>CAWBTC010000001.1:0-137492 GCA_963791635.1 uncultured Acidimicrobiaceae bacterium
ATCGGTTCGCACCACGTCTGCGCGACAGATCGGCTCGACGGACGCACCCTCCGACGACACCGTCTCCACGGACGACACCGTCTCTCCCGACGACACCGCCTCGCCGGCCACGACAGCGCCCGACGAGACCACCGCTCCGGATACCCCGGTGAGCGAGATCGCCTGGGGGCCGTGCGACGACGAGTCCGTCACCGATGATGCGTTCGAGTGCGGCACGATCACCGTGTCACTCGACCCCCGAGTGCCTGAGAGTGGCACACTGGACCTCGCTCTCATCCGCCTCCCGGCGGCCGACCCGAGCAGCCGGGTGGGTGCCATCCTCACCAATCCTGGCGGCCCCGGAGGATCGGGCTTCGACTTCATCGCCAGTGTGGGCACCACGCTCGTGACCGAGATGGGACTTCAGGACTTCGATCTGATCGGCTTCGACCCTCGCGGCGTCGACCGATCCAACGGGTTGCGCTGCGTCACCGACGCCGAGTTCGACGCCTCCATCTACCTCGATCCCACGCCTGACACCCCCGACGAGCAGGCTGCAAGCGACGAGGCCGACGAGGCGTTCGAACTGGGCTGCATCGCCAACTTCGGCGACACGCTCGTCCAGTACTCCACCGTCAACACCGCCTATGACATGGACGCCATCCGGGCGGCGATCGGCGACGAGCAGATCAGCTACCTCGGCATCTCCTACGGCACCTATCTCGGTGCTGTCTACGCCACCCTGTTCCCCGACCGAGTGCGAGTCCTCGTGCTCGACGCAGCCTACGAACCGACCGGAGACTCGGTCGAGGAGCAGTACTCCACCCAGCTCGAGGGTTTCGACGAGGCATTCGACAACTGGGCAGCATGGTGCGAGACCACCGAGTCGTGCGCCCTCCGCACCGACGACGTAGCAGCTGCGTGGGACGAGATGCGGGTGCAGCTCGATGCCAACCCGGCCCCGGCCTCCGATGGTCGACTGGCCAATGAGGCGGTGTTCGAGACCGCCACCTACGCCGCCCTCTACAGCGATGCACAATGGCCGTTTCTCGCCCAGGCCATCGCCGAGGCCCGCGACGGCGCCGGCGACAAGCTGTTCGTGCTGGCCGACGGCTACGTCGGTCGCGAGGCCGACGGCACGTACGCGACCCTCCACCAATCGATCGGAATCATCAGCTGTGCCAGCGGCCTCGGCTACGACCAGCCCGACGATCCAGAGGCCCTCGCCGAGCAACTGCGAGCGCTCTCACCACGCTTCGCCGCAAGCATCACACCAGACGACTTCACCGACGACTGCGCTCCCCTGATGCAGGACGTGGTGGCGCCGGCGTTGACGTTCACCGGCGACGCCCCGGTGCTGGTGATCGGCGGGCTCAACGATCCGGCCACGCCGTTCCGGTGGTCGCAGGAGATGACCGCGGCGATGGGCGCAAACGCTCGCCTGCTCACCTTCACCGGCGAAGGTCATGCCCAAACGATCACCTCCAACTGCGTGACCGACTGGGAGGCTCGAGCCATCGTCGATCTCACCCTGCCTGACGAGGGCGAGGTGTGCGACCCCGACCCGCCGATCGACAAACCCGAGTGGTGGGACACGTTGCCGGTGCCCGACGGCGTGGGCGACACGATCGAAGCCTCCGGTGTGAACGCGCTGCTCGGGCTCACGCCGTCGCTGGCATACACCGAGTCCCGGACGAGCGAGCTGTCACCCGAAGCGGTGCTCGACGCCTACGACGCGGCACTCGAAGCACAGGGGTGGAGCGGCGGTGAACGCGCCGAGCCGATCACCGGAGTGCCCCAGGGCGTGTACTTCGACGAGAACGGAAACGTCTTCAGCGTGCTCGTGTTCGGACCCGACGCGTTCTCGAGCGCAGAACTCGACGGGCTCGACAAGGTGGCGGACCCGAACCTCACCCTCGTGGTGCTGCTCGCGTTCTGACCAGCTCAGGCAACCCGGGTGAGGTCGGCGGGCCACTCGAGGCCAATCGCTTCCCACAGTTCGGTGCGGAGCCGATCTGCTGCCGGCGAGACGAGGCGGTTGGCTACCACGACGCCTTCGATCATGTCCGAGACCACCGCACCCCACGGCCGGCCACGTACCTGCACCGCCACCACGGCACCCGAGGCATGTCGGCGCAGCGTGCGTTGCACTCCCACGATCCTCGGCGGGCACCTGAACCCAGGCGCCACCAGGCCACGGCGGCGAGCCTCACGCGACAGCAACCGGGCTGCCTGGGTGAAGTGGACGGTGGTGCCGGTACCCGCGGCAGACGCCGGTGCCGCAGCCGATGGGGCTGCCGCGCGACGAGGGGCGGGGGCAGGCGAGGACATACCAGGATCATGATCGAGGGGTGTGACGCCACCCCACCCGAGTCCCACACCCACCCGACACACCCACCCGAGTCCCACACACCCACCCGAGTCCCACACGACCGAACCGAGTGCCAGCCACCACCCCGGGGTGGCGTGTGGCACTCGCATCCCCGGTCCGACAGACGCAGACGGGTGGCCACCCGCTCGAGCCTTCGATCGTTAGCCTCGCTCTTCGTGGACACGCCGCCTGAGCTCACACCGACGCAGCAGAAGCTGCTCGATCAGTTGCGGCGCGACGCCGATCCGCTGGTGTTCGACGAGGAGTTCATCGACGACCTCATCGAGCGCGCCGAGGCCGTGGCCGATGAGGCAAGCACGCGCCTCGGCGGGGAGCGCCTCGTGGTGAGCAAGAACTTCCTCACCCAGGTGCTCGGCTGCGAGGCCAAGCACCTCATGCCCGACACCTTCGAGTGGACCCCGGCCAATGCACGCGGCTTCGTGTCGCACAAGGCGATCGAGCTCGGCGCCCACTGGCAGGGCGAACCCGTGCCCGATGTGCTCGTCGACGAAGCACTCGCCCGTCTCGCCGACCAGGCGAGCTTCCAGGGCGACTTCGTCGCAGGCCTCAGCGACGGCGATCGGGCCGAGCTCCGCGCTGGTGCGGTGGAGCGCGTCACCCGTTTCTTGCAGGACTTCCCGCCGCTGCCGTCGCGCGCCCAGCCGGTGTTCGAGGCGCGCACCCGATGGACCCCGAAGGGCTGCGTCGAACTCGTCGGCAAGACCGACCTCGTGATCGGCAAGCCCGACGGTCGCATCAGCACCAAGCTCGTCATCGACTTCAAGACCGGCTGGCCCTCCCCCACCCATCGTCACGACCTGCGTTTCTACGCACTGCTCGAGACGCTGTCCCGGCGTGTGCCGCCTCGCCGATTGGTCACCTTCTACCTCGATTCCGCCGACGCCGACATCGAGGACGTCACCCCTTCAGTGCTCGAGACAGCACTCGCCCGCCTCGAAGGTGCCCTCACCCGCCACGCCGAGCTCACCGTCGAACAGATCGCGCCGATCAAGCGAGTGAGCATGTCGTGTCGTTGGTGCCCGGGTCTCGCCACGTGTGACGAAGGACGGGCGCATCTCGCGATCGTCGACGACGACGGCAGCCAAGGCTTCGACTGATCGGTATCAGTTGATGACGCGCACCTCGTCGCCGATCGCCAACCAGTCCCACACGGTGACAGCGTCTTCGGGTGACACCCGTAGGCAGCCAGCCGATTGCCCGCGCATCGACGGTTCGCCGACCGACTCGAGCGGCTGCACGTACGCGCCGTCGCGATACGTGGGCATCGAGTGGAACGCCACCCTGGCACCCTGGTACTTGCCGTACGTGAACGCCACGAAGTGGGTCATGAAGCTCGTGCGGCGACCGAACGTGGACAGCGCTTCGAGGTCCTTCGCGTAGACCGGGTAGGTGCCCGGATCCGGTTGGGTGACCGCTCCGGTGAAGGCGAACTCGTGCACCGCCCGCCCGTCCTCGCACAGCCACGCCCGTTGGCGATCTCGGTCCACCGTCGCTGCGTGCGGCGTCGTGGGACAGAACGCCGACAGGAATGGCGAGATCTCAGCGACAGTGGTGGTCGGTGCAATCGTCGGCAGGAGCGTCGTCGACGGTGAAGTCGTCGATGCGACGGTCTGCGCCACGCTCGTCTCGGGCGCGCTCGTCTCGGGCGCGCTCGTCTCGGGCGCGCTCATCTCGGGCGCGCTCGTCTCGGGCGGGGCCGAATCCACTGCGTCCGTCACGACCGCGGGCGCGTCGGCGGCGGCAACCGGGCCTCGTCCCTCACTGCCACACGCCGCCGTCGGCATCGCAGACGCCAGCACCAGCACCAACTCCAGCGCCGACCGGCGGACCGTCATCTGCGGTCCGGGGTCATCAGCGCGATCGGCAGCCCCAATCCCGCTGCACCGCGGAACGACGCGATGAACCGACCGGGCTGCACGGCCGCCTTCGGCGGCGACAACAGATCCGGACCGAGTCGATCCGCGACATCGTGCAGGTCGTCGACGTTCCACACGAAGCCCCACAGCGACGCGTCGGACGCGGTCACCCGGTCGCTCTCCACCACTTCGACGATCATCGACCCCAGTCGATGGAAACCCTGACGCACGACACCCGCTTCGCGGATCCGCTTCAAGGGCTCGCCAGTGATCCGCTCGATCTCACCGCACGTGCGCTCGAGCGACGAGGTCATCACCACCACGTGGTCGAACGAGGTGGCACCCAACGGATGATCCCACGACTGCACCTCGAACGTGTCGACCGGGACGTGCTCGGTCGCCACACCGTCGATCGACGCGGCGAGGTCGGGCGATCCGGCGAGCGTCCAACCGGCCACAAGTGCCGGGCCCTCGTCGTCGGTGAAGTGCAGCGCGACGCCGCCGACCCACGACACACCGTCCATCACGCGCAGCCCGATCGCCTCCCACGGCGCCACGGGACCGGTGACCGTGAGACCGACCAGCGCGGTCACCGCTCTCCACCCAACTGCCACCACAGGAACGACAGCACGTCGATGCCTTCGGCCACACGCATCGATGCGGGCTTGCCCACGCCGTGTCCGGCTCGGCCTGCCTGAAAGAGCAGCACCGGGCGTTCGTGCTGATCGGCTGCCGCGTGCTGCAACAGCGCAGCCATCTTGCGGGCGTGGAGCGGATCGACGCGCGTGTCGCCCTCGGCCGTGGTGAACAGCACTGCGGGGTACGTCGTCCCTGCCATCACCCGATGGTAGGGCGAGTAGGCATGCAACCACGTGAACTCCGTGGCCTCGTCGGGGTCGCCGTACTCGTCGGTCCACAACCGGGCGATCAAGAACTGCGGGAACCGCACCATGTCGAGCAACGGCACCGCGCACCACACCGCCCGTGCGAGGTCGGGTCGTTGCGTGAGTGCTGCACCAACCAACAGGCCACCGTTCGAACCGCCGACGACAGCGAGCCTGTCGTGGCTCGCCATGTCGTGGGCCACCAGCCAGTCGCCGGCCGCATGGAAGTCGTCGAACACGTTCTGCTTCAGTTCACGCCGGCCCGCAGTGTGCCAACGCTCGCCGTGCTCATAGCCACCGCGCAGTCCGGCGATCGCCCAGGTTCCCCCCTGAGCGCACCAGGCCGCAAGGTTCGGCATCCATGCGGGTGATTCAGCAATCGCGAACCCGCCGTACCCGTTGAGCACGGTTGGCACCTCGGGCCCGGGCGTCACGTCGGCGCGATGGATGATGAACAAGCCGACCTCGGTGCCGTCGAGAGACGGATAGGTCACGTGATCCACCACGAGCGTCGGCAAGTCGACGGCCTCTGGGGAGTCGGGACACCAGCGGCTGAGCCGCGAACCCATCAGCTTCCAGATCGCCGTCGGCTCGGTGAACGCTGACACGGTCACGAAGACCTCGTCGAGGCCCTCCCGCGACGCCAGCCCTGCGACCGAAACCACGCCGAGCCCGTCGAGCACCGCCACGCGTTGGCCCTGCAGGGTCCAACGCTCCAGCGTGTCGACCGCCGCCCGGCTCATCACCACGATCAGTTCGTCGGCAGCCAACGCCGGACCACTGAGCACGCCCTCGTCCGGCTCGGGCACCACCGTGCGCCAGTTGGAGACACCGGCATCGGTGAGCGTCGCGGTGACGATACGGCCGTTCGGCGCGTCGATCGTGGTGCGGCCCACGATGCCGTCGCCGCCGAAGCGCATCGACGTGTTGGCATCGATGCCTTCCACCACGACCTGCCAGGTGCCCGAGACCACGTCGAGCAGATGCGCGTCGACGCGGTTCCATCCAACCGACAGCTCCACGAGCAGATGACCGCCGTCGGGCGACGCGGCGACGCCGGCCCACGACTCAGGTGTGGGCAGACGGTCGAACACCACCGGGTCGTCGACCGGATCGGTGCCGAGAGTGTGGAGGCGCACGTGGCGGTGGTACTGGTCGCCCTCCGGATAGCGGGTGTACCAGAAGCCCGACCCATCGGCTCGCCAGGCAACCGAACAGGCGCGGGTGTGTGGGATCCGCAGCTCGCCGAGTTCGCCGGTGGCGACGTCGACGAGGTGCAACGTGCTGTCCTCGGTGCCACCCTCGCTGAGGCCAACCGCCACCAGAGAGCCGTCGTCGTTCGGTTCGAACCAGTCGATCGCGACCGCGGCGTCATCGGCACGATCGGCGGGATCGAGCAACACCCGTGGCGGCACGGAGGCGTCGACCGCCGAACGTACGACGAGGGCGAACTGGTCGGCACCGGGTGCCCGCTCGAGCACGAAGAGGAGGTCGCCATGGGCAGTGCACCCCATCACGGTGGGCAGGCCCACGAGCGCGGAAAGGCGCTCGTGCCACATGTCCCTGGTGGGACGGGCATCGAGCGCCTGTCTGGTGTATCGGTTCTGGGTGCTCACCCAGTGTGCAGTCTCGGCTGCATCCCCGTCTTCGAGCCACCGATAGGGATCGGCGAGCTCGACGCCATGCATGACGTCGACGATCTCCTCCCGTCGTGTGGGCGGGGGAGTCACGAGCTGGGGTTCAGCCCCGTCCCATGTTGGGACGCTTGCCGTGGTTGGCCTTCGAGCGGCGCATCTTCGCCTTCTTCTTCTTGGTCTTCTTCGACATGGGGAGCAAGCCTAACGGCAGCGCAGTGACGTTCCCACGCCGCGCGAGATGCTCCGGGTGACGTCGACCATGCACGTGGAAAACTCATGGAAATAGGACTTCGGACCGTGTCGCCCGACCCAGGTAGGGGGGACGATGCAACCGAGAGCCGCGCACGGTGAGGTGCCGGACACCAGGAGTCGAAGGGGATGACCATGCTCGTCTATGTGGTGGAGCGCGTGTATCGCGACCACGATCGCGCGAGTTCCGTGATGTCGGTCTGGTCGTGCAACGAGCGTGCACACTCGTGGGCGGAGCGTCAGCGCGCCAACAACAACGATCCGGACTCGTCCATCGCCATTCGGGTGACGGAGGTGCACCAGCCACCGGGGAGCAACCGGCCCGCCGGTCTGCTGCCCGCGTCCTGACGAGGGACTTCTAGACCTTCGAACCGGCCGGCGCGTCGGTCCAGCCCAGCAGCAGTTCCGCCGACCGGGTGTTGATGATCCGCTCGATCGGGACCTCACCGTCGGCCGCGATCTTCGCACCGTATGGCAGCCACTCGAGCTGCCCGGTTGCGTGCGCGTCGGTGTCAATCGAGAACCAGCACCCGTGGTCCAACGCAACGGCGAGCAGCTCCGGCGGTGGATCGAGCCGCTCGACGCGGCTGTTGATCTCCACTGCGGTGCCGAACGCTGCGCACGCTGCAAACACGTAGTCGGGATCGAACTGCGATGGTGGACGCTTGTCGATCAGGCGGCCCGTGCAGTGCCCGAGGATGTCGACGTGCGGCGATGCCACCGCCCGCACCATCCGCTCGGTCATCTGCTGGCGCTCCATCTTCAACTTCGAGTGCACGCTGGCCACCACGACGTCGAGCCGCTCCAGCATGTCGCCGTCGAGATCGAGGGTGCCGTCTTCGAGGATGTCGACCTCCATGCCTGTGAGGATGCGGAACGGGGCCACTCGCTCGCGCAGCACCTCGATGTCTTCGATCTGCGCCTCCAACCGCTCCCGGTTGAGACCGTGGGCGACCGTGAGCCGGGGCGAGTGGTCGGTGAGCACGAGGTATTCGTGACCGAGTTCGATCGCAGTCCGCACCATCGACTCGATCGTCGCTCCACCGTCGCTCCACTTGCTGTGCATGTGGCAGTCGCCCTTGAGCGCGTCGACGTAGGGCAGCGCGTTCGCAGCGACGTCCACACGAGTCTCGGTCTCCAGCTTCAGGAGGTAGGCCGGCATCTCCCCCGTTTCCTCACTGGCAATCGCCTCACGGATCAACGTCGCTGACGCATCACCCACGCCCGGCAGGTCCTTCAAGGTTCCGTTGCCGGCACGCCGCCGCAGCTCGTCGGGCTCCATCGCACGCACGGTCTCCAGGGCGCCGGCGAACGCCTTCACCTTGAACCCGTTCGCATGTGCCCGGTCGAGACAGTGCATCACACGCTCGAAGGCCACGATGGGAGTCATCGCCCAACTGTAGACGCCCCTGCCGGCGCCGACAGGCGGTACCGGCCCTCACGGTGTCCGCCACCGCTAGCCTGAGCCGCTCGTATGGAACGCTTCGGCCTGGTCGGTCTCCCCAACGCGGGCAAGAGCTCGTTGTACAACGCCCTCACCGGAGGCGGTGCGCTCGCAGCGCCTTACCCCTTCGCGACGAAGGACCCCAACATCGGCGTGGCCAAGGTGCCCGATGACCGACTCGACCGTCTCTCGGCGATGTCGAAGTCGAAGAACACCGTGCATGCCTCAGTGCAGGTGGTCGACATCGGCGGCCTGGTCGAGGGTGCGTCGAAAGGTGAGGGACTCGGCAACAAGTTCCTCGCCAACATCCGCGAGGTCGATGCGATCGTGCTCGTGTTGCGGGCCTTCGAAGACGATGACGTGACCGGTCCGAGCGATCCGCTCGACCACCTTCAGGTCGTGGAGATCGAGCTTGCGCTCGCCGACCTCGAGACCGTCGGAAAGCGCCTCAATCAGGCCACCCGCCAGAGCAAGCTCGACAAGACGTTGGGCGACGAGATCGAGGCACTGCAGAAGGCGTACGACTCGCTGAGCGAGGGCCGTCCGTTGTATCGAGCCGGACTCAAGGCCGATCACAAGGAGATCCTGGCACCGCACTTCCTGCTGACCAACCGCCGCGTGCTGGTGGTGGTGAACGTGGGCGACAACGATCTCGACCGCATCCCCGAGATCGAGCAGCGCGTCCGCGACGAGATGACGTCCGCCGGCGACAACGTCGAGGTGATCGGCATGTGCGTGCAACTCGAGGCCGAGGCCGCCACGATCGCGGATCCGGTGGAGCGGGCCGAGATGCTGGAGGGTTTCGGGATGGGCGAAGGTGCTTTGTTCCGCATGGTTCGCTCGGCGTACCACCTGCTCGGGCTGCGCACCTACCTCACCACCGGCGAGAAGGAGTCGCGGGCGTGGACCTTCTATGCCGGCTCCAGCGCCCCCGAATGCGCCGGCCGGATCCACACCGACTTCCAGCGCGGCTTCATCAAGGCCGAGGTGATCCACTGGGACGAGCTGCTCGAGATCGGCTCATGGAACAAGGCCAAAGAACTCGGCAAGATCCGAGTCGAAGGTAAGGACTACCACCCCCTCGACGGCGACGTGATGGAGTTCCGCTTCAACGTGTAACAGGGGTTTCGCGATCTGCGGCGATTCGGCCGCAGTGTCTCTGACCTGGTCTTTTGTGTCCTTCTAGGTGCGTTCAGTTTCGCCCTGTTCGTTTGGAGGAAGGACCTGAGAAGGACCAATCCGGGACCAAGCCGGTCACGAGGGGTCGTCGCGAGGGTCAGTAGCCGAAGGTCCAACCGGGCCACTCAGCCACCTCGACGAGCTTCAGCACCTCCTCCTTGAGGCGGCCGCCGATCGGCAGCAGTTCGTAGTTGAAGACGCCGATCGGCCCCTCCAATTTCTCATCCATGATGTGCACGTTGATGATCTCGCCGGTCTCGATCTCCAGCTCCACCTCGACGGGCACCCGGTACGTCACGTACACCACCATCACGGCCTCCTTGTCTGTCGACGGCAAGCCTCGCTCGAGGGTGTCACAACGATCCGAGGCCGGGACGATCGTGAAGCCAGACATGGGACGATCATGTAAAGAGCATTGGGACGATCATGCAAGTTGGAGCGGGACGATTCGTCGGTTTGAGCTAGGCTGGAAGCCGTGATTCCGACGATCGAGCACGTGGAACGGTGGGCCGATCCGTTCATCGACCGGCTGCTCGACGAAGAGCCGGCGATCCTGCTCGAAGGCCCCCGGGGATCCGGCAAGTCCACGCTGCTCCGCTCGATCGCCCATCGACGGAACGCACTCGTGCTCGACCTCGACGACGACAGCGTGCTCCAGCTCGTTCGTGAGGACGTCGGATCTGCGCTGGCATCGCCAGGGCTCGTAGCGATCGACGAGTTCCATCGCGCCCCGGAGGTGCTCTCCTACGTCAAGCGCGTCGTCGACCGCCAAGGCGGGGCGGCCCGGTTCCTGCTCGCCGGGTCGGTGAGCTCGTTCCTGTTGCCGCCCGGGACCGAAACGCTCACCGGTCGAGCACATCGGCTCTCGCTCATGCCGCTCGCCGCGGCCGAGATCTTCGGTGCGAAGCATCGGTGGTTGGCCGAGCTGCTCAGCGACGGCGAGCCGCGCAACTTCCGCACGACCCTCGAACGAGCCGACGTCTTCGACGTGGTCGCCGCAGGGGGCTACCCGGCAGCCCTCCGGCGTACCACGCCGGCCCAACGAACCCGCTGGTTCGCGAGCTACCTCGCGACCGTGACCGATCGCGATCTGCCCGACCTCATCGACGTCCGCCACTCGGGGGCGCTGTCACGGCTCTACCGGCTCATCGCCCAACGGACCTCATCGACGGTGGTCAACACCGAACTGTCACAAGCCCTCGACGTCACCCAGCCGACAGCGTCCTCGTACCGACGGCTGCTGGAGCGCCTGTACCTGACGACCGAGCTGCCCGGCTGGACGGTCGGCGTCTCGGCCAAGACCGGGCACCGAGCGAAGGTCCACGTCACCGACACCGGGCTCGCGGCCGGTGTCCTGTCGCTCTCGGCGCAACGCCTGGCCACCGCTGCGATGGGCGGTGCGTTCCTCGAATCGTTCGTGGTCGCCGAACTGACACGGCAGGCGACCACCATCGACGAAGCGCTCACGTTCGCCCACTTCCGCGATCGCTCGGGGGTCGAGGTCGACGTCATCATCGAACGCCCCGACGGCAGCGTGGTGGCCATCGAAGTGAAGTCCGCCCGATCCGTGAACCAGCGCGACGCCAGTGGCCTGACGTTCCTTCGGGATCGCCTCGGCGATCGGTTCCAGTGCGGCATCCTGTTCCACACGGGTCCACTCACCGCACGCCTCGGTGAGCGGGTGTGGGCGGTCCCGGTCGCCGCACTGTGGGACGGAACAGCCGGAGCCGCGAGCTCCTCGAAGGACGACAGATCGTGATAGCACCAAGCCAGGACGCGCGCTCCGGGGCGGGCGCCGACAACACGGAGCCTCCCGGCTCAGATCTCGCGGCCGCTGTTGGGATGATGCTGCGAGACGAGCGCCGCCGGCTCGGCCGGACGCAGCGGGACGTCGCGGCACACGCTCGGACAAGTGCTGCGACCATCTCTCGCATGAAACGCGGTGACCCTCACGTGCGGATCGCCACGGTGGACCGGATCTCGACGTCGCTTCGCATCGAGTTCACCTTCAGGTTCTCCCGTCGAGGCCGCACCGCAACCCCCGAGGCGTGAGACATCGATGGACCAGCCAACTGTCATCTACGAGACCGTCCACGGGAGCACTGCCTACGGGCTCGCCGCGCGCCGGCTCGGACGTCGATGTGAAGGGCGTCGTCATCGGTCCCTCAGGCTGGTACCTCGGGTGGACCGGCGGACCGGAGCAGATCGATCTCTCATCCGACCACGTCCGCTACGACATCCGGAAGTTCTTCCGCCTCGCCGTGGACGCCAATCCCACGGTGCTCGAGCTGCTCTGGACTCGCGACGAGGACCACCTGGTCGTGACCGATGCCGGCCGGCGCCTCATCGAGGCACGGGACGGTTTCCTGTCCCAGCGGGTGGCGGAACGCTTCGGACGCTACGCACTCGCCCAGCTGAAGCGGATCCGGACACATCGTGCATGGCTCCACTCCCCGCCCGCCGGCACGCCGACGCGCGGCCAGTTCGGACTGCCCGATCGGACCGTGATTCCAGCCGACCAACTGGCTGCCGCCGAGGCGCTGCTCGAGGCGGGCGAGCGCGACGCCGCTGACGTCTCACCGAACTTCATCGAGGTGTTGAACCGCTGAGACTCAGGCCTCGAATCGAGCCTCGGCCGCGGCGAGCAGCTGGCGGGGCCAGCGAACGCAGCTCGTCGCCTCGGCCGCGCTGACGTCGACGCTCTCGTAGCCCGCCTGGGTCTTGCGATCAAGCGCCCGCTTGAGCGCCGTTGCGAGGCTGGCGTCGACCTGGCGCAGAAGATCAACAGCTGACACGTGGTTACTGTCGCTCGACCGCTCGGCGAGCGCATGGCAGGTGATCGCGTCCGCGGCCGCAATAGCGGCATGGATCGCGCAGGTTGCGACAACGTCTGGTGCGTCGAGCAGCTCCGCCGCCTCGAGGAACTGACGCGCGTCGACGAGACGCTGGCGCGCCTGCTGCACGTCACACGGCTTGCGGGCGCCCTTGCCCCGACTCATCGTTGACGCCCCAGCAACGAAGCGGTGCCACCGGCCAGAGCAATTCCGTCGAGCCGGATCTGCTCGACAATTGGGTTCTTGGCTCGAACCAGCTTGCGCCACGACGACGGCGAGTGCTCGACAAGCTGCAAGTCGTTGCCAGTCCAGGAGCGAACGTCGGCCTGGAGACGCGACAGACGCTCGTGCAGGTCATGTGACTGGAGGTCGTCGGCGACGATCAGAAGGTCGACGTCCGAGTCGCTATCGGCGTCGCCGCGAGCCACGGACCCGAACAGCCAGGCGCCTTTGAGTTCGGGCCATGCGGACAGCCGCTCGCGCAGTCGCCGGATCAGCTCGCCTCGCAGACCCGCCAGAGCCAGCACCGGCCCGGCGGCGAGGTGGTCCCGGTTCAGCACAACCATCGACGATCGGCCGGCGACCGTCTCGCTCACCAGTCCAGCCTGGATGAGTTCCTCGATGACGGCGCTGGCGTTGCCGGGAGCAACGCCGGCAGCTGCAGCGAGCCGCCGCCGAGTGACAGGCTGCTCGAGCCGGGCAAGCGCCTGCAGCAGCGCGCCGCGGACGGCGGGTGCGACGTCAAGAACGGGTGAGCCCAGATCCATGCCGCCATTCTACTCCAAGTACGATCTGAAACAAGATCATATGATCTCTTTCTAGATCATACGTGAGGCACGTTTGCTCGAGACGTCACCAGAGAGGACCAGTCCTCCCACCGCTCCCGCGCTGCCCGCCAGAGCACAGATGCAACAATCGGGCGACGACTCGCATCCACGGCCGCCACCCAGAGCACGTCGACGCCGCCACCCAGGTCGACCGGATCAGGCGGTGGCGCACCGGCGTCTCGAAGCGACATGCTCGCCAACCCAGCCGAACCGTCCACCCAGACGAACAGATGCCGTTCGTCGACGTCCTCAGCGGCCGCGAGCTTTCCGCGGTTCGGTTCGAGCTCGCTCATCGCTGCCTCAACGGCCGCGGCCGCCGCAACGGTTCCACCGCTCGATGTCGTGAATGTGACCGCCGACAGTGCCGGCTCCGGAGCGAAGCTCACCCGCCGGACCCCCAACGATGCGAGTGTCTCGGCCGCTTTGCGCCGAGGGTCGGCGCGATTCCATCGGATGTCTTCCACGTCGGCGAAGCCGCCAGGAAATTCCGGAAGAAGCTTCGGAAGTCGCTTCCAGAGCTCGTTCCGATTCGCGGCCGGATCGACGTCCACGAGGTAGGTGCCGCCGAGCCCGGGAACCTCTCGGTAGTGATCGTCCTTCCGCCAGAACGCCAGCATGTCGCGGTCCGAGTGCATCGTCACCTCGAGCGCGATGCGCCGGCCGTCTCGACAACGAAGGTCCCAGTCGTACCGACCATCACCTTGGCCAGGGCCGTCATGAGGCAGCGCGACGGCATCGAGCAACTCGGCCAGGAGGGCGGCCGCTACGAGTTCATCGGAGCGCACGTGCAAACGCTATCGATAGTCCGATCGGCGCGAGGCGACAAGACTGTCGGTCATGACCGACGGCGTCCGCCACAGCTTCAACCTCTTCGCCGACGATTTCCAGTTCTATCTGCAGGACGACGACCGTACGGCCGGTGTAGACGGCGACGCATGGACCCCTGAGGCGATGACTGCCCGCGTGGCCAACGGCGACCGGTTCGTAGCGATCGGCGCCGCGCGCAACCTCGAAGTGCCGGTCACCGTCGAGCTGGCCGATCGCTCGTCGGAGGTCGACCCCGGCGCATCACACGTCGTGGAAGCCGACTTGGTCGTGTCGACAGGCCGCGTGGTGGTTGCCGGATGCACCGACGAATTCGAGCGCGCCGCCCGCATCCCTGTCGAAGTCGGCCGCTACCGAGTGCGGGTTACCTACCGCTTGCGATCCGGTGACGACGACGGATTCGGTGACTACTACGACTACGTCGTCGAACTCTGGCCAACGACCGTGAACTCCCCCAGGCGAGTCGTCGTGCAAGGGCCGGAGCCCTGGGCGGGCTGACTGCAGCCCCAGCACACCCAACGAGCCGCGTACTTCCTGCGAACTCGGCCACGTGACTGAGCTGCAGCGTCGCAGGTCAGAGGCTACGAATCGACCGCTCTCCGACGTTCCGCTTCAACGTCTAGCAGGGGTTTCGCGATCTGCGGCGATTCGGCAGCAGTGCCTCTGAACCGGTCCTTCAGCTCGCGTCGCGCCGATCAGACGCCGTGGTCGACCGATGCTTCGGCAATGTCGCTGGCGTTGCGGTGCCGGCGGCTCGAGCGTCGAACGGCAACTCGCAGCGCGTGTCGTGTCTGTGCGACGAGTTGCCCGGCGGACGAGCGTGTGCTCTTGACGAGAGTCGACGACGCCAGTCGGGCCCGCCTCCCGACGGCGACCACCGGTTTGAGCAAGGCGCGTGTCCGTGACGCCGCTGCTCGCACTCCCGCGGTCACGCGACGCGCCGCGCTCCTGACCACGCGACCAGCGGCCCGAATCGGTCTTCCCGCCACTCGTGTTCCGGCAGTGATGACATGTCTGGCTCGGCCAACGAGCGCGCCAACCCCGCCCATCAGCCGCCTACCGCCGCTTCGGACTCGACGGAAGCCGAGGGCGAGGACCGTGCCGATACGGCGAGCCACGCCGGCGACGCCACGAGATACGGAGGCAGCGCCATGAGCGATCGCATCCGCAGCTCGCCGAACGGGCTTCACGACAGCTCGGCCGATCGCGGCAAGGCTCTGGCCTATCCGCCGAACTACTCGGAGCGAGAGGCGGGCAGCGCGCCCGAGGGGGCCATTCAGCCGTATCCACACGGCTCGGACAGCTCGACCGGAACCCGCGGCCAGCCTCGTGAGCCGAGCGCCGATACTTCGGGCGAGGGCGACGATCACGCCGGCCACCCGGCCGACAGAGTGACCCAAGCGCCGCAACACAGAGCCAACCGAGCGTGACAACGCGCGAGCCGTACGAGCCAACGCCGCAAGGACGCGCGAGACCGGTCTCACAATCGATCGGACGACGTTTGCGACACCGTGGCCGAACCGACGAATGAGACCGAGCAGGAAGCGGCCTCCTTGCCGGGCGGGAACGATGACACGGCGCCAACCTCCCCGAGCGGCCCGGCCGATCACTCTGGCCATCCCACGCGCCGCCACCGCAAACCGGCGCCACACACCTCGGATGGCGATCGCGCTGGCACGAGCCCCGCCTCGGCCGACCACCAGGACGCGGCGGATGACGCCGCCGATGCCACGGGCGACTTGCCGAATCGTGGCTGCGACTGCCCGTCCAGCGCTTCGCAGCGCGAGGCCGAGACGACGAGCGAGAGCAGCGACAGGGCGTCCGATCGCTCGGCCGAGCTGACCGAGGCGTCGAGCAACGGCCAGCAGTGGACGCGTCAAACTGCTCCACATGCTTCTGGCTGCCGACGCGACGCGGCGGGCGAGCGCAACCACTCCGCGGCCGAGTCGTCGGCTCAACGACCTCACGGCGGCTACAACCCGTCGTCCGGCACCGACGAGAGCCCGGAACGGGACGAGCAGCAGTGAACCCACTCTGCGCACCGCTGAAGCGACTCGGCGGCCCCCGGCCGACAGCAGCTCTCCGACAGCTCTCGCGCTCGCCGGGATCGCCTTCGTGACGAGCGCTTTGCCGCCCTCCCAGACCGCGACGAACGGCGCGAGCGGAACCGCGATGAGCTTCGCAAGCAGCCCGAGCTCGGGATCAGGCTGCACCACGGACGTCGTCTCCGGTGCGCCGCTCGTCGTCGGGTGGTCCGAGTCCCGAGGGTCAGGCTTCATCGGTGCCGAGCAGTTCACGCGAAAGGGCGGACGCGTCGGTCAGCGACGAACCGCCGGCCAATTGCTCGACCTCGTGGCGCGCCTCGACAAGCGCTCGTCTCCGGTCAGATTCGCCATCCCCTACTCGCGGGTCTGAGACGGTTGCGGCGAGGTCCTCGAGCGCACGAGTTCTGGCGGCCACGTAGTCGACCTCCACCTGTGCCCCAGGCGGTCGGCCGCCCAGAAGGGAGGCGACCTCGAGGAGCGTCCCGTGGGCGACGTCGTGGACCCGCGCACGCGGTGCTGTCGCGAGCGGTGCCGAGACGCTCAGCAACCGCTGGTGCGCCGCAAGTAGCTGGTCGATGCTGGGGTGGTCGGTCCGCAGAAGTAAGCCATCGCCGAGAAGTGATCGAAGACGACTCGCCCGCCGCGTCGATCCAACTCGGAGCCACAGCGAACGCAACGGAAGCACCGCACCAAGCCCGACCGCAGCCGCACCAATGACGGTCACGACCGCAGGTAAAGATGCTGCCTGTCCAGCAATGATCGCCCCCGCACCACCCACGACGAGGAAAGCGTCGACCGGCCCCGGTCCGCGATCGTCCGGTTCTCCGAAGATGTCGTCGAGCAGTTCGTCGAGCTCATCGCGACCACGTTCGAGGTCCCGCAGTCGGACAAGCGGGCCCGGCCGAGTGGGAACGATCACGGCCGCCCGGAGGTGGACATCGGGTTTCCGCTCGTTCACGATTGTGAATCTATTCGGAGCTCACAGCAGCCCGCAGGCGTCGAGCGCCTTTCGCGCGGCCGACTCGAAGTCCGGCTGCTCGAAGGTGAAGCCGCGCTCCAATAGGCGGGTGGGGACGACTCGTCGACCGGTCAGCGCCAGGCTCGCGCTGCTCCCGAGAGTCAGCGTTCTGGTCGCGACACTTCGTGGAACGCCAGGATCAGCGCGACCAGAAGCTGCTCAGGGGATGCTTTGACCGGCACTGTGCCTGCTCGAGCGCCCGGTTCAGTACGGATTCCCGTCGTGCATGACGCGCACGTTGCTGTGGATGGGGCAGCAGGCCGTGCACGAAGCAGAGCATCATCTCAGCGACGTCCAGGAGAACAAGCGCCGTCTCGCCGCCCGAACGGGTCGACGTGAGCCGACCAGGCTGGACGTCGCTCCGTGCGAGCGCTCGACGGGGCGCACCTCTAGCGTGGCGTCGTGGTTCATCGCTGTCGTGAAGCACCGTGTGAAGGGACATCTGCATGACGACGAGCGAGACTGGGTCCGACACCGCGACGACGGACATCGACTCGGTCGTTTTCGAGCGACGCTGGAAGATCCTCGTCGTGCTGTGCACGAGCTTGATGGTGGTGATCGTCGGCAACACGGCGCTCAACGTCGCGCTCCCCACACTCGCTCGTGAGCTCCGGGCGACCACCTCGGCGCAGCAATGGATGGTCGACGGGTATGGACTGGTGTTCGCCGGGCTGCTGCTCACCGCAGGCACGATCGGCGACCGCTACGGCCGCAAGGGCGCGCTGCAGATCGGTCTTGTCGTGTTCCTGGCGGGCTCGTTGTCGGCGGCCTTCATGGATTCCGCGAGTGGTGTGATCGCCGGTCGCGCGGTCATGGGCTTCGGCGCAGCCTTCGTCATGCCGGCGACGCTCTCGATCCTCACCAACGTGTTCCCACCGCACGAGCGCGGCAAGGCGATCGCCATCTGGGCAGGCATCTCCGGTGGCGGAGCAGCCATCGGCCCCGTGGCCAGTGGCTTCCTGCTCGACCACTTCTGGTGGGGCTCGGTGTTCCTCGTGAACGTGCCGATCATCCTTGGAGCACTCATCGTCGGCAAGGTGTTGCTGCCCACGTCGCGCGACCCCGACCCGGGCGCGTTGGATCCGATCGGGGCGATCCTGTCAATCGCCGCGCTCGGTGTTCTCGTCTACGCCATCATCGAGGCTCCGCACCGCGGCTGGGCAAGCGGCTCGAGCATCGGATGGTTCATCGCGGCTGCAGTGCTGATCGCAGCGTTCTTGCTGTGGGAGCTGCGCAGCCCAGCGCCGATGCTCGACCTGCGCTACTTCCTCGACCCGCGATTCGGTGTGGCCGCGGGCGTGATCACTCTCGTGTTCTTCGCCATGTTCGGATTCTTCTTCCTGCTCACCCAGTACTTCCAACTCGTGCTCGGGTACGGCACGTTCGAAGCCGGCGTGAAGCAGTTGCCTTTCGCCGCGGTGATGATGGTGCTCGCCCCGAACTCGCCCCGCTTCGCGGCCAAGTTCGGCGCCAACCGCGTGGTGGCATTCGGCCTCGTGTGTGTCGGCTGCGCGATGTTTCTCTTCACGATCTCGCGCATCGACACGTCGTACTGGGCGCTGCTGCCGGTGATGATGACGATGGCCGGAGGCATGGCGATGGTGATCCCGTCGATGACCGGTTCGATCATGTCTGCGGTGCCGCTCGGCAAGGCCGGCGTGGGATCGGCGATGAACGACACCACACGCGAGCTCGGTGGTGCACTCGGCGTCGCCGTGCTCGGCAGCCTCGTGGCATCGCGATACGGCACGAAGCTGGAGCCGGCACTGGCCCTGGTGCCCGATGAGTTGCAGGCCAGGGCCAGCGAGAGTCTGGCCGGTGCATTGCAGGCAGCCGGCTCGGTTCAGGGTTCCAGTGGTGCCGAGGTGAGCCGCATCGCACGCGAGGCGTACGTCTCAGGCGTCCACCTCGCGGCGATCGTGGCCGGGTCGGTTGCGCTGCTCGCGTCGGCCTTCGTGTACCGCAAGCTCCCCGCCGGCAACCCCCACGCCAAGGCCGCTCGCAACTGATCCGCAACTGATTCGCAACGCATCCGAGTGCCAGCATCCACCCCGGGGTGGCGTGTGGCACTCGGTTCGGCCTCGTGGGACTCGAGTGGCGGGCTGGGACTCGAGTGGGGCTGGGGACTCGGGTGGGGGGCTGGGACTCGGGTGGGGCTGGGGACTCGGGTGGGGGGCTGGGACTCGGGTGGTCAGAAGCGGATGGGGATGGTCCGCGGTCCGCGGACCTGACCGCCGGCCCAGGTGACCTCGCCGGCGGGGTCGAGGTCGAACTCGGGGATGCGGCGCAGCCACTCCTCGATCGCCACCCGCAGCTCCATTCGGGCAAGGTTCGACCCGGCGCAGCGGTGGATGCCGGCTCCGAACGCGACGTGGCGATTGACCTGGCGATCGAGGATCACCTTGTCGGCGTCGGGGAACACCTCGGGATCGCGGTTGGCGGCCGGGAAGTTCATGAGGATGCGGTCGCCAGCCTTCATCGGGCAGCCCTTGAAGTCCACGTCGTGCGAGAGACGCCGGGCCATCGTCACCGGTGCATACGCCCGCAGGAACTCCTCGATCGCCGTCGGCATCAGCTCGGGCTCGGCGACCAGGCGGCGACGGTCCTCTGGGTGCGTTGCCAGGTGCCACATCGTCGAGCCGATCGACGACCACGTGGTGTCGATGCCGGCGATCAGCAGCAGCGCGCACATGCCCATCACCACGGGACGCTCGATCGGCTCGCCGTCGTGCTCGGAGGCCAGCAACTCGCTGATGAAGTCGTCTGTGGGGGTCGGCGATGCGCTCGTCGAGCGCGCCCTGCAGGTAGCTGGATGATGCCCGTGATCGCCGCGCATCCGACGCTCGGCATCGTGGGCGAACTCGAGCACGTCGCGCACCCACTCGGTGAACGTCGGCGCCATCGACTCGGGCACGCCGAGGATGTGGCCGATCACGCGCACCGGGATCTGCTGGGCGTACTCGGCGGCGGCGTCGCCGCTGCCACGCTCGAGGACGTCGTCGACGAGCTGCACGCAGAGGCTCGCGCGTGAAGACCTCGTACTCGTCCACGCGCTGCGGGCTCATCGTCGGCAGGATCAGCCGGCGGGTCCACGTGTGCAGCGGCGGGTCGGCGCTGATCGGCGGCACGCCCGACGTCAGGATCGGACCGCCCGACGCCCGGCGCGCCATCCGGTCGGGAGGCGGGATCACCGCAGATGCCGTTGCCCGACGGGAAGTTCTCGATGTCGTGGGCGATCTCGTTGACGTCGGCGTACTTCGTGGGCAGCCACGAGCCGCCCCAGCGCTCGGTGTGCGCCATCGGGCACCGCTCACGCAGTTCGTCCCAGATGCCGTACGGGTCGGTGACATACGCCGGGTCGAAGATGTCGTAGTCGGTCGCCCAGTCTGTGACGGGGGTCTTCGCGGCCTGCAGGTCGGTCATGTCACACACCTTGCCAGAAGGTCCGCCTCCTGGCGAGGGTTCGAGGTCCGGCACGAGCGGGTGTCACATCCGACCGCGGAGTGCGGCCGACCACTGACAGTCGCCAGGCGGGAGCTACAGCACCGCCGCGGGTTCGTCAGCGCCGAGAGCGGCCAGGGTCGCCGTCAGCAGGGTCCCGGAGTCACCGCCCTGAGTGGTGTTGATCGCGATCACCAGATCATGCTCCGGGTTGACGTGGATGAACTGGCCGAACAGGCCTCTCGCCTCGAACGCCGAGCCTCCGGCCAGCCACCACTGGGCACCGTAGTTCTCGTTCGATGGCGACGCGTTTCGGCTGTAGTCGACCCAACCCTCTGGCAAGATCCGCTCGCCGGCCCAGATGCCGTCGTTGAGGAACAGCAGGCCGAAGCGGGCGAAGTCGCGAGTGGTGTGATCGGCTCCGAGCCCGCCGAACCACCGATCGCTGCGGTCGCGAAGGAGCTGCGTGCTCGTGATGCCCAGCGGGTCGAACAGCCGCTCCTGCACGTAGATCTCGAACTCGTCGACCCCACCGAGGGTGTCGATCGCGATGCCGGCAAGGATCGCTGTGGTGCCGGTGGAGTAGTCGAACATCGTTCCCGGCTCGGCCTCCAACGGGAACGACGCGACGTACTCGGACGCGTTCTCGGCCTGCAGCATCGCGAGCGCTTGCGACGTGGCGCTGTACTCCTCGGTCCACTCCAGTCCGCTCGACATGTGGAGCAGGTGTTCGAGCGTGATCTCGTACCGCGGATCGGCTGGGTCCGACCATTCGTCGATCGGTGCGCGCTCATCGACGTCGAGCAGACCGTCGCCGACGAGCAGACCGATGATCGCGGAGGTGAAGCTCTTGGCAACCGAGTACGAGTTCATGACCTCGTCAGGCCCGTCGAGCGGGTGGTAACGCTCGTAGGTGATCTCGCCACCTTGCACGACCACGATCGATTGCACCCTCGACGTCGCATCGGGTGCTCCGAACGCCGCGTCCACTGCTGCGTCGAGCGAGGCACGGTCGGCCTCGGCCGGAAGTTCGGCGCTGGCCCACTCGGGCCCCGGGAAGACGTCGCCGGTCGGTGACGCCGACGTGGTGGCCGGTGACGACGTCGTGGTCGCAGCGAGGGTGATCGGCGGCGCGGTCGCGGGAGCCGCCGTCGTCTCCGCAGCGGCGGTGGCCGCGACGGATGTCGGACGCTCGAGGACGGCGGTGCTGCTGTCGCTGCTGCAGGCCCCCAGGACGAACAGCAACGGGAGGATGAACCCGCGCAGGCGGAGATTCCGGTGGACGCGGGTCATGTGCACAATCTGCCACAGGTCATCCGAGTGTCACGGACCACCCCGGGGTGCCGCCTGGCACTCGGGTCGGTCATGTGGGACTCGGACCGGCGGCTGGGACTCGGACGGGCGGCTGGGACTCGGACGGGCGGCTGGGACTCGGGTCAGCTCTGACCGAGCGCGGCCTTCAACCCGGCGATGTCGGGAGAACCGAACACCACCCGGTTGTGCGTCGCCACGTAGAGCAAGTCGATGTTGACACCCTTGTCGGCGATCGATCGTGCGAGGTCGGCCAATACGCCCGGCTTGTCGTCGCCCATCTCCACCACGCACACCTCGCGCTCGCGGGTGATCGATGCCTGGTGGGTGATCGCCAGGGCGTGGCGGACCGGTTCGGCGTGCGGGACGAGGATGTGCAACTCGGTGCGTTCGCCGGCGCCAAGGCACGTGGCCGCACTGAGGTTGACCCCTGCGTCACTGACGGCAGCCGCCACGGTCGCCAGCGCTCCCGGCTGGTTGTCGACCTCGATGACCAGATCGATGGACATGCTCTCCCTCTCCCGGGGTCGCTCGAGCGACCCGCGCCTCGGAAGTCTGTCACTTGCGCGAACGCCCTCGCGTCGGAGGTCGGGTCCGGTTGTGGTGCTGATCGAGTACAGCGACAGATACTGCCGCTGCGACGCCAGGGCGACACGAGGCAACGGTTCCGCCGGGTTCGTGTGGGAGCCGGAGGGGGAGATCGCATGTGGCACGAACCACAGGACGGCGCACCACCCCAGACCCGGAACACTCGTTCCGGGATTGCAGACCGCCAGCGCGTAGGGTGACCAGCGCATGACCACCCGCAGCGTCCCGCTCGTCGCCTCGGCGATGGCCGTCGGGGCGGGCGCCGTGTGGAGCCTCGGGGTGGTCACCGCCCGCTTCGCCGACCAGAGCGACGCGTTCCAGTACCTGATCTGGCGATCGGTCGGCATCATCATCGTCGTCGAGATCCTCGGGAGGGTCCGGGGCAAGCCGGCTCAGACCGTTCGAGCGTTCACGTCAGGTCGGATGATGCTGATCGCAAACGTCATGTTGCTGATCGCGTCGCTCGGTTTCGTGTACGCGGTGAAGACCACCACGGCTGCGAACGCGGCGTTCCTCGGGTCGACCAGCCCGGTCTTCGGCGCGATCGCAGCGCGCATGTTCCTTCGCGACAAGCTCACGCGGGTGACCATCGCATCGATCCTGGTCGCCTTCGTCGGTCTGTTCGTGATGATGGCAGGCGACCTCGAGGCCGGGAGCACGGTCGGCAACCTGTCGGCGTTGTCTGCAGCCGTCGGCTTCGCCGGGTACGCAGTGTGCGTGCGATCGAACCCCGACCAGGACTGGTCCCCGGTACTGCCCGGCTACGGCGTGCTGATGATCGGAATCTGCGCAGCCGTCACCGTCGCCGGCGGCAAGGTGCTCGTGCCCCCGGCCGCCGACCTCGCCTACGCACTCGCCCACGGCGCAGTGATCATCGTGATCGGCACGCTGCTGTTCAACGTCGCTTCCCGCCAGGTGCCAGCGGTCGCGATGACCGTGTTCGCCCAGGTCGAGATGGTGCTCGTCCCCGTGTGGTCGATCACGTTCCTCGGCGATCGACCGCCCGCGACCACATGGATCGGTGGCGCGATCATCTTCGTCGCGATCATCGGCAAGGCCACCCTCGATGCAGGTACCCAGCGGAGCCGACCACCGGTGACATGGAGCCGATCCGAGGGTGGTGTCGCACGGCTGTTGGGACCGGCCGAGACCCCGCGGGAGCAGCGCTGAATCCAGTCGCAGTAGATTCCGCCCCATCGCTGCCCGTTTCACGTCACCGTCCGGATCCCCTGCCGGGGTGCGCCGCCCGAGTCTGAGCCAGGTCGGTGCGGCCGTGTGCAACGCGGTCGCCACTCGACCCGGAGCGATCGTCACCGTCGTCTGCGCGGGTGGCGCGGTGCCGCTCGCGACCGATGCAATCGTTCGCGCCCTGACGGCGGCGAAGTTGCCGCACCGCGTCGCGTCGGCGGGCAGATCCGGCCGCACCCCGCCGCTTGCCCTTCCCACAGCAGGTGAGGTGCTCGTGGTCTCCGAAGCCCAGTGGGTCGGCGAGGACGACCTCACTGCGGTTCACGACCCGAGTCCCGAGGATGGAGCCGTCGTGCTCGTGCATCGCTCGGCCACGCTCACCCCTCCTGTCGCCCGGGCCGCAGCCGCCGCCCGTCGTCACGAGGCCGCGTTCACCCTCGGTCCCACCACCGTCGCCGAGCTGCGCGCCGACACCGGTGTGCCGACGGCGGAGGCCGAGCGGCGCATCGCCGCGACCGCAGGACGCGCGGATCTGCTCGCTGCGCTCGAACTCGACGGCTCGCTCGTCTCTGACGTGACCGACCGCTTGTCGCTGCTCGATCCAGACGCTCGGAGCGCTGCCGAGCTGATCGCGTTCGGTCTCGATCCGGTGCGCCTGCCGCTGCTGCAGGTGCCCGGCGCGCGAACCGCGACGATCGATCCGCTGGTCGTGCTCGACAGCGAGGGCCTGATCGATTTGTCCACAGCACCGGCCGGCGCACGCCACACCATGCTCGATGCCATCGCCCAAGCGGTGCAGAAGGTCACGATCGGTGCGCGGCGCGCGGCAGTGATCGAGTTGCTGCTCCGCGACGAGTCGGGTGTGTTGTCGCTCGATCTCGCGGCTCGGCTCGATGCCGGCACAGACCGCTCCCCCGCCGCTGGTGAGGTCTACGGACGAGCCGCAGATCAGCTCGCGTCGCTCGATTCGGCCGCAGCGCTGCACTGGGTGGATGCCGCCCGCACCACCGGCATGCCTGCCGATCGCCTGGTGCTCGCTGAGTCGACCGCCGCTCTCGGGGCAGGCGACCCGCGCCGCGCGCTCGCCGTGGCAGCGGCGCACACCGGCAGCGAGCTCGCGCTCGTGCGCGCCGGAGCGTGGGTGGCGCTCGGCGACCTCGGCGCTGCCGCGAGGTGTCTCGACGACACGCAGCTTCGGCCGTTGTCTCGTTGGGCCAGGGTCGGTGCCGGTACCACACCCGCTGGCGCCGGTTCGGTCCGGCCGACCGACGGCACCACGAGCTCCACGAGCTCCACGAACTCCAATGACGCAGATGACTCCAACGATGTAGATGACTCCTCCAACGACGCCGGTCGCGCCTTCGGCGACGACGCCGCGACCACGATCGCCGAAGCGGTCGACACGTGGATGGCCGGCGACCGCGAGGGCTGCGTCGATGCGCTCCGCCGTGCACTCGTCCGGCACCACGCCGATCCGACCTCGGTGCAATGGCCGGTGTCGCCCGACGTGATCGCTGCGTTGATGCACGCCCAGCTCGGCAACCTCGAACGCGCCGAGCGGTTGATGATCGATGCGCTCGCCGAGTCGCGCGACGGGCGCGCGCAGCGACGCACGCAGTTGCTCACCTCGGCATGGTTGGCAGCCACGCGTGGTCGGCTCGACGATGCAGCCGAGGTGCTCGCCGACATCCCGACGCCGCACTTGGCACCCCACGAAGCACTGTGGCGAGCGGGTGTCGCCTGCTCGATCGCCGTGCGCGACGCAGAGACCGATTCGCTGGTTCCGGCCGCTTCCGCAGCGCTCGCCATCGCCGACGCGAACGGCACGCATCTCTACGACCTCGGCATCCTCACCGACATCGCTGCCGCCGCACGACGAGCCGGGATGGAACGCGTCGACGAGCTGTTCGCACCCGCGCGACGAACGATCGATCGACTCGGGAGCCCGCCGTCGCTCGTGGCCGACCTCGCCTGGGCACGGCTTCGCGTCGCGCTCTGCTGCGACGACCCCACGGCGCTGGGGTCCGCGGCTCGCGAGCTGGCATCGCTCCCGGTCCCCGCACACCATCGACTGCACCAGTCTGTCGCCGCGGTGCTCGTTCACATCGACGCCGGCGACGTCTCGGCCGCCGAGGTGGAGGACGTGTCACGAGCCCTCGCCGAGGCCGGCCAACCGCACGAGGCCGCGCGAGTGTGCGGCGTTGCCGCCGTACGAACCACCAGCGAGTCCGATGCCCGACGACTGCTCAAGCACTCACGTCTGTATCGGGCGCAGCGGGCCCAGCTGAAGCGTGCCGAACGGGTCGACCGCAACGTCGTCCGGCTGTCGGAGCAGGAGGTTCGCGTCGCTCAGCTCGTGATCGAAGGTCGAACCCATCGCGAGATCGGAGCGACGCTGTTCATCTCGGCCAAGACCGTCGAGCATCATGTGGCCCACATCCGCGTCAAGCTCGGTGCCGGTTCTCGGGCCGAGCTGCTCGCGGCAATACGTGGCTATCTCGATGCGGCCTGAGGTCGTGTCGATTCAGCCGGACAGCAGACCCTCGTAGGAACGAGCGACCGTGCGCGCCGCATCGGCCACGTCCAGCGTGGTGAGCGGGTTCTCGGCGCGCCGCCGCCATCGGTCGACACCCGCCAGCACAGCGTCACGGATGTCGCTCGGGCTCGCATCGGACGCCAGCCCGAGCCGCACCGTCGCAGCCGCGCCGATCGAGCCCAACAGGCGCTCCAGCTCCTCTGCCTCCGCAGGCCTCAGCGCCATCGCACCGGCGCGCATCGCATTCAACAGATGCACCTCGGTGAACTCGTGTGCGCTCGCCGAGATCCGTTCGAGCTCGATCCGGAATGGTTCGAGCGCCGGGTCGGCGGAAGCCGACAGCACGGCGTCGAGACCGGCGAGTGCCACGCGCGCCTTCAGCACCGTGCGGCGCTCGGCCAGCACGCTCGTCAGCAACGCCCGGAGCTCATTCACCCCGGAACGGTGGGTGAGCTCCGCCGCGAGCGCCGTGGCAGTGGGCGCCGCGCCGAGGCGGATGAGGCTGATCGCCAACCGCACCCCGAACACACCCAACCGGGCGAGCAGCTCCTCGCGCTCCACCCGGGTCACCGGACAGCGTTCGTCGTTCGCGAAGCGGTCGGTGGTGAGCATCAGCGCATCGATCTCGGTGCGCGGCATCGCGGCCAGCGCGGCCAAGGCTCGGTATTCGTCCTCGCGGAACGTGGTCGCCGCCTCGGCCACCAGACCCGCCACGGGCACGACTGTCTGGCACAGGCGCCGCAACCGAGGGTCGGCGCGCCACCCGGAGGCGATCCGGCGGGCGGCGCTCATCGCATCGAGACGGCATGCGCCGACTTCGTCGGCACGAGACAGCACCGCCAACGCGCTGATCGGACTCGCTCCCGCATGCGTGTCGTCTCGAAATGCCTCCAAGAACGCGAGGTCCGATCGGTGCACGTGCCGCATGAGGTAGATCACCGCATCGGCCTCGCCTTCGCCTTCGGAATCGTCGGTGCCCAAGAACGCGTGTGACCGCGCCGAGTTGGTGGTGGTGATCGAGTCGAGCCCGGGGGTGTCGATGAGCGTGACCTGCGCCAGTCGCGACGACGGCCAGTCGACGACCATTCGAGTCAGCTGCTCCACCGGCGTTCCGCCCAGGTCCACTTCGAGCGAGCCGTTGTCACGATGGAACGGCGCGAACCGAGAGGTTCCGTCGACGAGGTCGAGGCGTACCCGATACGTGGGGCCGTTGCGGTACCACGTGACGATCTGGGTGCACTCTCCGGCATCGGTGGGCGCCAATGGCTCACCGATGAGCGCGTTCAACAGCGTCGACTTGCCAGCCTTCACCTTGCCGGCCAACGCCACGATCAGGGGCTCGTCGAGGCGTTCCGCCAGCCGGTCGAGCGATGCCTTGCTGTCGGCATCGGGGATCGACGCGCGCACACGGTCGAGCAACGGGCGGAGCTGCGCGAGCGCCGTGCTCATCGCTCCACCGGTCCGAGCGTCGCGGCCATCGTCTCGAGTCGTTCACGCACGTTCCCCACCCGGCCGAGGAGAACGGTCACCGCCTGCAACCGCGTCTGGCGATCCGCTGCTGCCTGCTTGGCGCCAGCCTCGGCCGAACGCAATGCGTCTCGGATCGTGGCCTGGAGTTGCTCGGCCCGCACAGCGAACTCGTCACGTAGGTCGCGATGGATCAAGCGTGTCGTGTCCCTCAAGACCTTGCCGGCCTCGACGTTGACATCGTCGAGGTACTTCCGCATCGAGATCTTCGACGCCTGCTGACGCTGGGTGAGCTGACGCTTCTTCTCCTCACGCAACGTGCGACGGCCGAGCCCGAGCCCGATCACGAGGCTGAGCGGGTTGAACATCCCGAGGCCGACCAGGTTGCCGATCATGCCGAACATGAGCACGCCGCCGTACGAGCCGCGCACCGCGGCCAGGGCGTTGCCCGAGATGCCGGGCCGTTCGAGCGAGAGCTCCGAGCCGAACCGGCGCGAGTGGATCGGCGTGACCGGCACCTCGAGCTTGATCCCCACCATCGCCTCGTCGGCCGCGAAGTGCTCGGCCACCCGGCCGGCAAGTTGATCGGCCCGCGCCGCCATGGCCTGGTGGTGGCTCGCGAGGTCGAACGCGATGCGCTGATGGATCCATTGCTCGAACCCGTCCCAGATCGTCACCGGGTCGTGCTCGTCGAGCACCGACTCGGCCTCGGCCACGATCGCCCGCACCCGCATCCTGAGGTCGTGGTCGAGGTCGGAGGTGAGATCCTGCGCGCCGTCGTTCAGGGTCTGCTGCCACTTCGCCGATTGGCTGCGGAGGGCTTCGGCGCGGGTCTTGGCCGCCTCGAGATCAGCGAGCAGCGTCGTCAGCGTCTCGGGGTTCTCCAGCGTGGTGCGCTCCGTCTCGAGCGGTGTGTGCAGCTGTTCGAGCACGAACGCGGCATCGCCGATCGTCGTGCGCATCGCCCGCTTGGCCGTCTCACCCGACGAGGCATCACGCAGGAACGTGAGCAACGGGGGATAGCCCGACTCCTCGTTCATCTCGGCGGAGCTGTCCGCGGTGGCTCGCTGGCGGAGCACCGACGAGACCGCGAGGATCGGCAGATCGATGCCGGCACCGGCGAGGTACTGACGGTTCGCCTCCACCACCGTACGCCACGACGGGTAGATGTCGGTCTTCGTCTGCACCAGCACCACTTCCGGACAACGCGACCGGGCCGTGCGGAGGAAGTCGAGCTCGCTCGCGCTGAGCGGCGACGATGCGTCGCTGACGAACACCACCACCTCGGCCATGCCGAGCGCGGAGTTCGTGGCCGCCCCATGAGCGGAGTCGAGCCCACCCACACCGGGCGTGTCGACGAGCACGAGACCGGTCTGCAGCAACTTGCGCGGGAGCCACACCTCGACCGAACGGATCCCGCTGCGGTTGCCCGGGTTGCCTTGTTCGGTGGCAAACGTGGCCACCTGGTCGATCGCCACCGTCTCGGTGCGGTCCGGCGCGTCGCCGTCGCCTTGGTAGACGATCGTCGCTCGAGCGTCGTCGCCGTGACGGATGAGCGTCGGCACGATCGTCGAGACGTCATCGGCGACGCCACACACCTGGGCGTTGAGCAGTGCGTTGACGAGCGTGCTCTTGCCCTGCTTGAACTCGCCCACTACCAGCACGGTCAGGTCGCGGTCGGCGTTCCGGGCCGAGGCACGTTCGACTCGCGCTGCCAGGTCGTCGCGGCCGAGTTCGATGGCGAGCTGTCGGGTCCGGTCGAGCAACGCCACGATGTCGCGACGCATCGCGGTGAGCGCGACGGTGGGCGCAGGAGCGGGGGAGGCGGCGGTGTTCATGTCGTTGGATCAGAAGTGGCGTGGATCAGGTGTGGTTCGAGATCAGATGAGATCGTCCCAGCCGTCACCGTCATCGATGTTCGGCTCGACGTCTCGGACGAGAGTCTCGTCGGTGAACCCGCTCCGGTCGAGATCAGGCAGCCCGTCGAGGAGGTCGAACTCGTCGGCAAGGACGGTGCCGGCCGGCCCGGCATCGGCACCGTCGTCGTCGTGGCTGTCGGCATCGTCGATTGCATCGTCGATTGCATCGAGGGCGTGATCATCGGCTTCATCATCGGCTTCATCAGCGACATCATCGAGGGATGTCGGGTCGGCGCCGAGGTCGACGTCGACGACCGAGCCGAAGATCGCTGCCAGTGCGCCCGAGAGCCCCGCTGTGGCGGATCCTCCATCGAGATCGTCGTCACCCATCGCCCTGCCGCCTGTCCGGTAGTCGGAGGCGTCATCGGGGGCACTGCCGTCGGCGAGGACGAAGAAGGCTTCACGCAGATCGGCAGCATCGAGGTGGTCGTGGCCGTGATCGACCAGGAACGATTCCGGCGATGCGGCGAACTGGGCACGGACCTCAGGATCGTGGAGCACGTCGTGGACGAGGCGAGCGAGCGGAGTTGCCATGGGAATCACCTCCTCGGAGTGTGCTTGACGGACCGGAGTGCCGGTCACGATGGTCGGCAGTTGGGACAGAGCGCAAGGGTCCCGGGCGCTCGGCCCGGGACCCTTGCTCGTGGACTGGCCGGTTCAGAGCTCGATCTCGACGTCTTCGACCTGCACGTCGGTGTTGAAGCTGTCTTCAGCAGTGAAGCTGTCGTTCACCGAGTGGTCGGCGTTCAGGCTGTCCTCGACCGTGAAGCTGTCGTTGATCGAGTGGTCGGCGTTGAAGCTGTCCTCGACATCGAAGCTGTCGTTGACCGAGTTGTCGGTGTTGATGTCAGTGGTGATGTCGGTATCGATCACGGTGGTCGTGATGTCGTTGTCCTCGGTGATCGTGTCGTTGTCCTGGACCGCCGTGTTGCCGACGCCACCGACGTTCGAGCCATTCAGGTCGGAGTCCTCGATCGTGATGTCGTTGTCGTTGACGTCCCGGCCGGCAGCCTGGCTGCCGTCGGTGGCCACCACGTTGCCGTCACCCACCGTCGCGGTGCCGCTGGTGTCGTTCACCTGGGTGTTGCCATCACCGAAGATCGAGTCGTCGATGTCGGCGTCGTCACCGATCACGCCGGTGTTGGTGCCGGTGTTGACGTTGCCGTCGATGTCGTCGCCGGCGGCAACTGCACCGTCACCCGTGGCCACGCCCTCGAAGTCGGAATCCTCGCCGCCGGCCACGGCGCCGTCGCCCGAGGCGGTCACGGTGTCGTTGTCGTTGGTGATGTCGACGTGGGCTCCGTTTTCGGCGACGACGTTGTTCTGCACCGAGTTGTCGGTGTAGGTGTCACGGTCATCGACGGTGGTCGTCTCGTGGACCTCGGTCACGTAGTAGTTCACGATCTGCTCCACGGCCTGGGCCGGGGGCATGTCGACCGGCGGGGCCGGAGGAGGCGGCGGCGGGGTTGCCGGGGCGCTGTGGGCAGGAGCGGCCGGAGCCGACACCCCACCCGACGACACCTGTGGGGCGACCGTCGAGCCGAACGTGCTGCCGGTGACGACGGCACCCTGGCTGACGGGACCGTCGCACGCCAGGATGACGGCTTCGTTGATCTCCTCGTACGACGCGTCCTCCATGCCGTTGTCCTGGATGAACTTCTGCGGGTCGGCCTGGAAAGCTGCCGCGGCGTGCGGGTCACCGAAGAGTGACCGGATGATGTCGACGAGGTTGCTGGTGCTGCTCATGATGGTTGTTCTCCTTGGGTCTGTCCCCGGTTCGGGGAGGTGTCGAGCGCCTCGGTGACGCTCGTTTGCTTGATGTGGTCATCGAAACATGGGACGACGTGGGGGAACATCGGGGAAATCCCCGTACGCGGGGATCGGGCATGGGGGATCAGGCAGGCAACGGCTCGCAGTCGAAGATGTCGGGGTTGGGGACGTTGTGGGCAGGAGCGAGGCCCACGGTGATGCACACCTCGGTGGCACGAGGCGGCTTGGTGGCGATGATCAGCACACCGCTGGTGTGGATCGTGTCGTCGTGGGCGTCCCACTCGCGTTGGCCGTCGACGCCGTTGTTGCCCGACTGCTCGGCCGTGACGTCGTTCCAGTACAGGTGGCCGTGGTAGTCGTCGATGTCGGGCGTGAAGTTGAACGGCGTCCAGCTCACTTCGATCGCTCCGCCCGCACCGACGCGCACCGTGTCGAGCTGGATGCACGGCTCGCCGACCCCGGTACACACGGGAACCTCGGTCGTCGAGGTCGTCGAGGGCGCAGCGGTAGGGGCGACCGTGGTGCGCTCGACGGTGGTATCGGGTGCGGCGGTGGTCGCCGTCGTGGTGGCCGAGGCATCGCTGGTGTTGGTGGCGGGCGCGTCGGTCACCACTGTCTGCGTCCCTCCCTCCGCACCGGTGGCGGCGCCGTCATCGCCGCCACCGCTGAAGGCAAGTGCAGCGCCGATCGCGAGGGCGATCGCGACCACGACGCCTGCGCCGATGAGGGCCCCCTTGCGGGATCCGCCCGAGCCGCCGCCATCACCCGCCGACGCCGGCGGCTCGTACGTCATGCCAGCCGTCGGCGCCTCACCTGGACGTGGGGGCGGTGTCCCTGCCAATGCCGGCTGCGGGATCGGCGCCGGCGGCGCCTGAGTCACACCGGTCGCAGTGGGTGCTGCGGGAGGCGCGGGCGCTGCCGGCAGCGTGGGCGACGACTGAACCGGCGGAGCTGACGGGCTCGGAGCCGCGAACGATGAGCCGGCCGGCGCGGCGACTCCAGGGGGTCCGGTGGGAATGGGACCAGCAGGCGCGCCGGCAGCGGGCGTCGTGGGCGTTGTTGGGGACGCCGCGACGACAACGGCGGGAGTTGCGCGGCCTGCACCGTCACCGGCGATCACAGCCGCTCCGAGGGCCACCGAGTGCTTCGGGTGCACATCGATCGCGATGGGTCGACCGAGTTCGGCCGACACGAGTTGGGCGATGAGCGGGATGCGCGACGAACCACCCACCAGCAGCACCGAGTAGAGGTCGTCGGGACGCACACCGGCTGAACGCAGCGCGCGCTGCAACACCACGAGCGTGTCGGAGAGCGCTGGCCGGATCATCGCCTCGAACTCGGCGCGCGTGAGGCGGACATCGGTGTGCACGTTGGGCAGGATCACCGGGATCGACACCTCGGTATCGCTCGACAGCGCTTCTTTCGCGGCGACACACTCGTCACGCAACCGGCTCACCGCCGACTGCACCACCGGGTCGTCCTGGTCGAGTTCGTTCACGACGCCGCCGAGTGCCCGCAGCACGTGCCGGAACACGGCTTCGTCGAAGTCGATCCCGCCGAGGCGTTCGATTCCCTCCGGTTCACCGATCAGTTCGAACCCGGTGGTGGTCTTGCGCAGCACCGCAGCATCGAAGGTGCCACCGCCCAGGTCGTACACCGCGACGGTGGCCCCAGGATCCAGCCGCTCCAGCGTCGCGTAGTGCACCGCTGCCGCCTCGGGCTCGGTGATGTAGGTGACGTGGTCGAGGTCGGCGCGCCGCACGGCCTGCTCGAGGAGATCCTTCTTGTACGGACCCCAGTTCGCTGGATGCGCGACGGCGATCGACGACGGAGGCTCACCCTGACGCTCGGTGACGGTGGCGACCACCGCCTGGAGCACGCGCGCCATGAGCCCGTCGACGCTGTACGGAACGCCCCCGAGGAGGATTGCGGTCGTGTCGCCCATGCGACGCTTGAACTCCCGCGACAGGCGACCCGGATCGGTGACACCACGGCGGTTCGCCGCTTCGCCGGTGAGCACCTGACCGTCTTCGCGCAAGTACACGACCGACGGCATCGAGGCGGTGCGGGTGCCGAGATCGGCGATCTCCAACCGGTCGCCGCGACGAATCGCCGCCGCGGTGTAGGTGGTCCCCAGATCGACACCCAATGCGTACGCCATGCGCGAACTTCTCCCTCGTTCGTTCCCTTGCCATCGTCGGTCGAGCAGCGGTTGCCGTCTCCCACGCACCAGCCGTTCGGAGCCCGAAGCTTCGCACATGGGACGCGCCCTGCGAATCGGGAGAATCACCGACGTGCTTTCGAGATTCGTACGGTTGGCTACGATCTTCGTACATGAGCACCGACCTCTCCGATCGCGCCGCACGCCATCTCTGGATGCACTTCACCCGCCTTGCCGGCTTCCAGGACCACGAGGTGCCCGTGATCGTGCAGGGCGAGGGCTGCTACGTCACCGACCAGCACGGCAAGCGCTACCTCGATGGCCTCTCCGGCCTGTTCACCGTGCAGGTGGGCCACGGCCGACCCGAGCTCGGCGACGCGGCGAAGCGCCAGTCCGACAAGCTCGCTTACTTCCCCACGTGGTCCTTCGCCCACGAACCCGCGATCGAGCTCGCAACCCGCCTCGCGGCGCACGCACCGGGCGACCTCAACCGCGCCTTCTTCACCCCCAGCGGTGGCGACGCGGTGGAGACCGCGTTCAAGCTTGCCCGTCAGTACTGGAAGCTGCGCGGTCAGCCGAGCCGCACGAAGGTGATCTCGCGTTATCTCGCGTACCACGGCACCTCGATGGGCGCGCTCAGCATCACCGGCGTGCCGTCGATCAAGACGCCGTTCGAGCCGCTCGTGCCAGGAGCGATCAAGGTCCAGACGCCGTATCAGTACCGCTGCCACGACTGTGGCCACCTCGACGGTTGCACGCTGCGGTGCGCCGACGACGTCGCACTCCGCATCGAGATGGAAGGCCCCGACAGCGTGGCCGCGGTCTTCATGGAACCGCTCCAGAACACCGGCGGCGCGTTCGCTCCGCCCGAGGGCTACTGGAAGCGAGTGCGCGAGATCTGCGACCACTATGACGTGCTGCTCGTGAGCGATGAAGTCATCTGCGCATTCGGTCGCCTCGGCCACATGTTCGGCTCACAGCGTTACGGGTACCAGCCCGACATGATCACCTTTGCCAAGGGCATCACGTCCGGCTACGCGCCGCTCGGTGGGGTGATGATCAGCGACGGTCTGGCTGCGCCGTTCATGGAGAACACCGCGACGTTCATGCAAGGCCAGACCTTCGGCGCTCATCCCGTGTCGTGTGCGGTGGCCAACGCCAACCTCGACATCCTCGAGTCGGAGGACATCTGCGGTCACGTGCTCGCCAACGAGGTCGAGTTCACCCGTTTGCTGCAGGGGTTGCGCGACATCCCGCTCGTCGGCGATGTGCGCGGCGCGGGCTACTTCCACGCGATCGAGCTCGTCACGGACCAGGCCACCAAAGGCACCTTCGACGACGCAGAAGCCGAGTGGCTGTTGCGCGGCTACCTCTCGCCGCGGCTGTACGACGCCGGCCTCATCTGCCGTGCCGACGATCGCGGTGAGCCGGTGATCACCATCAGCCCACCGCTGATCGCCGGCCCGGAGGAGTTCGCCTTCATCGAACGGACACTGCGCACCGTGCTCACCGATGCGTCCGAGGCATTCGCCGCACGCGCCGGGACCAGCGTGAAGATCCGACCATGAGGATCCGACCATGAAGATCCGACCATGAAGATCGATGCGATCGACCAATCGATCGTCGAGATCCTCCAACGCGACGGTCGCACCCCGTTCACCGCCATCGCCCAGGAGATCGGACTCAGCGAAGGCGCGATCCGCAAACGGGTGCAGCGCCTCACCGAGTCGGGCTACATGCAGGTGGTCGCCGTCACCGATCCGATGGGCCTCGGCGAACGTCGGGTCGCCCTGATCGGGGTGCGGATCGACGGCCGGACCGAGACCGTCGCAGCATGGATCGGCGACATCACCGCGGTCGAGTACCTCGTTGCCACGGCCGGCCGCTACGACCTGATGTTCGAGGTGATCGTCGACAGCGAACAGCACCTGCTCGACCTCCTGTCCGACCTGCGCGAACGCGACGACGTGGTGGAGGTAGAAGCCTTCCCATGCCTCAAGCTCTACAAACAGACCTTCGCCTGGGGCACCTGAAACCCCCAGCGCGATGAGAGCTGAGCGTCCGTACGGGGCTCATCTCTCATCGGGTACGGAACCCGCCGGAACACGATGAGAGATCCGGTCGGCACCGACACTCATCTCTCATGCGGTGGGTTGTGGTGGGGTGGGGGTCAGATCGGGGGGCGGCGGCCGGTGAACTGCGGCAGGGCGACCTCGACGGCACGGCCCACGCGCAGCACCGAGTCCTCGCGCCACCGCTGCCCCACGATCTGCAGGCCGATCGGCACCCCGTCGAGACCCTCCCCGACATGAACCCCGCACGGCACGCTCAGCGCGGGGCACGGCGCCACGAGGTTGAAGATCCCGGTCATGTCCTCGCTGTGATAGCGGCCGTCCTCGGGGAGATCGGGTGCGGTGCGCTCGGCCTTCGACGCCGCGATCGGCGGCATCGCCATCGTCGGGCACAGCAGCGCATCCCGTCCGGCGAGCACACCCGACACCCGTCGCCAGAGATCGGTCCGTGCGAGCTCCAGCCGCTTGTAGTCGGTCGCCGACATCGAGTTGCCAAGCTCGATCAGCTTGACCACGTCGGGATCCATCACGTCTGCGTGCTGCTCGACCAGGTGGCCGAAGTAGGCAGACATGAACACGCCCCACAACTGGATCCACACCCATTCGTCGTCGGCACCGATGTTCGGATCCACCTCCTCCACCAGTGCGCCGGCGGCGGCAAGCGCCTCGCCCGCCGTGCGCACCGCCGCCTCGATCTGAGGATGCACGAACCAGTTGCCGAGGTCGATGCTCAAGCCGAAGCGCATGCCGCGCACATCGCTCGGGGTAGGCCCGTCGAGATCGAGCGGAGCGGTGACCGACAGGATGTCACGCTCATCGGGGCCCTGGGTGCAGGCGAGGAACAATCGCGCGTCGTCGACGCTACGAGCCAATGGTCCGTGATGACTGATCGAATCGAACAGTCCGGGCAACACGTCCATGGGGATCCGGCCGATCCCCGGCTTCAGACCCACGACGCCGCTCCACGACGCAGGAATGCGCACCGATCCACCCATGTCACTGCCCTCGGCAAGCGCGACGCAGCCGGTGACCACGGCGGTCGCGCTGCCACCGGACGATCCACCGGGCGTGAGGGCCGGGTTCCACGCGTTGCGCGTGGTGCCCCACATCGGGCTGTCGGTCTGGAGCGTGTGGGCGAACTCCGGACTCGTAGTCGCGCCGATCACGATTGCCCCTGCTCGCCGCAGCGCATCCGTGATGTAGGCATCGTGATCGGCAACGACGTCGGCATGGGTTCGCGACCCGACCGTGAACCGCCGGCCGGCCACGTGCGAGGTCTCCTTCACTGCCACCGGAACACCGAACAACCGACCGCATGTCGCGCCGCGGGCAGCAGCATCCGCGGCGGCACGAGCCTCGGCACGGGCCTCGTCGGCCCACACATGGGCGAAGCAGTTCAGCTTCGGTTGCACTTCCTCGATTCGGGCGAGCGCGACCTCCACGAGATCGAGCGGAGAACAGGCACCGGAGGCCACGAGGGCGGCCTGATCGGCGGCAGAGGCGTAACAACGGTCGAGATCGGCGGGCACGCCCGGACGGTACCTCGCCGCGAGGCAGGCGCCGCGCGTGCAAGGCTGTAGGGGTGGCGTGGATCGTGAGCGACGGCATCGTGATGGCGTCCGCGGAGATGGCGGGCGATCGCCGGTCCCGCAACAAGGGCTTGCTCGGCCGCGATGGCCTCGACGGCGCACTCGTCGTGGAGCGATGCCGTTGGATCCACACGATCGGCATGCACTTCCCGCTCGACGTCGCCTACCTCGACGAGACGGGCACCGTGATCAAGACGGTCCGGATGCCACGCCACCGCGTCGGTGCCCCGGTGTGGAGAGCGCGCTCGGTGATCGAGGCGGAGGCGGGTGCATTCGCCCGCTGGGGGCTGCACGTCGGGCTTGTGATCGAGCTGCGCGAGTGACCGTTGCCTCGACCGTCCACGATCCAACGCCCACTCGAGGCCGCCTGGTGCTCGTGGCCACCCCGATCGGCAACCTCGGCGACCTGTCGCCACGAGCGGTCGAGGCACTGCGTACCGCCGCGCTGGTCTGCTGCGAGGACACCCGTCGAACCGGCAAGCTGCTCTACCTCGCCGGCATCAGTGCACGGATGGCCGTCGCCAACGAACACACCGAGACCGCCCGGGTCGACGAGGTGCTCGAGTTGCTCACTGCCGGCCACGACGTCGCAGTCGTGAGCGACGCCGGCACGCCCGGCATCTCCGATCCCGGCGAACGCCTGGTGCGCGCCGTGCTCGACGCGGGTCATTCGGTGACCGCTGTCCCGGGTCCGGCGGCTGTGGTGATGGCGCTCGTGATGAGCGGCATCGACAGCACTCGCTTCGTGTTCGAGGGCTTCCTGCCCCGATCGGGCAGTGAGCGCAGCGAGCGCATCGCCGAGGTGGCAGCAGAGCGCCGCACGACGGTGCTCTACGAGGCGCCGCACCGGATCGTGCGCACGGTCCACGATCTGCACGCCGCGTGCGGAGGCGATCGCCGAGTGGCCATTGCGCGCGAACTGACGAAGCTGCACGAGGAGCTCTGGCACGGCTCCCTGGCCGACGCAGTCGCTCACGTCGATGAGGTGGAACCGCGCGGCGAGTACGTCGTGGTGGTTGCCGGTGCAGCACCGCCGGTCGCTGCCGACGACGATGCGATCCGACGAGCGCTGGGTGAACAACTCGCGACCGGCGCCACACGCAAGGACGCGGTGGCTACGGTGACGACTCGGCTCGGCGCGTCGAAGCGCCGGGTGTACGAGATCGCGACGGGCCTGCCCCGAGACCTCGCGAACCAGACCCCCGACGGAACGACATGAGTGAGTACTCCGAGATCGCCAGCACAGGGCCCAGCGCCGCGTTCTTCGACCTCGACCGCACCCTGATCAGCGGCTCGAGCACCTTCGTGTTCGGTGTCGCTGCGTGGAAGGCCGGCCTGATCGCGAAGCGCCAGTTCGCCCGTGACGCCGCAGCAGCGCTCACGTTCCGTCTCACCGGCGCGAGCGACGAGACGTCGCATGGGGTGCGCGACCGCATCCTCGGTGCCGTGAAGGGCGTGCGCCGCGACGACCTCGTGGGCCTCAACACCGACATCGTGCCGAAGCTGATGGAGCGGGTGCGGCCAGAGGCACGACAGCTGGTGGACATGCACCGCCACGCCGGCCGCGCCACCTACATCGTCTCGGCGTCGCCCGTGGAGCTGGTGAACCCGCTCGCCACTGCGATGGGCATGTCGGGCGGCATCGGCACCGTGAGCGAGATCGTCGATGGTGAGTACACCGGCCGTCTCGCCGGCCCCTTCTGCTACGGCGAGGGCAAGGTCGATGCGATCAACGATCTCGCCCGCTGGGAAGGCCTCGACCTCGCCCAGTGCTACGCCTACAGCGACTCCGCGAGCGACCTGCCGATGATGGAGGCCGTGGGCCATCCCGTCGCAGTGAACCCTGACGGAAAACTCGAACGCATCGCGCACCGACGCGGCTGGCCGATCGTGATCTTCAGCCGGCGCACGAAGGCCGTCGTACGCCGCACCTCGCAGGGCATCGGTGCCACATCGCTCGCCATCGGCTCGTTCGTCGCCGGCGCCAAGTACGCCACGCAGCGGATCAGCAAGTAGCGGCCCACGAACAGGGGATGTCCCGCACCGGTCCACAGGTATCCCGAAGACATCCCGAAGACATCCCGAGGACATCCCGCAGATGACCGGCGTTCAGCGCGGCAGGAGCGCGAGCTGCCGGCTGAGTGCCACGAGGGTGCCGGTGCTGTCCCACACCTCGCCGTCCTCTTCGAACATCCCCCCATGCACGAAGCGCGTGCGGAAGACGCAGCGCACCGGGCCCGGGGCCGGCAACGCGCGCACGTGCACCGTGAGCTCCACCGTCGGCACCCAGCCAGCAGGGATGTCGACGTTGAACACCGCCGGCGGCAGCGCATCGGCCACCAACAGCATCGAGAGGCTGTCCAGCGGCCGGCCGTCGGAGAAGCCGAACCAGCCGGCCATCTCGGCCACGCCGGCCCGTTCGCCGCGCAGCCAACCCGCATGATCGGGGTGCAGCCGAACCGAGAGGTGATCCATCATCGGCACGGGCACCGGCCCCCTCGCCTCGCGCGGGATGCATTCCTCCCAGGGCGGGAGCAGGGGCGGCGCGCCGTTCATCGACACGAAGTCGCTCGCCGCGTTCGAGGCGAGGTCACCGAACGTGCCGAGCACGTGGATGACCGTTCGGCTGTGGCCGTCCGGCTCCACCGCGGTGAGGCTGCCCGCAACGGTGGCGAACCGCTTGCCAGCCTTCACCACCTCTCCCTGCACGACCGCTGGCCCGGGTCGTCCGGGCGACAAGTAGTGCGCTGTCAGCGACACCGGGTCGGGGCGCCCTGCCACCTGGCGCAACCCGCTCGCAGCGAGCGCCATCAGGTACCCGCCATTGGCGTTGCCACCGATGTCCCAACCGTCGTGGATCGCCGTCGTGCCGTCCGGAGCGACATGGGTTGCGTCATCGAACTCACTCATCCGGGCCATTGTGACCGCAGAAAGACCTTGCCGACGACAGTGCCCGTCGCCGTATCCTGTGGCTCGTGGCACGTCATCTCCTTTCACGTCGAATGCGCACCGGCTCCTGACCGTTCCAGAGCCGTTGTTCGCCATTCCCGAAAGGACCTCCCATGACCAGCTACTACCTCACCACTCCCATCTACTACGTCAACGCCCGGCCGCACCTCGGGCACGCGTACACCACGATCATCGGTGACGCCCTCGCCCGGTGGCATCGCCTGCTCGGCGACGACGTGCACTTCCTCACCGGCACCGACGAACACGGTCTCAAGATCCAGCAGGCCGCCGACGCCGCCGGCCAGACGCCCCGGGAGTTCGTCGACGAGATCGCCCCCCTGTTCCAGGACGCGTGGTCGAAGCTGAACATCTCCAACGACGATTTCATCCGCACCACTGAACAGCGTCACAAGATCGGCGTCCAGGCGTTGCTACAACGCTGCTACGACGCCGGCGACATCGAGCTCGATGTGTACGCGGGCAAGTACTGCGTTGCCTGCGAGGAGTACTACACCGACGAAGAACTGCTGGAGGGCGACCTGTGCCCGATCCACAAGCGGCCCGTCGAGTACTTCGAGGAGGAGAACTACTTCTTCCGGCTCAGCCGCTTCCAGGATCGCCTCCTCGACTGGTACGCCGCTCACCCCGGCGCGATCGTGCCCGAGTTCCGCGGCAACGAGGCGCTCGGCCTCATCCGCGGCGGGTTGCGTGACTTCTCCGTCAGTCGCACCAGCCTCACGTGGGGCATCCCGTTGCCGTGGAACCCGGAGCACGTGGCCTACGTGTGGTTCGACGCCCTCGCCAACTACCTCACCGCAGTCGGCTTCGGCAGCGACGACGAGCAGTTCCGGACGTGGTGGCCCGCACGCCACCTGATCGGCAAGGACATCATCCGCCACCACTGCGTGTACTGGCCGGCGATGCTGCTGTCGGCCGGCATCGAACTGCCCGCCGGTTGGGCCGTCGGCGGCTGGCTGCTGAGTGGCGGCGAGAAGATGAGCAAGACGTCCGGCAACGTGGTGAACCCGCTCGAACTGATCGACGAGTTCGGCGTCGACGGCTTCCGCTACTACGTGCTCGCCGAGACCACCTACGGCCACGACGGTGACTTCACCGTGGAGGGCCTCACCAGCCGCTACAACAGCGACCTCGCCAACAACCTCGGCAACCTGCTGTCGCGCGTCGCGACGGTCGTGAGCAAGAAGTGCGACGGCATCGGCCCTGCGCCTCGAGCCGACTCCCCGCTCGCCGAGGCAGCGGTTGCGGCGTGGGAAGGCACCGCCACGGGCTGGTCCGAGGTACAACCCAACCGCGCCCTCGAGTCGACGTGGTCGCTCATCCGCGCCACGAACGCCTACCTGGAGGCGAACGAGCCGTGGAAGGCGGAACCAGGAGCGGCCGTCGATGCCGTGATGGGCGATGCCCTGGAAGCGCTCCGCATCGTGGCTGTCCTCGCATCACCGGCGCTTCCGGATACCTGCCAGGAGGTGTGGGAACGCATCGGCCTCACCGGCCAGGTGACCGACCAGCGCCTTCCCGACGCAGCGCGGTGGGGCGGCTTTCCCGGCGGCACCACCGTGGTGAAGGGCGATCCGCTCTTTCCGCGCAAGTAGGGGCACCCCCATCGTCGGCCCTGCGCAGCGGCACGCCGATCAGTCGAGCATCGCCAACCGTTCGAGGCTCAAGCCGCTCGTCATCAGCCGTTCCTTCGCGTTGCCGAGGAGCGATCGCGTCCATTCGACGTGGCCGCCGTCGGCGACCTCAATGTCGTCGGCACCGCTCCGAACGCTCACCTTGAAGCACATCCCGGCGTAGTACCCGCGTCCCGCAGTTCGATCCTGTCGCAGCTCCACCGCGACGGTCGTGGTCGACAACTCCGCCGCCAGCCGGCGAAGGGTGTCCAATCCGTTGGTCTCGGTCGCCCCGAAGTCCGTGAGCGCCACGATGACGTCACCGAATCCCGCTGCGGTCACGAGGTCGACGTGCGATTGGACGTGGTGCCGCAGGGAGTCGTACTCGAACGCTCGGTTCCCGGCGTCACGGCCGGCGGACACCATCCCGAGAAGTGCGAAGTGAGCGAACGAGCGAGGGCCCTCGACCTGCTGCGCTCGAACCACGCGCTGCGTGGCCATCAGCCGCACAACGTCCCTCGAGCGGGCATCGACAGCCAAAAGGGCGCGACGGCGGTCCGCAGCTTCAAAGGCGAGCGAACACGTCGGATCAGCCGCCACTTCGGTCGACCTGATGGTCGAGACCACTCGATGCTGAGACACGCCCCCGAGCGCATGATGTGTGCCGAAGGGGACGAGCGGCGACAGCGCGACAGGAGTGAACACCTCGCCGAGGACGTCGATCGCGAGCCGCTCCAGATCGAGCACTCGGCGAACGTCGACCACTGCCGGTCTCACGAACCGGTCTCGCGTGTATCGACGGAGCACGTCGGCAGACGAGATGCCGACCGATCGACGGCGCATCACCTCGAGCAACAGACTCGTCGAGTCGGTCCCGCTCAGTTCGTCCGCAAGGAGTCCCACGAGATCGAAGCCGGCGTCTCGGTTGATGCGTTCCACCGCGGGATGCGTCGAGTCGTCCGTCATCGCCGAAGGCTATGGCAGCCGACGCGCCGCTCACGCGGGGTTTGCGCACACCCGGGGCCGGCGTCCGTAACCTGACGCCCATGACCTCTGCGGCCCCGATCGAACTGATCGACAGCCACTGCCACCTGTACGACACACGCGGTGCCGACCTCACCGATGTGCTTGCGCAGGCGCGTGAGGCCGGCATCGTGCAGATGGTGAACGTCGGCTGCGACGCCGCCACGACGCGCGCTGCGATCGAGATCGCCGCATCGCACGACGGCGTCTTCGCCACCGCCGGGCTGCACCCGCACGAGGCCGTTCACGGCGTGGCGACGATCCTGCCGTTCCTCGACGACCCCCATGTGATCGCCGTCGGCGAGACCGGACTCGACCACTACTACGACCACTCACCCCGCGATGCACAACGGATTGCGTTCGCCGAGCAGATCCAGATCGCCCACGAACGCAAGCTCCCGCTCGTGATCCACACCCGCGATGCGTGGGCCGACACGTTCGACATCCTCGACGCCGAGGGCATGCCCGAACGGACGATCTTCCACTGCTTCACGGGCGGACCAGTCGAAGCAACTGCGTGCCTGGACCGAGGCGCGTTCTTGTCGTTCAGTGGCATCGTGACGTTCAAGACCGCCACCGATCTCCAGGCCGCCGCCCAGCTCTGCCCGGCCGATCGGCTGCTCGTCGAGACCGACAGCCCGTTTCTCGCCCCGGTGCCACACCGGGGTCGCACCAACCAGCCCGCCTTCGTCGGTCACGTCGCACGGTTCGTCGCCGACCTCCGGGCGACCCCGTTCATCGACTTCGCCGCGGCCACCGTGACCGCCACACGCTGCGCCTTTCCGGCGTTGGCGGCCAGCGCCGGTTGAACTCCACGACGCCGGCGACGCCCACCCCGCGCTCGACATCCCTCGAAAACCCTCGAAAACCCTCGACATCCCTCGAAAACGGAGGTTGCGAGGTGCCGTGGTCCCCCGATGTCCGCCCATCCTCGTGGGGGGGTGCCTTGCCTTTCACCGTTGTAGTTCGTAGCCTTTTCGCAATGGATGTTCACGAGCGCCGGCGGGTCGTGCTCGCCACGGCGTTCACACTCGTGGCCCTCCCCGCCATCTGGCTGTTCGACCGCGACGATCCCGCCGCGTCGTCGAGCGTCGCTGCCGCCGGCATCCCCACCCCCGCGGTCGCCGAAGCGCCCGCCGAGGTGACCGTCGAGACCGAGGTGCCCGTCTTTCTCGACAACACCGTGGTGGTCGTCGCCCCCGCCGTGATCGACGTCGCCCTCCCCGACGCACCCGGCGCGAACGACATGACCGGCACTGCGAGCTACAAACGCTTCGACGCCACGCTCGAGAAGAAGTGCTCTGCACCGCAGGCACCGTCCGGGGTGCTGCTCACGATCACGAACATCGACAACGGACTCTCGATCACCTGTCGCAACACGATGGGTGTCTCGATCCCGTACGGGATCACGGTCGGCATCGACACCGACTTGTTCATCGAGATCGCCGACCTGGCCGACTCGCCCGTCCCGATCCGGCTGTCCTGGTAGCCGACGTCGATCACCGAACCACACCCCGCCTGCCTCCCGTGCTCTCCCGAGCCGACGTCACCCGCCTCCTCGCCGACCACGGCCTCGCCGCGCGCCGAGACCTGGGCCAGAACTTCGTCGGCGATCCGAACACCGTTCGCCGCATCGCCCGCCTCGCCTGCGTCGGGCCCGACGACCACGTGATCGAGATCGGCGCCGGGCTCGGCTCACTCACACTCGCCCTCGCCGAGACCGGTGCCACGGTGCGTGCAGTCGAGGTCGACCGGGGCGTGGTCCCGGTGTTGCGCGAGGTGGTGCGTCAGTGCCCCAATGTCACCGTCATCGAGGCCGACGCGATGCATCTCGACTGGACCGAGGTGCTCGCGGGTCACGACCGCTGGGTGCTCGTGGCGAACCTGCCCTACAACGTCGCGACCCCGCTCGTGCTCGACCTGCTCGACGACGTCCCCCAGATCGCCCGGATGCTCGTGATGGTGCAGCGCGAGGCGGCAGAGCGGTTCTGCGCGTCGCCGCGCACCCCCGCCTACGGCGCGGTGACCGTGAAGATCGCATACTGGGGTACGGCCCGAATCGCAGGGTTGGTGCCCGCCAGCGTGTTCGTCCCCAAGCCGAACGTCGAGTCCGCACTCGCAGAGATCACTCGCCGCGACACGCCTGCCACGACCGCCGACCACGCCCAGCTGTTCCACCTGGTGCGCACGGCATTCGGCCAGCGCCGCAAGATGCTTCGTCGCTCGCTGTCGGCAGTAGTGGCCCCGGAGGTGTTCGAGACCGCATGCATCGACGCCCAACGGCGTCCCGAGGAACTCGACGTGGTCGAGTGGGGACGGCTGACCGAGGCGTGGGCGGCAGCCCAGCCATGAGCCGTACGGTGAACCCGAACCCGTCGATGACACCGATCACCGTCGAAGCGCCCGCCAAGCTCACACGCACCCTGCGGATCACCGGCGTCCGCAGCGACGGCTACCACCTGATCGACGCGGAGATGGTCACGCTGGAGTTGGCCGATCTGCTCACCATCGACCCCGCTGGAACCGGGTTGTCGGCGGACGGGCCCTTTGCTGCCGGTCTCCCACTCGGCGATGACAACCTCGTGGCACGCGCATTGCGACTCGCAGGTTGCCGTGCCCACGTGCACTTGCACAAGCGCATCCCTCATGGCGGTGGGCTCGGTGGTGGCTCGGCCGACGCGGCAGCGGTGCTGCGATGGGCGGGGTTCGACGACCTCGTGACGTGTTCACGCCTCGGCGCCGACATCCCGTTCTGCCTCCGCGGCGGACGCGCTCGGGTGACCGGGATCGGCGAAGTGCTCGACCCGATGCCACCGGAGCGATGGAACCTCACGCTCGTCGTGCCACCGCTCGCGGTCAGCACACCGGCGGCATACCAGGCGTGGGACGAACTCGGCGGTCCCACCGCCGACGGGCCGAACGACCTCGAGCCGGCAGCGATCCGCGTTGTGCCCGAGCTCGCGGTGTGGCGCGATCGCATCGGTGACATCGTCGGGTTCGCTCCGGTGCTCGCGGGCAGCGGCGCCACGTGGTTCGTCGAGGGCCACCACCCTGCGCTGCGTGCGTTGCAACCCGAGGCCACCGTCGTGCTCACACGGACCCGCGTCTGATCGCTCTCGTCGAATGCGGCGGCCGTCGAATGCGGCCGTCGAATGCAGCCGACGGGCACCGACGACACCTGGCCCGAGACGCGACAGCGGCCCCGGCACAGCGGATGCTGTGGGGGCCGAAGCGTGTGTGGCCGGTACGGATCCGGCTGGGACGGTTGGACTACTTCTTGCCGCGTTGACGCGCGTGACGGGTTCGGCGAAGCATCTTCTTGTGCTTCTTCTTCCGCATGCGCTTGCGACGCTTCTTGATCAAAGAACCCATAGCTCGTGAGACGCTATCGGGCGCAGGCATCGATGCCAAATGCCGTCTCTCGTCGTGCACCGCACGAACTCTCCCTTGCGAGAAGTCCGCCGGTCAGTGTGCAGCAGCACCGATATCCTCACAGCGTCCATCCGGGGTCGTTCAATGGTAGGACAGCGGTTTTTGGTGCCGCGTATAGGGGTTCGAATCCTCTCCCCGGAGCCAGAGGTGAGGTCGCCGGCTGCGGCCGATGCCCGCCGAATCGCTGCCGAATCGCTACGAGTGCGCTCTGGGTGCGCTCTGGTTGCGCTGCGGGATGGCACGGGGTGCGCGCCCGATGTCGCAGCCGTGCGATAGAACGGACACATGGGAGTCTCTGCCATCGTCCTCGCTGCTGGCGAAGGGTCGCGGATGCGATCGTCGCGCCCGAAGCCGCTGCACATGATCTGCGGACGCGCGATGGTGATGCACGTCATCCACGCCCTCGAAGGACTGCACGTCGACCGCACCGTCCTCGTCGTCGGTCATGGCGCCGAACGGGTCACCAAGAAGGTGCAGGAGCAGGCCCCCGACTGGGCCAACGTGAGTTTCGTCGAACAGACCGTGCAGCGAGGCACCGGCGATGCGGCGATGGTGGGCATGACCGTCATCCCGGGCGACGACCTCGACGACGACTCCACGGTGCTCATCCTCCCGGGTGACACGCCGCTCCTGACGCCCGAGACGCTGGAGGGCCTCGTGACCACCCACCTCACCAATGGCAACGCGGCCACGCTCACCACCAGCGTGCTCGATGATCCCACCGGCTACGGCCGCGTGGTGCGCGGGCCGTCCAAGGGCGGCGAGGGCCGAGTGCTCCGGATCATCGAGCAGCGCGACGCCAACGACGACGAGCGCGCCATCCGCGAGGTCAACATGGGCATGTACGCGTTCCGTCGCGACCTGCTCGGCCCGGCACTGCGCCACCTCTCGCCCGACAACGCGCAGGGCGAGTACTACCTCACCGACGTCATCGGCGTGCTCGCCAGCATGGGGCACCGTGTCGGCAGCTTCGAGGCGCCCGAGGCCGAGACCCAGGGCGTCAACGACCGCTGGCAGCTCGCGCTTGCCGAGCGCGAGCTGCGCAACCGGATCAACCGCCAATGGCTCCTCGCCGGCGTCACCATGCTCGATCCGCGCCAGACCTTCCTCGACGTCACCGTCACGCTCGGCCGCGACGTCACGCTGTATCCGGGCACGATCCTCCAGGGCGACACCGTCGTCGGCGACGGTGGTGAGATCGGTCCCGACACCCGTCTGGTCGACTGTCGAGTGGGTGCCGAGAGCGTCGTCGAACAGACGGTGGGCCACGATGCCGAGATCGGCGAGGGCGCACATGTTGGGCCGTACGCACATCTTCCCGTCGGCAGCGCGGTCGCTGCGGGTGCCACCACCGGTGCGTTCTACACTGCACCCACGGCCTGACGCGCAGGCCTGCCTCACGCAGAAAGCAGCCTCGACCATGGAGAAGGTCACCACCAAGCGGATGTCGCTCTACACAGGGCGCACGCACCCCGCGCTGGCGGAGGAAGTGGCCACGCACCTGGGCATCTCGCTGGGTGACCCCAACATCGTCGAGTTCGCCAACGGCGAGCTGCGCCCTCGGTTCACCGAGAGCATCCGCGGCACCGACGTGTTCATCATGCAGACCCACTACGGGTGCGACGGCCGCAGCATCAACGACTCGATCATGGAGCAGTTGATCATGATCGACGCTGCTCACCGAGCGTCCGCCAAGCGCATCACCGCGGTCTGTCCCTTCTATGGCTACGCCCGCCAGGACCGCAAGGCCGAGGGCCGCGAGCCGATCACGGCCAAGCTCGTCGCCGACCTGTTCAAGGCTGCCGGCGCGAAGCGAATGGTGTCGATCGACCTCCACAGCGGCCAGATCCAGGGCTTCTTCGACGGCCCCGTCGACCACCTCACCGCGATGCCGGTGCTCGAGCAGTACATCCGTGCCAACGCTGAGAACCCGGTGATCGTCTCGCCCGACGCCGGCCGGATCAAGGTCGCGGAGCGCATGGCCCAACACCTCACCGACAAGGGCGCCGACCTCGCATTCATCTACAAGCGCCGGCCGAAGGGCACCGCCAACGTGGCCGAGGCCAAAGAAGTGATCGGCGACGTCAACGGTCGCCTCTGCATCCTCACCGATGACATGATCGACTCGGGCGGCACGATCTGCGCCGCTGCCGACGTGCTCCTCGCCCGCGGTGCCACCGGGGTGTGGGCAATGGCCACCCACGGCGTGCTGAGCGGTCCCGCCATCGACCGGTTGAAGAACTCACGCATCGATCGCATCGTGCTCACCAACACCCTGCCGCTGCCACCCGAGAAGCAGATCGACAAGATCGAGGTGCTCTCGATCGCCCCGCTGATCGCCGATGCGCTCAATGCCGTGTTCGACGATACGAGCGTGAGCGAGATCTTCGGTGGCGAGAACCAGGCCTGACCTGGTGTGAGCCACCCAACCCGGCCCTGACCTGACGTTCGCGAGGTCGGCCGACGTCGGCCACCTGCCGTCGAGGCGGGTGGCGATTCCGGCAGGCGCCCCGATAACATTGCGGGCTGTTCTGCATCGCTTCTGAATGCACGCTCTGATCGAGGCCCTGTCATGTCGCAAACCAAGCTCATCGCCACCACCGGCCGCCCCACCGGTTCCTCCTCGTCGCGCCGCATGCGTACCGATGGCCACATCCCGGGCGTGCTGTACGGCCGTGGCATGACGCCGATCAGCGTCACGGTCGAGCGCCGCGACCTGCGCCTCGCCCTGAGCGGCCCGGCCGGTTCGAACACCGTCCTCGCGCTCGAAGTCGATGGCAAGAGCTATCCGGCCGTGGTCAAAGAGCTCCAGCGCCACCCGATCAAGCGCACCGTCAACCACATCGACTTCCTCCAGGTGAACATGAATGAGGAGATCACGGTGTCGGTGCCCGTTCGCCTCCAGGGAGAGTCGAAGGCAGTCCTCGCCACCGGCGGCATCGTCGACCCGTCGGTCGACACGATCGACGTGCTCACCACGCCGAGCAACATGCCGAACGAGTTCGTGATCGACATCACCGAGATGCAGCCGCACGACGTGATCCGCCTCGCTGACGTGCCGATGCCAGCTGGCGTCACCGCCGTGGGCGACCCCGACATGCCGGTCGTCACCGTTCTCACCAACCGCGCCAGCATCGAGGCTGCCGCAGAGGCGAGCACCGAGGCAGAGGAAACCGAAGCCGGCGACGCAGCCCCTGCCGCCGAGTGATGACCGCCCTCGGGCGCATCGCTTTCTGACCCGGCTCGCCATCTGGCAGATCCCGATCATCCGAGCGCGAACGAATCTCTCGACGTGTCCGTCCAGGCCCTGATCGTCGGTCTCGGAAATCCTGGCAGGCAGTACGAACGCACGCGCCACAACGTCGGCGCCGACGTGATCGACGAACTCGCCAGGCGTGCGAGCGTGACGCTCAAGCCTGGACGCGACCAAGCCACCGTCGCCGATGCCGTGCTGCGCGGCGTCCGGGTGGTGCTCGCATTCCCACTCACGTACATGAACGAGAGTGGCCAGGCCGTTCGTCCGTTGATGAAGCGCCACGGGCTCAGCGAGCCGACGCAGCTGATCGTGGTGCACGACGAGCTCGACCTGCAACCCGGTGTGGTGCGGGTGAAGGCGGGTGGCGGCCTGGCTGGCAACAACGGGCTGCGGAGCATCACCGCTCACCTCCACACCCAGGACTACCTGCGGGTGCGCATCGGCATCGGCAAGCCGCCGTCGAAAGAGCGGGGCGTCGGTCACGTGTTGTCGAAGCTGCCCCCGAAGGAACGAGCGCTGCTGGACGTCGCGGTGCAACATGCCGCCGACGCAGTGGAGGTGCTGCTCACCGACGGTCTCGACGCGGCCCAACGGATCTACAACTCCCCCTCCCTCGACCCCGCCCCCGACTGACGACAACCCCCACGATGAGAGATGAGCGGCGGTGGCGATCTCATCTCTCATCTCTCCGGTCCGCAGCCGAAGCCGATGAGAGATGCGGCTGCCCGGGACGCTCATCTCTCATCGAGACCGGGGTGAGGGGTACGGTCCCGACGCATGGTCGACATCTCCTGTGCGTTCGCGACGTCGATGGCCACGCCCGAGCACGTGGCACTCGCGGAGGCGCTCGGCTACCGCCGGGCATGGCTGTACGACTCGCCAGCGCTGTATCCCGATGTGTGGATGATGCTCGCCGAGTGTGCTCGTCTCACCACCACGATCGAGATCGGCCCGGGTGTCGCGATTCCGTCGCTGCGCCACCCGATGGTGACCGCGGCTGCGATCGGGACACTCGCCGAACTCGCACCCGGGCGGGTGAACGTCGCGATCGGGTCGGGCTTCACCGGGCGATTGACGCTCGGCCAGAAGCCACTGCCGTGGACGTTCGTCCGGGAGTACGTCATCGCCGTCCAGGGGCTGCTCGCCGGCGAGATGGTCGACTGGGAAGGCGCACCGATCCGGATGATGCAACCCAACGGCTTCGGTGCACCGCGTCCGCTCCGGGTGCCGGTGATCCTCGGCACCGGCGGGCCCAAGGGCGAGGCCGTCGCCCGCGAACTCGGCGACGGCGTGTTCGTGACCTCGCCGACGACCGCGTTCGAACGGTGCTCGGTGCTCACGTTCGGCACCGTGCTCGACGACGGCGAGGACCCGGGCAGCGAGCGGTCGATGGCCGCAGCGGGACACGCCGGTGGACTCGCGTTCCACGCGATCCACCTGCGTGGGCAGGTGGAGACGCTGCCTGGTGGTGATCGCTGGTTGGCCGCACTGGAAGAGTTCCCCGAGCGCGAACGCCACCTCGCACTGCACGAAGGGCACCTCATCGAGGCCAACGATCGCGACAAGCTGGTGGTGGATGGCAGGTTGCTCTCGATGTTCGGGTACGCCCGCACAGCCGACGACTGGCGCGTCCACATCTCCGAGCAGGCGGCGCGGGGCGCGACCGAGATCGCCTACCAACCGGCCGGGCCCGACATCCCCGGCGAGCTCCGACGATTCATGGAGATGACCTGCAGCTGAGGTAAACCGATGAGAGATGCGGTCGGCAGCGACACGGCTCATCTCTCATCGCGAATGGTCAGCCGGCGGGGGCGTCCTCGACGACTCGACCGCCCTCGAGACGGACGGTGCGGGTGAGGCGCATCGATTGCAGGAGCTCGCGGTCGTGGGTCACGATCAGCACGGTGCCGGCGAACGACTCGAGCGCGGTCTCCAACTGTTCGATCGCCTGCAGATCGAGGTGGTTGGTCGGCTCGTCGAGCACGAGGCAGTTCGTGCCCGTTGCCATCAACAGCGCAAGCACTGAGCGCGTGCGTTCGCCCGGGGACAGCGACTCGGTGGGGCGGTTCACCTCGTCGGCGCCGATGCCGAACTTGGCGAGCAGCGTGCGCGCATCGGGGATCGTCATCCCGGTCGCGACCATGAACGCGTCGAGCAACGACTCATCATCGTCGAGCTGCACCCGCCGCTGCTCCAGTTCACCCACCACCACGCCGGGGCCGAACCATCGCTCACCGGCATCGAGGTCTCGGCGACCGAGGATCGTGTCGAGCAACGTTGTCTTGCCGCTCCCGTTGTGGCCGACGATCGCCACCCGCTCGCCGGCCCCGATCGTCAGGTCGATCGGACCGAGCACGAATTCGCCGTTGCTCACCACTGCCTTCGTGAGCCGCACCACCACGTCACCACTGCGCGCCGTCTCGCCGAACGTCAAGCGCAGTCTCCAGGCCTCACGCGGCTCGTCCACCACCTCCAGGCGCTCCATCGCCTTCTCGGTGCGGGCGGCCTTGCCGGCGAGCTGCTCGCTCTGGTTGATCTTGAACGCCTTGATGTTCTTGTCGTTGTCGTCGGGCTTCTTCTTCGCCTTGCTCAGCCCCTGCGTGGCCCACTCCCGCTCGCGCTGGGCACGACCGGCGAGGTTCGCCTTCTTGTCGGCGTACTCCTCGTAGCGCTCGCGGGCCTGGCGGGCCGCCACGTCGCGCTCGCGGAGGAACGCATCCCACCCTCCGGAGAAGACGGTGAGCCGGTGGCTGAACTCGTCGAGCTCGGCGACGTGGGTGACGGTGCGTCGGAGGAACTCGCGGTCGTGGCTCACGATCGCCATCGGCGACGACTGCTCCAGCACCCACCGCTCCAGGCGGGCGAGACCGTCGAGGTCGAGGTCATTGGTGGGCTCGTCGAGGAGGTACACGTCGAACCGCGCGAGCAACAGCCCGGCAAGACCAACGCGCGCCGCCTCTCCACCCGAGAGCGTGGCCATGGTCTGGCCGAGCAGCCGCTCGAGCAAGCCCAGCTCGGCCCACACCGGGCCCACGCGACCATCGAGGTCGGCGCCGCCGAGCGCGAGCCAACGATCGAGTGACCCCGAGTATCGATCGTCGGAACCGGTCTCGCCTTCGGCCAGTGAGGCAGTGGCCGCATCGAGTTCTGCCGATGCCTCGGTCACACCTGTCCGGCGGCCGAGGAAATCGAGCACTGATTCGTGCTCGCTGCGCTCGGGTTCCTGCGGCAGATAGCCGACGGTGGCGTCGGCGGGCATCGTGACGACGGTGCCGGCATCGACGGTTTGGAGGCCGGCGAGCACACGCAGCAACGTGGACTTGCCCACTCCGTTAGGACCGACGAGGCCGACGCGCCACCGAGGAGCGAGCTGCAGCTCGGCGTCGTCGAGCACGAGGTTGCGGCCGAGCGACAGCTTCAGATTTCGGGCATGGAGCGAGGAGGAGGACGACACGGGGTTCCTTGGCAGGCTGATGGTGGAGTCGATGAACAGCGGTCGGACCCTGTCGCCGGGCAAGGCTCTTCGTCGGCACCGACGTCGCGGGATGGGTGGCTCGGCGTCGTCACTCACAGCACGACGTCATCGTGTCACACGGCCGGGTCACCCTGCCTGCCGATTTCGTTCTGGTCGCGCAACCCCGCAACCACCGCAAGAAGTCGCAACCAGAACGCTGCAGCAGCGGCACCCCCCGCTCCGCCGCAGACGTTCTGGTCGCGCAACCCCGCAACCACCGCAAGAAGTCGCGACCAGAACGCTGCAGGGCGACGGCACCACCAACCCGACACCATCGTTCTGGTCGCGCAACCCCGCAATCACCGCAACACTTCGCGACCAGAACGCTGCAGCAGCAGCGGCGACACAGCACCGACGATCCCGATCGTCGGTACCCTCGGTGCTTCGAATGTCGCTCGCCGAACTGCCACCGCTGCTCCGTGCCGATCCGGGGCTCACGCACGCCTTCGGCGATCCCCAGGCGCTGATCGCCGTGCCCGAGTCGGCACGCGCCGTCTCGATCGCCGCACTCGCCCAGCTGAGCGGCCGCCGGCCGTTGCTCGTCGCGACGCCCACCGGGAGTGATGCCGGGCAGCTGTTCGACGACCTCGCCCAGTTCATGCCGCCTGGCGACGTGGTGCTGTTCCCCGCGTGGGAGACACTGCCGTTCGAGCGCGTCAGCCCGAGCGTGGAAACCATGGGCCGCCGGCTCGAAGTGCTGTGGCGCCTGCGCACCCCCGATCGAATGCCCGCGATCGTGGTCACCGGCGTACGTGCCCTCTTGCAGAAGCTCGGCCCCGACGCCACCTCGATCGAACCGATCCGGATTCGCCCGAACGACGTCCTCGACGCAGACGAAGTGCTCAGCCGCTTGGTGCACATGGGCTACCGCCGCGAGGAGCTCGTGGAGCACCGCGGCGAGGTCGCCCGACGAGGCGCGATCATCGATGTGTTCCCGTCGACGGCCGAGGCGCCCGTCCGCATCGACTTGTGGGGCGACGAGGTCGACCGGTTGACCGAGTTCACGGTCAACGACCAGCGCAGCACCGACGATCTGGCCGAGGTGCTGATCTTCCCGGCCCGCGAGCTGATGCCGAGCGAGGCCGTTCGCACCCGCGCCGCCGAGCTGGTCGCTGAGGAGCCCTGGGGCCGCGAGCATTGGGAGCGCCTCGCCGAGGGCAGCCTGTTCGACGGGATGGAGAGCTGGGTCCCGTGGCTCGTTCGCACCGACGAGCTGATCACCGACGTGCTGCCCGACACCGCCAAGGTGGTGCTGCTCGAACCCCGCCGCATGCGCGACCGGGCCAACGACCTGCTGGCCGAGGAGGACGACCTCGCGCGCACCCTCGCCAGCACCTGGGCTCGCGATGCCGAGCGTCAGTTCCCGCGCCTGCACGCCGAGACCGACCGCGTCCTCGGTGCCGGCCATCAGACCTGGACGATCAGTTCGACCGCCTCGAACCCCGAAGCGCCGATCGTGTCGGCGAGCGGTTGGGGCCCGGTGGTGGGCGACGGCGAGGGCCTGGCCACCCGACTGCGCGAGTTGCTCGTCGACCAGTACCGCGTGGTGGTCGCCGCAGATGGCGACGGGTCGGCGCAGCGTCTCGCCGCGCTGCTGCGTGAACGCGGCCTCGAGTTCAAGGCGGCGAAGGCCGACACCGATCTCACCAAGCCGGGCGGGTACGTCATCACCTCGCCGTTGCACCGCGGCTTCCTCCTCCCGGCCGCGAAGCTCGCCGTCGTGGCCGAAGGCGACCTCACCGGCCGACGTCGCGCTCATCGCCAGGCACGGCCCCGGAAGCGTCAGAGCGCAGGGTTCTTCGAAGACCTCAAGCCCGGCAACTACGTCGTGCACCACCAGCACGGAGTGGGTCAATACGACGGCATGGTGAAACGCACGATCGGCGGCGTGGAGCGCGACTACCTGCTGCTGTCGTACAAGGGCGGCGACAAGCTCTACGTACCGAGCGACCAGATCGACTCGCTGCGCCAGTACGTCGGCGGCGAGACCCCGTCGCTCCACCGTCTCGGCGGCGCGGACTTCGCGAAGGCCAAGTCCCGCGTGCGCAGCGCGGTGCGCGAGATCGCGCAGGAGCTCGTGGTGCTCTACCAGAAGCGCGTGAACGCCCACGGCCACGCCTTCGGCCAGGACACGCCATGGCAGGTGGACATGGAGGACGCCTTCCCGTACGCGGAGACGCCTGACCAGCTGAAGGCACTCGACGACATCAAGCAGGACATGGAGCGCGCCTTCCCGATGGACCGCCTGCTGTGCGGCGACGTCGGCTTCGGCAAGACCGAGGTCGCCATCCGTGCCGCATTCAAGGCGATCCAGGATGGCAAGCAGGTGGCCGTGCTCGCGCCCACCACGCTGCTCGCGACCCAGCACGGCAACACCTTCGCCGACCGGTTCTCCGGCTTCCCGATCCGTGTGGAGGTGCTCAGCCGGTTCCTGACGCAGAAAGAGGCGAAGAAGGTGATCGAGGGCCTGAGGACCGGAGAGGTCGACTGCGTCATCGGTACCCACCGGCTGTTGGCCGAGAGCATCGAGTTCAAGGACCTCGGCCTCCTGGTCGTCGACGAGGAGCAGCGCTTCGGCGTCCAGGCCAAGGAGTCGATGAAGAAGATGAAGACGAACGTCGACGTGCTCACGCTGTCGGCCACGCCGATCCCGCGCACGCTCGAGATGAGCCTCGTCGGCATCCGCGACCTCAGCCTCCTGCAGACCCCGCCCGCCGATCGCCAACCGATCCTCACCTTCGTCGGCGAGTACGACGAACGCGTCGCCGTGGAGGCGATCCGCCGTGAGCTGCTCCGCGAGGGCCAGGTGTTCTGGGTGCACAACCGGGTGGACTCGATCGACGAGTGCGCGCTTCGCCTCCGTGAACTGGTTCCCGAGGCCCGGATCGCGATCGCTCACGGCCAGATGGACGAGGGCTCCCTCGAGCAGGTGGTGGTCGACTTCTGGGAGGGCCGGTTCGACGTGCTCGTGTGCACCACCATCATCGAGAGCGGCATCGACATGCCCACGGTGAACACCCTCGTCGTGGAGCGCGCCGATCTGCTCGGGCTCGGCCAGATGCACCAGTTGCGCGGCCGCGTCGGACGCAGTGGGTCACGCGCCTACGCCTACCTGTTCCACCCGCGCGACGCACGACTCACCGAGGAGGCGTACGAGCGTCTCCGCACGATCGGCGAGGCCACCGACCTCGGCAGCGGCTTCAAGATCGCGATGCGCGACCTCGAGATCCGTGGCGCCGGCAACCTCCTCGGCGAATCGCAGAGCGGTCACATCGCCGCCGTCGGCTACGACCTCTATTGCCAGATGGTGACCGAAGCGGTCGGCGAGATGAAGGGCGAAGCGCCGCCCAAGCCGATGAGCGAGGTGAAGCTCGACGTTCCCACGGACGCCTATCTCCCCAAGGACTACGTCACCAAGGAGGAGCTGCGGCTCGAGGCGTACCGTCGTCTCGCCGGGGTCACCGCCGCATCCGAGGTCGACGACATCCGAACCGAGTGGGAGGACCGCTACGGCCCGGTGCCGACCCCGGCCGATGCACTGCTCGATGTCGGCTACCTCCGCGCCGAGTGCCATCGTCTCGGATTGAAAGACGTGAGCATCCAGTCGAACGCTGCTCGGCTCGCGCCATTGCGGCTGAAGGTCAGCGAGGACATGCGGCTGAGGCGCCTCGCGCGCACGGCGATCATGAAAGACGACCTCGATCAACTCGTGGTGCCCATCGCCCGCGGTGCCACGCCGGCCAGGTTCCTCGTCGGATTCCTGCGCGAGCTCATCCCACCGGAGGGACCCACCACCGGCGGCCCCAACACCATCGCCGAATCGATCCCGGCCCACGCCGGCGGCAGGGTCGTCAGCAGCAAGACTCGCTGACGATGCGACTCCAGCTCGCCAAGCCGACCGAGCACACGGCCGTCGTCTCATGGCCGCTCACCAGCCGCCTCGACGACTGGGACATCGCCGGCATGCACTCGGTGATGGGCCTGCACCGCCACGTCGTGCGCATGGTGGAAACGCCCGACACTGCGTACGTGGTGAAAGAGCTGCCCGACCTGCTCGCGGACCGCGAGTACCGGCTGCTGCGCCAACTGGTGGAACTGGGCATGCCCACTGCGGAAGTGGTGGGCGTCGTGACCGGACGCACCGAGGACGACGGCAGCCCCGGCGAGGGACTGCTCATCACGCGACACCTCGACTACTCGCTCCCCTACCGCATCCTGCTCAGCGGCCGCGGTCTCCACATCCCGTACCTCGGCGAGCGGCTGCTCGACTCGCTCGCCGGCCTGCTCGTGCGGCTCCATCTCGCAGGCTTCTTCTGGGGTGACTGCTCGCTGTCGAACACGTTGTTCCGCCGAGACGCAGACGCCCTGCAGGCGTACGTCATCGACGTCGAGACCGGCGAACTGCACGAAACGCTGAGCGAGGGCCAGCGGGCACTCGACCTCGAGATCGCCACCCAGAACGTGGCCGGCGACCTGATCGACCTCCAGGCGGGCGGCCTCCTCGCCGAGGGGATCGACCCCGTCGAGACCGCCCTCGCGATCGAGGACAGCTACTCCCGGTTGTGGGCCGAGCTCACCGTCGTCGACGAGTTCCGGATCGACGAGACCTTCCGCGTCGATCAGCGGCTGCGACGGTTGCACGATCTCGGCTTCGACGCCTCCGAACTCGAGCTGGTGAGCGTGGGAGGTGGCACCCGCCTCCGCCTCGTGCCGCGTGTGGTGGAACACGGCTTCCACACCCAACGCCTGAGGTCGCTCACCGGCATCGTCGCCGGCGAGAACCAGGCGCGCCGTCTGCTCCACGACATCCGCCGCTACGGCACCACGCTCGAGCAACGGTCGGGGAAGCGAGTGCGCGAAGCCGTCGCTGCGGCACGGTGGATGGACGAGCGCTTCGAGCCCACGATCGCCGCGATCCCCAGCGATCTGGCCGGCAAGCTCGAGCCGGCCGAGCTGTATCACCAGGTGCTCGAGCATCGCTGGTTCATCTCCGAAGCCGCCGGCTACGACGTCGGCATGGCCGACACCATCGTGTCGTACGTCCGCGACGTCCTCACGCCCGCCCGCCACGAACAGATCACCCTGCCGCCGGCCACGCAGGAACTGCAGGTGATCACCTCCGACATGGCCCGTCCGGACGGCGCACCGGCTGAAGGTCACGCCGACGTCGTCGGACACGTCTCGGACACGGACCCGAACGAGACCGGAGACTGAGTCGGCGGGTGGGCCGGCCGCTAACGTCTGCTCCGTGACCCGTCCGCTGTTCCAGGCACCCGTCCGACACCAGGCCAGGAGGGCCGCCCTCCTGCTGGGTGCCGCGCTCGCCGCCGTGACGCTGTCGGCGTGCACCACCTTCACCGACAACGCCAACGCCGCGCGCGTGGGCGATGCCGAGCTGAGTCGTGACGATCTCGAGCAATACGTCCAAGAGGCCCTCGAGGCGCAGGACTCCACGACCGGCGCCGACGAGCTGCAGGGCGACGGCTTCCGCCAGATCATCGCGTCGTGGATCGTCGACGAGATCATCCGCCAGCAGCTTGCCGCCGACGGCGATTCGATCACCGACGACGACATCGTGGCCGCCGAGAGCCAGCTGGCCGAGCAGCTCGCGGGCGTGGAGGTCCCCGAGTTCCTCCGCCAGTTCGAGGTTCGCAGCCTGTCCACCCGGGCCGCATATCAGCGCACTCAGAACGACACGTCGCTTGTCGACTTCGCCCGCGAGCTCTCGGTCTACGTCGACCCGTACTACGGCTATTGGGACATCTCGACCGGACTCGTCCAGCCGCTGGGGTCGTGACCGACCGCCGGAACCAGCTGGTGGATGCGAGCGCTTGCCCAACCGTCGTCGTGGTCGGGCTCGGCCCGGGCGACGACCGTTGGATCACCCAGCAGACGCTGCAGGCGATCTCTCACGCACCGGTGAGGTTCGTGCGCACGCGGCGCCACCCGACATCGGCCCTCGTGGGTGACGATGCCACCAGCTTCGACGACGTCTACGACGCCGCCGCCACCTTCACCGACGTGTACGCCGCGATCGTCGATCGGCTCGTGGCTGCAGCGATCGAGCACGGCGAGGTGCTGTACGCCGTACCGGGCTCACCCCTCGTGCTCGAGCGCACCGTTCGCCTGCTGCGCAAAGACCCGCGCATCGACTGCCGCGTGCTGCCCGCGATCTCCTTTCTCGATCTCGCATACGAGCGCCTCGGCATCGACCCGGTCGAGACCGGACTACGCCTGATCGACGGCCACGCATTCGCCACTGCGAGCGCCGCCTACACCGGTCCGATGCTCGTCGCCCACACCCACGCCAACTGGGTGCTGAGCGACATCAAGCTCGCCGCCGAGAGCGCAACGGGCGACGAACCAGTCGTGATCCTCCAACGGCTCGGCACCGACCAGGAAGTCATCACCCACACCACGTGGGCCGATCTCGACCGCGCCGTCGAGGCAGACCACCTCACGAGCATCTACGTGCCAGGCCTCGGCGCCCCGGTCGGCGCCGAGCTCGTGCGGTTCCACGAACTCGCCCGGGTGCTGCGCGAGCAGTGCCCATGGGACCAGGAGCAGACCCATCGCTCGCTCGTGAAGTACCTCCTGGAGGAGACCTACGAGGTGGTCGACGCGATCGAGGCGCTCGACCCCGACGACCCGGCGACCGACGACGACCTCGTCGAAGAGCTCGGCGACCTGCTGTACCAGATCGAGTTCCATGCCACGATCGCGGAGCAGGAGGGCCGGTTCACGATCGCCGACGTCGCCCAGCGCGTGCACGACAAGTTGGTGCGTCGCCACCCTCACGTGTTCCCACCCGAGGGTGGGGACGCCGTCGAGGTGAGCGGAGCCGACGAGGTGGTGACCAACTGGGATGCGATCAAGCGCATCGAGAAGCAACGCGACAGCATCTTCGACGGCATCCCGAACTCCCAGCCGTCGCTCGGATACGCGTACGCCGTCCAGCGCAAGGCCGCCAAGGTCGGCTTCGACTGGCCCGACGTGCACGGCGCGGTGCCGAAGATCGCGGAGGAGACAGCCGAGGTGCTCGAGGCCCACGCGTCCGGCGACGAACAGCACCTCGCCGACGAGGTCGGCGATCTGTTGTTCGCCGTCGTGAACGTCGCGCGGCATCTGGGTGTCGAGCCCGAGGCGGCGCTGAGAGCGGCGACACGCAAGTTCCGGACCCGGTTCGAAGGCGTCGAGCGTCTTGCACGCGAACGCGAGATCGACCTGCACACCGCCGGCCTCACGGTGCTCGACGCACTCTGGGACCAGGTGAAAGCGTCGGGCTGAACGGGCGCGAATTCGACGTCGTCACCGACGCCGAACAACGACACGGTGAAGGCGTCGGGCTGAACAGGCGCGAATTCGACGTCGTCACCGACGCCGAACAACGACACGGTGAAGGCGTCGGGCTGAACAGGCGCGAATTCGACGTCGTCACCGACGCCGAACAACGACACGGTGAAGGCGTCGGGCTGAACGGGTGGGGTCAGCGAGCGGACGACCGGCGCATGGCGCGACCGATCACATCCGCCGACGGCAACTCCGCACCGAGGCTGCGCGTGTTCAAGCGGTGACAGGCGTAGTCGAACGAGGTCGTCGCCCGCCACGTGCTGAGCACCATGCCGCACACGAACAGCGCCCCGACGGTCCCGAGACCGAACAGCACGAGCGTGGTGTGCCACGACCTGGGCAAGAACTCCACCAGGACGTTCACGAAGAGCCGGTAGGTCACGCCGGCCATCGGCAGCCACAAGAGCTTGGCGAACTCGTCGGACAGCGCACCGATGCGGCTCGCAGCGCTGCGGAACGATCCCACCACCATCACGTGCCCGATGCCGAGCCCTGCGAACGCACAGACGAGCACCGGCACCCGGTTCGGTCCCTGCATCTCGAGGCCGGCCAACACGCCGACCGGGCCCAACAGGTACACCGCCATCGGCAGAAACGGCGAGGTCGACAGTGGCGACACCCGCCGCACGTTGAACGCGGCTGACACCGTCCAACAGAACCAACCCAGGTAGGCCGCCACGGCGGACACGACCGTCGTGGCACCGAACCACGCATGCTCGTCGAGCGGCACCATGAAGTTGCGCGTGTCACCCAGGTCGAATGACGGGACCAAGGCGCCGAGGAGGAGCATCTGCGCAAGCACGCCACCCACCCAGCCGAGCGTCGCGATCACCCCGGCGCCGTGGGTGGGCAGCAACCACCGGTGGCGGTGCTGACGCGAGCGGCGACCGACGGTGGCGGACGCTGGTTGCAGCTCCGCCGCCCATTGCTCCCACACCTCCGGCGGGACCTCTGAACGCGACGACACCCGAGGCGGCAGCACCGGTGATGTCGCCAATGGCTGCCCGCTGTCGGGCACATAGGACAGGGCGTCGTTCTCCACGACCGTTCATCGACATCTTGGATGCAGATCTTGATCAGAGTGTGTTCTGGCTACCGTGTGTCTTCATGAGCGAAATCGTCAACATCGTCGGCCGCGAGATCCTCGACTCCCGAGGCAACCCCACCGTGGAGGTGGAGGTAGAGCTCGACAGCGGCGCTCTCGGGCGCGCGGCGGTCCCGTCCGGCGCCTCCACCGGTGAGCACGAAGCCGTCGAGCTCCGCGATGGCGGTGAGCGGTATCTCGGCAAGGGCGTGCAGACCGCTGTCGGCTACGTCAACGGAGAGATCGCCGACGTGTTGCGGGGCATCGGTGGGCTCGAGCAACGTCTCGTCGACACCGAGCTGAACTCGCTCGACGGGACGGCGAACAAGGCCCGTCTCGGCGCGAACGCCATCCTCGGCACCAGCCTCGCCGTCGCGAAGGCCGCGGCCGCCGAGCTGCAGCTGCCGCTGTACCGCTACATCGGCGGTCCGAACGCCCATGTGCTCCCCGTGCCGATGATGAACGTCCTCAACGGTGGCGTGCACGCCGACAACAGCATCGACATGCAGGAGTTCATGATCATGCCCGTCGGTGCACCGAGCTTCCGCGAAGCCCTTCGCTGGGGCACCGAGACGTACCACACGCTCAAGAAGGTGCTCCACGACCGCAAGCTCTCCACCGCTGTCGGCGACGAGGGAGGCTTCGCTCCCGACCTCGCGTCGAACGAAGACGCGATCCGCCTCCTCGTGGAGGCGATCACCGCAGCCGGCTACACCCCCGGCGAGGACATCTCGATCGCGATGGACCCTGCGATGAGCGAGCTCTACCGAGACGGCCGCTACCACCTCGCCGGCGAAGGCAAGGTGCTCAGCCCCGACGAGATGGTCGCGTACTGGACGCGGCTCGTCGACACGTACCCGATCGTCAGCATCGAAGACGGAATGGCAGAGGATGACTGGGAGGGCTGGGCCGCCCTGTCGAACGCGTTGCGGAACCGGGTGCAACTCGTCGGCGACGACCTCTTCGTCACCAACGTCACCCGCCTCCGCATGGGCATCGACCGCAAGATCGCCAACAGCGTGCTCGTGAAGGTGAACCAGATCGGAACCCTGACCGAGACGCTCGACACCGTCGAGCTCGCCACGACCAACGGCTACACCAGCGTGATGAGCCACCGCAGCGGCGAGACGGAGGACGCGACCATCGCCGACCTCGCCGTCGCCACCAACTGCGGCCAGATCAAGACCGGCGCGCCGGCTCGCAGCGACCGTGTGGCGAAGTACAACCAGCTGCTCCGCATCGAAGAGGAGCTGGGCGAATCGGCAGCCTTCCGCGGTCGCAAGGCCCTCGCCCCGCTGATCTGCGCTGATCCTGCGCTGATCCTGCGCGGGAGCGACGGAGGTCCGACGGACCGCGCGCCGGGTGCCACCCATCGTGCGGATCGAGATGCGAGACTGTCGCCGATGAGCAACGGACACACCACGAGTGCTGTGTCGCGCCCGTGCGCCAGCACCCCTCGTGTCCGTGCTGCGCGCCCCGGTGATCGTGGCGAACCACGACCTGACACCACCTTGTTCGGTATCCGCTCGGTCGACACCCGCTCGGTCGACACCCGCTCGGTCGACACCCGCTCGGTCGACACCCGCTCGGTCGACGACGACCACCAGCTGGTCACGGGTCGCCCCCACCGCTGGCTGCTCGGCCTCGCAGGTCTCGCGATCGTCGGCGCGACCGTCGCCGCGCTGTTCGTGCTGCCAGTTCAGGCATGGTTGCGACAAGAGGACGAGATCCTCCAGAAGCAGCAGGAACTGTCGGTGCTCACCGAGGCCAACCGCAAGCTCGGTACCGAGGTCGACCACCTCTCGACACCCGAGGGCGCGAAGGAGGCCGCACGCGACGAGCTCGGCGTCGTCGGCCCGGGCGAGAACCGGATCTCGGTGTTGCCGATCGACAACGGCCCACTGCCGCTGCCAGCGGGCTGGCCGTACGACACGATCGGCCAGATCGTGGCCGTTCAGCAGTCGTCTCCCGCCGTCACCGTCGCTCCCTGAACGCCGTGCCCGCCATGCGCCGGGAAATCGTGCTCCCAGGCGGCGACATCGCACACATCGGCTCGCTAGTGTCCGTGCCGATCGCACACAGCGTCCGCTCTGGAGAGCGACCGCATTTCGGGGGGTACACGTGGCCGGCAGCATTCTCGGAAACCGGGTTCTTCGCAAAGAAGATCCGAAGTTCCTCACGACGGGCGGCAAGTACGTCGACGACCTGCTCGACGAGCCCGCCCTCGCCGGCGCGCTGCACGTCACGTACGTCCGGTCCTCCGTCGCCCACGGCACGATCACCAACATCGACGTGTCGGGCGCGCTCGAGGTGCCCGGCGTGGTCGCTGTGTTCACTGCTGCCGACCTCGGCCTCGAGCCTGTCGCCTCCGACTTCAACCCGATGGTCGCCCGCGGCTTGCTGGCGATCGACAAGGTCCGCTACGTCGGCGAGCCCGTCGCCGTCGTCCTCGCCACCGACCCTCGCGTCGGCGAGGATGCGATCGAGCAGGTGATCGTCGACTACGACGTGCTCCCCGCGCTGATCGACATGGAAGCATCGATGGCCAGCACCACCCTCATCTACGAAGGGGCCGGCAGCAACGTCGTGTTCGACACCACGGTGATCGGCGTGCCCGAGAACACCGGCGAGGCGTTCTTCGAGGGCTGCGAGGTGGTCGTGACCGGCCGGTTCGTCAACCAGCGTGTCGCTCCGTGCCCGCTCGAGGTGCGCGGCTCGGCCGTCGCGTGGGTCGACGGACGGCTCCACCAGTGGCTGAGCACCCAGGCAGCCCAAGGGGCGAAGGCCACGATCGCCAAGATCAACGGCGTCGAGCCCGAGCAGGTGCTCGTCATCGCCCCCGATGTCGGCGGCGGATTCGGTGCCAAGATCAGCTGCGATCCCGAAGAAGCACTGCTCGGCGTGCTGTCCGCCCGGGTGGGCAAGCCACTCCGCTGGCGCGAGACCCGCAGCGAATCGATGATGGTGCTCGGCCACGGCCGCGCACAGGTGCAGTACGTCACCATCGGCGGCACCCGCGACGGCAAGGTGACGCACTACCAGATGCACGTGATCCAGGACTCGGGCAGCTTCGCCGAGATGGGCACGATCCTCGCACCGTTCATGACCCGACCGATGTCGAGCGGCGTCTACGCGATTCCGAACATCGAGTGCCGCACCACCAGTGTGGTCACCAACACCGCAGTCACCACCGCCTACCGCGGCGCCGGCCGCCCCGAGGCGACGGCCGCCGCCGAGAGAGCAATGGACCTGTTCGCGCTCGAGATCGGCATGGATGCCGCCGAGCTGCGTCGCAAGAACCTGATCCCGAAGTTCATGGAGCCGCACACGACCGCTGTCGGCCAGGCCTACGACGTGGGCAACTACGAGGGAGCACTCGACAAGGCGCTCGAGGCGGCCGGTTATGCCGACTTGCGCGCCGAGCAGGCTCGTCGCCGAGCATCGGGCGATGTGAAGCAGCTCGGCATCGGGGTCAGCGTCTATGTCGAGATCACCGGCGGTGTCGGTTCCGGCGAGCACGCCCGCATCGAGGTGCTCGATGACGGCCGGGCGATCGTCTACACCGGCACCTCGCCCCATGGCCAAGGCCACGTGACCGCGTGGAGCATGCTCGCTCACGAGCAGACCGGCATCCCCATGGACATGATCGATGTCGTGTGGGGCAACACCGACCTCGTCCCGCTGGGTGATGGCACGATGGGTTCGCGCTCGTTGCAGCAGGGCGGCAACGCCGTGTTCCTCGCCTCGGCCGATCTCGTCGACAAGGCCCGCAAGGTGGCCGCCCGGATGCTCGAGGCCGACGAGGCCGACGTGGTGCTCGACAAGGACTCGGCCAGCTTCCATGTCTCGGGAGCGCCGGCGATCGCAAAGACCTGGGCCGAGCTCGCCGTCGCCGCCAAGGGTGACCCGGATCTGCCCGAAGGGCTCGCCCACGCTGCGTACTACGCGGTCAGCGGTGCGACGTTCCCGTTCGGCGCCCACGTCGCCGTCGTCGAGGTCGACACCGAGACCGGTCAGGTGAAGCACCTGCGCCACGTCGCGTGCGACGACGCCGGCCGCGTGCTCAACCCGATGCTGCTCGAAGGCCAGATCCACGGCGGCGTCGCCCAGGGGACGGCACAGGCGTTGATGGAAGAGGTGCGCTACGACGACGACGGCAACCCGGTGACGTCGAACCTCGCCGATTACGCCTTCATCTCGGCCGCCGAACTGCCGAGCATCGAGGTCGTGCACATGGAAACCCCGACGTTCATCAACGCCCTCGGAGCCAAGGGCATCGGCGAGAGCGGCACGATCGGCTCCACCCCCGCGGTGCAGTCGGCGGTGATCGACGCCGTCACCCACCTCGGTGTGCGTCACATCGACATGCCCACCACCGCCGAGCGCGTGTGGACAGCAATCGCCGCAGCACGCGGCTGAGCTCGCTTCCACCTCCCGGACAGGGGGCCGATCGGTCACCTATCAGGGAATGTTAGGCAGGCTTGACACTTCCCGGAATCGATCGCTACCGTTCAGGTCATGCATCGTTCCCTGCACCACACCCATCACCGGCGGTTCGCCGTTGTCGCTGTCGTCGCCTTGACCACCGTGTTCGGCGCGTGCGGATCCGACGACTCGGAGTCGTCGTCCACCGGCACCGACAGCACCGAGGCACCCGCTGCCACCGCATCTTCGGTCGGCGCGCAGAGTCCCGCCGCCACCGAGGCACCTGCCGCCGGTGAGATCACCGTCTACTCCGGTCGCTCCGAGGAGCTCGTGGCACCACTGCTCGAAGCGTTCACCGCTGCGACCGGGATCAGCGTCGCTTTCCGACCCGGCGACAGCGGCGAGCTCGCCGCCCAGCTCCTCACCGAGGGTGACGCCTCCCCCGCCGACGTGTTCTTCGCGCAGGACGCCGGCGCACTCGGCGCCGTCGCCAACGCCGGCCTGTTCTCCACCCTGCCCGCCGCACTGACCGGCACCGTGCCCGCCGCGTACCGCTCCGCCGACGATCTGTGGGTGGGCACCAGCGGCCGGGTCCGTGTGTTCGTCGTGAATCCGGAGCTCGCACCCGTGCCGCCCTCCACCATCGACGGCCTCCTCGATCCGCAGTGGAAGGGCAAGGTCGGCTTTGCGCCCACGAATGCCTCGTGGCAGTCGTTCGTCACCGGCCTGCGCGTGCTGCGCGGCGAGGATGGCGCACGAGCATGGCTCGAGGCCTTCGCCGCCCAGGAGCCCGTCGCCTTCGAAAAGAACGGCGCAGTCCGTGACGCGGTGAACGACGGCGAGGTCGCCATCGGCCTCGTCAACCACTACTACCTCCAGGAGAAGATCGCTGCCGAGGGCGCCGGCGCTGTCGTTGCGGTCAACCAGTACCTGGACGCCGGCGACGCAGGCGGTCTCGTGAACGTCGCCGGCGTCGGCGTGCTGGCCAGCAGCACCAACAGCGAGGCAGCACTCGCGCTGGTGGAGTTCCTCCTCAGCGAGCAGGCGCAGCGCTACTTCGCGGACACGACCTACGAGTATCCGCTCGTGGCAGGCATCCCGGCATCCGACGCCGTGCCCGCCTTCGACACCCTGGCGCCACCCGCGATCGATCTGACGGATCTCGCATCTCTGGCCGAGACCCAGGAGCTCCTTGCCGACGTGGGGCTGCTCACGCTGTGAGCTCGGTCTTGCGGGTCACCCCACGCCACCGACACCGACCACGCGTCACGAGGCGCGCGTGACCCGACCGGTCGCGTTGCCGACGGCCCCGGGCACCGCCGGGGCCGTTGGCGCGTCCCGGGGCAGGTCGAGGGGCGGGTCACGGCAACCCTGGTTCGTCCTCCTGCCGGCGCTCGTCGCTGCGCTGATCGCGGTCGCACCGATCTGGTACCTGATCGATCGGGCGTTGGAGCGAGGTTGGGACGACGTCGTCGACGAGCTCTGGCGAGCACGCACCCGCGACCTGGTGCTGCGCAGTGTCGGTCTGGCCGGCACCGTCACGCTGTCGAGCGTGGCGGTCGGCGTGACTGCAGCATGGCTCGTCGTCCGCAGCGATCTCGCAGGGCGGCGCATCCTCGGCGTCGTGTTCGCACTTCCGCTTGCCATCCCCTCATACCTCGCCGCGTTCGCATGGGTCTCGTGGCGACCGGGTCTGGCCGGCTTCGACGGGGCGGCGCTGGCGCTCACCAGCGTGTCGTATCCGTTCGTGTACCTGCCCGCCGCAGCCGCGCTCCGGCACCTCGACCCGGCGCACGACGAGGTGGCCCGCTCGCTCGGCCGCCGACGCATCGACGTCGCCGTGCGACTCACGTTCCGACAGATCCGACCGGCTGTCAGCGCGGGAGCCCTGCTCGTCGCGCTCTACGTCCTGAGCGACTTCGGCGCTGTCGCGGCGATGCGCTACGAGGTGTTCACCTGGGTGATCTACGGCGCCTACCGCGCAGGGTTCAACCCGAGCCGGGCCGCGATCCTGGCCTCGGTGCTGGTGATCGTCGCGCTCGTGCTCGTGGTGCTCGAGGCACCGCGGCGGGGTCGCACCACACAGGCACGGCTCGGGGCAGGCACCGCACGTGCCGGCGCGCCGGTGCGCCTCGGTCGGTCGGCCGTGATCGCCTGGGCGTTCACAGCCGCGGTGATCGGTGCAGCAACCGTGTTCCCGATCGCTCGAGTGACCCAGTGGGTGGTCACCTTCGAATCCACCGACGTCGACTGGGGTGACGTCGCACACTCGCTCGGGAACACCGTCGAGCTCGCCGTCCTCGCCGCGTTGGCAACGATCCTCCTCGCGCTGCCGGTTGGCGTGCTCGCCGCACGCTTTCGATCGCGAACGAGCGCAGCGATCGAGAGCGCCACCTATGTCGCCCACGCCCTTCCCGGCATCGTGATCGCGATCTCGCTCGTGTTCATCGGCGTGCGGATCCTTCGCCCCGTGTACCAGGAGACGCCCCTGCTCCTGCTCGGTTACGTGGTGCTGTTCCTGCCCTTGGCGGTCGGCGCCGTCCGATCGTCGATCGAACAGTCGTCGGTACGTGTGGAGGAGATCGCGCGATCGCTCGGCTGCACGCCGATGGCAGCCGTGTGGCGCGTCACGGTGCCCCTTGCGCTCCCCGGCATCGCAGCGGGTGCGGCACTCGTGATGCTGTCGACGATGAAGGAGCTCCCGGTCACCTTGATCCTGCGCCCCACCGAGACGGACACGCTCGCGACCGAACTCTGGAAGCACACATCCGTGAGCGACTACGCAAACGCCGGTCCGTATGCCCTTGCGCTGATCGTGTTCGCTGCGATCCCGACCGCGGTGCTCAGCATGGCGAGCTCCGGCCGATCGAAGGGGGACGAGCATGGATGACGCGGCGCTCGAGCTCCGGGGCCTCACGAAGTCCTTCGGTCGTTCCCAGGTGCTCCTCGGCGTCGACCTCGTGGTTCCGAGAGGCAGCGTCACCGCGGTCCTCGGTCCCTCCGGCGGCGGGAAGACCACCTTGCTGCGCATCGTCGCCGGGTTCGACCGACCAGATGCCGGCACCGTCACCATCGGCGGTACCGTCGTCTCCGACCTCAGGGTCGACCTGCCGCCCGAACGGCGACGAGTCGGGGTCGTGCCCCAGGAGGGCGCGCTGTTCCCCCACCTCTCCGTCGCCGGCAACGTCGGATTCGGTCTGGATCGTCACGAGCGTTCGAGTGGTCGGATCGCCGAGGTGCTCGAGCTGGTCGGGTTGCCGGGCACCGAACACATGCGACCGCACGAGCTGTCCGGCGGCATGCAACACCGCGTCGCTTTGGCCCGAGCACTCGCGCCACGCCCTGCGATCGTGATGCTCGACGAACCGTTCTCGTCGCTCGACGCCGGGATGCGCGCCCAGGTGCGCGACGAGGTACTCGACGCGCTGCATGCCAGCGGTGCCACCGCTGTCATCGTGACCCACGATCAGCTGGAGGCCCTCTCGATCGCCGACCAGGTGGCGGTGCTCCTCGATGGACGCATCGCACAGGTCGCCGACCCCACGGACGTCTACCGGTGCCCGACGACGCTCGAGGTGGGCACGTTCGTCGGAGAAGCCGTCGTGCTGCCGGGCACGATCGAGCTCGACGATGTGCACGCCGCCTCCGTGTCGGCAGCGACGGTGACCTGCGCGCTCGGGCGGCTCCCGATCAGCACTCGGGTACGCCTGGCGACGTCCCTCGACCCGTCGCGAGCCGTGGACGTGTTGATCCGGCCCGAGCAGCTCGTGCTCTCACAAGATGCCGGGCTCGATGACGTCGTCGAACCGGCGGCCGACCGCGGAGCGATCGGCACCGTCGTCGGACGGCAGTACTACGGCCACGACGCGATGGTGTCGGTCCGACTCGCCGATGACACGATCGTCACGGCGCGACTCCAGACCGCCGGGCTCCCCATCACGGGGTCGCGCGTGTCGGTGCGTGCGATCGGTCCCGTGTCGGTGTTCGAGCGGTCGACGGTTCGCTGAGCCGACTCAGGCGCTGCCGCGAGTGGCGAACCACTCTCGCAGCAACGCAACCGCCTCGTCGCGATCCAGCGCTCCGTGGGCGCGGGCGTGCTCCAACAACATCGTGCGCGCCTCTCCCACGACTCGACCGGGGGCGATGCCGAGCAACTCCATGATCTCGGCACCATCGAGCTCGGGACGCTCTGCCTTGCGCGCCTCGTCGATGGCCAAGTGACGAATGCGCGTCTCCAGTTCGTCCATCCGGCGCTGGAGGCCTCGAACCTTCTCGGGATGGCGCGTGGTGCAGTCGCAGCGCACGAGCTCGTTGAGATCGCCGAGGAGCGGGCCGGCGTCGCGGGCGTAGCGACGGACGGCCGAATCCTCCCACCCGTTCTGGTAGCCGTGGAAGCGACCGCTCAGTTCCACGAGTCGGGCCACGTCGTCGACCATTGCCGGCTCGTGACCGAGTGAGAGCAGCCGGTCACGAGTCATCCGCGCTCCCACCGCCTCGTGATGGTGGAAGGTCACCTTGCCGCGCGCATATCGGCGCGTGCGGCTCTTGCCGATGTCATGGAACAGCGCCGCCATCCGCAGCAACAGTCGATTCGAGGTGTTCGCGGTGACCATGAACGTGTGGGTGAGCACGTCCTTGTGGCGGTGCACCGGGTCCTGCTCCATCGCCAGCGCCGAGATCTCGGGCACCCACGTCTGGAAGAACCCGTCCTCGTGCGCGACCCAGAGCAGCTCGGTGGGGTCGTCCGCTGTGAGCATCGTCGACAGCCGGTCGCGCGCCGCGATGGCCTCCGAGGAGACGTCGGCCGGCCCCGCGACGAGGGACGCCGTGCCTGCGATGGGCTGAGAGGTGGACATGTCGACGTCCAGCTTAGGAACCGTGACGCAGCACGCCGACATCCATTCCGTACAGTTCCACCGTGCACCGAGCCCGAACTGCTTCCTCCCACGCCACGACGTGTGGTCGCTCCACCGTCGTCATCCGCAGTGCCGGCACGCTCATTGCGGGGGTCGGCCTGCTGGTCGTCGCTGCGTGCTCGGAGTCGCTGGCGGTGCCGTCCATCGGCTCGAGCACTGCGATCCCCGCCGAAGCAGCCGATACCACGGTCCTGTCGGCCGGCTCGGCCACGACCGAGGCCACCGACACCACGCTCGAAGCCGCATCAGCGACGACTGAACCGATCATCGACGCTTCGCCGACCACTTCTGCTGCGTCGGATGTGTCGGATGTGTCGGCTGCCCCGGAGGGTGACGTCGAGTGGTCCGAGCTCGAGTTCGGCGTCGACGAGGCCACCCTCGCCGTGCCGCTCGACCACGACGATCCCGACGGTGAACAGATCGAGCTGTACATGGTCCGACATCGGGCCACCGATCCCGACACCCGGATCGGTGTGCTGTTCGTCAACCCCGGCGGCCCCGGCTACGGCGCCTCCGACCTCGCCGCGCAGGCGGAGTTCATCTACGACCCGCCGCTGCTCGAGTCGTTCGACATCATCGGCATCGACCCGCGTGGCACCGGGTTGTCGGAGCCGGCGGTCGACTGCGTCGACGACTACGACCCGTACTTCGGTATCGAGACCGGTCCCGACGATGCCGGTGAGGATGGCGCCCTCCGTGAGGCGGCGGCCGAGTTCACCGCCGGCTGTGTGGAGCGATCCTCTGAACTGCTGCAACACCTCACCACGGTCGACACAGCGCGCGACTTCGACCTCGTGCGCCAGGCGCTCGGCGAGGAGACGGTGAGCTACTTCGGTTGGAGCTACGGCACCCAGCTCGGCGCCACCTGGGCGACGCTGTTCCCCGACACCGTGCGTGCCGCTGTCCTGGACGGCGCCGTCGATCCCACTGTCGGTCGAATCGACGGGCTGGTGCAACAGGCCGCAGGATTCGATGCCGCGCTCAACTCCTTCCTGGCCGACTGTTCGGCGGATCCCACCTGTGCCTTCCACAACGACGGCGATGCCGAGGGCGCGTTCCTCGATCTCCTCGTGCAATTGGAGACCACCGCTCTCGCGACCACGCCCGGCCGACCCGCTCTCACCCAGGGCGTGTTCGAGGTCGGCGTCGCTCAAGCGATGTACGCCGATGTCACGTGGCCACAACTGGCGGAGGCGCTCGCCGACGCAGCGACCGGTGATGGTGCTGGCGTGCTCGCGCTGTACGACGCCTACTTCGGCCGGCTGCCCGACGGCACCTACGGCGACGAGCTCGAGGCGTACTTCGCGATCACCTGCGCGGACGATCCTGCACCGGGGGGAGCCGCGGCCATCGATGAGGCGGTCGCTCGCCGCGCCGACTTCTTCATCGCGTCGCCGCGCATCGGCACCACTGCCGCCTACGAGGTGCTCATCTGCGCATCGTTCCCTGCGGGCGCCAATGGGAACGAGAACGACGGCTTCGAGAACGACGGCTTCGAGAACGACGGCTTCGAGATCACCGGCGACGGCGCGGGTCCGATCGTGGTGGTCGGCAACACCGGCGATCCGGCCACACCGTTCGAGGGCAGCCGCACCATGGCGGAGACACTCGATCAAGGTGTGTTCGTGGCAGTCGAAGCCGACCAGCACACCGCCTATGGCCTCAACTCCTGCATCGACGACGCGATCGACAACTACCTCGTCGACCTCGTGGTGCCAGAAGGCCTCCGCTGCTGATCATCGATCCCTCGAACAACTGGCCCGGAGAGCCGACGCGCGGGCACGTCGGCGATGATCGTGCTGGACTCAGTCAGCGCCGGCGCCGACGCACTCCGCACAGCGACCGAGGAGGTCGAGGCGGTGGTGGTGCAGCTCGAAGTGCTGCCCCGCTGCGGCGTCCTGCAACGCGCGATCGAGTGAGCGCTCGGCCGCGGCCGTAAGGGTCACATCACGCACCGCTCCGCACGACGTGCACACGGTGTGGTGGTGATGGTTGTTGGTGATCTCCTCGCCCAGCTCGTAGTGGGCGTGTTCGTCGCCCATCGAGATCTTGGAGACGAGTCCCGCGTGCTCCAACACGGCGAGGTTCCGGTACACGGAGCTCTGCGCCAGCGTCGGCTGCCGCTGCAGGATCATCGGGATGGTCACCGGTCCGCTGGCCTCTTCGAGGGTGCGCAGGATGAGCTGGCGCCCGGTCGTCAGCCGCTGGCCGTCCTTGCGGAGGCGGTGGAGTGCGATGTCATCGATGTCAGTCACTAGCGCGCACTATAGCGAACAGTTCCAAAAGCCGAAATCATCTTCCGGTTCTCACGCGGGTGGTTTCCCACTCCCCCGCGCCATCCTGGGGGCTCGCCGGATGCTCGGCCTGCGATGCATGCCGCGATGGGCTGCGAAATGGTGCATGATGATGTCGCCATCTGGGGGGCATCCCGTCGACGACCGACATCGGTCGCGGGCGGGAGCGGCACCCACGCATCATCTTCCAGCGAACACGTCCAGAAGCACACCAGCGAAGTACACCAGAGGGGAACCAGCAGCCATGCAGATCCGCGTCACCGTCAACGGCACGGTCCACGACAGCGATGTCGAACCGCGTACGTTGCTCGTCCACTACATCCGCGAAGTGCTCGGCCTCACCGGCACCAACATCGGATGCGACACCTCATCGTGTGGTGCGTGCAGCCTCCACCTCGACGGCGAGGCCGTGAAGAGCTGCACCGTGTTGGCCGTCCAGGCCGACGGAGCCGAGATCACGACGATCGAGGGCATGGCTGCCGCCGACGGCACGATGCACCCGATGCAGCAGGCCTTCATGGAGAACCACGCCCTGCAGTGCGGGTACTGCACGCCGGGCATGGTCATGGCAGCCACGAGCCTGCTCAAGGAGAACCCGAACCCCACCGAGCACGACGTCCGCATCGGGCTCGAGGGCAACCTCTGCCGGTGCACCGGCTACCACAACATCGTCCAGGCCGTCCTTGCCGCCGCCGGCGGTCAGTGACTCGAACCGGGAGGGGCCCCGATGACGATGACCGAACCCGCACCACCCGTCCACACGATCCTGGGGAAGCGCCGGCTGCGCAAGGAAGACCCAGCGCTGCTGACCGGTGAGGCGAAGTACACCAACGACTTGAACATCCCGGGCGCGCTGCACCTCGCCGTGGTGCGCAGCCCGTACGCACATGCCCGCATCCTGAGCGTCGACGTCAGCGCCGCGCTGGCGATGCCCGGCGTGGTGGCCGCCTACAGCGGCGCAGATCTCGTCGCGATGTGGGCCGGGCCGATGCCGTGTGCGTGGCCCGTCACGGCCGACATGAAGAACCCCACGCACTACCCGCTCGCGGTCGCCAAGGCCACCTATGTCGGTGACGGCGTGGCCTGCGTTCTCGCCACCAGCGACGCCGCAGCACGTGACGCGCTCGAGGCGATCGATGTCACGTACGAAGCACTCGCCGCGGTGATCGACCTCGAGGACGCACTCAGCGACCGAGTCGTCATCCACGACGAGCTCGGCACGAACAAGAGCTACACGTGGGACCTGAAGTGCGAGGGTTCCGAGGGTCAGGTCGACCGTGCCTTCGCCGACGCCGCCTTCACGGTGAGCGAGCACTACGTGCACCAGCGGCTCATCCCGATGGCGATGGAGCCCCGCGCCGTCGCGGCCGTGCCCCAGCCATTCGGCGGCGACATCACCCTGTACAGCTCCACCCAGGTGCCCCACATCCTGAAGGTGATGACCGCGATCACGCTCGGCATCCCTGAGCACCAGATGCGGGTGGTGGCCCCTGCGGTCGGAGGCGGATTCGGCGCCAAGCTCAACGTGTACGCCGAGGAGCTGCTCTGCACCGCGCTCGCCCGCAAGCACAAGGTGCCGGTGCGCTGGAACGAGGAGCGCACCGAGAACACCCAAGCCTCCACCCACGGCCGGGCACAACGCCAGCACATCGAGCTCGCCGCGGACGCGGAGGGCAAGCTCACCGCGGTACGGGTACGCCTGCTGGCCGACATGGGCGCATACCTCCAGCTGGTCACGCCGGGCATCCCGATCCTCGGGGCGTTCCTGTACGCAGGCGTGTACGACCTGCCGGTGGCATACGACTTCAGCTGCACATCGGTGTTCACCACGATGACGCCCACAGACGCCTATCGCGGCGCGGGTCGTCCGGAGGCGACGTATGCGATCGAGCGGGCGATGGACGCGTTGGCCGCCAAGATCGGGATCGATCCGCTGGAGTTGCGCAAGCGCAACTTCATCCGCAAAGAGCAGTTCCCGTACGTCGCGTTCAGCGGGCTCACCTACGACAGCGGCGATCACGAGTTGGCTGCCGACAAGGCCTGCGAGCTTGTCGGCTACGGCGCGCTTCGCGCCCGTCAGGCGACCCAGAACGTCGAGGGTGCCACCAAGCGGCTCGGCATCGGGATCAGCAGCTACTTCGAGATGTGCGGCCTCGCCCCGTCGCGGGTGCTCGCCTCGCTGAACTACTCCGCCGGCGGCTGGGAGGCCGCCACCGTGCGAGTGCTGCCGACCAACAAGATCCAGGTGGTCACTGGCACCTCACCTCACGGGCAGGGGCACGAGACGGCGTGGAGCATGATCGTCGCCGAGAAGCTGGGCGTCGACCCCGACGACGTCGACGTGCTGCACAGCGACACCGCGATCGCGCCACTCGGTCTCGACACCTACGGATCGCGTTCGCTGCCCGTCGGTGGTGTGGCCGTGGCGATGGCATGTGACAAGGTGATCGACAAGGCACGCAAGATCGCCGCCCACCAGCTCGAGGCCAACGAGGACGACCTCGAGTTCGTCGGCGGCAGCTTCTCGGTGAAGGGGTCACCCGACAAGACGATGCCGCTGGCGGCGATCGCGTTCGAGGCGTTCACCGCGCACAACCTCCCCGACGGTCTCGAGCCGAACCTCGAGGCGCAGGTCACCTATGACCCACCGAACTTCTCGTGGCCCTTCGGCACGCACATCTGCGTGGTCGAGGTGGACACCGAGACCGGCGACGTCGATGTCGTCACCTATGTCGCCGTCGACGACTGCGGCAACCAGGTGAACCCGCTGATCGTCGACGGGCAGGTCCACGGGGGCGTGGTGCAGGGCCTCGCCCAGGCCCTCTACGAGGAAGCCGTGTTCGATGAGGACGGTCAGCCGAAGACCTCGAATCTTGCCGAGTACCTCGTGCCCGCCGCGAGCGACGTCCCGTCGATCACGCTCGGGCACACGATCACCCCGTCGCCGACCAATCCGTTGGGGGTGAAGGGGATCGGCGAAGCTGGCACCATCGGTGCCGCGCCTGCGGTCATCAACGCCATCGTCGACGCACTCTCCGGCCTCGGTGTGACCGACATGTCGATGCCGGCCAGCCCCCAGACCGTCTGGAAGACCATCCAAGCCTCGCGCTCGTCACAGAGCACGTCCTCCCAAGGAGCAACGAAGTGATCCCCGCAGCTTTCGACTACGTCCGTGCCGACTCGGCCGAGCACGCCATCAGCCTGATCGGACAACACGGGGAGGACGCGAAGTTCATCGCCGGTGGGCACAGCCTGCTGCCGATGATGAAGCTCCGCATGGCCCAGCCCAGCGTGCTCGTCGACATCGGCCGACTCGCCGAGTTGTCGTACGTTCGCGACGCCGGCGATCACATCGCAATCGGTGCCCTCACCCGGCACATGGACGTCGAGAAGAGCTCGGTGCTGGCCGAGCACGCACCGCTCCTGGCCCACGCGGCCGGTCACGTCGGCGACCCGCAGGTACGTCACCGCGGCACGATCGGCGGCTCGATCGCCCACAGCGACTCGGCCAGCGATCTTCCCGCGACCACGCTCGCGCTCGGCGCGACCTACATCGCCCAGGGTCCGAAGGGCACTCGTGAGATCGCCGCGGCCGATTTCTTCGAGGGCTTCTTCACCACCTCGCTCGAGCCGGACGAGATGCTGACGGAGATCCGTGTGCCGAAGATGAACGGCGCCGGTTGGAGCTTCCAGAAGTTCAACCGTCGTGCTCAGGACTGGGCGATCGTCGGTGTCGCGGCATGGCGTCGCGGCAACGACAGCGGCGTCGGCCTGGTGAACATGGGGTCCACCCCGGTGCTCGCGACGAGCGTGGCCAGCGCCATCTCGTCGGGTGCCTCGGTGGCGGACGCGGCCGAGTTGGCCGCCGCAGATGCCGATCCTCAGAAGGACCTCAACGCCTCCGTCGAGTACCGCGTCCACCTGGCCAAGGTGCTCGTGCGCCGAGCGCTCGAGGAGTCCAGCAAGTAGGTCGTCTCAGACGACGCGATGCTCGATCTGAAGCCGAGATCAGCGATGCGGTCCGCGGAGAAGGTCCACCGCGATGTCATCCCAGAGCTGCTCCATCAGCCCGAGCGAGTGCACATCGACCCGCTCGTCCTTGGCGTGGAACATTGCCACGTAGTCGTCGAAGCTCAGCTCGCTCGAGAACAGTCCATAGCCGTACGAGGTGCAGCCGTGATCCCGGAAGAAGCGGGCGTCGGTCCCTCCCGGCGTGATCGCCGGCACACACCGAGCGTCCGGGTACACCGATGCCGACGCCTTCTCGATCGCGCGCCACAGCGGTGAATCGACCGGCGATGCGGTGGCCATCGCCCAGTTCTCGTCCATGAACTCGATGTCGACATCCTTGGCGAGCTCGCCGAGGATGTCGGCGAGCACTGCGCGAACATCGTCGATCGTCTGACCCGGCAGGGTGCGGATGTCGACCTCGAGCTCCACGCTGCCGGGGATCGTGTTCGTCTTGCCGTCGGCACGGGCGACGTTCGGCGAGATCGTGAGATGTGTGCAGGCGTGGCAATCGGCCGCGAAGCCGCGGTCGGGGTTCGTCGCCGCCCAGTCGGTGATCGCGCTCGGGTCGAGCAGGATCGAGCGGAGTTCGGGATCGAAGCCCATCGCCTCCACATAGCCCTTCCACGTGTCGTGAATGACGCCGAGCGGCCGGTACGTGCTGAGCCGACGGATCACCTCGGCCGCCTTCACCAGGGCGTTGTCGGCGATGAGTGGCGTGGAGCCGTGACCAGAGCGACCGTGCACGGTCATGCGACACCACGCCGCACCCTTTTCGGCGACGAGCACGGGCAACCGCATGCCCGCGGCGGTGTGCATCGGGGTGCCCCCGCACTCGGTGAGCACGTAGTCGGCCATCACCGCGTCGCGATGGTGACGCAGCAGCCAATCGGCGCCGGCGCCGCCGCCGGCCTCCTCATCGGCAACGGCGGCGAACACCACGGTGCCAGGCAATGCCTCTCGGCGCTGGGCGAGTTGGGCGAAAGCGACCGCCATCGATGCGGTCACGCAGAGCATGTCGATTGCTCCGCGACCCCAGACCCATCCGTCGATCAGCTCACCGCCGAACGGATCGTGGCGCCAGTCGGCGGGATCGACGGGCACCACGTCGGTGTGGCCGAGCAGCAGGAGCGTCGGTGCGGCCGGATCCGTGCCGGGCAGTCGCGCGATCAGCGATTGCCGGTTCGCCCGTGGGCCGAGCGACTGCAGCTCCACACCAGGGAGGTCGACCACGGCGGTGAGCAGATCCGCGGCGAGGGTCTCGTTGCCGGAGTCGGGGTGACCGGTGTTCACGCACGCGAGGCGGATCAGGTGCTGGACGAGCTCGGTCGACGCGTTCGGGGCGGCAGTGGTCCTGGTGGAGGTGCTGGAGGAGGTGCTGGTGGAGATGGCCATCGATGAGATCGTTGCAGATCCGAGGGCTTCGTCGGTCAGGCGGTTTGCACGAGCCAGCGGACGTTGCGGCGGTCGGTGGCGGACGCAGGCGATCCTCGCTGGATAGCGTCAGCGGTCATGACGGTCCTTCCTGCGACGTCGTCGGACAGCGGCCCGTTCGACAGCAGCCCGAAGGACCGACGCGCAGGACCGACGAAGGGCGTGGGCGTGGCCGACCTGCTCCATCGTCGTGCCGCACGACCCGTGGTACCGGATGCGGCTCGCTGCGATGGGGGCGTGCACGATCGCATACCTCTGGTGGTCGCGCACCAATGGCCTGGTGACAGATCGGATCTCGAGCGCCGTTGCAGTCGGGGTCTTCCTGGTGTGCGCATTCGTCGGCAAGCCGTGGCGTCGTTGGGGGCAGGTCGCCGTCGACGCCGCCTGCTACGCCTCGATGTGGTTCCTGTACGAGAGCACTCGTGGCGCGGCCGACGGTCTCGGGGTCACGCTGCAGCTGGACTCGGTACGTGCCATCGACCGGGCGCTGTTCCTCGGCATGCAGCCCACGGAATGGACGCAGCGGCAGTGGTACGTACCGGGCGCGGTGCAGTGGCACGACCAGGTGCTGTCGCTCGTGTACTACTCGCACTTCGTGGTGCCAGTGATGACCGTCGCGTCGGTGTGGGCGGTGAGCCGCACGATGTGGGTGCGCTACATGCGTCGCTTCGCCACGGTCGTAGCGGCAGCGTGTGTGGTGTTCGTGCTGCTGCCCACCGTGCCGCCATGGATGGCGAGCGACGAGCGGTTCGGCTTCGGTGTGGGCGAACCCCTCGTGCGCCACGTTCGTCGCGGCGCGCTCGACCTCGGTTTCACCGGCTTCGTCCACGACTGGGGAGTGGCACTCGACTGGAGCAACGTCGTGGCCGCGATGCCGTCCTTGCATGCGGCGTTCTCGTTGTTCGTCGTCGTGTTCTTCCTGCCGATGATCCGGTGGCGGTGGGCCCGCGTGGCGGTGTTCGCCTACCCCGTCGCGATGGCAGTGGCGCTGGTGTACTTCGCGGAGCACTGGGTGATCGATGTGCTGGCCGGTTGGGCGCTCGTGGCGGGCTCATTCGTTCTGTGGCACCGGATGGAGCGCACCTACCGTGAGCGCAACCTCGTGGCCGCGACGGCAGCGCTCCCCGCACTCGCCCGTGCACTCGACCGGATCCACACCGACGAGCCGTCCGATGCCCGCCCCGACATGCGGCGCGACCCTGAGGTGGTGCTCCTCGATCGCTCGGTGCTGCGCGCGCTCGTCGATGTCGACGACCCGCAGAACGCAGCAGCAGTCGCCCGCTACGCGGACCTCCTCGATCGATACCTCGACGACCAGGTGCGGCTCGTGGCGCGCCGGGACCACCTCGAGACGTTCGACCTCCGCTCCCGCCGCGGCGTGCTGGCACCGGTGCGACCAGTCCACCTGGCTGCCCAGCATCACCGTCAGGCCGCACGCCTGGATCTCCCGGCGGGGCCGCTCGGCGATTCACCAGACGACCGGCTCACGCTCGTGCTCGCACGTCGTGAGCGTGCCGGCCACCTCGTCGTCGTCGCCTGATCCGATCAGGGAGACCGTTCGCCAGATCCCATCGCCTGATCCTGCGCTCACCGTCCCTGATCCATCACATCATCGATCCATCACACTTCGGTTGCAGGGTGACACCATGTTGCTCGCCACCACCGCCCGCCTGTCCCCCGCGGCTGCACGGCTCGTGCGCCGTGTCGGGTTCGGGCTCCGGCCAGATCAGCTCGCCGACGTGGCGACGCTCGACGACCGCGGTGTGGCCGATTGGCTCCTCGACTCGCCGGCACCGCCCGACCCATGGGGTGACGAGTCGTACACGGTGGACCCCGACGACGACCCCGACGACGGCGGTGGCGCTCGGCGACGGAGCGCCCAGACCGCGATCTCGCGCTGGACCGATGCGATCGTCGCGTCCGATGCACCGCTGACCGATTGGATCACCTGGTGCTGGCACGGCCACTTCGTGAGCGCCCTGCCAGAGGTGAAGAGCCCTCAGCTGATGGTGGAACAGCTCCGCCTGTTCCGGTCACTCGGGCGCGGCTCGTTCCACGAGCTCACGGCCGCTGTCACCGTCGACCCGGCGATGCTGCTCTTCCTCGACGGAAACGATTCGACCGGTGCAGCGCCCAACGAGAACTACAGCCGCGAGCTCCTGGAGCTGTTCACCCTCGGCCACGGCAACTACACCGAAGCCGACATCGCCGCCGGCGCGATCGCGCTGTCGGGATGGCGAGTGCAGCGCGACACCCGTGCATCGACGTTCGTCCCACGACGACACGACGACACCCCGCAGGTCTACCTCGGCAGTCAGGGTGTTCACGACGTCTCGACAGTGGTCGCCGCGATCAGCGCTCGACCGGAACTCGGTGCCAGCATCGCTCGCCATCTCGCCCGAAGGATCGTCGGCCCCGAGGTCGACGACTCGATCGTCGAGCTGGCGGCCGACGCGTTCCGGTCGAGCGACGGTTCGATCGAGGCGGTGCTGCGCGTGGTGCTCCTGGCCGTCGCGGACGGAGCCGACGGTGGCCCGGTTGTCACCTCACCGTTTCCGTGGTGGGTCGCGGCCCGCCGCGCCACCGGGGCCACCATCGATGATCGCCAGGCGTTCTCGCAGTTGAACGCGGCCGGACAGGTCCCGTGGTTCGCTCCCAACGTCAGCGGCTGGCCGTCAGGCAGCGCATGGGACAACGCGGCGAGCGTGGTGGCCCGGTTCGCCCTCGCGGTCGCGATCGCCAAGGCCACGTCGAGCGATGCCGTCGTGCTCACGGTGACCGACCTCGACGAGCTCGGCGCGCTGCTCGGAATCGCAGGCACCTGGAGCGTGACCTCCCGAGAGGCGTTGGCGAGACTCGCCGACCGGCGCGCCCGGCTCGCGATCGCACTCACCACGCCCGAGTTCGTGAGCATCTGACCAAGATCCGGAGCCCCACCGTGTCGACCCCGTTTCCTCCGCCCCCGCCCTCTCATTCGGCCTGGACGGCGCTCCCACTCCCGCGGCTGCCCGAGGCCGTCACGCCAGGGAGGGCTCACGTGTTGTCGCGTCGGACACTGCTGCTCGGCGCCGGTGGAACCGTGATCACCGCGGGTGGCGTCGCCGCTTGGTTCGCCTCGCGACCGACGGGTACGTCCACGACCACCGCACCGACCACCGCACCGGCCACCGCACCGGCCACCGCACCGACGGCCGTCGGGGGCAACGTCACCAGCACGGCCCCGGTGGTGCCGGGCCCCACCTCGCCGGCTCCGGCTGTGCCTGTCGTCCCGGTGTCCGATCGGGTGCTCGTGGTCGTCCAGATGGGCGGGGGCAACGACGCCCTCAACACGCTCGTCCCCGTGACCGGCAGCTACCACGACGCTCGCCCGACGATCGGCCTCGCCGATGACGCCTTGCTCGCACTCCCGGGCGACGTCGGCTACGGCCTGCACCCCGCGCTCGCCCCGCTCACACCCTCCCTCGACACAGGTCGGGTGGGCGTGGTGGCCGGCATCGGGTTCGAGCATCCCGACCGCAGCCACTTCGCTGCCCTCGACATGTGGTGGTCGGCCGCGCCCGGAGACACGTTCCGCACCGGTTGGCTCGGCCGATGGCTCGATGCGACCGCCGCCGCTCCCGGAGGCGAGCTCGACGTGCTGCGCGCCGTCGGCCTCGGCGGTGCCGTGCCGGCGTTACGAGCGGACCTGACCCAGGCGATCGGGGTGAACCAGATCGAACGGTTCGTGTTGCCCACCGACGACGACGCGGTGATCACGGCGTGGGCGTCGCTCGATGCAGCACACACCTCGGCGCGCGAGGCCGCCGAGGCGTTCGCCGGGCTGTCACCGCGTGGCACGGCAGCAGGCTCTGCATCGACGCCGGCCGGCGCATCCCTCGGCTCCGGTGACACCGTGATCGACCGGCTGCGCGCAGCGGCCGAGCTGATCATCGCGGAGGCTGGCGTACGTGTGGTGCACGTGTCGATGAACGGCTTCGACACCCATGCTGGTCAGCTCGACAGGCACGAACTGCTGCTCGGCGAGCTCGCCTCGGGCATTGCGGCGTTCCAGCACCGACTCGCCGAGGCCGGCCAGTCGCACCGGGTGTTGCTCGTCACGACGAGCGAGTTCGGACGTCGCGTGACCGAGAACGGCAGCTCGGGCACCGACCACGGCAAGGCGGGGGTGCAGTTCGTGGTGGGCGACGCCGTGTCCACGGCCGGCACCGGCGTCGTGTTCGGCACGCTCGATCCTGGTGATCTCGTGGAGGGCGACCTCCGTCCGGTCGTCGATCCTCGCTCGCTGTACGCGACCGCGCTCGACTGGGTCGGCGCCGATGCCGCCGGAGCGATCGCCGACGGTGTGCTGGGCGCGGCGTACGAACGCCTGCCGTTCGTGGTGCACTGAGCGTCGTCCACGAGGCCGCGGTCGACACGGGCCATGGTCACTGCAGTCCCGCGTAGCTCCCGCCGTCGACGTGCATCTGGAGGCCGGTCACGAACTTCGCCTGCTCGCTGCACAAGAAGGTCACGATCGACCCGAAGTCGGTCGGGTCACCGATCGGCCCGAGACCCGAGGCATCGCCGTAGAGCTGGGTCACACGGTCGGTGGCGTGCAGGCCGGGCTGGACGCTGTTGACGGTGACGCCGTCGGCTGCGACCTCGCGGGCGACCGTCTTCAAGAAGCCGGTCACGCCGGCGCGCGCCGTGTTCGACAGGATCAATGTCGGGATCGGCTGGCGAACCGAGACCGACGTGATCGCCACGAAGCGCCCCCACCGCTGCTCGCGCATCGCAGGGATCGCCGACGTGGCCATGCCCACCACACTCATGAGGCTCAGGTCGAGGGCAGCCCCATAGGCGTCGATCGATGTCGACTCGAACGTTCCGCCCGGCGGACCCCCGCCGTTGGCGACCACGATGTCCAGGCCCCCGAGCGCCTCGGAGGCCGCTGCCACGAAGGCGCAGCCACCCGCCGCGTCTGCGACGTCCTGGACGACGGCGATGCACCCGTTGCCGATCCGGGCTGCGGCATCGTCGATGCGGGCCCGGTCACGGCCGCAGATCACCACTCGTGCACCCTCGGCAGCGAGCGCTCGGGCAGAGGCGAAGCCGAGGCCGGCCGAGGCCGCAGCGACGCCAGCACGACGCCCGGTCAGTCCCAGATCCATGGAGCCCGACGGTAGCCGTCACCGGACCGTCGTGCCGAGTAGCCTCACGTCGAACGCCGCACAGAGCTGGTTGGTGATACTTCACATGGCGATCGAACACGACGAATCCGGCATCCGGGAGTTCCACCTGGATGCCATCGCCGATGCAGACCCCTATCCGTACTGGTACGAGGATGCCGACGAACCCGACAGCAATCCGACCCTGGTGCGGACCGAGACCTGCGATCTGTGCATCGTCGGCGGCGGCTACACCGGCTTGTGGACCGCACTGATCGCCAAAGAGCGTGACCCGAGCCGCGACGTGGTGCTGATCGATGCTCATGAGATCGGTTCGGCCGCGAGCGGCCGCAACGGCGGTTTCATGGAGTCGAGCCTCACCCACGGTGTGGCCAACGGCCAGGAGCGCTTCCCCGACGAACTCGCGCTGCTCGAAGAGCTGGGGTTGAAGAACCTCAACGACATCGAGGACGCGATCAAGCGGTACAACATCGACTGCGACTACGAGCGCACCGGTGTGATCGACGTGGCCACCGAGTTCCATTCGGCGTCGTATCTGCCCGAGCTGCGTGACGACTTCACCCATCTGCGGTCTCTCGGCCAGAAGGTCGAGATCCTCGATGCCGAGGGCATGCGCCGGCAGGTCAACTCACCCACCTACACCGGTGGGTTGTGGCGCAAGGACCGGGCCGCGATCGTCGACCCCGCCCGTCTCGTGTGGGGCCTCAAGTCGGCGTGCATGTCGCTCGGCGTACGCATCTACGAAGACACCAAGGCCACATCGATCGAGAAGGACGGCGTGGGCGTGCTGATCAACACGCCGCTGGGTCGTGTGCGTGCCGGCAAGGTGGCGCTCGCGACGAACGCGTTCAGACCGTTGATGAAACGCATCGGCCACTTCGTCGCCCCGGTGTACGACTACTGCATGGTCACGGAGCCGCTCAGCAACGCCCAGCTCGCCGAGATCGGCTGGACGAACCGCCAAGGACTCAGCGACATCGCCAACCAGTTCCACTACTACCGGCTCACCGAGGACAACCGGATCCTGTGGGGTGGCTACGACGCGATCTACTTCTGGCGCGGCAAGGTGAACGCCGAGCTGGAGAGTCGTCCCGAGACGTGGGCCAAGCTGAGCAAGCACTTCTTCGACACGTTCCCGCAGCTCGAGGGCGTGAAGTTCACACACATGTGGGGTGGCGCAATCGACACGTGCAGCCGCTTCTGCGTGTTCTGGGGTCAGGCCTGGCAGGGTCGGGTGGCCTACGCCCTCGGCTACACCGGCCTCGGTGTCGCCTCGTCGCGCTTCGGTGGTGAGGTGATGCTCGACCTGCTCGACGGCAAGCGCTCGATGGCCACCCAGACCAAGTTCGTCCAGGAGAAACCGTTGCCCTTCCCACCAGAACCGTTCCGCTTCATCGGCATCCAGGCCACCCGCTGGTCACTCGACCGCGAAGACAAGACCGGCAAGCGCAACCTGTGGCTGCAGGGCCTCGACAGGTTCGGCCTGGGGTTCGACTCGTGAGCGCCGCAAGCCTGCTGTCGGCCAAGCGCGTCACCGATCCGACCGCGTTCGTCGACCACCTCCACCCCGGCGCCGAGGTGATCGTGCCGATCGCGAATGGCGAGCCGGTGGAGCTGCTCGACGCGCTCGAGGCCAACGCCCAGCGCCTGTTCGGCACCTCGGTGCATCAGATGCACTCGTTGCGCGATCGGCCGATGATGCACGGCGCGCACGGCGATCGTCTCCGTCACGTGTCGTACTTCCTGTCACACATCACCCGGCCGCGCTTCCACGAAGGTCACATCGATCTCGTGCCGAACCACTTCTCCGAGGTCTACGACCTCATCATGAGGCGGGCCAAGCATCCCTACGTGATCGCCGCGGCAGCACCGCCCGACCAACACGGCAACTTCTCGCTCGGTGTGAGCGCGGACTACGCGGCCAGCTTCATCGGGCGTGCGCCGTTCTTCATCGAGGTCAACGACCGGATGCCACGCACCTCTGGGCGCAACCAGATCCACGTCTCGCAGATCGACGGCTACATCGAGACCAGCTACCCGCTGATCGAGGTGCCCCCCGCGGTGCCCTCCGACATCGACCGCCTCATCGGCGGCTTCGTCGCCGAGCGGGTGCGCAACGGCAGCACCTTCCAGGCAGGCATCGGTGCGATCCCGAACGCCGTCCTGGCGCACCTGAAGGACCACACCGACTTGGGCGTCCACACCGAACTGATCTCCGACGGCCTGATCGATCTGATCGAGGCCGGCGTGGTGAACGGCGTCAAGAAGGCGAACAATCGGCTGAAGGTGATCGGCACCTTCGCCCTCGGCACCCAGCGCCTGTACGACTTCATCCACGACAACCCGACGATCGAGATGTGGTCGGCCCGGTACGTGAACGATCCGCGGGTCATCTCGCGTGACGTCGACTTCGTCTCGATCAACGCCAGCCTCGCCGTCGACTTCCTCGGCCAGTGCGCCAGCGAGACGATCGGCGGCAAGTACTACTCGTCGTCCGGCGGACAGAGCGACTTCGCACGCGGAGCGGCCTACAGCCCGGGCGGTCAGAGCTTCGTCGTGCTGCAGAGCACGGCCAGAGACGACGAGCTGAGCCGCATCGTGCCGCAGCTGTCGCCCGGCGACGTGGTCACGACGGTGAAGAACACGGTGGACATGGTGGTGACCGAGTACGGCGTGGCCGAGCTGCGCGGTCGCACGATCCGTGAGCGCACGAAGGCCCTGATCTCCATCGCCCATCCCAGGTTCCGTGACGAGCTCACCGCCCACGCAAAGGCGCTCAACTACATCTGACCTTCGCCGCACCTCGGCAGTGCGGGCAGCTCGTCGACCACCCTCTTTGGACCATCAGTCCACCCGGATCCGGAAGCAACACCGTCTGCAGCCGGGCGGACCGGGGCACTCGGCCGGTTTCAGTCGAAGAAGTGCTCGATCTCGTGAGCGTCGTGCGGGTTCAGACAGACGAGCACCAGCCGGTTCACCCCGAGCTCCGCCCACCTGCGACGTTCGGGGTGCCCGGGATCGGCGAGCGCCCGGTCCCACTCGGCCCACACCGACACGATCATCGGATCGTCCGCGCGGTCACTGGTTGCTCGAGCCTCGAGCGCGGCACCGATGACCGACGGCAGGTCCTCATGACTCCGGCGCACGTTGAAGCCATCGGTGCGCATCGCCGCGATCCGGGCGAGCGGGACGCTGTTGACACCGAGGAAGACCCTCGGCCGCGGGACGCGGCAGATGGAAGTCCGCGAACGTCGCCGGCCGCTCGTCGGCCCACATCTCGTCGAGCAAGTCGATCGCGTCGGCGAGGCGCTGATGTCGTGTCGCGATCGTCGGGGCGAGCTCGAGGCCGAGCGCCCGGTGTTCCGCCGACCAGGACGTGTTCGGCGCCGCGCCCGCGCCAAGGCCGAGGAGCAGCCGACCGTCGCTGATCGTCTGCACGCTCGCCGCTGCAGCCGCCATCACACCGGGATTGCGGTTGGCGATGTTCACCACGAGCGTGCCGATGCCGATCGTCGTGCTCGCGGCCGCCATCGCACCGAGCAACGTGAAGCACTCGAGCATGTCCGAGCCACCGCGCAGGAGGTTGCCAGCGAAGTGGTCGAACACGAACGCGGTCTCGAACCCGGCACTCTCGGCCACGAGCACGCCGTCGCGGATCCGTTCCCACCGCTCCACCGCTGGGTTGAGCTGGATGTCGACGATCATCTGGTGCTGGTCTCGTCGATCAGCACCACCATCGAACGAGGTGCGACGCGGATCGTGCCGTCGTCGTTGCGTCGAGAGCCGGACGCGGTGGCCAGCTCGATCCGCCACGAACCCTCCGCCTGCACGGTGAACGCCAGCGGCTCCCACCATGAGTTCGCCATCACGTACACCGCGCCAATGTGCCAGGCCAGCGAGCGCGACTCGTACTGGTAGTCGGGCCCGCCCTGAACCCCGTAGCAGTGCACGTGGTCGTGATCGAGGAGCTGTCGCAGCGACACCAACCGTTGGACGAAGCCATGCAGATCGCGGTACTCGTCGAGACGCGACCAGTCGACCCAGCTGATCGGACCATCGATGTCGTACGGGTTGTCGTTGCCCTGTTGGGTGCGACCGAACTCGTCGCCCATCACGAACATCGCGGCACCGGCTGACAAGAGCAGATGGGTGAAGTAGTTGCGCAGTTGCTGGGGGCGCAGGCCGGGCCCGCAGTCCCACGAACGATGCCGGTCGCTGGTGACGATGGTGAGGTCGTGGAGCGTGAGGCCGTCGTGGGCGTTCACGAAGTTCACGGTGCGCCAGGCTTCGCCGTCGAAGATCTCGGGACTGCCCTGCACGCGCTGCACCATCGCCGGCACGAGGCCTGGCTCCCCACGCACGAAACCGCGCACGTCGTCACGGAATCGGTCGTTCCACTGCGCCCATCGCCGATCGGGGAACCCTCGCCCGACCTGATACGCGGCAAGGTCCCACGGTTCGGCCACGAGTGTGACGCCGCGCTCGTGCGCCCAGTCGCCGATGCGGCGTGCCAATCCGCCCCCGTCGCGGGTGAGCAGCGTGGCGAGGTCGAACCGGAAGCCGTCCACCCCCAGGTCCGCGAACCGTCCGAGCGCCTGGAGGACGAGCGACCGGATCCAGGGATCGGACGGATCGACGTCGTTGCCGCACCCGCTGTCGTCGAACGCGCGACCGTCGTCGCGCCAACGGTACGTGCGCGGGTCGAACCCACGAAGGGTCCAGGTCGGCCGGCTGGGGTCGGCTTCCCCCGTGTGGTTGAACACCACGTCGATCCACACCGCGATCCCCTGCTCGTGGGCCGCGGCGACGAAGTCGGCCAACTCGACGGCCGCATCGGGCCCGGACGCATAGGGCTGGTGCACGGCACCCCACACGATCGGCATGTAACCCCAGTAGTTGTCGCTCGCGTCGAACGGATGCACCGGCATCAGTTCGATCACCTCGATGCCGAGGTCACGCAGGTATGGCAGCCGCTCGATCGCGCCGGCGAAGGTCCGCGCGAACCCGCGTGGGTGCATCTCGTAGATCACCGGGGTGGATGTGATGCGGCCGAGCGGCGCTCGCCTCGGCCACGGCGCGCCGCGGACGACGCCGACCGGACGGCCGTCCACGATCGTCAGCGCCTCGGCAGACGGGTCGACGAGCGGCTCGCCCTCGTCGGCGACCAGCCAGTAGCGGTCGCCGCCGGTCGCAGTGGTCTCGACCCGCCACCACGCGGCGAGCTCGTGGTCACCGTCGAGGCGGCCGCGCTCGTCGCGGTGGGCGTGCAGGCGACGCTGCGAGCCATCTGCTGCTGAGCTCACGACGAGCACGATCTCGCTGGCCAACGGGGCGCGAACGACCACCTGCAGCGGCACGACCGGGCCAGGAACGCCGGTCGGACGGGCATCGGTGCTGGTGGCGAGGGGATCCACGGCACACCAGCATGGCAGCACGGCACCGGTTTCCGCCGACCATCCCGCCGACGACCCCGCCAACGACCCGGCCACCACCCGGCCAAAGAGTCCGCCAAAGAGTCCGCCAGAGAATCCGTTGACGACCCGCATGGCAGCCCCACTGCGGACCGCCTCTAGTCTGTGATCCGATGCTCTCGCCCTCCAGCACCCCGGCCGACGTCGCGAACACGCTCACCTCACACGGGTACCTTCCCGACGACGGTCTGGCAACCGCCATCTTCTTGGCCCTGTCGCTCAGGCGGCCGCTGCTGCTCGAGGGAGAGGCCGGTGTGGGCAAGACCGAGGTGGCCAAGGTCCTCAGCCGCTGGACGGGCGGGTCACTCATCCGGCTCCAGTGCTACGAGGGGATCGACGCCTCCCAGGCCGTGTACGACTGGGACTACTCGCGTCAGTTGCTGCATCTGCGTGCGGCCGAGGCGACGGGTGAAGCTCGCGGCCTCGGTACGTCGATCCTCGAGGACCAGCTCTACAACGAACGATTCCTGCTCAAGCGGGCGTTGCTCCAAGCGATCGACCACGGCAGCCTGATCCCACCCGTCCTGCTGATCGACGAGGTCGACCGGGCCGATGACGAGTTCGAGGCGTACCTGCTCGAGGTGCTGTCGGACTACCAGATCACCATCCCCGAGCTCGGCGTGTTCACCACGAGCATGCCCCCGGTCGTCATCCTCACCTCCAACCGCACTCGGGACGTGCACGACGCCTTGAAGCGCCGTTGCCTCTACCACTGGGTGGAACACCCGAGCTTCGACCGTGAGGTGCAGATCGTACGGATGCGCGTGCCCCACGTGCTCGCACCGCTCGCCCGCCAGGTCGCCGGCGCCGTCGAGTCGATGCGCACCAAGAACTTGTACAAGCCACCCGGCGTCGCCGAGACGATCGATTGGGCGACCGCGCTCGCATCGCTCGGCGTGAGCGAGCTCGACGAACACATGGTCGAGGTCACCCTCGGAGCCGTACTGAAGTACCGCGAGGACCAGGAGAAGGTGCGCCAGAACGGTGGCATCGCCGACATCGTCAAGCAGGCCTTCGACCGTGGCGCATTCCACGGCTGAGCTGCCCGGAACCCACTCGAGACTGCTGGGGACCGAGCCGTGACCGATGTCGAGCCGATGGAAGATCGACCGGGGGCGCACGGGCCGGGGAGGCATGTCGTGAGCGAGGGCGAGCAGCTCGCGATCGGGTACGCCCGGGTGCTGCGCGGCCTGGGCCTGGCGGTGCCGATCGGCAGCGTGATCGACTTCGTGGAGTCGGTCGGCCTGCTGGGCATCGACTCCCGGGACGCCGTGTACTGGGCGGCACGAAGCACCCTGGTGCGCAAACCCGAGGACCTCGGCGTGTTCGACCGCGCCTTCGCCGTGTTCTGGGAGCAACGACGAGCCGCCGACGACGTGGAGGAACCGGAGGAGCCGCTCAAGATCACGATCGCGATCGATGACGAGGACGACAACGACAACGACGCCGACAACGACGACAACGCCGAGGCCAGTGCCGACCCCACGCTGCAACTGCGCTTTTCCGCCACCGAGGTGCTGCGTCAGAAGGACTTTGCCTCGTACTCCGACGACGAGCTGGAGCTGGCACAAGCGCTGATGAGCAACCTGCGCTTCGCCGGCCCGCCGCGCAACTCTTTCCGCACGCAGCGCTCGCACCGCGGCCCGAGCCCCGACATCCGGGCGACGATCCGCGCCTCGCTGCGCGCCGGTGGCGAGCCGATCGAGCGCAGGTGGCGCGAGCCCGGCGAACGCATGCGACGCCTCGTGCTGCTGCTCGACGTGAGCGGCTCGATGGAGCCATACGCCCGCGGCATGCTCCGCTTCGTCCACGCCGCCGTCGCCGGCCGTCAACGGGTGGAGGCCTTCGCTCTCGGCACCCGACTCACCCGCGTCACCCGCGAGCTGTCGAGTCGTGACCCCGACAAGGCCCTCCAGGCCGCAGCGGCCCGGGTGCTCGACTGGAACGGCGGCACTCGTCTCGGCGAATGCCTGATGCGCTTCAACGACGAGTGGGGCGTGCGCGGCATGGCTCGCAACTCGATCGTCGTGATCCTCTCCGACGGCTGGGACCGAGGCGATCCGGCGCTGCTCGGCGAGCAGATGCTTCGCCTCCACCGCGTGGCGTTCCGCACGATCTGGGTGAACCCGCTGAAGGTCACCCCCGGGTACGCACCGTTGGCCCGTGGGATGGCAGCCGCCCTTCCCTACGTCGACGCCTTCGTCGAGGGGCACTCGATCGCGGCGATGGAGGAATTGGCGGCGACCATCTCCGCACATACGCTCGACGGTGGCACCCGAAGCGTGTACCGGGCCGGTGCGACGAGCACGGCGCCACCGCAGGCTTCCGTCACCACACAAGGAGCATCGACCCATGCGTGAACTGCTCGACGACATCGACCGCTGGCGCGCCGCTGGCAAGCGCATCGCCGTGGCCCGCGTGGTCGACATCCTCGGGTCCGGCCCACGTGAGCCCGGCGCGGCGATGGCCGTGAACGAGGCGGGCGAGGTCGCCGGCAGCGTGAGCGGTGGATGCGTCGAGGGCGCTGTCGTCAGCGAGGCGCTCGCGGTGCTCCACGGCGATCGGGGCCCCGGGATCGTCACCTTCGGGTACAGCGACGACGAGGCGTTCGCCGTCGGCCTCACCTGTGGCGGCACGATCCGTCTGTTCATCGAAGCCCTCGATTGGTGACGACCTGGGCGACTGCGACGACTGGCGACGACTGGCGACGACTGGCGAAAGGGTGACGTGCGATGACCTCCAGCCTCTATGACACGCTCCGTCAGCGATTGCGCGACCAACTGCCGACCGCGCTGGCTACCGTGATCGACGGCCCACAGCCGGGTCGCAAACTGCTGGTCACCCCCGACGAGGTGCTCGGCGGCCTCGGCCATCCGGAGCTCGACCGGATCGTCGCCCGCGACACCTTGGCAGAGCTCGAAGCGGGCCGGTCAGGCGTGCGGCACTACGGCCCAGAGGGCCAGACCACGCCCGAGGACCTCGTCGACGCGCCGACGCTGTCGGTGTTCGTGGAGAGCTGGTCGCCGCCGCCGCAGATGTGGATCTTCGGTGCGGTCGACTTCACCGCTGCACTCTCGCGTGTGGCCAAGGTGCTCGGCTACCGGGTGATCGTGTGTGATGCCCGTGAGGTGTTCGCCACACGGCGCCGCTTCCCCGCGGCGGACGAGGTGGTGGTGTCGTGGCCGGGTGGTCTGTTCGACAAGCGCGGCACCCAGCTCGGTCAACGTGACGCCGTGTGCATCCTCACCCACGACCCGAAGTTCGATGTGCCCGCGGTGCAGGGCGCGCTTGCGACGAAGGTGGGCTACATCGGCGTGATGGGCAGCCGGAAGACGCACTCCAAGCGCATGGAGCGACTCCGTGCTGTGGGCGTCACCGACGACGAGCTCGCCCGATTGATGTCACCGATCGGTCTCGACCTGGGCGCACGCACGCCCGAGGAGACTGCGATCTCGATCTGTGCCGAGATCATCGCTCGTCGCACCGGACGGGTGGCGCCGTCGTTGCGCGACGCAGACGGACCGATCCACCTCTGAACAGCCATCCTCTGGACAGCCATCCTCGGCCGGGACACACACGGCCGGGACACACACGGCCTGGGGAATCAGCCGGTGGGATCGCCGAACTTGATGCTGCGGCGAGCCTTGACGACGTCGACCTCGACGGGCCGGCCGGGCATCACCGAGTGCACGATGGCGCGGTCGACGCCGAGATACATCATCACGTGACCGGGGTACTGCACGAGGTCGCCAGCCATTGCGGTCTCGAGCTCGCGAGGTGCGGCGGACCGGATCTGTGACGTGCTCTGGCGTTCGAGTGCCCGACCTGCCTGTGCCCACGCAAACGACGTGAGGCCGGAGCAGTCGAAGCTCACACCGGGCTTGCTGGTGTTGCGCCGGTAGGCCACGCCGAGTTGACTGAGCGCCGCGACGAGCGCCGTCTGGTGCTCCAAGTCGGCTTCGGCCCACGCACGCTGCATCTCGACAGGATCGAGGGCGACACGGCCCGCGACGGTGACGGCCATGAGGCCGAGCATCTGTTCGAACGACGCGAGGGCAACCTGGTCGCCAGTCTCCTGGTAGCGGTGTGCGAGGGCCAGGGCTTGGGCGGCCTGATCGGCGACGGCATCGGCCTGACGAGCGCGACCCTGCACCGATGCTTCACTGGCGGTCGCTGCCTGCACGGCGAGCGGCCCGGCGATCGGGAGCGCCAGCGTGGAGACACCTGCTGTCGCAAGGGCAGCGGCCACGACAGCTCTGCAGATGGAACGATTGATGGACATGTGGACTGACGACTCCTTGGTCTCGCGTCCCATGGCGCCCGCGCGCCGAGAACGTGGATCTTTCGTGAGCGGTGGGGGAAGGACCAGGAGGTCGGACCGACACGATCACGCAGGAGCGCCGTACGAGAGCGCAACCGCTGTCATCACAGGCCCCGGACTCATGGGCCGGAAGGGGCTCATGCATCGAACGAAATGACGTCCGTGGGTTGTAACGTCCGCAACCCTAGCGTCACACAACCGCAATGTTCAATGCGGCCGTCACCTTTTCGTCATGTGACCGTCGCCTCACCGTCACACATCCGGCACAGATCAGCACGTCCGCCGCGGGTCTGGTCGATCGCTCTAGCGTGTTGATGTGCTCGTCGTCGCCGTGGTTCTCGCCGCTGGGGCCGGCTCGCGCTTCGAGGCCGATCACCACAAGCTCGCCACCGAGGTGACGACCGAGTTGGGGGTGCGACCGCTCGTGGAGCACGCAATCGAGCACGCACTTGCGAGTGAGATCGGTCCGGTCATCGTCGTCACCGGTGCGACCGAACTGCAGTTGCCACCCCAGCTCATGTCGCAGGTCTCGATGGTGGCGAACCCCAACTGGGCCGACGGCCAGTCGAGCTCGATCGCGGTCGGTCTCGACGCGGCTGCCGGGTTCGACGCCGATCTGGTGGTGATCGGCCTCGGTGACCAACCTGGCATCGCCGCGTCGGCCTGGCAGGCGGTTGCCGCTGCGCCGGCCGAGTGGCCCGTCGTCGTCGCCTCCTATGATGGGCGCCGCGGTCCCCACCCAGTGCGGCTGCACCGGTCTGTGTGGCCGCTGCTACCGGCATCGGGAGAAGATGGTGCCCGCACCCTGATGCGAGAGCATCCGGCGCTGGTGCACGAGATCCCGTGCGCGGGTACCGCAGCTGATGTCGACACCCTGGAGGATGTGCAGCGATGGAAAAGCTCCTGAACGAGTTCGTGATCCACCGTCCGATCGAAGACGCCTGGATCGTTCTCACCGACGTGGAGCGCATCGCACCGTGCATGCCCGGCGCACAGCTGCAAGAGATCGAGGGCGACATCTACCGCGGCGTGGTGAAGGTCAAGCTCGGCGCGATCTCCACTGCGTTCAAGGGTGAGGCCCACTTCGTCGAACGCGACGATGCGAACCACAAGGCGGTCCTCCACGGCGAGGGTCGCGACACCACCGGCAAGGGCAACGCCGACGCGATGATCACCGCCACCCTCCGGTCGATCGACTCCACCCAGACCAAGTGCGTCGTCGAGACCGACCTCCGAATCACCGGCAAGGTCGCCCAGTTCGGCCGCGGCATCATGGGCGACGTCAGCAAGAAGCTGATGGCCCAGTTCGCCACCAACCTCAACACCATGCTCGATGCGAGCGGTGACACCCTTGCTCCCGCGGAAGCGGCGACCGCAGCGATGCCGGTCACCACGATCGCCCCAACGATCGCCCCAGTGATCGCCCCAGCCGCGACGGCGAGCGGTGATGATCCGACGAAGACCTCCGCAGACGCAACGACGCTCCCCGGCCGACGGCCGCTGCTCCGGCCGCTTCCCGGGCAGACGCACCAGCGGAGGCCCGCACTGAGTCGGCCGCTGCCGCGTCAGCAGGTGACGACTCGAACCCGACCGGTGCACCCACGGTCCGCAAGATCGAAGGTCCGGCCAACGAGCCGATCGAGCTTTCCGGCGTCGCCGGCACGGCCGTCTTGAAGCGGCTCCTCCCGGCGCTCGGCGGTTTCGTGCTGCTGATGCTGGTGCTGCGCCGGATCCGCAAGTAGTCCGCTCCTCCCTGCCCGATTCACACTTGGTCGCGATGTGGTCCTGCCCCCTGTGCCGGCTCATCCGATGCGCGCGTGCTCGGCGCGTGATGTGACGACCGGCGCGCTATGACGTACGTGATCGTCTCCGACGGCACGCCCTCAGATGCCGACCGCGCCCGCGTCCGCACCCTGCTCGGCAGAGAACCACAAGGTGCCTACGAGATCGCTGTCCGCCGCGCCGACGGCGAACCCGTCGTGGTCCGCAACAGACCTGTGCTCGACGACGGCACGCCGATGCCCACCCGCTATTGGCTGGTGGGTGATCGAGAGACCCTCGTGGTCAGCCGGCTCGAGTCCACCGGCGGCGTCCGCCGAGCCGAGGCCGAGATCCCACCCGAGGACGTCGCCGACGCCCATCGTCGCTACGCAGTAGAGCGCGACAGCCTGATCGACGCCGATCACACAGGACCGCGGCCGTCTGGTGGCGTGGCCGGCACCCGCACGGGAGTGAAGTGCCTCCATGCCCACTACGCCTGGCACCTCGCCGGCGGCGACGATGCCGTCGGGAGGTGGGTGGCCCGTGCACTCGACCATCACACCACTCCAACCGCTCCCTCCGCGGGCAGCGGTGCGGCATGAGCGCCCACGTCGACGTCGGCGACCACGAGATCATCGTCGTGCTCGACGACACGCGTCTGTCGATCGCCGTCGGTGTCGTCTCGCTCTCGTCCGATTTGGCGACCGATCCTCCTCGACCCGAGGAACTCACCAACGCGATCGGGCTGGTCGCCGACCATCTCGACGACGTCGTCCGTGACCACCCCGACCTCGTGGGCGCCGATCTCTCGATGGCCGGCCCCGAGGTGACCGCGATGGTGGCCGTGGAGCAAGGTGGGGCCGCTGTGCTCCCCTTCGTGCTCGATCGGGCCGCCGCCGAGGACGTCTTCCGCACACTGGTGACCGAGCGGCGCGCCGATCGGGTGCACAACCCCGGCCTCGATGCCCTGCTGGTCGATCGCGTCGTGGCAGGCTCCTGCGCCGTGGTGGCCGTGATGCGCAAGCTTCAACTCGACTCGGTGATGGTGCGGCCGTGACCGGATCGGGCGTCTTCGGCCACCCCTCGATGCCGTCGGTGAGCGGCTTGCGTCTCTACGGCAAGCGGGTGATGATGCGTCCGCTCACGCCGTCGGACTTCCCGCAGTGGTCGGAGGTGCGGGTCCGCAACGATCACTGGCTGCTGCCCTGGGAGCCGCTCCGCTCCAACCGCGTGGCCGACCCGACACGATCCCGCGACGCCTTCAGCTCACGCTGCGCAGCCCGTGACCGGGAACGCCAAGCAGGCACGGCGTACGGCTTCGCACTGTTCGTCGACAATGCCTTCGCCGGCGAGGTGAACCTCAACAACATCGTGCGTGGCGCACTCCAATCGGGAACGGTTGGCTACTGGATCGATCGCGATCGCGCCGGGCACAGCTACGTCGCCGAGGGCATGGCCGTGCTCGCCCGGTTCGCGTTCGATGAGCTGCACCTCCACCGTCTCGAGATCTGCATCGTGCCGCGCAACGCCAACAGCCGGCGGGTGATGGAGAAGTTGAAGATCCGCGAAGAAGGTGTGGCCCAGCGGTACCTCGAGATCAACGGCACGTGGGAGGACCACCTCCGCTTCGGCATCACCGTCGAGGAGTGGGTGCAGCGACGAGTCGAACTGACCGACGCCTGGATCTCGTAAACCCCGCCGGGGTCGTCCGGCTACTCGCCGGCGAGACGGAAGGCCTCGGCCTTCGCTCGACGCACGGTGGTGCGCCGCTTCCACATCTTCATCTTCCAATGCCGCTGCTCATCGTTGCGACCGGACTTTGCCTTTTCGGCATCGTGGTGGTGCTCAGGCACCCACGCTCGCCCCGGTTCGTGGACATCCTCGGGTTCGAACCCGGCACCAACCTGGGTGGTCACGGCCTGCAGCTCGCTGTGGATGCGATGCCGCTCGTTGTGGGCGTGTGCCCGCAGATCCATCTTCGGTGGCGGTGCCACGTCCTGGCTGCGATGGCGCTGGCTCATCAGTACCTCCGTTGTATCTCGGAACGTACGGGTGGAAGAGCTTCCCGTGACTCGAGCGTAGACCTCCACTCACCGCCCTGGGAAGCGTCCCTCGTAACAATCCTGCGCGCTTTGCGGACACCCGACGTGAGCCTCGGTCGCGCTCCGTGGCGGATCTCCGACGAGCGCCCGACGACCGGCTGCCGTGTGCTCTGATGATCCCGTGTCAGCAGCGCAAAGCGCCGTCGCAGCCGTCCAGGACCGTGCCCGTGACCAGCGTGATCGTGCCATCACGCGACTCCGTCACGTGGTCGACGAGCAGGTGCTCGACGAGTTCGTGGCGCTCGCGATGAGGTCCCGAGCGCTGCGGCTGACGCTCAACTTCCATCCGGATCGGATCGCACGCTCGGGCCTCACCATCGCCGACGGGTTGCTCGCCGACGGCCGATACCGGAGTCAGTGGGTGACGGGGCTCTCCAGTGGGAGCCGGTCGGCGATACCCGGCGGCGAGCGGCACTCATGGGAATCGCAGCTGTTCGACCGAGCGTGCGACCACGCCGACGAAGCTGTCGAGCGACCGGTGTACGGCGGAGTGGACCTGTGTGCCGACGTCGAGGCGATCGTGCTCGACCCGTCCTTCCGTGGGCACGTGGTGGAATCGGCGTTGCGTCAGTGGCAGCCGCGTACGACATCGAGCTCCGCTGGCACGGGGGATCCGAGCTCGCCGCTCGGGGCATCCCGCCCGACTTCCGCGGCCCGAGCGTGGCCGCGCTCGCGCGGGCGATCGGGGGCGACGGTTCGATCGACGCCGCGACGATCGGTCGGGCAGCAGCGGCCAGGCTGCCGGATCCGATCGCCGCAACCGGCGATCCACCCGATTCGCATCTCCAACAGGTGAAGTACCTGTGGCACGCCGTGCTCGCTCTCGGCCATGACGCAGCCTGACGATTGCGATTCGTCGCTCCGGCTGGCGATGTTTCGTAACATCTCGACATGGAGCTCAGGTTCACCGGCGCGATCTGGCACTGGCGCGGCCCTGCGCCCTACCACTTCGTCACGGTGCCCGACGACGAATCGGCGCAGCTGCACGACGTGTCACCCCTGGTGAGCTACGGCTGGGGGATGATTCCAGTCACCGCATCGATCGGAGGCACCGACTGGACGACGTCGCTGTGGCCGAAGAACGGCGGGTACGTCGTGCCGATCAAAGACGTGGTGCGCAAGGGCGAACGCCTGGACATCGGCGACGTGGTGACGGTGCGGCTCGCGATCGACGCGTGAGCGCCACTGTTGTGGGCCGCAGGCCTACTTGGACGAGATCTTCTGCTGGAGCAGGGCGAGACGCTCGGCGAACCACGGCTGACGGGTGCTCCACACCTGCGGGTCGAGCTCGCGCTTCACGGCCGCCGGGTGCGTGTCGATGTCGGCCATTGCCTGGATCGTCTTCTTCACCTCGATGACCAGCTCGCGTGGCGCGAGCGCGGCGCGAGCGGCCATGGCACCAGCCGCAGCGAGCAGTTGATCGTCGTCGACGCAGCGGTGAACGAGACCACACCGCTCGGCCTCGGCACCGTCCATCACCTCGCCGAACACCACACCTGCAAAGGTCGCCTGTGGGCCGACGATGCGCCGCAACATCCAGGTGTGGCCACCGCCAGGGTGGATGCCGATCTGCAGGAAGCGGGTGTCGAACTTGGCGCGTCTCGCTGCGATGCGGAGGTCGCACCCGAGGGCGAGGTTCATGCCCGCGCCGACGGCAGCGCCGTTCACCGCCGCGATCGTCGGGAGCTCGCTGCGGGCGATCCGGAGAAAGCCTTCGTAGATCGAACCGAGACTTTCCTCGGTGGCCTCGGCCAGGTTGCCGAGGTTCGCTCCGGCGCAGAACGCCGGCGCGGCGCCGGTGACCACGATCGCACCGATGCGCTGGTCGGCCTCGATCGCGTCCATCGCCGAGACGATCTCGGCCACGAGCGGGGCGGTGAGCGTGTTGCGCTCGCCCGGGTTGTTGAGCGTGAGCACCGCGAAGGCGCTGCCCGTGTCCCCCGCTTGCGAGTCGGGATCGGCAGGGATGATGTCGGTGAGCACGAGGGACATGTCGCTGATTCTGACATGCGCACCGTCGCCGCACAGTCGCCGACCGCGGCCGGCCGTGGGAACGCGCACGAGACGATGTCGTCGTCCGACGGGGAACGGCCCGCGAGTGGCTAGCGTCGGATCCGCATGCTCGACCACGTGTTCACCGACGCCATCGGCGCGCTGCGCGACGCCTTCGAGGCGGCGTTCCTCGAACGTCAGGCATTCGACGAGCACTTCCAGGTGGACGTGCTGCTCGGCGACCTCAGCTGGGAGACCAGCTATGGCCTGCCCGGCGAGGGCCAGCCGCCTCGCGTGGTCGCCCATGTGAACTTCGACTGGCCGACGTGGAGTCAGACGTCATACCGCCGGTGGTACGTCGACGAGGTGCTCGACCAGCTCCCGGCGATCGAGATGGAGATCGTCTTTCGCGTGCAGCGGTTGTGCCAGCAGCCGGAGCGCTCGATCGTCGATCCCATCGCCGTCGAGACGAGTCCGCTGATCGGCGATGGCAGGCTGGAACGTGCCGGCACGACGATCGAGATCGCCTACATCGACTCGGCGGATCCCATCGATTCGGTGGACTCGGTGGATCCCGTCGATTCGGTGAATGGCGGCCCAGATGCCGAGTACGCGATCGAGGTGACCTACGAGGGCCTCTACGAGCTCGCGGAACAGACGCTCGCCGATGGCTCGAGCACGTTGCTCGACGAGCACTTCGGCGCACTCGGCGGTTGGATCGCGGCGACGTTGGTGAAGCTCGGCGACCTCAAGCTCGAGTTCCTCCCCGCCGACGACGAGGCCTGACTCGCACACCGCTTCCGACCTGCTGTCAGAATCGTCGCATGTCGACCACCCCCGAACGCGACGCCACCACTGCCGTCACTGCCGTCACTGCCGTCGTCCTGCTCGATGTGAGCGATCGCATTGCGACGATCACGCTCAACCGTCCGGCCTCACGCAACGCGCTGTCGAGCGAGGTGCTGCGACTGCTCCCCCAGCTGATGCGCGAGGCCGACGATCGTGACGACGCGGACGTGGTGATCCTCACGGGTGCCGACCCTGCGTTCTGCGCGGGCCTCGACCTCAAAGAGCTCGGTTCCACCGCCGGCAACCTCGGCGGCCCGGGCGGTTCGGGTGGCTCAGCCGGAAGCCCAGATGCGTCGGGCGGGCGCGGTCCCTTTCCCGCCATGAGCAAGCCGGTGATCGGTGCGATCAACGGTGTTGCGATCACCGGTGGCTTCGAGCTCGCGTTGAACTGCGACTTCCTCGTCGCCTCCGAGCATGCCAAGTTCGGAGACACCCACGCCCGCGTCGGCGTCATGCCCGGCTGGGGGCTCACCGTGTTGCTGCCACAGGCGATCGGGGTTCGGCGAGCCCGCGAGATGAGCTACACCGGCAACTTCATGCTCGCAGGCGAGGCGCTGCAGTGGGGCCTCGTGAACCATGTGGTGCCGCACGACGACCTGATCCCGTTCACACGCAAGCTCGCGGCCGACATCATCGGCAACGACCAGCCGGGGGTTCGTCAGATCCGGAGCACCTATGCGGAGATCACGGCCGAACGACCGGGCTGGGAGATCGAGGGTCGCGACGGCAAGGCGTGGCGAAAGGCGATGTTCAGTCCCGAGCAGGTGGAAGCTCGTCGCGTGGCCATTCAAGCCCGCGGCCGCCAGCAGTGACGCGTCAGCTCAGCTGAGGACGGCTGCGACCGAACGACACCAGCGCCAACCCGAGAGCCAGCACCGCTGCCCCGGTCAGGGTCTGGCGCCACTCGTTCGCCCCGGTGGCGGGCAGCGTGAACGACGGGGGGTCGGCGGCTTCGAGCGAGATCGAGCCACCCGGAACTGCACTCGCCACCACGACGCATCGGCGCGCCACCACGGTCACGCCCACCACTCGGACGACCGATGCCGATTCCGATGCTGCCGCTGCTGCACTCACCACCATCGGCCCTCCGGCGATCGCTGCACCTGCCGTCGCCCGCATCCCGCCGACGTGCACGACCAGCACCTGGGCGAACCCGGCCGCATCGAGACCGTCGGCCGACACGCCGACCACGGTGAGGGTCGTCCCGTTCGATGCGGGCACCTCCACACCGGTGTCGTACGACGTCGCCGACGTGCCCCCGACACCGATGTCGCCGCCCCACCGGTAGGTCTCGTCGGTGCACTGTTCGGCCGTCGCGATCGGCGTCGGCGCCGCCGCAACCGTGCCGTTGGTGACCGCCGAGGCGGTGCAGAACGTGAGCAGCGCGAGCACGGAGACCGTCATCGCCCGCGTCCGGCTCGAGCAGCCCTCCGCATGACCTCTCCGCACTCGCACTGCCATCGGGGCAGCGTAGACGCGCCCACACCCCGTGATGTGGGCGCACGCTGCGCGATGGGCCGGACGACCCACCTCCGATCGAGACCGCTCAGATCGCCGCGCCGCGCACCCGTAGATCGCCGACGACGACCTCGGCGATGTCGAGCGCAAGGATCTCGGCACCGACGATGTTCAGGTGGAAGCCGTCCTCGGCCCGGACGTCCTTCGCCTGGTTGTCACGGGGATCGATGACGAACTCGGCCCAGCCGCCCTCCCGGCCCGAGAAGCGGTTCCAGGTGTCGATGAACTTCACCTGCGGCCGCTTCGCCGCTTCGGCCCGCACCACCTCGTCCTGCACGCGAAGTCTCAAGGTCACGTCAAGACTGTCGTCGTTCGGGATGCCGACCCAGACGAGCGTTCGTCCCTGCGCCGAGAGGTAGTCCATGACGTCACCCACGCGACGTCCGTACTCTGCACGCCATTCGACGTCGCCCTCGCCCGTGGGCTCGCCGACGATGAAGTTCGGCGAACCATCTGACTTCACGCCGTCGGTGAGCCCCTGCGGGTCGTTCCCCCCGAACGTCACGACGATGATGTCCGGGTTCACCTGCGGCACGATCTCGCGGAAGTGGCTCGGCCAGTCGAAGAAGTCGGGTCGGGACAGGCCCGACGAGACCTTGTAGTCGAGTTGCGTCCTCGCCACGCCGGTCTCGCCCACCAGCGTCTCGAGGTAGGGCCCGAACGTGCCCGCATCGGAGTCACCTGCGACCAGCACCACCGCGGGGTCGTCGGCGGTCGGCACGGCGGACTCCGGCTGCGTCGGAACCGATGTGGTGTCCGGCGCCGACGTCGTGCCGGCGGTGGCCGTCGAACCGTCCGCAGCGGCAGCTGTGGCAGCTGCGGCAGCTGGGGTGTCCGCCGGATCGCTCACCGACTGGTCGGGGGGTGCGACGGCTTCGGTGCCTTCTGCGCCGATCAGTGCGTCGACGACCTTCACCACACCGATCGCAACGACGGCGAGCACCACGAGCGCACCGATGCGACGCACCATCAGTCTGCGACGGCTGACACGCCGTCGCGGCGGGGCGGGGCGGGGAGGTGCGGCCATGACGAATCGGCTCACATGTTAGGGCCGTCACACTGCGCGTCCCTGGCAAGCACGGCGAAGTAGGCTTTGGAACGGATCTTCCGATCCACCCAACCAACTCCAAGGGGGAGCACCAAATGCGCAAGACCAAGCGCTTTGCGGCGCTGGCACTGACCGCGTCGCTGTTCGTGGTTGCCGCATGCGGAAGCCGACGACGAAGAGGACGTCGTCGGGCTCCAGCTAACCGACGCTCTCGGCCTGTGAAGTCACCGACGTCGGCGGTGTCGACGACAAGGGCTTCAACCAGTCCGCATATGCAGGCCTGCAGAAGGCGGAAAAGGACCTGGGCGTCCGAAGGATCTGCTCGAGTCGGCCAGCGACGCCGACTACGCGCCGAACATCAACGCATTCATCGAGAAGAAGTGCTCGACGTGATCATCACTGTCGGCTTCCTGCTCGGCGGCGCCACGGCCGATGCCGCCAAGGCCAACCCCGAGCAGCAGTTCGCGATCATCGACTCCGACGCCAACGACAACAACGGCACGCCCGACGACTTCGCTGACGACATGAACCTCGAGAACGTGCGCGCGTTGAACTTCAGCACCGACGAGCCGTCGTTCGTCGCCGGCTACCTCGCTGCCGGCATGTCGGAGACCGGCAAGGTCGCCACGTTCGGTGGCATCAACATCCCGCCGGTCACGATCTTCATGACGGGCTTCCTGAACGGCGTGAACTACTACAACGAGCAGAAGGGCACCGACTGTCGAGGTCCTCGGCTGGGACGGCACCGAAGGTTCGTTCGCCGGCAACTTCGATAGCCTCGACGACGGCAAGAAGCTCGCTCAGGGCTTCGCCGACGAAGGCGCGGACATCATCTTCCCGGTCGCCGGTCCGGTGGGCCTCGGCTCTTCGGCGTACGCCAAGGAAGTCGGTGGCATCCGGATCATCGGCGTCGACGTCGACATGTTCGTCAGCAACGACAAGGAGAAGTCGGTCTACCTGACCTCCGTGCTCAAGAACATCGATGCGGCCGTGTTCGACACGGTGAGCAATGTTGTTGACTGACGGCAAGGCCGGCGCCGACTACCTCGGCAACTTCGCCAATGGCGGCGTGGGCATCGCCCCGTTCCACGACCAGGATGGCGACGTCCCGGCGAGCTGAAGGCGGAGATCGAGAAGCTGGTCGCCGACTTCACCGCCGGCACGATGAAGGCTGGCTGAGCACTCGCTCACTCGCACGCACCGCAAGGTGCACGTGAACACGGAGAGGGGCCTTTCGGGGCCCCTCTCCTCGTTTTCTGCCGCGACCCCCGGTTCGCGCCGAAGACTCGGTCATTGCACTAGATTCGGCGCTCGTCACGGGGGCGCACATGGGGCGACACCCCAAGGGGGACCGAATGGAACTGGAGCTACGGGGGATCACGAAGCGATTCCCCGGCGTCGTCGCCAACGACGACGTCAACCTGCGCGTGCGTGGCGGCGAGGTGCTCGCCCTCGTCGGCGAGAACGGCGCCGGCAAGAGCACGCTGATGAACGTCCTGTACGGCCTGTACAGGGCCGATGAGGGCGAGATCCTCATCGACGGCGTCGCTCAGCACTTCACCTCGCCACGCGACGCGATCGCCGCCGGCATCGGGATGGTGCATCAGCACTTCATGCTCGTCCCCGTGTTCACCGTCGCCGAGAACGTGGTGATGGGCGTCGAGCCCACCAGCACTCGGCGGCATCAAGCTCGACCTGGCCACCGCGCGCGAGCAGGTGCGCGCCATCTCCGAGCAGTACGGCATGCACCTCGACCCGGACGCAGTGATCGAGGACATGCCGGTCGGTCTGCAGCAGCGCGTCGAGATCATCAAGGTGCTGTTCCGCCACGCGAAGATCGTGGTGTTCGACGAGCCCACCGCCGTGCTCACCCCGCAGGAGATCGACGACTTCTTCGTGATCGTCGAGTCGCTCAAGGCCGACGGCAAGGGCATCGTCTTCATCACCCACAAGCTGCGCGAAGCCATCAAGGTGGCCGACCGGATCGAAGTGCTGCGCCGGGGCAAGACGGTGGGCGAGGCCGACCCGAAGACGGTGAAGGACACCGAGCTCGCCGAGATGATGGTCGGCCGCCCGGTCGACCTCGTCGTCAACAAAGAACACCACGAGCCCGGCGCCGTCGTGCTCGAACTCCAGGACTTCACGGTGCGCGACCCATCGGGACGAGTGCTCGTCGACCACGTGAACCTGCAGGTGCGCGCTGGTGAGATCGTCGGCATCGCCGGCGTGCAGGGCAACGGCCAGACCGAACTCGTCGATGCCCTCGTCGGCCTGCGCCGCGTGGCAGGTGGCAGCGTGCACCTCGCCGGCGAGGACATCACGGTCGCCGACCCCCGCGACATGCACCGTCACGGTGTGGCCCACATCCCCGAGGACCGTCAGCGTGAGGGCATCGTCAAGGACTTCGACGTCACCGAGAACCTGGCCCTCACCGGCTACTACTCCCCGCCGCTCAGTCAGGGCGTCACCATCGACTGGCGCGCCGCGGACCATCGGGCCGTCGAGCTCGTCGACCAGTTCGACATCCGCACCCCGTCTGTGGACACCGGAGTGGGCACGCTGTCGGGCGGGAACCAACAGAAGGTGATCGTCGCCCGGGAGCTGAGCCGCGATCTCAGGCTCGCCATCGCCTGCCAACCCACGCGTGGCATCGACGTGGGGTCGATCGAGTACATCCACGAACGCATCGTCGCCTTGCGCGACGCAGGCGTCGCGGTGCTGGTGGTGAGCACCGAGCTCGACGAAGTGATGGCCCTGGCCGATCGAGTGGTCGTCATGTACCGCGGCAAGGTCGTCGCCGACCTTCCCCGCGCATCCACGAGTCACAACGAGGTCGGCCTGTACATGGCCGGCGCGAAGGAGAGCGCAGCATGACCACCGCGACGGTCGATGGGGGACGCGAGGAGGCTCCCGAAAAGAAGCCGAAACTCCTTGCATTCTTCGATCGCATCGACACCTACAACAACTTGCTGCTGCCGTTCCTGGCGGTGGTGTCGGCGCTGATCGTCGGAGCACTGATCATCGGCCTCACCGACATCGATCGCCTGAAGGAAGGCAACATCGGCGGCATCCTCGGCACCATCAAGGATGCCTACCTGGCGTTGCCGTCTGGTGCCCTCGGCAGCCTCAGAGGCATCAGCGAGACAATCGTGTCGGCAACGCCACTGATCCTTGCCGGCCTCTGCTTCGCGGTAGCCGCACGCTCGGGTCTGTTCAACATCGGTGCCACCGGCCAGATGTTCGCAGGCGGGATGGCATCGGTGTGGGTGGGCTTTTCGATGAACGGCCCCGGCATCGTGCAGGTGCCGCTGGCCCTGCTGGCCGGCATCGTCTTCGGGGGCCTGTGGGGCGGCATCGTCGGGCTGCTCAAGGCCCGCACCGGTGCACACGAGGTGATCACCACGATCATGACCAACTACATCGCCGGGCTGCTCACCCTGTGGCTGCTGAAGACCGAGGCGTTCCAGCAGCCGGGCAAGGACAACCCGATCTCGAAGACGGTCAGCAAGGACGGCCGTCTCCCGAAGCTGTTCTTCTGGAGCGACGACCCCTCGCTGCGCGCCCACTGGGGCTTCCTCGTGGCGCTCGGTGGCGCGGTGTTCATGTGGTGGCTGTTCGAGCGGTCGAGGATCGGCTTCGAGCTGCGCACGTTCGGCGCGAATGCCGATGCGGCCCGCTACGCCGGGATGAAGCCGGCGACGCTCACCACGCTCGCGATGTTCATCGCCGGTGGTCTGGCGGGCCTCGGTGGCGCCACCCAGATGATCGGCACCCAGGGATACGCGACGGAGAGCTTCGCCGGCAGCATCGGCTTCGATGCGATCGCGGTCGCCCTGCTCGGCCGGAACAAGCCGTCGGGCATCGTGTTCGCAGCACTCCTGTTCGGCATCCTCGAAGCCGGTGGCCGCAAGATGCAGCTCGAGACCGACATCCCGCTCGATGTCGTGCTCGTACTTCGAGCGCTCATCGTGCTGTTCATCGCCGCGCCAGCGCTGACTCGACTGATCTGGCGCCTCAAGGGCGAGGGGACCACGTCGGCCCTGCAGTTCCGCGGGTGGGGAGCATGAGCATGACCATGACCACCGATTCGGCGACGCCGTCCCCGCTGACGTTCGAGGAGAAGCGGCACGCACGCAACCTGGGCATCGGCTACATCGTGCTCGCCGGCATGACGATGCTGTTCCTCACTCGCCACAGCGGGACCGCCACGTTCAACCTCGACTCCGGTCGATCCTTCGGCCTGCCGGCCCAGCCGTTGGCATGGTTCGCTGCTGCGTCGCTTGCCGTGGTTGCGGGCGTGCAACTGTGGCGTGGCTTCGGCAAGTGGACGAACGTCATCCTCGCGATGGCATCGCTGCTGGTCTTCATGTCGTTCCTGGCATGGGCGGCCGCCGGTCTCGAGTTCTCGTTCATCGGCATGCTCGCGTCCGCCGTCACTTTCTCCACGCCGCTCATCTTCGGAGCGTGCGCCGGCATCATGTGCGAGCGCTCGGGTGTGGTGAACATCGCGATCGAGGGTCTGCTGTTGAACGGCGCCTTCACCTCGGCGTTCGTCGGGTCGATCGCCAGCGGCTGGCCGGGCATGGGCCCGAAGACCGGCTTCTGGATCGGTGTCGTCGCGGCGATGATCACGAGCGGCATGTTCGCCTGGCTGCTCGCCTGGCTGGCGATCCGGTTCAAGGTCGACCAGGTGATCGTCGGCTTCTTCATCAACTTCTTCGTCCTCGGTCTCACGTCGTTCCTGTCGAGCCGGGTGCTGACGGAGAACCCCGACTACAACGACACCCCGACGCTCGGCGCCTGGAAGATCCCGCTGTTGGAGCGCATCCCCGTGCTCGGCCAGATCCTGTTCCAACAGACCGTGTTCGTGTACGGCGCGTACATCCTCGTGATGATGTTCACCTGGTTCCTGTTCCGCACCAAGTGGGGTCTGCGCACCCGCGCAGTCGGCGAACACCCACGTGCAGCCGACACCCTCGGCGTGAACGTGCTGCGTCTGCGATACCGCAACGTGATCATGGCAGGCGCGATCGCCGGCTTCGGGGGGGCATGGTGGACCGCGACGCTCGGACGTTTCAACGAGAACATCACGAACGGACGTGGCTTCATCGCCCTCGCCGTCGTGATCGTCGGCCGATGGCACCCGGTTGGCGCGCTCAGCGCAGCGCTGCTGTTCGGCCTGTTCGACTCGGTCGCCGACAAGCTCAGCCTGCTGAACACCGGCCTGCCGAGCGAGTTCATCAAGATGACCCCATACCTCATGACCATCGTCGTGGTGGCCGGCTTCGTCGGCCGGTCACGCGGTCCGAAGGCGGCGGGCCAGCCCTACGAGAGTCAGTGACCAGCGCCGGTCTGATCAGCGGTGCAGGCGGGCGACCGCCTGCACCTCGATGCCGCCACGCGGCCGCTGGGTGAGGGTGACCGTCACGTCCACCGGTGCGGCGGTGGCCATCACCTCGCTCGCGATCTCGGCGGTGAGCGCCTCGGCGAACATCGCGCGGTCGCGGAAGCCCCAGAGATACAGCTTGAGGCTCTTCGATTCGATGCACCACTGATCGGGCGTGTACTCGATCACCACGTGGGCGATGTCGGGTTGTCGGGTCACCGGGCACATCGACTGGAGCTCGTCGGTGGTGAAGCGCACCGTCGTCACGTGCGCAGGTGCGGGGAACACCTCGACGTGGTCGATCGAATGACGCACGGTGTTGCCCAAGACGGTGAGCCGGTCGGTTGATCCGGTGGTTTCCATGGGGCAACAGGGTATGGGCGTCGTGGGCAACCACATACGATGTCGAGATGTCCAACGTCAGTGTCGATCTGCTTCGCTCGGTGCCGAAGGTGCTGCTGCACGACCATCTCGACGGTGGTCTTCGCCCGGCGACGGTGGTGGAGTTGGCGGAGGAGTACGGCTACTCCATGCTGCCGACCACCGATGTGACCGAGCTGGCCCAGTGGTTCAACCGCGGCGCAAAACGCAATGACCTGGTGCTGTACTTGGAGACCTTTGCCCACACGGTGGGGGTGATGCAGCACCGCGATGCGATCGAGCGCGTGTCGTACGAGTGCGCCCAGGACCTCGCCGCCGACGGCTGTGTGTACGCCGAGGTGCGCATGGCCCCCGAGCTGTGCACCGAGGCCGGACTCACCCTCGACGAGGCGGTGGAGGCGATGCTCGACGGCTTCCGTCGCGGTTCTGCGGGCACCGACCTCACGATCTATCTGATCTGTTCGGCGATGCGCACCGCGGCACGCAGCCTCGAGATCGCCGAACTGGCCGTGCGCTGGCGGGATGCCGGGGTGGTGGGCTTCGACATCGCCGGCGCCGAAGCCGGCTATCCGCCCACGCGCCACCTCGACGCGTTCCAGTACGTGCAACGCGAGAACTTCCACACCACGATCCACGCCGGCGAGGCCTTCGGTCTGCCGAGCATCTGGGAGGCCGTGCAGTTCTGTGGTGCGGAGCGCCTCGGTCATGGCGTGCGCATCGTCGACGACATCACCGGCCCGCCCGGCGAGGAGCAGTTGGGCCGGCTTGCCGCATTCGTTCGCGACCGGCGCATCCCGCTCGAGTTGTGCCCAACGTCGAACGTGGGCACCGGGGTGTGTGCATCGATCGCCGACCACCCGATCGGCATGCTGCGTCGCCTCCGCTTCCGGGTCACGCTCAACACCGACAACCGGTTGATGAGCGCCACCTCGATGACCCATGAGATGGAGCAGCTCCACGAGGCATTCGGCTGGGGCCTCGAAGACTTCGAGTGGATGACCATCAACGCGATGAAGAGCGCGTTCGCCCCGTTCCCCGAGCGCCTGAGGATCATCAACGGCTCGATCAAGCCCCGCTACGCGCTCGTGAAGGCCGACCTCGCTCTCGGGGCCGGCTGAGCCGACGACGGTCCGTTCAACGGCCCGTCCGTTCCGGGGCCGTCCTTTCCGGTGCACCGCTCCCGTCTGCCACACTCGCGAGCATGCCCGTCGCCGTCCACCACGTCGATCACCCGCTGATCGCCGACGCCCTCGTCCGTGTCCGAGACGTGAACACCCCCAATGCGTTGTTCCGTCAGGAGATCGAGCGGATCGGTTCGCTGTTGTTGGCCGAGGCAACACGGAACCTGCCGACGGTGTCGGTGCGGGTGACCACCCCGTTGATCGAGACCAGCGGTCGCGTGCTCGCCGCGCAGCCGATCGTGGTGCCGGTCCTGCGCGCTGGTCTCGGCTTCTTGCACGCTGCGCAGGAGCTGATGCCGAGCGCCGACGTGGGCTTCATCGGCATCTCCCGTGACGAAGAGACGTTCCAGCCGAAGTCGTATGTGAACAAGCTGCCCGAGACCCTCGCCGGACGGCAATGCATCGTGCTCGACCCGATGCTGGCCACCGGCGGTTCGCTGGCGCACGCCTGCAGGCTGCTGATCGAGCGCGGCGCCACCGGAACGATCATCGTCGTCTGCGTGCTGGCGGCTCCCGAAGGCATCAAGGTGCTCGAGGATGCCGGGCTCGACCTCGCGATCTACACCGCCGCCGTCGACGAGCGTCTCAACGAGACCGCGTTCATCGTCCCAGGTCTGGGCGACGCCGGCGACCGTCAATTCGGCTCGCCTGCCTGACGCCACCTCGCGAGGCGGGCCGCAGAGCGGTCAGCCGACAGGACTCGGATGCTGCTCCGGCTGTGTCTCGGAGGGCGGGAATGCCACGGCTGTGTCGGCGAGCTCAGCCGCGTCCCTGCGCTGGAGCGCCCAGCCGAGGAACACGTCGCCCGTCATCGGACGCCTGAAGTGATAGCCCTGTCCCGCATGGCATCCGAGGCTCCTGAGGATGTTCGCCTGCTCGGGCCGTTCGATCCCTTCGGCGACGATGAACCGATCCAGCGCGTTCACCAGGGCGATGATCGCCGACGCGAAGGCGTGGGCGGATTGCGCCGGATCCACCTGATCGATGTCGTCGATGAACGGCTTGGCGATCTTGATCACATCGACCGGCAGCGTGCGGAGGTAGCTCAGCGAGGAGTACCCCGTGCCGAAGTCATCGAGCGCGAGGCGGACCCCGAGCTGCTTCATCTGCTGCAGGATCTCGTGCGTGTCGCCTTCCTGGTCGATGATCAGGTTCTCCGTGATCTCGATGCCGAGACGGCGAGGTTCGAGATCGTGACGACGGAGCGTGCCCGTGATCCGTTGCAGCAGATCGGTCTCCCGGAACGAGTCGGGCGAGACGTTGACGTTGACCCACGGCACCAGCCCCGGTGCTGTCGCGTCGGCGAGGGAGAGCCAGGCACACGCCTGGTCCATGACGATCCTGTCGATGGTCGTGATCAGGCCGCTGAGCTCGGCAACGCGCAGGAAGCTGTCGGGGGCCAGCATCCCGAGCTCGGGATGGTTCCAGCGCACCAGAGCTTCGGCACCGAGCATCGCCCCTGAGTCGAGCCCGATGATCGGCTGGTAGTAGGTGACCAGTTCGCCGTTGTCGATCGCCTGCATCAGGTCCGCGTGCAGGCTGAAGCGCTGCATGCTCGACTCGTGCATCGACGACTCGAACCCGATCACTCGGTTCTTCCCCTGTGCCTTCGCGACGTACATCGCGGTGTCGGCGTCACGCATCATCGCCACGGGGTCGGCGCCGGGAACCAGCATCGCAGCGCCGATGCTGGCGCGGATGTACATCCGCCGGCTCGTGACCAGCGCGGCCGGCTCGAACGCTTTGAGGATGCGTTCCGCGGCCGCGGCCGCTTCAGCGGGGTTGCCGACGTCGGGGAGCAGCACTGCGAACTCGTCACCGCCGAGCCGGGCGACCGTGTCGGTACGCGGACACGCAGTTGCGCAGCCGAGTCGCGACTTCGATCAACAGCGCATCACCGGCGGCGTGACCGCAGCTGTCGTTCACGGTCTTGAAGTCGTCCAGATCGATGAACAGCACGGCGCCACCACGACCGGTGGCGTGTTCGATCACGTGTTCGAGGTTCGATCGGAACAGCGACCGGTTGGCAAGGCCCGTCAGCGGGTCGTGGGTCGCTTCGAAGCTCAATCGGCCTTCGAGGACGCGGAGCTGCTCGAGTGACTGCTCGAGACGCCCGTTCTCCAGCGCAGCAGCCGTGTGGTTCGCGAGCGTGACGGCGAGTTGGGCATCGGTGACGTCGAACCCGACGACCGAGCTCAACGGGTTCGCGATGACGAGCGCGCCGACCACGCGCGTGTCACCGAGCAGCGGCGCGACGATGGCAGCGGAGTAGGTGCTCAAGCGCAGGAACTCGATACCGAGGCCGCCGCTGCTCGCGTTCAGGATCAGCGGTTGGCGTTCGCCGAGCAGCCCCATCAGGACGTGGTGCCTCGCATCCAGTTCGTGCGTGTGTGCGAGCGCACCCGCTCCGAGCTGGAAGCAGATCGGCTCGGCGTTCGACTCGGGGAGGTAGACGATCTCCGCCGCCGATGCGTTGAACGTGTCGCACGTCCTGCGCAGCAGCTCACCGAACGCGGTCTCGAAGTCGGCGGACTGGTGGAGCAGCTTGGTCGACTGATACAGGAAGTCGAGGCCTTCGTGACGGCGTCGCTGAGACGAGTACGCCCAGCTGGCCAGATAGGTTCCCGCGACCGGCAGGATCAGCAACCAGGCGATCTCCGGATGTGCGTCGACGACCACCACCGCCACCACGCCGAGGCTGCTCGTGAACGTGGCGGTTGCCAGCCCGAAGCCGGCATTGGAGACCAAGTCGGCCGATCGCCACGACCCCGAGGCGATCCTGATGACCGTCGAGACGAGCACGATCGACAGCATCGCCTCGACCAGCATCGCTGCACCGCCCTGCAACAGGGTGCTGCCCTGCAGCGGGGCGAGCTCGGTCGCCAACGCGCGGAACACCACGACCGCAACCAGGCTGGTCACGATGAACACGGCCGTGTTGAAGACGACCTTCAGCGGACCTTGCCTGCGATGCAGCACGAGCACCAGCACCGCGGCGAGCAGCTGAGCAGCGACCATCACGAGCGGCTGCACGTAGAACAACCCGAACGCAAGCGGCAGCTCGACCAAGGAGAACGTGTGCGAGTCGGCCCGGATGCGGAGGTGGATGACGAACACCTCGGCGAACGCGAAGCCTGCGGCAAGCACCGGCAAGGCGAACCACAGCGGCCACTTCGTCTGCGCTCCCCACTGCTGCGGCCCGTAGAACGACACGGTCAAGACCGCGCAAGCAGCCCACAAGCATGCCGAGAACGCAACGATGCCGCCTCTCGCCGATCGAAGACCGTCCGCCGCGCCCGATTCGGGCTCGCGCAGCGGTTCGGTGGTGGCACTCACCTGGGGGGTATCGGCACGGACGGTCGTCGACATGAGCAGGGCGTCCGACCCTCACACAACTATCGACGCTGTCCCCACTCGATCGACGGCGCCGTTGCTGGGCGTGGCCCGCTCTCACCCAAACAGGTTCACCTGCGAGGACCGGCAACCGACACATTCGGTTGCCCGCCCTCGCGACGAGTCCAGGCAAGACCGGCCAGCACCTCCATCACGCAGCGGTGCGCCACGTTCACCGTGCACTCGGCATGGTCATACGCGGGGGCGACCTCCATGATGTCGAATCCGACGATCGGCGTCTCCATCGCCAACCGGCGCAGGGCGCGCAACAGGTCCGTCGAGGTGAGCCCTCCCGGCTCGGGCGTGCCAGTGCCCGGCGCGAACGCCGGGTCGAGGCAGTCGATGTCGACGCTCACATACAGGTGATCGACACCGTCCATCGCCTCGGCGATCGCATCGGTGACCACGGCATCGAGGCCGCGGCGGTGCACCTCGTCCATCAGGTGCCAGCGCATGCCCTGGCCGGCCATCCAGTCCCAGACGTCCTGGCCGGGCCAGTACCCACGCAGCCCGATCTGCACGAAGTTCTTCCCGGGGATCGCGCCGCTCTCGATCAGGCGGCGCATGGGCGTGCCGTGGCTGGCGAGGTTGCCGTCGATCGTGTCTGCGGTGTCGGCATGGGCATCGAAGTGGACCATGCCCACCGTGCCGAACCCGTGGTGATCGGCGACCGCCGTCGCCGCCGGCCATGTGACCGTGTGATCCCCGCCGATCGTGATCGGGATGATGCCGAGCGATGCGACCGAGGCGACCTTGGCCTTGATGTTGTCGAGGCTCTGCTGCACCAATCCGCTCGGGCAGTAGGCATCGCCGACGTCGACCACCTCCAGCCAGTCGAAGACCTCGAGGCCGAGGTCGATGTGGTACGTGCCGGGTTCGTAGGCGCCGGTGCGCAGCGCCCGCGGCCCGAAGCGGGCGCCGGGCCGGTTCGTGGTGCCGAGATCGAACGGCGCGCCGAGCACGGCGACGTCGGCCTGCCAGTCGGCGAGCTGTTGCAGCTCGGTCACCAATGGTCGTTGCGCGAAGGTGAGCACGCTGCCGAACACATACCCGAGATCGAGCTGCTCGCGCAGCCCAGGTTCGACATGACGGCGAGGAGTGGTCATCGCGTCGACCGTAGTTGCGGCGCCCACCGAAGCGGGCGCCGGGCGCGAGTCAGTCGTCGCGAACATCCAGGTCGCTGATCGCGGGCACATCCCTGCCGACGCGGCGCAGTCCCTCCTCGATCCGGCGATTCAGCGTCTCGAGCACGGCGATCCGCCCGTATCGCTTCTGCTCGGCAGGGATCACCGCCCACGGCGAGAGCTTGTGCGAGGTCTTGGCGAACATGTCCTCGGCGGCCGCGTCGTACAACCGGTTCTTGTCCCGGTTGCGCCAGTCCTCCTCGGTCAGCTTCCACCGCTTCAGCGGGTCGGCCGCGCGAGCATTGAACCGGTTCAGCTGCTCGTCGTCGGAGATGTGCATCCAGAACTTCACCAGGATCACACCCTCGGTCACGAGCGACCGCTCGAAGTCGACGATGCCCTGGTACGCCCGGCCCCACTCCTCTTTGGAGGCGAAGCCCTCGACCCGCTCCACCAGGACGCGCCCGTACCAGCTTCGGTCGAACACCGCCATCCCTCCGAGGCCCGGCAGCTCGCGGTAGAAGCGCCAGAGGAAGTGGTGCCGCTTCTCGCGCTGGGTGGGAGCCGCGTAGTTGACGACGGTGTAGTGGCGTGGGTCGAGGTGGTTGACGATCACCTTGATCGCCCCGCCCTTGCCGGCAGCGTCGGGACCCTCGAACAGCACGAGCAGGCCGGGACCCACGCTCTTCGCCGAGCTCGCCACCGAGGTGCAGGCGGAGCTGCAACAACCGGCGTTGCTCCTCCATCAGGCGCTTCTCGTACTGCTCCCGGTCGAGCCGCAACGTGAGGTCGAGTTTGTCGAGGATCGCCATGTCAGCTCCGCTTCTGGATGTTCGCCCACTCGTCACGCAGGCCGACCGTGCGATGGAAGAGCAAGTGCTCACGTGGATCGTGGGCGAAGTATCCCAGACGTTCGAACTGCACCACCTGACCCGGTGCCGCTTCTCCGAGCGCAGCCTCCACCTTGCATCCATCGAGCAGCTCTCGCGAGTTTGGGTTGAGGTCGTCGAAGGGATCACCGGTGGCTTCGCCTGGGACTTCAGCGGAGAACAGTCTGTCGTAGAGCGCAATCGTGGCGTCGAGCGAATGCGCGGCCGACACCCAGTGCATCGTCGACTTCACCTTGCGACCGTCGGGTGCGTTGCCGCCCTTGGTGTCGGGGTCGTACGTGCACTGCACCTCGACGACCTTGCCGTCGTCGCCCGTGGTGCAGCCGGTACAGGTGACGAAGTACGCCCCGCGCAGACGTACCTCGCGACCGGGCGTGAGACGGAAGTACTTCGGCGGCGGATCGACCATGAAGTCGTCCTGCTCGATCCAGAGCTCGCCGCTCATCGCAACGTCTCGAACGCCGTCGTCGGCGTTCTCAGGGTTGTTCTGGATGCTGAACCGCTCCACCTGGCCCTCTGGCCAGTTGGTGATCACCAGCTTGAGCGGACGCAGAACAGCCATCCGCCGTAGCGCGACGCGGTTGAGTTCGTTGCGCACGAAGCTCTCGAGCAGTTCGATCTGATGACGGCTGTTGGTCTTGCCGACCCCGATGAAAGTACAGAAGTCCTTGATCGCCGCGGACGGGTATCCACGCCGACGCACCGCGCGGATCGTCGGCAGGCGGGGGTCGTCCCAACCGTCCACCACGCCATCGGCCACGAGCTTTGCCAGACGTCGCTTCGAGGTGACCGTGTGGGCGAGCTCGAGCCGGGCGAACTCGATCTGGCGCGGCTTGTCGAACGGCAGCGGCAGGTGCTCGAGGTACCAGTCGTAGAGCGGACGGTGGCTGTCGAACTCGAGCGAGCACAACGAGTGGGTGACACCCTCGATCGCATCGCTCTGACCGTGCGCCCAGTCGTAGGTGGGGTAGATCACCCACGCGTCGTGGGTGCGGTGGTGGTGGCCGCGACGGATGCGGTACATCACCGGATCGCGCAGCTGCATGTTCTCGTGCTGCATGTCGGCCTTGGCGCGCAGGATGCGGGAACCGTCGGCGAACTCACCGGCGCGCATTCGCCGGAACAGGTCGAGGTTCTCTTCGATCGACCGGTTGCGGAACGGGCTGTCGATGCCGACCTTGCCGTAGCCGCCGCGCTGGGCCGAGATGGCCTCGCTGTCCTGGTCGTCGACGTAGGCGAGCCCCTTGGTGATCATCAGCTCGGCCCACTCGTAGATCTTCTCGAAGTAATCGCTGGCGTACAGGACCGTCGACACCGTGTAGCCGATCCAGGCCAGGTCGTCGATGATTGCATCGACGTACTCGGTGTCCTCGGTGTCGGGGTTGGTGTCGTCGAAGCGCAGGTTGCACACCCCGCCGAATTCCTCCGCGATGGCGAAGTTGACGTGGATCGCCTTGGCGTGGCCGATGTGGAGGTAGCCGTTGGGCTCGGGCGGGAAGCGAGTCTGCACGCGACCACCGAAGGTCCCCTGCTCGTTGTCGACCCGCACGAGATCGCGAACGAAGTTGGCAGCGCTGGGGGCCGGGGGCATCATGCGGCCCGACGCTAGCAAGGTGTTCCGCGAGCCGGGAAGGTACGGGTAGGCCATTGGTGCCGGCAGATCCATGCGTAGCGACCGGGCGGTCCACACTGTCAACCCCGTGACCGTGGAGGTGTCTGGCGCGACCACTGAAGATGCGAGCGGCCCGACCCTCGGGCGCCTCGACGACGGCCTTCGGTCGGACCTGTACGCGTTCTTCCGCAACAGCCGCCACTTCGCTCCTGCCGGCAACGCTTCCGGAGCGATGGCGTTCGTACTCGTGGTCGGCGATCGCCTCGACACCACCACTCGGATCTGGTGGTTCGTGTCGGTCATGATGGTCGCGGCGGCGCAGTTCGTGCTCTTGCACCGCACCCAGCTGATGCTGCAGCCGATCCGCCCGCGCGTGTCATGGATCGCGCTGGGCATCCAAGCGGCCAGTGGCCTCGCCTGGGGCGCTCTCCCCTGGCTCGAACCGGCGGGGCGAGAGAGCGACTACAGGTGGATCGCGCTGTGCTTCCTGTTCGCGATCAGCGCCGGCACGCTGTCAGGCATCACCGGGATGACCGCCCTCTCAACGGGGGTGCTCCTGCCGATGTGGACCCTCAGCGCGTCCGCGTTCTTCCTGTCGGGCCAGGGCGTGCTCGCGGTGGCATGCTTGGTGTTCCTCGCTCTCGTGCTCAACGACACCCGCACCACCGGCAAGCTGCTCGTGGAGCTCGTGCGGCTCCGCCTCACCAGCGCAGCGGCGGCCAGCCAGGCCGAGTGGGAGGCAAACCACGATCCGCTCACGTTGCTCCCCAACCGCCTCGGTCTGCAGGGCCTGGCCGAGCGACGCGCACACGGTGGGACGGGTCACGTGACGGCGATGTTCGTCGACCTCGATCACTTCAAGGAGGTGAACGATCGCTTCGGCCATCCAGCGGGCGACGCCCTCTTGGTGCTCGTGGGAATGCGCTTGCAGACCGAGGTGCGCGACGGCGACGTCGTCGGCCGTCTGGGAGGTGACGAGTTCCTGGTGCTGATGTTCCGCGAGGTGAGCGACCATGCGGCCACGGTGCTCGCCCAGCGACTGATCCGAGCGCTGGAAGAACCATTCCGCGTCGACGGCGAGGAGGTGTACGTCTCAGCAAGCATCGGCGTCACGCGTTCCAGCGAACGGGGAGCGGACGTGGCCCGCCTGGTGCAGGAGTCGGACAAGGCGCTGTACGAGGCCAAGCGCAACGGGCGTCGACAGGCCGTGTGGTTCGATGCCGATCTCCGGGCTCAGTTGAGTGAGCGCAGCGGTCTCGAGATGGCCCTCCGGCGAGCGGTGCGATCCGACGAGATCGAGGCATGGGGTCAGCCGGTGTACGACCTCGCCACCGGACAGGTCGCATGGGTGGAGCTGCTTGCGCGTTGGGAGGCCACGCCGGGCAGCTTCGTGCCACCCTCGCTGTTCATCCCCCTCGCCGAGGAGATCGGGGTGATCGACGATCTCGGTCGGCGGATGCTCCTCCATGCCACCGATGCGCTCGCCCGGTGGACCGACCATCCGGTGCTGAGCACGGCAGCCGTCGGCGTGAACATCTCGGCGCTGCACATCATGCGAGACAACCTGGTGGAAGACATCAGTTCGCTCGTCGCGTGCCGCGGGCTGCAGGCCCACCGGCTGATCGTCGAGCTCACGGAGAGCCATCGGCTCACCGACGTCGATCGCGTCGCGGCCACGTTCGAGCAGCTCGCATCTCTGGGTGTTCGCCTCGCGGTCGACGACTTCGGCACCGGATACTCCTCGCTCGGACAGTTGCTCGCCCTGCCGGTGTCGATCGTGAAGATCGACCGTTCGCTCACGTCCGGGTGCGAGCGCGACGAACATCGCGCCGCCGTCGTGCGGGCGATCCGGCAGCTGGCTGCCTCCCTCGGCCACGTGGTGGTCGCCGAGGGCGTCGAGACCCCCGGGGAACGGGCTGCGGTGTCCGCAATCGGTCTCGATCAGGCTCAGGGGTATCTGTTCTGCCCGCCGTTGCCCCTGTCGCAGCTGGAACAGGAGTTGAAAAGTTGTGTCGGTGATACCCGAGGTGAGGGGTGCGAGTCTGTAACCTCATCGTCATGAGTCTGAGGGTCAGGGAGAGCGCCCGAACGACACTCGAGTGGAAGTGCTATGGCCTCACGACGGCCGACAGGCCCGCACGCCAGACCCATGTACGTGCGGAGCTGGAACGGGCGGCACTTCCTTTCGATGTCCTCGTGTCACAACGTCCGGATCACGCAGGAGGGTTCGCCAGCGTCGGATTCCGAGGCTGCTTCGAGAGCCATCTGCGTGCGATGCGTGCCGCCCGCGACGAGGGCGCCCACGTCGCCGTGCTGGTGGAGGACGACGCCGTGCTGGTCAGCCGGTTCGTCGAACTGCTCCCTGAGATCCAGCGCGAGTTGGAGGGCATGGAGTGGTCGATTCTGCTCCTCGGCCATCTGGGAGGCCAGTCGCCGGCGCGTCACTTCCCGATCGAGCAGATCTCGCCGCACATCGCCCGCGCCGAACACTGGGAGTTCACTGGATCGCACTTCGTGGCGATCAACGGTGACAAGCTGGATGAGCTCATCGACCATTTCGAGCAGCGCCTCGAACCAGGGGGGCATCGCATCTCGGTCGACGGCGTGCTCAACGAGTTCCGCCATGCCGGCGGGCACCCGACACTGATCTGCGTACCGAACCTCTCGCGGCAAGGCCCGTCGCCGAGTGGCATCACGGCCCGAGCAGGCCTGCGCTCCAACGCACTGAACCTCGAAGCGGTGCAGCGTGTGGTGCTCGTGGCCAAGCGTGCACTGTGGGACGTGGAAGCGATGCTGCCCGCCTCGTGGTCGGTTCGACTGTGGAACCTGCGCGCCCGGCTCACCGCCCGAGCCCGCAGCCAGTACACGACTGCGCCGCCGGCCGACGAATGACCAACGGCGTCCTGCACGTCGTCGTCGCCTCCGACGATCTGTTCTCGATGCCGCTCGCCGCGGCCGCGCGATCGGCGATCCTGCGTGCAGCTGACCCCGCTTCGGTGCGGGTGACCGTCATCGACTGCGGCTTCTCAGGGCGCAGTCGCGAGCGGATCCGGCGCTCGTTGTCCGTCGACGGCGCACAGGTGCGGATCGTGCCGTTCACCCACCACGTGCCTGACAGCGCCCTGCAAGGCGGTGTGATCCCCTCGGTGGCCACGTTCGCCCGTCTGTTCACCGCCGACTACGTGCCCGACGCAGACCGAGCCGTGTACCTCGACTCCGACACGATCGCGCTCACCGACGTGGCTGCACTCGTCGATCTGCTCGAGCCGGGGATGCTCGTCGCCGGCGTCGCTGACGGCCAGGGTGATGGCTGTGTGCGCAACCTCGAGCGACTCGTGCCGCTGCTTCCTGACGTTCCAGGCGCGAGCGACAGCCCCTACATCAACGCCGGCGTGCTCGTGATGGACCTCGCCGCATGGCGCCGCGAGGGCATCACCCAGCGCTTCCAGGAGCTCGTGGCCACCACGCCGCTCCGCTTCGCCGACCAGGACGCGATCAACGTGGTGTGTGCCGGTCGGGTGCAGACGCTGCCCACGCGCTGGAACACCCAAACGCACCTGCTCACCTCGAACGCGCGCTCGGAGCTCTCGGATGGCGCGATCGAAGCCGGGATCGTTCACTTCACCCGCCGCCCGAAGCCCTGGCACCTGCACGGCGACGTCGAGCTGGCCGAACCGTGGTTCGATGCGATCGACCACACCGCATGGCGAGGCTGGCGGCCGACACAGCGGCGTTTGCTGGTGCCGAAGCTGCGACGCGGCTGGCGCATGGTGCGCACGCGGCCGGGCCAGCTGATCGCCAAGTACCGGCCCGGCAGCGCACGCAACTAACCGTTCGTCGGCCCCTGGGGATTGCTCGAGAACCACCCGGTGATGTCCACCACGAGGTGCGACGAGCCCGAACTGTTGTAGAGCTCGATGGTGCCACCGGGTCCGACACCGATCACCACGCCGTTCGGCACGGTCTGGCGAGGCACGAAGTTCAAGTTGGATGCCAGCGGCCGCTGACGACCGGACGGCCACGCCGTGACGAAGCCGGCGCTCGTGGGTTCGGTGACGGTGATGTTGGCAGCGACGGCATCGACCCCGAACGCGGGCACACCGCCGACACCCACCACCTGCAACCGTCGAGTTTCCTGCGGACCGAGCACGATCCCGCCGAGCCCTGCCCTGGTGTCCATGATTCGAGCTGGGGTGACCGGCATGAATCCGCTGCGGAACCAACCCGCGACGTCGACGATGACGTTCGTCGCCGCCGAACTGTTGAAGATGCGGATCCTGCCGTTGGCACCGACACCCACGACAACCGCATTCGCGATCGTCTGACCGGTCACGAAGTTCAGGTTCGACGCGACCGGGCGCTCGGCTCCCGTGGGCCACACCGTCAGATAGCCCGGCCCCCATGCTCCGACGGCGGTGACGTTCAGCGCGACTGCTGCGGCCCCCGCCGGCGGCACGCCGCCACGACCGGCGACGTCGATCTCTCGTGTCTCACCGGCGAGGAGGATGACACCGCCGAGACCTTCGCGAGTGTCGGCGAGGCGTGCGGGCTGCACGGGAACGAAACCAGACGCGTACCAGCCGACCACGTCGACGACCGCATGCGCCCACTGGCTCGAGAACACGTCGACACCACCATCGGCGCCAAGGCCGACCGTCACGAGGTTGGGCACCGTCGTCCCTGCAGTGAAGTTGAGGTTCGAGGCGACAGGTCGCGGCCCCTCCGGCCAGACCGTCGCGAAGCCTGACCCGAGCGGGTCGGTGATCGTGACGTTGAGGACCACCGCGGCAACGCCCGCTGCGGGCACACCACCTCGACCGGCGATGAGGATGCGGCGACTCACGCCTGGCGTGAGCACCGGACCACCGAGCTCCTCACGCGTGTCGACGAGACGTGCCGGGGTGACGGGCACCATCACGGCGTCGCTGAAGCTGGCGCCGATCCAGGTGTCTTCGGGTGGCATGGTCATGTCGTGTTGCAGCGCACCACCGTCGGACCAGCCGATGACACGTGCGCCACCCTGTGGCGACTGGACCGACAGCGTCCGAACGGCACCCACCGGAACGTCCGCGACGAACGGCGTCGCCACCTCATTTCCGTCGTAGAGGATCGTTCGACCGGATGGGATCGTGTCGAGGATCAGCCGCGAGGTTCGGTACTCCACCCGTCGCGACACCGTCGTGCTGAGACCCGCTGCGTCAGTGGCCGTGAGGTCGAGGGTGAGGTGGGTGTCGTCGCCGTGGTCGGGCAGTACGAACGAACCCGACGCCCCGGCGGCGCTGGTGAGGAAGTGCGTGTGGCAGTTGCCCAGCGGGCAGTGATGGATCGTGACCTGCCACGTGAGCCGGCTACCCGGGATGGCACCGTCTTCGGGGTCGGCGGCCGACCCGGTGAACGAGACGCGCTGGCCGGTGTCGAACCGGCTGTCGACCGTCGGCGTCTCGATGGTGGGCACGGGGGCGCCCTGGGTGCCGCACACGAAGCGGGCGCTGCCCCAGCTGGCATGGTCGTTGTTGGTGCCGTTCCCGGCGTCGGTGACCACGAGGCGCACCTGCGAGACGCCGGTCAACGCGACCTCGATCGCGACGCCCGGGGTCGGTGCCGGTTCGAACACCCGAGGTGTAGAGCCGAGTCGACGTGCCGTTCCACACCTCGAACACCACGGAGCCGGAACTGCCGACTTCGTCGTCGACGCCGATGGTCGCTTGCAGGCGGCAGGGCTTGTCGAGCACGTAGCGCACCTCGCTCGCAGCGTGGACGCCGAGGCCTTTGCTGTGCGGCACGCCGCCGATGGTGATCGCGACGCCATCGCCGGCAGGCGACGATCCGTTGGAGCGGTCGCGCTCGTACGGGCCGAAGCCGTTCGTCGGCGTGCCGAAGGGTGTGAGGTCCGACAGGAAGCTCACACCGAACGGGGGCGGCGTCGGCGGATCGTTGCCCACAGCGATGCGCCGCACCTGGCCGGCCCGGATCGACACGTAGTAGAGCGCACCGTCGGGACCGACCTTGAGGTCGACCGGCGAGTCGAGGCCGGTGGCGAAGTCGATCGGCAAGCCGCTCACGTTGCCGCTCGCGTCCAGCGGCAGGTACCTGATCCAGCCGTTGGCGTAGTCGCCGTAGAACACGCCACGGTTCCACGGACTGGGGAAGTTGGTGAGCGACGCCGACGGCCCGCCCACAGCGGCCGCCCCACCGATGGAGGTCCAGTCGACGGCGGCACGGCGCACCGCACTCGACCCACGTGCGTACAGCGCCTGGCACGTGCTGGAGCTGGCGTAGCCCGGTTGCTGGTTCGGGCCTTCGTAACAGGGCCAGCCGAGGTTGTCGCCGGCCGAGACGATGTTGAGTTCTTCCCGGGTGAGCCAGCCGACGTCTCCGACATGCAGGGTGTTCGAACCGGGCCTCAAGGCGAAGCGGAACGGGTTGCGCAGCCCGTAGGCGAACACCTTCGATCGGATCGATCGGGGGTTTCCGTTCCAGAACGGGTTGCCGGGCACGCCATTGCCGTCGCGGTCGATGCGGAGCACCTTGCCTGGGTACTGGTCGATGTCCTGGGCGCGCAGCGCTCGGGGGTCGACCTCGTCCCATGAGGCGCCGTCACCCATGGAGACGAAAAGGGTACGGTCGGGTGCGAACACGAGCGAGCCAGGCCCATGGCCGTACCAATCGTTGGGCACGCAGTCGGGACTGCCGAGGTTGGCCGTGCATCCTGGGCTCGGGAGCGAGCCGAGGATCACGACCTCCGAGGCGACGGACGCGGTGTTGCCGGTGACGGTGAACCGGCTGAGCCGCAGGCTCTTGATGCCGGGGTCGTCGCTGCCGGTCGGGTCATACGGGTAGAGCAGGTAGACGTACGGTCGAGTGGTGGCGAAGTCGGGATCGACGGCGATGCCGATGAGGCCGCGGTCCCAGTAGTCGCTGACTCGCGACGACAAGTCGATCAGTGGGGTGGGAAGGACGGCGCCGTTCAACACGACCCTCACGACACCGGTCTTCTCGGTCACCAGGATCCGTCCGCCCGGCATGAACTCCATGCCCGTCGGCAGGCTCAGCCCGGAACCGACGACGCCGTCACCAAACCCGCCTGGCACCGCTGCCGACGCGGTCGGAACGCCGATCGACGCCGTGACACCGATGACGCTCGCGACGACCAGCGTCCATGCAGCCGTCATGTTGATCCAACTCTTCATGCGCTGGCGATGCACAACCGTGCACCGCCGTCCGCCGCGCCTCGCCCGCACGTCCCGACCTCCTGTGCCCCACAGCACAGTAGCGAGAGAGATCCGTTCCGGACCGGCGCCCCCGCCGATCTGAACGATGCCTGAACACATGACACACCCTGATCGCGCGGTGCGGCCTCACCTGCGCGCGCTGTGTCGACACGGCGACTGCGGGAGGTCAGGTTTGGCGACGCAGCAGTGCGACCGATCCGCTGTGCCAGTTCGCCGTCACGAGATCGACCAGACCGTCGCCAGTCACATCGGCGGCGATCACTGCGAACGGCGTGCCAGGGTCGGCCAGGTGCGTTGGTGTCCGGAACGTGCCATCACCGTTGCCGAGAAGGATCGACACTGCGTTGCCGTCGGCGTTCACCACGGTCGGGTAGTTGCCGTTGATGTTGGCCGTGATCACGTCGAGGTCCCCGTCGCTGTTCATGTCGGCGATCGCCACCGACTTCGGCGTCGGCCCGGTGGCGAAGTCGGTCCTGGTGAACGACAGCGGAGATGCATTGCGGATGAGCACCGACACGGTGTCGCCGCCGTCGTTGGCCGTCACCAGGTCGGCGTCACCGTCGGCATCGACGTCGGCACTGCGGATCGAGTGCGGTGCGCCGCCGACGCCGATGGCAGCCTGCGAGACGAAGCTCATCGCGCCGTCGTTGCGCATGATCGTGACGCTGTCGGCTCCATGGTTGGCAACTGCGAGGTCACGGTCGCCGTCACCGTCGGCATCGAGAGCAACCACCGAGTGGGGGGCAGAGCCCGACGTGGGCGTGGCCGCAGAGGTGAACACGCCGGAGCCGTTGTTGGCGAGCACCCTGATGGTCGTGCTCCCCCAGCAGGCGACGGCGATGTCGATGTCGCTGTCACCGTCGAGATCGGCGAGCGCGGGTTCGTGGGCGCCGGTGCACGCGGTGTACGAGACGGCTGCGGCGAACCCGCCGCTGCCGTTTCCGAGCAGCACCGACACGGTTCCCGATCCCTGGTTGGCCGTCACGAGATCGAGCACGCCACCCGAGTTGAGCTGACCGGCCATCACGGACTTCGGTTCGCTGCCCACACCGATCGTGAGCGTCGGCGGCGAGGTGTTGAACACACCGTTGTTGTTCCCTGCCAGGACGGTGACGGTGTTGTCGAGCGCATTTGCCACGACGAGATCGACCGCGCTCGAACCCGTGACGTTCACTGCGGCCACGCCGTGCGAATGGCCGCCGCTGCTGAACGGCACAGCGCTCGCGAAACTCATGGCACCCGAGGCGGTGGTGAAGGTGAAGTCGCCCGACACGCGCTCGTTGCCGGCGGCGTCGGCGCTGCGCACGCGGTAGTGATACGTCGTCGCTGGTTGGAGGCCGGTGATCGATCGGTTGTGCGAGATCGTGAGGTTCGACGCGAGTTCGCTGCTCGAGCCATAGGCCACGGTCGTCCCATGGTCGGCCCGGGTGGTGGCGGGCTCGTCGGTGGTCCAGCTGACCGTTGCCGTGGTGGAGGTGATCGCGCTGGCCGACACGCCCGAGATCACCGGGGCGACGAGATCGCCCGTGATCGGCGTCGGGTACCACCCGGTGACGTCGACGATCAATTCGGTGGAGCCCGCGCTGTTGAACAAACTGATCCTCCCGTCGGCCCCGACGCCGACGACGACGGCGTTGGGCACGGTCTGGCCGGCGACCACGTTCAGGTTGGAAGCCTTGGGTCGAGTCACGCCGGCGGGCCACACGGTGACATACGGCGATCCGGTGGGAAGGGTGGCCGTCACGTTGAGCGCAACCGCGCCGACGCCGGTGGCCGGCACGCCACCTCGCCCGAGCACGGTGAGATCGCGGGTTTCACCTGCACCGAGCAACGTGCCGCCCTGTCCTTCACGGGTGTCCATGATCCGGTCGGGGAGGACCGGGGAGAAGCCGCTGTCGAACCAGCCCGCCACGTCGACCACGACGTCGGTCGTTCCGGAACTGTTGAACAGCCGCACCTTGCCATCGCTGCCGAGTCCGACAAGGACGGCGTTGGCGACGGTCTGGCGGGCCACGAAGTTGAGGTTCGAGGCGGTGGGCCGATCGCCTGACGGCCACACGGTGAGGTAGCCGGCACCGGTGGGATCCACGACGGTGACGTTGAGCGCGACCGCGAGCGCACCGGTTGCGGGCACGCCCTCGCGGCCGGCCACCTGGAGCTCACGGGTCTCACCCGGACCGAGCAGCACGCCACCCAGGCCCTCGCGTGTGTCCATCAACCGACCGGGTGTGACCGGCACCAGACCGGAGGCATACCAACCGACCACGTCGACCACGAGGTGGGCATCGGTGGACGAGAACAGATCGACCTGACCGCCCGTACCCAGGCCGACGGTGACGAGATTCGGCACGGTCGCTCCCGCGACCATGTTCAGGTTCGATGCCACCGGGCGATCGACGCCTGAGGGCCAGACGGTGACGAAACCGGCCGTCGCCGGCTGGGTGACGGTGACGTTGAGCACGACTGCGATCGCACCGGCCCCCGGCACGCCACCGCGACCGGCCACCTGGAGCGAACGGGAAACTCCAGCAGTCATCAGGGGCCCACCCAGGCCTTCCCTGGTGTCCATCAACCGGTCGGGGGTGACAGCGGTGTAGCCGGGCAGCACCGCCGCACCCACCGGTGAACTGCCACCGGGCGCGATCACCACAACACCGACGACGATCGTCATCGCCAACACGATCGACCGTGCCCGTCGTAAGTTCCTGGGCGATTGCTGCATGTCCGCTCCCACCGTCGCCATCCGGCCCGACCGCCGCCGACCTGGTGCCACGCTAGTCCACGACGCCGAGTTCGCGTCCGGTCACGTCTCCGGAAGCCACCCACCGGGCTGCTCGTAGCCGGTTCCGGCCTTGCACCCGCCGGCGGCTTTCACGGTCGGGTACGGGTTGATCGCGTCGCCCCCGTGCGGATGCACCTCGAAGTGGAGATGCGCGGTCGCCGAGTTCCCGGTGCTGCCCACGAAGCCGATGATCTGTCCGGCACGGACCCGGGATCCGGCCTTCATCCCCGGGGCGAAGTCCGACAGATGCGCGTAGAAGAAGTAGGTGCCGTCAGCCGTGGTCAGCCACCACGCATTGCCCGACCGTGAGCCGGGCTGGTCCCAGGCCCGACGGCTCAGCACGCCGTCGGCGACGGCGTAGACGTAGCTCCCGGCGGCGGCGATGAGGTCGACGCCCTCGTGGCTACGACCGCCGCCGCGCGGCGCCCGCCAGGTGTTCCCGTACCAGCACGGCCCCTGCACCGGCAGTGCCGAGAGCGCGACCACCGCGTTGGCATCGGCTGCGAGCTCGGCCCCCTTGGGCAGGCACAGCTGATCGCCGGGCTGCAACGTTGTGCCGACATCGGCCTCGTTCGCCGCGAGGAGATCACCCATCTCGACGGAGACCCGACGGGCGATGCGGAACCAACTATCACCCGACGCCACCGTGTACTTCTGGCCAGAGACGTTGCACGTGCCACTGGCAGGAGCGGCATCCGATGGGGCAGACGTGGTCGGAGTGGCTCCCGCCGGCAGGCACAGCTCGTCACCCGGATGGATGGCATCGTCGGGCTCTGCCCCGTTGACCTCGAGCAGCGAGCGGATCGACACGCCGACGTCGGCGGCGATGTCGAACCAGGTGTCGCCGTCGACCACCCGGTGCACTGCGGCGTCGCGCTGAGCGCAGATCTGCGGCGCGGCCGACGCGACCGCAGGGGCGACGATCGCGCCGGTGACACCGCCGAGGCACCAGGCCGCGACGACCGCTGCCACGACCCAACTCGGTCGTGCGACGCGGTGCGGATCCACGGTCCGAACGGAGGGCCCAAGTACCGGGAGATCAGTTGCCATCGGGGGTCGATTCCTTCCCCGCCCGACCCGCACCGTAACCCGGTCGATCCACCGTGTGCCGTCAGCCTGCGACGTTCGCACGCTCGTCGACCTCAGCTGCGTCCCTCGACTGCCCGACGGGCTCATCGATCGGCCGCGATGGGTCCCGTCGCCGTTGCTCTTCAGTTGTCAAGGGGCTGGACGTCGCCGCCGATCGCTCGACGGGACAGGCGTGTCCGTGGTTGGCGGTCGGTCCGGACGCAGACGAGGAGCTGCACGCCTGCGCGCCGCACCCCGCCCTCAACGCCCTCACCGCCACTGCTCTGCGGGTGGCCCGGTGGTCATGATCACCGCCCCATCGCGTCGGATCACGAGTGATCGGTCGTCGCCCATCTGGACATGCCATTGCTCGGCGTGGAGTCGGTCGTGATGGTGCTTGCACAAGGGCAGCAGTCGATCGAGATCGGTATGACCACCGCGTTCCCAGTGGTCGAGGTGGTGTGGCTCCGTGGCGGAGATGTGTCGCTCGCAACCAGGGACGGCGCAGCATCGGTACATCGCCCTCAGCGCACGTCGCTGATGTCGATCTGCGAATCGTCTGCTGCGACCTCGATCAAGTCCCACCGGGCACTCGAGTGATGCACGCAGGCTTTCGAACGAGGCGGTGGGCGTGCCTTGACGGATGACCACGCCGTTGCGGTCGATCACGACCGGCACGAACCTGACACGACCGGCGGCACTCTCGATGAGATCGCGAACTGCGCCGATCGGGAGATCGATGCCGCGGCCGCACTCAACTCGTGAGCCGCCATGGCGGCCATGAAGCCAGCTCTGTTCGTCGATGACCGTGATCACCTCGAACGACCCGACCCCTGGCCCGTTCCCGGTCATCAGATCGGCGAGCGCCATGGCTTGAAACCATTCGTGGGCGAGCAGTGGGTCGGACGCCAGGTGCGGGGGGTGCGTGGCGCGGGAATCGGGTCTCGGTCTGGGCCTGAAGCAGTTGTGACAGGGTCATGGCCTGCTCAGGGTCGTACCGACCCGAGATCCGCCACATGCCGTCGCGACCGATCCACTGCTTCAGACCGGTCTGGCGCTTTTGCCGTTCGAGCCGGGACATGCCGTCGTCGCCTTCGATCCGGCGCACCTCGGCCTTCAGCCGAACCCTGAACTGTTCCACCGTCATCGAGAGCGCCGCCTGTGCGAGCTCGACCTGCGCTGCGAGCAGAGCCGGTCGCAGCGCTTCCTCCAGCCCCCGCACCGCTTCGGCGAACGCGTCGAGATGCTCGCCTGACACCAAGCCGACGTCGAGCAGCTCTTTCAACCCCGGCATGTCGGCTGCGGCATTGGCTCGCCGCACGGCACGCGTCGCTGTCCGAAGGGAGCGACCCGTGGCTCCGGCATTGAGGTGCTCAGGGTTGACCCCAGGCTGGTCGACGGCGAGTACTTCGAGCCGCCGGTTGCAGTCGATCTCGCGGCCTTGCACCAGTCGAGCGAGGACGCTCAGATGCCTCAACACGTCCACCACCGCATCGCGATCCGCTTCAGACACGTCGACAGACGCGGCGATCGCGCACGACACCAGATCCATGAGAACCTCCTCTCTCGCCGAGAAGACCAAGACTCACTGGAACCCGAAGGTCCGATCCGTCCCCACGATCGGGACGAGCAGGACACTATCACCTTCGATCGAACACGTGTTCGCTTTTCCGAAGAATTTCTTCGCCAGCGGGTGAGCACAACTCCCTGAGCCGAACCCTGAGCCGAACCCCGCCGTGCGTGCCGACCCGTCGACCCGTCGACGGGTCGACACTGGTCAGTTGCAGAGGTCGGGGCGGTCGATGCGGCACGCTAAGTCGAGCGAGACAGACCGATCGATCGTGGCGGTCGTCCAGTCGCCGTGTCGCCCGTCGTTGCTGAGCACGAACGCGTTCGCCCGGTTTGGGTCGCCGGTAACTGCGATGAGCAGTTCGCTCGGATCGGCGACGATCGGCACGAGTCGATCCGGATCGTCACTCGTCGCGAACACGTCGGGGAGGATTCCCTTCGCGACGAGGTCGCTGAGCGTGCGCCGGCCCGCGGTGAGGTTGGTCCACGCGCCGATGAACGACTCGAACGTGCGTGCGGGAATCCGTGCCTGTTCGAACAGCCCGCGCTGGACGTCCGCCTTTGACCAGCCATGCCGGGCGAACATGCGGGCGATCAACGGCGACAGGATCAGCAACGGCCGATACGAGCGGTGCCCCAGCCCGAACACGTGTGTCAGCTCCCACCCGGTGGCACGCACGAGACCGTTGGCGAGGTAGGGCAGCACCTCAGCGGGTGAGCTCCCGAACACACTGCCGATGATGAGCCCGTTGTTCATGCGGGCCATGGCGACGGTGTCCAAGCCCGGCATTGCGCCGAGGTCGACGGCGAGCGACGGCCAGCCGATCGCGGTCAGTGTGGCTTCATGTTCGGCCAGCACCACCCGCGCGCTGTTCCCGAACGTGGCCTTGTCGTGCTCGTCGGTGGTGAAACCGCACACGTTGCGGAGATAGAGCCGCAACCAGCGAGCGACTGCCGTGTTCGCATGCGTGCCTTCTCGAAGTGCGCCACCTTCGCTGTTGAAGCCGAGCTCTGCGATCGACGGTCCGCTCACCACCACGAGTGCGTCCGCGCCGGTTGTGTTGCCCGAGTGCTCGACTCCGTAGGCGGGGTTCGCCAACACATCGGTCATCGCCAACAACACCGGGAGGTGCAGTTGATCGCAGCCCGCCATCACCCCATTCACGGCCACCGACCAGACGGTCATGTCGCGCCCTGAAGGACGAGCCTGGCCGATCACACGGAACGGATCGTGCCCCGTGCCGTCGAGGAACGCCTGCACTCGTTCTTGCGTCGGCGGCACGATCGGAGAACCATCGGTCCACCCACGCTCGCGGAACACGCGGTGCACGTCGTCGAGCGAACCGGTCGCCACGATCTCGAGAGCCGTCGGCTCCACATTCCCGACGTCGTCAAGGTCACCGTTCGACTCGGTGAGACCACGCACGATCTGCTCGATCGTGTGCTCCAGGAACAGAGCGATCATCTCGTCATGCGATTGGGCGTCCACGTGGCCCCGCAGCACGGCGAGCGCGAGGTCGTCGAGACCCAAGCCACGACCGGTGGCGAGCGCCTGGCGTTGGAAGCCTTCGCACACGATCGACACCGTGGGCACACCGGCGTTCTCGGCGATGACAGATGCCCGCATCACGGCGGGCGTGCAGCTGCCTCAACACCCCACGCCGCTGACGGCCGCATCGACACGCCAATCGCGCAGCTTGTGCGGCAGCTCGGCCAAGACCGCCGCCTCGTCGGGACCGTGCGTGTTGCCGAACGCCTCGTAACCGACCACCTCGACGTCGTAGGTGTCGCGCAGGTACTGCTCGAGGACCGGGAAAAGCTCGTCGCCACGGAACATGTACTCCCACACGAACGCCACCGTCTTGCCGCGCAGGTCATCGAGCCGGGCTGCGTGCCGATGCCGCTGCACGCCCATCGGCGCCTGCGGCCACACGACGTCATATCGAGGTTCGTTCACGGTGCCCATTGTGCATGACACGTCTCGCGATTCGACCGCTGAGTTCACCTGTTGACTGCGCCCGGCGTGTCGGATCCCGATGCCGACCGTCGACATCCAGGAGCCGCCTCGCCGCAGCAGAACCTCGATCGAGCGCACCCTGCCCATAGGATCCCACGAACCCTGACGATCTGGTTCTGCCGGATCGAGCGATGGAGGTAGCGACCATGACCCAGACCGACACGTGGCAGACGCCGTTCCTTCAAGGGTTGATGGCACCTGTGTTCGACGAGCGCGACGACCGTGACCTCGAGGTCGTCGGTGAGATCCCGGCGGCGCTGCGAGGCATGTTCGTCCGTACCGGGCCGAACCAGCAGTTCGCGCCCCTTGGCGCATATCACCCGTTCGACGGTGACGGGATGCTGCATGCCGTGTACCTCGAAGACGGCAAGGCCAGGTACCGGAATCGCTGGGTGGTGTCCAAGGGCCTGTTGGCCGAACGCGCCCGCGGCCGGGCCTGCTACGGCGGCATGAGCAACTTCCAGTTCCCCGAGCCCGACGTGCTCGATGAGGGCGGGATGATGAAGAACACGGCGAACACCGCAATGGTGCGCCACGCCGGCCGCTACCTCACCATGGTCGAGGCTTGTGCACCGACCGAGTTCGACCGCGATCTGAACACCATCGGAGAGCACGACTTCGGAGGCCGCCTGCAGGGCCCGTTCACGGCGCACCCCAAGGTCGATCCGGTCTCCGGCGACATGCTGTTCTTCGGCTACAGCCCGATGGCGCCGTACCTCCGCTACTCAGAGGTGAACGCCGCGGGCGAGCTGACGAGCACCACCGAGATCGACATCCCCGCTCCGGTCATGATGCACGACTTCGTGATCACCGAGAACTACGCGATCTTCTTCGATGCACCCGCCGTGTTCGATCTCGAACGGATCCTGCAAGGTGGCGAGCCGATGAGCTGGATGCCGGAGAACGGCACGAGGGTGGGGATCATCCCGCGCGGCGGCTCGGGCAACGACGTGCGCTGGTTCGAGATGGACAACTGCTACGTCGTCCACTTCTTCAACGCGTGGGAGTCCGGCACAACGATCGAGATCCGAGCACCGCGGATGCCCGACATGCCGGGCGGGTTCAACTTCGAGAACCCCGGCGCCGCTCGTGAGCCGATGCCATGGCGCTGGGTGATCGACCTCGCCACCGGCAAGGTCACCGACGAGCAGACCTCCGACATCGCCGTCGAGTTCCCCCGTGTGAACGAGGACGTCATCGGCCGAAGCACCCGCTACGGGTACGCCTGCCCGCAGCGCACGTGGGACTTCGAGTTCGACTTCGAAGGGGTCGTGAAGTTCGACTTCGAATCGGGTGCGTCGTCGTCGCACTACTACGGGCAATCCGAGGTCTGCGGTGAGCACGTCTTCGCAGCCGATCCGAACGGCACCGCCGAGGACGACGGATGGTTGATGAGCTTCGTCAGCGATCGTGCCACCGAACGTTCGGAACTCGTGATCCTCGACGCCCGCGACGTCGCGGCTGAGCCAGTGGCACGGGTCAAGATGGCCGCTCGCGTGCCGATCGGTTTCCACGGCAGCTGGTTCGCCGACTGACGATGACTGACGAGACCGCGGACTCCGGTGCTTGTCGCAGCAGATGCAGCCGTCGTCTGGTTGGTGAGGCGAGCGTCCATTGGTAGTGTGCTCCCGCTACTTGGCCCCATCGTCTAGTGGCCTAGGACACCACCCTCTCAAGGTGGCGGCACGGGTTCGAATCCCGTTGGGGCTGCCAAGAAATGCCAGGTCAGAGCCACTCTTCGGAGTGGCTCTCTGGTTTTTCTTCCCAGTTCGCCAATCACGTGCCAATCTACGGATTGGAGAAACAGCATGAAGGGCTTCATTCGGCGGCGGGGTGAGGCATGGGAACTCCGCGTCTTCCTCGGCGTGGATCCTGTGACCGGACGGAAGCGGTACGCGAACAAGAGCGTCCGCACCGGCAAGCGCGAGGCGCAACGGATGCTGGCCGAGATGATCGTCGAGGCCGAGCGTGGAACGCTGGCGCGGACGTCGGCGACGGTGGGTGATCTGCTCGAGACGTGGTTCGAGTTCGCTGCGCAGGAGTTCTCGCCGAAGACGGTGAGGGAGACCCGCGGTTTCATGGATCGGAACCTGCTGCCGCACCTGGCGACGGTGCCGCTGTCGAAGCTGCGGGCCAGCGAGATCGATGCGCTCTATCGCCGTCTCCAGGCCGGCGGTGCGGGCGTCCGGCCGCTCGCTCCGGCCACGATCCGGCGGATCCACGGCATCCTCCGGCGAGCGCTGGCGCAGGGCATGAAGTGGGGATGGATCGGCACGAACCCCGCAGCCGCTGCGACGCCGCCCAGGGTGGCGCCGCCGGACATCAAGCCGCCGAGCGGTAGCGAGCTCGCTCGGCTGCTCCAGCGTGCGCTCGAGGTCTCGCCCGAGCTCGCCTGCTATCTCGTCCTGGCGGCCGCCACCGGAGCTCGGCGCTCGGAGGTGATCGCGTTGCGATGGATCGATCTCGATCTCGACGACCGCACCGTCGACATCCATCGGGGCATCGTGTTCGGGCCGAAGGGTCTGGTCGAGAAGGACACCAAGACCCACGCGGCCCGCCGCGTGTCGCTCGATGTGCGGACGGTGGAGCTGCTGTCCGAGCATCACCAACGGATGGTCGAGCGTGCTGCCATGTGCCGGTTGGTGTTGGTGGGTGATGCCTTCATCTTCAGCGACGCCGCCGACTGTTCCGAGTCGTGGTTCCCCGACTCGGTGTCGCGGAGCTTCAAGCGTCTCTGCCGGCGTGAGGGCCTCGGCCACGTGCGGCTGCACGACCTCCGTCACTTCGTCGCGACCCAACTGTTGGGCGCTGGCGTCGACGTGCGGACCGTGGCCGGCAGGCTCGGTCACCGCAACGCAGCGACCACGCTGAACGTGTACGCGCACTTCCTCGAGCAGACCGATCGGGCCGCCGCGGACATCATGGGCGACGTCATTTCGATGACCGCCTGACACACGTCACAGCCCGAAAAATCAACAAACCCGTCGCTCGCCGTCCAGTTGGTAAGGGAAGGCGCGCATCAGATCGCGCGCCGCCGAAGGGGACGGGGCGTGGACGAGGACGAGATCCGGGACAGAGGCGCGGTGGCGCCGGACTTCTTGACGCTGGCGGAGGTCGCCGCGATCCTGCGCATCGGGCGCTCGGCCGTGTACGACCTCGCGACTGCAGCACTGCGAGCGGGTGACGACAGCCAGCTCCCGGTCCGACGCGTCGGCAGGCAGCTGCGTGTGCCACGCGCCTTGCTGGAAGCGTGGATCGGTGCGCCGATCACGTGGCCGATCGTGGCGCCCACCACGACCCTGGTCCGGCTCGATCCGGTCCCGTCCGACAGTCGCACCCCGAAGCCCCATCGTCGGTCATCGCAGCCACCGCTGCCGTTCGCGGGCTGAGCGTCATGTCGACTCACATCTTCCCGACTCGGCAACCCAGGTGGACAGACGAGTGCACAGCGGCGGCGGTGATGTTCCCGTGACGGTTCGTGTGACGACGTTGAAGGGTGCTGCGGCTGGTGCGTACTACGTGGAGGCGTTGCCCAACTACTACTTGGACGCGGAAGAGCCACGCGGGATCTGGCACGGCCGGGCCGCTGGGATGCTCGGCCTGTCCGGGACGGTGGACGACGACTCTTTCCTCGCGTTGATGGCCGGGTTGGATCCTCGCAGACCCGGAGCGGCTGTTGGGGAACGGGTTCTCGGAGAAGTCGGTTCGCGGGTTTGATGTGACGGCGTCGTCGCCGAAGTCGGTGTCGGTGTTGTGGGCGGTCGGCGATGACTGGGTGCGTGCCGAGGTGCTCGCCGCGCACGACGCGGCGGTGGCGGCGGTCGCTGGGTGGATCGAGGCGCACGCGCACACCCGGTTCCGGTTGGGTGGTGAGGTTGTGGTGGTGGACGCGGAGGGGATCGTGGCGGCGGGGTTCCGGCAGCACACGTCGCGTGCGTTGGATCCGCAGTTGCACACGCATCTGGTGGTGGCGAACCGGGTGAAGTCCCCGGACGGCCGCTGGCTCGCGTTGGATGCCAGGACGTTGAAGCGTGATCAGCGGACGTTGTCGGCTCTGTTCCACGCGGCGGAGCGGGCGGAGCTGACGCGCCGGCTCGGTGTGGAGTGGGGTCCGGTCGTGAACGGGATCGCCGAGATCGAAGGGATCGACCGGCGCGTAGTGGAGGAGTTCTCCACCCGTACCAAAGCCGTGAATGCTCGGCTGTCGGTGAAGTTGGATCGGTTCGAGCAGACGATGGGTCGCGAACCGACCCAGCGAGAGCGGTGGCAGCTCGAGCGTGAGGCGGCGGTCGATTCACGGCCGGCGAAGGACCACGCGGTCAGCGCCGACATCCTCCACGAGCGTTGGACGGGTCAGCTCCGTGATCTCGGTGTTGATCCGGAGCAGTTGGTGGCGGGGGTGTTGGGCCGTTCGCTCGACGTGCAGTGCGATTTCGATGTGCTCGATCAGTACGGGTTGGTGGACGCGGCGATCGATGCGTTGGCGGAGCAGCAGTCGTCGTGGCGTCCGGCCGAGATCGTCCGCGAGGTCGCCGCGCTGCTCCCGACCACGCTCGCTGCGACGGCGGGTGAGGTGGTCGGTGTGGCGGACATCCTCGGCTACGGCATCGGCGCCGGCCAGGGGATGGAGCTCGGCCCGCCGGTCCCGGCGGGGGTGGAGCGGCGGGCGAGTGATGACCGTCCGATCACCGAAGCAGCGTCGGATCGTGCGATCACCCAATGGTGGATCCTGAAAGAGGAAGCGTTCATCCTCGACTGGGCCGGCCGTGGCGTCGACCCCACGCAGACACGGTCGAGTCGTACGACGCTCGAGCGGTGCCCGATCGAGTCCTCGAGCGCCCAGCGGGAAGCGGCCGCAGCGATCGCCGGCACCGCACCCGTCGTCCTCGTGGTCGGCCCGGCCGGGACGGGCAAGACCACCGCCCTCCGCCCGGCCGTCGAGCAACTCCATGCCGATGGCCGTGTGGTGTTCGGTGTGGCGCCGTCAGCGATCGCAGCGTCCGTGCTCGCACGATGGAGACGGGGGTGCGGGCAGACACGATCGACAAGCTCCTCGCCGAACACCGCACCGGCCGCCCCCACCCCACGTTCAATCTGCCTCCCGGTGCGACAGTCATCGTCGACGAAGCCGGGATGCTCGCCACCCCGAAACTCGCCGAACTCGCCCACCTCGCCGACGACAAGCGGTGGCGGGTGGCGTTGGTCGGTGACCCGCTCCAGTTCTCTGCGGTCGGGCGGGGAGGGATGTTCGGAATGCTCGTCGACACCCACGGTGCGATCGAACTCGACCGCGTCCACCGCTTCACCAACGACTGGGAACGCACCGCCTCCCTCCAGCTCCGCCGAGGCGACCCGGCCGTCGCTGACACCTACGAGCGTGAAGGCCGGCTCCACGGCGGCACCGTCGAACAGATCGAACGAGCTGCCGTGTCGGCGTGGTGGCGGCACCGCAAGGCCGGCGATTCGACGCTGTTGATGGCCCCGTCGACCGAGACCGTGGACCGGCTCAACCAGGCGGCGCAACGACGCCGAATCGCAGCGGGCGAACTCGCCGATGGGGAGTGTTTCGTGTTGCCGAACGGGGTGCGCTTGCACGTCGGGGACGAGGTCGCCACCCGGCACAACGACCGGACACTCGAGACCGACCGACGGGAGATGGTCCGCAACCGCAACATCTGGACCGTCACTGCGATCAACGACGACTGGACCATCACCGCACACGGAGCGACCGGCACCGTCGTCCTCCCGGCCGAATACCTGTGCGATCACGTCGAACTCGCCTACGCCATCACCGCCATGGGCGCACAAGGAAGAACCGTCGACCACGCCATCACCGTCATCGACACCGTCACCGACGTCCGCAACCTCTACGTCCCCATGACCCGCGGCAGGGAGTCGAACGACGCCTACCTCGCCGTCGAAGGCGAGGACACCGCGGTCGACGTGTTCGCCCGCTACCTCACCAACGACTGGATCGACCTCCCAGCCCACCAACGCGCCCAAGAACTCTGGGCGCCCATCGGCCTCGAACCCGACTTCCGGACACCAGCCGCCAGCCGAGACGACGACTTCGGTATCGACCTGTAGCCCTCGCCCCTAC
>CAWBTC010000002.1:0-130503 GCA_963791635.1 uncultured Acidimicrobiaceae bacterium
CAGCCGCAACGATGCGATTCCAGAGCGCTTCACGCTGGTCGTTGAGCCCCTCACCAACGCGCGGGCAGATCGCGCCGGGCCAGCCCGCACTGGGCGATAGTGGGCGATACTGCCTGCGATGACTTCGCTCTGTCTCGACTGCGGCCTGTGCTGCGACGGCACCATGCACTCCACGGTCGCCCTCCAGCAGGGCGACGATCGCGAGTGTGCTCGAGCGGTCGGGGTTCCATCTGCTGCTGTACGAGGCAGAGGCCCGGTTCGAGCAGCCGTGTGCAGCCTTCGACTCGAAGTGCACCATCTACGACGACCGGCCATCGCTGTGCCGGAGCTACCGCTGCGCGCTGCTGCGCAAGGTCGACTCCGGCGAGGTGTCCGACGGCGAAGCCCGAGCGCTGGTCGCCGCGGCGATCGAGCTGCGCGATCGCGTGCGACCGGCGATCGAAGCGCTGGTGGGGTCGACCAAGAAGCACTCCCTCGCAGTGCTGGTCCGCAAGATGGAGGACGCACTCGACGCGATGGACCCTGACGTCCGACTCAGCACGCAGGCCGGGCTGGAGCTCGACTCGGCCGCGCTGCTCACCCTCTTGTCGGACCACTTCGAACCACACGGCGCCTCCCCGGTGCAGGTGGCTGCAAAGAATTGACCGTCGCGCCCGGTTGAGGGGCGTAGTTGCAGTAGTTGCACACATAATGTTGATCAACAGGGTACTCTGGTATGCAAGAAGTTGATCGGAGGCGGCGAGATGGCGAACAGTTCGCACGGGTGGCCATCGATCGTGTGGTCGGCCGATCGCCACCGTGCCTCAGTCAGCAGGGCAGTCGACCGTGGCACGCTCCGCCGCCTGGCATCCGGCCTCTACACCGGCGAGGTCGACAGTGATCCTGCTGATGTCGTGCGGCGACACCTCTGGGAGATCATCGGGCACGAGCTCCCCGGCGCTGTCATCAGCGATCGCTCGGCGAGAGTCGCTGGACCGGTTGGCGGCAGCCTGTTCGTGGTGCATCCACGCACCCGGCCGCTCGTGCTCCCCGGGGTGGTGGTGCGTCCGCGATCCGGGCCAGCGGCGCTGTCGGGTGACACGCCCCTGCCATTCGGACTCCATCTCGCCTCGGCAACCCGGACGATGCTCGAGTCGCTCACCCGTCCAGGTGGCAACCGACTCGAGCGGATCGATGTCGAGCACTGGCTCGACCAGCTCGCCGTCCCTGATGCAGAGCGTCGACTGAACCAGATCAGGGACCGAGCTCGAGAAGTGGCGCCGATGCTTCGCGCATCGACCGCAGCCGCCGAGCTCGAGCGCCTGATCGCAGCTGCGCTGTCAACCGGCGATGCGCGCGTGGCGACATCCCCCCGACTCGCCGCTCGCGCTGCTGGCAGCCCGATCGATCATCGCCGCATCGTCCGCCTCGAACGGCTCGTTGCGGATCTCGCCGACCGAGCGCCTTCGAGCTTGCTCGACCTGCCGGCCGACGCCGCACGACGCGAGTTGTTGCCGTTCTACGAGGCCTACTTCTCGAACTTCATCGAGGGAACCGAGTTCACACTCGATGAAGCAGCGCGGATCGTGTTCGACGGAGAGGTGCCAGCCGCTCGGCCTGAGGACGCCCACGACGTCATCGGCACTTACGCGATCGTCGGTGATGCTGTCAGTCGTCGCCGCACCGCCAAGGACGCCGACGAGTTCGTCTGGCTGCTTCTCGAACACCACGCCCAGGTCATGAGCCGGCGCCTCGACAAGCGACCCGGTGAGTTCAAGCACCTCGCCAATCGAGCAGGTTCGACCGAGTTCGTCGCGCCCGAACTCGTCGAAGGGACGCTTCGGGCCGGCTTCGAGGTGGGCAAACAACTGCTCATCGCCGCTGCACCGCGCCATCTACGTGATGTTCCTCGTCACCGAGGTGCATCCGTTCCTCGACGGCAACGGTCGCGTGGCCCGCATTGCGATGAACGCAGAACTGACACGCGGAGGTCAGTGCCGGATCATCGTGCCCACGGTGATCCGACTCGACTACACCAACGCACTCAAGGCGGCCAGCCACCATGACGCCTTCGGCCCGATCGTCGCGGTACTCGAGTACGCGCAACGATTCACCGCCCGCATCGACTTCACCGATCGCACCACCGCCGAACACGATCTTCGGCGCACCAATGCTCTGCGCGATCCCTACGAAGCGGAACAGGCAGGGGTGAAACTCACCCTGCCATAGCCTGCCTGCCCTGACCGGAGGCTCAGACGCGGGCGCGGTTGCGGATCTTGCTGCGCACGAGGTCGGCAACTTCCACCACCTGGTCGTCGGTGAGCGCGCTGCCACTGGGCAGGCACAGGCCGAGATCGAAGATGTGATCGCTGGTGGCATCGGTGCGGGCCCGGCACTCGGCGAAGGCCGGCTGGCGGTGCATCGGCTTCCACAGCGGGCGCGACTCGATCTCGCTGCCCAGCAGTGCGTTGTGCACCCGGTGGCTCACACCGGGCACGGCGAACACCACACAGCTCAACCACCCGTTCCAGCCACTCCAGTCGGGCACCGGCATGAAGTCGCACTCGTCCACGTCGGCCAGCAGCTCGCGGTAGCGATCGTTGATCGCCCGGCGGCGCTCGATGAAGCTCGGGAGGCGGGCGAACTGGCCACGACCCAACGCTGCCAGCAGGTTGCTGAGCCGGTAGTTGAAGCCGACCTCGGTGTGCTCGTAGTGCACCGCCGGCTGACGGGCCTGGGTGGCCAGATAGCGCACCCGGTCGGCCACCTCCTCGTTCGGGCTGAGCAGCATGCCGCCGCCCGAGGTGGTCATGATCTTGTTGCCGTTGAACGAGAAGATGCCGATGTCGGCGAGCGTGCCCGCGGGGCGACCCTTGTAGGTGGCGCCCAGGCTCTCGGCCGAATCCTCGATCACCGGCACCCCGTACTCACGACAGATCGACATGATCGCGTCGTAGTCGGCGCACTGCCCGTACAGGTCGACCACCAGCACCGCCGCCGGCAGCTTGCCGCGGTGCGCGCACTCGGCCAGCTCCTCGGCGAGCAGCTCTGGGTTCATGTTCCAGCTCAACCGGTCGCTGTCGATGAACACCGGGTGCGCACCGCAGTAGCGCACCGCGTTGGCCGTGGCGGCGAACGTGAACGTGCTGACGAGCACCTCGTCGCCAGGCTCGACACCAACCGCCAACAGCGCGAGGTGCAGCGCGGCCGTGCCACTGGAGAGCGCGACCGCACCCTTCCATCCGGTGAACGCCGAGATGTCGGCCTCGAATGCCGACAGGTCGGGACCGGCGGGGGCGACCCAACCGCTCTGGATCGCCTTCGTCATCCGCTCCTGCTCGTCGAGGCCCACGTCGGGAGGCGACAACCAGATCCGCATCACGCCACCATCTCGATCTGCGCGCATCTCGATCACGCATCCCGATCACGCGACTCGCGACGCAGTTCGCCCGTGGCCAGCCGGTTCAGCAGCACGTTCATCGGCAGGTCGTGGCGCCCGTACGCCTCGAGCACCGCCTCGATCGACAACGCCGGCACGGGCACGTGGCTGATCAGCTTGTGCACCGGCCGCACGTCGAACTCGCCCGCGCCGAACAGGTCCTCGTGCATCTTCTCGCCGTCGCGCAGACCCGTGAACACGATCTCGAGGTTCGGCACGCGCTGCTTGGAAAATCGCTTGGCCACGTCGATGATCTTGACCGGTTCACCCATGTCGAGCACCATCACGTCACCACTCTCGCCGATCGCGCCGGCGTAGATGGTGAGCCGCACAGCCTCTTGCACGGTCATGAAGAACCGGGTGACGTCTTCGTGGGTCACGGTGATCGGGCCGCCCTGTTCGAGCTGCTGGCGGAAGGTGGTGAGCACCGAGCCCCGCGAACCCAACACGTTGCCGAACCGCACCGACACGTACGAACCGTCTGCTGCATCGGTCATGTGCGCCGTGAGCCGCTCGGTGATCCGCTTCGAGCTGCCGAGCACGCTCACCGGATCGGCGGCCTTGTCGGTGCTGATGTTCACGAAGTGGTCCACACCGGCGGCCTTCGCTGCTTTCAGCATGTGCTGCGTGCCGAGCACGTTCGTCTTCCAGGCTTCCTCGGGAGCACCCTCCAACAGCGTCAGGTGCTTGAGCGCAGCCGCGTGGAACACCACGTGCGGACGGTGCTGCATGAACACCTCCGTCAGGCGGGCTTCGTCGCGGATGTCGGCCAGCACGAGGTTGGGCGAGTCGAGCAGGGCGCGACCCTCGATGCTCAGCTGGGTGGCGTGCAGACCGCTCTCGTCGCGGTCGAGCATGATCAGCGCCTCGGGCTCGAAGCGGGCGAACTGGCGGCACAGCTCACTGCCGATGCTGCCGCCGGCGCCCGTCACCAGCACCCGCCGATCCGTGATGTAGTGAGCCACGGCGGCGGTGTCGATCTCGGCCAGCTCACGGCCCAACAGGTCGGCCTCGCTCACCGGACGGATGTCGGCCACGACCGGCGCCATGAACAGATCGCGCACCGGCGGCAGCATGAACATCGGCAGGCCCGCATCACGCGACAGCTGCTCCACCAGACGCACGACATCGCGGTCGGCGGTCGGGATCGCCATCAGCACCGCCACGGCTCCCGTGCGCTGGGCGACCGCAGCGAGGTCTTCGACCACGCCCTGAACCTTCACGCCTTGGATCCGCATGTTGGTCTTCAGCGGATCGTCATCGAGCAATGCCACGGGCTTGTACGGCGCGTCTGCGGTGTTCAGCAGGCTGCGCACGATCTCGGCAGCAGCGTTGCCGGCACCCACCACCACGACCGGATCGGCCTCGTGGGGATGGTGCTGTCGGGTGAGGTAGAGGCGGCGGAGCGAGCGGACAGCGATCGTGCCCGTGACCGCAAGACCGAGTGAGAGCAGCGGCACCGACCGAGGGATGGTGGGTGCCGCGGGTGCGAACACCAGCACCGTGAGGAGCGTGCCGACCGCAACGACCGTGGCCGCCAATCCGAGCAACTCGTCGAAGCTGCCGTACTGCCAGCGACGCCGATACAGACCGACACACCAGACCGAGCACGCCCTGGGCCACGACGGCCACGATGGCTGCCCAGAACACGCCGTTCCAGTTGACGCTGTCGATCCGCAGGTCGTAGCGCAGCACGGTGGTGAGCGGGATCGCGATGATCCAGATGAGGGCGTCGACGGCGTACTGGTACGCCGGGCGAGCCCACGTGCGGAACGCTGATTTGTCCGCCGCCGCGGTGTTCCCAACCACTCGAAGGAGTCCTGTCATGTACTGAGGGGGACGTCTCAAGAACCCCTCAAGGGGAATCAAGATTGGTTCTGACCCTACTCCGTTTGCGGGGGTCGGCTCAATGGACCGAACGGACCATTGAGGGAAAGCAGACGAATTCGCCCTGATCTCGCCCGGATTTCACCCCGTGTTCAGGGCAGACGCGTCGTTCCCGCCTGAGCCCACGCGGCCTCGCTCAACGTAGAGCCATTGACGCTCACCGTGACCGGCATCGGCCGGACCAGCGCAGAGTTGGTCACCGTCACCCGGTACGGCACGTCGTCGGGGATCGAGCCCTCCACGTACACGACCACCTTCGTCTCCGAACCGGGCGCCAGGTCGAGGAAGGCAGTGGAGGTGATGTAGCCGTTCTCCGTGCCCACCTCGAACTCGCCCGGTTCGTCACCGATCGCGTAGCCGATCACCGGCAGGCCCGTGTAGACGGTGAGGATCGTGCGGTTCGTGCCCACCGGGAGCCCGATCTGGCTGCCGATCACCGAGTCCGGCAGACCACTCGTCGGCGCCGAGTTCCGGATCGTGAGCGTCACCGCGCCGGTCACCACGTCGACGTCGCGGTCCACCACCACGTCGTACTTCACGTCCCCATCGAGGAAGTTGTCGATCTTGTTGCCCGACGCGTTGTTGAACGTGATCGCCAGTCCGTCGCCGCCGTCACGATCGGGCAGCAGGCCGGCCATGTTCACCCGCACGAACACGTCCTGCTCCTCGGGGCGCACCGCCCATCCGGCCAGGCGACCCTCGCGGGCGAGCGGGCCGAACATCCGGCCCAGCTCCGGCGGCGCCGGCAGGCTGGAGGTGAGCAGCCGCCGCACCGTGGTCTGCGCCACGTCTTCCAGCAGGTCGATCCGCTCGGCGTTGTCGGCGAGCTCGTACTGGGTCTCCAGCAAGTAGGTCGCCGCATTCGTCGAGTCGATCGTGGTGCCCGCATCATCGATCGGCATCGGGCCGGTGATCTCCATCAGCTTCGCGATCGCGTACACGTCCATCACGAACACGCCGTCGACCTGCTTGCCGCCGCTCTGCGGATACAGCTCTGCCATCGTGGCCGCGACGGAAGGGAAGTGCGGTGAGCCGGTGATGTTCGACCATGCGTTCGGCCCGGCGATGCGCTCGTCGTTGTTGGTGAGCAGGAAGTCGCCGTACCGTTCGACGTACTCCTGCGAGATCCCGTCGAGGCGCTTCGCCGACGAGCCGCCCGAGTTGAGATCGAGGGTGCGGCCGAAGTCGGTCACCTCGAGCTGGCCTTCGGTGATCGTCACCTCCGCCCAGTTGCCCATGAAGCCACCGAGGCCGCGCACCTCCACCGGTGTGGTGAAGGCGATGAAGTACACGCGGGGCTCGTTCGCGCCGAGCATCGCCGGAGCGTTGCGCACCGCGGTCATCGCGTTGTCGGCCTTGTCCTGCTGTTCGCTCACGTCGACGAGGAGGTCGTCGAGCCGGCTCTCGAGTGCTGTGAGCAACCACGGGCTCTTCGCCTCGAGCACGGTGTCCTCGAGCTCGGTGAGTGCATCGGACAGATCCACCAATGGCTGATCCAGGACCGCCACCGAGTTCAGGTCGATCTTGCCGTTCACGACGCGCAGGGCGTCGTAGTCGACCACCGACAACACGTTCGCGATCGTGGTGCTCACGTTCGAACCGCCGTGCGTGAGCGCCACCGCCGAGTTGCGGTGCTGCGCCACGACCGGCACCAGTCGTGCGAGCTGGCCCCATGGCTTGCTCAGGGCATCGTCCGCGCTGCCGAACAGCGCCGACGCCTGGGTGAACCCGGCCTGTGCCTCGTTGAAGTTGCCTGCGCCGAGCTGATCGATCGCGGCCCGCGCCACACGGTTGGCCTCTTCGAGGTCGGAGCGCGCCTGCAGCCCGGCCACCCCGACGCCCGCCGTGGCCACCAACGCGCCGCCGGCCAGGCCGGCGAGCACCAGCCACATGATCTTGCGCTCACGCCGTGGCCGGCGGCGGATGCCGAACACGGCGAGCACGAGCATGACCGACGATCGCGATCACCGACGTGAACCCGAACCGCTCGATGTCGCCCAAGCGTGACAGCACCTGCAACGCAATGCCGGCCACGAGCGCGCGGCTCCATGGCAACGACCTGCGCTGCAACCCGATCCACAACCCGCCCAGGCCCGCGACCGCGGCGATCACGAGCAGCCACCACTCGGGAGCGAACGCTGCAGCGATCGCCGCCGCGGCCACTCCGGTCCACCACGGGGCACTCGCCGCGGCCCACACCGCGGCACCGCCTGCCACGGTCACCACGATCGCGTCGAACACCGTCGATCCCGTCGGTGACGGACCAGCCGCCGTCGCGAGCACTCCCGCCACGAGCGCGATGCCCGCCACCAGGAGCGCCTCGCGCCCTTCCACCCTGATCCTCTGCCGCGCCATTGCCCGGGGACCTTACCCACTCCCGCCCTGCCGCCCCTGGCCGTGCCGGACCCCGGCACTCGCCCGTGAGCCCGGACCCGCATGAGACGTGCTGCCGCTCACGATCCGGGGGATCCGTGAGCTGGAGTGCGCGTGTGGCGTGGTGCTGCTCACGGACGGTTGGATCCGTGAGCCGGGGCACGGGTAGGACGTGGTGGTGCTCACGAACGGGGACCGCTTCGGCACGGGGCACGGACGATCCCTACAGTTCGCGTCCTCGTTCGCCTGGCATCGCAGGCGTGATCCGAAGGACCCCCACATGAGCAAGCCCTCCGTCGACATCGGCCGCGTCGGCATCTGGTACGGCGGCATCGACGCCCTCGCGACCCCCGAGGCGCAGCGGGCCGCCCAGCTGGTGGAAGAGCTCGGCTTCGGTGCGCTGTGGGTGGCCGAGGCAGTCGGTCGCGACCCGTTCGTGTCATCGGCGGTGCTGCTGTCGGCGACGAAGCACCTGAAGCTCGCGACCGGCATCGCCAACATCTATGCCCGCGACCCGATGACGATGGTCGCCGGCCAGAGGACCCTCGCCGAGGCGTACCCCGGTCGGTTCCTGCTCGGCCTCGGCGTCAGCCACGCCCACCTCGTGTCGAACCTGCGCAAGCACGACTACTCCAAGCCCTACAGCTACATGGTCGACTACCTCGACCGGATGGACACGGCGTTGTTCATGGCCAAGGGCCCCGACGACGACGGCGGACGCGTGCTGGCCGCACTCGGCCCGAAGATGCTGGAGCTCTCGGCCACCAAGGCCAACGGCGCACACCCGTACTTCACCACGCCCGAACACACCGCGACTGCCCGTGAGGTGATCGGCGCCGATGCCCTGCTCGCCCCCGAGCAGATGGTGGTGCTCGAGACCGATCCGGCCGAGGGCCGTCGCATCGCCCGCATCGGGATGTCGGTGTACCTGCGCGCACCCAACTACCTGAACAACCTCCGTCGATTGGGCTTCGGCGACAACGACTTCGCCGACGGTGGCAGCGATCGCCTGGTCGACGCCGTCGTCGCCTGGGGCACCGAGGAGCAGATCGCTGCACGCGTGGCCGAACACCACGCCGCCGGCGCCGATCACGTGTGCGTGCAGGTGCTGCAGGACGGCATGCAGGGCGGCATGGCCATGCCCGAGGCGCAGTGGCGCCGCCTGGCTCCCGCCCTGCTCGGCTGAGCACCGCCCAGACCGCTGTCGGGGCCACCCCCCGATCGTCAGGAACCTGTCTCGGATCTCTCAAGTGCGGGTCAGAACTGTCGATATCGGTCACGTGACGTGTTCGACAGCCTCCGGAGATCGGCGACGCGACGTCCGCCGTCCTCGTCTCCTGCTGGCCGTTTCGATCGCGCTGCTGGCGCCCGTCGCGGCGACGGTGTCGATCGCCGGTAGCTCACTCGCCGCGCCCGCCCCAATGTCACCCCCGTCGTCACCCCCGTCGTCACCCTCGTCGTCGTCCCCGTCGTCACCCCCGTCGTCACCCCCGTCGTCACCCCCGTCGTCGGTGGCCGAGACGGTTCCGCCGACGACCGAGGCCGCGCCCCCGACGACCGAGGAGGTTCCGCCGACGACCGAGGCCGCGCCCGCGACGACCACGTCGATCCCGAGCACCAGCGATGCCGCCACGTCGGCGCCTCCACCGCCTGCGCAGGTGGGTTCCAGTCCAGTCCCGAGGGTGGTGGCCAGCAGCCCGGCGCGCGGCGGCGCTGTTCCGAGCGCCGTGCCGTCCCTCCGGCCGTCGTCGGCAGCACCCGCAGCGGCATCCGTTGCCGTGCCCGCCGCGGCAAGCTCGGCCGTGGCACCTGCCGCGGTGGGTCCGGCCAGCGGCCAACTGCCTGCGGGCCGCGGCCGCCAGCTCCGCCGCTGCCCCGGCGCAGCGGCCCGAGATCATCCCCAACCCGTTCGCGGTGGCCGAACAGGTGTCAGCCTGGAAGCTCCTCCTCGGCGTCGTCGCGATGTCCGGCCTCGGCTCGGCGTTGCTGATCCATCTCGGACGGCGCGATCAACGCGCGATGGACGCCGTCCACCTCGACCTCATGCTCGGCATCGAGCGCGAGGTCCCGGACCGTCCGCAGCCCTGATCATCGGCCCCGGCTGACCGAGAGGACTCGAGCGCCTCGAGCTCGCGGTACTGGGCTCGGGGGCGGAAGCGGAGCACCTGTTCGTCGTACTCCTCGAACGCATGGGCCAGCCACCCCACCGTGCGGGCGATCGCGAAGATCGCCTCGCCCGCGTCGGGGTCGATGCCCGCCACGTGTCCGAGCGCGGCGAGCGCGATGTCGATGTTCGCCAGCTCGCCTCTCCGGCGGGCCGCAGCGATGAGCGCATCTGCCTGAGCGAGTCGCGGGCTGCCTGGCCATGCCTCGCGCACCAGTTCGAGCAGCACCCGAGCCCGCGGGTCACCGCGCTCGTACAGCGGATGACCGAAGCCCGGGTAGAGCTCGTAGCGTTCGATCGCTTCGGCGAGCGCCTCGTCGCTGCTCGTCACCTCCGCCCGATCGAGCACCCGTCGAGCGAGCCGGCTCGCCGCACCGTGGTAGGGGCCGCTCACCGTCGCCAATCCGGCTGCGACCGACGCGTACGGATCCGCCCGCGTGCTCGCCGCCACGCGCACGGCCAACGTGCTCGCGGCGAGCTCGTGGTCGGCGAGCAACACCATCGCAGCGTTCAACGCGCGGACGCCACCGGCAGGCGGCCGGCCCGGGGCGAGGTGGGCCCACAAGCGGCCTGCGATCGTGCCGCGCAGAGGACTTCGGTCGGGCAGGTGCAGTCGCGGCGTGCGACCGTCGCCCGCGATCGGCAGCGCCTCCACCATCGCACTCACCAAGCGCTGCCCCACGCCCGTCAGGTCACGCGTCCGCCGTTGCGGGTCACCCACCGCCGCTGCTTGCACTGCCCACGCCAACCGGTCGAGTGTGCGGCCATCACCCGGCACGTCCACCGACACGATCGGCCACGGCTCCTCGAATCGACCGAGTGCGCCGGTCCACAGCAGATCCGCCACCTCCTCGAACGGTCGGGTGCGCGCCAGCTTCCCGGTCTCGATGCCTCGATAGCGCACTCGTTCTCGCTCGATCGTGGTGAGCGAGGTCTCGATCACGATGTCGAGCGCTGCGACCCGGCTCGACCGCCGCGGGCGCCCACGGCGCGCGAGCGTCTCGATGTCGGCGGCATCGAACAGGCTCGACCTGCCGTCCGGCGCTCGATGGCTGCGCAGCACGCCTCGGCTCACGTACGCGTACAGCGTCGGTGCCTTCACACCCAAACGCCGCGCGGCCTGCGCCACGGTCACCTGCTCGGTCGCCCCACCGCGTTTGTTCACGTGTGCACCTCCAGGGTGCATAGGTGCGCACACGCGGGTCGGGGTGTCGTGCGTTTGTTCACGTGTGCACCTCCAGGGTGTATTGGTGCGCACACGCGGGTCGGGGTGTTGTGCGTTTGTTCACGTGTGCACCTCCAGGGTGCATTGGTGCGCACACGCGGGTCGGGGTGTTGTGCGTTTGTTCACGTGTGCACCTCCAGGGTGTCGTTGGTGCGCAAACGCTGCGCGAGACGCTGGCCGGGTGTTGACGATAATCAATGTTGATCATCTTGACCACCGATCGCACGATGGGTGGATGACGACGATCGAACAGATCATGAGCACACCCGTGGTGACGGCGAACGCAGGGGAGACCCTCGCCGCGGTGATCCAGCGGATGCACGACCACCGAGTCGGGTCGGTCGTGGTGGTCGACGGCTCGCCCGACGTTGCGTCGCAGACGGCGAAGGTGATCGGCGTGGTGACCGAGCGCGACGTGTTGCGCCGTGCAGCAGCACTCCACGTCGACCTCGGCGACGTCGAGCGCACCATGACCTCACCGGCGGATGTGATCGACGCCGGCCTCGACGCGACCGCAGCCCTGCGAGTCATGCGCGAGCGCGGCTACCGCCACATGCCGGTCGTGCGAGCCGGCGAACTGGCCGGAGTGGTGTCGCTGCGCGACCTGATGCGCATCACCGATCTCGGCCCGGCCGAGGTGCCCAGGGGCTTGAAGGGCGTGGTCGTTGCCGACACCGAAGTGGGCGACGTGCGCGGGAGCGAGGGCTTCTATCACTACCGCCAGTACTCGGCAGTCGAGCTGGCGACCCAGCGTTCGCTCGCCGACGTGATGCGCCTCATGATCGATGGCGCGCTGCCCGTCACCGAGGCCGAACGCGCTGGCGTTCAGCGCTGAAGTGCGACCACTGCGCAGGCTGCCCGATGCACTCCGCCCGGTGCTCCCCGCGATCGCGGCAGCGGGCGCGCCGCTCGACGGACTGCGCACGGCGCTCTCGCTCGCAGCCGCCGCCCGCGGGTGCCGCCCCGTGATCGACATCGATGCCGCGCAACGCCGTGCCGACTGCCTGTTCATGAGTGCGCTCACCCCCACCATCCTGTGCGCGCTGCACCGCCTCGCCCACGGGCTCGACGTGATCGAACCCCGAGACGATCTCGCCGACGAAGCCAACTACCTGTGGATGCTCACGGGCAACGAGCCGACACCCGAGCACGCCCACGCCGTCGGCACGTATCTCGTCTCCACCGTCGACCACGGCTTCAACGCCTCCACCTTCACCGCCCGCGTGGTCACCTCCACCGGAGCCGACGTCGGAGCTGCGGTGGTGGCCGGGGTCGGCGCGTTGAGCGGACCCCTGCACGGAGGCGCACCCAGTCGCGCGCTCGCGCTCCTCGACGAGATCGCCACGCCCGACCGCATCGATGCCGTCGTGCGTCCGCTCATCGAGCGCGGCGACAAGATCATGGGCTTCGGCCACGCGGTCTACAAGACCGACGACCCGCGCTCGCTCATGCTGCGCGAGGTCGCCCGCAACCTCGGCGGCCCACTGGTGGCTTTCGCCGAAGCGACCGAGGCCCGCGTGATCGAACTGCTCGACGAGCTCAAGCCCGGCCGCGGCCTGCGCACGAACGTGGAGTTCTACGCCGGTGTGGTGATGGAGCTGTGCGGCGTTCCCCGGGAGATGTTCACCCCCACGTTCGCGTCGAGCCGCGTGATCGGGTGGTGCGCCAACATCCTCGAGCAGGCCGCCGACAACAAGATCATCCGTCCGAGCGCGAGGTACATGGGCCCCACACCCCCTCAACCGGTACCGGCACTCAGCTGATCCGCGCTTCGTGAGCGAGAGGTCGTCGCCACGACCCTGATCACGCGTGAAGGGATGGGTCAGCTGCCGGACATCACCGCGTTGACGAAGGCGAGGAACTCGGGCGTCACCTTCGACGGCGAACCGCAATCGAACGGTGGTTGCGGGTCGTACTCGATCGCGAGCTGGATCGCCTTGGCGATGTCGTCGCCGGCAATGCGCGCTGCGAGCGTGAGGCCCATGTCGATCCCCGCCGACACGCCGGCCGCGGTGATCACCTTGCCCTGCTCCACCACGCGCTGCTCGGTGGGCTGGGCGCCCAGTGCGGCGAGGCGGTCGTAGGCGGTCCAGTGCGTGGTTGCCCGCAGACCGTCGAGCACGCCGGCGTGGGCGAGGAAGATCGCTCCGGTGCACACGCTCGTGGTCCACGTGGTGGTGGGGTGCACTGCTCGGATCCACCGCACCACCGGATCGTCGGCATCGATGTCGCGGTCGGCCATCCCGCCCGGCACCACGATCACATCGGGAGCGGTCGTCTCGTCGAAGGTGTGCGTGGCCACCAACGACAGCAGGCCTGTGTGATCGACGACCGGTCCTCGCTCGGCCGCCACCCACCTGCCGTCGACACCGGGCAGTTCGGCGAGCGTCTGGAACGGACCGACGATGTCGAGCGCGGTGAAGCGCGGGTAGAGAGCGAACGCGATCTGCATGGCAGCCATCATGGGCCATCGAGCTCATGGCCGCCACGCCGTGGCACCCTCGGATCAGGACGCCGACCACGATCGCGGCGCACCACCAGGTGCGGGGGACGCGGCGGAGTGGCAAGGTGGCGACGCTCCGCGGTTTCAGCTCGCCGAAGCGCTGGTACTTTGCAGGTATGCGATCGACCTGGCCCTACCTGGCGGCTGTCGTCGCGGTCGGCCTCGGGGTCGGCACGTGGATCGCGGGTCTGCCCAGCTCCGATGAAGGCATCACCATCGCCGCCGGCGGCGCCGGCCCGCTCGGCCAACCAAGCGACAACACCGTCGCGCTGCTGCCCACGTCGTCGTTCGCGCCGATCACCGTCACGCCCACCACCGAGCCCGCTCGCAACCCTGTTCCCAGCACGTTGGTGCCGATCACCGCGCTGCCCTCCACCGGCACCACCGGCACCACCGGCACCACCGGCACCAGCCTGGCCCCCGCCACCACCGTGCCGGTCACCACGACCACCGCGATCACGACCACGACCACCGCGACCACGGTCGCTCCGCCAGAGACGGCTGCACCCACGACGGCTGCGCCAGCAGGGCTGCTCGACCGTTCGCAGGTGCGTCTCGTCCTCGCCAACGGCGACGGCCGCTACAACCTCGTCGGCCGCAACGTCGACCGGCTCACGCCGCTCGGCTACACCGCCATCGACCAGACCGATGCCCCCCGCAAGGTCGACCTCACCGTGCTCTACTTCCGGCCCGGCTTCGACGACGAAGCCGCACGGCTCGCCGCCGACCTCCTCGTCCCCGGCGCGCTCATCGAGGCGCTGCCGGCCGTGCCCGTCACCATCAACGACGAGCTCGGCGACATCATCGTCGTGCTCGGTCCCGACGCGGTGCGCTGATGGCCGTCGTCGCCACGCCCCGTGCGCTCCAGCGGCTCGGCACCGTGGTGCGGCCGCGCGCCACACCGCTGCGGGCGCTCTGGTCGCGCCTCGCCCGACGGCGGTGGTTCGTGGTCGCCGGCGTGCTCGCCACCCTCGCGCCCGCGCTCTTGCTGACGCTGATGCAGGACGCCACCTATCGAGCGGAGTCGTCGATGCTGCTCACCCGCAGCTCGATCGACGAGCTGGTGGAGCTCGACAGCGCCGGCAACGACACCGCGGCCCGACGGATCAACAACGAGATCGGCGTGGTGGAGGGCGTGATCGTGCGCAGCCAGGTGCTCACCTCGCTCGGCCTCGAGAGCGCCCCTCGTGCGCAGGCGTTCGGCGATGCCGGCAGCGACCTGATCACCGTCAGGGTCGACTCCTCCACCCCCGAGCTCGCCGCGGTGCTCGCCAACGCCTACGTCGATGCCTACATCGACGTGAAGACCGCACAGAACAGCCAGCTCGCCAACACGGCCGTCGCGCGCCTCCAGGAGTGGATCGCCGAGCTCCAGGTGCAGATCGACACGATCGACGACCAGATCGCCACGTCGGCCAACGCGACGTCCCTCATCGCCGAACGCACCCAGCTCGGTCAGGAACACGCCGAACTGGTCGACAACCTCCAGCAGCTCAGGGTCGACATCGCCCTCGGCATCGCGCCGGCGGTGGTGGTCGACATCGCCACCGCACCCGACGGCTCGTTCGAACCCGACCTGTGGAACGTGCTGATCGCCGCGCTCGCCGCCGGTCTGGCCATCGGCCTCGTCGCCGCGTTCGCGATCGACGAGTTCGACGACACGCTGCGCACCGTCGACGACATCCACCGTCTCACGTCGGTCGGCCCGGTGCTTGCCGCCGTGCCGGTCGACCCGTCGGCGACCACGCCGCCGCTGGCCCTCACCCGATCGAGTGATCCGGCCGCCACTGCGTACCGGGTGCTGCGCAACCAACTCGTGGCGATGGATCGCTCCCGCCGGGTCTTCCAGGTGACGAGCGTGAGCGCCGGCAACGGTGCCACCACCACCGCGGCCAACCTCGGTGTCGCCTTCGCCGAACATGGCGAATCGGTGGTGGTGGTCGATGCCGACCTGCGTGACCCCCAGCTCCACCGCGTGTTCGGGGTGTCCGGCAGCCTCGGTCTGGTCGACAACCTGGCCGACGAGTCGATCGAGATGACCTCGTTGCCCCTCGACGAGCGCCTCACCGTCATCGCGTCCGGACCGGTGCCGCCCGACCCGGCCGCGCTGCTCGCCACCGGCACCTTCGACGAGTTCATCGCCCACCTTCGGGAGCGGTTCACGTACATCGTGATCGATTCACCGCCGCTCGATGTGGCCGGCGACGCCGCGCTGGTGGCCAGAACTGCCGACGCGGTCGTCGTTGTCACCGGAATGGGTGACAGTTCGGCTCGTGATGTCGATCGGGCTGTCGCCCTCCTCGTCGACACCGGCGCCCCGGTCGCCGGGGTCGTGGCCAATCGGATCCAACGACGCCGTGCACACAACGGATTGGTGGACTGAGCCCAGCGACCGAGCCCAGGAGAGCCCAGGAGAGCCCGCCGAGCCCGCAGAAGCCGGCCGGTCGGCGCGGATCTTGACGAGATTCGGTCTCGCCCGATGCCGCTCTCCGTGGTACAGTTGCCGTCATCTTGAATCGGAGGCGGAATCTGATGCGGAAATTCGCAATCACCATCGCCGCAGTGATGGCAGTGATGACGACTCTTGGCGGGGTCGCATCAGCCAACAACGGCGGCGGCGGCGTGTACCCACCAAACCCAGTGATCATCGTGGTCCAGAACCCGACCGTGCCCTACGGCGAGGGCTTCTGGGCAAAGGGCAAGGGTCTGTGCCCGGGTGGCAAGGCGTTCTTCGCGATCCAGTCCGTCGAGGATCCCACCAAGGTGTTCTTCACACCGGAGATCCCCGTCAACGCCGATGGCACGGTGTTCTACACGTTCACCCCCGCCGATCTCGCCGGCTTCGTCGGCCAGATCACGGTCTTCGTGAAGCAGCGCGACATCTGCAACCTCACCGCCTCCACGATCGTGACCATCGTCAAACAGACCGCTCCGCCGATCCAATCACCGTCGGTGTGGGTCGACCCCAGCACCGTCAAACTCGGCGACGACTTCACTGCGTACGCCAAGAAGCTCTGCCAGGGCACGGTCATCTTCGCCGTGCAGTCCACCTCCGATTGGACCAAGCGGTTCTTCTCGCCGCCGGTTCCCGTGAACCCCGATGGCACCGCCAGCTACACCTTCGACGACTTGGTCCTCCCCGGTGGCGCGGGCACCTACACGGTCTACGCCAAGCAGCCGCAGTGCAACATCGTCACCACCACCGTGATCACGGTGGTCAAGCACGACCACCAGAACGGCTCGACACTGCAGCCCGTGGCTCCAGTCGTGGCCCCGCTGGCCGTCGACTCGAAGTCGGTCGTCCCGGCAGCGACGATCATCACACCGCAGGTGCTCTCGGCGGGCCTCACGGCGCCGGCCGCTCAGGTCGGGAGTGTCGGCCGCTGTGGCAGGCACCCCGTCGGGCACGCTGCCCGTGACGGGTTCGGAGTCGAGCGAGACGCTGCAGATCGCACTCGCCGCCTTCGTCGCCGGTCTCGGCATGATCGCCGTCGCATCGATGCGACGGCGCACCGCCAGCGTCCGCAGTCGCTGACCCCGAATCAACTGTCCTCCATGACGGCCCGCACCACACGGTGCGGGCCGTCGTCGTTTTCGGCCGATGCCGCGACGGGCCGCGACGGTCCGAGTGGCCCTCACCGGGCCCATGTCAAGGATGAGGACCTCGAGTCGCTGCCGAGACGATCACCTTGTGATCACGTGACCGCAGCGGAGTCGTTGGACCCTTGTTCGGCCGACAGTGGCGGGAACAAGCTGACGACGTGATCTTGAGGAGATGAGTGATGCCTCAGTCGATGGGTACTCGATCTGCAGCGGTCGAGGAGGTGTTGCAGCATCTGATGGATCGGCGGAGCGTGCTCCGGGGTGCTGTGGGCCTGTCGTTGGCAGGAGGTATCAGCGGATTGCTGACGACATGTTCCGCCGATGACGGCGACGGGACGGCCCCCTTCGCCACGTCCCTCGCTCAGAGCACCGGTTCGGCTTCCGCGCCAGTTCCGACAAGCATGAATCCCGCGACCAGCACGACCGTCGCCGCTGTCACGACCACCGAGTCGACTGGCCCGAGCACGACGATGGCGCTGCCGAGTGACCTCTGGAGCCTCTCCCTCGAAGAGGTTGCGAGGTTGGTCGCTGACAAGCAACTGAGTCCGGTGGAGCTTGCTGAACTGGCCCTCGACCGCATCACGCGCGTCGACCCGCATCTCGATGCCTTCATCACGGTCACTCCTGATCTGGCTATGGCCCAGGCTCGCGCTGCCGAGCAGGCGATCATGGCGGGGAACGACCTCTCGCCGCTCCACGGTGTCCCCATCGCCTACAAGGACGTGTTCGACACTGCTGGGGTGCTCACCACCGCGGGGTCGAAGGTGTTCGCAGACCGGGTCCCGGCCGAGGACGCGGCGGTTGTCACAGCGCTCGCGAACGCTGGTGCGGTGACCCTTGGCAAGCTGAATCTGTTGGAGTTTGCGGCCGCTCTGGCGGGCATCAACCCGCACTTTGGCGCCACGCACAACCCGTGGGACCTCTCCATGTTCTCCGGTGGCAGCTCCTCGGGGTCGGGCGCCGCGACGGCTGCGGGACTCGTCTACGGAGCAATGGGCACCGACACCGGTGGCAGCGTCCGCCTTCCTGCGGCGTTCTGTGGCGTGGTCGGTCTGATGCCGACGTTTGGCCGGGTCAGCATGCGAGGAGTGTTCAGCGGTACTGCAACCTTCGATCACGCCGGTCCGATCGCACGTACGGTCCGTGACACGGCGGTGATGTTGCGGGTGATCAGCGGTGTCGACCGTCGAGATCCGAACACGCTCGATGTGGTGGTGCCGGACTACCTCGCGGGGATCGAGCGAGGTGCCGGGGGAGTGCGGATCGGTCTCCCGCGAGACGATTTCTGGAGGAACCTCGATCCCGAGATCGAAGCAGCGGTGCAGCGGGCTCTCGACGCCATGGCCGGGGCCGGGGCCGAGTTGCGCGAGGTCGTCTACCCGAACGTCAACCGATACTTGGGTGCACTCACCGACGTGAGCATCATCGAGGCAATGGAGGTGCATGCACCGACCTTTCCGAGCCGTCGGAGCGACTATGGGACTGACGTGGCTGCACTCCTGGACCTGTATCGGGGCAGATCGGAGAGCGCCCTCCGGCAACTACGCAGCGATGGTCTTGCGGTGATCGCGGCCGCACGCGGCGGTGAAGCCGACGCAGCCCTCGATGGTGTCGACGTGCTCGCAGTGCCGACGAGCAAGCGACCGGTGTTCTCCATCGCCGAAGCGCAGGCCAAGTACGACCAGGGCGACTACGGATACACGGCGGTGGAAGCACGCTTCGACAACACGATGGTGTTCGATGCCACCGGTCAGCCGGCCATCTCCGTCCCTTGCGGATTCACCTCCACCGGCATGCCGATCGGCCTGATGCTGATCGCTCGGCGGTGGGACGAAGTGATGTTGCTGCGAGCAGCGCGAGCATACGAACACGTGCGCGGCGCCTTCCCCATGCCGCCGATCTGACGACAATGACATCAGTGTGGCGGTGTGTCGGTGGCTCGTTTCGGTCACGGCCGCACCACACGGTGCGGGCCGTCGTCGTTTTCGGCCGATGCCGCGACCGGATCGATTTCCGAAGCGCTGATCGCGATGTCTCTCTTTGGTGTCCATGGCGCTTCAAGAGTCGGTCAAGTGTTCAGCAGAGCGTGAGGACTCGCACGTAGGGTCGCTGGTGAGCGGTGTCGGCGGACACCGACCGAACCAGGCGGACAACCAGATGGCGGACATCACCTTCGTCCCGGGCACCCCGGGGCATCACTCGTCGCACCCCTCGGCGCCCCTCTCGACGCCCCTCTCGACGTCCAGGCGCGTCGAGCGCGCCTGGACGGCGCTGCCTCGCAGACGACGCCAACTCGTCCTCGCCGGCACGGCGGCAGTGATCGGCCTCGGCGCAGCGGCCCTCAGCGTCGTCGCCGTGTCGCCGGCCGCAGCTGTCGTGCTCGTCGGTCTGTTGGCCGGTGCAGCGGCTGTGGTCGATCAACACGAACAGCGGATCCCCAACGCGCTGCTGACGTTCGCGTTGGCCTCGGTCCTCCTCGTCGCAGTCGTCGGAGGAGGCTGGACCGTGGTCGACGTGCTCGTGAGCCTCACGATGGCGGCGTTCCCGCTGTGGGCGGTGCGTTACGGCAAGGGCCTCGCCCTCGGCGACGTGAAGCTCGCAGCGGTGCTCGGTGCAGCAGCCGGACTCGTGCACCCCTTCGCCGGCCTCCTGGTCGTGTGGTGCGCGGCGGTTGCAAGTGGGGTGTTCGCACTCAAGACCCACCGCAATCGCCTGGTCCTCGGCCCGTGGCTGTGGGCCGGCTACGTGGCCGCCGCAGCGGTGGCCGTGGTGTTCGTACAGGCACTCGAGATGGGTGGTCACACATGGCCAGCCCGACCCTGACTCGTTCGCGCCGCGAGCCCGCCGTCGACGTCGCCCAGAACACCCGCAGCACTCAGGGCGCTCAGAGCACCCGGAGCACCCGGAACACCCGGGTGCGCACACAGGTGCGGGCGCAGTGGCTGGTGCTCGCGGCAGCCCTCACGGTGCTCGCAGGCGTGCTCGTGGCCTGGGCGATCGACCGGGCGGCCGAACGTGTCGAGGTGGTCAGCGTCGCTCGCCTCGTGCCTGCCGGCACCGCGATCCAGGCCGACGATCTCACCACCACCGCGATCGCCTTCGACTCACCCGTCGCTGGACTCGTCCCGTCGTCGTCGTTGACCGGCCTCGTCGGTCGCATGGCGACGGTCGACCTCCAGCCCGGCGTCCTCGTCTCGTCGGGGATGTGGGCCGATGGCACCGAACTGTCAGCCGGCGAACGAACCGTCGGGGCGCTGCTCGATGCGGGCAGGTATCCGAGTGGTCTCGCACAGGGATCGACCGCAGTGGCGATCCCGATGTCAGGCGACCAAGGAGACGAAGGCGCCGGCGACGTGCAGGTGCGAGTGCTCGACGTGCACGCAGATGAGCGAGGCGCGCTGCGGGTCACCCTTGCAGTGCCGCAGAGCCAGGCCTCACGTGTCGCCACACTCGCCGCGGCCGACGCGCTCGTCCTCGTCGGCGTGCCCACACTCGATGCCCCCGTTGACACCGGGACCGACACCGGGACCGACACCGGGACCGACACGAGGACACCGGACCGGCGGCACCGTGATCATCGGGGTCGCCTCCTGGCGTGGAACCGGCGCCACCACCACCTCGGTCGTGCTCGCCGCGTCTCTGGCCGCCCGTTCACGGCGACCGTGGCTCGTGGAAGCCGATCCGGCAGGAGGCGTGCTCGCGGCCCGCTTTCCTCGTGGCACGCTCGCCGTTGGTGGCCTCGAGCTGGTGGCCTTCCCCGACGGTCGCTCGTCGGTGGTCGAGCGTTTCGACAGCGCAGCAATCGAGGTCGCCGGCGTACGCGTGGTGACCGCCGCCGGTGATCCATTTCGCGCGTGGGCGTGCCATGCGCCGCGGGTGCCGTGGGCCGCGTCGCTGCGCGAGTTGGACGGCCCGGTGGTGGTCGACCTCGGCCGGTTGCGCGGCTCCACCCCGGTCCAGGCGGTGCTCGGCCAGCTCGACGCGCTCGTGCTGGTGGCCGATGCCGATGTCGTGTCGGTCGTCTCGACGATGGAGTGGGCATCAGCGCTCGGCCGGGTGGCGCCGACCGACGCGCCGATGCCGCTCGACCTCACGCGCATCGCGATCGTCGATGCACCCACCACGTTCGATCGCATCGGGCGCACCGACGTCGACGCCGAGCTCGGTGACCGCTTCGCCGGCTGGTTGCCCTGGGAGCCAGAAGCGGTGCGAGCGCTGATGGACGGCACGCGCCTCGACGATCGACGTCTCAGGCGCTCTGCGTTCGTGCAGGCGGCCCACCACCTCACCGATCGTCTCGGCGAGTCGGCTGGTGCTGAGGTGGCAGCATGACCGCGCCGCGGAACGATCCTGCGATCGATCAGCCGGCCGACGACGAGCTCGAGCTGCTCGCGGGAGAGGTGCGGCGAACCTACGGCGATCGCTTCCCACTGCCGCGGCGCGACGAGACCGCGGCCGATCGCGAGCTCCGCGAGGAGATGACGCGCGATCTCCTGGAGAACGCGGTCCTCGCCGATGTCGAACGCCAGCGCCTCACCAACCGGCAGGTGCCGCTCAGTGACGCCGAACAGCAGGCGCTCGTCGAGCTCGTGCTGTCGGAGATGTTCGGCCTCCCGAAGCTGCTGTCGGTGCTCCGCGACCCGATGGTCACCGACGTGCTCGTGTTCGGAGCAGACCCTGTTCGCGTGGAACGCTCCGACGGCTCGCGCCAGCTGTTGCCGCCGCTCGTGCGGCGTGACCGCGACCTCGAACGGATCATCTACGACACCGCTGCCGCCCGGCGACGGCCGTTCAACCGCGAACACCCCTTCGTCGACCTCGAGCTCGAATCAGGTGTTCGCTTCCACGGCGAGGGCTTCGACGTCGTGGCCCGACCGCTCGTCACCATTCGTCGGGCCGCCGTGTTCGGCGCCGATCTGGACGCGCTCGCCGACCGCGGCACGCTCGACGACGCCGCCGTCGCGTTGCTGCGGGCTGCCGTGGCCGCCGACATGTCGATCCTCGTCGCCGGACGCATGGGCTCGGGGAAGACCACGATGCTTCGTGCGCTCATCAGCGAGATCGAGCCGACCGACGTGCTCGTCACGATCGAGACCGACTTCGAGCTGAACGTCCGACAGATGGGCACGCACCCATTCGTCCACGCCTACCAGGCGCGCATCCCGTCGACGAGCGACGGGTCGGGGATCTCGTGCGCCGACATGATGGTGCCCGCCGTGCGCACCCGGGCCGATTGGATCGTCGTCGGCGAGGTACGTGGCGCCGAAGGCGGCGCCATGGTGAGCGCGATGAGCATCGGCCAAGGGACGATGGCCACGGTTCATGGTGGCTCGGCCAAGGACGGCCTCGAACGCCTGGCAGAACTGATCGCTGCCAACAACGGTGTGGAGCTGCGGATGGCGCGGTGGCAGGTGCACCGCAGCGTCGATCTCGTCGTCCACACCTCGGGCGACAACGAACGAGGCCGCTGGGTCACCGAGATCGTCGCGCCCTCGGTGGAAGAAGATGGTGGGCGGTTCGTGCTCCATCGCGTGATGGGCGCCCAGCCCGAGGCCGCGGACGCGCGTGCACGCGTGCTGAGCGAACCGCAACGTCACATGCTCGACCGCCTGGTCGCCGCAGACCCGTCCTTCACCGCCGACTGGTGGCATCACCGTCGCGAGACCCATCGAGCGCTCAGCGGCTCCCGACTTCGGGTCGCCTCGTGATCGGCGCAGTGCCCACCGCCTCGGTGGCGCTGATGGCGATGCTGCTCGTCGCCGCTGCGATCACGTGCGCGATCGTGGCGGTCCGGCCGACAGCGATCCATCCGACAGCGACCCGGCCAACACCGACCCGGCTGTCCGCGCGACGTGGCAACGTGGCGCCGGGTGTGCTCACCGGCGTGGACACCACCCGCCTCCTGATCGGTTCGGTGATCGCACTCGTAGCGCTCGTCGTCACCCACTGGCCGGTCCTCGCCGTCGTCGCCGGGGTGCTGTCGATCGCGTGGAACCGATTGCTGCGAGACGAGCGATCGGAAGCAGAGCGAGCCCGTGTCGAGGGCATCGCCAAGTGGCTCGAAGACCTCCGCGACACGTTGCGCGGATCGTCGGTCGGCATCGAGGAGGCCCTCGAGCAGGTGGCCCTGCGAGCGCCTGATGCAGTGCGCGAGCCGTTGGCGACCTTCGTGCTGCGCCGCCGTCAGGGCTTCCGCACCGAGGACGCGCTCACCGATCTGGCCGACTCGCTCGCCCATCCCACCAGCGATGCAGCGATCGCCGCGATCCGACTGGTGATCACCGGTACTGCAGGCGCCGGGCGCCTGTACCAGACCGTCAGCGTGCTCGCCGCGGCTGCACGTGACGAGGTGCGTGCTCGAGAACGGGTGGACCGCACCCGAGCCGTCTACCGCTCGTCGATGACGCGGCTCGTGGTGATCGCCGGACTGCTGGTCTGCTACCTGCGGCTCGCCGCCGGCGACCTGCTCGAGCCGTACGGAACACCCGTCGGCCAGCTCGTGCTGCTGTTGCCGCTCGCGATGTGGGGCGGCTGCATCCTCTGGCTGCGCAGCCTCTGTCGCTACGACCTGCCCGCCCGCTATCGCATCACGGGGAGCACCACGTGACGCCGATCCCCACCGCCGTCGCTGTCTCGATCCTCATGGCCACCGCCGTGGGCGCCCTCGTCCTGGGGGTGCGCCCACGGCGGCGCACGATCGCCGAGGTCCGTTCGATCTTGCAGTCATCGAACCTCCTCGGCGACCGTGCTCGCGACACGGGCCACCGACGGACGGCCGGACTCGGTCCTTCCGTCGGCGGCCCTGTGTTCGCACCGTTGCGTGTGCTGCGCCAGCTCGCCGACTCCGTCACCCACCCCATCAGCGACGCGATCGAGCGGTCGTTCGGTGACGGGCTGCGCCTGGTGCGTCGCAGCGCTCACGACGTGGCCACGCGGATCGTGGTCGCGTCGGTCGCGCTCGGTTTCGTCACGCTGTGCATGCTCGGCTCGCTGATGGGGATCGGTCTGCTCCCGACCAGCCCGTGGTGGCTCGTGCTGGTGGCGTTCGCAGGCGTGGCCGGTGGCGTGGTGATGTGGAGCGATACTCGTTCGGCCATCGCGCGACGGCGGCGCGAGTTCCGCAGCACCACGAACGACTTCATCCAGCTGGTCGCCGTCGGCCTCACCACCGATCAGAGCGTCGAGGAGGCTGCGCAGTTCGCCCTCGGCGTCGGTGACAGCGACCTGTTCGATCTTCTGCGCGACGAGTTGGCCACCGCCCCGATGCGCGGTGTGCCGTTGTGGGAGGCCCTCGATCAGCTCGGGCGCTCGTTCCGGCAGCGAGAGCTGTGCGAGTTCGCCGGCTCGATCGAACGCCAGGGCACACAGGGCGTCTCGATCACCGACACCGTGAACTCCCTCGCAGCAGCGATGCGGGCGAAGGCCCTCGACGAACTCGAACGCGATGCCGACCGGGCGAACGCGAACCTCTCGGGGCCCACCATCGGATTCGTCGTGGCGACGATGGTCTTCCTTGCCTATCCGCTCGTGGTCCGCATCGGGGAGGCCTTCGGTGGCTGAGCGGCACACACACCTCACGATCTCCAACAACGCCGGGCACCCCGGCACGACGACAGAAAGCAATGGCGGCACATGAACCAACTCCTGATCCCGCTCTCCGTCCGCACTCATCGTGCGGTCACCGTGTTCGGCAGGAAGCTCCGGCGCACGTGGGACGAGCGCGCCGACGAGACCGGCCTCGACGAAGCAGTCACCAAGATGATCTGGCTCGCGGTGGGCATCGGCGTGGCCGTCGCCGCGACGGCCTTCTTCATCACGGTGTTCGACACCGCTCAGGCGAACGTGCCCGATCCGGTGGCGCCGACGCCGTGATGCACGTGGATGCCGCGGGCGCATCACCGACACGTGACCGTGGTGCGGTGGACGTGTCGATCGAGATGCTGTTCGGCACGGTGGCCGTGCTCATGGCACTGCTGCTGGTGTTCGAGACCGCCGCGTACTGGCACGCGCGCAACGTCTTCGACGACGCCGCATCTGATGGTGCCCGCATCGCTGCGGCATTCGACGGCAGTTGCGCCGAAGGCGTGGAGGTGGCACGTGAGGCGATCGCCCGGCATGCCGGCTCGTGGGCCGGCGACGTCGAGGTGTCGTGCGTGGACGCGCCGCTGGTGGTGGTCACGGTCAGCGGGCGCACGCCGGGCGTCGTCGGCGATGCGCTCGGCATGAGCGCCACCGTGGCCGAATCGGCACCGAGGGAGCGGTGAGTGAACCCGTCCCGAACTCGCGACCGGGGCGTGGTGACACCGGTGGAGATGATGTTCGTCCTGTTCTTCGTCCTGCTGTCGGTCGCATTCCTCGGCTTCCTCGGCCGACTGCACGCGGCAGGCGTGCAGGTGACGAACACCTCACAGTCGGCGGCACGAGCCGCATCGTTGGCGAGCGACGCCGCCGAGGGACGTCATGTCGCGCAAGAGACCGTGCTGGCCTCGACGCTCACGAGCCGCTGCCGCACCACGCCGGTCGCCGAGCTCACCTGGCAACCGTCGAGCACCGGCAGTTGGCAGGGCGGGTCGGTGACGGTGACGGTCACCTGCATCGTGGACAACGGCGGACTCTCCGGCCTGTGGACACCGGGCGTGCGCACCCTTCGCTCCAGCGATACCCAGCCGATCGACCGGTACCAGCGATGACCGCCGCCACACCGCACTCGCACGACGCACTGCAGTCCCGCCGGGATCGGGGCTCGCTGTCGATCATGCTCGTCGTGTTCGTGCTCGTCACGCTCGGGGGTGCTGCCCTCGTGGTCGACGGTGGGCGAGCCATGGCGGCACGGCGCCACGCAGCCAACACCGCTGAGGCTGCGGCGCGCACCGCAGTCGCCGAGCAGTCGCTCACCCGTGGGTTCGATCCCGACACCGCGACGGCCCTCGCTCTCGATCACGCCGTGCGCTCCGGGGTGGACCCCGGCGACGTCGCGATCGCAATTCGTACCGGCCCCACCGGTGAACCCGAAGTGGTGGTCACCATCACCGAGCGCCGCCGGGCGGTGTTCCTCGCACTCGGCGGCGCCGACGTGCTCACCGTGCGCGCCTCGGGCGCCGCCACCTTCGTCTACGCCACCTGATCGCCCTCGACAACCACCCTCGACAACCACCCTCGACGACCACCTCAACCAGTCGCCCTCAACCAGTCGCCCTCAACCAGTCGCCCTCAACCAGTCGCCCTCGCCGAAAGGACTGATCCCCGATGCGCCGCTCCTCAACCGGACTCCTGTCCGGCATCACCAGACTCACCGCCATCGCCACGCTGGTGGGAGTGCTCGTGGTGCTTCCGCTGCTGGTGTGGCGCGGTATCGGCGGTGCCGGCGGTGCCGGCGGCATCGACTGGCAAACGATCGTCCGATCGGGTCGCATCGATGCCGACACGGTGGTCGCGCTCGGGTTGGTCGTCTTCTCCGCGCTCTGGGCGTGGTTCGCTCTCACGGCGGTCGTCGAGATCGCCCGTGTCGTGGCCTGGCGCCGGCAACCGGCGGCCACGTTGGCACCCGTGCCACCGTCGCCGAGTGGCGCGATCCGACGACTGGTGCGCGCCGCACTCGTGTCGACCTCGACCGTCGTCGGTGCCGGGCTGGTGAGCATCACCGGTGCATCCGGTGTCCGGGCTGCCGCGATCGCCAGCCCATCGCTGGTGATGGCTTCGGCATCGACGCACGAGGCCTTCGCACCGGCGATGACCGCGCACACCAGGTCAGCGCACACCATGTCCGGACACGCTGCCGGGGATCGTCATCGCGATGACACCGTGACGCCGGGAGTGCTGCGCTCGTCAGGTCGAGACACCCCGTACTCGGTGGCGGTGCGCCTGGGCGATCCGCTGCTGCGCGACCGCATCATCGAGCTCAATCACGGCCTCGTCGGCCCTGATGGCTCGACCTGGACCGGAGGAGTGTTCCCGGCGGGCATGAGCGTCATCGTGCCCGAGGGCATGCTCGACGAGCGGCTGGCCACGTGGGTGGCCTACACGGTGGAGGAAGGCGACTCGGTGTACCGCATCGCAACACGCCTCGCGGATGGCGACAACCGTCGCGTGCGCGACCTCGCCGACGCGATCATCGAGCGCAACCTCGGTCGCGTGATGGTGGACGGCCGGGTGTTCGACGACCCTTCGCTGGTACACATCGGCTGGCTGCTCGACGTACCCGGATCCGCCGATCCAACCACGTCCGGTTCCCTGGACGTCGGTGCAACCAACCCGTCCACGTCCCCGAACCGGTGGGACGGGACGCACGTCGTGACGGCGGGCGAGTCGTACTGGAGCATCGCCGAACAGCACGTCGACCCGACGGGCGATGCCGGTGACGTGGCACACCTGGCCCGTGATCTGCAGGCGCGCAACGCGCCGCGGCTCGGCTATGACCACGCGGCGATGCTGCACCCGGGAGACGAGGTAGAGCTCCCGACGGCGACGCCCACTGCCACACCGACACCGCACCCCGACGCGCCGATCGAGACAGAGCCGAGTGACGTCGTGGCCGATGTGATCGTGCGTCCGGCGGTCGCCCCGGGTTCGAGCGAGCCCAGCGCAACGTCCGACCGCCCGACTGCGGACCGACCGGCAGCCGACCGACCGACACCGACGCAGCCTGAGCCCGTGCTCGAGCTCCCTGATGCGCTCCCCGTCGCCGACGAGCTCGGGGCGGTGCCGGCGCCGGTTGCCACTGGTGACGTGGGTGCGCCGGTCGTCGCTGCGGTGGTGGAGCCGACAGCAGCCGGCTCCACTGCCGTCGAGGGGCGCACGCCGGTGACGATGAGCCTCGCTGCTGCGGTACTGCTGTGTGCCGGCGCGCTCGGCCTCGTGGAGTCGCGTCGTCGTCAACAGCTTCGCCGAGCCGGCACCGATGCGCGCCTGGCCGAACCGACCCAACGCGAGGTGGACACCGAACGACTCGTGCGGTCACTCGATGCGACGCAACGGGCGGTGCGCCTCGACCTCGCGCTGCGTGCTGCCGGGCATCTCCTGGTGGGGACCGGTGGGTTCGTGCTCGGTGCGGTCGTGGCCGACGACGGCCATGTGACACTGCTCCTCGACCGGCCGGGCCGCGTCCCCTCTGGACCATGGCACGAAGGTGCCGTGGCCGATCGATGGGTGTTGCCCGCCACCGTCACGAACGAAGAGCTGGCGCCGATGTCGCGACTGGCGGGGCAGCCGTGCCCGGCGGTGGTGCACCTCGGCCGGGTGGCAGGCGACAGAGGCGATCCCTCAGGTGCCACCGCCGGCGAGCTGTTCCTCGATCTCGAAGCGTTCGGCCTCGTGTGCATCGATGCCGATGCCCACTCGGATGCCCACTCGGATGCGCACTCGGATGGCCACTCGGATGCCGGCACCGACCTCGGTGCCGAGGCGATCGTCCGTGCGATTGCCGCATCGTTCGGCCGCTTCGCCGGTGGGTGAGACGCTCCGGCTCATCACCCATGGTCTCGACCCGGCCGTCCACCTCGGCAACGACAACGCCGAGCGTGCCCGCGACTTCGACGAGGCGCTCGATCTCGCCGCGTCGGCTCTCGGTTCGACGCCCACGGCGATCGGGCACCGGCGCACCTCGGAGCTGCGTGCTCGCGGCATCGGTGGCGAGGCATGGGAGCCCGTGGTCGTGGTCTCTGCCGCGGAGCACCACGAGCCCGGCGTGCTGCGCGAGTTGCTCGACGTCACCCGCGGCGGCGGACGCGGTCTCGCGGTGGTGCTGCGTCACGCCGTGGAGGGCGCCTCGCTGACGGTGCGGGCGACGCGGCAGGGATGGGAGTTGGATCGCCTCGGCCTCACCGTCGTGCCGGTCGGCCTCGACCCGCACCACGTCACCGATCTCCGCCATCTGCTCGCCGCAGCCGATCAGCCCGTCCTGGAGATCGCAGCGCCGGCCTGGCGCACCGCACCGCTCGATCCGTTCGCCGAGCCGCCCTGGACGCTGATGGTGCGCCTGCTCGGCGGCATCGACGTGGTGGACCGCGAGGGTGTCAGCGTCGCGTTCGACCGCGGCAAGTCGCTCGAACTCGTGGTCTGGCTCGCCCAGCACCGCGAGCGAGCGACGCGAGGGGGTGCACGTGCGGCGCTCTGGGATCTCGAGGTGCGCGACGCGACGTTCGCCAACGTCGTCAGCGATGCCCGACGCTCACTCGGTCGCGCGAGTCGCACCGGCCGACGGTGAGGAGTGGATCGCTCGCACCCTGACCGACCAGTTGCCGCTGCACCCACACGTGATGACCGACGCCGACGTGCTTCGGCTCCGTCTCGACGACAGCCGCGGCCGCGCCGCACACGAGGCGATCGAGGTGTTGCGCCCCGGGGTCGCACTGATCCGCGATCTCCCATTTGCGGGCACCGACTTCCTCTGGCCGGATGCCGAGGGCAACACCTCGTCGCTCACCCTGCTCGCCACGACAGCAGCGACCGAGCTTGCCCGCCACCACCTCGCCGTCGGCGACATCGACGGTGTGTTCTGGGCGACCGGACAGGGCCTGCATGCGTTGCCGGGCCATGAGGAACTGATCGGTCTGCGGATGAGGGCACATGCACAGCGCGGCGACCTCGCCGGGGTTCGCCAGGAGTGGGAGGGCTACGAACGTGCGATCACCGCTGATGCGTGGAGCGACGGCGAACCGTCTCCCAAGCTGCTCGCGCTCCGTCGCGAGCTGCTGAGCGTCTGACCCATCGGGCGTCCGCTCGTATTCGGGCATCACCGGGATCACCACTACGGTTCGGCCATGACAGACGCTGCCCCGGGGGCTGACACTGCGACCGACACCGGGAGTGACACCGGGAGAGACACCGCGCGTGACACCGGGAGCGATCGGCCACGACCGCTCGAGGGGATCCGGGTGCTCGACCTCACCCGTGTGCTGAGCGGACCGCACTGCACGCGGATGCTGTGCGACCTCGGTGCCGAGGTGATCAAGGTGGAACCGCCCGACGGCGACTCCACGCGCTTCGCCAACCCTCGGGTGAACAGCCTGTCCAGCTACTTCGTGCAGCAGAACGTGGGCAAGCGAAACATCAGCCTCGACATGAGCACCTCCGAGGGCAAGGAGCTGCTGCTCTCGCTCACCGAGCACTGCGACGTGATGGTGGAGAACTTCCGGCCGGGCGTCACCGATCGCATGGGCATCGGCTACGACGCGGTCGCCAGGCGCAACCCGAGGATCATCTACGCGTCGATCAGCGGCTATGGCCAGACCGGACCATGGGTGCATCGCCGCGCGTATGCGCCGGTGGTGGGCGCCGAATCCGGGAGCACCCAGCTGCAGGGCGATGCCCGCGGCGGGCACTACGCGAACGACCCGATGAGCCACGCCGACGTCTACACCGGGATGGAGTGTGCGTCGGCGGTGTTGGCGGCGCTGTTCCAGCGTGAGCGCACCGGCCGTGGTGAGCGCATCGACGTGGCGATGGCGCAGACGATGCTCTACGTGAACGAGCACGTGCACGACCTGTTGTGGGACGGGCCGGTGCAGCCCGACTGGATCCGCAGCTACCAGCCCGGCGACTACCCGGTGCTCACCGCAGCCAACGGGCGCACGGCGATCATGGCCGGCCATCCCGCGGAGCGCGGCACGTTCGACCGATTCGTTCATGCGATGGGCGCGCCCGAGCTGTTCCACGACCCACGCTTCGCGGATGTGGTGTTGCGTCTCGCCAACTTCGACGCGCTGATGGCGGTCATGCAGGAGTGGGCGGCCACGATGCCCGACACCGACGCGATCGAGCACGCGATGGCCGAGCAGGGCATCGCCACCGGGACGCTGCGCACCGTTCGCGACGTCTGCGACACCGACTGGGCCGAGGCGCGACAGGTCACCGTCGCCGTGAGCGATCGGGGTGGTGGCACGATGCGGATCCCGAACGTGCCATGGCGTTTCGCCGGCAGCGAGGTGGGTGTGCGCGGTGAGCCCCGTTACCGCGGCGAGGACAACCACGCCGTGCTCCACGAGCTCCTCGGCCTCGACGACGAACGGTTGCAGCAGCTCGACGCCGACGGCGTGCTCTCGAGTCGGGTCCCCGGCACGTCGTGAAGTTCCCCGTCGCGCCGATGAAGGCGGCACTCGGACAGCTGCCGGGCGACGACGACCGCTGGGCGTACGAGATCAAGTGGGACGGGTACCGCACGATCCTGTTCGTCGACTCCACCAAGGCAGAGAGCGAGCGGGTGCGGGTGCAGAGCAGCAGCGGGCTCGACGTCTCGGGCACCTATGGCGAGCTGGACGGGATCTGGCGCGATGTCAATGCTGCCCAGGCCGTCTTGGATGGCGAGATCGTGGTGTTCGGCGATGAGGGCCGGCCGAGCTTCGAGGGCCTCCAGCGCCACGACACCCAGGTGGTGTTCCAGGCATTCGACGTGTTGGAGATCGACGGCAACGACATCACCGGTCTTGCCTACGAGCAACGCCGCGACCTGCTCGCCCAGCTCCTCGACACCGGCGACAACTGGACCGTGCCGGGGCATCGCATCGGCGGGGGAGCCGAGCTGTTGGCCGCCACCGCCGCGCAAGGTCTCGAGGGTGTGATGGCCAAGCGGCTCGGCAGCGTCTACGTACCTGGCAAGCGCAGCCCCAATTGGCGCAAGGTGAAGAACCGGGTATCGATCGACGTGGTGATCGGTGGTTTCACCGGCGGGAGTGGCAACCGGAGCAACACCTTCGGGGCGCTGCTCGTGGGCAGGCGCGAGGGTGACGTGCTCCGTTTCGCAGGGGGCGTGGGCACCGGGTTCACGCAACGCCGGTTGGAGGAGTTGCGCGCCCGAATGCAGCAACTGGTGACCGACACCAGTCCGTTCGATCCGGCGCCGCCACGCGAGTACTCACGAGATGCGATCTGGGTGCAACCACTGCTCACAGCGCGACTCGAGATCGCCGAGCTCACCAACGAGGGCTACGTGCGTCACGCCAGCTTCATCGATCTCATCGACTGACGAGACTTGGTCGAGCCCGATCAGAACAGGCGTTCGCGAGCACCCTCGGCGATCACGCGAGGAACTGCTCGAGAGGTGGGGACGCACACGTAGTTGAACCCGCGGAACGGATACACGCCGGCACGTTCGAACTCTGCGCGGCTCAACGGATCGCGGCCGTAGAGGAAGTCGACGATCGAGTACATCGAGTACTCGAGCTCCTCGGTCACGAACTCGTGCATGTCGGCGCGGGTGTAGCCGAACGGGGCGAGCACACCGTCACGACCGCACTCGATCACCACCGTCGGCTCGTTGTACTCCACCACCTTGCGGGCGCCCTTCAGCGCCCACAGCTCGGCACCTTCGATGTCGAGCTTCAGCACGTCGAGGCGACCGTCACCGACGATGTCGTCGATCGTGTGCACCTCCACCTCGCGGCCCGACGTGACATCGGTGTTCAACGGATCCGGATGGAAGGAGGCGAATCCCGAGTGGTCGTCGAAGAAGGTCATCGATCCCTTCTGCTCACCGAGGGCACCGGGCACGATCTGCACGTGGGGGAACCGCCGCGACAGCGCTGTCACCTTGTGGTGCACCGGCTCGACCGCGGTGTGCTCGCCGCGCGGCGCGAGCTTCACCATCTGCGCGAGTACCGACCCGACGTGACAGCCGCCGTCGAAGCAGTGCGAGTCGTCACGGATCAGGTGGGTGAGCGCGAGGTCGAACCGGTAGGGCTCGAGGTAGAAGTCCCACAGCTCGGGGTGCCGGTACCGCTGCACGAACGACGAAGCCCAACGCATCCGCTCGTACGCGCCGCCGAGGGGAGTGCCGACCAGATTCACCTTCGTCCGCATCATCAGCGTGCGAACCCCGACCGTGTTCATGCTCCACCCTTCATGGCCGTCATGGCCTTCAGACATCGCAGGCGTCCGCCGCTGCACACCGAAGGTGACAGTCTCGCGTCGAATGAAACACATTCGCAATGGGAGATTGTCAGGTCATTCTCAAGATCGGTGACACTGCGTCGTCGGCACCAGCGTGTGGGTGCTCGATCGCGCAACGAATCGCGCGCAACGCGCATGCGCAACCGCGCCGCGGTATCTGGCAGGCTTGCCGACCATGGCCGGCACCCCCCCAACCGCTGACGCCGCCCGCGACGTCTCCCGTGCCGGTGCGCTGGCGCTCGACACCGCAGATCCGCTCGCCCACTGGCGCGAGGAGTTCATCATCGGCGACCGCGCGCTCGTGTACCTCGACGGCAACTCGCTCGGTCGAACGCCGCGACGTACGGTTGATCGTCTCCGCGAGGTGGTCGAGCAGGAGTGGGGCGTCGACCTGATCCGCTCGTGGTCGCACTGGATCGACAAGCCCCAGCGCGTCGGGGATCTTCTCGCGCCCTTGATCGGCGCCGGAATTGGCGAAGTGGCCGTGCACGACTCCACGACGGTGAACCTGTACCAACTGCTCCACGGCGCTGCTGCGCTCCGCGCCGACCGCCCGGTGCTCGCGGTCGATGAGCACGATTTCCCGAGCGACCGATACGTCGTCGACGGCGTGGCCGCCGCGACCGGGCGCACGGTGCGTCACGGGTTCGACGTGCTCGACGACGTCGCCGTGATCGTGCGCTCGGTCGTCGATTACCGCACCGCCGAGGTGGTGGACGTGGTGGCAGAGACCGCCCGGGCCCATGCCGCGGGGCGCTCGTGGTGTGGGATCTCTCCCACGCTGCCGGGGTGCTCGCGATCGACCTGCGCGCCGCCGGCGCGCAACTCGCGGTCGGGTGCACCTACAAGTTCCTCAACGGCGGGCCCGGCTCACCCGCGTTCACGTACGTCGCGCACGAACTGCAGGGCACCATCGGTCAGCCGATCTGGGGTTGGTTCAGCCAACGCGACCAGTTCGCGATGGGCCCCGTGTACGACCCGCGCGACGACATCGGGCGGATGCTCATCGGCACCCCGTCGATCCTGGCCCTCACGGGCGCCGAGTGCGGCATCTCGTTGTCGGTGGAGGCCGGCATCGACGCGATCGCCACCAAGGCCCGGGCGATCACCGGCTACGCGATCGACTTGTGCGACCACCACGGCCTCGAGGTGTGCACACCACGAGACGCAGCGCGCCGCGGCGGCCATGTGTCGGTGGTGCACCCCCGGGCCAGGGAGCTCACCGCTGCCCTCATCGAGCGGGGGGTGATCCCCGACTTCCGTGAGCCTGACGTGGTCCGCCTCGGCATGTCGCCGCTCACGACCCGCTACGTCGACGTGCACGACGGGATCACCACCCTGGCTGCACTGGCGGAACCCGCGTGAACGATCGAACGGGCGGCCGCTTCGGCTGACCTAGATTCGCCGCCATGTCCGACTGGAGCCCACCGCGCTGGCTGGAAGTGTCGACCGGGTGGGCGTGGCGGCTGCTCGTGATCGTGGCCGCGATCGCTGTCGCCGGCGCAGCGCTCACCGCGATCAGCTCAGTGGTGCTGCCGATGCTGATCGGGCTGATCCTCACCTCGGTCCTCTCGCCGATCACGACGGCACTGCGCGCTCGCGGCTGGAAGCCGGGTCTTGCGGCATTCGCGGGCCTCCTGGTGCTGTTCGTGTTCCTCGGGCTGTTCGTGTGGTTGCTGCTCGCCGCGCTGGTGGGCCCGTGGAGCACGCTGTCCGACCAGATCGGCGAGGGCATCGACGTGCTGGTACGCGAGTTCAACGATCGCTTCGACGGGGACATCACCCAGGTGAGCGACGACGTCCGTTCGGGAGCAGGCAGGTTGATCAGCCTGTTGCTCGGTGGCGTCCTCGGCGTCGTCAGCGTGGCCGTCGGTCTCGTGACCACGCTGTTCCTCACGCTCACGGTCGTGTTCTTCTACCTGAAGGACGGGCCGATGATGTGGTCCTGGTTCATCGGGCACACCAAGCAGCATCGGGACGTGGTGGATCGTGCCGGTCGGGCGATGTGGGACAAGCTCAACGCCTTCGTGCGCGGCACGGCTGCCGTCGCGTTCGTCGACGCAGTCGGCATCGCGCTCGGCGCCTGGATCCTTGGTGTGCCATCGGTGCTGGCGATCGGCGTGCTCACGTTCACGCTCAGCTTCATCCCCTTCTTCGGTGCGTTCTTCGCCGGTGCAGTGGCGATTGCGATCGCCCTGGCCGACGGCGGGCTCGAACGGGGACTGCTGATGCTGGCGGTGGTACTGATCGTGCAGCAGCTCGAAGCGAACCTCCTGCAACCGGTGCTCGTCGGCCGGGCGGTTCGCCTCCATCCGCTCGTGGTGGCCCTCGGCGTGATCGCCGGCGGCAGCATCGGTGGCGTGCTCGGCATGTTCCTCGCGGTCCCGTTGATCGCTGCGATCACAGCTGCCGTGACCGAGATCCGCCGGACCGATTCCGAGGCGCCCGAAGCGGCCTGAGCCGGGCTCGAACCCGGCCCGTTCGCCTGCCGGTCTGTTGCGCGCAGGGTTCCCGGCGCGTGAGGGTCCGCGGACCCCGATGCCCGGGGACCAATGCCTCTATGTGCCCGTCGCCACGTTGCCGAACATGGGGGGAACGAAAGGAGATCGTCGTGGCCGAACACTTCGCCCCACATCGCGTCGTGGCCTCGGCGTTGGCCTACGTTGCTCCGTTGTTCGACCCCGACGACCTCGATGCCGAGCTCACGCTCACCTCGGCCGACCTCTTGTACCTGGCCGCTTCGATCAGCCTCGCGTCGGGGATCGACATCCCCGAACGTGTTGTCGCTGATCTGCGAACCGTGCGCCAGATCGAGGAGTACCTCACACACCACCGTCGCTGACGCCATCGGTTCGCGCTCGCACCCCACCCCTGGTACCCGACATCGGCGCCTGGAATCAACTCCCGCGGAGGAACCGTCTCGTGCGCTAGCCTTCAAGAGTTGGTCAAGATGTGGCCTGAACGGCGAAAGAACATCACGTCACAGCCCAGGAACCAGCCGGCACGGAACGGGGGCCCTCATGGAGACACAGACGAGATCGAGCTCGAGAACATCGAAGGCGATGTGGGGTGCGGCCGCGGCTGCGCTCATCGTGGTCGGCATCTGCACGACCGTCGCGTCGGCACACACGGCGCCCATCACAGCGAACTGCGAATCGGGTCTGACGGTCGTGCTCACCGACTACGGCGCAGATGGTGTCAACACCCTGCGGGTGTGGATCGACGGCGCCGATCGCGCCACCACGACCTTCGGTGTCTCGGCGAACGTCAACTACGCCTTCGGCGATCTCACGACCACGCATTCGTGGCGCGTCAGCGTGAGCGCATACGACGACCCGACGGGCGCGAAGGGCTGGAGCTTCGACACCGGGACGAGCACGATTCCGGTGTGCGCCGAGACTGCCTCGACCGTCGCATCGACACCACCGACCACGGCACCTGCTCCCGCGACCACATCGCCTGCCATCACCGCGGCACCCACGACCGTGCCGGTGTCTCCGTCGGTGGCTTCAGCCGTGATCACCGCCCCGAGCGGTTCGAGCGGCGGACCTGTCGCCACCGCCGTCGTTGCACAAGCAGGACCCACGCCGGCCGTCCCCGCCGGCGGTGCCCTGCCGGTCACTGGTACCTCCGACATGCTGGCCTTCGGCGTGGCACTGCTGATGTTCGGCTTCGGCATTCTGCTGATCGTCGCCGCCCGTCGCCCTGACGCTGCCTGACACCTGCCTGAGCGTCGTCGGGCGCCGGTGACGTTCGACCCTGGTGGTCGAGGTGGGCTCGCGTCCATGCTGCCAACATGACTGCAGTCGAGATCCCATATGGCCTCAGCGAGATCGAGGGCGAGCTCTACGAGCACCTCGTCACCCATGCCGAGTTCGAGACGAAGCTGATGACGAAGTACGAAGCGCTGGCGGAGTCGCCGACGCCATGGGTGAGCTTCCTCGCGGGCCTGATCGCCGAGGACGAGGAGCGCCACCATCGGCTGTACGCGCAATGGGCCGAATCGTTGAAGTCACTCGTCGAACGCGACAGCGGCACCGGCCTGCCGCCGCTCGACCGACCTGACGACCCAGCTGCGTTGGTCGCAGCCGCCGAGGCGTTGTTGGAGTACGAACGCAAGGACCTCAAGGAGCTTCGTCAACTCAAGAAGTCGATCGACGATGTGAAGGACACCACCGTCTGGGCCCTCGTGCTCGACGTGATGCGCGCCGACACCGACAAGCACATCGCGATCCTCGAGTTCGTTCGCCATCACGCGAAGCTCGCCCAGAAGGCGAAGTAGTCCCTCGACTCCGGCGACGGTGAGTGGCCCTCCGGCGCTGTCCGTCGCCCTTTGACGATCCAGGCGACGACATCTGATCATCTCTTGTCGCGTCCGCTCCCGGTCGCTGCCGATGACATCGACGGAGAGCGATCCGGGCCGTCCGGACGCGGGAGGTTGGGGTCATGAAGCAGTCAGCACGTTGGCTCGTCGGTGGTCTGGTGGCGCTCCCACTCGTGACCGTCACCACGATGACGTTCGCGTCGCCGAGCTCGAGCAGCGATCAAGTGGTGGCGTGTCGCAGTTCGAGCGGCTACCTGCGCATCCCGGAGGACGGCCGCGGTTGTCGTCGCGGGGAGGTGCAGGTGGTGTGGAACGTCACCGGCCCTGCCGGCCCCGCCGGCCCCGCTGGTGTCGCCGGAGCCGTCGGCGATCCGGGTCCCGCGGGTGACGTTGGTCCAGCGGGCCCTGCCGGCCCCGCTGGTGCCGCTGGTGCCGATGGCGCTGATGGTGCTGCTGGTACTCCCGGTCCGGCTGGTGCTCCCGGTCCCGCCGGTCCTGCCGGTCCGGCAGGAGCCCCAGGTGCAGGCTGCGCCACGTCGTGCGCTGCCTCGCCGGAGGTGGCGATCTTCCTCGACGTCACCGGCATCGCTGGCTCGTCGGTCTCCGCGCGGCACCCCAACGAGATCGAGCTCACCGGCTACCGGTTCGAGGTGCAGAACTCCACCGATGTCGGCAGCGGCGGTGGGAGCGGCGTGGGCAGAGCCAACTTCAGCCCCCTCGTCGTGTCGAAGCTGCTCGACGTCGCCAGTCCCGGCTTGATGCTCGCCGTCGCCACCGGACGCCACATCCCCGAGGTGACCCTCACCGTCGAGCGACTCGGCGAGAGCCCGACGCGGCTCGCCGAGATCGTGCTCACCGATGTCACGATCGGTGAGTTCAGCGATCAGAGCGAGGAGGACGCTCAGTTCCCCGGCGACGACGTGCTGCTCAGCTACGGCACCATCGAGTTCACCGTGTGGCCCGGTTCCGCTGACGGCAGCGAAGGCGATCCGGTGACCGTCGGCTGGGACGTGCTCCGCAACAGCGGCATCTGATCGGAGCTCCGATCAGGGGGTGGCGCCGGCGATCAGGTCCTGGCCCGGCGTCACCCCGCGAACCGCGTGCCAACGCATCGCCGTGGCCCGGCGAGCAACGTCCTGGAACTCGACACACGCCCCGGGGCGCGGTGCTCAGTCCTTCGGCCTCCGCCTGGATGCGGTCGCTCGTCGCGGTTTCGGCGTGCCGTGGGCGATGAGATCGGCGTAGGCCGCTTCCATGCAGTTGCGCAGTCGGAAGGGCTCGGTCACGGCGGCTGGGTCGAGCTGGATGCCGAGATCGAGGCTGCCGGCCGTGGAGTAGGCGGTGAGGTTGAACGCCGTACCGGCCACCGGTCCGAAGATGTAGGTGTGCTCGGTGCGCGCGCCGGCGACGTAGGAGTCGCCGAGGTACCCGGGCAGGTTGCTCGTCGCGAAGTCGATGTGGGCGGCCTGGCTGCGGGCGATCCCCGTCACCACCGAGGTGGGCAACAAGTTCGCGACCGCTGCCACGTTCGCCATCGGGCCGCCACCGTGCACGTCCTCGCGTCGGCGGTGGACGAGGTCGCGCACCGTTGCGAAGCGTTCGGCGAGCGACATCGGGCCGGTGGGAACGTCGACGGGGACGGGCGTGAACGCGTTCTGCGGGCCGGTCGAGGTCCCGCGGGTGCTCACCACGAACGAGATGTGCAGGTGGTCGAGCTCGGCACCCAGCTCGTCGTGGTAGCGCACTGCCCCCTCGACGGCGCCGGTGACGAACAGGTCGTTCAGGCTGCCACCCAGCACCTTGGCGGCGGCGTGGGTCGCCTCGAACGGCAGGCTGAGGGCCTCGAGGTGACGGCCCCGCGATCTGGTGGTCCACAGCGGCGAGCCGGCCTGGTGCATCGTGTCCGACGCGGTGCGGGCCAGCTCGTCGACCTGTTTGCGGGCACTTGCCAACCGTTCGGGATGGGCGAGCGCGTCCGCCGCCACCCGCGTGACGCCGGCCGGGAGGCGGAGCACATCCGAGATCGCACCTCGTAACTGCTCGGCCAATCCCGGGCGCGATCCGGTCTCCTTCGCCAGCAGCGCCGCCAGATCCACCTCGGGCGGGTCGTCGGCGTCGGGTTGCCTGGCGGTGTAGGCACCCCCCAGCCGGACGGCGCCGTGACCGTCGGTGACCACGTGGTGCAGCTTCATCGCGAGCGCGCCCCGGCCGTCGGCGAGCTTGTCGATGGCGACGTACTGCCACAGCGGGCGGGTGCGATCGTATGGGTCCTGGAGCCACGGGCGCGTCCAGTCGAGAAGATCGCGCAACGTGCCATCACCGGGCGCTCCGACGCTGCGGACGTGCCAGTCGAGATCGAACTCGGGGTCGGTCTCCCAGTGAGGCGCTCCGAACGGGGTGGTGGGCTCGATCACGCGCTGTCGCAACCGAGGCACTTCTGCCACGGCGTGGGCGATGAGCCGGCGGAGGCGGGGCACGTCGAGAGGCCGGTCGAAGATGGTGATCGACCCTCCGCTCGGCGCCATCCACGGGTCGTCCTCGATGTGCCACATCAGCGTCTCGGCGCCGCTCATGCCTCGCTCGTCCGGCTCGCCTCGCTCGTCCGGTTCGTCTCGTGCGTCTGATGCGTGTCGTTCGTTCACAGTGAGCTCCTTCGTCCGGCGCGCACAGCGGCGAGCTCGGTGGACAGCATTGCCACGTGTTCTGCCTCCTCGGCGGCGAGCTCGCGGTAGAGCTGCGCAGCTGCCGGTGCAGCACCATCGACGTGGGAAGCGAAGAACCGCTCGGCCCTCTGCTCGAGTTCGATCGCCATCGCGAGCCACTCGACTGGGTCGTCGGGCAGGTGATCGACACCGACCTGGCGCGCCCCGCGCGACACCCCGTCGGCGATCACGTCGGCCATCACATCTGTCGGCGACAGGTGGTAGCGGCGGACCAGGGTGTCGATGTGCTCGCGCTCCATCGCCGCGAGCCGCGCGAACAGGTCGCGGAGGTCGGCCGTAACTTCTACGTCGGTGGCCGCGGCGGCGCCGACGTAGAAGTCGCGGCCACCGAGCTCGATCTCGAATGCGCGACGCAGGGCGTCGCGGGCCACGTCATCGGCAATGGCCGCTGGCTCGAGCACCTCGAGCACGTCGCCGCACGCAGGGCAGCGCCCGTAGGGGAACGCGAACCCCTCGCTGCGCTTCGAGCACCCCGTGCATCGCCAGGCGACACCCGAGTGGGCACAACAGATGCCGTCGTCATCGACGGGACGGCGACAACGTGGACACACCGAGCCTGGAGCGACAGCGCGATCGGTGACGTCGACGGACTCACCGGCCAGGTGGCGCAGGATCGACGCCGCGGCCCGCCGGCCGGCGCCCATGGCGAGGATGACGGTCGCGCTCCCCGTGACGATGTCGCCGCCCGCGAACACGCCCGGCAGGCTCGTGGCCTGGGTGCTCGGATCGGCGGCGACGTAGCCGCGCTCGTCGAGCGCGAGCCCAGGCGTCGACCGGGTCACGATCGGGCTCGGGTTCGTGCCGAGCGCGACGATCACCGAGTCGCACGCGAGCTCCATGCGCTCCCCGGTCGGCACCGGACGGCGCCGGCCGCGGTCATCGGGCTCGCCGAGCTCCATCCGTTCGAGCACGATCCCGCGCACGTCGCCGTCGTCGGTGGTCACCACTTCGACGGGGTTGTGGAGGAACAGGAACTCGATCCCCTCCTCCTCGGCGTGGCGGAGCTCCTCCGCCCGCGCCGGTGCCTCGGCTCGCGTGCGGCGGTAGACGCAGCGGACCCTGCTCGAACCCAACCGCTTCGCGACCCGCAGGCAGTCCATCGCAGTGTTGCCCGCGCCGACGACGACAACGTCGTCGCCGAGGCCGACGGGTGTGTCGATGTACGGGAACCGGTCGCCGCCCATCAGGTTGACCCGGGTGAGGAACTCGTTCGCGCTCGACACCTGTCCGGCGTTCTCGCCGGGGATCCCGAGGAACGAGGGCGCGCCCGCTCCGACGCCGAGGAACACCGCATCGAAGCCGCGTCGGGTGAACAGGTCGTCGACCGTGAACGTCCGCCCGACGACGACGTCGGTCTCGATCGTGACGCCCAGCTCGACGAGGCGTTCGACCTCGCGGTCGATGATCTCGCGAGGAAGGCGGAACGACGGGATCCCGTACCGCAACACGCCACCGGAGACGTGGAGCGCCTCGAGGATCGTGACCTCTACGCCGGCCCGCGAGAGGTCGGCGGCACAGGCCAGACCAGCCGGGCCCGAGCCCACCACGGCGACGCGCCGCCCCCGGACCGCAGGGTCGCCGTCGGGAGCTCGGTCGATCTGCTGCGTGACGGGCCGGTCGTGGCCGTGGTCGCCGACGAAGCGTTCGAGTCTGCCGATCGCCACCGGCTCCATCTTGCGGGCGATCACGCACTGGCTCTCGCACTGGGTTTCCTGCGGGCACACCCGCCCGCACACCGACGGCAGCACGTTGGCCTCGTGGATCACGCCGAGGGCACCATCGACGTCGTGCACCAGCAGGTGACGGATGAACCGTGGGATGTCGATCGAGACCGGGCATCCCGAGATGCACGTCGGACGGACGCACTGCAGGCAGCGCTCGGCCTCGCGCAGCGCCTCGCTGAGCGAGTAGCCGAGGCCCACCTCGTCGAACGTGCGTGCCCGCACCGCTGGATCGCGTTCGGGCATCGGCACCTGGGTCGGTTCGATCTCACGGAGCTTCTTGTACGCGTGCCGTCCCCCTGCGAACAGCTGGCGCTCGACAGCGCATCGATGCTCGTAGTCATCGCTGGCGCGTCGCTCGTCGTGCTGGAAGCGCCGTTGCCGGGCAGCGAGTTCGTCGAAGTCGACGAGGTGGGCGTCGAAGTCGGGGCCGTCGACGCAGGCGAACCGGGTCTCGCCGCCCACGCTCACCCGGCACGAGCCGCACATCCCGGTCCCGTCGACCATGATCGAGTTCAGCGACACCATCGTGCGTACGCCGGCCTCGCGGGTCACCTCGGCGCACGCTCGCATCATCGGCAGAGGCCCGATCGCGACGACCAGATCGGGACGGTCGCGATCGACGATGTCCGCCAATGCCTCCGACACGAGTCCCCGACGTCCGGCGCTGCCGTCGTCGGTGCAGACCACGAGACGGTCGGCCACCTCGGCGAGGCGCTCCTCCCAGAACATCAGCTCGGCCGAGCGGAACCCGACCACCGCAGTCGTGCGGTTGCCGGCCCGTGCGAACTCGCGCAGTTGGGGAAACGTCGGTGCCACCCCGAGTCCGCCGCCCACGACGACGACATGACCGACGTTCGCGAAGTCGGGCACGACGCCGAGCGGTCCGACGAAGTCGGCAAACGCGTCACCCTCGCGGTAACGGTCGCGCATCTCCGAGGTCGATCGCCCGAGAGCTTGGACGACAACGGTGACCGTTCCCCGATCAGCGTCGAAGTCGGCGATCGTGAGCGGGATCCGCTCGGAGCCCTCGTGCAGGCGGACCATCACGAACTGGCCGGCATGTGCCGACGCGGCGACGTCGGGAGCATCGACTTCCCACAGGAACGTCGACGGGTTCAGTTCGATGCGGGTGACGATGCGGTACATGCTTCTTGCACTGTGCCCAGCCGGTGGGCCGTCGACCTAGGGCCGAAGGACCCCGACTCGCCGCCCCGACTCGCCGTGAGAACGACTGTGGCCGTGACGTCGCCAGGGGTGCCGCTGGGCGGCGAGTGGACGGTTGCTCGCGGTGCTCGCGCTACACCGCAGCGCAGACGAACCTCGCGTCGAGCCAGTCGGCGTGGTCGTAGGCGTTGCCGTTGCCGGCGTCGGTGACGACGAGGCGCAGTGTGGACACCCCGGTCAGTGACACGCTCGTCGGTGTCGCAGCGTCTGCGCCGGTGCGGGTGCCGGAGTCGAAGAGCTTGGTGGTGGTGCCGTTCCACACCTGGAACACGACAGAGCCGAGGTTGCCGACCTCGTCGTCGACGCCGACCCGTGCGGTGAAGCTGGTGCATCCCGAGGGCACTGCGTATCGGATGTCGCTTGCAGCGTGCACGCCGAGCCCGCGGGTGAACGCGACACCGCCGACTCGCAACGTGGTGCCGTCGGCGGCGCCCGATTCGCCGTTGGACCGGTCGCGTTCCATCGGTCCCCAGCCGTTCAGCGCAGCGACCGACGGCGTCAACGACGACACGAACACCGTCGACGTGGTCGGCGGCGGCGGCGGTGGCGCAGCCGGGGTCGTGATGACGACGTTGGACGAGCGCCCGACGTTGCCCGCCGCGTCGCGGCTGACCGTGCGAATCTGGTACGTGGTGTTCGGGGTGAGCCCCGCGAGCGTCTGGGTGTGGCTCGTCACCAGCGCCGGGGCCTCCACCGTCGACGTGCCGTATGCCGTGGTGAGCCCGTACTCCACCCGGGTGGTGGAGGCCTCGTTGGTCGTCCACGTCAGCACTGCGCCTGATGACGTGAGTCCCGAGACCGACACCGGCGACACCACCGGCGGTGTTCCATCAGGTGGAGGTGGCGGCGGGGGAGGCGGGGGTGGCGGGGGTGGCGTCGTGGAACAGCCGAGCTGTGCGTCGAGCCAGTCGGCGTGGTCGTAGGCGTTGCCGTTGCCGGCGTCGGTGACGACGAGGCGCAGTGTTGACACCCCGGTCAGTGACACGCTCGTGGGTGTCGCAGCGTCTGCGCCGGTGCGGGTGCCGGAGTCGTAGAGCTTGGTGGTGGTGCCGTTCCACACCTGGAACACGACAGAGCCGAGGTTGCCGACCTCGTCGTCGACGCCGACCCGTGCGGTGAAGCTGGTGCATCCCGAGGGCACTGCGTATCGGATGTCGCTTGCAGCGTGCACGCCGAGCCCGCGGGTGAACGCGACACCGCCGACTCGCAACGTGGTGCCGTCGGCGGCGCCCGATTCGCCGTTGGACCGGTCGCGTTCCATCGGTCCCCAGCCGTTCAGCGCAGCGACCGACGGCGTCAACGACGACACGAACACCGTCGACGTGGTCGGCGGCGGTGGTGCTGGGGGTGCGGTGTAGCTGGCCGTGTAGGAGGCGTTCGACGTCCCGACGGTGATCGAGTGCGTCGCCGCACCGCCGTCGGACCACGACCCGAACGTGTACCCGTCCTGCGAGCTCGGCGCGCTGATGCTGCGCACCGAACCGACGGGCACGTTCGCGATGTAGGGCGTGGCGACCGGGTTCCCGTTGTAGAGCAGCGTGCGGCCCACGGGCGACGAGGTGACGGTGATCGTGCTGGTGGCGAAGTCGATGCGCCGCGACGCGCTGCTCGTCAGGCCGTCGCTGTCGACGGCCACGAGGTCGAGCGTGAGGTGAGTGTCGTCGCCATGATCGGGCACCACGAACGATCCGGAGCTGCCCGTGAGCGAGGTGAGGTAGTGGTTGTGGCAGTTGCCGGCCGGGCAATGGTGCACCGTCACCGTCCATGAGAGGCCGGACGACGCGACGAAGCCGTCCTTCAGATCCGTCGCCTGGCCGGTGAACGACACCACCGACCCGACGGTGAACGGGGTGCCCGCGGTGGGCGTGAGGATCGAGGCGGTCGGTGAGCCCGCGGCCCCGCAGGTGATGGAGGCGTTGGCCCAGTTGGCGTGGTCGTAGGCGGTCCCGTTGCCGGCATCGGTGACCACCAGACGTAGATCGGTGACACCCGCGATGCTCACGGTCACCGACGATGCCGCGTCGAGCCCTGTCCTGGTGCCTGAGTCGTAGAGCTTGGTGGCGGTGCCGTTCCACACCTGGAACACGACAGAGCCGAGGTTGCCGACCTCGTCGTCGACGCCTACCTGGGCGCTGAACGACGTGCACCCTGGGACTGCGAACTGGATCGCGCTCGCCGCGTGCACGCCGAGCCCGGATGCGAACGTCGTGCCGTTGATCCGCAGTGGCGCGCCGTCGGCGGCCCCTTGCTCGCCATTCGATCGGTTCTTCTCGTAGGGACCCCAGCCGTTGACCGGCGTGCCGACGGGCGTGAGGTCGGCGAGTTGCGAGGTGCCAGGCGGGGTGGTTGGCGGCGGTGCGCCGGCCAGGCTGATCCGGCGGAGCTGGCCCGCTCCGATCGACACGTAGTAGAGGCCGCCGTTCGGACCGGCCTCGAGCTCGACGGGCGAGTCGACCGAGGTCGCGAAGCTGGTGATCGCCCCCGTCAGGGCGCCGGACGCGTCGGTGGCGGCGTAGCGGATCCAGCCGTTGGCGTAGTCGGCGTAGAAGAGGCCCTGGTTCCACGGGCTGGGGAATCCGGTGCCCGATGCGGCGGGCCCACCGACGGAGGCGGCACCGCCGATCGTGCTCCAGGTGATCGACGGTGGCGTCACGGCCGCCGCCCCCTGTGCGTACAGCGACTGGCACACGGGCTTCGGCGAGTAGCCGGGCTGCTGCCCAGGGCCTTCGTAGCACGGCCAGCCGAAGTTCTTGCCGGCGGTGACGACGTCGATCTCCTCATGGGTCAACCATCCGACGTCGCCGACGGAGAGGATGTTGTTCGAGCCCGGTCGGATGCTGAACCGGAACGGGTTGCGAAGGCCGTAGGCGAACACGCGCGATCGCACTGAATTGGGGTTGCCGTCCCAGAACGGGTTCGTGGCCAGCCCCTTGCCGAGGCGGTCGACGTGCAAGATCTTGCCGGGGTACTGGTTGACGTCCTGGGCCCGCAAAGCAAGATCGGTCACCGCGTCCCACGACGCGCTGTCGCCGATCGAGAGGTACATCGTCTTGTCGGTGGCGAACACGATGTCGCCGGCCGCGTGCCCGTACCAGTCGTTCGGGATGCAGTCGCTGTCGCCGGGCGTCGCGGCACAACCCGGGCTCGACAGCGAGCCGATGAGGACGACCTCCGATGCCGGCGATGCCGTGTCGCCCACCATCGTGATGCGGGTGAGTCGCAGCGTCTTCGGCGCCGACTCGCTGGGCGCACCGTCGTCGAACGGGTAGAGGAGGTAGACGTAGCCGTTGGTGGCGAAGTCGGGATCGGGCGACATGCCCAGCAGGCCACGGTCCCAGTAATCGGACACACGGGCCGTCAGGTCGACCACGACGCTCATCGTCCCATTCGGCTGCACGACGTGGATCAGGCCTGCCTTCTCCGCCACGAGCACACGACCACCGGGCAGGAACGACATCGCGGTCGGCAGGTTGAACCCCGCTGCGACCACGGCATCGTTGAAGCCTGATGGCACGACGGGAGCTGCCGCCGCGGATGAGGACATGGTCACACCCGTCACGATCGCGGCCGCCCCGATGGCCAACACGACAACTGCCGTCCGCAACCTGCTCATCGTTCCACCTCCGCCGAGTGGACCATGAGCGTAGTGGAGCGATGGTCATCAGAAGGTCAATCGCCAACCGGCCGGGACACGCTGACGACGCCGTCTCAGGTGGGTCTAAGGTGGCGGCGACGTGAGGAGCGAGGGGGTCGTCCATGTCGTATGCCGGGAATCGCGTGATGCACGACGCCGACAGCCACGTCATGGAACTGCCGGACTGGCTGGAGGCCTACGCCGATCCAGGGATCCGCGACCGGTTGCGTCCGCTTGCCCTCGGTGCTGCTGGACGTCTGGCCGACAAGGCCGTAGCCGACGCCTTCTCCCGCCGTGGCGATCCCGCTCGCGCCGACGCAGCGGAGGCCGCGCTGATGACCTCGAAGGGCTGGAGTGGTCTCGGCGCATTCGATCCCGGTGAGCGCTCACGGGCGCTCGATCTGCTCGGCTTCGCATCACAGCTGGTGTTCTCCACGTTCGCGGCGAACCAGTTCGCGGGGCTCGACCTCGAGGTCGAACTCGGCGGGTTGACGGCGCACAACCGGGCTGTCACCGAGTTCTGCAGCGATGACGCTCGCCTGCTGGCGGTAGGCATGGCGCACTGGAACGGCCCGGAGCGCACGCTGGCAACGGTGCTCGAGGCACTCGACCTCGGCGCGAAGGCGATCCTGTTCCCGTCGCACCCCGGAGCCGGCATCAGCCCCACCCACCCCGAGTACGACCCGGTGTGGTCGGTGCTGGAAGAGCGGCGAATCCCGTTCGTGTTGCACATCGGCGGGGCGGGACGTCCGGTCAAGAGAGCCTTCCACGACAACGGCCGGCCCGTGACCGACTTCCTCGGTGGCGGCGAGAACATCCGTAGTCGCGACTACATGGCGGTGCACCAGGTGCCCGAGCAGTTCCTGTCGGCGCTCGTGCTCGACGGGGTGCTCGACGACCACCCGGACTTGAAGGGCGGATGCATCGAGCAGGGAGCCTTGTGGGTGCCGGGCTTCATGCGGCTGCTCGACAACTGCCAGGCGACGTTCGCCAAGACCGAGCCGCGTGTGGCCGCGCTGGAGCTGAAGGCAAGCGACTACGTGCGCCGCCAGTTGTTCGTCACACCGTTCGTTCGTGAAGATGTCGGCTGGCTCATCGAGCAGTGCGGCGACGACGTGCTGCTGTTCAGTTCGGACTTCCCCCACCCCGAGGGGAGCAAGGATCCGGTGCGCCACTTCGAGGCGACGATGGACGGTGTCAGCGCGTCGGCTCGGGATCGCTTCTACGAGCTGAACTTCGTTGAGATGATGGGCGCCGGCCTGGCCGCGTAACCCGCCGACGGCGATACCCGCGCACGGCAACGACGAGGACGCGTTGCCGAAGTTCAACCGCACCGAGAACGTGCGCCCGATCCCGTCTGTGACCCGGGGTTCGACACGGATTGCCGTCGCCGCAACGATTCCAAGAGCATCAACCGCGATCTTCCCGGCACACCGGTCGAACTCCTCCCCGGATGTGCCCGAGCCGACCCGATACGCTCAACCGCCGTGCCCGCCACGATGCCGCAAGAGGTTCTCTCCCAGGTTTCGAGCCGGTCCCGCCCCTTGCCCCTTTAGCTCAATGGTTAGAGCAGCGGACTTTTAATCCGTTGGTTCTGGGTTCGAGTCCCAGAGGGGGCACCACGAAGGTTGGTTCCAGCGAGCTCGGCTTCGTCCAGCGAGCTTGATGCCGCGAATCCCGTCATCCTGGCCAGCGCACGTGAGCACGGCGTCGCCGACGAGGACATGATCCACGCCTACCACCATCCGATCCGCGTGCTCCTCCTCGACGACCTCACCAAGCTGATCGGTCCCGACCTCTCGGCACGATTCATCGAGGTCGACGTCTTTGCCTTGCATTCGACGGAGATCTCCACCCACTGTTCAGCGATTGGAAGGTCGAGATACTGCGTGGCGAGTTCCGCTGATCCCTCGGATGATCCGACCCAGAGCAGGTGGCGAGAGCTGTCCGAGCCGGTGAAGACCTCGCTCCGCCACGCCGACCTGGAAACGCCCCATCGCGCTCCTTGGTTGCTCCTGGAGGGACGATCTCGAAAACCGGGTCGGCCGCGAATCATCTGAGCACGAGCCCGTCTTGCTCATTGGTCGTCTCGCCACACGCGGCCGTCCAGACAATCACGGCGATCAGAACGATTGCGAGGCGTTGTCAGACGTCGATGATCTGAACTCGACGCCGAGCGGCACTGGCGAGTTGCTCGATGTCACTGCGGTCGGACGTGACGACCGCTGCGCCCCGGCGCACGGCAGACTCGACCACCGTGGCGTCGATCGGACCGATGGCATCCGCAAGCGTTCGGCGAAGCGCCCCAGCGCGCTTGGCAGGCTCCGCCGCCAGAGCTTCGATCTCGCAACCATCGAGAAGCCGGGACAAGTTCGTCTGACGACCCCCACGCCACGCCTCGACGACGCAGCCAGCCGGCACGATGGGCAGCACGCCACGCTGCATCGCTCGTGCATGGAGCGCCCACATCCGCCGATCGTCCCTCTCTGCAGCGATCAGCGCACCCGTGTCGTACACGACACCGAGCGGCAGACGTGCGGCGCCACGTGTGGCCATCAGCGGCGACTGACGCCGGCACGGTCGAGCTCACGATCGGCCGCCGCCAACTCTTCGGCCGTGAGCACGCCGTGCTCACGTTCCCAAGCACGTACCGCACGAAGTCCACGCCTGGTCGCGAGCCAGAGATCGGCGGCATCGGCAAGCGCCGCGGACACCGTCCGTCCTTCCTCTGCGGCTTGCGCCTCGAGCGCTTCGAACACATCCGCTGGCAACGAAATGGACCGCTTCACAACTGTCGACATGGGGTCATGGTACGACCATGGTACGACCGAATCAACACTGGATCACCGGAGTATCTGCCGATCTGGCGCATCGCTTCAGCGCTGACAGATGTGGTGGCGACCGCTTGTTCTCCGGTTTCGATGCTGCACACAATCGTGTCGATCACCGGAATAGCCGACTCAACGGGCGTCGATGACCGGAATAACCGCAGGCGATCGGCCCGACGAGGTTTCAACCGCGTCCCGGCATCCCCGGCGAGTGGTGGACGGGCGTACTGGATCGGGCGCTCGCCAGGTGGTCGAGGGATGCACCGGCCTCGACGCCGTCGAGCGGCTCGAGACCCATGACCGAGCGGTGACTCTCATGCCTCGATCGATCCAAGACATCCTCGACCACGCCGATCAGCTCGCTGAGCGCTTCGAGAACTTCGACCCTGACGAAGCGGTCGAGATCCCGGTCGAGGACAAGCGGCATCGACGAGGTGCCCGGTTGCGTCGACGATCGATGCGCGGCGCCGGTCAGTAGAACAGGCCTGCGCCTCATCGCGCTGCCCAGTTTGACACGGCACCCCTCGTTCACGAAGCGAAGGGTGCTCGATCCGGCCCACGTGTCTGCGAGCCCGTTCCGATCCGCGCGACACTGTGAGCGTGCGTGGCGGAACCATCTCGACGCGGCTCGAGTCGGTTCACCCAATCGTTCGAGACGGCGTGGTCTTCGGTTCGATGGCATTCGGGTTCCTGGTGCTCGACCGAGCGACTCGTCTGTTCGGTCGGCTGAGCGACGCTGACATCGCGAAACCGGTGCTCGTCGCGAGAGCTGTCCGTGCTCGTCCCCTCCTCGTCGTCGCAGCGCTCGTCGTCGGTATCGGCGCGCTCGTCCTGCTTCCCCGGTTGCGCTCCGGGTGGGACGCCTTCGAACACGGTCGGGCATTGCGTTGGTTTGCGTTGCCGATCGTGGTGCTGCTCGCCTGGGCCGGCTCGATGTACGGCTACAACTTCCTTGCGGGCCAGTGGCACGTGCTCGATCGTCTGCTCGTCGTGGCCCTGGCCGCAGCCGTCTGGCGATGGCCGATCGCGTTGGTTCCCCTCGCGCTGCAGCTCCGCATCGTCACGCACCAGTTCGACCATGGCTTCTCCACGACAGCTGGGCAGAACATCGACGAGCTCTTGGTGATGGCGTTGCTGTGCATCGCTACGGTCGTGATCGTCGGCGTGCTGCTCGGCATCGACGACACCTCCTGGGTGGTGCTCCTGCTCATGGCGCTCGTCGCATCACACTTCTTCCTGCCGGGTCGCTCCAAGCTGCCGCTCGACTGGGCCGCAACCGACGACCTGTCGCACTTCCCGATCAGCGCCTACACGGCAGGCTGGCGTGGAGCCGGTGACGGCACGTGGGCTCGTCGGATGTCCGACCTCGCCGAGACGTTCAGCGTGCCACTGCGCATCGGCGCTCTCGTGCTCGAACTCGGAGCCGTCATCGCCGTCGCCCACGTGCGTCTGTTCCGCCTGTGGGTGCCGGGTTGGGTGCTGTTCCACCTGACCGTGCTCGCGTTCACCGGGTTCTGGTTCGGAAGCTGGATCGCGGTTGAGGTCGGTGTGCTCGTGCTGTTGCTCCTGCCGTCGATGCGCGACTGGTCGAGCCGTCACGCCAACGCCTGGACCGCCGGGTTCACCGTGCTGCTGGTGCTCGTGGGATCGCACGTCTTCCAGCCGCCGCGGCTTGCCTGGTTGGACGGCCCGGTGTCGTATGGCATCGAGATCACGGCGACGGGAGCGAGCGGCACCACCTATCGGGTGCCCGCCTCGGCGTTCGCTCCTCTCGACCAGGAGGTCGCGTTCGTCCGGCTCTCGCTCGCCGGCACCCGTGAAGCCGCGGCCGCCTACGGTGCGATCGCGACGACACAGGAGTACGACGCGTTGAACGCGCTGCGCTCGATCGACGAGCTCGCTGCCTACGAAGCGACGCTCGGCCCGACGTTCGCCGCCTCCGACTCGAACGCCGAACGCTTCTTCACCACCTGGCTCGACCACGCGAACGAACGCTCGGTCGACCCCTGGTACCTCGTCGCACCGCTCCCACACTTCCGCAGCACCGCACCGGGGCCGGTCTATCGACGGCCAAGAGCGCCTCGAATCGCTCGCGGTCACCCGCGTCGCCGCACTCGATCTCGGTGACCGCGTCGAGTACCGGCGAGAACAGGTGCTCGAGGTCGAGGTCGGCGCCGATGGTCATGCCACCGTCGTCGCACGTTGGGACGATTGACGCTTTGCCATCGAGCCGCCGTCGCGGCGGCAACTGGTCGCCCGGTCCTGGGCGCGAGAGCGCCCAGGACCACGTGGATCCTGGGCGCTCGGCACGACCGGTGACGGCCGTCGATGTGGATCAGCGATCAGCCGGCAGCGGAATCGATCCAGATGCGACCGACGTTGAAGACGCCACCGCTTTCGTCGACCGACGAGCCGTCGGGGAACGTGCCTTCACCGACACCCAGCACCGATGCCGAGTGTGGCACGCCCCACAGTGTCCACGAACCCGGGATGTTCCAGCACTCAGCCGCCATCTGCCGGTTGATGTTCGCCGCGAACTCCTGGCGCTTGGCCGGATCGACCTCGCCTCGTGCTGCGTCGAGGTTCTCGTCGATGACGGGATCGCGCAGACGGGCAAAGTTCAACGACAGGCCACCGTCTGGTTGAGCGGTCGACGAGTGCCACCAGAGATACTGCCCGTCGATGAACCGTCCCCCGTGCTGGCGCCATCCGAACATCACATAGTCGGGATCACCGAACAGTGCCTTGGTGATGTACTGGTCTTGCGGGATCTGGACGATGTTCGTGTCCACGCCGATCTCTGCCCAGTAGTCGCTGACCAACTGAGCCGTCTGGCTGTTGATCGCAGTGACCGTGGTGCCGTAGGTGACCTCGATCGGACCAGGGTTCTCCGCCAGGTACTCGTCGATCAATGCCTGGGCACCTTCGAGATCCTGGGCGGTGTCGAAGCCGTTGTCCTCGAGGTAACCCTCCTGGCCGGGGGAGAACAGTCCGTTCGCCACCTGCAGGATGCCGCCACCGGTGAGATCGATCAGCTCTTGGCGATCGATCGCCTTCGACAGCGCGGAGCGCACGCGCTTGTCCTGCAGTGGGCCAGCCTTGTCGAGATCGATCATCGTGTAGTTGGTCTCCACGAAGCGGTCCTGCTCGGGCATCGGGAACTCATCGGCGAGATCGCGGAACTCGGCGATCACCACCGATGCGGAGGTGGCGAAGATGTCGATGTCGCCGTTCTGCAGCGCCTCGGCAGCCGTTTCGCTGTCCTCGATCACTCGGAACTCCACGCGGTCGAGGTATGGCAGCTTGTTGCCCGCAACGTCGGTGCGCCAGTAGTTCTCGTTGCGGTTGACGACGAGCTTCTCGCGTGGTGCGTAGCTCTCGACGGTGAACGGGCCCGTGCCAACGGGCAGTGTCGCGTCCGCAGTGCCGGCCTTGACGGCTTCGAGCCATGCCGGGGATGCAACGAAGCCGATTTGACCGACCAGGAACACCGGCAGTGTCGCCCACGACACCGGCTGAGACAGGTCGCCACCCTTGCCGGTCTTGATCGTGAACGTCATGTCGTCGGTGGCCTCGATCGCGAAGGTGCCGTCGGGGTTGCGCCCGAAGTCGGCGATCGCTGCCGCAGTGAGCAGGCTCGGGCCGTGCTCTTGCAGGTTGTAGACGACTGCTGCCGCGTCGAGCGGGGTGCCGTCATGGAAGGTGATGCCTGGACGTACCTTGAACGTCCACTCGGTGAAGTCGGCGTTCGGCTCGAAGCTCTCCACCAGCACGCCGGTGATCTCGCCGTCTTCGTTGACTGCCACGAGTGTGTCGTAGAACGATGCAGCGCGGACGTAGCAGTACTGGTCGCACTGGATCGCTCCCGGTGTCCACGGGTTGGTCGCCTCGGCTTCACCGCTGACGCGCAGGGTGCCGCCGTAGACGGGCTCGGCGGCCGTGACGGGTGCCTCGGTTGCGGGCACGGTGGTGTCCGCGCCGGGCTCCTCGGTCGCTGGGGGTGCCGTGTCGTCCGAGGCCGTGTCGTCGACGACGGTGGTGGCGGGTGTGTCCGGCTCGGCCGCCTCGTCGTCTTTCTTGCTGCAGGCTCCGGCGATCAGACCGCCGACGACGAGCGTCGTCAGCAGCAGCCGGCTCGATCGAGCGCTCGCACGGCCGAGATGAGTGGACGACATGGTTCCCCCTCGTCGATCGCCGTTCTCTGCCGGGGACCCCCCTCCGGCTCGGTGTCGACTACCGCCGATCATGTCAGCCTCACACTCGGCCCACAAGGCATGGCGCCGTCGAGTTCGTCTCAGCCGCCCGTCGCGAGCTGGCGGGAGGCAACGGTGTCGAAGTAGTCCGCGTCGAGGGTGAACCGGTCGCCGCGCAACGTGTGCAGGGTCCAGCCCGGCACCGTTCCCGTCGGGAAGTGGCACCACCACTGGCTCCATGCCACGGTCTCGTCGCCGGCGGCGTCGACGAGCTCGAAGCGCACACCCATCGCTGGCATCTCCGCCTGCATCCGCTGGAGGTAGCCGACCACCGCGGCGTGACCTTCCATGCGACCGTAGAGCACGTCGGTGAAGACCGAATCGTCCGTGAACAGCTCACCCAGTTCGGCGTAGCGGCCCTCGTCCTGGATCTCCCAGAAACGTCGCACCACATCGAGTGCGGGGCCCGACGCGTTGTGTGCTCCGGCCGACAGGCCAGCAGGGGTGATGAGATCGGGTCGTCTCGCGTCGCCACGGAGCTTTCGGTACGCGGCCGGATCGAGGTAGTCGGTCACGAACGTCACCTTGCCTGCGTCGTTCAAGCGGTACAGGCTCTGTCCAGGGATGTCCGTCGGCCCATCGGGCGTCCGCACCTCCATCACCCACGTGGCCCAGCCGACCACGCGGTCGGCCTCCACATGCCAGTCGCGGAAGGTCGCGCCCGACGCCGGAACCATCTCCTCCATGTGGCCCATGAAGGTGCGGATCGCGTCGCTCCCGCGCTGCGGACCGAAGAACGGGTCGTAGTAGACCGCGTCGTCGGCGAAGAGCTCGACGAGACGCGTGTACTTCTGGTCGTCCTCCACCGCACCGAATCGGCGGAGCGTGTCAACAGCTGGTCCTGGCATGCGCGAAGGCTAGGTGCACACGCGCGATCCGAGCGAGTGGTGTGCGCCGACCGCACGTTCGGCTGGCCTGCGTCGCGCGTGATCCCTAGGATCTGTGGCGTGACGAAGCAGCCGCCGCTTCCCCCACGACCGCCACGACCGCCACGACTCGGGCCCCGATGGGAAGCCGCCGTCGAGCAATCGATCCAGGAGAGCATCAGGCGCGGTGAGTTCGATCGGCTGCCGGGCACGGGGCAGCCGATACCCGGCCTCGATGCACCCCACGACGAACTGTGGTGGGTGAAGGACAAGCTCCGTCGCGAGGAGATCGCCACCATCCCGCCGAGCCTCGCCGTGCGCCGCGATCGAGACGAGTTGCGCGCCAACCTCCACACGTTCACGACCGAGCGGGCCGTGCGCGAAGCGGTGGATGAGCTCAACGCCCGGATCCGCAAGCTCAACCGCTATGGCACCCCCAGCGGCCCGCCGACCAGTCTCATGCCCCAAGACGTCGACGACTACGTCACTCGTTGGCGCGAGATCACCAGCGCGGGCTGACCGCTTCTCGGCACCAGCACACGCGCCGTCGCGGTCGCGTCTCGGTCGCGTCGAGTGTCGCGTCGAGTGCCGACATCGATCGATTCGTCCGCATCATCGCGGTGTGCAGACCGGACTACCGTCGCGCGATGCGCCATGCCGAGGCGATGCTCGACCGACGAACCACCGCGGCGCGCGTGGTGGAGGCCGTGATGACGGCTTTGGGTGGTGCTGCGCTCGGGTGGCTCGTCGGCGCGCCCGTGCACCCGGCGGTGGGTGCCGGGATCGGCGCGGCCGCCGCGGCCAATGGAACGATCAGCGGCTGGCGCGGGACGTATGCGTGGCGCCGGCGTGATGGCTGGATCGCATTCGCGCTCGACAGCACGTGGGCCGCGGCGCCGGTGACGATCGGGTTGCTCGCCCATCTCGGCGCGGGCGTGATGCACGATTCGGGGCTCGTGGGCGAGCTGGGTCTGCGCCAGAACCGGCACGTGTACCGCAGGGGCGTGGCGCTCAAGCCGGGATTCGCCTTCACGATCGGCAACGTGATCTCCGGCGCAGGCAACGTCGACTCGCCGCGACGCCGCCGACTCATCACCGACCACGAGGACGTTCACGTGTGGCAGAGCCGGTGGTTCGGCCCGCTGTACCCACTGCTCTACCTGAGCTGGTCACTGAGTGGCGTGGTGGCCGGCACCGTGGTCTGGCTCGCTCGACGCCGTGCCCAGCCGCTGTCCAAGGTGATCGAGTCGTGCTCCTACTACGCGAACCCGTTCGAATGGTGGGCCTACAGCCGCGACGACCTGTGGCCGCCACCGGGCAAGCTCCACGGTGTGGGTTGGCGCTCGGCAGCGGCCCGACCGCTCGCCAGCCTGAAGCGGCGGGCACCGGTGACCGCTGCTCCCCTCAACGCCGACGGGGTGGACACTGGCGAGTGATCCGCGCCCTGGAACGGTGCGCGACACTGGGCCGATGAGCTACCAGCACCTCCTGGTCACCACCGACGGAGCGATCACCACCATCACGCTCAACCGTCCAGAGAAGCGCAACGCCCTCGCCGCCGACGTGATGGCCGAGCTCGTGCATGCGTTTCGCTCGGTGGGGGAGAGCGCCGCACGCGGGGTGATCCTTGCCGCCAACGGTCCGGTGTTCTCGGCCGGGCACAACTTCGGTGACATGGCCGGTGCCGACCTGGCGAACGTGCGCCGCCTGCTCGGCCTGTGCACCGAGATGATGGACACCATTCAGTCGATCCCGCAGCCGGTCATCGCCAAGGTGCACGCGCTCGCGACCGCGGCCGGGTGTCAGCTCGTGGCGACGTGTGACCTGGCGATCGCCGCCGAGTCCGCGGCGTTCGCCATCCCGGGGGGCAAGGGTGGTCTGTTCTGCCACACGCCGCTGGTCGCCGTCGCCCGCAACATCGGCCGCAAGCGTGCGCTCGAGCTGGCAATGACGGGAGATGCCGTCGACGCGGCGACTGCCGCCGACTGGGGTCTCATCAACCGCGCCGTGCCCGACGATCAGCTCGACGCCGCGGTGCTCGATCTCATCCAGCGCGCCACGCGTGGCAGCGCGCTGTCGAAGGCGCTCGGCAAGCGCGGCTTCTACTCCCAGGTGGATCTCGATCAACCGAAGGCGTACTCGTACGCAATGGAGCTGATGGCGTCGTCGTGCATGACGCTCGACGCCCAGGAGGGCATCTCTGCCTTCCTCGACAAGCGCAAGCCCAACTTCACCCAGCTCCCCTGACGCCTGAGGTTGCTACCCATACCCCCTATGGGTATCATGACGACGTGCAACCTGGATACCACGGCGACAAGCAGCGGCTGATCATGCGCCTCAAGCGGATCGAGGGACAGGTGCGCGGCCTCCAGCGGCTCATCGAAGACGACACCTACTGCATCGACGTCCTCACCCAGCTGGCTGCCGTCAGCAAGGGACTTCAGGGCGTCGGCGTCCGGCTGCTCGACGAGCACCTGCAGCATTGCGTCGCCGGTGCCGCTGCGTCGGGAGATGGTGCCCGTACCACCGAACTCGTGCACGAAGCCACGAAAGCCGTCGAACGTCTGCTACGGGCCTGACCGTCACCGTCACCGACACGACCGATCCACACCAAGGAGACCCCTCATGGACACGCTCACATTCACCGTCCCCGGCATGACCTGTGGTCACTGCGAAGCGGCCGTCAAGGGCGAGATCGGCAAGCTCGCCGGCGTCACCACCGTCGATGTCGACCTGCAGACCAAGACCGTCGTCGTCGAGGGCGACAGCATCGATCAGGATGCCGTGTTCGCGGCGGTCGACGAAGCCGGCTTCGAAGCCGTCGGATGACCCGTCTCAGACTGCGCCTCGCCGGCTTCGCTGTCGTGCTCGCCGGGCTGTTCGGCGGCGGGTATGCGGTCGGTGCCCAGTTCCCGACCGACGACGAGCCGGCCCGAGAGATGGACCACACCGGGACCGACCACACGGACATGGAGCCCGATGCGGAGGACGGCTCGTGACCTCGCTCGACGTCATCGGCAGCGGCGGTGCCACGGGCCACGTCGAACTCGAGGTCACCGGCATGACCTGTGCGGCCTGTGCGGCGAGGATCGAGAAGAAGCTCAATCGGCTCGACGGCGTGACGGCCACCGTCAACTACGCGACCGAGAAGGCGTCGGTGTCGTTCGACTCCGATGCGCTGTCACCGGCCGATCTGATCGCCACGGTGCAATCCATCGGCTACGACGCTCACGCGCCGGCGCCTGACCACGCCGATGGGACGCGGGCTGCGCAAGCGGCCGAGGTGGCGCCCTGGTCTGACCCGCTCGTACAGCGTCTCGTCGCTGCCGCAGTGCTCGGCCTGCCCGTGGTGTTGCTGTCGATGATCGGCGCGCTGCAGTTCCGCAACTGGCAGTGGCTCGCGTTCGCCCTGTCGCTCCCGGTGGCCACGTGGTCGGCCTGGCCGTTCCACCGCGCGGCCTGGAAGAACCTCCGCCAGGCAGAGGCGAGCATGGACACGCTGGTGTCGGTGGGGGTGCTGGCCGCGTTCGGCTGGAGCACGTACGCGCTGTTCTTCACTCCCGCTGGCGACAGCGGGATGACGATGGAGATGTCGCTGTTCGGTCGTGTCGGCGACGACCACCACCTCTACCTCGAGGTCGCGTCCACCACCGTTGCGTTGATTCTCGCCGGCCGCTACTTCGAGGCCCGCTCGAAGCGGCGGGCCGGCAGCGCGCTGCGCGCCCTGCTCGAACGCGGCGCCAGCACCGCCCGTGTCCTCGATCCGGCTGGCAACGAACGCGAGGTACCCGCAGGCGAACTGAAGGTGGGCGACCGGTTCGTCGTGCGACCGGGCGAGCGCATCGCGACCGACGGCACGGTGGTGGAAGGCGCATCGTCGATCGACACCTCGCTCGTGACGGGCGAGAGTCTGCCCCGCGACGTCGCCGTCGGCGATCCCGTCACCGGTGCGACCATCAACACCGATGGTCGGCTGGTCGTGCGCGCCACCCGAGTGGGAGCCGACACCACCCTTGCCCAGATGGCTCGACTCGTCGAGCAGGCCCAGAGCGGCAAGGCCCCTGTTCAGCGGTTGGCGGACCGTGTGGCTGCTGTGTTCGTGCCCGTCGTGGTCGCCCTCGCCGTGACCACGCTCGGCGTGTGGTTCGGGCGCACCGCCGACTTCGAAGATGCGATGGGACCGGCGATGGCCGTGTTGATCATCGCCTGCCCCTGCGCACTCGGCCTCGCGACCCCGACAGCGCTGCTCGTGGGCACCGGCCGCGGCGCTCAGCTCGGCATCCTGATCAAGGGGCCCGAGGTGCTGGAGAGCACGCGTCGGGTGGACACCGTCGTGCTCGACAAGACGGGCACCGTCACCACCGGCGTGATGGAGGTCGTCGAGGTGCGTCCGGTGCAGGCCGATCAACTCGCGCGGATGCTCGCGTCCGCCGCCGCCGTCGAGGCAGCCAGCGAGCACCCGATCGCCCGTGCGATCGTGGCGCACGCCGACCGCGCCGGCATCGAACGTTCGGCTGTGCAGGGGTTTCGCAACGAGCCGGGTGTCGGTGCCCATGGCACGATCGACGGGGTCGAGGTGTCGGTGCGCCGGGCAGTGGGTGGCCCCGGCGACACGGCTGCCACCGTGGTCGAGGTCGTCGCCGACGGCGAGGTGCTCGGCACCATCGCCGTGGCCGACACGGTGAAGCCGACGAGCGCGGCCGGCATCGTCGCGCTGCGAGGTCTCGGTCTGCGCCCGGTGTTGCTCACCGGGGACAACCGGGCGACTGCCGAACTCGTCGCCGCCTCGGTGGGCATCGCCGCTGCCGACGTGCACGCCGATGTGATGCCCGCCGACAAGGTCGCAGTCGTGCGCGCGCTCCAAGCGCAGGGAGCAGTGGTCGCGATGGTTGGTGACGGCGTCAACGACGCGGCAGCTCTCGCTCAGGCTGATCTCGGCATCGCGATGGGCTCGGGCACCGACGTCGCGATCGAGGCGAGCGACCTCACGCTGATGCGTTCCGAGCTGCCCGCCGTGGCAGATGCGGTGCGACTCAGCAGGAGCACGTTGGCGACGATCAAGGGCAACCTGTTCTGGGCCTTCGCCTACAACGTCGCCGCGATCCCGCTCGCTGCGTCCGGGCTGCTGTCGCCTCTGGTGGCGAGCGCGGCGATGGCGTTCTCGAGTGTGTTCGTGCTCAGCAACAGCCTCCGCCTGCGCCGCTTCCGTCCGGCCTGACCCCGCCTGACCCCGCCTGACCCCGCCCACGGAGCGCCAGTTCGTATCGGCGACGTCTGGATCCCGCCACGCACCGTCACAGGTCCGGCCACAGATCCGCCGAGGGCGGCAAGAGTTGTTCAAGGTGACCACTCACCGATGACGCAGAGCTCCCGGACTGCGATACTCGGGGGCATGGGAGGGGCGATGCCGATATCCGTGCTGTTCGTGTGCATGGGCAACCATTGCCGTTCCCCAGCCGCGCACGCCGTTGCCCAGCAGGAGGCCGCGGCCCAAGGTCTGTCGAACATCGTGTTCGACTCTGCCGGCACCACTGGTCATCACCGGGGCGATCATCCCCACCCGCTGGCGACGGCCGAGGGCACGCGCCGCGGGTTCCGGGTGAACCACATCGGTCGCCTGATCCACCCTGACGACTTCGCCCGCTTCGACCTGATCGTGGCGATGGACTCGTACAACATCGATGACCTCCGCCGGCTCGGCGGCTCGATCGATCAGCGCAGCGGCTTCTACCGCACCGTGGAACCCGAGCAGCTGCAACTGCTGCGCCGGTGGGATCCGTACGGCATGCCCGGCGACGAGGAGTTGGCCGACCCGTGGGGCAAGGGCCCCGATGCGTACCGCACGATGTACGACGTGATCGAGCGGTGCATCCCGCCGATGGTCCAGCATCTCGCCTGGCTCATGAGCGAGACGGTCTGATCGTGTCCGGGCCGGCCGGGCCGGCCGGGCGCGGTCAGCTCGCTGCGCGTGCCAGCGTGCGCAGCCGATGTGCCACCACCGCGCGATGATTGCGGATCGTGCGATCGGTCACCTCTCGTCGTGCGGCGATCTGCAGCGTTGACTCACCGCGCCCGAGCAGTTCCACCAGTTCGAGATGTTCGGGCTCCATGCCCGCTTTGCGGGCGAGGTCCAGCAGTTCGGCCAACTCCTCGGCCGGCGTGGCGACAACCTCTTCGGCCGGCGTGAGGTCGAACGTCGCCACCGGTCGAGGAATGTGCACCGAGAGCCGGCGACGGGGCCGGTGGAACGCGGCGTAGTCGGCCGCCTTCAGGAGACCCGCCGCCACGTAGCGCGGGCGTTGCTCGATCGGGTACGTGCGGATCACCGTCCACATCGCGGCAAGCAGCTCGTCGGTGGCGTCCAGTCGCGACGTGAACGAGTGCCGGCGGCGCACGATCGAGGCGACGCCCGGCAGCAGACGCTGGAACACCACGCGTGCCGCCAACTCGTCGTGGCCGGCGATCGACACGAGTGCTCCGAGGAGTTCATCGTCGTGCCGACCGCCCGAGCGGTCGGCCCCCAGTCCAGCGAGTCGCAGCAGTTCGTCGAGGGAGGCGAACGGCGCGATCGGCAGCTCCCACCGCCGGGCTCGCCTCAATGCGTCGGGCGACCGGACGAGCCGGTCCCAGTCCAGCTGCAACCGTGACAACAGGTGGTGAGGTGCCGGCGGGCGGGCGCGGGCAGGGCGAGCTGCCCGGAGTGCTGTGGCCCGGAGTGCAGTGGCCCGGAGTGCAGTGGCCCGGAGTGCAGTGGCGCTCGGCACCATGAGCTCGTGCCGGATCGGGTGGAGCGGAGACGATGTGGACGTTGCGGGTCGAGGCATGGTGCACCGTGACCGTGGTCCCTCTCCGGACGCCTCACTGCCGGCCTCACCGCTCCCCAGCGAATCGTCAAGACATCGTCAAGCAGCTCACTCGCGGTTTCACGTCGGTTCCGATCGGGCCCCGTGACTGCACCTCTGTGTGGCGTGACCTCGCTGCTCATCCCACCCATCGACCATTCCGCAGATCCCGCAGATCCCGCAGATCCCGCACGTCGCCCGGACATCGCACCGGATCGAGGACGCGGGCAACCCGACCGGCCGGTCATCTGCTGGCGGCTGACGTGGACGTGCGGGCCCGATGCCGGTCGCTCCGTACGACTGGCGCCCGGACGCCACGTGGTCGGACGCTCCCCGCTCGCGCCTGTCCGCTGTGATGACCCCGGGCTCGAACCGTTCCACCTCCAGCTCGACCTCCCGTTCGATCCCGGCGGCGCGCCCAGCTGGTGTCAGCTGGCAGGCCGGCGCCCGGTGGTGGCCGAGGGCACGGTCGCCCTCGCGATCGGCACCTCCGTGCTCCGGCTCGAACCGGTCGTGGCCGCGGAGGCGGCCCCGGTGCCGTCGTCGCGCCGAGCGATGACCGCCGGTGGGATGGTCGTTCGACGAGCGAGACGGCGTCCCGACGAGCCACTGCTCGGCGGGCGCAGGCCCGACGCCGACAACTGCTTCGACGCTGACGACCCGGAGGGCGATCACGACGATGCCGCAAGCCATGCAGGGGTGGTGCCCGCGCTGGTGACCCTCGTGGTCGGCGTGGCCGTGGCAGTGGCGTTGCACCAGCCGATGTTCGCCCTCATGGGCGCGGTGGGTGCTGCGGTCGCGATCAGCACCTGGACCGTGGCGGCGTTGCGTCGCCGCCGTCGCCGTCGCCGCCGGGCGCGTCGCCTCGCCGCCAGGGAAGTCGATCGAGCCGACGAGTTGGATCGACGGCGGCTGCAGCTCGCCGACGATCGCCGGGCAGCACATCCCGGTCTGGTGGGTGCGATGGATGCCATCGACCACGCTCCCTCCGCGTTGTGGCAGCGACGGACCGCCCATGGGGATGCGTTCATCGCCGTGTTGGGCACCGGGACGCTCCGGGTCGCACCCGACCAAGGTGGGCCGTCTGTCGTGCTCGATCGTGTCCCGATCACGGTCGATCTGGGCGCCGGTGCGCGCGTCGCGCTCACCGGCGTTCACGCCCTCGCCGCGATCCGGTCGCTGCTCGGTCAGCTCGCCGTCACCACAGGTCCGGCAGACTGGTCGCTGCTCGTCGTGTCCTCTCGTCCCGAACTGTGGCGGTGGGCAACGGGACTGCCGCACGTTCAGCTCGTCGGCACCGGCGAAGTGGCGCACGATGCAATCGCCCTCGCAGAACTGCTCGGTGCTGCGACCTCCACGGCTGGGTTCGATCGCCACCTCATGGTGGTCACCGACGATCTCGACGAGGTGGCCGTGCGCACGAGTGGCATCCGCCGTCTGTTGCACGCACGGCCCGACGCCAGCCTGCTGACGTGTGTGACCGCCGGGTGTGTGGTGCCGGCGCTGTGTTCGACTGTTGCTCACACCACCGTCGACGGCGGGCTGCGAGTCGAGCTCGACGGCCTGCCCGATGTTGGCGTGCACGATGCCGACCTTGTTGCCGACTTGTTGCCGACCTGGTTGCCGACGCGGTGGCTGCGGGTTCGGGCGGTCGATGTCGATTGGTCGGCCTGGGGGAAGACGCGGCTTCGGCGCTTGCAGCGGCGCTCGCCCCGTGGAGCGACCCTGAATCACCTCCCGACCATGCACGTGCGCTTCCGGGTGATGTGTGTCTCGAGTCCCTGCTCGTGGGTGTGTCCGGCGCTGATCGGGCCGCCATCGCGGCCCGGTGGCGGATGCTTGGTCCCGACGCCCGTCCGTGCGCACCACTCGGCGTCGCGATCGACGGGGTCGTGGACATCGATCTCGTCCGCGACGGTCCGCACGGCCTCGTGGCAGGCACCACCGGCTCGGGCAAGAGTGAGCTGCTCCGCACGCTGGTCGTGTCGCTCGCGGCGTGTGTGCCGCCTGACCAACTCGCGTTCGTGCTCGTCGACTTCAAAGGCGGCGCGACGTTCGACGATCTCACCGCACTCCCTCACGTCGTCGGCGCCGTCACCGACCTCGAGCCACGTCTGGCCGAACGGGTGCTGCGCAGCCTGAGGGCCGAGGTGACCGCCCGCGAGCACCTCCTCCGTCAGCACGGGTGCAGCGACCTCACGGCGGCCCGCCAACGGTTCGACAGACCCGTGATGCCCCGGTTGGCGATCGTGGTCGACGAGTTCGCTGCGCTCGCCGTGGAGCACCCGCACCTGCTGCACTCGCTCGTCGACGTGGCCCGCCGTGGCCGCAGCCTTGGCATCCACCTGGTGCTGGCGACGCAACGGCCCAGCGGCGTGGTGAGCGACGAGATCCGTACCAACACCGATCTCCGGATCGCGTTGCGACTGCACGAGGCTGCCGAGGCCGTCGATGTCGTGGGCGATGCGAGCCCTGCAGCGATCCGTCGATCGGCCGCTGGACGCGCGGTCGTGCGTCTCGGTCCGGGCGAGCTGTTGGCGTTCCAGTCGGCGCGAGTGAAGGCGGTCGGTCGGCTGGTCGCCGAGATCGTCGCCGCCGCCGACGCGCTCGGCACCAGCTCACCGTCACGCCCGTGGTGCGACCCGCTGCCGACGGTTTTCGACGGGGCCGATGACGATGCGCTCGGGCTCGTCGACCGGCCGGACGAGCAGCGCCAGGAACCGCTCCGATGGCATCCGTCCGATGGCCACGTGCTCGTGGTCGGCTCGGCCGGAAGCGGAGTCACCACGGCGTTGTCGTCACTGGCCGTGAGGTCGCTCGATGTCGAGGCCGAACTGCTGGTGATCGACGCGCTCGGTGACGACCGTTGGGACGAGACGAGCGGTCTGTCCCGTTGTGCGGGGGTGGTTCGCCTCCACGAGCACGAGCGACTCGAACGCGCGCTCGCCCGGGCCATGGCGCCGCCGCCGCCCGGCGGCCGATTGGTGGTGATCGACGGCCTCGGCACGTTGCGGCGCGACGTCGAGGCACCAGCTCGCGCTGCGGTGCACGATCAGCTCGAAGCGCTGCTGCTCGGCACCCCGGCGGGCGTGACGATGGTGCTCGGCAACGACGGTGTGGGCGGGTTGGCGCCGGCCGTCGTGGCGCGCTGCTCGCGACGGTTCGTGCTGCATCTTCACGACCCGGCAGAGGGCGCCGTCTTCGGGTTGCGTGCCGCCGTGGTGCCGTCCGCGATCGCGGGGCGGATGGTGGATGCTTCCGACGGCAGCGAGGCGCAGCTTGCTGGGTGGCCGATCCTGCGCCAACACGATCGGGCGACCTCTCCGGTCGAGCGGATCGCTGTGTTGGCCGAGCACGTGTCGGCGCACGAGCTGCCGCGGTCCGGATTCGACGGTCAGGTCTGGCGGCCGGTGCTCGGCATCGCCTATCGCACCCTCGAGCCGGCCGTGCTCGATGTGCCGCTCGGTGAGCACGTGCTGGTGGTCGGCCCGCCGCGATCCGGGCGGAGCGACGTGCTGACGCGCCTGCGGCGATGCTGGTCGGAGGCTCGTCCCGACTCGGCGCAATTTGTGATCTCGCCGCGCCGACTTGCCACCGGCGCGATCGCCGCAGCGCTGACCGAAGCCGTCGAACATGTCGCGTGCGAGCTGGCCGAGGGTCGATCGGTGCTCCTCGTGGTGGATGACGCCGAACTGGTCGTGGACGTCGACAGCCGTCTGACCGCGATGCTCACCCGACGGGTCGACGATCTCACCGTCGTGGCCGCGTGCCGCGCCGATGCCGCGCGATCCGCGTACGGCCACTGGCTCGGCGAGCTGCGGCGAAGCCGTCGCGGGGTGGTGATGGCTTCTGGATCCGACCTGGATGGCGATGTGCTCGGGATCGTGTTGGCCCGCCACCCGCCACTGCCGCCTCGGCCCGGGCTGTGCTGGTTGGTCGCCGACGGTGACGCCGTGGTGGTCCAGGCAGCCAGAGGTCACTGAGGCGAACGCGGAACCAGTCGGTTCCCGGCGAAGGGGCCGCCGAGCAACCGGGCGGTGGCCCTAACCTCACGAGCGATGACTCGTCTGCTCACCGTCGCCGCCGCTCAGCTCGGACCCGTCCAGCGCGAGCACACCCGTGCACAGGTGGTCGACCGCATGGTGGCGCTCCTGCGCGACGCGCACCGTCACGGGGTCGAACTGGTGGTCTACCCCGAGCTTGCGCTCACCACCTTCTTCCCGCGCTGGTTCGTCGACGACATCACCGAAGCCGACCACTGGTACGAGGCCTCGATGCCGAACGCCGAGACGCAGATGCTGTTCGACGAGGCGAAGCGGCTCGGGGTGGGCTTCTGTCTGGGTTACGCGTGGAAGGAGACCGAGGCTGACGGAACGACGCGACGATGGAACGTGCAGACGTTGGTGGAACGCGACGGCTCGATCGTCGCCACCTACAAGAAAACGCACATCCCAGGTCACGAGCACCACGAGCCGGATCGCCCGTTTCAGCATGCCGAGCGGTACTACTTCGAACCGAGCCCCGAGGGCTTCGGTGTGTGGCGCGCGTTCGGTGGGCGGATCGGGATGATGATCTGCAACGACCGTCGGTGGCCCGAGAGCTATCGCGTGATGGGCCTGCAGGGCGTCGAGATGATCCTGTGCGGCTACAACACGCCGATCCACTACGTGCCCGATCCCAGCCAGGACATCTTGCAGGGTTTCCACAACGCCCTCGTGATGCAGTCCGGCGCCTACCAGAACGGCACATGGGTGGTCGGCGTCGCCAAGGGCGGCGTCGAGGAGGGGGTCGACTCGCTCGGCCAGTCCATGATCGTGGCGCCGAGTGGCCAGATCGTTGCCCAGGCGGTCACGACCTCGGACGAACTGGTCATCGCTCGCTGTGACCTCGACTGGTGCGCTCGGTACACGGACACGGTGTTCGACTTCGACCGCTACCGGCGCCCCGAGGTCTACGGGAGGATCACGTCACAGCGGGGCGCAACGATCGAATAGGGGAGGCGGCAATCCGAACGAGCCTTCGGGAATTCGCCCGTCGAGGCCTGTTGACACGGTCCGAGCCCCCCAATTGAAGACCCCTCAAATGGGCCGCCCCCCAAGACGGGGGAGGCAGGGTTATAGTGCTCATTGCGTTCTGGGGAGAGTTCGCAACCACGTCCATCGACCGGATGCGATCGGCACACAGCCGATCGGTTGCACCGGAAAAGGTTGAACCATGAATGCCACGATCACGTCGGCCCTGCGGGTGCTCGTCATCGACGATCACCGCTCCTACGCTGAGGCGCTGAGCCTCGCCATCTCCATCGAACCGGGTTTCGACTCGATCGGCTCCGTGCCCGACGTCGAATCGGCGATCCAGCGAGTGTTGAGCGAACGCCCCGACGTCGTCGTCATCGACTGGCAGTTGCCGCTCGTCGACGGCATCGAAGGCATCCGCCGCATCCTCGTCGCCGACCCAAAGGTGAAGCTGGTGATGATCACCGGTCATGCCGACCGGGGTCTTCGCAGGCTGGCCGCACTCGCCGGTGCGTCGGCGTTTCTCGCCAAGGAGAGCTCGATCGCCGAGATCGTCCAGGCCGTGCGAGACGCGGTCGCGGGCGACGCACACATCGACATCACCTCCGACGCGAACGAAGAGACGGTGTCGGCGCTCAGCCTCACCCCTCGCGAGATCGAGGTGCTGTATCTCCTCGCCAAAGGCCGTGACACGCCGACCATTGCGTCGGCACTGTTCCTCAGCGTGCACACCGTGCGGGGCTACGTGAAAGAAGTTCTCCGCAAGCTCGGTGCACACTCCCAGCTCGAGGCCGTGGCCATCGCACGCCGAGCGGGCCTGCTCCCCGACGCGAACTGATCCGCCCTACTCGCTGGCTCCCACCGCGGTCGCCTGACCCGGGCGACGCGGCATCGTCACCACGAACCGGGCGCCGCCGCGCTCACTCTCGATGCACCGGGTCGTCCCGCCGTGGAACTGGGCGAACTGCTGTACGAGGAACAACCCGAGACCCGTGCCCGGCCTGTCGGCGGTTCGCTCACCACGAACGTACGCAGAGAACACTCTCGCTCGCATTGCCTCGGGCACGCCGGGGCCGTCGTCGTCGATCGCCAGTTCGATCCGGCCGTCGTGCTCGCGTGCCTCGATGACGATCTTGGTGCCAGGCGCCGTGTGTGTGACGGCGTTGGAGATCAGGTTGTCGAGAATGCGCTCGAGCTGCGCAGCGTCGGCCCACATCGTGAGATCGCCTGATAGCTCGCCGACACGGATCGAGCGGTCGGCTCCGTCGAACTCGCGGGCTCGCGCGTAGATCAACTGCTCGAGGTCGATGCGCTTGCGGCGAGGTGCCTCCAACCCGGTACCGACGCGATTCGCCGAGACGAGGTCGGTGAGCACGCCCTCTGTGCGTCGCGCCTCGGCGCGGACGCGGTGGATGAGCTCGTTGCGCTGGGTCTCGGTGATCGCATCGGCGCGGTCTTCGAGGATCTCGGTCATCATCCGGATCGCAGCGAGCGGCGCGCGGATGTCGTGCGACACCGACGACAGGAGGGCTGCCCGCTCCTGCGCCGCTCTGGCCAGCTCACCGAGCGATTCCTGCAGTTGGCTGTTCAACGTCAGCAGGTCGGTGACGTCCGCAAAGGTCACCACCACGCCGCTTGCGCGCCCGGTGGCGTCCCACAGGGGCGAGGAGTTCACGAGCAGCCACTTGCGCGAGCCGTCCAACAAGGAGATGCCCAGCACCACGTCGCGCACCTCGATGCCGTACTTCAACGTGATCGCCACCGGGCGTTCGTCGTCACGGAAGATCGTGCCGTCCTCGTGGATCGCCTCGCCGCTCAGTACGTTCAGGCCGATGATCTCATCCCGGCTGACGCCGAAGATCGCCTCGGCCGACGGGTTGGCTTCATCGATGACGCCGTCGCTGCCGTAGACGATCACGCCGTTCGCAAGCGATTGGAGCACGCTGCGGAACCGGCCTTCTCGCAGGAGCGCCCGGTCGCGATCGCTCGACCGCTCGTACGCCGTGATCCTCAACGCGAACAACTGTTCCAACTGGCGGCCGATTGCCTCGAGGAGGGAGATCTGCTCGCCGCTGAACATCCGAGGTTCGGTGTCGCCGATGCTGATCGTGGCGATCGGTGTGCCGTCCGGCGCGTGGACCGGTAGTGCGAGGTACGACGCGAGATGGGGCGGACCCACCACGGTGGGGTGGGCGGCGTATGCCGGTTCGGCGCGCAGGTCGTTGGCGATGAACATCTGGTCGCGCTCGATCGCGAACTCGCAGAACGACAAGTCGCGGCCGACCTCGGTGAAGTCGATGCCGATCGAGGCCTTGATGAACAGGCGGGCACCGTCGATGACCGAGATCGCCGCGATGGGTGCGTGAGCGATCTTCGAGGCGAGCATCACGAGATCGTCGAAGGCTTGTTCTCGCGGCGTGTCGAGAATCTGAAGTCGCTGCACCGCGTCGCGGGTGCGACCGGCGCGGTCGTTGTCCCTGCTCACCGTCAGGCTCATCCGCGCATTCCATCCGTCACCGCGTGCAGAGTAGCGACGCCCGGGGGGAGCGGCCCTCCGAACGAACGAGAAGTTCAACCGCTGGTAACGCTTCGGGGCTCCAGTTTGACAAAATGTCAATCGTGAGCGACTCGACCCCATCCGGAGACCCGATCCAGCTCACCGTCAACGGTGTCCCCGTGACGGTGCGCCCGGATCATCCTCACCTGTTGTCAGCACTGCGCGACGAGCTCGACATCACCTCGCCGAAGGACGGCTGCTCACCAAGCGGCCAATGCGGTTGCTGCACGGTGCACATCGACGGAAAGGCGATCGTGAGCTGTCAGCAGTCGGTGGCCAAGGTCGCCGGCAAGCACATCGTGACCCTCGAGGGAGTCGACGCCCAGGAACGCAAACGGTTCGCCGACGCGTTCGCCGCGTGCGGCGGACTCCAGTGCGGGTTCTGCATTCCCGGCATCGTGATGCGGGCCAAGGCCCAGATCGACAAGAAGGGCGCCGATCTCCGGCGTGACGACATGGCGCGTCACCTCGGAGCACACCTGTGTCGCTGCACGGGCTACGTGAAGGTGCTCGATGCGATCGACGCAGTCGCCCAGGGCAAGGAGATGACCCCGGCGCTCGCTTCGGGCATCGGCACGTCCGGTGCGAAGTACGAAGCTGCCGAGCTCACCCTCGGCGACCGTGGTTACGTCGACGACCTTCGCGTGCCGGGAATGTTGCACGCGGCCCTCCATCTCACCGAGCACGCGCGGGCCGAGATCGTGGCCATCGACGCATCGGCCGCCCGTGCCGCGCCCGGCGTTCACGCGGTGCACACGGCCGCCGACATCCCCGGCGAGTTGCTGGTCGGGATCATCTCGAAAGACTGGCCGGTCATGATCCCAGTGGGAGGCCGCACCTCGTACGCGGGTGACGTGCTCGCGATCGTGGTGGCAGACAGCCGCCAGCAGGCTCGTGCAGCGGCTGAGCTCGTCCAGGTCACCTATGACGTCCTGGCACCTGTCACCGACGCAGTCGCCGCGCTCGAACCCGACGCGCCGGTGGCAGTGTGGCAGACGTCGTCGAACGTGTTGGGCAGCAGCGAGTACGCACGCGGCGACGTGGACGCAGCGCTCGCTGCCTCTGCCCACACCGTTCACGAGGTCTTCCAGACCCAGCGCATCGAGCACGCGTTCCTCGAGCCCGAGAGCTCGCTCGCGGTGCCCAGCGGCGAGGGTGCGTCGAGGCACGTACACGTGTACTCGGGCGGCCAAGGCGTGTGGGACGACCGCAACGACATCGCGCGGATGCTCGCGGTCGGCAATGACGCGGTCACGGTCACCCTCGTTTCCAACGGTGGTGCCTTCGGCGGCAAGGAGGACATGAGCAACCAGGCACATGCGGCGCTCTCGGCGTGGTTGCTCGCCAGACCGGTGAAGTGCACGCTGTCTCGCGAGGAGAGCCTCCGGATGCACGCCAAGCGTCATCCGATCCGCCTCGAGTACTGGGTGGGCTGCGACCATGACGGGCGTCTCAGTGCGGTCAAGGTGCGTGCGATCGGCGACAGCGGTGCCTACGCAAGCGTGGGCATGAAGGTGCTCGAGCGGGCGGCCGGCCATGCCAGCGGTCCCTACCGAGTGCCCAACATCGACGTCCACGCAGTGGCGGTGCGCACGAACAACCCGATCTGCGGCGCGTTTCGAGGCTTTGGCGCCAACCAGGCGCAGTTCGGCATGGAAGGCGTACTCGACCGGCTGGCAGCGCAGGTGGGCATCAGCGGGTGGGAGATTCGCAAGCGCAACGTGATCCATCCAGGCGAGGTGTGGGGACCTGGCCAGATCATGGACGACGGGTGCGCCGGCGCGGAGGCGTGCCTCGATGCGATGAAGCCGCTGTACGACGCCGCCCGAGAACAGGGCCGCGCCGTCGGTCTCGGCCTCGGGCTCAAGAACAGCGGTCTCGGGAACGGCTTCCGTGAGTTGTCGCGAGCCGTCGTGCGGTTCCGCACCGCCACCGGCGACGAACCGGGCCGCGTCGAGGTGCGTCACGGCTGGACGGAGATGGGTCAGGGCGTGCACACCGTGGCGTTGCAGGTGGCCGCACAGGAGCTCGGCATCGCGCCTGAGCGGATCGACGTGATCGTCGACACCACCCGCGAGCTCGGCTTCGGGCAGACCACCGGATCGCGCGGCACGCTCATGGCTGCAGGCTCGGTGCAACAGGCATGTCTGGCAGCACTCGCGGGAGGGAACGAACCCGAGGTCGACTTCGTGGGAGAGCACCTCGTCGACTGGACCCAGCACCTGGGCGATCCCGACCATCCCAACCCCACGATCCACGCTGCGTTCGGTTACGCCGCGCAGATGGTGGAGATCGATCGCGCGTCGGGCAAGATCGAGCGCGTCGTCGCGATCCACGACGTCGGCAAGGCGGTCAACCCGTTGCTGTGCGAGGGTCAGATCGAGGGCAGCGTGCACATGGGACTCGGCTACGCATTGAGCGAGGACTTCCCCAGCGATCCCGAGACCGGGTTCCCGACGAACATGACACTTCGGTCGCTCGGCATCCTTCGCGCCAAGGACGTGCCGCACATCGACGTGCAGATGCTCGAGGTGCCGCAGCCTCGGTCGCCGTACGGCATCAAGGGCGTCGGCGAGATCGGCTTGGTGCCCACCGCACCAGCGGTGGCTGCCGCACTGCACGACCTCGATGGCGTCTGGCGCAACGTGCTACCAATGCGGCGGGGCACGGATCTCGCCGACTGACGGCGGGTGTGACCCCGGTCGACCGCTTCGCCGGCCAGGATCACTCGGTCGTCGATCGGCTCGCCCAGGGCGCGCCGGTGCGCTGTCGTTCCGCCCGGGCGGAGCACGCTCCACGACCCGCGGCTGAACGCCTCGTCGGCCCACCGGGTGGTGCCACGCCACAGGGCGCGGGGAACGGCTGGGGGACGTGACGCGATGGTGCTCATGCTGTCACGATGGGTGCCGATGACCGACACGACATCTGGCCTCGTCTGCGGGCACCACCACCTCTACTCCGCGCTCGCCCGAGGGATGCCGGCACCTCCGCAGCAGCCCACGGATTTCCGGACCATCCTCGAGCAGGTCTGGTGGCGCCTCGACACCGCGCTCGACCTCGAGATGCTGCGATGGAGCGCGATGCTCGGGGCGGTGGAGGCCTTGCTCTGCGGCACGACGTCGATCATCGACCACCACGAGAGCCCGAACGCGATCGAGGGCAGCCTCGACGTGATCGCCGAGGCCTGTGCCGAGGTGGGCGTGCGCGTGAGCTGTGCGTACGGCGTCACCGATCGGCATGGCCCCGAAGGCGCCTCGCGCGGCCTGGCGGAGAACGATCGCTATCTGCGTGCCGGCGGGCGCGGGATGGTGGGGGTGCACGCTGCGTTCACGTGCGACGATTCGACGCTCGAAGCAGCCGCCGATCTCGCCGTCCGCGCCGGCGTCGGCGTGCACATCCACGTGGCGGAGGGCGTCGACGACGTCGCCGCCGGGGAGCGCCTCGAACGGTTCGCTGCGGACGACTGGCTGATCGTTCACTGCGTGCACCTCGACCGACCGTTGCGCGGCACCATCGCCCACAACCCGCGGAGCAACATGAACAACGGCGTCGGGTACGCCGCGCCGACCAGGTGGACCAACCGAGTGGTGCTCGGCACCGACGGGATCGGCGCCGACATGTTGGAGGAGATGCGCTTGGCCTACGTGGCCCTGCGCGCCCACGACATCTCCGCCTCGCCCGACACCGTGTGGGCATGGCTCGAAGACGGCTACCGGTTCTTCCCGGAGGCCCGAGACGACCGGGTGACCTGGAACTACGACCACGCCGATTCGGCGTGGCACGTGGCGTTCACGCCGGGCATCAGGGCGCTCCGGGTGCAGCGTGGCGACGGCGAGGTGCTGCTGCGCGACGGCCGTCCGACGCGCGTCGATCTCGACGAGGTGCGGGCCAAGGCAGCCGAGCAGGCTGCGCGGTTGTTCACCCGTCTCTGACCAGCACTCAGGGGCTCCGTCCCCGGATGTACGTTTCGTCAACAGGCTACGATCCGCCGCATGACGACGCCGGTTGCGCTGTACCTGCAGGACGCTCACAACATCCGCGAGGGGATCGAGCTCGTCCGGTACGCAGAGCAGCAAGGGTTCGATGCGGTGTGGCAGGCCGACAGTCGCCTGGTACGCGACGCCGTGGTGCCGATGGCAGCATTTGCCGCCACCACGGATCGGATCAAGGTGGGCAGCGGCGTGATCGACATCTGGACCCGCAATCCCGCCCGCCTGGCGAGCACGTTCTCCACGCTCGACGACCTCGCCCCTGGTCGTGTGATCTGTGGCCTCGGTGCGTGGTGGGACCCGCTCGCCGGCAAGGTCGGCATCCAGCGGGAGCGACCGCTCACCGTGATCCGCGAAGTGGTGACCGTGGTTCGCGCGCTGCTCGCGAACGAGACCGTCACCTTCGATGGCATCTACGCCCACCTCGACGGCGTCGAACTCGACTACGTGTACCAGGAGCGCCGCCCGAAGGATGTGCCGATCTACATCGGAGCCACCGGGATGCAGATGATGGAGCTCACCGGCGAGATCGCCGACGGAGCGGTGCTCAACTACCTCGTGTCCCCTAGCTACAACCGAGACGCGATCGCCGCCCTCGAGCGTGGCGCGGCGAAGGCCGGCCGCACCATCGACGAGATCGACCGGCCACAGCTCGTCGTGTGCAGTGTGGACCGCGATCGCGCCGGTGCGCTCGACAACGCTCGCCTGCTCGTCACCCAGTACCTCGGCCAGCAACCGCACATCATGAAGGCCTCCGGGGTGCCCCAGGAGATGCTCGACGAGATCGGCAAGGTGCTCACCTGGCCCGCCACCCACGATCAGGTGGTGGCAGCGAGCAAGCTCGTCCCCGACGAGATCGTGCAGATGATCACCGCCTCCGGTGAACCCGACGAGGTGAAGGAGAAGGTGGGCGAGTACGTGGCCAACGGTTGCACGTGTCCGATCCTGTATCCGCTCGGAGACGACGTGCGGCTGATGATCGACACCTTCGCCGGCGGCCTCTGATCCCGACAGGAACGAACGGCATCGCCTGTCGCCGTCGCGCAGCAGTGCCGCTGCGGCGTGCGATGCAGTCACCCGACGTTCGTGGCGGTCGCGGGACGGAATCATCCGAGCGGCACCTACGATGTCGCCCCGTCGACCGCCGCGCCCGCCGTGGGCGTGACCGGTCCACACCTCGACCAGGTCATTCAGGAGGAATCGGTGAGATCCACCCGGAGCACACTCGCTCTCACGCTCGTCGGAGTGCTGGCGTTGGCAGCGTGCGGCGACGACGCCACGACCGCGGCCACGACCCCGGCGGCATCACCCACTGTGAACGTCGGTCGCACCGGTGATCCTCTCAGCCAACTGATGGCCGAGATCTACGGTCAGGGCATGGAGAACTCGGGCGTCCGCGTGGGCCGCAAGGATCCGGCAGCAGATCTCGATGCCCTCCACGCAGCGCTCGCCGCCGGGTCCGTCCAGTTCGTGCCTGAGAGCACCGTGTCCCTCCTCGACCGCCTCGGAGTCGACGTGGCGACCACGACCGATGAGCAGTTGACCGCGATCAACGCTGCGTTGCCGGCCGAGCAGACCGTGAGCACGATCGCGAGCCGCGACCGCGACGCAGGCGGTCGTGTGCTCCGTGGCCACCGTGGAGGCCAACTCGCTCAAGACCGTCAGCGACCTCGCTGCGGTCGCGGCCGAGATCACCCTCGGCGGCACCAGTTCCTTCGCTTCGTCGCCTTCGTTCAGCCTCGCGGACCTCAACACCGCGTATGAGGTGGAGTTCACGTTCGCCGCATCGGGCGACAGCGACGCCGACGTCGTCAGCGCGATCGCCGCCGGCGACGCCGACTGCGGTCTGGTCTCCTCGCTCGAGCCCAAGATCACCACCGAGGGGCTGCTCACGCTCGAGGACGACAAGGCGGCTGCTCCGGCTGATGCGCTCGTGCCGCTGCTCCAAGCCACGGCGGCGACGCCTGAAGTGGTGGCGGTGATCACCCAACTGAACGCTCTGCTCACCACCGAGGTGGTGCGCGCACTGCTCGTGAAGCTGGAGACCGGCGACCAGACCCCGGACGTGCTCGCCAAGGCGTTCCTCGCGAGCCAGTCGTCCGACGGGTAGCCGTCGCACGTTCTCGTCGGGTGTTGCGACGGGTGAGCGCGGGTAGCGACGGGTGGAGTCGTCAGGTGGTCACGAGCGTGAACTGGCGACGATGACAGACTGATCGGATGATCACGGTCCAGGGGCTCACCAAGCGTTTCGGCAGCAAGTTCGCCGTCGCCAACTTGAGCTTCGACGTCCACGAGGCCCGGGTCACCGGCTTCCTCGGCCCCAACGGTTCGGGCAAGAGCACGACGATGCGCTGCATGCTCGGCCTCGATCGCGCCGATGCCGGCCAGTCGTTCTTCGGCGGCAAGTCGTACCGGGAACTCGAGCGCCCGCTGCATCAGGTGGGAGCGCTGCTCGACGCCGGCTATGTGCATCCTGGTCGCTCAGGGCGCAACCACCTCCGCTGGTTGGCCGCGTCCAACGGCATTCCCACGGCGCGTGTCGACGAGGCGCTCGCCACCGTTGGACTCACCGAGGTGGGCACCAAGCGGGTGAAGACCTACTCGCTCGGCATGAAGCAGCGGCTCGGTCTGGCCGGCGTGCTGCTCGGGGATCCGCACACGATCATCCTCGACGAACCGGCAAACGGTCTCGACCCGGAGGGGATTCGCTGGATCCGCGACGTGCTCGTCCATCTCGCGAGCCAGGGCAAGACCATCCTCGTGAGCAGCCACCTCCTGTCGGAGATGGCGCTGATGGCCACCTCGCTCGTGGTCATCGGCAAGGGGCAGCTGATCGAGCAGTGCACGGTCGACGACTTCGTCGCTCGCTTCGGCGACCACTGGGTTCGGGTGAAGAGCCCGAAGGCCACCGCACTCGTCGACGCGCTCCGCGCCGGCGGCGCAACGGTGGAGCCACTCGACGAGACGACGATCGAGATCCGCGGCCCGGGCGCAGCGGAGGTCGGCGAGCTCGCCAGCCGATACCAGGTGACGCTCCACGAGCTGTCGCAACAGACGGGGTCGCTCGAGGATGCCTTCTTGAAGGCCACGGCCGCGATGCAGGAGTACACCGCTGGAGGTGTGTGGTGATCGACACCCTGCACAGCGAGTGGATCAAGCTCCGCACGGTTCGGATGAACGCGGTGCTGGCGGTCATCGCCATCGCGTTCCCGCTCGTGATCACGGTGTTGACGACCCTGCTGGTCGACATCGACGAGATGAACTCGGGCAACGTCGTCGGCCTCGTCACGGGCACGTCGGTGATCACCGGCATGCTCCTCGGCGTCATCGGCGCCGTCGGCATCACCGGGGAGTTCGGCTTCAACACCATCCGGCCGACGTTCGCGGCCACCCCGAGACGGTCGCGCGTGCTGGTCGCGAAGGTGCTCCTCACTGTGCTCGTGGGTGCAGTGGTGCAAGCCTTGATGGTGGCGTTGTGCTTCGGGATCGGCGCGGCGATCATGAACAACCGGGGCGGCGACATCTCGCTCTCGAACGCCGAGGGTGAGCAATGGGCTCTCGTCGGCATCATCTGCTTCGCGGCGATCGTGTCGCTGCTGGGCCTCGGCCTCGGCATGCTCATCCGCAACACACCGGCCGCGGTCGCCGTGCTGATCCTCTGGCCGCTCGTGGCCGAGGGTCTCATCGGCGCACTGCTCGCTGTCGCCGGAGTGGATCATCCGTTCAAGTGGTTGCCGTACAACGCCGGGATCAACCTCGGCAACCCCGACTCGACGTCGTCGGCCGAATCGCTCGGTCGCGTGTGGGGTGGGCTCTACTTCTTTGCCGTCAGTGCGGCCGTCGCGGCCGTCGGCGCCTGGTCGACGATGACTCGCGATGCATAAGGCCTGACTCCGCCTTCATCGGCACCGCGGCTCGACCGTGTCGGGGACGCGTTAGGGTCTTGTGAGGCGGCTTTCCATCAGTCGACGTGGCGGTCGATGGTGCGAACGACGAAGTGCTGTCAGGCGGTGTGGCGTGCAGAAGACCAACACGGACGGACCAGTGAGCGCGACTGCGGTCAGGTCCCGACGGCGCGCGAACTCCGTCGGCGCGCCGCTGTTCGCCCTGGCGGTCTTCCTCGTCACGTGCGAGCCCGCATCGCCCGTCGTCGACGACATCGCTGTCGTCGATGTGGCCCCAGCGATTCCCGAGCCAGCCGTCGCAGTCGCCCCGGTGATCCCGGTCGTGCCCGGGCTCGCCGGGTACGGCGTGTCGACACCGGCAGGTCGGGGCGGCGCGATCCTCAGGGTCACCACGCTCGCCGACCGCGGTCCGGGCAGCCTGCGTGCGGCGCTCACCACGGCGGGACCGCGGATCATCGTGTTCGAAGTGGGAGGGACGATCAATCTGGATGGCCCGCTGATCGTGAAGGAGCCGTTCTTCACGCTCGCCGGTCAGACGGCCCCGGACCCCGGCATCACCATTCGGGGGTATCACCTCTCGATCCGCACCCACGACGGATTGATCCAGCACATTCGCGTTCGGTCGGGCGACATCCACGGTGGCGACCCAGAAGGCATCTCGATCTACCAACCCGGAGGCGCCGAGGTGCACGACATCGTCGTCGATCACACGTCCACGAGCTGGGCCATCGACGAGAACACCAACACCTGGAGCGCGACCGCTGCCGACCCCGGCCCGCACGCCGGCGTCCATGACGTGACCTACTCGAACAACCTGATCGGCGAGGCCCTCGACGATTCGACCCATCCGAAAGGCCCACACTCGAAGGGGATGCTCATCGGCGACGGCAGCGAACGGATCGCGGTCGTGCGCAACGTCTTCGTCGACAACGCCGACCGCAACCCCGAGATGACCGGTGGAACCACGGCCGTGGTGGTGAACAACCTCATCTACGGCTGGGATCCGAAGCAGGAAGCCACGCACTTCGGGCGGGCCGGCACGGTCCGCGCCGAACCCACCTGCGCGAGCGTCGTCGGGAACTCCTACATGAGGAACCAATCGATGGGCAACCGCCCCGCTGCCGCGGTCGAGGTGCACCGGGACCTGCCACCGAGATCGATGCTGTTCATCTCCGGCAACCTGTCGCCCGGCATCGAGCCGATCCGCAACGAGTCTCCGCTCGATCCGTTCGTCCCCTCTCCGCCCATCTGGGTCGAGGGGCTCCAGGTGTTCTCGGCCGCAGAGATCTTCGAGCCATTGCTCACCGGTGCCGGTGCTCGGCCCGCCGCCCGCGACGCGGTCGATCTGCGGCTGGTGAGCGACGTCCATGCCGGCACCGGATCGATCATCGACTCACAGAAGCAGGTCGGCGGATGGCCGGTGCTGGAGCCGGCCGCCCGGTTGCTCGTGCTGCCCGCGGATCCGAATGGTGACGCCGATCTCGACGGGTACACCAACGTCGAGGAGTGGCTCCACACCTTCGCCTCGATCGTCGAGACGGGGGCCGCGCCGCCACTGCCGCCACTCGTCGGCACCACGTTCGCTGTCAACGACGATCCGCGGTGCCTCGGGTAGCACAGGTCAGCGCCACCCGCAGGTCGTGGCCTCGGTACGCAACACGGCCATCGTGTTGGCGTATCGGGAGCGCTGGTCGTCAGAGCTGCAACTGGCATAGGTGAGGGTGCGCTGCCTGAACTCCTCGGTGATACCGAGTTGGCGCGCTGCGTGACTGGCGTAGATGCTTCCGACGGTGCCCGCCGGTGCGGTGATGTGGGCGATCAGGTCCCGGGCGCGATCATCTTCGTTCGCCGCCGCGCGCACGAACGCGTGCACGATGAGGCAATTCGATGCCTCACCCCAGATCCGTCCGGTCAGGCCGTGTTCGGTGATGAGGCGCAGGTGATGCATTGCCTGGTCCACGTCGCCGAGGGCAAGGTGCGCCAGCGCCCGGAGGTCATCACCACGCCGCCAACTGATGTTGTGGCGCTCGAGGAGGGTGATCGTGTCGAGGGCGGCAGCGGGCTGTCCGTTCAAGATCTGGCAGACAGCCATCCCGCCCAGCGCTGCACCGACATTGGCCACGGTTGCGTAGGCCGAATTGGCGGTGTTGGTCTGCAGGTACCAATCCGCCGCTCTCTCGTAGTTGCCGATCATCGCCTCGGCGAATCCGCGAACGCCCATCAGGTTTGATCTCACCGTCGCTGCGATCGGCTCGGCATCACCGGTCCCGGATTGACCCGCCGCGGACTGAGCTCGATCGAATTCATCAGATGGGTCGTACCCCAAGTACGCCTTGACCCACGCCGCCCAGGTCCATCCGTAGGCTCTCACTTCGCTCACCGACGAGCCACAGAGGTCTCTGATAGCGGTCGAGAAGCGTGGGTCGCCGATCGCCCCGAGGAACAGAACCTGGGCGGCCTGGAGACGCTCGACGAGGTCGCCTTCCAGAGCTTCGGTGTGCTGCAGGACGCGATCGAACATGTTGACGGCATCGAAGAACGCGGCGTCGACCTCGTACACACCGGCGATCGCCAGCAGCATCTCACCTGCTCGAGACATCCTTCCAGCGTTCGCGGCACGGGCGAATGATGCGCCGAGGTTGTGGTGATCTGCTCGCAGACTTGCGCTCAGTTCCAACTCGGCGTGGATGATCGGTCCATGTGGTGAAGCCACTCGGTTGAAGTGGTCGATGAGGCGGTCTTGAGCGGCGAGAGCTTCGCCCGCGTCGACCAGACGCTGCTCCGCGTAGGCCTTCACCGTCTCCAGCAGGCGAAATCGGGTCGTACCGTCGCTTTCGGAACGCACGACGAACGATTTGGAGATCAGAGCCCGGACGACTTCCAACACCTGTGGCCGACCTGTGTCGGCCACAGCCGCAACAGCTTCGAGATCGAATCCATCCACGAACACGCCGAGCCCGCGCAACACTCGTTGTTCGACGTCGTCGAGCAGCTCATAGGACCAATCCAACGTCGCTTGGAGGGTGCGTTGCCGTTGTCCTCGGCGGCCGCCGGCGAGCAACTCGAACCGATCGTCCAGTCCGGCCAACAACTCGGTGAGACTCATGACCGTCACCCGCGCGGCAGCCAGCTCGATCGCCAATGGCAATCCATCCAGCCGACGACAGATTGCGGCCACCATCGACGCGTTCGCGGCGTCGAGCACGAATGCCGGGTCGATCGAGGTGGCCCGCTCACCGAACAACTGCACTGCGGGGGCCGTGGCGGTGTCGAACCTCAGTGGTGCCAGCATGACCGTGTGTTCGCCGTCGACGTCGAGCACTTCCCGACTCGTCGTGAGAATTGCGGCCGATCCCCGAGCGCCCAGGAATCGCCGCACGAACGTTGCACATGCCTCGATGAGGTGCTCGCAGTTGTCCAGGATCACCAGCGCCGACTTGTCCGCCAGATAGCTGATCACCTGGGCTGACGCATCGCCCGCCGACATGTTCAGGCCGACGGCGCTGGCGACCGCGCTCGGCACGCCATCGTGCTTCGGAGATCGACGTCAGATCGACGAACCACACGCCCCCGACGCGGTGTGCCAACTCTGCCTCGCCGACCGCGATCGCGACCCGAGTCTTGCCCGAGCCGCCGAGCGCCGCGATCGTCACCAGCCTGTGATCCGCCAGCAGTTGGCGCACCGTCGCGATCTCCGCATCTCGGCCGATGAGGCGTGTTGGACGAACGGGTAGGTTCGACAGGCCCGGATCCATGACTCGGAGTGCCGAGAAGACCTCGTGTCCGAGCTGGAGCAGACGAAGCGGTGCGGGCACGTCTCGCAATTGGTGGACGCCCAGGTCGGCCAGCTCTGGAGCGGAGACCGCGGCCGCTGAGCGGACGGCTTCGGTGATCAGCACCTGACCACCATGACCCGCGTGTGCGACCCTGGCCGCAGTGTTCACATCGGGTCCGAAGAAGTCGCCGCCACGCTCCTCAGCGTCGCCCCGGTGCAGGCCCATCCGTACCCGCAACGCCGGGCCCGGCCACGCCACCTCGGCGAGTTCTTTCTGCGCGGCCCTGGCCGCACGGAGAGCAGCCGAGGCATCTTGGAAGACGGCGGCGAACGAATCGCCCGCCGTCGCGAAGACGTAACCGGCGTTGCTCTCCATCGCGCTACGAACGATGACGTCGTGCACCTCCAGCGACGCTGACATGCCGATGCGGTCTGCAGCCCACAGGCGAGTCGATCCCTCGATGTCGGTGAACACGAACGTCACCGTCCCGGTCGGCCGCCCCTCACCATCAGCGGATGAGCCCATCTCAGAAGTATCGCAGGCGTCAGCCTCAGTCGAGTTGCCGATGCTGCGACCCGGTCGCCGTGTCGAAACCTTGGCCCTTGTGCGGTCGAGCTGTCGGACGCGCCCGAGATGCAGCGGACCCACCCGCTCGGTCGGCCGGCCGCGTAGCGTGCCACGCATGAGGATCACGTTGCCCAGTGGCACCCCGGCCGAAATTGCCCGACCCGTCGGCGATTCCATCATGGGGCTGGTCATCGCCCCCGACATCTTCTCCCTCCGCCCCCTGTACGACGATCTCGTCGGCCGGCTCGCGAACGAGTGGTCGATGACGGTCTGCGCGGTGGAGCCCTTCCCCGGCCGCGAGCTCGGTCCCGAGATCGAACCGCGCTTCGCCGACGTGGCGAACATCGACGACTCCGCGCACCTGCGCGACCTGTTGGAAGGTGGCGACGCCACCGGCGCCGACCGAGTGGGCCTGCTCGGCTTCTGCCTCGGCGGCATGTACTGCCACAAGGCGAGTCGCAGTGGCCGGTTCGCGAAGATCGTGAGCTTCTACGGGATGATCCGCGTGCCCGAGGCCTGGCGCAGCGATCACCAGGGCGAGCCGCTCCAGTACCTGGCGGAGGGGCACGCCGATCGCGTGCTCGCGATCATTGGTGAGCGAGATCACTACACGCCGCCGGCCGACGTGGATGCGCTCGCCGCCACCGGCGTCACGGTCGTGCGGTACGCCGAGGCCGAGCACGGGTTTGCCCATGACGCCAGCAGACCAGCTCACCGTTCCGACGACGCGGCCGACGCGTTCGCCCGGGCGAAGGCCTGGCTCCTCAGCTGACCTCAGCTGAGTACGGCTGCGTACGGCTGAGTACGGCTGAGTACGGCTGAACCGGAGGCGATCCGCTGTCGCAGTCGCTCCCGGCCGAACACGCGTCAGCGGGCTGCGGATCTCCAGGCTCTGGCGCTTCATGATCGTGTAGCGACGTTCGTGCTGGTCGATCCAGCCGAGTCGAATGAAGCTCGCAATCGCCTTGTTCACCCGCTCACGAGAGGCGCCGACCATGCCGGCGAGCTCTTCCTGGGTGACCGGGAGCGTGAACTCGTCGGCACCTTCGGAGAGCTCGAGCAGGCGCTTCGCAGTGCGGCCGGTGACGTCGAGGAACACGCTGTCGGCGAGGTTCTCGTCCATCACCCGGAGACGCTTGGCGAGCAGACGGGTGACACCCCAGAGCATCGTCGGTTGTGCACGGAACACTTCGAGCACCGCGCCATACGGGATGCAGACCACACCCGAGGGTTCGAGCGCGCGAGCCATCGCCGAGCGGGGGCCGTCGTCGAGCATCGCCATCTCCCCGAAGAGGTCGCCCGGTTCCATCAACGAGACCACGGTCTCACGGTGATCGATCGGGTTCGCGATGGCGATCGCGAGCCGGCCCTTGGTGACGATGTAGAGGGCGTCCGCGTCGTCGCCCTCCTTGAACAACACGTCGCCGCGTACCAGTTGCCGGTCGGTGCCCGCAGCTGCGATGGTGGCGATCACCTCTGGTGACGCGTCGGCAAAGAAATCGGTCGACGCAAGGAGTTCCTCGTGAGCCATGCGTCGATCACCGTACTACCCTCGCTCTGCGTGACCAGCCCTCGACCGCCAATTGTCGCGGCAACGGGTGGCGTGGTTGCTGTCACCGAGAACGTGACATCCGACGTCACAACGGGCGACGTACGGCACGTGGTCTGGTGCATCGTCGTTGCCGGGGGATCGGGCTCCCGCTTCGGACGGCCCAAGCAGTACGAGGCCGTCGGTGGGGAGCGAATCCTCGACCGGTCGGTGTCCGTGGCCGCGACGGTGTGCGCAGGGGTGATCGTCGTCGTGCCCGCCGCCGACGTCGCGACCGAATCGGCACGGTTCGCCCACGTCGTTGCCGGTGGTTCCTCGCGCAGTGAGTCGGTGCGTACGGGCCTCGCTGCGGTGCCCGATGCGGCGACCGTGATCTGCGTGCACGACGCGGCTCGACCGTTCGCGACCCCCGAGCTCTATCGCCGCGTGGTCGACGCCATCGATGCCGGTGCCGACGGCGCGATTCCCGGCATCGTGGTCACCGACACCATCAAGGTGATCGCGCCCGACGGCGCGGTGATCGGCACGCCAGCGCGCGACACGTTGCGTGCCGTTCAGACGCCGCAGGCGTTCCGTGCCGACGTGTTGCGGCGTGCACACGCCACCGGTGGCGAGGGCACCGACGACGCCGCACTGGTGGAGGCGTGCGGTGGGCGGGTGGTGGTGGTCGATGGCGAGGTCGACAACCGCAAGATCACTCATCCGGAAGACCTCGACTGGGCGCGCTCGAAGGTGCAGCAGATGACTGGAGCCGAACGGTGAAGATGCGCGTGGGACAGGGATTCGACATCCATCGATTCAGCGACGATCCCGACCGGCGTCTGGTGCTCGGCGGGGTGTACTTCGAAGGAGAGCGGGGGCTCGTCGGCCACAGCGATGCCGACGTGGCGGCCCACGCGGTCGCCGACGCGTTGCTCGGCGCTGCTGGTCTCGGCGACATCGGTGAGCACTTCCCGGACACCGACCCGCGATGGAGCGGCCTCGATTCGCTCGTCATCGTTCGCCACGTGGCCGCGCTCGTGCGCGAACAGGGCTGGACCATCGGAAATGTCGACTGCGCAGTCGTGTGCGAGGCCCCGAAACTGGCCCCGCGCAAGGCCGAGATGCAGCGCCTGCTCAGCGATGCCGCGGGCGCACCCGTGACCGTGAAGGGGCGAAGAGCCGAAGGACTCGGCACACTGGGACGTCGTGAAGGCATCGCCGGCTGGGCGGTGGCCGTGATCCACGCCGACTGAGGCCTCGTACGCGGGGTGACCGACCGGCGATCGAACTCGAGGAGAACCGTGAAGCCAACGTCTGCCAAAGGCAGCAGCACCAAGCAGGGCGGCAAGGGCAAAGGCGGAAAGGCCAAGGCCGCAGCTGCCTCGCGCACCGCAGCAGCGAGCCGCGCCGGCACCTCCGCATCGCGTTCCAGTGGAAGCCGCCCTGGCGCTGTCGGAGGCGCTGGTGGCGGGGACCGCACGTCCAGCCGCGCGAAGGCGGGCGCCAAGGGTGGTGCCCGTGGGGCGTCCGCCAAGTTCACGTCGCGTGGCGCCGGGCGTACCGGAAAGGTGTCGCCCACGGGTGCGCCGCCGCGCAAGCCTGACAAGACCCTCGGGGGCGAGCAGATCGAAGGCCGCCAAGCGGTCCGCGAGCTGCTGCTCGCCGGCAACCGCCGCGTACGTGAGATCTGGGTGGCCGGAGACCTCGACGAGAACGAGACCGTGCAGGACATCCTCGAGATCGCGACCCACGAGCGCGTGCCGGTGCAGTACGTCGCCCGCAAGCGCCTCGAGGCGGCCGCCAGGTGCGAGGCGCCTCAGGGCATCATCGCCTACGCGAACGGCGTGCCCGAGGCCGAGCTGGCCGACTTCGTTCGCCGCGTGCCGGGCCGTCCCGCCCCGTTCCTCGTCGCCGTCGACGGCGTCACCGACCCGGGCAACCTCGGTGCGCTGTTGCGCTGCTGCGACGGGGCAGGTGTGCAAGGCGTGATCCTCCCGCGGCACCGCGCCGTGCACGTCACGCCCACCGTGGCCAAGGCTGCGGCCGGCGCGGTGGAGTACGTGCCGATGGCGATGGTGGCCGGCCTGCCCTCAGCGCTGACAACGATCAAGGACCAGGGCATCTGGGTGGTCGGCCTCGACGACGAGGCAGAGCGCGACCTGTTCGACCTCGGCGATCTCGCCACCGATGGCATCTGCCTGGTGATGGGCGCCGAAGGAGCCGGGCTGTCGCGCCTCGTGCGCGAACGCTGCGACATGATCGTCAGCATCCCAATGCTCGGCCGCCTGTCGTCGCTCAACGTCTCGGCCGCCGCCGCCCTGGCCATGTACGAAGTCACGCGAGCGAGACGCGCCAAGCGCTGACCCACCGCGATGAGAGATGAGCGCCGGTAGCGACCGGATCTCTCATCTCGGCCGTCGGCGGCGACGATCCATGAGAAATGCGGTCGCCAGCGACGCTCATCTCTCATCGCGATTCGTTTCGGTTTGGATTCGCGAGCCGGACCTAGACTCCGCTGCGCGACTCGGGCGAGTCGTCCGACCTTGTGACGCACACTGTCGAACGCTCGCCGAGAGTTCAGGCCGGGTTAGCTCAGTTGGCAGAGCACCGCACTTGTAATGCGGTTGTCGTGGGTTCGATTCCCACACCCGGCTCCCGCCTGTTCTTGGCCACAAGATCGAGCGTCAGTGCATCCGCACGAGTTCGCGCACCCGGGCGAGCAGCACGTCGAGAGCTGGTTCGTTCATGCCGCCCTGGGGGAAGATCACGTCGGCGTGGCGTTTGCTCGGCTCGATGAACTGCTCGTGGCTCGGTCGCACCGTCGCGAGGTACTGCGACACGATGCTCTCGGGCGTACGGCCTCGCTCGACGACGTCTCGTTGCAGGCGGCGGATGAAGCGGAGATCGGCGTCGGTGTCGACGTACACCTTGAGATCGAACCGTTCGCGCAGCTGCGGCTCGTAGAGCACGAGGATGCCCTCGACCACCACGATGCGCGCCGGGGTCACCATGCGCACCTCCCCGCTGCGCGTGTGCTGCGTGTAGTCGTAGATCGGCACGGGCACCGTGGCACCGTTGGCGAGAGCAGCAATGTGGTCGTTCAACAGCTGCCAGTCGAATGCGTCGGGGTGGTCGTAGTTGGCCAGCGCCCGCTCCTCCACCGGCTCGCTCGAGCGGCTGACGTAGTACGAGTCGAGCTTGATCAGCGCGAGGTGCGCCTCGCCGGCCAACTCGGCAAGTCGTTCGCTCACGGTCGTCTTGCCCGAGCAGGTGCCACCGGCGACGCCGATCAAGAACGGTCGGTCGGGGGAGTGGTCCTCGGCGCTCATCGTCCGAGCACGATATCCGGGGCGGGCGCACCGCCTTGCCTGGGGGCGTCACCGTTGGCGGTCGAGGGATTGATTGCCGGGGGTGCTTGTAACAGGGGGCCCGTCGCGGCAAGGCTGTAGCTCGTGACTGCCGAGACGAACCCTGTCGATCCGACCGCGCCCCAACTCACGGAGCGTCAGATCGCGATCATCGAGTTCGAAGGCACCTGGTGGATGCAGGACGAAGCCCGTGACCTGGCGATCCGGGCGCGATTCGCGTGCTCGGCCGACGAGTACTATCAGGAGCTCAACCAGCTGCTCGACCATCCAGGCGCGCTGGCGGTCGATCCGCTCGTGGTACGGCGCCTCCGTCGCCTCCGTGAGCGCCGCCGCCGCGCACGTCTCGATGGTCCGGGCCGCACCGGCGAACAGGGAGGCTTCCACGCATGAGCAGTGACCAGCCACGTCGGGCACGCGACACCACAGGTTCCGCCGGTTCCCCGATGGGGTCGACCGCGGCGATCATCGTCGCCGTCGTCGCCGTCGTGGCGGGCTTCTTGATCCTGCGTCAGATCCGCTCCGACGATGGTGGCACCGCCAGCATCCCGGACGTGCCCACCGTGACCACCGTGCCGCTCGACACCACGCCCGGCGTCTCCCTCCCGACCACCCCGACGACTCCCGCTGTCACCACGACAACCCAGTTCGTGCCCACCGTCGACGGCGCGACGGTCGTGGTCGCGAACGCATCGACCGTGAACGGTGCCGCCGGGGTGCTCACCACTGCCCTCCAGGGCAAGGGTTTCACGACCACGAAGGCAGCCAACGCCACGGTGAAGCAGGAGGCGACGACGATCCTCTACGACGCCACCAACTCCGGCGCGCTCGCCGTGGCCCAGTCGCTCGCCGTCATCCTCGGCAACCCCGTGGTCCAGGAAGTGACCTCACCTGCTCCCGTCGAGGGAGGCGTCCTGCCCGAAGGCGCTTCGGTGATCGTCATGCTCGGCTCCGACAAGGCGAACAAGACGCTCGACCAGATGGGTGCTCCAGCGACCACCGTCGTCGGTGGAGCGAGCACCACGCTGCCGGCTGTCGGCGGCGAGACCACGACGACGGGCTGAGCCCGGCTGCCGCAGGAGCCACTCGAGTTCACGTCGGTGACCGCGCTCAGCGAGCCGTCATCTGCCGGATGAGGTCTGCGGCTGCATCCTCGATGCACGACATCGGTTCGGCCATGGCGCGTTCGAGGCCGAAGCGCTCGACGAGTGAGACGTACGGAATGCGGTCCTTCACCTCATCGTCGGCATCGCCGACCACGGCTCCCACAGGTGTCCCGATCGTGACGCACAGCTGCTGCACGCCACCGACCACCTTGCCCTCGAAGCTCTGCACATCCATGTGCCCTTCACCCGTGATCACCAGATTTGCGGTGGCGAGCGTGTCGTAGAGGTCGAGCTCATCGGCGACGAGATCGAAGCCGGGCACCAACGTGCCGCCCAGTGCAGCAAGTGCGCCGGCCAACCCGCCGGCCGCGCCGCCGCCTTCGATGTCACTCACATCGACCCCGAACTCGTCGCGGTACATCTGCACCAACCGATCGAGCCGACCGCTCAGCATCCGCACCTGAGCCGGTGATGCGCCCTTCTGTGGGCCGAACACCGGAGCCGCATCGACGAAGCGGGTCGTGACGTCGCACGCCACGAGGAGCTTCACGCCACGCAGTCGCTGAGGCGCGTGGATCGCGCGCACAGCCCCGAGGCCGCCGTCGGTGGTGGCCGACCCACCGAGGCACACGATGATCTTCTTCGCCCCGGAATCGAGCGCTTGGTCGATCAGCTCGCCGGTGCCCACCGTGGAGGCCGCCAGTGCATCGTTGCGCTCACGACCACCGACGAGCGCCAGCCCCGAGGCTCGGGCCATCTCGATGATCGCCGTGTTGCCCTGCATCCGCCACTCGGCCTGCACGGCATCACCCAACGGTCCGGTGACGGTGGACGTCCGGTTCGGGCCGCCGAGTGCGTCGAGGGTTCCGTCACCACCGTCGGCCACCGGCACCTCCACGCAGTCGTGGCCCAGCTCCCAGCACGCGTGCCCAACCGCGGATGCGACCTGCGCGGCGGTGACCGACCCCTTGTACTTGTCGACCGCTGCCACCACGCGCATCCTGAGATCTTACGGGTGGGCTTTCGCGGCATACGGTGTCACCACATGACCATTCCACTCGACGCTGCCGAGCTCGCCCGTCTCGATGCGTGTGCACAAGCGCAGCTCGTGCACACCGGTCAGGTGTCGGCGGTCGAGCTCGTCGACGCAGCGATCGCCGCCGCGGAGCGCATCAACCCGGCGATCAACGCGATCATCCATCCCCGCTTCGAGGCAGCCCGAGCGGAGAGTACCTCGGCGACGGGGCCGTTCGCCGGCGTGCCGATCGTGGTCAAGGATCTCGGCTGCGCGATCGGTGGAGAACCTCACCACCAGGGCGTGCGCGCCCTCAAGGCGATCGACTTCCGGGCGCCACAGGACTCGGCGATGTATCGCCGCATGCGCGCCGGCGGGCTCGTGGTGATCGGGCGCACCAACACGCCCGAGTGGGGATCGACGATCACCACCGAACCGCTCGCCCACGGTCCCACTCGCAACCCGTGGAACCTCGATCACTCCACCGGCGGATCGTCCGGCGGGTCGGCCGCAGCGGTCGCGGCAGGCATCGTGGCCGTTGGGCACGCCAACGATGGTGGTGGCTCGATCCGGATTCCCGCATCGGAGTGCGGGCTCGTCGGCCTCAAGCCGTCACGGGGTCGAGTCTCGCTCGCTCCGGACATGGGCGAGAGCTGGATGGGTTCGACGATCGACGGCGTGGTCACCCGCACCGTTCGCGATACGGCGGCGATGCTCGACCTGCTGGCCGGCTACGAGCCAGGCGATCCCTACATGGCGCCTCCGCTCGCCCGTTCGCTGTTGGACGAAGTGGGTGCCGATCCCGGCCGGCTGCGCATCGGTGTGCTCGACCACCCGCCGCTCGGTGCTGCGGGTCATCAAGAGTGCACCATCGCTGCGCAGGCCGCCGGAGCGCTCCTGGCGCGCCTCGGTCACCACGTCGACGACCAGTGGCCCAACGCCATCGGAGATCCGAGCTTCGGCGGCCACTTCCGCAACATCGTGGCCACGTGGACTGCCAATGACGTCGCGAACCTCGAACAGATCCTCGGTCGGGAGGTCGGGCCCGACGACGTCGAGGCCGACAATCTCGCGCTCGCCGAGATCGGCCGCGCCGTCACCGGTCCGCAGTACATCGCGGCGATGATCGAGGTGCACCGCTGGTGCCGCTCCGTGCTGTCGTGGTGGCACCCGGCGAATGGTGCACCCGGATATGACCTGCTCGTCACGCCGACGATCGCGGTGCCGCCGCCGCGCATCGGCTACCTGTCCGAACCGGGCAAGGGCGGCCGAGTGTTCGAACTGCTGCAGTACACCGCACAGTTCAACGTCACCGGTCAGCCGGCGATCAGCCTGCCGCTGCACTGGACCGCGGACGGGCTCCCGGTCGGCGTGCAACTCGTGGCGGCGTACGGTCGCGAGGATCTCCTGGTTCGTGTTGCCGCCCAGCTCGAACAGGCCGCGCCGTGGGCCGATCGCGTGCCGCCGCTGAGCGCTGCTCGCGCGGCCGGTTGAAATCTCGACCTGATCGGTAGCATTTCGCCCATGGCCGTGACCGTTCGTATCCCCACCACCATGCGCCCGATCTCCGGCGGCAGCTCCACCGTGTCGGTGGAAGGCTCCACGCTCGGCGAGGTGTTGGCTGCACTCGAGGCCACGCACCCGGGCTTTCACGAGCGCTTGTTCGACGACACGGGCGCACTTCGCAAGTTCGTGAACGTCTTCGTCGCCGATGACGACGTGCGCTACCTCGATGGCCTCGAGACCAAGGTGCCTGCCGGCGAGACGGTGAGCATCATCCCGGCCGTCGCCGGAGGCATGTGAAGCGCCGAGCGTGCGAGGTGTTTCACCGTGTTGCAGCCGGAGGCATGTGAAGCGCCGAGCGTGCGAGGTGTTTCACCGTGTTGCAGCCGGAGGCATGTGAAGCGCCGAGCGTGCGAGGTGTTTCACCGTGTTGCAGCCGGAGGCATGTGAAGCGCCCGCGCAGCGCACCGTATTCGTCGTTCCGTGGCGAGACAGCGGTCACGTGCCAGGACAAGTCATGTCAAGCCGTAGCTCGCGTGGGCCGGTACCGCACGGCGACCGCCCCCGAGGGGAACTCATGGCGATCCACCAGTTCGAGCTGGATGCGCTCGCTCAGACCGGCGAGCAACGTCGGCCCGTGACCGGCAAGGACCGGCTGCACGATGAACTCGTACTCGTCGATCAGTCCGAGATCCGCCAACGCGAGTGGGAGCGTCACGCCACCCACGAACAGGCCCTCGCCTGGCTCCTGCTTGAGCCGGTGCACAGCTTGCCCCAAGTCGCCTCGCACCAGCTCCGCATTCCATTCGACCCCGCTCAGCGTGCTCGACACGACGTACTTCTTCGCTCGGTCGATGGTCTCGGCGAACGGGATCTCCCACTCACTCATCCAGTCAGGCCACGTGCCCGTGGCCGGCCGCCGCCACGCCGACTCCATCATCTCGTAGGTCACCCGGCCGAACAGCAGGGCATCGGCTCGTTCCATCTCAGCGGTCCAGTAGCGCATCGACTCCTCGTCCGGGGGGAGCCCTGCCTCGTGATGGCAGCAGCCGTCGAGCGTGACGTTGATCGCGTATCGAAGTGGTCTCATTTGGTTTGCTCTCCCATTGAATGCGCTGCGCGTTGACCGGACCGTACTCAGACGCCTGCCGGCGCGGTTTCTCGTCGGCGCCGACGGTCACCTCGCTGCGGCGCAGCACCAGCTCCACGAACGCATCTGCCTGCGACCGTGCCGATGACACTCCACGCTCGAACCTGGTGGCAGCGCCGCCAGCGGGTAGCTCCAGGTGGCCACTGACGCGCCGAGCGTGCGAGGTGTTCACGCGACGGCAACGGAAAAGGCCCCGGGCGTGAGCCCGGGGCCTTCCTCCTGTACCGATCGATGTCCGCACTCTTGCGAGCCAGGTCAGCTGGCGCCGACCCGGGCTCGAGGACGAGGCGAATCAGTAGTCTTCCATGCCCCCGCCGCCGTGGCTGTGGCCTGCGTCTTCCGGCTTGTCGGCGACCACTGCCTCGGTGGTGAGGAACAGTGCAGCGATCGAGGCTGCGTTCTGCAGCGCCGAGCGGGTCACCTTGGCGGCGTCGATGACGCCGAGCTTGACGAGGTCCTCGTACACACCGGTCGCGGCGTTGAGGCCCTGGTTGCCCTTGAGGTTCTTCACCTTCTCGACCACCACGCCACCTTCCATTCCGGCGTTCTCGGCGATCTGCTTCAGCGGGGCCTCGAGGGCCTTGGCGACCAGACGGGCGCCCGTGGCTTCGTCACCGACCAGCTTCTCGGCCGCGGCCATGACCGCGGACTGCGCACGCAGCAACGCCACGCCACCGCCAGGTACGACGCCCTCTTCGATGGCAGCCTTGGTCGTGCTCACGGCATCCTCGATGCGGTGCTTCTTCTCCTTGAGCTCGACCTCGGTCGCGGCGCCCACCTTCAGCACGGCAACGCCGCCGCTGAGCTTGGCGAGACGCTCCTGGAGCTTCTCGCGGTCGTAGTCGCTGTCGGTGTTGTCGATCTCGGCCTTGATCTGGTTGATGCGGCCCTTGATGTCGTCTTCGGCGCCGGCGCCTTCGATGATCGTCGTCTCGTCCTTGGTGATGATGATCCGCTTGGCGTTGCCGAGCAGGTCCATCGTCGCGTTCTCGAGCTTGAGGCCGACCTCTTCGCTGATGACCTGACCTGCGGTGAGGATCGCCATGTCCTGCAGCATCGCCTTGCGCCGTTCGCCGAAGCCAGGAGCCTTGACGGCGGCCGACTTGAACGTGCCGCGGATCTTGTTCACGACGAGGGTTGCGAGGGCCTCGCCCTCGATGTCCTCGGCGATGATCAACAGCGGGCGACCCGACTGCATGACCTTTTCGAGCACGGGCAGCATGTCGCGGACCGAACTGATCTTCGAACTGACGAAGAGGATGTAGGGGTCCTCGAGCGTGACTTCCATCCGCTCCGGGTCGGTGACGAAGTAGGGCGAGATGTAGCCCTTGTCGAAGCGCATGCCCTCGACGAAGTCGAGCTCGATGCCGAACGTCTGGCTCTCCTCGACGGTGATGACACCGTCCTTGCCGACCTTGTCGATCGCCTCGGAGATGGTGGCGCCGATCTCGGTGTCAGCAGCCGAGATGCTGGCGACCTGGGCGATCTGATCCTTGGAGTCGACTTCTTTGGCCAGATCCTTGATGGATGCCACTGCAGCCTCGACGGCGACCTCGATGCCCCGCTTCAGCGTCATCGGATTGGCACCGGCGGCGACGTTGCGGAGGCCCTCGCGGACCATTGCCCACGCGAGCACGGTGGCGGTGGTGGTTCCGTCACCGGCGACATCGTCGGTCTTCTTGGCGACTTCTTTGACCAGCTCGGCGCCGATGCGCTCGTACGGGTCCTCGAGGTCGATCTCCTTGGCGATGGACACACCGTCGTTGGTGATCGTGGGGGCGCCCCACTTCTTCTCCAGCACGACGTTGCGGCCCTTGGGCCCGAGGGTGACGCGAACGGCGTCGGCGAGCTTGTTCATGCCCGCCTCGAGCGAACGACGAGCCTCCTCGTCGAAAGCGATGATCTTCGGCATTGGGGTTCCTCCGCGTTGAGGTGTTGGTTTGATGTTGGTGGTTTCGAGATGTTCGACATGCATCACGGGCTGCGAGCAGTCCGACGGTTCGCACTCTCGGTGCGAGACTGCTAGCACTCTAGACCTCCGAGTGCTAACGGGCAACCCGGGGGCAACCAGGGTGCGACCCGGAGCGGTAGTCAGAGCGGCCGCTCCAACACGACGGTCGTGAGCGTCTCGAGGGCCCCGAACTCGTCGCGGAACCTGGTCAACAGAGCGTTCAGGCCGGCGGTTCCGTTGCACGACGCGTGCACCTGGAAGTCGGTTCGCCCGGTCACGTGCGCAAGCCAGGTGACCTCCTCACACCGCAGCGCGCCCTCGCGGAAGCGATTGCTCCCCTCGCTGTGGGGGTCGATGCGCACGTCGATCACCGCTTCGAGGGTGCGGCCGAGCTTTGCCTGGTCGACCTCGATCGTGAACTGGCGGATCACGCCGGTGCGCACGAGGCGTCGCACCCGATCGGCCGCAGCGTTGGGGGACAGCCGCACCCGGGCACCGAGTTCGCTCCATCCGATTCGGGCCTCGATTCGTAGAATTCCGAGGATGTCTCGGTCGATTTGATCTATTGCAACGTTTTCCGCACTCACCTGACGGATTCTTGCACAAGATCCGAGGTGAACGCATCGTGACGAGGGGTTCACTGTGGGTCATGGAACACGTCGAACTCCTCCGAACCCTCACCGCTCTCGTCCGCGGCGCCGGCCCGGTAGCCGCGCTCGACGCACTCCGCACCGCCCGCCCGGCGCTCGTACCCGCCAAGATCGACGGCGTCGCCGCCGACGAGGCCCACGACGGCTACAACGAGACCCTCGCCGTCTTCTACGTCTGGGCCGTCGATCGCCTCGTCCAGGCCGGCTTGAGCGACATCGCGATCCTGTGGCACCCGCTCACCGATGCTCGTTCGCCGATGGCCTGGTGGGACGAGGCAACGCTCGGTTCGATCGACGCTCGCGAGCACTTCGTGGCATCGACCTCCGCCGCCGAATGGGAGCCGCAGCCGACGGTGCCCGTCGCCGGCCTCGTCGCCGCCTGATCGCCGCTTGACCTGGCTTGATCGCCGGCTTGATCGCCCGCTGACCGGCCCCGCCTGCATTCGCCGTCGCCTGCATCGCCGTGCGGTCAGGAGGCGTCGAGGCGCACGCACACGAGCCGCGGGTGACGAGTGTCCGGGCCTGAGGACACACGTCACGTCTCTTGTCCACGACCGTCGACAACCACCGCCATAGCCTCCCGGCCATGCACGTGGCAGTGGTCGGTGGAGGTGTGTCGGGACTCGGATCAGCCCTGGCGTTGGCGCGTCTCGGACACGATGTCCAGGTGTTCGAACGCGACGAGACGCCGATGCCAGTCAGCGCCGATGCCGCGTTCGACTGGGACCGGCGAGGTGCACCGCAGGTACGGCACAGCCATGCGTTCCTGGCCCGGCTCCGGAACATGCTGCGCAACGACTACCCCGACGTGTATGCCGAGTTGCTCGCTGAAGGCGCGACGGAGATGCGCTTCGGTGACGACCTCCCGCCGAGCATGACCAACTTCGAACGGTTGCCGAGCGACGACGACTTGGTGATGCTCGCCTGCCGACGCACCACGTTCGAGTGGGTGCTTCGCCGCTTCGCCCTCGCCGAGGGACGGGTGACGATCCACACGGGCCGATCGGTCGAGGGCCTCCTCGCCGCCGATGGACCCGGCCGCCCGCACGTCACCGGGGTCCGCCTCTCCGACGGTTCACGGGTGGAGGCCGACCTGATGGTCGCCGCCGGCGGCCGCCGCACCGGGGTGACCGAGTGGCTTCGCGAGATCGGTGCGCCCGAGGTGCCCGAGCAGGTGGACGACACGGGGATCGTGTACTACTCGCGCTTCTACCGCCTGCGCCCTGGCCATGAGTACCCACCCCGCTCCGGTCCGATCGGTGGCGATCTCGGCTATCTGAAGTACGGCGTGTTCGTCGGCGACAATCGGACGTTCTCGGTGACGCTCGCGACGCCGGTCGAGGACGACCAGTTGCGCAAGTTGCTCGCCGATCCGGTCGTGTTCGACCAGACGGCCCGCCACTTGGTGGCCACTGCGCCGTGGCTCGATGGGCGTGCCGAGCCGATCACCGACAGCGTCCACGTGATGGCGGGGTTGGTGAACCGTTGGCGCGACTTCGTGGTCGACGGCGAGCCGGTGGCGACAGGCATCATCGCCGTCGGCGACGCCGTGCTGTGCACGAACCCGCTGTACGGCCGAGGCTGCAGCACCGCGTTCTGGGGTGCGCACCTCTTGACCCAGGCAGTCGCCACCTTCGACGGCGACAGCCGCGAGATCGCACTTGCCTACGACGCATCGCTGCGCGCCGACATCCACCCCTGGTACCGCGCCGGCGTGGATCAGGACGGCGAAGCTCGGCGCGTGGCCGCCGCACTGCTCGCGGGCAATGACCCGGATGCCGACTCCGGTGACCCGCGCACGTTCATGCGAGCGGTCTTCCGCGACGGTCTGCTGCCTGCCATGCGCACCGATGCCGTGGTGCTGCGGGCGTTCTTCCGCAGCTTCAACCTGCTCGATCGGCCGGAGGCGATGGCCACCGATCCCGACATCGGTGCCCGCGTGCTCGCCGTGTGGCAGGACCGCGACAATCGCCCGGCCGAGCCGCTGCTCGGTCCGAAGCACCGCAGCGAACTGCTCGACCTCATTGCCGCCTGAGCGCACCTGAAGCGCGCCGGACACGTTCCGGTTCAGGGCGTGCGGAGCTGCGGAGTCTCAGTCGACGGCGCCCTCGACGGCGTCGACGGCTTCGTCGGCCACCTGGTCGAGCGCATCACGCGCCTCGGTGACGCCGGGGACCTCAGCCAGCAGTGTGTCCTCCACGGTGCTGTCGTCGATCACCAGCCAGATGATCACGCCGACGATGGCGCCGATCAGCGGGAACACGACGAACGCCCACAGCTGCTCGAGCGCACCCGTGTCGGGATCGGCGAACAGCGCAGCACCGATGCTGCGAGCCGGGTTGACCGAGGTGTTGTCCACCGGGATCGAGATCAGGTGGATGAGCGCGAGCGTGAAGCCAACGACGAGACCACCCATGCCGGTCGGGATGCGACCGCTCGTCGAGGCGGCGAGGACGACGACGACGAGCAGTGCAGTGAGCACGATCTCCACCACGATCGCTGCGCCGAGGCCGAAGTACGGGCCCGACCACAGGTTGGCAGCGAACTGGCCACGCACGAACTCGTCGCGCCCGTTCGCGATGCCGAACACGATGGCGGCACCGGCGATCGCCCCGATGAGTTGACCGATCACGGCGAACACCGCGTGTGTGCCCGTGACCTTGCGGGCGATGAACAAGCCCAACGTGACCGCAGGGTTGATGTGGCAGCCCGAGATCGGCCCGATCACGTAGGCCATCACCAGAAGTGACAGACCGAAGGCCAAGCTGATGCCCAGCAGGCCGACCTCGGGAGCGAGGATCGCCGTTCCGGGTCCGCCGATCATGAGCACAGCGGTGCCGAAGAGCTCGGCCGCAAGGATGCGACCGTGGTTGACAGTTGTGGTGGCCATGGGTGGCACCCTATTCCGCCCTGCGGTACCGGTCGCGCAGCCCGCTCCGACAAGCCCGGCAGGCGACCCGCGGACATGGCCGCAACGCGCACCGTCCGACACCAGCGCGCAGACGCCGTACGCGCACCCGATGACCGGAGGTGCGCCCACTTGCAGCAGGTACCGTCTCGGTGTGGCTCCCCGCAGGCGCATCGAGACCCATCTCGTCACTCGTGTCGACCGCGCGGGTGCGAAACGATCCCCCGACGAGCTCATCGTCGAAGAGCCGATGACCATCCAGATCGACGGCCATCGCGTGGCCACCACGATGCGCACACCGGGGCACGACTACGAGCTCGCTGCCGGCTTCTGTCACAGCGACGGGTTGCTGGCCGGTGCTGAGGTGATCGGGGTGCGGTACTGCGCCGACGGTGCCGCAGGTGACAGCGAGTTCAACATCGTCACCGTGGAGACCGGCGGACGTGCCCCGGTGCCCACGGCGCGCCTCGGGAACACCACGTCGAGCTGTGGCCTCTGCGGCAGCGAGGCGATCGACCAGCTGTGTGACGTGCTGGCGCCATTGCCCGACACGACACCGATCCCGCTGCACCTGCTCGCGTCGGTGTCCGACGCCGTGCTCGGCAGTCAGGGACTGTTCACGAGCACCGGCGCCGTCCATGCCGCGGCGGCCTTCGCCCCCGACGGCACCGTGCTGCTCGTCCGCGAAGATGTCGGCCGCCACAACGCCGTCGACAAGGTGGTGGGCCGGATGCTGCTCGACGGATCGCTGCCGGCCACCGGGCTCGGGCTGTTCGTCAGCGGTCGCGCCAGCTTCGAACTGGTGCAGAAGGCATGGGCCGGCGGCTTCTCCACGCTGGTTGCGGTGAGCGCGCCGACGAGCCTCGCGGTGCAGACCGCCCGCCGTGCGGGTCTGCGCCTGTTGGGGTTCACCCGGTCGGATCGCATCAACGTGTACGCCCCGGACCGGATCGCCGATGATCCGCGCTGGGGTTCTCTCGGCTGATCTGCTCTCGGGCCCATGGGGTCGAGCGCGAGTCAGGACGTAGCCTGGGGTCATGAGCGACTCAGCCAGCGCCCCCGTCTCCTTGAGCACCGGACTCGGTGTGCTCCACCTGTTCTGCAAGCCGACGCCGATGTTCGAGCCCGAGGCGTTCGTGAGCGCGGTGAAAGGCGCCGAGGCCGCCGGATGTCAGGTCGTGACGGTGGCGATGCTCGGTCACAAGGCCGATGTCGCCGTGATGGCGATGCACGCCAACCTCCGCGAGTTGCGCGCGCTGCAGACGGGCGTGCAGCGCTCCGGGCTCGAGGTGGTGGACAGCTACGTCAGCATCACCGAGGTGAGCGAGTACGCGAAGGGGATGCCGGAGGAGATGACCCGCGGTCGGCTCTACCCCAACCTCCCACCGAACCCTGAGCTCACGTCGTGGTGCTTCTACCCGATGAGCAAGAAGCGTGAGTCACATGCGAACTGGTTCACGCTGCCGTACGACGAGCGCAAGAACTTGATGCACGAGCACGGGACGAGCGGACGCAAGTTCGCCGGTCGAATCGTGCAGTACGTCACGGGCTCCACGGGTCTCGACGACTTCGAGTGGGGCGTGACCCTGTTCGGTGCCGTGCCAGAGGACTTGAAGGATGTTGTGTACACGATGCGCTTCGACGAGGCGTCAGCGCTCTACGGCGAGTTCGGGGCGTTCTACACCGGCATGGTGACGCCTGTCGAAGAGCTCGCCACCCAGATCTGATCGCTCTCGTTCGAACATGCGGTCAGCCGTTGCGATTGTCCACGCGGATCGGGTCACGGTCTTCTGTGACGTCGAGGCCTCGCTCATCGAAGCGGTACATGTCGAACAGCCCGCGGGTCGGGTCGCCGTCGCGGCCGATGTCGAGCTCGCCGGAGGGACCGTCGTAGTCGATGCCGCGGCCACTGCGGAGCTGCTCGAAGCAGTCCACGAACGAGTCACATGACGTCCCACCGCTGGTGACCTGTTGGATCTGGTCGGCCATGGCGGCTCCGTCGATGAACTCCGCCTGGTCGGCAGCGAGCGCGATCACACTCATGCAGTCGTATGCGTTCGCTGCGAAGAAGCGCCCGTTGTCGGGCAGCGTGCGGGCGGAACCGGTGTCGTCGGGGGCGTCGATCGTCGACCGGGGTGACACACCGTGCATCAAGGACAAGATCCTGTCGTCGAGTCGCCGGTACACGCTCGCCGTCGCGGGCACACGCATCGCGTCGTTCATCCAGATGCGGGTGACGGTGCTCGGGTCGATCACCTCGGCGAGCGACTGCACGAGGCGCGGCCCCGCCTGGGGATCACCGATGATCCCGATGGTCGCCGCCCCCGATTGGACAAGTTCTTGAGCGTTGCTCGCGTAGTCGGACTCCTGTGGATCGAACGGGATCACGTCCGCCACGGGGGCCCCGAGCCGGTCGAGCTCTTCGCGTACACGCTCCATGAACGGTCTGCCGTATGCATCGTCGACGTAGGCCAGGGCAACCTCGGTGCCGGCACCGTCGAGCATGAGTGCCAGCGCTTGGGCCTGCATCGAGTCGGACGGGATGGTTCGCACGAACAGAGGTCCCGCGTCGGGGAAGTCGTCGAGCGACAGTGCGCTCGCGGTGGGCGAGCAGGTGAGCACACCGGCGCTCACCGTGATCGGCAGCATGCGAGCGGCGAGCAGTGATGACGCCGGGCCGATGACCGCGTCGACCTCCTCGTTGAAGATCTCCTCGAGCGAGGGCGTGATCTCGCTGTCGAGCGTCGACTCGTCGACGACCACGAGCCGCACGGTGCGGGTCTGCACACCGGCGGCCTCGGTCTCGGCCCGTGCGAGCTCGACCGCCTCGCTCATCACGGTGCCGAGCTCGCTCCCCGGTCCGGTGAGCGGGAGGAGCACCCCGACGGTGAGCTCGCCGTCGCCGGCGGGGTTCGTCACGGTCGCGTCGGGTGCCGATCCGGGAACGGCGCTCCCCTCGGCGCCCTCCTCGGCGATGGTGCTGGACGACCTGTCGTCGCCCGAGCACGCCACGGCGATCGATCCCAGCGCCAGTGCGCACGCCACTCCGCACGCTTGCCGCAACCATCGCGTCCCACCCATGAAGGTCAGTGTACGAAGCGAATCACCAGTGGAGAGTGCCCGCCGCGCCCTTGAAGGGGCCCACGACGCGTCGGGTGATCCATCCGCCGTAGAACATGCCGGGGTTCGACACCACCAGTTCGTCGTCGACCCAGCACTCGTCGACGCTCTGGGCGTAGAACGCCACGTGCCCAGCGATGGCGGCATACGCCTGGACAGGCGCCGCGTAGCTCCATGCCACATCGAGCGCCACCGTGTCGTCACCGACGGCACTCAGATCGATCGACCAGTAGCTGGCGACGCCCTTCCACTCGCACAGGGTGTGCCGTTCGGAGGGGCGCAGCAGATGGTCGGCGACATCCGCGCGGGGGATGTAGTAAGCGGGCGGCTGGCTGGTCTCCAACAACCGCACCGCACGAGTGGTGTCGGCCAGCACGTGACCACGGTGGAGGACTCGCACGCGTTCCGTGGTCGGTGAGAGTGCGGGCGGGCGCGGGTAGTCCCACACGCTCTCCTGGCCAGGTGCCGGTTCGATCCGTTCAGGTCGCATGCATCAGCGATACGGAATCGACCGCCCGTTCGGATGACGGGACACCGTGTCGTGCGCACGACACGCCGGGTGGTTCGGTGCGCGGATCGACGAGACCGGGCGGTGCCGCGTGCCGTAGGGTCGGCGGCGTGAGCGACGCAGACGCCGGACCGCCCGACTTCACCCGCGACCTGGTCCGCTGGAGCGAGACGCTCGCCGGGATCGCTCGGACGGGTCTGAGTTTCACCAAGAACCTCTATGAACAGGAGCGCTTCGAAGAGGTGCTGCACGTCGCCGCCGACATCAAGGCCGCTGCGGACGATGCCCTCGAGGTGCGCCGCGAGCAGGATCACTTCGTGCAGGAGTGGCTCGACTCGGTGGGTGAAGGCGTGCCCGGGTACGTCACGCCGAAGGTGGCTGTCGGGGCGATCGTCGGCAACGACGAGGGGCAGGTGCTGCTCGTGCAACGGGCCGACAGTGGCATCTGGCTCTACCCCACCGGATGGGCCGACGTCGGCTACTCGCCCGCCGAGGTGGCGGTCAAGGAGGTGCTCGAGGAGACGGGCATCGAATGTGAGCCGGTGCAGTTGCTGTCGGTCATCGACGGCCAGCGGATGGGGTTCACCAGATTCGGGATGTACATGTTGCTGTTCCACTGCCGGGCCATGGGCGGCGAGCTCGACGGCCACCCGTTGGAGACCTCGGGTGTCGGTTGGTACTCGCGCGATGCGTTGCCGGAGGCGACCGCCGGCGCTTCGTGGTGGGGTCCGCAGGCGTTCGCGGCGATCGACGGTGAGCAGATGCAGGCGACCTTCGAGCCGGTGCGCGAACCCATCTGGCGCGGCGACTCCCACTGATCCGACGCCGACTGCCCCAGTGCCGCCCCAGTTGCCGAAGCAGTTGCCGCCCCGGTGCCGGCACGCTGCGGCGGGGCGATGGTGTCAGGTCTCGGGCTGCTCGCGAAGGAACCGCTCGACCTCGGCCATGAGCTCGTCGCTGTCGACGGCGGCCGGATCGATCGCTGCATGATCGTGATGGTCGTCATGTTCGTGATGATCGTCATGGTCGTCATCGTCGTCGTCATCGTCGAGTCCGGCGAGCTCGCCGCCGACGAGGTCGTCGTCGTCATCGTCGTCGTCTTCGACGCTGAGGGTCTCGAGCCGGGCGACGTAGCCCACGAGGTCGTCGTCTTCGTGCACGAGTGCGTTCACCCGTTGCTCGTAGTCGAACGCCTCCTGGCCCAACCGTCCGACCGGGGTGGGGGAGCCGAGGATGCCGCACGCACGGGTGACGAGCGCGAGCGATGCCTTGGGCGACGGGATCTGCGAGGCGTACGCGGGCACGGCTGCCCACAGCGATGCCGAGTCGATGCCTGCCGTGGTGCAGGCATCGTGGAGCACGCCGACGATTCCGGTGGGTCCCTCGTAACGACTGCGCTGGAGATCGAAGCGCGACATGAGATGGACATCGGTCGCCGTCCCGATCAGCTGCACCGGCCGTGTGTGCGGCACGTCGGCGAGCAGCGCGCCGAGGGTGATCACGAGGCCTGCCTGGAAACGCTGCGCAAGGCTGATCACCTGCTGGGAGAAGAGCCGCCAGCGCAAGGCGGGTTCGGGACCGAGGACGAGGATCACGTCACCGCCTGGAGTGGACGCGCTCCATGCTCCCACGGTGGGCCAGACGATCGAACGGGTCATCCCGTCGGCCAGGCGCACGTGGGGGCGCACCGTCGCGAAATCGGTGAACTCCTCCGGGTCGATCTCGGCGAGCGGCTGGGCGCCCCAGGCCTCGATCAGGTGCCGCAGCGCGTTCGATGCAGCATCGGCACCGTCGTTCCAGCCGGTGAACGCGGCGATCACGGTGGGCCGGTGCAACGTGGGCTGACCCAGCCACCGCAGGTGCTCCATGGCCGTCACGTTATCGACCCATCGATGCGTCGACGGCTCACAGGCGCGGCGGAAGGTCGATCACGGACACGAGCCCAGATCCGGGACCCACCGTGCTCGAGCGGGTCAGCTGTCGAGCTGGGGGACCAGCGTGTAGGCCTCGCCGCCGCCGGAGGCGATGACGTCGTCGAGCCAGTTGCCCTCGTACACGTCGTTCGGACCTTGCATCAGATCGTTCTCGGTCGCGCCTTCGGGTGTGGTGACGAGGGTCCAGGCCTGGCGCTTGTAGGTCCAGTTCGCTGGATGCAGGCGATGTGCGTCGCGCCACCACGGCACGGCAGCGTCGGGGCCGACGGTGCGGCGAAGGTGCTCGCCGAGCTCGAAGCACGCCGCGGCTCGCGCCTCGTCGTCTCCACGCGGCAGCGAACGGGCGATCACCTCGTCGGCAGTGAGCACGTAGGGCGACTCGACACCGCGAGTGGCCCAGTCGATGATCGCGGCCCGGTACGCATCAGCGTTGTCGGGGATCTTCTTCACCTCGCGGAACATCCTGTCCATCCGTTCGGGCAAGCCCTCGGGAATGTCCATGTCACGGAGCGGGCTGCGCTCGATCGACGCACCCTCTGCAGGGCGCACGATGATGCCGTGCTCGTCGATCCACACAGCCATGGGGATGTTGACGAACCCGAACAGCTCGTCGGTGACGTGGAAGGTGTCGATCAGGCTGGGATGCGTGGGGGCGGCGGCATCGATCCACTGGTAGGTGTGCTGCGGCTCGACGTCGAGGGCGACGGTGACCACGGTGAGGCCCAGCGACTCGAGCTCAGCGTGCAGTGCCTGCCACCCGGGCAGGCTGGCGCGGCAGCCTCAATAGCTGGACCAGGCGACCAGCAGCACTTTGCGGCCATGCAGGCTGCTGAGGCGGAACGGGGTGCCGTCGCGGGTGATCAGTTCGGGATCTGCAGCAACGGCGGTGCTGAGCGCCCGACCGGTGGCGGTGGCCGGACCGACAGCCCAGACCCCGTGCTCGACGTCGTGCACGAGGGGCATGCCCAATCGAGCGGCGGCCACCTCCACGTCGAGGGTGCCGTCGTCGTGCAGCGAGCCCGGCGCGGGCACACAGACCTCGCCGCGACAGAGGCCTTGCGGCTTGGCGTCCCAGCCGGTGCGTTCGGCGAACGCGACTGGGTCGATGCGATCGAGCGTCGTGAGGATCATGGTCGGACCGTAGCCGCGTTCAACGAGAGGCGGCAGTGGCGGACGAAGCGAGGTCGTGTGGGCCGGATGACAGGTAGCCCTTGCCGGCGCGCACCGTGACGCCCCACGGCGTCATGATCGTGAACAGCTCGTCGATGTCGTCGCCGAGCGCCTCGATCGCCGGGCGCATCTGTGCGTCGGTGTGCACCTCCACCTGCTCGCGAGCACTCCGACCGGCAGCGGTGAAGCCTGAATCGTCGAGGAGGCCTCGCTCTCTCAACCTTGCGTGCGCAGCATCGAACTGAGCGTCGGTCCATGCACGGGTCCGGCTGTAGCTGCGCATCGGCAGTCCCCAGTAGAGCTCGCTCATGAGACCGATCTCGGTGGCGTCGAAGCCGGCCGAGATCCATGCCGCAGTGTGCGAGTCGCCGCGGAACTCGCGCAGCATGTCGCCGCGTCGCCACATCGAGCCGAGCGCGGTGTCGGGGGTGGCCTGCGACAAGAGGCCGGCGAACAGCGGGCGGCCCTCGGGTCGAAGCGTCGCCACGGCGCGGGCCAGCAACTCGTTCACCCGGTCGAGTCCGTCGGGGCCGTCGCCGAGGAGGCGCCGCAGCTGAGCGATCGCGCCGGCGTCACGGGCCGCGCAGATGGTGGCTGCGTCGGTGCGGGTCCAGCCGAGTTGCACGCACGGCACGACGACCTCGGGGTTGAACACGGCGAAGGCGGCCGAGACCACTTCTCCGGGCACCTGACCCATCACCGACCCTCGGCTCGTGAAGTAGGCGGGCCCGTCGGGGAGGGCAACCCCGCCCGCCTCGGCCGGGTTGCGGTCGAAGCCGAGTGCTGCGTAGTTCGCGTGGCATTCGGGCGAGAAGTACACCTGGCCGATGATGGGCTCGAGCACCGAGCCGAGCTGGCGAGCGCGAGCGGAGAGGATCTGTTCGTCCATGGCGGCACGCTACGCACCGACGTGTCCGGTCCTTCGACCGGAGCCGCCAGTAGCGTTCCGGCCGTGAGCGTCGTCATCGAGATCGCAACCAATGCCAACGAAGAGCTGCGCGAGGCCATCGCGCGCATCCTGCCCCAGCTGTCGTCGTCGCCGCCGCCCGATCTCGAGGCACTGGCAGCGATCGTGGCCGATCCCGATGCGTCGCTGTTCATCGCCCGTCTCGACGGGGCGATCGTCGGCAGCCTCACCCTCGTGCTCTACCGCATTCCCACCGGATTGAAGGCATGGATCGAGGACGTCGTGGTGGACGAGGCAGCGCGAGGTCACGGCATCGGCGAACTGCTCAACCGTGCGGCGCTCGACGATGCGAAGGCGCGTGGGGTGAAGGGTGTCAGCCTCACGAGCCGGCCGTCACGCGAGGCCGCCAACCGTCTGTACCAACGCATCGGGTTCACCGCCCGCGATACCAACCTCTACCGCTACGACTTCTGAGCCCGCTTCTGGGCCGACTTCTGGGCCGACCTTGGAGCCGATGTCGTTTCGTCACCGTTCATCGGTCGCTCGCCAGTCGGCAGCGGCGCGGCGCAGGTCCTCGGCGGCTTGGCGGACCTGCCAGTCGCGGTCGGTGAGCGCCCGCTCGATCGCCGCGTCCACCTCGTCGCCATCGAACGGAGCGAGTGCCAGGACTGCCCGGCGGCGTACGGCAGGAGCGTCGGCACAGCCGGCCAGGATCGCCGGTACGCCTCGCTCGTCGCCGATCGCGCCCAGCGCGGCGATGCACGCCTCTCGGACGAGCGCGACCTCTGCGCCCGTGGCGAGCTCGATCAAGCGGAAGACCGTGGCATCACTGACGTCTTGGTGCTCGCCACAGGCCCACGCGGCGACCTCCACCACGGTGGGATCGTCGTCGGCAAGCGCGGGGAGGAGGTCGGTGCCAGGTCTCAGGGCGACCAGCTCCACGGCACGTCGCCGCACACTCGCCGCCTCGTCGGTGAGTGCTGCGTGCACGTCGCTGTCGGTGAGCTCGCCCAGCCGTTCGAGCGCGCCGAGGGCAAGCTCGCGCGAGGTGGGATCGGCGTCGGTGAGCGCGGCCCGTGCGAGAGCGCTGTCACCCGTGTGGCCCGCAACGGCCAGCTCCCGCCATCGACGACTCGTCATTGCCGCAGCATGCCCCGGATTCACAGCGGTGGCGGACGTTGTCGGGTTGTCGGCGGCCGTCACCGGCGGAGCATGTCGGTCAAGCGGATGACGGTGAACGCGATGCCGAACGAGACGAGCGTGGCGATGATCGCGCCGATCACGATCGCGAGCGTGCTGCCGGCCGCCAGCGCCCACACCTTGCGCCACACCGGGGTGCGCTGGTGCAGGGTTGCTTCCGTCTCGGCCAACTCGATCGCGGCTCGCTCGCGTGATCTCCGTCGCTCGCGTGCCGGATCGGCACTCGCTCTGGCAGGCTTGCGCCACCCGGCGGCGATCAGCGCAACGATCGCCAATCCGGCAATCCAGGCCGAGGCAGTGGTGAGCTCAGACAACGACACGCAGCAGCAGATGGTACCGGGCGGGACGCGCTCCGTCCGGCCGCCTGCTCACGTTCACCGCTGGTGGGCGATCCCGGTGACAGTGGTCGCGCTGGCCGCGATCACTGCGATCTTGGTGGTGAGCGTGCTGCCGGCGAGCCTGGCTGCTGAGAACCCCGCAGGGCAGGAGGCCGAGTTCGCGCTCGTGCCTGCCGACGCCGAACCCGTCGCGGCTCGGCTCGAGTTCGACGCCGTGGAGCGCTATCCCGCCACGGGTCAGTTCCTCTTCGTGACGGTGCGCGAGCCGGAGATCACGCTCCTCGACTGGTTCGTCGGTGAGGCCGAGCCCGAAGTGGGCTTTCTCAGCTACGAGGACAAGTTCGGCACGCAAACCCCCGATCAACAGCGCCAGTTCAGCGTCGAGATGATGCGCACGGCGAAGGAGACCGCCGAGTACGTGGCGCTCAACCACCTCGGCTACCCGGCCGAGATCATCCCCGGCGACGTCATCATCTCCGAACTCGTGTGCCTTGAGGCGAACGAGGCCGGCACCACCTGTGTCGACTACGCACCCTCCGACGACCTGCTCGATCCGGGTGACAAGCTGCTCGTGGTGGACGGCGACGAGCTCGAGACCCTCGATGACCTGAGCCCGATCCTCGAGCGACACGAACCCGGCGACGTGATCGAGATCGAGTTCGAACGACCGGGCGACGGCACTCAGCGCGGCGAGGTTGAGCTGATCGCGTCGGGGGACGGCACCGACCGCACGATCATCGGGTTCGTCCCGTTCGATACCGCCTCAGCGGACCTTCCGTTCGAGGTCGGCATCGACAGCGGGGCGATCGGTGGCCCGTCGGCCGGGCTCGCATTCACCCTCACCCTCATCGACGAGCTCACGCCCGGCGAGCTCACCGGCGGCGTCAGGGTGGCGGTCACCGGCACGATCCGCATCGACGGCACCGTCGGCGCGATCGGCGGTCTCGCACAGAAGGTGTCAGCGGTGCGCCAGCAGGGTGCGACGGTGTTCATCGTGCCGACCGAGCAGGGCGAGGACGACCTCGCCCGGGCTCGCGAGGTGGCCGGCGACGACGTGACGATCGTGGCCGTCGACGACCTCCAGCAGGCGCTCGTCGCGCTCGCCGACCTCGGCGGCAACGGTCTCGAACTGGGCAGGCCCGGCGCGGACTACGAACCGTCGGCCTGACTCGCGGCGCGGACGTGCGCGACCCGTGCGGCGCTTGAGCCTGGGGCGATCCGCCGCCACTCGCCGAGCACCGATCGACGATGTCGTGGGGATGCTCGCGCCCGGTCGGCATGCCACCACACGGAGGCGTCGGAGACCTACGCTGGACGGCCGATGGCCATCTCCTTCATTCGACCCGACCCGTCGTCGCCGAGCTCGGTCGCGTCTGCGTCGTTCACGACGGCGCGCAAGGGCTTCGAGCCTGCCGAAGTGCGTGAGTTCCTGCGAATGGTCGCAGCTGAGCTCGCACGTCTCCAGGAGCGCGAACGGTTCCTCGAACGTGAGCTCCGAACCTCGCAACGCAGTACGTCTCCGACGTCGGTCGCACTCGACGAAGAGCTCGTCACGAAGATGCTCGGCGAGGAAGCCGCCCGCATTCTCCACACCGCACGTGACGCCTCGACGCAGATCAAGAACCGCTCCGAGGAGAGTGCTGCGCGCCTGTTGCGCGAAGCCTCCGACGAAGCGCAGCGCTTGCGTGAAGAGGCGGAGATCGAATCTGCGCGTCGCCGCGCAGATGCCACTGCCGACGCCGAGTCCGAGCTGGAGATGGCCAAGCAGCAGGGTCGCGACATGGTGAACGAGGCACGTGCGTATCGCGAGCGCGTGCTGAACGAGCTCGCCCGTCGCCGCGAGATCGCACGACAGCAGATCGAGCAGCTCGTCCACGGACGCGATCGGTTGCTCCAAGCCTTCGAGCGATCGCGCCTCGTGGCCGTCGACGTGATGGCCGAACTGACCCCACTCGGCGAGCCGAGCGAGTACGTGAACCTGTCACCCACGACCGGTCCGGTGCCGTTGATGGTCCCGAACATGCCGCGGCCGCCGGAGCGGGCCGATCGACCGGCGAGCGTTGCAGACCCCGATGCCACCGTCGCGCTCGCTGTCTCCGACGTGCTTCCCAGTGACGGCGTCGTCGCTGCCCCCGCCACATCGGACGACGGAACCGGACGACGGAACCGACGACGGAACCGACGCGAGCGTGACGATCTTCGTCGACGAGGACTTCGAGTCCGATCGCCAGGCGATCGACGCCACGGAGCCGGTCGGGCCGGTCGGGCCGGTCGGGATGGTCAGGATGGTCGGGACGGTTGCTGAGATCGCTGCGATCCCCGAGAACGACGAAGTCGAAGTCGACGTCGAGATCGTTGTCGACAGCGGTGATGATGGTGATAGCGACGAAGGTGTGGTGCGGCTCGACATCAGCCCACACGACCCGGCCACCACCGATGACGGTGACGATCGCATTCCGGCACCCGTGGTGTCGCTGTTCGCCGAGGTGATCGATTCGCCCGACCCGACCGATCCCACCTCCGACCACACCTCCGATCACACCGCCGATCCTGATGCCACCACGATGCTGGCCCGGACGTCGGCCGACGATCTCTTCGCTCGGCTACGCGCTGCTCGGGCCGAGTCGGTGGCTCAACGTGCTGTGATCTCAGCCCGTGACGGTGAGCCCGCCATGGTGGGAGACACGACGTCGCCCGATCATCCGAGCGTGCAGTCGAAAGCGGTGCCGGTCGAGCGCCCGACCAGCACGTCGAGTGAGGTGACCATCGGCGACGACTCGGTCTTCGCGACGACCCCGGCTGCTCCGCAGGCCACGGTTGCCGAGGCCGACTCGCCCTTTGCTCGTCGCGACGAAGCCCTCACCCCGCTGATCATCGCCGCTGCCCGCAAGCTGAAGCGCGTGCTGGCCGATGAGCAGAACGAGGTGCTGCACGCGCTGCGTCGCAAGGAGCCGGTGCGCGATCTCGGTTCGATGCTCGTGGCCGAGCGCGAGCAGGCGGCTCGCTACAGCTCCTCGATCGCCGCCGAACTCGTCGCCGCGGCCGCTGCGGGCGCAGTGTCGATGGGCATGACCGCGTCGGCCGCACGTCGCGAAGCGAAGAAGCCCGCGATCACCGCGACCGCGACCGATGCGCTCTTGAACGACGTGGTGGCGCCGCTGCGAGAGCGCCTGGCGCGCTGCGTGAGCGATGCCGACGGCGACAATGCCGAGCTCGCCTCGCTGGTGCGCCTCGCCTACCGCGAGTGGAAGAACCAGCGAATCGACGAGCACCTCGATGACGTGGCCCGCGCTGCGTTCGGAAGAGGAGCCCTCGCCGGCGTGGCCCCGGGCACGCGAATCTGCTGGCTGCTGGATCCTGCAGGACCGGCCTGTGCCGATGCCGAGGACAACGCGCTCGGCGGCGTGATCGGTGCGGGTGAGGCGTTCCCGACCGATCACCGCTGCGCCCCGGCGCACAGCGGCTGTCGGTGCATGATCGCCCCTGCAGACTGATCCGAAGGATTGATCCGGCAGATTGATCCGGCAGCCGACCTGACCTCTCGGTCGACTCCTCGCCGGCCGCTTCGCCCGTCTCGTCGCTCGGCACTTGGTCCGGTTCTTGTCTCGGCTTTCGGTCCGATCGTCGTGACTCCCGCCGTCGTCGCCACCGCGGGCAACGCAGGTGGCACATCGACGCGACTCTTCGAGATCATCGGCGACCGATAGCCTCCGGCAACATGCGGACACCTTCTGATCTCCCGTCCGGCGACCGTCCTTCGAGACTGGGCGATCGCGGACGCGTCGCCCTGATCGTCGTCGCAGCGATCCTCATCGCCTTGCTGCTGTCCGCCCGGTTCCTGTCCGGCTTCTACATCGACTACCTGTGGCACACGAGCATCGGCCGTGGCGACGTGTTCTGGGGTGTGCTGGTCAGCAAGATCACGCTGTTCGCGATGTTCGGTGGCGCCTTCATCGCCATCGCTGTCCTCAACCTCGTGATCGCCGACCGGCTCGCCCCGCTCACGTTCTCGGCGAACATGCACCCGGTGGTGGAGCGGTTCCACGACCTGTTCGGTCGCCGACTGCGCCTGATGCGCATCGCCGTCGCCGTCTTCTTCGGATTGCTGTTCGCGCTGCCGGCCACCGGTCAATGGGCGACGTGGACCCTGTTCCGCCACAGCAAGTCGTTCGGGATCACCGACCAGCAGTTCGGCAACGACATCGGCTTCTACGTGTTCCGGCTGCCGTTCATGACCTTCGCCCTCGACTGGCTCTTCGCCGCGCTCGTCTTCATCACGCTGCTCGTGCTGCTCACGCACGTGCTGAACGGCGGTGTGGTGCTCCAGCCGCCCAAGCCGAAGATCCGACGCGCGACCAAGGCCCACATCGCTGTGCTCCTGGCGCTCCTTGCGATCGTGAAGGCCGGCGACTACTGGGTCACCCGCTACGAGCTCACCACCGAGCGGCGCGGCTTCGTGCAGGGCGCCACCTATTCCGTCGTGAACGCCCAGCTGCCAGCCGTCGTGCTGCTGGCGCTGATCGCCCTCCTCGTCGCGGCGCTGTTCCTGTCGACACTGAAGACCGATTCGTGGCGGCTGCCTGTGGTGGCGTCGGCGTTGTGGGCCGTGGTGGCCCTCCTCGGGGGTGTCATCTATCCGGCCGCCGTCCAGGCGCTCGTGGTGAACCCGAACCAGAAAGACCGCGAGGCCACCTACATCGATCGCAACATCACGGCCACGCGTCAGGCGCTCGACATCGCCGATGTGGCAGAGCCGACCGTGGAGTTCGGGTCGCTCACCGCCGGCGAGATCGCGGGTGACATCGAACCGCTGCAGAACGTGCGCCTGTTGAACCCAGGTCAGCTGGTCGAGCGATTCCGCAACGACCAGGGGCTGCGCGCCGGACTCACGATCCGCGACCTCGACATCGACCGCTACGAGATCGACGGACGGGTGCAGCAGGTGGTCGTGGCGGCCCGCGAGCTCGACCTCGGCACGATCGGGAACAAGTCGTGGCAGGGTCGCCACCTCATCTCCACCCACGGCTGCGGCTTGGTGATGGCACCGGCGAACCGGGTGAAGGACAACGGCCTCCCCGACTACCGTCCGGTCGTCCTCGAGCGCCCGGAGCTGTACTTCAGCGAGGGCCTCGTCGGTTACTCGATCGTGGGCACGACCGTGAACCAGGAGACCTGCCCCGGGCAGGACTCCGAGACGAGCTACACGGGCGATGGTGGCATCGCGTTGAACTCGGTGTTCAAGCGAATGGCCTTCGCGCTCGACTTCCTCGACTACAACCTGCTCGGATCGAGCGCCGTCAACGAGCGATTCACGCATCTTCTGGATCCGCAACGTGCGCGAGCGTGTGGAGAAGGTGGCGCCGTTCGTCACCTTCGACGCCGACCCGTATCCCGTGGTGACCGACGGCGGCGTCTCGTGGGTCGTGGACGGCTACACGACATCGTCGCGCTACCCGTACGCGCAGAACGCAGCGATCGGTCAGCTCAGCGCCGGGAGCGGGTTGAACTACGACTTCAACTACGTCCGCAACAGCGTCAAGGCAGTGGTGAACGCCTACGACGGCTCGATGCAGTTCTACATCAGCGATCCCGACGATCCGATCGTGAACGCCTGGGCCGATGCGTTCCCCGATCTGTTCGCACCGCTGGCGGCGATGCCTGCGAGCTTGAAGGAGCACCTCCGCTACCCGGAGGATCTGTTCCGCATCCAGACCGAGGCGTACTCGAAGTACCGCCTCGACGGTTCAGCGTTCTTCGACCGCAAGGACGCATGGTCGGTGGCGCAGGGCCCGTCACCGGTGCCGAGGCTGCAGACGACGACGGCAGACGCCTCGGCGGACGCAGCCGCAGCCGCCCCGGTGGCCGACTTCGCCGAGGAGTCGGGCACCGCCCGGTTCGTGCCGTACTACTCGATGTTCAGGGCGCCCGGTCAGGCCGAACCGAGCTTCCAGATGCTGCGTCCGTTCGTACTGTTCAGCACCGACGACACCCGCAAGGAGCTCTCCGCGTTCATGGTGGCGAGCAGCGATGCCGAGACGTACGGGCAGTTGACTGCATACGTCGTGCAGCCGACCGACACCGATGGCCCGGCCACGGTGCAGGCGGCAATCGACGCCGACCCGATCATCTCGGCCCAGGTCACGCTGCTCGACACGGCCGGGTCGAGCGTGGTGTTCGGTGACATGCAGATGGTGCCGATCAGCGATGGTCTCGTCTACTTGCGCCCGCTGTACCTGAAGGACGATGCCACGCGGCAGGCCTCGTTCCAGTTCGTGGTCGCTGCCTACAACGGCAACGCCGTGTACGGGACGAGCCTGCAGGATGCGCTCGGCAAACTGTTCCCGGCCTTCCGCACCGACATCGGTGACATCGTCGGCGACGCACCGGTCGACGAGCCCGGTGAAGAGCCGACGACCCCGAGTGACGACACGGTCAACGAGCTGTTGCAGCAAGCCCAGGAGCTGTTCGAACAGGCCGACGAGGCCCTGCCGGACTTCGCCCGATATGACGAGCTCAACCGCCAAGCTCGCGACCTCGTGGCCGAGGCGCTGCAGCTCGCCGAGGCTGGCGGCTGATCTCCACACCAACACCTCAGGGTCGTGCGTCGATACACCCTGAGGGCGCGTCGCTCCGTCGATCCGGCAGTGGTGCGCGTGCCGTAACGGGGTGTGGTCAGCCGCGACCGCGGAGCAGACGTACCTGCTCGGCAAGCATCGCGAGGTCTTCCCGGAAGGAGATCTCATAGCGAGCCTGTTCGGTGGCCAGCTTCACCTGGCCGCTGCGCAGCGTCTGCATCGCCTCGTCGTCCACCTGCACCGCCGCCGCCGCCGACGGCTGGCGAGTGGCGAGCGAGTCCATGTCACGGCTGAGCTCCCCGAGCTGGTTGGCCAGCTGGGTGCTCACGCTCTGGATCCGCTCGTCGAGAGCGTTCGCCTGGGCGAGCGCGGCGCTTGCGTCTCCTTCACTGGTCGACACCCGCTGGGACAACTCGGCGAGCTGGGCGCTGAAGCTCCCGGTGTCGGGCACCGAGGCAGCGAGCTCGTTGATCCGCTCCTGAAGCTGCTGGATGTCGCCACCGCGGTCGGGCATCTCGGCCAGACGGCGATCGAGGTCGGCGAGCCGGTCGGGAAGCGACGCCTGGTGGTCGAGTCGCTCACGCAGCTCGTCGAGTTGGCGATCGATCTCGTCGGTGTTGGCCTGCGAGGAGGCGGCCGCAAAGGTGGAGACCGTGGACGATGTCTCGGCGAGGCGTTGTTCGAGGGTGGCCGCATGGCTCTGGGCGTTGCGGGCCTGGTCTTCGGCGCCGACGAGGCGGTCCCAGATCTCAGCGATCTGCTGATCGACCTGACCTTGTGCGTCGAGCCGGGCGGCGAACTCGCCGAGGCGCTGGTCGACCTCTCCGCTGTGCGAGCCGGTGTCGCTCAGCTGTTGCGCGAGGGTGGCGGCCTGTTCGTTGGCGAGGCGTGCCTGCTCGGCGCTGGCGTCGACCCGAGCCCACAGCTGAGCGAGTTGATCGTCGAGGGCGCCGACGTCGAGACCGCTGATGCGCTGATCCAGCGAGGTGGCCTGGTCGCGTGCCTGGCGGGCGGCTTCGTCGGCGGATGCGAGACGCTCGGCGAGTTCGTCGAGACGCTGTCTGACATCGTCGGACAACGTGGGCTCGGCGTTGATTGCGGATGCGGCATCGACGCGGGCGGCGAGCTCGTCGAGACGTCGGGCGACGTCGTCGGGCACCGTGGGAGGAGTGGCGCTGAGTTGGTCGATGCGTTCGGACAGCGCGTTGGCGCGCTCGCGCCCGGCGCGGGCTTCCTCGGCGGTCATCGCGACGCGCTCGGCGAGTTCGCCCAACTGCTGGCTGATCTGCGGTGACGGCAGGCCACCATCGGCGGCCGGTGTGGGCACGCCATTCGTTTGCACCTGATCGAGCTGGGCACGCACTTCGGCGATCTCGGCGCTGCGGACGTCGATCAGTTCGCGCAGGCCGGCCACGTCAGCGCTCCGCAGCTCGACGATCTCGCGAAGACTGCTGACGTCGTTGCTCTGGCCGTCGATCTGGGCCAGACGGGCGTCGATGTCGGCGACGCGTTCGGCGATCGCAGTCTGCTCCTGCAGTTGACCGTCGATGCTGGCGACGCGTTCGGCGATTGCGGTCTGTTCTTGGAGTTGGCGGTCGATGTCGGCGACGCGTTCGGCGATTGCGGTCTGTTCTTGCAGTTGGCGGTCGAGCTCGCCGAGGCGTTCGGCGATGCCGGCCTGGGCCTGCAACTGGGCGTCCACCTCGGCCAAGCGAGCCTCGAGCTGTTCGGTGGCGGGGGAGGACGACACGAGGGAGTTGATCCGCTCGTCGATGTCGTCGACCTTGCTGGCCTGCTGACTGGTCTCGGCGATGCGGGCTTCGAGCACGGCGAGCTGCTCGGCGATCTCAGCCCGAGTGGCGGCTTGCTCGGCGGCGGCGCGGCCGGCGGCTTCCGTCGCGGCGACGCGCTGACCCAACAGGGCGAGGCGCTCGCTGAGCTCCTGGGTGCTGCCGGCGGCGGTGAGCTCGTCGAGGCGCTGGTTGATGCCGTCGCTGTCGACGTTGCGCTGCTGCAGGAGTCCGATGCGGTCGCTGAGCGCGGTGACCTGATCGGCGATGTCGGCCTGGGCGCTCATCCGCGCGTTGATCTGGCTGATCTGGCGCTGCAGGAGGTCGACGGTCTCGGCACTGCGGCTGAGCTGGTCGAGGCGGCCGGCGAGCTCGTCGTCGGGGGCCACGGGTGCTGCGGCGAGTTCGGCGACCTGGTCGATGCGGCTGGACAGCGCTGCCAGGCGCGGCTCGAGCTCTGGACCACCGGTGCCGGCGCCACCCTGCTCCACATCGATCACCCGCTGATGCAGTTCGTCGACCTTGCTCCCGACGGCGAGGGTGTTCTCGAGCCGATTCTCGAGCGACTCGATCTTCTCGACGATCTCGGCGGTGTCGGTCTTGGAGTTCGAAGACAGCACCATCGTGGTGGCGGCAAGCGAGCTGAGGCGGTCTTCGAGCGACGCCTTGGCCTGCTCGCTCGCGTCGAGCCGTTCCTTCAGCTCCACGAGCTCGTTGCGGAGCACGAGGAACTCGACCGGGTCGATCGATTGCTTCTTGCTGAAGAGTCCCATGTTGTGGACAGTCCTCGTTGTTCGGCGCCTCGAGATGGCGGGTGTTCGACTGAGCGTGTAGGCACGCGGCGCACGTCAGACGTGTGGAACAACCGTACTCTCTGAGCTCGATCAATTCAGGGAGGCCCACCTCGTGGCGCAGGCCACCGAACGGGGGGTTTCAGGGCGATCGGAACGGCTTGCGCGCCTCGGTTCGGGCGGGATCGAATCAGCCCCGTCAGAGGTCGGCTGAGTCGATCGGTCAGTCAGTCGGTCGGTCAGTCGGTCAGTCGCGTCGTCGAGCTTGCGCAACGCTGCAGCGTTCATGCAGAAGCGCAGGCCGGTCGGCGGCGGTCCGTCCGGGAAGACGTGGCCGAGATGGGCATCGCACACGTTGCACTCGGTCTCGACGCGCACCATGCCGTGCGAACGGTCGACGTGATAGGCGATGACGTCGCCGGTCAGTGGCTCGGTGAACGACGGCCAACCGGTTCCCGACTCGAACTTCACCGACCCGTCGAACAACGGCGTGCCGCAGCACACGCACCCGTAGCGGCCGGGCTCGAACCGACTGCACATGTCGCTGCTGAAGGCACGCTCGGTGCCCGCATGACGTGTGACTTGAAAGGCCGTCGGGTCGAGCTCGGCCCGCCACTCCTCCTCTGTCTTGTCCACCCGTTGCGGCGGTGCAACGTTGCCGGTGTCGGCGAGGCGAATCACTTCGTTCCAGGTGAGCATGACGCCGACGCTACCGATCGCATGCGGTGGATGTCTCGGCCAGCGCGAGGAGTTTCGAGAGTTGTTCGACCCTGGTTCGAGAGTCGTTCGAAGGTGGTTCTCCGATCGATTCCAACGCGCCGATCAGCGCTGCGTCGGCCACTTTGGTGACGGTCGGCTGTCATTGGCCAACCGGTGGCGACCGCTCGATCGTCAGCTGAACCAGGCTCAGATCGCCTTGCCGGGGTTGAGCATGCCGGTCGGGTCGAACGTGTCCTTCATTCGGCGCTGCCAGGCGTGATGGACGGGATCGAGCTCACGTTCGAGGAACCGTCGCTTCAACGTGCCCACCCCGTGCTCTGCGGCGATCGTGCCGCCGAGGCTGAGCGCGAGCTCGACGATGTCGGAGAACGCGGCCTCGGCACGCGCCACTTCCTCGGGATCGCCGCCGTCGAACACGAGCAGCGGATGCATGTTCCCGTCACCCGCGTGACCAATCGTGGGGAGGTCGATCCGGTGCCGCCGCCCGATCTCGACGATGCCGGCCAGCAGCTCCGCCAGCCGCTCGCGCGGCACGGCCACGTCTTCGGGCAGCAGTGCCTTGCCGAGCTGCTCGAACGCCGGCCACACGCGCCGGCGAACCTCGATGAACATGTCGCCTTCGGATGGATCGCTGACGTGGTGCACCTCGGTCGCGCCCTGCGCGACGCACGCGGCGGCCATCTCCTCGATTGCTGGCTCGGCACGATCGCCGCTCGATTGGATCAGGAGCAGGCACGCAGCCGAGGTGTCGAGTTCCATGTGGTACACGGCGTTCACCTGGCGCAGTGACGCCTGATCGACGATCTCCATCAGGCTGGGCTCGTGCCCGGCCTCGAAGATGTCGAGGATCGCCCGACCGGCTGATGGCAGGTCGGCGAAGTACGCGACGGCGGTGCAGGGCAGCCCCGGCGGCGGTACGAGCTTCAGGGTGATCTCCGTGATCACGCCGAGCACGCCCTCGGAGCCGACGAACAGCCCGGTGAGGTCGAGCCCCGCGGTGTTCTTCAGTGTGTGACGTCCCGTGCGGATCACCTCGCCCGAAGCGAGCACCACCTCCAGCCCGATCACGTAGTCGCGGGTGACGCCGTAGCGGACGCAGCAGAGGCCGCCCGCGTTCGTTGCGACGTTGCCACCGATGCTGGAGATCTCGTACGAGGCCGGATCCGGCGGATAGAAGAGGCCGTGCTCCGCAACAACTCGCTTGAGATCACCGTTGAGCACCCCCGGTTGCACCCGCGCCATCCGGTTGGATGTGTCGACGTGGAGCACCTCGTTCATCCGGTGCATGGAGACGATGACGCAGCCGTTGATCGCGTTGGCTCCGCCGCACAGCCCGGTGCCTGCCCCGCGGGTGACGACGGGGACGCCCGCCGTACGGGCTGCGTTGATGGTGGCGACGACATCGGCGGTGGTGCGTGGCATCACGAGGACGGCACCCACGCCGGCCCGCTCGAAGATCGCACGATCGTGCGCGTACGAGGCGATCACATCGGGGTCACTCTGGATGCAGTCGTCAGCGAGTCGTGAGCGGAGCTCGTCGAGCAGTGAAGCGGTCACGAAACCCATCATGCCCGCGCGCTACGCCGCGATCGCTCGCCCGACCAGTTGCGATCGAGAGATGGCGACGCTACGTTCAAGGGCGACACAACGCGGGGTGGAGCAGCTCGGTAGCTCGTCGGGCTCATAACCCGAAGGTCGCAGGTTCAAATCCTGCCCCCGCCACCAAACAGAAGGCCCGGAAACATTGAGTTTCCGGGCCTTCCGCATTCACCGGATCGTCGGCGTCGAGTCGGCTTCTACCGGTACCTCTACCGGGTAGAAGCCGGTGGAGACGGCGAGCACCGCCGACGGTGCTGTCACGCTGCGTCGTGGAGGAGCTGTGCGAAGGTGAGCGCGGCTTCGTGTTGCATGCCGGGGATGACGTGTTGGTAGGTGGCCATCGTGAACCCGGGGGTGGAGTGCCCGAGCCGTTCGGAGACGACCTTCACCGGCACTCCGGCTTTCAACAGCAGGGTGGCGTGAGTGTGGCGGAGGTCGTGGAACCGGATCGGTGGCAGCCCTGATCGGGCGACGAACTTCTTGAACACTTCCGACAACAGTTGTGGGTGGGTCGGCGCCCCGTCGGGCCGGCTGAACACGTGGCCTTGCGGGTCATCGACGTCGAACTCGAGGTCCTCCTCGGCCCGCCGTTGCCGCCACTCACGCAGGAGGGCGGTGGTGGTGGGGTCGAGGTTGATGTTGCGTCGGGCGGTGCGAGGCTTGCCGCGGGTCTCGTGGAGCTCGTAGCCCACCGACACGAGTGACCGGGTGACGCACAGCAGCTCCCTTTCGAGGTCGACGTCCCCCCAGCGGAGTCCGAGATTCTCGCCGCGTCGCAGCCCGGTGTTCGCGGTCAGCCACAGGGCGGTGTGGTGGCGGTGATCGCTGGTGCCGGTGAGGAATTGGTTGAGCTGGGCTGCGGTCCAGACACGTGAGGTTGGGCTTGAGAGCGCCCGCCGCTTCGGGGCGTGGGCGAGGCGGGCCGGGTTCGAGACGATGAGCCCGCGGCGGGCGGCGTCGTCGAGGGCGCGGCGCAGGATGATGTGGATCTCCACGATCGTCTTCGGGTTGAGACCGCCGCGGCCGTCGGCGCGGCCGTGGTCGGAGAGCTCCGCGTAGAGCCGCTCGAGGTGATCGGGCGATTGACGTGACCGATGAAGAACGTCAGCGAACGCTGGTTCGGGCGAGGAGGTCTTGGAGCGAGGCCACGGAACGAATCAAGGTATCCGCCTCTCACTGGCCCGTACCATCGCCGACACTGACGGTGGGCGCGCTCCTCCTGATCCGACGCCATCCCACTCCTTCTCGCTGATCCTCGCCGAAGACGACTCGGGCTGAGAGCCAGCTGTGAATGTCTGCGATCCGCGAGCGGCGAGTGCCTCGGCGGATTGAATGGTCTCTGTGACTACTTCGCCCGGACCATCGCCAATGGATCGGCCGGGCAGACCCCACCAACGGATCCTGGTCGTCGACGACGAACCCTCGATCATCGACGCCGTCGCGACAGCGCTGCGTTACGAGGGCTTCGAGGTGCTCGAAGCATCGCACAGGTCGCGCAGGTCTGACAGCAGCACAGACGAACCAGCCCGATCTCATCATCCTCGACGTGATGCTGCCCGACATCGACGGCTTCGAAGTCGCCCGGCGGATCCGCGCCGACGGAATCGCCACGCCGGTGCTGTTCCTGACCGCACGCGACGCCCTCGACGACAAGATCGCTGGCTTCTCCGTCGGCGGCGACGACTACGTCACGAAACCGTTCTCGCTCGCGGAGATCGTCGTTCGAGTCCGTGCCATCCTGCTTCGGACCACTTCGACCGACGAAGCCACGGGAAATCAACTCGTCTTCGCGGACCTTGTGCTCGATCCCGACACCCGAGAGGTCTCGCGGGCCGGAACACCGATCGAGCTGACAGCGACCGAGTTCAATCTGCTCCACTTCTTCATCATGAACCCGCGACGGGTGCTGTCGAAACCACAGATCCTCGACCATGTCTGGCACTACGACTTCGATGGCGACTCCAACATCTTGGAGACCTACATCAGCTACCTGCGCAAGAAGATCAACCGCCTGGGCAACCCGCTGATCCACACCGTTCGCCTCGTCGGTTACGTGCTTCGCGACGACGAATCGGACGGCATAGGTGTCGCTGCGCGCTCGCCTTGTCGCGACCGTCGGTCGTCGTCGCGCTCGTCGCGCTCGGCGTCGCCGGATTCGCCACGTACACCGCGTTCTCGTCATCGCAGATCCGTCAGGTCGACGACGCGCTTGCAGCGTGCCCACGAGCCGATCGAGGAACTCGTCGCCGTCGATCCGGCTGATCTCGAGTTCGCAGATCGAACAGGCCGCGCCCGGCACATTCGTCGCGCTGCGCGACCCTGACGGCACGACCCGATTCGTGATCCCGGTCCGCGAGCCCGGCCACGACCCGGCGACCGTCGAGCTCGACTCGATCGCCGACATCACGTGGCCGACTGGTCCAGGCGGTCGGTGACCCCGATCCCGCGGTGTTCCGCACCGCGCAAGTGGCGTCGGGCAGCGACGAGCTCAGGCTGCGGATCTCGCGACTCGACGACGGCAGCGAACTGTTCATCGGACAGCCACTGCACGAGATCAACGAATCCCAGGACCGGCTGCTCCTGATCGAGTTCGTCGTCGCAGCCGGTGCGCTCGCGATCGCAATCGTCGGCGGCTGGCTCCTCGTCCGGGCAGGCCTGCGGCCACTGCGACGCGTCGAACAGACCGCACTTGCGATCGCCGCCGCCGGCGGCAGGTCACACAACGTGCCCCCGGCGCCGGACGCCGGCACCGAGGTCGGCCGGCTCGGCGACCGCGTTGAACACGATGCTCGACCGGATCGACCAAGCATTCGCCGAACGCGACGCGACGGAGGCGGACCTGCGCGACGTCGGAACAGCGGATGCGCCGCTTCGTCGCCGACGTGTCGCACGAGCTGCGAACACCGCTCGCCGCGGTCACGCGCGTACACCGAACTGTTCGAGCGCGGAGCCCGCGATCATCCCGAGGATCTGGAACGGGCGATCCACGGCATCGGCGCCGAGACCGCGCGGATGAACGAACTCGTCGAGGAACTGCTGCTGCTCGCCCGCCTCGACGAAGGCCGACCCCTCGAACAACAACCGTCGACATCGCCGAACTGCTCGTCGAGGCCATCAGAACAGCGCGAACGGTCGCCGCCGACTACCCGATCGCGCTCAGCATCTCCGACGTCGTCATCGTCACCGGCGACGCCACCCGCCTACGCCAAGTGATCGACAACCTGCTCGCCAACGTTCGAACGCACACCCCCGCCGGCACGAAGTCGACCATCGACCTCCGCACCGACGGCGACCAGGCCGTCGTCACGGTGAGCGACGACGGTCCCGGCATGAATCCGGACGAAGCTGCCCGCGTGTTCGAGCGCTTCTACCGGACCGACGCCTCGCGATCGCGTCAAACCGGCGGCGCCGGGCTCGGGATGTCGATCGTCGAAGCGATCATCGCCGCCCACCACGGCACAGTCGAGCTCGACCTCCACCCGCGGACAGGGCGTCACCGTCACGATCCGACTGCCAATGTCAACGCCACCGCCGGATCCGAGCGAGGATGTCACGTGAACGACTGTGAGCTGGTACCTCAGCCGATCGACCGGGATCGTCGCGACCGTCCTGGCCGTCGCGGCGCTCGTGTTCGGGTTCTTCTTCTCGTCGCGCAACACCGGTGAACGACGACGACCCGCATGGTGGCTCGATCTGCACAACTGGCTCGGTGGGCTCGCACTCGTGTTCACCGTCGTCCACATCGTCGCCGCCTACCTCGACAGCAACTCCGGGATCGGCCTGCTCCAGGTCTTCGTACCCGGCACCGCCGACGACGCTCGCGTGGGCGATCACGTGGGGAGTCGTCGCCACCTACCTGTTCGCGATCACCGTGTTCACCTCCTGGCCACGCAAGCGGCTGCGCCCGCGACTGTGGCGGATCGTCCACCTGACATCGGTCGTCGGCGTCGCACTTGCCGGGCTGCACGCATTCCAGATCCGGAACCGACGCAACCACCCTCGCGTTCGAGGCGGGCCTCGTCGTCGCAGCAGCGTTCGCTGTGTATGCCCTCGGGGTGCGTGTCCTCGCACAGCTGGCGTCCGTCGACGCGAGCTGATTCACAGCTGGCTCCAACATTGCGCTCACGAGGCGTTGACCCTGGGCGAGTTGTGATGTGTTGCATGAGCACCCACCCGATCTCAGCCACCAGCGCTGACCCGCTGCTCGACCGCCTCGAACGACTCAACCAACGGCGCGACAGCAGTGGCAGCCCCCGAACCATCTCCGACCCAACCGTTTGCGCCACCCACCGCGTACGACGGTCGCAGTGACGTCGTCCGCTCCGCCAGTCGAAGCGATCGAAGCGGCACCACCCGTCACGGGCCGCCCGCCTGGGAGCGCTCGCGATCAGCTGCGCGACCGCCGGCGGACTGACGTACCTGTTCGCCGGCATCAACACCTCCCAGGCCGCCAGCCAAACACTCGCAGCGTTGCCGCACGGCGCTCCCCATTGCAGCATCCTCGGCAACGACTGCTCGCGGCAATCACCGCGGCTACGACGGCCCCGACGATCGCCGCGCCATCCGCGACAACGCCGACCACGCTTAGCCCGACCACATCGACGGGCGCCGTGGTCCCGGCGGCAGCTGTGCAGGCGTTCAACGGTGACTCGTCAACACCAGGTACGGCCCCGTCCAGGTGCAGCTGCAGTTCACCAACGGCGCGATCAGCGAGGTTGCCGTCGTTGCGTACCCCAACGGCGACGACAAGAGCGTCCGGATCAACGCCCGCGCCCTCCCAACACTGCGCACAGAGGTCCTCACCGCCCAGACCGCCCACGTCGACACTGTCTCGGGCGCGACCTACACCAGCGACGCCTACACACGGTCGCTCCAGTCGGCGATCGATCAGGCCCGTGCCGCCGGAACGACGACAATCGCATGAACGTCACCGTCGACCACCTTCACCATGTCGAGCACGTCATGGGCATGGCAATCAGCATCGACATCCGACAACCGCTCCCTGACGCCGGCGCGCTCGATGACGTCATTGCCTGGCTCCACCACGTCGACGACACGTTCAGCACCTACAAGCACGACAGCGAGATCAGCCGATTCGGACGCGGCGAGCTCTCCATCACCGACCTCAGTACCGAAACCGAAGACGTACTGCTCCGCTGCCTCGAGCTGACCGAGATCACCGACGGCACCTTCGACGCGTTCGCCGTCCCAGCACCCAACGGCACCACACCTCGACCCATCCGGCTACGTCAAGGGATGGGCAATCGAGAACGCCGCCGCACATCCTCGAAGCCGCCGGAGCCCACAACCTGTGCATCAACGCCGGCGGCGACATCGCCCTCCGCGGCACACCCGACGACCGATCACGGCTGGCGGGTCGGCATCCGCCACCCCGACCAACCACTCCAACAGGCCACCGTCATCACCATGACCGGCACCATCGCGATCGCAACATCAGCGACCTACGAACGCGGCGCACACATCATCGACCCACGCACCGGCGAACCAACCACCGACCTCGCCAGCGCCACCGTCATCGGCCCCGACCTCGGCACCGCCGACGCATACGCCACCGCCCTGTTCGTCATGGGCGTCGACGGTCTCGAGCTGGATCGAAAGCCAGCCCGGCTACGACGCCTACATCATCACCCACGACAACACCACCCACTGGACCACCGGATTCCCGCACGCAACCCAGACCCCGTCCTGACCCTCTGGACGCGTCCGAACCGCACGCTTCCGGCCCACCCACAACTGTCACCACTCCTCGATCAACCAGCCCAGAGAGCAGACCCCCCATGACCACAACCATCACCCGGCCCCTTTACGACCCATCGGCAACAACGAACAAGCTGCCTGTCATCGACCTCGCCGGCATCGCCGGCCTCAGCGCCGTCATCGCGATCCACACCACAGAACTTGCCGGCAAGATCGACGAGACCGCCTACCTCGGTCTCGGCTACGTCCTGCTGATCGCCGCGTCGATCGTGTCGATCGTCCTACTGGCACAACGAGACCTCCGTGGCTGGATCCTCGGCGGGCTCACATGCGCTGCAACCGTGGCCGGGTTCGTCCTCACCAGAACCACTGGACTCCCCAACGCCAACGGTGACATCGGCAACTGGAGCGAAACCAATCGCGATCTGGTCGCTCGTCGCAGAAGGTCTCGTCGTCGCCCTCGCCATGACGGCCCTCGCCCGCCAACGCGCCCGTGCCTGATCACACGCTCCCATCCTCGACCACACGCAGTGACCGCGATCGAAACGGGACTCCCTGAACGCTGCCGAACGTGACGCCGGGTGCGCGGCTGTCAGCTTCGATGTCTGAGCATCCCGCCTTTGCCAGCAACAACGTACGGAGAGAGACGCGTTTCAAGGGTGCCTCACGGTGAGGCCTACGGGGAGGTGGCGAAGATGATGCGGAACTCGGCGTGGTCGGGGTCGGACAACATCAGCTTTCCGCCGTCGGCCTCGACGAGGGTTCGTGCGAGCGCGAGTCCGATACCGGTGCTTGATCCCTCATGCCGGTTGAACACGGACGTGACACGGTCGGGGGCAATGCCGGGCCCGTCATCGTCGACCTGTACGACGAGACCGCCGTGGGTGGGGCGAGCGAGGATGCGAGTTTCGCCGTCACCGTGGCGGATCGAATTGTCGAGCAGCACGTCGAGGGTTTGATCGAGCGACGCGGGTCGGACCCGGATGCTGGGCAGCGACGGGCCGATCGTCGTGGTCAAGGTACGACTCGCGTTTCGGAACGTCTCCCGCCATCGTTCCGCTGCGGCGTCCAGGACCGATTCCACGTCGATCGCGGCGGCGGTCGGCAGTGCGTCGCGGGCGAGGGCGAGCATGTGGTCCACCGTCGCCGAGAGTCGCTCTGCCTCGGCCGACGCTGCGACGAGATCGCCGCGTTCGAGACTGACGCGTAGCCCGGCGAGGGGTGTGCGGAGTTGATGGGATGCGTTGGCACTGAAGTCGCGTTCGCGGGCGATGAGTTCGTCGAGTCGGCGTGCCGACAAGGTGAGGGCTTGGGCGAGTGTGTCCAGTTCGGGGGTGCCGGTCGGCTCCGCGGCGAGGGAGAGCTCGCCCGTGCCGATGCGTTCGGCTCGGGCTGCGAGGTCGGCGATCGGGGCGGCGAGCCGTGCTGCCTCGCGGCGAGCGATGAGCATCGCGGCGGCCAGTGCTCCCAGTGCGGCGAGTCCCATGACCGCCCACGCCCGGCGGGCCTCGGCAGCGACATCGGATCGTGCCCGGCTGACGCGTACCGATCCGACGACGGTCTCGGTGTTGCGGTCGGTGATCGGTGAGACGACGACCAGTTGGTCGGGATCGGTGCTCTCGAGTCGCTCCGGACCCGAGCCGTAGAGACGGACGCCTGCTGCGTCGTAGACCGAGAAGTCGGGCGGCGAGTCGGGTTCATCGGCGGCGTCGGCGATCTCCGCCGCGTCCAATGGGACGGTCAGCTCGGCGATGGCCTCGGCTGCGGAGCGTTGGAGTTCGACCGTGGCGCGGCTCTCGTAGAAGCGTTGGACAACGATCGCGAGTGGAATGCCGAGCGCCACGATGATCAATGCGGTGACACCGGCGATGGTGCGGGCGATCCTGGCCTTCACGGTTCGAACCGGTAGCCGAACGAGCGCACGGTCGTGATCCAGGGTTGGCCGTCGGGTCGGGCTCCGAGTTTGCGGCGGAGTGCATGGATATGGACCTCGAGCGTCTTGGTGCCGGTCTCCCAGGTCATGTCCCAGACGTCGTCGAGCAGTTGATCGCGGCTCAGCACCCGCCCTGGTGATGACGCGAGACGGATGAGCAGCGCGACCTCTCTTGGGCGCAACGCCACCTCGTCACCATCGACGTGGACACGAAGTCCGGCGGTGTCGATGCGCAGGTCGCCGAAGACGAGTTCACTGGTGGAATCGACCGTGGTGGTGCGCAGATGAGCGCGCAGGCGGGCGAGGAGGACGTGGGTGCTGAAGGGTTTGGTGACGTAGTCGTTGGCGCCGGCGTCGAGCCCGACGACGATGTCGACGTCGGTGTCGCGGGCGGTGAGGATCACGATCGGCACCGCGGGCATTGCCTTGCGCAAGGTGCGACAGACGTGAACGCCGTCCAGGTCCGGCAAGCCGAGGTCGAGCAGGACCGCATCTGGTGGCGCAGCGCTCGCAGTATCGATCGCCTCACGTCCCGTGCGTGCCAGCGTGGTGAGGTAGCCGTGCGCGGTCAGTTCGTGGACCAGGCCGTCGGCGATCACCCGGTCGTCTTCGACGATCAGGATCGAGACGCCGAGCGGGGGGCGATCAGCGACCTCCACGTGGGTCCAGTCCAGCGGGCACGGTCCCACGATGCCACAGGCCCACCAGATATCGGTCGCTGAGACGCAGCGAGTTAACCCAGCGCGAACCTTCGGCTGTACCGGCGCTCATCGCGGTCACGCACGCTGACTGCCATGTCCACGACCATCTCACCCCCACAGCCTCGCTCGGGCACTCGAACGCGGGCGCTGCTCAACAAGGTCCCCGAGGTCACCATCTGGTTCTGGGTGATCAAGATCCTGTGCACCACCGTCGGCGAGAGCTTCGCCGACTGGGTCGCCGTCGACCTCGGTGTCGGGCTGATCAACACCACACTGATCTTCAGCGTTGTGCTGGCCACGGTGCTCACCTGGCAGATCCGACTCCCTCGGTACAACGCCTTCTCGTACTGGCTGACCGTCGTGGTGCTCAGCGTGACCGGCACCCTCTACACCGACATCCTCACCGACAAGTACGGCGTCAACCTCGCGATCACGACACCGATCGTCGCCGTGCTGCTCGCCGCGGTGTTCGGCATCTGGTACGCGAAGGAACACACGCTGTCGATCCACAGCATCACGACCATCCCCCGGGAGGCGTTCTACTGGCTGGCCATCCTGGTCACCTTCGCGCTCGGCACCGCCGCCGGCGACTGGACGCTCGAGCTCACCGGCTGGACACCTGGCGTCGCGGTCCTGCTCCCGCTCGCCCTGATCGCCTCGACCGTCGTCGGGTGGCGTCTCGGCGCCAACGCCGTGCTCGCCTTCTGGATCGCCTACGTTCTCACCCGCCCGCTCGGCGCGAACCTCGGCGACTGGCTCGCAGTCCCCAAAGAGCTCGGTGGACGCAACCTCGGCACCGCGGGCACGAGCGTCATCTTCCTCGCAGCGATCCTGGCCACCGTCATCTATCTCGCCGTCCGCAAGCCCGACGTGATCGAGAACGTCAAGACGGCCGATCCCGATGCCACCCGCTCGCCCCGACGAGAACGTCAGATGCTGGCCTACTTCGGTGCCGTCGCCATCGCAGCAGTCGCGGTGCTCGCGATCGCGAACAGCCGACCCCACACCGCCTTCTCTGCCCAGGAAGAAGCCGCCGGTGGCGCGCCCGTCGAGCAACTGACGCCGCAGCAGGCGACGGCCAACTTCCCCGCCGCAGACCTCGCGAACTTCGAGACGATCGCACAGGACACCCTGGACCTCGTCGCCGCCGGCGATCAGGCAGCCGCACAAGCCCGGATCACGGATCTCGAGACCGCATGGGACGAAGCCCAACCCCGACTCGAACCACTCGACGAGACCGCCTGGACGTTCTTCGACAGCGAGATCGACGACGTCCTCAGCGCCATGAGGGCCGGCACCCCCGACCCGGCCACTGATCGAGCAGCACTCACTGCGCTGACCACCTCGCTCGCCGGATGAGCACCACAGCCTCGACGACGCCCGCGTCGACAGTCCCGACCAATCGGACTGTCGACCCCGGCCGTCGGTGTGACCCCCTGAAGGGGAACCGATGATCGACGTCGAACGCTGGCTCACGGTCGGAGGTCTCGCAGTCCTCGCGCTCGTCGTGTTCGCCGAGAGCGGACTCCTGCTCGGGTTCTTCCTCCCCGGCGACACCCTGTTGTTCGTCGCCGGCTTCCTGTCGTCGGCCGCAGGCGGTCATGTGCTGCCGCCACTGCCGATCACCGCGACCGTCGTGTTCCTCGCCGCCGCTGCGGGCGATCAGGTCGGCTACCTGATCGGTCGGCGGGCCGGGCCGGCACTGTTCAACCGGCGCCAGAGCAGATTGTTCAACCCGGCCAACGTCGAACGGGCCCGAGCGTTCTTCGAGCGGCGTGGACCCGGAGCTGTCGTCGTCGCACGTTTCGTTCCCGTCGTACGCACCTTCACCCCCGTGGTCGCCGGTGTCGCGAACATGCGCTACCGCACCTTCGTCACCTACAACCTGCTCGGCGCGCTGCTCTGGGGCGTCGGCATCGTCTCGCTCGGCGCCCTGCTCGGCGAAGTCACCGTCATCAAGAACAACCTCGACCTCGCAGCCCTCGCGATCCTCGCCATCTCCCTCATCCCGGTCGCGTTCGAGTACCTCCGCCACCGCCAGCACCGCGCAGCTGACCTCTGACCGGCACTGCCCCCCAGCCCTCAGCCGCGCAACGACCTCAGCCCGCAACTTCCTCCACCGAAAGCATCGAACATGGACACCATCACCGGCCTCCCCGCACACCCCCTGCTCGTCCACATCCCCGTCGTGCTCCTCCCGCTCGCGGCGATCGGGGTCGTGTTCCTGCTCGTCCGCCGGGCCTGGTACGAGCGCTATCGATGGGCGGTACTGGCGATCGGCGCCATCGGAACGGTGGGAGCGATCCTCGCTGCATCATCAGGCGAGAGCCTCGAAGCCCAGATCAGAGCCAAAGAGGGCGCCGATGCCGCCCGCGAGATCCACGACCACGCCCAAGCAGGCGACCTCGCGCAGACCCTCGCCATCGTGTTCTTCGTCGCGCTCGCCGCATACATCGTCGTGCCCTGGTTCCTCGACCGTCGCGGGAACACGGCGACGCCCTCCGGCATGAATACGTCACCGGCGCTTATGACGGAGGCAACCTCTCGCACGGGCTCGCCAACCTGGCTCCGCGCAGTGCTCTCCGTCGCTGTCGCTGCGACGGCAGTCGCGTCGATGGCCTCGATCATCAACGCCGGCCACACAGGCGCCAGCCGAGCCTGGGACGAATACAACACCTCGAACACCGGGGGCTGACCACCCCGTGAACGCGCCCGCCAACACAGAACCATCACCGAAACCGACCACGATGACCGTCACCGACACACCTCGAACAGATCGAACCGTCGACTTCAGGGTCCTCCTGCTGTTCGCCGCTGCGATCGTCGCAGTCGGGATCCTCGCGCTCGCCGCGCATCCGACCGCGCTCAGCCCGTTCCACGCGATCGTCCTGGGAGCCGTCGAAGGGATCACCGAGTTCCTCCCGATCTCCTCCACCGGACACCTGCTGGTCGTCCAACGACTCCTCGGCCTCGGAACCGGTTCGGGCAAGGCGGCTGCAGACACATACGCGGATCGCGATCCAACTCGGCGCGATCGTTGCGGTGATCGGCATCTACCGATCCCGCATCGCATCGATGTTCCGTGGCCTCGTCGGACGAGACCGGGCAGGACTCCGGCTCGTCAAGCTCCTCGCCGTCGCGTTCGCTCCGTCGGCGATCATCGGTCTCGCGTTCGACGATGCGATCAAGGCCCACCTGTTCGGCGTCTGGCCTGTCGTCGCTGCATGGGTGGTCGGCGGCGTGTTCCTGCTGCTGTGGCGCCCCACACCCGGTCACCTCGAGCTGCATCAGCTGAGCTTCCGAGTGGCCGGCCTGATCGGTGCAGCGCAGGTGCTCGCACTCTGGCCCGGCACCAGCCGCAGCCTCGCCACCATCGCCGCAGGCCTCGCACTCGGAGTCACCGCATCTGCTGCGGTCGAGTTCAGCTTCCTCCTCGGCCTCGTCACCCTGAGCGCCGCAACAGCGCTCGACCTGATCAAGAACGGCGGTGACGTCAGAAACCAGTTCGGTCTCGCCACCCCCGCCCTCGGTGCGATCGTGGCGGCAGTCACTGCGGCAGCCGCGGTCAGCTGGTTCATTGGCTACCTCCGCACCCGACCGATGACCGTGTTCGGCTGGTACCGACTCGCCGCCGCGGCAGCGACGCTCGCGCTCGTCGCCTCGCACCAGCTCTGACAACGTCACGGATCGCCCCCTCTCGTCGACGTCCGAAGATTGCCGGGTGCCGATGAGCTGGACCCCGACGCAGGCTGATCGGCCGCTGTCAGCAGCCCGTCAGCACGACTCGCACTCACCAACGCAGACGAGCGCGAAGGCATCACTCGGTAGCCACTCCGTACAACAGGCGTACAACACGACGAGCACCAACGGGCACCTACCAGCGCATACGAGAGAGGCCGCTCACCGACCTCGAAACGGTGCGTGAACAGGGAGAACGCCCCGACCTGCCCCTCGTCGAGGTCGCGTCGCGGGCGGCGTGGCGCCGATGGCTCCGACGCGAGCACCAACGCTCGACCGGCGTCTGGGCCGTCACCGTAAAGAAGCCAGGGCTCGGACCGGGAGACAATTTCGTGAGCGCTGTGGATCTCAACGAGGAGTGCCTCTGCTTCGGTTGGATCGACTCACGCCCAGCCAGGATCGACGACCGCCACAGCGCACTGCTGTGCACGCCACGCAAACCCGGCAGCGGCTGGTCCAAGGTCAACAAGGACCGCCTCGACCGGCTGCTCGCCGCCGGACTCGTCGCCCCGGCCGGACTGGCGGCCATCGAACGTGCGAAGCAGGACGGCAGCTGGAACCGTCTCGACAACGTCGATCAACTCACCGTCTCCGACGACCTCGCCGCCGCACTCGCCGACCACCCAACTGCACGAGCGAACTTCGACGCCTTCCCGCGATCGCGCGCCGCGGCATCCTCGAGTGGATCGGCGCCGCCAAGACCACGGCAACGAGAACGAAGCGCATCGAGGAGACAGCACAGCTCGCACAGCACAACATCCGAGCCAACCAATGGCCCCGACAATGATCATCGCCCTAGCCGCGCAAACACGTCCCCGACGGTCTTCGGCTGCATTCACCCCATTCTGACGGTGTCGATGCCGTCGCCGAAGCTCGGGTGGAACTGCGCGCCCGAAGGTCGTAATCGGCGCCGAAACGCACGTGGCCAGCCCCGCGCCACCCTGTCGGCTGGCATGTGCAGCCGGCCGCACAGGGCCGCTCGATCGGCAGAGCTATCAACGCGGTGTCAGCGCCGAGCTGACCCACGAGCACGAACGGGCGCCTACGGCATCGACGCCTTCGAGGCCCGTGAACGGGCCTGATGCGACCTGACGCCCACCGGCGCAAGCGGTGACCACTTCGCTCACGACCCGAAGGTCGCATGCCCGAGTCCTCTCCCTACCACGAACCTTTTGCCGCCGCGCGGCGCAATCGGTGAGTGCCACTCGATATCGCCGCTCGAATCACCGCTCCGGAGCCGGTGGGCAGACGCTGCACTCCGGCCCGAGCCGGGTGCTCGGAAATCGCAGCGGGACATAGC
>CAWBTC010000003.1:0-183963 GCA_963791635.1 uncultured Acidimicrobiaceae bacterium
ACGGATACGTGCGCATGATCCGGTCACCCAGGTTCGAGGTGACGCCCAGCGGTGGCGCTCGTTGCGGTAGTGGTGGAGACGATGGTTGCGGGCGAGCCACGCGTAGTAGCGGCTCGTCGGCGGTTACGTGGTGTGCACGGCAGGTGGTCCCACTCGGTCGTGGCCGAGCCGAGCCACGGTGAGGGCGAACGCCGTGAGCAACGACGGCCGGACCCCGATCCTCGACGAGCCACATCGGCAACAGCACCCACGCGGATCGTCACGATCGCGAGCAGCGCCGAACACCAACGTCGATGCCCGCGCAACAGCAACCACTGCAGACGCGGGCGGATCGAGGTGGTGTCGCGATGCCCCGACCCGGTGCCGAGCTTTCGACTGGTCCACGCCTCCGGCGAAGCGTGGAGCAGGAAGAGGTGGATGAACCACTCCACCGGGCCGGTGAGCGCAGCGATCGCAACCGCTGCGGCCATGCGCCTCTCGCCACCCGCCAAGGATCACCCTCACCGCCACAGCGCCACCACGACCGGCGGGATTCACGCCCCGATGACGAGGTGCGAAATGCCCGCCACGTGTCGCGCTTGGTGGCGAGCTGACTCGAACGAGTCACCAGATCGGCCATGTCGTCACGATACTGGCCGGCCGTCACCCGACTCGGTGCCGATACACTCCTGGATGCAAGACCCAACCAAGGGGCTGACAGGTTTCGACGTCAGATTCATTTGGCGGGCGTGCGACCCGAGTTGCTCAGACTCGTAAAACGGGGCACAAACAGAATTGCCAACGAGCAGTTCGCTCTCGCCGCCTAATTCGTTAGGTAGTACAGAGACATCGTGACCAGAAATGGCGCACGGGGCCGATCCACCGCAGCCTGGCACCAGAAGCGGGGGATGACAGCGGAAAAGACTGCTGGCGTCGGGAAAGACCGATGACGATTCGGAAAGACGATTCGCGGGCCACCGGGCAACCGATGGCCAACTGACCCGCCGGTCTCCCTGCGTCAGGGAGAAAGTGGGAATGGTCGTATCACGAACGTTGAGTGCCTGATGGACGGGGGTTCGATTCCCCCCAGCTCCACGATTGTGATGTCGCGAGACATCACGGACAGTCCGAACCTTCATCGGGGTTCGGGCTGTTGTGGTTTCGGGGTCCATCAGGTTGTCGTGGCCCGCCGATGGGGCCGCCGGTGCCGTGGTAGCGGCGTTCGAGTTGATGGTCAGGGTGCGGATGATCTCGCCGATGGTGGCGTCAATGACGCGGATGCCGAGGTAGGTGATGTCTTGACACCACCGCGGTCTGGATCACCGGGAGCGAAGTTGCGGCCGACGAGGTCCGGGATGATGTACCCGTCAGGGCCGGGGAACGTGTTGCGCACCCGACGCCGGATGCACCTGCCAGCCAAGCCGTGCAAGCGCATCAGCCGACGAACTCGTTTCTCGTTGATCATCACGCCGGCCTTGCGGAGCTCGCGCCAGCATGCGTGGGACCCCGTAGTTGTTAATCCGCCGCGGCGAAGATCTCGGCGCATCAACACGACGATGTCGGCCTCGGCGATCTGACGTTCGGTCGGTCCGGCCGCTTCAGCGTTTGCACCAGGACGACTTCAGGTGGGCGGCGGAATCCGCCTTCCGCTTTGGGCGCAGGCCCACTCTGCGTCGATGTCGGCGAACACCTCGTCGATGCTGCGTTTCCCGTCGACCCAGTTGATCATCGCCCGCCAAAACGCGCCTGGGCCACCTTCGAAGGTCGAACCTCCGATCTCTTGCGGCATCAAGTCAGACGCATCAATCCTGAACGAATCCGACTGTAGTGCGGCCTCCGCAGCCTCGGCGAGCTTCCTTCGAACGGCAGCAGCAGGATCGACGCTCACGTCACCGTAGTTCGAGAGATCGAAGCGGGCGTTGGGCGAGATGAAGTCATTCCCTGGTTCGACGGCCCAGCGATTGCCCCATTCCGGGCTGGCGAGGAACTCCATGAACGCACGTACCTCCGGCCGGTCGACGAGGGCGGCGGCGAAGCCCGTAGTACCGGTGATCGGAGTCGATTGGGTCGGGTCGATCGGAGGGAGCACGAAGAAGTCGATGTCCCTGCCGATCTGATCACTCGGCGGGACGAAGTTGCTCTTCAGCATGAAGCTGGCCTGGTGGTACATCCAGCACTCCGGTTCGGTCACGCCCGTCACGCTGTCGCGAGCGAGCATGTGATCGAGTTGGTTGCTCCAGTTCTCGTCGCTGATGCTGGTCGGACCGCCCCGGACGAACCCGGGCTCGAACACCACGTCGTCGGCAAGTCGGCCGGCCTCCATCACCGCAAGGCTGGTGAACACGACCTCGCCAGGTCCAGCACGTCGTAGGTGTCGACGCCGCCGACTCGAAGTACCAAGCTCTCGATGAAGTCGGTTCCGGGCCATCCGCTGCCGTCGCCGCTTTCGAAGCCGAAGCGCCATGGCGTTCCACCGTCCGCCACGACTTGACTCGACAGGCGAGGAGCTCGGCCCAGGTCGTCGGGATCTGGTAGCCGGCCTTCTCGAACTCGGCCTTCGGGTAGAACACGAGGCTCTTCAGGGCGACGATGATGGGGATCGCCCGAGCCCCTCCCGTCTCGGGCACCCACACCGGTGGCGCCGTCCACCCTTCCGAAGCCGAGCAGGTACTCGCCGAAGTCGGACCGTAAGGTCTCGGGGTCGACTAGCTGGCCGATGTCGATAGCTCGGGGCTGGGCCCATGCCGGCATTGCGTGACCGAAGATGTATATGTCGGGACGGTGGTTGGGCTCTCCCGGTTCGAAGCTCACTGCGGCTTCGGCGTCGATCGCGGTCAGCTCGACATTGATCCCAGTGCGCTTCTCGAATTCCGCGAACTCGCGGGCGAGGCCGGTATCCGCGTCCAATCCCGGGAAGACCGTCACGGTCGTCCCCTCCAGCGCGCGCGCGAGTGGTTCCCGGCGAGGTACTCATCGAGCCCACCGCGCAACTCCAAGTCGCCAGGAACTACGACCTCCGTCGGGCAGGGGCTGGACAGGAACTCTTGACATTCGCTAGCGGTCAGGGGTCGCTCAGCGGTGGATTCGGCGAGGTCCATCAACTCGTTCGGTGGCAGGGCATAGACGCCGACGGGACCCTGTGATCCCGGTCTGGCCGCGACCGGCGTTTGCTGATCGACGTCGTACTGGACACCGAGCTCCTGGAGCACGAAGTGCAGTGTGTCGACTGCCTCCCCGTTCGCGTAGCCGAGGTCGACGGTCTGTCGCAGGGATTGCATCGCGAGGAGCAGGGCAAGGTCCGGGTCCTCATCGAGTTGGTCCCTCGAAGCCGTGACGAGACGATTGACCATCAGCAGGTCGTCGACCTCTCGCTTTGGCGTCGACTGCCGAACGCCACTGCACGGTTCCGAACACGCCGAGTGCCGCCACGAGCAGAGCCGCGAGACCGACGATGACGAGTTGATGACCTCGCTGCTTCTGGCGACGCTCGGCCGCGATTGCCCGTTGCTCGCGTTCGAGAAGGTCCTCCGCCTCCCGGTCACGTTCGGCACGGCTGGCATCGAGGAAGGCTTGCTCCGGCCCGGAGAGCTTCAGTGAAGTGGTTGTGGCCCAGCCGTGCACTTGCTCGAGGAGACCGCCTCGCAGGAGGTACGGCGCAGCGCGGTCTGCAGCGATCCATTCGCGCATCGCTTGCGCAAGCCGCCGCTGAACGCGGACGTCGTGCCGCGCCCCATCGATCCAGTCGCGCAGCCGAGTCCACTCGATGAGCAACACCTCGTGTGAGATCTCGACCGTCGGGCTCCTGGTGATCGGGTCGCGATCGAAGCTGAGCAGGCGGTGTCGACCGAAGGTGTCGAGCACGGAGCTCAGCAGCAGGCGATCGACATCGAGGTCCTCGAGCTCGCTGCGGAGCACTCGCCGACGCGTGTCTTCCCCTCCTTCGTTGAACGTGACGAGGCGGAGAAACACCTGGCGGGCGACCTCGTGCGCGTCATCACCGAGGCTGGCCAACAGTCCTTCGGCGCGCTTCACCAACGTGCCCGCCACCCCGCCGAGCTCTTCGTACGTGGCGTAGTCGACGCGGTGTCCGCGCCGATGGTCGAACAGCTCGGTCAACGTGTACTGCAGCAGCGGCAATGCACCGGGTCGATCGGTCACCTCCCGCACCAAGGCGGCCACGAGTGCCGGCTCGAACGTGACGCCGAGTGGCTCTGCCGGACACGTGATCGCACGCTCCAGGTCGTGCGCTGTCATCGGTGTGACGATCTCGGTCCCGTCGCGGAGCAGTTCACCGAGGCCTCGGTGCTGCAATGGCCGGTCGTAGAAGTCGGCGCGAAGCGTGACGACGACACGGATGCGACTCTGCTCGTCGGTGACGGCACTCACCAGGTTGGCGAGGAAGCGGTTCGCGGTCGCCAGATCGACCTGCGTGAACAGCTCCTCGAATTGGTCGATCAGCAGCAGCAGTTGAGAGCCGTCATGGGGCAAAACGCTGTTGACCGCACGCTGCAGACCGTGGTCGCCGGCGAGCTGCTCGAGCAAAGACGGTGGGGGATCGACGGCGACGCCCAAGAGAGCATCCTCGAGCTGCTCGAATGGATGGCTTGTGGGGGTCATCTCGATCGTGAACCACGAACCTGACAGGGGAACCGCGCCGCGCCGGATCGCAGGCAGCAGCCCAGCCTTCACGGCGCTCGACTTGCCGCTGCCGCTCGGACCGACCACGGCGACGAAGCGCCCGCGGGCGCCGCTGAGACCGAGGCGTGCGATCAGCCGTTCGACGAGACGTTCGCGACCGAAGAAATCGGCTGCATCGACAACATCGAACGCTCGCAGCCCTTTGTAAGGGTTGTCGACAGACGGCTCCGGCTCGAGCGTCGAAGCCCGTGATGCCGTATCCCCGCCGAGCGCCTCGTGCAGATCGTCGACCAGTTCGCCGACGCTCCCATAGCGCCCGGCGGCGTCGACGTCGATCGCGCGTTCGATGACGCGTGCAACGGGATCCGGCAGCGCACCTCGAAGCTCGTCGACCTCAACGCTCCGACCGGTCAGCGCCTGCGCGACGAGCACGCCGAGGCCGGAGATGTCCGACCTGGCGGCAACCTCGCTCGTGCCGACCGCGATCCCGAAATCCGACAGGTAGGCGTTGCCTTCGTCGTCGAGCAGGACGTTGGCCGAGTTGATGTCGCCGTGTACGACGCCGGAGCGGTGCGCAGTCTGGAGGGCGTTGCCCAGCTGATCGACCATCATCATGGTCTGAGCGGAGGTGAGCGCGCCATGTTCGAGGGCGGAGGCCAAACTCCCGCCGCGCATCAGCCGCATCACCAGATAGGCCGCGTCCGGCTCACGCCAATAGTCGTACAACGGGACGATGTGCGGATGCTCGAGCGTCGCGATGACCTGTGCTTCAGCCTGGAAACGGCGGATGAAGGCCGGATCGTTGGCGAGGTCGGGAGGGATGACCTTGATCGCCACCTCGCGACCGATAGCGGGCTGATAGGCGCGGTAGGCCGTCCCCGTCGCACCGGCACCGATCTGCTCCCGCAGCTCGTACCCACGCACTGCCGGCCCGGGCTCCGTCACCCCACCCCGCACGGTCGCGCGGGATGGGACCTCGAGCGCCTCGTCCCCGGTGACGATCTGCTCCTCGAGCCTGCGAAGCGACGACGATGGCTCGATACCGAGCTCCTCACCGAGCCGTGACTTGAGGAACTGGTACGTCCGCAGCGCGTCGGCCTGACGCGACGATCGATACAGCGCGATCATCAGCTGGCCCGTCAAACGTTCCTTCAAGGGATGCTGACGAACGAGCGACTCCAATTCCGAGATCAGCTCACGGGACAGGCCCCGCTCGAGGTCGGCATCGAGCCGAAGCTCGACGGCCTCCAGCCGGAGCTCCTCGAGACGGGCGATCTCGGCCTGGGCGAAGGACTCGTAGGTGAACTCCTCGAAGGCCCTGCCCCGCCAGAGAGCCAGCGACTCACCCAGCACGAGCGACGCCGCCGCCGGGTCGACGTCGGCGAGTGCCCGACCCTCGCTGACCATCCGTTCGAACCGGAGTGAGTCGATCTGGTCCGCTGCAGCCTCGATGAGGTAGCCGGGGGCTCGCGTGAGCAGGATCGAGCCATCCGTGCGCTTCTCGCGATCCGGCTCGAGCGCCTTGCGCAGTCCCGAAACGTAGACCCACAGCGCGTTCTGCTTGTCGACGCCGCCGGCGTCACCCCACAGCTCGTCGAGGATCTGATCTGTGGAGAACACCGAGTTCGGCGCGGTCAGCAGCAGGGCGAGCAGGGCGCGCTGCCGAAATGCGCCGAGGTCCACGAGATGGCCGTCTCGCAGCGCCTCGAGCTTGCCGAGTACCCGATACTCCACCCATCCTCCTTCCAGGCGGCCTTGCCCCGGTTTGCGTCACAGGGTCGCCTGAGTCTGGACCATGCAACTTAGGTCCCACTTAAGCCTCGATCCACCGATTGGGGTCGGGTGAGGTGATGCGCGTATCCGCCTGAAAGGTCTCCTGGCCTGGGACGATGTTGGTTCCTACGCCATCTCGTTCGACAGAACCAGGAGACACTTCCAGTGACGCGAGTATCGCATGCGCTCGACCGGATCGACGCGACCTTTGATGACCCGAATTTGGTCGCTGACGCCGGGCTGTTGCTGGTGGCGACGCTGTCGCAACGCCTCGGTCTCGAGCAACTGGCGAGGTGCTGCACGCCCGGATGCGGAAAGGATCCGCGAACACCCAACGTGGCACGGCCCGATTCCTCGACGAACTCATCGCCCGGGTCCGCCGCGTCGGCGCCACCGGCGAGCTGACCGTCCGCGTCGATTCGGGGTTCTGGTCCAACGACACCATCGCAGCGCTGGCGCGACTGAACGTGCGCTACACGATGGCCGTCAGATGCGGCACCAAAGGCATCGCCACGGCGATCGCCGCGATCCCGGAGACCGCCTGGGCCGATATCGACTACACACCCGACGGGCAAGCCCAAGTCGCTGACTGCGAATACACCACCGGCACCGGCAAACACGCGGTCACCCGGCGGCTCGTGGTTCGCCGCACACGGCTCACCGACACCGCCCAGATGAAACTGTGGCCCGACTGGCGGCACCACGCGTTCCTCACCGACCTCGCCGGCACAGCCGTCAACATCGACAAGTTCCACCGCCATCACGCCGTCGTCGAGCTCGCGATCCGCGATCTGAAAGAAGGTGCCGGACTCGAACATGTTCCGTCCGGGAACTTCCACGCCAACTCGGTCTGGCTGCAATGCGCAGCCCTCGCGGACAACCTGATCCGCTGGACCGTCACCCTCGGCAACATCCGCGTCGACGTCCAACTCGTCGTCGCCCGCACGACCCGCACCCGACACCTCGCGATCCCTGGCCGACTCGTGAACCGCGCCGGCCGACAGACCTTGCGACTGCCGACCAACTGGCCCTGGGCGAAACAGTTCACCACCGCACTCGACAACCTCCGCGGACTACGACCCGCCCCCGCCTGACAACGCGCCCGCGGTCAGACGCGCCGCATCACACCACCCGCGTCGACAACCCGAACCCCAAGCCGTCAGCTTCACCACGCCCCAGCAACAACGAATGCGGCCCCGGCTACGCCGAACCCGCCCACCACCACTCGCACCCACGCCACAAGGGTCCGATCGGTGGATCGAGGCTCAAGGCCGACGACGACGCGAGCGATCACGGTTCGAGCGCTGGGCCGATGACCTGGGTTCCATCGTCCAGGGTCGCGGCGGGGACCAGACCGTGTGCGACGAGATCGCGGACGATGTCGTCGTGGGTGCGCGGTGCGGATGCGAGCGCTGGGCCGATGACCTGGGTTCCATCGTCCAGGGTCGCGGCGGGGACCAGACCGCGTGCGACGAGATCGCGGACGATGTCGTCGCGGGTGCGTGGTGCCGATTCGGGCGTTTGGTCGGACCTCGTCGGACCAGAGGTCTCGACGACCGCGAAGAACGCGACAGCGGCGACGACGACGAACACCGTTCCGATCCCGACTAGCCGCCGAATTGGCCCCCGAGGCGGCGTGTTGGATGTTGTTCGATCCACCTGGATGGTTTCGTCAGTGATGACCATGAGGGTCTCCTCGCTGGGTGTCGCCGCTCACCTGGTGCTAGCGGTCGGTTGCCCTGAGAGTCGAGGAGGCGACTTAGCAACGGCTGTCAGCAACTTCGCGTGGCCTTTCCTCTGCTCGCGATCCGCGCTCACCAGAAGGCGTTGAGAGCGTCGAGGCGAAGGGGGTTCATGCCACCAAGGGCCGCCGAGTCGACCTCGCAGGGGCACATTCCTCAGCTGCTACCGCACACTTCGGGCACGATCCAGCGGGTTCGACGGTCACATGCCGCGGATTACCGTGCATCCGACTCGGGTAGATATGTCGGTGATCCACCCGCCCGTTCTTGCTGTCGGTGACGATGGTGCGGCGGGCGTGATCGGAGGATCACATGAAGCCCATCGCGTTCCCGAAGCTGACGCTTCCTGACCCTGGTTCGCGCGTCGCTCCGACGCTCGGCCACCCACTCGTCGACGACTTCGTCGAGTCTGTTCATGCGCGGCTTCGACCGAACTCGACGCTGGCGGTTGTCTATGACTTGAAGGTGTTCTTCTCGATTATCGATGTCGACCCGCTCGATGTCCGCCGGCGTCACGTGTTGGAGTTCATCCGGGTTCAGCGGACCGGTTCGACCGACGCCAGGGTGGTCCCGATCGACCAGTCGAACGGGTTGGCGTTGTCGACGATCCGGCGTCGGTTGTCGACGGTCGCCGGGTTTTACTCGCACCTTGTCGCGCTCGGTGAGTTGGATCACAACCCGGTGCAGCGCGGCATGCCGGTGCGTTCACCGGTGACCCGTGATCGGCGGGTGATCCCACTGGTCCGCCCGGTGCGGCATCTGCCGCGGATCCTCGATCACGACGACGTCATCAAGTTGGTTGGGGCGCTGCGCACCGATCGGGATCGAGCGATGATCGACGCGATGCTGCTCGCCGGGTTGCGCCGTTGCGAGGTCCTCGGGCTGCGGCTGTCGGATGTGCGTTGGGGCGAGCGCCGATTGTTCATCGCGGACGGCAAGGGCGGCCATCAGCGGATCGTGCCGGTCTCGCCCCGGTTCTTCGACACGCTGCGCAGCTATCTCGATCTCGAGCGACCGGCCAATGCAGACACGCGGTTCGTGTTCGTCGTGTTGAAAGGCCCGAACCGTGGCCGCCCGCTCACCGCGAAGGGGCTCGACGAGATCATGTTGGGCGCCCGCCGCCGCGCCGGGGTGGAGCATGCGACCTGTCACGAGTTGCGCCACACCTGTTTCACCCGCCTCCGCGAAGCGGGCATGGCCCTCGAAGCACTCCAAGCCCAAGCCGGTCACCGCTCGATCTCAGCGACCCAGATCTATCTGCATCTCGCCAACGATTGGCTTGCCGGCGAGTATCTACGTGCAGCTCAGGCCGTTGATGCCCAGGCTGCGCTGGGCCGCAAGGCGGTGGCGTCATGACGATGCTCGCACTCCACCAGCAACCCGTCGATGAGCGCTGGGCGCGTATCGCCGCCCACGCGCCGATCCTGGCCGGGACCGCACGCGACTACCTCGATCAGATCAGCGTGACCGCCCGCCCAGCCACGATCACGTCCGTCGAGATCGCGCTGCGGATGTTCGCCAGCTGGGTCATCGATCACGACCCGAACGTGATCGCGTTGCGACACGTCAACCGCCGACACATCGAGCACTACAAGCTCTGGCTGGCCACACGCGAGAACCCGAACGGCCAACCGCTCAAGAAGTCAACGATCAGCCTGCGACTGTCGATGCTGCGCGTCGTGTTCGAACGACTGATCGAGTGGGACCACCCCGACACACCACCACGGAACCCGATCCTGTGGACCGACCTGCCCAAGCTCGACGAGCCACTACCGAAGTTCCTCGACGACGAACAAGCCGCCAAGTTCATGGCCGCCGCCACCCAGCTCAACCCACAACGACGACTCGTGGTCGAGATGCTCGCCCGGACCGGGCTGCGCGTGACCGAGTTCTGCGAGCTCACCCACGACGCCATCGTGACGTTGAACGAGACGAACTGGCTGCGAGTGCCGATCGGCAAACTCCACACCGACCGCTACGTCCCATTGCACCCGTCACTGATCGAGTTGCATCGAACCTGGCGTGAGTGGGCCGGCCCCGACAACACTGGCCGGCTCATCTCCAACGACGGTCGCGTGCTCAACCGGTTCAGCGTTTCGCGCGCCGTCGCGGCCTGCGCACGCATCGCCGGGATCGGCCACGTCCACCCCCACCAACTCCGTCACACGCTCGCGACGCAGTCGATCAACAACGGCATGAGCCTCGAAGCGGTGTCCGCCATGTTGGGGCACAGATCGATGCGCATGACCCTCGTCTACGCCCGCATCGCAGACCGCACCGTCGCCGACCAATACTTCGCCGCCGCCGACAAAGTCGACCAGCTCTACACCAACCACTTGACAACATCACCGGCATAAGGGCCGATACCGAGTGGCACTTTCTGAAGCGGGGGCCTCTCTCAACCACGATGGACGCGTCGCTGTGTGGCGTACCACTCATCTCCGGCTGGTAGGCCGTCCATGTTCCAGCTCCACGAGACAGTGGGTGAGATCCGTACGTACCAACCGGGACCGATGAGACCGGTTCGCTCGACGGGGTCGTCGGCTAGGCCGTAGATACGGATCCCACGCGCAATGAACGGTTCGAGCGAGACCATGTCGTCGACGACCAACGCGACACTGCGGGCGCCGGCGGTGATGTTGCGCACTTTCCGGGTTGACAGAAATGCGTCGCCCGGACCACCGATCCAAATGTTGGTCCCGTCGAGCTCAAAGGCCACCGGGACGACGTCGGGCTGGCCGGAGGCGTCGGTGGTTGCGAGACCGCGAGTGGTTGCGAGGCGAGGAACTCGATCTCAGCAGCGGTGAAGCTCACCGGGCCACCTTCTGTCTGATCTCGGCGGCGCGTTCGTCGAGGATGGCCTTGACGATGCGGTCCGGGAGTGGTTTGTCTGCCGGGAACCGGATGGTGCTCTGTGCGGTGTCGTAGTCGGCGAGCTTGTCGGCGATGCGGCTCAGCGCGGTCTCGCTCCAGACGCCCAGCGACGAATGCTTCTTGTAGGGCCGTGATGAGTTTCCAGATCTGGCCGACTTCGCCGCGGGCGACGGGCCCGGCGAGAACCGGGTTCGGACCGAGGTCGAAGGAAGTGGCGGTGGCTTCGGCGTCGTTGGCGGTGAGCATCTGTCGAGCCTTTCAGGTGTGGCGGCGCCGGCGCCGTGAATTGGGTCGGGAGCATGCGCAGACCCCGCGGCCTGACCGAACCTGTCAGGAGGAACCATCCTCGCACTGCGTCGACCGCGGTCACTCTGGTCAACAACTGAGGTTCGTGGTGACCAACCTCCGTCGCGTTGTCTACGCCGCACTTGCCTCCCATCGACCTGACATCACAGCTGGTCCGCTCGTCCGACACGCGAGCACCCGATCCGACAGGGACCAGGCGCATCGGGTCCGCACAACTCGACCACCGCGCCGGGCCGACCCATGTGCGTTCGAAAAACTAGGGTGAGCGGATGGACCCTGCTCTTCCCCAATCCGGCTGCGAGATCGACGTCGTGCTGTCCGAGCTGAGTGCCAAGCGCCGGGCCGACGTCGATTGGTCCTCTGGTCGCACGTTCGGCATGGTGTACGACGGTGGACCATCGGTGCACGAAGTGGTGGAGCGTACGGCGGTGGCGTTCCTCCACGAGAACGCGCTCAACACCAAGGCCTTTCCGTCGCTCGGGTCCATCCAATCGGAGGTGGTGCGCTGGACAGCCGGCCTCCTCCACGGGCCAGCAGGTGCATCTGGGTTCCTCACCAGCGGCGGCACCGAGTCGATTCTCTGCGCAGTGCTCGCGGCACGCGAGCGGGGCCGAGCCGAACGTGACGTCACCGCACCGGAGATGGTGGTCGCCGAGAGTGCTCACGCGGCGTTCCACAAGGCCGCCCACCTGTTCGGAGTGACCATCCGCAAGACGCCGGTACTGGCCGACTGGACCGCCGATGTCGATGCGATGGCCGCAGCTGCGAACGACAACACCGTGCTCGTCGTCGGCTCTGCTCCGCAGTACCCACAGGGCGTCGTTGACCCGATCCCTGCCATCGCCGCACTCGCCAAGGAGGTGGGAGCCAACTGCCACGTCGATGCGTGCATGGGCGGATTCGTGCTGCCGTTCGCCGAACTGCTCGGTCGGCACGTGCCGCCCTGGGACTTCCGTGTCGACGGCGTCACCTCCATCTCTGCCGATGTCCACAAACTCGGCTACGCACCCAAGGGTGTCTCGGTCATCCTGTACGCCTCGTCGGCGCTGAGGGCGTACCAGACCTTCGTGTTCGACGATTGGCTCGGCGGCTTCTACGCGTCGCCGAACATCCAAGGCACCCGTCCCGGCGCGCCCATGGCCATGGCGTGGGCGGTGATGCGGCATCTCGGCATCGACGGGTACAAGGCGCTCACAGCAACCGCTCTCGACACGGCGGACCGCCTTCGAACGGCGATCACCGAGATCCAAGGCATCCGGGTGCTCGGCGACGGCACGTTCCACCTCGTCGCGATGGCCGGGGACCCCACCGCGACTGGCGGCCCGATCGACGTGTTCGCGTTCGGCGACGCGCTGCAGTCGCGCGGTTGGTTCCACGACCGCCAGACTCCACCCGATTCGCTTCACTCGACCGTTTCGAACGGCAACGCCGCCGTGTTGGATGAGTACATCGCAGCATTGGCCACTTCAGTCGCGGAAGTGCGCGGCACAACGGCGGACGACCGCTCCACCAATTACGCGACGCTCGAGTGACGGCCTTGAACACGGCCGACGCCAAGCAGGCGGCCAGCGACACCTCCGGGCGAACCGTGCGTTGGCCGCAGCCTTTCGCACCAACGCCGAGTCGCTCGGTCGCGTGTTCCTCGACCCGGCGGCCGTTCCCATCGAAGCTGCTGGCTCCACCGACATGGGCAATGTCAGTCATGTGTTGCCGGTCATCCATCCGGTGCTCGACGTCGGCACGCGGTGTGCCGGGCACACGATCGAGATGACCGCGGCGGCGATCACTCCCGCGGCCGATCGATGCATGCTGGACGCTGCGAAGGCAATGGCAGCAACTGTCATCGACTACTGGACCCAGCCTGGCCTGCGCGACCGAATCGCAGTCGAGTGGGCCGCACAAGGCCGCAGCGCCTGACGGTTCGCGCCAACGACTTCAGGTGGGTTCGATGAGCGTTCGGCCGCTGCTCGGGTCGAACAGATGGATGCGATCGGTGTCGACGCTGAGGTGCGCCCGCTCGCCACGCGCGAGTCGCGACCGTGGGTTGCAGCGCGCCACGAGCAACCCGCCGGCGTCGAGCGGCGCCGGAGCCGCTGCCTCGGCGGGAAGCATCGTCGAGCGCGAGGGTGTTGCGTCGATCAGCGCGTGCACCACGATGTCGCTGCCCAGTTGCTCGACCAGTTCGACGTCGACGTGCAACCGTCGGTCGTCGGGCGACCCGCTGTCGAACGCCACATCCTCGATGTCCTCCGGCCTGATCCCGATCACCACATCGGTGCCGACGGCAACGGATGCAGGGCAGCGATCACCCAACGCGAGGCGATGTGAGCCGAAATCCACAGCGCGGCCGGACTGATGGTCAACGATGCGGGCCTCGAACAGGTTCATCGGCGGTGAACCGATGAAGCCGGCCACGAACAGGTTCATCGGATGGAGGTACAGGTCGGCTGGCGTGGCCAGTTGCTGCAGCAGCCCCTGACTCATCACCGCAACCCGATCAGCCATGGTCAGGGCCTCGACCTGATCGTGTGTGACGTACAACGTGGTGGTGCCCAGCCGGCGCTGGATGCGAGCGATCTCGGCGCGCATCTGCACGCGTAGTTTGGCATCGAGGTTGGACAGCGGTTCGTCCATCAGGAACGCCTGCGGCTCGCGCACGATCGCGCGGCCCATCGCAACACGCTGGCGCTGACCACCGGAGAGCTGCTTCGGACGACGGCCGAGCAGGTCGGTGATGCTCAGGATGTCGGCGACCTCCCGTGCACGTTGACGCCGAGCCGCCTTCCCGACACCCTGCATTCGCAAACCGAAGACCAGGTTGTCGGCCACATCCATGTGCGGGTACAGGGCGTAGTTCTGGAAGACCATCGCGATGTCGCGGCTTCGGCTGGGCACATCGTTGACCACCGTGTTGCCGATGAGGATCTCTCCGGCGGTGGGGTCCTCCAGGCCCGCAACCATGCGGAGCGAGGTTGTCTTCCCGCAACCGCTTGGTCCCACGAGCACCATGAACTCACCGTCGTCGATGTCGAGGTTCAGCCCGTTGACGGCCAAGGTGCCGTCGTCGAACACCTTGCTGATGTTGCGGAACGAGATGGCGGTCATCAGTGAGCCGCATCCGAGCGGCGCGGAAGGGATTGCACGAGGCCCCATGCCTCATCGACCTGCGCAGTGCTGATCGGGCGAAGATCGGCGACCGCGATGTCGAAACCCTCCGCTCTGGCATGGGCGCTCAGGCCGGCGAGACAACGTCGAAAGTCGGCTTCGGAGATTCCGAGGTCGGCCGGGTTGGCGCGCACCATGGACCGCTCGACCAGACGAGTCGCGCGCTGCGGGTCGTTGCCCTGCACCGAAGCCAGCGCACACACTGCGAAAGCGATGATCTCGCCATGCACCGGGTGGGCGCCGGTGGCGTGTTCGTAGGCGTACGCAAAGAAGTGTTCGCTCCCCTCCTCGAACCTGCTGTGGCCGGCGGCGGCGCATGCTGCACCGATTCGGCGATACGCGTCGGCCAGGAACCGCACACCGGTGTCGGTGACGGCGGCGATGTCATCGATTGCTTCCTCCAACTCGTCGAGGAGGGTGGAGCCGAGCGCCGCCAGCGCCGGGTCCCACGGGTGACCGCAACCTGCATCTGTGGCCAGGCGCCAGTCGAACAATCCCGTATGACATGACAACACGTCGCCGATGCCGGCGCGGTTGAGCCTGGCCGGGGCACCTCGGATGAGCGTGAGATCGAGAGCGACCATCCTGGGCACGATGCGGCCCACGTACCGGACGCGCCCCGCGTCGCGAACCCCGATCGCATCGGTGAAGCCGGCATCGACCGATGTGATCGTCGGAACCTGCACCAGCGGCCGATCAAGGCGCCATGCGAGGAACTTTGCCGTGTCGAGCGCTGTTCCGCCGCCGAAGCCCACGATCACGTCGCTGTCGTCCGGTTCGGCGCCCAACCGCTCGAGGTGGGCGAGGTCCATGTTCCAGGCCGGAACCACACGGACCGGTTGCGCGACATCGTCGGCGACGGATGACCATGGAGGATCGTTCACGCAGATGGTGTACCGACCGAGGTCGGCGAGCACCTCTGGCGCACTCGTCTCCACGCAATGGAATGGCTCGCCGATCACTTCCGCTGCAGTCATGGCTGATCCTCCCTCGGATGACTTCCTTCAGTGGTGGTCTGGAGGCGGGCGCTGACGCGGTGCGACTCGATCTCGGGCAACGACCGGAGCGCGTGTGACACTGCGCCCAGCACACCGGCGCGCGAGCCGAGTGACGATGTCTCGATGCGCACCGGCCAGGGCGTGATGGCAGCAACTGCCTCGCGCAGCGGAGCAAGCAGCTGTGGATTCGAACCGATTCCCCCGCCCAGCACCACCAACTCGGGATCGATGACCGCGGCCACGACCAGCACCGCATTGGCAACCGCGGCAGCGTGGCGACGGACGACTGAGGCCGCCAACTGGTCGCCGTTGGCCGCAGCGTCGTAGATCTCGTGTGCATCACTCGGCGCAACGAGCGCTGAGTCGCTCACGTGGCCGTTGCGTTCGGCGAGCTCAGTGGCGAGCAGACCTTGCACTCCGGAGCCCGACGCCGCGAGCTCGAAGGCGCCGCGCCGGCGCGCGTCGGCGGTGGAGGGATCGGTGCCGAGCGGCAGGTAGGCGACCTCGCCGGCGCCTCCCCGGCCGCCGCGCGCCAGTTGCCCATTGATGATGATGCCCATGCCCACGCCGGTTCCGATCGCCAGCACGACGAAGGTGTCGCAGCCGCCGGCGGCGCCGACTTCATGTTCGCCGATCGCGGCAAGATTCACGTCGTTCTCGATGAGGATGGAGGTGCGCAGCGATCGGCGCAGCGTGCTCGCCACCTTCACCCGGTCGAGGCCACAGACGTTGTCAGCCATTCGAATGGTGCCATCTGCGTTCTCCACGCCCGGTGTGCCCACGCACACCGCGTCGACGCGCTGCCACGCAACGCCGGCGGACTTGGCGAGTCGACGCGCAAGGTCTGCCACCTGCTGGACCACCTCGGCGCCACCACGGCTCGAGGTCGGCTCCTCGAACTCGGCGATGATGCGGCCACTCAGATCTGCGAACGCTGCTGCGATCTTCGTGCCGCCGACATCAACACCGATCACGTATGCCGCTTGCGGGTTGGGCTCGTATGCGGCGGGGGTACGTCCCGCCCCACGGCGACGCTCGGCGTGTGCATCGAGCGCCGCAGGCCGGATGAGGCCTTCCTCTTCGAGCGCTGCGACCAGCGCGAGCACGGTTGGCTTCGAGAGTCGGGTGAGCTTGATCAGGTCGGCTCGACTGATCGGGGCACGATCGCTGATGGTGCGGAACACCAGTTCGATGTTGGCTCGACGAACGAGTTCATGTCGGTCGGACGGCACGACGTCGCGACCGGTGCGGACGTCGCGATTCATTCCTTCACCGCACCGGAGCTGAGGCCGCCAACGAGGCGACGTTGGATGAGCGCGGTGAACACCGCGATCGGGATGATCGCCAGGGTGCTTGCCGCAGCCATGGGGCCCCAATCGAGGTTTCGGTTCGAGATGAAGCCGCTGATGTACACCGGCAGCGTCTTGCTGTCTTCGCCGGCCAGGAGCACGGGGATGAGGAACTCGTTCCACGCGAGCAGGGCGACGAAGACGGACGTGGCCACGATGCCCGGCGCAGCGAGCGGCAGCGTCGCGTGCCAGAACACCCGGAAGCCGTTGGCGCCATCGGTGCGAGCGCTCTCCTCGATCTCGATCGGTATCTGTTCGATGAACCCGGTCATCAACCAGACGGCGAACGGCAGGTTGATCGTGGCGTAGATCAAGATGAGTGCCCACCGGTTGTTGTAGAGGTCGAGCCTCGTCACCATCTGGTAGATGGGCACCATCAACACGATGCCGGGCATCGCCCTGACCAAGACCAGCGTGGCTTCGAAGGTGCGACGACCGGTGAAGCGGCGATGGCGGGCGAGCGCATATGCGGCGAGCGTGCCCACGAACACGGAGATGGCTGTGGAGACCAGCGTGATGAACACCGTGTTGCGGTATGCGTTCCAGAACGCGTCGTCGTCGAACAGCTGCTCGAAGTTCTTCCAGGTCGGGGTGAACGAGACGAACCGCGGCGGAATCGCAAACGTATCGACCCGTCGCTTGATGCTGGTCGAGATGGTCCAGAACAGCGGGAACAGTGCGCTGACGACCGCAGCGAGAAGCAGCAGGTAGGAAAGGGCCCGTCCCGCACGACTGCCGCGGTGAGACGCCGAGCTCATTGCGATGCTCGCTGTGCGCGCATCCACAGCGCGTAGACGGGCAAGGTGATGACAGCGACCGCCACACCGAGCGCCGCCGCACGACCGGTCTGGAGGAAGTTGAATCCGACGTTGTAGGTGAGCAGGCCGACAGTCTGGGTGGCCGTGCCCGGCCCACCACGAGTGAGGATGAAGATGGTGTCGAACAGCTTCAGGCTGTCGACCACACGGATCATCAGCGTGACGTACAGCACCGGGCGAAGCATCGGCAGTGTGACGTGCCGGAACACCCGCCACGTGGTGGCACCGTCCACTCGCGCCGCCTCGTGCGGGCCCTCTGGCAACGATGAAAGAGCGGCCAGTGTCATCAGCATGATGAAGGGAACGGCTTGCCAGGAGTCGACGATGGCAATCGCGACGCGCGCGGCCCACTTCTCGCCCAGCCAGCCGATGCGGGACATACCAAGGCTCTCAAGCATCCAGTTGACGACACCGAGATCGGTATCGAGCATGAATCGCCACATGAGACCGACCGCCACGGGGGTGAGCAGCATCGGCAGCAGCAGCGTCGTTCGAAACAGTCGCGTACCGCGAAGGTTGCGGTTGAGGAGCACGGCGAGACCGATGCCGATTGGGAACTGGATGAAAAGACCGATGACCATGATCACGATGGTGGTGACCAGTGCTTCGACGAACGTGCGATCGAAGACATCTCGACGGAAGTTGTCGAGACCGACGCCTGTGCCGGGCACGAACGAGCCGATCTTGTCGCTGCGCGTGGAGAGGTACACGCCCACGACGATGGGGATCGCGAACAGCGCTGTGAGCATCACCCACGAGGGCAGCGTGAGCAGCGCAACCCTCCGCCGCCGCCGCCGCTGAGTGCGGCGGGCGACGACGGAGAGCGCTCGTTGGTCTGTGAGCAAGCTCAGCCGTTCTCGGCGGCCAGGATGACGGCGAGGTCGTCGTTCAGTTGGTCGAGGCCAGCCTGCACCTCGAGTTGCCCGGACAGGATGCCTGTAATCGCCTGAGTGATCGCTACGTCCATTTCGGGCCACACCTTCAGCTGCGGGTACCGCTCGATTCGGCTGGTCTCGGGAATGGTGAGCAGTTCGAGGTACGGCTGCTCCGTGACCAGTTCGGCATCGCCGGTGATCGACTTCCGTCCGATGGCTGCTGCGCCGGAGTCGAGGTATGCGCGAGCGTTGGCCTTCCCGAGGACGAACTCGAGAAACTGCCACGCCTCGTCCTTGTTCTCGGAGTCGGCTGGGATACCGATGTTCCAACCCGCGAGATGGGTGATGTCGACTGTTCCCAGCGGCATCTTCGCGGTGCCCATCTTGCCGACGTACTTGTTGTACTCGTCGGTGAGGGTGAAACCGTAGTAGCCCGAGTACTGGATGATGGAACCGATGTCCTGCGAGAGGAACTTGAACATCACGTCGTCGCCAGTGGCCGTGATCGCGCCTTCCGGTGCAACGTCGAAGATCTCCTTCATGTACTCGATTGCTGTCACGGACTCCGGCGTGTTGACCATCGGGTTCAGGTCGTCGTCGTACAACTCACCGCCGAAGCTCCACAACAGGGTCATGTACCACCATGACGAACCGGGGCCGAAGCCCATCAAGGCGCCGTCTCCCTTTCCGGCAGCCTTCACGGCCTGCGCGTTCGCAAGGTACTCATCCCAGGTCGCTGCCGGCTCGAGCCCGAGCTCTTCGTAGATGTCGGTTCGGTACCACTGGATCATCGGCTCGGTCGACAGCGTGAGGCCGAGTGTCTGGCCGTCGTACTTGCCGTAGTCCTGTTGACCCTGCGAGAAGTCATCGATGTCATAGGCCGGACTGTTCGCAAGGTTCTCGTCGAGCGGAGTCATCACCTCAGCGGCGCCGAACGCTGCCAGGAACGTGTTGTCGAACTGCGCGACATCGAACTGGCCGTCGCCCTGCTGATAGGCGAGCAACTGCTTCTGATGCGCCTCGCCGTACGGGGTTTCGGAGAAGTTGACAGCGATGCACGTCGCTTCCTCGAAGTCGGGGATGAACGACTGGATCGCCGTCGAGGACGGGCTGGGGATCAAGAACACATCGATCTCGCCGGCATCGCCACGGTCTCCGCACTCCTCAGCGACGGTGGTGTCCGTGGCGGCAGGGTCGGTGGTTTCGCTTGCGGGCTCGGTGGCGGGTGCGCTGGGCTCGGTGGTGTCGACAGCAGTGGTGTCGACAGCGGTGGCGTCGACAGCCGTGGTGTCGACGCTCGCCTCGTCGTCGCCACCACACGCAGCGGCAAGGGCAGCCATCGCGAACACCACGACGAGTGCAGTCGATGTGCGATGCAGGCTTCTCCTGGATTCGTTCACGTAGTTCCCCCTTGTTCGCGGCGCGAGAGGCCTCATCGCGACGATACGCAGCACTGTAAGCCGCCGAGACGTATTAGGTCAACAGTATTGACCGATGAATCCACCCTTGCGACCACATCGTTGGGACTGACCTACGAGCTCGCCGAGAGCACGGCCAGGACGATCGTCGTCGCCCGTGTTCCGCTCGCCACCTGCGCCCCGGCTGTCGCAGTGACCAGTGGCCGTCGACTCCCACGACCACCTCACCGGCGGAGCCGAGGCGACATGTCAGCCCAGTTTGCCCAGCCATCCGGCATGCACCTCTCTCAGTCGCGCCCACACCGCAGGGGCCCGTGACATGTTGGGGCCGAGTGGGTTGGTCACCAGGGCCCGAAGCGCGGCGTCGTGGTCACCGTGAACTGCAGCCTCGACCGTCAGCAACTCGAAGTCCTTGACGGTGCGGAGCAAGGCATCCACGTCGGCACGCAGCGGCGCGACCGGGAGTGGCTCGACGCCTCCTGCGACCACGCGGGCAGCCACTTCGACCACGACATCGTCGGCCAGGCCGGGGATTGCTCCTCGGTTGGTGGTGTTGACCACGTGCACGGCACCAGCACCGCCGACAAGGTCGGCCATCAGCGCCGCCGCCGCCTCGGAGTAGTAGGCCCCACCACGCAGCACGAGTTCGGCCGGCTTGTGATCAAGCAGCGGATCGGCGTACTGGGCCAGCAACTTCTCCTCGACCTCGGCCACCACTGAAGCCCTCGTCGGGGTGGCAGCCTGGTGCCGGATGCACGCGTCGGTCTCGTAGTAGTACAAGAGGTAGTAGTTCGGGATGGCGGCGAGCATCGAGATCGACTCGGGACTCCACACCGGTTCGTCATCGGCTGCCGCCTGCTTGCCCACCAAGCCACGAAGCCCGCTCAGGACCTCAGCGGTGCGGTCGACCCCATCAACGGTGACTCCCCTGATCCAGCTGAGGTGGTTGAGACCGACGTAGTCGAACTCAACCTGGGTCGGCGTGCAACGCAGCGCAGCAGCGACCTCGGCCTTGACCGTCCAGGGCACGTTGCAGAGCCCGATGGCGTCGACCATGCCGTGACGACACAAGGCCTCGGTCACCAACCCGGCCGGGTTGGTGAAGTTGAGCAGCGTCGCGCCAGGAGCATGCCGGGCAACGTCGCGCGCGATCTCGAGCGCGACCGGGATCGTGCGCAGAGCGTTGGCAAACCCGCCGATCCCGACGGTTTCCTGGCCGATCAGACCGAACTCTCGACCGAGTTGCTCGTCGCGTTCGCGTGCCGCCATCCCTCCGACTCGAATCTGGCTGACCACGAACCGTGAGCCGGCGATGCCTGCGACACGGTCTGTCCCCCACGACACGCCGACAGCGCGCCCAGGATCGCTGCTGGCACTGACGTCGCACATCCGTTGGGCAAGCGGGCCGAGCACCGCGAGGCGTCCTGGATCGCTGTCGACGAGATGGATCTCGTGAAGATCAAGAACATCCCGTCGAGCCATCAGCCCTTCGACGAGCTCGGGCGTGTAGGTCGAGCCGCCACCGATCACACAGACCTTCATGCGTGAGAGTCCTTCCTTGGTACGTCCCCATCGACGTCGCGATGTTGCGAAGCTGGATTATCGCCGAATGTGCCATCGACGACCGCAAACTCCCAGCTGTTCGTGCCGTCGTCGAGCACCTCTCTCACCGCGCCGGCCCATGCGCTGAGGCAGACGGCGAGCTGAGCATTGGCGAACTCGTCCACGTCGAGCCATTGGTGCATCGCGCCGACTTCCGCGAGCGGCGACCAGTTGTTGGGCGGCGAGATCTCCTCCGATCGCTACAGCGCGCAGCCTGCGACGGCTGCGCTTCGGGATCAGCTGCGAGACGGCGACGACGAAGGAGCCCAGGATCGTTTCGGGACTCAACAGGCCCGCATCATTCGGTCAATAGTATTGACCGAGACAAGTGCTCCGGGTAGAGTCCCCACATGAGCGGCCCGCTGGTACACGGAGTCGAACCGGGCGACGGCCGCAGCCTGGTGCTGGTGATCGCTCACGCCGACGACATGGCCCTCTTCCTCGGGGGCACGGTTGCAGCGTGGTGTGCCAACGGCTGGCGAGTCGTCGTCGTTCGTGTCACCGACGATCGCTGGGATTCGGTTGGTTTCGGCGAAGCCGACACCGTTGCAGCCAACACCGAGCAGTTCAACGCCGCGGCCCAGATCCTGGGTGTCGCAGAAGTCGTCGAGTTCGGCTACAGGACCGACACGCTCGCCGATGTCAGCGAGGTCGAGCTCCGCGAGAAGATCATCCGCCAGGTGCGCACCCACCGACCCTACGCACTGGTGACCTTCGATCCGTATGCCGCGTTCGGCGAGGACAACCAGGACCACATCAAGATCGCGGCTGCGACCGACGAGTCGTTCTGGACCAGCCAGTTCGACAAGCACCATCCCGAACACCTCGCCGCCGGCCTCGAACCACACGGCTGCTTCGAACGGTGGTACTTCGGGCGCGAGGTGCAACGCGTCACCGATGTCATCGACATCACCGACCACCTCGACACCAAGATCGAATCGGCGTGCGCACACCGCACGATGATGCTCAACTTCTTCAACCAGTTGCGCCTGCAGGCGCGCACGGGCGGCTGGCGTGTCGATGCAATCGAGGAGGCGCTGGCTTCCGGCGATCCGGCACCGCTGATGCGCGTGCTCGTCAGAGCCGGCTCCGAGCGTGTGGGCGCGACGTATGGCGTCGCCGCCGCCGAGGAGTTCCGCGTCGTTCGTTTCGGCGGCCTCTCGGCGATGCTCGACAGCTTCGGGACGCGGCTCGCATGATCGACGCCCGCGGCTTCGCCACCGACTACGGCCGCGGCCTGCTCGCCGAGCTGACGCCGACATTGGGCGACTACGTGGTGGTCACCCATCCCGAGCCCTGGGCGTTGCTGTCCCCCACGCTCACGCCGGCGCCGGTGGCGGTCATTCCCGCCGGCGATCTGACCCCAGCGAACCTGGCCCACCTGGTCGACACCTGCCCCGATGCGCAGGCCATCATCGGCATCGGTGGGGGTTCCGCGATGGACACGGCGAAGTGGCTGCACTGGCGTCGCCAGATCCCGCTGTACCAAGTGCCGTCGCTGCCGTCGGTGAACGCCTGCTTCACGCGCATGACCGCGCTGCGCGATGCAGGGGGCGTGCGCTACGAAGGCGACTCGGTGCCCGAGCGCGTGCTCGTCGACTACGACCTGATGGCGAACGCGCCACCCGCGTTGGTGCACGGTGGCATCGGCGACGTGCTGTCGTGCCACACGGCGCGCCATGATTGGCTCATCGGCGTTCGCGCCGGTCGAGACCACCCGTGGGACGAACACGCCGCAGCGATGTCGCTGACCTACCTCGACGAACTGGAGGCGCTGGCACCGCTGCTGGCGGAGGGCTCCGACGAAGGCCTGCGCCGGCTGATGGAGTGCCACCGCGACATCGGCTGGAGATGCCATGACCTGGGCCATGCCCGGTTCGAGGAAGGCAGCGAGCACTTCTTCGCGTACTCCTTCGAGGAGGTGACCGGCCGCACGATCATGCACGGTGAACTGGTCACGCTCGGCGTGCTCGTCATGTCGGCGATCCAGGAGAACGATCCCGCTCGGCCGCGGCGCATCGCCGATGCGGCACAGATGCGTACTGGGCTCGACGAGCTGGGTGTCACGTGGGACGAGGTGAGGGCCTCACTGCGCCGCATGCCGTCGTTCGTGGAAGAGCAAGGCCTCTGGTACTCGGCCGCCAACGGCCTGATCGTCGACGATCACGTGCTCACGCTGGCGCGCACCGCACTGCGAGCTGACTGAGCCACCGCTCGTGCAGCTCCTGGCCGTCGACGGTGCCCACGACACGGCTGGGCCCATCGCCGACATCGTCGACGACCGCCGCCCAGGTTCGCTGGGCGTGGCCACCGGGTCGTCGCCGGAGCCGACGTATCGCGAACTGATCAGGCGAGGCTCGATGAGCACGGACACGGATCTGTACCTGGTCGACGAATACCTCGGGTTGGCGCCGGGCAACCCGTTGTCGTACCGAGCGGTGATCGCTGCGCAGCTTGCGGAACCATGCGGAGGCCTCCGCATCATCGGGCCGGACGTGCACGCACGCGATCCCGATGCGGCTGCTGTCGGGTACGAGGACGTGCTGGGTTCGATCGGCGGGGTGGATCTGCAGTTGCTGGGCATCGGCCGCAACGGCCACATCGGCTTCAACGAGCCGGGGACTCCGTTCTCGTCACGTACACGCGTCGCCGCGTTGTCGACAGCGACTCGGATCGACAACGCCAGGTTCTTCACATCGCTCGCCGACGTGCCCACTCGGTGCATCACACAAGGCCTTGCCACCATCATGATGGCGGCCGAGATCGTCCTCATCGCGACCGGCGCGGCGAAGGCTTCTGCGCTGGCAACGCTGCTCACTCGACCACCCCACGTCGATGTGCCGGCCAGTGCGTTGCTGGCTCACCCCAACGTCACCCTCGTCGCCGATCGAGCCGCCCGCAGCCTGGTGCCAGAACACGTGTGGCCGGCACGAGCGGTCGGGCGACGAGTACCGCACCACCACACCACACAATCGAACACCATCTCTCTTCTGGAGCGACCATGACCAGCCTCATCAGTGCCCCTGCCGTCCTGGGCGGCGCTCCATTGCGACACACCGAGTATCCCTCGTGGCCGGTCTGGGACGACGGCGAACGCGAGGGCCTGCTCCGCGTGCTCGACCGCGGCGGATGGTGGCAGGGCAACGGCACCGAAGCAGCGACGTTCGCCGCCGAGTTCGCGACGTACCACGGTGCGGCGTTCGGGATGGCGCTCACGAACGGCACGCACACGTTGGAGGCAGCGCTCGCCGCGTGCGACGTCGGCCAAGGCGACGAAGTGATCGTGCCGGGAATGACGTTCATCGCCTCGGCCTCTGCAGCACTGGCGGTGAACGCCACACCGGTGCTCGTCGACATCGACCCTGACACCCTGTGCATCGACGTGGCTGCCGCCGAAGCAGCCATCACCCCGCGCACCAAGGCCATCGTGGCGGTGCACGTTGCCGGTGCGGCTGCCGACCTCGACGCGTTGACCGGGCTGTGCGAGCGACATGGGCTCTTCCTCATCGAGGACTGCGCCCACGCACACGGAACGTTCTGGCGAGGTCGAGGCGTTGGATCATGGGGTCACTTCGGGAGCTTCTCGATGCAGCGATCGAAGCTGATGACCGCCGGCGAAGGCGGCGCGTTGATCTGCAACGACGAGGCGCTGCGGGACCGCGCCTGGGCATACGCCGACTGCGGCCGCGTGAAGGGCGAGTGGTTCTACCACCACGCCACCTACGGCTCGAACCTCCGAATGACCGAGTGGCAGGGCACAGTGCTGCGTGCGCAACTGCGTCGCTTCCCCGAGCAGAACCGCCGACGCAACGACAACGCCATCGCGCTCAACGCTGCGCTGCAGGAGGTGCCCGGCATCCGACCACCGCACCGCGACCCGCGCATGGACACGCAGGGCAACTACTGCTTCGTGTTCCACTACGACGCCGACCAGTTTGCGGGCCTGCCGCTGCACCGGTTCGAGGCGGCGTTGGCGGCTGAGGGAATCCCGATGGGCGTGTCGTACCCCGCGCTCTCGGACCTCGCCATCTTCCGCAACCGCAACTTCGGTCCACGATTGCGTGCCAGCGCTCCCGACATCGACTACACCGCGCTGCACCTCCCCGTGGCGGAGGCTGCTGCGGCCAGCACGGTGTGGCTGCAGCACCGGCTGTTGCTGGCCGACCGAGAGGACGTGCTCGACGTCGCACGCGCCGTCCAGCGCATCCACGCCCACGCCGCTCAGATCGTCGCCGTGTCATGACAGCGCCCGCCGGCGCACCGTTGCGCATCGCGCTGCTCGGCCACGGATTCATCGGCAAGATGCATGAGCAGGCCGCACGCGAGTGCGGGCAGCAGGTGGTGCACATCGCCAGATCCACCGATGACTGGCGGGTTGCAGCGACTGCCCACGATGTCGACGCCGTGATCGTCGCGACACCCAACGCACTGCACCACCCGCAGGCGATGGCGGCGTTGGGCGCTGGCAAGCACGTGCTCGTGGACAAACCCATGGCGATGACAGTCGCCGAAGCAAACGAGATCGCCGAGGCAGCTGCATCGGCGCAGCGCACACTGCTGGTGGGCCACATGTGGCGGTACCGCGAGGAGGTCATCGCCACCCGCGACGCCATCGCCACCGGAGCCGTGGGTGCACCGGTGCACACCGTCGGCTACGGCGTGCATGCGCGTTGGGGACCAGGAGGTTGGTTCGTCGACCGGTCGCTGGCCGGCGGCGGCGCGCTCATCGACATGGGCATCCATGCCATCGATACCGCTCGCTTCCTGCTCGGCGACCCGCAACCCACCAGGGTCACTGCCGTGCTGCGCTCAGCCTTCGGCGACGGGCACGGCTACGACCGGCGCAGCGGCATCGACGACGACGGCCTGGTGGTCGTCGAGTGGTCCGGTGGAGCACAGCACGTCGATGGCGCGTGGAGCGCGGTGCACAGCGGGTGGTGGCAACCGCGTTTGGAGGGTGTGGAGGCCGACACTGAGGTCTACGGCACCACCGGCAGCCTGCGCATCTGGCCGAACCTGCTGATCGAAGGTGCCACGCCGGCCGGCTACGTCCACTGCAGCCAGCCGATGTACACCGCTCAGATGGCCGACTTCATCCACTGCTGCCACACCGGTGACACACCCATCGCGAGTGCCGAGGTGGGCCTCACGGCACTCTCGATCGTCGAGGATGCCTACCGTTTCGTGGACTGGTAGAGGTGGGCGTCACGCTCCGTGTGCAGACCCACACACGTCGATGTCGCTTCCACATCACCTCGCCGGACGTTGGGGAGATCGACCGGTTGCGGACCGCGAGCGAGTCACCAATCCCGAGTGCCGCCATCGCAAGGATCACGGTTCCCGAGCCGGGTCCGAGCGCTGCCGACACCGGGCGTTCCCTGGCGGGCGCGAAGTCGGATGCGCTTCGGAGGCGAGATTGGTATGGTGAATGGTATGGCGTCAAAGAAGATCACAGTCACCATCGACGAAGATCAAGTCCTACAGATCCGCGATCTGGTCAATAGCGGCCGAGCCGCAAGCGTGTCGGGCTTCGTACAGCACGCCGTCGGAGTCGCACTCGACGATGTGGCCGGATGGGGATCAATGCTCGCTCAGGCCCTCGACGACACAGGTGGACCGATGTCGGCCGACGAGAGAGCGTGGGCCGACACCGCTCTCGGGGTGCCCAAGCGCCGTCGCCGGTCGGCAGCCTGATGCCCGGCATCACCCTCGACGCCGGCGGACTCATCGCCCTTGACCGCAGCAATCGCCGCGTCGTCGTGCTGCTCGCCCGCGCCGTCGAGACGAACAGCCGAGTCACGATCCCGGCGTCGGCGCTTGCCCAGGCGATCCGTCGACCCGAACGGCAAGCACGTCTCTCCCGGCTGATCCGCCAACCGTCGAGCGATGTGATCCCGCTCGATCGAGTCGACGCGGTCAACGTCGGCCGGCTGCTGGCCGCCAGTGGTACCTCCGACGTCGTCGATGCCCATGTCGTGGTGTGTGCCCGTCGAACAGCCCAACGTGTCGTCACCTCGGACCCCGATGACCTGTCACGGCTGGCTCCCGGCCTCGAGCTGATCGTCGTCTGACGCTCGTCTCCGATTCTCGACCCCATCCCTCATTGGCTTCCCACCGACCCGGTGACACGACTCTGGTCTTGCTCCAGTCACGCGATGCCCCAGCGCCCGGCCTTCAGAGCTCTCCTCGGTCGAGCAGACCGAGGATCTCGATCGCGCGGCCTCGCACGGCGGGCAGGTCGCTCAACCGGCGCATGGCTGCGAGCGGGCGGGCCATGCGGTGATTCGCTGCGAGCGAGTCGGCATTGCGGGCGAGGAAGTCCCAGTAGAGCGTGGTGTACGGGCAGGCGTCGGGGCCGGTCCGCAGCTTCGGGTCGAAGCGGCACGACCGGCACGAGTCGCTCATCTTGTTGATGTAGGCCCCGCCAGAGGCGTACGGCTTGGTGGCCATCATCCCGCCGTCGGCGAACAACGCCATCCCGATCACGTTGGGCAACATCACCCACTCGGCACCGTCGACGAAGCTCGCCTGCATCCACGCCGTCATCGCTGCCGGGTCGACACCGGCCGTGAGTGCCAGGTTGCCGAGCACCATCAGCCGTTCGATGTGGTGCGCGTACCCGTGATCATCGACGTGTCCGATCACGCTGGCAACGCAGGCCATGTCGGTGTGGGCCTGACCGGTGAACGCCGGTGGGACCGGGCGCGTGGCGCCGAGCGCATTGCTCGCCCGGTAGTCGGGCATCCACAGCCAATAGACACCCCACACGTACTCGCGCCAGCCGATCACCTGCCGGATGAAGCCCTCGACCGAGCTCAATGGAGCCGTGCCCTGTCGATAGGCGGACTCGGCGGCCTCCACGACCTCGCTCGGGTGCAGCAGGCCGATGTTCATCGACGACGACAGCACCGAGTGAGCCATCTTCCACTCTGCGGCGAGCATCGCGTCCTCATGTGGCCCGAACAACGCCAGACCGTGGTCGACGAACTCACGCAGGCGGATCAGCGCCTGAGTTCGGGTGACGGGCCACGTCCCGTCGGGGTCCGCGCCGAACGTCGTCGGCGGAAGTCGATCGAGCACCGCACGATCGATGTCGTCGAGCTCGAACTGCTCGACCGGGGGCCATGACCGGCCGTCTCTCGGCGGCGGTTCACGGTTGTCATGGTCGAAGTTCCACCGACCGCCCACCGGCTCCGATCCGCCGACGCCGTCTTCGATCAGCACGCCGAGTCGTGCCCGTTGCCACCGGTAGAAGTCCTCCATCGTGAGCCGCTTCCGGCCGGTTGCCCAGCTCGCGAAGTCGTCGTAGTGGCACAGGAACATGTCATTGCGCACCAGCTCGACGCCATGCCGCTCGAGCACGATGCGCCAATCCCAGCTCGTCGGCTCCATCGCGATGACCCGCCGGGTGCCGAACTCGTCGAGGTGATCTCGGAGGCCCTGTTCGAGCGTGGCTGCCCGACGATGATCGACCTCGAAGCCCTCGATCCGCAGTTCCGCCGCGAAGTGAGCCATCGCCGACAGCACCAGATGCAGTCGCTGACGATGCCACCGCCGGGACGCGATCAGCGCCTCGCTGTCGACCATCAGGACACGGCACTCCCCCGGTCTGCGACCCGCAAGGGCGCCCCGGGTGCGATCCAACTGATCGCCGAACACCCACACCGTGGGAATCGACGCAGTGGCCACGACGTCAGTGTGGCCGTGCCCGGTGCCCATTGCAGCATCCGGGCGAGCGCCGCGCGGACGGGCTCCCGTGCCAGCGCGCCGGTTGGGAATGGAGCACCTGGTCCAGGAGTTGCAGTATTAGTGCTAAATCCAACGGACTCATCGATGACCGCGGCGGCCCGAGCAGCGACGGGACGCGAGACGTTGAGGACCACGCAGGTGTTGTCATCATGACGAACAAGGGCCCGAACCAGGTGCTGTTCCCGGATGGCGTGCTGGGTGTGCAGCCGGGAGCGTTGGTGCTGGTGACGGGGGCGAGCGGTTACGTCGGAGGCCGTTTGGTGGCGGTGCTGCTCGACCGCGGGTACCGAGTGCGGTGCCTGGTGCGCACGCCTGCCAAGGTCTTGTCCGCACCATGGCGTTCATCCGTCGAGATCGTGCAGGGCGACGTCGGCGGTGACCTCGGTGAGGCCATGGCAGGCGTGGATGCCGCGTTCTACTTGGTGCACTCGATCGGCTCGTCGGCCGAGTGGGCCGAGCACGACCGTGCCGTCGCTGAGAACTTCCGGCGCTCTGCCGAGGTTGCAGGAGTGCAACGGATCATCTACCTGGGTGGTCTCGGCGACCATTCGTCGGGGGATCTGAGCGAGCACCTGGCGAGTCGCCAGGAGGTCGGGGCGGAGCTCGCCAAGGGTTCGGTGCCGGTGGTCGAGCTCCGAGCCGCGGTGGTCATCGGGTCAGGGTCGGCGAGCTTCGAGATGTTGCGCTACCTCGTGGAGGTCCTCCCGGCAATGGTCACTCCTCGGTGGGTCGACACGAAGTGCCAGCCGGTCGCCGTGCGCGACGTGCTGCACTTCCTCGTCGAGTCGCTGACCGCGGACGTCACCGGTCAGGTCCTCGACGTGGGTGGGCCCGAGGTGCTGACGTATCGCGCAATGATGGCTCAGTACGCCGAAGTCGCTGGTCTACGACGCCGGATCGTCGTGCCGGTGCCGCTCCTCACGCCCGGTCTGTCGTCTCGATGGATCGGTCTCGTCACCCCGATCCCACCGATGCTCGCCAGGCCGCTGATCGAGAGCCTCGTCAACGATGTGGTCGTGACGGGCGATGCTGCTGCCGACGCGATGCCAATCGAGCAACTCAGCTATCGCGAGGCGGTGACACTTGCACTGGGTCGTTCGATCAGCGGTGACGTGCCGACCAGTTGGGCGCACGCCGAGCTGGGCGGACGTCCACCGGCCGAGCCGCAGCCCACCGACCCGGCCTGGTCCGGCGGCACGGTCAACCTCGATCGGCGCGAGCTGCACGTCGCAGCATCACCGGCCGAGCTGTTCCGGGTGATCTGTTCGATCGGTGGCCGGCAGGGCTGGTACGCCGGCGACTGGTTGTGGAGCCTGCGTGGGCTGCTCGACTCGTTGATCGGTGGAGTCGGCATGCGTCGCGGACGCCTCCGTTCACACCATTTGTCCGTCGGTGATCCGCTCGACTTCTGGCGTGTCGAGTCCCTCGTCCCGGACAGCCTCCTCCGTCTGCGAGCCGAAATGCGCCTGCCGGGAGACGCCTGGTTGCAGTGGCAGATCGAACCCGACGGCGCCGGTGCGACCATCATGCAAACGGCACGGTTCCACCCCCGCGGTCTCCTCGGTCGCCTCTACTGGATCGCCGTCGCACCCTTCCATCGTTTCGTCTTCCCGGGCCTCCTCGCCGGCATCTGTGGCGACGCCGAGCGGCTCCACGCATTTGCCGACGCACGGCACCACGATGGGCCTGAACCATTCAACGGTCGGTAGACGGCCCGAGCCACCGACAAGGCCCTCGGGGCACGTGCCCAGATTCCAGTACGGTGGTCTCGGGAGAGGTGGAGGTGAGCCATGCCGATGCCGTTGTGGTGGGGCAAGATCAACAAACGGGTCTTCAACCCGCGGGCGGTGCGCAACGGGAAGTGGCAAGTGATTCGTCACGTCGGTCGCTCGTCGGGCCAGCCGCATCGCACGCCACTCGAAGCGCTCCCGGTCGACGACGGGTTCCTCTTCATGTTGGTCTATGGGTCCCGGTCGGATTGGGTGCAGAACGTGCTCGCTGCCGGGACCGCCACGCTCGAGATCGACGGCGGCACCGTCGATCTGGTCGACCCCGAACTGATCACTGCGGATCAGGCGTTCGACCGGCTTCCCCCTGGAGCCAAGCGTCCACCGAAGCTGCTCAACATCACCGAGTTCCTCGCGATGCGCCGGACGGGCCAGCAGTAGCCGATCCCTCACTTCGACGGTGACGAGTCGAGCGACGCGCTCCTGCGGTCGCGGCCACGTCGGAGGCTGGCCAACGCCGAGTGCGGTTCAGGACTCGAAGCTGCGCGAGCGGTAGGTCTGGCGGCCGCCCATGACGGTGAGCAGCACCTCGGTCTCGTCGATCTCGTCCACGTCGATCTCCAGCAGGTTCTGATCGACGATGACGAAGTCGGCCTGTTTGCCGACCTCGATCGAACCGGTCGTGTCGTCATGACCGAGGGCGTAGGCGGCATCGATGGTGACGAGCTCGATCGCGGTGGCGACGTCGTCGACCGCGTTGGTGCTGCGGGTGACCGCCCGCTCGATCGTGGCGAAGGGGGACAGCGGGTCGGCGTCCCAGTCGCTCGACAGCGAGACGTGAGCGCCGGCATCGAGGAGGGCCTCGACCGGGATCAGGTCGAACGCGCGGTCGCCGATGAACTCGGAGAGGTACTCGTGGTAGTCGGTCGACGTCGATTCGGGGCCGACCTGGAAGTCGGCCACGACACCGATGATCGGCGAAGCGGGCGATGTCGGCCGGGTCGACGAGGTAGGTGTGGGTGAGGCGATGACGACGTTCGGCGACCTCGGCGGGATCTGCATCGATGGCCTCGATGGCGTCGAGTGCCGTTCGGGTCGCTGCATCGCCGATGACGTGGAAGTGGAGCTTGTAGCCGATCTGGTGAAGTTCCGACACGTAGGTCTGCAGCTGGTCGGGCCGGAAGTAGAACAAGCCGCTGGGGTAGTTCTCGTCCGGTGCCGTGTCGTAGGGCTCGAGCAGCGCAGCCGTACCGAGGTCGAGGATGCCGTCGATGTAGATCTTGACGGTGTCGTAGCGGAGCAACCCGTCCGGATCATCGTTGAACCGCCGTTCGAGCTCGGGCAACTGGGTCTCGACATCGAGGCTCGGATACAGATAGAGGGCGTTCGACGCCCGGACGATGAGGGTGTCCTCCGCGACGGCTCGCTCGAATGCGGCCGGATGGTTCTGCTGCCAGTATCCACCGGCGTCGCTGATGGAGGTGATCCCGTTCACGGCGAGTTCGTCGAGCGCTGCCAAGAGCCCTTCGTACACAGCGTCGTCGTCGACCGCTCCGGCGTTTCGGACGAGTTGCTGCGCGTCTTCGAGCAACAAGCCCGTCAACCGACCCGTCGCCGGATCGCGATGGAGCACCCCGCCTTGTGGGTCGGGGTCGTCGGCTGCGATCCCGGCGGCCTCGAGGCCCAACGTGTTCGTCCACACGGCATGCCCGAGGTCGTCGAGCACCAACGCAGGCCTGTCCGGAACCGCCGCGGTCGAGCACGTCGATCGGCAGTTCGTCGGCGTCACGGAGGTCGAACAGCGATGCGCCGGCGGCGCGCACCCAGTCGGAGTCGGGTTGCTCGTCGGCGCAGTCTGCGAGCCACTGTCTCGTACTCGGCCAATGACAGTCCCGGATCGAGCAGGCACAGGCCGTTGTTGATCCCGGCTTCGGGAACGTGAACGTGCACGTCCTGGAAACCGGGCAGCACCATGTTGCCGGCCGCATCGATCACGGTCGGATCGTCTCCCGCCGCTGCCATCACCTCTGCTTCGGTTCCGACTGCGATGATCACGCCGCGAGCGTCGTAGGCGAACGAGGATGCGACCGGTTGGATCGGGTTCACGGTGTAGACAGCGGCATCGACAACCACGACGATGCCGTCTGTGGTCGGCACCGAAGGCGAGCTCGCCGCGCAGCCTGCGGCGATCAGGCAGGCAGTCGCCATCAGCGACATCGAACTGGGCGACATCGAACTGGGAGACATCGAACTGCTCCGAAGGGTTGGTGGCGAGGTGTCGAAGCATTGACTGAATATTCAGTCATCTCTACGATAGTCGAATGACCGAGCGCTCGACGCCGACTCCGGCTGCTGCCGGGTACAAGATGCCAGCAGAGTGGGAGCCGCACGCTGGGTGCTTGATGGCCTGGCCGTCACGAGCCGAGCTCTGGGGAGACGAGCTCACGAACGCAACGCGCGACTACGCCGTCGTCGCGTCGGCGATCGCCGCGTTCGAGCCGGTCGTGATGGTGTGCAATCCGGGGTACGCCGGAGAGGTCGAGCGAATGTGCGGTGACGGTGTCACGCCGATCGAGATGCCGATCAACGACTCGTGGTGTCGCGACAGTGGCCCGGCCTTCGTCCGCAACGACGACGGCGAGATCGCCGTCGTCGGTTTCGGGTTCAATGCGTGGGGCAACCGCTGGCATCCTCACGACGACGATGCGCGGTTGTCGCGGCGGCTCGCCGAGTGGCTCGATCTGCCGTTCTTCAAGGCTCCGTTCGTGCTGGAAGGTGGCTCCTTCTTCGTCGACGGCGCTGGCACCGTGATCACGACCGAGCAGTGCTTGCTCAACCCGAACCGCAACCCTGAGATGAGTCGTGAGCAACTCGAGCAGGGCCTTTGCGACTACCTGGGGGCGACCACGGTGATCTGGCTTCCGTTCGGCCACAGCCTCGACACCGGCCCGGCGGGCACCGACGGCCATGTCGACGGCGTCTTGCAGTACGTGTCTGCCGGCCGCGTTCTGCTCGAAGCGGTGACCGATCGCAGTTCGCCAGAGTTCGCTCGCGGGCGGGCGAACCTCGAGGTGCTCCGCGCCGCCCGTGATGCAGCGGGGCGAGCGTTCGACATCGCCACACTCGATCCAGGCTCGACCGCCACCGTTTCGTATGCGAACCACTATCTGGCGAACGGCGCCGTGATCGTGCCGGTCGGCGGCGACGCCGCGGATGGGCCGGCGTTGGAGGATCTCCGAGCGTTGCACCCGGACCGCGAGGTCATCGGAGTCCCTGGAGCGACGATCGCGTTCGGTGGTGGCGGGCCGCACTGCATCACCCAGCAGGTCCCGATCGGCGTCACTCTTCCAGGCGCATGAGCGACCGACGAACGGCACTGCTCGTCGCGGCGATCGAGGAGATCGCCCGCAAAGGAACTCGCGGGCTCCGCGTCGAGGAAGTCGCCAAACGAGCCGGTGTGTCTCCCGCGTTGATCTACCACCACTTCGGCGACCGCTCGACCCTGCTTCAATCCGCCCTCGAGCACATCGGCGAGCAAGCCGACGCGTACACCGAGCATGCCGAGGGCACTGGCCGCGAGAACCTGCTGGCACTCCTGATCGACGAGATCCAGGACAACGAGTCGGTGCGGACCAACTCTGCGGCGTGGGGAGAGCTCCGTGATACGGCCATCTTCGATCACGCCCTTCGACCGACGCTCATCGCCCTGACGCAGCGCTGGATCGACGACATCGCCGAACTCGTCCGCACCGGCCATGACGATGGCTCGATTCCGACCCCTCTCGACGCCGACGACACGGGTGTACGCCTGTCAGCTCTCGTCGAGGGAATCAGCGCACGCTGGCTCAACGGCATCCTCACGACGGCGCAAGCGAGGGACCACCTCGCCGCAGCAGCCGCGGCGATCCTTGGACCGATCGACCACTGACAGCGCCACCTCGCACACCACCCCGAACGCCACCTCGCGCGTCGATCCCGAGACCGATCCGCCCCAACGACGGTGGCACTGGCAGACTCGCTCGGCATGAGCACACGTCTGACGGGTACCGGCATCTGGAGCGGCATGTTGCGTTACGGCGAGCCAGGACCGGTCGCAGCGGCGGCGGCGGAGCTGGACTCGTTGGGATACTCCGCGTTGTGGGTCCCCGACGTCGGAGGCGATCTGTTCGGCTCGCTCGCCACGCTGCTCGGCGCAACGACGACGACCACCATCGCAACGGGCATCCTCAACGTCTGGATGCACACGCCTGAGGAGGCCGCAGCCCAGCATGCGCGACTCACCGCCGAGCACGGGCCGCGCTATCTGTGTGGCGTCGGCATCAGTCATCGCCCGTTCATCGACCACGTGAACGAACCTGGGACCTACCAGAAGCCCGTCGAAACGATGGCGAACTACCTCGACGGTCTCGATGCGGCGGCCACGCCGCTCGCGGTCGACGATCGTGTGATCGCCGCACTCGGTCCGAGGATGCTCGAACTTGCCCGCACCCGCACCGCAGGCACGCACCCGTACCTGGTCACTCCCGAGCTCACCGCCAAGGCGCGTCGCAGGCATCGGACCGGGTGGGCTGGTCGCGAGCGAGCAGGGCGTCGTCCTCGAGACCGACCCGACCAAGGCACGCGAGATCGCCCGAATGCACCTGGCGTCGTACCTCAGGCTCCCGAACTACTCGAACAACTGGAAGCGCCAGGGCTTCACCGACGACGACATCGCCGACGGCGGCAGTGATCGTCTCGTCGATGCCCTCGTGGTGTGGGGTGACGAAGCCACGGTCGCGGCCCGGGTCCAGGCGCACCGCGATGCCGGCGCCGATCACGTCTGCATCCAGGTGCTCACCAGCGACCCGCAAGCGTTGCCGGTCGACGAGTGGCGTGCGTTGGCGCCGGCACTGATCACGCCCGCTGGCTAGGAATGTCGAGGCCAGGTCGAGGCCGGTCTGGGAAGATCTCGGCCAGGTCTGGGCGTTGTCGGCCATAGCCTCGTGGTGTGCTGCCGCTCCTCCGCCTCGGTCTGTGCGGGGTGATGCTCGCGAGCGCCACATCGTGTGCCTCCGGCGACGAGGTCCTGGTGGAGTTCCACGACGACGAGGTGCGAGTGGTCTTGGACGCCACCGGGATCTTTGCGACGTCGGCCGAACGGGATGAGGCCGTGGAGACGTTCCGCGCCATTTGCGTTGGCACGTCTGCCAACTCCGTCAACGAGTTCTCCGTGTACGACATGCTCACCAACACCTCCGACTACCCGGCGAACTTCGTCGAGACCGCTGAAGTCGGCTGCCCGGAGAAGTTTGCGACGGCACGTGAGAAGATCGAGGCCGGCGATTGCTTCGGTGGCGTCGTCTCCGACTGCGACGACTGAGACGACTGAGACGACTGACACATCGCAGCGACGGACCCCGATGGAGGTGCCGGCGGGAAGGCGCGCTGGCTCGATCGATTCGTGGCTCCCAGGGCTACGGTCGTCGCGTGATCACTGACCTGACCCGACAGTTCGCTGTCGACGACGTCTCGCTCGCTTGGGATCGATGGGGGGCGAACGACGGCACCCCGTTGTTCCTCTGCCACGGCTTCTCCGGTTCGTCGCACGATTTCGCGCTGCACGTCGAACCACTCGCGGCGTCACGCGGCATCGTCGCGGTCGATCACCGCGGTCACGGCCGGTCGCAGAAACTGGGGTCGACCGAGGGGTACTCGATCGACCGATTGGCCTCCGACCTCATCGCCCTCCTCGATGCCGAGGTCGGCCGACCCGTGGATCTGCTCGGGCACTCGATGGGTGGTGCGATCAGCTTGCGCATCGTGCTCGCGCGGCCCGATCTCGTGCGGTCACTGATCCTGATGGACACGAGCGGATGGTCGTTCGTACCACCCGACGCCGGGATGGCCGCGATGATGAAGGCGTTCATCGAGGGCTACGACCCCGCCGGTGGTCTGCCGGACCTGACGGCATGGTCAGGCCCGGAGGAGCCGTTGATCGCTGCCGCCACGCCTGCCGAGTGGCGGTCGATGAAGGACGCGATGGCGGCGGCCTTCGACCCGTACGCGCTGAAAGCGCTCGGGCTCGAGTTGTTCGCACCAGACAACACCTCGGTGCGCGGCCGGCTCGGTGAGATCGCCTGCCCCGTCACGGTCATCGTCGGCGAGCAGGACCAACCCTTCGTGGGCCAGGCGCCCGAACTGGCCGCCGAGGTCGCCGATGGCGCACTCGCCGTGATCGGTGACGCCTACCACTCGCCCCAGCTCACCCACCCGGCCGAGTGGTCCGCAGCCGTCGAAGCCCACCTCGCCCGCGCTGAGCGCTGATCACCATGGAGCGGATCGTGACGCCCATTGCCGGGCGCGTCCGCGGATCGTCCAACGTCGACTTCCCGCCTCAGTCACTGCAGTGAGTGCAGCGGCTCATCGAACGGGGTTCCGAACATCCGTCCGAACAGCTCGGCCGTGATTCCGCGACCGTCGACGCCGAGCTCTCCTGCCGCCACCATCGCGGCTCGCACCACGCCGATCGCCGCGTTCGCGATCGCATTGGCTCGCACCACGGCCTCCGGTTCTCGGCCCCAATGGAGCATCAGGTACTCACTGATCGCGTGCTCGTAGTCGCGATCGCTACGGGCGTCTTCGTCCCGTAGTTCCGGGCACCTGCTCAGCAGGGTGTACCGGATGAGGCGTGTCGGCGTCGTCGCGTCGAGCCCCTCGAGCATCGCGTCTCGGAGGTGCAGCACCGGATTTGCTCGGGGAGCTCCCTGCATCAAGCGCTGGACGAACGCGTCGATGCGTTCACCGTGATCGGGGAATGCAGCGGCTGCCTTGGTCGGGAAGTGAAGGAAGAAGGTTCGCGTGCTGACTCCAGCCGCGCTCGCGATCTCCTCCACGGTGGTCTGGTCGAAGCCGTGTTGGGAGAACAAGCGGATTGCATGATCGGCCAGGCTGCGACGTGTCTCGAGACGCTGCAATTCACGCGGCCCGACCGGCCGTTCGTCGTTCATCGTCTGTGCCATCGTCCCCCTCTGGACCGGCTCGTCGCCGGCCGCTTGACCAACTCTTGACGTTCGCGGCACCCCGGGAGAATACTGCAGTCACTGTACCAGCCGAGTGGTAGGTGCTGATTGGGGAGCGAGATGCGTTTCGGGACCAGGAACGGAATCCGGCGAGTACTTGCCGTGGGCGTCGTCGGTGCTTTGTCGCTCGCGGCGTGCGCTGGTGACGACGACTCGTCCGATGCCGGCGGCGACACCGCTGCGAGTGGCGACACCGCTGCGAGTGGCGACACCGTTGCCGGCGAGGGAGGGTCCGATACCGCACTGCTCATCGCACGAGGCATGGACGTCAACTCGCTCGACCCACAGCGTGCGTACTGCGATACGTGTCAGATCTTCATGACGGCCGTCTACGAGACCCTCATCGGTCTCGATGACGACAACGCCACGTTGGTTCCTCGCCTCGCCACGACGTGGGCCAGCAACCCCGAACAGACCGAGTTCACGTTCACCCTCGACCCGGTCGCCACCTTCGCCGACGGCACGCCCGTCACGAGCGCTGACGTGAAGTGGTCGTGGGAACGGTTGAAGGGTCTGCAGGGTTCCTCGTCGTACCTCGTCGGCACGATCGACACGATCGACACCCCCGATCCACAGACGGTGAAGGTCACGCTCGCGCAACCGAACTCAGCGTTCCTGGCACAGGTGAACGCGAGCTACCTCGGCATCGTGAACTCCACGCTCGCCGAGGCAAACGGTGCCACTGCCGACCCTGCCACCGACAAGGGCGAGGAGTGGTTCCTCGCGAACTCGGCCGGCTCCGGCCCGTTCGTGCTCGGGTCGTACCAGGCCGGCGCCGAGCTGCGCCTGAAGCGCAACGATGCGTACTGGGGTGTGCAGAAGGCAGCCTTCCCCGAGGTGGTCATCAAAGAGACGCCGGACGCCGTGACGCAGCGCCAGCAACTCGAGGCCGGGTCCGTGGACATCGCGATGCAGATCTCGAACGACGTCGCCGACGGGATGACCGGCGACGGCGTCACGGTCGAGCAGGTCCCCAGCTTCAACTACGTGTACCTGGCGCTCAGCCCGGGCGCCAAGGGCGGCGAGGCGCTCACCCCGAAGGTGCGAGAGGCCATCCGTCTCGCCCTCGACTACCCCGGCCTCGTGGATGCCACGGTCGGCGGTGCGGGCAAGTCCCAGCCGTCGCCGATCCCGAACGGGTTCGCCGGCACGGAGGGTCTCGCCGAGCCCGCACAGGATCTCGATGCGGCCAAGGCGCTGCTGGCCGAAGAAGGCGTCACCAGCCTCACCCTCGATGCCACGTTCCCGTCGTTCAACGTCTACGGCGTCGACTTCTCGACGGCGATGCAGAAGGTGCAGACAGACCTGAAGGCCGTCGGCATCGAGCTGGAGCTCAACCCAGTGGAGATCTCGGTGTGGGCCGACAAGATCGGCACCGATGGCATCCCTGTCACCATGCTCTACTTCGCGCCCGACCACACCGACTCGAGCCAGTACGTGCAGTACTTCGGTCTGCTCGAGGGTTCGCAGTGGCAGACCTGGGCTGGCACGGATGTCAGCACGAACGAGGCCGACCTGCTCGATCAGGCCTTCGCCACGCAGGACGGCACCGAACGAGCAGCGATCTACAACGAGCTCGCGACGGCGATGATCGACGACCAGGTCATCATCCCGGTGGTGAACCCGAACCTGTTCCTCGCCGCACGCGACGACATCAAGGGGCTGTACTACAGCGCCTGCTGCAACCTCGAGCTCGCCAAGCTGAGCCGCGGCTGATCAATGGCCCATCTGGTCATCCGGCTCGCGCCTGCCGTCCCGGCGGCGGTGCGAGTCCGGGTGCAACGTGGTGCGCGATGGAGCGTGTGACCTGAAGCGCTACTTGATGCTCCGCATCGCCGTGATGCCTGTGCTGTTGTTCGGCATTGCGTCCCTGGTGTTCCTCGTGTCGCGCATGACTCCCGGAGATCCGCTGGTCACCATCGTCGGTGAGCGCAACCTGAACAACCCCGAGATCGTCGCCGCCGCGAAGCAACGCTGGGGACTCGACCAGTCAGGGTTCGAGCAGTACGTGAAGTATGTCAAGAACCTGCTCCACGGCGACATGGGCACCTCGTTCTCCACTCGGCAATCGGTGACCCACGACCTGTGGCAGCGTCTGCCGGCGACGCTCGAGCTGACGTTCGTTGCGCTCGCGCTCGGGGTGACCATCGGCCTGGCGCTGGGCGTGCTCGCTGCTCGCACGCGCAACCGCATGCCCGATCACCTGTCTCGATTCTTCGCCCTCATCGGCTCGTCGATGCCGGCGTTCTGGGCGGGTCTCATCCTGTTGTTCATCTTCTACGCCAAGCTCGGCTGGCTGCCCGGCCCGGGCCGGATCGATCCGCGAGGTATCGCTCCCGACAAGGTCACCGGCTTCTACACCGTCGACTCGCTCCTGATGGGTGACTTCGAGCTGTTCAAGGACTCGGTGATGCATCTCGTGCTGCCGGCCAGTGTGCTCGGGTGGGGCGTCGTCGGCATCGTGTCCCGGCTCGTGCGCGCCAGCCTGCTCGACGAGCTCTCGATGGACTATGTGCGTGTCGCCCGCGCAATGGGGCTTCGCGAACGCACCGTCGTCGACTCGCACGCGTTGCGCAACGCATTGCTGCCCACGATCACGATCGTCGCATTCACCTTCGCGTTCTTGCTCACAGGTGCCGTGCTGACCGAGACCGTGTTCTCATGGCCGGGGGTGGGCAGCTACGCGGTGGATGCGTCCCGCAATCTCGACTACCCGGCGATCATCGGGGTCACGCTGTTGGGGGGCACTGCATTCCTCATGACGAACCTCGTCAGTGACATCGCCTATGCGTTCGCTGACCCGAGGATCCGGTTGTCATGACCGGCACGACGGACACGTCCGCGACCGCAGCGATCGCCGCACCGTTCCGACATCGTCGGGGTCGTCCGGACTGGTTGCGTGGCCCATCGTCGATCGGCGTTGTGATCATCGCCGTGTGGGTGCTCGTCGCCCTCACCGTGCCATGGTGGACACCGCACGACCCCTTGGAGGCCGTCGCCCAGCGGCTTCAGCCCCCGAGCTTGAAGCACCTCGCCGGCACCGACGCCTTGGGTCGCGACGTGTTCACCCGGATGCTGTGGGGTGCACGGACATCGCTGCCGGTCGCCCTGATCGTCATCACCGCATCGGTGATCATCGGCACCGTCATCGGCGCAGCCGCGGGATACCTCGGGGGTTGGATCGATGCCGTTCTCATGCGTCTGGTGGACATCACGATGGCCTTCCCGCCCATCCTGCTGGCGATGGCGATCACCGCCTCGCTCGGTCCGGGCGTGCGCAACGCGCTCATCGCCATGGTGCTGGTGTGGTGGCCGATCTACGCTCGCCTGCTGCGCGCCCAGGTGATCGCCGTCCGCCAGCGCGAGTACGTCGAGTCGGCGCACGCAGTCGGCCTCAAGCAGTTCACGATATTGCGGCGATACGTTCTGCCGATGGCGTACACACCGGTGCTGGTGAACGCGACGATGGACTTCGGCCAGGTCGTCCTGCTGACTGCGTCGCTGAGCTTCATCGGGCTCGGCGCACGCCCCCCGTCGCCCGAGTGGGGTGCGATGATCACCGAGGGCGCGACGAACTTCTATGACTGGTGGATCGCCACCGCTCCGGGCCTGGCCATCCTCACGGTGGTGCTCGCGTTCAACTACGTCGGCGATGCGCTACGCGACTCGTTCGACGTGAAGGCCGGACCGTGATGAACGACGAGCCGCTCCTGCGCATTCACGACCTGTCCGTCACCTTCGACACGCCCGCCGGCCCGGCTCGGGCCGTGCGCAGCATGCACCTCGATGTCCGTGCCGGCGAGGCCGTTGCCGTCGTCGGCGAGAGCGGCTCGGGCAAGAGCGTCACCATGCTCGCCACGCTCGGCCTGCTGCCCCGTGCCCGGGTCACCGGGTCGGTGAAGTTCCGCGACACCGAGCTGGTCGCTGCGTCCACCGACACACTGCGATCGATCAGGGGTCGACGCATCTCGATGATCTTCCAGGATCCGATGACCTCGCTGAACCCGGTTCTCACCGTCGGAAAGCACCTCGCGCTGGTGATGCAGGCGCACCGGGGGAAGATGGGGCGCAGGGAGCTGCGAGCCAAAGCCGTCGAGCTCCTCGAACGGGTGGCGATCGCCCAGGCCCATCGTCGGGTGGATGCATATCCGCACGAGCTCTCTGGTGGCATGCGCCAACGTGTGATGATCGCCATGGCCATTGCCAACGAACCCGAGGTGCTCATCGCTGACGAGCCCACCACGGCACTCGACGTCACCGTCCAAGCTCAGATCATGGAGCTCCTCACCGACCTACGCACCGAGCACGGTCTCTCGCTCGTCCTGATCACCCACGACCTCGGCGTCGTCGCCGGGCACACCGATCGTGTCGTGGTGATGTACGCCGGGCGTGTCGTCGAGCGCGCCCCGGTCAACGAGCTGTTCACATCACCCGTCCACCCGTACACACGGGCACTCCTCGCCTGCCTTCCCCGCCTCGACCAGCGCGAACCTCTCGGGGCCATTCCAGGGACACCGCCGAACCCGATCGATCTGCCGCCGGGCTGCCCCTTCTCGATGCGTTGCACCCACGTCGTGGCCGCCTGCCGAGTCGAGGAGCCGGCACTGGTCGAGTTCGGTGCGAGCGATGTCGCCTGCAATGTGGTGACCGCAGGCGTTGCCACATGAGCGAGCCACTGCTCCAGGTCACCGACCTGGTGAAGGAGTTCAGGGTCCGCGGCGAGGGAGGCCGGTCTGCCGTGCTGAACGCCGTCAGCGGTGTCAGCCTGGAGGTCCACCGCGGTGAGACGCTCGCGCTCGTCGGCGAGAGCGGGTGCGGCAAGAGCACCACCGGTCGCTGCATCCTGCGCCTCGTCGAACCGACGAGCGGTTCGGTCGTGTTCGAGGGCATCGATCTGTTGTCACTCGGGCACGAGGCCATGCGGAAGATGCGCCGCAACCTCCAGATCGTGTTCCAGGATCCCCAGGGATCATTGCATCCGCGGATGACGGTGCGCCGTCTCCTGTCCGAGCCACTCCAGGTGCATGGAACGCCCAAGGCCGAAGTACCGGGACGGATCGAGGAACTGCTGCGCCTCGTGCAACTGCGTCCCGAGTTCCTCGACAGGTACCCGCACGAGTTCTCGGGTGGGCAGCGCCAACGCGTCGGCATCGCACGAGCTCTTGCGATCTCGCCCGCGCTGCTCGTGCTCGACGAACCGGTGTCCGCCCTCGACGTGAGCATTCAGGCAGAGATCCTGCGCCTCCTGGTCGAGCTCCGCGAGCGCCTGGGGCTCTCGTACCTCTTCGTGGCACACGACCTCGCAGTGGTACGTCAACTGGCCGACCGCGTCGCGGTGATGTACCTCGGCCGGATCGTCGAGACCGGGCCGGCCGACCAGGTGTATTCCGACCCTCAGCACCCCTATACGCAAGCACTGCTCTCCGCGGTGCCGATCCCGGACCCGTCGGTCGAGGCGCGGCGCCGCCGGATCGTGCTCCAAGGCGATCTGCCGAGTCCCATCGACCCCCCATCGGGTTGCCGATTCCGCACCCGGTGCTGGCGAGCCGACGACCGGTGTGCGTCCGAGCGGCCGCCCCTCGTGTCGCTGGACGGTTCACCACGGCTGGTGGCCTGCCACCATCCGGGCCCTCAGGAGGCGGCTGAAGTGCAGGGCCACGCGTCATGAGCGCCGTGCTCGCTGTGGACCTCGGGTCCACGGGCGTCAAGGTGGCCGTCGTCGACGCCGACGGACGCGTCCGGAGCATGGCCAGTGAGGTGATCCCGCTGCTGTTCGTCGATGACGTCGGCGTCGAGCAGGATCCGCGGCTGTGGTGGGAAGCGCTGGGTCGATGTGCGCGAGCTGCCGTCGGCGACTCGTCGATCACGTCGCGCGACATCAGCATCGTCGCTGTCACCAGTCAGTACACCTCCACGACCGCTGTCGATGCGAAGGGCCTGCCGTTGGGCAACACGATCATGTGGATGGACGGTCGCGGCCCGCTGCATCGCAGCCACTACACCCGCAATGGCGCCCGCTGGGTCGAGGTCCATGGGCTGATGCCATCCGGCCACGACGACGTGGGCCACATCGACCTGATCCGCGCCACACGGTCCGACGTGTATGCGGCTGCCCACGCATTCGTCGAGCCGATGGATCACCTCGCCGGGCGGCTCACGGGGCACGTGACCGCCACTCAGAACACGATGTTCCCGATGCTCGCGTGCGACAATCGCACCTGGGGCGTCACCGAGTACAGCGACGAGCTCGTCGCGATGTCGGGGATCCCGGCCGAGAAGCTGCCACGCCTGGTGCCGCTCGGCGAGCCACGAGGCACGATCACGCCAGAGGCCGCGACGCACCTGGGTGTGTCGGCGTCGGCCATCATCGCCGGCGCGACGATCGACAGCGTCACGTCGGCAGTGGGCACCGGCGCGATCACCGCCGACAGGTGCGGCCTGATCATCGGAACCACGGCCGTGATGGCCACCCACCTGCCGTCGAAGCGACAGGACATCGAACACGGCCTCACCTCGGCGCCGAGCCCGCTCCCGCACTCGTGGTTCCTGGTCGCCGAGAACGGCATCGGCGGCAAGGCGCTCGACGTGTACGTGAACAACATGGTGTTCGCCGACGACGGTCTCGGGCGACCGGCCGACAGCGGCTCCTACGCCGCTGTTCTGGCCGCCGCGGCGGAGGTGCCTTGTGGGTCCAACGGTGTGCTGTTCCTCCCCTGGCTCGTGGGATCGATGGCCCCCGGCCACGATCGACGCCAGCGGGGCGGATTCGTGGGCATCGGACTGTCCACCACCCGTGCCGACATGGCTCGAGCCGTGCTCGAGGGCGTGGCAATGAACGTCGCCTGGTTGCTGCCGTACTTCAGCGCACTTGCCCAGTGCGACTACCCCGAGATCACCTTCGGCGGTGGGGGCGCGCGGAGCCCGTTGTGGGGGCAGATCCTCGCCGACGCGTGCGGCGTTCCGGTGCGTCGCCTTGCGGATTCGAACTGCACGAATGCACACGGCGCCGGCCTGCTCGCACTGGCCGAGACGGGCGCGTGCACGCTGTCCGACCTGCCGTCGTTCCTCATCACCGAAGAGGTCCATGAACCCGACGACGGAGCCCAACGGCTGCTCGCAGCTCGCACACGGTCGCTCGTCGACTTCCACGCCCGCACCGCCCCGTTCTACGAGGCCTTCGATTCCAGGGAGCCACAACCATGAATGGACCACGGAAGAGCCCGCTCCACCCCTACGCCGGCCGATTCGAGGTGCACGCCACGTTGCCGGAGGAACCAGTGTCACGCGAACAGATACTCGACGAACTGCGCCAGATGTCGACCGAGGAGGACCGGAAGGGCGACACCGGACGAGTCAGTGGGTCGATCTACTCGGGCGACCACGACCACTACCGCTTCCAGGTCGAGGCATTCGGCTACTTCGGACACGCGAACGTGCTGCAGCGGGACATGTATCCGAGTGCAACCAAGATGGAGGCCGAGATCATCTCGATGACGGCCGGCATGCTCCATGGTGACGAGACGACCGGTGGTCTCGTCACATCGGGCGGAACCGAGAGCCTGGTGACCGCGATGCTCGCCTACCGCGAATGGGGTCGGAACAAGCGTGGCATCGACCGCCCACAGATCATCATGCCGGTGACCGCCCACCCCGGCCACAGCAAGGCGTTCCACTGGTTCGGCATCGATGCCGTGATCGCACCGGTCGACAAGAACCAGAAGGCCGATGTCGCCTGGATCCGCGACCACATCGGTCCGAACACCGTGGCCCTCGTCGGCACCGCCGGCACGTACCCGCATGGGGTGATCGATCCGATCCCCGAACTCGGCGAGCTCGCGCTCGAACACGGGATCGGCCTCCACGTCGACGGGTGCCTGGGCGGGTTCATCCTTGCGTGGGCGGCCGACTGCGGGTACGAGCACACGCCGTTCGATTTCTCGGTACCGGGTGTGACGTCGATCAGCGCCGACACACACAAGTACGGCTACGCCCTGAAGGGCAGCTCGGTCCTGCTGTTCCGGCCGAAGGAGTTGCGGCGCGAGCAGTACCTCTTGGTCGACGGGTGGCCGGGCGGCGCGTATGCGTCACCGGGCATGGGTGGCAGTCGCTCGGGCGGACTCATCTCGGCAACGTGGGCGGCGATGCTCAGCTTCGGCAAATCGGGCTATCGCGCCATCGCAAAGGACATCTTCCGCACAGCCGACGAGATCCGCGCCGCGGTCGTCTCGCACCCCGAGTTGAAGCTCGTGGGCGACTCGTTGTGGAACATCGCATTCACGTCCGACGAACTCGACATCTTCCACGTCAACGATGGCCTGGGCGACCTGGGGTGGCGGATGAACGGCCTCCAGCTCCCCCCGGCGCTGCACTTCTGCGTCACCCGGCCGAACACCCAACCCGGGGTCACCGAGGACTTCGCGCGCGATCTGGCGAAGGCCATGTCCTACGCGAAGAACCCACCGTCGCCGATGCCGCGCAGTGGTGCGATCTATGGCGCCGGCGGCGCGGACCGCCCTCCGGTCGACAAGATGCGCGAGGCATCTGCGAACCGGCTCGACGCAATCCACGAGGTCGGACCGCTGTCGTGACTCCGCACGGACGACCGTTCCGCTTCGGTGTGGAGATGAAGGAATCGTTCGAAGGTCGCACCTGGGCCGATTCGGCGCGGGAGATCGAGGACCGTGGTTACTCGACGCTGTTCGTGCCCGATCACTTCCACTCCGGCATGGGTCCGATCGCTGCAATGGCCACCGCCCTCGCGGCCACCGATTCGTTGTGCGTCGCGCCCTTGGTGATGGCGGTCGACTTCCGCCATCCGGCGGTGCTGGCCAAGGAGATCGCCACGCTCGACTCGATGTTTCCGGGCAGGGTGGAGCTCGGCGTGGGTGCGGGCTACAACCCGCTCGACTACTCGCGATCAGGCATCCGCATGGATCCCCCTGGTCAGCGGGTCTCGCGACTCATCGAGTACGTGCAGGTGTTGAGGCTGCTGTTCTCCGGTGACCTGGTGTCGTACGCCGGCACGGAGTACCAGCTCCACGAGATCGAGGGCAACCCGCTCCCTGCAACCCCGGGCGGTCCCCCGATCCTGGTGGCGGGCGGTGCGCCGCGCCTCTTGCGCTTTGCCGGGGAAGCGGCCGACATCGTCGGGGTCAATCCGTCGACGGCGGCCGGGCGCAACGACCCTGCGACGTTCCGGGACGCGCTTGCCGCGTCGATCGACGCCAAGATCGCTCTCGTGCGCGCTGCTGCCGGCGACCGATGGCACCACCTCGAGCTCAACGCCTGGGTGTCCGTGGCCAGGGTCACCGATGATCCGCACGGTGCTGTCGACGGACTTGCGAGGTTCGCGAACGTCGACACCGACGACGTGCTCTCTTCGCCGGTCGTCTTGGTGGGGAGCGTGACCGCCATCGCCGATCGCCTCCGCGAGCGCCGAGATCGGTGGGGGTACTCCTACGTGTGCCTTGCTCAAGACGATGCCGAATCGTTCGACCCGTTGGTCGCGTCGCTGGCAGGCACCTGAGAAGAAGCCCTGGTGGTCAGTCGGCCCCGTCGCAGAGCACCGAGTTACGCGATCTCGGCGATGTCACTGAGCAGCCCCACGGATGCGAAGGCGATGATCACACAGCGAGCACCGTCACTCGCTCGGGCATTGTCACCGAGACGCGATGACCCCGCAGGCGATCCTGTCGCCGGCGTTGCCGGTCTTGGCTGTTGCGGCCGTGGCATCGGCCGAGTTCGCGGTGTACTGCGTCGCAGCCGCGCCCAACGGGATGTTGGCGAAGTTGTCGGCACCGGCATGCAACATGACGACCCGTCCGTCGAGATCACCTGGGTTGATCTTGTCGATCCGGAACCTGGTCTCGACGCTGCCGTCTGCATTGACGTACACGACCGGCATGTCGCCGACATGGTGTGCGTGCGTCTGCCCCGCCGGGTTGTAGTGGCCGTCGGCGGACACAAACCACGTCGACGACGCGGCAGCCGGGTCGGCGATGCACCCGTCCCCGTTCGTCGTGACGTCGTTGGCGTGGATGTGGAATCCGTGGAACGCATCGACGCCCGGCGTTCCGCTCAGGCGGACCTTGACCTCGGTGTGTCCCCATTCGGTCTTGAACTCGACGGTGCCGACCTTGGTGCCATCAGCGAGAGCGAGCCTCGCGCTCGCCGACCTGTTCTGTGCGCCCGCATTGGTTGCGGTGACAAGGCCGCCGACGAGCACAACCCCGCAAGCGACGGAAAACAGCTTCTTGTTCACGTGACGTCTCCCTCTGGTGGTCTACCGGTTCGACCATACGGATCGACACGCGTGCGCACATCCGTCACCTCACGGAGAACCGTCAGCGATGGACGCCACGTAGGGTCGTCAGAGTGAAACGTCTCCTGCTCATCGTTGCTGCGCTCACCGGACTCGTGGGAGCGGGCATCGCCCGTCGGCGGCCGCGCCTCGCGGCGGTCGCATCCGAGTTGCGCAGCCCCGCGCTGTACGTGCCGATCTCGGTGCGCAACGACAGATCGATGCGCATCGGTCGAGTGCTGATCACGAAGGGGCCGCAGGGCACGCTCGCTCCCGGGGTCGCCCGGCGCGTCGATCACGTTCCCGCCGACCTCGGCCGGCCGTCGGTTCCGGTCGTGGTGTACGAACCTTCCGGCCGCGCTCGCCCGAGCGGCGCGCTCGTGTGGATCCATGGCGGCGGGCTCGTGATGGGCGCGCCTGAACTGGGCGACGAGCTGTGCAGCCGGTTCGCTGCAGAGCTCGGCATCGTCGCCGTCAGCGTCGACTACCGCCTCGCGCCTGAGCACCCGTTCCCCGCCGGTCTCGACGACTGCGTCGCCGCGCTGGCTTGGACACACGCGAACGCCGAGGGGCTCGGGATCGACACGACCAAGGTGGTGGTCGGCGGCGACAGCGCCGGCGGTGGATTGGCCGCGTGCGTGGCTCAGGTCGCCCTCGATCGCGGTGGACCCGCGATCTGCTTCCAGCTCCTGCAGTACCCGATGCTCGACGATCGCACCGCGTTGCGGACCGACCTGGATGGGCTCATGTGGTCCAACACCTCGAACCGGTATGCGTGGTCGGCCTACCTCGGTCGCCCCGTGTCGGCAACCGACACGCGGCCGTACGCGTCGGCCACGCGTCGCGACGACCTGGGCGGTCTGCCGCCGGCATGGATCGGCATCGGCACCATCGACCTGTTCCACGACGAGTGCGTCGAGTACGCCACCCGGCTGCAGGCGGCTGGTGTGGAGTGCGATGTACACGTGGTGCCGGGCATGTACCACGCCGCCGAGCGCCTCGTACCGAAGGCACCGTCGATGATCGCGTTCCTCGATGCCATGACCGCTGCCCTGCGTTCCGCCACCAGCTAGTGGTCGGTCCGCGCGAACGGATCGTTCCGACGCGGGCGGTGATGCAACAGTCGCGACCATGACTGACGACAACACGATCGACTACGAGGACCTCACGACCATGCGACTCGCCGAGGACGAGCTCGACGCGCTCGTCTCTGGCGGCGGCGAGTGCATCTTCTCGTGGACCACCCAGGACGGTTTCCCCGTAGGTGTCGTGGTTGCGTACGTGTACCGCGACGGGAAGTTCTGGACCACGTGCGCTGAGCGTCGCAAGCGCGTGCCTGCTCTGCGTCGGCGCCCGCAGTCCGGCATCGTCATCAACCGCGGCGGCAAGACCGCCTCGTACAAGGGCAACTCGATCGTGCATGCTCCCGGCGATGCGGACTTCGACGAGTTGAAGGGGTGGTTCTACCCGACGCTGTCGGGGCTGAATCAGAGCCCGGACGACCCGTATCGGCAGAGCTTCACCAAGTTCCTCGACTCGCCCCACCGCGTGATCATCGAGACCGAGGCGCGCCTGGTGGTCGGCTTCGACACGGCGCGCTTTCAGACCTTCACCTTGGAGGCGATGGCAGCCGGGCACGGCGCCTGATGGGTGCCGAGCACGACCAGATCGACCGGGTGCTGCGAACCACCCGGTCGGTCCGGACGCGGCTCGATCTCGCTCGCCCCGTTGACGACACGCTGCTGTTCGAGTGCGTCGACCTCGCGGAGCAGGCGCCGACCGGCGGCAACATCTCGAGTCGACGGTGGATGGTGGTGCGCGATCCGGCGACCAAGCAGGCACTCGCGGACCTCTATCGCGACGCCGGCGGTCAGGGGATCATCGATCTCGCCCAACGCCTCGAGGGCACCGGGAGTGCCAGCGAGCGCGTCATGGCGTCCGGCGCCCATCTGGCCCGTCATCTGGAGGACGTGCCGGCGATCGTGATCGCATGTATCTGGGGACGTCATGACGGGTCTGGGCGGCCCGGCCTGTTCGACTCGGTGCTCCAGGCCGCGTGGAGCTTCTGTCTCGCCGCACGGGCTCGCGGGCTCGGCACCGCGTGGACCACGCTGCACCTCGGCCGCGCCGAGGAGGTCGCTGCGCTCCTCGGCATCGCCGACGGCGTCACCCAGGTGGTGCTCCTCCCGGTCGCCCACACCATCGGCTCCGAGTTCCAGCCGGCCACACGACGCCCGGCTCAGGAGATCACGTACTTCGACCAGTGGGGCTACACCCGTGAGCAGCCATCCTCCGACGGTACGGCCCATTTCGACAACGGCGTCGGGGTCACCGTCGAGATCGACATCGAGGCCAAGCCCTCGGTGGTGTGGGCGTTGGTGAGCGATGCCACCACGCCGTCGCGATTCGGTGGCGAATTGCAGTGGGTCGAGTGGCTCGATCCGACGCCAGAAGTCGGGGCGCGATTCGTGGGCCACAACCGTCTCGAAGGCCTCGGTGAGTGGAGCACCACGTCGTGGGTGAGCCGCTACGAACCCGAGCGGGTGTTCGCGTGGAACGTGGTCGACCCCGACCAGCCGGGTGCGCGGTGGTCGTTCGAGCTCGAGCCGATCGGTCGGACGGTCCGGTTACGTCAGAGGGTGACCCTCGGTCCGGGAGAGTCGGGGACCTCGGCGATGATCCGCAAACGCCCCGAGCGAGAGCAGCCCATCCTCGCTCGCCGCCTCGCCCAGCTCAAGACCGCGATGCAGGCCACCGTCGAGGGCATCCGCGATCTGGCCGAACAGGAGATGCGCGACCGGTCGTGACCGACCTCGGGACATCGCTACAGTTGGCGAAGTGAGCACGGACATCTTCATCCTCGGCGGGTTCCAGACCGACTTCGCCCGCAACTACGCGAAGCAAGGTCTCGAGGTCAGCGACCTCGTCGCCGACGTGGTGGCCGGCACGCTCGCCGACGCCGCACGTCGACCCGACGCGATCGAGACCATCCACGTCGGCAACGCCTTCGGCCAGCTGTTCAACGGCCAGGGCCAACTCGGCGGCATGCCCGCCACCGTCGAGCCCGCGCCTGTGGGGCATCCCCGCGGCACGCCACGAAGCGGCATGCGCCTCGGGCGGCATCGCCATCCTCGCGGCGATGGCCGAGATCGAGGCCGGCCGCTACGACTGCGCGCTGGTGGTCGGCGCCGAGCAGGAGCGCAACGTGCCGGGCGATCAGGCGTCCCGCAACCTCGGTGCGGCGGCGTGGATCGGCCACGAGGGCGAGGACGCCACGCTACATGTGGCCGCTACATGTTCAGCCTGCTGGCCGACGAGTACGACCGCCGCTACGGCCTCGACGACCGCCACCTGTCGGCCATCGCCGAGCTCAACTTCCGCAACGCGAAGGACAACCCCAACGCGCAGACCCGTGCATGGGCGCACACGCCGGAGAGCTTCACCGCCGACGACGTCGCCAACCCGGTCGTCGAGGGCCGCATCCGCCGATCCGACTGCAGCCAGGTCACCGACGGCGGCGCCGGGCTCGTGCTCGCCGGCCGCCGCACCGCCGAGGCATGGGCAGCCACGCGCGGCCGGTCGCTCGACTCCGTGCCGCGCATCGTCGGCTGGGGGCATCGCACCGTCGGCCTGCCGCTCGCCGACAAGCTGCAGCGCTCGGCCGACGACCAGTACGTCATGCCCCACGTGCGCCGAGCGATCACCGACGCCTTCGCACGGGCCGGGCATCGCCGACGTGTCGGGCATCGACGGCATCGAGACCCACGACTGCTTCACGCCGTCGGAGTACATGGCCATCGACCACTTCGGCATCACCGCACCCGGCGAGAGCTGGAAGGCGGTCGAGGACGGCACGCTCGAGCGCGACGGCGCCACCCCGGTGAACCCGTCGGGCGGCCTCATCGGCGGCGGCCACCCCGTGGGCGCCACCGGCGTGCGCATGGTGCGTCGACGCCTCGCGACCAGGTGTCGGGCACCGCCGGCGACACCCAGGTGGAGGGCGCCCGCACGTTCGCCACGCTCAACATCGGTGGCTCGCACCACCACCACCGTCAGCTTCGTCGTCAGCGTCTGAGACGGCCGTCGTCATGAGCTCAACTCGATCGTCAACACCATCCCGTCGACGCTGCCCCGTCGACGACGACCACCCATACCGCACCGGCGCGTGGCGGCCGAACCTCCGCGAGTGGGACGCCGACGACCTCGAAGTGGTGGAGGGCGAGATCCCGACCGACCTCGACGGCGTCTACCTGCGCAACACCGAGAACCCGGTGCACCCGTCGATCGGGATGTACCACCCCTTCGACGGCGACGGCATGATGCACCAGATCTCCTTCGCCGGCGGCCGGGCCAGCTACCGCAACCGGTTCGTGCGCACCGACGGGTTCCGCGCCGAGCAGGAGGCTGGCGAGTCGCTGTGGACCGGCTTCTACGACCTTGCCGCAGAACTCCAAGCGGGAGGACGGCTGGGGCGCCCGCGGCCGGATGAAGGACTCGCTCCAGCACCGACGTCATCGTGCACAACGGCGTGGCGCTCACCAGCTTCTGGCAGTGCGGCGACGTGTACCAGCTCGACCCGATGACGCTGGCCAGGATCGCGGCAAGGCGCCGTGGGCCAGCGAGTTCCCGAGCCCCACTGGCGTCTCCGCGCACACCAAGCTCGACGAGCACACCGGCGAGCTGCTGATCTTCGGCTACAGCGCCACAGGCGCCGTACATGCACTACGGCGTCGTCAGCCCCGACGGGCGAACTGGTGCACTCGATCGAGGTGCCGCTGCCCGGGCCCGCGCCTGCCCCACGACATGGCCTTCAGCGAGCACTACGTCGATCCTCAACGACCTGCCGCTGTTCTGGGACCCGACGCTGCTCGCCCAGGGCGTGCACGTGCCGAAGTACCACCCCGACATCCCGACCCGCTTCGCCGTGGTGCCACGCCGCGGCACCACCGCCGACATCCGCTGGTTCGAGGCCGATCCCACGTACGTGCTGCACTGGATCAACGCCTACGAGGAGGGCGACGAGCTGGTGCTCGACGGCTTCTTCCAGCACGATCCGTCGCCGGCCAAGCAGCCCGGCGCTACCCGCAACGAGTCGCTGTATCGCACCATCGACCTCAACCAGCTGCAGGCCCGCCCACACCGCTGGCGCTTCAACCTCGTCACCGGCGAGACGAAGGAGGAGTCGCTCTCGGATCGGGTGATGGAGTTCGGGATGATCAACCCGAACATCGCCGGCAAGGACTACCGCTACACGTACAACATGACCGGCAAGCCCGGCTGGTTCCTGTTCGACGGTCTCGTGAAGCAGGACGTGCAGACCGGACGCGAGGAGCGCTACGCCTTCGGCGATGGCGTGTTCGGCAGCGAGACCCCGTTCGCGCCGCGACCGAACGCCACAGCCGAGGACGACGGCTACCTCGTCACCTTCACCACCGACATGGTGCGCGACTGCTCGGAGTGCCTGATCTTCGACGCAGCCTCGCATCATCGACGGGCCGATCGCCCGAGTCCGGCTGCCCGAGCGGATCTCGTCGGGCACACACTCGTGTTGGACACCTGCGTCACAGCTCGGCCGACCGTTCTGACCGAACCTGGAGCGACCCCGGACGCGGCCCCGAATTCAATTGGGGCAACGCTCGGTCTGCTGGGCGACGAGTGGTCGTTGCTGATCGTCAGGTACGCCTTCAGCGGCGCGCGTCGCTACGGCGATTGGAAGCAGCAGCTCGCGATCTCCGACGCGGTGCTCGCGGCCAGGCTTCGTGCGCTCGTGGACGCCGGGGTGCTGCGGCGTGTGCCCTCACCCACGACGCATCGCCACGAGTACGCGCTCACGAGTTCGGGCCTCGACCTCTGGCAGTTGCTGCTGTGCATCTGGGCATGGGAGCGGCACCACGTCGAGGGCCAGTCGAGCCGGCTGCCACACATGGTGCATGCGACCTGCGGTGAACGGTTCCACCCAGTGCTCCGCTGTGCCCGGTGCAAGACACCGACCTCGACCGACGACGTCACGCGACGTTCGGGCCGAGCGGCAGCTTCGAGCGGTCGGTGCCGGCCGGGAACAACCGCCGGCGACTGGCCAGCCGACGATCACCGAACGGACATGGCCGCGGCATGTTCCCCGAGACGATGGCCATCATCGGGAGCCGGTGGTCGTCGGCCACGCTCGGCGCGGCGTTCCTCGGAGCCACCCGGTTCAGCGAGTTCGAGCGGCTCCTCGGCGCTCCGCCGAACGTCGTGGCCGATCGGTTGAAGAGCTTCGTCGCGCTCGGCGTGTTCGAACACGACCGGCACATCGGATCCGAGCGAGCGACCTACCACCTGTCGGCCAAGGGTCGAGCGTTCTTCGGCGTGGTCGCCTCGTTCGTCGCCTGGGCCGAACGCTGGATGCCCGCAGCCGACGGACCGGCGGTGGTCGCGGTTCACCGCGGTTGCGGAGGACCCTTCTTCCCCGATCTCGCCTGCTCCGCGTGCGACCGCAGCATGACCCGTGAGACGCTCACGATCTCCGACTGATCGCGGCGTACGGTCGTAGCGCTGGGCTCTGGCGCGGCAACGATGACCATCGGAAGACGACTCTGACAAGGAGGCATCGCATGCCGGAGGTACCTGCTCGGCCCGCCATCGTCCACGGTGCCCCGCCCGTGCCGCCACAGCCCGTCACCGCCGAGCGCTACATCTCGCCGACCTGGCTCGCTCGCGAGCATGACGTGCTCTGGCCGCAGGTGTGGCAGTTCGCGTGTCTCGAACGCGACGTCACCGAGCCCGGTCAGTACGTGGTGTACGACATCGGCCGCGAGTCGGTGATCGTGTCACGTACCCAGGATGGCGAACTCGCCGCCCACTACAACGCATGCCAGCATCGAGGCGCGCGCATCCTCGTGAACGGGCACGGGTGCGAGAAGAGCTTCACCTGTCCGTATCACGGATGGAGCTACCGACCCGACGGGCGGCTCGTGGTGGTTCCCGACAACCAGCGCTTCCCCGGCGGTGGCGTCGACCGCGCGGAGCACTCGTTGAAGAAGGTTCGCGTGGGTGGCGCGCTCGGCATGGTGTGGATCTGCATGGATCCCGACACCCCACCGCTCGAAGAGTTCCTCGGACCGATGATCGATCGCGTCGGGCCCTATCACCTGGAGAAGATGACGCTCACCGGTGACCAGACCGTTCGTCTCGGCTGCAACTGGAAGGCGGTGTTCGACAACTTCCAGGAGCTGTACCACGTGGAGCACATCCACCCCCAGCACCAATTGCTGTTCGATTGCCCGACCGCGCAGGTGGAGTTGTTCGACCGCGGTCACACCAGCGTGATCATCGACGGCCACACGCTCAACAGCAGGATGCCGATCCCCGACGAACCGAACTTCTTCCAGGCCCGCCAGGTTCGGCTGTTCGGTGCCGATCCCGACGACTACCGGGGCCGCGTGCTGGACATCCGCAAGGACATCCAGAAGCTGCGACGCGATGCTGGCCCGAGCCGCGGGTGGGACTACGAGCCCTTCACCGACGAACGGCTCACCGACATCGAGCAGTACAACGTGTTCCCCAACACGATGATCACCGTGCAACCCGACGACGCGCTCATCACCAGGGCACGCCCTCATCCCAGCGACCCCGACTGGTGCCTGTGGGACAAGTTCACGTTCCATCGCCAGCCGAGCGAGGAGGTGGCCAACCGCCACGGTGTGGCCTTCGAACCACACGATCAGAAGGATCTCGAGCCCGTGCCGCGCCCGGAACACGACGAGTTCTCACAAGAGGACATCATCGAGGGCCGCAAGACGATGACGATCACGATCGACCAGGACGTGCACTACATCCGCGACGTGCAGGCGGGCATGCATTCACGCGGCTTCGAGAAGATGACCCTCTGCGACGACGAGGTGCGGATCCAGCACTACCACGACTGGCTCGACCATTGGATGGGCGTGCGTGAGCCGACGCCAGCCGAGAGTGAGCGGAACTAGCCGAGGCGGTCGAGCACGTTCGCAGTGATCCGTTCCACCTGCGCGTCTCGTCCGGCGAGGCCGTGGGCCCAGTCGGTGCAACCCGACGTCACGACCGTGCCACCTGCCGCGGAGGTGTAGCTGCCGAGCACCGCGTGACCGTGATCGATGCGTTCCACCGCTGCGGGATCGCGTGTGCCGAACAGGCGTGCGGCGATGAACTCGTTCTCGGCAGGCTCACTCGGCTTCGGTGGACGGGCCGAGGTCGTTCGCGTGAAGTGTGCTGCGGGCGCGGTGCCGAGGATCACGAACGTGTCGGGTGTTCCGTCCTGACCCGTCGGGTACGGGAGACCGTCGCGGGAGGTGAAGTCGCAGCCGTCGCACTCGTACCCCACGATCGTGGCGCCTGCACCGACCACGTCGCCGTACCCGAGCCCGGTCCCCTCGAACAGCCAATGATCGGCTCGGTGGATGGTGTAGCCCCCGGCCCCGTTCGTCACCCGCTTGCCGATGCGGTGATACCCGCCGCGGGAGAAGCTGAGGCCGGTCATGTGGTTCTCAGGGCGACCGATCAGGTGGTCGCTCCAGATGCTGGTGAGCTCGCTCATCCGCTCGGTGTCGTAGACCGGGTCGTTCTTGAACTGCCCCTTGTATCCGACCATCCGGGTCGCGGGCTCTTGTTTCTCCGAGGACGCGTCACGACCCTCCATCCGAACCTGCCAGAACGAGGTGTTCCCGGAGAAGAACGCAGCGTTGCCCCCGCCGGCGATGAACGCCTCGGCGGTGTCGCGCATCGGACCCGACCAGTACTCGTCGTGGCCGACGGACAGGACGAGTCGTTTGCCGACGAGCAGTTCGGGATGGTCCTCCAGATCGGCGTTGGTGCACACGTCGATGCCGTAGCCCTCGCGCTCGGCCCACTGCACGAACGGCAGCTCCCAATCGGGCCAACCGGCCGAACCGGCGTACGGCGACAGGCGGTGTTGGCGGAGGTACCCGACGTGGGTGTTCATGTCGGGATCGGGAGGGTTCGTGGTGGTCACCCGACGGCCCGCGCCCGGTGGCTTGTACAGATAGCCACGGGCCATCGGCCGCTGGAGCGAGACCGTCGTGGCACCGGTGTAGAGGTTGTGTCCACCGAAGTCGTTGTAGGCGTGCCAGGTGTTGGTGGCCAACTGCAGCAGGATCGTGTTCACCGACTCGGCCGCGGGCCGGAGCACGAAGAACGCATGATCGCTGCGCCGCTTGCCATTGACGTCGATCGAGATGACCACCTCGTAGTAGCCCGATCGCCAGTCCGGGTCGGCCGTCACGGTGGTCGCCGCCGGCCAGTCGCAACCGTGCTCGTACGCGCGAGCCGGAACCGGATGATCGCCTGCCGGCACCACGCCCGACCACACCACCTCACGCACCGCTCCCACGCGGGCGATCTCGACCGTCACCTCGCGGCCACCGGCAGATGAGAGGTGCAGATCGACCGCATCGCCGGGGCCGATCGATTGCGGCCAGCAGTACCCCGTCACAGTTTCGAACGCCATGTACCGAGGCTGCCACACGGCACTTGGCGGCCACCAGATACTGTCCGCTGGAGGCCAACAGATCTTGGGTCAGGATGAGTGCGTTGTGTGGTGGGTCTGTGGGGTGCGACGACGCCCTGGAGGACGCCGCGCGACGTATCCCGGCGATCGGTCACAGCGGACCCGTCGGCGATTTCCCGCGGGAAACCGTGACACTGCCGGGTCGTGATGGCACCGAGGTGTCGGTCGAGGTCGTCGCACACGTGTCCGACGACGGCCACGCCATCCTCGGACGCCCCCAATCTCTGGCCGCTCCGTGACCTCGCAGCAGAAGGTCCATGGGACTTCAGCGTCGTCCGACTCCAGAAGGCCAAGGCTCGACCAGACTGAGCCGACGCGTCCTTGGACGCTTTTCACAGCAATCATCACATCGTGATATCATGATGTCATGACCAAGCAGACGACCGTGCGGTTGCCCGACGACCTCGCCGACGATGCAGAGGCCGTCGCCCGAGTCCGCGGCGACAGCGTCAACCAGCTCATCATCGATGCCCTCGCCGCCGAGATCGAACGAGTTCGAGCCGACTCCGACTTCACCGCACGAGCCAAGAAGCTGCTCGAACGTGACCGAGAGATCCTCGACCGTCTCGCCAAGTGACCCGCTACCTCAGCCTCGCTGAGTTCTGGTACCTCGCGGAACACGTCACCGGCATCAACGCTGCGACCCTGATCAAGGTCAGCCGTGTCGAGCTCGCCGACTCCGCCCTCCACGCGCCTCAGGCCGGCTTCGCGGACACCGAGTTCTACCCCGACCTCTACGACAAGCGGGGCGGGCCCCAACTGTGGCGTACCAGCGCATCGCGACATCATCGGCGATCGCGCCCGTCCGGATATGGGTTTTGGTCATCCCGGTTGACTCGGGCAACACCATCGCTCCGGCGGGCCCCGGCTCGGCCCCCACCGTCGCAGCGGGCTCGACGTCGCGGTCGCCCCCGGCGCGGAGTGTGATCACGCCTGACAGCACGAGCACCGTGACAGCGGCAGCCGCGATGAGCCAGCGGCCACGACGGGTCCGGACGTGTGTCCCTTCGTCGAGGTCGAGAAGCGGGATGTCGCCGGCAACGGGGTGTCCGATCGCGTCACCGACGATTTCGTCGGGGTCGACGTGAGCCAGTTCAGCCCGAAACCAATCGCCGAGTTCCCCGAGCTGGGTTTCAATGTCAGCAGCCAACGTTGACCTCCAGGTCACGTCGAAGTCGTTCAAGCGCGCGTCGAAGATGCTCACCCACGGTCGCAGACGTGATGCCGAGCAACGCCGCAACCTCGGTCTGGGACCAGTCGAACGCATGCACCAGCAGCACCACGGTGCGCTGCTGTTCGGACAGTACTGCGAGCGCAGGGATCAGTCCTGGCTCCACATCCGGAAGACGAGATTGCGAGGCCACCTGACCCGTGTGCGGCACGCTGCGGACGACGAAACGTCGGCTCGCCGATTGCCCGACCCGATACGGGTAGCCCACCTTGTTCGTCACGCTCCCCAGCCGACCCCAGTGCTCCCACGCCCAACTGAGCGCATCCACCGTCGCCTCGCGCCCATCGGTCGGGCCGTACGTGGCCACCAAAGCCTCCAGCAAACGTGGCTCGACCTCACGCACGAACGCTCGAAACTCGGCCTGGGAAGGGCTCACCAACGACACCTCCATCAACCGTATGACCACCCAGCTCACGGAAAGCGCGACAGCGACGTGGATCTCAGCGCAAGGCGCACGATGAGAACCGACCCGACCCCGCGACCCGGCGGTATTTGGCACCCGAGGAGCGGGAATCGGTTCGCCGAGATTCTCGTGCGGCTCGGCGGTCGGCCTGTCACGATTTCGGGCGTGCTGAGGATTTGTGAGGTGTGAGGTTCGAAGAGTTCGTCGCGCGGGATGGTTCCCGTCTCCGTGCGGCGCTGGTGGCTGCATACGGGGTCGACGTCGGCTCTGACGCCACCGCTGAGGCACTCGCGTATGGCTGGGAGCACTGGGATCGCGTCTCGGGAATGGAGAACCCGGTCGGCTATTTGTTCCGCGTGGGGCAGAACGCTGCTCGTCGCAGCTTCCGCCGTCCGCCGGTGCTGCCGACGCCGGGTCCTGAGGAACTCCCTCGGTTCGAGCCCGGTCTGGTGCCTGCGCTGGCCGCGTTGAGCGAGCAGCAGCGGGTAGCAGTCGTGCTGGTGCACGGCTACGGGTGGTCGATGGCCGATGTGGCTCGTTTGCTCGACATCACGCATTCGAGTGTCCGGACCCATGTCGCTCGCGGGTTGGAACGTTTGCAGACTTCGTTGGAGGTGAGGACTGATGCCGACCGACGCTGAGGTCATCGAGCAGATCGAGTGGTACGCATCGTGGCTCGAGGATCGACTCGGGCCGGTGGAGATGCCCGCTGACGGGCAGGTGCCGGTGTCATCGGTGGTGGTGTCGATGCCTGATCGAACTTCGGTGCGGCGTCGATGGGCCGCCGTCATGGCGGCTGCTGTCTCGTCGCTGTTGTGGCGGCGTTCGCGGTGTGGTCGCGCGGTCCATCACCTCGTGACCGGACCGTTCCGGCCTCCGAGCCCTCGGCGCTTGCCAGAGCTGACCCAAAGCACCCTGTCGTCGCCGCAGTCGACCTCGGCGCCTGCGCCGGTCACGGTCCCGGCTTCCACGGTCGAGATGGTGCCGACGTCGGTGGCTGCGACGACCCCCGACCCCACGGTGCTGGAAGCAGATCCTTCTCTACGTGTGTCTGCTGCCGATCCGCCACCGCTCTACGAACCGGAGGCCGTGGTCGCCATCGAACTGACCGACGGGCCTGACGGCCCGGGCTGGGACGTGGCCTCCAACACGACCTCGATCGTTGTCGTCGACCGGGCGGCGTCACGGGCGATCATCATCGACCGAGACACCCTCGCCCAGCACAACGTCGCGTTGACGGTTGTGCCGTTCATGGTCGTGCTCGGCGACGCCAACGTCCTCTACGGCGGTGTTCAGGGCGGTCAGTTCGGCAACGAATTGAACCTCCTGGCCATCCCGCTGTCGGGTGACGCTGCGGGCACCGTCGTCGCGTCGCAGCTGATCGACATCAACCGCTACGTCGAAGCACCACCCGAGACCCTCGGCGCCGGACCGGCCGGCGTCATCGACCGACGCACCGGCGAACTCTTGATGCCCTACATCGACGGCGACCGAGCCCCCGCCCCTCCCGATGGATCGCCGCTGCAGCTCCCAACCGCGAGCGACGACCTCGGGACCGTTGAGATCGACGGCGCCATGCAATGGTCGTTACAGATCGACCGTTCGCCCGACGCCCCCAACCGCTACGTCACCGACTCCCCACCGGCGCCGACCCAGACCGGCGGTGCCACGATCTGGACCTGGATCGGACCGCAGCTCGAAACCGAACCGGTCGACTACGGCACACCCACCATGCCCGTCGTCGCCACCCTCCACCCTGACGGAACGGCCACGTGGATGCGGCTCCCCGAAGACTGGAGCGTTGTGGACAGCACCATCGCAGGCACCGTCCTCGGTCGACTCGCGGGCACCCGCGCCGAGCTCGCCATCGTCGCGCCGCCCGCCAACGCCGGCCTCGACCTGGTCGCCGCAGACTTCGAACCGACAGCCGATCTCGCCAGCGTTCGCGTCGCCGTCGATCGCAACCAGCAGCCCCGAGCTTCGACCGAGCAACTGATCACCGCGATGATCCAGGCGATCGAGGCGCAAATGGACTCATGCGACGTACCTCGCCTGATCAGTCGGCTCGATCCGCTCACGGTTCGCGTGAAGTTCGGATGCGACGACGCAACAGGCGGGGTCGACTACCGCCTCATCGACATCGAAGGCGCCGGCAGCTTCGACGTCCCGATCATCGAGCGCCGGCAGCTCTGCATCCGCGGCACCGACAACGAACTCTGCATCTGACGGCCTGGCCCTTCATCCCCGAAGTGTTGTTATGCCGCGGTCGCATCCGTGTGCGACCGCGGCCTTGGCGTTCGAATGGCCATCAGTAGGAAGGTCCAGATGGCCGCCCGCGGGCAGATTCGCCTCTCCGCCGACACACCGTCACGCGAGGGGTCGGCAACGTGTGATTCGTGATGTCGACAGGTCCTTCTGACCACTTCGTCGTCAGTTCGATGCACGAGTGGACGTCTACGGGCCGAACCACTCTGACAGACGTTTCAAACTTGAAACATCTTCGGAACCGAGCCACAATGGCGTGACATCGATTCCTCGGGGGGAGCCGGATGAGAGTGTTGTGTCTGGGGGGTGGTCCGGCGGGCCTGTACTTCGCGATCTCGATGAAGTTGCGCGATCCGAGCCACGAGATCACCGTGCTCGAGCGCAATCGGGCTGATGACACGTTCGGCTGGGGCGTGGTGCTGTCGGACGACGCATTGGGCAACATGCAGGCCAACGACCCGACCAGTACCGCCGCCATCCGCAGCCACTTTGCCTACTGGGACGACATCGCGGTCATCCACCGCGGCATTCGCACCGTTTCCACCGGTCACGGGTTTGCCGGAATCGGCCGGATGCGCTTGCTCCTGCTGCTGCAAGAACGCGCCCGCGAACTCGGTGTCGACCTGCAGTTCGAGACCGTGTTCAGCAGCGCTGAAGAGTACCGGCAGCGGTATGACCTGGTCGTCGCGTGCGACGGGATCAACTCGCTCGTGCGTCACGAGTACCAGCACGTCCTGCGGCCCGACATCGACCTTCGCTTGTGCAAGTTCATCTGGCTCGGCACGCACCAGAAGTTCGATGACGCGTTCACGTTCATCTTCGAACACACCGAGCACGGGTGGATGTGGGCACACGCCTACCAGTTCGACGAGAGCACCGCGACCGTGATCGTGGAGTGCACCCAGCAGACCTGGGACGCCTGGGGATTCGAAGCGATGTCGAAAGAGGACACGGTCGCTGCCTGCGAGCAGGTGTTCGCCGCCCATCTCGACGGTCACCACCTGATGTCGAACGCGCACCACCTTCGTGGGTCGGCCGTCTGGATGAACTTCCCGCGGGTGATCTGCGAGCGCTGGTACCACGAGAACGTCGTCGTCATGGGTGATGCAGCGGCCACCGGGCACTTCTCGATCGGCTCGGGCTCGAGGCTCGCGTTCGACAGCGCGATCGCGCTCGCCAACTTCTTGCACACCGAGCCGACGATGGAGCAGGCGTTCGAGCGGTATCAGGACGAGCGCCGGCTGGAAGTGCTGAGGCTCCAGTCCGCGGCGCGCAACAGCCTCGAATGGTTCGAGCAGTGCGAGCGCTACCTCGACCTCGACCCCGTGCAGTTCAACTACTCGCTTCTCACCCGCTCGCAGCGCATCTCCCACGAGAACCTCCGCCTGCGTGATCCTGCATGGTTGAGGTCGGCGGAGGACTGGTTCCAGGCGCGGGCCGGTGGCACACCCGGTCGCGCTCCGATGTTCGCCCCGTTCCGGCTGCGCGACATGGAGCTCACGAACCGCGTCGTCGTGTCTCCCATGGCTCAGTACAAGGCCGTCGATGGCTGTCCGACCGACTGGCACTTCGCGCACTACGCCGAACGCGCCAAGGGCGGTGCCGGGCTGCTGTACACCGAGATGACCTGCGTGTCCGCCGAGGGCCGGATCACGCCAGGCTGCACCGGCCTGTATGCACCCGAACACGAGGCGGCGTGGCAACGGTTGACGTCGTTCGTGCATGCGGAGACCCAGGCCAAGATCTGCTGTCAGATCGGCCACAGTGGCAGAAAGGGGTCCACCCAGCTCGGGTGGGAAGACATCGACGCGCCGCTGGCCGAAGGGAACTGGCCGGTCATGTCGGCGTCCGCACTGCCGTGGGCGGCAGCGAACCAGGTGCCTCGCGAGATGGACCGCGCCGACATGGACACTGTCACCGCGCAGTTCGTCGAGTCGGCGCGCATGGCCGAGCGTGCGGGCTTCGACATGATCGAGTTGCACGCCGCACACGGCTACCTCATCTCATCGTTCATCTCACCGTTGTCGAACTGCCGCAACGACGAATACGGAGGCAGTCTCGAGAACCGGATGCGCTATCCGCTGGAGGTGTTCGCAGCCATGCGCGAAGCGTGGCCCCCGCACAGGCCGATGTCCGTACGGATCAGTGCCACCGACTGGGTGGCCGATCACGGGGTCACGCCCGACGAGGCGGTCGAGATCGCCCGCATGTTCGCAGCCGCGGGCGCCGACATCATCGACGTGTCGGCCGGTCAGACGTCCACCGACGCCCGGCCGGTGTATGGCCGCATGTTCCAGACCCCGTTCAGCGACCGGATCCGCAACGAGGCGTCGATCGCCACCATGGCCGTCGGCAACATCTACGAACACGACCACGTGAACGGCATCCTCATGGCGGGACGCGCTGATCTCGTCTGCCTGGCCCGACCACACCTCGCCGACCCCTACTGGACACTGCATGCTGCTGTCGACCTCGGCGACCCCGAGACACGCTGGCCGTCGCCTTACCTGCCCGGCCGCGAGCAGGCCGTGCGATTGGCCGAGCGCGCCCAGGAAGCGATCCGAGCGTGAACCTGGTCGACCGACGTGTCCTGATCACCGGTGGTGGCACCGGGCTGGGCGCCGCGCTGGCGCGCGGGTTCGCGGCCGAGGGCGCTGCAGTGGTGGTGGCCGGACGTCGGGGGGCGCCGCTGGACGACCTGGCTGCCGCGGTCCCTGGCATCGCCGCCGCGATGGTCGACGTCACGGTCGAAGCCGACGTCGAGCGGTTGTTCGCAACAGCGGGTCCGTTCGACATCGTCGTCGCCAATGCCGGAGCGGCCGAGAGCGCTCCCATCACCCGGACCAGCCTCGAGCTCTGGCAGCACCTTCTCGCCGTGAACCTCACCGGTGTCTTCCTCACGTTGCGCGAGGCCAGCCGCCAGCTGCGCGGCCGCGATTGGGGTCGCCTGATCACCATTGCCTCCACCGCCGGATTGCGGGGGTATCCGTACGTCACGGCGTACTCAGCGTCAAAGCACGGTGCGGTCGGCCTCACCCGGTCGCTGGCAACTGAACTGGCGGGCACGGGCATCACCGCGAACGCGTTGTGCCCGGGATATCTGAAGACAGAGATGACCGAACGGACCATTGCGAACATCATCGACAAGTCAGGCCGCACGCGCGACGAGGCGATCAGGGCCCTGGCCACCGAACATCCCGAAGGGCGGCTCGTGGAACTGGCCGAGGTGGTCGCCGAGGCGATCCGACTGTGCGGCCCGGGCAGCGACCAGGTGAACGGCCGCGCGATCGAGATCAACGGTGGCGGCGAATGACCGAGTCGCTGTCCAAGCAACGGCTCAAGCTGTGGATCCGCCTCTTGCGCGTGACCCGCACCGCCGAGGCCGAACTGCGCGAGTTCCTGCGCACCGAACACGGCACCACACTGCCGCGCTTCGACGTCCTGGCCGCCCTGCACCGTGCCGGCTCTCCGATGACGATGACCGATCTGTCGCGCCAACTGCTCGTGTCCAACGGCAACACCACCACCGTCGTGGACCGGCTCGAGGCCGACGGTTTCGTCGCTCGCGCCGCCGATGCCGACGACCGGCGGATCGTCCGCGTCGCCCTCACGAAAGCCGGCCGAGGTCACTTCGACCAGCTCGCCCGCGATCACGAAGAGCGGGTCGACGAGTTGTTCGGCGACATGAGTGCCGACGATCTGGCCGCACTCGAGGTGCTGATGCACCACGCCGCCCCACGGAGAGGTACCCCATGACATCGATGGCCAACCTGCAGCCGCACCACTTCCTGTGGGAAGCGAGCGACCGAATCGCCACCATTCGGCTGAACCGTCCGGACCGCAAGAACCCGCTGACGTTCGAGAGCTACGCCGAGCTCCGAGACACCTTCCGCGCCCTCGCCTACGCCGACGACATCGATGTGGTGGTGTTCACGTCGAACGGCGGCAACTTCTGCTCGGGTGGCGACGTGCACGAGATCATCGGGCCACTCGTGCGGATGGAGATGAAGCAGCTCCTGCAGTTCACCCGCATGACAGGCGACATGGTGAAAGCGATGATCGGGTGCGGCAAGCCGATCATCGCTGCCGTGGACGGTGTGTGCGTGGGTGCCGGCGCGATCGTGGCGATGGCCAGCGATCTGCGACTCGCCACCCCTGAGGCCTCCACCGCATTCCTGTTCACCCGGGTCGGGCTGGCCGGATGCGACATGGGCGCGTGCGCGATCCTGCCGCGGCTGATCGGCCAAGGCCGTGCCGCGGAGCTGTTGTACACCGGTCGCACGATGACCGCCGTGGAGGGCGAGCGCTGGGGGTTCTTCAACGCCCTCCACCCAGCCGATGAGCTCGACGCCCGGGCACGAGAACTCGCAGTCCGCCTGGCCGCGGGGCCGACGTTCGCACACGGGATCACCAAGACCCAGCTCAACCAGGAGTGGAACATGGGCCTCGAACAGGCAATCGAGGCCGAGGCACAGGCGCAGGCGATCTGCATGCAGACCACCGACTTCGAGCGCGCGTACAACGCGTTCGTCGCGAAGCAGAAGCCCGTGTTCGAGGGCGACTGACAGTGGCCGCATCGCCCGACGAGGAGCCCGATGGGCGCTCGCTGCGGGCAGAGCACATGAAGGAGACACACGTGTCCGAGTCACCCCACACGATCCTCGAGCCCGCCGGGTGGAAGCCTGCTCGCGGGTACGCCAACGGCGTCGTCGCCACTGGGCGAACCCTGTATCTCGGCGGCACGGTCGGCTGGAACGGCGACCAGCAGTTCGTCAGCGATGACTTCGTCGACCAAGCTCGGCAGTGCCTGCAGAACATCGTCGACGTCCTCGCCGAGGGCGGCGCCAGGCCCGAACACCTGGTGCGGCTCACGTGGTACATCATCGACCGCGACGAGTACCTCACTCGGTTGAGAGAGCTCGGGGTCGTCTACCGCGATGTGATCGGCACGCACTACCCCGCAATGGCAATGGTGCAGGTCGTCGCGTTGATGGAGGCGCGCGCCAAGGTCGAGATCGAGGCAACGGCGGTGGTGCCGTGAACCAACCGCTCGGTCCGAGCGGCCACGTCGATACGTTCGCGCGCGATCACCTCCCTCCTGCTGATTCATGGCCCGACCTGTTGCTCGAGGGGTTCGACTATCCCGAGCATCTGAATGCCGCAGTCGAGCTCACAGATCGCATGGTCGAGCGAGGATTCGGCGATCGAATTGCCCTCATCGGCAACGGCCGGCAGCGCACCTACAAAGAGCTCGCCGACTGGTCCAACCGCCTTGCTCACGCCCTCGTCGACGACTATGGCATCCAGCCCGGCAACCGTGTCCTCATTCGTTCGGCCAACAACCCTGCCATGGTTGCGTGCTGGCTCGCCGCGACCAAGGCCGGTGCCGTCGTCGTGAACACGATGCCGATGCTGCGTGCCAGCGAACTCGGCAAGATCGTCGACAAGGCGATGATCACCCTGGCCCTGTGCGACACGCGACTGATGGACGAGATGGTGGCGTGTGCCAAGGAGAGCCGGCATCTCCAGAAGGTCGTCGGGTTCGACGGAACGGCCAACCACGACGCCGAGTTGGACCGGATTGCCCTCCACAAACCCGTCCGGTACGCCGCAGTCGCCACCGGTCGCGATGACGTGGCGCTGCTGGGGTTCACCTCCGGTACCACCGGCGATGCGAAGGCCACGATGCACTTCCATCGCGACCTCCTGATCATCGCGGATGGCTACGCGAGAGAGATCCTCGACGTCTCGCCCGACGACATCTTCGTCGGCTCCCCGCCTCTCGCGTTCACCTTCGGCCTGGGTGGTCTCGCAGTGTTCCCATTGCGATTCGGCGCCGCCGCGGTGCTCCTCGAGAACGCGTCTCCACCGAACCTGATCGAGATCATCCAGCAGCACCGGGCGACGGTCTGTTTCACCGCGCCCACGGCATACCGCGCGATGTTGGCGGCGATGGAAGAGGGTGCTGACCTGTCGTCTCTGCGAGCAGCCATCTCTGCGGGCGAGACACTCCCGGCGCCCGTGTACGAGGCATGGCTGGCAAGGACCGGTACGCCGATGCTCGACGGCATCGGAGCGACCGAGCTGCTGCACATCTTCATCACGAACCGATTCGGGGATTCCATCGCTGGGTGCACCGGTCGCCCCGTGGCCGGATATCGGGCCAAGGTGGTCGATCAGGACATGCTGGAGGTGCCGAGGGGCACCATCGGACGTCTCGCTGTCAAGGGGCCGACCGGGTGCCGCTATCTCGGAGGCGATCGCCAGCATGTCTACGTCCGCGACGGGTGGAACCTCACCGGCGACAGCTTCAGGCAGGACGACGAGGGCTACTTCCACTTCGCCGCGCGCAGCGACGACATGATCATCTCCTCGGGCTACAACATCGCCGGGCCCGAGGTGGAGGCTGCGCTCCTGGCCCACCCAGACGTCGTCGAGTGCGGCGTGGTCGGGGTTCCCGACGAGGCGCGCGGGCAGATCGTGCAGGCTCATGTCGTGCTCCGCGACGGCGTGCTGCACGACGACGACACGGCACGTCGGCTGCAAGAGCATGTGAAGGCAGCGATCGCTCCGTACAAGTACCCGCGTTCGGTGGTCTTCATCACCGAGTTGCCCAAGACCGCCACCGGCAAAGTCCAACGGTTCAGGCTGCGCGATCAGTCGTGATCGCACTGAGATGAACCGTTGCACGGCCCCGACGCGACGATCACACTGATCGCGGATGATCGCGGGCTGATCGGAGGTTGTTGATGCTCGTCTGGATCGATCAGGACTGTTGCACGGGTGCTGGGTTGTGCGTCGACCGGTCCCCAGATCTCTTCGTCGTGCTCGATGACGGCATCGGCTACGTCCACGACGGCGACGTCGTGTTCACCGATCCGGGCCGAAGGGTGGTCGTGCCCGCCCGCGGTGAACGCGACGCGATCGATGCCGCCGAGCACTGTCCCGGTGAGTGCATCTACCTCGAAGCCGAGACTCCGGGCGCGCTCGCGGTGGACGATTCGGACATCCAAGACGCCGACATCGTCGTCGATCGAATCTGAGGGTTGACGATGGCTCGGATCGTCTTCCATTCGATGGCGCATCGCGGCGACGTGTTCCCGTATGTGCCGATCGCGTCGGAGTTGTGCCGCCGGGGGCACGACGTCACCTACGTCGTGCCCCGCGAGTTCCACCCGTTGTTCGCGGCAGAGCCGTTTCGATGCGTGCACAGCGGCACTGACTTCTCGCCCGTTGCCCTCGACGAACACGGGGCGTACATCGCCCGATGGGGGATGCCACTGGGTGGCGCGGGAGTGTTGCCGCTGTACTTCGGCCGCTTCACCGTCCCACATCTCGCAGACCTGTTCGAAGCAGTCGATGCTGAGTTGGCTGATGCCGATCTGCTCGTGTCGCACCCGGCGCCGTCGATCATCGGCGCGATGTCGTGTGAGCGCCGAGACATCCCGTGGATCGTCGGTGACCTGTTCCCGATGCTCGTACCGACCGCCACTGCCCCGCCGGCCGGGATGCCGGATCTCGGCCGTTGGCCGAACCAAGCGTTGTGGCGGCTCGGCCAGTCACGACTCGTGGGCCCATTGATGAGTCGACGCGGCTTCGTCGAGTTCCGGCGCTCGCTGGGGCTCCGCACCGACCGGAGCTGGAGTGTCGTCAACGCCCGCCTGTCACCCCACCTCAATCTCGGCCTCGCCTCGCCGAGCTACGTGGAAGCGGCGGTGGATTGGCCCTCCAACTACCGCCTCACTGGGTTCACCTCATGGCACGGTCCCGACGACGGTCGCTTGCCCGACGACGTTCGAGCATTCCTCGCCGAGGGGCCCCCACCTGTCGTCGTCACGCTCGGTACCAGTGGCGCGTCGGCGCGACCCGAGGTGTTCGAACAGGTCGCCGCCGTGCTGGACAGCCTTGACTTTCGTGGCGTGTTCCTCACCTCGAACGCTGCGGTCACCGAACAGGTGCGTGCCGCAGGGGTCGCCGAGCGCCACGGGGTGTGGCCGTTCGTTCCACTGGCACCGCTGCTGCGCCACGCCAAGGTCCTCGTGCAGCCGGGAGCGCACGGCACGAACGCTCTGGCCCTCGAAGCGGGTCTGCCCTCGGTGATCGTGCCGTGCATGTTCGACCAACTGTGGCATGCCCGACGCCAGCAGGCCCTCGGCACGGGGGTGTGGGTCCGCCGCGACCGCGACCTGGCCGGCGCACTGCGCCGGCTCCTCACGGACGAGGTTCTTGCCGAACGAGCACGAGCGCTCGGCGCGAAGATCGGTGCCGAGAACGGCACCGCCGCTGCGTGCGACGAGATCGAAGCCTTCCTCGACGCGAGGTGCAGGTGACGGCAACACGTTCGTGAACCGTTGTCGCGTGGTTGCGCGACTGTGTGGGTGTGAGCCTGGGTCCGTCGACGTCGAGTGATGCGCAGCTGGTCGCCGCCATCGCCGACGGAGACCGGGGCGCGTTGCGTGAGCTCTACGTGCGGCACCAGCCGTGGTTGACAGCGCGGCTCCGCCACCGATGTTCCGACAGCGACGTGGTGGCCGAGGCGGTGCAGGACACGTTCGTGGCGGTGTGGCGTGGTGCCGGGCGGTGGAACGGGTCCGGCGACCCGGCCGCTTGGATCTGGGGCATCGCGATTCGGCGCTTGATCGGGGTCGTGCGGCATCGATCGCGTTGGTCTCCGGTCTCGAACCGCGTGTCGGAGGCATCGACGCTGGCGACGGCGGAGGATGTGGTGCTGTTCGGGGTGGCCCATGGCGATCTCGCCGGTGCGATCGACAGCTTGCCGGTCGAGCTTCGTGCAGTGGTCCAGGCGACTGTCCTCGATGGGCTGACGACACGGGAAGCGGCGCGGTTGTTGGGCATTCCTGCCGGCACGGTGAAGACACGGATGATGCGGGCCCGCATCCAACTCCGAGGAGCATTGACGTGAACCTGACGCACATCGAGGAACGACTGTTGCTCGGCTATTGCGAACTCTCGGTGACCGTCGCGACGGCTGCCGCGATCGAGGCCCATCTGATGACGTGCGCTTCGTGCCGCGCAGCACTCGCGACCGTGGCCGCGGCTGCCGATGACGGACTCATGAATCAGCAGTCGGTATGGGATGGGGTGCTCGAGCGGGTCGATCAACCGACACGTTCGTTCACCGAACGACTGCTCGGCGCGATGCGACTTCGGGCCGACACGGCCAAGCTGCTGGCGACGACACCTGCGCTCCGCCTCGCCTGGATGACCTCGGTGCTGTTCGTTGCCGCATTCGCGGCTGCGGCCGCCCGCATGGACGGCGACAGTCCGTGGCTGTTGCTGGTGATCGCTCCCCTGTTACCGCTTGCCGGTGTTGCTACTGCGTATGGTCCCGCCTTCGATCCGACGTACGAGATCGGAGTTGCCGCTCCGATGAGCGGTCTCCGACTGACGCTGCTCCGAACCGTGGCTGTCATCGCGACCACGATGCCATTGCTGGCACTTGCTGCACTCGCCGCACCCGGCGGCGGATGGTCCGCATTCGCATGGGTGCTGCCATCGTTTGCGTTGGTCTCGATCACCCTCGCGCTGTCGACCGTCACGTCACCGGAACGTGCCGGGGTCATCGTTGGCGTCGGGTGGTTGGTGGCGTTGATCGTGCTGATCGACCGTGATCCGACGGGCGATTTCGTGGATCGATCGCCGCTCTTCGGTTCGTCGGGGCAGACCATCGCCACGGTCGTCGCCGCGATCGGGTTGGCGATCGTCGCATCCCGCAAGACCTGTTTCGATCAGATGACCGTGGGTGGAGGGCGACGATGAACGACTCGACGATTACGACGACTGCTGGTGTGGTGCTCGCGGGCGTCACCAATCGCTATGGACGCACGGTCGCCGTCGACGATGTGACACTGTCGATCGGGCCGGGGATCACCGGGTTGCTCGGCCCGAACGGGGCGGGTAAGACCACCCTGCTACGCGTGATGGCGACCGTGCTCGCGCCTGACAGCGGCGATGTCGAGCTGTTGGGTCACACGACTGCGAACGCCCAGTCTCGCGAGCTGATCCGTCGCCGGCTTGGCTACGTGCCTCAGGAACCAGGCTTCCATCGTCAGTTCTCGGCGTTCGACTTCGTCGACTACGTGGCGGTGTTGAAGTTGATCACCGATCGAAGAGCCCGCCATGACGAGGTCCGTCGAGTGCTCGACGTGGTCGGTCTGACATCGGTGATGCACAAACGAATTCGGCAACTGTCGGGCGGGATGCGTCGACGGGTGGCGATCGCGCAGGCGCTGCTCGGATCACCCGCACTCCTCGTGCTCGATGAGCCGACGGCGGGCCTCGATCCGGAACAGCGGCTCCGATTTCGTGAGCTGTTGTCGACTGCCGCTCACGGGGCCACCGTGGTCCTCTCCACGCACCAGACCGACGACGTCGCCGCGTTGTGCCAGCGGGTCGTCGTGATGCACAGCGGCGTCATCCGCTTCGATGGCACGCCGGCGGGTCTGGCCGGCCTTGCTGCCGGGCGGGTGTGGCTCGCCGATGCGCGCGATCCGGCGGCTCAGCTGGCATGGATGACCGGTGACGGGATGGTGCGCCATGTCGGTGAGCCGCCGACGAATGCCCGACTCGACGAGCCCCGGGTCGAGGACGGCTACCTGTTGCTCGTCGGGGCATCGGTGCTGCAGGAGTCGTCATGGAGATGATCGTGGTCGGTGCGGTCGTCTTCGGGATCGCATACGCATTCACGCACCGAGGCAGCAACCGGATCGATACCGACGACTGGCAGTCGGGCCAACTCGCGTCCACGCTCACCGGTGGCGCCATGGTTTGCCACGTGGGCGCCGGCACTCAACGTGCAGCCGGCGTGCAGCTGGCCCGAGTCGAGGGTCGCCATTTGCTACGCAACGAGGTGTTCATCGTCGGGATCTTCATGTCGATCGCGATCCTCGTGATCTTCGGTCTCGTGTGGGCGTCGGACAACGCGGGCTCACAGAACTCATGGCGGTTCTGGCTCGCCCTGCTCCCGGTGTTCACGCTCCCGTTCGCCGGGATGACGTTGGTGGCGATGGACCTCGCCGCGCTGCGCGCCAGGCGTGACGGGACCGAAGAGTTGTTCGGCTCGCTCCCTGCCACCGCAACAACTCGAGTCGGCGGACATCTCGGCTCTGTCTGGATGGCGTTGGTCGTCCAGGTCGTGTTCGTTGCCGCGACCTTCGCCAGCGGCAGGTTCCTCACCGACCACTTCGGCGCGATCGACTCGGCAAGCATCGGCGACGTCGTGGTCAGCTTCATACTCGTCATCTGCGCCGGATCGCTCGCGCTGGCGCTGGCGCGTTGGCTCGCCCACCCGCTCGTCCCCATCGCCACGCTCGTCGCGCTGGCGATCGGTGGATCCGTCATCGGAGGCATCGGCGGTCGGCACTGGAGCCTCACTCGTCAACTCTCGATCTGGCCGCGCTATCCGGATCATGACTGGGCGTTCGCAGTTCGGCCCAACTGGTGGCACGCGGCCTATCTGCTCTCGCTCGCACTCGTCATCGCAGTCGTGGCGGTGACCAGGCTGCAACGCGACCGATTGACACTGCTGCTCGGTGTCGGGGCCGCCTCGCTCGCCGGGCTCACCGGCTACCTCCAGACGCGTCCGATGACCGATGGAGATGCCGCACGCATCGCGGCGATGATCGCCGATCCTGTTCGGCATTCCACATGCAGCACCACCGACGGCTTGACCCTCTGCGCGTACCGCGACTACGCCGACATCACCGAGGTGTGGACTCGCGAGCTCGCGCCGCCATTCGCTGCCGTCGCCCCGCAGCGGCGAGCCGACGGATTCACCGTCGCCTGGCACGAGCCACGCATCGACCGACTCGACCCGGCCGTCCGCGACCTGATCGACGTCGCGGCGATCGCCGAGTCGCGGCGAGCAGATCGCGCCACGTGGAACGGCGTCGCCGTCGTCGGAACAGAATCGAACGCGATCAATCGACTTGCGCTCGGTCTTTGGTCCGTCGACCTTCCCACGGTGCCAGCAGACGAGTCACCCTGCTGGACCGGAGGCCGGGCGAGAGGTGTCATCGCACTGTGGGTTGCGGCTCAGGGGATGAGCCCTGACGATGCCGAGTACTTCGTGGGTGGCACCTGGAACGGGTTCCGGAACTCCGAGAGCGACCTACCGGTCCCCGCCGAATGGGTGGATGGGTACGTCTGGATCGGCGACGCCACTCCACCTGTGCTGTGGTCTTCCCCCGACATCGTCGCCGCACAGGAGATGCTCACGCTCGACGTGGCATTTGTGCGCGACACCGTGTGGACCGACTGGTCACGATGGAGCGACCCTGCGGCGACGACCGAAGATCTCATCGCCGAGCTCGGGATGACACCGACCGGCGCTCCCTCCGTCAAACCTGCCGGACTCGTCGCATGCGCATGACGATGCCTGCGTTCGTCGAAGTCCGCGAGTCGCGGGCGTCAGCACTCCGTGTGCGCAGCACCCCGACAGGGCCCACCATCATCGGTGGCCTGATCGCCGTCGGTGCGATCGTCATCCGGATGAGCGCCGGTCACGACCTTGCGGAGATCTACGCGCTTGCGTTCGTTGCGTCGACCGCCGGCCTCGGGTTCGCCCTCGATGACCCGGCATCCGAGACGGTCGCCGCATCGCCGACGTCACTCGCTCAGCGGCGAATTCAACGTGTCGTCATCGCCGGCACGATCGTGGCCGCAACGTGGTTCGTGATCGCGGGAGTGGTCGCTACGTCAGACAAGCAGCGGTTCCCCACCTACGACGTCGTCATCGAAGTCGCCGCGCTCGCGGCAACGGGTCTGGCCACCTCGGCCCTCGTGCAGCAGCGCACACAAGCGCCCGGGGGCCCGAGCGCCGCGCTCGTCGTGCTCGTCGGGCCGGCGTTCCTCTCCGGCGTCGTGTTCCACGACGTTCGGGTCTTCCCATCGCTGATACCGGGCCAGGACCTACGCGAACGATGGATCTGGCTCGGGTTGGTCGGCGTCGCATCGTTGATGCTCGCGAGCCGCGACCCTGCGGGCCGTCGCCGCCACGTTCACTGACCGATCCTGGTCACCTGCTCGCGACGCGTCGGGTGAACTCGGCGGCGAGTTGTGAGCGGCTGACGCAGTCGATCTTGCGGAACACGTGAGCCAAGTGGGTTTCGACGGTGCGCCTGGACACGAACAGCCGTGCGCCGATCTCGGGGTTCGTCAGACCCTCGGCGACGAGCTCGCTCACCGCGATCTCCGTCGGAGTGAGCGCTTCCCATCCGAACGTCGGCCGGCTCGGCCGCGCAGGTTTCGGTCGCGCCCCGAGCGCGAGGAGGGCCGCGTCGACCCGCGCCGCTTCACCGAGCGCGCCGGTGTCTGCATGGATGACGGCTGCCTCGGTGAGCAGCTTGATCGCCTCGTCGGGTTGGCCATGCCGGGCGAGCACCACCGCGGCATCCTCGCAACAAAGCGCGAGCGCTGGTCGCAGCGACGTCGACCGCCACAGCTGGGCGGCCTGGAAGAGCATGTCTGGATCGTCGTCCACGATTCCCCCGCACTGCATGGCCGACGCGGCCGCCGACGTCGCCGGCGATCGTCGCGCTCCTTCGTGGAGGCTGTCGGTCACCTCGACGGCGAGGTCGGTCCGGCCACGTGCCATGGCCAGGCGGACGATGAACGTGCCGCGGTCTCGTGATCCGTACCAATAGCGGATGAACCCCGTCTGCGACCAGACCATCTCTGCAATGGCCAGAGCTCCCTCGAGATCGCCGTTGGCAACCATGTACTGCGCCTGCGTTTCGAAGAGCCAGTCCGTGCCGAACATCGTCCCGGCGCTCGCGAGTCGCGCGGCTCCGTTGGCGATGTGGATCTGAGCGCCTTCGATGTCCCCCCGGCGCAGCGCGATTCGAGCCCGTATGGAGTCGAGGAACAAGGCGAAGTTGCGGTTCCCCGTTTCGTCGATCACAGCAGCCGCTGCTTCGGCCTCGGTGATGGCTTCGTCGAAGCGACCGCCATACAGGTGCGCCGCAGAGGTGATCATGTAGGCCATCGGCAGCTGCGAGAGGGCGCCGTGCTGTTCGTAGCGGACGCGAGCCTGAGCGGATGCTTCGAGCGCACCAGCCACGTCATCGAGTTCGAGGAGACCCATTGCATTGAACAGGTCTGGAATGAGATACGACACGCGCGCAACGTGGCCCGAGTCGTAGAGAGCGATGGCATGCTGCAGATGCCCGACCGATTCGGACCAGTGTCCAGTGACGCCGTCGATCGCCCCGAGCACCTGATGGGCGAGGCATTGCGTCGAGAGGTCACCGGACCCGAGGCTCCGGTCGAGGGTGTCCGAGGCGATCCTCCTGGCTTCGTCGGCGGTGATCACGTTCGTGATCATCTCGAGTTGTGCGGTCATGCACATCTGTCGGCTCACCTCGTCGGGAGGTGCGCCGGGCACGACCGTTGCCCGCCGCATGGCATCGATCGCGCCGGCGATGTTGCCACCGTTGCCGTAGACGGCCGAGAGACCTCGGAGTGTGGCGAACTCGACATCGGCGCCCGGGGACGACGCCAGAACCTGCGACACCAATGCCTCGGCCTCGGCCAGCCGCCCGCACCAGGCGAGCGGCTCGATCATGCGCGCTCGAATCGCCCCGCTTCCGGGCCACCGGTCGGGCGCCATGTCCAGCGCCTCGTCGTAGAGCGCGAGCGCGGCGCTCGGAGCGATCGAGATGGTCTCATCGGCGGCGCGTTCCAGCCACGTCACCGCGTCGAGGTCACCGCGCTCTGCACCGCGGGCGAACTGGCGGGCGATCTGCTGGGTCGGTGCCCCTGCCGCCGCCAGGGCCTGCGCACAGGCGCGATGCAGATCTCGGCGTTCGGCCGCCAGCATGTGGTCGTACACGGCTTCGCGGATCAGGTCATGACGGAACGTGAGTCGATCTCCCTCGCCGATGACGAGGCCGGCGAGCGACGCCTCGCGTAACCATGCAGCGACATCGATGATCGACCGACCGGTGATCGTCGCCAGATCGGCCAGCGTGAAGCTGGTCCCGAGCAGACTCGCCAGGCGGAGCAACTCGCGGGTCTCGGGCGGAAGCCACGAAAGTCGGCGCACGAGCGTCTCGGTGAGCACTGCCGGCATCACCGACGGTGGCGTCTCGGCGATGCCCGACTCGATGCGCAGCAGCCCTTCGTCATCCAACGACCTCAGCAGTTCGGTGGCGAAGAGCGGGTTTCCGGCGGTCGACCGGAGCCGCTCGCGCAACTCGTGGCCAGGAGCTGCTCCCGTGAGCGCCGATGCCAGCGCGTTGAGGTCGACCTCGTCGAGCGCATCGACGCGCAGGTGGCGGCCGCGGCCGTCGACGACGAACTCGATGAGGCGGTCCAGCACCGGCGAACGCGGCGATGGCCGCATCGAGATCACGACGCTGAACTGCGACGCCGGAGCGCGGCGGGCGAGCGCTCGGAGGACCGAGAGTGAGAGGTCGTCGGCCCAGTGCGCATCCTCGACGACCAGCAGCGCCGCTCCTCCATGGGAGATCGTCTCGACGGCTTCGACGCTGGCTTCGACGACGGCATAGCTGAGGTCCGCCGGGTCGCCGTCGTGCGTGGTCCGATGAAGCAGTTCACGAAGCCGGTCGCGCTGAGGGCCGGCGACGTGCTTGTCGCCGAGCAAGGCGTGCGGCAAGGCCCCGGGTCGGCGCATGACCTCGTCGGCCACCACTTCGACCACGGAGATCCCAGCGGCTCGAGCCAGACCGATCGCCTCGCGAACGAGATGCGTCTTGCCGATCCCAGCCTCGCCCTCGAACAGCATCGTCTGCCCGACCCCGCTCAAGGTCGATGCGACCACCTCACGAAGTGCGGCCAGCTCCCTGCCGCGACCGACGGTTCCTCGAGCTGTCGTCGAGGCCGCGCTGTCCTCAGCCGCCCACAGGTGCCAGCGCTCGCTGAAGCCCTTGAGGCGAACCTTGCCGCGGTCGGCGAACCTGATCGCCGGCGAGACCCCGACGAGCTGGCGCACCACATCGGCGACGAGCACCTCGCCGCCTTCGGCACGCCCGGCGATGCGCGACGCAGCGTTCACTGCCCCGCCCAACGGGTCGGTGTGCACGTCGAACACTTCGCCCGTGTTGATCCCGAGGCGAACCCGTGGGGCGGTGCCGACGAGTGCACGCTGCGCCGCCAAGGCGAACCCCACCGCCTGACGAGGCGACGAGAAGATCAGCATCAGGCCGTCGCCGAGCGACTTCACCTCACGGCCGCCGTAGGCGTCGATCCGTTCGCGAACTCGGTCGAGCTGACGCACCACCGCCGTCATGCCGGCATGGTCGCCGACCTTGTCGACGAGCGCCGTCGAACCCTCCACGTCGGCGAACACGATCGTGGTGATCCCGCCATCGTCGCCCGAAGGACGAGTCAGCTCGGGGTCGACCTCACGATCCATCTCGGCGCCCCAACCTCATCTGCAGATCGTACGACCACGGCGAACACAGGGGAATCAGTCATCTCACGGATGTTGACCTTGATCCGCATGGCCATGCTGGGACGATGACTCCCTCGAAGACCGCGCCCTCGGCGAAGTCCGCAACCCTGCCCGGACCACACGGTGTCGACAAGGTGCGGCGAGCGCGCCAACTGTTCCGCGACCCGTCGACCGCCCTCGATTCCCTGTACGAGACGTTCGGCCCGATCAGCGAGCTGCGGTTCGGTCCGACTCGGATCGCAGTGATCGGCGATCCCGGGCTGCTGCATCAGATGTTCTCGATGCCGGCCGAGTCGTTTCGTTGGGGTCACAAGTTCAACATGGTCGGGGTGAGGTTCGTCGTCGGCAAGGGTTCGATGATCGTGTCGGACGGGGAAGATCATCGCCGACGGCGCAGCTCGGTCCAGAGTGCGTTCAGCCGTCGGCGCCTCAACAGTTGGATCCCGATGATCGTGGCCCGGACAGATGCAGCGATCGACCGCGTGGCGGAATCGCTCGACGGCCGTCAGTCCCGGCTCGACCTCTACCCCGTCGGCCGCAACCTGATCCTCGGCATCACCGTCCACGCGTTCTTCGGCGAGCGGCTCGCCGTACGCGCCGACGAGATCGGCGAGCTGTACGAACGCCCGCAGCAGTTCATCGAAGCACCTCTGGTCGAACAACTTCCGCACCCGATCCCGTTCACCGCGCGTGCGCACGTCAGAGCCGACGGCCGAGCGATCGCGGCGATCATCGATGCCGAGATCACCCTGCGGCGATCCCATCCGACCGGGGACCCGTTCGATGTTCTCGAAGCGATCGTGCTCGAGGGCACGCTGTCGGACACCGAGATCCGCGACCAGGTGAAGACACTGATCGGCGCGGGCTTCGACACCACCGCATCAGCGCTCGCATGGGTGCTGTGGTGCGCGGCCCTGGCGCCCGACGCCTGGAACCGATTGCGTGCCGAAGCTGACGCCGTCCTCGGACCGATCGGCACAGCAGCCATCGAGCCCGACCAGACCGCGCTCGCCGGTCTCGAGTTCGCGCAGCGCGTCGTCCACGAATCACTTCGGCTCCATCCTGCCGGCCTCGTCGCCGCACGCATGGCTGCCACCGACCTCCGGATCGGCGAGCACCCGATCCGAAAGGGAACGCTCGTGGTGTGGTCACCGCACCTCGCCGGTCGCGACCCGGACACGTGGACAGACCCACTTCGGTTCGACCCCGACAGATTCCTCGGCATGACCCCCGAGCAGAAGACGCTCGCCGATCAGGCGTGGGTGCCGTTCGGGCGCGGTCCACACATGTGCATCGGGTTCGCACTCGCCCAGATGGAGCTCACCCTCATCGTCGCCCGTCTGGCCCAACGACTCGATCTCACACCCACTGCCGGCGAGACGCCCCACCCGGTCGGCATGGTGGTCAACCGGCCGACGGGCGGCGCACCGTTCCAGGTCTCGACCCGCAGCCCTCGACTACACGATCCCTGACCTACACGATCTCGGCGATGTCGCCGACGAGGACGAACGATGCGAAGCCGAGGACGGCGACCGCGAGCACCGTCGCGGCAAGCCGGCCGGCCCGACCCGTCACCGCCTGTCGAAGCACGCCGATTCGAAGCACCGCGAGCACAATGCCCAGCGAGACGACGATGAACGGTATCGACACGAAGAAGGTGGGCACGGCGATGAGCCACGGCAGTGAGGCGACGAGCGTTCGGCCCCGCTTCTGCCACCACCACACACGCCACCGCCTCACGAACCACAGGGTGAGCGCGGCGGCCGCCAGAGGGATCACGGTGAACATCGCGCACGCGAGCGGCAGCGGCGCCAACCGGGTGAAGTCGACCCCATCGGGCTCGATGATCGCCGCGGCTCCGAGGGTGCCTGCTGCGAGCACGGTCAGTGACACGCCCAGCCGTCCATGCAGCTGACTACGAGCAACGACCAACACGACACCGACGAACAACCCGAGGGCCGTCGTGATCGCGAGGAGGAAGGCCGTGGAGCTACTGAACTGACCGATCGTGAAGCCGTCGTCGCTCTCGACGCCGCGAACCGAATCCGACGACGTCACCCGCAGCACGAACATCGCAATGCGACCACCGACACCACCGATGAGCAGCCCAGCCCATGCACCTGCCGCACCGCCGAGCAACAGCCACCGTGCAGCGAAGGCGATGTCCTCGCCGGCATCGGCGCTGACGGGTCGCAGCGTGAGCGGGCCGGCGATCGTGCTCATGTGCGGCTCGTCTTTGGCGCAGCTGCGGCTCGCTCGGCCATGCCGGCCCACAACACGACCAGCGCGAGAACCGGCACCGCCACCAACGAGCCGATCAGCCCGATCTTGTCGACAGTGTCATACCCCTCGAGATGGCCGGCGTGAAAGGCGAGATGGAGGATGCCTTGGACCAGCCACGCCACCGCAACTGGGCGTGACGGCCCACGCCGCCAGGCCGTCCAGGCGGTGACGATGACCATCGCCAGGAACAGCGCCCCCACATCGCGCACGAGGTGCTCGTTGTAGGCATCACCCTGATGAGAGATCCAGCTGCGACCCAACGGGAAGTCGTCGAAGAACGACCTCGGAGCGAACGCCGCCTGCAGCCCCGCCGGCAACATGAAGACCGCAAGCAGCCCAAGTGCCACGTACTCGACTCGCCCACGGTTCATGCGACGCCTCCCATTGTGCAACTCGCACTGTGCGCCGTCCGACCTGATGGGTCAATCGCACCCTGGGTTGGCTCGGGCCCATCGAGCTGCAATTGGTTGATCTTGTCGATGGTGAACCCGACATTCCATGCGCACATCCGTCAACTCACGGAGAACGCGGGGATCAGTGATCGTCGGCGCCCCCAGCCTGATCGGCGAGTTGAGCCCGACGATCGAGCTCAGTCGTCGTCTCCGAAGCAGATTCCGATGCCGCGGGCAGCGATCACGGTGTCGCAGTCGAGCGGCACGGTGCGCATCGAGCCGATGGCTTCGATCAGCGGTACGTACTCGACGTGTGGTTCGTTCAGGGCGACCATGACGCCGTTGTGACCCTCCTCGAGCGCACGCACGGCCGCGGCACCGAAACGGTTGCCGAGCAGTCGATCCAGTGCCGTCGGTGTGCCGCCGCGCACGAGGTGACCGAGTACGACGGTACGCGCCTCTTTGCCGGTGAGACGAGTCAGTTCGGCGGCCACCATCTGGCCGATGCCACCGAGTTGCTCGGCCTGATCGTGCGCCTTGCCAACCACCGCGCGTCCGCCGCCGCTCGGCGCCGCACCCTCGGCCACCACCACGATGGCGAAGTGGGCGCCGCGCTCGCCGCGCCGCCTGATCATCTCCGCGACAGGCTCGAGGTCGAACGGGATCTCCGGGATCAGGATCGCGTGTGCGCCCGCAGCAACTCCCGAGTTGAGCGCGATCCATCCTGCATATCGGCCCATCACTTCGACGACGAACACCCTGCTGTGTGAGGTCGCCGTGGTGAAGACTCGGTCGATCGACTCGGTCGCGATCGCCACGGCCGTGTCGAATCCGAACGTCGTCGAGGTCTTGTCGAGATCGTTGTCGATGGTCTTGGGGACGCCGACCACGCGCAGGCCGGCCTCGTACAGACGCTGACCGATCATGAGCGAGCCGTCGCCGCCGATGGTGATGAGGGCATCGATGCCTGCGGCGCGGAACAGCGAGACGAGATGGTCGGTGCGGTCCTCGTAGATGAAGCTGCCATCGGCCTGTTCCACCGGGAAGTTGCACGGGTTGCCCCGGTTGGTACTGCCGAGGATCGTGCCGCCGAGGTGGCCGATGCCACGCACCATGTGTCGCTCGAGGAGGAACGTGCCGGTGTCTTCGACGTAGCTGTCGGGGAACATCAGCCCGTTGAAGCCGTCGCGGATGCCGACGACCTCCCACCCCCTGGCCCTGGCGGACAGGGTGGCGGACCGGATCACCGCGTTGAGACCGGGAGCATCTCCGCCGCCTGTGCTGATCGCCACTCGCATGGTGCTTCTTACCACGTGTGCCAGATCGCCCGGACCTGCCTCCGCAGATCGCGATTCGAGAGGGCGCTCGACCTCGTTCACCGTCAGCTCACTGCGCCGACGAATCAGGACCTCCGGCCCGATACCCGGATCACCACGCCGAGGTACCGTGCGCGTGTGGCCACCTCATCGGTCCCCGACCGCCTCGACGATCTGCGCGGCCGCAGCCTGCTGACGACCCACGACTGGTCGGTCGAGCACCTCGAGACCATCCTCTGGCTCACGGCCCGCTTCGCCGAACTCGATCGCGGTGGCGTGCGCACGCCTTTGCTCGCACACGAGCTCGCGTACGCGATGTTCTTCGACAACTCGACGCGCACCAAGTCGGCGTGGGCGGGCGCCGCGGCGCGGTTGGGGATGCACCCGGTGATCGTCGACGGCGGCAGTACGCAGGTGTCTCACGGTGAGACTGCGGAGGAGACCGGGGCGATGCTGGGCATGAACGCCCACGCGCTCGGTGTTCGTCACGATCTGATCCTCGGCGAGGGCAACACGTTCATGCGCTCGGTGCAGCGCGGAATCGACACCTACCTGGCCGCCACAGGCGATCCCCGGTGCGTGCCGGTCGTGAACCTGCAGTGCGACATCGACCACCCCACCCAGACCCTCGCCGACCTCTCGTGGCTTCGGCAGCGGTTGGGTGACGTCACCGGGCGACGGATCACGGTGTCGTGGGCGTACTCACCCAGCTATGCCAAACCGCTGTCGGTGCCCCAGGGTTTGCTCACGCTGCTCACCCGGTTCGGCGCTCACGTGACCCTTGCACATCCCGAGGGCTACGAGCTGATGCCCGAGCAGATGTCACAGGCGGCTGCCGGCGCCACCGCGAGCGGCGGCTCGCTGCGCGTGGTGCACGACATGGACGCAGCCTTCGTCGGTGCCGATGCGGTGTACCCGAAGTCATGGGGACCGCTGCAGCTGATGCAGGAACGGGTGGCGGCCAACCGCTCCCTCGACACCGTGGCGATGGCCGACATCGAGCACCGGGCGCTCGCCCGCAATGCCGAACATCGGGACTGGATCTGCGACGAGCGGCGCATGGCATCGACCGCCGATGCGCTCTACCTGCACTGCCTGCCTGCCGACATCGGTGCCGAGGTGACGCACGGTGTGATGGAGCGCGCCAAGGTGGACGTCGCCCGAGAAGCGCAGTGGAAGGTGTACGTGATCATGGCGTTGCTCGCTGCAGCGAAAGTGCCCGACCTGGGCGACCGGCTCGGCGCGCTGATGCCCGGTCACCCGAGGAGTTGAGGAGAGCCGATGACGAGCCGAGTGGTGAACCAAGGCCTCGACGGGCGGGTCGCCGAGCTGGCCGAGCGCTACCGGCCGCTCGCTGTGTCGATCCTGCGCGAAGCGATTCGCCTCCCCGCGGACGTGGTCGACCGGCCGGTCGACGACGGCGGGGATCCGGACGCCGGACTCTCGAACCACGAGCATGAACGGCTGCGCTTCCTGCTCGCCACGATCATCGACATCGGCGCGGTGCAACACGCCGACGACGTGTGCGTCGACGCCTTCGGCAACCTCGTGTGGGAGGTGCGCGATGCCTTCGACAACATCGCCCCGGAGCACCGGCGTGTGATCTACCTCGACGGGCACAGCGACACAGTGCAGGCACTGCGCCCGCAGTGGGCGGAGGTCTTCGGTGGTGCAGCCGACCCCTACCTCGGCGTCGCTGACGTGGCCGCACTCGATCCGGACGCGTTGGGGGCACAGCTCGGCTGGCTCCCGCCGAGGCAGGAGTGGTCGCACCTCGTGGTCGGCCGCGGCGCGGCGGATCAGCTCGCTGGCGTGGTCTCGCAGATCATCGCGACGAAGATCCTGCTCGAACTGGTGCCAGAGGGTTCGCTGCGCGGCGCACTCGTACGCTCGTTCGCGACGGTGGCCGAGGAGGACAACGACGGCGGCGGCCCACGATGGGCGATGCGTCAGTTGTTGGCCGCGGCCGACACCGACCTCCTCCCCGACGTGGTGGTCCTCACGGAGGGCACCGGCGATGCCCACCTGGGCGCACTCGGGATCTACCGCGGCCAGCGCGGTCGGATGCAGATCGAGGTCACCATCACCGGTCGCTCGTGCCACGGGTCGATGCCGTTCGAGGGGCTCAACCCACTCGAGCACGGTGCTGCGATCATCGCCGAGGCGGCCCGACGCCATGTCGATGGTGATGGTTTCGGCGATCATGGCTTCCTCGGTCGCGGCACGCGCACCGCGTCGTGGGCCGAGCTCGACACGCCGAGCGACTGCGCGGTGCCGGCCCGGTTCACGTTCCGCTTCGATCGTCGCCTCACCGTTGGCGAGACCCCAGCTCAGGCCGTCGCCGACATCGAGTCCCTCGACGCGGTCACCGGTGCCCGGGCGGCCGGGCTCGAGGTGCGAGTTGAGGTGCCTCACTACCGCCACGCCACGTGGACGGGACACGCCGTCGATGACGAGCAGGTCTACCCAGGTTGGGAGACCCCCCACGACCACCCTGCGATCGTCGCCGCCATCGACGCGTACCGGGGCGTGGTGAGCCCGTACGTCGACGAACCTGTCGGCGGCGCCACCGGCGGCATGCCGCGCCGCGAGCCCCGCGTCGGTCATTGGATCTTCTCCACCGACGGTGTCGGCTACCCGGTCAGGACCGGCACCGCGGCAGCAGCCGCGGTCGAGGCGAAGCGTTGGATCGTGGAGGGCGACGTGACCCACCCGGCCATGTTCGGCATCGGCGCCGGACTCGAGCAGCACACCCACAAAGTCGGGGAGCTCGTCGACGAACGCGACCTCCAGCGTGCGATCGCGGTGATCGCCCGCTTCCCGAGCCGCTACGTCGAGCTCACCTCGGCCTGAGCCCACTGCGCTGATGACGTGTCGTCCCACGTCGCTGCCGACCGAGCACGCGACGACGACCGGCGGCACCATCGGTGCCACCGGCCATCGCATCAGAGGGGATTCAGTTCGCGATCACCTCGTGAGTGACCAGCTGCAGATCACCGGTCGAGGTGAACCGCATCACGCCCAGGTACCCCACACCGATGAGCTGGTAGCTGAACACCAGACGATCGCCGTCGACGAACATCGGCTCGTCGAGCACCAGCGACGACCAATTGCCACCCTCGGCGAAGGTGGCCAGCGTGCCGTCATCGATCCGGTGCGTTCCCATCGACACGCTCGACGCATCGAACACGCCCTCCGGCGTGAACATCGCGGTCAGCGCAGCGCTGTCGTTCGCACGCCACGCGGCGGCATACGCGCTCATCATGTCGACCATCTGCTCCTGACGGTCGGTCAGGCCCCCGCCGCCTGCAACCACCGCGGCGGGCTCATCGTCCGGGGCCGTCCAACGGCCCACCATCCCCGCTCCAAACAGTGCGAGCACGGCGAGGACCACCAGGGCGACCATCGGCCACGCGCGACGTGCGGCCGATTGCGGTCGACGCGCTTCGAACTCTCGCTCCAGGGTGCGCTCCATCGTGTTCATGATCACTCCTTTCGTCGGTCTCTTCCTTCTCTCGTAGCATCGCGCCGCTCCGCGTGGCAGGCGCGTGGAGACACGATGTTCGCGAGCCCACCGTTGGCGACAGGGGTCCGATGACCCGTCTCGACATCCGGTTGCTGGGCAACTTCGAGGTGCGGCTCGACGGAGAGCTCGTCGACGACTTCGAGTCGGACACCGTCCGAGCCCTGCTGGCGCTCCTGGCCGTCGACCCGGGGCGGTCGTGGTCACGCGCATCCATGGCAGAGCTGCTGTGGCCCGACCGGGCTCCCGGCGCGGCGCTCGGCAACCTGCGTCATGCGCTGACCGTCCTGCGTCACGCGATCGGTGAGTCGGCCTCCGGCCGGCCATACCTTCGCGTCACCACCGGCGAGCTGACGGTCGACCGGGGGGCGAGTGTGTTCGTCGACGTCGTCGAGCTCGAGCGTCTCGCCAGCACGCCGATCGAAGCTCACGGTGCCGTGGCCGCGTGGGAACGCGCCGCATCCCTGCTCCGCGGCGACGTCCTCGCCGGCATCGACCTCCGTGCAGGCGAGGGATGGGATGCCTGGCTCGCTGCCGTCCGGGCGTCCGTCACCCGCAACGCGACCGACGTGCTCGACCGGCTCGCCACGCTGCGCGAGCGCACGGGAGAGCACGCACAGGCGGAGCTCCACGTCCGCCACCTGCTCGAGCTCGATCCGTGGAACGAGCGCGGCCACAGGCAGCTGGTGCGCGTCCTGGCACTGCAGGGCAGGACGGCACACGCCATCGCCCACGCGGAGCGCCTCGAGCAGCGGCTCGGCGACGAGCTCGGGGTCACGCTCGATCCGACCACGGCCGAGCTCGTCGAACGAGTCCGCTCCGGCGAGTTCCCGCCGCCCCGCTCGATGAGACCCGCGGCGCTGCTCGCCGAGCGACGGGAGCCACCGCGGCCACAGTTCGTCGACCGGTCGAACGAGCTCGACTGGTTGGAGACCCAGCTCGATGACTCGCTGGCCGGGGCCGGACGTGTCGTGTTGGTGGCCGGTGAAGTCGGTTCGGGCAAGAGCATGCTGTTGGAGGCATTCGCCCGGCGGGCGACCGAGCGGATGCCGAACCTCCTCGTCGGCCGGGGCCACTGCAACGCCTACACGGGCGCGGGTGATCCGTACCTGCCGTTCCGCCACGTGCTGGCCACGCTGTGCGGTGATGTGACGCATGAGTGGGCATCGGGGGCGCTCACCCCCGAACAGGTGACGACGATCTGGGATGGCCTGCCCGAAGCGGTGGCCGTCCTGCTCGACGAGGGCCCCTACCTGCTCGGGAGCCTGGTCGATCCCGTGACGCTCCAGACCCGGCTCGATCGGGGACTCCCCGATGCACCGGTCACGTCCCGTCTGCGCACCACGTGGGCCGAACTGGCCGCCCGCGCCACAGATCCGATGCGGCAGCAGCAGCCGCTGATCGATCAGTGCGGGAGGGTGCTGCTGCGGTTGGCCGAGCACCGGCCAGTGGTGGTGCTGATCGACGACCTCCACTGGGCCGACGACGGCACCATCGATCTCCTCGCCCATCTCGCCCGCCAGCTCCGGGGGAGCACGCTGTTGGTGGTCGCCGCCTACCGGCCCGAGGAGGTGTGGCCGGATGGGAACGATGCGCTCCATCGACGCCCCGCTCAGCGGCTGATCCACGAGCTCCGCTCACTCGTCGATGACGGCGAGCTCGAGCTGGGTGACCGCCGCGACTTCGTCGATGAGTGGCTCGACGTCCGGCCGAACCTCCTCGGCGAGTCGTTCCGACATCAGCTCTACGCGACAACGCGAGGGCACCCGCTGTTCACGGTGGAGGTGGTGCAAGACATGCAGCGTCGAGGCGAACTGCACGTCGACTCCGGTGGGCGGTTGATCGCTCGGCCGGATCTCGGCTGGGATGCCGTTCCACCGAGAGTCGAGGCGGTCATCGCCGAGCGTCTCGCGTCGCTGCCGCCCGCTGAGCGATCCGACCTGGAAGTGGCGAGCGTGCAGGGCGAGACGTTCGAGCCGAACATCGTCGCTGCAGTGCGGGCCGTCTCGACGACCGAGCTCGCGGAGCGCCTGGGCCGCCTGGCCGCCTCGCCGCAGCCCCTCATCGTCGGTGACATCTCGTCTTTCGACAGGGGCATCCCGACCTCGGTGTTCCGGTTCCGCCATGCACTGTTCCAGCGAGTGCTGTACAACGCGCTGTCGGCACCGACGCGGCGCGTGCTCCACGCCTCGACGGCAAGAGTCATGCTCGCGGCGCAGCCCGACGGTGATGGCCGCTCGGTCGAGCTCGCTCGTCACTTCGACGAGGGAGGACTCGGCGCCGAAGCCGCCGATCAGTACGTGCGCGCCGGCCGGCGCGCGATGCAGATGTCGGCCACCGAGCAAGCGATCCGTCTGCTCGGGCGAGCACTCGAGCTCATCGACGCGGACATCGCACCCACCACCACACCGACGGAGTCAGATCGACACCGCCAGCTCGCGGTGCTGACTGCGCTGGGGTCGTGCCTGCAAGCCCGCCTCGGCTATACGGCCCCTCAGACCGATGTCGTGTACGAGCGGATTCGGGCACTCGCGGTCCAAGAGGGACCGACGTTCGAGGCCGTCCAGGCGCTCGGAGCGGTCGTCACCGTCGACTGTCTGCGGGCGCGCTACGAACGAGCCCGCGCCGGCACCGACGCTCTGTTGGACACCGCATCACAGCTCGGACTGCCGCTGATCGAGGCCGTGGCACACATGCAGGCGGGCCTCGTCGAGCTGGTGACCGGGCACCCGCAGGTTGCCGACGAGCACTGCCGATCTGCATTCGAGCGCTACGACCCTGCCACCGACGGATGGCTCACGTACGTCGTGGGTCAGGACGTCGGCTCGACGAACTTGGCGTGGTGGTCGATCGCCGCGTGGGAGCTCGGGCGGCTCGGGGAGGCAGGTCAGCTCGCCAACCGCTCGGTGGCAGCGGCTCGCGCGACCGGTCATCCCTTCAGCGTCGCCTTTGCGCTCTCCATCGCTGGATGTCTGGTCCCGTTCCTGCGCGGCGAGCCCCGACGGGCCCTGGCTGCCGCGGACGAGGTAGCCCGGATCGCCGATGCCGAGGACTTCGCCTTCTATCGTGCAGCAGCGCTCGTTCACGGTGGCCTCGCGCGTGCGGCAGCTGGAGAGGTAGGCCGCGGCATGCGCGATCTCGAGCGGGGCCTCGCGGGCTGGCGTGAGCTCGGCACCGATGCGTTCGCGTGCTGGATTCGTACGGCCCAGGCCGACCTGCTCGTTCGCGCAGGACATCTCGACTGGGCGGAACGTTTGCTCGTCGAGCTCCGCGATGCGTTGACCGACACCGGCGAGGATCTCGCATTGGTGCGCTGGTGGTTGGCCCAGGGACGCCTGTTCGCAGCACAAGGTGAGGACGCGCGTGCCGAACACGCCCTCAGGCATGCGCTCGAGATCGGCGCCGACCGTTGTCAGTGGGGTGCGTCGCTGCAGGTGGCGATCGCTCTCGCGACGTTGCTCCGAGGTTCGGGGTCTGGTGAGGCGGCTGACGCCGACCTCCGGCTGCTGCTCGAACGGATCACCGACGGTGAGGACACGAACGACGTGCGGGCAGCACGAGCGCTGCTCACCTGAGCCGGGTCGGTCACCGCACTCGCCATCCCGCTCGAGTCGACTGGTGCCGGAAGTACCGGTGATCGTCAAGGTCGCGCAGGATCAGTGCTGACCTGGTGGCGTGGCGAGGTCGGCGCCTGACAGTCAGGGGAGACCGGTTCCCTCGATCCGGTTCCCCTCTCATGGACGAAACCATCCGCTGCACCCCAGGTGCCGGCACTCGCGCGGCGCGGCGACTTCGGGCGCAGACGCGCCCGGCCACGCCTCGGCCCGGCGACGGTGGCTTCACGCTCGTCGAACTCGTGATGGCGATCGTGCTCAGCTCGATCGTCGGAAGCGTCCTCGTCGCTGCGCTGATGACGAGCCTCAACGCAGCCGACTCCGCCTCCTCCACCGTCGCGAGTTCGATCGACGTCCAGCTGATCTCGTCGTTCCTCGGGGTCGATGCGCAGGCCGCCGGTGGCATCGATCCGGCCACGGCCCAGGAGGTCGTCGATCTCGGCGTGTCCACCGAGGCCGATGCCGAGGGATGGGCAGGATGCGAACAGAGCGGGGCGCTCGTCGTGCGCTTCGCCTGGATCGATCGCTCTGTGGCGGCGGCCGACAAGATCGTCGTCACCTACGGCTTGTCGCCCAATGGCTCGTTCGTGCGGCGTGCGTGCGAACCGAGCGGAACCACCGAAGCGGTGTTGGGTCGGCGCGTTCGATCCGCGAGCGTCAGCTGCGAACCGCTCGGCGCCTGTTCCGGATTGCCCGACGAAGTGACGCTCTCGCTCGCCGGGGGCGACAGTCGGGCTCCGTTCGACGTCAGGTTGAGCGCCAGCCTCCGACCTGAGATCCAAGGTCAGCCGACGACGCTCAACTCTGCCCAGGTTCCGTTGCTCGCGATCGGCACGGCGACCTGTCCGGTGCTGTCGGTCGGCGGCTCGGGCACGACCCATGTGCTCGGCGACGCAATCGTCAACGCGACATGCGGCGCCTCACCGATCAGCGGTGACCTGACGCTCCTGCGCGTCTCCGGTGCAACGTCGTTGCTGCCGAGTGCGAACGATCCCTTCGCCGCCACGCTGCCGCCGGCAGACTGCACGGGCGGCGGCCCCGACCCGAAGGTGGGATCGAGCACCGGACCCGACTCGGTGACCGTGTACCCATCTCCGGTCTCCATCTCCTCGGCAGTCGAGTTCCAGCCCGGGCGACATGTGTTCTGCAAGGGACTGACGATCGACAGCGGCGCCTCGGTGACGGGCTCGGGCGTCCTCTGGTACGTGGTCGACGGTGACGCCTCGGTGTCGTCGAAGGCGACGGTGTCGATCGCGGCGGCAACGTCGGGTGACTATGCCGGTCTCGTGCTGTGGTCGGCCGGAGGCAACACCGTCTCGATCGACAGCGGTGCCACCGTCCACGATCTCGCCGGTGCGGTCTACGTGCCACAGGCTCGACTCGACCTCACCAGCGCCACCGGCATTCGACTCGGTGCAGTCGTGGCCGACCAGGTGTCGATCGGCGGAAGCGGACCGACGCGCATCGGACAGCCGAGTCCCACCCTCACCGTGGCCCCGACCGCATTGCCTGGCGCGTTCACCCTGCAGAGCTACTCGGCGACGGCGCCGGCGGTCAGCGGGGGCACCGCGCCGTACACCTACTCCGCCACAGGCCTCCCACTCGGTCTCGCGATGAACACCTCGGGAGCGATCAGCGGCATCCCCACGACCACCGGTTCGGCCAATGTGTCATTCCTCGCCATCGACGCCACCGGCGCTTCGATCCCCTTCACGCGCACGCTCGACGTGACAGGAACACCACCTGCGCCCCAGAGCGTCACGGCTGCGGCCGGTGACACGACGGCTGCTGTGTCATGGACTGCTGGCGTGGCGCCAGGCGCGCCTTCCACGATCAGCTACTCAGTCACCGCGACGGCGGCCGGCTTCGCCACCCGGACGTGTTCGAGCACGCCACCGGCCACCACGTGCACGCTCACCAACCTGGTCAACGGCGTGACGTACGCAGTGACGGTGACCGCGACGAACTCAGTCGGAACGAGTACGCCGGGCACCACCTCGGTGACGCCGCGCCCTGCGGTGCTCGTCAGCTCGAACAGTCGCCTCTGGCTCGACGCCACCGATCCCGACGCCGACGGCGTCATCGAGGGGACCGGTGAGCAGTGCAACGGTCTCATCGTCTCGTGCACCGCGGCATCGAACGTGCTCACCCGCTGGGAGGACAAGAGCGGCAGCAACAGCGACGCGACACAGACCGTGTCCACCATGGCAGGCAGGTACGTGCCGGCCATGCCGGCGGTGAACTTCGACGCGAACGGCTTCTACTCGGCCACGGTGCAGTCCGGGCCGGACATGACCGCATTCGTGGTCGCCCAGAGCGACACGTCCACCTGGAACACCTACGGCTGGCTTCTGTCATCGCGGCGGCCGAACGGGCTGATCATCCATCCGTGGGCCGGTAACAGCGTCATCGGTTGGTATGCCACGAACTCCGCCGGCTCGTACCTCTTCTCCAACGAGAGAGCGACATCTTCGATCACCTCGCCTCACATCTACGACCTCACCCAGGCCGGCTCGAACCCGATCGTCGCAACTGGCAGCGACAACGGCCACGTGGTCGCGGCCCAGACGCCCTTCGCGGGCAAGATCAGGACGGCCACGAACGTGACCCTCCGGCTCGGCGCCGACGACGACTGTTGTGGGAACCGATTCGGGGACGGCAAGTACCGCGAGGTCATCGTCTTCGACCGTGCACTCACGAGCATCGAACGGCGCAGCATCCAGGAGTACCTCGCACGCAAGTGGAGCATCGCGCTGACGCCGGCGGCGCCGACCGGCGCGTCCGCGCTCGCAGCTGACGGTGGCGCGTTGGTCTCCTGGGTCGCACCCGCATGGAACGGCGGCGCCGCGATCACCGGCTACCGCGTCACCGCCTGGCCTGGAGGCGCGACGTGCACCGCGGCACCATCGGCGACCAGTTGCGGCATCCTCGGCCTCACCAATGGCACCGCGTACGTGTTCTTCGTGGAGGCTCTGAACGCAGTCGGCACCGGCATGCAGTCCGATGCCTCGAACACCGTGACACCCGGACCACCGCCGGCACCGACCGCGGCAACGGCGGTCGCCGGCGACGGACGTGCTGCGGTGTCGTGGACCGCGCCCGTACTGAACGGCCATGCCCCGCTGCTGTCGTACACGGTGACTGCCACCGCACCGGGCCAGAGCACGAGCAGCTGCACCGCGACGCCGCCGACCACCACCTGCACGGTGACGGGCCTCACCAACAACGTCGCATACACGCTGTCGGTGACAGCTGCCAACGCCCATGGCAACGGACCAGCGATCACCACCACGGTCACCCCCGTGTGGACGCCGACCGAGCTCGGGTCATCGCTCACGTGGTGGTTCGATGCGAACGATCCCGCGTCCCTCACCGGTTCGTGGGTCAGCCAGGGCGGATACACGGTCAGCGGGGCTGCGGGGAGCACGCGACTGTCGGTGTCGTCAGGAGTCGTGGAGCGAGTCGACGTGCTCGCAGGCGGCGCCGGGTACACGAGCGCGCCGACGGTCACGATCAGCGGCGGCGGCGGCAGCGGTGCTGCAGCGTCCAACACGACCGTCAGCGGCGGTGCAGTGACGTCGACGATGGCGCAGACCCGTGGAAGCGGCTACACGTCCGAGCCCACCGTCGCCGTCGGCGGTCCGGGAACGGGCGCCCGGCTGCGTGCGTTCATCACCGCGCCGGTGCCGGTGGGCGCCACCATCCGCATCGCAGGCAGTGGCTACACCGTCGTCGATCGCGACGGCCTGACCCTCACGGTGTCACCCGCGCTGGTGGCCACCGCGACCGCTGCAGCAGTCGAGGAGTGGCAGATCTCGAACTGGTCGAACCGCGCCACACCCGGCACCCACGACGCGGGTCAGACGACCGTGATGAACCGTCCCGCCCTCGGCACGATGGCCGGTCGGCCGGCGGTCGTGTTCGACGGCATCGACAGCTGGATGTCGATCCTCGACGACGCCGGAGCATCCACCTTCGACCACGGGCCCACCTGGACCGTGCTGGTCGCTTACCAGGCCGAGCGCCAGGTGGGCTGGGGTGCCGTTGCGCAGACGGGGTCAGGCTCGAATGCCCGCATCCTCGCGTCCTCCGGCAGCGGCCAGGCCGACTCGGCCTCGGCGGAGAACATCCAGTTGAACCCCAGCTCGGGCAACGACGCCCGCAACGGCGGACCCGTTCGGATCCTCACCGCCAGCGCCAACGGCACCGACGTCTTCAACTGGTCGCGAGTGTTCCTGGGTGCCTCGGCGATGCCGAGCTACTCGCCCGGCTGGGGCCTCACCGGCCGGGTCGGAGAGATCATCTTCGTCAACGGCGGCCTCGACTCGGCCACGGTCGCAAAGGCGCAGGCATACCTGACGACGAAATGGTCACAGTCGAACAGCGCACCGTCTGCGCCGATCGTCGTCACACCGACCGTCGGGGATGCAGCGGTGGCGCTCACGTGGCGCGGTGCGAACCAGTACCAGTCCACGATCACCGGCTACACCGCCACCGCCGCCGCGTTCGGGCAGACGACCCGTACGTGCACCACCGCCACGCTCGCCTGCACGATCACGGGTCTCACCAACGGAGCGGTGTACTCGGTCACGGTGACAGCAACCAGCGGGGCCGGTACCGGCCCGGCGTCAGTCCCGATCACCGTGGTCGCCCGACCTGCGTTGCTGACCGCTTCGTCGTCGCGGCTGTGGCTCGATGGCGCCGACATCGACGGCGACGGCTGGGTGGAGGGCGGCCTCGCTGAAACCGACCTGGCGGCCGGCGCAGTCCAGAGGTGGACCGACAAGTCCGGTCGCAGCAACCACACAGCAGCGCCGGCCACGGCCACCCGCCCGTCGGGCGTCGCCCAGACGATGAACGGTCTCCCGGTCATCACCTTCGATGGCACCACCACCCTGCAGGGTTCTTCGGCATCCAATCCCTACGGCATCACCGGCGACCGCACGATGTTCATCGTCACGCGGCGCCGCGCCGGAACTCCGTCCCGGCTCATCGACCGCATCCCCGAGGACAGCCCCCTGTTCAGCATCACCGGCAGCAACACACTCGAAGTACGCGACGACAGCGGTGGCCAACTCCAGACCTCGATCGGCACGAACACCTCGACGGTGAACGTCGGCTACATCCTCACCGCCGATCGAGCGGGTACGTCGCTCGGTCTCTGGTCGAACGGCTCGCCGACGGGCAGCGCCACCATCACCGGCGCGCAGACGATGCGTGCGATCACGGTCGGCCGCCACAGCAGCACTCTCGCGACCGCAGACTTCGACGTGGCCGAGGTGGTGTTGTTCGATCGGGCGCTCACCGTTGCCGAACGACGCCAGGTGGAGGAGTACCTCCAGCTCAAGTGGTCGGTTGCCCTCGCTCCGACAGCCCCCACCGGCGTCACCGCGAGCCAGACGAGCGGTGTGGTGACGGTGGCGTGGACAGCACCGGTCTCCACCGGCGGCTCTGCGATCACCGGGTACACCGTCACGGCCTCGCCGGGTGGCGCCACGTGCGCGAGCACGGCGACGACGTGCACCATCGGCGGCCTCTCGCTGAACACCGCTTACACGTTCACGGTCACGGCCACCAACGCCGCCGGCACGAGCGCGGCGAGCGCGCCATCGTCGGCGATCAGCTGGGCAGCGGTGCCTGCGGCCAACATCCCGACACCCGGACCGTGGAACGGGATCTTCGACGGCACCTTCCTGTGGGTTTCCAACGACACCACCGACTCCGTGGCGAAGATCAACGTCGCGACGAACACCGTGGTGGCGACCATCGCCGTGGGCGACGCGCCGACGTCGTTCGCCTATGACGGCACCAACGTCTGGGTCACGAACTTCTATGGCGGAACGGTCTCCAAGATCAACACCGCCACCAACACCGTCACCGCGACGCTCGCCACGGGCAGCAACCCGTACGGCATCGCATTCGACGGATCGAGCATCTGGGTCGCGAACACCGGATCGAACACGCTGAGCAAGATCAACCCAACGACGAACGCGATCACCACGGTGTCGGTCAGCAACAACCCGACGGAGATGACGCTACGCGTTCGGCAGCATCTGGTTCTCCCGCTCGAACAGCTCAGGCCGAGTCCAGCGCCTCGATCCGAACACCAACACCGTGACCAACACGATCAACGTCGGCAACGGGCCCTACAGCATCACCTCCGACGGCACCTCGTTGTGGGTGGCCAACCGCTTCGATGGCACCGTCTCGCGCATCAACCCGAACACCAACACCGTCACGGCCACGATCAACACCGGCTCCACGCCGTACGACCTCGCATTCGTCAACAACCGTGTGTGGGTGACGTTGATCAGCGCGAACACCGTCGTCGCCATCGACACCACCACCAACGCGGTGGTTGCCACGCTTCCGGTCGGCACCACGCCGTACGGCATCGTCTCCACACCCACGACCGGTCACATCTGGGTGATGAACTACGGCTCCAACACTGTCGCTCGCTATCTGGTCTGAAGCCACCCGCCCGGGCACGCCTGCCGGCACTGCAGCCACCTGACGGACTGTCGGCCGTCTTCGAATTCACACTCCTGCGGCTGGAGCTGTCTCGTAGCCTGCCTCATGTCCACGCCCGGGTTCCGATCGTTCAGCCCGGCCCTGCAGCGGTTCTTCCTCGCCACCGTCGTGAACATGATCGGCTCTGCGGCCCTGTTCGGGTTCGTGCTGATCTACTTCCACGAGATCCGCGGCATCCCGCTCGACCGCGCCGGTTTCGCCGTGGGTGCGATGAGCTTCACCATGGTGGTCTGCACCCCGGTATCCGGCTTCCTGTCGGACCGCTTCGGTGCTCGTCGCATCCTCACTGCTGGCTGCCTGGTGTCGATCGTCGCCGGCTCGCTCTATGCGGTCGTCGAGACCTTCCCTCACGCGCTTGCCGTGTCGACGCTGCTCGGTGTCGGCAATGCGCTGTGGTTCCCGTCGCAATCAGCGCTGCTGTCCCTGATCGTCCGCCCCGAGGAGCGACCGGCCGTGTCAGCGTTCCAGCGAGCCGCGCTCAACCTCGGCGCAGCGCTCGGCGGCGTGCTCGGGGGGCTCCTCGTCGCCTCGGACACGCTGGGTTCGTTCCAATGGCTGTTCGCGGTGAACGTGTTGACCTACGTCGTGTTCCTCGCGGTCCTGCCAGGGATGCCCACCGGTCGAGTGCACACGGCGATGGCGCCCGTCGATCGGCCCGTCGATCGGCCCGTCGATCGGCCCGTCGATCGGCCCGTCGAGCGCCTCGGCTTCGCGGAGGTGTTTCGCGACCGCTTCTTTCTCCGGTTGCTCGGCACCGACGTCTCGATCGCGCTCGGGTTCGGCTTCTTGTTCGCATTCATGCCCGTCTACGCCTCCCAGCTCGGCATCGGCAAAGCCACGATCGGCATCCTGTTCATGTTCGGCGCGGCCAGCGTGGTGCTCACCCAGCTCCCCACACTGCGATGGGTGAGCGGACGCCCACGCATGAACTCACTCGCGCTGATGAACGTGTGGTTCGCCGCAGCCTTCGCCCTCATGCTCACCACTCCACACCTGGCGGTCTGGATCGCGATCGCGATCATCGCCGTCGCTCAGGTGTTGGGCGGCTTCGGCGAGTCCGTGCTCGGCGCCGTGCGCCAACCCCTCACATCCGATCTCGCTCCACCCGAGCTCGTGGGCCGATACTTCGGTCTGACCGTGATGGTCTTCCAAGGATGCATGGGGTTGGCCAACACGATCGGCGGAGTGGTGATGGACCGATCGCTCAGCGCCGTGTGGTTGATCCCCTTCATCGCGTCGATTGGTGGCGTCATCGGTTCGCTCGCGCTTCGACGGACGATTCCCGCCGACGTGGCGATCAGTGCGTGAACACGCCAGACTCCTGCGATGTCGAGCGTGTCCCGATCTCTCCGACTGACCGTGCAGGCCGTGATCGGAGGGGTGATCGTGATCGCTGCCTGCTCGTCGCAGCCGTCCGATGAGTCATCGAGCGCCACCTCCGCGACCCCAGTCCCGACAGTGTCGACGACCGCGGCGCCGACCACCGTCGTGCCGACCACCGCGGTGCCGACCACCGAGGCGCCCGCGACGACAGACGCTGAGATCGCCTCGGTTGCCTTCGCGGCCGACGTTCAGCCGATCCTGGAGGCGAACTGCGCGTCGTGCCACACGGGCAGCGGTCCCGGGGTCGCACACGTGCCGCTCGGCACCGCCGGTGAGGCAAGGGAGGTGTCGTTCGAGATCAACGCAGCGGTCCGCGTCGGGTACATGCCTCCGTGGCCTGCCGGCGATGGCGATGTGGCGTTCCACGGCGACCGCCGCCTGTCCGCCGAGCACGTGGCGATCCTCGAGACATGGGCTGGCCAAGGCGGGCCGATCGATGTCGATCCGAGCACTCCCATCGTGCCGACCGGACAGGCGGTGACCCCGATCGAGCGAGACGTGGTGATGGTGGGTCAGCCGTACAAGGGCTCCACCGAGCTACGCGACGACTACCGCTGCCAGATCTACGACCCGAACCTCACCGACCCGGCGTTCCTCCAGGGGTACGGGCTCGAGGCCGATCGCACCGAGGTGGTGCATCACGCGCTGCTGTTCTACGCGGAGGCCTCGACACGCTCGATGGCCGAGCAGGTCGATGCCGACGACCCGGCGATCGGCTGGGAGTGCGGCGGTTTGGCGGGCTTCGCCGGCGACTCGGGTGAGACGCGCCAGATCATGAGCTGGGGGCCCGGCCAGGATCCGACCATCCTGCCTGCCGACACCGGCATCCCACTCCAGCCAGGCGACTACTTCGTGACCCAGATCCACTACCACTACGAGGCCGAGTGGAACGACCTCGCACCCGACGAGTCGGCGCTCGTGATCGACCTCGCCAGCGACGAGGTGATCGCGGCGGCGGGCGGGTCACTCGACCCCATCGAGCTCTCGCTCTACCTCGGCCCGGCCGAGATCCCGTGCTCCACCGGCGAGGTCGGCCCTCTGTGCGATCGCAGTGCGATGTCGGCGCAGCTCATCGACATCTGGGGCCCGACCGCCGGCCGCATCGCCGACTTCTTGATGTTCTCGTGCGGCGCCGAGGTGGAGGACTTCGCCGGCATGACCGACGGCGTCGCCTCCTCCTCGTGCGACCAGAAGGCGACGCCTGGCCAGATCGTGTCGGTGTGGGGCCACATGCACGAGATCGGCGCGACCTTCCGGATGACGCTGAACCCCGACACGCCCGACGAGCGCGTGCTGCTCGACATCCCGGCCTGGGATTTCGACTGGCAACTCGACTATCGCCCGATCGAGACGATCGTTCTCGATCGCGATGATGTGATCCGGGTGGAGTGCAGCTGGGATCGTTCACTCATCGAGGACGGCGCCGAACCCCGCTACATCATGTGGGCGGAGGGAACCGAGGACGAGATGTGCTACTCGCAGATCGTCACTCGCCCCGCAGCGTGATCACCACGAGGTCGGTGGCCGGCACACGTTCGGCCTCGGGCACGACGGTGATCTCCTGACGGATGCCGACGACTTGTACGAGCACGAGCCCGAGGTCGGCGGTGACCACGATCCCTTTGGCCCGAACGAGTCGGCCCGCGACGCGCTCGGCCAGCCCGAGGAGCCACTCCCCGAGCCCCGCGACCGTCAATCCGCTGGGCATCTTCAGCAGCGTCACGTCGTGGGCGTCGAACAGGCTCGCCGGCGGCAGGTCGGCGACGCCGTCCGGGCGCCGCCCGCCGAGCGCCAGGAACCGGCCGACGGCTCCGGGCAAGGCCAGATCGTGACCGCCCGCGAACACCGGCGTGCCCGGTGCAAGCTCCCTCAACCGGGTTCGAGCAGCCCGTGCGGCAGCTGCGTCCACGAGATCGGTCTTGGTGAGCACCAGCAGGTCGGCTGCCGAGATCTGGGAGTCGACGTGGACGCGGACCCTCTCGGGCAGCTCGCCCGCGAACAGTTGATCGGCGGCCACGACGACGACCAACCCGTCGAGCACGAAGCCCGCCGATCGCCCCCAGGGCAACATCCGCTGGGGCTCGGCGACACCACTCAGCTCCACGATCACGTGGTCAGGCGGCGTCGGCCGCGCCCGGATCTTGTCGAACGCCGCGCCGAGCCCTTCGATCGAGCTGCAACACACGCACCCGTCGGTCAGCTCGATCGTGTCGCCGTGGCGGCGGCGCACGAGGCGTGCGTCGATGTCGATCGCCCCGACGTCGTTGACGATCACGGCGACGGGTCGATCGGCGTGCCGAAGCACCTCGTTGATGGCCGATGTCTTGCCGGCGCCGAGGTAGCCGCCCACGAACGTCAGCGGCACCCGGCGCCCGTCCCACGGCAGGAACGCCGGCTCCTGGTAGGCCATCAGCGGCTCTCGAGCACACCTTGGGGGTCTTCGTCGCTGAGACGAATCGGACCGAACCTGTCGGGCTTCAGGCCCTCCTTGTCCTCGTAGAACGCCCTGATCCGGTCCATGTCGGCGCGGGCATCGCCCGTGAGGTGGATCACCGGACCGAAGCCGCCTGTGCGCCGGGGCCCGTCGACGTAGGCGCACAGCACCGGCACATCCGCCGCGAGCGCGACGCGGTAGAAGCCCGATTTCCAGTGCTCCGTCTTCGAGCGCGTGCCTTCTGCAGGCACCACCAGGTGCAACTCGTCGTGCGTGGCGAACTCGGCGGCCAACGCTGCAACCATGCCGCTGGCCGAACCACGCTCGACCGGCACCCCGCCGAGCGCACGCATGAGCCATCCCATCGGCGGTCGGAACAGCGCCGCCTTGCCCAACCAGCGGATCGAGATGCCCGACACCCGCGCCATCGCTACGGTGACGACGAAGTCCCAGTTGGTGGTGTGCGGCGCGGCGATCATGACGCACTTGTCCGGAATCGGTCGCTGCACGACGGTGGTCCACCTCATGCAGCGCAGGACGAGGCGGGCCAAGGCGGTGCGCATGAGCACCGACGCTACCGGTGTCCGGGTGCCTGCTCCCGGGGTCAGTGGTTGTCAGTGAATGGTGACCGTGCCCGCGGCGCCGTCGACCGTGACGATCGCTCCGTCGGGGATGGCGTGAGTGGCATCGGCCACCGACACCACGCACGGGATGCCGAGCTCGCGGGACACGATCATCGCGTGGCTCCCCATTGCGCCGACGTTGACGATCACGGCCGCAGCGGGGATGAACAACGGCACCCACGATGGATCGGTCTGCGGGGCGATCAACACGTCGCCCGGCTCGAGGCCCGCCGGATCGGCGGCATCGAGCACGACACGGGCTCGACCGGTGGCCGTGCCACCCGAACCGGCAGCGCCCCGCAGCACCGTGCCGCTCGTGGCCACGGCGACCTGCTTCGCGTCGCGGCGCGTCATCTCCGACAGTGCCGGAACCCGACCGTTGACCACGAACACGGGCTCGTAGGCGAACAGACCCTCGAACTGCGCCCAGCGAGGCACGACCACATCACGCAGCTGTTCAGGCGTGTGGCGCATCTGTTCCAACTCGACGAGGGTCAGCATGAACATCTGCTCGATCTCGTCGAGGTGGCCGCGCTCCACCCACCGACGACCGAGTTCACGCAGTGCCATCCGCATCTCGCCGATGATCATGATCGTGTTCGTCTTGGCCCGCTCACGCCCAGCCAGGAACAGTCCGGCCGACCGGAAGGCTGCTTCGAACATGCCGGCGGTCTCGGCATCGCCGGCGATCTTCTCGCGCACGACGGCGAGCGCCCGGTCGCGTTCTTCGACAGACGCACGATGACGGACCGCCGGGGCCTGGGCATCGTCGGCACGACGCATGAGGTCGATGGCCGCAAGTGCGATGCGCGGCTTCACCTCCCACGTCGCCGAGAGGATGTCGTACTCATTCTGTCCGCGCGAGCCGTAGGTGCCGATGAACTCGTGCACGTCTGCGAGAAACGAGCGAGAAGCAAGGGTCTGGGCTGCAGCCAGACGGTCGAGCAGGTCGTCGAGACCCGCGTCGAACGCTGCATTCAGCTCGTCCGACGCGCGGGCAGTGCGCGACATCGTCCACATCGCGTGCGACGGAGCGGCCGAGTCGACGTCGATGCCGGCGAGCAGCTTGATGCCCAGCTCCGGCTCACCGATGCCCTCGCACACCGCGGCGAGCGCGCCCGGTCCCATCGACGCGAGCGACGAGACGCGCATCGCGTTCTCGAACACCCGCTGCACGCAGGCCATCATCGCCTTCGCCCGTGCGATCAAAGCGGAATCGGTGAGGCTGGCGAGGTCGGGACGACGGTCGCGCAGATCCTCGGCGAACGCCTTGTCGGCGTCGAGTTCGGGCAACGAATCGGTCGACATCGCCCAGCCCATCGAGGCGGCGAGCGCTGCCTCGTGCTTCGGTGACACGTGCCACGGCTCCTCGACGTACACCGGCACCTCGTCACGATCGTCGAAGAACGCCTTGTCGATCGCCTCGGGTGAGGCACCCGGCATGCGTGCACCCAGGAGGCGGGTGAGCGACAGCGGGTTGTACAGGTAGCCGCCGTACATGTGGAACAGGTCGGGCATCTCGGGCCGTTCGAACTCCTCCCAATCGAGCACTCCCAGGCTGATGTAGGCATCTCGCAGTCCGATGCACATCGCTTGGCGGATCACCATGCTCTGGCCGAGCGGGCTGAACGGATCGGGGAACACATCGGCTGCGTTGCCCCGTGTCCATGCCGGGAACCGCTCCCCCGGCGTCGAGTCCCCGAACCAACCTGCGTCTGATGATGCGCTCATGGTGCGTCATCATGCCCGACCCCAGCCAAGCGGATGAACCCGTGACAAGCTCACGCCGTGGCTGCCACACCCGACCTCGATGGCGACCTCGATGCGATCCTCGAGCTGGCCGACCTTCGACTGGCACTGATGTGTCTGGTGCACCTCACGGGCGATCTGTCCTGGCTCGAGCCACCGTTCCAACCGCCCCGTGACGTCCGATTGGTCCCGGATCCGCGTGCTGGGCTTGCGTCCGAGGTCCAGGATCGCATCCGGGCAGCGATACGTGCGTTGCTGGTGAACGGCCTGCCCGCGCCCGTCATCATCGATCCGGGTGACGAGCTGATGCAACGGATGATGTCGGTCTGCCTCGGCGAGCAGGTGCCGCCCGAGTACGCGCCGATGATGCGTGGCGAGCTCGGTCTTGTCACGACGTCCCCGGCCCCGACGCCGGTTGCTCCCTCCGATCGCATCATCCACGTGGTCGTGGTGGGCGCCGGGATCAGCGGGATCGCGATGGGCGCATCGTTGGGACGCGCAGGCGTGCGGTACACGATCCTCGAGCAACGCCCGGAGGTGGGCGGCACCTGGTGGGACAACCGTTACCCCGGATGTGGCGTCGACACACCGAACCATGCGTACTCCTACTCGTTCGGAAAGCGGTTTGCCTGGACGCGCTACTTCTCCAAACGAGACGAGATCGAGCAGTACCTGCAGCGCTGCGCCGACGAGTTCGAGGTTCGCGAGAACGTGCGGTTCAACACCGAGGTCTGCGGCGCGCGCTGGGACGAATCGGCACAGCAATGGCACGTGTCGGTCCGACAGCGACAGCGATGGCGAGCACACGATCGTGGCCGATGTGCTCGTCTCCGCCATCGGTCTGCTGCACGTGCCACGGATGCCGAAGGTCGACGGCATGGATGACTTCGCCGGCCCGGTGGTGCACCCATCTCGATGGCCCGCGGATCTCGATCTTCGCGGCAAGCGCGTGTCGGTGGTGGGCACCGGGGCGACCGCGATGCAGCTCGTGCCGACGATCGCCGACGAAGTGGCATCGCTCACCGTGTACCAGCGGTCGCCGCAATGGGCTCGCGACATCGGTGGCTATCGCGACGACATCCCGCACGCCGACCACTGGCTCTTCGATCACCTCCCGTTCTACGCGCAGTGGTTTCGCCTCGCGATGTTCTGGCGCTACGGCGACGGACTGCTCGCCACGTTGCGCAAGGATCCCGAGTGGCCGCACCCAGAGCGATCGATGAACCGCCGCAACGAACGACATCGCGTGGAGATGGCCGAGTTCATCGAGCGCGAGCTCGAAGGTCACCCCGACCTGGTGGAGCAGTGCATGCCCGGCTACCCGCCCTACGGCAAGCGGATCCTGCTCGACAACGGTTGGTTCCGCACGCTCACCCGACCGAACGTCGAGTTGGTGACCGATCCGATCGCCCGCCTCGACGCCGAGGGTGTCGTCACGGCCGACGGCACCCACCGCGACGCCGACGTGGTGGTGTTCGCCACAGGCTTCCATGTGATGGAGATGGCGGCGCGCCTCGGCATCTCCGGCCGAGGCGGGGTGGACCTGGCCGACGTGTGGGCCGACGAGAACGCCTCGGCTTACCTCGGGATCACCGTGCCCGGCTTCCCGAACCTGTTCTGCATGGGCGGACCCAACACCGGCCTCGGCCACGGCGGCAGCGGCATGTTCATCGCCGAGTGCCAGACCCGGTACATCACCGATGCCGTGCAACAGATGCGCGCCCACGACATTCGCGAGCTCGAGGTGCGCCGTGACGTGCACGACGAGTACGTGGCCCGGGTGGACGCCGAACACGAACAGCTGATCTGGACCCATCCGGGCATGACCAACTGGTACCGCAATCGCCATGGTCGCATCGTCGCGATCATGCCCTGGCGCCTGGTCGACTACTGGCAGATGACCCGCGAGGTACGGATCAGCGACTTCAGATGAGGTCGCGTGCCAGCAGCACCGCGCCGTGGACGGGTGTCTGCCGCAATGGCACGATCTGCACTCCAGCGCAGTGTCGACGCACGTGAGCCGCGAACACCTCGACGAATCGGCCACCACCGACGTGGACCCCTCCCGACGTGACGAGCTCGAACGCCTCGTCGAGCATCGACAGGCGATCGGCGACGCCGACCACCATCGCGGCGTGTCGCACTGCGCTTCGGTCGAGCACTGCGAGCGACACCTCGTCGCCCTCGGCGGCGACCTGTTGCAGCAGGGGTGCGAGCTGACCGTTCACGGTGAGCCGGCCGCGGCTGATGCCCTCGAACAGCGCCTGCACGTCAGGAACCGACAGCGCGTGCAGGAACCGCTCGGTCAACGTCGTGGCCGGGCCGGTGCGGTGGTACTCCGCAGCGATCGCGTGCAGGGCGTCTGCAACAAGTGACGACGACCCGCACGGTTCGCCCCAACCGACCGACATCGTCCGGAACCGTTGCCCATCGCGGTTCACCCCAACCGTAACGGAACCGGTTCCGATGCTCGATGCGATGCCCCACCCGTCGGTGCTCCCCGCCCGGAGCGCGACGAGCGAGTCGTTCACCACGGTTCGCACTCCCCCGAGTCCGAAGCCGGCGATCGCCGAGTCGATCGCGACCTCGTCGCTGTGCCAGTCCACACCGGCCAGACCGAAGGCCGCTGCTCTCACGTCACCCAACGCCGCCCCGGCGGCGGCCAGCACATCCTCAACGCCACGGCGAAGCTCTGTCATCGCCCGATCCATTCCCACGGTCTCGTGGTTCGTGCACCCCACCCGAACCGACGCGAGCGTGGTGCCGTCGACATCGGCCACGACGACGTCGGTCTTGGTGCCACCGCCGTCCACACCGAGCAACACGCCCGCCTGCATCGCCGCCTGCTCGTCGCCATTCACCGCTGCTTCGACGGTGAGCAGTTCGACGTCCTTCATCGTGCGCAGCAGTGCATCCACGTCGCCGCGGTGGCCGCGCGCATCGGAGTCGACGGTCCCGTTCCGCTGCCTGTGGCTCCTCTGGAACCATCGCCGATCACACACACCTTCACATGCGTCACAGTATCGGCGACCCGCCTCATCGCCCCCAACGGGTAGGATGCCATTTCACCGGACGAGTCGCTTCGCTTGGGCAGGACGGTCGTGGGCTGTCGCCCCGTGCAGGTTCGACGCCTCGACCATCATGTCCAGGAGGCGACTTTGCCTTGTGACACTTCGGAGCCGTGGGGCTCCATCCTTCCGTTTGCTGATCGCGGTCGTCGCATCGGTCTGTTGAGCACCTACCCGCCGGCGCTGTGCGGGTTGGCGACGTTCGCCGTCGCGCTCGAGCAGGAGCTGGTCCGTGGCGGCGACCTGGTCGAGGTCGTCGCGATCGACGACGGCAGCGATCAGGCGGCATCCCGCGCTGGCGTGCATGTGCTCACCAATGGTGATCCATCGAGCATTGCTGCGGCGTGCGAGGTGCTGTCGAGCTGCGACGTGGCGATCATCCAGCACGAGTACGGCATCTACGGCGGCCCCGATGGCGAGGAGGTGCTCGACGTCCTCCGCGGGATCGAGGTGCCGACCGTGGTCATCCTGCACACCGTGCCGGCCGAACCGACCGCGCACCAGCGTCTCGTGCTCGAGCGGGTCTGTGAGCTCGCGTCACGAGTCGTCGTGATGACCCAGGCCGCAGGCAGGCGGCTGCTGGCCGGCTACGACACCGACGAGGCCACGATGCGCGTGATCCCCCACGGAGCGACGCCACCGATGCCGCTGCCACTCGGCCATCGCGACCGCGTCACGGATCGTCGACCCACCCTGCTCACGTGGGGCCTGCTCGGGCCGGGCAAAGGGATCGAACACGTCATCCGTGCGCTGTCGCTGCTCACGAACCTCAGCCCGGCGGTGCAGTACACGGTGGCGGGCGCGACGCATCCCAAGGTGTATGCCCGCTGCGGTGACAGCTACCGCCAATCGCTGATGCGCGAGACGTGGTCCGCCGGGGTCGCCGGCAACGTCCACTTCGATGACACCTACCGGGACGTTCCCGATCTGATGCGGTTGGTCGCGTCGTCCACGTTGGTCGTGCTTCCGTACGACTCGCGTGATCAGGCCACCTCAGGTGTGCTCGTCGACGCGATCGCCGCTGGGCGGCCGGTGATCGCGACCGCGTTTCCGCACGCCGTGGAACTGCTGTCGGGCGGCGCCGGCATCATCGTGCCCCATGCGAATCCCGTTGCGATGGCATCGGCCATCCGCTCGGTGGTGACCGACCCGGATCGCTTGGCGTCGCTGACAGCACATGCTCGTGCGCTCGCTCCAACCCTCACCTGGCACGCCGTGGCCGCCAGGTACCGGGATGTCTTCGACGAACTCGTGCCCACCGGCGCGGGCGCACACCGCTCGTGATCTCCCGCGACCGAACCTTCGACCATCTCGATCACCTCTCCGACCAGCAGGGCCTGTTCGAGCACGCAGACGGCACTACTCGCCGGCTCGAACACGGCTACTGCACGGACGACAATGCCCGGCTGCTGGTGTTGGCAGCCCGCGAACCCGACGAGGCAACCGCCGGCCGGCTCGGACGTCAGGCCCTGTCGTTCTGCCTGGAATCCCAGGCAACGGACGGACGGATCAGAAACCGGCTCGACTGCGACGGCCGGTGGACCGACGAACCGGACGTCAAGGACTGGTGGGGCCGCGCCCTGTGGGGTTTCGGCACCGCCGCCGCCCATCACGACGACCCTGCCGTGAGGGCGATCGCGCTGCGCGCGTTCGAGCGGAGCGCGACCTGTCGGTCCACGTGGCCACGTTCGATGGCGTTCGCATCGCTCGGTGCCGCCGAGGTGATGTCGGCGCATCCGTCGCACGCCATCGCACGCGGGCTCATGGTCGACGCAGTGGCGTGCATCGGCACCGTCGTTCTCCCGGAAACCCCGGATCAGACGGGGTGGGCATGGCCCGAGCCACGCCTGACGTACGCGAATGCAGCGATTCCGGAGGCGCTCATCGCTGCCGGAGCATCACTCGGCGACCCGCGAGTGCTGGATGCAGGCCTTGCACTCCTCGCCTGGCTCGTCGAGGTGCAGACCCTCGATGATCACCTCTCCGTCGTCGGTGTGGGCGGTCGTGGTCCGACCGACACCGTGCGGCAGTTCGATCAACAACCGATCGAGGTGGCGGCCATCGCCGACGCGTGTTGGCGGGCTTTCAACCTCACCGGTGACGCCCGATGGTCGAACGGCGTGCTGATGGCACTGGAGTGGTTCGAGGGCAGCAACGACAGCGACACGAGGATGTGGGACAACGTCTCCGGCGGCGGGTACGACGGCCTGCGCGCCGACGGCCCGAACACCAATCAGGGTGCCGAGTCGACCCTCGCGTTCGTCTCCACCGTTCAGCGTGCCCGTTCGATCAAGATCGTCGTGGCATGACGCCGGCGCGGGTGGTCGGCCTGGAGGTCGAGCGCACCGATGTGGTGCTCGTGCCTGATCCCGAACGCGTCGTGCTGCGCTTCTTCGTGCCCGGTCGCGAGGACGTCGGGCCCGGTGACTCCCGTGCCGGCCCGGTGATCGAGCGCGTCCTGGCACTGTCCGAACGAGCCGTCGTCGCCGAGCTCGCCGGCGTCGTCGACCGATTCGCCCACCGCCATCGTGACCTGGTGCAGTCCTTCGACCGGCATGCTGCCCTGGTCGAGCACCGCTTCGACGACGGTCCGGCGCTCAGCCTCGCTCGGCGCCGGCTCCTCGGCGCGACCTTCTCCCACGAGTACGCGATCGAGGGCGCAGCGCTCTGCAACCCCTCGATCGTCGCCGACCCCGTCCAGCCGGTGCCCGATGAGACGGCGTTCATCCTCAGCGTGCGCGGCATCGGCGAGGGCCACCGGTCCTCGATCGGCTTTCGCCAGGGCGTGGTTCGTGCCAACGGTGACGTCGAGGTCGAACGGTCGGGACCGTTCACCCGCACGGGGTCGATCCGACCGGGTACCCACCATCGATCGGTGTTGCACCGCAAGCTCTCCGAGCTCGACGACGATCACGAGAACGCCGAGTTCGTCCTCGATGCACTGCCTGCGGAGTTCGGCGACTGCCAGCTCGAAGAACGCCTCGCGGTGCTTGCCGACGATGCCGCCACTCGCCGCCACGTCGACCAGACGGGCAACCACCTCCGCATGCTCGCCTCGAGCTCGTACGGTGTCGACTTCCCGACCGAGACCGTGCTGTCTGAACGAGTGTTGTGGCCGACATCGCCGATCGAGGGCCACGGCATGGAGGACGCTCGCTTCGTCGAGATCGTCGACGGCAGCGCACCCCGGTACTGCGCCACCTACACCGCATTCGACGGCAAGAACATCGGGCAGAACCTCCTCACGACGGAGGACTTCTCGTCGTTCGAGGCCACGCCGATGGCCGGTGTGGCTGCGCGCGGGAAGGGTCTGGCGCTGTTCCCGCGACAGATCGGTGGTCGTTACGTTGCGCTGTCGAGGGCCGATCGCGAAACGAACTCCGTGGCGTTCTCGCCCGATCTGCGCTGCTGGGACACCTCGACCGTGATCCAGTCGCCTCAACGACCGTGGGAGATGGTCCAACTGGGCAACTGCGGTTCACCGATCGAGACGCTCGACGGCTGGTTGGTGTTGACCCACGGTGTCGGTGCGCTGCGCACGTACTCGATCGGCGCGATCCTGCTCGATCTCGACGATCCCACCACGGTGATCGCTGCAGCACACGAACCGATCCTGCGCCCCATGCCGGATGGCCGCAACGGCTACGTGCCGAACGTGGTGTACACGTGCGGAGCGCTGGCAGTTCGCGGCCAGCTCATCCTGCCGTTCGGGATCGGAGACCAGACCATCGCCATCGCGACCATGTCGATCGCTGACGTTCTCGGATCGATGCGCCCGGTGCGATCGGTGCGCAGACGACGCGCGCGCTGAGGTTTCTCGGGACCGGGTCTGAGAGACTGATCGCCCGACGGCTGGGGGCCGTCCGACGAAGGGGGTTCTCATGGCCGACCAGGCCAGATCGAGCGATGTTGATGTCGTCATCGTGGGTGCCGGTTTCTCCGGGCTGTACCTGCTGAAGCGGCTGCGCGACCTCGGCATGACCACCAGGCTGCTCGAAGCGGCCGACGACGTCGGTGGCACCTGGTACTGGAACCGCTATCCCGGAGCTCGCTGTGACATCCCCACCACCGACTACACACTCAGCTTCGACCCGGCGCTCGAAACCGAGTGGACCTGGTCGGAGAAGTACGCCACGCAGCCCGAGATCCTTCGCTATGCGCAGTTCATCGCGACCAAGTACGACCTGTACTCGGGCATCGACTTCGTCACCCGCGTCGAGCAAGCCACGTGGGATGACGTGGCAAAGCGCTGGCACGTTCGGACCGACCGCGGCGACGAGGTCACCTGCAAGAGCTACGTGATGGCCACCGGGTGCCTGTCGCTCCCGAAGGTCCCCGACATCGACGGTCACGACCGCTTCCGAGGAGAGGTGTACTTCACCGGCCGCTGGCCCCACGAGGGTGTCGACTTCACCGGCAAGCGCGTCGGGGTGATCGGCACCGGCTCGTCCGCGATCCAGTCGATTCCCCTCATGGCTGCTCAAGCCGCCCAGATGACGGTGTTCCAGCGCACCCCCAACTTCTCCGTCCCGGCCTACAACGGCCCGGCGAACGACGAGCGCCTCGCCCTCATCGCTGCGGATTCCGCCGCGTATCGCGCCAACGCCAGGGTCTCGGGTGGCGGCGTGCCGGGAGAGCCGACCCTGCTCTCGGCACGCGCGCTCACCGATGAGGAGCGCCGCGCCCGCTTCGAGGAGGTGTGGGCGATCGGTGGCCTCGAGATGCTCGGGGTGTTCAACGACATCATGGTGAACACCGAAGCCAACGAGATGCTCTGTGAACTGATCCGCGAGAAGATCCGCTCGATCGTGCACGACCCCGAGACCGCCGAGGCACTGTGCCCGAAGGACCACCCGTTCGGCACCAAGCGCCCGTGCGTCGACACGAACTACTACGCCACGTTCAACCTGCCCCACGTGCGTCTGGTGAATCTGCGCACGAACCCGATCACGACGATCACCGAAACGGGTGTCGACATCGCCGGGCACGCCGGGACGGAGTCGTTCGAGTTCGACGCGATCGTGTTTGCCACCGGCTTCGACGCGATGACCGGTGCACTCGTCGGTGTCGACATCACCGGCAAGGACGGCCGCACGCTCAAAGAGCAGTGGGCACACGGCCCCGCCACCTATCTCGGCCTCACCACGGTGGGTTTCCCCAACTTCTTCACGATCACCGGTCCCGGCAGCCCGTCGGTGCTGTCCAACATGGCAGTCTCGATCGAACAGCACGTCGAGTGGGTCAGCGATGCCCTCGAGCACCTACGCGATCACGGGTGGGCGACGATGGAGCCCACAGAGACCGCTCAGACCGCGTGGGGGGTGCATGTGAACGATTGCGCCGACATCACCCTCTACCCGATCGCCAACTCCTGGTACATGGGGGCCAACGTTCCTGGCAAGCCGCGCGTGTTCCTGCCGTACGTGGGCGGTGTCGGCCCCTACCGTGCCATCTGCGACGAGGTGGTGGAGAAGGGCTGGATCGGCTTCCGCATCGACGGCCCGAACGGCAGCCAGTGCAACGACGGCGTGATCCGCGAGATCATGCCCGACGTCGGCATGGTGCTGGAGATGATGGCAACACTCGATCTGCCGCCCGTCGAGTCGATGTCGGCCGAGCAGGCCCGCGAGTTCATGGCCGCATCCTCGGCGATGCGCCCGACCGGACCCGAGGTCGGCGAAATCATCGACGGGACGTTCCCGGCCGCCGACGGCAGCCCGCTCGAGTACCGCCTGTACCGGCCGGCCACCGCCGGCCCACATCCCGTGGTGGTCTACTTCCACGGTGGCGGATGGGTGCTCGGCGACCACATGAGCGACGACCCGCTGTGTCGCGACCTGTGCGTGCGTTCGAACGCAGTGATCGTCTCGTGCAACTACCGGCACGCGCCGGAGGCGAAGTTCCCGACCGCCGTGAACGACGGGTTTGCAGCGCTGCAGTGGGTTGCCGCGCACGCAGCGGAGCTCGGAGGCATCCCCGGTCAGCTCGTCGTGGCTGGCTGGAGCGCGGGCGCCACCATCGCCACGGTCACCGCTCGGCTCGCCCGTGATGCAGGCGGTCCCTCGATCAACGGTCAGTTGCTGCTCACGCCTGTCACCGACTTGAGTACCGAGTCGGCGTCGTACACCGACAACGGCGAGGGCTACGTGCTCACCGCGTCGCTGATGCACTGGTTCGCCGACCACTACATCGATCCGGCCGATCGCACGAGTCCGCTGGCGTCACCGCTCCTGACCGCTGATCTGTCGGATCTGCCGCCTGCCACCATCATCACCTGCCAGTTCGACCCGCTGCGCGATGAAGGCGCCGCCTACGCCCACGCGCTCGTCGACGCGGGCAACGAGGTGCACCACATCAGCGCCCGCGGCCACACCCACACGTCGTTGACGATGGTCGACATGATCATCTCTGGAGCGCCGTACCGCGAGCAGATGGGTACCGAGTTGCGCGGCCTGTTCGGCGCCGCCGTCAACGCCTGATCGTCATCGATCACCCGTCCCGCACGTGAGCAGGGCGAATTGATCCGGCTGGTGGGTGTCCATCACGCCATGGGCGCGCAGGCACCACGCGGCGGTGTGTCGGGCGCCGGCGATCTCGAGGTGCTGGAACCTGCCGATGAAGACCGGCACCGACCACGCACCGTCCGGCGTGATCCGACCCTCGGACAAGCGCGTCAGCTCGGGCCACGGCACGTCGATCTCCGCCGACCACCCACGACTCGTCACGGTCGGATCGTTCAGGTGCCCATCGACGTGCACGGCGACGCTCAACCCTGGGAAGTCGTAGCCCGTCCACGAGATCCGAACTCCACGTTCGTGCGTACCGTGCCAGAAGCTGGCTGGACGACGGTCCTCATCGCCACCGAACACGAAGATGTCGGGACGATCGATTGCGAAGAGTGGGTCACCCGCGAACGGACTCGACGCGAACGTGTCGCGCCAGACGTGCATCACCTCGTAGATCGTGCCGAACGCGTTCACCTCCAGCTCGTAGTACCCCCATCCGAAGTCGAGGAAGACCTCCACGTCGTTGTCGGCGAACACGATCGAGTCGCGCTCGGTACGGGTCGCGGTGGGGTACGGATCCTCGCTCCAGAACGCGATTCGCAGGCCCGTCGGTGTGGCGAACGCAGCAGCCCTGCTGTCGTACAGCGCTGGCTGGCCGGTGACCATGTCGACGAACCGCTCCGACCACGCCGCATCGCTCCATGCGCCGTCCTCGGTGCGCGCCGCGAGTGGCGGCGTCAGATCCGTCCGCGTCACCAACAAGACATCGGTTCCAACCATGGGCAACAGCGTAGGACGGCGCCGTGGGTTGCAGGAGTAGCTTCACGCGGATGAGCGTCGCCGTGAAGGAAGCACAGGAGTTCCTCGCCGATCACTGGTCGCCCCGCACGAACCGGCGCACCTGGATGGAGCGCGTGATCGACGAGGGCTGGGCGGCGCTGCGCTGGCCGACCGAGTGGTACGGCCGCGGGCTCGACGACGACGAAGCCAAAGCCGTCGAGGCCGTGTTCGCTGCGGCCGGTGCACCCGGGCCGGGCCAGGACATCTACAACTTGTGGGCCGGCACGATGCTCGCGGCCGGCACCGACCAGCTCAAGCGCGAGTTCCTCAAGCCGCTGTTGATGGATCAGGTGGCGATGTGCCTGCTGTACAGCGAACCGGGTGCCGGCTCCGATCTCGCTGGGATCCGCACCACGGCTGTGCGAGACGGCGACGAGTGGGTGGTGAACGGTCAGAAGGTGTGGACCTCGGGCGCTCGCGATGCCGACTACGGCATGCTCATCGCACGCACCGACTGGGACCAGCCCAAGCACCGCGGCATCAGCTTCTTCTGGTTTCCGATGAAGCAGGCCGGGGTGGAGGTGCGACCGCTGCGGCAGATGACCGGCGACGCCAGGTTCAACGAGGTGTTCATCACCGACGCCCGAGTACCCGAGACGCACCGCCTCGGCGACCTGAACAAGGGCTGGTGGGTGCTGCAGACGGCGCTCGCCTACGAACGTGCTGCCATGGGTGTTGCCCGCCGCGGACCGAGCGGCGCGACGGTGGGGGCGACCGCCCGGTCACACGGCCGCATCCCGACCCCCGATCTCGCACTCGTCGAACTCGCCCGCACGATGGGCCGCGCCGATGACGCAAGCATCCGTCAGGCGCTGATGAAGCTCCACACCCGGCGGACCGTCAACGACTGGAACGCCGAGCGCTCGAAGGCCGCAATGAAGGCGGGCGGCTCCTCACCGCTGGCATCACTCGGCAAGCTGTCGCTCGCGCAGATCCTCCACTACGCCGGTCACGTGCAGGCGATGATCCTGGGCATGGCCGCCACGCTCGACGGCGACGAGTTCCCCGTCTCACGCGATGCCAACTACTCGCAGATGAACGCCTACTTCTTCTCGATCGGTGGCGGCACCGACCAGATCCAGCGCAACATCATCGGTGAGCGCCTGCTCGGTCTGCCGAAGGAGCCCGAGGTGGATCGCGACATGCCGTTCCGGCAGGTGCCGGTCAGCGGTCGCCCGCCGATCGGCTGATCAAGGCGTCGAGGAAGCGCAGCGCGGCGTTCGCCGACTCACGGCGCCACAGGGCCACCACGTCATCGGGAGATGCATCTGCCCGTGAGGACGCGATCGTCGCGATCTGAGCACGTTGTCCGATCAGCAGGTCGCGCGTGTCGATCCCGTTGAGGTCGGCGAGCACCAGCTTCAACAGCAATTCGCTGCGCAGATCGCGAAGGTGCCGGCTGGGAGCATCGAACCATCGCCGCAGCTGCGCCAGGCCGCTGGACGTGGGTGCGAACACGGTGCGCGTGCCGCCCGCCTTGCCGGGCTCCTCCCCCACCGCCTCCACGTAGCTGCGTGCCACGAGCTGGTCGAGCGCCCGATACGTGAGTGCCCGAGACAGTGACCACACGCGGCCGATGTCGCCGTCGGGTGCAAGGCGCTTGGCGATCGCGAAGCCATGTGCCGGCGCGACGGCGAGGACGCCGAGACACGCCCACTCCCCCAGCAGCAACTCCCCCGACGACCGGCTCACGCCGGGTAGACCTCGATGTCGGTGGCCTTCACCGCGGCGTGCACCCGGTCGCCGGGCCGCAGCGCGAGCGATTCGAGCGCTGCCGCAGTGATCTCGGCCGTGATCGGCAGCACACCTTCGATGCCCACGCGCACTCGATCGCCCAGTCGGTCGATGTCGACGATCTGGCCCGGCCAGACGTTGCGAGAGCTCGCGCCCACCGGCGCCTCACGGGTGAGCACGACCGAGTGCGGGCGGATGACCGCGAACGCGGGGCCGGGAGATGCATCGGCGATCACCACGTCGGCGCCACGATCGGTGCGCAGCACACCGGCGTCCACTGAACCGGACACCAGGTTCACGCCCACGAGGTCGGCCACGTAACGCGACCGCGGATGCGCGGCGACCTCGGCCAACGTCCCCATCTGGACGATGCGGCCGTGCTCGAGGATCGCAACACGATCGGCCAGCGCGTAGACATCGATCGGGTCGTGCGTGACCAGCAATCGCATGCCGTCGAACGACGAGAGGTGGTGACGCAGATCGCGGCGCACCATCGCACGGGTGCCCGCGTCCAGCGCTGCCAACGGTTCGTCGAGCAGCAGCAGGCGCGGATCCGTGACGAGCGCCCGTGCGAGCCCAGCTCGCTGGGCCTGGCCGCCCGACAGGGCGCGTGGCGGCTGCGACGCGTACGAATCGAGACCCACCCGGTCCAGCCATTCGTGCGCGCGCTGTCGCGCGACGGCCTTCGGCACCCCGCGTGCGCGGAGTCCGAACGCGACGTTCTCCAACACCGACATGTGTTCGAACAACATGTACTGCTGGAACACCACGCCGATGGGGCGCCCCTCGGGCTCGACGAACACGTCGGCGCCGTCGTCCATCACGCTGGTGTCGATCGCGATCCGACCTTGGTCGATCGGCTGCAGTCCCGCCAGCGCTCGGAGCAGCGTGGTCTTGCCAGCCCCGTTCGGCCCGAGTACGGCGACGAGCTCGCCCGGCGCGACGTCCAGCGAGACGTCCAGGTCGAGTGACCCGATGCGCACCTGCACCTCGGCGGCGAGGCTCATGCTGCGACCGCCGCACGGGCGCCGAACCAGCGATCGCGCAGGCCGACCAGGACCGCGAACGAGATCCCGATCAGCACGAGCGCGAGGACGATCGCTTCCTCGGGGTTCGTCTCCAACGAGAGGAAGACAGCAAGCGGCATCGTCTGGGTGGTTCCGGGAAAGTTGCCGGCGAAGGAGATCGTGGCTCCGAACTCACCGAGTGCGCGCGCCCACGACAGCACAGCGCCTGCCACGAGGGCAGGCCGGATCGCCGGCAGCGTGACACGCCGGAACGTGTACCAGCGAGTGGCTCCGAGGGTGCGCGCTGCGTCCTCCATCCGGCCGTCGAGCTGGCGGAGGGCGGCCTCCACGGTGATCACGAGGAACGGCATCGCCACGAAGGTCTGGGCGATCACCACGCCGGCGGTGGTGAACGGCAGCCGCACGTCGAACCAACGATCGAGGTACTGACCCACCAGCCCCCTCCGACCGAGGGCGAAGAACAGCGCGGCACCACCCACGACGGGCGGCAGCACCATCGACAACGTGCAGAGCGCGCGTACGACACCTCGACCCGGGAAGCGGGCACGGGCGAGGGCCCATGCCAGCGGCACGCCGAACAACACCGACAACGCAGTGGCCCACAACGAGCACACGAGCGACAGCCGGAGTGCCGTCAGTGCGTCGTCGTCGGACAGGTAATCCCACGCGCTCGACCACGGCGCCCGCCACAGCAGCCCGACGAGCGGCAGCGCGAAGAAGGCGACCGCGACGGTCGCCATCACGATCACTGCGATCGGGAGCCCCGACCGCTCTCGACGACGCCTGCTCACGGACCACCGAACCCGTAGGACGCGAGGATCTGCTGCGCCTGTTCGGACAGCACGAAGTCGACGAACGCCTGGGCGCCCACCGCGTGGGGCGCTTCGTTCGTCACGACGATCGGATACGTGGCGATGACGTTGACCGTCGACGGGATCGGCACGCCAGTGGCATCGCTGGCAGCGGCGATCACGTCGGTGACGTACACCACCCCGGCGTCGGCCTCGCCGAGCACGACCTTGGAGACGACCGCCTTCACGTTCGCCTCCAACGACTTCGGCGTCACCTCCACGCCTGCCGAGGCGAACATCTCGACCGCATATCGACCGCACGGCACGTCGCGAGCACAGGTCACGACGATCAGCTCGCGGTCGGCCAAGTCGGACACGTTGGTGATGCCCAGTGGGTTGCCCGGTTCGACGACGATCTCGAGCGCGTTCGTGGCGAACTGCACGGGAGTGCTCCCCCCGGTACCCGCGTCGATGAGCCTCGTCATGCTGGTCTGATCCGCGGACGCGAAGACGTCGACCGGGGCACCTTCCACGACCTGAGCGACGAGATCCGACGAGGCACCGAAGTTGAAGGTGATGTCCATCGCGGGGTTCGCTGCGGTGAACGCATCGCCGATCTCGGTGAATGCCGCTGTGAGCGACGACGCGGCGAACACGATGACGTCCTGGTGATCGTCGTCACTGCTGCCGACACCGTCGCCGCATGCGGGGACGACCGTCGGAGCGAGCAGCGCCGTTGCGAGGACCAGACTGAGGCGCATCAAGCCCCGACAATAGTCAGCAATTGACTATTGTGCGAGCGAGGACTCCAACTCCACGATCCTCGGGAACAGCACGTTGTTCTCGAGGTGCACGTGGGTGTGGACGTCGGATTCCAGCTCGGCGAGCCCGGCGTACAGCGCACGCCACGTCGGACAACCATCATCGGGCACGGTGTAGACGCTGGTCTGGTGGCGCAAGGTGGCGAGCAGGTCTCCCACTTCGTCGTGCTCTGCGTTCATCATCCGGATCGGGTTCAGCACGCTCCCGCAGTGGAACGAGGTCGGTTCCACGGCGCCCAGCAACTCGATCGCCAGCGGGAACAGCACCCTTTCTTCCTTCAGCAGGTGCGGGAGGAGGTCGTCGGTGACCTCCTGCAGCGTGCGCGCCACCTGGTGCACCTCCGGGTGCCGGTCTCCGTGCGCGTTCACCACCTTGCACATCAACTCGTGCAGGCGGGGCAGCTCACGACGTAGGTATCGATGGTGCGTGCTGACGATGTGTTCGATCAGGGCGCCGATGCCCTCCTTGACCGGTCCGATGTCCGGGGAGCCGGCGGCAAGTCGGTCGATCTCGCCCTGCACGACGGCCGGATCGATGCCCGCTTCGGCACACGCCTGCTCCAACGGGCGCTGGCCATGGCAGCAGTAGTCGATTGCATGCACTTCGAACACTCTCGCGGCCGCCGGATTGGCAACGACGATGTCCGCCAGCGTGGTCATCACCATCTCCTGTTCTGGTTCCCGTTCGACGGGGCCACATCGGCACCCGTAGCAACCCTCACAGGGTCGCCGACGCGACGACCGCCGCCCAGAGTCGGAGGTCCTCATCCGTGGGCACCTCGTCCTGGCCTCGCACCGGCCCGACGCGGCCGGCCGGTCCCCTCACTGCCGAGTCGACGTCTCAGCCGACCGGGAGGAACGGCCCGACGATCGCAGCGGTTCGTCGCCACGACTCGTCGAGGTCACCACCGAGGCGCGCACTCAGCTCGGGCTCGAGCAGTCCGCTCCACACATCGCGCACCACCCACCCCGCATCACGATCCACCCAGGTTGGTCGAGCCACGATCGAGGTGATGTGCAACTGGGGATCGGCCCCGTCGGCGCCGAACTCCACCTCGAGCACCAGCCCGTCACGCGTGGCCTCGCTCGTGAACTCGCTGTCGGCGATCGGCATGTTCGAGATGAAGTTGCCGAGGCCGTAGGCCACCCACATCGCCCCGACCTGCTCGATCGGTTGCACCACATGGGCGTGGTGACCGACCACGAGATCCACCACACCCGAGGCGGCCAGCTCCTCGGCGATCAGACGTTGTGCCGGAGACGCCCGGTGCGACATCGAGGCACCCCAGTGCAACGACAGGATCACCACCTCGGCACCACGAGAACGTGCGAGTTGCGCATCAGCGATCAGCCGTGCGGTGTCGATGAGGTTGGATCGCCACGGCTCGTCCGGCGGCGGATCGCCCTCGTCGTAGCCGTACGTCGCCGACACGTGGCCGATCAGGTGACCGCCCACCTCCAGCAGGATCGGTTCGATACCTGTCGGCTCGATGGCCATGCCGTGTTGGGTGATGCCCGCCGTCTCGAAGCGGGCCACGGTGGCCGCGACGCCGGCGACTCCGCGGTCGAAGGTGTGATTGCTTGCCGTAGAACAGTGATCGAATCCGACTGCTGCCAACCCGTCCACCACCTCGGCCGGCACCCCGTAGCGAGGGCTCGTCGAGTAGGCCTCCAAGGGTGGCGCGACTGGCGTCTCGAGGTGGCAGACAGCGAGGTCGGCCGACTCGATCAGCGGCTGCACGTGGGCGAACATGGGTGTGAAGTCGTGCGCGCCGCCACCGTTTCGCTCGGCCTGCCGCCACAACGGCGAATGCATCAGGACGTCACCCGTGAAGACCAGTCGCAACGGGCTCGGAGCTGAGGTGGTCGGCGGTTCCGACGTCACGGTGAACGAGTCAGGCGCGGTGCTCGGCGCCTCCGCATTCGCGACCACGGTCGAGTCAGGCACGGTCGTCGCTGATGCATCCGGCATCGCCGCGAGAGCCACGGTCGGCGATGTTGCCGATGTTGCCGATGTTGCCGATGTTGCGGCCTCACCGATGGTCGAGGTGCAGGCAGCTGTCAGCAACCCCACGACCCCCAGCGCGAAGCGGCCACACGCCGCAACTGAGTCCACGCGCGGGACCGTAGTGCGCGCGTGCGATGCTCTCGGCCATGGGGACAGCACCGAAGGACGCAACCGACCACACCCGTGTGGCGAACTCACCACGCACGTTCGGCTTCGACGAGGCCGACTTCGAGCGTGCCGAGCGAGGATTGCTCATCACCCACCCCACGGGCGTGATCGACGGACCGTTCGGACCAGTGTTCGACGTGAACAGACACGCGTTCATCGAGCGCGGCAGCACGAACCCCGACACCGTGCACCCGAGCCTGTGGCGCCAGGCTCAGTTGAACGGGATCCATGGGTTGTTCGAGGTGGCGCCGGGCGTGTGGCAAGCCCGAGGGTACGACATCTCCAACGTCACCTTCATCGCCGGTGACACCGGTTGGATCGTGATCGATCCGCTCACCGTCGAGCCGTGCGCGAAGGCGTGCCTCGACCTCGCGAACGCTCATCTCGGCGAGCGCCCGGTGATCGCGGTGATCTACACGCACTCGCACGCCGATCACTTCGGTGGCGTGTTGGGCGTGACCACCCAGGCCGACGTCGACGAGGGCCGCTGCCGGATCATCGCACCGGAGCACTTCCTGCGTGAGACGGTGGGTGAGAACGTGATCGCCGGATACGCGATGGCTCGGCGCGCGCTCTATCAGTTCGGTCCGCTCCTTCCGGCGGGGCCTCGCCAACACGTCGACTGCGGTCTCGGCAAGGCGATCCCGTTGTGGGTGTCGGGCCTCATCGCCCCGACCGAGGACATCACCGCCACCGGCCAGGAGCTCGTGATCGACGGCGTTCGAGTGATCTTCCAGCTGACGCCGGAGACCGAGGCACCGGCGGAGATGAACTTCTTCTTCCCCGACCACGGCTGGCTGTGCACGGCGGAGAACTGCACGCACACGATGCACAACCTCGTGCCGATCCGTGGCGCGCTGATCCGCGACTCGCTGAAGTGGTCGAAGTACATCGGCGAGATGATCGAGCTGTTCGGTGCGGACACCCGACTGATGTTCGCCTCGCACCACTGGCCCCGATGGGGCAACGAGGACGTGCTGCAGTACCTGGTGCGCCAGCGCGACCTGTACCGATGGATGCACGACCAGACGATGCGCTTCGCCAACCACGGGCTCAATGCGGCGGAGATCGCCGAGTTGCTCACGCTGCCTCCGGAGTTCGTCGCCGAGGGCCACACCACCGGGTACTACGGCGACCTCGTGCACAACGTGAAGGCGGTGTTCCAACGCTACCTCAGCTGGTACGACGGCAACCCGGCGAACCTCTGGAAGCTCCCTCAGGTGGAGGCGGGGCGGCGCTACGTCGACCTCGCCGGCGGCGCCGATGCATTGCTCGCGACGGCGCGAACGTCGTTCGCCGCAGGTGACTACCGCTGGGTGGCGGAACTGCTGAACCACCTCGTGTTCGCCGACCCCACCAACAACGACGCGCGCGAGTTGCAGGCCGACACCTTCGAGCAACTCGGGTACCAGGCCCAGTCGGCCACGTTCCGCAACGCGTTCCTGATGGGCGCGCAGGAACTGCGCAACGGCACGCCGACTCCCAAGCCGGCGACGCGCAACAGCTACCTCGACGCGATGACGATCGACCAGATCTTCGACAGCCTCGCCGTGAAGCTGAAGAGCGAGGAGGTCGGCGGCCTCTCCGTGTCGGTGAACTTCGCGTTCACGGACCTCTCCGAGGACTGGGTGCTCGCGCTCTCCAACCGGACGCTGCACGCGGTCGCGCGGCCGACACGAGCCGAGCGCGGCGGTGACGTTCCACCTCGCCAAGCGAGTCCTGCAGCAGGTGATCGAAGGCGGCACCACCTTCGCCGCCGCCGTGGAATCGGGCGACGCGACGGCCACTGGCGACGTGTCGGCCGCGGGGATGATCTTCGATCACCTCGACGTGTTCATGAGCTTCTTCAAACTCGTCGAACCCTGAAGATCACGCCGATTTCCCGCGGGAAATCGATCAGCCCCAAGCACGGTCGCGATCACATAGGGCGCAGGATTCGTCCACGAGTCGGACGGTCGATTGCGACGACAATCAGCCGTCGCTGGACGATGCCAACGCGGGGTTCGCGATGATCACGATCAACCCCGCAACCACCCGACAGGCTTGAGAACATGACCGAACCCGAACCGCCACCGACGATCGCCGCCGTGCAAGTCGTCATCGACTGCCACGATCCTCATCCGCTCGCCGAGTGGTGGGCCGAAACACTCGGCTGGAGCGTGGAACCGCAAGACGAGACGTTCATCCGCACGATGATCGAACAAGGCCATGCCACCGAGGCCGACACGACCACCCACCACGGCCGCCTCGTCTGGCGAGAAGCCACTGCAATCCGCCCGCCCCAAGACGACCACGCCACCGGCCGCATCCTGTTTCAACTCGTCCCCGAACCGAAGATCGCGAAGAACCGGGTCCACCTCGACGTCCGCCTCCCCGGCGCCGACCTCGACGCATACCGCGCACGGCTCATCGAACGTGGTGCCACCACGCTCGGCCATGGCCGCCAGGGCCCGCACACATGGACGACATTCGCCGACCCCGAAGGCAACGAGTTCTGCGTCTAACCCTGGGCGGCGTGCCGGACGTGCTGTGTGGTGATGCTTCCACCCCAGATCGGGACGAGTGGGCTCGTGGCTGACCTGCTGGTGGACTCGTCGGTTACCCGACTGTTCGAATCGCGATCCGGGGTCGGGAGTGTGCTCGTGGCGCCCACATCCCGGTCTGCACCGCCACGCATCTCTCGTCCGACGATCACGGTCAACGATGACCAGATCCAGGTCTTGCGAAGCGAGTGATACCGGGTGGATACCTGGACGGCTACACGGCGGAAACGGTCACGGGCACCGATTGTGTATTGATGAGGGTAGTGAGGTCTGTCGGATCGCTGGTGAGGATGACGCTGTCACCGAGGCTGACGGCGAACGCGGCAACGACCGCGTCCGTTGCGGAGATGTTGTCCGCTCGTCCGCTTGCTGTTCTCATGCGTGCAGCGTCTCGAGCTGTTGATTCGTCGACCGGGCGGATCTGGCACATTCGGAGCAGATGGTTCTCGTGGAAGTCGCGTCGGTGGTCGCCGGTGAGAATCTCAACGAGTACCACGGTCGACACTTGTGGCGGCCATGCGCCGCGACGGCGAAGTTCAGCCAACCGTGCTCGCTGCCCAGCGAGCGCGGTGACGCCGCCGCTGTCGAGAACCAGGTTCACGCGCTTTGTCGGCGTCTACGGGTAGCTGGAGCGGCTACGAGGACGCCGTCAGCCCATGCTGTCGCGGCAGCGGCTTCTTCGGGACCGACGGGTCCAAGTTCGGCCTCGAGTTTGGCGAGGTACGTGTCGAGAGCGTCGATCTTGGAGCGACGATCGAGTTCTTCGATCAGTGCGGTCGTCGCAACTCGCGACACATTCAGTCCGGCTTCGCGGGCTTGCGCGACGACGTCGTCCGGGACAGTGATGTTCACACGAGACATGCGCATAGTATACACATCCCCGAACCCCGGCCGGGGGCTCAGTCGGGTGCTCAGAACCGCCGCCTGCAGCTCCGATTCTGAATGCGGGCCGTGGTGATCATCGCGAGCGGGCTCGCGGCCGCCAGTGGGCAGTTCCTGCTGGCCACCGACACTGGACAGCGGAGCCGCAGAGGCGCAGGCTGTTCGCAGAACACATCGAAGGCGAGGGCCACATGCTCGGCGAAGGACTCACGACCGGCGCACCTGCCCAACTCATGAAGTTCGACGAGACAGCATTCGACCGCCCCCGGCACCCGGTGCGACGGCGGGTGGCGTGGATGCTTGCGATCGGAGCATCGATCATCGTCGGTATCGCACTCGTGGCATGATGGCGCCGCATCGATCGGTACGGGCCGTACGTGGCGTCCACCACGTTCGTGTCGGGAGTCAGATCCGGAAGTCGCTGATCTGGGTGTCGTCGGCGCCGAGGTCGGCGTAGTTATCGGCGCCTCGCGCAGCGATGAAGTCACGGAACGCAAACGGCCGGTACCGGAGACTCCCTGAGGTCACGTCGGCGATCGGTGCGACGACGCAGTCGTGTGGTGGATTCGAGAAGTACGGCACGCTCATGCGGGTCGATGTGGTCATCGGCAACACCCGATGCAGGGCAGCCCGATAGCGATCGTTCGTCCACACCTGCATGCAGTCGGCGAGGTTCACCACGATCGTGCCAGGTCGCGGTTCTACGTCGATCCAGCCGTGCTGCTCCGAGTGCGCCTGCAGTCCCCCCACCTCGTCCTGGATGAGCAACGTGAGCACCCCGCTGTCGGTGTGCTGCCCGAGCGCAACGTCGCCGAGGTCAGCCAGCGAGTCGCGACCCTCGGCAGGCACCGGATCACCCAGCGTGTAGTGGTTGAGGCGCATGCTCGACGTGGTGCGCTCACCCCGATGCGCGTCGGCGAGCTCGCGAGGCAGCTCGAGCGCATCGAGCACGAGCGTGAGCGTGCGGGCAGCGAGCTCGCCGCACGCGGCGAAGTGGGTGAACATCGCGTCCCGGAAACCGTCGACGCCAGCGGGCCAGCGGTTGTGACGGTCAGCTCGTTCATCGTCGGGATCGACGAAATCGAACACCTCCTTGTGGTCGCGTCGGCGCTTGGTCAGCTCCCGGTCGTTGTAGCCCAACGGGTTCCGAGCGTCGCGGCGCACACCGTCCTTCACGGTCCGATCGGCGTCGAAGAACCGACGCGCAGCAGCAAACGTGGATGCGATGACTTCGTCGAGACCATGACCCTCCAACAGGAAGAAGCCATGGTCGCGGCACGCGATGTCGAGCGCAGCGAGCGACGTGCTGCGCGGGTCACAGATGTCGACGACAGGCACGAGGTCCATGTCGAGCACCGTAGATCGCTGCGGCGGCGGCCGTTCGATCGGTCCCGCGAACTGTGGCATCGTGTTCACACATTCACATGAGAACGGGAGATTCACATGAAGGATCAACTGCAGGACATCGCTGACGTGCGCGCCGTGATTCAGCTGTACATCGATGGGGCGAGCGGTGACGCGACAAAACTGAAGGAAGCGTTCCACCCTGATGCCCGAATGTTCGGCCACATCGGCGAGATGGAGACCTACATCCCCATCGGTGACTTCATCGGCATGGTCGAGAGCAGCCCGAGCATGGCTGGTCCGAACTACACCGCCGACGTGCGCACCGTCGATGTCGTCGGCGATGCCGGCGTGGCCGTCCTGGTCGAACACGACTACCTCGGATGTGACTTCGTCGACTACTTCTCGGTGGCCCGCATCGACGGCCGGTGGTGGATCACCAACAAGACCTACGCGCACACCGGCGGCACGATGCCAGCCCACTGACCCGGCCACTGACCGCGCTCACCTCCGGAAACGGACGAGCAATGGTGGCCAAGCGCGGAGTCGAACCGCTAAGTCGCCCGTGAAGGTCGACTGCTCGCCGCCGTACCCCGGTGGCCGTGGAACACTCAAGCACCGATCAGGGCAGATTCCACCGTCGGAGCGTGCCGTCGGCGTCGAGACCTCGCTCAGAGGTCCTTGACGAACCAGTGGTGGGCGTACGGGTTGTCGTTGTATCGCTCGATCGGGCGGTAACCGGCCCGTCCGTACATCGAGATCGCTTCGGTGAGCGACTCGTTGGTGTCGAGCACCACCTGCACGTAGCCGAGGCCGACTGCGACGTCTTCGAGGTGGGCGAGCATCCGCTTGCCCAACCCATGTCCGCGTTGTTCGGCGTGAATCCACATCCGTTTGATCTCTGCGGTGGAATCGTCCACTCGTTGCACGCCGCCACACCCGGAGATCGCAAGGGACCGACGCACGACGACGAACGCTCCGACCGGTGCGGTCATCTTGTCGGCGTCGTGTTCGGCACCGCCGGCACCCGCGTCGAACCCGTCGATGAAGCGCGCGTCGAGTTCGGCGAAGTACTGGGCGATCGCCCACAGCGCCTCGTCCGACCTCGGGTCGACGGTCTCGAAAACGAACGCCTCCATCGACGACGACCGTAGCCAGCGTCAGGGGTGAACCCGGTTGACATACAAGTAAGATACAAGTCATGACCGCCTGGGATCCCGAGCAGTACCGACAGTTCGCGAGTGAACGAGCACAGCCGTTCCACGACCTCCTGGCGCTCCTGCGCTCAGATGGCATCCGCCGCGCCGTCGACCTCGGCTGCGGGCCCGGCGAGCTCACCGCGCTCGCGGCGCATCGACTCGCAAGTACCGAGATGGTCGGCGTCGACAACTCTGCCGACATGCTCGCCTCGGCGGCGGCGCACGCCGGCCCAGGTGTGCGCTTCGAAGCGGGCGACATCGCCACGTGGACCTCAGCCGCAGACCACGACATCGTGCTCGCGGCTGCAAGCCTGCAGTGGGTGCCCGACCATCCGGCCGTGCTCGCCCGGTGGACAGAGGCGTTGGCGCCCGGCGGGCAACTCGCGGTGCAGGTGCCGGCCAACGCCCACGCGCTCACGCACACCGTCGCCACCGCCGTCTCCCACACCGAGCCGTACCTCTCCGCGTTCGGCACAGCAGGACCGCCGGATGATCCCGTCGCCACGAACGTGCTTGCGCCCGAGACCTACGCGCGACTCCTGTACGACCTCGGCTATGTCGACATCCACGTGCACCTCCGCGTGTACGCGCACGTGCTGCCAAGCAGTCGCCACGCCGTCGAGTGGGTGAAGGGCACCACGCTCACGCGCTTCAGAGCCGCTTTCGGGGCCGACCTCTACGAGCGATTCCTCGTCGACTACGAGCGCGCGCTGCTCTCGGCGATGGGCGACCACTCTCCATGCTTCTTCCCGTTCAACCGCATCCTCTTCGTCGCTCGACGCCCCTGATCGGCACCAGCACGAGGCGCAGTAGCGTTGGTTCATGTCGATCGAACATGGGCCCGAGCGCCCAAGGGGACAAGGACTCGACCGGCACCAGGAAGAGTCGGGAAACCGGGCAATCCTGACGCTGCTCACCGATCCGGTGGCGGGCGATCAGGTCGATCTCGTGCTCACGTGGCGCGAGGCCGACGGCGAGCGACCCGCGGCGTACGAGGTGTGGTCGCGCACGCGGCATGGTGCGCTTCCGTCGTGTCATCACCGAGCATGGATCACTCGCCTTCGAGACGCTCGAAGTGCACGGCACCGACCCGCTCGCAAACCTCGATCCCCTTGCACTCAACACGCTCGCCGCCGAGCGCGATGCTGCGGCCGCGAGCGGGTTCGATCCCGACGACGCCGACCGTCGCTTCATCGCCCCTGATCACCAGAGCTATCCGTTCGCCCACGAGCGCATCGCCCAACTGTTCGACTCGCCCAACGCCCCCGACCTCGCGGTCAGTCCCCGCGACTGGTGTTCGGGCTCGCAACCCGGCACCCACGGAGGGCTGCACGTGCGACAAGCCCGAGCGCCGCTGTGGTTCACCGGTCCGGGCATCGTGCCGGGGCGGCATCAGTTGGCTGCTCGCTCGATCGACATCGCACCGACGTGCCTTGCCGCACTGCGCTTCCCGCTGGTCGACGGCGCGGATGCCACGGGTCTCACCAGCAGCGAGCGCGGCGTCGGCCCCGACGTGCTGCTCGCTCGCCAGGACGGGCGCGTCCTCGACGACGTGCTCGATCCCGCCGCGCCCGCACCGACGCGCCTGTACGTGTTCCTGCTCGACGGCATGCATCAGACCGAGCTCGAACACCGTCTCGCGAGCGAGCCGCACTCGCTCCCCCACCTCCGTCGCCTCCACGAGCGCGCCGCCGTGCTCGCCGGCGGCTCGATCGTCAACTTCCCGTCGATCACCTGGCCCAGCCACACCGCGATCGGTACCGGCACGTGGTGCGGCCACCACGACGTCGTGAACCCGAGCTACTACTTGCGCGACACGCGCGAGACCATCTCACCGCAGGGTCTGCAGGTGGGCACCGAGCGTTTCGCGAACACGTCGGTCGAGAGCATCTATGAAGCGTTCCACCGGGTGCACCCCGACGATCTCACTGCCGCGATCCACGCGCCCTTCGGTCGTTCGGCGCGACACGCCGTGCTCGAGGGTCGCAACCTGTGCGACCGCTCGACCGTGAAGGCGCTCACCGCCGAACTCGCCGCCGACATGAACCCGCGCTGGCCGCTCGAACACGCATCGGTGGCGAGCGAGTCGTTGCTCGACTGCCGTGGCCTCGCCCAGGTGCTCGAGCTCTTCGGCCGCGCCGACCACGCGCCACCGCGGTTCGTCTACCACGAACTTGCGCTCACCGACGGCGCCGGGCACGAGTACGGCCCGCACAGCGATGGCCTGCGCGACGCACTCGACGAGACCGATCGACGCATCGGCAAGGTGCTCGCGGTGCTCGACGAACTGGGCCTGTTCGACGAGACCCTGTTCGTCGTCAGCGCCGACCACGGCATGGCGCCGCAAGACGTCACCCTTGCTGCCAACCCGACGGCACATGTGGTCGACGCCGGCCTCGCCGCCGTGATCGCCGAGCCGATGATCTGGCTGCTCGACGTTGCCGTCGAGGTGGAACGAGCCGCCGATGGCCGCACCGGCCGAGTCGGTGTGTTCGAGCTCGACCTCGATCCCCACGACGAGCGGCCACCGGTCGAGGGGGCTCACGTGTTGGTGGAAGCCCACCAGCCAGGCAAGAAGGCCCGCATCGTGGCCCGCGGCACCACCGATCACCACGGCCTCTACGGTTTCGCCACCCCGAGCGACGTGACCACCGAGCAGCTCGTGGTCTCGGTGCGCGCCGATGGGTTCAACCCCCGTCACCTGAGGTTGGACGGCCCGAATCTCTCGATCGATCTGGTGGGCGAGCTCTACCCGCAGCGACCGCTGCGGCCCTGACAGACTCGGGCGATGCAGCCCTTCACGATCGCGGTGCCCGACGCCGTCCTCGACGACCTGCGCGACCGGCTCGCCCGCACTCGCTGGCCCGACCAGATCCCCGGCACCGGGTGGGACTACGGAGCCGAGCTCGGCACCGTGCAGGACCTGTGCGAGTACTGGCGCACCACCTTCGACTGGCGAGCGGCCGAGGCCGAGTTGAACCGGTGGCCGCAGTTCACCACCGACATCGACGACATCCACGTCCACTTCATCCATGCCCGCAGCCCACACCCCGATGCGATGCCGCTGTGTGTCACCCACGGATGGCCCGGTTCGATCAGCGAGTTCGGTGACGTGCTCGGCCCGCTCACCGACCCGACCGCGCACGGCGGCGACGCACGCGATGCGTTTCACGTCGTCGCCCCGTCGATGCCCGGCTACGGCTTCAGCGGCCCCACCACCGTGACCGGCGTCGACATCCGCCGCGTGGCCGCGACGAACGTCGCGCTGATGGCGCAGCTCGGCTACGTGAAGTACGCCGCGCAGGGCGGCGACTGGGGTGGCATCGCCACGGCCCACATGGGCCAGCTCGACCCCGAGCACCTGTGCGGCATCCACGTGAACATGGCGATCCCGCGCCCGCCCGATGGCGACGCGATGGCCGGTGTGCTGCCCGAGGAGATGCAGGGGCTCGCTGCCATGGCCCACTTCCGCGATCACGAGACGGGCTACCAGCGCATCCAGGGCACCAAGCCTCAGACGCTCGCCTATGGCCTCAACGACTCCCCCGCCGGCCTCGCCGGATGGATCCTCGAGAAGTTCCGCACGTGGAGCGACTGCGGCGGTGACGTGTTCTCGAAGTTCACCCGCGACCAGTTGCTCACCAACATCACGATCTACTGGGTGACCGGCACGATCAACTCCTCCACCCGCCTGTACTTCGAGTCGACCAGGAGTGGAGGCCTCGGCGCGCTCGACCGGACGCGTGGAGGTGCCGACGGCGATCGCGATGTTCCCGCACGAGCTGTACCGCCCGCCACGTTCGTGGTGCGAGCAGGTGTACGACGTGCAGCAGTTCACGCACATGCCGTCGGGCGGTCACTTCGCAGCGATGGAGGAACCCGCGTTGCTCGTCGAGGACGTACGCACCTTCTTTCGACGCTTCCGCTGACGCCCTCCTCATCAGAGCTCGTCAGAGCTCGTCAGTGCTCGTCAGAGCTCGTCAGGTCTTCGGGACCACCGTCAGCCGCATGTGCCTCATCGGCCGCAGGAAGATGCTCGGCTCGTGCACGGGCGAGGGCATCGCCTCGGCCAGTTCGAACGATTCGAAGCGGTCGAGGATCGCGGTGAACGAGCTCGCCATCTCTTGGCGCGCCAGCGCCGCTCCCACGCAGAAGTGTGCCCCGAACCCGAACGCCGTGTGGTTGCGGGCGTTGTGACGGGTGATGTCGAACCGGTCGGGCTCATCGAACACACGTGGGTCGCGGTTGGCCGCCCCGAAGCGCATCATCACGTTCGCACCCTCAGGGATGTCGGTGTCCGCCACGTTCGCCGAGCACACGGCCTGACGCCACAGCCCCTGCACGGGGGCGTCGAAGCGGAGGACCTCCTCGATGAAGTTGCCCATCAGCTCCGGCTGCTCGCGCAACAGCTGCTGCTGGTCGGGGTACCGCACCAGCAGCCACATGCCCGCCGAGAGCGCCGCCGTGGTGGTCTCGAACCCACCGGTGACGAGCTGGTGCATGAGGTCTTGCAGTTCATGCATCGTGAACGGCTCCTCATCCTCACCGTGCGCATGCACCAGCATCGAGATCAGGTCAGGCCCTCGATGGGCGCGGCGACGGTCGAACTCCTCGGCCAGGAACTGCTGGGCCTCGATCTCGATCGCCGCCTCGGCCGTGGCTTCCTCCACCGACATCTGCGGTCGGTTCGCGAGGGCGAGCATCGCGTCCGCCCATCGCCGGAACGTGCGGTAGTCGAGCGCGATCGAGACCGAGCTGCTCAGCGATGAAGATGCCCGGCAACGGCAGCGCGAAGTCGGCGACGAACTCGCACTCGCCTCGCTCGGCAATCGCGTCGACGAGCTCGCACGCGATCTCGTCGATGTGCGGGGTGAACTCGCGCACCGCAGCAGGGGTGAACACGCGATTGACGAGCTTGCGATAGCGGGTGTGCACCGGCGGATCGGTGCGCTGCAGCGTGGCCTGGCGCGGCCACCCGTGTTCGACCAGCATCTGGTGGTAGGCGATCTGCGCCTCGCTCGCACGCCGTGAGCGGGCCGGCGTGCTGGAGAACGTGGCCACGTCCTGGAGCGCCTCGCGAGCCTCGGCGAGTCCTCCGATCACCCACAGATCGATGTCGTCCTCGTGCCACACCGGGCACTGCGCCATCCGGCCCGCGTAGTACTCGAAGGGGTCGTCCTGCACGGATGGATCGGTCAGACCGGACATCTCGGTCACGCTAGACACGCATGGTGCTCCGGCATCATTCGGAGGATCTTCTGGACGATCACGTGGAGAGGCACTTGGGCCCTGGCCTTGCCGTGGCATCCGGTGCACATTGGTCGGTGGATGACATCGCTCGGTCACGACCTCGCGTCCCTCGACGGCTTTTGCGCTCCCCCACCCGGTGTCGAGGGGCTCAGCTCCGCCGACGCCGCTGAACGACTCGAGCGCGACGGTCCGAACGACGTCGTACCGAGCAGCACCCGCCGATGGTGGCGCAACATCGTCGATCCGCTCACCGACCCGATGGTGGCGCTGCTCCTCGTCGCCGCGCCGACGTACCTGGCGCTCGGCGAGACGACGGACGCGATCATCGCCGTGGCCGCGCTCCTCCCGATCGCCGCCGTGGGCTGGGCGTTGGAGTGGAGAGCCCATCACACGCTCGAACGTCTGCGGAGCGTGCTCGACCCCACCGCCGTGGTGTGGCGAGACGGCCATCACCTCACCGTGCCGGCGCGCTCGCTCGTGGTGGGCGACCTGTTCTGGCTGCGGGAGGGCGACATCGTCCCCGCCGACGCAGAACTGGTCGACCACAACCTCGTCATCGTCGATGAGTCGTCACTCACGGGTGAATCGATGCCGGTCAGCAAGTCGTTGTCGGATGATGGTGTGCTGTCGGCCGGCACCATGGTGCTCTCGGGCCGATGTGCGGCCCGCGCCACCACCATCGGGGCAGCCACGCGATACGGCGAGATCGGCCGGCTGGTCGCCTCCTCGAGCACCGTCAGGACGCCGCTGCAGCGAGCGCTCACCCGGTTGGTGCTGTGGTTGGCCGTCGTAGCGGTCGCGTTCTGCGTTGCGGTGATGCTCGCCGAACTGCTCCACGGCGACGGATGGGGTCAGGCCGTGATCGCAGGCGTCAGCCTCGCGATCGCTGCGATTCCCGAAGAGTTCTCGATGGTCTACGCCTTGTACCTGGCACTCGGGGCGTGGCGACTCGCCGGCGACCGGGCGCTCGTGCGACACCTCCCGGGCGTGGAGACCCTCGGGTCCACGACGGTGATCTGCGTCGACAAGACCGGCACCCTCACCGAGGGCCGACTCGTCGTGTCCGGCCTCGTCCCCGCCGTCTCGACCACTGATCAGGATGACGCCGGTGACACCGAGTTGCTCGTGGCGGCAGTGCTCGCCTGCGAGCCCGAGCCCTACGACCCGCTCGACGTCGCGCTCGTCACATTCGCTCGTGACCGGGGCATCGACGTCGATGCACTCCACCGCTCACGGCTCGAGACCGACTGGCCCTTCGACACCCACGAGAAGTACCTCACCCACGTCTGGCGCGATGCCGACGGCACGGTCCACATCGTGTCGAAGGGCTCGCTCGAAGGAGTGACGGCACACGCCACGGCCAGCGAGGCAGAACGAACGTGGGTGACCGACGAGCACCAACGGCTCGCCGACCTCGGCATGCGCCTGATCGCCGTCGCGGGAGGCCGCGCACCCGACCCTGCCGCTGACCGCGCCGACGACGAACGGCACCTGCACTTGCTCGGACTCGTGGCATTCGAGGATCCCCTCCGAGCCGGCGTGGCCGAGGCACTCGAGCAGTGCCGCGACGCAGGACTCCGCGTCGTGATGATCACCGGCGACCATCCGACCACGGCGCACGCCGTCGCCGAAGGCCTCGGCCTCCCGCACAGCGATGACGAAGGAGATCGCATCGCCACGGGCGCCGACCTCGATGCGGCGGTGGCAGGAGCTCCCGGCGACCTCGACCGTCTGATCGCCACCACGAACGTGTTCGCTCGCACCCGCCCCGATCAGAAGCACGTCCTCGTCACGGCGCTCCGACGCGCCGGCGAGGTGGTCGCAATGACAGGTGACGGCATCAACGACGCGCCCGCACTGCGCGCCGCCGACATCGGTGTCGCGATGGGCGAACGCGGCACCGAGGTGGCACGTGAAGCGGCGACGATCGTGCTGCTCGATGACAACTTCGCCACCATCGTCGGCGCCGTGCGGGGCGGCCGACGGATCTACGACAACCTGTCCCGCGCGTTCGCCTACCTGATCGCCTTCCATCCGCCGCTCATGCTCGCTGCACTCGTGGTGCCGCTGCTCGGCAAGCCGCTCCTGCTGCTCCCGGTGCACCTCGTGCTCCTGGAACTGCTGCTCCACCCGGTGGTGTCGCTGGTGTTCGAGGCCGACCCGGCAGACGACGACGTGATGCGCCGGCCGCCGCGTGCCGCCGGCTCGGCGCTCGGGGTGCATGCCCTCCTGCGCCCGTGGCTGGTCGGTCTGTCGCTCTCGGTGGGCATCATCGGCCTCTACCTCGCTGCCCTCGCTCGCTGGCCGACTGATCAGGCTCGGGCGCTTGCATTCGCCACGCTGCTGCTGGCTCAGGTGTTCCTCGTGCTCGGCGAGCGTCGCCCCGACCGGCCGATGTGGCGAGGTCCGCTCAACGCCACCCGTCAACTGATCGTGGCTGTGGCGGTCGTCATCGTCGTCACGGTCGCCGCAGTGGAGTTCGCTCCGTTCGCCGGCCTGCTGCAGTTGGCTGCGTTCCCGGTGGCCGGCTGGTTGGCGGTCATCGCAACGGCCGCCGTCACGACGCTGTGGACCGAGCCCTGGAAGGGTCGTCGGTCGAGCGCGTGACGTTCAGGGTGTGAACATCGCGAGCACGGTACCCATCAGTGGATTCGGCTCGAGCGCACCAGGGTCGTAGCCCGGGCGGAACGTGCGCAGGTAGCGACGACGTCCGTCGCCGGTGAGCCACGGGGGGCGATGGTGCTTGGCCGGGTGCCCCTGGGAGACGAGCAACACCCGCTGGAGCCGATCGATGGCACGTTGGAAGTGCAACTGCGCTCGAAGTGAACCGAACACCCGGTACCAGTAGCTCCCGGACAGGTGCTCGTACAGACCGAACGCCACGGTTCGATGCTCGATCTCTTCCGCTGCGTGCCACGACCACAGTTGCTGCCATGGGCCGAACGTGCCGTCCCGACCCACCGAGTTCTTCCCGGCGGCCGCATCCTCGAACATCGTCAGCGCCATCGAACAGGTCATGGCCTCGAACCCTTCGGCGTACGTGACGTTGAAACGATCGGACTTCTTCTTGCCGAACCGGCGATAGTCGGTGTCGAGACCATCCAGGATCCGTTGCAGCTGCAGGGCGGTGGCCTCCCCCAACTGGCGCATGATCATGTCGTTCACCCGACGATGGTTCTGGAAGTGCTGGGCCTCCTGACCGATGAACTCGCGCACGTCACCCGCGAGCACAGGATCAGAGATCTTGTCGGCGACGGCGCGGCAGGTACGGATGAGGTACGGCTCGAGCGCCGGCATGGTCAGCGAGAACGCGACCATGTAGCTCTCGCGCACCGGGTCGATGCCCGGGAACACATCGTCGAGCTCGTCGGGGAAGGCGAACTTCATCGTGCGCACCGTGATGTCTGCCATGTCGTGCTCCAAACGCTGCCGGCGCCGTCGGTCGAACACCACTCGCCGTCAGCAGTCTGACAGATCCGAAAACCCCCCTTCAGCGAGGGGGTCGAACTGCCGATGCTCGGGGTGATGCGCGAGACCACCGACGACATGCGCGCCACCGCCGCAACTGGCGGAGCGGATCAGACCATCTACATCGGTCGCCGACCGGTCTTCGACAGGCACCGCAGGACCGTCGCGTACCAGCTCGTCCACCGCGCCACGTCGGACTCGCCAGCTCCGGACGACGGCGTTGCCTCGGAGACGGCGACCCAGCGACTCGTCGAGCACACCCTGGTGCAATGGGGTGTCGACAAGCTGCTCAACGGCAAGCCCGGCTACGTCCGCGTCGACCTGGCATTCCTCGAATTGGGCCTTCACCGGATCCTCCCGCAGCAGCAGGTGGTGCTCGAGGTCCGTGGCACCGATGCCGACCGCTCCCTGTTCGTGGTCGCGCTCGAGGCCAAGGCCGCCGGCTACAAGATCGCGGTCTGTCACCGGCCTGATGTCCAGGACCATGCTGCCATCGATCTGCTCGGCCTCGCCGACGTGGTGAAGGTCGATCTGAGCGCCGTGCCCGAGGTCGATCTCCATCGCAACGTCGAGGCGCTCCGCATCCAGGCCCCGTTCGCCGAGCTGATGGCTGAATCCGTCGAGGAGCTGCACCAGTACCGCACGGCGATGTCGCTCGGATTCGACCTGTTCGACGGCTTCTTCTTCGCGAAGCCGGAGGTGTTGAGCAAGTCTGCTCGCACCGTCAGCAGCACTGCGGCCATCGCACTGATCGCCGAGGTTCAGTCGCCCGACGTGAGCATCAACCGACTCGAGCAGCTCGTCCTCGCGGACCCCACCCTTGCGTTCCGGATGCTCAGCCTCGTGAACTCGAGCATGATCGGGCTCACGACCCGGGTCGAGTCGGTGTACCACGCCCTGGTGCTGCTCGGCATCGAGCGCGTGAGCCAGATGGCAACGCTTCTCACGATGGCGTCGCGCTCGAAGGAGAACGACGAGATCATCACCCTCGCCGCCATCCGTGCGTGGATGGCCCGGGCCACGTTGGATGTGCCCGAACTGGAGAACAGCGCGTACACCGCCGGGCTGCTGTCGGTGCTCGACGCCGTCTTTGGTCTCTCGATGGCCGAATTGGTGGCCGATCTCCCGCTCGCACCGATCGTGGCCGAAGCGCTCGTGAACGGCACAGGTCCGCTCGGCAACGTGCTCGACGCCGTGCGTGCCTACGAGCGTGCCGACCTGCACATGCTCGAGAAGTTGCGACCCGGTGAACTCGCCCGGTTCCTGCAGGTGTACCGCGACGCCGCGGCCTGGGCACAGGAGCTGCGCAACCAGCTCGGTGCCGGCTGACCCGAGCTCAGCCAGTCGTGAGGTCGAGACCGCCGGCCCGCGCCGCTGCCGCGTAGGCGACCGCCAGCGAGTCCACGGTCTCGTGGGCGTTCAGACCGCTCGGGTTCGGCAGCACCCAGAGCTGCGCGTCAGCCAGCCGCTCGCGCTGGAGACCTGCCGTCGCCTTCGGCCGCCGGAATGCCTGCCGGTACGCGGTGAGGCCGAGCACCGCCACGACCTGCGGCTGCAGCCGAGTCACTGTTGCCTCCAATCGCGCTGCGCCGACGAGGAGATCCTGCGCTGACAACTCGTCCGCACGGGCCGACGCAGTCGGTGCGATGTTGCTGATCCCGATGCCCCGTTCGTGCAACATCGCGAGGTCGTCGGGCCGCATGCCATCGCTCGCGTCCACCAGCCACGGTGTGATCCGGCCGCGATGCAGAGCGGGCCAGAACCGGTTGCCGGGACGGGCGAAGTGAGCGTTCACGGCCGCAGTCCACAGGCCGGGGTTGATGCCGACGAAGAGGAGTTTCACGCCGGGACCGGCGAGGTCGTCGACGGTGGCGCCGTGGTGTCGCAGCAGCTCAGAGCGGGTGAAGCGGCGCGGAGATCGAGGCACGGGGCCAGTCTCGCGGGGTCTGCGCGCCGTTGGCGTGCAGACCCCGGCAGGCATGACACCCGTCACCCGCGCGCCGAACAGTGTTGCGATTGCGTTACAACGAACGCCCATGAACAACACACCTCTGTCACCTGACGCGCCACAACACCAGTCAGAGCAGCTCTCGCACCAGCTCGCGCAGCATCTCAGCGAGAGCGATCAACGCCGCCGGCGGCGGCGCACCATGCAGCGGTGCTCGGCCGTCGTCGCCGCGCTCTTCCTCGGCACCAGCCAGTGCGACGCGCCCGAGACGTGGTCCGCGAGCAGTGCCACAGCCCCGGAGGCACCCCCGACGACTGCGCCGGTCACGCCCGCCGCTGTCACCGCCGCTGACCCTGCTGTCATCGCCGCCACCGCTGCCGCGTCCACCGCAACCGCCACACCGGCCACATCGGCCACATCGACCACATCGACCATCGCGCCGGAGCGCGTCGTTGTTCCCGGCCCCGACGGAACCGCGGTCCAGGGCCGTTGCACCCAGTACGAGGACTTGTTGATGATCCACGCACCCGAGATCGGGTGGGATGTCCTACGAATGTCGCGTCTCGCGTGGCGAGAATCGAATTGTTGGGCCGTGATCCGCTCGCGCACGAGCGACTCCGGCCTGCTGCAGATCAACGACATCACACTGACCCACCTCAACGAGGCGCTCGGCGAACAGGTCGATCCCTTCACGCTGATGGACCCCGTGCAGAACGTGCGCGCCGCCGCAGCGCTGTGCACGTTCTGGGCACGTAACGGCGCGTCGTGCTACAAGCCGTGGTCGGCCAACTGACCTCAACCGACCACCCAGAACCGATCACCCTGAACCGGTGCGGCTCAGGTGTCGAGGGAGATGACATACGCCTGGTTCGCGGGCACCCGGCCGCCGAGCACCGCATCGAACGCGGCGGCGACGGCGTCGGGTCCGCGATGCTCCACGATCTCGAGCCACCGGCTGGCCGAGTCGGTGAACACGTCCCACGCCCCGCCGACGCGCTCTTCGAAGCCGCTACCACCCCAGTCGGCCAGACGGCGCTGCACGTGGTCTGGCGCAAAGAACATCGCTGGCACCGGGCCCGGGAGTTGCACACCGAACCGGACGTCCTCCCAGTGCGTCGCGCCCACCTGACAACTGTGACGCAGCGCATCGCCGAAGTGGCCGTGCACCTCAGCGAGCACGGCTGCATCGCCGCCCATGTCGACGAGCACGGTGGGCACCGACGCATCGAGCGTTGCAACGTGGCCGTATGTGACGACGCGATCGAAATAGCCGACCGAACCGACGAACTCGGCGTTGCGTTCCGACGTCAGACCGATCACCTCGATGCCCGTGCGAGCATGCAGCAGCGCGGCCAGCGCAAGACCGGTCTTGCTCGAAGCGCTGGCGATGACCACCGAACGCGCCCCGAAGGTGTCCTCGGCGCTCAACCAGTCGTCGATGAGGAACGACGTCGTGAACAGCGGTCGGAGCACTGAGTGCACGTGCTCGTCATGGGCTGGAGCGCGGTCAGCGACGCGCACGTACTGGTTGTAGACGGGCGGCAGGTTCGCACGATGCTCGGCTTCGTCGACGAAGCTCGTCGGCGTGACCCGGCCGGCGCGCACCACCAGGTGTGTCGACATCGGGAAGTACCCGTACACGCGCTCGCCGTCGGCGATGCCCTCGGCTCGCGATGCCGCGACATCGGCGAAGCCCCACACCGGGACGCGCCCCCAGCCGTCCTCGGCGGGAAAGAAGTTCCAGTAGCCCATCACATCACCGAACGCGCCATAGGTGATGTTGTTCGCAGTGAGCGCCGCATGATCGAGGTGCAGCACCACCTCGCCATCTCTCGGTTCGGGCACCGTCGAGGTCACCACGTGGTGCTGGCGCAGATCGTCGCGACGCACTTCGAAGTCAGTGGCGACGTGTGCGGAAGTGGCGGCGGTGGCGGAGCTCGGGTCCATGTCGATGGACCCTACGTGCCACCATTCCGACATGGGAAGCCTTGCTGCAGGAGTCAGCCTCACCGATGACGAGGTCGACGAGCTGATGCTGTCGTCGTGGAACCTGCGTGTGGCGACCGTTGGACCGGGCGATCGGATCAATGTGACACCACTGTGGTTCGGCTGGATCGAAGGGAAGGTCTACTTCTACTGCCGCGGCCAGAAGATCGCGAACCTCCGCCGCAACCCGGTGTGCACCGTTCTCGTCGATCGCAACGAGCGCTTCCCCGAATTGCAGGGCGTGATGTTCCAAGGGCAGGCACGGGTGCTCGAGACCACCGCCGACGAGTCCGCCGACAGCAGCCTCGACGTCGTGCGTGCGCAGATGGGCGTGAAGTACGCGGGCGGTCACGGTGAGCCCACCCCTGACGACACGACCGGGCTGCGCATGGAGGCATCCGCTCGCGGCAGGATGTGGCGATGGGTGGTCTTCACCCCGAACCACGCCATCACCTGGGACAACCACAAGCTTGCGAAGCGCTGAGACAGGAGACGAACCATGGATCGCATCCGACAGATCGACCCGAGCGAGTGGGACCAGCGAATGGTCGACGCGATCAAGCCCGAGGAGCGCACGCCGCTCGAGAACGGGCTCATGCGCTACTTCGCGCATCGTCCCGAGCTCGCGAGCGGCCTGATGGCCTTCGCCGGGTCCTTGAAGCGCAACCGCAAGCTCGACTCGCGCCTGGTGGAGCTCGTACGCCTCCGCGTTGCGTTCCACAACCAGTGTCGGAGCTGCATGGCGATCCGGTACACCGATGCGATCGATGCAGGACTGACGGAGGACCTCGTGTGCTCGCTCGAGCGGCCGTACGACGCGCCCGACCTCACCCCGCCAGAACGGGCTGCACTCCGATTCGGAGAGCTGTTCGCGACGAACCATCTCGCGATCGACGACGATCTCTTCGCCGACCTGCACGAACACTTCGACGATGGCGAGATCGTCGAGCTCGCCCTCGATGTCGCACTGTTCGTCGGGGTCGGTCGACTCGGGGCGATCCTGCACATGGTCGAAGAGCTCCCCGACGCGTTCCGGGAGTCGCCGGTGGCGCCCGACGCGGTCACCCCGTGGGGCAACGACGCCATCGTCGTGCACTGATCAGGCGGCGAGCGCGAGCACCTCGTCGAAGCCCTCGCGCAAGCAGCGCATGAACAGTGGCACGTCGGTGACGGCAGCGGTATCGACGTTCACGCCCATGCTGCAGACTCCGTCGTAGGTCATCAACGTCACGTTCAACGACGACCCGGCCGTCGGCCCGAACGGCACGTACCGACGCACTCGCACACCCTGGAGATACAGCGGGACGGGCACGCCCGGCACGTTGCTGGCGAGGAAGTCGATGTGCTTCAGCATCGAACCGAGCACCCCGCTCGGCATCAGATTGAGCACGCCGGCGATCGCCTCGGTGTGGGCGAGCGAGCGTTCCTGGCGAATGCGCCGGCCGATGTCGTGCAACCGCCGGATGCGCTCGTCGGCATCGGGCACCCCCACGGGCACCAGGAACCGCATCACCGTCACGTGGTTCCCACCGATGTCGTCGGCCGAGGTGCGCAGGCTCACCGGCATCGCCACGTGGAGATCCTCCACCTCGACGCCGAACGCGTCGTGGTAGCGACGCAACCCGCCCGTGATCGCGGCCAGGAAGCCATCGTTGAGCGTGCCCCGAGCCGCCGCGGCCGCACGGCGGAGGTCGTCGAGTGGTACCTCGATCATCTCGAATCGGGTCTCACGGTGTCGATCGACCATCACGGGCGACAGCGTGTGGGTCATCGGCGCGACGGTGCGACCGATCGACTGTGCCGTCTTGACGGTCTCCACCACCGCATGGAGCGGGTCGCGGAGGGCCTGCAACAGGCTCGGCACGATCGACGGCAGCGTGCGTCGCGCAAGCCCGACCACCCCGTCGAGGTCGTGGGCGACGACCTCGCGCACCGAGTCGACCAAGCCGTGCACCGAGGGAGCGCTCGGCGCCACCTGCTCGGCCACGGGCCGGACGGGCTGACCAGGATCAGCCTCCAGATCGAACAGGTGCACCGCGAGCTGCACGGCGCCGATGCCGTCGGTCACCACATGGTGCGCCTTCATCACGAGCGCCGACGTCCCATCGGCCAAGCCCTCGACCAGGGTGAACTCCCACAGCGGGCGGGTGCGGTCGAACCCCGCCTGCGCGCTGTTGCGGGCGAAGTCGAACACCTCGCGCATCGTGGCCGGCATGGGCACCGCCGCGCGCCGGAGGTGATAGCTCAGGTCGAACTCGGCGTCGGGTTCCCATCGCCATGTGGTGGGGTGCAAGGGCACGGGCACCACCTTTTCGCGCAGTTCGGGCACCATCCGCGTGACGTGCTCCACGCGGGCGACGAGGCGCTCCCAGTCGGGCAAACCGTCGAGCGTGACCACTCCGACGATCGTGGAACGCAACAGTGGATCCGACTCGACGGTCCACATGATTGCGTCGTTCTGGCTCAGGTATGCCCGTGCGACAGGCGACTTCGTGTGCGTGGTCGACCCCATGTGATCACGGTGTCAGTCCCGTGACGGCCGCGACAGGGCCGAAGGTCATCCACACCGGCGCGAACCGGCACGAACCGGCTCGATATGACAAGCTCGACGTGTGGCGAGCACACCGGAGGATTGGGCCACCAGCGTCGTGTTGGCCGATGGCGAGACCGGCTACCTACGAGCGATGACCCCGGAGGATGCCCCGGCGTTGCTGGAGTTCCACGAGCGCCAACCGAGGGAGAACCTCTATCGGCGCTTCTTCTCGCCGAAGCCCACGCTCACACCTTCAGAGCTCGAGCACTTCACCGTCATCGATTTCGCCGACCGCGTCGCGCTGGTGCTGGAGATCCACGGCGAGTTCGCTGCATGGGCGAGCTACGAACGCTGGCCGGGCCGTGACGATGCCGACGTCGCGTTCATGGTCGACGAGATCCATCGGGGGAAGGGCATCGCGACCCTCATGCTCGAGCATCTGGCTGCGATCGCCCACTCGAACGGCATCGGTCGCTTCACCGCCGACGTGCTTGCCGACAACCGGCCGATGCTCAACGTGTTCTCCAAGGCGGGCTGGCCGGTGCAACGTCACTTCGACAGCGGTGTCGTGGAGCTCGAGTTCCCCCTCTCCGACACCGAGCAGTTCGTCGACTCGGTCGAAGAGCGCGAACACCGGGCCGACAGCCGTTCGGTGGCCCGTTTGCTGCTGCCCCGGTCGGTGGCCGTGATCGGAGCGAGCGACGAGCCCGGTTCGATCGGGCGCGAGGTGTGGACCAACGTGGCCACGGGTGCGGTGCACCCGTGCTTCCCGGTGAATCCACGTCGCACCACCATCGGTGGCGTGCAGGCCTACCCAACGGTGCTCGACATCGACCATGACATCTGGCTGGCGGTGATCGCCACCCCGGCAGCAGTGCTGGAGCAGGTGATCGACCAATGCATCGAAAAGCGAGTGCGCGGTGCCGTGGTGCTCACCGCGGTCGACGGCACCGGCATCGACATGCCCGCCATCGTCGACAAGGCCCGCCGCTATGGGATGCGCATCATCGGCCCCGCGAGCATGGGCATCGCGACAGGTCGCCTGAAGGGCGACGCCACCACACCGATCGATGCACCCGTCGACGTGCCGATGGGTGTCCAGGCCGCGCTGGTGCCGGTCGACCTCCCCGCCGGTGGCATCGCGATCTCGATGCAATCAGGCTCGCTCGGCGCCTCGCTGCTGCAATTGGCAGCGCAGATGTCGATGGGTCTGTCCTGGTTCGTGTCGCTCGGCGACAAGAGCGACGTGTCCGGCAACGACCTCCTCCAGTTCTGGGAGGACGACGAGCGCACGACCGTGATCGCGATCTACACCGAGAGCTTCGGCAATCCACGCAAGTTCGCCCGCATCGCTCGCCGTGTGTCACGCCGCCGTCCGATCGTTGCGGTTCGCACCGGTGCGGCCGCGCTCGGCACCGCTGCCGCAGCGCTGTACCAGCAGGCGGGCGTGATCGAGGTGCCGACCGTGCGGGCAATGCTCGACACGGCTCGCGTGCTCGCATGCCAGCCGGTGCCGGCCGGCCCGAGAGTCGCGATCCTCACGAACTCGCGCAGCCCCGGTGTGCTCGCCGCCGCGGCGCTGCAGGTGGCAGGGCTCGAGGTCGTTCCAGCGCCGCAACCACTCGACTGGCGTTCCGACATCGACGACTACGGCCCCGCTGTCTCGGCCGCGCTCGCCGACCCCGGCGTTGATACCGTCCTCGTGATCCACGCGCCCCCGATCGTGTCGGCACGGGTGCCCACGCGGGCAATCGACGCCGCTGGAGCGGGCGCCACGAAGCCCGTCGTCGCCGTGATGCTCGGTCGCAGCGACGGCCCCATCTGTGACGGCTCACGGGTACCGTCGTTCTCGTTCCCCGAACCCGCTGCCGTGGTGATCGGCCACATGGCCGCCTATCGGCGCTGGCTCGACACCGAAGCCCCCGCCATCCTCACCGACCTCGACGGAGTCGACAGCGCCGCAGCATCAGCCGTGCTCGCACGTGCCGTCGCCGATGGCGATCTCATCGCGTCGATTCCCGACGTGGATGCGATCCTGCATGCCTACGGCGTGCAGTCGCCGGCCACCGAGCTCACCGACGCTGGCGCGGTCGACGACATCGTCACCGTGGCCGAGCGTGTCGGCTACCCCGTGAGCCTGAAGGCTGCGCATCGTCGTGCCGGCCGATCGGCCGAGGCAGGCGTCGCCCTCGACATCCCCGACGCCGACGCCGTCCGCGACGCCGTCGCCGTGATGCGCGCCAGCCTCGGCGAGGGCGCCGGCTGCATCACCGTGCAGAAGATGGTGCCGCCCGGGGTGGACGTGCGCATCCGCTGCACCACCGATCCCCGCCTGGGTGCAGTCATCACCGTCGGTCTCGGCGGGATCCTGGCCGATGCCATCGGCGACGAAGAGAGCCGCCTCGCCCCGGTGACGCACGCCGCGGCGGCGAACCTCGTGCACTCCTCACGTCTCGCTGCAGCACTCGCGAGCGCAGGAATCGACGCCGAGCCTCTCGTGGACACGATCACCCGCGTCTCGCACCTCGTGTTCGACAACACCTCGATCGACGAGCTCGACATCAACCCGGCGATCGTCAGTGCCGGCGGTTGCTGGGTCGTGGACGCCCGGGTGTCGCTCACTGCTTCGGCACAGCCGGAAGCCGCGATGCGGCGCCTCGTCTGATGGCAGCGCCGAGCGACGATCCCGAGATCGTCCGGCGCACACAACTGGTCGACATCGTCCGAGCGATCCCGGCGGGCGTGCTCGTGCCGGTGGAGTCGACGATCGTGCTCACGGTGGCGATCACTCGCTTCGACGCCCAGGGCTGGGTGAAGGGCATCATCGCTGCCGCCGCCGGAGTGGGACTGCTCTCGTCGCCGTTCATCACAGCGTTCGCACGGCGTTCCGGCAGGCCGGTGATGGTGGTGGCTGCTGGCATCAGCGTGGTCGGCGCCCTTGGCTTTGCCTTGTCGTCGAGTGGCGCGCTGGCGGTGATGGTGGTCGGTTCGATCATCGGCGTCGCCGCGATCAGCGCGCCCATCCCCCTCCTCACGGCGACGTACGAACGCAACTTCTCGGTCGTCGATCGCGGCAAGCGAGTCGGCCGGGGCATGGCCGTGCGCGTCGCTGTCGGCGCGCTCTCGGGCTTCGCGATGGGTGCGTACCTGAAGGCCTTCCCGGATCGGTGGTGGCAACTGCTGGTGGTGGCGGCCGTGGCGATGGCGAGCGTGGCCATGTGCCAGGCGAACGTGCCCTCGCGGCCGCTCGATCACGTGGACGGACGGACCTCGCCGCTCCCCCACTTCCACTTGTTGGGACAGGACCGTCAGCTCCGGCTCACGCTCATCGCTTGGATGCTGATGGGGTTCGGCAACCTCATGTTGCTGCCGCTGCGCGTGGAGTACCTCGCCCGTCCGGTCTACGGCATCAATGCCGACGCGGCACAGATCGTGATGCTCACCGTGACGGTCCCTTCAGTGGTGCGGCTGTTGTGCATGCCGTTGTTCGGCAACCTGTTCGATCGGATGTCGTTCTTCTCCGCGCGGATCATGGTGAACCTGCTGTTCGCTCTCTACGTGGCAGCGTTCTTCTCCGGGTCCACCGATCTCGGGCTGTTGCTCGGCGCTGTCGCGTTCGGCGTCGGCAGTGCCGGGGGCGATCTGATGTGGACGCTCTGGGTGACCAAGTTCGCCCCGCCCGGACGAGTGGCCGACTACATGGGACTTCACACGTTCTTCACCGGCATCCGTGCCGTTACCGCACCGGTGCTGGGATTTCTGGTGATCGAACGCTTCGATCTCGAAACGGTGGCCTGGATGGCGGCGGCGCTGATCGTGGTGTCGTCGATGGTGCTGCTCCCCGAGGCGCGCCTCGAGCGGCGGGCAGCGGCACAACGCGTGAGCTGACGCGCCGGTTGACGAGGCGGTTGACGAGGCGGTTGACGAGGCGGTTGACGAGGCGGAGGACGAGACGGATCGGTTCAACTCGCGAGCTTGCGGGCCCAGTCGATCGCGTGCTGCAGCGACTCGGTGAACGCGAGGCCCTGCCAGGCGATGTCGAAGGCCGTGCCGTGGTCGACCGATGTGCGGATCACCGGCAGGCCGATCGTGATGTTCACGCCACTCTCGAACGCCAGCAACTTCATCGGGGTGTGGCCCTGGTCGTGGTACATGCACACGATTGCGTCGAACCGCTTGCGATGCACTGCCTGGTGGAACACGGTGTCGGCTGGGTGCGGCCCGCTGGCGTCGATGCCCTCGGCGCGCGCCGCTTCGATCGCAGGAACGATGCGCTCAGCATCCTCCGAACCGAACAGGCCGTTTTCGCCGGCGTGAGGGTTCAGTCCGCACACGGCGAGGCGCGGTGCGGGGAGGAAGCGGGACAGCGTGGCATGGGTGAGGCGGATCACGTCGAGCACGCGCGCTGTGGTGACGCGTTCGATCGCCTCGCGCAGCGACACGTGGGTGCTCACGTGGGTGACCACCAGATCGGCCGCGGCCAGCATCATCGAGTACCGGGTGACACCGCATTCGGCCGCAATCAGCTCCGTATGACCGACGAACACCGGGTCGGAGAGCTGCGTCGCTTCCTTGTTCATCGGCAGCGTCACGATCGCGGCGACCTTGCCGGCGAGGGCGTCGCGTGTGGCAGCCACCACGTACTGACGGGCAGCCGCACCTGAGGCAGCATCGAGCTTGCCCGGTCGATGCTGCTCCGCCGTGAGGAGGGCGAGATCGACCACGTGCAGCCGACCGTCGTGACGTGGTGGCCGCCGATCGGCCGCGGCGACCACGATGTCACGCTCGGGATCGAGGTCGAGACCGAGCAGTCGAACTCCTTGGCGAAGGATGGCCAGATCTCCGTAGACGACGGCGTCGCCGAGCCCGTGCGACACATGGCGGCGGAGCACGATCTCGGGTCCGACGCCTGAGGCGTCGCCCATCGTGATCGCCAGTGTCGTCGTCGTGGTCACAGCGCATCCTCCAGTACGTCGACCAAGGTACCGGCCGAGCCGAACCCACCGGGCTTGGTCACGAGCCGCAGGCGTCGTCCGAGCAACTCGATCGAGCCAACCGCGATGCCCACGCCGAGCGTGCCCTCCACGACCACCGTCGCCTCACCGATCACGGCCGCGGTGGTGTCACCGCCGACCACGACGAGCGTGGAGATCGATGGGTCGGCGACCAGTCGCTCACGGGCCTCGCCAGCAAGACGGGACAGCACTGCAGCAGCGTCGGCGTTGTGAGCATCGACAGGCGGCTGCAGAACATCGACCCCGCGTGCCTGCAGCGCCGCGACCTGCGCGGCCGCCATCGGATGCCGGCTCGCGGAGACCACGAGTGCGCGAGGGGTGAGCCGCTCTGGCTCGGTGCGAAGGCGGGTCGGATCGAGACCTCTCACGAGTGCCGTGATCACCGCTGCGGGTCCGACCAGCACGACGTCGGGATGCGCGACCGCATGGGAGGCAAGGGAAGCGACATCGGCATCGGTGACGGCATCGGCCACCACGATGCGCGCACCTTCGGCGAATGCAGCCCGAACTGCCCCGAGATCGTGAGCCGAGATCGCGCCGGGCAACCGGTCGACGGGCCGCGAACCCGTGACCGGCGAACGAGGATCTGCTGCAAACACCGTCTCGTGCACGGGGACGCCATCGACGAGCACCGTGCCGTTCACGCACGTGCGGCCGGCGGCTGGGAACGCCGGCACGAGCAGAACGCGACGACCGGCATGAGCGATCGCCTCCGCCTCGAGCGGCCAGTTGCCGCGCAGCGTGGAGTCGATCTTGTGGGCGCGAAGCCCCGGTTCGCGCTCGACGAGCGAGCGCAGCCGTGAGGCCGCCTCGTCACCCGGCAGATGCCGGATGCGAAGGTCGAGCACCAGCAGTTCCGCGTGCACCTGTGACGTGGACACGACGCAACGCCAGCCGAGATCGGCGCACGCCGCCGCCGTCTCGAGCGCCCCGGTGGTGTCGTCGGCCGAAACGATCAACTCGGTCGACTCGAACATGGGGCCGAACGTACCTGAGCCTCGCTACGGTCGCCGTCATGTCCGGCTCCAACCCTGTCATCAATGCTCGCACCGTCCGCATCGGCATCCAGCTCCCCGAGGTGGAGCGAATCGTGCGGTGGCCGGAGTACGCCGCGATGGCGCGGGCCGCCGAGGAGGTCGGGTTCGACTCCATCTGGGTGGGCGACCACCTGCTCTACCGAGGTGACGGCCGGCCCGAGCGTTCACCGTGGGAGGCGTTCACGCTGCTGTCGTCGCTCGCATCGGTGACTGATCGTGTGCATCTCGGACCGCTCGTCGCGTGCGCCGGCTTTCACCCCCCGGGGCTCATCGCCAAGATGGCGTCCACGATCGACGAGATCAGCGGCGGACGATTCGTGCTCGGCCTGGGCGCTGGGTGGAACCGCACGGAGTTCGATGCGTTCGGCATCCCGTTCGACCGGCGCGTCGATCGGTTCGAGGAGGCATGGGGCATCATCCGCGAGCTGGTGACGGGCGGCCGCAGCACCTTCCTCGGCACCCACTGGTCGAGCAGCGACGCGGTGTTGCTGCCCGAGCGGGCCAGCGGTGGCAGCATCCCGCTGATGGTGGGCAGCAACGGCGAGCGCGTGCTCGAGATCACCCTCGCCCACGCCGACAGCTGGAACACGTGGTTCACCGACTTCGGCAACACGCCCGATGGCTTCAACGCTCGCTCCGCTCGCGTGAGCGCCATCGCCGAGCGCATCGGTCGCGATCCGTCGACCGTGGATCGCAGCGCATGCGTGCTCGTCCGCCTCGGTGACGGCGGCGAGCGTCCTCACGACCCGGACTCCCCGGCGATCACTGGGACCGCCGACCAGATCTCGGCTGGGCTGCGCGCCATCGCTGCAGCAGGCGCCGATGAGATCATCGTTGTCGCCGATCCCATCACCGAGTCGAGCATCCGCACGCTCGGCGAGGCGATCGCTCTCGTGTGAGGTTCGACGTCACGCCGTCGCACTCGCCTGAAACCGACGGGCAAGGAGGGCTCGGTTGTATCGCTGCAGCATCACGGGGTAGCCGTTCACCAGGACATCGAACAGCAGGGTGCACCCCGCCGCGGTCCACCAGCCGCGTGCGGATGCGTGGACGACGATGCCGAGTGTGACGACGAGCAGGATCGCGTGACTGGCCTCGGCGTCGCGCATCTTCTGGTCGAGACGGGCAAGGTTCGCCGCAGACGGTTCGGAGGGCAGGTGCAGGCGCGGGTTGAACACCGCGAGCGGACCACGTCGCAGCATCAACTTTGCGGCGCGCACGCCCAACAGCTCGTAGACCCGGCCGTTGCGTTCGAAGGAACGAAGCTCGTGGTACCGCTCAGGGAGTCGCGGCGTCCACAGGCGGCTGACAGAACCAAGCCATGTCATCGGCAACCACACGATGAGGAACGAGAACGTCGCGCTGCGAGCTCCGAAGGCATGCAGCGACCACAGCAGGGACGCAGCGACGACGGCGGTCGCAACGACGAACAGCACCGGCTTGCGCACACCGTCATGGTGGACTCGAACGAGCGTCCTCGCCAGTGCCACAGGGCTCCCCCCTTGCGATCAGCTCAGTTCGTGGGTTCGCTTGGGGAGTACGAGAGCGCCCGTCAGCGACAGCGAGCCGGCGACGAGGTAGGCGACCAGGTAGCCGTCGGTTGCGTCGTGCAGTGCACCCAGCAAGTAGGGGCCGGCAGCGGTGCCGAGGAACACCACGAACTGCGAGCGGCTGAAGATGCGGGCGTAGTCCGCCGGGCCGTACTGGTGCGCGATCAGCAGAGGGTGCAGCATCAACAGGTTGCCGACCGTCGCCCCGAACAGCACGATCCCAGCGAACAGCGGCAACGACGCATTGGACAGTGCGATCACGACCAGCGAGGTGCCCTGCACGGCCGCCATCACGGCCGCGAACCGGGCCATGGGCAACTTGGCGGCCAACTGCCCGCCAGCGAGGCGGGCCACCACGCTGGTTCCGGCGAGCACGGTGGTCGCGATCGTCGCCAGCGAGGCTGTCGAACGCTCATCCACCAGTTTCACGAGCTGTTGGATGCCACCCACCTGTGCCGCGAGGATCAAGGTGTACGCGGCCGTCACGAGCAGGAAGAAGCGCGAGCGCACAGCTGTCGCATAGTCGATGCTCGTCATCACCGGAGCCTGCCCGGCGGAGACGCGCACCCCGTCTGGCTGCCACCCTGCAGCCGCCGGATCGCCTCGAAGGAACAGCAGGGTTGCGGGCACGATGCCCACGATCCACAGCAGCGCGAGCCACACTGCGGCGTCGGCCAGGCCGTTGCGGTCGAGCAGCCACTTCACGAACGGCGTGATCAGCATGCCGCCGACCGACAACCCGGTGCTCGCCGCAGCGAGCGCGACCGATCGCTTGACGTGGAACCACCGCGTGACCACGGTCGTTGCGGGCACCAGTCCGGCGAAGGTGTGCCCGATCGAGAGCAGGCTGTACACCGCGTACACGTGCCACACCTCCGACACGCGCCCCAGCAGCACGAGGGCGATCGCTCCGGTCGCCGCGCCGAACAACACCACGGCGCGAACGTCGCGCGTGGCCACCGCCCGGGCAGCCACGAGACCTGCGAGACCACTGACGACGAAGAACAACGTGCCAGCGGCCGAGATCGACCCGACGCTCCACCCCTGCTCGCGCGACAGGACGGTGAGATACACGGCGAGCCCGTAGAAACCGAGTCCCGCCGTGGTGGCCAGGCAGGCGAAGCACGCCCCGACCACGCGCCAGCCTGGAAAGGTCCCGTGCTCAGTCATCGGCGGAACGAGCACGGTGCGCGGGCCAGGAGCCACCCGCGATGGGCGCCAACCGGAGTCCTCCGCCGTATGCGTACGCCCATGCGGTGTGCCCGCCGTGGGTGACGACCTCGACGCGCCGGTAGTCGCCGGCGACAGCGCCCTCCACTTCGTCGAGCACGACCAGCGCCTCGTCGAGCCGTTCGGCCACGAAGCCGAACACCCGCCCGTGGATCACGTCGCCCGATCCGAACACGGCGGCCGGATAGCCCTCACCGGTGTCGAACAACTGGCCCATGACATGATCGGGCGTTCCCTCGTCGATCACGAACGGTTGCAGGAAATGCCATCGGGCATCACCTGGCAGAAGCGTTCCGTACGCGAAGAGCTGCGTGGACGCGTTCACCCAGGGTCGGTGAGGGCCGGGTAGATCTTGCTCGGCGGGCGGTCGAAGCGCACCGGGCGACGTGACGGCCGGATGGGATCGTCGGGGTCGTCCCACACCGGATCGAGGTGACCGGGGTACCGACAGTGGAGGTAGGCCGCGAGGACGTAGCGCGTCTCGGTGAGCAGTGCAGCGCCCGCGTCGGTGTCGAGGCGCACGTAGTCGGCCATCATCCCGATCACGATCCGGGTGACGGTGGCAGCCACGAGGTCGCGCTCGATCGGCGGGATCGCGGGCACACGTGCCTCGACGACGCCCGCGGCGAGCGCCTCGAAGTAGTTGCACATCGCAGCGCCGTGATCGACCGGGTCGACCGGCCCGCGCATCAGTACCGCGAGCGAACCCGGGTGTTCGCGGAAGAAGGCACCCACCATCGGCACCATGCGGTCGAGCAGGTCGGGCGTGGGGATGTCGGGGTCATCGACGATGACCTTGGCGAGGAAGTCGCGCAGTCGCTGCTCGGAGCGCTGCATGACGGCCTGGGTGACGGCGTCTTTGTCCGGGAACCAGTAGTAGAGCCGACCCACCGACACCTTGGCAGCCGCCGCGACGTCGACGGTAGAGGTCTCTGCGACGCCTCGTAGGTGGAACAACCGCTCTGCAGCGTCGAGGATCAGGTCGAGCGACTTCGCCGATCGCGCCTGCCGCGGCGAGGTGCGCGTCGGCAGGTTCGTCATTGCGGAGACCTTAGTCGACCGACCTAACGGGCGACCCGATGGCGTTCACCTGGCCGAGCTCTGGCTGGGTGCGTGAGTGACCGCGGAGGGCGCTTCAAGCCGACCTCAAGCGGCCTCGCCACCCGGAGGGGGGCAACCACTCAGAGTGAAACGTTGCCACGCAACGTGAGATGGGTGCTATGGTGTCCCAGATCGGGAGGCGGAACCCCCGAATCAACACGACAGCAACACGACAGCAACACGACGACACAACGACGACGAGAGGGCGGGGCAACGATGAACATCGACCAACTGCAAGGCGGAAAGATCGTGCAGGGCGACCGGGTCGATTCCACGGTGAACCGGGAGCGTGTCCGCCAGAAGCGGCTGTGGGGGCTGCTCGCCGTCCTCACCGTCCCCTTCGGTTGGTTCTGGTACCGCCAGGCAACGGACAACCCGATCGAGTTCGGCATCCCGGCGTGGATCACCAACGATCCGACCACGACCGTGATGCTCGGCTTGATGCTGGTGCTCGCCTGTCTGATCCTCATTCCGTTCCTCGGAGCCGGGCACTCCCCGCACACGTTGCTGCGTCCGAGCGACTCCAACGTCCGCCTCGACGACGTCGTCGGCGCCGAGGCCACTCGCCGAGAAGCGATCGACACGCTCAACTTGTTCCTCGCCCACGAGACCTTCGCCGCCGAGATGGGCGGCTCGCCTCGACGAGGAGTGCTGTTCGAGGGCCCTCCCGGCACCGGAAAGACCTACCTCGCGAAGGCACTCGCCGCCGAGGCGGGCGTGCCATTCCTGTTCGTGTCGGCAAGCGCGTTCCAGTCGATGTACTACGGGCAGACCAACCGCAAGATCCGCACCTTCTTCAAGGCACTGCGCAAGGCCGCTCGTGCCGAAGGTGGGGCGATCGGTTACATCGAGGAGTTCGACGCCATCGGCGGCGCCCGCAGCGGCATGAACTCCGGGTCGATGCGTGAGGGCATCGTCGGCGTCGTGAACGAATTGCTCGTGCAGATGCAGAGCTTCGACATGCCGACCACGAAGGACAAGATCAAGAGCAAGTTCATCGATGGCATCAACGTGTTCTTGCCGACCCATCGGGCGCTCCCCAGGCCCAGGCCCACCCCGGCCAACATCTTGATCGTCGCCGCCACCAACCGCGCCGCCGACCTCGACCCGGCCCTGCTGCGCCCAGGTCGCTTCGACCGCGTCATCCACTTCGACCTGCCACCTCGCGCCGACCGCGTCGAGATCGCCGCGTACTACCTCGGCAAGAAGGCCCACACCGACGACGTCAACGCCTTCTCGGTCGCCGACATGACCCCCGGCTACAGCCCCGTGAAGATCGAACGCCTGCTCGACGAGGGTCTCATCGTCGCCCTCCGCCACGGTCGCACCCGGATGAACCTGCGTGACATCGTCGAGGCACAACTCACCACCGACATCGGTCTCTCGCACCCCGTGGGCTACAACCCCGACGAGCGTCGCCGCGTCGCCATCCACGAAGCGGGTCATGCGCTGTCGGCCGTACTCGTCGGCCGTGAGGTGCGGATCGCCTCGATCCTGCGCCGAGCCGGTGCGCTCGGTCTGGTGTCGCACGTCGATGCCGAGGAGCGCCACTTGAAGACCCCGAGCGAGGCGGCCGATCTCATCGCAGTCGCCCTCGCCGGTCGCGCTGCCGAGATCCAGGAGTTCGGTGAGGCGTCCAGCGGGATCGCCGGCGATCTCGCCGCCGCCACCACGCTGGCCTCGCAGATGGTGGGCCAGATGGGGGCCATCGACACCCTCATCAGCCTCGAGGCCGCCGCGGCGCCGATGGGCGGCAACCTGGTCTCGAAGGTCTTGAGCGACGGACCGTCGCGGGAGAAGGTGGAAGGCATCCTCGAGAGCGCCGCCGACCGAGTGGCGTGCATGCTGCTCGAGCATCGCTCGGCCCTGATCGCCATCGCCGACGCGTTGTGCACCAACGACGAGCTGACCGGTGAAGAGATCAGCCGCATCGTCACCGGCGAGCTCACCGCCTGAACGGGGGGTCTGTGCTGACACGAGACATCGCTCAGGTCGGAATTGACTGAAGGACGCTGCCGTCGGCGGCGATCAGCTCGGCGCGCTGCGGTCCCTCACCATTGGGAAGGGCGACAAGAGCCATGCGAAGTCCGGGCGTCCCGGGAAGACCGTGGAGCGGAATCGTAAACCGATCACCGTGATTCGTCGTGACCCTCATCGCTGCAGCGCTCAGATCCGAGGTGATCACGTTGAGTGGGTTGCAGCACGCGAATTGATCGCTACCCGGGCGTATCGCCGTGCCGTACGACATGCCTTGCGGCAGCCCGTCGACCTCCGGCTTCAGCGCAATCGAGTCGAACACTCGCGACACGTGAACGGTCCACATCTCGCCGGTCGGCAACGTCCCCGACCAGACCTGCTCGCTCGACGACGGGTCGGTGACCGCGACTTCTACGGAGACGTCTCGAACATCGCCGACGAGCGGGGGGTCTGTGCTGTCGGGCGCCGGCTCGGGCGGAACGGTTCCGGCCGCTGCAGTCCCTGAGTCCTGACCGGCACCCGTCTTCGTGAGCATCTCGTTCCACCTGGAGTCGGAAACGCGCTCGACCGACTCGGCGGCAACGCGAACTTCCGTGTCCGTGACATTGAAGCCGGTCACGCGGAACTCGAGGCCATCACGCTGCCACGTCAGGAGTTGCACGTCGATGTGAGGAGACGACAACTCGATCGAGTAGCTGCCGACGAATCCGCTCGCACCCGCCACCGTGGTCTGCGTGAGTGTCGCTTGCAGCCCGACCATGGCCCACGACGAAAGCGACGTCGAATACACCTCGAGGCCGATGGAACGTCCGTCGGGAGTGCCATAGCTGACGCCGGAGAAGTCCGATCCCACGAACATGTCCTCCGCCGGGGCGTCTGCGGGGACCACGAGCGTGAGGCCCTCGAGCAGGTTCGCCTCGGGCACGAACGCAGTACCGTCGGCGTCTCGAACAACTGCTTGTGCCATCTTCGCCAAGGTCGCGTCGTCGATGTTCCGCGATGTCATCTCGACCCAATGTCCGTTGGTCTCGACGAACAAGAGGCGCGCACCGGTCCCGCCGTCAGCGAAGGCCGCACGTCGGCCGTCGATCGTCGTCTCCCGAAAGTTGGTGCCGGCAGAAGCGGGCTCGATCTCGAGTTCCGGACGTCCCAAAGACCCCTTGACGGACAAGAGCGGGCCGAGTGGTGCCGCGCCGGTCGCATACACACTGAGCATCGTTGTCGCCCGCGACTGGCGGGTCGGTCTCCCGGGCTCGCTCATCGCAACAAGATTCATCCCGACCGGTGGCCTGGTCACGACCCAGTACAAACGACTGGGATCGCTGCCGAAGCTTCGATCGTTTCGATTCGTTCCGACGACGACCAGCCCAACGGCCACCACCACAACGACTGCCACTGCAAGCATCCAACTGCGCTGGCCCGATGGACGTGGTCGGTGGAATGTGGCGGCCGGTGTCTGCGACATCGCGACCCGAAGCCGAACACTGCTTCCACGCAGGACTGCGTCGACATGCTGTTCAATTGCATCCATGTCAGCCATTGGAACTGTGCTCCTTCGTTGGCGCCGTCAGGCGTGAGGCCAGGGCCTGACGACCGCGCGACAGATGCGTCTTCACCGTTCCGGTCGAGCAACCCAGCACACCGGCGATCGAGTCCACCGACAGATCGTCGATGTAGTACAGGCCAATGGCCGCCGCCTGTTGCTTCGGCAACTCGCTGACCAACCTCCACAACTCGCGGTCGGTGGCATCGAGATCCGGGCCCGCCGGCTGTGGTCGACCGTTGAACCTCGCGATGGCGCTGACCTCGCGACGCAATCGGCGACCGCGCGACATGGCGTTGTTGACCATGACCTTGCGGACCCACGCGAGCGGGTCGTCGTAGGCGGCGATCACCGACCACCGACGGTACGCAGTCGCGAACGCATCCTGTGCCAGCTCGGTGCCATCAACTACCGAACCAGTGAGCACGTAGCCCAGAGCCACGCATCGCACATACCCGCGGCTGTAGAAGTCGTCGAAGCCGACGTCGATCAAGCCAGGCTCGTCGCCGTTCTCGCCGTGAATCACCACCACGAATGCTTACTTGTCGCAGCACCCCACCCGGTTGACACGTTCCCGCAGCCGTCCACAACGGGGCGGTCGCCTGCGGGCACCACAACCGCTGGCGATACGCCGCCAAGGTGAACGTCGTTAGCCTGGGTCGATGGAGTTGGCGTTCTTCGAGATCGTGCGCGATGCGTTCGAGGGGTTTGCTGCCGATGTCCCCGGGCGTCGCAACGTCTCGGTGCACGGCCGCGGGATCAAGGTGTGGTTCGACGATCACACTCGCGAGCACTACGAAGCGCAGCTGATCCGTGTCGACGGCGAGGCGCAACTGGAGATCGGCTTCCACGCCGAGCACCCGAAGGCACCACAGAACGATGCCGTGCTCCAGCGGATGATCGCAGCCGAGTCGTCGTGGCGACCCGAGTTGGGCGACGAGGCGATCGCAGGCGACTTCATCGGGCGCGCCGGGTGGCAACGCATCTCAGAGCTGTGGCCGGTTCCAGCGGACGAGGCCGTCGACGACGCGATCGACACCGCTGCTCGGCTCGCCGACTACGTGCTCGCGCTCGAGCCGGTCCGCAGAGCTTCGGCCAGCTGACCTGCGCGACAGCTCAGCGGAACAGGTCGCGGCTCTGGTCGCGCAACACAGGTGCGATCACGGCGGTGTCGTCGAGCTCGAACTCGAACCCGCGCACCACGCCGACAGGCACACGGGAGGTGTTGCCCTTCACCAGCTCGGCCGCGCCCGTGAGCTCGTCGGCGGTGCAGATGGCCTGCACCTTGAACTCATGGCCGTGCGGATCCACCTGGCCGATGTAGCTGAGGATCGGCTGGATGCCGGCAACACCGATCGCGATGTCGGTCTGCCCCTCGCGCCAGGCGCGGCCGAAGGTGTCGCTGATGATCACCGCAGCGTCCACACCACCGGCCTGCAAGCCCTCGCGGATGCGACGGGCCGACGCATCTGGATCCACCGGCAGCAGCACCACACGACCGTGCGCACCGCTGCTCGATTGATCGATGCCGCTGTTCGCACACACGAACCCGTGATGGGTCTCGGTGATCAGGATCGGCCCCACCTGACGCACCACCCGCTTCGACTCGCGCAACACGAGCTCGGTCACGGCCGGGTCCTTGTCCCAGGGCAACGACCAGTCGATCGCGAACTGCGACGGCTGCACATCGTCCAGCTCCACCGTGCGGCCTTCGGCCTTCGACACGATCTTCGAGGTCACCACCACCACGTCACCGTCGGCGAGGGGTGTGCCGGCGTCCGCCGCGGCGGTGAGGATCATCGTCGCGAGATCGCCCCCGGGAACGATCTCGGGCAGGCCGGGAACACCGAAGATCTGCAGTGCCATGGGCTGATCCGATCAGGTCGGGAGGCCGGCGAGGAAATCGAGGACCGCGGCGTTCACCGGATCGGGATTGGTGAGGTTCGCCGCGTGCGCTCCGCTCACCTTCACCACGCCACCACAGCCGACGAGCGCATCGGCCATCTCCTCCGCATGCTCCATGGTGATCGCCGTGTCACTGAGACCGTGCACCACCAGCGCTGGGCACGTGATCTCGCCGAGACGACCACTGATGTCGTCACGAGTGAGCAGGCAACGGGCCGGTTCGGTGAGCGACTCCTTCGGGCGCTCTTGCCACTTGGCGATCCACTTCGGGTTCTCCACCGGGTCGTCGATGATGATCGTCGCCACCGCTTGGGCCAACTCGTCGACCGGCCCCGCCGCCAGCCAGATGTCGATCATGCCCTGGTTGGCTGCCAGGGTTTCGGGTGCATCGAGCGCCGCCGACGTGTCGAGCAAGATCAACGCCCGAACCCGCTCGGGAGAGAGGAGAGCAGCACGCATCGACAGGAATCCGCCCTGACTCATGCCGCCCACCACTGCTCGATCGACACCCAGGTGATCGAGCAACCCGAGGCAATCCTTCGCAGAGTCCCAGTAGGTGAACGGCTGGCCGTCGAACACGGTCTGGCCGAAGCCCCGCTCGTCCCACGTGATCACGCGGTACTGGCCGCGCAACGCGGCAACCTGATGCTCGAACATCGTGAGATCCATGAGGAACCCGTGGCCGAGGATCACTGCGGGCCCATCACCGCCGGTGTCGGAGTAATGGATCTGCTGACCATTGACGGCGGCGTGGGGCATGGGCTGAACGTAGCAGTGCCCCAGCGACCACAATGTCGGGCATGACCGACACGACGGCGCGCGTCAGCGACATCTTCGACCCCACTGCCTGGCGTGAGGTGTCCGGTTTCGACTTCGACGACATCACGTACCACCGGGCCACCGGGCCGACCACGCGAGATCGTGGCACCGTGCGCATCGCCTTCAACCGGCCTGACGTCCGCAACGCGTTCCGACCGAAGACCGTCGACCAGCTCTACGCCGCACTCGACCATGCTCGGATGACCACCGACGTGGGCTGCGTGCTGCTCACCGGCAACGGTCCGTCGCCCAAGGACGGCGGCTGGGCGTTCTGCAGCGGCGGCGATCAGCGCATCCGCGGCAAGGACGGCTACAAGTACGCCGAGGGTGACACCGCCGACACCATCGAGGTCGGTCGCGCCGGACGGCTCCACATCCTTGAGGTGCAGCGGCTCATCCGCTTCATGCCGAAGATCGTGATCTGCGTGGTGCCGGGCTGGGCGGCAGGTGGCGGGCACAGCCTCCACGTGGTGGCCGACCTCACCATCGCGAGCGAGGAGCACGCCCGCTTCAAGCAAACCGACGCCGACGTGGCCAGCTTCGACGGTGGCTTCGGCAGCGCCTACCTCGCTCGTCAGACCGGCCAGAAGTTCGCCCGCGAGATCTTCTTCCTCGGCCGCGAGTACACCGCCGCCCAGGCACGTGAGATGGGCATGGTGAACGCCGTCGTACCGCACGCCGAGCTCGAGGCAACCGCCCTGCAATGGGGCAGGGAGATCAACGGCAAGAGTCCGACTGCGCAGCGCATGCTCAAGTACTCGTTCAACCTGATCGACGACGGGCTCGTCGGACAGCAGGTGTTCGCAGGCGAGGCCACTCGCCTCGCGTACATGACCGACGAGGCGCAGGAAGGCAGGATGTCCTTCCTCGAAAAGCGAGACCCCGACTGGAGCGAGTTCCCCTGGCTCTACTAGGCACGATCCCATGTTGATCCGCGTCGACGACCCCGACGACGAGCGCCTCGCCGTGTTCCGGTTGAACGAGCGCCAACTGTCGAACCGGCCGCAACGCCGCAACGACGACGGTGAGGGCATGTTCATGGCAGAGGGTGATCTCGTGGTGGAACGAGCTCTCGAGGCCGGATGCGACCCGGTGGCGGCGCTCGTCGACGAACTGCGCCCTCCGCCGGTGACCGCCATGCTGCTCGACGTCGTGCCCGTCTATGCCGGTGGCGAGCGCGTGCGGGCGCTCGTCACCCAGCTGGGCGTGCCGAACTCGATCGTCGCCATCTTTCGGCGCCCACCGCGGACCAGCGTCGACGCACTCGCTCGTCACTCGCACCGGCTGGTGCTCGCAGAGGCCGTGGACAACCCGGCCAATCTCGGCGCCATCATCCGCAATGCCACCGCCCTCGGTTGGGACGGGCTGATCGTCGATGCGACGAGCACCGACCCGCTCGCCCGTCGTTCCTTGCGAGTGTCGATGGGCCACGCTCTGGTGTTCCCCCACGCCCGAACCACCGATGTCGCTTCGACGATCGCCCACCTGCTCGCCAACGGCTTCACTGTCGCCGCGCTCACCCCCGACGTCGACGGCGTCGACATCGACACCGTCGAGCCTCCGGACCGGCTGGTGGTGTGTATGGGCGCCGAGCGCGTCGGCCTCAGCGCCGAGGTGCTGGAGGCGACCACGTTGCGGGTCAGGATCCCGATGCACCACGGCGTCGACTCGCTCAACGTCGCGGCGGCCACGGCGATCGCCTGTCACGCCCTGCGACGAAAATGACCCGGGTCTCGGGCGACTACGGTGCGCCCATGACGTACGGGGTGGTCTGCATTGCACATGTCAGTGGTTCGGCGGGAGCCGAGGTCGGAAAGCAGGTCGCCGAAGCACTGGGCTACCGCCTCGTCGATGAAGAGATCGTCCAACGAGCGGCCGAATCCGAAGGGATCGACGTCGCGGAGCTCGCCGAGGTGGAAAAGCGAAAGACCGTGCTCAACCGGCTGCTCGAGAGCCTTGCACTCGGTGGTGCCGCCGACGGCTTCATGGCCGGCATGCCGTCGGTGATGCCATCGCTGTCGGTGGTCGACCCGAACGGTCTGCGCAGCCTCATCCGGAAGTCGATCCACGAGACCGCCGCCGACGGCAACGTCGTCATCGTGTCGCACGCCGCATCGTTCGCGCTCACCGGCCAGGACGACGCGTTGCGCGTGCTCGTCACTGCATCTCACGACACAAGGGTCGAGCGAGCCCTCGAGGCCAGCGGCGGCGACGCCAAGAAAGCGGCGAAGTCGGTCGAACACGACGACGCCGGCCGCGCCGACTACCTGAAGAAGTTCTACGGGGTGGACCGGGAGCTGTCGACCCACTACGACCTGGTGCTCAACAGCGACCACCTGTCGGCCGCAGCGATCAGCGACCTGGTGGTGCGGGCCGCGCAGGCGAAGTGATCGGCAGGCCCGTGTCGTTGAGCTGACTCGTCAGAACGCCGGGTCGAAGATACGCACGTTGGTGAGGTGCTCCGGGCGGAACACCATCGGCATCGTGCCGTCACACGGGTCGAGGATCACGGCCTCGGGAGTCGCGAGCAGCACGAGGGCAGTCACAGCCTCGCCGTTCACGTCGACTTCGAGCACGTCGCCGGTCACTACGTTCATGGTCATTTCCCCCTGGAAATCAAATGCTGTTGGGTGTGGCCCCTGCATTTGCACCAGAGGTGCCGCCCGCAGAGTCTCCAGTTCTTCGGCACCACGGGTGGCGACCTTGACAGGAAATTCCTCGGGTTCCCACAAGTCGTCCGATCACGAGAACTCAGGCGGCTCCCAACCAGGGAAGATGTCCGGAAGACCGTCGCTGATCTTGACGGGAAACACCGGAGGACGCTTCTCCAGGAAGCTCACGACGCCCTCCCGAGCGTCGGCGCTCTTGCCGCGGGCGGCGATCCCGCGGGAATCGACCCTGTGCGCCTCCATCGGATGGTCGGCGCCGAGCAGACGCCACAGCATCTGCCGGGTGAGCGCCACAGACACCGGAGCGGTGTTGTCGACGATCTCCTTGGCGATGGCACGCGCCGCTGGGAGGAGCTCGTCAGGCGCGTGCACGCTGCGAACGAGACGCCCGTCCTTGGCCTCCTGTGGGCCGAACACCCGCCCGGTGTAACACCACTCCGTTGCCTGGCTGATGCCCACCAGTCGCGGCAGGAAGTACGACGAGCACGCCTCGGGCAAGATGCCGCGCCGTGCGAACACGAACCCGAACTTCGAGTTCTCGCTCGCGAGGCGAATGTCCATCGGCAGCGTCATCGTCACGCCCACGCCGACGGCAGGCCCGTTGATCGCCGCGATCACCGGCTTGGTGCACTCGAAGATCCGCAGGCTCACGATGCCACCGCCGTCACGGGGCACTCCCTCCACGCCCGTCTTCACATCGCTCCCGCCCGCGGCAAAGGTCTCTCCACCGCTGCTCAGGTCGGCGCCTGCGCAGAACCCGCGCCCTGCCCCGGTGACGATCGCGACTCGGACATCGTCGTCGGCATCGATCTGGTCGAACGCGTCGACGAGCTCGCGCATCATCGTTCCGGTGAACGCGTTCAGCTGCTCCGGCCGGTTCAACGTGATGGTCGCGACGTGGTCATCGACCGAGTAGATGATCTGTGTGTACTCCATCAGGCTGACGCTACAGAGCCAGACTGATGGCGATGGACCCGAACCGCACGAGTCGAGCATTCCGGGCCATCGCCGTGCAGTACTTCGTCAACGGCGCGGTGTGGGCGACGTTCGCCTCAAGGTTGCCGGCGATCCGCGACCGCTCGGGGGTGTCCGTCGGCGTGCTCGGCGCCGTGTTGATGCTCGGCAACCTCTCCTCGCTCGTCGGCAGCCTGTTCACCGATCGCCTGCTCGCGCGGGTGCCGAGCCGGCGGGTGATGATCGGCGGCGGCGCGTTCTACGTCGCCGCCTTGCCCCTCGTGGGCACGTCGCAGTCAGCCGTCGTATTGGTCGTCGGTCTCGTGATCATGCTGTGGTTCGACGTGTTCATCGACGTTGCGATGAGCGTGCAGGGCTCGTACGTGAGCGCAACCCGACACACGCCGGTGATGAACCGGCTGACCGGCCTGTGGAGCCTCGGTACCGTGGCCGGTGGCTCGGTTTCGGTGTGGGTCGCCCATCAAGGCATCGGCACCCCGATGCACTTCCTCGGTGCGGCCGCGGTGCTGGCCTGCGCACTCATCCTCGTGTCACGAGGGCTGTTGCCCACCGACGAACCGCACCCGGGTCAACTGCCCGCCAGGGCGCCGAGATCGGCGAGCGCATGGCCGTGGCGACCCTCTGCGGCGGCGATCGTCCTCGGCGCCTCGAGCGCGCTCGCCGTTGTCCTCGACGTCACCCCCGGCGACTGGGCAACGTTCCGTCTCGCCGACGACCTCGGCTCGAGCCCGCAGACGGCGGTGGGCGGCTTCTTGATGTTCACTGCCGGCATGACGACGGGCCGACTGCTCGGGGACCTGGTGCAGGTGCGCGTCGGCCGTGCCCGGCTCGCGAGCATCTGTGCCGCGCTGGCCTTCACCGGTCTCGGCGTGGCGACGCTCGTGGCCCACGAGTGGATCGTGCTCGCCGGCTTTCTCGCGGCGGGCCTCGGCACATCGGTCTTCGCCGCCCAGCTGGCCGATCGTGCCGCCCGCGCGCCCGGCCCGATCGGATCGGGCTTCAAGGTGCTGTTCGTGGGGCATCGCATCGCCGCCCTGGCAACCCCGATCTCGATCGGTGCGCTCGCAGGCACCGACGCGATCGGTGTCGGCGCGGCGATGGCGATGGTCGGCCTGCCAGCTGCCGCAGTGCTCGGGCTGACCGCCCGCCGGAGCTTCGCCGACTCATAGCAGCGGCGGGGGTTGCGCGGCAGGGTGGTGACCCTCGTCTCGCTCTCCTCGGATGATCAGGCGGCCTTCGCCTGACTCGCGAGGAATGCCCCGCTGATCACGAGGGCGATGCCGACCACGGCGATCGGCGCCACAGTGTCATCACGGAACGCAACACCGAGAGCGAGTGCGACGACCGGGATGAGGTAGGTGATGAACGAGGCACGCGTCGATCCGACTCGACCGACGAGAGTGCCCATGATCGCGAATGCGATGCCGGTGCCGAACACACCGAGAACGAGAACTGCGACGAGTGGCCCGAGTTCCCATGAAGCATCACCGATGTTCCACAGCCCGAACGGGGTGGTCCACACTGTGGCCAAACCGAGCATGCGGGCCATCAGCGGGAGTGACCCGTACTTGCGATGGAGCGGCGCTGCGAGGTTGATCGCGAACCCGTAGCAGACAGTTGCCGCGAGCACCATGAAGACTCCGGCCGCTTGATTCGAGCCGTCACCGATCGACGGAAGGCTGATCAGAGCGATGCCGGAGAAGCCGACGATCAGGCCGATCAGCAGCGGTCCTCGTGCTCGTTCGCGCAGCAGTACTGCCGCAACCGTGGCTGCGAAGATCGGCGTCGCGCCATTGAGGAGTCCGGTCACCGACGAGTTGATGTGCTGCTCGGCGATGGGGAACAGGGTGAACGGGATGGCGACCCAGATGATCGAGAGCAGGAGCAGTCGGCCGCGGTCGCCGGCGTCGATCGTGACATCGGACACCGCATTGCCGACACGTCTCGTGATCGACCTGGGGAGGAGCCACAGAGCTGCGGCACCGGAGCCCACTCGAATCAACGTGATCAGACCGGGCGGAAGGGCGTCGAGTCCAATGTCGATGAAGACGAAGGACGAACCCCAGATCGCCGCCACCGAGACGAACAGCAGCCAGTCCTGCGTCGTGAACGTGCCCTCGTTGTCAGCAGTAGTCGCTTGGAAGATCTTCGTGCGCGTGGGCCCTCGAGTGGTCACGGCGGGTCAGTGCATCCGGCGATCATGCAGCCGTCGACTAGACGTCGAGGAACTTGGTGGCTGCGGTGCCTGAACCGATCGCGCCAACGAGCATCCCGAGGATCATCAGCCAGAACACCACCCATTGCGGGTAGTTGCCGGTCACGACGAACGCCCCGAAGCCCGAGTCGGGCGGGAACGACTGCACGGTCGACGTCCAGTACCAGTTCGCGGTCAGCACCCCGCCGCTCGCGAACACTGCGCCGACGAGGCCTTGGATGAGTCCCTCGAGCATGAACGGCACGCGGATGAACCAGTTGGTTGCACCGACGAGCTTCATTACCTCGATCTCGCGGCGACGAGCGAACATCGCCGTGCGGATCGTGTTCCAGATGAGCAGCACCGCCGAGAACAACAGGATCAGCGTGATGAGGTAGAGCACGAACTGCACCACCCCGCGCAACGTGCTGAGGACGTCGATCTGTTTGGAGGGGAAGGCGACGTTGATGACCTTCGGCAATCGTTCCTTGTACGACGAAGCGATCTCCGTGAGGAGCTCGGCCGACGCATCGGGCTGTGGCACCACCTTGAACTGGGTGGGGATGTTCTCCGCAGTGAGGAGCTGCAGCGTCTCAGGATCGCCGGCGAACAGGCGTTGCGCCTCGACCAGCGAGGCCGCGACGTCGAGGTACTCCAGCCTGTCGACGTCGATCACGGTCGGGTTGCTCTCCAGCGCGTCACGCACCACCTGCAGTTGCTCGGGCGTCGCGTCGTTTTCGACGTAGACGATCAGCTCCACACCGCCCGACCACTGCGACAGCTGGTTGTCGAAGCCCCGGAGCACGAGCAGCGTGAGCCCGAGGATGAACAACGAGACGGCCGCGGTGATGACGGCCGCGGCGGTGAGTGTGAAGTTGCGGCGAAGGCTCGCCCACATCTCGCGGAACGTGTAGCTGAGGCGGGAGAACATCTATTCGTACACACCCCGGGCCTGGTCGCGGACGATGATGCCGCGATCGAGCTGGATGACCCGCTTGCGCATCATGTTCACGATGCGCTGGTCGTGCGTGGCCATCACCACCGTCGTGCCCGTCTTGTTGATGCGGTCGAGCAGACGCATGATGCCCTCGCCCGTGGTCGGGTCGAGGTTGCCCGTCGGCTCGTCGGCGAGAAGGATCAGCGGCCGGTTGACGAAGGCACGAGCGATCGACACGCGCTGCTGCTCACCACCGCTGAGCTGATGAGGGAAGCGCTCCTGCTTGCCCGACAGTCCGACGAGGTCGAGCACTGCCGGCACCTGCTGGCGGATGACGTGCTTCGGCCGACCGATCACCTCGAGGGCGAACGCGACGTTCTCGAACACGGTCTTGTTCGGGAGCAGCTTGTAGTCCTGGAAGATGTTGCCGATGTTGCGCCTCAGGTGAGGCACCTTCGCATCGGGCATGTCGTTGATGTTGCGACCCGCCACCCAGACCTCACCCTTTTCGGGCTTCTCCTGGCGGTTCATGAGCCGCAGCAACGTGCTCTTGCCCGAGCCCGACGGACCGACGAGGAACACGAACTCGGCCTTGGCAACGTCGAAACTGGCGTCCTGCAACGCCGTCACCTCGGTGCTGTAGCTCTTCGTGACGTTCTCGAGCTTGATCATGCGGGTGCAGAACCTAGTTGGCTCATTCCGCCTCGCGGCGTCGCCAACTGAGGTAGCCCTCCATGAACTCGTCGATGTCGCCGTCGAGCACGCCGTCGATCTGGCTCGTCTCGACCTCGGTGCGCAGGTCTTTGACCATCTGGTACGGCTGCACGACGTAGCTACGGATCTGGCTGCCCCAGCCCACCTGTGCCTGCCGACCCGCGATGCGAGCCATGTCGGCCTCGTGCTCCTCGATCGCCTTCGCCGCCACCATCGCCTTGAGCCGGTTGAGGGCCTTCTCCCGGTTCTGGAGCTGGCTGCGCTCTTCTTGGCTGCTCGCCACCAGGCCCGTCGGCTTGTGGATCAGCCGCACCGCGGACGACGTCTTGTTCACGTGCTGGCCGCCAGCGCCACTGGCGCGGAACACCTGCATCTCGATGTCGCTGTCGTTGATCTCGACATCGGGAGCATCGATCACCGGCCACACCTGCACCGCGGCGAAGCTGGTCTGCCGCCGGCCCTGGTTGTCGAACGGGCTGATCCGCACCAGGCGGTGCGTGCCACGCTCGGAGGTCATCAGGCCATACGCGTAGCGTCCGCTGATGGTGAACTCGGCCGACATGATGCCGGCCTCGGTGGCCGGGCTGATCTCGTCGATCTCGAACCCGAAGCCACGACGCTCGGCCCAGCGCGAGTACATCCGCAGCAGGATCTCGGCCCAGTCCTGGGCATCGACACCACCATCTTTGGCATTGATCTGGACGATGCAGTCGTACTCGTCGTGGTCGCCGGTGAACAGACTGCGCAGCTCGAGCTGGCGGAGCTGACTCGAGATGGCCTCGGCGCCCGAGGCGATGTCGGTCTCCTGGGACTCGTCGTCCATCTCACGCGCCATCTCGTGCAACAGCTCGGTGTCGTCGAGTTGCTGGGTGAGCGAGTCGAAGCCGTCGATGTCACCCTTGATGTTCGAGTACTCGCCGGTGAGCCTCTTTGCCGCCTCCTGGTCGTCCCACAGGTCGGGACGCGCGACTTCGGCTTCGAGCTCTTTGAGGCGCAGACGGTTGCCATCGACCTTGAGGTAGCCCTCCGCCTCACCCAGCCGGCGGCGGAGCTCCTTCAGCTCGTCGGAGAAATCACGCATCGGCGCCGTGGCACATCTTGAACTTCTTGCCACTGCCGCACGGGCACGGGGCGTTCCGCGACGTCTTCGACCATTCGTCCTTGACGATGGTCTGCTGTTTGGTGGGAGCCGGCGCCGTTGCGACGGCTGCGGCCTCGGCGGCCTCCGGCGCAAGATCACCCGATGCCATCGCGGCCTTCGCTGCATTGGTGAAGCCATTCGCGAGCACGTCGTCACTGGAGGTCTGCTGCACGTTCTGGACCACCGTGGCTGGCGCTTCTTTGCGCACCACCTGCACGTGCATCACGTACTTCACGAAGTCCTGCGCGATGCCCTTCATCATCGCCCCGAACATCTCGTAGCCCTCTCGCTGCCACTCGGTGAGCGGATCCTTCTGGCCGACCGCGCGAAGGTTGATGCCCTCCTGGAGGTAGTCCATCTCGTCGAGGTGTTCGCGCCAGCGCTGATCGATGATGCGCAACATCACCTGACGCTCGACGTCGCGCATCGTGACGGCACCCAGCTCGGCTTCACGCTTTTCGTAGTAGTTCGAGGCGTCGGCCATGATCAGGTCGTACATCTTGTTGGTGGAGCCGGCGCGGTCGAGCTGGTCGACCGTGATGTCGCTCGGCCAGAACGACTTGAGCTCCTTTGCCAGACCGTCGAGATCCCACTCGTCGTCCGCAGCGCTGGCGCAATGGGTCTCGAGCAGCGAATCGATCGCGTCGGCGAGGTAGTCCATGGCCGCCACCTTGAGGTCTGCACCGGCGAGGATCTGATCGCGGCGCTGGTAGATCACCTTTCGCTGCTCGTTCATGACCTCGTCGTACTTGAGCACGTTCTTGCGGATCTCGCCGTTGCGCTGCTCGACGGTGGTCTGGGCTCGTTCGATCGCCTTGGTGACCATCTTCGCCTCGATCGCCTCGTCGTCGGGCAGGGCGCGGCCCATCACCCAGCTGAGGGCACCGGTGGCGAACAGGCGCATGAGCTCGTCGTCGAGGCTCAGGTAGAACCGGCTCTCACCGGCATCGCCCTGGCGACCGGAGCGGCCACGCAACTGGTTGTCGATGCGGCGGCTCTCGTGACGCTCGGTGCCGAGCACGTACAGACCGCCGAGCTCGCGGATCACGTCGCCCTCGGCTTGGCACTGCTGCTTGAACTGCTCGAGCAGCTGACCGTACCGGGCCAACGCCGTCGCCCGCTCGGCCGCGAACTCCTCGGTGACCTCGCTGGGCAGCTCGAAATCCTCGACGAGCAGCTCCGGCGCGAACCCCTCCTTGGCCACTTCCTGGCGGGCGAGACCCTCAGGGTTGCCGCCGAGCATGATGTCGACACCTCGGCCGGCCATGTTCGTGGCCACGGTGACCGCATGCTTGCGGCCCGCTTGGGCCACGATCTGGCCCTCACGCGCGTGTTGCTTCGCGTTGAGCACCTCGTGGGGCACGCCGCGCTTGTCGAGCATGCGAGACAGCCGCTCGCTCTTTTCCACGCTGATCGTGCCGACCAGCACCGGCTGGCCATTCTCGAACTTCTCGGCGATGTCGTCGACGACGGCGCCGAACTTGGCGTCCTCGCCCTTGTAGATCAGGTCGGCCTGGTCGATGCGGATCATCGGCTTGTTCGTCGGGATCGGCACCACTGCGAGGTTGTAGGTGCCCATCAGCTCGGCGGCCTCGGTCTGTGCCGTACCGGTCATGCCGGCGAGCTTGTCGTACATGCGGAAGTAGTTCTGGAGGGTCACCGTCGCGAGCGTCTGGTTCTCTTCCTTGATCTTCACGCCTTCTTTGGCCTCGACCGCCTGGTGGATGCCCTCGCTCCAGCGACGGCCCTCGAGGATGCGACCGGTGAACTCATCGACGATCTTCACCTCGCCGTTGGCGATGATGTAGTCCTTGTCGCGCTTGTACAGCTCCTTGGCCTTGAGCGCGACGGACATCTGGTGCACCAGGTTCTGCTGCACCTCGTCGTAGAGGTTCTCGATTCCGAGCGCCTGCTCGACCTTCTCGATGCCTGCCTCGAGCGGCACGACCACGCGCTTGTCCTCTTCCACCTCGTAGTCGACGTCGCGCTTGAGCGAACGGACCACGCTGGCGAAGCGGTAGTAGAGCTTGGCCGCGTCGGCCAGACGCCCGCTGATGATGAGCGGGGTGCGCGCCTCGTCGATCAGGATCGAGTCGACTTCGTCGACGATCGCGTAGTTGTGGCCGCGCTGCACCTTGTCGGCGGCTGTGCCGGCCATGTTGTCGCGCAGGTAGTCGAAACCGAACTCGTTGTTCGTGCCGTACGTGATGTCGCACCCGTAGCTGGCGCGCTTCTCGGCCGGAGCCGTTCGGTAGCCGGGCACCACGAGACCGACATCGAGGCCGAGCCAGCGATGGATCCGACCCATGTTGTCGGCCGCCAGCTTGGCGAGGTAGTCGTTCACCGTGACGAGATGCACGCCCTGCCCACCGAGGGCGTTGAGGTACGCGGGCAGGGTGCTGACGAGCGTCTTGCCCTCACCCGTCTTCATCTCGGCAACCCACCCGAAGTGGAGCGCGGCGCCACCCATCATCTGGACGTCGAAGTGGCGCTGGCCGGAGACGCGTATCGACGCCTCGCGCATCACCGCGAACGCCTCGGCAAGGATGTCATCGAGATCCTCGCCACGCTCGAGCCGCCCGCGGAACTCACCGGTCTTCGCGCGCAATGCATCGTCGCTGAGCGGCGTGATGCCGGCCTCGAGCGCGTTGATGTGCGGGACGAGCCCCTGGAGGGCCTTCAACTTCTTGCCCTCGCCGGCGCGAAGGATGCGATCGAGCAGTTTCATGCGGATTCGAGCCTACCGGGGGCCCGCTCGCGAGCCTTGGCATGCGACCTGGCGGGGGTGGCTGCGACGGCCACCAACCGCACCTCAGCGATGCCGGCGGCGCGCAACGCCTCCCCCGCCGCCACCAGCGTCGATCCCGTGGTGACCACGTCGTCGACCACGAGAACCCGCAGCCGACTGCCGCGTCGCGCCCGGAACGCTGGTCCCTGCAAGCGTTCCGACCGGGTCCGCCCCACCTGAGGCGCGCCATGGACTCGGTACAGCAGCCGGCGGCACGGCACGCCCAGCTGCCGGGCCACCGCCCGAGCCAACAACTCGGCCTGGTCGTACCCCCGATCGGCAACGCGTCGCCGGGTCGTGGGGGCCCACGTGACGACGTCGATGTGTCCGGCCCCAGGGCTCGCCAGCCCGAGTCGCCGGACGAGCGTCTCGGCGAGCACCTTCGCGACCGCACGGCGATTGCCGAACTTGAGCGCCAGCACGGCGCTGCGCACGACCCCATCGAACGACAGCGCTGCGGTGATGCCGCCCGGCACGATCGCCGCCGGCGAGGTTGCCAGCGCGAACCGGCACTGCCGGCACAGCACGTCGCCCCGCTGGCGGCAGGAGGCGCACGAGGTGGTGAGGAGAGCGTCGAAGGGCATCCCGCCATGGTGCGGCGTGGGTGTGACATGGGCACCTGCACCACCGGCGGTAGCGTCGCGTGAGTGCCCCACGCCGCCCTCGAGTCGCACCGGCCGTACTCTCCGTCGTCACCCGGCGTCGACTGGACGATCCGGCTGGCACGCTGCGTGTCCGGGCTGGCCATGTTCGGCCTCGGCATCAGCCTGATCATCGAGGCCCACTTCGGTGCCGCCCCGTGGGATGTCTTCCACCAAGGTGTGGCGGAGCTCACCGGCATCTCGGTCGGCAACGTGATCGTGATCGTCGGCCTCCTGCTCCTGCTGCTGTGGATCCCCCTGCGCCAGAAGCCGGGCGTGGGCACCCTGCTGAACGCACTCGAGATCGGCGTCACCGTCGATCTGATCATGCCGATGATCCCCGACACGGGCCTCATCGTGGCTCGAGTGCTCTACCTCGCGGCCGGCATCGTGATCATTGCGATCGGCTCGGGTCTGTACATCGGCTCGGGCCTCGGTGCAGGCCCTCGCGACGGGCTGATGGTGGGCCTCTGCCGCCTTGGCCTCAGCGTCCGAGTGGCACGCACCGCGATCGAGATCACCGTCCTGGTGGTCGGGGCGCTCCTCGGCGGCAGCATCGGCTTCGGGACCATCGCGTTCACCTTCGGCATCGGGCCGCTCGTACACGTCTTGCTCCCCAGGCTCGCACTGCCCCCTCGACGCCGGACGAGTACGGTTCCCGCACATGGCGGCTGACCCGAAGGGGCTCATCGCACGGGTCGATCGCCGGCAGGTCGGTCTGGTGATCTGGGTGGCCTGTGGGCTCCTGGTGGTGCTCATGGTGCAGCGCTTCTGGCCGATGCTCGACGGCGCCGCCCATGGCGACGTCCGGTACGGCGAGGACCTCCTCACGGCGGTGTTCGGCCCGAACCAGTTGATCTCCGAGGGCGTCGACCCGTGGTCGGCGGCGGCGGCGGTGCCACGGTTCGGCTCGTACACGGCCACGCCGATCATCCCGAGCAGCTATCTCGCGTTCCCGATCCTCGTCCCGATCGGTGCCACGGCGACCGTGACCGGCTGGATGGTGATCAGCCTGATCATCACGGTGTTCGGCACCCGTGCCGTGCTGCGTTCGCTCGCGATCCCGCTCGACGTCTCGATGCTCCTCGCACTGCTGGTCGCGGTGTCACCGGTGTCGCTCTACAACATCGAGCAGGGCCAGACCGGGGCCGGACTGATCGCGGCGGTGGCGTTCTTCGCGATCCGCGCGCATCCAGATCCGCGCTGGTGGCACCGCCCCGAGGCATGGCTCTACATCGGCACGATCTTCTACCTGTTCGCCAAGCCGACGTTCGCGCTGGGCTTCCTCGCCGCAGAACTCGCCTATCGCCGCACCGCCCGGCTGTGGGCCGTCTTCGTCGCAGCCGTCGTCGTGCTCGGCGTGATCTCGATGTTCGTCATCCGGGCGCGGACCGACATGTCGTTCGGCGAGCTGATCGATTCCGCACGTGCGGCCGGTGAACTGCTCGGCTCGGTCCCCGTCAACCGGATGGATGGTGACCGCCTCGATGTGCTGTCGCTGTTCTGGCCCTCACCCGCCCTCGACGTCGTGATGCTGGCCGTTGCGTTGGGCGGCGTGGTCTGGGTCAGTCGATTGCCCGGCACGACGCTGCACGAGCGGATCCTGCTGGGCACCACGTTCGCAACCCTGCTCACGTATCACCACATCTACGATTCGATGCCGCTCCTCGCGCTCAGCGCCGCCACCGCGATCCTGTGGGGGCGTTGGCGTGGGGTGGCCCTGGGCGCCGCGATGGTCGTCGTCGGCTGGATCGACGACGTCAACCCGCTCTCGAACGCCTGGGAGGACGTCGTCGGCATCGACTGGTTCGTCCTGCGTTCGAGGCTCGTGTTCGTGCTGGCCGTCGCCGTGGCGACGATGGTCACGATCGACCACCGTCGCCGCATGGCGACGATGCCGGGCGTGCACCCGGCGGAGGTGGCTCAGTAGCGGTAGTGATCGCTCTTGAACGGGCCGCTGGGGTCGATGCCCAGATACTCGGCCTGCTCGTCGGTGAGCTTGGTGAGCTTGACGCCGAGGGCCTCGAGGTGGAGCGAGGCGACCTTCTCGTCGAGCTTCTTCGGCAGCACGTACACGCCGAGCGGATACCGCTCCAAGTTGTTGAACAACTCCATCTGGGCGATCACCTGGTTGCTGAACGAGCAGCTCATCACGAAGCTGGGGTGGCCGGTCGCGCACCCGAGGTTCACGAGACGACCCTCGGCGAGCACGATCACCGAGTGGCCGTCGTCGAAGCTCCACAGGTCGGTGCCGGGCTTCAGCTCGTCACGGGTGGCACCGCTGCGGGCGAGGCCGGCCATGTCGATCTCGCTGTCGAAGTGGCCGATGTTGCACACGATCGCGTTGTGCTTCATCTTCGCCATGTGCTCGGCGGTGATGATGTGGTCGTTGCCGGTGGCCGACACGAAGATGTCGGTGGCGCCGACGACGTCGTCGAGGGTGGTGACCTGGTAGCCCTCCATCGCAGCCTGCAGGGCGTTGATGGGGTCGACCTCGGTGATGATGACCCTCGCGCCCTGGCCCTTGAGCGCCTGGGCGCAGCCCTTGCCCACGTCGCCGTAGCCGGCGACGACGGCGACCTTGCCGGCGATCATGATGTCGGTGGCACGGCAGATGGCGTCGATGAGCGAGTGACGGCAGCCGTACAGGTTGTCGAACTTGCTCTTCGTCACCGAGTCGTTGACGTTGATCGCCGGGAACAGCAACTCGCCGCGCTCGAGCATCTGGTACAGCCGCATGACGCCGGTGGTGGTCTCTTCGGTGACGCCTTTGATGCCGGCGGCAAGCGTTGTCCACTTGGTCGGCTCGGTCTTCAGCGACCGCTGCAACAGGCCGAGCACGATCGCGAACTCGGGGTTCGAGGCAGATCCCGGATCCGGCACTTCGCCGGCGAGCTCGAACTCGCGACCCTTGTGCACGAGCAGGGTCGCGTCGCCGCCGTCGTCGAGGATCATGTTCGGGCCGGTGCTGCCGGTGGCATCGGCGGGCCAGGTCATCATCTGCTCGGTGCACCACCAGTACTCCTCGAGCGTCTCGCCCTTCCAGGCGAACACCGGCACGCCGGCCGGGTTCTCCTCGGTGCCCTCCGGGCCCACGGCCACCGCAGCTGCGGCATGGTCCTGGGTGGAGAAGATGTTGCAGCTGGCCCAGCGCACCTCGGCGCCGAGCTCGACCAGGGTCTCGATCAGCACTGCGGTCTGAATGGTCATGTGCAGCGAGCCCGAGATGCGAGCGCCCGTGAGCGGCTTCAGCGGGCCGTACTCCTTGCGCAGCGCGCGCAGTCCGGGCATCTCGTGCTCGGCGAGGTGGATCTCCTTGCGCCCGAACGGGGCGAGGGAGAGATCGGCGACGCGGAAATCGCGGCGTGCACCGATCGTTGAGGTGGATGATGACGACATGTGGGTCCTCCAGAGGAACGCAAGATCAAGGGCTGGAAGAGGGCCGGCGCCAACTGGCACACGCTCATCACCGCTCTCGACAACGAGGGTTGACGAGAGTCGCGGCAGGATCAGCCCACGTGAAGCAGGGCGATTGTACCGCCGAACAGCCACCTTGCAGGTGGCATGGCAGAGGATCAGTCGGCGAGCACGACGGCGGAGGCGTCGTAGAGGTAGTGGTTGAACCCGGCGAGGTTGAACACCCGCACCGTGGAGCTCGTGCCGTACTTCATGATCGCGAGGTTCGGCACCGGGGCGCCGTCCACCATGTTGAGGTTCGAGGCGTTCGGACGCGGCTCGGTGCTCGGGTACACCGTGAGATAGCTGCTCACCGGCACCGTGGCGTACTGGCGCTTCAGCTCGGCGGAGGTGAGGTTGCCGATGACAGCGCTCTGGGCTCCCACCCACTCACTGTCGATCCGCACAGAGTTCACGAAGTCGGCGAAGCTCCAGTCCTCGGCCTGACCAGGCCCGAGGGCGACCGCGCCCCACTGCGTCTCACGGGTGTCGAACACTCGATAGGGGGTGGTGAGCGGCACGACACGACCCGCGCGGGCACCGGGCGGGGTGGTGGTGAGATAGCCGGCAACATCGACGGCGAGGTGCGTCGCACCTGCGTGGTTGTAGAGACGGATCTTGCCGTCGGCGCCCACGGGGACGATCACCATGTTCGGCTTGATCTGTCCGCGCGCGAGGTTGACGTTCGAGGTCGACGGCGCCACGCCGGCCGTCAGCTCGGGCACCACCGACACGAACGTACCGGTGCTGTCGGTCTGCTGGTTGATGCCCGTGACGTTGAGGACCACACCGACGATGTCGTTGCCGCTGCCGAGCGCCTGGCCCGTGGACAGGGTGGCGCCACGGACTTGCAGCTCCACCGAGCCTGCACGGCCGAGCGGGTTGGCCGCGCCCTCGCGTGTGTCGAGGATGCGGCCGGGCGTGATCGGCACGAGGCGAGCGCCTCGTTGCGCGTTGTTCGACGTGGAGAACCAACCGAAGACGTCGACGACCACGTGCGCGGTGGCCGATGCGCTCTGCGTGAAGAGCTTGACCGTCAGGTCGCCGTTGGCGCCCGGACGGACGATGCTCAGGTTGGGGACGGTCTGGTTCGCCGTGTAGTTGACGATCGAGGCGAGTCCGCTGCTCGCGCCGGCGCCGTAGGCGTTCAGCCAGCCCGCAGCCGTGGGCTCGGTGACGGTGATGTTCACCACGACCGCCAACACGTCGGCGGGCCGGTCGGGGATCCCGCCGGCGCCGAGCAGGTTGATGTCGAACGTGGGCTGGGTGGGACCGGCCGGCTTCGGCCCCGGAGTCGCCTCGTTCACCGCGGTGGCGGCGCGTGGAGTCGTAGATCCGCGCCGGCGTGAGCGGGTGGTACTCCCCGCCTGCACCGAGCGTGTCGGGAGCGGGTGCCGCCGACACGGTGGCCGGTGCGATCTCCAGTGCCACCGGGGCTGCGGCAGCAACGGCGACCGCGACCGCTGCCATCAGAAACCGCGTTGCGTGACGACTTGACTCCATGGAGCGTTGATCCTACTCGAACGTGGGGGCGAGCTGGTCGCGGGCGATGCGAGCCGCCAGCTGCTCGTACTCGTCGTCGCCGACGGTGACGGCCTCGTCGATCAGCATCACCGGGATGCCGTCTCGCACGAGATAGCGGCGCCTCAACCGAGGGTTGTACAGGCCTTCGTCCTCGGCGTCACCGAGGTAGTACAACGGCCCCTTGTCCTCGGGACAGGCCAAGACGGCGAGCAAGCGGGTGTCGAGCGACATGAGGTTCCTCAGTTCGTTTCTTTCAGCATGTGAAGGTCAGCAAGTGAAGGTCAGCAAGTGAAGGTCAGCCAGTGAAGGTCAGCCAGTGATGAGCGCGAGCACTTCGACCACGCGCTGATCGCACTCGTTGCGATCGGGTGCTTCGAGGTTGAGCCGCAACAGCGGTTCGGTGTTCGAAGGACGCAGGTTGAACCACCAGCGACCGCAATCGACGGTGAGTCCGTCGAGACGATCCTGCTGGGCGTCGGCGAACGATGACGCCACGCGCTCGATCACTGCGAACGGATCATCCACTTGGGTGTTGATCTCTCCGCTCGACGAGTACCGCTCGTACGGCTTGCGCACGATCGACAGCGCACTCTGCGAACGGCTCAGTTCATCGAGCACGAACATGCTCGCGATCAGACCGCTGTCAGCGCGGAAGTTGTCGAGGAAGTAGTAGTGCGCCGAGTGCTCGCCGCCGAACACCGCTCCGGTGTCGGCCATCACCTGCTTGATGAACGAGTGACCGACCTTGGTCCGCACTGGTACGCCACCCGCTTCGCGGATCACCTCGGTCACCGCACGCGAGCAGATCAGGTTGTGCAGGATCGTGGCACCGGGGTGCGACCGCAGGATCGTCGACGCAAGCATCGCCGTGGTGGTGGAACCGCTGAGTCCACGACCGGTCTCGTCCACCACGAACACGCGGTCGGCGTCGCCGTCGAACGCGAGGCCGACGTCGAAGCCGCCCGACACGACGCGAGCCTGCAGATCGCGCTGGTTCTCGGGTTGCAGCGGGTCGGCGGGGTGGTTCGGGAACGTGCCGTCGAGCTCGCCGTACATGATCTCGAGCGTGATCTGCGGGATGCGTTCGAACACAGCAGGCACCACGAGGCCACCCATGCCGTTCGCGGTGTCGGCCACGACGCGCATCGGGCGCAATGCTGTGGTGTCGACGAACGACACCACGTGATCGGCGAAGGCGGAGAGCAGGTTGCGGGTGGCGCGCGAACCGGGCCGGGCAGCGGCGGTGGGGCCCTTGCCTCCGAGCACCCTTTGGGCGACGTCGCGTACCTGCACGAGCCCGGTGTCCTGGCCCACCGGGCGGGCGCCGCTCAGGCAGAACTTCACGCCGTTGTACTGGGCCGGGTTGTGCGACGCCGTGAAGATCGCGCCAGGCGCGTCGAGGCTGCCGGCCGCGTAGTACACGAGGTCGGTGGAGGCCAGGCCGACGTCGAGCACGTCGACTCCCTGCTCCATCACGCCGCGCGAGAACTCCTCGACGAGCTCCTCGCCCGACGGCCGCATGTCGCGACCGACGATCACCGTCGGTGCGTCGACGAAACGGGCGAAGGCGACGCCCAGGGCGTGGGCCACCTCGGCGTTCATCTGTTCGGGCACCGTGCCCCGAACGTCATAGGCCTTGACGATGGTCGACAGGTCGAAGGGCGCGTCGGACGACGAGGTGGGCTGGGTGGACATGCGGTTCACAACCTATCCGGCTGGTCCTGCTGCACGTCTGCACCCAGCATGTCGAGGTCGAACTCGAGGTCGAGCTCGGACTCGGCCATCGGCACCGTCGGGTCGGCCGCGGCGATCTCCCAATCGGCCATGGCTGGCTCCATGTCGTCGGGATCGAGATCGTCGTGGCTGTCACGGATCCAGCCCGCCAGGCCGAGGCGCGGTCGCGGCGAGGGGTAGACGACATCGCCGAGGCGGCGCCACCCGAAGAGCAGCAAGATGCCGAGGCCGGTGAGCACGTAGGCGCCGATGTCGAGCGGCGACCGACCGTACGTGAGGTGCACGTCGGTTGACGTCGGGATCACGACCATCATGTTCGGGGCCACGCGGTACGGACCGTCGGCGCCCGACGCCTCCCAGTTGGGGAAGTAGCTCATCCGCACCAGCACGGGAACGCCCACCTGATCGACGGTGAAACGCAGGTCCTGGTCACCCAACACCACCTCGCTCACGTTCACCGCGGACAGCGCCACCGGATCGATCGCCGTGGTGGGCAACACGATGTCCACTCGATCGTCCTGGCGGCGGGCGAGATCGGGCGTCACCTCGATCCGCTGCCACTCGGCCGGGCCATCGTCGGCCGGCAACGCAGCCCACTCGTCCTGGTGCTGGAACCAACTCATGCCCAATTCGAGGTTGCGCTCACGCGGATCGCCCTCGCGCGCAGCCACCACCACCGGCTGCGTCTCGAGCGGCACGACGAGGTTGCTGTCGGCCACCGAGTACACGTTCCACGGGCCGCTCTGGCGAGCGAGTGTGAGCTGGGGCTGGGCATCGGCCTGCTTCTTCGCGGCCTCGGTGAACACCATCACGTACTTCACGCCGAGCGCTTGCAGGTACGGCACACCGAGCGCACCGTTGTTGTTGTCGTAGCGGAGTTGACGGACGGGGTTCGAGCTGCTCTCGCTCATCGCCGCAGCGGTGACGAAGTGGTACGGCGTGGTGCCGGACGCCTCGAAGAACAGGCCTTCCATGCTCGCGATGCACCCGTCGGTCCAGTGCGGCAGGAGCATCAGCGCCATCGTCGTGCCGTACTTGCCGTTGTCGGCGTTGTTCTCCCACATCGCACGGCCGCACCCGTTCGACGGATCCTCACCGAGCCCGGCCATCGTGTCGACGAGCCCTTTGTACTCGCCATACGCGGGCTTGTCCTCGTAGCCGGTGAAGTTGTACGCGCGACCACGCATCGCTCAGCGCGTCGGTGGACGTCGCCGTCAGCGAGATCGGGCCCCACGAGTACACCGACTCGCCGTTGTGCGTCGTGAACTTCGCGCCCGGCATCACCCGGAAGAACATCAGCTCGATCGCGAGCACGCTCACCGCCACCACCACAGCAACCGATGTGCCCACCTTCACCCACGTGCCGTCCGGCAGTTCGCGCTCACCTCTCGCGCCGCGGGCGACGATCGCAGCCACCTCGACGAGGCCTACCATCATCAGGAGGTACCGCATGATGTACACGAACGGCAACAGGCGCGGGTTCCAGAGCAGACCGATGATCGGCAGGCTGTCTCGTGTGACGTAGACGCCGGCCGCGAGTGCGAGCGTGGTGATGCCCATCCACGACCCGTTCAGGTGCCGACGGGCCACGCACGCGACGAAGCCGATCACTGCGAACGACGTGATGAACACGTCGAAGAAGGTGGTCAGCGGGAAGAACATGTCCCAGAACGAGTCGCTGGCGCCCGATGGTCGGAAGCCGTACTTCATGTCGGTCATGAAGGCATGGTCGAACAAGAACGGCACCACCCAGAACGCGGCGAGCAAGAACGCCGTGAGCCCGGTGGTGAAGCCGTAGACGAATCGCTTGCGATCCATCCACACCAGCCACAGCAAGAGCGCGCCGAGGGCAACGAAGATCAGCACGATGCCGTGCGAGAGGCACGCGAGTGCCAGGACGATCGCCGCCTTCGAACGATGCTTGCCGGTCTCGAGGCCATTGGCGAGCAGGCCGAGACCGAGCATGCCGAGCGACAATGCGATGGAGAACGAGAACTCGCCCGCCATCGTGCTCTTCACGTTGCCGCCGTAGATCGAAAAGCTCTCGTCGAACAGGAACAGCAGACCTCCGAGCGCGAACAGCTCGGGCAACGGGTAGCGGAAACCGGCGAGTCGACCGAAGGCCCAACAGCACAACGGCAGGGTGACGATGCCTGCGACCGCGACGATCTTGAACGCGATGCCGTACGGCAAGACCACGTTGAGCGCCACGATCGCCAACGCGGGGATGACCATGTAGAAGCGGTACATCGGCAGGCCCGCGTACCAGTAGTTGCTCCAGCCGCTCAGCTGCAGGTTTGGCAGCAGGTGGTCACGCAGGAACGCGGGTCCCATCACATGGGAACCCATGTCGCCACCAGTGGGCGTGTTGTTGGTCAGCACGAGATCGGGGTGCACCGTCTGCAAGGCCGCCCAGGTGGAGCCACCGACGAGGGCGACGGTGATCACGAACCGGACGATGCGATCGGTCGGCCAGGGGCGGTCGAGCCACGCCTGCGGCCGGCGCACCACCCTCTGGAATGCACGCATCGCTGCAGACGTCGCGACCACCGGACGCTCCATGCCGTGGGCGTCGTCTCGCCGTTCTCGCCGTTCTCGCCGTTCTCGCCGTGGACGTCGTCCACGCCGTCGGGGGCGCGCTCGCTCAGTTCGTCCACCATTTGTCCATTCTCACAGGGCTCGTCCATTCTCGCAGGGGCAGGCGACACCGAAGCGTCATCGGGTCGCGACCCAGACCAATCCGGTCGCGTTGAACGCGCAGTGGGCGACGATGCTCATCCCGATTCGATCGGTCACCATCGCGCACACACCGAGCACGAGGCCCACGACGATCAGGCCCGGGTACTCCACGGGGCGGAAGTGGATCAGTGCGAACCACAACGCCACGACCACGAGCGCGACTCCGTCGTTCACCCGGCGCCGGAACGCGCTCTGCAGGAGTCCGCGGTAGAGCAACTCCTCGACGAAGGGCGCACCCGCCACCACGAGCAGCACGAGCCCGACGAGCCAGACCCCGTTGGCACTCTCGTACAGGGTGCGGGCGGACTCCTCCACCTTGGGACTGGAGAACGTCTCGGGCCAGATCTCCTCGAGCGGCCAGTACAGCAGGCGCAACAGGACGAGTTGGGTGAGCACACCGATCGGGATGCCGAGCAGGTCGACCGGGCGCAACGACAGGCCGTAGTCGCGAACGACACTTCGAAGCCCGAAGCGTTGGCTGGTGAGCCGCAACGCGACGAGCGTCGGGATCCACAGACCGAGTGCGCCGAGCACCGTGAGCCAGATCGGCGTGTCGGTCGTGCCTGCATCGTGACCGGAGACGGCGAGCACCGCGCCGCCGATGAGGTTGCCGGCAAGCCAGCACGCCGCCCACGTGACGGCGGCGATCCCGACGGTGATGCGACTCTGGCCGTCGCCGATCCGCACAGGGGGGACCGGGGTACCCGTCGAGACCGACATGAGCGAACATGGTACCGATCGACGATCTCCAGGTTCCGTCGCGGGGACGCCTTCGACGCCTTCGACGCCTTCGACGCCTTCGACGCCTTCGATGAGGTCGACTCAGCCGGCGAGACGGTGCTCGCCGTTGCCCGAACCAGAGCTGACAAGGCGGCGAGCATCGCGTCGGTCCTCGAGCCGCCACCCGTTCGGCACCGACAAGCGCTCTGCGTGACGCAAGCAGAGGTCGTAGCTGTGCGGGTCTCGCTCGGACGCCAGATCGTCGAGCCACACGCGGGAGCGACCGTACTGATAGCTCAGCGTGGCGTCTGCGGGCGCGGCACAACCGGTGCGGGAGCACTGTCGGGACATCGAGAACACGGTACCGAGGAGGCCTGGATGAGTGGTGGATGCCACACGGTCGCGAGGAGCCGGAGCGAGGGTGCGACCGTTTCATGACGTCTGGATGCCCGTAACATAGGTGCATGAGCAACCTGCCTCCGCCGCCTCCGCCGCCCCCTCCCGGCCGCAGCCCCGGCGGTCGCCAGCAGCCAGGCCAACAGCCACCCGAGCGCGGTGGCAGTGGAGGCAGTGGAGGCAGCGGCGGCAAGCCGTCCTTCGGCGCCGGATGGCCCCGGTGGACGCTGCCCGTGATGGTCGCCGTCCTGGTCGCGATGTTCGTCCTCCCCCGCTTCTGGCCCACCGAGGAAGGTGACGAACTCACCTACACCGAGTTCATCGACCTGGTCGAGCGAGGCGACGTGAAGAGCGTCGTCGTCAACAACACGAACAACCGCATCACCGGCGAGCTCGACAACGGCGACTCGTTCACCGCCACCGGTGGCGGCCAGCGCGGCCTCAGCGAGACCGACGAGGCGCTCCTGCGCGAGCAGGGTGTCGACCTCGACTTCAAGACCCCTCAGACCAGCTGGTTCTGGAGCTGGGCCGGTCTGCTGCTGCCGTTCCTCCTCCTGATCGGTTTCTTCGTCTGGATGCAGCGTCGGGCGATGGGCCAGGCCGGCAGCATCATGTCGGTCGGGAAGAGCCGCGCGAAGACGTTCAACCCCGACAAGCCGTCCACCACCTTCGCCGACATCGCCGGCTACGAAGGGGTGAAGCAGGAGATCACCGAGGTGGTCGACTTCCTGCGGATGCCCGAGCGCTTCCGTGAGATCGGCGCCCGCGTGCCCAAGGGCATGCTGCTCGTCGGCCCGCCAGGCACCGGCAAGACGCTGTTCGCCCGCGCCGTCGCCGGCGAGGCGGGTGTCGGCTTCTTGTCGGTCACCGGTTCGGACTTCATGGAGATGTTCGTCGGCGTCGGCGCCAGTCGCGTCCACGATCTGTTCCAGCAGGCCCGAAAGATGGGCCGGGCGATCATCTTCATCGACGAGATCGACTCGATCGGCCGCAAGCGCGGTGCCGGTCTGGGTGGCGGTCACGACGAGCGCGAGCAGACGCTCAACCAGATGCTCGCCGAGATGGACGGCTTCGAGACGAGCGAGGGCATCGTGATCCTCGCCGCCACCAACCGCCCCGACATCCTCGATCCCGCCCTGTTGCGCCCTGGCCGTTTCGACCGTCAGATCGTGGTGCCGCTGCCCGAGTCCGAGGAACGCCATGCGATCCTCAAGGTGCACAGCCGTGACAAGCGGATGGGACCCGACGTCGACCTCTCGGTCATGGCCAAGGCCACCCCCGGCATGAGCGGCGCTGATCTGGCCAACCTCGTCAACGAGGCCGCCCTGTTCGCGGTGCGCCGCAACAGCCAACAGGTGGAGCGGATCGACTTCGAGAACGCCCGCGACCGTGTCGTCATGGGCGCGCGCCGCGAGAGCCTCGTGCTCTCGGGTGAGGAGAAGCGGGCGACCGCGATCCACGAGGGCGGCCACGCCATCCTCACCGTCGTGCTCCCTCACGCCGATCCGCTGCACAAGGTCACGATCCTGCCTCGCGGGATGGCGCTCGGCGTCACGTGGAGCCTCCCCGAGGAACGGCACACGTACTCCAAGGACTTCTTCGAGGACGTGATCTGCCGTGCAATGGGCGGCCGCGTTGCCGAAAAGATCGTGTTCGGTCACCTCAACTCCGGTGCCGCCAACGACCTCGAGCAAGCCACCGGCATCGCCCGCCGGATGGTGCGCGAGTGGGGCATGAGCGAGCGCGTGGGTCCGATGGCCTGGCATGGCCAGCAGCAGGTGTTCCTCGGTGAGGACCTGATGACCAGCGGCCGCGAGTACAGCGACGAGACCGCCCGAATGATGGACGAGGAGATCTCGCGGATCCTCCTCGAACAAGAGCAGCGGGCACACGTGCTCCTGCAGAAGCATCGCACCGCACTCGACCTCGTCGCCGAAGCGCTCCTCGAGAAGGAGACGATCGACGGTTCCGAGGTCGCCGCACTCGTGCAGGCCGGCCTCGGTGGCTCGTCGAGCGAGGACGCCGATCGGCCCAGCGAGCACACCGCGCTGAGCTAGTGCTCGTGGCGATGCGCGTCGTCGCTGCCACATTCCCGCTTCGGCCGTGACCCGGGCTCGCGGGCCTCGGCGACGTCGGCCCACAGATCGGTTGCGCTGACCCGACCGACGAACGATGCCTGCACCACGCCTCGGGCGTCGGCGAGCACGGTGGTGGGCACCGCGTCGATCCGGTAGCGGTCGTGCAGGTCGCGTTGCGCGGCGTACTCCGCTTCCACCACCGCCACCAACGGGCTCGCCAACACCTTGGCCTTCGTGACCATGTCGGCGCACGTGTGGCACGTGGCCGAGGTGAACACCACCAGGAGCCACTCTGCGTCCTGGCTCGCCTCGTCGACCAACGAGGCGAAGTCCCGGCGATCGAGCTGTTCGGGCACCTGATGCGAGGTCTGAGTGGGGGCATCTGGCACTCGGCGCCGACCAGTCACCAGCGCGACGACGGCGGCGACCACGACGATGGCGAGCGCGAGCAGCAGACGGTCCACGGCCCCAGCCTGCCAGGCGTCAGCCCGCGAGCGGGAATGAACCGGATCGGCCGCGCAGCTCGGCAGCTCGTGGCAGCAATCGCTCGACGAAGACGCGCTGGCCGCTCTCGACCACGAACGCCCGACCGAGCACCGAAGGATCGGTGAACGGCACGGTGATCAGCCCGGCTGCCGGGAGCGGGATCGCCTCGAGACCAGGGACCGGCACGAGGCCACCCGGCCCGAGGGTGCTGACCGTCACGGTGGTGTCCACGCTGTCGACGTTGAGCACCACGAGTGCGTCCTCGATCGCGATGTCCGTTCCGACCGAAGCCGACCACCGGGTGGAGGCGAGGTTCGGTGGCGAGCCCATCACGACCGTGGTGGCGACGCTGTCGCCCGCAGGTCGGGTGATGACACGCTCGACCACGATCGACTCTGCGGCGAAGGTGGAGAACACGGCGCCGTGACGACCCGGTGGCAGATCGGCCACATCGGCGGTGTCGAGGATCACCACACCGCCCTTCGGCACGATCACCTCGGTGTCGTTGGTGAAATCGGGCGTGGACGGCAGGCCGAGGAACACCGCGTAGACGGTGACCTCGGCGTCGGAAGGGTTGTAGATCGCGTACGTCTCGTCGATGCCCTCGCCGGTCTCACCGTCGGCGAAGTAGTACTGGCTGTTCAACGATGGCGCGCCCAGCGACATCGCGAAGCCGAGACGTCTGCCGCCCACGTAGTGCTGGGCGCGACCCACCACCACACGACCTCGCGAGGCACTCACCTGGGCGGCGAGGATCGGTTCGTCGCGAGCGCCGAGCTCGCCGAGCGTCACCACTTGCACCGATCGGCCCGGCACCGGGTACCCCTGCAGACGTGATGGACGACGGATGCCGTCGGCGGTGACGAAGCGGATGTCGACGATCGCCGCGTCGGGATACGGGTTGGTGAGCACCAGCCGCTCGGTGCTGTCGTCGACGGTGAAACCGTCGGCGAACCACCAGTTCGACGAGGCTGCATTCGCACACGGCGACACCGAGTTGCCGGCGGGGTGCAGCGCGGTCTGCTCCACGAAGCCACCACCTCCGTCGATCTCGACGAGACCGGACACGAACGAGCCCGTGGGCTGAAGGGCAGCGAGGTCGACCGTGGAGGTGGAACGGGGCGCGACGATGATCGGCTCGTCGACCGCCGAAGCGTTCGGATCGGTCGAGTACGCGGTGACCCGACCGGCGATCGGCGAGTCGCTCGTGTTCGTCACCTCGATCGTGCCGCCGAGACCGCTCTCGCCGGTGGGAACGCCCGGGCAGAACCAGCTCGATGTGATGAACGAACCACTCGGCACGAACGGCATGGTGGGGTTGCCCAGCGACGCGAACGTCGGCTCGATCTCCACCGGTTGCTCGCGAGCCGCGAGACCGAGCCCGGCGAGAGCACCTGCGACCACCAGGCCGGCGATTGAACGCAGCGGGGTCATGTGGGCTCCCCCGCTGAACCGGTGACCTCCGGCTCGGGTGCCGCGAACGCCTGCGGAGCGACGAAGGCCTCGGCAAGATCGGTCTCGTCGAACTCGGTCACCTCGTCCGGCATCGGGGCCACGGGGACGCCGATGATCGGGTCCATCGTGAACACCGGCTCCGCGACGAGCGCGGGCCGCGCCCGCTGGCGCACGCGCGGGCGGCGGAGGCGAACGCTGGTCGCGGCGACCGCGATCACGACCCACACGATCGCCTGGGCGAGCAGCACCAACCGATATGTCCGTGAGGTGCGGTAGGTGAGCGTGGCCGTGCCGGGTGACTCCACGTCGAAGGCCATCGTGGTGCCGAACGCCGGACGGGACTCGACCGCAGCACCGTCGAGCGTCAGCTCCCATCGACGGTCGACCGGCACGGCGAGGTGCACGGTGCCTGCCGCGACGGCGGCGGTGCCGGACGAGAGGTGATCGCCGCCGGTCATGATCGGTGTGGCGCCCGAGAGATCAGACTGGGCGAGTGCGGCGGCGCCGGCGTCGAGGCTCGAGTCAGCACCGTCGGCCGTGAGAACGCTGCGCAGCGGCACCCACGCACGGTTCTCGTAGACGAGGAAGTTCGGTGGGCTGTACACCTCGGCGAGATCGAGCTGATCGCCAAGCGCATCGAGCAGGCCTGCAGGCGGAGCGACCGCATCGTCGTTGGTGGACACTGCGCCGTCCACCAGCGGCACGACCACGTAACGAACGGCCAGCGGTGCGAGCAGCCGCCCGCCACGTGTGGTGGTACCTGTGGAGATCGCGTCGAGCGCCTGCAGCACCTCGCCCGAGCCTGCCCCCGGGCGGGCGGCGAAGGCGTCGCCGATGTCGAGAGCCCGGCCTTCGGTGACCGCCCATCCGATGCCGGGACGATACGGCATCGGGGACGCGGGGACCACGTCTTGTTGGCCGAGCCAGA
>CAWBTC010000004.1:0-93649 GCA_963791635.1 uncultured Acidimicrobiaceae bacterium
GCCGGCTCCGACGGCGCCAGCGGACCTGCGACGGGTAGCGACTCCTCGAGACGGCCTGCTTGCGCGTGTTCATCGTGGTGCGCGACCGCGGCGCCGAGGAACCGGTACGCCCACTCCTGCGCCAGCGGTCGGGTCTCACAGAACACGATCGGCACCGTCGGGAACCGCACCTGCGCCTCGGCGAGGCCCTCGCTCACCACCGAGGGACGAACCCGATCGAGCTTGAACACCGACGACCAGCGCTCCTCCACCACCAACGCCGCCCGCGGCACCGATGCCAGATCGGCCATCAGATATCGCAGCTTGCCGGACGTGAGCGTGCTCACCAGATCCCGCGAGGCTCTTGCGCTCGACTGACGCGATCAACCGGCCATCGACGACGACGCCGTAGTCGCCCGCGGGCAGCGCCTGGCGGCGGGTGACGGCCTGCTGCGCCGAGAAGGTCCACGGATAGCGCTCGTGGCTGTCGACCACGATCTCCAGGACTCGACCCGCTGCCCGCGCCGTCGGCACCGACACCGCCGGCCGTGCTTGTTTGGCCGTCCACGCGCTCTGCCAGAAGATCACCTCCCGGCCCCGCGCCATCGCGAACACGAACTGTGACCGGTTCTCCCGCCCACGATCCAACACCAGATCGATCGAAGCGCCCCGCCGCACACATGATCGCACCGGCACCCGCTCCACGATCTCTGCGTCGACCGGCCATGCCTCGGCGCGATGGCAGTACACCTTCGCCGTCCTCGGCCACGTGTCGCGCACCTTCAACACCACACCACCAGCACCCAACGGCAAGCGCACCAGGAACGGCAACGACGACCCCTCATCAGGGTTCCGCGCGATCACGAACTCCATCCGACCAGTCTGGCCTGGCCACGTCTCGCTCGGCTGCCAGCGAAGGCGACCGGCCCGTGCGGCTCCGCTTGGCGGCACGCCCTACCCGACACCTGCCCAGGACGAACGCGCTGCACGCGCCTTCCGACGAACCTGCGATACTGACGCGACCGCAGTCGAACCGAGGTTCTCCTGAGGGGCCGAGGAAGCTCGCGCCGTTGCCACGGAGAACCTCCGCGTTGCCAACGCCTACGGAAATCCGGCGTGGATCGCGCTCGCTCTGATCTCAACGGGTCGCGCGTTCGCGACGACCGACCCGGACCGCTCGCTGGTGGCGTTCCGGCAAGCGCTCGAGCTCACCCGAGAGCAGCGGATTCCGTTCTCCGAGGCTCGGGTGGCGCAGGAGTCTGCGCGCCTCGAGGCCGAGCACGGTGATCGCGACCGAGGTCTGGAGCTGTTCGATGCCGCGATCGACTCGTACCAACGAGCGGGAAACCGGGTCGATCTCGCCGGAACCCTGGTCGATCTGGCGGTGTTCTTCCACCGCGTCGATGAGCCCTCGGTCGCCGCCATCATGTTCGGCGCCAGCACGTCATTCGCGGCCACGACGTGGGCCAGCGAGGTCCCGGTCGTGCTTCGCGAGCTGAGCGCCATGCTCGGTGATGTCACGTACGACAGGTGCCTTGCCGACGGCGCGGCGATGGGACCCGCCGAAGCGATCCGCTTCGCCCGTGACCACATCCACGAGGCTCGCGTGCAGGAGTCGCTCGCGCCCTGACGCTCGAGCGGAGGTCAGCTCGGGTCCCGCGGACCTCGTTCAGCCGCCACCGCAGGGTGGCGGATCGAAGACGCTCACGTCGACACGACCGACACCTGGGCGCGAGCCATCGAGCTCGCGACGGACCGTTGATGCCAGCGCAGACGCCGAGATCTCATCGGCCATCACCACTGCGATGACGGTGATGCTCCGCCGACGCTCGAAGTAACGACGGCGTTCGACCGGTGTTCGGCGGGTTCGTCGCCAGGCGCGGACCAATGCCACCGCGAGCACCGGCAACGCCACCATCGCCCCGACCGACACAGCGGGGCTCATCACAGGAGGATCCCAGATCGCCAGCCCGACGGCCACTGCGAAGGCCAGCACGCCCGCAGCGCCCGCCTGCAGGCGCGCCCCCGCACGACGTTCCGGGTGCTCGGGCTCCACGTCGATCGCCGATATCCGCATCGCGGCAAGCGGGGCGTCAGGAGCGACACGACGAACTCGAGCCAGCACGTCGATGCCCTCGCGCGCGCCGATCACTTCGATGATCACGGTCGGCGAACAGAGGAGAAGATCGGTGCGAACGGTTGCGTCGAGCGGCTCCACCACGTGATGAGGGTGCGCCTCGCGAACCAGGTCCTTGAGCGTCGACGTCATCGGCGCGCGCCTGACGACCTGGGTGCCACCACCGGCCCCGCGACGGGCATTCCCCTGCGTTCCATCGTGCCTCCAGCGCGTCACGGCGACCGGTACCAGTCGCGTTTTCCGCCCGCTGTTCGATGCCCCGGATGGACCGTACTCCAGACCGGACGGTTCAGTTCAGAATCCGCGCCCGAGCGACGTTTCGATCCCCGCACCGACGTCGCGACGCGCTCCGATGCTCATTCAGCGAGCGAGGTGAGGAACGACTTCGTGGCCGCGATGATCTGGGTCTGAGCGTCGGCTCGGGTGATCGTCGGGTCGCCATCGCCCGTCTGGTCGCCGTAGTCACCGAAGAACCCGTGGACTGCACCTTCGATCTCCACGAATGTGGTGTCGACCGGAAGATCGGTCACCGAATCGGCGATGTCGGCGACTGTGGCGAGGCCGTCATTCGACGCTGACACCGAGAGGACATCGAGCTCAGTGGTAGTGACGATCGGGCTCGTTGGGTACGCAGCCCACAAGACGAGACCACTGATCTCGTCGGTGTGGTCGCGTGCGAACGACGAAGCGACCGCACCTCCGAGCGAGTGTCCGCCGATCGCCCAATGACCGATCTCTGGGTGATCGGCGATCACACCGGACGCTGCACCGCTGTCGAAGAACGCCACACCCAGCGGCATCTTCACCACCACCACCAAGAACCCTGCTGCAGCCAGCGGGCGCAGCGTCGGCGCGTACGCACGGGCATCCACCAGTGCACCTGGATAGAACACGAGGCCAGTGGTGGCCGATGCCACCGGTGCGAACTCCAGATGGGTGAGCGTCTCGGTCACGTCGACGTCGGCGGAGTCGCGCAGCAGCGCAGTGGCTGAGCGAGAAGCAGGCAACGGCCGGAGGTAGACGACGACACCGCCCACTGCGATGCAGGTCGTCGCCGCCAACAGCGTTCGCACCACGGATTGGGGCGTCCTCGGTGATCGCGGTCGATGGCGGGTCAGCCAGACCCGGCCACCCCACACCGAGACCACGGTGCCAGCGGCCAGGACGAGCACGACCAGCACCAGCAGGTACGCGGGATGGGAGGCGACGATCGCCGACCACCGGGTGAGCGCCACGAAGGCCACGACCAAGAGCGAGAACCCAGCGACCGCCACACGGCGGACGCCGACCCGACCCACGAACGGTTCAGGCAGGTCGTCCTCGTCTGCCTCGATCTCGTCGTCGGGAGCGGTCATTGCACGCACTTCAGCACACGTCAGCGATCGCGCCCCGGATGGCCATGCCGTTCATGAGTTGCGCCTCACCCCGCCGGCTCACCGAACACGTCGTGGCGTTCCTCGATGAATCCGACTCCCGGTCGTCATCAGTCGAACAGGCCCGTGATGAACTCGGTGCGATCGAAGTTGCCGATGTGGGTGACGTACTCGTCTTGGAGCTTGTAGATCACCACGAGAATCACCACCAGCGTCCGGTGCGACTGGAACCATGCCGCCGTGCGCTCCTCGTTCCTCAAGAACAAGCTCGCCGTCGCATAGACGAGGAACAGTGGTTCGAGGAAGTTGGGGAACACGAACAGCCACCACTCGGCACCCGTGACGAGGTACAACAGCTGGCCCACGCTCCGGAACGCAAAGAGTGCGTACACCCATCGGCGGATCGACCATCTGAGCCGCCATGCCGCTACAGCCATGCCGATGTAGGTGGCCCAGTCGGCGATCTTGTCGATCGGCTGGTACGTCCCGTCGGCCAGGCCGAGCGGTACGAGCAGGTCGCCGTCGATGGTGTCGAGCACGAAGTTGGCCCAGCCAGCGACGAACGGGGCGAAGGGGATCCCGGCCGGGATGAGGAACTTCACGGCGATGATCAGCGCGATCGCAACGACCTTCACGATCTCAGCGTAAGCACCGGGCGGATCGATCGACGCCGAGGGTCGGGTATCCACTCGCCCGTCAGGCGTGGTGTCTCACCACACGCACGGGGATCGCGCTCTGGATGGCCATGCCATTGAGGCGATCCCAGCCGCTGTCGACGGTGCACAGTCGGTTCGTCGGCGTGCCCTGGGTGCGCACGTCGTCGTCGGTGATGGCACCGCCCCACGAATGCGACATCGACACCACGCCACGCTTCACCGTGGCGCTGGCCTCGGCCACCCCGACCACGGTGCCGGTCGGGGAGGTGATCTCCACCAGATCACCGTCGGTCACACCGAGCTCGGCGAGATCGTCTGGATGCAGGTAGGCGGCGTTCGTGGTACCCACGCGGGCAAGGCCCGGCAGCTCCCGACCGAGCGAGTTGAGCACGTGCTTCAACCGGCGACTCACGAGCCGGAACGGGAAGTCGACTGCCGTGAAGCCGTCGAGCACCTCGGCGCCTGTGCTCTCCGCGCGCACCTCGGCCAGCTCGGCCACCACGTCGGGCGGAGCCACGGCGAAACGGCCACCTGCATCATCAGAAGCGGCCACGACAGCCACCTCGCGGTCGGCCAGGATCTGGCCACGCTTCTCCCGGATCTCCGCCATCGGCATCCGTCCCGTCGCGAACGCGAGGTCCAGCATCAGTTCATCGTCGGCCGACCCGTCGAGCGGGAGATCGCCACCGGGCAGCGGCATCTTCGACCCGATCCGTGCCGCGATGCCGGCGAACACCTCCCATTCCGACATGCAGTCGCCGTCGGGGGCAAGCACCTTCGGCGTGTAGCTCACGTACGCAGCGGCGAAGCGGCGATCCATCACCTGGGCCACGTCGGCACGCTCGAGTTCGAGCCGGGGTGGCAGCACGTAGTGCGCCAGCTCAGCAGAGGCGGTCATCCGATGATCGATGACGACGAGCAGTTCGAGGTCGCGCAGCGCGGCGATCGTCTTCACCTGGTCGGGGAAGGCGACGACGGGGTTGCCGCCGCACACGATCAGGCAGCGCACCTTGCCGTCGCCCGGTTCGAGGATCTCCTCGGCAAGCACGTTGGTGAGCATCTCGCCCGGCATGCCGCGCAGGCCCTTCACTCGATGCGGCGTTCCTGGGGCAGGATCGCTCGGAGGCACCACCTGGGCGCGGCGGGTGTCGCCGGGCACGAGGAAGTTCCCGCTCTCGAGGGTGTCGCCCTCGCGGTTCACGCGACCGCAGATCGCGTTGAGCGTGAGGGTGAGGTGCTCCATCAGCGTGCTGTGCGGGGCCATGTTCGGACCCGTGCCGGTACCGGCGGTTCCACGCGGTCCCGCGGCGAAGATCCGAGCCGCGCGCACGACATCATCGGCCGGCACCTCACAGCGCTCGGCCACGTACTCGGGCGTGAATCGCGCCACTGCAACGCGCAGTTCCTCGAGCTGGCCCACCCAACGGTCACAGAAGTCACGGTCGTGGAGCTCCTCGGCGAGGATCACGTGAACGAGACCCGCGAGCAACGCCGGGTCCTCGCCCGGCTTGACCTGCAGCCACACGTCGGCGTTCGACGCGAGCTCACTGCGGCGCGGGTCGATCACGATCAGCTGCATGCCGCGCGCCTTCGCCGCGTCGCAACGTGACGAACGGGTTCGTGCCCTGCAGCCCGCCAGCCGGTGCATACGACGACACGAGCGGGTTGTATCCGATCGCCAGCAGCACATCGGCGTCGCGGAAGTTCTGCCAGCCGGCCTCCCACGACCCCATCCGCAGCCGCGCCGTCAGGTGGGCCGGCTGGTCGATCGTGATCGACGTGTAGAACGACGGCGATCCGATGCCCTGATGGAACGCAACAGCCGCAGGCATCGAGAGCGCGTTCTGGAACGCGCCGGTGCCGGTGTAGCTGGCCACCGATCGGGGCCCGTGCTCGTCGATGATCCGCCGGATCTGGGCGGCGATGTCGTCGAGCGCATCCTGCGAGGTCACCTCGGTGAACGACCCGTCGGCCTCGTGGCGCAGAGGCGAGCGCAATCGGTCGGGCGCGTGGTGCTGATCGGGCAGTTGCCGGCCTTTGATGCACGTGTAGCCCTCGAACAACGGATCGTCGATCACGCCGCGCACAGCGATCGCGCGCTCGCGACCGCCGGCGATCTCGACATCGATCTCCACCGGGCACGCGGCATGGCAGAAGCGGCAGAAGGTCTCGCGGGTGTCGATCACAGGTGTCTCGCCGGGATTCGCCACGGCCGCAGTCTCGCGCTCGACGACGGTCATCGCGGCTTGGCCCCACCACCGACACGCCACGTTTCGCCTGTCACCCAACCGGCGGCGGGCGAGCAGAGGTACAGCGCGGCGGCCCCGATGTCGAGCGGCGTGCCGAAGCGACCCATGGGGATGTTCCACTTCTCCTCGGCCGCGGCGAGGTCGGCATCGTTCTGAATGCCGAGTGCGGTCCTGAAGATCTCGGTAGGGATCGCGCCGGGCATGATCCCGTTCACACGGATGCGCGGGGCCAGCTCGGCCGAGGCGGTCATGGTGAGCGAGTTCACGCCGGCCTTGGCGGCGCCGTAGTGACCGCTGCCGGGCACGGGGCCGGTGCCTGCACCGGATGAGATGTTGATGATCGAGCCGGTCTCGATGTACTTCGCCGCGGTCACGATGCCCACCCACACCGCAGTGAGGTTGAGCGACGTGCACTGGTCCCACTCCGCTCGGGACAGCTCGGTGAGCGCCTTGCGCGCGGGCGAGCCACCGGCGTTGTTCACCCAGATCGAGATCGAACCGAACGCATCGATCGCCGCCCGTGCCAGCACGTCGACCGCCGCGTCGTCGGTGACGTCGCAGCCCACACCGATCGCCTCTCCCCCGGCGGCGTTGATGGATGCCGCAACGGCTTCTACTTCGGCAGTGCGCCGAGCCGCCACGACCACCTTCGCGCCGGCGCTCGCGAAGGTGCGAGCGATCCCTTCGCCGATGCCGCGCCCGCCACCGGTGATCACGGCGACGTCTCCGACCAGGGAGAACAGTTCGGAGGGTGCGGGGTAGTCGGTGCTCATCAGGTGCTCCGTGGTCGGGTGAGTTCGGGTGAGTTCGGGTGCACGACGCCGATCGGCACCACGAGGAGACTCAGTCGTCCTCGTGGACGCGCACCAGGAGTTTGCCGTAGTGGCCGCCCGAGAGCAGCATCCGCAGCGACGATGGGAACGCATCGAGGCCGTGTTCCACGTGCTCACGCATCGACAGTTCACCGGACGCGAGCCAACCACGGAGCGCCGCCTCGGCTCGAGGGAACTCTGCGGCGAAATGGGTCACGGCGAAGCCCTCCATGCGCGCATGTCGTTCGGCGAGCTTGAGGTAGTTGCGCGGGCCACGAACGTCGTCCATGTGCTCGTACTGCGAGATCGCTCCGCACAGCACGATCCGACCGCGTTCGGCAACCTGCTCGAGCACGATGTCGAGCACCTCGCCGCCGACGTTGTCGTAGAACACGTCGACGCCCTCTGGCGCCAACTCGCGGAGCCGACTTGCGACGTCATCGTTGCGGTAGTCGATCGCCGCCGTGGCACCCAACTCGTCGACCACGTACGCGGCTTTGATCGGTCCGCCGGCGATCCCGATCACCCGTGCAGCCCCGGTCAGGCGCGCGATCTGGCACGCCATCGAACCGACTGCACCTGCCGCGCCCGACACGACCACCGTGTCGGTCGGGCCGACCGCACCCACGTCGACGATCCCGAAGTAGGCCGTGAGCCCGGTGGTCAACCCGAGTGCGCCCAAGTAGGCCGTGGCCGACACGGTCGACACGTCGATGACGCGCAGCATCACCGAGGGCAACACTGCGATGCTCTGGGCACCGAGGGGTCCGAACACCCGATCGCCGACAGCGAAGCCATCGGCCGCGCTGGTCAGCACCGTGCCCACTCCGAGCGCAACGACGGTGCTGCCGATCGGCGACGAGCCGTGATACGCACGGTCCTCCAGAGTGGTTCGGATGAAGGCGTCGATCGAGAGCGTGTCGACGCGGACGACAACATGATCCGCCGGCGTCGCCTCGATGTCGATCTCTGCTTCCGCGATGGCGAAGCATTCGTCGGTCAACGCACCATGTGGGCGCGCGGCAAGGGTGACCCTGTGGGCAGTGACGGTGCTCACGCCGACATCCCGCCGTCGATGGAGAGGATCTGGCCCGTCACCCATTCCGATCCCGGAGCGACGAAGAACAGCACGGCGCGTCCGAGGTCATCGGGTGTTCCGAGGCGTCGCATCGGCAGTCGAAGTCTCTTCTCCAGCGCCGGCAGGTCGTCGTCGCCGAGGTGCAGCGCGGTCATCATGATCTCGGTGGGCACGGCCCCGGGCATGATGCAGTTCACCCGAACCCGCGGGCCGAGCTCCTTCGCGAACGTGCGGGTGAGTGAGTTCACGCCGGCCTTGGCCGCTGCATAGTGACCGCTGCCCGGCATGGTGGTGGTCGCCGCAAGCGATGAGATGTTCACGATGCGACCGCCGTCGCGCATGTGTGCCGCGGCGACTCGGGTGCTCACCCACACTGCGGTGAGGTTCAGCCGCAACGTCGCGTCCCACTCGGCGGCATCGAGTGTCACCAGCGGTGCTGAGACCGGCGAGCCACCGGCGTTGTTGATCCAGATGTCGAGGTGACCGAACTCGGCGACAGCGGCCTGCGCCAAGGCCTCGACGGCGTCGTTGTCGGTGACATCAGTGGCGACGGCGATCGCTCGTCCGCCGCGGGCGCGGATGCCGGCGGCCACACGTTCGATCTCGTCGGCTCGCCGGGCCGCGCACACCACGGCCGCGCCGGCGTCGGCGAGCGTGGTGGCGATGCCCTCACCGATTCCACGACCGGCGCCGGTGACGACGGCAACGTCGTCGGAGAGGTCGAAAAGTTCCTGGCTGGCCTGTGTGGGCATGACGCTCCGATCGAACGAGATGAAGAGAGGTGAAGAAGTGAGGTCGTGCGTCAGAGCGACCACGGCATCGTGATGCGCTCCGGGTGGGGTTCTGAACTTACTGGCGGTAAGTATGGCGCTGTGGACCGGAGTTCGACGGATCGAAGGCCAGACTGAGCTGATGAGCGTTCGAGTGCGTCGTCGCCCGGGTCGGCCGGTGGGTGGCCAGCGCGTCGTCGACCGCGATGCGCTCCTCCAGGCCGCCGAGCGTGTCATCGCCCGCGACGGCAGTGGCACGTCGCTCGAGTCCATCGCGATGGAGGCCGGCGTGACCAAGCCGATCGTCTACGCCCGGATCGGGAGCCGGGCCGAGTTGGCCAACGCCCTCGCCGGTCGTCTGGCCGAACGATTGATCACCGCAGCCGGCGCCGAGATCACCAGCAGCACCCTGCTCGACCGCGTCACGCTCTCCGCGTTCTTCCGTACCAGCCTCGAGACCATCGGTGAGCACCGCGAGTTGTTCCTCTACGTCACCCGAGGTGCCGGCGACGACACCCCCGAACGCACCCTCTACCTCGCCGGCCAGTCCGCGGGCCCACTCGCCGAGCTGCTGAGTCGCTGGCGCACACGACACGGGCACGACGCCGCCGTCGCGGTGCCATGGGCGTACGCGATCATCGGCATGCTCAACCTCGTGTCGCTCTGGTGGATCGAGGAATCCGATCGCTCCGCAACGGTGCTGGCAGACCAGCTCGCCGAGCTGGTCTGGTCCGGCCTGGTGGTCGGATCGTGAGCCCCGAGGAGCTGGCCGCGCTCGTCGGCCACCGCTTCCCCGGCGGCACCTACCGTGTTGCGCACTGGGAGAACTGGCTGCTCACCGACTGCACCGGCCGCGAGCAGCTCCCCGAGGGCCTGGTGCACCCGATCGTGCTGTTCCATGCACCGATCCTGGGCGCGGGAACCACCATCGCCGAGTTGTTCCGCCTCGGCGGAGTCGATGCCGTGAGCGGTTCGGTGGGCTTGCTGGGATATGACTGGGAGTACCTGCAACCGCTGCGCGAGGACGTCGACTACCGAGTTGACGGTGGTGTCGTGAGCGCCGAACGACATACCTCGTCCGCCGGCGCCGCGGCGGACCATGTCGCGTTCAGCATCGAACTCAGCACCGATGGCGCGCTCGTTGCCCGGGTCACCAATCGCTGGCAGTTCCGGCGCACTGCGGCCCAGGTGCCCGTCGCCGTCGCCGCTCGCGACATCGTCTCGTCGGTGGAGATCCCGTCGGTGGAGATCCCGTCGTGGGAGATGCCGTCGGTCGATGCTGGCCGGATGCGGACCATGGCTGCGTTGTTGCGCGATCCGTATCCAGTTCACTGGGATCGCGCCGCGAACGAGGTACTCGGCCTCGGTGGACGTGTGATCAACCAGGGCCCGCTCAACCTCGGATACGTCGCCAACATGCTCATGGCCTGGGCGGGCCCGGCCGCGATCCGCCGACTGACGGTGTCGTTCGGTCGGCCGGTGCTCGACGGCGACCGGGTCGTCGCGGGTGGCACCGTACGCCACGTCGTCGACGGCATCGCGGGCTGCGACGTGTGGCTCTCCCGCGGCGACGAGCGACTGGTGACGGGCACCGCCGAGGTCTGGGCACCCGAGATCTGATGGCGTTCGGCGATGTGGTCAACGTGTCGCTCGCAAGGGTGTACGGTCGGGCCGCGTGACACCGCGAACGTTGGGGGACGTTTCAGCCGAGTGGCTCGCTGAGGTGATGGGGGTGAAGATCGAGTCGATCGACCTTCACCCCATCGCTGCGGGCGAGGGCTTCATGGGCCAACTTGCGCGCGTTCGCATCCATTCGTCTGATCCGACGGTGCCGACCACCGTCATCATCAAACTGCCGACCGCAGATCCTGCCGGTCAGTTCATGGGACAGCAAATGCGTGTCTGGGAACGTGAACACGCCTTCTACCGCGACCTGGCGCCGTTGATGACGGTGCGGGTTCCGGTCGCATACGTCAACATCGCCGATCCGCCGTGCCTCGTGCTCGAGGACCTTGCGCCCGCGATTCCGGGCGACCATGTGGCGGGCGCGACACTCGACCAGGCAGAGCGCGCGATCGATGTGCTCGCCCGTCATCACGCCCATTGGTTCGAACACCCGATGCTCGCGGAGCTCGAGTGGCTTCCCGGCCTCGACGACCCCGCAGTGCTGACGTTGGCACCCACGTTCGCGATCGGTTGGCCGCTGTTCCTCGAGCGCTACGGCGACGAGCTTCCCAGCCGCGTCCTGCGCTGGTGCGAACGGTTCGTCGACGTGATGCCCGAGTGGATCATCACGCACTACGACGACCGGGTGACGCTCACCCATGGTGATTTCCGACTCGACAACCTCTTCTTCGGCGATCACTCGGGTGGCGACCGGTCGGTGTCGGTCATCGACTGGCAGCTCGGCATGCGTGCCCCTGGACAGACGGATTTCGTCTACTTCTGTGCCAACAACCTCACCGTCGAGATGCGCCGCGAGCACGAGGACGCGCTCCTCGAGCGCTACGTCGCCGGTCTGCATGCCGCAGGTGTGCCGGTCGATGCGGTGACCGTCGACGGCGTGCGTCAGGGCTACCTCGAGGGCCTGATGTTCTACGCGATGAGCTTCGGGGCGAGCCTGCTCACCCTGAACCCGGCCAACGAACGGGGCGCGGCCCTGTTCGACGCCCTGGTGAGCCGCACGTTCACCGCCGTCGACGATCTGTCGGCCGGCCACTCACTCGGCTTCGAGGACTGACTCCCCACCGCAATCGACGGTCCGTCGCGGTGTTGCATGGGCCGAGAGCAGTAACTTACCGGGGGTAGATTTCGCGCCCGGGCAGTGATACCTTGCGCTCATGGCTGATTCCGGCTCCACCGCCGCCTCCGGCTCACTGCCGCCTCTGACGATTCCTATGAGGACCTGACGGCGTGTGCGTTGACGCCCGAGCTGGAGGCGCAGCTGGTCGATGCCGTCCGCGAGTGCGTGTTCATGTGGACGAACAAGGCCGGAGAGGCCTTTGGCGTCGTGATGTCGCACCTCCCCAAGGACGGCAAGTTCTGGCTCACCGCGGCCGAGCGCCGGCAGCGCATCTCAGCCATCCGACGGTTCCCTCGCGCCTCACTGTGCATCAACAGCACCGGCTCCAAGATCGGTGGCGGCAAGACCGTCACCTACAAGGGATCATGCACCGTGCACGACGACCGGGAGACGAAGGACTGGTTCTATCCCGAGTTCGCCAGATCGGTTCGTCCCGATGACGAACTGGCCGCGGCGACGTTCCAGAAGTTCCTCGACTCACCGCACCGGGTGATCATCGAGTTCACGCCCGACTACTCGCTCAGTTTCGACGCCTCGCTGATGTGGCAGCGTTCACCCGAGGTGATCAGCAAACACGTCTGACCAGCTCCACGCCGATTCCACCACCGACTCGGACCATTCGACACCCTCGCCTTCGGAGCACCCGACATGAAAGCACTCGAAGACCACATCGCCACGTCCGATGCGGGTGACCACTCCTGGGTGATCAGCCGCTCGCCGTCGGCCGCGGTTCACCCTCCTCGTCGTGTGCCCTATCGTGCACACTGCGGATGGGTGCCCGACGTCAGAGCATGATGTCGGCACAGCATGCAACCGGCGTCACCTGGGGGTGACGCCGGCACCGCAATCGGCACCGCTGACGTGGCGCCGGACATCGGAATCACAACTGAAAGAGGGGGACCATGGGACGAGCAACGAGGCGCGCCAACGAGCGTTCGGGCCGGACGATGCGTGTGTGCGCGATCGGGGTGGCGCTCGCGCTGCTGGCCGGTGCGTGCAGTGACGACGAGTCGTCCGAGCCGGTCACGGATGCAACACCACCGGCGACAGCCGAACCAGCCGCGACCGAACCCGCTGCGACCGAGCCGGCAGCGACCGAGCCGGCAGCGACCGAACCGGCATGCGACCGAACCAGTCGCCACCGAGCCTCCTGCAGGCGACGATGATCCGAACACAGCGTTCCCGAACCTCGCCCCACCCACGGGCGAGCCGATCGTGCTCGGGCTGGTGAACACCGAGGGCACGCCTGGGCTCGACTTCCCGGAGATGCGTCTCAACATCGACGGCGCCGTTGCGTATCTCAACGAGCACGGCGGCATCGGCGGCCGACCTGTGGAGATCGAGAACTGCACGGTGAACGGCTCGCCCGAAACCTCCCAGGCCTGTGCCCAGGAGCTCACCGGTAAAGGCGTCGAACTGGTGATGCTGGGTCTCGACCTCTTCCCTGACTACGCCACCTACACCGCGGCAAACGTGCCAGTGGTCGGGTGTGCTGCCGATCCTGCCCGGCGACTACGCCGCCGACGCATTGTTCCTCACGGGCGGCAACGCCACCACGATGGCTGCCGCTGTGAACGTGGCCCAGAACCACTTCGGGGCGAAGACCGTCGCGATCGTCAGCTCCGACAACCCTGGTGCCAACTCGACCGAGGCGACGCTGGTCGCCGCTCTCGACAAGGCGGGCATCGCCCACTCCACGGTGAAGGGCGGCGACAACGAAACCGACGCGGGCTACCAGGGCTTGATGCGTGAGGCTGCTGCCGACAACCCCGACCTCCTGTTCTCGCTGTACTCCGACGCGGGGTGCATCGGCACGATGCGCGGCCGCGCCTCGCTCGACATCGAGATCCCCGTGATCACGACCGGCATCTGCAGCGACGCCGACGTGATCGCTCAGGTCGGCGACGACGCCGTCGGTTGGAACTTCATCGGTGTCGCCACCCAGGAGGAGACCCCCGAACTGGCGATCCTGCAAGACCTCATGGCACCGGTGCTCGGCGTCGAGCCGAGCGAGGTCGACTCCACGGCCTTGGGCCTCGGCGGATTGGGTCTGTTCCTCATCATGTCGATCGCTGTGTACGCCAACACCATGGCGGCCGACGGTCTCGACGTCACCGGTCAGGGGATCTACGACTTCCTCGGCTCGGCCGAGGGACTCACCCTGTGGCCGGGTGACGGCGAGATCGACTGTGGTGCTGCCGCGGCATACCCGACGATCTGCTCGTTCACGTTCCCCTTCGCCGAGTATCTCGAGGGTGGCGACGTGAAGACGATCGAGGGTCTCGAGGCAGTGTCCTCGGTCGAGTACCTGCCCTGAGCAGCGACTCGTCGCTCATCTGACAACTCTCATGGAACGAAGCGATGACTGACTACATCTACTACCTGTTGCTCGGAACCGGGGCCGGCGCGATCATCGCTGCGCTCGGCCTCGGTCTGGTCATCACGTACCAGGGTTCGGGCGTCGTCAACTTCGCGCACGGGGCGATGGCCACATGGGTTGCCTACGTCTACGCGGACCTCCGTGAGGGCTCATATCCGTTGCCGTTCCCCGGCCTGCCCGGCCGCTACCACTTCGGCGGCAGCCTGGAGGGCGACGTGGGGTTCCGGTGGGCGATCGTGTTGGCACTGCTCACCGCGGCGCTGATGGGCGCCCTCGTGTATGCGATCGTGTTCCGACCGCTTCGCAAGGCGCCGGCGCTGGCGAAAGTCGTCGCGAGCGTGGGTCTGGTGATCGTGTTCATGTCACTGGTGGACCGTCGCTTCGGAGATCGGACCAGCATCCGGGTCGACCCGATCCTGCCGCGCGAAAACGTGACCATCGCCGGTGATCTCACCGTGCCACGCGATGGGTTGTGGTTGATACTCGTCGTGGTCGTGATCGGTGTGGTGCTCTGGGCGATGTCGCGGTTCAGCCGCGTCGGCCTCATCACCCGTGCCGCGGCAGAGAACGAAAAGGGCGCCGTGCTCCTCGGCTACTCGCCCGACCGACTGGCGGGTCTCAGTTTCGTCGTCGCCGGTCTCGTGAGCGGCTTCGTCGCGATCCTTGCCTCACCGATGATCCAGTTGGGATCGGGTGTGTTCACGTTCGGCTTCCTCATCCCCGCGCTCGGCGCGGCGCTGATCGGCACCTTCCGCAACGTCGGCCCGACCGTGGCCACCGGGCTCGCGATCGGCATGGTGCAATCGACGTTCACCAAAGTGCAGGGCGACATCAGTTGGTTCCCCGACTACGGCGCCCGCGAGGGCTTGCCGTTCTTGATCATCATCGTGGCCATGGTGCTGCTCGGTGAACGCCTGCCCGAACGTGGGTCGGTCGACACGTGGCGACTCCCGACGGTCCCTCCGGCGCGCGTCACTCCGATCTCGGTCGCAGTGCCGGTGGTGCTCGCGGTCACGGGACTGCTGCTGTTCGGCCCTCTGTGGCGAGGCGCGATCATGACAACAGTGATCGCCGTCGTCATGGCGCTGTCGTTCGTGATCCTCACCGGCTACGCGGGCCAGACCTCGCTCGCCCAGATGGGTTTCGCCGGTGTCGCCGGATTCTCGCTGTCCAAGCTCGCGATGCAATGGGACATCCCCTTTCCGATCGCGCCGGTTCTGGCTGCACTGATCGCAACGGCGTTCGGTGCGCTCATGGGCCTGCCCGCCCTGAGGTTGCGCGGCACGAACCTCGCGATCGTCACGCTCGCCGGCGGCGTTGCGATCGCCGAGTTCGTGTTCAAGAACCCGAAGTACGTCGGCGACGCATCCACTGGTGGCGCCAAGATCCCGAACCCGAAGTTGTTCGATTGGAACTTCGGCCTGGTCCTCGGTTCGAAGTCGTCACGACCGGCCTTCGGGATCTTCCTCGTGATCGTCGCCCTCGTGATCGCACTCGCGGTGAGCAACCTCCGCCGGAGTGCCACCGGGCGACGCATCCTCGCGATCCGTTCGAACGAACGCGCCGCAGCCGCGATCGGCATCCGAGTCGCCCGCGTGAAGATGCTCGCGTTCACGATGTCCGCGTTCGTCGCCGGCGTGGCCGGATGCCTCGTCGCCTATCGATTCGGTGCGGTGAGTGACGCTTCCTACGGCATCGTCGCCTCGCTCACGGCACTTGCCATCGCCTATCTCGGCGGCATCACGAGCGTGAGTGGCGCAGTGACGGCGGGGATCACGGCTGCCTCCGGCGTCGCCTTCTTCGGGATGAGCGAGGTGATCGGTTCGCTGGGCACCTGGGAAGCGCTGATCGGTGGCGTGTTGTTGATCTTCACCGCGATCCAGAACCCAGAGGGCATCGCCGGTGCGATTCGTTCGCAGGTGCTGGCCAAGCAGCGCCAGAAGGCGCAGCGTGCTGCGAGTGCTGGCACCGTGGATCCTCAGGCGCCGCGATCCGGTGCGTCGGTGGCAGTCGGTACGAACGTGTGACGTGCCGCGCCGATCGGCGCATGCATATGGGGATCAGAGCAGTCCGACCTCGAAGCTCTCGATGCGGTACTGGTCGAATCCACCGTCATCACCGAACTGACCGAGACGCAGACCGGCGAACGGGAGATCGAGTCCGGCGGGGATCGACGTGCGCGCCGTCTCAGCACCGTTCACCTTCATGACGATCTCATCGCCGACGATCTCGGCGCGCACCGTGTAGGTCTGGAAGCTGCCGAGCGTGCCGGCGAAGACGTGGCTCGTGGCGTCGTAACAGCCGTCGACCACGAACGAGATGCGGCCGGCCTGCATGTTGTTCCAGGGGTCGACCTCGGCCCAGTCCATGGTGGAGCCGCCGGCGCATCCACCGCTGGTGTTCGGCGGGTCGTCGAAGAACATGACCGCCGGGTGAGCGTCCTCACCGTTGGCGGCGACGGTGACGACGGCTTCGATGTACCGGTCGCCAGTGAGCGGGCCGACCGGGGCGCGCACGAGCACGTCCTCCCACTCGGTCATCGCGGGATCGCGGAAGACCGCACCGTTGGCCACCACCCCTGGACGTGGTGTGAGGTGCGGACCGAAGCTCGGCAGCAGCATTCCGTTGTCGACCGCGGAGCCAGGCGCATCGAACGAGGTGCTGAACAGCACGTTGCCACTCGCCGGCGCGACGACCTCCACTGGCGGCGGCACAACCGGCGTGGTGGCGGTCGTGGTCGTGGTGGTGGTCGGCGGAGCCGTCGGGGGCACCGTCTCGAGCACGAGCGTGGTCGAGGGTGCGGTCGCGGGGAACGTCTCGGGCACGGCCGTGGTGGTCGGTGTCCCGGTGGTGGGCGCCAGGGTGGTGACGGCCGACGATGACGGCTCGTCCCGGATGATCATCACCACGGCGACCACGATCGCAGCGAGCACCACCACCGAGGCACCGATGATCGCGCGCGTCCGTCTGGGGATGCTCCGCGCAGGCATGCCGCAACGGTACCGGTGCCGGCCATGGCGAGTCCCGCGGGCGCCGCGATTTCGTCGAACCCGCGGAACGGGTGGTCGTCGACTCGCGTCAGCTAACCGATCCGAGTCCCACACGCCACCCCGGGGTGGTCGCTGGCACTCGGTTCAACCTCGTGGGACTCGGGCTGCTACGTGAGACTCGGATGAACGTGGGGGATCAGCTGGTCCGTTCGGCTCGGACCGTCACCAACCAGGCCCCGAGTGAACCCCCTGCAGACGAGAGCGCCAGGTCGAACAGAGTGTCGCCGTAGGTGAGCGACAGATTGCCGACACCCGCCCGCATCACCCCGTACTCGGCGATCTCCCACGCGATGATTGCCAGCCCACCGACCCCCGTGCCGGCCAACCAGACCAGCCAGCGGGGCGAGGCCGTCGCACCCCGGGTCGCGGCAAACCCGATCGACGTGGTGATGCCACCCATCAGGAAGAACCAGTTCACGAAGTGCAACAGGTCGTCGGTGACGTCGACGGAGTCATAGAGGCCCACCGCGTTGGCGAACGTGTCGAGGAGGAACGGGATGGTGAGGCTTGCATCGAGCGCCCAGGGATACGACCGGCTGGGGTCGCTGCGCCGGCGGATCGCGTGGTGGACCGGCGCGATCAGCGCCGGCGTGAGGAACAGCGGCAACCTGAACGCCATGCCCTTGCCCTCGAAGCCCCCGACGTCGGGGAACAGCGCCCCGGTCAGCAGGAGTCCGGCCAAGAGGACCTTGAGACCGAGCACCCATCGCGGCATACCACCGACACCGGCGTCGGATGCGGACCGGAATGGTCGGTAGTCGGGCACGAAATCACCGTAGGGGCTGCCCTAGGGTGGAATCGTGACGTCCCTCGTGAAGCGCCGGCCGTCGGCGCGGAGCCCGGCATGACACTCGACGCCTCGGACACGGCCGCCCGGTCGGCACAGGCACAGGCACAGGCACAGGCAAGGCACAGGCACAGCGGACCAGTGGTCCCCGCGAGTTCATCGCACTCGTCACCGCATCGATGGCCATGGGTGCGATGGCGATCGACATCATGCTGCCGGCGTTCCCCGACATGCGTGCCGAGTTCGGCATGGCCGCCGACTCGCCCCGCGTCGGGTGGGTCGTCACCGCCTTCTTCCTCGGCCTCGCCGCCGGCCCCTGGCTCTACGGTCCCGCGTCCGATCGCTTCGGACGCCGACCGCTCCTGCTCGGCGGTCTCTGCCTCTACGTCGCCGCCGGCGTGGCGTGTGCGTTCGCCCCGTCGTTCGGCTGGGTGATCACGGCCCGGTTCGTCTGGGGTCTCGGCGCCGCAGCGCCACGCTCGCTGAGTCTGGCGATGATCCGCGACCGGTACGAAGGCGACGCGATGGCACGGCTGATGTCGATGATCATGGCCGTCTTCCTGCTCGTGCCGATCCTGGCCCCGGGCCTCGGCGCCGCCCTCAATGCCATCGCTCCCTGGCGCGTTGTGTTCTGGGTGCCCACGATCGCCGCCGTCGGCCTGATCGTGTGGGGTTGGATGCGCCTGCCCGAGACGCTCACGCCCGATCGGCGCCGACCGTTCACCTTCGCCGCGCTCGGCGGTGCCGTGAAGGTGATCGCCTCGAATCGACAGACGGTGTGCTTCACCGTCGCGATCACGTTCCTGTTCGGCGTGATGACCACCTACCTCGCCGGGTCCGAGCTCATCGTCGAAGACGTCTTCGACCGAGGCGCATGGTTCCCCGTGTTCTTCGGATGCATCGCCGTGCTGCTCGCACTCAGCTCGCTCAACAACGCACGGCTCGTGCGCCGCCTCGGTATCACCGTGCTGGTGCGTCGGATGTCCGTGATCGGCGTCGTGTTGGCCGCGGTGCTCCTCGTGGTCGCGACGACCGGGAGCGGTCACCCGAACTTCTGGCTGTTCACGATCTCACTCGCGGTCGTGGTACCGGTGGCACAGGGGCTTGTTCCCAACTGCAACACGGCGGCGATGATGCCGGTGCCACACGTGGCCGGCACCGCGTCCGCGGTCATGGGCACGATCACCATTGCGGGCGGCGCGCTGCTCGGTGGCGTGGTGACGGACGCCTTCGACGGCACGACCCGACCGATCGCGACGGGTATCTTCGTCTTCATCACGATCGCCGCGGGCATGATCCTGCTCGGCACCCGCGGGCTGCCGGGCACAGCTGCGCACGCAATCCGGGAGACCGAACCGGCTGGGTGAACCAGCCGGTTCCGAGGGCTGCTCAGTCCTCGGCGCGGCGCACGAGGCGGGCATGGCGAGGATCGACTTCGCACACCCCGTGGAGCATCCCAGCAAGGGTCTCCACACCGTCGACCACGCGTGGACCGGGCCGCACCATCAACCCACTGGCGTCGATGGCCCACACATCGCATCGAGCCGGCAGCCGGTCGAGCACGTCTGCCGCATGACGCGCCGAGCCCTCCAGGTCGAAGCCGCACGACGACACCACCACGACATCGGGATCGACATCCGCAATCGCCACCCACGTGGTGGGCACCGAACGCTCCCCTGCTCGTGCCAGCACCGCCGTACCTCCGGCCGCCTCCACCAACTCGGGTACCCAGTGGCCGGCCACGAACGGAGGATCGGGCCATTCCAGCACGAACACCCGAGGCCGGCGGCGACCGCGCACCGCCGTGGCCACCGTCGACAGGCGGTCGCGGAGCGAGCCGATGAGCGCCGCCGCGCGATCGGAGGTTCCGGTCGCCGCGCCGACGGCCTCGATCGAACGGAGCACCTCTTCGAGCCGGTGTGGGTCGAGACTCACCACGTCGGCTCGACACCCGAGCCGGTCGAGCGCGTCGTCCACCGTGCCGCTCGGCAGGGCGCACACACGACACAGATCCTGCGTGAGCACGACCTGCGGGTCGAGGTCGCGGAACCGACCCTCATCGAGGGTGTACAGATCCACGCCCGCTGCCACCCGGTCGCGGACGAGAGCATCGATGCCGGCCGGATCGAGTCCGTGGGTGTCGAGGCCACCGACCACGACGGCCCGGCCCACTCGAGGGTCCGGTGGGAAGTCGCACTCGAAGGTCACGCCGACGACCTGGTCGCCGAGCCCGAGTGCGAAGGCGATCTCCGTGGCCGACGGGAGCAGGGACACGATGCGCATGGTGCCGACGGTACCCGGCGGTCGGTCGCGGTGTCGGACCCGTCCCGGCCTCGCGTCACGGAGGTCATTTCGGTGCTGCTCAGCGGCGCTGTCGTCAGCCACGCCTCGTCCGTGCGTCCACGGGTTCCGGCCACGACGTCTCCAGATCTTGACGAAGACGTGACGAATCCGCTCAAGCCGGCGCCGCCCAGGCCGATGAGAACGAAGTCACCGCGTTTGGGAGAACGCGGCGCGCTGAACCACGCCGGGATGCACCGGCACACGTCGAAGGGCTCCCCACGTCATGCCGAACCTCGCCTCCGTACACGCACCGACCTCGCGTCGAGCACGCCACGCACGTCCCGATCGACCACGCCGACACCTGGCTGCGATCCCGGTGGCACTCACCACGCTCGCGGTCTCGTTGGTCGTGTCCGTGGCTGGGGTGATCGTCGATCCGTCTGCAGCACCCGTGATCGCAGCCGGTACGCCGAACATCGTGGTGACCAAGACGGCCGATGCCCGCACGTTGATCGGCGCGACGACGACTGTCACCCTCCAAGCCTGCAATCCGACGCTCACCGACGGCTTCAACCTCTCGTACCGCGATGTCATCCCGACCGGGCTCGCGCTCACCGCCGCCACCCCGGCGCCCACCCGCATCGTCGCCAACCAGCCCGTCGCCGGCGCGACGACCCTCATCTGGGAGAACGTGTCCGACCTGCTCGCCGGGAGCTGCAACTCGGTCACCTACGGCATCGACACCAACCCGGACAACGTCCTGTCGACAAATCAGGTGGGGAGCACCTTCGGCTCGGCAGGCAGTGCATACGTGAACACCGATCCGTTCACGGTCCCCGACTTCGACGCTGCCGGCAACCAGACCACCGACGACACGGGCGACGACAGCGACGGCCCGACCGTCACCACGATCGCCGCGTTCATCGCGGAGAAGGATGCTGGCAATGCCGGCGAGGGCGAGCTGCTGCGCGGTGTCCACGGCTCGGAGCCGAAGACATACACCCTGCGCGTGCGCAACAACCCCGAGACCGCCACGAACGACTTCACCGTCGTCGACGTGCTGCCTGCGTCGCTGGAGTTCCTCGGTTGCGAGTCGTACACCTCCCCCGGCTACGTCGCCGGCACCGACAACACCCTCGACGCACCCACCAACGAAACGGTTGGTGCCCAGACGGAGGAGTACCCCGGTTCCGGCCGCATGGTCATCGGCCCGACGTCAGCCACCTGCCTCGAGCCCACCACCATCGAGACGCTTGCGAACGGGTCCACGCGCGTGACATGGAGCTCGGCCGACCTTGCCGCCGCAGGCGACCTTGCGGCAAACGGCGTCCTCACCATCACCTACCTCGCCGGCATCCCGTTGCGTGAGAACACCAACACCTGGACCGGCACGAAGCCCTCCGATGCCAGCCTGGGTCAGGGCCGCAACCTCGACAACAACTCCGGTGCACCCACCTCCGAGAACGCGAGCGAGCCGGGCGTGACGAACAGCCTTTCGGCGACAGGTACCTATCAGGGGCCGTCGACCAGCGGCAGCAACCCGACCCTCGTCGATTCGACGACGGCGACGGTGACCTCGGAGGACCTCGTCATCCGCAAGTCGGCCGTCGGTCAGGTGGTCCAGGGCACCTTCGTCACGTCCACCCTCGTCATCGAGGCCAGCGAGTACCGCGACTTCACCAGCCTCGTCGTCACCGACACCCTCCCCGACGGTCTGTGTCCGGTCGCGGCAGTGGCCGTCTCGTTCGATGCCGACTGCGGCACCGGTGCCAACCCGACCATCGACACCGGTAGCGGCCCGCTCCCGGCACCGTACACCTCGGCCGTCGAGAACGCCGACGGCACGTGGACCCTCGTGTGGGACGACGCCCTCGCAGGTCTCACCACCCTCGCCCACAGCTCGCGGATCACCATCACGTTCCAGTCGCGGGTTCGCAACTTCTACCAGCAGAACGGCTCGCCCGAGCCCGGGCGTCCGATCTTGAACTTCGACTCGCTCACGAACCAGGTGGCCGTCGAGGCCCCGGACTTCAAACGACTCACCATCGACGCCACCTCGGGTGATCCCGAACCGGACAACCAACTCGACTTCGACGTGTCGTCGGCCAGCATCACCGGCATCGGACCGTCGATCGACAAGCGCGTGTCCACCCGCAGCGGTGTGCTCGCCGGTTCGACCAACTCCGCCGCCAACATCGGCAACACCTGCCGCGACGACAACTCGATCGTCTGGGATGACGGGAACCCGACCGCCGTCGCCGGTTTCCGTCCGGGCGACTTCGTCTGCTTCGACCTGCGGGCGAGCTTCCCGGCCTTCGTCGATGCCGACGGCGTCGATGTGGAGGACTACCTCCCCGCACAGTTCGAGCTCGTGGCGGGTTCGGCCCGTCGGGTCACCGGTGGGACCTCGCCGGACACTCTTGCGGGAACCACGGTGGCCGAGAGCCCCGGTGTGAACGACCTGATCACCTTCACCCTCGAGAGCACCGGCCAGGTGCCGTCGAGTCCGACCGGCCAGCAGTTCCACTGGACCGTGGCTGCCCGGCTGATCGATCCGGCCCTCAGCGCTGCGTACGACATCAACGCCAACCTGATGAAGATGACCACCCGCAACTCCGCCGGTGCGGTGTTCATGTACCGCGACCAGTCCACGGCTGAGTGGACCGAGCCGCAGGTGAAGCTCGACAAGACGAACAACGCCTCGGGCGCGCTCGACGCGGGCGACACCGTCGACTACACGATCAAGGTGTGGAACGACGGCAACATCGCCGCCGCAAACGCCGAGGTGTGGGACCGGCTCCCGGCCGGCATCACGTGTGCCGACGTCACCACGTCATCGCCCACCGCGGTCTGCGCATCGAACATCCTGGTGTGGGACGCCGCCGACATCCCGACGGTCGCTGCGGTCACCAGTCTCGCCACGGCGCCCGTGACCCTCACCTACACCGTCGACCTCCCGGCCGGCGTCGATCCAGGCCGTGTCTACACCAACACCGCCGGCGTGCGCCGCTACGAGGCAGCGTCCAACGCGACCGACAGCCCGTTCATCTACTACCCGTCGTCCAACATCGACCCGATCGTCATCCCGAACACAGGCCCGGCGAGCGACACCAGCCAGATCACCATCACCGCGGCGATGATCGCCAAGGTGCAGCAATCGAGCGTCAACGACGCCTTCGGCAACGCCGGCAACGTCGCGCCCGCGACGACCGCTGAGCGCGCCACCATCGGTGAGACCATCACCTACACCGTCACCGCCACCATCCCGGAGGGCACCACGGTGATCGACGCTCGAATCGTCGATGCGCTCGACGGTGACCTGATCCTCGATGCTGCGCCCTCCGTGGTCGTCAACGGTCTGCCCGACGCGAGTTGGGTGATCACCGCACCGGCGATCGGCGCCGGCGGCACCGTCCAAGTGGACCGTGCAGGCACCTACCTCAACACCGCCGCCTCCGGCGCCGACGTCGTGACCCTCACGATCGTCGCTCGGGTTCGCAACGTCGGCGGCACCGTCGCCGGCAGCGCGATCTCCAACACCTCGTCGTTCTCGCACCTGCCTTCGCCGTCGATCGGCACGACCCGCGTCACCGTGAACGGCAACACCGTCTCTGCCACCGTGGTCGAGCCGTCGATCAGCATCTCCAAGAACGAGAACGATGCAGACGACATCGTCGTCCCCAACGACACCCTGATCTACACCCTCACCGTGTCCAACGCTTCCGGCGCGAACCGGTCCCGGGCGAACGACCACGTCGTCGTCGACACCATCCCGGCCGGCGTCACCGTGGTCAACAGTGGCGTACCTGTCGTCGACGGCGGCGCTGTCAACCCCGACGGCGGCATCTGGAACCAGGCCGCACGCACGATCACGTGGGACACGACGACGACCGCCGCCAAGCTCGCCACCGTCAACCCTGGAGCGAACACCACCCTCACCTACAGCATCGTCGTCGATGATCCGGCCACGTCCGGCTCGATCTTCACCAACAACGTGACGGTCAGCGCCACCAGCATGATCGGCACAGTCACTGGCGAGCGCACGAGCTACTCGGCCAATGCCACCGACACGGTCACCGCTCCGCCCGCCAGCGTCGCCAAGTCGGTCAGTCCCACATCGGCAACCATCGGTGACACCGTCACCTACACCATCGACGCAACCGTGCCCGCCGGCATCACCGCCTACGACGCGACCGTGCTCGACACCCTCCCTGACGGGATGGACTTCCGTGCCTACGGCACGATCAACTACACGGGCGTCAGCACCGGCTGCCCCTCGATCGCCGGAGCGCAGGGCATCGCCACCCAGACGGCAAATGGTGACGGCTCCACCACGATCGGCTTCTGGATCGACGACTTCACGTCGCCGGCCGGCAACAGCTGCACGATCCGGATCACCTACACCGCGCGGGTCGACAACACCTACGTGCCCGAGGGCACGAACGTCGTGAACAACCAGACCCTCGTCAACAGCGCCCGGATCCACTGGAACAGCACGAACAGCGTCTCGTCGCTCCCGGCCAACCCACCGGCCGCCGGGTCGTTCACCGCCGGCTCCAACACGGCCACGGCCACCTTGACGGTCCGCGAGCCCGTCGTGGTGATCGACAAGGACGTGTCCCAGAGCCCGTGTGATGCCACTCCCGGCAACGTCGGCGACAACGACACCTGCAACACCGACATCAACGCAGGCACCTACACCTACACCCTGACCGTTCGGAACACCTCCACCACCTGGCCGGCCCACGACATCTCCGTCGTCGACGCCCCCGATGCCGACCTCGTCAACGTCACCGTGCCGGGATCGTCCGGTGCGATCACCGTCGTCGACGGCACCGCCCCGAACCTCGAGTGGCTGATCAGCACGATCGCCCCGACTTCGACCGTCACCATCACCTACACCGCGCAGCTGGCCGCGTCGGCGACGCTGAACGACGGTGAGCAGATCGTCAACACCGCCGATGTGCCCACCTACTACGGCCAACCCGCTGCCACCCGCAGCGCCGACCCGGTCGCCGAGTGGCGCACCTACGGTCAGGGCGGCGCCGGCGGTGACGTCACGGCCGATACCGTCACCATGACCGTCGGCTTCCCGCACGTCACCGTGGTGAAGACCGCGATCTCCGATGCCACCGACGCTCGCGCCGGGGTGGCGTTCGCCTGGCGCATCGTCGCCACCAACACCGCCACCGAGCCGACCGCTGCCGCATACGGCGTCGACATCGATGACGTGCTCCCTGCGGGCTGGGTGTACCAGACCGGTTCGACGAGCATCACGACGCCGTACGGCACCATCACCACCGACCCGGTGTGCACCCCGGACTGTGCGACGCCCGGCGCCACGCTGGCGTGGTCGAACGTGATCAGCGGTGCGGGCCAGCCACTCAACCCCGGCATCACGATCACCGTCGACTTCAACGCTGCCCCGCAGGCCTCACTGCTCACCATCCCCACCACTGGCACGTTCGATCACACGAACACCGCCGGCGTGGCCGGCGCAGAGGACGTCACCGGTTCGAGTTCGAACGCCGACGGCACCTACGTCGGTCCGGACAGCACGGCCACCGCACGCATCCGCCGCACGGACCTCTCGGTCACCAAGACCGTGAGTGCCGGCCCCTACTCGTTCGGCAACGAGGTCAACTGGACCGTCGTGGTCGCCAACGCCGGACCTGACGCAGCCACCGGCGTCACCCTCGCCGACGTGCTCCCCGTGGGCCTCATCTACGTCACCACCGTCTCGGCCAGCCAGGGCACCTACAGCTCGGGCACCGGCATCTGGACGGTCGGCACCGTGAACAACGGTGCCAACGCCACGCTCGTGATCCGCACCCGCCTCAACCAGATCGGTGCGATCACGAACCGGGCCGAGGTGCAGACCAGCAACCAGTGGGACGTCGACTCGATCCCCAACAGCCAGGGCACCGTCGTCAACGAAGACGACGACGACACTGTCACCATCACTGCGGGTTTCACCAGCCTCGGTGACTACGTCTGGTACGACGTCGACGGGGACTCCCTCGCCGACGTCAGCGAGCCGGGCATCCCCGGCGTCCGGGTGGTCCTCGAGTCCGAGGGCCTCGACAACACCTTCGGCACCAGTGACGACTACTGGGGTCCCGACGGCGTGTTGGGTGGCGGCGACGACATCACCGTCACCGATGCCACGACGAACGGCACTGGCTTCTACGGGTTCTCGAACCTGCCCACCGGCGACTACCGAGTTCGTGTCGACACGACCACCCTGCCGACCGGCATGGCGCCGACCTACAACGACGACGCGCCGAACACGGCCGATCCCGACCTCGATCATCGCACCGGGCTGATCACCCTCAACTCGAGCACCGGCTATCTGGACGCCGACTTCGGCTACACCGGCACCGGCTCGCTGGGAGACACGATCTGGCTCGACAAGGACGCCTCGGGTGGCGCCACCCAGCAGATCGGCGAGCCGGGTCTTCCCGGTCTCGACGTCACGCTCGTGTGGGGCGGCTTCGACGGCAACCTCTCCACCACTGCCGACAACATCACCTACCCGATCGACACCACCAACGCGTCCGGCCAGTACCTCTTCACGCTGCTGCCCGCCGGCGCCTACCGTGCGACGGTCGATGCGACCGATGTGCCGACAGGAACGAACCAGACGTTCGACCTCGACGGCACGACGAGTGCCGACACGGTCACGACGTCGCTCACCGCTGGCCAGAACCGACTCGACGTCGACTTCTCGTACGCCGGAGACGGCTCCATCGGCGATCGCATCTGGTACGACCGTGACGGCGACGGCGTGCTCGACGCTGGCGAGACCGGCATCGCGAACATCGATGTCACCGTTGTCTGGCTGGGCGACGACGGCGTGTCCGGTGGCGGCGACGACGTGTTGTTCACCACCACGACCGACGCCACCGGCACCTACCTCATCGACCACCTCCCGGCCGGCAACTTCAACGTCCTGGTGGACTCCGGCGACCTGCCCGCGGGGATGCAGGCCACCTACGACCTCGACGGGACGGGCACCACCCACACGGCGGCTGTGAGCCTCGTCGCCGGCCAGGATCGGGTTGACGTCGACTTCGGCTACATCGGTCTGGCGTCCATCGGCGACAAGGTGTGGTTCGACATCGACGGCGACGGTGCTCCGGCGCCCGAACCCGGTGATCCCGGCCTTGCCGGCGTCACCGTGACGGTGCGCTGGGCAGGCCCCGACAACACCTTCGGCAACACCGACGATGTCGTGGTGATCACCACGACCGATTCCGACGGTGACTACCTCGTCTCCGACCTGCCGTACGGTCCGGTCCGTGTGACGGTCGACTCGGCCGCCTTGGTCGGCTTCGACCCCACCTTCGACGGTGACGGCATCGGCACCGCCTACACCGTGGAGATCACCCTCACCGCCGACAATGGCGGTACGGTCGGCATCGACGAGGCCAATCGTCGTGACGCCGACTTCGCCTACACCGGCACTGGATCCATCGGTGACCTGGTGTGGGAAGACATCGACGGCAACGGTTCGATCAACGCCACCGAGACCGGGCTCGACGCCGTCGGCCTCACCATCACCTGGGCAGGCATCGACGGTGTCACCGGCAACGGTGACGACGTCAGCTGGACGACCACCACCGCCGGTGGCGGCGCCTACGTCGTCGACATGCTGCCCGCCGGCAGCTACACCGTGGTGGTCAACACCGCCACCGTGCCGGCTGGCATGGTCAGCGTCAGCGAGCTCGATCCCACCCACGACTCGCGCGCCAACGCCGGTCTCACGGCAGGTCAGGACCGCCGCGACGTGGACTTCGGCTACCAGCTCCAAGCCGATCTCAGCATCGACAAGTCTCACACCGGCCGCTTCGAAGTCGGCCAGAACGGGGTCTACACCCTGGTCGTCCGCAACGTCGGGCCCGCCTCGGCGCTCACCCCGCGGGTGACCGATGTGCTGCCGAACGGCCTCACGTTCGTCACGGCCGTCGGGACCGGGGCAACCTGCACCGCCGTCGGTCAGTCGGTCACCTGTGATCTGCTCACGATGGCGGTCAACGACACCATCACGATCACCCTCACGGTGGCCGTCGGGCGGGCGGCCGCCCCTGGCGTCACGAACAGCGCGTCGGTTTCGTCGCCCACCACCGACCCGGTGCCGGCGAACAACACCGACACCGACCCGACGGAGGTGCCGCTGGCCGACCTGTCGATCAGCAAGCGCCTCGAGGGCACCCTGGTCGCCAACAGCACGGTCACCTACGTGCTCGAAGCCACCAACCTCGGCCCCAGCCCGTCGGGCGCACCGATCGTCATCACCGACGACCTGCCCGCCGGACTCACCTTCGTCGATGCCACCAGCACCTCAGCGAGCTGCACCTCCATCGGCCAGGTGGTCACGTGCCGCTCGACCGCGAGCGTCGCTGTCGGTCAGGTGGTGCGGGTGGATCTCCGGGTGCGGGTGACGGCGACCGCCGGCTCGGCGATCGTCAACAACGCCACGGTGACCGGTGATCCTTCGTTCGGCTCTTCGGTGCCGACCGACCCAGCCACGTCGAACAATGCGGTGTCGACGCCGTCGTCAGTGGTGTCGTCGAACCTGCCGCGGACCGGTTGGGACCTGATCCAGCAGTGGACACAGACCGCACTCTGGCTGATCGCACTCGGCGGGTTCACCGTCCTGATCGGTCGCCGCCGCCGGCGCCCGATCCCCATGGTCTGATCGTGAGCGGCCCGGCCGGCAACGGTCGGGCCGCGATCGACTGTCGTCGCTCGTAGCTCGGAGCTGAGCAACGACCCGACCGAAGTCAGGTGACGAGCGCCGCGAGCGCGGCGATTGCGACCACGAAACCGATCGCCGCCATCGTGATGCTCCGGCCCCGCGGCGCCTGCTCGAGATCGCCCTCCTGACGGGGCGTCTCAGGCGGGCGCACGAGGGCCATCACGTTGCCCACGAACATCGCGCCACCGAGCGCGAGCAGGATCCACACGATCAGGTCGTCTCCGAGCAACAGCCCGGTGTCGGCAGCGAGCATCGGCGCACTGGTCGGAACAGAGATCGGGAACACAGCGCCAGTGTGCCGTCCGCACCAACGGCCGACACCTCGGCGTGACAGACTTTCCACATGGGCTTCCACCACATCGCCTTCGCCACCCGTGACGCCGAGGCCACGCATCAGTTCTACGCCGAGGTGATGGGGTTCACCCTGGTGAAGACGAACGTGTCACCCACGCCCGGCACGCACGGCGGGTGGAGCAAGCACTTCTTCTACGACACGTCCGGTGTGACCGGCGGATCGCCCGACGCCGGGATGATCGCGTTCTGGGACATCCATGACAGCGAGATCGGCACCGACTTCGAGGTCGACCTCAACGCCAAGGCCGGCCTGCCCGGTTGGGTGAACCACTACGCCTTCGATGCGCCGACGATGGCCGACCTCGAGCGGCATCGTGAACGGTGGCGCAGCCACGGGCACACCGTCGTGGAGATCGATCACGACTTCTGCATCAGCATCTACATCGACGACCCCAACGGCAACATGGTCGAGTTCTGCCACACCGCGCGGGACTTCACACCCGAGGAACGGGCGAACGCCGTCGCGATCCTCCACGACCCCAATCCGGCGATGGAGCCTCACGCGGCGAAGATCTCCGTGCACCACCCGATCACGGCCGACGCGTCTGCCTGACCGGTGAACACCCGTGCGCGACCCGTCGTGGATGACGGAAACTGCGCGACGACCTGAAAGAGATCGGCCTCGCCGGGGCTCATCATCGATGTGACCCGACCGCCCGAGCGCGAACTGGACCTCGACGCCGACACTGCTCGTGACGGCCGGCTCGTGCGTGTCGAGCAGACCGTGAGACGAGCGCTCGTCGCCCGCAACGGCATCGACGCCGGATGCGAGGCCGCTGCCGAGGCGATGGCCTGGGCCGTCGAGCACCGCAGTCGGCTCGACGAGATCGAGCACCTCGCCGGCTACCTCTACCGGGTGGGCCAGTCGTCGCTGCGCCGCCAACGTCTCTGGCCGCGCCCGGTGCCCGTGCGTTTCGAGACGGCGATCGATCCCGAGCTGCCGTTCGACCACGATCTGTTCGATGCGCTGACGCAGCTCGGCCATGAGCAACGCGTCGCCGTGGTGATGGTTCACATGTACGGCCACCGCTACCGCGAGGTGGCCGAGCTGCTCGAGGTGACCGAGGCCGCGGTCACCAACCACGTCCACCGCGGGCTTGCCCGCCTTCGCACCCTGTTGGGAGACCCGGCATGACCCTCACCCTCGAAGACCGCCTGGCTACTGCAGCCGCACAACTCGATCGTCGGATCGAGCAACGCATGACCACCGACGTGGTCGCCGTTCCGATTCGCACCGGCACACCGACGCGTGCGCTCGCCGTGGTCGCCTGCTCGGCCACACTCGTGATCGGTGGACTCGTGTGGTTGTCCCACGGCGATGTCGATGACCCGACAACAGCGTCGAGCCCCACCGTCCCTGCTTCAGCCGTGGCAGATCCCACCGACAACACGGTCGTCGACACCACGGCGCTCGATCCGCGCGTCATCGGATGTGGCGTCACTGTCGACGACGGCACGATCGTGGCCAGCGCGCTCGATCTGCGCGGTCGGGCGATCGACTTCGTCGTGGTGGATCGACCCGACGTCTTCGCAGAGACCCTCCTCTTCGATGGAGGCAAGGAGGGCAGCAGCGGTGGGTGCTCGTACGAACCCCTGTCCGCGGTCCACCCCGGCGGGACGTGGACCTCCGTTGGCTACATGACATCGGCCCAGGAGACAGAGGCGTACGTCCAGGGACGGCTCCTGCCCGGCGCCGGGCCCCACGACGTCACCCTCTCCACTGGCGATGTGGTGCGCGTGACACCGACTCCCGATGGATGGTTCGTCACCGTCGCGGTGATCCCGGTCGCAATGCTGAGTGACCTCTTCGTGACCTCGACCGATCCAGTGGCCGACGATGCTCCGCCGGGTTCGACAGAGGTCGTGGTGCCCGCAGTACCGGTAGCGGACGCAGCACCGCTCGCGATCGGCGAGAGCGTGATGCTCGGTGCGGTTCCTCAGCTCCAGGCAGGCGGGTTCGTGATCGATGCGAGCGAGTCCCGTCAGGGCGAGTCACACGTCGACGTGGTGAGCCAACTCGGCGCCGCCGGCGAGATCGGTGAGACGGTGGTGCTGCAGGTGGGCACGAACGGCCCCGTTGCCGCCGAGACCTACGACGCGATCGTGACGGTGCTGGCCGATGTCGACCAGGTGGTGTTCCTCACCGTGCACGCCCCCGGCAAGGGCTGGATCGAGTCGAACAACGCACTGATCTACGAGTTGCCCGGGCGATACCCGAACGTGCAGGTGCTGGACTGGGGCGGACTGGTGGCGAGCGGGCAGGTGCCCGGCCTGGCCGGTGACGGCATCCATCTCGGGTCCGACGCCGCGAAGCAGTTCTACGCGAACTACATCTTCGGGATCCTCGGGCGCGACGACCTGGTCCAGCCGCTGCCTGTGTGAACCTGCCGCTGACGGGCCCGGCCGGAAAACGACGAAGGGCCCCGCACCTGAGTGCGGGGCCCTTCGAAGCGAACTAGATCTTGCGGACCTTCTGGGCTTCGTCGCCCTTCCGGCCCTGAGCGACCTCGAACTCGACGTTGTCGCCTTCGTCGAGTGACTTGTAGCCATTGCCTTCGATGTTCGAGAAATGGACGAAAACGTCCGGGCCACCCTCGCGGGAGATGAATCCGAAGCCCTTCTGAGCATTGAAGAACTTCACGGTACCTGTGGTCATTACATGTCCTGACTTGAAAAGTGCGCCGCCTCGTTCGACGGTCGCAGTCACCCACCATAACCCTCGCGTGGCCGCGATTGTTCCGAAATGACGAATACCTGACCCAGGTCACGCTGCGTGACGGACGTCCTCACCCCGGATTCGGGCTCACGATGCCTGTTCGTAGGGGTTCCAGGCCCCCTCGGCGTCGGCCAGGAAGCGCATCGAGTTCGGCACGGAACCGCTCCGGCCCGAGACCACTCTCGCCACGATCCAGCCGCAACGACGGGGTGAGCGCGCCGGGTGCATCGGCTCGCCAACGGGCCTCGCCGGCCTCTTCGCCGTTCAAGCGATCGGCCAGCAACCGCAGATCAGGGCGCGCCATCACCGGTCGGCTGCGGAACATCACCCAGGTCTCGTATCGGCACTCCACCTGGCAGCGACTGCCCTGAAGGGTCGCGATCCGCAGTCGATCGGTCACAGCGTTGATCGCGGCGGGATGGAGGGCTTCGGTGCGCGCGATGGTGAACCGGGTGGTCATCCGTTCTGCCCAGGCCTCTGGCACGGTGACGATCGCGAGGTCGAGTTCGGGTCGCTCCTCCACCGTCACCACACCGTGTTCGATCGCGGCCAGGCTTTCGGTGAGATGGGCATCCTCCGCCTCCCACCAGGGTCGCAACGGTTCCGGGGCATCGAGCAGTTCGGTCACTCGGGGCAGGAGGGCCTCGTACAGCCGGCCGCACTGGTCGTCGTAGTCGCCAAGAAAGGTGGCGGCGTCGAGCGGCGAGCGATCGGGATCGGCCCATGCCGCGAGCGCGAACGCGATTCGCATCGAGTCGCGATCGACGAACGTCGCGAAGTCGCCGGCGCGGGCGACGTCGATCACCTGATCGCGCCGAGCCAGCGCCCCGACGGGGTCGACGAGGGTGAAGGCGCTCGTGAGGCCGTCCTGGTCGAAGTGGTTGTTCGACACGATCTCGAGACCGGCGAGCAGCTCAGGTCGATCGAGCGCCCGGAAGGCGATCTGGGCCGACAGATCGTCGAGCAGATCGACCGGGGTGGGACTGCCGGGCCAATGCGAGAGCGTCAGCACCGTGCCAACGGTCGGTCCGCCGTCGACCACCACGTTGGGCCTGCCATCGAGGAGGTGGTACGGCACGAAATGCATCGACACCTCGATGACCGTACCGATCGCACCGTGAGGACGCTTCATATATTCCTTGACAGGAATGTACGCCGGTTGCGATGATCGACGACGTGTTGACGCTCGAGGTGCTCGCCGAACCGAGCCGTCGCCAGATCCTCGACCTGCTCCTCGAACGCGATCACGCAGTCGGCGAGCTCGTCGAGGCGCTGGCAATGCGCCAGCCCAGCGTCTCCAAACACCTGAAGGTCCTCAGGCAGGCCGGCCTGGTGACCGTGCGCCCCGAGGCCCAGCGCCGGGTGTACTGCCTGCGCGCCGCTCCGCTCCGCGACCTCGACGAGTGGCTCACCCCGTATCGCCAGGCCTGGGCCGACCGGCTCGATGCCCTCGAACGCCACCTCGATGCCCTCGACCACCCCCTCGACCCCCTCGAACCGATCCGTACCCACAGCGACACCGACTCCTCGGAGGACACCGCATGAACCGTCCACTTCACGCCCCCACCGCCCCGCTGGGGCAGATCCTGCGTGACGCTCAGCGCACGGGTGTGCGCTACGAACGGCGCCTGCGCCATGCACCGACCCTGGTGTGGTCGGCGATCACCGAACGCGAGCACCTGCACGCCTGGCTGCCGGTCGACATGATCGGCGAGCGAAGCCCGGGAACGCCGCTCGAGATGCCGTTCTGGCCGGCGGTCGTGGAGCGTTTCGGCATCGAGGATCCGATGACCCGCGGCGAGGTCACGGTGTGGGAACCGATGCACACCTTCGAGTGGAACTGGGACGGAGACGTCATCCGCTTCGAGCTCACTCCCGGCGACGATGGCGGCACGGTGCTCACCCTCACCGCCTGGCTCGGCCCCGCACCCGTGGAGAGCTGGCAAGCAGCAGCGGGCTGGCACGTCTGCCTCGACCTGCTCACCGAACTGCTCGACAGCGGCGATGCGCCGGGCCCCGCAGCCGGCGACCCCGATGCACTCGAAGCGATCTACCGCTCCGCCTTCACCTGACCTGCGCTCGGTCCGTGCACCTCAGCACCGGTCAGCACCCGGTCAGCACCCGGTCAGCACCGGTGCTGTCAGTCAGCTGAGACCCTTGGCAGCGTTGTCGAAGCGGGTATAGGCGCCGTTGAACACCAATCGCACCACCCCGGTGGGGCCGGAACGGTGCTTGGCGATGATCACCTCGGCGAGGCCCTTGTCAGGTGTCTCGCGGTTGTACACCTCGTCGCGATAGAGGAACATCACGATGTCGGCGTCCTGTTCGAGCGAACCGGATTCACGGAGGTCGGCGAGCATCGGCCGCTTGTCCGAGCGGGCCTCCAGGTTTCGGCTCAACTGGCTGAGCGCCACGATCGGCACCTCGAGCTCACGGGCGAGGATCTTGAGACCTCGGCTGATCTCGCTGACCTCCAGCTGGCGGTTCTCGGAGTTCGAGCCCCCGCTCATGAGCTGGAGGTAGTCGATCACGATCAGCGAGAGACCCCCGAATCGTGCCTTCATGCGGCGGGCCTTGGCGCGGATCTCCATGACCGTGACGCGAGGGTTGTCGTCGAGGAACAACGGCACCTCGAGCCGGTTGATCGCGCGCCCGATCTTGGTCCAGTCGCTGTCGACGAGGCGGCCGGTACGCAGTTTCTGCGAGTCGACCCGCGCCTCGCTCGACAGGATTCGCTGGGTGAGCTCGGCATGTCCCATTTCGAGCGAGAAGAACAACGCCGGCTTCTTCGCCGTCATCGCGATGTGCGTCGCCATCCCCAACCCGAACGCCGTCTTTCCCATCGCGGGCCGGGCGCCGACGATGTTGAGGGTGCTGGGTTGGAGTCCGGACATGATCTCGTCGAGATCGTTGAAACCGGTGGCGACGCCGGTGATGGTGTCGCCACGATCGAAGGTCTCCTGCAGCTTGTCCATCGCGAGCGGGAGGAGGTCGCTGAGTGGTCGAGTGGAGTCGATGACCCGGTCCTCGGCCACTTCGAACATCTTCGTCTCGGCCTCGTCGAGCGCCTTCGTGACGTCGTCGGGCTCCATGTAGGCGAGCTCGGCGATCTCGCTCGCCACACTGATCATGCGTCGCAGCACTGCGGTGTCCTGGACGATCTTGGCGTATCGGTTTGCGTTGGAGATCGCGGGCGTGGCGTTCTGCAGTTCGAGCAAGAACTGTGGCCCACCGATCTCGTCGAGCAGGCCGCTGCGACGCAGCTCATCCGCGACCGTGACCACGTCGATCGGTTGGCCCGTGGTCATCAGACCGCGCACGGCCGCATAGATGTGCTGGTGCGCCGGCTTGTAGAAGTGGTCGACCAGCAGTCCGAGCTCGGCGACGTTGCCGACGACGTCTCGCGACAGCAAGAGGGCGCCGAGCAGGCTCTCCTCGGCATTCAGGTTGTGCGGCGGAACTCGGCCTTCGTTGCGGCGGCCTGGAGCCGGGCGGCGATCGCCGCCGCTGCTGCCGCCACCGTTGCGGTCATCGTTGCTGAATGCCATGGGACCACCACCTTCGTCGGACGACCATGTGGATCGCTAGTACCAACTACCTGTGTCTTTCCTGGGGACAACAATCATCGCCTGTGGACACCATCGGATCGCGGAGCCATGCCGGGCGCGCCGGAACAGGCGCTGGATGTTGCAGGTGACCAGGGCTCCCACACACGGGGGAGGCTCGATCAAGGGGGTGTGCATGACCGCTCCGGAGCGGTGCGCAACGTGTGGAAAAGTTGGAAATCCCACGACTGCGCCGAGCGCAGCCAGAGGACTCCGGCACATCGATGACACGACGTCGGGTCTCTGGTGGAGACCCGACGTCCTGCCGGCGATCTGACCGATCGTCAGGCCTTGACGACCTCGACGTTCACGGGGAACTCAACATCGGAGTGGAGCTTCACGGCCACGCTGTAGGTGCCGAGGGTCTTGATCTGCTCGACGTGCAGCTTCTTGCGGTCGATCGAGATGTTGGCCTGAGCGTGGATCGCCTGAGCGATGTCACCAGTGGTGACCGAGCCGAAGAGCCTGCCCTCGGACCCAGCCTTGCTGGTGATCGTGATCGTGCGAGCGACCAGCGCCGAGGCGATGGTCTGGGCCGACTCGCGGTCGGCAGCGTCACGAAGGTCACGGGCTCGGCGCATTGCCTTCGCCTGGCTCACCGCACCATCGGTGGCCACGAGTGCGTGGCCCTTCGGGAGGAGGTAGTTGCGGGCATGCCCGTCGCTCACCTCGACGATGTCGCCGCGCTTGCCCACGCCGGCCAGGTCGTTGCGGAGGATCACCTTCATGATCAGGCTCCCACTTCGGTGTCGGCGGTCTCGACGGCGTCGACCTCGATCGCGGAGTCGCCGGTGGTCTCGACGGCTGCGTCCGAATCGGTGGCCGCTGCCTCCTCGCGCCGAGGACCACGCTCGCGGCGGTCATCGCCGTCACGCGGCGGGCGACCCGCACGAGTCTGAGAGACGCGCTTGGTGTATGGCAGGAGGGCCATCTCGCGAGCGTTCTTGACCGCGTTGGCGATGTCGCGCTGTTGCTGCACGTCGTTGCCGGTGACCCGACGGTTGCGGATCTTGGAGCGGTCGCTCACGAAACGCTGCAGGAGGTTGACGTCTTTGTAGTCGACGAACTCCACCTTTTCGGTGACGAGCACGCTGGTCTTCTTCTTGAATTTCTTCGGGTTGGCTTCGCGGGAGCGCGCGCCTTGTTCTTCTTGCTGGTCATAGGTCTCTCAGTTCGAAACGATCAGTTGCGGATCAACGGTGTGGATCAACGGTGCGTTGGTCGATGGGATCTCGATAGGGATCTCGGAGGAGATCAGAACGGCTCTTCGTCGCCGTAGACGGGGTCTGCCGGACGTCCACCACCAGCGTTGGCACCCTGGGAATTGCCACCCTGGGGGTTGCCGCCGCTCGGGCGACCGCCGCCCTGGCCGCCCTGGCCGCCCTGGCTGCCGTCGGATGTGGTGCGTTGGGTGCGCTCGACCGTGGCCGTGGCCCAACGAAGACTCGGCCCGATCTCGTCGGCGACGATCTCGACGACGTTGCGCTTCTCGCCCTGCTGGGTCTCGTACTCGCGCTGCTCGAGGCGGCCGGTGACGATCACCCGGGATCCCTTGGTGAGCGACGCCGCTGCGTTCTCGCCGAGCTGATCCCACGCGCTGACGTTGAAGAACGACACCTTCTCCTGCCATTCGCCGTTCTGTTGGTAGCGACGGTTGACGGCGAGGCCGAAGCTGGCAATGCCCTTGCCGCCGGTGGTGAAGCGGAGCTCGGGGTCGCGGGTCAGGTTTCCGACGATGGTGACGGTGTTGTCGGCCATGGAGGCCTCCTTCGTGGACGGGGTCCGGTGGGACCAGCGGCTGTCAGGCCGCAGCCCCCAACATGCCGCGGCGCTCCGCCTCGGCATCGGGAAGACGGATGAGCTTGTGGCGGACGATGTCGTCTGCGATGCGGAACGAACGCTCGAGTTCGTCGAGGGCGCCGCCGGTCGCGAAGAGGTTCATGACGACGTAGTAGCCGTATTCCTTCTTGTTGATCGGATAGGCGTACTGCCGGCGACCCCACCAGTCGGGCTTGCCGTGCACCGAGCCGCCCGCTGTGGCGATCGAGTCGGTGATCGACTTGATCCACGCCCGGGCGGCGGTGTCTTCGAGGTCACCGTCGATGATGACCATGAGTTCATAGGCACGCTGCATGCGTGTGGAACCTCCCTTCGGACCCGATGCTGTTCCTGCAGCCCGGGGCCCCGTGATGGGGCAGGGTGAATATGACCCGGTGAGCGTAACGGGTGATTCGCAACATGGCACCAGTCGACCACAGAGGTGTGACAGGGGGTGCTCGGCGAATCCGGCGTGACGAGGTGGTCACGACGCGATCACCAGTTGGTCACCAGTTGGTGACAGTGGTCACCAGTTGATCATCCGCTGACCAGGGGCAATCCGGCGGCCTCCCACGCGACCACTCCGCCGTCGAGCTCGATGAGGTTCGCGAAGCCGAGCCCCACCATCGCGGCCACGGCCTGCGCGCTGCGGTTGCCGGACCGGCAGTAGACCAACACCGGGACGTCGCGGTCGATCGCGATGACATCGTCGGCGAACGTGGGCGACTGGAAGTCGATCATCACTGCACCCTCGAGGTGGCCGGCGGCGAACTCTTCGGCGGTGCGAACATCGAGCACCACCAGTCCGGCGGGCGGCGCTCCGAGCAGCGCGTCGGCAGCCGCCGGAGCGACGAGCGAGGGGCTGGCGGCCGAGGGAAGTCCTGCGGCGGTCGCAGTCGGATCGTTCTCGGCAGTGCCGCCGCTCCCGCCCTCACCGCACGCTACGAGCCCGACGGACGCGACGAGGGCAGCGACGACGAGCGCGCATCGGGCCGGCCGGCGCCTGCGCGGTCGTACGTGATGGAGTGGCATCAACGGGGTCATCCATCCAGTCATACCCCCAGCGGTATGAGCCGCCCAGGGACCTTGGTCACGCAGTACGGTCGCGGGGATGGATCTCCAGGCATGGCTCCTCGATGCCAACGGCGACCTCCGCCGCCGACTGTTCGGTGCAGTGATCAACCAGGTGCCCACCGAGCGCTGGAGCGAACAGGCCGACGGCGGCGGCTCGAGCATCACGTGGCTGCTGCTGCACCTCGCCCGTCACCAGGATCTCGCCCTCACCACGGTGATCCGCAACAAGCCCCCGCACTACCTCTCCCGCGCAGCGGCGCTCGGTCTGGCCGACATGCCGACCTCGTCCGGTCTCGGCGAACGCGAGCAGCCGTCCGTGACCGCGCTGGTCAGCCCTGACGCGCTCGTCGACTACGTGACCGCCACCTTCGACGCCACCGAGCGCTGGCTGAAGAAGCTCTCAGCGATGGCCCTCGTGGTCGTACCCGACACGCCGCGGCGATTGCAGACCAGAGCGCTGCTCGATCCGGGCGAACTCGACTGGCTGTTCGGCATGTGGAGCGGCCACACCGTCGACTGGTTCATCCAGTGGCCCGTGCTCGGCCACGCCCAGGGCCACCTGGGTGAGGCGATCGCCGTTCGCAATCGGATGGGCCTCAGCCCGTTCTGATCGCCGGGCCGGCCCTGGTTTCAGCCGGCCCTGGTTTCAGCCGGCCCAGGTTTCAGCCAGCAGAGCCGGTGCGAGCGCGACGCCCGCCGCCACCGACCGGCAGCACCCGCAGCAGGTGGTGCCAGCGACACTCCACGCAGGCCTCCACCACATACGCAGTGAGATCGTCGGACCGCTGGTTGAGCGCCGCCATCTCCTTGGCCGTCGACACGCAACGGCCCTGGGCCGGCAGACGAGAACCGAACACATAGGTGACGAGCCGGAGCTTGGCCTCCTGACAGATCGGGCAGCCGGAGCGGCTCTCGGTGCCGATGTTGCGTGCGGCGCGGATCAGTTCGGGGTGCGCGTCGCACACCTGGTCCTGGCGCAACCGACCGCGGCGGTACTCGTTGACGAGGTGTCGGCGGGCAAGTCGGTGGTCGACGATGGCGCGGCCGGCACCACGAAGGGCGCTGGCGGAGAACTGCCCCTGACCCTGCGTCGACATGCTGACAGAGGCTACCGATCTCCGGGTGCCCCTGCCGGCGACCCAGCCCATGTTCGTCCCCTCGAAGAGATCGGCGCGGACTCACTGACGGGCACCGACGGTGCCGTGCGACAGCACCTCAGCGGATCGATCCACAGCCGCGCGAGCACGATCGGTCACACTGGGTCCATGAGCACCAACGTCTGGTTCGGGAAGGGCGTCGCCGACGACGGCGAGTTCCGCCTCTGCGGGAACGTCAGCGGAAAGCGGACGATCGAGCTGGGCATCGCACCGGTGCCCTCATCCAACGTGGCAAACGCGGTGGCCCTCGCACTCTCCGGTGCCAAGTCGATCGTGGTCGACCCGAACGCCGACCGCATCGCCGAGATCCGCCGTCAGGCCGAACACGCAGAGGTGCGCGTCGAATGCCACCTCGGCGAGCTGGCCGACCTCGGCTTCGCGACCAGTGGTTCGGTCGACCTCGTTGTCGCCACCCAGACCCTCGACGACGTCGACGATCTGCCCCGGCTCCTGCGTCAGGTGCACCGAGTGCTTCGCCCCGACGCCTCGTTCGTGGTGTCGCTCACCCATCCTTTCGCGGCCATGTTCGATGCCGGCAGCGACGCACCTCAGCGTCGCTATGGCGTCCCGGTGCGATCGATCGGCGAGCTGTTCATGAGCTTCGAGCGCAGCAACTTCCACATCGATGTGATCCACGAGCTCGCTCCGCTCGCCGCACGCGACTCGCTCGTGCCCACGGTGCTGCTGTTGCGCGCCCGCAAGCTCGGTGTCTGACGATTTCGTCAGGTCCGTCATGTCCGTCATGTCCGTCAGGTCCGTCAGGTCCCTCAGATCGGTCAGGTCGCGCGGCTGGTCCACCACTGCCTGAGGCGACGGGTCGCTTCGTCGATGCCGATCGGACCCGCTTCGAGCCGGAGGTCCGTCAGGAACCGGAGCGCCGTCCCCACCTGCGGTCCGGGCTCCAGCCCGAGCAGCGCCATCACTGCGGCACCGTCGAGCTCTGGACCCAGGTCGCCGAGATCCTCGTGCGCGGCGAGGAAGGCCATCCGCTGCTCGAATGCCTTCACGCCAGCCAGCACCCGCCGGGACGCGTCGGGCTGCAAGTGCGCCGCGGTGGTCCGGGCCAACACCAGCGCCTCGTCGAGCAGCACTGCGGCGTCGCGGACCAGCAGTCGCACCTCGCCATCGGTCCACACATCCCCACCAGGACGGGCCACGAACCGCCCGTGGATCTCGACGAGCGTGCCGACGGCATCGATGTGGGCCAGCGAGGCCCGCAGCTGCCGCATCCGGCCTCTCGCCACGTCGGGTCCGAGGCAGGTGAACAGTGCCGCCCATCGGGTGAGTCGACGATCGTCGCCATCGGCGGGCACGGCGGCGACGAGGGCGATCGCGTGTGCGAGCCCATTCGGGTGGACCGACGTGTCGATCGTCCGATCGGCCAGCGCAGCCACGTCGGGCAGAGCGTGCCGGGCAAGGCCAGACTCGGCCACGAACTGCAGACCGGCCGCTGGCGCTGGCGCTGCGAGCAGTTTGTCGAGCTCGTCGCGGATCCGCTCGGCGGACACGATCGACAACCGTTCGGCCATCGCCCGCACGGCATCGCCCAGGTCGGGCACCGGCACCAGGTCGTAGCGGGTGATGAAGCGCGCCGCGCGAAGCATCCGCAGCGGATCGTCGCTGAAGCTCTCGGCCGGCGTGAGCGGGGTGCGCAGCACCCGGGCTGCGAGATCCACTGCCCCGTCGAAGGGGTCGACCAGCACGGGCACCGGTGCGGTCACATCGATCGCCATTGCGTTCACCGTGAAGTCACGTCGAGACAGGTCGGCCTCGATGTCGTCGGAGAACGCCACGGCGGGCTTGCGCGAGTCGCCCTGGTAGGCCTCGGCGCGATGGGTGGTGATCTCGAAGACCCGCTCGATGACGTCGGCCTGCTCGGTCCCCGCAGCGCGGCCCGACCTGGTCACCCGCTTCATCGCCCCGATCGTGCCGAAGCGCTCGCCCTGCGTCCAGATCGCATCAGCCCAACCGTGCAGCAACTGTTTGATCTCCGCCGGACGCGCCGTCGTGGTCGCGTCGAGATCGAAGTCGTCGGTGCCGTCCAGGCTGCCGGTGCCGTCGGTGCCGTCGGTGCTGTCGAGGCGTTCCGCTGCCGCCACGAGGTCGCGCACCATGCCCCCGACGAGGAACAGTCGGTGGCCGGCCGCCTGGAAGCGCTCGGCCAACGGCTCGACCTCGCGCATCACCGCTGCGAATCGTGCGGAAGCGAACAGGCCTTCGACGGACGGCTCCGGAGGGTTCATCGTTCGGTGATCGTCGGCGGTCGCAGGAGGTGCCGCGGGCTCACTGGTACGTCTGACGCTGGTGCCAGAACGAGGTGATCGCATCCAACTGGCGACCGCCCGGTCCACCCGAGGTCTCGGACTCGCTGAGATCGACCGGTTCGGGATCCTCACCGGCGAGCACGCTCACGACACCGGCAGAACACCACGCGAGGGCATCGAGGTCGTAGCCGCCCTCGAGCATCACGATTCGACGGCCTGGAGGTGCCCACTCCATCGCCCGTCGCGTCAGTGCGATGTAGTCGCCCGACGTGAGCCCGAGCTCGGTGATCGGGTCGAAGCGGTGCCCGTCGAAGCCGGCGGAGATGACCAGCCACGTCGGCGCGAACGCCTCCACCCGCGGCGCGATCACTTCGTCGAACGCCCGCAGATACACGTCCCCGGTCGTTCCCGGTGGCAACGGCACGTTCATCGTGAAGCCCTCGCCGATGCCCGCCCCGACCTCGGTGTGGCGCCCGGTCCCGGGGTAGAGGGGCCACTGGTGCAGGCTCACGAAGAGCACACGGGGGTCGTGGTAGAAGACATCCTGCGTGCCGTTGCCGTGATCCGCGTCGTAGTCGAGGATCAGCACCCGCTCACCCTGGTCGGCGAGCGACGCCGCGAGCACGGCGACGTTCGAGATGAGACAGAACCCCATCGACTCCGTCTGGTTTGCATGGTGACCAGGCGGTCGAACGGCGCAGAACGCAGCATCGCCCTCGCCGCGCCGCAACGCCTCGGCAGCGGTCAAACCCGCCCCGGCCGCCAACGTCGCGGCACGCCACGTGCCGAGCGAGGCGTAGGTGTCGGGGTCGAGACGGCCGCCACCCGAGCTGGAGATCTGCTCGATCCGGTCGAGGTAGGCCTGTGGATGCACCCGTTCGAGGTCCTCCCGCGACGCTGCGATCGGCTCGAGCGGGATCAGCGAATCAGCTGAGGCATAGCGACGGATGCCGGACAGAACGGCCTGGAGCCGCTCGGGGCGTTCGGGGTGGCGCGGGCCGGCCAGATGTTCGAGGTACGCGGCGTGGGTACTGAACAGCACGGACACGTCTTCGACGCTACCGTCCTGGGGGAATGAGCCGAGTGCTCCGAACCTCGCGCTCGCCGGCGACCGCTCCGACCTCTCGGTCGACTTCGGGCCGGACGGGCAACATCGTCCTGCGCGGCACCTCCGTGCCGGCCCGGGCTCACCCGTGCGCGGGCAACGCTGCGATGGCCCAGATCGTGGTGCTCGATGGCACTGCCGTGCCCACACCCGAGCACTTCAGCACCTGGAGCGCCACCCTCGCCGACCGAGGGTTCACCCGCGTCCGCACCGGAGCGCTCTCACCCCGTCAAGCCGGCCAGGCCGAGCGCGCGGGTCTGATGTGCGTGCAGGAGTTGGCGCTGCTCGACATCAACGCGCCGTTCGCACTCGGCTCCACGTCGCACCGAACCCGACGGCTGCGCACCGCGGAGCTGGCCACGATCGCCACGATCGACCACGCCGCATTCGGCAGCAACTGGGCCCTCGACGCCGAGATGCTCGCCGACATCCGCCAGGCCACCCCCTCACACCGAGCCCGCACGGTGAGTCTCGACGGCACGCTCGTCGCGTTCCTCGTGTCAGGACGTGCGGTGCGCACCGGCTACGTGCAACGACTTGCGGTTTCGCCCAGCGCTCACCGCCAAGGCATCGCCACCTCGTTGTTGATCGACTCCTTGCGCTGGATGCGACGCAGCCGGGTCAACCGGGCGTTCGTGAACACCCACGTCGACAACGAGGCCGCACTCGAGCTCTACCGACGCCACGGGTTCGTGGAGATGTCCGAGCGGCTCCGGGTGTTCGAGGGCCCCCTGTCGCGATGACACCCCACCGCCCGACACCACTCCTCGGCGTTCGCCCAGCTCGTACCGTGGCATCGCCTCGCCGGGCAGGTCTCGTCCGGGCAGGTCTCGTCCGGGCAGGTCTCGTCCGGGCGATGCGCACGTGGCCTTGGTTCGTCGGAGCAGTGGTGGCCGCGGCGGTGTTCTCGCTGCTCGTCGGCACCACCCCCACCCTCGCGCGCGCTGCTCCTGCCGGGGCTGGAACCACCGCAGGCCTGAACATGCGCGCAGGCGACGAACTGGCCGTCGCCGATCAGACGTTCTCCGTCGCGATCGACGGATCGTTCGATGTCACCCTCACCTTGCCGGCCGACGTGGACGTCGCCGACTTCGACGAACGCTCCGTGCTCGTGATCACCAGCCATCGTGCCATCGCCGACCGATTCGAGTTCCAACGCTCCACCGAGGGTGAGCTGAAAGGCACCGAGGATTCCTTCGACGTGTCGCTCGATCCAGTGGTCGCCGACCCCAACCGACTCGCTGTCGCCGACGGCACGATCACCGTCCGGGTGCCCACCGAGTCGCTCACCCGTACGCCCGAAGCACTGCAGATGGCGCAATCGGGCGTCCACGCTGTCGTGCTCGAGCTCCGGATCGACAACCGCCCGTCCGGCGAGGTCACCACCTACATCAACCGTCTGCCCTCGGTGCCCTCCACTGCCGGCCCGCTCGCCGTCTCGCTCGTCACCCGCCAGTTGTCCTTGCCGGTGATCGGTGACGATGGCTCGGTGACGCTCAGCGACTCCGCCCGCGACGAGCTGGTGCAGTTGTCGGCCACGCTCGCCGCGCTCGAGGCGACCACAGCGGCAACCGGCGCCGAACTGCCCCGTGGCGTGCAGGTCGAGCCGTCGCTGCTGCAGGTCGTCGTCGACACCGATCCCGAGCTGGCGAGCACCCTCCTCCCCGGTCTCGCTGCCGGCGACGTCATCGCCGCACCCCGACTCCCGCTCGATCCGTCGGCCGCGGCGGCGGCCGCCGAGGAGGCGCGGTACGGCGACTGGCTGCTTCAGGGTGAGGACATCGTCCGTGGCATCCTGCCGAGCACCGAGATCGACCGTTCGGTGGTGCTCGTCGACGACCGGCTCAGCAGCAGCGCAGCCGCAATGCAGCGCAACCTCGGCGCACGACTGCTCGTGCTCTCGTACGACTTCTACACCGATCTCGAGGGCAGCCTCCTCGACTTCACCGACATCAGCCAGCTCGTCACCGTCGAGCTCGCCAATGGCCAGACGGTGCCGGCGGCGATCGTCGACGACTTCCTCGGTTCCCAGATGGTGCGCGGCGCCGATGAACCGGTGCTCACCGCGATCGAGATCGCGGCCGAGCTCGTGGTGCTCGCACGCGACATCGACATCGATGGTGGCGCCGTCGGACGACACGGCGTGGTCCTCGCGCTGCCCGACATGGGTGTGCCGGACGCAACCTTCATCGCCGAGCTGGCGCCACTGCTGGCCGACACGCCCGCATTGCAGCTCGTGTCGCCACGCGAGCTCGGGACCAACACCACCACGCTCCTCGACGACGGCCGTCTCGTCACCCTCACGCTGCCCGACTCGGCGGGACCCGACATCACCTCGCGCCTCGAGCGCCTCGAGCGCCTCGATGACGTCACTGCCGACGTGCTCGCCTACGCCAGCATGCTGCCCGACGGCGCGCCCGACATCGCCCGGTGGTCTGCGACGCTCGACGCCTTCCCCTCCACCGCGCTCAGCGACGAACAGGCCGATGCCGCCGTCGGCCGACTCGCCGACGACTTCACTGCGTACCGAGCGGCCGTGATCGCCCCAGAGCCGTTCGCGTTCACCCTGACCGGCCGCGAGAGCAAGCTGCGGTTCTCGCTCGCGAACAGCTCCGACCAGACGATTCGGGTACGCGTGAACCTCAGTTCACCGAAGATCCGCTTCCCCGACGGCGACAAGATCGTGGAGATCGCTGCACGGAGTGAGAAGGATGTCGACGTCGACGTCGAGGCGCTCAGCAACGGCAAGTCGAGCGTCTTCTTGCGTATCTATGCGCCGGCCGAGAACCGAGACGTCGAACTCGTCCCCGAGGTGGTGCTCACCGCCCGAGTCAACTCCCTGGCCGGTCTCGGCCAGCTGATCACGGGCGCCGGCCTCCTCCTCGTCGTGACCTGGTGGGCACATCACGCCCGCTCGAACCGCCGCAAGGCCTTCGCCACCAGGTACCAGTCACGGCATCCATCCGGCCGCCGCGAGCCGCAGGCGGTGACACCCGGAGGCGAGGTCTCGCCCGACGCCGCTGCCAGTAGCCTTCCGCCTTCGTGAGCATGCCTGCCGTCCGTCTCGTCACCGATTCCGCCTGCGACCTCCCCCAGTCGGTCGCCGACGAGCTCGGGATCGAGATCGTCCCGCTCACCATCCGGATGGGCGACGAAGAGTTCGTCGATCGGCGCGATCTCACGCCGGCGGAGTTCTGGGCACGCTGCGCCACGCTGGCGCAGTTGCCCGAGACCGCTGCACCGGCCCCCGGTCAGTTCGAGGCCGCGTACCGCAAGCTCGCCGCTGAGGGCGCCACCGCGATCGTGGTCGTGTCGTTGAGCGCTGCGTTGTCGGCAACCATGCAGAGCGCAGAGCTCGCCGCTCGTTCGGTCACCGGCGAGATCCCGGTCACCGTCGTCGACAGCCGGAACTGCACGCTCGGCCTCGGCATGATCGTCGCCGACTGCGCCCGCCTCGCCCGCGACGGCGCCGATGCCGCCACCGTCGCTGCCCGCGCTCGCGACCTCGCTCACCGAACCAGGGTGTGGGGCGCACTCGACACCCTCGACAACCTGAAGAAGGGCGGCCGTATCGGTGGCGCTCGAGCGCTGCTCGCCTCGGCTCTGGCGATCAAGCCGATCATCGAGGTGCGCGACGGCAAGGTGGAGCAGGGAGGCAAGCAACGCACCCGCGCGAAGGCTCTCTCGTTCCTCGTCGACAAGGTCAAGAGCATCACCGCGGCCGGTGGCAGGATCGAGAACCTTGCGGTGCTCCACGCAGACTGCAGCGACGTCGATCAGTTCGTCGAGATGCTCCGGCCGCACTACTCCGCAGAGATCGTGATCGGTGACATCGGGCCTGTCGTCGGCACCCACGCCGGCCGCGGCACGATCGGCATCGCCTTCCACGAGGGCTGACCCGACCGCCCGTCCACCAGCCCCCGGACCCGGTGACGACCGGGTGGCGCTCACGTCCCGTTCGAGCGCTCGGTGTGGTCGGTGAGTTGATTGCCGGGACCTGAGCGGTGCCCGCCACTAGCGTTCACGAGCGGACATGTCCACGACCACCAGCCCCCCACCGCTGCCTCCGGCAGTCCTTGCCCAGCGATATCGCCTGGAGCGTCGGCTCGCGCAAGGAGGCATGGCCGAGGTGTGGCTCGGCACCGACCTGTCGCTCTCGCGCCAGGTGGCGATCAAGCTGTTGAAATCCAATCTCGCGACCGATCCCGTCGTGGCCGAACGATTCCGTCGTGAGGCGATCGCCGTCGCCCAGTTGAACCATCCGAACATCGTGGCGGTGTACGACGCGATCGAGGACAACGGCCGTCAAGCCGTCGTGATGCAGCTCGTCAACGGCAAGAGCCTGCGTCAACTGCTCGACGAGCAGAAGAAGCTCAGCCCCGAGCTCACGATCCACATCGGCTCGTGCGTTGCCGGTGCGCTCGATGCGGCCCACCAGGCAGGAATGGTGCACCGCGACGTGAAGCCGGGCAACATCCTCATCACCCCCGACGGCCGAGTGCTGCTCACCGACTTCGGGATCGCCAAGGGCCTCGAGCCGAGCAACGACGACCTCACCAACGACAACATCATGATGGGCACGGCGAAGTACCTCTCGCCCGAGCAGGTGCGCGGCAAGCGCCTCGACGGACGGGCTGATCTCTACTCCCTGGGCCTGGTCCTCTACGAGTGCCTTGCCGGCCGCGTCCCGTTCCTCGGCCAGAACGACGCCGACACCGCGCTCGCGCGCCTGCAACGCGATCCCACCGACATCACCCGACTGCGACCCACACTGCCGACCGGCCTCCCCGAGCTGATCCACCGCTTGCTCGCCCGCCGGCCGGATCAGCGCTACCCCTCAGGCGCCGCGCTGCGCGCCGCGCTGACCGAGGTGTCGTCGCGTCCCAACGATCCCACGCTGCCAGACGTCGCGCGACGTGCGAGACGTGACGGCATCGGCCAGCGCGCCACGACCGTTGCCGATCGACCCGACGTTGCGCAAGCCCTACGACCAGGCCGTCACCCATCCGATGCCCGCCCGCGACCCGCTGGCGTCACCGATCACCGAAGCCATGGCAGCGGGTGCCGCCACCGCGACGATGCGCGAGGAGCGTCGGCCTTCCGGCCCGGTGCCCGTCACGTCAACCCGCACCACCGGTGGTCGACCGGCAGGTCCGCCGGTGCGCGCCGACCGCGACCGCACCCCCACCGGCTCGGCTCCGATCTCACGGCGGCCGAACCGCAGGTTCGAGCACCGCAGGGGACCGTCGTTGATCGTGGTCGGCGGGCTGCTGCTCATCGCGACCATCGTCAGTGCGATCCTGTGGAACACCATCGGCGCCGACAGCGACGGTGGCGACTTCCCCACCCCTGCCTCGATCGACCCTGCGTCAGCGGGCGCGGTCGCGCCCGATGGTGCAACCGCGACGTCGGCCGGTGTGACCGGCGTGGCCGGAGGGGCCGACGCGGCCGGCCCCGCGTCGTCGCCCGATCAAGCCGTGCCGGCATCGACCGCGATGTTCCTCGGCGTGCGCTCCTACGACCTCGACCCCGGCGATCCCACGGAGAACGACGACCTGGTCAGCCTCGTCGTCGACAGCGACTCGGCCACGTCGTGGAGCACGAAGTGCTACGACAGCAGCGAGCTCGGCGGCGACCCGGTCGGCATCGGGATCACACTCCAGACGCCGGCGTCCGGCGTCCTCACGGTGGAGATCGCCTCGGAGTCGTGGGCGATCCGGGTGTACGCGAGCCTCGCCGCCGACATGCCCTCGACCTTCGCCGCATGGGGTGAGCCGATCGGGACGCAGGCCGGCGATGCGCCGGATCGCTTCGAGGTGCCGCTCACCGGCCAGGCCACCCACATCGCTGTCGTGTTCACCGAGGTCGGTCCGAGTCGCTCGTGCACCGCCGACTTCCCGTACAGCGGCGCCATCGCCGAGGTCCAGTTCGCACCGTTGGCCTGACGGAGGCGAAGCGGGAATCGTGACGACATCCGACGCTCCAGGCGATCCAGGCGGTCCAGGCGGTCCTGACGACCGGGCAGTGGCACTCGACGCCGAGCGCCGGCTGATCGATGCCGCAACCGCCGGTGACCGCGCTGCCATGGACGCGTTGCTGCGAGCGCACTACGACCGCATCTTCGCCGTGTGTCGGCGGATCACCGGCAGCGAGTCCGACGCCGCCGATGCTGCCCAGGAGGCGCTGATGGCGGTGGTGCGAGGTCTGTCGAAGTTCGATGGACGTTCGTCGTTCAGCACCTGGGTGTATCGCATCGCCACCAACGCGAGCCTCGACGAGCTTCGGCGTCGGCGTCGCCGTCCAGTGGTCGCCGACACCTCCGACATCCCCATCGACCGCGACCCTCATCTCGCCGACCCCGACGGCGAGCGAGGGTTCGATCTGGTAGCCGACCGCGAGCAGTTGGACCAAGCCCTGCGCCAGGTGCCGGAGGAGTTCCGGGTGCCGCTCGTCCTGCGTGATGTGGGTGATCTCGACTACGCCGAGATCGCCGAGACCCTCGACGTCCCCATTGGGACGGTGAAGAGTCGGATCGCCCGTGGTCGGGCAGCTCTGGCTCAGATCGTACGAGCCGGGAACCACACCGACCCCGACGAACGTCCAACTCCTCATTGACCCCCCACCTCCTATGAACGACGACGCACACGACCCCCTGACGCCCGACGAGGACCTCCTCGCCGTGAGCGCGCTCCTCGACGGCACTGCGACCGCCGACGACCGAGCGCGGGTGGACGCCGACCCCGCATTGCAGCAACTCGTGGACACCCTCCGCGTGCAACGCACCGATCTGGCCGACGTCCAGGTGCCCGACAGGGCCCGCGAACGCGCGCTCGGCGCGGCGATGGCCGTGTTCGACGGTCTGCAGGCCCCGACTCCCTCCCACCTCCCGACCAATGTGATCCGCTTCGAGCGTCGTCGTCGTTCCTATCGACTGCTCACCGGTGCCGCTGCTGCCGTTGGCGTGCTCTTCGTCGGTGCCCTCGCGATCGGAGCGCTCGGTTCGATGGGCGGCGACGACGAAGAGAGCGCCTCGGTCGCGAGTGATCCGTCGGCGAAGGCCGCGTCCCCCGCACCCGCTGGCGTCAATGCCGTCGACGACCCCGCGACCCCGATGATGGAGTCCGCGGCGGCCGACTCGACGAGTGCCGGTGCGAGCGCCGGTGCGTTCGACACGCAACTGCCGGCGGCAACCGAGTCGGCAGCCGCCCCGACCGAGGCACCGGAGGCCACCGAGGCACCTGCATCGCAGGACGGGATCGACTCGATCGACCAGGCGGCCGAGCTCGAGGTGACGATCGCAACGCCACAGCAGCTGCTCGACTACGCGAACACCAAGCAGCCGATCCTCGCCCTGCCCGGTCTCCCGTTCCCGTGCGTCGCCGACGGCCTCGAGGCCGTCGGTGAGGTGAGGTACCGAGGCGTGCAAGTGATCGTCGTCCGCAACCCCGCCACCGGTGAGGTGAATGCGTTCGACATCCAAGACGAGTGCGCACTGATCGCGACCGTCGCCCCCTGACGCAGCCATGAGCGTGGCCGACTCGCCAGGACTCGCCAGGACTCGCCAGGACCGGCCAGGTCAGTCCAACCCCCCTCGCTCGAACCACCTGTCGCACGTCATCGCACGTCATCGCACGTCATCGCACATCACCCCCGCCCGGTTAGGCTGCGCTCCCATGGCCGGTAACCCGCTGAACAACCCCAATTGGGCTCCCGAGCTCGCGAACACCGTCGATCGCTACGTCGGCATGGTGCGCGACAAGGTGACCGGCAAAGCTGTCGTGGCCGTGCGCGGCATCGTCTTCGGCGTCATCGTCGTCTTCACCGCGATCGCCGCATTGATCCTGTCGGTGATCCTCGGCACCAAGGTCCTGCAGCGCGTCGTCAACATCGGTGGTGCCGTCGATCGCGACTCGAGCGTGTGGGTCTCGTACATGGTGGTCGGTGGAATCCTGTTCCTGGCGGGGCTGTTGTGCATGCGCAAGCGCCACACACCCCAGCCAGAGGCAGCCAAGTGACCACCGTCTCCACGAACCAGACCGTCCGCAACGTCATCGTCGTCGGATCCGGCCCTGCCGGGCTCACGGCTGCGATCTACACGGCACGCGCCAACCTCGCACCGCTGGTGATCGAGGGCGAACCGTCCAGCACCAGCGACCAGCCCGGTGGCCAGCTCATGCTCACCACCGAGGTCGAGAACTTCCCGGGCTTCCCGGAGGGCATCATGGGCCCCGAACTGATGATGAAGTTCCGTGAACAGGCCGGCCGATTCGGAGCCGAGTTCCTCACGGAGAAGGCCACCGCGATCGACTTCACCCAACGCCCGTTCAAGGTCTGGGTTCGCAACGACCTGTACCTGGCGGACTCGATCATCGTCTCCACCGGTGCACAGAGCCTCATGCTCGGCCTCGACAAGGAGCCCGCGCTGCTCGGTCACGGTCTGTCCACCTGCGCCACCTGCGACGGCTTCTTCTTCCGCGGTCAGGAGATCGCAGTGGTCGGTGGTGGTGATTCCGCCGTCGAAGAGGCCACGTTCCTCACCAAGTTCGCGTCGAAGGTGTACCTCATCCACCGTCGCGACTCCCTCCGGGCCTCGAAGATCATGCAAGATCGAGCGTTGAACCACCCGAAGATCGAGATGGTGTGGAACACCACCGTCGCCGACCTGATCGGTGAGCAGAAGCTCGAAGGCGCCGTGCTGCGCAACACCGTCACCGGGGAGACCTCCACCCTGGCGGTCACGGGCCTGTTCGTCGCCATTGGCCACCGGCCGAACACCGATCTGTTCAAGGGCGTGCTCGACATGGAAGACAGCGGCTACCTGATCACCAAGCCTGGGTCGTCCTACACCAACATCGACGGCGTCTTCGCCTGCGGTGATGTGCAGGACCACACCTACCGCCAGGCGATCACCGCCGCGGGCTCTGGGTGCATGGCCGCGATCGACGCCGAACGCTGGCTCGAGGCACACCACGGCTGAGCCCTGCCCCGATGTCGAAATGATGTCGGAGTGATGTCGGAATGACGTTTGGAATGACGTCGGAATGCTGAACGACTGTCGTCGGTTGTGACTTGTTACAATTCTGTGTCCCGTCGGGTGTCGTTTCTCGGACACCCGCCAGGTACCAGGACCTTCGAAAGGATCCGCGATGGCCGATGGCATCGTCACCCTCACCACTTCCACCTTCGACGAGACCGTCGCCGCCAGCGAGACACCCGTGGTCGTGGACTTCTGGGCCGAATGGTGCGGTCCGTGCAAGATGATCGCCCCGCTCCTCGGTGAGATCGCCGCCGAGCATGCCGGCAGCATCACGATCGCAAAGCTGAACGTGGACGAAAATCCTGATCTCGCGATGCGCTTCAACGTGATGAGCATCCCGACCCTGCTCGTGTTCGACAAGGGCCAGGTGGCCAAGCGTCTCGTGGGGGCCAAGGGCAAAGGTGCCCTGCTCCAGGAGCTCCAGGAATTTCTGCCTCCTTCCCACTGACGTCGGGCCAGCGCGGCGAACCCGTCCGCGATCTGCAGCGCCGGCTGGTGGCCGCAGGGTTCCCTGTCGGTGCCTCGGCACAGTTGGGCACCTTCTGCGTGGCCACCGAGGCAGCGCTGCGCGCCTTCCAGGGCCAACGCGGTCTCAGGGCAACCGGTGTCTGCGACGAGGACTCCTGGAAAGCTCTCGTGGAGGCGAACTGGACGCTCGGCGATCGCCTGCTCCTCCTCACCGCTCCCAACCTGCGCGGTGACGACGTCGCTGAGCTCCAGGCGTCATTGGCGCGTCTGGGCTTCGACTGTGGTCGGGTCGACGGCATCTTCGGTCCCTTGACCGCCAAAGCCCTCGACGACTTCCAGTCGAACTGCGGTCTCCCCGGCGACGGGGTGTGCGGCACCGAGACGGTCAGAGCCCTTGGTCGGGTCATCGGACAGACGGGTCAGGGTCCGGGCATCTCTGCGGTGCGCGAGCGCGAGCGATTGCGCCAGGCACCGTCCTCCCTCGGCTCGCTGAGGGTGGTGGTCGGCCAGTTCGGCGGCCTCAGCAGCATCACTCGGGCTGTCAGTCGGGAGCTGCGCCTGGCGGGAGCGCACGTCATGCCCCTCGACGAACCCGATGCCGTCGTCCAAGCCCGAACAGCGAATCAGTTCAACGCACACCTGTACCTCGGGTTCGAGGCGAGCCGAGCCGACGAGACCGTCGTTCACTTCTACAAGGTCCCGACGTTCGAGTCCATCGGTGGCAAGGGTCTCGCAGGCTGCTTGTCCGACGAGCTCCGGGGGTGCGGGCTCACCGTCGCCCCACCCTGTGGGATGCGCTTGCCGGTGTTGCGCGAAACGCGGATGCCGGCGGTGCTCGTCACCCTTGCGCCCGTACGCGTGGCCGTCGATGCTGCCCCCGACGTGAGCGCGAGAGTGGTGGAATCCGTCCGACAGTGGATGAAACTGTGTACACGCTCTACCTGAGGTACAGATCTTCGAACCTCGATAGAGAGTTTATCCACAGGGTTTTCCACTAGTTGTGCGTAACGCTCACGTCGAACTCGCGCGTGAGACATCACCTGGAGTGGTGAAAGACCACGCTACGTGTCCAAGGTTGACGCTGCACCGCCGCTCATCAGGTGATATAGCCGCTCGAGATCTTCAAGATCCGCGAACTCGATCACGAGCTTGCCGCGCTTTGTCCCCATGCTGACCGCAACACTGGTGGACAAACACTCAGCCAGGAGCTCTTCGAGCTCCAACAGCCCTGGTGGGCGCAGTCGGCTGCCTGTCTTCGCACCCCGCAAGGCTGTGGATGTCGGGGCACCCTCGGACGTCCCGGCATCGGCATCAGCATCGATCAGCCCGCCGCCGAGGCCACTGCTTCGATCGCGAACGGCCTCTTCCACTGCCCGGACCGGCCACCCCTCTGCCGCGGCTCGACGGGCGAGCTGCTCCTGGAAGGCCCGATCGGGAGTGCCGAGCAACGCTTTCGCATGACCGGCCGACAACCGCCCGTCGCCGAGCAGGTGTTGGATCGATGCCGGCAACGACATCAGGCGCAAGATGTTCGTGACCGCCGATCGGCTCTTGCCGACGCGGGTGGCCACTTGTTCGTGGGTGAAGTGGAAGTCCTCGATGAGCTGTTGATACGCAGCCGCCTCCTCCAATGGCGTGAGGTCCTGGCGATGCAGGTTCTCCACCAGGGCGCGCTCGACGGATCCGAGATCGTCGGTCGTGCGAATGACGGCCGGGATCACCGCAAGGCCCGCCCGACGGGCTGCACGCCATCGGCGCTCGCCGGCGAGCAACTCGTAGCCGGCCCCATCGGTGGCCGGACGTACCAGGATCGGTTGGAGCACGCCGATCTCGCGGATCGACGAGGCCAGTTCGCTCAGTGACTCCTCGTCGAAGTGCACTCGCGGTTGGTTGGGGTTGGGGACGATCGTGTCGATCGGGACGTCCTCGAGCCTGGCGCCGTCGGGGCCCCCGTCGCTGGTGCCCTCCCCCGTCGATCCGCCCTGGACGGTCGGGATGGTCGGGATGAGAGCACTGAGTCCTTTACCCAATCCGCTGGGACGAGCCACGGGCGACCTCCTTGGCGACTTCGCGGTATGCAACCGCGCCTCGAGATGTGGGATCGAAGGTGATGATCGGCTGCCCGAACGAGGGCGCCTCCGACAAGCGCACGGTGCGGGGGACCACCGTGCGGCACACCTTGTCGCCGAAGTGCTCACGCACCTCGCGCACGACCTGATCGGCCAGCTTCGTGCGAGCGTCGTACATGACGCACACGATCGTGCTGACCTCGAGCTTGGGATTGAGGTTGCGCTTCACGAGATCGACGTTGCGGAGCAGTTGGCCGAGGCCCTCGAGTGCGTAGTACTCGCACTGGATCGGCACCAGCACTTCGCTGGCAGCGTTCAGCCCGTTCACCGTGAGCAAGCCGAGCGACGGCGGACAGTCGATCAGCACGTAGTCGTAGTCGTCGAGCACGGCTTCGATCGCCCGACGGAGCCGGTTCTCACGACTGAACGCCGGCACCAACTCGATTTCGGCACCTGCGAGATCGAGACTCGCCGGCGCGACGAAGAGGTTCTTCACCGATGACGGCTCGACACAATCTTCCAGCGGCACCTCGTGCATGATCACGTGGTACATCGACGTCTCGAGCCCGCGGTTCTCGATGCCGAGACCGGTCGACGCGTTGCCTTGGGGATCGAGATCGATCACGAGGGTTCGGTGGCCCAGTTCGGCGAGACACGCGCCGAGGTTGACCGTGGTCGTGGTCTTGCCCACGCCGCCTTTCTGGTTGGCAATCGCGATCACCCGTGGCAACGGGCGACCGGTCGGGGTACCCGGGTTGTCCGGGGAGACGCCATCACTCGACGCGCTCAGTGACATGAAGACCTCAGCTCCTGTGTCGGCAGACGTCAGCACGAACGATGCTCCGGGACGGCGATCGAGGCGACCTGGTCCCCGGCAACGTGCCGGTGCTGCGACAGCAGGTTAGCAACATTCGCCGCACGCGTGGTGGTACCTGGCCGTGCGTTCTCTCGTGCGGGTCCGCCATCAGCGTCCGTTCATCACCGGTGGTTCCACGTGGAACAGAGCGAGCAGGCTGTTCCCCGACGACATCACACCTGGTCAGGGGACTGTCATGAAGGTGTGAGGGGTCATCGACCTGTCCAACACCCTTCACGGCCTCGCTGCTGGCCTCCTGCATATCTTGGATCCGACGCTGTGAATGTCCGAGACGACACGCGTCCCGCAATCGAGTTCCACGTGGAACCAACGAATCAGGTCTGGCATGGGGTTCGACGTGACGGCAGCAGGATGTCCACGCTTCCTGAACACCCTGAACCACCGGGACCCGGAACCGAATGTATGACTCGGGTTCGGTGACACGGGTTCGGTGACTCGGGCTGGGTCAGTCGGGATCGTCACGTCGGCCGTTGCCTGACGATCATGACACCGGTTCGGCCAGCGGACGGCGTCCGGCTGGTTGTTCCAGTCCCCCCGGCGACCCAAGTGTGTTCCACGTGGAACGGTGAGGACCGCGAGACGCTTGTGGCAGCTCGACTCACATCCGTTGTGAGCTCGACGAGGGCCGGAGACACCAGTGCAGCCTCGCCTCGTTCGGATGGGGCCTCAGCTTCAGCGTCCGACCACGTGAAGCCACGACACCTGGTGAACCGAACATCGACATGCGACGGGAAGTGTCGATGCGTGACGTCCGGGCAACTCGGGGCCGCTGCGCTCCGGTCCCTGATGATCCGAGCTCATCGCGATCAGCGCCTTGGTGTCACCAGTCGATTGCTCGATCGGGGTTCCTGACCCGCACTCGCTCCGGATCCAGCCGCCGGGTCCGACTCGACCATCTCCGCCAACTTGCTCGCTGCGCACACCGGTCGTCTCCAGCGACCGCCGCGACCGCCGGTCGAGATCGACACCGAGCCCGCCCCGCTCCAACGACTCCAACGACTCCTTCGGCGCCACTCGACACGATGTTCGACACGACTCCTCCGGCATACGGCAGCCGCACTCCAGAACCCGTACCTCCGAATCGGGGGTGTTCGTCCAGATGGTCTCGCTGACGCACGACCGAGCTGATCCGCTGGGCAACGTGGAACGTGAAGGGAGCCGGACACTTGGCAGCGCGAGATCCTGCGACTCGCCAACGGGGATCTGCACTCACAGCGAACGGGGTCGCGGACACGTTTCTCCGATTCCGTTTCTCGCCCGTTCCAGCGCCTTCCACATTCCACATGCACGGCGAGGTCGCGGCGTTGTTTCACGTGGAACCACACGACGACTCCGGACCACTTCTGGGACGCGGCCCATCGTCTCCGTTGCAACTCCAGCGTCGACAGCCCACCTCGTCGAGTAGACGCCAGTGGTGATGTCCTGCGCTCAACGATGACGGCTTGGCGTTCGTCATCTCGCACCAGGACCGGCGCGATGGGCACGCCTCGGATCCTGGCGGTCATGTCGGACGGACTGCCGACGAGACGTCGTTCGCCACAACTCGCCACAACTCGCCACAACTCGCGGGCGAGTGAGGGCGAGTCAGGTTGAGTCAGGCGGTCGAGGGGGCGTGGCGCCACCGATGGACCGCACCACCGGCTCCGACCACACGGCCGTCATCGATCATTCCGGCCTCAGCCAACGCCTCCGAGGTGATGCGCACCTCGCCCTCCGGCGGCTCGCTCACGATGAGACATCCTCCGATCCGCAACAACGCGGCAGCGACACGCACCACGTCGGACAACGGCCCGAACGAGCGCGACGTGACGATGTCGAACGCCCCAGGCTCGCGCCGGATCACGGTGTCGATGTCAGCCGCCACGACCTGCACCCGATCTCCGGCACCCAGGCCGCGCACGCCGAAACGCAGAAGGTCTGCACGTTTGTCCCGACGCTCCACCAGCGTGACGGTGAGGTCTGGGCGGCGTGCCACGATCACCAAACCCGGCAGTCCGCCACCAGAGCCGAGGTCGACCAGACGCCCGCCGCGAAGGTCGTCCGGGAGGGCAAGCACGTACTGGTCGGCGTGCGCCACGGCATCCTCGATCGTCGTCCGACCGATACCGCCACGCCGTTGGATCTCCGACAGGACACGTCGAAGCTGATCAGGAAGTTCGGCGAGGGCCGGGTCAGCGGAGTGATCGCCTCCACCCGGTGCGCGGGATGATGCCTCTGAACGCCTCAGAGGATCGCCGTCAAGCGGCGACTGTGGTGACTGCGGAGATGAGGAGTCAGTCATTCGCCGGAGCGATGACCACGCACCGGCGTGGGTCATCACCCTCGGAGCGGGTGACGACGCCGTCGAACTCCGACAACACGTCGTGGATGACCTTGCGGTCCGACGACGACATCGGCTCGAGACGCTTGGCCGTACCGTCGGCCACCACCTGCTCGGCCACCTGGTGAGCGAAGCGGGTGAGGGCTTCTCGGCGCCGCTCGCGATACCCACCGACATCGACCCGAAGGCGAGTGTCGTGATCGCCGAGTCGACGCTGTGCTGCGACCCGAGTCAGCTCCTGCAGCGCCTGGAGGGTGGAGCCACGGGGACCGACGAGCAGACCCAGATCGCTGCCGTCGACGGTCACCTCGAGGTCGTCTTCGTCACGACGCACCGCTGCGGTGCCGATCAGCCCGAACGCATCGACGACGCCCTGGACGAACACCCGTGCCTCTTCGCCTACCTGCTCTGCATCCACGTTGGTCTCCTTCGGCTGATCATTGTTCGCGCTGACAGCGTTCGTTGCGCGCGCTCCGTCCTTGCGTTGGCGCCCGCCGCGCGATGAACCACTGCGTGCCGGACGTTCGACGACATCATCGCCTGCCGAGCCACCGGCTCCTGCAGCCGCGCCGTCGCCACCCTCGAACACGTCGAAGGGGTCACGATCACGACCGTCACTGGTGACCGTCGCGGCAGCTCGGCTGCGACGAGGCTTCGCTGCTGGAGCGTCGTCGCCCGACTCAGCAACGCCAGTCGTGTCGGCCTTGCCGGCCTTGTCTGCCTTACCGGTCTTGTCTGCCTTGTCGGCCTTGTCGGCCTTGACCCGGGCAGACTGTTCGCCACGAGCCCGCGCCGGCTTGGACGGTGCATCAGCGGTATCGGCGGTATTGCCGGTATTGGCGGTATCGGTGGTGTCGGCGGTATCGGACGCGTCCGGCTTGTCACCCTTGGCGCCCTTCTTGCGATCGCGCCGGTCGAGCTTGGGCCGAGGTGTGGTCGGCCGCACTCGCGCACGCACACGCGCTTCACCTCGCACTCGGCCGAACAGGCCGGCGCGGGGCTCGTCGAGCACGACGATCTCGGCATCGTCCTCGGCGACGCCAAGTTGGTCGAGTGCCCTGTTCTTGGCCTCGTCCACTGATTTCCCGGTGGTTTCCACCCATTCCATCTGTTGACCTACGACTTCTTCTTGGGCGCGGGGCGCGCCGGGGGGGTGGGCTTCGTGGCCTTGCCGATCGACGGCGGTCGGGTGACTCGCCCCGAGGAGGTCGGCTTGTTCTTCGGTGGCGTCACCCGCTTCGACGTCGTGGGCGCGGGAGCCGCACCCTTCCCGGCAGGCTTCGCCTTGGGATCCTTGCCATCCTTGGCGAGGGCCATGTCTCGCTTGGCCTGGGCGAACAGACCAGATCCGCCGCCGTCTGCCTTGTTCATCTCACGAGCACGTTCACCTGCAGCTTGGGCCTGACGACCGAGGGAGTGCTCACCGGCGTAGAAGCGCTTGGTGATGTAGTACTGCAAGCCGATGCGAAAGACCGCCTGGGCCATGTAGTAGATGACGAGACCCGTGAGGTAGAAGACCAGGAACACGGCGAAGACCACCGGCAGGTACTGCATGATCTTGGCCTGCATCTCCGACATCGTCGGGCTCACGCTTGCCCGTGCAGCCACCATCCGCTGTTGGACGAAGTACAGCGCGCCCAGCGCGATGACGAGCAAGGCGTAGACCATGCCCTTGCCGACCGACTCGCCGATGACCTCGAACGGCCGCCTGGCCAGGTCGAGACCCCACGAGAGCATCTCCGTTTCTCCGGCGAGATCCCTGAAGAGCTGACTGCTCGATGAGATGAAGTCGGGGTAGAAGACCTTCGAGAGTGCTGGCGCACCAGCGTCGGTGCAGAGACGAAGTGCATCGGGGGACAAGTCCGCGGTACCGCACGTGACCTCACGGGTGAGGCCGTGGAGCACCTGGAACATGATGATGAACACCGGGAACTGCAGCAGCAACGGGAAGCACGAGGCCAACGGGTTGACCTTGTGCTCCTGGTAGAGCTTCATCATCTCTTCGTTGAGCTTCTGGCGATCGCCTCGGTGCTCTTGCTGCAGCTTGCGCAACTCCGGCTGAAGCCGCTGCATCTCCAGCATGCCTTTGGTCGCCTTGAGCTGCAGGGGAGCGGTGATCAACATCACCACCAGGGCGATGAGGGAGATGGCCAAGATGTAGTTGTGGGTGAAGTCGTAGAACTTCGCCAGCAACCAGGCGGGGCCTTCGAACAGGCCGAGTGCGATCATGCGCGGCGTCGCTTTCTCATGGAGCGGGAGTCATCCGATCGGGTGGACGTGTGAGGACGTGTGAGGACGTGTGAGGACGTGTGAGGAGGTGGCCTCGGCCGGTGCAGGCACGGGATCCCAGCCTGACGGACCGAACGGACGGCAACGCACCAGGCGGCGGATGGTGAGCCACAGCCCTCGACCGTTGCCGTGGACGTGGAGCGCCTCGAGGGCGTAGGACGAACACGTCGGGGTGAATCGACACGGCGAGGGCCGCCCATCGACTGCTCGTTGATACCAGAGCACCGCGCGGATCAAGACGGTTGGCCGGACGGTGTGATGGGGAGCTGGCTCTGTGACCGGACGGAAGCGATCAGCGCCTCTACGTCGGAACTCAGTTGCGGAAACGATCGTGCGGCGACCGCCGGACGACCGCCCACGAGGTACCACCCCGGCGGCAGCGCCGACCCGGATGATCCCGGCGAACCGGTCGGCTCCGGTGCGGCCGACAACAGCGCGCGCAGCCGACGTCGTACCTGGTTGCGGACGACGGCCGGCCCCACGGCGCGGCCGATCGCAAACGCCACGCGAGGCGGCGACGCTGACGGATCGAGAAGGTAGGTGCACCACAACACTCCGGCCCGGGCCCGGACGCCGTCCTGCGACAGACGCGCAAAGACGCTCCGCTCCCGGATGCGCCAGATCAAGCCGACAGCTTGTGGCGGCCCTTGGCTCGGCGTGCCTTCAGCACGGCCCGGCCAGCACGGGTGCTCATGCGGTTGCGGAAGCCGTGCTTGCGAGCCCGGCGACGGTTATTCGGTTGGTAGGTGCGCTTCAACGCGGACCCTCCTGAGACGGCCGCAGCTCCCGCTGCGGGGGGACATCATGACCCAGCGCTCGCCGCGGCTGACGCCACGAGGGCGGCCTCGCGGGCGATCGCACACGTGTGCGCGCGCCCACCACGAGAGATGAGAACTTGCACAGGTTAGGGGCAGGCCCCCCTTCCGGCAACACCGACAGGTTCGGCCGCGCGATGTACCAGGCGAGATGGGCACCTCCCGATCTCCGCCCGTTCCCCGATCGACCGTGCGGCTGCTAGGTTGCACACCTCCACGACGGAGCGTGAGCAGCCCGAAGGAGCTCGAGAGCGGGGGGTCGGCGGTCTGCACCGGCGACGGGGCGGGGCGCACTGCACACAGCCTCATGGCGAGAGCACTGGCGGTCGTCCACAGTTGTGGACAACGATGTGGATAGCGGTCCGACGACGAGGGAGGAGGTGCAGGTGAACGACACGGAACAGGTGTGGACAGCCGTTGCGCAACTCCTGCGTGCCCAGGTGTCAGAAGCCGTGTGGTTCTCCACCTTTCAAGACGTGGTCGCCCTCGACAGTGATCCGAGCCTGTTGCGGCTCAGTGCCCCGAACGGACACACCCGCGATCGCATCCTCTCCAGGTACCTCCCGCTCGTGCGCGACGCGATGGAGGAGATCGGCATCGCGGGGCGCCAGTTGGTGGTGGAGGTCGAGCTCGTCGAGCCGTTCGACCTCGACGGCGATTCGGGCCGCGTCGGCCAGCAGGACCGTGGCGATCGATCAGAGCGGGGAGAACGGGGAGAACGCAGCGAACGAACGGACTACGGCGATCGCATCGAGCGAGCCGACCGCGATCGCGAGGACCGTCTCGATCGTCGTGATCGCGAGGAGCGAGCCGAACGCGAGGACCGTCGTAGCAGTGGCATGTCGTCCGGCTCGAGCCAATCGCTCGACCTCGCCGGCTTGAACCCGAGATACACGTTCGAGACGTTCGTGAAGGGCGCGTCCAACCAGTTCGCCCTCGCTGCAGCCCTCCGCGTGGCGGAAACACCTGGTCGCAGCTACAACCCGCTGTTCATCTACGGCTCGGCGGGCCTCGGCAAGACGCACCTGTTGCACGCGATCGGCCACTACGTGCACCACCACTACCAGCACGACATCGTCCGGTACGTGAGCACGGAGACGTTCCTCAACGAGTACGTCGACGGCATCCGCACCAACACGATCGCCAACTTCAAGCGTCGCTACCGCGACATCGACGTGCTGCTGATCGACGACATCCAGTTCATGGAGGGCAAGGAAGGTCTCCAGGAGGAGTTCTTCCACACGTTCAACTCGCTGCATGGTGCCAACAAGCAGATCGTGATGTCGAGTGACCGGATGCCGGATGCGATCCCCACCTTGGAAGAGCGCCTGCGCGGTCGATTCAAGTGGGGTCTGATCACCGACATCCAGCCACCCGATCTCGAGACCCGGCTCGCGATCCTCCGCAACAAGGCAGAGCGTGATCGCAGCCCGGTGCCCGCCGACACGCTCGAGCTCATCGCCTCGCGGATCACGAGCAACATCCGTGAGCTCGAAGGTGCGCTCATCCGGGTGACCGCCTACGCCAGCCTCAACCATGTGCCGATCAGCATCCACCTCGCCGAGCAGTTGCTCGGCGATCTGATGACCGGCTCGCAGGTGAAGACACGAACCGACGAGGAGTTGCTCGCCGAGATCGCCGTCATCCTCGGATTCAGCGTCGAAGCCCTGCGGAGCAAGAGCCGGCAACGACCACTGGTCACTGCCCGCCAGACCGCGATGTACGTGTTCCGCGAACTCACCGATCTGTCGTACCCGAGCATCGCCCGGCTCTTCGGGGGCGCGATCACACCACCGTCATCCACGCCGTCGACAAGATCCAGCGGCTGATGAAGGAACGCAAGCAGATCTACGACCAGGTGACCGACCTCGTCCAGCGGCTGAAGACCAGCTGATCTCCGTGGGCACCCACGCGCGGTTCGCGCGAATCGGACGCTGTGGCGCTGGGGGGAACCTGGGGACGAACGCCCGTCCGCGGGGGATGACATGCGCGCTGTCCACCGAAGCACACCCGTGTGGTTTGCTGCCTGGGGACGGAGGTGGACATCGGTGTGTACACAGGAATCGCCTCTACGCTGCACCGATGCGTGGTTGTGCACAATCCACAGCCCTTATTACCTTTATTGTCTTTTAGAACACATCCGTGGTGAGAAAGGTTGACCTGTGAAGTTCCGTTGCGAGCGTGAGACCCTGGCCGAAGCGTTGGCCACTGCAGGGCGTGCCGCCACCGGTCGTACGGGCACCTTGCCGGTGCTGTCGGGCCTTCGCCTCGAGCTGACAGGAGATCTGCTCACCGTCACGGGCACCGATCTCGACCTCACGATTCAGCTCGAGATCGCTGTTGGTGGTGAGACCGACGGAGGTGTCGTGCTGCCGGCACGCCTGTCGAGTGACATCGTCCGCTCCCTTCCGGCCGGCAAGGTCGAGCTCGATGTCACCGACGACGACGTGAAGATCAGCGGTGGACGCTCGCAGTTCAGCGTTCGGCCCCTGTCGCTCGATGACTATCCACGCCTGTCGGCACCGGCGTCGAGTGCGGTCACGATCAATGCTGCAGCGTTCGGCGAGGCGCTGCGCCAGGTGGTCCGGGCGGCCAGCACCGACGAGGCCCGGCCGATCCTCACCGGTGTGCTCCTCACCGCCGAGAACGACGGACTGCGCCTCGTGGCCACGGATTCGTATCGACTCGCGGTCCGAGATCTCCCCGGCGTCAGTGTCCTCGGCGCCGACCAGAAGGTGCTGGTTCCCGGTCGTGCGCTCAACGAGCTCCAGCGCGTGCTCGGCCTCGGCGAAGAGCTCGTGTTGCGTCTCGGCGAACGCGATGCCACGTTCGAGATCGGCACGACCCGGCTCACGACACGCCTCATCGAGGGTGAGTTCCCGAACTATCGCCAGCTCATCCCGGCAAGTCACCCCAACGTGCTCACCGTCGACCGCGAGCCGCTGCTCGAGGCCATCCGCCGCGTCAAGATCCTGGCTCGCGATGCCACGCCGGTGCGGCTGTCGATCGCATCCGACGGGCTCAAGCTCACCGCGATCACCCAGGACGTCGGCAACGCGACCGAAGAGCTCGATGCCAGCGCGGAAGGGTCCGACCTCGTCGTCGCATTCAACCCCGACTACCTGGCAGCGGGTGTCGAAGCCGTGTCGTCGGATCAGATCACGTTGTCCACGATCGATGCACTGAAGCCGGCCGTCGTTCGCGGCGTCGGCTCCGATGATTACCTGTATCTGTTGATGCCCGTTCGCGTGCCGTGATCATGCGCGGCGGCGCGAGCTGCTGCAGCGTGGGCTGGCGCCGGCTCGTCGGGAGCCCGGCCGGTTCCACCCGCGCGAGAGGTGCACGATGATCGTCACCCGGCTCGAACTGGTGGACTATCGCAACTACGTCTCGGCCACGTTCGTGCTCGGGTCGGGCACCACGGCAGTGGTGGGACTCAATGGCCAGGGCAAGACCAACTTTGCCGAGGCCTTGGGCTACCTGTCCACGCTCGACAGCTTCCGCGGCGCCCCAGCAGAGGCCCTCATCCGACTGGGCACCGACGCCGCTGTGATCCGCGCCTCGGTGCTGCAGGAAGACGGCCGTGAGGTGCTCGTCGAGGCCGAACTCAACCGGTCGGGACGCAACAGGGTGCTGGTGAACCGACAGAAGCTGCCACGCACACGCGATCTGCTGGGCGTCGTGCGGGTCAGCGTGTTCTCCCCTGACGACCTGGCGCTGGTGAAAGAAGGTCCAGGTGAGCGGCGCCGGTTCCTCGACGACACCCTCGTCGCCCTCGCGTTGAAGCACGACGCGATGAGACTCGAGCTCGACCGGGTGGTGAAGCAGCGCAACACCCTGCTCAAGCAGGCACATGGCCGTCTGGACGACGCCGCACGGGTCACGCTCGACGTGTGGGATGCGAAGCTCGCCCAGCTCGGTGACCAGTTCGGTCACGCCAGATCGGTCCTGGTCGCGCGACTCGACCCGATGGTGCATGAGGCGTACGAGCACCTGGCGGGCGCCGCCACCCCGATCGAGCTGCGCTACGAGCCGGTCTGGCGCCGGCGCGGCTTGGCCAGCGCACTCGCCGAGTCGCGCGACGACGACGTGAGGCGTGGTGTGTCGACCGTGGGCCCGCACCGTGACGATGTCGACCTGGTCGTGAACGGCATGCCGGCACGCACGCACGCCTCCCAGGGCGAGCAGCGCACCCTCGCGCTCGCCCTCCGCCTCGCTGCACATCGACTGATCACCGACCGCACGGGCAGCGCACCCGTGCTGATCCTCGACGATGTGCTGAGCGAGCTCGATGCCCAACGGGCGACAGCCCTGCTCAGGCATCTTCCGGCCGGTCAGGTGGTGCTCACCACGGCGTCGCAGCTCCCCGAGGCTGCGCATCCCGATGCGACCGTGCGAATCGTCGCCGGCACGGTCGAGGGTCGAGGTCCCGAGTCACCCGCTCCCGCTGGTCGGTCCGGTCCCGCCGACGGCTCTGTTGCGGAGACGGCCGGTACGGTGGATGTCGATGGCAACCGAGCCGGTACCGATCCGTGATTCGCTCACCGGCGTGGTGCGGTCGCTGCGCGGACCCGAATCGACCAGGGTCGGCGCCGTGCCGTCGCATGCGATCGGCGGGGTGTTCGGACGATGGGACGAGATGGTCGGACCAGCCGTCGCGGCCCATGTCCAGCCGGTGAAACTCGATGGCGACCGGCTCGTCGTCGAGGTTGACGACCCGGCGTGGGCGACGCAACTCAAGTTCCTCGAGGCCGATCTACGCGAGCGGCTGCTCGAGGTGGCGGGCGCGGCGATCCGCCATTTCGAGATCCGGGTCAAGCGCTCGTGAGCTCGTCGCGAACGCCGGATCGAAACGCACGCGAACACGCTGCGTGACCTGGCGTGACCTGGGCGTGACCTGGACGTGACAGGGTCGGCTCGAGGGCCGAGGCTCCACCTCGACGTGGCACCCCCACGGTAGACTGGTGCCCATATCGCGGCCCCTGCTCGCGGCACCGTCCGTGCCTTCGCGAGCAGCTCGCCGCCAACCATGACGCCGCAGGTCAACCCATCTTTTCGGCCTGTGTTCGTCTTCGTATCAACGTGATGACTCGAGGTGTGAGTGTCCAGCGACACCAACAAGGCAGCGGCCGACTACGGGGCCAAGGACATCCAGGTCCTGGAGGGCCTCGACCCGGTCCGCAAGCGGCCCGGCATGTACATCGGTTCCACCGGTCTCCAGGGGCTCCACCACCTGATCTGGGAGGTCGTCGACAACTCGGTCGACGAGGCGATGGCGGGCTACTGCAGCCGGATCGGTGTCACGATCCTGGCCGACGGTGGCTGTCGCGTCGACGACAACGGTCGAGGCGTTCCGGTCGACCCGTACCCCTCCGGCCCGCACAAGGGCAAGAGCGCGGCCGAGGTCGTGCTCACCGTGCTGCACGCCGGTGGCAAGTTCGGCGGCGAAGGGTACAAGGTCTCCGGTGGCCTGCACGGTGTGGGTGTCAGCGTCGTCAACGCGCTGAGCGAGCGCCTGCTGATCGAGGTCGATCGTGGCGGTCGCCGTTACCAGCAGGAGTATGCGAAGGGTGGCAAGCCGCAAGGCGCACTCGCCGACGTCGGCCCCACACCGGCCGACACCAGGGTCAACGGCACCACCGTGACGTTCTGGCCCGACCCCACGATCTTCCTGGCCGAGGGCACCGATTTCGTGGCCCGGACGGTGCTCGAGCGCCTGCAGACGATGGCGTTCCTCAACAAGGGCCTCGAGATCGTCTTCGAGGACCAGCGCGAAGGCCAGACCCAGCAGGTGACGTACCAGTACAAGGGCGGCATCGTCGACTTCGTGAAGCACCTGAACATGTCGAAAGAGGCGCTGTTCAGCAAGGTCGCCCACTACGAGGACGACGACACCGAGGGCGGCCAGACCCTCGACATCGCGATCCAGTGGAACACCGGCTACCACGAGGGCATCCATGGCTACGCAAACGGCATCTCCACCATCGAGGGAGGCATGCACGTCGAGGGCTTCAAGACGGCCCTCACGGCGACGGTCAACAAGTACGCCAAGGCGAAGAACCTGCTGAAGGAAAAGGATGATCTCTTCCTCGGCGAGGACATCCGCGAAGGAATCACTGCGATCGTCGCGGTGAAGTTGCGTGAACCGCAGTTCGAGGGTCAGACCAAGGCCAAGCTCGGCAACGTGCCGATGCGCTCGTTCGTGCAGAAGGCCACGAACGAGCGCCTGGCCGAGTGGCTCGAGGAGAACCCCACCGAGGCCAACCGCGTCGTGAAGAAGGCCCAGGCCGCGTCGCAGGCTCGCCTTGCCGCGAAGAACGCCCGCAACGCGATTCGCCGGAAGACCGCGCTCGCCGGAGCGGGTATGCCCGACAAGCTGAAGGACTGCTCGAGCGGCAACCCCGACGAGAGTGAGCTGTTCATCGTCGAGGGCGACTCGGCTGGCGGCTCTGCGTTGAACGCGCGCGACCCGCGCACCCAGGCGCTGCTGCCGATCCGCGGCAAGATCCTCAACGTCGAGCGCGCCCGCCTCGACAAGATGCTGAAGAACAACGAAGTGCAGAGCCTGATCACCGCGATCGGCGGTGGCGTCGGCGATGAGTTCGACGCCGCCAAGGCCCGCTATCACAAGATCATCCTGCTGGCCGACGCCGATGTCGACGGCAGCCACATCCGCACGCTGCTGCTCACGTTCTTCTACCGCCAGATGCGCCCGCTGGTCGAGGCCGGATTCGTCTACATCGCCCAGCCGCCACTGTTTTCCACGGTGGTCGGCAAGGAGAAGATCTACCTCAAAGACGAGCATGCGAAGGCCCTGTGGTTGGAAGCGCACCCCAACCACAAGAAGGAGTTCCAGCGTCTGAAGGGTCTGGGCGAAATGGACTGGCAAGAGCTCAAGCCCACCACCATGGATGCGTCCACGCGCACCCTGTTGCAGGTCGAGGTCGAACAGGCCGCGATCGCCGACGAGATGATGAGCGTGCTGATGGGCGAGAACGTCGACCTCCGCAAGAACTTCATCGTGACCAATGCCCGTGACGTGAGGAACCTCGACTTCTGATGAGTGATACCCCGAACCCCCCCGACAACTCTCCAGACGACGCGGACGAGCCCACCGGCGAGCCGCAAGGGTCTGACGGACCCAGCGATTCCAGCGATTCCAGCGATTCCAGCGATGCGGAGGGCGCACTCGAACGCGATCCGTCGCTGTCGGTGCAGCCGGTTGCGCTCCAGGACGAGATGGAACGCAGCTTCCTCGACTACGCGATGTCGGTCATCATGTCGCGTGCTCTCCCCGACGTGCGCGACGGCCTCAAGCCGGTGCACCGGCGCATCATCTGGGACATGGACGAGCAGGGTTTCCGCCCTGACCGCCCGTTCGTGAAGTCGGCCCGCGTCAGCGGCGACACCATGGCGAAGTACCACCCGCACGGCGACAGCGCGATCTACGACGCGCTCGTGCGCATGGCCCAGCCGTTCTCGCTGCGTCACCCACTGATCGACTTCCACGGCAACTACGGCTCGCCCGACTTCGGACCCGCTGCCTCGCGATACACCGAATGTCGCCTCCACCCGCTGGCCATGCAGTTGCTCGCCGACATCGACGAGGACACGGTCGACATGGTCGACACGTACGACGCGAGCCGCGTCGAGCCCACCGTCTTGCCGGCGCGGTTTCCCAACCTGCTGGTCAACGGCAGTCAGGGCATCGCCGTCGGCATGGCCACGAACATCCCGCCGCACAACCTGGGTGAGGTGATCGACGCGACCGTCCACTTGATCGACCATCCCGACGCGACGGTCGACGATCTCATGGTGTTCGTGAAAGGCCCCGACTTCCCGACCGGCGGCTCGATCCTGGGTCGCGCCGGGATCATCGACGCCTATCGCACCGGTCGCGGCAGCGTGAAGATGCGCGCGACCGCAAGCATCGAAGAGACTCGCCGTGGCGGCTACCAGATCGTCGTCACCGAGCTGCCGTATCAGACGAGCTGTTCATCGATCGCCGGCCGCATCCAAGAGCTGGTCGACTCCGGCGAGCTCGATGGCATCAGTGATGTCAACGACGGTTCGGCCGGCGGAAAGACCGAACTCGTGATCACGCTCAAGCGCGACGCCAACGCCAACGTGGTGCTGAACAACCTGTTCAAGCTCACCTCGTTGCAGACGAGTTTCGGCGTCAACATGGTCGCCCTCGTCGACGGCGTGCCGCGCACGCTCAATCTGGTCACCGCGCTGCAGGGCTACATCCGCCACCAAGTGGAAGTCGTCACCCGCCGCACCGAGTTCCGCCTCGACAAGGCGAACAAGCGCGCCCACCTGTTGGAGGGTCGCCTCAAGGCGCTCAACGTGATCGACGCGATCATCGCCCTCATCCGGGCGAGTGATGATGCCGCGTCGGCCAGGGCCGCACTGATGGCCGAGCCGTACGAGTTCTCCGAGATCCAGGCCGTCGACATCCTCGACATGCAGCTGCGCCAACTCACCCGCCTCAGCCGGATCGATCTCGAGCGCGAGATGGAAGAGGTGGCCGAGCGAATCGCCGAGCTCCGGAGCATCCTCGACTCACCCGAGAAGCTGCGCGGCGTGATCAAGAGCGAGATGCTCGCGATCAGGGAGGAGTTCGCAACGCCGCGCAAGTGTGCCGTCGCATTCGACACGGGCGAGATGAGCATCGAGGACCTGGTCGATGACAAGGAGCTCGTCATCGTGATGACCCAGGCCCAGTACGTCAAGGCCGTGCCGGCAGCCAACTTCAAGACGCAGGGTCGTGGCGGTCGCGGGGTCAGCGGCGCCAAGTTGAAGACCGACGACATCGTGCGCAACGTGATCTTCACCACGTCGCATGCGTTCTTGCTGTTCTTCAGCAACCGCGGCAAGGTCTATCGCCTGCGCGCGATGGACATCCCTGAGCGCGAGCGCGCGGCCAAGGGCATGCCGATCGTGAACCTTCTGCCGCTTCAGGCGAACGAGACGATCGAGGCGATCATCGACACGCGTGACTTCGCCGGCGAACGCAATCTGTTCTTCGCCACGAGGAACGGCACCGTCAAGAAGACCGCGTTCAACGAGTACGACTCGTCGCGCCGTGACGGCTTGATCGCGATCAATCTCCGCGACAACGACGAGCTGGTGAAGGTGATCGAGACCAGCGGGACCGACGACATCTTCATGGTGGCTCGCAGTGGGATGACCATCCGGTTCAACGAGAACGAGGTGCGGGCGATGGGCCGCAACGCCGGCGGTGTGCGAGGCATGAAGCTGCGCACCGGAGACGAGGTGGTCAGTGTCGACGTCGCCCGCGACGACACCGAGATCCTGTTGATCACCGAGTCGGGGTACGGCAAGCGCACCCAACTCGACAAGTTCAACGCCCAGGGCCGCGGCGGCATCGGTGTCATCGGCATCAAGCTCACTGGCAAGAAGGGCAAGGTCGTGGCGGCCTTCATGGTCGGCCCTGATGACGAGATCGTCGCCGTGTCGAGTGGCGGCGTGATGATCCGGATGGGCGTGGGCGCGATCAGCTCGCAGGGTCGCGATGCCACGGGCGTGCGGTTGATGAGCCTCGATGACGGCCAGACGGTCGCGTCGGTCGCACCGATCCTCTCGAGCGACGACGGCGACGACAACGACGGCGACGACAGCAACAACGGCGACGGCACGACGGCGACGGCGACGGCGACGACAGCACCGACGAGGAGTGACTCGCCAACCGGCACGGTGTCGGTGATCCCGAGGAACGGCCCTCGTTCCTCAATTCCGGCTTCCCCCGACTCGCGTCGTCTCCCGACCGACGCCACGGACACATGCGCAGGTGTGCATGTGTGACCAGTGGAGGTGTGGGATGCGACGAGCATCGAATCAGATGCCGGACGTCGGCTGCCGGTCCGACGATCACGGCAGCGCGGTGTTGATGGTGACGGTGGCGGTGGTGATGGCTGGGCTCGTGGCGGTGGCCACGGCCGAGCTCGGGGTGGCGATGGTGCAGCGACAGCGTGCGCAGATCGCAGCTGACGCGGCCGCGTTGGCCGGATTGGAGGGAGGCCGCACGGGGGCCGACCGCCTCGCCAGAGCCAACGGTGGACAGCTCGCCGAGTTCGACCGCGACGACTGGACCGTCACCGTCACGGTCCGTCTGGGTGACGCGACCGCCCGTGCGAGTGCGTCCGACGGGCCGTGATCATCCCGCTGACCAGCCACAAGTGTCGCGGACCCGGTCCAAGTGGTGGAACGCGAGCATCCACCGATCGCGAGGCGCGCCTGTCTGTGCGGTCCGGTTCTCTAAGCTCGGATCGTGACCCCCGGCGATCCCAGCGCTCCGAAGCCCTCTGCGGTAGCGCGCACAGCGAGCCGGACCACACCCAAGAAGGCATTGAAGTCCACCAAATCAACCGCCACCGGAGCGCGAGAGCCGCGAGTATCGGTCTCCAAGGCCGGTGTCGCCGCCAAGCGCAACGGCTCGTCAGCGGCATCCGCTGGCGATGACATCCTCGATCGCCTGGCCAGGCTCGGTGAGGCGCCCGCACCTCCCGAGGCGCCGACGGATTCGATCCCGTTGCCCACGATCGTCGAGGCTGACCCCACCTATCCGCCGCTGTCGGTGCCTGCTGCGGCCCGTGCCAGCGGCACGACCCCTGATACCGACACCGACACCGACACGGCCACGGCTACCGACACGGCTACCGACACGGTCAGCGATACCGATGCCACGGGTGGCACCAGCATCGACGATGCCGATGTCACGGCTGACGTCGACCGGAGCGGTGGCCTCCGTGTGCCGCAGGCGAGGAGTGAGAGCCCTGCACCGGTGCTCGAGCCTGCCGGGACTGCTTCGGTGACGACCGCGGCCGTGCGTGAGACGTCCGTGTCGGCCGATCTGCCGACGGCATTGGTCGCCGCCCCGGCACCGGCCTCAGTGCCGATCGCGCCGATACCTGAGAGTCCGTCGCTGCCGACGATCGAGAGCCTGGCTCCGGCGCCGGAGCACACCGAGGTCGTGCCCGTGGTGCCCACCATGCCCTTCGACCTCGTTCCCGCTCCGAGCGCCCCGGCGACGGGGTCGACGAGACCTCCGGTGTGGTGTTGCCGAAGCGACCACTGCGGGCACCGATGGTGTTCCGCAGGGCCAAGCCCCGGGTGCGACGCGTCACGCGCGTCGTGCGTCATCTGGACACCTGGAGCGTGTTCAAGGTCGCGCTCGTGTTCAACGTGATTCTCTACCTGGTGTGTCTCACCTCGGGTGTGCTCCTGTGGAACGTGGCGCACGCGACCGGCACGGTCGACAACGTCGAGAAGTTCTTCGAGCAGTTCGGCTGGGAGAGCTTCGAGTTCAAGGGCGGCGAGATCTATCACAACGCCTGGATCGGGGGACTGTTCGTCGCCGTCGGGCTCACCGGATTCGCGGTGCTGCTCGCGACGCTGTTCAACCTGATCACCGACCTCGTGGGTGGGATCCGGGTGAGCGTCTTGGAGGAAGAGGTCGTTGCCAAGCCTCGTCCACCGGCCTCAGCGAGCCCGATGAGTGCCGACGCGACCGACAGCGCTTCTCGTCCCTGACCTGGACCCGGCAGCGCAGGTCTCGGTCAGGTGGCCGTTCTCGGTTGAGGGTTTCTCCCGTCGCCCGATAGCCTGGCGAATCGCCACAGCGGGGCTATAGCTCAGTCGGTTAGAGCGCATCCCTGATAAGGATGAGGTCACAAGTTCGATTCTTGTTAGCCCCACGAGCCGTTGTGCGGCGAAGTGCCCAGGTCGATGACCTGGGCATTCTTGCTTTTCTGCTCAACCTGTGGTCGATCCGGTGATCGCCAGCGCTGCGGGAGAGTTCGGGCTGCGATGCGAGGAAGGCAGTGGCGCGCTCGTCCAACGCCGATGGGTCACCGCTCCACGTGACTGGCGCCCCGGCGCCTGAACGGGCACGATTTGCTCATGTCGCGACGCGCGCTGATCGTGACCAGCGGGGTACCCGGCACTGGGAAGTCCACGTTGGCGACGGCCCTCGCGGGCGAGTTTCACGCGGCTCTCCTGTCGAAGGATGTCATCGAAGCGGCACTCTGGCGGCGCGGCAATTGCCCAGGGCCCTTCTGCTCGTGCGGTGGTCCGATGACTTCTCGGCACCCGTGTCGTCCTCATGACAACGTCGCACGACGAGCTGGACGACGAACGTGACGACGAACAGCGAAAGGATTGCTCATGCCACTGCTCACGCCCAACCTGTGGTTCGACACCGAGGCCCTCGAGGCCGCCGAGTTCTACGTGTCGGTGTTCCCGAACTCGCGCATCACCAACGTCAGCCACTACGGCGAGGGCGGGATGCGTGAGGCAGGGATGGTGCTCACCGTCGAGTACGAACTCGATGGGCAGCGGATGACCAACATCAACGGCGGTCCCCAGTTCCACTTCGATGAAGCGGTGTCGCTGCTCATCGACTGTGCCGATCAGGCGGATGTCGACCGCTACTGGGAGCTGCTCACGGCCGGTGGCGGTCAGCCGGGCAGGTGCGGTTGGTTGAAGGACAAGTACGGGTTCTCCTGGCAGGTGGTGCCCGACGGTCTGGTGGAACTCATGACCGACACCGACTCGGACCGGGTGCAGCGGGCGATGGCGGCGATGATGTCGATGACCAAGCTCGAGATCGCGATCCTGCGCGCGGCCGCCGATGGCGAGTGACCGGAGCATGACTCGAGGCGCTGGACCCCTCGCCGGATCGCCTTGCTAGCCTCCGCGGGGTGAAGCTCCTCCGCCGTGCGCTGCTCGCGCTCTCCCTCGCCAGCCTGATCGCGGGCTCGCTGCGGCTGCGCGGCAAGGGTGGGGTGCCTCCGCAGGAGGGTGGCTGGCGTGAGCTTCGGCTGCCGCCCCAGTGAGTGCTCCAGTGAGTGATCTCGTGGGTGCCGGCTCGAGTCCGATCGTCGGTGTCTGCGGGGCGGGTGTCACCGGTCAATCGATCGGTCGTGTTCTGCGCACGCTCGGGGTGCGCGTGGCTTGGTACGACCCGGCCACCGGCGCAGCGGGACGCGCCAGCCAGCGTTACGGCGGTGTGGTGCTCGACAGTCCCGACGAGCTGCGAGTGGTGGATGCAGTCGTGCTCGCATCGCCGGGGCCGCACTGTGAGACGGCGGCATCGTTGATCGACGACGGCCTTCACGTCGTGTCGCTGAGCGACGATCACGCTGACGTGTCGGAGCTGTTGGGGTTGCAGCGACGCGCCGAAACCGCTGGGTCGCGGCTCGTGGTTGGCGCCGCCCTTTCGCCGGGGCTCACCGGTCTGCTCGTTCGGCACCTGGTGATCCAACTCCACGTGGCCGACGAGGTGCACGTGTCGATGCACGGAACCGGCGGACCGGCGTGTGCGCGCCAGCACCACGGCGCGCTCGGCGGCCGCGCGTGGGCCTGGCACGACGGCGAGTGGGTGGAGCGACTCGGCGGCAGTGGACGCGAGCTGTGCTGGTTCCCCGAACCGATCGGTTCGGCCGACTGCTACCGCGCAGCGCTGGCCGACCCCGTGTTGTTGCACCGGGCGTTCCCGCAGGCCTCGAGAGTGTCGGCGCGGGTATCGGCCACCCGTCGCGACCGGATGACTGCGAGGTTGCCGATGCTCGCTCCGCCGCACGCCGAAGGTGATCGTGGCGCAGTGCGTGTTGAAGTGCGTGGCGGGCTCGCCGACGGATCGCGCGAGACGTTGGTGGTCGGTGCCGTTGGCCGCACCGGAGACCTCGCGGGCACTGTTGCGGCGCTCTTCGCGGTGACGTGCATCGAGGGCAGCGTGCCGGTCGGCGTCTCCGTCGCAGGTGAGGATCCGCAGCTCAGTCGGCGGCTGCTGGCGTCGGTGGTGTCGTGCGGTGTGCAACTGCACGAGTTCACCGGTGTGGCGCGCGTTGCAGTGTGACCCGGTCACGGTCCAGATAGGCATATGGGCGAGATGAACGTCCCCACTCTCACCATGCCCTGGTTGCCTGATGGCCGCACCGTTCCACTGCCCGGTCGCGGCGAGGCATTCGTGCGCATCCACCGACATCCCGACCCGTCGGCACCGTGGTTGTTGCTCCTCCACGGCTGGACCGCCAGCGCTGATCTGCAGTTCTTCACCGCCTACGAAGCGCTGGCCGAGCACTATTCGTTCGTGGCCGTCGACCATCGCGGTCACGGTCGGGGCATGCGCACGGCGCGCCCGTTCATCCTCGAAGACGCTGCTGACGACGCAGCCGCGATCGTGGCGCAGCTCGGCATCGGTTCGGTGATCACCATCGGCTACTCGATGGGTGGGCCGATCAGCCTCCACCTGGCACGACGTCACCCCGAGGTGGTGCGGGCGATGGTGGTGCAGGCCACGGCGTTGGAGTGGCGCGCCACCCGATTCGAGCGCTTCCGGTGGAAGACGGTGCGACTCGTCGGACCGTTGATGCGCTCATGGGCGTACCCGCGCTGGTTGCGGTACGGGATCACGAAGCTGCTCGGAGTCGGACACGAACTCGAGGTGTTCGTGCCCTGGCTCGAGGCCGAGACGCGTCGCGGCGATCCCCTCGCGATCGTGCAGGCCGGTCGGGCGCTCAGTCGCTACGACGCGCGTTCCTGGGCGTCGACGCTCGACAAGCCGGCCAGCTCGCTGGTCACCACCAGGGATCGGTTGGTGCTGCCGCGCAAGCAGCGCGAGTTGGCCTCGGCACTGCGTGCACACGTGGTCGAAGTCGCCGGCGATCACCTCGTGCCGTGGGAGGCGCCGAAGGCGTTCAGCGATGCCACGCTCGCGTTGGTGGATCATCTCACCGGTCGAATCGCGACAACGGCTGCAGCCGCGAGGCAGTAGACCGAGCCGCTGTCAGTCGCGCGGGTCGTCGAGCGACGAGCGCTTCGACGCGCCGATCTCGAGCTCGTCGAGTCGCTGGGTCATCCGTTCGATCGCGTCGGCCAGCCGGTCGAGGTGGTCGCCCATCTCGCTCGTGGTTGCCACGTCGGCGAGCGACAGGCGAATGCTTGCGAGCTCGCGGGCGAGGAACTCGGTGTCCGCCTGGGTGCGTTCGGCCACACGGCGGTCGAGCTCGGACTGGGTGCGGTCGCGCGATTCCTGGCGGTTCTGGGCGAGGAGGATCAGCGGTGCGGCGTAGGCGGCTTGCAGGCTGAGGAGCAGGGTGAGGCCGATGAACTGCCATTCGTCGAATCGGAACGACGAGGGTCCGAGCACGTTCCACGCCACCCACGCGGCACAGAACACGCTCTGGTACACGAGGAAGCGGGCGGTGCCGATGAAGCGGGCGACGCTCTCGCTGAACCGGCCGAAATCGTCGTGGTCGTAGTGGACGCTGAGCAGCCGCCGCTGGCGCGGCGTGGTGAGGTCGTCGCGCCGGGTCATCCACTGCCCTCAGGTGTCGCAGGGGAGTTGACGCTGGTCGTCACCCGCCGTCGCTGACGCCAGCCGGTGGGCAGGGTGCGGTCGAGCACGTCATCGACGGTGATCGCCCCGAGCAGCCGGTTGGCCTCGTCGCACACGCCAACGGCGAGCATGTTGTAGCTGGCGAGTCGCTCGGCCACCTCGCGCTCGCTGAGCTCGGGTGTGATCGTCGGTTCCTGCTCGAGGCATCGACCGAGCTCCATGCTCGGCGGCTCACGCAGGAGTCGCTGGAAGTGGACGACGCCGAGGTAGGTGCCTGTGGGGGGCTTGTACGGAGCCTGCACCACGAACACCTGGGCGGCGATGCTGACGAGCCACTCCGGGTCGCGCACCTGCGCCAGCGCCTCAGCGACCGTTGCGGTCGGTCCCAGGATGATGATGTCGGGCGTCATCAGGGCGCCGGCGGTGCCCTCGTCGTAGGCGAGGAGGCGGCGCATGACATCGGCGTCCTCGTCGTCCATGGCGTCAAGGATGCGCGTGCGCTGCTCACCGGGCATCTCGGCAAGGAGGTCGGCGAGGTCGTCGTACTCCATCTCCTCGAGGACGCTGATCATTCGTTCGAGGTCGAGTCCTTCGATCATGCGGAGCTGTTCGGCCTCGGGCAGCTCCTCGAGGAGGTCGGCGAGTCGTTCGTCGTCCATCGCCGCTGCGAGCTGCTTGCGGCTGCTGAGTGGAAGCGCGCGAACGACGCCGGCCACGTCACTGGGGTGCATGTCGCGCAGTCGTGCGGCTTCGGCGGCCATCTCGTGGCCGGCACCGGACGTGAACAACTGAGGCATTTCGTCGTAGTCGAGCAGGCGGTAACTGGGGCGGCGACGCAACGCGCTTCGCCGGGCGAGACGCACCTTGGAGATCTCCCACCAGGTCTGGCGTCCGTCACCGGCGGGTCGGAGGGCGACATCGCTGACCGTCTCGTCGCCGACCCGGCTGTCGAGCACGTCGCGGCCGATGAGGATCTCCCCGGGTCGCGGCTTGAACGGGTTGAGGTCGACGTCCCAGCTGCGGAGGCGGGCACCGTCGCCGTCGAGGCTCCCGATGCGCCCTGAGTTGACGAAGATGCGACGGCGTTGGCTGGTGGCGACGAAGCCGAGCACGCGAGGTGGCACGCCGGCGCGAGCCGGGATGACCACGATGTCATCGAGACGACCGATCGCGTTGCCACCGGCGTCGAGCAGGGGGAGGCGCATCACCCGGAACGCGTAGATGAGGTCGCCTGCCATGGGCCAAGGCTACCCCTGCACCTCGGACGGGGAACTGCGTGGCCAGGGTTCGTTCGAACACCCCAACCGGGGCCGAGCGTCAACGAGGTCGAACACCGACGAGGGTTGAGCTGTACGCCACCCCGCCACCCCAGTCGGTGAGCGCGTCGTTGGTGAGCGCGTTCGCAGTGCGGCCGTCGGGGTGCTGGCTGCCCCACCAGCCCCAGGGCACGGCCACCACGCCAGGACGCAGTCGTCCGGTGATCTTCACCGGCAACTCGAGCTCGGCTCGGTCGTTGTGCACCACGACGCACTGCCCCTCTGTGACGCCCAGTCGCTGTGCGTCCTCGGCGACCATCTCCACGTACGGTGCGCCTTCGAGCGGGCCGTGCTTGGGGAGCTGTGAGTAGCTGGAGTTCAAGAAGCGGGTGTGCTGCTTGGGGGTGAGGAGCGCGAACGGCAAGCGCGCCGCGAGCTCGGGATCACCGGCATGCGATTCGCGGGCGGGCGCGAACGTCGGCAGCGCTGGTTGGCCGAGCGCGCCGAGCAGCTCGCTCATCAGCTCCACCTTGCCGGAAGCGGTCGGGAACACGCCGTCGGCGAACGGCCGGCCGTCGGCGGGGTAGGCGCCGGCTTTCACCCATCCGTCGCGACGGAGCGCCTCGACATCGACCGTCGGCATCGCGTCGCGCAGCACGGTCATGTCGTCGTCGTGGAGGTGCGGAGCGACGTCGGCCGTGAAGCCCATCGCGGTCGCGAGGCGGCGGTGGAGCTCGCTGTTGCAGACGCTCTCGCCGACCGGGGCGATGGCGGGTTCGTTCCACCCCATCCACAGGTGACCCCAGGCGGGGACGGCATCGACCGATTCGATCTGGGTGGTGGCGGGCAGCACGAGATCCGCGTAGCGCGCGGTGTCGGTCAGGAACTGTTCGTGGACGACGGTGAACAGTGCTTCGTTGGCGAGGCCGCGACGCACACCTTCGGCGTTGGGCACCACGACAAGCGGGTTGCCGCCGATGACGAACAGGGCGCGCACCGGATCGGCTGCGTCGACGTCGAGGATCTCGGCCAGGCGCACCATCGGGAGTTGACGGCGAGGCGTCGCCGATGCGGTGGGCGTCGATGGGCACATCATCGCCACGCCGTCGATGAGCTCGTTGCTCCACGTGCCGACACTGCGGGCATAGCCACCACCCTTGTCACGCCACGCACCGACGAGCGCAGGAAGACAGGTGACGGTTCGGAAGAACATCGCGCCGTGCTCGTGGTGTTCTGCGCCGATCAGCGTGCGGATCGCTGCGGGCCGGATGGTGCCGTACATGGTGGCGAGGCGCTCGATGTCAGCGGCGGGTACCCCGCACACGTCGGCCGCGCGCTCGGGCGTCCACTCGACCACGTGTGCCGCCAACTCGTCGAAGCCGACGGTGTGGGCTTCCACCCACTCGGTATCGACGAGATGATCGCGGATCAGTACGTGCATCATCGCCAGCATCAAGGCGACGTCGGTGCCGGGCAGCGGCTGCACGAACCAGTCGGCGCTGTCGGCGGTGATGGTCCGGATCGGGTCGATCACGACCACCTGCGCGCCGTCGGCGCGGGCCCGTTCGATGGTCGGCCAGAGGTGACGGTTGGTGAGGCGGGTGTTGGTCCCCCACAGGAGGATGAGCTGCGAATGGCGAAGTTCGGTCGGGTCGAGGGCCTTGCCGGTGCCGAGGGTGCTGGCTGTGCCGGCGCCGGCGACCGCACCACAGAGCGCACCGGTGAGCGTCGCTGCGCCGAGGTGGTTCCAGAACCGCTCACCGAACAAGATCGCGAGCGAGCTCTGGTTTCCGGCGCTGATGAACGGGACGATCGCACGTGGTCCGTCGGTGTCGACGATCTGGCGCAGGCGCGTGCCGATCTCCTCGAGCGCCTCGTCCCAGCTGATCCTCTCGAAGCGACCCTCACCCTTCGCGCCGATGCGGCGCAGTGGGGTGGTGATCCGGTCGGGGCTGTAGACGCGATCGAGGTACCGGTTCACCTTCGGGCACAGCTCACCCGCGCTGTACGGGTGGTCGGGGTTGCCGCGCAGCTGCACGGCCACCCCGTCGGTCACGGTCACCTGCCACCCGCAACTGTCGGGACAGTCGTGGTGGCAGGTGCCATGCACCGTGTGGGTCGCCGATGAAGCGTCAGTCCGGGTCATCAACCCAGGCTAGGCGTGTGGCCGAGCGGGCACGGGCGGGTTTCGGCCATCTTCGTCCGTCCTCGTCCGGCTGAGTCCTGGATCGGTCGGGCCTAGGTCCGGCGTGAGTGCCGTGATCGGATCGTTCAGCCGCGCAGCAACGGTCGAAGGGTGTCGCCGGCGAGCGCGACCGCCTCGAGGTCGTGGGCGTCGGGCATGTTCACGACGAGCCCGTCGAGGCCTGAGTCGAGCAACGCCTGCACCTGTTCGCCGACTGCGTCGGCGTCGCCGAGGATGAACATCCCCTTCACGCGGGCCAGCAGCTCGGCGGGCAGGTCGTCGAGGCTCGACACACCGAAACGGGAGGTGATCTTGGCCGTCGCGGCTTCCATGGTCGCGCCGATCACGAGGGTGCCGAGACGGGTGCGGCAGATCGTCTTCGGGTCGCGGCCGAGGCGCTCGCAGTGGCCGTCGAGCACGTCCATCAGGTGGCGCACCTGGCCGGGCTCACCGAACACGTTGCAGGCATCGCCGTACTGGGCCACCATGCGCAAGGTCTTTCGCTCGCCGCTGCCTCCGATCATCACCGGCGGGCCGCCGGCCTGGATCGGCTTCGGGTAGTTCATCGCCTCGGTGACCTTGAACCACTTGCCGTCGAAGGTCGTGGCGTGCTCGGTGAACATGCTCTTCACGATCTGGAGGCCCTCTTCGAGCTTCTCGAATCGATCGGTGAAGGTGCCGAACTCGTAGCCGTACTGGTCGTGTTCGAGCTCGAACCACCCGGCACCGATGCCCCAGATGGCCCGGCCGCCGGAGATCACGTCGAGCCCGGTGACGGCCTTCGCGAGGAAAGCCGGGTTGCGGTAGGTCATGCCGCCGACCATCGCGCCGAGGCGCACCGTGGCCGTGCGGGCCGCGATCGCGGTGAGCAGCGAGTAGGCCTCGAACATGTTGTCGCTCGGGGCACCCAAGCCCGGCAGCTGGTAGAAGTGATCCATCACCCAGACGCTGTCGAAGCCGCTGGCTTCGGCGGTTGTGGCGATGGCGGCCACCCGTTCGAAGAGGTCGCGATCTTCGACGTCGGGGTAGGTGAACAGCGGGATCTGGAGTCCCATCCGGATGAGTTCGTTGCGGGATGTGGCTTCGGCGGTCATGAGGTGACTGTACGTCAGCTCCCTCGGCCGTCGAGCGGAGCCAGCGGCTCGAGCGGCGGGAGCAGGCCGGCATCGTCGGGCACCACGACCGTGAAGACGTCTCGGTCGATGTCGATCTCGCCGATGCCGACCCGCAGGTCGAGTTCGATGGTGCCCATGGGCTCTCCGATCGCAGCGATCGTGCGGCGGTCGTCCTGGCGAATGCCGGCGACCGCCTCGCGATCACCGATCACCAGGTGGCCGACACCGACGTCGTTGACGAGCACGAGGGTGGCACCGGCGGGCACGATCACGTGCAACCGGCCGACGCCAACCTCGGCGTTGACCTGCACCGGCTGGTCGGCGTCGAGGGGGACGTCGACGAGATCGAGGGTCAGTTCGCCCACCGCCAGGTCGTGCTGGCGCTCGGCGTCGGCGACCGTGGACGGGCGGTTGGTCCGCTCGCCGACGCCACCGTCGAGTGACGGTTCGGCGACCACGAGGAACCCGGCAGCACCGGCCAGGACCAGCACGATCGGCACGAAGAACCACGCTCCGTTCACCAGGGCGCTGATCGCGAGCCCGGTGGCAAGGGCGATGATCGAGGTGACCACCACGCCCAGTACGGGGACGTCCCACCAGTCCATGGCGTCGCCTGCGCTGGCGATCGCGATGAACACGGTCACGGCGAGGAGGGTGATCGAACCGACCGGGATGCGTCGCCGGCGTGGCTGCGCGGGCATCGGCGGTGGCAGGAGCGATTGGCCATCACCGTACTGACCGGCACCGCCTGAACCGTCGAACCCCGCGGCTGGGATCGGGGTGCTGGGCAGCACTGTGGTGACCTCGCCGGTGGCGGGATCGATCACGGTGTCGCTCGCACCGGTCACCGTCGCGTTCGCCGGGAGCGGGAAGGCCGAGGCTCCGGTCGAACCCGCCTCGCCGGGCGTCGGCGCTTCATCCCGGCGGCGGCTGGGCCGAAGGGTGGGCGTCATCCACAGCAGCACCCCGAGTGCGATCAAACCGATGCCCCAGGGGAAGTCGCCGAAGACGAACCACGAACCGATCGAGCCGACACCGCCGGCCACGACCACGAGTCCGAGGGCGACGTAGAGCGGGAAGCGGCGGCGGTCGCCGAGCACGTCGCCGAGCGGTCGTGCCTCGGCCCGGGAGTCCGGCAACAGGATCCAGGCGATGAGATACACGAGGATCAGCACCGGCAGCACGATCGAGGCCAGCACGAGTGCGATGCGAGTGGTCCGGCGGTCGAAGCCGTAGGTCTGGCACAAGCCCGACACCACGCCTCCCACCATGTTGTCGGCGGTGTCGCGGAACACCGGGAGGCGGTGCCAGGGCGGGCGCGGTCCACGGGTTCCCCGCGGCGGCAAGCCGGCAGGGTCCGGGCCCGGCTCGTTCCCGCTCGTCTGCGAGACGACCTGTTCGTCGTTCATGAGTGCAGTCTGTTCGTCCATGGCATCAGCATCCGCCATCGTCGTCGCCGACACATCGGGGACCACCCTGGATCGACCCTGACCCGGCTGACCCGGCACCTGAGACTTGGATCAGGGTGGTCTCGGGGTCTGACGAGGGATCGTCCCCGATGGCATCCAAGGTGGGCCGTGCGATGATCTCGTTGTGTCCACCAGATCCGATGCGAGCGCGAACCCTGGTTCCCGGATGCGCGCCGGGCGTGCGGGCTCGCTGACGTTCCACCGACGCGACGACAGCCGCATCGTCGCCGGAGTGGCCAGCGGGTTCGCGGACGAGCACGGTGTCGACGTCACGTTGGTGCGCAGTGCGCTCGTGGTGCTCACCTTCGCCGGCGGCCTGGGGCTGGTGCTCTACGCGATCGCCGGCCTGCTGGCGAAGCCGCCCGCAGCGGCACACGAGGTGCGGCCGCTCGACCCCCAGCGCAATCTCGCGGTGTCCGTCGTGGTGGCAGGGTTGCTGCTCGTCGTTCGCTCCACCGGGTTGTGGCTCGGCGACGCCGTGATGGTGCCGTTGGGCGCGGTTGCGATCGGGTTGGTGCTCATCGGCGTGGTGCGGCCCGAGGTGGGAGAGCGGCCCTGGCAGGCTCTTGCCGGAACCCCGGTCACCGAGCTGACCAGCGGCCGTCGTGCCCGCCTCCGACTCGTCGCCGGTGCCTCACTGGTGGCGTTCGGTCTCGTCCTCGTAGGGGTGCAGGAGACCACCTCGAACAGCGTGCGCGTGGGCGCGTTCGCGACTGCCCTGACCGTGATCGGCGTGGCGACGCTCGTGGGACCGTGGCTCACCCGGCTCGCCCAGGAGGCAGCCGCGGAGCGACGGGCGCGCATCCGGTCCCAAGAGCGAGAGGCGATGGCTGCGCACCTGCACGACTCGGTGCTGCAGACCCTGGCGCTGATCCAACGTACGGCCGACGACCCGCGGCGCACCGTCACGCTCGCCCGCCGACAAGAGCGCGAACTGCGCGAGTGGCTCTACGGCCCACGCGAGGCGAACGGAGCGATGGTCGATTCGCTGAACGCCGCACTGCGCCGTACGGCGCGCGAGGTCGAGGCCGCATACGACGTGCGCGTCGAGGTGGTGATGGTGGGCGATGCGCCGATGGACGACGCAGTCGACGCACTCACCCAGGCGGCTCGCGAGGCATGCGTGAATGCAGCCAAGCACAGTGGCGTCTCGGAGGTGTCGGTGTTCGCCGAGGTGCGTGGTGAGCACGCCGAGGTGTTCGTGCGCGATCGCGGCCGCGGGTTCGATCGAGCCGATGCGGCGCCCGACCGACGCGGCATCGCACAGAGCATCGAGTCCCGCCTCGAGCGGGTGGGAGGCAGCGCCCGCATCGATTCGGCCCCGGGCGAAGGCACCGAGGTGCACCTTCGTGCGCCCGTCAGCGCATCGCCCACGGCTGATCCGTCGGTGCATCGGCAGTTGGCACCGCCGACGGCGCCGGCACCTGGGGAACGTGGCACCTGATGCGTGTGTACCTGGTGGACGATCATGCGCTGTTCCGAGCCGGGGTGCGAGCCGAGATCGGTGAGGCGGTGGACGTGATCGGTGAGGCGGGCACGGTCGATGATGCCGTCGCCGGGATCCTCGCGATGCGACCTGATGTGACGGTGGTGGATGTGCACCTGCCCGACGGAGGTGGTCGTGCGATCATCGAGCGCGTCCTCTCCAAATGGACGGATGCCGTGTTCCTGGCGCTGTCGGTGTCGGACTCCGCCGAGGACGTCGTCGCAGTGATCCGCGCGGGCGCCCGCGGGTACGTGACCAAGACCATCGATGCCACGGAGCTGGTGGACGCGATCCGCCGCGTGCACGATGGCGACGCGGTGTTCTCGCCTCGCCTCGCCGGGTTCGTGCTCGATGCGTTCTCCGGCCACCTGCCGGCGCCGACCGATCCCGAGCTCGATCTGTTGACGGCACGTGAGCAGGAGGTGATGCGGCTCATCGCTCGTGGCTACACCTATCGCGAGGTCGCATCACGTCTGCACCTCTCGGTGAAGACCGTGGAGACCCACGTGTCAGCGGTGTTGCGCAAGTTGCAGCTCTCGAACCGGCACGAGCTGACGGCGTGGGCCGCCGACCGGCGTCTGCTCTGACGCCGCTCCGACCATCTGACCATCCACCCTGGGGGTTCGGGACGTTCGTCCGTATCGAGGCCGCGCGCACGGCGACTACCGTCGCTGACAGCCGGCCGCTGCAACACGGTGAGTCAACGGTGAGTCACCCACGGCCCGGCGAACCGAGAGGAGTCTCCGGGATGGTCGACCTCCAGACCGACAGGGTTCGCAACGTCGTCCTGCTGGGCCACAGTGGCGCCGGCAAGACATCGGTCGCCGATGCCTTGCTCGCACGAGCAGGAGCGGTGCCCAGAGCCGGTCGTGTCGACGACGGCACGAGTGCGCTCGACACCGAACCGGAGAGCGTCAAACGCAAGATCTCGTTGTCGCTCGCACTCGCGCCGCTCGATTGGACCGCGACCGACGGGCTCACCTACCGGATCAACCTCCTCGACACACCCGGCTATGCCGACTTCGAAGGTGAGGTGGAGGCCGCGTTGAGCGTGTCCGACCTGGCCGTGTTCGTGGTGAGCGCTGTCGACGGTGTCGAGGTGTCGACCGAGATGTTGTGGCGTCGTGCGGCGAGTCTCGGCATGCCGCGCATGGTGTTCGTCAACAAAGAGGACAAGGACCGTGCTGACTTCCATGGCGTGCTCGAGCAGTTGGGAGCCGCGTTCGGGTCGGGCTTCGCCCCGCTGGAGTTGCCGCTCGGGGAGGCGGCGAGCCTCCATGGCATCGCAGATGTGCTGAGTGAGGAGGCCTTCGAGTACGAGCCCGGCGGGACGCACCACACCGAGCCACTGCCCGAGGACATGGTCGACGAAGAGCATCGACTGCACGACACGATCGTCGAGGAGATCGTGTCGGGTGACGATGAGCAGCTCGAGCGCTATCTGTCGGGCGACACCTTGTCCGTCGCCGAGCTCGAGCGCACCTTGCGACACGAGGTGCTCGGCGGCGTCGAGTTCCCGGTGCTCCTCGGTTCGGCAGCCACTGGCGTCGGCCTCGACCGACTGGCCGACTTCATCTGCGAGCTCGGTCCCTCACCAGCCGATCGACCTGTGGCCATTCACGCGGGCGACGACGTCGTCGATGTCCCGGCCGACCGTGCCGGCAAGCCCCTGCTGCACGTGTTCAAGACCATCGCCGATCCATTCGTAGGGCAGCTGTCGGTGTTCAAGGTGCTGAGCGGCACGGTTCGCGCTGACGACCACCTGGTGAACAGTCGCAGTGGGACCGACGAGCGCCTCCACGGGCTGTTCTCCTTGCGAGGCAAGGAGCAGGTGCCGGTCACGGAGGTCTGCGCTGGCGACATCGCTGCGGTTGCCAAGCTGGGCTCTGTGCGCACCGGTGACACCCTGGCGCCGAAGGGTCTGCCGGTTCGTGTGGTGACCGCCGATCTGGCGGCTCCTCAGTACGGCGTTGCGATCGTGCCCCGAACCCAGGCCGACGACGACAAGCTGGCAAGCGCGCTCGCCAGGTTGCAGGCCGAGGATCAGATGCTCGCGATCGACCGCAGCGACGAGACACATCAGACGGTGCTGCGTGGTCTCGGGGACACCCACGTGGCCGTTGCCCTGGAACGCCTGGCGCGCAAGTTCGGCGTCGCCGTCGACACCGTTGCGGTGCGCGTGCCCTACCGCGAGACCATCGCCGGTCATGTCGATGTGGAGGGGAAGGTGAAGAAGCAGAGTGGTGGTCACGGGCAGTACGCGGTCGCCCAGTTGCGTGTCTCCCCGCTGAGTCGCGGCGCGGGCTTTTCCTTCGTCGACGCGGTTGTCGGCGGTGCGATCCCCCGCAACATGATTCCAGCGGTGCAACGGGGCGTCGAGGAGACGATGGTGAGTGGCGGCCTGCACGGGTTCCCGGTGGTCGACGTGAAGGTGGAGTGCTACGACGGCAAGTACCACAGTGTCGACTCGAGCGAGATGGCCTTCAGGACCGCCGCGTCGGTGGGATTGAAAGACGCCCTCTCGAAGGCGGGAGTGGTGGTGCTCGAGCCGGTGTCGCAGGTGCACGTCACGGTGCCCGCCTCACACCAGGGTGACGTGATGGGTGACATCACCACCAGGCGCGGCAGGGTGATGGGTACCGAGGCGGCCGAGCACGGCGAGCACGTGATCACTGCCCACGTGCCGACTCGCGAGATGCTCCGCTACGCGGTCGAGTTGCGCTCGATGACGGGTGGTCGCGGTCGGTACACGACTCAGCACGACCACTACGACGTGTTGCCATCACACCTGGTGGACGCAGCGGTCATCTCGGCCAAGGCAGACTCCATGAAATGACCGCTTCCGTGGCCGGGTCCTCCGATTCGAACTCGCAGCAACCGTCGGTCGATCTCCGGGTCGATCGCGACGGGGCGCAGCTCGACTTCTCGCACGACATGAGCTACACGGACTACCTCCACCTCGATGAGTTGCTGTCGGCCCAGCACCCGTTGTCGCCTGACCACAACGAGTTGCTGTTCATCGTGCAGCACCAGACGAGTGAGCTGTGGATGAAGCTCATGCGCCACGAGCTCGGTGGCGCGACGACGGCACTCGCGAACGACGAGCTGCACATGACCTTCAAGATGCTGTCGCGCGTGAGTCGGATCATGGAGCAGCTCGTGCATGCGTGGGACGTGCTGGCAACGATGACACCGCCGGAGTACTCGGCAATCCGCCCCTACCTCGGCAGTAGCAGCGGCTTCCAGAGTTGGCAGTACCGATGCATCGAGTTCGCGGCAGGCAACAAGAGCGAGGTGATGCTCAAGCCGCACGAGCACCGACCTGAACTGCACGCGATCGTGACAGCCGCGCTGCACACCCCGTCGCTCTACGACGAGGCGTTGCGCGCCCTCGCACGTCGTGGGCTGCAGGTTCCGGCCGACGCGCTCGAGCGCGACTGGACCCAGCCCTACGTGGCCGATCCGCGTGTTGAGTCGGCGTGGCTCGAGGTCTATCGCCAGCCCGAGAAGCACTGGGACCTGTACCAGTTGGCTGAGGAGCTCACGGACTTCGAGGACACGTTCCGACTGTGGCGATTTCGTCACGTGACCACCGTGGAACGTGTGATCGGATTCCGCCGAGGCACCGGCGGCACGTCGGGCGTGAGCTACCTGCGGGCGATGCTCGACGTGGTCCTGTTCCCGGAGATCTGGACGCTGCGCACCTCGCTCTGACACGAGTGCCGTGAGCGCGACGTTGCGCGGAAACGAGTAGCGCTGCCATCCACCACCCAGAAGTCGTGATGTGGTAGGCGATCGTCAAGAGATTGCAACACGATCGTCGCTTCTGACTCTCGATCTGTCACAACTGCGCCGCTACGTTGTGCCCCTCCACGACCATGAGGGGCACATGGCCATGCAGGTTCAGCAGGATCAACACAGCCAGGTCGCGTCAACGTGACGTTCGACTACGACATCGTGATCCGAGGTGGCTCGGTGATCGACGGTACTGGCGCCGCCGTTCGGCGGGCCGACGTCGGGATCATCGGTGACCGCATCGTCGCCATCGACGACCGAATCAGCGGCAGCGGGCGCCGGGAGATCGAGGCCGAGGGTCGGATCGTCACCCCGGGCTTCGTCGACATCCACACCCACCTCGACGCCCAACTCGCCTGGGATCCTGTCGCCTCGAGCAGCTGCTACCACGGCATCACCAGTGTTGTCATGGGCAACTGCGGCGTCACGTTCGCTCCGTGCAAACCCGAGGACCGGCAGTACCTCGCCGAGCTGATGGAGAGCGTCGAGGACATCCCGCGCGACGCGATCCTGACCGGATTGCCCTGGGACTGGGTCACCTACGGCGAGTATCTCTCGAGCGTCGACCGCATGCCGAAGGGCGTGAACGTGGGCGGCATGGTTGGTCACTGTGCGTTGCGTCAGTACGCGATGGGTGAGCGCAGTCTCGGTACAGAAGCGCCGACCGACGACGATCTTGCGACGATGGCCGAACTGTTGCGCGAAGCGATGCAGGCCGGCGCCTTGGGGTTCAGCACGAGCCGTACCTTTCTGCACAAGGTGCCCGACGGTCGCCCGGTGCCGGGCACCTATGCCGAGCCCGACGAGCTGTTCATGTTCGCCGACGTCCTGGGCGCCCACGGCGCCGGCGTCTTCGAGTCGGCCAGCCGGATCGGTGAGGGCGAACGCGACGATCCCGACGTCCCCAAGACCCGCGCCGAGCTGGCATGGATGGGCGAAGTCAGTCGCCGCAGCGGTCTTCCGGTGAGCTTCGGGCTCACTCAGCACGACAGCCGCCCGGACCTGTACGCACGCGTGATCGGCTTCGCCAAGGAGGAGAACGCCACGGGTGCTGTGGTGCGACCTCAGACCACCGCGCGCAGCGTGGGCGTGCTGTTCAGCATCGACACCCGCACCGTGTTCGACCGTTGCCCCTCGTGGCAGTCATTGCGCGAGATGCGCAACGGCAAGAAGATGGTGTCCATCCGCGACCGTGCGTTCCGGGCGAAGCTGATCGACGAGGCCGAGCACACCCCGCCGGCGATGGATCTCGACCACTTGTTCATTCTCAACCAGGGTGCGGCTCGCAACGAGGCCCGGTACGACCTCGATCCGGAGAACAGCCTCGGTGCCGAAGCACGACGTCGTGGCATCAGCGCTGCGGCCTGCTACATCGAGCTCCTCCTCGAGACCGACGGCGCGCTCGTGTGCAGCTACCCGTTCCTGAACCAGCGGCTCGAGGCGGTCGAAGAGATGCTCGACGACCCGCTGGTCACCCTCGGCCTCGCCGATGCGGGCGCGCACGTCGGTCAGATCTTCGACGCCAGCCAACCGACGTTCTACCTCTCCTACTGGATCCGGGAGCGGAAGCGCTGGAGCCTGGAAGAGGCGATCCGTCGTCTCACGAGCGACACCGCCGACCTGTTCGGCATCACCGATCGTGGCAGGTTGCAGGTCGGTGCGTACGCCGACGTGAACGTCATCGACTTCGAGGCCCTTCGGCTGCCACCCCCGGAGTACACGTTCGACTTCCCGAACGGTGCGGGTCGCTACGTGCAAGGTGCCGAGGGTTACGACTGCACGATCGTGAACGGCCAGGTGTTCATGGAGCACGGCGTGCACACCGGTGTCTTCGCTGGCACGTTGCTCAAGAACGCGGCCGCTCGCTGACGGTCGATCCCACGACGCGCGCGATCATCTGATGTCTCACGCCAGGGGCGTGCGACCCGGAGGGGGACCACCATGACACGAGCTGCGATCGACGCGCTGCGGGCCGAGCAAGCCCATGCGCTGGAGCTGATCACGTCGTTGACCGCGCAGGAGTGGCAGGCGGCGAGCGGCTGCGCCGACTGGCGCGTGCAGGACGTCGTCCAACACATGGCGAGCGTGTTCCACACCATCGCCGACCCGACCACGATCGAGCCAGGTGGGACGGGGAAGGCAGAGCAGGATGCAGAGGTTCCGGTGCAGGCCCGCAAGGACTGGACGCCCGAGCAGGTGACCGCCGAGTACGTGGAGTGGAGCGAGAAGGGCATCGCTGCGCTCGCCGGCCTGCAGGAGCCGCCGATGGCGGAGATGGTCGTGCCGTTGGCCGATCTCGGCAGCCATCCGATGCACATCCTGGGCAACGCGATCGTGTTCGATCACTACTGCCACCTGCGTCACGACATCGGTGCCGCCGTCGAGCGGGCCGCCGCACTGCCGCGGAACGTCGCTGCGCTGACCGCAACCGTGGAATGGATGCTCGCGGGCCTGCCGCAGATGTGCGCGGAGGCGTTGTCGGGCTGCAGCCAGGGCGTGAACCTCGCGTTCTCCGACATCGGCGCGACGTTCGCAGTGCGGCCGGGCGTGCCGCACTGGACCGTCGTCGAGGGTGCGGACACTTCGCTGCCCACGTCAATGACGACCGCGCACGACTTCATCTCGTGGGGCACCAAGCGTGCCGACTGGCGGGCGATGGGTGTGAGTGTCGAGGGCGCGGCAGCCCAGACGCTCGATGCCATCAACGTGATCTGACTGGGGCCGTCTGACTCCGGCAGATCTGGCAGGATCGGGACATGCCCGCAGTCCTGCTTCACGGCAACCCTGAGACCCCGGTGATCTGGGAGCCGCTCGTCGCCCACCTCTCGCGCCCCGACATCGTCACGCCCCAGCTCCCGGGCTTCGGCTGCCCATCTCCCGCCGGGTTCGGCGCTACCAAGGAGGAGTACGTCGCGTGGTTCCTCGGCGTGGTGGAAGGCATCGTCGCCCAGCAGGGCCCTGTCGACTTCGTCGGGCACGATTGGGGCGGAGGCATCGGGATGCGCGCCGTGGCCCTGCGGCCGGAGCTGTTCCGCAGCTGGGCCTGCGACGTGCTCGGCCTGTTCCACCCCGACTACGTGTGGCACGACTTCGCCCAGATCTGGCAGACCCCCGGCGCCGGCGAGGACTACTTCGTTCAGACCATGGCGACGCCTGCGGAGGAGCGGGTGGCCCTCTATGAGGGCATCGGCATTCCCCGGGCGATCGGCGAGCGCCTCGTGGCGGTCGCAGACGAGGAGATGAGCCGGTGCATCCTGGCGTTGTACCGCTCGGCTGCGCAGCCGGCGATGGTGGCGTGGGGCGCCGAACTCGCGCCCGCCGCCACCGTGCCGGGACTCGGGATCACGGCACCGAACGACCCGTTCGTGCGTGGCGAGGACCTCGGCCGACAGGTGGCCGATCAGCTGGGTGCTCGCCGTCACGTGATGGAGGGGCAGGGTCACTGGTGGATGCTGGGTGATCCTGCGGCAGGCGCTGCGGCGCTCGAGGCGTTCTGGGCATCGATCTGATGGAGGCGACCACCACACCGCTCGACTTCACCTGCCCGCGCTGTCACGTCGAGGTGACCGAGACGTACTACGGGCCGTGCGACCGGTGCCGCATCGACCTGCGCGCGAAGTACGTGAGCGACGGTCGCGAGGTGGAGGTGGCCGAGTACGTGCCGAAGATGAACGTGACCCCCAACGCGGTCGCCCTGAAGGACGACTGACAGAGCGGATGGCCAGGGGCACCTGAACCGGGGTGCTCGTCAGTTCACAGGGGTGGCAAGGCGGTTCGCGATGATCGCGTACACCTCGTGGTGCAGACCCATGCCGAGGTGGGTGCTTCGCACCTCGACGTGCTCCACGCCCGGGTTCACGTGATCGATGCACGCTCGCCACGAAACGATGCCGTCAGCTCTCGCGTAGATCGCGGTCACCGGGACGCTGATGTGCGTTGCCCGGCGGCGTTCCACCTCGACCTCGATCGCATCGACGTCGACACCTCGGGCTCGATAGACCTCGCTGACGCTGGTGTACTTCGGACCACCGACGACGGGTGAGCCGAAGGTGATCACTCGTGACACGACGTCGGGTCGTTCGCGGGCGACTTCGCGAGCGATGACTCCGCCGAGGCTCCAGCCGACCAGCGGAATCGCCTCGCCCCGCTCGACGGCGATCCGGGTGACGCGATCGATCATGACCTGCGTCGAGCGCACCACGTCACCCGTGTTCTGGCCGAGCCCCCACCCGCGCGCGTCGTGGCCGAGCGATCGAAGGTAGCGACGAAGTGGGCTGGTGCTGAGATCGCCGGCGCCGAAACCGGGCAGGACCAGCACTGGGTGACCGTTGCCACGGGGCTGGCGAGCGAGCTTGACACTGTTGAGGGCGAGCAGTCCGGGTTCGAAGACGGCCAGAGACTCACGCCAGATCGCTGCACGACGAGGCGGGCGCAGACCAGCGGACATGAACCGACCCTACGCGTCGGCCGGTTCCGCTGCATCGTGACTCTGGTCCGGCTCACTGAGCACATGTGCGTCGGCGAGCCCCGCTCCGGGGCGGAACGTGGTGTCGCCTGTACCTTCCTCGCGGGCTTTGGTCATGTTCGCGATCGTGGTGGCCATCGCCTGCGACGCGCCCTGGTGGCTCATGATCTTGGACATCACCGCCTTGCTCGCGCCCGCCATCAGCTCGGCCTGGTGATCGTGGACGAAGTCGGCCGATTCCTGCAGCGGTCGCACGTAGCCGTTGAGAGCCGGGACCACGTAGCGACCCACGAGGTCCCACGAGCGCTTGGTGTTCTCCCAATTGGCCCAGTCGTGGGCGAAGCCGAGCACCACGCCGAACCCACCGGTGACCTCCTGGAGGTTGCGGATCGCAGCGACGAGGTCGTCCGGGGTGCCGATCACCGATGCGCCGCCGCCGTTCGCGCCCCCGGCGGAGACCTGTTCCAGCAAGGCCCACGGATCCTCGACGCGCACCGCGCCCGGGCGGCCCAACACGTGGACGTTGTACTCGTTGTGCCAGCGATGCAGACCCTGCACCGCCTCGTTGCGAGCCTGCTCTCTCGTCTCCGCGATGTGCCAGCTCATCATCACGCGCCAGTCCTTGCGATCCACGACCTGGCCGTTCAGTGCAGCCGACTCCTCGGCGAAGCCCCACTGCGTGGGGAGTGCTGCGAGGCCCTCGGTCGACGTGGACGCGATCGACAACGCCCCGATGCCGTACTTGCCGGCGAGCTGCATGCCCGACGGCGAGATGCTCGACGCGACCGTCATCGGCATCTGCTCCTGCAGCGGCAGCAGCTGCAGTGCTGCCTCGTTGAGGGTGAACCACTCGCTGTCGTAGGAGAAGCGGTCCTCGCCGGCGAGCAGGCGTCGGATCACCCCGAGTGCTTCGTCTTGGCGGTCGCGCTGCACCATCGGGTCGATGCCGAGTGTGCGTGCGTCGCTCGGGAGTGCGCCAGGACCGCTGCCGAACATGGCGCGGCCGCGGGTCATGTGATCGAGCTGCACCATGCGCTGAGCCACGTTGAACGGGTGGTGGTACGGCAGCGAGATCACGCCGGTGCCGAGGCGGATGTGGTGCGTCTGCTGTCCGGCGGCCGCGAGGAACATCTCGGGGGAGGCGATCATCTCCCAGCCGCTCGAATGGTGTTCGCCGCACCAGAACTCCTCGAAGCCCAGTCGGTCGAGATGCGCCGCCAGCTCGATGTCGCGCTGGAACTGGAGCATCGGGTGCTCGCCGACGGGGTGGTGCGGGGCGAGGAAGGTGCCGAACTGGAGTCGAGACATTGCGACACCCTAGAAAAGCCCACGTTCTGTCTGGCCACCGAAGGATGTATCCTGGCGATCCCTTCGGGACGGCGGATTCGCTGGACAGCGGGGACGTAGCTCAGTTGGCAGAGCGCTACC
>CAWBTC010000005.1:0-1107500 GCA_963791635.1 uncultured Acidimicrobiaceae bacterium
TTCGAGGCGTTCAACTTCACCAAGGACGACGTGCTGCTCTCGCGCTACACGGTGCTGGCCCCGGAACACGAGAACCACGACGCGTCCGTCGCCGACGGGGCGACCTGGGTGCCGCTGGTGCACGCGCGCTCGCTGCCCGGCGGCATGGTCGAGCCGGTGGTCTACGAGACCCTGAAGACCGAGCTGATCGAGATGATCCGCGCGCGGGGCCGTTCGACGGCTTCTTCCTGGACATCCACGGCGCCATGACCGTGGTGGGGCCGCCAGGACGCCGAGGCGGACCTCACCCGCGCCGTGCGTGCGGCCCTGGACGAGGTGAGCGCCAAGGCGGGTGCCCCGCGCACGCTGATCTCGGCCTCGATGGACCTGCACGGCAACGTGTCGTGGCGCCTGGGCGGGCCAGTCCGACCTGATCACCTGCTACCGCATGGCCCCGCACGAGGACGAGCTGGAATCCAAGCAGCGGGCCGTCGACAACCTGCTCGACGCGGCTCGCGAGCGGGAAGGGCGCCAGCCTACAAGGCGTCGTCCGGGTGCCGGTGCTGTCTGCCCGGCGAGAAGACCAGCACGCGGCATCGAACCCGCCAAGGGCATCTACGCCGGCGATCCTGCCGCATCGACCCGGCCCGGCATCGTCGACGCCGCGATCTGGATCGGCTACGCCTGGGCCGACGAACCCCGCGAACCATGCGGTCGTGATGGTCACCGGCGACGACGGCCGGCCGTCACGGCCACGGCGGAGAGCTGGCCGCCAGCTTCTGGAAGGCGCGCACGGGGTTCGAGTTCGTCGCGCCCGACGCCGACGCTCGAGGACATGCCTCGCCGCGCGCTGAAGAGCGACAAGCACCCCTTCATGTCAGCGACATGGGCGACAACCCGACGGCCGGCGGCGCGGGGACGTCACCTGGACGCTGACGCGCATCCTCAAGCGCCCGGAGTTCCAGCCGAGCGACGGCCCCGCCTCATCTACGCCTCGGTCTCCCGGCCCGGACGCTCGTCGCGAGGCGTCGAAGGCCGGGCATCGGCGGCGGTCGACGGGCACCGCCGGCGCGGCGGTCGACCACGTATGCCCCGGCCCGGACGCCTCAGGGCACCGTGCGCGCATCCGGCACGGCGACGTGACCCCGGCCGAGCGAGGTGGTCAAGGTCGGCAGCGTCGAGCGTGATCGTCACCGAACGCGCGAAAGCCGTACCACTACGAAGCCGACTTCACGCGGCTCGGGCTCGACCCACCGAAGGCGACGATCGTCGTGGTGAAGATCGGCTACCTGGAGCCCGAGCTCTACGACATGCGCGCCGACTGGATGCTGATGCTCGACCCCCGGCGGCGTGGACCAGGACCTGACCCGCCTGGCCACAACGGAACATCGAGCGGCCGATGTTCCCGTTCGACAACGACATGGACGCGCCGGACCTCACCGCGACCGTGTTCCCTGCAGTGTCCCGCAGGGGCCTGGGCCATGGCGAAACTGGAGCTTTCCGTCCAGGACGCGGCCGGCGCACGGATCGCCCTGGAAAACGGGGCTGACCGCATCGAGCTGTGCGCCGCCCTGGTCACCGGCGGCATGACCCCGTCCTTGCAACCATCGAACAGGCGGTCGCCGTGGGAATCGGCGTCCACGTGCTGATCCGCCCGCGCGGCGGCGGCTACACCTACACCCCGGCCGAGGTCGAACTGATGGTTGCCGACATCGCCCACGCCGCGCGCGCGGGCGTCGCCGGGATCGTGATCGGCGCGCTGACAGAGGGCGATGCCGCGCTGGACTTGCCGGTGCTCTCCGCGCTGATCGACGCGGCGCACGTGGTGAACCCGGACATCGAGGTCACCGTCCACCGCTGCGTGGACGTGCTGCTGGAAACGGGATGCGGGTCGCCGACCTCATCGGCCAGCTGCGGGCCCTGGGCGCACACCGGATCCTGACCTCGGGCGGCGCCCCGGCGTCGGGCGCGGGTGCCGAGGTGTTGCACCAGTTGCGCGCCGGGTCAGGGAAACCCGCAGATCCAGGCCGGCGGCGGCGTGAAGATCGACGACATCCCGGCCCTGGCCGGGTTGGACGGAGTCCACCTTCGGCACGCACCCAAGCCATGTGGGGGGCCTCCGGTCCAGGCGGCGGGGAATCGGCATTCGACGTGACAAGCCCGGAACTTGTTGCGGCCGCGGCGGGCGCGCTGGCCCGGGCCAAACTAGCCCGATCCATTTCACCTGCGGGCGTTCCCACATATGTGTGGGGGCGCCCGCAGTGTCGTTTGCGGTGCTACCCGGGGGCCGTCATGCGGGTGTCTTCGGGCGGCGTCAGTGGCTGGTCAGGACCTCCGGGACCGGCAGGTCGTGGACGGCCAGGGCTTCGCAGAGCGCGGTGAGCGGGGTAGGGGCTGGAAAGCGCCCGATTGCCCCGCAACAGCGGGAAAATGATGTTCGCCTCGGTGGGGTACAGCTTGGCGATCCCCGCCCGTTCCCAGAGCCACAGGATTTCCAGCGCCACGCGGGCCGCGGTTCCGTTGGGCTCCTGGCACAGCGAGAACGTCCGGTGCGTAGCCTTCGGTTCGGCGCCGACCTGTCGCAGCAGCAACATGGCAAGCTCCTCGATGCGGACCTGCTCCGGGCCGCCGGTGGAGAACGCCGCAACAAAAAGGTCGGCGGCCGCCTCGATGCGATAGTCGGTCAGCAACCCGTAGAGCTCTTGGCGGCGGCAAGGTCCTGCGCGGTGGTGTCCGGAACGTGGAATGGTCTCAGTGTGTTGTGTGCCGGGCGTGCTGTGTCGTTTCCAGATCATGGGTCCCACGCTAGAAGCCGAAGATGAACCGGGTGTGAACCACTCATTGACATGTAGCTGTGCGGAATGTGAGTTGCGCTACCCATTGGCTAACATGTTCAAGTGTGGCCCGGTTCCCCCGAGCGCCAGCAACGAATCTCGACCATAAAGGGCCCAGCCCAGCATGCTCAATGATGAGACCATCACCCAGATCGCCGATGAACTCGTTCAGGCCGGACAGGACCGCGTCCCGGTCAAACGCCTGACCGCACGATTCCCCGAAATGACGGTGGAGGACTCCTACAAGGTCCAGAACCTGTGGCGCCAGCGCTCCGAGGCCAACGGCCGCAAGCTCGCCGGCCGCAAGATCGGGCTGACCTCCCGCGCCATGCAAATGGCCACGGGCATCACCGAACCCGACTACGGCATCATCTTCGATGACATGGTCCTGGACTCGGGCTGCACCCTCGAATGGGACAAGTACACCCACCCGCGCGTGGAGATGGAACTGGCCTTCAAGCTCAACAAGGACATCGAGGGCCCCAACGCCAACATCTTCGACGTGCTCAACGCCACCGAATACGTCATCCCGGCCCTGGAAATCCTCGACTCCCGCATCGAGATGGAGGGCCGCACTATCGTCGACACCATCTCCGACAACGCGGCCATGGGCGCCATGGTCATCGGCGGCAACCCGATGAAGCCCTCGGACATCGACCTGCGCTGGGTCTCCGGCATCCTCTTCAAGAACCAGGTCGTCGAGGAAACCGGCGTCGCCGCCGGCGTCCTGAACCACCCGGCCGCCGGCGTGTACTGGCTGGCCAACAAGATCGCCGCCCACGGCGACAAGCTCAACGCCGGGGAGCTCATCCTGGCCGGTTCCTTCACCCGCCCCATGTGGGTCGACAAGGGCGACACCGTGTTCGCGGACTACGGACGCATGGGAACCGTGACATGTCATTTCGCATAGAGTCCGACCCGTCCTTCAAGGACGCGCTGGCCGCCGCCGACCGTTCGCTGGCCGGCATCTGGGTGTGCTCCGGATCCCCGCTGGTCGCCGAGATCTGCGCCGGGGCCGGCTTCGACTGGATCTTCATCGACGCCGAGCACTCGCCCAACGGGCTCGAGTCCATCCTGGCGCAGCTGCAGGCGGTGCGCGGCTACCCGGTGGTGCCGGTGGTCCGCCCTCCGGTGAACGACACCGTCGTCATCAAGCAGTACCTCGACCTGGGCGTGCAGTCGCTGATCGTGCCCATGGTGAACACCGCCGAGGAAGCGCTCGCCGCCGTCCAGGCCTGCCACTACCCGCCGATGGGCGTGCGCGGGGTCGGCTCGGCGCTGGCCCGCTCGGCCCGCTGGAACCGCATCCCGGACTACCTGAACCGCGCCTCCGAATCCCTGACGCTGATCGTGCAGATCGAATCCGCGCAGGCCGTGGCCAACGTGGAGGAGATCGTGGGCACGCAGGGCGTCGACGGCATCTTCATCGGCCCCTCGGACCTGGCCGCCTCCATGGGCGTCATCGGGCAGCAGGACCACCCCGAGGTTGTTGCCGCCGTGGAGAAGAGCATTGCCGCGGGCAAGGCCGCCGGAAAGTTCGTGGGCGTCAACGCCTTCGCCGAGGGCACCGCCAAGCGGTACATCGAACTCGGTGCGGACTTCGTGGGCGTCGGCGCCGACGTGGCCCTGCTGGCCCGCGGCTCCGAGGCGCTTGCCGCAAAGTTCGTCTCCGCGGAAGCCACCAGGAGCGGAACCCCGGCCAGCTACTAGGGCCCGGGCCCCGGGCCGGTGGGCATCGGAAACCCGATGCCCGCCGGCCCGTCTTTTTGCTCCCGTGCGCTGTTCCCGGGCACCGTCGGGGCCGCGCCGCGGGACCGGCAGACCCACGGACCACATGACGTGTTGTGCCTCACCGGACCCGCAGGGGCCGGACAAAACAGATTAGGCTCGCTTGAATGGAACTCTCCCTTATTTTTCTGGTGCTTGGCATGGTTGTCATCGGCGCCATTGCCCAGCGCGTTGCGGGACTGGGATTCGCGATGCTTGTCTCGCCGTTCCTGGTGCTTGCGCTCGGTGCCCACCAGGGCGTTTTCCTCGTCAACATTTGCGGCGTGGTTTCCTCGGCCATCATCGTTCCGCGGGTCTGGAAAGACATCGACTGGTCGATGTTCCGCTGGCTGACCGGCTTCAGCGTGTTCGGCTCGGTGGCCGGGGCGCTGCTGGGCGGCGAACTGCCGCAGGCGCCGTTGTCGATCATCGTTGGCGCCACGGTGCTCCTGGCGCTGCTGCTTTCGCTGATCCTGGTCCGCGCCGACGTGACGGTTTCGGGCCAGGTCCCCAAGGGCGGTGCCGGATTCCTTTCGGGCCTGACCAACTCCCTGGCCGGTGTCGGCGGGCCGGCGGTCAGCGCCTACGCGGTGCTGGCCCGGTGGCCGCAGCGTCCCTTCGCGGCAACCCTGCAACCCTTCTTCGTGGTGACGGGCCTGGCCACCATCGGCATGAAGTTCCTGACGGTGCCGGACCAGCTGCCGCTGCTTCCCGCCTGGGCCTGGATCGGCGTCGCGGTCTTCATCTGGGGCGGGGTGCTCATCGGCGAACGGGTCCAACGGGTGGTCAGCGACAAGCACGCCCGGTTCTTCGTCCTGTGCTGCGCCTTCGTCGGAGCGGTGACCGCCCTGGTGAGCGGGCTGCGTGCGCTCTGACGCCGGGTGCGGGGCCCGGCAACGGGCCCGGCTTGGTGCGCGTCGATGAACCGTGCATGGGCGCATCGGTGGCACGATTGAATCAATGAGTGAGAAGAAGAAAAAGCCGCCGGCCGCAGCGGCGTTGAACGCGGCGCGCGAACGGCTGAATACCGGCTGGCCCATGCCGTTGTTCCTCCAGGGCGCCTTCGAGCTCCTGCAGGCGGCCCTCTTCTCCGCGTTCCTTGTGGTCATCCCGTGGATGGCCGTCTGGTTCAGCGGCGGTTTCGCCGACCGGAGCATCGAATCGGTGCTGAAGATGAGCGGCCAGATGTGGCTGCTCATCCACGGTGTTCCCCTGCATTTGCTGCAGGTGGGAACGGGAACCGACCCCTCCGACCTCTCCGGGGTGCTGAATTTCGTCCCGCTGGGGCTGACGCTGATCCCGTTCTTCCTGTGCTGGCGCGCGGGACGGCGCATCGCCCGGGCCTCCTACACCGACCAGCTGTGGCAGGGCATCCTCGGCGCCCTGGGCGTCTACCTGCTCTGCGGGCTCTTCACCGGCTTCCTGGTCAACAACGACGAGGCCGAGACCACGTTGTTGATGGCCGCCACCATCCCGCTGATCTCCGCCGGCGCCGGCGTCATCATCGGCGCCCGCCGCGAGGCCGGTTCCTGGGGCAGGCTCATCGGCTTCGACGCCGCGGCGTGGATCTCCAAGACCTCCCAGCACTCGCGCTGGGCCGGCTCCTACCTGTGGGCCGTCGTGTGCGGCGGAACCCTCGCCTACATGATGACCTTCGGGCTGTCCGCGCTGCTGCTGACCATCAACCTGGGCCTGCACTGGGTCGACATCTCGAACGTGTACCAGCAGCTGCGGCCCGGGCCCATCGGCTCCGCGGTGCTGACGCTGGGCCAGCTCGGGGTCATGCCCAACCTGGTGCTGTGGACCCTGGCCTGGATCACCGGCGGCGGGTTCACCTTCGGCGTCGGCAGCACGATTTCGCCGCTGGAAACCACCGTGGGACCGCTGCCCGCGGTCCCGCTCCTGGCGGCACTGCCCTCCGGGGACCTGACCTACGCCTGGGCCTTCATGCTGCTCCCGGTGTTCGCCGGGCTTCATGGCCGGATGGTACTTCCTGCGCGTGGGGGAGAACCACTTCGACGACTGGATCTCGCTTAGGATCCGCTCGCGCTGGGTGTCGCTCGGGCTGTCCACGGTGGTCCTGGGCATCGTCGTCGGTGCCACCGCGGGGATCCTTTCGCTGGCCGGAAGCTGGCTGGCCAGCGGGTCGCTGGGCATCGGCCGGTTCACGGAGATCGGGCCGAACATCCTGCTGACGGCGTTGTTCCTGGCGGCCGAGGTGGCGATCGGCACGGCCATCGGATACCTGGTCTCCCCGTTGCTGGAGCACGACCCGGTCCTCGGCGTCTAGCAAGCGCCGGGCCGCCCGGGGCCCTGCCGCTAGGCCCCGATGTCGTGCAGGTGGTGCGCCGCGTCGTGCCAGGCATAGCGGGCCAGCGTGGCGGCGGTGAAAACCGACCCGTTGGAGCGGAAGCCCGTGCGTTCAAGCTGCGCACCACGCAGCGTATCCAACGTGACGGCGAAGGCCTCCGCCGTGGCCCGCAGGCGTTCGACAACGAGTCTGGGGGACTGCGCCGCATAGTCGTTGCGGACCGCTGCCTCGTCCTGGTCCCAGTTGGCGAACGTCGGTGCGTCCTGCCCGACGATGAGTTCCAGGCGCCGGTTCATCACCTCGTACATGTCCCCGACGTGGGCGCAGTATTCCAGCGGGCTCCACACCTGCGGGGCCGGCCGGGTGCCGGCATCCGGCTGCGCAGGGCCGCGGCGAAGCGCGGAACGGAATCGCGCACCAGCCCGGCAATCAGGCGCGGGTCCAGGCCGCGCACGTCCTGCCCGCATTCGTCGCAGACGGAATCCAGGACCCAGGTCCAGTCCTTGGAATCGGGAGTCGGTTGATCGCTCATGGCGCCTTCCTTGGGGGAACAGGTAGTAGTTCGTTTTGCAGGTTGGTGAGGCATTGCTGCTGCGAGCCCAGGGTCAGCGCATCCGCCATGCACTGCTGGTACTCGAGGCTGGGCTGTGTAGAACAGGGCCTGGGCACCCAGCGTCGCGGCGAACAAGGCCGCAGGCCAGGGTCGCGATGGGGGCCGCCAGCCGGAGGAAACCGGCGCCCGGGTTCCGGAAGGCCTTGAGGCAGGTGATGAAGCCGATCGACAAGCCCGGCGACGGCGAACGGCAAGCCGACAAGCCGCCACGGCAGGGGCGCGAAGGAAGCCGCATAGGCGACGGCCATGAGCAGGATCGTCGCCCGCACCCATGCGAACAGCGGGCGCGCGGGATCGGCACCCGGTGAAAGCGGTTTGACGGCCATGGATACAGACTAGTCCCGAATCCGAACTCCTTGGATGGATGTGGCAGCACTTGCCTCCCGGCCATACGATAATGGTTTGTTGTGGTGTTGGATCGATACGCCAGTCGGGGCAGCGGATACGCACCCTGGTTTCCCGATTCCGCCGGGGGAAGCAGCCCCGTGCGGGACAAAGAAGTAAAAAGTGAAGGAAACTCTTCCATGCAACGTTCGACCACAAGCCGTCGCGCCGGGGTGCTCGGTGCACTCCTGGTGAGCGCGATACTTGCCCTGACCGGTTGCACGGCGGGATCCACCGGGACACCGGGCTCCGCCACGGACAAGACCAAGCTCACCGTGGCACTCACCGGGGAACCCGTGAACCTCGACTTCACCACCACCGCCGGCGCCGCGATCCCGCAGGCCATGATGTCAAACGTCTACGAGGGCCTGGTGACGGTCGACCAGACCGGCGCCATCAAGCCGTTGCTGGCCACCGGCTGGGAAACCAGCGGCGACAACAAGTCCTACACCTTCACCCTCCAGAAGGGCGTGAAGTTCTCCAACGGCGCCGACTTCGACGCGGAGGACGTGAAGTTCTCCATCGAACGCGTCAAGTCCGATGCCTGGCTCAACGGGCTCAAGTCCAAGATGGACGTGGTGGACAACGTGCAGGTGGTTTCCCCGGAAACCGTCACCGTCAACCTCAAGCGCCCCTCGCAGGCCTGGCTGTACTCCATGACCACCCTGGTCGGCGCCATGTTCGACCCCTCCGGCGTGGACGACCTGGCAAACAAGCCCGTCGGCACCGGCCCCTACGCGCTGGAATCCTGGGCGCGCGGCGAATCCATCAAGCTCGCCGGCCGCGACGACTACTGGGGCGTCACTGCCGGGCATCAAGAACGTGACGCTGCGCTACTTCGCCGACGCCATCGCCACCACCAACGCCCTGACCAGCGGGGACGTCGACCTGGTCTACAACATGCAGGCCCCGGAACTGCTCGCCGGGTTCCAGTCGCAAGCCCGGGTTCCAGGTCATCGAGGGCACCAGCAACGGCGAGATCATGCTCTCCATGAACAACAAGGTCGCCCCGTTCAACGACAAGCGGGTGCGCCAGGCCGTCATGTACGCGATCGACCGCCAGGAAGTGCGCGACACCGCGTGGAACGGCCTCGGGACCCTCGTGGGCGGACCGGTCCCGCCGACCGACCCGTACTACGAGGACCTCAACGACCTCTACCCGCACGACCCGGCCAAGGCCAGGGAACTGCTCAAGGAAGCCGGCGCGGAGAACCTCGACGTCACCTTCACCGTCCCGACCCGCCCCTACGCCAACGCGGTGGCCGAGGTCGTCTTCTCGCAGCTCAAGGACGTGGGAATCAACGTGAAGATCCAGAGCGCCGAATTCCCGGCGGTCTGGCTGGACCAGGTCTTCAACCGCCACGACTACCAAATGTCGGTGGTGCTGGCCGTGGAGGCGCGCGACGTGCTGACCATGTTCAACAACCCGAACTACTACATCGGGTACGACAACTCGAAGATCAAGGACGAGGCGGCCCTCGCCGACGAGTCCGACGAGGCCAACTACGTCGCCGGCATGAAGAACGTGGTCCGCACCATCGTCGAGGACGCCGCCTCCGACACCCTGTTCATCTTCCCCAACATCTCCGTGGCCAAGGCCGGGCTGAGCGGCATCGGGGCCAACTCGGTCACCGAGGCGCTGTCGCTGGCAACCATCGCCTGGTCCTAAGGGACGGGCCGCCCCATGAACCCGAATAGGCCGAGTACGTGCTGATCCGCATCGCCAAGAACCTGGCGCGATTCGTCGTGACGTTCCTGGTCGCCACCCTGGCCGTGTTCGGCATCATGCGCGTGCTGCCGGGCGACCCCGCGGCGATCGCGGCGGGGGAGAACGCGACCCCCGAGCTCATTGCGCAGCTGGCCAAGGAATTCGGCACCGACCGGCCGCTTCCCGAACAGTACTGGGACTGGTTTTCCGGGCTGCTGCGCGGGGACTTCGGCGTTTCCTACGTGACGCGAACCGACATCTCGCCGCTGGTGCTGGACAAGGTGCAGGTGTCGCTGATCCTTGTCACCCTGGCGATGCTGCTGGCGCTGGTGATCGCCATCCCGCTGGGCATCCTGGCCGCGGTCCGCCACGGCAAACCCAGCGGGGCCCTGGTCTCCGGCCTCAGCCAGCTGGGCATCGCGATCCCGGGTTTCCTGCTGGGCATCCTGCTGGTGTCCTTCGTGTCGCTGCGCCTGGGCTGGCTGCCGGCCAACGGGTGGACGCCGCCCGGCGTAGGACTTCGGCGATTTCCTCCGGCGCATCATCCTGCCGGTGACGGCCCTGGCCGGGGTGCAGTCCGCGATCCTGACGCGCTACGTGCGCTCGGCGGTCCTGGAGGTCATGCACGAGGACTACCTGCGCACGGCCCGCGCCAAGGGGCTCTCGCCCGCGCGGGCGCTGCTCAAGCACGGCCTGCGCAACGCCGCCATCCCGGTGCTGACCGTGACGTCGCGTCCAGTTCGCGGCGCTGATCATCGGGGCCGTGGTGATCGAACGCGTCTTCGTGATCCCCGGGCTGGGCATCCATGCTGCTCACCGCGGTGGGCAACCGCGACCTGCTGACCGTCCAGTCCGTGGTCATGGTGCTGGTGGCCATCACCCTGATCATCAACCTGGTCGTGGACGTGCTCTACACCGTCCTTGACCCGCGCATCCGCGCCGCCGACTAGTAGAAGGGGAAGAGAGACGATGGGCGAAATCCCCGTGCGCCGCACACGCACCGACGACCCGCACCCGCACCCGCGGCCGGAAGCCGTCCGGGCCGCAGGCCCGAACCTCAACCTGCTGGCCGGAGGCCTGCTGGTGGGGCTGGTGGTGTGCCATTGCGCTGCTTTCCTTCTTCTGGACCCCCTACGACCCGGTGCGGATCGACCCGCCGGCCAGGCTGCAGCTGCCCAGCGCCGCGCACTGGCTGGGCACCGACAACCTGGGCCGCGACCTGTTCTCCCGCATCCTGGTGGGCGCGCGCATCACGCTGCTGGTGGGGGTCGTCTCCGTGGGCATCGCCGTGCTGATCGGAACGCCGCTGGGCATCTGGGCCGGCATGAAGCGCGGCGCCGTGGAGGAAATCACCATGCGCGGCGCCGACATCCTGCTGGCGTTCCCCGCCCTGCTGCTGGCCATCATGTTCGCCGCGATCTACGGGGCCTCCACGGTCAGCGCCATGGCCGCGATCGGGCTGGCCTCCGTGCCCGGGGTTCGCCCGCGTGGCGCGGGCCGGGACGCTGCAGGTGATGAACGCCGAATACGTGCTGGCGGCCCGCGCCGCCTCGCAGCGGCCGCTGCGCATCGCCCGGCGGCACGTGCTGCCCAACATCGCCGGCATGCTGATCATCCAGTGCTCGGTGACCTTCGCGCTGGCCGTGCTGGCCGAGGCCGCGCTGTCCTTCCTGGGCCTCGGCACCCCGCCGCCGATCCCGTCGTGGGGGCGCATGCTCCAGGAGTCCCAGCAATACTGGGGCACCTTCCCCGCCATGGCCGTCTGGCCGGGCGTCGCGATCGCCGTCGCGGTGCATGGGATTCAACCTGCTGGGCGACGGGTTGCGCGACCGGTTCGACCCGAAGCTGGGCAGGGGCAAGGCTGATGAGACGACGCACCGCTGAACGAACCAGTCGACCGAGACGCTGCTCGAGGTCAAGGGGCTCACCATCCACGCCGGCGCCACGGCCCTGGTGCAGGACCTGGACTTCGCCATGCAGGCCGGCGAGCGCATCGGGCTGATCGGCGAGTCCGGTTCCGGCAAGTCGCTGACGGCCACCGCCCTGCTGGGCCTGCTGCCCGAGGAGCTGCGACGTGGGCGGGCAGGCGCGGCTGCGCGGCGTCGAGGCACAACCTGCTCAGCGCGCCGGACAAGGTCATGCGGTCCCTGCGCGGGGACGAGATCTCCATGGTGTTCCAGGAGCCGCTGACCGCGCTGAACCCGCTGATGCAGGTCGGGCGCGCAGGTGGCCGAGGTGATGACCCGGCACCGCACGGTGCCCAACCGCGCGGCCGCGCGCCAGGCGCGCCGTGGAGCTGCTGGCCTCGGTGAAGATCCCCGACCCGGCGGTGGCGGCGCGCGCCTACCCGCACCAGCTCTCCGGCGGGCAGCGCCAGCGCGTGATGGTGGCGATGGCGCTGGCCAACGACCCGCAGCTGCTGCTCTGCGACGAGCCGACCACCGCGCTGGACGTGACGGTGCAGCGCCAGGTGCTGGACCTTGTCTCCGCCCAGGTGCGCGAGCGCGGCACCGGGCTGCTGTTCATCACCCACGACCTGGCCGTCGTGGCGAGCATGTGCACGCGCGTGCTGGTCCTGAACCGGGGGCGGATCGTCGAGTCCGGCCCGATGGAGCAGGTCTTCTCCGCCCCGGCCCATCCCTACACCCGCGCCCTGCTGGCGGCCAGCGACCTGGAGGCCACCGACGAGCGCGGGCGGCTGTTCACGGTCGCCACCGCCGGCAGCTACGTCCCCCCGGTTCCCGGGGAGGCACGCCAGGCGGCGCCAGGCCCCGGCCCGAGACCAGACCGCGGCGCCGGAGCAGCTGGCCGTCAGCGCCCGGCCGACGCCGGGGCAGGTGTCGGCGACGGCCCCGCTGATCAGCGTCACCGGGCTGAACCGCACCTACCACCGGGCCCGCACGTCCGCTGCGCGGCCCGCGCCCGGAGGTCCGCGCCCTGCGGGACGTGGACTTCACCCTGGCCGCGGGGGAGCGGCTGGGCATCGTGGGGGAGTCGGGTTCCGGCAAGTCCACGCTGCTGCGCATCCTGGCGGGCCTCGACCAGCCGACCAGCGGCTCGGCCGTGGTTGCCGGCACGGAGGTCGCCGGCGCCAGGGAGAACCGGCTGGCGGGATTGCGCCGGCAGCTGCAGATCGTCTTCCAGGACCCCATGGGGTCGCTGGACCCGCGGATGCGGGTCAGGGACATCGTCGGCGAACCCCTGCTGGTTCCGGGTCAGGCGCTCAACGCCGCCCAGCGGGCCGCCAAGGTCGCCGAAATGCTGCTGGCCGTCGGGCTGGACCCGGAGTCGGCCGAACGCTTCCCGCACCAGTTCTCCGGCGGCCAGCGCCAACGCATCTCCATTGCCCGGGCGCTGATCTGCCGCCCGCGCGTGCTGGTGGCCGACGAGCCCGTCTCGGCGCTGGATGTCTCGGTCCGCGCGCAGGTGCTGAACCTGCTGGCCGACCTCGTCGACGAGTACGCGCTCACGCTGCTCTTCGTCTCCCACGACCTGGCCGTCGTGCGGCACCTGTGCGACCGGGTGATCGTGATGAAGGACGGGGAAATCGTGGAGGCCGGGCCGACCGAGGACGTCTACAACAACCCCCGGCACCCCTACACGCGCGAACTCATTGCCAGCTCGCTGAACCTGCGCGAGCAGGTCGCCAGTCTGAGGCGGCGAACCGCGGTGAAGGCCGAACGGACATGGCGGGGTCACGGTCATCGGGCAGGCTCCTGTTGCTTGCAGGCAATGCTCCTGGGCCATCCGCGGAACCCGTTCTTGGCGGGCGGTGCAACATCGGCGCTGTGCTGCGGGCACGGCATCATGCAGATGCGTGCGGCACGACGGGAACCAAACCCCACCACAAGGCATGGCCGGGATGGCGTTGCTGTTCAGCATGGCGTGCCTGCTGTTGCCTGGGTGCGATCAACGGGGACGCGGATTTCTCCGCGCGATACCCGCGCGGGTGGGCATCGTTGCCGGGTCACCGGGACCGCGTTCTTTGGTGCGGCGGGCATCTACGGACTGGTGAAGGGCCCCCGCAAGAACCGTCACTGCCGCGAAGGCCCGCGTCACACGGCGGGAAGGAAATTGGGCGGCGCCTGCCGGACCTAGGTTTGGTCCCATGGACTTGAAACTGGATTGGAACACTCAGCTTTGCCCCGGCCCTGGACGCTCCCGAACTCGTTGCCGACCCGGTGCGCGCCGCGCTCGACGGCTCCGCCGCAACGGACGTCTATGCCGCCGCGATCGACCCGGCGCTCGCCGACACCGCCGCGTTCTGCGAGCACTACGGCATCGGGCTCGAGGACGGAGCAAATTGCGTCATCGTCGAGGCGAAGCGGGGCGACTCGTCCTGGTACGCGGCCTGCCTGGTGCTGGGCCACGAGCGGATCGACGTCAACTCCCTGGTGCGCAAGCACCTGGGCGCCAAGAAGGTTTCCTTCGCGCCCATGGACGCCGCGGTCGAGCTCACCGGCATGGAATACGGCGGAATCACGCCCGATCGGCCTGCCCGAATCGTGGGCGCTGCTCATCGACGAATCGGTCGCCGCGGCACCGAAGCTGATCATCGGCAGCGGCGTGCGGGACTCCAAGATCCTGACCTCCGGGGCGTTCCTGGCATCGCTGCCGGGGGCCGAGGTGATCGGCCTGGTCAAGCGGCAGGAGGACTGAGCCTGCGGCGGCGCGGGCCCGCGGCCCGGGTTGCGGATCTGGTTTCGTGACCGGCGCCGCCGGACACTAAACTTGAACCCATGCGCATCGTAGTTCTTGTTTCAGGCACCGGGTCCAACCTCCAAGTCCGTCATCGACGCCGTCGCCGACGGGTCGCTGGAAAACGTGGAGATCGCGGCCGTCGGCGCCGACAAGCACGGCACGTTCGGGGTGGAACGCTCCGCGGCCGCCGGCATCGAGACGTTCGTGGTGAACTTCAAGGACTACGACGATCGCGCCGACTGGAACCACGCGCTGACCGAAAAGTGCCTCTCCTACGAGCCCGACTACGTGGTGTCCTCCGGCTTCATGCGCATCGTCGGCGAGGAATTCATCAACGCCTTCGACGGCACCTACATCAACACGCACCCGGCCCTGCTGCCGTCCTTCCCGGGCGCCCACGGCGTCCGCGACGCCATGGCCTACGGGGTCAAGGTCACCGGCTGCACCGTGCACATCGCCGACGCCGGGGTGGACACCGGGCCCATCCTGCGCCAGGAAGCGGTGGCCATCCTCGACGACGACACCGAGGAAACCCTGCACGAACGCATCAAGGTCGTCGAGCGCCGCCTGCTGATCCAGACCCTGGCGGACCTCGGCAGCCAAGTAGCCTGGACGCCAAGTATCGCGGCAGGCTGCGCGGCACGGGCGAACCTTGCCATGACGCGTCTTGTCCATCCGCGCAGGTCTCCCGGCCCCGCTGCCCACGTCGGGTTCCGCATGAACCCGGCGCCGGATCGGCGAAAACCACGAACCTGCCGCTCCCTGCCGCGGCAATCAGCGGTCTCGTGGAGCTTTCCCGCACAGCCTGGTTCGGCTTGGCCGGGTTCCCACAATCCCGCAGGCTGCGTCCCGTGCGGATTTCCCCGGGACCCAGACTGGGTTCATGGAAACCGGCACCCTCATCCAAGCGCTCACGGACCCCCGTGACGATCCGGAACACCCCGTGTTACCGGACGATGAACTGCGCCTGCTGATCGCCGCCGGAAAATTCCTTGGGGACCTCTGCACTGCACTGGCCGCACACACCACCAACTCGCCCACCCGGGCCGCCCTGTTCGCCTACACGGTGGAAAACGTCCACAAGATCCTGGATTACGCGCAACTCCAGGCGGCGAAGACGGCCCAGGGGAACCTGGTCCACGAGACTGCCCGCCGATACCCTCACCGAGTTGCGTGCCATCAGTGATGCACCCGGGCCCTACCTCCAGGGAGAAACCGCCCTGCCGGCAGATCCCCGGACAGTGCCCACGCGGATTGCTGGCGTTCAGGGACACCACCGAATTCCTGCAACGCACCCTGGCCATCACACACTTCGATGCCAAAGCGCGCATCCACGCCGCGTTCGCCTTGCTGCCCGGGACCGACGTCTTCGGGAACCCCCAACCACCTCGCTACCCGATCTTGGCCGAACAACTGCGCTCCGGTGCGGCCCGGGTGAAACCCACCGCCGCCGCGGCCCGCAAGCTCGACAAGCTGCGTCCCGGCATCCAGAAGCAATCGGCCCCCGGCGACCTGGGCTTCCGCATCGAGGAACAGGTAGCCCGGTCGGTGAAGGAAGACACTTCCCGGAACACCAAGCGGCTCCTTGACGCCCTGGGAGACGAACTCGACGGTGCCGCCACGACCCCCACTGCGGAGGAAATCCGTGCCAAGACCGGCGTATTCATCACGAAGCGCACCAGGAACTTCACCTACATGAACTTGTGCATGTTGAATCTGGACGCCGAGGTGTTCCTCTCCCACTTCGCCCAAACCGACAACCCCCGGACCCTGGCCGGGAACCGCGAGGCCATGGCCGCGGCGGCAACCCGACCCGGCCCGGCCGCCGCCCGAAACCAACGAGGCCAACGGCACGACAGAAGCGCAGGATGGCCCGGACTGGTTCACCAAACCAGCCGACGCGGCCACCTTCGAACGCCGGCCCCCGCCGAAGGATACGACTTCGGCGAGGAATCCATGGGCATGTTCAACACCACCGACCCCGGCACCGACGGCCTCACGCCCCCGCAACGCCACCTGCAAACCCTGTTGAACCTCATGCGCACCCCAAAGACCGGAGCCGCGAAGGGCGCCACCGGGCTGCCCACCGCCCAACTGGTGGTCTACGTGCATCTTGAAACACTGCTCGGCCTGGCCCAGGGAACAGGCTGGAGCGCCCACGGGCTGGAAATCCCCATCGGGGAGATCCGACGCCGGCTCAGCACCGACGGAGTCATCCCCATCGTGCTGGGCGGACAAAGCGAAATCCTCGACGTCGGACGCACCATGAGATTCGCCCCGGACTACATGAAACGCGCGGTCCTCGCCCGCGACGGCGGCTGCATCTACCCCGGCTGCACCGTCCCGCCCGAACACTGCGAATTCTGCCATATCGAGGCCTGGGCCGACGGCGGGACGACGAGCGTCGAAGGCCTGACCCCTGGCTGCACCAAGCACCACCACATGTTCGATGCCGGCGAAGCCAAACTCGTCATCCACGACGGGCTGCCCCACGTGATCCTGCCCAAGTATCTCGATCCCGAACAAAAACCCGTCCGGAACACCTACTGGCGCGGACCCCGGACACCATTGTTCTAGTGCGCCGACGCAAAGGGCGCCGTGGCCTCACTGAACATGCGTTCATGGAGATCACGGCGCCCCTGCCATGGCAGGGAAGTCCGCTACTGCAGCGCGCGCCCCTTGGTTTCGGGGGCAAAGAACGCCATCATGACGACGGCCACCAGCACCAGGGCCCCGGCGGCCAGGAAGAGGTTGGCCAGCCCGACGATCGGCCAGAGCGATAGCGAAGACCAGCGGCCCGAACCCGGCGCCCAACCGGCTGAACGAGGATGCCCAGCCAAACCCGGACCCGCGCAGCTCCGTGGGGTAGAGCTCGGAAACATAGGCATAGAGCACCGGGATGGCGATCTGCACCACCACTCCGAAGACCAGCAGCCAGGCCAGTGCCATGCTCGGCGCGTTCAGCGACAGGGCAACCAGGACCAGCATGATTGCCGAGAGCGGCCCGGTGATGCCCAGCAGCCATTTGCGTCCCACGCGCTCGACCAGCAGCGCCGCAATCACCACGCCGACCAGGCCCATCAACGCCATCACGGCGGTCATGAAGAACGCGGTGGATTGCGCCATGCCGGTATCGGCGAGGATCGAGGGCATCCAGGTGAGCGCCAGGTAGTAAACCAGCAGGATGGTCAGGAACAGCGCCCATGCAGTCATGGTGATCTTGGGGCTGAACTTCCAGATCTTCACCAGCTGTTCCAGCCACGATCCGGCCGAGAGCCGGGGCGCTTCCTCGGGTTCCGGCAGCGTGTATTGCTGCTCCGGGGCCCCGGTGCGTTTCACCAGGTCGTCGATGACCTTTGCGGCCTCGTCGCGCTGCCCCTGGCGCACCAGGTACAGCGGGGACTCGGGAACGCCGCGGCGGATCCAGAAGACCAGCAGCGCCGGCAGCACCATGACGGCCAGGATCAGGCGCCAGTTGCCGGTGGTTGCCTGCACCCAGCCGGAGATGAAGAAGGACAGCGCGGCGCCCACCGGCCACCAGCCGTCCATGGCGGTGAGCACCCGGCCGCGTTGCTTGGCCGGGGTGAACTCGCCGACCAGTGCGTAGTCCACGGGGATGCAGCCGCCCAGGCCCACGCCGGCGAGGAAACGGCAGGCGACGAACCAGGCGAAGTTCGGGGCGAGCGCCCCGGCGACGGTGAAGAGCGAGAAGATCAGCAGCGTCCAGGTGAAGGCCTTCTTGCGCCCGATCTTGTCGGCAATGGTTCCCCACATGAACGCACCGAGCGCCATGCCGATCAGGTTTGCCGTGCCCAGCCATGCGGCGGTGGGCCGGTCAAGGCCCCATTCGGCGGAGACCAGGGGGATCAGCGCCCCGTTGAGCGTGACGTCCCAGGCGTCGAACATGAAGCCGAGCCCGCCGATGATGAAGATCTTCCCCTGGACGCCCCACCTCCACGGCAGGTTTTGGACGACTGATTCGCCGCTGGGCAGCTTCCGGAAATTATTCATGCGGGGCCTTCAGACAGGTGTGATCGGGTGCTTCGGTGGGACATCGCGCTCGTGGAATCCGGCGACGCAAAGATGTGCCGCCGGATTAGATCGAGCAGCACTGCACACAAGGCTACGCCGACGGGGCAGAAAGCACAGAATAGCTATTGACTTTTTGTAGGAAACCGGGCGCTGTTTTCGCGAAATTGAGCGGTTTCTCCGCTGGAAAGACCCGTGTGCCGCCGGACTGTTCCCGAGTTGGCCCCGCCGGGGTAGAGTCTGGATATGGGAGTAGATTGGACCGCTCTCGAAGAGGCGATACGGGTGTCGGCTCTTCGCCAGGCGGAAGAAATTATTGACCGTCACCCGAACGAGGTTTTCTATGCCGTGGCCCTTGACGGGGTCAGCGCGGATGAAACAGACCATCTGGACCTGCCGGTGCTTGCCCTCAATTCCCTCCAGGCCTTGGCCCGGAAGCAGAAGGAAGAAGAGGACGAAGAGGTCGTTGTCGAGGACGACTTTGACGACGACGAGGACGAAGGGTTCGAGGAACGCCCGGACGCCGAAGACGACGGTTCCGGCCGCGAGTACGGCGACGACGACGAGGACGAAGATGAGGACGACGAAGAGGATGAGGAAGACCTCGACGATGTCCTGAAGGAACTCGAAGCCATGAACTCCGTGGAGGAGCAGGGCTTCTATTCCTCCAAGTGGAATCCGCCGGATTGGTTCTGGTGCTCGATCGAGCTCTTCGACGAATCGGCCACCGAGCTGTGGAGCCAGGCGCTCACCAGCGTCGCCAAGCACCACGGCTGGGATGAGACCAACCGCTTGTACTACGAGATGCTCATCCGCGTCACCGATTCATTGCGGCAGGCACTTGCCGTGGGACGCAACGCGGACATGGTCGTCTATCTTTCCGATGAGGAGCATGCCGACCGGATCCTGCGCCGTTGCCTCACCCAGGACCAGCTGGCCAAGCATTTCCCGGAGCTGGCGCACTAGCTTTGCGGACCGGGGTCCTGCGGCAGCGTCACCACCGCCAGGACCTTGGAATCGTAGTCGCGCAATTGCACCGTCGCGATGTTTCCCAGTTGCGTGGGGACGGCTCCGGTGAGCTTGGTCTTGCCCGTCGTGGTGGCCTGCCACGACCCCGCCCGGTCTGCAATGCCTCCGTGGTCGACAACCCACAACGACAGGATGCCGGTGGTGGGAAGATCGGCGCCGGTGAATTCCAGCTCGGTTCCCCATGCCTTGGCATTCATTCCCAGTTCCACACGCGGGCCGAGCGCGGAAGCCACCGCAAAACTGGCGTCGGGTGCCGGGCCGGGGTGAATCACCGGGGCAAGGAACACGCCGGTGGCCACCGAGGCCGCCACCGCGGCAAGCCCGAAAGCGCCGATCTTCAAGCGTTTGTTGCGGCGTTTGGCGGCCAGACGCTCCAGCAAGTCGATGCACGCCTCCGGCGGTGCCGGCGTCGGCGTGACGGCGCTCCAATTCCCGCGCCGTGTCGTCCTCGGGCGGTTCCGTCCCCAAGAGCGCGCTGGCATCGGAGAGCTTCAGGGTGCCCAGCAGTGCCGAAAGCCTGGAAGCCCCTTGCATTTCCTCCTGGCAGGCGGCGCATCCTTCAAGGTGCGATTCAAACTCCCGGCGTTCGCTGGGAGACAAGCCACCGAGGATGTAGGCGCCGAGCAGGATGTGTTCGTTCACCGGTTCATTGGATGCGTTCAACGCTCAACCCCCATGTCTTCAAGAATGCTTCGTAGGGCACGCACCGCATAGTAGGCACGTGATTTCACCGTTCCCTCGGGGATGCCCAAATGTGCGGCGGCCTGGGTGACTGTCGATCCGGCATAGTGCAATTGCAGGACCACTTGCCGGTGTTCATCTGACAAATGCAAAAGGGCTTCCTCCATCAGGACGCGGTCCAAGAGTTCATCGATGCGCCCGGAACCGCTGGGCGGAAGCGGCGTCGCATCGGTCAGCGACGTGGTGGAAACACGGACGGCGGCCCGCCGGTTCCTGTCGATGAGCACATTGCGTGCCGTGGCAAACAAGTAACTGCGCAGCGACCCGGTGATGCGCGGCGCGGCCTGCCAGACCTTGAGCACTGTTTCCTGCAAGATATCCTCGGCGGTGTCCCTGTCATTGGACACCCGCATGACATAGCGCCGCAGTGCCGGGCCATGTTCACGGTATATCTCAGATACCACTTGTGCATCGAACGGCACATCGGCTCCATCATCTTGATTCGAGGACATTCTTCACCCACTTAGACGCACGTCAATGACGAATGGTTCAACCCACTTATCGAGTATGCGCAAAAAAGTTGTGGATTTCCTCTGAACCGAATGATCAACCGGTGCGTCTTACCAGTCAGGAAGCCCGCCCCAAATCGCTCCCAAGGCACCCGCCGCGGGAAGAAACGGGCTTTCGTGATCCCCCGAGTTTAGGAAGTGCCACCATGAAACTGCACCACAGCAAGACCTTTGCCGGATCCGCCGCGCTCATGATCGGAGCGGCCGTACTTTTGTCGGGATGTTCCTCCAGCACCCCGACCACCACCAGCCCTTCGGCCACCACCGCGCCTTCCAGCATGGCTCCTTCCAGCATGGCGCCCTCCTCGCCCGCCGCCGCAACCCCGGATTTGAAGACGGGGGAGTCCGCAAAGGGAACCATCGTCGTGGACGGCAAGGGCATGAGCCTGTACTACTTCATTGAAGGACACCAAGGACACCAAGGTCAGCGCCTGCACCGGCGCGTGCCTGGACGCGTGGCCCATCGCCGTGGCAAGCAGCGAAACCCCCGTGGTCGAGGGAGTCACCGGCAAGGTCGGCACCATCAAGAGCCCCGACGGAAAGCTGCAGCTCACCCTCAACGGCATGCCGCTGTACTACTTCGCGCAGGACACCAAGCCCGGCGACATCCTCGGACAGGACGTCAAGGAAGTTTGGTACCTGGCTGCTCCCGACGGATCGATGATCAAGTAGCACGTGTGAGGTAGATCAAGCGAGAGGTCTGGCGCACACTCCCAGCCGGTAGAATGGGGGAACACCCCTCAAACCGCACCCTGGGAGACTTCTGTGAGCCAGACCGTCCTTGATCGCGTCCCGATTCGTCGCGCCCTGATTTCTGTTTACGACAAGACCGGGCTGGAGGAACTGGCTGCGGGCCTGCACGCCGCCGGCGTCAAGCTGGTGTCCACCGGATCCACCGCCAAGCGCATCGCGGCGGCCGGCATCCCGGTGTCCGAGGTCGAGGAAGTCACCGGTTCCCCGGAAATGCTTGACGGCCGCGTCAAGACCCTGCACCCGCGCGTGCACGGCGGCATCCTTGCCGACCGCCGCGTCCCGGCACACATGCAGACCCTGGCCGACATGGAGATCGAGACCTTCGACCTGGTCGTCGTGAACCTCTACCCGTTCGTGGAGACCGTCCGCTCCGGCGCCGAAGGCGACGCCGTTGTGGAACAGATCGACATCGGCGGGCCGGCCATGGTGCGCTCGGCGGCCAAGAACCACGCAGCGGTTTCCATCGTGGTCGACCCGGCAGCCTACGGTGCGGTTGTCAAGGCAGCGGCCGAGGGTGGCTTCGACCTGAAGACCCGCCAGCGTCTGGCAGCCAAGGCCTTCGCGCACACCGCCGCCTACGACACGGCCGTTGCCTCCTGGACCGCGGCACAGTTCCTCGACGAAGACGGCGACGGCTTCATCGACTGGCCCGCATACACCGGTCTGGCCCTGGAGCGTTCCGAGGTCCTGCGCTACGGCGAAAACCCGCACCAGCAGGCAGCCCTGTACGTTGACAAGGCCGCCCCGGCCGGCATCGCCCAGGCCGACCAGCTGCACGGCAAGGCCATGAGCTACAACAACTACGTCGACGCCGATGCCGCACTGCGCGCCGCCTTCGACTTCGAGCAGCCGGCCGTTGCCGTCATCAAGCACGCCAACCCGTGCGGCGTGGCAGTGGCCTCGGCAGACGCCGTCGACCCGATCGCCGACGCGCACGCCAAGGCCCACGCCACCGATCCGCTCTCCGCCTTCGGCGGCGTCATCGCGGCAAACCGCCCGGTGACCGCGGCCATGGCCAACACCGTCAAGGACATCTTCACCGAGGTTGTCATCGCACCGGCCTTCGACGCCGAGGCGGTTGAGATCCTCTCCAAGAAGAAGAACATCCGCCTGCTGGCCCTGCCGGAGGGCTACGGCCGCTACCCGGCGGAAATCCGCCAGGTTTCCGGCGGCGTGCTGGTGCAGCTCAGCGACAAGGTCGACGCCGAGGGCGACAACCCGGCGAACTGGACCCTTGCCGCCGGCGAGGCAGCCGACGAGTCGACCCTTGCCGACTTGGTCTTCGCCTGGACCGCCGTGCGTGCCGCGAAGTCCAACGCCATCCTGCTGGCCAACAACGGTGCTGCCGTCGGCATCGGCATGGGCCAGGTCAACCGCGTGGACTCCTGCAAGCTCGCCGTCGAGCGCGCCAACACCCTTGGCGTGAAGATCGAATCCAAGGTCGACGCCGCGGGCGGTGCCGCCGGAACCGGCGACGCCGTCTCCGTGCAGCGCTCCCACGGTGCCGTTGCCGCATCGGATGCGTTCTTCCCGTTCGCCGACGGCCTGCAGATCCTCATCGACGCCGGCGTGCGCGCCGTCGTGCAGCCGGGTGGCTCGGTTCGCGATGAAGAGGTCATTGCCGCGGCCAACGCCGCCGGCATCACCATGTACTTCACCGGGGCGCGTCACTTCTTCCACTAGGGGAGTGCTCGACCGGAAACCGGCGCGGGGCGCCTGCCGCGGATCATCTGATCCGCGGCAGGCGCCCCGCCTCGTTTACTGCGAAAAACCCGTACGCCAAGCCGGATTTCAGTTACTTGGAAGTAACTGAAGTTCGGCGGTGCGGCGAAATGTATGCTTGCTCACATTGGGCGCATATTCGGTGTCGTTCAACCGATTTCATCTGGTCCTAAAAGGTGGTTTTGGGGTCGAATTCGGGTAAGTTGGGGACGTTGAGATCAGTTCGGACCACCCGTATCCGTAAGACCGTTCAGGGAGACGCCTCACCTATGGCCAAGATTATCTATACCCACACCGACGAAGCTCCGATGTTGGCAACCCACTCATTCCTGCCGATTGTCGAAGCGTACGCTTCGACCGCGGGTGTAGAGATTGAGACGCGCGACATCTCGTTGGCTGGCCGCATCATTTCCACCTTCGGTGACTACCTCACCGCGGAACAGCAGATTCCCGACGCTCTGGCCGAGCTCGGTGCCCTGGCCAAGAGCCCGGACGCAAACATCATCAAGCTGCCGAACATTTCGGCCTCCATCCCGCAGCTCAAGGCAGCCATTGCCGAACTGCAGGCCGCCGGCTACGCACTGCCGGATTACCCGGACAACCCGTCTTCGGACGAGGAAACCGACATCCGCGCCCGCTACGACAAGATCAAGGGTTCCGCAGTGAACCCGGTGCTGCGCGAAGGCAACTCCGATCGCCGCGCACCGTTGAGCGTGAAGAACTACGCCCGCAAGAACCCGCACTCCATGGGTGCCTGGTCCGCGGACTCGAAGACCAACGTCGCCACCATGGGCGAAGACGACTTCCGTTCCAACGAGAAGTCCGTGGTCATCACCAAGGACCAGAACATCTCCATCCGCTTTGTCGGCGAAGACGGCGAAGTCAAGGTCCTGAAGAAGGGCTTCCCGGTCCTCAAGGACGAAATCATCGACGGCACCGTCATGCACGCCGCCTCGCTGGGCAAGTTCCTGAAGGACGCGGTTGCCCGCGCCAAGGCCGATGACGTGCTCTTCTCGGCACACCTGAAGGCCACCATGATGAAGGTCTCCGACCCGATCATCTTCGGCCACGTCGTCAAGGCGTACTTCTCCGAGCTCTTCGAGACCTACGGCGAGCAGCTTGCAGCAGCAGGCCTGAACCCGAACAACGGCCTGGCGGCAATCCTCGGCGGGCTCGACGAGCTGTCCGACGAGGTCCGCACCGGCGTCGAGGCACTGATCGCCAAGGGCTTCGAAGAAGGCCCGGCCCTGGCCATGGTCGATTCGGACAAGGGCATCACCAACCTGCACGTCCCGTCGGACGTCATCGTCGATGCCTCCATGCCGGCAATGATCCGCTCCTCGGGCCACATGTGGGGCGCCGACGGCAAGGAAGCCGACACCCTGGCAGTCCTGCCGGACTCCTCCTACTCGGGCATCTACCAGGTCGTCATCGATGACTGCCGTGCCAACGGCGCCTACGATCCGACCACCATGGGCACCGTCCCGAACGTGGGCCTGATGGCCCAGGCGGCCGAGGAATACGGATCCCACGACAAGACCTTCGAGATCAAGGCCGCCGGCCACGTCCAGATCCTGGACGCCAGCGATGCCGTGCTGATCGAACACCAGGTCTTCCCGGGCGACATCTGGCGCGCCTGCCAGACCAAGGACGTGCCGGTGCGCGACTGGGTCAAGCTGGCCGTCAACCGTGCCCGCGCCTCGCAGACCCCGGCCGTGTTCTGGCTGGACAAGACCCGCGCGCACGACTCCGTGCTGATCGGCAAGGTCAACGAGTACCTCAAGGACCACGACACCGAGGGCCTGGTCATCGAGATCCTGTCGCCGGTCGAGGCCACCCAGTACACCATCGATCGCATCCGCCGCGGCGAGGACACCATCTCGGTGTCCGGCAACGTGCTGCGCGACTACCTCACCGACCTGTTCCCGATCCTCGAATTGGGCACCAGCGCCAAGATGCTTTCCATCGTGCCGCTGATCGCCGGTGGCGGACTGTTCGAGACCGGTGCCGGTGGCTCCGCCCCGAAGCACGTCCAGCAGCTGGTGGCCGAAAACCACCTGCGCTGGGATTCCCTGGGCGAGTTCCTGGCCCTGGCCGTCTCCTTCGAGCACCTGGCCAACACCTCGGACAACGCGCGTGCGCAGATCCTGGCGGACACCCTGGATGCCGCAACCGGCACCTTCCTGCTGGAGAACAAGTCGCCCAAGCGCAAGGCCGGCGAGCTGGACAACCGCGGCAGCCACTTCTACCTGGCCAAGTACTGGGCAGAGGAACTGGCCGCACAGACCAAGGACGCCGAGCTGGCAGCAGCCTTCAAGGCCGTTTCCGAGGCACTGGGCGGCAACGAGGAAGCCATCGTGGCCGAGCTCGCAGCCGTGCAGGGTGCCCCCGTCGACCTGGGCGGCTACTACCGCCCGGTCGAGGAAAAGGTCGCAGCCATCATGCGCCCGAGCGCCACGCTGAACACCGCACTGGAACTGCTCAAGAAGTAGCCTTCCGGCCGCACCGCACAACGGCGGGTCGCCTTCCCCTTCCGGGGACTGGCGGCCCGCCGTTGGCGTATGCGCAACGGCTCCGCGGAATGGCGGGGCGTGAGCCGGGCGGGGGCTAGAGCCCCCGGCCGACCTCCCACAGCCCCTCGGAGGTCCCGGTCAGCAGGGCGTTCACCGAGACGGCCTGCGCGTCGGTGAACGAGGCGATGTAGTCGACGATCGCCCGGGCCCGCCCCAGCCTTTCGATCTCGCCGTTGCCGGCCTGCGCGAACAGCCCGGGCGACTGGGCCCGAAGCAGGCGGTACTCGCCGGTTGCGGCCTCGACCGAATCCAGCAGCCTGCGCGGCGCCCGGGCCGCGTCGTCGCGGTCCTCGAGCCACGCGTGCAGGCCCTCGGCCAGCGAAGCGATGATGCGGGTCTGCCCGCGCTGGTACACGGCCAGGTCGGAGCGCTCCAGCACAAAGCGCGAGTGCACGAACTTGAGCACCACCACGTCGTGCCAGGCCTCGTCGGCCAGCCGGACGTGCCCGCTGCGGACCGTGCGGGTCCTTCTCCACCGCGATGGAGGCCTGCAGCCGGTCGATCCAGCGCCGCGTGAATCCCGTGACGGCGCGGTCCGCCTCGATCCCGCCGTCGTAGGGGACCGCCAGCAGCCCCTCGACCAGGTCGTGGCCGACGCGTTCCACCGAGGCGCGGAAGGCCTCGGCGTTGGCGATCCAGGGATCCTTCGCCGCGACGTGCCGCCAGGTGCGCTCCAGCGCGTGCCCGGGCCTGCGCGTATCCAGGTCGGCGTCCTCGGTGCCGGCCAGCTGCGCGCCCGAATCGAGCCATGCCCGCAGCTCGGCGGAGACCGTGGTGTACTGCAGCACCCCGGCCCGGTAGAAGTCGTCGAGGTCGTGCACGGCGTAGGCGATGTCGTCGGCGATGTCCATCACCGAGCACTCCAGGGTCTGCTGGTGCTTCGCGATGCCGGGGAACACCGAGAGCACATCGTGCATCTCTTCGGCCTCGATGTCGTAGGCGGAGAATTTGTGGGCGCCGCGAGCTGCCGACGGAGCCCACGCCGCGGGGCAGCATCTCCGGGGCGCCTGCGGGCTGCGACCGCCATTCGTTGCGGGTCCACGGGTACTTGAGCACCGCCGCGCGCACGGCCTTGGTGAGGTTCAGCCCCCGCGGCGTCGCGTCGCAGCTGTCCAGCGCGGTGAGGATGCGGAAGCTCTGGGCGTTGCCCTCGAAGCCGTCGGGCAGTCCGAGCGTCTGGCGGGCCACGCGGTCGAGTTCCTGCTCGCCCAGGTGCCCGAAGGGCGGGTGCCCCAGGTCGTGGGCGGCGGCCGCGGCCTGCACCACCACGGGGTCGCAACCGCCCAGCCCGGCCACGAGCTTCCGGGTGGGCTCGTCCGCGTTGATCAGGCCGATGGCGATGGAGCGCGCCACGGCGGAGACCTTGAGCGAGTGCGTCAGCCGGTTGTGCACCACGGTGCCGGCGCCCGCCTGCGGGATCACCTGGGTCACCGCGGAGAGCCGCGAGAAGTAGGGGGAGAACCTGATGCGCTCGATGTCGACGCGGAATTCGTCTTCGCCGGCGCGCGTCTCCTCGATGATCGCGCGGTCGCGTCCGCCGGCCTGGTGGGTTTTCTGCCTGGTATCCATGGTGCGAACCAGCCTAGTGGGCGCACGGGCGCAAGCCGCGGACAAACCACGGGACATTCGAAGGATGTCGCACATGATTTCTCCGGCAGGCATCCGCCGTTCGGGTGCGGGATTCGGGCCTGCTGCAGGCCCGCGACCCGCACCCGGAGGGCTTGCTGTGTTGCCGGTCTAGTAGAGCTTGTTCGCCCCGCCGTCGGCCATGAGGGTTTGGCCCGTCATGTAGCGCGAATCATCCGAGACCAGGAACGCCACGATGGGTGCGACGTCCGCCTCCGGATCCCCGAAGCGCCCCAGCGGGACCTTGGCCAGGGAATCCTGGTACATCTCGGGATATGCCTCGCTCCAGGCCTTGACCCCGTCGGTCAGCGCCATGGGGGAGACGACGTTGACGCGGATGTTGTCCTTGGCCCACTCGTTGGCCGTCACGCGGGAAAGCCCCCGGATGGCTTCCTTGGCGGAGGCGTAGGCCGCCTGGGTCATCTGGCCGACCATCGCCGAACCCGAGCCGAAGTTCACCACCGAGCCGCCGTTGACCGCCAGCAGCGGGTAGGCCGCGGCCATGAACTGGCGGGTGGCGCGGAAGCCGGTGTTGAAGGAGAGCTCCCACTGTTCCTCGGTCAGGTCGTTGAACATGGCCTGGCGCGAGGCATGGGCGTTGTTCACCAGTGCGTCCAGCCCGCCGTAGGTTTCGCTCGCCAATTCCACGGCGGCCGCGGCCACGGCCTTGTCGCTGACATCGCCCAACAGGAACTGCACGTCGCCGCCGAGATCTCCCTTGAGGGCGGCGCCGGCCTCGCCGTTGACGTCGACGGCGACGACCTTGGCGCCGCGGGCCACCAGCACCCGGGAAATGGCGCCCCCGATGCCCGATGCTCCGCCGGTGACGATGACTACCTTGTTGGCAAGCTGCATTCCCATTCCCCTTTTCGCGTTTACATGGCTGGGCGTTCCGCCGAGGCGGATCGCCGGTCTACAGGATCACGCCAGCTGGCGCGTTGGCGGAAGCCGCGCCTTGGCGGATCCGACGAGATCATGTCGCGACGACAGTATCTTGTCGAGTGCCCTTGCCACAATGACTTCATTCGCCACCCGCCACCCGGGCTCTGTCGCCGGCGCCCCGAGCACCCCCGTCACAAAGGCTTCACATGGAAACCGAAAGTAACGAAAAGCGAAAATCACCGGAAAACCGGGCAAGTTCGCCTCGACGCGCTCTTAACAATCGGCTCGGGCGACGTTGCCAAAGATGACAAAAAATCGTCATGTGAAGTGTTTTTGCCCCGCGTGACGCGGGTGCGCGGCCGGCGCCTTGCACCGTCCTTGAAGCGTGGAACATGATGAATGCATCAACCATCAAGAGCGGCTGAGAGATCTGGCTCGTTGACGCCGCAGCAACCATCATCACGATGGATTCCCCCTGTGCGGGGACTCCGTCGTTGAGGGTGCTAAGGCCAGAAGCGATGGAGCCGCTTCAAAACCTGCTCACCATCGCCGCAGTCATCCGTATCCGGATTACTGGGGCTTTTGTGGCGTACCTTGGGGCCTCCCTCGTTTAGACGAGGAGTCACACATGAGCATTACACCGTCCGCGGCCCCGCCGTCACTGTCCTATGAGCTGTACCCGCCGGTGAACCGCGACGCGACCGAGGGCGTTTTCAACAGCATCGAGGCGCTTCAGGCCACGAACCCCGACTACGTGTCGGTCACCTACTCGGGAACCCACGAACGCCGCCGGGCCTCGCTGGAACTGATCGAACACCTCATCCAGAACACCAGGCTGCGCCCGCTGGCGCACCTGACCTGCGTGGGGGAGAGCCGCCAGTCCCTCGAGAACCTGATCCGCCACTTCATCTCGCTCGGGGTCCGCGGGGTCCTGGCGCTTCGCGGCGACCTGCCCACCGATCCGGACGGCTGGCGCGGGGAATTCCCCTTCGCCCGCTACCTGATCGAACTGATCCGCGAGGTCGAAACCGAGCACTCGGCGGCACTGGCCGGCGGGCGGCTGGGGGTCGGCGTGGCGGCCTACCCGATCCAGCACCCCGAATCCCCGTCGTTCGACCACGACGTGGAGGTGCTGCTGGCCAAGGAACGCTCCGGGGCGAACTACGCGATCACCCAGGTGTACTTCCGGCCCGAGGAATACACCAACCTGGTTGACGCGGCACGCCGCGCAGGGGTGTCCATCCCGATCATTCCGGGGGTCATCCCGCTGAACTCGCTCAAGCGGCTCAACCGGCTGGCCTCGATGACCGGGGTCGAACCGGACCCGATCCTGGCGCACGCGCTGGAAACGGCGAGCAGCGATGCCGAACGCCACTACATCGGGGTCAACGCCGCGGTCAACCTGGCCCGGCGTGCCTTCGACGACGGGGCCCCGGGCGTCCACCTCTACACCTTCAACGACCACCGCGGCTCACTCGATGTCATCGAACGGCTCGAACTGCCCCGCACCCGGGCCCAGGTCAGCAACTCCTGGGCCGCCCGCGCCGCCGTCTAGGCGCCGCCGCAACACTTTCACCCACGATTCACCAACACTTTCACCACACTTTCAACACCCAAGGAGAAACACCATGACGAAGCAGACCTTCCCCGCAGCATCCATCCTCGGCTACCCGCGCATCGGCCCGAACCGCGAACTCAAGAAGGCCCTCGAGGCCCACTGGGCCAACCGCACCGACGAGGCCACCCTGCACGCCGCGGCCCGCGAACTGCAGCAGGCCAACCTTGCCAAGCTGACCAGCCTGGGCCTGGGCGCCACCGACGCCTCGCTGCCCGGCGACTTCGCCTACTACGACCAGGTCCTGGACGCCACCGTCGCGCTTTCCGCCCTGCCCACCCGCTTCGCCGACCTGGCCGCCGCCGACGGCACCATCAACACCGCCGCCTCGTTCGTGCTGGCCCGCGGCGACGAGTCCCGCGCCCCGCTGGAAATGACCAAGTGGTTCGACACCAACTACCACTACCTGGTTCCGGAGATCGGCGAGAACACCCCGATCGCCGGCCAACGCCAAGCCGCTGGTCGAAAGCTTCAAGGCCCACGCGGCCAACGGAAACACCATCCGCCCGACGCTCGTCGGCCCCATCACCTACCTGCTGCTGGCCAAGGCCGAGGACGGCGCCGCCGAGGGCTTCGACCCGCTGACCCGCATCGACGAGGTCGTCGCCGCCTACGCACGGATCCTGGCCGAGCTCGCCGCCGCCGGCGCCCCGTGGGTGCAGCTCGACGAGCCGGCACTCGTCACCGACCGCGGCGCCGAGCTCGCCGTTCCCGGCGCCCTGGCCGAGTCCGTCTACGCCAAGCTCGCCGCCGCCACCGAGCGCCCGGCCCTGCTTTGTCACCTTCGGCTACGGCACCGCCGGCGACGTGACCCGCCCGGGTGCCACCCAGGGCCTGCTGGCCCGCGCCGGCGTCGAGGCAGTGCACGCGGACCTGGTCCGCGGCACTGGCCCCGAAGGCCGAGTTCCTCGGCGACCTCGCCGGCTCCACCCTGGTGGCCGGCGTCGTCGACTCGCGCAACATCTGGCGCAACAACCTGGCCGCATCGCTGGAGATCCTGAAGGCCCTGCGCACCGAGGTCGCAGACGTCCAACGGCGTCATCGCCGTGGGCACCGCGACCTCGCTGCAGCACGTCCCGCACGACGTCGCCCTGGAAAACAACCTGCCGGCGCACCTGCCGGAATGGCTGGCCTTCGCCAACCAGAAGGTCGCCGAGGTCATCACCCTGGCCAAGGGCCTGGCGCAGGGCGAATCGGCGATCGCCGCCGAGCTGTCCGCCGCCGAGACCGCCATCAACCACCGCGCGGCGTTCGCCGGAACCACCGTTGCCGCGGTCCGCGAGCGCCTGGCCGCGCTCACCGACGCCGACTTCTCCCGCTCGGCCGCCGACGTCCGCGAGGCCGCCCAGGACGCCGCACTGGACCTGCCGGTGCTGCCGACCACCACCATCGGCTCCTTCCCGCAGACCGGCGAGGTCCGCACGGCCCGCGCCGCGCACCGCAACGGCAGCATCGACGACGCCGCCTACGAGGGCTTCCTCAAGGCGGAGATCGCCCGCGTCGTGGAGCTGCAGGAACGCCTGGGCCTGGACGTGCTGGTGCACGGCGAGGCCGAGCGCAACGACATGGTCCAGTACTTCGCCGAGAACTTCGACGGCTTCTCCGAGACCGCCAACGGCTGGGTGCAGTCCTACGGATCGCGCGCCACCCGCCCGTCGATCCTCTGGGGCGACGTGTCCCGCCCGGCCGCCTTCACCGTCCCGTGGATCTCCTACGCCGCGTCGCTGACCAACAAGCCGTTCAAGGGCATGCTCACCGGCCCGGTCACCATCCTGGCCTGGAGCTTCATCCGCGACGACCAGCCGCTGGCGGTCTCCGCCAACCAGGTGGCCCTGGCGCTGCGCGACGAGATCGCGGACCTGCAGGACGCCGGCATCTGCATCATCCAGGTCGACGAGCCGGCGCTGCGCGAACTGCTGCCGCTGCGCAAGGCCGACCAGGCCGCCTACCTGAAGTGGTCGGTCGACTCCTTCCGCCTGTCCACCGCCGGCGCCGTGGATGCCACCCAGATCCACACCCACCTGTGCTACTCGGAGTTCGGCGAGATCATCGACGCGATCGACGCGCTGGATGCCGACGTCACCTCGATCGAGGCCGCCCGCTCCCGCATGGAGGTCACCGCGGACCTGACCGAGTTCGGCTACAGCCGCGGCATCGGCCCGGGCGTCTACGACATCCACTCGCCGCGCGTGCCGTCCACCGAGGAGGTCGCCGAGCTCATCGAGATCGCCCTGGCCTCGCTGCCGGCCAAGCAGCTGTGGATCAACCCGGACTGCGGCCTGAAGACCCGCGGCTACGCGGAGACCGAGGCCTCGCTGGCCAACCTGGTGGAGGCCACCCTCGCGGCCCGCGCCACCATGGGCGCAAACACCGGCGCAAACGCCTAACCGCGTTTTAGTCCCCGCACGACCGCCGCCGGGCCCGCACCCGAGTCCCTATCTTGACCGGGCCCCGCGGCGGCACAGGGGACGGACGTGCGGGGCCGCACCGACCCGCAACTCGATGCAGCCCCGCACGTCCCTCCCCGAACTTTTCCCCAGCACCAGGCCCCGAAAGGCACGATCATGGCCACCAGCAACTGGCAGAACGCCACCACCGAAATCCACGCCGGATACAGCCCCGCGGGCCCGCACCGACCCATGACCGTGCCGATCTACAACTCCGCAGCGTTCGAGTTCACCGACTACGCCACCGCCGCCGAGCTCTTCTCGCTGAAGAAGGCCGGCTTCACCTACTCGCGCACCGGCAACCCCACGGTCTCCGTGCTGGAGGCCCGCGCCGCGGCGCTGGAGGGCGGCATCGGCGCGCTGGCCACCGCCACGGGCCAGGCCGCGGTCGCCGTTTCCCTGCTGGCCCTGCTGCAGGGCCCCAACCACCTGGTGGCCTCCAACAAGCTCTACGGCGGCACCGTCGACCTGCTCACCGACACCTTCGCCGACTTCGGCGATCACCGTCACCTTCGTCGACCCGGAGGACCCCGCCAACTGGGCTGCGGCCATCACGGAGAAGACCCGCGGCTTCCTGCTCGAATCGGTCTCCAACCCGCTGATCACCCTGGTGGACCTGCGCGCCATCACCGACGTCGCCCACGCCGCCGGCATCCCGGTGGTCGTCGACAACACCCTGGCCACCCCCGCCGCCTACCGCCCCATCGAATTCGGCGCCGACATCGTGGTGCACTCGGCCACCAAGGCGCTGGCCGGACACGGATCGGTGCTTGGGGGACTGATCGTCGACGCCGGCACCTTCGACTTCTCCGATGCGACCCGCTGGCCGCAGATCGCCGCGCCCAAGGCCCGCTACTACGGGGATTCGCTGCTGGAACGCTACGGCGCCAACGCCTACCTGATGCTGGCCCGCTCCAAGTTCCTGCACGACCTGGGCCCCACGCTCACCGCGGCCTCCGCCTCCGCGATCCTCACCGGCATCGAGACCCTCTCGCTGCGCGTGGCCAAGGCGCAGGCCAACGTGCTGGACCTGGTGGCGGCGCTGGACGCGCACCCGGCCGTGGCCAGGGTCCACCACCCGTCGCTGCGCCAGCCACCAGGACCACGGGCTGGCGCACCGGGACTTCCCGGCCGGCACCGGCTGCGTGTTCTCCTTCGACCTCGTCGACGCCGCCGGCGTCCCGCAGGTCGTCGACTCGGTCGAGCTCTTTGCCCTGGCCGCCAACATCGGCGACGCACGTTCGCTGATCGTGCACCCCGCCGCCATGACCCACTGTCGGCTCTCCGACGCGCAGCTTGCCGCCGCCGGGATCTCCGCCGGGACCCTGCGCGTCTCGGTGGGCCTGGAGGACTCGGCGGACCTGATCGCGGACCTGACCCGTGCGCTTGACGCGCTGACCCAAGAAACCACATCACCGACCCGCGAATCCGTCGGCGTCTAGGAAGGAACGACCATGAGCAACCACAGAGGGCACCAGCCCATTCCTCCAGCACGCCACTCCTTCAATACCCTGGCCATCCACGCCGGCCAGGCGCCGGACCCGCTGACCGGCGCGGTCATCCCGCCGATCTACCAGACCAGCACCTTTGTGCAGGACGGCATCAACGTCCTGCGCAACGGCCACGAGTACTCCCGCGGCTCCAACCCGACCCGCGGCGGGTTCGAAACCCAGCTCACCGCCCTGGAAGCGGGCCACGCGGGCTTCGCCTTCGCCTCCGGCATCGCCGCCGAGGACGCGCTGCTGCGCGCGGTGCTGGAACCCGGGGACCACATCGTGCTCGGCGCCGACGGCTACGGCGGCACCAACCGGCTGATCAACCGCCTGCACGGCAAGTGGGGGATCACCAACACCCCGGTGGACATCACCGACCTCGCCGCCGTGGCCGCCGCGGTGCAGCCCGGGAAGACCGCGCTGCTCTGGGTGGAAACCCCGTCCAACCCGCTGCTGGGCATCGCCGACGTTGCCGGCTGGGCGCGGATCGCCCGGGATGCCGGTGCGCTGCTGGTCGTGGACAACACCTTTGCCACCCCGTTCCTGCAGCGGCCGATCACGCTCGGCGCGGACGTCGTGGTGCATTCGACCACCAAGTACATCGGCGGGCACTCGGACGTGCTCGGCGGTGCCGTGATCGTGGCGCGAGCGGATCTTCCGCGGCCAGTCGCTGGCCGAGGCCGTGGGGTTCCAGCAGTTCGCCGGGGGAGCCGTGGCCGGCCCGCAGGACTGTTTCCTGGCCGCCCGCGGGCTCAAGACCCTGGGGCTGCGCATGGAGCGCCACTGCTCGAACGCCGCCCGCATCGCCGAATGGCTGACCACCCGCGAGGAGGTTTCCACGGTGCTGTACCCGGGGCTCGAATCCCACCCGGGGCACGAGCTGGCCAAGACCCAGTCCCGCGGCTTCGGCGGCATCGTCTCGCTGCAATTCGCCGGCGGCGAGGCCGCCGCCCGCGCCTTCGCCGAATCGACCGAGCTGTTTGCGCTCTCGGTGTCCCTGGGCGGGGTCGAATCGCTGGTTTGCTACTCCTCGGAAATGACCCACGCCTCGGTGATCGGCACCCCGCTGGCGGTGCCCGAAGAACCTGGTGCGGCTCAGCGTCGGCGTCGAGCAGGTCGAGGACCTGATTGCCGACCTCGAACTCGGCCTGGCCGCCGCGCGCCGCGCCTCCCTGGTTGCGGCCTCGGCCTGACCAGGGATTCCCGGCCGGTCGGCCGGGCCATCAGAGTTTGCGTTGGCCGTGCATGGGGTCTGAGGGGGCCGAAAGCCGGCCAACGCATTCAACCGCCAAAGTGCCGCCGGGCAGTTGCCCGGCGGCACTTTGCATTCCGGCGGCCCGGTGTGGACGATGGGGACATGGACTTCGAATTGCGCATCATTGCCGACTGCCCGAACAGCGACCCGGCCGGCGAGCTGTATCTTCGCGCCCTGGAGGCCGAGGGGCTGGATGCGGGGGAGCTGCGCATCCGGGAACTCGCCAGCGAAGGAGGAAGCCCGGGAGCTGGCATTCCACGGTTCCCCGACGTTCGTTGCCTCCGGCCGGGACCTGTTCGCCTCCGAGGCCGAGCCGGCCCTCAGCTGCAGGGTCTACCCCACGCCGGAGGGGGTGGCCGGGTTGCCGTCACTCGAGGATCTTGCGTGCGGCGCTGCGCAACGCCGGAGAAGCCGAACTGGTGGCCACGTAGCCCCGTCCGAGACATTGCACCCGGGACATGCAAAGGTGGCGCTTGCCGACGAACCGTCATCGGCAAGCGCCACCTTCGTTTGTGCAGCAGGGGTTGTTTTGGCCCTAGCTGGTGCGCGCCAGGTCGTTGGGGTAGCGGATCCCCAGCTGATGGCGGATGCCATCGAAGATGGCCATGGTGTTGACCGAGTGTTCCCACGGCATGGTGGGGGACTCGTTCAGGCCCTGCTGGATGCACCGCGTGGCTTCGCGGAACTGGTAGGTGTAGTTGTTGCCCACCGGTTCAAAGACCTCGGTGCGGCTGAGCCCCTTGGCCGGGTGGATGAACAACTTGGTGGGGTTGTGCAGCGGTGCGTTGGTGCTGAGCCAGCCGTTGCTGCAGGCCACCCGTGCCTCGCGCGGGGGAGTGGCGGTCAGGGTTGTCATCAGCTGCGCGTGGCGCACGCCCGGGTAAGCCAGCGTGATGGCGTTCTGGATGTCCACGCCGTCCTCGTTGAGGTCGGCACTTGCCTGCACCGACGTGGGGAACCCCATGGCGCCGATGGCCCAGGTGAGCGGGTAGATGGACATGTCCAGCAGTGCCCCGCCGCCGTCCGCCGGGTTGAAGAGGCGCCAATTCGGGTCGTACTCGGCCTTGAAGCCGAGGTCCGCCTGGACCCAGGAGACCTCGCCGAGCTCGCCGGATTCGAGGATCTCCAGGGCGCGCGCGAACACCGGGGTGAAGCGCGACCAGACGGCTTCCATCAGGAAGAGGTCGCGGTCGCGGGCCTCGGCGACCAGTGCGCGGGCCTCGTGCGCGTTGATGGTCAGCGACTTTTCGCAGACCACGTGCTTGCCGGACTTCAGCGCGGCCATGGCGATCTCGAAGTGCTGGCCGTGCGGGGTCGCGATGTAGACGGCCTCGACCTCCGGCTCGTCGAACATCGCCTGGTAGGACCCGAACGCCCACTCGATGTCGTGTTCCTCGGCGAAGATGCGGGCACGTTCCTCGCTGCGCGAGGACACGGCGATGACGTTCGCGTCACCGAGGGACTGCAGGTCCGCAATCACGTGGGAGACGATCCTGCCGGTGGAAACCACGCCCCAGTTGATGGTGCGGCCCGTGGCGTGCACCGGTGAGGGTGCTCCGGGGTGTGCAGTGGGTGGTGCCTGAATGTAACTGGCCATCGCTTTGTACTCCCCTGTGGGTATCTACCGTGCCGCGTTGGCGTCACGGTGCTTGGCTGCCATCACCAAATAGTGGGCAGCGTTTTCCTTCAGGCCCTCGACTTCTTCATCGGTCAGTTCACGCCTGACCTTTGCCGGTACCCCTGCAACCAGTGAACGCGGGGGAACGACGGTTCCCTCGAGCACCAGGGCGCCCGCCGCCACCAGGGAGTTTTCCCCGATGACCGACCCGTTCATGATGGTTGCGCTCATGCCGATCAGGCAGTCGTTTCCCACGGTGGCCCCGTGGACGACCGCCGAATGGCCCACCGAAACGCGGTCCCCGATGGTGCAGGGAACGCCCGTGTCGGCGTGCAACACCACGTTGTCCTGCAGGTTGGTTCCCGTCCCGACCTTGATCGCGGCCGAATCGCCGCGTACCGAAACGCCGTAGAAGGCACTGGCCTGCGCCCCCAGGGTGACGTCGCCGGACAGGGTCGCGGTCGGTGCCACGAAGCAGGTCTGGTCGACGGAGGGGGTCTTGGAGTCAATGGTGATGATGTGAGCCATGGCACCACTCTAGCCTGTGCCCCGCGCCCGCTTCGGTAGCGTGACACGACGTGGCCCGATGCGTTTTTCCGGACCTGGTTCGGTCCGGGCACATGCCTCGCCGAAGGGGCCGCGGCCGTCCCGGGGATGGCCCGGCTGCAGGGCTCCCGGGCGCCGGGTGGCCAGGGTCCGGGGCCACCGGATAGTCTTGGGGATCGACTCCGCGCCTTGGAGCGGCAGGAATTGAATCGGCGTCTGGACGCCGAAGAACGGGAGCAGCTGGGACGATGTGGCCGCAGCACAAGGTTGAGGTTTACGAGCAAATGGTCGCGGCGTTGCGGTCCACGCTGGGGGAGCAGGCCCCGAACATTCCGCCGCGGGTCCTGGCCGAGCTGGAGGGCATCATCCAGGCGGCCGTGCACACCATCGACAACGGCGCCGAGATCGTGGCGATCGGGCTTCCGGAGCTCGAGCCCGGAAGCGTCGGCCGTCGAACCCGTCCCCGTGGTCGCCGAACCCGTCGCCGAGCCGGCGCCCGTGAAACCCGCCATCGATCCGTTCCGCCACGGCACCAAGGCCGAGGCCAACAGGCTGCAAAAGGCCAAGGAACTGGCCCGCTGGCTCTGGGACCGGAACATCGGCGGCGAGCAGGTCCTGGGGTTCACCAACAAGTGGCGCAACAAGATTGCCAGGGCCGCCGGCGTCAACCCGCCCTCGACCCTGGAGACCTGGACCGTCGCGGCGGAACTCATGGAGCGCATGGCAGCAGCTTGCCGATTCGGGAACCCAGCCCGGGGCCAGCGAGCGCCACCACCTGGACGAACACGAGCAGTGGGCCACCGAAAGCTAGCCGACGTTGCGCCCGGTGCCGGCGTATTGCCGCACCTGGTGGTGCTCCGGTCCGCTGGTGGCATGATGGTCCCATGAGCGAAAACGAAGACCCCACGCTGCGTTCCGTCGAGCTGACCCGCACGGCAACGGCCCGTTACACGGTGCGCAATGCCGCGGGTGCAGAAATCGAGTTTGGCCAGGGCGAAGGGCTGCTGAGCCCGGTGGAGCTGCTGTTGGCGGCGATCGCCGGCTGTTCGTCGATCGACGTCGACACGGTGACCGCACGCAGCGCCGAGCCCACGGACTTCCGGGTATCGGCAACCGGCCACAAGGTGGTTGAGGACGGTGCCAGCCGCGTGGACGGGCTGCACCTGTCCTTCAACGTGGCATTTCCAGACACGGCCGAAGGCCAGAAGGCAGCCGGCATGGTGGAACGCCTGGTGGAACTCTCGCATGAGAAGTACTGCACGGTGTCACGGACGGTGGAGCTCGGCACCCCCGTCTCGAACGAGGTCCACGTGGCGCTCGGCGACACCGAGGGCTGACGGGACCGCCGGACGAAATCCCGGCACCCTTATCGAGCGTCGGCCACCAGACCGGTGTCCGTCGCCGGCTCGAGTCCCAGCGCAGGCATGTCATTTTCATTTGAGGCGACTGCACAGTCCAAAGTCGTCTGCACTGCGTTTGGTCCCGAAACGAGAAGGTTTACCGGGTACTGCCAATTGTGTGTTCGAGTACCAAACGCGGACGCCCGGACAAGACAGCACCGTCAGAGGACTGCCGAGTGCCGACAACGATTCAAAAGCGTACCTCTCAGCCGTTTGAGCGAATTGGCAATCTTAGATTTTGACACCATTATTATCCCGAATCTAAGGGCACTTGTTCGCCCTTAGCACCTTTGCTTCAGTTGCTTACTCGCGGATACCGTTCAGAGTAATGCGTCGGTGGTTCCTAAGATGGCCGAGATGAGGAACCACACAGCGGCTAGAAACAGACCCCAGTCCAGAGCCGTGTAGGTCGCAAACATTCTCGCGACACGGTTTCGAGGTAGCGTCTTCCCATCACGGTGGGCAGCTTCAGCGTGGACTGACTGTTCCTTCCTGTTCGAGTAGAAAATAACCGCCACAAGTCCAAAGAAAAAGATCCACGTTATGACTACGTCCATTATTTATTTCCTTTTCTTTGGTGAGGCGAACTCAACCCTATGCAATCATCTTCTCGTAGCAAGGAACGCTCAACGGGACGGTGAAAACCAAAATAGTTGTGCAGGTGCAAAGAATGTTGTGAATGGCGGGTCCTGCTGGAAACGCAAAGGGGCCACGCTTCGCAGGGGCCCTTGGACCAGCCTCCATTCTCGTTCAAGAAGCGGTCTCTAACGAGTTTGGCTGAGAGGGGCTCCGCAGCCAGGAGGCCAGGGCAACCGCCGGCTTCTGGGAATAAGCACGCCCGCAAAGGCACAGAGAACTGGCCGGGAATCGCCAACGGCAACTCCCGGCCAGTTCCAGGTCCGCAGAAAAGCGGTACCACCTATGTGGAACACCCGCACCAACTCGGCCTACCACCTCGGGCTATTCGCCAGCGTCTCGACAACTGTTCACACAAGTCGTCGACCGCCAAGCCAACGCCGTGATAAACCAAACGCCAGACACGCCAGCGTGACAAGCCGGCCGAGCGGGAACATCCTGGCCGTGCCTCCGCAGCCATCCGGTAGACCGTTGTTGTCCTGAGAAAAACGGTCGGCAGGGAGTCGATCTTCCGGACCTGAGATGGGTCACTGACTTCAATGCTGAGCGGGAGAAGTCCCGGTTACGCCCTGCGCTTCGTAGATGGCGGTGGATACCTTGTCCCGGAGACGGACAAATTCGGGTGCGGATCTCAGCTCTGCGCCAAGCGGGGAACCGTTCTCGTCACTGATGTTGATCGCCTCGTCGAGGATGATACGTCCTGGACGTGCACTCATCACCAGTACCCGCGTCCCGAGGAAAATTGCCTCCTCGACACTGTGTGTAATGAAGAAGACGGTCTTCTTTCTTTTCCGCCAGATTTCCAGCAGTTCAACCTGCATGCGCTCACGGGTCAGCGCGTCCAGGGCTCCGAACGGCTCATCCATGAGGATGATCTCGGGGTCATTGGCGAGAACGCGCGCAATCTGGCAGCGTTGCTGCATGCCGCCGGAGAGCTCATAGGGCTTGCGGTCCATGAACTGCTCCAGCCCTACCATTTTCAGGTAGCGCTTCGCTTCGTCTTGGCGAACGGAGGCCGGAACCTTCCGGAGCTTTAACCCAAGTTCCACGTTCTTTCGGACACTGAGCCAGGGATACAGGTTTGGCTGTTGGAAGACGACGCCGCGATCCTGCCCGGGCCCCGAGACTTTCTCCCCGCCGATGGTGACAGTGCCCTGGGTAGGGGTGAGAAACCCTGCAAGCATGTCCATGAGGGTGCTTTTGCCGCAGCCGGACGGACCAACAATGCATACAAACTCGCCGGACTCGACGGTGATGGAGGTGTCCGAGACCGCGTGCACCGTATCCCCGCTGTCGGTTGTGTATCTCTGGGAGATATTGTCGAGGACCACCCGGCGTCCGGCGGATACAGAGCCCGCAATGGGCCGGTCGTTCACCGCTGTCATTTGGTGCCTACCTTGGAGATCGACGCGCCGTAGAGCCCGTCGGTGTAGTCCTGTTCGTTGCCCACGGCCGAGATTTCACCTTCGCCGTGGAGGAACCCAGCTGTTTTGTGGAAGTCAGCTGCGAGCTTGCCGCCGAAGTACTCGGCCCCGCTTTGTTCTTGAGCCGTCAAGTATTTGTACCCGGTGAACTGTTTTTCGACCTCTTCGGGGGCGATTCCCAACTCGACTGCCACGGAGACCGCGGCTGCCTTCGGATCCTTGTTGATAAGTTCCACAGCGTAGTTCTGGCTCTTGGTCCACACGTCCATGAAGCCAGGATTTGCTGTGATGAAAGTAGTGGTGGCGCCCGCTGCATCGAACGTCGGGAACCCGGCTTCGGCAGTCTCGCCGCTTCCTGTTACGACGGTCCCTTCCGCCTTGAGCTGAGTCAGCGTCGGGTCCCAGACCCAGGCGGCGTCAACCTCTCCGCTTTGCCACGCGCCGATCACCTTGTCGGGCGACAAATTGATGACTTTGACATCCTTGGCGGCGTCCAGTCCCGCTTCCCTCAGGGCGTTGAGCAGACTGTAGTGGGCTGTGGAGCTGAAGGGAACGGCGATCGTCCGGCCTTTTAGATCCGCAATTGATTTGACGGAGGTGTCCTTGGCGATGAGGGACTCTGCGGCTCCAATGACGTCATGGAGCCAAACCACCTTCATATCGATGTTCAATGGAGCTGAGAGTGCCTTCGTAGCGGGGCTGGAGCCGATCAGCCCCAAGTCCGCGGAGTTGGAACCGAAAGCCTGCACCACGTCTCCGCCCGAGTCATACTTGCTCCACGTAATTTTCGCATTGGGCATGCATGCTTCGAGCAGGCCCTGGTCCTTGACGATCAGATCCCCGTTTGGAATGTGCTGATAGGCAATGCGTGCTGTGGCAGTAATGGATTCATCGGGTGCAAACGGGCAGGTTGAGGTTGCGGTGGTGCGCTCCGACGCGCTGGCGCAGCCGGACAGGGTCATGGCCAGTAGGGCGACAACGGCGGCGGCGCTACGTGTTCCGGAAGGAAGCTTCGTCATGATGAATCTTTCTTTTGAGGTGCGGATGGTTCGAGTACGGAATGGGACGGTCATGCCTTGCCGTGCCACGGAACGAGGATGCGCCCGAGGTTCTTGATGAGGGCGTCCAGCGCGATGGCAGAGATGCCGATGACGATGATGCACGCGATGGTCAGAGGTGTCTGCAGCTGGGTGCCGGAAATATAGGCCAGACCGCCGATGCCGGGGATGCCGTTGTTTAGCTCGGCTGCCACTACGGTGGTCCACGCAAAGCCGACGGCGATACGGATGCCGCTGAAAATTTCAGACAGGCTGGAAGGGAGGATGACGTTTGTCATGACTTGCCACCGGGTCGCGCCGAGGGACTGGGCTGCGTGAATCCGGGCCTGCCGGATTCCGCTCACCCCGGAAATGGTGGCCATCGCAATCGGCGGGAACGCGGCGAGGAACAACAGCCAGATTTTCGAAACGTCTCCAATGCCGAACCAGACGATCAGCAGGCCAATGTAGCCCAGAGGTGGCAGCGAGCGAAGGAAGTTCAGATACGGCTCAATGACCGTGTTGATTGGCTTTATCGTGCCCATGATGAAGCCCAGGGTCACGCCAAACGCTATGGCCATGCCCACGCCGGCGCCGATCCGCTGCAGGCTGGCGATCAAATGCTCCCACATGAAGTAGTTCTGCTCGCCGCAGACGAGGCGGTCGACTCCAGCGGCCACGGGATGGCACGAGTTCGCCTGGACGGCGGCATTCCAGACGGCCCCGGGTGAAGGCAGGAACAATGGTTTTACCAGGCCTGCAGCCGTTACGCCCCACCACAGCAGCAGGAAGGCTGCAAAGACCGCGAGGCGGATTGCCGTCTGTCGCCTCCGTGCGGTCCGTGCATGATTCTTCGGCTTCTTGCCGGAGGTGGAAATGCGCTGCTGATTTTCGGATGCGGTGATAGTGGCGGTGGCCATGGGAACCCTTCCAAGTCTGACGTCTCGAGCGGCACAACAGCAGTGGAAGAGATCTCCACACCGCATCGAATGTGAACAAGCTCACGTTTCGGTGGTTTGGATAAACGTAGCCAGTGCTTCGAAGCGTTCCTAGACCCAGATTGCAGGCAAAAAAAGGGGTCCAGCCCGCTGGCCGCGATTGGCACTACAAGTGCTAGCTGCACAGGCGGCAGACCTGAAAGCGGTATGGGGCAAGAGCTCTCATGGCTCCTGGGGTTCTGTTTTTGGCCGAGTGCGAGGAAGCCTGCACCCGCCAGTCGGGCGGTGCGTTCCTGCGCGGGCAGGGGCTATGTTCCTTGCAGATGACCGAGCGGCGCAAACTGCGCGATGCAAGGGTCTTGGCCGGTAAGAAGCCCGGAGAATCCATCGGGAAACTCGCCTGCTGAGCAGGCCGAGATCGCACGGTTGCGCCGTCGACTGGAGGTGAGCTGGAGCCGGTTGAAACGATCCGAGGCAGCCCTTGGTGCGATGGGGAAACTGCACGAGCTCTTGGAGTCCCTCTCCGAGAACACGAACGACGATCCGACGCCCGGGAAGCGCTGATGGGCGCCTACGGGCAGCTGGTTGGCCCGGACGTACCGACCCGGCGGGCCGCTGCCTTGCTGGGGCTCTCGCGCACCGTGATCTACCGCAACGTACCCGCGCCTCCACGCTCGCATTCGACGCCTAAAACACTGGCACCGGAGCCCTGGCAACGGCCATGGAGAGGGGGCGCTCAATGGATAGCCCTATACGGGAATGCGGCAGACAGCCTGCAAACGCGACCGCGGTACTTAGAGGAAAGCGGTATTAGGAGAACACCACGGTGCGGTGGCCGTCGAGCATCACGCGGCGCTCGGCGTGCCAGCCCACGGCGCGGGTGAGCGTGCGGCCCTCGACGTTGCGTCCCATGGCCACGAACTGGTTGGCGGTGCGCGCGTGGTCCACGCGGATGACCTCCTGCTCGATGATCGGCCCCTCGTCCAGGTCCGCCGTCACGTAGTGCGCGGTGGCGCCGATGAGCTTCACGCCGCGGGCGTGGGCCTGGTGGTACGGCTTGGCGCCCTTGAAGGAGGGCAGGAACGAGTGGTGGATGTTGATGGCCTTGCCGTTCAGCGCGCGGCACAGGTCGTCGGAGAGGATCTGCATGTAGCGGGCCAGCACCACCAGGTCGATGTCGTGCTTGGCGACGAGTTCCAGCAGCTGCGCCTCGGCGTCGGCCTTGGTGGCCGCGGTGACCGGGATGTGCACGAACTCGATGCCGTAGAAGTCGGCCATGGGCTTGAGGTCCAGGTGGTTGGAGACGATCACCGGGACCTCGATCGGCAGCGTTCCGGCGCGCTGGGCGAAGAGCATGTCGTTCAGGGCGTGGCCCTCGGTGGAGCACATGATCAGGGTGCGCAGCGGCGCGCCCTCGGCGCTGATGTCCAGGTTCATGGAGAACGCGGCCTCGATGGGTTCCAGCGCCGCACGCAGGCTTGCGATGGGCTGTTCGGTGGCCACCGCGATGCGCATGAAGAAGTTGTGTGTTTCGGGGCTTTCGAACTGCTGCGACTCGGTGATGTTGCAACCCGCCTGCAGCAGGGCGCCGGACACGGCATGGACGATGCCCGGGCGGTCGGGGCAGGACAGGGACACAATGAATTCGTTGGTGCTCACCTCGAAGAGGTTACCCGCGCGGCCGGGCCCGACGCAGCATGTGAAGCCTGTGTTGCGGAACGCCGCGCGGGCTGCGGGACTACAGCGCCGCCACCGGCTTCGGCGGTTTGCGTTCGGCAAGCAGCCGCGCGGCACCCACCGCGGCGGCGCGCCCGGCGCGGGTCGCCCCGATGGTCGAGGCGGAGGCCCCGTAGCCGACCAGGAACAGGCCCGGCACCTTCACCACCGACACGGAATCGTCGTCCATCAGGATGCCGCCGCCCGGTTCGCGCAATACCCAGCGGGGCCAGGTGGTCAAGCGAGGCGCGGAACCCGGTGGCCCAGAGGACCACGTCGATCTCCTCTTCGCTGCCGTCGGCGAAGTGCACCGAGCGCTCGCCGAATCCCGCGATGCCGCCGCGGGAAACCAGCACGCCGGATTCGATGCCCGCGGTGTAGAAGTCGGTCAGCGGCAGGCCGGTCACCGAGACCACGCTGCGCGGCGGCAACCCGGAGTGCGTGCGTTCGTTGACCTCGGCCTCCACCTCGATGCCCCAGGCCTTGTCCTTCGGCGCCGTCCTCCATTGCGGTGTCGCGGCGCGTTGACCACAGGGTGTCGATGCCCAGGTCCGCGAGTTGCAGCAGGAACTGGGCGGCGCTGGTTCCGCCGCCGACCACCAGCACGCGCTTGCCCAGGAACTCCTCGGGGGCGACGAAGTCCCGGGTGTGCAATTGCCGGCCGGTGAATTCGCGCTGGCCGGGATATGGCGGCCAGTGGGGCTTGTCCCAGGTCCCCGTCGCGTTGATGAGGGTCCGGGCCGTGAGGCTCCGTCCCGTCGGCCGCGGTGACGGTGAACCCGTCCTCGATCGACCCCGTGACCTTCCTTGCCTTGAACGGCCGGATGACGGGGATGTCGAAGTGGTCCTCGTAGCTTCCGTAGTAGCGGGCGACCACCGCGGAGGCGGGTTCCTTCGGGTCGGGTGTGTCCAACGCCATTCCGGGCAGGGGGTGCAGGCCGTGGGCCCGGTCGAAGGTCAGCGTGTCCCAGCGGTGGCGCCAGGCGCCGCCGGGGCCGTCGTTGGAATCGAGCACCACGAAGTCCTCGAAGGGCTTCAATCCCTTGCGGAGCAGGTGGTGGGCCGCCGAGAGCCCGGCCTGCCCGGCCCCGATGACGATGGTGTCCAACACCGAGTTCGATTCCTCCACGTTTGCTGCGCTCCCGACCATGTCTGTTGAAGTTTCAACTGTCATGGGGTGTAACAGTCTCCGCCACCGCGCTATTCCGACTAGGATTGGAACCGTCGCAACTGGCGTTAGGTGGGGTGAACCACCGGGGAGCGGCACATGAGCTGACCACGGACCGCGCGCCTGGGCCCGGGGGTTGAATTATTCGCAAGTAGAAGTCTGCCCGAAAACCAACCCTCACCCCGATGGAGTTCATCATGAGCAACAACACCGTGACCAACCAGTCCCTGGCCGAGCTCGACCCGGAAATCGCCGAGGTCCTGAAGCTCGAGCTCGGTCGCCAGCGCGACACCCTGGAAATGATCGCCTCCGAGAACTTCGCGCCCGCGCGCCGTGCTCGAGGCGCAGGGCTCCGTGCTCACCAACAAGTACGCCGAGGGCTACCCGGGCCGCCGCTACTACGGCGGCTGCGAGCACGTCGACGTGGCCGAGAACCTGGCCATCGAGCGCGTCAAGTCCCTCTTCGGCGCCAAGTTCGCCAACGTCCAGCCGCACTCCGGCGCCTCGGCCAACGCCGCCGCGCTCTCGGCGATGATCCAGCCGGGCGACAAGATCCTCGGCCTGTCCCTGGCCCACGGCGGACACCTGACCCACGGCATGAAGCTGAACTTCTCCGGCAAGCTCTACAAGGTCGCCGCCTACGAGGTCGAGCCGGACACCTTCCGCGTGGACATGGACAAGCTGCGCGCCCAGGCCATCGCCGAGCAAGCCGCAGGTCATCATCGCCGGCTGGTCCGCCTACCCGCGCCAGCTGGACTTCGCCGCCTTCCGCGCCATCGCCGACGAGGTCGGCGCGCATGCTCTGGGTCGACATGGCCCACTTCGCCGGCCTGGTCGCGGCCGGCCTGCACCCGAACCCGGTGCCGTACGCCGACGTCGTCACCTCCACCGTGCACAAGACCCTGGCCGGCCCGCGCTCGGGCCTCATCCTGACCAACGACGCCGACCTGGCCAAGAAGATCAACTCCAACGTCTTCCCCGGCCACCAGGGCGGACCGCTGATGCACGCCATCGCCGGCAAGGCCGTCGCCTTCAAGATCGCCGCGGGCGAGGAATTCAAGGAGCGCCAGGCGCGCACCCTGGAAGGCGCCAAGCTGCTGGCCGAGCGCCTCACCGCCGAGGACGTCACCGCCGCGGGTGTCTCCGTGCTGACCGGCGGCACCGACGTGCACCTGGTCCTCGTCGACCTGCGCAACTCGGAGCTCGACGGCAAGCAGGCCGAGGACCTGCTGCACGAAATCGGCATCACGGTGAACCGCAACTCCGTGCCGTTCGACCCGCGCCCGCCGATGGTCACCTCCGGCCTGCGCATCGGCACCCCGGCGCTGGCCACCCGCGGCTTCGACGCCGCGGCCTTCACCGAGGTCGCCGACATCATCGGCATCGCCCTGCGCGACGGCCAGAACGCAGACAAGGCCGCCCTGCGCGGCCCGCGTCGGACGCGCTGACCGCGGCCTTCCCGCTGTACCCGGGCCTCGAAGAGTGGCACGCCTAACCCCAAGACAGATGCCCTCCACGGGGCATTGACCGCATCAAGGTGCGGGGGATGCGCTGACCGGCCCGCGATCCGGGCCGGCGCCGCGTCCCCTGCACACGCAACATTTTTTGAAACGGAGCACCTCCTTATGACCGCACAGATCCTCGACGGCAAGGCCACCGCCGCGGCCATCAAAGCCGAACTCACCGAACGCGTCGCGGTGCTGAAGACCAAGGGCATCACCCCGGGCCTCGGCACCATCCTCGTCGGCTCCGACCCCGGATCGACCTGGTACGTCGGCGGCAAGCACAAGGACTGCGCCGAGGTCGGCATCAAGTCGATCCGCGTCGACCTGCCGGAGGACACCACGCAGGAAGACCTGCTGGCCAAGGTCCGCGAACTGAACGAGAACCCGGAATGCACCGGCTACATCGTCCAGCTGCCGCTGCCCAAGCACATCGACCAGGACGTCATCCTCGAGGCCATGGACCCGGCCAAGGACGCCGACGGCCTGCACCCGATGAACCTGGGCCGCCTGGTCGCCAACGTGAACCGCCCGATGACCTCCCCGCTGCCCTGCACCCCCAAGGGCTGCGTCGTGCTCCTGGAGCGCCACGGCATCGACCTCAACGGCAAGCGCGTGCTCGTCGTGGGCCGCGGCGTGACCATCGGCCGCCCGATCGGCCTGCTGCTCACCCGCCGCGACATCAACGCCACCGTGGTCCTGGCCCACACCGGCACCAAGGACCTGGCCGCCGAGCTGGCCACCGCCGACGTGGTCATCGCCGCGGCCGGTTCCGCGCACATGATCAAGGCCAAGGACCTGAAGCCGGGCGCCATCGTGCTCGACGTGGGCGTCTCGCGCGTCAACGACGAAAACGGCAAGGCAGTTGTCACCGGCGACGTGGAGCCCGCGGCCTACGAGGTCGCCTCGTGGATCTCCCCGAACCCGGGCGGCGTGGGCCCGATGACCCGCGCCATGCTGCTGGCAAACGTTGTCGAGTCCGCCGAGCGCGCGGCCGGCCTGTAACACCCCGTTTCACGCCCGCGGGCGGTCACGCTCCGGAAAGCCTTGCCCAAGGGTTCCCGGAGGCCGTGGCCGCCCGTGCGTTTCGGCTGTTGTCCCGCCGACCCGCATCTGCTACGTCGCGGTTCCGCGTACTCCCGGGTGGAGTAGCCGGGCCTACACCCGGTGCCCGATGATGGCACGGGGCGCTCGGGCGTATTCTCGAACCATGACCAACCGCCGCCGCCCGCCACTCGCTGTCCTGAGCGTGTTCGTGGCATCGGTGCAGGTGGTCGGCACATTCTTTGCGGCACACCGCTTCGGGACCGCCCTGACATGGCAGGCCGTCGCCCTGTTGCTGGCCGGCCCCGCCTTGCTGCTGTTGCGCCGCAGGGCCCCCGGCCCCATGGTGGCGGGCATCGGGGCGGTGACGGCGCTGTATGTGCTTGCCGGGTTCCCCTGGGGGCCGTTCCCGTTTTCCCTGGCGGTCGGACTGGTCCTGGCCGTCGCCGCGGGGAAACGCTGGTGGGCGTGGGGGACCGGCGCCGGGGTCGGGTTGCTGTTCTTCGTGCTGGCGACCCGGCAGGAAGTCATGACCCGGGCCTGGTTCGTCGATCATTTGGCTGATTGTCGTCCTGCTGGTCGGCGAGCTTGCGCGCATGGCCAAGGACCGCCGCATCGAATTCCGGCGCGCCGCCGAGGAACGCGCCAAACACCGCCGGGACGAGGAACGGCTGGTCCTGGCCCGGGACATCCACGACGTGGTGGCCCATTCGCTGTCGATGATCAATGTCCAGGCCTCCGTCGCCCTGCACCTGTCCCGGAAGGACGGCGACACCACGGCCCTCGTGGAGGCCATGGAAAACATCAAGGCGGGATCCAAGGAAGCGCTTGACGAGGTGCGCGAGGTGCTCGCGGTGCTGCGGCAGGATGCCCCGCGCGTCCCCAGCCAGCGCCTTGAACAGCTCGCCGAGCTGGTCCAACGGGTGCGCGGCGCGAACCTGGAGATCGGCTTCCAGCCGCCGAGGCTTCCGCCGCCGGTCTGGGTCGACGAGCGCATCGAGAACACCATCTACCGGGTGGTCCAGGAGTCCCTGACGAACGCGGTGCGCCATGCCAAGGCCGGACGCGTGGGTGTGCTTGTCGACCTCACCGAGCAAGGAGCACGCGTCACCGTCCAGGACGACGGGATCGGCATTGGCGCCAGCGACGAGGGCAACGGACTCGGCGGCATGCGCGAGCGGGTCGCTTCCCGGGGCGGCACCCTGGAGATCACAACCGCGCAGTGCCCCGACCGGATCCCCGGGGCGGCCGGGAACCAAGATCAACGTGTGGATTCCCGCGCCACCGCAGCGAACCTGAACCCAAGGAACGGGGAAAACCATGATCGGCATTCTCATCGTCGATGACCAGTCCCTCATCAGGGCCGGATTTTCGGCACTGCTGGACGCCGAGGAGCGACATGCGCGTGCTGGGGCAGGCCTCGAACGGCGTCCAGGCCGTTGCCCAGGCCCGGGCCCTGAAGCCCGACATCGTGCTCATGGACATCCGCATGCCGCAGGGGGACGGGATCACCGCGGCCGAGGCCATCGCGGCCGACGAGAGCCTCGGGCACACGCGCATCATCATGCTCACGACCTTTGAGCTCGACGACTACATCCTGGCGTCCATCCGGGCCGGGGCCTCGGGCTTCCTGGTCAAGGACACCGAACCGGAGGAACTGATCCGGCCGTGCGCACCGTGGCGTCGGGAGAATCGTTGCTGTCGCCCTCGGTGACCCGGAAGCTGCTGGCGCAGGTGGCTGCCACCACGCCGGCGCGGGCTCCCGCGGCCCGCGGCCCTGGAAGTGCTGACCGAACGGGAGCGCGAAGTGCTGGTGCTGATGGGAGCGGGCAAGAGCAACGCCGAGATCGCCGAGCAGCTGTTCATCACCCCGCTGACGGCCAAGACCCATGTCTCGCGCATCATCGGGAAAATGGGCGTCCGCGACCGAACCGGCGCTTGGTGGTCATTGCCTACGAAAGCGGGCTGATCACCCCGGTGCGTGCCCGGCCCGCAGGCACGCCGACGGAGCCTGGACTAATCCGGCGCAGCGGCGGCTGCGCCACAGGGAGTACGTGCGGCCAGCCGAAGTGTCTCCACCGGGCCGATGCGCGTCGGAGGAGCACCACGGAGAGAGTGGATGCAAGAGGCGCAAGGCCTCGGAATCCGCGATCCATCGCTCTTGAGGAGCGACCCACCATGACAACACGCCATCCTTCCCGTCCTGGCCGCAAGCCGTACCCATCCATGTGGGGGCCGGGATACGGCCCGGGCTGGTTCATCCTGATCCCGATCTTCTGGATCCTGCTCATCGGCTTCTTCATCTTCTTCAGCCGCCGCATGTACTGGCGCCACCGGATCCAGAGCGAACCCATGGGCGCCGAAGGCGTGCTTGCGCGAGCGCTATGCCCGCGGTGAAATCGATGAAACCGAATACCGTCAGCGGCTGGAGGTGCTGCGTTCGGGCATGAAATAGCGGGCTTGTTCAGGTGCGGCGCCGGGTTGCTTTCCGTCTTCCCGCAACCCGGAAGCCACGCACGTCCGAAACCAAATTTCGGCACAAATATGCCGCATGGAGTATATGTCGGGTCGGTGACCGTCCGGCAAAAATCACCGGAAATCCGTGGTGGAAGCCCGTTTTGTTGCGGAACTGCGCGGAACCCATGCCGAAAGCAGAATTCGGGAAACTAGTGTCATTGTGCAACGATCAGGTGCTACACATGCGATGCCCGTATGCTCAGAGGTATAGGAACCGAGACTTTCAGTTCTTTCGACTGAATTTGTCGCCCTACTCGCTCCCGGGAGTGACCCTTGAGCAGTATGAGTTCCACACTTTCCCCTTCGGCTCCAGAGCAGCGCAGCACGCGTGGAAACGCCGGCTCCAACAACTACCGCCACCTGAAAATTCGTGTGCGCGATGCGGGTCTGTTGGGTCGCCGCAAGGGACATTACCTCGGGACGACCATCGTTTTGGCGGCTCTTGCTGGGTGGCGCGGTTACGGGCTTCGTCCTTTTGGGGGATAGCTGGTTCCAGCTGCTGATCGCCGCGGCCGTCGGCATCCTGCTGACGCAGTTCGCGTTCCTGACCCACGAGGCCTCGCACCGCCAGATCCTGACCTCGGGTCCGGCGAACGACAGGATCGGCCGTTTCCTGGCCAACATCGTGGTCGGCATCAGCTACCAGTGGTGGATGAACAAGCACAGCAAGCACCATGCCATGCCGAACACCATCGGCAAGGACCCGGACATCGAATGGGACACGATCTCGTTCCAGACCGAGGACGCGCAGAAGCAAAAGGGATTCCTCAAGTGGATCACCGAGCGCCAGGGCTACCTGTTCTTCCCGCTGCTCACGCTTGAAGGCATCAACCTGCATTTCCGCTCGATGATCGTACCTGTTCACGGGTGACAGGGTCAAGGGTCGCGGCAAGGAAATCACCTCGATCGCGATCCGCCTCAGTCGTCTACGTGGCGATCCTCTTCATCTTCCTGCCGGCCGGGCATCGCCTGCCGCATTCCTGGGTGTTCAGCTGGCCGTCTTCGGCGTTTACATGGGTGCCTCCTTTGCCCCCAACCACAAGGGCATGCCGATGATTCCCAAGGAATCGCGCATCGACTTCTTCTCCCGCCAGGTGCTCACCAGCCGCAACGTCATGGCCCGCACCGCCTTCGGAAACCGGATCCTGTCGCATGTCTTCGGCGGCCTGAACTACCAGGTCGAGCACCACCTCTTCCCCTCGATGCCGCGAGCCAACCTTGCCCCGGTCGCCAAGATCGTGCGCGACTACTGCCACGAGCTCAAGGTGCCGTACACGGTCACCTCGGTCACCCAGTCCTACGCCCAGGTCATCACGTACCTGAACAAGGTCGGGCTCTCCGCACGGGATCCGTTCGACTGCCCGATGGTCAGCGAGTACCGCCCGCACTAAGGTTTGCGTCCGTTGGGGCCGTGCATTGACGGTTGTGATCCTTCGAATCACTTCACGTTGCCTCCGGCGCCACTTCCGTGGCTCCGGAGGCGACGTGCTTAACCAGTGGTTTCACGAGGCGGCCGAGTGCCATATTGGTGGAAACGTTCGAGTCGTTATGTGACGAGAGACACGCATGGCCGGACTTACTGAAGGGTAGGGGGTTCTTGGGCTGCCGGATGGTCGCAAAAGGCGACTTCTGACTAGGCGTGATTTGGTGGATCGAAATCATTGCAAGAATACAGTTCAATGTAATGTTTTAGCATTTGGGTTACTGAAACGATGACCTAATGAGCGGAAGATTTACGCTTTTGGCGCCAGCTTGGATGGATATTTAGGTAAGACGTACCTAAGCTAATCGAGCGGGTTCAGATCGATAGGCTTGTGACTGGCGCCCTCGATTTCTCCTCACCACAGAAGGTTTTCCCCCATGAAGATTCGCAAAAACATGCTGGCCGGCATCGCCCTGGCGGCCACCGCCGTGATGGGCCTGACCGCGTGCTCCACCGGTGCTCCGACCCCGGCGGCTTCCGGAGCGGGCGAGATCACCGTCTACAACGCCCAGCACGAGAGCCTGACCCAGGAATGGGTCGACGCGTTCACCAAGGAAACCGGCATCAAGGTCACCGTGCGCAACGGCGGCGACACCGAGATGTCCAACCAGATCATCCAGGAAGGCAAGGCCTCACCGGCCGACGTCTTCCTGACCGAAAACTCTCCCGCAATGGCGCAGGTTGAGAATGCCGGACTGTTCGCCGACGTCGACAAGGCCACCATCGACCAGGTGCCCGCCGAATTCCGCCCGTCGACCAACAAGTGGACCGGCATCGCCGCACGCTCCACCGTGTTCGTCTACGACCCGGCCAAGCTCACCGCGGACCAGCTGCCCAAGTCCATGCTGGATCTGGCCAAGCCGGAGTGGAAGGGCAGGTGGGCCGCCTCGCCGACCGGCGCCGACTTCCAGGCCATCGTCGCGGCCCTGCTGGAGCTCAAGGGCGAGGAAGCCACCACCGCGTGGCTCGCGGGCATGAAGGAAAACTTCACCGCCTACAAGGGCAACTCCACCGCGATGAAGGCCGTCAACGCCGGCGAAATCGACGCGGCGTTGATCTACCACTACTACTACTACGGCGACCAGGCCAAGACCGGCGAGAACTCCAAGAACGTCAGCCTGTACTACTTCAAGAACCAGGATCCGGGCGCATTCGTTTCGCGTCTCCGGCGGCGGCGTGCTTGCGTCCTCGCAAGAACGCCGGAAGCAGGCACAGAAGTTCCTGACGTTCGTCACCGGCAAGGCCGGCCAGGAAATCCTGAAGAACGGCACCTCGTTCGAATACGCCGTCGGTTCGGGCGTCGCGTCCAACGACAAGCTCGTTCCGTTGAAGGATCTCCAGGCTCCGACCGTTGACCCGGCCAAGCTGAACTCGGCCAAGGTCACCGAGCTGATGACCAAGGCAGGACTGCTGTAACTCATATGAGCAAGACTCGAACGGCTCCCGACAGCACACGGGAACCGAGCATGGCGGGCGGGGGCAAAAGCCCCCGCCCGCCATTGGGCGTTTCCGGCGCTTTCCTTGCTGGCGATCCTGATCGCCCTGTTTTCGCTCATCCCGCTGGGCTATGTCATCTACATGACGGCTGCCACCGGGTGGGACACCGTCGTGGAGCTGGTCATCCGGCCGCGCGTGGGCGAACTGCTGCTCAACACCGTCCTGCTGGTGCTGGTCACCGTGCCGCTGTGCCTGGTCCTGGGCGTGGGCGGGGCCTGGCTGGTGGAGCGCACCGACCTGCGCGGTCACCGCTGGTGGGCGCTGGCCTTGGCTGCCCCGCTGGCCATTCCCGCGTTCGTCAACAGCTATGCCTGGGCCTCGACGATTCCGTCGCTGGCCGGGCTGGGCGCCGGCGCGCTGATCGCGACGCTGTCCTACTTCCCGTTCGTCTACATCCCGGTGGCGGCGACGCTCGGGCGGCTCGATCCGGCCATCGAGCAGTCGGCCGCCTCGCTGGGCCTGGGGCCCTGGGCGGTGTTCTTCCGGGTGGTGCTGCCGCAGCTGCGCATTGCCATGGCCGGCGGCTCGCTGCTGGTTGCGCTGCACCTGCTCTCCGAATACGGGGCCTTCGCGATGATCCGCTTCGACACCTTCACCACCGCGATCATGGTCCAGTTCCAGTCCACGTTCAACGGCGCCGCCGGAAACATGCTCGCCAGCGTGCTGGTGCTGCTGTGCATGCTGCTGCTGCTGGCCGAGGCCAAGGTGCGCGGCAACGCCCGCTACGCCCGGGTCGGCTTCGGGCGCCCAGGGGCTGGCCTTCCGGCTGCGCCTGGGCCGCTACGAACTGCCGGCCCAGCTGGCGCTGCTGGCGCTCGTCGTGCTCTCGGTGGGCGTGCCGCTGTACTCGGTGGTCCGCTGGCTCGTCGCCGGGGGAGCCGAGATCTGGGAGCCGGAGAGCTTCTCGCCGGCCCTGGCCCAGACCATGGGCTACGGCCTGGCCGGCGCGTTGCTGACCAGCGTGGTGGCCTTCCCGATGGCCTTCCTCGCCGTGCGCCATCCCAGCTGGTTCAGCAAGCTCCTGGAGCTCTCGAACTACGTGACCAGCTCGATGCCCGGCATCGTGGTCGGCCTGGCGTTCGTCACCGTGAGCATCCGGCTGGTGCCCGGCATCTACCAGAGCGCCTATGTCCTGCTGGCGGCCTACGTCCTGCTGTTCCTGCCCCGGGCCCTGGTGAACCTGCGTTCCGGCTTGGCGCAGGCGCCGCGCGAGCTCGAGGAGGCGGCCCGCTCGCTGGGCCGCTCGCCCGCGGTGGCGTTCTTCCGGGTCACGCTGCGGCTCACGGCGCCGGCGGCCGCGGGCGGGGCCGCGCTGGTGTTCCTGGCGATCGTGAACGAACTGACGGCCACCCTGCTGCTGGCGCCGAACGGAACCCGCACCCTGGCCACGGCGTTCTGGGCCAAGAGCAGCGAAATCGACTACTCGGGCGCCGCACCCTATGCGCTGCTGATGATCCTGATCTCGGTGCCCATGACCTACCTGCTGTTCCAGCAATCGAAGAAAGCTGCCGGACAATGACCGACGCATTGCCAAGACCGCACAAGATCTCCGGGCTGATGCCGGCCGTGACCTTCCTGCGCACCACCAACCTCGTCAAGAGCTTCGGCAGCAAGCCGGTGCTCAAGGGGGTCAACCTTGCGATCGCCGAGGGCGGCACCACCGCGATCGTCGGGCCGTCGGGCTCCGGCAAGACCACGCTGCTGCGTCTGATCGCCGGATTCGAAAACCCCGACACCGGGTCCATCGAACTCAACGGGCAGACGGTGGCCGGCGGCGACGCCTGGGTTCCGGCCCACAAGCGCGAGATCGGCTACGTCGCCCAGGACGGGGCGCTCTTCCCGCACCTGAGCGTGGCGCAGAACATCGCCTTCGGCCTGGACCGCGAGTCGGGCGTCCGCGGCAGGGCCGCCACCGCCAAGCGCGTTGCCGAGCTGCTGGACATGGTCTCGCTCGAGGCGTCCATGGGCGCACGCCGCCCGCACGAAATCTCCGGTGGCCAGCAGCAGCGCGTGGCCCTGGCCCGCGCACTGGCCCGCAAGCCGAAACTGATGCTGCTCGACGAGCCGTTCTCCGCGCTGGACGCGGGGTTGCGGGTGGCGACCCGCAAGGCCGTGGCCGACGTGCTGCACGAGGCCGCCGTCACCACCATCCTGGTGACCCACGACCAGGGCGAGGCGCTCTCCTTCGCCGACCAGGTCGCCGTCATGCGCGGCGGGACGCTGGCGCAGACGGGCAGCCCGTTCTCCGTGTACACCAGGCCCGCGGACCGCGACACCGCGGAGTTCCTGGGCGATGCGGTGATCCTGGACGCCCAGCTGCAGGGGTCGCTGGCCACCTGTTCGCTGGGCTGGATCCCGGTGCGCCACGCCACCACCCAGGGGAAGGTGCGCCTGATGCTGCGCCCCGAGCAGATCCGCATCACCGCGGACGGCCCCATCAGGGGCACCGTGGTGGACACCGTGTTCTTCGGGCCCGAAACCACGGTCCGCATCAAGCTTTCCCCGGTGGGCGGGCCCACCGGCGGCGGCGAAGTCATCACCATCCGGCACTGGAACGCGGCGATGGCGCGCCCCGGCATGGAACTGAACCTGGGCGTCATCGGCGAGGGCGTTGCCTTCCCGGCCGAAGCCGACTGACGCAGGCTGGGCCAACCTGCCGCGCCGGGGTGCGGGAAGCCTTGGGCAAAACGAAGGGCGTGGTTGGTGTGTTCCTTGGGAGGGAACCACACCGACCACGCCCCTGGCGTTCAGTGCATGCGCCGGTCGGGCCGGACCGCCCTTAGCGCGAGGCGGTTCGAGACGGGCGCCGCCGGAACCGGTGCGCTTGTCGAAGATGGTCGCACCGACTTCCTGCTCGGCCTGGTTGTTGATCGACAGGTCGATGCCGCTGCGGTCGCGCAGCAGTCAGCACCGCGGTCAGCGACACCAGCGTCATGATCAGCAGGTAGACGGCCACGGCGTTGGTGCCGCCGGTGGCCTGGACCAGCGCGGTGGCGATCATCGGGGCGAACGCGCCGCCCAGGATCGCGCCCAGGGCGTAGGAGATCGAGACGCCGGAGAAGCGGATCGAGGCCGGGAACAGCTCGGAGTACAGCGCCGCCTGCGGGCCGTAGGTCGAGGCCCAGGCCGACCGTGAAGATCGCGAAGGCCAGGAACAGCATCGGCCGAGGCCGGTGTTGACCAGCGTGAAGAGCGGGAAGACGCCGTCAGCGCCTGGCAGGTGAAGCCGATCATGGTAGGTGTGCGGCGGCCGATCTTGTCCGAGAGGTAGCCGCGCGAGCAGCGTGAACAGCAACCACATGGCCGCGGCGCCGGCGACGGCGAGCAGCACCGGCGTGCGCTCGAAGCCGATCGGGCCGTTCGGGTTGGTGGTGTAGGTCTGCATGAAGCCGCCGGTGGTCATGTAGCCCGCGGCGTTGTTGCCGGCGAAGACCAGCGCGGCCAGGATCACCAGCAGCCAGTGCTTGCGGAAGAGCTCGACGATCGGGACCTTGGTCTGCTGCTTCTTGGCTCGGCGATCTCCTCGAAGATCGGGGATTCGTCCACGGCGCGGCGGACCAGGTAAGCCGACGACGATCAGCACGATGCTCAGCAGGAACGGAACGCGCCAGCCCCACTGCGAGGAACTGCTCGCCGGGGGAGATGACGCCGGTCATCAGCGCCATGACGCCCGAGGCCAGCAGCATGCCCAGCGGGACACCGATCTGCGGGAACGCGCCGGCGCGGCCGCGGCGGTCCTTCGGCGCGTGCTCGACGGCCATCAGCACGGCGCCGCCCCATTCGCCGCCCGCGGAGATGCCCTGCAGGATGCGCAGGCAGCAGCAGCATGATCGGGGCCAGCGATGCCGGCGGTGGCGTAGGTCGGCAGCACGCCGATCAGGGTGGTGGCGGCACCCATCATGATCAGCGTGATCACCAGCATGGCGCGGCGGCCGATCTTGTCGCCGTAGTGCCCGGCCAGGAAGGCGCCGAGCGGGCGGAAGAGGAAGCGAGATGCCGACGGAGGCGAAGGCGAGCAGCAGGCCGATCTGCGCGCCGGCCGGCTTGAAGAAGAGCTCGGCGAAGATCAGGCCGGCGGCCGTGGCGTAGATGAAGAAGTCGTACCACTCGATGGTGGTGCCGATGATGGTGGCAAAGGCGACGCGGCGCGAATTGGCGCGCTGGGCCGGCGTTTGGGTGCGTGTGGAACTCATGGTGCGAGGTGCTCCTCGTTGAGCGGGCTGTTCATGGCGGGAGAATGCGGCTCTGTACGGTGTCGGATCCAGGGATGTGATCCGCGACAATGCGACTGCGTCACCTACCAGTGTTCCAGCCCACATAGATTGAGTAAACTTCAATTAGGTGTACAACTTGTTTGATTGGACTTAAGAATGCTTCGTTTCTCGCTGCGCCAGCTGGAACTGATGGCGGAACTGCCCCGCCATCCGACCCTCGGCTCGGCGGCGGCCGAACTCGGGATTTCCGAATCCGCGCTGTCGCAGGCGATTACCGCCGTGGAGAGGATCGCAGGGGAACAGCTGTGCGTACGCCGAAAGTCCCACGGCATACACATGACGCCGGCGGGCCAGTACTTCGCCGACAAGGCGCGCCGCATCGTTGCGGACGCCGATGGAGCTGGGAGACACGTTCCCCCGTACGGAGGGACGCCTGCGCGGCCCCGTGGCCATCGGGTGCTTCGCGTCATTCGCCAGCCATGTGGTGCCCTCCGTTCTTGAAGGATTTCCGGCGCTTCACCCGGAAATCGATGTTTCGGTGCGTGTTGGCACCCATGACGACCTGCTTCCGGCCCTGGAAAACGGGGAACTCGACCTGGCCATCGTCTACGACCTCTTGCTGCCCACGGGGCTGGCCAAACGCAAGATCTACGAAACCCGGCTCGAGGTCGTGCTGCACCCCGAGCACCCGCTGGCCGCCCGGAAGTCCCTGTCGATACGCGACCTGGAAGACGAGCCGCTGATCAACTACGAATCCAGCCCGAGCACCGAAAACACCCGTCGGCTCTTTGCCGATGCCGGGTTGCACCCCAAGCTCGCCTATTCGCTGCCCCAGGTGGTGCTGGTCAACGCCATGGTGGGCCGCGGGCTGGGCTACGGGCTGCTCATGGCCAGGCCGAACAACCCGTCGATGACGCTGGAGGGGCTGCCCGTGGCCATCAGGGACCTCGAGCCGCCGAACAGCCCCAGCGCCGTCGTGGCGATCTGGCCGCAGGCCTCCACGCTCAGCCCCCGGGCCGAGGCCTTCCTGGACCACGCGCATCGATGTCATGCGCGGGGCCTGGAACCGGGACTGAGCACGATCCGCGGCTATGCGGGCGCCGGCTCCGGAATCCCTGCCAACGACTTGGCCAGGGCCTTGAGGCTGAATCCCGGTGCGGTGATTTCCTCCGGGGTCAGGGCCAGGCCGCGGTCCACGAGCTTGCGTGCGGCGATGTGGTCGGCCGGCGAGTTCACCGACTCCACGGCGGCAAGCACCCCGTTGCGCAGCAGCGCGATGGAGAACTTCCCGGCGGCGGGATCCCCAAGCAGCACCGGTTCGTCGCCGGGTTCCGAAACGCCGGCGATCTGCAGCCTGATGGCACCCTGGGTGCTCCAGAACCACGGGGTCTGGGCGTAGGCCGATGTCGTCGCCCATGATGCTGCGGGCCGCATGGCGGCCCTGGTCCGTGGCGTTCTGCACCGATTCCAGGCGCATGCGCGCCCCCGAATCCTGGTGGGGGAAGGACGCGCAGTCGCCGACGGCCCACACCCCGGGGACCGAGGCCCGCAGCGCGGAATCAACCACGATCCCGTTCTCCACCTCCAGTCCCGCGGCCTGCGCCAGTTCGGTGCGCGGGTTCACGCCCACGCCGTAGAGCACCAGGTCGGCCGGGTAGCGGGTGCCGGTGGTGGATTCCACGGACAGGCCGTCTCCGTCGCGGTGGATTGCCGCCACGCCCTCGTTCAGGCGCAGGTCGATCCCGTCCTCGGTGTGCCGCTGGGTGAACCAGTCGGAGGCCGTGGCCGAGAGCGCGCGTCCCATGGGGCGCGGGGCGAACTCCAGCACCGTGACCTCCAGCCCGCGGGCCCGGGCCCCGGCGGCGAACTCCAGGCCGATGAAGCCGGCCCCGATCACCACGACCTTCCGGGCGGTGGACAGGGAATCCTGCAGCCGCCGGGCGTCGGTGAGCGTGCGCAGCGCGTGCACGCCCTCAAGGTCGGCGCCCGGGCAGGGGAGTGGCCGGTTGGCGGCGCCCGTGGCAAGCACCAGGTGGGTGTAGTCCAGGGACGTGCCGCCGGAAAGCGTCACGGAGCGTGCCTCGGTGTCGATGGAAACCGCGGTTGCCGCCAGCAGCGTGATGTCCTTGGCCGCGAAGAAGCCGGGGCCGCGCAACGGCAACGGCTCGGCCGTGGATCCGGGCCCGAGGTAGTCCTTGGACAGCGGCGGGCGCTGGTAGGGGGAGTGGGCCTCGTCGTTGAGGATGGTGATGTCCCCGGTGAAACCCTCGGCGCGCAGGGAATCGGCGACCTGGATGCCCGCCTGCCCGGCCCCGATGATGAGGACCGACTCGTTGGAATTGTTCTCCATGGTCCTAGACCTGGTCCGAGGGGACATCGACCACGATGTGTGCCGAGCTCGGCGGACATCTTGATCTGGCAGCCCAGGCGCGAGGCGTCGGTGCGCTCGGCGGTGGTGCAGTCGAGCATTTCGTCCTCGTCGTCGCTGACGTCGGGCAGCTGGCCGGCGAATTCGGGGCGGACAAACACGTGGCAGGTGGCGCACATGGCCTGGCCGCCGCATTCGCCGACGATGCCCTCGATGCCGTTGGTGACGGCGGCGCGCATCAGCGAGGTGCCCTCCTCGACGGTGACTTCGGTGGCTTCGCCGGTGGGCTGGGTAAAGGTGATGGTGGGCATGCTGGGGAGTCCTTTGGGAAAATGCGTGGAACGGGGGAACGAATGCGGGGGCCGTTTAGCCCCAGAGCACCGGCATCTTGGTCATGCCGCGGAAGACCCAGCCGGCGTCGACGGTCTCGCGCCGGAGGGATCGAGGCGCAGGTTCGGCAGCTTCTCGAACACCGAGGGCATGGCGATCTGGGCGACCTGTGCCCGGGCGATCCAGGTGCCGGCGCAGAAGTGCACGCCGCCGCCGAAGCCCAGGTGCGGCTTCTTGGGGCGGAAGATGTTGAAGGTTTCCGGGTCCTCGAAGACCTCCGGGTCGCGGTTGGCGGCACCGAGCACCACGCCCAGGCGGGCGCCCTTGGGCAGCCTGACCCCGCCCAGGACCAGATCGGTGGTGGTTTCGCGCGGGTACATGCCGATCGGGGCGACCCAGCGCACCGACTCCTCGAAGGCGACGGCGTGCAGCTTCGGGTCGGCCTTCACCGCGGCCAGCTGCTCCGGGGTTGTTCAGCAGCGCCCACACGGTGGTGGCCAGCACGTCGCGCGGCTCGTTCAGCCCGCCGCCGATGGTCATCTTGAGGTTGGCGCGGATCGCCTCCAGCGGGATCGGCATCGAGGCCAAGCCCGAGAGCAGCGACTCGATCGGGGTTCTTGGCCAGGTAGGGCAGCATCTCGTCGATGGCGGCGTCGACCTCGTCGGAGGATGCCTTGGCCTTGGCCCAGACCTCCGGGTCGTCGGCGTAGTTGCCGGTCCCGTCGATCAGCGTCTGGCTCCAGCGCTGCATGTCCTGCTGGGTGGCGTTGTGGAAGCCCATGATCAGCCGGAGGTTTTCCCCGGTGTAGGGGGCGGCGTAGTCCCAGACGAAGTCGGCGCCGGGGCCCTTCTCCAGCAGCTCGGCAAGGTACTTCTCGTTGTTGGCCTCGAAGATCGCGTTCCAGTGCTTCTTGATGGTGCCCGGGCGCAGCGTGGAGCCGTAGGAGTCGCGGTCGACCTGGTGCGTGGGGTTGTCCTTGCGCAGCATGGAATGGCCCATCGAGCGCTTCATCAGCGAATTGTGTTCGTTGGCGGAGAATCGCGCCTCGTCCTGCTCGATCTCGTGGCAGGCGGCGTAGGAGGTGACCATGTAGCGGTTGACTGCCGGGACCCAATGCACGGGGGATTCCTCGCGCATCCGCTGGTAGATCGGGAACGGGTCGTCGTAGAGATCCGGGATGGTGACCCAGTCGGCGACCGGGGCTTCGATTCCTGCATCGGTCGCCGTTGCTGCCGTCGCGGCGGATTCGTCCGCGGCAACGGCGGTTTCGGTGGGCGCGGTTGCCCCGGTGAACGGGCAGGTGGCGGCGGGAACGGCTGGATGGCTCATCTGGCTGGATCTCCTGGAAAATGACGGCTGCTTGACACCAAGTGTGACCCGCGGCATAACCATGGGTAAAGTACGAATTCCAGTGCTATATCCACGGTTTTAGCGAGGTTATTGATGCCCAAGTACACGTTGCGGCAGCTCGAGTGCTTTGTGGCCGTCGCGGAACACGGCTCGATCGCCGCTGCGGCCGAGGCGTTGCTGCTCTCGCCCTCGGCCATCACCGGGGCATTGAACGAGCTTGAACGGATCTTCAACTCGCAGTTGACGATCCGGCGCAAGGCCCACGGGGTGAGCCTGACCCCGTCGGGGGACTACGTGATGGCCAAGGCCCGCGGGCTGCTGCATGCGGCCGACGACCTGCAGGAGATGGCCGCCGAAGCGGGAACGATCCTGCGCGGCAAGGTGGCCATCGGCTGCTATTCGTCGTTGGCGCCGACGCTCCTGACCGAGCTCATGGCCGAGTACGCGCTCCGTTACCCCTCGGTGGAGCTGGACTTCTATGCCGGGACACAGCAGGAAATCCACGAGATGCTGCTTTCCGGGGAGCTGGACCTGGCCATCGCCTATGAGCTGACCGTCCCGCCCGGGCTCACGCGCAAGCGGCTGCTCGATGCGGTGCCCGCGGTGGTGCTTGCCGGCGGACCACCCGCTGGCGGAAAAAGCCAAGGTGGCGCTCGCCGAACTCGTGAACGAACCCATGATCCTGCTGGACGTCAATCCGAGCCGTGAAAACACCGAGATGATGTTCTCGGCGGCGGGGCTGAGTCCCGTGGATCCGCTTCCGCACCACCGACTTCGAGGTGACTCGTTCGATGGTGGCCCGGGGGATGGGCTACGCGATCCTCGTTCAGCGTCCGGTCGCGGACGTCTCCTATGAGGGCAGGGCCCTCGCGGTGCGCCCGATTCATCCGGCGACGCGCAACGTGCCCATCTCCATGGTCTGGAACGGCCGCGTTCGCTTCTCACGCAGCGCCGAGGCCATGTTGGAACTGGCCCTTGAAATGCATCGTCCGGCCAACCGCAACCGCGGGTAGCCGGACGATCAAGAGCATCCGTGAGTTCTCCTGCGCCTTCGGCCGGCCTCGGCAACGGGAACAACGACGGTGTTGTTTTCGCGGCTCGCTCTGGAAGTGGTGTACGGTGCCGGCGCATACTAGGTGGGGCGGGCTCGAACAGCGTACCTTGCACCGAACCGAAGGGGCGCAGCGAAAATGATTGGCTCTTGGCAGGCACTGGTCATGGACTGCGAAAATCCCGATGCGCTGGCCAGCTTTTACGAGCAGCTGCTGGGCATGGTTCGGGTGACAAACGACGACGACTGGGTGAGCATCGGTGACGCGCCGGATCGCCCGGCGATTGCGTTCCAGCGTGTCGACCCGTACGTGGCGCCCGAATGGCCGGGCCACCTGCACCCGCAACAGGCCCACATCGACGTGAAGGTCAAGGACCTGGATCTGGCCGAAACAGAGGTCCTGGCGCTGGGTGCAACATCGATGGCGGCCGGTTCCAAGACCTTCAGGGTCTATCTGGATCCGCAGCGCCACCCGTTCTGCTTGGTGAGCTGGTAAACCTTCAGGGACAGGACCACCACTGCGTTGTCTGACGCCCACGCCCTAAACGTGGGCCTCCAGCGCCGCCTGTAGCTTGGGAGCGTTGTCCAGCTTTCAGATCACCCGGGAAACGTGGGCCATCACCGGCATTTGGGAAATCGATGCTTGGTGACTTGCCGACAAGATTCGCTCGGTTTCAGGGGTTGCCCAGCGGCAGGAGCATGTTCAGCGTAAAATGGCCTGCCTTGGCTCCCGCTTGGAAAGACGCCGCCCAGTTCGCTGCTGCGCGCATGCATGCTTCGCAAGCCGGTGCCCGTGGTCGGCTGCGCGGCGGGTTCGCCCTCGCTGCCGGTGCCGTTGCCCAGGGGATTGGCCGCAGTGAACCGCACCGACTGCCGTCGCATCGCCCAAGCAATTCCAGTTCTCCGTGGGGTGCGTGCTTGGAGAAATTGATCAGCGATTCGTTGACGGCCCGGTAAAGCGCGGCCTGCAGCGCGGCCGCCAGGCCCGATCCGGCATCGGCGAGTTCGTTGCTGTACTTCACGCGCAGCCCGGTTCCGGTAAACGTCTCGATGAGCGCCGGCACATCGGCCAGCGTTCCCGCTGGGGCCAGCGGCGCCCCGCGATGCAGCATCCGGATCATCGTGTTCAGCTCCTCGATACCCTTCACGCTCTGCACCCTGATCTCCGCCATGGCCCGGGCATTGAGCACCTCGTCATGGGGTGCATTCAGCGCCGCGCCGCTTTGCAGGGCGATGGCCGCGAGCCGTGCCGAGAGTACGTCGTGAACCTCCCGCGCCATCATGGTGCGCTCGGAGGCCAGCGCCATGTCGTGTTCGGCGGCCTGGGCCTTGGCGCGCGCGGCCGCGGCCTCGGCAACCGCCGCGGCGGTTTGCGCCTCGCTTGCCGCCAGCTCGCGGGACTTGCGGACGTTGCCCGCCCATTCGGCAGGCATCAGCAGCGTCATGCCCACCACAAAGCCGAGCGTCACGCTGATGGCGGCGGACCCCGTGACAAAGTACATCACCACCACCAGCAGGCCGGTCAGCACCAGCGCGCCATGTTCGGCAATGCGCGAGAGCCGGGGACCGGCCAGCAGCACCAGGGTGAAAACCGCCTCGAAGAGCAGGAAGAACCCGCCGATGCTCCCGACCAACAAAAGCGCAATGCCCGATACCGCAATGAGCGCCGCAAAGACCGGAACGTTCAGCCGCCGCAGGAAAATCGCCAGGCACCCGATGGCCAACGGCACGGGCCACCACTGGGCGTAGTCGCGCAACCCCCAGGTGTTGGAGCCGGCCAAGGCCAGTGCATGCAGCAGCCAGGTGAGCCCCGCATAGCTCAGCGCCGGGGTCAGGTCCTCCAGTCGGATTCTTCCCCAGGGCGTCGACCTGTCGGCCGAGCGCAAGAAAGTAGTGGCTAACACCCCTTTATCGTGCTGCTTCGCCGCGCAAAAGCCAAGGGCGGCACACCGGTGTCCTCCAAAGGTATGACGCCGCATGCGACCGATGCCCGACGCGCAGTCCCGGATGATGCTGGGAACCACTGGGCACTACTCGCAATCGGCCTGCTGCGTGCATACCGCCGGGCCAGGATCGTCCCCGGACCGATGAGCCTCGGGCCTCACCCAATCGCACAACGCCGGTTTGAAACGGTTGCTGAGAGCATTCCCACTGAGTAGGCACCGACTTTCCCGAAAGCATGGCCTGCCCCAAAGCCACGTTGTACGCTGAACCCAGTGATCGTCAGGCATGGGGGCCGTGGCAGAACATCTGCGGCTGATCTGGGGGAAAAGTGCTGAACAAGAAGCTGTTGCTGTGGGCGATTGGCGTCATCGTTTTCATGGTGGGTGCGGCCGTTGCCTTCAACCTCGCCGCGCGCTCGCCGGCACCGGTATCGGCGGCCAACGGCGTAGCCGCGGCGAGCCAAGGCCCGGCGGCCGGCGAGTCGAATCCTGCCGATGGCGTTTCGCCTGACCCGGGAGCGTTGCCGGAGTCTTCGACTGCCGCCGACGGTTCCGCCGCAGCGCCAACCAAGGCGGGCAAACCATCGGCAGACGGCCCCTCGGCCTCGGCCATTGAAAAGCCACGGCTCGAGGTGCCCGCCAGCCCGAAGGCAAGCGTGACCACCCTGCCCAAATCCGTCGAGCGTGCTCCGGCCATCTCGGGGAAGACGCCCAAGGAAGGCACGGCCAAGGGCAAGCTCACTCCGGGATTCCCCCAGGGCGCCTTGCCGATCCCCGAGGGCGCGCACATCGTTGATTCCTCCGTGGGCACCCAGAAACGCAACGTCCAGGCGGCGGCGAATTTCCGGACCTCGATGAGCACCGAAAAGGTCTTGGCGTTCTACGAGTCCGCGGCCGCCAAACAGGGCTGGCTTGCCACGCGCGGCACCGCGGCGGACGGGGCCGCGAACATCACCATCGGCTTCGGCAAGGACACCGTCGTTGCCACGGTTCGCACTGCGGCAACCGGTGCGACGTTCGTGGCGGCCTTCGGCAGCTTCGTCGTTGGAGAATAACGTGGCGAAGCGCAAGCAGTCCCTGGTCCTCTGCCGTCTTGGTGCTGACCGCGGTTTTCGCGGCCGTTGCCTTGGCAGCTGACCGCGTTTGCGGGGTTCGCGCAACGCAACCAGGAACCTGCCGCCGCGGCGCAGGAGAACCCCGCCGGGATCGCGCAAATTCCCTTGGTCGATGCGGTGGTCGTTCAGGGACACCCGGGCCACCGGGGATTACGGCAAGGTGGCATGGGTGCCTTTGGATGGCCCGCGGGGGCAACGAACGACCACGGGCCTGTCCTGCGATCGGGTCTACCGAACCGGCGGAATGCTTTCCTGCCTGAGCGTGACCCGCGGCATGGACACCAGCTACGGCTCCGCCGCCTATGGCATCGGCGGCCAGCGTCTTGCCGTCGACGCCCTCCCCGGGAGAACCCAGCAGGACCCGTGTCTCGGCCACCGGGATGGTCGGCGTGACGGCATTCATCACCGGGGAATCCTACGAACAAGTCGGCTTCTCCACCCGGACCACCATTGCGACGCCCGGCGGCAAGGACTACGGAAACCTGCAGGACTTCACGATCAAGATCGGCGACCAGGTACTCACGGCCGAAGACAGAAACGTCTGGGGGGTCACCTTCGCCAAGGACGGCAACACGTTCTATGCGACCGCGGCTTCCGGAAAACAAACCTGGCTCATGCGTGGATCGCTGGCGGAGCGGACGATGGTTGCCGTGGGTGAAAACGCTGAATGCCCGTCCATTTCACCCAACGGCAAGCTGATCGCCTACAAGAAGCGCCGGGCCGATTCGCAGCCTGCCCACTGGGATATTGCCGTTCTCGACATTGCCAAGGGAACCGAGCAGATCTACCCGTTGGAATCGGGCTTCGACGACCAGCTGGAATGGTTGGATTCCTCGACCTTGCTCTTTGGCCAGCCTCGCACCGACAACCCGGGCGATGCCGACATCTTCTCCATGAAACTCGAAGCCGGCGCATCCCCGCAGCTGTTCATCGAACACGCGTGGTCGCCATCGGTTCAACGCTGACCCGTTCCAGGCCTGAAGTCGCGCCGTCACGGCATCGAATTGCCGGTGGCGCTGCGGGTCCATTGCTATGCGATTTCGACCTGTCCGGTCGCGCTCGACTGCATGCCGGCCTGTGAAGCGAGCGGATGGCTTGGGCCGGTGCCATGAAGGCCCAACGGTCCCCGGGGGATGTCGGCGCCAGCGACTGATGGCACGGATACATGCGGCCGCGAATGGTTTGCATTCATCGACGCCCAGACCCCCGTCTTGAAGCACCGCATGGGCTCCATGGCGGTCCGCAAACCGACCGGCAGCGGGACTGCGCCGCCGGCCCACGAGGACGGGCAATGCGTCAATGTCGCCACTGGCTCGTCCGAATCGGGCACGGGGCTTGATGCGGAGCACTGCACTGGGGCAAAAGAAATCCAGCGGTCGTTGCGACCACCCCAAGATCTCGGGTGTTGCAACGACCGCTAGAACTCATGAATCTTCATGGGCGGTTCAACGTCAAGTTGCCGTTGAACCGCGTGCGGCGACTTACGTCGTTGGCTGCCGGCTATTTCGTGTAGATCAGGTCCACAAAGTAGTTGGTGTTCAGCAGCGTCGAGGTGGGCATGGTGCCGCCCGAACCGTATCTGTAGCGACCATTGCTCGTGGATGCGGTGACCACCCCGTCGGTAAATGACTTGAGGAAGTACAAGGCCGTGGTGGATACGTGCCCCTTGGGTGCCAGGTAGGAAACCGTGTAGGTCCCGGGTGCCAGATTCAAGGGGGTTGTGAAGTTTGCGCTTTGCCACCCGCGGGTCGTTTCGCCGGTGAATGTCACCGTCCCCAAAGCATTCCCGGAGGAATTCCAGATGGTTCCCTTGTGGGTTCCCGTGTTGGTGCTTTCCTTGAAGAACCTCACACCCACAGCCTTGATCGGCACCGTGGTGCTGAACCGGAGCCCGACTTCAACCGATCTGCCGTCCAAGGAATCCGAGCGCAGCGGAAGCGTTGGAGCCGAAGAGGTTCGTTGGGTCGGCGTTGGTGTCGGTGTCGGTGTCGGTGTCGGGGTTGGGTGTGGGGTTGGTGTTGGTGTCGGGGTTGGAGTTGGCGTTGGCGTTGGTGTCGGTGTCGGGGTCGGTGTCGGCGTTGGAGTTGCGCTGGATCCGGGTGCTTGCTTCGCTGAAGACCAGGTCCACGAAGTAGTTGGTGTTTCCCCAGGTATTCGAGGGGGCCACGTTTCCTGATCCGTAGACGTACAAGCCGTTGCTGCCCACCGTGCTGAGCGAGCCGACGGTGCGTGGACTGGCGAAATCACCGGAGGTGAAGCCGTAGCCACCATTTGGCGCCAGGTACGAAACGATGAAGGTCGTATTGGCATTGATGCGGACCGGGGTAGCCAGGGTAGCCGTCTGCCAACCGGTGGCGGTTTCATTGGTGAAGGTGACGGTGCCCAGCAACGTGCCGGTTTCACTCCAGAGCGATCCCGTGTGCGTGCCGGTGTTGAGGCTTCCCTTGTAGAAGCGGATGGCCGAAACATCAATGTCCTTGGTGGTTTTCAAACGCAACCCAAGCTCAACCGAGGCATTGTCGGATGGGTCCAGGGAACCGGGAACGCCGTTCCCGAGGAACGTTGAAGCGGCCCCGTCCAGTCGCGAAGTGCTGAACGTCCAGGACTGGTCGGCCAACGCCGCGCCCTGTGCCGAACGAATGCCCTTCACCTCTGCCGTGAGGGTCTTTCCCGCCGGCAGCGCATCGTCGGCGTAAACGTCAGCGTCTTCGCGTCGGATGAAGTGCTGACAGTGCCGGCAACGGGTGTCGCGCCGTCCTTCAACGTGAAGGTGGTTCCGGACGCCAGCGGTTGGCTGAACGATGCGCTGACAGTCGTTGACGTGCTCACATCCGCTGCGCCGGATGCGGGCGTGCGGGAGGTGAGAGTGATGGCTTGTGGCGGCACTTGGAGTGAATGAAATATCCACCAGGTAGCTGCTGCTTGTGTTGTTGTTCGGGAACCCCAGGGAATACGTATAGGAACCCGAGTTGAAGTAGGTGTTGATGGGTCCCACGCTCAGCCCATCGCCAAGTCCGCCGGGTGTTGCTCGAGTAGGTTCCGGGTGTCGTGTAGGCAACCGTGTACTCGGTGTTTGCGGAGATGGTCACGGGCGAACTGAACTTTGCGTACTGCCATCCCGAGGCGCTTTCATTGGCAAACGTGACGGATGCCAGCAGCGCGCCGGTGGAGGAGAAGAGCTTCCCGGTGTGTGGCCCGTTGTTGCCGGCCGCCTTGTAGAACTTCACGCCATCGACCGTGCCGTGCTGTCTTGACGGAAAACCGCATGCCCAGGGTCAGATCCGTGGCATCGTCAATCAGGTCGATGGTTGGCAATGTCGAATCCTGGTACAGGCTGCATGGACATGCATCCGGCACAACGTCGGGTTTCACGGTGGTGAATGACCAGCGTTGAACCCGATGCGACGGGGTTGCCGAGTGCATCGGTCGCGTCGATCTTTGCTGTGTAGCTTGTTCCGTTCACCAGCGACGCCGCGGGGTGAACGTGGCCCGGCGGGTTGTGGCCACATAGTTGGTGGTGCCGTGCGACCGAAGCGCCGGCCTGGGTCTTGAGCGTGATCTGGACGCTGGTGGCCGTCACCGGCTTGGACAGCGTGGCAGAAATCGCCGTGTTCAAGGGAACGCTGGTTGCCGTGTTGAGCGGTGCCTGTCCGTAGGCGTTGAGTGCCGAAGAGTCTTGGCACTCAAAGAGCGCGTCCACATAGTAGTTGCCCTGCTCAAAACTGCTGGTTGGCATGTTCCCGTTGGTGTCGTAGACGCCGGCCGGGTCGGACCCGAATCCGCCGGCGACATGCAGCGGGTCAGCGGCAATGCCCGCGTAGGCCCAGGCGTAGCTTTGCGCGGCGTAGTGTCCCTTGGCTGTCGAGTAGGAAACCACGTATTCGGTGCCGGAAGCCACCTCCACTGGGGTGCTGAATTTTGCTTCCTGCCAACCGTTTGCCGTTTCGCCGGCGAAGGTCACGGTTGCCAGTTTCTGCCCGTCTTTGACCATAGCGACCCGGTATGGGTTCCGGTGTTTGCAGTGCTCTTGTAGAAACGAACACCGGAAATGAAGCCGTTGGTCGAGGGGGTGAACCTGAGCCCCAATTCCACGGCGGAGCCGTCGCCCGAATCCGCGGTGGCCGGCGCGTTTTCGCCAAATACGCTGTATGGCCCGGCGACGGTCAGCGGAACGACTGTGGCGGTGGAAGGGTAGTTTGCGCTGTCATCAATGGCTCGCACCAGGAGCGATTCGGTACCCATGCCCTGCTGCACGTAGCTGAAGGTCCAACTGGTGGTGCCTTGGCCGGGACGCCAGTGGGCGCCGGCATCGGTGGAGTATTCCACGCCCGCGACGACTCCGCCGCCTGCATCGACAGCAGTTCCGGAAACGGTGTATTTCTTGCCGTTCTTCGGTGCAGCCGGTGGCGGGGTCGAAATGTTGACGCTTGGTGCGGTGGTGTCGGCAGACTTGGTGGCCGGGACGAGCCCGTTCATGAGCGTTGCCGGTTGGGCTCCCATGTCCGCGAACAGGTTCACTTGGGCCTGCTGCATGATGGGGTCGGCCGGGGCGCCGTCTCCGTCGTGGTTTGGTCCAGCCCCCAGGTCCACTGGATCGGTTCCCGCGGAAAACACCAGTGCGCCACTGGCCGCCTTGTACAGGCTCAGATGGTGTGTGGTGGTGCCGGGGCCAACGGTGTTGCCGAAGTCCTGCAGGTACTGCGGGGACCGCTCCCGTTGTGGTGGAGAGGAAGATCTGGCCCAGCCGGCCGGAAGCCGTTGTCCGGCGACTCGTCCGATTCGTAGCCCACGGTGTGTGGGGCCAGCGCCTTGGTGGTGCCGGCGGCCAAGCTGGTCAGCGGGGTGTTGCGCCACAGCCGGTTCTTTCCCTCTTGGGAGCTGACCGTCACGGGCAGATCGCCGTTGTTGACCATGTAGAGCGTTCCGGTGAGCGAGTTTTCGGGGCGCCCTGCACCTGCGCTGACGGGCGCGAACCGTGGATCGCGGGTCGTTCCCGTCCATTCGCTGCTGGGATCGATCTTGGCGTTGGCCCAGGTTTCCTTGTAGCTGACCATGGTGCGGTAGGCGGTTCCGTCCGTGGTGGAAGCCTCGTAGCGGGTTCGCCAGTAGGCCTCGTTGCCGGAAAGGAACTGCAGGTTCACGCCTGCATCGCGGGCCTTTTCAAAGTTCTCCCATTGGTTTCCCGACCAGTACTCGTCATGTCCGACCGACAAGGCCACCTTGTGGTTGGTCAGCAGGTTGCCGCGGCGGTCGGTATCGACTCCGCTGAAGTAACTCACGTCGTAGCCGTTGCGCTCCATGAAACGCACCAAGGGGTACTCGTTGCCGAAGTAGAAGTCGCGGGCCTCGATGCCGCCGCGGGTGTTGAAGGGGCGGTTGTAGCTGAGCTTGTACGCACGGCCGTTGGCTGCACCCTGGTAGAAGTCGGATCCTCCATACGTGTTGTACGCATGCCACGTGGGATCCGATGTCTGGAACACGATGTCCGAATGGCTGGAATCGTCGCGGACGATGAAGGTGATGTGGCTCGTATCGTTGCTGTCGGCCCGATAGAGCTTGGCCACGTAGACACCGGAGACGGCGTCCGCAGGTACGTTCCAGCTTGCCGAGACACCCCAGTTGCCGCAGTCGACCAGTTCGGTGGCCACGTCATTGCGGCAGGCAGGTTGGGTTTGGGGGAGCGTTGCGCTCGGCGACACCGATGCTACCTTGCGGGCACCCAGGCCCTGGTACCAGCCCGTGCGGTAGATGTCGATGGTGTAGGCGCGGGCGTCGGTGTCGATCTTGAAATCGATCTTCTGGCCCACATTGACGCTGATGTCCGTGGCGAAGCCCTGGATGCTGGCGTCACCCGCACCTTGGATGTCCCATTCGGAGGGATCGGTTCCGGGCTTGCTGTTTTCGCAGACGATCTTGTTGGCCCCGGGCGCGCAGGGATCGGCCGCAACTGAACTTGGGGCGGTGAGGGTCACCGCCACCATCGCCAGGGAACACACCAACGCCCACCATCGTCGGGAATGGGAGTGGGCGGCTGGACCAGCTCCAAGCCCTTGCCCCGGGCGCGAAAAATCGCTGCGTACATTGTGTGATAAACCCGACGAGTGTTTCATGCGTTGTCCCCAAAATCATGATGGTGCGGTCACCCGCACATACGGCCCCAACTACACGTAATCGGGTTCAATCTAGGGTCGAAGCAATTAAGCTAACAAGCGTAATTCATACTCGGATTAGATCCGGCCGCTACGGGTTTGAGAGAATGGATGCATGGAACCCCTCGGTAGCAGCTCGGCCCCAGCGCAGGGCAAGAAAATCACCATCAACGCCTCCACCCTTTCCCTGGCCGTCATGGTCACCGTCTTCCTGGTGGCGGTCGTCTTTGCCGCGAACCAGAACGATGTCATCGGCTGGTTTGTCGTGGTGATCTCCCTCGGCTGGCTTCTGCTTTCCGCATTCCTGGTCTTCGGCCTCAAGCGCGGCGCAGCGAAGATGTCCGACCAGCTCAAGGCGGCGACGGCCGCGGCGGCCGCGCGCGGAAACGGTTCCCAGCCGGCCCCCGTGGTCATTGACGAGGGCACCCGCAACCGCGACCTGAAGCTGGACCACTCCTTCAAGATCATCCAGGTCCAGACCAAGGTCGTGAACGACTACCGTGGCCAGGCCGGCGAGGAAGCCGCGGGCATGGTGGACCGCGCCCTTGAAACCATCGAGATCACCGCGGCCAACGCCCGCGACATGATGAAGCCGGCCAACAACGGCGAGCCGATGACCGGCGAGGTCATCGACTAACACCCGTTCCGGGGCGACACCCCGGCCCGTGCCCCCGACAACCCCAGACCAATTATCTGTAAGGTGGATTGCGTGATACCTACCGCAGAAGAGATCCTGACCAAGTCCGACGGCGCATTGCGTGTTGCCTCGGTGAACGTCAACGGCATCCGCGCAGCATACAAGCGCAACATGGCCGACTGGATCGCAGCCCGTGACCTTGATGTCTTGTGCCTCCAGGAGGTCCGCGCACCGGACGCGATCCTGCGCGAACTCATCGGCGACGGCTGGCACATCCTGCATGCCGAGGCCCAGGACAAGGGACGCGCGGGCGTCGCGGTGCTTTCGCGCGCCGAGCCGATCGCCACGCGCAACCACATCGGCGACGAGTACTTCGAGACCACCGGCCGCTGGGTCGAGGCGGACTTCGAGCTCGCCGACGGCAAGGTCCTGACGGTCGTCAGCGCCTACGTGCACTCCGGCGAGGTCGACACCCCCAAGCAGGTGGACAAGTTCCGCTTCCTGGACCGGATGATCGACCACCTTCCGGCGCTGAAGGCCGAGAAGGACCACGTGCTGGTCGTCGGCGACCTGAACGTCGGCCACAAGACGCTGGACATCAAGAACTGGAAGGGCAACGTGAAGCGTTCGGGCTTCCTGCCCGAGGAACGTGCCTACTTCGACCGCTTCTTCGGCGAGGAGATCGGCTACAAGGACGTCGCACGCGAACTGGCCGGCGAGGTCGACGGCCCCTTCACCTGGTGGTCGTGGCGGGGGCAGGCCTTCGTCAACGACACCGGATGGCGCATCGATTACCACATGGCCACCCCGGAACTTGCCTCCCTCGCGACCAAATCAGTCGTTGACCGCGCATCCAGCTACGACGTGCGCTTCTCCGACCACGCACCGTTGGTCGTCGACTACCAGTTCTAAAGGACTCTGCAACTCATGAGCGAAACCTTCGCCACCACCGCCCGTCCCCGCGTGCTTTCGGGCATGCAGCCCTCGGCCGATTCCCTGCACCTGGGCAACTACCTGGGCGCCCTGGTCAACTGGGTCCAGGCCCAGGACGACTACGACGCGTTCTTCTTCATCCCGGACATGCACGCGATCACCGTGCCGCAGGATCCGGCCGACCTGCGCAACCGCACCCGGCGTCACCGCGGCCCAGTACATTGCCGGCGGCATCGACCTGGACAAGTCGACGCTCTTCGTCCAGTCGCAGGTCCCCGAGCACGCGCAGCTCGCCTGGGTGCTGAACTGCATCACCGGGTTCGGCGAGGCCAGCCGGATGACCCAGTTCAAGGACAAGAGCTCCAAGGGCGGCGCCGAGGCCTCCTCGGTGGGCCTGTTCACCTACCCGGTGCTGATGGCCGCGGACATCCTGCTGTACCAGCCGCAGGGCGTCCCGGTGGGCGACGACCAGCGCCAGCACGTGGAGCTGGCCCGCGACCTGGCCACCCGCTTCAACCACCGCTTCGGCGAGACGTTCGTGGTGCCGCAGGCCATCATCAAGAAGGAGGGCGCACGCATCTACGACCTGCAGAACCCGACCTCCAAGATGTCGAAGTCGGCCTCCAGCCCCAACGGCCTGATCAACGTGCTGGACGACGCCAAGACCGTCGCCAAGCGCATCAAGTCGGCGGTGACGGACGCGGACACCGTCATCGCGCACGACCGCGCCAACAAGCCCGGCGTCACCAACCTGCTGGAAATCCTCTCCAGCGTCACCGGGACCCCGATCCCGGCGCTGGTCAACGAGTTCGACGGCAAGATGTACGGCCACCTGAAGGTCGCCGTCGCCGATGCCGTGGTCGAGGCCCTGGCGCCGGTGCGGGCGCGGACCCTCGAACTGCTCGAGGACCCGGCGGAACTGGACTCGATCCTGGCCGCCGGCGCGCTCAAGGCGCGCGAGGTCGCCTCCAAGACGCTGGCCGACGTGTACGACCGCGTTGGCTTCATGGCGCCCGTGGGCGGGATCTCCTAGCCATGGCCATGCGGAGCGGGGGAGGAGACGGGCACCGGCGGCGTGGAATCCACGGCGCTGGGTGTCGTGATCGAAATTCCTTCCCCGCTTCGCGAATCCCTGCGTGCCTGGCGGCGCACCTACGGGGGCGAGGCCGCCGCCCGCGTTGAACCGCACATCACCCTGGTCTCGGGTTCCACGACGGACTGGGACGCCGCCGCCGCGCATGTGCGCGCCGTGGCCGCCCTGGCCGCGCCCTTCCGGGTTTGCCTGCAGGGCACCGGTACCTTCCGGCCCGTGGCCCCCGTCGTCTTCCTGAACGTGCGCGAGGGGACCGAGGCCTGCACCGCCCTGCACGATTCCCTGCTCGAGGGCCCGCTGGGACACGACCTGTCCCATGCCTACCACCCGCATCTGACCATCGCCCACGAGGTCGACGACGCACTCATGGATTCGGCGCAGGAGGACCTGCGCGATGAATCGATGGGCTTCACCGTTTCCTCCATCGGCCTCTTCGGCATCGACGAAGCCGGGCAGTGGTCGCTGCGGGAGGAGCTGGAACTTGGCGGAGTGGGAAAGTAGCCGGGAAAAGATCCTGAAGCTGATCACGGCGCCCGATGCCGACGATCCCCGGATGCAGGATCCCGTGCCCGATCCGCTGGAGGCCGATCCCGAGATCCCCGAAAAGGGCACCCGGGCACCCGGCGTTGCCGCCCGGCCGCTATGTCGGCGCCCCGCCGGTTCCGCCGCCCGAGCCCGCTGGATCCGCGCGCCCTGGCGTCCTTCACCCGGCTCAAGACCCAGGAACTCTATGCCGCGCGCGCCGGCGGATCCCTGTTCCAGCGCATTGCGGCATTCTTCAAGCTGGTCACGGCCTGGTTCAACTCGCTCTACCCCATGCGCGTCTGGAACCTGTATGCGCGCCGCCGCGGCCCGTTGCTGGCCGCCGGGGGAGCCTACCGCATGTTCTTCTCGATCGCCGCGATGCTGGTTGCGGGATTCGCCGTGCTCGGCATGGTGGCAAGCGACAACCCGGTCTTGCGCGACGGCATCATCGAGATGGTCGCCGCCAGCACGCCGGGCCTGATCGACACCGGCAACGGCGGGTTGGCCAAGCCCGAGGACCTCCTGGGCCTGGGCGGCTTCGGGCTGACCCTTGTCATTTCGCTCGCCGCCTTGGTCTTCACCTCCCTGGGCTGGCTGGCGGGGCTCCGCGAGGGCATCCGCATCATCCTGGGGTTGAACCGGGACAGGTCCAACCCCGTGGTCTCCAAGCTGCGCGATGCGTTGCTGCTGATGGTGCTGGCCGTGGCCCTGGTGGCTTCCAGCGTGCTGGCCATTGCCAGCTCGTCCATGATCGATTCGCTGGCCGGCCTGCTTCACCTCGGCAGCCTGTGGACCAGCGCGCTGACCCGGATCGGCTTTGTGGTGGCGATGTTTGCGCTGGACTGCGCCACGGCCTGGGTCCTGCTGCGTGTCGCATCGCGGGTCGTCATGATCCGGGGTGCCCTCTGGCCCGCCGTGATGCTGGCGGGCGCCGGGGCCACCACGCTGCGCTTCTTCTCTGCCATGCTCCTGGCCTCGCTGACCAACAACGTCCTGCTGGCGCCCTTCGCGGTGATCCTGGGCCTCTTCGTCTGGTTCAACCTGCTCAGCCAGGTGTACCTGATTGCGGCGGCCCTGGTCGGGGTGCGGGCCGCGGACCTCAAGCGCGAGCGCGCGAAAACCGCGGTCTAGGGCGGCTCCGGGGGAGGATCGGGCAGGGTGCCGGCGCGGCTGAACCGCCCCGCGTGCGGTTTGCCGTGCGGGCAGGGCCAGCGGTCCCGTGGAGCCGGGTCGCACGCGCGTCGGGATCCCACTGCCCAAGCACCCGGAACTCGGATAGACTGCAGAAAACCGGTCCTTGGGGGACCGGCTGTCTGCACCTTGGGGGATGCATGCCAGACAAGACCAGCGATCAATCGAACCACGGGAGCGCGCGCGGACCGGGAGCCGAGGGTCCGCCACGGGCACGGGCCCGTCCCGCGTTCCGCCTCGGGCAGGGTCCCGCAGTGGGCCGTCGAGGAAGCCCGTGCGGCGGCAGGACCCCGGTTTCCACCGGGGCCGCCAGCGCCGGGCGAGAAGCCTCGGCGCCGGAGGAATGGCCGGGGCATGGCTCCGTCCGGGCGCGCGGCGCAATTTCGTGGTGGGAGCGGGGATCGTGGTGGCCCTCTATGCATCCACCGTTTTCCTGGAAAACCACGTCATGCCGGTGCTGCAGTCGAACCTGCCGTGGTCCGATGTTCCGCCCCGCGGGCGTGGAGGCGGCCGCAAAGCCATTGGGCACCCCGCCGGCGGCGCAGGATTCCACGGCATACAAGTTGCACCGTCGCCGGACAAGAGGCAAAAATTCGTGGCCTACGATCCCTGCCGGCCGATCCACTACGTCATCCGCCCGGACGGTGCGCCGGCGGACGCCGAAAGGCTCGTCCACGAGGCGGTCGAGGCCGTATCCGCGGCCAGCGGCCTCCGGTTCGTCTACGACGGCACCACCACCGAGGGCCCTTCCGAGCAGCGAACCCAGTACCAGCCCGAGCGCTACGGCAAACGTTGGGTGCCCGTGCTGGTTACGTGGTCGTCGCCGGCCGAGATCCCGGCCTTGGCGGGGGACGTCGCCGGGCTGGGAGGCAGTTCCTACATTTCGGCGCAAGGGCACGCCCCTTGTCTTCGCTGCCGGCCAGGTCAATCTCGACGGACCCGACGTGGCCGCGATGATGGGCCATGCGCAGGGGACGGAGCATGTGCGTGCCGTCATCATGCACGAATTCGGGCACGTGCTGGGGCTTGACCACGTCGGGGATCCGAGCCAGCTCATGTACGAGGGCCCCAGCTACCGGACGAGCTTCGCCGCGGGCGACCTTGCCGGGTTGGCGAGGCTGGGCACCGGCGCCTGCGTTCCGCAACTGTAGCCAGCGCTTCGCGGCTGGTTAACGAACTGCGGTCCGGTTCCCCGAAGGGAACCGGACCACAGCGGCCGAACCTAGTTGAAAACTAGATGGAGCGCGACAGGATTGCCTGCTTGACCTCGGCGATTGCCTTGGTCACCTGGATGCCACGCGGGCATGCTTCGGAGCAGTTGAAGGTGGTGCGGCAGCGCCACACGCCTTCCTTGTCGTTCAGGATCTCCAAACGCATGTCGCCTGCATCATCGCGCGAGTCGAAGATGAAGCGGTGTGCGTTCACGATTGCTGCCGGGCCGAAGTACTGGCCGTCGGTCCAGAAGACCGGGCAGGAGGAGGTGCAGGCGGCGCAGAGGATGCACTTGGTGGTGTCCTCGAACTTCGCGTGCTCCTCGGCGGACTGGTAGCGCTCGGCCGAAGGCTCGTGGCCCTTGTTGACCAGGAACGGCATGATCTCGCGGTAGGACTGGAAGAACGGCTCCATGTCGACGATGAGGTCCTTTTCAAGGGGCAGGCCCTTGATGGCTTCAACGGTGATCGGCTTGGAGTGGTCCAGGTCCTTGAGCAGGGTCTTGCAGGCCAGGCGGTTGCGGCCGTTGATGCGCATGGCATCGGAGCCGCAAATGCCGTGGGCGCAGGAGCGGCGGAACGAGAGCGATCCGTCGATGTCCCACTTGACCTTGTGCAGGGCATCCAGCACGCGGTCGGTGCCGTACATGGTCAGCTCGAAGTCTTCCCAGTAGGCGTCTGCGGTGGTCTCCGGCAGGTACCGGCGAACGCGCAAGGTGATGTTGAACTGCGGAATTTCTCCGCCGCCGCCAACACCGGGCTTCAGCTCAATCTTCGATGCTGGTTCCGGAAGTTCCGTGCTCATTAGTACTTACGCTCCATCGGCTGGTAACGGGTAAAGACAACGGGCTTGGTTTCCATGCGGATACCTTCAATGCCCTCGGTGGCGGCAGCCTCATCCTTGTAGCACATGGAGTGCTTCATGAAGTTCTCGTCGTCGCGATCCGGGTAGTCCTCGCGGTAGTGTCCGCCGCGGGATTCCTTGCGGTACAGGGCCGCAGCGGTCATGACCTCTGCCATGTCCAGCAGGAAGCCAAGCTCAATGGCCTCGAGCAGGTCGAGGTTGAAGCGCTTGCCCTTGTCCTGGACCGAAACGCTCTTGTAGCGTTCGCGCAGCTCTTCGATGACCACGAGGGCCTCGGTGAGCGACTTCTTGTCGCGGAACACCTGGACGTTGGCGTCCATGGTGTCCTGCAGCTGCTTGCGGATCGGGGCCACGCGCTCGGTTCCGGTGGAGGAGAGCATGGATTCGATCTGCGTGGTGGTGAACTTCTCCGGGTCTTCCGGAAGTTCCACGAACTCGGCGTCCAGTGCGTACTTGGCGGCCGAGATGCCTGCGCGCTTGCCGAAGACGTTGATGTCCAGCAGCGAGTTGGTGCCCAGGCGGTTGGAGCCGTGGACCGAAACACAGGCAACTTCGCCGGCGGCGAAGAGACCCGGGATGACGGTGTCGTTGTCCTGGAGGACCTCGGTCGTCGATGTTGGTCGGGATGCCACCCATGGCGTAGTGCGCCGTCGGGTAAACCGGAACCGGATCGGTGAACGGCTCGACACCCAGGTAGGTGCGGGCGAACTCGGTGATGTCCGGAAGCTTGGCTTCGATGTGCGCCGGCTCCAGGTGGGTCAGGTCCAAGAGGACGTAGTCCTTGTTTGGACCGCAACCGCGGCCTTCGCGAACCTCGTTGGCCATGGCGCGGGCGACGATGTCACGCGGTGCCAAGTCCTTGATGGTCGGTGCGTAGCGCTCCATGAAGCGTTCGCCGTCCGAGTTGCGCAGGATGGCGCCTTCGCCACGTGCACCCTCGGTGAGCAGGATGCCCAGGCCGGCCAGGCCGGTCGGGTGGAACTGGAAGAACTCCATGTCTTCCAGCGGGATGCCGTTGCGGAAGGCAATGCCCATGCCGTCACCGGTGAGGGTGTGGGCGTTGGAGGTGGTCTTGAAGACCTTGCCGGCTCCGCCGGAGGCGAAGATCACGGACTTGGCCTGGAAGACGTGAAGTTCGCCGGTGGCCAGGTCGTAGGACACGACGCCGGCAACGCGCTTCTGCTTGTAGGCGGTTCCGTCTTCGCGGAAGGCATCCTCTTCAACCAGCAGCAGGTCCAGCACGTAGTACTCGTTGTAGAACTCAACGTTGTGCTTGACGCAGTTTTGGTAGAGGGTCTGCAGGATCATGTGACCGGTGCGGTCTGCTGCGTAGCAGGCGCGGCGAACGGCGGCCTTGCCGTGGTCGCGGGTGTGGCCACCGAAGCGACGCTGGTCGATCTTGCCCTCTGGGCGTGCGGTTGAAGGGCAGGCCCATCTTTTCCAGGTCGAGCACTGCGTCAATGGCTTCCTTCGCCATGATCTCCGCAGCGTCCTGGTCAACCAGGTAGTCGCCACCCTTGATGGTGTCAAAGGTGTGCCATTCCCAGTTGTCTTCTTCTACGTTGGCCAGTGCTGCACACATGCCACCCTGCGCCGCACCGGTGTGCGAACGGGTTGGGTAAAGCTTGGTGAGAACGGCCGTACGTGCGCGCTGGCCGGATTCGATGGCCGCGCGCATGCCTGCGCCGCCAGCTCCGACGATCACGACGTCGTACTTATGTACCTGCATACCTGATGCTCTCTTTTCTTGAATTCTTTACTTCGGCGAACGGGTGCCGAAGGTTACTTGCAAGCCGGCAGATGTCGGCTGACCGGCGATGCAAGGATCGAAGGTGAAGATCACCAGGGTGCCGAGAACGACAATGACGATGGTGGCAACGTAGAGGATGCCCTTGAGCCACACGCGGGTGGCCGGCTTCTCTGCGTAGTCGTTGATGATGGTGCGCACGCCGTTGGTGCCGTGCAGCATGGCGAGCCAGAGCATGGCAAGATCCCAGAACTGCCATACCGGGTCGGCCCACTTGCCGGCGACGAAGCCGAAGTCGATGGCGTTGATGCCGTCGCCGACCATGAGGTTGGTGAAGAGGTGGCCGAAGATCAGGACGACGAGGGCCACGCCGGAAAGGCGCATGAAGAGCCAGGCAACCATTTCGAAGCTGCCGCGCGACTTGTTGGCGCGGGTGTACTTCGGGTCAAGGCGCTGGCTGCGGGGTGCAGCGATTTGTGCCGACATGGATTAGTGACCTCCAAAGGCGAGGACAGGTGGCGAATGGAGAATGCCAACATGGTGATGACCCAGAGGGCCAAAACGCCCCAGAGCATCTGGCGCTGGTACTTGGTTCCCTGCTTCCAGAAGTCCACCAGGATCAGGCGCAAGCCGTTGAACGCGTGGAAGACGATGGCGGCGACCAGAGCGGTTTCGCCCAGTGCCATCAGCGGGTTCTTGTAGGTGGCCATGACAGCGTCGTACGCGCCCGGGGAAACCCGGACCAGCGACGTGTCGAGCACGTGTACCAACAGGAATAAGAAAATAACGACACCTGTAATGCGATGCCCCACCCAAGACCACATGCCTTCGCGGCCGCGGTAGAGGGTGCCTGACGAAGTCTTCGACACTGAATTAACCTCCATGACTCGCAATGGCGCATGTGTATCTTCCACACAATAAATTGACGCCGGAGTGCGAGCGTTCCTTGCCCGATCTTAGACCACCTAGGGCCGGGGTGCCCATTGTTTCCCGTTGTTGTGTGAGTAGGCTCACCGATCACGGTGATACATTGACAAAAACCCGAGGAATTGCACGAATTAGAATAGGTTTTAGTGCCGTATTCCGGGCGGGCCTATCAGCGCATTCCCAGCCTTAATCAACTACCGTTAGTCGGATGAACGCTGAACTCTTGGCTCGATTCCACGGTGTGATTCCGGCAGGTGGAGTCGGAACCCGACTGTGGCCGCTCTCGCGTGCCGCAGCCCCCAAATTTCTCCACGACCTCACCGGGTCCGGCTCCACGCTGATCCGCGCCACCTACGAACGGCTGATCCCGCTTGCCGGCGGGAACATCATGGTCGTCACCGGCCGGGCCCACCGCACCGCGGTGCTCGCCCAGCTCCCCGAGGTGAGCGACCTCGACCTTGTCCTTGAACCGGAGCCCAAGGACTCGGCGGCGGCCATCGGCCTGGCCGCCGCGATCCTGTACCGGCGCGAACCCCGAAACCATCATGGGTTCCTTCGCCGCGGACCAGGTCATCGGCCCGGTCGAGGTCTTCCAGGAGGCGGTGCTCGAGGCCATCCACACGGCCGCCACGGGCAAGATCGTCACCATCGGCATCCGCCCGACGCTTCCCTCGACGGCCTTCGGCTACATCCGTGCCGGCGAACGCCTGGAGATTTCCGGTGCGCCCACCGCCCGCGACGTTGTCGAGTTCGTCGAAAAGCCCGACGAGGACACCGCCCGCCGGTACCTTGCCGACGGGGGATACCTCTGGAACGCCGGCATGTTCGTGGCGCCGGTGGCGCTGATGCTCGAGCACCTCGAGCGCAGCGAGCCGGAGCTGTACGCGGGCCTGATGGAAATCGCCGCAGCCTGGGAAACCGCCGGACCGCGACGAGACCATGGACCGCATCTGGCCCACGCTGCCCAAGATCGCCATCGACTACGCGGTGGCCGAGCCGGCCGCCGCCGCCGGTGACGTCGCGGTCATCCCCGGCGTCTTCAACTGGGACGACGTGGGGGACTTCGCGGCCATCGGCCGCCTGAACCCGGCCAAGCGAAGAAACCGGCGTGACGGTGATCGGCGACGTCAAGCGCGTCTATTCGGACAACGCCACGGGCGTGGTGGTCACCGATTCCAAGCGCGTGATCGCGCTGATCGGCATCCACGACGTGGTCGTCGTGGACACCCCCGACGCGCTGCTGGTGACCACCAAGGAACACGCGCAGTCCGTGAAGAACACCGTTGACACCCTGAAGAAGAACGGCGTCATGGACGTCCTCTAAGCACGGCACGCAAACGCAGCGAACTGGACCCCGGCCATGCCGGGGTCCAATCCGTTTTCCGGGGCACAGGCAGGGCAAGCCTCGACGCGAATGCGGCAACGCGAGATGCCCCAACACGCAACACTGCAACATTTGCACGCAAAGCAGGATGCTGCAGACCCCAGCCAGTATTGTCGTTCTTGTGCGCATGAGTATCGATCAAAACCAGCAGATTCCCTCGGTCAAGCCCTGGGTGGCCCCGCTTCTTGGCGAGCTGGTGGACTTCCGCCGCGAACTGCACGCCAACCCCGAACTTTCGTTCGTGGAATACAAGACCACCGAGCGCATCCTCGCCCAGCTGCGGGCTGCCGGCCTGGAGCCCGTCGCGCTGGAGGAAACCGGTGCCTTCGTCGACATCGGAACCGGCCCGATCGCGCTGGCCCTGCGCGCCGACATCGACGCCCTGCCGATCCTCGAGGAGACCGGGCTCGAATACGCCTCGGTCGTCGACGGCGTGGCGCACGCCTGCGGCCACGACATCCACACCACGGTGATGCTGGGCGTCGCCAAGGTGCTCAAGGCCATTGACGACGAGGGCGAGCTCAACGGCCGCATCCGCGTGATCTTCCAGCCCGCCGAGGAAAAAATGCCCGGCGGCGCACTCGTCCGTCATCGCGGCGGGCGTGCTCGACGAGGTGCCGCGCATCCTGGCGCTGCACTGCGAACCGCGCATCGACGCGGGCAAGATCGGCACGCGCATCGGCGCGATCACCAGCGCGAGCGACACCATCAAGATCGAGCTCACCGGCCGCGGCGGACACACCTCGCGCCCGCACCTGACCGAGGACCTGGTCTTTGCGATGAGCCAGATCGCCATCAACGTCCCGGCCGTGCTGGGCCGCCGCATCGACGTGCGTTCCGCCGTTCGGTGGTCTGGGGGCAGATCCATGCCGGCAGCGCCCCGAACGCCATTCCCGGCGACCGGCTACCTTGCCGGAACCATGCGCTGCCTGGACGGCGAGGCGTGGGAGGGCGCCGGCGACCTGCTGGACGAGGTCGTCCGCCAGGTGGCGACCCCGTACGGCGTCGAGGTGAAGCTCGAACACACCCGCGGCGTGCCTCCGGTGATCAACAACGAGGACGAAACCGACCTCATCGAGGATTCGGCCCGCGCCGAGATCGGGTCGGCCGCCATCGTGCTGACCCCGCAGTCGATGGGCGGGGAGGATTTCGCCTGGATGACCAACAAGGTCCCCGGATCCATGATGCGGCTGGGCACACGCACCCCCGGAGGGGAAACCTACGACCTGCACCGCGGCGACTACATCCCTGATGAATCGGCAATTGAGGTCGGCGTCACGGTCATGGCGGCGGCCGCGGTGAGGGCCATCGCCCAGCTGAACGGGTGCGGTCGAGGGAGCTACGTCAAGCGCTTAGAGTGTTATGCGCTTGTAACATTTGGGGCCTCGAACGGGGCACATTGGGCGTTAGGCTAGGTGGATGTGAAATCGTCGTTTCCGAAACCCCGTTTCCGGGTTGCGGGACGGATGCGATTCACCACCCGGTGCCTAGCGGCAATGCAACAGACACGATTCGGTGCGGAACACAAGATTTTTTGCGTCCCTGGATCGTGACACGTAGCTCGTAACCCAATGGAGGGAACCTACATGCGCAACATCAAGCGCAAGTCCGGAATGGCCGCGGCCATCCTCGGCATTTCTGCACTCGTTTTGACTGCCTGCGGCGCAGCGCCGGAAGCGCCCCGTCAGGTTCGGCAGCACCGAGCGCCGGCGGCTCGACCGCGGCAGGTGCACGCGACTTCACCGCCTGCATGGTCTCCGACTGCCGGTGGCTTCGACGACAAGTCGTTCAACCAGGCCTCCTACGAGGGCCTGACCAGGCCGAGACGACCTCGGCATCGAGATCGACGAGGCCGAGTCGAAGGCTGCAACCGACTTCGCCCCGAACATCGAACTCCATGGTCAGCGGCGGCTGCGACCTGATCGTCACCGTCGGCTTCCTGCTCGCGGACGCCACCATGAGGCGCGGCCAAGGCGAACCCCGAGAAGTCACTTCGCGATCGTCGACTCGACAACGCGAGTCGACGCCGAAGAACATCAAGCCGATCATCTACGACACCGGCGCAGGCCGCCTTCCTCGGCCGGCTACCTCGCCGCCGGCATGTCCAAGACCGGCAAGGTCGGCACCTTCGGCGGCATCGAACATCCCGACCGTCACCATCTTCATGGACGGCTTCGCCGAGGGCGTGGCCTACTACAACGAGGACAAGGGCAAGGACGTCAAGGTCCTCGGCTGGGACGCCGCCAAGCAGAACGGCACCTTCACCGGTGACTTCGAGAACGCAGGGCACCGGCAAGAACACCACACATGATCTTCGCCAACGAAGGCGCCGACGTCATCATGCCGGTCGCCGGCCCGGTCGGCCTGGGCGCCATGGACGCCGTCAAGGAGCTCAACGCCGCGGCAAGGACGTCAAGCGTCATCTGGGTCGACACCGACGGCTTCGAGTCCCTGGCACTCGGGCAACGACGTTCATCCTGACCTCGGTCATCAAGGAAATGGGCACGTCCGTTGACGACGTCATCGCCGCGGACGTCGACGGCAATTCGACTCCGACGCCGTACGTCGGCACCCTGGAGAACGACGGCGTCTCCCTGGCACCGTTCCACGACTTCGAGTCCAAGGTCTCCGGCCGAGCTGAAGGGCGAGCTCGACGCAGCTGAAGGCCGACATCATCGCCGGCACGATCAAGGTCGAATCGCCTTCCAGCCCGAAGAGCAGTAACACAGCAATACGGTAGCCAGCCACGCGTCGTCCGGCCTTGCCCGCCCATGGGACAGTCAGAACGGCGCGCTCGCTGTGCCACACGGCATCCGCTCCGGTCCGTTTCGACCAGGCTAGAGTCGCGTGACCCACTTCAACACGACACCCTCGGCCCTTATCGGGCCGGATGAGAAGGCAAACGGGTAGCAGACGTGAAGCTCGAACTGCGCGGCATCACCAAGCGGTTCGGCAGCTTCGTGGCCAACGACCACATCGACCTCGTCGTCGAGCCGGGCGAGATCCACTGCCTGCTCGGCGAGAACGGCGCCGGCAAGTCGACCCTGATGAACGTGCTCTACGGGCTGTACGAGGCCGACGAGGGCGAGATCCTGCTCGACGGCGAAGCCAGTCAACTTCAACGGCCCGGGCGACGCGATGGCCGCCGGCATCGGCATGGTGCACCAGCACTTCATGCTCGATCCCGGTCTTCACCGTCGCCGAGAACGTCATGCTGGGCAACGAGGACACCGGCGCCGGCGGGCATCCTGGACCTCGAGAGACCCGCGCGAGCGCGTCCGCGAGATCTCCGACCGCTTCGGGTTCGACGTCGACCCCGACGCCCTGGTCGAGGACCTGCCCGTCGGCGTGCAGCAGCGCGTGGAGATCATCAAGGCGCTGGTCCGCGACGCCAAGGTGCTGGTCTTCGACGAGCCCACCGCCGTGCTGACCCCGCAGGAGACCGACGAGCTGATGGACATCATGCGCCAGCTCACGCGACGCCGGCACGTCGATCGTCTTCATCACCCACAAGCTGCGCGAGGTCCGGGCGGTCGCCGACACGCATCACGGTCATCCGCCGCGGCAAGGTCGTCGGCGAGGCCGACCCCGACGCCCGGCCACCGAGCTCGCCTCGCTGATGGTCGGCCGCGCGGTCGAGCTCGACCGTGCGACAAGGACGCCGCCGAAGCTCGGCGACGACAGCCTTCGGTCACGCGACCTGACGGTGCGTCGACGACGACCGGCCAGCGTGCCGTCGACGACGTCGAGCTTCGACGTCCGCGCCGGCGAGATCCTCGCGGTCGCCGGCGTGCAGGGCAACGGCCAGACCGAGCTGACCGAGGCGATCCTGGGCCTGCAGCGACCACGTCAGCGGCTCGATCAAGCTCGACGGCAAGGAACTCGTCGGGCCGCGGCGTCACGCAGATCCTCGACGCCGGCGTCGGCTTCGTCCCCGAGGACCGCAGACGACGGCCTGGTCGGCGACTTCACCATCGCCGAGAACCTGATGCTGGACCAGCTACGACCGCGCCCCGTTCGCCCGCGGCCTGGCACCTGAAGCCCGGCCGTGATCGACGAATCGCGCCGAAGAAGGTCGCCGAGTTCGACGTCCGCGCCCAGTCGGCTCAGACGCCGATGGCCGGACGCTCTCCGGCGGCAACCAGCAGAAGGTCGTGCTGGCCCGCGAGCTCTCCCGCGACGCTGAAGCTGCTCGTCGCCGCCCAGCCGACCCGCGGCGTCGACGTCGGCTCGATCGAGTTCATGCACAAGCCGCATCGTGGCCGAACGCGACTCCGGCATCCCGGTGCTCATCGTCTCCACCGAGCTCGACGAGGTCGTCGCGCTCGCCGACCGGATCGCCGTGATGTACCGCGGGCGAATGTCGGCATCGTCCCGGGCGACACCCCGCCGAGACGTGCTGGGCCTGATGATGGCCGGCGAGCCAGCGCCGAGGAAGCACTGGCCCAGAGCCGCGGCCGACCGCCGAAGCGCATGTCCACCGAGACAGCCGCCGGCGACCCTGCCGGGACGGCACCGGCGCTGAGCACCACCATCGCAGCCGGCGCCGGTGCCACGGCGCGAGCGGATCGCGATCCGGCAACGTCCTCGTCTCGGTGTCCTGGCCGTCGTCCTCGCGCTGCTCGTCGGCGCGCATCCTGATCGCCGTCACCGACGAGGGCGTCCACGCCGCCGTCGAGCTACTTCTTCGCGCGCCCCGATGCGACATCCTCTCCGCCGCGTGGCAGGCGGTCTCCGGGCGCCTACATCGCGCTGTTCCACGGCCGATCTTCAACTACCAGGCCGACGAGCTTCGCCGGCCGTGATCAGCCCGCTGACCGAGACGCTGACCATCGCCACCCCGCTGATCCCGCCGGCCTCGGCGTCGGCGCTCGCCTTCCGCGCCGGCCTGTTCAACATCGGCGCCCAGGGCCAGATCTGATCATCGGCGCCGCGCTGGCCGGCTGGGTCGGCTTCACGCTCGACCTGCCGTGGCCGCATCCACCTGCTGGTCGCGATCGTCGCCGGCATCGTCGGCGGCGCGCTCTGGGGCGGCATCGCCGGTCTGCTCAAGGCCCGCACCGGCGCGCACGAGGTGATCGTGACGATCATGCTCAACTACATCGCCTTCTACCTGCTCGCCTTCCTGCTCAGCACGCCGATGCTGCCAGGCGCCGGGCTCCAGCAACCCGGTCAGCGCCCGATCAGCACGACTCGGCGACGCTACCCGCTGCTGTTCGGCGACGACTTCCGCCTGCACTTCGGCTTCGTCGTTGCGCTGCTGGCCGCCGTGGCGTTCGTCTGGTGGCTGCTGACCGCTCGACCCTCGGCTTCGAGTTCCGCGCCGTCGGCGCGAACCCGCGCGCCGCGCGCACCGCCGGCATCAACGTCGGGCCGCGCCTACCGTCCTGGCCATGCTCATCGCCGGCGCGCCTGGCCGGCCTGGCCGGCGTCACCCAGGTCCTCGGCACCGAACACGTCGCTCGACGGCGGCATCGCGGCCAGCATCGGCTTCGACGCGATCACCGTCGCGCTGCTGGGCCGCTCCAGCCCGCTCGGCATGCTCATCGCCGGCCTGCTGTTCGGCGCGTTCCACGCCGGCGGCTTCGCGCATGCAGGCCCAGACCGGACATCCCGATCGACATCGTGCTGGTCGTCCAGTCGCTGCATCGTGCTGTTCATCGCCGCACCGCCGCTGGTGCGCGCGATCTTCCGGATCTGCACGCGCCAAGCCCAAGAAGCGAAGAAGCGCAGCCGCCAACCGGCAGCCGACCGGAGCGTGCAGCATGAGCACACGCGACCGATCGCCAAGACGCCCCGCAAGGCCGCCGCCGCAAGCACGCCGGCGATCCGCTCCTGGGACGGCCCGGTCACCTACCTGGTGCTCGGCGCCTGGCTGGCCCTGGTCGGTCTTCGCGCTCGGCAGCCCGGACGCGACGCCACGCTTCCGCCTGTCCACCGACGGTCGCAGACGATCTGCCGTCCCCGACCTGGTGCTCGGCGCCACGCTCGCCGGCTGGGTGCTGGCGCTGCTGCTGATGCTCGGCATCGCCGCTGACGCCTCTGCCTGGCACGCGCGCCGGACGCAAGCGCCGCCGGCTGGATGCCGCTGGTCTTCGCGCTGGCGTTCGTGATCGGCTTCCTGATCTGGGCGTCGGCAGCGCCGACACCCCGAACGTCTCGCTGCTCCGGCCTGCTCGCCGGCTCGCTTCGCGCTGGCCATCCCGCTGGTCTTCGGCGCGCTCGCCGGCGTGCTCTGCGAGCGCGCCGGCGTCGTGAACATCGCGATCGAGGGCCAGCTGCTGCGCGGGCGCCTTCGCGGCCGCCGTCGTCGGCTCGATCACCGGATCGCCGTCGCCGGCGTGATCTGCGCCGCGGTCGGCGGCGTGCTGGTGTCGGCATGGTGCTGGCGCGTCTTCGCGATCAAGTACCTGGTCGACCAGGTCATCGTCGGCGTGGTGCTCAACGTGCTGGTCGCCGGCCTCACCGCTTCCTGTTCTCCAGGTGCTGGCCCCGAACGCCGACGACGCTGCAACTCGCCCGCCGCGCTCTCGAGGCGATGCGCGATCCCGTTCCTGGCGACATCCCGATCATCGGCCCGGTGCTTCTTCAACCAGACGCTCCTCGTCTACCTCATGTACGTCGCCGTGGCCGTGGTCTGGTTCGCGCTCTTCAAGACCCGCTGGGGCCTGCGCGTGCGCGCCGTCGGCGAGCACCCGAAGGCCGCGGACACCGTCGGCATCAAGGTCAACCGCGCTGCGCGTTCCGCAACGTGCTGCTCGCGCGGCGCGATCGCCGGCCTCGGCGGCGCGTTCTTCACGCTGGTCTCGGTCGCCAGCTTCAACAAGGAGATGACGGCCGGCGCCGGCTTCATCGCCCTGGCCGCGGTGATCTTCGGCCGCTGGAACCCGATCGGGGCGATCTTTGCGGCGCTGCTGTTCGGCTTCGCCACCGAACCTGCAGTACGTGCTGACCATCCTCGGCACCCCGGTGCCGAGCCAGTTCATGCTGATGCTGCCGTACGTCGTGACGATCTTCGCCGTGGCCGGCCTGGTCGGCAAGTCCACGGCCGCCCGCCGCCGTCGGCAAACCGTACGTCAAGGAGTAACGGGCCCATGGAACCGACAACCATCGACGCGGCCGCCTGGGAGAACGCTCCGGGTGGCCGCGGTCGCGGCCATGGAACGGGCCTACGCGCCGTACTCGCAGTTCAAGGTCGGCGCCGCGGCGCTGACCGAGGACGGCCGCGATCGTCTCCGGCTGCAACGTGGAGAACGCCTCCTACGGGGTCACCCTGTGCGCCGAGTGCTCGATGGTCGGCGAGCTCTTCGCCACCGGCGGCGGCAAGCTGCGCGCCTTCTACTGCGTCGACGCGACCGGCGGGCCGCTGATGCCGTGCGGGCGCTGCCGGCAGCTGCTGTCCGAGCACCGCGCGGAAAACCTGGAACTGATGACCCCGCGCGGCATCCAGACCATGGACGAGGTGCTGCCCGACGCGTTCGGGCCGCGCAACCTGTAGACCATTTGCCCCGTCCACCTCACCGAGGTGGGCGGGGCAAACTCTTCACCCAAGGGAGCATTCATGAGCACCGAGAACTTCGACGCGGTCGACATCATCCGCATCAAGCGCGACCGCGGCACGCTCAGTGCCGAGCAGATCGACTGGACCATCGACGCCTACACCCGCGGCGTCATCGCCGAGGAGCAGATGGCCGCGCTGAACATGGCGATCCTGCTCAACGGCATGGACCGCGCGGAGATCTCCCGCTGGACCGCCGCGATGATCGACTCGGGGGAGCGCATGGACTTCTCCATGCTGCGCAACGCCGACGGCTCGGTGAAGCGGACCACCGACAAGCACTCCACCGGCGGCGTGGGGGACAAGATCACCCTGCCGCTGGCCCCGCTGGTCGCCGTCTTCGGCGTGGCCGTCCCGCAGCTCTCGGGCCGCGGGCTCGGCCACACCGGCGGCACGCTGGACAAGCTCGAATCGATCGCCGGCTGGCGCGCGGAGCTGACCAACGAGGCCATGATGCGCCAGCTCAACGAGGTCGGCGCGGTCATCTGCGCCGCCGGCGCGGGCCTGGCCCCGGCGGACAAGAAGCTCTACGCGCTGCGCGACGTCACCGGCACCGTGGAGGCCATCCCGCTGATCGCCTCCTCCATCATGAGCAAGAAGATCGCCGAGGGCACCGGCGCGCTGGTGCTCGACGTGAAGGTCGGCTCCGGCGCCTTCATGAAGTCCCTGGAAGACGCCCGGGAACTGGCCCGCACCATGGTGGACCTGGGCACCGACGCCGGCGTGCGCACCGTGGCGCTGCTGACCAACATGGACACCCCGCTGGGGCTGACCGCCGGCAACGCCATCGAGGTCGAGGAATCGATCGAGGTGCTCGCCGGGGGCGGCCCCGCCGACGTCGTGGAACTGACGGTCGCGCTGGCCACCGAGATGCTGGCCGGCGCCGGAATCCGCGACGCCGACGTGGCCGCCGCCCTGAAGGACGGCCGGGCCATGGACAAGTGGCGCGCCATGATCGCCGCGCAGGGCGGCGACAACGACGCCCCGCTGCCGGTGGCCAAGGAATCGGACGTCGTCTACGCGCAGGCCGACGGCGTGCTCACCTCCCTGGACGCCATGGACGTCGGCGTCGCCGCGTGGCGCCTGGGTGCCGGGCGCGCCCGCCGCGAGGACCCGGTGCAGGCCGGCGCCGGCGTGCGCCTGCACGCCAAGCCCGGGGACGTGGTGCGCCGCGGCCAGCCGCTGGCCACCATGCTCACCGACACCCCCGAGCGCTTCGACCGGGCCCGTGCGTTGCTGGAGGGTGCCGCGGTCATCGCCCCCGCCGGCAGCCGCCCGGACATGGAATTGATCCTGGAGCGGATTGCCGCTTCCTGATCCCCGCGGCAGGCAGCACCCGGGGTTGTCCCTGACTCATCCCCGGGTGCTGCCCCGGTTCATCCCTTGGACGGATTCACGTGGAATCACCAATCAGCGAAAATTGGTATTGAATGGTTGCGGGAGTGTTCTTCCCGCCGCACAGCCATCAGGAGCCAGTTCGGTAATTTCCAAGGAAAGTCGGTAGAAAAGTGGATCTCATCAACGAGGCCATAGTCCACGCGGCCAACGCCTGGTGGATCCTGCCGACCGTCTACGTCTTCTGCCTCATCGACGGATTCCTGCCGATCCTGCCCAGCGAGACCTTGCTGGTCGCCCTCGGCGCCGTCGCGGCCGGCACCGGGGTGCCGAACGTCTACCTGCTGATCCTGGTCGGGGCCGCCGGCGCCATCACCGGCGACCAGATCGCCTACCGGATCGGGCGCCGCATCGGCACCGACCGGTTCGCCTGGATGCGCCGCAAGCGCACCACCAAGCTCTTCGCCTTTGCCCGCAAGGAACTCTCGGTGCGCGGGGCCATGCTGATCTTCACCGCCCGCTACATCCCGATCGGCCGCGTGGTGGTGAACCTGAGCGCCGGGGCCACCGGCTATTCGCTCAAGCGCTTCACCCTGCTCGATGTCATGGGCTGCCTGACCTGGGCAGGCTACTCGGTGGCGATCGGTGTCGTGGCGGGCGGCTGGTTCCACGACAACAAGCTGCTGGGCGTCGTGCTCTCGGTGGCGCTGGCCATTTGCATGGGCTACCTCATCGACAAGGTGGTCCACGCCGTCCTGAAGCGCCTCGGGCGCCTGGGCAACGAACGCGACTTCCCCGGCGAGGCCATTGCCGCGGTGGAAGCGCCCACGGCACCGCCAGACCCCGCTGCGCGTCCCGGGGGATTCCGGGCCCGGGGAGACCCCCGCCTGAACCTCCGGCGACGGGGCGGTGAACAATTGCCCCGACTTCAGCACGGCCCACTGTCGGAACCCGGGCAGCCCCGATAGGCTGGGCAGGTGACTGACGAGATGATCCACATTGCATACGACCCATCCTTCGACTTCCGGGCCCTGCCCAAGGTTTCGCTCCACGACCACCTCGATGGGGGATTGCGCCCGCAAACCATCATCGAGCTGGCCGCGGAGGTGGGACACGAACTTCCCTCCACCAATGCCGAGGAACTCGGCGCCTGGTTCCGCGCCTCGGCGGACTCCGGTTCGCTGGAGCGCTACCTGGAGACCTTTGACCACACCATCGCCGTGATGCAGACCAAGGCCGCGCTCACCCGCGTGGCCCGCGAATTCGTCGAGGACCTCGTCGAGGACGGCGTTGTCTACGGCGAGGTGCGCTGGGCGCCCGAGCAGCACCAGCGCGAGGGCCTGAGCCTCGACGACGTCGTCGAGGCGGTCCAGCGCGGGCTTGAGGAAGCCAGCGAGGAGCTGACCGAGGCCGGCGACCCCGATCCAGGTCGGCCAGATCATCACCGCCATGCGCCATGCCGACCGCGGCGTGGAAATCGCCGAGCTGGCCCTGCGCCACCGTTCGCGCGGCGTCGTCGGCTTCGACATCGCCGGCGCCGAGGACGGTTTCCCGCCCTCGCGCATGAAGGAAGCCTTCGACCTGCTGGCCGAGAACTTCTTCCCCACCACCGTGCACGCCGGCGAGGCCGCCGGCCTGGACTCGATCAAGGACGCGTTGATCACCGGCCGCGCGCTGCGCCTGGGACACGGCGTGCGCATCGCCGAGGACATCGAGATCCAGTTCGGCGGCGTGGACGACGACGGCGAAGAGGTCGGCGAGGACACCGGCCTGGTGAACCTGGGCCCCGTGGCAAACTGGGTCCGCGACCGCGGCATCGCCCTGGAAATCTGCCCGTCCTCCAACCTGCAGACCGGTGCCACCGCCGTATTCGGCGAGGGCATCGAATCGCACCCGGTGGACCTGCTGGTGCAGACGGCTTCAACGTCACCATCTCCCCGGACAACCGCCTGATGAGCGGCACCACGCTGTCGGACGAGTTCGAACTGCTGGTCGAGGCCTTCGACTACGACCTCGAGGACCTGCTTGACCTCACGCTCAACGCAGCCGAGGCTTCCTTCCTGCCGCTGGAGGAGCGCGAGGTCCTCGTCGACTTCATCAACGAGGCCTACGAGGCCATGTCGGACGAGGACGACGAAGAGTACGACGACGAAGACGACGAGGAATACGACGAAGAGGACGAGGACTAACACCCGCGCCCCTCTTCGACCCCGCACCGCGGTGCCGCCGATGCCGGTGTTCCGCGTTCTCCTTCCGGGAGGGCGCGGAACACCGGCATCGGTGTTTTCGAGCGACGGCACTGTGAGCAACACCAAGGCCGCCAAATCCCCAGCCGGGGCGGAGTCTGGGCATCGATGCCGTGGGTGTTGGCGACGTAACGCCACGAATCCGGCGGTAGTTGGGGATCGAGAGCGGTCATAGCGCCCACGCCGCCGGCATAAGTGTCGAGCACCGGATGCCACGGTTGAGTTCGGGCCGCCTCCTGCGTCCCAACCGAGATCGACCACACATCGACACGGGTGCGCACAGCCATCTCAAACCTCCCCGACGTTTTCGGCGACCGCCAAACGGCGTGAGGACAGTCTTGCCGATCTTCCCCGCCACATCCCAGAGCAGAATCTCCTTGGCGATAGTGATTCGGTGTCGACGACTTCTGGATCATCGGTCACCCAGGCTTGTGGAACCGCACAATTTCCGAAACACGGGTGGTCGATGGCGTCGCTGGCAACGTGTCTGTACTGCTGCCGCCAGCGTCAACGGGCAACGATTTCATGGTCAGGCGACCTTGAGAAGAACAACCTTGCGACCCGCATCGCCTTGGTAGCCGAAGGGAAGCTGAGGTTCGCGCGGTTCCGTACTTACAGTCAGCCCTCGAGTGGGCTGAACCCCTGTAGCTGCCTCCAACGCCCAGCGGCTCTTCATCCGCAACGCACACATCAAGGCGGGTCTGGCGAAAGCTGCACCGTGACGTCATAGATTCCATCCCGGATCGAGAGGCCTGCGATCTCGGCAGCAAAGAAGACCAAACGGAACTTCGCAGTCACGGGGCCACCTGGCTGGGCATCGGCGGTGTCGTTGAAGCGCGCCACGCTCGGTAGTTTGGAATGGTTACCGACGTCTTATCGTTGGCGGACAGGTCGTCGAGTTCGATCAGTTCCAGAGTCGCCGCCTCACGGAAGGCGATCCCATCGAGGGTCGGGATGTCGACCTCGTTTCCGGAGTCAAGAGACAGATCTTCACTGTGAGGGATCGACTTGAGGAGGACCGGTCGCATCGCGGACTTCGAGGGCGATCTCGTCGGCGCCGATGTCGAACGGAAACGCTCCCTGGTCATCTACGCATCGCAAGACACCACGCTCGATCACCCGAAGATGTAGTCGCGCCCATCACTGGGGGTCGGAGAGAACGACGACAGCGCCGACGGCGCCGTGTAGATGTAGGTGAGGATCGCTGGTCAGCTTGACCGTAAATGGCAACGAACGCGTAGTTGGCGTCGGGGTGACGTGCGACGAGAAAGTACCCAGTCAGCGGCTCTGAATAGGTGTGGGCCTGTGTTCCCATGTGGCCGCCGTGCGAAACGATATCGAGCCCCGAGGTCGATGATGCCGTCGCCAGTACTGTGGACAGCTGCGTGAACGGACTGGCCATGGAAATCTCGGCGGGCAGGCTGGCATCTCGGCATCTGCTCGGAAGTCGGCCCGGAACCACACGACGTCGGCGTCACCGAAACCCGACCCATGCCGCGACGCCTTCTCGATGCTCGGCTGATACCCGCACCTCTCGCATCAGCGGAATGGCGTCGGATCGGCTTTTCTCCTGCAAACGCGTGCACCCTCAGTTCGTAGCTGCCGGCGACCTTGCGATCTCGTTGGTACACCCGAATGAGCCAGGTGGGTTCGCTGATAACGAACCGCTGGCCGAACTCAAGGTCGCTTAGCGGCGGGTCGTCGGCGACCGTGAATGGCCGGTGGGGGACGCTCAGGCTGAAGGTGTGAACACATCGAACTGCACCTCGCCAGCGCCCCGAACGAACTTGATGCCGTAGGCACCGACACGATCGATGCGGTACCACTGCATGACCCCGTCTTCCAGTGATCCCGACACGAGGCAATCCGGCGGCGCTATTCCCGCCTGAAATGGGACTGACTCAGCCGTCATGGCCGTGTTCTTCGGCGACGGCCAGTGCAGGTCGACCGAGAGCGGAAGGTGATCGCTGGTTCGGGTAACGAAGTCCGCCTATCCCGCACCAACCGCGACCTCATAAGGGAGAGACAGATGTGCTGGACGGCGCGGCGGCGAGTTGTACCCGGAGCCCTCCTCAGCACGTAGTCGAGCCGCTGGTCTGTGATTGTGCAGCCGTTGTCGCACGGCGACGGAAGCGCGACTCCGGGCATCCGACTTGGATCGCCGGGGCATTGCTCCACGACCCAGCTATCAACCAGCGTGCGCCCAACCCACGACGAGGACGCAGCGATCGAATCGGTCCATTCCTGGCCAACAGGGAACTGGTTTCCGACGAGATTCAGGTCGCCACAGATGACGACCTCGGAGCCATCGTCGGGAACCAGGATGCCATCAAGTGCTCGATCTGTTCGAGCTGCGCCGTGCGAATCGCAACGTTCTTCGGATCACCAATCACGCCAGAGTCAGCTTGCGTTGGTCGAAATTAGATGAAGCGTCTGTGCACCGGGGAGCTCAATGGCTGCGTAGATGAAGCCCTTCGCCGCCATGGCATCCGAGCCCGCAGTGCGATCGAAGGTGACCCCGACGACCGTCTCCACTGTCGGGTGAAACGACGCAAAAGCGAACCTGGCAGGGGCGCTTGTTGGGCGAAAGGCCAGACGCTAAAGATCATGAGGCCCGAGTCCTCGTAACGACCTCCCGGAATGCTCGCGGGAGGCATGTCGGCAACGAGAACGTTGGCGGAAACGTCCAATGCGAACTTCCGAGTCGAGTTTGGACCCAATCTGACCGTGGCCCATGCGCCGCTCAGGTCGCATTTGCGCACCTGGTGCGGGTAGGTCTTGCCGAGTTCGTCGACGAACACGGCGCGAGCATCCTCATCGAACACCTCATTGAGGCAGATAATGTCCCAGCGTCGCGGGCTTGCGAGAATCCGCCGAGCGATGTTCTTCGCTCGCTCCTCGACGGTCGTAGCGGGAACGAGCGATTCCTGCATCGAGCGCGTCCATCGCCCACGAGCGCGCTTGGGTGTTGTAGGTCAGAATTCGAACCGAGGTCATGGGAGCTGCTCCAGTGCGGTCGGACGGTGAAGGCCGAGGGGCTCGAGCGCCAACAACATCTCAACGCCGCTGGCTGTCGGGCTGTCGATGCGGATAATGGCGCGCATGGCACAGTTCAGAGCCCAGAGCGCCGAGCTGTCGGAAACGATGCACCCAACGCCGAGAAGGAGCGGGTGCGTGATCGACCCAACTTTGGAGAGGTCGGTGTCGAAGAGCTCAATCGTGTCGCTCCCAATGCTGCACACTGCCAATACGTTGCCCCACCATGTGACATTGGTGGCTGGCCGAGCGAGAGGCACCGAGCTCCATGCCATTCCGTCAGCTGCGATTTTCACGAGTCGACTAGCGGAGCGGTCAACGACAACGACACTGCCGTCGACGAGGGCTTGGATTCCACACGGCTGACCGAAGGACCAATCGGCGGTTCGGTCATCGGGAGGGGCAGCCGGGAAGGCCAACCAGCTCGCCGAGCCCGGATCGAAGGAGAGAACTCGACGCGCATCGGTGTCGGCGATCCACAGCATCCCCGTCACTCCCAGAGACACCGCCGACGGTCGCTTCATAGGGGCGGTCGGAGGTGACGGGGCCAGAACCTCACCGCTGCCGGACTGGATATCAATCGAGACCAGCCGATCTTTCGAACGGTCGCAGACCACGATGCGGCTACCGAGCCAGCACATCCCGACCGGCTGTCCTAGCTCGTCGGTCCCAAACCGGCACCATGATCTTGCCGCGACCGTCTACCACGGTGACCACCGCATTCAGCGATTGGTCCGTCAGAACGAATCTCATTTGCCCCCTCGCGGGTCCGACGGTCTGGTACTCGTCCGGCCGAGATGCGGCTCAGCCGTCAACATCGTACTGCGTCGCTCGACGGCGACTTCCCGGCTGTCACGAGTCCCCCAGCGGTACCGGCGCTGCGAAGATTGTTCACTCGGTCCATGGTGCTCGCGGCTCGGTGTTGACGAGCCGTCGACTGTTGGTGCCGAGAACTCGTCGGGGGTTGGGATTGGAGGGTTCTGTTGGTGTGGGTGGATGTCGCCGGGGCGTGGATCGGCATTGAAGCGGGTGTTTCGCTGGTCCGGCTCTTCGGGGCATCACTGTGTCTCGCCGTCGATCGTCAATCGTCGAATGGCTTGAACCAGTCCTTGGGGTGGAGGTTGATGATTCGGAAGTTCTGCTGGAGGTCGGCGTCGTCTTCGATGCCGTCGAGTGCTGGGTTCCAGAGGAAGTCGACGTCGGTGTCGTCGGCGAGGAGTTCGCGTGCGAGGTCGAGTTCGAGTTCGAAGTCGAGGTGTCCGAGCATCTCGTGGAGCACGTCGACGACGGGGTCGTCGGCCAGAAGTTCCTCGTGGGTGATGGTGGCGAGCTTGTGAGCGATCGCGAGGTTGACCTCGTCGGCGGTGCAGCGGGTGAAGCGCTCATCGTCCGGGCCGGCTTCGAGGCGGTCGGCGAGGTGGAAGCATGAGGCCGCCATCGCTGCGGTGAAGTCGTCGTCGAGGAGCCAGACGGCGAGGTTCTTGGGGAGGCGGGTTCTGGTGAGTTCGCCTCCGAGTTCCTCGGGCCAGTCGTCACCCATGTACGTGAGGACGCTGCAGAGGATGTACGCGATGAGAGGGTTGAGTCCGTACGGTTCGGCGTCCGGGCCGTCTGCAGGATCCGGTTCGATCGGTGCCCACCGCTCGAGCCACTGCTGAGCCGTCGCACGGGGGTCGGTGGTTGTCATCGTTCGATTCTCATCTCGCCGAATGCTCCGGTGAGGGGTCGTCATCCGGGTGGGTTGGTGTTGAGGAGGCCGTCGACTGCGCTGGCGCCGTCGACGGTGCGTCTTGATGCGGTGGCGGTAGTGCTGTTGGAGCATGCGGAGGTCGGTGTGGCCGAGTTGGTCGGCGACTTGCTCGATGGGCATGCCGGCGTGGGCCATGAGGCTGGCGGCGGTGTGGCGGAGCAGGTTCGGGGTCCAGTCGCCTTCGACGCCTGAGGCCTCGATGATGCGTGCGAATTCTTTGCGGACGGCTTTGGGGTCGGTGGGTCGTCCGGTGGGGGAGGTGAAGACGAGGTCGTCGTCGTTGGCCCATTCGCTGCCGGCGAGTTCGATCTGAGCGTCTTGGCGTTCTCGATGGTGCGGAGCGCGGCGAGGACGGCGGTTGGGGTGTCGAGGCTGCGGACGCTGCCGGCGTTCTTGGTTTCGCCGACGATGGCTTGGCCGTTGTCGCTGGCTTTGCGGGCGCGCCAGATGTGGATGATGCCGTTGTCGAAGTCGATGTCGTTCCAGGCGATGCCGGCGGCTTCGCCGGGTCGTACGCCGAGGTAGATCATCACGGCCCACATCGCTTCGAGTTCGGTGCCGGCCGCGGCGGCGAGGAACTGTTGGGCTTGGTCGACGGTCATGGTCTTGCCGACCTTGGATGGTGCTGCGTCGTGGGGGAGTTCGACGGTGGCGGCGACGTTGCGGGCGACGAGGTCGCGGCGCTGCGCCCACAGGAGCGCCTGGTTGAGGGTGGAGCGGATCTTCACGAGCGAGTTCTTCGACAGCGGCGCGCCCGAGGTGCGACCGCGACCGGCCCGCTTCGCTGTCGGTACACCTTGAGCCCGTCGGGCGAACGCGGCTTCGATGCGTTCGGCGGTGAGGTTGCGGAGCCGGACGGTGCCGAGTTCGTCGGTGAGGATGTTGATCGCCCAACGTGTGCGCAGAGAGTCGGGAAGGGGAGAGGCGCCGGTTCGGGAGTGCCTTGGTGCTCCACATCTCGAGGAGTTCGGCGAGGGTGAGCGAGCCGGGGGTGACGGGGAGCCCGTCGGTGGCGGTGCGGCGGAGTTCTTCGAGCTTGCGGCGTGCCTCGGTCTTGGTCTTGGCGGAGATCTGATGGCGCTGCCCGTCGACCACGATGCGGCCCATCCACCGGTCGCGATCTTCGCGATAGAACAGTGCTCCTTCGCCGCGACCACGGCGGCTCTCGTTCTTCCCCATCCCGACCCTCCCGTCGCTGGCACCTTTACTGGCACCTTACGGAGCGACACAACGGGACACACCGGGACACAACCAGACACAAGAAATGGCCGTTGAGCTGGACAATCAGACACAACCAGACACACCGGCGGACTTCGGAATCAGGCATGGCATGGAAGAGGTCAGGGGTTCAATTCCCCTCAGCTCCACGGATAAGTCCAGGTCAGACGGCCTGGGCTTTCGTCGTTCTCGGGCTGGTGAGCGTGGCGGTGTGCTACGTGATTGGCGGAGATGGTCTGTCAACACGCCTACACGCGGATCGCAGTTTCGACGCGTGTTTGTTTGTCCTGGTAGAGAGGTTGTGGTCGCCGGAATGAGCCACTGACCTCTTCCACGCGGTGGATGATTCTTGGTCGCACCCGGGGGATGAACCTTGGGCTCGGGTGGCATGGACCTTCCCATATCGGATGCGATATAGTCGTGGTGTGGATGTTGCTGAGGTGGTGCGGGAGTTTCGTGGTCGGCATGGTCTGTCGCAGACGGAGTTGAGCGAGTTGACGGGCATTCCGCAGCCGGTGTTGTCGATGTACGAAAACAGTCGCCGGAGTCCGAGTATCGAGACGTTGGAGCGGATCGTGGCGGTGGGTTCTGAGACGGTGGATGTGGTTCCACGTCGGGCTCGGCAGGACGATCGCTCGGTCGCGAAGACGATCGAGTTGCATCGGATGGTGGTGGAGAGGTTCTTGGAGGATCCCGAGCGGGTGCTCGAGTTCGGTCGTCGCCGGCTGGAGGTGCTCGAGGCGTCGTGGAGTGGTCGGACTGCGTCGTATGTCGAGGCGTGGCGGCATCTCCTTGACGGTCCGCGGGTCGACTTGGTCCGGGTGTTGTTGTCGATCGATGAAGTCGATGTCGAGTTGTTGAAGATGTCGCCGTTCGCCACGTTGATCGGTGACGACGAGATGGTCGAAGTGCTTCGGCGTGCGAGGTCGCGGCGGGCCGGGGCAGTGCGGTGAGGACACGGTCGTGGTCATCGGCCGACATCGAGCGTTGCGGGGAACGACTCGCACGGATGCGGGATACGTCGGTGTTGTGCGGCCGCACCAACCGGGATGGTTCGGTGTGCAGGAACCCTCGTCGGGACTGTGCCGATCATCCCTGAACTGCGTTCCCGGCAAGCAACGCCTGCTGCGTCGATGTCGAAGGTCCGCGACCGAGCCACGCCGACCGTGGCAGTGATCGTGCGTCGTGCACTCAGTCGCCGGTGGTGAGTGCCTGGTAGGCGGCGGCGAGAAGGTCGGTGACGGGTGTGGCACGGACCTGTACGTCGAGGGGGCCGAGTCTCGTGAGTGTCTCGGTTGTATCAGTGGTGGTCCACGGGTCCGGCTCGTGCGTGGGGTGGGGCAGGGGCGCGCCGGGTACGAGTGGCCACCATGGTGCGACTGCGTCGCGGGTGTCGCCGGTGTGGGCGTCGGTGGCGAGGTGGGCGAGCACATCGTTGCGGGTGCGTCCGCGCCACGCGAGCAGGAGCCACGGGTCGTCGTCGAGGCGGTCAGCGAGCACGTACAGCACGGCAGCGATGTGCTTGCACGGGTTCTCCCAGTCCGGGCACGAGCAGGTGGCGTCGAGGTCGTTCCACCGGCGCGGCAGCAGGGTCACGTTCGCCCGGGTGAACACTGCTTCGAGTTCGGCGGGGACCTCGCCAGCGAGGAGGCGCGCGGGGATGTTGAGCGTCGAGTCGATCTCGTGTTGCACGCTGCGCCACTGCTCGTCGGTGAGCGGGGCAAACGACACGTGACAGACGTATGGGGTTCGGCGTGATCCCTGCACCTGGGCGAGTACGGCTCCGGGTTGCACGTCGAAGGAGACGAGTTGGCCTTGGCGTGCGTAGCGGCGGCCGCGGGTCATCCGCGCTCCGAGCCCGTAGGAGTCGAGGAGCTCGATCAGGCGGTTCGACCACCAGCTGTCGGCCATTGCGCCGCGCTGCTTGCGTGTTGCGATCCCGTCATCGGCGGGGAGTGGTTTCGACGCCGGGTAGCTCCGCCACGGGTCGTCCCACGATCGTTTCCGAGCCGGCATGTCAGGTCTCCTCGTGGGAGGGGTCGTAGGTGAGCAGGTCGCGCAGTTCGTCGGTGGACAGCTCCGTCAGCCACGTCTCGCCCGTACCGACGACCTTGCCGGCGAGCGCACGCTTGTTGGCGATCATCGTGTCGATGCGTTCTTCGACGGTGCCGGAACTGACGAGCTTGTGGACCAACACGTTGCGGTGCTGGCCGATCCGGAACGCTCGGTCGGTCGCTTGGTCCTCGACGGCAGGGTTCCACCACCGGTCGAGATGCACGACATGCGACGCTGCGGTGAGGTTGAGCCCGGTGCCGCCCGCCTTGAGCGACAGCAGGAACAGCGCGGGCCCGGTGATCGACTGGAACTCGGCGACCAGTTCGTCGCGTCGTTTGCGGGTGGTGCCACCGTGCAGCCAGAGCACGGGCACCGGGTAGCGGTTCGCGAGGTGCGGCACGAGCAGTTCGCCCCACTCGGTGAACTGCGTGAAGCACAACGCCTTGTCGCCGGCGGCGATCAACTCGTCGAGCAGTTCTTCGACACGGCTGAGCTTGCCTGATCGACCGTGCAGGGCACTGTGGTCCTTGGCGAAGTGGGCTGGGTGGTTGCAGACCTGTTTGAGTTTGGTGATGCCGGCGAGCACAAGCCCGCGTCGCTGCTGGGCGTCTGCCTCGGCGGCCTTGGCGAGCAGGTCGTCGACGACCGCCTGGTAGAGGGTGGCCTGTTCGCGTGTGAGCGGGCAGTGTTCGGTGATCTCGATCTTGTCGGGAAGGTCGTCGATGATGCTGCGATCGGTCTTCAGCCGGCGGAGTACGAACGGCCCGGTGAGCCGTTGCAGACGTGCAGCAGCCTCGTCATCTCCGTTGCGTTCGATCGGGATCGCGAAGCGTTCTTTGAACGATGTCATCGAGCCGAGCAGTCCTGGGTTGACGGCCTGCATGATCGCCCACAGCTCGCTGAGCCGGTTCTCGACCGGAGTGCCCGTCATCGCGATGCGCCGAGCGGCGCGCAGGCGTTGCACTGCTTTGGCCTGGGCGGTGTAGGGGTTCTTCACCTGCTGGGCTTCGTCGAGCGTGACCCGTCCCCACTCGACGTCGGCGAGGTTGTCGACGTCGCGGGCGAGCAGACCGTAGGAAGTGAGCACCACATCGTGAGTTCCGCACACCTTGGCGAACGCCTTCACGGTTTTCGCTCGTGACGGGCCATGATGCGCGACCACACGCAGGTCGGGCGCGAACCGTGACAGCTCACGTTCCCAGTTGCCGAGCACCGACGTCGGACACACCACCAATGTCGGTCCCTCGACCGGGTCAGCCAAGACCGTCGCAATGAGCTGTGCTGTCTTGCCCAGACCCATGTCGTCGGCAAGGCAAGCACCGAGTCGCAGCTGTCCGAGGAACCGCAACCACCCGACACCTCGCGCCTGATATGGCCGCAGCGTGCCATCGAATCCATCGGGCTGCGCGACGGGTTCGGCCCGTTCGTGCATCGCAGTATCGAGGAGCCCGCCGAGCCGACCCCCTGCACTGACGCCGACCGCGATCGCCCCGTCCGGTGCGGCGATCGACGGCAACCCGAGCCCGGTCCGGACCAGATCCCCGACCGTCGCCTCACCCGCCGAGCCGGCAACGCGCAGCAACCCGGCGACCTCATCGGGGCGGACCAACACCCACTGGCCACGCAGGCGCACCATCGTGCGCTTCGCAGCGACGGCACGTTCGAGCGCGGCCAGGTCGGCTTTGGTGAGGCGCTCGTCACCCAGTGCGGCCTCCCACGTGAACCCGACGATGTCGTCGAATCCGAACCCCGCCGAGGTCACCGAATCGGCCGCTTTCGTCGTGTTGGTCGTCTTGGCCCGAACGCCGAGCCGGCGGCTGTTCGACCACCAGGTCGGGATCAGCAGTTGCACCCCGACCGCGCCGAGCGGACCGACACGTTCGCTGAGCACCGTCACGAGCGATGTCTCGTCGATCCGGATTGGACCGGGAACGGCCTGATCGAGCAGACCTGCGAGCTCGGGCGCGACACGCACCGCCCGCCCGAGTGCGGCAAGCACCGCCTCGCGTGCGTCAGCAGCGAACGGAGACGCGCCCCCGAAGACCTCGGCCGCCGCGATGACGAGACTCGACTCGTCGACGTCACACGCGAACGGTTCGATCCCCCACGACCGCTCGCGTCCCTCGGGCTCGACGACGTGGAGGCGGATCGCCACGGTGCCGATGCCGTCGATCGCCCCACGCACCCACTCGATCAGCTCGCCAGCAAGAGCCTCGACCTTTGCGAGATCCGTGCCCGCAGGCAACCACGGATCGGCGCTCGACAACGACCGCAACCACAGCTCCGGCACCGCTCGACGACCGGTCGTCCTGCCGATGAGATCGATGCCGGCCATTCGCAGTTGCGCCCTGACCTGCCGGTCGACTTCGATCGACAGGAGCTGCGCCACGAGACGGTGCGCTTCGAGGTCGTTCGCAGCCGGCATGAGCGACGCAAGAAGCGCCCGATCACCGGCAGTCGGCAGCGGCCACCACCACGAACGAGCCCGACCATCAGCACCGACCTCGACGCCCGGAACCACCCGGCCTGAGCGAACGAACCACGAGGCGACGCCCTCCACCTGATGCCCGTCCGGCGCTGGTGGATCGTTCGTCTCGATGCCGACCCTCTCCACGCCTACCGCCACGGCGAAACCGTACCGGAACCGGACTGCCTGCGGCGTTGGGAGTGAGCTCAGCGGCGGGTCGGAAGCGGTCGAACCAGGTGGTGGGGTGGAGGTTGATCATTCGCCAGTGGTGTTGGCGTTCGGTGCCGTCTTCGATGCAGCCGAGGGCGGGGTTCCAGAGGTGGTCGACGCCGATGTCGTCGGCGAGTTCGTCGCGGGCGAGTTCGAGCGCAGTGGCGAGGTCGTGGCCGGGGGTCGATGTCGGGGTCGGACGTGGCGTTCTGGTCGATGAGTTCGTCGAGGACCGGGTCGGGTCCGCCGGGTCGGACGCTGTCGCGGAGGATCATCCGGATTGCGATCGCGATGTTGATCTCGTCTGCAGTGCACACGGTTGCGTCGTCACCGACGTGAGCAAGGTCGGCACGCTGCGCGGCGTGAATGTGGAGCTCTACCGGGCGGTCACCAGCGCCACCACGGCGCCGGTGACCGCGGTACGCCGACCGGTTCACCCTGCCTGCGGCGCATCCGCCGCCTCCGCATCGGGTAGCTGATCCGATCGAGGTTCGGAGGTCGCGGAGCTACCTCACCCAGGAGTCGTCGAGGGAACGGGGGCGGCCGGCGACGAGGCCGTCGAACTCGGCTCGGGGCGGTACCCGCAGCGGTGTACCGAACTTGACGTGCAGGTTGAGCATCGTCTGGAGGTAGGCGTGGTGGATCACCTGGCTGATCAGGTCAGCAGACAGCGGCCAGAACGCCGTGGCGACTGCGGCGTTGTCGTCGGCCTGCTGTGCCCAGTCCTGGGCGCCGAGCGCCCCGAACGCCGCGACCGCCCTGGCCGTCCGCACCGTCGGTTGCCTCCGGTGCAGGAGACCGATGTACGCGGCGGGGCTCGAGCCGATGTGCACCAGCGTGCCCGACGGGTCGTCGTTGTCGAACCGGTCGTTGATCAGCGACGCCCGCCGCGACGCCGTCGTCTGCTCGTACAGGATCGTCTTGATCCGCAAGAGCCCGAGCACCCAGCCGATCAGCGGGATGCCGACGAGCCACGACCACTTCGTCTTGCCGAGCCCCGACGCGTTGGCGATCACGACGGCATCGGGCGGACGCAGGCCTGCGGCGATCTGCGTTGCCGCGGGTCCCTCGTCCGACAGTCGCCGGATCCGGTTGGGGAGCCCGGTGAACCATTGGCTCCCCATGTTGTCGTAGGTGCCGCCGTCGGTGACAGGCAGAAATCGCTTCGGTTCGGCACGGCCCCCCGACAGGCCGAGTCGCCGGTTCGACAGCCACCGGATGGGGAACGCCCCGGGGAGGTTCGACGACGCCTGGACGGCCGCCGCCACCGGCAGGCCGCCGGCGTTGACCGAGCTGCCGTAATCCTCGTTGTGGGCGAAACCCGGCCCGAGGTACAGCAGGTTGCTGCCGCTCACCTCGGCTGTGCAGATGATGTGCACGACGGGTCCACCGAGATCCTGCAACGTGGGATCGTCGACGCCGCTGCCGCGGAGGTACGAGTGCATGGCGCGCTGCACGACGTACGGCCGCGGTGCCAGCACGATCGAGAGGGCGACGATGGCCAGCAGTGCCCAGCCGATCCGGTCGGCGATCCCCCACGGTTCGGCGAGCAGCCACACGGTGGCGCTGATCCCGGCGGCGATCACACCGAGGTACAGCCACGTCGGCCACCATCCGAACACGAGGTCGCGTGAGCGTGGGCCGATCATCACGCCGACGGCGGTGGCGCCGGCGGACGCGACGGCCCACCGGGCGAACCCGTTCGGCAGCGGACCATCGAGCAACAGCGCCATGCCGAGGTGCACCAGCGCCATCAGCAGCAGGACCGGGATGAAGAACAGGCGGTTGCCGACCAGCTTCGGCGCGAGCCGTGTCGCCCGCCGGTCGACGTCGGCAGCGCTGGCCGAGGCGAGGTCGATGCCGAGGCCGAAGTCGGCGTTCGTGATCGAGCCGCCGGACACCGATGCGACCATGCTGATCGTCGCCTCGGCTTCCGACTCGGGCGCATGCAAGCTGCGCATGTCCGACAGGGCGAGCAGTGCGCCGAGCCCCCATGCCGATGCCCGGTACCCGCCACCGGACATCGACAGCCCGACGGAGACCGCGTTTGCCCGGCCCGATCCGGTCGGTCGTGCCGGTTCACCCGGCTGGTCGGAGTTGTTCGAGTCGGAGTCGTCCGATCTGGAGTCGTTCGAGTCGGAGTCGTCCGATTGATCGGTCATGGTGGATCACCTCGATTCGCGTGTCAACCAGGGAATTCGAGCTCGTAGAACAGGTCGTCTGGGTGATCCAGTGTCGACCGGAGATCGGCTCGGCTTGCCAGACGGGTGTTGGTCGGCGTGTGCGGAATGCTGGGGTACGTGTCGGTCCAGGTCGAGATCGCGGCGCGACGTGGCAGGGCGTCCGGCGCGGCCGCCGGCAGGATCGCCTCGAAGATCTCGTCGGCCGGCGTTCCGTTGTGACTCCCGTGATGCGACACCTTCAGGAAGTGGACCGGCTTGAGCACCTGCTCGCGGGCCATCGTCTTCCAGCTCCTGACCTCGGCATCTCCGGCGAACAGCAGCCGCCACCCGCGCCACTCGAGGGCGAACACGATGCTGGTGTTGTTTGCCGCCTTGTCGATCGCCAGCAGGTTGTCGGCGATCCCGCTGCGGCGGGACTCGACGAGTTGGAGGAACGCCCCGGCGTCGACGCCCTGCGGTGGGCGTGGGTCGATCTTCGGGACCTTGCGGAGTGCGCCGCCCGCCCGCCCACCGGCAGATGAGGCTGCGCCAACTGGCGTGGCGTCGGTGTCGAGCGGTTGGAAGCGGCCGTAGTAGTCGGACGTGTCCTCTTCCGGTGCCCAGATGTCGAACTTGGCTTCCTTGAACCCGTGCTTGCCACGCAAACTGACACCGCGCCAGATGTAGCTGGTCTTGGCCGGGTTCAGGGTCCGCAGGAAGTCGACGCAGGGCGTGGTCTTGGATGGGTCGTTGTTGGCGAACATCTCCATCACGCCATGCCCGAACATTCCCGGCCGTGCCGCCAGATGAGCGGCGATCCCGGCGTACATCTGGTCGAAAGCCAGCTTCTGCTTCTCGGCCTTGGGATGTCTGTCGTCTTTGTAGTAGTCCGGATCGGCTGACGCCGTCAGCCAGACGTACCGGACCTGGAGCCGGTTGGCCAGATCGAGCGCCGGCAACTTGCTGGACGCGTAGAACAGGCCCTGCACGTGGTCGAGGTGCTCGTGGGTCATGACGTACAGATCGAGCGGATCGCCATCGAGCTCGTCGAGGATGCTCCCGACGACGCGTTCGAACACCTCGTCGCTGCCACCTTCGCCAGTGCCTGCGACTCTGGGTGCGTTGCCGACGTCGATCAGGATCCGCCTCGTCTTGATGCGACCGCTGCTGGGATTGCGATCCGGAACGGTGATCAGGATCGCGTCACCGAAGCGGACGTTGTACATCCTGACCTTCAAGACGTCAGCCATCACGTCCTCGCTTCGCTCATGTGGAGCATCCTGGCCAGCCCGCGTACCCGCAGTACGCCGGAGCCGACCTCGGCGATAACCGCTCCGCGCAGAGGCGTCGCCGATCTCGGCGAGTCGGTGACCTGGAGCCGTTCGGCCTCGATCAGTGCCTTCAACATGGCGTCGGTGGCTATCCGATCTGAATCCTCGCGGCTGGTCGTGATGACGGCCCGCACATAGGGCTCCGGCCGATCGAGTCCGATCGCCAGCGTGGTGCCTGAGCGGTAGCGGCGCTTGTCGGGCAGGCCACCGCCCGAGCGGTTGTCCTCGATCATCGACCACGACACCTTGAACAACACCTCGCGAACCGTGTGCTCTCCGTCGCGGTGCCAGTACAACTTCGTCACGTCGAGCCGCGGTCTGACTTCGAACGGCGTGTCGTTCGGGATGTGGAGCAGCGCCAGGTTGCGCTGGGCGAAGGCGTAGGCGGCGAAGTCGGACGCGATCAGCTCCTCTATGTCGATCCCCTGCAGCGCGGGATGGTCGTAGTTGGTGTCGACGTCGAGGTCGAGCGGCGAGCCCACGACACCGCGCCGCACGAACTCACTGATCAGCCAGATCCGCATCGTGTCGCTGTCGGGATGGGACGCCTCGTCCGAGGCGAGTACGGCGCGGGCGAGGTCGGCGAAGGTGGCGTCGCCGGGCGGGAGGTAGTCGAGCCCGCGCAGAAGTGTCCGCTTGACGCGCTCGGCGGCGATGAACAGAGCTTTGGCATTGCTCTCGAGCGCGATCGCGGCCCGCGGGACGCCCTGCGCTGCGGTCTGCTCGACGACGGAGGTCTCGACGTAGTTGGTCTCCGACTCTGGCACGAGTTGCGGGTCGGCCGGGGCGTGGGTGGCGTACTGATTGCGCAACTCGTCATACGTCATCAGCAGCATCCGATAGAACGCGCCCGACAGCACCGCTGACAGCTCGTGCGGCTCGTCGGTCGCGACTCCACCGGGGACACCGATCACGGCGTCGTCGTTGAGGTTGCGCAGATAGGTCCGGGCCGGGTCGAGCGCCATCCCGAACTGCTCGGCGAGCCCGCTGAACACGTTCGATCGGGCGATGTTGCCCTGCTCTCGTTCGAGCACCCGCCGCGTCAGCTCTCGACACCTCAACGAGACCAGCAGGGCGGCGAGGTCGGCGACCGCCTCGTGGATCGCCAGCGATTGCGGCGTCACCGCGCTGTACAGGTCGGGGGCGATCCCGTCCAGGAGTGCATGGGCGGTCTCATGGGCGACGATGTCCTGCGAGCTCGACGTGTACACACGCTCGACACCGCTCCCGAACGGGTCGGCGAAGAAGAAGAACTGCAGGCTGTGTGACTCGCGCTCGTAGAAGGCGTTTGCCATCTCGCCGGCGCGCGGCACGACCAGCAGCTGCGGCGCGTCGAACGCCCACCGCACCTCGCGGCCGAGCGCATCGGGTTCCTCGAACATGTCCATGGTCTTGTGGACGGCGCCGAACACCGAGACGGCGGCCGCCACCGGATCGACGTGAGAGTCGCCACGGTCGACCGGAACGGGGACCTCGTAACTGCCGAACTCGTTCCCACTGGGTGGCGGCACGTAGCGCGCGGGGGACCCGAGCGCGCCGCCACCCGGCTCGAAGTCGAGCACCGCGACCCGTGGTGAGACGGGCCCGTCGAGGAACACGTCCTCCTCGATGGTGATCAGCTCGGTCGGGGCGACGTCCTTGAACTCCGACACTGCAGGGTCCTTGACGATCACCGGCACACGCACTCGCATCGGCGCTCCTGCCCGTCATTGACGAATCTCGACGGCCACCCCGATAGTACCCTCCCTCAACCGCGCTGTGAGAGGTTCCTTGCCCTGTTGGTGCCGAGAACTCATCGTTGGGTCTGGCCGGGTCGTGCGTACGCAGACAGCCACGCGCTGAGTACGCCTCCGGAGGACAAACCCGCGTGTTCGTGCACAACGGCGACCACGAGCCCCGTCCAAGATGTGCGCGGGGCTCGTGGTCAACGTCGGCTGGCGTCAGCGCAGGGCGAGGTTGCCCTTGTACTGGAGGTTGGTGGTTCCGGTGCCCTTGCCCTTGGCAGTTCCATTGACCGCTGAGGTCGTCATCCCCAACGTCATCGTCGCGTGAGCGATGGCGTCGGCCATTTGGCCGAGCACTCCGGGATCGACGTTGGCGATGGTGTCACACGCTGCGTGGTAGCAGAGGTCGTACGGCACACCGGCGGTGCCGCCGTAGGTGACGGCCTCGGCCGCTGTCTTGAGGTCTTCGGCTCCGCTGAACAATCCGCCGGCCGGGATGCCGTTCTCGATGAACGCGAAGTAGTCCGACCGACCGTCGAAGGCGGTGGGCGCGCTGGGAAGGCCTTGGGAGGCGAAGTAGTCGGTGAACACGTCCTCCACCACGTTCGACCCACTCGGACCCTTGGTTCCGAACGCATCACCGTCACCGTCGTAGACGAACCGGACGGCATTCGGTGACCCGATCATGTCGAAGTTCAGGTTCGCCGCGTGGTTCTTGATGTCCCGTGGGCTGAGTTGAGACACGTAGTACGACGAACCGATCAGGCCGTCCTCCTCACCACTCCAGAACGCGAACCGAATGCGGTTGGTCGGGACGATTCCCAGGTTCTTCATCTGGATTGCTGTTTCGAGAATGGCTGCCGTGCCCGAGCCGTTGTCGTTGATGCCTGGGCCTTCCGGCACGCCATCGAGGTGGCCCCCGACAACAACCGTGCGATCGACGCGGCCGGCGGTGTCGGCAAGCACGTTGAAGGTGTTCACGATCTCGTCGTGCGCCTCGAACGCAACACGCAACGTCAGATCAGGAACTGTGCTGAAGTCGGCACCGAGCTGGAAGGGAGCGGAGACGACGGGGATCGTCACTCCTGCGCTGCCCAATGTGCCGCCGAACAGGCCGAACCGGTCATCGGTCGGGTCAACGTTGCCTTGGTTGAAGATGATCGCCGCGCTGGCCCCGGCCGCGAGGGCGTTGTCGGCCTTGATGCGGAAGGTGCACCCACCACGTTGGATCAATGCGATGCGACCGGGTACGAACCCGGTGAAGTCGGCCGCCTCGCAACCACTCGTCGAGGCGCGATCGCCGTCAAGATTGATGTCGACCGACTGAACAAACGCGGTCACATCGCCCTCGGCTGAATAGTTCATGTCGAAGAAGTCCACGCCGTAGACGAAATCACGAATCGGCTCCGGGAGGGTCTGCTGCATGACAGCAACATCGACGATCGTTTCGGTGTACGAGAAAGACTGGCGTGTCGTGACGTAGCCAGCCGCCTGAAGCTGGCTCTCGACGTATTCGGCCGACTGGACATGGCCGGTGGTGCCCGCAGAACGGTTGCCACCATTGGCGTTGGCGATGGCCTGAAACGCTTGGAGATGTTGCGTGATGTCTGCCGCCGTGACGGCTGTGCGCAACGCAGTCGTGTTGGTGCCGTTGTCGGCCCCCGTCGGCGTGGCCAACCCCGCAACGATCAGCGCCGTGGCTGCACCCGCGCCGATGAGTGCCCTGAATCGATGAATCACACATGCTCCTTCGGTTTCAGCGTCGTCCGCCGTTCGAGCGACACCGTCAGCGACTGTAGATCGCCCCGATATGGGTCGTGAACAAGGCGTCGGAGCCCGGTCGCTTGTTGGAGTCGAATACTGCGTCGTACCTGGTCAGGCTGCTCTTCGGTGTTCGTTGCCGATTCGTAGAAGCGGGTGGATTTCACGACCCGAAGGTGGTGCGGATCCGCTGGCGCAGGCGCCGGGGAAACCTCCGGTGGCTGCTGGTCGAATCCCGATCACCAGACCGAGCATCACGACCCGACCCGTCATGGCTGCACTCGATGCCGGGGTGTCGCTACGAGACGTCCAACTCACAGCCCGACATGCCGATCCGCGAACGACCATGATCTACGACCGCCGACGAGAGAACTTCGACCGGCACGCCGCCGACGTCGTCGTCGCCTTCGTCGCCGGGGCATGAGCCTGGAGAGTCGGCTCGCCGAAGGTCAGACGAGCAAGAACGAGCACCGGGTTCCAGGCGCGTTCGCCAGCCTCGCATCTGCCGTCAGGAGCGCGACGTCGAGCGTCTCCGCCAGAGCGACGTAACAAGCGTCGTAGGCGGTGACGTTCGATCGGAGCTCCCAACACCGACGCAGCAGAGGCGTCGTGGGGTACAGCGTGATCGGGAGGGCGAGCAGATCGTCCACGGCGTCGTTCGCCTGCTGCGCGTTCAGAGTCCCGGAAGCGAGGTGACGGCGGACGACGGAGAGCACCTCCACCCGAAGCAGATCCGGCGCCGCGAAGGTCTGCCCCCTCGCGGCTGCTCGGAACACGTCACCGTCAGAGCCGCCGTCCGCGATCAACGGCGCAACAACCGAGGCATCAACGACGAGCACGCTCGTCCCGAAGCGCTGCGATCGTGCTGGTTCGCGAGACGCTGCCCTTGTGGCGTCGCTCGATCAGATCGATCACCTCGTCGACAGTCGGCGTCGATGCGATGACGACGAGCTGTGCCGACAGGTACTGCTGAAGCGACTGGCCGGCCAACTCGGCCTTTCGGACCAACGCCTCGTGCACATCTTCGGGTACCTCACGAATCTGAACATTCGGCATGCATGCATTTTACATGCGCGCCTCCGCTTCGGTCAACCACCGAGCCGGAACCGCCCCTACCGCCGGCTGGTCGGTACCTGTTTGGCTGGGGTGCCGCGGTGAGCACCCGCTCAGCGCGAGAACGGCGCTTCGTCGCCCATTCGACCGAGTCGAAGCCGCTTGGGGGCTGGATCGTCTCGAAGTAGACGTTCTCGGCGGCGTCCGGTCGACGATGAACGGTGAGATGAGGCGGCGCACCACCGTTGAGGACCTGAGCGAAGACCGCGGGTCAGCGGGAGCGCATACGACGTCGAGTCGGTCGCTCCGGCCCTGAGCTGCTGTCGAATCCGCAACGTGTGCCTGATCGGATTTCGGTGGCCGACAGGGGTGGTCAGCCCGCGGCGCCGCTCACGGTGAGGTAAGCCTGCAGGATCAAGATCAGGCCCATGGCACCCAACCGTGGCATCGAAATCACGACACCGTCCAGGCGGTCGAGCACCATGACCCCCACTTGGAGCAGGACGACCCACCCGATCGTGACCGTGCTGAGGTCGACGAAGTCGAGGCTCTTGCCGTAGACCACGAAGAGAAGGCCGAAGACGATGATGCCCCCGATCATCGAGACGATCGATCGGTGGTCCGCCCACGAGCGTGCGAACATGGCACCGATCAGGTCGAGTCCGGCGAGTGCGACCATCACTGCGATCACCGGGACGATCGATCGGTGGGTGCCGGTCACAGCGACGTCGCTCATGTCGTTGGGCAGGTTCAGCACGACTGGAGCTCCCGGTCAGCAGGCAGCACCCGGCGGGCGGCGGCCGTGTCCGGATCCCAGGCCTCGGTCTGGTAGGCGCACAGCACCAGCGCGCAGATCGGTCGATCGACCACCGTGCCGCCGATGAGCCGTCGACGCGATGGCCCGAGTCGAAGGCTGCGGCCGTGTTGGAGGTGGTCGAGGCTCGCGTCGATCTGGTCTCGTACGCGGCGTTCGCTCGGGCCTTCGTGCTCCACGAAGAGCCCCTTGCCCGACTGGTCTTGTGCCCAGCCGACGCCGGCCCATGCCTGCTCGCCCGGTCGACTCGCCCGCTGCTCGGCGTAGACCACGTAGAGACGATCGCCCCACGATCCGCCCGGTGACGACATCGCGCCGTCGCACTCGGTCAGGTGCGAGGCCGGTGGGATCATCGAACTGAGCCGGACGAGGTTGTAGTTGGCCGCGCCCACCTGCAACAAGGCGTCGTCGAACGCCGCCAATTCGGTCGGGCCGGTACCGACGGCCGCTGCGAGCTGGAGGATCATCGCTCGCTCGCAAGGTGAGGCGCACCGCTCGTCGGTCGGGTCGTGTCGTGCTTCAGGTCGTGTTCCATGTGGTCCAACCTGCACCTAAGGCCCCACCTGAGACATCGGGAGAATGCCGTATCTCCGGGAGAAGCGGCGAAAACTCGGTTCCGAGGTGGCGCGATACTTAGCGGATGCCGCGAGCCCCGGTTCGGCGCCGATTCATCGGCCGGAGTGAGGAACTCGAGCGCCTCCACGCGATGCTCGATCGCGCGGTGAACGGAACTGCCCAGTTCGCACTGATCGCGGGCGCCGCAGGTGTCGGCAAGTCGAGCCTGCTCGACGAGTTCGCGGGCCGTGCCGGAATGCCACTACTCGTCGGTTCGTGCCTCCCCCTCGGCGAGCACGGGGTGCCATTCGCTCCGATCGTCGAGATCCTTCGTTCCATGGAGTCCGACCCACGTCACGCGGCGTTCTTCCCGGCGGGGCTCGGCAGTCTGGAACCGACGGAACCGGCGATCGCGACCGGCGCGCCTGAACCGACAAGCCGAGTCCAGCTGTTCCAATCGGTGCTCGCGTTGTTGGCCCGGCTCGCCCGTTCCGGGTCGACCATCCTGGTGATCGAAGACATTCACTGGGCCGATCGATCGACGCGTGACCTGTTGTCGTTTCTGATCCCGAACCTGCGCTCCGAGCCACTGCTCGTGGTCATGACGTACCGCACCGAAGACGTGCACCGTGACCATCCGTTGCGACCGACGTTGGCGGAGTTCCAACGGAACCCTTCGGTCGAACACTTCGACATCCTGTCGTTCGACCGCGTGCTCGCGGCCGCACACATTGCGAACCTGACCGGCGCGCAACCCGCGTCGGCTCTGGTCGATGCGGTCATGCAGCGCACGGAAGGGAACCCGTACTTCATCGAGGAGCTCGCGGCAGCCGACTCGTTCACGGGTGGCACCCTTCCGGCCTCGTTGCGGGAGCTGCTCCTGGTGCGAACCGATGTGTTGTCGGCGGACGCTCGGCGGACGCTTCGGATCCTCGCCCTCGCCGACTCGCAGGTCGATGATCGTTCGCTGGCCCTCGTCGCTCAGCAGCCGGTCGATGATGTGCGCGAGCACGTTCGCGAGGCAATCGATCGTCGCCTCCTCGTGCAGACCGCGACCGGAACCCGGTTCGCCCATGCGTTGCTGCGCGAGGTGCTGAAAGACGATCTCCTGGTCGGCGAACGCGCCGAGTATCACGCCGCGTTGGCGAATCTGCTCGACGCCGAAGTCGACCGGGTCGCCAGCAATCGTGCCGGGTCCCTGGCTTTGCTGGCCCATCATCGGGCCGGCGCCGGTGATATGGCCGGAGCGCTCCAGGCGTGGAGCATGGCAGCGACCGCGGCCGAGGAGATCTTCGCATTCGCCGAAGCCCATCACCACCTCTCGAGGATCATCGCGAACTGGAACCGAGCGCCCTCGGCTGAGGCGCTCGTCGATGCCCCCTACCACGAGGTCGTCGCTCGGGCCGCCGAGAACGCCTTCATGGCCGGATCGGCCGACGTTGCGTGCGCGCTCGCTCGGGAGGCGATCGAGCTCGTCGACGCCGTTGACCACCCGCGCCGGTCCGGGGTGCTCCACGAACGGTTGGCGCGGTATGTACGCGACACGGCCGACGCTGACCAGGCGCTGCAACTCGTGCGGCGCGCTGTCGACCTGGTGCCGTCGGAGCCACCGTCGACCGATCGCGCACGTGTGCTCGCCGGCTTGGCCGGCCAACTGATGACCGACGGGCAGTACGGCGAAGCCAGGCGACTCGCTACCGAGGCGGTCGAGATGGCCCGGGCGTGCGGTTCGGTGCTCGCCGAGTCCGATGCCCTCAACACGCTCGGCGTTCTGGCCACGATGATCGACGACGTCGAACTCGGTATCTCACTGATCCGCACGGCACGCGAGTTGGCCGAGCGGAGCGGTGATCCCCACCAGCAGATGCGGAGCTACTGGAACGCTGTGTCGTGCTTGTCGGACGCCGGGGAGTGGGAACGCGCGCTGGTCGCCTTCCACGAGGCCGAAGCGCAGCTCCCGCGACTCGGATTGGAGCACCTCCTTCCCGACCTGTTCGCCAACGCGGCAGACATCCTGTTGCGGCTCGGCCGATGGGATGAGGCCCAAGCCATCGTCGACGAGGCTCGAGAGCGGTTCACCGACGAAACCGACGTGCCGGTGATGTCGGAGTTGCTGGCCGAACGAGGAGACTTCGACACGGCGCGCGAACTGATCGGTGCGCGTCTGGCGAGACATGTTTTCACGGACCGGGAGCAACAGGGATGGCCGCTGGTCCATCTTGCGGCGTTGGAGAACTGGCAGGGTCATCATGATGCCGCTCGGGTGGCCGTCGATGAAGCGCTGGAGATCACCGCGGGCACCGAGTCGCCGATGGCGACGGCATACGCACTTGCCATCGGATGCCGATGTGAGGCCGACGTCGCAGAGCACGCACGGCGATACGACCACACCGCGGAGGAGGAACGCGCCAACAGTCGGGCCCGGTCGTTCGTCGACCACATGTCGACGCTGATGCAACGCCCTGGGCCGGCCGAGGGTTGGAAGCGTGAGGTGGGAGCGCTCCGTCTGCAGTGTGACGCGGAGTTGCTCCGTGCCGGCGGCATCGGGGATCCGACCGCATGGGCGACGGTGACCGCTGCTTGGGACGCAATGAACATGCCGTATCACGGCGCCTACACGCGGTTCCGGCAGGCCGAAGCCGCCATCGTGGTGGCAACCGAACGCGATCGCGTCAGCGAGCTTCTGATGGAGGCACATCGGGTGTCCTGTTCGCTCGGCGCCGCCCCGCTCCAACTGATGATCGAGGCGTTCGCTCGCCGCTGCCGACTCGAGATCGGAACGACACAACTGGACCTTCACCCGGCTCTGACGAAACGCGAGCACGAGGTACTCCAGCGATTGAGCGCCGGCGACACCAACCGCCAGATCGCGGCGGCGTTGTTCATCAGCGAGAAGACTGCCAGCGTCCACGTCTCCAATGTGATCCGCAAGCTCGGCGTCTCGAATCGAGGCCAGGCTGCCGCTCTCGCTCACCGCTCTGGCCTCGTGACGTGACGGTTGAGCGAAGATCGAACCCGAACGATTCTGCAGACGAGGCGAACCCCAATTTCGACCCGGTCGTGAAGCCGGTCCGGCCGAGCGACAACAGGCCGTCACCTTCTCGACGGGACCGGCATATCGGATGACGGCACGAGAGTCTGGGTCGTCGACGCCGAGAGTGCAGGCTGACGAGCCGCGGCGATCGGTGGTGGACCGCCGCGGTGGATGCCGTGCCACAGGGCCGAGCCCTCGGGCTCGGACGCCCAGTCGACGTCGTCGGTGACGAGGTCGAGGATGGTGGTGACGTCGCCGCGGCCGAAGGCGGCGTAGATGTCCTGGACGGTGGTGATGTTGGTGTTGGTCATGCCCCGTGGGGCGGCCGATGGTGTCGGCTTGTTCGACGAGGCGGCCGATCCCGAACGGTCCTCGACGGTCATGATCCATCTCGTGTGCCCGACTACCGTGGCGCCTGTGGACACAGGCCCGCTCGTCTCGTCGTTCGTTGGTCCATCGGGTGTTTCCAAAGCCAAGATGAGCGGGCGATTCCGTCACGAGTGTGAGCCGTCATGACCGCGACCGTGAGTACCGGAGCGATCCTGTTCACGGACATGGTGGATTCCACTGCACTGCGTTCTCGCCTGGGCGAGGACGAGGCCGATGTACTGCGATTGCACCACGATCATCTCCTCGCCGCCGAGGTTGCGGCACACAGTGGCACGGTGGCTCGATGGACCGGCGATGGCGTGAAGGCGGGCTTTGCCTCGGCATCCGATGCCGTCGCCGCCGCGGTGTCGATCCAGCGAGCAGTCGTCGCCTACGGACTGCGGGCCGACGCGGTGGCCGTGTTCCAGGTGCGGATCGGCATCTCTGCCGGCGAGGTCACGATCGATGAAGCCGGCGATCATCACGGCGTCGCCGTCGTCGAGGCCGCCCGCCTCGAGGCGCTTGCCAGGCCAGGGGACATCCTGGCCACCGAGATGGTGCGGATGCTCGGTCAACGGCGCGCCAACGTCGAGTTCGAGGAGGTGGGTGAGCGCACGCTCAAGGGGCTCGACCTGCCAGTGCGCGTGTATCGGGTGGTCGACTCGCGCGGATCGACGGCACCCCCGCTGCCTCGATTCCTCGTCGCCGATGGCCGCCTCCCACTCGTCGGCCGCGACGAGCAACTCGAGGCGTTCCAGGCGCGGTGGGGCGCGACCCGAGCGGGCCAGGCGGGGTTGATGCTTGTGCGCGGGCAGGCCGGTATCGGCAAGACCCGCTTCGTCTCTCGATGTGCCGGGATTGCCCATGAGGGAGGGGCGTTGGTGCTCGCAGGCCAGTGCAGCAGCGACGTCGACGTTCCCTACGAACCGTTGGCGATGGCGTTTCGCAACGCTGCCGGCCTCGACGATGCGCTCGGCGCCGCGCTCGACGGCCGCTCCGGTGCCTTGGGCCGCCTCTTCCCCGGCGGCTCGTCGAGTTCCGCCGATGCGCAACCGGCACTCGCCCGGCTCGATCTGTTCGAAGCAGTCGCGGCGCTGCTGCAGCGGTTGAGCATCTCCTACCCGGTGATGCTCGTGGTCGACGACCTGCACTGGGCCACTGCACCCACCGTGCTGCTCCTTCGCCACCTGATCACCGATCGGCAGGACCAACGGCTGCTCATCGTCGGCACCTACCGGGAGGGCGACCTCGCCACGTCTCACCCGCTCCGGGAACTTCTGGCCGAGACCCGATCCGCGAGTCACACCACGCTGGTCGACCCCGGGCTGTTCTCCGAGGCCGACATGGCTCGCCTGATCACCACCCTCGTCCCGACCGCGCCGTTCGGGCGTGTCGCGGTGGTTGCCCACACCGTGCAGCGCGAGACGGCCGGCAACCCGTTCTTCACCGCGGAACTGCTCCAACACCTGACCTCGACGGGCCAACTCGAACGAGCCCTCGAAGGCGATGCCGAGCCTCACCTCTCCGTGCCGGAGTCGGTGACCGACGTCGTCACCCAGCGGCTGGAGCGGCTGGCGGCGGGCGCCACCGATGTCCTGCGCATCGGGGCGTTGATCGGGCTGACGTTCGACGTCGATCTGGTCGCCGACGTCGCCGGAATACCCGCAGACGACGTGCTGGACGTGCTCGAGGGCGTGGCGCGTGCGGGCTTGGTCAACGAGGTGGGTGTCGATCGGTTCGCGTTCGTGCACGCCATCGTCCGCACCGCGCTCCTGGACGAGTTGAGTGAGAGCAGGCGTGCCCGTGCCCACCGCAAGGTCGCGGAGGCCCTGGAATCTCGTGGCGCCGATCAGTTCGACGAGCTGGCCCGGCACTGGCAACTCGCCGGTGTGGACTCCAACTCCACGAAGTATCTGGCGAGGGCAGCCGAGCGCGACATGGTCGCGCTGGCCTACGAGTCCGCCGCGAACTCGGTATCAGCAGGTGATCGAGCTCCTCAATCACGACCCACGAGTCGACGTCGTCGCGCGGACCAAGGCGTGGCTCGGCTACGGAGCCGCTTGTCGGGCGCTGGGTGACCCGACGTACAAGGAGGCGGTGGCGCGTGCCGGCCGGTTGGCTCGCGCTGCCCGCGACCCCGACCTGATCGTCGAGGCCGCGTCGCTCAGTACGGAGTTGGGCACATCGTTCTTCTACATCGCCGAGATGCCTCACACCGAGATGATCGAGCTCTGCGAAGATGCCATCGCGATGGTGCCGGGCGCCTCGTCGATGCGGGTCCGACTACTGGCGACGTTGGCCTCGCACCTCACGTTCGCCCCGACCAACGAGCAACGGGCCGCACTGATCGAGGAAGCGAACACGTTGGCCGCCGAAGTCGGCGACCCGTTGCTGACCGCCTCGGTGCTGCACGCCGAGTTCGTCTGCATGTGGGAGCCGGCGACGCTCGACCGGCGTGAACACATCACCCGCGAGCTCGGCCGGCTGGCGCGAGCCACGGGCGACGCACGTGTTGCGTTCCTCAGCGGGTTCTTCGCTGCGTACTGCCTCGTCGAGCGAGGCGATGTCCCGACATCGGTCGATCAGTTGAGGCGAATCGGCTCAGAGCTCGAATCGACGCACCCCAGTCAGTACGACCAGTTCCTCATCGAACGGCTCGGCCTCTCCATCGACGTGTTTCGCTCGGTTCCTGGTGCGCAACGAGCCGTCGACGACCTCTTTCAGCGGCACGGCCGATCGCACATCGACGCTGAGCCGACATGGACGATCCAGACGGCCGTTCTCGCGTTTCAGACGGGCGCGTTGGGCGAGCTCCTCGGCTCGCTGCAGGCCATGACCACCGGGCCTCAATCCCGGATGTGGTCCTCCGGTCTGGCGATCGCCCTGTTGTGGTCGGGCGACGCCATCGGAGCCCAACAGGTGATCGACCAGATGTGCGACATCCCGCGGAACTACTTCTGGCTGGCGGCGACGCAAGCGGTGACGGAGGTTGCCGCCGAGCTCGGCCACCGCGACCACTGCCGCCGACTCTACGACGAGTTGCTGCCCTACCGCGGACGCATCGGTGTGACGGGGGGTGGGTCGTCGTGCTTCGGCCTGGTGACGCGAAGCCTCGGCGTACTCGCGCTTGCGCTCGACGATCTTCCCACGGCAATCGATCTGCTACGCGATGCCGTGGAGCAGGCTGACCGCATCGGAGCCGTGTTCGACGGTGTGTCGGCGCGCCGCTCGCTCGCTGCTGCTCTGATCGCCACAGATCATGGTGATGCTGCCTCCGGACTTCTCGGCGAAGCACTCCCCGTGGCTCGGTCGCGGGGCTTCCGTCGCGAGGCGACGTTGATCGGGCAACTGCTGTAAGAGCTGACATGGGCCGTCCGCATCCGCGGCACATCGAGTGCAGGCTGGTCAGCCGACGATGGTGGCGAGCTCGGCCCGCCACGAGCGTGACGAGCCATGTTCTGAGCCTAGTGGTCAGAACGGTTCGAACGTGCAGTTGATGCGTTGCGCGTTGACGACGCCGGGTGCTCGGCTGGGCATCTGCCGTCTCGGCTGACATCTTGATCGGGTGCCCAACGGCGTCAGGGCGTGAGCTTGAACTCGACCGGGTCGGCGGTGCGGGCGAACACGACGAGCGGGACCTCGTACCCAGGGAACGAGATGCTCTCTCCGTGCTCGCAGAAGCCGGCCAACGACCACACCTCTTCCGTGCCGAGCACCGGATGCGCCGTAGGCCTCGGTGGCGCACGCGACGTCGAGCCCGGATGTGGTGAACGTCGCGCCGGCGAAGTCTGGCGAGGAGACGAAGACGACCGTGTCGCCGACGCCGTCGAGCGTGGCGGTGTGTCCGCCGTCGGCGACCTCGTCAGCGTCGACGATCGTCGGTTCCGCATCCACGAACACGTCGACGGAGACGAACACCGGGTTCTCCGAGTCGGATTCGATGACGACCTCGTGCTCGCCACCGAAGGGGAGCCAGAAGTACACCTCGCCCGGGACCGCATCGTCGTCCTCATCGGACAGCGAGCTGCCGCCCGTCGGGTCGCAGATGTAGACGAAGCCCGTCGCGCCACCGGTGCGCTCGGCCACTTCAGCGAACAAGCGTGACGCCCGGATCGCAGCTCGCCGCCCGGAGGATCATGACCGTTCCCTCGGCCGCGTCGAGCGATCCGGCCAGCCGGAAGACGACCTCGTCCCCAGCCACGTTGGTCGAACTCGAACCGACCAGCGTGCCGCTCAACGTCAGCGCCGGATTGCCGGTGGCAACGGGTTCGGCGACGCTCCCGGTCGGTGCCGGCGATGGCTTCTCGTCCCCGACAACGAAGTCCTCGTCTGCGACGACCCGGCCTTCGACGACCTCGACGTAGGAGTCGACGTATCCCTCGTCGCCGGTCACCGATGACGTCGTAGGCGCACGAGGACACCTCGTGACTCACTGCGTCAGAGACCGAGCGCGTCCGCGCACGTCGCGAGGGCTTCTTCGGCGATGACCACCGGCGGTGCTTTCGGAGTGGGGACGTTGAACGTCTGTGGCGATTCGCCGCGCTCGTAGTCGAACAGCGACGTGGACTCGTCGACGCGCCACGAGACGGAGAACTCCGAGTCGACCGCGGATGCCCGCACGGGATCGACGATCGTCCCGTCCGGCATCCGCAGATCGTTGGTGAAGTCGCTGTCCGCCGAGCCGAGCAGACCTTCGAGGACCGCGGCTCGTTCCGGCGTCGGGCTGATCGTGACGAACCAGCCGCCGGCGAATGTCACCTCGACGGTGCTCCCGTCCGGCCACGTCACCACGGCGTCTGGCCCCGTGAGCGAGAGGTTCACGTCGCCGAGCGCGATGGTCGAGTCGGCGGTGACCTCGCCATCGACGCGGATCACCGGCTCGGCGAGGAAGTCGACCTGTGGCACCGTGAACGTGATCCGGTGGTCACCGGTCCCGATCGCAACGGCGGAGGTGCCGGCGGCCACGGCCGAGATCGGCAGATGGCGGGTCTGGATCTCGAAATCGCCCGCAGGATCGCGGGAGGTGACGAACTCGCCCAAGGTCATCACGTCGAACGGCTGCCCGTCGAACGAGACGAGGTGAGGGTCGCCGTTGGAGGAACCGCGCTTGGACCGCTTGTCCTTCTTGCACATCTTGTCCGGGTTCCACTTCTCTGCAGTGAACGCCGCCAGTGGCCGCACCGATGACGCGGCGAAGGACACGATCACCTCGCGGCCGCTCATCGCCGTCGATTCGGACGTCTGGCCCTCCGGGCATCGGCACCTGCTGGGGTCGAAGCAGAACTTCTCCTTCGAGCCTTCGGCGATGTGGACCAAGCCTTCGCCCACCTCTGTGGTCAGCGGGGCGACCGAAGGCGACACGGTGAGGATCCCGACGTCGGACGTCATCTTGAGGATGATCTGCGGGTGCGCGAAACCGCCGTGACCGTGGACCGTGTACGTCCCGATGCCTCGACTGCCTCCAGCGGTCTGGTTGTCGCGTGGGCCCGCGCCAGGGTTTGGTCCGGGCCAGGGGAGCTGCCAGTTGTTGCTGGGGTGTGTCCGAGACCGCATGGAACGCGACGACCACTTCATCCGGAACAGCAGCCCGTCCATCACGCCGATCGCCAGCGCAGGAGCGGCGGCGGAGGAGGTGACGGCTCGCACCATCACCTCGATGGACGGATACGGATCGTCACCCTCCTGCTGAAACGTTTCGAACAATGGCCAAGCGTCGTACCACCGCGCGGCCAGAGGAGCTGATTGCTTCGTGAACCATTGAGCCCAGAGGTTCGCCTTCGTCGGGCTGTAGATGCCTCGGTAGAGATCGCCGGCAGCGAAATCCGCTGAGCCATCGAACACCCACGGCGCGATCTTCCAGTTCATGCCCGGATTCCATTGGAACTGGATGCAATGGAAGAACTCGTGCGCGAAGAAGAACTTGATCAGAGCGTCGCTGTTGTTCGCCGCCACGAATCCCGGATCGATCGACGTGGTGCACGTACCCGGTGGATCATCTCCGTCCGGGCCGGTCTCCATCCCACCACCGGTGAGCAGCTTGGGACCAGCGATCGAGGAAGATCGCGAAGGTGGGCAGGTCCGGGCGGTGTCGCCTCCAGTCCGCCATCACGGTCTGGGCGAGTCGTAGGTACCTCCGCCACACTGCGGTCGGCTGCGCAGGCGCGAACCCGTGCAGGCCCTGTGTGGTGGTCTCGTCGGAGGCGAGCGCGAACTCCGTGATCGTGCCATCGGCATCGATGTGCCCGATCGGCTCGCCCGCATCCAGCTCCTCGACGAGCGCACGCTGCTCCGGAGTGAGTTCTTCCATGACGGACCTGATCAGCATCCACGCGTAGCTGGCGTCGAGGCCCTGGCCGACAGGGAGGTCGCTCGGCGTCGCGGCGGGCATCTCGGGGTAGAGCAGCGCGAACACGTCGACCGCCTGTTGCGGGGTGAGTTCGGTGAGCCCGATCTCGGAGAGCAGCTGTTCGGTACGCGTCTCGGGTTCCCACTCGGGGACGACGACGTCCTGCAGTCTCGGGAGCTCGCCGTCGGCGAGCGGCGCCTCGGCGTCGCCAGGCGCAGGCTCGATCACCTCCGCTGGGGAACTCTCGGTCGTCGGCACCGCATCGCCGTCGTCGCCGCTGCAGGAGACGAGGAAGAGCACGCCAACCAACGTCAGTCCAGTTCTCCGCTGTCGGCTCGTTCGGTCAGAGCAGGTCATTGATCACCGTGAACCAGAGCTCGGCCAGCTCGGCGTAGCCGTCGGCGTTCGGGTGGATCAGGTCCGTCGGCCATCTTCGACGTGTCAGCCCAGAACGGCGCGTTGGTGTCGACTGTTCGCACGCCGTGCTGCGGCGGCAACCTCCTCGACGATCCCAGCGAGGCGCTTGGACATCGCCGACATCAACTGGACCTCCTCGACGGTGACGTTGGGCAGGAAGTTGTGGAGGTAGTCGATGTCGATCGAGCAGGGACGCAGCGACTGATCGTCGGGAAGCCCGAGCACCACCATCGCTCCGGCCTGCGAAAGCTCACGGACCGTGCGGTCGAGGTTGGTCCGGTAGATCTCGGCTGCCGCGTCCTCCTCGGCCGCTGACGTGGTCTCGGCCGGGTACTCGTAGAGGTACCAGAGGTCGTTGGAACCGATCAGCACGGTGGCCAGCACTGCCCGCCCGGCAGCGACGGCAGTCTCTACCTCTGCGAGAGCGGCTCCCAGTTGCCCCGGCGAGCCGTCCTGGCCATCGACCATGCCCGAGCTGTGCCAGCCCGAAACTCCGAAGTTCGTCAACGACGAGCCGGACCGACCCGCGACGGCGTCGATCGACTCGGTCAACCGACCGACGAAGCCCAGCCCGAGATCGTCGCCTTCGCCGGCGGTCAGGCTGTCGCCGAGCGCGATCACGCTGACGGGTCCATCCGCGTAGCTCGGTCACCGGCGCTGGCGCCGGGATCGGTCGGCCGGAGCACCAGGATCGGTCGCCGGAGCACCAGGATCGGTCGCCGGCACTGTCGGGTCGGCCGTTGAGGCATCGGTTCCATCGGGTTCCGAACCGCCGCAGCCGCTCCGGTGAGTGCGAGGGCGACGACGAACAACAGCATGCGGCTGAACCGCTGCGCCAGTGCGACGTCGGCTCGCGCTCGGTGGTGTTGTGCCGGGTCAGGGCTCGTGGAGTGTTCATGTGCGTTCGCGCCCTTCGTCGGTGGGGTGAGGCAGCGGAAGACTCGAACGCGCCGTCGGAGAGCAGTCGCGGCGACCACTGCGGCCGGTCGGCGGTTGGCGGCGTGCAGTGCGAAGCCCGCCACGACGAGCGCGCACAGCGGACACGACCAAGGCGATGACGGCAAGGGTGTTGGTGTTGTCGCTGTCGCCGGCGTTGTCGCTGCCGACCACGGCGGAGGTCGCCGCGTTGTCCGTTCCGCCGGCGACGCGCCGTCGTCTGGCTTCGCTGCCGGGGCGATCGACGACGTGGAGTCGTCATCCGGGACGGCTGAGGTTTCGCCAGTGTCCGCGTCTGGCGCCGCGGCAATCGGCACGGTAATCGGCGTGGCGCCGACCAGCTCGTCGGACAGGCCGTTGACGTACTCCTCGATCGCCGTGTACCCGGATGCCATCACGGTGGCGTGATCGTCGCTGTTGGCCGGAGTCGAGGCCGTTGTCGGACTCCCATGCGTCGGCCATCCCGTCGGAGTCGGCATCCGCCGGCGCCTCGCCCGGGGTCAACCCCGCGATCAGGTCAGCCGGTGGGTCCGGTGTCCAGTTGCCGCCACCCGTGCGTACGTCGTCGACCGTCTGGTTGGTCATCTCGTCGCGAGGGAATGCGCCGCAGAGGTGAGCACTGACTCGAACGCATCGCCGGGCGTCTGCATGGTGACCGGCTGATAGCGTCGCGACAAGGTGCTGAAGTCGGTCGGTTCGGAGATGAGCTGGCTCGGGTCTGCCCGGGCGGAGAACGCCGCCTCGGCGAGAGGTGTGGTCGAGATGTCATCGACGATGCCCTCGAACTGGCCGGGGGCGGTGATCTGGTTCTGGAAGAGCCAATACGTGGAGCCACCGGGCTCTTCGTCGTCGAAGTACATCGGCGTGAACTCGTCGTGGCTCGGGCCGTGGATGAACGTGTTGCCGGCGATGTGGAACTCGCCCGACGCGGGGTTGTGGTGGACCATCGCGTCCTGGCAGTCGTAGATGACACTGTTGATCAGCTCGATCGGCCCGCTGGCAAGTGCCGGGCAGCGAGCCTCGTGATGGGCGAAGAGCACGTGGTGTACCGAGAAGCGGGGGCTGTCCGGTCCGGCGATCAACCCATCGTTGTGTGATGGCTCGACGCCCTCGGGGTTGGATTGCTCGATCGTGGTCCACTGCACCGTCGAGTCAGGCGAGAACTCGTACATGTCGAGCGTCTCGTCACTGCCCCACGACAGCGAGAGGTGATCGAGGATCGTGTTGGGGTCGACCCCCAACTGCAGCGAGTCGTACCTGTGCCCGAGATCGTCGACGGCGCCCTCGTCGTCGGTGATCGGCGGCGGCCGGAAGCGAACGTGACGGATGATGATGTTTCCTCCTGCGCCGTACCCGTCGACGCGGCCATGGATCGTGATCCCAGCTCCCGGAGCCGTCTGCCCGGCGATGGTGACATCGCCGCAGCGCAGCTCCATGTCGTATTTGGGACCCGGTACCTCGATGACGCCGCTGACCGCAAAGACCACGATCCGGGGTCGGCAATCCTCGGGGGACAGCGCCATCACCCAGCGACCCCGGGCCGAACGGCTCGAGGGTGTCGACGATGACGACGTCGCCGCCACGACCCCCGGTTGCGGCAGCTCCGAATCCCTCCGCGCCAGGGAACGCGACGAGGTCGGGGACTGCGCTGGCGGGCTGGGCCGGAACGCCGACGGCGAGCGCCGCGCCTGCGGTCGCGAGCACGGCTGCAATCGCGCGTTGTCGGTTCGTGCGGACCCTGCGGATCATCGACGATGATCCTTCGGTAGCACCCAGACCCGCAGCGAGGCTGGCCGGGTCGAGCGAGAAGTCACCGCTGGCCGGATCGACGAACATCGGGTCGATGCTGATGTTGCCCTCGCCGTCGATGGCTTGTTCGGTGTCGGAGTTCGTCACCGTCAGATTGCAGCCGGCCGACACCATGTCGTCGCCGCCGTTGCCCCAGAAGATCGACTTCGTCACCGTGACCTCACACGGCGGATCGTCGGCCTCGGAGAGGCCGACGGAGAGCGCCCCGCCGTAGCTCGAGTTCGGGCAATCGTGTCTGGGCAATGGTGACGCTGACGAGGTCCGCCACCGTGGGGGTCTCGCCCCCGAGTCGACCAGCATCTCGGTACCGCCGTCGACGTTGCACTCGTTCGCGTAGTAGAGCTCGTCGGTCAACGTGGCGTCGGCTCCGTCGTCGATGAACACACCCGAGCCAGCGGCGACCGCGAAGTTGCCAGTGATCACATTGCCTTGAAGGATGGCCGTCGTGCCATCGCCGTAGACGATCATGCCGCCACCCCAGCCGTAGCCGAGGACTTCGCCGACGCGATTGCCTTCGATGTGATTGCCGAGGACGCTGGGCTCGCCGGCGAGGTAGAGGCCGCCGCCGTGATCGCCCACCGAGACGTTCCCCTTCACGATGTTCCCCTGGATCGTCGCCGTTCCCGATCGACGAGATGCCTGAACCGCGACCGGCTCGGTTGTTCTCGATCACGTTGCCGATGATCGAGATGCCGTTGCCGTAGTTCGCGATGCCGCCGCCCTCGGTCTCGCCCGGATCACCGTCGCCGTGGTCGACCGCGTTCGAGTCGATGCGGTTGCCGACGATCGCCACGTCGGTCGACTCAGAGTCGATGTGCACGCCACCGCCGTACCACCGGTACGTGTCGGTCGAGCCCCACCGCCGGTGAGACGGAACCCCTCGATGTGGATGCCGGTCGACGCGGTGATCGAGATAACGGAGGTCTCGCTGGTCCCGTGCAGCACGGTTGCGTTCGCCTGCGAATCGCGAGCGGAGAAGTCGCCTCCCGCTGCGAAGCCGCCGATCAGGCTCAGACCCTCGACACCGGCGATCACGACGGATTCGGCATAGGTGCCGGACGCCACCTGGATCGCGGTGCCGGCACTCGCAGCATTCAGCGCGTCGGCGACCGACGCGAACGGCTGCGACACCGTGCCGTCAGCCGCATCGGCGCTGGCGCCGGAGTCGACGCACAACACCGTCGAGCCGTCGCAGGGCAGCGCTGGAGCCGGATCGGGAAGCGGGGGCAGCGAAGCGATGCCGACCGCGGGAGCCGTCGACGACTCGCCTGTGTCGCCGGTTGCGGGGGACATGTCCTCGGTCGGCGCCGACGAGTCGCCGTCTTTCGCTGACGTGTCGTCGGCGGTCACGGTGTCGCCTGGATCGGATGCGGCGTCTCCCTCGATCACCTGATTCGATGAGTCCAACGACATGCCGTCGCTGCTACCGCAGGCAGCGTTGAGCGTGATGAGCGCAATCGACCCGATCATCGCCCGCCTGACGGCCATCGATTCACCTTTCATGCCTGCAGGTGCCACTGCTCGGCCACCCGCAGTGGGCGCTACGCACAGGGTCGTCGTGATCGTCGGTCCCAGTCGGGCCGCTGCCCGAGACGCTCTGGACTACGGCGCGGTGTACGCCCAAGTCGCAGAGAACAACGCATCGACGGTGCCAACCGGGGCATTCATCGTGTACGTGATGAAGAATGCTCGGGAGGGCAGGTTCATAACGCTCCCCGTAAAGCTCGAAGTAGGAATCTCGAGCACGCTCGCCAAGTAGATGCAGACCTTGCCTGGAGGCGCCGTCGGAGCTGTGGGCGATCCCGTACAGGTGGGGTCCGCATCGCCGGCGCCGGTGTTGGCGAAGTTGACGGTGGAGATTGGTCAACGGTGTCGGAGTCGTGCCCGGCAGCGTCACGCCGAAACGATCGCTGTTTGCAGGAAAGCGTGTAGCTCCATCAAAGATGATCTCGCCGGTGACGGTCTGACCGCTGGGGATGACGTTCGAGCTGGAGCCTCCTGCGGCGGTGAAGTAGCCGGTGATGTCGAGGATTGCGTTCGTCGGGCCGGTCAGCGTGTACAGCTTGATCGCGCCGGTGGCGGACAGGCCGACGATGCCGCCGTTGGCCTTGACGCTCTCTCCGGCAACGGGGTTGATGCTCGACGAGGTGGGACGGGGGGCGTCAGCGGGGAAGATCGTGAGGAAACCGCTGATCGACGTCGGGATGGTGAGGTTGTAGGCGATGGCAGTGGCATTCGCTGGGATGGTGCAGTTGCCGTTGGTGCCCCACACCGGGCGCGTCAGCTCTTCGCCAGCGTTCGAGCGGCGTATTGCGGTTGCCGACGTTGTCTGGCGCTGGGCGAGTGTCGAACAGACGGCACGGGGCGATTGCCACGAACGTCGATGGTGCCGAGTCGGCGGCATTGGCGATCCAGCCCACGCCCCCGGCACCGAGCGACACTGCGACGGCGGCACCGACGGCCGCCCAGCGGGAACGATTGAACGATCTACTCCGAGCAACGTGAACCACGGTGCACCCTCCCCATCGATCGCAATGACCGAGCTTTGACCAAAGAATAGAGGATCGATTCGATCCGCGTCAAATCGTGCCACAGATTCCCCTCGGGGCCGTTGTTTGCTCGTGGCGACGGTGCCTACCGGTGACGTCGGCGCTACGGTCGGCAGTGTGGAGCGTGAGCGTGAGCGGTTGGTCTACTTGTTCGGTGAGGAGGCGCTGGTCGACCTCGACGACTACGACCTCGATGTCGAATCGGAGGTGATGGAGGTCGTCGAGCGGTTCCTTCCGGCGCCGGACGGCCCATCGCTCGCTGGCGCTCGCTCGGCGGTGCGGGCGATCGCGGTGACGCAGATCTTGAACGACGATCCGCCGGAGGCGTGGCGGGCGGTGGTCCGTTCCCGGGAGGCCGGCTTCGACCGTGACGCTGTGCTCAGCCAACTCTCGATGGTCATCTCCGAGAACGTGATCGACGCGCTCTCGGAGATGACGGCGCCTGACCCGGCTCGCATGGTGGCGGCGCTCGATGCATTGCCGCTGCCGAGCGCTGAGCATGTCGCCGGGGCACTGGTTGCTGTGGTTCGCACGGAGCCCGGGATCAAAGCGGACGAACTCGTCGAACGAGCCCTCGGCCTGCTCGGGTCCGAGAGCAGTAGACGAATCCTCGAACCGATGGCCAATCGTGTGTTGGATCGCCTCGTCGATGGCTCGCTGCACTGGCTTGCCGGCGACGTGACCGTCGTGTTCCACGACGTGATCGGCGGGCGCACATTCACGCACCGGTTCAGCGACGCCGAATGCGAACTCGGGGTGCTCACGGTCTCGGTCGACCTCGCCGCGTATGGACGGTTCGACGTCGTGCGCCTGGCCGACGGGACCGAGGTCGATCAGTTCTCGGTCGAGCATGGCCATCTCGCCTGGCGTGGCCCGGAGGGCTGGCTCGACCGGTTCCGACCAGGTGACCTGCTCGGGGTGACCGCTCGTTTCGACCCGCCGGTTGGCGACGAGCCGGTCGACGCGATCGTCGTCATCGATGTCGTCGCCGACGAGCCGGCGATGACCGATGCGCTCGCCGCCGTCGTGCGCACCGCCTATGACGCCGAGCAGCACGAGCACGGACTGCCTGTCAGCGCCGAGGATCTCGTCGTGTGGCTGTGCTATCACCATGAGCTGTTCGCGGATCCGCTTCCTCCGCTGTCGGCGTGGTGTGACGCAGCCGGGCTCGAGCTGAACGGCAGCATGGTCGCCCACGATCCGTCGGTGTGGCGGCGCGACCTGTTGCACCGGCGACTCCACCATGTCGCGGACGTGGTGCCCGAGCAGCATTGGCGCAAGGTGCTCGGGCGTGCGGTGGACGTGCTCGCCGATCCCGACGCCTCGATCGACGACATCCGCACGTCGCTCGGCGAGTGCGCCGAGCCCGAGACGCTCGACGTGCTCGCCGACGTGCTCATTCCCGAGCTGTTGGCCCCGGAGGACGAGTTCATCCGTGACACGGTCTCGGCGCCCGGACACGTGTTCGAGTTCGTCCAACGCGCCACGGCCATCGCCCGCCGTCCTCGCGAGGTCGCGACCGCCGAGTATCTGGCGTGCGTGCTGCACGAGCGGTGCGGTCAACCGCTGATCGCCGCCGATCACCTCGCCAGCGCCGTCGAGGCGCAACCTCGGCTCGGTCCGGTCCTCGAGCGGATGGGTTGGTCCTGCTTCGACCGCGGCGACGCCCGCGGTGCGATGCGTTGGTGGCGCGAGCTGGACGAGGCCCACCCGGCAGTGAGCACGATCGCTGCGTTCCTCACTCCGGTCACCGGTCGCATGAAGATCGGTCGCAACGATTCGTGCTGGTGTGGGTCGGGCCGCAAGTTCAAGCAGTGTCACCAGGCCGTGAGCGATCTTCCGGCGCTGCCAGACCGGGTTGCGTGGCTGTGTCGCAAGGCGTCGCTCTGGCTCGAGCACGCCACCGGCGAGGCGCGTCGCCTGGTGACGGACCTTGCGATCGCGTGGGTGGCCGGGGACCCTGACGCTGAAGCATCCGATGTGATGGTCGACGACGAGACGGAGATGCAGACGCGGTTCGGTGCTGCGTTCGCCGATCCGATCCTGTTCGACTCGGCGCTTCACGAGGGTGGCCTGTTCTCGAGGTTCCTTTACGAGCGGGGCGAGTTGCTGCCCGACGACGAGCGTCTCCTCGCCGCCGCGTGGCTGATGGTCGATCGCAGCGTGCACGAGGTCGTCTCCGTCGAGCGCGGTGTCGGCATGTCGTTGCGCAACCTCGCCACCGGCGATGTCGCTGACGTACGTGAGCGGACCGCGTCGCGATCGGCTCGCGTCGGCGAGCGCTACTGCGCCCGGGTGGTGCCTGACGGCGCGTCGAACCAGATCGTTGGCGGGGTGTTCCCCGTGCGCGCCGGCCACGAGCAGACCGTGCTCGATCTGTGCGCCGACGCCGACCCGCTGGAGCTGTGCGCGTGGGCCGGCGCGCTCGCTCAACCACCGCGCATCGTGCATCGGCCGGGCATGTTCGACTCGATGTTCGACCGCGACGCGATCCAGGCGACACTCGATGAGCTCGGCGACGCCGACGAGCCGGCCGTGCTGGCCCGCCTCAACGCCGAGATCTCGCGCCAGGCGCAGGCCCGCTGGCTCGACGACACGATCCCAGCGCTCGGAGGACTGACACCGCGGCAAGCGGCGGCCGACCCCAACCGAAGGGAGCAACTCGAGCGCCTGCTCTCCGAGTTCGACAGCCACGAGAAACGCATCCGCGAACTGGACCTCGACACCGTCGGCGTCGCCGGTAGGCCGATCACTTACGACACGGCAGCGCTCCGGCGCGAACTCGGCCTCGCCTGACGGGCCGGAGATGCGGGCTCGCGGGGCTACTCGGTTGGCGCCCGCCTTCGTGGCCATCGGGCGCGTGGTCAAGGCAGGTCGGAAGCAGGTCTTCACCAGCGGTGAGCTGTTTTCGGTGCGGGAGGGGAAGCGGAAGCTCGTCGCCACTGCGACGAGGGTGCTCGTACCCGGCGATTGATGTTGGGTCGATCGGCCGCCTGGGTGCCGAAAGGACGGAACGACGAGAGGTCAGCGATGTTCGTCGGCGACCGCTGCGGCGGTCGCACCGGGGCCGGCGGTGGCGCGAACGTGATGGACGTCGATCGGCTCGTCACACTCACTGCACACCACAACCGCGTGCATGTCGTGGTCACAGCTCGTGTGGTGCAGCACGAGCGGCGTGCCTTCGGGGCCGGTGAGCCAGCGGTCTCCCCACGCAGCCATCGCCGCCAGGATCGGATACGCGTCGCGGCCTTTGTCGGTGAGGCGATACTCGTGGCGGACCGGGTTCTTCTGGTACTCGACACGGCGCAGCACCCCCTCCTCGACGAGCCCGGCGAGGCGCTGCGTGAGGATGTTGCGCCCGATGCCCAGGTCGCGCTGGAACTCCTCGAAGCGTCGTGTGCCCAGGCATGCCTGCCGGATCAGCAGCAGGTTCCAGTGGTCGCCGAGCACCGCCGCGCTTCGCGCGATGGTGCACGGCCAATCGGAGGTGTCGACACGCTTCACGCCACGAGTGTACGGGAAGGGGTTGCATGATGGAACGTGCAGCGCCTACGGTGCATTTCATGATGGAACCTACCGATTCGTCTGCCGTCGAGCGACATCCACATGGTGCGGTGCGCGTCGAGGTGGTCGACGAGCACATCCTGGTGATGACCGTCGACCGGGTCGAGAAGAAGAACGCGTTCACCCCGAAGATCGTCGACGAACTCAGCGCAGCGCTGACCCGCCTCGACGACGACCCCGACCTGTTCGTCGGCGTGCTCGTGTTCGCAGGTGCGCACACCACCGCTGGGTTGGAGATGCCGCTGTTCTTCAGCGACGAGGCGCGCCACGAGGAGGCTCGTCGGCGTGCGGAGCAGACTGTCGAGCCGGTCGATCCGTACAGCCTCCGACGACGGCTGACCAAGCCACGGGTGACGGCGGTGCAGGGCATCACCTTCACGATCGGCATCGAGATCGCGCTCGCCGGCGACATCATCATCGCGGCGTCCGACACCCGGTTCTGTCAGCTGGAACCCAAGCGCGGTCTCGCCCCGCTCGGTGGGGCGACGGTGCGCTACGTGCAGCGGGCCGGTTGGGGAAATGCCATGTACCACCTGTTGCGTGCCGACGAGTTCGACGCGGCCGAGGCGTACCGCATCGGCCTCGTCCAAGAGGTCGTCGAACCCGGCGAACAGGTCGAGCGGGCGATCGCGCTCGCTCGAGAGATGCTGCAGTGCGCACCCATCGGGTTGGTCCACACCATCGCCAATGCCCGCCTGGCGCTCGACGCCGATGAGCCCACGGCGATCGCAGCCATCGACGAGATGGCAGCGACGGTGCAGGCCACCGAGGACTTCGCCGAAGGCATCGCGTCGTTCCTGGAACGTCGCCCGGCGCGCTTCACCGGTCGCTGAGGGGCAGCGATGGATCTCGACCCCACACCCGTCGACCACGTACTCGCGACCACCCGCGCGGTCCGCCGCAGGCTCGACCTGGATCGACCGGTCGACAACCAGATCCTCCTCGACTGCATCGACCTCGCCGAGCAGGCACCGACCGGCGGCAACCTCGGCAGTCGCCGGTGGATCATCGTGCGCGACCAGACCGTGAAGGATCAGCTGGGCGAGCTCTACCGGGAGGGCGCGTTGCCGTTCATGGCGGGCGCCGCCGAACGGCTCCGTGGCACCGGACACCCGCAGGAACGGGTCATGAACTCAGCGGTGCACCTCGCCGAACATCTCGCCGAGGTGCCCGCGATCGTCATCCCGACGATCATCGGGCGCCACGACGGCGGCAGCCGCCCCGGGCTGTTCGACTCCGTGATCCAGGCGGCGTGGAGCTTCTGCCTTGCGTTGCGCGCCAGGGGCCTCGGCACCACATGGGTCACCGCCGCCTTGCAGGACGAGGCCAAGGTGAAGGAGATCCTCGGCATCCCGGCGCTCATGACGGAGATCGTGCTGTTCCCGGTTGCGTACACCAAGGGCACCGAGTTCTCCCGCGCCCCACGTCGCCCGGCCCGGGAGATCACCTACTTCGATCGATTCGGCACCACCTCAGCCGCCGGGCCGGGCGACACCCTGCGCTTCGAGGACGGACCGGGCGCCGTCGTCGAGGCCGACATCGACGCATCCGCTGCTGCGGTCTGGCCGCTGGTCACCGATATCGACCTGCCCGCACAGTTCTCCGACGAGTTCCTCGGTGCCACCTGGGACACCGACGCTCGCGGTGTCGGAGCCGTGTTCTCCGGCCGAAACCAGCACCCGGCGATCGGGGAGTGGACCATTCCCTGCTTCGTCGACCGATGGCTCGAACACCGCGAGTTCGGTTGGAGCACGGCGGATCCCGACAACGCTGGCGCTCGCTGGCGCTTCGAGCTCGAACCGTCCGCGGGCCGCACTCGGCTGCGGTTCAGCTACCTGATCGGACCGGGCCCGTCGGGCACGACACGGGCGATCCACCTCAACCCCGGCAAGGAAGCTCGCGTCCTGCGGCGGCGTATCGACGCCGTTCAGGCCAACATGCAGCGCACCGTCGACGGCATCAAGGCGCTCGCCGAAGGTTCGTCGTGACCCTTCGTGTCGGCATCGCTGCGATGCCGTACAGCGCGGCCGGTGTCGAGCTGGTGCGTGAGGCTGAACGGCTCGGCGTCGATTCCGTGTGGGTGCCCGAGTTCTGGGCCGGCGATGCGCTCACACCGCTGGCGTATCTCGCCGCACGAACCACCACGATCCGACTCGCCACGGGGATCGCACAACTCGGTGCTCGCACGCCGGCGATGCTCGCGATGTCGGCGCTCTCGCTGCAGTCGCTGTCCGACGGGCGGTTCGTGCTCGGCATCGGCACGAGCGGCCCACAGGTGATGGAGGGTTGGCACGGCGTCCGCTTCGACAGGCCGGTGCGCCGCACCCGCGAGACGATCGAGATCATCCGGACCGTCGCTTCCGGGCAACGCCTCGTCCACGACGGTGAGATCCACCGACTCCCACTTCCCGACAGCGACGGCAGAGCGATCCGATCCGCGATGGCGCCGGCGCACATCCCGATCTTCGTTGCCTCGCTCGGCCCCGCGAACCTCCGACTCACCGGTGAGCTCGCCGACGGATGGATCGGCAACTCCTTCTTCCCCGAGTCGGCGTCGGTCTTCTTCGACCCGATCCGCGCCGGCGCGGCAGCCGCCGGACGCGCACTCGCGGACCTCGAGCTCACCGTGTCCGTGGGTGTGGAGTTCGCCGACGACGTCGACGCCGCCGCCCGACGACACGCCGACGGCTACGCCTTCACCTTCGGCGCGATGGGCTCGCCGACGACGAACTTCTACAACATGGCATTCGAACGTCAGGGCTTCGGCGACGACGTCCGGGCCGTCCAAGGAGCTGTGGCTCGCCGGTGACCGTGACGCAGCGCGACGCAGGGTGCCCGCAGCGATCGGAATGGGCACGAACCTGCTCGGCACCGACGACACGATCCGCGAACGGCTCCGCCTCCACCGCGACAGCCGGCGTCACGATGTTGCGCGCCCAACTGCAGGGCGACCCCACTGCAGACCTCGCCCGCCAGATCGACGATCTCGGCCGGCTGCTCGATCTCGTCGCCGACGTGAACGGCGAGCCCGTTCGCTGCGGCACCACCGAAGGCGACGGCCTCGAGCCATCACCTCGATCCGAACCGACGAACTCCCCATGATCCACGACGTCATCGACCGCTGGCACCAGCACATGCACGGCGAACCCGGAGTGCTCGACGAGCTCCTCCACGACGACGTGGACCGGATCATCGAGTTCCGCGTGATGGTCCGACCCCTCCAGGCCGTCAACGCGGTCCACCGGATGATGGGCGCCCAGCTCGACGCGCTCGGCAATCACTGACACCCGATGGTCCGTTGCATCATGAGACTGTCCGCGCCTACTATCCGTTCCATCATGAAATCGACCCGGGCGTGTCACGTCCTGGCTGACACGGAGGAGACCGCTCGATGAGCGACACAACCGGAACGGTCGAGTCGGCCGACTGGCACAAGACGGCCTGCATCTTGTGCGAGTGCAACTGCGGCATCGAGATCCGCCTCGGCGCGGATGGGCGCAGCTTCGACCGAATCCGCGGCGACAAGGCGCACCCGGCCTCGAAGGGCTACACGTGCGAGAAGGCCCTGCGGCTCGACCACTACCAGAACGGCCGGGCCGAGCGGCTGCTCAGCCCGATGCGCCGACGCGACGACGGCACGTACGAAGCGATCGACTGGGACACGGCGGTGCGCGAGATCGCCGAACGCCTCTCGGCGGTGCGTGACACCCATGGCGGCGAGGCCATCGTGTACTACGGCGGTGGCGGACAGGGCAACCACCTCGGCGGCACCTACGGTTCGGCGACACGCGGTGCGTTCGACGTCCGCTTCAAGACCAACGCCGTCGCCCAGGAGAAGACCGGCGAGATGCTGGTCATGGGCAAGATGTTCGGCACCCCGCTGCGCGGCGACTTCGAGCACTGCGAGGTCGCGTTCTTCCCCGGCAAGAACCCGTGGATCAGCCACGGCATCCCGCACGCGCGCACCACGTTGAAGGCGATCGCCGCCGACCCGAACCGTTCGATGGTGGTCATCGACCCGCGGGTCACCGAGACCGCGGCGATGGCCGACTTCCACCTGCAGGTCCGTCCCGGTCGCGACGCGTGGCTCATCGCCGCGATGGCCGCCGTGCTCGTCGACGAAGGGCTGGTCGATCGCAGCTGGCTCGTTGCTCACGCGTCGGGCTACGAACCGGTGCTCGCCGCGTTGCGTGAGGTGCCGATCGCGGAGTACTGCGAGATCAGCGGTGTCGACGAGACGCTGGTTCGTGCAGCCACCCGTCGCATCGCCGCGGCCTCCGGTGTGGCCACGTTCGAGGACCTCGGCGTGCAGATGAACCGATACTCGACGCTCGTCAGCTACCTCGAGAAGCTCGTCTGGCTGCTCACCGGGAACCTCGCCAACCCGGGTGGTCAATACGCGATGACCGGCATCGGGAACATGCTCCGGATGACCCGCAACGAACTGCATCCGACCGCCGCTCCGGTGTCACCGGTCGTCGGCGCCCGGGTGATCGGCGGCCTGATCCCGTGCAACATCCTCCCCGAAGAGATCCTGGCCGACCATCCGCGCCGGTACCGGGCGCTCATCGTCGAGTCGGGCAACCCGGTCAACTCGATCGCCGACAGCCAGAAGATGCGCGAGGCGATGCGAGCGCTCGACGTGAGCGTCTGCATCGACGTGTTCATGACCGAAACGGCACGCCTGTCCGACTACGTGTTGCCGGCAGCGACCCAGTTCGAGAAGTTCGAGTCGACGTTCTTCAACTTCGAGTACCCGAAGAACGTCTTCCACCTCCGTCGCCCCGTGCTCGCCCCGCCCGACGGGCCGTTACCCGAACCGGAGATCCACGCGCGCATCGTCGAGGCCGCGGGCATCCTCGACCCCGACGTGATCGCCGCGTTGCGTGCGGCGGCCGAGCGCGGCCGCGACGAGTTCTCGGCAGCGTTCGCCGAGGCGACTGCCAACGACCCGCGGCTCGGTGCCGTCGGAGCAGTCGTGCTGTACCGCACCCTCGGACCGACGCTGCCCCACGGTGCCGCCGCTGCCGCGTCACTGTGGCCGATGGTGATGCGGTGCGCGCAGATCAACCCCGACGGGGTCGAGCGCGCTGGCTTCGGGACGGGTCCCGATGCGGGCAACCGGCTGTTCGACGCGATCGTCGACAACCCCTCAGGTGTCGTGTTCACCGACGACACGTGGGAGGCCACATGGCAGCGGATCAAGACCGACGACGGCCTCGTCCACGTCGAGATCCCCGAGTTGCTTGCCGAACTCGCCGGCCTCGCCAACGCCACCCCACCGGGAGACGATCCGCTGTGGCCGATGCTTTTGTCGGCAGGTGAGCGTCGTTCCTTCACCGCGAACACCATCCTGCGTGACCCCGCCTGGCGCAAGAAGGATGGCGAGGGGGCGCTGCGCGTCTCGACCGCCGACGCTGCCAGGATCGGCCTTTCCGACGGCGGCACCGCGAAGCTCACGACGAAGCGGGCGAGCGCCGTCGTCACCGTCGCGATCGATGACGCCCTGCAGCCCGGCCACATCTCGCTGCCCAACGGCTTCGGGCTCGACCACCGCGAGCAGTCGGGTGAGCGGGTGACGACCGGCGTGGCCACCAACGAGTTCACGGCGATGGAGGACCGCGACCCGTGGGCCGGCACGCCATGGCACAAGACCACTCCGGCTCGGCTCGAGCCGGTGTGACACAGGAGTAGGGGCCTCTCATCGGGGCGACATCTGACATGGGGGAGATGCACACATGAGTGTCCAGAAGGACTGGGCTCGCGACTACGACCTGTTCGACGCCGACTACGTCGGAGATCCGTACAGCGTCTGGGAGGCCTTGCGGGAGACCTGTCCGGTCGCCCACACCGAACGGTACGGCGGATCGTGGTTGACCACGACCTACGACGACGTCACACGGGTGGCCCACGATCCCGTGCACTTCAGTTCGCGCAGCGTGAGCGTCATCCCGCCGCCCGACGACACCGAGGCATCACTGCTGCCTGCCGGTCTTCCGCCGATCCAGGCCGATCCGCCGGTGCACACGTGGACGCGCCGGGTGCTGCTGCCTTGGTTCTCCAACGCGCGCGTGGCCGGTTACGAGCCGTACACGCGGGAGCTGTGCCGTGAACTGCTCGACGGGTTCGTCGACGCTGGTCGGGTCGACGCCGCAGCCGACTATGCCAAGCAGATCCCGGTGCGGGTGATCGGCAAGATCCTCGGCATCCCCGAGGAGATGTCCGATACGTTCATCGACTGGGTGCGCGGCGTGCTCGAGTTCGCGAACGACGCCGAGCGCCGCACCCAGGCCCAGATCGACAGCGTCTCGTACTTCCTGGCCGAGATGGAGACTCGCCGGTCCGGCGACGGCACCGATCTGATCAGCGAGATGCTCCGCGCCGACGTCGACGGGCAGGCGATCCCCGACGAGTTCATCCTCGGCACCGTCGCTCTCACGCTGATCGCCGGGCTCGACACCACGTGGTCCGCGCTCGGCTCGATGCTGTGGCACCTGGCCACCCATCCAGACGACACCCGGCGGCTGGTGGAGCAACCAGAGCTGCTGCCCACTGCGATCGAGGAGATGCTCCGTGCCTACTCGCCGGTCACGATGGCACGCATCGTCGCCGAGGACACCGAGGTCCATGGTTGTCCGATGATGGCCGGCGATCGCGTCATCCTGAACTTCCCGGCCGCAAACCGTGATCCGGATGCGTTCCCCGACGCCGATCGGGTCGTCATCGATCGTCAGATCAATCGACACGTCGCGTTCGGCGCCGGCATCCATCGCTGCGCCGGCTCCAACCTGGCCCGCATGGAGCTCACCGTCGCGATCGAGGAATGGCTCGCCAGGATCCCGACGTTCCGGCTGGAGCAAGGCGGCCAGGTCACGTGGGCGGCCGGACAGGAGGCAGCTGACCGCGATCAAGCGGTGGGAGCGATCGGCCCCGGTCGACTTGTCGGTGATCACCCAGCCGACGCTGATCGCCAATGGTGACAACGACAGGATGGTGCCCTCCGTGCTGTCCGAGGATCTCCATCGGAGGATCAGGAACTCTGAACTGATCATCTACCCCGACTCCGGCCACGGTGGCATCTTCCAGTTCCACGACCGGTTCGTTCCCGCCGTCCTCGAGTTCCTCGCTCGCTGAACCACTGCCCGCGTCGTGAGCGCAGTTCGTGCCATCCGACGTTTCGTCGTGGCCGGTGGCTCCGCCGATCGGTTCGGTCGGAAGCGGACGATGACGTGGGGGACATCGACCTTCCTGGTCGGGTCGTTCGTGTGTGCGGTGTCGTCGGATCTCGGTGTGCTGATCGTCGGGCGAGCGGTGCAGGGGGTGGGCGGGGCGTTGCTCGTCCCCTCGTCGATCGGCTGGAGCGATTCCTCGGTGCTCGGGCTGCTCGCGGTGTGAGCGGTGTTCCTGGCGGCCCTCTGGCATCGTTCCCTTCACCACCCGAACCCGTTGTTGCCCCCGGCGCTGTTCCGCGAGCAATCGTCCGAGGTCCACCGGGGCGGTTGACGGCTCACCCACGCGACACCGAAGTTGCCCAGCAGCCCCTCGTGGCGTTGTGGACATGGACTTCGTTGGTCGCCTGCTCTTCGAAGAACTGTCGCAGTGTGGCGTCGAGGTCGGTGCCGTCGATGACAGCGGCATCGATCATCATCTCGTTCCGGTCGAACGCTCGTACGGAGAGCTGGCGTCGGGTCAGCTGGTCCGGCATCGTCGTGAGGTCGGTGGGAGCGTTGCAGGGCTGCTCGTGAAGGAAGATCGGGCTCCGTGAGCGATAGGGGCTGTGAGCGGTGAACGGATCGTGCGAGACGAGAACGAGTGGTTCGCCGATGTCGGCATCTCGAAGACACTGGCGGCAGGGATATCCGGGTTTCGTGTCAGCGATGTAGCGCTCGCCACCGGTGGCGCGCAGCTGGTCGGCGACGGCGGGATCGATCGGCTTGAGTCGGTAGTCCGTGTGCATGTCGACGACCGTAGGGGATCGATCTCCTTCGGTTCCGGCGGAATTCAGACATCGGGGCGACGTCGATCACGACAGGGTCGCGACGGCTGACTCGGACGAGCACCTGGGTCGAGACCGCGATCGACGCACATGCGCGTTGGGTTGCCGAGGATCCCGTGGGTGGCCTGCGGGCCGTTCACTGGTGCGAGGGTGGGAGGGGTTGGTGGTGGCTCCATCGGGCGGCGATGCGGTGGATGCGGTGGGTGTGGGGGCGCTGCAGGGTTCGGGCGGTAACGGGAGCGGCGGTCTTGTAGAAGAAGTACTTCGCCGCCTCGGTCGATGTCAGGTAGGCAATGACGAAGGCGACGAGCATGGCGAAGAAGGCGGGTGGGAGCGGCGCGAAGCCGAGCTTGTCGTTGAGTGGTGACTGGGGGATCAGGGCCCCGATGGTGACGACGGCGATCACGGAGGTGATCAGTGGTCGCGATGGTCGACTGCGCAGGAACGGGACTCGTCTGGTGCGGATGACGAACACGATGAGGGTTTGGGTGGCGAGGGACTCGACGAACCAGCCGGAGCGGAACTCGGGGGCGGTGGCGTCGAAGATCCAGAGCATGGCGGCGAAGGTGGCGAAGTCGAAGATCGAGCTGATGGGTCCGAAGCGGATCATGAATCGGCGGATGAAGCCGATGTCCCAGTGCGATGGTCGGGTGAGTTGTTCGTCGTCGACGCGGTCGGTGGGGATGGTCATCTGGCTGGTGTCGTAGAGCAGGTTGTTGAGCAGGATCTGGAACGGGAGCATCGGCAGGAACGGCAAGAACGCAGCGGCGGCGGTGACGCTGAACATGTTCCCGAAGTTCGACGACGTGCCCATGAGGACGTACTTGATGGTGTTGGCGAAGATGCGGCGTCCTTCGGCGACGCCGTCGGCGAGCACGTCGAGGTCGCGTTCGAGCAGGATGATGTCGGCGGCGTCCTTGGCGACGTCGGTCGCGGAGTCGACCGAGATCCCGACATCGGCGTGGTGGAGGGCGAGCGCGTCGTTGACGCCGTCGCCGAGGAACGCCACGGCTGAGCCTGCGCTGCGTTGGGCGCGCAGGATGCGTGCCTTCTGTTCGGGGCTGACCCGGGCGAAGATGGTCGCCTGGTCGACCGCTGCGGGGAGTTGAGTGTCGTCGAGGGTGTCGAGGTCGGCGCCGACGAGTGTGCCGCCCGAGTTGATGCCGAGGGTGCGGCAGACGGTCTCGGAGACGAGCGGGTTGTCGCCGGTGACGATCTTGACGGTGATCCCGAGTTCGGTCAGTCGAGCGATCGACCTGGCGGCGGATGGTTTGGGTTGGTCGAGGAACACGAGGAACCCGGCGAGGGCGAGGTCGTGTTCGTCGCTGACGCTGAGCGCGTCGAGTTCGGGAGCGTCACGGGTGGCGATGGCGACGACGCGTTTGCCGGCACCGAACTCGCCGTCGAGGACACGGCGTGCCGTGTCGGGGACGTGGGCGCAGCGATCGAGGACTGTTTCTGGGGCTCCTTTGGTGATCAGGAGCCGACGGCCGGAGCGTTCGGCGAGGACCGAGATGCAACGGCGTTCGTGATCGAACGGGACGATCGCGAGCCGGTGGAACTCGGTGGTGGGGCTCGAAGCCGCGCCGGGTGCTTCCCAGATGGCGACATCGAGGGGGTTGCCGCCGACAGCGGTGTCGCCGGTCGCGACGGCTTCGTTGCAGACGAGTCCGAGAGTGAGCACGTCGGCGCTGTCGGCTCCGGTGCCGGTGATCGCTCGTTCGAAGCTGATCCGTCCGTCGGTGAGGGTGCCGGTCTTGTCGGTGAACAACACGTCGATGTCGCCGAGGTCCTCGATGCACACCAGCCGCTTGACGAGCACCTTCTTGTCGGCGAGCCGGCGAGATCCGGTGGCCAGGCTGGTGGACACGACGGCCGGGAGCAGTTGGGGTGTGATGCCGACGGCGACGGCGAGCGAGAAGAGCACGGCGTCGATGATCGGGCGGCCGAGCACGAGATTGATCGCGAAGATCGTGATGCTGAGCCCGCCGCCAACCTTTGCGAGCAGGCTCGAGAAGCGGGTGAGGCCGAGCTGGAACTCGGTCTGCGGGTGGGTTTCGCCGAGCCCGACCGCGATCCGCCCGAACTGTGTCGAGGCCCCGGTGGCGACGACGACGGCGTTGGCGGTGCCCTGGTGCACGACTGTCCCTGCGAACAGGCACGAGGACAGCTCGGCGAGCGGTGCCCCACCCTGGACCGCAGCGGGGGCCTTCTCCGACGGGACGGATTCGCCGGTGAGGATCGACTCGTCGCATTCGAGGTTGCTTGCGGTGAGGAGCCGTAGATCGGCGGGGATGATCGCGCCGATGCCGAGGTGGACGATGTCGCCGGGCACGAGGTGGGTGACCTCCACGCTCTCGGGTCGGCCGCTTCTGGTGGCGGCGACCTCGTGGTGGATCTCGGAATGCATCGCCTCGGCGGCGCGTTCGGCCCGGAACTCGTTGACGAACCCGAGCCCGACCGACGCCGCGACGATCGTCCCGATGATGACCGCGTCGAGGCGTTCGCCGACCAGAGCGGACACCGCCGCTGCGGCGAGCAGGAGCCAAAGCAGAGGGCTGTGCAGTTGGCGAGCGAGTACCGACCATGCGCTCGCATGATGGGACCGCACCGCGTTCGGTCCGAAAGCCTCGGTTCGTGCTGCCACCTCGGCCGCCGTGAGACCCGACGCCCGGGTTCCGAGTGCGTCGAGGACCTGCTCGGGGGTCGAAGACGCTGCCGTCTCGATCTGCAGTCGTATGGACGCAGTGGCGGTCGGCGAGGATCTGGGCACGCCCAAGTATGGGGCGACCGAAGGGAGCCGGCTGTTCGCAGGGGGTACTGGTTGACGGACCCGAGGCCGACACCGAGCGCCATGATCGCGGCGATGATCACACCCGTCGCGTGGTCGTCGTCAGGCTCGGCGTGCGGAGCGAACGGTCATCGCCTTGGGGAACGCATGTTGCGCCTCGACCCGGCCTTGCCACTCGTAGCTCATCTCATCGCCTTCGACGTGGAACGGAGAGATGTCGACCCGCGCTACTTCGCCGCGCCTTGGAAACTTCGCCAACATGCGCAGGTCGGCGTTGATGGTCGACGCCCATTCGCTGACGACGAACTCGCCCGACACACGTTCGAGCACCGCCGATCCCCGCTCGAGCAACCGATCACCCTCGTGTGCCCACGCCAGCCGGTACCCATGTGCAGCTACGAAGTCGGTCGGCCCGTCGTAACGTCCGTCGATCTCGAGCTCGGTGGTCCAGTCGCCGGGTTCGACCGCCGTCACCCTGACATCGAAGCGGACCTCCGTGCCGGGGAAGTCGGGCAGCGTCAGGATCCTGCGCACCTGGTAGTTCCCATGTGTCAGATCGAACAGATTCAGCACCTGCCTCGGGCTCCTCAGACCAGCAGCCGTGTGATGACTCGTTCAAGTGTGAGTGTTGATCGCGGCAGGAGTGATCGCGTCGGGAAGCTTGGTGAACGTACATCGCGACGAACCACCGAGCGCCGTGTGGAACTCGGCGAAGATCTCGCCTTCGTACGGTTCGCCGTTGAGCATCCCGACCACGCTCGTGCGAGACGTGATGTCGACGCCCTTGCCAGGATCCAAGCCCATTGGTACCTCCCTGCGAGGCTTCGACGATACGCCGCTGTCCCCGCAAAGTCCAGATGCGTGATCCGTCGCTCGATCATTTCCCGCTGGCCGGGCCCGACAGCGCCTGGTGGAGGTATGCGAGCCAACGGGTGGCCGTCGGCTCGTCGAACAGCCCGCTGTGGTCCTTCGTGTCGAGGACGAACGTCGCGGCGTCGGAACCGAGCAGCGATCGCCAACTGGCACTGCGGTCGCCTTCCTCCAGGAACACTGCGCCGACCCGCCCGTCGTACGGTCGGGCCACGTACGACTTGGCCAGGCGTAGCGACGTGTACCAGTACGCCGGCCATCGATCCTTCGGCACGAGCCGCGTCGAGATGTGTCCCGGGTGCCGGCCGTGCAGATGGATCAACTGGTAGTTGAGCCATTGCCAGGTCGGGACGCGGCCACCGAGGTTGATCACGTTCACCAGCACCCGCTTCAGGATCTCTCGTGCCGTGCGCCGCACGGCTCCGCTGCGTCGGAGGTTCGACACGTATGTCGAGGTGCGGGTGAGCAGCGGTGGACGAGCATCGGTCGCGAGTGGACCCGTGGCGGTGAGGTAGGGCTCGGTCGCATCGAGCAGGAACAGCAGCTCCACCTCGTCACCCCGATCGCGCAGCTGTTGGGCGAGCTCGTACGCGACGAGCCCGCCGAAGGAGAACCCACCGAGCCGGTAGGGACCGTGCGGTTGGATCGCCGTGATCGCATCGAGTTGCTGGCGGGCGAGTTGCTCCACGGACTTCGCCTGGATGAACCCTTTGCCCTGGGCCCACTGTGACACCGCGTACAACGGGCAGTCGGCGACCCACATGCCTCGTCGAGCCAGCTTGAGGTCGACGCCGCAGAAGAAGAACGGGGTGCCGGTGCCCTCTGCCAGGGGAAAGATGTACTCAGCGCTCGCCCACTCGTCGGGCTGTTCCGTTGCGGCGTCGATGCGAGCAGCGAGACCGCGGAGCGTCGGGGCTTCGAACACCACGCGGATCGGCAGGGAGATCGCGAAGGCCTCCTCCACGTCGAGCATCATCGTCACCGCGGCGAGAGAGTCGCCGCCGACGGTGAAGAAGTGGTCGTCCGGTCCGACCGCCTGGATCCCGAGCGTTCGCTGCCAGATGTCGATCAACCCACGCTCGGTGTGTGTGAGCGACGGCGTGACCGTGTGCATCCCGCCGCCGTGCTCGCGGCCGAGGGCGCGGATCGCGACTCGGTCGATCTTGCCGCTCGACGAGCGCGGCAGCGCGTCGCAGAACACGAAGCGCGAAGGGATCATCGGGCCCGGCAGCGTGTCGGCTAGTGCATCGTGGAGCTGCCCGGGCGAGAGCTGGGCACCCGGGCCGGCCACCACGGCGGCCACGATCGATCGTCCGCCGGTCGAGCTCTCGAACCACGTCGCCGCTGCCGCGTCCACCCCCGGCAGTGCCACGATCGCCGACTCCACCTCCATCGGCTCGATGCGCACGCCACGCACCTTGATCTGGTCGTCGTTGCGTCCGAAGTAGTGCAGGACGCCCGAGGTGTCGCGCCTCACTGCGTCGCCCGTTCGATACCAGCGCAGCCCGCCTCGTGACACGAAGCGGTCGTTGGTGAGCGCCTCGTTGTCGCGGTAGCCGCGAGCAAGCGCGATGCCCCCGAGCCAGAGCTCACCCTCCTCCCCATCGGGCACCTCGTTGCCGCTGAGGTCGACCACGCACACGCGCACCTTGTCGATCTCGACGCCGATCGGGGCTGAGACCGTCGACGTCCCGTCCGTACCTGCGGGTGATGCTGGCGTGTGGGCCAGCCGGTGTCCTGTGGCCCAGACCGTCGCCTCGGTTGGGCCGTAGAGGTTCCATGCGTGGTCGGCGAAGCCCACCAACCGGTCCGCAACCGCCGGAGCTAACGCCTCACCAGTCGAGATCGCGACACGTAGACGAGGAAAATCGGGCACTCTCGACAAGACCGTGGACCACACGGTCGGACCGGTCTGCATCACCGTGACGCCGTGGTCGCGGACATCGGCCGCAAGTGCGACTGGATCGAGCAGCAGTTTCCGGTCGCGCATCAGCAGGCTGCCCCCGGTGATGAGGGGCACGAACAGCTCGGCCACCGAGATGTCGAACCCGATCGTCGACACGGCGAGGTAGCGATCGGTCGGCAGGAAGCCCAGCAGATCGCGTGCCGCCTCGAGCAGGTTCACCACCGATCGGTGCTCCACTTCGACGCCTTTCGGTGCGCCCGTGCTGCCAGAGGTGAACAGCACATATGCCAGGCGATCCCGGCCCGGGGCCACGTCCGTGCCGCCGTCCGTGTCGCCGTGCGTGTCGCCGTCCCTGTCGCACTCCGTGAGCCTGTCGACATCGAGCCATCCGATGTCGTCATCACCGTGGCGGACCTCGCACAGCGCCCCGAGCAGCGCGCCCGTACCGACGACCAGCTCGCAGCCTGCCGCACGGATCATGTGCGCCTGCCGTGAAGGCGGATCGTCGAGGTCGAGGGGCACGTAGCACGCGCCGACCTTCCACACTGCGAGCAAGGTTGCGACGAGGTCGGCGTCGCGTCGCATGAGCACCCCCACTGGCTCCTCAGGCGAGAGAACCCGACCGGTGAGTGAGCGTGCGATGCGATCGGCACGCCTCATCAGCTCGCGGTAGGTGACGGGATTGCGATCCACGATCGCCACGTCGTCGGGCCGCTGCTGTGCCTGCAACGCGACGAGCGAGTAGACGTTCGGGCTCGTCATCGCGGCTCCAGTTCGATCGACAACTGCCGTGAGGGCTCCCAGTGGTACGGGCCGCGACGCGGCGGCCGATCGACGAGCAGTGTCGGCCGGAAGTCGCACAGCGCCCGGACGAACGCGGTGCCGATCTGCATCGTCAACGTTCCGAACGGGCACTGGTGGTGGTCGAGGCCGAACGGAGCGAATTGGTCGTTCGAAGGGTTGGCCTGAACGAAGCGCCCGGGTTCGAACGAGAACGGGTCGGCGAATGCCACCGGATCGTGATGGCTCTCCCACATGCACAGCCGCACAGGCGAACCGGCTGGGATGCGGAACCCTTCGAACACCACGTCGTCGGTCAGGCGTCGCTCGAGCCGCTCGCTCTGGTCAGAGCGCAACACCTCGAGCACGAGCGCCTCGTCGAGTGGCCGGGCACCGGTCGACTGGTCCTTCCTGGCGATCGCGTCGCGTACCGCCGGCTCGGATGCCACGTGCAGCGACAGCCAGCGGAGGAAGTTCTGGATGTCTGAACGACCCATCTCCACCATGTAGATCAGGTTGCCGAGCATCGTGTCGTCGAGATCCCCGCTGGCAGCGATCGCTGCCAGCAGGCATGTCGGTGACATCTCGGTGCGGCCGTCGCTCAGCGCCGTCAGCTCTGCACGCAGGTCTCGGCACAGCCGATCGAACGCGAGGTGCTGTCGTTGCTGGGGGTGCCAGACGAGTCCGTACGGGCCGAGGTCACGAAAGCCGTCGACCAGTGAGGCATGCAACGCCGTGCCTGCGGGCGCGCCGAAGAAGGCGCGTACGAGGACCCCGGTGGCGATGTCCGACAGCGTCGCTGTCAACGTCTCTGGGCAGTGGCGGTCCTCCGCGGCCCTCAGACGCGTGGCGCTGGAGTTCGTTGCTGGCGAGCCCCTCGAACTCGGCGATCGAGACGTCGCCGTCCGCCGTTCGCACTGCCCGAACCAGCCAACGCCGGTAGTCGAGGTGCACCTCGCCGTGCATGGAGCGAAGGAACCCCGCGGGAAACAGACCCTTCAGATCGAGGGTCTCGACCTCGAGCGAGTCAGCGTGATCCTTGAGGAAGCGACGACATCGAGCGAGGCCGACGATGCACACCGTCGGTTCGTCTCGGATCAGCCCCCTGAACACCGGGCCCAGCCGGTCCGCTCGCTGCACGAGTGCGGTGCGGTCCGCCTTCTCGAGCGTGTCGAGCGGCTCGAGCTCGCCAGGAGGGAGCCCGTCGCCCGCCGGGTCACCCCGCCACCGCTCGGTGATCATCCCGGCACGGCTCCGCAACGACTGAACCCTCGCCCGGCGCCGTTGCATGTGGCAACGATAGGGGAGCGGTCGATGGCCGCGACATGGGCCATCCGGTCCATCCGACGAGCATCCGACGACCACTCCATTCGAGCGGGGCCCGTGGTAGGTTCGGCGGGCGGTGGGCAACCAGGGTCTCGGGGGTCGAGTAGCAGTCGCGGCGTCGTGTGCGTTGCTCGGTGTCTGCCTGGCCGGTGGGCCGCTCTACGTGTCGTCGGCGGCGTCCGAGTCGGTGCAGCTGCAACTGGCCGACACATGCCTGAGCGATGTGGCGATCCATCTGCCGTACAGCGCTGATCCGGTGCTGATGGCGGCCCTCGACCATGCGTTCGCGTCACTGCGCGGTGTGGAGGCGCCGGTCGTCACGCAATCGATGTCGGCGACGTACCGGCTCGAGGACTCACCTGCGCTCGAGCGCGCGATGGTGCTGGTCCACCGTCAGGGACAGGAGACGCAGTTCGATCCGCTCCTCGCCCCGCTGTCGGACGGTGAGGTGCTCGTTCCCGAGTATCTGGTGGCCGCCGGCGAGTTCGTGGTGGGACGTACGCAGTTGGAGATCCAGGAGCCGGTCGCGTTCAGGATCAACGACGACGGCGCGATGGAGCCGTTGCCGGACGCGGAGGTGGAGGCGGTGTCGATGTCGGTGGTGGGGACGTACCCGAGGATCGCCGTGCGGCCCGAGCCGTCGTTCTGGTGCGGCTGGCGCGAGCAACTGCGGCCGAACAGCCGTGGTGACCCGCCGCCGCCGATGGTGCTCGCCAGTGCGGCATCGATCGAGCAGTTCGGCCAGGCATTCGGTGATTGGGAAGTCAGGCCGCAGGTGAGCGGCATGACTCGAGACGATGCACGTTCGTTCCAGCGTCGTGGTGATGCCGCGACTGTCGCATTCGCTGCCGAACTGGGCGTCGACCCCGACGTGCTCGCACGCCAGTTCGCGCCGTTGTCGACCATGGGGGTGCTCGCTGATCGCGCCGAGACGGCGGCGGAGCTCGTACGGCGGACGATGGCACCGGTGCGGTTCGCCGGGGTGGCCGTCTCGGTGTTCGTGCTGTCCGCGTCTGGGGTGATGGTGTCGCGGGAGCGCCGGCGCGAATTGCGGCTCGTGGCCGTTCGTGGCGGCGGGCCGTGGTCGTCGACGCGGGTGCTGACAACGTCGTTGGTGGTGCCGGCGATCGGGGGAGGGGTGCTGGGGCTCGGTCTCGCCGTGCTGGGTGTCATCACCCTGGGGCCCACGCCCGAGTTCGAGACGGGCCCGATGCGCACCGCGGTGATCTCGTCGATCGTTGGTGGCATCGTCGCGCTCGGCCTGGTGGTGGCCGTCACAGCGGTGTCGGGGGATCGCACGGTCGACACACGGCCGTCGCGTCGGGCGTGGCGGAAGGTTCCCTTCGAGCTGGTCGTCCCGGTGCTCGCCGTGGTGGCGTTCGCCCGGCTCGATCGGGTGGGCGGTGTGCGGCTGGTGGGCGATGCCGCTCGAGGTGGTGACCTCTTGGCGCAGTCGTTCCCACTGTTGGCGCTCGCTGCTCCCGTGGTGGTGCTTGTGCGGCCGCTGCGCTGGATGATCGGCCGAGGGCGCCACGTGGGTAGGCGGTTGCCAGACGCGTGGCGGCTCGGTGTCAGACGCGCCGTCGCCGAGCCGTTGTCGACGGTGATGGTGATCCTCGCCAGCGCGTTTGCGGCCGGCTGCCTGGTGCTGTCGTCGACGCTCCTGGTGAGCGCACAGCGGCAGCTGATCGACAAGGCGACCACGTTCATCGGTTCCGATCAGTCGATACGCCTCGGCGAGAGCGTGTCGCTCCCCGCGGTGCTCGCCGACCGCGCCACCGTGATCGGTCGCTTGTCGGGCAAGGCGGACGACCAGATCGTCTCGATCCTGGCGATCGACCCGTCGACGTTCCTCCGCGGTGTGCACTGGCTCGACGACCCCGAGCTCGACGACCTCGCAGCACTGGTGCAGCGCCTGCGTGTACGAGGTCAGCGTGCAGCGGCCATCGTGGTGGGCGATCTGCCGGCGACGTTCGATCTCACCAGCCGCAACACCGATGCGGCGCTGGCGGTCGACGTGATCGCGGAGCTCCGGCACTTCCCGGGCTACAGCAGGGGCTCGACGATGGTCATCGTCGATCGAGCGACCCTCGACGCCGCCGAGCTGGGCAGGATCGCCCCGTACGTGTGGATCCGCGACCCACCGCCCGATGCCGTGCAATTGCTGCGCGATGGCGGTGCGCGAGTGACCAACGAGGGCCTCGAGGTCGACGACGTGTTCGACGCCACGAGCTTCCGGGCTGTTCGATGGTCGTACTCGGTGCTCGGCGCGTTCGGTGTGTTCATCGCGTCGGTGGTGCTGATGATGCAGTTCCTCGCGATCGATGCGCGCCGGCAGCGCCGCCAGGCGGCGCACGTGGTGATGAGTCGCATGGGCTTCGATGCCCGGCGGTTGTCGGTGGCGAGCGCGGTCGAGATCGGACTCCCGCTGGTGGCCGGGGTCGTGGTCGGTGTCGTGTTGGGCGCGATCGTTGCCACTATCTCGGTGCCGCGGCTCGACACGATGCGCCACCTGCGCCCACCGGCGATCGTGGTGATCGATGCCAGTGCGATCTCTGGGGTCGCAATTGCCACCCTCGTGGCGCTCGCTGTGCTCGCGCTGTTGACCGTGGTGTCCACCACACGAGCGCGTCCGCTGGAGGTGATGCGTGGCACCGTCTAGTCCAGTCGTGCGGTGCGTCGATGTCACCCGTTCTTTCGCTTCGCCGAGCGGGGTGGTTCCGGCAGTGGACGGCGTCGATCTCGACGTCGGCCGGGGGACGTTCACGGTGGTCGCCGGGCCGTCCGGGTCGGGCAAGTCGACACTGCTCGGGCTCGTCGCATGCCTCGACCGGCCCGATGCGGGCCGTGTCGAGTTGGCCGGCATCGACGTCGCGCAGCTCGGCCGTCGCCGACGACGTGAGCTGCGTCGTGATCTGCTCGGAATCGTGCTGCCTCAGCCGAGCGACAACCTGTTCGACCGGTTCGACGCGGCGGCGAACGTGACCTGGTCGAGTCGGCTCGGCCGGCGGCGTGAGAGCGGACCTGACGTGACCGAGTTGCTGGGGTCGTTCGGGCTCGATGCCGCGCTGCACCGCGGCGTGCGCGAGTTGAGTGGGGGTGAACAGCAACGGGTCGCATTGGCGTGCGCGCTGGTGCGCCGCCCGGCCTTGCTCGTCTGCGACGAGCCCACGGCATCGCTCGATCGTGTCAGCGCGGCCGACGTGGTGGCCGCGCTCAGGGCCGCCGCCGACGATGGACAGAGCGTGCTCGTGGCCACGCACGACCCCGACGTGATCGCCGCGGCCGATGTCGTGGTCCGCCTGGATCACGGCAGGCGCGCATGACCACGGTCGTCACCGCCGACGCGGTCGCGAAGTGGTGGTCGGCGGAGTCGGGGCTCCGACCCGTGAGCTTCACGATCTCGGCGCGCGAGCTCGTGGTCGTGCGAGGTCGGTCGGGCAGTGGCAAGTCGACGTTGCTGTCGTTGCTTGCAGGCTGGACCGAGCCCGACGAGGGCACGCTGTCGTGGTGCGCAGAGCTCGGGGCACGGCCGAGCCCGTGGGACGGGGTGGCCTTCGTGCCGCAGGTGCTCGCGCTGATCCCCGAGCTCACGGTTCAGGAGAACGTGGAGATCGCGCTTGCCCGGACCCATCGCCGACGCGCCGCCGACCTGCTCGAGCAGCTCGATCTGGACGACATCCGCGACCGGTTCCCCGACGAGACGTCGCTGGGGCAGCAACAGCGCGTCGCCGTCGCACGCGCGGCCGTGGCATCACCCATCTTGCTCCTCGCGGACGAGCCGACGTGTCACCAGGACCCCCATCACGTCGAGGCGATCCTCAACGTCCTCGGCGCCGTCGCGGCCAGCGGATCGGGAGTGCTGGTGGCCACGCACGAGTCCGCCGTGGTGGCAGCCGCGACGCACCTCATCGAGCTGAACGCCTGACCCGATCCGCCGGCCGGATGCTTGGAAGTACGATCGCGACGATGACGAATCACGCGCGTGGATGGGCTGTGCTGATCGTGCTCGTCGCTACCGGATGTAGCTCGAGCGGCGAGGAGGGTGTCACGAGCCCTGCGCCATCGATCACGGCCGCGGGCTCGACGCTCGTTGCGTTGCCGACGGTCGCGACCGATGACGACGATCAGGGCATCGGCCCGCCGACCCCGGACGAGTTCCCGCCAGCCGAGGTTCCGCGTGTCTGTTTGATGGTGTCGCTCGACGAGGTCACCGGCGCCACCGGCGTCACTGCGGTCTCCGGTGAGGAGGGCGTGTTCCGCGAGGTGACCACCTGCTTCGTCAAGGACGAAGCAGGCGAGACGCTCGTGTCGATCGCTGCAGGACCGGCGTCAGGGTTCACCGATGTCGCATCAGCGCCCGACGCGCGCGTCGTCGACGGACTCGGTGACGGGGCCGTCTGGACCGAAGGCAAGCTCCACGTCCAGATCGGCGCGGAGGTCCTCGCGTTCAAGCTGTTCCCGGCCGCCGATGTCGCCAACGCCGCTGCCGAGTCGGTGATCGAAGCCATCGCCACCGGCACGCTCAGCCGATACGCACCCCCGCCGCCCGACGACCCCACCCCCTGAGGCTCGTGGCGTTCTTCGGAGGTGGGCCCCGGATCGGTCACGTGGGCAGGATGGGACAGGTCCCGACTGGTACTTGACTGAGGCTGTGTGGCGAATGGACGTCTGCGAGGGTGGCTCACCGCACGGGCTGCGGTTCGTCGACGGGTCGGAGGCGAATATCGTGTTCGGGGTCGACGACCACAGTCGGTTCCACGTCTCGGCGCAAGCGCCGCGACACTTGCACTCCGCCGTCTTCGAATCCCTCACCGAACCCGCGAATCAGAACCCCAGGCGAAACGATGTCCGACACAGCCCTGCCCGACCCACGTCTTACTTTCGTCTTCGAGGCGGTGGTCGACGTCGACCCGATGGTGCACGTCGGTGGGCGTGGCTCCGATCCGTTGATCTTCATCCCCATCACGGGGGGCACCGTCTGTGGTCCGCGACTGAACGGCACGATCATCGCCGGTGGCGGGGACTGGGCAACCGAGCGCAGCGACCTGGTGACCGAGCTCGAGGCCCGTTACCTGATTCGTGCCGATGACGGCGCCGCGATAGACATCGTCAACCGCGGCTTCCACCGTGCCGTCTCGCACGAGCAGATGGAACGCTTGACGGTGGGCGAGCACGTGCCCGAGGACGAGTACTACTACCGCACATCAGCGATGTTCCGGACCGACGCCGCCGCCCACCGATGGCTCACGCACACGGTGGTCGTGGGCATGGCCCGCGCTGAAGGCGAGCGGGTCTGCATCCGGTTCTTCGAACTGGCGTGAGCGAACAGCTGCCGACCTCGCCGCGGTTTCGGCGAGGTCGTCGGGGTGTTCCAAACCGACCGACAGGCGAAGCAGATCGTCGTTGATCCCGGATGCGCCGACCGGGCACATCCCACCCGGACCGGACACTCGCCTGGCGTGATGCTGGGTCGTATCAGCCTCTCAGGATTCCCATGGCCGTCGTGGCCTTCGGCGCTGCGGCTACCCTCCCAGGCTTGCGGACCGGGGGCGTGGGGGTGGTGTCGACCCGGGCGTTGACCAGCCAGCCGAAGTGCCATTGGCCGTCGGCGCCACAGGTCATGAGGCCGACGCGAGTCCCTTCCGGAACCTGGCTGGTCTTGCCGGTACCGGAGTCCTCGACGTCGCAACTGGCGGGCGTGTTGCCTGACCGAGGCCGGGATGCTTCCGCCGGGCTGGCGACGGCGATGAGGCCAACGGCCGGCAGTACGGCGGCGAGGGCGAGACGGGCGGTGATCTGACGAACCTTCATGATGGATCCTCCTTGGGTTGGCGCCCTCGTCGGGCGCTCGGTGATGAGCCCACCATGCGCTTGTTCCCGTGTCCCCACATCGGGGAAACCCCCTATCGGCCAGGGCCAGCACGTCGTGGCGATCGCTCAGGCGAACGCCTGCTGCATCGCGGTCCACGGCTGGAGCTCGTCGCCGACCTGATCGATGTGGTCGGACATCGCGTCGGACACCAGCGACATCGGGTCGTCACCCAGCCGGAGGCCCCCTTGTCGAGCTCGTCGAGGAGCTCGTCCTCGGTGAGCGGCGGTCGCGAGAATCGAGCGACCCCACCGCGATCCTTGCCAACGCGATCGGCGTCAACGCCCGCACCGCCACCCAATCGCCACCGCGGGTGGCGACTGGGCCAATTGCGTCTCTCCCTGAACCCCTCCGAACCACGATCAACCCACTTCGCATACCATAGAGTGTGTTACGATGGTATGCATGTCACAGGTTGATCGGCTCTCCGTCACGATGGCACCAGAGATCGGTGCTGCGGTTCGCGAAGCTGCCGTCCGCGAGGGCACGAGCGTCTCCGCGTGGCTCACCGTTGCCGCAGCGCAGCGGCTGCAAAACGGTCTGCTCAGGGTTGCCTTGGATCTGTGGGAAGCCGAAGACGGGCCGTTCACCGATGACGAGCTCAACACAGCAGCTGCCGCGCTGAGCGCAACACGGCGGCGCGGCGCGGCGTGAGCGTCGTTCTCGACGCTGGCGCGCTGATCGCCATCGACAAGCGCGACCGCGCAGTCGGGGCAATGCTTCGAGTGCTCCAACGAGATGACGTGCCGGTCGTCACCAGCGCCACTGTCGTCGCGCAGGCATCGCGCGACCCGCGGCGCCAGGCCAACCTCGCACGCGTCCTCACCGGGGTTGACATCGCCGTCTTGGACGACGTCGCAGCGAAGAAGGTCGGCGAACTGCTCCGAGCCAACGGCACGAGCGACCTCGCGGACGCCCACGTTGCGCTGCTCGTGCAGCCGCAGGCACGTGTCCTCACCAGCGACGAGGCCGACATCAAAGCGCTCCTGCGGACCCGGCAAGTGAAAGCCGTCATCGTCCGGGTGTAGAGACCGGGATGAGCAAGGCGAACTCCGAAGAACGGCGTCATCGAGAGCGAGCGGCCGATTCAGTAGGGGATTGCGTTGGGGCAGGGCCGTCCGGCGGCGAGATCGCCGAGGTTGCCGAGCGTGGTGTCAGCGATCGCCCCGAGCGCCTCACTGGTGAGGAATGCCTGATGGGCGGTGATCAACACGTTGGGAAAGGTCAGCAGACGAGAGAACACGTCGTCGGCGATCACCTCGCCGGATCGGTCCTCGAAGAACAGGTCGCCCTCTTCTTCGTACACGTCGAGCGCGAGCGATCCGATCTGGCCGCTCTTCAACCCGTCGATCACCGCCATCGTGTCGATCAGCGCGCCGCGACCGGTGTTGACCAGCATCACCCCTGGCTTCATCCGTCCGATGGCGTCCGTCGACACGAGGTGATGGGTCTCTGGGATGAGCGGGCAGTTGAGACTGATCACGTCGCTGTGTGCCCACACGTCGTCGAGGCTCGCGTACTCGATGCCGAGTTCGACCAGGCTCGGGTTCTCGAACGGGTCGTAGCAGAGCACCCGGCAACGAAAGTGCCACAGCAACCGCGCCACCAGCGCACCGATGCGACCGGTGCCGACGATGCCGGCGGTCTTGCCGGCGAGGTCGAAACCGACCAGACCGTCGAGTGAGAAGTTGCCGTCGCGGACCCGGTTGTACGCCTTGTAGATGCGCCGGTTGAGGGCGAGGATCAAAGCGATCGTGTGCTCGGCAACAGCGTTGGGCGAGTACGCCGGAACTCGAACGACGGTCAGACCCAGCCGACGCGCCGCTTCGAGATCGACGTTGTTGAAACCGGCACAGCGCAGGGCGATGTGGCGGACACCGTTGTCTGCGAGGATCGTCAGCGTCTGAGCGTCGGCGATGTCATTGACGAAGATGCACACCGCATCGGCGCCGTTGGCCAGCGGGGCCGTGGCCGGCCGCAGCCGATCCTCGAACAGGTCGATCACGAAACGGCGGTCGGCGTTGGCGGCTTCGAAGGCCGCCATGTCGTAGGGCTTTGCACTGAACAACGCCATCCGCATGCCCGGGATCATTCCACTCCCCGGCGCCCGTCGTCCACCGGCCCGCAGCGTCCGCTGGCCGAACCACACCACCCTCGAGTGCCCTCGAGTACCCTCAAGTAGAGGGGTCATCGAGCCGATGACGATGGCGTGGAAACCCGCCTGAAGCGACACGGCGCGCGACTGACAGAGTCGCGGCGGTCGTCGCGCTTCGACCCGATGAGCGCAACGTGGCCGATGATCTTCCTCGACGTCATGTGGGCGGTCCTCCTGACGCTGTCCTGTGGCTGGGTCGTGGTCAGCATCTGGACTGGCTGGGCGGCCGTCGGCGTGTACGCGGCTCTGTCCGCGGTGACCTTGCTGCTGTTCACCGCGTTGCCGTTGCGGCACTTCCTGGTCGCCCAGCGGCGCCATGCGGCAGAACGTGAACGGCTGCTCTTCGACGAGAGCGAACGGCGGCTGTTCGAGTCGCAGGTCATCCGAGCGCTCGAGATGGCCGAGGACCGGGGCGGCGCGCTCGACGTGGCGATCGGTGCCCTGCTGCTCGCTGTGCCGGACGCCCGGAGCGAGATCCTGCTTGCTGATTCGAGTCGTGCTCACCTCCTGGTGGTGGCGAAGTCGGACGGGATCGGCGTCCTCGACTCGTGTTCGGTCGACACACCCCAGAGGTGCCCGGCGGTGCGGACCGGACATGCGTTGCGGTTCGACAACAGCGATGCACTCGACGCGTGCCCGCACCTCAAAGCGCGACGCAGTGAGTGCGCGACCGCCCTGTGCGTGCCGCTCAGCGTGATGGGTTCGACCACCGGTGTGATCCACCTCACCCGTCGCGAACCACAGCCGTTCACGAACGGTGATGCCACGTCGGTGTCGGGGGTGGCGCAGCAGTTCGGTTCGCGGCTCGGGCTCCTCACCGCAATGGCGCAGAGCGAGTTGCAGGCGAGCACCGATCCACTCACGGGCCTGCTCAATCGTCGCAGCCTCGAGCACGCGGTGCGCGCTCTCACGAATGACGCGACACCGTTCGCCATCGTGATCGCCGATCTCGACCACTTCAAGGTGCTCAACGACACCCACGGCCACGACGCCGGCGACCGTGCGCTGCGCGTGTTCTCGCGGGTGTTGCGCGCCGTTGTCCGCGACAGGGATCTCGTCTGCCGCTACGGCGGCGAGGAGTTCCTGATCGTGATGCCACATGCGAGAGCGAACGATGCCGCCGACGTGATCGATCGCCTCCGGCTCGAGCTTGCTGCGTCGTTTTCCGACGGACGCACGCCCGTATTCACCGTGTCAGCGGGCGCGACCGATACCAGCCAAAGCGACGACCTCGCTGAGCTGATCTCGCTCGCCGACGGTGCCTTGCTGGAAGCGAAGACCGGAGGACGCAACCGCACGGTTGCCGTCGATGCGCTCGCCTGACCGACGGTTCGGTCCAACCCGATCGCCTGAACCGAACGAGTCAGACCAGCCCTCGCTCCCTTCGTTCATCCAGGTGTCTTCCGGTCCTCTACTCGCTTGGGCGAACGGACCGAACGAGGCTGCTTGCCGGTGTGGGATCGTCGGTCGCCGGTACCCCGTCTCCAATCGCTGAACGAGGCGATGGAGCCTGCGTGCGGCTCGACCAGCCAGGGCCATGGGTGCGTCTGGCGGACGTCGATCTGAGCGCTGCGCGTGCGAAAGCCCGGCACGGGCGCGTAGGTGACGGCGACACGGCGGCCGGCGAGGTGATCGACCGGGTCGCCGAGGACGATGGCGAGATGGTGTGTCGTCGCCAGCTCGGCCAGCGTCTCGGTGAGGAACACCAGTCGTTTCGACGACAGGCGCAGCGTTGCCAGAAGCGACTCGTCGAACACGAACACGGCCGGGATGCCGTGATTGGCGACCAACGCGGGATCGTCTTGTCCCAACGACTCGGCCGTCAACCACACGACATCGACCGTGCCGGTGGAGACCGCTGTTCGCGGTCCGGCCGTCGCGTCGACATCTGGATCGGCACGCGTCGACGCAGGTTGGGAACCGGTTGCGTAGACCGGTTCGCCCGGCCAGAGCTGGATCGGGCAGCGATGGCGATGATCGCACTCATGGCACAGCCCGGGGGCCCGCCGTTCGACCTGCCATCGGCTGAACCCGTATGGCTTCGAAGCACCGACGCCGGTGGTCCACTGCCATCCGAGTCGGTTCGCGGCGCGTGATCCGTCGAGCAGGTGAGCGAACATCTGGTCCTCGCCGTCGCGCCACGCCGCGCCATGGCGAACCGACCAGTGGCTGGCGAGCCACATCCGTGTCTGGTTGACCAGCCAGCCGTCCGCGTGCAGCTCGTCGAGGGTCGTCTTGATGCACAGCATGTCCGGGTCCCATGGTTCGTCGGACCGCCCGCCGGCGAGCGGGTGATCGACGATGTCGTGGCGAACGGCGCGGCCCGTTCGAGAGCCCAGGCGTGCATACCAATGACGTGCGTACTCCTGCCACATCAGCTCATCACGGAACTTCTCCACATCCCGAGGCGGCCCACCGGCGACGTGGTCCCACACGCGTTCGAGATGGAGCAGCCCGTACCGGATGTAGGGCGACAACCGGGAAGCACCCCGGCGATGCTGTGGAGCCACCTCGTTGCGTCGCGCTGCGTAGCCGGCGACGTCGTACGAAGCGAGGGCAGCGTCGGCAGCGATCTGACCGCCGCGAAAGGCGCCCGAACCCCGCACATCGTCGCAGACCAGATGAGCGAGGTGCTGCTGGACGAACGCCGAGGCCGCGTCCACGCCGGGCTCAGGAGTTGGCAGGATCCGGGTGACCATGTGCGCCATTCCAACTCGGCGATCAGCCGAGCATCGCCTGTGTCAGCACCGGCCACGGAATCAGACCAAGTCGCGGGATCCGTCGTTGGTAGGTGACCCGGAACCCGCTGTCGGCGAGGAGCTGACGCAGTCGTCGGGGAGGCAACGCGCGGATCGGCTGACCGGCTGCAGAGGACATCTGTCGCACGACGTTGTCCCCGGCGCCCGTGATCGAAGCGATGGATGCGATCAACAGTTGCCCTCCCGGCCGGACGACAGCGGCCAGCCCCGCCATGACGTGGGCTTGATCTCGGTACCAGTGGAACGACTCGGTGCAGACCACGACATCGACCGAACACGCGCGGATCGGGAGCCTGTGTGCGTCGGCCTGCATCAGGCTGGCCGTCACGCCGACCCGACCGGCGGCCTCGCCGAGCATTCCTGCCGAGTAGTCGATGCCGATGACCCGGGCGTCGGGGAATCGTTCTGCCAGACGTTGGGTGAGCTGGCCCGTGCCGCAGCCGAGATCCACCACCACGCTGGGTTGCACATCGGTCAGCCGTGCGATCACGGCGTTGTGAACGGGTCGATAGGTGGCACCTTGAACGCCCGGACGGTCGTACACGACCGACCAGCGATCGAACAAGGCCGACCGAGTTCGTGGCATGCCCGAGTGTGACACGCGAGCGGCCGAGGCGGCCATCTCGCTCGCTACCGCGATCGTCTCACAGCGTTCGAGCCGCAACAGTAGATCTACCGCGATCTCTCACAGCGGTCTTCGGCTCCACCGAGTGACACACGGTGGTGATCGAAAGGTTCGCGAGCGCAGAGTTCGGCGTGGTGCTCGTACGTCAGTTGAAGGCGTTGCAGAACCGGCCCCGAGGTTCAAAGCGGAAGCGTTCATCGATCGCTGGCAGCGGCTTACGATCTGCTCGCAGGCAAGGGCTTGCGGCCTGGGAGCACGACAAGCTGCTCGACGTCTATGCCGTGCTCACGCTGATGCCGGGCGCGGCCAGTGAGTACTCGAAGCAGGAGTTCGCCCGTGACTCTACCTGCTCGATCAGAGCGGTGTGACCGACGTGCGATGACGGACGCAGCTGGCGCTGCCCGCGAGCGCGCTCGACCGGGGTTCCGGCGTACTGTCGACCGTCACCCGATCGGGGCAGGCGAAGGTGTATGCCGGCATCAGCTTCGAGGGACCGCCACGATGATCGCCGTCAGCGAGTACACAGAGTTCCTCGAAGGACGAGTACCTCTCTGAGTTCGTGCCGTCAGGCGGAGCAGCGGTGAAGTTCGTGGTCCCGCCGACCGACGATACCGCAGAGGCGTTCAGCTCGTCGCTCGCATGCAGCCGCCGCGTCGATCGTGGATACGTGTCGCTCGGTGTCGATGCTGTCGCCACACGCGTTCACCTGATGGATCAGCTGTTCTTCGACGATCGCCCGCCAGATCGACTGGTCGCGCTGGCCCGCGGTGTCGGTGCGTCGAGCAATGGTCGATGCCGGAGTACCCGCCGCCTGTCGAGCTGTCCGACGAGCGAGCCGCTCGACGTAGACGCGCTGGCGGCATCGTCCATCGAGTGGACCCTGTCGAAGCTCTCGCGGGATGTGAATCGCCAGCTGCAGACAGCGATGATCATGCGCGACTACGCGATGATCCAGGAGTTCCGGGTCGCGATGCTGCGTCTGTGCCAGGCCGAGCTGCGCCACGGGGCAGGTGAGCGAAGCCGAACGCGACGCCGTGCTCGGCTTGGCTCCACGGCGATGCTTCGGCAGATCTCGATGCTGCGGTCCGCGATGATCTTTCGTCGGATCGGCCGACACAACGCCCGCAGCTGCTCTTCTCGCTCGCCCACTGGATCGGCGATCGAACGGATCACGCTGGGATTGCGTGTTCGAGCTCGACATGCGCCGCCTCGGCTTCGCCCGACGACCGCTGCCCGAGGAACGCAACGGGCTTCTACTACACCAAGGCCGCGCTGCTCGACGCGCTACGAGATGCTGCGTCAGCTGGTCGACAACACCGACGAGCTGTCGCAGATGCTGCGTGGTGGTCGTCGCGGCACCGGAGTTCCTGACCGACGAGAACCGAGGCGTCGGCGCGTACCAAGCGCTGAAGCTGCGCATCCACGACGAGGTGCGTGACCGAAGCGCGCGAGAACCCGTTCGCCGTCACTGATCCGATTGGAGGCGTGCATGAACCTCGAACGCGTTGCAGCGCTCGACCGGGCGCTGGAAGCGCTGCGCGCCGGTGTGCCGAACCACGATGCGGTCGCTGCGCTCGGCTCGTTGCAGACGGCCATCGACGATCGGTTCGGCGAGCTGCTCGGCCGTCGGTCACCGAGCCGTACCGAACCGAACCGGCCGGCGGCATGCTGATCGGCGGCGGCTTCGGATCGGGCAAGAGCCATGTGCTCGAACACCTCGACGGCTCACGCGCTGGAGGCCGAGCTTCGTCGTGTCGAAGGTGGTGATCTCCAAGGAGACCGGGCTCCACGATCCGGTGAAGGTGCTGCGCGTCGGCGATCGAAGAGGCTCGGGTGCCCGGGCCGAGTCGGGCTCGGCGATCGATGAGATCGCCAGTGGACTGCGACAGCGACTCGGCCGAGTACGCCGATCTGTATCGCTGGGTGCACAGCGACGAGTGCTCCGATCGACAGCCGGTTCGCCGCCACCCTGTTCCTGCACGAGTACGCTCGCGGCGACGCCGAGTTCGCCGATCGGATCGTGCGGTTCTGGGCTGGCGATCCGCTGCCGATCGCCGACCTGCGGCGACGACTGAAGGAGGCAGGAGCGGCCGGGCACCTACAAGCTCGGCCGCGGTCGAAGGAACGTGAGCTCGCCGTGCAGCGGTTCCGATTCCTATCCCGCCTCGATCACGCGCCGCAGGCTTCGCCGGTTGGGTCATCCTGCTCGACGAAGTCGAGCTGATCGGCCGATACTCGTTCCTCCAGCGAGCCAAGTCCTACGCCGAGGTGAACCGCTGGGTTCGCGGTGATCGCGACGACCCCGGATGCTCCGCTCGGCGGCCGTGCTCGACCACGGTCGAGGACTTCGAGGCGCAGGTGCTCGTCGGCAAGAACGACGTCGAGCTGGTTCCGAATCGACTGCGCCTCAAGGGCACCGCCGAGGCACGAGCTGCTCGCCGGCTCTGCCGAGGCCGGCATGCGGATCATCGAACGCCAGCAGATCCGCCGTGCAGCCACCCGATCGCGACGCGCTCGACCGCACCTACCGTGCCACTCAAGGCAGCTGCACGCTGCGGCGCACGGTTGGGACCCGCCCGATGTGGAGGGGCTCGAGCGGCTGCCCTCGAATCGGATGCGCCAATACGTCCGGGCGTGGATCAACGAGTGGGATCTCCGTCGTCTCGATCCCGACCTACGAACCCGACGACGACGACGGCCGACGATCCGCCTCGACTACAGCGAGGACGCCGAGCTCGAGGGCGAAGCCGAGCCGGCCTGATCGCCGACAAGCAGATGGTGGACGAACTGCAGCTCGTCACCGAGATCGTCAGCGCGACTCCGGTCTCACAGCGACCGCAGCTACGCGACGCTGCTCCGGCGCGACAGGGCGGATATCGATCACCACGGCCGATGTGCAGCGTGCGCTGCCGCGTCGCCCGCACCACTTACAGATCGATGACTGAGAGACGATCACAGGCTGGTGGCCAACGAGCCGAGCGAGCCGACGTCGGCCGCCACCGGTTCGCTCCGACCGATACGCGGAGGGTGTCGGGCAGATGCCGGTGCTCTCTACGACTGGCAGACGAGGCTCTCGACGTCATGGCGGACGAGCAGGCCGGTAGCGGTGTGATCGAGGCGGTCACGGGCACAGGCAAGACGATGGTGGGAGTTGATCGCGGCCCAGCAGGAACTGGCGCTGGGGCGGCCAGGTCGTAGGTCCTCGTGCCGACGCGCGAGCTGCTGCACCAATGGCGCGTGGCGGCGAACGATGTCGATCCTGACACGTCCCGTCGATCGGGCTGCTCGGCGACGGTCACGACGACAGTCCTCGGCCACCACGACGTCGTCATCGCGGTCGTCAACTCGGCGTGTGACGCCGATCTGAGCACCGCGGCGGACCGGGCGGCTTGCTGGTCGCCGACGAGTGCCATCGATACGCGCTCCTCGACAACCGCCGGGCGTTCCCGGAGTCGTTCCCGCATCGCCTCGGCCTCAGCGCCACGTTCGCTAGAGCCGGACGAGGGTCACCTCGCATGGCTCGCGCCCTACTTCGGTGAGACGCTGTTACCGGATCGGCTACGACAGAAGCACGCCGCGACGGAGTGATCGCTCCGTTCGATGTCGTGCTCGTGGAACTTCGAAGCTCGGCCGAGCGAACGTGCCGAGTACGACGAACTCACCGACACGATGCGTACCTGCGCCGGCCGATCTGGTCGGCCGATGCGGTGTACCGACGAGCTCCGCCGGTGCGTTCATCGAGCGCCGATCTCGAGCCTCGCTCGCGAAGGAAGGCGAGCACTGCGCCGACTCGCCCGCCGCTTCCTGGTCGCGATGCAGGAACGCAGGCGTGTGCTCGACGAGGCGGGAGCCAAGCTCGAACTGCTCCACAAGTTGGCGCCGGCCGATTGCCCGTGCCGACCGGACACTGGTGTTCACCTCAGAGCATCTCCGCCGTCTGAGCGATGCGGCCGCCGATCCTGCGTGCGTCGACGGCGTGCCGGCCGGCGCAATCCACTCAGAGCAGCCCTCGCGGGCGTTCCGGCGTGCACGGATGCAGGACGTTTCGCGTCCGGTGCGCTCCGAGGCCTCGTCGCCCCACAGGTCCTCGACGAGGGCATCGATGTCGACCGACGCCGACCTCGGCCATCGTCGTCGGCGCGAGCCGGAGCCGACGGCAGATGGCGCAGCGAATGGGGCGGGTGCATCCGCAGCAGAGCCGCAACCAGTAGATCCAGCGTGGCCCCGTCACGGCCGCGGAGCAAGTACGACGACGGCGGTCTCCGTCGAGCGTCGTGCCGCGAACGCGTCGAGGTTCTTGTCGATCTCGCGCCACCGCGACCACAGCCGTTCCCGCTCCTCGCCCTGAGCGGCTCTACCGGTGACGAGACGCTCCCCACCAGGAAGGTCGACCCGAGCGTCGGGGTGGGCCTGCAGGTTGAGCCACCATGCCGGCTCGCCCTCGCCCCAGCCGTTCATCGCCATGGTGACGATGTTCGGCCCATCCTCGACGTAGCCGATGATGACACTGCGCTCGACGCCGGTTCGCCGTCCGACGGTGTTGAGTCGCGCTGCACCCCAACCGTTGGGCTTCGGTCGCCACAGACCCAGGCGGCCACCCGTGATCCGGTAGACGCGGCGATGAGTGAACCAGAACAGCCGCACGAACCAGCGAGGAGGAAGCCGAGGCTTGCCCGTCGACCCCGACATCGGCCGCACCGTGCGACGGGCGCCTTGGCCAGTTCCGTGCGACTCGTGTGATGACACCGGCGTCGATGTCGCCGACGTGTGGGCTCTGTGCATGTCATGCCCTGTCTTCACGACGTCCTCTCTGGTGAGTCGAACCCTGAGAATCATCGGCCACACCGAATCACCACCATCGTGGATCTCACGTGACACCGCTGCGAGAGCACAACGTCCCGATGTCGCTCCGCTCAGGCGGTGAGGTCGACGAAGGGCGTGCCGAGGAGGTCGACGTCGAGTGCGACGCCGAGACCGGGCAGGTCTGCGTCCGGTTGGAGGAACGAGCCGTTCCTCGCCGATGGACCGGTGACGTGGGTGATGGTGACCCAACTGTCGAAGTCGACGCTGTGCACCCGACTGCTCGCCGGAGTGGCGGCGTTCATGTGGGCGAAGGTCATGTCTGCGAGGTTGCACCCCGATGCGTCCTCCACCGTCACACCGATGCGGAGCTCGACCGCGACGTCGCGGATGAGCGCAGCCGGTGTGATGCCGCCGACGCGGGTGAGCTTCACGGTGATGCCGTCGGCGACACCGAGCCGGTGTGCCTCGAGCAGCGCCGCAAGGGACACGATCGTCTCGTCCATGACCATCGGGCCGTCCCACGAGCTGCGCAGGTGCGCGCACTCGGTGAGGGAGGCACAGGGTTGCTCGAGGAAGATGCCGGCCCCGTCGCGGCCGAGCTCGCGGACGAACCGGCGCGCCTGCGACAGTGAAAACCCGCAATTGGCGTCGGCGAAGATGACGACGTCGGCGCCGACGGCGTCGCGAACCGCGAGCACGCGCTGTGCGTCGACATGTGGGTCATCGCCGACCTTCACCTGGAGACGGCGATAGCCCTGGGCGAGACGCTCGGTGGCCTTGGCCCGAACGTCGTCGGGGGAGGCCCCCTGCACCGGACGGTACAGCGGCGTGGCGTCGGGGCCGTCGCCGCCGAGGCGGCTCCACAACGGCACGTCGTCGGCACGGGCCGCAAGGTCCCAGACAGCGATGTCGATCGGTGACTTGCAATACGGGTGGCCGGTGAGCGCGGCCGTCATCCGGCGGTGCACCGCTTGTGGCCGGCGCGGGTCGAGCCCGAGCACGATCGGGGCGAGCGCCGTGACGCCGGCGACCTGTCCAGCCAGATGCTGGGCGTCGAACGTGACCCCGACCGTGCCCGATTCGCCGATGCCCTCTGATCCGTCATCGGCGACCAACCGGACCACGACGGCATCCATGCCGGTGGTGACCCGATTGCCGGCCATGCGATAGCTGCCTTCGACGTAGGGCAGATGGAGGGACCAGGCGGTGAAACGGGAGATCTTCACGTGGTCAAGTCTGCCCGATGTCGCTGGTCGGGCCCGCGATCGCGGTGCGCTGAGCTGCGACTCCTTCACCTGTTGCTGGGCGTCGCGAATGGATGTGATCCCCGTTGCCCATCAGCGCGAGCCGGCGGGCCAGCTTCCTCAACTCCTCGGCCCACAGGACAGCACTGGCCAACCCGATGCAGGTGAACCACTCGGTCGCACGAAGTGGGGCCGTGTCGAAGGCATCGTTCAGCAACTCGATGTGCACGACTGCCACCTGCAGCGCGAGCGACAGCGCAATGGCGGTCCAGAGCAGCCAGTTGGTGAAGAGCCCACGAGTGGCACTGGCGCGTGCGGAGCGCGCATTGAAGCAGTTGAACAGCTGCGCCAGCACGAGTGTCGTGAACGCCAAGGTGCGGGCCTCGGTGACGTTGCTCGATCCGTCGACCAGCCCGCCAGGCAGACCGATGTCGAGCGCGAGCAGGGTGACCACAGCCATGATCAGCCCCACGAACACGATGCCTGCCTGCATCTCGGCGTCGATGAGTCGGTCGGTCATGCGCCGCGGCGGTTGTGACATGACGTCGTCGGTGGGTGTGTCGAAGCCCAAGGCCAGCGCGGGCGCTGTATCGGTGAGCAGGTTGATCCAGAGGATCTGGGTGGCCAGCAGCGGCGCAGCGGCTGCGCCATTCACCTCGCGAAGCCCGATGACACCGGCACCGATCACCCCGAAGAACATGGTGAACACCTCACCCACGTTCGATGACAGCAGGTAGCGCAGGAACGTCCGGATGTTGGCGAAGATCGCTCGGCCCTCGCGCACGGCGACCACGATGGTCGAGAAGTTGTCGTCGGCGAGGATCATCTTGGCTGCCTCTTTGGCGACCTCGGTGCCGGCGATGCCCATCGCAACGCCGATGTCGGCCCGCTTCAGGGCCGGCGCATCGTTCACACCGTCGCCCGTCATCGCCACGGTGTTGCCGTCTGCCTGGAGGGCATCGATGATGCGCAGCTTGTGCTCGGGAGCGACGCGGGCGTACACCGACACCTCTCTCGCGGTGTCGCGCAACGTGACGTCGTCGATCTGGCCGATCTCGTCGCCCGACACGACACGGCCGCCAGCTGCGACGATGCCGAGCTCGGTGGCGATCCGAGCGGCCGTGCGCGGGTGGTCACCGGTGATCATCACCACCCGAATGCCAGCGCGGCGGGCCTCGGCGATGGCGTCGCGAGCCTCCGAACGGGGAGGATCGATGATGCCCACGAAGCCGGCGAACACGAGGTCGTGCTCGACGTCCTCGCTCGCATCCTCCGTTGTCCCGAGCGGGAGGTGGCGGTAGGCGACGCCGAGCGTGCGCATCGCCTCATCGGCGAGTGCATCGACAGCGGCGAGGATCTCGGCCCGACGCGCGTCGTCGATCGGAACCGTCGTGGCACCCATCCGCTCGTGCGTGCTCCGCGCCAGCAGCACATCAGGAGCGCCCTTGGTCACCACGGTCACCCGGTCGGCACGGGCGTCGAACAGCATGGTGGTCATGAGCATCCGTTCAGAGGTGAACGGCACCTCGCCCACCCGCTCGAACCTCCCGTCGCGCTCGCGGTCGAATCCCGCCTTGTGCTCGGCCACGAGGAACGCCACCTCGGTCGGATCGCCGTGCACCACCCAGTCGCCACGCTCCTCGCGGATCGACGCAGCGTTGGCGAGACTGCCGCCGGACAACACGATCCGTGCCTCCTCGGACAATGGACCCGGGGCGATCGCGTGACCGTTGTCGAGCAGTTCACCGTCGGGCCTGATCCCGCTCCCGGTGATCTCCACCTCGCCCGAGCGGGTGACGACGCGGCAGACCGTCATCTCGTTGCGAGTGAGCGTCCCCGTCTTGTCGGAGCAGACCACCGTGGCCGACCCGAGGGTCTCCACCGACGAGAGCTCTTTCACGATCGCACCATGACCCGCCATCCGCTGCACCCCGATGGCGAGCACGACCGACAGGACGGCGGGAAGGCCCTCTGGCACTGCAGCCACCGCGAGGGACACACCCACGAGCAGCACGTCGACGACATCTGCAGCAGACTCGACCTCGGAGGTGAGCAGGATCGCGGCCATCACGACGGCAGCGATCGCGAGCACCGCGGTGCTCAGGATGCGCCCGACATGATGGATCTCGCGCTGCAGGGGAGTGGGTCCAGCAGTTGTCGCCTCGAGCATCCCGGCGATCCGCCCCATCTCGGTCGACATGCCGGTACCTGTGACGATCGCCCGCCCCCGACCGCGTGTCACCGCGGTCCCGCTGAACACCATGTTGGTGCGGTCACCGAGCGCGACCCGACCAGCCAGCGTTGCCGTGGTCTTGAGCACCGGCTCGCTCTCACCGGTCAGCGACGCTTCTGCCAACGACAGCGAGCTGGCTTCCACGAGGCGACCATCGGCGCTCACCGCATCGCCCTCGGCGAGGAGCAACACGTCACCGGGCACCAACTCGGCCGTGGGCACGCGCACCACCACCCCGTCGCGGATCACGGAAGAGATGGGCTGTCGACATCCGCTGCAGCGCTGCCACCGCATGCTCGGCGCGCGCCTCTTGCACGTAGCCGAGGACGGCGTTCACGATCAGGATCAGTCCGATCACGATCGCGTCGAACGGCACCCCGTCGGCCCCATCGAGCAGCCACACCGCCATCGAGATCGCCACGGCCCCGATGAGCAGGTACACCAAGGGGTCGGTGAACTGGGTGAGCAGCTTGCGCCACGTCGGCACCGGGGGAGTGGCGTCGAGCCGATTCGGGCCGGTTCGCTGCAACCGGCCGGCCGCCTCCTGTGCGGACAACCCGGCGGCCGCATCGGTGCCCATCGCCGTGATCACGTCGCCGGCATCGATCGACCAGACCTCGGCCTCGAGGTCACCGAGCGGACGGTTCATGGTGCGCTGCTCCACCGGCGCCGGAGGTCCTGACCGCACTTCGTGCACGTCGACACGTGCCGTTGGGTCAGGTTGCCTGGCCCCGGGACGGCTCGGGTCATCCGTCGATGATCCCGAGCTCGTGGTGCTCACCGACGTCGGTCATCGCGTCTCCTTCCCACGATCTCATCGTCGAGGCGACCCGACCCCACGACCAGAGCAGGAAGTCCCCTGTGGGCAGGCCCATGACCCACCGACCTGCGACTCGACCTGCGCAGATCGGCAGAGCAGCCGCCAACGGACGTTCGGCCCTTCCCTGGCCGCCCCGCACGATGCACGATCGAAGCAGAGCCGATCGGGAGGCTGAGTGATGGTCTTCATGAACCGTGTGGATGCGGGTCGGCAGTTGGCTGTTCGGCTGCGACCGTTCGCATGCGAGGACGTGGTGGTGGTGGGCCTGCCGCGCGGTGGCGTGCCGGTGGCCGACGAGGTCGCTCGGGCGCTCGGTGCCCCACTCGATGTGGTGGTGATCCGCAAGCTCGGGGTGCCGTTCCACGAGGAGCTCGCGATGGGCGCGATCGGAGAAGACGGGGTGCGGATCATCAACGAAGAGATCGTTGGGTCGTTGCGGATCCCGACCGAGGACATCGCCCGCGTCGAGCGAAGCGAGCGAGTCGAGCTGGATCGCCGAGCGCTGCTGTTCCGCGGAGGCGGGGATCGCGTGCCGCTGGCTGGGCGGACCGTGATCGTGGTGGACGACGGGTTGGCGACCGGCGCGACCGCCCGAGCGGCGTGCGAGGTCGTTCGTGCTCATGGCGCCAAGCGCGTGATCCTCGCCGTCCCGGTCGCGCCGGCGGGCTGGGAGGCGACGCTCCACCACGCGGCCGACGAGTACGTGTGCCTCTCCGCTCCGGAGGACTTCCGAGCGGTGGGCCAGTTCTACGCCGACTTCACCGCGACGAGTGACCAGGAGGTGGTGGCATGCCTCCGGCGGGCGACGACGCGAGCGGCGAGACAGGCCCACGTCGGGTCAGTTCGTCGGCGTGACGACGAGATCGTCATCGATGTCGACGGGGTGCAACTCGAAGGGCGGCTCAGCGTCCCGGACGGGGCCACGGGCATGGTCCTGTTCGCGCACGGTAGCGGCAGCAGTCGAACGAGCCCGAGGAACCGCTTCGTGGCCCGCAAGCTGAACCTTGCTGGAATGGGAACGCTGCTGTTCGATCTGCTGACCAAGCGGGAAGAGGCCGATCGTCGCAACGTGTTCGCAATCGAGCTGCTCGCGTCGCGTCTGGTCGCGGCAACCGACTGGGTGCGCTCGGACCGAGATCTGTGCGATCTCCCCATCGGCTATTTCGGTGCGAGCACGGGCGCCGCCGCCGCCCTTGCCGCCGCGTCGAGCCCTGGTGCGGTCATTGCCGCGGTCGTCTCGCGAGGTGGCCGCCCCGATCTTGCTGGACCGGCCCGGCTGGAGGCTGTTCGCGCTCCCACCCTGCTGATCGTCGGGAGTCGCGATGTGGACGTGCTCGAGCTGAACCGGGGGGCGCAGTCCCACCTGACGTGTGAGAACCGTCTCGTCGTGGTTCCTGGAGCAACCCATCTGTTCGAAGAGCCGGGCACGCTCGAGCGCGTCGCGGAGGTGGCGGAGCAGTGGTTCACGACGCATCTGTCGCGGAGGTCGAGATGAACCAGACTGAGTCACCCGTGTCGTCGCGAGGATCCAGGAGTCGGTCGATCCACGACGCGTCACATCCGATCAGCCGCAGCGCGCACGACTACGACGAGCTGCTCGAACTCATCGGTGATCGTCGGTACGTCCTCATCGGCGAGGCATCGCACGGCACCCACGAGTTCTACCGTGAGCGCGCCCGCATCACCCGCCGGCTCATCGAGGAGTGCGGCTTCTCCGCCGTCGCCGTCGAAGCCGACTGGCCTGATGCGTATCGCGTGAACCGCTATGTGATGGGTGGTTCCCACGATGCCGACGCGCGCGCCTCGCTGTCCGACTTCCGTCGGTTCCCGGCGTGGATGTGGCGCAACGAAGACGTCGTCGAGTTCGTCGATTGGCTGCGGCGCCACAACGATGCGCGAGCCCCGCACGAGCGAACCCGCTTCTACGGACTCGACCTCTACAGCCTCCGCGCATCGATGGAGGCGGTGATCGCGTACCTCGACGATGTCGATCCTGCCGAGGCCGAGCGTGCCCGTGCGCGATACAGCTGCTTCGACCACGTCGGCGGCGAGGGTCAGGCGTACGGCCGGGCCCTGGTGGCTGTCGGCGCGCCGCCGTGCGAGGACCAGGTGGTCCGGCAACTGGTGTCGCTGCGGGCTCGTGCCTGCGACTACCTGGCCAGTGACGGCTGGGTTGCAGACGACGAGCTGTTCCAGGCCGAGCAGAACGCCGTCGTCGTGCGCGATGCCGAGGAGTACTACCAGGAGATGTACCGCGGTCGAGCATCGTCGTGGAACCTCCGCGACCGGCACATGGCCGCCACCCTCGAGGCGCTGACCGCCCACCTCGACCGACGGTCGGGTCGCTGCAAGGTGGTCGTCTGGGAGCACAACTCCCACATCGGCGATGCGCGTGCGACCGAGATGAGTCGGCGCGGAGAGTTCAACGTCGGCCAGCTCGTGCGTCAACGTCACGGCGACGATTCGTTCCTGATCGGCCTCACCACCTATCACGGTGACGTGACGGCTGCCGCGTCGTGGGGTGGTGCAGTCGGACGCCCTCGCGTGCGACCTGGTCGATCCGACAGCCACGAGGCCGTGCTGCATCAGGTCGGGCACGCTGCGTTCTGGCTCGACTGCCACGACCCACGCGTCGGCGAACAGCTGCACGACGTGAGGCTCGAGCGCGCGATCGGCGTCATCTACCGTCCCGAGACCGAGCGTCAGAGCCACTACTTCGAGGCCCGCCTCACCGACCAGTTCGACGCGGTCGTGCACATCGACCACACCACCGCGCTCGAACCGCTCGAACGCTCGGTGCTGTGGACTCGGGGCGATCCGCCTGAGACGTTCCCGACCGGCATCTGACTCGTCATCGTGAAGGGGCGGACGGATCTGCTCATGGTCCGGTGCCGTAGCGCGACCAGATGCGTCTCGGTGCGTCGAGGAAGCGGCTGACCGTGGAGATCAGTGCCGGCGGCTGGGCGAATCGATCGGTGTCGACGAAGGCGGCGTAGTAGATCTGCTCGACAGACGGTGGTCCGATCGTCAGATTGTCGCGCAGCGCCTGGTGCGCTGACCTTCGTCCCATCGCGACGGCGTACGCGGCGACCATCGCGCCTGTCCGACCGACTCCTGCGCCGCAGTGGACGTACACGCGCCCGTCGGCGTGGTCGACCGCGTCGAGGAAGGTGCGGACCTGGTCGTCCGTGGGGGTCTGTCCATCCCGGATCGGGAGCCGAACGAGGTCGATGCCGAGCTGGTCGAGCAGTTCGATCGGTACGTCGACGTCGCGTTCGGTGCGGAGATCGACCACGGTTGTCACGCCCTGTCGGGCGAGCTCCCGGTAGCCGATCGCCGACGGGGCGCCGCCGCGCAACAGGCGGTCGTCGACCGCCCGGAGGTTGTCGACGCCCCCAGCGAAGACGTCCGGCTCGTCAGCCGCAGTGCGCAACACCAGTGAGAGTCCGGCGATGGCGGCGTTGACGACGAGCACGAACACCGCGATCACGACGGCCGATCGGCGAAGCAGCCGGTCAGCGCGACTGCACGTGGCGTTGGACAACATCCGGCGAGCTACTCGTGTGTCGACCCGGAACGTCGCAGAGCGACGAGTGCGACGCACACGGCAATGATCGCGGCGAGCACTTGACCGCCTCGTGCCAATCGGGTGATGTCGATGATCGGCTTCCAATCGACCTCGCCGTTGCGGACCATGTAAACGCCGACAGGTTGGGCTTGCACGGCGAAGCCTGTGCCGAATCCGCTGCCGGTTTCGTCCTTGCCTGCGCCCTCGCCACTTCCGCCGCCGGCCCCTCCGGAGATCCGTGCGACCGGGATGATGGTCACGCCGTCGATCTCGTGCGGATCGCCGAACACCCGGTGCACGGAGAGGGCGTCTCTGGTGCCACCGATGCTGTCGAGAATCGTCGAGGCTGCTGCGCTGTGGGTGCTGTCAGTTGTCATCACGGATCTCCTGTCGTTCGAGCTCACCATCCGCCGCAGCGACCTATCGTGTGTCGATCACCTCGGGTCGCCACCAGATCGATGTCGTCGGCGGGGTGCATCTGCCGCTCCTTCAGGGCCTGCGGTCAGCGATCGGCGGTCGCAGGAGGGTCCGTCGGCGCCGGCGGTGGGAGCGCGGTCGCGGTTGGCTCGGGCCCGCCCTGATCGAGGTGGAACGGTGGGTACTCGTCGGTCATCAGGGCGACGTAGGCGATCACCCGGTAGCTCCACCGGTTGATGCCCATGATCAGGTCGTAGAGCCCGGTCGGGTAGCGGCCGGTGACGGCGAGCACGATCGCTGCGATCACCACCAGGATCCCGAGAAGGCCACCGCCGAGTACGAGTCGGGCACCATCGTTGTCGCCGCCGAAGGTCCAGGTGGCCGTGAACACGCCGACGATGAGGAGGTGCGGGATCGCGAGCAACCAGGACTTGACCAGCACGAGTCCCCGCGAAAGGTGCTCGGGGTAGTCGACGTCGAGGCTGGCCGGGTAGTCGGCAACGTCGAGGGTGAACGGCGGGTATCGGTCGGTGCCGAGCGCGCCGCTTGCGTAGTAGCTGACCCGCCATGTCCAGCGCAGCACTCCGACGTTGAAGTCGAAGATCGCGCGTGGGTAGCGGCCGGTGAACAGGATCGCGAAGAACGCGACGACGGTGAGCACCGCGAACGCGATCCACAAGAAGACGAGCACGACCGCATGGGGAATGGCCAGGAACCACTTGACGAGCCACCGCCAACGGCTGAGGTCTTGGTCGAGATGCCCGGTGATCCGCAGCGGATACGATCCGGACGGCATCTCGTGAGCGACGGGAACAGCGCCGCCCGGTGCACCAGCAAGGGCCGCCTCGGCTCGGGGTTGCGATCGCACGACCCCTCCGATGATCATCGCCGCACCGATGGCGAGCAGCACGATCCCGCCGACACCGAGGCCGATCGCGATCGGAACGAGGTAGTCGAGCTGGCCGCCGAGTTCGATGTCCGCGCTGACGTCGGCGGTGGCGTCAGCGTTCATGACCACGATCGCCCAGTTGCCAGGCTCGAGGCCCCAGGTGATGGTCTGTGTTGCGACGCCCGATGCCTGGGCGACCCAGAAGGTCTCATCCTGTGGCGAGTCGGGTGTGGCGGTGCCGGCGGGGTTCTCGCGCCGGTAGTCGGCGGAGAAGGGTCGGAAGTCGACGTCAGTGATCTCGTCATGCGGCACACCCGAGAGATATGTCTCGACGTCTGCCTCGGGTCCGATGCCGATGAACAGCTCGCCGCCGGCGGTGTTGTCGGCAGTGATCCGCACCGTGGCGAGGTCGCGGTCGGCCCACCAGTCGTCGGGACCCGGGTCGCCGAGATCGATCTTGTCAGACGTGATGGCGTAGCTGTCGGACTCGACTCGTTCGTTCGAGGTCGTGAAGAACCCGGCATCGTCGCGCTGCGTGGCGGTCGCCCAACCAACGCTGGCGCCAGCTCCGACGAGCCCGAACCCGATCAGAGCGATCAACGATCCAACGATGAGCAGGATCACACGTGCTGGCTTCATGACGAGGACTCCTTCGGAGCTGTCGACCGTGGTCCACGATGGCTCCGCTGCGGCCGGAGCGACAGAGTCGAACGTCCGACGATGTGGACACGCGAGGGTCGGGTCGTTCGGCTCTGGCTGCCGACACGATCGACGATCATCCTGCACTCCAGGAATCGTGGGCATGCCCCGCTCGATACGCGATGTGGCGCGGCCCACCGTTGGAGGTGAGGAGCCACCATGTCCGTGCTCGACGAGATTCACTCCACCCTGACGCGCCCCGTCGATGACTCCACGGGGGTCGTTCCGAGCAGCCCGGGTGTCGACGTCACGGTGCCGGTCGACCCGATTGGCGTGCGCGTCGTTCGACGTCTTGCGAAGGCTCGTGCGATCGAGTTCCTGTCGGCGTGACTGGCGCATCGGTGCCGGCTTCGTAGCCGGGGTTGCAGCGTCGGCCGCAGTGATCACAGGCTGGTGGATGCCCCGAGGGCCGATGACCACCACGCACACGTTGGCTGCGATGGTGATCGGCGCCGTGGTCGGCGCCACGGCCGGATTTGCTGTGCGATCACGATGGGCGATGCTGCTCGCCCCTGTCGTCTTCGCCGCGGTGTACGAGACCGTCCGGCTCGGCTCTGACGGTCCGACCATCGATGCAATCCATCCACGCAGCACCTACGGGATCCTCGCGTTCGTCGTCGGACGTGGGTTCCACGGACTGATCGCGCTCGTCCCGATGCTGCTTGGTGCAGCGTTCGGCGCGGCGCTCGCCCGACGCGCACGAAGCGAACCGGGCAGCCGACACGGGCGCTCCCGTGTCGGGCTCTTTGTGCGGCGGACCTTTGCCGGCGCAGCCACCATCGGGATGATCGTGTTGGTCGTCGGGATCGCCCGTCCCGAGAACACTGCCGCGATCCGAGACGCGAACGGCGATCCGGTCGAGGGCAGCATCGCCGAGCTGATCCGCGTCGACATCGGTGGCCACGACCTGGCGATGATGATCCGCGGTGCGAGCACCGACAACCCGGTGCTGCTGTACCTCGCCGGTGGCCCTGGCGGCAGCGAATTGGGCGCGATGCGCAACCACCTCCCGGCACTCGAGCAGCACTTCGTGGTGGTGACCTGGGACCAGCGCGGCACCGGCAAGTCCTACACCCAGATCGAACCGACCGCGACGCTCACGTTCGACAACGCCGTGGCAGACACGATCGACGTGACCAACTACCTCCGCGACCGATTCGGTCAGGACAAGATCTACCTCCTCGGCCAGTCCTACGGTTCGACCCTCGGCGTGACCGCGGTGCAGCAGCACCCGGAGCTGTACACGGCGTTCATCGGAGCGGGGCAGATGGTCAGCGCCCGCGAGACCGACCGCATCTTCTACGCCGACACACTCGCGTGGGCCCGCGACACGGGCAACAACGACCTGGTCGACACCCTCACCCGGCTCGGGCCGCCCCCGTACGAGGACCTGTTCGATCTCGAAGCCACACTTGCCTACGAGCACGAGGTCTACCCGTACGACCACAGCTTCAACTCCGAAGGTGAAGGCGGGTTCTCCGCGAACTTCTTCGTGCCCGAGTACACCCTCGTCGAACAGATCCACCTGCTCGGTGGGTTCCTCGACACCTTCAGCCTCATCTACCCACAGATCCAAGACATCGACTTCCGCGTCGATGCCATCAGACTCGACGTACCGGTGTACTTCGTTCAAGGCGCCCACGAAGCGAACGGTCGCGCCCAACCGTTCGGCGAGTGGTACTCGATGCTGACCGCTCCGTCGAAGGACGTCGTGGTGTTGGACACGTCGGGACATCGGCCGCTGTTCGAGCAACCGGAGGAGTTCGTCAGCTACATGGTTGGCACCGTCCTCGCCGAAACGGACCCATCGTGAGCAGTGACCGACAACGGCCACGGCGCGCAATCGAGACCGTTCCCGGCTCCCGAGCACTCGTGCTCGAAGCAAGCCCGTCATCGCTGACTCAGACCGGCCCTTCGCCTCAGTGAGGGAACACCGATGACATCAGGTCACTCGCGACGTCACCGCGACATATGCGGGTGATCCATGTCAAGTGCCCAGCCTGGGAGCGCTGGGAGCGCGAACAATGGCGACAGACGCGTGATGGTGACGGCACGCGTTGCGATGCGACGTGGCGATTGCAGCGTGGGCAGGGCTGCGTAAGGATCGTCCGATGACAAAGAGACGTGGGCGTCGACTGAGCGTTCTGTGTACGACCACTGGCGGCGCGGGCCACATTCACGCGGTTGCACCGGTGGCGGTGGCGCTTCGCAGTCGGGGCCATAGCGTGCACTGGGCGGTGGCCGAAGATGGCGGCAAGACGGTGGCGGCGATGGGCTTCGATTGGTCGGCTGCCGGAATGACGACGGCAGCTCGCCGCGATGCAGCGGCGGGCGATCTTGCCGGGATCATGCAGCTCCCTATGGGAGACCGGCGGGGTCCGATGTTCGCTGCGTTCTTCGCTCGTGCGGCAGGGCCGGTGATGCAACGAGATCTGGCAGCTGTGTTCGACCGGGTGCGACCCGACCTTGTTCTTCGCGAGGCTGCCGAGCTTGCGGCCGCACCAATGGCCGCAGCCCGTGACATTCCACTCATCACGGTGGCCTTCAGCGGCGTCTTGACGGACACGGCCCGTCGAGTCGTCCTCGACGACCTTGCACCTCTGTGGCACGCCGAAGGACTCGACAACCCGTCGTGGTCCGACGTCTACGGGCAGCTGTACCTCCATCCGTTCCCCGATTCGTTCGGCCAACGTCCGGACTTCCCGGCGGTACGCACGATGCGTCCGGGCACACGTCTCTCGACTGAGGCTCTGCCTGACTGGACGCTGGCGCTGGGTGCCGATCGGCCCTGCGTATACATCACATCAGGGACTGAACGAGCCTCGACCACTTTCCCGTGGCGGGAGGTGTTCGCCGTGGTGTCCGGTCTAGATCTCGAGGCCGTGGCGACCATCGGTCCGCACGTAGATCCGGCCGCGCTCGGCACGGTTCCGCCGCACGTGCGCGTCGAGCGTTTCGTGGCACAAGCGGCTGTGCTCGGGCGCGTAACGGCGGTGATCTCGCACGGTGGCGCCGGCAGCGTGCTCGGTGCAGCAGCGCACGGCCGACCGCAACAGGTCATTCCGCTGTTCGCCGACCAATGGGACAACGCCCTCGCCGTGCGGAACGCTGGATGCGGCATCCTTGTTGACCCCGACCGGCGGAGCGTCGAGGACCTGGATACCTCGTTGCGTTCGCTGCTCAACGAGTCCACGTACCGTGGCTGCGCTGCACGCGTCCGCCGACGAGATCGCTGAGATGCCCGCACCGGAGGACCTGGTCTCCGAGATCGAAAACATCGCTGACGCCTGATCTCGAATCCCCGTGGACCCAGTCCTGAGCGTTGACGTCCTGAGGTATCAGCCAGCTTTGTCGTCGAGGCGTTCGAGTAGGCCGTCGAAGACGCGTTGTCGGCCCCAGCCGCCAACTCAAGCGACCCTGCGGCGGCGACGAAGCGTCGGTAGTACTCGTCGTTGTAGGTCGCCATCATCAGCGCGGTGAACACACGGGGTCGCATCAAGTACTCGGCAGGCGCCTGTGCTCGCTGTGTCGCGAGCAGCCATCCGACAAATCGGTGGCACCGACCCGGAAGGGCGAGCTGCTCGCGATGAACAGTCGCCGTTCGCCGACGCGAATGTCGTCGACATGCAGACCGAGGGCCTCGCACCGTCGCAGCCCGCCCAGCAGCATCGCCGCCACGATCGCTCGGTCTCAGTGCGTGCGAAGCGCAGCCGTGAACGCGTTCACCTCGGAAGGCGACAGCACACGCGGCAACACCCGTGGGCCGCGCATATCAACTCGTCACGCGCTGGTCCGCTGTGTGGCAGGGACCTTCGGCTCTTGCTCCGAGTGGACGACGAGGGGGCTGAGTTGTCCCATGGCATCGCTGTTGGAAGCCCGCTGTCTCGAGAAGTCGTTCCGCACCGATGATGTCGAGCGTCCCGTGCTGCGGGGGTTGTCGCTCGAGGTCGACCAGGGCGAATGGGTGGCCGCGATGGGGCCGAGTGGATGCGGCAAGTCGACGATGCTGTACCTGCTCGGCGGTCTCGATCTGCCGGACGCCGGCTCGATCCGTCTCGGCGACGACGAGGTCACAGCGCTTTCAGCTGCCGACCGCGCCCGCCTCCGCCGCCGACGGGTCGGCTACATCTTCCAGCAGTACAACCTGATCCCGCACCTCGACGTGGCCGCCAACGTCGAGCTCCCGCAGCGGCTGGCCGGTGCTTCGCGTCGCGAGGCGCGCAGTCAGGTCGATCGAGCTGCTCGAGGCGCTCGGCCTCGCCGGTCGCGAGCGCAACATGCCGGGTGCGCTGTCGGGTGGCGAACAGCAGCGGGTGGCGATCGCCCGAGCGATGGCCAACCATCCTGATCTGCTGCTCGCCGACGAGCCGACCGGCGCCCTCGACAGCGCGTCGGCAGCGCTGGTGATCGAGCTGCTACGCGCCCAGCACGAACGTGGTCAGACGATCGTGATGGTCACCCACGACCCCGATGTGGCGGCCGCATCGGACCGGATCGTCCACGTCCTCGACGGGCGGATCGTCAGTCCCGAGCCGTTGCGTGCCGTAGGTGTGACGTGAGCAGCGGCATCGGCGTGCTGGTCGGCGCCGGCCTGAGGGGCCGCCGACGAGGCGGCCTGATCGCAACGTTCGCCGTGTTGGTGCTCGCTGCGGTCGCGCATCGCCGCCGGACTGGTGGTGAGTGGCCAGGGTGCACCACTGCTCGACGCTGCCGCCGACGATGCAGAACGTCGCCCACCTGGTGCTGTACGGCGAGCGCGACGCGATCGCGGCCGCCGCCGACGACCCCGAGGTCGTCGCGTGGTCGGGGCCGTTCGACGCGGTGAGCGGAATCGAGCTCCCGCTGGGGAACGAGACGGTGCCGATCGAGGCGACAGCGCTCGGCTCGCCCGACATCGCGGTCAACCGTCCGCCGATGCGGTCAGGACGCTGGGCGGCAACCGCAGACGAGATCGTGCTCGACTACAGCGTCTCGGTCGATCTCGCGATCGACGTCGGTGACTCGATCATGCTCCGGTTTGCCGGGCAAGATCTCACGTTCTCCGTCGTCGGCACCGCCGTCGACTTCACCGACTGCCTCTACCCGCAGTGCGAACCCGGCCGCACGTGGGTCACGCCAGCCGGATTCGAACGCTTCGCCGCCGGTGATCGCGCCTACGCGGGTTGGCTACCTCCGATTCGACGAACCGGCCTCGGCCGATCCGTTCGTCGAGCGTCAGGCGGCGGCCGGCGTCGAAGGGATCGGCGGCACAGAATCGTGGCTCGACACACGCAGTGACTTCCTCACGCTCGACCGCGTGTTCGGGTCGTTCGTCGCTGCGTTCGGGGTGTTCGTGCTCCTGGTGGCGGCCGTCATCATCGCCGGCTCGACCGCGATGCGGATCGTGACCCAGCGACGCGACATCGCCCTCATGGGCGCGATCGGGTCCACGCCGCGCCAGATCATGCTGGCCCTGCTCGTGGAGAACGTGGTGGTGGGGGTGATCGCTGGTGCGCTCGGCTGGTTCGTCGCCGGGTTCCTTGCTCCGTCGCTGCAGATCGGCATCGGTCGGACGCTCGGACCACAGGATCCCAGTTGGTCCGTGGTCGGCCTCATCGTCTGTCTGGTGGTGATCGTCGGTCTGCTCGCGGTGGCCACGATCGTGCCCGCCGCGTTCTGCGGCGCGCCGGCCCGTCACCGACGTGCTGCGCGACGTCCCGTCGGGACGCGTCAGCTGGCTCAATCGCCGCGCTGGGCGGGTGCCGCGGCGGCTGTCGCTGCTCGGCGCCCAGGAGGCAGCGAGCCAGCCGGTACGCGGTGGGTTGGCCGCACTCGCGATCGGCGTCGCGGTGATCGGCACCGTCGTGTCGATCGGGTTCATCTCGGCATTGGACCTCGTGACCACAGACGCAGCGAGGGCAGGCGACCCGTGGGACGTCGCCCTGATCCCTTCCGATGCCGATCCGGTGAAGGTGGAACAGGTGCTTGCCGACACGCCAGCCGTGGACCGCTGGTACGCCGAGCTCGGTCGACGGAGCACGTACCGCGACGGCGCCTTCTTGTCGACAGCGACCGGCGGCGACCCGGTCGCGGCCGCCTTCCAGATCGCCGAGGGCAGACCGCTGCGGTCCTCCGGCGAGGCGATCGTGGGGTACGGGTTCATGAAGCGGTTCGACGTGTCGGTCGGCGACCGTGTCGAGTTCCTCGCCGGGACCACCCCGATCAGTGTCGAGGTCGTGGGCTGGTATCGCGTCACCGAGGACAGTGGTGAGATCCTGCGGTACCGATTCGAGGACCTCGCTGCTGCCGAACCTGGGGTCATCCCAGAGGTCTACCGGTTGTCGCTCGCGCCCGGATCGGAGGCCTCTGCCGTCGGCGCGGCGCTGGCCGGGCACATCGGTGCGGATGCACGCGCGGAGGTGCTCGACACGGGCAGAGAAGACATCGAGCCGCTGATGATGGGGCTTCGAGCCATCGCCGTCGTGCTGTTCCTCACCGCTGGGATCAACCTGCTCTCCACCTTGCTCACGTCGAGCCGTGAGTCGGCGCGGCGCACCGGCATCGAGCTCTCGCTCGGGTTCACGCCCCGCCAGCTGATCGGGCAGGGCGCCGTGGCCGGCGGAGTGCTCGGTCTGGTCGCCGCCGTGATCGGCCTACCGTTCGGGCTGGTGGTGTTCCGGGTGCTCGCCGACGTAGTGAGCGCCGGCATCGGGGTCGGCCCCGGCTGGATGCCCGCCCCAGGGATCGGCCTGGTCTCGGTCGTCGCCACGGTCTCGATCGTGCTCTCTGCGGTGCTCGGGGCGGTGGCCGTGCGGAGGATCGCCAACCGCCCCGCCGCCGACCTCGTGCGCGGTGAGTGACGGTGAGTGCACCGTGCCTTGAATGATCGTTACTGTCGCCGGCGTGGATGTCTTCGAGGTGATGGGAACGTGCCGGGCGATGCGGCTGCTGAAGCCCGACCAGGTACCGGCAGAGCTGATCGATCGGGTGCTGTGGGCGGCGACGAGAGCGCCGAGCCCTGGGAACAGTCAGGGGTGGGACTTCGTCGTGGTCGACGACGCCGAGCCGAAGGCGCTCATCGCCGAAGCGATCCGTGCGGCGATGGCCGATCGGGTCGCGGCGATGCCGCGCACCGATCGGACCACACGATTGATGCTCGACGGCACCGCGAAGATGATCGACTCGCTCGAACTGGCGCCGGTGATCATCTTCGTCACGGGGCCGGTCATCTACCCGGCTGCGTCGCCACGTGAGCAGTTCACCTGGTCGGCGTTGTACCCGGCAGCGCAGAACATCGTGTTGGCGGCGAGAGCGCTCGGCCTCGGCAGCGTCTTCACCACCCTGCACATGAGCGCCGAGCCGACGGTGCGCGAGGTGCTCGGTCTGCCGGACGGCATCCGAATCGCGGCGACGATCCCGATCGGGTGGCCGGACGGGGTGTTCGGTCCGGTGAGCCGCCGGCCGGTCGAGGACTTCGTCCACCGCAACCGGTGGGAGGGTGACAAGCGTGGCCTCGCAGGTTGACGAGGTGGAGGTCGGCGGGCCATCGAGGCTCGATGAGGCCGGTGCCGCGACGGACGCACCGCGGCTCGTCGCAGCGGCAGCCGCAGCCGCATCGTTCCCCGAAGCGGAGCTCTCATGACCTCCGATCGCCATGCAGTGGACTTCAGCCTGTTGTCGGCGGCGTTCCAGGACGACCCGGCGTCGATGTTCGCCGATCTCCGGGAGCGGTGCCCGGTGGCTCACACGACGGTCCCGGCCGAGCACTGGACGTTGTCGCGCGGTGCCGACGTGTTGGCGGCGCTGCGTGACGACGACGTCTGGTCGTCGAAGTACGGACCTGGTCTGGCCCGGGGCATCATCGGATCCGGTGTGCTCGTGTCGAGCGACCCGCCCGCTCATACCACCGAGCGGTTGGCGATCTCGCGGGCCTTCCGACCATCGGTGCTCGAAGGGATGGAACCCGACATCCGCACGCTTGTCGACGAGCTCGTCGACCAGGTCGTCGAACGGGGAGAGGGTGATCTCGTTCGCGACCTGGCGATGCCGCTGCCGCTCGTGGTGATGTGCTGGATGCTCGGGATGCCGCGAGCCGACATCGAGATGTTCCGATCGTGGGTGCTGCCGATGGCCGAGGCCGTTGCGCTCGAAGGCGGCCGCAATGCGTCCGAGGCGGTGGCGGGTGCATACCGCAACTACTCCGCCTACTTCGGGCCGCACATCGAGCGACGGGCCAGGGGCATCGGCGCAGGCGAGACCGTGCCCGACGATCTGCTCACGCGTCTGCTCACGGTGGAGCGGGACGGACAGAAGCTCAGCGAGCAGCAGGTGATCGGCTTCTGCCAGTTCCTCCTCGTCGCCGGCTCGGCAACCACGACGCTGCTCATCGGCAACGTCGTCAACCGACTGATGATGCACCCCGAACAGATGGCGATCGTCCAGGCGGATCGAACACTGATCCCGAACGCAGTGGAGGAGAGCTTGCGCATCGATGCTCCGGTGCACGGACTGTTCCGCACGAACAACTGCCCGGTCAGGATTCACGACATCGAGATCCCACAGGATTCGAAGACATACATGCTGTTCGGGTCAGCCAACCGGGACCCGGAGCTGTGGGACGACCCGGATCGCTTCGACGTCACCCGCGACCTCAAGGACCTGCGCAAGCGCCACGCCGCGTTCGGGGTGGGCGTCCATTACTGCTTGGGCGCACCGCTGTCGCGCATCGAGGCGAGCGTGGCGCTCGAAGCCGTGCTCGATCGCATGCCCGGGATTCGCCCCAACGGCACGCCGACGAAGGTGAAGGCGAGCGTGCTCAACGGCTTCGAGGCGTTGCCGGTGCGCTGGGACGTCAACGCATCATGAGCTACGACAACCTGTTCCAGCCGTTGCAGCTCGCCGGTTGCACCGTCGCGAACCGCATCGTCCGCACCGCGCACTCGACGGGTACCACCGGCGACGAGCTCATCGCGTATCACGAGGAGCGGGCCAAAGGCGGTGTGGGGCTCACGATCATCGAGATCGCCGGCGTGCAACCGAGCTCGGCGACCTCGATTCCGGTCTTCACCGATCGTGTCCTGCCGTTCTACGAAGAGCTGGCAGCACGGATGCACGCGCACGGCACAAAGGTGTTCCAACAGCTCTGGCACGGCGGCGCCGCCTACCACCGGGCCGGTCAGCCGGTGTCAGCGTCGGCCGTGCCGGCGCCATCGGTCAACACGGTGCCGCGCCCGATGACGAAGACCATGATCGACGAGACCGTGTCGGCGTTCGCCGCGGCGGCCGTTCGCTGTCGCGACGGGGGCCTCGACGGCGTCGAGCTCCACGGCGCGCACGGCTACCTGATCGGTCAGTTCCTGTCGCCGGCAACCAACTTGCGCGATGACGAGTACGGCGGCCCGCTCGAGAACCGAGCGCGCCTGCTCGTCGAGATCCTCGAGGCGATCCGCGCGGAGGTCGGTGGTTCGTTCCCCGTGGGCGTGCGCCTGTCGGGCACCGACTTCATCGAGGGCGGCATCGATCAGCCAGAGGCCGCCGCCATCGCCCAACACATCGAGCCGCTCGTCGACTTCCTCGACATCTCGATGGGTTCGTACTGGCGGTTCCACAAGTTCTTGTCGACCATGGACGACCCACTCGGCTACGAGATCGAGAGCAGCGAACAGGTCACGCGGGCCGTCTCGGTCCCCACGATCGTGACGGGGCGGATCATGACGCTCGACCATGCGAGCCATCTCGTCGAGACGGGCGTTGCGGACATGGTGTCGATGGTGCGAGCCATGGTCGCCGACCCGCACCTCGTGGCGAAGGCCCGATCTGGTCGCGAAGCGGAGATCCGCCCGTGCATCGGGACGAGCATGGGTTGCGTCGCACAGTTGATGACGACGGGTCGCCTGCAGTGCGTGGTGAACGTCGCTGCCGGCAAGGAGACCTCGGTACCGTTCGAGACGCCGGGTCCGGCCCCGACCCGCAAGAAGGTCCTCGTGATCGGCGGCGGTCCCGCAGGGCTCGAGGCGGCTCGCACCGCTGCGATCCGCGGTCACGAGGTGCACCTGTACGAGATGACATCGCACCTCGGCGGCCAGGTCCGCATCGCCGCCTCCGCGCCACATCGGTCCGACCTCGCAGCGATCACCCGGTTCCTCGCCGACGAGATCGACCGTCTGGGCGTCCACGTGCACCTGCGCACGCCGGTCGATCCCGATCTCGTGATCGAACAGGCACCCGATGAGGTCATCGTCGCGACGGGCTCGACGCCGCGACGCGGCGGGTTCCAGCTCTCCAGCCCATCCCTGCCGGTTCCCGGTGCTGGTCTTTCACACGTGTCGTCCACGTGGGACGTGCTCGGTTTCGGTGGTCGGGCCGTGGTCGGACGCCTCGCAGTCGTGTACGACGACACCGCCACCTTCGAGGCGATCTCGGCCGCCGATGTGCTGCTTGCCGCGGGCGCGCACGTCACCATCGTCAGTCGGCTCGAACAACTCGGCGCGAACATCCCGTACCCGCCGGCCACGGTGGAAGCCAGCCGCGAACGTCTCTACGCGGCCGGCGTGCAGTTCGTGCCGTCGATGGCATTGCGGGAGATCACGCCCAACATGGTGATCGCCCGCGGGATCGGCAACGACCTCGTGCGCACCTTCGGCGCCGACACGGTCGTGATCGCCACGTATCACGAACCCAACGCCGAGCTCGCCGACCATCTCGTGGCCGCCGGTCTCTGCGTCCACCTCGCCGGCAACGTCAACGGGACCGACACCATCCAGGCCGCCATCCACGCGGCTGCATCGGTCGCCCGGGTGATCTGACAGCCGGGTGATCTGACATCCGGGCCTGCGGTCAGGCCGACGGCAGGCCGAACTTCGGATACTCGTTCTGGACCATCGCGGTGTAGGTCCACACGCGGTAGTAGTAGTTGTTGACCCGCACCAGGAAGTCGCGCATGCCCTTTGGCCAGGCGCCGGTGAACAGCACGGCGAACCAGCCGATCACGGCCACCGCTGCCGCGCCGATGAAGTAGATCAGGAGCACGATGTAGTGGGGAATCGCCTTGAGCACGTTCAGCGCTGCCGAACGCGGCACCGACTCCGGTACCGCCGGCAATGCCAAACGCACGGGTGGATAGGCGTTGTTGTCAGTGGTGTCGGTGTTGAACTCGAACGGCGGATACGTCTCGGAGAAGCCGACCAGGAATCCGGTGGCACGAGCGTTGTAACGCTCGTACATCACCATCACGCCGTACATGCCGGGGTGCAGCTTCCCGGTGAAGATGAGCATCAGCCAGTAGACGAAGAACACCACCTGCGACAGGATCCGGAGTCCGTAGAGGATGATCGCGTGCGGGATGTACAGCACCCAGTTCACGAGCGGTCGCCATCGCGCAACTTCATAGGGAGAATCGACGACCAGGTAGGGCTGGACATTGTCGATGGTTGCTTGATTCATGACGGTCCTCCTCGTGCGCGAACGATAATCCGCTCCCGATGGTCCAGGATCCAGAACGCGGACGCCATGCGCCAGGGCACAACGTCATAGCCGCCGCGGAGGGTCAACGGATCTCGGCCTCGATGGTGAAGATCACCTGATCGAACTCGCCGTAGCGGGCGGTGACTTCGATCTCCCAGACACCGGGGAGGGGAAAGTCGGCGGCGTTGGTGGTCACGTGGTTGGGGCCGGCCGGCGTGACGGTGATCTCGAGCGGGCCGAGCTGCTCCTCCGGGAGCGATGCGGTGACGGTGATCTCGTCGGCCTTGTCGAGGCTGCCACCAGGGCTGTTGATGACGACGTGCAGGGTGGTGCCACCGGTACGGGCCGGGGCGAGCTCGATCTGAGCGACGCGCACTCCTTGGACGTCGCTTGCCGACACGGTGACGGGGGCCGGGTTGGCGAGCGCGACCGGTGGTGGGGTGTTGACGAGGCCTGCGGTCGCGCCGAGCACGACAGCCATGCCGACTGCTTCGAGGATCGCCGAGCGCCGGATCGTCGTCAGCGAGGGTGCCGCTCCGTCGTCGTTCGTCGCTGCCGCCGTTCGGCGGTGGCGGGCAAGCACGCTTCGGCTGACGGCAGCGCCAGCCACGACCACGACGACGACGACGAGCTTGACGACCAACCAGCGTCCGTACGACGTGTCGGTGAGCCCATCGAGTCCGTCGAGTTGACGCCAACCGTTCACGAATCCGGTGCCGGCGAGCACGACCACCGAACCCAGTGCCCAGGGCGAGACAGCGGATGCGGTCTGCCAGAGTCGTGGCCGGGGGGCGACCGCCACGATCACCACCAGCGCACCGATCCACACCGTCATCGCGGTGAGATGCAACACGGTCGCGACGAAGCCGGCGGCGGTCCATCGTCCCGTCGCGGCATGACCACCCGCGGTGATGATCGCGAACGTTGTGCCCGCAGCCGCGAGTCCGCTGATCGATGCGATCCTCCGGTCGCCGAACGAAGTTCGCGCTCGGATCGCGAGTGGCGCGACGGCGAGCGGGATCAGGCGAGCGAACCACCACCTCCCGGATCGGGTGTCGATCACGTCGGGCCAACCGCCGGGCGACCATCCGGTGTCGGTGATCGCCGATGCCTGGGCAGCGATCATCAACACGGTGCCGATCGCGGCAGCGGCGGCCCCGATGGTCGCAAGCATCGCCGTGCGCGTGCTGCCGAGCAGTGTGGGTGCGCAGATCGCGGTGAGTGCAAGGACGCCGATCAACAGCGCGAACCCTGCGTAGCCGAACCATCGTCCGATCCCGAGCCAGCCGGTCGCCCCGGTGTCGGTGGTTGCCCCGCGGGCCTGAGCGAGGAGCAACGCACCTGGGTTGTTCGATGGCGCTCCGACCGTGAACAAGAACGCGCCGCTGATCGGGTGGGAGTCGGCCGACACCGCGCTCCAACCGACTGCGTACGTGCCGTCGTCGAGGGCCGGTACGGCGACTCGCATCGTGGCGTCCCCGAGGGACTGATCCGCGTCGCCGACGTCGATCGGTGTGCCGTTGCCGGCGAGCAGACGGATCGAGCCTTCCACCGGGTCGACCGGCTCGGTGAAGGTGAGCACGATTGCCGTCGGCGCCGTCTCGAGCACCGCGCCATCAGCAGGATCGGACGATGCCAATGACGCGTGCGCGCCTGCGGTGCCCGCCCAACCCGCCAGCACGACACCGACCGTGACGGCCGCCGTGAACGCGGAACGCCGTCGGTTCATCGGGCAGCGGCGACAGCGAAGACGATCGACCTCATCTGGAGCATGCCGGAAGCGGCGTGGACAGGGTCTTGACGCACGAAACGACGGTAGTAGATCATCTGTACATGTGTACAGTCATCCCGAGTATCCAGATCACCTGCCCCCGGATGGCTGGAGGAGCACGCAGATGACGATCGCCAGTGGAGTCCCAATGGAATCGCCAGTGGAGTCGCCAGTGGAGTCCACAATGGAATCGACAGTTGCGAGGTGACCTTGATCGATGCCGATCGAGTCGCCGCGGCACGCCGGCGCGTCCCGTCGCCAGCCGAGACCGATCGTCTTGCCGAGTGGTTCAAGGTGCTCGGAGATCCGACCAGGGCGCGCATCCTCTACGCCCTCCTCGAGGCCGGCGAATTGTGCGTGTGCGATCTCGCAGCCACCGTCGACGTGGTCGAGTCGACGGTGTCGCACGCGCTTCGGTGGCTCCGCGGTGCCGGCGTCGTGCGGGCGCGGAGATCGGGTCGGATGATGTACTACAGCCTCGACGACGAGCACGTCCGGATGATGCTCGACCTCGGTCGCGAACACCTGCGCCACCGCCTCGGAGCGCACTGATGGGGCACGATCACGAGCACGTCAACCTCCGCGCCGGGGCACGCCACGCGGGTCGACTCCGCATCTCGTTCGTGCTGATCCTTGCGTTCCTCGTCGTGCAGATCGTCGTCGGCATCGCTGCCGGTTCGCTGGCCCTGCTCTCCGATGCGGGGCACATGGCGACCGATGCGCTCGGCCTGGGCATGGCCCTCGCCGCGATCAGTGCCGCCAACCGCGCCCGTCATGCGAGCCATCGCACGTTCGGTCTGTATCGCCTCGAGATCCTGGCGGCCTTGGCCAATGCGGTGTTGTTGTTCGGCGTCGCCGCATACGTGCTCGTCGAAGCTGTCCGCCGGCTCGGCGAACCACCGGAGGTGGCGTCGACACCGGTGCTGGTGGTGGGCGTGATCGGTCTCGCCGTCAACATCGTCGCGTTCTTGTTGCTCCGCCAGGGGGCCGCAGAGAGCCTCAACGTACGAGGCGCGTACCTCGAGGTCATGTCCGACACGCTCGGATCGATCGGTGTGATCATCGCTGCGATCGTCATGGCGATCACCGGCTGGGGTTGGGTCGACCCTGTCGTGGGCGCCGGCATCGGGCTGTTCATCCTGCCCCGCGCCTGGCGTCTCGGGCGCGACGCCCTCAGGGTGCTGGTGCAGGCCGCGCCTGCTGACATCGACCTCGACGCGGTTGCTGCGGCGCTCGGCGCGCTCGACGACGTGACCGACGTCCACGACCTCCATGTGTGGACGCTCACCAGCGAGATGAACGTCCTCACGGCACACCTCGCCGTCGGTGCCGTCGGACACACCCAGGGCGTGCTGATCGCTGCGCAGGCGCTGCTCGCGGAGGACTTCGGTCTCGCTCATGCCACACTCCAGGTCGAAGTGGGCGCCAATCACAACTGTGAGGAGATGACGTGGTGAGTCCTGCCGACGGAAACCGAACGTCCACCAAGGCACGCGCCGGCGGCCCTCAGCCGGGCGGTCGGCCGAAGCGTCGGCGTGACACCTGGACGATCGTTGTCGGTGTGGTCGGTGCTGTCGTGGCTGCCGTGCTGATCATCGCCGTCGTCCAGGCTGGCGACGACGAGGAGACGTCCAGCGCACCGCCCGTCACGGTCGCGGCGGGGTCGGCCACCGAGACCGGGGCCGCAGAGACTGGGGCGGAAACTCCGAGTTCGGTCACGTTCGCGCCCGACGACGCGCACGCGAACCTCCCGGCCGAACCAGGATGCGACCAGCTGTTCGTCCACTCGGCGATGGCGATGTGGACCCCGATCCTCGCCGACGAGCTCCTCGACTACGACTGTCCGTTCCCGTTCGAGCCCGATCAGGTCTCGATGGACGGCGGCGCCGAGGACGCCTCCATCGCCGCTCCGTTCGAACCGCATCGCTATCAGGAGATCTTCGACATCATCGCTACCGAGAAGTTCGGGATGTGTGCCGTCACCCGACTCGGTGAGCCGTCCATTCGAGGGTTCGTCTACGGCTTCAGCACCAAGCTCCGCGCCGACTCCTGCGTGAACAACGACCCGAACGTCGAGGTGATCGCGCGCGAGTACGCCTCCCGGCCTCATCGGGACGAGGCCGCGAACACGAGCGCGGGCACCGTCGATCGAACGCTGGCGCTGGGTCGCTGGACGATCACCGTCGACGGCGACGACCCCGCAGCTGTCGAACGCCTCGCGGCCCAACTCGAAGCGATCGGCGCGTCCGCCGTCGACCCGTGAACCAGTCGTCGGTGACACGCGAGCAGAGCTGAGGCACGTCCTGTGAACCGTGCGGGCGTCATCCGCTGCTCCCTCGCAGCTGTGTTGTTCGGCGCGTCGGCACCGCTCGCGTCGCGACTCACCGAGGACATGGGCGTGTTCATGCTCGCCGGGCTGCTGTACGTCGGGGCTGCCCTGGCGGTGCTGCCGGTCGTCTGGCGGACACCACCTTCACGGGCAGCCGTACGTCAGTCGTTGCCGAACCTGTCAGTGGCAGTGGTGCTCGGGGGTGCGATCGGCCCGGTGCTGCTGGCCGCGGGTCTCGGGCGTGTTCCTGCGGCGACGTCGGCGTTGCTGCTCAACTTGGAGCTCGTGTTCACGACGCTCGTCGCCGGTCTCGTGTTCCACGAGCACATCGGCCGGCGTGTGATGGTCGGGACGGGGCTGGTGGTGGCAGGTGGCGTCGCACTCGGGTGGTCGGGCAGCCCCGACCTTCGCTGGGGAGCGCTCCTCATCGCCGGGGCCTGTCTGTGCTGGGCGTTCGACAACAGCGTGACGGCAGCGCTCGATCGGATCACACCGGCCGCCATCACGTTCGTGAAGGGGGTGATCGCAGGTGGCACCAATCTGGCGATCGGCCTCGCGACGACGAATCCACCGAACATCGGTCCGGTGTTCTGGGCGCTCGTGATCGGTGCGTTCGGATACGGCGCCTCGATCACCCTGTGGGTGTCGGGTGCACGCGACCTCGGCGCCGCTCGCGGCCAGCTCGTGTTTGCCACGGCGCCCTTCGTCGGAGCGATCGTCGCTTGGTTCGTGCTGTCCGAGGCGCTCACCGGTCGGGAGATGATCGCGTTCGTGAGCGGTGCAGCCGGTGTGGCGTTCGTGCTTCGGAGCGATCACGAACACGAACATGTCCACGACGCGGTGATCCACGAACACGAACACGTCCACGACGGGCACCACCACCATGACCACGACGACCTGCACGGTTCAGACATGGGCCGGCATTCACATGTGCATCGTCACGAGCCGCTGACGCACAAGCATCCTCACGTGCCGGATCTGCATCACAAGCATGCGCACCGCTGAACTGCAGATGCCACGAACAGACCCGTCAGGCGGGAGCGACCTGGGCGCGTGCGTAGTCGCGGCGAGCAAGGACCATCGACAGAGCCGAGATCGCCAGGAGCGCGCCGGCGATGACGAGCTCGAGCGAGCCGTTCCCACCGTCGGGGTCGATGCCGGTGAGGAGCTCGAACCACTCGCGGGTGATGAGCGTGAGGACGAACAGGAACACGCCGACGACAGCGGTCGTGACCTCGAACCAGAACCGGCGTGGAAGGTTTCGGCGCATCATCGGGCCTTTCGTCGAAGGTGAGCGGAGCACGGGCCCACACGGCACTGCCAGCCTACGGGGTCGGGTCCTCGCCGTGAGGATGCGATGCGTCGATCAGTGACAGGATTCGATGCATGCCGACCGTTGACCCCAAGTTTCTGAGCCAGCTCCGCTACCGCTGCATCGGCCCGACCCGTGGTGGGCGGGTGGTGGCCGTGGCAGCCGATCCGGTCAGGCCGTCGGTGTTCTACTTCGGTGCGGTCGCGGGTGGGGTGTGGAAGAGCGATGACGCGGGTCAGTACTGGGAGAACGTCACGGACGGCTTCCTGACGACGGCGTCGATCGGGGCGCTCGCAGTCGCACCGTCGGACGGCAACGTGATCTATGCCGGCACCGGCGAGTCGACGATCCGGATCGACGTCACCCACGGCGACGGCGTCTACAAGTCAACCGATGCCGGTGTCACCTGGCGGCACATCGGCCTCACCGAGTCGCGTCACGTCGGCGAGATCCGCGTGCACCCTGCCGACCCCGATGTCGTGTACGTCGCGGCGCTCGGTCATGCGTCGAAGGACAATCCCGAGCGAGGCCTGTACCGATCGCGCGACGGCGGTGAGACGTGGGAGCTCGTGTTGCACGTGAGCGAACGCGCTGGTGCCGTCGACGTGTCGCTCGATCCGAACAACCCGCGCATCGTGTTCGCCACCATCTGGCAGGCACGGCGCACGTTCTGGTCGATCGACAGCGGAGGACCCGACAGTGGCCTCTGGCGCTCGCGTGATGGTGGCGACACGTGGGAGGACATCGGCCATCGTCCCGGCATGCCCGCCGGCATCCTCGGCAAGATCGGTGTGTCGGTGTCACCGGCTCGATCGGGCCGAGTGTTCGCGATGGTCGAGGCCGAAGGCCGCGCCCGCGGGCTCTATCGCTCGGACGACATCGGCGAGACCTGGGAGAAGGTGTCGTCGAACCCCGACCTCGGTTGGCGCCCCTGGTACTACGAACACGTCATCGCCCATCCGACCAATGCTGACGAGGTGTTCGTGATGAACATGAAGGCGTGGCGATCGATCGACGGGGGCAAGAACTTCGAGGAGTTCCACACACCTCATGGTGACAACCACGCACTCTGGATCGATCCGACCAACCCCGACCGCATGATCGGATGCGACGACGGTGGCGCCTGGGTCTCGTTGAATGCGGGCCGCTCGTGGTCGACGATCTACAACCAGCCGACCGCGCAGTTCTACCACCTGGCCACCGACGATCAGTTCCCGTACGTGGTGTACGGATCGCAACAGGACAACTCGAGCATCGCAGTGCCCAGCCAGACCGGGCTCGGCGCGATCAACTGGGCCGACTGCTACGCGCCAGGCACCGCCGAGAGCGGTTACGTGGCACCAAAGCCGGGCGACCCGAACATCGTGTACGTCGGTGCGATCGGCAGCTCGCCCGGTGGTGGTGATGCACTCCAGCGCTACGACCACCGCACCAAGCAGATCCAGTTGGTGAACGTGTGGCCGGAGGCGTACCACGACGGCGCGAGCGCCGAGGTGCGCTTCCAGTGGACCTACCCGATCGTGTTCTCCCCACACGACGTCAACGTGCTGTACGCCGCAGGCAACAAGGTGTTCCGCACGACCGACGAAGGGCACAGCTGGCAGGCGATCAGCCCCGACCTCACCTACGCCGATCCGGCGACGCTGGGAGTATCGGGACCGCTCACGATGGACACCGCCGGGGCAGAGATGTACGCGACGATCTTCTCGCTGATGGTGTCGGCGCACCAGCAGGGCGTGCTCGTCGCTGGATCCGACGACGGCCTGGTGCACCGGTCGATCGACGACGGTGGAAGCTGGACCGACGTCACCCCGCCCGACCTGGCGAAGTTCTCTCAGGTCACGATGATCGCCGAGTCGCCGCACACGCCCGGAACGCTGTACCTCACGGCGGCACGGCACAAGATGGGTGATGATGCGCCGTACGTGTTCACGACCGCCGATCTCGGTGACACGTGGACCCGGATCGATGCCGGTATCCCGCCGCACGAGTTCTGCCGTGTGATCCGCGAAGACCCGAACCGTCGCGGGTTGCTCTACGTGGGCACCGAGCTCGGCATCCACGTCTCGTTCGACAACGGCGACGCGTGGCAACCGCTGCAGTGCAACCTTCCGGTGAGCCCGGTCTACGACGTCGTGGTGAAAGGCACCGACCTCGTCGTCGCCACCCACGGGCGCTCGTTCTGGATCCTCGACGATCTGACGCCGCTGCACCAGATGCACGACGAGCTCTTCGGCGCGAGCCGTCACCTGTTGAAGCCGCGTGACACCGTCCGGACGCCGCCGCACATCAGCGCAGCGTGGCAGGGGTCGCCGGGCGGGAAGAACTACCACGTCACGAGCGGGCAGAACGCCACGTTCTACCTGGACGAGCTGGAGACCGGCCACAAGCGCAAGCGGATGATCGATGCCGGCGACGATCTCGAGCGCGGCGTGTGCATCACCTACTCCCTCGACGAATCGGCGGTCGGCGACGCGAGTCTCACGATCAGCGACGGCGACGGCACCGAGATCGAGACCTTCTCGAGCACGATCCCCGCCGAGAAGAAGGATCGCCACGGTCTGTACATCACCGCGAGCGCCGGCATGAACAGGTTCCAGTGGCCGATGACGTACCCATCCGGCGTGAAGATGGTCGGCACCGAGTTCCACGAACGACCGGGTGGGCCACTCGCGATCCCCGGCACCTATCGGGCGACGCTGACCGTGGGGGAGTGGTCGATGACCCAGCCCTTCGAACTGCTCAAGGACCCGCGTGTCACGACCAGCGACGAGGATCTGGTCGAGCAGTTCGCGCTGCTGATCCGGATCCGCGACTCGCTGTCAGAGATCGCGTCAGGGGTGAACACGATCCGTTCGTTGAAGCGTCAGCTCGGTGAGTGGGTCGCCCGTCTCGGCGATGACGAGTCGGCGAGTGATCTGATGGCCGAAGCCCGCACGCTCGTCGATCGGCTCGACGCGATCGAGGTCGAACTGGTGCAGGCAGAGCTCACCTCCGACGGCGATTCGCTCAACTACCGCGAGAAGCTGTTCGAGAAGCTCAGCGCTCTGCCGCCGGTGGTCAGCAGCGCCGACGCTCGCCCGACGGTGCAGTCGTACCAGGTGTACGACAAGCTCGATGGCCAGGCGCGGGTCCAGCTCGATGCGCTTCGATTGTTGATCGCCGTCGATCTCGCGGGTCTGAACGTCCAGCTCCGAGACCTCGGGATCGGCATCATCGGAACTCGTTGATCGCGATCGGGAGCGATCTGTGACCCCAGCCTCGCCCGGCCGCAGACCCGGGGCTGCGTCGGTGCCATGATGCATGCTCTGAACCACTGAAGGGATCGACGTGAAACAGCTCACTGGAGTCGATGTCAGCTTCTTGTCGATGGAGACCGACACCAACTACGGCCACGTGAACGGACTGGGGATCTACGACCGACCGTCGGACGACTTCGACCCCTTCACCGCGGTGCGAGACCGTCTCGGAATCATGGTGGGCCACCTCGAACCACTGCGCCGCAAGGTGGTCGAGGTTCCGTTCGAGCTCGATCGCCCCTACTGGGTCGAAGACGCCGATTTCGACCTCGACTACCACGTCCGCCACATCGGACTCGCTCCGCCCGGTGCGGCAGATCAGCTGACCGAACAGGTGGCCAGGATCGTGGGCCGCAGGATGGACCGCTCCCGACCGTTGTGGGAGGCCTACGTGATCGAGGGCCTCGCCGATGGCCGGTGGGCGTTGCTGCAGAAGACACACCACGCCACCATCGATGGTGCGTCGGGCGTGATCATGCTGAAGATGCTCACCGACGAGTCCCGAGACGCCGAGTGGGCGCTCGAACCTCGTGAATGGTTCGGTGAGGAGCCGCCGAGCCGCGCCGCGATGCTGCAACGAGCGGTGGCAAACCTGGCGGCGAACCCTGTGCGAGGCGCTCGGCTGTCACTCAGCGTCATCCGCGACTTCGCCGATCAGGCCGGAATCACCAGTCTCAGCGGTCTCGCCACGCGCACCCGGAACACGTTGGGGGCCGTCGGCAAGAAGTCCACCGCGTCGAACGATTCCGCATCGAGGGTGCGGCTGCCATTGACCCCGGCTCCCCCGACGCCGTGGAACAAATCGGTGACCCCTCACCGCCGTTTCGCGATGCGGGCGACGTCGCTCGAGAACCTGAAGCGGCTCAAGGAGGCGACTGGTTGCACGTTGAACGATGTGGTGATGGCCATCTGTGCCGGGGCCCTGAGGCAGTACTTGATCGAGCACGACGCGTTGCCGGACAGCCCCTTGCGCGCGATGGTTCCCGTGTCGATCCGCACCGGAGACGAAGAGGATCCGTGGACGAACCGGGTGTCTGCGCTCGTTGCCGACCTCCCCACGAACTGCGCCGATCCGCTGGAGAGGGTCGCGCTCTGCCGGGAGGCGATGAACGCGGCGAAGAGTCAGTTCGACCTGATACCTGCCGATGCGCTCGGCCAATCGGCCGACTACGCGTCTCCCTTGGTTGCGGCTTCGGCGATTCGTCTCGTGTCTCGGCTCAAGCTGGCCGACCGCGTCAACTCGCCGGTGAACGTGGTCATCTCGAACGTGCCCGGCCCGCGGCAGAGCTTGTACTTCGCTGGAGCGAAGCTGGATGCCTACATCCCGGTGTCGACGATCTCGGACGGGATCGGTCTGAACATCACGGTGCACAGCTACGGCGATCGAATGGACTTCGGGCTGATCTCGGACCGGGACCTGGTGCCTGATCTCTGGCACATGGTCGACCTGCACATCGACGAGATCGCCCGACTGTTCGACGCGACCGGAGCTGAGTGGGCCGTTCCCCAACCGCCGCCGCCGATGCGCAAAGGCGGCGACGGCGTCGAACCGATCGCCCCGAGCAACCCGGCTGTCAAGGAACGGATCGCGGTGAAGCACAGGATCGCGAACGCACCGTCGGTCAAGGCCCGCCCGACTCCCGCCAAGAAGGCGCCCCCGAAAGCGGTGGCCAAGAGCAAGCGGGCTCCCAAGCGAGCGCGCTGACGCCACCGCCCGTGCGCTGAAGCCGAGGGTTCCGGGCGACTCCGGGCGGCCGCGGGCGGCCGCGGGCGGCCGCGGGATCGGGAGCGGTGAGATACCGCATGCAGCGGGTCGGCACCTCGTCGAAGGTTAGATTGGCCCTGACGAGAGGCCGGTTTCTCACATGGCGTACAGACTTGGGATCGATGTCGGAGAGCGTGTCAGCGACTGGGTCGCGTTGGGGAGGGAACGTGGCGTCGATTCACCACTGGCGAGTGGGACCGTCGACTCCGTCGCTGCCCTGATCGATGGCGTCGTGCTCGCAGGTTCGCAGGTCGCGTCCGCCGATCGGGCCAGCGGATACGTGGCCACTGGGTTCGCTCGACGTCTCGGAGACGCCGAGCCGATCATGGTCGGGGGCACGCCCTTCGGTGCGGAGTCGCTGGTCGGCCACCTCGTGGCGTCGATCGTGAGCGATGCTCGAGCGATGCTGGGATCAGAGCCCGGCGCGGTCGTGTTGGTTCACGATGACGATCTCGACGACTATCGCCGCAGTCTTTGGGCCGAGGCGGGCAGGCTCGCCGGCATCCCGCTCGCCCAGCTGACGCTGCTGCCTCGAACCGAGGCGGTGGCTCGATCCGCCGCGGCTGGAGCTGGCGGTGTGAACGCCGCCGCTGGTGCCGCCAAGCTTGGATGGGAACGTCATCCGGATCTGCCCGGACCCGATCCGTCGAGCACCCTCGGTGCTGCCGCCGCCGGAGCCGGTGCTGCTGCCGCAGGCGGCGGGATCCTCGCCGCGACGGTGCTCGGCGGAGGAGAGGCGATCGCCGCTGCACCCGCGAGCGTCGCCGGCGTCGGCCCTGTGGGATCACCGTTGTCGGGTCCCGTGGGGGGCCCGTTGTCGGCTCCGGCTGGTCCGACGGGCACACCGTTGTCACCCCCGACCGGTCCCGCGGGGAGTCCGTTGTCACCTCCAGCCGGTCCGACCGGGAGTCCGTTGTCACCTCCAGCTGGTCCGACCGGGACACCGTTGTCACCCCCGGCCGGTCCGACCGGCACGCCACTCGGGACCGCGGCGAGGAAGGGGGCGGTCCACGCGGCGAAGCGCTCCTACCGCATACCGATCGTGGCAGGATCGATCGTCGGCGCGGGTCTCATCGCCGGTGTCGCCGTGCTCGCAGCAGGCGGGGACGATCCCGTGGCAGCACCGCCGGCGACCGTGGTCGTCGATGTCGTCGATGTCACCGAAGTCACCACCGACACCGGGGTGTCGTCCGCGACGACGGAGGTGGTCGTAGCGTCGACCGCACCTGCCTCGACGGCGCCCGTGATCGACGGCGTGCCGGCGTGCACGCTGGGGCGTTGGGTGATGGACAACGACTCGTTCGCGGCGATCTGGGCCGCGACCGCTGCTGGCGAGGGCGTTGGCGGCACCCTCGACTCGGTCACCGGGACCGTGACGGTGGACGTCGATGAAGATGGGTTGTGGACGAGCACCTACTCGGACTGGGGGTTCACCATTGGCGCCGACGGCGTCGTGATCACGATGACGATCACCGGGAGTGACACGTCATCGGGATCATTCGCTGACGACGGGACCTTCACGTTCACCGATACGGCCACCAACACCGTCGTGACGATGACTGCCATCGTCGACGGTGTGAGTGTGCCGGTCCCGCCGCAGTCCGACACTCAATCGGCGTTCACCGGCGTCGGGACCTACGTGTGCGAGGGCGACACGATGACTGTCGACACCGAGGCCAACCGAGGGTCGATCGTGATGATCCGCGCGGCATGACCGCCTACGCATTGGGTGTCGACCTCGGCACGACGTACACCGCCGCTGCCGTCGCACGGGGCACCACGGCGGAACCGCTTCCGCTCGGGGCCGACGCGGCTCAGGCCCCCTCGGTCGTGTTGATCCGTGACGACGGTGAGGTGCTCGTGGGCGACGCCGCCGAACGGCGCTCGGTGACCGAACCGACGCGCGCCGCGCGCGAGTTCAAACGCCGGCTCGGTGACCCGGTGCCGATCGTGATCGGCGACGCCTCGTACCCGGTCGAATCCTTGATGGCACACCAACTCCGTGACGTCGTTCGGCGTGCCACCGACCAAGAGGGTGAGGCGCCGAGCATCGTGGTGCTCACGCACCCGGCGAACTACTCGGACTACAAGACGGACCTCCTCCGCCGAGCGGGAGAACAGGCGGGGCTGTCCGCCGAGCAACTGGTGATCGTCACCGAACCAGAGGCCGCGGCAATCGCCTACTCGCGGCAAGCCCGAATCGACACCGGTGAGATCGTCGCCGTGTACGACTTCGGAGGCGGGACGTTCGACGCCGCGCTGGTGCGCCGAACCGACGACCGGTTCGAGCTGATCGGCGTGCCCGAAGGCATGGAACGACTCGGTGGGATCGACTTCGACCAAGCGGTGCTGGCACACGTCGACGCGACCTTGGCCGGACTCGTGTCAGGCGCCGATCGAAACGATCCGTCGACCAGACCCGCCCAGGCTCGTCTGCGGTCTGATTGCCGTCGTGCCAAAGAAGCCTTGTCGACCGACAGCGACACCACGATTCCGGTCTCGTTGCCGGGTGTGCAAACCGAAGTGCGGCTCACACGCGATGAGTTCGAGTCGATGGTTCGCCCACGTGTTGCAGAAACCGTCAAGGCGCTCGAGCGTGCCGTCGCCTCGGCCCACATCGAGATGGGTCAGGTCACCCGCATCCTGCTGGTGGGTGGAACCTCACGGATGCCGATCGTGGCCGAGATGCTGCGCGGCGCCACCGGCCGACCGGTCGCACTCGACGCCCATCCGAAGCTTGCGATCGCCGTCGGCGCGGCCCTCGCAGGGACGAGCTCGATTCATCAACCGGCGGCGGCGCCGACGGTCGCGGCCGCAACGCCGACCTGGCAGCCGCCCACCCGGGCGCCGGTTCCGCCGGCTGAGGTGATTCGCACGCAGGGCAGCGGCCGTCGCAAGGGGCTACTCATCGGCGCCGTCGGTGGGGGGGTCGGCATCGCTGCCGTCATCGCAGCGCTCGCGCTCGCGGGGGGCGGTGACGACGCGCCCTCGGGCGACGGCACTGTGGTTCCGCAGCCGACGTCGATTCCCGTGGCGACGCCCGCCCCGGCCACTGTGGCGCCGCCGGAACCGACGTCATCGGTCACCGAGTCGACGCCACAGGTGGTCGATACGACGATTGCTGCGCCAGCCGGTCGCGGTGTCGCTGCGATCGTGTCAGGTGTGTCGACTGGGCCGACGCCACTCGATGACATTCGGGCGATCACCGTCGACGCGCAAGGTGCGGTGTACGCGGTCGGGGCAGATGCTGCGATCGTGAGGGTCGTCCGTGGCGAGACAACCGTGATCTCGACCGCGAATGCGGCGATCGGAGCTCCTGGTGGCATCGCCGTGACGTCCGACGGAACCGTGCTGCTGTCGACGCCGACCGGGCTCCAGTCGATCGTCGGCGGCGGTGCTCCAACCCTGTTGCTCGACGCCGCGACCGCAGGTCTCGGCGCGACCCCTGGCCCGATCACGCTCGACGGCGCCGGCAACCTCTATCTCGCCGACAACGACACCCACCGCATCATCCGACGCGGCACCGATGGCGCACTGAGTCTGATCGCAGGGTCAGGAGTGGCGGCCGCCCCCGGCCCGCTCGTCGGCGACGGACAACCTGCTGGATCCGTAGCCATCGGCACCATCACCGGACTGGTGATCGATCCTGCAGGGAACCTGTTGTTCGCCGACTCGACGGCTCTGGCGATCCGGCGCGTGGCTGCGGACGGGACGCTGTCAACCGTGGCCGGCGGCGGCGCGACGCCTGTGGGCGCTGCCGACGGAACGTGGATCGCCGACGGCGTCGCGGCGACCACGATTGCGTTCCTGGCAATCGACGGGCTGACCGTCGATGCTTCGAGTCGCGTGTATGCCACCGATTCGCTGAGCGGGGCGATCGTACGCATCGGTGCCGATGGCACCGTCGACGTCGTGATCGCTCGCCAGGTCGGGGTCGAACCGATCGACGGGGTCGCCGCCCGCGATACCGCCATCACGACCGTCGGTGCTGTCGCGACCGATCGGGTGAGCACGCTCTACTTCGAAGACAGTTCGACGCTGCGGTCGCTTCCGGTCGGCTGACGAACGAGTTTCGATCTGGTTGAGATCACGACGAACGCGAGATGCTCAGTCGGCGACTCCTGCGTAGACGTGTTCGAGCGTGCGGGCAGCGACGTCGCACACCTCGACCAGGGATGGGTCGGCGAGCGGGTCCGTGGCGAGGGTTCGCCAGCGGCCGATTCCGGCGAGTGCCGCACTCCTCATCGCCTCGGTCGTGGCGGTTGCATCGAGACCGAGCAACAACGGAGGTGCCTGGCCCGACAAGAGCTGATCGAGCTCCGCACGTTCGTGGTCTGCCAAGACCACGGCGCCGGACCCCACGAGGTGGGCAGCTCGGACCTGGGCGAACTCGACGGTCGTCGCTTCGATCTGCTCGACTCGACGTTCGATCTCGGCCGCCGCGGCCGGATCGATCTCCTTGAGCGTGCGTGCGATCGATCGAAGCGCCGTGATCCCAGAACGCGCCTGCAAGACCCGCGCCCGTGGTGCGAAGCGACTCGAGATCAGATCGCGGAGCGCGATCAGCCCTGATCGTTGCACGAGGATCGGCCCGAGCAGCGCCGCAGTCGTCGCACGACCCGACTGCACCTCGTCGACCGCCAAGCGGATCCCGAACATGCCGAAGCGAGCCAGCAGTTCGCGCCGTGACTCAACGGTCAGCTCGGAACTCGAGAGCTCGCAGAACTGGTCGGCCGACATCAACATCCTCGCCAACGTGCCCGGGTCGGTGCCCGCGAGCATGCGCAGCGCAGCGACTTCGTCCTCACGGAGCGTCAACCCCGTCTCCGCCAACAACCCGGCAAGCGGTACCACGGCTGCGCACAACCCACGTAACTGCGGATCGACCTCGTACCGATGGGCGATCCGAGCCGACGACTCCATCGCGTCAGCCCGCCCGGCGCCGATCTCGTCGGCGCGACTGAGCACTGCGACGGCATTGACCGGGGACGCAGCAGTGACCGAGCGGTCCATGAAAGCATCGAGAAAGGCGATGTCGGCGCGGTGGGCGTGCCGGATCAGGTAGATGACAGCGTCTGCGTCGCTCGGCCTGTCGGGGTCGGCTTCCAGGAAGTCGCGCGTCCGACGCGAGTTCTCGTCGTTGATGCTGGCGAGACCGGGTGTATCGATCAGCGTGATCGCCTCGAGCGCCGATGTCGGCCACGACACCTCGATCGTCTCGACGTCACGCTCGTGGAGCGCCCCGAGTCTGATGTCGAGCGAACCGCCCGAACGGGCGAAGGCGAGTGATTCATGACGACCGTCACGCAGGTGGGCGACGACCTCGTAGCCAGGACCGCGGCGATAGCGGCTGACGATCTTGGTGCATTCGCCGGCGTCGGTCGGCGCGAGCCGTTCGCCGACCAAGGCATTCAGCAGGGTCGACTTTCCGGCTTTCACCCGTCCGGCGATCGCTACCTGCAGCGGTCCGCTGAGTCGATCGACGACCGCTTGCGCCTGTTCGCGAACCGTCACCGGCGCAGAGGATGCACAGATCTGGCGTGCAACGGCGACGACCTCGTCGGCGACGGTGGATCGGGCCGGAGCGGTCACGATGCAACCCTCGCGAGAGCGACCTCGTGCGTGGCCAGTGTGGCGATCTGCGACACCAGGTCGGCGTGGCGCTTCGTGCGGTCCTGAGCCGACGATTGTGCGTCGGTCTGGGCCCGAGCCGCCGTCTCGGTGTAGGTGCGCACGAGCTCGGTGATGCGAGCGGTGAACTCGTCTCGCAGATCGCGTTGGATCTCGCGGATCAGGTTGCCGATCTGATTGCCCATCTCGAACTGCACATCGTCGAGGAACTGGCGAACCTGGCTCCGTGCGGCTTGTCGGCGAGCGGCGATCTTGCGCTTGCGATCGTCGGCGAGCCCCATCCCACCGAACACGGCACCGATCCCCAGCAGCACGGGGTTCGAAGCGATCAACACGCCGGCTGCGGTCGGCAGGAACGTACCGAGCATGCCGAACATGTAGATCCCGCCCTGGGCGCCGCGGATGGTGGTGATCGAGGACGCGAACGCCTTCTTTCCTCCCGACGCATCCTGCTCGAGCGCCTTGCCCTGCCACATCTCGGTGACATCGAAGCTGGCGCCGATCGGTGACAGTTCGGCGAGGTCGAGGTGCTCGTCGCGAAGCAGTTCGATCACTTCGGCGCGGATGTCGTTGCGGCCCTTTTCGAGATCGACGAACACGTTGGTGACCTCGTCGGCGACGACGGTCTGGATGTACCGCGCCAGCTCGTCCCACTCGTCGCCCTTCGTCAGTGTCTCGATCCGCTCGTCCATCATGCGCGAGATGTTGCGGCTCGCGCCGCGGAATCGATAGCTGACGTTGTTCGACAGATCGGACACCTTGTCTCCGACCAGAAGGTTCCACTTGGCTGCTGGACCGCGCAAGAACTCGAGCCGAGTCTTGGCCTGCTCGAGTGAGCGGAGCGCTTCGGCTGCCGTGGCCGGATCAGCCAGGATCGCTTGCTCGGCGCGCAGACCGGCCACGACCTGGCCGATGATCGCCTGCACATCGCCGACAGAACGCCTCGTCGCCGATGCTTTGGCCGGCCCGACGACGTCGTCACTGAGGTGCTTGACGACGTCGGGGATGCGGCTCAGCTCGTTGAGCGACTTGTCCTTGCGTTGGAGTGCCTCGTTGCGCAGTGCACTGCTGACGGCGACCATCGCCGGTGAGAAGCCGGCGTTCTGGAAGTGACCCCGGTTGAGGTCCATGATCCGCTGCCAGTTCGGGTAGAGATCGATCTTGGTCTGGGCGAACAACACGGTGGGGCACAGATCGGTGGCGTGCCGCAAGAACTCGACTTCGGGTGCGCTCAGCTCGGCCGAGGCGTCACTGACGAAGATCAGCCCGTCGGCGAAGGGCAAGAAGCTCAGCGTGGCCGCTGCATGGCCGGCACCGAGCCCGCCCATTCCTGGCGTGTCGACGATCACGAGGCCTTGTTTGAGCAGGGGGCTGGCGACGACGATGTCGACCCGTTCGACTCGCTTGTGGTTGCCGGGATTGCCGGCTTCGCTGACCCAGTCACCAACCTGGTCGATCGGGATCGTCTCGGTCGTGGGCGGATCGCCGGCCGCACCCGACTCGGCCTTTCGGCGCACGACCGCGGCTGGTTGTTCGCCCCATCGCACCAGCGTGATCGCCGACGTCGCCAGGTCGTCGTCGACAGGACAGACGGTCTGACCCAGCAGGGCATTGATCAGCGAGCTCTTGCCCTGCTTGAACTCTCCGACCACGCACACCACCGTCGCCGGCCGGCGGAGTCGAGCCGCCGCAACCGACGCCCGGTCGGCCAGGTCGCCGCGCCCGATCCCTTGGAGCGCCTTGGCGACCTCGATGATGAGGGCGTCCGCACCGGATGGCGCAGGTGTCGGGATGTTCGGTGCTGCCGACGTGTCGGTCATTGGCCGATGTCGTCCCAGACATCTTCGGCCGCCGACTCGGCGACTTCGGCGCTGACGATGTCGGACGTGAAGTCGTCGAACGCATCGGCCTCGACGAGCTCGACCACCTGACCGAGGCTGGCCTGTCCCGACGAGATCGCCGTGCTGAGATCCCCCGAACCGGCAAGTTCGCTCATCGACTGAGCCTGAGCCTGAGCCTGAGCGTCTGGGCTCAGCTCGGGCGCGAGTGCAGGTGCCTCGGAGAGCGCCGCGCTGCTGGCCGTCGGTGCGGAGGCAGCGCCTACGCCGGCAGCCGCGTCATCGAATCCGGTCACGTCGACGTCACCGGTGATGCTCGAGCTCCGCTCGCCGGCGGCCGATCGGGTGCCCAAGAGCTCCACCGACGCATCGATGGCCCGGTCACCGGCGCTGAGACCACCGTCGGCTTCGATGGTCGACGAGCGATTGCCGGCCTCGTCGGTCGAGCTGCTGAATCCAGCATGCGCGTCGGCGGCCATCGACTTGCCTCCGGGTCCGGTCGCAGTGGCTTCGAAGCCGGCCTCGGCGAACACATCACCGTCCGCGAGCCCGGCCGAGGCATCGCTGTGGAATCCGGCCCCTGCGTCGCCGGGGCCGTCGATCAACACGTCGGTGGTGGTCGAGGCGCTGAAGCCGTCACGTCCGAGGTCGATCGAAGCATCGTTGTGGAAGCTGGCGCCGGTGTCGCCGGGGCCGTCGATCAGCACATCGGTGGTGGTCGACGCAGCGAAACCCTGCGGACCGAGCTCGACGGAGGTTTCGTTGCGGAAGCTGGCACCGGTGTCGAGCGGCCCATCGGCGAAGACATCGACCACCGAGGTCGCCCCCCAGGTGCCGTCGGCGTTGCGGGAGAGCTCACCGGACACCTCGCCACCGATCGAGCCGAAGGGCAAGGGCAGCGTTGCCTGGATCTCGCCACCGATCGACACGGTGCCATCGGTGCCGATGTTCAGATGACCTTCTGCGTACGGCAGTGGTCCCCAATCGACGCCGAGTGAACCACTCATCGCGAGGCCGTCGTCGGAGTCGTAGGAGATCTCGCCGCTCGCAATCCCGACGTCGAAGCCGGCGTGAGCATCGAATCCCTTCTCGCCGATGCTGATGCCGGCCGAGGCGAAGCCAAGGTTGATCTCTCCGGTCAGCTGACCTTGTTCGTAGTCGACATCGATGACGCCGCCGGTGATGAAATCGACCGGGTCGAAGATCATTGCGTCGGCAGCGGTCAAGGTCCAGTCGACGAGGGTCTCGGCAACATCGACGACGACTTCGGCGACATCCTCGACGACGTCGACCACCACTTCGGCCACGTCCTCGACGACATCGACCACCGCCTCGACGACATCCTCCGCCGCCTGACCGACCCAATCCACGGCATCCTCGACGGCGTTGCCGACGTCGTTCCAGAAGTTGTCCCAATCGCTCATGCCGCTGCTCCCTTTCGTTGTGTCATCGGCCGCACTCGGCAGGTACCAGTGATGGTAGAGACATCGCAGACAGCGGTCACCGGGAGCCTTCCCGGTTCGCAACAGTTCACGCCCGGTGCCAGACCGGACCACCCGTTGGCGGGTCCGCCGTGCACTAGGGTCAGGTGATGCAGGAAGAACAACCGGCTCACGCATCGACGGCGCGGATCGCAGTGCATCCGAGTGCGATGATCCCCGGCATCCCGCGATTCGTCGTTGCGATACCTGACGGATGGGTCATCGACGAGGCACCCGGAGCCTTGTGCGTCGTCAGGCAACCTGACGCCGATTCTGACGGGTTCTGGGTGAACGCGATCATTCGTCACGACACGGTTGCCCGCTCGGTCGACTTCGAACGTGCCGCCAAGGCCACGTGGGCGAAGTTGAAGAGGACCACGCCGAGCGCGGTCGATCATGGTGAACGGATTGCACGATTCGGCAACAACATCGTGTACCTGCGAGGGGTGAATCTCGACGGTCCGACAGGTCGGCCGCTGGCGCAGGTGCAGGCGATGTTCTTCGCTCCCGTGACAGAAGGCGGCAAGCTCGTCGACTTCTTCCAGATCATCGGGACGAGTCAGCGAGACGAGTCGGTGCAAGCCAACATGGCAGCCTTCCTCGACCTGATCTCGAGCTTCCGTTTCGTCTGACTCGGCCGACCCTCGGTCGCTGCTCATGGCTCGAACGAGAGCGTGTCAGGTGCAGCCGGCGTGATGTCGCTGGCGAGGTCGGCGGCGAAATCGGCCTCCTCCAGCACGAGATCGTCGATCGGTACGGGGATCGGCTCGATCTCGGTGATCGGATCGACGTGGATCTCGACCATCTCGATCACCTGGTCGGTTTCGATCATCCTTGCGACGGCCTCGGGGGCGTCGACCAAGGCCGGTGCGTCGGGCTCGTCGAGTGCAAGGTCGGCTGTGCCGACCATCGAGGCAACCGATACATCGCCGAGCACGTCGTCGGCGAGATGGATCGGAGTGACGGTCGCAACATCGATCGGTTGATTGCCGACGAGCACCGGCTGTTCTGCCGGCGGGATGTACGTCGCTCTCACATCGGTGATCTCCAGCGGGGTTGCCGGTCCGTCACCGTCGCCTTTCACATCGAGTGATCTTCCCGCTGGGGCAAGGTGGTCCGACGCTGCCGGCAATGAGGCCGCTCCCGGTTCGGCGATCATCAGGTCGAAGTCGTCCTTGAGGCCACCGATTCGGACTGGTTGGTCCAACCCGATCAGGATTGCTGCCGGATCGACTGGTTGGTCCAAGCCGATCAGGATTGCTGCCGGATCGACTGGTTGGTCCAAGCCGATCAGGATTGCTGCCGGGTCGACTTCGAAGTCCACGGTCTCGGTGGCGGACGTGTCCTGCGAGTCGGAGTCGACGTCCTTCGCGGCGGCAGGATCGGCGATCTCGTCGGTGCCTTGTTCCTCGCGCTCGTGTGGGTCCGCGATCAGGACGAACGACTCCGAGGACGTCGCTCCGTCGGTCGAGCCGGCGTCGGTCGAGCCGGCGTCGGTCGAGCCGGTGTCGGGCACGCCGGTGTCGGGCACGCCGGTGTCGGGCACGCCGGTGTCGGGCACGCCGGTGTCGGTCGTGCTCGGTTCTGCGCTGTCGGGATGATCCGCGATGAGGACGGACGATTCCGACGACGCATCGTCAGCAGGGGCCGCGATGTCGGTCTCGACAGGGGTGTCGACGGGGATGGCGGGGGGCATGTCAACGTCGGCCGGGGTCGCGGCATCGGCCTCGTTGTCACGTTGCGCCTCTTGGATCAACGCATCGATCTTCTGATCCTGGGTGAAGTCCTGCACGCGCTGGTCGTACTCGTCACGCATCTCGGCGAGTGCCTCCTGTGCCGTCTGACCAGGCGCCGGATCGAATCGCTCGACCGTGTCGATCAGTTCTTGGCGGAGTCGTTGAGCGTCCTGCGGGCTGGTACCCGCCGGTGCCTCGAAGTCCTCGAGCCGCTCGAGCAGTGCCGCCCGCGCCGCCTCGAACTCGGCGTCGACCGGGGGAGTCATTGGCTGTTCGACGGGCGCGACGGGCGCGACGGGCGCGACGGGCTGCGATGCTGCCGCGGAAGGAGCGGCAGACGGTGCGTCCGCCGACCCGCCGTCGGCTCCGGGACCCTGCGCGGATGCCGGACGTTGTCCATCTGCAGCATCAGCCGCCCGTGGTCGAGCACCATCGCCGCCGCCTCGTGCCGACTCGGATTCCGCTCGAGGTGCTTGCCTCGACGAGGCCTCGCCGGGAGCGGCGGGAGCAGCTGCGGCGAGCGGGGTGCCGAGCGGACCAGCGACCGGTTCGCCAACGCGCCCCGCGTCGGCCGACACGACCGCCTCGAAGGCATCCATGCTGTTGTCGCTGACGGGCGCCTCTCGCTCGAGCTGGTCGGCGGACTTGAACGGCTCGTCGGCAGCTGTGCCGTCGGACGGCCCGGTCTGGCCGGCTGCCGGTTCAGCGTCTCCGCCGCCGGCGGCTTCGACGATGTCATCGCCGTACATCACGCCTGCGGCGACCGCGGCTGCGGCTGCGGCGGCACCTCCTGCGATCTTCGCGGCTTTCGAGGCACCCTGCTTCTTGGCAGCCGGCGGCGGCGCGGGAGTCGAACGCCCGCCCGCGGGGGTGCCCGGAGCTGAATCGGCCGGAGGGGTCGTTTGGTCGGTCATGATGGTCTCCATGGGCGAGGCCGAGGCTGTGTCGGCGAGAGGCGTGAGCGGTCGGGATGTTGCGTGAGATGTGGAGGCAATCGCTTCGGCTGCCCCGGCAGCGACGACCAGTTTCGGGTCGAGGTCGTTGAGCACCGGTCGCCCGAGATGTCCGGCGACCAGTTCGGCGACGAGAGGGATGCGTGATCCACCGCCCGAGAGCACGACTCCGGCGAGATCGCTCGGGGTCAGGCCGGCGGCGGCAATCGTGCGATCGAGGGCCTGCAAGGTCTCGGTGATGTATGGGCGCAACGCCGTCTCGAACTCGTCGCGCGTCATCCGTACCGAGGTGTCGAGCCCCGGCAGGACGACGCTGATGGATGCGTCGCTCTTGGTCGACAAGTCGTGCTTGGCCACCGTGCAGGCAGACCGGAGCAGGGCGACGGCGCGGCGCACGTCGTCGTCGTTGCGATCGAGCTGCTCCAACACGCCCCCGAGCGCCCCCGCGACGTGCTTGAACACCAATTGATCGAACTCCACGCCACCGCAATGCTCGAGCGATTGAGACGTACCGACCAGGGAGGGTCCGGACTCGGAGAGCGACACGATGGCGGCGTCGAACGTGCCGCCGAGGTCGTAGACCGCAACGATGTCGCCGGTCGAGATGCGCCCCGCCGACTGCGTAACGACGGGCGGCGCAATCGGCTCGGCGATCAGCTCGACGTCGACGAAGCCGAGCGAGGTTCCGATCGTTCGCAGCAACTCGAGCTTGTATCCGCGCCACGAGGCCGGATGGGTGAGCGCCAGCGTTGCGGTCGAGGTGTCGATGCCGGAGTCGGCGATGACGCCCATGAACAGTGCGCCGACCAACGCGTCGGGCTGGATCGGTCGGCCGTCGAGGACGATCGGGGGTGGTGTCACCGAATCGCTGCTTGAGCTGGCGTGTGCCACGGGCCGGGTGTGCGGCGAGCACCTGTTCGGCCTCCGCACCCACGACGAAACCATCGTCTCCGAGCGCCACTGCCGAGGAGATCTCGCTGGTCGCGCCGGGCTCGGAGGCCCGGACGGCGACGGTCACCAATGTGCCGAGGTCGACTCCGAGTCGGGGGCGAGGGCTGAGGTTGCTCACTCCTTGAACGGTACGTGATGGCCCTCGGTCTGTGAACCGGGTGGATTCCCTGATTTCGGTCGAGTCGTCGTCGAGCCATCATCGAGTTCGTCATCGAGTTCAGCATCGAGTTCATCGTCGAGTTCATCGTCGAGTTCGTCGTCGAGCCCGTGCACCGGTGTGGCCGTGACCTGCTCGAGAAAGGCGCGCTGATCCGGTGTGAGCTCCGATTGGTCCGAAGAAACGCTGACGGACGCCCAGGGGTCGGGGGCATCGATGCCACGGCGCTCGAGCTCGTCCTCGAGGGCTCGCCACCAGTCAGTCATTGCGGAACGCCTCCTGTTGCCGGTTCGAAGTTGGTCATTCGCACGGCGAGTTCGGTTCGCGACCGTATCCCGAGTTTGCGGTACATCTGCTGCAGATGGAAGTCGACCGTCTTCACGGAGATGATGAGGGCGGCCGCTGCCTGACGATTGGTGAGTCCGCTCGCGACAGCCTCGGCGACCCTGAACTCGGCATGGCTGAGCGCGTCGAGACCAGGGTCTGCCTGCCGCCGCGACCGGGCCGGTTCGACGCCGGTCGGAACCAGCGACAACCGTTCGTCCCACGCTCGAACTCCGCATCGTTGCAACCCCGCCCGACAACGGGTGATCGTGTCCGATCGATCGGCTGATGGTTGCAGAAGGCTGAGCCAGAGGCGAGCCTCGCCCGCCTCGATCGGCAGCGCGTGGTGCTCGGCCAGCTCGATCGCCGTCATCAGCGCCGACGGGTCGCTGTTGATCACGCCGGATTGGATGGCGGTCGTCACGTCGAGCAGTGGACCCTCGCCGTGTGGCGTGAACGCCAGCGGCTCCGATGTCGGCGGCAGCGCTGGGCTGCATTGGAGGCGCGCTCGCGCGGTGAGCAATGCAGCCTGATCGACCAGTGCAGCGGGCAACTGCGGAGCCATGTCGATCGCGGCGATGGCGTCGATGGCGTCGATGGCGTCATGGCTTCGTCCTTGCAGGATGTCGAGATCGGCGGCGACGAGCAGCGCGACCCGAGCGACGTGGGCATCGGATCCAACGAACAACACAGTCGCTTCTGTCGACGCGTCCCGGGAGCGGCGGACATTTCCGGCATGTCGGAACGCGACCGCTCTGGCGAGCGCGGTGCGTGCCTCGCCCAGTGATCGGTTCCCATCGAGGGCGCGGAGCGCAGCTCGATGGTCACCCTGTTCGAGCGCGATGGCAACAGCCAGGCGGTGGCTCCGGGCTTGGGCCCAAGGCCCCGGAGTGATCACGTCGCCCCACCGCACCGCGACCGCTCCGCCCTCGAGGAATTCGGTCGCCTCGGCCCTGGCGACGGCAGCGTCGAAATCGATCGGAGCGAGCGACCGAAGCACCCGTCGCACACCGTCGGTCGAGGTGGCGTCGATCCACCAGCGCAGCGCGGCGAGAAGGTTGCGCTGACGATCATGAGCGGTCAGGCCGAACTCCGCCGCCCGTTCGGCGGTGATCGCCGCGGATGCGATGCCGCCTCGTCTGGCAGCGTCGGCCGCAACGAGTTCGAGGGCTTCCGCCACCGGTTGGCTCGGCCCGTCGGCGGCCGCAGCGAGGTGCCAGGCGCGTTGAGCGGCTTGTTCGGGGGTCGCGAACCATGCAGCGAGGGCGCGATGGGCAGCCCGTCGGCTGCTCGGGGCCACCAGGTGGTAGGCAACGGTGCGGGCCCATGGGTCGGTGAACGCGAAGGACGCGCCGACGATGTCGACGATGCCCAATGACTCGGCTTGATCGAGGCCGGTGGCCGGCTCTCCGAGGGTCGTCAACGCAGCGCGCACCGCGGACGTGTCGCCTCCATGCTCGGCAGCAGCAACGACGAGCGATCTGCACACGGTGTCGCCGTACGAGCGCAGCCTGGCCTGCAGTTCGTCGACCACTTCTCCGCTCGGGCGCGGGATCACCGATATCGGGTCAGATCCCGAGCGTTGCTGGTCCGTCAGGCCTTCGGCAAGGGCGCGGGCGATGCCCGGGTTGCCGTCGGACGCTTCCGCGCAGCGATTGGCGGCTGTGTCGTCGAGCCCGCTCGCGACCAGCATCCGCCGAATCGCTGGCGTTGGGGTCGGTTCGATGCGGGCCGTCGTGGTTGCGATCATCGGGCCATCGCCCGTCGACGCGCTGACGAACGCGATCGCGTCGGCCGACGCGCGACGGGCCGCGAACTCGAGCACCTCGAACGTGGCTGCGTCGAACCAGTGCAGGTCGTCGAGAACGACGCACACCGGGTGTTGCTCGGCGAGCGCGCACAGGAAGCGGAAGGTGGTCAGTTTCACGTCGAGCGCATCGACTCGTCGGTGGTCGAGGGCCACGACGGGCCTGAGCGACAGCCACGCCGAGTCGTCGAGGCGATCGCGCCACGGTGCCAGCAATCCGGCCAGGGCGCCGAAGGTGAGCTCGCGGTCCCGGTTGCTGGCGCGGGCCCGCATGACCGTCATCGCGCGTTGCGCCGCCAGGTCGGCGGCGTGGTCGAGCCACCAGGTCTTCCCGGCACCCCGCGGCCCGTAGATCCCGAGCGCGCCTGCCTGCCCCCCGACGGCCGTGTCGAGAGTGTGCACCAGAAGCTGGCCGACCGTCTTCGGTGGCATCGCCGTCGACGCTACCCGAGGCATGCATCGACGAACGGGAATGGGCACAGCTCGACCTGAAGGCGACATCGATCCTCGAGCGGGCCGAGCGACGTTCGCGCTCGACTCAGTGGCGCGCGACTCCCAACGTGATCGAACGCACTATGGGCGGGTCGCCCTTGGCGGGTGATCAGGCGAGCGTGGCGGTCAGCGTGATGGTGGTGCCCGTCAACGCCTTGCTCACGGGACATCCGAGCTTGGCGGCCTCGGCGGCGGTGGTGAACTCGTCGGCGGTCATTCCGGGGATCTCGCCCCGCACGGTCAGGTGAATCCCCGTGATCCCCTGGCCGGGCTGGAAGGTGACGTCTGCCGTCGTCTCGAGCGTGTCGGGAGGTGTGCCTGCCTTTGCGAGTGCGCTCGAGAGTGCCATCGAAAAGCATGCCGAATGGGCGGCGCCGATCAACTCCTCCGGGCTCGTCCGGCCGGCCGGATCTTCTGCGCGTGACGCCCAGGTGACATCGAATCCACCCAGCCCTGACGATCGGAGCTCGACGCGGCCGGCACCCTCCAGAAGAGAACCATGCCAGGTGGTGGTGGCGGAGCGGGTGGTGGCCATAGCGAGCTCGTTTCCTCGATCGGGTGGTGGAGGACCCGATCGTAGTTCGGGTCTCGGCCAGCGGTCGCCCATGACCACACGCGGCGTCACCGGAGGTCTTGATCATCCAGGCCCTGGAAGCTAACGTTCGTAGTGCTAACTACAAATGGTCGACCGAGCTCGACTGGCCTGGATCCGACCCTTGATCAACTGGAGAATCTATGTCGAACTTCACCGCCGCTGCCGCTGCCGACCTCTTCCGACACGATCCGGAGCGGTGGCTCGACGTGGGGGCGGGCGAGGTCGCGTACCGGCGCGTGGGCAGCGGGCCCGACGTGTTGTTCGTGCACGGGTGGCCTGTCAGCGGCGCGACGTTTCGAACGCTCCTGCCGCACTTGGTCGATCACGTCACGTGCCATGTGATCGATCTCCCAGGTGCGGGCTCGAGCCGCTTCGGCGCCGACACCCCGCTCACGGTGGCGCAGCACATCAAGAGCGTGCGCCGAGTGCTCGACCTGCTCGAACTCGGTGCGGTCGCGGCAGTCGGTCACGACAGCGGTGGGATGATCGCTCGGCATGCGTTGGTCGGCGATGCGCGTCTACGCGCGATGGGACTGATCAACACCGAGCAGTCCGATGGATCGAGCTGGCGGTTCAAGGCGTTCCTGGCCGCGCGCCATCTGCCGGGCTTCGGTGCAGGGCTCGGATGGGTTGCAGGTCAACGCCGCATCCGCCGCATCGGACTCGTTCTCGGTGATGCGTTCGCCGATTCGTCGCTGTTGGACGGAGAGTTCGACGAGTTCTTCCTCAAGCCGATTCATGACATCGCAGCGCGTCGCACTGCGGCGGTGCAGGTGCTCCGCAGCTTCGATCCCCAGCACGTCCGCGACCTCGGCCAGATCCATCGCCGGATCGACGTGCCGGTGCAGCTGGTGTGGGGCGATCAGGATCCGTTCTTCCCGATCGCACGGGCCGAGAAGATGGTCGGCAGCTTCCCCGATGCGCGTCTGGCGGTGATCAAGGGTGCGGGTCTGTTCTCGCACGAGGAGCGTCCGGCCGAAGTCGCTCGAGCCCTGTTGCCGGTGCTGGTCGGATCGTCCTGACGGAAGCTGCGCCGCAGCGAGCATCGGCCTACAGTCGAGACATGTCGGTGTCAGGTGGTCGCCCGGAGGCCGTGGTCGTCGGTGCCGGTCCGAATGGTCTGACTGCGGCTGCGCGCCTTGCCCGTGAGGGCTGGCGGGTCGTCGTCATCGAGGCGTCGTCGACGATCGGCGGTGGCTCTCGGACCCAACCCCTCGGATCGGCGAACGTCGATGTGTGCGCCGCGGTTCACCCGTTCGGAGCATCGTCACCGGCGTTCGAAGAGCTGGGTCTCGAGCGCTACGGACTGACCTGGCGGCACGCTCCGACAGCGCTCGCCCATCCGTTCGACGACGGCACCGCAGCGATGCTCGTGCGCTCGACGGGCGACGACCCCCACGGAACCGCCGATGGATTGGGATCCGACGGGCGACGTTGGCGAGCCGTCGTGGATCCGTTCTCGTCCGACTGGGCCACGTGGCGTCACCTCGCGCTGGCGCCCGTGCTCGGATCCGTCGTCCGACATCCGTTGCAGATGGCTCGCTTCGGCGCACTGGCAGCGATGCCGGCAACGGCCTTGAACCGACTGTTCAGGACTCGTGAGGCGAAGGCGTTGATCGCCGGCCTGGCCGCTCACGGAGGCGTGTCACTCGCCTCACCGACGACGGCGGGCGTTGCGCTCGGCCTCGCGGCCGCAGGACAGGCAGCCGGGATGCCAATGGCTGAGGGCGGAAGCCAGTCGATCGTGAGTGCGCTCGCCGACATCGTGGTCGAGGCGGGGGGAGCGATCGAGACCGCGCAAACGGTCTCGTCGCTCGCTGAGCTGCCACGTGTCGACGCAGTGTTGCTGGATGTCGGCCCGACACAGGCCGCGCGGATCGTGGGTGGTCGCACCCCACGATGGCGTCAGGGAGTCGCAGCGTGGAAGGTCGACCTCGTTCTCTCCGAGCCGCTGCCGTGGTCGGCACCGGCGTGCCGCGATGCAGGAACGGTGCACCTCGGGGGAACGTCGGCCGAGATCGCTGCGGCCGAGCGGGCCACCGCCCGCAACGGTGTTCCCGACCTGCCATTCGTGATCGTTGCGCAGCCGACCATTGCGGATCCGACCCGGGCGCCTGCGGGTCAGAACGTGGTGTGGGCGTATCGGCATGTGCCCAACGGCTGCAGCGACCAGCATGCCACTGCCGGTCTGGAGCGCCAGCTCGATCGCTTCGCCCCGGGCTGGCGCGACCTCGTGATCGATTCTCGTGTGACCACGTCGATCGACTACTCGACCTACAACCTGAGCTACATCGGCGGCGACATCGCCGGTGGGGCGATGACTCCGTGGCAGACCGTCGCTCGCCCCCACTTGTCGTTCGACCCGTACCGAGTGACCGACGGCGTGTGGCTGTGTTCGCAATCCACGGCGCCTGGGCCAGGCGTGCACGGCATGTGCGGGTGGCATGCTGCGGGCTCGGTGCTCCGTCACTCGGCGCAACGACGTCGGCACTAACCGCGCCGTCAGTGCCGTCAGTGCCGTCAGTGCCGTCAGTGTCGTCAGTGCCGTCAGGGCCGCGGGAACGCTTCGGCACCTCGAGAGTGTCGGCCAGGCGACACTTGTTCGTCTCGTGTTCATGCAGATTTCACCGTGCGCACAACCTGCGATGATTGGCGCTGATCGAAATCTTGGGGGGTATCGATGGAATCGACAGTGGTATGGAACGCACCGGGTCCGGGACCGTGGCAACAGGACAGTGCGCACAACCCGGTTGCGCAGACCCTGATCATGCAGCACGTCTATCCGGAAGGTTTCAACAGGGGGTTCACCGAGACCTTTGCCGTGTACGGAGTGCTGCTCGACCGGCTCGCGATGGGTGTCGTGAACGGCTTCACCTACCACCAACCGCAGCCGTTCGATCTCCCGGGCCCCGACGGGCCGAAGGATCCCGAGTGGATCGGCGCGGAGTTCGGTCGTCGAGTCGGCGTGTCCGCGCACGCGTTCGAGGCGAGGATCTGGCGAGATGCGATCCGCACGTGGGACGACGTCGACAAGCCCGCATCCATTGCACGACATCGTGCGCTCGATGTCGACCTCGCTGCCCTCGATGATGCAGAGCTTGCTGCGCACATCGACACATGCGCCGCGCACGTGACGGCGATGGTGTACCAACACCATCGATACAACACCCATGCCCTCGTGCCGGTGGGCGACTTCCTCCTGAATGCCGAGAACTGGACGGGTCAGCCGATGGCTGCGTTGCTCGCAGTCTTCGACGGCCACTCACCGGTATCGAACGTGGTGGCACCGGAGCTCGAGCCCGCGCTCGTCGCGCTGCGCGGTGATGCGGTGGCACAGGAGATCCTCGCCAGCGGCGTTGATCCCGCCGATGTGCTCGCTCGTCTGCGCGCACGCCTGCCGGAGGTCGGCGAGTACATCGACGCCGTGCACTTCCGTGTGATGGAGGGCTTCGACATCAGCAACCCGACCATCGGCGAGCGGCCCCAGATCATCGTCGGTCGTCTGGCGATTGCGCTCGGCGTCGACACCGGCCAGGCACTGAAGCGCGCTGCCGCGGCGGCTGCTTCGTTGAGGGAGATGGTGCCGGCCGAGCACCGATCCACCTTCGATGATCTGCTCGGCGAAGCTCGGCTGGTGTACCGCCTCCGTGACGAGCGGGGGATCTACAGCGAGATCTCAGCGATCGGTCTGCTGCGACTCGCCCTCTTGGAGCTCGGCCGCCGGCTCGAGCAAGCCGGCAGGATCAAGGAGGCCGTCGACGTGCTCGATGCCGGGATCGACGAGATCCGAGCGTGGAGCGGCGGTGCCGAATCGCCTGCAGCCTCCGAGCTGCACCAGCGGGGGATCGATCGTATGAACCTCACGCTCGCGGGCCCGCCGCGTTACCTCGGCGACCCGCCTCACCCTCCGCCGCCAACCGACGGACTCCCGCTGCCGATGGCTCGCTTGATGTCATCGGTCGGGTTCATGATCCACGGCATCCTGGGGCAGATGGAACAGCCCGAGGGAGACTCGTCCACCGTCGTCGGGATCTCTGGTGCGCAGGGCACGTACGAAGGGCCTGTGCGCGTGGTTCGATCGGTCGACGACCTGTTCGATCTCGAGCAGGGCGACGTGCTCGTCGCTCCCACGACCGGAGAGGCATTCAACTCGATGCTGCACCTGGTGGGGGCAATCGTCACCGATCACGGCAGCTTCGTGTCCCATGCGGCGATCGTGTCCCGGGAGATGGGTATCCCGGCGGTGGTGGGCACGATCGACGGCACGCGCCGGTTGGCGGCGGCCAAGCGGGTGCGGGTGGATGGTGCGACCGGCCGGGTGACGATTCTCGGATGATGATCGCCGGATGACATCGGCGGCGGAGGGCACGGTCCCTGCGATCACCATCGCGGGGGTCGCGCTCGCGTCAGCGCTCGTGCCACTGAACTCGACGATGATCGCTGTGGCGCTGTCGGACATCGCTCGCGACTTCGACATCTCGAAGAGCCGTGCGAGCGTGCTGATCACGCTCTACCTGGTCGCGATGCTCGTCGGGCAACCGCTGGCCGGTCGGTTGGGCGACGTTCTCGGCGCTCGGCGTCTCGCGACGATCGCAGTGACAGGATTCGGGGTGTGTTCCGTGGGGGCGTTGCTGGCCACGTCGTTCGGGGTGCTGGTGGCGCTGCGTGCGCTGCAGGCCACGTTCGCGGCCGCATTGTCGCCGAGCGTGCAGGCGATGTTGCGGGAGGTGGTGCCGTCAGCACAGCGGGGCCGGGCCTTTGGTCTCCAGAGCTCGGTGATCGGCGTCGGTGCTGGCCTTGGCCCGGTGATCGGAGGTCTCGCCACTGCAGCCTTCGGATGGCGTGCGATCTTCGGCGTCAACGTGCCGATCGTGGTCGCGGTGCTCTTCGTTCTGCGCCGCCACACGCCGGCAGCGATCGTCGCTCCCGGACGACGCACGCCGGCACATGTCGCCGACGACGCTCCACGGATCTTCAACCGAGTCTTCAGCGCATCCTTCTCCACCCAAGCGTTGTCGACCTTTGCCCAGTACGCGTTGCTGCTGGCGGTGCCGATCGTGCTCGACGGCCGGGGCTGGAGTGCTGCCACCGTCGGCGTCGCATTGACGGCGTTGACGCTCGGCATGGTCGTGATGGGCCCGTTCGGTGGGCGGCAGGGCGATCTGCACGGACGGCGGCGACCGGTGCTCGTCGGGCTGTCGGTCACGCTCGTCGCCGTCGCAGCGTCCGCCATCGCCGGTGACGGGGTGCCTTCATGGCTGCTGGTGTCCACGCTGTTGCTCTTCGGTCTCGGGCTCGGCGTGGCGACGCCGAGCATCACCACGGCTGGTATCGAAGCCGCGCCAGAGGGCCGCATCGGCGCCGCGGCCGGAGTGCTGTCGGCGAGTCGCTACGTGGGCAGCATCGCGGCCACGCTCGTGCTCGCCGGAGTCGTACGCGACGACGGTGAAGGTCTCGGGCTGATGTTGTTCGTGTGCGCGGTCACGCTCGTGCCGGCGCTGGCGTGTGCCCGCTGGCTGCCGACACGTCGCCCGATCACGTTCGAGCTCGTCGGTTGAGAACGCGAACGACCGCCCCCACCGCGGCGTACCGGGTGAGGGCGGTCGTTGCGACGGCTCAGGACACGGGGTCCAGCACCCTTTCGACGGTCAGCTCTTCGACGTCTCGGACGTTGCGCCGGGACATCAGACCGGCGATGGCCAGCGCCACGAGGATCACGCCAGGGATCATGAAGAACCAGGTGAACAACCGGAAGTCGGGCAGGCTCGCGACCTTGTCGTAGTCGCCGACCTCGGCCTGCATCGTGGTGACCAGCGGCTCGTAGTGGTCGAGACCAGCGGGCACCTGCTCGAAGATGCCGACGTTGTCATCCATCAGCGTGAGCAGTCCAGCGAAGTCCTGCTGCATCTGGGGCAGACCCTGCAGCGTCGCTGACATCGCCGGGAACTGGTCCGCGATGAATGCCTGGACGTCGGCTTCGGACATCCCCATCGCACCGGCGAGCGCCGGCACCATGTTCTGGGCATCGATGCCGAGCGCTTCGAACCCGGCGACGTACCCGTTGAACTTGTCGATGTTCGCCTGGGTCATCGCTGGCACGACGTTGCCCAGCGGGACGAACACGTCGTAGTAGTAGTCGGCGGTGACGTCGACGTTGTTCTGGTCCATGATCGGCTCGAACGCGTCGATCATCTTCTGGCCGCCATCGGCCTTGCCGGGGAGTCCAATCACCAGTGGTGCTGCGATCAGCAGCACACCGACTGCGAACACGGCCCACATGAGCTTCTTCATCGTCGCCAGCCTCCGTTTCGGGGCCGCTGGGGGAGTGGCCCCACGCGTCCATCATCGACTCGCGAACTGGGTGCTGGCCACGGCATTTGGTCCCGAGTCCGCACACTCGGGGCGGTGCGTGCTCAGACGGTTCGGCCGACGAAGTTCAGCATTCTCGTCTGGGCGTCTGCGCCTGTCGGCGATGCAATGGCAGGCCCGAACACGCTCGGGCTCCGCAGCATGTCCGCCGGCATTGCCTTCCAGATCGCCAACACCGACCTGCACAGTGCCGGATCGAGGCGCTCATCGACCTTTGCCGTCCGGGCGAGGTCCCAGGTGTGGATGAGCAGATCGGCCCCCATGAAGGAGATGAACGTGTCGACCGGCATCGGGCCGAAGAACGTCGTCGCAGATCTCTGCAACACGTCCGGATGATCAAGTGACTCGAGCGTCTGGTCGCGGTGCTTGGCCCACGCAGCCTGAGGATCGGCGCCGAGCTTCGGCCACGACTTCGGCATCGCGCCGAGCTTCGCCGCGGTCTGGACCGACTTCATCCCGCCGAGGACGTGCTCGACGATGTCACGGCCTTTCCATTCGGCGCATGGCGATTGCCGGGCCATGGCCTTGTCGGTGGCCAGCTTCATCACATGATCGAAGCCGTACACGGTCTTCACGTAGCTGCGGAGGTTTGCGCTCATGCGGCAAACGTACCCGCGATCCACGAGGCCTCGGACTTCTCGGACCTCCGGCACCACTCCGGTCGGTCTGCCGCAGGAAGTGGGGAGTCCGGGGCGAACCCGCTCGACCGGGCGAGCATGTCGTCCGTCATGCCCGAAGGACTCGAGCACGACCGCACGAAGCTCTGGTCTCGACGGCGTTCACGGTTGCGGCTCAGACGCCGTCGCTCGCCAGTTCTTCGGCGACCTCGTCGAAGACGGCTCGGGCGATGTCGGGACGGCGGGTGTACACCCCATCGACGCCCGCGAGCGCAAGCTCGCGGAGCACCTCAGGATCGTCGACGGTCCAGGTGAAGATCGCCGAGCCGTGGGCATGTGAGTCGGCGACGCTGTCAGCGTCGAACCGGTCGTCGCGGTACGGCGGCTGTCCGATCGGAGAAGCGGCGCACCAGGCGTCGCCGCGGTCCTGTGCGGCGCGGCGCACATCCAGGTCGGCGTAGGTGGTGGTGATCAGGACGCCGGGGCATGCCTTCTCGGCTTCGTAGACGGCGCTGTCGTCGTTCGCGCTGAGATACACCCGCTCGACCGAGTCGGTCTCGCGCAAGACCCTGCACAGCGCTTCGGCCATCGACGGCTTGGTCTGCTTGATCTCGAGCGAGACGAGCACGTCGGGGAACGCCTCCAGGATCTCGAGGAGCGAGGGGATCGTCACCGGTTCGTCGATCGGGGCGCCGCGCCAGCGTGCAGCCGCGTCGAGCTGTTGCAGGTCGTCCCAGGTGTGGGCATCGATGTATCCGCTGCCGTCGGTGGTGATCGACAGTTCTCGATCGTGGCGGGCGACGATCACACCGTCGGACGACATCCACAGGTCGGCGTCGAGCACGTCCGCTCCGGCCGCCATCGAGCGTTCCATTGCGACGATCGTGTTCTCCGGACCGAGTCCTTCGCCGCCGCCGTGGGCGATCACGAGCGGCGGGCTCGACCGGAATCGACTCGGCGGGCAGTCGGTGATCGGCACTGCTTGTCGGCCCGCACAACCCGCGAGGATGACGAAGATGATCGCCGGTGCCCCTCGGGATCGCCGCCGCGTCATGTGCGAAGGGTACGAGGTTCCGTCCCCTCTCGCGTCCGCGGCTCGTCGGTGTCGTCGTGTTCGGACGTCGAGCGGCGAGATGAACGGCGAGTTTCGTGATTGTTTTCCACCCGACGGCGCAGGACTCCGTGTCGCCGCTCTAGCGTCCACTCGATGGGTGTGGGCTCCGTTGATCCGTGTCGGTGGATGCTTGCTGCGGCACAGCTCGAGCTCACACGAGTCCTTGTCGTGTGCCGGGACTCCGGCACCGAACGGGTGTCGTCAGCATCCGATGGCGTGGTGACCGTCGTGCGATCGGGGCCCGATCCAGACGACCAACAGGCGGCGTCGTTCCCGATGGCCTGCCTCGAGTCGTGCTTGGCCGAGAGCGCTCCCGAGGTGCGCCGGTCGGCGATCCATCAGGCCGCGCAGCACCTCGACCGAGGTGGCATGTTGTTGATGTGCGTGTCACTCGATCCGGTGTTCGCCCAACTGTGTGACGAGATGGGATTCGTGCGCGACGCCGACGGATCCGATGACCGGACGGTGCGATACCGGCGCAGCGAACGCACGACGGTTCATGATCTGCTGTGGGACGCGCGCATGACCATCGATCGGGTGGGCGCTGACGAGCTCGCTGCCGAGTTGGCCAATGGTGCCGGGCCGCTCGTGGTCGATACCCGCACGCACACCGATCGTTGTCGGATGGGCGTGATCCGCGGCTCGATCCATGTTCCCCGGACGGTGCTCGAGTGGCACCTCGATCCGGCCAACGGGTATGCCCACCCCGCCGTGTCGGGGCTCGACCATCCGCTGGTCGTGGTCTGCAACGGCGGCTACAGCTCGTCACTCGCGACGGCCAATCTCGTGCGGTTGGGCTTCACGAACGCACGCGACCTCATCGGGGGAGTGCGTTCGTGGGTGCGCCGCGGCCACCCCGTCGACGCTCCAGACCACGCCCACCTCGATCTCTGACGCCATCCGCTCGCACGTGTGTCGCGGTCGTGGCGCCGGCGACTGGTCGAGTCGGTGCGAATCAGCGGTTGATTCGGCCGGGTTCTGCCCTGTCGGGTTCGGCTCTGTCGGGTTCGGCGAGCGTCGTGGAGATGTGTGCGCTCGCCTCGAGGGTGCGATGCACCGGGCACTTGTCAGCGATGCGCAGGAGCGACGAGCGCTGTGCGTCGTCGAGGTCGCCATCGACGGCGATGCGCCGTTGGAAGTGGTCGATGAGCGGACCGGCTCCCTCGATGCACGCGTCGAGGTCGTCGGCGTGGGTCTTGGCATGGGTCACTTCGACGGTCACGCGGTCGAGCGGGAGTTGCTTGCGGTCGGCGTAGAGGCGCAGGGTCATCGACGTGCATGCACCGAGGGCGGCACCGAGCAAGTCGTACGGAGACGGCCCGGCATCGAAGCCGCCGATGTCGACGGGTTCATCGGCGAGGAAGCGGTGATCACCGACGACGATGTGATTCAAGAACGTGCCTTGGCCGGTCTCGGCGACCACCACAGGTGCGCTCGCTGGCGGAGTCGGAGCGGCAGGGTGTTCGTCCACCAGGAATCGCTCCGACCAGCAGGCGATCATCCTCGCTGCATAAAGCGCGTCGCTGGCTCGGGTGAGCAGGTGATCGGCGCCATCGAGGGCGATGAAGCTCTTCGGGTGACGAGCCGCAGAGTAGATGCGCGCTGCGTTGTCGATGCCGACGATGTTGTCGGTCGGGGAGTGAACGACGAGGAGTGCCGCTCGCAGCGCTGTTGCGCGCGCCTCGATCGAGTGGGCGGTCAGGTCGTCGAGCAGTTCGCGGCGGATCGTGAAGCATCGCCCGGCGATGTCGACGGTGGCCCGCCCCTGCTGTTCGATCTCAGGGAGTTGCGGTCCGAAGAGGCGAGTGATGTGGGCGACATCGGCGGGTGCGCCGATGGTGGCGACGGCTCGCACCTCGGTGATGTCGTCGGCCACGGCGATCGCAGCGGCACCGCCGAGGCTGTGGCCGATCAGCAGTTGTGGAGCGGAGTGATGCTCGCGTAGCCAGGCCGCAGCGAGACGAAGATCGTCGAGGTTCGACGAGAAGTCGGTGTTGGCGAAGTCGCCGTCGCTCGATCCGAGTCCGGTGAAGTCGAACCGGAGCACACCGATGCCATGACCGTTCAGTTCAGCCGCGATCCGGCCGGCTGCGACGACGTCCTTGGAACAGGTGAAGCAGTGCGCGAAGAGGGCGAAGGCCCGAGATGGCCGGGCGGGCAGATCCAGGCGCCCGGAAAGCGGCGTGCCCTGACTCCCGATGAAGGTCACTCGCTCAGCTCGGCGTGCCATCGTGGGCTCCTGTCTGTGCTGGACGATCTGCCGGGACGGCGTCCCTTCTCGAGAGACCATACGGCAAGGCATCGAGGATGGGCATCGCAGTCCTCGTCTCACGCGCAATGAGTTGCCATCGGGATTGACTACACGACCATGCAGACATACGAAGTCGATGTTGTCGTGATCGGAATGGGCCCGGGCGGCGAGGACGTGGCCGGGCAACTGGCCGAGGCCGGGATGTCGGTCGTCGGGATCGAGAGCCATCTGGTGGGTGGCGAGTGCCCCTACTACGGGTGCATCCCGTCGAAGATGATCATCCGCGCCGCTGATCTGCTCGCCGAAGCGCGCCGGGTGAACACGATGGCGGGCACTGCGGTGGTGACGCCCGACTACACGATCGTTGCCGACAGGATCCGCGACGAGGCAACCGACGACTGGGACGACACCGTGGCGGTCGACCGCTTCGTCGGCAAGGGCGGCACGTTCATCCGGGGCCGAGGGGCCCTCGATGGCGAGGGTCGCGTGCGTGTCGGCGACGACGTGTACATCGCTCGGCTCGGTGTCGTGATCGCCACCGGAACGTCGCCGGCGCTGCCACCGGTGCCTGGACTCGCCGAGGCCCAGCCGTGGACGAACCGCGACGTGTTCAAGATCCGCTCGCTGCCGGCGTCGCTGACGATCATGGGCGGTGGCGCGATCGGGCTCGAACTGGCCCAGGCGTTCTCCCGCTTCGGCACGATCGTGACCGTGATCGAGGTGGCAGATCGGATCCTTGCCCCAGAAGAGCCGGAGTCGAGCGCGCTGGTCGCAGCCGTGCTGCAGTCGGAGGGCATCACGATCAGGACCGGTCAGGCGGCCGTGGGGGTGCGGCGCGACGGTCAGGTGACGGTGGAGCTCGCTGACGGGAGCCACATCACGAGCGACGAGCTGCTGGTCGCCGCGGGTCGGGTGCCGAACGTGCGCGGCATCGGTCTCGACACGGTCGGGCTCGACGAGACTGCTCGGCCCCCATTCGCCGTCGACGCCCACATGCGCGTGGTCGGCGCCTCCAAGCTGTGGGCGGTCGGCGACATCGCCGGGCTCGGATCGTTCACCCACATGGCTGTCTACGAGGCCGAGATCGCCATCGACGACATTCTCGGTGCCGAGAACCCTCGCGTCGCGCAGGCACATGCGGTGTCGCGCGTGACCTTCACCGACCCCGAGGTCGGTTCGGTCGGGCTGACAGAAGCGCAGGCTCGAGCCGCAGGATTGAACGTCCGTGTGGGCGTCGTCGACAGCTCCACATCGAGCCGAGGGTGGCTGCACGGTGCCGGCAACGAGGGGCTGATGAAGCTCGTCGAGGACGCCGACCGCGGCGTGCTGGTCGGTGCCACCACCGTCGGCCCGCGTGGCGGCGACGTGCTCGGCCTCTTCAGTCTTGCGGTCCATGCTCGGGTACCGGTGGCGGAGTTGCGGTCGATGGTCTACGCATACCCAACCTTCATCCGGGGCGCGCTCGACGCTCTCGCTGCGCTGGCATGACCTGACGTGGAGACCGCCGTCCTGGACGGTTGGTGTCTGGGTCGTCGAGGCCCGCCTCGGCGACGGCGCCGTGCGATGATTTGACATGACGTATGTGATCGCACAGCTGTCCGACGTGCACATCGGTCGGCGCCGAGGCGGCACGGGCGAACGCTTCGCACAAACGATCGACGAGATCAATGCGATGTCGAGGCAGCCCGACCTGGTGCTCGTCACCGGCGATCTGACAGAGACCGGCGAGCCGGCTGAGTGGGCCGAGTTCAACCGGAGCATCGACGCGCTTCGAGCTCCGTGGGAGGCGATCCGCGGCAACCACGACCGAGGGATCGAGCCGCTCGCCGGCCACCGGGGCACCGACGCAGGACCGCTCCACCTCGTTCTGGTCGACTCGAGCTCCGACGAGTTCACCGTCGACGACGCCGACTGGCTCGATGGACATCTTCGCGGGCATGCGGAGCGACCAACGGTGATCGCGATCCATCACCCCCCGTTCGAGTCGGGGATCTGGTGGATGGACTGCGTTGGCCTCAGAGGCGCCGACCGGTTCGAGGAAGTGGTGCGGCGCCACCATCAGGTACGCCACGTGATGTCGGGACACGTGCACCGACCGATCAGCACGAACTGGGCAGGCTGCATGCTCACGGTGTGCCCATCGACCGCCGCGTCAGTGGCCGGAGATCTCGATCCCGAACACGACCCGGCGGAGACCGCAGAGCCGCCGATGATCGCCGTCCATGCGTACGTCGGCGACACGGTCGTCAGCCACGTCATCCCGGCCGGCGCCTCAGCGTCCAGGGTGTCGATCGCCGAGGTGGCACCTGCGTTCGTCACGTGGGCGCGTGCGCAGCAAGCGAACCGGCCAAGCGCGTTCGGTGCCGCCGAGCACGAGGTCGTCTGACCCCGAGGTGGGACCCGCTGGGGAGTTCGATGGCCTGGTCGAACTCGGGTCGGCTTCGATGCTCGACGCCGACGGGAGATCTCCTCAACGGTCGACGCTCGATGCATGCCTCATGCGACCTCTCAGGTGCGGCGGAACACGGCGTGAGTGAAGCGTTGGGTCGTCGCCCAGGGGGTGACGTGGTCGGCTTCGAAGCTGTCGAGCAGCTCGAAGCCGGGCTCGAAGTCGATTGCCAGTGATGCCGCATCGTGGCGCATCACCGGCAGGTCGCTGCACGACGTCGGGCCATCGGGAGCGAAGGTCGCGATGACGAGATGCCCTCCGGGGCGGACCGATGTCGATGCTGTCTCTGCGTAGGCCCGACGATCGACGTCGTCGACCAAGAAGTGGAACATCGCACGGTCGTGCCACACATCAACGGGTCCGCCGCCGAGTTCGCCGAGGCGAAGGGTCCGAACGTCGGCGACGACGAGCTGCAGTCGATCGAGGTGCGCTGCAACCGCCAGGCGTCCGGCGGGCCAGCTCTCGGGACATCGCCTCCAGAGCCGCAGCGGCGATGTCGACGGCGACCAACCGGAGACCGTCGGCAAGGAGCGCACCGACCAGCGGCGAGGCACCCGCGCCGACGGTGAGCACCGTCGATGCCGTCGATGCCGTCGATGCCGTGGATGCCGTGGATGTCCTGGATGCCGTCGATGTCCTGGATGCCGTCGAGCGCGCCGTCACGCGGCGCACCAGCGTCAGTCAGGGTTCCGGCGATGCCTGGAACCAGCTCAGCTCGGCGGTGGTCTTGGTCCGCCAGACGTTCTCCCAATGATCACGCTCGTCGTGCGATGCCGGTGCGCTCGTCATGCGGTCGACACTACGCATCCCCCTCGTGACGCAGCATCGGCGCACCGAAAACAATCGCGAAACTCTCGCTGTGGCTGTCCGTGCGCGCGCGGCTTGGCGCGAGGATGGGCGCCATGCCACGGATCGAACTGCTCGATGCCTCCTCTGCGCCGATGACGGCGCAGAGCTTCTTCTCAGGAGGCGATCCTGGTCCCATCGTGGCTGCGCTCGCCACCGTGCCCGAGTTGCTCGGTCCCACGCTGGGCTTCGTGGGCGCCGCACTGGGTGCTGGTGCGACGAGCACCCGCCACAAGGAGTTCGCGATCCTGCGCACGTCGGCGCTCCTCGGGTGCCGGTACTGCATTCACGCACACACGACCGTGGCACTCGACGTCGGGCTCGGCGATCACGAGGTTCGTGCCTTGCGCGGTGAGGTGCCGCTCGAGGACGGGTTCCCCGATCCTGCGGAGCAAGCGCTCGTGAGGTGGATCGATGCGATGGCGGGCGCCGGTGGGCCGGTGCCCGATGACGTGTGGGAAGCGGCCAGCGCCTCGTGGTCCGACCATCTCCTCGTGGAGCTCAGCATCACGATCGGGGCGACGATGTTCCTCAACCGGTTTGCGACCGGCTTCGAGCTCCCCACGTCTCAGGCTGTGCTCGACCGCCTCGAACACGAAGGATTCGACACCGGCTTGGTGGTGGCCTCATGACAGATGTCATCGAGCCGACGATCGTTCAGCCGACCGCCCAGCCGATCGTTCAGCCGATCGCTCAGGCGATCGCGGACGGCACGTTGCCCGGCCGAGTGTGGATGTACACGAACTACCACTGCAACCTGGCCTGCTCGTACTGTCTCACCGAATCGTCTCCGAGGAGCGAGCGGCGACAACTCGATCCGACGACGATGCTCGCGGTTGCGGCGCAGGCGAGACAGCTCGGATTCACGGCCCTCGGTGTCACCGGCGGTGAGCCGTTCCTGTTGCCGTGGCTGCCGGAGACCGTGCTGGAAATGGCAGCACAGCTGCCGGTGGTGGTGCTCACGAACGCAACGTTGTTCAGCGGCGAGCGGATCGAGCGCGCCGCGTTGATGGCGCATCCCGATGTCGCCGTGCAGATCTCACTCGACTCGCACCTGCCCGATGTGAACGACATGGCTCGGGGCGCGGACAACTTCGACAAAGTCGTGGAAGCAGTGCCGAAGTTGGTCGCACGCGGTGTGCGAGTGCGCATCGCGACGACCACTGCCGGGGCGCTCGACGATCCGGTGCTCGACCCGTTGCGCGAGCTCGTCGCGAGTCTCGGTGTCGCGGCTGAGGATCATCTGGTACGACCGATCGTGCGTCGCGGTCGTGCCGACGAGCTGCACATCGGCGTGCGGGCCCGGGCACAGGACATCCCGAGCGAGCTGACCATCACCGCCGACGGCGCCTTCTGGGGGAGCTTCGGTCCCACGGTGCGTGCCGGCCGGCTCGACACCGATCTGATGTTGACGCGCACGGTGTTGCCGCTGTCGGTGCCCGCCAACGCCTTGCTCGGGCTGCTGCGTGGGATGCCGGACGGCCACGACGCCAACCTCGGCATTCGTTGAGCATGATCTGCTCGGAGCCGGTCGGCTCCATCAGGATCAACTCGGATGTGTCACCCGGACGTGAGGTGCCTGTCTCGCACCCTCGCCACCACGTCGGTCGACGTCGAACGAAGACGGTTCGTGGTCTCGGCGCGCTCGGCGGCGTGGACGACGTCGTCGTAGGTGTCGAGGTCGCGAGCGAACCGCAGGCGACGCACGCTGCGGCCGTGTGCATGCAGTCGGCGCAACTGGGCGAGGCCCGTGTTCGACGTGCTCATCGGGACAGCGTCGAACACGCGACGGTCGACGGTTCCGAGCGCGATCGCCCAGTATCCGCCATCGCCCGCAAGACCGATGCCGTCGCCGCCGGCCGCTACCGCATCGAGCGCAGCCCCCAACGACGCGACGACGTGCGGTGTCTCCATGCCGACGATGACTCCACGACCGAGGTCGTCGAAGGCATTGGCGAGCCGTTCGGCGAGGCCCCGACCGCGCTGGGCAACCACCTCCCAGCCGGGACGTACCCATGTCGTCGCGTCGCCGTCGAAGAGGAGCAGCCGCCGGACGTCGCCAGGGTTTCGGGTTGCCAGTTCGTCCATCTCGTCGAGCGTGTCGGCGAGCGCCGCGGCGGCGATGGCCGCAGCTTCGTCGGGGGTGCACGGCGGGCACAGGCGGGTCTTGACGAATCCCGGTCGGGGCTCCTTGGCGATCACGGTGAGATGCATCTGTGGGTCTGCCTGTGTCACCAGTAGGTCGAGTGGTCGTCGCGGAGGATGCGGCCCATGTCCTTGACTGCGCGCACGGTGCCGCGCACCGTGCCCGTCACCTTCGATCGGCCGGCGCGTTCGTGGTACGCGATCGGAACACCGCGGATGCTCCAGCCGGCCTGCGATGCACGAAGCACCATCTCCAGGGGCCAGCCCGATCGACGGTCTCGCAGACCGAGTGCGAGCAGCTGTTCGCGTCGAGCGACGCGCATCGGACCGAGGTCGCCGAGGGGCACATGGAGACGGCGCCGCACCTCGAACGCGAGGGCACGGTTGGCCAGCCGGGCGTGCGCCGGCCAGGCGCCACGAGCAGCAATCCGCTCGCCGATCACGAGATCGGCGTCGCCCCGAGCGAGGAAGGCCACGAGGTGCGGCAGGGCGATCGGGTCGAGCGATGCATCGCAGTCCATGAAGCACACCACGTCGTCAGTCGCTGCCTGCAGGCCCGCCCAGCATGCTGCGCCGAACCCGCGCCTGGGCTCGTGCACCACGGTTGCGCCGGCTGTCGCGGCCAACGCCGCAGTGGCGTCGGTGGACCCGTTGTCCACGACGATCGGTCGGAAGCCCGCAGGCATGCGCTCGAGCACCCACGTGATCGCAGCGGCTTCGTCGAGTGCGGGCAGGATCACGTCGGGCACGAGGATCTCCGTGGAGTCGGTTGGGTGCGGCATCGCCCGACACATGCCGGTCGAGTGAACATCGCGTTCGAGGAGGTTCGGGGATGAAGGTGTTGGTCACCGGTGGCGCAGGCTTCATCGGCTCGCACGTTGTGGACGAGTTGATCGAGGTGGGCCACGAGGCGGTAGTGGTGGACGACCTCGACCCGACAGCCCATGCCGGCGTTCCCGACGGGCTGAACCCGTCGGCATCGTACGTGTGGAGTGACATCCGCGATGCCGGGGTGTTGACCGACCTGCTCCCAGGTGTCGACGCGGTGTGCCATCAGGCGTCGAAGGTCGGACTCGGTGTCGACTTCGCCGACGTCGCCGAGTACGTGTCGCGCAACGACCTCGGCACGGCGGTGCTCTTGCGAGCGATGCACGACGTCGGGTTCATCGGTCGAACGGTGCTGGCATCCAGCATGGTCGTCTACGGCGAGGGTCGGTATCGATGCGCCGAGCATGGCGTGGTCCGACCCGGGCCGCGCCGTGTGACTGATCTCGACGCGGGTCGCTACGAACCGCCATGCCCGATGTGTGGCGCACAACTGGCGCCCGAGGTGGTGCCCGAAGACCATTGGCTCGACCCGCGCAACGTGTACGCAACGACCAAGCTCGCCCAGGAGCAGCTGTGCTTCGCCTACGCGCGAGAGCACCCCGGCACCGTGGTCACCGCGTTGCGGTATCACAACGTGTACGGCCCACGCATGCCCCGTGACACGCCCTATGCCGGTGTCGCCAGCATCTTCCGGAGCGCCTACGAGCGCGGTGACACACCCGCGGTGCTGGAAGACGGTGGACAGCTGCGTGATTTCGTGCACGTGCGCGACGTGGCACACGCGAACGTGCTCGCACTCACCGACCCGGAAGGAGCGGCCGGTGCGTTCAACGTGTGCAGCGGCGATCCGCACACCGTGCTCGAGATGGCCGAGGCCCTCCACCCTGACGGGGCTGCGCCGCCACGTGTCGTGGGTGGGTATCGACTCGGGGACATCCGCCACGTCTTCGCCAGTCCCGCACGAGCAGCCGATCGCCTCGGCTTCCGCGCAGCGATCCGCTTCGACGAAGGGATGCTGGAGTTCACCACGGCAGCCTTGCGTCGTGCGGTGGCGCCTCGTCCGAGCTGAACGGTTCACCACTTCGACACCAGGGCAGCCTGGAGCACGACGGCAAGCACGAGCTGCACGGTCACGGTGACCGTCGCGAGTCGACGAGCGACCGGGCCTGCCTCGGGGCGGTCGATCAGCAACCCGCCCGCCACGACGAGCCACGGGAAGAACAGCAGCCAGATGCGCTCCACTTCAGCACGTGAGTACTGCGAGAGGTGCGACGCGATGAGTGCGAACAGCCCTCCGAGCACGAGCAGGGACACCGCTGGCTGGCGGTGTCGCTGATCCCAGAGTCGCGTCAGCCCTCCGAAGGTGGCGGGTCCGACCGCGATCAGGGTTGCAGCGAGATTGGCGAGCGCGAAGTACGCGAGCGGCCGGAACTGGGCGGTGCCTGCCCAGTACTGCAGCTTCGTCTCCGCCGCGCCTGCGAACCACCAGAAGCCGGCGGCGGCCCACCCTGCAGTCACTCCACCCGCGGCTACGACTGCGGCCACGACCGTTGGGACAGCGCCGCGCTGATGACGTCGCAGCGCGACGATCGCGGGCGTGAGCGGGACGAGCACGAACGTGGCACCGCCGTAGGTGAAGAACAACAGACTTCCGAGCAGGAGACCGCTTGCGGTACCCCATGCCGCTGCCCGCAGCCCATCGGAACGCAAGCCGAGCACGCACGTCGCCACCGCCCAGGCACCCACCGCGCTGTAGAACGCATCGGCAGACGTGATCATCCACAACGCGTACGGAGCAACGATCAGCAACGGGGCGCATCGTCGTACCCAGTCGGCACCGGCCACCGCCCACACGGCGACGAGCACGCCTGCTGGGGCGAGGGCGGTGCCGAGGATCGACACTCCGACGACGGGCCATCCGCCGTCGAGGCCGATCGCATCCATCGCAGCGACGACCACGACGAAGCCGGGCGGATGCCCGCGGATGTGCACGGAGTACCGATCGATGTCGTCGACGAAGTGACGGACGAACGTTCCGATCGACGGCATGATCGGCAGGTTCGCGAGGTATTCGGTGGGATGGACCGCACCACGAAGGAGACCCTCGCGGCCATCGGTGAGGGCAAGCAGCACGCCGAACAGCGCGGCGCCGGCGCCGACCGTCGGGATGATGGTGCGAGTGCGGCACCGCCACCACCAGCCGTGCCACGTGGCGAACACCACTGCCGCTCCCAACGCCGCTGCGGCCACGAGCGCGGAGCTGAATCGCCAGTCCCACCCGTCCTGTGGGTCCTGCCCCACGAGCGGAGCCGCACCGAGGAAGATCTCCGGCGTCTCGCGTTGAAGCCGGATGCCCCACGACACGCTCACCGCGATGAGCAGCACCGCCCACGCCCACGGCGACGACATGACCCGTCGAAGCCACCTGCTGCGATGCGGGGGCGATCCGGGGATTGGGGAGGTCACGCCGGGTCGAGAGCGGGCCGCGTCGGCAACCTGCTCGGCGCGGTCGGCCATCAGCAGCACCACGGCGAACGACGCCCAGACGGCCGCGTTGGCGGCGGTGCCGACCGACTGCGCCACACCGTCGTCTCTCAGGTAGTCGAAGTTCTGCGAGGCGAAGATCACGATCGCGAGCAACGCGAAGCCGGCCCCAGCGGCCCGAGCCGCCCAGGGCAGCTTGAACGCTGAGATGGCGAGCGCTCCGAGCACGATCGTCAGCACTGCCCAGAGTGGGTTGAACCACACGAACTTCAGCTCCCATCGGCGCACGAGCTCGCCCTGTTCGTCGACGAATCCGGCGTCGCTGCCCAACAGGGCGACTTGCTTGCCGGCGAAGTCGACCGAACGTGCCACATACAGACCGAGGAGGCCGATCACCGTTGCGACGACGCCGACCGTCCTGATCGCCCGTCTGGGCCCCGGTGCACCGCGACGCAACACGCCGTCGAGTCCGAGGTGCGCTCCGGCGTCGGAGGCGTAGACCAAGAGGTGTGCGGCGAACATGAGGAAGTACGCCCACGCCCACTCATCGGCGCGGTCGTAGTAGATGACCGAGAGGAAGATCGGAATGGTCATCGAGGCGCCTGCAAGTGCGGCGAGCTTGGTGCGGTAGCCGATGAGGAGGAGCACGGCGAGCACGGTCTCGGTGATCACCGTGAACCAGCCGAATGCTGCGAAGTTCGGAAGAACGATCTCCTCGGTCAACCAGGTGAAGGGACCGAAGGTGGAGTTGCGGGTGACCGACGCGGCGTACTTGTACAGGCCGCCTCCCGACGATTCGCCGAAACCGGGCGGGACCTTCCAGTGCAGGTTTGCGAGCCACATCAGTCCGAGAACGATGCGTGCCGCCCCGAGGACGCCACCACGCAGTCGCTCGTCGAGAGCGGTTGCACGTTGCTGGATCGAGGCGAGCATTTGGCCAGCATGGCAGCTGCGTGACGGCGACTCGCGCAGTTTCGCGTTTGTTTCGTGGCTTCCCCCGAACCTATCGCAGCACCACCAGTAGCTTCTGTGGATGCTCGTCGAGCCCGCACAGAACGTCCTCGCGGCGGACGCCGGTTTCGACCAGGATCGATGGAAGCGGGTGCGCATCGGCCTGATGACCCTGTACCTGATCGGGTACGTGGTCTGGTTCTTGAAGATCGGGTTGATCATCGACCGCATCTCGGTGTTGCTGGCGGTTGCGTCGTTCCTGATCGTCGCTCGCCTCGGTCGGGCGTGGCGAACGTGGGCCGTGCTGGCCGTCGACTTCTTGCTCTACACCGCGATGTGGATCGCGTACGACGAGACACGTGGCGCCGCGGACCGCGTCGGCCTGCCGCTGCAGGTGGACAGCGTCAGGAACATCGACCGATTCGTGTTCGGTGGGACCGATCCGAGCGTGTGGCTGCAGCTCCGGTTCTTCTCAGCCGACGACGTTCGATGGTACGACGTGGTCGCGTCTGTCGTGTACTACTCACACTTCGTCGTGCCGGTGGCGGTCATCGTCACACTCTGGGTTCGCCGGCGTGACCAGTGGGTCCGGTTCATGCGACGCTTCGCCACCGTGCTCGCAATCGCATGCCTGTCATTCATCCTGTTCCCGACTGCCCCGCCGTGGATGGCTGCCGGTGGCTCCAGGACCATCCGGTTGAACGCGTTGCCTCCGCTGGAGCGACCTGCGGGGCGCGGCTGGGACGCGCTTCACCTCGACTCGTTCGTCCACGTCTGGGAGACAGGGCGAGACTGGGCGAACCCGACGGCAGCGATGCCCTCGCTCCACGCTGCGTTCTCGCTGTTCGTGGTGGTCTTCTTCTTCCCGCGAGTTCGGCGGCGATGGATGCGGGTCGCCATCCTCGCCTATCCGTTCTCGATGGGGCTCTCGCTCGTGTACCTGGCCGAGCACTGGGTGATCGACCTCGTCGCCGGGTGGGCCTGCGTCGGCATCGCGTTCGCGCTCTGGGCACCGCTCGAGCGCGGGTTGGCAGCACGCCGCGCCCGCCGGGATGATGCCGGCGGCCAGGCGGTCGATGGACCTTCGCCGCCGGCTCGACACGAACTGGACGGCGAACTGGACGGCGAACTGGACGGCGAACTGGACGGCGAACTGGACGGCGAACTGGACGGCGAACTGGACGGCAAGGGAGCACAGGAATGGACGATTCAGCCGGCATGATCAATGGCCCGTCCGAAGGCGGTGACGGCACACCGGGCGTGGTCGTCGGGGTCGTCGGGGGCTCCGGTTTCTACGAGTTCATGGACGACGTCGACGAGGTCGAGATCACCACTCCATTCGGTGCCCCGTCGTCGCCGGTTTCTCTCGGCACCGTCGGCGGTCATCGCGTGGCCTTTCTCGCCCGGCATGGCACACGGCATCAGTTCGCGGCGCATCGGGTGCCGTTTCGGGCCAACGTCTGGGCGTTGCACGCAGTCGGGGTGCGCACGTTGATCGCACCGTGCTCGGTGGGCTCGTTGCAGCCCGACATCCATCCGGGGCAGATGGTGGTCATCGACCAGCTCGTCGATCGCACCTGGGGTCGTCGCGACACGTTCCACGACGTGGGCGGATCCGACGACGAACCAGGTGCGTCGGGGCCGGTCCATCACCAGAGCTTCGCCGATCCCTACGACGCCGGACTTCGGTCGGTCCTGGTCGGCGCAGCGCGCCGCACAGGCGTCGACGTCATCGACGGCGGAACGATGGTGGTGATCAACGGCCCGCGGTTCTCGACGCGAGCCGAGAGCCGGTGGTTCCGGGCGATGGGATGGCACGTGGTGAACATGACGGGGTATCCGGAATCGGTGCTCGCCGCCGAGCTCGGCATCCGCTATGCCGGTCTGGCGCTGGTCACCGACTACGACGCAGGCGTCGATGGGCATCCACCAGTCACGATGGACGAGGTGTTCGCAATGATGCGAGCCAACGTGGCCCAGGTCCGCGACGTGATCACCGACGCAGTGTCGATCAGCCACGCTGAGCTGATCGCAACGCCGAACGAGTCGGTCGTTCCTGGACCGACGAGCCAGTGACCGCACCGGCGCGCCCTCGTCGCCGTTGCGCCTCTGCAAGGACGAGTCGGCCAGCAGGCGGTCCAGCCCGTGTTGAAGTTCTCCGGTCGGGTTGCCGATAGCTCCTGCATGGGAACCTCAGTGTTCGCTGCACGCGACGCGCATGCGATGCGGTGTTTGGGTGGCGATGTGGGTGGTTCTCGTGATCGGCCAGCTCACCGCATCGCTGTTGCCGGGGGACGATCCGTTGTGGGAGAGCCCCCTCGCCCTCTTCCTCCTGGTGGTGGTCGCCGCGTCGGCCTGTGCCGTCGCAGCTGCCGTGGTGATCGTGATCGCCTGGCGCGATGACACTGCGGAGCTCGGACTCCTCGGCGCGTTCACGATGGCCGTGTCGGTCCTGCCGCTGGTTCACGGCATCACCACGCCCGGCATCTGGTACGGGCCGAACCAGGCAACGATGTCGTCGGTGTTCTGGGCGCTTCCGATCGCATCGATCGCGGTGGTGCCGTTGATTGCGCCTCGTGCGCGCCTGGCGCGTCGTGCCACGCAGCGGTGGCGGCTGCTGGTCACCGCCCACCTTGCGGTCGTCGGCGTCGCGAGCTCCGGGTTGCTCGTGTCGCCGTCGTTGCTGCCCGTCTGGCCGATGAGCAGCCCCACCGCGATCGCGGTGGCGGTCGCTGCGATGTCGGTCTGCATCGCATTGTCCTTCCGCCAGCTCCGGCTGTCGATCATCGCCGGCTCGTCACGCTCGTTCGCAGTGTCGGTCGGCTTTGCATTCGTCGGTGTGTCGAGTCTCGTCTGGGTCGGGCGTGCGCCGTTCACCGCTGGCTTCTGGTTGGCGCACGCGCTCGACATCCTCGGTGTGCTCCTGGTGACCATCGGCGCCATCGTGTCGCTGCGTCAGAGGGCTGATCTGCGCGATGTTCTCCGCCCGCTCACCGTGCACACTCCACTGGCCGCGTTCGAGCTCGGCCTCGACCCACTCGTACATCGATTCGTCGCCTCGCTGGAGACCAAGGATCCGGTGACGCGGGATCATGTGGTGCGTTCGGCCGAGCTGGCGATGGCTGTTGGTGATCGACTCGGCGTCGCTGCTCGTGACATGCAGTTGCTCGGCCTGGGTGCGCTGCTGCACGACCTCGGCAAGCTCACCATTCCCGACGCGATCCTGAACAAACCCGACCGTCTCGACCCCGACGAGTTCACCATTGTGCAGGGACACGCCGCTGCGGGCGAGCGCCTCGTACGCGAGTCGATCGTGCTCGCGCCGATCGGTCCGATCGTGCGAGGCCACCACGAGCGGCTGGACGGACGAGGATATCCGGACGGCCTCATCGGGGAAGCCATCCCGCGGCTGGCTCGGATCGTCAGCGTGTGCGACGCATTCGATGCCATGGCCCGGACTCGGCAGTACCGCGAGGGAATGGGGGCGGCGCGGGCCATTGCGATCCTGCGTGAGCATGCCGGCTCACAGTGGGATCCACACGTGGTGGAGGCCCTCGTCCACGTCGTGGATCGTGAGCTGGCCGAAGTCGGCCGTCTCGCTCAGGTCGGTCGTGTGGTCGTGAGCGAGGCCGTTCACTCCTCCCGACCGGTGACGTGCGGGTGCGAGGACGCGTTGCCCGCCGAAGCGCAGCTCGCACTCGCAACCGCGCTCGACTGAGCACCCGAAGCACCCGACGCACCCCGAGGCACCCGCCGTCGTCGGCGCATCATGCCCAAAGGTTGGCGAGGCGTGCTCGCCGAGGAGTCGACCTGTCCCGCCCGGACCGGATGTGGTGGCTACCAACGCCAGCGGGTGGCGCGGCGGGAGAACTCCTCTTCGCGCTCGATGATCCCGAAAGCCCGGTCGGGTGTGAACTCGACGATCGTGTGGCCTCGGAGAAACCCGTCCATCTCGGCATGCACGCTCGGGTCGGGCCAGTACTTGGAGAGATATGCCGCGATCATCTGAGCGATCGCCTCGCCGTCGACGGTGAGGTCGGCGATGCGAGCGCTGCCTTCCACCGAGATGCACTCGACCGTGTCGTCGACGGTGACGACGCACTGCGGGTTCGCGGCGAGGTTGCGAGCCTTACGTGCGTTGGGCGAGCAGGAGAACCAGAACCGGTCGGTCTCGGCCAGCCAGACGCCCCACACAGGCATCGAATGGGGCCGTCCTGACGACGAGGCGGTCACCACCCAGTAGTTCTTGTTGGCGACCAGTCGTTGCTGCGCCCAACTCCAGGGAAGGGCGTCCGCGGGGTCGGCGGGCACCCCGTAGTCCGACATCGATGGGCGTTCGACGATCGGCACGACCCAACAATACCGGAGGTCGTTTGCGCCGGACCAGGGCGGTCTCGAGAACGGAGGCCACGTGGGGAGCGACCCACGCCGGAGTGAGGTCGGTTCGCCGTCCGCCATCACTGAGTGGCAGCTACGATCGCCGTTCGTGGTCGCTGTCCTGGAGCTCACCGAAGGTCTGCCCGAGGTGGCGTACTCCGTCGGTGACATCGTGATCGAAGAGGGCTCCCGTACGGGTTCCATCTGGATCATGGTGTCGGGATCGGTGAACGTGCGCCGAGGGACGGAACCGATCAGCACGATCTCACGGCCCGGCTCGGTGTTCGGTGAGGTCTCGTTGCTGCTCGACCAGCCTCATGGCGCCACCGTCGAAGCGGCCGAGCCCACCCGGATGCGGTTGGCGGTCGATGGCCACGAGTTGTTCGACCGGCACCCGGTGTTCTCTCGCAGTGTGGCGACCGATCTGGCTCGTCGTCTCGACTCGCTGACGATCTACCTTGCGGATGTCAAGCAGCAGTACGGAGCAGCACCCGGCATCGCAATGGTGTCCGGTGTGCTCGAGCAACTGGCGCAGCGGCCGGCGTCGTCGGTGCCGTCCACGAGGCCTGTCTCGGCACGCGATCCCGACCCTGAGTACTGACGGGTCCGCTCGCCGGTCGAGAGCGGCGAACGCGCCGGCATGCCCGCGCATGCGAGCGATTCAGAACAGGCTGCGGGCCGGCCGTGTCGGCGACGTGAGATCGGCGTGCTCGATGCCCATCATCGACAGCCAGGTTGCGGTGTGGTCGTCGAGGTCGATCTCGATCCGGGTGGGCAACGGGCCGCGCTGGTTGCCGGGGTTGAACACCCACGTCCGCCCGACACGATCGACCCAGGATCCGTCGGGTTTGAACGGGGGGCCGTGCACATGTCCGCTCAGCACCATGTCGGGATGGTGCTCGCCGATCCATCCTGACAGGTCGGCATCGCCGTAGGAGCGGCTGCCGGTCCACGACGTCGGGGAGTCGATGGGCGGCCAGTGGTACACCCAGATCCAACGGGCCGGCCTTCTGGCGGCATCGGCAGCGAGTTGGTGTGCCACGGCCTCGCGCCCGACCGGCCCGTCCCACCAGGGGCAGATGGTGAACAGCGTGTCGTCGATCATCCATGACTCGCCATCGGTGGGCACGCCCATCGCACGCACCTGCTCGAGCCAGAGAGGTGCGTTCTCGCCGTGGTGATCGGGACCGGTGAGATCGTGGTTCCCGGAACTGATGAGCACCTGCGCTCGCTCCCGCAACAACTCGACGTAGCGGCAGATCACGATCGACTGCGTCTCCAACGGCACATGGGAGCTGATGTCGAGGTGGTCTCCGGCCAGAACCACGATGTCGACATGCGCCGCCGCATCGACGACCCAGTCGAACTGAGGCAGCGCGTAGTGCAGGTCGGACACCAAGAGGATTCTCATGATGCCCCTTCTGGTCGCGGGCTCGACATGGCGATTGGACCGAGCTGAATCACCTGAGTGCCCCGATCCGAAGGATCATCGCGGAAGGTCGCCGAGGTCGAGCGTGCCCACGTGGGCGAGTGCAACGGCATGTGATCTGTCATGGCCGGTGACGGCCACGAGGAACGGGTCGCGATGGATGCCGAGGAGCACGCCGTTCCCGCGTGCCGACACACTGGCCGTGCGTGGCACGTCCGACAGCAGCGCCACCTCGCCGAAGAACTCTCCGCTCCGTGCGGTTCGGACGAATCTCCCATTCATCACCACGTCGAACTCGCCCTCGGAGACGGCGTAGAACGCATCGCCGCGCTCGCCCTGGATGATCACCTTCTGGCCGTCGTCGACCACGACACGCTCGGCCGATCGGGCGACGGCTTCCAGCGAGGCCGGTGGCAAGTGGGCGAACATCGGGAGTGCAGCCAGGAGGGTCATCTCTACGACCGGCACGTCGGCATGCGCATCGGCGCTTCGCAGCGACCGAGCTCCAGCGACGGCCATCGCTGTGAGCGTGACGCCGACACCGATCAGCGCGACGTCGAGACCTCCCAGTGCGAGCAGGGCCTGCGCGAGTGCGGAACCGGCGAGCTGCGCTGCCCCCGACACGAGACCGAGCAGTGAGAACAACGGCCCGAGCTGGCGGGGATCGGTGGAACGCTGCAGCAGCATGCGGCTGAGGTTGTCCATCAGCGACAGACACACGCCCATCATTGGCAGTGCGATCACCACGACCGGTGTCTCGGTGCGGAGGCCGAGGGTGATGCACAGCACCGCGGATGCGACGAGAGCGGCCACGAGAGCGGGGCGGAGATGTGCACGGCGCACGATGAGGGTCGTCACGAGCGCGCTGCAGAGCGCGCCGGTGCCCACGAGCGCGGTCAGCACGCCAGGCCCCTGGTCGCCGAGATCGAGTGCACGCAACGCCATGATCACGAGCAAGACGTCGAACGCACCGACCACGACGTTGCGGGCCGAAGCGATACCGAGCACTCCGATGCTCCACGGTCGCCGGCGGACCTCTGCCACGGCCAGTCGCATCACCCGTCGCTGAGGTGCTGCTCCATCGGCCGTGCGCGTGAGCGCGAGCGGCGCAGGGTTCCAGGCCGTTGCCGCGAAGGCGATCATTGCGCCAATCGCACAGGCAGCGAACACCGCCCCAGCGCCGCCGAGACCGGCAAGTGCCGCGGCGACGAGCGGGCCCACGAGCGCGCTCGAGCTGTCACATGCCGAGACCCAGAGGTTGCCGTTCACCAGTTCGCGGGTGGTGCGCACCACGGCTGGCATCAGTACGGCGCCGGTGGGGCGCAGGGTGTTCATCGCCCCGAGGCCGACGACGACGCATGAGGCGACGATGGGTGTGGGGGCCGACGAAGCAGCCGCGACGGCTGCCCCTGCATAGCCGATCGTCTGCATCGCGAAGCCAGCCAGTCGCACGCGGTGAGCGCGGTGTCGTGCCGTCAACGTCGCTGCCAACGGTGCACACACGAGCGGTGGAGCGAGGACTGCGAGCGACACGAACCCCACCGCCGAGGAACCACCCCACTCATAGGCGTGGACGAGGACGCCGACCACGGCGGCCCATTCGCCGATGACGGTGAAGAGGTGCGCGACGACGAATCGATGCAGCCGTGGATCTCTCAACTTGGCACCCGCTCCCGACGACGCTCTGTGTTCCCGATTGGACGGGACATGGATACCACAGGTAGGCGAGCACGCTCTCCCGTCGAGCACGCCGTACGCTGCATTCGTGGCAGTTGTGCTCCTTGTCCGTCCCTCGACTCGGGCGTGAGCGCCGTCGCAGTCCCACCCCTCGTCTCCGCTGGGATCGCTCCTGGCATCACCCGGGTCGTTCCGGCGCGGGTCGGCTTGGTGGGCAATCCGTCGGACGGCTACGCAGGCGCGGTGTTGGCGACCGTGGTGCTCGGCCTCGCAGCCACCGTGTCGGCGGTGTCTGCGCACGACCTGTCGTTCGAGGGAGCCGGAGTCGCTGCACGCTGGCCGTCGGTGCCGGCCTGGCTCGAACACGTGCAGCACTCGGGTCACGGCGACGAGCAGCGGATCATCAGCGCGTCCCTGTGGTCCCTCGTGGATCAGCTTCGCCTGCAGGGCGTCGCCATCGATGGCTTGTCCGGGCTCGCGTTGGGTTGGGAGACGACGGTGCCCCGGTCGGTTGGCCTCGCGGGTTCGAGCGCGCTTGCCGTGGCGGTGATCGACGCCGCAGCAGCTGCGTGGGGCGTGACGCTCGACCGACGGGTGGCGGCAGCCTTGGCACTCATGGCCGAGCGGGACGTGTTGGGGATCTCTGCGGGTTGGCAGGATCGGATCGTCCAGGCGTACGGGCGTACCGTGCTCGTCGATGCAGCCCGGATGGACGAGGTCGACGGGCTGGCGGTGCCGGCCGTGGCGACACCGAACTTGCCGTCCGGGGCGAGGCTCGAGCTGCTCACCGCGTGGGTGGAGGGATCAGCCGCATCGTCGGACGACTATCACGCTCCACTGCAGCGCCATGCGGCGAACCTCGCCACTCCGATGGCCGAACTGGCAGTGCTCGCACGCGGAGCTGCTGCGGCGGTCGAACGAGGCGATGTGGTTTCAGTGGCAGCGGCGATGGACGAGGCGTGGCTGACACGTCAAGCATGCGCGCCTTTGCGAGCCGATCACGCCGCGCTCGTGGAGCTCGTCCGCTCGTCGGGCATGCACGCGACCACTCCTGGATCGGGTGGAGCTGTGGTCGCTGTGTGTCTCGACGAGGACGTCACCAGCCGGGCGATCGAGGTGTTGCGTGCGGCCGGCTGCCGGTTCGTGCGCTTCGAGTTGACGTGACATCTTGCTGATCGGGCGGACCGGCCGTGTCTGCCTCGGCGAGGTGGCTGCAGCGGTGGTGATCAACGCGACGTCGGTGACGCCGAGGCGTGGCCGGCCGTGGCAGCGACCACGCCGAGGCCGACGAACAGTCCCCCTGACACCCAGCGACGCACGAACGGCAGTGTGCGACCGCGGAGCAACAGGCTGCGCAGGCTGCTCGCCACCAACGAGTAGGTGCCGTTGAAGATCGTCGCGAGGATCACGAACACGGTCCCCAGCACGAGCGACTGCGTGAAGGCGCTGCCGTCGTCGGTGTGGATGAACTGCGGGAAGATCGAGAGGAAGAAGAGCGCGGTCTTCGGGTTCAACGCATTGACGATGACGCCTTGGCGGAATGCTCGGCGCATGCTGACGCCCGGTTGGTCGGGGTCGATCGGCTCGGGCGGGTGCATGAGCGTACGGATCCCGGTGACGATCAGGTAGATCGCTCCTGCCCACTTGACGACGTTGAATGCGGAGGCCGATGTGGCGATCACGGCGCTCAGGCCGGCGGCGGCGGCTGTCACCTGGATCGCATCGCCGACCTCGAGTCCGGCCACCGCTGCGAGGCCGACCTCGCGACCGTCGCTGACGGAGCGGTTGAGGATGTAGAGGATCGCCGGCCCGGGGATGAGCAGCAGGGCCACGGTGGCGGCTGAGAAGGCGGCGATGGTGGACCAATCGGGCACGACGGCCATGGTACGAGGAGATGTCCGTCGAGGGCGGGTCCGTTTCCACGGGGTCGGGTCTCCGGGATCAGATGGGCCGGTCGACCCTGTTCGCCGAGGTGACAGGCCGATCATGGTGTCGGCCCGTACAGTCACCCGCCATGAAACGTTCGGTGGTCGTCATGGGCTCTGCCGCGCTCATCGTGGCGATCGTCGTGCTGGCCGTCACTGCCGACGCCGGCCCACTCACGCCGTTGAAGGCGATCATCCTCGGCGCCGTGGAAGGGATCACCGAGTTCCTGCCGATCTCGTCGACCGGGCACCTGCTGGTGACGCAGCGCCTGATCGACCTGGGCACCGGCGACGGCAAAGCCGCCGCCGACACCTATGCGATCGCGATCCAGATCGGGGCGATCATGGCCGTGGTGGCGGTCTCGTACCGGCGGCTCGTGCAGATGGCACACGGCGTGGTGGGTCGGGACGAGGTCGGCCGGGACCTGCTGGTGCGCCTGATCCTCGCCTTCGTGCCTGCTGCTGCAGTGGGTCTGGTGCTCGGCGACAAGATCAAAGAAGAGCTGTTCGGACCGTGGCCGATCGTTGCCGCGTGGCTGGTCGGTGGTGTGTTCCTGCTCCGATGGCGGCCCGGGACCGGAGTCGACGCGCTCGAGCAATTGACGATCCGGAACGCAGCGGTCATCGGCTGCGCCCAGATCCTCGCCCTCTGGCCGGGCACGAGCCGCAGCCTGGTGACGATGATCGCTGCGCTGGCGATCGGCCTCAGCATGTCCGCCGCGGTCGAGTTCAGCTTCTTGCTGGGGCTGGCCACGTTGTCGGCTGCGACGGTGCTCGATCTCGCCAAGGACGGCAACACGCTGCTCGATCTCTACGGCTGGCAGACACCCCTGCTCGGCACGCTGGTCGCGTTCGTGACGGCGTTGCTCGCGGTGCGATGGTTCGTCGCCTATCTGCGCACCCGGCCGCTGACGATCTTCGGCTGGTACCGCATCGGCATCGCTGCGGTCACGATGCTGCTGCTCGCGATCGGCACCATCTGACCATCGGCACCATCGGCACCATCGGCACCATCTGACCATCTGACCATCACCGTCGGCCGTGCCCTCGGGATCACTCGGGTCGGGCGATGGCGGCCAGCACGTCGAGTCGGCTGGCTCGGTGGGCGGGCCAGATGGCGGCGACGAAGCCGGCCACGAGCGTTGCCGCGATCACACCGACGATCGTGCCGAGTGGGAGTGCGACCGAGGTGACGCCCACCGATTCCATGCCTCTCGTGCCGAGCACACCGAGTGGGAGGCCGACGGCGAGGCCGAGCGTCGTGCCGAACGCGGCGACGATGAGCGACTCCCCGAACACCGCGAGCTGCAACTGTCGACGAGTCGCGCCAACAGCGCGCAGCAGACCGAACTCGTGGGTGCGCTCGAACACGGCGAGGGCGAGCGTGTTCGTGATCCCGAGTACGGCGATCAGCACCGCGAACGCCAGGAGTCCGTACACGAGCCGGAGGAGCTGATCGAGCTGGTCCTCCTGGGTCCGGCGGAACTCGGCCTGGTCCTGCAGCTCGACTTGGGGGAAGTTCGACACGACGGTGCCGATCGCTGCTCGTGCCAGTTCGAGATCGATGCCGTCGGCGAGCTTGGCGCCGGCGAACGCGTCGAGGCGCAACGCCGGATTGGCTGCCGCGAACACGTCGAGATCGACGATCCAGTTGGTGTTGGTTGCGGCCGCGTCGGCGAACACGCCGACGACGGTGAGCGTCTGCGAGACACCGGTGCGCCACTGGACGTCCACCGTGTCGCCCACACGGAGACCGAAGTCGCCCGCCGGGTCCTCGTGCAGCAGCAGTCCGTCGTCTGCCAGGCCGTCGAAGCCGCCCGCGCGGAGGTCGAGATCCACGATGTCACCGAATGCCTCGCCGTCGACCGCACCGACCGATCGGGTGCCTCCGTCCACCTGGAACGTGCCGGCGCGAAATGCGCTGACGGCCTCGATCTCGGGAAGCTCGCGGAGCTGCTCGACGAGGGTGGGGGAGAAGCCCTGGAAGCTCGTGCCCGTGAAGAAGAAGTCCGCCGTGATCGATTGGCCGAGTTGTTCCGAGAGCGAGCGGCTCAGCGAGGCGCCCACGACGCCAACACCGCTCACGAGCGCAATGCCGATCATCAGCGCCGACGCCGTCGTGGCCGTGCGCCGTGGCGACCGGGCAGCGTTCTCCTGTGCGAGGCGACCAGGCATGCCCATCAGACGACGCACGGGACTGCCGAGAACACGGCCGACCGGCGAAGCCGCCCCGGCGGCGAGCAGGGCGACGCCCGTCAGCACGACACCGCCGCCGCCGGCGATCAGGCTCACCGTGCTCGACAGCTCGCCGGGTTTTCGGAAGACGCCGATGCAGTAGACGACCAGACCTGTGACCACGAGAGCGGCGCCGACGACGTAGCGGCGGGGAGAGCCCTGCTGGGCCGGGGCCGCCTCGAGTCGCATCGCCGCCACCGGTGGAACGCGCCCCGCCAGGAGCGCTGGGGTGATCGTCGCTGCCATCGTGACGCCGACACCCACCAACAGCGCGATCGCGATCGTTCGCACGGCGATCACCGTCCCTGCAGGTGGGAAGCCGGCGCCGCCCGCGTTGAAGACCGCCGTCAGCACTCGTGAGACGCCCACCCCGCCCAACAACCCGATGCCGGTGGCGACGACGGCGATCGCCAGCGATTCGGCGAGGATCATCGCTCGCACCTGCCGGCCGCTCGCTCCGATGGCTCGGAAGAGGGCGAGCTCGCGCATCCGCTGACCGACGATGATGCGGAAGGTGTTGTTGATCAAGAACGCGCTGACGAACAGCGCGATCAGCGCAAAGCCGAGCAACACCCACCGCAAGAGGTCGACAGCGTTGCCGATCCGTTCCGCCGTGTCGCGGGCCACCTGCTCACCGGTCACCACCTCGGCGTCGGCTGGGATCAACGCCCCGATCGCCTCGGCGACCTCGTCGGAACGTCCGTCCGCGACCGCGATGTCGATCGAGTCGTAGAGGCCGGGGGAGCCGAGCACCTCCTGGGCCGTGATCGGATCGAATGCGGCAATGGTGGCGCGCCCTGCGACTGCATCCTCGACGTCGCCGAGGCCGTTGATGCCGACGAGCGTGAACTCGCGCACTCCGTCGGCGACGGCCACACGGACGGTGTCGCCGAGCGACGCACCGATGCGTTCGGCGGTGGTTTCGTCGAGCGCAACCTCGCCAACCCCCGACGGTACCTTCCCGGCCCGGAGCACACGGCCGCCGATCACGCCCTCGCCGGTCCAGGAGACACCGAGCTGTGGGCCGCCGCGAGATGGCACCGGTTCACCGTCGGCGTCGAGCACGACTGCCGGTTCATCGAGGTTCGGTTCGACGGCGACGACGCCCGGCACGTCGATGATCGCATCGGCGAGCTCGGCCGACACCGGGCTGCCACCGCCGCCGCGGCCGAACGCTGTGGCGCCACGCACTCGCAGATCGATGCCTCGGTCGAGCTGAGCGAAGAGCTCGTCGAAGGCCCGACGGAAGCTGTCGGTCAGGATGAACGCGCCGCTCACGAACGACACACCGACCACGATCGACAACACCGTGAGGACGATGCGGGCTCGACGGGCGAGCAACCCCCGGAGCGTCACGCGCGCGATCACCCGGCGAACCTACCGGTGCTGCGGTGCCGTGGTCGGGCGCGCCGCCGACGGGCAGCCGCGAACGCGGGCCAGTTCTGAGTGCTCGTTCAGATACCGTGAGCTGGGATGATACCCCTTTCGGGTGGGGGAGAGCGTTGCTATGTTTGCCGTGCTCGGGCCACACAGGTCTCGAGCACCGGTGGCCGCCGCCATCGGGTGAACACGAATCGGGGATTTCGTGAGTGATGCATCCAGTACGCAAAGAATCCTGATCGCCGAGGCGATCGGAACCACCATCTTGATGCTCGGGGGCCCGGGCGTCGCGATTCTCGGTATCAATGGCAGCGGTGGGGGGCTGCTGTCGGTGTCGTTGGGCTTCGGCTTCGCGTTGCTCGTCGCGGCCTATGCGATCGGCCACGTGAGCGGTTGCCACATCAATCCAGCCGTCACGGTCGGCCTGTGGATCATGAAGAAGATCGACGGTGCCAAGGTGCCGATCTACCTCGCCGGTCAGGTGCTGGGTGCGCTCATCGGAGGTGCGATCATCTGGGTGATCGCCCAAGGTGCTCCGGGTGACTTCGATGCCGCGCCCTCGAACTTCGCCACCAACTTGTGGGATCAAGGCAACGGATTCGCCGGCTTCTGGCCGATGGTGGTCGCGGAGATCGTGCTCACCGGCGTGCTCGTCTTCGTCGTGCTCTCGACGACGCGGCGAGGGTATGCGCCGGGGGTCGTCGGGTTGCACGCCGGCATCACGCTCGCATTGATCCACATGATCAGCATCCCGATCGACAACACCTCGGTGAACCCGGCGCGCAGCCTCGGCACCGCAGTGTTCGCCGGTGGGGACGCACTCGAACAGCTCTGGGCGTTCATCGTGTTCCCGCTGATCGGAGCGGGTCTGGGAGTCTTGCTCTGGTTGGCCGTCGATGACGCTCGCCTCGAGGACACGGCGTTGTCGGGGACGGCAGCCGGTTCGGCGTTGGTGGGCGCACGCGGCGTGATGGGCTCGGCGACCGATCGGATCGATGTGTTGAACGATGCCGACCTTCAGCCGTACGGCGCTGGATCGCACGCTGCGTTGGCCGACGGTTCGGCTCCGGCCGGCTACACGATCAAGGGAAACGCTGACTCGATGCTCTACCACCGGCCTGACAGCCGGAACTACGGTGCCACGAAGGCTGAGGTCTGGTTCGAGTCGCCAGCACGTGCCGAGGCGTCCGGCTTCTCCCTCGCGTCCACGCACCCGAGCTGACCGACGACGCGGAGCGGTGCTTCGGGGTCGCCGGCGCGACCACGAAGCGGCGCGCTGCGCGGGTCAGCGTCAGGCACGTGACGACCGCACCCATTTCCGGTACGAGCGTTCCGTTCACTGCCGGTCGGCCTCGCTAACATGCCGCCGTGACGATCACCGACTTCGCGATGAGCTGGTTCGATCTCGGTGGCAAGAACGCCATCGTGACCGGTGGCAACACCGGCTTGGGCCAGTCCTTCACCTTGGCGCTCGCGAAGGCGGGAGCCAACGTGTTCGTGCCCAGCCTGGTCGACGACGACGGCTTCACGCGGTCGCTGGTCGAGGCCGAGGATGTGCGGTTCGAGTTCATCGAGGCGGACATCACCGCCGACGGCGTGCCCGCCCAGGTGGTCTCTGCGTGCGTCGACCGGTTGGGGTCGGTCGACATCTTGATCAACTCGGCCGGCATCTGCCCGCTCGGGGAGGTGCTCGAGTTCGGTCGCGACAAGTGGGATGCCACCGTCGCGGTGAACCTCACGGCTGCGTTCGAGATGAGCTTCGAGGTGGCAAGGTTGATGGTGCCGCAACGCAGCGGCAAGATCATCAACATCTGCTCGATGTTCAGCTTCCTCGGTGGTCGCATGTCGTCGGCCTATGCGGCGACCAAGCACGGCATCGCCGGTCTCACGAAGGCCTACTGCGACGAGCTCGCCGAGCACAACATCCAGGTCAACGGGATCGCTCCGGGCTACTACGCCACGGCGATCACCACCGCGACCCGCAACAACCCCGACACGAACCGCAAGGTGCTCGAGCACATCCCTGCGGCTCGATGGGGCGAGACGGTCGACCTGATGGGCACCGTCGTGTTCCTCTCGAGCAGGGCGAGCGACTACGTCAACGGCCACATCCTCGCGGTCGACGGTGGCTACCTCGTCCGCTGAGGACGAGCGAGCCGTTCTGGGAGATGCAACACATGCCCGGCCCGTACCTGATCGGAATCGACTGCGGCACGCAGAGCGCGAAGGTCGTCGTCTACGACGCGGTCGGCAACGCGGTGGCCAGCGGGCAGCAGGTGCTGCGACCGATGGAGCGGCCGCGACACGGAGTGGTGTTCCACCCCGATGACGATCTGTGGAGCTCCATCGCGTCCGCGAGCCGTCGGGCGATGGACGCATTCACCGGCGACCCGGCCGACATCGTGGCCGTTGGCATCTGCCCGATCAGATGCAACAAGGCGTTCCTCCGCTCCGATGGTTCTCTCGTCGAGCCCGTGATCAGCTGGATGGACGATCGCGCCTACCAGCCGTACGTACCGGACGACCCCGAGTTCGCCTACGCCACGACGTCGTCGGGCTACGTGGCGCATCGGTTCACCGGTCAGTTGAAGGACACTGCGGCGAACAACATCGGTCTGCAATGGCCGATCGACAGCGACACGTGGCAGTGGAGCGACGACCCTGCCTCGTACGAGGAGTTCGGTGTTCGCCGCGACCAGTTGCTGGAGCTGCAGATGCCCGGCGACGTGATCGGCGGCGTGACGGCCGAGGCGTCCGAGGCCACCGGCATCCCTGCGGGTGTTCCTGTCGTCCAGACCGCGAACGACAAGGCCGTCGAGATGCTCGGTTCGGGATTGTTGGGCGAGACGACGGCGCTCGTGTCGCTGGGCACCTACATCGCGGCGATGGTGCCCGGGCACGAGAACCATCCGAACCCCACGAACTTCTGGACCAACTTCGCGTCGGTGCCGCACCGCTACCTCTACGAGAGCACTGGCGTTCGACGCGGGATGTGGACCCTCACCTGGTTCCTCGACCTCCTCGGCGACGAGGTGGCTGAACGGGCATTGTCGCTCGGGCTGTCGCGAGAGCAGTACATCGAACGCGAGGCTGCTCAGGTGCCAGCCGGGAGCGACGGGCTGATGACCGTGCTCGACTGGCTGGCCACCACCGACAAGCCGTTCCGCAAGGGGATGATGCTCGGTTTCGACGCACGCCACTCGCGGGGCCACGTGTACCGGTCGATCCTCGAGGCGATCGCGCTCACGATGAAGCACCATGTGGACGCGATGTGCGACGAGCTCGGCATCGTGCTCACGGAGATCGTGGTGTCCGGTGGTGGCTCGAACAGCCCATTGTTCATGCAGATCTTCGCCGATGTGTTCGGCATCGAGTCGTCGCGAAGCATCGACGGTGGGGGAGCGAGCCTCGGCGCGGCGATGTGCGCCGCTGCCGCCGCCGGGCTGCATCCCGACATCGAGACCGCAACCGTGGCGATGGCCAAGGGCCGGGAGACGTTCGCCGCCGACATCGCGAACGGCGCGATGTACGCCCGCATGGCCGACACCGTCTACCACGACATTCGCAGCCAGACCGATGCACTGTTCGAGCGCGCCTACCCCATCTTCCACTGACCTCGTACCGAAGGACCCCATCATGACCCTCACCCGCGACGGCATCGTCGAACACCTCCAGCAGCTCCTGGCCGCCGATCAGGTGGTCACCGACCCTGAGGTGCTCCAGCGCTCCAGCGTCGACAACTTCCGCAAGCTGCAGAACATCTTCGGTATCTACACCCTGCCGTCGCCTGCCGCTGTGGTGATGGCGCGGAGCACCGACGACGTCGCCAGCGTGCTCGCATTCGCCGACGCCAATCGCGTCAACGTCGTGGCCCGTACCGGCGGCACGGCCACCGAGGGGGGTCTGGAGATCCACGACGACCGGTCGATCGTCGTCGACGGCTCGGGCCTCGACCGGATCGTGAAGATCGACGCGTACAACATGCAGGCGACAGCGCAGTGCGGCGTGCCGCTGCAACGGCTGGAGGACGAGTGCCGCAAGGTCGGCCTCACGACCGGCCACTCGCCGCAATCGAAGCCGATCGCATCGATGGGCGGTCTGGTCGCCACCCGGAGCATCGGCCAGTTCTCCACGCTGTACGGCGGTATCGAGGACATGGTCGTCGGATGCGAGGTCGTGTTTGCAGGTGGTCAGGTGTCGCGGATCAAGAACGTGCCGCGCCGGGCCGCCGGGCCCGACATCCGCCACATCGTGATCGGCAACGAGGGCGCCCTCTGCTACATCACCGAGGTGACGGTGAAGTTGTTCCCGTACATGCCTGAGAACAACATCTTCCTGGGCTGGACGTTGAAGAACATGAAAGAGGGTTTCGAGGTGCTGCGCGACGTGATGGTGGCCGGCTACAAGCCGTCGGTCGCCCGCCTCTACGACGTCGAGGACGGCCAGCTCCACTTCTCGCACTTCGCCCAGCCCGACGACTGCATCGTGCTGTTCATGGCCGAGGGTAATGCGGGCATCAGCACAGCCACGGCCGACGGCATCCGCGAGATCGTGGCGAAGCACCCCGGCTGCGTGCCGGTCGAGAGCCAGCTGATCTCCGACTGGTTCGACGACCTCGTGTGGGGACCCGACAAGGTGACCCGCGAGGACGACCGCATCTTCAGCACGCGCAACGTGAACCGCACCACCGAGATCTCGGCAGATTGGGGCTCGATCAACGAGATCTACGAAGCGGCCATCCCTCGCATTCGTGCAGAGATCAAGGGGATCACGCTGCTCGGCGGACACTCGTCGCACAGCTACATCAACGGCACGAACATGTACTTCAACTACTTCTACGACCTCATCGACTGTGCGCCCGAGGAGGAGAACGACAAGTACTACTGGCCGATCATCAAGATCATCTGCGAAGAGACGCTGCGCTTCGGTGGTTCGATCGTGCACCACCACGGCATCGGCAAGGCTCGCGCACCGTGGGTGCGCGAAGAGTACGGCACGTCGTTCCCGATGCTCGAGACGCTGAAGAAGGCCTTCGACCCGAACGGCGTGATGAACATGGGCACGATCATTCCGCTGCCCTGAGGAGCTGGGTCAGCGGTCGAGCAGCTCCTGCAAGCAGCGCTCCATTCCGTCTCGGAGCACGGCAACATCGCGTGCACCGTCGCTGTCGCCCGTGACACCGATGAACAACCTGCCGCAGTACGACCAGATCGCGATCGCAATGCGGATGCATCCGGCAATCGGTGCGAACGGATAGGCCGCCACCAGCTCTCGGCCTGCGAGATGGAGCGGGTGTTGAGGACCGGGTACGTTCGTCGCGATCGTCTCGAGGTTCTGCTGCGCGCGCACCACCCCGCGCGACGAGCGCAGCGATCGCGGACGGCGCGACGTCGCCGCTGTGCAGCAGCGCGGTCGACGCATCGGTCTGGTGCGACGACTTGACGAGAGCCATGTGGGTCCGAACCGCTGCGAGGGATCGCACCGGATCGTCGATGTCCAGTGGGAGCAAGGCGTGCGTGACGGCGACCCGGTTGTCGGCAATGCCGCGTCCGTCGGGTGCACGCGTCGAGACGGGTACCAACGCCATGACGTCACGTCCGGCCACGGGCTCGCCGCGGGCGACCAGCAGGTCGTGGAAGCCGACGGCGAGCGCGGTGAGCATCACGTCGTTGACCGTCGTGCCATGAGTGTGCCCGATGTGAGAGACGTCGGCCAGCGGGGTGCTCGTGTGCACCCACGTGCGGGTCGAACCAACTGGTCCGGTGAGTGTGGAACCACGACGACTCGGTTGCAGCCAGAGTGCTCGCGCACCCGCGACGAGGTCCACGAGTCGGCGCGACGTTCGCGTTGGGTGAGCGAGCGCTGACGTCAGGTGGAGGACACGAGCGACGCACGATCGCAAGACAGCGGTCAGGGTGAACCACGCGATGTCGACGCCGGACGGCTCGCCGCCAGTGTCGAGCGGCTCAGGATCGAGCCGTGGCGCAGCCGTCAGCAACGCCGTCAACAGATCGGTGCCGGCGATGCCATCGACCATGCAGTGGTGGACCTTCGACACGGTGGCCCACCGCCCGTCGGCGAGGCCGTCCACGACCCACATCTCCCACAGCGCATGACGACGGTCGAGCGGCTGCATCATGACGCGCTCGACCATTCGATCGAGCGCTCCGGGATCGTCCGTCACCGACGCGCCGTGAACGTGTCGTTCGATGTCGAACGACGTGTCGTCGAGCCACAGGGGCCGGGCGAGACCGTGCCATGTTCGGTGCACCCGCTGCCGGCATCGGGGCACGGCATGGAGCCGGGTGGCCACCGCGGATCGCACCACGTCGAGCGAGGGTGCAGGGCCGTCGAAGATCCCGAGTGAGCCGATGTTCATCGGACTCGAGGGATGCTCGATCGCCAAGAACACGGCGTCGAGGCTGCCCAGGCGTTCCATGGCGCCCTCCTACGATCACCGTTGCTCGGCAGAGCGCCGCTCGCCAGTGCCGAAGGTCGGCCCGATCACTTCTTCGCGCGCCAGGCTCGCTCGAACGGGAGGCGCCACGCGTGCGGGGCGATCAGCTGGTGGATGGCGTTCGGCCCCCACGAGCCGGGCGCATAGGCACGCACCGGCGGGGGTGATTCCAGCAACGGGGCTGACAGCTCCCACAGGCGCTCGATGCCCTCGGCAGTGGTGAACAGGGTGTGGTCGCCGCTCATTGCGTCGTGGATGAGGCGCTCGTAGGCCTCCAACACGTCGCTCTCGCGGCCGGTCTCATGCAGCGCGAACTGCAGGCTCAGCTTGTCGAGCCTCATGCCCGGACCCGGGCGCTTGCCGTAGAACGACAACGACAGCTTGGATGCATCGGCAAGATCGAACGTGAGGTGGTCCGGTCCGTGGGCGCCGATGCCCGAGCCGGCGGGGAACATGCTCTTCGGTGGCTCGCGGAATGCGATCGAGATGATCCGCGCGCCCTCGGCCATGCGCTTGCCGGTGCGCAGGTAGAACGGAACCCCTGCCCAGCGCCAGTTGTCGATCTCGCACTTCAGCGCGATGAAGGTGTCGGTCTCGGAATCGTGGGCCACGCCGGTCTCGTCCCGGTAGCCGAGGTACTGGCCGCGCACGACATCGGAGGGTTTGATCGGCAGCATCGATCGGAAGACCTTGTTCTTCTCCTCGCTGATCGCGCGTGGCTCGAGTGCCGTGGGTGGCTCCATCGCCATGAACGCCAGTACCTGGAACAGGTGGGTGACGACCATGTCCTTGTACGCACCTGTGTGTTCGTAGAACCCGATTCGGCCGTCGAGGGCCAGGGCTTCGGGCACGTCGATCTGCACGTGGTCGATGTGGTCACGGTTCCAGATCGGTTCGAACAGACCGTTTGCGAACCGGAAGGCGAGGATGTTCTGCGCGGCCTCCTTCCCGAGGAAGTGGTCGATCCGATAGATCTGATCCTCGCTGAACGTCTCGTGCAGCGAGGCGTTGAGGATGCGGGCCGTGGCGAGGTCGGTGCCGAACGGCTTCTCCATGACGATCCGCGAGCGCTCCACCAATCCGGCCTCGGCCAAGGTGCTCACGACCGGACGGGCCGCTGGCGGCGGGACGCTCAGATAGTGCAGGCGACGCGGCTCGCCACCGAGCGCCGTCTCGGCCTCCGCGACGGCCTCCGCCAGGCCCGCTGCGCCGAGCGCCTGGGGCACGTACTGCAACTTGGCGGCGAACGCGTCCCACTGCCCATCGCTGACCGCCCGATTGGAGAACTCATCGATGGCCCGCCGGGCGAAGGCGCGGAAGCCGTCGGCGTCGAGCGGGTCGAGCGACGTGCCCACGATGCGGCAGTCACTCACGAGACCGGCGAGGAACAGGTGGAGCAACCCTGGGAGGAGCTTGCGTCGCGACAGGTCGCCCGTTGCGCCGAAGAGCACGATCACGTGCGGTTTCACCGGAGCCATCAGCGATGGTGTGATGTCGCTCGGATCGGTGTGGGTCGTCACATGTTCGGACATCGGTCGCACCTTAGGTCTGCACGCATCGCGTGTGTGGTTCGTGGTCTGCTCGATGCCGATGATCGTCCGGTGTCAGAGCCGTACGTCCCGTGGTCGGGATCACGTACCGCCGGACTCGCGAAATCCGCGGACTGCGGCGTTGATCGTCGGCACCACCAGGAGGGTGCCGCCGGGCTGCAGCAGACCAGCCCGACCGAGCCGGTCGAGCGTGAGGTGGTTGGCGCGAGCGAGCGCGATCACCTCCACACCGTCGTGGTGCACGTCGTCGATCAGCCGTCGGAGCGCGACGACCGCGGTCGCATCGATCGAGCCGATGCCCTCGAAGTCGAGCACGAGCCACCGCTCGTCGCCGGGCTGTCTGCGCAGGGCGTCGAGCACACGCTCGCAGTACCGGTCGGCATTGGTGAACAGCAGCGGCGCGTCGAATCGGTACACGACGAGTCCGGGCTCGGTGACTGCTTCGGGATAGGCGGCGACGTCCACCCAGCCGTCGAGATGGGCGGCGTGTCCGAGCACTGCGTCGTGCGGCCGGGTCATGCGTGAGATCGCGATCACGACGCTCAGCACCACGCTCAGGAGCACACCGATCAGTACGTCGAACAGCACAACGCTCATCGCGGTCATCGCGGCCACGAGCAACTCCGCTCGGCTCACCCGCCACAGATCGCGCAGCTCGTCGATGTCGATCAGCCCGATCGCAGCCGCGGCCACGACGGCTGCGAGCGCGGGCATGGGAATCCGTCCGAGCGCGCCTGGGAACACCACCAGCCCGATGGCGACGAACGCCGCCGCGATGATTCCGCCGAGCGAGGTGTTGCCGCCCGCAGCCGACATCGCCGCTGTCCCGCTGCCCGTGCTCGAAAGAGGCATGCCGCGGCATGCACCGGCGACGAGGTTGGCCGCACCGAGACCGGACAGCTCACGGTTGGCGTCGAGGCGATCGCGGTGCTGATCGGCGATGCCACGTGCGGTGAGGATGCTGTCCGCGTATCCGACCAGGGCGATCCCTGCCGCCGTCCCCACGAGCCGCAACCAGTCGCTGGCGGGCAGTGCGGGCCAGCCGGGCCTGGGGAGGCTCGCATCGACCTCACCGACCACAGCCACCCCGTGACTGTCGAGTTGCATGACCCACGTGAGCACGAGAGCCAGCGCCACGGCGGCGAGCGAAGCCGGGAGCCGGGGCGCCACTCGCTTGAGCACGAGGATCGTCGCGAGGGTGCCGAGCCCCATCGACGACGTCACGACCCCCAGGTCACCCAGACCGCTGAACACGTCATCGATCCGTCCGAAGAAGTGGTCACTCGTGACGGGGACCCCGACGAGCTTGCCGAGTTGACTGACGAGCAGCCCTGCCCCGAGCCCGGCCAGATACCCCACCAGCGCGGGGCGCGACAGCAGGTCCGCGAGGAAGCCGAGGCGCAGCACCGATGCAGCGAGCAGGAACGCGCCGACCAGCAGAGCGAGGACGGCCGCTGCCTGCAGGTACTCGGCGGTGCCAACGACGGCAACGGAGGCCAGCCCAGCAGCAGCCAGCGATGCCGTGCCCGGATCAGGCCCGATCGCGAGGTGGCGCGACGACCCGAGGAGGGCGTACACAGGGATGCCGATGATCGCCCCTCGCAGGCCGGCGCTCGGTGGGAGCCCGGCGAGTGGGGCGTATGCCATGCACTGAGTGATCAGGAGTGCGCCGACGGTGAGTCCAGCGATGACGTCACCGCGCAGCCACGCTCGTTCGTAGCGTCTGAGGCGGGCAAGACCGGGAGCCCAGGTGGTGAGCAGGTCGCCCGAAGTGCCGGTCACAGATGGAGCGTACGACGGTCGGCGTCGCCCTCCGGGGCGCGGGAGCCGACAGGACTACTTCTTCGTGCGTTTCTTGCCCTGGTCGCCAGAACGAGCCGACCCTCGGGCCTTGGCCGCAGTCTTGGCCGCAGTCTTGGCCGACGCTGCCGTGACGAGCACCTCGAGCGCACCCTCGATGCGGTCGAGGCGGTCCAACACGTCGGTGCGGGCTTCGGGCTCAGCGGCCGCTGCGGCCCCGCATGCCGCGAGTTCGGCGTGGCAGCTGCGCAGCATGCGGCCCGTGTCGCGTTCTTCTGCGATGTAGCGGCCCATCAGCGCTCCGGTGACGGGGTCGATGGTGGTGTCATCGAAGAACTTGCTGAACACATCGGGCCGCACCTCGGCGGTGCTGGAGAAGCCCAGCCGTTCGAGCTTCTCGCAATCCGACAGCTCGGCTGAGCCGGCGATCTCCACTCGACGGGCGAGGCCTGGGTCTGGGCGGTCGAGCACCGTGTAGCCCAGCTCGTCGAGCCGCTTCGCGAAGCTTCGGGCGTGCTCGGCTTCGCGTAGCGCCACCGTGTGCACGATGCTGCGGACCGCATCGTTCGACGTGGCTGCGGCCCACGCGGAGAACTGTGCCTCGCCACCCAGCTCTCCTACGGCGATCGCGTTCAGCAATCCGAGATACGACGGCTTGTCGCTCATGACACCCTCCACGTTTTCGATGTCGACACGATCTGTCCACCGGGAGACCGCTGAAGCGACCGTACCAGCGCGGGGCGGTGACGGGCCGGTCGAGCGGGTGCATCACGCATCGACGAGGGAGCCACTGCGATCGGGTGTCGCTGTCGACACGAGCTCCGCCGTCGGCAGGCCCTCTTCTCCATCGATGTCGATCGTGGGGAGCAGGCGATCGAGCCAGTCCGGTAGCCACCAGTTGGCGCTACCCATGAGCTTCATCGTCGCCGGCACGAGCACCATCCGCACCTGGGCGCAGCGCACTTCGGCGCCGGCCGGATCCTCCGAACACTCTCGCTGGACGGCTCGGGACCCGCATCGCCTGTTCGGTCCGATCCTCATCAGCGCATCAGCGCATCGGCCGAGGCCAGGACCGTACTTTCGGCCGATTCGGGCGTCGGTCGATGTTCTCTAGGCTGACGTCGTGGTGATCGATGCCGTGCGCAAGCTGTGGGACAAGCCGCGCGTGCCCGATCCGCCGCGCAGGGTGTGGCGAGACTGGGCGCTCAGCGTTGTTCTGCTCTGTGCGACCGTGCTCGAAGTGGTGCTGCGCAACGACCTCGGGTGGCCGGTGCTCGCGCTGGCGATCGGCGTCGGATCAGCACTCAGCTTGTTGTGGCGACGAACCCATCCGCTGGCCGTGGTTGCGTTCGCGTTCGCTGGGCATGCGATCAGTGACAGCGTCACGTTCTTCGGAGCGGAGCGTTCGGCGATGTTGGTGAGCTCGGCGGCCCTGGTGATCCTGCCGTACGCGCTGGCTCGATGGGCGTCGGGTAGCGACTGGTTGATCGGCATGGTGCTCATGGTTGGCGCTCATGTTCCGCAACGGACCCAATGCGATCCGGAACTTGGGAGAGGCGGCCGCCGGCGCACTGTTCTTCCTGCTCCCCGCCGCACTCGGCGCGGCGGTGCGCTACCGCTCCACCGCCAGATTGCGCGAGACCGATCAGGTCAAGCTTCGCGAGCGTGAGCAGTTGGCACGGGAGTTGCACGACTCGGTGGCTCACCACGTCTCGGCGTTCATCATCCGAGCCCAAGCGGGGCGAACAGTTGCAGCCATGGACCCCGATGCGGCGGTGCGCGCCCTCGTTGCGATCGAGTCCGAGGCGACGCGCACGTTGTCGGAGATGCGGTTCATGGTCGGAGCGTTGCGACAGGGTGAAGATCCCGACTTCACCCCCCAGCGCGGCGTCGCCGACATCGCCCGACTGGCCAGCGACGTCGGGTCGTCGCCCGCGATCGCTGTACGCATGTCGGGAGGACTCGACGATGGTCCTCGACGCCCAGCCGGGCATCGAGGTGGTCGGTGAGGCCGCGGATGGTCGCGAGGCGGTGGCGCTGGCCAGGCGGCTGCGGCCGGACGTGTGCTTGTTCGACATCCGCATGCCCGAGATGGATGGCATCGAGGCCACGCGCGAGCTCGCCGGGCCGGGCGTGGCCGATCCGCTGGCGGTCGTGATCATCACCACGTTCGATCTCGACGAGTACGTGCACGGCGCCTTGAAGGCGGGGGCCCGCGGCTTCCTCCTCAAGGACGCGGGGCCTTCGCTGCTGGTGCAGGCGGTGGAGGCCGCGGCCAACGGCGATGCACTGATCGCACCGAGTGTGACGGTTCGCCTGCTCGCTTCGTTCGCACATCACGCGGCGACGGCGCGCCCGACGCAACCGGTCGAGTCGCTCACCGAGCGCGAGGAAGAGGTGCTCGTGACGGTGGCCCAGGGTCGAACCAATGCCGAGATCGCCGCACACCTGCACATCAGCCTCAGCACCACCAAGACCCACATCGCCAGCCTGATGTCCAAGCTCGGTGTCCGCAATCGCGTCGAGATCGCGATGTGTGCCTACGAGACGGGCCGGGTGGGCGGCTGAGGCTCGTCAGGACGACAGTGCGAGGAGGATGATCGCGGCAAGGGTGATCAGGTTGATCCGTGGTGTCTGTTCGGCCGCCTTCCATGCGTCGGACTGCCAGCTCGCGAACCACTCGTTGCCGCCGACGTCGAAGATCAGGAACCACACCACGAGCGCCAGGCACAGTGCGACGAGCGGCCAGAACTTGGCATCGTGCCACTCGTCAGCGCTCGCTCTCAGATGGACTGCCAGCACGACGGTGCCGATCCAACCGATGATCGCCATGATCGCTTCGAGCACCACGATGGCGCCGAACGCGATGCGTTGCACGCGGGGTGAAGTGATCGCCCGCCACATCAACCGGGGCGAGCGGTACGTGGTGTCCATCGACATGATCCGCTCGACGTACTGAAGGTTCGATGTCGGGTCGGTGACGTTGCCGACCACGACGAACGTGGCCATCAAGGTGGTGCCCGCCACGAGCAGCAGCGGGGCGACTCGGAACATCAAGGTGGTGTCGTCGATCATCACAGGGTCTCAGGGTCTCAGGGTCTCAGTCGGGTCTCAGGGTCAGCGTTCTCGCGGGAGGTGGGCGCCGAACGTTACTGCCCGCCGTCCGCACGTGGAAGGTCGACGTCGACGTCGGCTCCCGAGCCGACGCCGCGTGGGTCCCATTCCCCGCTCGGTGGTCACCACTAGCGTTACTCCGACCAGCGAGAGGGAGCGACGATGAACGCACAGATGCCTGCAGAACCGCGCAGGTCGCCGCCGCCGTGGCTCGTTCCCGCAGGCATCGGCATGGTGGTCGCGCTGCTCGCCGTGCTGATCGTTCTGATGCTCACCCGCGGTGACGACGAGAACAGCGATGGCGCAGCCGTGGCGACCACCGTTTCGGTGCCCGCCACCACGGTCGCTTCGGTCGCCTCGTCGGACGCGCCTGCCACGACGGTCGCCTCGACCGACGCCCCTCCGTCGACGGGCGCCGAGACGACCGTGCCCGAGACCACGATCGGATTCGAACCGGCGCCCGTTCTGTCGGCGGGTGAGGCCACGATCACCTCCGGAGACGACGTGAGCACCTTCACGATCGCGGTCACGTGCTCGGACTTCTGGGCCGGTGTCGAGACCACGAGTCATGTGCTCGTCGACGACGCGACCGGCGGCGTATGGGTCGCGAACACATACGCGTTCGAAGAAGGCGGCAGCCGCGGCCTCCAGGCGGTGGACATGGCGGCTGCCATCGCCTCCGATCTGCATGGCCAGGACGTATCGATCCTCGCCCCCAAGTACTCCGGTGAGATCGAGGAGGGCGCGGACGGTGTGGCGCGCACGACGGCGGACCTCCTGTCCGGGGATGGCCCGGCCACGGTGGACATCGAGATCGCAGAGCCGGCCGATCCGTCGGACTGCGCCACCGGTTCGCTGTCGATCACGTCACCGTTTCCGAGCGGGGCCCAGGTGGAGTTCGTGTCAGCCGACGAAGCGCCGGGCACGCGCTTCAACGTGCTCGCCCGGTGCGGCGGTGAGTTGCTGCTGAGCGGTGGTGCACTGCTGGTGTCGTTCTACCCCGAGGACGACAACACGATGATCGCATCCCTGTCGAACAGCTTCATCCTCTTGGGCGAGGAAGTGGGATGGAGCAACTTCGTCACGCCCGAACCCGAGGAGACCTTCTTCGAGCAAGGAGGTGGCGGCGACATCCTCGCCGCGATCAACGTGTTCCGCGACGGCAACCGCGCCACCGAGCCCGGCTATCTGCAGTGGACAGAACGGCCGCTGCGGTCTGCAGTGGGCGCTGCCGGGCTGCTCGACGAGGTGTGCCCCGGCCCGTGAGCCGTCGAGGTCACCACGTCGCGTCGGACCTCACCGCGTCGGACCTCACCGCGCTGTCGCGGCTGTCGCGGCTGTCGCGGCTCGTGTGAGGGCAATCACCGGCGAGGTGGTGGCCAACTCGGTGGTGGGGCGCTCGATGCTCGACTTGGTGATCACCGTGAAGCCGCGCTCGGGGCGGACCATGCCATACATCACTGCTGCTGCCTCCAGGAGGCCGAACAGCGGCATCAGTGCGATGAGCGCCGAATAGAGCGCCACCCGGTGCCACCACGCGACGTCCTCGCCGGTGTCCTGGCGCCAGGCAGCGATGTTGAGCCGGAGCCCCGACAGATACATCGTGACGTACCAGGCGAAGCAGGCGGTGCCGGTCCAGCTCGCTACCGGATGGGTGGCGAGGCCGAGGAACAGGTTGACCACCGTGTACACGCTGCCGACCATCGCCGCACCCCAGAGCACGAGGAAGCCGAACAGCGTCGTGCGCGCCCATGCCTTTGATGGCGCGAACAGCGCCACCCGGAACAAGCCGTTCCACCACCGACGACGCTGCTTCACGAAGTCGACCACGTGCTCGGGGGCTTGTTCGACCACGTAGCCGTTCACCCAGCCGAACTCGACCCCGGCTGCCTGCGCGGCCATCGCGAACCAGGCGTCCTCGGTGAGGGAGCCGTCGATACCCACATCGAGGCCGATGCGTTGCTCCACGTCGGTGCGGATCACGATGAAGCTCCCGTGGATGCCCATCGGTGCCTTGCCCAACCGGTACTGGAAGCGGAAGCGGCCGATGTCGTCGCCGGTGCGCAGCATGTCTGCGAGCGTCAACAGCTTCGGCACAAGTCGTCGGCCGGTGAGGTGGCGGTAGTACAGGATCATCCCCTGGCCGATCGGCGGGAGGAAGCGGTTGTTGTTGCGAGCGATGAACTCGGCGATGCCCACCACAGCGCTCGTCGACGGCCAGCTCTCCTCGTCGAGGTGGACGATGTAGTCCTTGGGGTTGTTGCGTGAACGCTCGCTGGCATAGCAGAGCGCGCGTGCCTTCCACCGGCTGCGGTGAGGGGTGGTGAAGTCGTCGGGCACCACCATCAAGTGCAGGTCGCCCGCCGGTGGGAGGGCGACGACGTCATCGGTGACCACCTCGATCCGGTACCGGAACAGCGGTGTGTCGCGCATGACCATGCGCACTGCGTCGACAGTGCCGGCGAGCGCCTCGAGGTTGCGGCCGCGTGACACGACGCGAAAGGCGACCGTCATCGATGGATCCACCGGGGGAGGCTCGGTGGGCAGATCGGTGCTGATGCACAGCGCGAGGATCGACACGACCACCGTGGGCAGCGAGGCAGTCCATGCCCAACTCGCCCACTGCACGAGGTGTTCGGTGCCGGTGGCAGGGTCGCGCCCGCCGACCCACAGCCAGTCGTTGACCAGCCGGATGGCGACCACCGAGGTGATGAACGTGCTCACCGTGACGAGCCGGAAGCCGATGGTGCCGTAGCGGCAGGCGTGGAAGTACTGGCGATGGACGGAGTCGGTCATGATCCGTTCGCCGCCTCAGAGCTGGCGGAGCGGTCGGAGCGGCGGTCAGAGCGGTCGGTGATGTCGGTGATGTCGGTGATGTCGGTGATGTCGGTGATGTCGGTGTTGGTGATGTCGGAAACGGTGCTCGCCGAGACTGCGGCCGCGACGCGCCCGACAGCGGCACGATCGCCGGCCAACTGGCTCACCACCACACGCTGCACGCCACCGGGCACGAGGGTCTGCCAGGTGATCACCTCGGTCCGCCCGCTGCGCTCGTCGAACGCGAAGCGCTCTGCCGGTCGATCGCCGAGCCCATCGACGCCGATCTCGTGTTCGGTCTCGATGCCATGGAAGCCGTAGCACGCGGCGAGATCGAGCCGTTCGATCGCCTCGCCGTCAGAGGCAGTGGTGAGATCGATCGTGATCGGTGCAGCGTCGGGAGCGGCTGGGTCGAAGAGCACGAACCGACGCCAGGTGGCCTGGCCGTAGAACTGCTGCACCCACGACACCGGGGCGGCTTCGCGTGCCACGAGCCCAAGACCGATGGCGACATCGGGGAGCCTGAACGCAGCGTCGTCGTTGGTCGCGGCCGACGGGCCGCCGAGCCGGTCGAGGTGCCATATCGACGCGTAGCCGACGTTCGCGCCGGCGGCCACCGCGATCGCGACGACAGCCGCCACGGTGATCCGACGCGGGCGCGGACCGTGCCAGCCGATCGTCGAGGCGGTGCACGGGTCGCATCGCGACGTCGAGTCCGAACCGGCCGCTGATCGCCAACGAGGCCGCGGTCGCACACAGAGTGACGACGACACCGGCCACGGGGTGAACGAAACGCAGCGCGGCGTCAGGCGAGGCGAGGGCTCCCACCCCGAGGAGCACACACAGCCGCACCGCGTTGCCCGCGAGTGCCAGCCCGGCACCCGCCAGCACCCACACGATCTTCCGACGCGTCGGGCCGCGCAACACGCAACTTGCTGATCCGAGCACGAGGCCCACGCCGAGCACCGACGAGGCACCGGCGCACGCGGCACCCACGACGACCATCGTCCCGTCGGTGAAGCCGACGGCGTTGAGCCCGGCAGCGTCGGTGGTGCGGACACCGAGCACGCTTCCGAGACCGCGAACGGGGGGCCACGCGACTGCGATGCCGAGCCGTTGGAGGGGTTCCACGAGCCAGCCGTACCAGATGGGGCACGACGCGACGGCGACGGCGATGCCGCGTCTGGCGAGCCACAGTGCACGTGAGCCGAAGAACAGCACGATCCAGCCCGCGAGCAGTCCCGGTGCGGCGAGCAGCTCGGGCCGGGCGGTGGCGGACTCCCACCCGAACGCTTGCGGCGCGGCGAACGCGGCAGAGCAGGCCGATGGCACAGCAGCACCCTGCGATGAACGCGTCGGCGGCACGCTCGGGTCTCGCCTCGGTGGGGTCGGGTTCAGCGCTGATGCCGTGCAGCGCGACGGCGATCGCGAGTGGAAGGGTCCATCCGACGAGGGCGAGCGGCGATTGGCTGTCGATGTCGTCGATCGACCGTTGGAGCGGCACCCACAGTCCGGCGAGCGACACCACCGCGAACAGCGCCGAACGTCGGCCGATGCTCGGCGCTGCTGTCAGCACGGCCGGAGCGTGGCTGCGGCTGAGGCACTGATCGGCCGTGCCGCCTGAACCACCACCCGGTGAGGAACGCCGGGGCGAGCATCAACACGAGCGTGATCGGCGCTTCGGGCACGCTCGGGTTCGTGCTGCAGGGCTGGCTCTGCGGCGGTGGCGGCTGCGTCGCGCTTGTCCAGCCGCCAGGTGATCCGTGGACCGCTCGTGGTGGCGCTGAACACCGCGACGTGTCGGCCCGTGGCGAAGGATGTGGGCGGCTGGGCTGCCCGGGCGCCGTGCACCCGGTTGTCGCTTCCGACTGTCCACGTCGAACGAGAGGCCAGTCGGGTTGTCGTAACCGAAGAACGCGGTGAACGTGCCGTCGCCGTTCACGATCACGCATTCGATGATCGGCCGGACGTGATCGCCGTCGGCGCCGTTGCCGTTGCCGCTGCCGTCGCCGTTGCCGTCGCCGTCGCCGTCGCCGGGTGCGGCGTGGGCAATCGATGTGGTCGATCCGCCCGAACCGATCGGTACCAGCGGTACGACCGCGGTGCCGCCGATGGTGAGGGCGAGACTCGCAACGACGCGGATCGACCGTCGACGGGCCGGCATCGAGCTGCTGGCGCGTGCGCAGCGGGGACGGTCGACGTGGTGGGGGAGGTGCGAGCGGTGCATGGCGAGGGTGACGTTCCGGCGCTCGACGGGTGTCGAGGATCCGGCAACGAAACGTTCAGGTTGTGTCTCGGCCGTCGACGCACCGCAGTTGAACAACTCCCCTCACATGGGCGGGGGGAGAACCTGCTCTGACGGCCTCTCAGCTCGCCGGTGTCGTTGCGCGGGCCTGTGAGAACATGTGGCATCGACGCGGACCACGCAACGACGATCGAGCCCTACGCCGATGGCGCGCCAGGTGCTGACGATGCGCCAGGTGCGCCAGGTGCACCCGGCGCGCCTTCGTCAGGCGCAGTGCGGTCCGGTCGATCGCGCTCCATCGGCTGGACGGGACTGGTCGCGGCCGCACCGGCGATCGTTCTGTGGGTGCTGGTGCTGCGGCTCGAGTGGGCGCTGCTGCGCACCGACCTGACCTTTGCCTTCGTGGCCGAGCACACCATGATGGGCGAATCGTGGTGGTACCGGGCCGCTGCCCTCTGGGGTGGCATGGAGGGCTCGCTGTTGCTCTTCGCGGCGATGCTGGCCACGTCGGCAGCCCTTGCGGTGCACCGTGACCCGCGCGAGGAACGACACTGGGTGCTGCACGGGTGGACCGTCGGGCTTGCGGCGGCGGTGGGCACGGTCGGGCTGCTCCTCGCCTCGCCGTTCGATCGGCTCGAGGTCCCAGCGGTGCAGGGATTCGGGCTCACCCCGATCCTGCGGCATTGGGCGATGGTGGTGCATCCGCCCGTGCTGTACCTCGGGGTGGCATGCACGGTGCCCGCGTTCGTGAGCGGGCGAGCAGCGCATCGATGGTTGCTCGTCACGATGGGACTGCTCACCGCAGCGATGGCACTCGGAGGGTTCTGGAGCTACGTCGAGCAGGGGTGGGGCGGCTACTGGGCATGGGATCCGGTCGAGAACACCTCGCTCGCCGTGTGGATGGCAGCTCTGGTGGCACTGCACGCCGGTCGAGGGAGCACACGCCGCGCCGCAACTCTTCGACGCCTGCCGCTGGTGGTGGCGCTCGCCGGCGCGGCGTTGGCGCGCTCGGGCGCGGTCACGTCGGTGCACGCCTTTGCCGAATCGGCGACGATCGGGCGCGCCCTTGGCGCCGTCACTGTGGCGGCGATCGTCGGTGCAGCCGCCGCCGACGTGATCGAACGTCGGGGCGCTAGCCGTGAGAGCTCAGCTCGCCCACGAACGCGTGTGGCGCTCGACAGCTGGCGCACCACGGCGGCGCTGTTGATCGGTGGCGCGCTCGCCACCGTGGTGGTGTTCACTGTCGCTCCTCTGCTCGCTGACGGCGACGGGGCGCGCCTCGAGGGCCGCTACTTCGCACGGCCGCTCGGAGCGTTCGCCGCAGTCATTGCGATCACGCTCCTCATCCTGCTCGTCCGGTCGCGCCGTCGGGTGGGGCGCGGCGGCTGGATCGCACATGCCGGCATGATCGTGGTGCTGGTTGGCGCAGCCGGTTCATCGTTCGGCCGGTGGGAGGATCGCTGGTTGGCGACGGGCGAGACGCTCAGGGTCGCTGGCGTCGAGGTGACGAACCGAGGAGTCGCAGCTCGCCGAAGGTCCGACGCCCGGAACCACCGAGGTGGCCGTCAGTCTCGACGTTGCCGGCGAGCAACGGCGGCCGGCATTGGTGACGTTCCCGGAGCGGGGTGGGGTGCTGGCCGAGACGGCGCTCGTGAGCCGACCGTGGCGCGACGTGCAGGTTGCGCTGCTCACGGCGCGCGATGACGGGCGGGTGCTGCTGGAGGTGCGCTCGAAGCCGCTCGTCTCGCTGGTGTGGATCGGGGCGATCGCCGTGATGTCGGGTGCTGGCGTCGCCTGGAACGACGAGGTCAGGCGTCGCCGCCGGGCGGTGGCTCCTGGCGCTCTCGCTTCCGTTGCAGCAGGTCGCTGACCGACGAGCGGCCGCCAGGCGCAGGTGTCGGCGTCGGCGGTGTGCTCGAAGCCGGCCTTTCGTGTCCGGCTTGTCCGGCCCGGTTGGCGGTCGGGTGGCGGTCGGGGTGGCGGTCGGGGTGGCGGTCGGCGCCGCAGCGCTCTCGCCGGGATCTGGTGGCAGCAACTTGGGCAGCGATGATCGCAAACGACGTCCGCCTCGCCTTGCTCCGCTCACGGCTCCAGCAGCGCCGGCGGCCACTGCAGGGCGCAGCGCCAATCGCGACAACAGCACCGCGAGCGGGAACAGCAGGGCAGCCAACAGCAGCAGCGGGCCCCGGAGGTCGATCGAGCGGGTGCCGGCGGAGAGGGTGTCGCGGTCGAACGCCTGTGTGGCCTCGATCTCACCGCGTCCGCCGGTGATGGTGGACAGCCGCCCGAGGTAGGCGGCATCCGACGGACCAGGGCGGAACTCGGCCGGGTAGCTCTCGTTCGCCAACGCGGCCGACGACAGCACGGTCTCGCCGCCTGCCGTCACGGTGACGCCCACGGCGTACGACCCGGAGCGAGGTGCGGGCACCTCTGCGCCGAAGCGGTCGCCCGCTCGACGGTCGAGGGGCACCTCGATCCGTTGCCCGTCGGGGCCTGCGACGATGGCGGTGGCCGTCGCGCCATCCGGGAACGTGACGTCGTCGGCCACGTCGATCGTGAGTCGCCCATCACGCAACGATGCCGTCACCGCACCGGTCGTCTCGCCGGCCGGGAAGGTGTCCTTCACCACCGACGACCAAAAGTCGACGTAGCCGTCCCAGCCCACCCAGTTCGATGACCACCCCGCCGATGCGTCGCTGGTCCAACTCGTCACCCGGCCGAGACCGGCCTGCCACGAAGCCAACAGCGGGTCGTTGTCGGGGCCGATGCGCAGCGATGTGCTCGCGGTGCCCTTGGCGGTGGTGGCCACGTATCCCAGGAGGGGCGGCGCAGCCGTGAGCGGCTCGGTCACGGGGGTGGCGGCGGTGATCACCGGCAGGAACTGACCCTCGGTGATGAAGTCCCGGCTGGCGATCACCGCCTCCTCGGCGATCACCTGCGGTACCTGCTGCAGGTCGCGGCCGGGGTAGAAGCGCCCGTGGCCCTGCACTGCGATGTCCTCGAGCGACGGCGCCGCGCCCTCGCCGGTCGCGATCACCGACACGGTGATGCCCTCCAGTTCGTACAGCTCGCCCGCCTGGTCGGCGACATCTTCGATCAACTGCACGGAGGTGAATCCGTCGGAGAACAAGATGATGTGCTTCAGACTCGCTTTGCTGGCGCGCAAGGCGTCAGCAGCCTCCTCGAGTGACACCGACAGGTTCGTTGCTCCGGCGGGTTTCAGCTGCCGGAGGCCTTCTTCCACCACGTCGGCGGCGGGCACCTGCTGCAGGTCGAGGATCCACTTGGTGCTCTGGTTCCACGCCAGGATGCCGATCTCGTCGGATGCCGAGAGTGCCTCGATCGTGCGGGCCGCAGCGGCACGCGAGATGTCGGTCTTGTTCACGCCGCCGTCGGCACGTCCCACGGGGTTCTCGCCCTCGTCGCAATGACAGTTGGCCATCGAGCCGCTCACGTCGATCGAGAGCACCTGGGCCACCACCTTGCGTCGCTTGGGATCGAGCACCTCGCTCACGACCGGGAGCAGTTCCTCGAGCGGTGAGCCGCGGTAGCCGCCCACGCCGTAGCTGCGCTCACCACCGATGGTGACGAGACCGCGACCGAGGTCGCGAACCGCCGCCGACAGCGTCTCGATCTGTGGACCCGAGAGCGACCTCGCATCGACGTTCACCATCACGATGCCCGAGTAGGTGACGAACTGCTGGAGGTCGGGCAGATCGCCCACGTCCATCACATCGACGGCCACGCCTCCTGCGGTGAGCGCATTCGCCACCACTCGGCTCTCGCCTGCCGTGCCCTCGACGATCAGCACACGCGCAGGACCCTCGACCGGCACGGCGACGAAGCCGACGTCGTTCTCCGGCCGGGCGTCGCCGGCCGTGTCGACCACCACCTGATAGCGCAGCACATCACCGGCGCTGGCGTCAGCGACATCGGTGAAGGCGACGTCGTTTGCGCCGGGGACGAGCGTGATCTCTTGGCTGGCGAGGTCCACCCCATCGCGGCGGAGCACCACGACGGCAGGTCCATCCTCGGTGGCCTGCACCGTCGCGGCGATCGTGACCGAATCGCCGATGCGAGCGATCGAGGGCGCGTCCACCCCATCGACTGCGGCGTCCGTGCCAGCGGCCCGCTCCACGGTGTGCACGTCGATGCGTGTGCCGTTGCCGAGCATCGCCTCCGCCTCGGCGACGGCGTCGCCGGTCGTGACGCGACCGTCGGAGACGATCACCACGCGGCGTCGGGCGTCGTCGACCAGCACCGCGTCGGCCAGACGCAGCGCGCCCTGGAGATCAGTGGCGGACTCGTCGACCACGACCTGGGCGCCGACGAATGCCGAGGACGGTTCGAGCACACGGTCGAGGCGCGCCTGCGCCCCGAAGCCCACGACGGCGGTGAGATCGTCGTCACCACGCGATGCGAGTGCGTTGCGCACCCACGCCTCGGCTGCGCGTCGACCGTCGGCGCCCATCGACTGAGAGAGGTCGATGACGAACACGGTGGCGGTGCGTTCCGCAGGGCGGCGGATCACCGGCGACACCAGTGCGCCGAGCAGCAGCGCGGCCACGACAACACGGGTCACGACAGCGAGCCGCCACTGAGGACGAGGGACACCCACTCGTCGCCGTGCCAGCAACCACTCGGCGGCGAGCACCATCAGCAGTGCCACGATCACCCACTTCACCAGGCTCTCCTGGCCTCTGGCGGGTGTTCGATCGGCGTCTCGGGGATCGACGGCCGGCTTCACCAGTTCGTCGGCGGGTGCGATCGCCGACTCCGTCGGCGCCACGTTGACCGCGACGAGCCGTTCGGTGCCGTCGGCAGCCGAGATCGACCAGAAGCCTTGACGTGTGGCGCGAGGCGCCGACTCGCCGACGGCGACGTCGTTGGTGCTGCCGTCGGGCGCCGTGACGGTGACACCAGCGCCAGAAGGGATGGGCAGCGCTGCGCCGACCTCGAGACTGGTCGAAGCGACCGCCGCACCGGCAAGTTCGGTCAGCATCCGGTCGCCGAGGAGGGGGAAGAGCAGCTGCACAGGCAGGTTCGAGTCGGCGAGTGCGAACGTGAGGTACACGAACGGCACGGATCGACCCGATGCAGTCGTGCTGCTCCCCGTGATGAGGAGGGGGCCACCTTCAGCGCCGACGAGCGTGTCGGCGAGCGGCGCCGACACCTGTTGTGCAGCGGCGATCGACACCGTGGTGAGGTCGAGACCGGCCAGCAGCGAGTCCTCGCTGCGCAGCAACGTGACCGCCGGTTGGTCGAGCTCGCCGGTGATCGTGATGCCCGGAGCGCCGCCGGGAGGGGCGATGGCGAGCCATGGTGCGGCGACGGTGTCTGGCACAGTGACGCCGTTGAACACGACGACGTCATGGCCCGATCCGTCGCTGCCCTCGCCACCTGCGTCGACGGTCGACAGCGTGATGCCGGGGATCGACGCGAGCAGATCGCCGATGAACAACGGCTCGCCGACGAGCAGGACATCGAGATCCGGCCGGCGGCCACCCACCGCGAATGCGTGGTCATCGGCGGCGAGCAGGTCGGCACCCGACAGGAACACCTCGACGCGATCGCCGAGCGGCACGTCGGCGGCCACATCAACGGCGAGGCCGGGCTTCATCTCCACACGCTCCACTGCGGCGGTGATCCCGTCCACGTCGAAACGAACGTCGATCGTGGCGGTGGGACCGCCGGTGTTCTTCACGGTCGCAAGGGCGTGCAGTCCACTGCCTCGCGGTTCGACGGTGAACGACGTGATCGCCCGGTTGAGGTCGCGCGAACCGATCCTGCGGTACGTGGTGCCGGGTGGCTGTTGCCGCTGCTCGTCCTGGGAGAGGCCGCCGTCACTGAGCAGCACGAACCCAACGTCGGCCGTCGACGTCTCGAGGCTCTGAGCGAGTGAGAACGCGTCCGCGAAGTCGACCGAGCCGGTCGTGGCGGTCACCGTCGCGAGCGCATCGGTGAAGGCCTGGCGGTCGTCGCTGGCGGTGAGCACCACGCGTGGTCGGCCGGCGGCCACGACGATGCTGGCGATGCCGCCCGCCGGTAGCTCGTCGCGCAGGTCTTCCGCCGAGGACTTGGCGGCTGCGAGGCGATCGGGGTCACCGTCGACGGCTGCCATCGACCCGCTCGCATCGATGATGAACACCGTGTGCTCCGCGAGCATCGCCGGCGTGAGACGCACCGGCTGGGCGACGGCGATCGAGCCGAACAACACGGCCAGCAACTGCGCGGCCAGCAATGCACTCCACCGGAACTTCTGCCATGGCGTCGCCGAGCTGACCGGGCGCTCGACGTTGCGCCACAGGAAGGTGCTGCTGACCAGCGTGGTCTGGCGGTGTGGCCGGAGGATGTGCAGGACCACGACGGGGATCGCCAACGCCAGCAGTGCCAGGCCCCAGGGCTGCGCGAACCTCACCGGACCAACCCTTCGCCTCGCCAGCCTCGCAGCACCACGTCGGTCAATGCGTTCGGGCTCGCGCCGGGGCCGGCGATGTCGTCAGCGAGCACCCGGCTGTAGGCCACGCCGCGAGCCCTGCAGGTGGCGGCCACACCGTCGAGCCACGCGTCGACCGAGGTCCGGTACCGCTGTCGTGAGTCTGGCGTCAAGCTCACCGCTACCCGTTCACCCGTTTCGCTGTCCTCGAGTTCGAGGTCGCCGAGCAGATCAGGGTCGAGCTCGTGGCGGGAGAGCACGTGCACGACGGACACATCGGCACCGCGGCCAGGGAGCCGCTCGATCGCCGCCGCCCACGATGGGCTGAGCAGGTCGGAGAAGAGCACCGTCACGCCGGGCGGTCCGGTCTGCGCCAGCACGCGGGTGGCGGCCACCTCGAGGTCGGTGCTGCCGGTGGCCTCCAGACTGTCGAGCGCACCGAACAGCGCCGCGGTTGCATGCCGGCCGGTGAAGCGGCGACCGGTGGTTGCCGCGTCGGACGGCACGGTGAGCAGTGTCACCACGTCGCGGCGGACCAGACCCACGAAACCGAGCGCGGCGGCGAGCTTGGCGGCCGCGAGCAGCTTCGCGCCGTGCCCCATCGAGGCCGACCGGTCGACAACCAGGCGCAGATCGACGTCGTCCTCGGCGTCGAACAGCCGAATGAACAACTGATCGGTGCGGGCGAACAGCGCGTAGTCGATCCGGCGGAAGTCGTCGCCCGGGTGATACTCGCGCACGTCGGCGAAGTCGAGTGACGTGCCGTGGCGCGGTGACCGGTGCTCGCCGCTGAAACGGCCCTGGAGCTTGCGGCGGGTGCCGAGCTGCAGGCGTTCGAGACGCGCCAACACCTCGGGGCCGAGCAGCGCGCCGCCGCCTGTCACGTCAGGGTGCTCCCCGCACTCCGGCCGCCGGCGCCGGCAGGGCGGTCAACACCTCGGCGAGGATGTCGTCGGCACTTGCGCGCTCGGCACTCGCCTCGTAGCCGAGCACGAGCCGGTGGCGCAGAGCGGCCGGAGCCGCAGCTCGTACGTCGTCGATCGAGACGTTCGGCCGACCGTCGAGCAACGCCCGCACCTTGCCGGCGAGCACCAACGCCTGCGCACCGCGAGGCGAGGCGCCGAAGCGCACGTACCGGGCGATGGCTCCGGTGGCGCCGGGCAGATCGGGATGGGTTGCCATCACGAGATCGACCGCATGTCGCAGGACATGGCTCGGCACCGGCACCTGACGGGTCAGCTCGATCATCGCCGCGAGCGTCGCCGCATCGGCGACGGATCGAACCTGTTCGCCCGCTCGTCCGGTGGTTCGCTCGAGCACGGTGACGATCTCGTCGGCGGTGGGGAACGGAACCTGCACCTTCAGCAGGAAGCGATCGAGCTGTGCCTCGGGCAGGGGATAGGTCCCTTCCATCTCGAGCGGGTTCTGCGTGGCCATCACGAGGAAGGGACGCGGCAGCGAGCGTGTCGCGCCACCGGCGGTGACCGAGCGTTCCTGCATCGCCTCGAGCAAGGCCGATTGGGTTTTCGGGGTCGCACGGTTGATCTCGTCGGCGAGCACGAAGCCAGCGAAGATCGGACCCTGCCGGAAGCGGAACGTGCGTCGGCCCGCCTCGTCTTCTTCCAACACCTGGGTGCCGACGATGTCGGCAGGCATCAGATCGGGGGTGAACTGCACCCGCGAGAACGACAGGTCGACTGCGTCGGACAGCGTCTTCAACAGCTGTGTCTTGCCGAGGCCGGGCACACCTTCGAGCAGCGCATGGCCCTCAGCCAGGAGGCAGGTCAACACGGCGCGCACGACCTCGTGTTGGCCGACGATCACCTTGCCGATCTCGGCCTCGATCGCCTCGGCGACGGTCGCATACTGCTCCGGCGTCACCACCACTGCGGTCGCCCCCGACCCTGGCTCGTTGGACATCCGTCCTCCCTCATCTTTGGTCATCCCTGGTTCTCACTGGTCATCTCTGGCTCGCTGGTCGTGGCCGGGGTCATCCGCCTCCGGTGCTCGGGCCGACCCGGTTCTGCAGCGAATCGAAGTAGGCGAGCACCAGTGCTCGCACGGACGGTGGTACGGCGGTGGCGTCGAGGGCGGCGGTGGCCTGCGCGGTGTAGTCGGGGAGTGCATCCGACAGTGGCACGCGACGCGAGCCGCTGCCGGTGGCGCCATCACCCTGTCCGATCGTCTCGCTCTCGCCTTCGGTGCCGCCTCCGACGGTGCCGCTCTCGCCGGGAGCTCCGGTGACAGGGTCGAACACGGTTGCGGTATCGGGTTCCTGGCCGGCCGCGCCGTCGCTGTGCCCGGTGCCGGTGCCCTGACCTCCCTGGCCTGGTGCTGGAGTCCCGGTGCCGCCGCCCCCGCCGACGTTCCCGCTCGGCGAGCCCCCACCACCACCTTGTCCCTGCCCCTGCCCCTGACCTTGGCCCTGCCCCTGACCTTGGCCCTGGCCTTGACCTTGGCCCTGGCCTTGGCCTTGGCCCTGGCCTTGACCTTCTGGCCCTGGCCTTGTCCCTGACCCTGCCCCTGACCTTGGCCCTGGCCGGCGCGGGCTTCGCTGGCGCGACGGGCGGCGTCGTCGGCCGCTGCAGCGGCGTCGGCGTCGGCCTCACCGGCGGCGACGGCGTCACCGGCCGAGGAGTGCGCGCCGGCAGCCTCGCCCAGGGCGGCCTTCGCTGCCGAGACATCGCCGGAGCGGGTCGCATCGGCCGCGGCAGCAAATGCTGCGGCAGTGGCCGGGTCACCAGCCGCCTGCGCCTCGGCGAGAGCATCGAGACGGTCGGCCACGGCCTCGAGCTCCTCGGGCGACATCGCCTCGAGCTGATCGGCAAGGGCCGACAGTTGGTCGGCTGCCCCCTGAGGTGCACCGGGCACGAGCGGGTTCGAGCCCAAGCTGCGTTCGAGGCCCTGGGTGGCTGCCTTCTCAGACAGCAGATCGTCGCCGACGCGTGCCTCGAGCTCGGCCGCTGCTGCCGTGGCGAGCTCTTCGGCCCGTTCGAGCGAGTCGGTCCGTGACAGTTCCTCTGCCAGCTCGCGCAGGCGATCCGCGGCAGCCCGACCCGCTTCACCTGTCGCTGCGATCGCCTCTGCATCGGCGGCCACCTCGGCGGCGAGCTGCTGCACAGCGGTTGCCTCGGCGGCGCGATCGCGGCGTCGGTCGTCCTGCGGGTTCGCGACGACGGCGAGCGCAACCGCAAGCACAGCGATGCCTCCAGCGGCGAGCATTCGGTTGCGATGCAAGCGCAGGGGCACGGCATCGACGGGCCGCGCCCCTGCGGCGAGATGATCGGCTCGCTCGGCGATCCGGGTGACGAACTCACCCTCCTCCCCGTCCTGCCCGGCAAACTGCAGTGCCGCAGCAAAGGCGTCGTGAGTGCCCAGGCCGCGGTCGGCGGCGCGGGCGGTGACGATCCTCGGAACCCGCACCACCAGGGCGAGCGCCACGATGGCCACGAGCGACGCAATGACGACAGCGAGAGCAGCCCGTTCGGACCACGCCAATGGCAGCAGCCAACCGGCGACCACGAGGGCGAGTGCGACCGTGGCGACCACGGGCGCGGCCCACTGCATGATCTCGCTGCCCCAGGCAAGCCGCAGTCGCCGTCGGACGCCGTCGAGCAAGCCCTCGACGCGTGAGCTCGAGACGCGGTCGTCGCCGGTCGAGGGCGATCTGGTCCGGGTGGCCCCGGCGCTCATCGTTCGGTCTCGGCGGGTGTGCGAAGGCGGCGACACCCCAACTGGACAGCGTCGTCGCCGTTCATCGTTCGGTCTCGGCGGGTGTGCGAAGGCGGCGACACCCCAGCAAGAAGAGGGCTCCTGCGAGCATGGCCATCGAGGCGAACGAGAGCAACCAGGGTGGCATGCTGCTGTCGATTCGGCGGCCATCGATCAGGTTGCCGTTGCCATCGGCAAAGACGTTGCCGCCGGCAAAGACGTCGCCATCTGCGAACCCGTCACCGCCCGAACCCAGCCACCAGCCTGCGTTGTCCAGATATGCATCGCGCAAGAACTGTCGCGCCGGCACGAACGGGCTCTCACCGATCTCGATGTTCTCGCCAGCGGTGGCATTGGCCACGAACATGATCGGGTTGGGCAGCAACACAGCGGCGGGGGCGTTGCTCGGGTCGACGCCGCGGTTTTCGTCGACCAGGGTGGCGATGCCGTACACGACGAAGGAGGCGAGTGACAGCACGAGCGTGAAGCCGTAGGCCATCAGCGTGGCGGACTGGACGCGTTTGGCGAACGACGAGATGCCGACCACCATCGTCGCCAGCAGCACGCCGACCGCGAGGATGCTGAGCAGTCCCACGACACCATCGAGGATCGTCACCCCGCCAAGCCGATACGCGACGGCGAGGATCGGCGTGGACGCGATCACGAGCAGCGCGAGGTAGGCGAGCGATGCCATCACCTTGCCCCACAGGATGTGGCGGGGCCGCAGCAGCGTGATCTGCAGTGGCAGCAGCGTCTGACGTTCGCGCTCGCCCGCCACGGCGCCGGCGGTGAGGCCAGGCACGAAGAACAGCACCAGCACGAGCATGATCGACAGAACCCATTCGAACAGCTCGCGGCCGATGCGGGTCTGTCGTTCGAGGTCGAACGTGAACCCGTCGGTCGACTGGTTGCCTTCGTACACCACCCACACCGTGAGCGTCAGCAACCCGAGGAACACCATGAGCGCCACGAACGCCCAGAGGCCGCGCATGCGCTCTTTCAGCTCGCGGGCAAGCACCGGGTTGACAGCGAAGCTCATTGGACCACCCCCTGGGTGACGGTGAGGAACAGCTGCTCGAGGCCGCCGCTCTCCTCGACGAACTCCACGACCTGTCGGTCCTCGTCGACCACGAGCCGGCGAAGCAGAGCAGCCTGTTCATCGCTCGAGCCGACGACGAACGTCTCGATGGTGCCATCGACGTAGCGCACTCGCAGCGTGCGCGATCCACCGAGCTGATCGAGGATCTGTCGCGGCGGGCCACTCGCCAGCAGTCGACCTGCCTCCATGATGGCCACGTGGGAGCACACCTCCTCCAGCTCGGCCAGGATGTGCGACGAGATGATGATCGTCTTGCCCATCGCGTTCAGCCCTCGGAGCAGGTCGCGGAGCTCGACCCGGGCGCGAGGGTCGAGGCCGCTTGCCGGCTCGTCGAGCACGAGCAGGCTGGGATCGTGCACGAGGGCGCGGGCCAGGCTGAGCCGTTGCTTCATGCCACGCGACAACGAGTTCACCATCGAGTCCTTCTTGACGGTGAGCTCGACGAGCTCCAGCAGTTCGTCGATGAGCTGCGGCCACTGGCGGCGTGGCACGCGGTAGCTGGCGGCGAAGAACTCGAGGTACTCGGTGACGCGCAAGTTGTCGTACACGCCGAGCGTGTCGGGCATGTACCCCATCTTGGCGCGCAGCCCAACGCGGTCTGCGCCGGGGTCGATGCCCATCACCTCGAGCGTGCCGGAGGTGGGGATGAGGAGGCTGGCGACCATCGCGAAGGTGGTCGACTTGCCGGCACCGTTCGGACCGATGAGACCGAAGATCGATCCGGTCGGCACCTCGAGGTGCATGTCGTTCACTGCGAGCAGGGTGCCGTATCGCTTGGTGAGGCCGACGGTGCGCACCGCCGGCACCGACGCACTCGTGGGGTCGTTCTGGCCCGAGTCGTCGGTGCGATCGCCGGGGCTTTCGTCGACGATCGTCACGCGACGAGCCCCCTCAGGACTGGATGGATCAGGCTGAAGTCCACGCCGGCGTTCATGTCGACCGAGGCTCGCACGATCAGCGAGCCGTCACGGACCGACGATGCCGGCACGTCCAGCTCGTCGTCTCGGGTCGTGTCGTCATCATCGCCGAGATCGACCCAACGGCCGCGGGCGTCGAGCACCTCGGCGCCGGTCAGGCCCACTGGCAGCTCGAGCACCAAGTCGTCGAGGGGGGCGTCGGGCGGGACGGAGTACCGAAACACCGGCTTGCCGGGTTCGCCCGTGCGCGGGTCGAACGCATTCTCGATCCAACTCCAACGCACCACCTGAGGTTCGAGCGTCGACGAGTCGTTGATGATCGGGGCCACCGTCGTGACGAGCGCGAGGTTGTCGGTCTCGCCGGAGGCGTCTCCAGCGGCGATGAGCTCGGACGTCCACCCGGCGGCACGCACGACTCCACGTGGGTAGATCTCCGACGTGGACTTGGAGGCGAACCACGTCCAGATGCCGACGTCTATGCCTGGCGTGGGCGCATCGCCGAAGCCGAGACCGAACTGCGGATCGCTCCACACCGTTCGCAGCGGCGTGTCGAACGGGTCGGGATCGTCGATCGCGTTCTTGATCTGGTAGTCGACCGATGCACCCGAGGCGAGGTCGCCGACGAGGACACCGCGGCCCCCACCGAACACGGCCACCGCGTTCAGATCGACCCCGGCGGTGTTGGTGACGGTGCCACGGATGGTCTCGTTGTCGATGCGGGCATCGACAACGAGGAAGGAGGCATCGTCGGCGCCTTCGGCCTCGAGCACGGCCACCTGGCCGGGTTCGAGCTGTGCCTGCATGGTCGTGCCGTCGGCCGTGGCGATCGCAGTGCGGCGGGTGGAGGTGTCGACACCCCACCATCCGAACTGGTTCTGGTCGAGCGGCGTCCAGCCGGCCGGCACGGCAAACGATGCGGTGCCGCCCGACCGCCGGGTCATCAACTGCTGGTACGACACGTGGCTGCCGCCAGCATGGCTCTCGATGATGGTCGCTGCCGTCGACCGCGCAGCGGTGTTCCACCCGCGGCTGGTGACAGCGACGCCACCGGCGACGAGCAGGGCGATGGTGGGGATCGCCACCCAGGCCGCTGTGAGCCGGCGCATCCGACGCAGCACGAGGTAGAGCACCGGGCCGATCAGCAGCACGTACACGGCCAGCAGGACCACGATCCGGTTGAGGTCCGGCAGTTCGACGCCGGCGCGCTTGGCCAGCGTGAGCCGCGGGTCGATCAGCATGTCGGCGCTACCGAAACCCATCGGGGAGTTGTAGGCCGACAACGGCGCTGGAGCGATGGACAGATCCCACTCGCCCGCGGTCAGCGCCCCGGCGATGACGCGCACCTCGCCGCGGCCGGCGAACGCGTAGCCCGCGTCACCCGGCTGCCAGTCGACGGGCAACGCGCTCGAGATCATCGGTGTCGTCGAGCACCAGGTGGCCGCCGCGGTCGAGCCATCCGAGCAGGGTGGTCCGTGCTGCCGGTCCGAGCGACACGAGATCGTCGGAGGTGGCCAGCACGGTGTCGAGTTGGCTGATTGCGCTCGGCCCGAGATCGAGCACGTCGAGTGAGACGGCGACCATGTCGACGCGGCGCAGATCGCCGGGCAGGGTGACACGCGCCGGCGGTTCACCGGCCCGCGCGGCCAGCACCGGCATCACGCCGGCCACATCGGTGCCGGCATCGAAGGCGAAGCGCACGGTATCGCTGTCGACCGATTGGTCACCGTCGAACAGTTCGACCTCGAACGAGGCCGAACCGGGATCGATCACGGGCACCGTCACGATCACCTCCTCGCTCGAACCGCCCGCCACCTGCACGTCCTGGCGCACGGTGAGCGACGACTGGCTACCGGTCACGCGCACCTCTCCGTCGATGAGCCTGCCGGCGGTGACGGTGACACGAAGCAGCACGTGGTCACCGAGGTCGACCGAGCGCCCGAACTCTTGGGCGACCGTGAGCATGTCGTCGCGGTTGGGCTCCTGTTCACCCGTCCCGGTACCTGAGGTGTCGTCGGGTGCGGCCGTTCCGGACGCCGCTGGCAGCAGAACGAATGCGCTCGCTGCGAGGGCGCCGAGCACCCGAGGGGCGAGCCACCTGCGGCCGTGTCGCACCGCGGGCTGCGATCGTGACATCGATCCTGCCTGCCGTCGGTTGGGCACGATCGTTCTCCTCCCCAGGACTCGCGACCAAACGTTACGACGGGTCGTGGCGAGAGCTTGGCAGATGTTCATCCCCGAGGGGCCGCGACCACGAACGATTCTCGCCGACCTATGGTTCAGCGAGCCAGGTCGGCGTTCGCCGACCGGAGCGCGTGTGGGAGGGGTGCCATGGGCGAGGGTGATGCTGGCCGCGCCAGTCGCTGGGGCGACGATGACGAGGGATCCGCGGCGCAGGCGGAGGTGCGCGACGGCAAGCGCAGACGAGAGGCCAACGGCCCTCGCGGCTCTGTGGTGCTCTTGGTCACCGGCGTGATCGTCGCTGCATTGGTGGGTGGAGGCCTGGCCATCAACAGATTCGTGCTGCAAGACAACGATGCCGACGTCGCCGTGGAGGCGGTGCCGACCACAGAGGGCGGCGAGATCGATGTCGAGCCGGTCGGCACCTCGGCCACGCGACTGTTCACCCGGACCACCGAGAGTGGCATCGAGGTTCGTGTCTACGAGTCGGATGACGCGAACATGTGGGGTCCGGGCTTTGTGCCAGAGGACGTACCCGACTGGTGCATCCCGGTGTCGTCGGTGTCGGCGACCGCGCTCACCCTCGATGCGATCGGCCAGGCCCAGATGCCCCGCAGCAAGGAGGCGCCACCAGATCCGGCGATCAGCTTCGGCCTCGGTGGCATCGTCGAAGAGGCGCCACTCGCGCTGCTGGTCGTGCAGTTGGCCGACACCGTCACCCAAGCTCGACTGTCACACCCGAGCGGCGCCACCGACTCGATGGAGCCGATCGACGGACTCGCAGTGCTCGCGGTGAACGTCCCCATGCCCGACGACGATGCCGATGACGCGAATGGCGCGTTCTTCGATCCCTGGAACGGCATCGCATCGACCCTTGCGCTCGAAGTGCTCCACGCCGATGGCGGTTCCGATCGATACACCCAGAACGACCTCATGAACGGCATCCCGATGTGGGGGTCGCCCGAGTGCAACCCGGGGATGATGACCGAAGGCACTGCGCCGGAGATGACCGCGCCAGACCTGAAACTGCCCAAGCCTGGCGCCGAGCAGCCAGTCGATCCCGTCGCCGATCGGGCTGCGATCGAGCAGGCGTTCGTCGCCCTGTACAACGACCTCGGCAGCAAGGCCACCTTGTTCCGCTACCTCGACGACGCGAGCGGGATCGACCTCACCATGAAAGCGATCATGCGTGACCACGGCGACGCCATCCGTGCGATGGAGCCCGAGATCGACGAGATGGTGTTCTTCTCGCCGATCGAGGCGAGCTTCACCTACACCTCGGGTCTCGATCCATGGGATGACGGCTTCTCCGGGACGCTGCAATCGTTCGGGCGTGCCCGGATCGTGAACGGGGTGTGGCTCATCACCCGCTCCACGGTGTGTCAGGAGATCATGAAAGTCGGCGTCCAGTGCACCATCTGAGGCTGCCTCGCTGAGTGTTCACCGTCGCAGGACAGCTCGCAGTGGTGACGTGTCGCAGCAGGGTGCGTGGCGAGTGCGTGGGGGTGCAGCCGTCAGCCGTCAGCCGGTCTCGTGAGTGAGTACACGCGTTGCGCTGTGCCGGCGAGGATGGCGTTGCGTTCGGCGGCAGACAGATGCTCGGTGAGCCGGTCGGCCAATGTGAGGGAGTTCTGGTACGGCGCAGCGAGGGTGCACACCGGCCAATCCGATCCGGACATCAGCCGCTGCGGCCCGAACGACTCGATCACAACGTCCGCGAACGGGCGCAGGTCGTCGATCGCCCAGGTCGACCAAGATGCCTCGGTGACGAGACCGGAGAGCTTGCACGTCGTGTTCGCACTCGTCGCGAGCGAGGTCAGCAGCGTCCTCCACGGCTCGGGTGAGCCAGACGCGATCGGCGGCTTGGCCGCGTGGTCCACCACGAACTCCACCTCGTCGAGTGCCCGCACCGTCTCGATCGCCGCCGGCATCTGCGGCAGCTTCACGAGCAACTCGTACACGAGGCCGGCCCCGCCGACTGCACGAATTCCTCGCTGCACATCGGCGCGACGCAACCAATTGGGATCGGGTTCGTCGTGCACCTGGTGACGGATTCCTCGCAAGAGCCTGCCGCCGGGTGCTTCACGAAGGGCAGCCAACCGATCGGCCACATCGACGGCGGTGAGATCCACCCATCCGACGACCGCTGCGATCACCGGATCTGTACGGGCGATGTCGAGGAGCTCCAGCGTCTCGGCTTCGTCCGCCACGCATTGCACCACCACGCTCGCGTCGACCCCGGCGGCGCTGGCAAGCGCGGCATGATCGGCCGCCGTGAACGAACGAGCCATTGGCTCGTAGCCAGGCGACGACATCCACGGTAGGACGCGAGCCGTGATGTCCCAGATGTGATGGTGGGCATCGACGCGAGTCATGAATGGGCCTCCTGTGCAGACGAGGTGCTCGATCGACAAGCAAGCGGTGCGGGCAGCCGAAGTCCGACTGGTTGCAGCATCGCTCTGCAATGCTCGATGCATTCTCGTGCGCGGGCAAGCGAGTGGGGCCACAAGACCACGGCGCGAGGCTTCGACGGATACAGCGGCCACACCGCTGTCGACCCGGATTCGGAGACTGTCATCGCCCCGATCGTGACACCGGGCAACGTCGGCGACGGCTCGGTCGCCAGCCGTAGCCACGGCGCCGCCGCCACAACCTGCCCGAAAGGCCGAGAGCCTCAGGAACCCGTCCCGATGCCTTGCCGCGCTGGACAGATCACCCGTGTGTCAAGCAATCTGGGCGGGTGCGACCCGAGACAGTGATTCGCGCAGCGGGCTTGCTCGTTGTGGCGACAGGTCTGTTCGGGGCATGTGGAAAGTCAGACGGGACTGGATCAGCAACGACACCTGCCGCTCTGGCGTCAGCAACGTCGCTGGGCGGAGGATCAAGCAACCCGTCGACAACGGCGGTCACATCGTCAGACCCGTCGCGGCCGGCGCCATCGAGCGGCGTCGTTGTTTCGACCACGGAATCGACCACCGCGGCGTCATCGACGACTCTGCGCGCCGTGGGGCAGCTGGAGGTCGTCGGAGGCGAGTTCCTCGGAATCGGGTCCGGTTCACTTCTCCCAGATGCGGTTCGCGTTCTCGGTGTTGCGCCCACTGTCGAGCAGCCCGACCAGGGAGTTGGGCGGTTTGACCCAGCTCTGTCCTGGGCTCCATGTCTGACCCTCCCGGGCGATCATTGGTCGATCTCCGCAGAAGGGCTGACCCTGCTGTTCGAAGGCCGGTCAATCGACGATGCCCGACTGACCAACTGGGTCTACACCGGCGGGCCTGTCGCCGGGTACGCACAAATGGTCGCACCCGAAGGCATCACAATCGGTCGCACGCGGCAAGACATCGACGCCGCCTATCCACAGGCCGTCGCACTTGGTGGTGACGCAATCGATGTCTACGAGCCAGTATTGCTGCGTTTCGGAATGAGCGGTGACACGATCGAGTGGTTCGGTCGCGTTGACTGCGCAGCCGACTAGCGCCAGATCTGTAGACGTTCCGGCGAGCGAGGCTGGCGGGGGGCCTTGCGGGCGGAAGGGTCGTGCTAGCAACCATGAGAGTCGTTGAACTGCTGGACGGCAAGGCCGGCGTGTTGAGTCGCGATTCGAAGTGGGCCATTGGTGTTCTCGGCGCAGTTGGCGTCGGCATGCATCGGATGGCACGGCGATCGCGGCGCGAGGCGAACTCGGCACGAACTCGCCAAGTAACTAGGGTGCCGGCAGGTTGCCGGCAGATGGAGGGCGTCTGGTGGGTGGGGCATCGATGATCACGGCACTCGATGTCGTCGACGTGCGGTTCCCGACCTCGACGATGCTCGACGGGTCGGATGCGATGAACGCCGATCCGGACTACTCGGCCGCATACGCCGTGTTGCGTACCGATTCGACCGGACCGGACGGCGACGTGCTCGACGGGCACGCACTCGCGTTCACGATCGGCCGGGGCAACGACGTGCAGGTGGCGGCGATCGAGGCACTCGCACCGTTGGTGGTGGGCCGTGATGTCGCCGAGATCGCCGATGACCTCGGCGGCCTCGCCCGACGGATGGTGCGGCGACTCGCAGTTCCGCTGGCTCGGCCCGGAGAAGGGCATCGCCCACATGGCGATCGGTGCGGTGGTCAACGCTGCGTGGGACCTCGCCGCTCGACGTGCGGATCGCCCGTTGTGGCAGTTCCTCGCTGAGATGACGCCGCGACAGATCGTCGATCTCGTCGACTTCCGGCACATCTCCGATGCGCTCTCACCCGACGAGGCGATCGATCTCCTGACAGCTCAGGAGGCGGGCCGCGCCGCGCGACTCGACGTGCTGCACGGCGACGGCTATCCGGCGTACACGACCGGCCCCGGGTGGTTGGGATACAGCGACGACAAGCTCGAGCGCTTGGCGATCGAGGCGGTCGAGCGTGGCTACTGCCAGATCAAGCTGAAGGTTGGTGGCACGCCCGTCGACGACGAACGGCGACTCGGCATCGCCCGACGGGCGATCGGGCCCGACATCGGGCTCGCGATCGATGCCAACCAGATCTGGGATGTCGACGAGGCGATCGAGTGGGTGAACGGGTTGGCACACCACGACCTTGCGTGGATCGAGGAGCCGACCAGCCCCGACGACGTGCTCGGCCACGCCCGAATCCGCGCCGGTGTGCACCCCGTGCCGGTGGCGACGGGCGAACACATGCACAACAGGGTGATGGCCAAGCAGTTCCTGCAGGCCGAGGCGCTCGACGTGTTGCAGATCGATGCGGCACGCGTCGGGGGTGTGAACGAGAACATCGCGATGCTGCTGCTGGCCGCCAAGTACGGCGTGCGCGTGTGCCCGCATGCCGGCGGGGTCGGATTGTGCGAGATGGTGCAGCACCTTGCGATGTTCGACTTCTTGTCGGTGAGCGGCTCGATGGACGGCCGGATGATCGAACACGTCGACCATCTGCACGAGCACTTCATCGATCCGGTGCTCGTCGTCCAGGGTCGCTACCGTCCGCCGACGGGCAAGGGGTTGAACGCGCGGATGCACTCCGAGAGCCTCGAGCGCTACGAGTTCCCACATGGTGCGGAGTGGGGGGCGTCGTGAGCGCGCGGGGTGCATTGGGGGAGTTCGACGGACTCCGGGCGATCGTCACCGGTGGAGCGTCCGGCATCGGTCTGGCCACCGCCCGGCTGCTCGCCGCCGGTGGTGCCACGGTCGCGTGCCTCGATGTCAGGCCAGACGGTGTGACCGATCCGCTCATCGGCATCCGATGCGATGTCAGCGACAACTCCTCGGTCGTGGCGGCGATCGCCGATGCGGCAGCGCGCCTGGGCGGGATCGACATCGTCGTCTCCAACGCCGGGATCGGAGCGCAGGGCGCGGTGGAGGACAACGACGACGGCGAGTGGCTGCGCGTGTTCGACGTCAACGTCTTCGGCATGGCGCGGGTACTGCGGGCGGCGATGCCGTACCTGCGGCGATCGAGCGCCGCAGCTGTGGTGCTCACCTCGTCGATCGCTGCGTGGGCCGGGTTGCAGCAGCGGGCGGTCTACAGCGCATCGAAGGGTGCAGTGCAAGCGCTCGGCCTCGCGATGGCGACCGACTGCCTGGCCGACGGCATCCGGGTGAACATGGTTGCTCCGGGCACGGCAGACACGCCCTGGGTCGGCCGTCTGCTCGACTCGGCGCCCGACCCGGTGACGGAGCGAGCTGCGCTCGAAGCCCGTCAGCCGATGGGACGGCTGGTGTCGGCCGACGAGGTCGCGCATGCGATCTGCTACCTCGCGTCGCCGCGCTCGGGCAGCACCACGGGAACCGTGCTTGCGGTCGACGGTGGCATGTACGGATTGCGTCCCCGACCCCGCCGCTGACTCCGCACAGGCGACCCGATGGTTCTCGGCGTTCCCCAGATTCGGGCGGCTGCCGCGCCCGCATTGGTGCGAACTGCTCGCCCGCCTGAACCGTCAGGCGCGCAGGAGCGAAGCGTGAGGAAGGTCGAACCAGCGGAGGTGTTCGAACGCGGCCGACAACGAACCGCTGACATCCGCGTTGTCCTCCGCGGCCCACGCCGGAGCCGCATCGAGCACCGCTTTCGCCTCGGCGAGGTAGCCGGCCAGAGCCGACTCGGGGGCACGCACCTCGTCCACCGGCGGGCGCACGAGATCGCCGGTCGCTGGGTCGTAGGAGAGCTGCGACAGGCGTAGCGGCGGTTCGACCGGACCCAGGCGGTGTCGCCACAAACCGGAGGTCGGGTCGAAGTGGTACTCCGGCAGCAGCTTCCAGCCATGAGTGGCCACGAGGTCGACCGCATCGACGAGGTACTGGAACACGGCCTCGGAGATGAAGTAGTTGAAGCTCACACGAGTCCAGCCAGGCTTGATGCCTTCGCATCCCTTCGCGATCTCATGCTCGAACTCGTGAGAGCGCTCGAGGTCGATGCCCAGCAACCGGTGCCCGTACGGCCCGGCGCACGAACAGCCACCGCGCGACTGGATGCCGAACAGGTCGCTCAGCAGCGCCACCACGTAGTTGTGATGGAGGTAGCGGCCGCCGGGCCGCTTCACCACGAACGACACGATCGACAACCGTTCGCTGTCGGTGTTGCCCAACACCTGCAGTGACGGGTTGGCCGACCACGCCGCGATCGCGCGCCGCCAGTAGGCCTCCTCGTGGGCGCGAATGGTGTCGACACCCACCGCCTGCTTCAGCTGGAACACCAGTCCCGCACGGATCGACTCGATGATCGCTGGGGTACCTGCCTCTTCGCGGTGCACCGGGTCGTCGAGGTAGCGGTGCTCGCTCGGGTTCACATAGGCGACGGTGCCCCCACCAACCACGTCGGGCACTCGGTTGTGCAACAGCGACCGGCGCACGATCAGCACCCCGGGCGTGCCGGGGCCCCCGACGAACTTGTGTGGGCTGAGTACGACGGCGTCCTTGTGCGCCAACGGATGCGCTGGGCACACGGGGTTCATCTCGATCTCGACGTACGGTGCGGCCGCGGCGAAGTCCCAGAACGAGAGCGCGCCGTGACGGTGCAACACATCGGCGATGGCACAGGTGTTGGAGACGATGCCGGTGACGTTCGACGCCGCGGAGAACGACCCGATCTTCACCCGTCGGTCGGCGTGAGCGAGGAGTTCGGTCTCGAGTACTGCGAGGTCGACGTGGCCGTCGGCGTCCTCGGGGATGACGATCACATCGGCGATCGACTCCCGCCACGGGATCTCGTTCGAGTGATGCTCGAACGGGCCGACGAACACGACCGGCCGGTCTGCGGCGGGGATGTGTTGCGACAGGTGATAGCGGTCGTCGAGGTCGGCAGGGATCCGGAGGTTGAGGATGCCGATCAACTTGTCGATCGCACCGGTAGAACCGGAGCCGCAGAAGATCACGCACGTTTCGTCGTCGCCGGCGTCCGGGCCCGATCCGCCGACGGCCTCGTGGATGATGTGGCGAGCGTCTTCGCGGAGCCGAGTGGTCTGGAGGCCCGTGCCCGACGACTCGGTGTGGGTGTTGGCATAGCGGGGGAGCACCTCGCTGCGAATGAAGTCCTCGATGAAGGTGAGCGCCCGGCCGGAGGCCGTGTAGTCGGCGTACGTGATGCGGTGCGGTCCGAAGGGGCCAGCCATCACCTGGTCGTCGCCGATCACCGACTCCCGAATGCGCCGGAGGAGCGGGGTGTCGGCGGGTTGTTCCACAGTACCGACGCTACCTGCGGCGCGAAGGGCCCAATCGGCTCTGTTCATCAGGGATGATCAGGAGTGATCAGGACCTTGGTCGCTACGCGCAGGGACCTTGCGCCTGTTCCGCAATGCTCCCGAACGGAGGAAGTTGGTTCGAACGACCACGCTCGGAGGGGACCCGCCATGGCGACCAAGCACAGCACCGCCCGCACTGAAGTGCGGCGCGCCGTCGACGGTGACGTGCCGACAGATCTGTCCGAGGCCGGCGTCGAGCGCTTCGTCACAGAGGGGGCGGTGGCCGCAGCTGAGCAGTCGCGTCTGAACGCCATCCGCGACGTGCTGTCCCATGCCGACCCGGGAGAGCTGCGAGATGTCTCGCGCTGGCTGCAAGCGGTGCTCGAGGGGACTTCGCCCGACGAGACCGCTCACTTTCGAGAGCTCTCAGCGGCCGAGGATCTGCCGGTCTTCGGCAAGTTGCCGATCAATCCCGACGACGAGCTTGCCGCCGACTGGCGCCACGCCGCCTACCCGTATGCCAACCTCATGCGTCGGCGCACCTACGAGCAGCAGAAGTATCTGCTGCAGGTGGAGTTGCTCAAGCTGCAGGCGTGGGCCAAGGAGAGCGGCCAACGGATCGTGGTGCTGTTCGAGGGCCGTGACGCAGCGGGCAAGGGTGGCACGATCAAGCGGTTCATGGAGCACCTCAACCCACGTGGTGCGAGGGTGGTCGCGCTCGAGAAGCCGACCGAGGCCGAGTCGGGTCAGTGGTACTTCCAGCGGTATGTCCAACACCTGCCGACCCGAGGTGAGATCGTGCTGTTCGATCGCTCCTGGTACAACCGCGCCGGCGTCGAACGGGTGATGGGCTTCTGTTCGGATGCCGAGTACCACGAGTTCATGCGCCAGGCTCCGGAGTTCGAGCGCAACCTCGTCCGCAGCGGCGTGCACCTCGTGAAGTTCTGGTTCTCGGTGAGCCGTGACGAGCAGCAGCGGCGGTTCGCCGAGCGCAAGCACCACCCTCTGAAGCAGTGGAAGCTCTCACCGATCGACCTTGCGTCGCTCGACAAGTGGGATGAGTACACGACCGCCAAGGAGGCGATGTTCCGGGCCACCGACACCACGGATGCGCCGTGGACGGTGATCAAGAGCGACTGCAAGAAGCGGGCGAGGTTGAACGGCCTGCGGTACGTGCTGCACAAGTTGCCGTACGACGACAAGGACTTCGATCGCATCGGTCCGCTCGACCCGCTCCTCGTCGGGCGTGCGCACGTGGTGTTCGAGCAGGGCGAGCACGTTCCGCTGATCTGAACGTTCCCGTGCTGCTGGCGGCGACATCAGGTTCGTCGCCCGTGCTGCGCTCCAGCAGATCGCCGCCCGAGGCGTCAGTCGCGAATGGTCAGGCGGCGGCGGTGGCCGCGACCCGGAGCTCGTCCATCGCGATCGTGATGCTCCGGCCGTCGGTGAAGCCGAGTCGCAGGGCGCACGCGCCGTCGACGGCGGTGTGCTCGATCTTCACGTGCCCGGTGAGGGTGCTCGACCACATGGCTGCCTCTTCGCGGTCGAGCGCAAGGTCGGTCGGCTCGATCGCCGGCTGGCTGTTGGTGAGCATCCAGTGGGCGATGGCCCTCGGCGACCGGATGCAGGAACAACTCTGCGGGCCGATCACGCGGGCGTTCGCGAGGTGCGAGGGATGCGGCTGACGCTCTCTCCGCAGGGCATGCGTGGTCGCGGTCGCAGCACCGGTGGCACTCAGGCGGGAACGCTGGATGGTCGTGCGGATTGCCACGGAAGTCGATCGTTCTGGAGTGGAGGTGACGCGCACGAAGGTGTGCCGGACCGGACGATCCGGGAAGAGGCGGGCGACAATTCCTGGCAGGTCGACGCGTCGCATCAGCGGTCGCACTCGTCGGCGAAGTCATCGGCCTCGACCCCTTCGAGGAAGGCGCAGAAGTCCTCCAGCTCGAGCTCCAACTCCGGCCCACCGAGACACTCGTCGAACCAGTCGTCCTCCAGCAGCTCGGGCGAGGCCCCGGCCTCCACGAGCACGTGCTCGGCGACGTACACGGGGGCGCCGACACGCATTGCCAGGGCGATTGCGTCCGAGGCCCGGCTGTCCACTTGCTCGGGGCCGTGCGGGCCGGTGAGCGACAAGCAGGCGATGAAGGTGCCATTGCGGAGCTCCACGACTTCGGCGGCGACCACACGAGCGCCGAAGCGGCCGAGGAGCTCGGCCATCACGTCGTGGGCCAGCGGTCGCGGCGGCACGTGGCCGGTGAGGGCCATCGCAATGGACGCGGCCTCGGGCCCGCCGATGTGGATCGGCAGCACGCGGTGCGGGGCGTCGAATTCGCGCAGGAGCACGAAGGGGTTGTCCGACCCCTGCTCCACGTGTACACCCGCCACTGTCACCCGCCGCATGTGGGTGACCGTACAGAGACCGATCACGGAACTCCAGAGGGAAGTGGTCATCTTGACGGTGACTGACCGGAGTGGCACCGAACGGGCATGTTCACGGCACTGAGGGCCACGTGCTGCCGCGGAGCGTGGTCGAAAACCAGGTTGCGCCGAAGTCGATCGACCCGGTCCACACTCGCTCGACACCCGCTCCCGCGCGACATGATGGAGCGCATGCCGACGGATCTTCGAGATCGACCGGCGAGCGCCGGCGCAACGGATCCAGCTCGACGGGCATTCCTGGGTCGATCTCGTCGAGGGCTTCGTCCGTGACGCTCCGACTGCGCTGGGGGACCTGCGCGAACACACGTCCTGGCGGCAGGACGAGGTGCTCCGCTACGACGGCTATGTACCCGAGAGGCGACTCAATGCCGGGCTGCGTGCCGACTCGATGCCGCTGCTGCGCCAGGCGGACCTCCATCTCAGCGCCACCTACCGACAACGCTTCACCGGTGTCGGGGCGATCCTGTACCGCGACGGCGAGGACTTCCAAGGGCTGCACAGCGACCGGGAGATGAGGTGGCTCGACGATACCCTCGTCGCGATCATGGTGCTCGGCCAGCGACGGCCGTTCGTGATCCGTCGACGTGCGCCGATGGTCGAGGTGGTCGAGCGGGTGCCGGCCGGCACTGCCCCCGACGACCTCGTGCTGATGCCAGGCGAAGGTGATCTGCTGGTGATGGGTGGCGCCTGCCAGCGCGACTGGCTTCACGGCATCCCTCGGGCCGACACGCCAAACCCGCGGATCTCACTGACGTGGCGCTGGACCAGCCGTCACGGCCGTCCCGACACCAACCCCGGCTACTACGACGGTCGCCAGTTCAGCGACCGCCCTCGCCAGCCCGGCACCCGCACCCGCCGGCCCTGATGGCCAGTGCACCGCACGACGAGGTGCGCCCGGCAGACTCGGTCCGTGACCGTTCCCGACGCCGTCCCTCAGCCCGCCGAGCCCGCCGTGCCAGTCACGCCAATCGTGCCAGTCGCGCCAATCGTGCCAGCCGTGCCGGTCGCGTCAGTTCGTCGCCAGTCGTTCACGCCGGACACGCCGCACACGCTGGAACGACGGGACGGGTCGGCCCGCTGGCGGGTGTGCGGGTGCTCGACCTCACCTCGGTGATCATGGGGCCGTACGCCACCCAGATGCTGGGTGACCTCGGTGCCGACGTGATCTCCGTCGAGGCCGCCGACGGCGACACCAACCGAATCATGGGCGCTGGTCCAGTGCCGGGGATGTCGGGTGTGGCGATGAACGTGCTGCGCAACAAGCGCAACATCTGTCTCGACCTCAAGCGCCCCGACGCCCGCGACGCGTGTCTGCGACTGATCGCGACGTGCGACGTGTTCGTCACCAACCTGCGACCCGGCCCGCTCCGCAGGCTCGGGCTGCACCACGAGGCGGTCGCTGCGCAGCGACCGGACATCGTGATGTGCCAGGCGTACGGCTGGTCGTCGGCGAGCGGCGAGAGCGACAAGCCGGCCTACGACGACGTGATCCAGGCGGTGTCGGGTGTGGCCGACACGTTCCAACTGCGCGATGGCGAGCCGGCGATGGCACCGTTCCTGGTGGCCGACAAGGTGGCCGGGATGGCGGTCGTCCAGGCGATCCTCGCCGCGCTGTTCCATCGTGAGCGCACGGGGGAGGGGCAGTTCGTCGAGGTGCCGATGGTCGACGCCCTGCGGGCGTTCAACCTCGTGGAGCACGGGTGTGCGGCCATCCCCGAACCGGTGCTCGGCCCGGCCGGGTACCCGCGCATCGTCACCCCCGATCGGCGACCCTTCGCCACGACCGACGGTTGGATCGCGGTGCTGCCGTACTCGATCGCCAACTATCAGGACGTGTTCCGCGAGGGCGGCCGTGACGATCTGCTCGACGACCAGCGCATCCGCTCCGCCCGGTCACGGATGCGCCACGCAGGTGAGCTGTACGCAATCGTCGCCGAGGTGGTGGCCACACGGTCGACGGTGTTCTGGGTGCAGTTCTGCGAGGACCACGACATCCCTGCAGGGGCCGTGCACACCCTCGACGAGCTCGTGGCCGAGTTGCCGGTCGTGGACCACCCGATCGCCGGGCCGTACCACGAGATACCGGTGCCGTGGCACTTCTCGTCGACTCCCGCCTCGGTTCGCCGACCGGCTCCGATGCTCGGCGAGCACACGCGCGAAGTGCTGCGCGAGGTGGGCTTCAGCGACGCCGCGATCGACGAGATGGTGGACGCCGGAGCGATCCCGCACCAGGCGTGAAACCAGGCGTGAAACGCAACTGGTCGCGCATCGTTGCGAAGCGTGCAACGATGCGCGACCAGAAGTCGGTCGGTGGCGCGTGGTCAGGAGGTGATCAGCTGCCGGTCCACTCGGGGGGACGCTTCTCGGCGAACGCCCGAGGGCCTTCCTTCGCATCGTTCGACAGGAAGACCTTGCCCTGCAGCGGGCCTTGGATCTTCCAGAACTCCTCCTCGGTGACGCCTTGCGTGGCCTTGATCAGCTGCTTGGATGCCGCAACTGCCAGCGGGGCGTTCTTCGCAATCCGCTCGGCGAGCGTCATCGCCACGTTCACCGCGTCGCCCTTGTCGGCGAGCCGCGAGATCAGGCCGTACTCGAAGCCCTCCTCGGCGGTGATCGGGTCGGCGGTGATCGCCATCTCCATCGCTTTGCCGTAGCCGACGCGACTCGGCAGGCGCAGCAGGCCACCACCGGCGGCGAACAGACCAACGTTCACCTCGGGGATGCCGAGCTTGGCACCCTTGGCGGCGACCAGCAGGTCACAGCTGAGGGCGAGCTCGAGGCCACCGGCGAGCGCGAACCCCTCGATCGCACCGATCAACGGCTTCTCCGCGCCGTTCTGGATGAATTGCATCATCGGGCCGATGTCCTCGCCGCGCGAGAACGCCTTGAGGTCCATGCCGGCGCAGAAGCCGCGGCCGTTGCCGGTGAGCACGCCGGCGGTGAGGCCGGCATCGCTGTTGAGGCGTTGGACGGCATCCCACAGGCCGTGTGACAGCTCGCCGTTGATGGCGTTCATCGCGTCGGGGCGGTTGAGGGTGATCAGCAGCACGCGGCCGCGTTGCTCGGTCAGGACTGCTGGAGCGGGGGTCTCTGCATCGATGGTGGTGTCGGTCATGTCAGGCTCCTTCACTTCTTCTGGTTCATTTGGGTGGCATGCGGATGCCGCCGTCGACACGGATGACCTCGGCGTTCATGTACGGGTTGGTGATCAGCTCGACCACCATGAACGCGAGCTCCTCGGCCGACCCGAGGCGCTTCGGGAACAGCACCGACTGGCCGAGGTGGGCCTTGAAGGCGTCGCTCTGCTCGCCCGAACCGTAGATCGGGGTGTCGATGAGGCCGGGGGCGATGGTGTTCACCCGGATGCCAACCGCCGACAGGTCGCGAGCGATCGGCAGGGTCATGCCGACGATGCCGCCCTTGGAGGCTGAGTACGCGGCCTGGCCGATCTGACCGTCGAACGCGGCGACGGAGGCCATGTTGACGATCGCGCCGCGCTGGCCGTCGGCGTCGAGCGGCTCGGTCTTTGCCATCGCGGCGGCCGAGAGGCGGAGCATGTTGAACGAGCCGAGCAGGTTGATGCGGATGACGAAGTCGAACGCCGACTGCTCCATCGGGTCGTTGTTGCGGTCGATCGTGCGACCCGGACGGCCGAGGCCGGCCGAGTTCACGAGGGCGCGCAGCGGACCCATCTCCGATGCCGCGGCGACGGCAGCCTTGCCGTCGTCCTCGCTGGAGACGTCGCACTTCACGAACAGGCCACCGATCTCCTTGGCGACGGAGATGCCCTTGTCCTCCTGGAGATCGGCGATGACGACGCGGGCGCCGAGCGTGGCGAGTTGGCGGGCAGCGGCTTCACCGATGCCCGAGGCGCCGCCGGTGACGATGGCGGATGCGCCGGTGAGGTCGAGACGAGGCATGGTGATCAGGCCTCGACGATCGGGTCGTTGATCCGCTCGGTGATCCGCTCGATGATGGTGGCGTTGGCCATACCGCCACCTTCGCACATCACCTGCAGGCCATAGCGGCCGCCGGTGCGCTCGAGCTCGTTGAGCAGGGTGGCCATCAGCTTGGTGCCCGAGCCGCCGAGCGGGTGACCGAGTGCGATCGCGCCACCGTTGACGTTCACCTTCGACATGTCGGCGTCGAACTCCTTCTGCCATGCGAGCACCACCGAGGCGAAGGCCTCGTTGATCTCGACGAGGTCGATGTCGGCCATGGTGAGGCCGCTCTTTTCGAGGATCTTGCGAGTCGCGGGAATCGGGCCCTTCAGCATCGTCACCGGATCGGCGCCGGCCACGGCGAAGCTGTGGAACCGGGCGCGGGGCTTGAGGCCGAGCTCTTTCGCCTTGGAGGCGCTCATGATGAGCACGGCTGACGCACCGTCGGAGATCTGTGACGAGTTGCCGGCGGTGATCTTGCCATCGGGCTTGAAGGCAGGCTTGAGGTTGGCGAGGGTCTCGGCGGTCGTGCCCTCGCGGATGCCCTCGTCGGCGGTCAGCATGTGGGTGGTGCCATCGAGGTCGTACGGGACCGGGATGATCTCGCGATCGAAGCGGCCTTCGGCGGTGGCCTGGGCTGCGCGCTGCTGGCTGAGCGCGCCGAACGCATCGAGGTCCTCGCGGCTGAGGCCGTACTCATCGGCGATCATGTCGGCACCGATGCCCTGCGGGGGCAGGCCGGTCTCGGCGTAGCGGTCCAGCTGCTCCTTCGGGAAGGGGAAGCCCATGTCCTTCACGACCGACGAACCCATCGGCGTGCGGGTCATGACCTCGACGCCGGCGGCGACGACGATGTCGTACGCACCGGCCATCACACCCTGTGCACCGAAGTGCATCGACTGCTGGCTCGAACCACACTGACGATCGACGGTGGTGGCCGGCACGCTCTCGGGCCAGCCGGCGGCGAGCACAGCGTTGCGGCCGATGTTGAGCGACTGCTCACCGACCTGCATCACGCAACCCATGATCACGTCGTCGACCATCTCGGGGTCGAGGCCGTTGCGCTCCTCGAGTGCCTTGAGCACGTGGGCGGCGAGTGCGGCCGGGTGCCAGTCCTTGAGCTTGCCGTTGCGCTTGCCGCCCGGGGTGCGGACCGCATCGATGATGACTGCTTCTTCCATGGTGTGGTGTGTCTCCTGTGTCGAGATGGTGTCGAGAAGTGTCGAGTTGGTGTGTCGAGAAGTGTCGAGATCGAGTTGACATCTTCGTTGATCTGTGTGGGCTCGCAGGTGGTGAGGGTTGGCAGGGGTGTGGGCGTGCAGCGGTGAAGGGGTGGTGCCGGTCAGGTGCCCTGACGCATCGCACGGCGGAGGTTGGCCTGGAGTTGTTGGGTGACGCCAGCGAGGGCCTGGCGGTCTTCGCGGGTGATGCCGGTGCGCAGCTCGGTGCGCAGCGCCTCGTCGATCGCCGTGATGCGGTCGATGAGGTCGCGGCCGGGGTTGGTGAGATGGATCTGCCACACCCGCCGGTCGTCGGAATCGGGGTGGCGTTCGAGGAGGCCGCGTTCCTGCAGGCGGTCGAGGGTGGAGCCTGTGGCTGCTCGCCCTTGGCCGAGATGATCGGCGATCTTGGTCTGGGTGACCGGACCGAACTCCGCGACGTACATCAAGATGCTCGCCTGGGTGAGGTTGAGGTCGAGGCTCGCGAAGCGGGCGTCGTACGCCTCGCGAATGAGGCGCGCAGTGGCCATCAGCGTGGTCTCGACGCGCTGCCAGGGTGGCGCGTCGAGCTCATGTGTGCCGCTCCCGGACTGCATGGCGCCATACAATATGGCAGTGACGGGTCGGTCACCCAATCGCGACACCGTCGCGCGCCCAGGGGCTGCCAGCGGCCACAATGTCGCCGTGCCCTCCCGTCCAGGTCCTCCCGCCACCGCGTCACCTGGGGGTGGCGGTGGGAGCTCCCCGGATGGCTGGCGCCGGTTCGGGCCAGGCGTCGCACTCGGCGTCGTGGTGGCCATCGCTGCAGCGATGGCCGTCCTGTTGCATCGCAACGGCCACACCCAGGGTGACGACTTCGCGCTGTACCTCCGCCAGGCCCGCAGCATCTTCGACGGCGACATCGCCGACGTGGTGGCAGACAACCGTTTCACCGTCACCAACTCGGCCACCGGATTCAGCCCGTTCGTCTATCCGTGGGGGTGGCCACTGCTGCTGTCGCCGTTCGTGAAGCTCTGGGGCTTCGACTACGGCAAGCTCAAGCTGCTCGAGGTGGCCGCATTCTGCCTCTGGATGGTGCTCGCGCACGGCGTGGTGCGCCGCCGAGTGGGCCGGCCGTTGGCGTTGGTGATCACGGCGGTGGTGGCCACCGCTCCCGCGCTCCTCGCGCATACCGACCAGTTGCTGTCGGAGTACCCGCACGCGGCCTCGGCGGCCGTTTTCATCTGGTGGCTCGACCGAGTGCGGTCGCGCAGCCGACTCATCGATGCCTCGGGGCGCGACCTGTGGATCCTTGGAGCGCTCGTCACGCTGACGTTCAGCTTCCGCCGGGAGACGATCGTGTTCATCGCTGTGGTGGGACTCGTGCAGTTGGTGGAGGTGGTGAGCGCAGCAGTCTCCGCGAGGTCGCGTGCACGTGTGCTCGAGCACCTTCCGTGGCGGGCGATCCTCGCCCCGTACGTGTCACTGGTGCTCACCGTCGCCGGGTTCCAGCTGTTGTTGCCGTCGATGCTGTTCCCCGACAACGGCAACAGCAGCGCCTTCGTCGACGACCGCATCGGCGACTACGTCGGCTGGTTGAGCCACCATCTCGGGCTCGGCTGGCATCCGGCGATCGGCGTGATGGTGCTCGTGTTGATGGTGATCGGGATGGTGCTCGCGGTGAGGAGCCGACCGGGCCTCGACGGACACCTCGTGGCGATCACGTTGGCGACGATGTTCGCCTCGAGCACCCACTTCAGGATGGTCGATCGCTACTACTTCCAAGTGTTGCCCTGGGTCATCTACTTCGCCACGGTCGCAGTCGGGACCGGTGTGCACGTCGTGATGGGCATCGTCGCGTCCGGGAGGCGTGATCGGCACGGTGGCGACCAGCGATCTGGACTGCGTGGGGGTTTGGTGTGGACGTCGTTGACGGTGCTGCCGCTGTTGTTCGTGATCGGTGTGCACGCAGCTGTGCTCCCTGGCGACGTGCGCGACGCTCACCGCTTCGACGACGCCGGGCGGGTGCAGGTCGGGCCGACACACCCGGACTTCGTGCCCATCTACGAGGCGGTGAAGAAGTACACGAGACCCACGGATGTGGTCGCCTACTTCCGGGCGCGCACGATGACACTGCTCACCGATCGGTCGACGGTGCAGACCTCGCGGATCGAACGGATCATCACCTCGTCGGACTTCTTTGCCCAGCGTCGCAACTCCGACTACGTGCAGCCGGAGTTCACCGAGGCCGAGGGCGAGCGCTTGGGCCTTGACGTCGTGTGGTCCGATGACATGTGGGTGTTGTGGCGGATCCCCGAACAGGTGCGTCTCGAGCTGCTCGCAGAGATGGCCGACGCCGCTCAGAACGAGTCAGCGACTGCCGCATCGAGCACGATCCCCGGCGCCGACGCCACAGTGGTGAGCGGTGGATAGCTTGGGCGCCGTGCACGGCCCCGACGAACAGACCACTGAACAGGTGACCGAACCTGCGATCGAGCCGGCCATCGGGTTTCCGGGCTACTCCGGCGCAGTCCACGTCCCGGCCGGTGAGTCCGGCCCGACCAGCGAGTCCGGTCTGGCCCGGCTGGCGAGCGGGGTCGACAGCAGCTGCGACGTGAGCGTCGTGCTGCCCGTCTACAACGAGCGCGGCCACCTCCGGGCCGAGATCGATCGTGTCCGGGCCGCACTCGATGCATCCACGTACAGCTACGAGATCATCGTGATCGATGACGGCTCCGACGACGGCTCCGAGGTCGACCTCCCGCTCATCGAGGGCATCCGGCTGATCCGCCACAGCTTCAACCGCGGCTCGGGTGCTGCCCGCCGCACCGGCACCACCGCCGCACGCGGTCGGGTCGTGGTGTGGACCGACGTCGACATGACCTATCCGAACGATCGGATTCCCGAGCTCGTCGATTCGATGCGGGGCTACGACCACGTGGTCGGGGCGCGTCGCACCGAGGAGGGCACGCTGCGCATGCTCCGCGTGCCGGCGAAGTGGTTCATCCGCAAGTTGGCCTCCTACCTGTCGGGAACCGACATCCCCGACCTCAACTCGGGTCTTCGGGCGTTCCGTCGCGACGTCGCGATGCAGTACGTGCACCACCTGCCGAAGGGCTTCAGCTGCGTCACGACGCTCACGATGTCGTTCCTGTCGAACGGCTACAGCGTCCGGTACGTGCCGATCGACTACTTCCCGCGTGCGGGCCGCTCGAAGTTCCACTGGTGGAAGGACACCCGCCGCTACCTCCTCCAGGTGGTGAGGATGTCGCTGTCGTACGAGCCGCTGAAGATCTTCCTGCCGTTCGGACTCGGCCTGTTCGGCCTCGGTCTCGTGAAGCTCGGCTACGACTGGATCGACAAGGACTTCCGCCTCGCGGCGAACACGCTGCTGATCCTGCTCGGGTCGCTGCAGGCGATCACGGTGGGCCTCCTCGCCGATCTCGTGGTGCGCTCGACGAAGCCCTCGTCGCAGGTGCCTCCCGCGTGAGCACCGACGCCGACCGTTCCGCTCAGGGTCCTGCGGAGCGCCCCGATGGCGGCTCCACGACGCCGACGGGTAACACCTACGACAAGTACGCGAGCACGAACCCGATCGAGCAGAAGATGATGGCCGGTTTCATGGCCTCGCTCGACAAGATGCTCGACGGCCTCGCTCCCCGACGGATCCTCGAGATCGGTGTGGGCGAGGGCCACGTGATGACTCGAGTTCGTGGGCGGTTCCCGCACGCTTCGCTCGTCGGCCTCGATCTGCCCGACTCCGAGCTCGCTGGCCACTGGCGTCGCGAGAGCTTGCCGTGCATGTTCGGTGACGCCACTCGCTTGCCGTTCGCCGACGCCACCTTCGATCTCGTGATGGCGATCGAAGTGCTCGAGCACGTGCCGGGTCCCGATGCTGCGCTGTGCGAACTCGCTCGGGTGTGCACGGCTGCGGGCACGTTGGTCGCCTCGGTGCCGTTCGAGCCGATCTGGCGTGCAGGCAACATCGCCCGTCGCCGCTACATCGGCGAGTGGGGGAACACGCCCGGCCACGTCAACCACTGGACCCGGTGGGGCTTCTCGAAGTTCGTCGGCAGCAGGTTCACGATCCGCGATGTGGCGAGTCCGCTGCCGTGGACGATGGTTCGAGCAACTCGCTGACCCAGATCGCAGCCGTCGTGGCGAAATCCGTGATGTGCGCCCTCGGGCCGATCGCCGTTCGTCCGGATCTCCAACGCGCGGGAGTCGGCCTCGCCATGATGCACGCGATGATCGGCGCAGCCGAAGCTGCGGATGAGCCGTTGATCGGCCTCCTCGGGTCGCCCGAGTACTACGGACGGTACGGATTCGTCCCGTCGGAGGGTCTCGGGATCGAGCCTCCGGATCCGGCATGGGGAAGCACTTCCAGATCCGCCTGCTGGCCGCCGGCCCGGCCGGCATCGGCGGTCGGTTCGTGTACGCCGCGCCGTTTTCGGACCTCGACTGAGAGCTCGAAGCCACCTGGGCGCCGGGACACCTCGTCAGCTGTCGGGCCGCTCGGGCTGGCGGGCGACGGTGAAGCCGTAGGTGCTGCCGATCGCATCCTGGTGCGCGGGATCGATCACGTGCACATGGCCCACCGAGCGTGCGACCGAGCTCACCAGCGCCACCCACTCGACCTGCTGAGCGATCGTGTAGGCGGCATCGAGCGTGGGGCCGACAGCGAGCGGGCCATGGTTGGCGAGCAGGCACGCCCGCGAGCCGGGCTGGCGCCGAAGTGTGGCGACCGCGGCCTCGGCGAGATCGGTGCTGCCGGGCGGTGCGTACGGATCGGTGACGAGGATCCGCTCGCCCGCCGCTCCGATGTTCTCGTTGCACACGAAGTCGAGGTCGACTCGGGCGACCGACCAGCCGGCGGCGTACGGCGAGTGAGTGTGCACGACCGAATGCACCTCGGGGAACGCTCGCATCACGGCGAGGTGGAGGGCGAGCTCGCTGGTGGGTGGCAGTCCGTTGCGCACCTCTCCGGTGTCGATGTCGATCAGCGGATGGTCGTTGGGCGAGAGGTGGTGGTACAGCCGTCCACCGGCCGACACCACCAGCGAACCATCGCCCAGGCGCACGCTCACGTTGCCTGCGGACCCCACCACGAGGCGATCGCTCACCATCCGCAGCAGTGTCTCGTGGAGATCGCGTCGGGCAGCAGCGAGTTCCATCGCGGGCGACTGTACTGTCGGTCGTGCATGAACGACCGGATCTGTGGCACCGACATGCCGCGCACGATCGACTGGGCCGGCGACCACCTCGTCGTGATCGACCAGACGCTGCTGCCCCATGAGTTGCTGCTCGTACGGCTGCGCACCATCGACGGCCTGATCGATGCGCTGCAGCGACTCGTGGTGCGCGGCGCACCCGCGATCGGCGTCACCGGAGGGCTGGGCGTCGCACTCGCCGCAGTGATCGCACGCCGTGACGATCATGATGCCGACTGGGTGCGTACCGAGGCCGCACGCGTGCGAGCCGCCCGCCCGACGGCAGTGAACCTCGCCTGGGGCGTCGATCGCGTGCTCGAACGTTTCGACGCGGAACCCTCCGACATCGACGCAGTCGTTTCACTCGCTGTGGCGATGCTCGACGAGGACGTGGCGATCAATCGGGCCTTGTCCCGTCGAGGGGCCGCTCACGTGCGCTCGCTGGTGGCTGATGCCGATCATGTGCGGGTGCTGACGCACTGCAACGCCGGCGGACTGGCGTGTGTGGAGTGGGGAACCGCGTTGGGCATCGTGCGCGCCCTCCATGAGGAGGGTCACCTCCGAGAGGTGTTCGCCGACGAGACCCGTCCGTTGCTGCAGGGGGCGCGCCTGACGGCGTGGGAGCTCGCCCAGATGGGGATCGACCATCACGTCGTGGTGGACGGCGCCGGACCTTCGGTGATCGCTCGTGGACTTGCCGATGTCGTGATCGTCGGGGCCGACCGCGTCGCCTCCAACGGCGACGTCGCCAACAAGATCGGTACCTATCCGCTGGCGCTGGCCGCGATGAGGGCCGGTATCCCGTTCATCGTCGCCGCCCCCGAATCCACCGTCGATGCGCACACGTCCTCGGGAGCCGAAATCGACATCGAAACGCGCGACCCGGGTGAGGTGCTCAGTTGGAGAGGTCATCGCATCGCACCACTCGAGTCGTCGGCCCTCAACCTTGCGTTCGACGTCACCCCGTTCGATCTCGTCACGGCCTTGGTGACCGAGTCGAGAGTCGTTCGCCTCGCTGCTGGGGAGCGGCTCGTGAGGTGACCCGTCCGGATCGTCAGGCTGGTCGCGCGTCAGACACGCGAGTGCACACCCGCCGCGGCCCAGCGATTGCGGCCCTCTCGCTTCGCTCGGTACAAGGCCTCGTCAGCCGAGCGGATCACGGCCTCCGGTGTCGGTGCATGCTCGGGGTACACGGCGATGCCGACCGACGTGGTCTGGCGGACCTCGGCCGGTAGGACGTCGTCGTAGCTGTCCGGGCATTGATCGAGGACGCGCTGGCTGATCGCCACGGCACCCGCCACGTCGCAGTCGGGACACAGGAGCATGAACTCCTCACCGCCCCAGCGGGCGACGGTGTCGAACGGACGGACGTTGGCCTGCAAGAGCGCGGCGAATCGGATCAACACCTGGTCACCCACGGCGTGGCCGAGCTGGTCGTTGATCGACTTGAAGTGATCGAGGTCGAACAGCAACACCGCGAACGGTTCGTTGCGACGATCCGACATCGCCCGGGTCGCTGCGAGCGACTTGCCGATACGACGACGGTTGGCAGCACCGGTGAGCTGGTCGGTCTCGGCTTCCGAAGTGAGGCGGATGTTCTGTTCGATGCGCGAGAGGTTCGTCGCCAGCGTGCCGAGGATCTCGTCGAGCACCGTCAGCTGTTCGCCCATCGGTTCGTCCCGATAGGCGATCGAGACACTGGCCTGCACCCGCTCGTCGATCGCGAACGATCGCTCCACGAGGTGACCGCCGAGGTGACCTCGCCCGGCGTCGAGCACGCCTGCGAGCCGGTTGGCGCCGACACTGATGTGCGCAGCGTGAGCGCCCGGAAGTGTTGCGATGGCTCCAGCCAGCGCGTCGAGCTCGGGCTCACCCCACTGCTCGTTCAACGATGCGATCAGCGCCAGCGCGTCGGCCGCTGCGGCTCTCCGCCGGCGCCGCTCGGCCTCCATCATCACGCGCAAACCACCGCCGAGGTGTTCCACCGCGATCGCCAAGAACCCAGCAGCCTGGAGTGGACTGGCCAACTCCTGCACGGACAACACGACGGTGCCGACGCCGTCCAGCTCGACGCGCTCGACGTAGGTGAGTTCGATCGCGTCTTCGATGTCGTACACACCGATCGAGGCGACCACGGGCGGCAAGCCGTCGGGTTCGAGACGCAGCCGCAACTGGTCGATCGGGGCGTACTGGGTGATGGTCTCGGCTGCCGCGATCGCGTACTCGTCGAGCCGCAGGTCGCTGTTCACGAGTCCCGACAGCTCGAGCATCGTCGACGTGGTGAGAAAGCCCACCAGGAACGCGTGGTGGTCGCCTGCGCGAATCTGTTCGACGGCCTCTCGATGCATCTCCGAAAGTGCTCCGATGACACCCATCATCCCTCCCGGACGATGGCAGTACGTCGGGTGACCTCGTCTTCGATCGCCGCCATGACCTCGTCGGGGCGCCGAGTGGTCTGCACCAGCCGCAGCGCGTCAGCGGTGGACATCGACCGCTCGGGACCCGCTGCTCCCAACTCAGCCGCGAACGAACTCGCAGCGGCGACGAGCCGCTCGAGGTTGCCGATCAGTGCTGTCGGGCGGGCTCGATGATGCCGGATGCCGTCGACGATCCTGTCCGGCAGGTTCCACCGGCCCAGCAGATCTGCACCGGCTTCGATTCGTTCCGCGTTGCACTCGTCACCGGCATCGGCCTCACCGTTCGCCGTTGCCAACAGCGAACCGACGTCGTGAAGCATGCCCGCGGTGTAGGCGTCGTCGCTCGATTCGCCGAGCGTGGGAGCGAGAACAGAACACGCGCTTGCGACCACGACCGAGTGTTGCCACAACCACTCCGGATAGTCGGGCTGCGACACGTCGAACACGAGATTCGCGACGCGGCTGGCCGCCAATGAGGCGACGAGCGTCCCACCGAGCATCACCGTGGCGTGGCGAATGCCTGCAATCCGTCGCGAGTAGCCGAGGTGGACCGAGTTGGCGGTGCGGAGGACGGCGGCAGTGAGCGCCGGGTCGAGCTCGACGAGCGCGCACAGCTCGACATGAGCATGGTCGGGGCGCGCGAGGAGCTGCAGGACCCGCTGCGCTGCCTTTGGATGCACGAGCAGGCGATCGCGCACGAGCGCCGACGAGTTGGCTGCCGAAGAGACCACGGGACAGATCGTCCCGAGAAGCGTTCGGGAAACACGAAGGTGATACGAATGAGCCGGTCATCGACACCGTGGGCATGAATGCGGCCACGTCGACCAAAGAGGTCCAAGAGGTCCGAGAGGTCCAAGGAGCACAAGGAGCATCCATGAGCACAAAGCCGTTCCGTTTCGCTGTCCAGAGCGCAGCCACCGACTCGGGCCAGGCATGGCGCGAGCTGGCCCGGCGCACCGAGGGATCGGGCTTCAGCACGCTCTACGTCGCTGATCACTACGTGGACGCAGCATCGAACGGCGGACAGGTCCTGGCAGCGGTGCCGGCGATCGCGACCGCCGCCGCGGTGACCGAGAGCCTTCGCGTCGGCGCTCGCGTGCTGTGCATCGACTACCACCACCCGGTCGTGCTCGCCAAGCAGGCCGCCACGCTCGACCTGCTGACCGACGGCAGGTTCGACCTGGGTCTCGGCGCAGGATGGGTGAGTTCGGAGTACGCGGCGATGGGTCTTGCGATGGACGCCGCCCCGGTGCGGATCGCCCGTCTTGCCGACACCGTCGACTTCATGCGGCGCTTCTTCGCAGGTGAGACGCTGGAGGCCGGGGCGTCGAGCGTCGCAGCTGCCGGGTTCAAGGGTCAACCGGTGCCGGTCCAGGCCGGGGGGCCGCCGATCATGATCGGCGGCGGCGCGCGCAAGGTGCTGACGCTCGCGGGCAAGGTCGCCGACATCGTCAGCTTCAACTTCGACAACCGCGCCGGCGTGGTCGGGCCCGAGAGCGTGCAGTCGGCTGCTGCGTCGGTGATGGACCAGCGGATCGGTTGGGTGCGTGAGGGTGCCGGTGATCGCTTCGATGAGATCGAACTGGAAGTGGGCGCCTACTTCACCGTCGTCACACCGGACGCGGCCTCCGGCGCAGCCACGGCAGAGAAGATGGGCGGCATGTTCGGCATGACGGCCGACGACATGGCGGCCCACCCGAACGCACTCATCGGTACCGTCGATCAGATCTGCGAGCGGCTGGTCGATCGCCGCGAGCGCTTCGGCATCAGCTTCGTCACCGTGAGCGACCGCAACCTCGATGCCTTCGCCCCGGTCGTGGCCCGCCTCGCCGGGTCATGAGCCCGCCACCCGAGTCGCGATGAGAGATCCGGTGGCGGGTTCAGGTCGGCACCGACACTCATCTCTCATCGCGATGTGGGGTCAGGAGAGGTAGACGTTCCTGATCACTTCGTCGATCGTCGTGACGTCATCGGCGACAGCGGCCATTGCTTCTTGGCCCATCGTCCTCATGCCCTGCTTCATCGCCACCTCGCGCACATCGTGCGGGCTGGCTCTGGCCACCAGCAGCTGACCGATCTCGTCGGTGACCTCGAGCACCTCGTACACGCCCAGGCGGTCGCGGTAGCCGGTGTCGCTGCAGAAGTTGCAGCCGGTGCCACGCATGAAGCGTTCCTTCTCCGGGCCGCCGAGGTAGTGGTACCACTTCAGCTCCTGGGCGGTGGGGTCGTACGGGGCGGCGCAGGCTTCGCAGACGCGTCGGACGAGACGCTGGCCCACCACACCGACGAGTGACGACGACACCAGGAACGGCTCGATGCCCATGTCGAGCAGCCGGTACAACGCCGAGCTGGCATCCGTGGCATGCAGCGACGACATCACGAGGTGACCGGTGAGGGCCGATTGCACCGCGATGCGTGCGGTCTCCTGGTCGCGGATCTCGCCCACGAGGATCACGTCGGGGTCCTGACGCAGGATCGACTTCAAGCCGGTCGCGAACGTGACATCGGCCTGCAGGTTGATCTGCATCTGGTTCACCGCCGGGAACACGTACTCCACCGGGTCTTCGATCGTCATCACGTTCAGTTCGCTGCGGCTGATCTCGGCGAGCGTCGCGTACAACGTGGTCGTCTTGCCCGAGCCCGTCGGGCCGCTGCAGATGATCATCCCGTACGGTTTGTGCACGATCGTCAGGTACCGCTCGTGGCTGTCGGCTGGCATGCCGAGATCCGACAGCTGCTTCATCGAGCGTCGCTTGTCGAGGAGACGGAGCACAGCGGTCTCGCCCCAGATCGTCGACGCGGTGGCGACGCGCACGTCGAGACCGAGGCCGTCGAGGTTCATCTGGAACTGGCCGTCTTGTGGGCGTCGACGCTCGACGATGTCCATCTCCGCCATGATCTTGATGCGGCTCACCAGCTCTGGGCCGGCGGATGCGGGCAGGCTCAACACCTCGCGCAAGGCACCGTCGATTCGGTAGCGGATGCGCAGTCGGCCGTCCGTCGGCTCCACATGGATGTCCGACGCGCGATCGCGCAGGGCCTGGGCGACGATCTTGTTGACGAGCTGGATGATCGGTGCGTCGTTGCTCGTCACCTCGACGATGTCGGCGATCGGGGTCGCGTCGGCCCAGAACTGTTGCACCTGGTCGTCCACCGACGACAGCACGCGGTAGTGCGTGTTGAGCGCGAACTGCACGTCCTGCGGGGGAGCGAGATGGATGTTGACCGCGCTCACCGGGAGTCGCTCGAGCGCCTCGCGCACTGCTGGATCGGAACCGTTCGCGATCGCGACGTCGAGCACGTCGTCGACGAGCCGCATCGGAATGATCTCGAACTCGCGCGCCGTTGCCTCGGGCACGACGGCCAGCGCATCGTCGGTCGGGCGTTCGCTGCGGAGGTCGATCGTGGGCAGGCCCAGCTGACGGGCGAGCGCCTGGGTGAGCACACGCTGGTCGAGCAGGCCCTGCTCGACCAGGATCGCGCCGAGTTGGCGGCCCGACTCCTGCTGCAGGTTGAGCGCAGCGGACAACTGCTCGGGCATGACGAGGTTCTCGGAGACGAGCACGTCACCGAGGCGGGCGCGCTGGCCGGCTTCGATCATGGCCGTCACCTGAGCAGCGTGCGTGGCCGTATCGCCAGGCACGCTGACGTCTGGTTCGTGCTTGCGGAGCCGTTTCACTCACTCGATCGTCCCCCGTGGGGCGGATCGCGCCAGTGGGTGGCATCGCTCGGGCACCGGACCGAGTGACCCCTGGCGAGTGACCTCTGGCGAAACGGTTGACGTCGGGGGTGACCCCCGGACGATCCACCGGGACCGGCCTCTCCAGACACGGAGACCGGACGACGAGGAGGTCAGGCCATCGTGGCTGCAGGGGCAGGAGGTGAGTCGCGCTCACGGGATGTGGCGGGTGCTGCACCCGTCGCGCCGGGAGGTGCCGCCCCGTCGAGCGCAGACGCGACCGTCGATCCGGCGCGGGCGCCCGCGTCGCCGCTGCGATCCTCCCTGGCGCCGTTGCCGCCGCTGGCCGCGTTGACATCATCGACACGATTGACATCGCTCGACGACCTCCCCGGGCACCCTGAGCATGCCGAACCGGAACGTCGCTGGTTCACACGCCGGCGCGAAGCGGTGCTCGTCGCGAAGGATCAGCGGACCGACGCGCGACGTCGTGCCGACAACGCCTCGGCCGCGCGGGCGGCGGCTGCCGAGGACCCCGACGCGACGGATGCCCCATGGTGGCGCCGTCAGTACGGTCGAAGCGTCACCCCCGATGTCGTGATGGCGTTCTCGCGGCAGATGGCCTCCTTCGTCGAGGCAGGGATCTCGGTGCTCGAGGCGCTCGAAGATCGTGGGCGAGGAGTCTGGCGATGCCGAGATGCGCAAGGTGGTTCTCCAGATGCATGCCACCCTCCAGCGCGGTGGCAGCTTCTCCGAGGCGGTCGCCGCCCACCCATCGGTGTTCCCGCCGTACTACCGGGCGATGGTGCGCTCGGCGGAGTTCACCGGGAAGCTCGATGCAGTCCTCGAGCAGCTGGCCGTCTACCTCGACCGCGACCTCACCGCAAAGCGCGAAGTGCGCAGCGCCCTCACCTATCCGACTGTCGTGCTCGTGGTGACCATGATCGCGTTGGTGGTGATGTCGGTGTTCGTCTTGCCGAAGTTCGCAGGTCTGTACCGAAGCCTGGGCGCCGACCTGCCGTTGCCGACGCGCATCCTGCTGTCGTCGACCGACTTCTTCACGGGCAACATCGCGTTGCTGTTCGCCGGTCTGCTCGTCGCCATCGGAACCGCGTCTGCCTTGATTGGTGGTGTGGGCAACAAGCAGCGCCGCGATCGATTCATGATGTGGCTGCCCGTCGTCGGCCACCTCTTCCATCTGATCTCGCTCGAGCGATTCTGCCGAGTCCTGTCAGCGCTGGCAAAGGCAGGTGTGCCGTTGCCCGACGCGATCGAGATGTCCGCTGCGAGCACGAACAACACCGTGTTCGTCGAGCGCTTGGGCACCGTCCGCGAGACGCTGATCAGGGGCGGCGGCCTCTCGGGCCCGGTGGCCGAGACCGAACTGTTCCCGACGGCAGCGCGCCAGATGATCCGCGTCGGCGAGAAGACCGGGACGCTCGCCGTGCAACTGGCGAAGGCTGCGAGCTACTACGAGCGTGAGGTCGCCTTCCACATGAAGAAGGCCACCGAGCTGTTCCAACCAGCCGTGATCATGTTCGTCGGCGGCCTCGTCGGCTTCGTCGCCGTCGCCCAAGTGTCCGCGATGTACAGCATCTTCGGTCAGGTGCAGACGCCATGAGCTGCGACAACCGCACGCGTCAGCTGACGGGAACCGCAACCTGCGTGCTTTCGGCCGCAGTCTCCGGACATGTCATCACGGGCATCCCCCGGGGTGTCACCAGCGCTCACCCAACACCGACTCCAGAACTCGACGCCAGCCCCCCGATCACCACACCTGCCGGACCACGGCGACCACACACGAAAGCAGAGCAACACCTTGAAGACCATGGACCACACCCAGGACATCACGCCTGCGGCTTCGCAGCGCACCCGTCGAGATGCGGGCTTCACCCTCGTCGAGATCCTCATCGCGATCGTGCTCGTCGGCATCCTGTCGGCAGTCGTCGTGGTCGGTGTCGGCAACCTGACGAGCAAGGGCACCTCGGCCGCATGTGCCGCGTCGCTCGACGCCGCCAAGTCGGGTGCCGTCGTCTACTACGGCTCGAACGCCAACGCCTGGCCGGGCACGATGCTCGCCATGACCGCCACGACCCCGCCAGCGCTCTCGCTGCCGACAGGCGTCACCCTGAACGTGGTTGCCGTCGGCGTCAACGCGATCGGCAACGTGGCCACCGGCCCCGGCTGGACGCTCACGATGACGCCGAGCGTGGCCGGTGCCCAGCCGACCTTCGTCTGCTCCTGATCCATCCGATCTGACATCGCCGCTGTCGACGTGCCCGCCGGGAACCTCCCGGCGGGCACGTCAGCACCCGGCACTGTCGTCTGCATCATCGACTCGGCCATGCTGTCCACTGCCTACGAACGACGGCGGCCCGCGCCACGCTGCCCGTGCGGCCCCAACCTCCGAGATCGCGGCGAATCGCTGGTGGAGATCGTCATCACGGTGGTGATCATCGGGATCACCGTGACTGCGCTCGTCTCGGGCCTCGGCAGCGTCGCCGCGGCTGGCAACGCCCACCGGGTGGGCGTGCAAGCCGACACCGTGATGCGGAACTACGCAGAGGCGACGAAGTCGGCAGTGCGCGACTGCGTCGAGGGCGCGGAGTGGAAGCCCGACTTCTCGCCGCCCGACGGCTTCCGTGTCTCGATGTCACCCGAGGACACCTCGTGTCCGGGCGTGAAGGAGGCACGGCGACTGGAGCTCACTGTGGACTCGCCCATCGGTACACGTCAGGTGCTCACGATCGTGGTGAGAACGCCATGATGCCGGGGCGGATCGAGCAACTCGAGCTGGACGACCAGGGCGACCAGAACGACGACAGCCAACAGAACGACGACGGCCGACAGAACGACGACAGCCAACAGAACGACGACAGCCGACAGAACGAACAGGTGAGCGACCGTGGCGCCTCGCTGATCATGGCGATCGGCTTCATGGTCCTGATCGGAGCGATCGCGGCAGGGCTGTCGAGCCTTGTCACCTCCAGCAACTACAACCGGCTGTCGCTCGACATCGTGCGCGACCGCCAGTACGCAGCTGATGGCGCTGTCGAAGAGGCCGTCACAGCGGTCCGGTTCCTCGACCGGTCCAGCGACGGTTCGTGCGAGGCATCCGCCGGGAGCAGCACGTCAGACCTGAACCAGCTGAAGATCCGGGTCGACTGGGAGAACGTGTGCGGTGTGGTGCGCACCGTCGCCGGTGAATTGGTCGCTCAGCGGAACGTGGTGTTCTCCGCCTGCGTGGACACCGGCGACGCGTGCCGCGACGGCGACGTGATCGTGCGGGCGCAGGTGAACTTCGAACAGGCCGACACCGGAGAGGTGACCCGCACCTGGGTGCAGTCGTGGAGCGTGCTGCAATGAGCTCGCTCTGGGTCCTGCTGGGCGCGTCAGTCGGGCACGGGGCGCGGAAGCGGCCGTTTTGGGAGCACCGGCGACGGCCGGGGGGCCTCGAGTCCGCCTTTCGTGCGTGACGACAAGAACTCCAGGTAGTCCTTGCCGGCCAACGGGCGCGTGATCACGTACCCCTGGCCCACGTCCACACCGGCATGGAGCACCTCGGCCAGAACCTGGGGGTTCTCGATGCCCTCGGCAACCACCTGCAACCCGAGCGCTGCGGCGAGCTCGACCGTGGAGCGGATGATCGCGATCGCCCGCACATCGTCGTTGATCGCGAACACGAACGACTTGTCGATCTTCACCTCGTCGACCTCGAGGTCGAGCAGACGTGCCATCGAGGAGTAACCGACACCGAAGTCGTCGATCGAGATGCGCATGCCGGCCGAGCGCAGGTTCGCGATCGAGCGCGATGCCCGATCGGGGTCATGGGCGAGTTCGGTCTCGGTGATCTCCAGCGTCAACTTTGCGGCCGGGTAGCCGTAGATGCGCAGCAGATCGGCGATGTACTCGGCGAGGTTGTCGTCCACGACGTCGCGATGCGAGATGTTCACGCTCACCCCCACGTGCGGACAGCGCTCGGCGTGGAACGAGATGGCCTGCGCCAACACCGCACGGGTGAGGCCAGGCACGAGACCGGCGCGCTCGGCCAGGGGCACGAAGTCGTCGGGGAGCATGAGACCACGCGTCGGGTGCTGCCAACGCACGAGCGCCTCGGAACTGGTGATCTTGCCGTCCCGTAGGTCCACCTTGGGCTGGTAGTACAACGACAGCCCGCGGTGTTCGATCGCACCTCGCAGGTCGTCCAGCAACTGCAGCTTCTCACGGGTCTGGAAGTCGCTCGCCGGGTGGTACATCTCCACGCCGGTGCGTCGCTGCTTTGCCTCGTACATCGCCACGTCCGCGCTGCGCAGCACTCCTGAGCGCGTCCGGCTGTGCTCCGGGTAGAGCGCCACGCCGATCGCGGCGCCGACGCGGACGCTGATGCCATCCACCATGAACGCCTCGTCGAGCGAACGCTGCATGAGGTCGGCGCCCTCGATCGCTGCGTGACCGTCGGGCACCACGATCACCACGCCGAACTCGTCGCCGCCGAGACGCGCGAGGAGCCCGGCGTCACCGACCACCGGACGGAAGCGATCGGCGACGAGTCGCAGCATCTCGTCGCCGGCGTGGTGACCGAGCGAGTCGTTGACCTCCTTGAACCCGTTGAGGTCGATGATCATCACGGCAACGGTGCTCGGTGCCACCTCGATCAACCGGTCGAGACCTTCGAGGAATCCACGACGGTTCGTGAGTGAGGTGAGCTCGTCGGTACGGGCGAGGCGGTAGCTCTCGCTGCCAGTGTGGAGCTCGTGGACCGTGACCGCGGTGCGGAGGATGACCGCTGCGACTGCGCCGAGCGCCAGCAGCGACGAGACGAGGTTGACCGTGCCGACGATGCCGGCGCCGAGGATCCCGAGCGCCATCAGGCTGAACACCACGGGGATCACGGTGAGCTGCGACAGACGCTCCTGACCCTGCCGGCGGTTCGACCTGGGCAGCCATGCCGACAGCGCCACCACCAGCAGGGCCGACAAGCGTGCGTTGTTGGTCCACTGCGGGACCGTGCCGACGCTCGGCCCGAGCGTCGAGAGATCTGCCGCCCAGTGCAGATGGCCGACGTCGGCGGCGATCAGCAGACCCGCCGAAACGCAGAGCATGATGACCGACGTGCTCGGCTTGTAGCGCATGGCTGACACGGCCGCGGCGACCACGGTGGCGACGAGGACATCGAGGACGACCGCGAGGAGCGCGACGCGCACCTCGTAGGTGTCGCCGACGCCGCTGAACGTGTCCGTCCAGAGCATCGTCGCTGCGGCGCTTCCCCCGAGGACGAGGATCATCCCGTCCAACTGGTCGCTACGGAGCGAGGCAGGGTTCACGTTGCGGGTGACGAGCGCGATTGCGGCAGCGAGCAGGCCGGTGCCGAGGAGCCGGGCGACGTCGGACGGTCGCGGGGTGGTGAGGGAGTCGAGTTGCAGCACCGAGGCGATCGACACGGCCATCATCCCGATGGCAGCGGCGAGGACTCCCCACGTCCGGCGACGATTGCTGTCGACGCGTGCGGCGATGGCAACGACGACGACGGGCAGCGCCGCGGCCAGCAGGTCGAGCACGTCGAGCCCGTTCGCGGCTGGTGAGGTCGCCCCGCTCGGCGTCGCGACGGCCGCGCCCACGGCGAGCACCGATGCCGCACACAGCGCACGCAGCAGGAACGTGCTGCGCGGCGTGGACAGGGCAACCGCGTCGGTCGAACGTCGGCGCAGACGCGTTCGGGACTCGGTGGCAGGGTTCGTCATGGGGGGTCTTCGCTGCTGGAGGGGATCAGGCGTTCGACTCAGAACGGCTCCACAAGTTGTCGGCATCACAAACCCGCAGCTTGAACGCAAAGACCCGTCTGACGGACGTCCATTTGGCCACCATGCGTGGTGATGATCACGCTTTCCGCGTCGGCGCGCGGCCGGCTGGGACGATGCAGGGCCTAGGCTGGCCCTCGGCGGACTCCCTCGTCGATTCTTGGACCCGCATCGGCCGCGTGCCGATGATCCCCGGGCAACTGAATCCCCCATCAGCCCGGGAGGCCTGAAGCGTGACTGGTGTGTCATTCACCTGCAACCGATCGAGTCTCACCCGGCGTCCCGTGCCGACCGCGCCCGTCGGCTCGGCTCGTCTGGGCTCGGCTCGGCTGGGCTCGGCTCGGCTCGTCGCGGCCGCGTTGGCCCTCGGCGCCGCGCTGGTGATGGTGCCGGCTCCGTCGGCGGCGCCGGGCCTGTCCCGATTCACCGCGGCGCCCGTCGCTGCGGCGCCCGGTGATCCGATCCAGCCGCCGATCCAGACACCGATCCAGAATCCCGTGGACACGTGGGCCTGGTGTGGCGTGGCCCCCGACGACGCCACCGCCGCGGCCGCTGCCCGGTCGATGGCGGTCGCCGGCGGCATCGACGTCACCTTCGGTCCGTGCAACGTGCCGACGCCCGACTACACGCCGGCCTTCACCGCCAACCGATACGTCTCGCCCGACCAGTACCGCCGACTCGTCGACATCAACGCCGCCGCAGGGATGAAGACCGTGGTGTACGACGCCCGATTGTGGTCGGCGAACCAGGCGGTGCGGATCGACGCCGCCCAGTTCTGGGCACCGGTCTACCAGCACATCGAGGCGTGGGACATGGGCGACGAGTTCGACCCCACCGGCAGCGAGTGGCCGCTCCTGGTCCAACGCTGGAACCGGGTGCTCGCGGACGTCACGTCGGTGTCGGGCATCCGCCCGTTCACCAACCACTTCTACTTTGCGACCGGGCAGGCACTGGACGACCTCCCCGGCAGCGAGCGGCTGCTGTCGTTCACCCGGTACGACGGCGACCTCGCGGCGTCGGTCGCCCGAGCCCACGACGCTGCCGTGACCACGCTGATGTGTGGCGTGAACGCGTTCGATCACCTCGGCTTCACACCCTCGCCCGACAAGATCCGCACCGACATGACCGTGTTGCGCGCGGCGGGGTGTGATCAGTTCCTCGTCTTCGGCGGCCAGCGGGTGTACGGCTCCACCGGCTTCGGCATCACGTCGCTCGTCGACGGCGCCGGCGCGCCCACCACGTGGGCGCCGGCTGTTCAGGAGGGTTCGGGTCGCTCGAGCTTCCTCGGCGTCGATCCGGCCCGGCTGCTCGAGACACGCGTCGGACCAGGCCTCACAACGATCGACGGCCAGCAGGCCGGTGTCGGTCGCCGTGGTGAGGGATCCCTCAGCGGGGTGCAGATCACCAACAGAGCGGGCATCCCCGGTGCGGTCGCAGCGGTGTCGCTGAACATCACCGCGATCGATCCGGTGCGAGCAGGATTCGTCACGGTGTATCCGTGTGGCCAGCCGCAACCGAACGCTGCCCAACTCACTCATGCCCGTGGTGCGACCGTGTCGACCGCGGTGATCGTGGAGCCCGGTGCCGACGGTCGCGTGTGCGTGTTCACGATGTCCGAAACCGACCTCGTGGTCGACGTGAACGGTTACGTCCCCCTCGGTGCGGCGTTCGAGGCAGACGTCCCTGCTCGATTGCTCGAGACGCGAGTGGGCGAGGGGCTGTCCACCGTCGATGGCCGCGACAACGGCATCGGCCCGCGTGAGGGCGGCTCGGTGACCGAGCTGCAGATCACCGGCCGTTCGGGTGTGCCCAGTCGGGTGAATGCCGTGGTGCTGAGCATCACCGCCACCGACGCTCGGGCACCTGGCTTCGTCACCGTGTTCCCGTGCGGCGGCGCGATTCCCACATCGGCGACGCTCAACTACGCCGCCGGCGCCACGACCACGAACGCAGTCGTCTCCGGTGTCGATGCATCCGGTCGGGTGTGCATCTACACGATGGCGACGGTGGACATGGTCGTCGACCTCGGCGGGCACCTGCCGCTCGCCGCGCCGGTATCGACGGCGGCGCCGACTCGCGTGCTCGACAGCCGCACGGGTCCGGGTCTGTCCACTGTCGACGGGCTCCAGTTCGCGATCGGGGTGCGCTCGGCAGACACCGTGACGTCGCTGCCGGTGGCGGGGCGCGGCGGCATCCCCCGCGGGGTGGGTGCGGTCGTCCTCACCGTCACCGTCACCGAGCCTGCTCGTGCCGGGTTCGTGACCGTGTTCCCGTGCAGTGCGGGTCGTCCGAACGCCGCTCACGTGAACTTCGCCGCCCGCCAGACCGTGTCGAACATGGTGGTCGCGGACGTGGCGCCCGACGGCAGCGTGTGCATCTACACGATGGCCGGCACACACCTCGTCGTCGACGTCAACAGCTACCTCCCGTAACCCGCCGTAACCCGCCGTAACCCGCCGTCCCGCACGAGTTCGCGGCGACCGTGGCCTCGGCCGCGACCGGCTCGCCGAGTGACCGTCGTGAGTCGGTGGACGATTGTTGATCAAATCAGTCGGAATTACCTTGACGCCAATTCCTGCTGGCCGCTAAACATGACCTATGCAGTCAACATTACCCGGAAGGGGATCCTTGGCTGCTCACATGTCCCGCGTCCATCGACGTTCGCCGGCACGGGCCATCGTTGCGGCGTTGTCCGTTGCGGCGTTGTTCGTTGCGGCTTGTTCGTTGCGGCGTTGTCCGTTGCGGCGTGTGGAAGCAACGAGCCGGTGGAGGGGCGCGTCGCGCTCAACCTCGGCTTCTTCCCGACGGTCACACACGCGCCTGCGCTGGTGGGCGTGGAGGAGGGCCTGTTCGCCGAGGCGCTCGGCGACGGTGTCGAGCTCAACACGTTCACGTTCAACGCCGGAGCTCAGGCGATCGAGGCGCTGTTCGCCGAGGCCGTCGACATCACGTTCATCGGCCCCAGCCCGGCGATCAACGCCTTTGCGCAGAGCGATGGCACGGCGCTTCGGATCATCGGCGGCTGCACATCGGGTGGCGCGTACCTCGTGGTGAAGCCTGAGATCACCTCGATCGACCAGCTCGAGGGCCGCACGCTCGCCACCCCGTCGCTCGGCAACACCCAGGACGTCGCGCTGCGCTCCTGGCTCCGCCAGCAGGGCATGGAGACCACCCATGACGGCGGAGGCGACGTCTCGATCGTTCCTCAGTCCAACGCGTCCACGCTCGAGGCGTTCGAGAGTGGCGTCATCGACGGCGCATGGGTGCCCGAGCCCTGGGCCACTCGCCTCGTCGAAGAGGGGGGCGGCACGGTGCTCGTCGACGAGCGCGATCTGTGGCCGGGTACGAACGGTGAGTACACCACCACCCACGTGATCGTGCGCACGAAGTACCTCGAGGAGCACCCGGACATCGTCAGGGCGTTCCTGTCAGGACTGCTCGCCTCGCTCGATGCGATCGCCACCGACCCTGCCGCGGCACGAGCGGACGTGATCATCCAGATCGACGCGATCACCGGGCGAGCCACCGACCCGGTGGTGATCGAGCACAGCTTCGCCAACCTCACCTTCTCGCCCGACCCGGTCGCTGCCTCGCTCCTGGGCTCCGCCGCGGCTGCGATCGAGGTTGACCTGCTCGACCCGGTGGAGCTCGCCGGCATCTACGACCTCGCGCTGTTGAACGATCTGCTCGCCGAGCGCGGCGACGATGAAGTGGAGGGCCTGTGACCATCCTGGACCCAGAACGACAGGGGGTGCAGGTCCCGACGGATCATCGTTGCAGCGGTGCCGGGCCTGCGGTGCGGATCGCCGACGTGTCGAAGCGCTTCGGCGCCGGTCCAGCGGCGGTGATCGCCCTCGATCGGGTCTCGCTCGATGTCGAGCGTGGTGAGTTCCTGTGCATCGTCGGCGCCTCGGGCTGCGGCAAGTCGACGCTGCTGAACCTCGTCGCCGGACTCGACGCGCCGACGGCAGGCACCGTCGAGGCGAACGGTCGGGTCGCGCTGATGTTCCAGGAGGCTGCGCTGCTTCCGTGGCGGACGGCGGCACAGAACGTGGAGCTCGCGCTGAAGCTGCGCAGGGTGCCGCGCTCCGAGCGTCGGATGCAGGCGCTCGAACTGTTGTCGCTCGTTCGCCTCCAGGACTTCGCCGACAAGCGACCGCACGAGTTGTCCGGCGGCATGCGTCAGCGAGTTGCGCTCGCGCGTGCGCTCGGCCAGGGCGCCGACGTGCTGCTGATGGATGAACCCTTCGGAGCGCTCGACGCGATCACCCGCGACGTGCTCCACGACGAGGTGGAGCGGGTGGCAGCGGAGCAACATCTGACGACGATCTTCGTCACCCACAACGTTCGCGAGGCGGCCCGCCTCGGTGACCGCATCGTGTTGCTGTCCAGCCGCCCGGGACGCGTGAGTGCCGAGTTCGGTGTGCCAGTGGAACGGCCGCGCCGGATCGAGTCGCCCGATGTCTCGTCGATCGCAGCCGAGGTCACGGCACGTCTGCGCGAGGAGGTGCGCCGCCATGCCGGCTGATCTGGCCGGCAGGTCTCACGCGACCTACGCGACCCACGAAGAGCTCGACGAGGAGCTCGCTGGTCTCGACCGCCTCGAACTGCACGGGTTCACCCGACCCCCGCTCGGGCTGCGGATCTGGTCATCGCTGTGGCCGAAGCTGTTCGCCGTCGGCCTCGTGCTCGCGATCTGGCAGTTCGTCGTGTTGCGGGAGTGGAAGCCCCGTTACGTGCTGCCTTCGCCCACCGATGTCGGTTCGGTGCTGTGGGACGATCTGTTCGGCGCCGACCTGTGGCGAGCGGTCGGCACGACGATGCGTCGCGCGCTTGTCGGCTTCGGCGTCTCGTTGCTGATCGGCGGCGCGATCGGTCTGGCCGTCACCCACGTGAGGGTGCTGCGACTGGCGGTGGGTTCGATGATCACCGGTCTCCAGACGATGCCGTCGATCGCCTGGTTCCCACTCGCGATCCTGCTGTTCAAGGTCAGCGAGCAGGCCATCTTGTTCGTGGTGGTGCTCGGCGCAGCGCCATCGATCGCGAACGGCATCATCGCCGGGGTCGACAGCGTGCCTCCGATCCTGCGTCGCGTGGGCCACACGCTGGGTGCGCGCGGCCTCGGTCTCACCCGCGAGTTCGTGATCCCCGCAGCGATGCCTGCGGTCCTGACCGGCCTGAAGCAGGGATGGGCGTTCAGCTGGCGCAGCCTGATGGCCGGCGAACTGCTCGTGGTCATCCCCGGCAGCACCTCGCTCGGCGCTCGCCTGCAGTTCGCCCGCGAGTTCTCCGACACCGAAGGGCTCATCGCAGCGATGATCGTCGTGCTGATGATCGGCGTCCTCGTCGACAGCATCGTGTTCGGCCGGATCGAGCATCGTGTGCTCGTCAAGCGCGGGTTGCACACAGAACCGGCGTCGGAGCGGGCCGTCGTCGTGCGCCGTCGCAGGCTGTCGGGCGCCGCCGTCGCCCGCTGAACCGAGCCGTCAATGGCCGTGCGTCGTCGGCGCGAGACTGCGCCGATGGGGAGCGAGCTCGACCGCATCGGCAGCCGTGCTCGAGACGGCACTGCACCGGCAACGAACGAACTCGTGGGTCGTCGCATCCTGGTGATCGGAGGGGGACAGGACGACCGCGGCTTTCCCGACGACGCACCGATCGGCAACGGTCGCGCGATCTGTGTGCTCTGTGCACGCAACGGTGCCCAGGTGGCGATCACCGACCTGGTGGCCGAACGAGCGGAGGGCACCGCCGTGCTCGTTCGCGCCGAGGGGCTCGACGCGATCACCTTTGCCGCCGATGCCGGCGACGAGGGCTCGATGGCCGCGGTGTTCGCCGATGCCGCCGTAGCGATGGGCGGTCTCGACGGCGTCGTCGTGAACGTCGGCATCGGTGGACCTGCCTGGCTGTCCGGCACCTCGTCGGAGCAGTGGGATCGCGCCTTCGCCGTCAACGTGCGCTCACACTTCCTGGCGTGCAAGTTCGCCATGGCGCACCTCGACGAGGACAGCTCGATCGTGATGATCGCGTCGGTGGCGGGCACACGATCAGGCAGTCGGATCCCGAGCTACGACTCCTCGAAAGCCGCACTCGGCGGGCTGATGCGCCATGCGGCGTTCGAAGGTCAGCGACGGCGCATCCGGGTGAACGTGGTGGCGCCCGGTCTGATCGACACCTCGATCGGTCGCGAGGCGACCCGTCACCGCCCGAGCCGCACGGCCGGGAAGCTGCCACTCGGGCGGGAAGGCACTGGTTTCGAGGTCGCCGAGCTCGTCGGCTTCCTGTTGAGCGATCGAGCGAGCTACGTGAACGCGGAGTGGGTCGGCATCAACGGCGGGTTGTGAGCGTGCGAACAACCCAGCCGAAAGGGGCGATCGACGGCGGGTTGTGAGCGTGCGAACAACCCAGCCGAAAGGGGCGATCGACGGCGGGCGTCGTCAGCGCGGAGATCCGGGTCGCCCGAGCGCGCCGGCACGCGCCGCGGGATCCTGGCCGAACACGTCGCGCATCACGTCGTAGAGCTCGGGCGCACCGGCCGCGAGCTGAATTGGCTGGGTGAAGAACGTCTCGGTCGCCACGGCGAAGAACTCCCCGGTGTCGGTTGCGGCGTAGGGGCGTAGAACCCCCTCGTCGCCCCGGCGCAGCTTGCGATACTCCGCCGTGCAGATCGCCACCCATCTCGTCCGCAACGCCGCATCGGCGATCGGAGGGGTGCCGTCGATCATCCCGTCGACCATGTCGAGCTGATGAGCGAACTCGTGCATCACCACGTTCTGGCCCCGCTCGTGATGCCGGGCCTCGAACGCCACGGTGCTCCACGACAGCACCACGGGGCCGCGGTGGTGCGCCTGTCCGGCGAGTGCCTGGTCGGCGTCGCTGGCGAGATGCTTGCCGACGTGGTGCGTGCCCTTCAGCACCACGGTCCGGGGATGGACGATCACCGAAGTGACCTGCCGGAAGAGGTCGAGATCCATCCCGAGCACGAGCAGGCACGCTTGTGCTGCGATCAACACCCGCATCTCGTCGGTGACAGCGAATCCTTGGGCGGCCTCGAACCGCACCCTGGTGAGGAACACCTTGACCAGGTCCTCCAACTCGGTGCGCTCCTCGGCGTCGAGGGCGGTGTACATCGGCCAGCGGTAGGCGAGTCGGTCGCGCCAGGCCTGGGGGAACGGTTGCTCGAGTGCGGCCCGCTCCTGCTTCGCGCGTCGGAAGAACACCTGGTCAGTCCCGAGGTTTCTGAGGTTCCTGAGGTTCCTGAGGTTCCTGAGATGAGGCGGCCGCCGTCTGTGGCTTGAGGTCCTGGCTGCGCAGTTCGGCGATGCGTTCCTGCAGGTAGGAAAACGCGGTGCGACCCTCGGCCAGCACGACCTCGTCGGCAGGATGCAAGAACAGCGGCAGACTGAGCCGCGAACGCCTCGCGCTCGCGCCCGTCGGGTTCATCACCCGGTGTGTGGTGGACGGGTAGTAGCCGCCACTGGCCAACTGCAGCATGTCGCCGGCGTTGATCGCGATGCTGCCGAAATCGCAGGGAACGTCGTGCCAGTTCCCATGCACGTCGCGCACCTGCAGGCCGGGCTCGTTGGCTGCGGGGAGCACGGTGAGCAGGTTGATGTCCTCGTGCGCTGCGGCGCGAACGGCGTTCGCCGGCTCGTCGCCCCGCAACGGCGGGTAGCGCAGCACGCGCAGAAGGCTGCGCGTGCTGCCGTCCATCATCCGCGGCAACGGCATCGAGAAGGAATCCCGTACGTGGTCCGGTGTGTTCGCCTGCACCCAGCCGAGCAGCGTCTCGGCGATGCCCTTGGCGATCTCGGCGTACCGCAGGGCGGCGTCGCTCACCTCGGCGGGGTACTGACCCCACGGGTAGACGTGGAAGAACTCCTTGATGTCCTTGACCGAGTTGCCCTTGGCGGTCTCCGACACGTCGGGACCGAAGTACCCGTCCTGATCTCCGTCGCTGAAGCGGTACGCGTGCTTGGCGTCGGTCTCGAAGAACGCCAACCACTCGTCGTAGATCTCCTGCACGAGCGGCTGTGGGAGGGGATGGTTCACGATCACCGCAAACCCTGTGTGACGCAACGACCGGGTGAAGGCTTCCGGTGCGTCAGGCGTCTGGAAATCGACCACCTCGACGTTCATGTCCCCACGCTACCGAACCCGCGATGAGAGGTGAGTGGCGGTGGCGACCGCATCTCTCATCGCGGGGTCGACGTGTGCGTGGGTGGAGCGGGTGGAAGCGGAAGGAGCGGAAGGAGCGGAAGGAGCGGAAGGAGCGGGTGGAGGGCGTGTCAGGAGCCGAGGCCGGGGTAACCCGCGTAGGCCGACAGGGCCGGTTGGCCGCCGAGGTGGCAGTACAGGACCTTCGATCCCGGCGGGATCTCACCCGAGCGGATCATCCCGATCATCCCGGCCATCGACTTGCCCTCGTAGACGGGGTCGGTGAGCATCCCTTCGGTGCGTGCGGCCAGGTGGATGGCATCCACTGTGACCTGGTCGGGGATGCCGTATGCGGGCCCCTCGTAGCCCGCGACCACGGTGATCTCGTCGTCGCGGAGCTCGCGGCCGAGGTCGATCGTCGCGGCCGTGTTGCGGGCGATGCGCGTGAGCTGCTCGACGGTCTTGTCGAGCGTCGCAGAGGCGTCGATGCCGATCACCCGGCGGCGCGGTCCCTGGCCGTCGCGGTTGTCGGGGTCCTCCAACGCGAACCCGGCGATCATGCCGCCGTGGCTCGATCCGGTGACGGTGCACACGATGATCGTGTCGAAAGAGATGTCTCGCTCGGCTTCCTGCGATGCCACTTCGACGGCCCAGTTGGCGAACCCGAGCCCGCCCAGCGGGTGATCGGAGGCGCCGGCCGGGATCGGGTAGGGCGTGCCGCCGGCGGCCATCACCGAGTCGAGCGCCTGTCTCCAGCTGTCGCGGAGGCCGATGTCGAAGCCAGCCTGGTCGATGCGGATGTCACCGCCCATGATGCGTGTGAGCTGGAGGTTTCCAACCTTCTCGTAGACCATGTCGGGCCAGTCGACCCAGTGCTCCTGCACCGTCACGACGTTCAAGCCGAGGTGACGGGCGACGCCGGTGACGGCGCGCGTGTGGTTCGACTGGATGCCGCCGATCGATACCAGGGTGTCGCAGCCCTGTGCGAGCGCATCGGCCACCAGGTACTCGAGCTTGCGGACCTTGTTGCCGCCGTAGGCGATGCCCGAGTTGCAGTCCTCACGCTTGGCCCAGATCTCCACCTCGCCACCGAGCGCTTCGCTGAGGCGTGGCAGTGGATGGATGGGGGACGGTCCGAACAGCAGCGGTGTGCGTGGGAAGTCGGCAAGGCGCATGGACCTGATCGTAGGTGCCGGTCGAGCAGCGCCCGATCGGCATCGAGCGATGAGTGATCCGGTCGCCAGGGACGCTCATCTCTCATCGCGAAGGGGGGTGGGTCAAACGACGATGTTGATGGTGCGTCCCGGCACGACCACCACCTTCTTCGGCGTGGCGCCCGCGAGGCTGGCCTGCACCTTCGCATCGGCCAGGGCGAAGGCCTCGATCGACGCGGCGTCGGCATCGGCGGCAACGGTGATGCGAGACCGCACCTTGCCGTTCACCTGCACCGGCAACTCGACGGTGTCGTCGATCAGAAACGAGGGGTTCGCTTGCGGGAAGGGCTCGTAGGTAGTCGTGTCGGTGTTGCCCAGGCAACGCCACAGCTCCTCGGCGATGTGCGGAGCCATCGGCGCGAGCATCAACACGAATCGATCTGCCATCGCCCGCGGGCACCCACCCAGCTTGGTCAGGTGATTGTTCAGCTCGATCAGCTTGGCGATCGCGGTGTTGAAGCGCAGCCCCTCGAGGTCGAAGCGCACGCCGTCGATCGTGCGGTGCAGCATCCGCTCGGTGTCGGTGTGGTGTCGGTGTCGGTGTCGGTGTCGGTGTCGGTGTCGGTGTCGAGCGGCGGAAGGTCGCGGCGCAAGGTGCCCGTGTCCTCGTCGACCAGGTTGCGCCACACGCGTTGCAGGAAGCGGTGCATCCCGATGACATCTTTCGACTCCCAGGGGCGCGATGCGTCGAGCGGCCCCATGCTCATCAGGTACAGCCGCAGGGTGTCCGCGCCGAACTCCGCGCACACGTCGTCGGGCGCGACGGCGTTCTTCAGGCTCTTGCCCATCTTGCCGTACTCCCGGTGCACGGGTCGGCCCTCGTAGAGGTACTCGCCACCTCGCTCGATGACCTCGGTGGTCTCGACGTACATTCCCCGGTCGTCCTGGAACGCGGCGGCGAGGATGTACCCCTGGTTGTAGAGGCGATGGTACGGCTCGGGGGAACTCACGTGGCCCAAGTCGAACAGCACCTTGTGCCAGAAGCGGGCGTACAGCAGGTGCAGCACCGCGTGTTCGACGCCACCGACGTACAGGTCGACGCCTCCGGTCCGGCCATCAGGCTGGGGGCCCATCCAGTACTGCTCGACGGCGGGGTCGATGAAGGCGTTCTCGTTCGTCGGGTCGCAGTAGCGCAGCTCGTACCAGCAGCTGCCGGCCCACTGCGGCATCACGTTCGTGTCGCGCCGGTACTGCTTCGGCCCGTCGCCGAGATCGAGCTCGACGGTGGTCCACCAGTCGAGGCGGTCGAGCGGGCTCTCGGGGTTGCTCATCGCATCGTCGGGGTCGAAGGTGCGCGGGCTGAAGTCGTCGGTCGGCGGGAGCACCAAGGGCAACAGCTCGTCGGGCAAGGTGTGGGCGTTGTCGTGCTCGTCGTAGACGATGGGGAACGGCTCGCCCCAGTAGCGCTGCCTGCTGAACAGCCAGTCGCGCAGCTTGTAGCTGATGGTGGCCTGACCGCAGCCGTTCGCCGTCAACCACTCGTTGGTGCGGCGCTTGGCTTCGGAGATGTTCGACAACCCGTTCAGGTCGAGGGTCGAATTGGAGCTGTTCACGTACGGCGCATCGCCGACGAACGCCCGCGGCCAGGCGGCGGTGTCGAGCGCTGCGCCGTCCTGGGGTTCGATCTGCTGCTGCTCGAACCACGTCGCGGGCGGCTGTTGGATCGCAGGGATCGGTAGGCCGAACTGGCGCGGCGAACTCGAAGTCGCGTTCGTCTCCGCACGGCACGGCCATGATCGCCCCGGTGCCGTACCCCATCAACACGTAGTCGGCGATCCACACCGGCACCTGCTCGCCGGTGATCGGATTGATGGCGAACGAGCCGGTGAACACACCGGTCTTGGTCTTGTCGTCCACTTGGCGGGCGACGTCGCTCTTGATCCCGGCCACGCGACGGTACTCGGCGACCTCTGAGGCGCGCTCGAGGGTGGTGAGCGCGTCGACCAGGGGGTGTTCCGGCGCCAGCACCATGAACGATGCGCCGAACAGGGTGTCCGGTCGCGTGGTGAACACGTGGATGACGGCGTCCGTTCCCGTCGGGGTCGTCACCTCGAAGTCGACCTGCGCACCGTCGCTGCGTCCGATCCAGTTGCGCTGCATCGCCTTGATCGAATCGGTCCAGTCGAGCGCATCCAGGTCGTCGACCAGTCGGTCGGCGTACGCGGTGATGCGCATCATCCATTGGCGCATGTTGCGCTTGAACACGGGGAAGTTGCCACGGTCGCTGCGACCGTCGGCCGTGACCTCCTCGTTGGCGACCACGGTTCCGAGTCCCGGGCACCAGTTCACGGGCGCTTCGCTGATGTAGGCGAGGCGGTGGCCGTCCAGCACGTCGTTTCGTTCGGGTCCGCTCATCGCGCCCCACGGGCGACCGTCGGGCGTGGGCCGAGTCCCCGACGCGAACTCCTCGACCAGCTCGCTGATCGGTCGGGCGGTCTGTCGCGCCGAGTCGTACCACGAGTTGAAGATCTGGCTGAAGACCCACTGCGTCCACCGGTAGTAGCCCGGATCAGTGGTCGAGACGCTGCGCCGCGGGTCATGGCTCAAGCCGAGGCGACGTAGCTGGACCCGGATGTTGGCGATGTTGGCGTCGGTGGTGATCGCAGGGTGCTGGCCGGTTTGCACGGCGTATTGCTCCGCGGGCAGGCCGAACGCATCGAAGCCCATCGTGTACAGCACGTTCTTGCCGTTCATCCGCTGGTACCGGGAGTAGATGTCGGTGGCGGTGAAGCCCAACGGGTGACCCATGTGCAGACCCGTGCCGCTCGGGTACGGGAACATGTCCAACACGAACAGCTTCGGTTTGCCGGCGACGGTCGGATCACCCAGCGATCCGGCAGGGTTGGGCGTGTTGAACGTCTCGTTCGCATCCCAGTACTCCTGCCAGCGCAGCTCGATCTCCTGCGCGAGCGTGCCGGAGTACCGGAAGGCATGTTGCGGCTCGCTGGAGGGGGTGTCGCTGGCAGTGCTCATAGAGGCTGTGATTCTACGGACTCGGGGCGAATGGGCCCGTCGTCATTCCGTCGGGCGACCGCTGACCCCGGTGCGCCGGGTCGGACCTGAGCGCCACTACGGTTTCGATCCATGTCTTCGGGCACCGACCATGCGGTCTCCTCATCCACGTCCAGCTCGCCCTCCACGTCCAGCTCGCCCTCGCTCTCGATCGTCGAGCGACTCGTCGAGGCCGCCGACCGGCCGACGGGCGTGCGGTTCGTCGGCCACTCGGTGGCTCCGGCCGACGGCGACGGGTTCGTGTCGTGGGCCGAGATCCACGACGACGCCCGAGTGGTGGGCGCCGCGCTGCAGGCCCGTGGCCTGGTGCCGGGTGACCACGTCGCGATCCTCGGCCCGACCAGCCGGTCGCTGATCACGATCATCCAGGGCTGTTGGCTCGCCGGCTGTGCCTCGATGGTGCTGCCGCTGCCGATGCGGATGGGTTCGCTCGACGTGTTCATCGAGAGCACGCGGTCGCGGATCCGCCACGGCGACGCCAAGCTGGTGCTGATCGACGACGTGTTGGCCGACTTCTATGCGGCTGCCCCCGGTGACCCGCCGATCGAGCCGATGCGGCAGGTGCTGCCGGGCGTGGCCGGTCAGCTGAGCGGCGAACGGCTCGAACTCGCCACCGACGACCCGGAACGCCTGGTGATCCTGCAGTACACGAGCGGTTCCACGAGCGAACCGAAGGGCGTGATGATCCCCGACCGAGTACTGACAGCGAACCTCGATGCGTGCTGCGAAGCCGCAGAGCTGAGCCTCGACGAAGTGATGGTGAGCTGGCTGCCGCTCTATCACGACATGGGGCTCGTGGGATTCCTGTCGTTGCCGATGACGCGTGGCGTGCAGCTCGTTCAGGCGGCACCGCAGGACTTCCTCGCGCATCCCGGCAACTGGATGCAATGGATCAGCGATTGGGGTGGCACGGCCACTGCCGGCCCGAACTTCTCGTGGGTGCTCGCAACGAGGGCGCTCAAGCGAGCGAAGGACCTCGACCTGTCGAGGCTCACGCTCGCGCTCAGCGGCGCCGAACCCGTCGACCCCGCAGCGGTCGAGGCGTTCGTCGGCGCCGCCGAGCCGTTCGGGTTCCGGGCAGGCAGTGTCTTTCCCGCGTTCGGCATGGCCGAGGTGGCGATCGGCGGCTCGTTCCCCAGGCGTCACGTCGGTCTGCAGACCGATTCGGTCGACCGTGTCGTGCTCGAGCGTGATCGCATCGCGAAGCCGCTGCTCATCGATGACGCCGAAGAAGAACTCGATGTCCGCCGGCTCCCGCTGCTCGGCACCGCGGTGCCGGGCTTGGAGCTGAAGGTCGTCGATCCCGCGACCTACGCGGAGCTGCCCGAGCGTCACGTGGGTGAACTGCTGTTGCGCGGCACCTCGGTGACGCCCGGCTACTACAAACGGCCTGACGCCACGGCGGCGTTGTTTCGTGACGGCTGGTTGTGCACCGGTGACCTCGCCTACGTGATCGACGGCCAGCTCGTGTTGTGCGGCCGCATCAAGGACGTGATCATCGTCGGTGGTCGAAATGTGTTTCCCGAAGACATCGAGCGCGCCTGCGGAACCCTCGAGGGTGTGCGAGCGGGCAATGTGATCGCGTTCGGCGTCGACGGCTACAAGGGCAAGGAAACCGTCGTCGTGGTGGCCGAGGTGCGCGCGAGCGACCAGGCGGGCGCACTCGACGACGTGCGCCACTCGATCCATCACCGCACCCTCGACGTGTGCGGCCTCCCGCCGCGCGACGTGATGCTGGTGAAGCCGGGCACGTTGCCCAAGACCAGCAGCGGCAAGCTCCAGCGGGCCAAGTGCCGCGAGCTCTACCTCGGCGAGACCCTCGAACTCGTCTGACCCGATCACCCAACTCGTTCTGGTCGCGAATCGACGCGGTCGACGAGGCGATGCGCGACCAGAACGGGTTGGTGGCGGGTGTCAGGACGGTGTGGCGACCTCGGCGAGCGTGGCGAGGAAACGGGTGTTCTGGTCGTCGCTGCCGATTGTCACGCGGATGCCCTCGTTGCTGAACGCGCGCGTGACGACGCCGCGCCGTTCCAGACCGAGGCAGACCGCATCTGTGCGTTCACCGAGGGGGAGGTACACGAAGTTGGCCTGTGCATCCGGCATCGACCAGCCGTCGGCGGCGAGCGACGCGATCACGCGAGCGCGCTCGGCGAGGATGCGGTCGACGCGGGCCTGGATCAGGTCCATCGAGTCGATGGCTGCGATCGCGGCCGCTTGCGCCAGGCCGTTGACGGCGAACGGGAACAGGGTCTTGTCGATCGACGCGATCACATCCGGGTGCCCGATCGCGTAGCCGACACGGATGCCGGCGAGCCCGTGGGCCTTGGAGAACGTGCGAGTGACGACGACGTTCGCGAAGTCGGGTACCAGCTCCTGGACGGGATCGCCGAAGCTCGGGTCGAGAAACTCGCGGTAGGCCTCGTCGATCACCACCACGGTGCTCGGTGCGATGCCGGCGAGCAGGGTCCGCAGCTCGCTCGTGCGCACCGCTGTGCCGGTGGGGTTGTTCGGCGTCGCGAGCAGCACCATCCGGGTGGACGGAGAGATCGCCGCGGCGAGTGCATCGAGGTCGAACGCGTGGTGGGCGGTGAGCGGGGTGGTGACTTCGGCGCCGCCCATCAACTTCGTGTACACCGGGTACACCTCGAACGACCGCCATGGGTACACCACCTCGTCGCCGGCATCGACGAAGGTGAGGAACAGCTGCTGCAGCAGGCCGACCGAACCGGCACCAACTGTCACCTGTGCTGCGTCGACGCCGAGCCAACCGCCGATGCGCTCGCGCAGCGACGTCGCCCGGTGATCGGCGTAGCGATTGGCGCCTGCAGCTGCAGCGCTGACCGCGTGGAGGATTGCGTCCAGCGGCGGGTCGGGGTTCTCGTTCGACGCGAGCTTGATCGCGTTCGTGATGCCGTGCTCGGCCTCGGCCTGCGCGGCGCCCTTGCCGGGTCGGTATGCAGGGAGACGGTCGACGGCGGGGCGGGCCTGGGGGTACTCGGACACGTCGGCGACCGTAGCAACGGTGAACCGGCCGTGAACCGTTCGACCCGATGAAGCCGTTCCGAAATCGCGCTGCGGCGATCTGGCACGATGCAGTCGTGCACGTCGTCTACACCCCCGCCCATCTGCGCCACGATCCCCACGTCGAGTTCGAGACGTCCACGGCCCACAGCCCGTTCGAGCACATCGGGCGAGCGGAGACGATCCGCCACACCTTGCAGTCCGACGGCTCGTTCCCGTTTCGTGAGCCCGACGGATGGGGCACGAACCCGATCGAGGCAGTCCACGAACCGGGTCTCGTGCGGTTCCTCACCTCAGCGTGGGCCGAGTACCAAGTCGCGAACGGACAGCATCGCGAGGTCACACCCGACGTCTTCTTCAGCTCCGACCTGCGCAACAAGATGAGCCCGGGCCGTGAGCCCGAGTCGATCAACGGGCGGATGGGCTACTGGTGCTTCGAGACCACCACACCGCTCACCGAGGGCACCTACGAAGCGGCCCGAGGTGCAGTCGACACGGCGCTCACCACGACGAAGCTCGTGCTCGACGGAGAACGCCACGCCTACGGCTTGTGCCGCCCTCCTGGTCATCACGCCACCTCGTCGCGATACGGCGGGTACTGCTTCTTCAACAACGCGGCTGTCGCTGCACATCATGTGGCTGCGACCACGGGGACGAAGGTGACCATCCTCGACGTCGACTACCACCACGGCAATGGCACGCAGGAGATCTTCTACGATCGCGATGACGTCCAATACGTGTCGCTCCATGGCGATCCTGCCCGCGCCTACCCGTACTCGATCGGCTACGCCGACGAGACCGGGACGGGCAGGGGACTCGGGCTCAACCTGAATCTGCCGATGCCGTTGCGCGCCGACGACGACACCTACCTCGCCGGGCTCGCGACAGCGTGCGACGCGATCAGCGCGTTCGCGCCGTCGACGCTCATCGTGTCGCTCGGCCTCGACACGTTCCTCACCGACCCGATCAGCGACCTCGCCGTCACGACCGACGGGTTCGAGCGCTGTGGCGCACTCGTCGCCGAGTTGGGTCTGCCGACGGTGGTGTTGCAGGAGGGCGGGTACGACGTGGACGCCCTCGGCGAGAACGTCCGCCGCTGGTTGGTTGGCCTCCGCGGCGACTGACCAGCACTCGGTTGTCGGTTCGTCAGCTCGTCGGCTCGTCGTCGGCCACATCGGCCACATCGGCCACGCCCACCGTGGCTGGTTCAGTCGTCTGACGCGGTCGAGCGATGCCACCGTGGCGATGACGTTCAAGAACGCGTCGCCGTAGGCGGCGAGTTTGGCCGGCCCGATGCCCTTCAGCAGGCCGAGCTGGGCGCGTGAGGTGGGTCGGGCGAGCACGATCTGTTCGAGCGTCGCATCGGAGAAGACGGTGTACGCGGGCTTGCCGGCGGCGAGGTGCAGCCGCAGTTCCTTCAGCGCGGCGAACATCGACGCATCGTCGCCGGCCAGCGTATGTCCTGGGCGGCGCTCACGGCTGGGTCCCGCTGCAGCGGGAGCGGCCGGGGGAGTGGCCGGCCCGACGCGCTTGGGTGCCGGCAGTTCGGACATGTTGGCGATGAACGGTGACGGCGAGGTATCGGGCACCACGTGCAGGCGCTTGCTCGCACGGGTGATCGCGACGTGGAACACGCGCCGCTCCTCGGAGACGTCATCGGACAAGCGATGCGGGAACTGGTCGGCGTCGGCCTGGTGGACGACCACGAGTGGCCACTCCTGGCCCTTCACGCGGTGCACGGTCGCGAGGGTGACGCCGCCGGCTGACCACGGCTTGCTCACGCCGTCCCTCAACCAGCGCTCGAACGCCCGTGGATCGGGCTGCAGCTCGGCGAGCTGGGCGATCGCCGTGAGGTCGTCGTTCTGTGCGGCACGGTTCATGCCACGACGGTGCGCGTCGAGCGTGGCGATGCTCGACGCGAGGCCCATCGAGTCGCGCAGTGCGCCGAGGATCGAGCCCGTGGTCCCACGGTTGGCGGCGAGACGGCGGAGCCGTTCGATGTCGGCGGCGAACTCCTCGATCCGCATCGCATCTCGTTCGCCGTTCACGCGCCCGGCCAGCCGGCGCAGACCGTCGAGCGAGCTCTGCTCGCCGACCCATGTCGCGACGTTGGGGTGCAACGACCGCGTCGGTCGGCGGAGCGCCTCGGCCACGTCTTCGGGTTCGAAGCGCTCGTCGGCCGTGGCGAGGCGGATCCAGGCAAGCGCGGCGCGCACCGCCGTGCGATCGAGGAACTCACGGCCGACGCCACCCATCACCGGCACGCCCGCTACGCCGAGTGCGACCTGTACCGGCGCGAGCATCGAGTTGACGCGGGTGAGCACGGCGATGTCCGACGGCGCCATTCCGTCCGCGACCGCGCGGCTGACGATCTCGACCGTGGTGTCGACCGGGGCCTCGCCAGACTCGATGGACAACCCGTGCTCGGTGGCCGTGGCCGCGGCACGGATGGTCTTCGGCACTCGCACACGGTTGTGGCGCAGCAGCATGTCGGCCGCGGCGACGACGTCGGCCGGGCAGCGGTAGTTGACCTCCAACGGGTGCTCGCCGGCGCCGGGGAACAGCTCGGCGAAATCGATCAGCCAGGCCGGATCGGCGCCGTTGTACCCGTAGATGGTCTGGTCGTCGTCGCCCACGCCGTACACCGCAGCATCGGGACCGGCCAACAGCCGTACGAGCAACAGGTGCGCGGGCGTGAGATCCTGGAACTCGTCGACGAGCATCACTCGGCACGCCCGCTGCGCGGCCGTGCGTGCCGACGGGTCGTCGAGGAGGATCTCGAGTGCCCGTTGCACCTGCTCGTCGAAGTCGACGCGGCCGGCGCGCTCGAGCTCGCGGCGATAGCGCGGGAACACCTCGGCGAAGCCGTCGACGTCGCCGTCGTACATCTGCTCGACGCGCTCGGGCGACGTCAGTCCGAGCCTGGCCAGCGACAGTGCCTCGATCCACGTGGCCACCGGGTCGGAGTTGCGCTTGCGCGGGAACTTCACGAGGCGCCCGATGATGCGGCGGACCTCCCCCTCGTCGATCGTCTCGACGCGCTTGGGTCGCGGGGCGAACGGCGGGGTTCCGTTCACGATGGCCAACGCGATCGCATTCAGCGTGCGCACCTGCAGCCCGCGCAGGTCGGTGGTGCGCTCGCGCATCTCCTCCTGCGCCCGCTTGTTGAACGCGACGAGGCTGATCGCTGAAGCCGGGAGACGCCACTGGCGGATCAGGTGTCGGGCGCGCTCGGTGAGGACGCGGGTCTTGCCCGACCCGGCCGGGGCGATGATGCGCGCCGCGCCGCCGTCGTGCACCACGGCGGCGAGCTGGTCGGGCGCGAGGTCGGCCTCGGTGTCGTTCGGGCCGAACGGTGTGAGCGAGCCGTGCTCGAGCGCAACGCGGTGCAGCACGTCGACCCCGTCGATCGGGGCACGCCAGTTCAGCGGTCCGCCGTCGAGCCAGACCGGGGTGCCATCGGGCAGCACCACGTCGCTCGTTTCGCCATCGCCTGGTCTCGCGCCCAGCTCGACCGCCTGGTCGAGCACCCACCAGTGCGCCGGAGCGCTGGGGGAGGTGGCATCGACCGCATTGCTGCTGAGGAGGTGCTGAAGCGTGGCGACGTGCAGTTCGAACCGGGGACCGACCTCGTGCGGTGCGAGGTCGGTCCGCTGCGGTGCCACGAGATCGGCAGCGGACTGCTCGTCGACCTCGATCACCAGTCCGGTGCGGGCGAGCGCCGCCGCGCGTAGCTGGTCGATGGTGGTTTCGGGGTGGCGGATGTCGTCGGCGGTGACGACGAGGCGTCCGCAGAGGTGCCATGCCTCGGGGGCGGATTGGCCGGGCCGAACGATGACGTGCCGGCCGAGCGCCGGGTGCCCTCGCCCGGCGGGCGCCTGCTCCCGGACGCGATCCGCGGCCTGCGTCACACGAGACGAGGCGGCGGTTCGGTTCGGTTCGGGTGCCGCTGGTCGGTCGCCGGCGACGGTCTCTGGGCCCTCGGCGCGTTCGGAGCGCTCCCAACATGCGCGCACGCCTCGGGCATCGGCATGGCTGCCGCCGCAGTAGACGCAGGAGATGGGCACCCCCCGGTTGTAGTCGATCGGTGTGACACCGGCGCGCCAAGCGCCGATGTCACCACCTCATCGCCACCGCCTCATCGCCACCACCTCAGCGGCACCACCTCAGCGTCACCTCATCGATGGGGCGCCTGCTCGGTCGGTCGCCTCAGCGGCCGTGGCAGGCGAGTGCTTCGACCAAGAACCCCGAGCCGTCCTGGAGGGGCAGTGCTGGGGCGATGATGATGTCGCCGACGTTGTTGAGCGAGTCGAGGTTCGCGAGACCGGGGAGCGCGACCCGGTCGTTGTCGAGGATCGTGAACGTCGCTCCGAAGTCCGCGTCGCTCGTGGCATCGGGACCGAACGTATCCGAGCCGACGCCGCCGATTCGACGAGTTTTCGATCATCCATCGCACTGCCCTGGCAGAGAAGCCCGGCGTGTCGCCGAGGTAGGCGTCGGTGCCGTAGAGCAGGTCGAACCCAGTGTGGATGATCACCATCGCACCACTGGGGATCCTGCCCCTGCCGGCGCTCGACGGCGCGGATGTCGCCAACGGTGAGCTGAAAGCCGTCCGTTTCACCGCCTGTCATTCGGTCGCGCACGTCGATCACATAGGCCGGCCACACGAACTCCTGGGCCTGCAGCTGGTCGACCGTGCGGCCGCCCTTCGATGAAGTGGCCCGGAGCGTCGAGATGCGTGCCGGTGTGGACGCCCGTGGTGATCTCCTCCACGAGGAATCCGTCGTTCGGGATGTCCGCGACGACGGTCGATGCTCGGGAACGGGTCACCTGGGAAGACGGACGCGCCCTCGCTGAACGGCTGCGCCAGGCGGGACATCCCACCCGGGCAGCTCAGCTGTGCCTGGCCGTCACCCTCGCCTCCTCCGGTGATCGTGATCCCGACGCCGGCTCCCGCCACGCCGGCGATGCCGACGACGGCGACGGCGATGCCGGTCGCGATGAGTGTGCGTGAACGCATGTGAGTCCTCCTGGATTGTGGTCGTCGCCGGGATGAGCCCGGCGTGGTCATTCGGTTTGCTGGAAGAGTCGGTTCCCCGTGAAGAGCAACACATCGCCCGCCGCGGGGGCGGCCGCCAGACGCGCACCCCGAGGACGACACCGTAGGTCGAGCATCGCCCCCCAGAACGGGCCGAGCTCGCGGTACGCCTCGAGCTCGCGCTGCTGAGCAAGTTTGAACAGGCCGACTGGTTCGCTCACGCGAGTGCGGGCGCGGAAGGCCTGCTGCACCAGTCGTTGGTGCGAGAGCACGAGGCCGGCGGGGTCTGCGTCGTCGACGACGTTGACCACGAGCTCGTCCGTGGGCGGCACGAGGAGGGCGCTCGTGACGAGCACTCGGAACCCGGCGAGCTCGGTGAGCACGGTCACGCTGCAGCTACCGCGATCGATCGCGGCGACGATCCGGTCGCCGTCGGTGAACAGGTCGACCACTCCACCCGAGCGGCCACCCGAGCGGCCACCGGAGCGGCCGTCTGCGCGCACGACGGCGGCGGGGGAGAACCCCATCTCCCGCAAGACGTCGGCGATCGCGGCCCGTCGCTCCGGTGCGGGATCGCCCTCGCCCTGATCGCCGAGATCGCTGAGATCGCTGAGATCGGCGTGTTCGCTGTGATCGGCGTGATCGCTCGGGTCGAGCGGTGCGCCGTCGGGGGCGTGAACGGCGGCCATCGGTTCGCCGATCTCCTCGCGGAAGCGTTCGTCGAGTCCGACGTCGCTGTCGTCGTCGGGGACCTCGTTCGGGTCGAGGTCCCACAGGTCGATGTCGACCTGTGCGGGTGACCCGGTCGGGGGCGGCAGCGCCGCCGGTGCGCGTTCGTGTGCCAACAGGTACTCGGGTGGTGCCGCCGTGTAGGCCTTCACGTAGGCGACGCCGAGTGGGCCGACCATGAGCACGATGCCGACACGCACCGCAACCACGACGGCCGCGGCGACGAGCCCGAGCGCGATCGCGGAGCCGGCAGAGCCGAACAGCCACCACAGCACCGGCACCACAATGGCGAGTGTGAGGGCAACAGTGGCAACGAGGTGCCAGGCCACGATGCGGCGAACCTCGTGACGACACCAGTCGATCGCCGGGTCCAGTTGGCGCAGTGAGAGGTCGACCGGCACACGCGTGAGTGGCTCACGCACCGGTGGTTGCGAACCGGTCGCAGCTCCCGGGCCTGTGACAGCGTGCCCGGCCAAGTCGAGCCAAGTCCGAGGCCGAGCCCGAGGTCGTGACGGGCACCTCGCCGGTGCTCGCACTGCGTGCAGTCGCCTGCGCGGCGGTGTTCGCCGCCCGGGCGAACGCGAGACCGGCGGCGTTCGGTGCCGGCAGCTGGCCGGGCGCCCGGTCAGGCGCCTGGTCGGGTAGCTGGCCGGGCGCCGCGGGGTTCCCCGAGGCCGGCTTGCCCGCGTCGGGGTCGTCCTCGCGCCGATCCATCGGAACGTTCATCGGCCGGCTCGGGCCGCTCTTGAGCGGAAGATCCCGGAACCGGCCTGTTCGGGAGAGTCATGAATGCTGCGTGCCCCCTGTTAGCGTCGGCCGACGTGACGGTAGCCGCAGCGGGCGACGGGTCCGCCCGGTAGGAACGACCCCCCCATGTTCGCAGTGCTCCTCGCTGCTCTTTCGAGCGTCTCCTACGGCGCGTCCGACTTCTCGGGCGCAATGGCGAGCAAACGCACCGATTCGGCCGTCGTCACGGTGGTGGCCCAGTTGGTCAGCCTCGTCACCCTGGGCGTGGTCCTGCTGGTGCTGCCGCCGGATGCGTGGCTGGTGGAGGATCTCGCCTGGGGAGCGGCTGGCGGGGTGTGCGTGGCCGTGGCGCTGACCTGTTTCTACCGCGCCCTCGCGATCGGGCCGATGTCCACCGCAGCGGCCACAACGGCACTGGTGGGAGCGCTCGTGCCGCTGGTTGCCGGCCTCGCGCTCGGTGAGCGTCCCGGCACGATCACACTCCTCGGCATCGCCGTGTCGATCCCGGCGGCTGTGCTCGTGTCGGCCGGCGGCGCCGTCAATCGGGCATCGTTGCGGCTCGCCCCACGGGAGCGGTGGGCGGCGCGTGAGCACGGCGCACAGACCACCAGGCTGTCGTTCGTGTCCGGCGTCGGATTCGGTCTGTTCTTCGTGCTGTTGTCGCGGACCTCTTCGGAAGCTGGCCTGTTTCCGTTGGTGGGAGCACGTATCGCCTCGATCGCGGTGCTTGCGGTGCTGCTGTCGGTAGGGCGCACGTGGAGCTCCCCTCACCGTTCGTCGAGGTTCTACATCCTCGTCGCTGGCGTGCTCGACTGTGCCGCCAACGCCTTCTACCTGACGGCGCTCGATCGTGGCGAGCTCACGTGGGTGGCGGCGATCACGTCGCTGTACCCGGCGACGACGGTGGTGCTGGCAAGCGTGGTGCTGCGCGAGAAGCTCACCAAGGTGCAGCTGATCGGACTGGTGCTGGCCGGTGGGGCGCTCGCGCTCGTCGCTGTCGGTCGCTGACCTCGCCCGGACCCGTCCCGGACCTGCCCGGATCGGGTGATCAAAGGATGATCATCGGGTGATCATCGGGTGATGCCCAGGTGAGTCCCGGGGCGAATCCGGGACTGAACCAGTGTCAGCCCGGGTGACATCTCCGGTGTGACCTCGGTGCTTCGTGCCCCTGGCCAGGACGGATCGAGTGAAGAAGTGCTCAACTTCTCACGCAGATCGGCCGATTCACTGCATCGTGCGGAATCTCTGGAAATGGTGGTTGGGTGCTGCGTCATTCCTGACCCTCGTCTACTTCGTCATCCCTCAAACCGCTGAGACGAAGCTCGTGCTGTACAACGGCACCGGCCTCTTGGCGGTGGGATGCATCGTGCTCGGCATTCGTGTGAACAAGCCGCAGAACCGCACGCCGTGGCTCTTCTTCGGTGCCGGTCTGGCGTCGTTCCTCATCGCCGACATCTGTTACTACCTGCTGGAGCTCCTCGCGGGTGACGCCGGGCCCGCATTCCCGTCGATCGCCGACTTCTTCTATTTGTGCATGTACCCGTTGGTGATCCTCGGATTGGTGAAGATGCTGCGCGACGTGGCTCCCGGCCGCGACTACGCCAGTCTGATCGACGCCGCCGTGGTGGGCATCTCGATCTTCGGTGCGCTGTGGGTGCTGTTCGTCGACGACGTGGTCGGTGGTCCCCTCGACTCGGTTGCCGGGCTGGTCACCCAGCTCGCCTATCCCGTCATGGACGTCGCGCTGCTCACCGTGGCCGCCCGCCTGGTCGTGAACCTGCACCTCCGACACAAGCCGTTCGCCTTCATCGTCGGCGCGATCGGGTCGCTCGCGGTCGCCGACACGGCGTATGGCATCTACAACACGCAGGGCACGTTCGTGACGGGCATGTACGTCGACGCGTTCTGGCTCGGCTTCTACGTGCTGTTCGGCGTGGCCGCGTTGCATCCGGAATCGCGGAGCTCCGGTGTGCCTGAGGAGATGGTCGAGGGTCGCCTGACCGGACGCCAGCTGGTGATCATGTTCGTCGCCACCCTCGGTGTGCCGATGATCGACCTCGTCTGGGGCACCTCCGCCGACCGTCCGATCACGATCGTGGCCTCGGGTCTGTTGTTCCTGCTGATCCTGCTGCGCGTGTTCAGTCTCACCAAGGCGTTGGAGCGTGGTCGTGACCGCCTCCGTCATGAAGCGTCCCACGACTCGTTGACCGATCTGTGCAACCGCACCCTGTTCGCCGAGCGCACCGCCACGGCGCTGCGTGAAGCCAATGACGATCACACGATCGCGGTGCTGTTCATCGACCTCGACGACTTCAAGATCATCAACGACAGCCTCGGCCACTTCGCCGGCGATCAGTTGCTGAAGGAGGCCGCGGTCCGGCTGGCTCGCTGCGTGCGTCCCGGCGACACCGTCGCCCGCCTCGGTGGTGACGAGTTCGCCGTGCTGCTGCGCAGCGCCGTCGACCGCAACGACGTCATCTCCGTGGCCCGTCGCGTGCTCGACACGATGGCGAACCCGATCGACCTCGGCCGCCGCACGGTGCGGGCGTCGTGCAGCATCGGCATCGCGATCGATCTCGACGAGTCGACGGAGGTGGAGACGCTCCTGCGCAACGCCGACGTCGCGATGTACCTGTCGAAGACGCGTGGCAAGGGTCGCTTCGAGTTCTTCGAGGCGCGGATGCACGAGGACGCGATCGAGCGCCTCGACCTGAAGGCCGATCTCGAGCGAGCGGTGGCGAACAAGGAGTTCGTCCTCCACTACCAGCCGATCTTCGACCTCCAGACCGGCCACGTCGTGCTCGTGGAAGCGCTCATCCGCTGGAAGCACCCTCAGCGAGGCATGATCGCCCCCGACCGGTTCATCCCGCTCGCGGAGGAGAACGGTCTCATCGTCCCGATGGGCAACTGGGTGCTCGCCGAGGCCACCCGCCAGGCCGCCATGTGGCGCCGGATCGAAGGGACCGATGAGAACCTGAGCATCTCGGTGAACCTGTCGATGCGTCAGCTCCAAGACGGCCAGCTGCTGAACGCGCTGACCGGAGCGTTGAAGGACTCCGGCCTGCCGGCCAACAAGCTCGTGCTGGAGATCACCGAGTCGATGCTCGCGGTCGACGCCGATCGCACCGCCGGCGTGCTCGAGCAGTTGAAGACGATCGGCGTGAAGATCGCGATCGACGACTTCGGCACCGGCTACTCGTCGCTGAGCTACCTCCGGGCGTTCCCGGTCGACTCGATCAAGATCGACAAGAGCTTCATCCGGGAACTGCACCAGAACACCACGACTTCAGCGCTGGTCGAAGCGATGGTGAACCTGTCGTCGGCGCTCGGCGCATACACCGTTGCCGAGGGCATCGAGTACAGCGAGCAGGCCAACTTGTTGCGCAAGCTCGGCTGCAACCGAGCGCAGGGGTACTACTACTGCCGTCCGCTGCCGGCCCCGGCGCTCACGTCGCTGATGCGAGAGCATGCCGGCAACGAGGTGGAGCCGCTCGAGGCATGGCGCACGGCGGCAGAGCACGTGCAGCGGCGCTCGTACGACACCGAGGTCCGGGTCGGGATGAAGGAGGTCGCCGGCATCGCCGACGAGATCATCGCGCTCAACACGGACCTCAAGGTGCCGCTCATGGCGAGCTGGCCGTGGCTGCAGAACTGGTGCGAGTCGTTCACCGCCTGGACACCACTGCTCGTCGGCGTGCGTGCAACCGACAGCGGCCGGCTGAAAGCCACAGCCCTGCTCGCCACCAGCCAGCGCGCCGAGGGCACGGCGATCGTGGCGATGGGCAACTCCAGCTCGCTGTGCACGGTGCTGCAGGCTGTCGACGAGGGAGCGGCCGACGCCTTGGCGTCAGCGGTGGCGGACTACCTCGAGGAGCTGTCGGGCGCGTGGTCGCTCGACTTCGAGCAGCTGAACGATCTCGATCGAACGATGCTCGGGCTCGCCGATCGTCTCGACCACGCCCAGCTCCTGCCCGAGCTTCGTGTGCCCCGGGTGATGTTCGGCGGCGACAACCGACTCGACCTGGTGCTCAGCAAGAGCATGCAGAAGCAACTGCGGCGCAGCCGCGCCAAGATCGACAGCGCCGGTCTCGACATGACGATCGCGTTCGATCGCGGGCGTGCGATCACGACCGAGCTGATCGACGAGGTCGAAGCAGTGCACGTGATGCGTGACCGCGTCTCCCGTCGGCAGAGCGACCTCGACCGTCCGGCCGAGCGCGAGTTCTGGCGACGAGTCCTCGAAGGTGGATACGACCGCAAGTGGGAAGTCGAGATCGCATCCCTGCGTTTCGACGGCCAACTTGCCGCCTACGTGGTGGCGTTGCTCGACGGCGACGTCTACCGCGTCTACGACGGTCGGATGAACTCCGAGTGGGCCGCCTACTCGCCGGGTCGGCTGGTGGAGGCTGCGGCACTCAACCGGGCCCTGCTGGACGGGCGGTTCACGCTGCTCGACTGGATGTCGGGAGTGGCGGCCGAGAAGCTCCTGGTGGCCAACACGGCCGAGGGTCGTGCGCGTCTGGTGGCAACCTCGGGCAGCCGGTACCTGCGTCCCGACCGCAAGACCTCCAAGGTACCCGCCGTCGCTGTGACCGTCTGATTCCGTCTCGCTCCCGGGCGCGGGTCAGCTCCGCAGGCGGGTGTTCGTGGGGTCGTAGAGGGGCTCGGTGCCGACGGTGGCGGCCACGCGCGTGCCGTACACCTGGATCTCGAGCGCTGTACCGGCGCCCGCGCAGCCCGGCTCCAGATAGGCGAGCGCGATGCTCGTGCCGAGGGTGAAGCTCCACCCGCCGCTGGTGACGATGCCGACTCGGCGGTCGCCCTGGAACACCGACGAACAGAACGGGGCGTCGGCCTCGCCGGGCTCATCGAGGGTCAGCGGCACGAACCGCCACGCCGGGCCCGAGGCGTGCTCGGCCTCGAGCGCGGCCTTGCCCACGAAATCGGGCTTGGTCAGGTCGACGAAGCGGTCGAGCGACGCATCGAACGGTGAGAACCCGATCTCCAGATCGGCCTTCCAGCCGCGGTAGCACTTGTCGAGCCGCAGGCTGTCGACGGCGTAGATGCCGACGTCGCGGATGCCATGAGACTCGCCCGCAGCCCAGATGGCCGCATACAGCGCAGGGAGCTGTTCGGTCGTCGCGTGCAACTCCCAGCCGAGCTCGCCCACGTAGTTCACGCGCAGCGCGCGTACCGGGCCGACGACGGTGTCGACGTCGCGCACGCTGAGCCACGGAAATGCGGCGTTGTCGAGTGGCGTCGTGGTGACCGCCCCCAGCACGTCGCGCGAGCGCGGCCCCATCACGATGAGCGTGCCGCGGTCGTGGGTCACGTTGCGGAGCGTGACCGAGCCATCGGTGGGCAATGCCGCCTCGAGCACGTCGAGGTCGTGCCACTCGGCGCTCGCCGCGCCGCACAGGTAGAACCGGTCGGCAGCCAAACGGGTGACGGTCAACTCGCTCAGCACCTTGCCATCGGCCAGCAATGCGTAGGCGAGCGTCACCCGTCCCACCTTGGGCAACTTCGTGCACAGCAGGTGGTCGAGGAAGGCCTCCGCGCCAGGTCCCTCGACATCGATCTTGGTGAAGCCGGGCAGGTCGAGCACGCCGACGCCTTCTCTCACTGCGGCGCACTCCTCTGCCACCAACGGTCGCCAGGGGTTGTTGCGGAACAGCGACAGCGGCTCGTCGGTCACCGTGCCTTCGGGGTCGAACCACGTGGGCCGCTCCCAGCCGCCGCGGGCACCGAAGTGGCCGCCCTTGGCATGCAACGTCTCGAACAGCGGCGAGGTGTACGACGGCCGACCGGCCGGCCGCTCCTCGAACGGGAAGCCGATCGCATACTCGTTCTGGTACACCTCGATCGCCTTGTCGATCGTGTACTCGGTGGTGGCGTAGTCCTTGTAGCGGCGGCGATCGATGCTCCACAGATCGAACTCGGGCCGTCCGTCGAGGATCCACTCGGCCAGGGCCTTGCCCGCGCCACCACCCTGGGCGATGCCGAAGCTGAAGGTGTTGCAGTGCCAGAAGTTGCGCAGCCCACGCTCGGGTCCGAGGTACGGATAGCCGTCCGGTGCATAGGGGATCGGACCGTTGACCACTCGGGCGATACCGGCGTCGGCGAGGACCGGCACACGCTCGCCGGCATCGAGGATCTGGCGCTCGAGACGCTCGATGTCATCGGGCCACAACATGTTGGCGAACTGCTCGGGGATGCCGTCGCGCCACATCGCGGTGGCCTGCCACTCGTACGGGCCGAGGATGAAGCCGTTGCGCTCCTGGCGGAGGTAGTAGCTGGTGTCGGGGTCACGCAGCAGGGGCAGCGTCTCGGTCAGTGCTTCGAGCGCGGGGATCTCCTCGGTCACCACGTACTGGTGTGACATCTGGGCGATCGGCAGATGACGCCCGATCAGCTCCATCACCTCGCCGGCGCGGTAGCCGGCGGCGTTGACCACGATCTCGCAGTCGATGACGTGCTCGGTCCCGTCGCTGGTGCGCGACGTGACGGTCCACGAGTGGTTCGGGTGCTGCACCAGGCCCACGACGCGTTCGAAGCGCCGCACACGGGCGCCCTTGGCCCGTGCGGCGCGGGCGAGCGCCTGCGTCACCTGCGACGGATCGATGTCGCCGTCGAGCGGGTCCCACAACACGCCCACCAGGTCGTGGGTCTCGACGAGCGGGTACCGATCGACGAGCTGCGCCGGCGTGAGCACGTCGTAGCCCATGCCATTGGCGTTGGCCATCGACGTCACGTGCATGAACTCGGCCATGCGCTCGCGGGTGTGGGCCAGGCGCACCGAACCGGTGACGTGGTAGCTGATCGGGAACTCTGGGTCGGCGGCGAGTTGGCGGTAGAGCTGCGCCGAGTACGCCTGGACCTTCATGACGCTCCAGCTGCCCGAGTAGGTGGGGACGTTGCCGGCCGCATGCCAGGTGGAGCCCGACGTCAGCTCGTCTCGCTCGAGCAGGAGCACATCGGTGCAGCCCATCTCGGCCAGGTGGTACAACGTGGCGCACCCGGCGATGCCACCCCCGATGATGACGATCCGTGCCTGCTCGCTCATGTTGTCCCCTCGCTCATGGCTCCTCCACGTTGTGTAAGAATACGCAGAATTTCACAAGTCGCTCCGCTTCTCGCGGAGTGCCCGTTCTGGAGTGCACATGGCCGACCTTCCCAGCAACGCACGCGTCGTCATCGTGGGAGGTGGCATCGTCGGCGTCAGCGTCGCGTACCACCTCGCTCAGCGCGGTGTCGCCGATGTGGTGCTGCTCGAACGCAAGCAGCTGACATGCGGAACCACGTGGCACGCGGCCGGGCTCGTGGGGCAGCTGCGCGCCACGCACAACCTCACGCGGCTCGCGCAGTACACCACCAACTTGTTCGCGACGCTCGAGGCCGAGACGGGCCAGGCCACCGGCTTCCAACAGCGCGGCTCGGTGGCGGTTGCCACGAACGTCGAGCGCTTCGAGGAGCTGACGCGCGGGGCGTCGATGGCTCGCTGCTTCGGCCTGCCGGTCGACATCATCACGCCGGGCGATGTCAAGGAGATGCTGCCGCTCGCCAACGTCGACGACGTGGTCGGCGCTGTACACCTGCCCGGCGATGGCGTGACCAACCCGATCGACACGACCATGGCGCTGGCCAAGGGAGCGCGGGCCAAGGGCGTGCGCATCATCGAGAACGTGCTCGTCGACCGCATCGTGGTCACCGACGGTCGCGCTGTGGGCGTCGAGTACAGCCACGAGGGCCAGACCGGTCAGATCCGCGCCGACGCCGTGGTGAACGCCGCCGGAATGTGGGGTCGCGACCTCGGCGACGCTGCAGGCGTCACGGTGCCGTTGCATGCTGCCGAGCACTTCTACATCGTGACCGAAGGCGTCGAGGGGATCTCACCCACGATGCCGGTGCTGCGTGATCAGGACGGTTGCGGCTACTTCAAGGAAGACGCGGGCAAGTTGCTCGTCGGTTGGTTCGAGCCGGTCGCCAAGCCGTGGGGCATGCGCGGCATCCCCGCGGAGTTCTGCTTCGACTCGCTCCCCGAGGACTACGAACACATCGCTCCGCTGGTCGAGGCTGCGACCAGCGCATGCCGTTGCTGGCCGAGACCGGCATCCGCCTGTTCTTCAACGGACCCGAGGCGTTCACACCCGACGACCGCTACCTCCTCGGCGAGACGCCCGAGGTGGCTGGTCTGTACCTCGCGTGCGGGTTCAACTCGATCGGCATCCAGAGTTCCGGAGGCGCGGGCAAAGTGCTCGCCGACTGGATCATCGACGGTCACCCGCCGATGGACCTGTGGGACGTCGACGCTCGCCGTGTGATGCCGTTCCAGCGCAACCGGCGGTACCTGCACGACCGCACGATCGAGTCGCTCGGTCTGCTGTATGCAATGCACTGGCCGTTCCGACAGCCCGACACGGCGCGGGGCGTGCGCAAGAGCGCCCTCCACGACCGGCTCGCTGCGGCGGGCGCATGCTTCGGTGAGACATCGGGATGGGAGCGTGCCAACTGGTTCGCGCCGGCAGGCGTCGACCCGGTCTACGAGTACTCGTACGGCCGCCAGAACTGGTTCGAGCACTCGGCCGCCGAACACCTCGCGGTGCGCGATGCGGTGGCGATGTTCGACCAATCGTCGTTCGGCAAGTACCTCGTGCAGGGCGCCGATGCCTGCGCGGTGCTGAATCGGATCTGCGCGAACGACGTCGACGTGGAGGTCGGCAAGCTCGTCTACACGCAGTGGCTCAACGAGCGCGGTGGCATCGAGGCAGACCTCACCGTCACCCGCGAGGCGCACGATCGATACCTGGTCGTCACCGCCGCGGCAACACAGGTCCGCGACCTCTCATGGCTTGTACGGCACGTACCGGGCGATGCCCGGGCGGTGGTCACCGATGTCACGTCGGCGCACGCAGTGCTCAGCGTGATGGGGCCGCGGTCGCGCGAGCTGCTGTCGCCGCTCACGCCGGCCGACCTGTCGAACGAGGCGTTCCCGTTCGGCACGTCGCAGATCATCGACCTCGGCTATGCCCGGGTGCGCGCCAGCCGCGTCACCTTCGTCGGCGAGCTCGGCTGGGAGCTCTACATCCCGACCGAGTTCGTCCAGGGTGTGTACGACGTGCTGATCGAGGCGGGCACGACCTTCGGCCTGCGTCACGCCGGCTACCACGCGCTCAACTCGCTGCGGACGGAGAAGGGCTATCGGCACTGGGGCCACGACATCTCGCCCGACGAGACCCCACTCGAGGCCGGTCTCGGCTTCTGCGTGGCGTGGGACAAGCCCGGCGGTTTCATCGGTCGCGAGGCACTCGTCGAACAGCAGCGAGCGCGGCGTCCACCAGCGCCTGGCCCAGTTCCGCCTCGTCGACCCGCAGCCGCTGCTCCACCACAACGAGCCCGTGTGGCGCGACGGCGTCATCGTCGGGCGCACCACGTCGGGCATGTTCGGTCACACCGTCGGTCGATCGCTCGGCATGGCGTACGTGGCCAACCCTGACGGCGAAGCGACGCGCGAGCACGTGCTCTCGGGCAACTACGAGATCGAGGTGGCGTGCGAGCGCTTCGCGGCCGAGGTGTCACTCGCTCCCTGGTACGACCCGACCAGCGCCCGCGTGAAGGCATGAGCGTGCCAACATCTGCCCATGGCGATCCGAGCGGTCAGTGCATCACGCGAGGCCACCTCGGCCGTTGGTGGCGAGGCCTACGACGAGGATGCGCCGATCGGCGCTCGGGTGCGCGAGCTGCGCAAGGCCCAGGGTCGAACGCTCGCCGACGTGGCCGCCTCGGTCGGCATCTCGGTCAGCTATCTCAGCCAGATCGAGCGCGACGTCTCGCGCTTGCCGATCGCCGTGCTCAAGCGCATCGCCGACGAGCTCGGTGTGCACATGAACTGGTTCTTCCACACGGGTGCGCAGGGGCCGGCCGACGAACACGACCTGATCGTTCGCGCCTCGAACCGGCGCAACCTCACCTTCACCGGTCTCGGCATCACCGAGGAACTGCTGTCACCGAACCTGGCCGGGCCGCTGGAGCTCTTGATCTCCACGATCAACCCGAGCGCCGACAGCGAGTTCTACAGCCACGACGGTGCCGAGGCCGGGCTGGTGATGCAGGGCACGTTGCAGCTCTGGGTGGGGGAGCGTCACTTCGAACTGCAACCCGGCGACAGCTTCGCCTTCCCGAGCACCGATCAGCACCGCTGCGCCAACCACGGCACGACGCCCGTGAAGGTGTTGTGGGTCATCACTCCGCCGCACTACTAACGATCCACCACGAGGAGAACCACTCATGACCGACGTCCGCACCGAAGGACGCCGTGGTGGGCGAGAGGCGCGACGTGCGCTTCGTGCCGCACCGCTCGCCGACGACGTTCGTCCGGTCAACCCGGGCATGACATCGGGCCGATATCAGGCGCTCACCGAGGCCGAGGTCGTGAAGGTGCACCTCGCCGCGCTCGACGTGCTCGAACAGATCGGTCTGGCCGACGCGATCCCGTCGTGTCTCGAGCTGCTCGAGCCGCTCGGGTGCACCCTTGACGACGGTGGTCGGCTGCGCTTCCCGCGTGCGCTGGTCGAAGACACCCTCGCCATCGCCGGACGCCACTTCGTGCTCCACGGCCAGGACCCGCGCCACGACATGGAACCGTGGGGCAAGCGCGTGTACTTCGGCACCGCAGGGGCAGCGGTGTACATCGTCGACGCCGTCACCGGTGAGTACCGCGAGTCCACGATGCAGGACGCGTACGACATCGCCCGCCTGGTCGACACCATGGAACACATCCACTTCTACCAACGCTCGGTGGTGCCCCGAGATCTGCCCGACCCGGCTGAGATGGACATCAACACCGCGTACCTGAGCGTGATGGGTACCACCAAGCACGTCGGGACGTCATGGGTGCACCCTGATCATCTCGAGGCGTCGTTGCAGATGTTCCATGCGATGGCCGGGGGCGAGAAGCAGTGGCGTGAGCGCCCCTTCGTCAGTCAGTCGAACTGCTTCGTCGTGCCGCCGCTCAAGTTCGCGCAAGACGCGTGCCGCTGCCTCGAGGTGGCGGTGCGCGGTGGCATGCCCGTGTTGCTGTTGTCGGCCGGCCAGGCCGGCGCCACGGCGCCCGCTGCCCTCGCAGGTGCGCTCGTTCAGGAGGTCGCCGAAGTGCTTGCCGGCCTCGTCTACGTCAACGCGATCAAGCCGGGCGCGCCGGCGATCTTCGGCTTGTGGCCCTTCGTCAGCGACCTCCGTTCGGGTGCGATGTCTGGTGGGAGCCCCGAGCAGGCGCTCCTGTCGGCAGCGTGCGGGCAGATGGCTCACTTCTACGACCTCACGGGCGGCACGTCGTCGGGCATCAGCGACGCGAAGGTGCCCGACTTCCAGTCGGGCGCCGAGAAGGGCTACAACCATGCGCTCGTCGGCAACGCCGGCGCCAACCTGATCTACGAAGCTGCCGGCATGCACGGCAGCCTGCTCGGCTTCTCGCTCGAGGGTGTCGTGCTCGACAACGATGTGGTCGGTGCGGTGCAACGCACCATCAAGGGCATCGAGGTGAGCGACGCGACGCTCTCGCTCGACACGATCCGAGCGTCGGTCGTCGATGGCCCCGGTCACTACCTCGGTTCTCCGCAGACGCTCGAGTTGATGCAGACCGAGTACATCTACCCGGCCATCGGCGACCGCCTCAGCCCGAAGGAGTGGAACGAGGTGGGGCGTCCGAACTTGCTGGTGCGTGCCACGGCGAAGGTGGCCGAAGTGCTCGGGTCGCACTTCCCGAGCCATGTGTCCGACGAGGTGGACGCCGCGATCCGCGCCGAGATCCCGATCCGCTTCGACCGCACCAAGATGCGGCCGCCGACCCCCTGAGGGCAGGTAGCTCGGCGGAGCGGGTCAGCTCGCCTTGAGGTCGGCCAGCACCTTGCTCCAACGCCCTGGATCGGTCTTGTACGGCGCGTAGAAGCTGATCCGCTGGATCACGTCGCCATAGCGGCGATGAAGTTCGGGAGCCACCGTCTCGGGCTCACCGACGACCGCGAAGGTGTTGAGCATCTCGTCGTCGATGAGCTTGCCCATCTCCACCCACTTGCCCTGCTTCGACAGCGTGTTGAGCTCGTCCTGCAGCCCGCCCCACCCGTGGATGTCGAGCACGCCGCGATACGCGGGCGTCGAGCCGTAGAACGCGATCTGCTGACGGGTTCCGGCGACGGCTGCTTCCATCTCGGTCTCGGTGCCACCGGTGACGACGAAGCTCGGGCCGATGATCTCGAAGCCCTCCATCGTCTTGCCGGCTTTGGCGCGGCCGCGAGCGAGCGCAGGAATGGTGATCTCGCGGAGGTACTTCTCGGTGGTGAAGCCGTGGCAGATGAATCCGTCGCACACCTCACCGGCCACCTCGGTCATCAACTCACCGACGCCGGCGAGGAAGATCTTCGGTACGCCGAAGCCGGCCAGGTCGGCGCGATCGGGCGTGAAGAACGGGGTCATCAGCGTGTGCGTGTAGAAGTCGCCGCGGAAGTTGAGCGGTGTGCCGTTCTCCCAGGTGTCCCAGATGGCACGGATCGCGAGGATCATCTCCCGCATCCTCGGCGCCGGGTGGCTCCACTCCATCGAGAACCGCTTGGTGATGTGTGGTTTGATCTGGCTGCCGAGGCCGAGGATGAACCGACCTTTCGAGTACGCCTGGAGATCCCAGCCGATGTTCGCGAGGTTCATCGGGTTGCGGGCGAAGGCCACGGCGATCGAGGTGCCCAACTCGAGGGTCTCGGTGTGCTCGGCAGCGAGCAGGAGCGGGAAGAACGGATCGTGGCTGGTCTCGGCGGTCCAGGCGCCGCTGTAGCCGGCTGCTTCGACCTCCTTGGCCTGTGCTCCGGCCTTGTTCAGATCGTTGCCGATGCCTCCGTCGACCTTCATGTCGTCCCCCTTCTTCGCTGATGAGTGCTGTCACGCAACGTACTCGCGACGACCGCCGGGGTCGGACCGGAAAGCAGTCAGGCAGCAGGTCAGGCAGCGGGTCGGGCGACGGCTCGGGCGGGCTCGGCAACGGGGCGGCTGACGCCGTCGACCAACAGGCCGAGCAACTGGCCGAACGCCCGTTCACGGGCAACGCCGGCCGCGTGCTTGTCGGCCAGCACGGCGATGAGCGGGCCGTGGTGACCTGTTGCGCGGAGTCGCACGACGAGGCGGGCGATGTCGCTCTCGAAGGCTTGGATGCCGTGGTCGGCGATCAGGTGAGCGAGCTGGTCGAGATACGGCTCGAGGATGCGGGAAGGGCTCATGTGGATCACGGTACGGCAGGACATCCATCATGTATAGCGATGTTCTCTTGTCATGAACATCAGATCGGCTTATGCTCGTCGACATGCTTCACGACGTCGAGATCCGTCAGCTCCGAGCGCTGCAGGCGGTAGCCGCCGAGGGGTCGTTCGGACGGGCCGCCGAGCGCCTCGGCTTCACCCAGTCGGCCATCAGTCAGCAAATCGCCGGACTCGAACGAGCGATCGGCGAGCGTGTGTTCGACCGTCCGGGCGGACCGCGTCGGGTGGAGCTGACGCCCACGGGCGCGGTGATGCTCGCCTATGCCGAATCGATGGACGGCCGCATGCGCGCGACCGAGGACGAGCTGCGCTCGTTGCGCGCCGGCGAGGTGGGTCGACTCGTGGTGGGCTCGTTCCAGAGCGTGTCGGTGAACGTGCTCCCCGACGTGATCGGTCGGCTGCGCAGCGAGCGTCCAGGCCTGTCGGTGCGTTGCATCGAGAGCGACGAGAACACCGAGCTGGTCGAGAAGCTGCTCGCCGACGAACTCGACCTGTCATTCCTCGTGGGCGCGTCCGACCACGACGGCATCGAATCGATCGAGTTGATGCGCGACCCGTTCGTGCTCGTCTCGCCCGCAGGCCAGCAGCAACAGGTCGTCACCCTCGCGTCGCTCAGCGGTGCGCCGCTCATCGGTCAGTCGCCCTGCTTCTGCCAACTGATGATCGACGACTGCCTGCGCGCCCACGGTGTCGAGCCCGACTACGTGTTCCGCAGCAATGACAACGCCGCGGTGCAGGCCATGGTGCGGGCCGGCATGGGCCGCGCGATCCTGCCGTTCCTGGCGGTCGACACCAACGATGCCGGTGTGCACATCTCGTCGCTCGAGCCCGACGTGCCGCCGCGGGTGGTCACGATCGTGCGCCGCAAGGGACGCACACTCATCCCGGCGGCCGAGCGCTTCATCGAGTTGGCGCGCGCGGCGTGCGCCAACATGCCAACGTTCGAACCGAGCGTTGCGGATGCTGCACTGGCGACCGCCACCCGCTGAGCACTCCTCGAACGGCCGCCGGTCGGCAGCGAGATCGGCAGCAGGATCAGGAGCGTCGGACCGATCGATCGGGTTGCGATGGTGGGTCGCCCAACAAGTATCTGGCGCCCGCGCCGAAGCGTGCCGCGGCGTCATCGGGGTTGTACAAGGCACACGATTTCAGCGAGAGGCACCCGCAGCCGATGCAGTCCTCGAGCTGGTCGCGCAGTCGTTGCATCACCGTGATCTGCTCGTCGAGGCGCGGCCGCCACGTGCGCGAGAGCCGAGCCCAGTCTGCCTTGGTGGGCGTCCGCTCCTGGGGGAGCGATGCCAGATGGGCGTGGATCTCCTCGAGCGTGAGGCCCACCTGCTGGGCGATGCGGATGAAGCTGACGCGTCGCAACACCTCACGCTCGAACCGGCGCTGATTCCCGACAGTGCGCAGTGGACGCAGCAGTCCCTCGCTCTCGTAGAAGCGAAGGGTCGCGGTGGTGACCCCGGTTCGTTCGGCGACGTCGCCGATGCTCAAGAGATGCTCCATCCCGCGAAAGATAGCTTGACTTCACGTCAACTTGAAGTTCTACCTTGGTCCGGGTGACGACCACGATCCGCTACGACATCGATCTCGCCGGCTCCGACGCGGATGTCGTCGGCACCGTTGCAGACGTGCTCGCCGTACCACGGCGTGACGATGCGGACTCCTTCGTTCTGCATGCACCACTCGAACTGTTGGCGAGGACGGCGCTGCTCGGATTCGTGCGTGCCGATCAGCGTGAGCCGGCGCGGCGTCGCATCGCCGAGATCGCCGGCTCGTTCGAGGCCTTCGGTGATCCCGTGTCCTCTCCAGCGGTCGTCGCTCCGGCCTCGCTCGCCGCAGCGGCGGCTGCGCTCGACCTGGCGATCGACCGCGGGGACCTCGACGACGTGGATGCGCTCGCCGGTTGGCTCGGCACACATGCCCGACCCCAGGACCTGCCGGGGCTGCTGGCCGATTCGCTGGTGCCTCGGCTGTCGGCGGCCGGTCATGCTCCGATCTTCCTGTGGCTGTTCCCCCGGGTCGCGCCCCGGGGCGAGATGACCGGCCGACTGCTGCGCCAGCTCTGCCGTGAGCTCGCGGGTCGCCCGCGCTGGCGCATCGGCTGGATCGACGGCGATCACGCTGGATCGAAACGCATCACCACTGGTGACGCCTTGTTTCGTGTGCTCGCCGATGCGCCACGTCTCGGCCGTCCGACGAGCACCTTCATCTACCCGTTGATGTCGCGCATCGACACACCGGAGCTCGCTGGTCGGTTGCTGGCTCCGCTGCTCGACGTGGCCCTGACCGACATCGAGACCTACGCGACAGCGCTCACTCGGGTGGCGGCATGGTCGATGCTGACGGAACCGAGCGACGAGGCGCCCTACGGGTGGAGCCACTGCCTCACGATGCCACAGGCAGTACTCGGCGTGGCCCACGCCTGCACTCGGCCGTCACGTGCGCTCGCGATCGCGGCGACCCACGTCCTCGGCTTCCGTGCTTCGCTCGCGACCGCAGCGATCGACACGTCGAGGTCGGCGTCGTGGGCACCCACCGGAGCCACGCTCACCGAGGCGATCGCGGCAGGCCCGGAGGAGGCGAGGGCAGCGATGTGGCACCTGCCCGACGAAGACCGGCGAGCTGCGATCACCACACTCGCGACCTTCGCTGCCGCCCACGTCGACGCGCACCTGGTGAAGTACACCCTCGCCTGTCTGGACGCGGCAGCGATCGACCCGGCGTGTGAGCGCGTCTACCTCAGCGCGGCGGCCACGCTCGCCGGCTGGTGGGCGGTGCACCCCGACGGTGTCGAGATCGCCTGAACGCTCACTCGCTGTCGTCGCCCTGGTCGCGCAGGTAGCGCTCGAACTCCGCGGCGATGTCGTCACCGCTCGGGAGGTCCGCTGCTGCGGGCATCCGGAAGCCAGGGTCGGTGGCCGAGGGCTCGCTCGCGTCGTAGACCTGCTCGAGTTGTTCGACCATCGAGCGGTGCTCCGCATTGCCGTCCACGAGCTGATCGATGCGCAGTCGTTGGATCTCTGCTTCGCCGGCCAGGGCGTGGTGATCGATGGTCAGACCCGCCACCTGCTGCAGGCCGTCCAACAGGGCAGCGCTCGCGGCCGGGTGGCTCATCGTGCCGAGGTAGTGGGGCACCTGCGCCCAGATGCCGAGCGCAGGCACGCCTCTGGCGACGAACGCATGCTCCAGCACGGCTCCCATGCCCGCGGGGACGTCGACGCTGTTCTTGAGGAACGGGACCGAAGCGATCAGTTCTGCCGACGGTGAGCTGCTCGACAGCCGCGACGGTCGAGTGTGCGGGGTGGCGAACGGATATGCACCGAGCACGACGGCCATTCGGACGCCGAGCTCGACGGCGAGGTCGGTGACGGCCGCGGCGAAGCCCCGCCAGGCGGAGTCGGGCTCTGGGCCGGAGAGCACGAGCACGTCGTCGCCAACGGCAGTGCGACCGACCTTGAGCTCGATCTCGGGCCACACGAGACGCTCGTTCACGCCCTCGCGCAGTTCCATCGTGGGTCGCCGAGCCGCGGTAGTCGATGAACAGGTCGCCATCGAAGGTCGCGAGCGGCCGAGCGCTGCAGGCCTGCTCCAGGGAGACGAGCGCAGCAGCGGCAGCGCCGCTGGCATCGATCCAACCGGTCAGCATCGTGACCAAGACCGGTCGGTCGAGCGCCGGCAACTCCTCGTGGAGCCGGTACGCGGACCGTCCCGAAGCACCCGACGGCATCAGATCGACTCCAGCGTGGACAGCGCCATGGCGGCTGCTCCGTCGACCTGCAGCTTGAACGGCTCGAGCTCGGCGGGGTCGCGCTGGCCGAGCGCGCCACCCAGGTAGCGGGCGTAGACGCCTTCGAGGATGCAGGCGAGCTTCCAGTAGGCGAACGACGTGTAGAACGGCAGATGCGACAGGTCGCGGCCGCTGACCTCGGCGTAGCGTGCGGCGAGCTCGGCTCGGTCCATGAAGCCGTCGGCGGTGGTGGCCGAGCCGGTCCAGGCCGAGGCGACGTCGTTCGGGCCGGTCCAGTACACCTGCAGCAGGCCGACATCGGCAAGCGGGTCGCCGAGGGTGCAGATCTCCCAGTCGAGGACCGCGACCACGGTGCCGTCGTCGCCCACCATGCAGTTGTCGAGGCGATAGTCGCCGTGGACGATCGTGGCCGGACCCTGCTCGGGGATGCGCCGCAGGAGCTCGTCGTGCACCCGGTCGACGGCGGTGAGCTCACGCGTCTTCTGGGCGTTCCACTGGCCGTACCAGCGCTTCAGCTGGCGGGCGATGTAACCCTCGTGCTTGCCGAGGTCGGCAAGACCGACCGCATCGAGGTCGACCGCATGGATCGCCGCCATCGTGTCGACGAGCGACTCGCTCGCGTGGCGACGTGCCGTGGGCGACAGCACCGCTTCGGTGCTCGCCCGATCGCGCAACACATGGCCGTCGACGAAGCCCATGACGTAGAACGGGGCGTCGTTCACCGACTCGTCGTCGCAGTAACCGAGGGCGGGTGCCACCGGCACGTTCGACTGCTGCAGACCGTGGATGATCTTGTGCTCGCGGCTCATGTCGTGCGCGCTCGCCAGGCGATGGCCGAGCGGCGGACGGCGCAACACGAAGCGTGCGCCATCAGCACCGGTGACCCGGTACGTGAGGTTGGAGTGGCCCCCGGCGATCGGATCGAAGACGAACGGGCCCGTGGCACCAGTGACGTGGGTCTCGATCCAGGTGGTGACGGACGCGACGGCGATCCCGGGCACCTCCGAGGAGGTCGACGACGGGTCGGGCGTGGCGGTCGGCTCGGACATCGTGGGGAACGGTATCCACGTCCTCCGCCTGATCGCGACTCGGTGCGCCTGGGACCTCGGGGTGGACCTCGACGTGGACCGGTGAACCTCGAGGTGGACCGGTGAACCTCGAGGTGGACCGATGTCTGCATCCGCCCACGTCGGTAGCCTGGCGCACATGACTGCCATCGATGTCACCGACGTCACCTTCCAGTCCGAGGTCATCGATCGCTCGATGACCACCCCGGTGATCGTCGACTTGTGGGCCGAGTGGTGTGGACCCTGCAAAACGATCGGCCCGATCCTCGAGCGCGCCGTCGATGCCACCGATGGCAGGGTCGTGCTCGCAAAGGTCAACGTCGACGAGAACCCAGGTGTCGGGCAGGCGTTCCAGGTGCAGTCGATCCCAGCGGTGTACGCGATGAAGGACGGCCAGGTGGTCGACGGCTTCGTGGGGGCGTACCCGGAGCACGTGATCGAGCAGTTCGTGCAGGCGTTGATGCCCACCGAGGAAGACCTCCGGGTGTCGCAGCTGCTGGCAGCCGGCGACGAGACCAGCTTGCGTGCGGCACTCGAACTGGAGCCCGCCAACGAGGACGTGATCGTCGCGCTCGCGGAGCTGCTGGTGACGGCGGGCAGTGCCGAGGAGGCGTTGCAGCTGTTGGCCCGGATCCCCGAGAGCGACCGCACTCGCAAGGTCGCCGCGGCAGCGCGCCTCAGCCAGAGGCCGACCGACGACTTCGACCAACAACTCAACGTGCTCATCGACCAGGTGAAAGGAGACGACGAGGCCCGCCAGCAGTACGTCGACATCCTCGAGCTGATGGGTCCCGACGACCCCCGTACCGCCCAGTACCGCAAGCTGCTCACCAGCCGCCTCTACTGACCTGCGCCGGTCGCCGGTCGCCGGTGGCCGGTGGCCGGTCGCCGGTGGCCGGTCGCCGGATCGCGAGGAGTGGGGTCGATCAGTGCTTCGACAGGACACCCTGTGGACCAGGGGGTAACGTCGACGCCGTGCCCATCGAACGACGAGAGGGATACCGCTTGTGGGAAGGCGGACCGGTACCGCGAGGCGTCGATGGCATCACGCTCGGTTCTCTCGTGATCGTGCGTCAGGGCCACGCCCAGTCGCCGCTGCTGCTGCGCCACGAGCAGGTGCACGTGCGCCAATGGCGACGCTACGGCCTGGTGGGCTTCGGTGCCGCGTTACCTCGGCTCGTACCTGCGGTGGCGCTTGCGTGGCAAGGGGCATCACGGCGCGTATCTCCGCATCCCGCTGGAGATCGAGGCGTCGTGGATCTCCCGTCGCTCGGTGGCCACCGCCGTCACCGACGAGTTGACGGCCGAGGTGTCGACATCGTGACATCCCGATAGATTCCGGCTCGCCTCCCCGGTAGCCGTCGCACGCGCACACGCGCCTGTTCGAACCTGACGAGGAGGTGTCCGTGGACGAACTCCTGGCCCGCCCTGCCCCGCGGCGCAGCACGGGACAACGGCTGCGCGAGTGGGTGGAGTGGTTCGGCGTCGGACGACTCGGGGCGATCGCCGTGTCTGTGGCCTTGGTGGGCGCTGGCGGGTACTGGCTCGTGGCTCCGCCGCGGGTGCCCGTGGAGGCTTCGCTGCCGATGACGGCGGGTGCACCGACCGCCCAATCGGCCAGTGCACCGACGAGCGTGTCCGCCGGAGACGTGGCGGCGTCGGCGATCACCACGACCGCTGAGTTGCCGGTCGGCATCGTCGTTCACGTCGCTGGCGCCGTACAGGCGCCGGGAATCCACCGGCTGCCCGCGGCTGCGCGGGTTGCCGACGCGGTCCTCGCCGCCGGAGGTCTTGCCGACGATGCACATCCGGATGCGATCAACCTCGCAGCGCCCCTACGCGACGGTGACCGGGTCTACGTGCCGCGCGTCTCTGATGCTGTGGCTGTACCGGTGGGTGTCACCGGACCCACCGGAGGGCCGGGAGGCATGAACGGCGAAGCGGCCGGCCCGGTGTCGATCAACACCGCGACGATCGTCGAGCTCGACGCGCTGCCCGGCGTGGGGCCCGCTACGGCCGCAGCGATCGTGGCGCACCGCGAGCAGTTCGGTCCGTTCTCGTCGATCGACGGCCTGGCCGACGTGCGCGGCATCGGTCCTGCCAAGCTCGACGCACTCCGTGCGCTGATCAGCCTGTGACGATCAGCCTGTGACGATCAGAGCAGCACGCGGCCGAGCACGAGGTTCGCGGCCACGACGGCGAGCACCGCCCCGAGCCACACGCATGAGGTCAACCACACGTACTCACCCCAGAACCGACCCCAGCCTGCGGCCACCGAACGCGTCGCCCGCTGGGCAGCGAACGCGCCGAGGAGGAACCACATCACGGCGCTGGCGAGCACCGCTGCGACCACCGCTGCGGATCCGGTGCGCAGCGGCGCACCGAAAGCCGGGAGCAACGGCGCAGCCAGGAGGGCCAGCAAGAACCCGCCCACGCCCGTGGTGGCCGACGTGCTCCCACGCAGCATCATGAGCGAGGTCAGCCCGAGCGCCGCGGGCAGCAACAGCGCCACCAACGGCCCCTTGCTCCGGATCCGCCGACGTTGCGCCCTCGAGAGTGGGGCGCCTGGCGGGGTGATCGGGCCCGGCGAGACGGTTGCAGGCTGGGCGTTGGCAGGCTGGGCGTTGGCAGGCGAGATGGTGGCCGGTTGGCGGACCGGCCGTGGAAGCGTCGGTGCCGGTGTCGGCGCCTCGCGTGTCGACAACTGGGACTCCAGCGCTTCGAGTCCGGCGAGGGCGCCGGCGGTTGCGCGCTGGCGGGGTTCGCGACCGGCGCGATCGTCGGTGAACGGGTCCATCGCTGCAGCGTAGGAGGCCAGCCCGCGTGGTTGGTGTCAGTCGTCGAGTCGGCCCCGGATGGTCCCGGTGTCGAACTCGGGAATCGACGGGGTATCCGCGAGCAGCCGCTTGGTGTAGTTCTCCTGCGGATTGCCCAACGTCGCGGCCGCCGTGCCCAGCTCGACGATCTTGCCGTCGGCCATCACCGCCACCCGCTGGGCGATGGATCGCACGAGGGGAAGGTTGTGGGTGACGAACAGCATCGACAGACCGAGGTCGCGTTGGAGGTCGACCAGCAGTTCGATGATCGCGGCCTGCACGAGCACATCGAGGGCCGAGGTGACCTCGTCGCAGATGAGCATCTCGGGCTTGCTCACCAGCGCTCGGGCGATCGCCACCCGCTGGCGTTCGCCGCCCGAGAGCTGATCGGGGAAGCGGTTGCCGTAGCTCGAGCTGAGTGAGACGCGTTCGAGCATCCGGTCGACGTCGCGGCCGATCTCGCGTTTGTCGACCCCGCCAATGGCGAGGGGCCGCGCGATCGAGTCGGCGATCGAACGACGGGGGTGCAGCGAGCTGTACGGGTTCTGGAACACGTACTGGATCGACAGTCGCTGCTGCACCGGCCGGTTGCGTGACGACGTCGCCAGTGGCTGGCCGCCGAGCAGGATCTCGCCGGTCCACTCGCGATGCAGCCCTCCGATCGATCGCGACAGCGTGCTCTTGCCCGACCCTGATTCGCCCACGAGTGCCACGCATTCGCCACGAGCGATGTCGAACGACACGTCGTGCACCACGGAGTTGCCGGTGTATCCGGCGTCGACGTGGCGAATGCTCAATGCTGCGTCGGCTGATCCCGACGCTGCGGCACCGGCTTTCGCCCGCCGGGCGGTGCGCTCCGGCACGCTGAACGCGTGGAAGCAGCGCACCTCGTGGGAGGTGCCGCCGCCGGGAGAGCCCGAGCCGGCGCCCGAACCGACGGTGGTGACCGCAGGAAACGACTCGTGACACTCGTCGGTGGCGACCTCGCACCGGAGCGCGAACGCGCAGCCGAGCGGGCGCCGCCCGGGGGAGGGGGCTCGTCCACCGAGGCCGACCAGCTCGCGATCGCTCCCCATCTCGGGAGCGGCGGCGACGAGGTAGCGGGTGTAGGGATGCGCCGGGTCGGCGAAGATCTCGGCCGTGGTGCCCTGCTCGACGATCCGACCTGCGTACATCACAGCGACACGATCGGCGAGGGTGGCAACAACGGCGAGGTCGTGGGTGACGTACAACGCAGCCACCCCATGGGTCGCCGCAAGGAGGCGCACCGTCTCGAGGACGTGGGCCTGGGTGCTCACGTCGAGGCCGGTGGTGGGCTCGTCGAGCACGATCACCGCCGGGCGCCCGGAAAAGGCCATCGCCAGACCGACGCGCTGCTGTTGACCGCCTGACAACTGGTGCGGGTACCGGCGGAGGAACTCCGCGGTGGAAGGCAGCATCACGTCGCTGAACACTTCGTGCAGCCGTTGCATTCGTTCCGCCTTGTCGGCGCCGAACCCGTGGGTCTCGAGCACCTCCAGCACCTGTGACCCGATGCGAAGTGCAGGGTTCAGGGCCGTGCCCGGATCCTGTGGGACGTAGCTGACGAGGTGACCGCGTGCCTGGCGGAGGTCGTTGCGGTCGAGGCCGAGGATGTTGGTGCCCTCGATCGTGATCGACCCGGAGTTGATCGACACGCCCTTGCGCGCATGACCGAGGACGGCGAGCCCGACCGTGGTCTTGCCCGAGCCCGACTCGCCCACGAGACCGAGCACTTCACCTCGGGCAATGGTGAGGGTGACCTCGTCGACGATGTCGTTGCCACTCTCGGCGACGTCGAGGCGGAGGTCGCGCACCGAGAGCGCGACGTGTTGCTCGTTCACGCGTCCGGCCTGCCCCGGTCGATGCCGGCAACGGTGCGCGCCAGGCCGTCGCTGACCAGTCCCGTGCCGACGGTGAGCAGCGCGATCGCGATGGCGGGCAGCACGGTGCCCCAGGGTTGCACGGAGAGCGCTACCCGGTTCTCCTGCACCATCAGCCCCCAGTCGGCGGCGTTGCGCTCGGTCGCGAAACCGAGGAAGCCGAGGCCGGCGATGATGCCGATCGAATATGTCAGGCGTAGGTTCGCCTCCACCAGCAGGGGGCCCGTGACGTTGGGGAGCAGTTCGCGGGTGATGATCCGGAACCTTGACTCGCCGAGCGCTTCGGCAGCGCCGATGAAGTCGCGTTCGACGACGGGGACGGTGGCGCCGCGTGTGATCCGGGCGATGCGCGGGATGGTGGTGAACCCGACGATCGCGATGATCAGCCACGACTTCGGTCCGACGGTGGTGAGCGCCACCAATGCCAGCAGCAGTTGTGGGAACGCCAACAGGATGTCCATGAACCGCATCAGCAGGTCGTCGAGTCGACCGCGGTTGTAGGCGGCGACCATGCCGATCGCTGCCCCGAACACGAATCCGATCAGCGTCGACACGCTGGCGAGGAACAGGATCGAACGGCCGCCGTGCAAGAACCGCGACCACACGTCCTGTCCGAAGTAGTCGGTGCCGAGCCAGGTGCCGGGCACCTCGCGCACGTTGGCCGTGCCGACGAACTCCGCCGAGCCGTAGGGGGCGACCCAAGGACCGACGATCGCGATGCCCACCAACACGACCATGAGGGCCACGCCCACGCGGGTGCGCCACAGCTTCATCGCGCCACGCACGAGACCTGGCTGCTTGGCGGTGGGGTCGCCGACGGACGTGGTCATTGCAGCTTCGTCCGCAGTCGTGGCGTGACCAGGATGGTGGCGATGTCGGCGAGCAGGTTGCTGATCACGTAGATCAGCGCGATGAACATCGCGATGAACTGCACCACCGGTGCGTTCGCCTCGGGGATGGCGTCGCGGAGCGCGATGCCGAGGCCACGGAAGTTGAACAGTGACTCGACGATCACCACACCGCCGGCGAGGTAGGCGATGTTGAGCGCGATGACCTGCAGGGTGGGGCCGAGCGCATTGGGGAACGCGTGTCGCCACAGCACGCTTCGTTCGGGCAGGCCCTTGAGGCGGGCCATCTCCACGTAGTCGCTCTCGAGCACCTCGATCATCGCGGCGCGCATCGTGCGGCCGACGTGGGGAGTGACGGCGAACACCAGTGTGAGCACCGGCAGCACCATGCCGTCGAGGTCGGACCACGGTTGATCCTCGGGTCGGATGCGGCTGACCGCTGGGACGATGTGCCACACGTTCGTCGCAAGCAGCACCGTGAGCAGCGCGCCGACGACGAACTCGGGCATCGCCGCCAGGACGAGCAGTTGGTTCGACATCACTCGGTCGAACCAGGAGTCGCGTCGGAGCGCCGTGTAGGCGCCGATGAACAGCGACATCGGGATCGACAACGCGGCCGACACCGCCATCAGGAACAGCGAGTTCTTCACCCGGTCGCCGAGGATGTCCCAGACCGGGGTGCCATTGGCGAACGACGTGCCCGGGTCGCCGGTGAGCAGCCCGGTCAACCAGCTGAAGTAGCGCGTGACCAACGGCTCGTCGAGGCCGAGCTCGGCGCGCTTGGCAACCACCACGTCGGGAAGTGCGCCGCGACCGAGGATCCGCTTGACCGGGTCGCCCAGCACGTTGGTGAGGAGGAACACGGCGATGGAGACCACCACCAGGGTGGCGACGCCGAACAGGAGCCGTCGAAGGATGAGTTTGAGGATTCCCATGAGGAACGATCACGTGGTGGGGCCGGGTGATGCCCGGCCCCACCACCGGTGATCAGCTGTCGATCCAGATGTTCTTCCAACCGCGACCGAAGTGGTCGAAGTTGAGCAGGTTGGGGCGAGCGACGGCACCCTGCACGTACGACGCATGGCCGTCGAGCAGGTTCTGGAAGTAGGCGATGATGTTGCCGCCCTCTTCGTACTCCAGGGTCTGCATCTCGCGGATGATCTCGTACCGCTTGTCCTGGTCGACCTCGGCGATCGCTTGGTTGTACAGCTCTTCCCAGTTCGAACCCTCGGGCGGCCAGTGGGTCTCCGGGTAGGTGGCGACCGGCACGTTGGTGCCTTGCGGGACCTGGTTGAGGAACGGGCGAGTGCTCCAATAGCTGGTGGCGAACACTCGCTGGGTGTACTCGGCTCCCCAGTAGGTGCCGCCGTCGAGCACGGTGGCGGTGACGGTGATGCCGGCTTCCTTGGCCTGCTCGGCGAATGCAGTGATGTACTCGGGCAGGCCGGCGGTGTCGTCGGGGGCGAACAGTTCGATGGAGAGGTTCTCCTGCCCGGCCTCCTTGAGCAGCGCCTTGGCAGCCTCGATGTCCTGCTTGCGCTGCGGGAAGTCCTTCGGGTACGACCCGTCGAGCACGCCGTACATGTCGTTGCCGACCCGGCCATGGCCGGACAGCACACGCTCCACCATCTCGTCGCGGTCGACGATGAGGCGCATCGCCTGACGGACACGCACGTCGTCGAACGGCGCCATGTCGACGCGCATCGTGATCGTCTGCCAGTTGCCGGCCTGTGACTCGAGCAGCACGAGATCGGAGTTGGACTCCACGGCGCCGGCCTGTGCGTAGGGCAGGTCGATCGCGACGTCGATGTCGCCCGAGCTGAGCGCGTTGACGAGTGCCGCCTGGTCCGAGAAGTCGATGATCTGCACTTCGTCGAGGTACGACTCGCCCCAGTAGTTCTCGTGGCGAACGTGCACGCTCTCCGAACCAGGGGTGAAGCTCTTCAGCTTGAACGCACCGGTGCCGATCTGCGTGGTCGGATCGCCGGCGAAGCGGCCATAGTCGACCGGCACGATGTTCGCGCCGTAGTCGGCCATGCCGTTGAGGAACGCGACGCTCGGCTTGAGCAGCTTGATCTCGACCGTGCGGTCGTCGAGTGCGGTGAAGCTGTCGGTGTTCAAGAACTCCGACAGGGCCGGAGCGATGCCCAACTCCGGATCGATCAGCCGATTGAACGAGTAGATCAGGTCCTGTGCGCCGAGGGTCTTTCCGTTGTGGAACTCGATGCCCTGCTTGAGGCGCACGACGTACAGGTCCGGTGCCTTGGCTTCGATCTCTTCGGCCAAGCTGTTGTTGTAGGCGATGTTGAAGTCGTCGTCGTAGTTGGCGATCGGCTCCCAACCCGTGACCATGCGCGCCTGATCGGCGCGAGCGACGATGTACTGGCCGTCCATCAGATCGTTGGTGCTGCCGACGACGCCGACACGCAGGGTGCCGCCCTTCTTGGCGCCGCTTGCTGCCGCGGTGGTCTCGGGCGAGGCGCCGGTCGTGTCCGCTGTCGTGCCCGCTGTCGTGCCCTCGGTCGTGCCGGCAGTGGTCGCAGCGGTGGTGTCGCCCGTGGCCGACTCGGTGGTCGGCGAGCTCGAACTGTCGTCACCACCACATGCGGCCAGGACCACGAGCCCGCCAGCGCCGAGCAGCAACTGCCGGCGTCCCACGAGTCCGGGAACCCAGATCCTCTTGTCGCTTGCCATCCGTGTCTACCCCCAAGGTGCAGTGGCGCTCGACTGAGCAGCCGTTCGCATCGTAGTCACGTGGCTGAGATTGCCTGGGCGGTCTCGTCGTCGCGCCGGTAGGTTCCGGGCGCTTCCTCGCGGTGATGGTTCGAGACGTCGTGAACGACTCGACCAGCAGATCGAGGAGGCGGCAGTGGTGCATGAAGTGGCCTGGTCGGATGCCCAGGTGGGATTGCTCGCGGCGTGCGCCGTCATGGGTGTGTGGGTGGGATGGTCGCCGTGGTGGGTGATCGCATTCGGCCTGGGCGGCGGGATCGCCGTCGCCCTGAGCAGACATGTCCCGCTGGTGGCGGGCGCAGTTGTGCTGCTGGTCGCGGGCGCTGCGCTCGGCGAGCGAGCCTGGGAGGCCGCCGAGCCCAGCGCCACAGGACCGTTCACCGGGTGGGCGGTGCTCGTGACCGATCCGGCACCGGTGGGGCGGGGTGTCGGTGTGGTGCTGGAGATCGGGGGCGAGCGATTCCAGACCTATGCCTACGGTTCGTCGCGCCGAAGGTTGGAGATTCGGCAGGCGGGAGAGCTGGTAGCAGTCGTCGGCCGGCGGTCCGCACTCGCTGCCGACGACCGGCGGTCGAGGGTGCGACACGTGGTCGGCCGGTTCGAGCTCGATCGGGTGGGAGCCGCATCGGATGGTGCACCGGTGGCCCGGGCGAGCAATCGGTTGCGGGGCCGCCTGCGGGTGTCGGCCGAGGCATCGATGAGTGCCGACGACGCTGCCCTGTTCACGGGCCTGGTGGTGGGAGACGACGTGCGTCAGTCGCGAGACGTGATCGACCGCTTTCGCGCCGTCGGGCTGTCGCACCTCACTGCCGTTTCGGGCCAGAACGTCGCGTACACGTTGGCAATGGCCGGGTTGTTGTTGAGGCGGCTGCGCCCGTGGTGGCGACTCGGGGCCACCTGGGGATTGATCGCCTGGTTCGTGGTGCTCACGCGTGTCGAGCCCTCGGTCGTGCGCGCCGGAACGATGGCTGCCATCGGTGCGCTCGCGTTCGCGCTCGGCCGTGATCGTTCGGTACCGCGCATCCTGGCGATCACGGTGATCGCGCTCGTGCTGATCGATCCACTGCTCGTGTGGTCCGTCGGGTTCTGGCTGTCGTGCGGTGCGACCGCGGGCGTGTCGGTGGTGGGGCCGTGGCTTGCCGATCGATGGCGCGGGCCCGCGTGGGCGGCGGTGCCGGTGTCGTCGACGGTCGGTGCTCAGTTGGGTGTGGTGGTGCCGAGCCTGCTCGTGTTCGATCGGATGCCGGCGCTCGGCATCGTCGCCAACCTGCTCGCGGTGCCGGTGGCGGGGTTCGTCATGCTGGTCGGCATCCCGGCGGCGCTCGTCGCGTCGGTGTTGCCTGCCTGGTGCGTCATGCCGGCGATGGCACCGGCGGTGCTCGGTACCCGGTGGGTGGCCACCGTGGCCGCGGTGGCCGAGCGGGTGTCACCGGTGGGCGCATGGGCGGTGGGGGCCTGGCTGATGCAACTGGCCGCGGCGATGTGGTGGTGGCGATGTGGTGGTGGCGGTGGTGGCGCGTGCCGGGCACCCCTGTGCGACGATGACTGCCGATGACGGTCCACCTGATCTCCGGCGACGACGAGTCGCTCGTGCTGTCCGGGCTCAGCGAACTGGTGCACCGCTTGGTCGGAGCCGGCGATCGGTCGCTGATGGTCGACGAGTTCGACGCTGTCGACTACGAGATGCGTGCCGTCGTCGACGCCGCCCAGACCCAGCCGTTTCTCACCGAGCATCGGGTCGTGATCGCTCGCGAGATCGGCCGGTTCAACGCCGACGAGGTCGCCCCGCTGGTTGCGTACCTGACGGACCCGTTGCCATCCACACACCTGGTGCTGGTGGCCGGTGGCGGTCGGATCGCCAAGTCGTTGAGCGATGCGATCAAGGCGGCCGGTGCCCAAGTGAGCGACACTGCAGCTCCGACCAAGGCCAAGGATCGCGGCGCGTGGATCGAGCAGCAGTTCGCCGCTGCCGGCCTGAAGCTCGACGGCCCGGCGATGCAGTCGGTCGGCGCCTGGATGGGCGAGGAAGCCGGCCGGCTCCAGGGCGTGATCGAGACCCTCGTCAGCACGTACGGTACCGCCGCCCGGCTCCACGTCGACGACGTGCGCCCGTTCCTCGGCGAAGCCGGTGGTGTGCCGCCCTGGGACCTCACCGATGCGATCGATCGTGGCGACACCACCCGCGCGCTCGACCTGCTGCAGCGCATGACCACTGCCGGCGGCCGCCACCCGCTGCAGGTGATGGCGATCCTGCACGGGCACTACACGAAGCTGCTCAAGCTCGACGGTGCCAACGCCCGTGACGAGGGTGCCGCGGCCGCCCTGCTCGGCATCAAGCCGGGTTTCCCGGCGAGGAAGGTGCTCGATCAGTACCGCAAGCTCACCGGCGGCGGCGTCACTCGCGCCATCGCGCTCTTGGCCCAGGCCGACCTCGACATGCGAGGCGCGAAGGACTGGCCCGAGTCGTTGGTGATGGAGGTGCTGGTTGCCCGGCTGTCCAAGCTCGTCGGCACCAGCCGCCGCTGACACTGTCAGCGTCGATGTTCGTTACTAGCCGGCGGCGTTGATCTTCTTCATCAGGCGACTCTTGCGACGAGCAGCCTGGTTCTTGTGGATGACACCCTTGGCAGCAGCCATGTCGAGACGCTTCACCGCGAGACGGATTGCCTCCTCGCTGTCCTCGCCGCCTGCGGTCTTGACCGCGTTCTTGGCTCGGGTCTTGAGCTCGCTCTTGATCGCCTTGTTGCGCTCCGCAGCCTTCGCGTTGGTGAGAATGCGCTTCTTCTGGCTCTTGATGTTTGCCATGGTGGTTCGTGTGTCTCCTCGATCGATCGCCGTGCAGAACGTGCGAGCCGGGTGACAGGCGGCGCGTGCGCAAAGCAGCCCTGGATGATATCAGCGGCCGGTAGAGTCAGCACACCCCGGTGAGCGCTATCCAGCGCCCGGATCAGCCCCTCGGACGGACCCAACCAGGCCCATGGACATCGCCAAGATCCGCAACTTCTCGATCATCGCGCACATCGATCACGGCAAGTCCACGTTGTCGGACCGCATTCTCGAGGTCACCGGAGCCGTCGATGCCCGTGAGATGCGCAGTCAATACCTCGACTCGATGGATCTCGAGCGCGAGCGCGGCATCACCATCAAGGCCCAGAACGTCCGTGTCGCGTGGAGGGGGTACACCCTCCACCTGATCGACACCCCGGGCCACGTCGACTTCGGCTACGAGGTCAGCCGCTCGCTCGCCGCCTGCGAAGGCGTGGTGTTGGTGGTCGACGCGGCTCAGGGCATCGAGGCCCAGACCCTGGCCAACTGCTATCTGGCGCTCGAGAGCGACCTCGAGATCGTGGCAGTGCTCAACAAGATCGATCTGCCTGCCGCCGATCCCGACCGCTATGCGGGTGAGATCGAGCGGGTCCTCGGCATCCCGGCTGATCAGATCCTGCGGATCTCGGCCAAGACCGGCGAGGGGGTCGATGAACTGCTCGATGCGGTCTGTGAGCGCATCCCGCCGCCGAAGGGCGACGTCGACGCGCCGTTGCAGGCGCTCATCTTCGACAGTCAGTTCGACCAGTACCGCGGCGTGGTCAGCTCCGTGCGAGTCATGAACGGCCGGATGAACAACGGCAGCAGGCTGAAGTTCATGCAGACCGGCGCATTGCACGAGATCATCGAGATCGGTGCCCGCCGCCCGGTGCCCACGCCCCTCGACGAGCTCGGTCCCGGCGAGGTGGGGTACCTCATCGCCGGCATCAAAGACGTCGCCGAGGCTCGTTCCGGTGAGACCGTCACCACCGCCAACCATGGCTCGACCGAGGCGCTGCCCGGCTATCGCGATCCGAAGCCGATGGTGTTCTGCGGGTTGTACCCGATCGACGGCGACGACTTCGAGAACCTGCGCGAGAGCCTGCAGAAGTTGAAGCTCAACGACGCGTCGGTGACCTACGAACCCGAATCGTCGGGTGCGCTCGGCTTCGGCTTCCGGTGTGGCTTCCTCGGTCTGTTGCACATGGAGATCGTGAAGGAACGTCTCGAGCGCGAGTTCAACCTCTCGCTCATCGCGACTGCCCCGAGCGTGGAGTACCGGGTGTTCAAGACGAACGGTGACGTCGAGTTGGTCGACAACCCGGCCGATCTCCCGCAGCCACAGAGCATCGACTACATCGAGGAGCCCTACTTCCGCGTGAGCATCATCACGCCGAAGGAGTACACGGGCACCCTGATGGAGCTGTGCCAGAGCCGTCGTGGCGACATGGTGAAGCTCGAGTACCTGTCGCCCGAACGGGTGGAGCTGCACTACAAGATCCCGCTGGCCGAGGTGGTGGTCGATTTCTTCGACCAGATGAAGAGCCGCACCCAGGGCTATGCCTCCCTCGACTACGAGCTCAGCGGGTACGAGCGCAGCAACCTGGTGAAGGTCGACCTGCTGCTCAATGCCATCCCTGCTGATGCGTTCAGCACGATCGTGCACCGCGACAAGGCGTTCGCCTACGGCAGCCGGATGTGCGAGAAGCTCAAGGAGCTGATCCCGCGCCAGATGTTCGACGTGCCGATCCAGGCTGCCATCGGTGGCAAGGTGATCGCCCGCGAGACGGTGAAGGCCAAGCGCAAGGACGTGCTCGCCAAGTGCTACGGCGGCGACATCTCCCGCAAGCGCAAGCTGCTCGAGAAGCAGAAAGAGGGCAAGAAGAAGATGAAGTCGATCGGGCGCGTGGAAGTGCCCGGTGACGTCTTCATCTCCGCCCTCAAGCTCGACGACTGACGAGCAGCGGCCAGCACTCGGGGTCGACCCGGCGGTTCGGTTGTCAAGGAGCGGATGGGCCCGCGGGGCGATCTCCTGCCCGAGGCTGCGGCTGTCGGTCCCGCCATCGTGGTCGGGGACTGCTCATCCGACGAGGGGCCGGTCAGGCCCACTGCTCGATCGGTGGCCCGGTGCTCATGATCACCCCCCCGTGGCGTCGCACGACCAGCGACCGGTCGGGGGTGAGCTCGACCTCCCATGACTCGGCGTGGAGCCGGTCGTGATGGTGTTTGCAGAGCGGGAGCAGCAGGGCCAGATCGGTCGGACCGCCGTCTTCCCAGCACTGGACGTGGTGCGGCTGGCAGTCGGCCACATGTCGGTCGCAGCCGGGGACCCCACACGATCGGTACATCGCCCGGAGCGCCCGTCGCTGATCGCGCGAGGCGTATCGACGCGTGCGACCGTGGTCGAGCGACACTGGGTGGAGCAGCGACTTGCGGAGCTGGTCGAGTGTCGGCACCGGGCGTCCCTGACGGATCACGACCCCGTGACGATCGACCACCACCGGCACGAACCGCGCCCGTCCGGCCATGGCCTGGAGCGACTCGATGGGCAGGTGGACGCCGCGGCCGCAGTCGACCCGACTGGAGCGATGGCGACCGTGGCGCAGCGTCTCCTCGTCGATCGTGACGATGAACTCGGGACGACCGCTGCCGCCGGCGGCACCGGTCATGAGATCGGCGAGGCCGAGTGCCTGGAAGAACTCGTGGCGCAGCAACGGATCGTCGGGCGCCTCGGCGGGGTGCTCGGCGTGGAAGCGTGCCTCGGTCGCTCGGCGCAGGGCCTCGATGAGCGACATCGCCCGCTCGGTGTCGAAGCGACCGTGGATGTTCCACATGCCGTCACGCCCGGTCCACGTGCGGGCGCCGATGTGGCGTCGCTGACGCTGCAGCCGATCGATGCCGTCGTCGCCCTCGATGCGGCGCACCTCGGCGTCGAGTCGCGTGCGGAACTCCTCGAACGTCATCGCCACGGCGAGCCGTCCGAGCGCTTCTTGCTGGTCGAGCAGGCGGGGGCGGAGCGCCTTGGGCAACGACCGGAGTGCGGCGGCGAAGGCGTCGAGGTGCTCGGCGCCGAGCTCGCCGCGGGCGACGAGCGATCGGAGCACAGGCACCGCCGAGGCGTCCGTGGCACGCTTGACCGATCGGGTCGCAGCGGCGAGCGAGCGGCCGGTGGCGGTGGCGTTGACATGTTCGGGGTTCAGCGTCGGGTCGTCGCCGGCGAGTTCCTCGAGGCGGAGGTTGGCGTCGATCTCGACCGCCTGTGCCATGCGGATGAGGCGAGTGGCGAGACCGAGCGCGGCACCGGCCTCGTCGCGATCGGCCGTGGCGAGGTGGATCGCCGCGATCGCCGCAGCCGTCGACACCAGCGTGCTCTCCATCTGACACCTCCCCGCCCATTCGCCGGTCAGCACCCCGGTGGCGCTGTTCGATGACCCGAACACTACCTCCCTCGATCGAACATGTGTACTGCGTCTCTGCTTAACTCCAGTTGACGACGTTCAGTGGGATTTGAGGGTGTCGAGGGGGTGGGGGTCGGTGTTGACGCATTGTTGGACGAGTCGGAACCAGAGCAGCCCGCGAGATCGACTGGTGCGTCGGTTGAACCGGAACGTGTACTCGTCGAGGTAGTAGGCGAGGTGGGTTTCGGCCTGGCCGTCATGGAGGGTTCCGGTGAGCCATCGCTTCACGAGCGAAGCGACTTGATGCACGGCCGGCAGCAGGTCGTGGGCGGGTTCGCTCGAGGAGTAGACGAACACCGGGTCGTGGGTGAGATGGAGTTGGCGGGCGATGTCGGGGTAGGACGTTTCGCCGTCGGTGCGCAGGATCGTGCCCGGCGCGATCACGTCCCGACAGAACGTGAGGAGCTCGTCTTTGCGGTGGGTCTTGTCGATCTGGCGGAGCCGGACTCGTCCGAGTTTGCGGGTGCCGACCCGCTCGACGGCGATCACGACTTCGGTCTTGTTGTAGTAGCGAGGGCCGCGTTTGCCCTGCGTGCGACCCCCGATGAAGGTGGCGTCCATCTCGACCACGACGTCTTCGCCGCCGAGCAGGTCACGATCTGGACGGACCATCGCGCGACGGAGTTTGTGCATCCACGCCCACGCTGTCTCATAGGACCCGAACCCCAACACGCGTTGCAGACCGAGCGCTGACACCCCGTTCTTCTGCGAACAGACGAACCACATCGCGGTGAACCAGACCTTCAACGGGTAGCGACTGCGATGGAAGATCGTCCCAGCGGTCACCGACGTCTGGCGGCCACACGATCGGCACATCCACAGCCCCCGGTTCGTTCGCCACGCATCGCTCGACGCGCACGACGGGCACTTGAACCCGTCAGGCCAACGCACCCGTGCGAGGAACTCGACACACGCCTCGTCATCGACGAACCACTTCTCGAACGCCGGCCACGTCCCCGGGTAATCCACCCCCGCCTGCGGCATCGAAACATCCATCGCCACAGAGCGTAACCGTCACTGGAGTTAAGCAGAGACGCAGTACATGTGTTCGGTAGAGACATGATTGATCGTGATGACCTGCCGTCGAGGGATCGGAAGAAAAGATGCTCTGAACTGGTCGGATCAGGCACAAAACGTCACACCCCTGTGATCGGCTGACAGCAGGGTGCTCGCGGGATCGGCGCGGGCCGGGCGACGGTTGCTGGGGAGTCGCGGTACCGTCGCCGGTCATGCTCGATCAGCTGCTCACCGACCTCGGCATCGCTCGACCGCTCGACGACGCGCAGCGAGATCGGGTGCTGGTGGCCGCCGTACAACGTCGGTGCCTACGGCCGGTGCTGGTCGACCTCGCTGCCGAAGCAGCGCCCGTCGACGACGAACTCGCGGCCGTGCAGCGCCTCTGCGAACTGGCCGCCAACGACGGAGACGAGGTCGCGACCACACTCGCCGACGCAGGGGTCCGCGCTCGCACGTTGCCGCTGCCCGTCGAGGACGAGTTGCTCCGGCTCGTGCGGATGAAGCTCGCCGACGTGCGCGTCTGCCTCGCGGGCGGTCGAGGTGCTCGAGGCCAACGGGATGCGGCGCTGGGGGCCGACCGGTGCCGGCGCGTGGCGTTCGTATCGGCGCACCCACGGCAGTGTCACGCTCACTCGGCTCGACGAACGGCCCACCCGGGTCGAGTTGGTGTGGCGCAACGAACCGGCACCGAAGTCCGGGCTGGTCGGTGCGGTGGCGAGGCTCCTCACGCCGGGGCAGGCCGACTTCGACGCCATCTCGCTGCCGGGTCCGCTGTGGCCGCTGTACTGGCTGGTCCGGCCGATCCGACTGGTGCTCGCCAAGCTCGGCATCCGGCGTGGCGCGGCTCCCGGTGACGATCTCGGTCCGTACCTCGCGACCCCGATGGGACTGTCGTCGGCCTTCGTCGACCAGGCGGGGCTCGTTGAATCCGATCGGGTCGTCGACCTGGGCTGCGGCGACGGTCGACTGCTGGTCGACGCCGTTGCACGCCACGGGTGCCGAGGCCGCGGCATCGAGCGCGACCGAGGGCTGGTCGAGCTCGCCCGGCGCAACGTCGAGCACGCCGGTCTCGCCGACCGCATCGAGATCGTCCATGCCGATGCGGCCACCGCGCCGCTCGACGACGTCGACGTCGTGCTGATCTTCCTGCCGGCCGACGTGGTCGCCCGGGTGATCGGGCCGTTGCTCGTCCGGCTCCGCACGGGCACCCGCGTGCTCGCCCACGAGCAGGCCGAACTTCGCGCACGTCCTGCGCCGACTCGCTCGGTCGCGTTGGTGACCGATGCCGGCGTCACCGTCGTGCACGAATGGCGAACCTGAACTCGTCCGTCGTGCCCACTGCCCCCGACCCGTCGCCGGGGGTGGCCGTGCGACGTGCGCTGTGATGGCGACACCGATCCCGTCGGGTGTACCGAGCAACTCGGTACCGACGACGACGTCGTGGCCGTGCTCGACAAGACGCTCCCGAGCCAGGCGGACTTCCAGATCGCGTTGGCGGATCGCAAGCCGTTGCTGAGCTTCGACCCTTCGGGGCCGAGCGGCACGGGCCCGCCTTCGAGCAACTCGGAGCACAGCCGACGTTCATCTGGCCGCAATGGTGCGATGGCCACGACGGCTACGTGTCGGCGACCAGGTCGACTTCGCCGAGCCGGACACGGCGCGTGGCGAGTTGACCGTCATCGAGGTGCTCAACGCGTACCGGGAAGCGCGATCGAGGCCTACACCGGTCCAGCACTGCTCGGCGTCGGCAACATCGATTGCCCGGTCAGGCCTGCGAGCGTCGTCTTCCCCGAGCACGCCTGTTCGACATTGGTCGAGGCGACCAAACGGACGGGCGGCGTGCTCGAGCACCTGCCCCCGATCGACCTCAACGTGTGACGGGTCAACGTGTGACGGGTTCGGTCGCTTCCAGCTGGTGACGAGGTCAGGTCCGATCGCCTCGAACATCTGCCGCCGGTCGACATCAACCGGTGAGATCCGGGACGGGGGCGACCCGGGCTGACGCACACGCGCCGATCAGGTCTTGGCGTCGGCCCAGCTGGCCACGATCGACACATCGGCGACGAAGCGCACGCCGGTGCCGCGGAACCAGCGGCCCGAGGCCTCGTCGAGGCACGTGTGCACCAGCGTCGCGACACGTTCGGCCATCGGTGTGGGCGCGTGCACCAGGAGCTCGTCGTGCAGGCACAGCACGATGCGCGACTCGCTCAACTCGGGATCGGCTGCCAACCGCGCCCTCACCGTCGCAGCCCATGCCTTGAACAACTCGGCCGCTGCTCCTTGCACGGTGGCGTTGCGCGCATAGCGCCCGCGAGATGCCACCGCTGCCGACGCCGATCGCTCATCGACGGGTGCGTCTGGATCGGGCGTGGTGTTCCACATCGGGATCAGGCGTCCGCCGAAGGTGCGCAGCTCGCGGCCCTCCCGTCCGGCTCGATCGGCATCGCGGAGGAACTGCATCGCGACCGGATAGGCCTTGTCCATGCCCTGCAAGGCCTGGCCGGCAGTGCCACTCGTCTGGCCGTACATCGCCGCGAGCACGGCGACCTTCGCGATGGGTCGCTCGACGCCGAGGCGCTTGGCCACTGGTTGGTACAGGTCGTCGGCAGCGGTCGCCTGGACGAAACCGCGATCGCCCGACACTGCAGCGAGCACCCGTGGCTCGATCTGACCCAGATCCGCGCGCACGAACTGCCAGCCGTCGTCGGCTCGGACTGCGGGTCGCAGATCGGCCGGCAGGTTGTGCAGCCCGGCCTGTGCGGTCATGCGGCCGGCGGCGCCATCGGTTCCGGTCCAGGCGCCCCGCAGCCGATGGTCGTTGCCGACGTGCTGGTCGAGCCAGTTGTAGCCAAAGGTGGTGGCGATGCGTTCTGCCTTGCGCCAGTGCAGGAGCGCCTCCACCGCCGGGTGCACCGTGCGCATCGACTCGAGTCGCCACGCACGGGTGTCGGGCACATCGATGCCCACACGCCGCAGCATCGATTTCACATCGGCCGGGTTGCGCAGGTCGACGGTGTTGCCCGGAGGCAGGTGTTGCAACACCTCGGCGTCGCGCGCTGCTCGGTGCGCGGCTGCCTCTCGCTCATCGACAGGCCGATCGCCGACGAGCGAGCGGATCAGACCGAGCGCGACCGTCATGTCGATCGGCAACCCGTCGTGTTCGAGCTCGGCGCAGAGCATCTCTGCTGCTGACTCCGAGCGAGCCGTCGCGAGCGCATCGCCGGCCGAGTCGATCGAGCGCAGCAGATCCCGCTGGCGTTCCATCACCAGCAGGGCGACCTCTGCCCAACGGCCAGCACGGTCGGGCGAGTCGCGCCACGACCCCGACACCCACTCCGCGCGCAGGTGCCCATCGGCGCGAACCGCCGGATGTTCGCCGTCGCCGCTGTCGCCGTCGCCGAGGTCGAGCTGACCGAGCGCAGGAGCGCGATCCGGATCGAGATCGTGCGCGGCCGACCAGATCCGCACCTCATCGGCACGCCACCCGCCCACGATCAACCGATGGACCGCCGACAGGTCCCAGCACGCGGTGAACCGGACGCCGTGTCGAACGAGTGTCGCAGCGGGTTCGTTCGACCACCACACCCACCGGGGTCGCAGTTCTGCCTCGATCGCGGTGACGGCTCGGAGTGCAGCGGGTCCGCCGACGCCGGCCGCGAACCCGACCGTGGCGATGCCGAGCAAAGGGGCGTTGCCGCCTTCGACGAAGGTGATGGCCACCGGTGTGCCCCGCTCCACGCCGGCGTTCGTGAGGGCGCGAGCCAGCGAGTCGGCATCGTCGAACATGGCCACCATCACGTGCATCCTCGCGGACGAGGGTGCTGTTCGCGCGTCCGCGGCCTCAGAGTGGGCGGATGTTCCAGCCGGTGAGGGTGAGCGCGCCCCGGCGCTGTTCGACCACGGCCACTGTCCCGGTGTCGTTGTAGAACGCGACGCCGGCCGCCGGGGGCAGACCCAACAGCCGTGCCGTCAAGAACCGCGACAGGTGCCCGTGGGTGAATGCCACCACGACTCGCCCGGCCGCCACCCGTTCGAGCTTGGCGATGAACGAGTCACAGCGGGCGACGATCGCTGCGACGCTCTCGCCGCCCGCTGCGCCATGGTGGAAGACGCTCCACTCCTCTCCCCGGAGGTCTCGGATCTCGTCGTTGCGGAGGCCCTCGTACTGGCCGTAGTCCACCTCGAGCAGCAGATGGGTCGTCTCCATCTCGGCGCCTGGCATCGCCTCGGCCGCTGTCTCGCTCGCCCGTCGGAGCGAACTGGTGAACACCACGGGGTCCGGGACACCGTCGGGGGAGCGGGCCGCGATCAATTGGGCCAGGAGCGGTTGGAGCGCCTCGGCCTGGTCGATGCCGTCGTCGGTCAGTGGGAGGTCGGTGCGACCGGTGTGTCGACCGTTCACGGACCACTCGGTGGCGCCATGGCGAACGAGCAGGACGGCGAGCGGGAGGACAGTCGGCACGTGGCGCACGATACGGTCCCGACACCGCTCGTGGCCGGGATCGGCGGTAGAACTGATCCGATGCCCGCTTCGCAGACTTTCCGGTCGCTGCGATCTCGAAACGCCCGCCGGTTCTTCGTCGGGCTCACGATCAGCAACGTGGGCGCGTGGATCCAGTCGACGGCGATGAGTCTGCTCGTCTACGGGATCACCGGGAAGGCCACCGACGTCGGCATCACACTGCTCGCGCAGTTCCTCCCGATGCTGCTGCTCGGGGCGTGGGCGGGCGCGCTTGCCGATCGGGTCGACAAGCGCAAGATGGCGATCGTCACCCAATCGGTGATGGGCGTGCAGGCACTGGTCCTCGGTGTGCTCGAGTTGGCGGGTTTCGTCGAACTGTGGGTGGTGTACGCCGCGGCCCTCGTGCTCGGCATCGCCGGTGCTCTCGACAACCCGGCGCGTCGTGGCTACGTGGTCGAGCTCGTCGAGCCTGCAGACATCCCGAACGTGCTGGCGCTCAACACGGCGGTGATGACCGGCAGTCGCATCTTCGGCCCGGCGCTCGCCGCCGCGCTGATCGGTCCGCTGGGCGCCGGCTGGTTGTTCATCGTCAACGGTCTCACCTTCCTCGCGATCCTGTGGCCGATGATCACCGCTGACGAGACTGACCTGCACCGGTCACCACCGGCGCCCCGCGGTGGCACACCCGTTCGCGACGCGATGCGGTTCGTGGCCTCGAATCCGCGACTGTTGACGATGTTCGTCGTGTTCACCATCGTCGGCACGTTCGCCTTCAACTACGGGGTCTCGTTGCTGAAGATCGCCGACGTCCGGTTCGGAGACGAGAAGCTCTTCGGGTGGATGCTCGCCGTCACGAGTGTCGGCAGCCTGCTCGGATCGCTGTACGCGGCTGGCCGCGCCTCGATCGGCATGCGCTTCTTCTTCGCCAGTTTGGTCCTGCTCGGCACGAGCGGGATCGCTGTCGCGTGGTCGCCGACCATCTGGGTCGCCTACCTGTTCGGGCTCCCGCTCGGCGCCGGCGGCGCGGCCCTGATCACGTCGATGAACAGCATCTCCCAGATGGAATCACCGCCGCACATGCGCGGCCGCCTCCTTGCCCTCGGTGCTGTGGCGTTCCTCGGCACCACGCCGATCGGTTCGCCGATCACCGGATGGGTGGCCGACAACGTGGGAGCGGAGTGGAGCCTCGCCTACGGCAGCGTGATCTCGTTGGTGTGCGCCGCCGCTGGTGCATCGGTGCATCGGCGCAACGTCGGACGTGCCCCCGCGCAGAGTGCGACGGTTGCGCTCACCGTGATGGACACACGACCCTGATGTCCGCAGGTCGTCGTGCAGTGCTGTGGTTCCGGCGCGATCTCCGTCTCGACGACCTGCCGGCGCTCGCAGCAGCCCACGCCCACGGTGACGTGGTGCCGCTGTTCGTGGTCGATCCTGCCTTCGCACGATCGGGCGCGCCACGACGTGCGTACATGACGGCCGCGCTGCAGGCACTGGATGACCGCATGGCCGGATCGCTGGTGTACCGCCACGGTGATCCGACCGACATCGTGCCGGCCGTCGCTGCCGAGGTGGGTGCCGACGTCGTGGTGGTGTCGAAGGACTTCGGCTCCTACGGCCGGCGCCGCGATGCCGACGTGGCACAGCGGCTTGCTGCTGACGGCCGCAGGCTGTCGGGTGTCGGGTCGCCGTACGCAGTCGATCCCGGCACCGTCGTGAAGGGCGACGGCAACCCGTATGCAGTGTTCACCCCCTTTTCGAAGGCATGGCTCGCGGTCGGTCAGCCGCGGTGGGCCGAGGGTCGCAGCACACCGCGTTCCAGCGAGGTGAACTGGGTGGGAGCTCCGGACATCGCCTGCGATGGTCCTCCGGCCGCGCCCGAGGTGGGCGTGACGCTGCCGCCGGCGACGGAAGCGACGTCTCACGGTCGATGGGGCGAGTTCCTCGCCGAGGGGCTGGACCACTACGACGACCGGCGCAACCTGCCCGCGGTCGACGGCACCAGCCGGTTGTCGCCCGCGCTGCGTTGGGGGGTCGTGCACCCACTGCAACTGATCGATGACCTCGGCCCGACGTCGTCGCACGAGGTGTTCCGCAGCGAGCTCGCGTGGCGGGACTTCTATGCCGACGTGTTGTTCCGGCGCCCCGAGACGGCCTGGCAGAACCTGCAGTCGAAGATGGATGCGATGCCGATCGACACCGACACCCGTGCGATGGCTCGTTTCGCTGCCTGGAGCGCCGGGCTGACGGGGTATCCGATCGTCGACGCCGGGATGCGCCAGCTGCTCGCAACCGGATGGATGCACAACCGGGTGCGCATGATCGTGGCCAGCTTCCTGGTGAAGGACCTCCACCTGCCCTGGCAGTGGGGTGCACGTCATTTCATGCAGCACCTGGTGGACGGCGATCTCGCCTCGAACAGCCACGGGTGGCAGTGGGCGGCCGGCACGGGCACCGATGCCGCGCCGTACTTCCGGGTGTTCAACCCCACCGCTCAGTCGGAGCGCTTCGACCCCGACGGCGACTACCTGCGCCGATGGGTGCCCGAACTGGCCGACGTGCATGGCCGGGCGGTGCATTCCCCCGATGGCCTGCTGCGCCCAGCGAGCTATCCGCCACCGATCGTCGACCACGCGGCCGAACGTGAAGAAGCGCTGCGCCGGTACAAGTCGCTCGCCCCCTCGTCTCGCTAGCCTGTCCGTACTGCCGCCCGAGCCCAACGCCACGAGCTTCAGAGGTTTGACGAGGGTACGACATGTTGGACGAACGCAAGACAGCCATCCTGCGGGCGATCGTGCACGAGTACATCGCGACCGCTCAGCCCGTTGGTTCCACGCACATCGCCAGCGCGTCGGGTGTGCACGTCAGCTCGGCCACCGTGCGAAACGAGATGGCCGTGCTCGAACAGGAGGGCTACCTCGTGCAGCCCCACACCTCGGCTGGCCGCATCCCCACCGACAAGGGCTACCGCCTGTTCGTCGACACCTTGGCCGCCCCGGGGCCCCTCGATACCAACACCAGCCAGCGGGTGGGGGAGTTCTTCGACGCCACCCATGGACGTCTGGAAGAGATGCTGCACCAGACGTCCCATCTGCTCGCCCAGCTCACGCACCATGCCTCGCTGGTGGTGGGGCCGGCTCATGAGCGCTCGGTGATCCGCTCGGTGCAGGTGGTGGGCCTCTCGGCGCGGGTGGCGGTGGTCGTGGCCGTGCTGTCGAACGGCACCGTCGAGAACGAGACGATCGAGTTCGCCCACGACATGTCCGAGCTGCGCGTCACCGCGGCGAGCAGCCATCTGCAGCGGGTGCTCACGAGTCGCGCGCCCGAGGTCGGTGACATCGCGTCGAGCGGTGATTCCGATGTCGACGAGATCTGCGCGGTGGCGCACTCGGCCCTGATCGGTGCGGGCCAACGTGAGCCGGTGTTCGTGGGCGGTACCGCGGTGGTGGCCCAGGCATTCGACGCCGTCGACACCGTCCGACAGGTGCTGCAGACGCTCGAGCAGCAGTTCGTGATGGTGTCCCTCGTGCGCGATGTGCTGAGCCGGGGACAGTCGGTTTCGATCGGCACGGAGCACGGCGTCGAACCCCTCGCCGCCTGCTCGGTGGTGGTCGCGCCGGTGGTCGTCGACGGCGAGCACGTCGGTACCGTGGGAGTCCTCGGTCCGACGCGCATGAACTACCCTCAGGCGCTGGCCACTGTCGAGGTGGTCAGCGAACGACTCGGCAAGCATCTCGGCGAAGGGGCTGGCTGAACGTGGCCGACTACTACGAACTGCTCGGTGTGGCGCGCAATGCCAGCCCAGATGAACTGAAGAAGGCGTACCGCAAGCGCGCCCGTGAGCTCCATCCCGACGCGAACCCCGGGGATGCAGCAGCAGAAGACCAGTTCAAGCGGGTTGCCCAGGCATACGAAGTGCTGAGCGATCCCGACACCCGGGCGCGGTACGACCGCTTCGGCGAGGCGGGTGTGGGCGGTGCCGCAGGCGGCCCGAACCTCGGAGACATGTTCGGCGGGGGAGGCCTCGGCGACCTGTTCGACGCGTTCTTCGGTCAGCAAGGCGGCGGAGGCGGGTTCGGTGGTCGTGGTGGCCCGGCAGGCCCTCCCCGCGGCCAGGACCTCGAAGTCGTCGCCGACATCTCGCTCGAACAAGCCGTCTTCGGTGCCACGATGCCGGTCACGGTCCGCACCGCAGTGCGCTGTGACGACTGCGAGGGCAGCGGCGCCGCCGAGGGCACCAAGCCGGTCACCTGCAGCGAGTGCAATGGCCGTGGCCAGGTGCAACGTGTCCGTCAGAGCCTGCTCGGCCAGATGGTCACGACGTCAGCCTGCCCGCGCTGCGGCGGTGCCGGCCAGGTGATCGCCACCCCGTGCCCCGCGTGCAGCGGCGACGGTCGCGTGGTGACCGAGAAGACCTACCAGGTCGACATCCCGGCCGGTGTCGACACGGGCTCCACGCTGCGTCTCACTGGTCGCGGAGCGGTCGGAGCCCGCAACGGTTCGGCCGGCGATCTCTACGTGCACATCCGAGTCGCAGCCCATGAGCGGTTCGCGCGCGACGGTGACGATCTGTACGTGGAGCTCCCCGTGTCGATCGCCCAGGCGGCACTCGGTACCAAGTTCGTCCTGCCCACACTCGACGGCGACGAAGAGATCGTCGTGCTCGCCGGCACTCAGCCGGGCAAGGAGTTCGTGATCAGGGGCAAGGGCGTGACCCGTCTGCAGGGCCGGGGCCGCGGCGATCTGCGCGTCCGCGTGAACGTGGAAGTGCCGACGAAGCTCACCGACGCCGAGGTCGACCTGCTCCGGCGCTTCGCAGAGGGGCGAGGTGAGCACGTGCACTCCGAACAGGGTTTGTTCTCGCGAATCAAGTCCGCGTTCCAATGAACCCGTTGTTGCGCAACTCGGAAGCGCACGTCTTCGTGGAGTCATTGGCGGCGCCTCAGTTGGTGTTCGAAGACGAGCACCATCTCGATCGTTCCCTCCGCCTCGAAGAGACCGACCCCGTCTCCGTCAGCGACGGCCACGGGAAGTGGGCAACGGCGACCTGGAGCCGCAGACGGGGTCTCGAGCTCACCAGCCAGATCTTCTCCGATCCGGAGCGTCCGAGCCTGTCGATCGGGTGCGCGATCCCGAAGGGTGACCGGCCCGAACTCGTCGTGCAGAAGCTCACGGAGCTGGGGATCAATCGAATTGCGTTCTTCGAGACAACACGCTCCGTGGTGCGTTGGGACGCAGAGCGACGGTCGAAGCAGGGCGAGCGCCTCAACCGGATCGCCCGCGAAGCAGCGATGCAGAGCAGGCGGACCTTCCTGCCCCGGATCGAGTTCACCACCTTCGAGCGGATCATCGAGCAGAACGGCATGGCGATCGCCGAGCCTGGCGGCCGCGATCCCATCGATGCGGTGGTGACGGGCATCCTGATCGGTCCTGAAGGCGGCTTCGACCGCGACGAGTTGGACTTTGCCGTGCCCAAGATCGGTCTGTCGCGCAACATCCTGCGAGTCGAGACTGCCGCGATCGTGGCTGCGGCGATGCTGGTCGCCTCGCACGACTGATCACCGTTGTCGTCGGCTCGCGGTCGGCTCGCGGTCGGGCTCGCGGTCAGGTCTCACGGTGTTGTGCTCGATCGTCACGGTTCGTTCGCGAGCCGATCGACGGGTCCCGTCAATGCCGCAACCCAGCGTGGTCGAGTCGGTCGCACACCGTGGCGAAGTCCTCGTCTTGACGGTCCATTAACAGCGGTTGGTGTTGAGACCAACACTCCCCGTTGTTTTTCTGCGCGAGTTGTGGCAGTATGCCTCTGATCGATGGTGCGGGAGCCATCGCCGCAATCAGGGAGAGCGGGTAGAGAAGATGCGAGATTTCGACGACGACGATGTCCATTCGTCGCCATACAGCCGCAAGGTCGGTGAGCGCCTGCGCGTGATCCGTCGCCAGAAGCGGCTGAGCCTCCAAGAAGTGGAGGCCAACAGCGGCGACGAGTTCAAGGCATCCGTGCTGGGCGCCTACGAGCGTGGTGAACGAGCGATCTCCGTGCCGCGGCTCGAACGCCTCGCCAAGTTCTACAACGTGCCGGTCGACCAGCTCCTCCCACGTGAGGACATCTCGATCCCGGCCGAGAACGACCCAGCCGCGTCGCGCAAGATCGCGATCGACCTCGTGAAGCTCGGGCAACTGAGCGGCCAACCGTTCGAGATGCTGATCCGGTTCCTGAAGATGATCCAGGTGCAGCGCCAGGACTTCAACGGCAAGGTGATCACCGTTCGTGGCGACGACACTCGTGCCATCGCAGCGATGCTCGACGTGCCGGTCGATCAGTGCGGGGAGCGCCTCGATGCGCTCGACCTCCTGTTCCACCCCTGATCGGCGGCTGAACCAGGTTCCGCCACGTCCGCGACAGCGATCGTGATCCGAGTCCGTCCGACGTGATCGGCGGCCGCGCGCCGTAGCGTGCGAACTCGGTGAGCCATCCACATCCCGACACCCCTCCTGACGCGCCCGACGCGTTCGGCGTCTACGTGCACATCCCGTTCTGTGCCAAGCGTTGCGATTACTGCGCCTTCGCCACGTGGACCGACCGCCATCACCTCCAGCAGGCATATCTCGCCGCGTTGCGTACCGATATCGAACGCAACGTGCAGCAGCCCGCCACCACGATCTTCGTCGGTGGCGGAACCCCCACCCTCGTCGACGCAGCGGGGTTGGCCGCGGTCATCGCGGCCATCCCGCGCGTCGGCGGGCCACGGGGCGGTGGGGCGGAGGTGACCGTGGAGTGCAACCCCGATGACGTCACCGCAGAGCTCCTCGATGCCTATCTCGCCGCGGGAGTGAACCGGGTGAGCATCGGCGTGCAGTCGATGGTGCCGCACGTGCTCGTCTCGCTCGGTCGTTGGCACCAGCCCGACAACGTCGTGCGAGCGGTGGAGTTGGTGAAGGCCGCCGGCGTGCCCACCTGGAACATGGACCTGATCTATGGCGGGGCGGGGGAGACCCTGAGCCAGTGGGGGCACACGGTGCGCCGGGCGCTCGAACTCGAACCGCCGCACGTGTCGGCATACGCATTGACGGTCGAGGCCGGCACGCCGCTCGCTTCCCAGCCCGAGCGTCATCCCGATGACGACGACCTGGCCGACAAGTACGAGTTGGCCGACGACCTCTTCGCCGCAGCAGGCCTCGACAACTACGAGGTGAGCAACTGGGCTCGACCTGGGCACGAGTCGCAACACAACCGTCTCTACTGGCTGCAGAAGGACTACCTGGGTTTCGGATCGGCGGCGCACTCGCATCGCGCCGGACGTCGATGGTGGAACCTCCGCACCCCGGAGCGCTACATCGGTGCCGTCGAGGCGGGCGAGCCCACCGAGGCGTCGGGGGAGTCGCTCGACGACGAGACCAGGCGCATCGAAGGCCTGCAACTGGCCCTGCGCATGCGCGAGGGCATCCCGGTGGGTTCGATCGACCTGGACGGCCTAGACGACCTGGACGGTCTCGAGGGCATCGTGATCGTGCAGGACGGCCGGGCGACGCTCACTCGTCGAGGCCGCCTGCTCGCCAACGAGGTCTCGATGCGCCTGCGCTGAGGCGTTTCGTCGTTGCAGGTGGTCGCGCCGAGCGGCTCCGCTGCTAACCTTGCGAGTCGCTGCACGGGCGTGTAGCTCAGTTGGTTAGAGCGCCACCATGACACGGTGGAGGTCCCGGGTTCGAGTCCCGTCACGCCCACCACGAACCGCAGGTCGCGCACCTCCGCGCTCTGATCTGGATGGACGCTACGTCGTCGGCGGTGGCGGGATGTAGTAGTCCGGTGGTGATCCGTACTGGAGCCATTCGTAGAAGGCCTCGACGTCTCCGTCGAAGGAGTACAGCGTGCGTTCCACGGTCGGGAACTGCCCGAGGGTGCGCTCGAGTTGATTCATGAGGATGTCTGACCCACAGGAGCTGGTCGCTGCGCTCAGACCGATCCTGAAGTCCTCGAAGTCGATGAAGGCGGTTCCGTCGATGACGTCCACGGACCTCAGAGCGTCGGCGGTGTTTCCAGAGAACCAGCTCTGAAGGCCGGCCTCGCGTTCGTTCGCGGTCGGCCCAGCGAGCAGGGCCGTGAGGGTGTTGGTCAGCACGTCGGGGCCTTGGACGGTCCGGTTCACGGGCGCTGTGATGGTGCAGTCGGTCTGGACTGCCTCGGAAGGTGTGAAGAAGACCTGAACCGAGACGTCGCCGACTCCAGCGGATTCCGACGTCGATGAGGTGGAGTCGGCGGGAGACAGCGTGGTCGTCACCGCTGTCGTCGAGGTCGTCGTGGTCGTCGAGGTCGTCGTCGTCGTCGAGGTCGTCGAGGTCAACGACGTCAACGTGGTCGTCGTCGAGTCGCCGCATCCGACGGCGATGATCACCATCGCCAGCGCCATCACACTCGAGCACGGTCGGATCCATCGTGGGCGATGCATGACTCGTTGGCTCGTTCGTTGTTCGGTGGTCATGACAACAGCCGTGCCAGTGCAAACGTGTACGTCGTGTCATAGGCGTAGCCGGCGACGACCAATCGACCGTCGGCGTCGGCGACCATCGAGCTGGCGCCGGATGGCCCGGGACCTGCGAATGAGATCAGCGTGATGCCCTGTGATCCGAACGTCGTGTCGAGTTGGCCGGTCTGGTCGACGCGGGTGATGACGAACTGACCCTCGCTCACGCCGGCGACGGTGGTCCGGTCGAATTGGTCGGTCACCATCGCTGCGGGATACGACATCGCGCTCAGCGTGATCTCCACGGTGCCGGCCGCCCCGTAGCTCGTGTCCAGGCGGCCTTGGTCGTCGAAGCGGGTCAGGGTGATCCTGTCGCTGAGGTCACCGTCTCCACGCCCGCCGGCGACGACGATGCGGTCCCCGGTGATGACGACAGCTTCGTTCCAGGACTCTGTTGCCGTCACGTGTGGGAACGTGATGATGCCGTTCGTGCCGAACGACGTGTCAACGGCACCGTCAGGGCTGAGCCGGACGACGAAGTTGCTGTCCGATGCGGACCCCACGATCACCACCCGCCCGCTGGCGTCGAGGGCCACCGCCCCCGCCGATCCCGCGCCGAGGCGAGCGATGCCACCACTGCCGAAGCTCGGGTCGAGACGGCCCTCGCGATCGAACCCGAGCACGGCGATCGTGCCCTCGAACGGCTGTTCCTCGACGATGTCGGTGACGGCGATCACGATGCGGCCGCCCGATTGCCGAACCGGCGGCAACGGCGAACACTGACCGACATCGCACCCGACCGTTGCCTGACCATCGGTCCCGAACGTGACATCGGGCGATCCGTCCTCGAGCAGGCCTACCAGGAGCAACTGAGTGCCGCCAACGGAATCCAGTGCGGTCCCCGTGATCACCATCCCACCGCCGTCGAGCAGGAGCACACCGTTGGCAACACCGGGCTGGTCGAGGAGGAGCGAACCGCGCTCGCCGAAGGACTCATCGGGTGAGCCGTCGGTCAGGAGCCGGGCGACGGCGACACGTGGCTGCTCTGCGACATCGGCCTCGCCGGCGACGACGATCCTGCCATCGGCATCGATGGCAACCGCACCGGCGAGGGCTGGCACCGCTGAGCCGCTCGACGTGAACGGCACGGTCGTCAGCCCGTCCTCGCCGAACGACGGATCGAACGTCCCCGCTCCAGGCGCCGGCGTCGGCGCCGAGGTCGTCGTCGATCTGGCCGGCAACGTGGTGATCGTCGTGGCCGTCGTGGCCGTCTGGCCGACGAACTCGTCGACACCGCTCCCGCCGTGGAAGGCGGTGATGTGACCGATCGGTCGCTTCCGCACGACGCGAGCAGCAGTCCAACCACTGCAACGCCGACGCTCATGCGTGTCAACACCGTCATGACTCACGGTGAGTCCAGTTGGCCGACGTCGCGATAGTGCCGAAGGACCTGAATCCCACTGCCAGAGCGGGCTCGAACAACGACCCGAACGACGCGCCTCAGCCTGCCATCGTGATGATGCTGAAGGTCGCACCCTGTGGGTCGGTGATCACTGCGAATCGCCCGGGAGGGATGTCCGTCGGCGGAACCGACACCGTGCCGCCGAGTTTGGCTGCTGCTGCCGCCGACGCGTCGGTGTCGGCGACTGCGAAGTACACCATCCAGTGGTTGGGCATCCCTGCCGGCCACATGTCGCCCTCCATCACCATCATCCCGGCGATCGCTCGACCGTTCAGCTGGAACTCCGTGTACGGGTTCGGCCCGGCGGCGGTGTGTGCGATCCAACCGAACACAGCGTCGTAGAACTCGATCGACTCCTTCGGGTTTCGCGTCGTGAGCTCGTTCCAGCACAAGGTGTTCGGTTCGTTCACGACCGATGCGCCGATGTGGCTCCGTGGCTCCCACACGCTGAACATCACGCCGGTCGGGTCGACGGCCACGGCCATCCGACCGACATCGAGCACGTCCATCGGGTCGACGAGCAGGGTGCCCCCGGCGGCCCTGATCGCAGCTGCAGCGTCGTCTGCACTCGAGACCGACACGTACGTGGTCCACCATGGCGGCATGTCGGGGTTGGCTTGCGATCCGATCCCTGCCACGGGCTTGCCGTCGAGCAAGCACATCCGATAGCCGCCGGCCTCGGGTGGTCCTGCGTCGATCACCCAGCCGAAGACGCCACTGTAGAAGCGGGCAGCATCGTCCGGTTCAGGTGTGCCGAGATCGACCCACGAGGGTGTCCCTGGCAGGTACGAGGTGATGTCGGGCATGTCGTTGCCTCCCTCGCCGGCGATCCGTCGCCGGCCGCATTCGCGACCGTACCCGACCGTGCGAGCGGTCCGTGCCCGATCAGTGCGCTCGCAGATCTCGAGGCTGCGACGGCGCGCCCGTGTGGGGGAACGACGCGGGTTCGGCGACAGGCGAAGCTCATCGGTTGACATGGCGCGCCGAAGTTCTCCAGAGCCCGAGCACTTCCCGGTCGCGATCCCGGTCGATCGTGATGCTGTGCCGTTCCATTCGGGACGCCGGGCGTCGTACAAGTGGCTGCGGGCGGCACCGGGCCGCCACAAGGAGGTCACCATGTCCACCAACATCGCCACTCTCGACCACGGGCGTCCGGTTGTTTCGTCCTCACTGCGGCGGGCATCGAGCAGGAGAGCCGCGCGACGAGGCATCGCGTCGGCATTCGTCGGCACGGCGTTCGCGTTGGGCCCGTGCGCCCCCTCCGTCGAGGCTGCAGGCCCACCGGTCGATCGATTCGATGGCATCTATGCAACGTGTGAGGGTCTCGGCGAGATCTTCGCGGTGTCATTGCCGGCCAACGATCATGCACGACTGGTGCCCACGTTCGTGCTGGACGGAGGCCAGGTGCTCGTGCCGGTGTCCTACGTGTACCGGCTGACCTTCACACCGACCGGCGGCGAGCCACAGACATGGGAGCAATCGGCATCGCGGCGAGCCCCGGCCAATGCCACCATCGACACATGCGTGGCACAGGGAACGCAGATCACCGACGAGGGGACCTATCAGCTCTACCTCGCAGGGATGATGGTCGTTCACCCATGACGCGCTCGCGGACGGGCCGACCACCGGCCTCGTGCGGGTGGCTCGGCCCGTCCGAGGCGACCCGGTACCGAGAGTAGGTTTGAACGCCATGGACCAGGCGGCGTTCGCCGTAGCCATCGTGTCGACGGCTGTTGTGGCGACGGTGCTTGCCGTGCGCCGGCCCCGACACCCGGTCACCATCGTCCTCGCGGTGTTCGCTGTCGGCTGCCTGTGGGGCCTGATGAGGCCGCTGTTCCTCGGGCACAGTCGCTTCGACGAGGCGATGTGGGCCCTCAGCAATCCGATGATGGCCCCCCTGATCACCGTCTTCCCGGATGGCCCACACGGGCGGTTGGGCCGGCGAATGCTTGCCTACCAAGGGGTGACGATCGCGTGGACCTTCGCCACCGGATTTGCCGGCTACGAACGCAGTGGTGCACCCACCTGGTACTTCCGGATCGACCAGGTGCTGCTGGTGGGACTGGTGGCGACGGTCGTGGTCGCGACGGTGTCGTTGGGCCGCCTGTTGCGGCGTTCCAGAGGCGAGCGGCGGACGCGCATCGGCATCGTGTTCGCCGTCGCTGCGTTCTGGGTCGCCCAGGTCGTGCTCCTCGGCCCGCTGTCAGCCGTCGGTCCGCACGGTCCGACGTGGCTGGACCAGGCGCTCGAAGCACTCAACTTCGTCGTCATCCTCGGCGGGCTTCCCGTTGCCGTCGGCCTCGGGGTGCTCGTCGAGCGGCCGGGCCCGCTGGCCGGGGCGTTGAACCGGGCGCTGTCATGGATGCTCCTGATCGGCATCGTCACTGCGGGCAGCCTCCTCCTTGCGGGGGCACTGTCGTCAGCGATGGGCGAACCCGATGGACCCCCTCTGGCGGTCGCTGTTCCGGCGGTGGCTGTGGCTGTGTTGGCCGCCCCGCTCCGGAGCCTCGTGCGACGACCGGTCGACAGGTTGCTGCCCCGGATCGGCCCGGAGCAGGTCGCGTTGCGGGGCCTGTCCGACCGCTTGGCAGTGACGGTGGCACCTGCGGAGGTGCCGACCATCGTCGCATCGACGCTGGGCGAGGCGTTCGACGCATCAGGTGTGCAGATCGAGGTCGAAGGACACACGGTGGCACATTGGGGAGCGGAGTTCGACCATGAGAAGGCGAACGCGTTCCCCCTCGTGCAGGCCGGCCGGCCGGTTGGGCAACTGCGACTCTGCGCATCCGAGATCGCCGACGGATCCCTGGACCTCGTGCTGCCCCATGTGGCAGCTGCGCTCGAATCTGCCCACCTCGCAGTCGAGCTCGAACGGTCGCACGACAGGCTCCTGGCGGCGCGCTCGGAGGAGCGATCACGCCTGAGGGCCGACCTCCACGACGAGTTGAGCCCGTCACTCGCTGGGATGCGCCTTGCGGCCGCAAGCATTCGCGAGCGACTCCGTGGCGATTCGGCGTTGTCCGATCCCGTCACCGACGACCTGCTCGCCCGCATCGAAGCCGAGGCCGGCGAGTCGGTCCACACGATCCGCCGGATCCTCAACGGCCTTCGACCGATCTCGATCGACGACCTGGGTCTGTACGGAGCGTTGCGACAGCGCGCCATGACGTTCGATCGCCCCGGGACCTTCGAGGTGTCGTTCTCGGCCACTGCCGACCTCCCCGCGGTGGCGGCCGAGGTGGAGGTGGCGCTCTATCGAACACTGGCCGAGGCAGTGAACAATGCTGCCCGCCACTCCCGGGCCCGGCACTGCAATGTGCGCGTCGGCACCGCCGACTCCGCAGTGCTCGTCGATGTGTCGGACGATGGAATCGGCTTCGGCGCGGGCGACGACATCGTCGGGCTCGGGCTGCGTTCGATGCTGTCCCGGGCGGAGAGCCTCGGCGGCCACCTCCGGATCCAGCCGGAGACCCCGCATGGCACGAGGGTCATCGCCTCGTTTCCGATCGTGCGGGCGACGTCGACGTGAACGTGCTGATCGCCGAGGACCATCCGATGTTCCGCGATGGGCTGGCGGCACTCATCGGAGGGCGTCCCGGCATCACCAAGGTGCGAGCAGTCGCCAGCGGCAGCGAGGCGATCGCCGTGGCTGAATCGGACCCGCCCGACGTTGCGGTGGTCGACCTTCGCATGCCCGGCGGCGACGGCATCTCACTGATCTCCGCTCTGGTCGAGCGGTTCCCGACAGTCCGCATCCTCGTTCTGACCTCATCGGACGACGACCGCTCGATCTCGGAAGCATTCGCGGCGGGGGCACACGGTTACCTTCTCAAGAGTGCCGGACCGGATGAGATCGCCGAGGCCGTCGTCGCCGTCGCAACCGGGACGGCCGTGCTGTCCGACGAGGTCTTGGCCGTCCTGTCACGCAGGAGCCATCAGCGCCCGCTGCCGGAGCTCACCGACAGGGAGTTCGAGGTGTTGGAGGCCCTGTCGGCCGGCCGCACCACGGACTCGATCGCTCGTCACCTCGGCATGTCGGCCAAGACGGTGCGCAATCACGTGTCGAACGTGCTGAACAAGCTCGGCGTCCAGGATCGCACCGCCGCAGTCGTCGTGGCGCATCGTCACGGCATGGGCACCGAGGGCTGAGGTGCGGCGGTCAGTGTGAGCCACCGCGGCGTGGTGCCCACTGACCGGTGTGTGATCGACTCGGGCAAGCATCTGCGGTGGTCGTGACGGCGGCGTGGAGCCAGTGAAGGGTCCTGAGGAGCGTGGGACATCGACCACACCGCGCTGTCGGCGAAGACCGTCCCTTGTGTGGGGTGACGTCCACGGGGTCACTGTCCGCCGACGTGAAGCGCGGTGGTCAGTCGGGCGATCGCGTCGGCTCGAGGTTGCGCGGGCACGTACTGCCAGCCGACGGAGTTCGTGTTCATGAGCTCGCCGTGCAACCACGCGAGCCGTTTCCTGACAGGCTTCGGTACATCACGGAGCTCGGCGAGACGGGCCACGGTCAACAGCGCGGCAGCGTCCTGCAGATGCTTCTGCGAGTCGCGTGCGTTGTCGATCACGTGCCATGCAGTCGCTTTCGCGTAGATGGCACCGAGCACCGACGGAACACGGATGGTCAGCGGCGGCTCGTCCACGGCGTACGTGACGGCGATCTCGGTTGCGGTCTTGATCGCAACGTCGGTTCCGGGGGCTTCCAGCGCCCGCCGGTCGCTCTGGGTGGGGACGACCCTGCGCAGGCGCAGAGAAGCCTCCGGCGCGAGGATGTCGACGAATGCGCCAGACGTCGGCTCACGAAACCGGACACCGATCTCGCCCGCGGGGCCGGCCGGGAGCTCTTCGAACCCCATCTCGAGGAGCCCTCGAGCGAGCTTTCGGAGCACCGACCGGTCAGCCACCACATCGCCGATGATGTCGCCGTCATCGGTGGGCCGCAGCATGATCGCGCCGCGCGAGATCAACAGGATCTCGACCATCAGCCCGCCGATGAGGCACCACTGTGTCGTCGCCACGATCTGCCCGAGGCCGCGCAACGAACGCAGGACCACAACCTGCTTGGCCGGCAGCGGACCGCTGGCGACGAGGTTCACGGCCGGTGTGTTCAGGTCGGTCATCTCCGGCCGAACTGGAGCTCGCGGTACACCTCGGTGGCGGCGCGATCGCCGGCTTCCATGAGGTCGGTGTAGGCGACGACCAGGTTGACCGTTCGGCTGGTCGCGAGCAGTTCCCACTGGTGGCTGGTCACGGCATGGACGGTGACGTTCGGTTCCGCGGTCACAGGCCGCAGACCGATGCTGATCGAGTACGAGACCACCCTCGTCTCGGCCACGTACACGTCGAGGGGCGGGGTGAAGGGGCGGGCAGCCGCGCCGCGATCGGCCGCTGCATGAGCACCGCCGACGACGACATCCGGGTCTTCGTACACGTCGGCCGTCAGGTCGGGCAGCATCCGGCCGGTGGTGTGGCGGGCACGGCCGGACAGGAGGTGCCAGTTCTCGTGGAGCCACTCGAGCGGGCGTCGACCATGACTGAGCTCGTCGATGATCTGCCAACAGCTCGTCGCGGAGTAGGGCCGGCCTCCCGGGCGGGGGATCCGTTGGGAGCGGAACACCTCGTGACGCGGGATGATCCAGCGGTTGCCGATCCGCTCGGCAACGAGTTGGTCGTCGCGGATCATGTGTTGCACCCGGATGCGTGACACGCCGAGCGCCTCCGCAGCTTCTCGAACGGTGAACCCGTCGACCAGTGCGCCGCCCATCTAATAACTATAACACTTCTGTTATGGTTGTCGGCTTCGATGCGCCGCAGCTCGAGGCGCTGCGACGGTTCAGACCTCGCCGTCGCCGCGTGCGCCGCGAGGTCAGGTGCCGACGTAGGCCGCGAGGTGCTCGCCGGTGAGGGTGGAGCGGGCGGCGACGAGGGCGGCGGGGGTGCCCTCGAAGACGATCCGCCCACCGTCGTGGCCGGCGCCGGGACCGAGGTCGATGATCCAGTCGGCGTGCGCCATGACCGCTTGGTGGTGCTCGATGACGATGACCGACTTGCCGGAGTCGACGAGCCGGTCGAGCAGTCCGAGGAGCTGTTCGACGTCGGCGAGGTGGAGGCCACTGGTCGGCTCGTCGAGCACGTACACGTCACCCTTGTCAGCCATCTGAGTGGCCAGTTTGATCCGCTGGCGCTCGCCTCCCGACAGCGTCGTGAGCGGCTGACCAAGACGTAGATAGCCGAGACCGACGTCGGCGAGCCGGTCGAGGATCACCTGTGCGCCTGGCGTCCGCGCCTCGCCGGAGCCGAAGAACGCAGCCGCATCCTCCACCGGCAGGTCGAGCACGTCGGCGATGTTGAGCCCGCCGAAGCGGTACTCCAGCACCGCCGCTTGGAATCGTCGGCCCTCGCACTCCTCGCAGATCGACGTGACGCCCGCCATCATCGCCAAGTCGGTGTAGATCACCCCAGCGCCGTTGCAGGCAGGGCAGGCTCCCTCGGAGTTGGCGCTGAACAGCGCCGGCTTCACGCCGTGGGCCTTGGCGAACGCCTTGCGGATCGGTTCCAGCAACCCCGTGTAGGTTGCGGGATTGCTTCGCCGGGAGCCCTTGATCGCTGTCTGGTCGACCGACACCACGCCCTCGCGGTCCGACACCGAACCGCGGATCAGGGAGCTCTTCCCCGAGCCGGCGACGCCGGTCACCACCACCAGCACGCCGAGCGGGATGTCGACATCGACGGCCTGCAGGTTGTGGGTGCTGGCGCCGCGCACTTCCATCGCCCCCGACGGTGTCCGCACTGCCGGCTTCAGCGTGGCCCGATCGTCGAGGTGCCGGCCGGTCAGCGTGCTGCTTGCTCGTAACCCGCTCGCGGAGCCCACGAACACCACCGCTCCACCGGCGGCACCGGCGCCCGGGCCGAGGTCGACGATGTGGTCGGCGATGGCGATCACCTCCGGCTTGTGCTCGACGACGAGCACGGTGTTGCCCTTGTCGCGCAGCTGCAGCAGCAGGCCGTTCATCCGTTGGATGTCGTGCGGGTGGAGGCCGACCGTCGGCTCGTCGAACACGTAGGTCACATCGGTGAGCGACGACCCGAGGTGGCGGATCATCTTGGTGCGCTGAGCTTCGCCACCCGACAGCGTGCCCGTCGGTCGATCGAGCGAGAGGTAGCCCAGCCCGATCTCGGCGAAGGAGTCGAAGGTGTGCTGCAGCGTGGCGAGCAGCGGTGCGACCGACGGCTCGTCGAGACCACGCACCCACTCGGCCAGATCGCTGATCTGCATCGAGCATGCATCGGCGATGTTGATCCCCTTGATCTTCGACGACCGAGCGGCCGCGCTGAGCCGTGTGCCGGCGCAGTCGGGGCAGGTGGCGAACGTGACCACGCGCTCGACGAACGCTCGGATGTGGGGCTGCATCGCGTCGACGTCTTTCGACAGGAACGACTTCTGGATCGTCGGGATCAGGCCCGCGAAGGTGAGGTTGATGCCATCGACCTTGATCTTGGTCGGCTCCTTGTGGAGCAGGTCGTGGAGCTCTCTCTTGGTGTATTTGCGGATCGGCTTGTCGGCGTCGAAGAACCCGCAGCCGCGGAAGATCCGCCCGTACCAACCGTCCATGCTGTAGCCGGGGATCGCGAGCGCGCCCTCGTTGAGCGACTTCGAGTCGTCGTACAGCGCCGACAGGTCGAAGTCGGTGACCGAACCCATGCCCTCACATCGCGCGCACATGCCGCCGGCACGCGAGAACGTTCGCTTCTCGGTCCGCTTCTCGCCGCCCTTGTCGATCGTGATCGCGCCCGCGCCGCTGACCGAGGCGGTGTTGAACGAGAAGGCATTGGGCCCGCCGATGTGAGGTGTGCCGAGTCGGCTGAACAGGATCCGCAACATCGCGTTGGCATCCGTCGCGGTGCCAACGGTGGAGCGCGAGTTCGCACCCATCCGCTCCTGGTCGACGATGATCGCCGTCGTCAGCCCGTCCATGACGTCGACATCGGGTCGCGCCAGCGTTGGCATGAAGCCCTGCACGAACGCGCTGTAGGTCTCGTTGATCAGCCGCTGCGACTCGGCAGCAATCGTGCCGAACACCAGCGAGCTCTTGCCCGAGCCGGACACACCTGTGAACACCGTCAGCCGGCGCTTCGGGATCTCGACGCTGACATCTTTGAGGTTGTTCACGCGCGCTCCATGGACGCGGATCAGATCGTGGCTGTCGGCAACGTGCATCGCAGGTCGCTGCTCGTCTGTCGTCATCGTCATGCTTCTCGCGTCTCCGTCAGCTCGTTGGTGTTGCAGTGGAGCACGGCTCGACGCCGTGTGGACCCGCCGTGTGGACCCGCCGTGTGGACGTGTCGTCATCCGGGCAATGCCCTGGCCGCCACCGATGACTCGAGCGGTGTCCTCTCCCTTTTGTAGCAGACGAGATGTCGAACGTGGCGAGATGTCGAGCGTGGTGTCGTGTCGGGTTGATGCCCGACGGCCGTCGGCGCCCGGGAGATCGTGAGCATCCGTTCGCCGCGCGTCGAGAATCAGTACGGTCTTCGAGTCATGAAGAGCCTCTCCCGCGTCAAACTCGTCCTGCCCTTCGTCGCAGCCCTCGCAGCCCTCGTCGCTGTCGCTGTGATGCCGGGCACCGCCTCTGCATTCCACACGAACATCACGGGCGTTGCGTCATGCCTCGCCGACAACGGCACGTACTCGGTCACCTGGACCGTCGTCGTGCCGAACGAGCCGTGGGCCGTCGGTTCCACCGCCACGCTGTCCAGTTCGGTGGCGCTCAGCCCCGGCGGATCGCTGTCACCCGGCCAGTCGGCCACCGGGACGGGTACTGGCTACACGGCCGCCACCGCAACCATCTCGGTCACGAGCACGTGGAGCCCCTCGACCGAAGTCGGGACCGACATCGGCTCGGTCGCCCGCCCCACCACCCCGTGCCCGGCGCCCACCACGGTTGCGGCACCGACCACGACGGCTGCTCCGGCGGACGTGTGCGCCAACATCGACGGCACGCAGACCTCGGTGCCCGCGGGTTATGTGGCGTCCGGCACGACCTGCACACCTGCGTCGGTGACCCCGGCGCCGACCACGACGGCACCGGGCGCTGCCCCAGTGGCAGCACCGGCCGACGTGTGCTCGAACCTGGCGGGCGTGCAGACCTCGGTGCCGTCGGGCTACGTGTTGCGCAACGGTCGCTGCATCACGTCAGCTGCTGCAGCAGCCGGTGTGAACGGCACCTCGGGTGCCAGCGGCATTCTGCCCGAGACGGGTACGTCGGTGTGGCCGTCGCTGCTGGCGGCGGCTTTCGTCGCGGCCGGCGCTCTGGCGCTGTGGCTCGTCGGTCGACCCACCAGCTCGCGGAACTGATCGGCCGCAGTCGGCCCACCGGATCGGGAACGTCGGCGCTGGGAGAGGCGCCGGCCACACCGCTCGCAGGGTCACCGCAGATGTGTCGGGTGCGCGACCGGATTCGTCGCGGCCGGCCAGGATGAACTGTGCTGCTCGTGGTTCGCCGCTCGCTGTACGACGAGTTCGACGGCGTGTGCTCAGCAGCTCGGGACGCTGCGGAACTCGAAGCGGGTGGCGTTCACCGCAAGCCACTGGTCGACGGCGACGATCGTGTTCGGCGCCCAATCGTGCATCAGAACGATCGAACCGTTGCCCACGGTGTTCAGCGTGTTCACGATGCTCTGCACCGACGTCACGCCGGTGTTCCAGTCGCGGGTGTCGTGCGTCCACAGGATCGTTGACAGTCCCAGGGTCGCGATCGTGTTGGTGGCGGTGGTGTTGAGGTAACCGTAGGGCGGGCGCATGCAGTTCGGCCGGACGCCCGCGGCGGCGAAGATGCTCTCCTCGGCAGTGCCCAACTGGGCGGCGATCTGCGCGGAGGTGAGTGTCGTGAGATCGGGATGTGAGTCGGTGTGATTGCCGATCTTGTGGCCGCGTTGCACGATCTGGGCCGTCACCGAGGGATACGAGCGGACGTTCTGACCGAGGACGAAGAACGTGGCCTTCACGCCGTACCGGCCGAGCATGTCGAGCATTGCCGGTGTGTAATCGGGGCCGGGGCCGTCATCGAAACTGAGGTACACCACGGGCCGGATGCCTGGCAGCGTCGTGGTCGTCGCTGCCGGCGTGGTGGTCGGCGGCGTGGTCGGCGGCGTGGTTGTTGGCGTGGTGGTTGGCGTGGTGGTCGTGGTTGGCGGTGTACCCGTCGGTGAGCGCCAAGGAGGTGTCGTCGGTGTCGAGCGAACCGACGGCAGCAATCACGTGGTAGATCGTGACGGACGCAGTGCCCGCGGGCGTGACGAAGACCCAACTGGCCTGCACCCAACCGGTCGACGGCGCCAGGTTGACCGGAGTCGTGTAGGTGATCGTGCCGTTGGTGGAGCGGTACTCGGCGACGAGTTGGGTGGTGACGTTCGAGCGATACCAGTCGCGGAACGTGTAGCTGGTGTTGGGTTGCACCGCCACGTGCGGGAAGTACCACTTCGCATCGCCGCTGCTCCGGCTCGTGAGGGCGACGCGTGTGAACCGGTTGCCGGAGTGTGCGCCGCCGGTGGGGTAGCTGAACGCTCGGGTGTTCGTGCCCCAGCCGCCTTGGGCCCAGGATTGTGGGAGCGACGCATTGGACGGATTCACGGTTTCCACTGACGGGTTCGCCACGAGGCCACCCGATGTTGGCGGCAGGGTCGTGACTGGTGGTGTCGTGGTGACTGGTGGTGTCGTGGAGTGACTGGTGGTGTCGTGGTGACTGGTGGTGTCGTGGTGACTGGTGGTGTCGTGGTGACTGGTGGTGTCGTGGTGACTGGTGGTGTCGTGGTGACTGGTGGTGTCGTGGTGACTGGTGGTGTCGTGGTGACTGGTGGTGTCGTGGTGACTGGTGGTGTCGTGGTGACTGGTGGTGTCGTGGTGACTGGTGGTGTGGTCGTGACCGGTGACGGCAGGTTGGAGCTGAACGACGTGTCGTCGGTGTCGAGCGTGCCGTTGCCCTGGATGAGGTGGTACACCGTCACGGATGCCGCGTTCGCCGGGGTGGTGAACGTCGCCGTCGTCTGTGTCCACGTGGTGGCCGCCGGCAGGCTTCGCAGCCAGATCCACGATGTTGCGCCGGCAGTGGAACGCACCTCTGCCACGAGCACCGTCGCCTGCGACGACCGATACCAGTTGCGAAAGGTGTAGCCCGTGCTCGGCGTGACGTTCACCGGGTTGAACCACCACTTGGCATCACCGTTGGAGTAGTTCGACATCACGACTCGCGTGAAGCGTGTCCCCGTGTGTGCACCGGTGCTCGGGTAGCTGAACGTGCGCGAATTGGTACCCCACCCGCCCTGGTTCCACGCTTGAGGGAGCGCGGCACTCGCGCCGACGATCTCCACCGATCCGTTGGCGACGAGCTCAGGGCCGGCCCGGGCGGTCCGCGGGGAAGTGAGCACCATGCCGATCAGCGGCACGACCACCAGGATCGCCAGGCACTGCCAGAACCGTCGCCCGCTCATTCGCTCGACCCCCAGCCCGGCCGCCCTCCGGCGCTCCGCCCGAGTCGGACTGTACCCAGTCCCGCACTCACTGCCGTGGATAGGCGAACGATGTCGGCGGCCCCGCGTTCAGCAGCTGGGCAGCGAACGGAAGTCGAAGCGCCAGTCGTTGGCGTCGAGCCATCGGTCGAGGGCGATGATCGTGTTCGGCGCCCAGTCGTGCATGAGCACGATCGAGTCGCCGGACACCGTGTCGAGTCTGTCGAGGATGTCTTGGACCGATGTGGCACTCGTGTCCCAGTCGCCGGTGTCGTGGGTCCACAGGATGGTGGCGAACCCGAGGCTCGCGAGCGTGTTGCTCACGGTCTGGTTGAGGTAACCGTACGGCGGGCGCACGCAGTTCGGGCGCACACCGGCGGCGGCAGCGATGCTGTCCTCGGCGGTGTTCAACTCGGCGGCGATCTGAGCGGGCGTGAGCGTCGTGAGGTCAGGGTGGGTGTCGGTGTGGTTGCCGATCCGGGAACCCTGCTCGATGATCTGGGCCGTCTCCCACGGGTAGTTGCGCACGTTGCGACCGAGCACGAAGAACGTCGCCTGCGCGTCGTGTTCGTCGAGCATGTCGAGCATTGCTGTCGTGTAGCCCTCGCCCGGTCCGTCGTCGAAGGTGAGGTACACCACGGGCCGATCGTCGGGCGGCGTTGTGGTGGTCGGCGGAGCGGACGTCGTGCTGGTGGAGCCAGGTGGCACCGTGGTCGTGGTCGTGGTCGTGGTCGTGGTCGTCGTCGTGGTCGTCGTTCCCCCTGTCGGCGCGAGCGAGGTGTCGTCCGTGTCGAGCGAACCCACGGCCGCGAGGAGGTGGTAGATCGTCACCGTCGCCGTGCCGACCGGGGTGGTGAAGGCCCACGACGTCTGTGCCCAGGTGGCCGACGGTGCCACGTTCATCGCACCCGACCAGCTCGCGGTGCCCGTGGTGGAGCGGTACTCGGCGACCAGCTGGGTGGTGACGTTCGAGCGGTACCAGTCGTGGAAGGTGTAGCTCGTGGCCGGTTGCACGGTCACGTGTGGGAACCACCACTTCGCATCGCCGCTCGCCCGGCTCGAGATCGTCACGCGCGTGTAGCGGGCACCTGAGTGGGCGTCACCGGTCGGGTAGGCGAACGTGCGGGTGTTGGTGCCCCAGCCGCCTTGCGACCACGACTGTGGCAGCGAGGCGTTCGATGCGGCTGCGGTCTCGAGCGACGGATTGGGCACCAGGCCACCGGATGGCGGCGGCACGGTGGTGGATGTCGTGGACGTGGACGATGTCGTGGACGTGGATGTCGTGGACGTGGATGTCGTGGACGTGGATGTCGTGGACGTGGATGTCGTGGACGTGGATGTCGTGGACGTGGGCGTGGTGCCGGTGAAGAAGGACACGTCGTCGATGTCGAGCGTGCCGTTTGCCGTCAACAGGTGGTACACGGTGATCGTGGCCGTGTTCGCCGGCGTGGTGAAGACGCGGCTTGCCTGGGTCCACGACGAGGCGGCAGGGAGGTTGCCCAACCACATCCACGAGGTGGCGCCAGAGGTGGCGTGCACCTCGGCCACGAGCAACGAGGAGATGCTCGACCGGTACCAGTCTCGATAGGTGACGGTCGTGCTCGCCGGCACAGTCACGGGAGCGAACCACCACTTCGCATCGCCGCTGGAGTAGCCGGATACGACTACTCGTGCATACCGCGTCCCGGTGTGCGCGCTGGTGGTGGGTACCGAGAAGACACGGGTGTTGCTGCCCCAGCCGCCCTGGGCCCATCCCAATGGCAGGGCGGGATTCGTGGGGGTGAGCGTCTCGAACGACGGGTTCGGCACCAGCTCTGGGCCAGCCCGGACGGTGGGTGACGTCATCACGATGCCGATCAAGGGCACGATCGCAAGAGCGATGAAGTAGTGGCGGATCCGTCGAGCACCCATGGTGCTGACCTCCTGCTCCACAGGGCGTCTCCGCCCTGCACATCAACGATGCCGCCGGGTGCTGGCCGACGCCCGGGCCCTTCGGCACGTTCTTCGCGATCTCCGGTCGGACGCGTCGCGCGTGTCCGGAGCGCAGGTCGGGTGGCGTGTCGCGTGCGATCAAAGCCGTCGGCGCGATGCGGTTCAGCAGTTCGGCAGGGTGCGGAACTCGAACTGGCTCGAGTGGGCTGCGAGCCATTGGTCGACTGCCGTCAGGGTGAACGGTGCCCAGTCGTGCATCAACACCGTGGATGCCGAGCCCGGCGCAGTGGGCAGCGAGTTGAGCACGGCGGTGATGCTGGCCGTCGATGCCGTGATCTCGAAATCCCTGGTGTCGTGAGTCCACATCTCGATCGTCAGGCCGGTGCTGTTGATCACGCTGCGCACGTTCGTGTTCATCGGCGTCACCGCGGGCCCGTTGGCAGGGTCGACGTAGCCGTACGGCGGGCGCATGCACGTCACCTGCCGGCCCGTTGCGGTGAGGATCGCCGCGTTCGTGTCGTTCAGTTGCTGCAGGATCTGGGCGTTGGTGAGCGTGCGGAGGTCGGGATGGCTCCAGGTGTGGTTGCCGAGCGCGTGGCCGGCTGCCGACGTTTGCGCCGCGACCGCCGGCGCGGCGGCGACATGATCGCCGACGAGGAAGAAGGTGGCCTTCACGCCGTGGCTCGCGAGTCTCGCGAGCAGTTGCGGCGTGACCGATGGTTCAGGTCCGTCGTCAAAGGTCAGGTACACGACCGGCAGGTTCGACGGCACGGTGGTCGTCGTCGTGGTCACTGGGACCGTGGTCGTGGTGGTTGTCGACGTGGCCACTGGGACCGTGGTCGTGGTGGTCGACGACGGCACGGTGGTCGTGGTCGTGGTCGTGGTCGTCGTCGACGGGACCGTGGTCGTGGTCGTGGTCGTCGTCGACGGGACCGTGGTCGTGGTGGTCGACGACGGCACGGTGGTCGTGGTCGTGGTCGACGGGACGGTGGTCGTGGTCGACGGGACTGTGGTCGTGGTCGTGGTCGACGGGACCGTGGTCGTGGTCGACGGGACCGTGGTCGTGGACGTGGGTGGAACGGTGGTCGTCGTGGTGGTCGAGTCCAGCGTGGTGTCGGGTGTCGGCTCGGTGTGTTCGATCGTGGTGAACCAGCCGGAGAGGTCCACGACCACATGTCCCGCACGTTGGCTGTAGACCGCGAGGCCGTCGACGCTGGTGGGCGCAATGCCGAAGTCGGCCACGATGTCACCTCCGCCGGCAGGGTTCAGCATGGAGGCGACCGGGCGCTCGGTGCCTGCGGGGTGGACGGTGATGAAGCCGGGCTCGGCGTCGACGGACGTGATGTTCATCGCCATCGTCATCGCTTGTATCGTCGGCACTTCCACCGTCTCGCCGCCACGCAGAGGTGCGGTGGCGACTGCGTTCTCCACGGTGCGAGGTTCGCGGGTGTCGAGCAGTCGCAGCGGGTCGACGGGTTGAAAGGTGCCGATGGTGCCGACTGCGGCCGAGGCGCCGGTGAACCAGCCCGTCAGGTCCACCACGACATGACCGCCGCCGGAGAGATAGATCGAGAGGCCATCGGGACCAATGCTGTGAATGCCCCCGGCCGCACGGGTCTGCCCCCGGGCATCGAGGTTGAGGATCGAGGCGAGCGGACGTGTGGTGCCCGTCGGAGAAGTGGTCACGAAGCCGGGGCCCGACGACTCGGTGACGGTGACCACGAGTGACAGTGCCGTGGCATCCGCCGGTGTGCCTGCGGGCAACGGGACCGTCACCGTGCCGCCCGGCGCGACGACGGTGTGTGCTCTGGTGTCGAGGAGGCGTCGCGGTGTCACCGGCACCAACCGGCCAGTGGCGACCGGACCGACGTGCACGAACGCTCCCGAGGTGTCGAGCACCACGTCCCCGCTCGTGGTGTACACGTCGACCGATCCGTCCTCGCCGACACGCGTGATCGCAGCGTTGGAACGGATCTGGCCGGATCGGTAGTTGAGGTTCGATGCGAGCGGGCGGAGGATGCCTGCGGGGTAGAGGGTCAGGAAGCCGGGCGTCCTGGCGCCCACCGAAACGGCACTCAACGCGACCGCTGCGGGTGCGTCGGCGAGACCGCATCGGCCGGCCACCCGCACACGGACGGTGTTGGCATCGAGACGGGTGAAGCCTTCGCCGGTCCGTGTGTCCGCGAGGCGACAGGGCTGTACGGAGACGAGGTGGGCGCCGATCGCATCGGCCGTCACGCCGCCGGCTGCGCCGCTCGTCCGAGGGGCGGCCGCGATGGTGCCGGCGAGCACCAGCACCGCAACCGTCAGCACTCCCACTGTCGTCCGCCCGAACAACGCCCTCTCCCGTCGAGTCGATGTCGGATCGACGGTACGGGGGGAAGCGGACCCCGTCAGGTGTGCGGGTCGTGATGAGCCGAATGGCCCATGCGCTCCAGATGACCGAGCCGCGCAGTGCGGTCGGGTGTGCTCAGCAGGTGGGAACGACGCGGAAGTCGTAGCGGCCGATGTTGGCCGGGAGCCACTGCTGCAGCGCAGTGAGGGTGTTCGGCGCAAAGTCGTGCATCAGTACGTTCGACACGTTGCCGGCACCGCTGGGCATCGAATTGAGCACCGCAACGATCTGGGCCACCGACGTCGTGCTGACGCGCCAGTCGGAGGTGTCATGGGTCCACATCGTGATCGCCAGGTTCTCGCCGTTGATGACGTTGCGCACGTTGGCGTTCATCGGCGTCACCACCGGACCGGAGTTCGGGTCGACGTAGCCGAATGGGGGGCGCATGCAGCGCGGCCGATAGCCGCCGGTGGCCGCGGCGATGGCGTTCTGGGTGGAACGCAACTGGGTCCGGATCTGGTCGTCGGTCCGCGTCCGCAGGTCGGGGTGGTCGAAGGTGTGGTTGCCGATGCCATGTCCGCGAGCGCGGATCGAGCCGGTGATGCCGGAGAGCGTGGTCGCGTTGTTGCCCTGGATGAAGAAGGTGCCGCGGATGCCGAACTGTTCGAGCAGGCTCATCACGGCCGGCGTCGTGGCGGGTTGGGGTCCGTCGTCGAAGGTGAGATAGACGATGCCGCGGGTGCCCGACGGCACGGTCGTGGGTGGCGGCGGGTTCGTGGTCGTCGTCGTGGTCGTGGTCGTGGTCGTCGTCGTGGTCGGCGGTGCCGTGGTGCCCGGACCGGGTTGCGTGGTCGGTGGTGCCGTGGTGGGCGGAGGCGTGACGGCCGGGGGCGTGACGGGCGGAGGCGTGACGGGCGGTGGCAGCGCTTCGCTCTCGAGCAGCGCAGCCGAGAACGTCCCGGCGAGGTCCACCAACAGATGCGTGGTCTGCAGGCTGAACATCTCGAGTCCTGCTTGGCTCGCGGGCACGATGGCGAAGTTCGCGACCACCTCGCCTCCACCCGTCGGGTTCACCGTGGAGCTGTTCGGGCGTGTGGTCCCTGCGGGGAATGCGGTCACGTAGCCCGCGACACCGTCGACGGAGGTGATGTTGAACGCAAGCGTCGATGCCCCGACGGTGGGTGAAGGGATCGCGACGAGACCTCCGGGCGACACCGGCACGTTCAGGCCGAGCGGGCTCAACAGACGCGTGTCGAGCAGGCGTGTGGGGTTGAACGGAGTGAACAGGCCCTCGGTCGACACTGGAGCGGACACGCCGGTGAACCAGCCCGTCGCGTCCACCACGACGTGGCCGCCGCCGGAGAGGAAGATGGTGAGACCGAGCGGGCCGACGGTGTGGATGCCGCCGCTCGCGCGTGTCTGGCCGGCGGCGTCGAGGTTGAGCACGGAGGCATCGGGACGTGGTGAACCCGCTGGATGGGTGGACACGAAGCCCGGGCCAGCGGCATCGGTGACGGTGATGTTCAGTGACAATGCGGTTGCGTCAGCGGCGACGCCGCCCGGCAAGGGCACCGTCACCGATCCTCCGGCGGGCACGACCGCTGTTGCGCGGGTGTCGAGCAGGCGTGTGGGTGCCATCGGCACGAATCGACCGGCAGTGGCCACTTCCGTGCTGTCGAACCAACCCATCACGTCGATGACGATGTCGCCGCTGGTGGCCTGGTACACGTCGAAGCTGCCGTCACGTCCGACACGCACGATCGCTGCGTTCGACCTCACCTGACCTTTCGAGAAGTTGAGCATCGACGCGTTGGGACGGGCAGATCCGGTGGGGAACAGACTCAGGAAGCCACCAGCGCCCGCGTTCACGATCACCACCGACAAGGCGAGTGCCGTCGGGTCTGCCCCGATGCCGCAGCGGCCGGCGGTGCGGACCCGGACGATGTGCGGCGTGAGGCGGAAGTACCCACCGGTGGTCCGCGTGTCGACGAGGCGACAGGGTGCGACGGACACATACCGCGAGGTGTCGGGTGCAGCGGACGTCGGAGCCGGCGCCGCCACCATCGGAAGAACGCACGCGAGCGTCGCGAGCACCACCATCGTCGCAAGCTTGCGCATCTCCCAACCGCCTCTCTGAACCGTCCGCCAGACGATCGAAGGGACGGCAAACACAAGGACCGTGCGCCGCCCGCCGTCTCTGCAACGTTAGGCGTCCCTCGGTGGAGTGTGCGGGCAGGACGACAACTCGCGTCCCTGCCAGGTGTGATGGGAGTCAACAGGGTTCTCAGGACCTCGTGCAATGAGACGTTCCGTGCCGCTGTGGCCGCTGCCCGCGGTGGTACGTTCAGCTCGCGGGTGAGCAACGACGCTCGGCCGTCGTCACAGAAGTGGCCCTGTCCGGCTCACGGACGTACAGGACAGCATGACGTCGGTTCGGCTTCAAGGGGGAGCAAGAACATGACTGACATCGTTGACCGGGACGCAGCCGCAGCCGGCGCGGAACAGATCGACCACATCGTCATCCGGTTCGCCGGCGACTCGGGCGATGGCATGCAGCTGACGGGCGACCGATTCACTTCGGCCAGTGCCCTGTTCGGCAACGACATGTCCACACTGCCCGAGTATCCGGCTGAGATCCGGGCGCCAGCGGGCACCGTCAACGGCGTCTCCAGCTTCCAGGTGCACATCAGCGATCACGACATCACCACGCCGGGCGATGCGCCGGGGGTGTTGGTGGCGATGAACCCGGCGGCGCTGAAGGCAGACCTCGATCGGCTCACTCCTGGCGGCACGCTGATCCTCAACATCGACACCTTCGACGAGCGCAACCTCGACAAGGCCGCCTACTCGACCAACCCGCTCGAGGACGGCTCGCTCAACGGGTATCGGGTGATCAAGGTCCCGATGACCTCGCTCACCAAGGATGCTGCGGTGCCGCTCGGTGTGAAGGCTCGCGATGCCGATCGATCGAAGAACTTCTTCGCGCTCGGCCTCGTGAGCTTCATGTACACACGCCCCACGGAGGCCACGCTCGCCTGGATCGACGATCGCTATGCGACGAACGACCTCGTCCGGCAGTCGAACCGTGCGGCATTCCTCGCCGGCTACCACTACGGCGAGACCACCGAAGAGGTCGGTCATCGCTACGAGGTTCGCCCTGCGCACCTGCCGCCGGGCGAGTACACCAACATCACCGGCAACGTCGCGCTCGCATGGGGACTCGTGGCCGCAGCCCATCAGGCGAAGCTGCCGCTCACGTTGGGTTCCTACCCGATCACCCCGGCCAGCGACATCCTCCACGAGTTGTCGAAGCACAAGAACTTCGGTGTGCGCACCGTGCAGGCCGAAGACGAGATCGCTGCAGCGGCGATCGCGGTCGGTGCCTCGTTCTCAGGCCATCTGGGCATCACGACCACGTCGGGCCCGGGCGTCGCGTTGAAGAGCGAGGCCACGTCGCTGGCCGTCTCGTTGGAGCTGCCGTTCTTGTTGATCGACATCCAGCGCGGGGGCCCGTCGACCGGGTTGCCCACCAAGACCGAGGCCGCCGACCTCAACATCGCGCTGTTCGGCCGTCATGGCGAGGCGCCGCTGCCGGTGATCGCGAGCTACAGCCCGTCGCACTGCTTCTTCGCTGCGATCGAGGCGGCTCGGATCGCGCTCAAGTACCGCACTCCCGTGATCCTGCTCAGCGACGGGTACCTCGCGAACGGGTCCGAGCCGTGGAGGCTGCCCGACCCGGATGACCTGCCCGACATCTCGGTGTCGTTCGCGACGGAGCACAACCACACCAACGACGACGGCACCACGGAGTTCTGGCCGTACCTGCGCGACCCAGAGACACTCGCCCGCCCGTGGGCCATCCCCGGCACGCCAGGGATGATGCACCGTGTGGGTGGTCTCGAGAAAGAAGACGGCAGCGGCAACATCAACTACTCGCCGGCCAACCACGAAAAGATGGTGCATCTCCGCGCTGCGAAGATCGCCGGCATCGCCAACGATCTCCCCCCGCTCGAGGTGCACGGCGACCCCGACGCCGATGTGTGCGTCCTGGGATGGGGTTCGACGTGGGCGGCGATCGATGCTGCGGTCCAACGAACACGGCGACGCGGCAGCAAGGTCGCCTGGGTGCACCTCGTGCATCTCAACCCGTTGCCGCGCGATCTGGGCGACATCCTCAAGGGGTTCCGCAAGGTGATCGTGCCCGAGCTGAACATGGGTCAGCTGTGCCGCGTCGTTCGCGGCGAGTATCTGGTCGACGCCCAATCGGTCGGCAAGGTGCAAGGCCTGCCGTTCACGGCGATCGAGATCGAAGACGCAATCGAGCGTGCCACTGCCCAGCTGGAGGACTTGTCGTGACCGACACATCGGTTCGTCTCACCACGAAGAAGGACTGGACGAGCGATCAGGAGGTGCGCTGGTGCCCTGGTTGCGGTGACTACGGCATCCTCCTCGCCGTGCAGATGCTGATGCCAGACCTCGGCGTCGCTCCGGAGAACACCGTCTTCGTCAGCGGCATCGGCTGCTCCAGCCGATTCCCGTACTACATGAACACGTACGGCATCCACAGCATCCACGGCCGTGCGCCGGCGGTCGCCACAGGTGTTGCAGTTGCCCGACCCGACCTGGACGTGTGGGTGATCACCGGTGACGGCGATGCGCTGTCGATCGGGGGGAACCACTTCATCCACGCGCTGCGTCGCAACGTGAACATGACGATCCTGTTGTTCAACAACAGGATCTACGGCCTCACCAAGGGGCAGTACTCGCCGACCTCGGAGATGGGCAAGGTCACGAAGAGCTCGCCGTTCGGCAGCATCGATCCGCCGTTCAATCCGCTCGCTGTGGCGCTCGGTGCCGAGGCGAGCTTCGTCGCTCGCACTCACGACCTCGACCGCAAGCACATGATCGAGACGTTCCGCGCCGCCCACGATCATCGCGGCGCATCGTTCGTCGAGATCCTCCAGAACTGCAACGTGTTCAACGACGGCGCGTTCGATGACGTCACAGGTCGCGAGAGCCGACCGTCGATGATGATCGACCTGAAGCACGGTGAGCCGATCCGCTTCGGGCCGACTCGCGAGCGAGGCGTGGTGATGGGCAACGACGGCCAGCTGCGCCTGGTGGAGGTGGCCGACGTCGGTGAGGACGCCATCCTCGTGCACGATGCGCACCGGCAGGACCCGAGTCTGGCGTTCGCGCTTGCTCGCCTGAGCCATGACGACCACTCGCCCACACCATTCGGCGTCTTCCGGTCGGTCGAACGGTCCGACTACGCCAGCGCAGTCGGCGCCCAGCTTGCCGCCGCCTCGCAGAAGAAGGGCCCGGGCGACCTCCACGACCTGCTTCGCTCCAACGGCACCTGGATGGTCACCTCCGAGATGTGAGCCATCGGGTGTTCTTGTGTTCGTCATCACGCCAGGGACCGAACATGCACGGGCGACCCGACCCGAGCCACTAGCTTCCGGTCGCGTCGTCTCCGGATCCTGGCGCGTCACGAGCGGGAGCCTCCCACCATGTTCGCTGCGAACACTGTCGTCATCACCTTGTTGCTGCTCGTGTTGTTGCTCGGGCTCGGTGTGCTGTTCGCCCGATGGCTCGGCTCGCGGCGACCGGGTCCGGTCGCTCCTTCGGTCGGTGAACAGCCTGCCGGCTCGACGGAGACCGTCGTCGAACCCGCATCGACTTCGTCGTCGGCTGACGGGGCGACCGTCGCATCGAGTCCTGCCGGTGCCGGGGAGCTTGCATCGGCGGGGGCCGGGGACGATCCCTTTGCCGTCGAACCGTTCGTCATCAAGCCTCTCGGCGTCAAGCCCTTCCGCATCGTTCCGTCCGGTGCAGCAGTCTCCGACGGCGATCCGTCCGACGAAGCGGTCGCGACAGTCGACGTGGAGGCTCCGGATGGGGAGGACGTGGAAACTGGAGATGGGGCTGCTTCGGTCGTCGCCGCGACCACGAGCCGCGCAGACGAGACGCCCGGCGAGGTCGCCGCCGCAGTCGCGGCCGGTGAGCACGTGGACGGTCCCACCCCGGCACGCGCGGCGGCATTCCTGCGTCGCGATCCGACCATCGTCGTGGCCGTCAATCCTCCGGCCGATGCGCCGATGCGGCCGATGCGACCGTCGATGACGCGAGACCGATGCGGCCGATGCGGCCGATGCGACCGGATCGACCGTGTCGACCGACGAAGCCGAAGTGGCGGCGCCCGACATCGACGGTGACGAGGTCGCAAGTGTCGAGGTCGCGAGTGTCGAGGTCGCGAGTGTCGAGATCGACGATGACGACGACGAAGTCGTCGCCCGACTCGACCGCGCCGCATCGCTGCACACGACGCTCGAGCAGGCGCGCTCGCTGGTGCAGGAGCTGGAGATCGAGCGTCAGGCGCAGCTCGAAGGTCTCGACCATGTTGCTCGCGAGTACCGGCGGCGAGGGGCCCTGGTTCGCTCCCTGCGTGCTGACGTCGCGACGTCGGACGAGCAGTCGGTGGCACTCGAAGCCGAGTTGAGTGCCGCCCGCGAGCAGGCGGACCGCCTCGATGGTGAGCGCGTGTCGCTGCTCCGGCGCTCCGAGGCCGGCGAGTACCTGGGCGTGCAGCTGAACGCTCAACTCGACGACGCTCGCCGGGAGCTCGAGGAGGAACGGGCATCGACGTCCGAGCTCCGGTCGACGATCGACCAGCGCGACGAACGCGTGCGCGACCTGGAGGCGGCTCTCGCCACCAGCGAGGCTGAGTGGCGGATGGCCCAGACATCGCTCGCCGGTCGCGACGAGCGGGTGCGCCGGCTCGAGCAATCACTCGGCGAGCGCGACGAGCGCCTTCGTTCGCTCGAGTCCGAGCTCGCTGAGCTCAGCGGCAGGATCGTGGAGCTCGAGGGCCGATCTGCCGAGGCCTGAAGATCGAATCGCGCGTCGCGACCCGAGGCGCACGCCGCACGATGACGGTCGGCGACACCGCTGTCTACACATCCCATCCGGTTCTGGTCAGCGCGGGGCATCGCCGAATCGGTAGGTGTGGGTCAGCTCGTCGAGGCGAGCCTTCAGCTCGGGATCGAGCATCGTGGCCTCGGCCGCGATCGCATCGGCCAACTGCTCGGGCCGCGACGCTCCCACGATGGGACTGGTGATCGTCGGGTTGGCCAGCACCCACTGCAGCGCCAGCGTCGCCATCGAGACGCCGGCCTCGGCTGCGAGTGCTGTCGCCGCCTCGACGGTCTCGAACGCCCGGTCATGCCAGTAGCGCTCCTTGTAACGCTCGCCCTGGTCGCCGCTCTCGAAGCGCGTTCCCGTGGCGTCGCCACCGGGTGTGTGCTTGCCCGAGAGGAAGCCACCGGCGAGCGGGTTGTACGGGATGACCGCGATCTGTTCCTCCGCGCACAGCGGGAACATCTCTCGCTCGAACTCGCGAAACAACAGGTTGTAGCGAGGCTGCACGCTCTCGAACCGCACGGTGCCGAGCACCTCGGCTCGACCGATCGACCGAGCGAGTTGGTACGCGAGCACGTTCGAGCAACCCACGTAACGCACCTTTCCCTGTCGAACCACGTCGTCGAGCGCCTGGAGGGTCTCGTCGATCGGCGTCCCCGGATCCCATGAGTGCACTTGGTAGATGTCGAGATGATCAGTCCCGAGGCGGCGAAGCGACTCGTCGAGCGAGCGGATGATGTTGTGCCGCGAGTTCCCGGCCTCCCAACGCCGACGCCCGCTGGGGAAGAAGCACTTGCTCGCGACGAGAACGTCGTCGCGGCGGCCCTGGAGCCATCGTCCGATGATCTCGTCGGTGGCACCCTGGCGCTCGGGATACCCGCTCGGCGGGTACATGTCGGCGGTGTCGAACAGGGTGATCCCACCCTCGTACGCGGCGTCCATGATCGAGCGTGCCGTCTGCTCGTCCACCTGCCCGCCGAAGGTCATCGTGCCGAGCGTGAGCCGCGACACCTGGAGGCCGGTGCGTCCGAAGCGGGTGTACTGCATGGAGGCAACGTAGACGAGCAGGCGCGCATACGTCTCTGCGAGACTCACCGGCCCATGGCCATTCTGCTCGCGATGATCTCGGCCACGGTCTACGGCATCGCCGACTACTGCGGTGGCCGCGTCAGCCGCGTGTACGCAAGTGCGCTCGTCACCCTCGTCGGCCAGTTCGTCAGCATGCTCTTCGTCGTCGTGTTGGTGTGGGGGATCGGTACGCCAGTGCCGCGCGACGGCACTCTGTTGTGGGCCATGGTCGGCGGCGCGGCCGGAGCCGTCGGGCTGGTGAGCCTCTATCACGCGTTCGCCCATGGGGCGATGACGGTGGTTGCGCCACTGAGCGCGGTGGTTGGCGCGGTGCTGCCCGTGGTCGTGGGGTTGGTGGACGGCGAACGGCCGGAGCCGATCGCGTACGTGGGCATCGTCGCCGCGCTCGCCGCGGTCGCATTGGTGAGCGGGGCGATCGGCGAGCGCGACAGGCCGACACCTGCTCCGATCGTCGGCTTCGCACTGCTCGCCGGCGCAGGGTTCGGGGTGCTCTTCGTCGCGCTCGACCGGACCGACCCCGACTCCGGGCTGTGGCCGCTCGTCGGTGCCCGTGCAGCGTCGGTGCCGATCCTGCTCGTGATCTGCCTCGTGATCCGCGCGAGACCCGGACGGCACAAGGGCCCGTTGCTCCTCGCTGTGCTCGCCGGCTTTCTCGACATGCTCGCCAACGTGACCTACCTGTTGGCCGTGCGCGGCGGGTTGCTCTCGGTGATCGGCGCCGTGAGCTCGCTCTACCCGGCGAGCACGGTGCTGCTCGCCTTCGGGCTCGACCATGAGCGGGTGAACCGTTGGCAGGCTGTCGGCATGGTCCTCGCTGTCGTCGCGCTGGTGCTGGTGACCTTGGGCCGCTGATCGACCACATGCACGCGCCCGGGACGGCATCTCGGATGTGGTCACCCGCTGACTCGGTCAGTCGTTGTGGGCGTCAGTCGTTGAGGGGGTCAGTCGTTGTGGGCGTCGGGGGAGTGGGCGTCGATGATCAGCTGCGATTCGCGAGCGGCGGCGGCGAAGATGCCCTTGCTCATCAGGCTCGGCTCCATCTTGCGCCGCTGGAGGTAGATCGCGGCGCGGCCCTGGTGGATCGCCGGGTCGTCGGGCGCTGCCCATCCGGCGAGGTCCGCGAAGTGACACGCCAGACGCATGTCGCCCTCGCTTGCGGCTCTCTCGGCCCGGCGCAGCATCACATCGACACCACCCGCGAGCTCGGCGATCGCTACTGCCACCTGCGCATCGGGTGACGGCTTCAGACGAGATGCGGCGCCGTCCCACCAGCCGCCGAACTGACGCCAGATTCCGCGCACCACGAATTCGGGCTCGTCGTAGAACGGGCGAAGGTAGGGCTTGGCCAGTGTGTCGGCGGGGACCTTCACGGTGTGGACGATCGTGTCGAGGTTCGCGCCGGCGTTCATCATCGCCACCACCTCCGACACGATGTTCTCCAGCGCGGTCGCCACGTCGTCGAGCACGCGGGCGATGCGCTCCTTGCCGGCGATCGGCAGGCCGTGTGCGGGCAGCAGCAGTTCCGGCTCCTTGGCGATCATCGCCCGCAGCGCGGCGGCCCACTCGATGGGGTAGCGCTGCACCTTCTGCGGGTTGCCGGCGTTGGGGAAGTTCCAGATGAGGAAGTCACCGGTCATCACCCACTTGCGGTCGGGAAAGAACGACCACAGGTGATCGTCGGTCTCGCCGCGAGCGTGGTGGAACTCCACTTCGTGCTCGCCGATCTGCATCCGGTCGAACGCATCGATCTCCCGGTCGGGACGCAGCGTCTTGGAGGGGAGGAAGTTCCGTGCACCGGGCTTGCTCTGCACGTTCTGGACGGTCTGGCCGGTCTCTTCGTCTCCGCCGACCTGGAGGTTGAGGTCGCCGGACACGCCGCCGAACTGGCGGGCGTTGATGATCAGGTTCCAGTTGTTCGTGTAGGCGTAGCGGTCCATCCGCCTGGCCACGTTGCGGTGGCCGATCACGAGTGGGTGGTCGGCCGCGAAGAACACGCTGCCACCCACGTGGTCGGCGTGGCCGTGGGTGTAGACGAGATGGCGCACGGGTTCGCTGCTCCAGCCGCGGATCGCTTCCACGACGGCCTTGCCCGATTGCGCGCCGCTCGCGTCGAACGCGATCAGTCCCTCGCCGGAGGCAACCACGACCGAGTGGCTGAAGCTCTCCACCATCGCGAGGCCGTCGGCGACCTCGCTGAGTTCGTTGCTGGTGCGGTTCACCGGCTGATCCGCATGCCCAGAATCGATGATGCGTGCGGAGAGCTCGAGCAGATCAGCCATTCGCGGAACCGTAGCGCTGCGAGTGAACCCCACCGAGACCCGAGTCCCACACAGCCACCCGAGTCCCACGTAACCGACCCGAGTACCACGCGCCACCCCGGGGTGGCGCGTGGCACTCGGATCGACCCGCTGGGACTCGGACGGGCCGCTGGGACTCGGACGCTCAGGCCGCGTCGGTGGGGTTGGCGGCGAGGTAGGCGGCGACGTCGATGGGGGCCGGCTGGGTGTACCCGATCGGCAGGCGCACGGTTCCGACGGCGCTGCTGAAGAACACCTGGAACGCGTGGTAGCCGCGGTAGAGCACCGGGACGTCGCGCAGATTCTCGGCATAGGCGGTCACGACGGCGACGTAGCCGTCGTTCGGGTTGTACTGGTGCACGGCAGCGTTCATGTCGGCTGGCCCGCCGCTCTGTGCGAGGTAGGTAGCGGCGCCGACGATCGCGTCGCGAGTCACCAGCGGATCGCCGATGCAGCACTCGGCCCAGGTGCTGGGCAGGAACTGCATCGGTCCGACGGCGCCCGCCGATGACACACCCTGGATGCGTCCCATGCGTGTCTCCTGGAGGTGGATCGCAGCAAGCCAGTACCAGGGGATGCCTGTGATCGCCTCCGCCTCGGCGTAGTGGGCGAGCAGCGTGTCGATCGGTTCCGGCTCGGCGATGGTCCACGCCGGGAGCTCGGTCGGGGGGTCGCTCGGTTGGTCGTCGGCAGCGCTGCGGGCCTGGAGGAACTGTCGGGCGCGCACGATCCGCTCGATCGTCGGCCGTGCCGCGGGTTCGAGCGAGGCCAACACCGCCTCGTCGTGCTCTGGGTGATCGGCGAGCGCCCGGAGCAGGAGCTGCAGGTGCCGACCGTTCTGGGCGACGATGTCAGCCGACGAGGTCGGGTCGGTGATCACCGTGTGCGCAGTCGACAGCATCGCCACGAAGTCGCCCACGTCGAGCTCGGCATCGAGGCGAGCCGTCGACGCTGGAACAGTTGTCGTCGGAGCCGCCGTGGCCGATGGCAGCTCCGATGTCTCGCTCGGCACGTCCGTGGGCAGTGACGTCCTGACGTCGTCTCCCGACCGGGCTCGATCATCAGCGCAGGCGAAACCGGTCGCTGTCGCCAAGAAGACGATGATGACCCAGAGGCGGCGCATCCCCAAGTCTCGCGCCCAAACCGCTTCCGTGAGCGACACGCCGCCTCACGCGGCGCTCGGCTCACGGATCCCTGGTTGGTCAGCGGGGGAGGCCGAGGACGCGTTCGCCGAGGATGTTGCGCATCACGTTCGAGGTGCCGCCCATGATCGTGTAGCCGGGCGCGTAGCTGAGGCCCTTGGTGACGTCGTCCCACAGTGTGGCCTCCGCGCCGAACACCCGCGAGACGAAGTCGGCCACGCGGATCTCGTGCTCTGTGCAGAAGCACTTGGTGGCGGCAGAAAATCCGGCCGGCGCCTGCCGCAGCGCTTCGCGCACCACGAGGATCCGGCCGATGCGATATCCGATCTCCAGCTGGGCGATCTCCTGGCGGACGATCGGGTCGGTGGTGTCGGCGCGTTCCTTGGCCATCAGGTAGAGCGCCTGGTTGCTGACGAGTCGGTCGATGCCGCCACGTTCGTGCTCGAGTTGACGCATCGTCTGCTTGAATGCCCCACCTTCCGCGCCGACGAGGTTGATCGCCGGCACACGCACGTCGGTGAAGAACACCTCGCAGAAATGACGGTTGGTGGTCATGTCCTTGATCGGGCGCACCTCGATCCCGGGTGAGTCCATCGGGACGATGATCTCGCTGATGCCGGCATGTGGTGGACCGTCATGGCTGGTGCGGCAGATCAGGTAGCAGTACTCGGCCTGGGCGCCGAAGCTCGTCCAGATCTTCTGGCCGTTGATCACCCAGTCGTCGCCGTCGCGTTCGGCCGTGGTCTTCAAGCTGGCGAGATCGCTCCCGGCGTCGGGCTCGCTCATACCGATGCACCAGGTGGTCTCGCCGGACAGGATCTTCGGGAGGAACTCAGCCTGCTGGTCGGGGCGACCGTAGGTGATGAGGGTGGGGCCCATCTGGCGGTCGCCGAACCACATCGCTGCGATCGGGGCGCCGGCGGCGATCATCTCCTCGCCGACGATGAGGCGCTCGATCGCCGGGCGACCACCGCCACCGAACTCCACGGGCCAGGTCATGCCGATCCATCCGTGGGCGGCCATCTCCTTCGCGAAGTCCTTGGAATAGCCGTTGATCCAGCTGTCGTTGTGTCGGCCGAACCTGGCCACGGCCTCCGTGGCGACCGTGCGAGCTCGCTCGCGGAGTTCGATCTGCTCGGGCGTCCAGGAGAAATCCATCGGACGCGATGCTACGACGCTGCCGGCTCGCAGGCTGTGTTCGCGAGCGTTGAGCAGAGGTCACATCCAGCCCCATTCCGATAAATGTGATTGCTTTAGTCGGGAATTGCTAGGGTGGGCACCGTGACCGATTCCCACGTGTCCGCCGCGTCCGCCGCGTCTGTCGAACCGACGCCCGAGTTCGACCCGTCGGCGCTCGACATCGACGCGGTGAACGCCGCGTTCGAGGCTCACGGCGACGCCTCGAAGATGGTCGAGTGGCTCGTCGGGCTCCTTCCGCTCGATCGCCTGATCGTCGCTGCTGCAATGACCTCCGACACCGTGCTCGTCGATATGTCTGCCAAGGTCGCACCCGGTCTCGACGTCCTGTTCCTCGACACCGGCTACCACTTCGCCGAGACCCTCCAGACGGTCGACGCGATCGGCTCGAAGTACCCGGTGAGGCTGGTCGTCACCCCAGCTCCGCCGATCGGTGACGAGCGCTACCTGAGTGATCCGGACGGCTGCTGCCACCAGCGCAAGGTGGTCCCACTCGAGGAGGGCCTCGCTGGCCGTCTCGGTTGGATCAGCGGTGTGCGTCGAAGTGACAGCGAGGTGCGCGCCACGACCCCGTTCGTACAGATCGACAAGCGCGGGCTGGTGAAGCTCAACCCGCTCGCGGCATGGACCGATGCCGACCTCGCCAGCTACGCCGCGATCCACGAGGTACCACTCAATCCCCTGCTCGACCGGGGCTACCCGTCGATCGGATGCATGCCCTGCACTCGTCGACCGGCCGACGGCGAGCACGCGCGAGCCGGCCGCTGGAGCGCGCACGCCAAGACCGAGTGCGGCTTGCACCTGTGAGCCTCGATTCCGCCCCTCCCCAGTGCTTCACGAACGGCGATCCCCAGCAGGCGCACAGCAGCCACCAGACGACACAGGAGTGACGAGATGACCGTGATCGACCAGACCAGCACTGAGTTCGACGACCCCGACCGTGTCGGTCTCGACCACCGCCTCGCGCAGCTCGAGGCGCACGCCATCTTCGTGATCCGCGAAGTCGCCGCGGAGAACGAGCGTCCGGTGCTGCTCTTCTCCGGTGGCAAGGACAGCGTCGTGATGCTGCACCTCGCCAAGCGGGCGTTCGAGCCCGGAGTGATCCCGTTCCCGGTGATGCACGTCGACACGGGCCACAACTTCGCCGAAGTGATCGAGTTCCGCGATCGGCTGGTGGAGCAGATGGGCGTGCGTCTCGTGGTGGCCAGCGTGCAAGATGCGATCGACGAAGGCCGTGTCGCCGATCCAGGCCCCACCGGTTCGCGCAACCGTCTGCAGACCGAGCCGCTGCTGCACGAGATCGGCCGCCACAAGTTCGACGCCGCCTTTGGTGGTGCACGGCGGGACGAGGACAAGGCCCGTGCCAAGGAGCGGATCCTCAGCTTCCGAGACCTGTTCGGCCAGTGGGACCCGAAGAACCAGCGCCCCGAGCTGTGGCGGCTGTACAACCCTCGTGTCCGCCCGGCGAGCACCTGCGGGCCTTCCCGATCAGTGACTGGACCGAGCTCGACATCTGGCGTTACATCGCCGTCAACGGCATCGAGCTGCCGCAGATGTACTACTCGCACCAACGCGAAGTGGTCGCTCGTGACGGGATGCTGCTCGCCACGAGCGATGTGACGCCGCCGCTGCCCGGGGAGACACCGTTCATCGAGACCGTGCGCTACCGCACCGTTGGCGACATGACCTGCACCGGTGCCGTGCGCAGCGAAGCATCGAACCCGCTCGAGGTGCTGACCGAGATCGAGCGGAGTCGGATCACCGAGCGCGGCGCGACGCGCGCCGACGACAAGTTCAGCGAAGCGGCGATGGAAGATCGAAAGCGCGAGGGGTACTTCTGATGGAGTTGTTGCGCTTCGCGACCGCCGGCTCGGTCGACGACGGCAAGAGCACGCTGATCGGTCGGTTGCTGCACGACACCAAGGCGCTGTTCGATGACGTGATCGATGCGGTCGCGGCAACGACTGCTCGCCGTGGGGGAGTGGGCCTCGACCTCGCCCTCGTCACGGACGGTCTGCGTGCCGAACGCGAGCAGGGCATCACGATCGACGTGGCCTACCGCTACTTCTCCACCCCTTTGCGCTCGTTCGTGATCGCCGACACGCCCGGTCATGTGCAGTACACGCGCAACATGGTCACCGGTGCGTCCACCTCCGACGTGGCAGTCATCCTCGTCGACGCCCGCCACGGCCTGCGTGAGCAGTCGCTGCGCCATGCCGCGCTGTCGTCACTGCTCGGCATCCAGCACCTTGTCCTGGCCGTCAACAAGATGGACCTCGTCGACTGGTCGGAATCTCGCTTCGACCAGATCCGTGACGAGTTCGCTGCGCTGGCTGTTCGCCTCGACGTGCCCGTGGTGACGGCGATCCCGTTGTGCGCGCTCGACGGTGGCAACGTGGTCGATCCGTCGCCGCACACCCCGTGGTACCGCGGCCCGTGCCTGCTCGAGCATCTCGAGACGCTGCCGCTGCCCCGCTACGACGAGGGTTCGTTGCGGCTGCCGGTGCAGATCGTGATCAAGCCTGCGGTGGGCAGTGGTGCCGGGACTGTCGCCGAGCGTCGCTGGTACGCGGGTTCGCTCGCTGCGGGCGTCCCGAAGGTGGGCGACGAGATCGTCGTGCTGCCGTCGGGCACGCGCAGCCGCATCGCAGCAGTCGAGGGCAACGCCCCTGCGGTACGTGTGCAGCTCGAGCACGAGCTCGACGTGTCTCGCGGTGACGTGATCGCGGATGCCCACGATGCCCCGCACACGGTGCCGCAACTCAAGGCTCGGGTGGCGTGGATGGCCGAGAAGCCGTTGCGTGCCGGCGGCCATGTGCTGTTGAAGCACGGCACGCGTACCGTGAAGGCCGTGGCCACCCAGTTGCACGATCGTCTCGACGTGGCGACGCTCACTTCAATCAGCGGTGTCGACGAGCTCGGTCTCAACGAGATCGGCACGATCACGTTCGTCACCTCGTTGCCGCTGCCGGTCGATGCATATGCAACGAACCGCACGATGGGCAGCTTCATCGTGATCGACGAGGTCACCAACGCAACCGTCGGCGCCGGCATGGTCGCTGTGCTGGAAGGCGTACCCGCGTGAGCGAACCGCGTGTTGCACTGGTGGGCGCGGGACCGGGTGATCCCGAGCTGCTCACGCTCAAGGCAGCTCGCGTCATCGGTGCCGCCGATGTGGTGCTGTACGACCGGCTGGTGTCGCCCGAGATCTTGGCGCTCGCCCGGCGGGGCGCCGACCTGATCGACGTGGGCAAGCGGCCCGGTGGCAGCCACACCCAGGGTGTGCTCAACGAGCTGCTCGTGCTTCATGCACTGAGCGGACGTCGGGTGGTGCGTCTCAAGGGAGGCGACCCGTTCCTGTTCGGCCGAGGTGGCGAAGAGGTGGAGGTGCTCGCTCGGGCCGGCATCGCGTGTCAGATCGTGCCGGGGATCAGTTCCGCGCTCGCTGGCCCTGCCGCTGCTGGTGTGCCGGTGACGCATCGTCAGGTGGCCCGAGCGGTCACGATCATCACGGGCCACGAGGCCACCGAGAGCGACCCCGTCGACTGGTCGGCCGTCGCCCGCGTTGGCGGCACGCTCGTCGTGCTCATGGGCATCGAGCGACGTCGTGCGATCGCCACCAAGCTGATCGACGCCGGTCTCGCCGCCGACACGCCCGTTGCCGTCGTGATGCACGCCACCACGCCGCGTCAGCGCGTCTGGACCGGTCGGCTGGAGCAGTTGCCCGATGCAGAGGTGGAGTCGCCTGCAGTGATGGTGATCGGTGCCGTCGCGATCTTTGCGCAGGATGCGGCTGCGCTCGTGGCGGCTCATCCGGCGCCGTTCGATGGCTGACCCGTCCGACCTCGCCAAGGCGAGACGCATCGACGACGGCTACCCGATCGTCGTCCGACTCGCGGGTCGGCCCGTGCTGGTGGTGGGCGGAGGAGTGATTGCGCTTCGCAAGACCGAGGGCCTGGTCGCTTCCGGTGCATCGATCACGGTGGTATCACCCGACTTCGCCGAGGGCTTCGACTCGCTCGGTGGGGTGTCGCTCGTGCAGCGGCGGTTCGAGACGGCCGACCTCGTCGGTGCGTGGCTCGTCGTCGCTGCGACGAACGATCCGGTGGTGCAGCAGCAGATCTTCGACGAGTGCGAGGTCAGGGGCGTGTTCTGCAACGCCGTCGACGACCCCGATCGCTGCAGTTTCATCCTCCCCGCCATCGAACGCCGTGGCCCCGTGATCGTCGCGGTCAGCACCCAGGGTCGCAGTCCCAGCCTGGCCAAGTACCTGAAGAACCATCTGGCGAAGTCCATCCCTGACGACATCGAGGCACTCGCCGACGAGTTGGCGGCGCAGCGCAAGGCAGTGCAGGCAAGCGGTGAGTCCACCGAAGACCAGGACTGGCCCAACCCCCTGTAGCGCGTTTGTTCACTTCCATCCCCTCTGCGGTGCGCAGGTGACCAAACGCGGGCGATGGATCATGCGCGTGTGCGCAGAAACGATCGGGGCTTCGAACTGCGCAAGACGCTGTCAGTCGATGGGGCCGTGCACGCCCTCGGGTCGGTCGCCGGCGATGGTCACCCGGTGCATGACGCGACGATCGGTGTAGTCGGCGGTGGCGTAGTGGGCGGTGGAGCGGTTGTCCCAGAACGCCACATCGCCCGGCTGCCATCGCCAGCGCACCACGCGTTCGGGTTGTACTGCGTGCTGGTTCAGCATCGTCAGCAGCGCCTGGCTCTCGTTCGGCTGCAGACCCTCGATCTCGCGAGTGAACGTGTCGTTCACGAACAGCCCGCGCTCGCCGGTCTCGGGATGCACACGCACGACCGGGTGGCGCACGGACTTGAGCGACGCCAACCGCTTGTTCTGATCGCCCGACGGATCGTCCTCGCGGAACCGGCTGAACGTGGCCGACGCGTCATGGATCGCGACCAACTGGTCGAGCAAACCGCGGATCGGATCGCTGAGCGTCTCGTACGCTCCGATGAGATCGCACCACAGCGTGTCGCCGCCACGGGCAGGCAACTGCTTCGCGACGAGGACCGTGGCGGTCGGTGGACGCTCACTGAAGGTGACATCGGTGTGCCAGCGATCGTTGTAGCTGGTGCTGTTGCCCCGCGAGCCCACGCCGAGCGGGTAGTCGCTGCTGTCGAGCACCAGCACCTCGGGATGGTCGTCGTCGAGCCCGCCGAGCAGCGGATGCGCCGGCGTCAATGATCCGAACCGCCGAGCGAAGGCCACCAGGTGCGTGGGCGAGATCTCCTGCCCGCGGAAGAAGATCACCCGATACCCCACGAGTGCAGTGCGCACCGCTGCCACCTCGGCCTCGGACAGCATCGCAGTGAGGTCCACCCCGTGCACGATCGCGCCGATCGACCCGGTGAGTGGCTCGACCCGCCACTCCTCGAGGGGTGCCTCGAGGTGTGCCTCGGGCGACGTTGCGTCCGGATGACGTCATGAAGGCATCCTAATCCCGACTCGGGTGGTCGAGAATTCGGCCGAACGTCAGGCTCACCACCTGCTTGACTCTGTCCCAGGGACAACCCCCAGGATCGAGTGCGTGGACGACGAGACGACATCACCGGGTGGGCTCATGACCATCGGAGCGTTCGGTCGGCGCAGCAACCTCACGGCGAAGGCGCTGCGCCTCTACGAACGCGACGGACTGCTCATGCCCATGCGGGTCGACCCACAGAACGGGTACCGCTGGTATGCAGCCTCGCAGCTCGAGGACGCTCGCCTCATCGGGCTGCTGCGGGGACTCGACATGTCGCTCAGCGTCATCACGACGCTGCTCGCGGCCGACGACGGGGCCAGATCGACCAGGTTGTCGGTCTGGTGGCGACGGGTCGAAGGCGAACATGGCAGCCGTCGACGCCTCGTCGACCACATCACTCAGATCCTGAACGGAGCCACCACACCCATGTACCAGATCCAGACGCGCCACGTCCCGGCGATTCGCGTGATGAGCGTGCAGCGCCGGCTGCTGCAGCCGGCGTTGTTCGACTTCATCGTCGAGTGCCGTCGCACCTTCGCGGACCATCTCGCCGGCCGCATGCCGGCCGGGCCGTTCTCCGTTGTCTTCCACGGGATGTGCACGTTCGAGGAGGACGGTCCGGTGGAGATCTTCATGGGGTGCCCCGACGATGTCCAACCGTCGGACACGATCGGTGTGCGGGTCGAACCTGCCCACGACGAGGCGTTCACCCGCATCTCGATGGCACAGCTCCAGTTCCCCGAGTTGCTCGGCATCTACGACGCCGTGGCGTGCTCTCCCGAGGTGGCCGCGCGCGAGCCGTCGACACTGTCGTGTCGGGAGGTCTACTTCGTGGCCGACATGTCGACGATCGGTCCCGACGATCCCAGTTGCGACATCACCTTCCCGATCGGCCCGGAAGTCGCCCGCGATGAGAGATGAGCGTCGGTGGCGAACTCATCTCTCATCGCTCGACGCAGTGAGCGTCTGATCGAGCCCTCGACGAACAGCGAGTGACGATCGGGGACCGGAGATTCGCTTCTCGATCAGGGACCGATGATCCGCTTCTCGATCATGTCGGCGAAGTACGTCTCGGCACCCTCGTTGATGTTCCAGCTCCAGATGATCTCCGGATGCACGAGGATGCGGCCCGTGGTGCCCTCACGCTCGACGGTCTCGGCGCGCCCGTAGATCTTGATGCCGCGCACGACCCACGGATCGGTCGAGGCGACATCATCGATGGTCACCGACGCTCGCCCGTTGCTCACGACGTTGTGCCACTTGTAGGTGGCCGGATTCACCCGGCCGCCGATGTCGATCGCGTCGCCGCGCAACTGGAATCGAACCGCGGCGACATCGGGTCGACCGGTGGGCGATGCGGTGCCGATGCGAGCAATGCTCTGCGACTCGATGTAGGCGCGCTCGGCCGGTGTGAATGCACTCGCCGGCACGTTCGCGTGACCGTTTGCCGGGGAGAGGTCGGTCACTTGACCTCGTAGACCTCGTAGGTCACCTTGCCACCGCCGCTGGTGCCGCGGGCGACCGCTACCACGCTGTTCAACCAGGTGTAGTTCTCGTGCGCCGTCTGGAACATCGGCGCTGTGGTGATCTTCGTCGCGTTGTCGAGACCGATGCCCTTGTACTCGCAGTAGATGTCGGCGCCGTCGTCGGTCTTCAGCATGATGCGCACATCGAGCTGCATCGAACCGTCGGCGCGCACGGTCACCCAGTCGCCGGCGGGACCGCTCACGGTCCCACGCATCTTCGGGCCCTCGAACGAGCCGGTGCTGGCGTCGACGATCACCCTGGTGCCCATCGGGCCGTTGGCGATCATGCCGGTGAGGGTGGTCTCGGCGGTGAGTGTGAAGAGGAGCTCGAGCTCGGGTGCAGCCATGGGCGAACGGTATCCCCCATGAAGGCGGTGATCGCAGCTGAGCGGGTTCAGGCAACGGGGATCAAGCCGAGGGGCATGCGGTGGGGGATGGCACCTGGACGAGCACCTCGTCGAGCGGCTTACGTGACAGCACGGGTACCTGCGCATCGGCGGTCGGGTAGCCGACGGGAAACAGGATGATCGGTCGTTCGTTCTCCGGGCGGTCGAGCAACGTCGTCAGGAACGCCATCGGCGATGGCGTGTGCGTCAGTGTTGCCAGTCCCATCGTGTGCAGGGAGGCGATGAACAATCCACACGCGATCCCGACGCTCTCGCGCACGTAGTAGTGGTGACGTCGGCTGCCGTCGGTGCGAAACCCGAATCGCTGCTCGAACACCACGACCAGCCAAGGCGCGTCCTCGAGGTACCCCTTGCTCCAGTGCGTGCCGAGCGGGGCCAGCGCTTCCTGCCACTCGGCGTTCATCCGCCCGCCCTCGTAGTTGATCCGTTCCTCGTGTTCAGCGGCCTCACGGATCTGACGCTTCAGCTCCGGATCGCCCACGAGCACGAACGTCCAGGGCTGTTGATGCGCTCCCGAGGGCGCCGAGGCGGCCGTGGCGATTGCGAGCTCGATGCACTCGCGCGGGACCGGTGTCGACGCGAACGTTCGCACGCTGCGACGGCGCCGCATGAGGTCGTAGAACTGGCGCCCTCGAGCGGTCTGCTCATCGATGGAGTGCTGTTCGATCTCGTGCCGTTCGAACGGGAACCGCGCCGCGTCCTCGGGTCGTGGGTAGATGTAGGGGTCGTCGCCGTGAGCAGACATCAGCGCACGATCGTTCGCGATCGTGACGTCGTCAACACCACGAGCTAACCTGTACAAGTCACATACAAGTGCGCCACACCACATCGGCGCCGAAGAAGGGTGCCGCAGATGAGCAAGTTCAACGGCGAAAAGATCAAGGTGAAGAACCCCGTCGTCGAGATGGACGGCGACGAGATGACTCGCATCATCTGGCAGTTCATCAAGGACAAGCTGATCCTGCCGTACCTCGACATCGAGCTCGACTACTACGACCTCGGCATCGAGCACCGCGACGCCACCGACGACCAGGTGACGATCGACTCGGCCAACGCGACCAAGAAGCACGGCGTCGCCGTCAAGTGCGCGACCATCACTCCCGACGAAGCCCGCGTCGAGGAGTTCGGCCTGAAGAAGATGTGGAAGAGCCCCAACGGCACCATCCGCAACATCCTCGGCGGCGTGATCTTCCGCGAGCCGATCGTCATCTCGAACATCCCGCGGCTCGTGCCCGGCTGGACCAAGCCGATCGTCATCGGCCGTCACGCTCACGGCGACCAGTACAAAGCCACCGACTGGAAGGTGCCGGGTGCAGGGACGGTCACGATGACCTACGTGCCTGCTGACGGTGGTGCACCGGTCGAGATGAAGATCGCCGACTACGGCGACGACGGCGGCGTCGTGATGGGCATGTACAACTTCAACAACTCGATCCGCGACTTCGCTCGGGCGTCGCTGCGCTACGGACTCAACCGCAACATGCCGGTGTACCTGAGCACGAAGAACACGATCCTCAAGGCATATGACGGTGCCTTCAAGGACATCTTCGAAGAGGTGTACCAGAACGAGTTCAAGGCAGAGATGGATGCCGCCGGTCTCACCTACGAGCACCGTCTGATCGACGACATGGTTGCTGCCGCGATGAAGTGGGAGGGCGGTTACGTGTGGGCGTGCAAGAACTACGACGGCGACGTGCAGTCCGACACCGTCGCCCAGGGCTTCGGCTCGCTCGGTCTCATGACCAGCGTGCTGATGACCCCCGATGGCAAGACGGTCGAGGCCGAAGCTGCGCACGGCACGGTGACACGTCACTACCGCGAGCACCAGAAGGGCAACAAGACCTCCACGAACCCGATCGCGTCGATCTACGCATGGACCCAGGGCCTCACCTACCGTGGTCAGATGGACGGCACGCCGGATGTCGTTGCATTTGCACAGGCACTCGAGCAGGTCTGCATCGAGGCCGTCGAGCAGGGTGAGATGACCAAGGACCTCGCTCTGCTGATCAGCAGGGATGCCCCGTGGCTCAGCACCGAGGACTTCCTCGATGCCCTTGACCGTCGCCTGCAGGAGAAGATGGCCTGACGCACGGGGGCTCCGCCCCCGTGGACCCCCGGACTGCTTGGGCGCCTACGGCGACGTTGTTGCTTGTTCCGTGCGACGCAGTCGCACGGGGGCTCCGCCCCCGTGGACCCCCGGACTGCTTGGGCGCCTACGGCGACGTTGTTGCTTGTTCCGTGCGACGCAGTCGCACGGGGGCTGGGTCAGCCGGCGGCGGCGGTCAGCGCAGCTGCGTAGGGGTGGGCGACGAGGAAACCCTCGGGCTGCACCGTGGCGATGACGCCATGCGCGGTTGCGATCGCTGCCACGCGCTTGGCATCGAGCTCGCCGGCCGCAGTCAGCTCCGCCGACAGCTCGACGAGCAGTGCTCGATGCTCACCGAGCAGTTGGCGGGTGTCGGCAACCAGGCGTTCCATCAGCTTCTCGATGTCGATGTCGGTGGCAGCCTTGTCCATTGCGTACGCCATCTCCATCGCGTAGTTCGCTTGGAACTCGGCGTCGAAGCCGTACCTGCGCACGTAGTCGATCACCACCTGTGTCGCAGCTTCACGGTCCGCTCCGCGGCCGATCGAGGCGTGAGCAGCGCCGAAGACCAGCTCTTCTGCGAGGCCACCGGCGAGCAGGACGCGCACCCGGTCGAGCATGTTCGACTCGGTCTCGTGCAATCGGTGCGGGAACGTGAACCCTCCGACGTACGAGCTGGCCACCTTTGCCCGCAACTGCAACGGCGCCAACTGGAACAACGCCGCATAGGCAACCGCATGTCCCGCCTCGTGCACGGCGACGTTGGCGACCGTATCGGCGAGTGCATCCTGGCGGATCTTGTCGACTCGGCCGTCGAACGGGGTACGCAACACCTCATCGCCGATCGTGGCCACCAGTACTCGCCCGAGTACGTCGTAGCGCATGTCGATCGTCTTGGCTCCCGACAGGATTGCGTCGAAGAGGTACTTCACCAGGTTCGTCTCGACGATGTCACCCACCGTCGACAACACCGGTCGCACACCCTGCACCGGGAACACCCCGTTGCGGTACACCAGGTCGGCGATCGAGCGGTCGAGCGTGACTGCGATGCCGAACACCTCCTGGGTGGTTCCGGCCACGATGTCGAGCTGACGGCGAATGATCTCTTCGAAGTCGGCTCGTCGCAGCGAGGCGTAGATGAGGTGCACGTTGCCGAAGCGGGCGACCTGTTCGGGCTTGAACCGACGGGTGAGCGCGTTCTTGATGTCGACCACCGTGATCTTCGACGTGAACGTGTGGAAGATCTCGGCATCCACGTCGGCCTCGCCGGCTTGCCATGCCATGGTGAACGCCTCGTCGAGGTTGCCGGAGATGATGAGCAGGCTCTTCGAGCAGTCGATCGGCGCATACATCCGCTTGCCCGACAGCGCCAGACGCAACACCGGGATCACGTCGCTCGGCAGCATCTCCGACATCGACTCGACACTGGCCGTCAACCCGAAGCTCGTGATGAAGTTCTGCGCCTGCCACGGCCCGATCGGTTCTTCGTGCACCTCCTCGCCGCGGGCTTTGCGGCGTTGGATGTCGCGCACGGCATAGGTCATGTCCGCGATCGACTGCTCGAAGTCGCTGCGGTCTCGACGAGCGAGCCGACCATCGGACAACAGCTCCCAGAAATCGGCGAACTTGGTGGTCGTGAGCGGCTTTCCATCGCTATCGAGGGTGTTGAACCGTTGGATCTCGTCGAACAGGATCATCGTTGGTTTCCCGTCGAGCGCTCCCGTTCGGGCGAGTACCGACGCGACCGAGGAGTGATACGTGGTGCCGTCGCCGTTCGAGAGCTCGACCTCGACGAAGCGGTCGAGGAGGTCGAGTGCATCGACGAGCTTGCGGACGAGGTCGGTCTTGCCCACGCCGGTCATTCCCCAGAGGTTCACGATCACCGGGCGGCGGAGGATCTCGGGCATCACGTACCAGACCGTGATCGCATCGCAGAGCTCGTCGATGACCGAGTCGATGCCGACGAATCGCTCCTTCAGCAGTCTCCGTGCACCCTCGAGGCGGGCGCGGCGCTCCTCGACGTGAGCGGGATCGATCGTGATCGGCATCCGCGCAGTTTGCCACCGGACCGGTCACCGTTGCCTGGCGAGCTCGAATTCGTACCAATCCCGAAGCTTGCCTCGGATCTGCGGCGTCCATCGGGTCGGCGTAGGTTGTCCGTCGATGGAGATTCGGCGGATTGCTGACGGCGACGACCTCGAGCGGGCGGGAGCCCTGGTGCGAGCTGCCTACCGCGTCCTGCCCGACTACCCGGCCGACGACGAGTACGACCACTACATCGGTGACATCGCCGCCCGTCTCGACGACGCGGACGTCATCGTCGCTCTCCTTGACGGTCGCATCGTCGGATGCCTCACGTTCGTGCCCGGCCCCGGCACGCACCACCACGAGTTCGACGATCCCGATGCCGCGAGCTTCCGCTACTTCGGCGTCGATCCGTCTGAGCAAGGCGGTGGTGTGGGCGGTGCGATGGTGCAGTGGTGCACCGATGAGGCCGGTCGCCTCGGCCGCCTGCGCATCCGGATCCACACGATCCCGGTGATGGCAGCGGCTCGACGCCTGTACGAACGGATGGGCTTCGTGCGCACGCCCGAGTTCGACGCGAACTGGGACGGCATCGAGGGCATCGCCTACGTCCTCCACCTCTGAGATCTCCACCTCTGAGATCTCCACCTCTGAGATCTCCACCTCTGAGATCTCCAACCCCGATGTTTCCAACCGTGCAGACCATCCGTGAGGACGTGACAGCGCAGCTCGACACACGGCGTAGGGTGGCTCGTCGATGGTGCGCATGGGAGGCGCGCTGCGACCGAGGAGGGGCGAGACATGGAGTTCCGATGGGATCCGCCAGGTCCGGGGCAATGGGCATGCGATCGATCGCACATGCCGGGAGGTGCCACGCCGATGATCCAGCACATCGCGTCGACGTCGATGGCTGCCGGGATGCGACGAACCTTCGCCGAGTTCGGCACCCCGCTGGAGACGCTCGATGCCCGCTTCGTCAACGGCCAGATCTACACGCGACTGCGCCCGCTCATCCGGCCTGACAAGGTCTCCACCAAGCTTCCCCCGACGTTCGTGCTCAAGATCGCGACGCGACTCCATCCGGAGATGCGGCGACGCAACGCGACGGCCGGCCGGGTGCTCGAGGAGCAGCCTTGGAACCAGGTGATCCACGACTGGCACCACGGTGGCAAGGCGGTGATCGTCGCCGCGAACCTGTCGTTGCAGGACGTCGACCTTGCATCGTTCGACGACACGGCCCTGCTCGCCCACGTGCACCGATGCGTCGAGCATTGCCTCGCCAACTGGGAGCACCACTTCTGGTTGCACGGCCACGATCTCGGCCCGCTCGGTCAGTACTTGCACCAAGCGCTCGGTTGGGGTGTCTCGGCGGCCGATGCGCTGTCGTTGCTGGAGGGTGCCTCACCGTCCACGAGCGCACCCACCCGAGCGCTGCACGAGATCCGCGAGCTCGTCGAGGCATCGGGCCACCAGCCGGCATCGCTCGATCAGCTTCGCTCGATCTCTCCAGCGATCGACGCACTCGTCGACGACTATCTCCGCCACCGCGGCGCGGTGCTGTTCTCGCGCTACGACCTCGACGGCATCACGCTCGGCGAGCGGCCCGACATGGTGTTCGCCGGCATCATGAACGCCGACGTGCACGACTCATCGGCCGAGGTGGCCGAGCGCACCGCACGAGTTCGTCTCGGTATCGCCCCCGAGCACCGCGATCGCTTCGACGAGATGCTCGGACAGGCCCGCGCCGCGATGGACCTGCGCGACGACAACGGTCCCACGACCGCCGAGTGGCCGGCCGGCCTGCTGCGCTTCGCGTTGTTGGAGCTCGGTCGTCGGCTCGTCGTGCAGGGACACATCGATCGACGCGAACTCGCGTTCGAGCTGCGTCCTGGCGAGCTCACGAGTGCGCTGTTCGCCGGTGTGCCATCCAACGAGGAACTGGTGCAGCGTGCCGCCGTACGAACAGCGCAGAAGGCTGCCAAGCCGCCGACCGTGCTCGGCCCCGACGAGCCGGCACCGCCGATGGACGTGCTGCCGGCCAACCTCGCCCGCATGGTGGCGATGGTGCAGACCGTGATGGTCCATTTGGGGATGGACGGCAGTACCGCCGGCAGCGGATTGCACGGCACCGGTGTCGGCACTCGTGTGGTGCAGGGTCGCGCCCGCGTGGCGACCTCGCCGGAAGAGGCCCTCGACCGGCTCGAACCCGGCGACGTACTTGTCGTGGCCGGCACCACACCTGCGTACAACCTCGTGCTCTCGCTGGCAGGTGGTGTCATCACCGCTGAGGGCGGACCGATGAGTCACGCTGCTGTGATCGCCAGAGAGCTCGGCATCCCGGCGATCATCGGCGCACGCGGTGCGCTCACCGACATCGCCGACGGATCGATGGTGGAGATCGACCCGGTCGCCGGCGAAGTGCGCATCCTTGCCGCCCCCGAGGTGGCGCAGGCAGCGGTCGTGCCGGCCTGAGCAGCCGCGGGACGCCTGTGTGAGACTGCGCCATGCGCGCCGTCGTCCTGCACAGCCATGGTGGACCCGAGGTCCTGACGATCGAAGAGGTCGCGGATCCCGTGCCCGGACCCGATGAGGTGGTGGTCGACGTGGCCGCGACGGCCTTGAACCGCGCCGATCTGTTGCAGCGAATGGGGTTGTACCCCGATCCGCGCAAGATCCAGCCGGAGATCCCCGGGCTCGAGTTCGCCGGCACGGTGCGTGCCGTCGGGGCGAGGGCGACGATGTGGAAGGTGGGCGACCGTGTGATGGGCATCGAGGCCGGCGGCGCCTACGCTGAACAGGTCGCCACTCACGAACGTCAGCTCCTCGCCGTTCCTGCGGTGGTCGACCTCGTCGACGCTGCTGCGATCCCCGAGGTGTTCCTCACGGCGTGGGACGCGCTCGTGCTGCAGGGCGGACTCACGAGTGGCCGGTGGGCGCTCGTTCATGCCGGTGCCAGCGGCGTGGGGACGGCTGCGATCCAGATCGCCAAGGCGATCGGAGCTCGCATTGCGGTCACCTGCTCGTCGGGCAAGGCCCAGGCCTGCCGCGACCTCGGCGCCGACGTGGTGCTCGAACGTTCGCCTCACGACTGGTTGGGCGAGGCGAAGGCGGCCGTGCCCCAAGGGTTCGACACCGTGCTCGACGTGATCGGAGGCGACGAGGTCGACCGCAACCTGCACGCGGTGGCCACGAAGGGGACGATCGTGCAGGTGGGCTTGATGGGGGGCGGTTCCACGCCGGTGAACGTGGGCCTGCTGCTCGGCAAGCGCGCGACCTGGGTCGGCACCACGCTGCGCACCCGTCCGATCGAAGAGAAGGTGGCCGTCACGCGCAGGTTCGCCGCCGAGGTGCTGCCGCTGTTCGACAGTGGAGCGATCCACCCGGTGATCGACAGCATCTACGCGTTCGACCACATCGCCGATGCCCACCGCCACATGGAGGCGAATGCCAACACCGGCAAGATCCTCGTCCGAATGGGGTGACCCAGCGTCGGCGGACGTGTTGCTCCTCGCGGTCAGAAGACGCCGGGAATGGGAGTGGCGCCGGTGCCGAGCACGTCGCCGGCCGGCACACCGAACCAGCCCTCAGCCACCGTGGCGTAGTACTGGTCGAGTCCCATCGTCGGCTTCAGGTTGTCGTTGTCGTCGAGATCGGTCAGCGACGGGTGCTCGCCGTACCGGCCCGCGTTCACCGGACCGATCAACAGCGAGTGCGAGGCGGTGCCGTGGTCGAGCCCACCCGAATCGTTGTCGCGAGCGGTGCGCCCGAACTCGCTCGTCGTCATCAGGAGCACCCTGTCCGACAGGCCCCTGGCCGCAAGGTCGTCGAGGAACGCTGCCACCGATGTGTCGAAGTCCTGCATCAGTCCGGGGTAGCGGCCGTTGTGGTCGTCATGGGTGTCGAAGTCCTGGTGCATCGGGACGTGCACGATCCGCACGCCCTGCCCGCCCGCGAACAGCTGAGCAGCGAGACGCAGCCCTTGTCCGAGATCGCTGCTCGGGTATCCGCCCTCGCCGTCTTCGCCGGCGATCTCGTTCAGCACTCTCGCGAACGCTGCGCTCTGGGTCTTCAGTCCGCGCAGTCGCGCGTCGAGATCGAACGTCGGCGTGCCGGTGCCGAATGCCGCGAAGCCCTGCTGGAACAACTGGCGGAACGGATCGTCGTCGCCCGCTCCGGCGAGGTATCCGGCTGCGTGTGCATCCGGGATGGCGAGCGTGCTGACCGATCTGGACGCGATCGCCGGCGTTGCACCCGACCCCACGGACAGCGCCACGGCGGGCGCCGACGGATCGCCGATCGCGTCGGCAAGACGGCCGAGGAAGCCGGTGTCGCGGACTCCGCCCGACACGGGTGACCCCGCCCACCATCGGGCAAGCATCTCGAAGTGCGAGCCATCGCTGTCGAAGGAGCCCACGCCCTGGACGACCGCCGCGCCGCGGGCGTGCAGTTGCTTCAGTTCGGGGTGGAAGCCCACCTCGTCGTCGAGCGCCAGCACGTCGGCATCGCCGATCGCAGTGAGCTGTCGAAGGTCGTAGTACGAGCCGTTTCCGTACGGCACCAACATCGACATGCCGTCGTTGCCCCCGGCCATCTCCACAACCACCAGGAGGCGCTGCCCGAGATCCTTCGATGCCGGTGCTGTCGGGACGGTGGGCTGGGGCAGGGCGGTGGACGCGTCGGCCGAGCGTGGTCGGTCGCCCGATGCGCCCGACGGCATCGTGGCGCCGGGCGACGAGGCGAGAACGCCGCTGGACGACGGCGCTCCGCCCCGGCCGACGGCGTACGTGCCGACTCCCACCGCGGCAGCGCCGGCTCCGGCGCTGGCCCACTTGAGCAGCTCTCGACGTGTGATCTGTGCAGGCATGGGTTCCTCGGGCAGTCCGTCTTCGTGGGGGTTGGGGGTCAGGCGAGCGAGAACTCGGGGGAGATGGCGAGCAGGCCGTGCAGCAACGTCGATCGGTCGCGGCGCGATTCGACCGAATCGGCAGCGCTCGACAGCACGTCGATCGTCGACTGGCTCACCTCGTACAGACCCGCTCGGCCGAGGAGATCGTTCACCGGGTCGTTCTCGTCGAGCGTTGCCGTCTCCCATGCGTTGTCGTAGGCGACCTGTGCCTTGGTCATCTCGGCGCCAACGGACAACCACCGCGACGTGCCCGGCCATCCGGCCACGTTCGGAGGGCTGAACGGGATCTGGCCGAGCAGATCGAGCGGCCACCAGTCGATCGATACGTCGAACAGGCGGCGCACGGCGATGAACCACTCCACGGCCGAGCGCGGGCGGGTGAGTCGCTGCTCGAGGAACGATGGGTGGCGCACGATCGCCTCGACCAACGGTCGGATCTCGAGCCCGCCACGGGCGAAGCCGTCTGCGAGCTCCGCGAGACGATCGGGATCGGGCCACGCACCCACCAGGTGCTCGTAGACACTGCCGGCCACGTGCGAGGCACAGGCCGGATGGTCACAGACGGCATCGATCGCTTCGGCTGCAGTCATCACCTCACGATCGAGGAACGGCACCGGCTCGCTCAACGCGCTCTCCTGGTCGAACCGCACTTCGTCGTCGTTGTCGCCGTCGACCCACCAGCCGGCGAGGGCGCCGGCGCCGTTGCGTACGTCGGCCTCTGTGTAGCCGGCGCCGTGACCGAGCGCGAACAGCTCCATCACTTCGCGCGCGTAGTTCTCGTTCGGTGCGTCTGCGTAGCTCCCTGCGCCGTCCAGCCAGTAGAGCATCGCGGCGTCGACGGTGATCTCTTGCAGCATCGTGCGGAAGTTGCCCATCGCATGGGTGCGCAGCAACTGGTGCTGGCGGTACATCAGTGACGGCGATGACTTGTCGAGTCCACTCGTGAGGTGCCCATGCCAGAACCACACCATTCGATCGTGCACGCCGGCGAGCTCGTTGCTCATGACGTCCACCCACCATGACGTCAGGCGGCTGTAGTCATCGTCGCTGCCGAGCACGGGGTCCTCCGGCGCAAAGGGCTCAGCCGCAAGGAGTCGTTCGATCAGGTCGGTGGCGGTCGTCCCCTCCAGGTCCTCCACCTGCCACGGGCGCGGTCCGAACGACAGCCGGCGCAGTACGTGTGCGCGCAGCGCACGCTCATCGACAGCGACGGGTGCCTGACGGGCGACGGCCCGAGAGTTGCGTGCGAGTCGCGTGCTGTCGACTCGTCGCGATCGTGATGCCAGGAGTGCCATGAACCAAGTGTGGGCTTCCGAACATGAACCGATCATGAAAGCCCGCTTCATGTGTGCTTCACGGTCGATGTGGAACGATGGGCGCTCGTGCGGGTGCTCGTGGTGGAAGACGACATCTCCCTGGGGGGAGTGGTGCAGCGAGGGCTCTCCGAGGATGGCCATGCGGTGGATCTCGAACGCACGCTGTCCGGCGCCCGTCGTGCCTGTGCGATCAACGCCTACCATCTCGTCGTGCTCGACCTGGGTTTGCCCGACGGAGACGGCCTCACGCTGTGCCGAGAGCTCCATGAGAGCGAGCTTCCACCTCGCGTGCTGGTGCTCACGGCTCGCGACACCACCGGCGACAAGGTGCTCGGCCTCGACGCAGGTGCGGACGACTACCTCACCAAGCCGTTCGACTTCGCCGAGCTCGGCGCACGGGTTCGCGCGCTGCTGCGCCGCCCCGACAACGCCCGCGCCCCGCTGTTGAAGCTGGCCGACGTCGAGCTCGACCCGGCAGCGCACACCGTTCGCCGCTCCGGCGTGATGGTGCCACTCACCGCCCGCGAGTTCGCTCTGTTGCACTTCCTCATGGACCGAGTCGGTGACGTGGTGACGCGGACCGAACTGCTCGAAGCGGTGTGGGACGCCAACTACGACGGACTCTCCAACGTGGTCGACGTGCACGTCGCCAACGTGCGCCGCAAGCTCGAGATGCCCGGTCGTCCGGCCCCGATCGAGACGGTCCGCGGCGTGGGCTACCGGTTCGGCTGATGCGTCTCCGCAAGGTCCGGCCGATGCTCGCGTTGCTCTTCGCGGCGATAACTGTGGCGATCGCGATCGCGCCGTTGCTGCTGTGGCGAAGCGAGCGGGCTGATGCGATCCGCGCCACGGTCGACTCGTCGCTCGTGGCCCAGATGGAAGCCGTGCTCTACGGCGAGGTCACCGGGTCGCGCTCGACCGACTACCTGACCTGGTTCGTGAACGTGAACGACGGCTGGACCGATCCGTTCGCGGAGACAGATCTCGAGCCGCCGCTGTTCACGTGGATGCGCGAGAGCGGCGGGGAGCCCGACTTTCGTGAGTACGCACTCGACAACGGCGAGCGGTACCGAGGCTTCGTGCGTCCGATCGCCGACGGGCAGGGCTACGTCACGCTCGTGGAGGCCACCGAACGCGACGACGACCTCGGTGCGCTCGACCGGCGTGCGCTGGTGGCGGGACTTGGGATCCTGGCCGGCAGCCTGGTGCTCGGCGTCGTGCTCAGCAGTCTGGCGATCAGCCCGATGCGCCGCATGATGGGCGATCAGCAGAGCTTTCTCGCTGATGCTGCGCACGAGATGCGCACCCCGCTCGCGGTGATCATGGCCTCGAGCAGCCAGGCGCTCTCACGGCCACGCAGCTCGGAGGAGTACGTGCGGTCGCTGTCGGAGATCCGCTCTGCCGCCGAACGTGCCGCAATGGGTGTGAACGAGATGCTCGACCTCGTGCGATTCGAGAGCGGCCAGACGATGCCGCGCATCGGACCGCTTCGGCTCGACCTGCTCGCCGAGGAGATCGCCGCGGCCGTGCGCGCCGAGGACGCCGTGATCATCGCGGAGCCGAGCGATGCGGTCGTCGTGGCCGCGGACATGGCGCTGTTGCGCCAAGCGGTGGAGAACGTCGTGCGCAACGCCGCTCGTCGGGCGAGCCGGGTGGAGCTGCTCACCCGCGTCGACCGCCACGACGGCGTGATCGAGGTGGTGGACGACGGACCCGGCTTCGATCCGGCGGTGCTCCCACGGGTGTTCGAGCGCTATCAGCGCGGCGACCGTCGCGGTGAAGCCGGCATCGGCCTCGCGATCGTGCGAGCCATCGCCCTCGCACACGGCGGTTCCGTGTCAGCCACCAACAACGCCGACGGCCCCGGTGCCACCGTCAGCATCACGGTCCCCCTGAGTCGGCCCTAACCCCGACCCCCCAACCCCGCCCAACCCCGCCCAACCCCAGCGATGAGAGATGAGCGTCCGTGCCGACCGCATCTCTCATCTCGCTGAGCGCATTGCCGAGTTTGATGAGAGATGGGTCCGGCAGCGACGCTCATCTCTCGATCGCGGTTGGCTGGGGTTGTCTGGGGGCATGATGGGGTGATGAACGACACCCCTCGCGCTCTGCCGCTCCCCGCTCATGGTGCAGGCACGGTGGTGCTCGGCGACCGTACGGTGCACCGTTTGGGCTTCGGCGCGATGCAGATCACCGGCGATGGCGTGTGGGGACCGCCGACAGACCGCGACGAGGCGATCCGGGTCCTGCAGCGGGCGGTGGAGCTCGGGATCGATCTCATCGACACCGCCGACTCCTACGGTCCCGACGTCAGCGAGGAACTGATCCGCGAGGCGCTGCACCCGTACCCCGAACAGCTCGTGATCGCCACGAAGGCAGGTCTCGAGCGCCCGGCACCGGGGGAGTGGCGCACCGACTGCCGGCCCGAACGACTGAAGGCCCAATGCGAGGGCAGCCTCCGCAAGCTCGGCCTCGACCGCATCGACCTGTTCCAACTGCATCGCATCGACCCCGATGTGCCCTTGGCCGACCAGCTCGGTGCCCTCGTCGAGCTGCAGCGGGAGGGCAAGATCGCCCACATCGGCCTCAGCGAGGTGACGGTCGATCAGTTGATCGAGGCCGGTTCCACCGCGACGATCGTCTCGGTCCAGAACATGTACAACCTCGTGAACCGTGGGGCCGAGTCGGTGCTTGCCCACTGCGAGCGCGAGGGCATCGCGTTCATCCCGTGGATCCCGCTCGGGAGCGGCTTGCTGAGCAAACCGGGAGGTCCGCTGGACGAGGTGGCCAAGTGGATGCGGATCACCCCGGCGCAGGCGGCGCTCGCCTGGCTGTTGAATCGCTCACCGGCGATGCTGCCGATCCCGGGCACCTCGTCGGTCGCCCATCTCGAGAACAACGTCGCAGCGGCAACGGTTCGGCTGATCGACTCCGATCTCGACGCGATCGACGATGCGATCGGCGGATCGAAGTTCAGCCGCGGACTGCGATCCGTTCGGGACCGGATCAGCCGGAAACGCTGACCGTGCGCGTGTGCCAACCCGTGGCACCATCGGGGTCGGGTCGAGCGACCTCCTCGGTCTGCGTGTCACCCGTTGCGTCGGTGGCCCGCACCTGGATGCGGTGCTCTCCCGGCTGGACGGACGTCGTGTCCCAGTCGTAACGCCACTGACGCCACGAGTCGATCGTGACATCGGTGGCGAGGCTCGCCTCCTGCCAGTCTCCCTCGTCGATGCGCACCTCGACCTTGGCAACACCACGGTGCTGAGCCCAGGCGATCCCCGCGATCGCCACGTTGCCCTGCGGCAGATCCTCACCGCGTGACGGCACGTCGATGCGCGACTGGGTCTTGATCGGCGCGTCGCGCGACCAGCCACGGGGCACCCAGTAGCCGACGGCCTCGTCCCACGTCGTCAGGTCGAGGCGGCTGAGCCACTTCGTGGCGCTCACGTATCCGTAGAGGCCGGGCACGATCATGCGAGCCGGGAATCCGTGCTGCAGCGGCAACGGCTCGCCGTTCATCCCGATCGCGATCATCGAATCGCGCCCGTCGAGCGCAGCTTCGATCGGGAACCCGCACGTCCAGCCGTCGACCGAGGTGCCGAACACCTGCTCGGCTTCGGGCTGCACACCTACCTGTTGGAGCAGGTCCCGAAGCAGAACGCCTTGCCACACCGCGTTGCCGATCAAGTCGCCACCGACCTCGTTGGACACGCAGGCGATGGTGATGATCCGCTCCACCTGATCCATCGCGAGCAGGTCGGCGTACGTCAGCGTGATCGGTGTCTCGACGCGACCGCCGATCTCCATCGACCACGTGTCGAGCCGGATGCGCGGCACCGACAGCGCAGTGTCGATCAGGTAGAAGTCGTCGTTCGGGGTGAGAAACGGCGTGACCGGGCTCAGCGTCGCTCCCGGCGGGATCTCGGGCGCGCCGGACGTCACGCCGGCACTCGATGGTCCCGACACGTCGGCCACCTCGGGCAGGACGTCTGGCGCGGCGTTGCGGATGCGGTCGATGCGATCGTTCTCGAGCTTGCGTGCGGTGGCCGCGGCGACCACCGCGGCGCCCGCGACGGCGCCAGACGTGGTGACGAAACGGCGACGGTCGAAGCCGTTGCGGGCTCGGGTGGGCGTCGTCGGCATCTCACGGGCGCCGTCGTTGCCGCGGACGAATCGGATCAGGTACCAGACCACAGCACTGCCGGTGACGGCGCCGAGCAGCGCCGGCACGGCGGCCGAGACCGACTGGTTGGGGCGGCCGGCGGCGACGAATGCGCCGATCGCCCCGAACGCGACCATCGCCGCAGGACCGACGACCGGGCGGCGCCGAGCGAGCGCGCCCACGACGAGGCTCAACACGGCGATCACACTCACCATGCCGGTGCGAAGAGCGAGTTTGTCGTTGGTCCCGAAGGCGTCGACCGCGAAGTCCTTCAACCACTTGGGGGTGTGGTCGATGAACTCACTGCCCACCGCGTTCAGCGGCGAGTCGACATCCATGATCGCGGCGACGACGAGGCCGGTGCAGATGGCAGCGGCTCCGGCGAGCAAGCCGCTGAGCGGTCCCGCCCACATGGGCGCCGGTGGCGCCTGGCGGGTGGGGGCAGCGAGATCGATCTCGGGGGGATCGGTCATGTGGGTGCTCCGTTCGGACGCGGGGACATGGGGGGAGGAGGGGGAGTGGGCGGCGGAGTGAAGGAGGTGGGCAACGTCACGTGGACGGTTCCTCCTGGACCGAGGCCGAGGGAGATGTGCCCGCCGTGCGAGGACACGATCGCTCGGCAGATCGCCAGGCCGAGGCCGGTGTTGCCGGTGCGGGCGTTGCGGGACGGATCGGCGCGACGGAACGGTTCGAACGCCTGATCGCGGAACTCGGCGGGGAAGCCCGGGCCGTCGTCGCGCACGGTGAGGTGCGCCTCGTTGCGGTTGCCGCCCACCTGCAGGTCGACGTGGCCACCGGTGGGACTGTGTCGGATGGCGTTGTCGACGAGGTTGCGCACCACTCGTGACAGCTCGAGCGGACTGCCGCTCACGGTGGCCGGGCCGTCGGAGCGCACGCCCAGCGAGACGGCCTTCGCCGCGGCCAAGGAACCGAGCGCCTCCACGCACTCATCGGCCAGCTCTGCCAGCGAGATGCGTTCCACTGCGGACGAGGCATGACCCGACTCCAGCCGGGAGAACTCGACGAGCTGGTCGAGCATCGCGTCCACCGAACGCACCTGCGCGAGCAGCGTGCTGATGGCCGCACGCGGATCGGCGGTCACGCCGTCCTCGATGCTCTCCAGCGACGCCCGCATCGCCGCGAGTGGCGTCCTCAGATCGTGGCCGAGGCTGGTGAACAGATGCTGCCGTGCGGCCAGCGCAGTACGTCGATCTTCCTCGGCATCGGCGAGCGCTTCGATCATCGTGTCGAGTGCGGTCGCCGTCGTGCCCACCTCGTCGGCGCGGTGGATGCCGGTGCGTACCGACAGGTCGCCGTCAGCCACCTGCGAGGCCACCTGGCCGAGCCGGTGCAGGTCACGGGCCAACGGGCGCGTCAGCTGTCCACCGACGATGAGCGCGATGCCCGACGACACGAGCAGCACGACGAGGAACAGCCGATAGTCACGGCTCGACACGAACATCGCGTTCGACGCCGCCGACGACGACACCGCGCCCAATGCCAACGAGCACAGGCCGACCGTCAGCGCGACGCCCGCCACGCTCGCCCTGGTGGACACCCACTTGGCGAGCAGCGGCGTGAGCGCCACGGCCAGCATCGCAGGGCCGACGATGATGAGCCACAGACGGAGCCGGTCGTCGTCGGCCGGCTGCACGAGCAGTTCGGCGAGGACGATCGCCACCAGCACGAGGGCACCGAGCGCGAGGAGGAGACGCCTCGTCATCGTGGTCGCCTTCGGTGGCGGGTCATCGCTGCGCGTCCGGACTCACGGCTCGAACCGGTAGCCGACGCCCCACACGGTGGCGATCCACCGCGGCTGTTCCGGGTCGCGTTCGATCTTGTTGCGGACCCGGCGGACGTGAACGGTGACCGTGGCCGGGTCCTGGTACTCAGGCGACGAGTCCCACACCGACTCCAGCAGTTGCGCTCGGGAGAACACCTGTCGCGGATGCGAGGCAAGGTGGGCCAAGACGTCGAACTCCTTCGCGGTGAGCGCGATCACCTCATCGGAGACGCGTACTTCGCGGGCGGCGGTGTCGATCTGCAGCTCCTCGAAGGTGAGCACCGCAGCGCCCTTGGGCGCGCCCGAGCGTCGCAGCACGCTGCGCACCCGGGCGACCAATTCGCGGGGGGAGAAGGGCTTCACGACGTAGTCGTCGGCGCCGAGTTCGAGGCCGAGCACGCGGTCGCTCTCGTCGGTGCGCGCAGTGAGGAGGATCACCGGCACCGAGTGACCGAGATCGCGCAGCACGTCGAGGCCTGAGCGTCCGGGCAGCATGACGTCGAGCACCACGAGATCGGGCCGGAAGCTCTCGACCGCGGCCGCGACCTCGGTGCCATCGCTGATCTCACGCACCACGTAACCGTCCCGTTCGAGGTAGCGCGCGACGACGTCACGAACGGTCGGTTCGTCGTCCACCACGAGCACTCGTTGTGCGGGCATGCAGGAACCATACGGAGCCGAACGAGTGCGTGGAACCCTGTCGAGCTGGAGTTTCTGAGATGTTTCGTGCGCTGTCCGGACGAGTCGCTCGTGTCACTGCCGGTGGTCGACTCCGTCGTCCGTGCGCAGCGTCCGTCAGCGTGAGCTGAGCGGGGCGTACTCGCGAGCCTCGGCACCGGCGTACCACTGGCGAGGACGGCTGATCTTCTGGTCCTTGTCCTCGAGCAGCTCTTGCCAATGTGCCAGCCAGCCCACGGTGCGGGGGATGGCGAACAAGACGGTGAACATCGCGACCGGGAAGCCCAGCGCCTGGTAGATCAGGCCTGAGTAGAAGTCGACGTTCGGGTACAGCTTGCGGTCGACGAAGTACGGATCGTTGAGCGCCGCGTCCTCGAGCGCGAGGGCGATGTCGAGCAGTGGGTTCTTCCCCGTCACCTCGAAGACGTCGTACGCGGTCTTCTTGATGATCGTGGCGCGCGGGTCGAAGTTCTTGTAGACGCGGTGGCCGAAGCCCATCAGCCGGCTGCCCTTGCCGCTCTTCACCTCGGCGAGGAAGGCCGGCACGTTCTCGATGCTGCCGATGTCGGCGAGCATGCGCACGACGGCCTCGTTGGCGCCACCGTGCAGTGGCCCGTAGAGGGCCGAGGCAGCAGCAGCTGCCGACGTGTACGGGTCGGCATGGCTGGAGCCGACGACGCGCATCGCGGTGGTGCCGCAGTTCTGCTCGTGGTCGGCGTGGAGGATGAACAGCACGTCCATCGCCCGCTCGAGGCGCGGGTCCACCTCGTACTCGCCCACCTTCCACATCATGTTGAGGAAGTTGGCCGGAAAGCTGAGGTCGTTGTTCGGATACACGAAGGGCAGGCCGACGGAGAACCGGTAGGCCATCGCAGCGAGCGTGGGGGTCTTCGCCACCAGCCGCAGGATCTGCTTGTCGCGGCTCTCCTTGGAATGGATGTCCTTTGCGTCGTTGTAGAACGTGCCGAGCGCGGCGAGTGAGCTCACGAACATGCCCATCGGGTGGGCGTCGTAGTGGAAGCCATCGACGAAGCGCTTGCGCATGTTCTCGTGGATGAAGGTGTGGTGCACCACGTCATGGGTCCACGTGTCGAGCTGCGCCGGGGTGGGCAGCTCGCCGTTGAGCAGCAGGTACGACACCTCGAGGTAGGTGCTCCTCTCAGCCAGCTGTTCGATCGGGTAGCCGCGATAGCGCAGGATGCCCGCATCACCGTCGAGGTACGTGATCGCGCTCTTGCACGCCGCAGTCTGCATGTAGGCAGGGTCGTAGATGTACAGCGACGGGTCGAGATCGCGGACCGCGCTGGCCGGGAACACGCCGTCGGTGATCGGTACGGTCACCGACTTGCCAGTGCGGTCGTCGGTGATGGTGATGGTGTCGGGCACGTTGCTCCCTCGGATGACACGAATGGGTGGCGGGGCTTTCATCCCCGGCCGGTGACACTAGTGGCGGGTGCCATCGGCCTGCAGAACCGTGAACCGATGGGTTTCACTCGGGCGGTCAGTCCAGCACCACTGCTTGGATGTTGAGCACCCGACCCGGCCGGCGGATCACAGCGGGGTGTTGTCGTGGGGGCGGGGTTGCAGCCGTTCTCGCTTGTCGATGAGTCCGATCAGCGCGTGGCCGATCACGGCGCGGGTCTCGGCCGGTTCCACGACCGCGTCCACGTAGCCACGCTCGGCGGCGACGTACGGGTTGAGCAGGCGCTCGGAGTAGTCGGCCTCGAACGCCGCCCGTTCTTCCGGCGTCGCCCGCCGCTGGAGGATGGCGGCGGCCTGACCGGCGCCCATCACGGCGAGCTCGGCCCATGGCCACGCGATGCAGAGATCGTTGCCCATCTTCTTCGAGTCCATCACGATGTAGGCCCCGCCGTAGCTCTTGCGCAGGATCACGCAGATGCGCGGCACAGTGGCCCGGCCGTAGGCGAACACGAGCTGCGCACCGTGGCGGATCATGCCGCGCCACTCGAGGTCCTTGCCGGGATAGAAGCCCGGGGTGTCGACGAGCGTGATGATCGGCAGGTTGAACGCGTCGCAGAACGCGACGAAGCGGGCCGCCTTCTGCGAGGCGGGGATGTCGAGCGTGCCGGCCAGCGAGATCGGCTGGTTGGCCACGATGCCCACGGGCATGCCACCGATCGTCGCGAACGCAGTCACCACGTTGGCGGCCCAGCGGGCACGGAGCTCGAGGAGATCGCCGTCATCCGCGAGCGCCCGGATCACGTCGCGCACGTCATAGCTGCCGGTGCTCGAACGGGGGATGACGGCACCAGCTTCGGGAGTCTCGCGATCGATCGGGTCATCGGTGGCAACGCGCGGCGCCTCCTCGTCGTTGTGCGAGGGCAGGTAGCTGAGGAGCTGGCCGACCATCTCGGTCGCGGCAGCGAAGTCGGGGGCCACGAGGCTGGCCGCACCGGTGTAGCGGGCGTGCGTCGACGCCCCGCCCAGCTCGTCGTTGTCGATGATCACGCCGGTGAACTCGGCCACCATCGTCGGCCCGCTCACGAAGGCGTACGAGCTCGACGTCATCACCACGAGGTCGGCGAGGCCGATCAGGAGTGCAGGGCCGCTCACGGCCGGGCCGTCGACGACCATGATCACCGGCACCACACCCGAGCAGCTGGCGATCGCACGCGCCGCCAGCCCCCACCCGTGGAGGGCAGCGAGGCCTTCCGCGATGTCGGCGCCGCTCGATCGGACGATCGCCACGAGTGGCATCGCCTTGGTGCGAGCCAGCACGGCCGCGGCCTCGATCTGCGACGACGAGACCGACGAGAGTGCGCCCTGCTTCTCCGAGGCATCGACATCGACCCACACCACCGGGCGCCCATCGACGTCGCGCACCTCGGCGGAGACGACACCGGGCACACGGGCACGGATGGCGAGCGGCATGCTGGTCACCCTACTCATCCCGCTGTGATGCGATCGGTTGGACCCAGGTCGTCTGCGGCGTCGGGTCAGCCGAGGCGGCCGGTGCCGAACGGAAACGCATCAGCGCCCACGTGCACGCCCGGCTGGCGTTCGCCTTGCTTGGAGACCACCTCGCGGAGCGCCTCCTGCAGCGCCTTGGTGGGCGCGCTCGGAGAGGGCCGCTTGCGCTGCACCCAGCCCACCACGCGGCGGGGGAGCTCGGGCACCGCGATCCGCTTGAAGTCACCCTTCAACCAGCGCGGGATCGCTGTGGCGGGCACGATCGCGGCGCCGTACCCCTCGAATGCGAGTGAGGCCAGCAGCCGCACGCCGTCGATCTCGGCCTGGGCCGTGAGCGTGGTGTCGACCGCGCCGCACGCCCGGTCGATGATCCGGCGCAGTGCGGTGCCCGTCGGGGGCAGCAGCAGCGGGGTGTGGGCGAGGGCCGGAAGCCGGATCGTGTCGTGCTGTGCGAGCGGGTGCTTGTGGTGGGCGAGCAACACCAGGTCCTCGGCGAACAGGGGGTGAACGGTCACATCGGCGTCGTCGATGGGGAGATGCACCACTGCGGCATCGAGGTGACCGGAGACAACTCGTGGCACGAGGGCGGTGGTGTTGCCCTCGTGAACGGTGACGTGCACGCCGGGGTGGACTCGCTCCATGTGTGGCAGGAGCTGGGGAAGGAGCCATCTGGCGGTCGTGCCGATCGAGCCGAACCGGGCCTCGCCCGTCACCTCGTCGCCTCGTGATGCCATGTCGGCAGCGATGTCCTCCAACTCGTGGAGCACCCGTCTGGCTCGCTCCACCACCACCATGCCCTCATCGGTGAGGCCACCGCGTTGGCGGTCGACGAGGATCACGCCGAGTTCCTTTTCGAGCCGGGCGATGTGGCCGCTGACGTTGGACTGCACGGTGTACAGCGCCCGCGCGGCTGCAGAGAACGATCCGTGGTCGGCGATCGCCACGAGGGTGGTGAGCTGCCGGAGATCCATCTCGAAAAACGATACCAAGTATCCTGGATTCCAACTTGAAAGATCAGTTGTTCACGTGCATACTTTCACATGTTGATCGAAGTGATCCCTCCCCCAGGGATTGCTCGACAAGAACCCATGAAGGTGGTTCCCCCAGACCGCCGGGTTTCGGTTGAGAGACCCCGCTTCCCCCAAGCGGGGTCTTTCCCGTTTTCCGGATCCAACCGCTGAGTCTCGCGCTCGCCCGCCGCAGCTGTTTCCCCCACGTCGGCGGCTGTCGTAGTGTGCCTGCTCATGGCGACGGCGACACCGCGTGGAGCGGCCTTCTTCGATCTCGACCGAACCCTGCTCGCGGGGGCGTCTGGCGAGGTCTTCTCCCACGCGATGAAGGCGGCTGGCCTGGTCAGTCGGACCATTCCTGGCGAGTCGTTGTTGTACAAGCTGTTCAACACCGTCGGCGAGACGTTGCCATCGATGGCGCTCGCCCGTCAGGGTGCGGCGCTCGCGAAGGGCAAGCCCCGAGCGGCCATCCAGCGGGCCGCGGAGCAGGCGGGTCCCGAACTGGCGGCATTGGTCCAACCGCTCGCGGCCGCGCTCTTCGCCGAGCACCGTTCCGCTGGCAGGCCGATCGTGCTCGCCACGACGACGCCATTCGACCTGGTGAAGCCGTTGGCCGACCTCCTCGGTCTCGACGACGTCGTGGCCACCCGCTACGGCGTGAATGCCGACGGCACCTACGACGGCACGATCACTGGCCCGTTCGTCTGGAGCGCCGGCAAGCTCGCCGCAGTTCGCGAGTGGGCCGAACGCAACGGAGTCGACCTGACCGAGAGCTTCGCCTACAGCGACAGCGTGTACGACACGCCGCTGCTCGCCGCTGTCGGGAAGCCGTTCGTCGTCAACCCCGATCCCCGCATGGTCCTCGTGGCAGCTGCTCGCCGCTGGCCGGTGCTCGATCTGTCGGGCAAGCGTGGCAACGGTGGTCTGAGCAGTGCGAGTGGCAGAGCCCAGGACGAACACGACGGCAGTGGGGGGCACGGCATGGCCAAGATCCCGGTGGTGAACCTCGAGATCCAGCGTCTCGCGCTGAGCTTCACCCATCCGTTCTTCTTCCCGTACGCCAAGTTCGACATCGCTGGTACCGAGCACATCCCGGCCACCGGCCCTGCGATCATCGTGGGCAACCATCGCAGCTACTTCGACTCTGCGGCAATGGCGATCACGATCGCGAAGACCGAGCGGACGATCCGGTTCCTCGGCAAGAAGGAGGTCTTCGACGCGCCGGTCGTCGGGCAGATCGCGGCGGCGATGGGTGGCATCCGCGTCGATCGCGGCACCGGAAGCGACGAACCCCTCAAGGCTGCCGCCGAGGCGCTCGAGAACGGTGACCTGGTGGCGATCATGCCGCAGGGAACGATCCCGCGGGGCAAGGCGTTCTTCGACCCGAAGCTGAAGGGGCGCTGGGGTGCTGCCAGGCTCGCTGCGCTCACCGGCGCCCCGGTGATCCCGGTGGGGCTGTGGGGGACCGAGAAGGTGTGGCCTCGCTCGTCACGCCTCCCCAACATGTTGAACCTCGTCGATCCGCCGCTCGTGCAGGTGCGCGTCGGTGCCGCTGTGCCGCTGAAGTACCAGGATCCCGACGTCGACACGAAGAAGATCATGAAGGCGTTGATGGAGCTGCTGCCGCCGGAGAGCCGCAAGAAGCGTGTGCCGACCGAGGCCGAGCTCGTCGCGTCGCTGCCGCCCGGCTACAAGGGCGACCCGTCAGGCGAGATCAAGCGCCGACCAGGTAAGGACTGACCCTGCTCAGCAGCGCCGGACGATCACGCGTCAGACCTTCTTCGGCGGGCGCGGGATGAACGGCGACGTGCGCTCGATGTACTCCCGGTAGCCCGAGCGTCGCTTGACGATCGTCTTCTCGAGGAGCGTCACCCCCGACACCCGGCGCAACAGCACCGTCATCACCACGGCGCCGACGAGTCCGATCGCACCCGTACCCGTCTCGGCGGCGACGAGTGCGATGCCCCACCACACACAGCAGTCGCCGAAGTAGTTGGGGTGGCGGGTGTACTTCCAGAGGCCGCGGTCCATCACCTTGCCCTGGCTCGCGGGATCAGCCTTGAACCGAACGAGCTGGGCATCGCCGACGACTTCGAAGAAGAGGCCCACGAGCCAGACGACGATGCCGATGATCGCAATCACGCCGATGTCGGGCGTGTCGTCGGTCTGGCCGATCTGCACGGGCAGCGAGACGATGAACATCAGCACGCCCTGCAGGCCGAACACGGTGCCGAGGCTGATCCAGCGGAAGTTCGGCCCGTAGTGCCGGCGCATCGCCTGGTAGCGGTAGTCCTCGCCCTTGCCGTGGTTGCGCCAGAACAGGTGGCCCGCGAGACGCAGGCCCCAGATCGTCGTCATCGCGACGAGCAGCCACTGGCGGGCGTCGAGCCCGTCGTCGACGCTCAGGCGTACGACCCAGGCGACCACGACGAAACCGAGGCCCCACACGATGTCGACGATCGAGGCATTCGTGATGATCACGCTGATCACCCACGTGACGAGCATCAGCACCACGATCGCAAGTGCAGCAGTGAGCAGGGCGGTGGGCATCGGGCCTCGATCGGTGATGGGAGCCGGGTTCAGGCCCGGGTTGGCGTGGATTCGTTGAGCAGTGCGTCGACCGCTCGGTCGGCATCGAGCCAGCACAGATCGAGCCAGACGGTGAGACGGGGGAGGTCGTCGGTGGAGGGTACGTCGCTGCGAGGGACTCGGATCGCAGCGAAGCGCACGCGCGGCGCTCCTCGGCCGAGGGCGCGCACGATGCCGCCGAACGTATCGAGGCCCTCGAATCCGGTGTGCCAGGCGATGACGACATCACTGTTCGGCGAACCGGCCAGCAGTGCAGCGCTGCCGGCTGGGCGAGGTGGGAGGAGGTGCTGCATGGCGGCAAGGCGCTCGGCGCGCGCCGGGTCGCGCTCGGCGATCCGGGCCAGCGCCCGCTTTCGTTTGGCCGGCGCGGCCCGCGTCCCCTCGGGGAAGATGATCGCCACGTCGTCGGGCCCGAGGTCGGTGGCCAGTTCGCTGAGCGCGGCAAGCTCCCCGGCCGAATCGGCAGCGTCGCGGTCGAGGAAGTGATTGGGGAGACGGTTGCCCACCACATCGAGGCACGGGACGGTCAGGAGTTCGCGCTTGAGCACGTAGCGCGGTTGCTTCGCGGCGAGGCTGGTGACGACCCAGGCGCTCACGAGCGAATCGGCAAGGCTGGCGTGCCGGCACAGCACCACCACCGGTCCGGGCGAGAACGCATCGATGCCCTCCACATCGATGGTGAGGCCGGTGGTGCGACGGAGCACGCCCATCAAGTGTGCGGCCCACCACCGTTGCAGGTCGTAGTGGATCCGGTGATCGGTGCGTCGGCCGGTGAGCCAGAACCACAGTGCGATCGCCGCACCGGCCGTCTCGAGCCAGCTCCACCCGAGGCCGAACGCGAGCAGGCGGGTCAGGGGCAAGCGGGTTCGGCCGCGCACGAGGTCGGCGGCGACCGCCAGCGGCAGCCAGAGCGGGAGGAGCAGCGCAAGCGCGACCGCAACAGTCACCAGGAGTGGAATGCTCAACAGTCGGCGTCTCGCCGTCCCCATGGCCAGGTACGTTACGCGGCGGCCGGCCACCGTGCTGTGTGATGCGCGCCGAAATCGGTGGGCATCCGGGCGCCGACGCGGCCGACCCGCACACTCGACATCGACCCGGGCGGCCGTTCACCCCTGACGACTTGTCTACCTGCCGGTAGGTAGACTGGGCGCCATGAACGAGGTTCAGCTCCTCCACGAACTGACCACGGTGGCCGAGCAGCTCACGGCTCGCCATTACGACACCTGCAAGCCGTGGTACCCGCACGAGTTCGTACCATGGAGCCTCGGTCGCGACTTCGTCGAGGGCGAGCAATGGGACGCCCGTGAGGTGCCATTGCCGGATTCGGTGCGCAGTGCCTTGTTCGTCAACCTCCTCACCGAGGACAACCTGCCGTACTACTTCCAGGTGATCGACCGGATGTTCGGCCGCGACGGAGCCTGGCGGGAGTGGTCGCACCGGTGGACGGCCGAGGAGGCCCGGCACTCGATCGCATTGCGTGACTTCATGACCGTCACCCGCGCGATCGATCCGCGGGCGTTGGAGGACGGTCGCATGTCGCAGATGTCGGGTGGCCAGGTGCCCAACCCCGACAGCGCCGTCGACGGCTTCGTGTACGTGGCCCTTCAGGAGCTCGCCACACGCATCGCCCACCGCAACACCGGCAAGGCGCTGCAGGAGCACCTCGGCGACCACCCTGTCGGCCAGGCCGGCTACGAGGTCATCAGCCGCGTCGCCGCCGACGAGAACTTCCACTTCCTCTTCTACCGCGACCTCACGTCTGCCGCGCTCGAGATCGCCCCGTCGCTGGTGCTCCCCGCGATCGAGCGTCAGGTGCGCGAGTTCGAGATGCCGGGAACAGGCATCCCCGGTTTCAAGAAGCACGCCGAGGCGATCGCCCGCGACGGGCTGTACAACCTGCAACAACACCACGACCAGATCCTCCAGCCCGTCGTCGTGCGGTCGTGGAAGATCGAATCGCTGAGCGGTCTCACCAGCGAGGCAGAGCAGGCGCGAGTCGCCGTGCTCGACCGCATCAACCGCATCGGTGTGGCTGCTCGACGCCTGGCCGACCGTGCTCGCGATGCCGCTGAACGAGCCCGCACGGTGATCGGCCGTCCCGCAGCGCCGATGCTGTGACTGACCGGTCGCCGGTGGTCAGTCGCCGGTGACGCCGTCGATCGCTTCGCGTAGGAAGTCGGCGTGGCCGCAGTGGCGGGCGTACTCCTCGATCATGTGGATCAGGATCCACCGCATCGAGATCTCGCCGCGGCTGCCCGACGTGGAGGACGCGATCGCATCGAGATCGGGCGCAGCGGACGTGATCTCGCGTGCCCGAGCGACCTCGCCCGACCACACGTCGACCGCATCGGCCACGGTGTCGTCGGGACCGTGATGCCAATCGAGATCCGGATCGGTCTCGCTCTCGTAGTTGCCATCGGTGACCTCGGCGGTGAACACACAGCGGAACCACCATCGCTCGACGTCCGCGAGGTGACGGGTCATCCCGAGGAGGTCCATGTCGCTCGGTGGCAACCGCTGGCGTGCCTGTTCTTCCGTGAGCTCCTCCACCTTGCGGATGAAGACGGCGCGGAAGTAGTCGAGGAACTCGGTGAGCATCCGGCCCTCGCTCGCGACGCAGGCGATGTCGGGGAGTTGCGTGGCGCGGGTGTCAGGTGGTTCAGCCATCGAAGGAGTCTCCGTCGAACCGGTCGATCGTGGCGAATGAATTCACCGGATGGCGCTTCAGCCTGGTGTTCTGGTGGGTTGGATACCCGAGGAAGATGGTGGCCGCGAGCGCGTGGTCGACCGGCAGCCCGAGTCGTGGTGCGATGGCCGGTTCCTCGCGCGACAGGAACGTGGTGAGCACGCCACCGAGACCGTGGTCCCTGCAGGCGAGCAGGATGCTCCAGCAGAACGGGTAGATCGACGCACCACCGGTGACCGGTGGTCGTTCGAGGTTGCCGTCCATCATCGCGATGCTTCGCAGGTCGGCGGCAATGGCGAGCACCACGGGAATCGTCTCGATCGCGTCGAGCAGCGCGTTCGGAGCAGGAACTGGCGGGGCGTCGATCGACTTGCCGAACGCGAAGGCGGTGACGCCCGTGGCGTTGGCGGCCATGTACTCCTCCCACACGGTGCGCATGAGGTCGCCCATCTCGCGACGGGTGTCGAGGTCGCGCACGACCGCCACACGCCAGGGCTGGCGGTTGCCACCGCTCGGAGCAAACCGGGCCGAGTCGAGCACGTCGTGGAGGATCGCGTCGTCGACCGGCTGCTCGGTGAATGCACGTACTGCGCCGTTCGTACGCAGGGCGGTGGCGAGGTCGATCACGGTTCGGACTCTATGTCGGGTGCGCCGGGGACCTTCGGCTCTTGGACCCGACTGCGCTCGCGGGCACGATCGAAGTGACGACCAAAGTCAATTCGAACCGACACTCACGTGTCTCCGTCGGGAGGGAACGATGATCGTGCACCTCGAGGAGATCGCCGACAAGCGGGGTCCCGACCGCATCGATCACCTCGCGCCGAACCTCGCGGACTATGACGACGCGTGTCGCACGTTCACGTGGGACCACGCCCGACTCGACCTCGACGGGTTGCCCGGGGGTCGTGGGCTGAACATTGCGTACGAGGCGGTCGACCGCCATGTCGGCCCCCATCGTGGGAACCATGTCGCGCTCCGGCTGTTGGGCAAGGACGGCAGCCGTCGAGAGGTGACCTATGCCGAGCTCGCCCGTCGCTCGAACCGCTTTGCCAACGTGCTCGCGGCCCACGGCGTGGTGGCCGGCGACGTGGTGATGGTGCTGTGCGGACGGGAGCTCGATCTGTACGTCGCGGTCATGGGCGCGCTGAAGCAGCGGTGCGTGGTGTGCCCGGTGTTCTCGGCATTCGGTCCCGAGCCGATCGCCACGCGACTGCAGCTGTCCGGTGCCACTGCACTGTTCACCACACCCGAGCTGTTCCGGCGCAAGATCGCGGAGCGACGTGACGACCTGCCCGCGCTGCGGAAGGTGTTCGTCACCGGCGGCGACGACGGTTGCCCGCAGGGCGCGCTCGCCCTCGATCCGCTGCTCGCAGCGGCGAGCGACGAGTTCGAGATCGGCCCCACGAGTCCCGACGACCCGGCGTTGCTGCACTTCACGAGCGGCACCACCGGCACACCCAAGGGTGCGTTGCACGTCCACGGCGCAGTGGTCGCGCACCACGCGACCGCACGCCTGGTGCTCGACCTGCACAGCGAGAACGACGATGTGTTCTGGTGCACCGCCGATCCCGGCTGGGTGACGGGCACCTCGTACGGCATCATCGCCCCGCTCGTGTGCGGCGTGACGCTCGTGGTCGACGAGGCGGAGATGGACCCTGCCCGGTGGTACGGCATCCTCGCCGACGAGGGCGTCAACGTGTGGTACACGGCCCCGACGGCGGTGCGGATGCTGATGCGCGCCGGCACCGAGGTCGACGGGATCGACCGGCCGAGACCGCACCTTCGGCTCGCTGCCAGCGTGGGCGAGCCGCTCGCACCCGACGCGGTGAGGTGGGGGCACGACGTCTTGGGCGTGCCGTTCCACGACAACTGGTGGCAGACCGAGACCGGCGGGATCATGGTGGCCAACTTCTTGTCGATGCCGATCCGGCCAGGTTCGATGGGCAAGCCCCTCCCCGGGATCGATGCAGCACTCGTGGCCTGCAACGACGAGGGCGAGCCGCTTCGAACGGATGCCGGCGAGGTGCGGTTGCTGGACGGGGCGACGCAGGGGATGCTGGCGTTGCGCAGCCCATGGCCCTCGATGTTCCGCACCTACCTCGGCAACCCCGAGCGCTATGCGTCGTGTTTCGGTCTCGCATCGGGGGCCACGTGGTACCTCAGTGGCGACCTCGTGCGGCGTGACGACGACGGCTACCTCTGGTTCGTCTCCCGGGCCGACGACGTGATCAAGACCTCGGGCCACCTGATCGGACCGTTCGAGGTGGAGCGCGTCCTGGTGGAGCACGAGGCGGTCGCCGAGGCCGGCGTGTACGCCGTGCCCGACCCGGTCGCCGGTGCGCTGGTGCACGCGGTGGTCGTCTTGCACGCTGATGCGCTCGACAAGGGACAGGACGTGGCCGACGTGACCCGGTCGGTGATGGCTCACGCACGACGACGACTCGGTGCCGCGGTCGCGCCACGACAGATCCTCGTCGCTGCCGATCTGCCCAAGACCCGCAGCGGCAAGATCATGCGTCGCGTGCTGCGCGCCCGTGAGCTGGGGTTGCCCGAGGGCGACCTGTCCACGTTGGAGAGTGGGGCATCAACCGCGGCGGGCGGCACCGGCAACGGTGAGACAGGAGCTGGACGATGACGACCATCCCGGTGACCGCAGCGGACGTGGAGTTGCTGGAACGGATGCTGCTCATCCGACGTTTCGAGGAACGCTGTGCCGAGCTGTACGGGGCGTCGAAGATCCGCGGCTTCATGCACCTCTACATCGGCGAGGAGGCGGTGGCCGTCGGAGCGAGTGCTGCACTCGAGCCGGACGACAACGCAGTGGCGACCTACCGCGAGCACGGGCATGCGATCGCCCGTGGGGTCTCACCGGAGTCGGTGATGGCGGAGATGTACGGCAAGGTCGAGGGCTGCAGCAGCGGGCGCGGCGGATCGATGCACCTGTTCGATGTCGGGCACCGCTTCTACGGCGGGCACGGCATCGTGGCCGGCGGCCTGCCGGTGTCGCTCGGGATCGCGCTCGCCGACTTCCTCCGTGGGGAGCCGAGGGTGACGGCGTGCTTCTTCGGTGAGGGTGCGATGGCCGAGGGTGAGTTCCACGAGACGATGAACTTGGCCGGGCTGTGGAAGGTGCCCCTCGTGTTCTGCTGTGAGAACAACCTCTACGCGATGGGCACCGCGCTGTCCCGCTCGGAGAACGATGTCGATCTGACGGTGAAGGCCGCGTCGTACGGCATGCCGTCGTGGTCGGTCGACGGCATGGACGTGCTGGCCGTGCGCGAGGCGATGCGGCGAGCGACAGCGGTAGCTCGCTCGGGTGGCGGGCCGGTGTTCCTCGAGTTGCGCACCTATCGGTTCCGGGCGCACTCGATGTACGACCCTGAGCTGTACCGCTCGAAGGACGAGGTGTCCGAGTGGCGCGAGCGCGATCCGATCGACCTCTTCACCACCCGGCTCCGAGATGCCGGCCTCCTTGACGACGACGCGTTGGACGCACTGGAGGCGACGGTGCAAGAGCAGGTGGACGACGCGGTCGCATTCGCCGAGGCGGGCACCGATGAGCCGATCGAGCAGCTGACCCGGCACGTGTACGCCTGGACGGGGGACGAGTCGAAGGAGGGGGCGCGATGACCACGTCAACCACGACGACGTGCCGCGAGGCGATCCGTCAGGCGATCCGTGAGGCGCTGCTCGCCGACGATCGCGTGTTCATGATGGGCGAGGACATCGGTGCCTACGGCGGCTGCTTCGCAGTGTCGAAGGGTCTGCTCGACGAGTTCGGTCCCGAGCGCATCCGCGACACCCCGTTGTCGGAATCGGCCTTCGTCGGCGCAGGCATCGGCGCGGCGATCGCCGGCATGCGTCCGATCGTGGAGATCATGACCGTGAACTTCAGTCTCCTCGCACTGGATCAGATCCTGAACAACGCGGCGACGCTTCGACACATGTCAGGCGGCCAGATCGGCGTCCCGCTGGTGATCCGGATGACCACCGGTGGTGGCCGCCAGCTGGCCGCCCAGCACTCGCACAGCCTCGAGGGCTGGTACGGCCACATCCCGGGCATCAAGGTGCTGGTGCCCGCAACGGTCGACGACTTCCGGGGCATGTTGCAGCCGGCGCTCGACGACCCCGACCCGGTGCTGATCTTCGAGCATGCGCTGCTCTACAACGCCGAGGGTGAGTTGTCCGCTGAGCCGCCTCCGCCGATCGAGCGCGCCGTGGTGCGCCGCGCCGGGAGCGACATCACCCTCATCACCTCCGGCGGATCGCTGGCCAAGACGTTGGCAGCAGCGGATCAGCTGGCAGCCGGTGGGGTGGAGGCCGAGGTGATCGATCTCCGCTGCCTGCGACCCCTCGACGATGCCACTCTGCTCGACAGCGTCTGTCGCACGCATCGCGCCGTCGTGGTGGACGAGGGATGGCGCACGGGCAGCATCGCCGCCGAGATCATCGCCCGCATCACCGAGGCGGCCTTCTTCGAGCTCGACTCGCCAGTGGCGCGGGTGTGCAGCGCAGAGGTGCCGATGCCGTACGCGAAGCACCTCGAGGACGCTGCGCTGCCGAGCGCAGCCGGGATCGTCGCCATGGTGGGAGAGGTGCTGGCGACCCATGCCTGACAGCGACCGTTCCGAGCAGCTCGTCGCATTTGCGATGCCGTCCCTCGGCGCGGACATGGACGAAGGCACGATCGTCGAGTGGCGCGTGGCGGCGGGGAGCCAGGTGCACCGCGGCGACGTGGTGGCCGTGGTGGAGACGGACAAGAGCGACCTCGACGTGGAGGTGTTCGTCGACGGCACCGTGCACGAGCTCGTCGTGCCGCCTGGCATCCGTGTGCCGGTGGGCACCGTGCTCGCGACGATCGACGCTGGCCCGGCCCCGCGTCGCGGCCGGCATCGCGTCTCCACGACCGAGACCACTCCGGTCGGCTCGCGCGCGCCGACCATCGCGAGCGAGCCGGGGGTTGCGCACGAGCACCCAGCCGCTGCAGTGCAGTCGCCGGTGCTCCGTCACCTCGCGGACCGGCTCCACGTCGACGCGGCACACCTCGCAGGGACCGGTCCCGGAGGGCGGGTCACGCGCGACGACATCGAGCATGCTGCGGAGCGACCGCGCGACCGGGTTGCCCAGGGGTCGGCCGGCCAGACCGTGGTGGAGCGGCGCGGTCGAATCAGCCCGCGTGCGCGGCGCCTGGGAGCACACAGCGGGATCGATGTCGAGGCACTCGGTGTGGACGGTCGAGTCGTCACCGGTGACATGGTGCTGCGCGAAGCGGAGCGGGTCGCGGTGCAGGCTGCGTCGAGCACGGTTCCCTCGCCGGATGCTCCCGCGACCGGAGAACGCCCGACCGGTGCTGGTTCGATGCGGACTGCGATCGCCCGGCAGATGCTGAAGGCATGGCAGGAGATCCCACACTTCCAGGTGGGCAGCACGATCGAGCTGTCGCGGCCGCTCGGTGCCCTCGCCGCCCTCAACGAGACCCGGACGGCCGCTGACCGCGTCCTGCCCGCCGCCTTGTTCGTGTGTGCTGCGGCACGCGCTGCGGCCCAGGTGCCGGGTGTGAACGGGTGGTGGCGCGACGGTGTGTTCGAACCCGCTGCCGACGTGCACGTCGGCGTGGTGATCGCTCTTCGGCGAGGCGGGTTGCTGGTGCCTGTCGTGCACAACGCCGATCAGAAGGATCTCGACACCGTGATGACCGAGTTCCGCGAACTCGTGACCCGCGCCCGCGCTGGCCGGCTCCGTGCGTCGGAGATGGGTGGTGCGACGTTCACGCTCACCCAGCTCGGCGAAGGCGAGGTCGACACCGTCGTCCCGATCATCCATCCGCCCCAGGTGGCGATCCTCGGCCTCGGCGCCGTGCGCGACGCACCCTGGGTCGATCATGGCGAGCTCGTCGTGCGGCCGGTGGTGCGAGCCACGCTCGCCGCCGACCACCGAGCGGTCGACGGCCGGATCGGATCGTCGTTCCTCGTCGCCCTTGACCATCACCTGCAGGAGGTGTGCACATGACCACGCTCGATCCACGCCCGACCTTCGACCCGCATCGCCACGTCGTTGCAGCATTGGAGGAGGTCGCCCCCGACGTCGACCCCGACGACATCGACGCCGACTTCCACGACGTCCTCGGACTCGACTCGATGGACACCTTGAACCTCGCGGCAGCGCTCGGCCGCACCACCGGGATCGACATCCCAGAGAGCGACTTCCCCGAGCTGCGCACGATCCGCGGGCTCGAGGCGTATCTCGCCCGCCGGCATGAACGGCGCGAGCAGGAGGAATGACCATGAACATCATCTCGTGGTTCGCCGACATCGGTCTGGCCGACGCGCCGACCGTCGGCGGCAAGGGAGCCAACCTCGGCGAGCTCGTGCAGGCGGGTCTCCCGGTGCCGCCAGGGTTCGTCGTCACCGCCGATGCGTACCTCTCGTCGATGGATGCCGCAGGTGTGCGAGCCGAGCTCGCGGGCGCACCTGAGCTCGGCGGTGGCACGGATGCGACGGCCGTGGCCGCGGCCGATGCCGCGCACCGTCGGGAACTGGTGGTCGCGGGTGGCATGTCCTGCGAAGTGCGCAAGGCGGTGGTCGCTGCCTACGACGAGCTGTGTCGGCGCACCGGCGTCGATGACGTGGCAGTGGCCGTGCGCTCGTCGGCCACGGCCGAGGACGCTGGCGACACGTCGTTCGCCGGGATGCACGAGACGTTCACGAACGTGCGCGGCCGTGACGCGGTGTGCGCGCGGGTGGTGGACTGCTGGCGATCGGGCTTCCAGGACCGGGCCTTCACGTATCGCGCGATGCAGCGGGTGGACACCGAGCCGGCGATCGCGGTGGTCGTGCAGCGGATGGCACCGGCCGACGCGTTCAGGTGTGATGTTCACCGCCGACCCGGCCACCGGCGATCGCAACCGTCTGGTGGTCGAGGCGGCGTTCGGCCAAGGCGAGGTGGTGGTGGGCGGCCAGGTGGAACCCGACACGTATGTGGTGCGGCGCGAACCGCTCGCGGTGGTGGAGGCACGCATCGGCGTGAAGTCCCATGCGATCGTGTGTGGGCCCGACGGTGACGATCTGCGCGTCGAGCTCGATCCTGCCGAGGGTGGCCGACGCGTGCTCACCGACGACGAGCTGCTCGAGCTGGCCCGACTGGGCATGCTGGCCGAAGCCCACTACGGCAAGCCGCAGGACATGGAATGGGTGATCGACGTAGCCGGCGCCCGCTCCGTGGTGCAGTCGCGACCGATCACCACACTCGGCGAGCGCACAGGTGAGGAGCTGGTCCGCGGACTCGGCGCGTCGCCGGGGCTCGCTCACGGTGCGGCTCGGTTGCTCCGCGACCCCTCGGAGGGTGCAGCGCTGGTCGACGGCGAGGTGCTCGTTGCCCCGATGACGAATCCCGACTGGTTGCCCACGCTGCGCCGAGCGGCCGCGGTGGTGACCGATGGTGGTGGGATCACCTGTCACGCGGCCATCGTGAGTCGCGAGCTCGGAATCCCGTGCGTCGTGGCGGCACGGACCGCAACGACAGCGATCCGCACCGGTGACGTGATCACCGTCGACGGCACGCGGGGCGTGGTGAGACGGGGAGTGGTGGAGACCGCAGCGCCGCCGATCGTGGTGCGCGAGGGCGGCGCAACGGGAGAGGCCTGGGAGCCGCTCGCGACGAGCCTCTACGTGAACCTTGCCACGGTCGCGAACGCGGAGGCGATCGCCGCCGGACCCGTCGACGGCGTCGGGCTGTTGCGTGCTGAGTTCTTGTTGACCGAGGCGTTGGAAGGCCGTCATCCGCGAGCCGTCGTGGCCGACGGTGGTGGTGAGGCATTCGTGTCGCGCATGGCCGACTCGGTGCTGCAGATCGCCCGGCCGTTCGCGCCACGGCCCGTGGTGTACCGCACGATCGACTTCCGCTCGAACGAGTTCGCGGGTCTGGAAGGCGGTGCCAGCTTCGAGCCCACGGAGAACAACCCGATGATCGGCTACCGCGGCTGCTACCGCTATGTGCGCGAACCCGACCTGTTCGATCTCGAGCTGCAGATGTTGGCGCGCGTCCGCGAGGAGTGTCCGAACGTGGTGCTGATGATCCCGTTCGTGCGCACCTCGTGGGAGCTGGAACGATGCCTCGAGCTCGTGGACGCCAGCCCGCTCGGGAGCCAACGCGGGCTCACGCGGTGGGTGATGGCCGAGGTGCCGTCGGTGGTGTATCGCATCCCCGACTACGCCCGGCTCGGCATCGATGGAGTGTCGATCGGTTCGAACGACCTCACCCAGCTGATGCTCGGCGTGGACCGCGACAGCGAGATCTGCCGTGAGCTGTTCGACGAGTCCGATGCCGCCGTGCTCGATGCGATCGAGCAGATCATCCGTCGGGCCCACGCGTGCGGCCTGACTGCCTCGTTGTGCGGTCAGGCGCCGTCGAACCGCCCAGCATTCGCCGAGCACCTGGTGCGCTTCGGGATCGACTCGGTCTCGGTCACGCCCGATTCGGTGGCTGCTGCTCGCCGCGTGCTCGCCACGGCCGAACGGCGGCTGCTCCTCGGAGCAGCCCGAAGCTGATCGTTCTGGTCGCGTGCAGCGGCGACAACAGCTGCTGCACACGACCAGAACCGTCTCCGACGATGTTCAGGTGGCCTCGGCAACCTTGCGGCGCACGACATTGAGTGCCGAGCCGGCCAAGAACCACTCGACCTGTTCCGGGCTGAACGTGTGCACGCCCTCGAAGTCGATCGTGGTGCCGTCGGGCTTCACGATCTGGCAGCGCACGTTCTTGCCGGGCCTGGGTGGGAGATCGAGCACGTTGATGCGGTCGTCCTCGCCCACCTGATCGTACGTAGCTGGATCGGCGAAGGTGAGTGGCACCATGCCCTGCTTCTTCAGGTTGGTCTCGTGGATGCGGGCGAAGCTGCGGGTGATGATCACCACACCGTTGCGGAACCGTGGTTCCATCGCGGCGTGCTCACGCGACGAGCCTTCGCCGTAGTTCCGGTCGCCGATGGCCACCCACCGGATGCCGGCCTCGCTGTACTTCTTGGCGAGGTTCGGGAAGGTGTCGACGCTGCCGTCGCGCGCATCCTTGCCGTGGCCGGCCTCGTACTGGTCGCCGAACGCGTTGACCGCACCGAGGAACAGGTTCCCCGAGATGTTCTCGAGGTGACCGCGGTAGGTGAGCCACTTTCCGGCTGCCGAGATGTGGTCGGTCGTGCACTTGCCCTTGGCCTTCATCAGCACCGGCAGGCCGAGGTAGTCGTTACCGTCCCACGCCGGGAACGGCTGCAGCAGCTGCAGGCGATCACTCGTCGGCGAGACCGCGACGTCCACGCCCGAACCGTCGGCCGGGGGAGCGGTGAAGGTGTTCTCGCCAGGGTCGTACCCGGCATCGGGCAGCACCTCACCGACCGGTGGATCGAGCAGCACTTCGGTGCCGTCGGGTGCCGTGATCGTGTCGGTGGTGGGATCGAAGTCGAGACGACCGGCGAGCGCGAGCGCCACGACGGTGTCGGGGGAGGTGACGAAGCTGAGCGTGTTGGCCGAGCCGTCGTTGCGCTTCGGGAAGTTGCGGTTGTACGAGTTGACGATCGTGTTCGGCTTGCCGGTCACGCTCGCTGGGCGATCCCACTGGCCGATGCACGGGCCGCACGCATTGGCCAGCACGGTTGCGCCGATCGCTTCGAGATCGGCGATCAGGCCGTCGCGCTCGATCGTGGCCCGGGTCTGCTCGGAGCCCGGGGTGACGAGCAGCTCGACCTTGGCTGTCAAGCCCCGAGCAGCGGCCTGGCGAGCGATCGAGGCCGCCCGGGTGATGTCCTCGTACGAGCTGTTGGTGCAACTGCCGATGAGGGTGGAGGAGATCTCGAGCGGCCAGTCGTTGGCGCGGGCCTCCGCACCCACCGCGGCGCCGACACGATTGGCGCGGTCCGGCGAGTGGGGGCCATTGATGAGCGGCTTCAACTGATCGAGATCGATCTCGACGAGCTGGTCGTACATTGCACCCTCGTCGGGGCGGAGGTTGTCGGCGGCTTCGTCGGCCGCATCGGCGATTGCCCGACGACCCGTGGCCTTCAGGTACTGAGCCATGTTCTGGTCGTAGGGGAACACGCTGCAGGTCGCGCCGATCTCTGCGCCCATGTTGCAGATGGTCGCCTTTCCGGTGGCCGAGATCGAGTCGGCGCCGGGGCCGTGGTACTCGATGATCGCGCCGGTGCCGCCTTCGACGGTGAGGACACGGGCAACTTCGAGGATGACGTCTTTCGGGCTGCTCCAGCCACTCAGGGTGCCGGTGAGCTTCACGCCGATCACCTTCGGCCACCGGACGTTGAAGGGGAAGCCGGTCATCACGTCGACGGCGTCGGCGCCACCGACGCCGATCGCGACCATGCCGAGACCGCCGGCATTCGGGGTGTGGCTGTCGGTGCCGATCATCATGCCGCCGGGGAAGGCGTAGTTCTCGAGCACGACCTGGTGGATGATGCCGCTGCCGGGACCCCAGAAGCCGATGCCGTACTTCGCGCTCACCGAGCGGAGGAAGTCGTACACCTCCTTGTTGGTGTCGACAGCGACGCCGAGGTCGATGCGTGCGCCGACCTTGGCCTGGATGAGGTGATCGCAGTGCACGGTGGACGGCACCGCGGTGGTTGGCAGGCCGGCGGTCATGAACTGCAGCAGCGCCATCTGCGCGGTGGCGTCCTGCATCGCGACACGGTCGGGGTGGAAGTCGTTGTAGGTGCCACCGCGCTCGGCGGGCTCGTTCACGTCGCCGAGGTGGTTGAGGAGGATCTTCTCGGTGAGCGTGAGCGGACGTCCGAAGCGCTTGCGGCCGACGACCACTCGGTCGGCGAGCGTGGCGTACACGCCCTGGACGAGCTCGATCGGTGTTCCGGCGGTGACGGTCATGTTCGCTCCTCTATCCTCATTGGCTCGTCGCGATCGTCGACCGCGACATTCGATCCTGGCCCGGAGTCCCCCGTGCCTCGATCCGATGTAGACAACTCTAATACAAGTGAACCCTCCCCACAATCATCTCCCTCCTTCACCGGATGCCTCGATCACCAGCCCGCTCCGGTGGCCGCCCGTGATCTTCGTCCGCGCCACCGCCCCTACCCGCACCGCCGACATCGGCGGGTGGACCGACACCTGGTTCGCCAAGCGCGGCACGGTGTGCAACGTCGCGATCGACCACCGCGCCGAGGTGCGCTTGTACGCCCAACCGGGCTCCGAACGTTGGGTGCATCTCATCGTGCGGATGACCGGTGAGGACTATCGGTTCCCCGCCGCAGAGCCGCCGGGCCGGCACCCGACCATCGAGCACGCCATCGTCATGTCCGAGATCCCGGGTTCGATCGAGGTCGACATCGCCGACTCCGTGGTCGCGGGATCGGGGCTCGGGACGTCGGCTTCGGTGATGGTGGCGCTCGTGTCGGCGCTGGCCGCCGCGGTCGGCGATCCGCTCGATGCGGGCGAGACCGCGACGATGGCGCACTCGTACGAGACCAGCACCGGCAAGCAGTCGGGGATCCAGGACCATGCTGCGGCGGCGTGGGGCGGCATCAGCCGATTCGACGTGCACTACCCAACGGTGCGGCGTGAACTGGTCGTGCCTCCGCCGGCCGCGGCAGCACAGCTGAGCGCTCGCCTGCACACGGTGTACCTCGGTTCGCCGCACGCGTCCTCCGAGTTGCACGACGAGGTGATCGCGAAGTTCGAGGCCGGATACGGCGGGGGCGAGCTGGAGCAGATGCGAATCGCGGCTCGAGCCGCTGCGGATGCACTGCGTGGCGGCGACCTCGTTGCCTACGGGATGGCACTGCACCAGAGCCACGAGGCGATCGAGTCGATGCACGACGCGCTGGTGGGTGACGATGCGCACCGGTTGGTGGAGCTCGCACGCGAGCACGGCGCACGCGGTTGGAAGGTGAACGGTGCAGGCGGGCAGGGCGGGTCGATGGCGGTGCTGGGCCCGGAGGACCACGACGCCGACCTTGCCTTCCGGGCGGCGATCGCGCAGCATGCTGGGTGGCAGCTGTTCGAAGCTGCGATCGGCGCCCCTGGTGTGACCACCGAGGTGTCGGTCATGGACGGCAAGGATTCAATCGAGCTTGGAGCCGAGCTTGGAGCCGAGCTTGGAGCCGAGCTTGGAGCCGAGCTTGGAGCCGAACTCCGAGCCGAGCTGGACGACGAAGGCGGGAGCGACGAGTGAGGACCATTCGCTATCAGCAGATCGCCGACGAGCTGCGGACGCGTCTGAGCGCGGTGGCGGTCGGCGACGTCCTGCCCAGCGAGGCCGACTTGTCGACCGAGTTCGGCGTGAGCAGGGTGACGATCAGGCGGGCGCTCGAGATCCTTCGCGACGAAGGTCTCGTGGACGCTCGCCAGGGGTTCGGTTGGTATGTGGCCGGCGAGCCGTTGCGCCAGCACCTCGACGAGCTCGGCACGATCGAAGGGCAACTCGAACGGCGCGGCATCAAGCCCGTGCGACGGGTGGTGGAGTTCGACTTCCGGGCCGCACCCAAACGGGTCGCAGAGGTGCTCGGTGTCGACCAGGTGTTGCGGGTGAAGCGGCTCAATCTCGCCGACGGCCAGCCGTTCGCGGTGGTGACGGTGTGGTGCCCGGCCGAGCTGGGTCAGCACCTCAGCCGTCACGATGTGGAGCAGCGGCCCTTCTACGAGATGATCGGCGTGGCCCTGCGCGGGGCGACCCAGACGATCGGTGCGGACTCCGTCGACGGCGCCGACGCGAAGCTGCTCGGTGTGCCGCCGGGGAGCCCGGTGCTGCGCTGCGAGCGGATCACCACCGACACGCATGGCAAGCCCGTGTTGATGAGCGAGCACGTGTTCCCTGCGCGGCGCACCGAGTTCGTCGTCGAGTTGCCCACGGCCGAGCCCAGCGTGTTGCCGACCGGGCTGCGCCTGGTGGAGTGACCCTGGCGTCGCTCCAGCTGTGGGCACAATGGCGCCGATGATCCGCCGCGTCACCCCCACGATCCGCACGCAGTTCGAATCGCTCGCGCTGGGTGAGAACGACGACGGCTTCTGGAACGGCGTCGTCGACTGGCTGCGCGAGACGGGAGTCTCGATCGCGTTGATCGTCGTCGCTGCACTGGTGCTCACCAAGGTCGTGAGCTTCATCGCCAAGCGTCAGGCGAAGAAGTTCAGCGACCAGCAGCGACTCGCCAGCGATCCTCGCACCAGCACGGTGGGAGCTCACCAGCAGGCGCTCATCGGCGCGCTGCGCTGGGCGATCAACTTCTCGATCGTCTTCGTCGCTGTCATCTGGGTGTTGATCGAACTCAACCTGCCGTCATCCGCGCTGGTGCCGTTGGCCTCGGTGGTGGGCGCCGGTCTCGGCTTCGGGGCGCAGCAGATCGTCGGGGACGTGCTGTCGGGCATGTTCATCCTCAGCGAGCGCCAGTTCGGGGTCGGCGATCTCGTGCGTGTCGGGCCGTTGATGGGGGTCGGTTGGGTGGAGGGGCATGTTGAGGAGATGACGCTGCGGGTCACCAAGCTGCGCACGTTCGACGGCGACCTGGTCACGATCGCGAACGGCGAACTGCGCCAGAGCGTGAACGCCTCACGCGACTGGGCGCGGGTGCTGATCAAGGTGCCGCTCGGACGCGACGTCGATCTCGACGAGGTCGCGGCACGGCTGGATGCGGTCGGCGCGGCGATGGCGGTCGAAGCACAGTGGGCGCCGGTGATGCTCGAAGCACCGAAGGTGGCCGGGCTCGACGACCTCGCAGCCGACAGCGTGCACATGCGCGTGGTCGGTCGGACCCTGCCGGCCCAGCAGCGCAAGGTTGCACGTGAGTTGCGCCGGCGCATCGCGGACGAGCTGCGGGTGATGAACGTGGTCGTGCATCCGAGTGAGGAGCCGAACAGCCTGGTCGACGAAGACGACTGAGGGTCGTCGTCGACACGGCCAGGAACGGCCAGGAACGGCCAGGAACGGCCAGGAACGGCCAGGAACGGCCAGGAACGGTCAGGAACGGCCAGGAGTGGTCAGGCGCGGACGTAGGCGTCGTCGAGCAGTCGGGCGCCGTGATCGGTGACGTCGAGCGCTGCACAGGTGGCGACGTCGTCGGCCCAGCCCCGCGAGATCAGCTCTCGGCCTGAACCACAGCCGGCGATCGCTTCGTGGAGCCGTGGGCGGGCACTCACGAACGCGGCCCGCGCAGCCGCTGCCTCGGGTGAGCAGCACGGCGCCGACAGCGCTGCTGCGGGGTCGAGCGCGGCGAGGATCGCGCCGGCGCCGAGGAGGTCCTCGACTGCCGGCCGGATCGGGCCGGTGGCACCGTGCCAACGTTCGCCGGCGGCGACCACTGCGACGGCACCGGAGGGGCCAGCGAGCTCCCGCGCCAAGCGAGCCGTGGCGGTGGCGTTGCGCAGGCAGCCGGCCAACACGTGTGTCGCTCCGTGTTCGAGGGCGGCGAACGACAGCGCCGAGCCGTTGGGTGACGGCAGCACCACGCGCAACGGCGTGGTGACCGCGAGCAGGTCGGTGGGCGACAGCGAGATCTCGCCGTTCTCGCGACGGCCGGCCAGCTGTGCGTCGCGCTCGGCGGCGTAGGCACGGGCGCCGTCGTCGGCCCAGCGATACGGGAACACGGTGCTGCCGCCTTCCACCGCCGCACTCACCGCAGACGTGAAGCGCAACACGTCGACGATCACCACCACCTCGGAGATGGGAGCGAGCGTGCGCAACCCATCGGGACCCCAGTCGAACCGGTACTCGAAGCCCGCCTGCGTGCACCACTCGGCACCTCGTGCACCGGCTGGTTGATCTACGTGGAGCTCCGCGACCATCGTGACTCGTCCGTGTGCCTGTTCCCTGCCCGGAGGGCTCAGCTCACCACTTGTCCCAGTGCAGGATCGGCTCGAGTGGGAGCCGCTTGGCCTGCTTGAACTCGGTGCCGATCGTGTACGCGATCGGGAACATGCCGGCCTGGGTGACTCCGTCGGGGATCTCGAGCAGTTCCTTTGCCTTCTGATCGCCGCCACCGATGAGGTGAATGGTGGTCCACGCCGTGCCGAGGCCGCGCTCGCGGGCTGCCAGCATGAAGCTCCACACGGCCGGCAGCAACGAGCCCCATGCCGACGCGGCTTGGAACGTGGGGGCCTTGTCGAGGTCGCCCATGATGCACGGGACCATGATCACCGGCGCCCGGTGGAAGTTCTCGGTGAGATACATCGCCGACTCGGTGATCTTGTCCTTCTGCTCGTAGCGAAGGTCGCCCGGCTCGTAGGTGTTCGACTTGGCGCTGCCTGCGTAGATCGCGAAGTTGTGGGCGTAGATGTCGGCCAGGCCCTGCTTCTTGTCGGGGTCGGTGACCATGATCCACTGCCAGCCCTGGCTGTTCGAGCCGGTAGGGGCCTGGAGTGCGATCTGGAGGCACTCCTCGATCACCTCGCGCTCGACGGGCGTGTCGAAGTCGAGGCGCTTGCGCACGGCGCGGGTGGAGGTGAGGACTTCGTCGGCGGTGAGGTTGAGCTTCATACGCCTCGCAGTGTTGCACCACGGCCGTCAAATCGTCGCCGCGGAGGCCGCAGTGCCGTGTCACGCTGACGGCATGGACGACGACTACCTGCGCATCAACCTCGCGAACTGGAACAGCCGCGTGCCCCATCACGAGATCGGGTATCGGCTGGAAGAGCACCACGATCCGGCCCACCTGTCGGGTGTGGTGCGGTTCGACCTGCCTCGGCTCGGATCGGTTGCGGGGCTCGATGCCGTGCATCTGCAATGCCACATCGGCACCGACACCGTTTCGCTCGCCAAGCTCGGTGCACGCATGACCGGGCTCGACTTCAGCGAGCCGGCGCTCGACGTGGCGCGCCGCCTTGCGGCGGACTGCGGCCAGGAGATCGAATACGTGTGCAGCGACGTGTACGCCGCCGTCGAAGAGTTGGGGCGCGAGCGGTTCGACCTGGTGTTCACAGGCATCGGTGCGCTGTGCTGGCTGCCAGACGTGCGGCGGTGGGCCCAGGTGGTTGCCGACCTGCTCCGTCCTGGCGGGCGACTGTTCATCCGGGAGGGGCATCCGATGCTGTGGGCGTTGTGCGACCCTCGACCCGACGGGCTGCTCGTCGTGGAGTACCCCTACTTCGAGGTGAAGGGTGGCACGCCGTTCAGCGAACCGGTGTCGTACGTCGAGCACGAGGGCGAGCTCGACTCGCCCGACACCGTGAGCTTCAACCACGGGATGGCCGAGATCATCAACGCGCTCTGGGGCGCTGGGCTGCAGCTCACGATGTTCGAAGAACACGACTCGATCCCGTGGAACGCGTTCGCCGAGGAGATGGTGGAGGACGAGGACGGTGAGTTCCGGCTGCGGGACCACCCCGAGCGCCTGGCCGCGAGCTACACGCTGCAAGCCGTGAAGGGTTGAGGTGACAAACTGCGGGCATGTCAGATCATGAAGCTGGGAGTCAGCTCGCAGGCCGCGTCCACATCTCGATCTCGCACGGCATCGCCGATGTGAAGATGATCCGCGCCGACAAGCGCAACGCGCTCGACGGCGCGATGTTCTCCGCTCTTGCTGAAGCCGGTGAGCGGTTGAAGACCGAACCGGGAGTGCGGGTCGTGGTGCTGAGCGGTGAGGGCGGATCGTTCTGCGCCGGGCTCGACTTCTCGAGCTTCACCGCGATGGCTGGCGGTGACGGCGAGGGCAACGGTGGCGGTGGCGACAGCGAGAGCAGCCCGGGGTCGATGAAACCTGGCCGCATCACCCACCTCGGCCAGCAGGTGAGCTGGGTGTGGCAGGAGATCCCGGTGCCGGTGATCGCTGCTGTCCACGGGCATGCGCTCGGTGGTGGCATCCAGATCGCGCTCGGTGCCGACATCCGCATCGTGCATCCCGACACGCAGCTGAGTGTTCGCGAGGTGCACTGGGGCCTCGTGCCCGACATGACCGGCACGCTCACGCTCGCCCAGCTGGTGCGTGCCGACGTTGCCAAGGAGCTCGTGTTCACGGCTCGCGTGTTCGACGGTCGCGAAGCGTTCGCGCTCGGTTTGGCGACGAGGTTGTCGGACACCCCGTACGAGGATGCGATGGCGATGGCGGCCGACATCGCTGGCCGCAGCCCCGATGCGGTGCGCGGTGCCAAGCAACTCATTAACGGCCTGCTGCACGACAAGGCAGCAGCGCAGTTTGCCGAGGAGCGCCGCATCATCGGCTCGCTGATCGGCAAGCCGAACCAGGTGGAGGCCGTGATGTCGAACTTCGAAAAGCGCGCCGCCAACTTCATCGACGCCTGAAATCCACCGCGTTCGGATGCCGCCGATTCCGGACGGTCGGGATACGCCACCGAAGCGTTGCGGCAGATCCTCGTGGATGCCGGCGAGCAGGGGTTGCCGTATGTGGAACTGACCACCGATCCCGACAACCACGGCTCGCGACGTGCGATCGAGGTCAACGGCGGTGTGATCGTGGAGCACTTCCAGCGCGACGACGTCTACGGCGGCACGGACACGCTTCGCTATCGCATCATCCTCTGACGGTCGTTGTCGTCCTCGGGGCAGAATGGCCGGGTGGAGCGAACGGTCGTGTTGCTGCGGGGGATCAACGTCGGTGGGCGGTCGCTGTCGATGGCGTCGTTGCGGTCTGGCCTCTCGGCCGCTGGGTGCAGCGATGTCGTGACCTACATCCAGAGCGGCAACGTGGTGCTGAGAATGCCCGAATCGCTCACCGTCGCACGGGATGCGTGGCTGGCGTCGGTGATCGGTGAGGTCGCTGGCTTCGACGTCGCCGTCGTCACGCGGACTGCCGACGAGCTCGATGCGGTGGTGGCAGGCAATCCATATCCGCACTCGGATGGAGCGCGGCTGCATGTCGTGTTCTTCGCGGACCCGCTCCCGCCATCGGTGCTCGGCAGCGTGGCGATCGAGGAGTTCGCTCCGGAGGAGTGTTCCCTCGTGGGTCGTGACCTCTACCTCCACCTGCCGAACGGGATGGGTCGGGCTCTGCTACCGGTTGCGCTTGAGAAGTCGGGCAAGAAGGCCAAGTCGAAGCTCGGCACGGCGCAGGAACTGGAACACGGTCCTGAGGTTGCAGTTGATGGCCCACAGCTGAAGCGCAGAACAGTTGGTGCATCTGGCGATGTCGAAATCGAGGTCGAATCGGATGGAGTTGACGACAAGTTCACCGGGGTCCCCACGACTCGACGCGGTGGTGGCGCACGCGAATGGTGGAGCACGGGCGTTTGGGAGTCGGAGGGCTGGGAGCTCGACGACGCCGATGGCCGGTGGAGCCTGTTGGCGGACTCATCGGCACGACCGTTCGGTGAGTCGCGAGCGTGACAGCATCTCGCGGCATGCGACCGGGGCTCGTGATCTTCGACTGTGACGGGGTGCTGGTCGACAGCGAGCGGCTCACCGTCGTCGTCGAGGCGAGGTTGCTGACCGAGATGGGGTGGCCGATCACGCCGGAGGAGGTCGTGCGCCGGTTCGTCGGTGGTTCGAGCGACGTCATGCTCGCCGAGGTGGAGCGACATCTCGGGCGCGAGCGCACGCTGGAGTTCGATCGTGTGTCGACCGAGGAGATCACGATCGCGTTCGAGCGCGAGCTCCAGCCGATCGACGGGGTCCGCGAGTTGATCGACTCGCTCGATTCAGCGGGAGTGCCGAGCTGCGTCGCGTCGAGCGGGAGCCATCAGAAGATGCGGCTCACGCTCGGCATCACTGGCATGTGGGAGACGTTCGGAGGGGCGCATCTTCTCGTCGCAGGATGTGGATCGTGGCAAACCATGGCCCGATCTGTTCCTCCACGCCGCAGTGAAGATGGGCGTGCCTGCCGATCGATGCGTGGTGGTGGAAGACAGCGTGCACGGGGTGAGGGCGGCGGTGGCTGCCGGGATGGGTTGCTTCGGTTTCGCCGGAGGACTGACGTCCGGCGCCGAGCTCGCCGATGCGGGTGCGAAACCGTTCGAATCCATGCTCGATCTTTCGACGATGTGGGGACTGCCTCGATGAGCGGTGTGGCACTCGAGAGTCGATCCAAGCGTCCGACATGCTTTCGGCAGCGAACATCCCGAACTCCCTGGGCGTGCCGTTTGCGTGCTCGACCCACGCGTTCCCGTCCCGATTGACAGCTCGGAGCAGGCGAGGTCGCTCATCACACCGAACGACCGTGCCGGTCACGTGCTCGATGCCGAGCCCGTATCCAGACTGCGGCGGCCGAACTGACGACGAGCAATCCGGTCGTCACGGCGACGAGCGTCATCAGGCTGTCGATGCGGCTCATCGCTTCATCGATGTCAGCCAACACCTGTTCCCTCACGTTCGAACACCTCGCCCCATTGCGTGGACCGCTTGACAATGACCCGGCAGCGAGCAACCAGGCGGTTCCGGCTGATGGCTACGGCAGTGAGATGACGACTTCCCTGGCGGCAGGAGCCGTCGTACCTGCCGACACCCGCAGCCTCGATCGCGGCAGCAAGTGCGCTCGCCAGTTCGAACACCCTCTGCCGTTCAGCGTCAGACCCGAAGTCGCCACCAGTCAGCCGAAGGTCAACGGTGACCTCGTGCTCATCAGCAGCGGCCACCTCCAACGTCTCGCCAGAAGGGTTCCCGCTCGCTCTTGATCGGAGTGCTCGCCACCGGGCTACCGCCCGCCGCATCGACGCCCGATGACGTAGGAACCACGCCAACGAATCACGCCGCAGCCGCCTTCGCCTTCCTGTCTGCCCCATCAGCGCATCGTGCCCGGAGTGTGCGACCAACGCAAGGCGCGTCAGCCGGCCAGATCGGCATTCCAACGCGTCGTCGGACCTGTTGTGCGCAGCGCCACGGAGCGCACGGCTCGCATGAAGCAGCTCGACATCCGATGCGCGCGGGCGTGCCGAGCAGTTCAGGGGATATCGAGCAGCACAGCGATCATCTCGCGGATCTGCGCCAACGTAGCGCCACCGACATTGCCGCGGACCTCGAGGATCCGACGCGGAGACACCGGCCTCACGTGCTGGCACTGCGCAACAGACTCGACCATCAGACCGTTGGCCTCGTCAGAAGGAAGAACGATCTCGGAATGGAACCGTCTGATCGTCGATGACAACGGCACCACGTGGATCACCGACGGCGTCGTGTCGAGGATCCGCTGAGTCGTCACCACCACTGCCGGATGCCGGAAGCCTGCTTCACGTCCCTCCGGGGCGCCGAGATCGAGATCGACCACATCACCCGAGTTCGGCATCCAGCTACATCTCTTCATCGTCGCCCAGCGGCGACCGGAGTTCCACGCCGATCCTGTCCTGTCGAAGCGCGCGAACCGCCAAGGTCACGGTGTTCCCGACAGTGGTGTTCAGCTCGGCGGCGAGCCGCTTCAGATCCTCGTGAGTGGATGCATCGATCCGAACACTCGTGCTGTGCATGCAGATCAGCGTACAAACCACCGGTCATCCCGCCGACCTGCAGTGTGTCCCTCGTTGTCGCTCTGGTCCCCTCTGTACCGTGTCACACCGGTTTCGTAGGCTTGTGGTGTCGGTCGTTCTGAACCGTGTCACACCGGTTTCGTACGATCGAGTTGTTCCGAGTTCCCCCGGAACGCGATCGAGTCCGGCCTTCGGGTCCGGGCTCCTCTTCATCATCGGAGTTCGCGTCGAGAGGGGGTGTTCGTATGTCCGTGCAGGAACTGGTCGACGAGATCGATCACATCACCACGTCGTTCGATGCCGTCCGTTCCTCCGACTCGGTCGTCGCCGATCTCCACGACGTGTCTCGCACGCTCGGCCATGTCACCAGGTTGCGCAACTGGCTCGATTCGGTCGAGGTCGATCACGTGTTGCGGCTCGAGCAGTTGGCCGAGTCGTGCCCGTCGGTGCTTCCCGAGCAGATCGTCGCCGACGCCACTCGCCGCACGCTCCGCGAAGCGGTCCGTGTCCACCGACGGGCCGGGGTCGCGGCAGCCATGCCGGCGGTGGCGGATGCACTCCGAGTGGCGGCGATCAGCGGTGCGCATCTCGATGTGCTCGCCGATGCGCTGCGGCACATGGATGCCGCGCTCCGCCCCCAGCTGATCCTGCGCAGCGATCGGTTGGCCGCCATCGCTGCAGCGGTGCTGGTCTCTGACTTCCGCCGCACCGTGTCCGACGAAGTGCGCTCGATCGAGGCTGACGATGGCCGCGACCGGCTGCAGCGCCAGCGGGCACAAACCGGTCTCGATTGCAGGGTCGGCCGCGACGGGATGGTCCACCTCAACGGTCGGATCGATCCTGCGAACGGGCTGCCCTTCCTGCAGGCGCTGGCCGACCGTACCGATCAACTGTTCCGCGGTGAGCCGATCGAGGGCTGCCCCGAGGATCCCGTGCTGAAGCAACGATTCCTCCGGGCGCATGCCTTGCTGTCGCTCGTGATGGGCGGTGGCGTGCAGGCTGGACGGCCACAGTTCATCGTCACCATCGATCAGCAGACCTTGGCGACTGGCGAGCGGCACGCCGCGTCGCGCGTCGATACCGGGTTCGATGGGCTCGACCTGCCGATCGCGCACCTGGTCGCTCATCTCGGCGGGGCCGAGGTGATCCCTGTGGTGCTCGACGAGCACGGCGTGGCCAGCAAGGTCGGGGCGCGACGGTGGCGCTGCGATCAGGCGCGCATCGCCGGGCTCCACCACGAGGTCGACCAAGAGCCGGGTCATCCCCTCGATGCGGGGCGGCACAGCCGACTGGCGACGCAGCCACAACGCTGGGCGATCCGGGCGATGTACCGGTGGTGCGCCTTCCCGGGCTGCCGCGTCCCGGTCCGCATGGCCGAGCCGCACCACACGATCGAGTGGGAGCACCACGGCACCACCGATCTCCACCTGCTCGTTCCGCTGTGCCGGCACCATCACGATCGGGTCCACGCGAAGCGTTGGCAGCTGTCGCTGTCGCCACAACGTCGCCTTGCGGTGAGATTCCCCGACGGCTCGGTGATGGCCACGGGTCCACCGTGCGAGCAGTGGCGGTGACCGTCACCGTGAGCGCTGGGTCAGCGCATCAGGCGCCGCCGGTGAAGAACGCGACGACGAACACCAACCAGAGCAGGAAGAACACCACCCAGATCGCGAGGAAGGCTGTCCCGATGATGCCGCAGATCCGACCCGCCGTGACGTGGCCACGATTCGACCAGTACATCGCAGGCTGCGCGTCCATCTCGCGGAGCGCTTCGTTCCCGGACTTCCACGCGAAGGGCCCGATGACGCCGCACACAACGATGCTCAGGATGCCCAGCACGAGCACGGTGGTTCCCCGCGGGTGCTCGGCACCCACGGGTACGGGTCCCCACCCCGTGGGCCCATCGCCGGGCCACGGTTGTCGTGGCCCGACGCGGTCTTGCGGGGGAGGGGGCGGCGGGAAGTCCGACACGCGTGCATCCTCGCGCGGTTGCGGGGGTCGCGCCCACGGACAGGGAGTGGGTTGGCAGGGCGGCGCACACGTGCGTAACATCCCTGTGACCGTTCGAGCCAGCGTTGTCTCGTGCGCCACTCCAGCCCGTTCGCCAACCCAGGCGATGACTCTTGTGGAGCCGACAACATGCGTTCCGATCTTCCCCCGCCGTCGGGTCTCTATGACCCGCGCTTCGAGCACGATGCCTGTGGGGTCTCGTTCGTCGCCAACATCAAGGGCATCCGCAGCCGCTCGATCGTCGAACTCGGCATGAGCGCGCTCTGCAACATGGAGCACCGCGGAGCGACCGGCGCTGAGGCCGACTCGGGCGACGGCGCAGGCATCCTCATCCAGGTACCTGATGCGTTCCTTCGGGCCGAGGCCGGGTTCGAGCTGCCGGCAGCCGGGCAGTACGCCGTGGGAATCGCCTTCCTGCCCACCGATGCGGGCGACGCAGAGAAGGCCCAGGCTTCGATCGACGCGATCATCGCCGAGGAGGGCCTCACCGTCCTCGGATGGCGCGAGGTACCGATCCGGCCCGCGTGCCTGGGCATCACCTCGCGTGCGGCGATGCCGAGCTTCAAGCAGCTGTTCGTCGCCGATCCCGCCAGCGCTGCCGGGATCGACCTCGACCGCAAGGTGTACATCGCACGTAAGCGGGTGGAACACGAGCTGCCGCTGGAGCAGAGCACGTTCTTCCCCTCGCTCGGCAGCCGCACCCTCGTCTACAAGGGCATGTTCACCACACCTCAGCTCGCGGAGTTCTTCCCCGACCTCGACGACGAGCGCGTGGAGAGCGCTCTGGCGCTCGTGCACAGCCGTTTCAGCACCAATACCTTCCCCAGCTGGCCCCTCGCGCACCCGTACCGCTACATCGCCCACAACGGCGAGATCAACACCGTGCAGGGCAACCGCAACTGGATGCGCACCCGTGAAGCGATGCTCCACAGCGACTTCCTGCCCGGCCTCGAACGCGCGTTCCCGATCTGCACCCCCGGTGGCAGCGACTCGGCCAGTTTCGACGAGGTGCTCGAACTGCTCCACCTCGGTGGCCGCAGCTTGCCGCACGCGATGTTGATGATGATCCCGGAGGCCTGGGAGAACCACGCCACGATGGACGCCGACAAGCGGGCGTTCTACCGGTTCCACGCCTCGCTGATGGAGCCGTGGGATGGCCCAGCATGTGTGGCGTTCACCGACGGCAGCGTCATCGGCGCCGTGCTCGACCGCAATGGTCTGCGCCCCAGCCGGTACTGGGTCACCGACGACGACCTGGTCGTGCTCGCGAGTGAGGTCGGCGTCATCGAGGTGCCGGCGGCAAAGATCGTCCGGAAGGGCCGCCTCCAGCCTGGCCGGATGTTCCTGGTGGACACTGAGCAAGGTCGCATCGTCGACGACGACGAGATCAAGCGTTCCCTCTCTGCTGCCCAGCCGTATGCCAAGTGGCTCACCGACGGCATGACCGAGCTCGACGAGCTGCCCGGTCGCGAGCACATCGTCTTCAGCCACGACAGCGTGCTACGTCGGCAACAGATGTTCGGCTACACCCACGAAGAGCTCAAGCTGATCGTCGCGCCGATGGCTGCCAACGCAATGGAGCCGCTCGGCTCGATGGGCACCGATACACCGATTGCGGTCCTCAGTGATCGCAGCCGTCTGCTGTTCGACTACTTCCAGCAGCTGTTCGCCCAGGTCACAAACCCGCCGCTCGATGCCATCCGCGAAGAGGTGGTCACCGCGATCGGGAGTTCGGTCGGCCCGGAGGCCAACCTGCTCCAGCCGAGCCCGGAGAGCTGCCGCCAGCTGGCGCTGCCGTTCCCGATCATCGACAACGACGACCTGGCCAAGATCATCCACATCGACGACGACGGTCAGTACCCCGAACTGCGCGCCGTGGAGGTCAGCGGCCTCTATCGCGTCTCGGGCGGCGGCCTCGCGATGCAGCGTGCCCTCGACGCGGTGCGTTCGAAGGTGAGCAAGGCGATCGACGACGGCGCCCGCGTGGTGGTGCTCAGCGACCGCAACAGTGATGCCGTGTACGCCCCGATCCCGAGCCTGCTGCTCACCTCGGCCGTGCATCATCACCTCATCCGCGAAAAGAAGCGCACCAAGGTTGGCCTGATCGTCGAGTGCGGCGATGCCCGCGAGGTGCACCACATGGCCCTCCTCGTCGGATACGGCGCGGGCGCGATCAACCCGTATCTCGCGTTCGAGAGCATCGAGGACATGATCGCCCAGGACCTGCACAACCTGGGCGGACTCGATCCGAAGAAGGCCGTCAAGAACTACATCAAGGCCGCCGGCAAGGGCGTGCTCAAGGTGATGAGCAAGATGGGTGTCAGCACCGTCGCCAGCTACACCGGCGCGCAGATCTTCGAAGCGATCGGCCTCGGACGCGACCTCGTCGACGAGTACTTCACCGGTACGGTCAGCCGGCTCGGCGGGATCAGCCTCGACGACGTCGCCAAGGAGGTCGCCGAGCGCCATCGCACCGCCCACCCGAGCCGCCCGACCGAGCGTGCCCATCGCAAGCTCGAGCTCGGCGGCGAGTACCAGTGGCGCCGTGAGGGTGAGGTGCACCTGTTCAACCCGGACACCGTGTTCAAGCTGCAGCACGCCACCCGCGCCAAGCGCTACGACGTGTTCAAGGAGTACACCGCACTCGTCGACGACCAGTCGAAGCACCTGTCGACGCTGCGCGGCCTGTTCTCGCTCACCGAGGGCGTGCGCCCCGCAGTGCCGATCGACGAGGTCGAGCCGGTCAGCGAGATCGTCAAGCGGTTCAGCACCGGGGCGATGAGCTACGGCTCGATCAGCATGGAGGCGCACGAGACGCTCGCCATCGCGATGAACTCGATCGGCGCCAAGAGCAACACCGGCGAGGGCGGCGAGGATGCCGAGCGCCTCTACGACCCCACGCGTCGCAGCGCGATCAAACAGGTGGCCAGCGGCCGCTTCGGCGTCACCAGCGAGTACCTCGTGAATGCCGACGACCTGCAGATCAAGATGGCGCAGGGGGCCAAGCCGGGCGAAGGCGGTCAGCTGCCGGGCCACAAGGTCTACCCATGGGTGGCCAAGACCCGGCATTCCACGCCGGGCGTCGGCCTCATCAGCCCACCGCCGCACCACGACATCTACTCGATCGAGGATCTCAAGCAGCTGATCCACGACTTGAAGAACTCCAACCCCGACGCCCGCGTGCACGTCAAGCTCGTGGCCGAGGTGGGCGTGGGCACGGTGGCTGCCGGTGTGAGCAAGGCCAAGGCCGATGTGGTGCTGATCAGCGGTCACGACGGTGGCACCGGCGCGTCGCCGCTCACGTCGTTGAAGCATGCCGGCGCACCGTGGGAGCTCGGCCTCGCCGAGACCCAGCAGACGCTGCTGCTGAACGGCTTGCGCGACCGAATCGTCGTCCAGGCCGACGGCCAGATGAAGACCGGCCGAGACGTCGTGATCGCGGCGCTCCTCGGCGCCGAGGAGTTCGGCTTCGCCACCGCACCACTGGTGGTGAGCGGCTGCATCATGATGCGCGTCTGCCACCTCGACACCTGCCCGGTCGGTGTGGCCACGCAGAACCCGGAGTTGCGGGCGAAGTTCAGCGGCAAGCCGGAGTTCGTCGTCAACTTCATGGAGTACATCGCCGAAGAGGTGCGCGAATGGATGGCCAAGCTCGGCTTCCGCACGCTCGCGGAGATGATCGGTCACGTCGAGGTGCTCGACACCACCCACGCCATCCAGCACTGGAAGGCGAAGGGTCTCGACATCTCGCCGATCCTCGCCGCGCCGCAGAACCCGTACGGCCAGACGCTCGTCAACAGCACCGGGCAGGATCACGGTCTCTCAGAGGCGCTCGACCAGGTGCTGATCGAGCGGGCAGCCGCCGCACTTGATCGCGCCGAACGGGTGGAGATCGGTCTGCCGATCCGCAACGTGAACCGCACCGTCGGCACGATGCTCGGCAACGCCGTCACCAAGCGCTACGGCGGTGCCGGTCTCCCCGACGACACGATCCGAGTCAAGTTCCGCGGTTCGGCGGGCCAGAGCCTCGGCGCGTTCGTGCCGTCCGGCATCACGCTCGAGCTCGAGGGTGACACCAACGACTACGTGGGCAAGGGCCTGTCGGGTGGGCGGATCGTGGTGCGCCCGGATCGGGACGCCACGTTCCTGGCGGAGGAGAACGTGATCGCCGGCAACGTCATCGGCTATGGCGCCACCGGTGGAGAGATCTTCCTGCGTGGCGTGGTCGGGGAACGGTTCTGCGTCCGCAACTCCGGCGCCACCGCAGTCGTCGAAGGTGTCGGTGACCACGGCTGCGAGTACATGACCGGTGGGCGGGTCGTGGTGCTCGGCGCCACCGGGCGCAACTTCGGAGCGGGGATGAGCGGCGGCATCGCCTATGTGCACGACCCCGACGACGTGCTTGCCGCGAAGCTCAACCGTGACATGGTCGACCTGTTGCCGCTCGGCGACGAGCACATCGCCGAGCTGCGCGGCTTCGTCGAGAGCCACCTGCGGTGGACCGAGTCGTCGGTGGCCGAGCGATTGCTCGGTCGGTGGGACGACGCGGTCGCCGAGTTCCGGATGGTGATGCCCCGCGACTACGCCCGCGTGCTGAAGGTGATGACAGACGCCGAGTCCGAAGGGCTCGACGAGGCAGCGACGTTGGAGCGTGTGATGGAGGCCAGCCGTGGGTGAAGTGACCGGGTTCATGAAGTGGCAGCGCGCCACCCCCACGCGTCGGCCGGTGCCGGTGCGACTGCGTGACTGGAAGGAGGTGTACGAGGACTTTCCTGCGGAAACGCTCAAGCTGCAGGCGGGGCGATGCATGGACTGCGGCATCCCGTTCTGCAACAACGGGTGCCCACTCGGCAACCTGATCCCCGACTGGAACGACCTCGTCTACCGCGAACACTGGCGCGACGCGATCGACCGGCTGCATGCGACGAACAACTTTCCGGAGTTCACCGGTCGGCTGTGTCCGGCCCCGTGCGAATCGGCCTGCGTGCTCGGCATCAACAGCGACCCGGTGGCCATCAAGCAGGTGGAGGTCGAGATCATCGATCGCGCGTGGGATGAGGGCTGGGTGCTGCCACAGAAGCCGACGGTTCGCACCGGCAAGCGCCTCGTGGTGATCGGATCCGGCCCGGCAGGCCTCGCCGCCGCCCAGCAGCTCACCCGCGCCGGACACGAGGTGATCGTGCTCGAGCGCGCCAACCGCATCGGTGGGCTCCTGCGTTACGGCATTCCCGAGTTCAAGATGGAGAAGCGCCACCTCGACCGTCGACTCGCCCAGATGGAGGCCGAGGGCACCGAGTTCCGCACCAATGCGACCGTGGGGGAGAACGTCGACATCGAGGTGCTGCTCGCCTCGTACGACGCGATCGTGCTCGCCGCGGGCGCCACCGCCTGGCGCGATCTTCCTGTCCCCGGTCGCGAGTTGCGTGGCGTTCACCAGGCGATGGAGTACCTGCCACTCGCCAACAGGGTGCAACAGGGCGACCTCGAGCACTCGCCGATCGATGTCGCCGGCAAGCACGTCGTGATCATCGGTGGTGGCGACACCGGCGCCGACTGCCTCGGCACCGCCCACCGTCAGGGTGCTGCCAGCGTCACCCAGCTCGAGATCATGCCTCGCCCGGGCGACACCCGTGCCCCCGGCAACCCGTGGCCCACGTTCGCCTTCACCTACAAGGTCACCTCCGCCCACGAAGAGGGGGGTGAACGCCTGTTCAGCGTCAACACCGAGCGCTTCGTCGACGACGGCAACGGCAACGTGCGTGCCCTGCTGATCCACGACGTGCAGATGGTGAACGGCAGGTTCGAGAAGGTGGAGGGCTCCGACCGCGAGATCCCGGCCGATCACGTCTTCCTGGCGATGGGTTTCGTCGGCCCGGACAAGGCTGGCTGGCTCGATCAGCTCGGCGTCGCCGTCGACGCCCGCGGCAACATCGCTCGCGGTGACGACTTCCAGTCCAACGTCCCCGGTGTGTTCGTCGCCGGCGACATGGGTCGGGGCCAGAGCCTCATCGTCTGGGCCATCGCCGAAGGTCGGGCGTGCGCGTCGCACGTCGACAACTGGCTGATGGGAGATACCTCACTACCTGCACCGATTGCGCCCACCGCGCGACCACTTGTGTAGTCACGCCGCCTAACCTGCACACCCGTGAAGTCGATGTTGGTGGGTATCGGTCTGGTTGTCGCGGCGACGTCGCTCGGGTTGGTGTCGTGCGGGTCCGAGGAGGCAGCCACGAACACCACGTCGGTCAAGGTCGGCGCCACGAACTACGTCACCATCGCGCCGGCGCCGAGCACCAACGTGCCGGTGACGACGGCTCCCGACGCACCCGGGTCCATCTTGCAGTTCCCGACCCAGTACGTGATCCTCGAGGGTGACTACCCGTCGACGGTGGCGGCGAAGTGGAAGGTCAAGTTCGAGGATCTGATGACCCTCAACGGGTGGACCCTCCAAGAGAACGGCATCGTGCCGGAATGGCCTGGTGTCGGCCAGACGATCCAGATCCCCGCGGGTGCCACCGTGCCCGGTGTGCCACCCGATCCAGGCCTGCCGCCGGGCACCTCGATCGCCGGAACTCCGGCCGCACCAACCACGGCCGCTCCCGAGACGACGGTGGCGACCACCACGACCACCGAGGCCCCCGGCTCGGCGTGTGGGACGTACACCATTGCCGAAGGTGACTACCCCGGCCTCGTGGCCACCAAGCTCGACACCACGGTCGGCAAGCTCAACGCTGCAAACTCGGCGACGAAGGGGTACAGCTCGTTCTACGTGGGCCTCGTCATCAACGTGCCCTGCTGAGCGCACGACCGCCTCAGACGAAGCGGACCTCGACTCCGTCGAGCGCATGCACCTCGCCCGCCCGGCTCCGGTCGGTGGCGATGACGTCGAGCGCATCGATGCCCTCGCCGTTGTCGCCTGCATCGTGGAACGAGACGGCGTGGGCGAGCTCGAGTTGCGTCCACCGCGAGCGCATCGCCTCGGGATCGGTCGCCCCGACATGGATGCCGGCGATGCCGGTGACGACGGTGACGTCCGCGTGGGCCTGGCCCGGCCAACTCGGACCGGCCCAACGCCATGCACCGTTCGGCACGGGTTGGTCGATGCTCACCAACGCACCACCGACGTCGGACGGGTGGAGGTGGCGGCCACGGATGTCGGGCAGGTCGAGGCGCCACACGATCCGAACACCGTGCTCGGTGAGCGCAGCCTCGCGGCGATCGAGGTCGTCGACTTCATAGATCGCCATGTACCCGCTGCAGCCGAGCCGCCGCTTGTCGAGGAGGCGGCCGGCGGTGGTGCTGGCCCGAGTCGGCGAGACGACCTCCAGGAACTGATCTCCGATCAACAGCAGCGTGTTGTGCAACCCGAACTCGGCAACGCCCGGATCGCGGAAGCAGACGTCGACCGCGAGGAGGGTGCGAAGGAAGTTCGTCGTGAGCTCGAGGTCGTGGGCGACCAAGGCCACCTGGCGGAGCCGGATCATGCGAGTGATTGTTGCAGGTAGCGTCCCGACCGTGTTGACCGTCGTCGAGGCCCGCGTGCTCGGGTGTCTGCTGGAGAAGCAGCGCACCGTGCCCGACCAGTACCCGCTCACGCTCAATGCGCTCGTGAGTGCCTGCAACCAGACGAGCTCCCGGGACCCGGTGATGCACCTTGCCGAACACGAGGTGGACGCTGCGATCGCGACGTTGAAGGGCGGCGGCCTCGCTCGGCTCGTGCACCCGTCGCACGGGCGCAGCGTCACCCGCTACCGCCACGTGGCCGACGAGACGTGGGAGCTGGAAGCCGACGCCGCCGCGTTGATCGCCGTGCTGCTCCTGCGCGGCCCGCAGACCGTCGCCGAGCTGCGGACGCGCACCGAGCGGCAGCACGTGTTCGTCACATTCGACGATCTGCAGGACGTGCTCGACGGTCTGCAGGATCGCGGGTTCGTTCGTGTGCTCGAGCGGCAACCCGGGCAGAAGGAGCCTCGCTGGCAGCAGTTGCTCGCGGACGAGCCAGAGCGCGTCGATGTCGTCGTGCGCTCCGCTGCGTCCCGCGCGTCCGCGCCCGAGCCGGCGGACCCGTCACTGATCGACGCGCTCACCTCACGCATCGGCGAGCTCGAGGCCCGTGTGGCCGCGCTCGAAGCCGCGCTGGCGGACTTGCTCTGAGTTCGTTCAGCCCGACCCGGACTTCGGGTGGGCCTCGAAGAAATCGAACACCGCGGTGGCGAAGTTGTCGGACAGCGCGGGGATGTGGCGCCCGGTGTCGATGGTCCACAGCTCCACGGCGCCGGCGGTGGCGCAGCCGCTGAAGCGGGCAACGGTGGTCTCGGCGCCGGCGATCTCGCGCTCGACGTCGAGTTGGTCGCCGTCCGCGGAGATCGCCGTGCTGCAGCCGTTGTAACTCGCCCAGGTCGCAGCAGTCGCGGCAGCGGACGGGTGCGCGTTGCCGAGCAACTCGCCGCCGTCGTAGGCGATCACCTCGTCGAGCGTGCCATGCACCTGCGCGATGCTCACTGCCTCGCTCGGGGTGCAGTCCTCGGGATCGGCAGCGGTGGCGCCGGCGAGACTCACCACGGCCGCGAACAGATCAGCTCGTTCACACGCCAGCCGGTACGCCATGAAACCACCGTTGGAGTGCCCGGCGAGGAAGATCCGGTCGGGGTCGACGGGGTGGATGCTGCTCACGTGATCGACGACCGCCGCCAGGTAGGCGACATCGTCGACGGTGGACCCGAAGAAGTTGCAGCACGAGTCGGTCGCGTTCCAGAACTGCGCTCCACGAGGATCGACGGTGCCGTCGGGGTAGGCGAGGATCGCTCCGCGCGCTGCTGCCTCGTTCTGGAAGCGGAAGTACAGCTGCTGTTCGTCCGCGGTGCCGGTGTAGCCGTGGAGCACCACCACCAACGGGGCTGGGTCGGCACCGAGACCGTCGGGCACGATCACGTCGACCGGCCGATCTGCGATCAGCGCAGCGGTGACAGGATCGGAGGTGTTGGGAACGGAGGTGGTGGGATCGGAGGTCTCGGGCCGCGCCGGCAGGGACGTCGTGCCGGCGACGGTGCTTGCCCTGGCTGCAGCGTTGGGGTCGGCCGAGGTGGTGGTCGGATTCGTCGACGTGGTCGGATTCGTCGACGTGGTCGCCGCGCCATCGCTGCACGCCGCGAGACACAGCGGTGCCATCGTCGTCACGAAGAAGGCGGCGCAAGCACGGAGCACGCGTGGCACTGTACGGTCCTGAGGTGGCTCACGATCATCATCACTCCCACGACACTGGACACGATCATCACCAGGCTCCGGGTGACCGTGATTGGGCCGAGTTCGGAGCGCGTCTGCAGCTCGAAGGTGACGTCGCGATGCCCGTGACCGCGGAGGCGATCGCGCGCATCGTCGCGGCTGCACAGGCGACCGACCTGCTGGTCGATCGAATCCTCGATGTCGGGAGCGGTCCGGGTGTCGCCGCGATCGCACTCGCTGCCGCCTTTCCCGGTGCGATGGCAGTGGCGGTCGATGCCTCCGCTCCGCTGCTCGAGCTCGTGCACGATCGGGCCGTCACCCATGGGGTCGGCGCACGGGTACACACCGAGGTCGCCGATCTCGAACAACCTCTGGAGGCGCTCGGTGCGGCCGATGTGGTGTGGGCGTCGATGGTGCTGCACCACGTCGCATCGCCGGCCGACACGTTGGAGCAGCTCCGCAGCGTGCTCCGCCCGGGCGGTCTGCTCGCGATCGTCGAGTTCGGTGCGGGTGCACGAGGCGCTCTGCCCGCCGGGTTCGAGGTCGGCAACGACGGCTTCGTCGACCGTCACTCGGCTGCACTCGTCGCCGCTGTCGCCGAGCATCTGCCCCCGGGAGCGATGACGCTCGACTGGCCGGCGCTGTTGGCCGACGCGGGCTTCGAGATGGTCGACCGTGACGAGCTCGCGATGTCGGTGCCGGCACCGCTCGACGCGACGTCGCGTCGCTTCGTGCTCCAAGGCCTCCAGATGTCGCAGCCGATGATGGCCGAGCGACTCGACGCCGCCGATCTGGCCACGCTGGCCGGGCTCGCGTCGGAAGACGACCCGCGTTGCGTGATCCACCGCGACGACCTGACGCTCGACGTGAGCCGAGCCTTCTTCCTCGCCCGACGCGGCTGACGCTCGTCGCGATTTCCTCGCGCTTGTTCGGAAACTGTGAACGGCAGACGATGGAGGGGTATGCATCTGCGAGCATCCACTCGGTGGGAGGTCGACGAGTCACTTGCCGCCTTCGACCGCGCGATGCCTGAGGTGTACGGATACCTCCTCCATCGATGCCGTGAGCGTCCGCTCGCGGAGGATCTGACGTCGGAGACCTTCCTCGTCGCGGTCGATGCGGTCGCGAGCGGTCGAGTCGATGGCGTTGATGTCGCGTGGCTGATCGGCATCGCGCGTCACAAGCTCATCGACCACTGGCGTCGGTGTGAGCGAGAACAACGGCGCCTCGTGTCGATCGCCGGTGCTCTCGATGACGAGGTGTCCGTCGAGGAGCTCGAGCCTGGACTGGCGATGGACGTCCTCGCGCTGTTGAACCCCTGGCAGCGCGCCGCGCTCACGCTGCGCCACGTGGATGGCTTGTCGGTGCCCGAGGTGGCCGATGTGCTCGGCCGCTCGGTGCACGCGACCGAGACGTTGCTGACGCGATCACGAGTGCTCTTCCGGCGACTGTACGACGAACGACGAGGTGACCCTGATGGCTGATCCCCTGGATGTGCTCCGGCGCCGGGGCGACTCGGCACAACCCGACCCTGTCTTCCGCTCGGCCCTCATGGCCGAGCTCCGGCGCGCGATGACGAGGGAGGACGCACCCCTGTCGGCCCTCGACATCACAACCGAACCCGCGCCCTTGGAGGTCGTCGTGTCAACATCCCAGTCCCCATCACCATCCCCATCCTCGTCCGGACCGAGCCGTCGAACGTGGCCATCGGTGCCGCCGCTGCCGCCGTCGTCGCCCTGGTCGTGACCGGCATCCTGGCGATGCGTGACGACGACGTCGAACCGGCCGCCGGGCTTCCGGTCGCCCCGACCACGGTCGCCCCGACCACGGTCGCTCCGACGACCATTGTGCCCGACGACGACCCTCACTCCCTGACGATGAGATCGCTGCAGCGGCGGCTCCTGTCGGCAGACGAGATCGGGGACGGATTTGAGGAGTCGGAGACTTCGACGTTCACGCTGGAGCCGATCCGGCGGCCCTGGCGCGAGAAGTGCTGCGTGCTCACCCTTCCTCGACACGGTCTTCGAGAGTGCCGATCGCCCGGCGACCGTGGTGTTCGTGGTCCTTCAGCAAGCCTGGCTCGGGGATGCAGCAGTACGTCGTCGTCTTCGCCGACCGGGCTGATGCTGAGGCCATGATGGCGAGCGGAACATGATCCGCATTCCCCGAGTGTCTTCGGAGCTCATCGCGACCGAGGCATACACTGCTGCTCGATCCACCGGAAATCACCCGTCGCACTCCCCTCCTGCCCGCCGTGGCAAGGCCGCTGCAGGCGGTTGGAGACGACATGGTCGATGCTCCGGGTCGCGGGTCCTGATGTCTAGGAGGCACGACCTTCGACGACGATGGGTTGTGCCCCTTCGTCCGGGTTGGGAGGGCCATGACGTGGATGAACCCGCTCGGCGCGGTCACGGCCCTTGACACCCTGGCTATCCCGACAGCCAACTCGAGCAGGCCTTGGCGCGGCGGTCGACCCACTTCGCGCCGCTCAAGGAATCTGACTCCTTCAAGCGGCTGATCTCGCACGGACGTTCGCTGGTCCGGCCCCGATGCCCCCTAGTGGCCTCTCGTCGCTCTAGTCGAGGTCGGGCCAGCGGCGCTTCTGGCGGCGGCGGACACCGGCGGCGCCGAGCTTGCGCTGCTCGCTGAGCTGCCACTGGCGTCGCCAGCCGTTGTACTCGGGGCCGGTGAGCTTCGGGCTCGTCTTGGCCGCGGCACGCTGACGCGCGGTCCAGAAATCGGTGAGCGCTTCGTCGCCGAGCGCGGCGACCGCGGCCTCGATGCGGGCATTGAACCGCCGGGTCGACTCGCCGTCCACGGGCCGCAACGGGGCGCCGAAGACCACTCGTGACGTTCCGGGCTTGGGGCGCTTCATGCCCTTGCCGAAGATCGCACCAGTGCCGTCGATGAACACTGGCACGACCGGCGCACCGGTGCGGATCGAGATGTATGCGGCGCCGCCCTTGAACTCCTGGCCCCATCCGTCGGGGGACCGGCCACCCTCGGGGTAGATCACGAGGCTCCAGCCGTCGTCGATCAGGTTGCGGATGAGATCGCTCGACTTGCGTCCGGTGACCTCACGGTCGATCGGGAGCGCGTTGAGTGCTAGCGCCGCGGCGGCACCCTTCACGCGCTTGTCGAAGAAGTAATCGGCGGCGGCGGCGATCGTGAGCTTCGACCGCCATGGTTCGGGCACGGCGGTCACCATCAACGGCGTGTCGATGTGGCTGTGGTGGTTCGGGGCGAAGATCAGCGCGGGGGCGTCGTCGCCCTTGGCCTGCAGGTCGGCCAGGCGGTCGACACCCAGGATCTCCGGGTCGGCAAGCATCTTCACCAAGAGCTGCAGTGGGCCGCGGTTGATGACGGTGCGGGCCGCGTTGGCCGGTGCCGTTCGTGCCCACTCCGTGTCGTAGTCGGCGCCGAGCTTGCCCGGGGTCTCCGGCACCTCGACACCCTTGGGCGTGGTGGGTGGGCGATACGGGAAGCCGAGCTTCGCGGTCGGCCTCAGGATCACGCGCAGCGGTGCGGTCGCGATGTCGGCGACCTTGGCGGCGCGACGGATCGTCGCTGCGGAGACGCTCTTGTCGTCGCTGCGTGAACCGCTCACCGGACGTCGGCCACCATGAGCGCGGGCACGTGGAGGTGGGTGACGGTCGGCGAGCGGCCGACGACGTCGCTGGCGATCTCGAACGCGTCGTCCATCGTGGATGCCGGCGTGAAACCGAGACGGCGAACGGTGGGGGCATCGCCGCCGACGATGATCACCTTGCCGGCATGTTGCTGGCCATGCGCGCCCCAGTACCACGCGTAGAACGGGTGCACGCCGTGGTAGGCGTTGCCGGTGCGGTACAGGTGGCGATACCACTCGTCCTCGGCGTACTGCTTCTCCCACTTCTGACCCATCACCACGGGGTCGGTGGTGTCGGGCAGCACCTGTTCGAAGAAGTCGATGTAGCTCGGGTGGTGCACCGGGTGGAAGTCGCGATACGTGGGGTGGGTCATGATGATCACGCCGCCTTGACGCACCAACGGCTTGTTGCGGTACATGTTGAACAGGTACCCGAGCCCCATGCACATCACCAGGATCGGATTCATCACGCCGTCGGGGTTGTACGGGCAGACGTAGGGGATGCCCATCGTGAGGATGTCGGTCTGACCCTCGACCGGCACGAGCTGCTGGCGGTACACGTGCTCGAGCGTGAGTGCGTGAACGGCCTCCGTCTCACCTGCCTGGATGCTCGTCATCTGGTGGGGCGCTTCGATGTTGTGGAAGATCTTGCGGGCGATGCGCAGCGGCGTGCGGTTCAACGACTTCGTGGTCGCGAGGTAGGTGGCGCGGTCCTTGGCGGTCCACTCCCATTCACGCTTGTTGATGAAGTCGAACGGCTTCGGGAACATGTCGGTGTTGAGGGTGGTCTCGATCTGGAACAGCTTCGGACCGTTCTGCTGCAGCACCTGCCCCATGCGCCAGATGCTGGTGTGCAGCGCGCTGTGCTTGCGGTGGCCAGACAGGCTGCGGGTGTTCTGGAGCGTCTCACCGTTGTGGTGGTGGCTGAGGCAGCGGTAGCTGGCGAGGCCGGTGCAGATGCTCTTCCAGCCGCCGTCCATCGGCACCGAGTTGATGTTCACGTAGACGACGAGGTCGCTCTCGGCCGCACGCTTGTTGATCTCGAGCACCTCACCGTGATCGGTGGTGCCGAGCACGGCGAGGTTGTCGTGGTCCTCGGCATCGTGCTGGTAGAGCATGCCCCGAGGGTGGAACGCGTCGTAGATGCGGTCGCCGAGCGCGTGGCGCAGCTCGTACTCGTGCATCCGCCGGTGCAGACCGAGCGCGGCGATGATGTGCACGTCGTCGACGCCCGCCGTGGCGGCCATGTCGAGCACCGCCTCGATCACGCGTTGACGTGTGTCGGGCTTCTGCATCTTCGGCAGGGGCAGGCTGACGTCGTCGAAGCAGATGGTGAGCCGCATGCCGGGGAACAGCAGCGCCGGCAACGGATCCTGATCGATCGGGTTGAGCAGCGCATGGGTGATCGCGCCGTCGATGTCGTCGATCGCCTTCAGCGGCTCGGGCGGGTAGATCACCCGACTGCGGCCTGCCGGCAGCTTCTCGAGGCTGAAGTTCTCGCCGCGCCAGAACAACACCGGTGGGGTGGAGCGGTCGACCTCGAGGACGAATCCGGGACGAGGCATCAGACACTCACTTTCTGTGGCACTGGAGTCTTGGGGGAAGGGCGCAGGTCGAAGGCGATCTTGACGGCGCCGCGCCGACCGGCTGCGGCAGCGTGGGCGATGGCATCGTCGTGGTCGTCGATGCGATAGGTGGCCGACAGCAGGCGCTCGAAGCCGAGCTCTCGGGCGGTCTCGATGGCGAGGTCGAACGTGCGCCGGCGCGAGCCGTCGGGCATCGTTTCCGTGCCGTAGGTGTAGGCACCGACGAGTTGGGTTTCGCGGTGCCACAACCCGGTGAGGTCGACGGTCACCTCGGCGGGCATCCCCATCAGCACCACCCGGCCACGCGGCCGGGTGAAGCGCAGGCATTGCGCGATCGAGTCACTCGTGCCCACTGCGTCGATCGTGGCGTCTGCCCCGCCGGACAGGTGGTCGCCGATCATGTGGCTGCCCGTCACTCGGCGGACCGCACGGGCGAGCTCGTCCGGCTTGCCGACGATGTCGGCGCCGAGTGCCTTGGCGAGTGCCTGCTGATGCGGGTACCGGGCACCGACGACGATCTGCACGCCCGGTACGTAGCGGCGCAGGCCGGCGATCGCGCACAAGCCCATCGTGCCGGCGCCGAGCACGGCCACGACGGGGCGCTCGATGCCCGTGAGCACCGGCAACGTCAGCAGGGCAGCGTGGATGCCGCCGGCACTCGGTTCGACGAGCACCGCCTGTTCGTCGGTCATCGAGTCGGGGATCTCATGGATCTGGCTGTCGTGGGCGACGAACTCGGGTGCCCAGCCGCCGCACGTGGAGTTGCAGAACCCGATCTGGATCCCGGGCTCGAGGTGCCCGGTGGCGAGGTGGGCGTAGTCGTTGCCGTCACCGGGTGCGGCACCCTCGAACGGGAGCTCGAAGCCGCGTGCGGCATGGCCGAGCACGGGCTCGATCACCACTCGGCGGCCGTCGTCGAGGTGGCCGACGACCTCGTGACCCGGCACGAACGGGAAGCTGACCCAGTCGTCGAAGTACGTGGATGCATGCCCTTCGACGGTGGCGAGATCGCTGCCGCAGATGCCGGCGAGGTGGGTGTGCACGCGGTGCCAGCCGGGGCCGGGCAGCGCAGGCGGATCGATGGTGACCATTTCGAGCGGTCCCATCCGCACGGCGGCAGCGGGCGACAGCGCCGACAGCATCCGCGCCATGCCCAGCTTCATCAGCCGCTTGTCGACCTGCAGCGCTTTCACGAGAACACCCTCCGGCGCTCGCGCTCGCTCAACATGGTGCCGATCGGCAGCAACGACTTCGGCGCACCCGATGCCTTGCTCCATTCCTCCACGAGCCACCCTCGCTTGCGGGCGATGGCGGCGAGGCGTGTTTCGGGGTTCACCGCGACGGGGAAGCCCACGCACTCCAGCAAGGGCAGATCGCTGGTGGAGTCCGCGTAGGCGATGCTCTCCTCGAGCTTCAGGCCCTCGGCCGTGCAGTAGTCGGCCAGCACCTGGGCGCGGGTCTCTCCCGTGGGCGGCACCTTCGACAGCTCGCCCGAGTACGTGCCGTCGGCACGTACGGTCATCTCGGCAGCGACGATCTCGTCGAACAGCGGGCGCAGGCCCTCGACGGCGAAGCTCAGCGCACCGGTGATCAGCACGGTGCGATGACCGAGCAGCGCGGTGCTCGCGCACGCGGCGCAGGCCGGCCGGGAAGCTCTTGGTGAGGATCAGCTGGTGCAACAGATCCTTGGAGTCCTCGTCGATCTGGCTGACGGGGGCGTCTTCGTAGCGCCGGTAGAAGTGGCGCAGGAAGTCGCCCCGGTCCTTGCGGTCCATGCTCGACAGCCCGGGTGCCTCGGCGAGGGTGCGCAGCACGTAGCGCATCCGCTCGGGCATGTTGAGACGTCGGGTCGCGAGCCAGGAGTAGCTCTCCACCACGTTCGACGAGATCAGCGTGTTCTCGAGGTCGAACGCGGCGAGGTGACGATCAGGGCTGAGCACCGAACGACGCAGCCGATCGGTGCGGTCGTTGCGGTTCTTGCCGGGCGTGGTCTTTGCACGTGAGTGCTGCACGATCGAGGGCAGATGGATCGTGGTGATGTACTCCACCCAATCCACCGAGCGCGGGTCGAAGTTGAACGTCGCCTGGTCGGCTGCGTCGAGCGTGGACCACGTGTGCATCAGTTGGTCGACCTGGTAGATCGCTTCACATTCCGTGTACAGGCCGTACAGCTGCACGTACTCGTACGCTCGGTCGATGTCGTTCTTCTTCTCCTCGAGCTTGGCGGCCCACGCCGCCTGCTTGCCACGCAGTGGGAGTGCCTGCAGCGCCCGTTCGCTGGTCTCGGCGATCGCCTTGGCCCGCTTCAACTGCTTCTGCACCTTGCCGCGGGTCGGGAACACCCACTCGGGCACGTCGATCGGCTGACCCTCGGCGTCGTACAAGGGATGCTCGCTGAACCAGGCGCGGATGTTGTCGACGAGGAGCTGGTAGCGCAGCGGGTTGATCCCGCCGCTGGCGACCTGGGTGATGCGAGGCGCATGCTCGGGGCCGACTGCGGCGACGGCGATGATCGAGGCGACGACGATGTCGACGGGGATGACGTCGACGGTGCCTTCGGGGACGCCGGGGAACTCCTTCAGCAGCCCGCGTGCGTAGCTGAGGATCACCGGCTCGGCCATCCGGAAGCCGCGGATCCATCCGGGGAAGGGCTCGGCGAGCGCGCTCTCGATGATCGAGGGGCGCACGATCGACACGGGCACCTTGCCCTTGGTCTCGGTGAGCGCCTGCTCACCGAGTGCCTTGGTGTACGCGTAGGCATCGGGCCAGCCGACGCTGGCGGCGCGCGCTCGGCCGGCTTCGACGAGCTCGTCGCTGACCCAGCGCTCGCGCAGCTGTTCGGTCTTGCTGGCGAGGGCAGGGGCTCCGGCCGCGCCGAGCTCGGTGTGGGCCTGCTTGCGCATCTCGCGAAGGTGATGCGGGTCGCGACTGGCGGCCTCGAGGTCGCTGCGCAGCCGGCGAGCCGCGGCCACTTCCTTGCGCCAGTTGAGGCCGAGGTCGAACGGTCCTTCGCTGACGAGCTCCTCTGGCGCGCTGCCGCGACGGTTGCCGGCGACGTAGCAGGTGCTGACTGCAACGAGGTGGGGCGTGACGCCGAGGTCGTTGAGCGTCTGGGCGATGCGCACCGGGCCGAGCAGGTTGATCTCGACGGCCGAGTCGAGTGGAGAGTCGAACGCCACCGCTGCGGCGGAATGGATCACGATGTCGCAGCTGGCGAACGTGGCCCGGTCGGCGTCGTTGAGTCCGAGACCGTCGGTGCTGACGTCGCCGCCCACGGCTGTGACACGGCGGGCGATCATCGCGTCGAAGGGCTCCTCGGTGCGCTTCAGATCGGCCTTGAGGCGGTCGAAGGCGTTGTTCTTGAAGATCTCGCGGCGGACGCGTTCGGACGGATCGTGGCGCTTGCTGGGCCGCACGAGCAGCACGAGCTCGCACCCGGGCGCACTGCGGAGGAGGCGCTCGACGAGTGCGGTCCCCACGAAACCGGTGCTGCCGGTGATGGCGATGCGCTTGCCGGCGAGGTTCTCGCTGATCACGAGCATCTTGTCTACCATATGGTAGAGAGCGAAGCGAGCACCTGACCGATGACCACCTCCCGATGACCTCGAAACCGTCCACCCGCGACCGGATCCTCGTCGCGGCCACCGATCTGTTCGGTCTCCGTGGCGTCGACGCGGTGTCGCTCGACCAGATCGCCGCCGAGGTGGGTGTCGCCAAGCAGACGCTGCTGTACTGGTTCCCGAGCAAGGACGAACTGCTGCAGGGCGTGCTCGCCCAGGCCGCAGCCGACCTCGTGCTGGTGGTGGAGGCTGCGGTGCGTGCGGCCACGGACGACCCGCTCGACCGGATCGATGCCGTCGTGCGATCCGTGTTCCGCCCGGCGGTGCGACGTCCGGCGTTGCTCGGCCTGATCCGCGAGGTGAGCCGTCTCCCGGCGCCCGTCGCTGCCTCGCTCACCGACCAGCTCCGCCCGCTCGCCGATCGTGCCCACGTGTACCTGAGGACCGAGATGGATGCCGGCCGGTTGCGTCGCGCCGACCCGGGCCTCGTCGCTGCGCTCAGCTATGCCACCGTCACCGGCATCGCCACCGAACCCGAAGCGTTGCGTGTCAACGGCTGGGAACCGACGCCCGCCGGCCTGCGTCGCCTGCGCGACGAGCTGCTCGCCTTCCTCCGCGCCGCCCTCGCTCCCTGAGGTCCGGCTTGGACTCGGATCAGTGGGCGGTGTTGCGACGGCGGCGGGCGTGGCGCTCGATGGCGAGACGCACGAGCTCGTCGATCAGTGCGGAGTAGCTCAGCCCACTCGCGATCCACAGCTTCGGGTACATCGAGATCGGCGTGAAACCCGGGATCGTGTTCACCTCGTTGCACAGGAACCCTCGGCCTGCGGGGCCTTCCTCGTAGAAGAAGTCGACGCGGGCCATGCCGTCGCAACGCAGCAGTCGGAACACCTCGACGGCGAGCCGGCGCACTTCCTCGGCCGCTTCGACTGACAGGCGAGCAGGGATCACGGCCTGCGAACCGTCGTCGAGGTACTTGTCCGCATAGTCGTAGAACTCGGCACCTGGCACGATCTCTCCTGGCACGCTGGCCGTCGGATCGATGTTGCCGAGCACGGCCACCTCGATCTCGCGCCCGGTGATCGCCTCCTCCACCACCACCCACTCGTCGTAGGTGAGGGCGAGTGCGATCGCGTCGCGCACGGCCTCGATCGTCTTGGCCTTGCTGACGCCGACCGACGAACCCATGTTGGCGGGCTTCACGAACAGCGGCAGGCCGAGCTCGTCGACGAGCTGCTGAGGCATTCCGGGTGTGACCTCGTGCTCTCGCAACGACCGGGAGCGGGCCTGGGCGACGCCGTTGACCGCGAGCACCTGTTTGGCCATCGACTTGTCCATCGACAACGACGAGCCGAGCACGCCAGAACCCACGTAGGGCACGCCGGCGAGCTCGAGCAGTCCTTGCACCGTGCCGTCTTCGCCCATCGGGCCGTGCAGGAGCGGCATCACCACCGTTCGCCCTGCTGGCGCGGCGGCGCTCACCACCTCGGTCGCAGACACGGGCGAGCCCCCTGGATCGAGGTGGCTGGGCAACGCGTGCGGGCCGGCGGCGAGCGCCTGCTGCGCACCGGTTGCGAGCGACCAGCGGCCGTCTCGTCCGATGCCGATCGGGGTGATCCGGTACTTCGTTGGGTCAGCGGCCCGCAGCACGTGAGCCGCCGTCGTGCAGCTGACGTCGTGTTCGGCGGACTGGCCACCGAACAGCACGATCAATTCGATGCGGTCGTCGGGGCCGGTGGCGGGCGGTGCAAGCTGGGGATCCGGGCTGCTCATGACGGCCCGACGGTACCGTGTGGCGCGATGCGATTCCGGGCAAGCGATGTTGCACGTGACACGGGTGGGCGTCTGACGGGACCCGACGTGGCGATCGACGGGGTCTCGTTCGATTCGCGCACGGTCGCGCCGGGCCAACTGTTCGTGCCGCTCGTCGACCAACGGGACGGACACGACTTCATCGAGTCAGCGATCGCACGGGGAGCGCCGGCTTACCTCACATCGCGGCCGATCTGGCCGGGGACCAACGGCACGGCGATCGAGGTGCCCGACACGCTGGCAGCACTGATGCGGCTCGCCGGTGCCCGGCGTGCCCGCTCGCCGGCGACCGTGGTGGGCGTCACCGGTTCGGTGGGCAAGACAAGCACGAAGGATCTCACGTGGGCTGCGCTCGAACTGAGCCGGCGCACGTGGGCGAACGAGAGCAGCTTCAACAACGATCAGGGCCTGCCCACCACGATCCTCAATGCGCCTGACAACACGGAAGTGATGATCCTCGAGATGGGGATGCGCGGCTTCGGTGAGATCACGCGGCTGTGCGACATCGCTCGGCCGTGGATCGGCATGGTCACCCGCGTGGCCGAGGCTCACAGCGATCGTGTGGGTGGCATCGACGGGGTCGCCCGGGCCAAGGGCGAGTTGGTGCAGGCGCTGCCACCCGACGGGGTCGCGATCCTGAATGCCGACGACCCGCGAGTGGCCTCGATGGCGAGGACCACATCGGCTCGTGTGTTGCTGTTCGGCGAGACGGCCGGCTCGCATGTGCGGATCACCTCGGTCGTGCTCGACCACCTGGCCCGTGCATCGTTCGCGGCCGCCACCCCGTGGGGCAACGTCTACGTCCGTCTCGCGGTCAGCGGGCGGCACATGGTGTCGAACGCCGCGGCCGCGCTCGCGTGCGTCGGGGTGGTGGGCGGCGATCTCGATGCGGCCGTCCACGCCCTCGGCTCCGTGCGATTGGCCGCGATGAGGATGGACGTCGTGCGGTTGCGGTCGGGCGCCACCGTGATCGACGACTCCTACAACGCCAATCCGACCTCGATGCGAGCGGCGATCGATGCACTCGCCGCCGTGCCGGCCACGCGCCGGCTGGCGGTGCTCGGCGTGATGGCCGAGATCGCGGACCCCGAGCGCGAGCACCGTGGCATCCATGCGTACGCGGCCCAGCGCGGCGTCGAGGTGCTGGCCGTCGGCACCGACCTCTACGGCGTGACGCCGCTCGCCGATCCTGCCTCCGCGGTGGATGCGGTCGGGAAGCTGGGCGAAGGTGACGCCGTGCTCGTCAAGGGCAGCCGCGTGGCCGGACTCGAACGGGTGGCGACCGCCCTGATCGACGGCTGATCGACGGCTGATCGACGGGTGATCGACGGCTGATCGACGGGTGATCGACGGGTGATCAGCGGTTCGAGATGATCTTGACGAAGTCGCGCAGATCGGCCTTGTACGGGTCGGTGGCCCGTGGCCAGTGCACCACCACGTCGGTGGCGCCGGCCTGTTCGTATCGGCCGAGCATGTCGCGGAACGCCTCGACGCTGTCGTAGCAGGGATCGAGTTGGGGGCCGGTGAGCACGATGCGATCGATCGTGTCGTGGCCACGGCCTTCGATGTCGCAGGCCGCCTCGAGCAGTTTCACCTGTTCGGCGACGACGCGCGCTCCGGCCTCGGGGCCGACGTGCTCGGCGCCGGTGAGATCACCGTAGGTGACCCATGACGCCCCATGCCTCGCTGCGAGGCGCATGCCGCGCGGCCCGACGGCGGCGATGGAGAACGGCACTCGGGGCTGTTGTGCGCACCCAGGCACGTTCCGTGCCTCGAGTGCCGAGTAGTAGGTGCCTTGACGGGACACATCGGGTTCGCGAAGGAGTTCATCGATCAGATCGACGAACTCGACGAATCGATCGCTGCGCTCGCGCCGGGTCCACGGCTCGGTGCCGAGGATGGAGGCGTCGTAGCCCACGCTGCCAGCGCCCAGGCCGAGCGTGATCCGACCTCCCGACAGGTCGTCGAGGCTCATGATCTCCTTGGAGAACGGCACCGGGTGGCGGTAGTTCGCCGACGCGACCATCACGCCGAGGCGGATCGAGCGGGTCGCCATCGCAGCCGCCGCCAACGTCGGTACGGCACCGAACCAAGGGCCGTCTCGCAGTTCCCGCCAGGACAGGTGGTCGTAGGTCCAGGCGTGGTCGAATCCGAGCTGTTCGCTGCAGATCCATTGCTTCGCCGCAGTCCTCCACGGATGCTCGGGAAGGATCACCACTCCGACTCTGACCGTCATCCTCAGAGTCTGGACCACACCCGCCGAGTTCTGCACGCCGAGAGCGCGCATCTCGACAGGATCTTGACGGAGCGGGTTCATTGCCTGGACGGCTCCGCAGATGCCAGAGGGCCAGCTGGCTCGGTCATTCGCCGGCGGAGATGCCCTGCTCGTCGAGCATCGACGCGTGGTCGGGCCTCGGGTTGTCGGCATGGGTGCGCTCGTCGATGGTCGTGATGTCGCACCAGTACGACAGCCACAGGGCCCACACGGCGCCGCCGAGGAGCACCCAACGGGCACCGATCGCGTCGATCACCGGGCCGAAGAGCACGTTGCCGAGCGGCACCGTGCCGCCGAAGGCCATGAACCACAGGCTCATCACGCGGACCGCGTTCATGGTCGGCGAGTCGGGTCTGCATCACGGTCATCATCGACGTCGTGGTGCCGAAGTATGCGAAGCCGAGGAAGAAGCCGGAGATGAACGCGCCGATCGGCTCGCTGGCGATCGCGAACGCAGCGAGGCACACGGCGAACGCTGCGAAGCCGAGACGGATGAGGCGTCGCTTGTCCCAGCCCACGAACACGGTGCCGATCGCCAGCCCACCGAGGCACGCGCCGAGGCCCCACGTCGCGTACAGCCACTTGTACGTGGACGTCGTGCCGACGATGCCGAAGTTGAGCTCGGCGACGGCGGCGAACAGCCCGACGTAGGGGAGCGAGAGGAACGAGAACGTGGTGAGCGAGATGAGCAGACGTGACGCGACCGGCTTGTCGCGCGCCAAGCGGAGCCCTGCGGTGAACTGCCGCCAACCCTTCTCGTGGCGCACTCCCGGTGGCCGGCCGAGATGGATCGACAGCAGGGCGAACACGACGAAGAAGTAGGTCGCTGCATTGAGGAGAAAGAACTGCGACGTGGTGACGCCGAAGGGGGCGAGCACGGCCACGATGATCGGTCCGATGACGCGGCTGCCGTTGATCATCGCCGAGTTGAGCGAGATCGAACCGGGGAGGTCGGCCTTGCCGACCAGGGTCGGCAGCATTGCCGACCATGCAGGTGCGTTGAGGGCGTTGCCGATGCCGACGCCGAGGGCGACCAAGAACATCGACCACAGCGGCGCGTCGGTCGCCGCCAAGGGGAAGAGCGCGATCGAGAACAGCATCTGGACGATCTGCATCGCGATGAGCCAGCGGCGGCGGTCGAAGCGATCGGCGATGACGCCGGCGGGGATGGACAGAAGCAGCAGTGGTCCGAGCTGCGCGAACACCAGGAGCCCGACGATGGAGGCCTTGCCGGTGCGCTCGTAGACGTACGCGGGGAGCACCACGTTCTGCATCCAGGTGCCGATGTTGCTCGCGAACGAGGCGGTCCACATCCGCCGGAAATCGGGGTAGGCAAGAGCCGCCCTGGCGCTGCCTGGTCGGTGGCCGTGGTCGATCGCTGCGGTCGTCATGGAGGGTTCGAGGTGTGCCGACGTCTCTCTTGACCCGGCGGTCAAGAGTATGCCGCCGGTCCGGGCGTGCACGGGATCGGGGCTGTCACACGTGCCACATGTCCGCCGCACTCGCGGCGAGCGGCCTCGCCGTTTCTGTGGAAGTAATGAAGTAATCATGTAATCTCATCCCATGACCACCCACACCGACACCAGTCCCGCCGAGATCACGGCTTGGCTCCGAGCCCGATTGCCTGACGAGTGGAAGGGCAGCGGTGCGCCTGAGATCACGGTCGACCGCGAGGAGATCACCGTCGTTCTGGTGCTCGATGCGCCGGACACAGGCCATGCGGAAGACGCTCAGAGAGACGCCCAGAAGGACGCCCAGGAAGACGACGATGCGGCGGCCGTTGCCGCGCAGGCCGCGGCTGGGCGAGCCGCCGGCTTTCGTGACGACACCCGCGAGCGCCGGATGGCCGTCGCTCGCGAGGCCGAACACCGCTTCGAGCGCAAGGTCGCCTGGGGCGTCACGATCGGCGGGTCGACGACGCTGTTCACCCATCTCGCCGTGCCCGTGATGACCCGCCTTCGCCAGCCTGAGCGACTGGTGCTCGACACGCTCGTCGCCGCAAACGTCGCCCGCTCTCGCGCCGACGCGCTCGCGTGGTGCGTTCGTCTCGTCGGCACGCACACCGAGGAGTGGCTGCGCGAGCTCCGCGCGGCGCTCCACGACGTCGAGCGCTTGCGAGCAGACGGCCCCTCGGTGTGATGCCACGAAGACGCCGATAGGCGAGGGGTCAGCCCAGCAGAAGGTCGGCGTAGACGGGCAGCATCTGCTTGGGGCCGCTCACGAGGAAGGTCGTGATGCAGGTCTCGCGCCACTTGTCGAGATCGCTGCGGATCTTGTCGGCGGGCCCGACGAGGGCCACGTCTTCGACCATCGACAGCGGGATCACTGCAGCGGCTTCGGCTTTCTTGCCGGCGAGGTACAGGTCCTGCACCTTCAGCGCCACGTCTTCGTATCCCATCCGGGCGAACACCTCGAAGTGGAAGTTCGCCCCGCGCGCTCCCATGCCCCCGGCGTAGAGGGCAAGGAACGGGCGGACGAAGTCGGCGCACTTCTCCACGTCGTCGCCGACGATGATCTGCACGCCAGATGCCACGTCGAACCGAGCCGCCTTGCCCGCGTCGCCGGCCGAGGCGAAGCCGTCGTTCAGACAGCTCTGGTAGAAGCCGTTCTCCTTCGGGCTGAAGAACAGCGGCAGCCAGCCGTCGCAGATCTCGGCCGCGAGCGCCACGTTCTTCGGGCCCTCGGCGCCGAGGTAGATCGGGATCTCGGTGCGCAACGGGTGGATCGTGCTCTTCAACGGCTTGCCGAGGCCTTTGCCGTCGGCGCCGGTGTATGGCATGTCGTAGAACTCGCCGTGAGCGTTGATCGGTTCCTCGCGGCGGATGATCCGTCGGACGATGTCGACGTACTCGCGGGTGCGCGCCAGCGGCTTGCCGTAGGCCTGGCCGTACCAGCCCTCCACCACCTGTGGGCCCGACACGCCGAGGCCGAGGAGCACACGTCCACCCGACAGGTGGTCGAGCGTCATCGCGGCCATTGCCGTCGCAGCAGGCGTACGTGCGCTCATCTGGATGATGCCCGTGCCGAGCTGTACCGACGACGTGTGTGCACCCCACCAGGCGAGCGGAGTCAACGCATCGCTGCCGTACGCCTCGGCGGTCCACACCGAGCTGTAGCCCAGGCGCTCGGCCTCTTGGATCGCATCGAGCGCGCCTGCCGGAGGCCCGCTGCCCCAGTAACCGGTGTTGTATCCGAGCTTGAGTTCCTTGGCCATGGCCGAACGGTACGGCCCCGTCCGGTTGGTCGTCGACTCGAACTACGGTGCGCCCATGGGCACCGCGTCCGTCAGCATCCGTCACGTCCTCGCCGCCGACGTGGAGGCGACCTCGATCTCCCTCGCGCGAGCGTTCCACGACGACCCGGTGAAGCTGTTCCTCACGGGAGGCAAGGTGCTGTCGGAGCGTCGCGTTGCGCCCTTCTTCCGGGCGTTCCAGCAGATCCAACTCCCGCACGGTCACGTGTACTGCACCGACGACCTCGGGGCGGCTGCCATCTGGGCGCCACCGGGGGAGTGGAAGATGCCGCTCCGCTCCGTGGTGCGCAACAGCCCGACCTTCCTCAAGATGTACGGCTGGCGCTTCCTGGCGAACCTGGCGGTGCTCGCCGACATGGAGAAGGCTCACCCGTACGCTCGACCATCGGCGCAACGGCCCGCGGATGTGGCTGATGTGGCGCGACCCGAGGTGACCTAGAGTCCTCGGCCTGTGCCATCGGGGGATGGCCGAAGCCTGGAGGGTCAAGTGATCATGGGTGACGTCGACGTGTCCGTGAAGGGTGCCTGCGATCCGCGGTTCGAAGCCATGCGGGTCATCCTGCAGGCCAACATCGACTCTGGCGCTGATCTCGGCGCGTCGGTGGCCGTGGTCCTGAACGGCCAGAACGTGGTCGACATGTGGGGCGGCTACGCCGACCACGAACAGACCAAGGCGTGGGAGTCCGACACGTTGGTGAACGTGTGGTCGAGCACCAAGACGATGATGGCTGTGAGCGCCCTCGTCCTCATGGACCGAGGTGAGCTCGACCCGTACGAGAAGGTGGCGCACTACTGGCCCGAGTTCGCCCAGAACGGCAAGCAGGACATCGAGGTGCGCCACTTCTTGTCGCACACGTCCGGCGTGTCGGGCTGGGCTCAGCCGGTCGTCGTGGCGGACATCTACGACTGGGAGAAGTCGACCTCGATGCTCGCCGCACAGGCACCGTGGTGGGAACCCGGCACCGCGTCCGGCTACCACGCACTCAACCAGGGTCATCTGGTGGGCGAGGTCATCCGGCGGATCACGGGCCACAAGCTCGGCGAGTTCTTCGCGCACGAGATCGCTGGACCGCTGGGCGCCGACTTCCACATCGGTCTGTCGCCCGGCGAGTTCCACCGGGTGTCGCCTGTGGTGCCGCCCCCGCCGCTGCCGATGGATCTCACCACGCTCGACTTGGACAGCCCGTTGGTGAAGACCTTCACCGGACCGGCCCCCGACGCGACCGAGTGCTGGACGAGCGAGTGGCGCCAGGCCGACATCGGCGCGGCGAACGGCCATGGCAACGCTCGTTCGGTCGCCCGCGTGCAGTCGTTGATCACCAACGGTGGCGAGGTCGACGGTGTGCGATTGCTGTCACCGGCCACCATCGATCGCATCTTCGATGTGCAGATCGACAACGTCGACATCGTGCTCGGTGTGCCCCAGCGCTTCGGGCTCGGCTACGGCCTGCCGTGTGAGGGCATGCCGTTCGCAATGGACGCAAAGCTGTGCTTCTGGGGTGGTTGGGGTGGCTCGATGGTGATCAACGACATCGACCACGGCATGACCGTCACCTACATGATGAACCGCATGGAGGCCGGCCTCGTCGGCGACATGCGCGGCTTCGACCTCATCGCCGCCGCGTTCGCTGCGGTCGCCTGACAGCGCGTCCGTTCAGCTCGGGTCGAACGCGACCGGCATGTGGGCCGGACCGAAGATTCCCACGCCATCGGGCTTCCACGTGATCTGGCCGTCGATGCGCAGGTTCGGCATCCGCTGCGCGAGCAGCGGGAGTGCTTCCTGCAGCTCGGCGCGCGCCAGCGACGCACCGAGGCAGTAGTGGATGCCCGAACCGAACGTGAGCTGCGGTTGCTCGGGCGCGGCCTTGGTGATGTCGAAGATCTCCGGGTCGGGGAACACGTTTGCCTGACGGTTCGCGTCGGCGATGCCCACCGACATGAACGTGCCAGTGGGGAAGACCACGTCGCGGTACTCGATGTCGCAGCTGGCGAATCGGGCCGTGCCGCGCACCGCGCCGAAGTAGCGCATGGTCTCCTCCACTGCGCGCCCGGCGAGCTCGGGTTGTTCGGCGAGGAGCTTCCACTGCTCGGGGTGCTGGGCGAACATCGCCACCGCACAGCCGAGCTGATTGCGGGTCGTGTCGGTGCCGGCGACGATCACGGCGTTCACCATCATCACCAGTTCGTCGTTGCTGAGCTTGTCACCGGCCTCCTCGGCGCTGATCAACGCAGTGAGGAGATCGTCCGCAGGTCTCGAACGTCGCGCCGCGATCAACTCCCGGGTGTACGCGTCCATCTCGTTCTGCGCGTTCATCACCAGGTCGAGCTTGTCGGCCAAGTCGGCAGAGAACACCTCGAGGATGTCTGCGGCGAGCCGGCTGAACAGTTGCCAGTCGCTCTTCGGCGCGCCGAGCAACTCGCAGATGATCGGGATCGGGTAGGGCTCGGTGATGTCGGCCACGAAGTCGGCCTTCCCCGAAGCTGCGACCGGGTCGATGAGGTCGTTCATCACCTGACGCATGAACGGCCGCAGTCTGTCAGCGGCCCGAGGCGTGAAGGCCGGGGCCACGAGACGACGGAGACGGACGTGCGCGTCGCCCTCGGTCGACAGGATGCTGCCTTGTTGGCGGGCGAGGAAGTCGGCGCGGGTGATGCCCATCAGCTCGGGGATCCGGGCAGATGCAGAGTGCCACCGCTTGTCGCGCAAGATGCCGACCGCGTCCTCGTACCGCAGGACTCCGTAGCCGATCAGGTTGCGCACCAGCCACACGTCGTCGGGCAGTGCGGCACGCATCGCCATCCGTTCGTCGAAGGGGCCGTCGTCGAAGCTGACTTCGGGGATGTCGAGCTCAGCCGCAGGTGTCGCCATGCGCGAACCGTACCCGAGCCGGTCAGGCGAGTGCGACCGAGGGTTCCACGAAGGCTGTGCCGAGGAACTCGGCAACCGGAGCGTTGGTCACGTGGCCGGCGTGGGTGTTGAGACCGAGTGCCAGCGCAGCGTCACGGTCGCACGCGGCGCGTGCGCCGTACCGGGCCAGTTCGATCTGGTACGGCAGCGTGGCGTTGGTGAGCGCGTAGGTGCTCGTGTGTGGCACGGCACCGGGCATGTTGCCGACGGCGTAGTGCAGCACACCGTGCAGGAAGTAGACGGGGTCGGTGTGCGTGGTCTCGTGGATGGTCTCGATGCAGCCACCCTGGTCGATCGCGACATCGACGATCACGGCGCCCGGCTTCATCGTGCGCACCATGTCCTCGGTGACCACCACGGGCGCGCGCCCGCCGGCCACGAGCACGGCACCGATCACGAGGTCGGCGTCGGCAACGTTGCGTTCGAGCGCGCCTCGGTTCGAGGCGAGGGTGACGATCCGGCCCTTGTTGATCTGGTCGACCCACCGGAGCCGATCGAGGTTCTTGTCGAACAGCACCACCTCGGCTTCCATGCCGGCTGCGATCCAGGCCGAGTTCCAGCCGACGTTGCCGGCGCCGAGCACGACCACCTTGGCGGGCTGCACGCCGGGAGCGCCGCCCATCAGGACGCCGCGACCGCCGTTGTGACGCTCGAGGTAGTGCGCACCCATCTGCGGGGCGAGGCGACCGGCCACCTCGCTCATCGGGGCGAGCAGCGGCAGCGCGCCTCCGGGCAGTTGCACGGTCTCGTAGGCGAACGACGTGCACCTGGAATCGATCAGTGCTCTGGCCACCTCGGGGTACGCCGCGAGGTGGAGGTAGGTGAACAAGGTGAGGTCGGCTCGAAGGAAGCCGAACTCCTCGGCCTTGGGCTCTTTCACCTTGACCACCATCTGCTGGCTCCACGCATCACCGGCGGTGGGAACGATGTCGGCGCCCGCGGCGCGATAGTGGTCGTCGGTGAAGCTCGCACCTTCGCCGGCACCGGTCTCGACGAACACCGAGATGCCGAGGCGCTCGAACTCGCGGACACCATCGGGTGTCATCGCGACGCGGTGTTCCGCCGTCTTGATCTCCTTGGGGACGCCGACGGTGGTGATCGTGGCGATGGCAGGTGCGCTGGTCATGGCGTCATCATCTGCTCGAAGAAACCGTTGATCAACGCACTGTTCGGGTCCACAATGAGCCGATGGCCGAGGAAAGCACGGCGATCGACACGATCGACCGACGAATCGTCGAGGAACTTCAGTTGAACGCGCGGATCAGCTGGCGCGAGCTGGGCGAGCGGGTGCACCTTGCCCCGAGTTCGGTGGCTGATCGCGTGCGCCGGTTGGAGGACCGAGGTCTCATCCGTGGGTACTCGGCGCAGGTCGATCCTGCCGCATTCGGCAGATCTGTCCGGGCGGTCATCGATGTGGGTCTGCCCCCCGGCGACGACCCCGCACCGTTCGAGGCGTTGCTCGCCGGACGAGAGGAGGTGGCCTTTGCCGCCTACGTGACGGGTCAGAGCGACTACACGATCGTGGTCGACTGCGCAGGTGCGGCCGGCCTCGACTCCTTCATCCGCTGGCTGAAGGCCGACGCAGGCGTTGCCCGCACGGAGAGCCGCTTCGTGCTTCGGCCGATCGTCGGGTAGTCGGGTCGGTCGGGTGCTCACCGGGGTCAGTGAGCACCCCAGGTAAACGTCTGCTTGACCAGGTCGAGGTAGATGAAGGTCTCGGTGCTGACGACGCCGGGCACGCGGCGGATGCGGTTGGTGAGGTCGAGCAGGTCGGCATCGTCACCGACCACGACCTCGGCCATCAGGTCGAACGACCCCGCCGTCACGACCAGGTAGTCGATGTCCGGCATCTGTTGGAGGGCTGCAGCGATGCCATCGCTCGGTCCCTCGGTGCGCACGCCGATCATCGCCATTCGTCGATAGCCGACCGACAACGGGTTCGTCACCGCCACCACCTGCATGATCCCGGCGTCGAGCAGCCGCTGGACCCGCTGGCGAACGGCCGCTTCCGACAGCCCGACCGCCGTTGCGAGGCGGGTGTAGGGGGCCCGGCCGTCGGCCTGGAGGCGCTCGATGATCGCTCGGTCGATCTCGTCGAGTGCGTTCGGCGTTCGGTTCATTGCTGCGAATACTGTCGGTCGACCTGGTCGAACGCAAGGGAATCCGTCGCGAAACGAGGCGTTCATGATCGATTCCCTTGCGTGTCCTCAGGTGTCGTGTGAGGCTTGCGCCACCATGAGCGGAGCGGCATGTGTCAAGAGATGGTCAACGCGTGGTAGAAATCCCCCGCAACGACAACGCTCGGGGGAGTTGAGATCGTGACCGCAAACCACATCGCAACCACATCGAGGGTCGAGATGACCATGGGAGTTCGCGGCAGCGTGGAGCTGACCGACGTCACCAAGCGGTTCGGCACGATGGTTGCCGTCGACCGGCTCAACCTCACCGTCCGCCCGGGAGAGTTCCTCTCCCTCCTCGGCCCCAGCGGGTGCGGCAAGACCACCACGTTGCGGATGCTCGCCGGATTCGAACAACCCGACGAGGGATTCATCCGGATCAGCGGCGAGTACGTGCAGGGCATCCCGCCGTACAAGCGTGACGTCAACACCGTGTTCCAGGCGTACGCGTTGTTCCCGCACATGACCGTGGCAGAGAACGTCGCCTACGGCCTGCGCCAGAAGGGCGTGAACAAGACCGAGATCGCCACCCGCGTTGCCGAAGCGCTCGACATGGTGAAGATGACGAAGCTGGCGGATCGCAAGCCGCGGCAGATGTCGGGGGGCCAGCAGCAGCGCGTCGCCGTCGCCCGGGCGTTGGTGAACCGCCCGAGTGTCCTCCTGCTCGACGAGCCCCTCGGAGCGCTCGATCGCAAGCTGCGCGAGGAGATGCAGATCGAGCTGAAGCTGTTGCAGAGCCAGCTGGGCATCACGTTCATCTTCGTCACCCACGACCAGGAAGAGGCGATGGGCATGAGCGACCGGATCGCGATCATGCTCGACGGCCACATCGAGCAGCTCGCTGATCCCGAGACCGTGTACGAGCGTCCGTCGTCGGCGTTCGTCGCGGGTTTCATCGGTCGGAACAACTTCTGGCCGGGCACCTCCACCGGCAACGGCGTGCGTGCCAACGACGGCACGGTGTTCGTCAGCTCGTCGCCGGAAGAGCGCGTGGCGGCAGGTGAAGCGGCGCTGGCAGCCATCCGACCGGAGTGCATCCAGTTGTCGTCGGTCGACCCTGAGGGCGACGCGAACAAGGTCCGCGGGTCGGTGGCGAGCATCTCGCACTACGGCGACACCCTGCAGTTCGTCGTCCGTACGGCCGAGCGTGACGTCGTCGCCCTCCTCCCTCGTCAGACCGCGCCGCGGATGAGCCTCGGTGACACCATCTGGTGCCATTGGAGTGCCGCCGACGTCTACCAGTTCTCGGCCGACCAGACGGATCTCGTCCTGGTCGAACCCGCCGCGGAAAACAACAGCTGACACGAGCTCCCACGTGAAGGAGAAAACATGACCAACCGCCCCGAACCCTTGAGGATCCTGGCTCCCACCAGCTTCCGCCGGGCACTGTCGCGCCGCTCGTTCCTCCAGCTCGGAGGTGCAGCCGCCGGGGTGGCGTTCCTCGCGGCCTGCGGCAGCGATGACTCGAGCAGCGGCGACGCAACGAGCGGCGGCGACGCAACGACGGCCGGCACCTCGGCAGCGACGAATGGATCGACCGCGGGCGGCACCGGCGTGCTCGGCAACTACAGCAACGTCGTCAACAAGTCATCGGGCACCCTGTCGATGTACACCTGGGGCGACTACAACGATCCAGAGATCGTCGGCGCACTCGCCGAGGCTGACCTCGGGGTGTCGATGAAGGTCGACTACTACGGCAGCAACCAGGACCTGATCACCAAGCTCTCGGCCAGCAACGGCTCGAGCGGCTTCGACATCGTGGTGCCGACCGGGCCCTACCTGCCGTCGATGATCCAACTCGGCCTGCTGCAGAAGTTCGACAAGGCCCTGCTGCCCAACATCGTCAACGTCGATCCGCTGTACCTCGGCCAGGCGTGGGACCCGACCAACGAGTACAGCGTCTGCAAGGACTGGGGTTCCACCGGCTACATCTGGAACAAGGCGCAACTCGGCCGAGACATCACGTCGTGGGCCGACTTCATCGACACCACCCAGAACGACGCGAGCGGTCAGACATCAGTGCTCGACTCACCCAACAACGTCACTGGCATGTACTACTGGGCCAACGGCATCGATTGGACCACCGAGAAGACCGAGGACATCGACGCGTGCGAGAAGTTCCTGGTCGAGGAGTTCGCGCAGCACATCAAAGCCTTCGACAGCTATCCGTCGACGAAGATCGCCGAAGGTGCGTACACGTCGTCGATGGTGTGGAACGGTGATGCTCGTCAGGCGTTCGTGCGCATCGCCGAGGCCGGTGGCGACCCGACCGAATGGGCCTGGGCGCTCGGGGCCCCCGAGACAGAGCTGTGGATGGACAACTACGCCATCGCCGCCGGTTCTCCGAACCCCGAGGCGGCGCATGCGTGGATCAACTGGTTGCTCACCCCCGAGATCTCGATCAGGGACCTCAACTACCACGGGTACCACAGCGGCATGAAGGACATCGACTCGCTGCTCGCCGAACTGGTCCCCGATCTCGTCGATGGCAACATGATCTTCTTCACCGATGCAGAGGTCGCCACGATGCGGACCGGAGCGGTGAACTCCGCCGAGGACCGCATCGTCGACATCATGAACAAGGTCAAGGCCAAGGCCGGAGGCTGACCGTTTGTGACTGCAGCGACTGGGTGGTCGAAGCGACGGTTGCGCGGCCCGAGGTTCGGGCTCGCGCTGCCGTCGTTCGTCTGGTACACGTTGTTCTTCGTCGTGCCGATCGCGATCGTGGTCGTGTACTCGTTCGCGACGAAGGACTCGACGAAACGGATCCCGGTCGACTTCTCGGATCCTTCGCTGCAGAACTATCGAGATGTGCTCGATCCGGATGGGGTGTTCTTCACCACGTTCAAGGCAACCATCCGGATCGCGCTCATCGCCACCGCGTTGTGCGTCGTGGTCGGGTTCCCGGTCGCGTACTTCGTGGCGTTCAAGGTGCGTGAGAAGTGGCGCGCAGTGCTGCTCGCGCTCGTCGTGATCCCGAGCTTCACGAGCTTCTTGATCCGAACGGTGGCGTGGCGGATCCCACTCGCACCGAACGGCCTGCTGTCCGGCTGGTTGCAGGACTGGGGGCTCACCGACGGCCCGCTGCAGATACTGGAGACCCAGACTGCTGTGCAGTTGGCCATCGTCTACAACTACCTCGGGTTCATGATCTTGCCGTTGTTCGTGGCGCTCGATCGGATCGACGTCGGGATGCGAGAGGCGAGCAAGGACCTCGGCGCCGGCAGGTTCGCGACGTTCTTCGGTGTCACACTGCCGCTCGGTGCTCCCGGCATCGCTGCGGGAACGTTGCTCACCTACATCCCGATGTGCGGCGACTACGTCACCGCCACGGTGCTCGGCGGAGCGAAGGGCAACATGATCGGCGCGATGGTCGCGTCGCAGTTCACGAGCGCCCGCAACTGGCCGCTCGGTTCGGCGATGGCGGTCCTGATGATCGTCGCGGTGCTGTTGACGTTGCTCGTCGGGGTGGTTGCGGTGTGGGTCGTGCCGAGGATCGTCCGGCTCGTGTCGCCGCGTCTCGCCCCACTTCGTCAACGGATCTATCAGCGTGGCCTGACGGCGAATGCGGCCAGCGCGACGAGTCGTGCGCGGCCCGAGGTGCTCAAGCTCATGCTCGCGGTGTGGGCCGTCCTGGTGTTGTTGTTCATGTTCATCCCGATCGGGCTCGTGATCCTGCATTCGTTCAATGCCGGAGGATCGTTCTCGATCTGGGCCGGTGGCGTGAGCACCGAGTGGTGGGGGGCGCTGTTCCGTTCGGGTGACACCTTTGCGATGCTGGCGCGATTCGTCGGGATCGGCCTCGCCGGTGTGTTCCTGCCGAAGTTGGTCCATCGTCTGAGCGGTCGGCCTTCGCCCCAGGTGCAACGGTGGATCGGGCTCGCTGCGTTCGTGTTCGCGTTCATCCTCAATGGACTGATCACCGACTGGTATCGCACGATCTTCCGCGACGTGAACATCGGTGATGCGATGCGCAACTCGTTCACAGCCGCCTTCGGCGCGACCGTGATCGCGGTGATCATCGGTGCGTTGAGCGGGGTTGCGTTGGCGCGGCGGCCGGGGAAGTGGACAGCGGTCTTCATGGCGCTGGTGTTCCTGATCCTGGTGACTCCGGAGATCATGGATGCGATCTCGCTCGCCACCTGGATGGAGCGGCTCGACGGCCCGTTCAAGAACAACATCGGACCGATCAACTTTGGGCTGATCAGGCTCTGGGTCGGCCAGTCGCTGTACGCCTCGGCAGTGGTCACGCTCATCGTGAGGGCTCGTCTCGCCGGTCTCGACGAGTCGCTCGAAGAGGCTGCTGGCGATCTCGGCGCGACACCTGCGAGGGCCTTCCGCCAGATCACGTTGCCGCTGATCGCTCCGGCCCTCATCGCAGGCGCGTTGCTCTCGTTCACCCTGTGCCTCGACAACACCGTCATCTCGACGCTCATCAGCGCAGGCGGCGTCTCGACGTTCCCGGTGGCGCTGCTGAGTGCCACCCGGAGCACCATCAAGCCGTTCTGGGGCGTCGGTTCGGTCGTGCTGTTCATGGTGACGATGGCTGCACTCGGTTTCGTGGCTGCGGTGCTTCGCCGTTCGGGTGAGTCGTCGTCGCAGATCGCTGCCACGATGACCGGGGGCTGAACCACGCTCATGCGAGTCGTCGTGGTCGGTGCCGGCATGGCCGGGATTGCGTGCGCGCATGCTCTGCAGGGCGAAGGCGTCGAGGTGGCCGTGCTGGAGGGCGGCGACCGCATCGGTGGTCGCCTACGTACCGTGCGGTCGGTGTTCCAGCACGGCCAGTACGTGGAGAGCGGTGCCGAGTGGATCGACACCGACCATCACCGCATGCGAGCACTGCTCGACCGCTACGGCCTCGCACTGCAGGGCGCCGGCCAGGAGTGGACCACGATCCGCCGGATGCTGTTCCGCGACGGACGCATGTTCACCGCGGATGAGGTCCGTGTCCTGGACCCGACGGTGGACGCGCAACTCGAACGCTACGCGGACGTCTTCGAGCGGATCGCCGATGGCATCGTCGATCCGACCCGGCCTGATCTCCATCCCGAAGCGGCCACCCATGACGCTCGCTCGTTGGCCGATGTCGCCGCGGAGCACGACCTCGGAGAGCTGGCTGCACTGTTCGCCCGCCGCAACAGTCAGGGGGAGTTCGCTGCAGAACAGCACGAAGTCTCCTCGTTGTTCGTCGCCCAGCAACGCGCCCAGATGCGGGTGCACGGGGTGCATGACACCGTGCGAGCGCATCGCGTGGAGGGTGGGCTCGACGTGCTCGCCGACCGCTTCGCCGAGGAGCTCTTGCCGGGCACGATCCACTTCGGTGAGACGGTGCGTCGGATCCAGTGGGGCCCCGACGGCGTGGTCGTTCACACCGATGCCGATGTGCATCATGCGTCGCACGTGGTGCTGGCGTGTTCACTGGTCCCGTTGCGATCGGTGCAGTTCGCGCCCGAGCTCCCTGTGCCGCTGGCGCAGGCGATCCACGAGCTCGGTTACGGCACGGTCACCAAGACGGCGTTGCAGTTCGCGACGCGCCGCTGGCCCGATGGCTACGCGACCACCTCGTTGCCCGCGCAGCGCGTGTACGAGCCGACCAGCGATCAAAGTGGAGAGGCCGGGGTGCTGATGGCGTACTCGGGTGGTGATGGCGGCAGGCACCTTGCGGTGCTCGACGAGGTGCATCGCATCGATGCCGTTGCCGATGACCTGCGCACGATGTACGGCCTCGAGGAGTCCCCGATCGGCGCGTTCTCCCGTGCGTGGTCGAACGAGCCACGCTACGGCGGCAGCTACGCGACCTATGGGCCCGGTCAGGTGAGTGCGCATTGGCTCGTGCTCCGCCAACCGTGTGGCCCGATCCGTCTGGCCGGCGAGCACGTGGCCGCATGGACCGGCTACCTCGAAGGGGCCGTGGAGAGCGGCGAGCGCGCCGCCACCGAAATCATCGCCGCATCCTGATGGGCCTGTCGTGATGCAGCGGGTAGCTTCCCGCACATGATCGACCTCGAGCCGTACGTGCCGCGGCTCGGGCGAGGATCACCGCAACGATTCACCTCGGTTCCGGCCGCGCTGGTGTTCGCTGACGTGTCGGGCTACACCCGGCTCACGGAGCGACTGTCCGTGTTCGGTCGCGCGGGAGCCGAGGTGCTGGCCGGTGTGGTCAACGAGTGCTTCACCCGCCTGATCGACGAAGTGCACGCGGTGGGTGGCGAGGTGCTGCGCTTCGGTGGTGATGCGCTGTTCATCGCGATCACCGGCCCCGATCGCGTGCATCGCGCCGCCCTGGCATCCATCCGCATGCAGCGAGCGCTGCGCACGCTCGACTCGATCGACGTGCCCGGCGGGCGGGTGCGGTTGAAGATGTCGGTAGGGCTGGAGACGGGCGAGTTGTGGCTGCGGCGATGTGAGGGCAGCTGGACCGAGCTCGTGCCCGTCGGCTCGACGGTCGCCAGAGTGCTCAGCGCCGAGGCACAGGCAGGAGCGGGCGAGGTGGTGGTCGGACCCATCGCTGCCAGCGCACTCGCTGGGCTGATCGACGAACGATCACGGCTCGTCCCTGCTGCAGTGAGTCGCGCTGTGCACATCGATGCCGCAGCCCACGACGCGGCCCCGGACCCGGTCCACGACGCGGCCGGCGACGGGTTCGACGTGCTCTCGATGGTGCCGCCGGCGTTGCGGCCCATGCTGGCTGACGGTGGCGCCCCCGAGCATCGGGCGATCTCGATCGCGTTCGTCGCGATTCCCGGCTGCCACGGTGATGCGCCGGGCGACCGGCGTCGAGTCGGCGCACTGCTCGATCGGTCGTTCGCCGCTGTCGACGATGTCGCCACTCGGTTCGGTGTCGTGCCGATCGGCACCGACGTGTCGGGCGACGGGGTGAAGTTCATCTTGGCCACCGGCGTTCCGATCGCCACCGAGGATGACGAGGAGCGGCTGGCTGCGGCGGCTCGCGCCATCGTGTCACGGGTACCGCTCGCTTCGATCGGGTTGCACACCGGAGTGGTGTTCTGCGGTGAGGTCGGCCATCCGCACCGGCGCACGTTCACGACGATGGGGGACGCGGTGAACCTGTCCGCTCGTCTGATGTCTCGTGCTCGGCCCGGCACGGTGCTGGCATCGGCGGCGATCGTCGACGTCCTCGGTCGCCGCTTCGATCTGCGCTGGCTCGAGCCCTTCACGGTCAAGGGCAAGCGTGCTCCGCAGCGGGCGGCCGAGCTCGGCCCGCCGGTGTCTGAGGCATCGTTGGCCCAGGCGGCGTCGGTCGCCGTGATGCATGGCAGACGCAGCGAGCTGCGCGACCTCGGGCGGGCGTTGGAACGACCCGGACTGGTGGAGGTGACAGGACCGCCCGGGATCGGCGCCAGCAGATTGGTTGCCGAAGCACTCGCTGATCGACGGGGCACGATCACCGTGTTCGCTGAGGTCGCGGATCGAGGGACTCCGTTTGCGACCGCTCGACGCGTCGTCGAGCGGCTCGGTGCCAGTTGGCTCGAGTCGGAGGTCTCCGATCCGATCGGACGTGCGAGCGCCGTCGCGGTCGAGATCGGACGGGCGATGGGTGAAGCCGGCACCGTGGTCGTCGTCGAACGGTCGCAGCACACCGACGAAGCATCGCTGGCGGTGCTTCGGGCGCTCGCCGTCGTGTTGCCGGACACCGGCGGCCAACTCGTTCTGGTCGGCCGTGAAGCCGTCACGGATAGCTCGTGCATCGGGCTCGGACTGCTCGATGCCGGCGACGTCCGGTCGATTGCGATCGATTCGTCGCAACGCCCGTTGTCCGATGCCGAACTGGAGCAGATCGTCGGACGCGCGTCGGGCAACCCGCGCTTCGCACAGCAGGTTGCCCGGATGGCCTCGACCGCCGACGACCTCCCTGTGTCGTTGGAGGCCGTGGCGACGGCGCGTCTCGACCGGCTGCCGCGGCGCGTGCGAGAGGTGATCCGCGAGATCGCCGTCGTCGGCCCGGACGCCGGGCGAGTGGAGGTGGCTGAGATCATCGAGAGGTCGTTGTGGGAATTCGATGCCGCTCTCGGTGCGGCCGCCGACTTGGTAGGAGTGGAAGGCGATCGAGTTCGCTTCTTCGACGACACGGTGGGTGATGTCGCTGCGGCCGGGTTGCCGGTGGGTCGGCGCCGCGCCCTGCACGCCGCCGTCGTCGCCCGGATCGCTGGTCGTCCCGATGTGCCGGCCGCCCAAGTGGCGTACCACTGCCACGAGGCCGGTGATGACGAGGGCACCTACCGGTGGGCGGCGGAGGCGTCACGCGAGGCGATGGCAGGAGGGGCAGCCGCGTCTGCGCTGGTGCAGGGTCGCCGCGCGCTCGAAGCGGGCGTTCGTCTCGGTCGAGCTCGGCACGATCTGAGGATGCTGGCCGGGTTCGTCGCCGAGGCCGCCATCGCCGCAGGGCAGGGCAGCACGGCCGATCGCTTGTTCGCCCAGGCGGTCCACCTCGCTGATCGACCCGCTGACCGAGTCGATCTGCTCGTGCGCCGCGCCCGGCTGGCGCGTCGTGAGATGCGCCTGAAGGCGGCCATCGCCCATCTTGCACGAGCGCGTCGCGATGCAACAGGCAAGGGAACTCTCTCGGTCGAGATCGAGTCGTGCTTTCTCGCGTTGCGAGCAGGGCGTGAAGCCGAGGCGCTCGAGCGAGCGAACGAGGCAGTTGGAGTGGCCCGCCGGCGACGGTGGTTCGACCTCGAATGGTGGGCGTTGTCGATCGTGGAGGAGATCAGCTCCAGCAAGGAGTTCGAAACGTGGGTGCCGACGGGCGAAGCGCTCCTGCGAGCGGCACACCGGTCGGGTGACGCGACGCTTCTCGCCCGATCCTGCATCGACGTCGCTCTGAGCTACGACAACCGAGGCGACTGGGCGCGGGCGCACGACCTGTATGCCCAGGCTGCGGCAGAGTTCGCCAGGAGCGGTGATGTGCTCCTTCGCGAGGTGGCCCGCTGCAACCAGGCATCGATTCAGCTCGAGCTCGGCAACGTCGACACCGTCGTCGTGTCACTGAAGGAATCGATTCGGATCTTCGCAGCGGCCGGAGCCGAGGACGACGTCGACGTGAGTTCGATCATGTTCGGCCGTGCCGAGGCTCGTCGTGCGGGAGCGAGCGGCATCGCTGCCAGGCTCCGCCCTCGCGTCGCCCGACTCGTCGAGGCAGGGTCGACCGACACCGCGGACTTTCAGACGTTGGGCCTCGCCGAGGTGCATCTCCTCGACGACGACATCGCGTCGGCAATGGTGACCCTCGAGAGGCTGCTCGCAAGGACAGCCGACTATGGCGCCGGTCACCTCCTTCCGATCAGTTGCCATCGATTGCTGGCGATGGCCCACTGGCGCGTTGGCCAAACCGACCGTGCGGCATCCCATCTCGAGGCAGCCCAGCGGATGTCCAGCGAGCAGCAGGTCCTGCCTGAGGAGCTGATGGTGCTGTGGGCGCGTGCTCAGATCGATGGGGTGCTTTCGCCGGACGACGCGGAGCGTGAGGACGTGCTCTCACGCGAGCTCCCGCGCCGTCTCGGCGATGCGGCTGAGCCCCCCGGTCAGCGGTTTGCCCGTGTCCCGCCGGGGCCGACTGTGTTCGTGAGGAAGTCGCAGCCGATGGTGGTGCCGATGCATTGCAGTGCGGTCCGGGTGGCCTGTGTTGCTGGGTTCGTGGCGGTGATCAGGTAGTTCCCTTCTTCTCCGCCGATGAACGAGGTGGAACCCCACACCAGCGACCCACGACCGGCGAGGCAGTACGCGGTCAGGTCAGCTGTCGCGACCACCTGGCTGAGGCCGCGGGCCTCGATCGTGGCCCCATCGCTGAGGAACTGGGTGGTGACCGCCTGCGGATCGGCGACGCGACGGACCGGGAGCCATGTGCGTTGGAAGTCCTCGGTGAACGTGAACCGCCCGCTGTAGGTGAAGGTGTCGGTGCGGACCACCTGCTGGGCCGGCATGGGCGCATAGGGACCGGCCTGAAGGGCCGGCGACACGCCGATGCCGTCATTGAAACCCCAGAGGGTCAGCGGTGGGAGGGCAAAGCCCTCCGAGCACACCGTGCGAGCACCGGACACGGCGAACAACACCGTCGCATCGACCAGCTGACCGCTGCTGTTGCGTCCCTGGGTGAGGGATCGCTGCTGAATGGTGGCGCCGGCGATACGCATGTTCGCCGAACGCGTCGGGGTGCCGCTCGCGCAGGCTGGCGTGTCGGGTCCCGCAGTGGCCGACAACGCCGACGGTGTGAGGTCGGGGCTGCTGGCCGATGTGATCGACCAGGTGACGCTGTCGGTGGCGGCGACCTTCACGGCGACCGAACGCGCCGTGGTGCCAGGACGGAACTGGTCTGGCTGGGCCGCATCGACCGACGCAACTCCGGGACGAATGATCGAGTTGTCGGCGCCGACGGCAGCGACGATGCTGAAGGAACTGACGTTCGTGTACCCGAACCAGTAGGTGGCGTTGACGCCGCTGCGGATCGCGCACGTTGCCAGGGGTGTCACGACGGCAGTGCTGGCGCCGGCGTTGGGGTCGATGTCCACCACAGGAGGGCCGACGGGTGGAAGCGCAGCGTTGGCCACACCGACCTGGATCGCCGTGACCAGGGAGGTCGCCGCGAGGGTGGCGACCGCAAGGGCAGAGAGGGTGGCACCTCGCGTGGCGCGCCGATGGGAGGGAGAGTTCGACATGTTGTTCCTTTCGCGACCGAACTGGTCTGGTACGAACGATGCCCGCTGCACCGTCGGCGTGCTGTCGTCCGCGCGACAATCCTTCGAAACGCACCAAGAGTTCGACCGCCCGGGAACGCACCGTGACCGTAGTGGATCGGCGCCGACGCGATCCAGTGGTGGAGCTAGCGTCACGTCACGTGGGTCCGTGTGAGGTGAGCTGGTTCTCGGCGCTGTGCGATGACGACACGACGCAGCTCGGTGTCGCCGCCGCGTCCCTGCCGAGCAGCTGGGCGCATTGCCGAGAGATCGTGCTCGTTGCGGAAGCGGGCGGCTTCGACAACGTGCTGTTGCCGTCGGGGTACGCACTCGGCATCGACGGCGTGGCGTTCGCAGGTGGGATGGCTGCGCTCACCCACCGCATCCGATTGCTCGTCGCGGTGCGTTGCGGAGAGATGTGGGTTCCGCAGCTCGCGCGCCAGTTGGCGACCCTCGACCAGATGCTCGAGGGACGTCTCACAGTGAACATCATCTCCTCGGAGCTGCCTGGCGAGATGCTCGACAGCGGCCCGCGGTATCGGCGCACGCTCGAGACGATGCACGTGCTGCGCGCCCTGCTCGACGGCGAGCGCGTGGACGTCGACGGCGAGTTCGGGCAACTGCACCTCGATCCTCCCCGCGTGCGCACGACGTCGGGTCGCAGCCCGCTGCTGTACTTCGGCGGGCTGTCCGACGATGCCCGTGACGTGGCGGCGCAGGCGGCCGACGTGTACCTCATGTGGCCGGACACGCTCCATCGCGTGGGTTCCGTGCTCGACGACATGCGTGCCCGCGCCGCCCGCCACGGACGCACGCTCCGCTTCGGGTACCGCGTGCACGTGGTGGTTCGTGAGACCGAGCAGGAGGCGCGTGCAGCAGCCGCCCACTTGGTGGCCGCGCTCGACGACGCGGAGGGTGCTCGGATTCGCGCTCGTTCGCTCGACAGCGGGTCGGCCGGGGTTCGGCGACAGGCCGAGCTGCGCGAGGCGGCTGCTCTCGACGGTTTCGTGGAACCGAACTTGTGGACCGGCATCGGCCGTGCGCGCAGTGGATGTGGTGCAGCGATCGTCGGCGATCCCGAGCAGGTGCTGGCCAAGCTCGAGGCCTACCGTGGACTCGGCATCGAGGCCTTCATCCTGTCGGGTTACCCGCACGTCGAGGAGTGCCGCCGGTTCGCCGATCTGGTGCTGCCCCACCTCGATCACGCACCCCTCGCGGGCGCGTCGCGGTAGCCTTGCCGGGCAATGCCTCCAAGTACTCCGCCCCGCGTCGCACTCGCCCCCGAAGGTTCTCCCACGTGGATGGCTGACGCGATCGCGGCCGGCGGCGGGCACGTCGTAGCGCTCGACCAGGCCGAGGCGCTCGTCTGGGGGGCGGCCCACGAGCCGTTGATGCTCGAGCGTGTGATCGAGCAGCATCCCAACCTGCGCTGGATCCAATTGCCCTTCGCTGGCATCGAGAACTACCTCCACCTGGTGGACGACGAGCGTGAGTGGACCTGTGGCAAGGGCGTGTACGCCAAGCCGGTCGCCGAGATGGCCCTCGCCTTGGCACTGGCCGGGATGCGTGGCCTCGGCACCTACGCCCGCGCCACGTCGTGGGGCACAGAACAGGGCACCAACCTGTTCCACGCCAACGTCACGATCCTCGGCGGCGGGGGCATCACCGAAGCGCTCATCGGCCTGCTGGCCCCGTTCGAGTGCCGCATCACCGTGGTCCGCAACCGAGTGCAGGAGATGGACGGCGTCGACGAAGTCGTCGAAGCCGACCGTTACATCGATGCACTCGTCGGCGCCGATCTCGTCGTCGTCGCCCTTGCGCTCACGCCGGAGACGGAGTTCATGCTCTCGCGCAACGAGTTCGAACTGATGGAACCGCACGCCTGGGTGGTGAACATCGCCCGCGGTAAGCACATCGTGACCGACGATCTCGTGTGGGCACTCACCGCGGGGGAGATCGGTGGTGCCGCACTCGATGTCACCGATCCCGAACCACTGCCCGAGGGGCACCCGCTCTGGAGCCTGCCCAACTGCATCATCACCCCACACGCAGGGTCCACCTGGGGCATGTCCAAGCCGCTGCTGTCTGAACGCATCGCCGCCAACGTGAAGCGCTTCGGTCAGGGAGACGAGCTGCTCGGCAGCGTGTTCCCCGACCTGCAGTACTGACCCGGACCCGGCCGTCATGAACCGTGAGCTCGATGCAGCAACGATCGTCGGACTTCTCGCCGACGACGATCGACGTCGTGTGGCGGCGGCGCTCGAGCTCGGCGCCAGCACGCTCGACGACGTGGTCGAGGCAACCGGTCTCGACGCGACACGTGCTGCGAGGGCCGCCGGCCGACTGGCCGAGGCAGGTCTGGTGATCCACGACCAGGGCTCGTTGTACCTCCTGGGTGCAGCGTTCCAGGCCGCGGCACGTGCGGCATTGGCACGGCCGCGATCGGACGAGCACGCCGACCTGCCCGCCGAACAGCGAAAGGTGATGGATGCCTTCGTCGTCGACGGCCGGCTCACGTCGATTCCGGTGCACCAGACCAAGCGGCTGATCGTCCTCGACTGGCTGGCCCAGGACTTCGAGCCGGGGACGCGGTACACCGAGGCGATGGTGAACCTGATCCTCGGCAGGCGCCACCCCGATACGGCGCTGCTGAGGCGCTACCTCGTCGATCACGACCTGTTGGCCCGCGACGGCGGGACGTACTGGCGCTCGGGTGGCAGTACGTGAACGATCGCCGGCGGGCCACGCACTACACCACCCTCGGCGTGCACCCGAAGGCGACGACCGAGGAGATCCGTGCCGCATATCGGCGCTCAGCTCGCGATGCGCATCCCGACCGACATGGTGACGAATCGTCGGCGCAGATGGCCACGGTCAACGAGGCATGGAGCGTGCTCGGCGACCCGGTCCGGCGACACCGGTACGACCACGAGCTCTCCTTCACCGATCGCGAGACGATCGGTTCTCCCTCTGGTTCCGCAGCCGGCGAGCGGGCATCGATGCCGTTGGCCGAACGGCGGATGCCCGCGCAGGTGCTCACACCCACCGGCGACCTGGCACGGTTCCCGTGGAAGTTCTTCGCCGTGATCGGCGTGCTGGCCATCACCGTCGTGCTGATCGGATCGCTGCTCGGAGATGAGCCGCCGCCGGTGGTGCCCGACAACTTCTTGGTGCAGGGCGACTGCGTGACGATCGATCCGGGTGGGACGCAGCTCACCGAAGTCGCCTGCACCGACGGGTACGACGCGAAGGTGCAGACCGTGATGAACTTCGGCGAGGTGTGCCCCACGGGGACCGAGCAGTTCCGTGATCCGATGGGTCGCGGTGAAGCGTGCGTACTGCGGGTGCCGACATGACGGTCCGCTGATCGCTACGGTCATGGTATGAGCGACAGCCCGCCGCCCCCGCCCCCGCCGCAACAGCCGTACTCGCCACAACCGGCGAACCAACAGCCGCCCCCGCCGCCAGCGCCGCCGCCGACTCCGTTCACGGTGTCGTCAGCGCCGACGGTACCCGGCTTCGGCGGGCCTGGCGGCGGCCCGACCTTCGGCGCCGGTTTCACATCCGCACCTCGACGCAGTGGGAAGGCAGTCGCTGCGCTCGTGCTCGGCATCTCCGGTCTCGTGCTGTGCTTCATCGCCGTGCCGGCGATCCTGGCGATCATCTTCGGCGTGCTCGCACTGAAGGAGATCAAGCGCTCGGCCGGCACGGTCGGTGGGCGGGGCATGGCCATCGCGGGTGTGGTCCTCGGCATCGTCGGCGTGATCGCCGGGGTGATCTTCTGGATCGCGATCGCGTTCGGGGTCGCCAACTCCAAGGATGTGTTCGACCTCGAGGTCGGCGACTGCGTGGAGCTCCCCGACGCCGATGCCGACGAGGTGGCCCGGCTGAAGACCTTCGACTGCGATGAAGCGCACGGAGCCGAAGTGTTCGCCACGGGAGATCTCGGAGGCGGCGACGACCCCTACCCGGGCCGCGACGAGGTCCAGGCGATGATCGAAGGCGAGTGTCGTCCCGAGTTCGAGGACTACGTCGGGATCGGATTCGACGAGAGCGAACTGCTCGCCACGACGATCTATCCGCAAGAGGGCGATTGGAAGGACACCCAGGAGTACGTGTGCCTGGTGTTCGATCCTGGTGGTGACCTCACGGAGTCGGTCAAGGACGCCGCCCGCTGATGGCAGGAGTGGACCACGACGTCCTCCAGGCACAGCTCGACCACTGGGCCGCCGCGCACTACCGCGAGGGCACCACGATCTCCGGTCTTCGCCCGATGCCGGGCCATGCGGGTCTGTCGTTCGGGTTCACGGTCAGCGACGGCGCGGGTGTCATCGACCGGCTGGTGATGCGGATGCCGCCCAAGGGTGTCCGCCGAGCCGGCAACACCGACGTCCTGCGTCAGGTGCCGCTGTTGCGAGCCCTCGAGGCCTCGGGCGTTCCCGTGGCGGAGGTGATCTGGTGGGATGCCGACGAGCAGTGGTTCGAGGTGCCGTACTTCATGGTGCGGTTCCTGGAGGGTGAGACGTACGCGGTTCGCGAACCGGCCTCGGTGTTCGACGGCATCGCGTGTGCGGATGTGCTGCGCGCAGCGGTGGAGGCGCTCGCGCTGGTCGATCTGGTACCCCATGCGCAGGTGCTCGCCGACTGGGAGCCGGCGAAGGAACTGGAGACCGAGATCGGCTTCTGGCAACCGATCCTGCAGAAGGCAGCCGAGCCCGAGTGGATCGCGATGGGGGAGCGCACGCGCGAACTGCTGCTGCGCCGGCTGCCCAGCTCTGCCGACGTGGGCGTGTTCCACGGCGACTTCCAGACGAACAACGTGCTGTTCGACGGTGCGTCCGTCGTGGCGCTGCTCGACTGGGAGATCAGCGGTATCGGAGCCCAGCTGCTCGACCTGGGTTGGCTGCTGTTCATGAATGACGCCGCCAGTTGGTACGACCACTCCGGTCTCGAGCGCGTGCCACCGTTCGAGCGACTGGTGGCGTGGTACGCCGCGGCGGTCGGGCGTCCCGTCACGCTCGACGACGTGGCCTTCTACCGAGCGCTCGCCGGCTACCGGTTCGGCGTGATCAGCGGGCTGAACGTGATGCTCCACCGCACGGGCAAGCGCCACGACCCCGAATGGGAGCGGATCGCGCTCTCGGTGCCGATGATGTTCGGCACGGCCTGCGCCCTGCTGGAGTGACGTTGCGTGCGGATGCTGCGACGTTGGTGGATCGCGGCGGTCCGCGGTAGCCTCCACTCCTTGATCGGGGTTCGCCCTGCTCGGGCGTGTAGCTCAGTTGGTTAGAGCACTGCCTTCACACGGCAGGAGTCGGGGGTTCGAGTCCCTTCACGCCCACCCGTCGTTGTCGAGTTCGAGGACGAGTCGCAGTCCATCATTGAGCGCTGCAAGCTCCTCGTATGCCACGCGTCCAACGAAGTCGCCGAGTCGTTCCGGAGCGACGGCCGACGTCTGCTCGATCAAGACCTGGGGCTGTTCATCGTTGACCGTGATCGTCGGACGAAAGAGTTTCACCCACCTGTAGCACGTTGGAAGGGGGCCACTGATGGCAGATCCGATCGAGGACATCATCGGGGACTACCGGGCATTCGTTGCGCAGCAGCAAGATCGGTTGGCCACACGCGGCATCGACATCACCCCATATGGACTCAGCCACCTCGCATACCGGGTCCCGGAGTGGGACCAGTACGTGCATGTGCGGGGGCTCATCGAACGCCACGCGGTCGCCAATCGCGAAAACGTCTGGAACGGCCGCCCGATCTCCTTGGTCGTTCCCGCCGAGCCGCTCGAGGTCCTCGACGGCAAGCATGTCCCGCTCATCGAGCTCATCCCGCCCATACACCAACGCGTCTACAAGATGGGGTTGGAGCACCTCGGCGTCGTCGTCGGCAACACCTTCGACGCATTCGTCGAAGCCCACAAGCCCGTCCTGACGGGACAGCAATTCCAGGGCCCGAACAGCACACCCGACCCCGTCTACATCTTGTTCGAGGACTTCACCCACGTGAAGTTCTATCGAATGTCGCTGCGGGCATCCGTCGAGCTCTACGCCGGACCGTTCGACGACGGGTTCCATCACATCGACGACTGGGTGCCCCAGCGGCTCGTGACGGCGACCGGCCCGAACCCGCTCCCGCGATGACGGAGTTCCGCGAAGAGTGCGAGTGTCCCCAAGAGGATTCGAAACCCAGCACGTACTCGACCGGTGAGGTTCGTCTTCACGCATGGGTGGTTGCCCGGGGTTCCGGGCGCGAAGCGCGACGATCCGAACGGTCCATAGAACACCGACGTGGGCCCCGACCACTCCGACAGCAGGCACCGACGCACCATGGCATTTGCACGACCCTCGACCATCTCCGCATCGACTCCCGCATCGAGGCACGTCCCGCCGCTCGAGCAGCAACGACTCCTCGTCCACCCAGCCGCAGCACGGGTCGTGCTCGAGGTGCTCCAGAAGCCCGGTGAGGGATCCGCCGATCTCACGCGAACGATCCTCGCCGACCCGGCCCTCGCTGCGGCCGTGCTTCGCGCAGCCAACTCCGCTCACCTCGGCTACTCACGGCGCATCGGCGGTGTCCGCCAGGCGTCGGTGATGCTCGGCATGTCGTTGGTGAACTCCCTTGCTGCCAGCCGGGTGGCCGACCTCGTGTTCGATACCGAGGCACCGGACTACCCCGACTGGTTGTGGCTGCACTCACTCACGACCGCATGCGCCGCTGCGGTGCTGGCCCGGCGATGTGGGGAGTCGGCCGATGAGGCATACACGGCCGGCCTGCTGCACGAGGTCGGTTGGTTGCTCGGTGCCGCCGCTGGGACGTCGAGCCCGGAGGTCGACCATGCCGAACTCGGCGGTCGGCTGCTCGCCAAGTGGAACTTGCCCGATCGCATCGTCGCCGCGGTCACCCAGCACCATGCACGTCCGGCGGCGTTGACGACGCCACTCGACCGCGTGCTCGTCGCCGCGCACGCGTTCGCGGCCGCACTGGGCGCCTCCTCGCCGGAGCGCTCGCTGACCACGATCGAGGCGCTCCAGCTCGTCGGGCTCGCCGACGCCCGGCCGTCAGCGATCACGGGCGAGATCGAGAACGAGCTGACGGCGGTCACGAGCGACCTCACGGGTGAGCGATGAGCGTCCTCGATTCGCTGAACAAGATGCAGGCCAGCGCGGTCGAACAGCTGCGTGCCGGCGACCACAACGAGTTCCTCGTCGGCTTCCTCACCACCTCGGTGAAGCTCGAGTTGTCGAACCTCGTGGCGGCCGATCTCGATCTGTCATCGTACGCCCAGGCCGTGGTCGACGTGCTCACCCAGCACGCCCCGATCGAGGCGTGCCTGATCGGCATCGATCCCGAGGGGCTGCCGAGCATCGGCGCTGCGGTCGGACTCGACCCGGAGCTGGCGCTCAAGCACGACACCTTGGCGGGTCAGCCGAACACCGCGTTGTTCGCGGTCGCTCATGTGGCCCGAGGCACGCTTCACGCCCAGGACGTGCCGGCGGCGTTGTGCGCCGCAGGCTTTGTCGACGAGGTTGCAGCTCAGATCGCCACGGGGCTGGCCCGGGTGGTCGAGAGCGAGCAACTGCGCCGTCGTGCTGCCGCAGCCAAGGCGCTGCGCGTCGTCGCCGGCCTCGACGAGCACTGGAACCTGGCCGAGCTGCAGGAGATCACGAGTGCGTTTGCAAGCCTGCCGGCCGTGACCGGTGCGGCGATCTCGGCCACGGCAAGCCGGTTCGCCGGCACCCTCCAGGCCGAGGCCGGTCGACCCGGTGCGCACGAGATCGAGCGCCGCTTCGTCGTCGACGACCAGCTGGCGATCGCGCTCGACATCGGCTACATCGAACACCCGGCGGCCGACCAGCTCCAACGCCTCGACGAGCTCGTGAATGCGCTGGCCATCGGATTGGAGCGGATCGAGCAGAACATCCGTCTCGCGGCCGAGGCAGACACCGATCAGCTCACCGGTGTGGGCAACCGGCGTCGGGCCAGCAAAGCGCTCACCCAGGCGCGCCAGATGTCGGATGCGAGCGGGAAACCGATGTCGGTGCTGCTGTGCGACCTCGACCACTTCAAACAGGTGAACGATCGTCATGGTCACGACGTCGGCGACGCCGTGTTGTCGGCCTTCGCCGAGCTCCTGCGCTCGTCGGTGCGCGGTCACGACACCGTGATCCGCTGGGGTGGCGAGGAGTTCCTCGTGATCTGCCCGTCATGCGACACCCATGGTGCGACCTCGCTCGCCGAACGGTTGCTCGCGACCTGCATCGCGGCGTGCGCGCCGGCGCTCCCACCTGACCACCTGCAGACGACGTCGATCGGCATCGCTGAGTATCCGCTCACGGCCCGGACGCCGGAGGCGCTCGTCGGTGCGGCCGATGACGCGCTCTACCGAGCCAAGCGCGAAGGCCGCAACCAGTTCCGCACGGCCGGCTGATCGGCGGACGATCCGGGGTGGCCGCCCTCGGGCATCCCACCCCAGGTGAATGGGGGTGGAGTACCGTTTCCGATGATGCGACGGCTCTGCGAACGCCCCGGGTGCTCGGCGCCTGCCGAGGTCGCGTACGGCTTCGACGCCGAGGCCCTCGTCGTGTGGCTCGATGCGTTCGATGCAGCACAAGGTTCGCGTTCGGGTGGGCTGTGCCGACGCCACGCGAATGCGATGGTGGTGCCGCTCGGCTGGATGCTCGACGATCGCCGTGAGCCTGTGCCGCGCCTGTTCAACGCGGCGAGCATGAACGACCTCACCGACGAGATCGTGCGACCGCATCAGCGGCGAGCGCGCTCCGACAAGACGAGGGAGCTCCTGCGCAGGGCGGCGATGCAACTGAGCCTCGAGGACATCGGTGCACGCTCGATCGATGGTGCGGTGCGTGAGGTGGTCCAGCTGCCGCGCGACGTCGAAGTCACGGCCGAGGTCGCGGCCGAGGTCGCGGTTGAGGTCGCTGCTGCTGTCGCGGTTGCGACTCGAGGTCGAGGTCGAGGTCGAGGTCGAGGTCGAGGTCGAGGTCGAGGTCGAGGCCGCAGTCGAGGTCGAGGTCCTGCCGTGGGAGCCGCGCTTCGACGAACACGATGACCTGTCGGGCTTGCTCAAGGCCAAAGGTCGGCTGCTGTCGCGTGCGTTCAGTGGCATCACCGCCGACGGCGCCTGAGTCCCGACCTCATCGACGATACTGACGAGGTGGATGTCGCTGCTCACCTGGATGCGCCCTGCGCGCCGGCTCGCTTGTTCGGCCTGGTCGATGAGCTCACCGGATACCCCCGTTGGATGCCGCTCGCACATCGTGTCGAGACGGTGGCAGCCGACGACGATGGTCGTCCGGCGTGGGAGGTCGAGCTGCGTGCCCGACTCGGGCCGTTCGCCAGGTCGAAGCGCCTGCGGATGGTGCGTACCGTGCACGACGCACCCACGACGCATGTTCGCTTCGAACGGGTGGAGCATGACGGGCGAAGCCATTCGCCCTGGGTGCTCGATGTGACCGTGGCAGATCACGCCGCTGGCAGTCGATTGGAGATGCGTCTCCACTACGGCGGTGCACTGTGGACCGGCGGTGTGATGGAGAAGGTGCTGGCCGAACAGATCGTCGCCGGCCGCGAGCGGCTGCTCGAGTTGACGGCCGGCGAGGTGCAGGCTTGATCAGCGGGCGGCCCAGGCCGACCATCTGCGGTCGAGCCTGCGTTCCAGCTGAAGCGACATCTCGAAGCAGTCGCTGAGCGCCTCGGCGGTGAGGGTGGCTTCGATCGGCCCGCTGGCCACGACCTCTCCGGTGCGCAGCATCATCACGTGGGTCATGCCGTCGGGCACTTCGTCGAGATGATGAGTCACCAGCACCAGTGGTGCGGCCTCGGGATCGGTGGTCAGCTCGGCGAGCGCGGCCACGAGTTGCTCTCGTCCACCGAGATCGAGCCGGGAGCCCGGCTCGTCGAGCAACAGCAGGCCGGGATCGGTCATGAGGGTTCGGGCCAACAGCACCCGCTGTTGCTCGCCGGATGACAGTGTGCCGAGTGATCGGTCAGCGAACCTGGCCACGCTCATCCGCCCGAGGCAGTCGATCGCCCGTGTCCGGTCGGCGTCGTCGTAGCGGTGCCACCAGGGTTCGAGCGCGGCGAACTTGGCGGTCATCACCACATCGACGGCGGTGAGCTCGGGGCGGATCTGGGCGGCGATCGCTGCCGACGAGTACCCGATGCGACGGCGGAGGACTCGGACGTCGGTGCGACCAAGACGTTCGCCCAACACGGTCGCGTCGCCGGACGACGGGTGTTCGTACATCGCTGCGATCCGCACCAACGTGGTCTTGCCCGAGCCGTTGGCGCCGAGCACCAACCAGCGTTGGTCGGCTTCCACGCGCCAGTCGAGCGGTGCGAGGATCACCCGCCCGTCGCGCACGAAGGAGATCCCACGCAGATCAACAACTGGCTGCGGCACTGGCTGCGGCAGGGGCTGCGGCGCGGGCTGCGGCGCGGGAGCGGAGTGGGGGCGACCGGTCACGGCGTCCGACCCTACGGCCTGAAGTGTCTGGACTTCGTCAAGAAATGCGCTCAAATGCGGGGTGACCGTGGTGAGCCGGGGGACGCAGGTAGCGTTCCGTGCACATGCGTGCACTCTGGGCGATCCTGGCGGGGATGGCGCTGCTGGTTCCGGCAGTTCCATCGACGTCCGTACGAGCCGGCGCCACCGACGACCCTGCCGACCCTGCCGACCCTGCGCAGCAGGCAGCCATCGAGATCGCCGACGCTCGTGAGCGCGCCAACGCGGCTGCCGACGCCCTGTTCGAAGCCGAGAGCGACCTCGACCAGCTCGAGCTCTCGCAGCAAGCCCTCGAAAGCGACATCGACGTGCTGCAGGCCCAGATCGATGCACTCCGCGCGGTGGTGGAAAAGGTGGCGATCAACCGCTTCACCCGCAGCGGTACCGATTCCCTGCCTCTGCTCACGGGCTTCCGTACTGCGGGCGAGCAGGCGCAGGTGGCGGTGCTGATCGACGTCGTGAACGAGACGTCGGCCGAGGACTTCGACGAGTTCGACGCACTCAACTCCGAACTGGATGACAAGAAGGCCGAGCTGGAGCAGGCAGAGGCAGCCGGTGAAGCGGCTCGTGACGAGCTCGATCGTCGACGCGAAGAGGCGGTCGCCGAGGTGGAGCGGCTGAAGGACGTGGAGGCCGATCGGCTCGAGGACGAGGCCGTGAAGCGGGCACTCGCGGTCGAGGAGTCCGAGCGTCGACGTCAGGAGGACGCCGACGCCGACGAGCTGCGAGCCGCGGCCGCCGCCCAGGACTCAGTCGGGTCGCAGAGCCAGCTCGGCGCGAACACACCGGACGACACGACGCCCGGTGGCGGCGACGGCGACATCGACGATTCGGGTCCGCCGAACAAATCCACCGGGGGGACCGGTGGTGGTCTCACGGGCAACACCGGCGCCGGCGCGCGGCCCGGCGGTGCTGCTGGAGATCTCGCGGGTCCGGGGTGGGTGTGCCCGGTGCAAGGGCCGACAGGTTTCGGTGACACCTGGGGTGCACCTCGCAGCGGTGGCCGTTCACACCAGGGCGTCGACATGATCGCCAACCGCGGCCTGCCCGTCGTGGCGGTGGTCGACGGTTTCGCGCAGTCGAAGGTCAACACCCTCGGCGGCAACACCGTTCAGCTGGCCGGCTCCGACGGCATCAAGTACTACTACGCACACCTCGACAGCTGGGCCACGTTGGGCAGCGTCACGGCTGGAACGGTGATCGGCTACGTCGGCGACACCGGCAACGCCAAGTTCTCCACCCCGCACCTCCACTTCGAGATCCACCCGGGTGGCGGCGCTGCGGTGAACCCGTACGCCACCGTTCGCAATCACTGCTGAGTCGACGGCGATGACCACGCGGCTCGCGGACGAGATCGCCACGGCGATGGGCGCATCCTCGGTCACCGATCTCGTGCGTCTGTCGGGCGGTGCCTCGCGCGAGACGTGGCGGTTCGTGGCCGATGGTCGTCCATTGATCCTCCAGCGACAACGCAGTGGCGATGGTCGGGACATGGGCGTCGAGGCTTCGGTGCTGCGTGCAGCCGGCGCGGCCGGGATGCCGGTGGCACAGGTGATCGCATCCGGTCGTGGCGACGACTCGCCGCTCGGAGCGTCGTTCATGGTGATGAGCGCCGTGGAGGGCGAGACGATCGCCCGCAAGATCCTTCGTGACGACGAGTACGCCGTTGCGCGCGGCGCGCTGGCGGGGCAGCTCGGCGCTGCGCTGGCCCAACTCCACGCGATCGACGTCGACACCGCACCAGGCCTTGTCGAGCAGGACCAGATCGCGTCCGTACCGCGACATGCTCGACTCGCTCGGCCAGCCGCACCCCACGTTCGAGCTCGCATTCCGCTGGCTCGAGCAGCACCGGCCCGCCTCGCCGCGACAGGCGATCGTGCACGGCGACTTCCGCCTCGGCAACGTGATCGTCGGTCCCGAGGGTCTGCGTGCGGTGCTCGACTGGGAGCTCGCCCACCTCGGTGACCCGATGGAAGATCTCGGCTGGTTGTGCGTGAAGGCATGGCGGTTCGGGTCGTCGAAGCCGGTGGCCGGCGTCGGCGACTACGCCGAGCTGTTCGCGGCATACGAAGCCGCCGGCGGTGCTCGTGTGGATCCCGACGCGGCCCGCTGGTGGGAGGTGCTCGGCACGTTGAAGTGGGGGATCATGTGCATCCTGCAGTGCAACGCGCACCTGTCGGGGTTCTCCCGCAGCCACGAGCTGGCGGCGATCGGACGTCGGGTGTGCGAGAACGAGCACGATCTGTTCCTGGCCCTTGAGGGGCGCTGGTGATCCCGCACGACGTGCCCACGAGCGAGCAGCTCATCGAGTCGGTCCGCGAGTGGCTCGAGCGCGACGTGATGCCCGGCACCACCGGACGTCTGCAGTTCCACGCCCGTGTCGCCGTGAACGTGCTGGCGATGGTCGAGCGCGAGTTGGCCTCGGGTGCGATGCACGCCGCGGCACACCAGGCACGGCTCGACGAGCTCGGCTGTGCCGACGACTTCGAGCTGGCGGCGCGCATCCGCAGCGGTGAGTTCGACGATCTGCTGCCACACGTGCGCGAGCTGGTGTGGGCCAGCGTGCGCGACAAGCTCAGCGTCGCGAACCCGAAGTACCTCGAGGAGTCCTGATCTCGACCGGTTGACCCGCTGCGAGTTGACCGCACGCCGCATCGATGTCGGTGCCGCGGTTGCGTCGCACGGTGGCGTTCACCCCGCGTGACTCCAGCAGGTCGCGGAACTGCTGGACTCGCTTGGGGCCGGTGCCGATGGTGGGCCAGCCCGGCGTGGGGTTCAGCGGGATCAGGTTCACGTGGGCGGCGAGACTGAACCGCTTGCACAGCGCAGCCAGTTCGAACGCATCGCTGTCGCGATCGTTCACGCCGTCGATCAGCGCCCACTCGAAGCTGATCCGCCGCCCCTTCACCGCCAGGTAGTCGGCGCATGCAGCCATCAGCTGCTCGAGTGGGTAGCGCTTGTTCATCGGCACGAGCGTGTCGCGCAGCGCGTCGTTGGCCGCATGGAGGGAGACGGCGAGGTTGACCGGCAGCGGTCGCGCCGCCAGGCTTCGGATGCCGGGCACGATGCCGATCGTGCTGACGGTCAGATGACGTGCCGACAGGCCGATGTCGCCGTGGATGCGTTCGATCGCAGCCCACACGGCGGCTTCGTTGGCGAGCGGTTCGCCCATGCCCATGAACACGACGTTCGCGAGCCGGCGTCCCATGTCTTTGGCCTCGCGTGCGGCGCGGGCCACCTGCTCGACGATCTCGCCGGCGGTGAGGTGCCGCTTGAAACCGGCTTGGCCCGTGGCGCAGAATCCGCAGTCCATCGCACAGCCCGCCTGGCTGCTCACACACACCGTGACGCGGTCGGGGTAGAGCATCAGCACGGTCTCGATGTGGTTGCCGTCATCGAGGCGCCAGAGGTACTTGACGGTGTCACCACCGTCGCTCATCCGGCGGACCTCCTGGTGCAGGGCGAGCGGCAGCTGTTCGTCGAGCCGAGCTCGCAGCGCTTTCGGCAGCGATGTCAGCTCCTCGGGCGACGCGAGCTGCGTGTAGAGGCCCTCCCACACCTGGTCGAGCCGGTAGCGAGGTTCCCCCGTGAGCTGTTCGGCGAGCTGCTCGCGATCCAGGTCGTAGCGGGTGCTCATGACAGCAGGCCGAGCTTCGCGGCGAGCTCGTCGTACTGGGTGATGCGGTCACCGATCACGTCGAGGCTCGCCGTCCAGAACCCTTCATCGGTGACGTCGAGGCCGAACGCCTCGCCCAGCTGCTCGGCCGAGTCCATCCCGGCGCGCGACAGCAGGTTGTCGTAGCCGGCCTGGAAACGTTCCGGGTCGTCCTCGTAGCGGGCGAACAGTCCGAGGCCGAACAGCAGACCGTAGGTGTACGGCCAGTTGTAGAAGTGCGACCCGTAGTAGTGCGGCTTCAGGATCCACATGTAGGGATGTGCGGTCGATTGGTCGAGGCCGTCGCCGTACGCGTCAGCCTGTGCCTCACGCATGATCTCGTGCAACTCGCTCGCGCCCAGCGTGCGGCGCTGCCGGCGGGCGAACACCTCGGTCTCGAACAGAACCCGCGAGCGGATGTCGACCACCACCTGGGCCGAGCCCTGGAGGTCGACGTCGAGCAGGGCGAGCCGGTCGCCGTCCTGCAGGTGACCGAGGCCGGCCTCCACCACCAGGGTCTCGCAGAAGATGCTGGCAGTCTCGGCGAGCGCCATCGGCAAGCGACGCTGCAGCGGCGTGCGGTGGGCGAGCTGGGTGTTGTGGTAGGCGTGGCCGAGCTCGTGAGCGGTGGTCTGTGCCGAGTCGACCGAGCCGCTCCAATTGAGCAGCACGAGCGATCGGTCGTCGACGAACGACATGCAGAACGCACCGCCCACCTTGCCGTCGCGCGGCTCGGCATCGATCCATCGCTCGTCGATCGCCCGGTCGACCAACGCCGCGAGCGGACCGCTGTAGCTCGAGAAGGCGTCCCGCACGAGGCGGAGGCCATCTTGCCAGCTGATCCCCCCGGGTGCCACGGGCAGCGGGGCGAACAGGTCACGCCAGGGCAGCGCACCGTCGTGGCCGTGCAGTCGTGCCTTGGTGCGCATCCATCCGCGCAAGCGGGGGAGCGAGGCCGAGATCGCGGCGTTCATCGCGTCGTAGGTCGGGCGCGACACGCTGTTCGCGAACAGCGAGGCATCGAGTGGCGAGGTCCACCGGCGGCGTCGGTTGACGGTGTTGGCCTCACCCTTGATCGCATTCATCGCTGCAGCGCACACCGTCGCAACTCGCGGCCATGCCTCGAGCTCCGCCTCGTATCCAGCCTGGCGCACCGCCGGGTCGGCGTGCGAGGCAAGGCCGCGCACCGCAGTGATCGCCATCGTCGACGGACCGTCGGGCAGCGCGACCTCCGTGGCGAGCTGTGAGGTGACCTCGCGCTGCAACCGCGACCAGGCCGACGACCCGGTTGTCGCGAGCTCGGCGTAGAGGTGTTCTTCGGTCTCGCTCATCTGGTGCTCGGCGCGGGCGGCGAGTCGCTGCAGCGGGCCGACGTGGTCCGCCACGGTCGTGTGCAGCGCTGCGAGCTCCTCGGCGCCGAGCGACGCCACCCAGTCGGCGAGACGAGACAGCACGGGCGCGACCTTCGCGTCACGCGCCTCGATCTCGGACATCAACGCCTGGGCATGGTCGTGGCGGGTGTTCGTCGACACCGTCGCATAGGTGTAGGCGCGCAGCTCGGCCACCTGGCGCGCCGTTGCGTTGTATGCGTCGATGGCGGCGGCGGTGGCCTCGGCATCGGCCACCGTGGGAGTGCGGCCCTCGACCGCGCGGATGCCGTGCTCGTCGAACAGAGCCACGAGTCGGTCGACGTCGCTCGCCATGCGCTCCATCGCATCGGTGAACGAGCGCGCCGTGAACGACTCGTGGACATCGGCAGCGCTCCAGGTGGGCAAGTCGTCGGTGGTCATGGATGCTCCTCGGCAGGGATCTCGCCGGTGTAGGCGCGGTCGGTGCGGCGGACGTGGAAGCCGAGTGACTCGTACAACCTGATCGCGGTGGAGTTGTCCTCGTCGACGAAGAGCATGCCGTCGGTGACGCCACGCGAGACGATGCTGTCGAGGCCCGCGATGGTGAGCGAGCGACCGAGACCGAGTCCATGGAAGTCCGGGTGCACGGCGATCACGTAGATCTCTCCCTCCACCGGGTCGGCGTCATGGTGCAGTTTGGTCCAGCAGAACGCTGCCAGTCGGTCGTCGCGTTCGTGGAGCAGGAACCCCGCGGGGTCGAACCAGTCCTCGCGCTCGCGCAGTTGAAGCGTGGCGAGATCCCAATTGCCCTGTTCAGGATGCCAGGCGAACGCGGCATTGTTGACCTCCAACCAAGCGTCTTCGTCGCGACCGACCTCGAACGGACGGGTGATCACCATGGAACGCTCATCGTCGGCGTGCGTCTGGAGGGCGAGTGGGAGCGCCACATGCATCTGTAGGAGCGCCCGGCCGGGATGCAGCCCGATCGAGGCAGCGAGGTCGGCGGCATCGTCGCGCGCATCGAAGACCCACCACCGCACCTCGCCGCCACCTGCGGCAGCGATCTCGTGACGAGCCGCAGTGAGGGCGCCGCGTGCGAGCGCAGGGTCGGCGGCGCGGTCATGGCCGACCACCAGCTCCAGGGCCCAGGTCTGTCGCGCGACCGATCAGGCACGCGCCCAGAAGTTCATCGTCTGGGCCGAGGCACAGCACGACTGCGTGCCAGGTGGGGCCTCCGTGCACCAGCTCGAGCCACGCCTGATCCGACAGCGGTCGATGCCCTGAGGTCTTCTGGACCCGGGTGACGAGACCGATGACGGCAGTGCGTTCGGCGTCGTCGATCACCTGACGCACCTCGAACCGCAACATTCGATCGAGGCTATCCCGCAGGGTCATCCCGTAGCCTCAGCGTCGTGGCAAAGCCGAGGACACCGAAGGGACGCACGCTCGCCGTCGCGGATCGCCTGGCGATCGAGTACCCCGAGGGGAGATGCGAACTCGACCATTCGAACGCCTTCGAGCTCCTCGCGGCAACGATCCTGTCTGCACAGTGCACGGATGCTCGTGTGAACATGGTGACGCCGGCGCTGTTCGCCCGTTACCCAGATCCGCGGACGTTGGCGGGGGCACACCCGGCGGAGCTGGAAGAGATCATCCGCTCGACCGGTTTCTACCAGACCAAGGCGAAGAACCTGATCGGCATGGCCCACGCGCTGCTCGAGCGATACGACGGCGAGGTACCCACCGACCTCGACGATCTCGTCACGCTCCCGGGTGTCGGTCGCAAGACCGGCAACGTGGTGCGCAGCGTGGTGTTCGGTCTGCCCGGACTGCCCGTCGACACCCACGTCGGTCGATTGAGCCGCCGACTCGGCCTCACCCAGCACGACGACCCGGTGAAGGTGGAGCACGAGCTGGGCTCGTTCCTGCCGCCGGCCGACTGGGGGCCGTTCAGCCTCCGCACGATCCTCCACGGTCGGCGTGTGTGCGATGCGAAGAAGCCTCGATGCGGCGAGTGCGTGCTCGAAGACCTGTGCCCGTCGTCGTTGCTGCCCCGGCGACGCACAGCTGCCAACACGACGAAAACTTGATCCCGCTGCTCCCGGGCTTGACGAACCCTTGATGATTGCGGCCACGTACGGTGGCGGCCTGGTACGCTCCGCGTTTGCCCGGCCGCGTCTTGCGTTCTCGTCGTTCTCGTCGTAAGATGTCTTCACCAACCAGGTTCCCGCCACCTGGATTGTGGGCGAAGTCGGAATCCGCCGTCTGACTTCGCACAGCAACGGCCCCTTCGGGGGCCGTTGCTTCGTTTTCACCCTCTGCGCGAAACGCGCGACCCGCGCGAACGCCTGCCGCTCTTGTTCGACCGCTCGGAGTGGTGCTACTTCAACGCCCGCACGGCTCGCTCGAGCGCACGGCTGGCACTGCGGAGTGCCCGCTCGGCTTCGTACATCGCCGAGACGGCATCGTCGTAGTTGCCGCCGAGCAGCGGCGGGACGAGACCCGCCACACGTTCGCGGTAGCGGTCGACGTGATCGGCGGCGACCGAGAGTTCGGCGGCGGTTGTCCCGGTGGATGCGCTCATCTGCCGAGTCTGGCGCGCGGTGACGGGTTGCGCACACGAGGACGCACTGCAATCGCCCCGGGCGTGACGAGGCCGGATCGGTAGCGTTGGGTCTCGTGACCCGCGTGCCCGTCCGAGACGACCTCAGTGCCCTCGAGGGGTACCACTCGCCGCAGGTCGACGTCCGGGTCCGGCTGAACACCAACGAGTCGCCGGTGGAGCCTCCGATGGCATGGCGTGACGCCTTCGCCGCCGAGCTGTCCCGTGTGGAGTGGCATCGCTATCCCGACCGTGCCGCCACCGCGCTGCGGACAGAGATCGCTGCACTGCACGATGTGTCGCCCGAGCAGGTGTTCGCAGCGAACGGCTCGAACGAGGTGTTGCAGACGCTGCTGCTCGCCTTCGCCGGTCCGGGACGCACCGTCGTCACCTTCGAACCCACGTATCAGCTGCACGGGCACATCGCCCGGCTCACCGGTGCCACGGTGTCGGAGAACGAGCGTGCGGCCGACTTCACCCTCGACCTCGAGGGTGCGATCGAAGCCATCGTCCGCGATCGGCCGACCGTCACGTTCCTCTGCTCGCCGAACAACCCGACGGGTCTCGTGGAGCCGGCAGACAACGTGCGCGCCGTGCTCGCCGCGGTGTCCGCACTGCCGGAGCCGGGAATGCTGGTGGTCGATGAGGCCTACGGCCAGTTCGCCGACTGGAGCGCGCTCGATCTGCTCGATGAGGAGATCCCGCTCGTCGTCACCCGCACGTTCTCCAAGACCTGGTCGATGGCCGGTGCTCGGCTCGGGTACCTCGTCGGACCGCGGTGGTTGGTGGCCGAACTCGACAAGGTCGTGCTGCCCTACCACCTCGACACTGCGAAGCAGATCGCCGGCCGACTCGCACTGCGCTTCGCGGGTGAGATGAACGAGCGGGTGCAGATGGTCGTGGGCGAACGCGAGCGCATCCGGCGGGCGTTCGACGCGTTGGATGTCGACCACTTCCCGAGCGGCGCCAACTTCGTGCTGTTCCGTCCGCGCTCGATGCCGGGTCGCCACGTGTGGCAGGGGCTGCTCGATCGCAGCGTCCTGATCCGCGATTGCAGCAGTTGGCCGCGTCTCGACGATTGTCTGCGAGTCACCGTCGGCACACCCGGTGAGAACGACGCATTCATCACCGCCCTCCAGGAGGTCCTCTCGTGAGCTCAGGTTCCAGAACCGCCAGCCGGACGCGGGTGACCAAGGAGACGTCGATCGAGTTGCACCTCGACCTCGACGGCACGGGCGAGGCGCACGTGTCGACCGGCATCCCGTTCTACGACCACATGCTCGAGCAAGTCGGCAAGCACGGCGGGTTCGATCTGCGCATCGATGCCACGGGAGATCTGCACATCGACTCGCACCACACGGTGGAGGATGTCGCGATCGTGCTCGGCGAGGCGTTCCGCGAGGCCGTGGGCGACAAAGTGGGCGTTCGTCGCTTCGCGAGTGGTCGGTATCCGCTCGACGAAGCACTCGTCGACGTCGCGCTCGATCTCTCTGGCCGGCCGTTCGTGGTGTGGGAGGTGGAGATGCCCGAGTGCCTGCCACTCGGCAATCCGCCATTCGACCCGCAGCTGGCCGAGCACGCCGTCTCGTCGTTCGCCACTGCGGCGGGCATCACGCTGCACGTGTCGCTCGTGCGCGGTCGCAACGTGCACCACATCATCGAGGCGACGTTCAAAGGTCTCGGCCGCTGCTTGCGCGACGCCGTGCGGGTGGAGGGGGCCTCGCTGCCGAGCACGAAGGGCGTGCTGTGACCGCACCTGAACACCGGCCGCGCATCGCGGTGCTCGACTACGGCATCGGCAACCTCCGCTCGGCACAGAAGGCACTCGAGCACTGTGGAGCCGACGCGGTGCTGACCGCCGACCACGACGTGGTCGCCGCTGCCGACGCCGTGGTGCTGCCCGGCGTGGGAGCGTTCGGCGCATGCATGGATGCGCTGCGTGCCGCAGGGCTCGAGGCCGAAGTGCACCGAGCCGTGTCCTCGGGCAGGCCGTTTCTCGGCATCTGTGTGGGCATGCAGATGCTGTTCGACGGCAGCGACGAGGATCCGCACGCACGCGGCCTCGCGATCATCAGCGGCACGATCCGTTGGTTGAGCGACCAACTGCCGCGCCCGCAGATGCAGTGGAACCAGCTGACCGCGACCGAGTCGCACCGCGACGACCCCATGCTCGCCGGACTCGGCGATGCGCCATGGATGTACTTCGTTCACTCGCTCCACGGGGTTCCCTCCGACCCCACGGTGGTCGCCGCCACGTGCGACTACGCCGGCATCGTCAATGCCGCGTTCCGCCAGGGCAACGTCTTCGCCACTCAGTTCCACCCCGAGAAGTCGGGTGAGTCGGGGCTCGCACTGCTGGCGAACTTCGTGCGTCTCGCGAGCGGGGTCCCGGCGTGAGTGCTCAGCTGTATCCGGCAATCGACGTGCGCGGTGGCAGGGTGGTGCGGCTGCTGCAGGGTGACTACGACCGGGAGACCGAGTACGGAGACGACCCCGTGGCAGTGGCCGTGTCGTTCGCCGAGCAGGGCGCCACCTGGATCCACGTCGTGGACCTCGATGCGGCTCGCTCGGGTTCGCCGGAGAACCGTCACGTTGTCGCTGCGATCGTCGACGCGGTGAGCGGCCGTTGCCGTGTGCAGACCGGCGGCGGCGTACGTACCGTGGCCGATGCCGAGGTGCTCGCTGACACGGGCGTGGCTCGCGTGGTGATGGGGTCAGCAGCGGTTCGCGATCCCGCGCTCGTCGCCGAGGCGTCGCAGATCGTCGCCGTCGCGGTCGGTCTCGATCATCGTGGCGGTGAGCTCGCAGTGCACGGTTGGACCGAGGGGAGCGGGGTCCAGCTGTTCGAAGCGCTTGCATGGTTTCCCATGGCGGCGGCGTTCGTGATCACCGACATCGGTCGCGACGGGATGTTGCAGGGACCCGACGTCGAGGGCCTCCGTGCCGCCGCGGCCGCAACGAGCATCCCGGTGATCGCCAGCGGTGGCGTGGCAACGCTCGCCGACGTGATCGAGCTGGGCAAGGTGCCGGGCATCGCCGGCGTGATCACCGGCAAGGCGCTGTACGAAGGACGGTTCACCGTCGCCGACGGCGTGGCCGCGCTGAAGGGCGAGGTGATCGGATGAGGGTGTCACGAGTGATCCCGTGCCTCGACGTCACGGATGGTCGTGTGGTCAAGGGGGTCAACTTCGTCGATCTGCGTGATGCGGGCGACCCGGTGGAGATGGCCGAGTTCTACGACCGCGAGGGCGCCGATGAGCTTGTCTTCCTCGACATCACCGCGTCGAGTGACGGCCGTCGCACGATGATCGACGTGGTGTCGCGCACCGCCGAGGAGGTGTTCATCCCGTTCACCGTCGGCGGTGGCATCCGCTCGGTCGACGATGCGCGCTCGATGCTGCGCGCCGGTGCCGACAAGGTGAGTGTGAACACCGCAGCCGTGCAGCGACCCGAACTGATCCGCGAGATCGCGGCCGAGTTCGGGACCCAGTGCGTGGTGTGTGCGATCGATGCCAAGCGTCGTGTCGACGGTTCGGGCTTCGAGGTGTTCCTGCACGGTGGCCGCACGCCCACCGGCATCGATGCGATTGCATGGGCTGTCCGGGCGACAACGCTGGGTGCAGGTGAGATCCTGCTGACCTCGATGGACCGCGACGGGACGCGTGAGGGCTTCGACCTCCAGCTCACCCGTGCGATCACCGATGCCGTCGGCGTGCCGGTGATCGCGAGCGGCGGAGTCGGCACGCTCGACCACCTGGCCGAAGGTGTACTCCAAGGTGGTGCCACCGGCGTGCTGGCTGCGAGCATCTTCCACTTCGGCGAGCATCGCATCGCCGATGCAAAGGCTGCGATGACCGCGGCCGGGGTGACCGTGCGTCCGGTCCCCGACTCGCACCGATGATCCCGTCGGGTCTGCTCCGAGAGCCGTTCACCGTCGTCGACGGTGGCTTGTCGACCGCACTCGAGGAGTTGGGTCACCATCCCGACGGTGCGCTGTGGACCGCGCAGTTGGTGATCGACCGGCCTGGAGAGATCGTGGCCGCGCACCGGAGATTCGTCGAGGCCGGTGCGGACGTGGTGATCAGCTCGAGCTACCAGGCGAGCATCGACGGCTTCGAACGCGCCGGCCTGAATCGCGCTGCAGCGATGGTTGCGCTGGCATCGACCACCGACCTCGCTCGACGATCGGGCGCTGCGTTCGTCGCCGCATCGGTCGGCCCGTACGGCGCATACGTCGCCGATGGCAGCGAGTACTCGGGTACGTACGCGGCGTCGTGGGCCGAGGTGCGAGCATTCCATCGGGAGCGATTGGAGATCCTGATCGACACCGGCGCCGATGTGATGGCGGTGGAGACCATCCCGACCGTGGCCGAGGCGGAGATCGTGCTGGACGAGCTCGGCAGCCTGGGTGCGCCGACAGCGTGGCTGAGCTTCACCTGCGGCGACGAGCACACGACGTGGGGAGGGGACGTGATCGGTGATGCGATCGCAGCCGTGCAAGGCGCCTCGCCGTTGGTGGCGATCGGCGTGAACTGCACCGACCCGCGCTTCGTGTCGTCGCTGCTCGGCGAAGCTCGCAGCGAGACCGGTCTCCCGTTCGTGGTCTACCCGAACCACGGCCGCGCCTGGGATGCCGTTGCGAAGTGCTGGATCGGCGACGGCGACGACCAGGTGGCGGCCAGAGCAGGGGAGTGGGTCGCCCTCGGTGCTCGTCTCATCGGCGGCTGCTGCGGCGTCGGTGCCGACGGCGTGCGTCGCCTCGTCGAGGCCAGAACGCGCCTCGCCGCCGCCGGTTGACCTCGTCGGGGGCGCGTCGAAGTAGGCCCTTCCGGGCTGCTTCGGGTTCGAGTGTTGGAGTGCGTGCGCCGGGTCAGGTGTGATCAGGTGGGTGGTGCGATGCGGGTGCCGTTGGGTCGGTAGGTGGCGATGGTGCCGTCGTCGAGTCGGACGACTTTGACCTTGGCGGCGTGTCGCCAGCGGTTGTGGTGGCCGCAGGCGACCGCGCCGTTGTGGACCGCGGTGATCCCGCCCCGGTGGGTCGGGTGGATGTGATCGATCTGACATTTCGTTGCTGAGACGATGCAGCCGGGGTGGGTGCAGTGGGTTGCGGTCATCAACACTGCGTCACGCACCGCGCCGGTGAACAGTCGGCTTGCCGAGGTGATCGCTGTCGGGATCCCGTCGGGGCCGCGGAGGATGATCCGGATCTTGCCGGCGATGCCGGCGAGGACCGCGTCTCGCAGGGCGATCGGGTCGCCGTCGAAGGTGTGGCAGAACGCCCGGTCGGGACCGAACGGTGAACGGACCGGGGCCATCAGATCGATCCCGAGGAGCTGCTCGAGGCCGTGCACTGCCGACTCGGCGTCGATCACGATGTTCAGGACCGTCTCGACCGGTCCGGCCGGCTCCGGCGTCAATCGGCGTCGGCTGCTCTCGTTGGCGTCACCGTCTTGGAGGTCGGGGTCGACCATCTTGGGCATCTTGGGGAGGGTGACGTGTCGGAGGAGCTCTTGGAATGCGTCGTAGCGGCGCTGGCTGGCGGTGCGGGCGAGCTTGTCGACGCTGACGTCGTCGCCCCACTGTTGTTTGGCGGCGGTCCAGTCGCGGTGGAACTCGATCTGTTCGAACCGGGCCATCAGGGTCTTCAACGATGCGTGATCGATAGCGGGACCCTCGACGTCGAACCTGCCCACCAGCCCGGTCTGGGCGAACGTTGCTTTCCGGTTGCGGTGAGCGCGGTCGGGGTCGGGGCCGTCTTGGTCCATCAGACACTTCCAGGCGATCACGTACTGCTCGAACGCCAAGAACGACAAGCTCGCCGCGTGATCCAAGAAGTCGTCGATCTGTTCCGCGACGTACATCCCGACCCGTGGTGCCCGTGCGAGCCGACCCAACAAGAACACCTGCGCCGCACCGACACGGCCGATCGTGAGCTGGTCGAGGATCTGCGGGCACTGTCGGCAGAGTCGCTCGAGATCACGATGTGCTTTCGCGTCGCGATCGGCCCAGCGGAACTCGGCCCGACCGAACCCTGCGAGATCGCGGTGCCCATCCACGTAGTACAGCTTGCGCTTCTCCAACTGCCGCAGCAGCCGGAGATGCTCAGCGAGATCTGCACGACGGCGTGCCTCCACCTCCCGGCACTGGGCGAGCACCTCTTCATCGGACAAGTCATCAGAAGTGTCATCAGACATGTCATCAACGAGGTCGTCGGGCGGTGGCACGACCTCCGAGTCATCGACCGTGGTGGACATGGGCACGCTCCTTCCCGCCCCACCCGCCGGTGGGGCCATCACGCGAACTTCAGTTGGCGATGCACAGGGAACCCAACGGTTCCGATCTCGTCGCGCGGGGAACACGCGACGACTACTTCAACTCTACGAAATCGGTGTGACACCGACCCCCGAGCCTCGGGCGAGGGCTGGGTCTGTCTGAGAAGTCGTTCGATCTCGGCGTCGTCGTACCCGCCGGAGGTCTTCGGCCCGGCCACGAGCCGTTTGAACACCGCCGACATCTCCTCGATGATGGGTCTGTACATCGACAGTGCATCCTTGTAGCCGGGTCCGTGTTCGACCGGTTGGTGCGGCGCAGACCAGTCCAACGAGGCGATGAACTCAGCGATGTCGAAGTAGCGATGCGCCGGGAGGAACGTCCGCTCGCACTCGGCGAGTTCGAAGTCAGCGTCGAGGAACAGTCCGAAGTCGGCAAAGAACAGCCGCTGCCGTCGGTCAAGATGTTCGACGCCGTCGAGGGAGCAACGTCTTCGCCTCGGAGGAACTCGTGCGAGCGCCTGATCGATGCAGCTGCCGACGCGATCCTGGTGGAGCGGAAGCCAGTCCTGGAGGACGTGGGAATGTTCTCGATGGCCATCGCGATCGAGTGCGAGGTCTACGGCCTTCCGGGCGCCATGGCGTAGTCGGGTGCATGGTCGTTGCCCAGCATCACCAACACGTCGACTGCACTGTGTCCGTCGACGATGTCGGGGCCGAGAAGGGCGTCATTGCCGCCGTCGATCGGGAGCTCGTCCGGGATGGGCAACACGTCTGCCCCATCGATCAGCGTGGCGATCTCCTGCGCGTATTGGTCAGATCCTGAGGCGTAGTACACGACGCTTCGTGCGAACGGTAGGGGCCCGCTGCTGTTGACTGCTGCGAGCATCCCGAACGTGTTCGCCAATTCGGTGGTGAGCGACGATGCAGCACCGTTGACGGTGCTCGCGTTTGCCACCAGTACACGCACGACCTGTCGGTTGAACTGACCAGCGAGCGTGGATGTCGTTGCCTGCTCCGCCAGGGTCCCGGCCGCAGGTGTGGCACCTTCGGACTCGCGGAGTCTCCACCCGCCGTCGAACAGTTCGATCCGATCCGCGTCGACCAGTTCGATTCGATCGGCCCAGGCGCGAGCGGCATCGAGATCGCGGGCGTTTCTGATGACGACCCAGAACTCGCCGTCGATGCGCCACGCATACGTCGACACTGGAGCGCCGGTCATCCACCATGTGTCCACATCGACCCGCTCCACCGCAACGGCCGGTTGAACCGGCCACACCGACCCCTCGCGTTCAACGGAAACGTAGACACCACTCGATGGCTCGATGCTTCCATCCCCCGGGAACACCTGCACCACCGGCTCGTAGGCACCACGTTCAAGCGAGCGTGGCGGTGCGAGAACCTCGTAGCCAGCAGGCAGGCGGTCGAACGACAGCACCAGGTCATGCCCAGCAGGCCGGCTCGGGTCCCGACTCACCGACGCAAAGTCCAATCCTGCATGGTCCAGAAAGGCTTCCGAATCCCAACCCTGGATGATGATCGCAAGGCCGCCCGACCCCGACCGTACCAACAACAGTGGGGCATGGTCCACGTTCGGGAATCGTAAGACGGTGACATCGTCGATCACCGTTTCACTCGGTGGTCCGAACAGTCTCTCGAACGCCGCGAGGTACGCCTCGCGATCGGTTGCACCTACCTGGACGAGATCGACGAGCCAATCACCATCGAGCTTGCCGACGACGCCGCTCGTCGAAGGTGGGTTCTCCAGCGAAATCTGGTCACTACTCAGTTGGACGATCTCACCATTCGTCGATCGAACCACCGGGAACACAGGCGGCCACGCGGATGCTCCGCTACCCGGCACCGTCGACAAGCCAGTGATCGGTGGACGCGTGTCGGCAACGTCGGTTGCTACGGGCAGATCCGTGGCGGAGGAAGCCTCCGATGCGAGCGAGGATCCAGGGCTCGTGGCTTCACTCGTCGTCGTGGGCCGTCGATTCGCAAAGGCCAGCACGCCGACGAGCACAACGATCGCCGCAGCGGCGGCACCGATCCATCGCCGATCGGTCCGGGTGGCGCGGCCACCTTCCCCGATCTGAACGACGTCAGGCGCGCAATCGCCCTCGATCACCGCGATCACATCGTCCGATCGAGCGATCCACGCGAACAAGAGCGCGCGTTGGCCACTCTCCCACTGCGGCGACCGGGGCCACTCCTCGAGCAGATCGCGCAGCCGCACATCCATTCGGTCATCAGTCAGCGAATCACCATTGGCCATCGCTCAGCACCTCTCGCTCGTTCTCATCGCTCGTGAAGCCGAGCTGATGCCTGATCTGTTGCCGGGCCCGATACAACCGGGTCCGCACCGTGGCTGCCGGAACGTCGAGCACCAGTGCCACCTCGGTCGGGGTCATTTGCTCCCATGCAACGAGAAGGAGCGCCTCTCTGTCATCCGGCCTCAAGGACTCCACGATCGACGCCAAGAACCCAGCGTCAGTCGTGGCATCGATTCGAGCGGCAACGTCGAGCAACGGATCCATCTCGATCGACGCTCGTCCTTCCAACCGCCGCATCGCAGCGGCGCGTCTCGTCCACGTGCGCTGCCGCCGGCGAATCACGTTGCCAGCGACCCCGAAGAGCCAGTGCCCCGCACTCGGATAGTGATCGCCGAACGCTGCACGCCGCTCGAAGGCGATTCGAAACACCTCAGCCACAACATCGTCGAGGTCGTCCGCCGTCACGCGACGAGCGACGAAACGCCGCACCTGATCGATGTACCGATCGAAGATCTCTGCGAACGCATGCGGATCACCCATCGACCGCATGACGACCTCGGCGTCGGATTCCCTCACACCAACACAATGCCCGATCAGGCCGCGAGCGTTCTCCGCTCGCTCACAGACGTCCGCGGACCTCATCAGCGAAGGCGGGCGCGCCAGCTTTCGCGACTGCATCGAGCAGTGCGGCAAGCGATCGGGGCTCGCGCTCATGTCGCGAGCGTCCGGTTCGGTGGGTGCCAGACTGAACGGATGGCGCTCACGATCGAACCGTTGGCATGGCCGGGAGACGCCGACACCGTGGTGTCGTTCCTGGCAGCGCATGAGTGGCCGTTCCACGGCATGCCGCGCCTGTCAGCGGAGGCCGCCGCAACGATTCGAGTGGCGGCTGATGACGTTGCCTCGTTCTGGGTTCGCGACGGCGACGTCATCATTGGGTTGATCCGTCTGTTCGATCTTGATGACCTCGACAACGGGAGCCCGTTGTTCGATCTGCGCATCGCCACGGAGAGTCGCGGCCGTGGCATCGGCAGCTTCGCCGTACGCTGGCTCACGGGGCACCTCTTCACGACCTACCCAGTGCTGCACCGCATCGAGGCGACGACACGGTCCGACAACGTGGCGATGCAAGCTGTCTTCGCGCAATGCGGCTACCGGCAGGAAGGACGGATGCTCGAGGCGTGGAAGAACGCTGACGGCACGCGCTCGGACACCCTCGTGTACGCGACCCTCCGGCGCGAGTTCCCGCACCAGCGCTGAGGGCGACGCAGCGGAGTGATCGGCAAGGCGATCGTCGACGCATCCCTGCACACCGTTCGCGAACTGTGGTGCGGCGCGCCACCGAGCGGGAAGGCAACGCCCCCGCCGTCATCGTCATGACGCCACCGGCGACTCACACTTGGAGTTGAAGCAGGGTCAGCACGTTCACCGTGTCGACCACTTGAGGCGCCGGAGGGCCCTACCGTTGACACGTCGGCGCGAGCGGGGCGAACATCTGACCATGAGCCTTCCCGCTGACAGGCGCGTCGATCTCGTTGCGGACGCACGGTCAACGATCAAAGACAGCGACGGAGACGGTGTTTCCGACGTCGACGAACGGGCGGCGGGTACGGACCCCGCCGACCCCTACGACACGCCGATCGACTTGAACTCGCTGCCAGATACACAGCCAGAGCCGGTCGTCCCCGTCGCCCCGACATCCAGTGAGGCGAACCGGGCCTTCTGGAAAGAGCACTACACGGTCGAGAAGAATCCCGACGGGTCGATCGTCGTCAAACCCACGCACTCCTACGACACCCCTGGCAAGGCCGAGGACCCGAATGGCCTCGACTTCGAGAAGGACACCGACGGCGACGGCCTCACCGATGTCGACGAACTGACCCGGTGGCGCACCGACCCGAACACCAAGGACACCGACCGAGATGGGCGGCCCGACGGTGAGGAGGTCGAGCAGGGGTTTGACCCCGTGCGGCCGAACCCACCGAACGCAACGCCCGACGACCGCGACGGCGACGGCGTGTCCGATCTCGACGAGCTGAAGTACCCGGGTGTCACCACGCCGGACATCGATGTCGGCGCTCTGGTGGGGGGTTCGGACAAGGAGCGGTACGCGGGAGTGAAGAAGGAGATCTACGACCAGCGCAAGACCGGAGATCCGATCGGTGACGCAGCGTTGCGCGAGCAGTTCGGCGTTCCACCGACACCGGAGGAGGACGACGATCTGATTCGAGCGATCGGCGACACGATGGTCGACCCCAATCCGCGTGTCCGACTCCGCGGTGAACAAGCCCTAGCGGACTTCGATCCGGACAACGTCGACCCAAAGGCCCAGGCCGAATCGGACAGCGCGGACACCCGTGACCTCAACAAGGCCATCGAAGATGCGTTGACCAGCAACGACCCTGCTGAGGCGCTTCGCGCGTCTCGCCATATCCAGCTCATGGGGGTGGGGGGCGAAGACTCGCCGGTCGTCGGCGACCTCGCCCGGCACGTGCAGCAGCTCATTGCGGCCGAACGTGAGCGGTTGATCAACGACCCGGCCACCCCGATCGAAGACTTGATGGGCCTGTACCGCCAGGACGGACTGGGAATGACCCCGCCGATGGACACTGAAACGCGGGGTCGACTTGACGCCAGGTTCAACGAGCTCGTCTCGGAGCGAGAGCGGCCGGCCGGCCTGGTTCCCTCTCAGCTCGCGCCGGGTCAGGGTGCGGCGGTGCCGGGTGAGTCGATGCCGGGTGTGCCGTCCGCGCCGTTGAGCCTGGGGCGTGAGGTTGGCCCGGCGCCGAAGGTGCCGGGTGACGACGGATTCGATCTGCCCACAGCTCCGGGCGCGCCGGCCCCCGGATTCGGTCCGGGTGTTCCGTCGTTGCCAGGTCAAGCGCCCGGTGTTGGTGCACCGACGGGCCGGCAGCAGCAGGTTCCGGGTCAGTCGGCGCAGTCGCAGCCGGGGCAGTCGGGTGTGGGTGATGATGGTCAGGGTCGGCGGGGTCCTGGTGGTGCGGAAGTGTCAGAACGTCGAGTTGGTGTCGAGCCTCGCGACCTCGGGTCGGGTTCACCAGCCGGAAGTGGTGGGCATGAGTCGGATGTAGGTGGGGTGCCTGGTCGGCAGCATGACCCTGCGGGTGGGACGGGTCAGGGTTCTTCGACGAGTTCGTCGGGCTCTGGTTTGGGTGCGGACATCGACAATGCGATGGGCAGTCTGGGTTCGGGGTCGACGTCTGAGCCGGCTGGGGTGCAGGGGCCTCACTCGACGAGTCAGCCTGAGGCGGGTAGTGGGTTGGGGATTGGTGAGTTGGGGACACGGAACGAGGGCATCGGCAACAGTCCCCCCGTGGCTGGTAGCGAAGGGGCGCGGCCGGGCAAGGACAGGTCCGAGGTCGGACCGGACAGTTGGTCGGGTCCGGGTGTGGCGATTCCCGTCACGCGCGAAGACGGCACGATCGATCACTTTGAACGGACGAACGCGGACGGCTCGCGGGATATCTTCGATTCCGAGGGTGACCACATTTTCCATGAGGGGCCCAAACAGGACGCCAAGGACACGTCTGCTGAGGCTGGCAAGGACACCAATCCGGAGACCGGAACCACTGATGACGATGTCGATGACGGTGGAGCCGATGATGGGACCGAGGTGGCTCGGGTGAATCCTGACGCTGATGATGGTGGGGATGTGTTGGGTGGTGGCCTGTTCGAGTTTGGTGTGGTGGCGGGGTCGTCGGTAGCGGATTCGCGGTTCACGAATACGGGGCGGCCTGATTCTCCGGTGGTCGGGCCGGATGTGTCGGTGCCGGTCGGGGAGCCGGAACATCCGGGTGATGAGACTCCTCAGGATGAGGTCACGACGATTCAGATGGGTGAGTTCGATGCGTCGGGTGTGGCCGGGTATGGGGTGACGACGGTGCGTCCCGAGTTGGTGGGGTTGGGTCCGGAGTTGGATCCGGGTCAGTTGGGTCAGGGCGGTGAGACCGGTGGTGATCGTGATGGTTCGGGTTCTGATTCGTTCGATCCGAGTGGTCAAGCTGCGGCTGCGGGTGGGGGTCCTGATCTGTCGCAGGGGGCTGGTCTCGGCGGGCGCGGTCCTGGTGGGCTCGACGTGGTGTTGGACACCGTGGACGCGATCGAGGGCTACGGGGTGCAGAGCTTGACAACGTCGATGTCGATAGAGGCGGAGCTCGTGTCGATGTCACCGGTGGTCGATGTGAATGAGGTGCAGATCGACTACGAAATGAACGTGACTGGTGGATACACGTCCGATTTCGCGCCGATCGATGACGGGTTGTTGCCTGATGCTCACGACTGGGACGGTGACGACACCACCTGAGTGGCTGCCAGCGACAAACGCGTACGCACCGCCGGTGGGCCATACCAAGGCGTGTCGACCGATGGGTGGTGACCTACGTTGGCGGCGTGGCAGTCAAGCGGACCAAGAGCGCTAGGGCTGCCCGCAAACGCAAGCGCCGGATGGACCGCGTGGAGCACGACCTCACTGACGAGCAGTGGACAGCGTTGCAGGCGGCATGGGGTGGCTGTGCGTACTGCGGGGCGACCGACAGCCCACTACAGCGCGATTGCGTGCTGGCGATCTCTCGTGGCGGGCGCTACACGCTCGACAACGTGGCACCCGCTTGTGGCTCGTGCAACGCGAGCAAGTGCAACGAGGAAGTCACATCCTGGCTGCGGCGCAAGCGACTCGACGAGCGGGCCTTCCTCTTGCGCCACTACGAGATCAGCACGACCCTGACGTCGCACGTGCTCGACGTGCTCGACGAGACCGAGACCGAGACCGAGACCTGATCGACGACACGGCATCCGACATGATCACGGGGATCACGAGGTGAGTTCACCCGACCCGGCTCGGGCGAAGACGAAGGCTTGCGGGGTCGACTCGTGCGGCAATGCTGGTTCGCGCACCACTCGCGCGGTCACATCGAAGCCGTTCTCGGTCAGGGCGCGAGCAACATCGTCGGGAGCGTGGCGATAGTTGGTGAGCGACACGTCGCGGCCCTGGATCTGAGACCGGTGCACGGCTTCGCCGCCGCCTGCCTGAAACGCGACCAGGAGGTGTCCACCGAGGATCACGACTCGGCGGAGCTCACGACAGATCGAGTCGAGCTCGTCCGGCGGCGAGTGGATGATCGAGTACCAGCACACGGCACCGGCCATCGATCCGCTCGCGAGCGGCAGCTCGGTCAGGCGGCCTTCCTCGAAACCGATGGCGGGGTGGACGGCACGGGCGATGGACAGCATCGCCGACGAGAGATCGACGCCGACGACGTCGAGCCCGGTCGCCGCAAGGAATGCCGCCACCCGACCAGGGCCGCACCCCAGATCGGCGACTGGCGCGCCGTCGCCCACCATTTCGACGAACGCGGCGAGCATCGCTCGATCGAGCGGCGCCTCCACGGCGGCGGTGATCTCGGTGCCGATGCGTGCTGCGTACAGGTCGGCCGTTGCGTCGTACGCGGCCCTCGTGCTCGACACGTGGTCAGGGTCAACCATGTACGTGAACGTACCCGCAGCTAGCTTCGGGTCCATGACGTCATCCTCCAAGAAGAACATGCAGTACCGCCGGCTCGGCCGCAGCGGGCTCCAGGTTTCGGTTCTCTCGTTCGGTTCGTGGGTCACCTTCGACAACCAGCTGAAGGACGACGCCGCGCTCGAGTGCATGCAGGCCGCCTACGACGCTGGCAGCAACTTCTTCGACAACGCCGAGGTGTATGCGGGTGGCGAGAGCGAGGCGATCATGGGCCGCGTCATGGAGCAGCTCGCCTGGCCACGACACACCTTCGTGCTCACCACCAAGTTCTTCTGGGGCATCCATGGACGCACGCCCAACATGCAGAACACCCTGAACCGCAAGTACCTGATGCAGGCGATGGAGGGATCGCTCGAGCGCATGCGTGTCGACTTCATCGACGTCATCTACTGCCACCGTGCCGACCCGAACACGCCGATCGAGGAGACGGTGTGGGCGATGAGCGACATCATCAGCTCGGGCAGGGCGTTGTACTGGGGCACGAGCGAGTGGAACGCGGACGAGATCCGCGCCGCGTGGGAGATCGCGGATCGTCATCATCTCCACAAGCCCGTGGTGGAGCAGCCGCAGTACAACATGTTCAGCCGACGCCGCGTCGAGACCGAGTACGCACGCCTCTATGAGGACATCGGGCTCGGCACCACGATCTGGAGTCCGCTCGCCTCTGGCTTGATCACTGGCAAGTACGCAAACGGCATCCCCGACGACTCGCGTGCTGCGCTGCCCGGTCACGGCTGGCTGGCCGAACGCCTCACCGATCCGAAGCAGATCCAGAAGGTCGAAGCGCTCCGTCCGATCGCGGCCGAGCTCGACTGCTCGCTCGCTCAGCTGGGCATTGCATGGTGTGCGGCGAACCCGAACGTGTCGACCGTGATCACCGGCGCCAGCCGCGCCAGCCAGGTGATCGAGAACTTCGCCGCGATCGAGGTGCTCCCGAAACTGACCCCCGAGGTCATGGACCGCATCGGCGCCGTCATCGCCTGACCCTCGATGATCGGATCAACGTCGCACGACACGCGGGTTGCCGCTCGTCCACAGCACGGTGAGGTCGCGGTGGCGGATGCGCCAGCCAGCGGGCGTCCGCTCGACACGGTCCTCGTACGTGCCGGCCACGATGTACTGGTCGCCGCCCTCGCAGCCCTGCCACACATGCTGCGCGTGGAAGTGGCAGCGATGTGTGGCCGTGTCGCCGTCGACCTCCACCAGGTGTGAACCCACCAGATGTTGGCTGCACGTGAGCGGGGAGAGCACCAGGTGCACCTTGCCCCAGATCTCTTCGATGCCGTTCTGTTCGCCCGCGCCCAGCACCGCAGTCGCGTCCGCCAGGAACACATGGTCGAATGCCGGCCGGTCGAGGCGATCGATCGCCCAGCAGTAGCGGGCCGCGAGGTCGCGGATCGCGGCCTCGTCGATCACACGGCGGATCTGGACTTCGAGCTCGCTGGCGGGGGTCATGCCGGCAACGTAGCCACGGCGACAGGCCAGGTCAGGACCAAGGTCCCTATCTCACCGAGCGATCAATTCCGTACGGTCACCTCGGGGAAGTTCGAGCCTGGGGAGGGACACACAATGCGCCGACGCAAGCATCCGCTCAGCGGAGCCGTCTACGACGTTCGAGACGACGGTCTGGTCGAGGTCACACTCGACGGAAAGGTCGGACTGTTCACGCACGAGGGTGACCACGTGTCGGGCGACATCCACCACGCAGACCCGCACTTCTGCCTGTGGCTCGCCGGCCCGCAGGTGCCTGCGTCGATGGCGCGCAACCCGAAAGACCTTCCGAGCATCGCCCGGCAGAAGCAGCAGACGGTGACCACGGGAGCTGGACGATGACTGCCATCGACGACCCCATCTCGCCCGTGCGTTCAGCTGGTGCCGACTACCAGGACCTGCTCGATGCAGACACCAAACCCGTGCCCGTCGTCCTGCGGATGAAGAGCCCGATCGAGCCCGGCCCCACCTTCGTGCCGGTGGAGCGCTACACCTCGCGTGCGTTCCACGAGCTCGAGGTGGAGAAGCTCTGGAAGAAGGTCTGGCAGATGGCGTGTCGCGAAGAGGACATCCCCGCCGTCGGCGACCACATCACCTACGACATCGCCAACCTGTCGGTCGTGGTGGTGCGCAGCGCGCCCGGCACGATCCAGGCGTACCAGAACGTCTGCCTCCACCGGGGCCGGCTCCTGAAGGAGAAGCCCGGCCGCGACACCGAGTTGCGGTGTGCCTTCCACGGCTTCGCCTGGAACCTCGACGGCTCGCTCAAGCACGTGCCGTGCAAGTGGGACTTCCCGCAGGTGAACGACGATTGGAAGCTGCCCGAGGTGCGAGTCGACACGTGGGGCGGATTCGTGTTCGTGAACTTCGACCGAGACGCCGGGCCGCTCGCCGATCACCTCGGCGACCTGTCGACTCACTTCGAGCGCTGGCCGCTCGAGAAGCGCTACAAGCAGGCGCATGTGGCCAAGGTGCTGCGCTGCAACTGGAAGCTCGCGCAGGAGGCCTTCATGGAGGCCTACCACGTGGTCGCGACGCATCCGCAGCTGCTCGCCGGCATCGGCGATGCGAACAGCCAGTACGACGTGTTCGGCACCTTCTGTCGGGCGATCACGCCGAACGGCACGCCGAGCCCGCACCTGAAGTGGACGCCGACCGAGCAGGACATGCTCGATGCGATGTTCGACCGCAGCCTCGACGAGCCCCGCATCATGGAAGTGCCTGACGGCGACACGGCGCGAGCGACGGCCGGTCAGCTGCGTCGCGAGGCGATGGCCTCGGCCATCGGCGATGCCGGAGCCGAGGAGCTGACCGACGCCGAGATGTGCGACAGCATCTACTACACGGTGTTCCCGAACTTCCATCCGTGGGGCGCGTACAACCGCATCGTCTACCGCTTCCGCCCCTACGGCAACCGCCACGACATGGCGATCATGGAATGCATGTTCCTGGCCCCGTACGACGAGGCCGAGGGCAGGCCACCGGCGGTGCCGGTGCACCACCTCGGCCCCGACGACGACTGGACCGAAGCGTGGGAGCTCGGCATGCTCGCCCGGGTGTTCAACCAGGACGTGTTCAACTTGCCGAAGGTGCAGGCCGGCTTGGAGACGGGGGCGATCGACACGGTCACGTTCGCGAACTACCAGGAGACCAAGCTCCGTCACTTCCACGACCTGCTCGGGCAGTGGGTTGCGAGGTGATCGACTTCGACCCCCGCCTCGAAGCGGTGCAGCAGTGCCCCTTCGCGAACTACGCCGCCCTTCGTGAGCGGTCACCTGTGCACGAACTGCCGGGAGAGTGGGTGGGGCGTGGCACCGAACGGGTCTTTGCTGTCTCTCGCTTCGATCTGGTCACCCAGGTGGTCACCGACTGGCACACCTTCTCGTCGAAGTTCGGGTCCTCTCGGGCCACTCCGCCAGCGGAAGCGATGCTCAAGCTGCGCGAGATCATGGCGAAGGGTTGGCCGCGACCGGACACGATGCTGACGGCCGACCCGCCAGTGCACACCCGGTTCCGCCGGCTCGTGTCGAAGGCGTTCACGCCCAAGCGAGTTCAGGATCTCGCCCCCGACATCCTCCGTATCTGCGAAGGCCTCGTCGATTCCTTCGAGGGTGCCAACGTCGATCTCATCCCGACGTTCTGCGTTCCGATCCCGACGTCCACGGTAGCGCTCGCGCTCGGCGTGCCCGAGGAGCGCTTCTCCGACTTCAAACGGTGGGCCGACGCATCTGTTCGCGCCCATCGGGCGTGAGCTCGACATGGACGGGTGGATCGGTTTCGCCGAGGGCGTGGTCGAGCTGCAGCAGTACTTCGCGGCAGAGTTCGAGCACCGCATGGACCATCCGAGAGACGATCTGCTCACTGCGCTGCTGGAAGCGCGGCTCGACCCGGCCGACGACATCGAGGGTGGACCGCTGGAGATGGCCGAGCTGCTGTCGATCGTGCAGCAACTCCAGGTGGCCGGCAGCGAGACGACCGCGAGCCTGATCGCCGACGCCGTGGTGATGCTCGATCGTGAGCCCGACGAGTGGGCCCGAATCGCGGCTGAACCCGAACGCGCCGGCCGCGTCGTGGAGGAGTGCCTCCGTCTCTCGAGTCCGAACCAGGGGCTGTTCCGCATCGTCACGCGCGACACCGAGCTCGGCGGTGTGCCGATCCCGAAGGGTTCCACGGTGTGGGTGTTGTACGGCTCGGCCAATCGCGACGAGGCGATGTTCGGCGAGAACGCCGCCGAGTTCGACGCCGATCGAGATCGCGTGCAGCAGCACGTGGCCTTCGGCAAGGGCATCCACTACTGCGTTGGTGCACCGCTCGCCCGCCTCGAGGCGGTGATCGCGCTCCAGGTGCTCACCCGTCGCTTCGAGCGGGTCCGGCCGGTCGATCCGTCGTCGCTGCGCTACGGCACGAGTTGGATCCTGCGCGGCCTCACAGCACTTCCCGTCGAGCTCACGCCTCGGAGCTGAGCACTCCGAGCGATTCGAGCGCCCACGACGAGATCGTGGCGAGGTCGCCGGCGAAGAAGTGGTCGGCTCGCTCGACCACGGTCATCTCGGTGTTCACCCAGTCGCGCATGGCTTCGGCGGTGGGCTCCGGCGGGCTGAACTGATCGTGAGTCGCGACGAGCACGTGCTTGGGTCGCGGATCGCCGGCGGCAGCGCGCAGCTTCGGCATCAACGCCAACGGGGGAGCGACCGCGAGCCAGCCCGCGAGCTCCTCGTGCACCACGTCGAGCGCGACCGCGGCGCCGAACGAGTAGCCGGCGAGCCACAACGGCGCATCGACCACGGACGACAGCGTGTCGAGTGCTGCAACCGCATCGAGCCGCTCGCCGTCGCCGTCCCCGTGGATGCCCTCGGAGCCGTTCACGCCGCGGAAATCGAATCGCAGCACTGCGATGCCGGCCCCGGCCAGCGAGCGGAACAGCGTGTCGACCACCGAGTTGTAGCGATCGCCGCCGAACTGCGGATGTGGGTGACAGATCGCGACGCCGATCGTTGCCCCGTGAGGGATGCAGAGGTCGGCCTCGAGTCGCAGTCCGTCGGCCGTGTGCAGTCCCACCTGGTGCGTTTCGATCGCCACGGCGCCGACGGTACCCTGCCGACATGGCCGTGGACGACAAGCTGCCCATCAAGATGCTGAACGACCGCGTGCTCGTCCACATCCCCGAAAAGGATGGCGAGCGCCGCTCGTCAGGGGGGATCCTGATTCCCGCCACCGCGCAGGTCTCCAAGCGCCTGGTGTGGGCCGAAGTGACCGCGCTCGGGCAGAACGTGCGCACCGCCGAGGTGGGCGACCGGGTGCTGTTCAGCCCCGAGGATCGCTACGAGGTGGAAGTCGGTGGGGTCGACTACATCATGCTCCGCGAGCGCGACATCCATGCCGTCGCCGCGAAGCGCATCGAGTCGAGCACCGGCCTCTACCTGTAGCAACCTGGAGCGCCACAAAGCTCTTGGGGCAGCTGGACAGGTGCCTCCTAGAGTGACCGCCATGTCTGCGGGCGTCCGGATCGATGCAACCCCCGAGCAGCTTGCTGCCGTGAAGTACGACGCGAACGGTCTGGTGCCTGCGATCGCTCAAGATGTGAGCGACGGCACCATCTTGATGATGGCCTGGATGAACCCCGAGACGTTGCGGCTCACCTTGCAGGAGGGCCGCACGGTCTACTGGAGCCGGAGTCGCCAGGAGGTGTGGCGCAAGGGCGACACCAGCGGCGAGGTGCAATGGGTGCAGGAAGCCCTCTACGACTGCGATGCCGACGTGTTGCTGTTCAAAGTGATCCAGGACGGCGATGGCGCCTGCCACACCGGTGCCCGCTCGTGCTTCTTCCGCAGGTTCGGCGCGGACCAAGACCAATGAGTCAGCTCACAATGCGCCCCTCGCGAGAGGAGTTCTGCCGGCTGGCGGGCGAGCACACGGTGGTGCCGGTGTGGACCGAACTGCTGGCCGACCTCGAGACGCCGGTCGCGGCCTACGCAAAGCTCGTCGGTGATGGCGCCGGCTTCCTGCTCGAGTCGGTGGAGCACGGTGAGCGTTGGAGCCGGTTCAGCTTCGTCGGTCGCGACCCGCAGGCCACGATGATCCTGCGCAACGGCACGATCACCGTCCACGGGGGTGTCCCCGCGAGCGTGCCCACCGACCGGGGCATGCTCGCCGCGCTCGACGCGTTGCTCGAGGTGTACAAGGCGCCGCTGCTGACCGACCTGCCTCCGATGCAGAGCGGTGTGATGGGCTATCTCGGCTACGACGTGGTGCGCGAGATCGAGCGTCTTCCAGCCACGCCGAGCGACGACCGCGGTCTGCCCGATGCGATCATGAGCGTCATCGGCTCGCTCGCCGCGTTCGACCACTGGCGTCAGCGGGTGTACCTCATCGAGAGCGTGCCCGTGTTGGGTCTGTCGGGCGACGGACTCGACGCCGCGTACGACAGCGCGTGCCGGCGTGTGGAGCGTGCGGTTGCCGATCTCTCCCGTCCGCTCAGCTACGTGCCGGTGCCGCCACCCGAGACGGGCGAGGCGCTGCCGGAGGTGCGCAGCTCGATGCCCAACGGCATGTACCAGCGAGCGGTGGAGGTGGCCAAGGAGCACATCCTCGCGGGAGACATCTTCCAGGTGGTGCTCGCCCAGCGCTATGACATCCACCTCGATGCCGACCCGTTCGACTTCTACCGCGTGTTGCGCCAGGTGAACCCGAGCCCGTACATGTACTTCTTGCGGCATCCGGAGATCACCATCGCGGGCAGTTCGCCCGAGCCGATGGTTCAGGTCCTCGGCCGCAAGGTCGTGAGCCGCCCCATCGCCGGCACGCGCCGCCGCGGTCGCAGCGACGAAGACGATCGCCGCATGGCCGCGGAGCTGAGGGAGCACCCGAAGGAAGTGGCCGAGCACATCATGCTCGTCGACCTCGCCCGCAACGACGTGGGCCGGGTGGCCAAGTTCGGCACCGTGCACGTCGACGAGCTGATGACGCTGGAGAAGTACAGCCACGTGATGCACCTCACGTCGCAGGTCACCGGTGAGCTGGTGGAGGGCAAGACGCCGATCGACGTGTTGCGGGCCACGCTGCCCGCCGGCACGGTGAGTGGCGCCCCGAAGGTGCGGGCGATGGAGATCATCGACTCGCTCGAACCGGTGAAACGGGGCCCGTATGCGGGTGTCGTCGGCTACGTCGACTTCAGCGGGAACCTCGACACGGCGATCGCGATCCGCACGATGTTCGCCGGTCCGCACGGCGCCTCGTTCCAAGCCGGTGCCGGCGTGGTGGCCGACTCGGTGCCCGATGACGAGGACCTGGAATGCCGCAACAAGATGGCTGGCCTGCTGGCGGCAGTGCCGGCCGCTCGGCGGATGACGGCCCGGCGCAACGAGGAGGGCACGTCGGCCTGACCACGTCGCCCGATGCCCGCCTGCTCGTGGCATCGCGAGGCCTCCGTGGCTTCGTCGATGGTGCGGTGGCGGTCACGTTGACCGCGTACCTCGCCCTGCTCGGCTGGTCGGGGCTGCGCATCGGCGTGCTCGTGACCGGGATGTTGCTCGGGTCGGCGGCACTCACGATGCTCGTCGGAGTGCGCATGGGGCGGGTGCCGCGACGGGCGTTGCTGCAGTGGGGTGCGCTGACGATGATCGCAAGCGGTCTGGTGTTCGCCTCCACGACGATGTTCGCAGTGCTGCTCGTGGTGGGCGTGATCGGCACGATGAACCCGACCAGTGGTGACGTGAGCGTGTTCTCCCCGGTGGAGCAATCGCTCCTTCCGGCTACCGTCGCCGACGCGGATCGCACGGCGATGTTCACCCGTTACGTGTTCACCGGAACCCTCGCGGCTGCGGTGGGGTCGCTCGTGGTCGGCGTGCCCGAGTGGGTGGCCGACCGCACGACCGTCACCGAACAGGACGCGCTGCGGTGGGTGTTCCTCGCGTACGCAGTCGCAGGTGTGGTCGTCCTCATGGTGTTCCGTCGGCTGTCTCCGTCGGTGGAGCCGTCAGCGGCCGACCCGCCATCGCCGCTCGGCCCGTCGCGGGCGATGGTGCACCGGTTGGCGCTGGTGTTCAGCGTCGACTCCTTCGGTGGCGGTTTCGTGGTGCAGTCGCTGCTCGCACTGTGGCTGTTCCGGCGATTCGACATGTCCGCCGGGGCCGCCGGGGCGCTGTTGTTCTGGATGGGCTTGTGCTCGGCCGGATCGATGTTCGCCTCGCCGATCCTCGCGAGGCACATCGGGCTGGTGCGCACGATGGCGTTCACCCACATGCCGGCCCAGGTGTTCCTCATCGCCGCCGCCTTCGTGCCGACGCTGCCGCTCGCGATCGTGTGTCTCACCGGGCGAAGCCTTCTCGCAGCGATGGACGTGCCGGCGAGGAACTCGTACGTGATGGCGATCGTCACCCCGGCTGAACGTGCGGCTGCGGCAAGCGTCACCCAGGTGCCGCGGAGCCTGGCCGCAGCGATCTCACCGCTGTTCGCCGGCTGGCTGCTCGATCAGAGCGACTTCGGGTGGCCACTCGTGATCGCCGGCCTGCTGAAGCTCGTGTACGACGTGACGCTGCTGAGCATGTTCCGGCACGTGCGCCCGCCCGAGGAGCAGCACGCACTCAGTCGATGACGCCGCCGATGAGCAGGATCGTGCCGAGGAGTCCCACGCCCACGGTGCCGAGCACGGCGATCGCAGCGAGCCCCGGGACGCTGGTGATCGCTCGCACGCCGGCAAACAGCGACGGGAGCTCCTTGCGACGGTCGAGCAGATCGCGGCGCAGCCCGCTCATGGTCTTTGCCTGCATGCCGAGCGCAACGCCCGAGTCGTGGTCGATCAACACTCCAGACGCGCTGCCGGCCGAACGGAGGAACGTTCGAGCATCGTCGAGCAGCTGCGGGGCTGCTTTCGCAGCGCCTCGGACGAAGAGCCAGGCGACGATCGCCGCGCCGACGGGGATCAGGCAGATCAGCCCGCCGAGCACGATCCAACCGGCGCTGCTGTCGAACACCCACATCCCCGTGGCGAACGTGGCGACGCCGATCACTGCAGTCACGATGATCACCACACCGACCAGGCTGCTCAGTCGTCCGAGCGTGGTGCGGAGCCCGTTGGACGCGGAGATCGCGACCTGTTCGATGCGCTCGGCGTTGCCTCCTGCGGTCATGCGTCAAGTGTGCCAGGCGCCGACAACGCTGCGACACTGGGTCCATGACGAACCCGGCCGTTCTCGATCGCAAGGCCTTCTGGTGCGAGTACCCACGTGATGTGGTGGAGGTGGTGGGCCCTGATGCGGCGACGTACCTGCACTCGCAGGTGTCGAACGATCTGCGGCCGCTGCAGGTGGGACAGAGCTGCTGGGCGTTCCTGCTCCAGCCGACGGGCAAGGTGGACGTGCTCGTGCGGGTGTGGCGCACTGACGACGAGCGGTTCGTGCTCGACACCGACGCCGGATTCGGCGAGGTGCTCGTGGCGCGGGTGAATCGGTTCAAGATCCGCGTCAAGGCCGACGTGGCACCGCTCGAATGGCGCTGCATCGCGGTGCGCGCCACCGACGGTTCGGCGGTGGAGGGCGTCGATGGTCTCGCGTCATGGGGCAACGGCGTCGACCTCTTGGGCTCCGGCGTCGAGCCGCCTGCGGGGATCACTGCTGGTCGTGCCGAGCAGCTGCTGGCTGCTCGGATCGAGGGCGGCTGGCCGGCGATGGGCATCGAGATCGAACCCGGCGACACGATTCCCGCCGAGACCGGTGTGACCGCCGCTGCCGTGAGCTTCACGAAGGGCTGCTACCCGGGTCAGGAGCTCGTCGAACGGATGGACAGCCGCGGCTCGATCGCGCCCCGGCTGCTCCAGGTGGTCGACGTGCCTGACGGTACGACGGCCGGCGATCCGCTCCTGCGCGACGGTGTCGCGATCGGTACCGTCACCTCGGTGACCGGCACGCGCGCCCTCGCCTTCGTGAAGCGTTCGTCCCTCGGCGGCTGACGCGCGAAACTGCGCTCGTGTCGACCTCCAACGTGCCGCCCGCGAAGCCGCTCTCCGCACAGCAGCTGGAGAAACGGCGGGCGAAGCAGCTCGATCGGATGCGGGTGATCGCGCTTGCGTTGCCGGAGGCGACCGAGGAGTTGACGTGGGAGACCGAGGTCAACTTCCGAGTTCGCAAGAAGATCTTCCTCTTCCCCGGCTCCGGAGATCAGGTGATGGTGAAAGCGGAGCGTGACGAGTTGCCGGCGCTCCTCGGTGACCCTCGCTTCCGGCCTGCGCCGTACCTGGCACGCGGTGGTTGGGTGGTGCTCGACATCTCAGCCGGTGCAACCGATTGGGACGAGGTCACCGAGTTGATCCACGCCTCGTACTGCCTGATCGCCCCGAAGAAGCTCGCTGCGCAGGTGCAGCCGGGCTGAGTCAGCCGTCGAGGCGATGGCGCAGGGCGACGAACGTCGGGTCGCCGCGCAGGTTCGCGAGCTCGGGCGCTCCGTCCATGGTGGCGACGAGGGCGTCGAGATCGGTGTCGGCCTCGATGGCCGCCGCCAGCCAACCGAGCGCGGTCGCCTGATCGCCGAGCGCTGCCGCGGAGCGAGCCACGACAGCGGCCATCGACGTGCTGCGTTGGCGGGCGAAGCTCTGCGATGCATAGTTCGCGGCCTCGGCGTAGTGGCCGGTGCGGAGCAGCACATGGGCGAGCGCGTGCTCGCTGTACGTGCGGCCTTGGGGGAGCGGGCGGGGGAGCAGCGCCACTGCGGCTGCCAGCCGCTCTGGTGGCGCGGCGTCGGGTGGCCACCAATTGGGCGGTGACGCCTCAGCCAGGTCGGCGAGCAGGATCTTCCGGGCGACGTCGGGCTCTCCCTGGCGCAGGTGCTGGTCGGCGCGGTACCAGGGCGACGGCACGAGTCCGTCGGGCATGCGCGACAGGTCGCCGGTGGTCCACGCCGCCGCCTCGGCCTGCGCAGCGATCGAGCGCGTGCGGGCACGGGGTTTGTCGGCGAAGAGCATCTGCAGCTGCACGAGCAACGGGAACAGCACGAAATAGCCGAGCGACTGCAGCTCGGGTGTGAGCAGCAGCACCGCTCCGGTGAGCGAGGTGAGCACGATGCTGAACCACAGCATCGGGGTGCGCGAACGACCGGGCAGCACGAGGTCGAGGCCGGCCTGCACGATGTGGCCGCCGTCGAGCGGAAGCACGGGCGCGAGGTTGAACAGACCCATCACCGGGCCCGTCCACCAGATCGCGAGTGAGGCCTCGCTGCGGCCGAACGAGTCGCGGTCGATCGGGTTCACGCCCATCAACAGCAACACCGCGACGCTCACACCGATCTGGATCGCCGGGCCGGCCACAGAGATGCCAGCTCGCTCCCACCGTTTCAGCGGCCGCGTGGGAACGAACGACGCGTAGCCCGCAAGGAAGTCGAGTGAGATCTCGGCGCGGGCGCCGGTGGCCCGTGCGGCGAAGGCATGGCCGAGCTCGTGGAGCAGGGTGAGCACCGCTGCTGACCCCGCGATCCAGAGGCCGAGCTTGCCGCCGTTCACGACGATGACCAGCACCATGAACATCCAGAAGCCCGGCCGGACGTGGATCGGGAATCGAAACAGATGAAACGCGGGCGAACCTGCCATGGAAACACTGAGCCTATGGGGGCCGAGGCGTCCCTTGTGCGCAGGGCGTGCGTAGACTCGCTGCCCGTGTCGTACGTCTACGCCTTCTCACACAAGCACCGCCGTCCCCCCATGGAGTACAAGGATCTCCTGGGTGGAAAGGGCGCCAATCTCGCAGAGATGACGAGCGTGCTGAAGCTCCCTGTGCCCCCTGGTTTCACGATCTCGACCGATGCGTGTCGTGCTTACATGCACAGCGGGTGGCCGGCGGAACTGGACGAAGAGATCGCCCAGCACGTGTTCAAGCTGGAAAAGGCGATGGGTCGCAAGCTCGGCGATCCGTTCGACCCGTTGCTCGTGAGCGTCCGATCGGGCGCCAAGTTCTCCATGCCGGGGATGATGGACACCGTCCTCAACCTCGGTCTGAACAACGACAGCGTGAAAGGTCTCGCCCATGTCACCGGCGACCAGCGCTTCGCCTACGACTCGTACCGTCGATTCATCGCGATGTACGGCCGGATCGTGCAGGGCATCGAGGGTCACCACTTCGAGGTGCCGCTCGAGGCAGCCAAGGAAAAGGCCGGCGTGAGGACCGATGCCGAACTGACCGCTGACGCACTGAAGACGCTGTGCACGCAATACCTCGCGGTCGTGAAGAAAGAGACCGGCGCACCGTTCCCGCAGAAGCCGCGCGAGCAGCTCCGCGGGGCAGTCGAGGCCGTGTTCAAGAGCTGGAACGGCGCCCGCGCGATCGCCTACCGCGTCCGCGAGAAGATCGATCACGAGCTCGGCACTGCCGTGAACGTGCAGACGATGGTGTTCGGCAACCGTGACGAGAACTCAGGCACCGGCGTGGGCTTCACCCGCAACGCTGCTACTGGCGAGAACGTGCCGTACGGCGATTTCCTGATCAACGCGCAGGGCGAGGACGTGGTGGCGGGCATCCGCAACACCGAGGACCTCGACCACCTGGGCAAGCACTTCCCGGAGATCAAGAAGGAGCTGCTCGACATCTTCAAGCGGCTCGAGGCGCACTACAAGGACATGTGCGACACCGAGTTCACGATCGAGCAGGGCAAGCTCTGGATGCTGCAGACCCGCGTGGGCAAGCGCACCGGCGCCGCAGCGCTCAGAATGGCTGTCGACATGACCAGGGGCACGAAGGGTCCGTCGGGCTCATGGAAGATCACCAAGGAAGAAGCCATCATCCGCGTGGCCGCCGAGCACCTCGACCAGGTGCTGCACCCGCAGTTCGCGGGCAAGGGGAAGGTGCTCGCCAAGGGGTTGGCCGCCTCTCCTGGTGCTGCTGTCGGCAAGGTGTACTTCACCGCCGACGATGCGTGCGACGCCGACGAGCGGGGCGAGGCGGTCATCCTGGTCCGCAGCGAGACCAGCCCGGAAGACGTGCACGGCATGATGATCAGCCAGGGCATCCTCACCGCCCGCGGTGGTCTCGTGAGCCACGCTGCCGTGGTCGCTCGCGGGTGGGGCACGCCGGCGGTGGTGGGTGCCGAGTCGGTGAGGATCGATGGCAAGTCCTTCTCGGTCGGCAACATCATCGTGAGGGAAGGCGACATCATCAGCCTCGACGGCTCCACCGGCGAGGTGATCCTCGGCGAGATGAAGCTCGAAGCAGCCGAGCCGCCGGCAGAGTTCACCACGATCCTCAAATGGGCCGACGTGGTGCGCAAGGGCAAGCTCGGCGTGCGCGCCAACGCCGATACCGGCGAGGATGCCACCAAGGCTCGAGCGCTCGGCGCTGAGGGCATTGGTCTCTGCCGCACCGAGCACATGTTCCTGGCACCCGACCGCCTCCCGGTGGTGCGCGAGATGATCCTTGCCGACACTGATGCGGCCGAGGAGAAGGCACTCGCCAACCTCGGCAAGGTGCAACAGGCAGACTTCGAGGAGATCCTCGAAGCGATGGACGGTCTGCCCGTCACGGTGCGCCTGCTCGACCCGCCGCTGCACGAGTTCCTCCCGTCGGCCGAGGAGCTGCGCATCAAGCAGGCCGTCGGCAAGCTGACCAAGCTGGAGACGGCCGAGCTCCGCGCGGCTGAGGAGTGGGCCGAGCACAACCCGATGATCGGCACCCGCGGCGTCCGGCTCGGTGTGGTGAAGCCGGGTCTGTACGCGATGCAGGTGCGAGCCCTCATGGCTGCCGCCGCGACGCTGCGGGCAAAGGGGAAGAACCCCATCGTCGAGGTGATGATCCCGCTCACCGTCACCCGCGAAGAGCTCGCCCTTGCACGTGGTTGGGTACAGACCGAGATCGATGCTGCCGTGTTGGGCATGAAGAAGAAGCCGAACGTCACCATCGGCACGATGATCGAGACACCGCGTGCTGCGCTGTGTGCCGATCAGATCGCCGAGGAGGCCGACTTCTTCAGCTTCGGCACGAACGACCTCACCCAGATGACGTTCGGCTTCAGCCGTGACGACATCGAGTCGAAGATGATGCCCGCCTACCTCGAGCAGGGTCTGTTGAAGCGCAACCCGTTCGAGACCATCGACGTCGAAGGTGTCGGCGAGCTCGTCTACATCGGTGCCAGGCGAGGTCGTGAGACCAAGCCGGGCCTGAAGGTGGGTGTCTGCGGCGAGCACGGCGGAGATCCCGAGAGCATCGCGATGTTCTACGACGCGGGCCTCGACTACGTGAGCTGCAGCCCGTTCCGTGTGCCGATCGCGCGCCTGGCAGCCGCTCAGGCCGTGATCAGCCAGGCGACGGGCAAGGGCAAGACCGAGACGAAGTAGGTCGGGGGGACGTTGGCTCGTACCCTTCGACCGGTGGGCCGGCTGCGCGCCTGCCCGATTCGGTGTCACGAACACGAGCGTCCACTCGCTCGATCGATTTCAAGGAGACGATCATGGAAGTAGCGATGCGTCAGGGTCCCGCGTATGGCGTGGCCCGGCTCACCCTCGGCCCCAACGAGCCGGTGCGAGTGGAGAGCGGAGCGATGATGGCCATGTCGGGTGGCGTCACGCTCCAGTCGAAGGCAGAGGGCGGCATCATGAAGTCGCTCAAGCGCGCTGCGCTCGGCGGCGAGAGCTTCTTCGTCAGCACCTACACCGCGCCGGCGCAGGGCGGGTTCGTGGACGTAGCGGCACGTCTTGCCGGCGACGTCACCATGTTCGACCTGCAGTCCGGCAGGGCCTTGTTCATCTCGAAGGGGTCGTGGTTGGCGAACGAGACGACCGTGAACCTCGACACCAAGTGGGGTGGGTTCAAGAACATGTTCGGCAGCGAGGGTGGCTTCATCGTGCGCGCCGAAGGACAAGGAAAGGTCGTGTTCGCCTGCTACGGAGCGCTCGAGGTGTGGACCCTCGAGGCAGGCCAGGGCATCACGATCGACACCGGCCACATGGTCGCGTACGAGGACACCATCACCATGGGCCTCCGCCAGGCCAGTGGTGGTGGCCTGATGCAGACGTTCAAGAGCGGTGAAGGGCTCGTATTCGACTTCCAGGGTCCGGGCCGCGTCTGGACCCAGACCAGGAACCCGACGGAGTTCCTGGGTTGGATCAGCGCCACTCTCGGCACCTCCAACTCTGGCGCGGCCAGCCCACTCGGTGGACTGTTCGGTCGCGACTGATGGGTGGACTGCTCGCTGCTGCGAACGAGAACTTCGTCGACCTCGACATCCACCTCTGGCAATGGGGTGCGCTCGTCGCGTTCATCATCTTCCTGCTCGTCGTCGACCTCGTGGTGTTCCACAAGGAAGCGCATGACATCAAGACCAGAGAGGCGGCGATCGAGTCGATCATCTGGGTGTCGATCGGCCTCGCCTTCACCTTCGTCATCTGGTGGGGCTTCAGTGGTGCTGCGGCCGGCGAGTACATCTCCGGATACCTGATCGAAAAGAGCCTCAGCGTCGACAACGTCTTCGTCTGGGCGCTGATCTTCAGCTACTTCAAGGTGCCCGGCAAGTACCAGCACAGGGTCTTGTTCTGGGGCATCTTCGGTGCCCTCGTGCTGCGCGCGATCTTCATCTTCGCCGGCGTCGCGCTGATCGAGAAGTTCGATTGGATCCTGTACCTGTTCGGCGCGTTCTTGCTCTACACCGCGTTCAAGCTGATCACGAGCGGTGACGAGGAGATGGATCCGGGCAAGAGCCTCGTGCTGAAGGTGATCAAGAAGGTGGTGCCCACGACCGAGCAGATGGATGGCCAGAAGCTGTTCACGCGGATCACGGGAAAGCGCTTGGCAACTCCGCTGTTCGCGGTGTTGGTGCTCGTCGAGGCGACCGACGTGATCTTCGCGGTCGACTCCGTGCCCGCCGTGCTCGCGGTGAGCCACGAGCAGTTCATCGTGTTCAGCTCGAACGCCTTCGCGATCCTCGGCCTGCGCGCCCTGTACTTCCTGCTCGCCGACCTGCACGCTCGGTTCAGCTACCTGCAGGAGGGCCTCGCGATCATCCTCGCCTTCGTGGGCATCAAGATGATCATCGCCGAGTGGTATCACATCCCGACCTGGCTCTCGTTGCTGGTCATCGCACTCGTGCTCGCCGTGTCGATCACGGCGTCGCTGCGCAAGCCGGTGGAGCACGACACGATCGAGCTGATCGAAGAACCCGAAGAGCTGCCGCCGCCATCGGAGCGATGAACAGTGGGCGACACGTCCTGAGCTCTGTCGTGGGGCACGGGTAGCCTGCGGCGCATGGCGATCGTCGACGATGACTTGGAGCGGCTGCGTGCCACCGTGTCCGTCGTCGACGTGATCCAACAGCACGTCCCGCTCAAGCGTGTCGGGCGGAACTGGGTCGGTCTGTGCCCGTTCCACGGTGAGCGGTCGCCATCGTTCAACGTCCGAGAAGAGACCGGGCGCTACCGATGCTTCGGCTGCGGTGCCTCGGGTGATGTGTTCACCTTCGTTCAGGAGTTCGAACACGTCGACTTCGTGACCGCCGTCGAACAGCTCGCGGCGCGTGCCGGCATCCAGCTGAACTACACCACCGGTGGCGAGAGCAAGGAGCGTCAGCGGCGCAAGCGGCTGGTTGATGCGATGGCGTCGGCGGTCGAGTTCTACCATCAGCGCCTGCTCACGTCGCCCGATGCGCGCGCCGCTCGTGACTATCTGCGCAAGCGAGGTTTGGCCGGCGACGTGGCGCGGAACTTCAAGCTGGGGTGGGCGCCAGATGACTGGGATCAACTGAGTACCGGACTCGGCGCGCCGTCCGAGGTGCTGCGTGAGACCGGCCTTGCGTTCACCAACAAGAGCGGCCGATTGCAGGACGCATTCCGTGGACGGGTGATGTTCCCGATCTACACCGAAAATGGTGAGCCGGTCGCGTTCGGCGGACGCGTCCTGCCCGGCTCACCCGACCCGGCGAAGTACAAGAACTCGAGCGAGACGCCGATCTACGCGAAGAGCAAGACGCTGTACGGGCTCAACTGGGCCAAGGCCGACATCGTCGCCACCGACCAGGTGATCGTGTGCGAGGGCTACACCGACGTGATCGGCTTCCATCGTTCGGGCATCCGCCGTGCGGTGGCCACCTGCGGTACTGCGCTCACGGAAGAACACGTCCGGATGATGAAGCGCTTCGCCAGTCGTGTGGTGCTGGCCTTCGATGCCGACAAGGCGGGCCAGGGCGCGGCCGAACGCTTCTACGAATGGGAAGAGAAGTACAAGGTCCAGGTGAACGTGGCTCGCTTCCCTGCCGGCCAGGACCCGGGCGAGCTCGCCGTCCGCGATCCCGACGCGCTGCGTCAGGCCGTCGACGAAGCCGTGCCGTTCTTGGGCTTCCGACTGCAACGGGTGCTCGACTCGCGGCCATTGCGCTCGCCCGAGGACCGGGCCCGGATGGCGCAAGAGGCCATGCTCGTCGTGAACGAGCACCCGAGTGTCGATGTGCGCAAGCTCTACGCAGGCCAGATCGCGACGCGGGTGGGAATGCCGGTCAACGATCTCGTCGCCGCCGCGGTCAAGGGCGGGAGGGCCATCGTGCGTGTCTCTCCGAGCGCGCCATGTCGGGTTCTCCGAGAACGCTGAGTTCGTCGCGGTGTCGCTGCTGTTGCAACGCTGGAACGACGTGGCCGACTGGCTGATCGAAGCGCTGTTCGGCGATGACGTCGCCCGGCGCGCGTTCCTCGCCTTGGCGGCCTCGGGCGGAAACCTCACCGTGGCGCTGGCCGAAGCCGATCCGGAAGCTCGCGAGATGCTGGAACGGGCGGCCGTCGCCGATCTCGACGCCGAGCCGTTCATCGAGGCGTGCAACCTGATCGCCGCCGCCACGAGGCGCGAACTCGGTCGCACGACGAACCTCATCGATCCTGACGCGATGCGCGAAGCCACCGATGCTCGACAACAACTCGAGCTGCTCGACACACCGACGACAGCCAAGGACGCGGCAGGGGTGTTGCTAGGGTGGCTTGAGCGGCGCGGGGAGGAGCGTGAGTGACTGACGTTGGCGAGGATGTGACACCGGACAGCCCGGCTGCGCCTTTTGCAGGGGTTGATTCAGGCGAGTGGAGCGATCTGATCGAGCGCGGACGCGCCCGAGGTGTGCTTCATGCCGAGGAGATCACACACGTCCTTCGTCAGGTCGAGCTCAGCGGCGACGTGCTCGCCACCGTGCAGGTGGAGCTCGCCGCTCAGCGGATCACGATCGACGAGACCGTCGATGACCTGGTTGACGACACGCCTCACGATGGCATCCCTCACACCGACGGGCTGCCCGGAGACGCACAGATCTTGCCGGGCGACGACGGCGCGACCGAGGATGCCGAAGGCCTGCTGGCGCGTCGGCGGCGCCGGCGCACCGTACGCCAACAGGCGGGTGGTGACGGCGGGAGCAGCTCGGATCCGGTGCGCATGTATCTCAAGGAGATCGGCCGCGTCGAACTGCTGAGCGGCGAGGAAGAGCGACGCCTCGCACAGGCCATCGACGATGGCAACCGTGCCGCACTCGAGCTCGATCGCGCCGACCTCACCGACGTGGAGCGCCGGCGACTCAAGCGGGCAGTGAACGCCGGACAGCGGGCAAAGAGCGAGCTGATCCAGGCCAACTTGCGGCTCGTGGTCAGCATCGCCAAGCGGTACACGCTGCGCGGCATGCAGTTCCTCGACCTGATCCAGGAGGGCAACCTCGGCCTGATGCGGGCGGTCGACAAGTTCGACTACACGAAGGGCTTCAAGTTCTCGACGTATGCCACCTGGTGGATCCGCCAGGCGATCACCCGCTCGATCGCGGATCAGGCCCGCACCATTCGCATCCCGGTGCACATGGTGGAGAGCATGAACCGGGTGCTGCGCATGCAACGCCAGATGCACCAGGAGCTCGAGCGCGAGCCCACGCTCGACGAGCTCTCCGACCGCGTCGGCCTGCCGCCCGATCGGGTACGCGAGATCCTGCGGATCAGCCAGGATCCGCTGTCGCTCGACTCGCCTCTCGGCGAAGAGGATGACTCCAACCTCGGTGACTTCATCCCCGACCTCAGTGCCGAAACGCCCGCCGACATGGCCACGAAGAAGATGCTGGTGCAGGCGGTGGAAGAGGCGCTCGGTGAGCTCACCGAACGCGAGCAGGAGATCGTCCGGATGCGCTTCGGCCTCGACGACGGCCAGGCGAAGACGCTGGAGGATGTCGGTCGAGAGTTCGGGGTCACCCGGGAACGGATCCGCCAGATCGAGGCCAAGACCCTCGCCAAGCTGCGTCACCCGATGCGCAGCCAGAAGCTCAAGGAGTTCCTCGAAGCCGAGTGACACGTCCGTGAGCCAACGGCCGCCTGGAGCGGCGTCTCGCTCACGGATCGGGGGTTGGAAGAACGGTGCGACTGGATCGATCAGACGCTAAGTTGGCGTGCGCCCTTCCGGGGTAGCTCAGTTGGCAGAGCAGCGGACTGTTAATCCGCGTGTCGCAGGTTCGAGCCCTGCTCCCGGAGCCAGATCGGACGGCCCGCTCCTGCGGGCCGTTCGTCGTTTTCGGGTCCGGGCCGGAGCGGGCGAGTACGGTCGCCGGACATCGGGGGCGGTAGCTCAGTGGTCAGAGCAGGGGACTCATAATCCCTGGGTCGTGGGTTCGATACCCACCCGCCCCACACACATCTAGCTGGGATGATCCGGTGTTCTGGGTCAGTCGCCGAGCCCGCAATCTACGACCAGCCCAAGACAACACCCGCGCCGTGCACTGCGCCGTTGGCGCGACATCGACTTCGAACGCGGCTGAGACCCACGGCCAGGAAATGGGCTACGGCGTCACTCAGGTCGCCATGCGAGCCGGCCAGGACCGAACTGCTCGCCAGCCTCGACGACGACGCGTCTGAGGATGATCCGGCCGAGAGCGAGCGCGCCACTGGTGGCGTCACGACCTTGACTTGGATCGAGGGGCTCGGGCAGGTCGCTGCGAGTCGCAGCTCACGGGACCATCACGGTGGTCAGCGTCGAGCCTCCGCTGCGGCCTTGAGGCCGTCGGCGAACTGGTTGAACGAGTCGGTGAGATCGGGGATCGACTTGCAGATGAGGCCGGCGAGAAGCCCGGTGAAGTCTTCGGTCATCGTGAACTCGGTGCGGGTGCCGTTCGGGATGAGTCGAAACGTGCGGACTCCCATGAAGAGGCCGAGGGGCATGCCGTCCGACCACTCCATGTCGCTGGGTGAGGTCATGCGGGTGACGGTGAGCTTGAAGGTGCGCTTCGGGTTGACCACCGAGACGAGCTCGATCCTGTTGCCGGCTGCGATGGGTCCTTTGATGCTGACGACGCTGGGGTTCCACTCGCGGTAGGTGTCGGCGTCGGTCAGGAGCGCCCAGACGGATTCGGGCGGGGCCTCGATCGTGCGGCTGACGGAGTTGTGCTTGGAGGCCATCAGACGGCTCGCATGCGATTGTTGCGGGCGCCGTGTTCGACTTCGGCGAGCCCGAGGTGTTCGAGGACGGGTGGGACGTAGTTGCCGAAGCGACCGCGGTAGCCCTTGCGTAGGCCGTACCAGCCGCCGACAGGGTTGTCGTCGGACCGGGCCCACGCTTCGACGGTGCCGGGCTTGGCTTCCTTCTGTTCGTCGGCGTTGCCGAGCAGCATCCAATCACCGTCGGCGACGAGCATGGCATGGAGGTCTTCGATGCAGCGCAGCTGGTAGCTGAGCATGGTGGAACCGACGCGGATCTTGAGTGCCGGTGGGTTGGCGGCCTCGTCGCGCCACGCGTCGAACTCGGATGTTCCAGGCGGGGTGGTGAGGATCCAAGGATCGTCAGGTGTGCCACTTCCCTCGACGTGATCGGCCATGGTGATTGCTCCGTATTGGCTCGTGTCGGCGGCTCGGCCGACGGTGTGTTCCGCATCTTGCCAGCACATATATGACACCATCTGTCATGTATGTTCAGGTTTTCTGAATCCGGGATGTGTGTCGAGACATCGGGGGTGATCGGGTGCGAGCCGGCCGTTTGCTGAACCTGCTGCTGCTCCTGCAGAACAACGGCCGGCTCACCGCAGGTGAGTTGGCCCGCCGGCTCCACGTGTCGGAACGGACGGTGCTGCGCGACCTCGAAGTGCTCAGCGGTTCGGGAGTGCCGGTGTACTCGGTACGAGGCCCGCAGGGGGGCTTCGAACTCCTCGATACGTTCGAGCAGAGAGTCCCGTCGTTGCCGCCGGGGCTGACGGCCGTCGCGGGTCGGCTCCGGCGGGTCCGGGTCCGACTCTCACCGGCGGCCCTGCAGCTGGCGTTGGTGCTGGGCAAACCCGAAGGTTGGCGGCGTCGACCCAACGCCGAGCCGGATCCAGACCGATCCGACTGGGTCGAAGGTTCGTTCCGGTTCGACTCGTACGACGCGGCCGTACGTGAGCTGTTGGCGCTCGGCCTCGACGTGGAGGTCGTCCTCCCCGCCGAGCTCCGCGAAACGATGGCCGAGATCGGTCGCCGGATCGCTCATCTGCATCGACCGATCGCGGACAGGCCTGCTTGACACCAACGGGGTCGTGCGGCGCCCGTTCGACGCGTCCTGCTTGTGACGGGTGGTCAGTCGACAGCTGGTTCGAGGAGTCGGAAGGTGTTCGACGTGGGGTCGAGTTCGGCAACGACGCCGAGCGGAAGGATCCACTGTGGGTCGGTGTGGCCAAAGTCCATGTTGGTCACGATGGGCAGGTTCGTCGCTCCGAACTCGTCGACGACCACAGCACGGATCGTGTCGTCGAGCTCGCGCTTGCGCTGGTCGGTGTATCCACGAGCGCGGCCGACCATCAGCCCCGAAATCCGCTCGAAGATGCCCTGCACGCCGTAGTTGAACAACCAGTACCGGATCTGCTGTACCGATGGCACGTCCTCGGAGGTCTCGAGGAACAGGATCCGGTCGGTCCACCAGTTCGCTGCGGGCCAGTATTGCGAGCCCTTGATGAACTCGAGGACCTCGATGCATCCGCCGACCAGGGCACCGCGAGCGGGTTCCGTGCCGTTGATCCAGTGCCAACCGTCGTGGGGTCGTCGTTGGCCCACGGCGCTCGGGTCGTCGGTCGTGTCCCAGTCCGCGTAGCGGTCGACCCAGTCCGCGAACGGCTGATAGTCATAGGTCGGCGTCGGGTCGAACAGGAGTGCTCGGATGTGCGCTTCCAGACCGGGGAACCATCGGGACTGTGCGAAGCCGGCCATCACCGAAGGCCCATTGAACGTGACGAGGTCGAGTTGATGTGCGAACAGCAGCTGAGTGCTCGTATCCGAGTACCCCATGAGGATCTTCGGGTTTGCCCGAATGGTGTCGGGTTCGAGGTGGGGAAGGATCCTCGCTGAGTCATCGCCTCCGATGCTGGCGAAGATCGCAGCGATTCCCGGATCGGCGAACGCATCGTTGAGATCGGCTGCCCGCCCACGCGGATCGGCACGCAGCTCCTGCGCCGAGCGGCGGACGGTCGGCATGAGGTGGACGACGAGCCCGAGCTGCTCGAGCGCCTCCACGCCCGCATCGAAGACCTGCGGAAACAGATGGGGCCCTCCCCACGAGGTCGAGACGATGGCAACGGTGTCGCCGAGCTTCAGCCGGGCGGGGCGGACAGGCACGGCGACGAGTCTCGCACGCACCAGTTCATGCTGATCCACCCGATTCGGCCCATCGATGGCGTCACACGACGCCGGTCTGCACTGACGGCACGTCCTCGGAGGTCAGATCAGATTCGACGTGCCGCCGTCGCCTGCTTCCGGGGGACCTGGATGACGTAACGCTCGTCCGGGGTGACCTCGCCCCCGACTCTCGTGTTCGCCCACATGTTGATCCCGTTGTCGTCGTCCTCAACGATCTCGGCATCGATACCTGCGGCCACCAGCCGATCGAGCGCGTGCTGAGCTTCGGTGAACGAGCACGGTTTCGGGCGGTCGAGCACCACGACGCGACCCCGCCGGAGCACGGGGCCGACTCGGACCAGAAAGATCACCACCAGCCAGAAGATGGCGGCGGCGAGGAACACCTTCAACATGACCGACATAGGAACAGGATGCGCTGAGGGAGGACCTCGTGCAAGGCATCCAAGGCGTCCGCCCGGGTCGAGGAGCTCTGCCTGGAGCCCGGCGAGCTTGAGCACGCGTGCGAGGGAGAATCAGGCCCCGGGGGTGGGCGCGCCGCAACCGGCAAGGGCGTGGTCGATCCGCTCGATCAGCTGGAGCGCCGCCTGCTCGCACGCCTCGGTCACCGATGGGCTGATGCCGAGCCCGAGCTCGAAGTCGGCGCCTTCGATACCGATGACCTCGAGTCTCGGTGGCATCTGACCGAGCGCGCGGGCGAGGTCGACTGCTTCGCCGAGACCGAGGAGGTGCCCACCACCGAGCGCGACTCCCTCGCCGGCGGCGCCGGTGAGTCCCTCGGCGTCGAAATGATGGATGGTGCCCGGCGGTTGCAGCGACCGGACGGCATCGACGATCAGCACCGTGGTGGACCCCTCCCACGCCTGGATGAGACGCACCGGTTCACCGTCGAGCTCGATCAGCTTGACCCGGCCGTCGGCGGCGTAGGCCTGCCGGAGGCGATCGAGCACGACGAGACCCGCCGCGTCATCGTGGCGGTACGGGTTCCCGATGCCGATCACGGTGATCGGCGTGGCCGCGCTCACGTGCGGACGACTCGCATGTCGAGGAAGTGGGTGGCACACGAGATGCACGGGTCGTAGTTCCGAACGGCCTGCTCGCACAGCGCCTCGAGCGCCGCGTCATCGAGGTGCAGCGAGTGCTCGATCAGATGGACCAGGTCGTGCTCGATCGCCGGTTGGTTCTGTGATGTCGGTGGCACGATGCGCGCATCGACGACCGTGCCATCGGCGGTGAGCTCGTAACGGTGGTACAGCAACCCCCTCGGCGCCTCGGTCCACCCGCTGCCGACACCGGCGCGTGGCTCAACGGGCACGGATGCCCTGTCGGGCACGATGTACCGCCCGGCGATCTGCGCGGCGACCTCGCACGCATGCAGCGTCTCGATCGCGCGGACCAAGATGCTGCGGAAAGGATTGCGTTCGGTGGGCGAGAGGCCGAGCTCGGCGGCCACCGCCGCGGCTCGCGGCGCAAGGCGGTCCGCGTTGAGCACGAACCGGGCCAACGGTCCGACGAGATAGTCGCCCCCGGCGAGCATCCGCCCGTGCAGCGCCGTGGAGTGCTGCACGTGTTCCTCGGTGAAGTGGTCGAGGTACTCATCGGCTGCGATGTCCAGGCCGGAGGTGGACACGAGGCGCTCGCCGAGCATCGGGTACTCGTCGGGGTGGGCGAGCGCGACGAGCACCGTGTCGTCGGGCAGCGCATGGTCGGGCATCGGGAACGTCGCCACCCAGCGGGCGACCTCCTCGGCCGCATCGGTCGCCCACTCGAGATCGTGCGCCAGCGCGGCCATGCGATCGGCGGACGGTGCCTTGTAGAAGCCGCCGAGCTTCACGTTGATCGGGTGGACGGCGCGACCGCCGACGACCTCGACGATCTCGTTGCCGATCTGCTTCAGCCGCAGCCCGCGTTGGACCTCGGCGAGATGATCCGCCGCCATCGCGATGCCGCTCGGGTAGCCGAGGAAATCTGGAGCGTGGAGCAGGTGGATGTGCAACACGTGGCTCTCGATCCATTCACCGCAGTACAGGAGGTGACGCAGATCGCGGAGCGCGGCGTCGAGCGTCACGCCGCACGCGGCCTCGATGGCCTGGCATGCACTCATCTGGTACGCGACCGGGCAGATGCCACAGATGCGGGCCGTGATGTCGGGTGGCTCGGTGAAGGCGCGACCGCGAAGGAAGCTCTCGAAGAACCGAGGCGGCTCGAAGATGCGCAGCCGGACGTCGTGGACCTCCCCGTCGTGGATCTCCACGATCAACCCGCCCTCACCCTCCACGCGGGCGAGCGCATCGACCTCGAAGCTGCGTGTGCGGTGGTCGTGGGTCATGGTCGATCTGCTCCGTCTGCCGGACGCTCGGGGGTCCGGTCGTCATAGCGAATCGCGGCGTCACCGAACGCCGGCGCACCGACGTTGAACGTCCGCAGCATCCGTACGATCGCGGGCTCGGGCGTGTCGACCACCAGGAGCGCCGCGTGGAGCCCGTCGACGTTGGCCGACTCAGAGGGCCCGAAGCAACCGAAGCACCCGCGGTCGAACGATGGGCACAGCGCCCCGCAGCCGCCATGGGTGACCGGTCCGAGGCACGCAGTGCCGTGGGCCACGAGGACGCACGTGTTCCCCGCTTGCTTGCACTCGACGCACACGCTGTGACCGGTCACGGGCAACCGGCGACGAGCGAGGAGCGCGGTGATGCTCGCGAGCAGCTCCTCCTTGCTGATCGGGCAGCCGTGAAGCTCGTGATCGACACGCACGTGCGCAGCGATCGGGGTGCTCGTGGCCAGCGTCTCGATCCAGTCTGGCCGGGCGTACACGATCGAGCGGAACGCCTCGATGTCGGCGCCGTTGCGCAGCGCCTGCACGCCGCCGGCCGTTGCGCAGGCGCCGATCGTGATGAGCAGGCCCGACCGGGCCCTGATGTCGATGATCCGTTGTGCGTCGTGGGCGGTGGTGATCGAGCCTTCGACGAGCGAGATGTCGTAGTGATCGAGCAACTCGGATGGGCCGGCTTCGAGGAACATCCGGATGTCGAGGGCGGCAGCGACTGCGAGCAGCTCGTCCTCGCAATCGAGCAACGTCAGCTGGCATCCGTCGCACGAGGCGAACTTCCAAACAGCAACGGTCGGCGCGGCGACGGTCGGAGTGGTCATCGTCCACGCACCGCCACGAGATCGGCAGCCTGATCCCATCTCACCACGGCGCCGTCCCGGCACAGCAGCAGCGGTCCCAGCTGGCAGCGACCGCAGTGGGCGATGCCGCAGTGCATGTTGCGCTCGAGCGAGACGTGGATGTGTTCTGCGTCCAAGCCGGCGTCGATGAGCGCTCGTGCCGACGCAGCCATCATCGCCTCGGGACCGCAGACGAATGCGATGTCGGGCTGGATGGATTCGCGCCCGAGCAACGTGGTCACGACGCCGACGGCTCCGTGCCACGTGCGGTCGGCGGCGTCCACTGTGGTGCGCACCGTTGCCCCCGAGTCGGCCCAGCGGGCGAGATCGACGGGGAACAGCAGGCTTGCCGGCGCGCGGGCACCGACCAGAAGTGTGACTCTCCGCGGCGCAGGCTCGCCGCAGACCAGGCGGTCGATCGCCATGCGCAACGGAGCCAGACCGAGCCCTCCCGCCATGACCACGACGTCACGTCCCGCTGCCTCGGCCATGGGCCATGTCGTTCCGAACGGCCCGCGGAGTCCCACCAGATCACCGATCTGCGCCTCCGTGATCGCCGTACTCGTGGCCCCGACCGCCTGCACCGTGAACTCGAGCGCACCGTCGGGGAGGGCCCGGCTGGCCGAGATCGGTACCTCGCCGATCCCGAACATCCACAACATCATGAACTGACCTGGCTCGCACGGCGAGAGGCGGTCTGCGACCGGGACGATCCGAAGGCTGACGACCTTCGGGCCTTCGACCACACGTGACACCACGCGATGGGGGACCGGCTCCATCGGCTCCGCCTGCCGAGGCGCAGCCATGGGCGACACAGGCTCAGCGCGCGTGGCCATACACATCGACCAGCTGCAGACGGGTGGCTTCGAGCCGTGCGGCGATCACACGCGCGAGGCGATGGTTGATCTCGTACCCGAGCTCGTGGTCGGTGCGGCAGGCCGAGCGGAGGGCGACGCCATCGAGGGCGACCGTGCGCGTGTGGTCGAGCGCGACCACGTCGAAGTGCCACCGATGAGGAGCGAGCAGCCAGGACCAACCGAGCACCTCACCAGCGTGCACGGTGGCGATCACGAGCGGCTCGCGCCCAGCCGCGGTGACTTCGATCGCACATCGACCCTCGATGACGAGGTGGAACTCGTCGGCCGGTTCGCCGTGACGGGCGATCCAGTCCCCGGCTGCGAACTCGCGGGGACTTGCGATGCCGACCAGCACATCGAGGAACTGGGGAGCGAGCCCATCGGAGAAGCGATGACCGGCCACCCGATCATGGAGGTCGACGTCTCTGGTCATCTGGTAGCTCCTGTGAGTGCCCGTGCTTCCTCGACGATGTCGATGCCGGCTGGGCACCACGTCGTGCATCGGCCGCACCCGACACATCCCTGGGTGCCGAACTGCTCCGGCCACGTCTGGAGCTTGTGCGTGAGCCACTGCCGGTACCGGGCGGCCGTGGTGGCGCGCACCGGCCGGCCTCCCAGGTGCGAGTGCTCGAGCTGGAAGCACGAGGCCCACGACTGCTCGCGCACGGCATCGTCGGTGCCGACCGGGGTGTGATCGGTGTACGTGGAGCAGAAACAGGTCGGGCAGACCATGGTGCAGTTCCCACATGACAGGCAGCGCTCGGCGACGGCATCCCAGTGCGGGCTCTCGTCGGAGCCGGCGAGCAACTCCGGGAGCCGATCGCCCGGGAGCCGGGAAGGCATCAACGCGACGGAACGTGCCATTGCCTCACCGGCGGCAGCGAGGTCGTCTGCCGTGGAGGGATCAGCCGGCAGTCGCGCCAGCACGTGGCGCCCTCGTTCGGACGCCGCCTCGACGAGGAGCCGATGAGGTCCGCGGGACGATTCGGAGGACTCGACGAGCTCGGTGATCTTGAGGTCGAAGCCGTGATGCGGTTCTGGCCCGCCGCCCATCGATGTGCACCAGCACGTGGCGGCAGGTTGTCCGCACGAGACAGCGACGACGAAAGTGTCGGCACGTCGCTCCGCATACCGAGCATCCGGATGGTCTGAATCGAGCAGCACCCGGTCGAGCACGTCGAGTGCGCGTAGCTCGCAGTCGCGCGCTCCGATCAACGCGAATGGTCGATCGGGGGCGGCTGGGATGGTGACGGCCCAGGAGCCATCTGTGCGACGGATGCGCAGCACCTCGGTGCGTGCGGGGAACACGAACCGCTTCCACGATTCGGCGCCGGGTGTCCACGAGAACCGCGTCCGGTCGTCACCCTGTACGAGCCGCCACCTCCCCGGCGCCTGCTCGACCTCGCAGCCGATCGGCATCTCGGTCTCGCTGATGATGTCGCTGTAGCTGATGACTCCGTCGTGTACCACCGGTCCGACGACTCGGTAGCCGTCCGCGCGGAGCACCTCGAGCAACGCCTGCAGCCCGGTGCGCGGATCCAGGCAACCCCGGAGCGGGTCTGCGGGATGGCTTGGCGCGGCGCCATGATCGTCGATGATCACAACTCGACCGTACTTCGAGCCGATGGTTCCCCGGGAGGGCCGAAAGTCACCGAGCGCGACATCCTGCTCTCGTGTCCTGGCATCCGGTTCCGTTGCGCACGGATGCGTGCGCAGGGCACACTCGGCGGGTGAGCCAATGCGTCGCGGTCGAACGGTGGCGTCTCGAGGTCACCGGAGTCGTCCAAGGAGTCGGGTTCCGGCCCTTCGTGCATCGTCTCGCGACGGAGCTCGGCCTCGCCGGGTTGGTGGGCAACGACACCTCGCAGGTCTTCATCGAGGTTCAGGGTGAACACCCTGTGCTCGAGTGCTTCGTGTCGAAGCTGCAATCTGAGGCGCCACCGCTCGCGGCGATCGAGTCGATCGTTGTCACCACATGCGATGTGCTCGCATGCGATGGGCTCGCCGGCGATGTGCTCGCCGGCGATGTGCTCGACGGCGACGCATTCGTCATCGTCGCGAGCCGATCCTCCGTCGGCACCGGCACCCTGGTGCCCCCGGATGTCGCGGTGTGCCGCGACTGTCTCGCCGAGATGCGCGATCCATCCGACCGGAGGTATCGGCACCCGTTCATCACCTGCACCAACTGCGGGCCGAGGTTCACGATCATCCGTGGACTCCCGTACGATCGCCATCGCACCACGATGCGCGACCTGCCGATGTGCGAACGGTGCGCGGCCGAGTACCACGATCCGACGGACCGTCGATATCACGCCCAGCCCATCGCATGCAACGAGTGCGGACCGACGCTCACGCTGCTGCTGCGCCGAACAGGTGCCGTCGGCGGCGACGAGACGATCACGGGTGCCGACGCACTCCACGCAGCGCGAGCGCTGATCGCGAGCGGCGGCATCGTCGCGGTGAAAGGCATCGGTGGGTATCACCTGGTGTGTGCCGCTGCCGACGAGTCCGCCGTGGCCGAGCTCCGACGCCGCAAGGGACGTGGTGACAAACCGTTCGCCGTCATGGTTCCCGACCTCGCGGCAGCCTCCGCTCATGCCGACGTGAACGTCGTCGAAGCCGCTCAGCTCGAGCTCGCTGCCAACCCCATCGTCCTGCTGCGGCGGCGCGATGGAACGAACCTGAGCGATGCCGTCGCGCCGGGTACGCCGCTGGTCGGCGTGATGCTGCCGCCCTCGGGTCTCCATCAACTATTGATCGACGACATGGACACAGCGCTGGTCGTCACCAGCGGCAACCTCAGCGGTGAGCCGATCGCCCACCGTGATGACGATGTGGTCCGTCGGCTCGATCAGATCGCCGATGCGTTCCTTTGCCACGATCGCCCGATCAACGTGCCGTGTGACGACTCCGTCGTGCGAGTCGTCGGCGCGACCGTGATGCCGATTCGCCGATCGCGCGGGTTCGCGCCGTTGCCCGTGAGCATGCCGTCATCCGAGCCCGTGCTCGCGACGGGTGCTGATCTCAAGAACACGTTCTGCATCGCGGCCGATGGCCATGCCTGGCTCAGCCAGCACATCGGGGACATGGCGAACCTCGAGACCCTCGAGGCCTTCGAGGCGTCGGTGCGGCACTTCGTCGGCTTCTACGGAATCGAACCCGCTCGGGTGGTGGTCGACGCGCATCCGGGCTACCTCGTCGGGAAGTGGGCTCGCCGGATCTACCCGGGGTTGGTGATCGAGGTCCAGCATCATCACGCCCATGTGGCGGCGGTCTTGGCCGAGCATCGACGTTCCGTCACCGAGACGGTGATCGGGATCGCCTTCGACGGCACCGGGTTCGGCCCGGACGGCGCGATCTGGGGCGGCGAGGTCCTGATCGCCGGCGCACGGTCGTGCCAGCGAGTCGGGCATCTCCGGTATGTGCCGCTCGCTGGTGGCGACGCGGCGATCCGTCACCCCGCCAGGGTGGCGCTCGCCCACCTCAGGGCCGCCGGTGTGCCTTGGTCCGGCGACATCGCGTCGGTTGCGGCCGTGACTGCGGCCGAACAGACGCTGCTCGGGCGTCAACTCGACACCGGCTTCGGTTGCGTGCCCACGTCGAGCATGGGGCGGTTGTTCGATGCCGTCAGCTCGCTGCTCGGGATCAGGCACGAGGCAACCTACGAGGCGCAGGCCGCGATCGAGCTCGAGGCGGCGGCCGAGTCCCACGGCGGCGACTGTCCTCGTTACCGCTTCACCGCCGATGGCGATCAGTGGGATGCTGGACCCGTGATCCGATCGATCGTCACCGACGTCCGCGCCGGCGTTCCACGCGAAGCCATCGCGGCGGGGTTCCATCACGCGGTCGCGAGGTTCGTGGCCGATGCCGCTGCGGGGGTTGCTCGGTCGGGTGGTCCGACGGCGATCGCGCTGTCGGGCGGCGTGTTCCAGAACGCGTTGTTGCTCCGGCTCTGCCGGGAGCGGCTCGGAGCCGCCGGTTTCGAGGTGCTCACCCATCGGATCGTGCCGGCCAACGACGGGGGACTGTCGCTCGGTCAGGCGTTCATCGCAGCGGGCCGCCCTGGTGGCGTCGAGGCTGGCTGACATGTGCCTCGCGGTGCCCGGACGACTCGTCGAGTTGTTCGACGATCGGGGTACTCGCATGGCGATCGTCGACTTCGGCGGAGTGCGCAAGGAGATCTGCCTCGTGTATCTGCCCGACGCCCAACTCGATGACTACGTGATCGTCCACGTCGGGTTCGCGATCTCACGAGTCGACGAGTCGGCGGCGCTCGAATCACTCCAGTTGTTCGCCGACCTCGGGATCCAGATCTCCGAGGAGGTGGACCCGTGAAGTACCTCGAGGAGTTCCGGGACCCCGCGCTCGCCCGCCGACTGGTGGCCGACATCGAACGAATCGTCACTCGTCCGTGGGCGATCATGGAGGTGTGTGGTGGTCAGACGCACTCGATCATCCGCAACGGCATCGACCAACTGCTGCCGGCCAGGATCGAGCTGATCCATGGCCCGGGTTGTCCCGTGTGCGTCACCCCACTCGGCACGATCGACAAGGCACTGGCCATCGCGAGCATTCCCGGTGTCATCTTCTGTTCCTTCGGTGACATGCTGCGCGTGCCCGGCAGCGACGATGACCTGGCTCACCTCCGGGGTACCGGGTGTGACGTCCGGGTCGTGTACTCGCCGCTCGATGCCCTGCGCCTCGCGGAGGAGCACCCCGAGCGCCAGATCGTGTTCCTCGCGATCGGATTCGAGACCACGGCGCCGGCGAACGCGATGGCGGTGCACCTGGCCGATCGACGCGGGGTGCCCAACTTCTCGGTGCTGGTGAGCCACGTGCTGGTGCCACCGGCGATCGAGGCAATCGTGTCGTCGCCCACCAACCGGGTCGATGCGTTCCTCGCAGCCGGGCACGTGTGTTCGGTGATGGGGACGCAGCAGTACGGGCCCATCGCGGCTCGTCATCACGTCCCGATCGTGATCACCGGGTTCGAGCCGCTCGACGTGCTCGACGGCATCCGTCGCGCCGTGCACCAGTTGGAGTCCGGCATCGCCGAGGTCGACAATGCGTACGCACGCGTCGTGGACGACGAGGGCAACGTCGCTGCCCGCCAGATGATCGCTGACGTGTTCGAGGTGTGCGACCGCCGATGGCGCGGCATCGGCTGGATCGCGTCGAGCGGATGGCGGCTGCGCGAGCCGTACCGCCACCTCGACGCCGAGCAGCGGTTCGACGTGGAGGCCGTCGATGCGGAGGAGTCACCTCGCTGTCGAAGCGGTGAGGTGTTGCAGGGAGTGATCAAACCTCCCGAGTGCCAGGCATTCGGTGTCGACTGCACGCCTCGCCATCCGCTCGGCGCGACGATGGTGTCGAGCGAGGGGGCATGCGCGGCGTACTACCAATATCGGCGGCTCGATGTTCCGGAGGCTCCTGGGGCACCTCCGCAACGTGACTGACCCGATCGACTTCGGAGCCCGCGACATCGCGGCCCACGACATCGCGGCCCACGACATCGCGGCCTGGTCGTGTCCCGTGCCGCTGCGCTCGAACGAGCGGGTGCTGATGGGGCACGGGGGAGGGGGCAGGCTGACGGGCGAACTGATCGAGCACCTGTTCCTGCCGGCATTCTCGGGTGACGATCTCCCTGCCGAGTCGCTCGACGCCGCCGTGGTCGACCTCGGCGGTCTGCGCGTGGCGTTCTCCACCGACTGCTACGTCGTGCGCCCGCTGTTCTTCCATGGCGGCAGCATCGGCGAACTCGCTGTCAACGGAACCGTGAACGACGTGGCGATGGTCGGTGCGCAGGCGGTGGCGATGAGCGCAGGTTTCGTGATCGAGGAGGGTCTCGAACTGTCGGTGTTGGGCCAGATCGCCGAGCGGATGGGTGCCGCAGCCCGATCCGCGAGGGTGCGCCTGGTCACCGGGGACACCAAGGTGGTCGAGGCGGGCGCAGCCGATGGCCTGTACATCACCACCTCCGGTTTCGGTCTGGTGCCCGACGGAGTCGACATCCGGCCGTCGCGTGCGACGCCGGGCGATGTGGTGATCGTCAGCGGGCCGATCGGGTTGCACGGCATCGCGGTCATGTCGCAGCGGGCCGGATTGGAGTTCGGCACGGATGTGATCACCGACTCGGCGCCGCTCAACGGGCTGGTGGCTGCGATGCTGAGGGCAACCACGGACATCCACGTGTTGCGCGACCCGACGCGCGGCGGTGTGGCGGCAACCTGGTGCGAGATCGCCACCGCGGCAGGCGTCGGGATCGAGTTCGAAGAGTCGCTCGTGCCCGTCCCTCCAGCCGTCGAGGCAGCCTGTGCGTTCCTCGGTCTCGACGCGATCAACGTGGCAAACGAGGGTCGCCTCGTCGCCGTCGTCCCTCCGGGCGTGGTCGACGAGGTGATGTCCGCGATGCACGACCACGAACACGGCCGTGGCGCCGTCATCGTCGGAGTGATCAGCGCGGACCACCCAGGTGTGGTGGTGGCACGCACACCATTCGGTGCACGTCGCATCGTCGATCTCCCGCTCGGCGAACAGCTCCCGCGCATCTGCTAGCCGTTCGGGACGCGCTGCGTCCGACCGGACTTCGCGGCGTCACGCCGCGCTGGCCCGTCAGGAACGCTTGTTTCGAACTGCACTCAGGCGTCGAACGCCCAGTGCGACTGCGCGCCGAAGAGGTATCGGTCGGCGGCGTAGTTCAGGAATCGCCTGGCCGAGCGGATCCGATTCGCGACGTCGTGGAGCAACACCGGCGTCGACGGCGAGTCGGCCGCGGCGGCGCGATACCACGCCGAGCTGAGTGTCTCCAGCGCATCGAGCCCGGCCGTTGGTGACCCGTGATCGACCAGGTGGTCGAGCTCGATGTCGGTCATCCGAACCGATTTGCCGAGATGCTCGGCCTGGGCGGTCGAGAGTGCGATCGCGCCGCTGCTGTCGGGGAACACGCCGGCACGGAACAGGGCGAGATCACCGAGTTGACGCAGGAGCACGACCCGGTCGGTCGGCTCGACGGCGCCGAGCCAATCGACGAGGTCGTCGAGGTCCAAGCGGTCGGCCGGCACTGGTGCCGCGTCGGGTACTGCGAAGCCCCCGAGGAGCCTCGCGGTGAACAACAGCCGGGCGGGGTCATCAGCGAACTCGAGCAGCGGTTCGACGTCGAACACCGGCAGACGACAACCCGGTCCGACCCAGTCGTGCACCCACTGGCTGCCGGTCAGCTCTTCGGCAGCGTGGTGCACCAGCACTGCAAAGAACAACAGTGGCGATACTGCGATCGAATCCGCACTGCCACCACCACTGCCACCATCAGCGCCACCAACACCGCCACCGTGCAGTACCGACTCGACGACCTCGGGCCGGCGCAGCACGTCGTTGAGGGACCATGGGCGGCGGTCGAGCTCTCCGCGCAGCGTCGTGCAATCGGTGCCGATCGCACGCGCGAGCAGGGCGAGGTCTCCGTCGTGGAGATCGATGCGCTGGCGGGTCACGGTGTCACCTCCTGATCATGGTGCGTGTTCATCGGCAATCGAATGCGTCGGCATGACCGGCAATCTGACGACAATTTCACGGGGGCCTGACAGGTGCCTGACGGGTGCCTGACGGAAGGCCGTGGGGTTGGCCGTGGGGTTGGCCGTGGGGGTTGACAAACGCGGTCTGGTGAGCGCCGTAACATCGGTGGAGCAGGCATGAGGAGGCTTCATGGCGACATCGACGATGATCTCGAACAGCTCCACGTCGGGTCGGGCGACCCGGCATCGCCGCCCCGCTGCGTCCGTCGTGGCTCCACTGGTGGCATCCATCCTTGGCAACGACCTGCCGATCCGGTTCGAGATGTGGGACGGGTCGGTGATCGAGCCCAGGCACGCGGTGTCCACGATTCGGATGCTGTCGCCCGACGCACTCAGACGGCTGCTGTGGATGCCCAACGAGCTCGGTCTGGCTCGCGCGTACGTGGCCGGTGACCTCGAACTCGACGGCGGCATCTTCGACATCCTGGTCACATTGCGCGACGCGAAGCCCACATCCGGCGGAGCTGCGGTGCGAGTGCTCCCTGCTGTGATCGCGGCGGCGCGTCGGATCGGATCGCTCAGCCGGCCGCTCCCGCCGCCGCCGGAAGAGGTTCGCCTCGGTGGTCTGCGCCATTCGCTTCGCCGCGACGCGACGGCGATCAGCCACCACTACGACGTCGGCAACGAGTTCTACGAGCTCGTGCTCGGCGCTTCGATGACCTATTCCTGTGCCAGGTACACCGATCCCGCGATGACGCTCGACCAGGCCCAAGCCGCGAAGCACGAGTTGGTATGTCGCAAGCTCGGACTGCACGATCGTCCAGGCGCTCGCCTGCTCGACGTCGGGTGCGGTTGGGGTTCGATGGCGATGCACGCAGCGATCCAGCACGGCGCTCAGGTCGTGGGCATCACGATCAGCAAAGAACAGGCGGCCTTGGCCCGGCGGCGGGTGGCCGAGGCGGGCCTCTCGGAGCGGGTGGAGATCCGGCTACAGGACTACCGCGAGCTTCGCAGAGAGTCCTTCGACGCGATCTCGTCGATCGGCATGTCCGAACACGTCGGTCATGATCGGATTGCGACGTACTTCTCGACCCTGCGAGGAGTGCTCGCCCCGCAGGGCCGGCTGTTGAACCACGCGATCTCGAGCGTCGGCGGCTCCAAGCTCGGTGGCACCTCCTTCGTCGGTCGCTACGTGTTCCCGGATGGCGAGCTGATCGACGTCGCAGGGGTGGTGTCGGCGATGGAACAGGCCGGCTTCGAAGTGCGCGACGTCGAATCGTTGCGCGAGCACTACGCCGGCACCCTGCGCGCTTGGGTCGCGAACCTGGAGGCGAACTGGGATCGAGCGGTGGAGCTGGCCGGCTTGGCGCGGGCCAAGATCTGGCGCCTCTACATGGCCGGTTCAGCGATCGGGTTCGAAGATGGAGGGATCTCGCTGCACCAGGTGCTCGGCGTCGTTCCGTCCGCCTCCGGCGAGGCCGGCATGTCGCCGACCAGGCTCGAGTGGGGCTGAGACGGCCGGCCGAGCGTCCCCACGTTCGGACGCTGCCGCGTCGAGGTGCTGGTGACGACGGATATCGGGATCGGGAGTCTGCCCACGACCTGTGATGATCTGAGCGTGGCCGACGATGGGGTGTTCGACGAACGAGTGGCGCGCAGCTATGACAGCGCCGATGCAGCGATGTTCTCGCCGACGGTGCTCGAGCCGACGGTCGCGTTTCTCGGTGGGCTCGCCGGTGACGGGCGGGCGCTCGAGTTCGCCGTGGGTACGGGTCGGGTGGCGCTGCCGTTGAGCGCCAGCGGCGTCGACGTCGTGGGGATCGAGCTGTCGCGCGCGATGGCGGCGCGGATGACGGCGAAGCCGGATGCCGATCGGGTGCCGGTGACGATCGGCGACATGGCAATCACCCGTGTAGAGGGCAGCTTCCGGCTCGTGTACCTCGTCTACAACACGATCACGAACCTGCTCACGCAGGAACAGCAGGTCGCCTGTTTCATCAATGCGGCCGAACACCTCGAGCCGGGCGGGTACTTCGTGATCGAGGTCTTCGTGCCGGCACTGCGACGCCTGCCGATGGGGGAGACCACCGTCGCATTCGACGTGTCAGACCGACACATGGGTGTGGATGTGTACGACGTGGTGGACCAGACCCTGACATCGAATCATTCGTGGCACGGCAACGGTCGGGCCGGCATCTTCCGTACCCAGCACAGGTACGCCTGGCCGGCCGAGTACGACCTGATGGCCCGCATCGCCGGCCTCGAGTTCCACCAACGATGGGCGGATTGGCATCGCAACCCGTTCACGGCGGACAGCGGCGCCCACATCTCGGTCTGGCGGAAGCCGCCCCGCCGACCCGGGACCACCTGACGTCGCGCGAGCTCGGCTGTCAGTTGGTGACGTGCCGGCGACGTGGCCGGTGAAGTGGCGGGTGATGGTGCGGTGCCACTTGTTGTCCGGCAGGCCCGGCTCCAACAGCACGAGGGACGTGCAGTACTTGCTGAAGCGTTCCGGCCGTACGCCGTGAAGCCACATCCACCGGTCGAGCGCGCTGGGAACGAGATCGGACTTCGTCTCCACGACGATCTGGTCGAAGCGGATCGATCGACCGTCCACGTGCGTGCACGAGAGACTCACGTCCATGGTGGCCCGCGATCTCGAAACCTGGTCGACGAGGGTGGAGCGCCAGTAGCGCGTGGTGAGCGTCGGCACCAACGACGACGCAAAGCCTGGGGCGTTCGTCAGCTCATCCACGAACGCAGCACCGGCCTCACCGAGTTCGTGTGCGCGGTCGATGGCGTGAGGCTGCCGGTGCTTCAAGGTGCGTCCCCGCCCGTCCTTGGCCTTCACCTCCAGCATCGCTGTCCTCGTGTCTTCGTACACACGGGTGCGAACCTTGACACCGCGACGGCGGTTGGTAGCGGCTGCGCGATGGAGTTCGACGTCGGGGGTGTCGAAGTACAGCGACGAGTACTCGAACGATCGCCGGCCATCGATGTCCAGCATCGCCAGCCGATCTCGATGGTCGTTCAGCATGAGGTGCAGCACGTTGCGGTCGACGAGGTACTTGCGCTCGACGCGCATGAGAAGGCCGGCGGACCGATTCAGGTCATCGAGCGACAGCGGGGCGAGCTGCGCGCTGACGCCCTCTTCCTCTGGGTCTTCTGGGCCTTCAGGGTCTTCAGGGTCTTCTGTGCTCACGACACCGAGGGCCCATCGGTGGTCACCCGGTACCTCACGTCGACCGAGGTGGAGTCGTTCACGAGGTCCAACTTCTTCACTTTCATCCGCACTACCTGCGACCCGAGCAACACCTCGAGCCGGCGCCGCAGTTCGGCCTCGCTCGTGATCGCCGAGTCGAGGGTGACGCTCTGGCTCCGGTAGGAGGCGAAGAGGCGCGGATGGTCGGTGACGAACAACGCGAGCGCAATCGATCCCATCAGCACCGGGGTGATCCAGTCGGGCGTGATCCGCACGCCGCCCAACAGTCCGAGCGCGATGGCCGAAAAGTAGTACGCCACCTCCTCCTGGTCGATCTCGATCGAACGGAGGCGGATGATCGACAGCACGCCGAACAGCCCCAGCCCCAATCCGGCGGTCACCTCGGCGCGCTCGAGCACCGTGGTGACAGCCACGACACCGACGTTGATCGTGACGATCGCGAGCACCATGTCGCGCCTGCGATGCCGCGGGAAGTACAGCGCGAAGGCGATCAACAGCACGGCAACAGCATCGAGGGCCAGTCGCCCTGGGTCGGACATCGCGATCATGCTCTCCTCATTCCGTGTGGACTGGTCATCAGGGTTGGTCCCGTGGGCCTGCGGTTCATCGACCGTCACCATTGCGTGAGTCGTCGAGGCCGCGCACCAAGGCGGCGAGTGCGATCTTCCACGACGCCACCGATGGCGCATCGCTGTGGAGCTCTTCGGCCTCGGCTACCGCAGGCTCGATCTGGGCGGTCCAGGCGTCGAGCTGCTCGGCGATTCGCGCCTCCGCGAACGGCCCGGCCAGCAGCTCCGCTCGGATTCGCTCGTACTCGTCTTCCAAGGTGGCGAGCACGCCGATCAGCGGATCGCATGCCGCAGACCGCTGCAGCAAGTTGAAACTGCCGGAGGTGAACGGTTCGCAGTCGGCCGTGATCGCTCCCCACGGGTCGGTGACCGCGATGAAGGTGCCCACCATCGTTCCCGGCACCAACGCATCGAACGCGTTGTCGAGGTCCCACGGGATCAACGACACCTTGAGCCGTGACGGGTCCTCGTACCAGAAGAAGTTGTGCGGCGCGCATGCCTCGAAGCAGTACCAGTGCATCGGACCGTCGTCGTGGCGGATGGCACGGTCGACAACGAACGTGGTGAGCAGCGTCTCGATGTCGGTCCATCGATCGATCACGTCCACCCGCTCGTCGGGTGAGGCGGCCGCTACCTCGGCCGCGAACGCGCTGATGATGTCGACCGACCCGCCGTCGTCTTCATTCGTCTCCAGCCCGGCGACGAACGCCTCCGCTGCTGTCGCGGAACCCTCGGCGTCGAAGGGCCACACCTCTTTGTAGATGTTGCCGGTGCCGTCGTCGAACGAGGCGCGGGCAAATCGCCCGTCGACCTCTTCGGTGAGCGCGAAGACACCGAGATACTCGCCGTTCACCACGACGCGGGCATGTGTGGATCGCGGCGCCGGTACTCCCATCTCGCGGAACAGCCAGTAGCCGAGCCGCTCGTGCATGAGCGTGGTGTCGAGGTTCTGGGCGTGCAGCTGCACACGTCGCACGCCGTAGAACTCGGCATTCGGATCGTCCCAGTTGATCTTCAACTTCATCGACAGCTTCGTGCAAGCCTTCGGGCCGGAGGCAGCGAACGGGTTGGAGCCCGCCGTGCATCCGACGAACGCGCCGATGGAGCCCTTGTAGCGCACGCCGATCGGTTCGATCGTCTCGCCGTCGAAGGTGAGGCTGCCTTCCACGTACTCCTCGGCTGCAGGGTCGGCGTCGATCTCGGCAAGCGATGCCTCGGGCAGATCGATCTCGAAGGTGTGGAGCTGCTCCTGGTCGAAGAGGTAGTCGTCGTCACCGGAGGTGAAGCGCGGTTCGTCGGAAGCCGTCTCGGCGGTCACCTGGGTGGCTTCAGCCGTGTCGACACTCGTGTCACCGATTGGGGCATCGCGTCCTGCTGGCGGTGCGTCCGCCTCGCCGCTTCCGCTGGCTGGTGCTGCGGCATCTGGTCCAGTGCTCGCTGCGTCGTCGCCTCCGCGACAGGCCGCAGCCACCAGAACCATCGACAAGGTCGCGACCAGCGCGGCTGTCCATCGTGTGTCTGGCTTTCGTCCCATCTGCCTCATCCGACCCCACGCGCCGCCCAGGTGATCGCGCAACCTACTCGACAGCCTCCGTTCACCGAATGTCCGGATCGCACCTCGTCGCCCACAGCGTCGGCTGGTTCATGTCCCCCAAACGCCGGCTGAGACCACATGTCGGACGCTTGTGGCAAGCTGCAGACGTGAGTCTGGTCGACATCGAGGTGGAGCGGATCGCCGGCGCTTGCGGCGCGATCGTGCGGGGGTACGACCTGCGTGATCCCCAACAGCCCGCCACCGTGGAGGAGTTGAGGACGTTGCTCGATGAGCACCTGGTGGTGTTCCTGCCAGAGCAACGTCTCGACCTCGACCAGCTCGAGCGCTTCACCGACGAGCTCGGTGGTCGCGACTACACGCCATTCGTGGCGGCCGTGGCGGAGCGGCCGTTCGTGATCAAGGTCGTGAAGGAGCCCGGCGACGAGCTCAACTTCGCCAACGCGTGGCACACCGATCTGAGCTACCTGCCCGCGCCCCCGGCGTACACCGTGTTGCACGCGTGGGAGGTGCCGGCATTCGGTGGCGACACGATGTGGGCGAATCAGTACCTGGCCTACGAGACGCTGCCGCCAGAGCTGCGCGAGCGGTTGCTCACGCTGCGTGCCACGCATTCGGCCGGCATGGCCTACGGAACCGGCGGCTACCTCGAAAAGGTGGCCGACAGGAGTTCGATGCAGATCCTGCCGAGTGACGAGGCGTACCAGAGACGCACCCACCCGATGGTGGTGCGTCACCCGCGCACGGGTCGTGCTGCGTTGTTCGTGAACCCCGTCTACACCACCGGCATCGAGGGCATGGACGCTGATGAGGCGATGCCGTTGCTGCAACGCCTCTACCAGCACGGCGTGCATCCGAACCTCACCTGTCGGGTGCGGTGGCAACCGCGCATGCTCGCCATCTGGGACAATCGCTGCACCCAGCACTTCGCGATCAACGACTACGCGGGCCAACGACGGGAGATGTACCGGACCAGCGTGCGCGGCGCAGCGCCGGTCGCTGCCTGACGTCGACATCCACGTGAAATCGCAAGGCGTCGTGCTGGCGCGGATGCCAGGCTGAGAGGGATGGACGATCGATCACCCCCTCGAGGTCCGAGCGACCGCACCACACGAGTGGCGAATCGCCTGCGACACGATGCGCGCTGCACTCCTCACCGGCCCCGTGTCCGACGACGACTGGGAGAAGGCCAGCCCGGGGTGGGAGGACCACCTCTCGTTCACGGCGTGGGCAGGGGAGCGATGCATCGGTCACGCGGGTGCGTTCCGGTTCGACACGGTCGTGCCAGGCGGTGCCCGCATCGGCACGGCCGGCATCACGCGCGTCGGCGTGCTCCCCACGGCGACGCGTCAGGGTGCACTGTCACGGATGATGCGCGAACTGCTCGTTGCCGCCCGCGCCGACGGTCGGCCGCTCGCCAGCCTGCGCGCCACCGAGGCCGTGATCTACCGCCGCTTCGGCTTCGGCATCGCCGCCGACAGCGTGAGCGTGCGCGTCGATGTCAGGCGAGCGCGGCCGATCGCAGCGGCGGCTCCGGGGTCGGTCCGCGTGCTGCGGCGCGACGAGATCCTCGACGTCGTCCCACCGATCTACGACCGGGTTGCCACGCGGCCGGGCGTCGTGTCCCGACCGACTTTTCTCTGGAAGCGCTACCTCGCCGATGCCCTCGAGGGTGAGAAGGCGAGCTTCGTCGTGGTGCACACGTCAGCGGACGCCACGGACGCCACGGACGACGGGTTCATCCACTACACGGTGTCATGGCACGAGGAGCCGTTCGGCGCGGCGCACGGGGTGGGTGAGGTGCACGACGTGTGGGGCGCCTCGCCTGGCGTGGAGCTCGCGCTCTGGGATCACGTGCTCGGCATCGACCTCGTTCGTCGGTTCGACGTGGAGGAACGGCCCCTCGACGATCCGCTCCGCCTGGCGGTCGGCGACCCCCGTGCGTACCAGACCAACGACCGGTTCGACGAGCAGTGGCTGCGCTTGCTCGATGTCGAAACCTGTCTGCGGGCTCGCACCTACCGGCCGACACCGTCGATCACCATCGCCGTCCACGACCCGCTGTTCGCGGACAACACCGCGACGTTCGAGGTGGGTGCTGACGGCGTGCGCCGACTCGGGGCGTCAGCCGCCGATCTCGAGGTCGAGATCGACGTGATCAGCGCTGCATACCTCGGCACGGTGTCGTGGTCGGAGCTCGCCGCAGTGGGCAGGGTGACAGGCGACCCCGTGGCGATCGCTCGTGCCGACGACATGTTCGCGTGCCGTCCCCACGCCTGGTGCGGCAGCTTCTTCTAGTAGGCGACTGGAGCCGACGTCAGTTCATGTCTCGAGCAACGGTCGTCCACACCGGTGGACAGGTCGCTACCTTTGGCGGATGAATCGCAGTCGGGTGGGCGTGGGCGTTGCTGCGGCACTCTCACTCATGATCGTCGTGCTGCTGATCGCTTCGTCGTCGGGCTCCGTGCGGGTGTGGAGCGATCCACCGCCTGGCAATCCGTCTGGACCCGCCGACGGCTTTCGCCCGCCGGATGACGGCCCCTTTGTGGGCCAGGGCAGCCTGATCCCGCCGCCGGCTGGCGATGACGGTGACGGCTGGGTGATGCGCGTGCTCGCGATCATCGTCGGGGTGATGCTGCTGCGTTGGTTCTGGATCGTGGTCCGGTTCTACGCGGCGATGCTGGCACGGCGACGTGATCGCCGGATCGAGCCTGCTGGGGATTTCGTCGTACTGCCCGGTGCCGTGGTCGACGAGGCACCCGACATCATGCTCGACCTGACCGGCCAGATCGGGGCGCTCGAGCAGGGGAGCGCGAGGAACGCAATCGTCGCCTGCTGGCTGCGCCTCGAGGACGACATCGTTGCTGCCGGGCTGACCCGCACGCCGTCGGAGACCTCGGCCGAGTTGACCGAGCGGGTGCTCGCCCAAGCTGCGGTGGACGGCGCCGCGGTCGTCGAACTGGCCGACCTGTACCGAGAGGCTCGCTTCTCCCGGCACGAACTCGGTGATGCAGAACGCGAGCGTGCCCGCATCGCACTGCAGCGAGTTCACGCGTCGCTGCGGGTCCGGCACCCTGCACCGTCGGTAGACGCCGCCACGGTGCCGATGTGAACGTCCGCTGGCGGCTCAGGATCGCAGGGCTCGTGCTCGTGTGGATCGGTGTGGTGACGGCGTTGGCCCTGATGGACATGCGTCCGTCGGTGACGGTGCTCGCGGCAATCTCGATCGCCGTGGCCAGCGTGATCTGGTTGCTCCTCGACCTCGGCGATGTGGCCGCTCCGGTCGACTGGCGCGCCCACAGCGACGGCGGGGTGTCGACCCGCGGCGCCGACACGCGCGTGCGCGTCCTTCGCCGACAGATCTCCGACCCGCACGCGATGGAGGGCCGAACCGCGCTCCATCGTTCGCTGCTCGGCATCATCGACGACTCGCTTCACGCCACGCACGGTGTCGACCGCGCGGCGGAACCTGTTCGCGCTGCTCGGCTGATGGGCCCGATCGTCACCGCGTTCACCACGTCACCAGCAGCCGGCGATCTGCTCGCCGACCCCTCCCGCTTCAACGCCCTCCTCGACGAGATCGAGCGGTTGAGCTCCGAACCCCGTCACCAGGAGATCCGATGACCACACTCGACCTGTCCGCCGTCTCGCGTCTGGCGAACCACGTGCTCGACGAGGTGGAACGCGCCGTCGTCGGCAAGCGCGAAGCCCTCACCCTGGTGCTGAGTGGCGTGCTCGCCGGTGGGCACGTGCTGATCGAAGACCTGCCCGGGCTCGGCAAGACGCTGGCGGCGCGGTCGTTCGCCACCACGCTCGGGCTGAGGTTCACCCGCGCCCAGTTCACCCCTGACCTGCTCCCGGCAGACCTCACGGGCTCGTTCGTGTACGACCAGCGCAGCTCCGAGTTCGTGTTCCGCCGTGGCCCGTTGTTCACCGGGCTGCTCCTCGCGGACGAGATCAACCGCACTCCCCCGAAGACCCAGGCTGCGCTGCTGGAAGCGATGCAGGAACGCCAGATCACCGTCGAGGGACAGACGTTCCCGCTCGACGCGCCCTTCCACGTCCTGGCCACCGCGAACCCAGTGGAGTACGAGGGCACCTATCCGCTGCCCGAAGCCCAACTCGACCGGTTCTTGCTCCGGATCAGCTTTGGCTATCCCACCCACGACGAAGAGTGGGAGGTGCTGCGCCGGCGTCTCGACCGAGGTCGGGAAGAACAATCACTGCAGGCCGTGACCGACGGGGCGACCGTGCTCGCGATGCAGGCGGCGGTGGAGACGGTCACCGTCGACGAGTCGATCAGTCGGTACTGCGTCGACCTCGCCGCTGCCACCCGGCGGCATCCGCACGTGTTGTTGGGCTCGTCGCCGCGGGGTGCGCTCGCGCTGATGCTGGTGGCACGAGCGCTCGCGGTGGTTCGGGGTCGCGACTTCGTGGTGCCCGAGGATGTGAAGGCCGTGGCCGTTCCGGTGCTCGTGCACCGCATCACCGTGAGGCCGGAGCTGTGGATGACGAGTGCCTCCGCGGTCTCGGTGGTGCACGACGTGCTCGGCCAGGTGCCCGCACCTGCAGCACGCGAGGCGAACCCGCCGGCATGATCGTGCCGGGCTGGCAGCCCACCGTCGCATTGGTGCGCGCCGGTGCGGGCGGGGCGATCCTGGCGATCACCGGCGTGCTCGTACGCCGGCCCGACGCCGTCGTGCTCGCGGTGCCGCTGCTCGTGATCGCGTGCTGGGGTGCAGCGCGCCGTCCACATCGCGACCCGGTGGTCACCGAGACGATCGATCATGCAACCTTGCGTGAGGGCGAGGCCACGACCTGGAGGATCGAGGTGCGGAGCGGTTCCGGCGACATCGATGGCGTCGGCGCCGTGTTGTGGGCGCCGCCGTACGCCGAACTCGATCCGCCATGGGGCGAGGTCACGGCATCGATGACACCTACAGGCGATGGCGAGGCGATGGCCGGTTTCGGCATCGGTTTGCGTTCGACACGATGGGGACGCCGCTTCGTCGGCCCTGCCCGGATCGTGGCGACGAGTCCGTGGGCATCGTTCCGCTGGACGAGCGTGCAGACAGGTTCCCGGCTCGTGACGACCCTTCCACTGCCGGCTGTGTTCGATGCTGCCGCGCCGGCCACGCACGCGGCAGGGTTGGTGGGACTGGACCGCTCGGTGCTCCCCGGCGACGGGAGCGAGTTCGCCGGCATCCGTCCGTTCCAGGCCGGCGATCGGCTGCGTCGCATCCACTGGTCTCGGTCGTTGCGCACTGGCTCGCTGCACGTGACGTCCACGTGGGCCGACCACGACCGCCACGTGGTGCTCGTCGTCGACGCATTCAACGACGTCGGTGACAGCGACGGCATCGACGGTCGGGCCTCCAGCCTCGACACCACCGTGCGCGCCGCGGGTGCGCTTGCGGAGCACCACCTCCGCCGTGGCAACCGTGTCGCGCTGGTCGTGATCGGCGCCCGTGGAGTGGTGCGTGTGCCGGCGGCAACGGGCACCCGGCACTTGCGGCGGGTGCTCGACATCCTCGCGGCGATCGAGCCGGCCACCGCGTTGCGTGACGACGTGCGCCTGCAGCTCGGACTCACCGGGGGTTCGTTGGTGATGATGCTCTCGGCGTTGGTGTCGGAGGTGCCGCTGCAGCGGGCGATAGCCCTCGCCGGACGCGGGATCGCGGTCGTGGTGGTGGACACGCTGCCAGAGGGGGTCACCGACGCGGATCCCGACGACCCGTTCCGTGCCCTCGCCTGGAGAATCCGCCTGCTCGAACGATCACGTGAGTTGCGCGTGGTTCGCGCGGTCGGAGTGCCGGTGGTGACATGGCGTGGCCCGGGCAGTCTTGATCAGGTGCTGCGTGACCTCGCCCGGCGCCGGACAGCGCCGAGGGTGACCCGGCGATGAGTCGGCGTCGGACGATCACGCTCGGTGGGGCCTCGCGCGACGGGCTCACCAGCCTTGGTCTTCGAGCCGCGCTGCGCCGGATGAGTGCGCACCAACGCGTGCTGCGCGTGCTTGTGCTGGCGGGGCCGTTGCTCACCCTGGTCGCCACGATGGCGGCCAGGGGTGCCTACCAGCCGATCGCGCTGATGGTGATCGGAACCCTTGCGCTCGGCTGTGCGCTGTCGCCGGACTCGCATGTGGGCCTGTTGCTGGTGTTGCTGCTCTCGTTGAACTGGCTGCAGACCGTCGACGACGAGACCACGCCGTGGCTGCTGCTCGCGGCCGCTGGGCTGCTCGTGTTGCACACGTCGATGGCAGCGTCCACCGTTGCGCCGCCTGCGGCGTCGTGGAGCTCAGCCTTGGCGCAACGCTGGCTGCGACGCGTGGGAGCGGTGATGGCCCTCACGCTGGGCGCATGGGTGATCGCGAGCGGCCTGACCGAAGCCGCGCCTGGTGGCAATGCATTCGTGCTGATCGCCGGCCTGTTGCTGATCGCCGGCCTCACCTGGTGGACCACGTCGCGAAGCCTCCCGTGACCTGGCCGCGTCCATCGGTCGGCGAGAACACGATCAGTGCGGGTGGTCGTGACCGTCGTGACCGTCGTGATCGTCGTGATCGTCGTGATCGTTCTCGATCGCATCGAGGAAGGCCTCGACGTCGTCGTCCTCACCGCCGACGAGCCAGATGACGAGCTCGTCGTCGTCGTCGTTCCACGGGAGCATGCCTTCGACGCTGTAGCGGTCGACGGTGATGTCCTCGCTGTCGTCTTCGACCGGCGCGATGACAGCCAGCTCCACCTCGGCGTCGGGCGGCTGGTCGCGCAGCATGTCCATCAGTTCGGAGACTCGCATCGGAGACCTTTCGGGTTCGGAGGCCGTCGTGCGACCTCGTTCGAGTGCGCGCCGGTGGTCAGGTGTCGAGCCACGAAGGCGCCTGGTCGAGCAGGTAGAGGCTGACGTCGCGGCAGCGGACGAGCGTGTCGCAGAACGCTTCCTCGTTGGCGGTGTACACGTCGGCGAGTTCCACCGAGAGGCGAGCCACGAGCGAGAGGCTGCGCTCAGGAGCGTCGGTGACGCTGGCGAAGGAGTCGATCGCCGACACCTCGATCGGCAGGTCGACGCCGCCGACGCCGGCGATGTCGGTGGCGAGCACCAGCAAGTCGGGTGGCTGGAGGAGCGGCGGCAGGGTCCATGTGAACAGCAATGGGAAGCTGAACCCGGTCGGCGGATCGTCGTCCGGGTCGTCCATCTTGATGACCTCGTCCTCGAACCCGAGCAGCGCCCGGGGATCGACCTCGAGCGAGAGATGCAGGTCGATCGGGCCGTTGCAGGCCTCTTCCGGGTGCAGGTCGACCTCCCACAGCTGACGCAAGGAGTAGGTCTCGACGAAGTGACGCTCGTCGTGCACGTGGAATCCGTGGTCGACTGCGTGGCTCTTCAGATCCGCCACGAAACCAGCGACGTCGATGACGGCCAACACTGATCCTTTCCTTGGGGGGCACCCCCGTTCCGGCTGTCGACACTACCGTGCGTCTGTGGTGCGCGATCGGATGGGTCTGCTCGTGGAGACGGCGGACGCCGTTGCCCGAGCCTTGGAGGGTGTGAGCGACTTCGGATTGTCGGGGCTGCGGCGCGGGCAGTACCTGTTGGATCTGCACGCCGACGAGGCGGCTCTGACCGTGCTGCGATCGGCGGGCGTGGGTGTGTTGTCGGAAGAGAGCGGCCTCGAGCGGCCCGACGCCGACGAGATCGTGATCATCGACCCAGTCGATGGCTCCACCAACGCCAGCCGGGGCATCCCCTGGTACGCCACGTCCCTGTGTCTCGTGGACGCCGGCGGGCCCGCTGCGGCGCTGGTCGTGAACCTCGCCAGCGGGGTGCGCTACTGGGCCGAGCGGGGCGGCGGTGCGTTCCGTGATGGCGAGCCGATCCGGGCGAGCGGGCTGACCGTGCTCGGCGAGGCGATCGTGGGGATGAACGGCATTCCACCTCGGCACCTCGGCTACGCCCAGTCGCGTGTGCTCGGTGCCGTTGCGCTCGATCTGTGCCAGGTGGCTGCGGGCGTGCTCGACGGCTACATCGACTGCATCGAGGAGGCCCATGGAGCCTGGGATCACGCCGGTGGGTCGCTCATCTGTCGAGAAGCCGGCGCCGTCGTGACCGATGCGTGGGATCGCGACCTGTTCGTGGTCGACCACACTGCGCGACGCACGCCCGTCGCTGCGGCCACGCCAGAGCTACACGCATCCCTGCTGAAAGCCAGGAGAACCATGCGCGATGAGAGATGAGCGACGCTGCCGACCGGATGTCTCATCGCGGTCCGTTCCGCCGCCGAGGCGATGAGAGATTGGTGCGCCACGGACGTTCATCTCTCATCGCGGGTTCGACCTGGGGCACTCTGAGTCGAGCAGCCGGCGCCGGGTAACATGACCGTCCCGTTCGCACGGGCGCATAGCTCAGTTGGTAGAGCACTGCCCTTACAAGGCAATGGTCGGGGGTTCGAGTCCCTCTGCGCCCACTCGTTGCTGTCGATTTCACAACGTTCTCGCGGTGGCGGGCGTGGTCGCTGACTTCGTCGAATGGTCCGACCTCATCGGGTTGCCCTCGTGTCCTGTCGTCGGGTGGTCAGTCGGTGGGCAGTTCGCTTTGGCCCTTGCTGCGCGTTGCTCCGCTCGGGTCACGTCGGTGGGGGTTGCGGCCGGCCATGCTCCTCTGGACGAGTTGCCCGATGGGTGGGGCTCGCTGTCGGATGAGACAAGGGCGTACGTCGAGTCGTTGCGTGGAGATCCGATTGCGGGCGTCGAGGCGACTCGGGTTCGATGCGGTTGGTTCGAGGATTGGGAGTCGGTCTTCGAGCCGAACTGGGCGACGGACGGCGTGCAGCCCGAGTCTGTCAACCCCGACGACCGTCTCAAGGAGCACGACGAAATCCTGCAACCACTGCGTGATCAGGTGCGAGAAGCAGCGCGTCAGCGCACGGCTGGCGTGGTCGCTGACTCGATCGCCTCCTGGCTGCCGTGGGGTTTCTCGTTGTCGGAGGTCGCACTGCCGGTTCATCTGTGGTGGGGTGACGGCGATGCCCTCGTCCTGCGAGCTGACACGGAGTGCCTTGCTGACGGGATCCAAGGTTCGAGGTTGACGATCCTGCCCGGTGAGGGGCACTTGTTCCCCGTCACGCATTGGCGACAGATGCTCGCCGCGCTGGCCTGACGCTCGCCCCCGAGGCGGCGGGACAGGGGGTTTCGAGTATCGAACGGTGGAGTATGCTGGCATACATGCAGAGGACGACCGTGAAGCTGCCAGATGAACTCGATGCCCGCCTGCGCCACGAGGCCCAACGACGGGGAAGCACCGTGTCAGCGCTCACCCGTGAAGCAATCGAGAATATGCTTGGAGCCCACCCCGGCAAACGACGGCTTCTCGCCGCCGGTGCAGGCGCAAGCGGTCGCGACGACATTTCGGAGCGAATCGAAGAGATCCTTGCCAACGAGGTCCAGCCATCGCACTGATCGTCGACGCCGGACCCCTCTACGCCTACGTCGATCGTGATGACCGGCACCATGCCGCCAGCCTGGAACTGCTCGAGACGCACCCTGGGCCTCTCATCGTGCCGACACTGGTCATCACCGAGGTCACCTACCTCCTCGGCTCACGCATCGGCGCGGACGCAGAAGTGCGATTCCTCGGCGACCTCGCCGCAGGAAACCTTCTGGCGGAATCGGTCGCAGCCAGCGACTGGATGCGAATAGCTGAACTCGTTGCCACCTATCGCAGTCTCCCGCTCGGAACGACCGATGCTTCAGTGATCGCGACCGCTGAACGACTCGGCATTCGAGACATCGCCACGCTCGATCGTCGACATTTCTCCGTCGTGCGATCACGACTCGGCGCCCTCACGCTTCTGCCCTGAGCCGAGCCGCCAACCCTCGTGGTAATCGCGCACCTCCGCGAGTACACGGGTGAGCGGTATCCGGCGAAGTGTTGGAGCCCCGCCTACAGAGGCCAGCGGCGTCGTTGCCGTGACGCGGCATCATCCATCCGGCGGTAGATGGCGCGCTGTGCTGACAGACTGACGTCGTGTTGGTGATGCTGAGTGGGCTGCCAGGTTCTGGAAAGTCTCACCTGGCTCAAGCGAACTGCTCAGGGCCAGGTGATCGCCGGCCCGTCGTCGAGCTCGCCGGGTGGAGCCTTCACCACGCAGAAAGGCAGGCCTACCGGGTCTCGCATCACTGCCCAATCCGGGAGCCGATCGACCTGACTGGCGCCGAGCGTCGTCAGACGCGCCACCTCGGCGTCGACGTCGTCGGTGTGGATGTCGACGTGGACGCGTGGTGCACCCTCACCGAGCTCCTGCACGAGCATCACCAGCGTCGACGTGAGTCGGGCGCCGTGGTACTCGGGGTGCGAGAGGCGAACGAGGTCCTTGCCCGTGGCGCCACTCCAGAACGCGACCTCGTCGGGGTGCTGCTCGCCGGAGACGTCGATCACGATCGCCCTGACCATGCTGCGGTGCGCCATGGGACCGGTGTAGCACGTCCCGTGTACCGATTCGGGCAGAGATTCCGGGCTCACGTCGACGATCGTCCTCCGCCGCCTCCGGGAATGATCTTCGCGGCGTGATCGGCGCGCCCCGACTGCCGCTCCGCGCGCCACCTGTCATCGACCATTGGGAGGCGCAAACGACGGCACCGAGGCGATAGGTGGCGCGTGCGGGAAAGGCCGCAGCCCCGCGGGGCTCAAAGGTCATGCAGCTCGAACAGCTTCTCCCGGAGACTCTGGCTTCAGGCGTAGGCGTAGGACGTGTACATGTCCCTGTCGCGGTCGTAGGCGAAGCGCCGTTTCAGGCCCAGCGACTCGATCGTCGCGATCTGGTGAGCGAGCGCTTCGTTGGTCAAGATCACTGGTCGCTCAAGCGACCACGCGTCCCGCAGCCAACCGAGAACGGCATCGAGCAAGGTTCGCTCGAACCCGTTCTCCCACGTCGAGACGCGGACCCAGAACGCCACTGTGGCGTCGACGGTCGAGAGGTCGGTGCCGTCGTGCGATGTCACCTCCGCGGTCCGGTACATGCGATCGTCGTTCGGCGCGAAGTAGATGCAGCCAAGGACCTGAGTCTCGTCCGCGTTCATGACCGTGTAGATGTAGCGGGTCCTGTTGCGGTGTTCGCTGTCCATCTGCTGGAGATCCTCGAGGTTGTCGTCGACCGAGAAGTCCTCTGGCGGATACGGAGGGTCCTGCTCCCAGTGGTAGAGGAACTCACGACTCGACATCACCGCTTCGTAGTCGAGCACCACATCGGACGGCACGAGTGGCCGAACGATGTAACCATCCCCCGTGAATCCGTCCGCTGGTTCGATCCCTTTCTCCCCGAAACTCATACCTGAAATCGTGCCACGTCAGTCCCACCCGGGCAGGGCCGGTTTCGCAGGAGATCGAGCGACTCCTACGTTTCTTGATCGGTGTCGGCACATCCGTCTCGTTGGAACCCTTCGACTGAAGCCTCAGGCTGGAGTCGAGCGCGAGGTCGTCCTCGGCGATGCTGAGCAACGCCGCGTTGCGACTCCGGACACCTGGGGCGGAGAGGCGACGGAATGCTCGCAGTCTGAGTGGCGTCCTCCGGCGAGGGTCCAACACGCGAACCCGCATCACAATCCGCGTGCTGTGCTCACCGATTGGGAGGAACTCAAAGGTTTCGATCTGACGTTGGATCCCAACGATCCACGCGAAACGTGGTGGCAGTGTGTTGCGGCACGTGAAGTAGGCGAACGGTCGCCAGTCGAGGTATTCGCGAAGCCAGATCCCGGGTCCGTGATTGCAGTGCGTGGTGGCGCCGGGCCCGACCCGACCTTGAGTATTCGGCGTGACCTCGTCGGGGTCCTTGCTGAACGCCATACATGCCCAACGTTGTCGCTCGACGGGATCGACGACGTATTGCCAGGCAGCCGCGGGCGGGACCGGCAACTCGACGCTCGACTCAAAATCGGCGTCTTCGGACGTGATGAACTCGCGACGTGCCACTTGCATGGCATCAAGGACCGGGCCGAGATCGTGCACACCACCCCTGGCCTCACCGAACGACTCGTAGGTCTCGCTGTGCGCGGGCAGCGTGAGAGACGATGACACCCGCGAGAGGCAGGCGTCAGTGAAGAAGGCGTAGGCATGGGGGCCGTCGTCATCGCTGATCGAGTTCTTCAGCAGGCGATGAATCAGAATGACGTCCGGCCCGGCGAGATCCTCGCGGTCGGCTTCGCGCTCGATCACATAGCCGCCGTAGTGACCGACGAACTTCAGGTCGAGCGAGCTGATCGCCGCGCATGCGTCGCACCGACACGTCGTCGACCGGGTCATATCGACAAGGCGGTTGGAAAAGTCGAAGTAGCAGGCCTCGATCAGCTCGATGAACCGTTCACCGTCGCGGAACGTCGACTGGTCCGCGTAACAGAAGACTGCATCGCCTTCGAACTTCACGAACCGCATCGGGGGAGCGAGCCGCTCGCGGATGAGTGAGGTCAGTTCATGGATGATCGCGTGAGCGTGTTCGAGTTCGGTCCCGGTCAGAAACGCCGTGTAGCCGGAGATGTCAGCCAAGAGCAGGTAACCCTGACTGATCCCACGATCATTCTGCACGGAGGCACACTAACGGCCATGCCTGCCGCGAAGCGCCAGGCAGGAGACTGCAGGCTCGCTACCACTATGGCTGAGTGGCGATCTGAGGCGGCACGCCTCGATGCTCCAGCGCTCGACGACCTTGTTGCACGGGTCGACGGTTCCCTCTGCGCACACTCGGGTGTCGAATCGTCAGGCCGACACGACGACAGCGATGTTCGAGTACACCGTTCCCGTCGAGTCCGAGGCTGCGAGCCGGTAGCGGTACGTCGTCCGCCGCTTGACGGTCACGTCGGTGTAGCTGGTCGCAGACGTGCCGACAACGGCGATCCGGCTGAACGACGTGCACCGCGTGCCCGTGCAGCGTTCGATCGACAACGAGGTTGCTGAACTCACCGGGTTGGCCCACGTGAGACGGACCTGCCCACGAACGCCACCGATTGCCGCCAGGCCGCTCGGAGCTACCAGCGGCGCTGTGACGGTGACGATCACCGCCGTGCTGTCGGCGCTACCGAACGGACCCGCTGTGGCTCGCAACGACGCCGCATACACGCCAGGCGTCGCATAGGTGTGGGTGACGACCACGCCGACAGCAGTCTGGTTGTCGCCGAACGACCAGGTGTAACCGGAGATGGGCCCGTTGACCGCAGTCGTCGCCGATCCGTCGAACGTGACGGTGAGCGCAGCGACACCTGCACTCGGGCTTGCTGAGATCGCCGGGAAGACCTCACCGGTGCTGAACACGATCTCCTCGTCGGTGTTCGAGTAGGACGAGTATCCGGTGGTGTTGAATCCGCGCACGCGGTACCGGTCGACGCCACTCGCACGGTAGGTGTCGGTGAACGAGGTTGCGCCGGCGCCGACCGTGGCGATCTGACCGAAGGCCGAGCACCCGGCGCCCAGACAGCGTTCGATGGAGTAACCGGTCTCGTCGGCTGCGTTGTCGGTCCACGCGAGCGCGATGCCGCCAGACCCGAACGCAGCCGTGAGCATCGTCGGGGCACTGGGTGCTGCGAGCGCTGACGGGGCGGCGGGGACGAGCAGCACGCCGAAACCGACCACAGCAGCAACAATCGATCGGATGATGGGGGTGGAACGAGCCATGGATCGGTCTCCTGTTGCGGTCGGGTCGAGCGGCGCGCGTGGCATCCTGTTGAGACGAATGCTTGCGCGTACAACAATGCTAGCCGTCGCCGCCTTCGCCGCCACAGGGCCGAAGGTCCCGTCCCGCCACCGCCCGTCGTTCAGGGTCAGCCAGGACACCGCGTTGACCTGGTGAGAGGCAATGCAGGTTCACCTCATGCGGTATCTTCGGCGAGCGATGGCTGAGTCGCAACCATCCCGTCGCGGCCACTGGCCAAGGAGCACCCATTCCCATGGCACGGCACCGCCGTCATCTTCCGCAGCTGGATGGGGGAGTGTTCCTCAGCGACGCCGGCCTGGAGACCGACCTGATCTTCAACCACGGCATCGACATCCCCGAGTTCGCAGCCCATACGTTGCTCTCTGTGGAGCATGGGCGTGCCGCACTCACCCGGTACATGGAGGGCTTCCTCGCGCTTGCTCGTGACACCGGGTTGGGCTTCGTTCTCGACACACAGACGTGGCGGGCACAGCCGCACTTCTCCGAAGCGCTCGAACAGAGTCGCGCTGAGCTCCGGGACGCGAACCTGCTCGCGGTCGAGTTCGCGGCTGATCTCCGATCCAGGTTCTCGACCAACTCCGGACCCATCGTCATCAATGGTCTGATCGGCCCCCGCGGCGATGCCTACGTGCCTGAAGCGGACATCGCCGTGGCAGAGGCTCAGCGCTATCACGGCGAGCAGTTGAGTTGGCTCGTCGCGACGGATGTCGACATGGTGACTGCGCTCACGTTCACCCAATCTGACGAAGCGATCGGTCTTGTCCGCGCCGCCGAGGAGGTCGAGCTGCCGGTCGTGGTGTCGTTCACCGTCGAGATCGACGGCCGTCTCCCGACGGGCCAACCGCTCGGGGAAGCGATCACCGCTGTCGACGAAGCAACCGGCGCGGCGGCGGCGTACTTCATGATCAACTGCGCTCATCCTGATCACTTCGCTGGACAGCTGGCTGACGCTGACTGGGCGCGCAGGATTCGTGGGATCCGCTGCAACGCTTCCCGGATGAGCCACGCCGAGCTCGATGAGTGCGAGTCGTTGGACGACGGTGATCCCACCGAACTCGCCGACAGCTATCGACAGTTGAAGCAGGCTCTGCCGTGGCTGAACGTCTTCGGCGGATGCTGCGGCTCCGACCTCCGCCACGTCACCCAGATCGCCCGTTCGATCACCACAGCCTGATCGCCGCGGCACGTCAGGACCGCATTGGCGGCCTTGCTTCGTGCCCCCCGAAAGGCGACGCACGAGGAGTGTCCGATCGGTTGGATGCTGGCCGCTCCTGCCTACTCGCCGTCAGAGCAGGCGGTGAGGCCGATCGACGCTGCTTGGGCGTTGACGTTGGCGAACGGATCTTCTTCGCCGGTAAACGCGGCGACGGGATCGTCGTTGATCTTGTCGAGGGCCGTCTGGGCAGCGGAAAGCATCTGATCGACGTCGTCTTCGAGATCCGCCGGAGGGCTCAGTTCGTTGAGACCGTCGATCTGGCCCTGGACCGCTGGCTCCAAGATGTCATTGCTGAAGGTCGTCATCTGCTCCGGCGTCGGCTCCTCCCCCGAGGCGAACATCTCCGTGCTGCCCTCGTCGATGACAGCCTGTCCTGCAGCACAGATCGCGTTGCCCTGCTTGAGGAACTCCTCGGTGCTGAGCCGCTCTTCGTCGGAGCTGCACGCTGCGATCGTGGTCATCACGGAGATCAGCGCAGCGAGCACCACCGATGTCTTCATCCGGACCCTCCCGAGGTCGCCCAGACGTGAGCACCGCCCCAATCGATGGCGACGACGGGCTCATCGCCGACGACCCATGCGTCGTGGCCCGACGGCAACAGGCTGACTTCGCCGGGCGCCACATCGAACTCTGCCCCGTCAGCCATGAGGATGTGGATCGTGCCGGACACGCTGTACTGGAAGTGCGGTGCCTCGCAGAGCTCGGTTCCGGCGATGGGCTTGACGTGCTCGGACCAGCGCCAACCGGGTTGAAGCGTCATCCGCATCACTTGTCCGCCGCCGATCTCGATGACGTCGGCTCGGCCGAACGGCATGTCACGCACTTGATCGGGCGCATCGAATCCTCGGTGCTCGCTCGTTTCCATGATCGACCCCTTTCACTTGTTCACAAACTCGCACTGTCGCGCCGTGGTGGGAGCGTGTCAATCGAGGTTTCCCATGGCTTTTCCGACCGTCGAGAGCCGCTCCCAGAATCTCTCGTCTCGTGTGATCCGGGGCGCTCGACCGACGTTCGGGGCTGTGACCGTGGCGCCTCGTACAGCACGACTGTCGGCTCTCGGATCGGGGTGTGCCGCGAGGGGGTAGGGTTCGCGTCCGCGATGTCATCGGTGTCACCGAAGCCTCCGACGTCAGCGATGTCGCCGGCTGAAAGGGGACAGCGATGGGCCAGGAGTACCACGCAGGGCAGCGAGAGCTGCAGGACCGGTTCGACACCAGGCGGCTCGCCGACCGCCTCGATGAAGCCACGAGCAACGAGATCGGCGACGCGTACCGCACGTTCGTCGAGTCTCGGGACATGTTCTTCCTGGCCACCGTGGACGCCGACGGCAGGCCGCAGTGCTCCTACAAAGGTGGCGAGCCGGGATTCGTGCGGGTCGTCGATGAGAACACGATCGCCTTCCCGGTCTACGACGGCAACGGGATGTTCCTGTCGATGGGCAACATCAGCACGAGCCCCCGTGTCGGCATGCTCTTCATCGACTTCGAACGCGGCACGAGACTGCGGTTCAACGGTGTCGCCAGCATCGACGACGACGATCCGTTGATCGAGAGCTATCCGAGGGCGCAATTCGTCGTGCGGGTGCGGGGCGAGGCGGTCTTCGCGAACTGTCGCCGATACGTGCATCGGTATGAGCTGGTCGAGCGATCGGTCTTCGTGCCGACCGCGACGGCCGAGCCTCCCGTTCCCGACTGGAAGCGCGACCCCTGGTTCGAGGGCACCCTGGCTGAACACGATCCCGCACACGACCCGGACCATCCCGCCGCGCCCGCCATCCCGCAGTTCTGACCAGCAACGACGTGGGCGTCACAGTTCGACTCAGCCGAGCAGGTTGTTGATCTGGAACTCCACTCGACGATTCTGCGCCCGCCCGGCGGACGTCGCGTTGTCGGCGATCGGCTGGGTTTCGCCGAACGCGGCCGTCGTCAACCGGGCCGGGTCGACCCCTTGTGACAAAAGGTAGGCGAAGATCACCTCGACTCGGCGCTGCGAGAGCGAGAGGTTCATCTCGTCGGAGCCATCGGAGTCGGTGTGGCCCTCGATGTCGATGGTGACCTGCGGGTTCTGCGACATCAGCACGACGCCGAGGTCGAGCACACCACGAGCGGCATCATTGATGTCGATGGAGTTCTTGGCGAACAGCACCGAATCCCGCACGTACAGCGGTGCCGACGGCGGCCGGGGAGCGCCGGCGACGATCTCGTAGTTCACGATCACGTTGTCGATTCCGACGACAGCGCCGGCCTTGTCGCGCAACTCGTCGGCGGTGGCCCGATCGGGCACGGTGCCCTCGAGAAACACCTTTCCACCGCTGTACTCGGCCCAACGCACGGGCTCGTCGAAGGCAGTTCCGGGTGCGGGCTGTCCGGCGACGGGCGCTGCCGGAACGGTGGTCACCGGCACCGCAACAGCGGGCGCGGTCGTGGCAGGCGCGGTCGTGGCGGGCGCGGTCGTGGCGGGCGCGGTCGTGGTGACGGGAGCGACAGTCGTCGGCGCGGCCGCCGACTTGGTGGCAGGCGCGGTGGTGTCGGTCGCTGCATCGGTCACGGCAGCGACCGCGTCGGCGTCGTCGGCGGTCGTCGTGGCGACGGTGGTCACCGCGCCCGGAGCACTTCCAGCAGGGTCAGCCGAGTCGTCGGAGCTGTCCCTGGTGAGCGCGAATCCGATGCCGCCGAGCAGTGCGAGGCCGGCGGCTCCCAGAGCGAACGGCCACCGTGGTCGCTTCTTCGGTGGCTGCTCGGACTCCGCGACGACCTGGTCGGCAAGGGCGATCAGCTGCTGGGCCCGAGAATCGCTCATCCGTTGTCTCGGCTCGTCGCCGGCGTCGGCTCGATCAGGGCGACGAGGCCTTGGATGTACACCTGGGTGTTGATGAACTGTTCGCGGATCACTCGGCGCTCGTGTTCGAGCTCGGCGATCTCGTCTCGGAGTCGCTTCGTCTCGGCGGCGACCTGGTCGACGTTGGCCTGGGCGGAGATCTGGCTGGCCTGTGCCACCTGAGCCGCTTCGTTCTCGCGCAGCTCGGCTGCCTTCGTCACGCTGGCCGACCGCTGCTCGGCGGCCTGGAGGGCGGCGGCACCCCGTTGTTCAGCCTCGCTCTCGATGGCTGCTGCCTCGGCTCGTGCGTCGGTGAGGAGCTGGTTGGCCTCGACCTGTGCCCGCTGACGAGTCGCCGCGGCGTCGGCGTCGGCCTGGTGCAGCAAGGCTGCCGCTTCGGTATTCGCTTTCTCCATGATCCGACTCACGTGTTGGCGGGCGCCCTCGAGCATGTCGTTGGTCTCGCGGGTCCAGGAGCTGATGATGTCGTCGGTCGCACGCGAGGCGTTGACCGAGGTGTTCAGCTTCGCGAGGTCGAGCTCATGACGCAGTCGCTCGTTCTCCGCGTCGATCTTCTTGAGCTCGGCCGAGAGCATCGCCACCAACTGCCTCACCTGTTGCGGGTCGTAACCCTTCTTGACCGTGTCGAGTCGTGCATCCAATTCGCTGTCCGCCATGTGATGAGTGTAAAAGCCCAGCCACTGCGAGTGCACGGAACATTCGGTCATGTTTCCCTCTGCGGAGCGCACTCCCCGGAGTGGTCGAGTCACGGGCCGTGACCACCCTCGGTGAGCGCCAACCCCGCGACGCAGTCTGTCGAGCCTGCGCTTCACCCCGACGACGTCGCTGACCAGGGTTGCCCCCGTGCACGGCACATCGCGGGATAGGGTAGTTCTCCTTTCCCAGGGACGCCGCTGTGAGCTCGACCGGCTCGATGCATCCGACGCCTCTTCCATCGAAGTGCATTCGAGTCCGAGGTCACCGGACGTGAGGAGCGACATGAACGACTGTGACACGACGGATTCGGCACTCGAGCCGCTCGCATGGTGAAGCAGCCGCGTTCCTCGAAGCGCCAGATCGAAGCCAATCGGCGTGAAAAGGCAGAACGCAAGCGCCTCCGCAAGATCGAGAGGGTGAACGAGACCGGCGCGGCCGATGGCGAGGAGAGCAACGAGGCCCCGATGGACCACGACGCCGTGATCGCAGCACTCGCCGCGTTGCACCAGTCGTACGCCGACGGCAACGTTTCTCTCGACGACCTCGAAGCCGGCCGCCTCGAACTCACGAGCCGGCTCCATGTCGACTGACGCACAGATCCAACAGGCGCTCGCAGCACTGTTGAGCGCGGACGACGACGGCGTACCGCTCGACAACGAGCTGCTCGCCGAGAAGCTCGGCTGGGATCTGCACACGACTGCTGCGTGCATGGAGACGATGAAGGATCGGTCGATGATCTGGGGCGTGCGTGGCTCGCGCAAGCCCGGCCCGTGGTTCTCCGAACTCGAGGTCACGGTGCAGGGCAAGCGGTTCCTGCGCAACGGCTGATCAACCGCCTCGCCGATGCGCCGGTCGACGCTCAGGTCAACCCGCCGGTCAACCCGAGATCGTCACTGCCACTGCACTGAACTCACCGGGGTCGGTCTCGAGGCCCGTGTCGCCTCGCACGAGGATCGTGACCACCGAACCCGCCGGCACGCCGGTGAGGTCCACGGAGGCCGTGTAGGGCTCGGGCGTCTCCAGTGAGCCGCCCATCGCGATGACCGGGTCGACCAGCGGCGTCGTCGTTCCGGCGATCACCGCTTTCACGATGATCGTGGCTTCGTAGCCGCGGCCGGCACCGGCAACCGTCAACGGAGCGGCCGGTACGGTGCCGCCGCCCTGCGGTGTCGTGATCGATACGTTCGGTTCGACAGCGGCGAGCACGAACCAGCCGTCGTCAGGGCCGAGCTTGCGGAGCAGCAGCAGGCTGCGCACGACCGAGGAGCCTGGCCCGCCCTCGCCGGGGGAGAACACCTCGATCTCGCCACTGCGGCTATCGCCGGAGGCGAAGTCGCCGAGCACGGCTGGCACGCCCAGCAGCTCCTGCACGAAATCGGCAGCCGCTTCCTCCGGAGTGGTGAACACGACATCTGCAGCCGGCCACACGGCGGATTGCTCCAAGCCCGGCATCTCGGTCGTGGTCGGTGCCGGCGGAATGGTCGTCGTCTCGGGCGCCGTAGTGGCCGGCGCCGTAGTGGCCGGCTCGGTGGTGGCCGGCTCGGTGGTGGCCGGCTCGGTGGTGGCCGGCTCGGATGTGGCCGGAGCCGACGAACTCGTGGGTGAGGCCTCGTCGTCGCCACACGAGACGAACACCAGCGCAGCGAAGAACGCAAAGGCCACGAGAACGCGAAGAAGGGTCTTGCGGGTCATCACGAACACCTCCACATCCACAGTGGCACGCCGCCGGTCCGGCGACAGGGCCGAATGGCATACGCTCACGCCGTGATCACCCACGACGACGTGCGTCGTATCGCCCTCGGGCTGCCCGGCTCCGAGGAGCGGGCCTCCTACGGCGGCCGGCCATCATGGCGGTCGGGCAACAAGATGTTCAGCTGGATTCGAGACGATCCCGAGGCGCTGGTCGTGTGGGTGGCGTCCGAGGATGACAAGGAAGCGCTGCTCGCCGCCGACCCCGAGGTGTTCTTCACGACGAGCCACTACGACGGTCACCCGATCGTGCTGGTGCACCTCGACAACGTGGACCTCGATGAGGCGTGTGAACTGATCATCGAGTCCTGGCGGGTGCGCGGTCCCGTCAGGCTCGTCAGGGCCTGGGACGCTGCGCACGACTGAGGGTGTGAATTGCGCCCCTACACTCGCCCGATGGGACTCCCGTTGGCGACGAGGTGGTTCGAACGGGCGAAGGTCGACGACGCGATCACGTTGGTGTGGGAACCGCACGTCGTGCCGCTCATGCGCTGCAACATCTGGCACGTCGCCGGACGCGACCGCGACCTGCTGATCGACACCGGCATGGGCGTCGCGAGCATCGTCGAGGCCGTGGGAGACCTGTTCGAGCGCGGTGTCACTGCGGTGGCCACGCATGGTCACGACGACCACATCGGCGGCCACCACGAATTCGATGACGTGGTCGCCCACCCTCTGGAGGCGCCGCTGCTCGAGACTGCGCCGTTGCACAGCCTCCACATCGTGGAGGCATGGGGCCAGGACGTCGTCGACGCGCTCGAGGCGAGCGGCTATGCGATGAACGACGAGTACTTCGTCGACGCACTGCCCGTCGGTGTGGTGCTGGAGACCTTCCGGCAGCGGCCGGCACATGTCACTCGGCTCGTCGACGAGGGCGATGTGATCGACCTCGGTGACCGAGTGTTCGAGGTGTTGCACCTACCGGGCCACTCGCCCGGTTCGATCGGCTTGTGGGAGGTGGCCACCGGCACGCTGTTCTCCGGCGACGCGATCTATGACGGTCCGTTGCTCGACGAGTTGCCCGAGAGCGACATCGCCGCATACTGCGCAACCATGGAGCGCCTCCTCGCGTTGCCCGCGACGGTGGTGCACGGCGGGCACGACCCGAGCTTCGACGGCGATCGGCTGAAGGTGCTCGCCCGCGCATATCTCGACCGGCGAAGCTGAGCCGATGTGCCGCCGTTTCAGCCAGATCGACGTCTTCACCACCGAGCCCCATCTCGGGAACCCTGTCGCTGTCGTACACGATGCCGAGAGCATCGACGACGAGACGATGCACCGGTTCGCCGGCAGCACGCTCAGACGTGCACGCGGTCAGACCGGCAAGTAGTAGGTGAGCAGGTCGGTCTGCATCGGCGGGAACAGCACACTCATCACCTCGCGCTGACGGCCGAGCATCAGATCGGGATGACGTCTCTCGAGCCCGAGTGCGCCGTGCGGTCCGAACAGCAGTGGCGGCAACACATCAGGCGGGACGCCCGAACCTCCGGCGCTCACGGGAGCCTGCATGGCCCCGCCCGTGGTGACATCACCCATGCCGTCAGCGCCGAGGTGGAAGCGCAGATGTGTTCGGAACGACGAGATCAAGACGTCGTGCTCACCGCCTCCCGCAGCCAGCCATCGACGGCCGAGCACCGGGCGGAGCAGTTCGAGCACCGGCGCGAGTCGTTCGATCCGGGCGTAGTACCACTCACCGAGAGCATCGGGCTGATCGATCGGCGCGAGCAACGGATCGAGCACGTCGTGCACGGCGGTGCCGGGACGGTCCATCACCTGCACCGCCCCTCCGCCGACTCGGTGAGCGTGAGAGACGATCGCCTCCACGCCGGAGTGGTCGCCGGCCACCTCGCCGAGCACCAGCCCCTCCTCCGGCGGCGTGGCGCGCGCCGTGGCGATCACGGTGGCGTTGCGCTCGGCCACCAGCTGCTGCGATCCGTCGCGAGCCACGAGCCAGCGCCAACAGCCAGGGGAGTGCGGCATCGACACCTCCACCCGCTGCTGCTCGGTGTGCTGGAGTGCGGCCATCGCCCTGATATCGGCCGGCGTGGCCGACCGGACGGTGATCGATGGGTCGTGCGCAGGCACCCCTCGAAGGTCCCGGGTGAGCGGGATCCGCATCGAGTAGCAGTAACCGAACTGCCGATAGAAGAACGGGATCCCGATCATCACCTGCACCACGTCGCCGCGTTCACGTGACGTCGTGTGGGCGAGCTCCATCAGTGCCCGCACGAGCCCACGTCCTTCGTGCGACGGTTCGGTAGCCACCATCTCCACCTGCGCGGCCGGCAATGGCACGCCTTCCATCGACAGCGTCTCACGCAGCAGTGTCGCGGTCGACACGACGCGACCCTGGTCGACCGCCACGAGCACGGACGTGAGGCCCTCGTCCGGGTCGCCGGCGACGAGTCGCAGATCGACCGCGTCGGCGGGTTCGCCGCGCTCGGACAGCAGCGCGGCCACCGAGTCGAGCTCGTCGAGCCGAGCGCCTCGGATCTCGATGCCGTGGTCGCGGTGCACGGAGGAATCGTACGGTGCGCAACACTGCAGGGATGGCGCATTTCGCGACGGGTGAAGCATCGAGGCGGGCACCGTGATCGGGGGCCTCGGTGACATCGATCTCCTGTGCGAGGACGCGATCGACGATCCCCATGCGTACTTCGCCGCGTACCGAGAACGGCAGCCGGTCGTGTGGAGCGAACGGCACCACGCGTGGATCGTGCTCGGTCATCCGGAGCTGGATGCGGCGTTCAAATCACCTGCGCTGTCCACCGAACGCATGGGGGCGTTCCGTGCCCGGCTCACCGGGTCGCGTGCCGAGGCGCTCTCGAAGGCGATTGAGCTGCTCGAGGGCTGGATGCTCTTCCACGATCCGCCCGAACACACGCGGATGCGGGCACCGTTCTCGCGGCAGTTCACCCCGAAGGCGGTGTCGGCGTTGGAGACCGATGTTGGCGCGATCTGTGACCAGCTCGTGGAGTCGTACGCGATGCAGTTGGAGCGCGGCGAGGTCGCCGACCTCGTCCAGGGCTTCTCCCACCCACTCCCCGCTGCGGTCATCGCACGGCTGTTCGGTGTGCCCGACGAGCTCACCAGCTGGCTGGCTGAGTGGAGCGCCCGCTTCGGCGTCGTGGTGTTCGGCGGCACCCGCCGGCCCGACTACGAAGAGGTGGCGAGAGCGGCAGGCGAGGAGTTCCACGATCACCTCGGGGCGCTCCTCGCTCGCCGGCGCAAGGACCCGCGTGACGACCTCGTGAGCGTGCTCGCTGCCTCGACCGAGCTGAACGACATGGAGGTGCTCGGTGCCTGCTCGTTGCTGTTGTTCGCAGGGCACGACACGACGACATCGCTGTTGTCGTCGGCGGTCCTCGCACTCATCGCCCATCCTCGCCAGCGCGAGCGGTTGGTGAGCGACCCCACGCTGCGCACCACCGCGATCGAGGAGTTGCTCCGATTCGACGGCTCGGCGAAGGCAATGATGCGAGTGGTGGCCGAGCCGCTCGAGCTGGGCGGCCAGCGGCTGTCACCCGGCGAAGCCGTGTTCCTCGCGATCCTGTCCGCGAACCGAGATCCACGTGTGTTCGAGCACCCCGACGAGCTGGTGCTCGACCGACGCCCGAACCCGCACCTGTCGTTCGGCCACGGTGTGCACTTCTGTCTCGGCGCATCGCTCGCCCGGCTCGAACTGCGCATCGCCCTGCCGTTGTTGCTGGCTCGGCTGCCGGAGCTCGCCGTGGCCGGTGACGTGCGGTGGAAGCCGAACATCAGCGACCGAGCTGCTGCCGAGGTGCCACTCAGGATCAGGTGATCGGAGCCGGAGAACAGCCGCCCGATGTGGTGGAAACAGTGGCTCGAATCTTCCAACGAGGCCGGATATGCTCGGCCCACGAGCACAGCATCACGTGCACAAGAAAGCAAAGGTTCAGCGCATGGCCACCGGTACTGTCAAGTTCTTCAACGCTCAGAAGGGCTTCGGCTTCATCTCTCGCGAAGACGGACCCGATGTCTTCGTCCACTTCTCGAACATCGAGGGCAACGGCTACCGCTCCCTCGACGAAGGCCAGGCCGTCGAGTTCGAGATCGGTCAGGGCCGCAAGGGCGACGAAGCCCTGAAGGTCCGGGCGATCTGATCCCTCGGGGGCTCGGCTCCCGAGGACCCGTGCCCGACCGGGCAGATCGTCAGGCAACGCCGCGGATCACTTCCCGGCGAGCTCGGCCACCACGGGGGCGAACGACTCCACATCGGCACCGCCGACGATGATGTACGAGAACCCCCAGCGCTCCCGGCGCTCGAGAAGGTCTTCCACCAGCTTCGACGGCGGCCCGACGAGCGCGAACGGCGTGGTCTCGATCATCTGTTGGCTCCACGCTGCAGTCGCCTTGGCGAGGAAGTCCAGCGTGACGTCGCGGTTGTCGGTGACCTGCACCATGAACACGCGGACGTTCATCTCGATGGCGTCGTAGCGCTCGCCTGCCGCATGGACTGCACGATCGCGACCTTCTCGTCGACCGACTCGGCCGTCATCGTCGCGATCGCCTCAGGCCCGATCACACCGGCGTGCATCGATGCGTTGATGCCGATGATGTCGGCCTCGCGCGCGGCGATCGACAACACCCGCTTGCCACCGCCGCCGATCAGCACCGGCGGGCACGGGCGCTGGACCGGCTTCGGAGTGCCGTTCATCTCCGTGATCGTGTAGTGCTCGCCGCGTGAACGAGAACAGATCGGGGCCCATCAGGCCCTTGATGACCGCGAGCCCCTCGACGAAGCGGTCGATGCGCACCCCGGCTCGGTCGTAGTCCATGCCGGCCTTGGCGTAGTCGTCGATCATCCAGCCGGCGCCGATGCCGATCTCGAGCCGACCTTCCGAGAGCACGTCCATCGTCGCCAGCTCTTTGGCGAGCACCACCGGGTGCTTGTAGTCGTTGTCCCACACCAGCGCACCGATCCGCAGCGTGGTGGTGGCGTCGGCTGCAGTCATCAGCGCCGGCACCGGGGCGAGCTGGTCGTCGAAGTGGTCGGGCATCGTGAGCACCGAGTAGCCGAGCGCCTCGGTGTGGCGAGCGAGGTCGCACCCACTCGCGGCGACTGGCTGCGTTGGAGGCCTGGACGCCGAATCGGAAGGGGCGGAGCTGCGTCATCTCGAGGCACCCTAGTGATCTGCGACCCGGTCCGGCGCAGGGTGCGGTGCCGGTGCGCGAGTGTGGCGCAAGGTGACGGCACCGCGAGGCGGCCCACCACTAGCGTGACCTGTGCTGTGCGACCCATTGCCTGGACTCCTCCGACTCGTCCGCGATCGTGCTCGCCGGCGCACTGCTGTTGACGGCAGTCGTGATCGCAGCTGCGCCGCGGCTGTGGCACGTCGCGAACGCCCACGAGGAAGTGCCTGTCGTGCTCCCGACGGACTTCGAGCCACTGTCGCAACGCACGCTCGTGTACGACGTCGCCGGCAACGTGATCGCCGTGTTCGAGCGCGAGAACAGCCAGCCGGTCGAGCCTCGATCAGGTGCCCGCCGAACGTGATCGATGCAATCCTGGCGGTCGAGGACAACGAGTTCTTCATCCACAAGGGCGTCAACGTGCGTGGCCTCGTCCGCGCCACGCTGTCGAACTTCGCCAGCGACGCACCTCGTCAGGGCGCCAGCACCATCACCCAGCAGGTGGTGAAGAACGAACTGCTCGCCGGCCTCGAACGCGACGGCCGCTACAAGTTGCTGCAGGTGCACTACGCGCACGATGCTCGAGAAGGAGATGACCAAGGAGCAGATCCTCGAGCGCTACCTCAACACCATCTTCTTCGGCAACAACGCCTACGGGCTGCAGGCGGCTGCCGAGGTGTACTTCGGCAAGAGCGTCGAGCGAGCTGACGATCGATCGAGGGTGCGTTCCTCGCCGGCCTCATCCGTTCGCCGTCGGGCTACGACCCGATCCGGCGGCCGGAGCGCTCGCGGGCCAGGTTCCGTCAGGTGATCGAGCGGCTCGTCGAACGTCGACATGCTGCCGGCCGATCAGGAGCGAGGCGATCGCCGAGAGCTGGCCGACTGCCCGAGCGGTTGAAGGCGCTTCCCACGTTCGACACCACGCCCACCTACTACACCGAGGCCCTCCGCGAGTACCTGCTCGAGCGCTCGAACATCCTGGGCGACGACCGAGCAGCGAGGGCCAACCTGCTCTACCGCGGCGGTCTGCGGATCTACACCACCCTCGACCCCGATGCTGCAGCGCTACGCCGAAGAGCGCTCGCACGACGCTGCCCGACAACAAGGTCGGCATCGACGCAGCCGTCGTGTCGCTCGACTGCGAAGACCGGTGCGATCCGGGCGATGGTGGGCGGACGTGGGTTCAGGCCCCGCGTGAACGAGATGAACATGGCGCTCGTGCCCCGCCAGACAGGGTCGAGCATCAAGCTGTTCATCCTTCCTGCGGCGATCCAGGCGGGCGCTCAGCCGAACGACACGATCGACGGGCGTCGTGGATGCCTGCTGCCGAACCCAGGCGATCCGAAGAACCCGTTCCTCGTCGAAGACGGCGTCGCCGGCCAGCTCGGCAGCGCTCGACCAGGCCACCTGGTTGTCGCTGAACTGCGCGTATGCCCGCCTGTCGCAGATCGTCGGGACTGAACCGGGTGGTCGACACGACATACCGGATGGCGCGCTCGCAGCTACCTGTACCGCGGCCAGCCGGAGGAGGATCGCGAGCCGATCCAGCCGTACGCGAGCTTTGCCACGGGCGCCAACGAGATGAGCCCGCTCGACATGGCCGCCGGCGCCCAGACGCTCGCCAACAACGGCGTGCACCACGAGCCGTACTACGTGGAATGGGTCGACACGCGCCGATGGCGACTCGGCTGTACACCCACGAAGCGTCGCCCGAGCAGGTGTTCGACGAGGCCACCGCACTCACGACCACCGACATCTTGAAAGGCGTGCTGCGCCAGGGCACCGCCCGGCGGGCGCTGTCGGACTTCCCGTTCCCCGCTGCCGGCAAGACGGGCACCCAGCAGGACAACACGAACTCCTGGTTCGTCGGTTACACCCCGCAACTCGCGACGGCCGTGTGGGTCGGCGACCCTGACGGGTACACCGAGATGACGCGTGACAACGTGCCCGAGTTCTACGACCTGGACGGCATCGACGCTGTGCAGGGTGGCACCTACCCGGCACGGATCTGGGGTGCCTACACGACGCTCGGCCCTGTTCGGCCTCCCGCAGGAGGATTGGCTCGCTCCGCCGCCGCCACTCCGCAAGCCGGCTCGGCTGTACCTGCCCGGCGAGGAGTGTGCCTACAGGCTGGTGAGCGGAGCACTGTCACCGACGGGTGCCGTCGTCACCACGCCGCCCGCCACCACGGTGCCGTCGGCCGAACCTGCACCCGATCCCGAAGTTCCCACCGGCACGGTCACGGGAGAGGTCACGCCGAGTACCGTGACGCCCGTGGTCATCCAACTCCTGCCCGATAGCAGCACCATTCCGCCGGGGGTGCTCGACCCGAAGGCTCCACTGCCCTCGGTCGAACCGAGGACGGCCGTGCTGACCTGCGCGAAGCTGCCCGCCGGCGTGATCGTCCGCCAGCCGAAGCCGACCACGCCGTGAACGGTCGCGCCATGCTCGCCCTCCAACTCCTCGACACCAAGCTCGACGCCATCGAGGGCCGTCGCAAGCGGTTGTCCGAACGCGCGGTTCTGGATGCCGCCAGGGCCGAACACGCCACCCTCGTCAAGGAGCGGGCGCGCCTGCAGGGACTGGTCGATGCTGCCTACGTCGCGATCGAGCAGTCCGAGACCGCAGGCGCTGAGCTCGACACCAAGCAACGTCGACTCGAGGCGCAGCTGAAGACCGTGATCGCGCCTCGAGAGGCCGAGGCGCTGATGCACGAGATCGAACTGCTGCAGGCCAAGCACTCAGCACTCGACGACGTGGAGCTCGAGGCGATGGAGCAGCAGGGTGAGGCCGAGAGCGCCATGGCCTTGCTGGCCGAGCGTGAACCGGCTGTGCTCGAGACCCTCGCTGCTGCGCAGGCGGCATTCGACGAGGCCGAGGCGCAGCTCGCAGCCGACGTCGCCGGCGTGATGTCCGAGCGCGGGATTGCCTCGAGCGCTCTCAGCGAGCGGGAGATGTCGCTCTACGCATCGCTGAAGGCTCGCCACGGTGGGATGGGCATCGCCCAACTCGAGCGGCACACATGCACCGGATGTCACGTCGATCTGTCACAGGTCGAGTACGAGCAGGTGGTGAACACCCCGCCCAGCGAGTTGCCGGAGTGCCCTCACTGCGCACGGCTCGTCGTCATCTGAATCGAGGCGTGCAGGCGTGCTGCTCTGGTTCGTCTCGACGTCGGTGCTCACGATCTTCTTCGTCTTCCGCGACCCTCGTTTCGACTATCGCTGGCTGATCGGTGGGGCATTGCTCCCGGACGCGGTGGACGTCTGGTTCGGCGGTGCGCGCGTGCTGCACAGCCTGACGGGGGCGGTGGGGGCAATGGTGCTGGTGATGGCGATCACAGCCGGTCGTCGGCCGATTCGCAAGCGCCTGTTGTCGCTGCCGATCGGTGTGCTGCTTGCACCTCGTGTTCGATGGTGCGTTCAGCGCAACAGATGTCTTCTGGTGGCCGTTCATGGGCGGGTTCGGCAACGCCGAGCTTCCTGTGATGCAACGTGGCTGGTGGAACATCGGCTTCGAGCTGGCCGGAGCGGCGATGTTCGCATGGGCATGGCGGTTCTTCGGCCTGACCGATCCAGCCCGACGGCGACAGTTCGTCGAGATGGGTGAGCTGACCCGCGCGCTCTGACGAACTCGCCGGACGACATCATCTTGCTCGAAGACCGTGCCGTCGGTGGTGGCTCCTGGCACCCGTCGCGAGCCCATCAGCAGGATTTTCGCGATCTGCACTCGTGTCACGCCGTCAACCATCCGATGAACATGGCGTAGGAGACGAACGCAGCCTGTCGCCGTCCTGGTCGGGCTCGAGTGTGCGAGGAGGTGCGTGATTGCTGACGGGTTGGCACGAGTGATCCCGTTCCGCTCGCGCGCCGCGCCGGCGCCGGTGGAATCTCTCACGTGGTACGACGCGCCCCGGTTCGAGCGGGGAGCGCGGTACCGCGAGATCCCGAGTGGCCGCACGGGCTACTTCATCGGTGCCTCCGAGGTCGCGCCGCTGATCGCGATGGAACTGTCAGCACTGGTGTTGCTGTTCCGTGATCCCGAAAGCGGTGTCCTGTGGATCTGCACCGAATCTGAAGCGATGGTCGGCGTGGGCTACGTGCCCGTTTCATGGGATCTCCATCCATAGACGCCCGCTGGCTCGCCACGTCAGCACGCACCAGGCCTTCGGCCCCGACCGTTCCTCGGTCGGGGCCGATGTCGTTTTCCTGGCTGCGCCTGTGCACTCGACGCGCCGTCGCTCTAGCCTCCGTCACGCAGTTCTCCGGCGCCGTGGCTCTCCCAACGTGCCCCTCGCGCCGTCGAGATTGCAGCCCATCCCTTTCCGCCGAGGGATGGGCACGCGCCCACGCATGCAGTGGCGAGTTCTTCGGTCGACAGGTGTTCGATCGTCAACCAGTTTGTTCGAAAGGATCCGAGGTCAGACGATGCTTGCGTTCGGGGTTGGGGCCATCGGCCTGGTGTCAATCTGGGCCCGGTGGCCGAATCGCGAGCACACGGGAGATGCGGCGTGGAGCGAAGCTCGCGCTCAACCTGTGACGTTCGCGACGAAGACGTGGAACCCGTCGAGGTCGGTCGGTGCGCCGCCGTGGTAGCCGCCCAACACGTGCACGTCGGTGAAGCCGGCAGCGGCGAGCAGCGACACGATCTCGTTCGAGGAGTAGACGTTCGCGACGAGGGCGTGGGTCTCGTGCGCGACGAGCTCATCGCGCTGCCATTGCCACGCTTGCATCTCACGGGTCACGGAACGTTCGGCCACGTCGACGGCGGTGATCCGGTGGCGCAGGGCGTAGTGGAAGCCGTCGGGCCCGAGTCGGCGGGCCTGGCTCGGTGGTGGTGTCTCGTCGACCGGCCGTGGTCGCCACCGCCGCCAGCGATCGTCGTCGAACTCACCGACCTCGTAGTCGAGGACCAGTGCGCCGCCGGGGAGCAGGTGGGCGTGGAGGCGTCGCAGGCCTTCTGTGTCGTCGGCGCGGCTGCCACCGAGCCCGAACGCGCCGCAGTTGATGATGGTGCGGTAGCGGCGCGCCAGATCGAGCCGGTGGGTCGGTTGCACGTACAGCGCGGGCTCGCAGCCGGCGGTGCGGGCGGCGACCCGGCAGGCCTCGATCATGTCGGCCGACGCGTCGACGCCGTCGACGTCGAGCCCGTCGACCACCCACGGTACGAGCAGCCGACCGCTCCCGCAGCCGACGTCGAGTGCCGGCTGACCGGATGCGACGTAGGACTTGAAGAACGCGATCTCGGGTCCGTCGAGGTTGAAGTTGGCCCACCAGCGGGCGATCAGACCGTGGTGCCAGGTCATCGCCGTCATCGCCGTCATCGCCGTGGTCGAATCGCGGCCGGGATCGTCGCTCACCGGCAACACGCTAGAGCGACACGTCTCGCCAGCTTCGGTCAATTCGGCACGCCCGGTACCAACGCCCCTCAGGGAGGGGTGATGCCGGATGGGCGGTCGGAAAGGAAGGGGCTGACGAGCGCTCGGAGCTGGTCGGTGCGCTGCATCACCTCGGTGTGGCGGGTGGCGGGTAGGACAGCGAGTCGGCAGTCGGGGAAGAGGTCGAGCATCTCGGCGGCATGGTCGAGGCGGATGAAGTCGTTGTCGCCGATCACGAGGCTCGGCCGGCAGTCGCGGGTCACCTTGCGCGACCGCCGTGATCTCGGGGTGGTAGCCGTCGGACCGGATGTTCGAGGTCAGGAGCCTCCGGGGATCCCCACGGCCGGCTCGGACCGCTCTGGCTCGACGGTCGTCGGTCGATCGACGAGCGCGATCAGCTTCTTCGGCGCCAGGACGCAGAAGCTCTCGGTCACCAGCTCGCGAACCTCGTCCCAGTCGGTTCCGTCGTCGAGCGCCATGCCCATCGCATCACGACCCCACCCGAGGACGAAGAACGGATGACCGGCGTGGCGCAGGACCTCCAGCTCCTCACCCGCCGAGCGGAACGAGAGCACGACCAGAGCATCCGCGTCGTCCATCTCGACGCCGAGTACGTGCGCGAACGTTCGCTTGCGGACCAGCCAGCGTGTCCCGACCCATGCCCGCTCCTCGTAGGAGTCCGGCAGCGCGAGGCACATCTCACGCAACCGGTGCTCGACGTCGTCGGGCACACCGTCGGTGTAGCGAGGCTTTCTGGCGGCCATCGCCGAAGACTACGTCCGCACCTCGCGTCGTCGGATGACGGCGCGATCGCGAAACCAGAGCGTTGCAGGATCCCGTGGCGACGCCTCTTCTCAGGCGTCGCTTCCGACGTGTCGGGCCACAGGCCGACGGCGGACCGACAACCAAGAGATCATCCCGCGTGCGGGGAAGACAATGACGGTGAGTCGGTCTGTAAGCGGGGTTCTGTCGTGTCCGTGTGGACACGGGTGACCATCCATCTACGCGATCCACCCGAGAGGGGCCCGGCCGAAGCCGGACAGGCGAGCAGCCCGTCCTCTCTGCTTGATCTTGCTCCGAGTGGGGTTGACCGAGCCGTCCGGATCGCTCCGCACGCTGGTGCGCTCTTACCGCACCGTTTCACCCTTACCTGTGGCCACCACCTCTCGGCGGCGACCCATCGGCGGTCTGCTCTCTGTTGCACTGTCCGTCACGTCGCCGCGACCTGACTCTCGTCAGCACTCTGCTCTTCGGAGCCCCGACTTTCCTCGACCCGGTCGCCGGTTGCCCGACCCCGAGCCGCGGTCACCCGACCGACTCACCGTCGCCGAGGAGTCTACGAGCCTCGACCGGGATGCCCGCCGCACAGCCGGCATCGGTCCACCGACCGATCGTCAGCAGGAGGGCTCGACGTAGTCGTAGACGAAGGTGTTGAGGCTCGGGGTGTCGAGCGAGAACGTCTTGCGCTGACCGACATCGTCCTGCGCGCCGATCACGAGCGTGATCGCGGCGAGGGTGCCGAACGCCGACGGCAGCGCATACGCGACCGGGATCTGGGGAGGCTCGGCCGAAGCGAAGATCTCCACGTACCCGCGGGGCCGACCGGTGATCGCGAGGGCCAACAGCGACGAGTGGCGGGCCTCTTGGGCTGCGATGAGCATCGCCTCACGCCGCAGCTCGGGCACCGACAGCATCGGCAGGAACGCCTGGTAGGTCTCGGTCGCGAGGTTCTCCAACGCGTGGGCAACGTTCAGGGCGTCGCGGCTCGGGTCGTCGCTGGCAGCGATGCTCGACGCCGTGTCGCCGGTGATTGCCGCGAGGACTGCGGGAATGACGAGTTCGTCGATCCGCGGGTTGCCGCACGTGAAGGGCTCGCTGCCGGCAGCAGTGGTGAGCGCATCGATCGCCTCCGCGTGGGCGGAGTGGTCGTCGCTGAACCGTTCGGCTGCGCCGACCAGGTCCTTCGGGATGAGGCCGGCACCGAGGAACGAGCTGTAGACGCTGATGACCGAGCGCTCGAGCGACGCGGCGGTGCGCAGCAGCACACCATCGCTCACGACGGGATCGGGCAAATCCGTCGTGGTCGGCGCCGAACCGACCCGGGCGATGCCGGGTGAATCGGTGCCACCACAGGCGGCAACGAGGGCTGCCGTGGCGGCGCTCAGGCCACCGATGCGGAGGAGGTTGCGACGATCGACCATGGTGCCCGTGAGGGCGCGGCGGACGTCGGCGTGCAGATCGTGGTTCACCGGGGTCACCCTTCCGCCGGTGTCAGGGCGGTTGCGTTGTTGATGAGCAGCTCATCGAGGTCGGTGGTACCGGCGAGATCGCCGAGCACCAGGGCGTGACGGGCCTCGGCGGTGATGATCGAGCCGATGAGACGTCCACCGTCGACGCCCAGCAGCAGGCCGATGACATCGGTGTGGGTGGCCACGAGCACGTTCTCGAGTTCGAAGCCGGCTGCCAGGACCGACGACCGACCGCCGCCGAACGCGTCGATCGAGGCCTCGACGACCGCAGCGTCGGGCTTGCCCGGAGCGGATTTGCCGATCTCGGCGCCCAGGGCCTGGGCGAATGCCTGGTGTGCATCGCGAATGTGGGTCAGCGCCGCAGTGGTCGTCTCACCCAACTCACCGGCGAGCGCAGTGTCGTACAGGGACTTGGCAGCCAACTCAGCAGCCTGGGCGAAGCGGAGCAGCGTGAGGTCGTCGTCGCTCGGGCGCTCCGGCGGTGCCGTCGTGGTCGTCTGGTCGGGCGAGGCGCTGGCTCGCGAGGCGAGGCTCGGCAGGAGGGAACCGGCGAGACCGATCAGGCCGGCGCCGAGCAGGCGGCGCCGAAGCCCTGTAGAGGATGCCCCGTCGGCCAACACGTCTGTGCTGGCCGTCGAGGTATCGGGCGAATCCATGTCCACGAGGGAGTGTGTCCTTTCCAGTCGCTGCCCGAGAGCATTGTCGGCGCCGGGTGAGCGGAGCAACTCTAGGGAGTCCAGGGGGGTGAGCCTAGAAGTCCAGCGCCGATAGGTCGGGTATCCAACCTTTTGCGCGGTCGACCGCGACGCGCCACCGATCGCGGCTCGGCACCGAGGACGACGCGGCGGGTTCCACGCGCGCGGCCGGGCGCCAGCACCCGGCGATGTCGTCGAACGATCCCCACTCACCGCTCGCAAGCCCTGCGAGGTATCCGGCTCCCATGGTGGTGGCGTCGGCCACGGGTGCGATCTCCACCGGACGACCGGTCACATCGGAGAGCGCCTGGATGAACGTGGGGTTGCGACTCATGCCGCCGTCCACCCGGAGCACCTCGATCGCGCGGCCGGTGTCTGCCTCTGCGGCGTCGACCAGGTCGGCGCCACGATGCGCGATCCCTTCGAGCACCGCCCGGACCACATGGCAGCGCTCAGTCCCGCGGGTGAGGCCGAACAGCGAGCCACGGGCGCCATAGTCCCAGTACGGGGTGCCCAAGCCGAGCAGCGCCGGCACGTACACGACGCCGTCCGCGGTCTCGCACAACTGGGCCACATCGTGGCTGTCGCGCGGCGGGTGTCGATCAGGCTGCATGTCGTCACGCAACCACTCGATGTTGGTGCCGGCGGAGAGCATGATCGCCCTCCACGCCCCACACGGTCTCGCCGCCTCGACCCCAGGCGACGATCGGGAACGTGCCATTCGCACTCCGGTTCGCGGTCGCCGGCGACGCCGCTCCCACGCACATGTCGAGCATGCCGCCGGTACCGAAGGTGATCTTCGCGTCGCCCGGCCGCACGCAGCTCTGGCCGATGAGGCTGCCCTGCTGGTCTCCGACGAGCGACGACAGCATCGGCGCCCCGGTGAGCGCCGTTGCGGGGGCGATCGCGTCCGGAGGTGTCGACGAGCGCCGGAAGCATCGAGCGGGGGATGTTCGAAGGGCCTCGAGCACCGTGTCGTTCCAGTCGGGGCATCGGCACGCAGCATCCCGGTGACCGCGGCGTTCGACCTGTCGGTCACGTGCGCCTCGCCGCTCGGTCAGCCTCCACGCCAGCCAGGTGTCGACGGTGCCGAAGCACAGGTCTCGCTCGTCGACCTGGGTCGAACTGGTCGAGCAGCGCAGCGACCTTCGTGGCCGATCTGGTTCGGGGCGAGCGCGAGTCCGTGCTCGGCCTTGGCGGTGATGCAGGCGAACACCGTCCGCAGGTCCTGCCATCCGATGCTCGGCCCGACGGGCTCGCCCGTTGCGCGGTCCCAGACCACCGTCGACGCGCGCTGCGTGCTGACGCCGACGAGCAGATACGCGCTGCGCCGTGCTGCCGCGAGCGCGAGTTCGGCGAGCTCGATGGCCGCGTCGGCCAGCTGCACGGGTCGAACTCGACCAGGCCCGGGAACGGGGATGCTCGGCGGGAGGTCGCCGGTACTGCACGTCGTCGAGCGATGCCGTCGCCATGCATCACCGCTGCGCGAACACCGGTGGTGCCGATGTCGATCACGAGCACGCTCATCGCGCACCTCCTCGTCCGTCTCGTCCGATCGAGACCCGGTGAGTCCCTGCGGGTGCTCGGACGAACCCCTTGTTTGCAGCAGCATCCCGAGCACGCCCCCGATCACACCGGCGAACAGCACGGGCGTGATGTTGAACAGCGCCGCATACCAGTCGCACCTCGCGGCCGGTGACCAGGCGGAGACGATGAACGCCGCCTGCGCCACGAGGTAGGTGCCGAGGCGGTGACGAGCGCCGTGCACCAGCGGTAGGCCGTTGCGCTGCGTCCATGCGGCGACACCCGCGCCGAGCACGAAGCCGGCGAGTGCGCCGAGGGTGAGCAGGATCGGCCGAGCCCGCAGTCGTCGCGGCTGTCGGCCGCCCAACGGGCAGCCAGCGAGAACGGCACCGCGAACACCAGGCACACCGGACGCACCGGCGCGCACGGCCTGACGGTCGAGCTGCCAGTCGGATGCGGTGCCGCTCACGGCCACTGCACCTCACCGAACGGCGATGGCAGGCCGAGCTTGCCCGGGTTCAGGATGCCGGTCGGGTCGAGTGCGTGTCTTCATCGCGGCGAGCACGTCGAACGACGGACCGAGTGCCTCGCGGACGAATCGGCTGCGGTTCAGGCCCGACACCGTGGTGATGCGACAGGTTGCCGCCGTGGGCCAGCACGGCACGCTGGCCGGCGTCCCACAACGCCACGTACGTCGACTCGACCTCGTCGGGTGGAGGGGTGGCCGCAAACGTGAAGTACAGGCACGCGCCGTCGGGGTAGCTGTGCGAGAGGTGACACGTGGCTGCATCGGGCGTGGGGCACGGCGAGCATCGCGGTGCGAACGCCGTCGAAGATCGCTCCGAGTGCAGCCCACGGCGCGGCGATCTCGAGCGTGTCGACGACGAAGCCCTTGCGGGTGAGGGCCTGCAGCGCGCTCGTGTCGTTGCGGTGATGCGTCCACCGCTCGACCCGCTCGTCGCTCTGAGCGCTCGGCCTCGGCGCACACCTCGGCGACGATGGCCATCGTGGCGTCGACGATCGACGGGTCGCCCTCGTCGAGCACCAGCAGCATGCACTGCGTGCCGTCGCCGCCCTGTCCGCGCTGGCTCTCGGTGCGTCGTACAGCCGGAGCACCGCAGGCGTGGCGCCACGCTGGATGATCGTCCGGCAGGCGTCGATGCCGTCGTCGAAGCGTCGCGAACGCGTACGCCGCCATCATCGGTCGGCCCGGGCGACCGGGTGCGTGCGCAACCACACGCGGGTGACGACGCCGAGCGTGCCCTCGCTGCCGACGAAGACCTGGGTGAGGTCGGGGCCCGACCGCGGCGGCGGGTGCGCCGCCGGTGCGGACGACCGAGCCGTCGGCGAGCACGACCTCGAGGCCGACCACCATGTCCTCGATCTTGCCGTAGCGAGTGCTGTACTGGCCGGCGCCCACGGCACGCCACCCAGCCGCCGACCGTGGCGATGTCGAAGCTCTGCGGGAAGTGGCCGACCGACAGCCCGTGCGTGCGCTGAGCTCGCGCTCGAGGTCGGGGCCGAACGTGCCGGCGCCACACCTCGACGACGCCCGAGACCTCGTCGACGGTGCACGACGCCACTCAGCGCGGTCAGGTCGAGCAGCACGCCGCCGAACACCGGGCACCGACGCGCCCGCGCACGCCGCTGCGGCCGCCGGCCGGCGTGACGCGGCACCGTGGCGTGCGATGACAGATCCGTAGCACGGCGACCACCTCGTCGGTGGTGCGTGGGCGAGCACACGATCGCCTGCCACCTGGGGCACCTCGCCGGCGAGCGCCCAGTGCATCGCGAGCGGCCACCAGTCGCGGCTCGCCTCGGCACGGTCGGCGATGCGCGGTGCTGGCGGGCACACGCCGCCAGCAACTCGGCGAGCGCGGCGCTCGAGGGCTCGACGACTGGGGTGGCGAGATGGGAGCCGGTGCCGGTGAGCTCGATCGGGGCGGTGGGACGCACGGGACCTCCAGGAGTTGACGGGTCGACGGTCACGACGAGGACTCCCGGTGCGCCACTCGGCGACGACGCTGGCGGTGAACTCGGTTTCGCCGACCTGCCCCGCTGCTGCCTCGTCGGCACACCAGGTCGACGAAGGCGCGCACCTGTCGTCGCGTCTCGGCGTCGTCCCAGCCCAGGAGCTCGGCAGCGATCAGCCGGGCCACCTCCGGCGCGGCGGCGAGCGTCGGCCGCCCGGTCGAGCAGGCGAGCGCGGGTGCGCCGCGATAGCACGTCGTCGAGCGTGCGAGCCATCTCGTGCCGCACGGCGTACACGGCCTCGGCGCACAGGTAGGGGAGGCCGGTCACGAGCGGGCGTCGAGCGAGGGTCGTGGTCCGATCGGCGAGTCGCCGCAGCTCGGAGGCGAGCGAGCCGTGGCGAGCGTACGAGGTGCAGCTGGTCGCCGCCGAGGCCGTCGACGCCGGCTCGCGGTGCCGTCGGCACCCAGCAGTCGGAGGCGCTTCGTGTCGGCAGCGAGCGCTGGCGGCCGAGCATCGTCGAGCACCTCGTCGACGGTGTCCTCGGCCATCTCGCGATAGGTGGTGAGCTTGCCGCCCGTGACGGTGATGATGCCGTGCGCGTTGCGGGTGACGCTGTGGCGGCGCGACAGGTCGGCGGTGCGGCCCGAATCGGCGCGCTTCACGAGCGGCCGCAGGCCGGCCCACACGCCGGTGACGTCGTCGACCGGTGATGCCGCCGGTGATCGCCGCGATCGACCGATCGCGTTCAGCGCGCGCAGCACGTATGCGATGTCGTCGCTGGTGCACTGCGGGTCGTCGAGCGGCCCCGAGTAGTCGGTGTCGGTCGTGCCGACGTAGGTGTGGCGGAACGTGCCGTCGCCGTTGGCGCCCCACGGCACGACGAACAGGCTGCGCTTGTCCTTCGGCACCGGGATGACCACGGCGATGTCGTTGCGCACCTTGTGCCCACGGCACGGTGAGGTGCACGCCCTTGGCCGGGCGGATGGTGTCGGGGTTCGTGCCCTCGTCGAGCGCGCGCACGTCGTCGCTCCACACGCCGGCAGGCGTTCACGACCACGGTGGCGCGCGACGTCGAACTCGGCGTCCGTCGGCCGTCGACCGTCACGCCGTCGACACCCGCGCCGCGTGTCGTGATCGCGCACGACCCGTGACGGCGCAGCCGTTGGCCACGACGGCGCCGCGCGGCGGCCGCGGTGCGGGCGATGGTGACCACCAGCGGGCATCGTCGACCGTCGGCGTCGTAGTACAGGTACGCCGGCCAGCACGCGGTCGGCGGGCATCGTGGGCATGTGCGCGAGCGCCTTGTCGGTGTCGCAGCCGGCGGTGCAGCTTGCCGATGCGCCAACCGCCGGTGAGGTCGTACATCCACATCGCCGAACCCATCGCCCGGGCGATCTTGCGGCTCACGACGCTCTTGGTTGTCGGCGGCTCGGGCTGACGACGCCGACGCCGGCTTGGGAGCCGAGGATGGGGATGAGGAACGGCAGCACGCGCACGAGGTGCGGCGCGTTCTTGCGCAGCCGTTGGCGCTCGTGCAGCGCCTCGTACACCAGGCGCACCTCGCCCTGCTGCAGGTAGCGCAGGCCACCGTGCACGAGCTTCGAGCTCTTCGACGACGTCCCGGAGGCGAAGTCGTCCCGCTCGACGAGCGCGGTGCGCAGCCCACGCGACGCTGCATCGAGGGCCACGCCGACACCGGTGATGCCGCCACCGACGACGACGCACGTCGAAGGTCTCGGTCGCGCAGACGGCTGCAGCATGGCGCCTCGGTCGAACGGTGGAACGACGCGGGCTGCGTGCTGGCGGCCGCGTCCTGAGGACATCGGGTGCATCGTACGGGAGGTGGACGATGGCGCCGGAACGGCCTCGATCATCGTCTGCTCGATCGGCGATCGACGTGTACCGCGACCGTGCTTCGTGCATGGATTGCGAATCAACGATCGTTGCGAACAGGGTCGCCAGGTGCGTACTCCACACGAGCTGTCGACAGCGAGTCGACGTCATGAGCCTCGAAGGCACCAAGACCCACGAGAACCTGAAGGAGTGCTTCGCCGGCGAGAGCCAGGCGAACCGCCGCTACCTGTGGTTCGCGCAGAAGGCCGACATCGAGGGCTATCCCGATGCCGCGGCGCTGTTCCGCTCGGTCGCCGAGGGCGAGACCGGCCATGCGCACGGTCACCTCGAGTTCCTTGCCCAGGTCGGCGACCCGGCCACCGGCGAGCCGATCGGCGAGACCGACGAGCAACTTCAAGGCGGCCATCGCCGGCGAGACCTACGAGTACACCCAGATGTACCCGGGCTTCGCCAAGACCGCTCGCGACGAGGGTCTCACCGAGATCGCCGACTGGTTCGAGACCCTCGCCCGCGCCGAGAAGAGCCACGCCGGCCGATTCCAGCAGGGCCTCGACGCGCTCTGAGCGAACGTTTCGTCGTCCGCCTGAGTCGTCCGGGGACGCTCCTGAGGCCTCGGCCGGGCAGCACCGGGCGGCCGCGCGAAGATCGAGACACCATGACGATCACCTACGACCCGAAGCACCCCAAGTACCTCGACGAGGCCGACGTCCGTGACGAACTGACCCGTGTGTACGACCTGTGTCACGGGTGTCGGCTCTGCTTCAAGTTCTGCACCTCGTTCCCCACGCTGTTCGAGTTCATCGACCGTCACGACGACCAGGACGCAGGTCGGCTCACGCCCGCCCAGCAGGACCAGGTCATCGACGAGTGCTTCCAGTGCAAGCTCTGCTACATCAACTGCCCGTACATCCCCGAGCTGCACGAGTGGGAGCTCGACTTCCCACGGCTCATGCTGCGAGCCGACGCGATGCGCCACGACACCGAGCAGGTCAGCGCTGCGTGACCGCGCGACCACGGCGGTGATGGGTCGCACCGACCTGCTGGGCAAGCTGGCCACCGCCACCGCACCGCTGGCCAACAAGGTCGTCACCGCGAAGAGCGGATCGCTGCATCCGCAAGGCTCGTCGAGAAGGCCACGGGCGTGTCGAGCGTCCGGCTGCTCCCGCCCTATGCCCGCAGCGGTTCAGCACCTGGTTCGCCAGGCGACCGAAGGTCCGGATCAACAAGCGACAGGGCCGCGTCGCGGTGTTCCCCACCTGCCTCGTCGAGTACCAGAAGCCCGAGATCGGTCACGACCTGGTGAAGGTGTACGAGCGCAACGGCATCGAGTGCTCAGCTCGCCGAGGGCGCGGGTTGCTGCGGCGCGCCGTTCCTCCACAGCGGCGACCTCGACCAGTTCAACAAGATCGCCGCGAAGAACGTCGCGGCCCTGGCGAACAGCGTGCGCAAGGGCCTCGACATCGTCGTGCCCCAGCCCACCTGCGGCTACATCCTGAAGAAGGACTACGTCGACTACGTCGGCAGACGCCGACGCCGAGTCTCGTCGCCGCCCACACCTTCGACAGCGCTGCGAGTACCTGATGAAGGTCCACAAGGCCGAGGGCACCTCGCTCGACATCGACTTCACCGGCGACGTGCCCGACACCGTCACCTACCACATGCCCTGCCACCTGAAGGCACAGAACATCGGTCTGAAGAGTCGCGACCTGATCAAGCTCACCGGAGCGAAGGTGAAGCTGGTGCAGCAGTGCAGCGGCATCGACGGCATGTGGGGCCTGCGTGCGGAGAACATCGACATCTCCGTGCCGATCGCGAAGAAGCTCGGCGACGAGATCCGCAAGCGCCGGCGGCGACGTCGTCGCCGGCGACTGCAACCTGGCCAACACTGCCATCGCCGAGCAGACCGGCGAGGATCCGCTGCATCCGCTGCAGCTCATCGCTCGTGCCTACGGCATTCCCCCCGAGATCCCTCGATGAACCCGTGCCGGTAACCCGCCGCACCCCGGCTCACGCTGCCAAGGGATCGCGCTCTCGCGGAAAGGCTCGTCCGTGACCAGCAGCACCAGTTCCCGCAAGCTCACCCTCGACGACATCGTCGACGTCCGCGCCTACGAGCGTGAACGCGACGCCCTCCGCGCCCTCGTGATGACCTCAAGTCGCGTCGGCGGCTCTCGCTCGGTCACATCGTGACGATCATGTTCGAGAACCGCGACACAATGCGGCACCAGATCCAGGAGATGGCGCGCGTGGAGAAGCTCGTCACCGACGAGGCCATCCAGGAAGAGCTCGACATCTACAACCCGATGGTGCCCGAGCCGGGCCAACTGTGTGCGACGGTGTTCATCGAGCTGATCAGCGACGAGCAGATGAGGGTGTGGTTGCCGAAGCTGGTGGGCATCGAGCGGAGCTTCGTGTTCCGCCTCATGGACGGTTCCGAGGTGCGCTCGATCGCCGAAGCCCAGCACGACGAGCCAACTCACCCGTGATGACGTGACGGCAGCGGTGCACTACATCAGCTTCGACTTCACCCCCAGCAGGTCGCGGCGTTCGACAACACCTCGGGAACCGTGGTTCTGGCAATCGACCACGACCACTACCGCGAGGAGATCGAGTTGCTGCCGGCGACGGTCGTCGAACTTCGTGCCGACCTCGTTCCCTGAGCCTGCTGCCCAGGTGTCGCGGGCCCTCAGAGGGTGCTTTGTCAAGATCAGTCACGGTCGGCGCGACGAGATCGTCACGGAAATCGCGCAAACTGCCCCTTTCCAACGGTCACCGGCCGGACCTAGATTCCCTGGTCGTGGGGTCGGTTGACCTCAATGCCTTACACCACGGGGGACGAAGGTCGTGTCTGCCAACAAGATCGTGTGGCGGGAAATGGGTGCTTGCAGGGGGTTGGAGCCGAGCATCTTCTTCCCAGATGACGATGACGAAGCAACTGATGCCAAGAGTGTCTGCGCAAGCTGCAACGTTCAGCGTCGCGTGCCTCGAGCACGCGTTGACCATCCGCGAGAAGCAAGGTGTGTGGGGCGGCGCCACGGAGCGTGAGCGTCGGCGGATCATCCGTCAACGCCGGCGCACTGCGTAGATCCGTGCCAGGCCGAGCCCATGCCGCCTGAGGACGCGCTCGGCGCGTGCCTAGCCTGCGACATCGATGACCGAACTGGACGAACACGGCGGCTGGCCCGCGCTCTTGACGGCCCTGCTCGACCGACAGGACCTCACCGCCGCCCAGGCTCGCGTTGCGATGAGCCACGATCCTCGAGGGCGAGGCCACCCCTGCTCAGCTCATCGGCTTCGTCGTTGCCCTGCGGGCCAAGGGTGAGACCCCCGAGGAGCTCAGCGGCCTGCTCGACGCCGTGCTCGCAGCGGCAACGATCGTGCCATTGCCGGACGACCTCCGTACGCGGGCGATCGACATCGTCGGCACCGGCGGCGACCGCAGCCACTCGATCAACGTGAGCACCATGTCAGCGATCGTCGCCGCCGGTGCCGGCGTCCCGGTCTGCAAGCACGGAGCCCGGGCGGCGTCGTCGAAGTGCGGAACGGCCGACGTGCTCGAAGCACTCGGCGTGGCGGTGGAGCTGCCGCCCGAGGGTGTGCTGCGCTGCGTCGAGGAGGCCGGCATCGGGTTCTGCCTCGCCCCGGCCTACCACCCGGCATTCCGGTTCGCGGCGCCCAGCCGTCGCGAGATCGGCATCCCGACGGTGTTCAACCTGCTCGGGCCGATGGCCAATCCCGGCCGCGTGAAGCGTCAACTCATCGGCGTCGCCAACCCGCTCGTGGCTGAACGGATGCTCGCCTCGCTGCGGATCCACGGGTCGGTGAAGGCGTGGGTCGTCCATGGCAGCGGTCTCGACGAGCTCACCACGACCGGGGATTCCACGGTGCTCGCCCTCGAAGACGACCACGTGCGGACGTTCACCGTCGACCCGGTCGGTCTCGGGCTGGCCCCGGCCATCGCCGAGGAGCTCACGGGCGGCGAGCCGCACGAGAACGCGCGAGGCGTTCCGCCGGGTGATGGCCGGCGAGCACGGCGCTCACCGCAACATCGTCGTGTTGAACGCCGGCGCGGCGATGGTGGTGGCCGATCGGGCCGCCTCGCTCGAGGAGGGCATGGAGCTGGCAACGGAGTCGATCGACTCCGGTGCGGCCTCGCGCACCCTCGACAAGATGATCGAGGTGTCGCAGGCGGCCAGAGCCGCCATGAGCTCGTGACTCGAGCGTGATCCGGCTGTGATCGTTCGAGTGCCGGCATCGTCGGCCAACCTCGGCCCTGGCTTCGACACGCTCGGTCTTGCACTCACGATGTGGGCCGAGCTCGGCCTCGTCGATACCGGCCTGGCCGGGGAGCCTGGGGGTGAGGCCGGAGGTGTGCCGGAGGGAGCTCGTCGATGCGGTGCACACCACCCGGCGTCGGTTGCGTTCGCCCGTTGCGGCGGCGTGGGCGAGCTGTGGGAACGCGGTTCGATCCCGGCCGGCCGCGGTCTCGGCTTCAGTGGCGCCGTAAGGGTCGGCGGTGGCGTCCTCGCCAGCGCTCAACAGCACGGTGACGCCGCGCTCGACGATGCGCACCGGGCCGAGGTGTTGTCGGTTGTGAGCGAGCTCGAGGGCCATGCCGACAACGTCGCGGCGTCGTTGTACGGCGGTGTGATCGCTACCGCCGACGGTCAGGTGGTGCACGTGCCGCTGGCGCTCGACCCGGCGATCGTGGTGTGGGTGCCATCGTTCGTCACGAAGACCGACGAGTCGCGCCGCGCCTTTCGCACCCAGGTGCCCTTCGCGGACGCGGTGTTCAACGTCGGGCGCGTTGCGATGCTTGTCGGTGCGCTCGCCTCAGGAGACATCGGTGCGCTGCGCCTCGCTGCTCAGGATCGGCTTCACCAGCCGGCGCGATTGGCAGCGGCAGAACCCTGCCGAACCGCGATCGAGGCTGCACTCGATGCCGGAGCCTGGTGTTCTTGGTTGTCGGGGAGCGGTCCGACCGTGGCGGCCATGTGCGCCGTTGCCGACGCGGCCGACCTGGCAGCAGCACTCCCGGAGGGCGGCCGCGTCATCGTGCTTCGGATCGACTACGAGGGCGCCACCATCGAGGCCGCGTAGACTCGAACCCATGTCCGGTGGCTCCGCTCCAGGTGCCGACACCGGAATCCCTCGTCCCGCGGCGAGCGAGGTGCCCGATCGGCTCCTCACCCTGGCGCTCGAGTTCGCAGTCGGCATCGCAGCTGCGGGAGCGAAACTGCGCCGCGCCGCTCGCAGCCCCGGCGGCACTCAAGCCGATGCTGAAGTTCCAGAAGCTGCCCGCGACTGCGCTCGCCAAAGTGCGGGCGGCCGTGGAGGGTGACGACGACTTCCGCCGCAAGCTGGCGAGCGCGGCTGTGGCCGCCCCGGAGCTGCTCGACGACGCGTCGATGTTGTGGCTCACCAGACCGGAGGGTTGGGAGGCGGCACTCGTGGAGCTGGTGGGGGAGGCGGAGCCGGGCGATCTCGGCGCCGAGCTGCGTCGCTCGGAGCGGCGTCGAGAGGCCGCCGAGAGCGCAGCACATCGCGTGCTCGCGGAGATGGTCGTGCTCCGAGCCGAGCTTGAACGCCGGGCCGACGTGTCGAACACCTCCGCGAAGGAGATCGATCGGCTGCACAAGGACGTCGCCATCGTTCGCACCGAGCTGGAGCGGCACCAGGCAGCGATGCGCAGGGCCAACGATCAGCTGCAGGTGGCACAGGCCCGCGCCGATGAGGTGGTCGCGGCACGCGATGAGGCGGTCGGCCGCGCGGCTGACGCCGAACGGATCCGTGACGAGGTACTCGCGTCGCGTGCAACAGTCGGCCAGGAGGCTGCTGCGACGCTGACGACCGAGCAGGCAGTGCTGGCCGGCGCTGCGGCCGTGGCCGACGAGCTCGACGATCAGTCGCGGCTCGCCCGTGAACTGGTGGGCGAACTCGATCGGCTCTCTCGGCGGTTACGCCACCTCGAGCCCTCCGTCCGCACGCCGAACGTGCCCGAACGGCCGGTGTCACGCAAGAAGTTGTCGGGTCGCCCGTCACTGCGCAAGCCGATCGGTGTGCCGGGCGGGCTCTATGGCTCGTCGCTCGCTGCGGCCGAGCACGTGGTGCGCCATGCTGGCGCGGTCGTGTTCGTCGACGGCTACAACGTCGCCAAGCTGCGTTTCCCACGACTCGATCTCGAGGTCCAGCGGGCGAAGTGCATCGACCTGTGCGAGGACGTTGCCCGCAGGTGGGGCACGAACATCGTGGTGGTGTTCGATGGAACGAGCGGGCTCGGCATTGCCGCCACAGTCCGACGCCTCGTCCGCGTCACCTTCTCCCCGGAGGGGGTCATCGCTGACGACGTGATCCGTCGTGAGGTGGCGGCGCTGCCCGACGACGTGCCGGTGGTGGTCGTCACCAACGACCAGGCGGTGATCACCGATGTGCGGGCGATGGGAGCGAACCCGGTCTCCAGCGACCGTTGGATCGAGCTCGCCACCCGCTGATCCGGGATGCGAGTGCCACACGCCACCCCGGGGTGGTGGCTGGCACTCGGTTCGGTCGTGTGGGACTCGGGTGGGTGTTGGGACTGGGTGTCGGGTGTGGGTGTCGGGGTGGGTGGTGTCACACCCTTGCTGCACGATCGGAGCATGTCCAACGAGCTGACCGTCACCTCCATCGAGATCGCCTGCGAGACGTGCGTCATGCGCCACAGCGCTCACTGCAACGACTGCATCGTCACGTTCATGTGCGACGAGGATCAGACGCCCACGCAGGCGGTGGTCTTCGATCTGGCCGAACAACGCGCGGTGAGGCTGCTCGCAGCCGCAGGTTTGGTGCCTACGCTCAAGCACCGTGAGGCGATCTGAGCCAGCGCGCGTCCTGCCCGCATCTCTCGACGACGCATACGTCGGCGACCTGCGGGCGATCGCCACGGACCACGGCATCACCCGCACGGGAGTGGCCGCTGCCGACGTGATGCACCGAGCGCGGGCCGAGATCCTGCGCCGCCGAGATGCCGGTCTTCACGACGGGATGAAGTTCACGTTCAAGAATCCGGAGCGGTCCACCGATCCCGGCCGGGCGGTGCGTGGCGCCCGGGCAGTGTTCGTCGGCGCACGCCCGTACCTGCTCGACGAGGCACAGGGCTCGACCTTCGGCGCCGACGGCGTCGCTGCCCGCGTGGCCCGCTATGCCTGGACCGATCACTACGCCCCCCTGCGGGCGGGCCTGCGGGCCGTTGCCCACCGCTTGCGGGCCGACGGGTGGCAGCGCGGTCGCCTTCGCCGACGACAACTCGATGGTCGACCGCGAGATCGCCCACCGGGCCGGACTCGGATGGTTCGGCAAGAACGCCAACCTGCTGCTCGAGGGTGCCGGCAGCTTCTTCGTGCTCGGCAGCGTGGTCACCGATGCCCCGCTGCCGGTGAACGACGAGGTCGCCGAGGACGGTTGCGGCACCTGCCGGCGGTGCATCGACGGCTGCCCAACGGGCGCGATCGTCGACGACGGTGTGATCGACGCCGGCAAGTGCTTGGCCTGGTTGCTGCAGCGGCCCGGCGCCTTCCCGCGCCAGTACCGGGCCGCGCTCGGCGATCGCATCTACGGTTGCGACGAGTGCCAGGAGGTGTGCCCGCCCACGGTGCGTCTGGGAGCGAAACGGGCGGTGGGCGAGGCGCCCGTCGGCATCCCGGTGGAGCCGTGGATCGACGCGCTCGAACTGCTCGAGGCGACCGATGACGAGGTGCTGGCGCGGTGGGGTCGGTGGTACCTGTCGGATCGTGAACCGCGCTGGCTCCGGCGCAACGCGCTGATCGTCGTCGGCAACAGCGGCCGTGATCGGGATGCCAGAGCGGTCGGGTTGCTGACCCGGTACCTTGCCGACGATGATCCCGTGCTGCGCAGCCACGCCGTGTGGGCTGCACGCAAGCTGGGCTGGGGCGATCTGCTACCGCTCTCCGACGCCGACGCCGACGTCCGAACCGAACTGACCGCACCGCTGTGATCGCTCGATGAAGCATCTCCTCGTCACCAACGACTTCCCGCCCAAGATCGGTGGCATCCAGTCACTGCTCTGGGAGTGGTGGCGCCGCCTCCCGCCAGACTCGTTCGCCGTGCTCACCTCACCGTATGCGGGCACGAAGGAGTTCGACGCGGCTCAACCGTTCCGCATCGAACGGACGCGTGAGCCCGTGCTGCTGCCGCACCCGTGGATGGTTCGCCGCATCGATGCGATGGCGAAAGAAGTGGGGGCCGAGCTCGTCGTGCTCGATCCTGCCGTACCGCTCGGGATCGTCGGTCCGTCGCTGCGACTGCCGTACGATGTCGTGCTCCACGGAGCCGAAGTCACCGTGCCCGGGCGTCTGCCGCTGGCGAAACAGACCCTCGGCCACGTGCTGCGGCGGTCGCGTCACATCGTCGCTGCTGGCGGCTACCCGGCTGCCGAGGCCGAACAGGCCGCTGGTCGCAAGCTGCCGATCACGATCGTGCCTCCGGGTGTCGACGTCGAGCGCTTCCACCCACTCAGCGAAGCCGAGGTGTCACAGGCCCGTGAGCACTTCGGGCTGCCGGTTGCGGCCGATCTGATCGTGGCGATCAGCCGTCTCGTGCCTCGCAAGGGCTTCGACACCGCGATCCGAGCCGTCGCCCGGATGCGGCGCTCGCGACCCGACCTCGTGCTCGCGATCTCCGGTGGCGGACGCGATGAGGATCGGCTGCGCACGCTCGCAGCCGAGCTCGACGCGCCCGTGCGGTTCCTCGGCCGCGTGCCGAACGACGACCTGCCACGGCTCTACGGCTGTGCCGACATCTACTCGATGCTGTGCCGCAACCGCTGGGGCGGTCTCGAGCAAGAGGGGTTCGGCATCGTGTTCGTCGAAGCCGCTGCGTGCGGGGTGCCCCAAGTGGCCGGCGACAGCGGGGGAGCGGCAGAGGCCGTGGCCGACGGCGAGACCGGCATCGTGGTGCGTCGACCAGACGACGTCGGTGAGGTGATCGCGGCCTACTCCGCGCTGCTCGACGACCCTGCCCGCAGGCGCGAGATGGGCAACGCGGCGAGGCAGCGGGCGGTGACCGAGTTCTCCTATGACGTGCTCGCGCGAGCGGTTGGGTCGTTCGCTCGGCGCGCTGCCATCATGAGCGGATCATGAGCGCCACGGATCCATCCAGCAGCGATCCCTCGAACAGCGATCCCTCGTACAGCGATCCCTCGAACGGCGATCCCTCGAATGGCGAGGCGCGTCCGGTTGATCCCGTCGGCACCGCGGCACCGCTCTCGGCCGGCCAGGCCGGGTCGGGCCTGATTCGCGGCAACGTCGTGGGGACGGTGATCTTCGTCGCCGTCGTCGCCATCAGCATCCCGCTGCGCGACGAGCGTTCGGCCCAGATCCTCGTCGGAGCGGTGTCGATGGTGCTGTTTGCGATCGGTGCGGTCGGCTGTCTGTGGGCGTACGTGTCGGCCCTCGAACGTTCCCGTGTCGACGAGATCGGCGTGGCCAACCTCTACCTCCTCACGAGTCGCACCGCTCCGCCGAAGGTGAAGCTGCTGATGAGTGCGCTCCTGGCCACCCAGGTGGTGGTGGCCCTCGGCGGCGCGATCATCGGGGCCGTCGGACTGACGGGCTCCCAGGTGAACGCACTCGCCTTCGGTATCCTCGTGCCGATGTTCGGCCTGGGGATGAATTCGCTCTGGGCGGTGCGCCACGGCGCCTACGGGCCCCGTCTCGACAAGTCGGTACAACCGAGCAACCGCAAGATCGGCTAGAACAAGACACCTATGGCAGAGCAGGCCTCGCAGACCACCACGATCGCCGCGCCGCCCGAGCGCGTCTGGGCCATTGCCGCCGACTTCGAGCAGTACACGCAGTGGGCCAAGGACGTGAAGGACGTGATCATCCGCGTCCGAGACGTCGAGGGCCGACCGATCGAGGTCGAGTTCCGTGCCTCAGCGCTCGGTCGCAGCACCCACTACACCCTGTCATACGACTACTCGCAGGCGCCGAACGTGCTCGCGTGGAGCCTCGTGCGTGGCGACATCATGAGCACCATCGATGGTGCGTACGTGTTCAACGCGATGACCGACGGTGGGACCGAGGTGCGCTACGACCTCGTGATCGAGCTCGTCGTGCCCCTGCCTGGCTTCGTCAAGCGGCGGGCCGAGGTGCGCATCCTCAACACCGTGCGCGAGCTCAAGGCTCGCGCCGAGGGGTGATTCCCGCAGCAGTCGGCATCGATGTCGGCGGGACGAAGTGCCTCGGTGTCGCGCTCGAGCGGTGATGGCGCTGTCGTCGCCGAGTACCGCTTGCCCACGCCTGACAGTCCTGCAGCCCTCGTCGACACGCTGACCCACATCGCCGAGCACCTCGGCGCGGTCGGTGCCGTCGGCGTCGCTGTGCCGGGCCTGGTGAACCGTGACGGCGTGCTGCTGGCAGCCGCCAACCTCACCGGTGTGAAGATGCTGCATCTGCGAGACCTGCTCGAGGCCCGCAGCGGGCTGAGGGTGATGGTCGACAACGACAACACCGTCGCCTGCCTCGCGGAGTGGAAGCTCGGTGCCGGCCGAGGCGTGGACGACCTGTTGTTGGTCGGACTCGGCACGGGCATCGGCGGCGGCTTCGTGTGCGGCGGTGTGCTGCAACGCGGCCACAACGGCTTCGCCGGTGAGTTCGGACACATGATCGTGCAGCCTCACGGCATCCCGTGCCCGTGCGGTCAGCAGGGGTGCTGGGAGCGGTATGCGTCCGGCAACAGCCTCGGCTTCCACGCCCGGGAGGCGGCTGTCCGCGGCGATCTCGATGCAGTGCTCGCAGACGCGGGCCATCTCGACGAGATCCGTGGCGAGCACGTCACCACCGCGGCCCGCACCGGCGATGTGCAAGCGCTGGCGGTGATCGACACCTTCGCCGAGTGGGTGGCCATCGGACTGGTGAATCTCACCAACATGTACGACCCGGGCGCGATCGTGATCTCGGGTGGTCTGTCGGCCGACCCCGAGCTGTTCCTCCCACCGATCGAGCGGGCGTTCCACGACAGCATGTACGGCGGCGACGATCGGCCCTGGCCAACCCTCGGCTTCGCCGAACTCGGCCCGCTCGCCGGAGGGATCGGCGCCGCCCTGCTCACCCAGATCTCGGGCTGATCTCGGGCTGATCTCGGGCTGATCTCGGGCTGATCTCCGGCTGATCTCGGGGTCACGCGAGCCGGTGGGGGGTCAGTGGGCAGGCTTGTAGTTCGCCCGTGATTCCTCGATCTCGCGCCAGGCCGCCTCACGACCGGCGATGCCGGCGGTGGACGATGTCTTGCCGGGCTCGAGCGCCTTGTACACCTCGAAGAAGTGCTGGATCTCCTCCACGAGCTGAGGTGTCAGATCGCTCAGGTCCATCACGTCCTGCCAGCGCGGCTCGCGCGGCGGCACGCAGATGATCTTGGCGTCTTCGCCCGCTTCGTCGTGCATGTAGAGCACGCCGAGTGGACGTGCCTGCACCCACACGCCGGGGTACACGGGGTCCTCGAGCAGCACCAGCGCATCGAGCGGATCGCCGTCACCGCCCAGGGTGTCGGGGATGTAGCCGTAGTCGGCCGGGTAGGTCGTGGCCGTGAACAGGCGGCGGTCGAGGAACACCCGGCCGGTCTCGTGATCGATCTCGTACTTGTTGCGGCTGCCACGGGGGATCTCGATGACCACGTGGATGCATCCGTCGGGGAGGGGGTTCGACATGGGTGCATCGTGGCACAGGCAAGCGAATTCGACAGCGAACCTCCGTTGCTCGTCATTCCGTTTCGAGCAACCCCGGCGCACGGTCGTGCGTCAGAGTGGTCGATGGTGGACGACGCGATCACCCGTGAGGACCTGCTGGTCCAGGCCGCGGAGATCGAACGCGCCGACGTCGTCGCCGACCCCGTCGAGGTCGCGTTCGCATCGTTCTTCGCCGATGCTCGCCGACCGATGATGCGCCTCGCCTATCTGCTGACGGGATCCGTCTCCCAGGCCGAGGAGGCCGTGCAGGAGTCGTTCGTGCACGTGTACGAACGGTGGTCCACCATCGAAGTGCCGGGTGCCTACCTGCGCCGCGCCGTCGTGAACAGGTGTACCTCGTGGCACCGTCACAGGACTGTCGTGCGGCGGACCGAGTCGCAGCTCGCGACGGCCGAGTCGTACCTCGATGAGCCCACCGAGCCCGACGAGCTCGCTGCCGCGCTGGCTCAGCTGCCGCGCCGTCGCCTCGCCGTGGTGGCGCTGCGCTTCTACGAGCAACTCGAGCTCGCCGACATCGCCGACACGCTCGGCATCTCCGTCGGCACCGTGAAGTCCACGTTGAACCGGGCACTCGCCCAATTGAGAGGAATCCTCGGATGAACATCGAACTCGAACACCGTCTCCACCGTGACCTGACGGAGATGGCCACCCGTGCCGACGTCGCAACGGTCGAACTGGCCGGCGTGATGAGCCGCGTCGGCCGTCGTCGCCGCCGTCGCGCCGTCGCTCGGGCAGCGACCGCCCTGGCCGGCGTGGTGCTGGTGGTCGGCGGCCTCGTCGCTGTGTCCACACGCGGTGGATCGGACGACCTGGATGCCGCAAGCCCCGACGCCGGCCCGACCCGCACCGAGGTGCCGCTCACTCGGCTCCAGCAGGTGGTGGCGCGAGGTGTGACGAAAGGTGAACCGGTCGGATTCGAGCTGAGCGACGGCAGTCAACTCACGTTCTCGGTGATGGCATCGTCGTTCTTCGACACGTACTACCAGAGCACGTGTCGCTCGATGTCCGGTGAAACGAGTTGCTGGCCCGTGGAGTCGAGCGTCGAGCTCGACCCATTGCCCTGGACCAGGCCGGAGCTGGCCGGCAACAACGACATGGTGATCTGGATCGGACTGCCCACGTCGGTGGTCCGTGCCGAACTCCGACAAGGTGGCAACGTGCTTTGGCAGCAGGTCGTCGACGGTGTCGCTGCGTTCCCGGTCGACCATCACGATCCGACCGACGAGGTCGTCGGATTCGACGCTTCCGGGCTGGAGCTGCTGCGGACGACGTGGTCGACGGTCTCGTTGGTCGGAGAATCGACCACGGTCTCGGCCGATGGCAGCACGACGGAGCCGATGTACACGTGGTCATCGACGTTCGCGACCGAGCGGGGCGACTTCGAACCCGAGGTCGACATTTCGACCATGGAGGGAATGACCCAAGCAGACGAAGAGGCATACCGGGCGTTCGCGGATGCCGCGATGCGGCAATGCCTCGTCGATCAGGGCGCTGCAGCCTGGAATGGCTGTCTCGTCTCGACCGAGGCCGCCGTGAAGGGGTACCTGGCCGATCGGCCGTGAGAACCCGACCCAACTCTCGCGGACCCGCGGCAATGAACACCGTGATCGCAGGGTCGAACTCGTAACCTGAGCACATGGAGTTCCGCCGCATCACCAACCTGCCGCCGTACGTGTTCACGATCATCAACAACCTGAAGATCGAGGCACGTCGGGCAGGTGTCGATGTGATCGACCTGGGGTTCGGCAACCCGGACATCCCGTCGCCGCAGATCGCGGTCGACAAGCTCGCCGAATCTGCACAGATCGCCCGCAACCACCGCTACTCGCTCAGCCGCGGTCTGCCCAAGCTGCGCGAGGCCGCAGCTGCGCTCTATCTCCGCAAGTGGGGCGTCGAGCTCGATCCTGAGCTCGAGATCACGAACACGATCGGTTCCAAGGAGGGCTTCAGCCACCTGATGTGGGTCCTGCTCGATCGTGGAGACGCGGCGATCGTGCCCAGCCCGAGCTACCCGATCCACATCTATGGTCCGCTGTTCGCAGGCGCCGATCTGCGCCAGGTGCCGATGCGCCACCTGGCCGATCCGCGGGTGCAGGGCGACTTCACCGGCGACTTCTTCGACAGCCTCACCACCGCGTACGAGGTGGGATGGCCCAAGCCTCGCGTGCTGGTGATCTCGTTCCCGCACAACCCCACCGGTGCCGTGGTCGACCTCGACTTCATGCAGAAAGTGGTCGACTTCTGCCGCGAACGGAACATGATCGTGGTCCACGACTTCGCCTACGCCGACATCGGATTCGACGGCTACGAGCCCCCCAGCATCCTGCAGGCCGAGGGCGCCAAGGAGTGTGCGGTCGAGCTGTACTCGATGACGAAGAGCTTTTCGATGGCGGGTTGGCGCTGCGCGTTCCTCGTCGGCAACAAAGAGGTGGTGCAGGCGCTCGTGAAGTTGAAGAGCTACCTCGACTACGGCATGTTCCAGCCGGTCCAGATCGCCGCCACGGTGACCATGAACGAGGCTCCCGACTTCCCCGATGAGGTGCGTGCCATCTACCAGGGACGCCGCGATGCGCTGATCGATGGTCTGGCACGCATCGGGTGGGACATCCCCAAGCCGAAGGGCTCGATGTTCGTGTGGGCCCCGATCCCTGAGCCATATGCCGACATGGACTCCGTGGAGTTCTGTTCGCACGTGGTTCGTGAGTGCGAGGTGGCGCTGTCTCCTGGCGTGGGCTTCGGCCCAGGTGGAGAGGGTTTCGCCCGATTTGCGCTCATCGAGAACGAGCGCCGGATCGCGCAAGGCATCAAGAACCTGAAGAAGGGCCTCCCCAAGCTGGGCTGATCGGCGCCGGCCCCGCTCGGGGTTCCGCGATCGGGCGTACGGTGAGGCACAGCGCTTCGTTCACACGCTTGTCACACGGGTGAGATCGGGCGCGACACCTCGGTCGGTACGGTCGCTCTCGTGGAAACCTTCGTCGTTCGCGTGTGGCTGCCTGATCGTCCGGGCGCGCTGGGCCAGGTGGCGAGCCGAATCGGGGCCCTGCACGGCGACGTGATCGGAATCGACATCCTCGAGCGCGGGGGCGGCCGCGCCGTCGACGACCTCGTGGTGAGCCTGCCCGATCTCGGGCTGGTCGAGCTGTTGGTGGCAGAGATCATGCAGGTGGATGGCGTTGCCGTCGAGGACGTCCGCCGGGTGGCGAACGATCGCCCCGACACCGGCCTCGTCGCACTGGAGATGGCGGCGGAACTTGCCGAGGCGTCAGCCGACAAGCGCCTGCACCTGCTGTGCGATCGGTTGGCGCGGTTGCTCGACGGTGAATGGGTGGCGGTGCTCGATGCGGTGGAGGCGAACGTGGTCGTCGGCCATGGCATCGCCCCGGACGTGGCCTGGTTGGCAGCGTTCCTGGAGGGCAGCCGGCATCTCGACGAGGCCGCTCAGGCTGCCGGTGCACCCGGTGATCTCGCCTGGGCCTGGCTCGGCGGCATGGACTCGATCAGCGGCCGCGACCTCGTGGTGGTCGTGGGCCGGTCGGGCCGACCGTTCCACACCCGTGAGCGCCAGCAGCTCGCGTTGCTCTGCCGCACGACGACGGCACTGCTCGGCGTCATCGCCGTGGCGTCCGGTTGACAGAACCTGCCCGATCCGGACAGTCGCGCCCGAGGTGAGTCGGGAGCACAGGAAGGCACGCTCGGCGAATGGCAGGTCCATGGATGGGACGCATGGTCGGTGGACTGGCGACGGCAGTGGCCGTTGTCGTCGCAGCCCGTGCGATCCCGAGCGCCATCACGAGCGCCACGTCGAGCACGCATTGGCTCGTCCTCGCGCCTGCTCTCACTGCCGTCGCCGTCTCCGTTCTCCGCTTGCTCTCGTGGTCGATCCTGTGGACCCGGCCGCGCAGCACCCCGCCCGACCGTCGGGCGCGGGCCACGGCTGAGGCTGCGCTTGACGCGACCGACGTGGCCGTCGTGTGCGACGGCGAGTCGCTCGTGCTGGTGCGAACTGCGACGATCGCCGCGATCGCAGCGACGGGCGCCCCCTCCCGGGTGCTGCTGGTGGGCCCCGATCCGCGCCTCGACCAGCTCGCTCGCTCGCTCGGGGCGCGTCGGGTGTGTTCGGGCATCGGCCCGCGGGCCGGCATCGTGGCCGCGATCGGCGCAGCGGCGGGGGAGTACCTCGTCCTCACCTCCGCCGCCACTGCGGTGCTGCCGGGTGCCATCCGACCGGCGCTCGAGCAGTTCGACCGCGGCGCACTGTGGGTGCAGTGCGAGCCGATCGGACCCGGTGATCGGTCGTTGCTCGACCATGTGCGTCACGATCGGTGGTGGCCGTCCCTCGATGCCAGGGACGCGATGCCCTGGCTCGGCTTCGGGTCGATCCTCCTCGTCGAGGCGTTCAAGACGCTGCCGGTAGCACTCGGCACATCGGCTGCGACCCTGACTGCGCAGACACGTGGCTGGCACGGTCGCTGGCATGCACCGATGCTCGCGGTGGAGCAGGTGGATGCCGCTGCACCACGCGACCGCGAGGTCGACCTCCGCAGCGAGCGATTTCGGACGATGCGCAGCACACGGTCTCCGCTGTGGGTGCGCCGGTTGCGGCCGTGGCAGCGGATCGCGCACCTGGCGACGTTCGTCGACGACCTCGCCGGCTGCGCGGCCGCGCTCGCCGTCGCCGCGGTCACGCTCGGCCTCGTGACCGGCGTGCCACCGCTGCCGGTGGACGGTTGGCTCTGGGGTGCTCTGGCAGCCGTGGTGCTCGGGTGGCTGGCGCGGCTGCTCCTCACGGGCGGTCTCGTGCGGCCGGGCGGGATGTGCCGTGCTGCGACCGAGGATCTCGTCGATTCCGTCCGCTCGGTGGTGTCGAGTCTTCGCCCCGATCGGCGTCTCGTCGACACGACCGGCACGGTCCCACTGCGGCGAGGGTGGCGTTGCCAACTCGGAGTGCTCGGCCTCGTTGCGGCGGTGGACGCAGCGCTCGTGTGGCGGGCGTGGTGTGCGCTCACCGCTGATGACGCAGGCCGAGACGTCGCGCTCGATGGTTCACTGCTCGGTGCCGGCACTGCGACCGTGGTCTGCCTCTTGTCGTCGGCACGGGTGTTGCGCCGCAACCGGTCCCTACGAGGGAGCCGCCGGCTCCCCGTGGATGTGGTCGCACGGATCGGCAGTCATCAAGGACGCGTGCTCGATCTCGCCGCAGGAGGGCTGCGTGTCGAGTTTGCCGCCCCCGCAGACCTGCTGGCCGAGTTGCCGGTGCAGCTCGTGGCCAGAGGGCTGCGCCCGGTCGAGGTGCGCGCCCAAGTGGTGCGCGTCGAGCCGCGAGCGAACACGTGGGTGGTGGGGATGCGCCTGGCCGGTGGCGGTCTGGCAGGCGAGCATGACGACTATCTCGCGCTGTGGCTCTGGCAGATGGCCGGCGCGGCGGAGGAACGCCCACGCCTCGAACCCGATCCGGTGGTGGGTCGCGCGCCGTGGCGTGCTGGCGGGGTACCCATCCTGCGTCTGCTGACGGCAGCAACGATGGTGGCCGTCGGGGTTGCGGTGGTTCCGCCGGTTGGGGCCGGTCTCGCTGCCGGACCGTTCACGGGCGAGAACCCGGCGCCGAGGGTGGCGACGACTGTTGTCTCGGCCTCCGAACCCATGGCTCCACGTGACGGTGGGGGTGAGGGTGACGTTCAAGCTGAGGGTGAGGGTGAGGGTGAGGGTGAGGGTGAGCACGCCGAGACGTCGGGGACGGGTGGCGTCTCACCAGGGTCGACTGCTGCTCGCGACCGGCCGGTCGCCGGTGTCGGCGATCTCCAGCTGAGCACGTCGGTCGATGACCCGGATCGTCAGGTCGAAGGTGGCCAGGTGCTCCGGCACACCGCCTCGGTGCTCAACACGGGCACCGTTGCGGTCGCCACGCTCGATCTCGTGATCGTCGCCGGCGTGGGCGTGGTGGACGTCGGATCGCTCGCCGGTACGTGTGCCGGTGCGGCGGGCGGCACGGCCGGCAGCGACGGGCCCGGCACGGTGGGGTGGGCGTTGTTCGGCCCGGCTGGGGCGCTCGAACCGGGAGCGGAGTGCACCATCGACTGGAGCGAATCGATGCCGGCTGCCACCGACCTCGTCGACGGGTCGGCGGTGACCACCGAGGTGCGGGTCACCGAGTACGCGATGGCGGGCCGAGTGGGGTCTCGCATCGGTCCGTCGGTGACCGACGAAGTCATCGCTCGACGACCCACCTTGCGCCTGACGGCCGAGGCCGGCGACGGCACAGCGGTGGCCGCGATGACCATCGGGCAGGCGTTCACGTGGGTGCTCACAGTGGAGAACATCTCCCCGTTCCCCGTGACCGCTCACGGCATCGACCTCGTTCACTCGCTCCCCAAGAACTGGGTCTACACCGCCACGGTGTCGGTGTCGCCTGCCTCCTGCGACGTGGCGCCGATCGTGCTCGTCGACGATGCGACCGCGAGCCAGACCGCCACCTGGACCGACATGTGCGATCTCCACCAGGGCGCCGAGTTGGTGCTCGCGTTCTCGGCCACCCCGCAGCCGGCAGCTGCCGATGACCCTGGCGTCGTCGACGGCGCCGGCGCACCAGTGCCACACATCAGCGACGTGACGCTCACCGCTGAGGACCTTGCCGGCGCTCCCCTCGGGTCGGCCGGCGACAGGGCCGGCGCTGTGGCTCGCACCGTCGATCTGGTGGCGCGTGTCGACCGACTCGGGGCCCGATGACGGCGCCGCCGACTCCGGGCCCGCTGCCGTGGTCGGCGGGCTCGGTCGCTATCGGATCGACATCGCGAACCAAGGCCCGGATGGCACCACCGGTGAGGTGACGACGAGCCTCGGCGTTCCCGCCGGGATGGTGGCGATCAGCGCTGCGGGCGAGGGCTGGACCTGCACGATCGGAGCCGCGGTGGACTGTGCGTCGCCTGTGCCGATCGCTGCGGGGCAGGTTGCCCCGCCGATCGTGGTGGGGCTGGCGATCGGCGCGGGTGCACTTGTCGACGACGGCGCCGACGGTGACCCCGACGTCGCGATCGTGAGCACCACCGTCACCGTCGGCGGCGATGATGTCGACCGCGACGCGAGCAACGACATCGACAGCGAATCGACGATGGTCCGCCGTGACGTCGACATGGCCCTCACGGGCGTGCTGTCGATCGCCACGCCGATGTCACCCGGCGCACGAGTCGACTGGGTCCTCACCCCGACGGTGATCGGACCGGGTGCCGTCAGCGGCGAACTGGTGCTCGAGGACACGATGCCGATCGGCCTTCGGTTCGTGACCGCTCGCGGTCGCGGGTGGGCCTGCCGCGATTCTCGGGTCGGCACCGGCTTCGGGGCCGACCCTGACGTGAACGGCACGCTCTCCTGCCGTCGCCAACTGCGCGATGTGGCGGCCGGTACCGAGCTCGACGCGCTCGTGGTGAACGTACAGATCGACCCCTCGTTCGCCGGCGATCCGCCGGCGCCCGGTCGCGTCGTGATGGCCGGCGACCGCAACCCTTCGAACGATTCCGCAGCCGTCAGCGGGGCACCGGCGCCCGAGGCCCAACTCACCGTGATGGCCGTCGCCGGTGGCCAACGTGTGCAGGTGGGCAGCGATCTGGCATTCGAGGTGGTCGTCACCAACCAAGGCCCCGCCGCCGATGCCGGTGAGGTGGAAGTGCGAGCCGAGGTGCCTGAGGGACTGGCGATGCAGACGGTGGCGGGCGAGGGATGGGCATGCGAGATCGAACCTGCGAGCGACGTGTCGCGCGGCAACTGGACGTGCACCTGGGACGGGAGCGTCACGCCGGTGGTACCCGGAATGCTGCTCCCGCCGATCGAGGTGCTGGCAACGGTGACTCCCGCAGCGGTGGCGAACCTTGCGCCCAGCGTCGACGAGCCGTTCATCCACGACGTGATCGTGCACGGCTCGGCCTCCGGGTTGGAGGAGATCAGCAGCAGCCTGAGCTGGACTGCCGAGCCGACCACGACGAACACGGTGTCGATCACCGATGCGGGCGTCGGCGAGTGGCGTGCCGGGCAGGCGCAGACCGTGCGGGTGGTGGCGGGCAACGACGGCCCGAACGGTGAGTACGGACCGGTGACGGTGCAGATCCCGGTGACCGCGGCAATGGAGGTGATCGGCGCGGATGGCGATGGATGGGATTGCGGCGTCACGACGCGCGGCAACGACGCAGCTGCGGATCGCGACGTGATCCGCACGATCGAGTGCACCCACGGCCGGCGTGGCATCGTCTACGGCGAGCCGCTGGTGTCCGCCGGCGACACGCTTGCGCCGCTCGACCTCACCCTTGTTCCCGCGGTGTCCGGCAAGGTCACGCAGCAGGTCCATGTCCTCGGCGTCACCGATTCCATGTCGCACTCGTCGACGGCGACGGTGGAGGTCGGGCGTCGGTCGGACGTTGCGCTCGACGCCACGGGACCGTCGCAGGCGCGGATCGGCGACGAGGCGGAGCTCAGTTGGACTGTCGGCAACACCGGCCCGAGCGAATCGGTGGCGCCGCTCACCATCACCGGCGCGCTGCCCGCAGGTGTGGTGTTCGTCCGTGCGGTCGGTCCGGGCTGGTCGTGCAACAGCGACGAAGCGACGGTCGTCTGCGATCGAGCGGAGGCGCTTGCGAGCGGTGCATCGGCGACCGTGGTGCTCACGGTCGCAATCGGGTCCGCCACCACAACCGATGAGATGCGCTTCGCCGCGACGTTGCGCGCCGACCCGGCAGACGCAAGCATCGAAGACGACGTCGACCACGTCAACATCCGTGTCCGGGCAGGCATCGGCACATCGGCCGGGACAACCACCTCCGGTCCGATCGAGACGATCTCGCGGTCTGGGACGGACGCCGCGGCGGAGCGTGAGCTTCGTGCCGGCGACCTCCTCGGCTACGGAGGCGCCGGTGGGTCGTTCGCGTTCGCGATCCTGCTCGTCAGCGGGCGACGTCGCCGTGGCTGGTGATCAGCAGCTTGTGATCACCCGTTGCGGTTCACCAGTTGAGGATCACCAGCTGAGGATCACCAGTTGAGGATCAGTGCGCTTCCCAGTCGCGTGAACGCTCCACTGCTCGCTGCCACTGCTGGTGCTGCAGATCGACGAGCACGGCCACGTCGCCTCCCGCGGGGTGGAACTCGGCGTCGAGCTCCCAACGTTGTGTGACCGAGTCGAGTGACGGCCACACTCCCTCGGCGAGACCAGCCAGGAACGCCGCTCCGAGCGCTGTGGTCTCCTGGTCGCGCGGTCGACGCACGACCACGCCGAGCTGATCGGCCTGGAGTTGCATCAGCAGGTCCATCACCGAGGCACCGCCGTCGACTCGCAGCTCCAGCAACGGTGTGCCCGACGCCGCGACCATTGCGTCGACGACGTCGCGGGTCTGGAATGCCATCGCTTCCACGGTGGCACGGGCGAGGTGCGCTCGCGTGGTGCCACGCGTGATCCCGACGATCGTGCCGCGTGCGTACGGGTCCCAGTAAGGGCTGCCCAGACCGGCGAAGGCCGGGACGAGGAAGACGCCGCCGGTGTCGGGCACGCTCGCCGCGAGCGGTCCCACCTCGGGTGAGCTGTCGATGATCGACAGGCCGTCTCGCAACCACTGGATCGCAGCGCCGGTGATGAAGATCGAGCCCTCGAGCGCGTACGCCGTCGTGCCGTCGGCCAATGTCCACGCAACCGTGGTGAGCATGCCCTCGGTGGGGGGCGGGCAGGTATCGCCCACGTTCATCAGCACGAAGCTGCCCGTCCCGTAGGTGTTCTTGGCCGTGCCGGGCGTGAAGCACGCCTGGCCGAACAGCGCCGCCTGCTGATCGCCGGCGATGCCCGACACCGGAATGCCGGCCGGGATCCCGCAGCGTTGCGAGGTGAGCCCGAAGCGACCGCTCGACGGCATCACCTGCGCCAGCGCACCCATCGGCACGTGCAGCATCTCGCACATCTCGGGCGACCACGCGAGCGTGCCGATGTCGAACAGCATGGTGCGGCTCGCGTTCGACGGGTCGGTGGCGTGCACCTCGCCGCCGGTGAGGTTCCAGAGCAACCACGAGTCGATCGTGCCGATCGCGAGATCGTCGCTGACCGGGATGTCGCGATTGGCGAGCAGCCATTCCGCCTTCGTCCCCGAGAAGTACGGATCGAGCACCAGACCGGTGATCTCGCGGACGCGAGGAAGTGCGCCTGCCTCGGTGAGCTCGTCGCAGCGGCCGGCCGTGCGCCGGTCCTGCCATACGATCGCGTTGCCGTACGGCTCGCCGGTCCCTCGGCTCCAGGCCAGCACGGTCTCGCGCTGATTTGTGATGCCGATCGCTGCGACGGTGGTGCCCTGTGCGGTGACCTCGCCGATCACCTCGAGCAGCGTCTCGCGCACGCAGTGCCAGATCTCGACCGCGTCGTGCTCGACCCATCCGGGCTCGGGGTAGTGCTGTGTGAACTCGCGGTACGACGACACCGACGGGGCTTCGGCGAACACTGCACGGCTGCGAACACCGGTGGTGCCTGCGTCGATCGCAATCACGCACGAGCGGTCGGGGGAGGTCGTTGGCGCGGACATCGGCGCCGACACTACTGGCGCTGCGTCAACGCTTCCTGCGCTGCGCCGGGCGGCTGCCGCCACCCATGGTGCGCCTCGTCGGTGCCGGTTTGCTGCGTGAGGTCGAAACGATCGGACGTGCGATCCCGGCGGCGTCGGCGCGTTCGGTGGCTTTCGCGTCGGCATCTCGGCGAAGCTGTTTGAGCGTCTTGCGTTGATAGCCGAGCTTGGCCAACACCGCCCCGACGAGCACGAAGATCGGCCCGCTCACCAGCAAGCCGCCGAAGAGCCCGGCATCGAGTCGATCGCGCGCCACGATCGCGAGCATCACCGTCATGATCGCGACGTAGATCAACCAGTCCCTGATCAGCCGTTGCCATGGCACCTGTCGAGAGGAGTCCCACGCCATGGGGTCCGTTCCTAGCACGGGCCCCATGCGGGATGCCCATCGAGGGATGCCCATCAAGGGATGCCCATCGAGGGATGCCCATCGAGGAAGTGGCGAGCAGGGGTTTGGTGACGTCGTGGCGAAACCCTGGGAACCGGCGAGGCGATCGTCTACGATCGGACCACGTGCGAGTCGGGATCTTGACAGGTGGCGGCGATTGCCCGGGCCTGAACGCCGTCATCCGAGCCATCGTCCGCAAGGGCGAGATCGTGTACGGCGACGAGCTGGTGGGCTTCCTCGACGCCTGGGACGGTGTGATGGAGCGTCGCACGATGCCGCTCGACGTGTCGTCGCTGCGTGGCATGCTCCCGAGGGGCGGCACCTTGCTCGGCACCCGTCGTGGCAGCCCGTACGACCATCCGGGTGGTCCCGAGCGGGTGGTCGAGACCTTCCGTGAGATGGGCCTCGACGCGCTGGTCGTGATCGGCGGGAACGGCTCGTTGAGCGTGGCCTGCCAGATGCACAGCGACTTCGGGCTGCCGATCATCGGGGTGCCGAAGACCATCGACAACGACGTCGTCGGCACCGACCTCACATTCGGCTTCACCACCGCCGTGCAGATCGCCACCGATGCGATCGACCGGTTGCACACCACAGCCGAGAGCCACGACCGTGTGATGGTGGTCGAGGTCATGGGTCGCCACTCAGGGTGGATCGCCACCCATGCCGGCATCGCCGGGGGAGCGACCGTGATCCTGATCCCGGAGATGCCCTTCGACATCGAAGAGGTGTGCGCGATCCTGCGCCAGCGCCACGAACGTGGTCGCTATGCCTCGATCGTCGTCGTGGCGGAGGGTGCCGAGCCGGTGCCGGGCACGCTGCCGATGGGGGAGAAGGTGTACGACCCGTACGGTCACGTGCGCCTCGGTGGCATCGCCGAGACGATCGCTCACTCGATCGAGGAGCGCACCGGCTTCGAGTCGCGCGTCGTGCTGCTGGGTCACATCCAGCGCGGCGGCACGCCGACGGCGTTCGACCGCGTGCTCGCCACTCGCTACGGCGTGGAGGCGATCGACGCGGTCCACACCAACTCGTGGGGCTGCATGACCGCCCTGCATGGCAACGACATCGTGATGGTGTCCCTCGCGGAGACCGTGGGCCGCACCCGCCCCGTGGACCTGCACCTGTACCGCGATGTCGCGAGCGTCTTCTTCGGCTGAGGATCGATCGACCGACTGCGGCGGTGTGGTCAGTCGCTGGGAACAGCGGGAAACGCTGGCTGGGTGGTTCTGACGAGGCCGGGGTAGTCGTACACCGTGAGCGGGTCGTTCTGGAGTTGGCCGTTCACATCAGGCCAACCCATCGGCTCCTCGCCGACGGTGATGCGCACGCCGCTCACACCCTCCAAGGCCGTGACGGTGTGCACGATCTGGGCCACTCCGAGGATGAGTGTCTCGCCACTGAGCTCACGGAATGCCTCGGGCAGGTCGATCGTCACGATGCCGCCGAAACGCGCGCTCCAGCTCAGCAATTCGAGCTCGGCGGGCAACACGGTGGTGGTGTTGTTCCCCTGCTCGGCAACGTTCGGTCCGTCGAAAAGCGCCTTCAGCACCGCCGATGGGTTGAGATCGCTGCTGGCGTCGACATCTCGCTGCACGCTCACCAGTCGGGCGGGCACCCCGCCGGCATCGGGTTCGATGAGGAAGATCTGACCGTCGCCGCCTGCAGTCTGGCCCTTGGCGCCGGCGCTCTCGGTCACCTCGTCGATGTCTCGCGGGGTCGTCTCCGGCGAGATCCCGCATGCGGTCAACGCCGCTGCGGCCGCCACGAGCGCGACCAGCGCGTCGAGGAATGCGATGGCGGGTCAGATCCCCACCTCCTCGGCTGGAAGCTCGAGCACGAACCGCGCCCCGGGCTGACCGTCACGACGATCTTCGACCCACACCCGACCGCCGTGCATGCGGATGTGCTCGTCGACGAGCGCGAGGCCGAGACCGGCGCCATCACTCGTGCTTCGCCGTCCGGCCACGGCGCCCCGAGCGAATCGTTCGAACACGAGGTCGCGTTCGTCCAACGGCACGCCGGGGCCGTTGTCCTCGACGGCGATCCAGACATGTCCGATCGGCTCGCCCTCGTTTTCGGCTTCGCTGACGAACAGCGCGGCGTCGCCGCCACCGTGCAGCCGCGCGTTGTCGATGAGGTTGGCGACCACGCGTGCGAGGCGTCGCCGGTCGCCCTGCATCACCATGCACTCGCCGCGCTCGCTCACCGTCACGGGCGTGGTCGGCACGCTGCTGACCGAGACGGCGGCGCGCACGAACTCGGCGACCAACAGGTCCTCGCGGTGGAGGCGGATCGCGCCGGCATCGAAGCGCGAGATCTCCAACAGGTCCTCCACCAGACCCTGGAACCGGACGACGTCGCTCGCGAGGAGATCGAGCGCGGTCTGGGCGCGCTCGGGGAGGTCGTCCCGGCGGGCCTGCATCACCTCGACGCTTGCGGCGAGCGTCATCAGTGGTGAGCGCAGCTCGTGACTCACGTCGCTCGCGAAACGGGCATCGCGCTCGACGCGTGCTTGGAGTGCGGAGGCCATGTCGTTGAACGACTGAGCGAGGGTGCGCAGGTCGGGATCATCGGTCGGCTCGAGCCGGGTGTCGAGGCGACCACCGGCGATCAGCTGTGCGGCCTGCGCCGCGTCAGCCAGTGGTCGTACTGCGCGGTTGGCCGCGAACCAGCCGAGGACCACACCGAACATCGAGGTGATGAGCGCTCCGAAGAACAGCGAGAGGCCAACCGAGCTGAGCGTCTCTTCGATCTCACTGATGTCCACGGCCTCGAAGTACGCACCCCGTGTGATCGGGATGCCGACCACGATCGACGGGACGCCGTTCACCTCGGCCACCATTCGCGCCGCGACGTCGTCGTCGAGCACGCGTTGATACAAGGCCGTCGGGATCTGATCGCGGTCGAGCGCTCCACGGCTCTCGAACCGACCCTCGTACTCGATCGCGACCTCGGTCACGCGCTCGTTGGCGAGGAAGAGCAACACCGTCGCCGCGCTGGTGTCACCACGCAGTTGGTTGGTGGCAGTGTTGGCTCGGGTGGCCACCTCGTCGATCGCCGTGCGGTCGCGCTGGGTGAGCAAGCTGCTGCGCGTGAAGCTGTAGGCGGCCGCCGCGAGGAAGACGGCGAGCAACAACGAGCCCAACGAGAACATCAGCAACACTCGCGTGCGCAGGCCGAGACGTGCGGGCCGAGCGGCGGACGCCACGGCGAACAGCCGTTGCAGCCGCGATGCGGGAAGCGCCTCGGGCAAGCGCTCGGTCAACAGCTCGGTCACGACTGCAAGCGATAGCCGAGCCCGCGAACCGTGACCACGTGACGCGGGTTGGCCGGATCGGCCTCCACCTTGGTGCGCAACCGCCGGATGTGCACATCGACCAGGCGTCCGTCGCCGAAGTAGTCGTAGCCCCACACCTTGTCGAGCAGGCTCTCCCGGCTGAACACCCGGCCGGGGTTCTGGGCAAGCTCGCAGAGCAGTCGGAACTCGGTCTTGGTGAGGTGCAGCTCCGAGCCGTCGCGCAGCACCTTGCCCTCTTCCGGCACGATCTCGAGGTTGCCGAAGGCCAGCTTGGCATGACCGGTGGTGATCGGGCGGATGCGGCGCAGCAGCGCACGAATGCGGGCCGACAGCTCCTTCGGGGCGAATGGCTTGGTGAGGTAGTCGTCGGCGCCGGCTTCGAGGCCGGCAACCACATCGTGGGTGTCGTTTCGAGCCGTCACCATCACGATCGGCACGTCGCTCGTACGGCGCAGTGTCCGACACAACTCGAAGCCGTCGATTCCCGGCAGCATGATGTCGATCAGGACGACGTCGGGCGGAGTGCGATTGAAGAGGTCGATGGCCTCCTCGCCGCTGCCGGCCTCGTCGACGGTCCAGCCCTCGTCTTCGAGGGCGAGCTTGACCGCCGACCGGATTCGCTCGTCGTCCTCGACTGCCAGGATGCGTGTACCCACGCCACCATGATGCCAGGAATCACCGCGCCGAGGGTGTCCCTCGGGATCAGGATCCAATCATCGACGGATCAGGGGCGGGTCAGGGTTGGATCCAGAGCTCGCCCAGGCGTCGCGAAGCAGCGCGGCGAGAGGCTCGAACAGCACCGGATTGGCCGCCAGCACCTGCTGCGGACGGGCGGGGGCACCGTCGAGATCGCCGGTTCGGCACCCGGCCTCGCGGGCGATCAGCTCGCCGGCGGCGAGGTCCCACGGACCGAGCCACTCCTCCACGTAGGCATCGACGCGGCCGGCGGCGACGTGACAGAGATCGACGGAGGCGGCCCCGAGGCGGCGGATGTCGCGCACGTGGGGGAGCACGTGGACGAGTCGGGCGGCGTGACGTCCACGTCGCTCGGGCGAGTAGCTGAAGCCGGTGGCGAGCAGCGCGGCGGCCGGCTCCGCCACCGTGCCGCAGCGGATCGGACGATCGTTCAACGTTGCGCCGGCACCTCGACGGGCGGCGAACATCTCGTCGAGCGCCGGGACGTAGACGGCGCCCACGAGCGCGCCTTCGGCATCGGCCGCGGCGATCGACACGCCCCAGCCGGGCAGGTCGTAGAGGAAGTTCGTGGTGCCGTCGATCGGGTCGACCAGCCAATCGATGCCGCTCGTTCCGTCGACCGAGCTGCCTTCCTCCCCGATCAGGCCGTCCTCGGGGCGGGCCGCACGCAGGGCCTGGACGATGTACCGCTCCGACGCCCGGTCGAACTCGGTGACCATGTCGGTGGCACTCGACTTCGTGTCGCCCGCGGGCGATACCGCGTCGGCGACCCGCAGCCGCCGTCGTGCCGGCCTCCCGAGCCAGCGAGCAGGCGAGCGCGAGCAGGCGGACCGGATCCGCCGAGACCCGCGAGTCGGCCCCGGGGTGATCGCTCATCGCGACGGCGTGCCGTGCGGGCGGCTTCTCGGCGCTCGATCTCGCGCCACTCGCCGAGGGCACGCAGCACGAGCACCGCGACGATGCTCATCCCGCCGGCGGCGACCACCGCACCGGTGAACAGCCCGATCCCGAGTGGCACTGCGCAGTCGCCTTCGCATTGCAGTTTCACCAGCGTGTAGCCGATCAGGCCTCCGGCGAACCCACCGACCAGGATCGCTGCGAAGGCGGCGATGCGCGCGGCCGGTGAGGGGAGCGCGGACAGCGGACGTTCGTCGGTGATCGACCACGGCTGCCAATCTACGGGTATCCGACCGATCGAAGGCGGGGATCCCGGGCCGCACCGTCGAGGGATAGCGTGGGCGGACTATGCGTGTCACGGTGGTGGTGCCCACCTTCAACGAGGCCGACAACATCGAGACACTGGTTCGAGCGGTCCGTCAGGTGCTGCCGGAGGCATCGATCCTCGTGATCGACGACGGCAGCCCCGATGGCACCGCGGACCTTGTCGCGAGGCGCTCGACGCGACACTGGGCAACGTCGAGGTCGTGCGCCGCGCGACCAAGTCCGGCCTGGGTGCTGCGTACCGCTACGGATTGCGTCACGCGATCGACGCGGGCGCCGAGATCTGCGTGCAGATGGATGCCGACCTGTCGCACGACCCGGCGGCGCTGACCGCGTTGGTGGCGTGGTGGAGCACGGCGCAGATGTCGCGATCGGCAGCCGGTACGTGCCGGGCGGGATCACGCTCAACTGGCCCCGCCGTCGTCGACGGGTGTCGCGATGGGGCAACCGCTACGCGGCGGGCGTGCTGGGCCTCGCGATCAACGACGCCACAGCTGGGTACCGGGCCTACCGGTCGACGGCGCTGGAGCAGATGCGCTTCGACAACGTGACCGCCGAGGGGTATGGCTTCCAGATCGAGATGACCTACCGGATCGTGCGGTTGGGGGGCAAGGTCGTGGAGTTCCCGATCACCTTCCGCGACCGGATGGAGGGCGAGTCGAAGTTCACCGGCTCGATCGTTCGCGAGGCGCTGCTGCTCGTGGTGAAGTTGTGGATCGCGGACTTCGGTGGCACGACGGCGACGGCGGGCGCTCGGCGGCTGACAAACTGGGACCATGCGCGTGAGGTCGTGGCAGGTGGGTGGAGCCTTGATCAGACGGGACGACGGCCTCGTGCTGGTCGCGAACCGACGCCGCGACCGGTCGTCGACTGGACACCGCCCGGTGGCGTGATCGACCCCGGCGAGACGATCAGCGAAGGCCTGGTCCGTGAGGTGCGCGAAGAGACCGGCCTCGTGGTGCACGAGCTCACTCGCTGCGCGCTACCGGGTGGTCGTGCAGGCGCCCGAACTCGATTGGGTGCTCACCGTGGAGGCTTGGGAGGTAGACGTCTCGGGAGAGATGTGCATCGCCGATCCCGACGGCATCGTCGAACAGTGCCGGGCGGTGCCGTTCCCCGAGGTTCCCACGATCCTGGAGGCGAGCCCCGACATGGATCAGGGTGCCGGTCGGCCACTGGATCGGAGCGGCGAGCACCGTCGACTCGCTCGGCGATGCGGCCACCGCCGATTTCGGCTTCCGGTTGCTCGGCAGCGATCGCCGCGACACCCGCGTCGAGCGGGTGTGGTGACCGGCACCAGCGGAGAGCCTGAGGCGATCGTGAGCACTCCCGCGCTCGGGGCAAACGGCACCCGGGCCATCCTGCACGTCGACATGGATGCGTTCTACGTGAGCGTGGAGCTGCGCCGCCGCCCTGATCTGGTGGGCAAGCCCGTGGTGGTCGGCGGCACCGACCGTCGCGGGGTCGTGGCGGCTGCGTCCTACGAGGCTCGCCGCTACGGGGTGTTCTCGGCGATGCCGTCGTCCACGGCGCGTCGCAAGTGTCCGCACGCCGTGTTCCTTCCGGGCGATCACGAGCTCTACGCCCAGGTGAGCGAGCACGTACACGAGATCTTCCATGCGGTCACGCCGCTGGTGGAGCCGTTGGCGCTCGACGAGGCGTTCCTCGACGTCACTGGATCGCTGCGCCTGTTCGGATCGGCCGAGGCGATCGCCGATCAGATCCGGAGTCGAGTCGCCGGCGAGCTCGACCTCGTGTGCTCGGTGGGTGGCGGGGCGTCGAAGTTCATCGCCAAGCTCGCGTCCAAGCACGCCAAGCCACGCATCACCGATCGAGGTGTCGAGCCCGGCGCCGGCGTTGTGCTCGTGTCGCCGGGCCGTGAGTTGGCGTTCCTCCATCCGCTGCCGGTGCAGGCGTTGTGGGGTGTCGGCCCTGCGACGCTCGAACGGCTGCAGCGCTTCGGCATCACGACCGTCGGCGATCTGGCACGCCTCGATCCGCACGTGCTCGTCGGTTCGCTCGGCCAGGCGCAGGGTCGTCACCTGCACGAACTGGCGTGGGCGCGCGACGAACGACCGGTCGTGCCCGACCGGCAGATGAAGTCGATCGGGCACGAAGAGACGTTCTCGCACGACCGCCACACCCACGACGAGTTGATGCGCGAGGCCGTGCGGCTGTCCGACGCGGTCAGCAGCCGGCTTCGAGCGACCGGCCAGGGGGCCCGAACGATCAGCATCAAGGTGAGGTTCATCGACTTCGTGACGGTGAGCCGGTCGCACTCGCTGCCGTCGCCGGTCGCAACGACGAAGGCGATCCTCGACGCTGTCGAGCCGATGCTCCGCACGATCGAGCTCACCCGGGGGGTGCGCCTGTTCGGCGTGAGCGTCAGCGGTTTCGGCGCCCCCGCCGAGCAACTGAGCCTCGATCAGCTCTTCGACACCGGGGTCGGCGTCGAGGACTCGCCGGTCAGCGCTGCACAGGAGTGGGAGGCGGCCTCCGAGACGATCGACGCGATTCGGGGACGGTTCGGGGTCAGGTCGATCGGTCCGGCAAGTGCGCTGTCGGGCGACGGCCTGCGACTCGTGCGCCCGGGCGCCCAGCAGTGGGGCCCCGATCGCTCGGACCTCGAGACGCAGCAACCCGACGAGCGCACCCGCTGACCCGTCGGCCGGGGCCGGTTCACCGACATGGCGGCGACATGGCGGCGACAGGTCGGCGCCATCGGGCAATTTCGAAGGTTTTCTACACATTCACCCGACCAGTGCCGGCGTACGGTCCCGGGAGGGGCCAGACTGGGCGTAGCGCGGACAGCCGCCCGACAACCACACTGACGACCGAACCCGACACGATGTCGGGCGCTTCTGCTTCACGACTGCAGAACGCCCCTCGCCGTGCCGATGGACACCTACGAACCTTTCGACCGCGTTGTGACCGGTGGTCGAACATGGAAGAATGACCACCAGCGGCCGGTGAGGACCGGTTCCCACGAGGAGACGACATGCCGCTCTCGGAAGACGAACAGCGCATTCTTCGAGAGATCGAAGAGCAGCTCCACCGAGACCCAAACTTCGCGCGCGACCTGTCTCCTGTCCGCGGCGCCTCTCGTCGCTCCTTGATCGATGGCGGTCGTCGGTGGTGTCCTCGCCGTCGCTGTGTGTGTCCTGCTCCTCGGCACCAGTCCGTACCTGGCCTTCGCGGCATTCCTCGCGGCGCTGGCTGCTGTGATGGTGGCCGAACGGCACCTCCGGGCCGTGGGCGACGAGGCGATGCAGCGGGTGTCCACCATGCGGCGCAACGCCGCCAACGCTCGTCGCGACAGCGACCGCTGACATCTGCCGCTGGCCCCTGGCATCGACATCTGGCAATTGACGCGGCTCGTCAGCGCAGTCCGTGCCGGCGTGGGCGGACGCCCACCAACCGCAGGCGCACCAGTCGCGGGTCGAGGCGAGCCCAGATCCGCAGGTACCACGGCATCAGTTCACGAGCCGTCTGGTCGAGGTGGTTGCGCAGCACCGCTGCGCGCAGCGCGGCGGGCTCGCCCACACCGTTCGGTGAGTAGATCGCGCGGGTGACGAAACGGGCGAGTTCGAGCAGCGACCGATGGTCGATCGCAACGTCGCGTTCCACCCGCGACGCATACTCCACGGGCGTGGAACCGCCCTGCGGGGGCGCGCCCGCCAACTGCAGCGAACCGACGGTGCCGTGCCAGGCGGTGATCACCTGTTCCGTTGGCGTCTCGCCCGGTGCGGGTCACGCGGCGCACGATCCAGGGCATCGCGACGGCCCACGTGCCGAGTGCGACCATGGCCAGGAAGATCCATCCTGCGCTGCCCGTGCCGCCGCGGCCGCCCGACCGCACCGCAAGCGCCGGCACCGTGGTTCCCGTCGGCAGCGGTTGGGCGAGCGGGTCGCGCTCGGTGGTCGGAGTGACCCGCGGACCGGTGGTCGTCGGCGCCGGGATGGCGCCCTCACCATCGCCCGGCTCGGTCGGGGTGCTGTCCTGCTCGGCGGTCACGCCGGTGGTGGCCTCACTGCCGGGAGCCCCACGGCCCGGCGTCGGTTCGAACAGCACCCACCCCACGCCGTCGAACCACACCTCGGGCCAGGCGTGGGCGTTCTTGCCGAGCACGTGGTACTTGCCGTCTGCCCGGAGCTCGCCCTGGGTGAACCCGACGGCGACTCGGGAGGGAAGCCCGACAGCGCGGGCCATCACCGCAAAGGTGCCGGCGAACTGCTCGCAGTACCCGATCCGGACGCGCAGGAATGCCGAGATGGCGTCATCGCTGTGGCCGCGCTGCACGTCGAGGCTGTACTCGAACTCGGTCCGGAAGAAGTTCTGCAGCGCGAGCGCCTTGTCGTAGTCGGTCGCTTGTCCCGCAGTGATCTGCTGAGCGAGCTCGATCGCGTCGTCGGGCACGCCTGACGGCAACGCCGTGAAGTCAGCGCTGAGACCTGTGGCGCTCGTGGAACGCAGGAGTTCGGGAGACGGGACCGTGACGTCGGAGGTGATGTTGTACACCTGACCCTCGCCGAGCTTGTCGCCATCGTCGAGGAGGATCGTGTCGGTTTCCGCGAGCCACAGCAGATCGTTCTGGGCCACCTGGATCGGAGTGAAGGCGGCGGGCACGAGCTCGCCACCGAGCCGGGCGATCGTGACCTGCTGCTGCACGAGCTGAGCATCGGGTCCGGGCTCGTTGAGCTGGCCCTCGGCGGGATCGAGCGAGCGTTCGGGCAACTTCCACGTCGTGCCGTCGAACACCGTGAGCCCGGTGCTGCGCCAGTACCGACCGGCCGACGAGCTCATCGTGAACATCTCGGTGTTCTTGCGGTTGACCAACCGCGATCGGATGTCGACGAGGGGGCTCAGCACCTCGGTCACATCGCTCTGGGTCTGGCGTGTCTCGAGCAGCGGTTCTGCGTCAGCGCCGGGCAGCAGTGGTCCGATCATCGCCGCACCGAGCGCGGCGACCATGGCGCACATCGCCGTCGCCGGCAAGGCTGCGCCGACGGCTCGTCGACGCCGGCCGAGCCACGACTCGTTGACCCGCCGCCGTGCAGCGCGCGCAGCACCGCCACCACCACGAGTGCTGCGGCGAGCCAGGCGGCGGCGACCTGGATCCGCAGTGCGGTCGGTGCCGAGAGCGGCGGTGAAGATGAACAGCACGCCGGCCGGGCACGACGGCCTCGGCACGGCCGTAGGCGCGAAACGCGAACGCGTCCGGCAGCATCGACACGAGGCCGAGCCCGAGAGCTGCGGCGAGCAGGAACGAACCCTCGCTGGGCACGGGTGCCACCGCAGTGGGGAACTGGCTCCACACCAGGCGGAGGTCGACGCGCGCGCAGCTGGAGGGTGTCGCCCGTCGGAACCAACGCGCGTGAGGGTCTGGCGGTAGAAGAGCGATCGCAAGCAGCTCGAACGAGCACCAGCAGCACGATCGGCATCGCGAGCCAGCCCGGGCACGCGGGCGATGCGCAGCACGATGCTCGACCGCGTGCACCCCGATCACCACGACGAGCAGGGTGTCGAGGAACTGCCCAGTCGGCGAACACCCGGCACATCGGCGATGGCCGTCACTGCGCTGAGCATCGTGACGGCGACGACTGGCCACCATGTGGTCGATGTCGGACTGGGCCGCGCCCGCGCGGTTGCGTCGGCTGCCCGACGGCGACGAGCCGGTGCTCGACAGGCCGAGCTCGATGCCGGCTCCCGGTAGGCGCGGGCAACTGCGGGCCGCTGCTCGAAGCTGATCCGGTGAGCGGCTCCACGATGGCGGCGAACGCGTCGTCGGACGTTGCGTCGACGACGAACCGGTCGCGGCGTCCGACCGGTCGACTGAGCTGCGACGACCACGAGCACGTCGTCCTCGGGCCCGAGCGAGCCGCGCGACCTCTGCCGGCGCACTCACTGCTCGAGCGTGACGGTGACCGACGAGGACGATGCCCATGCCCTTCGCCGGCCTTCAGCGATGGGAGTCGTCCGGTCGCGCGCTGGCGCCCGCGCTGCACCGTTGCCAGCCATCGCAGCGCCAGCGGCCGCGACGTCGTGGCCCGCGGAGGTCGGTGTCGAGCGCCACCAGTCCGGGTGTTGAGGCCGGCATTGACCGCACCGGTGACGAGGCTGGCGGCTGCCGAGACGGCCCGCTCGAACCCCTCGTCGTCGATGTCGTGGACGTCGGTCGAGTCGGTGTCGAGCACGACGGTGCACCGCTTCACGCCCTCGAGCGCGGTCTCCTTCACGATCAGTCTTGGCCGAGCGGGCCGAGGCCTTCCAGCTGATCCGCCGAAGGTCGTCGCCCTGCACGTACTCGCGCAACGAGTGGAACTCGCTGCCCGACTGGCCGTAGGCACGCATCCGGAGATGGTCGCCGAGACGGCCGGACGAACCGCCGAGGGCTGAACCGAACCGGGGTGTGGCGGGGCATCACCAGCAGCTCGCTCCCGCCAGGCACACGAAGGTGCGCGACGCCAGGCCGAGCACATCGCGGCGACGGGCGCGCATCGGTCCGATGCGCACCACGCCGCGGCCCGTTGTCGGCAGTCGGTACGCGGCGGTGGAGCGTTCTCGCGGTCGCAGCGGGGCGAGGTTCATCGTGGCGCCGCCGGAGCTGCCGACCGGCTCCCACAGCTGCAGCACCGGGCGTGCGTCGGGTGCCGGCGTTGGCGATCTGGATGTCGACACGAGCGTGCGTCGCCAGCCTGCACGGTGGACGGCTCGACCAGTCGCCGCACCACCAACCGCGGCGGCCGTTGCGACAGCGTGCACGACGGCGACGATCAACGCGGCGACGATGCCGACGCCCGAAGCACGAACAGCTCGAGGATGCCGAACACCCGGCCGATCACGAACGAGACCGCATCGCGAGTCGCGATGGCCCCCCAGCCGCTGCGGGTGAGCACGACGACCTCAGCGACCGGCGGGCACCGGCACGGCGTCGAGGACCTCGCGGATGGCTTGCTCGGCCGTGAGGCCTCGTGAGGCAGCGTCGGGGCGGACCACGACGCGGTGCGACGAGGACGGCGATCGCCACCGACTTCACGTCGTCGGGGGTGGCGAAGTCACGACCGCTGGCCGCCGCCCGCGACCGGGTGGCCCGGGCGAGTTGCAGCGTGGCCCGCGGCGACAGGCCGAGCGTGAGGCCCTGGTGGCCGCGGCTCGTCTCGGCGATGTCGACGAGGTAGCACTTCAGCGGGTCGGCCAGGTGCACCGCTTCGCACTGACTTCCGACATCTGCACGACTTCGGTCGGCGGTGACCACCGGCTGCAGCAGTGCTGAGCGCGGCGGCGGCGCCCTGGGTGTCGAGGATGCTCAGCTCGGCGCTGGCGGCCGGGGTAGCCGAGCGACAGCCGCATCAGGAAGCGGTCGAGTTGGCTCTCGGGCAGCCGGTAGGTGCCCTCCTGCTCGACCGGGTTCTGGGTGGCGGCCACCATGAACGGTGCCGGCAACGCGTAGGTGCGGCCCTCGGCCGACACCTGACGCTCCTCCATCGCCTCGAGCAATGCCGACTGGGTCTTCGGCGAGGCACGGTTGATCTCGTCGGCGAGCACGATGTTGGCGAACAGCGGGCCCGGGCTGGAACACGAAGGTCTCGGTGGCGCGCTGGAGCACGCTGACGCCGACGAGGTCGGTGGGCAGCAGGTCGGGTGTGAACTGCACGCGCTTCCACGTGCAGTCGATGGATCCGGCGAGCGCCTTGGCGAGGCTGGTCTTGCCCACGCCCGGGACGTCCTCGATGAGGAGGTGCCCCTCGGCCAGCAGGCACATCACCGCGAGTCGATGGCCTCGCGCTTGCCGTGCACCACGTGAAGCCGACATTGTCAGTGATCGCCTCGAACAACGACGCGAACGTCTTGCGGGCGGCGCCCGGCCGGGGGAGGAGGCTGCGCCCCGGAGGCGGGGTCGAACAGCGCCGTCATGGCGGTGCAAGCGTAGACGGCGATTCACCGGATGTCCCTTCGGTTGGCGAGGACCTTCCCAAGTTCGTGAGAGGCGTTCGCCTCCGATCGGTCGGCGGCATCGATCGCAATCGGGCCGCGTGCCGCTGTGGCGCCGCAGCAAGCCGGGTTCCTGACCGGCGCAGCGGTACTGTCGGCGCAGTGTCCGAGCTCTACCTCGCCATCGACATCGGCGGCACCAAGCTGACCGCCGGGCATCGTCGATGAACTCGGGCGCGGTGCTGATCCGCGACCGAGTGCGCCACGCCGACGCGCGACGTGTGGGCGGCGCTGGCGCGGCTGGTGCGTCGCGTGGTGGCAGCGTCGCCCGATCCGCCCGTCGCGTGCGGCGTGGGTTGCGGGGGACCGATGGTCCAGCACGATGGCACCGTCTCGCCGCTCTACATGCCGTCGTGGCGTGCGTTCGCGTCTGCGCGATCAGGTCGAGCAACTCACGGGTCTTGCCGACGGTGGTCGACACCGACGCCAAGGCGCTCGCATCGGGCGAGGCGTGGTGCGGTGCCGCGCAGGGCGTCACCGACTTCATCGGGGTCGTCGTGGCCACCGGGGTCAGCGGCGGGATCATCAGCGGTGGTCGGCTCCTGCAGGGCCGCTCGGGCAACGCCGGTGCACATCGGCCACATGGTGGTCGAGCCCGACGGACGACGCGTGCGCGTGCGGCGGGCCAGGGTTGCCTCGATGCGTACTGCAGTCGGCCAGCGATCGAGGAAGAGACCGGCCGCGCGGCCCAACGGGCGCCACGGGCGATCATGGAGCGCACGGGCACCCTCGTCGGTCGAGCGCTCGCCTCGGTCGGCGCGGTGGTCGATCTGAAGCTCGCCGTCATCGGTGGCTCGCTTGGCCCTCGGCTTCGGCGATGCGTTCTTCGAGGCGGCCCAGCACGAGCTCGACCTGCGTGCCCGCCTCGGCTTCACCGCCGGGTTTCCAGATCGTGCCGGTCGGCCTCGGGCCACCACGCCCCGCTGGTCGGCGCGGCCGCGCTTGCCCGGTTCGCGCCGCCGCAGTCGTTCTCGCCTCCCTCCGGTGTGGTCAGGCCGCCCGCCGACGACCCGGCACCCGCGGCATCGACGGCATCGACGGCATCGACGGCATTGACGGCATTGACGGCACCCACGACTCCCACGACACCCACGACTGCTCCCTCGACAGGTCCCGCAGGTCCGGTGGATCCCGTCGATGACGCGGGCGGACAGCTGTGGTCCGGGGCTACCGGCGAGTAACCTTGGGGTCATGCGTCCCATGTACACCGCCGAAGCCGAGGCCTACCGCGAGAAGGTGCAGGCGTTCCTCGCCGAGAAGCTGCCCGCCGAGTGGCAAGGCATCGGCCAGCCTCGACGGCCAGGAGCTCGTCGACTTCGTCACCGACTGGCGCAAGACGCTGTACGAGGGTGGCTACCTCGCACCGGTTGGCCGGTGGAGTACGGCGGTGCCGGGCTCTCGGCGCTGGAGCAGGTGATCATCGGCGAGGAGTTCGCCAAGGCCGGCGTGCCGACGGGCGGTCCGAACGACGTCTTCGGCATCCAGATGCTCGGCAACACCCTGCTGATGTGGGGGACCGAGGAGCAGAAGCGCCACTACCTGCCACGCATCCTGTCGGGCGAGGACACCTGGTGCCAGGGCTACTCCGAGCCGAACGCCGGCAGCGACCTGTCGAACCTCGGCCTGCAAGGCCGAACTCGACGGCGACCAATGGATCCTCAACGGTCAGAAGATCTGGACGTCGGCCGGTCACCTCGCCGACCACATCTTCACCCTGGCCCGCACCGACCCCGACGCGCCCCGTCACAAGGGCATCTCGTTCCTGCTCGTCGACATGCGCCAGCCGGGCATCGACGTCCGCCCGATCCGGATGATCTCGGGCGACAGCGAGTTCAACGAGGTCTTCTACACCGACGCCACCACGCCCAAGGGCGAGGTGGTCGGCGGCGTGAACAACGGCTGGGCCGTCGCGATGACGCTGCTCGGGCTTCGAGCGCGGCGAGGCCGCAGCGACGCTGCCGATCCGCTTCCAGGCCGAGCTCGACCGCCTGCTCGCTGCTCGCCAAGGAGCGCGGCGTGGCCGACGATCCGCTCATCCGCCAGCGTCTCGCCCAGTGCTACGCCAAGGTGCAGATCATGCGCTACAACGGCATGCGCGTGCTCACCCAGTTCCTGGCGGGCCACCACCCGGGACCCGACGGAGCGATCACGAAGCTGTACTGGAGCGAGTACCACAAGGAGATCACCGAGCTGGCGGTCGACATCCTCGGTGCCGACGGCATGGTGCCGACCGGACGTCGCCCGTTCGTCCGCGTTCCAGGCCGACGACGCCGGTGCCCCGAACAGCACGTGGAGCTGGGTCGGCACGTTCCTGAACGCACGCGCGGGCACGATCTACGCCGGCTCGTCGCAGGTGCAGCGCAACATCATCGGTGAGATGGTGCTCGGCCTGCCGAAGGAACCCCGCTGAAGCGCACGGTCGCGACGAACCGATGCAGCGGCGTGGGTGCGCGTCGGCGTGCGCCGATCGCGCGCCATCCTGGGCTCTGGCTCACCGCTGTCCGTCAGGCGCGGCGCACGCGCTCGACCCGGATGGTGGCGGCGCCGACCGTTCCTTCCGGTGCCCGATGGCGACTACCTCCGGTTCCGCGTCGTCACCCAGTACGGCGACGCCGAGCATCAGCCGGTGCCTGTCGATGTGCTGAACTACCTGGCATGGTGCAAGGCGCAGGCGTGTCGCGGAATGCAGCGGTTGCAGGGGTCGCAGCGGGAATGATCGGGATGAGAGTGCGGCGCGAACGGAAAACCCCGCCACCCATGCCCAGAGGGGATCGGTAGGGTCCCCCGCCATGAGGAGCGCGCTGGTGTTGAACGCGACGTACGAGCCGCTCTCCGTCGTGCCCGCACGTCGAGCGGCGTGTCTCGTGCTGGCCGACAAGGCCGACATGGTCGAAGACGACGGCACCGTGCTCCGCTCGGCGTCTCTCGAAGTGCCCAACCCGCTCGTCATCCGGCTGCGCTACGTGGTGAAGGTGCCGTTCCACCGGCGTACCTCGCTGTCGCGTCGAGCGGTGTTCGCTCGTGACGAGCACTGCTGCCAGTACTGCGGCGGTTTCGCCGACTCGATCGACCACGTGATGCCCCGCTCGCGTGGCGGCGAGCACGCCTGGGACAACGTCGCTGCGGCGTGTCGACCGTGCAACCTGTCGAAGCGAGACCGCACCCCCGACGAGGCCGGGATGCGTCTCGCGCGTCCGACCACGGGTGCCCAGGGAGCTGGCATGGGTCACGGTCGCCGTCGCGCGCGTGCCCGAGGCGTGGAAGCCCTATCTCGCTCGAGCCAGCTGATCCTGCTCGGGCAGAGCCGCTCGCCGACAGCCACACTGGTCGACCGATGAGTCAGTCACCCCTGCCGTGGCATGTCGACGCGCGGCACGGATCGGCCGCGACGCTGCACGGGCTCGTGCCCGATGGCGGTGTTCGCACTGCCGAGTGGTACGAGGTCGATCGGCCGGCGCTGGTGCTCGGGTCGGCGCAGCGTGACGAGGTGGTGGACCACGACGCGTGTTCGGCAGCCGGCGTCGACGTCGTTCGCCGGCGCAGCGGGGGAGGCGTCGTGCTCCTCGTCCCTGGCGAGACGTTGTGGCTCGACATCGTGGTGCCACGCGACGACCCACGCTGGGACGATGACGTCGCACGGGCGATGTGGTGGCTCGGCGACGTGTGGTGTCAGGCCTTGGCCGCCGTCGGGACGGCGGGCGCGGCAGTGCACCGCGGTGGCCTGACGCACAGCGCCTGGTCGAGGCTCGTCTGCTTCGACGGGCTCGGGTCGGGGGAGGTGGGAGTCGACGGGCGCAAGGCGGTCGGCATCAGCCAACGCCGCACCCGTGAGTGGCTGCGCCTGCAGTCCTCGATCCACCTCTGCTGGCGGCCCGATCTGCTCGTGTCGCTCCTCGCCCCACCGGCGCCCACCGTGGCCGATCTCCAGGCGCCGTTCACCTATGACGGCGACCGCGACGTTCTGCGGAGCGCGGTCGAGCGCTGCCTCACCGCCGGCTGACGTCGCCGCTGATGTCGCCGGCTGATGTTGCCGGCTGATGTTGCCGGCTGTGATGTTGCCGGCTGGATGTCGCCGGGGGCTGGATGTCGGCGTCCCACTCGCACTGGTGGTCCCCGTTGCCCCACCTCACCCCACCACGGCCCATCGCGGGCGTCAACGCCTCGCTGATGCCCTGAGATCCCGGCTGCGCAACCGCTGATCTGGCCGAGTCGCGCCTCGCGTGTGAGTGCCACCGCGTACCGCGCGATCGGGGACCGTGGCGCCCCGCCACTCGCGTCGGCCCAGCTCAGACCGCCAAGGGTGCCGTGATTCGTGGGGATTCTCGGGACTCGCAGTGGGTATCGGTGGCGCGATTCGGGGGAATGTGGGGAAGATAGTTGACCTGGAGTGTCTCTGGGGGGAAGAATGGGGAATCCCAAGGGGCCACGGCGTGCCGAACGCGCCGTTCCCGACATCGGTGGAGGCCGTCGTCGGGTTTGGTCCTGGACGGTGCACGACGCGAGTGATGCACGTCGTGCCGGTCGCGAGGCAGGAACTGAGGTGATCTCCACGTGGTGTTGTTCGTCGGGACGCATGAGCGTCAACTCGACGACAAGGGACGGCTGGCGCTGCCGGCCTCGTTCCGCACGCACCTGGGCGAGCGCTGCTACCTCGTGTTCGGCGACGATCAATGCGTGAAGGTGGTGGCCTCCGACGAGTTCGAGATCGTCGCCGACCGACCTCAAGGAGCGCGTCGAGCGCGGCGAGATCACCCTGCAGTACCAACGAGTGGTGGCTGCGAGCGCAACGCCGGTCACCATCGACAAGCAGGGCCGGGTCAACGTGGAGGAGAAGCTCCGCGCGTATGCCGGGCTCGCCACGGAGGCCAAGGTCGTCGTCACCGGCAACTTCGACGTCATCGAGATCTGGTCGCCCGAGCGCTTCGAGCTCGTCCGCGCGGCCGGAAGCGCCGCCCTCGCCGGGGGACTCTCTGCCGACCCGAGTGGAGGTCCGTCGTGACAACGAAGAACGACTTCGAACCAGCCAAAGAACGACTTCGAACCAGCAAAGAACGACTTCGAACCAGCAAAGGAGGAACGAGGCAACGACGACGAGCCGATGGCTCCGTCCCACCCATGACCACCAACAAGGTCAGCACCACGTCCGACCTGGCCCGCATCTGGCGGCGACCGACACGTGGTGCATCTGCAGTTCGCCGGCCGGCAAGATGGACAGCCCCACTCCGCCCGCTTGCCGTCTCGTCGACCGGGGAGACATCCCGGCGACACCCGCCGACCGGCGGGCTGCAGATGCCCCACGCAACGTCCGCTCCGGGTGCACCGGGTGCACCGGGCGCACCAGGCACACCGGCCGGGAGCCGATGAATGGGATCCGTCCCTGACTTCTCCCACCGACCGGTGATGCTCGACGAGATCGTCCAGGTCTTCGCGAGCGTTCCGCCCGGCTGGGTGCTCGACGCCACGCTCGGCGGTGCCGGGCACGCCACGGCCCTGCTCGACGCGCATCCGCACCTGCGGATTCTCGGGCTCGACCGGGACGGCGATGCCCTCGCCGTGGCTGAGCGGCGGTTGGCGGTCTATCGGGACCGGGCGGCGACCGCCCACGTCAGATTCGATCACCTCGACCACGCCATGGAAGCACTCTCCGTCGATCATCTCTCCGGCGCCCTGTTCGATCTCGGGGTCAGCTCGCCACAGCTCGACCGCACCGAGCGCGGCTTCTCGTACCGCCACGACGCTCCACTCGACATGCGCATGGACCAGCGCGAGCCGTGGACAGCCAGCGACATCGTCAACGGCTACGACGAGTTGCAGCTCGCCCAGGCCCTGCGTCGTCACGGTGACGAGCGCTTCGCCACCCGCATCGCTCGTGCCGATCGTCGCGGCGCGCCCGGTCGAGACCACCACCCAGCTTGCCGAGATCGTGGTCGCTGCGATCCCCGCCGCCGCGCGCCGAACCGGTGGCCATCCCGCCAAGCGCACGTTCCAGGCGATCCGCATCGAGCTCAACCGCGAACTCGAGGTGCTGCCTGACAGCACTCGACCTCGCGATCGAGCGAACACCGTGGAGGGCGGCCGGGTTGCCGTGCTGTCGTACCACTCGGGCGAGGACCGGATCGTGAAGCAGCGGATGCGCTTCGCCGAGACCGGTGGCTGCGCATGCCCGCCCGAGCTGCCATGTGTCTGCGACGCGGTGCAGACCGTGCGCATCGTCCGTGGCATCCCGAAGACGCCGAGCGAGCAGGAGCGCACCTCGAACCCGCGGGCTCGCAGTGCGCGACTGCGTGTGGTCGAGCGCGTCGCCCCGACGCGTCGCGGCGACCTCCCCGGCGGCCGGATCTGAGATGGCAGCCGTCGCCCGTCAGCACGCCGTCGCGCCCCGGCCGGCCACCCGCTCGGGTGAGGCCGCGACCCCATCGCCCGCTCGGACCGCCCGCCACCACCACACCACCCACCAGGAACACGCGCCGGAACGTTCGTTGCGGCCGACCCGCCGCAAGGTCGAGGCGGGCCAGCGCGTCGTCGCGACGCGCCGCCACGGCGGTCTCGAAGCAGGTCCGCAGCACCTCGTGCGTGCCACGGTCGGCTTCCACGCCAGTGACCGGCACCTGTCCCTCGTCGCCCCGCGGGGTCGCCGCGCTGCGCATGTCGCCGTGGTGATGAGCGTGCTGCTCGGCATCGCGATGCTCGGCGCTGCCGCCTTTCAGACTCGGCTGGCGCGCATCCAGGTGCAGCTCGACCAACTCGACACCGACATCAAGGACTCCCGCGAGCTGTACGAGACGTTGCGCCGCCAGCGCGCCGAGCTGCGCTCGCCCGAGCGGCTGGCGCAGATCGCGGTCGACAACGGCATGGTGCCGGCCACCGACAGCGAGTTCCTGAGCATCGGCATCGAGGTGCGGGCGATCGTGGCCGCCGCGACGGGTGACATCGAACCGACGCACCTCGGCGAGAGCGGCAACACGCTCGACGACTTCCGCGACGTGAAGGCCACCACGGCTGCCGGTGCGACGGCGACGCCGTGAGTCGTCGTCCCCCCGCGCGAGCCGGACGCACCGTCGGACGAGATCCTCGCAGGTCATCGCAGGGTCGCGATGGGCGACGTCGCCATCCCCGCAGCGCCGACCCCGCACGATCGTCCGATCACGACGCCGCGTCGCTCGGTCACCGGTCGCACCGCCCGACGTCACGCCGCGACGCACATCGACCGGCGCCGACGACCCGCGGCGAGCGCCTCGATCGGATCGAACGTCGCCTGCCGGAGGATCGTGGCGTTCGCCCGACGGTGAGGCCGGCTCGCCGCGTCGCGGCCGGGCGCACGTCAGAGCGTGGTGTTCGCGCCAACCGTGCCGACCGTGCCCGGCAGGAGGAGCCCACGTTCGTCGAGCGCGCTGCGCGACGTGCGCGACCTGCGTTCCCGTCGCGATCCTCGCCAGCGTCGTGATCGCGACACCCATGGTTCCCGCACCCGTTCCGGTCGTTCCGGTCGTTCAGGTGGGCGGCCCACAGCGGCTCGGCCGAACCGGTCGCGCAACGGGCTGCAGAAGCGCGTCATCAAGGTCCGCACCGTCCGTCACTACTTCAAGGCCGGCCAGCACCCACGACGGCTGCGAGTCGTGTTCGCAGTGTCGGCGATCGTGTTCGCGATCATCTTCGGACGCGTCGTGATGCTCCAGACCACCAATGCCGATGCAGCTCCGCGAGGCAGGCCGCGCGCAGCGCACGAGCGACACGGTGCTCCGTGCCAACCGCGGGGTCATCTTCGATCGCAACGGCGACGAGCTCGCGCTGTCGGTGCCATCGACGACCGATCATCGCCAACCCCCGCCTCGTCACGGACGCGGACGGCAACGGTGGACGCGCTTGCGAAAGCGCTGAACCTCACGCCCGAGAAGCAGCAGTCGCTGCTCGACGCGTTCACGGTCAAGGAGAAGTCGTTCGTCTACGTCGCGCGTCAGGTGAGCGATGCACAGGCCGCGGCCGTGAAGATGCTCGACATGACCGGGATCGACACGATCGCCGAGGACCGGCGCACGATGCCCGGCGGCGAGGTGGGCCAGAGCGTGATCGGCAAGACGAACATCGACGGCGAAGGCATCGCCGGCATCGAGATGCAGTACGACCTGCTGCTCACGGGCACCGACGGCGAGATGTCGCGTCGAGCACGACCGTGATGGTCGGTCGCTCCCCGGATCCGAGACCACCACCGTGGCGCCGGTACCTGGCCACGACATCGTCCTCACCCTCGATCGCTCGGTGCAGTTCGCGCGTGGAGCGGGCGCTGGTGGAGCAGGTGACTGCGCTGGGCGCACGCGGAGGCTCGGCCGTGGTGATGGACACCGACACCGGCGAGATCATCGCAATGGTCGGTGTCCGCCGTGGCGAGGACGGCATCGTGCACGTGACGAGCGGCAACATCGCGGCGGTGGATGCAGCCGAGCCCGGCTCGGTGGTGAAGGCGATCACCGTGGCAGCCGCCCTGAACCAAGGCACGGTCACACCGGACACGGTGTTCCACGTGCCCTACCGCAAGAACTACTCCGACGGCACGCTCCACGACGCCGAGGTCGCATCCCGACTACGACTGGCCGGTGTCGCAGATCCTCGCCAAGTCGTCGAACATCGGCACGATCGAGGTCGATGCTCACCCTGGGCGAATCGCATGCGCGAGACCAAGGAGAAGATGGGCGCGTACATGCGTGCGTTCGGACTGGGGGAGAAGACAGCGCTCGACTTCCCCGGCGAGTCCCGGGGCCTGGGCGTGGACTGGACCAAGTGGGAGGGCACCGAGCAGTACACGGTGGCCTACGGCCAGGGGATCGCGTCCACCTCGATCCAGCTCGTCAGCGCGATCAACGTGATCGCGAACGACGGCATGTACGTCGCGCCCAAGCTCGTGGCCGGCACCATCGATGCCGGCGGTGTGCTCACGGACGCGGCACCGAGCGATTCGCACCGCGTGGTGCGACCCGAAGTGGCCCAGCAGGTGAACCTGATGATGCGCCAGGTGGTGTGCGAGGGCACGGCCAAGCTCGCCAAGGTCGACGGCATCACCGTCGCCGGCAAGACCGGCACCGGTCTGAAGGCGCAGGACGGCGGCGGCTACACCGATGCCGAGGGCAACCGCAAGTACTACTCGTCGTTCGCCGGCTTCTTCCCGGCCGAGGACCCGCAGGTGACGGTGCTGATCTCGATCGACGAGCCGCCTGGCGCCGTCGGCGAGCAACAGCCGACCCACTTCGGTGGCACCGCCGCCGCGCCGGTGTTCGCCGATATCGCGCCGACGATCCTTCACGAGATGAACATCACCCCGCCCGTCACGGGCGGCGGCTGCCCGAAGGGCTGACGATGGTCTCGAGGTCTCGTTCGCGATCGCTCGCCGAGGTGCTCGACGGGGTGCGCGGCGGGCCCGCCCGCACCCTCGTCGGGAGCAACTCGGTCGATCCGACTGCCGTCGCAGTCGACGACATCACGATCGATTCGCGCGAGGTGCGCGCGGGCACCGTGTTCTGTTGCCTACGCGGCGACAAGAGCGACGGTCACGATTTCGGCGTCGAGGCTGTTGCCGCGGGGGCGGTCGCATTGCTGGTCGAGCGCCAGCTGCCGGTGTCCGTGCCCCAGATCGTGGTCGCCGACGCGCGCGCCGCGACCGGGTGGCTTGCGGCATCGGTGTTCGGCGATCCGTGCGACTCGCTCACGACCATCGCGGTCACCGGCACGAACGGCAAGACCACGACGTCGCAACTGATCGGCCACATCCTCAACACCCTCGGTCGCAGGACCGAGGTGTTCGGCACGCTCTCGGGCCGGTTCACCACGCCGGAGGCACCGGTGCTGCAGCGTCGACTGGCCGACTGCCGCGACGACGGTGTGCAGGCTGTGGCGATGGAGGTGTCGTCGCACGCGCTGCAGCTCGACCGCGTCGCAGGTGCCCACTTCGACGTGTCGGTCTTCACCAACCTCGGCCGCGATCACCTCGACCTCCACGGAACGGTGGAGCGCTACTTCGCGGCGAAGGCGCGCCTGTTCGAACGCCAGCTCACCGAGGTCGGTGTGGTGAACACCGACGACGTGCACGGCCGATTGCTCTTCGACACCGCAGACATCGCCGCTCGTGCCGTTCTCCGTCGACGATGCGAGTGACATCGAGATCGGCGCCACGTGGCACGCCTACAGCTGGCGCGGACATCGCGTGCGCGTCTCCATCGGTGGTGAGTTCAATGTGATGAACAGCCTCGCTGCGGCCACTGCGTGTGTCGCTGCAGGGTTCGCCGAGGCCGAAGTGGCCGACGCGCTGTCGGCCGCCGCGCCCGTGCCGGGCCGGTTCGAACCGGTTGTGGCCGGGCAGCCGTTCTCGGTGCTCGTGGACTACGCACACACCCCCGACGGCCTCGAGCAAGCCCTGCGTGCCGCTCGAGCGCGCGGCGATGCACGGCCGGGTGATCGTGGTGTTCGGTTGTGGCGGTGATCGAGACCGGGAGAAGCGTCCGTTGATGGGGGCCGTGGCCGCCGAACTGGCCGACCAGGCGATCGTCACCTCCGACAACCCCAGGTCGGAGGACCCGATGGAGATCATCAATGCCACTGTGGCCGGGGTGTCCGACGACTACCGTGGCTCCGTTGTGATCGAGCCCGACAGAAGGAACGCCATCGCCGTCGCGCTGCAGATCGCCCGACCGGGCGACGTGGTGCTCATCGCCGGCAAGGGTCACGAGACCACCCAGACCGTCGGTGACCTGCAGTTGCCCTTCGACGACCGTGCGGTTGCCCGGGACGTGCTGGAGTCGCTCGGGTGGGGTCGTGGGGCCGTGCGAGACGAGGGTCGCTCGTGATCGCCGTCATGATCGCCGGTGCCTCGGCGATGGTCGTGTCGCTGTTCGGCACCCGCTTCCTCATCACGTTCTTCCGCAACCGCGGCAAGGGACAGCCGATTCTCGGCAAGGAGGACAACGGCCCCGAGCACCACATGGCCAAGCAGGGCACGCCGACGATGGGCGGCCTGGCGATCATCATGGCGGCCTTCGTCGGATGGATGTCGGCGCACCTCCTGCGCGATCGCCTGGCGTTCTCGACGCAGGCGATGATCATGTGGTGCGGCGTCTTGATCATGTCGTCCATGGGCTTCCTCGACGACTACATCAAGATCACCAAGTCGCACAACCGAGGCATCTTCTGGAAGCGCAAGAGCTGGATCACGCTTGGCGCTCGCGATGGGAGTTGCGTGGTGGCTGTCTGCGGGAACGGGCATCAGTGAGACCGTCTCGATCACGAGGGCAACGTATCCCGATTGGACCTTGCACACGATCGTGTGGATCGTGTGGGCCGGCCTCATCATCTGGGCCACCACCAACGCCGTCAACGTCACGGACGGTCTCGACGGTCTCGCCGGAGGCTCGGCGATGATGGGGTTCGTCGCGTTCACGATCATCGGCTATTGGGCGTTCCGAAACCCCGAGATCTACGGCGTCGGTGGTGAACCCGCTCGACCTCGCCACGGTCGCCGCTGGCTTTGCCGGGGCATGCGCCGGGTTCTTGTGGTTCAACGCCGCGCCGGCACGCATCTTCATGGGCGATGTGGGCGCGCTCGGCGTCGGGTCGGCGCTCGCGATGTTGTCGCTCGGTACCAACACCCAGGTGCTGCTCGTGCTGATCTGCGGGATCAACGTGATGGAAGCCGGATCGGTCGCCGTCCAGATGGGCGTGTTCAAGGCCTCTGGCCGCAAGAAGCGCCTGTTCCGCATGTCGCCGATCCACCATCACTTCGAGTTGCTCGGATGGCCCGAGACGACCGTGATCATCCGCTTCTGGATCATCCCGGGCATCTGCGTCGCGACCGCGCTGGCGATCTTCATCGGCGACTTCACCAGGCTCGAAGGGCTCCGGTGAGTCCTCGCCGGGGTTCTGAGACGGCGCTCGTCCACGGCGTCGCGATCGCAGGTGCTGCCGTGGCGCGGGCACTGGCCGGTCGCGGCTACCGCGTGCTGCATCGCCGACGACAGCCCCGACGACACCAAACGCGCGCTCGCCGGCGAGCTCGGCACCGAACTGGTGGAGCGGCCGGACACCGGCACGATCTCACGACTGCTGCGTGAGGCCGACCTGGTCGCGCCGGCACCGGGTGTGCCCGAGACGCACGAGTTGGTGCGTGCCGCGCTCGCGGCCGGCGTGCCGCTGCGAACCGAGATCGACCTCGCCTACGAATGGGAGCAGGAGCGCGCCGGTGGGCCGCGGCCGATGGTCGGCCATCACGGGCACCGACGGCAAGACGACCACGACGATGCTCACCGCCGCGCTGCTCACTGCGGGCGGGCTGCGCACCGCGGCGGTCGGCAACACCGAGATGCCGTTCGTCGCAGCGCTCGACGACGACGTCGATGCGTTCGCCGTGGAGTGCAGCAGCTTCCGGCTGGCGTGGATCCGCTCGTTCCGGGCCGAGGCGGCGATCTGGTTGAACTTCGCTCCGGACCATCAGAACTGGCACATGTCGATGAGCTCCTACGAAGCGGCCAAGGCCAACGTGTGGCAGCACCAACGACCGAACGATGTGGCGGTGGGTTGGAGCCGGCGACGCCGTCGTGATGCGCAGACTTGCCACGGCACACGCGCGTCACGTCACGTTCGGTCTCGCCGACGGTGATCACCACGTGATCGGTGAACTCACGAGCGCTGGTCGACGCACGGCGGTTCGCGTCGGCTTCGGGCGACTATGCGTCGGTCGCGTCGTTGCGACGTCGCTTCCCGCACGACCTGTCGAACGCCCTGGCAGCGGCGGCCGCATGCATCGAGAGCGGTCTCGTCTCGCCGGGTGACATCGACGCCGGCCTCGCCGCGTTCCGCGTTCCCACCGCACCGCATCGAGCCGGTCGGCGAGATCGACGGTGTCGAGTGGTTCAACGACTCGAAGGCGACGTCGCCGCATGCGGCGCTCACCGCCATCCGTTCGTTCGAGTCGATCGTGCTGATCGCCGGCGGTCGCAACAAGGGGCTCGACCTCGGCTCGCTCGCGACCGAATGGGCCCGGGTCCGTTCTGTGGTTGCGATCGGGGAGTCAGCGGGAGAGATCGAGGCCGCTTTCGCCGGCGTGCGCCCGGTGGTGCGCGCTGCGTCGATGGCCGAGGCCGTCGCACGCCGCACGGGCCGCCGCCCGCGACGGCGACGTCGTCCTGCTCTCGCCCGCATGTGCCAGTTTCGACTGGTACCCCGACGGCGGCTACCCGGCGCGAGGCGAGGACTTCCGCCGGCTCGTCGCCGAACTCGGGATCGACCAGAACGACCAGACCGCCCCGCTCGCCCCTGGTGCCTCCACGGGAGGACCGACGTGAGCGCCACTGCTCCGAGCATCACCGTCCGGCGCCGGCAGGCTGCCGAGCGCGCCGCCGCGCTCCGCCGTCATCCGACGGGCCGGACCGCGCCCGCCGAGATGCGCCCACCGCCCACCACCTTCTACGTCATCGCCCTGATCGTCACGGTCTTCACCATGCTCGGGTTGGTGATGGTGCTGTCGGCGTCGTCGATCCGATTGTTCCATCAGGGCGAATCGCCGTGGCGGACGTTCAACCGGCAGGTCGTGTGGGCGGTGCTCGGCACGGTCGCCTTGTGGATCTGCGCCCGGGTGCACTACCAGTCGTGGCGTCGATTCGTGGTGCCCGGCCTCGCGATCTGCCACCGGGTTGATGCTGCTGCCGTTCGTACCTGGCGTCGGCCTGCAGGTGAACGACGCCAGCGCCTGGGTGTCGCTTGGGTCGCTCAGCCTCCAGCCGTAGCGAGTTCCTGAAGCTCGCGGTGCTGCTGTACTGCGCCGACCTGCTCACCAAGCGCGACAGCGAGATGCACGACCTGCAACCGGACACTGATGCCGACGCTGATGGGTCGCCGCGTTGGCGGCAGGCCTGTGTCTGTTGCAGGGCGACCTCGGGTCGGCGATCGTCCTCGCCGGCATCGTGTTCGCTGTCGCGTTCGTGGGTGGCACCCCGCTCGTGCCGATGACCGTCGCCGCTGCCGTCGGGCTTGGTGCGGCAGGGCTGTTCATCATGTCGAGCCAGCGGCGCATCAACCGGTTCACCGCGTTCCTCGACATCGCCGGCAACCGCGACCACCTACAGCTACCAGACCTATCAGGCGATGATCGCGATCGCCCAGGGCGGCACCACGGGTGCCGGTCCCGGTCGGGGCCTGAACAAGCTCGGCGACTTCTTGCCACTCGCTCACAGCGACTTCATCTTCGCCGTCATCGCCGAGGAACTCGGACTGATCGGCGTGGTCGCAGTGGTCGGCGGCTTCCTGGTGCTCACGTACTGCGGCGTGCAGGTGGCCCTCGCCGCCAGCGACCGCTTCGGGCAGTCTGCTCGCCGGCGGCATCGTCGGCTGGCTCGTCGTGCAGACCGTCGATCAACATCGGCGGCGTGACCGGCCTGATGCCCGTCACCGGGCTGACGCTGCCGTTCTTCTCGGCGGGCGGCAGCTCGCTGTTCGTGTCGCATGGCGGCGGCCGGCTTGCTCCTGAACGTCGCCCGCCACGCGAAGTGACCGTGGAACCGCGCCACACGCGACGTGGCGGCGGCGGGGGAACCGCCTCACAGACGCACGCTGTCGTCACCGGAGGTGGTACCTCGGGACACGTGCTGCCGGCGCTCGCGATCATGGATCGGCTCGTCGTCGCGGGTCACGCGCCGTCGTCGCTGCACTACGTGGGGACCGAACGCGGCATCGAGTCGCGACTGCTGCCGCCCACCGGGTTCGGGTTCACCCTGCTCGATGTCGTGGGCTTGCAGCGGTCGCTGACCCGCCGCAACCTGTCGTTCGTGCCCAAGCTGATCGGCGCCACCCGCCGAGCGCGACGGCTGCTGCGCGAACTGCGTCCCGCAGTGGTGGTGAACGTCGGTGGGTACGCGAGCATGCCGGCCACGTTCGCCGCACGCCGGCTCGGGATCCCGGTGGTCGTGGTGAGCTACGACCTTCGTCCAGGTCTCGCATCCAGGCTCGCTGCTCGTGGTGCCGCGGCAGTCGCGGCAAGCTTTCGCGGACTCACCGTTGCCGAACGCCCGGCTCACCGGCGCGCCGATCCGGCCGGAGATCATCGCGCATCGACCGTGCCCGTGATCGCGCCGCGGCGCGAGCGGCGCTCGACATCCCGGCCGACCGGTTCGTGATCACCGTGTTCGGAGGTTCGCTGGGCGCGAAGGCCGATCAACGACGCCGTCGTCGGGCTGGTCGAGCTCTGGTCCGAGCGGACCGACGTGTACGTCCACCACGTGGTCGGTGACCGGTGGCTCGCCGACGCGCCACCTGTCGCGCGACCGACCCAGCGGGCATCATGTACCGCGTGATCGGATACGAGGACCGCATGCCCCAGCTCTACGCCGCATCCGACCTGATGATCACCCGTGCGGGTGCGAGCACGATCGCCGAGCTGGCGGCCACCGGGACGCCGGCGCATCGTCGTGCCATGGCCGGGCGCCGCCGAGAACCACCAGGTCGACAACGCCCGCACGCTCACCGACCATCGGCGCCGCGGTGCTGGTCGAAGAACACGACCTCACCGCACGGTTGCTCGCGGATCTCGTCGACGGCCTGATCGCCGATCCCGCCCGCCTGGAGGCGTTGTCGACCGCCGCGTTCGCCGAAGGCGAACGGCATCGCAGCGACACGCTCATCGAGCTCATCGACGAGATCGCCGGTGGCGTCGGAGCGGGTGCCCGATGAGCCTCACGATCCCGGTGCCGGCTGTCCCGCTCGACCTGTCGGCACCGCAGCGACTCCACGTCGTCGGCGTCGGCGGTCCGGGGATGAGCGCGATCGCGATCGTGCTGGCCGAGATGGGCCACGCTGTGAGCGGCAGCGACATCCGCGAGCAGCCCCGTGCTCGATCGGCTGCGCGCCGGTGGTGTCACGGTGCACGTCGGCCACCAGCGGCGCTACATCGAGGGCTGCGACGCTGTCACCTACAGCACCGCCGTGCCCGAGCACGAACATCGAGCTCGACGAGGCACGCGTCAGCCGGCGTCACCACGCTGCGCCGGGCAGGGATGCTCGCCTCGATCTGCGCGCAGGCCAGATCGCTGGCGGTCGCCGGCACGCACGGCAAGACGACCACCACATCGATGCTGATGATGATCCTCGCCGAGGCGCGGGCTCCGACCCGAGCTTCGTGATCGGTGGCGACGTCACCGACACCGGTACCGGCGCGCAGTGGACCGGTGGCGAGTGGCTGGTGGTGGAGGCCGACGAGAGCGACGGCACCCACCTCGAGCTGCCGCTCAGGGCACGATGCTGACGAACGTCGAGGTCGACCACCTCGACCACTACGGATCGTTCTCGGCGATCGAGCAGAGCTTCGATCGACTACCTCGCGCAGATCCCCGGGCCCAAGGTGCTGTGCATCGACGACCCGGTGTGCCGGCGCCTCGCCGCCGCGCACCGGGATCGCGGTGCGCTCACCTACGGCACCGGCGAGGGGGCCGACGTGCGCGCCGTCGACATCGTGGCCGACAACGGTGCGCACCGCTTCGTGATCGAACGCCGAGGTCAGCGCCTGGGCACGGTGGATCTGCCGCTGCGCGGCATCCACAACGTACGCAACGCCACCGGTGCGATGGCCCTGGCGTTGGAGATCGGCGTGCCGTTCGACGCCGCAACGGCGGCACTCGCCCGATTCGGCTGGCGTGGCGCGACGGTTCGACATCAGAGGCTCCTCGGGACGGGGCAACGCTCGTCGACAGCTATGCCCATCTGCCGTCGGAGATCGCGGCCGATCTCGCTGCGGCGCGCCACAGCGGCGACGGGTGGCGGCGAGTGATCGCTGTGTTCCAGCCGAATCGGTTCAACCGGATGGAGGCGATGTGGCCGGAGTATGCCGACGCGTTCGCCGACGCCGACGTGGTGGTGCTCACCGAGATCTTCGCCAGTGGCACCACACCGATCCCTGGCATCACCGGCAAGCTGGTCGTGAATGCTGTGCTCGACGCCCATCCGTACTCGCGTGTGGTGTGGTTGCCGCGCCGCCAGGACCTGATCGACTTCGTGGCAGGAGAGCTGCGCGACGGTGATGTATGCGTCTCGATGGGCTGCGGCGACATCGCCTCGTTCCCGTCCGAGGTGATCGAACGCCGCTCGGCGCGCTTCGATCATGAGGTGACGAGGTGATGCCGCCGCGTCGGGCGGGCGGACTCGTCGGGCTCGACCTCGCGGCCTCGGTGCTCGGGCAACTCGCCACGCCCGACGTGCCGCTCGGCCCGATGACCACGTATCGCGTCGGTGGCGCGGCGGCACTGTTCGTGCGACCGCGCACCGTCTCAGACCTGGTCACCGTCGCAGAGGCATGCCGCATCGGCGAGGTGCCCGTGCTCGTGGTGGGCCGGGGCTCGAACCTGCTCGTGGCCGACGACGGTTTCCCCGGTGTGGCGGTGTCGCTCGCCGATCTGAGCGCCCACATCGCGATCGACGGCACCGTGGTGCACGCCGGCGGCGCGGTCGCCCTGCCGATGCTCGCGCGCCGGACGGTCGCTGCATCGCTGACCGGGTTCGAGTGGGCCGTCGGGGTGCCTGGTTCGGTCGGCGGTGGCGTCCGCATGAACGCCGGCGGGCACGGTTCCGACATGGCCTCGTCGCTGCTCGACGTCGAGCTGTTCGACCTCCACCGTGGGGTCGAGCGCGTGCTGCCGGCCGACGTCTTGGGGTTGCGGTTCCGCGGTTCCGACCTGGCCGATCATCAGGTCGTGCTCGCAGCACGTCTGCAGCTCGCCGATGGCGACCGGGAGCGAGGCGAGATCGAGCTCGACGAGATCGTGCGCTGGAGGCGGGAGCACCAGCCCGGCGGTCAGAACGCCGGGTCGGTGTTCGTGAACCCGGTGCCGGGCGAGGTCACCGCAGGTGCGCTCATCGACCGGTGCGGTCTGCGCGGCCTGCGTGTGGGCACGGCGCACGTGAGCGACAAGCACGCCAACTTCATCCAGGCCGACGATGGCGGTCGTGCGGCCGACGTGCGCGCGCTCATCGAGCTCGTGCGCACCCACGTCGCCGACGAGACCGGCCACCGGATGCGCAGCGAGGTGAGGCTCGTCGGCTTCGTCGACGTCGAACCCGATCATTCGCCAGGTGTGACGTGGTGAGCTGGCGCAAGTCGAGGGACCGGGAGGCCACACCCGGGCAGGCGCCCGCGTCGACCGACTCGGTTCCATCTGATCTGGTCGTCGACGTGGGCGAGCCGACGCCCGCCCGTGGCGAGGAGGTGCCCGACGCCGTGCTCGACGAGTTGCGTCAGGCATTCACCGGCACACCGTCGTCGGGGCCCGCCAGGCCCGACGACGGCGCGCTCGATCCGACGATCGATCCCACCTTCGACGGCACCTTCGACGGCACCTTCGACCTCACGCTCGACGACCTCCCGGCGGCGGATCTCGATGATTTGCCGCTCGCCGATGTCGAGGACGATTCGCTCTTTTCGACACGCGCGACGGACGCACCAGGGGTGCGATCTGCGGCACCTGGGATCCCCGTCGACCAGTCGACGTTCGGCGACCACACCGAGCCCTGGCTGATCGACCCCGAGGCGCCCAACCCCGAGCCGCCCGACCCCGAGACACCCGGCCCCGAGACACGCGGCTCGGCGGGCCCGATCGGCCCGGCCGGCGTGAGGATCGTGCCCCGCGACCGCACGGGGGGTTCACCGACCACTCGCCTGCCAGCCGATTCAGGCGCCACCGGATCGAGTGCGGCACCGGCATCGGCGGATCCTGCAGCTCGTTCGGACCCTCCAGCTCGTTCGGACCCTCCAGCTCGTTCGGACCGGGCAACGATCGTGATCGGTGGCGACGACTCGTTGCCTGATGCCGTGTACCTCGACGACGACGAGATCGCGACAGCGGTGCGTGGCACTCCGGCGGTGTCGACGAACGCCAAGGGCACGATCGTGATCGGCAACGAGCTCGAAGCCTCTGGGGCGTTCGATGCCGTGCCGGTGCCCAGCCGCTCGATGGATCCGCGGGTTCGGGCCCGACGGATCGCCGTCAAGCGCGCCCAGGGCCGAAAGCGCCTGCTGTGGGTCGCCGGCATCGCTGGTGTGGTGATCGTGATCGTGACCGTGCTCGCCGTGTTCTCCTCGGGGCTGTTCGCCGTGGAGCGTGTCGACGTGCAAGGCGCGCCGTACACCCGGCTCAGCTACGGCGACCAGTTGCAGGCGTTGATCGACGAGATGGTCGGCGAGCCGGTGCTGCTCGTGGACACGGAGTCCGTCGTGGAGCAGCTGGAGCTGCTGCCGTGGATCGAGCGAGCCTTCGTCACGACCGACTTCCCCAACCGGGTGCTGATCGATGTGCGCGAACGACAGCCGCTCGCCACCTTCTTGGGGTCGGATGCGAGGTACCGGGTGATCGACCGCGACGGGTTCGTGCTCGATGTGCTCGCCGGCCGCCCGTCCGACTACATGCTCGTCGAAGGCATCGGCCCCGACCTCGAGGCGGGGTCGGCGGCCGGAGCGCAATACGGCGCTGCCGCGCAGTTGGTGGGCGCTCTTCCCGGCGAGATTCGCAGCATCACCACCGCAGCCACCCTCGATCCGACGACCGGCGATCTGGGGCTGATCGTCCAGCGGATCCCCATCGTCGACCCCGACGAACAGGGGGCCACCGGCGCAACCGACCCGACAGAGCCGACCGAACCTGAGCTCGTCGAGGTCCGCATCGGCAGTTTCAACGGCCTCGACGGCAAGCTTGCGCGGCTTCTGCAGCTCGTGAACGATGGCCTCGACGACGCGGACAGGATCGACGTCTCCACCGACGACGTGATCGGCTGACCCCCGGATGTGTGCGCTGGCCACGTGCTCACTGCGTGCCGGGCAGGTGTCGGGCCTCCCGTGACCAGAGGTCGCCGCGCCGCCAGGGTGTCGTCCGTCGCGTCGAGGGCTGCTCGGGCGTGGCCAGCGAGGAGCCGTCCGCGACCCGGCGCCCGTGGGTGCGGAGTGGTCCTCCCAGTTTCGTTCCTCCGGACGTGCCACAATGTCGGTGACCAGGGTGGGACGGTCGGGTTGCGCGGGAGGCGGCCTGCACTCGTTACCATCGCAAGGTCATGTTGTCCGTCACGTCCGCCATTGCGCCCGCTCACCGCGGTGTCGCACCAAGTCATGAAAGCTGGAGGTCCCGCTGATGGCCGGCGCCCCACAGAACTATCTCGCGGTCATCAAGGTGATCGGCGTGGGTGGCGGTGGCGTGAACGCCGTCAATCGCATGATCGACGCCGGGCTGAAAGGCGTCGAGTTCATCGCCGTGAACACCGATGCCCAGGCGCTGCTCATGAGCGATGCCGACGTCAAGCTCGACATCGGACGTGATCTCACCCGTGGTCTCGGTGCCGGCAGCGACCCCGACGTCGGGCGCGCCGCAGCCGAAGCGCATCGCGACGAGATCGAAGAGATGATCAAGGGCGCCGACATGGTGTTCATCACCGCCGGCGAGGGCGGCGGCACCGGCACAGGCGCAGCTCCCGTCATCGCCGAGGTGTCACGTGCGCTGGGTGCACTCGCCATCGGCGTGGTCACCCGCCCGTTCAGCTTCGAGGGTCGTCGGCGTGCCGTCCAGGCCGACACCGGCGTCGCCGAAGCTGAAGGAGAAGGTCGACACGCTGATCGTCATCCCGAACGATCGCCTGCTCACCGTCGCCAACGAAAAGACCAGCGTGCTCAACGCGTTCAAGATGGCCGACGAAGTGCTGCTGCAGGGCGTCTCCGGCATCACGAACCTGATCACCACTCCCGGTCTCATCAACACCGACTTCGCCGACGTGAAGATGATCCTCGCCAGCGCCGGCTCGGCGCTCATGGGCATCGGTCAGGCCAGCGGCGAGAACCGTGCGGTCGTTGCCGCGAAGGCAGCGATCTCCAGCCCGCTGCTCGAGGCCGCCATCGACGGCGCACGAGGCATCCTGCTGAACATCACCGGTCCCGTCGGCGATGGGCCTGTTCGAGATGAACGCGGCCGCCGAGATCATCCACGGCGTCGCCCACCAGGACGCCAACATCATCTTCGGCACCGTCATCGACGACGAGATGGGCGACGAGGTGAAGGTCACCGTCATCGCCGCCGGGTTCGATCGATGGGACTCCGCGGCCGGTCAGTCGGCGGCCAAGCCTGCGCTCAAGGCCGTCGACAACAAGCCGGCCTCCACGCTGAAGGACCTCTTCGCCGACGATGCGGTCGACCCGCTCGACGGCGACGACGACTTCGACGTGCCGTCGTTCCTGAAGTGAGCCACCGGCCCTCCGTGGGCCGACTGCGTTCCGACACCTTCCTGTCGCACCTGAACGGGAACGTGGCCATCAGCACGCACCCTGCCGATCGGTGGTTCTCACGGCGCGTTCGACGCGAACGTGGGCGGCAGGTGATGGCCGTCTGGAAAGATGCCGACGTGCAGCTCACTGCAGGGACGATCTCGTGATCCGCGCCGAAGACGTGGCAGAGCGTCTCGCGACCGTGCGCGATCGGATCGCCCGTGCAGGTGGCACCGGGGTGAGCGTCGTGGCTGTCACCAAGACGTTCGGCATCGATGCCGTCCATGCTGCAGCAGCCGCCGGATGTGATGCGGTGGGCGAGAACTACGCTCAGGAACTGACGAGCAAGCTCGGCCGGCGAGGTCGGCCTGCCACCTGTGCACTTCATCGGCCAGTTGCAGACGAACAAGGTGCGCGTGGTGGCACCGTTCGTCGATGTGTACGAGACCGTCGACCGGGCCTCGCTCGTCGACCGAACTCGCCAAGCGGGTGCCGGGCGCCACGGTGCTGGTGCAGGTGCAGCACCGACGGCGATCTCGACAAGGGCGGATGTTCGCTCGCCGATGCGCCGGGGCTGGTCGAGATGTGCCGTTCACTCGATCTCGTGGTCGATGGATTGATGACCGTCGGCCCCACCGACGGTGGCCCGCACGCAGCCCGATCGGGGTTCCGCGCCGTGCGTGCGCTGCTCGACCGCTTGGGGCTGACGGTGTGCTCGATGGGGATGACCGACGATCTCGAGGTGGCCGTCCAGGAGGGCTCGACACAGGTGCGAGTCGGGCAGCGCGCTGTTCGGTCCTCGCGTCCACGTCGCTCGACGTGGCTCCACCTCACGTCGAGTGACTCGGCTAGCCTCCCGCATGCAGGAGGAGAGGAAATGTCGATGTGGAAGAGGGCCATGGACTATCTCGGGTTGGGGCCCGATGATGCCTACGACGACTACGACCTCCCGCCCGAGCCGGAGCCCCGTGGTCAGCGTGGCCGACAGCCCCGCTACGAGGAGCCGGCGGTGCGTGGCGGACGTCCCGCACCCGAGTACGAGCCAGAAGCAGCTGTGCGCACCGTGCCCACGCGCCCGAGCTTCCCCAGCACGCGACGTCGAGCCTGTCGGCCGCCGACCGGTGCCGGCCACCGACGACTCCAGCGTGCATCCGCGGCCGATCAACCCCACCCGCTCCACGCGCCCCGGCGCGAGGAGGCTCGGCGATGAGCTCCGACCCGCACACCGTGCGTCCGCGCCGCTTCGACTCGGCGCAGGAGATCGCCGACAAGTTCAAGGAGGGCCAGCCGGTCATCATGAACCTCGAGGCCACCGAGCGCGACGTCTCGCGTCGGCTCATCGACTTCGCCAGCGGCCTGTGCTACGGACTGAACGGCAGCATGGAGAAGGTCGCATCCGGCGTGTACCTGCTGAAGCCGGCGAGCTCGCCCGGGTGGCTACGGCTCGCTCGACGACTGAGCGCGGACTCCGCCGGCGACTCACCGACCGGTCGTGATTCGTCATCCCGCCACACAACGTGTGGCAGTGAGTGACTGAGCGTCCACCGTCTGCCTAACATGTCGGCCATGGAACTGAGTCCGCAGGCTGTGGCCGCCGCCACCTTCAAGACCGTCAAGCGGGGCTACGACCCCGACGAGGTGCGGGCCTACCTCATCGAGGTGTCGGCCAGCCTCGAGGCATCACACCAGCAGGCCACCGCGATGGAGGCTCGAGCCCGCGCCGCGATCGCGAAGCTGCAGGACGCAACCCAGAACGCACAGCACACCGGATCGGTTGCTGTCGTGGCGCCGAGCGTCGGCATCGAGGAGTCGGAAACGATCAGCCGCACCCTGCTGCTCGCACAGCGAACGGCCGACTCGACCGTCGCCGAAGCTCGAGCTGAAGCTGCGTCGATCACCGATTCCTCCCAGGCAGCCGCTGCCGGCGTCACGGCTGCCGCCAGGCTCGAGGCTGCGTCCACACTCGACCAGGCCCGTGCCGAAGCCTCGCGCCTGCTCGACGAGGCCCGAACCGAAGCCCACCGCACGAAGACCGAGCAGCACCTGCGCGCCGAGACCGAGGTGAAGGAACTGCAGCTTCGGCGCGATGGCGCTGATCGCCGACCTCGACACGCTGGAGAAGTACACCGCCCAACATCGCGAGCGCCTGCGTGAAGCGTCGACTGCACTTGCGGAACTCGCCGATCATGTGCCGGCGGAGATCCAACGCCCCGAACTGCGCGTCCCGGTCGCGGCAGCCACCCCATCGTTGCTGAACGGCGACGACAGTGGTGCGCTCCGCATCCCGCCGCCGCCGATCACCGGCCAGGTGCCGCTGCAGCCCGGAGTCGAGCCACTCGTGTCGCCGCGGCCCACGTCGGCCGACGAGGTGCGTTCGATGTGGCAGGAGGCAGAGCGCGCCGACGCAGGCCGGTCTGATCGACGCAACACCGGTCGACGGCATCGCGTTCGATGCGCCCACACCCAGCGACGGCATTCGTCGCTGAGCCTGGGCTGCTCGACGGCGATAGCCTGGGCTTCTCGCCTCTCGGCGAGATCGAGACGATCAAGAACGGCGATGACGAGGCGATCACCTCCGAGCCTCCGGAAGAACGGGTCACTGCGGCTGCGGAGACCCCAGTAGAACCGGACGGGTCCAGCCCGTCATCGCTGGCGAAGTGGAGTGGTGCGATCGCTGCGGCGGCGCGCAAGCAGGGTGGTACCGCGGGCGTCTGGCTCGTCCCTGTGGAACCCGTGTCACGGCATCCAGGAGACCACTCGCATGAGCGAGCAGACCACGAACGCGACCCGAGCTATCCCAACGTCGAGACCCAGCCGAGCTTCCCGCGCATCGAGCGCGAGGTCCTCGCGTTCTGGGACGGCGACCGCACGTTCGAGGCCTCGGTCGCCGCTCGCGCCGATGCCGACGAGTACGTCTTCTACGACGGCCCGCCGTTCGCCAACGGCCTGCCGCACTACGGCCACCTGCTCACCGGGTTCGTGAAGGACGCCGTGCCGCGCTATCGCACGATGCGCGGCCAGAAGGTCGACCGCCGCTTCGGCTGGGACTGCCACGGTCTGCCGGCCGAGGTGGTGGCCGAGAAGGAGCTCGGCATCAGCGGCCATCCCGCGATCACCGAAGTTCGGCATCGACAAGTTCAACGATGCGTGCCGCACCAGCGTGCTGCGCTTCACCGACGACTGGCATCGCTACGTCACCCGCCAGGCACGCTGGGTGGACTTCGAGCAACGACTACAAGACCCTCGACCTCCCCTACATGGAGAGCGTGATGTGGGCGTTCAAGACCTTGTGGGACAAGGGCCTGATCTACGAGGGCTTCCGCGTGCTGGCGTACTGCTGGCGATGCGAGACGCCGCTCAGCAACACCGAGACCCGCATGGACGACGTGTACCGCGATCGACAGGACCCCGCACTGACCGTGCAGTTCCAGCTCGGACTCGGGTGAGCAGATCCTCGCCTGGACCACCACGCCGTGGACCCTGCCGAGCAACCTCGCCCTCGCCGTCGGTCCCGAGATCGACTACGCAGTGATGGAACAGGACGGCCAGCGCTACATCCTCGCCGAGTCGCGCCTCGGCGCCTACGAGACGCGAGCTCGCGGGCGCCGTGCAGGTGGGCACGCTTGACGCGGCGCCGATCTCGTCGGCCGCCGATACACGCCGCTGTTCCCGTTCTTCGCCGACACGCCCGAACGCGTTCCACGTCCTGGCCGCCGACTTCGTCAGCACCGAGGACGGCACCGGCGTGGTGCACATGGCGCCCGGCTTCGGCGAGGAGGACCAGAACGTCTGCAACGCCGTCGGCATCCCCACCGATCTGCCCGATGGACGAGCACGGCCGCTACACCGCGGAGGTGCCGCCGTGGGCGCACGTCCACGTGTTCGACGCCAACCCGAGGTGATCAAGGAGCTGAAGGCATCGCGGCGTCGTCGTCCGCCACGACAGCTACCAGCACACCTACCCGCACTGCTGGCGCTGCGCCGAGCCGCTCGTGTACCGCGCGATCAGCTCGTGGTTCGTGCGAGGTCACCAAGTTCCGCGACCGCATGGTCGAGCTCAACCAGCAGATCCGCTGGGTGCCCGAGCACGTCAAGGAGGGCAGCTTCGGCAAGTGGCTCGCCAACGCCCGCGACTGGAGCATCAGCCGCAACCGCTTCTGGGGGTCGCCGATCCCGGTGTGGAAGAGCGACAACCCCGACTACCCGCGCATCGACGTCTACGGCACGCATCGCAGATCTCGAGCGCGACTTCGGCGTCGACGGTCACCGACCTGCACCGGCCATAGGTCGACGACCTGGTGCGCCCCAACCCCGACGATCCCACCGGTCAATCGATGATGCGCCGCGTGCCCGAGGTGCTCGACTGCTGGTTCGAGAGCGGCAGCATGCCCTTCGCCCAGGTGCACTACCCGTTCGAGAACCGCGAGTGGTTCGAGAGCCACTACCCGGGCGACTTCATCGTCGAGTACATCGGCCAGACCCGCGGCTGGTTCTACACGCTGCACGTGCTGGCCACGGCGCTGTTCGACCGCCCGTCGTTCAACACCTGCGTCAGCCACGGCATCGTGCTCGGCGACGACGGCCATGAAGATGTCGAAGAGCCTGAACAACTACCCCGATCCGATGATGGTGTTCGACACCTACGGCAGCGACGCCATGCGGTGGTACCTGCTCAGCTCGCCGATCCTGCGCGGCACCGATCTGGCGGTCACCGAGGACGGCATCCGCGACACCGTGCGTCAGGTGATCCTGCTGCCGATCTGGAACACGTGGTACTTCCTGTCGCTGTACGCGAACGCAGCAGGAGACGGTCGGCACCTTGCGCACCGACAGCGACCGACGTGCTCGACCGTTACATCCTCGCCAAGACCCACGACCTCGTGGTCGACACGACTGCGCAGATCGACGCGTACGACCTGTTCGCTGCGTGCGGCACCGTGCGCACGTTCCTCGACGCGCTCACGAACTGGTACGTGCGCCGCAGCCGCGACCGGTTCTGGGCCGGCGACCAGGACGCGATCGACACGCTGCACACCGTGCTCGTCGGTGCTGTGCCGAGTGGCTGGCACCGTTGCTGCCGCTCACGACCGAGGCGGTGTACCGCGACCTCACCGGCGAGCGCAGCGTGCACCTGACCGACTGGCCGGACGCCGTCTGCGCTGCCAGCCGACCCGGAGCTCGTCGACACGATGGATCTCGCCCGCGACGTGTGCATCGGCAACGCTGCGCGTGCGCAAGGCGCACCAGCGTCGGGTGCGTCAGCCGCTGGCGCTCGCTGCACGGTCGCCGTGCCCGGCGCCGAGCGTTTGGCCGGCGTTCACGACCTCATCGCCGACGAGGTCAACGTGAAGGATCGTCGTGCTCACCGACGACGTGGCCTCGGTCGCCACCTACGAGCTGCAGGTGGTGCCCGCCGCTCTCGGTCCGCGGCTCGGTGGCCAGACACAGCAGGTGATCAAGGCGGTGAAGTCGGGCGACTGGACCAGCGAGCGACGACGTCGTGGTGGCCGGCGGCGTCGAGCTGCCAGCCGGGTGAGTATCAGCTGAAGCTGGTGGTCGCCGGGTGACGGTGCCAGCACGTCGCTGTCGGGTGGCGCTGGTGTCGTGGTGCTCGACACCGCGGTCACCCCCGAGCTCGAGGCCGAGGGCGTCGCCCGCGATCTGGTGCGACTCGTGCAGCAGGCTCGCCGCGACGCCGGCCTTGCGGTGTCCGACCGGATCGTGCTGCGCCTCGGTGTTCCCGAATCCGTGCGCCGCCAGGTGGCGGCTCACCAAGCATTCCTCGCTGCGGAAACCCTCTCCACCTCCGTGTCGTTCGACGCGGCGGGCATTCCGACCGCCGAGCTCGATGGCGAGCCGATCGTCATCCAGGTGACCCGAGCCTGATCCAGTCGGCTCGGCAGCGATCGGTGTCGCCTCCTGGTCAGCGTTCCGGGTGTCGGCCAGATAGCATCCGGCCCTCGATTCGGTCGACGGAGGTGCACCCCAGATGGCCACTGCCAAGCAGGCAACCGCCAAGAAGCAGCCCGCCAAGAAGCAGCCCGCCAAGAAGCAGCCCGCTCCAAAGCAAGCCGCCCACAGACAACCTGCCCAGAAGACTGTGACGCGCGCCGCGGCGAAGACGTCGACGGCCTCGAAAGCGGCGGCGGCTTCCAAGGGCGCGGGCAAGCCCTTCTCGAAGCAGGCGCCGGCGAAGGCGGCATCCGCTGCCAAGAAGGCTGCCCCTCGACCGACGTCGAAAGGTGCCGGGGTCGACAAGGCCCGAGCCACCCCGAAGCCCACAACGACGAGGAAGGCCGCACCGGCGCCTGCGTCGAAGGCTCCAGCCACGTCGCCGGCCGCACCTGCTCGCAAGCAGGGAGCTGGCAAGCCGACGACCAAGACCAAGCCAACGACCAAGCCAACGACCAAGCTAACGACCAAGCCAACGACCAAGCCAACGTCCAAGACGGCCGCAGCGAGCACCGTTGCAGCCAAGCCCCCCACCCCCGCCACCAAGAAATCCGAGCCACACACCATCGTGCCGAAGAAGTCGACCGCCACGGCGACCGCGGCCACGGCCAGCAAGGCCAAGACGCCCACCGCAGCGTCCACAGCCGCGTCCATCGCCGCGCCCACCCCGCCCGCCCCCAAGCCCGCCGCGAAGCCGGCCCCGAAGAAGCCGGAGCCCAAGCCGCTCACTGCGGCCGAGATGATCCCACCGCCGAAGGGCGTGACCAAGGACGGCATCGCCTGGACCAAGGACTTCGATGCGAAGTTCCTCACCGTCCAAAAGGCGCTCCTGCTGGAGGAGCGGATTGCCCTCACGGGTCAGGCCGACCGCCTCGAGGACGAAGCCAACTCGCTCATCGAAGAAGGCGAGATGGGCGATGTCCAGTTCGACGACGAAGGCGGCGAAGGCGACACCATGGTCGTCGAACGCGAGCGCGATCTCGCGCTGTCCGCCCAAGCCCGCCAGATGGTCGCCGACATCGACGCTGCCCTGGAACGAATGATCCTCGGCACCTACGGCTACTCGATCGAGAGCGGCCGTCCGATCTCACGAGAGCGTCTCGAGGCGATCCCGTGGGCCACCGTGCTGGTGGAGGAGAAGGTCGGCGGCATCGGCCGTCGCTGACACCCTCATGGACGATGCGATGCCGGCCGACGTCCAGGCCACTGACGCGCCGGCACGCTCGTCTCCCGCGCCCGACACAGCCGCAGCACCCGAGGCACCGGAGACACATCAGGCGGCCACGGCAACTCCGGCCGAGGATCGTCGGAAGCGGGCGCGTGTCGCACGGCTCAGCATGGTTGTCGCTGCGGTGATCGTGGTGCTCGATCAGATCACCAAGCACTGGGCTGTCACCGACTTGGTCGGCGACCGCGAGATCCACGTGATCTGGACGTTGCAGTGGAACCTGTCGTTCAACACCGGCATGGCGTTCTCTCGCGGGCAGGGCCTCGGCCCTGTGATCGCGCTGCTGGCGATGCTCATCGTGATCGTGCTCGTCGTGAGCTCTGCTCACGTGGAGAGCCGGCTTGCCCGGTTCGCGGCGGGCATGCTCATCGGCGGAGCGGTGGGCAACCTGCTCGATCGTCTCTTCCGAGGCGATGGCTGGCTCCACGGTGCGGTCGTCGACTTCATCGACTTCCAGTGGTTTCCGATCTTCAACGTGGCCGACATCGGGGTCACCGTGGGAGCGGCGCTGTTCGCCATCGCCTCGATGTTCGATGGTCGCCGGCGCGACACCCATGCCGCCGCGATGCGGTCAGGAGCCCCGTCGTGAGCGACGACGGCCCGGGTGGGCTGTTCCACGAGATCGTGCCGTCCGCCTTGGCGGGCGAGCGGCTCGACCGGATCGTCAGCCTGCTCACCGGTGCCAGCCGTGCCGACGCGGCGACGCTCGTCACCGATGGCGGTGCAACCGTGGACGGCTCGGTGGTCACCAGTGGCAAGCAACGTCTCAGCGAGGGGCAGGCGATCATCGTCGACCCTGGCTTCCTGCCGCAGCCGGTCGAGCCGCAGCCCGACCCGTCGGTCGCCTTCGACGTGGTCCACGTCGACGAGCACGTGATCGTGATCGACAAGCCCGCCGGACTCGTGGTGCACCCGGGCGCCGGCAACCCCGAGGGGACGCTCGTCAACGGTCTGCTCGCTCGGTTCCCCGACATCGCCGACGTGGGCCAGCCGGGCCGCCCGGGCATCGTGCATCGTCTCGACATCGGCACATCGGGCCTGCTCGTGGTGGCGCGCACCGGTCGCGCCTACGACCATCTCGTGGCTGCACTCTCCAAGCGAGATGTCGGCCGCCGCTACCGAACGCTCGTGTGGGGCGTCCCGGCCAGCCCGAGCGGCGTGATCGACGCGCCGATCGGCCGCGATCATCGCGATCCGATGAAGATGGCAGTCGTGGTCGACGGCAAGCCCGCGCGCACGCACTACCGCGTCCTGCACACGTACCGGCACGTGGCCGAGGTGGCGGAGCTCGAATGCCAGCTCGAGACCGGGCGGACGCATCAGATCCGGGTCCACCTTGCAGCGATCGGTCACCCCGTGGTGGGCGACGGCACGTATGGGGGCAACCGGTCTGCCGTCCGCACGGCGCGTCCGGTGCTGCATGCCGCGCTGCTGTCGTTCACGCACCCGGTTACTGGCGTGACGATGTCGTTCGAGTCGCCGCTGCCCGCCGATCTGCAGGCCGTGCTCGACGGCCTGGGTGCTCCCGAAGACGAGATCCCGGACGTCATCGTCACCGACGCCTGATCGTGCTGAACCTGCCAATCCTGCCGATCCTGCTGGCTCGACCGGATCGCGTCAGACGGTGTCGACGACCTGGGCGATCATGGCCGCCCGGTCGGGCCACGGCGCCTGCCCCTCTGCCACCTGGGCCACATCCGCCAGGGTGAATCCGTGCAGCAGTTGGCGCATGTGCTCGCCGGCGAGCTTCCAGATCGCGTACAAGACGCACTGACCCTCGTGGTCGCACGAGCCGTCCTGGTGCGGGTCGCCGAAGTCGCCGAGCGAGATCGGACCATCCACCGCGGCGAGGATCTCGCTGAGCCGGATCTCCTCGGAGGGCCGGGCGAGCACGTAGCCGCCTCCGACACCGCGCTTGGAGCGCACGAGCCCGGCACCTTTCAGTGCGAGCAGGATCTGTTCGAGGTAGGGCTGGGGGATCGCAGTGCGCTCGGCGATGTCACGGACACTCGTGGGACCCTGATCGGAGCCGTGGAGCGTCAGTGACAGCAGCGCTCGACACGCATAGTCGCCCTTGCTCGACACTCGCATGACGCCAGCGTAGTGCTTGGGGCCCGCTGTGACGCGGTGGGCGCAACGGCCCACTGCCGGGCGGTTGGCGACCAGGGCTCAGAGGTGGTGGACTGTGCGAGCCGTGCCGAGTTCACCGATCATTCCCCAGTACAGCGGCCCCAACGTACGCGGGTTGATCCCGGCGTTCCTCGGCCCACGGGGCGCGGCCAAGCCCGGCTGGATCCCGGCCGAGGCTGCGGCTGCTGCGCAGGTGGTGCTGTTCGTGATCGACGGCCTGGGTTGGGATCAGTTGCAGGCGAGGGCTCACCTTGCGCCGACGATGACAGCGATGGCCGGTGGCCCGATCACCACCGTCGCGCCCACCACGACGGCCACGGCACTCACGTCGATCACCACCGGGCTCACCCCCGGCGAGCACGGACTCATCGGCTATCGCATCGACGTCGGTGGCGACGTGCTCAACGTGCTGCGCTGGCACACCGACGGTGACGGTGATGCTCGTCGTCTCCACGAGCCGAAGCGCCTGCAGCCGTTCGAACCGTTCATGGGCGAGCACGTGCCGGTGGTGAGCAAGGCCGACCTCGAGCGGAGTTCGTTCTCCACTGCTCACCTGCGCGGGTGCCGCCCGGTGGGCTGGCGCGTCCCGTCGAGCCTGCCGGTCACCGTCGGCGAACAGATGCGCGCCGGGCAACGGTTCGTCTACGCGTACTACGACGGCGTCGACAAGGTCGCCCATGAACGTGGCTTCGGGCCGTACTACGACGCCGAGGTCGCCTTCGTCGATCGACTCGTCGCCGATGTGATCGCCGCGGTGCCCACCGGGGCCGCAGTGGTGGTGACCGCCGACCACGGCCAGGTGCATGTCGGCGACCGGCTCGTCGAGCCCGATCCTGGTGTGTCGCGTCTCACCCACCACAGCTCGGGCGAAGGACGCTTCCGCTGGCTGCATGCGCGCCGGGGCGCCGCTGCCGACCTCGCTGCCGCGGCCATCGCGGCCCACTCCGACGTTGCGTGGGTGGTGACTCGCGAACAGACCCTGGATGAGCAGTGGTTCGGTCCGGTCGTGGCACCGCCGGTGCAGGCCCGCCTCGGTGATGTCGCGCTCGGTGGCGCGTGACGACATCAGCTTCCACGACCCTTCGGATTCGGGCCCGTTCGAGCTCGTCTGTCGCCACGGGTCGCTCACCTCGGCCGAGGTGTATGTTCCATTGATCGCTGCCACGGGTTGACCCTGCCCGGCCTGGACCCGATATCTCGAAGGACCGAACATGACGAACCCCCCTGACACCGCCGGACATCCTGGCGGCGAGACCACGATCGAGCACGGAGAGCTCGTCGGCCTCCCGATCGCCGGCCCCCGTGATCACGATGGTGAGGTCACCGAGACGGTCTCGGAACCCGCAAAGGTGATGCGGATCGGGTCGATGGTGAAACAGCTCCTCGAAGAGGTGCGGATCTCGCCGCTCGACGAGCGCAGCCGCGAGCGACTTGCCGAGATCTACGAGCGCTCGATCGTGGAGCTGAGTGAGGCTCTGTCGCCTGACCTTCAAGACGAGCTGCGCAACCTCGCCCTGCCGTTCAGGGACGGCGAGATCCCCTCCGACGCCGAGCTCCGCATCGCCAAGGCTCAACTCGTTGGCTGGTTGGAGGGCCTGTTCCATGGCATCCAAGCCACGTTGTTCGCTCAGCAGCTGGCCGCCCGGCAGCAGCTCGAGCAGATGCGTCAACTGCCACCAGGGGCGATGCAGGGGAGCCAGCAGGGCCCGTCCGATCGGCCGGGCACGTACCTCTGATGGGAGTCGACCATCACTGGCGTCCGGGTCGGGTCTGGTCGGCGCCGTTGTCCGGCTGCCCGACCCGCGGCTAGGGTCGTTCGAATCACACTGGTGTAACTCGCCGGACGACCCTGCCAGATCCATCGGGGCGCGGGTCCCGGCAACCGAGCAAAGGAAGGGAGGAGGTGCAGTTGGGCGACTCGTTCACCCACCTCCACGTCCACACCGAGTTCTCGATGCTCGATGGTGCCGCACGTCTCGACGAGCTCGTGGCGAAGGCGGCGTCGGACGGTCAGCCCGCACTCGGCATGACCGACCACGGCAACATGTACGGCACGCTCGACTTCTACAAGGAGTGCCGCAAGCAGGGTGTGAAGCCGATCATCGGCACCGAGGCGTACATGGCCTTCGACAGCCGAAGGGAACGGCCGGCTCGGCGTGGCCGAATCGACGACTCCGGTGGCGACACCGAGGGCGGCAAGAAGCTCTACTACCACCTGATCCTGCTCGCGGAGTCCGACCAGGGCTACCGCAATCTCATCCAGCTCGCCAGCCTTGCGTTCATGGAGGGCTACTACTACAAGCCCCGCATCGACTGGGAGCTGCTCGAGAAGTACCACCACGGACTGATCGCCACGACGGGTTGTCTCGGTGGCCACGTGCTCCAGTCGTTGCTGAACGGCGACGAGAAGGGCGCGCTCGACAAGGCAGGTCGGCTCCAGGAGATCTTCGGCAAGGACAACCTGTTCGTCGAGCTCCAGGACCACGGATTGGCCGCCCAGCGCGAGACCAACCCGAAGCTGATCGAGATCGCGAAGCGCATCGGTGCGCCGCTGCTGGCCACCAACGACTCCCACTACACGCACCAGGCAGACCACGAGGCGCACGACGCGCTCCTGTGTGTCCAGACGAGCGCCTTGCTCAGCGACCCGAAGCGGTTCAAGTTCGAGGGCACCGAGCACTACCTGAAATCCGCGGCGGAGATGCGCTACCTCTTCCGTGACTACCCGGAGGCCTGTGACAACTCGCTCTGGATCGCCGAACGCGCCGACGTCACGATCGAGTTCGGCAAGCCACAGCTGCCGAACTTCCCGATCCCCGAAGGCTTCACCGACGACGCGCAGTACCTCGAGTTCTTGACGTGGGAAGGTGCCAAGCAACGGTGGGGAGACGAACTCCCGACCCCAGCGGTCGAGCGAATCGCCTACGAGCTCCAGGTCATCAAGAACATGGGGTTCGCCAGCTACTTCCTCATCGTGTGGGACCTGATCAAACATGCGAAGGACGCCGGCATCCGCGTCGGTCCCGGCCGTGGTTCGGCTGCGGGATGCGCCGTGGCGTACTGCCTCAAGATCACCGATCTCGACCCGATCAAGTACGACCTCCTGTTCGAACGGTTCTTGAACCCGAGCCGCATCTCGATGCCCGACATCGACATGGACTTCGACTCCAGATACCGCGACGAGATGATCCGGTACGCGGCCGAGCGTTACGGCCGCGACCACGTTGCCCAGATCATCACCTTCGGCACGATCAAGGCCCGCAACGCCGTGCGCGATGCCGCCCGTGTACTCGGCTTCCCGTACGGAGTGGGTGACAAGGTGGCCAAGGCGATGCCGCCGCTCGTGATGGGCCGCGACACCCCGTTGCGCTACTGCTTCGAGGAGCACCCCAGCTACCTCGACGGCTACAAGGCTGCGTCCGACCTGCGGGCGATGTACGACACCGACCCCGACATCAAACGGGTGGTCGACGTGGCCAAGGGCCTCGAGGGGCTGAAGCGCAGCGATGGCATCCATGCCGCTGCGGTGGTGATCACGAAGGATCCGCTCACCACGTACCTGCCCATCCAGCGCAAGCCCGAAGCGGGCGTGGCCCCTGAGAACGCCCCGGTCGTCACCCAATACGAAATGCACGGCGTGGAAGAGCTCGGGCTGCTGAAGATGGACTTCCTCGGCTTGCGCAACCTCGACGTGATCACCGACACCGTCAACATGGTGCGCGCGAGCAAGGACCCGGGCTTCGACGTCGACACGATCACCCTCGACGACCCGGGGGTGTTCGCGTTGCTCGGTCGTGGCGACACGATGGGCGTGTTCCAGCTCGAATCACCACCGATGCGTGCCCTGCTGCGGTCATTGGCACCGACGAGCTTCGAAGACGTGTCGGCTGTGCTCGCGCTCTATCGGCCGGGGCCGATGAGCGTGAACATGCACTACGACTACGCCGATCGCAAGAACGGTCGCCAGGACGTCGAGTACTTCCACGACGACGCACGCGAGGTGCTGGGCGACACCTACGGCCTGATGATCTACCAGGAGAGCGTGATGCGCGTGGCGCAGAAGTTCGCCGGGTACTCCCTCGCCCAAGCCGATTCGCTGCGCAAGGCGATGGGCAAGAAGAGCCACGAGGTGATGGCAAAAGAGCGCGCTGACTTCGAGACCGGTTGCGAGGACACCGGCTATGGCAGGGCGCTCGGCGAGAGCTTGTTCGACGTGATCGCCAAGTTCGCCGACTACGCGTTCAACAAGAGCCACACGTTCGGGTACGGCCTGGTGACGTATCAGACCGCGTACCTGAAGGTGCACTACCCGGTCGAGTACTTCGCCTGCCTGCTCACCAGCGTCAAGAGCAACCTCGACAAGGCAGCGGTGTACCTGTCGGATTGTCGTGCCATGGGCGTCAAGGTGCTCACGCCCGACGTGAACCGCTCGGTGATGGACTTCGCCGCACTCGCCCCCCACGAGGTGCCCGACGACATCCAGCTCCCGATCGGCAGCCCGGGGGCGATCACGTTCGGCTTGTCGGCCATCCGCAACGTGGGCGAGGGACTCGTGGCCCAACTCATCGCGGAGCGCGATGCCAACGGGCCGTTCGAGACGTTCTACGACTTCGTCGAGCGAGTGCCCGAAGCGGTGCTGAACAAGCGAACCGTCGAGTCGTTGATCAAGGCCGGCGCGTTCGACAACTTCGGTCTCGCTCGCAAGGGACTGCTGATGTCGTTCGAGCAGATCATCGACACCACCGTGGTGAGGCGCCGGGAGCGCGACCAGGGCGTGATGAGCCTTTTCGGCGACTTCTCCGAGGCGGCCGACGCTGGCTTCAGCGAGCGGATCGCGATCCCCGAGGTCGAGTTCGACAAGACGGAGCGGTTGAAGTTCGAAAAGGAGATGCTCGGCCTGTACGTGAGCGACCACCCGTTGCTCGGCGTCGAGGCTGCCTTGCGGCGCAAGGTGGACTGCACCGTTGCCGAGGCACTCGAGCGTGAGGACGGAGCCGTCCTGGTGCTCGGCGGTGTGATCACCGGTCTGTCGCGCAAGTTCACCAAGAAGGGCGATCAGATGGCCGTGTTCACGCTGGAAGACCTCGACAGCACGGTGGAGTGCACGGTGTTCCCGCGCGTGCTGATCGAACAGGGTCACAAGCTCGTGGACGACGCGATCGTGACGGTGAAGGGCCGGATCGACAAGCGCGACGAGTCGCGGGTGGGGTTCATGGCTCAAGACGTCACGATCCTCGCGAGCCTCGACACCTCGTCGTCACTGCCGCTCCACCTGAAAGTGCCCGCCGCCGCGCTGAGCGAGTTGAAGATCCATCAATTGCGACGGATCCTGCGCGACAACCCAGGCGAGTCGATGGTGTTCCTCCACATCGGCCAGGGCAAGATCCTGCGCCTGGCCGATGAGTTCTGCGTCGATCTCGACCGGGTCGTGCCCGAGCTGCGCGTCGCTCTCGGCCACGACGCCGTCATGCTCTGACTCGACGCTCCGTCGAGAATCCTTCCATCAACCCGAGGGGTTCTGGGCTGGTGAGAGCGGCTCTGAGCAGGCACGAAGCGGCGCTGGATCGACGTACGGCTGGTGGAACCACCTGCTGCGAAGTGGCAGAATGGATCACTCACGTCACCCCGCCCGCCGAGCAGGCGATGGCGGTTTCTCACCCGACAGGAGCTTCGAGCAATGGCAATCCAGGTGGAAACCAGGGACTGCGCAGCGCTCACCGACGCCGATCTCGATGAGATGGCGTCGATGGGGGGCGCATTCGACATCGGTGTGTTGTCGAAGGCGAAAGAGGATTGGGTGCTGTGTGCCACCGCTCGCGTGGAGGGCAAGTTGCACGGCTTCTCGTTCTCGACGCTGGAGCGCATCGGCGGAACACCGTGCGTGCTGATCGGGTTACTCAGCGTGAAGCGAACCTCGAAGCGCGATCAAGTGCTCAAGACGCTGATGGGCGAGTCGTACCACCGGGCGCTGATGGCGTTCCCCGACGAGGACGTGGTGGTCGGTTCTCGCTTCGTGCGTCCGGACTCGCTCGACGGGTTCAAGGCACTCGACGAGTTGATCCCTCGGCCCAAGCATCGCGCCGTGGGCGAGGAGCGTGCGTGGGGTCGCCGGCTCGCACGTCGCTTCGGTGTCGATGCCAACTACGACGAGCAGTCGTTCGTGGTGAAGACCAACGGCCAGAGCGGGTTCATCGATCACGAGTCGTTGAAGCCCGAGAAGATCTCCTCCGACGTGGTCGCGATGTTCGACACGGTCAACGCCGCCAAGGGCGGCTCGCTGATCGCTCATGGTTGGACCATGGCCGAGGATCTCGTCAAGCTGGGCGCCCGGCAGCTCTCGTGAGCGAGCTCGACGCCGTGGTGCGGCGTCGACGCATGTGCCGGTCGTTCCGGCCCGATCCTGTTCCCCCTGACCTCGTCGATCAGCTCGTCGATCTCGCGAGTCGCTCCCCGAGCGCCGGCAAGACGCAGGGGTGGCACCTCGTGGTGCTCGAGGGCGAGCAGACCGATCGTTTCTGGCGTCACGCGTTTCCTGCGGAGCGTCGGGCCGGGTTCACGTGGCCCGGGTTGTTCGACGCACCCGTGATCCTGCTCCCGTTCGCCGATCCTGATGCCTACGTTGCCCGCTATGCGGAGCCCGACAAGGTCCGAACCGGCCTCGGTGCAGGCTCCGATGCCTGGCCGACGCCGTACTGGACCGTCGACGGCGCGATGTCGACGATGACGTTGTTGCTCGCGGCTGAAGACGCAGGTCTCGGTGCATTGTTCTTCGCTGTCTTCAACGGCGAGCGCGAAGTGCGCGCCGAGCTGGGGGTGCCCAAGGGACTGCAGCTGCTTGGCGCGATCGCCCTCGGCTGGCCCGCCGCAGAACCAACCGCAGGCATCAGTGCCACCCGCATGCGCCGTTCGCCGGCACAGATCATCCACCGCAACACCTGGTGACCCCAACCCATCCGCGATGAGAGATGAGCGTCGGTGGCGACCGGATCTCTCATCGCCGGCGCTTGGGGGCTGAACCCGATGAGAGATGAGGACGGCAGGGCCGCTCATCTCTCATCGCGGGGTTTCAGGCGAGTTGGGCGCGCAGGGTGGTGACGTCGGTGGCCGGTTGCTGGCAGGTGAAGTCGCGGCAGACGTAGGCGAAGCCGTCCGTGCGACCGTGCCACAGCGGTGACTCGTAGGGCTCGCCCCAGGCGAGCACCGAGTTGGGTCGCCACGTCTCGCGGATCACGGCGAGCAGATCGGGGCGGTCGCCCACGATCGCAATCTCTGTCGTTCCGCTGGAGCGCAAGTCGATCGCGGCGAGGGCGTTCGAGAACGCGGTCGGCGCCTTCGGGATCACCGTGGCCAGCAGGCGAAGGATCTGGTCGGCGAGGTTGGCGAAGCGCTGCTCGCCCGTCAGTGCGGCCAGCCGCAACAGCGCCATCGCCGCGATCGAGTTGGCCGATGGGGTGGCGTTGTCCATCAGGTCCTTCTGGCGGACCACGAGCTGCTCGGCGTCATCGGCCGTGGTGAACAGCCCACCGTGGTCAAGGTCCCAGAAGTGGTCGAGCAGGGTGTCGGCGGTCTCGGTCGCATGTTCGATCCAGCGTGCCTCGCCGGTGGCCTCGGCGAGTCGGGTGAATGCGTCGACGAGCGCCGCGTGGTCGTTGGCGAGGGCGGCGTGGCGTGCCCTCGGTGAGCCGTCGGCCTGCCACGAGCGCGACCAGCTGCTGTCGGGCGAGCGGAGCTCGCGCACGAGGAACTCGCCGTTCGCGACGGCTGCCGCCAACCAGTCGGCGCGGCCGAATGCCGCAGCTGCCTCGGCGAGGGTGGCGAGCATCAGGCCGTTCCACTCGGTGAGCACCTTGTCGTCGAGACCCGGCTTCGGCCGTCGAGCTCGGGCGGCGAGCATCGCCGCCCTCGCCCGCTCGACGGCTTCGGGCCGCACCAGGTCGCCGCGGTGATGCAGGCGGGCGGGGATGACCTTGCCCTCGAAGTTGCCCCCGGCGTTCTCTGGCCGAGTGAACTCGTACCAGTCGAGCGCGGCGTCGGCATCGTCACCTGCGGCAGTACGAACTTCGTCGGCGGTCCACACGTAGAACGCGCCCTCGTGGCTCTGTCCATCCGCGTCGAGCGAGTCAGCGTCCTCGGCCGAGAAGAACCCGCCGTCGGGATGGCGCAGGTCACGCAACACGAAGTCGATGGTCTCGCTCGCGACCTGTCGGTAGATGGGGTCGTCGAACACGAGGGCCGCGCGCATGTAGACACGGGCCAAGAGCGCTTGGTCGTACAGCATCTTCTCGAAGTGGGGCACGAGCCACTTCTCGTCGGTGGAGTAACGGGCGAACCCGCCGCCGAGGTGGTCGTACATGCCGCCCGACGCCATGGCCTGCAAGGTGGTGTCCACCACTCGGCGTGGGTCGGGCTGGCCGGTGCGGAGATGGGCGCGCAGCACCAGCTCGATGCTGTTCGTCGACGGGAACTTGGGCGCGCTGCCGAAACCGCCCCATTGAGCGTCGAACGACGTCGCGAGCTGTTGCAGCCCGAGGTCGATCATCGACGTGCCGGGGACCTCCTCGGCGGCCGCCACCGTACGGGTGCGATCGATCGCCTCCATCAGGGCTCCGACGTTCTGTTGCACGTCGGCCGGCTTGTTGCGCCACACGTCGTCGATCGCGGCGAGCAGTTGCAGGAACTGCGGTTTCGGGAAGTAGGTGCCGCCGAAGAACGGTTTGCCGTCGGGTGTGAGGAACACCGTCATCGGCCAGCCGCCGCGGCCAGTCATCGCCTGCACAGCGTCCATGTAGATCGAGTCGACATCGGGGCGCTCCTCACGGTCGACCTTCACGTTGACGAACAGGCGGTTGGTCACCTCGGCCACCTCGTCGTCCTCGAAGCACTCGTGGGCCATCACGTGGCACCAGTGACATGCCGAGTAGCCGACGCTGAGCAGGATCGGCACGTTGCGGTCGCGTGCGGCAGCGAAAGCCTCTTCCCCCCAGGCGTACCAGTCGACGGGGTTGTCCTGGTGCTGGCGCAGATAGGGCGAGGTCTCGTTGGCGAGGCGGTTTGCCATGGGCCTCACCGTAGGGGAGCGGAACGTCCGGCTCCCGTCGTGGCGCGGCCGACAGGTGCCAGTCGAGGATGCGGGCGACCTCGGCATCGAGCTTGGGCCGGTTGATCGCGAACCGCTCGCGTGGGGAGCCGGTCGCGAACATGCGCGCCAGCCCTGCGCGGTGATGTCGCTCGCTGGGGAGGAACCCGGGCTCGCCGGCATGTTCCACCCGAGCGGCGAGGTTGACGGCGATGCCGGAGATGCCACCGTCCTCGCGGACCTCGACGTCACCTGCGTGCACGCCGGCGCGGATGGAGATCCCGATCCCTTCGAGCCACTCGATCACTCGGGCGCTGCAGTCGACCGCCTGTGAGGGAAGATCGAAGATCGCGAGCAATCCGTCGCCGGTGCTCTTGATGAGCCGGCCGCCGTTGTCGTCGATCAGCTGACGAGCGATGCGGTCATGGCTCTCTAGGAGTTCACGCCACCGGGTGTCGCCGACGGCCGACGAGGCACTCGTGGAGTTCACGATGTCGGTGAACAACACGGTCGCGAATCGACGCGTCGCAACCGCCTGCACGGAGTGACCGAGCACGAACTCGAGATACGCGTCGACCAGGTGAGCCCAGTTGGGCATGCATCAGGCGAAGTGGTCGTTCCCGGGAATCTCGAAGAAGACCGAGTCGGGAATCAACTCGGCGAGCAGGCGACCCACGCCGATCGGCATCACCGCGTCGCCCTTCGCGTGACTGACCTGCGTGCGCACCGCGATGCGCTCCGGCGCATCACCGGGGTCGAGTTGGAAGACGCTCTCGAGTGGCGGCGGAAGTCGCGCGGGCTGCACGACAAACGCTGCAGTCGCCCGATCCAGCGGATGACCGACTCGTTGCCTGATTGGCTGGGCAAGAACCAGTCGACCATTCGTTGCGGGTTCGCGGGCCAGTCGTCCGCCATCTCGAGGAACCGGGGAATGATCTCCGTCGGGGCGGGGTCGTCAGCGTGTCGGTAGTCATTGACGCGTTGCAGGTTCCTCGGGCTGATCCCCGAGTTGAGCAGTCCGAGGCTGAGGACGCGCTCCGGGCGCTCTGCCACGAAGTGCTGCGCCATGAGGCCGCCCTCGTCCCTCGAGCATCGCGACGGCGACAGACTCGCGGCGCCGTGGATGGTCGATATGGACGCAGCTGAGATGTTCGCCGCACGTGGTCGTCCGAGTTGGGTGACCTACGCAGACGACAACGATCCATGGTCCGAGTCGCCGTTGCTCCGCCGACTCTTCGGCGAGTTCGGGCCGTTCTGCATGGGTGTGGTCCCACTCACGCGAGAGCGCGGCTCGTTCGGCGTGTATTCGAGGCGTTCTCGCAGGCCGACGTGTCGACCACGCGCAAGTACGGCGGCACCGGCCTCGGGCTCGCGCTCAGTCGCAGCTTCTGCCAGATGCTGGGGGGCGACATCACCGTCACCAGCGAGCTCGGCGCCGGCTCCACCTTCATCGTCACCCTGCCCGTCGCCACCCGCACCGAGGCGGTCGAGTCGTGAGTCGCACCATGTCGGGTGCGCTCCGTAGCGCTGGGCGCAACGCAACGCACCCGACGTCGCCTGGCTTGACACGTCACACCTGCCCGTCACGATGTGGCGCCATGCGGGAAACACTCACGCCCTTCCAGATCGACGCCACCCTGCGGCGTCTCGCTCGGCCCCAGCTCGGGCTCGTCACCGTGAGGCAGGCTGCCAACGCAGGCATCGACCGGTGGGCCCTCGACCGGCGTCGCGAGGTCGGGGCGCTCGTCCCGATCTTCGCGGAGGTCATGCGGCTCTCGTCTGCGCACGTCACTCCTGAGCAGCGGATCCTCGGTGCAGCACTGGCGGTGCCCGGATCGTCCGTGGCCGGCACCTCCGCCGCAGTGGTCAACGGCATGCCCATCGGCTCGGTGGTCGGCGCGCCTGTGGTCTCCACCGGCAGGTCTCGGTCTGCCCGAACGGCCGGCATTGTCACCATCCGCCAACAGGTCGCGTTGTCGAGCCGACCGTGGCACACGGCTCGGGTCGCCACGCCCGATGCAACGCTCCTGCTCCTGCCGCGGTTCGTCGACGAGGGCACGGTCGAGCGTTGCCTCGACCACTGCCTGGTACATCGCCTCACCACGGTAGAGAGAGTCCGCTCCCTGATCGATGAGCTCCCGCCTCGCACTGTCGTCGGTCGTCGCCTGCTGCTCGATCTGTTGGACGAACGACGCTCGGGCATCGGACATCGCAGCGGCCTCGAGCAACGGGTCGGCCGCTGGCTCACCGAGGCCGGCCTCGGTGGATGGCATCGCAACTTCGAGGTGCCCGTCGCGGGGGATCCGGTCGAGGTCGACTTCGCCTGGCCCGAGGCCCGGGTCGCGCTCGAGGTGAGCCCGTTCTTCACCCACGGCACACGGGCCGCGCAGGACCGCGACGTCGAGCGCCGTCGTCTGCTCACCGTCGAGCGCTGGTCCACGGTCGAGGCGACCGACCCAGACCTCGACGACCGTCAGGCCTTCGAGCGCTGCATTGCGACGCTGCGACAGCTCCTCGGCCCGACGTCGGGTGCGCTCGGTGGCGCTGGGCGCAACGCAACGCACCCGACGTCGATCGAACGACGGGCCAGCTGACATGGCGGGCACACGCGGACGCCAGACCAAGGAATATGGCCAGAACATCTGGCCAGAAGCACCTACACTCGTACCCATGACCGTGAGCATGGCCATCCACGAGGTGAAGGACCGTCTGTCGAGCGTGATCGCCGCGCTCGCCGAGTCCGGCGAGGAGGTCGAGATCACCAAGCACGGCAGGGTGGTCGCTCGCCTGGTGCCCCCACGCCCGAGCGGCGTGATCCTCGGCCTCGGTGCTCGCCCCGACATCGCTGCGCCGAGCGTCGAGGACCTTCGTTGGAGCGACGACGAGATCGCCGACATGGTCGACGGGTCGGTGCTGCCCCGATGAAGCTGCTCCTCGACACGCATGCGTTGATCTGGCTGGTGCAGGCCCCCGAGCGGCTCGGGCACGACGCACGGACCGCGCTCACTGCCGATGATGCCGAGGTCTACGCCTCGCACGCGTCGCTGTGGGAGATGGCCATCAACCGCAGCGCAGGCAAGCTCAGCCAGATCGATCGGAAGGCGGTCGACTGGTTCGAACACTTCGTTCCCCGCTCCGGCCTCCGTCAACTGGCGATCGCTGCCGGCCACCTCGGCGCAGTGGAGGATCTGCCGCGCCTGCACAACGATCCGTTCGATCGCCTGCTTGTGGCGCAAGCGCGCCAGGGCGGCATGGCGATGATCACGCTCGACCGTCACGTCTCGCAATACGACATCGACGTGATCTGGTGATGTCCGATTTCGACGCGATGTCGGAGGACCACCGGGTCTCGTCACCGCCCGACCCCTCGCTGCCGAATGGCCTTGCCATCACGACGATCGTGTCGACGCGGTCGATGGCGCCTCCGATGGATGGCACTGCGCTGCGAGCCGACCTCGATCGGATCATCGACCCGACACTGTGATGCGACCGGATGGCGCGTCGACCTGCAACTCCCAGCAATGAGGAACTCACATGCCGAAGATCCTGATCGTCGAGGACAACGAGATGAACCGCGATGCCGGCGATGCTGCGGCACCGATGCCCGGCCGGTTGGAGACCGTGCTCGTGGTCGACGACGACGAGGCCAACCGCAACGTGCTTGGCCGCCGCCTGGCCAAGCTCGGCTACGGCGTGGTCGAAGCCCGCGACGGAGTGGAGGCGTTGGAGCGGCTGGCGCAACCGGATGCCGGCATCGACCTCGTGCTGCTCGACGTGATGATGCCCCGTCTCGACGGCTTCGCCGTGCTCGAACGCCACCGTGCCGACCCGTCGATCCGCCACATCCCGGTGATCATGATCTCGGCGCTCGACGACATGGCCAGCATCGTGCGCTGCATCGAGGCCGGCGCCGAGGACTACCTGCCCAAGCCGTTCGATCCCGTGCTGTTGAAGGCTCGCGTGGCCGCAAGCATCGAGAAGAAGCGCCTGCGCGACGCCGAGCGCGACCTGCTCGCTCAGGTAGCAGCGTGGAACGCCGAGCTCGAACAGCGCGTCGAGGCACAGGTGCAGGAGGTCGAGCGGTTCAGCCTGATGCGCCGCTTCGTGCCGCCGCAGCTGGTCGAGGTGATGGCCGCTGGCGGCACGGCCATGCTGCAGAGCCACCGCGCCGAGATCACCGTGCTGTTCTGCGACCTGCGCGGCTTCACCTCGTTCGCCGAGCGGTCAGAGCCCGAGGACGTGATGGCGGTGCTGCGGGAGATGCACGATGCCGTCGGCCCGGTCATCTTCGAACAGGGCGGCACGCTGTCGCAGTTCACCGGCGACGGGATGATGGTGTTCTTCAACGACCCGATCCCGTGCGACGCGCCCGAGCGGCGTGCGGTCATCCTCGGCCTGGCGATGCGCGACCGCACCGAGCGGCTGGCCGACGAGTGGAAGCGACGCGGGCACGACCTGCGCCTCGGTGTCGGCATCGCCACCGGTTACGCGACGTGCGGCCAGATCGGCTTCGAGGGTCGCTTCGAGTACACCGCGATCGGCACCGTCGTGAACCTCGCGGCACGGCTGTGCGGTCAGGCCCAGGGCGGCGAGGTGCTCGCCGCCGAACGGGTGGTGGCTGCGTTGGGCGACACCGTCGTCAGCGAGCCCGCCGGCGAGATCGAGCTGAAGGGCATCGCCCGCCCCGTCGCGATCCACCGCGTGACCGCCCTCCACTGAACACGTCTGTCTGGCGGCGGTCGGGTGGTGAAGCACCTCTGCAACGGGTTGATGTGAGGCCTCGGCTCATCGACGCCACGAGCCGATCGTTCACTCAGCGGCGAGCGAGGCCAACCGCCGTGTGTCGACCACGGTGATCAGCGAGCGAGCCGTCGTGATCGCACCTGCAGCACGGAGCTCGGACAGCACCCGGGCGGTCGCCTCACGGGTCGCCCCGAGGCACTCGGCCAGATCGGTCTGGGTGATGGGGATGCTGTCGCCGGTGCAGCGGTCGTGGCGCGAGTAGCGACCGACCAGCTCGAGCAGGAGGCGGGCCGCACGCACGGACAGCCGCTCCGTCTCACCAGCACAGATCCGTTGGTTCGCGCGGCGAAGCTGTTGCGCCAACCCGCTCATTGCGGCTGCTGCGAGATCGGGGTGCCTGCACACCGCACGGACGTACGTCTCGCCATCGAGCTCGGCCACACGGGTGTCCTCCATTGCGATCGCCGAGGCACTTCTGCCGCGATGGTCGATTGCGGCCAGCTCGCCGAACACGTCGCCCGGCAGAACGACGTCGAGGATGAGCTCTCGCCCGTGACCGGCGGAGACCGCCAGTCGAAGGCTGCCGCTCCGACACTCGTAGACCTTGGTCGACGTGTCGGCTTCGTGGAACAGCACCTCGCCGGAGGTCAATCGGAGCTCCCGCGCGGTCGCGAACAGCGGTGCCATCACCGACATGCCCACGGGTGCTGTGATCGTCATTGACACACATCGTGCCAGATCAGAGCAACCGTGATTTTCATCACAGACGAATCGCAGTCGGCGGTGCACAGTACGACATATCCGGCGAGGGGCGCCGGTGTTCGATGAAGGGGATTCATCATGTTCATCTTTTCTCGCGCCGAGACGCTCGACCGTCACAACCTGATGTCTGCCGTCGGTGCTGCCGTCGAGGCGGCCGGCATGGTCACGGAGATCACCGGCTTGCCCGTCTCCGTGTACATGTCGAGCTATGGCGAGCCGACGAACACCGTGCGTTTCAGCACCCGGATCGAATCGCAGGCCGAGTTGCAGGCGGCAATGGAGAAGCTGAGTGCCGACAGCGGCTACGTGCAGTGGGCCGAGAAGCACTCGCACCTGTTCGAGACAGCACCGTCCGACACGCTCGGGCGTGTGATCTCCGCCAGCGGGATGGAGGCCGGCCCGGCCCGCTTCGTCAACATCACCACCGCGGTCGCGGCGAACGGCAGGATGGCCGACGCGGTCGCCTTCGGCGTGAGGGCGCAGCAGTTCGTCGCCGGAGCGACGAAGAACCTGTCGACCGCATTCCTCACCGGCGTCTACGGCCCGTTCGGAACGGTCACCTGGATCGCCGGGGCGAACTCGATGGCCGACATGGATGCACTCCAGGAGATGGAGGCGACGAACGCCGGCTATCACGAGCTCGTGAAGGACGCGGGCGATCTGTTCGTGACCGGCTCGGGCCTGACCGGCCTGATCGAGAAGATCAACTGACCGCGATGACGAGGTGACCTCGGGCCGGCGGCCGAGGTCACCTGATCGCGTTCATCCGTTCAGTTCGCGGGAATCGTGACGGCGGACGGTCGTCACGCGCCGACGGCGTGGTACCCACCGTCGACGTGGATCATCGATCCGGTTGTGGCGGGGAACCAGTCGCTCATCATCGCGACACAGGCCTTGGCGACGGCGCTGGAGTCGGTGACGTCCCAACCGAGCGGGGCCCGGTCGTCCCACACGTCTTCGAACTTCTTGAACCCCGGGATGCTCTTGGCGGCCATCGTCTTCACGGGCCCTGCGGCGATCAGGTTGGACCGGATGCCCTTCGGGCCGAGATCCTTCGCGAGGTAGCGGTTCACACTTTCGAGAGCGCTCTTGGCCACGCCCATCCAGTTGTAGGCGGGCCAGGCGACGGTGTTGTCGAACGTGAGGCCGACGAACGAACCGCCCGTGGTCATCAGCGGGAGGAACGCATCTGCGAGCGCCTTGTACGAATAGGCCGAGACGTTGATCGCGATCTGCACGTCGTCCCAGGTGGCCGCCATGAAGTCATCGCCGAGGCACACCTCCGGGGCGAATCCGATCGAGTGCAGGACGGCGTCGACGCGTCCGCCGAAGTGCTCGTCGGCGTGAGCGCGAGCCGATACGAGGTGCTCGGGCTTGGTGACGTCGAGTTCGTACACGGGAGCGGGGCTCGCCAGTTTGCGCGCCGTGCGCTCGGTGAGGCTGAGCGCGCGACCCGCGCCGGTGAGCATCAGGTTCGCACCTTCCCGCTGTGCCAACGCGGCCACGCCGAACGCGAGCGACGCATCCGTGAGCACGCCGGTGATGACGATGTTCTTCCCCTCGAGCAGACCCATGACGGCCAACCTACTCTCGCGCCCAACCATCCTGGTTGCTCCCGGCCGCGCCTCCTTGGGGGAGCGCAGGTCGCGTGTGCAAGGCTGCTCCGATGCGCATCGGGATTCTTGGGGGAACGGGGCCAGCCGGCAGCGCGCTGGCTGCCCGACTCGCGTCCATCGGCTACGAGGTCGTGATCGGCTCGCGGTCGAAGTACCGCGCGATGGAGGCCCGCGACGGAATGGTGCAACGCTGGCCCGAGATCGAGCCGTTGTTGTCGTACGGCGACAACCCCCAGGCTGCCGACTGCGATGTGGTCGTGATCGCCACCCCGTGGGATTCGGCCGCGACCACGGCCCAGGAGAACGCAGAGGCGCTCGAGGGCAAGGTGGTCGTGAGCATGGCAAACGCGCTCGTGCGTGTGGGCCACGAGTTCCAGCCCCTCGTGCCGCCTCGCGGCAGCGTTGCTGCCCATGTGCAAGCCGCTGTACCAAAGGCCCGCGTCGTTGCGGCCTTCCACCACCTGCCGGCCACCGAGCTCGGCCACCTCGGCGAGCCGATCGACTCCGATGTTCTGATCTGCGGCGACGACAAGGATGCGGTGCGCACCATCAGCGAGATGGTCGAAAAGATCCCCGGCTGTCGGCCGCTCGATGCCGGTGAGTTGTCGAACGCAACGGCCATCGAAGCCTTCACCGCAGTGCTGCTGCAGTTGAACGTTCGCTACAAGACGCGCGTCGCTCCGAAGTTGACGGGAATCAAGCGCGACCCGAGGGCGTTGCAGGCTTGACGATGCAGCTCTACGACACCGCACGGCGTGCCGTGGTGCCGTTCGAACCGGGGGAACAGGTGCTGATGTACACCTGCGGCATCACCCCGTACGACGCCACCCACCTCGGACATGCGTCCACCTTCATCACCTACGACGTGCTGCAGCGGCGCCTCATCGATCTCGACCACACGGTCAAGTGCGTGCGCAACGTCACCGATGTCGACGACCCGCTGTTCGCCAAGGCGCGCGAGCTCGGCGTGCACTACCTCGATCTCGCCGCCGGCGAGGAGGCGCGATTCGAACGCGACATGACGGCACTCAACGCCTTGCCCGTGTACTCCACGCCCCGCGCCTCGTCCGCGATACCCGACATCCGGGGCTTCATCGGGATGGTGCTCGATCGAGGCTTCGCGTACGAGGCCGGCGGCAGCGTCTACTTCGACGTGTCGAAGTTCCCCTCGTTCGGTTCCGTCAGCCACTATTCGCGCGAGCAGATGATCGACTTCGCCCGCCAGCGCGGTGGCAACCTCGACGACCCGAACAAGCGCGACCCGCTCGACTTCGTGCTCTGGCACCCGGCTGCCGATGACGAGCCGAGTTGGGACACGCTGTGGGGCCCGGGTCGCCCGGGCTGGCACATCGAATGCAGCGCCCTTGCACTGCGCGAGCTCGGCTCGACGATCGATCTGCACGGTGGGGGCACCGACCTGATCTTCCCGCACCACGAGTGCGAGCGAGCCCAGAGCGAGGCGGCCACCGGCGAGCAGTTCGTGAAGCACTGGATGCACGTGGCGATGGTGTACATGGACGGCCACAAGATGTCCAAGAGCCTCGGCAACCTCGTGTTCGTCGACAAGTTGCGTACGGAGTGGGACCCGCGTGCCATCCGACTGGCGATCATCGAGCACCACTACCGCTACGAGTGGGAGTGGGACGACACGCTCATGCCACGCAATCGCGGTCGGCTCGAGGCTTGGTCGGTTGCGTCCGACCGTGGCGGGCCGGGCGGAGCCGACAGTGAGTCGGTGCTGGCCGACGTGCGCGCCGCGCTCGATGACGACCTGAACACCCCCGGTGCGATCGCGGCAATCGATGCTGCGGCTGCTGCGGGGGTCGGTGTGCAGGCCGCCGCGGCCCTGCTCGGCGTCGATCTCTGACGTTGACTCCTGGCCCCGGCAGGTGGGCGTAGGGCAGTGACGACAGGGCCGGACGGGATGGTCACGAGCCCGTCACGCACCATTCACACGACGTCGGTCTCCTGTCTCCCGAGTCGTGTACCACCTGCGGTACGCTCTGCCTGCGACATTGCACGAGACAGCCCTCCATGCGGGAGGGACGCCATCGGCAACGGGCACGGGAGAGGAGGGCCCTGCAAATGAACGCCGAAGGTGCAGGCAAGCTACAGACCCGATTCCGTCGCGTCGCGAGACCGATGTCGAACCGGTTGTGGCGATTCGACCTGGAGGGCTTCGACCGGCTGCCCGAGAGCGGCCCGGCGATCCTCTGCCCGAACCACATCAGCTTCCTCGACAGCGCGTTCTTGATGCTGCACGTCCCGCGCAACATCAGCTTCGTGGGCAAGGCCGAGTACATGGACTCCTGGAAGACGAAGTTCATCTTCCCGGCGCTCGGGATGATCCCGATCGACCGCGGCGGCGGCGACAAGAGTCAGGCCGCTCTCGACACGGCCGAGCGAGTACTGCGTCGAGGCGAGCTGTTCGGCATCTTCCCCGAGGGGACGCGCAGCCGGGACGGGTACCTGTACAAGGGACGCACCGGCGCCGCCCGCCTCGCCCTGAAGGTCGGATGCCCGATCTTTCCGGTCGGCGTGATCGGCACGCGTGAGATCCAGCCGCCCGACGCGAAGCTGCCGAGGATCCGCCAGGACTGCACGATCAAGATCGGCCGGCCGATCAAGGTGGAGCGCTACCGCGATCGAGCCGATGATCATCGTGTGCTGCGCCAGATCACCGACGAGTTGATGTTCGAGATCCGTGAGCTCACGGGCCAGGAGTATCACAACGTCTACGCCGGCAAGTCCGCCGACGCCGAGTCGGCACCCGCGGCGGCCAAGGTCGCCCATGTGAGCGAGGAATACAGTCACGTCCCCGAGATGGCCGGGGCCGCCGCCTTCTGAAACTTCGCGCCGAATCGCACCGCGCCACATGCGCACCGACGCACGGCCTGGTTCATCGGCATGCACCCGGTGTGCCTGCGATAACCCTCCCGCTGACCTCTGGGTTCCCTCGTAGACTTTCCGCTGCTATGGCACAGATCACGATCTCCCTCCCAGACGGTTCGCAGCGCTCGTACGACGAGGGCGCGACCACTGCGGACGTCGCATCGTCGATCGGATCGCGTCTCGCCAAGGCCGCCGTGTCAGCGATGGTGAACGGCGAGGAATGGGACCTCGGGAGGTCGCTGCCCGACGGCGCTCGGATCGCGATCGTCACGGCCGACTCCGACGAGGGCCGCCACGTGCTGCGTCACTCGACGGCGCACGTGCTCGCCCAGGCGGTCACGCAGTTGTTCCCCGGTGCCAAGTACTCGATCGGCCCGGCGATCGTCGACGGCTTCTACTACGACTTCGAACTGCCAGGCGGCCGCACGTTCAGCGAAGACGATCTCGGGGCGATCGAGGGTCGGATGCGCGAGATCATCACGGCCAGCCAGCCATTCGTGCGGTCAGAACTGCCGCGTGAGGAGGCGCTCGCTGTGTTCGCCGACCAGCCCTACAAGTGCGAGATCATCGAACGCGTCTCGGCCGGCTCGGCCGACGACGACGACACGAGCGAGATCGGCAGCGGCGAGACGATCAGCGTGTACCGCAACTCGCCCGAGTTCGTCGATCTGTGTCTCGGACCGCACGTGCCGTCCACGAGCAGGCTCGGCCACTTCAAGTTGATGAAGGTGGCCGGTGCGTACTGGCGCGGCAACGAAAAGGGCCCGATGCTGCAGCGCATCTACGGCACGGCATGGGAGAGCAAGACGTCGCTCGACGAGCACCTGCACCGCCTCGAGGAGGCCGAGAAGCGCGACCACCGCAAGTTGGCGACGGAGCTCGACCTGCTCAGCTTTCCGCACGAGCTCGGTGGCGGCCTCGCCGTGTGGCACCCGAAGGGCGCCACCGTCCGCAAGCTGATGGAGGACTACAGCCGAGAGCGCCACGCCAACGGCGGCTACCAGTTCGTGTTCACGCCGCACCTCGCCAACGGCAACCTGTTCCAGACGTCGGGTCACCTCGACTTCTACAAGGACGGGATGTACCCGCCGATGGAGATGGACAACGGCACGTACTACATGAAGCCGATGAACTGCCCGATGCACTGCCTGGTCTTCCGCAGCCGGCAGCGCAGCTACCGCGAGCTGCCCCTGCGGCTGTTCGAACTCGGCAACGTGTATCGCTACGAGCGTGCTGGCACCCTGCACGGGCTGATGCGGATCCGCGGGTTCACGCAGGACGACAGCCACATCTTCTGCACTGAGGAGCAGGCTGCCGACGAGATCGCGTCGTTGCTCGACTTCGTGATGAGCGTGCTGCGTGCATTCGGTTTCAACGACTTCACGGCCAACCTGTCGACGAAGGACCCGAAGAAGTACGTCGGCACCGACGATGCGTGGGACCGGGCGACGGAGGCGCTGCGCAACGCGCTCGAGAAGTACGGCCTGAGCTACAAGATCAAGGAGGGCGACGCTGCCTTCTACGGCCCGAAGATCGACATCGACGTGAAGGACGCGATCGGACGCACGTGGCAGCTGAGCACGATCCAGTACGACTTCAACCTGCCCGAGCGGTTCGAGCTCGAGTACGTGGGCGCCGACAACAGCCGCCACCGTCCGATCATGTTGCACCGCGCCCTGTTCGGGTCGATCGAGCGCTTCTTCGGCGTGTTGCTCGAGCACTACGCCGGTGCGTTCCCGACGTGGATGTCGCCGCTTCAGGCACGGGTGCTCCCCGTGGCTGACGCCCACGAGGCGTACGCCAACGAGGTCACGGCGCGGTTGCAGGCGGCCGGTCTGCGCGTCGACGTGGCCGACTCCGGTGATCAGCTGGGCAAGCGGATCCGTGCTGCCAAGCTCGACAAGATCCCGTACGTGCTCGTGGTGGGCGACGACGACGTGGCCCACACCACACTCGGGGTGAACCCTCGGGGTGGCGAGGTGGAGCGCAACGTGCCGCTCGACGAGTTCGTCGGCCGCGTGCAAGCCGAGATCGCCGATCAGCTCGCCGCTGTCTGACCCAAGCCGCCGACCGGCATGGTCAGCGATCGAACCAGGCTCGATACAGCCGGTCAGGGGTGCCATCGCGGTTGAACGTCAGGAGCACCTCGTTGATCTCTTCGCGCAGTGGCGAGCCAGCGCCGAGGGCGATGCCGTAGCTGTCGCTGCTGAGGATCGGGCCGATCACCTCCACCGAGCCGCGGCCCTTGGTGTTCGCGTAGAACTCCAGGACCGGCGCGTCGTAGACGACAGCTTCGACGTCCGCGCTGAGCAGGACGGCGAAGGCATCGTCGATCGTCGACACGGTGCGATGGTCGACGCCGAGCCGGTCGAGTTCTGAATCGGCGAGGGTCGCTTCGACGGTCACCACCTCGCGTCGGTAGAGATCATCGACGGCCCTGATGTCGGAGCGCAGTTCGCTGACCGTCAGCGCGGCGGTGACCTGGGCGGTGACGAGGGCCACGACGAACAACCCGAGCAGCATCCACATGCCCGCGATCACCCGGCCGAGGGGACGTTGGATCTTCTTCTCTGCGTCGCCGCCAGTTGTGACGTTCACGAGGGACCACCAGATCGACTCGCGGCTGCCGCGGGCATAGGGACGCGGGAAGTCGCCATCAACCCGTCGCTCGGTCATCCAGATCAGGTGGGCCATGATCACGATGAGGATCGCCAGCAACAGCAAGGGGAGCAGTAGCTTGGCGTTCACCACGCTCTTCAACGCAGTCACCATCGGCGACTCGTCGGACTGCGCATTCACCATGATTCGCAGGCCTGCGTCGAAGTATGGGTGTGTGAAGTCGACCACTTCTTCTCGCTCGGCAGTGATGCTGATCGCCGCGATCCCGACATCGACCCCGCCCGACTCGACGGCAGCGACCACGTCGCCGACGGTCTCGAGCACGACGAAGGTGGTGGTGTAGTCGAGCCGTTCGGCGATGTTGTTCCACAGGTCGATGCTGTAGCCCGACGGCTGTCCGTCCGCGTCGATGGTGACGAAGGGTTCGATCGGTTTCACGGCGACGATCACCGCGGTCGCCGCCCGGGTCTCGCCGCTGCCGAGTACGGCCGTGACGGCGATGACGGACAGGCCGAGCGCGAGGCTGCGGCGAAGCAGGCGGCTGCAGTGCCGTGCCGTCGGGACGGTGAGTCGTGCCACGATCGAGATCCCCCAATGTCTGTGCGTCCGAGTGCGGCGCCCCTCTCCTCGAGGACGGCAGGCACCATAACCCGACGTCGCGAGCGTCACTCCAAGCCGGGCACCGATCGGAGCAGGAACTCGGCCAGTTCAGTGGCGTCGGCGTGCGGTGCGCCGTGGGCGTCGAACCAGGAACAGATGTTCACGCAGTCTCGGCGGAGGTAGTCGAAGCCCTGGGGGTTGCCGACGAGGTCGACAGCTTGAGGCAGGTCGATCAGCACGATCCGGTCGTCGTGGACGAGCACGTTGTACGGCGACAGGTCGCCGTGTGCGTATCCGGCATCGGCAAGCTGGCGCAGCACGTCGCGCATCTGCTGGTAGAGGTCGTGAGCGGTCGCCCGGTCGGGTCGCACCTGTGCGAGCCGCGGGGCCGCCACGCCGTCCGACCCGATGAACTCCATCATCAGTTCGGTTCCGCTCAGCTGCACCGGATATGGGACCGCAGCGCCCGCGAGCCACAAGTGGGACAGCACGGCGAACTCGGCGTGGGCCCATTGCCCGGCGAGGAGCTCGCGGCCGAACGCGGTGCGAGTGGCCATCGCCCGCATCTCGCGGCTGCGGCGCACGCGCCGGCCCTCGAGGTAGGCGGCATCGCGATGGAACATGCGGTGCTCGGCGCTGCGGTACTGCTTCACCGCGAGCCAGCACTGCTGTTCTGGTTCGCCGTGAACCGCGAGCCGCCGGTCGAGCAAGGACACGTCGGCCTCCTTCCCGCTCTTCATCACGCCGTGGTCGGTGTCGATCGCACGTGGGTCGGTGACCACCCATCTCGGGACTGGACCCGGGCCCTTGGTGGCGTCCCGGTAGGTCGACCAGGTTGGTTCCTCGAACTCGTCGTCGCTCGGGTCGTCGCTCGGGTCGTGCACCCGGTCGCCGTCGCCGAGCAGGACACGGCGGTCGTCACGGTCGTCACGGTCGTCACGGTCGTCACGGTCGTCACCGGTTGTGGTGGTTGTGGTGGTTGTGGTGTGGACGGTGGACGGCACCCAGCCGTCGTCGTCGAATCGGCGCTTGCCGTTCGAGCTGCGGTGTGCAGCCATGTGGGCGTTCTCCTGGAATCGGTGGGGTGTTTCGGGAGGAAACGGCACCGGCCGCTCGAGCGGTTCCTGGATCAGGACGCGAGTGGCGAGGTCAGCGCGGTGCCGAGGTGCGTGCAAGGACGCAGAAGGAGGGCGTGGTCATCATCTGACGTTCCTCCTGTTCTGCGCTGCGCGAGCGCCTCGTGGCCGACGAACACGACGATACTCGTCAGCACAGGGGGCGGCGGGTGTATTTTCAGCGCGTGACCCCCCTCGAACAGCTCTGGAACGGATGGCGCGCCACCTACGTCCAGACCGCTGACCAGCGTCGCGCCGACGGCTCCAGCATCTTCACCGCGATCTTGAACAGTGGGCTGTCCGACGAGGAGGCGCACATCGTCCACCGAGGTGTCACGACGTTCGTGATCATGAATGCGTTCCCCTACAGCGTCGGACATCAACTGGTGCTGCCGTACCGTGAGGTGGCCGACCTGGAGGACCTCGATGCCGGCGAGACGGCGGAACTGTGGGCGACGGTCACGCAAGCCGTTCGTGCCGTGAAGGCGGCGCTGTCACCGACGGGTGTGAACGTCGGCATCAACCTCGGCCGTCCGGCAGGCGGGAGCGTGAGCGATCACCTGCACGTGCACGTCGTGCCGAGATGGGTGGGCGACGCGAACTTCATGACCGCCACGGCCAACACCCGCACCCTGCCTGAAGCGTTGCCCGACACGGCCGCCAAACTTCGCAAATCGTGGCCCGTCTCGTAGCCTGGGAGCCGATATGAACGACACCGATGCCCACGCAGCGAGCCTTCAGAACGTCGAGGGGAACGCACGGCAGCACGGTGACGAGGACGCGCAGGCGGACGAGGTCCGCGACCAGCTGCCGGAAGACCTGAACGCTGCTGGATTCGTCGGCCCGTATCAGTTCCCCGACAACAGCCGTCGCCGCCGGCCCGCACTCATCTACCTGGCCATCGCAGCGGTGTGCCTGGCGGTGTGGCTCCTCAACCGTGGCGACGACGGCAGCGTGCTCGTGAACGAGGGTTGGTTGTGGGCCGCGATCCTGTTCGGTGGCGTCGGCGTGCTGTCGTTCACCTCCGGCTGGACGATGCACGTCGACGAGAAGCAGGCGCTGGTGGCCGCGCAGGGCGCGGTCGGCTTCGCGATCGGTCACGCGTCTGCTCAGCAGGTCTGGCGTGGACTGCGCAGCCGCCCCACGTGGCGCGTGCTGGTGTACTCGGCCGAGAACCCTCCCCGTCAGCGTGGCCTCGTGCTCGTCGACGCCGTCGACGGCGCCGTGGTGGAGCATCTCACCGAACTCAACCCCGAGGACGACTGGGTCGAGTGACCGACCGCGATGAGAGATGAGCGTCGCTGCCGACCGCATCTCTCATCTCCTGTGGAGCCAGCTCGGAGCGATGTGAGATCGGACCGGCAGGGCCACTCATCTCTCATCGCGGTGTGGCGATCTGCTCAGTCGTCGAAGTCGGGGTTCGCGGCCGCCACCGCGCGGATCTGCCGTCCCAGCTCGAGGGCGATGGTGCGCAGTTCGTCGAGTTCGTCGCCCCAGCTGTCGGCGGGGATGGCCTCGATGGTGTCGGCGATCTGGGTCGGATCGGTGGAGGTGTGCACCAGCCGGGCAGCCCGTGCCACGTGCCCGTCGATCGTGGACAGCTGTGCACCGACAACGGCGCTGCTGAGGTCGCCACGTGCCTCGCGGAGGCGCCGTGGGAGCGAACGGAACATGATCGCCAGATCGGCGGGTGAGGAATCCGACATCGTGCCTATGGTGCCACTGCTGGGGGCGGCTCGGATAGCCTGAGATCTCCATGTTCGACGGAAAGTTCCGTGCGTCGGTCGATCGGGCGGTGAAGCCGGTCGGAGCCGGCCTTCGCCGCACCGGGATGTCACCCGACCACCTCACCATCATGGGCTTGCTGGTCGCCGTCGGCGCCGCGGTCGCGATCGGTGTCGGCGAGCTCCGCCTCGGCCTGGTCCTCGTGATCCTGGCGGCGCTGCCCGATCTGTTCGATGGAGCGCTCGCCAAGGCATCCAACACCTCCAGCCAGCGTGGTGCGTTCTTCGATTCGGTGATCGACCGTGTCACCGACTCGCTGTTGTTCGGTGGCGTCGCGTGGTACTTCGCGTCAGAAGAGTCGCCTCATCTGGCACTGCTGCCGTTCGCGATCATGGCGCTCAGCTCGGTGATCTCCTACCAGCGGGCCAAGGCCGAGTCGCTCGGGCTCGACGCCAAGGGCGGGATCATGGAGCGTGCCGAGCGGATCATCCTGTTCTGTCTGGGCCTGTTGATCCCGATGCTGTTGATCCCGATCCTGTGGGTGATGCTCGCGCTCACCGCGGTCACTGCCGTGCAGCGGTTCGTGAAGGTGTGGAAGCAGGCCGACGTCGCCCCGGTGACGGCGGCGAAGATCGAGATGCGGCGCAGCCGTCGGCAGAGCCGGAAGGTCGTGCGCACCGAGCGCCGGCGGACGCGCATCTCGCGCCTGAGCGGTCAGGTCCGCCGTGACTCCGACCGCCACTCGCGCTGATCACCTCCTGATCCGCCTGACATGACCGAGCCGACCGAGCGGAACCGCTTCACCGACGCGGCCACGGTGAGCGGCTACCGGTTGGGTTCGCTCGCCGCCCGGATGATGCCCGGTCCGTTGGCGACTGCGGCGGCATCGTCGATCGGGTTCAGCGCCAGCGTCGCGAGTCCGGCTCGGCGCGAGATGTTTCAGCGTCACCTCCGCCGGGTGAACCCGAAGATGGGTCGCGCTGCGATGCGGATTGCGACGCAGACCGCGTTCGACAGCTATGCGAAGTACTACGTGGAGAGCTTCCGCCTGCCGACGATGTCCACGCAGACCGTCGAGCGCGGCTTCACCACCGAGGGCTACCGCGAGCACATCCTGCCGGCACTCGAACAGGGCAACGGGGTGATCCTCGCGCTGCCGCACCTCGGCGGATGGGAGTGGGCGGGCCGGTGGATGACTGACCAGGGTCACAGGCTCACGGTCGTCGTGGAGCCGCTCGAACCACCCGAGTTGTTCCAGTGGTTCACCGACCTGCGCAAAGACCTCGGCATGAACGTGGTGCCGCTCGGCCCGAAGGCTGCGAGCACCGTGCTGCAGGCGCTTCGTGACAACCACGTGGTCTGTTTGTTGTGCGACCGCGACCTCGACCACACCGGCGTGGACGTCGAGTTCTTCGGCGAGCGCACCACGCTGCCGGCGGGGCCGGCGATGCTGTCGCTGCGGACTGGGGCACCGCTGCTGCCGACAGGCGTGTACTTCACGCCCCGCTACAACGGCCACCACGCGATCGTGCGGCCACCAGTGCCCATCCAACGCCTCGGTGGCGGATTGCGCGAGGACGTGTCACGGGTGACCCAACTGTTGGCGCACGAGCTCGAGTTCCTCATCCGACGCGCCCCCGAGCAGTGGCACCTGTTCCAACCGAACTGGCCCTCAGACCCCGGCTACGCCGAAAGCGCCAGGTCAGCGGGCTGACCTTGCCAACTCAGACGTGCCGGTCGTCATCGGGTCCTCATACTGCCCTCACACCCGCGCTCTGATCGTGCCGCTGACTTCCGCTCGCTTCCACGCCCCTCGGGTCAAGCCAGCTGCAACCGACCGGCATTCATTGGAGCTCGCGACCGGGGGGACGTGGTGTCATCCCTGAACGCCGCCACCTCGGTGTCCGCGAATTTGCAGCTACGACGCCAAAGGTTCTCGGGTCCGCGAGGTCCCCTCCCGCTGTTGTCCGCTCCGCCTGGCCCTTGCGTGCGATGCACGTGTGGAACAGGATGAGTGAGCAGCTGCCGGTGGACTCACCGGTGGCATCCTCGATCGAAGGTACGACATGAAGGTACGGAGTGTGGTCGTGGGCACGGACGGTTCCGAGAATGCTCGGCAGGCGGTGGAAGCCGCTGCTGAGGTCGTGGCGGACGACGGTGTCGTCCATGTCGTGTCGGCGTTCGAGCCCCTGTCGGCCCACGCCGCCTCAGCGATCCTCGGCGCGCTTCCGTCGGAGCTCAGGGATGCCTATGACCCGTTCGCGTCGGTCCGGATCCTGCTCCAAGACACCGAAGACTTCTACAAGCACCGGAACATCCAGTGTGAGACCCACCTGAGCGACGAGGACCCTGCATCTGCGATTCTCGATCTCGCCGACGAAGTGCATGCCGATCTGATCGTCGTCGGGAGCAGGGGCCTCGGCCGGGGCCGGCGCTTCATCCACGGCAGTGTCTCAACGCGCATCGCGAACCACTCCAGGCGAAGCATCCTGATGGTCAGAACTCAGGAGTGAACCCACGCACGACTCGCTGCCGTGAGCGGGGGCGATGGTGGCGGTCGAGCGCCGGTGGGTCTGCCTGCCACCTGCTCTTTGGCCGGTCTACGCTCGACAGGTGGGTGCATCCCCGGCCGGGCGAAGGCGGCGAGGCTGGCGGTGGATGGGCCTTGCCGCCGCCGTGCTCGTCGTGGGTGTCGCCGGGTGGGCGGTGGCACGGTTCCATGACACGACGACACCGATCTCGATCGATGCAGCTCGGTCCGACTACGCCGCTTCCGAGTCGACGGTGAGTTCGACTCCGTCTGCATCGGTCTCGTCGACGACAGGCGAGAGCGGGACATCGCAGACATCGCAGACATCCCAGACATCCCAGACATCCCAGTCGCTGCCGTCTCTGCCGTCATCGCCGTCCACGCAGCCTCCCGGCGTGCTGCAGCTCGCTGCGCCGGGTGTGTACCGGATGACGACGACGGGTCGCGAGAGCATCGACGTGCTGGGCGGCGCGTCGCACGACTACCCGGCAGAGACACCGCTCGTCGTTCGGCGGTCCGGCTGTGGGGTCCGGGTGGAGTGGACGCCGCTCGAAGAGCGGACCGAGTGGTGGGAGATGTGCCTCGTGGACGGAGGCATCGCCGTCGCTCGCTACGGCGGAACACATGAGTTCTTCGGGCAACGAGACGAACGTACCGTCGAGTGTCCGGAACGGTCGTGGCTCGTCCCTCCTCCCCAGACAGACGCGACCACCTGGCAGCTCACGTGCTCGGGGAGCGGACTCGTCGAGGTGCGCACGTTCACGATCGCGCACCTGGGTCAACGTCACCGTGGCTGGCGTTCCCGTGCTCGCGCTGCGGGTCGACATGACTGGGAGCGTCACGGGCGACAGCGACAGTGCGTCCACCCGGTCGTTGCTGCTCAGCGAGAACGGCCTCCCGCTGTCATGGTCGGACGACGTGCTCGGCTCCTCGGACACCGTCGCCGGAATCGCGGTGTATCGCGAGACGATCGAGATGTCGCTCGTCAGCGCGTCGCCCGAGGCGTGAGCATCGACTCAAGTTTTTTTTGTGTTGTGTGTGCACGACTCGGGCGACGTCTCAGCTCGCCCGGCGGCGCTTGGCCTTGGCCGGTCGGCTGAGGTCGAGGAGGTCGTGCATCCCTCGCGTGATGCCGTCGGCCAAGATGTCGATGTCGGGCACCGTGTCCCAGTCGCCGGTCACGCCAAAGGCGATCTTGCGGTTGTAGGACAGGATCGCCACCCCCGTCCGGACGCCCTGGGAGAGCGGCACGAACGGGATGTACTCGAGCATCTCACGGCCGCACGCGTAGAGCGGTACCTGGGGACCGGGCACGTTGGTCGTGACCGTGTTGACGCTGCGCTGGGGGAGTCTGCGCATCACGCTGACCGCGGTGCGCAACCCCACCGACAGCAGCGCCGGTGGTGCGAAGTCGGCGAGGTCGAACAGCATCTTGCTCGCGGCCGCCTGATGGGAATCCTTCAGGCCGGTCATCTGAGTGCTGATCGAATGCAATCGCTCGATGGGGTCTTCGATACCAACGGGGAGCTCGGCGATCAATGCCGACACCTGGTTGCTGGGCGAGTGATCGTCCTTGGCGCGCAGCGACACAGGCACCAGCGAACGGACCACCACGCCGTCGAGTTGCTCACCACGAGCGAGCAACAGGTCGCGGAAGCCGGAGGTGATCGCGGTCAGCACGACATCGTTCACCGTGCCCCCGTGCGCTGCGCGCACCTGCTTCACCTCGTCGATCGTGGTGTGCGCCGACGCCCAACGGCGATGCGGCCCGATGGTGCCCTCGATCGGCAGCAGCACGTTCGGCTTCAACTGCTGGCCAAGCGAGCGAGCGCCTTCCACGATCCCGGCCATCTCACCGACGAGGCGTTTCGGAGTGGTCACCATCGACCGTCCCCATCGCAGGACCTCCTCGGGGCTCGCGACCGTCTCGGTGAGTGCATTCCGGACGAGATCGGCGTCCGATGGTTCTGCTGCTGGGCGCCAATGATCGTCCACCGGCGGTGATCCCTCGCGGGTCGAGTCGAGCACGACCGCCATCAGATCGGTGCCCGAGATGCCGTCCACCATGCAATGGTGCACCTTGGAGATCAGCGCCCACGTGCCGTCGGCCAGACCCTCGACGATCCAGGTTTCCCAGAGCGGGCGATGGCGGTCGAGCTCCTGCGACATGAGCCGGCCCATCAGGTTGCGGAGGTCGTCTCGCGATCCGGGCGGTGGGAGCGCCGTGTGGCGGATGTGGTAGTCGAGCCGGAAGTGAGGGTCGTCCACCCACACCGGGCGCCCCACACCGCCCGGCACGAATCGCACCTTCTGGCGATACCGGGGCACCAGCGGCAGCTTGCCCCTGAAGAGTGACACGAGGTCTGCGTACGCCGGCGCCGGCCCCTCGAAGATCGCGCAGGACGCGATGTGCATGTGGTTGATGCCGTCCTCGATGTGCAGGAACGTGGCGTCCAGTGGGCTCATTCGGTCCATGTCGTGCAGTCCCTCGTCGTCCGATCCATGCGCGTGACCCCGCGTCTCGGTCATGGTCGCGCCGATGCATCAGCCGGGGGAGGGCACAAGGTCACTCCCCGGGCACGATCTGGCCGGGTCATCTACAGTCACCAACCATGGCAGCAGCGTCGCGGCGGGCGTTCCAGCCGATGGGGAGCTCACTCGTCGTCGACAGCGACGACGCCGTCGCGCTCGAGTCGATCGCCGGCACGCTCGGCGCGTACCCCGACAGGCTGGGGATCGGTGGAGCGATGCAGCTTCGTCTCAGCGTGCACACCGACACGGCGGCCGACCCTGGGTGGCCCGTCGTGACGGCCGAGCGCCTGCCCGGAGGCATGGTCGTGCGATGCGGCTCATCGTCAGCGACGGTCGACCATGCGATGTCGACCGCAGAGCTCGACCTCGCCGAGTCGTTCGTCACCATCTCAGATGCGGTGCGTCTCTTCGCGGAGGCGGCCTTCACGTCGGTGCACGTGGCCCACGGTCGGTTGCACGCGATCCATGGTGCGCTCGTGGTGCACGCAGGCATCGGACTCCTGCTGCGTGGTCCATCGGGTGCGGGAAAGAGCACCATCACGTACGCGTGCCTGCGTCGTGGGATGGCGATGGCGAGCGACGACTGGCTGTACGCCCCGGCGGGACGGCCCGTGAACGAGGTGGCCGGCTACCCGTGGCGGATGATGCTCACCGAGGCCGCCGCCGCCCGGTTCCCCGAGCTCGGTGGTGCCGAGCTCGTGCCGCACACGTCGGCCGAGGGCTGGAAGCTGCCGGTCGTGCCACCCACGGATCGCCGCCACGTCACCCACGCGATCGACGCAGTCGTGCTGCTCGATCCCGATCCGTCACTCGAGCTCCGTGCGGTTGACGTCGACGAGGCTCGTCGACGCTTCTGGGAAGCATCGTTGCCGGTCGAACGCGATCATCTCGACCCCGCCTGGGTCGACGATCTGCTCACCCGGCCCACGTTCGTGTTGCATCGAGGACCGTCGCCCGATGACGCGGCGAGCGCACTCGAACAGCTGGCGGGCGAGCTCGCCTGCATCCATGAGGGGGAACGATGGCCGACATCCTGTTGACGCACGGGTACTTCTTGTGGGACGACCCGAAGGAGCGTGAGGTCATGAAGCCCTATCCGCCGCTCGGGCTGCTGTACCTCAGCGCGTATCTGAAGCGCGACGGCTTCGACGTCGAGGTGTTCGACACCACGTTCTCGTGCCGTCCGGAGGTGACTGCGCGCCTGGCAGCGACGCCTGGCGGGGTGGTGGGCATCTACACGAACCTGATGACGCGCACGAACGCGATCTGGGTGGCCGAGGAGGCACACCGATACGGCTGGACGGTGGTGCTCGGTGGACCCGAGAGCGCCAACTACCCCGATGACTACCTCGAACGCGGCGCCGATGTGGTGGTGGTGGGCGAGGGCGAAGCGACGACTGCGGAGCTGATCACGGTGTTGCGCGACAGGGGCAAGCATCGACTGCACGGCGTGGCCGGCACCGTGTTCCGCGACGAGGACGGCCGGATCGTGCACAACGAAGGTCGCGACAAGATCGCCGACATCGACAGCATCCCGTGGCCCGATCGCGAGGCGATCGACATCGCTGCCTACGTCGACGTGTGGCGCACGCATCACGGCATGGGCTCGGTGAACCTGATCACCGCCCGCGGCTGCCCGTACAAGTGCAACTGGTGCAGCCACGCGGTGTTCGGTTTCTCACATCGTCGTCGCGATCCGATCGACTGCGCTGCCGAGGTGGAACACATCGTCGAACGCTACGGACCCGAACAGGTCTGGTACGCCGACGACGTGTTCACGATCAGCCACAAGTGGCTCTTCGAGTACGAGGCGGAGATGGGCAGGCGCGGCCTGAAGGTTCCGTTCGAGACGATCACCCGTGCCGACCGGATGAAGAAGGAGGAGGTGGCCAAGGCGCTCGCTGACCTCGGCTGCTACCGCATCTGGATCGGTTCCGAGAGCGGGAGCCAGCGGATCCTCGACGCGATGCAGCGCGGTGTGAAGGTCGGCGAGGTGCAGCTCGCCACCAAGCTCGCCAAGCAGTACGGCATCGAGGTGGGGATGTTCCTGATGTGGGGCTACGAGGGTGAGGAGTATGACGACATCGCCGAGACCGTCGAGCACGTCAAGCTGGCCGATCCCGACATCTTCTTCACCACCGTCGCGTACCCGATCAAGAACACCGGCTTCTACGAGAAGGTGAAGCACAAGATCGTGCTCAACGGCGATTGGAACCAGGTGAGCGATCGAGACCACACGATCCTCGGTCGGCACTCGCGTCGCTACTACAAGTACGCCGACGAGTGGTTGTTCAACGCGGTCGACGAGCATCGCCTGCGCTCCACCGATCCTGTTGCCGCGGCCGCGAAGGGTGCCGCGGCCGAGGCGGCCCGTCTCGGCCTGCTGGCGTCGGCCGACGAGGTCGAGGTCTGACTTTGGAATCGGATGTGTTCAGCGCACTCGCCGGTTCCTACGACGACACCTTCACCGACACCTCGATCGGCGCGGTGATGCGCTCTGCCGTGTGGGCCCGCCTCGCCGAGGCCTTCACCAGCGGGGCCCGCGTGCTCGAACTCAACTGCGGCACCGGCGTGGACGCGGCGTGGCTCGGCGCCCGGGGGGTGCACGTGGTGGCCACGGATGCTGCGCCCGGGATGGTGGACGTCGCCACGAAACGAGGCGTCGACGCACATGTGTGCCGCGCCGAGGACATCGGTGCCTTCGCCGACGCTCATGGCCGCTTCGACGGTGCGCTGTCGAACTTCGGCGGGCTCAACTGCGTCGACGACCTCTCGGTGGTGGCCGAGGGCCTTGCCTGCGCGGTGCGCGCAGGAGGGGTGGTCGTGCTGTGTGTGATGGGACCAGTGGTGCCGTGGGAGTGGGGTTGGTATCTGCTCCACGGGCGGCCGTCGAAGGCGGTCCGCCGACTCCGCCGCGGCACGCAGTGGCGTGGCATCACCATCCGGTACCCATCGGTGGGTACCACCGCGAGGGCATTCGCGCCGTGGTTCGACACTCGTTGTAGCCGTGCGCTCGGGGCGCTGGTGCCGCCGTCGTACGTCGAGCCGGTGATGGCTCGGCATCCACGTCTGCTCGCCCGACTCGATCGGTGGGAACGCCGCATCGAGTCATGGCCGCCGGTGGTTCGTCTCGCTGACCACTACGTGCTCGAGCTCGTACGTCGATGATCGAACTGGTCTGTCCGGCGTGCCGCAGTGCCCTGGGAGCGAGAGACGGTGTCTCGCGCTGCGACGTGTGTGATGAGGACTATCCGACGGTGGGTGGCATCCATTGCCTGCTGCCGGGAACGCGTGCGACGCACTACGAGCGATTCCTCGCCGACTACACCTCCGTCCGCAAGGCCGAAGGTCGCGCGACTGTCGATCCCGAGTACTTCCGCCGCCTGCCCGAGCCCACACCCGGCGGGCCGATCGAGTGGCAGTGGCGCATCCGGAGGCGCACGTGGGCCACGGCGCGCGACGAGGTGTTCGACCGATCACACAACGGTGATCGATCACTGGTCGTGCTCGACGTCGGTGCAGGCGTGGGATGGCTGTCGAACCGGCTCGCAGAGCTCGGCCATGAACCGCACGCGATCGACCTCACCGTCGATGACGAGGACGGCCTCGGCGCGGCCAGGCACTTCGAACGCGATCTTCCGCGCTACCAGGCGGAGATGGACGCGTTGCCGTTCGCCGACGGCAGTGCCGACCTGGTCGTGTTCAACGCATCGTTGCACTACTCGACCGACTACGTCCGCACCCTGTGCGAGGCACTGCGAGTGCTGCGGCCCGATGGACGGATCGTCGTGATGGAGACACCCATCTACGCGTCCGCGGCGGCGGGGCGGGCGATGGTGGCCGAACGGCACGCTGAGTTCGAACAGCGCTTCGGCACCAGGTCCGACTCCGTCGCGTCGATCGAGTACCTCACACCGGCGATGCTGGCAGGGCTCGAGCGCGACCTCGATGTTCTCTGGCATCGGCACCGCACCTGGTACGGCTGGCGCTGGGCCTGGCGACCCTGGTCGGCGAGACTGCATCGTCGCAGGCGACCCAGCGCCTTCGCCGTGCTGGTCGCCAGGCGCGCCGCACACGTCGTGTGACGCGATGTGCTGAGATGGACTCATGACCGCACCGGGAAGCGATGACATGACCGCGGCGACGGTGGAGCTGTTGCAGGCGCTCATCCGCAACGAGTGCGTCAACGACGGCACCCCCGAGAGCGGTCACGAGACCCGCAACGCCGAGCTGCTCGGCGGGTACCTCGAGGGGACAGGTGCCGGGATCGAGCACTTCGAGGCACTGCCCGGTCGCGGCTCGGTGGTTGCCCGCATCGAGGGCACCGATCCGAACGCCCCGACGCTGTGCCTGATGGGCCACACCGACGTGGTGCCCGTGAACCCGGCCGGCTGGTCGCGTGATCCCTTCGGCGGCGAGCTGATCGACGGCGAGGTGTGGGGTCGTGGCGCGATCGACATGCTGAACGTCACCGCGTCGATGGCGGTCGCGTTCCGTCATCTCGCACGCAGTGGATGGAAGCCGAAGGGCACGCTGGTGTACTTCGGTGTCGCCGACGAGGAGGCTGGTGGCACGTGGGGTGCCGAGTGGATGTGCAACGAGAACTGGGATGCGGTGCGCAGCGACTACGTGCTCACCGAGCTCGGCGGCTGGTCGACAGTCGGCGCCGACGACGTGCGTCGGGTGGTGGTCAACACGGGGGAGAAGGGCCTCGCCTGGCGGACGCTGCGCGTGCGCGGCACGCCCGCGCACGGCTCGATGCCGTTCGGCGCGGACAACGCGCTGGTGAAGGCGGCCGAGATCGTCCGTCGGCTGTCGCAGTACCGGCCTCAGGCGCACATCACCGACATGTGGACCGCTCAGGTGGCGGCGATGCCATTGCCCGACGATGTGAAGGCGGGGCTCGTCGACCCGGCCCGGATCTGGGCGACGATCGAGTCGTTGCCGCCGGCACTCGCTCGGAGGTGTCATGCGCACACGCACACGACGTTCTCGCCGAACGTGGTGCACGGCGGGCAGAAGACGAACATCATCCCCGACCTCGTGGAGCTGGAGGTCGACATCCGCACCGTACCCGGCACCACGCAGGAGGACGTCGACGCCCATCTGCACGAGGCGCTCGGTGAGCTCGCACACCACGTCGAGATCGGCCGGCTCCAGACGAGTGATCCGACCGAGTCGCCGCGCGGCAACGACCTCTGGGACGCGATCTCCGCGGCGACGCAGGTCGCGTACCCGGGGGCCGATCTGCTTCCCGGCCTGATCGTCGGCGGCACCGATGCCCGCTTCTTCCGCGACCGGGGCTCGGTTGCGTACGGCACCGGGCTGTTCTCGCCATCGGTGACCCTCGAGTCGTTCGGGACGCGATTCCACGGCAACGACGAGCGCATCGACGTCGAGTCCCTCGGCCTCGCTGCGGATTTCTGGGTGCACATCGCGAAGACCATCTGCGGCTGAGCTCGGCCGTATCCGCCAGGCGCGCCACACGTAGTGTGAGCCGGCCGGCGGTGCGTGGAGTGGCAGATGTGACATCGCCTCGTGGCGACGAACAGTGGCCGTCCGGCGAGACTGGACCGATGATGAGCATCGGCGCCCGGCTGAGGAAGACCATCGACATCGCGATCGAAGTGCCCGTGGTGACCAGCTTCACCCGCATCGGTCACGACATCCGTTCACGCATCGATGGCTGGACCGCGCCAGCCGCGGGATCGCTGACCGGTCGTACGGTCGTGGTCACCGGCGCCACATCCGGTCTCGGCCGAGTGGCGGCGCGAGCGCTTGCCGAGCTCGGTGCGACGGTGGTGATCACCGGGCGCGATGCGAAGAAGACAGCGGCCGTCGCAGCCGAGCTGTCGACCGCGGTGGGCGCGACCGTCGGTCACGAGGTGGCCGACATGGGTGATCTTGCCGCCGTTCGATCGATGGCTGCCCGGCTGCTCGCCCATCACTCGTCGATCGACGTGCTCGTGCACAACGCCGGTGCGCTCAGCAACGAGCGGCACACCAGTCCCGATGGCATCGAGCTCACGGTTGCGAGTCAAGTGGTCGGTCCGTTCCTCCTGACGGCGCTGCTGCTCCCCGCCTTGCGCGCCGCCGTACCGGCTCGGGTGATCACGATGTCGTCGGGTGGGATGTACGCATCCAACCTCGAAGTCGAGCGGCTCGAGATGACCGACGCCGACTACAAGGGCGCCGAGCAGTACGCACGTGCCAAGCGTGCGCAGGTGACCCTCAACGAGATGTGGGCCGACCGGTTCGCAGCGAGTGGCATCGTGTTCCAGGCAATGCATCCGGGGTGGGCCGACACGCCCGGTGTGGCGGCATCGCTGCCGGTGTTCCGCAACGTCGTCGGTCCACTGCTGCGCACTCCTGAACAGGGCGCCGACACCCTGGTGTGGCTGGCCGCCGACGAGGGTGAGCCACTGGCCGAAACCGGCTGCTTCTGGCTCGATCGACGCCGTCGGAGCATTCACCGTCTGCCCACCACCCGACGCAGCGACACGGCCGCACGGAGGAGAGCTCTGTGGGAGTGGTGTGTCGCTCGTGCTGGAGTCGATCCGGTGACCGTGCCAATCTGAACGGATGAGCGAAACGCCACTGGGAGCACAGTTCGTCGAACAGGGCTATCTGGTGGTGCACGATCTGGTGAGCGCTGAGGAGCGTGCAGCGGTGATCGCCGACACGGCCCGCTTCGCCCGGGGCGACTATCCGGTGGTGAACCCTCCATCGCTCCCCGACGGCGCTGACGACGAGGAGGCCACGCATCACGTGCTCGCCGTCCACTTCCCGCACTGGGTCAGCCCGGTTGCGATGGAGATGGTGCGCCACCCCGGCGTGACAGAGGTCGTGAGCGAGATCGCTGGTGCTCATCTGCCGGACTGGGACGGCTCGATCAAGTGCTGCCAGTCGATGCTGTTCGTGAAGGGCCCGGGGATGCCCGGCCAGGCGTGGCACCAAGACGAGCGGTACATCCCGACACGTGACCGCTCGCTCGTCGGGGCGTGGATCGCGATCGACGACGCGACGGTGGCGAACGGCTGTCTGTGGGTGGTGCCAGGTTCTCATCGCAACGGGTACCTGTACCCGACCGCCGATCACGGCCGACCTGACGAGTACGACTCGTCCGAACAGGCCAACGGCTTCGACGAGACCGACGGCGTTGCCGTGGAGGTTCCGGCAGGCTCGGTGGTGTTCTTCAACGGCTACCTGTTGCACCGGTCGCTGAAGAACCGCACCGATGGGTTCCGTCGCGCGCTGGTGAACCACTACCTCAACGCCTGGTCGCTGCTGCCGTGGAGTGTCGCCGCGAGCGTGCCGGGTCTGTCGTTGCCGACCCTCGACAACCGAGCGGTGGTGCCGATCGGTTACGACCCGTATGCCTGGAAGGGCATCAGCACCCCGCCCGAGCGATGCTTCCTCCGCCCACTGCCCGGCGACCCCTGGCCCGAGGCCGACAGCAACTGACCGTCGCCGAGTTTCGGCTGACGTTCGGCTGACAGGCGTCGACCGTCAGCCGAACAGTTCGAAGAGCTGACCGATTGCGTGGAGTTGGCCGCCGCTGGTGCTCGACATCACGGCGATCGGCAGCACGCCGGTGTCGAACCAGGCCTCCAGCTGATCGCGGACCTCGGTGGCCGATCCGGAGATGGTGCAGTCGTCGAGCCACCGATCGGTCATCAGCCCGGGCAGCGCATCGCGGTTGCCGGCGGCGAGGGCGGCCTCGATCGCCACCATCTCCTCCTCGTAGCCCGCCTGCTTCCAATAGTTCCGGTAGTTGGGGAGCGCGATGTATCCGCCGAGGGTGCGTCGGTGGATCGCGCCGCGGCATCACGGTCGGCATCGATCACCGTGGGCACCATGTTCGCCAGCGAGAACGCCGGCCGACGCTCCTCGGGCACCCGCGCCACCTGGGTGGGCATGTACGACAGCGAGGCGTTCGCCCAGATCGCACCGTCAGCCACCTCGAGTGCGAGGTCGAGCATCTTGTTGCGCAGCGCGGCGAGCAGGATCGGTGGCAGCGCCCCCGACGCGCGTTCTGCCGAGCGGATGCCGGCGACGTAGTTGCGCATGTCGCCGATCGGCTTGCCTGTGTCGATGCCGAGGCGGTCCATCGCCGGGGCGTGACTGACGCCGAGGCCCAGCCGGAACCGGCCATTGCTCACTTCGGCGATGTGGCCGGCAGTGATGGCGACCTCACCGAAGTGAGAGTGGTAGATCGGCTGGATGCTCGTCCAGAACGGGATCGTGTGGGTCACGTGGGCGAGCGACCCGCACAGCGCCAGGTTGCCGTTGATCCCGGGGCTGGCCAGACCGGCGAATCCGCGTCGGTCGGCCTCGGCGGCCACCTCCAACAGGGCGTTGCGCTTGGTGGGGGTGCCGATGATGCTGAGCGCGGGAAGGCGAGTCATGAGCGGGCACCGTACTCGGCGAGATACCGTGGCCCGATGGGGACACCGGCCGGCGACGTCATGACGTCGACACGGCTGCTCCGCGTCGGAATGGTGTGCCCGTACAGCCTCTCGGTGCCCGGAGGGGTGCAAGCCCAGGTGATGGGGCTCAGCCGCGAGCTGCGTCGGATGGGCATCGAGGTGCGGGTGCTGGCACCGTGCGACGGCCCGCCGCCGGCTCCGTTCGTCACCCCGCTCGGCAACAGCCTGCCCACCTCGGTCAACGGCTCGATCGCGCCCCTGGCGCCGGACCCGGCGTGCCAGCTCCGCACCATCCGCGCGCTCACCGAGGAGGAGTTCGACGTCCTCCACCTCCACGAGCCGTTCATCCCCGGGCCGACGCAGACGGCGACGCTGCTGCACACTGCGCCGATCATCGCCACCTTCCACTCCGCGGGTGAGAGCGCTGCGTACAAGTACCTACGCCGCCCCGTGCTGGCCGCGAGCCACCGTCTGGCGCATCGAGTGGCGGTGTCGAAGGACGCCGAAGAGCTGGTCAAGCGGTACATCGGAGGGGAGTACGAGATCCTCTTCAACGGTGTCGAGCTCGACGCGTTCACGACGACGACCGCGTCCCCGAGCGATCGGCCGACCATCTTCTTCCTGGGCAGGCACGAGGAGCGCAAGGGCCTCGACGTGCTGTTGGCAGCGATGCAGCAGTTACCCGACGACCTTCGGCTCTGGGTGGCAGGCACCGGGCCCGACACCGCTCGCCTGCAGGAGGAGTACGCGGACGACACCCGGGTCGAGTGGCTCGGGCGGGTGACCGACGCCGACAAGATCGCTCGACTCAAGGGCGCCACGGTGTTCTGTGCCCCCTCGTTGCACGGTGAGTCGTTCGGTGTGGTGCTGGTGGAGGCGATGGCGGCCGATACTGCGATCGTGGCCAGCGGACTCGACGGGTACCGCAACGTCGCCACCGACGGCGTCGACGCGGTCCTCGTCGAACCAGGCGACACCGATGCGCTCGCCGCCGGATTGAAGCGGGTGCTCTACGACCCTCACCTGCGCGCCACGCTGGTGGCCGCGGGCGGGCGACGCGCCGACGACTTCTCGATGCGCCGTCTCGCCGAGATCTACGCCGCGCACTACCACCGCATCGCGGCCGACCGCATCGAGCGGCGACGGATGCTGGCCGAATCGCAAGAGCGGCGTCGAGTCTCTCGTATGCTTGCCCGAGCCCTCGGTCGGCCCTGAGCCGATGTCCCCAACCGTGGCGCAACTCCAAAGAGAAGGAAGATCGACATGACCTGGGTCATCCTCGGCATCATCGTGTTGCTCGTGATCGTTGCCATCCTCACGTACAACGGCCTCATCCGCAGCCGCAACCAGGTGGAGAACTCCTGGTCGCAGATCGATGTGCAGCTCAAGCGCCGCATCGATCTGATCCCCAACCTGGTCGAGACGGTCAAGGCCTACGCGGCCCACGAGAAGGAAACCCTCGACGCCGTGATCCAGGCCCGCAACGCGGCCATGACCGCGAGTTCCGACCCGCACGCCCAGGCCGCCGCCGACAACCAGATGACGGGTGCCCTGCGTCAGTTGTTCGCCCTGTCAGAGGCTTACCCCGACCTGAAGGCGAACCAGAACTTCCTGGCCCTCCAAGAGGAGCTGAGCGCGACCGAGGGTCGCGTCGCCTACGCGCGGCAGTTCTACAACGACACGGTGCTCAACTACAACAACAAGCTCCAGGCGTTCCCGACCGTCATCTTCGCCAACCTGTTGAAGTTCGACAAGCGCGAGTACTTCGAGGCCGACGAAGGGTCACGGGAAGTCCCCAAGATCGGGTTCTGAGCGCAGCGGGGAGCGCTGCGACCAGGGAGTTCGATCCCCTCAGCGGGGGAGTGCCGGTGCACTCGCGGCCCTCGCCGTTACCCTGTCGTCCGTCATGTTCGAACTCATCCGTGCGAATCGGCGGCGCAGCGTTCTGCTCGTCGCCGGCTTCGTCGCCTTCCTCGCACTCGTCGGCGCCGCCATCGGTGCCCTCACGGGCTACGGCCTGTGGGGCACGATCATCGCCCTCGTCATCTCTGCCGCAATCGCTTTCGGGTCGTACTGGAAGGCCGATGCCATCGCGCTCGCGGTCAGTCGGGCCCACCCTGCCGATGCCGAGCAGTACCAGCGGCTGCACAACCTCGTCGAGGGCCTGTGCATCGCAAGTGGCTTGCCCAAGCCCAGGATCTACATCGTCGACGACCCGGCCCCGAATGCGTTCGCCACGGGCCGAAACCCGCGTCACGCCGCGATCGCCGTCACCACGGGACTGTTGGAGAAGCTGAACCGGGTGGAGCTCGAAGGCGTGCTCGCCCACGAGCTGTCGCACATCCGCAACTACGACATCCTCGTCAGCACCCTGGCCGTCACCCTCGTCGGTGCGATCGCGATCCTCACCGACACCGCGATCCGCCTGATGTGGTGGAACGGTGGCCGCGTTTCGCGCGACGGAGACCGCCAGGACGGCAACAACCCGCTGGCATATCTCGGGTTCATCCTGCTGATCTTCGCGCCGATCCTCGCCAAGGCCATGCAGGCAACGATCAGTCGCCAACGCGAGACCCTCGCCGACGTGAGCGCCTGCCAGATGACCCGGTACCCGCCGGGCCTCATCTCGGCGCTCGAGAAGCTGCGTGACGACACCACCGTCACGCATTCGGCGTCCACGGCGACCGCACACATGTGGATCGAGCAGCCGATGTCCGGCGTCGGCGACAAGGGCAAGCTCGGCGGGATCCATCGCATGTTCGACACCCACCCCCCGCTCGAAGAGCGCATCGCCCTGCTGAGGGAACTGTGACCCCATCGCACCGCACCCCGTCCGTTCGCACCAGGCGCTGGCCCCGCTTCATCGCCGGCATCGCGCTCGCCGGCTTGGTCGTCGCCGCCTGCGGCGGCGGCGATGATGCTTCCCCCGCCACCTCCACCACCTCGGCGGCTCCGGCGCCGGAGACCACCGAGGCCGCGACGACCACGACCGCACAGTCGCCGGCCACGACCGAGGGCGAGCCCACCACCACGGTGCGCGACGAGCCCGGTCCCGTCATGCCGCTCACCGGATTGGCAGTCGAGGACGATGTGGTCGCTGCCCGACCTGCGATGGTCTTCAAGGTCGACAACCACCCGGAGTCGCGCCCGCAGTTCGGGCTGAACGGCGCGGACATCGTGTTCGAGGAGAACGTCGAGAAGCTCACCAGGTTCGCCGCCGTGTTCCAGACGAATGCACCCGCCAAGGTGGGGCCGATCCGTTCGGGGCGCACCCAGGACGTCGACCTGCTCGAGTCGTACATCCAGCCGTTGTTCGTGTGGAGCGGCGGCAACCAGAACGTCACCCGGGCGATCAACGACAGCGAGCTGATCAGCCTCAGCCCCACCACCACCCGCAACGTGGGCATGTTCCGGGCCAAGCGGGGCAACGAGGACTCGGAGCACACGTTGTACGGCGATGCTGTGCAGCTCTACGAGGCGTTCACGCCGATCTTCAACCCGCCGCCCCCGCCGCAGTTCACCTACCGGGAACCCGACGAGGCATTCAACGGCGAGACGTCCAAGGGCGTCGACCTGACGATGGATGGGGTGAAGGTCCGGTGGACGTGGGATCGCAAGTCGGCGATGTATCTGCGTGAGCAGGACGGCAAGCCGCACGACACCGACTTCGGTCAGGTCAACGCCGTCAATGTGGTGGTGCTCGAGGTCGACTACCGGCCCAGCCCTGCCGATTCGCGGAGTCCGGAAGCCCAGACCATCGGTACCGGCATCGCCTACGTGTTCACGGGCGGCGTGCTGATCACGGGCACCTGGACCCGCGCCGACTCGGTCAGCCCGTTCACCCTGACCGACGAAAACGGCTCCGTCATCGCCCTCACGCCGGGGCGCACCTGGGTGGAACTACCCCGCTCGGGCAAGACCACGCCGATCTCTTGACCGACGGCTCCGAGCGGAGCCGGAAACCGGCTGTTACCGGTGCCACCACGAAGCGGGTGAATCGGCTGTGGGTCGCCCTTGGCTGCCCGGATACGATGATCGGATGAGTTCGAACTCGTCCGATTCCTCACCCGCCGGATCGAAGGGCACCTACCGCGTCAAGCGTGGCCTGGCCGAGATGATGAAGGGCGGCGTGATCATGGACGTCGTCAACGCGGAGCAGGCGAAGATCGCCGAGGACTCCGGTGCCTGCGCCGTCATGGCGCTCGAGCGCGTGCCTGCCGACATCCGTCGTGACGGTGGTGTGGCCCGGATGAGCGACCCGGAGATGATCGATGGCATCAAGGCTGCTGTCACCATTCCCGTGATGGCCAAGGTGCGCATCGGACACTTCGTCGAGGCGCAGATCCTCGAGGCGCTGGGCGTCGACTACATCGACGAGAGTGAGGTGCTCACCCCCGCCGACGAGACGCATCACATCGACAAGTTCGCGTTCACGGTCCCGTTCGTGTGCGGCGCGACCAACCTCGGTGAGGCGCTGCGTCGGATCAGCGAGGGCGCGTGCATGATCCGATCGAAGGGTGAGGCCGGTACGGGCAACATCGTCGAGGCCGTTCGTCACCTGCGCAGCATCATCGGCGACATGCGCAAGATCACCCAAGCCGACTCGGCCGAGCTGTTCCAGTGGGCCAAGCAGCTGCAAGCCCCGCTGCCGCTCGTCCAGGAGATCGCCGAGACCGGCTGGCTCCCCGTGCCGCTGTTCTGCGCGGGTGGCATTGCGACCCCGGCCGACGCGGCCCTCGCGATGCAGTTGGGCGCGCAGGCCGTGTTCGTCGGCTCGGGCATCTTCAAGAGCGATGACCCGATGCCTCGCGCCAAGGCGATCGTCGAGGCCACGACGCACTTCCGGGATCCGCACATCCTCGCCAAGGTCAGCCGCAACCTCGGCGCGCCGATGACCGGCATCGGCATGGACGAGATCAACCAGCGGTACGCAGAACGCGGTTGGTGAGTCTGCTGTGACGAGCTCGGCAGCGGAGCGGCCCCCAGGTGGACGATCACGTGTCTGCTTCGCCGCGCTCCAGCTCGTCTGACGGCTCGTCCGGTCGTTCCTCGGGCGAGGCCCGGCCCGTGATCGGGGTGCTCGCCCTCCAGGGCGCGTTCGAAGCGCACCAGCGTGCGCTCGACGAACTCGGTGCGCTGACACGTCAGGTGCGCACGCCGGCCGATCTCAGCCGGAGTCGACGCATTGGTGATGCCCGGCGGTGAGAGCACCACCATGTCTCGCCTGCTGCAGACTGCGGGACTCTTCGATCCGCTCGGAGCGCGTCTCGCCGAGGGCATGCCTGTGTTCGGAACGTGCGCAGGGATGATCCTGCTGGCTGTCGACGTGCTCGACGGGAGACCCGACCAGCGCAGCTTCGGTGTCATCGATCTCTCGGTCCGACGCAACGGGTACGGCCGCCAGGTCGACAGCTTCGAAGCCGATGTCGTCGTCGAAGGTCTTGGCGAGGCGTTCCACATGGTGTTCATCCGGGCACCGAAGGTGGAACACGCCGGCGACGCGGTCGAGGTGCTCGCCAGCCTCGACGGGGTGCCCGTGCTCGCCCGCCAGGGCTCAGCGCTCGTCGCCTCTTTCCATCCCGAGCTCACCCGCGATCGTCGCCTGCACGCGATGTTCCTCGACATGGTCCATACTTCCGCGGCTACCGCCGCCTGAGCACAACCCGCTCAGCTCACACTCGGAGACAGAGATGTCCGGTCATTCCAAATGGGCAACGATCAAGCACAAGAAGGGTGCCGCCGACGCCAAGCGCGCCAAGATCTTCGCCAAGCTCGCCCGCCAGCTCGAGGTTGCTGCCCGCGACGGCGGCGGTGATCCGTCGACCAACGCCACGCTTCGCACCCAGGTGCTGAAGGCGAAGGCGGCATCGATGAACAACGACCTGATCGACCGAGCCATCAAACGCGGCACGGGTCAGAACGATGGTGGCACCTACGAGAACATCACCTACGAGGGTTACGCCCCTGGTGGCGTCGGGCTGTTGGTCGACGTGCTCACCGACAACCGCAACCGCAGCAGTGCCGACGTCCGCAACATCTTCTCCAAGCTCGGCGGATCGTTGGCCGAGCCGGGGGCGGTCGGCTGGCAGTTCAGCCGCAAGGGTGTGATCCTGGCAACCGGTGGTGAGGACGACGTGATGATCGCCGCACTCGAAGCGGGTGCCGAGGACGTTGCGGCCGACGGCGAAGGCTTCCGCATCACCTGCCCGCCGTCGGAGGTGTATGACGTGCGCGACGCGCTCGAAGCAGCCGGTGTCACCGTGGTGTCGGCAGAGTCGACGATGGTGTCGTCGACGGTGATCGAGGTGAGCGATCTCGACGACGCCAGGAAGATCCTCCGCATCGTTGATGCGCTCGAGGACAATGACGACGTGCAAGACGTCTACGGCAACTTCGACATCAGCGAAGAGCTCATGGAAGCGGTCGGCTGATGAGCATCGGTGTCGGCGACCAGGCGCCCGATTTCTCCCTGCCCAGCACCGGCGGCTCCGATGTCGCGCTGAAGGACTTCGTCGGTCGACCGGTGGTGCTCGTCTTCTACCCGGGCGACGACACACCGGTGTGCACGAAGCAACTCAACAGCTACAACGACGACCTCGCCCAATTCGAAGCCCTCGACGCCCAGGTGCTCGGCATCTCGGCTCAGGGACTCGACAGCCACGAGAAGTTCTCGGGCAAGCACGGGTTCAAGTTCCCGTTGTTGGCCGACACCGACAAGAAGGTCGCAGGCCTGTACGGCACGCTCGGCCCGATCGGCTTCCCCCGGCGCAGTGTTTTCATCATCGACGCCTCCGGCATCGTGCGCTATGCGCATCGCGCCATTGCCGGTCTCACGTATCGACCGGTGAGCGAACTGGTCGAGGTGCTCCAGAAGCTCTCCTGAGATACCCCGCGCCGATGCAGCGCGCTGCTAGAGTCGTACGCGTGTTCGCCCAAGCTGCGCTCGATGTGATCGGACCGGTCGGTCGGTGACTGGTCGGTCGGTGACTGGTTCGGTACTGCGACGATCCGCGTGCTGGGCATCGATCCCGGGCTCACACGCTGTGGCTATGCGGTGATCGAGGCGCATGGATCGCACACGGTGCGAGCGCTGTCGATGGGCGTGCTGCGCACCCCGCCCAGTTCGCCGTTGCCGCAACGTCTGGCCGAACTGAAAGGTGAGCTGGCGGCGCTGATCGCCGAGTTCGCACCCCACGCCGTCGCGGTCGAGCAGGTCTTCTTCCAGGTGAACGTGCGCACGGCGATGAGCGTCGGCCAGGCCAGCGGGCTCGCACTCGCCGAGGCCGCGGCAGCTGGCTGCGACGTGGTGCAGTACACGCCGAACCAGGTGAAGAACGCAGTCGCCGGATGGGGTGGGGCCGACAAGGCACAGGTGCAGAAGATGGTGCAGGCCCGGCTCGGTCTCACCGTGGTGCCCGAGCCGCCAGACGCCGCCGACGCCGCGGCATTGGCGCTGTGCCACCTGGCGATGGCGCCAATGGCGGCGCAGGTGGCGGCGCAGATGACGGCAGTGAAGGAGCGGCAGGCCCGGGCTGCCGCTGGCATGGAACGGTAGGAGACCACGATGATCGGATCCCTGAGGGGCACGGTGCTGGAGCGATCCGGCGACAGCTCGGTACTGGTGGAAGTGAGTGGCGTCGGGTACGTCGTCGCGGTCACGCCACGCACCCTGGCCGAACTCGAGCCGTCGTCGCCGGCGTTCTTGTACATCCATCACCACATCCGCGAAGACGCCCAGACGCTCTACGGGTTCCGCCTGCGTGACGAGCGGGCCACGTTCGAGATCCTCATCGGCACCCACGGCATCGGCCCCGCCCTGGCGATGGCCATCCTCGGCACCCATGCCCCGTCGGCGCTCGTCGACATCGTCGCCACGAACGACCAGAGCGCGCTCACGTTGGTGCCAGGGGTCGGCAAGAAGACCGCCGAGCGCCTGCTGATCGAGCTGCGCAACCGGATGAGCCTGCCGATGCTCGACCCGGTGGGAGCAGGTGTGGGCGGCAGCGGCGGTGCGACGAGCGTCGTGAGTGACGTGCGCGAGGCGCTCGCCGGTCTCGGATATGGTCCGGACGAGGTGCGTGACGTGTTGCGCGAGCTGCCCTCCACCAGTGCCACCAGTGCCACCAGTGCCACCAGTGCCACCAGCGATGCGTCCACCTTGCTCCGTGACGCCTTGAAGCTGTTGGGGGCCAAGCGTGCGTGAGGAGTTCATCGACCCGTTGGCCACACGTCCGGTGGATCCGCGCCCGATCGACGATGCCGACCAGGTCGACGACGTCGGCCTGCGCCCGAAGCGGCTGTCGGAGTTCGTCGGCCAGCGCGAGCTGAAAGAGCACCTCGCGATCGTGCTCGAGGCAGCGAAGAAACGCGGCCAACCGGCCGACCACATCCTGCTCGCCGGTCCGCCGGGTCTGGGCAAGACGTCGATGGCAGGCATCGTCGCTGCCGAGATGGGCGTGCATCTCCTCATCACCTCGGGTCCGGCGTTGGAGCGTGCGGGCGATCTCGCCGCGATCCTCACCAAGCTCGAAGAGGGCGACGTGCTCTTCATCGACGAGATCCACCGGCTGTCTCGCGCGGTCGAGGAGATCCTGTACCCGGCGATGGAGGACTTCCAGCTCGACATCGTCGTCGGCAAGGGCCCGGCAGCGTCGAGCATCCGCCTCACACTGCCGCCGTTCACGCTCATCGGCGCCACCACGCGCACGGGCATGATCACCGGGCCGTTGCGTGATCGCTTCGGTCTCGTGGCCCGCCTCGACTACTACACCGACGACGAGCTCGAGGCGATCGTGCTGCGTGCAGCAGGCATTCTGCGCGTCGACATCGAGACCGAAGGCGCGTGGGAGATCGCTCGCCGTTCGCGAGGCACGCCACGCATCGCCAACCGCCTCCTGCGTCGCGTCCGTGACTATGCCGAGGTGCGAGGTGACGGCACGATCAGCGAGGCCACGGCGAAGAAGGGCTTGAAGCTGTTCGGTGTCGACGAGCTCGGTCTCGACAAGGTCGACCGGGCGATCCTCAATGCGATCTGCGTGCAGTTCAATGGTGGTCCCGTGGGCCTCAGCACGGTCGCGATCGGCGTCGGGGAGCAGCCCGAGACGGTCGAGGACATGTACGAGCCGTTCCTCATCCAGCAGGGCATGATCGCACGCACACCTCGCGGTCGTGTGGCGATGCCTGCTGCGTGGGCTCACCTCGGGCTCGCACTTCCGGCCGACCGCGGCGGTCTGCCCAGCCTGTTCGACTGACACACACGGGGCTCCGCCCCGTGGACCCCGGATGCTGGGGCTCCGCCCCAGACCGATTCGTCAGTGGGTGTTCGTCGCGAGACGGGTGTGGTGATGCCAGAAGGAAGTGACGCCTGAACGGCTTTGCCGGTCAGGCGTGTTCGGTGAGGAAGCTCATCGTCTTGGCCCAGGCGCTCTTGGCCGCGGGTTCGTTCCAGAACATCTCGCTCTCGTGGTTGTCGAACGCATGACCGGCATCTTCGACGTTCAGGAAGAAGCCGTTGCGCCCGGCGATCGCGGTGCCCACGGCGTCGACGCCATCGTTGGGGATGTACGCGTCGGCGTTGCCGAAGTGGAACAACGTCGGGCAGGTGACCTGGTCGATCATGCCGAGCATGCTCGGCACTCCCGATCCGTAGTAGCTCACGCAGCACGAGGGCTCACCGGCAGCGGCAACCGCCCATGCCAGCGTGCCACCCAGGCAGAAGCCCATCACCGCCGGTGTCTTGGCTCCGCCTGCGATTCCGGCGAGCACGCCGAGGGCAGCGGTGCAGTCGGCGACCGCCTGCGGGAAGTCGAGTTGGCCCACCTTTTCGATCGAGGCGCCGAGGCCGGCCTCGGTGTGATCGCTCGTCCAGTTCGGAGCGAACCGCCAGAACACGTCGGGAGCACCAACCACGTAGCCGGCTGCTGCGAGGCGCTCGGCGACTGCGGTGATGTAGGGACCCACGCCGAAGATCTCCTGGATCAGCAGCACCGAGCCGACCGAACGCCGGCCGGTCGGAGGATCCCAGACGAAGAGCGACATCGACCCTGCCGACCCCGAGTCGCCGCACGCAACCTGTTCAGTACGCATGACGGCATCGTCGCACACCTCACTCGCGCGATCCGCACGAAGCCGATGCATCCACCCGCCATCCACCCGGCATCCACCCCCGGCATCGACCCGGCATCCAACTGGCATCGTCCGACGACTGACTCGATGCCCGGGCGACGGACCGTAGCCTGAGACGACCATGCGACTGCACGACTTCTCCTACGACGTGCCCGAGGAGCTGATCGCACAGACCCCGGTGGAGCCGCGCGACGCAGCGCGGCTGCTGGTCGATCGGGGCGCTGCGGCACCCGAGCACCGATGTGTGCATGACCTCCCCGACGAGATCCGCGAGGGCGATCTGCTCGTCGTCAACGATTCGAAGGTGATCCCTGCCCGGTTGCGGGTGCAACGCGAAACCGGGGGAGCGGCCGAGGTGCTGCTGCTCGAGCCGCTCGATGCCGACCGCCGTCATTGGGAAGCGATGATCCGCCCTGCCCGCAAGCTCAAGCCGGGGGAGCGACTGTTCACCGCCTCGGGTGTCGAGTTGGTGGACGTCGGTCCACGGATGGCGGCCGGCGATACCAGCGAGGTGACGATCCTGGGGGAGGGCGATCCGCTCGGCATCCTGGCGCGCTTCGGTGAGATGCCGCTGCCGCCGTACATCACCACCCGATTGGAACGCCAGGACCGGTACCAGACGGTGTACGCCGCCGAACCCGCCTCTGCCGCCGCGCCGACGGCCGGTCTGCACTTCACACCGGAGCTGCTCGCGCGCATCGAGGCGATGGGTGTGCCGACCGCACGGGTGGAACTGGTGGTGGGTCTCGACACCTTCAAGCCCGTCAGCGAACCCGACCCGCGCCACCACCAGATCCACAGCGAGCGCTACCGAGTGCCGGTCGACGTCCTCGAGCGGTGCCGTGAAGCCACCCGCGTGATCGCCGTCGGCACCACCAGCGTGCGTGCCCTGGAGACAGCGGCGACCACCGGTGTGCTCGAGGGCCGCAGCCGGCTGTTCATCCACCGGCCATACGAGTGGCAGCTGGTGGATCTGATGATGACCAACTTCCACATGCCGCACACGACGCTGCTGATGATGATCGACGCGTTCGTGGGCGATCGATGGAAACGCCTGTACGAGACTGCCGTGGCGGAGCGCTATCGCCTGTTCAGCTTCGGCGATGCAATGCTGCTCAACCGCCATCTGACCTGACCCGAGACCCGAGCCGAGCCCATGCACCCTGTTTCCGTGACGATCGACCACCTCGACGGCGCGGCGCGCGCGACCACGGCACACACCGCCCGTGGCTCGTACACCACGCCGTGCTTCATGCCGGTGGGCACCCGAGGAGCGATCAAGTACCTGAGCGCCGCCGACTACGAGCGCCTCGGCGCCCAGATCGTGCTCGGCAACACGTATCACCTCATGCTTCGTCCGGGAGCCGAGACGGTTGCCTCGCTCGGCGGCCTCGGCACGTTCGCCGGTTGGAAGGGGCTGACGCTCACCGACAGCGGTGGATTCCAGGTGTTCTCGCTCGACCCGAAGGTGGACGACGACGGCGTGACGTTCAAGAGCACGTACGACGGTTCGAAGCACCGGTTCACGCCGGAAGTGGCGATCCACACGCAGGAGCTGCTCGGCGCGGACATCCAGATGGTGCTCGATGTGTGCCCGCCGCTGCCGTCGCCGCCCGAGGTGATCCGCCTCGCCCTCGAGCGCACGAGTGCGTGGGCGGCTCGAGCAAAGGCGGCCCACCAGCGCACCGATCAGGCGCTGTTCGGCATCGTGCAGGGAGGGGTCACCGAGTCGATGCGTGCCGAGAGCGCACAGCGCACGGCCGAGATCGACTTCGACGGCTACGGCATCGGTGGCCTGAGTGTGGGCGAGACACGGGCCGAGATGCTGCCCGCGCTGGCCGCCGCGCTCGCCCACCTGCCCGCCGATCGCCCCCGTTATCTGATGGGTGTGGGCGATCCGGCCAGCATGGTGGAAGCCGTCGGGCTGGGCGTCGACCAGTTCGACTGCGTGATGCAGACCCGCATCGGACGCCACGGCACCGCACTGACGGGCGAGGGCAAGCTCCACATCAAGAACGCCAAGCACGCCCTGGCCGACGAACCGATGGACGCCGGGTGCAGTTGTGACGTGTGCGCCCGGCATTCCAGGGGATACATCCGCCACCTGTTCCAAGTGGGCGAACCCACGGCATCGCGTCTCGTCAGCATCCACAACATCAGCTGGACCCTCCAGCTGATGCAGCGGATGCGGGCCGCGATCGCCCTCGGCACCTTCGAACAGCTCCGATCCGAGGTGCTCGCCACCTGGGGATGATCGTGCGGCCACGTCTGATCCAGCGGTGATCCGGGGAGTGCACAGCCGCAACAGAGCGTGAATCGCTAGAATCGCCCGCTGGTCGGTATCGGTACCGCCGCGCCCGCACGGCGCGCCATCCAACAGTGGGACATCATGCACCTCCTCTCCATCTTCGCCACTGACGGCGACTCGTCCAGCTCGGGCGGCGCCGCAATCATCCAGTTGGGCATCTTCTTGCTCATCCCGGTGGCGATGTACTTCCTCCTCATCCGTCCCCAGCGTCGGCGCCAGCGTGAGCAGGCCGCGATGCAGTCGGCGATCGGCGTCGGGGACGAGGTCATGACGACCTCCGGCCTCTATGGCTTCATCACCGGCTTCGACGGCGACATCGTGTGGCTCGAGGTCGACGACAACATCCAGATCCGAGTTGCTCGCGCAGCGGTGCAACGCAAGGTCGACACCACCGCAGGTGAAACCGCGGTGCCGTCGGATGACGGTTCGGGCAAGGGCTCCAAGATCGAGCCCGGCACCCACGCAGCCGACATCGCGGACGACTCGACCGAACGCTGATGCGTCGCAAGCTCATCATCACGCTGACCAGCATCCTGGTCGTTGCGTTCGGCGGGCTGCTGGCCACACTCGTCGCCGGCAACGAGCCAGCCCTGGGACTCGACCTCCAGGGCGGCATCTCCGTCACCCAGCAACCGATCGGCGAGTTCGAGCCGGAGACCCTCGACCTGGCGGTCGAGCGCATCCGTGACCGCATCGACGGCCTTGGTGTCGCCGAGCCGGAGATCATCCGCCAGGGTGACGCGATCGTCGTCAACCTCCCCGGAGTGAAGAACCAACAGGAGGCCATCGACCTCGTGCAGGTCACCGGCCAGGTGTACCTCCGCCCGGTTCAGGGCTGTGTCGGCGAGGGCGTCGAGACCACCGGCTCCACGGTGCCGACCAGTTCCGATGCCACCGGCACCACCGCTACCCCCACCGACACCTCGTCGGCCGGCACGGTCGGCTCGACGGCCGACAGCGTCACCGACACCACGGCCGCGCCGGGCCCGAGCCGTCGCGTGAGCAGCACGCCCACGACGGAGGTCGGCACAGAGACCACCGATGCCGGGACGGCGACGACCACAGCCGACACGAGGCCGACACGGCCGACACGACGGCCGACACGACGGCCGATACGACAGCCGACACCACAGGCACATCGATCGCCCCGATCGACGCACCGCTCACCACGGCGGTCGCGCAGAGCGACCCCACCCAACAGCAACTGCTGCCGTTGAAGGGTGGTGGCCAGTGTCTCGTCGGCGCCGCCGGTGGCACCGGTGAGGTGTTCAACAACGACGCATCGGCACAGATCATCCAAGGCGGCTGGGGCGTCACGGTCGGCCTGCGCGGCGGCGCCGATGGTGAAGACGTGTGGAACGCCATCGCAAGGGAGTGCTTCAACGGCGGCACTGCCTGCCCCAGCCGTCGACTTGCGATCGAGCTCGACGGCGAGATCATCTCTGCGCCGTCGGTGAACGTCCCCGAGTTCAACACCAGCGTCGAGATCAGCGGGTCGTTCACCGAGGACGAGGCCCGCGACCTGGCCAGTGTGCTGAAGAGCGGTTCGCTCGGAGTGAGCATGGAGACCGTCTCGGTGCAGAACGTGTCGCCGACGCTCGGCAAGGACTCGCTGCGGGCAGCGATCGTTTCCGGCATCATCGGTGTCGCGCTCGTGCTGCTCCTGCTCGTCTTCTACTACCGCAGTCTCGGCCTCGTCGTCGTGGCCGGCATCAGCGTGTCGGCGGCATTGCTGTACTCGATCATCTCGCTGCTGTCGCGGACACAAGGCCTCGCGCTCTCGCTCGCCGGTGTCGCCGGTGTCATCGTCTCGGTCGGTGTCACCGTCGACTCCTACGTGGTGTTCTTCGAACGACTGAAAGATGAGGTGCGCAGCGGTCGCACGCTGCGCAACAGCGCCCAGCGAGGCTTCACCGGAGCATGGCGGACCATCCTGATCGCTGACATCGTGTCGCTCATCGGTGCGTTCACCCTGTGGTGGCTCACGGTGGGTTCGGTCCGCAACTTCGCGTTCTTCCTCGGCCTGTCGACCTTGATCGACCTGGTCGTGTCCTACTACTTCACCCGACCGGCAGTGCTGCTGCTGGCCCGGACCGACTGGATGGGACGCCGTGGCGTGATGGGCATCAAGCCTGCGACGACGCCGATGACCGGCATCGCATCGGCACCTGCCGCAGGGAGCGCATCATGAGCGACATCATCACCGAGCGCGCCGCTGACGCCGCCGATGCCGGCGGCGACGCCGCAATCACCCACGTGCGTCGCGGCCTGTGGGGTCGCCTCTACCACGGTGAGACCGCGATCGACTTCTATGGTCGCCGCAAGTGGGGACTGATCATCTCGGCGATCCTCATCGTCGTCACGATCGGGTCGCTGTTCACTCGCGAGCTCAACCTCGGAATCGACTTCGAGGGTGGCGTCGCCTGGGAAGTGCCTGCGGCACAGGTCACCGAGGATCAGGTGCGTACGGTGCTGGAGAACAACGCCATCCCCACCGATGGCGCCAAGATCCAGACCCTCACCTCCGACAGTGGAACCCGGCTGCGGGTCCAGGTCGGCGACCAGAGCCCGGCGGTGGTGCAACAGGTGCAGCAGGCCCTCGCCGATGCGGCAGCAGTCGACATCAGCGAGGTCTCGTCCACCTCGGTCAGCTCCTCCTGGGGCCGGAGCATCACCGAGAAGGCGATCCGCGCCCTGATCATCTTCCTGGTTCTCGTCGCACTGTTCATCAGCTGGCGGTTCGAGTGGCGGATGGCGCTCGCCGCGATCCTGGCGATGGTGCACGACGTGTTGATCAGCGTCGGCGTGTACTCGCTGTTCGGGTTCGAGGTCACCCCGGCCACCGTCGTCGCGTTCCTCACGATCCTCGGCTTCTCGCTCTACGACACGATCGTGGTGTTCGACAAGGTGAACGACAACACCGAGCGCTACGCCGGTGCCCGGGCGCCCTACGCGGACACGATGAACGTGTCGATGAACCAGGTGCTCATGCGCTCGATCAACACGAGCCTTGCGGCCGTGCTCCCGGTGCTGTCGCTGCTCGTCGTCGGCTCGGGGTTCATGGGTGCCGTGGCCTTGCGCGAGTTCGCCCTCGCCCTGCTCGTCGGCCTGCTCACGGGCTCGTACTCGTCGATCTTCATCGCGTCGCCGATCCTCACGCTGTTCAAGGAGAACGAGCCGCGGTACAAGAACATGAAGGCACAGCACGCCACCGGCATGGAGCTGGAACGACTCGTGCTGGGCGGTTCGCCGGAGGGTCATCGTCGTGAAGTCGCGCGTGCGCGCCGCCATGGCTCGGCCACCGGCGCAGAGGGCGAAGTGATCATCGCGGCCGCCACGACGCCCGAGTCCGTGCTCACCCACCCGCCACGCCCGCGCAAGAAGAAGCGCCGCTGACCCGGGGCTCGAACGGTACCCTTGCTCCATGTCGGCCGACAGCCCCTGGCTCACCTCACTCGTTCGCGACATCGCCGACTACCCAACGCCAGGGGTCACGTTCCGCGACATCACGCCCTTGCTGGGAGATGGGCCGGCGTTCGGTCGATCCATCGACGAGCTCCGCAATCGGTTCGCAGGCACGAAGGTCGACAGGGTGCTGGGGATGGAGGCCAGAGGTTTCATCATTGCCGCACCGATCGCAATCGCTCTCGGCGCCGGCTTCGTGCCGGTGCGAAAGGCAGGCAAGCTGCCCTGGGCCGTGGTGCGCGAGGAGTACTCCCTCGAGTACGGCAAGGACAAGCTCGAGATGCACCGCGACGCCATCCACCCGGGTGAGCAGATCCTGGTGATCGACGACGTGCTCGCCACCGGTGGAACGGCGGCCGCCACCTGCAGGCTCGTGGAAGAGCTCGGCGGCGTGGTGGTCGGGCTCGGGTTCCTGATCGAGCTCGGTGGACTCGGCGGCCGGAGCCGTCTGGGCGAACGTCACGTCGAGAGCCTCGCCAGGTACTGATCACGCAATGGCAACGGTCGACCGCGTCCTTCCCTGGCGGCGGCACCAGCACGCCACCGCAGAGGAGCTGACACCGCTTCTCACCGCGTACCGCAAGCGGCGGCCGAAGGCGTCGGTCACGATGATCAACCGCGCCTACGAGATGGCGTGCGAGGCGCATCGGCACCAACTGAGGTCGAGCGGCGAGAGCTACATCAACCACCCACTCGCTGTCGCTCGCATCGTGGCCGACATCGGTCTCGACGACATCAGCCTCGCGGCTGCGCTGCTGCACGACGCAGTGGAGGACACCGAGATCAGCATCGGTGACGTCGAGGCAGCGTTCGGTGCCGAGGTGGCGGCGATCGTCGATGGCGTCACCAAGCTCGAACGTCTCCAGTTCGACTCCAAGGAAGCCCAGCAGGCCGCCACGATGCGCAAGATGCTCGTGGCGATGGCCAAGGACCTGCGGGTGTTGATCATCAAGCTCGCCGACCGCTTGCACAACATGCGCACGATCGCCGCGATGCCGAGCGAGAAGCAACGCCGCATCGCGCAGGAGACCCTTGACATCTATGCCCCGTTGGCGCACCGCCTCGGCATCCAAGAGCTGCGTCAACAGCTGGAGGACCTTGCGTTCGCTTCGTTGTACCCGAAGCGCTACGCCGAGCTCGACTACCTCGTGGGCACGCGTACGCCCGAGCGCGAGGTGTACCTCGCAAAGGCGATCGCCGAGGTGCGTGGCCGTCTGAGCGAGGTGGGTGTCGAGGCCGATGTCACCGGTCGCGGCAAGCACCTCTGGAGCATCTACGAAAAGATGGTCCAGAAGGGCAAGGAGTTCGACGACATCTTCGACCTCGTCGCCGTTCGAGTCATCGTCGATTCGGTGAAGGACTGCTACGCGGCGCTCGGGTCGATCCACGGCCGGTACAAGCCGGTGGTGGGTCGGTTCAAGGACTACATCGCGATGCCGAAGTTCAACCTCTACCAGAGCTTGCACACGACGGTGATCGGGCCCGGCGGCAAGGTGATCGAGGTGCAGATCCGCACCCGCGAGATGCATCAGCGCGCCGAATGGGGCGTCGCCTCGCACTGGGCGTACAAGGACGAGTCGGCCACGAACGACATCGACTGGCTCAACCGGATCATCGATTGGCAAGCAGACATCAGCGACCCGGCTGCCTTCATGGAGAACCTGAAGACCGACCTCGAGCAGGACGAGGTGTTCGTCTTCACCCCAAAGGGTCGGGTGATCTCGCTGCCGATCGGTGCGACGTGTGTCGACTTCGCCTATGCGGTGCACACCGAGGTCGGCCACGCGTGCATCGGCTCCAAGGTCAACGGCCGGTTGGTCTCGCTCGACCACAAGCTGCGAAGCGGCGACACGTGCGAGATCTTCACGTCGAAGTTGGAATCGGCTTCGCCATCACGTGACTGGCTGCAGTTCACGGTCTCGCCGCGTGCTCGCAACAAGATCCGCCAGTGGGTCTCCCGGGAGCGCCGCGTCGACATGATCGAGGCGGGTCGTGACGAGCTGACCAAGGAGTTCCGTCGCGAAGGCCTCCCGCTGCAGCGGGTGTGGAAGAGCGAGGCGATGGTGGCCGAGGTGGAAGATGCCGGTTACGGCGACCTCGATGGCCTGCTCGCCGCCGTTGGCGAGAACCATGTGTCAGCGCACGGGTTCGCCCAGAAGATCGCAAAGTCGTATCGCAGCGGCGATGAAGATCAGGTGTCGTCGAGCGTGCTCAACATGCGCGCGCGAACCGTCGCCCGCGGCGCAGCCCGGGTGTGCATGTCGAGGGCCTCGACGACGTCCTCATTCGTCTGTCCAAGTGCTGCACCCCGGTGCCCGGTGACGAGATCATCGGCTTCGTCACGCGTGGCCGCGGCGTCAGCGTGCATCGAGCCGATTGCGCCAATGCCGAGAGCCTGATGAGCGAGCAGGCGGCGCGCCTGATCGAGGTCGAGTGGGACGGCGACCAGAGCAACACCCTGTTCCGCGCCGGCGTGGAAGTGATCGCGTTCGACCGCTCGAAGCTGCTGCGCGACGTGGCCAACTCGTTGAGCGAGCAGCACGTGAACATCGTGGCGTGCTCGACCCACACCGGCACCGACCGGGTGGCCAGGATGCGCTTCGAGTTCGAGATGGCCGACCCCTCGCACCTCGAGAGCGTCCTGCGCACGATCAAGACCATCGATGCCGTCTACGACGCCTACCGTCTGGTGCCCGGCAAGGTCGACTGAGCCGGACGCGGGCCGGCATCGAGTCTCGCCACCGACCCCGCCGTGCGAGCCGCCTACCTGGGCGAGTGAGCCACCTACCTGGGCGAGTGAACCGCCGCAGTGCGCATTGCCGTCCAGGCCTGGCGGGCCAGCCGCGACGCCTGAGCGATAGCCTCGGCGCATCGCCGCCGATGGCCTCCCTCAGCTCGACGAGCCCGACGACCAGCCCGCCTCGCCGCCGAACGGCGCAGCTGCTGCTCGCGCCGACAGCCTGCTCCGCCTGCTCACCGCCCTGCCCGGCCGTCGTGACGAGGCGCTCGCCATCGTGAACGGGCTCTTCGGCGACACGCTCGCCGAGCGTGAGTCCACCGTGGCGATCCCGATGACCCTGCGTTCGGGCTCACAGACGCTCATCCTCGACGGCGGCAGCCTCGCAGACGCGCTGCCCGACGCCACCGGTCGGATCGCCGTGCTCGTGCACGGGCTGATGTCGACCGAGTCGGTGTGGGCCTTCTCCCACGATCCCGCCACGTCCTACGGCACCCTGCTGGCGCGCGACCACGGCATCACGAACCTGTCGGTTCGATACAACACCGGCCGCCACATCTCGGTGAACGGGCGAGAGCTCGCCCAGCTCCTTCATCGGCTCGTCGCCGCGTGGCCGGTTCGCGTGAGGGAGATCAACCTGATCGGCCACAGCATGGGTGGCCTCGTGATCCGCTCCGCGTGCCACTACGCCGCGGTCACCCGACCGCGGCACGGCCGAGCCCGCTTCCGGCGGTCATGGACATCGAAGGTTCGGCGTGTCGTGCTCGTCGGGGTCCCCAACACGGGCGCACCCCTCGAGGTGTTCGCCAACCTCACCAGCGCCGCGCTCTGGTCGCTTCCCATCCCGGCAACGCGCCTGATCGGTCTGGGCCTCGACGCCCGCAGCGCCGGCATCAAGGACCTCCGGTTCGGTGCCATCGTCGACGAGGACTGGCAGGAGCAGGACCCCGACGCCCGCCGACGGCCTGTTCCCCACCGAGTCGCACCCTTACGACGAGCCGGCTATCTGATCATCGCCGGCAGCGTCACGGCTGATCCCGACCATCCCCTGACACGGATGATCGGAGACGCGCTCGTCACGCCGTCGAGCGCGTCGGGGATGCTCGACGACGCGACTGGTGGCGGACTCTTCCCAGGTGCCACCGTGCACCTCTTCCCGAAGGTGACCCACATCGCCCTCGCCGGCCGGCCCGAGATCTACGACGCCATCGACCACTGGTGGCCCGAGCCGCGGCACCGCGTCCCTCGGCGTCTCGGGCGTTCGGCACGACGCGAGGCGATCATCGATCAGGAGCGGCCGTCGCTACCCTCGTGACACGTGGTGGACGACAACGCAGCGCAGCAGTTCGACGAGCGGGTCAGCACCGCGATGGAGGTGCTGGAGGCGATCGTCGCCGATCGGTCCCTGCTGCAGGCGTTGCCGCTGGAGGTGCGCACCAAGCTGCTGAGCGCAGCCGGAGACGTGTACGAGCCGAACATCGCCCGCCGGCGGCGGCAGATCAAGACCCAGCGCCGTGAGGACAAGGCGCGACGGGCGGAACGGGATCAGGAGACACTGTCCGAGACCGGAATCCGGTCCCTGCGGGCCAAGCCCGTGTTCACGACTCCCGATGTGTTCGCACCGTTGGCGATCGAGCCCGATCAGATCGACGACGACGAGATCCTCACGCCCGACGAGGAGCGTCGCCGGGCACACGAGCCTCAGCACTGCTACGTGTGCAAGCAGCAGTACACGGTGATCCACGACTTCTACGACCAGATGTGCCCGTCATGTGCAGCGTTCAACTACGCCAAGCGGTCCGAGATGGCCGACCTGTCGGGCAGGGTGGCATTGCTGACCGGTGGTCGGGTGAAGATCGGCTATCAGGCCGGCATCAAGTTGCTGCGTGCCGGAGCCCGTCTGATCGTGACGACGCGGTTTCCACGCGATTCCGCGCTGCGGTACGCGGCCGAACCCGATTTCGACCAGTGGGGGCATCGCCTCGAGGTCTTCGGACTCGATCTGCGCCACACGCCCAGCGTCGAAGCGTTCTGTTCGCACCTCATCGGCACGCTCGACCGGCTCGACTTCATCGTCAACAACGCGTGCCAGACCGTGCGTCGACCGCCCGACTTCTATCGCCACATGATGGAGCTCGAAGCGGCGGCCCTGGTCGAGCTCCCACCGAAGGTGCATGCACTGCTCGGCGCCTACGAGGGTCTGCGCCGCACGGAGATGTTGTCGATCGGCACAGACGCGGACGCGGATGTCCGACCCGTGCTCCTCGCTGCAGTGCCCGGCCTCATGCATGCGGCCCAGCTCTCGCAGGCACCGTTGCTCGACGAAGATGACGGTGGGGGAGCGCTGTTCCCCGAGGGCCGGCTCGACCAGGACCTGCAGCAGGTCGACCTCCGCGGCCGGAACTCGTGGCGGCTCACGCTCGCCGAGGTGTCATCGGTGGAGCTGCTGGAGACGCAGCTCGTGAACGCGGTCGCGCCGTTCGTGCTCAACGCGCGGCTCAAGCCGTTGATGCTGCGCACGCCCGAGCGCGACAAGCACATCGTGAACGTGTCAGCGGTGGAGGGGCAGTTCTACCGACGGTTGAAGACCACCCGTCATCCGCACACGAACATGGCAAAGGCCGCGCTCAACATGATGACGCGCACATCGGCCGCGGACTATCACGCCGACGGCATCCACATGAACAGCGTCGACACCGGCTGGGTGAGCGACGAGGACCCCGTGCACATCGCCGAGCGCAAGCAGGCCGAGCAACGGTTCCATCCGCCGCTCGACATCGTCGACGGAGCGGCCCGGATCGTCGACCCGATCATCTCCGGGTTCAACACCGGCACGCACGTGTGGGGTCTGTTCCTGAAGGACTACCAACCAACCGACTGGTGAGCCCGGCACCGGTAGGAAGACGGGAGGACCTCGCCACACCTGACCCGTCGCGTGACCGATGAGCCGACGAGACAGCGGGAACTCGGTTGTCGTGACCGGGTGCGGTCGCCATCCTGGTGGGGTGCAGATGACGGCGGTGCGGGACACCTGGATCCCACCCGTCGATCGGTCGGCGTTTCGCGAGGGCGTACGGGCGATGATGCCGATGGCGCTGGCCATCACCGTCTGGGGCGTCGTGACGGGCGTGGCGATGGTGAACCAGGGCATGTCGGTGCCGGTCGGGTTGATCATGACCTTCACCGTCTTTGCCGGTTCCGCTCAGCTCGCGGTGCTTCCCCTGCTGGCCGTCGGTGCGCCGCTGCCGGTCGTGTGGGCCACGGCGCTCGTGGTGAACCTGCGGTTCGTGATCTTCGCTGCCAGCAGCCGTCGTTCGTTCGTCGACCTCACCTTCCGCCAGCGCGTGCTGGCCGGTTACCTCAATGGCGACCTCGGATTCGCCCTGTTCTCGCAGCGCTTTGCCGACGATCCCGACCGCGGCTCGCCGGTCCAGTGGGGCTACTTCTACGGTGGCGCGGCCGTCAACTGGCTCGCATGGCAGGCGGCGTCGGTGGCTGGAATCGTGCTGGGTGGCTTCGCTCCGCAGGAGTGGGGTCTCGAGCTCGCCGCGTACCTCGCGCTCACCGCCGTCCTCGTGCCGATGTGCGTCAAGTTCCCGGCAATCGCTGGTGTCGCGGTGGCTGTGGCGGTGTCGGTGATGACGGTCGATCTGCCGATGCGACTCGGGCTGTTGATCGCCGTCGTCGCCGGCGTGACCGTGGCGATGCTTGCCGAACACCTGCACGGCCGATGGGGTGAGCGTTGATGGGCCTCGACAGCTGGCTGTACATGCTCATCGCCATCGCCGGGTTGACGGTGGTCACCGTCGCGACACGGGCGAGCTTCTTCATGTTGCCGTCGCAGGTGCAGTTGCCGTCACGGGTGGAGCGGGCGCTCCGCTACGCGCCCGCCTGCGCATTGGCGGCCATCGTCGCCCCTGGCGTGCTCACCCGCAATCACGAGATCACGATCGGTTGGGGCAACGACCAGCTGTGGGCGCTGTTCGCCGCGGCGGCAGTCTTCGCCAAGACCCGCAACATGATGGTGATGATGGCGGTCGGCATGGGTGTGTTCACGTTCCTCCGCCTCGCGGTCTGACCGCAGCCCACCTTCGATCTCAGAAGCGGCCGCCATCGACGAGGAAGTGCTGCGCGGTGCAGGCAGCGCCATCGTCGGCGGCCAGGAACAGCACCATCTGGGCGAACTCCTCGGGCAGGATGCGCCGCTTGATCGCCTGGTCGCGCATGGTGCCCGCCTCGCCCTCAGGCGTCCACCACTTGGCGAGTTGACGCTCGGTGGGCACCCATCCGGGCATCACGGTGTTCACCCGCACCCCGTGCGGGCCGAACGTACGTGCCATCGTTCTGGTGATGCCCTCCACCGCCGACTTCGCGATCGCGTAGCCGGGGAACATGTCCTCCTGCATCAGGTAGCTGCTCGAACCGATGTTCACGATCGAACCGTTGCCGGCTCCGATCATCTGCGGTGCGAGCGCCTGGATGGCGAAGAAGTAGTGCCGCAGGTTCGTGTTCATCCGGTTGTCCCAGTACTCGACCGTCACGTCGCGCCAATCGTGACGGTCGTCGTTGGCTGCGTTGTTCACCAGCACCGAGATGCCACCGAGCTCGTCGACCGCTGCGGCGCACGCGGTGCTGCAACACAGCGATGTCGAGCAGGTCGACTTCGAAGAAGACCGGAGCGTGGGCCACCCCGGCGTCGAGGCAGCGCTGGATCGTGGCCTGAGCGGCGGCGACGTCGATGTCGACGAAGGCGACCTTGCTGCCCTGACGGGCGAACTGCTCGACGAGCGCACTGCCGATGCCGGCAGCACCACCGGTGACGAACACGCCGCGGTCGACGAGGGAGGGGTAGGAGGCGTACCTGGTCATCGGTGCAGTCTGGTCGCCGGCCCGGCCGGAACGTCGTGATCCCAGGTCAACGGTATTCCCGGGGCCACGCGCGGGCCTGCCGGTAGGATTGCCGACCGTGCCAGAGTTCCAGACCAGCCCCGGGATGCGTGACATCCTGCCGCCCGAATCGGCCCGTTGGCGCCGATTCGTGCACGTCTTCGCCGACGTGGCACAGCGGGCCGGCTACGGCCAGGTGATCTCGCCGCTGTTGGAAGACCTCGGCGTGTTCCAACGGATCGGCACCGCCACCGATGTGGTGACCAAGGAGATGTACGACTTCGTCGACAAGGGCGGTCGCCACATCGCGCTGCGACCCGAGCTCACCGCCTCGGTGTGCCGTGCGTTCGTGCAGCACCGGCCGGCCACGCCATGGAAGGTCTGGTACACCGGATCACAGTTCCGCTACGAAAAGCCCCAGCGTGGGCGGTATCGCCAGTTCGACCAGGTGGGCATCGAGGTGCTCGGTGCCAGCGATCCGTTCCTCGACGTCGAGGTGATCGCGCTCGGCTGGGAGTTCTACACGGCGCTCGGTCTCCGGCAGGTGAACCTGCTGTTGAACAGCCTCGGTGAGCCCGACGACCGCGCCCGTTTCGTGGCGGCGCTCGAAGCCCACTTCCGGGCCAACCTCGATGCACTCAGCCCGGAGAGCCACGTCACCCTCGACAAGAACCCGCTGCGGGTGCTCGACTCCAAGCGCGCCGCCGACGCCGAGATCGTGGCCGCCGCGCCACGCATCGCCGACTTCTACAGTGACGAGGCCGGCTCCCACTTCGAGGCGGTGCAGACCGGCCTCACCGCACTCGGCATCCCGTTCACGATCGACGCCAAGCTCGTGCGTGGTCTGGACTACTACCGCTACACCACCTTCGAGTACCAGGGCGGCACGCTCGATTCAGCGCAGAACGCACTCGGCGGCGGAGGTCGATACGACGGCCTGATCGAGTCGCTCGGCGGCCCCGCCACGGCTGGTGTCGGCTTCGCGCTCGGGCTCGATCGCACGTTGCTCGCCTGCGATGACGAAGGCGTGTTCGCCGCGCCGCCAACCGCCGTCGACGTGTTCGTGGTCGACACCACGGGCGGACTCGAGGCACTCAGCGTCACGGCTGAGCTGCGCGCTGGCGGGCTGTCCGTCGATCGGGCATTCGACAATCGAAGCATGAAGAGCCAGATGAAGGCGGCCGACCGCAGCGGTGCGCCGTACGCGGTCATCATCGGCACCAACGAGCTCGAGGCCGGCACCGTCGTCGTGCGGCCCTTGCTCGGCGAGTACTCGCCACATGACAAGAGTGACAAGAACGACAAGGCGGAAGGTGGTGGCCAGCAGGTCATCGCCCGGAACGATCTCCTCCCACACCTGCAGAAAGCCCTCTCATGAGCAGCACACGTAAGCCGGCATCACCCGCATCGCCGGCCCCCGGCGCGTCGACAGCGATGCGAACCCACCAGTGCGGCGAGCTCCGCACCGACCACATCGGCCAGACCGTCAGCCTCTGCGGCTGGGTGGCCACGCGTCGCGAGCACGGCGAGAAGCTCGCCTTCATCGACGTGCGTGACCACACCGGCATCACCCAGTGCGTGGTCGACAACGCTGTCGACGTGCGAGGCGAGTACGTGGTGCGGATCACCGGCACGGTGAATGCCCGTCCTGCGGAGAGCCTGAACGACAAGCTGCCGACGGGCGCGATCGAGCTGCAGGACTGCCTGGTGGAGATCCTCAACGCGGCCGAGCCGCCGCCGTTCCCGATCAGCGAGCGCGCCGACGCCGTCGCTGAGACGACGCGCCTGCAGTATCGCTACCTCGACATCCGTCGTGAGCGGATGCAGCGCAACATCCGGATCCGAGCCGCGGTCAACTCCGCGATCCGCGGATCGATGGAGGACCAGGGATTCATCGAGGTCGAGACCCCGATGCTCGTGCCGTCCACACCCGAGGGTGCCCGCGAGTTCATCGTGCCGAGCCGTCAGCAGCCGGGCTCGTTCTATGCGTTGCCGCAGAGCCCGCAGCTGTTCAAGCAGTTGTTGATGGTGGCGGGCATCGACCGCTACTACCAGATCGCCCGTTGCCTTCGTGACGAGGACCTCCGTGCCGACCGTCAGTACGAGTTCATGCAGCTCGACGCCGAGATCAGCTTCGGCGACCAGAACGACGTGCACGCCGCCATCGGCGCCGCTGTCCTGGCTGCCGCACGTGCCGCCGGCAAGGAGACCGGCGACATCATCACGATGACGTGGCACGAGGCGATGAACCGTTTCGGCATCGACAAGCCCGACCTCCGCTTCGGCATGGAGCTGACCGAGCTCACCGAGGTCTTCGCCGACACCGGCTTCAAGGCATTCGCCGGCGCTGCTGCGATCAAGGGCATCAACGCCGCCGGCAAGGCCGAGGAGTACGGCCGCAACAAGCTCGACGCGATGACCGACAAGGCCAAGAAGATCGGCGCCAAAGGCCTCGTGTGGCTGAAGGTCGCTGCCGACGGCACGCTCGAGTCGCCGGTCGCGAAGTTCCTCAGCGAAGGTGAGCAGCTTGCACTGAAGGAACGACTCGACGCCGAGCCCGGCGATCTCCTGTTGATCGTGGCCGACTCGTGGACGATGGCGTGCGAGGTGCTCGGTACCCTCCGCAACGACCTCGGTCGCCCGCCGGTGTTCGAGGGCCCGTACAAGTTCTTGTGGGTCGTCGACTTCCCGCTGTTCATCGGCGTCGACGAGGCGTCGGGTCGCCCGAAGCCTGGTCACCACCCGTTCACCCAGCCGCACCCCGACGACGTCCACCTGCTCGAGAGCGATCCGCTGAAGGTGCGCAGTCAGGCGTACGACCTCGTGTTCAACGGCTGGGAGTTGGGTTCGGGCTCGATCCGAATCCACCAGCACGAGCTGCAGGCGCGAGTGTTCGCACTGCTCGGCATCACGCCCGAGGAGGCCGATCGTCGTTTTGGGTTCTTCCTGAACCCGTTCAAGTACGGTGCGCCCCCGCACGGTGGCTTCGGTCTCGGCATCGACCGCCTCGTCGCAATCCTCGCTGGTGAGGAGAACATCCGGGAGGTCATCGCGTTCCCGAAGACTCAGAGCGGCATGGATCCGATGACCAACGCTCCCACCCCCGTCGATGCCAAGCAGCTCGACGATCTCGGCATCCGCGTCCTTCCCCCCAAAGCCTGACGCCCACACCCGTTCCCCAGCGGTTCCCCCCGAACCCAACCAGCGTTTGTTCGCTGCGACACCTCCGAGGTGCCTTTCTGCGCACACGCACGCGGCCCATGTCGATGTGTGTGCACGAAGGCACCTCAGAGGTTCGTTCGTGCGCAAACGCGTGGCGCACAGGAGGTCGCGATGGAGCGATTCAGGTGGGCGGAACGCAACGACGGCTTGATGACGAGTGCAGTGATGCGCGCGGACGGACGGAGCGCACGTGCCCAACAGATCGATCGGCGAGCGGGGCGAGTCCGGCCGATCCGGCGGGGCGTCGTCGCGATCAACGGCACACCGCCGACGTGGCAGCAGGCGGTTCGGGCGGTGCTTCTCTCGGCCGGTCAGACGGTGTCAGCGTCGAACGAGAGTGCCCTTCGATTGTTGGGTGGGCGACGTCTCGGCACCGAGACCATTCATGTCATTGCTCCGATCGGACGCCAGGTGCGGATGCCGGGAGTCACGTCGCACCGCAGCGGCCAGCTGGAACCCGGCGACCTGACCGCCGTCGCCGGCATTCGATGCACGTCAGCGTTGCGAACCGTGATCGATCTCAGCGGCTCGGTGCCGGACAACGATCTCGGCTCGATCGCAGACGAGTTCATCCGCCGCCGCCTCCTCGACCTGGGAGCACTTCGGTCCAGGGTCAACCGGCTCCGCCCGGCACCGGGGCGGTCCGTGCGACGGCTGCGGCGCATCCTCGCCGCCCGCATTCCTGGCTACGACCCAGGTGAGAGCGAGCTCGAGGGGCGGATCGTCCGAATACTGATCAGCGGTGAGCTGCCGCTGCCCGCCCAACAACACCGGGTGCGGTACGGGATGCAGAAGTACCGGATCGACTTCGCCTGGCCGGAACGCAAGCTGTACCTCGAGGGCAACGGCTTCGGGTGTCACTCGCTCGCCAGTGATCTCGATCGTGACGCCCGTCGGCAGAACGAGCTCGTCCTCGATGGTTGGTGCCCGATCGAGATCACCTGGCGGATGACCGACGACGAGATCCGGCGCACGCTCGTCCGGTTCCTCACCATGCGCTCACGGTTGACCTGACACCCGAACTCGCATCGCGTGTGCGCAGAAGTCGACCTCTGGGGTTCGCTTGTGCGCACACGCGGTGTCCGTTGCATCGCGAGTGCGCAGAAGTGAACCGTCGGGGTGCCTGAGTGCACAAACGCGGCTACGTTCCGAACCATGGCGGGGCAGCACTTTCGGGCGGGTGTGGTGATCGTGGTGCGGCACCCCGATCGGCAGCAGGTGCTGGCATTCGAACGCAGCGACTCGGCCGGCAGCTGGCAGCTGCCCCAGGGTGGGCTCGACACCGGCGAGGAGCCGATCGAGGGTGCGTGGCGTGAGTTGCTCGAGGAGACCGGGCTGGGCGAGGACCATGTGATCGCGCGTGCCGAGTACCCGGACTGGGTCGCGTATGAATGGCCGGCCGACATCATGCGCGAGCACGGCAAGCTCGGCAAGCGGCGCGGCCAGGTGCAGAAGTGGTTCCTCTTCGATGCCCTCCACCCCGACATCGAACCCACCCCCGACGGCACCGAGTTCATCGCCTGGAGCTGGGTGGAACCGGAATGGCTGATCGCCCAGGTGCTGGATTGGCGGCGCCCGGCCTACGAGCGTGTGCTCCGTTCCCTTGAGTTCCCTTGAGTTCCCTTGAGTTCCCTTGAGTTCCCTTGAGACTCATGGTTCGAGCAGGTAGAGGACGATCCGCTGGCCGCGGGCGCGCAGGTCGCCGAGCCGTTCGAACGATGCCAGTTCGGCGGTGACCTCCGGCGCAGCGTCGATGGTCGCCAGCGGAGCGAGGTCGTTCTCCAGCAGCACGCGTCGGTCGCCGACCCCCGCTTCGTCGAGCAGTGCTCCGAGCTCGGTGGTCAGAGCATCGGCTTCGGCACGTTCGGCCTCGGTGAGCGGATCCCACACCGACACCGCTGTCGCGCCTGCGGGTGCGCCCGACTGCGACTCCACCCGCACGAGCAGCGACGGGGGTGCGAGTGACGCAGGTGCGCGGTGGTCGCCCATCTGGAGTCGTTGGTCGGGACGGGTCCGTGGTGCGAACCCGCGGTCCTCCAGTTCGACGATCAGACCGGACTGCACTGCGCCGGCAACGTACTCGTCACCGGCGAGGTCGATCGCGATCGGTGATCCGGCGAGCGCCTCGGAGTCGTCGGCGAACTGCTCCACCACAGGTGTGTACTCCTCGAACGGGTAGCCCTCGCCGACGGAACCGGCAACGTTCACAGCAGCGAACCCCAAGGTGATCACGCCGACCCCGATCGCCGTGCCGACAGCGCCCGACCGCCCCGGGCGCCCCGCGTGCCGCTCCGGATCGGAGGCGCTGGTCGCGGGCGAGGCGTTGTCCAGCCGGCCCGCCGCCAGGCGCACGACGAGATCGCCGACAGCCCTGCCGTCGGAGCTCCGCGTTCGGCGGCCGAGCGCCCAGCGCACCATCACGGCGACCACCAGACACCAGGTGGTCGCTGCGGCAGCGACCATCCACGTGGTCAGCCAGATCAACAACGGGCCGCGGGTGCGCGACACCATCAGCACGCCGCCGAACCACGTCAGGGCGGTGGCTTCGATCGTGCGTCGGTGCATGGTCCAGCCCTGTCGCGCAGTGAACCGATGTGCGGCCACGAGGGCGAGCACGCCGGCGAAGGGTACGACCCCCCACGGTGGATCGCGCACGATCGCCACGAACGACGGCAACCGTGGATCGGTGAAGAACGACAGTGACGTGGCGCGGCCGATCACCCGGAGCGCCTGAGCGAAGCCGACCGCTGGCTCGTCGGCGGTGAGGGTGAACCGGAGCGAGCGCATGAAGTTGCCGGGCCAGTTCACGACCGTGTCGATGAGCGCCGGGATCATCAGCACCGAGCTGCCGCCGACGCAGATGAGCGTGAACCGGCGCCAGCGCACGAACCCGCTCCCGACCGCGACGAGAACGAGGGGCAACAGCAGCACGCCGTACGCAGCATGGGTCTGTGCGGCTGCAACGAACACCACCGCGGAGACGGCCACGCCCCGCCGGTCGCCCGACAGCACGGCGGTCGTCGCAGCCACCATCGTCAGCACCGGCACCACCACCACACTGGCGTTCCAGGGATCGGTCAACAGGTGCGGCGTACCGGCCGCCAGGGTCCACAGCCCAGCGACAGCGATCGCCCACGCCGGCAACCAGGCTGCTCCGCCTCCGGCCGGTGTCGTGCCACCCGGTCCGTCCGACCCGACATGGTCCGACCCGACATGGTCCGACCCGACACGGTCGAGAGCAGCCACAGTGAACGTCCGAGCATCGGCCACGGGCTCCAACAGCCGAACCGCCACCGCCAGCGCGATTGCGTTCAGCGTGAGGGCACCGAGCCAAAGGCCTCGCCATGAAGAACCGGCGAGAAGGTAGGGCACCGAGAGCACGTCGTACAGGATCGGGCCCGGATGGTTCCAGCCGTAACGCGACCAGGCGCCGGTCAGCGGTGAATGGGTGGAGAAGACGTCGCTGGTGCGCAGTTCGATGAACGCCCAATCACCACCGGTGCCGTAGGTGCGGGACAGGACCAGTCCGACGTGGCCGATCAGGAGCACCATCAGCCCGACGATCCACGGGCGGCGACCGACGATGGCCCTGACCGCCCAGGAGGTCGCGGAGGGCATCGGCCGAGCGTAGCCACGACTGCCCACCTGGGCGCGACGGCGCGCGGGTAGCGTCGGCCGGGTGACCGATCTGTTCAGCGCCGCAGCAAAGGAGCACCTGCAATCACAGGCCCCGCTTGCAGCCCGGTTGCGCCCGCGTACGCTCGATGACGTCGTTGGCCAGGAGCACCTGGTCGGCCAGGGTCGCCCGTTGAGACGGCTGGTGGAGAACGACCGCCTGACGAGCGCGATCTTCTGGGGGCCGCCCGGCACCGGCAAGACCACGTTGGCCCTCGCGGTGGCGGGCAGCACCAAGCGCGCGTTCGAGCAGATGAGTGCGGTCACCGCGGGCGTCAAAGATGTGCGTGAGGTGATCGAACGTGCCCGCCAGCGGCTGGGTGAGCGCGGACAGGGCACGATCCTGTTCCTCGATGAGATCCACCGTTTCTCCAAGGCCCAGCAGGACGCCCTGCTGCCGGCGGTCGAGGATGGCACGCTCACCCTCATCGGCGCTACCACCGAGAACCCGTTCTTCGAGGTGAATGCTCCGCTGCGCAGCAGGAGCACCCTGTTCCGCCTCGAACCGCTCGGCCGTGACGCGATCGCCACGCTGGTGCAGCGAGGATTGTCGGCCGAGGGCACCACCGCCACCGACGATGCGATCACCCATCTCGTCGACCGCGCCGCAGGCGATGGTCGTCAGGTGCTCACCGCGCTCGAAGTGGCATGCGCGCTCGCCCATCCGGCATCGGTGACGCTCGAACACGTCGAGGCCGCCCTCGGCACAAGCGCGCTCCGCTACGGCCGTGACGACCACTACGACGTGGTGAGTGCGTTCATCAAGAGCATGCGCGGCAGTGACCCGCAGGCTGCCGTCTACTACCTGGCCCGGATGCTCGAAGCCGGCGAGGACGCCAAGTTCATCGCTCGTCGGATGATGATCTTCGCCAGCGAAGACGTCGGCCTCGCCGACCCCACGTCGCTCATGATCGCAGTTGCAGCTGCCCAGGCGCTCGAGCACGTGGGATTGCCCGAGGCGCAGCTCAACCTGAGCCAGGCTGCGATCCACCTTGCCACTGCGCCGAAGAGCAATCGGGCCGCGCTCGCCATCTGGAACGCTCGCAGCGACGTGCAATCAGGCGCAGTGGGTGAGGTGCCACCGCACCTGCGCGATGCTCACTACAGCGGCGCGAAGACGCTCGGTCACGGCACCGGTTACGAGTACCCTCATGACCACCCCGACGGGTGGGTCGACCAGAGGTACCTGCCGGCCGAACAGGCCGACAAGCGCTACTACGAGCCCACCGAGCACGGGCGCGAGCGAGACGTACGCGACCGCATGGCCCGTCGCCAGCGCGGCGAGGAAGGATCCACCACATGACCGCTGGAGAGCTGGCAGTCCTGATGGCTGCTTTGTTGTGCTGCATTGGTTTCGCTGCGCTGGTCGTGGTGCTGATGCGGGTGCTCGACGCCCTGCGTTCGTTGCGCACGGAGGTGACCACGTTGCGGGCCGAGACCGGCCCGCTGCTCGCTGAGATGCAGCAGTCCACTCGCAGCGCGTCTGCGGTGGTGAGCGAGGCTCGCAACGACCTGGATCGCTTCGATCGCGTGCTCGGTTCAGCCGAGGCGATCAGTGGCGCGATGTCGGGCAGCGGTCGCGTGGCTCGGGCTGCGCTCAGCACCCCGGTGATCAAGACGGCGGCATTCGCGACCGGCACGAGCCGCGCCGTGCGGCGCCTCCGGGGCAAGGAGTCCAAGGCCACTCGGGCGAGCGTGCGCGACGGAGCGATCGAACGTGGGGGCGCAGCATGATCAAGCGGGTGACGTGGTTCGTCGGCGGCGTGGCCGCCGGGGCAGTCGGCGTGGGGGCGGCGAAGAAGAAGGCCAAAGCCGTCGCCAACGACCTCGCTCCGGTGCAGATCGCACGGCGTGCGACCGGTCAGGTCACCGAACGTGGCCACCGGGTCGCTGACGCCGTGCGCGAGGGCAAGCGGGCGATGCGCGCCAAGGAGATGGAGCTGCGCGCCCGGCTCGACGGCCGGGCGACCAACCTGGCTGACGAGCTGACCGATGTCGACACCGTGCTCGTGGACGGCCGTCCTGTGGAGGCCGGCCAGGTGATCGTGCTGCGCCAGGTTCGCGACGCCAAGAACGATGCCGCTTCACGCCCGAAGCGCCTCAAGCGCCGGGCCTGAACCGGGGCAGAGGTGACCACTGCTGCCACCACCACCACCACCAGCACCAGCACCGAGGCTTCGGTGGTTGCCGCGCTGCGGAAGGTGCTGAGCGCCGACCGTGTCCGCACCAGTGCGACCGAGCTCGGCCTCTATCGGCGTGATGCATCGAACATCGAGGGCTCGGCGAGCGTGGTCTGCTTTCCCGAATCCACCGCCGAGGTGCGCGATGTCGTGACCACCTCCGTCGCCCACGGCGTGCCGTTCGTCGCCCGCGGCTCCGGCACCGGCCTGGCAGGCGGTGCCACGCCGGTCGATGGGGCGATCGTCATCACGCTCACCAAGATGAACCGGATCCTCTCGGTCGATCCCGTGAACCGACTCGCGTGGGTGGAGCCCGGCGTCCTCAACCTCGATCTCACACGGGCGGTCGCTGTCCACGGACTGCACTTCGCTCCCGACCCGAGCAGCCAGCAGAGCTGCTCGATCGGTGGCAACCTGGCCAACAACTCCGGCGGACCGCACTGCCTGGCCGACGGCGTCACGTCGGCACACATTCTCGCCGCCGAGGTGGTGATGCCCGATGGTGATGTGGTGACGCTCGGCAGCGAGGGCGGCGAAGTCGACGGCTACGACCTGCGCGGAGCGTTCGTCGGCAGCGAAGGGATGTGCGGCATCGCCACGCAGATCTGCGTGCGACTCACCCAGAATGCCCCCGACGTGCGCACGATGCTGTTCGACTACGACACCGTCGAAGACGGAGCCCAGACGGTGAGCGCGATCATCGCCGCCGGCATGGTGCCGGCCGCGCTCGAGATGATGGACCAGCTGTGCGTGCAGGCCGTGGAGGCCTACATCCATGCCGACCTCCCCATCGACGCGGCGGCAGTGCTCTTGGTCGAGGTAGCCGGCCCGGAGCACGGGGTTGAAGACGAGGTGGAGCGGATCGTCGCGATCGCCCGCGCGCATCGCTGCCGCACCGTGCGTGTCGCCCAGGACGAGGCAGAGCGCGCCCTCATCTGGAAGGGCCGCAAGACGGCGTTCGGTGCGGTCGCGCGCATCAAGCCCAACTACTACCTGCACGACACGGTGGTGCCCCGACGCGCCCTGCCCGACGTGTTGCGCCAGGTGTACGAGATCGCCGACCGATACGGGATCCTCGTCATGAACGTGTTCCATGCCGGAGACGGCAACCTTCACCCGCTCCTCGTGTTCGACAAGCGCGAACCGGGAATGATGGAGAAGGTGCATGCCGCGGGCGATGAGATCGTCCGCGTGTCGGTCGCTGCCGGAGGCGTGTTGAGCGGCGAGCACGGCATCGGCCTGGAGAAGCGCGATCTGATGCCGCTGATGTTCGCCCCGGCCGACCTCGCCGCACAGGCCGCGCTGCGTGCTGCCTTCGATACCACTGGGCTCGCCAATCCGACCAAGGTGCTGCCCAGCCCGGCCGGTTGTGGCGATTCGCATCACGTGCCGGAGGGCGCGTGGATCTGACCGCATTCGCGGACGAGGTTGGCACCGACGGACCGGTCACGATCACCGGCCAGGGCTCCCGCGGCGGCCCGGTGTCCGATGTGCGCTGTGTGCGCGCCCCCGCAGGCATCGACTGGATCCAGGCCGACGAGATGACCGCGTCGTGCGGAGCGGGCACCCCCGTCGCGGAGCTCTCTGCGGCTCTTGCCGAGCTCGGCCAACGCACGGTGTTGCCGGTCGGCGGCACCGTTGGCGGAGCGCTCGCTGCCGGTCGTAGTGGCATCCGCCGTCTCGGCGACGGCGCGATGCGAGACGTGTTGCTGCAGGCCAGGTACGTCGGTGCCGACGGTGCGCTCGTGAAGGCCGGCGGACCAACGGTGAAGAACGTGAGCGGGTTCGATGTCTGCCGCCTGCTGGTCGGCTCCCAGGGAACGCTCGGTTTCCTCTGCGAGGTGATCGTGCGCACCCGTCCGATCGCCCCGTACTCGCAATGGTTCACTGCCGAGACCGACGACCCGATGTCGGTGTTCGCCGCTGTTCACCGTCCGGTGTCGGTGCTGTGGGATGGCGCCCACGTGCACGTGCTGCTGGAGGGCCATCACGTCGACGTGGCCGAGCAAGCCGAACGCACTGGGTTGTCGATGAGCGACGGCCCACCGTCGCTGCCCGCCGGGCGGCATGCGCTACGACCGGCCGAGGTGCTCATAGCCACCGGTCGTCTCGATCCTGGCAGTTTCGTCGCGGAGCTCGGCATGGGGATCGTGCATGCGGCGGCCGATGCGATACCGAACGTCGCCGTCGACCCAGGCATCGCCGCGATCGCCCGTCGGGTCAAGCACCAATTCGATCCGACCGGGCGGCTCAACCCTGGGCGCGTGTGCTGAGCCACGTCGTCGACGGTTCGTCGTGATGCTGCCGTTCGTCGCTCGTCCGCCCGGTGATCCGGCCGGAGTGCTCGCCGCCGCCGTCGCGGCAGCAGCGCACTGGGGACTGCCCCGTCCCGAACTGCTGCGCACGGGGATGAACGCACTGTTCGCCACAGGAGCAGACGTGGTGCTGCGAGTCGGGCGTCCGACGACCGACCCGTCAGCGGCGGCGTGGCTGGGGGAGTGGCTGACGGAACGTGGACTGCGCGTGCCACGCTTCGTCCGCCTCGAGCCCTTCGTGGCCGGTGAGCTCGCGGTGCTCGCGCAGGTCCGCGAGCACCCGGTCGGCTCGATCGATTGGGCCGAGGTGGGAGCGATGGTCTCCCGACTGCATGCGGTCACGCCCGAGGAGATCGATGAGGTGTCCGCCCACTACCCGACGCCGTGGTGCTCGTCGTTTCCGTGGTGGGACTTCGACGCGATGCTGATCGATGTCGGCGACGAGGTCGACGACGTGGCGCGTGCCGGGATCGAGCGGGCGTTGGAGCGCCACAACTGGAGGTCGAGGGTCGAACGGGTCGTGCTGTGCCACGGCGACGTTCACCCGGGCAACGTGATCCCGGCCGGCGATGGACCAGTGCTGCTCGACTGGGATCTCGCCTGTCTCGGGCCTGCCGCCTGGGACCACGGCCCACTGATCAACTGGACCTCGCGGTGGGGCGGCGAGCCGGGCGTGTACGAAGCGTTTGCCGAGGGGTACGGCCTCTCGTTGCGTGGTGACCCCGTTGCCGAGGCGCTGGCCGAGCTGAGGCTGGTGGCCGCCACGCTCATGCGCGTGAAGGCGGGTCGCACCGACCCCGTCGCTGCGCACGAGGCCGAGCGGCGCTTGCGCTACTGGCGCGGCGACCCGGACCCTCCAGCATGGCAGGCCGTCTGAGCGAGCCGAGTCCCGAGTCCCGCGTCCCGCGTCCGGCTGCCAGGACCCAGCGGCTGCGACGCTCCGGACGCATCGGGTGATGTCCGAACACCGAGCTGACCTCGGGACAGGATTGCTCAACAGTCGCACTGGCGATGCCGATAACCCTGCGTGACCCTTCACGACGTGACCACTCGGGCGCGCCACCAGTCGGTGGCTGTCCGTCGCTTCGGACTCACCCCGATCCAGCTCGGCATGCTGTTCGAGGGCCCCATGCAGGGCAAACCCTGGATCAACCTGCAGCAAGTCATGATCCGGATGCCGGGCGAAACCCTCCAACTCGATGCATTCGAGGAAGCCTGGGCGTGTGTCCAGGCCCGCCACGAAGCACTCCGCACCTCGTACCACTGGGTCGGGTTGGACGAGCCCGAACAGGTCGTCTGGTCGGAGGCCTCGGTATCTGTCACGAAGATCGACTGGAGCGGCCGCACCGACGACGAGGTTGAGTCGCTGTTGGCCGGATGGATGGACTCCAACCGCCAGGTCGGCTACGACGTCAGCGCTCGCCCCTCGCTGACCGTCACGGTCTTCGACGTCGGTGCCGTCGATCGAGGCCCCTCACTCATCGTCGGGTGGGTCACCCACCATCTCCACATCGACGGGCGGACGCTGCGCATGCTGATGGAGGAGCTGTTCGACATCTACGAACGGCTTCTTGCAGGTCGCCCCGTCGAGCTCCTCCCTGCCCCCCGCTTCAGCGATCATGCGGCTGCCGTCGCTCGGCAGGACCTCGCCGGCGCAGAGGAGTACGTGCGCCGTCGGTTTGCCGGGTACACCGAACCGGTCCAACTGGGTTTGGCCGCCCCGTCCGAGCGCGGTTCGGTGGCGACGGCAGCGGAGGCGACACGGGTGCTGCCTGCGGATGTGATGAACCGGCTCGAGGCGCGTGCGAGGCTCGGCGGCGCCACGATCGGCACCGCACTGATGGCTTCTTGGGCCGTGCTGCTCGGCCGTTACGCCCGTCGCGACGATGTCGTGTTCGGCTCCACCCGCGCCGGCCGGCACGCGACGCCCGACGCTGCCGACATGGTCGGCTGTCTCATCAACACCGTGCCGCTGCGCGCCGACGTCGGGCGAAACGTCACGATCGACGAGCTCCTGCAGAGCCTGCGCGACCAGCAGCTGGCCATCCGCCCGTACGAGCACATGCCCCTCGCCGAGGTGCAGCAGTGGAGCGATGTCCCGAACGGCACGCCGCTGTTCGAGACCGACGTCGTCTTCGAGCGGTATCGACGCGACGACCAGCTGCAAGCACTCGGTGGCAAGTGGACGAACCGCACGGTGTCCAACTTCGGCGAGGTGGAGCTCGGCTTGATGCTTCGTGGCTTCATCCGCGAGGGTCTCGAGCTCCACATCGACTTCGACGAGTGTCGCTACGACGCGGCGACGATGGACCGCATGGCCGACCACGTCGCGCACCTCGTCACCCAGATCGCCGACTCGGCGACGGGCACCGAACTGCGTGAGCTGCAGATGATGGACGACGACGAGCGCACCTCGATCGTCGACGGGTTGAACCCGTCTCCTGTGCGCGCCGAACGAACGCTCCCGGACGAGTTCGAAGCGGCGGTTGCCGCCCATCCCGATGCACCTGCGCTGAAGGAGATCGGCTCGTCGCCGACGGTGTCGTACCGAGAGCTCGACGAACGAGCGAACCGCTGGGCGCACCGTCTCGTGCAACACGGTGTGGCACCCGACGAACGGGTGGCGTTGTTCCTCCCCCGTTCGGTGGCCTACGTGGAGTGCGTGCTCGCCGTCGTGAAGGCCGGCGCGGCCTGGGTGCCGATGGACCCGTCGTACCCGGCTGAGGCGATCGCCCACATGCTCACCGACAGCGAGGCCACGGTGGTGCTCACGACCCGCAAGCTGGCTGAGCGGCTGCCTCCCGGGGACGCAACGGTGATACTCGTCGACGACCTGACGACGCGTGCCGCAGTCGACGACCTGCCGCGCACGGCGCCGGATCGATCGCAGTTGCGCCACGACCACCTTGCCTACGTGATCTACACCTCAGGGTCGACCGGCAAGCCCAAGGGCGTGCTGATCGAACACGGGTCGCTGGTGGGCTACCTGCGCAGCGTCACGGAGATCTACGGGCTCACGAGTGGCGATCGCATGTTCCAGTTCTCGTCGTTGAGCTTCGACACGTCGATCGAGGAGCTCTTCTCCACCCTGTTGGTCGGTGCGCTGCTCGTGCTCCGCGACGATGAGATCACCGGATCGGGCGGGGCCTTTCTCGAGGCGGTCGAACGCGAAGGCATCACGGTGATCGGCACGCCCACGGCATATTGGCACCTGCTCGTGCAACACCTCGAAGAAACCGGGGCGATCGTGCCGTCCTGCGTCCGCGCGGTCGTGGTCGGTGGCGAGAAGGCCTCACGGCGTGCGCTCGACGTGTGGCGCCGCGTCGCACCGTGGACCACGTTCTACAACGGGTACGGACCGACCGAGGTGACGATCGCGTGCACGTTCTACGCCCTCGGCCCCGACCAGGAACTGGCGCATGGACAAGAGGTTCCGATCGGTCGACCTGCGTCGTGCTCGCGGAACTACGTGCTCGACCCCCACGGCGACCCGATGCCGGTGGGCGTGGCAGGCGAGCTGTGGGTCGGCGGTCCCTGCGTCGGGCGCGGCTACTTGAACCAGAACGACCTGACCGCCGAGCGGTTTCGAGTCGACTGGTTGTCATCGACGGCTGGTGCACGCATGTACCGCACCGGAGACCTTGCCCGGTGGCTTCCCGACGGCAACATCGAGTACCTCGGTCGCGTCGATCGCCAGGTGAAGCTGCGCGGATACCGGATCGAGCCGGGCGAGGTGGAGTCGGTGCTCGAACGCCATCCTGGCGTGGCTCGGGCCGTGGTGGCGGTGCGCGACACCGATGGACTCGACCGTCTGGTGGCCTGGGTTCTCCCTGCCCACGGTGGTCGGCCGGAACCCGCGGAGCTGCGCGAGTTCGCGCGCGAACACCTGCCTGCACAGATGGTGCCCGCCACGACGGTGCTCGTCGATCACCTCCCCGAGACCCCGGGCGGCAAGATCGACATCGGAGCACTGCCCGCTCCGGATGCTCGGCCGGCCCAGCGGGGTGGTGTCGCTGCGCGGCTCTTGGATGTCACCGGCTCGACGGTGCAGGACTGCTTCGCAGCGACGCTGAAGCTCGACGGGGTCGGCCCCGACGATTCGTTCTTCGACCTCGGCGGCCACTCACTGTTGGCGATGAAGCTGATCGAGTTGATCGACCGCTCGCTCGGGCGCCGCCTCACGTTGGGAGAGCTCCATCAGGCCCCGACGCCGCGGGATCTGGCAGCACTGCTGCACGGCACCCTCGACGCTCCGGCGTACGAGCATCTGCTGCCGATCCAGCCCAACGGCACGAGACCGCCGCTGTTCGGCGTGCACGTACTGGGTCCGAACGCGAGCTGGTATCGCCCGCTGGCCGCCCGGCTCGGTGACGACCAGCCCGTGATGGGGCTCTGGATCGCCAACCCCGACGTGGACAGTCCGGCGAATCTCGCGGTGATCGCAGGCAAGTACGCCGACGAGATCGACCGGTGGCGCCCTCGGGGACCGGTCGGTCTGGCCGGCATCTCCCTCGGTGGGTACGTCGCGTACGAGCTCGCCCAGCAGTTGCGCGCTCGGGGCCGCGAGGTCACCGTCCTGGCGCTGTTCGACACGGCCGGTCCCGGAGGACGTCCGCAACTCAAGGGGCGCGCCAGAGTGCGTCGCCACCTCCAGCACCTGCAGCTCGACGGCGTTGGCTACGTCCGGGGTCGGGTGCGCGGCAAGCTGTGGAAGCTCCGCGAGAAGGCGCGTGCGGTACGCGCCGAGAGGAGACAGTCCCGCGGTGGTGAGATCCCGGCGGAGATGTGGATGTCGAGGTTCATCGAGCTCAACCAGGCGGCCACGCGCGAGTACGTCGTGGTGCCCTACGACTCCGCGGTGACCGTGTTCCGGGCGACGAAGGTGAGCTTCGATCGTCCCGAGGTGATCGAGGACGGACTTGGCTGGCGGCCGTATGCGCACGGTGGCGTGGAGGTGATCGACGTGCCGGGCGATCACATGTCGATCCTCGCCGAGCCGCACGTGGCCGTGATGGCCCGCCACCTCCGCGACGTCCTCGACCGTCGCCACCGACCCCGGGACTGATAGCACCACGGGACCAACGCGGTGTCCATCGAGGCGATAGCTTCGGCCGCACCTTGAACCTCTCGATCGACCCCGACGAACTCGCCACCTGCGTGAGCTGTGGGCTGTGCTTGCCGCACTGTCCCACGTTCCGCGTCACCGGCGAGGAGGCGCTGTCACCTCGCGGCCGCATTTCTGCGATGCGTGCCGTGCAGAACGAGGACGCACCGATCGATGCATCGTTCGTGGAGTTCATGAGCACGTGTGTCCAGTGTCGAGGCTGCGAGCCGGCATGTCCGAGCGGCGTGCCCTTTGGCCACCTGATGGAGGCCACGCGCGGCACGCTCGCGGTGCAGCAGCGGATCACACCATGGTGGCAACGGGCGGGCCTGCGTGTGCTGGCGCACCACCGAATGCTGCTCGCCGGCTCGACGATGGTGGCCCTGTGCCAACGGGCGAAGCTCGTGCCGGCTCGTCTCGGACTCGGCCGATTGCCGGTGCGACGACCCGCGAAGTTGCGCGGCACCGGTACCGACGTGTGGCTGTTCACCGGCTGCGTGATGGACGCCTGGTTGCGTGACGTGCACGTGGCGACGGCTCGCGTGCTGCAGGGCATCGGTTGCACCTACGCGGTACCGGGCGCCGGGGCGGGTTGCTGCGGAGCGCTGCACGTGCACGCCGGGCTCACTGCTGAGACGCATCGGTTGGCCCGTGATGTGATCGCATCGATGCCGGGCGAAGCCCCGATCGTGGTGAACTCAGCCGGCTGTGGAGCCGCCCTCAAGGACTACGGCCACCTGCTCGCCACCGAGGAGGCACGGACGTTCTCGGCGCGCGTGCTCGATGTGCACGAGTTCGTCGCCCAGCACGCCGATCGCCTCGCCCCCGTGCGCCGGCTCGATCCGGTGATCGTGCAGGACCCGTGCCACCTTCGCCATGTGCAGCGCACCCACATCGCCGTGCGCACGGTCCTGTCGCGCGTGGCTGATCTGGTGGAGCTCGACGACGACGGACTGTGCTGCGGAGCCGGCGGTGCGTACTCCGCGCTCGAACCCGAGCTTGCCGGCCAGATCCGCGAACGCAAGCTGGCCTCCATCGGGCGCGCAGGCGGGGCCGACAACGTCCGAACGGTGGCCAGCGCGAACCCCGGATGTGCCATGCACCTCCAGGCGGTCGGGGTGCAGGTGCGGCACCCGATGCAGATCGTGGCCGAGGCGCTCGCGTGAGCGGGAACCATGACGATCTCGCCGACCGGCTGGAGGCGATCGTGTCCGACATCGACGAGCGCGCGTTCGATCTGCTGCGCGAAGCCGCCGCGAAGGCACGGGCCGACCGGCCGACGACAAACGCCTCATGCAGGCCCGCCGGTCGCTCGACAAGGCGATCCACCTGCTCCGCGACGACCGCGGGCGTTCGGCGGGCGACGACTGAGCCCGACGTCTCGGCTCAGACGAATTGGCTCAGACGACGGTGACGGTGTCACCCACGCGCACCTCGCCGGGTGTGGTGACGGTCGCGTACACACCGACGTTCTGGTCGAGTTCGCGCACGACATGTCGCAACACGGCACGGTCGCCAGGGATGTCCGCGGTGACGGCGCGAGTCACCATCACGCACCGGGGACAAGCCGATGGCACGTCGATCGTCACCGATCCGATCTGCAACTGCCTGCGAACCCACGAGAACTCCGGGTGACCTTGCTCGTCGGTGTCGATGACGATGTTGGGACGGAATCGTCGAATGTCGATCACGCTGTCAGGCAGCGCAGCCTGGAGGCTTCGCAGCGCGGAGGTGGTCATGACCAGCAGCGGGAAGGCGTCGAGGTAGGTTCCGGGCGGCGATTCGAACTCCATGATCTCGGGTGGAAAGATCGAGAAGTCGGGGAACGGCTCGTCGGCCTCGCGGCCGAAGATCTGGCGGAGCTCGGTGATCGGATCGTCGCTGTCGGGCTTGCCACGGCGGTAGTGGTCGAGCTGGTCGGCCGGCTGCAGCGGCCACAGGGTGACTCGGTGGTCGAGTGCGGCCGAGATCCGTTCATCGGCGTCCGGCTGAGCGGAGGTGATCACGTCACCATCGGGCAGCACGATCTCCACCGTGTCGTATCCGGCGCCGGGGTAACGGGCTGCGAAGCGCATCAGCTCGCCGATCTTCTTCGCGCCGCGGATGCCGCCACGCTCCTCGTCACGGACGGCCCACGAACGATCGCCGACCATGCCGTCGGGAGCGAGCGTGGCCGTCGGCACCTCGACACCGATCATCGACTTCACCGGGTACTGCCAGAGCTGAGCGACGTTCATGTCGTGATCATGCCAGGTGGTGCCGGCGGCCGATGACGGTGCCGGTGACGGCGTCGGATGGTGCGAGCCGTCAGGGGGCGAACGAGTTGAGCGTGTCGATCAGCGCCCGGAGCTCGCCGTAGCCGTGCTTGGCGAAGGTGAACGCGACGCGGGGGAGTGCGACGTGGTCGTGCTCTTTGCGTTCGGGATCGAGCGCTTCCACCCGAGCGATGCTGCCGCGCTTGCACAGGTGGCCGAACCGGGTGTTGAGCACGTCGAGTTGTTCGTCGGTGACCGTGTGCTGCAGACGCAGCACCAGCAGGTCGCCCACGTACCGCAGCGAGTGGTAGTTCGAGTAGAAGCGGAGGATCTCGTCGACTGCCCGGTGGCAGTCGTCGGTCACCAGATACAGCTTGGTATCGGCAGGGGACACGAGCCCCCGCTTCACGAGCAGGCCCTCGACGACGTCGTGCACGGTGTCCCAGTACTGGTCGCCGGGTGTGTCGAGGAACACGATCGGAACGGGCAGGCCCTTTCCGGTCTGGGTGAGCGTGAGCAACTCGAAGGTCTCGTCGAGTGTGCCGAACCCACCGGGCAGACAGATGAAGCCGCGGCTCTCCTTCACCAGCATCAGCTTCCTGGTGAAGAAGTACTTCATGCTCACGTACTTCTCGTCGCCCGCGATGACTGGGTTTGCGCCCTGCTCGAACGGCAAGCGGATCGACACGCCGATCGACTGTTCACGGCCGGCACCCTCCATCGCGGCTTGCATGATGCCCGGGCCGGCACCGGTGATGACCATCCACCCGGCCCGGGCGAGGTCGTAGGCGACGTCGTGTGCGGCCTGGTAGAGCGGATCGTGGTCCTTGGTGCGGGCCGAACCGAAGATCGTCACCTTGGGCGCGTCGTGGTACGGGGCGAACATCTCGAACGCCTCGCCCATCTCCAGCAACGCAGCACCGGTGATCTTCAGATCGACGAGGTCAGGCTTGATCCGAAACAGCTCGGTGAGCGCCTCCACCATCTGCGTCGCTGTGCGGCGGTGCCGTTGGGTGGGCAAGGCGTCGAGCGCGGCAGCGAGCGCTGCATAGGCGTCCGATGGCGCCGTCGGCAGCACCGGTTCAGCGTCGACGTCAGGCGAGATCGAGTCGCTCGTCACCTCGTGGCCCCCTGGATCACTCGGCGCGCAGTTCGTCGGCCTTGGCGCCGAGCGCCCCGAGGAGTTCGTCGAAGCTCTTCTGGAAGCTCGCCACGCCTTCGCGCTCGAGCTTCGCAGCCACGTCGTCGAGATCGACACCCGCGGCGGACAGACCACGCCATGCAGCCGCTGACTGATCGACGTCGGCATCGACCCGGCGGGCCAGGTTGCCGTGGTCGGCGAAGGCCTCGAGCGTCGCGTCCGGCAGCGTGTTCACGGTGTCGGGGCCGATGAGCTCGTCGACATACAGCGTGTCGGGGTAGGCCCGGTTCTTGACGGACGTGCTGGCCCACAGCGGACGTTGGACGACCGCTCCCTTGGCCTTGAGCGCCTCCCAGCGGGGACCGGCGAACGTGCGTTGGAACAGCTGGTAGGCGAGCTTGCCCTGGGCGACGGCGCCGGTGCCGCGCAACGCCAGTGCGTCGGGGGAGCCGATCGCATCGAGCCGGCCGTCGATCTCGGTGTCGACACGGCTGATGAAGAAGCTCGCCACGCTGGCGACCTTCGCCAAGTTGGCTCCCGGGAGAGCCGCGTAGTGCTCGAGGCCGGCGATGTAGGCCTCCATCACGGCCTCGTACCGGTCGAGGCTGAAGATCAACGTGACGTTGATGCTGCGGCCCTCCGCAATCATCTGCTGGATCGCGGGAAGGCCCTCTTGCGTCGCCGGGATCTTCACCATCAGGTTCGGCCGATCGATCGCCTCGTGCAGGATGCGGGCCGCCGTCTCGGTTCCGGCCGAGTCGTGGGCGAGGCCAGGGTCGACCTCCACGCTCACGTACCCATCGGCACCGTAGCTCTGGTGGTACACCGGAGCGAACACGTCGAGCGCGCTGTTGATGTCACGCAGCACCATCGACCAGTAGTCCTCGATCACCGGACGCCCGTCGGCGGCCAGCTCACGGAACTGCTCGTCGTAGTCGGCTGAGCCCTGGATCGCCTTCTGGAAGATCGTCGGGTTGCTCGTGAGACCGCGCACGCCCTGCGATGCGAGTCGGGCGAGCTCGCCGGAGGTGATGTAGCCACGCTTGAGGTTGTCGAGCCAGGGGCTCTGACCGAACTCGTGGTAGAGGCTGAGCAGTCGATCCATGGGGAGATCCTTTCAGGACGGGCGAGTGGTGGCGGCGGGCCGGTGTGTCAGCCGGCGACCATGGCGCGAGCCGTGGTGACGACGTTGTCGAGATTGATCCCGAGGCGGTCGAGGGCGACCGCGCCCGGTGCGCTGGCGCCGAAGCGGTCGATGCCGATCGAGCGGTCGGCCCAGCGGGCCCACCCGAACGTGGCGGCCGCCTCGACCGACAGCACCGGCACGCCGTCGGGCAGGATCGCCGCCCTGACGTCGTCGCCTTGGCGTTCGAAGCGATCCCAGCTCGGCATGCTCACCACGCGGACGCGGAGCTCGCCGGCGAGTGCCTCGGACGCGGCGACCGCGAGCGCGACTTCGCTCCCTGTTGCCACGATCACGAGCTGCGGATCATCAGCGTCGCGCACGACTCCTGCGCCGGGGTGCACGGCGCTGCCATCGGTGCGCACCGGGATGTTCTGGCGCGACAGCACGAGGGCTGTGGGGCCGTCGTGTTCCACGGCAGCCACCCAGGCGGCCATGGTCTCGTTGGCATCGGCCGGCCGGATCACCTGGAGGTCGGGGATGGCGCGCAGTGTCGCGATGTGCTCGACCGGCTGATGGGTGGGACCGTCCTCGCCGACGCCGACCGAGTCGTGGGTGAACACGAACACGACCTTGGCGCGGCTGAGTGCCGCCAGCCTGACGGCCGGACGCATGTAGTCGAGGAAGACGAAGAACGTGCCGCCGGCGGGTAGCACGCCGCCGTGGAGCGCCATGCCCACCATGGCCGCGCCCATGCCGTGCTCGCGGATGCCGTAGTACACCTGACGACCGTCGGGGTGCTCGACCGACTGTGCCAGCTGGCCGGCGAGCTTGGTGCCGGTGTTCCCGGTGAGATCGGCGGCGCCGGCCACGAGTGCGGGCACCGTGTCGAGCGATGCGTTGAACGCCTTCTCGATCGAGACTCGGGTGGCGATCGACTCGCCGTCGGCGTAGGTGGGGAGCGCGTCCTTCCAGCCCTTGATGCCCGTGGCGTGCCAGGTGGCGTCCCACAGCGCGGCATCGATGCCGGCCGCGTGATGACGCTCGTGCCACGCCTGTGTCTCGGCGGTGCCGCGTGCCGCGCACTGCGCGCGGTAGGCGGCGACCAGGTCCTCGGGAGCCCAGAACGGCTCGTCGGGGATGCCCATCACAGCCTTGGTGCTGGCCACCTGCTCGGCTGTGAACGGGTTGCCGTGGGCATGTGGGTTGTCGGTGTGATCCGGGCTCGGGTGACCGATGTGGCTGCGCAGGATCAGCAGGCTCGGACGGTCGGTCTCGGCCATCGCGCGGCGGATGCCCGCCTCGAGCGCATCGAGGTCGTCGGCAACTTCACCGAGCTGATCCACGTGCCACCCATATGCCTCGAAGCGCTTGGCCACGTCGTCGCTGTAGGAGAGCTCGGTGTCACCGTCGATGGTGACGTGGTTGTCGTCGTAGATGCACACGAGGCCGCCGAGACCGAGGTGCCCGGCGAGTGAGGCGGCCTCGTGGCTGACGCCTTCCATGAAGCAACCGTCACCGGCGACGACGAAGGTGTGGTGGTGCACCGACTCCGAGCCGAAGTGGGCGCGCAGGCGTCGTTCGGCGATCGCCATGCCGACGGAGTTCGCGAAGCCCTGGCCGAGCGGGCCGGTGGTCACCTCGACACCTGCGGTGTGGTGCACCTCGGGGTGGCCGGGTGTGGCCGAGCCCCACTGGCGGAACTGCTTGATGTCGTCGAGCTCGAGGCCGTAGCCGGCGAGGAACAGCATCGAGTACTGCAGGATCGACGCATGGCCATTCGACAGGATGAACCGGTCGCGGTCCACCCAATGCGGATTCTCGGGGGAGTGACGCATGACCCGGCTGTAGAGCACGTGGGCCAGCGGTGCCAGCGCCATCGCCGTGCCCTGGTGGCCGCTCTTCGCGTGTAGCGGGGCATCCATGGCGAACCCACGGATCAGCGAGATGGCCTGTTGTTCTTGTTCAGGGGTCAGCGACACGTGAGCCGACTGTAGTGCAGCCGGGTGGACGTCGCCGGGGCTGCCCAGGGATTCCACCCGCCGTCGGGGCGTGTTCGTGTGGGCCCTGCCGGGCCTCGTTGCTGTTGGGTTTGGGTCACGGGTGGTTCAGAGGGGTGGTGCGATGCGGCTGCCGTCGGGTCGGAAGGTGGCGATGATGCCGTCGGCGAGGCGTCGGACTTTGGCTTTGGCGAGGTATCGCCATCGGTTGTGGTGTCCGCATGCGAGTCCGCCATTGCAGACGCAGGTCTCCCCGCCTTCGGAAGTTGGTTGCAGGTGGTCGACCTGGCATTTGGAGCCGGCGACGATGCAGCCGTCGTGGGTGCAGTGGGTGGCGGTCATGAGCACGGCGTCTCTGATCGCGCCGGTGAACAGCCGTTGTGCGGATGACATGGCGACGGGGAGTCCATCAGCCCCGCGGAGCACGATGCGGACCTTGCCGGCGATGCCGGCGAGGACGGCGTCGCGGAGTGCGATGGGGTCGCCGTCGAAGGTGTTGCAGAACGCCCTGCCCGGTCCGAACGGTGACCGCACCGGTGCCATCGACGAGATCCCGAGCAACTGCTCCAACCCGTGCGCGGCGGATTCGGCGTCGATCACGATGTTCAGCACGGTCTGCACCGGGCCGTCTGGCTCAGGACTCTCATCGACCGCGTCAGACGTCTCCCCGTCTTGGAGGTCGGGGTCGACCAGCTTCGGGAGCGTCACATGTCGGAGGAGTTCCTGGAACGCGTCGTAGCGGCGCTGCGTGGCGGTGCGTGCCAGCTTGTCCGCGGACACGTCGTCACCGAACAGTGCTTTGGCGGTGATCCAGTCGCGGCGGAACTCGATCTCCTCGAAGTGAGCGAGCATCGCCTTCAACCGGACGTGATCCGACGCCGGGCCTTCGACATCGAACCTCCCGGTCAACCCGGTCTGCCCGAGCGATGCCTTCCGGTTGCGATGGGCACGGTCCGGATCGGGCCCGTCCTGATCCATCAGACACTTCCAGGCGATCACGTACTGCTCGAACGCCAAGAACGACAACTTCGCCGCGTGCTCGAGGAAGTCGTCGATCTGCTCCGCCACATACATCCCCACCCTGGGTGCACGCGCGAGTCGTGCGAGCAGGAACACCTGCGCGGAGCCGACCTGTCCGACCGTCAAGGCGTCGAGCACCTGCGGACACGTGCGGCAGAGCCGTTCGAGATCGCGATGTGCTTTCGCGTCGCGGTCGGCCCAGCGGAACTCGGCCCGGCCGTAGCCGGCCAGATCACGGTGACCGTCCGCGTAGTACAGCTTCCGCTTCTCCAACTCTCTGAGGAGTTGGATGTGTTCAGCGAGGTCAGCGCGGCGGCGCGCTTCGATCTCGCGGCAGCGTTGGAGGATCTCCTCGTCGGAGATCTCGGGTGGATCCACCATGGGATCGTCGACGACCGTGGACATGCACACGCTCCTTCCCCCGACACCCCGGGCAAGGGTGCAGTTCATCGGTGATACGGAGGGACTACGAAGGCCCTGATCACGTCCCGGGGGAACACGGAACGACACTGACGATCCTAGAAAACGGGTGTGACAGAGCAGCCCGGCGCACCGTTCGAGATCGACACCACGATCCTACGAACGGGGTGTCACAGGACCCGAATACCGACCGTGAAGCAACGGCGCTCACCGCGCTCGCGCTGGACTGGCGTGGAGCCACGACCGGGCGAGGTGGGCCGCGAGTTCGCGACGGTCAACCGTGCGTCGATCTGTGACGCGGCCGGGCTGGTCAGGCAGCGACCGGGGGGAGGAGGGTGAACGGGACCAGGTGCCAGGGGCCCTGGCCGACGCGGCAGTGGGCGAAGATCTGGCGGTACTCGGTGAACTCGAGGTCGCCTTTCACCAGGCGGTACGTGAACTTGCCGGGGTCGACCGTGAACGGGCTGACGTTGCGGGCGATCTGCTCGTCGTCTTCGTTCATGCCGTTGCGGAACACCACCTCGAACACGCCTGATCCGTTCTCGCCCGGGGGGCAGAAGATGAGCGCGACGAGGTGGGGGGAGAGCGTGACGGGCACGGGCGACGGGGCGGCCATCGAGAACATCGCGCCGGTGAGGTCGATCCGGGTGGACGGCCCGGGTGCCTGGCGCATCTCGAAGTTCTCGACGAAGAGCGCGGAGACGATGTGCATGGCGCCCGAGGGTACCGTTGCGAGATGGGCTACACCTCTGCTCCCGACGGTTGGTGGCAATCGTTCGTCGCCTCCATGCCCGCCCGCACTGCGAAGCTGGCGGTCACCCGTGCGGACGGCAGTCCGCACGTGGCTCCCGTGTGGGTTGATCTCGACGGGGACCAGATCGTGTTCATGACCTCGGCCGACACGATCAAGGGCAAGTCGATCCTGCGTGACGGACGTGTGGCGCTGTGTTTCGACGATGAGCGCCCGCCGTTCTCGTTCGTCACCATCACCGGCACGACGACGAGCTCCACCGACCCCGCCGACCTGTTGTTCTGGGGCACGCGCATCGGCGGCCGGTACATGGGCGCCGACCATGCCGAGGCATACGGCCGTCGGAACGCGGTGCCGCCCGAGATGGTGGTCCGGGTGACGGCCACGAAGATCATCGCCAAGGTCGACATCACCGACTGATTCTCTATGGGGGGCTGGGTCCCGAGCGATGTCATCCGCTGACACGGCGAACCGTGGCAGTGTGGTCTGATGACAGCAGGTCGTCCCTGGGGAGGGCGATCGAGGCATCGACCTGTGGGAGGGATTCGTGGACGACCAGTTGGTGCAGTTGCTCCGGCGGCTGTTGCCCGATGCTGAACATGTGACGGTGGTCGCGCTCGAGCCGATACCGGGAGGTTTCTCCCGGGAGACGTACCGGTTCGACGCGTGTGTGACCCGAGGGGGAGTCGCTGAGGTGTTGCCGATGATCCTCCGCAAGGATCCTCCTGCCGCGTCTGCGCTGCTCGAGACGAGCCGCCAGACCGAGCACGAACTGCTCGAGGCACTTCGCGCCAACACCAACCTGCCCGTGAGTGTGAGCTACGGCTGCGAGATGGATCGGGCGGTGTTCGGGGAAGCCGCGATGGTGATCCAGCGTGTGCACGGCAGCGGTCGCACCAGCGATCTCTTCCACGACGGTTCCGATGCGCATCAGGTCGATGACGTCGTCGCCCACTTGTGCGAGTTGATGGCAGAGCTGCACACGACGGAGATCCCCAAGTTGAACGTCGGGGGCAAGCTCAGCGATCCCCGTGGTGTCGGCATCGACACCACGTCGTGGGACGCCTACATGGATTCAACGATCGAGTACTACATCTCGTCGTATCCGGAGCTCGCCTACGACCCGATGGCGATGGTCATCCTCGATGCATCACTGTCGTTGCGGCGCAACAAGCCACGACCGCTCCCGCTCGGGGTGGTTCACGGCGACTTCAATCCGGCGAACTTCCTGTACGACGACGGCAAGGTGACGGCGATCATCGACTGGGAGAACACCCGTATCGGTGACCCTCGCGAAGACCTCGGCTGGATGGTGGCGATGGACAACATGAGCAACACCACGGTGATGTCTCACCCCCGGGACAAAGGTGGATTCCTTGCGTACTACAACGAGCTCACCGGTTTCGACATCACCGAAGAGGAGCTCGGCTACTTCATGATCTTCGGCACGATGAACATTGCCGTGCCGGTCACGGCGGCCGTCAAGCGGCGAGTCGACAAGCAGCACACGCTGTTCCTCCACCTGTACCTGCTGCAGCCGAGCATCCCGACGCTCGTCGCGTTCACCCAGCTGCTCGCCTACCCAGGAGCACAACCTGATGAACAGAAGGAGGGACAGGGATGAACACCTCGCCCGGTCCCGACGGCCTCCTCGAAGGCGTGATCATCGGCCTCCAGGAGGAGGTGTTGCCGTTCTTGTCGAACGAGAAGGCGCACGCCACGGTGGCGATGATGCAGTCGATCCTGCAGGGTGTGCGTCAGATGTTGCCGGTGTACGACGCATACCTCGTCGACGAGCACAACTCGATGACGGCCACCCTGCGATCGGCCGCTGCGGCGTTGCAGGACGTGCTCGGCCCTGAGGCAGACCGCATGCGCGAGCGCGCCGACACCCTTGGCCAGATCGCGGACCTGCCTGCACCGGCGGATCGCGCGGCGTTGATCGACACCCACACTCGGCTCGGTCGTGCGCTCGAGGCGTCGATCCTCGATCTCGACGTGCTCCAGCGAGCTGGCGGAGCGCCCGCTGTGGCGGCCGATGAGGCGCTCGCCGTCATCCGCGGCCACCTGGCCCCTCGCGTCCGGCGCGACGCGCAGGTGATCCTGGCCGACGCTGGCATGATCGGCCGCGGCTAGGCACAGGCCGGACGCCTCGCGGTCGCCTCCGGCGTGCCGGTCAAATGATGCGGCTGGTGCCGTCACCCCAGTACTGGTCGCGCAGGGGCTTCTTGTAGAGCTTCCCCGTCGGGAGGCGGGGGAGTTCGGCGAGGTAGTCGATCGAGCGTGGCACCTTCTGGCGGGCGAGGTGCTCGCGACAGAACGCGAGCAACTCCTCGGTGAGCGCGGGGTCGGGCTCGATGCCGGGCATCGGTTGCACGACGGCCTTCACCTCTTCGCCGAGGTCGACGTTGGGCACGCCGAACACGGCGGCATCGGCGACCTTGGGGTGGGTGACGAGCAGGTTCTCCATCTCCTGCGGGTAGATGTTCACACCGCCGGAGATGATCATGAACGTCTTGCGGTCGGTGAGATACACGAACCCGTCCCCGTCGATGTAGCCGACGTCGTTCACCGTGGTCATCGTGCCGTCGGGTGACGTGGCCTCGCGGGTCTTCTCCTCGTCGTTGTGGTACTCGAACCGGTTGGCCGATTTGAACCACAGCGTGCCGGGCCGGCCGACCGGCACCTCGTTCATGTCGTCGTCGACGATGTGCAGGTCGCCGAAGATCACCTTGCCGACGGTGCCCTTGTGGGCCAGCCACTCCTCGCTGTTGCAGGCGGTGAACCCGAGGCCTTCGGTAGCGCCGTAGTACTCGTGGATGATCGGGCCCCACCACTCGATCATCGCCTCCTTGACGGGGACCGGACACGGAGCCGCAGCGTGGACGGCGATCTCGAGCGACGACAGGTCGTAGCGGCTCCGCTCTTCAGGCGTCAGCTTGAGCATGCGGTTGAACATCGTCGGCACCAGCTGGCTGTGGGTCACCTGGTACTCCTCGACGCAGCGCAGGTAGTCGAGGGGGTCGAAGCGCTCCATGATCACGACGGTGCCCCCGAGCATGATCGTCGCCCCCACCGCAGCCTGCGGCGCGGAGTGGTAGAGCGGCGCAGGCGACAAGTACACCATGTCCTCTCGGTAGCGCCACAGCATCGACAGGAACCCGAACAAGGGGTTCGGGGCATCCGGTGGCTCGTCGGCGAGCGGTCGGGTGATGCCCTTCGGCCGACCCGTCGTGCCAGACGAGTAGAGCATCGCCGACCCGGCGCGCTCGTCTGGGATCGGCGTGGTCGGCTGGGCAGACAGCGCCGACACGTAGTCGACCACCCGCGCGTCACCGCTCGTGCCGTCGTCGCCGACGACGACGATGTGTGTGAGGTTCGGGCAGCCGTTCGCAGCTTCGATCGCCGTGTCGCGCTTGGCGCGTGACGTGATCAACACCTTCGACCCGCTGTTGTCGACGATGTACGCGAGCTCCTCGGCTGTGAGATACGAATTGATCGGTGTGTAGATCAGCCCTGATCGCGCACCGGCACCGCACGTCTCGAGATACCGGTCGTTGTTCTCCATGAAGATCGAGAAGTGATCGAACTGACGTAGCTCGAGACTGCGCAACAGGTGTGCCAGCTGGTTCGAGCGTGCCTCGTACTCGCGATAGCTGACGGCCTCACCGGTCGACGCCATCACGAACGCCGCGCGGTCAGGGTTCTTCGTTGCGTATGCCCCTGGATACATCGCAGCCCCCACTGTCGATGCCGGCAGGCGCCGGCGATCGGGATCCTACGTCTCGATCAGGAGGTCATGTAACCGCTGACGTCGATGATCACATGGGTCCCCACGCTGGTGAACACGCCGATGCCGGGCCCGCCGACGGGCACGATGAACGCGTTCGCCACCGTCTCGCCTGCCCGGGTCGGGTTGATGTTCGACGTCGAGCCGTTGGTCATGGTGGCGGCGGGGCCGAGCTGGACGAAGCCGGGGCCGTCGGTATCGACCACGGTGATCGTGCCGACGATGGCCTGGCCACCGGCGGCCAAGTCGAACCGCTGTCCGGCGGCGGGTTTCGGGCCGATCCAGAGACCGGAACCCGGCCGTGTGTCGAGTCGGCGCGGGCTCGGACCGGAGGTGTTCGGCACGAGCATCCCGTCGGTCCCCGACACCACGGAGGCGTCGGTGAACCAGCCGGCGACGTCGACGATGAGGTGGGTGCTCGGCTGCGAGTAGAGCGCGATGCGGCCCTGTGTATCGACCGGCACGATGGTCGAAGCGGCGATCACCTGGCCGGGTCGGCCGACGTTCAGTGTCGACGACGCTCCGGGCTGCAGCGTGGCTGCCGGTGCCGCCTGGACGAACCCGAGCGACTCAGGTTCGGCGATGGTGACGTTGAGCACGACGGCGGAGACACCGGTGCTCGGGACGCCGAGTCGGCCGGTGACTTGCACTGATGTGATCGAGCCCGCCGTCGGCTTCGGGCCGTCGTGGCCGACCCGTGATTCGGGGCGTGTGTCGAGCATGCGGACCGGACCGACCGGCTGGAACCGACCTGCGCTGGCCGCGGTGGTGCTCGGTGTCCACCAGCCGGCGAGGTCGACGATCGCGTGTGTCGCCGCGTTCGTGTAGAGCGTGATCGAACCGTCGACACCGATCGGGACGATCGCCGAGTTGGCGATCGTCTCACCGGCGACGTCGAGGTTCAGGTTGGAGGTGAACCCGGGCTGGGTGCCGCCGGGGATGACGCTGACGTACCCGGTCCCAGTGCCCTCGGTTGCCGTGAGTTGCACGGCGACCGCTGTCGCATCGGCCGGCACGCCATGGCGCGCGCGGACCGGGATGTTGATCGAGGTGCCCCGGGTCGGCAGACCGGCTGCCGTTCCGAGGCCCGTCCGCGTGTCGAGGATCCGCACTGGCGTGAGTCCGGTGAACACACTCGCCCCGGCCTCGACCGGCGGGACGACGTCCTCGAACGCGAGGATTCGGTGTGTGCCGCTGCCGGGCACGAGGTTGGTGGTCGGCATGTTGATGATCGCTGCGTCGGGACCCAGCACGAAGCCGCCGCTCGCAGCACCCCACGGCTGACTGCCCGTCGCTTTGCTGAGCACCACCGCGGGAGCCGTGCCCGTACGTGCGTGCAAGTGACCGATGAGCGCGAGGCCAGGCGTCGGGCCTTCGCTCTGCGTGGTTTGCACCCAGCCGACCGTGGCGCCGTCCGCAGAGATCGAAACGGTTCCCGGCAGGAACTGTGCCTCCCAATCGGTCGCCACCTGCGTGGTGCTCCCGTTGGCGAAGCCGCAGTCTTTCCATACAGCGCGTGGCGACAGTGTGATGTATGCCACGCAGCTGCCGTCGGCGCTCATCACTGCCGTGAAGGCGTCGTGCGCGCTGCTGTCTGCGGCGCGTCCGACCGGCACTGTCGACCCCGTCGAGAGGTCGGTCCGCCACATCGGGAACACTCCGCACGGCACCGAGGACGGGCACTGCTCCTTCCGGAACAGCGCGTATCGGCCGTCCGAGCTGAGCGCCACGGCACGGGACGGGGACGAGCCGAGTGCCGCTCCCAACTCCGTCAACGTCGTGCCGTTCGAGACGAACGCTCGCGACGTCACGAGGCCGGTGCCGTCTTGCATCTGCTGCACGAGGGTCGATGAGGCGTCATCGCCGATAGCGACGGCTGTCATCTCCTGGCTCGGCGTGCCTGGGCTCAATAGGAAGTAGCTCGGTGTATCGAGGTCGTAGACGTAGGCGTCCAGGAGGCTGTCCACGTCGAAGGGTGAAAGCGCCGCTGTCGTGCTGAAGATGACGGATCCACCGTCGTCGCTCAGAATGCTGGCGCCGTCGGCCGCAGTCGGCAGCACGATGACCGCGCCGGTCAGGCGGTCGATGACGCGCCGCTCGCCGCCAAGCATCGGAATCGTCAGCACGAACCGACCGTCAGGCGTCACGTCCACCGCGAAGCGACCATCACCGTCTTCCACCAGTTCGAACGTCGCCGCCGCCTCGGCGCGGTCGATGTCGGCGGACACGACCAACACCGACCCGAGCGTGGCTGCGATCATCATGATGACGTTCCGGCGCATGGCCCCTCCTCTTCGGGTTGCCGCACGTTAGGCGCGGCCCCGCCCTCCGCTGGGGCGTTCCAGCGACGAGGGTCCGAAAGACCCAGCCAGCTCGTCAGGGTTCACATCGAGGCGTAGACGGCATCGATCAGGGAGCGGTTGCGCGTGCTCTGCCACCGCGGGATGACGTGGTTCATCACGTACCCGAACGCCACCCCGGCATCGGGGTCGGCGAATCCAACGGCACCTCCGGTGCCGAAGTGACCGAAGCTGTTCGGGTTGGGACCGAACGGACGGTGCGCCACCGTCGGCTTGAACCCGAGCCCGAACCTCGAGTCCTCGGCGAGCACGGGGCACCATCCCTCGCTCTGCACGCTTGCGGCCTCGCGGAGCAGGCCGGGCGAGAGCAGCCGGCCCGGTTCCAGCAGCGCGGCGTAGATCCTCGCCACCCCGTTCGCCGATCCGTGGCCGTTCGTGGAGGGGATCTCCGCGCGTCGCCATTCGTAGGTGTTCACCACGCCGTTCGACGAGTATCCCGGCGGGTTGAAGTACCCGAGCATCAGCATCTGGGCCTCACCTTCCATCGAGTGAGGATCGAGGTCGGCCGGGATCGCCCGTGACGGATCCCAGATCACGTCGGCGCACCGCTCGCGCTCGGGTCCGGGCACCCCGAACCACATGTCGGCACCCATCTTGTCGGTGATCGCCCGCAGCCCGGCACTCGGCATCTTGCCGGTCACGCGGTGCACCACGCCGCCCACCAGATGGCCGTACGTGTTGGTGTGGTAGGCGTGCTGAGTGCCCGGTTCCCACCAGGCCTCGGTCGCGGCGAGCGCCTCGGTCATTCGAGCCCAACTCCACAGGTCGCGGTTCGTCAGCGGTTCCCGGATCGCCGGCACACCGGCCTGGTGGCACAGCGCGTGGCGAAGGGTGGCGGTCTCCTTGCCGCCGGTCGCGAACTCCGGCCAGACGTCGGCGATCGGTTCGTCGAGGTCGATGAGGCCGGCATCCACGAGTTGAAGCGCGAGCAGTCCGATGAACGCCTTGCCGACGGAGTAGACGTTCACGAGGGTGTCGGTCTGCCACTCGCGGGTGCGTGCCTCATCTGCCCACCCGCCGGCGAGGTCGACCACGACACGCCCGTCGATCATCACGCACACGGCTGCTCCCACTTCGCCCCGCTCGACGAAGTTGGTCGCGAACACGTCGCGGACGGCGGTGAACGAAGGGTCGCAGTGCCCGGTGATCGGAGCGTTCACGACGTCACGGTAACCCGGCGCCTCGGAGGCCCGTGCGCCGGCGATGCGGTCGCGTTCTCGATCCTGCAGTTCGCGATGAGCGGCAAGGGCAACTTCCCGCCTGCGACGGGAGCGGGAGGCTTCCCCAGCGTCGGGAGCCAGAGTGGTCTGCACGACGATCACTCCGCCACGGAGTGATCGGAGTCGGCTGAAGCTCAGTGGGTGGCAACACCCCCGACCACCGTGGTCTCCACGGTCAGGTCGGGGGTGAGCACCACCAGGTCGGCGCGCCGACCGGGTTCGATCACACCACGGTCGACGAGCCCGAGCAGCCGTGCGGGCACGGTGGCCGCTGCCCGCAGTGCGTGATCGAGATCGATGCCGGCGGCCACGCAGGTGCGAACGGCCTCGTCCATCGTGACCGAGCTGCCGGCGAGCGTGTCATCGGCGAGGCGCGGTGCGCCATCGCGCAGCTCCATGCCCACCGCACCCACGGTGCCCGAGCGCCACGCGACGGCGTCGGTGACGAGCAGCATGCGGTCGTGACCGAGCAGACGTGCGGCGAGCAGGAGCATGCGCGGGTGCACATGCACCGCGTCGGCGATCACCGAGGCTGCGGCGGTCGGATGGGTCAGCACCGACGCCGCCACGCCTGGGTCGCGGTGGTGCAGGCCCGACATCGCGTTGAACAGGTGCGTCGCCATCTGTGCGCCGGCATCGATCGCTGCGATGACGTCATCATGCGACGCCGTCGTATGTCCGATGGCCACGAGCACGCCGCGTTCGCGCAGCAATCGGGAGGCCTCCACTGCCAACGATTGCTCGGCACCGAGGGTGATCATCGCGACGTGGTGGGGGAGTGCCCGCAACCACTCGAGGTCGATCGGCACGATGTGCGCCGGTGGATGGGCTCCAGGTGAGCCGCCGAGGAACGGTCCCTCGAGGTGGGCGCCGGCGATGTGCGGCCGCTGCGGGTCGGGGCGAGCCATCGCCGCAGCGATGCGGGCGAGCGGCGCGGCGAAGCGATCGAGCGGCGCCGTGATCAGCGTCGGGCACCACGTCGTCACACCTTGTGCGAGCAGCAGCCGATCGAGGCGGTCCCAGTCCGCGCCGTCGGCCCGGCTGCAGTCCACGTCGTCCACGCCGTTCACCTGCACGTCGACGAACCCCGGCGCGATCACCCGGTTGGGCACGGGCCCGGTGGCCGGTTCGATCGCGATGATGACCCCGTCGTCAGCGATCACGACGACGGCGTCATCGACGAACCCGGACGACGTGAGGACGCGACTCGCGGCGAGACGGTGCATGGACGTCAGGCTGCCCGGTGGTCGCGTCGACCGCGATGCGTTGTTACGAGCTCCGGTTCCACGAGCGGCGCGGTCGCCAACAGGCTGATCAGGATGAGCTTCACGGTCCACCTGCGGAGCGCAGCATTCCGGGCAACGTAGCACCAGGCGGTGGCGTGGCAAGGAGGGCCGAGGCGGGTCGTGGCGGGTCGTGGCTATGCTGCGCCGACATGGTCGACAATGCGGGAGAGCACCCGTCGACTCGGGACCAGATCGTGATCGAAGCCATCCAGTGTTTTGCCGACACCGGCTATGACGGCACGTCCCTCAACGACATCGCGGCGGCGGTCGGCATCCGCCGCCAGAGCTTGTTGCACCACTTCCCGTCGAAGGAGCTGTTGTACGGCGAGGTGTTCGAACGCCTGCTCAGCGACTGGTTCGAGCGGCTGACGGCATCGATCGGTGCCGAGACCCGCGGCTTCGACAAGGTCGAGCTCGTGCTGGAGGCCGGTTTCGACTTCTTCGCCGACAGCCCGGAGTACGTTCGCCTGGTCCGTCGCGAGGCCCTCGACGGTGGGGCTCACCTCGGCATCGACCTTGCCGCGGTGCTGCGCCCGCTGTGGGATCGCGCCGTCGCGTACTTCCAGCGTGAGATGGATGCCGGCACCTTTCGGCGTCATGATCCCGAGCAGCTGCTGCTCACCGGCTACGGAGCGTTGCTCAGCTACTTCTCCGACGCCCCGTTCCTCGAAGGGCTGCTCGACGCCGATCCTCTCGTCGGCGAGGCGCTCGGTCGCCGACGCCAGCACATCACGTCGTTCTACCGGATGGCCCTCACGCCGTAGATCGCCGTGATCGCCGTAGTCGCCGTAGCGCACCGTTGCAAGGGACGGCCTCGACTCGGGCGGCACGTGCAGGCGAGAGCTACCTTCGCCGTCCATGTCGACGCTCACGGTAGGGAATGCCACGGTCGGGTACGCGGTGGAAGGAGACGGCACGCCGTTGCTGTTGTTCCACGGGACCACGATGAGCCGCACGGGATGGGACATGGTGCGGCTCGCGATGCCTGCGGAGTACCGATATGTGATGGTGGAGTTCCCCGGTTCCGGTGAGTCGTCGATGCCCGACGCCCCGATCGAGGTCGATGATCTCGTCGCCCAGGCGCTCGCAGTGATGGACCATCTCGGCCTCGAGCGCTTCCACGTGGCCGGCTACTCCCTCGGTGCCGTCGCCGCCCTCGCCACCGCGGCCGCTTCACCCGGTCGGGTGATCACGTGCACGTCGCTGTGCGGTTGGGCCACGACCGATCCGCAGATGAAGTTCACCTTCGGCCTCTGGCGACGGCTGATCGCCGTCAGCCCCGAGCTCTTCATGCGCTACGCCGTGGCCGACGGCTTCACCGCCGGGGCGATCGCCGCGCTCGAACCGATGCTCGAGGACGTGGTCGCGATGGGCGCGTCGACCATCGCCCCGGGTTCGGACGCCCAGCTCGACCTCGACGAGCGCGTCGATCTCTCGGGCGTGCTCGGCTCGATCACGGCGCCGACACTCGTGATCGGTGGCGAGCAGGACCGTTGGGTCAACGTGTCGCACAGCCATGCTCTCGGCACGGCGATCGCCGGGGCGAAGGTCGAGACGCTGCCATTCGGTCATCTCGTCATCCAGGAGGGTGCCGATGCGGTCGCCAACCTGCTGCACGCCCACGTGAGCGCGGCATGAGCCACCCCACGCGAGCCGATCGCTACGAGCGGCTGGAACCCGAGGCCGAGGCCCGATGGTCGCGGTTCGTGAAGGCCGACCAACAGCTGTACGTCACGCTCCTCGGTCTCGTCGTGGAAGAGGTGCGCCTCGACTACTGCCGAATGCGGATGCCGTACAACCCGGCGCTCAACCAGGCCGCCGGCTCGGTGCACGGTGGCGCGATCGCGGGCCTGCTCGACTCGGTCGTCGTCCCGGTGGTGGGCGCTCCGCTCCCGCGTGACGCACGGTTCTCCACCGTCGACATGCACGTGCAGTACCTGTCGGCGCTGGTCGCGGAGGACGCGATCGCCGAGGGGTGGGCCGTCAAGCGCGGCCGCACCACCGTGTTCTGCGAGTCCGAGGCGCTCGGCGCCACGAGCGGCAAGCCGATCGCCCGCGCGATCTTCACGTACAACGTCAGCCTCCCTGGCTGACGGTCGCGATCCTCGAGGGAGAGCTACGTCGGGGAGGAGGGGGATCGCTACCGTTGCGGCGATGGCTGCCGCTGGGAACACACTGTCCGAATCCGCTTCCAAGGCGCTGCTGCGCGAGTACGGCGTGCCGATGGCCGACGAGCGCGAGGTGGCCACGGCCGCGGAGGCCGCCGTGGCCGCCGAAGCGATCGGCTTCCCGGTGGTGGCAAAGCTCTGCGGGGATGCGATCGCGGACAAGACCGAGCGCGGTCTCGTGCGCCTCCGCCTCGGCGACGCGGGAGCGGTGGAGGCGGCGGCGAGCGACCTGCTCGCCGCAGCGACACCGGCGGACGGTCCGGTCTCCGTGCTCGTCGCGCCGATGGTGTCGGGCAACCGTGAGCTGATCGCCGGTGTGGTGCGCGACCCGCAGTTCGGCGCCAACGTGATGCTCGGCGTGGGCGGCATCCTCGCCGAGGCGATCGCCGACGTCGTGTTCCGACCGGTGCCGATCAACGCGATCGACGCGGCCGAGATGGTCGACCAGCTCGCCACTCAGCAGCTGCTCGGCGAGTTCCGTGGTGAGGCAGCGGTCGATCGAGCCAAGCTCGAAGCGGTGCTGCTCGGCCTCTCGGCCGCGGCGGTGGCCCGACCCGACATCGCGAGCATCGACGTGAATCCGCTCATCGTGCGAGCCGACGGCGTACCCGTCGCGGTCGACGCCCTCGTGGAGATCGGTGAACCCGATGCAGCGAGCACCTCCGGTTCGGGTCGCCCGCGTCCCACCGACGAGCAGTTCCGAGCGCTGTTCGAGCCGAAGGGGGTGCTCGTCACAGGTGCGTCCACGCACCCCGGCAAGTTCGGCTTCGTCAGCCTGCACAACATCCTCGCCAGCGGTTACCGGGGTGGTGTCTACGGCACGAACCTGCAGGGCGAGGAGGTGCTCGGGATCACGACCGTCGCCGACATCGACGCACTGCCCGACGGTGTGATCGACCTCGTGTTCGTGTGCACCCCGGCCTCGGCCAACCCAGATCTGCTCCGGGCATGCGCCCGCAAGGGGGTGAAGGCCGCGTTTCTCACCAGCGCCGGCTACGGCGAGGCAGGCGAGGAGGGCAAGCGTGCCGAGGACGAGCTCGTGGCGCTCGCCGATCAACTCGGCATCCTGCTCGCCGGTCCCAACGGCCAGGGAGTCGTGAGCACGCCCGCCAGCCTGTGCGCGCAGATCGTCGCCCCGTACCCACCGGCCGGTCGCATCGGTGTGGCCAGCCAGAGCGGCAACTTCATCTCCAGCTTCCTCAACTACTCGCGCCAGACAGGCGTCGGCATCAGCCGGGCTGTCTCGGCCGGCAACGCAGCGGCGGTCACGCCCGCCGACTACCTCGACTGGTACGCCGATGATGCGGCCACCGGCGTGTCGCTCGCATACGTCGAGGGCATCGTCGACGGCCGCGACCTGCTCGACCGGTTCGCCTCGGTCGCGAAGCGCAAGCCACTCGTGGTGGTGAAGGGAGGCGCGACCGAAGCCGGCGCCAAAGCTGCGGCGAGCCACACCGGTGCGCTCGCTGCGAACGACAAGATCTTCGACGGTGCCTGTCGTCAGGCCGGCGTCACCCGCGCCGCGACGGTGGAGGAGGCCTTCGAGGCCGCAGCGACGTTCGCGACCCAACCCCTGCCGCAGGGCCCGAACGTGATCGTGCTCACCACCGCCGGTGGATGGGGCGTGGTGACGAGCGACGCCATCCACCGCGAGCGTGGCCTCGTGTTGATGCCGCTGCCCGACGACCTCCGCGCCCTGATCGACACCAAGCTCCCGCCGCGGTGGAGCAAGAACAACCCGGTCGACTGTGCCGGCGGTGAGGTGCGCGACACGATTCCCGAGGTGATGGAGCTGATCGCCGCACATCCCGACGTGCATGCCGTCGTCTACCTCGGCCTCGGCATCCAGAGCAACCAGGCCCGTCTCATGCGCGAGGGCGGGTTCCATCCCGGCCACGGCCTCGATCGGATCGTGGAGTACCACGAACGTCAGGACCGCCGCTTCGCCGAGGCCGCCGACGAGCTGTCGCGTCGCTACGACAAGCCGATCCTCACCGCCACCGAGCTCGCGGTTGCCGACCCTGACAACCCGGGCCCGGTCGCCGTGAGGGCCAGCGGCCGGCTCTGCTACGCCAGCGGCAACCGAGCAGTCACCGCGCTCGGTCACCTCACGCGCTACGCCGACTTCCGTCGTCGACACGGCCTCGGAGCCTGATCGCATGGCGCGACGCGCGAGCAACCCACTGATCGTCGTCACCTCTGTCGCCGTGACGGTCACGATGGTGCTGCTCGTCGCCTGGCAGTGGGCGGTCGCTGCCACGACCGTCGATGCCGAGCCGGCGATCGCCGCCTCGGCAGACCCCACCGTCGAGCTGACGACTCCGCTGTTGTCGTTCCGCCGTGCTCCCGGTGTGCTGTCTCGCTCGCTGAACACCACCCAGTTCCGGATCCAGCTCGCCACGCTGCTCGACCGTGTGGGAGCCGGCTCGTGTGCATCGGTCGCCGTCGATGGCGCAGTCGTGTCCTCGAAGAACGAGAACCTGCCGGTGATCCCGGCTTCGAACATGAAGCTCGTCGTCGCCGCGACAGCGCTCGAGGTGCTCGGCCCCTCCTACACGTTCCGCACCAGCGCCGTCGGCGCCGTCGATGCCGCGGGGATCGTGACGAGCGACCTCGCGTTGCTGGGCGGTGGCGATCCGCTCCTCACCACCGACGACTGGTTCGCGAACAACGCCCAGACGTATCGACAGATCAACACCACGAGGTTGGAAGCGCTCGCCGATGCGATGGTCGCACGTGGGGTGACGAGGGTCAACGGACGCGTGGTCGGCGACGCCAGTCGGTACGACGACGAGTACTTCCATCCGAGTTGGGACACCGACTTGCACGGACTCGAAGCAGGCCCGATCGACGCGTTGATGGTGAACGACAGCTGGCTCGGCAACTCGTTCAACGGGCCTCGAGATCTCGCAGTCGATCCGGCATTGCGCACAGCGGAGGTGTTCACGCAGATGCTGCGCGAGCGCGGCATCCCGGTTGGTCAGGGCTCGGCCGTCGGTCTGGGCGAGTTCGGCGACGAGATCGCCGGCATCGATTCGCAGCCGCTGGCGGCGATCGTGCAGGAGATGTTGCTGACCAGCGACGACAACACCGCAGAGGTGCTGGTGAAGGAGATGGGCTCGCATTCGGGGTCGGGCGGCACCACTGCCGCCGGGCTGGAGGTGGTGCTCGACACGCTTGCCGCCTGGGGCATGCCGTTGATCGGGGTCAGCCTCGTCGACGGTTCTGGCCTCTCGCGCAACAACCTCGTGACCTGCGACCTGCTGGTCGGGGTGCTGCACCGCAGCACCCCCACAGGTCCATTGGGCGCCGGACTTCCCGTGGCAGGGACGAGCGGCACGTTGATCGATGAGTTCGTGGGCACGCCCGTGGCCGGCTCGATGCAGGCCAAGACCGGATCGCTCACCGATGTGAAGGCTCTCGCCGGATACCTCCCGGTCGCCGGCGGCGACACGATCGAGTTCGCCGTCATCCTCAACGAGCCCGGCGCGAAGACCCCGGAGGTCTACCGCCGAGTGTGGAACGCCCTCGCCGTGTCGCTCGTGACGTACCCCAGCCGCGTCACGAGCGCCCAACTCGCTCCCCGCTGACCCGGCCCTGAGGTCGGTCGAACGTCACTCGGCTTTCGACAGGAGGAACCGGCGCGCTGGTGGCAGCGAGGCGTACAGTTCGTCTCGTGGCCGTGCTGCCCATGTTCCCGCTGGGGAGCGTCCTGCTCCCCGGGGCGGTGCTCCCGCTGCACGTCTTCGAGCCGAGGTATCGCGCGCTCGTTCGGGATTGCCTCGAGGCGCCCGATCACGAGTTCGGCGTGACCCTGATCGCCCGGGGCAACGAGGTCGGCGGTGGCGACCAACGACTGGACGTGGGCACCGTTGCGCGCATGCTGCAGGTGGCCGAGATGGACGACGGCCGGTACGCCATCGTGTGCGTCGGTACCCGACGGATCAAGGTGAACGCCTGGCTTGCCGACGATCCGTACCCGGTCGCCGACGTGGAGGACTGGCCGGACGGCTGGCCGGTCGGCTGGATCGACGACGATCCGGCCGCGCCGGAATCGCTTGCGTTGCGAATGGCACAGACGCTCGGTCGGGTGCGTCGCTCGTGCGCCCTCGCCGCTGAGTTGGGCGACTCGGTGGCCGACGCGTCGTCTGACGTCAGCGACGAGCCGGTGCTCGGCTCGTATCACCTCGTCGCACTCGCACCCGTCGGGGCAGCCGACACGTACCAGCTGCTGTGCACCGACGGCCCTGTGGAACGAGTGGCCAAGCTCGACGCGATGCTCGACGATGTCGAGACGGTGCTGCAGTTCCGACTCGCCGATGAGTCGTCCGAGCTCCCGTTCGACGAACCGTGAGCGTCTCGATCGTGCCGATCGACCGGGATCCACGCGGCGTCGAAACCAGGCCGCGTCCCTCGATGTGCTATCAAAGAGACCCGTGGCCGACTCCGACCTCCCTTCTCCAGCCAACACGCCAGCCGCATCGGTTCCGATCGGCGAGGTGATCAACCTCGTCAAGAGCTACGCCCGCCAGGAGACGGTGGCGCCCATGCGCGGCGCTGGTCGGTGGGCCGCGTTCGGGACCGCGGGAGCCGTCCTGCTCGGCATGGGCACGATGCTCTTGGTTCTCGGCCTTCTCCGTCTGGTCCAGAACGAGTTCAGCCCCACCTTCGAGGGTCGATGGATGAGCCTGCTGCCGTATCTGGCGGCGCTGTTCCTGTGTCTCGTCGTGATCGGGATCGCCATCAGTCGTATCGCCAAGTCGTCCCTCAACAAGGACTGAGTCCGGAGCACTCACATGTCGCAACAACGCATCACCCGTGACGACCTCGAGGCGAAGTTCAAGGCGCTCCAGGACGACGTCAACCACAAGGTCAACGACAAGAAGCAGACCATGACCACGGCGGCCATCGCCGGCGGCGTGCTGCTGCTGCTGGTGTTCTTCTTCCTCGGCAAGCGCAGCGGGAAGAAGAAGACCACGTACGTCGAGCTCCGTCGAATCTGACGTTTCGTCCAGAACGACACCCCATGCCACTCGTCCCGAAGCTGTTGCGACCGTCGGTCATCCTTCGTCGCAACGCCACCTACAAGGGTCTCCTCGGTGGTCAGAAGGGCTGGCTCGCCGTCGGTGTGGTCCTGTGGAGCAAGTCGTTCCTGAAGAAGACCTTCGGCAAGACCGAAGAGATCATCGCGACCGAGAAGCTCACCAAGGGTCAGTTCCTGCGCATCGACGCAGTGAAGCCCCCGAACCGGCGCCAGCGCAAGAAGACCAAGCGAACTGAGATGCAGTCGATCGCCGCGGCGAAAGCGTCGGCGAAACTGACCGCCGCCGCTGCGAAGGCGGCGAAGGCCGAAGCCAAGACGCAGCGCACAGCAGCGAAGCACTCCACTTGAGGTCGCCGGTCGCGGATCGAGCGTCGATCGCGGCACACTGTGGGGCGATGCAGGTCCACCTCCGCAACCCCACTCGTCTGCTCGAGATCGAGGGACGCCGCAAGGTGCACGCGCTTCTCGCCGAGCTCGGGTTGAACCGTGAGTCACACCTCGTCATCCGCAACGGCACGCTGGTGCCCGGAGACGGCGAGCTCGATGCCACCGATGAGATCGAGATCCGGCCCGTCATCTCCGGGGGTGCATGACGTGTGGTGCGCCAGATGAACGTCGGATCGAAGTGCCGAACGTGTCGCCAGCCGGCGATCATCGACCTCCCTCGCCACAACGCGAACTTCTGCGCCGAGCACTTCCTCGAGCTGTGCCGCAGGCAGGTGGCAAAGGCGATCGAACACTGGAACCTGCTCGAACGTGACGACAAGATCCTGATCGCCGTCTCCGGGGGCAAGGACAGCCTTGCTGTGTGGGACCTGTTGCTCGAGCTCGGCTACCAAGCCGACGGCCTCTACGTCGGTCTGGGCATCGGCGACTACAGCGATGTGTCGGGCGACTACGCCCGCCGCTTCGCCGCGGCGCGCGGCCTCAAGTTGATCGAGATCTCGTTGCGCGGCGAGTACGGCTACGACATCCCGACCGCAGCCAAGGCCACGCGACGGGTGCCCTGTTCGGCCTGTGGGCTCAGCAAGCGCCACCTCTTCGACAAGGCTGCGCTCGACGGTGGCTACACCGCGCTCGTCACCGGTCACAACCTCGATGACGAGGCGGCCGTGCTGCTCGGCAACACGATGCGATGGGAGATCGACTACCTCGCCCGCCAGCTGCCCAAGCTCGAGGCCCGCGACGGCTTCCCGAAGAAGGTGAAGCCACTCGTGCGTCTCACCGAGCGCGAAACCGCCGCATGGTGCGTCGTGCGCGGCATCGACTACCTCGTCGACGAGTGCCCGATCGCGGCCGGCAACAAGCACCTCGGCTACAAGGCCACCCTGAACGCGATGGAAGCCGAGTCGTCGGGTTCGAAGGCCGCGTTCTACCTGAACTTCGTCGAACGGATGGCGCCGCTCCTGGCCGGCCACCTGCGCGACGACCGTGAAGCGCTGCGCACGTGCGCGCAGTGCGGGTCACCGACGTCTGGCGACGTGTGCGCCTTCTGCCGCTTGGTCACCACCGCCAGCGCGCACGAGCGAGTTCCGGTGGAAGTGATCATGAGAGGCCGTCGATGAACGCGCAGCCATCCAACCGGCCGTTCGCCTACGGCGACAAGGTCCTGCTGATCGACAACAAGCAGCGCCGCTACCTCATCACCCTCGTCGAAGGTGGCGAGTTCCACAGCCACACCGGACTCTGGCCTCACGGTGAGCTCGTCGGCCAGGCCGAGGGCGTCGTGATGCGCAGCACCAAGGGCACGCCCTACACCGCGCTGCGCCCGACGCTCGAGGACTTCGTCGTCGAGATGCCTCGCGGTGCGCAGGTCATCTACCCGAAGGACCTCGCGCCGATCTGCATGCTCGCCGACATCGGGCCTGGCGTGCGCGTGCTCGAGAGCGGCGTCGGCTCCGGCGCGCTGAGCATGACGATGCTGCGCTACGGCGCCGACATCGTCGGCTACGAACTCCGCGAGGACTTCGCCAACCGGGCCCAGAACAACGTCCGCTCGTTCCTGGGCGAAGACGTGATGGAGCGCTACAAGGTCGAGCTGCGTGACTGCTACGACGGCATCGACGAGCGCAACATGGACCGAGTCGTCCTCGATCTGCCCGAGCCGTGGCAGGTGGTGCCCCATGCGATGGAGGCCCTCCGGCCCGGTGGCATCTTCATCGCCTACCTGCCGTCGATCATCCAGGTGAGCCAGTTGCGCGAGACCATCAACTCCAAGCAGTGGAACGGCACCCGCACGATCGAGGTGCTGCACCGTGGTTGGTACGTCGAGGGCAATGCCGTTCGCCCCGACCACCGCATGGTCGCCCACACCGGCTTCCTGACGGTCAGTCGCTTCCTCGGCTGAGGTCCGGGCGCGGGGGTTCGGGCCCGGGTTCGGTCAACGTCAGCCCGTGGAAAGCCGCGGTCGCTGAGCGCCCAGGGCAGAAAACGCGGAACGGCGCCCCGGAGGGCGCCGTTCTCGGATCAGTGTCGTTGACCGTGACTGATCGTGACTGACCGTTGCTGGCCGTGACTGGCCGGGGCGGTCCGTCGAGCGACCTACGGCTCGATGAAGATGCACTCGCCGGGGCACTCCTCGGCGCTTTCGATGACACCGTCGAGCTGGCCGTCGGGGATCTCGGCCATGCCCTCGGCGCCCTGGGGGTTGCCCTTGGCCGTGGCGTAGATCTTGCTGCCCTCCCGGACGTAGGCGAGGCCGTCGTCGAGCAGGGTGAAGACATCGGGGGCGATTTCCTCGCACAGGCCGTCGCCCGTGCAGAGATCCTGGTCGATCCAGACCTTCATGGTGTGTGCAGTCTCCTCTTTTGCCCTCGGTGGCCCTCGGTGGCCCTCGGTGAGTGGTCAGACGCGGGGAAGTGTACAGGGACAGGTGTCGCTGGAACCGCATCCGTCAAGCAACTCCCGTCACGACAGCTGCGGGAAGATCCTGGGTCGAGCTGGTGTTTCGCGCCTGCTCGTGGGGCGCGCGGGACCCGGGCGGACGTGCCACACGCCCGGGGTCCATCCGTGCGATCGCGGTTCGCTCGCGTGTAGGTTCCAGCCATGTCCCCCACAGCACCCCAGGACGGTGAGCACCTCTACGGTTCGGGCGACGGTTCGGGCGACGGTTCGGGCGACGGTTCGGGCGACGGTTCGGGCGACGAGTCCTTCGACGTCTTGCGTGCGCAGGCAGTCGTGCTGGATCAGGAGATCGCCGACCTGCGCCGGCGCCTCGCGGACGCTCCGAAGCGGATGCGAGCCCTCGAGGAGCGCCTGCTCGAGACCAAGGGTCAGCTCGCCCACGCCGTGAGCCAGAACGAGAAGCTCAGCTACACCCTCCGCGAGGCTCGCGAACACATCGCCACCCTTCGCGACGAGGTCGACAAGCTCAGCCAACCGCCGTCTGCGTACGGCGTCGTGGTGGGCCGCAACGACGACGGCACGATCGACGTGCTCACCAGCGGTCGCAAGATGCGCGTCGGTCTCCACCCCGACATCGAGCAGGAAACGCTCGAACGGGGCTCCGAGGTGGTGCTCAACGAGAGCTTCAACGTCGTGCTCGCGCGCACCCCCGAGATCACCGGCGAGGTCGTCACGATCAAGGAGATCATGGACGACGGCGTTCGTGCGCTGGTGATTGGTCGGGCCGACGAAGAGCGGGTGTGCGAGCTCGCCGACAGCTTGCGCGGTGTCCACCTGCGCAGCGGCGACACGATGCGCCTCGACCCGCGGAGCAACCTGTTGCTCGAGAAGCTGCCCCGTCCCGAGGTGGAGGACCTGCTGCTCGAAGAAGTGCCCGACATCTCGTATGAGGACATCGGTGGGCTCGACGATCAGATCGAGCAGATCGCCGATGCGGTCGAGCTCCCGTTCCTCTACGCCGACCTGTTCGCCGAGCACCAGCTGCCGGCGCCGAAGGGCATCCTCCTGTACGGGCCACCGGGATGCGGCAAGACGCTGATCGCGAAGGCCGTCGCCAACTCGCTCGCGAAGAAGGTGGCCGAAAAGACCGGTGGTGAGAAGGGCCAGTCGTACTTCATCAACATCAAGGGTCCCGAGTTGCTCAACAAGTACGTCGGCGAGACCGAGCGGCAGATCCGCCTCGTCTTCCAACGTGCTCGTGAAAAGAGCGAGGAGGGGTGGCCGGTGATCGTGTTCTTCGACGAGATGGACTCGATGTTCCGCACCCGCGGCTCCGGCATCAGCTCCGACATGGAGAGCACGATCGTTCCGCAGCTGCTCGCCGAGATCGACGGCGTCGAGGGGCTTCGCAACGTCATCGTGATCGGCGCCACCAACCGTGAAGACCTCATCGACCCGGCCATCCTGCGCCCAGGCCGTCTCGACGTGAAGATCAAGATCGAGCGCCCGAACGGCGATGCTGCCAGGCAGATCTTCGCCCGCTACCTCACCGATGAGATCCCGATCGCGCCCGAGTCGAAGGTGCCGGACATGATCGACGCCACCGTGGCCGAGATGTATCGCGACGACGAGGACAACCAGTTCCTGGAGGTCACGTACCAGAACGGTGACAAGGAGATCCTCTACTACAAGGACTTCTCGTCGGGGGCCATGATCGAGAACATCGTCCGTCGTGCGAAGAAGCTCGCCATCAAGCGCGTCATCGCCGGGGGAGCGCGGGGTGTGTGCACCCAGGACCTCCTCGACTCGATCAAGCAGGAGTACAAAGAGCACGAGGACCTGCCCAACACCACCAATCCCGACGACTGGGCGAAGATCTCGGGCAAGAAGGGCGAACGGATCGTGTTCATCCGCACCCTCGTGAAGGGCCGAGCGCCCGCAGACAAGGCGGGCGGGCGAGCCATCGAACGAGCGGCGACCGGCCAGTACCTCTGACGATGGCGTCGATCGCGCCCGCACAGTGGCGGGCTTTCCCAACACTGGCTCGCTAGGGTCCCTGACATGGCGATTCCCAAGGTCTGCGGCATCGAGACCGAGTACGGGATCATGGTGCGCGGCGCCGACAACAACCCGGTCACGGCGTCGTCGCTCCTGATCAACTCGTATCTCTCTGCGCACACGCGCCAGCGTGTGTCTCGCATCGGCTGGGACTTCGAGGACGAGCGACCCGGCAACGATGCGCGCGGCTTCAGTCTCGACGATGCGCTGGCTCCCGAGATCGACACGCACCTGGTGAACGCAGTGCTCACCAACGGGGCCCGCTACTACGTCGACCACGCCCACCCGGAGATCAGCACGCCTGAGTGTCGTGACGCGCTCGAGATCGTTGCCTTCGATCGGGCGGGCGAGGAGATCGTGCGACTGAGCATGATGGCGGCCAGGGAGGTGCTTCCAGACGGTGCCGAGATCCTCTGCCACAAGAACAACTCCGACGGCAAGGGAAACAGCTACGGCTGCCACGAGAACTACCTGCTCTCGCGTGACACGCCCTTCGGCCGCATCGTCGCCCAGGTCACCCCGCACTTCGTGACGCGCCAGATCGTCGTGGGCGCGGGCAAAGTCGGTTGCGAGCTTCCCGGTGCGGCGGCCGACGACATCCCGTTCCAGATCAGCCAACGTGCCGACTTCTTCGAAGAAGAGGTGGGTCTCGAGACCACCCTCAAACGCCCGATCGTCAACACCCGCGACGAGCCGCACTGTGACGCCTCGAAGTACCGTCGGCTGCATGTGATCGTCGGTGACGCCAACATGAGCGAGGTGGCCACCTACGTGAAGGTCGGTGCCACCTCGATCGTGTTGGCGATGATCGAGGATGACGTCATGGGTGACGACCTCGTGCTCGCCAACCCGGTGGGCGCGATCCGTGCGGTGAGTCACGATCCGACGATCCGCCGCACCGTGCTCCTTCGGTCGGGTCGTCGGGCGACCGCGATGGAGGTCCAGTGGAGCATCCTGGAACGTGCCCGCAAGTACGAGCGTTCTCATGGATTGGAAGCTGTCGGCGACGATGTCGGCGCCGACGTGCTGCGCCGATGGGAGGCGATCCTCACCGGGCTCGAGCGCGACCCCGACAGCGTGGCCGACGTGGTCGACTGGGTGGCCAAGCGCCGCGTGGTCGAGGGCTTCGCCGACCGTCACGGCCTGCGCCCGGGTGACCCGAAGCTCAAGGCGCTCGACCTCCAGTACCACGACATGCGGCCGGAGAAGTGCCTTGCCACGAAGGTGGGCCTGCAGACCGTGGCCGCCCCGGACGCTGTCCACCGGGGGATCACCGAACCGCCCACCACCACCCGGGCGTACTTCCGCGGCCGGTGCCTGCAGAAGTGGCCCGCCGACATCGTTGCCGCGAACTGGGACTCGCTGGTGTTCGACGTCGGTCGCGATCCGCTGCGGCGTGTTCCGATGATGGAACCGCTGCGCGGCACGGCCGAACATGTGGCTAGCTTGATCGACGACAGCGACACCGCTGCCGAGCTTCTCGCTCGGCTCGGTGCATGACCTGCAGGAAGCACTGACACCATGGCCGAGCGCACCCAGAAACAGAAGCCCAATCCGAGCCGGACCGACGAGGAAGTGGTCGAGGCTCCGGCATCGACGGCGACCGGCGAGAAACTGAAGGCCGAGCTCGATGATCTCCTCGATGAGATCGACGACGTGCTCGAGACCAATGCCGAGGACTTCGTGAAGTCGTACGTGCAAAAGGGCGGGCAGTAGTCCACATGTCGATGCCGTTCTTCACCCCGGGTGCGGACCCCGGGTCCAGTTTCCCAGAACTGCTGCGCCGGATGGGCCTCGGCCCCGATGATGTCGGCATGGCAGCAGCAGGGGCGGCCGGTGGACGGCTCGATGTTCCTCATGCCACGACCTGCGTGGCACTCCGGTTCTCCGACGGCGTGGTGATGGCCGGCGACCGCCGTGCCACGAGCGGCAACTTGATCAGCCATCGCGGCATGGAGAAGGTCGTGCAGGCGGATCGCCACAGTGGTGTTGCCATCGCCGGTGCGGCCGGACCTGCTGTCGAGATGATCAAGCTCTTCGCCCTCCAGCTCGAGCACTACGAGAAGGTGGAGGGCTCGGCGCTCAGCTTGGAAGGCAAGGCCAACCAGCTGTCGATGATGGTGCGCGGCAACCTGCCGGCTGCCATGCAGGGCATGGTCGTCGTGCCATTGTTCGCCGGGTACGACCTCCGTCGCCGCACGGGCCGCCTGTGGAGCTACGACGTCACCGGCGGTCGCTACGAGGAGTCCGATCACGCGGCCACCGGCTCGGGCAGCCTCCATGCGATCACGGTCATCAAGGTCGGCTTCCGCGACGACATGGATCGCGACGCTGCGGTGGATCTTGCATGCAAGAGCCTGTGGGAAGCAGCGGATGCCGACTCTGCCACCGGTGGTCCTGATGTCCTCCGCGGGATCTACCCGGTGGTCGCCACGGTCACGAGCGATGGGTGGCAACGCCTCGACGACACCGAGCTCGCCGGCCGCTATCAGACCATCGCGCAGCAATCGACGGAAGGCCGTTCCCGATGAGCATGCCGTTCTACGTCGCACCCGAACAGGTGATGAAGGATCGGGCCGACTACGCCCGCAAGGGCATCGCCCGCGGCCGTGCCCTCGTGGCCATCCGTTACGACGACGGCATCGCCCTCGTCGCCGAGAACCCCTCCAACACCCTGCGCAAGATCAGTGAGATCTACGACCGCATCGCCTTCGCCGGCGTCGGCAAGTACAACGAGTTCGACCAACTCCGCGTGGCGGGTGTGCGCGCCGCCGATCTCAAGGGTTTCCAGTACTCGCGCGATGACGTCGATGCCCGCAGCCTTGCGAACCAGTACGCACAGATCCTCGGCCAGATCTTCACGCACGAGATGAAGCCGATGGAGGTGGAGATCCTCGTCGCCGAGGTGGGCGCGGAAGGTGCGGACGACCAGTTGTTCCACATCCTCTACGACGGCACCGTGATGGACGAACGGCAGTACAGCGTGCTCGGCGGCGACGCAGAAGCGATCAATGGCCGGCTGACCGACATCACGATGGACCAGCTCACGCTCGCTGGCGCGGTGCAGGCGGCGATGAAGGCGCTGTGCGGTCCGGATCGCACGCTGGCGAGCCCCGATCTCGAGGCCGCGATCCTGTCGCGATCGAACGGTCGTCGTTGCTTCCGCCGTCTGAGCGACGATGAAGTGGCCGCGCTCCTCGGACCGACCGAAGGCTGAGAGTCGACCGGATGGGCACACCGGTCGACCTCAACGCAGACATCGGTGAGGGCTTCGGCCGATGGTCGCTCGGCGACGACGCAGCGCTGATGGAGGTGATCTCGTCGGCCAACATCGCCTGCGGATTCCATGCCGGTGATCCGGCGATCATGCGTCGTACCTGCCATCTCGCCTCTGCGATCGGTGTTGTCGTCGGCGCGCAGGTGAGCTATCCCGACCTCGCCGGTTTCGGCCGACGGTTCATCGACATCGACCCGCTCGAGTTGATCGACGCCGTGCTGTACCAGGTCGGGGCGCTCGAACGGTTGGCGCTGGTGGAGGGCACGTCGGTTCGTTACGTGAAACCGCACGGCGCGCTCTACAACGCGATCGTGCACCACGAAGCGCAGGCGGCGGCCGTGGTGGAGGCGATGGTGGCCCACGGCGGCGGTCTGGCGCTGCTCGGCCTCCCCGGCTCGGTGGTGGAGCGGGCGGCAGCCGACAGCGGTCTGCGATTCGTGCGCGAGGGCTTTGCCGACCGCGGTTACACCGCGGCGGGCACCCTTGTGCCGCGCTCGCAACCAGGAGCCCTGCTCACCGAGGTTGCCGATGTCGTCGCCCAGGCACAGCGATTGGTGGGTGACGGCGTGCGGTCGATCTGCGTGCACAGTGACACCCCCGGCGCCGCCGCGCTGGCAGGTGCGGTGCGAGACGCGCTGGTCGACGCCGGTCACCTCGTCGAACCATTCGCGTGACGGATCGCGAGCGGGACGATCGTGTGACGGTGGCGTGATGGGCGTGCGGATCCTGGCGTACGGGCCTCGTGCGCTGCTTGCCGAGTACGACTCGATCGAGGCCGTGATGGGTGCGGCCGATCATGTTCGTCGGGCCTCATTGCCGTCGGTGCGTGACATCGTGCCGGCGGCGCGCACGGTGCTGGTGGTGCACACGGGAGCGGACACGTCCGAACTCCGCGAGTTGCTGGCCGACGAGCGCCCGATGACAGGAGCGCCGGGAGCGGAGGTGCGAATCCCCGTCCGCTACGACGGCGTCGACCTTGCCGAAGTCGCCGAGCTCACCGGACTCGGGATCGACGCAGTGATCGATGCGCATGCGAGCGCGGTGTACACCGTGGCGTTCTGTGGGTTCATGCCCGGGTTCGGTTACCTGGTGGGGTTGCCTTCCGAGCTGCAGGTGCCGCGGCGATCGACACCCCGGCCATCGGTCGACGCCGGCTCCGTTGCGATCGCAGGGGAGTGGGCGGGTGTGTACCCGTCGGCGTCGCCCGGCGGCTGGCGGCTGCTCGGCCACACGGATCTCGTGATGTGGGACGAGGGCCGCGACCCGCCATGCCTGCTGGAACCGGGCATGCGCGTGAGGTTCGACCCGTCGTGACGGCAGGTGCGATCGAGATCCTCGCGAGGGGAGTTGCGACGTCCGTGCGAGACGGCGGTCGGCCCGGCCTCGCTCACCTCGGTCGCAGCCGTGGGGGAGCTGTCGACCTCCCAGCACTCGAGTTGGGCAACCGTCTGGTCGGCAACGGTGAATCCTGGGCGGGGTTCGAGACGTCCGGCGGTTTCACGTTCCGGTGCTCGACGCCGGTGATGGTCGCAGTGACAGGCAGTCCGGCGGACGTGTCCGTCGCCGGCGGCCCCCCGGTCGGGTGGGGAGCGCCGGTCGTCCTGCCCGCCGGTGCCGAGCTTCGAATCTCCCGCCTGCGTGGTGGTGCCCGCACCTATGTGTGCGTCCGCGGTGGAGTCACCCGTTGTGAGGGGGACGTCGTCGACCTCGGTGACGATCCGATGGAACCTGCCGCTTCGCACCCGGCCGCGCCGCGCTCGCTCGAGGGCACCGTCCGGGTGTGGCCGGGGCCACGTCTCGACTGGTTCGACGCCGGTGGATGGGAGGCGCTGCTGGCCACGAGGTGGGAGGTGCTCGGGGCGAGCAACCGGGTTGGCCTGCGGCTCTCCGGCGCGCCCCTGGGTCGGGTGCGCGATGACGAACTTGCGAGTGAGGGTCTGGTGGAAGGCGCGATCCAAGTGCCTCCCGACGGACAGCCGATCGTGATGCTCGCCGACCACCCCACCACCGGCGGCTATCCGGTCATCGCGGTCGTCGATCCGGCCGACCTCTGGCTCGTCGCCCAGCGCCCCGCAGGCACCCAGGTCCGCTTCACCCGCACCCGCTGACCGAGTCCCACACGCCCACCCGAGTCCCACACGCCCACCCGAGTACCAGGAGGTCGATCCGAGTGCCAGCCGCCACCCCGGGGTGGCGCGTGGTACTCCGATACCCCCTGCCCGGTGCGGAACCGATGCTCTGGAGATGGGCACTCCGGCCGCTGTGGATCGAACGCGTTCCGCCCCGCAGCCTCTGGCGAGGGTGAGATGCGCAGCAGCGGGAATCACCGGCACCCTCAAGAGCATGGGTCGGACCAGGTCGCGCCCTGCGAGAGTGCTAGAGGGTGCGAGTGCCACGCGCCACCCCGGGGTGGCGCGTAGCACTCGGATCGACATCATGGGACTCGGACGGGACGCAGGGACTCGGTTGGGGCGGTGGGACTCGGTTGGCGGTGCTCCGAGACAGTGGGGTGGGGACTCGCTAGGTTGTCGCGATGGAGCGGCGCATCTTCGGACTCGAGAACGAGTACGGCGTCACGTGCACCCTGCGCGGCCAGCGACGCCTGAGCCCCGACGAGGTGGCCCGCTACCTGTTCCGAAAGGTCGTCAGCTGGGGTCGCAGCAGCAACGTGTTCCTCCAGAACGGCGCTCGCCTGTACCTCGACGTCGGCTCGCATCCCGAGTACGCCACACCCGAGTGCGACAGCCTCTACGAAGTCGTCGTGCACGACAAGGCAGGGGAGCGGATCCTCGAGAGCTTGCTCGTGTCGGCCGAACAGCGGCTGCGAGAAGAAGGCATCCGCGGCACGGTGTACCTGTTCAAGAACAACACCGACTCGGCCGGCAACAGCTACGGCTGCCACGAGAACTACCTCACGAGTCGCAACGACGACCTCGGTACCTACGCCGAGGTGCTCATCCCGTTCCTCGTGAGCCGGCAGATCTTCACGGGCTCGGGCAAGGTGCTGCAGACCGCTCGCGGGCCGTTGTTCTCGATCGCCCAGCGCGCCGAGCACATCTGGGAAGGCGTTTCGAGCGCCACCACTCGAAGCCGCCCGATCATCAACACCCGCGATGAACCACATGCCGACGCCGAGCGCTACCGCCGCCTGCACGTGATCGTCGGCGACTCGAACATGAGCGAGTACACGACGTTCGTGAAGGTCGGTTCGGCCGCATGCATGCTGCGGATGCTCGAAGACCCGAGCGTGGTGCTGCGCGACATGACGCTGGAGAACCCGATCCGGGCCATCCGCGACATCAGCCACGACATCACCTGCCGCCGTCGCGTCCGTCTCGCCAACGGTCGCGAGGTCAGTGCCCTCGACATCCAGCGCGAGTACCTCGACCGAGCCTTGCGCTACGCCGAGACCAAGGGCTTCCCACCGCTCGAGCAGAAGGCGCTGGAGATGTGGGAGCACTGCATCTCCACCATCGAGAACGATCCGTTGAAGCTCGACCGAGAAGTCGACTGGGTGATCAAGCACCGTCTGATCGAGGCCTTCCGCACTCGTCACGACCTGCCCCTCGGTCACGCACGAGTGCAGCTGCTCGACCTGCAGTACCACGACATCAGCCGCGAACGAAGTCCGTTCTACAAGCTGCAGGACCGTGGTCTCGTCGAGCGCATCTGCAGTGATGCCGACATCGAGACCGCGATCGACGTGCCACCACAGACCACTCGGGCACGCTTGCGTGGTGAGTTCATCAAGAAGGCGAAGGAGCGCAAGCGCGACTACACCGTCGACTGGGTGCACCTGAAGCTGAACGATCAGGCCCAGCGCACGGTGCTCTGCAAGGATCCGTTCAAGAGTCGAGACGAACGGGTCGAAAAGCTCATCGCCTCACTCTGAGCGGGGCCGAACCCTAGGCCAACCACATGCCGTCGTTCCGCACGTTCCGAGTAGAGGAGATCCTCCTGACCCGTCGGGGGTTGCAGCGCGTCCGCCTCGACGACGGAAGTCGCGCCTACGCACTGACACAGCTCATCGGCCAGGTGGCGGTGGGCGATGACGTGGTGGTGAACACCACCGCGGTCGAGCTCGGTCTCGGCACGGGGGGATGGCACGTCGTGCACTGGAACCTCTCCCGGCGCGAACTGCACGAGCCCGGCCCGGGCCACATCATGAAGATCAGGTACACGAGCCTGCAGGTGGACGCCGGATCTGCCGAGGAGCACCTCCCCGGTGACAGCGTGCTCCCGCACCTCGGTGGCGTGCCGGTGCTCGTCGGCAGCCTCCACAGCCAGCTCGGCGTCGCGATGGCCATCTTGCGCTCGGTGCGGCCCGACTGGCGGGTGACGTATGTGATGACCGACGGTGCCGCGCTGCCGCTCGCCCTGAGCGACCTCGTGGCCGATCTCGACGAACGTGGCTGGCTGGTCGGCACGATCACCGCCGGTCATGCCTTCGGTGGCGATCTCGAAGCGGTGAGCGTGCCCTCGGCGCTGCAACTCGCCGTGCAGGAGCAGCACGCCGACGTCGTGATCGTCGCCATGGGCCCTGGGGTGGTGGGCACGGGCCGCGCGCTCGGCACCACCGCTGTGGAGACCGCGTCGATCGCGACCGCTGCCACGCAGTTGGGTGCCCGACCGGTGATGATCGCGCGGGCGAGTTCGGCCGATGCGCGCGAACGGCACCGGGGCATCAGCCATCACACGCGCACATCGCTCGCGCTCGTGCCTGCCGCGATCGATGTCGCCCTGCCCCCGGAGCTGGCCGACGCCGCCGACACGTTGGCCCCGCACCGCGTGCACGTGATCGATCCGGGCGATGTCGCTGCGGTGCTGGCTGATGCCGGACTGCACGTGACCACGATGGGACGCGGCCCGCACGACGATCCGCTGTTCTTCCGCTCCGTGGCCGCCGCAGCACTCCTTGCCGCCCGAACCACAACGCGGGACGGTACGGTGTGCGCCGAATGACCGAGCAGCTGGGCGTCGAGCCCGATCCTCTCCCCGATCGCGTCCAACCTCGCGATCACCTCGACGACGGCATCAGCGATCGCCAACCCCCTCGGAAGAAGATGAATCCGATGGTGGAGTGGCTGGTGGTGGTGGCCGTCGCGATCACCTCGGCGCTGCTCGTGCGGGCCTACGTCGTGCAGCAGTTCGCGGTCGAGGGCGAGTCGATGCTGAGCACCCTCCAAGACGGCGACCGGGTGCTCGTCAACCGGCTCAGCTACCGCCTCCACGATCCCCGTCGGGGCGACGTGGTGGTCCTCAAGCGGTTCGACGGCAATGCCACGGAGCGGGATCTCATCAAGCGGGTGATCGGCCTGCCCGGCGAGACCGTCGAGGTCCGTTCGTGCGTCGTCTACATCGACGATCAGGAGCTGAACGAGCCATATCTCGATCCGGGGATCCAGCAGCGCGATGGCTGCGGCAGCGACCAGGCGCCGATCGAGGTGCCCTCCGACTCGGTGTTCGTGCTCGGTGACCACCGCGGCAAGTCGAGCGACAGCCGGGCCTTCGGCCCCGTGGCCGACGACTTCCTGATCGGTCGTGCATTCGTGATCATCTGGCCCGTCGGCGACTGGGCCTGGCTGTAGTCGACCGCGCCCCCGACCAGGTGATCGGCCGAACGGCGATCACCGGGTGAGCGGGGGCGACCCGAGCTCCGCCCGGTATGCCTCGATCATTCGGTCCACCCAGTCGCTGTAGATCGCATCCAGCCCCATGCGCAGCGCCGGTCGAAGCTCGTCGTCGTGTTGCAGGTCCCAGCCGAACGCGAACCGCTCGAATCGATGGAACAGCGTCACGAGGCCTCCGTTCCAGTCGGACCGGTGCATGTTGATGCCGTCGATGCCCTCGTTCGACAGCACCGAGGCACGCCGTTCGGGACCCTCCTTGATCTTGTGCAGGCGGGTGGAGTCGAGCAGGCGCGCTCCTTGGCCGCGCAGCGGCAGCAACTCCTGCCAGGTGGGATGGCACAGCCACACCTGCTCGAGCATGTTCGGCGCCACCTCCCGGGTCACATCGATCACGGCCTGTCCGGCACCCGGCGCCTTGAGGTCGAGCGAGAGGGCATATCCCGTGCCGCAGTGCTCGTAGAGCTCGGCGAGCGTGGGGACATGACTCGGGAGCTCCGCCCTGGTGAGGTCCGCGATCGGCCGCTTCCGCAACCGTCCGGCCACCACGCCGTCGTGATCGAGCACCAACTCACCGTCTGCGGTGAGCCAGACATCGCTCTCCAGGCCGGTCGCGCCGAGCTTCAGGGCGAGACCGAACGATTCCAGGGTGTTCTCGGGCGCGTGAGCACGGGCACCCCGGTGGGCGAAGGTGATCGGGTCGTCGAGCATCGAGGCGAGACGCTGCTGCACCTCCGCATCTTGCCACTCCGACCGTGGTGGGAGGGGGTGCGGAGATCGACGAGCATCCGCTGCCGGCGCTGATGAACCCGCGACGGAGTCTTCTAGACTGCCCGGCGTGTTCAACTTCAGCGGCAGCGAGATCGTCTTCCTGCTCCTGCTGGCGCTGATCATCCTCGGGCCCGAGAAGCTGCCGGACGCGATCCGGAAGTTTGCCAAGACCTACGCCGAGTTCAAGAAGGTCACCACTGGCTTTCAGAGCGAGTTGAAGCAGGCGCTCGACGAACCGATGCGCGAGATGCGCGAGACCGCTGAGATGTTGAAGCAGGCCGCCACCTTCGACGTCGTGAACCCAGTGGAGGAGGCCGCCTCTGCGCTCAAGTCGATCACCGATCCGAGCCCTGCCGACGTCACACCGCAATCGCCGGCCGTGGACGCAGCTCCCGATGTCACGGGTGCCGCACCGCCGCTCGCGAGCGCTGCCGCGGCCGCAGCCGCAGCCGCAGATGAACACAAGCCGTTCGAGTCGAAGATCATCTCCGGCGGCCAGAAGATGCGATCCCTCGACGAGGTGTTGGCCGCCTCGACCGCCACGACCGCCTCGACCGCCACGACCGCCACGACCGCCACGACCGCAGACGCGGCCCCGATCGTCGCAGGCTCGACCGCCGCAGGCTCGGATGCGCCGGCGGAGCCCGCACGCCCGGCCGGCCCTGCCTTCCACTCGGCCGCACCTCGCGTTCGGCCGAAATCCGAGAACGTGCGTTGCCGGCCGAGAGCGCGTTGCCGGCAGAGAGCACCGAAGCCGCCGAACCCCGTCGGTCTGCCACCCCAGCGGATGCTGCCGCTCCGGCGGCATCGGAGCCAGCGGTCGGCGACGGCGGATCGGTACCGGCATGAAGACACCGTTCCGAGGAAAGGCCGACCCCAAGCCCAAGCCCAAGGCCGACGGTCCCGACGACCGGATGACGCTGATCGAGCACCTGGCCGAGCTACGCACTCGGATCATCCGGGCGATGCTCGCCGTCGTGATCGGGATCATCGTCGTGCTTGCGTTCTACAGCCCGATCCTGGAGTTCCTGCGCGAGCCGTACTACCGGCTCTGCGACAAGAACGCCGAGCTCACCTGCGACCTGCAGTTCATCAGTCCACTCGAGGGCTTCAGCACACGCCTCCAGGTGAGCACCTACGGCGGGATCCTGCTCGCCCTGCCCGTGCTGCTGTGGCAGGTGTGGCGGTTCGTCGTGCCCGCGCTGCACGCGAAGGAGAAGAAGTACGCCCTCCCGTTCATCGGATCCTGCATCACGCTCTTCGCGCTCGGCGCCTTCCTCGCGTACTGGACGCTGGAGAAGGCCCTCGAGTTCCTGATCGACTGGGCCGGTGAAGGCGTCGAGGCCAACTTCCGGGTGGGTGAGTACATCCGTCTCGTGGGTCTGATGATCGCTGCCTTCGGCATCGCGTTCCAGTTCCCGGTGTTGCTCGTGGGCCTGCAGTTGGTGGGCGTGCTCACCCCGCAGACGCTGCTCAAGGGCTGGCGCTACGCGATCATGGTCTGCTTCGTGATCGCCGCCGTGATCACCCCGTCGGGCGACCCGTTCAGCATGCTCGCGCTCGCTCTGCCGATGTCCGTGTTCTACTTCCTGTCGGTCCTGATCGGCTGGTTGGTGCAGCGGTCGAGACGCAAGCGCGACGCAGCCGCTACATGACACGATTGACCTTGTGCGAGCCGACCGGTCGGAGCTGATCCGTCAGTACGACTTCCCGCTCGACGGGTTCCAACTCAGGGCATTCGACGCGCTCGACGAGGGGCGCTCCGTGCTCGTGGCCGCGCCGACGGGCAGCGGCAAGACCGTCGTGGCGGAGTACGCGATCGAGGCGGCTCGACTCGCAGGACGGCGGGCGTTCTACACCGCTCCTGTGAAGGCCCTGTCGAACCAGAAGTACCACGATCTCGTGGCCCGCTACGGCCCCGACGACGTGGGACTGCTGACGGGCGACAACTCGATCAACGGTGACGCGCCTGTCGTGGTGATGACCACCGAAGTGCTGCGCAACATGATCTACGCCCGCAGCTCGGCGCTCGATCTGCTCGAAGTGGTGGTGCTCGACGAGGTGCACTTCCTGCAGGACGCGTACCGGGGACCGGTGTGGGAGGAGGTGATCATCCACCTGCCGGCGTCGGTGCACCTCGTGTGCCTGTCGGCCACGGTGAGCAACGCCCAAGAGCTGACCGATTGGATCAGCACCGTGCGCGGTCCGACGACGGCCGTCGTCGAGGATCGGCGGCCCGTACGCCTCGAGAACCTCTACTTCGTCGGCGACAAGACCCACGATCGCACCCACCTGTTGCCAGTCCTGGTGAATGGTCGCTCGAACAACGACGCGATGCGCCTCGACAGCGAGGCCCTGCGCGCCCCCCGTGGCGGGCGGAACCGCAAGGCCACACCGGGCAGGCGCAAGCTGTACACACCGTCGCGGCTCGACGTCGTGGACATGCTCGAGCGGCAGGGGATGCTGCCTGCGATCTACTTCATCTTCAGCCGCAACCAGTGCGACGAGGCCGCCCGATCGGTCCTCGCCGCCGGCGCCCGGCTGACGACGGGTGACGAGCGCGACCGCATCCGAGCAATCGTGGATGCTCGCCTCGGCGGCTTGGAAGCGGCCGACCTGGCGGTGCTCGGCTACAGCCAGTTCATCGCGCAGTTGGAGTCAGGCGTCGCTGCGCACCATGCAGGCATGGTGCCGCCGTTCAAGGAGGTCGTGGAGGCGTGCTTCGTCGAGGGGCTCGTGAAGGTGGTGTTCGCCACGGAGACGCTCGCCGTCGGGATCAACATGCCGGCCAAGTGCGTGGTGATCGAAAAGCTCACCAAGTTCACCGGCGATCATCACGCGTTCTTGACGCCTGGCGAGTACACCCAGCTCACCGGTCGGGCCGGTCGCCGTGGCATCGACGAACTCGGCAACGCGGTCGTGCTGTGGAGTCCGTTCGTCCCCTTCGACCAGGTGGCGGCGCTGGCGAGCAGTCGCTCGTTCCACCTCAACTCGGCGTTTCGACCGACGTACAACATGGCCACCAACCTGGTGCGCACGTACACGAGCGAGCGGGCACATCACCTGTTGAACCTGTCGTTCGCCCAGTACCAGGCCGACCGCGACGTGGTGAAGATCGAGTCGCGCCTCGAACGTCGACAACAGCACATGCGCGATCTGAGCGAAGCAGCCGCGAGCCCCTACGGCGACATCGAGGAGTACCGCCGGCTGCTCAAGCGCGGCAGCGAGAGCCGGGACAACCGGCAGGTGACGATCGGGCGGGACAACCCGATCGAGCTCGCGCTGCTCAAGCTCAAGCCCGGCGACATCGTCTACGTCGAAAAGGGTCGGTACGCCGGGCTGGTTGTCGTGCTGGCCACAGCGCACCGCAAGGGTGGGATGCGCCTCAGCGCTCTTACCACCCGCCGCGACCCGATCCAGCTGAGCGAGCTCGACTTCGACGAACCACCGAGGGCGATCGGCAAGATCCAGATGCCGAACGACTTCGCCCCGAACCGACAGGACTACCAGCGTGAGGTGGTGCAGCGCTTGATGAAGGCCAAGGTGCAGCCGTACCGACGCAAAGGGCGTCGCGATGACGGTCCCGACATCACCGACGGCCATCCGGTGGAGGACGACCCGGATCTTGCCGACCGGCTCAAGGCTGCAGTGCAAGCCGACCGCGTGGGTCGTGAGGTCGACGAACTGCAGCAGCGCATGCGCGGCCGGAGCCAGTCGATCTCACGTGACTTCGATCGGGTGCTGCGGATCCTCGAGAACTGGGGCTACGTCGACGGCTGGGCGCTGACGGATGCAGGCGAGATGCTGTCGCGCACGTTTCACGAGTGCGACCTGCTGATCGTGGAGTGCCTCCGCAGGGGGCTGTTCGACGATCTCGAACCGGCCGCGCTCGCTGGGCTGGTGTCGGTGTTCGTGTACGAGCACCGCAGCCCCGACCCGCCGCCGCGGCCGTGGTTCCCGAGCCCGGAGGCCAAGAAGCGCTGGATCGGCATCGCCACCGTGAGCGCAGAGCTCCAGGACATCGAAGAAGAGGCAGGGCTGTCACTGCACCGTGGGCCGGATCCTTCGTTCATCGCGATCGCGTTCGCCTGGGCGGCAGGAGAGGGCTTTGCCGAGGTGGTGGAGCAGGAGGAGCTCACCGGCGGCGACTTCGTGCGCACCACGAAGCAGCTGATCGATGTGCTCCGCCAACTGGCCCTCGTGGCGCCGAACCGCACCACGCGCCGCAGTGCAGACCGTGCCGCCGAGGCGCTGTTCCGCGGCGTGGTATCGGCGTCGAGCGCGATCGAACCAACTGCGATCGAACCAACTGCGATCGAACCAACTGCGATCGAACCAACTGCGATCGAACCAACTGCGGACGACTCATCCCTGAACGCGGCCCCCGATGACGATCCGCAAGGGTGAGGCTTGGGGCACCGTCGGCCCTGCGCCTGATGGTGTCGTGCGCGTCCGCTCGGACGCCGAGCTCCACCAGATCGTGCACGCTGCCCGCGTGAGGTCCGCTCCGTTGCCCGTCTTTGCACTGCTCGGCGGGTCGCTGATGCGTGCCGTCGGCGGGAAGGGAGACGCCGGCCGTCTCGACGGAGACGTCGCGCTGCTGCCCATCGATCTCGTGCGCGTCGATCTCGACCACACGACCACATGGGCCGTGGCACATGTCATCGCTCGGAGGCGGTGGTTGCGCGGACCGATCGTGGCTGCGATGAACGCCGAGTTCATCCGTGACTGGGACGTGACCCCGCGAGGTCATCCCAACGACGGTCGCATCGATGTGTTGGAGGTGTCGGCGGCGATGTCGGTGCGCGACCGATGGAGAGCGAAGAAGCGGCTGCCTGCCGGCACACACCTGCCCCACCCGGCGATCTCCGTGCATCAGACCACCGTCGTCGAGCGGACGTTCGACCAACCGATGCGGGTGTGGGTCGACGACGTGGCGATGGGGGAGACCCGTACCTTGCGGCTCACGGTCGAACCCGACGCCCTCGCGGTGTGTGTGTAGCGTCGTGGGCGTGACCGACCACGCCAACCCTACAGTCATCGACGACCTCAAGATCCGCGTCTGCGCCGAGGTCGATCGTCTCGCAGATCGGCTCATCGACGCGAGCCACCAGATCCACGCCCACCCGGAGCTGAACTACCAGGAGGTGTTCGCTCACGACCTGCTCACGGACATCCTCGACGACCAGGGCCACGAGCCGGTGCGCCATGCATATGGCGTTGCGACGGCGTTCGAGGCAAGGGCCGGCGTGAAGGGGCCCGAGATCGCCGTGCTGTGCGAATACGACGCCTTGCCCGGCATCGGTCATGCCTGTGGGCACAACGTGATCGCAACGGCCGGCATCGGCGCCGGGCTCGCCACTGCCGTGCTTGCAGAGACCGCCGGTGGTCGTGTCCGGATCATGGGCACTCCCGCCGAGGAAGGTGGTGGCGGCAAGATCCTCATGGCCCGCGAGGGCGCCTTCGACGGGTTGTCTGCCGCGATGATGGTGCACCCCGCTGACGCCGACCTCATCCGGATGGACTGCATCGCCGTGCAGGAGATGTACATCGACTACCACGGCAAGGCAGCGCACGCCGCGGCTGCACCGCACGAGGGTCGCAACGCGCTCGACGCGGCGGTGCTCGGCTACATGAACGTCGCGGCGCTGCGCCAGCACATGCTGCCGAGCGAACGCATCCACGGCATCTTCGACAAGGCCGGCGACAAGGCCAACATCGTGCCGGCCGAGACGTCGATGACGTGGATGGTGCGATCGCCCACGATCTCATCCCTGCAGCCGCTGAAGGAGCGTGTGCTCGCCTGCCTCGAAGCATCGGCCACCGCGACGGGCTGCACGTGTGACACGAGGTGGCAGGGCGTCACCTACGCCGACATGATCGACAACGCTGCGATGGTGGAGTCGTACGTGGCCAACGCGGCCCGGCTCGGTCGCACCGTGCAGGACCCGCGTGCAATCGGTCACCCGGTCGTCGGGTCCACCGACATGGGCAACATCAGCTACCTCGTGCCGTCGATCCACCCGATGATCAAGGTGGCCCCCGACGGGGTGCCGATCCACACCGAGGCGTTCGCCGAGTGGGCGCGCAGCGAACAGGGCGACCTCGCCGTGCTCGATGGAGCCAAGGCGATGGGGATGACGGTGATCGACCTGTGGGCCTCGGCCGAGATGCAGGCGTCGGTGGCAGCTGAGTTCGACCGCCGACCCTCCTCGGTCCAAGTGCTCTGACGATCGCGCGACGGGAGCGCACGCAGGGCCGTTCCGGCTGTGAGTGAGGGTGGTTCCCGAGCCAAGGTTCGTCCCTCGGACATCCCGGTCGCGGAAGGGGAGAGCTTCTAGGCTGTCATGTCGTGACGGTCTACGTCCCCGAGGAATTCACCCCGACCGAAGCAGACATCCTGCGGCGGTACTTCACCAATCTGGACGGGCCCGTTTTCGCGTTGGTCAACCTCCCAGAGGTGGTGAAGGGCGCGTTGTTCGCCCGCTACAGCCGGAGTCCGAAGAGCCTCCGCCGCTTGTTCCTCGATGAGTTCGTCGGCGAGCTCGACATCGCCGGCGACCAGACGGTCGACGCGACGATGGGTCTCGAGCGAGCAGAGGAGCTCTACGAGAAGGTGTTCTTCGAGTACGGCGACGACTCCGTTGCCCAGCTCGGTGGCGTGCATCTCGCATGTGAACAGGCCTCGAACCTGCTCACGAAGATCCTCGAGTGGGGCCGGCTCATGAGCTATCTCGAGCAGAGCACCCGTTACATCTCCTACGACTCACGTCTCGGCGGCCGCTACCGATACTTCCGCGACCCGGGGCTGCTGTCGAGTCGGTTCGGCACTCGGTACGTCGGCGACATGGACCGGATGTTCGATGCGTACAGCCTGCTGCTCACCAAGGTCACCGACCATGTGCGCGACACCGTTGCGCGCGACCCTGACGACAGCGATTTCGTGTACCGCCAGGCCACCAGGGCGAAGGCCCTCGACGCCGTACGTGGCGTCCTGCCGGCGTCCTCGCTGTCGAACGTCGGCATCTACGGCACCGGCCAGGCGTTCGAGGCGCTCCTGCTCAGGATGAAGGCGCACCCGCTGCCCGAGGCCCAGCACTACGCCGACCTGATGCTGCACGAGTTGCGCAAGGTGATCCCCAGCTTCCTGCGACGGGTCGACCTGCCCGATCGTGGTGGCCGCTGGGTCGACTACCTGAGCACCACCCGCGATCGCTCCGGCGAGCTCGTGCGATCGCTGTTCGGCGAGACCCCGGTCGATCAGGCCGACTTCGTGGAACTCGTCGACTTCGATCCCGACGCCGAGGAGAAGCTCCTGACGGCGATCTGCTATCCGTTCAGCAACCTGCCAGAGCACCAGATCGTCGAGCGGGTGCGCCAGATGGGCGATTCCGAGCGGCTGGCACTGATCGAGGCGTACGTCGGAGAACGGGAGAACCGTCGCCACAAGCCGGGCCGCGCGTTCGAGCGGGTCGACTACCGCTTCGACGTGCTCAGCGACTACGGGGCCTTTCGCGACATGCAGCGACACCGGATGCTCACGATCGAGTGGCAGCGACTCACGCCGAACCACGGGTACGTGCGACCTGAACTGGTCGACGAAGCCGGCATGGCCGACGTGTTCGACGATGCGATGGCACGGTCGGCGGCGCTGTACGACGCGCTGAAGGACGAGTATCCCGAGCAGGCGAGCTATGGGGTGTCGATGGCCTACCGGCTGAGGTACTCGATGCAGTTCAACGCCCGCGAAGCGATCCACATGCTCGAGCTTCGTTCGTCACCCCAAGGGCACCCTGCGTACCGTCGCGTGGCGTTGGAGATGCATCGGCTCATCGGCGAGCAGGCGGGCCACACGGCGATCGCGGCGGCGATGACACACATCACCACCGCAGCCCCCGAGCTCGAGCGTCTCGAAGCGGAGCGTCGAGCCGAAAGTCGCCGCGGCGGCTGAGCAGGCATTTTCACCGCCATCCGGCCCTGTGAAGCGTGTCGGCTGTCGACCTTTGTGATCGGTGAACGCCGATTCAGTGTCGTTTGTGACCGTTGTCACGGCAATGGGGGATCGACGTGGGGGGTTGCCCTCGTATCATCCGCGGCCCACGGGGGGTTGCGTGCATGACGTTGCACGTGCCCCCGCTGCGTGGACACGACGAGACCGACTGAGACCGATTGAGACCGAGAGGGTTCCCCTGATGGCTGCCGACGACGACGAGATGATGGAACCCGACGAAGAGATGGAGCCCGGCGAGGAGGCCGAAGAGATCGAGCCCGACCTCGATGTCGCGGAACTCGACGAGGACGAGCTCGAAGGTGAGCTCGAAGAGGCCGACGACGAGTTCGGTGTGATCGACGACGACTTGGAGCTCGCCGAGGAGGAAGAAGAAGACGACGACGACGCTGCAGCGAAGGCTGGTCCCGTTCGCCGCTCGGTTGCGACCGAGGACGAGGATGAGGACGACGACATGCTCGCCCCCGACGATGTCGAAGCCGATCTCGACACGATCCTCAAAGACCGCCTCGTCGCCGCAGCGGACGAGACCAACGAAGACGAAGAAGAGCCCGAGGAGCGAGGCGAAGCGGCCGACCGCCTGCAGCCGAAACGGGCCGACGAGCGGCTGTGCTCCACCTGCTTCCTCCTCGTGCGTCAGAGCGCTCCGATGTGTCCCGTCGGCGACGATGACTGTCCACTCTTCAGTTGATTCGGCGAGCAAACCCGACCGATCCTTGAACGAACGCAGCGAGCTGGCCCTGTGAGCGACGAACGCCCCCCGATCGAGCGAGTGCTCGAGCTGGCGGTCTACGCGCCGGTGGGTGCCGCGCTCACGTTGTGCGAACACCTTCCCAAACGGGTTCGCCAGCGCCGGCAGGCGCTGGAGAACCGGTTGCAGCTCGCCCGGTTCATCGGAAAGCTGGCCGTCCAGACCGGCCAGCGTGAGCTCGCCAAGCGGATCGACGAGCAGCGCGCTGCCAAGCAGGCGGCCGACACCGCCGTCGCGACCGTCGATGCCGGCGCGTCGGTCACGCGGCCGGTCAAGGGGTCTGTCAACGACGACAAGGGCGCCAAGGACTCCAAGGACGCCAAGGACTCCAAGGCGAGGCTGAGATTGGTCGCTGACGGTGCCGACGGTGCCGACGGTGCCGTATCGGCGGCCGATCAGTTGCCGATTCGCGACTACGAGAGCCTCGCCGCGATCCACGTGGTCGAGCGGCTCCGCAGCATGCGTCCCGACGAGATCGAGCTGATCCGCCAGTTCGAAGTGGCCCACCGATCACGACGAACGATCCTCGCCAAGATCGATCAGCTGCAGGGTCGATGAGCGAGGTCGAGCCGTCCCTGTTCCCGCCGGGTTGGCACGTCCGCGGCGCGTGCGCCGCCGACACAGCGCAACTCGCCGAGCTCGAGGCCGAGGCCCGTGACGCATTGGTGGACTCACGCGGGGGAGCGGCCCTGCTGGCCGAGCAACCCGCCGTCGGCGACTGGACGACGCTGCTGGACCACACCGAGCAGCACGTGTGGGTGGCTGCGATCGACGATGTGGTCGTGGGCTATCTCCAACTCCGCCACCCACGTGGCATGCCGACGGGGGTCGTGATCCAGGTGTACGTGCAGCCGGATGCTCGCGAGGTCGGCTTCGGCGACGTGTTGCTGGCCGAGGCGATCGCCAAGATCCGAGATGGCGGAGGCGTGTGCGTTGAATCGTTCGCCCTGCCGGGCGATCGCGACACCAAGAACCTCTACGAGCGAGCCGGGATCACCGCGCGCAAGATCATCGTCTCGAAGCGCTTCGGCGCCTGAGCCGATCGGGTCAGGCCAACCGGGTCAGGCCAACCGGATCAGCGGCCTTTCCACTCCGGGGCACGCTTTTCGATGAACGCGGTGAGGCCTTCGGTGAGGTCTTCCGACGACATCACTCTGCCCATCGCCTCGTTGGTCATCCGCTTCAGCGTCTCGTCGTCCTCGTAGGCCGCTGCGAGCACGACCTTCCGGCTCTCCCAAACGGCCATCGGAGCCGCTGCGGTGATCTGGAGAGCGAGCGCCATGGCGGACTCGAACGCCGCTCCCGGCTCGACGAGGCGACTCACCAGACCGAGCTCGTGGGCACGTGTGGCAGGCAGCGGCTCACCCGTGAGGATCATCTCCATCGCGGGGGCCTGGCCGATCGCACGGGGGAGGCGGAACAGACCGCCGGCACCGGCGACCAGGTTGCGCTTCACCTCGGCGAGCCCGAACGCGGACCTGGTGGTCGCGACCACCAGGTCGGCAGCGAGGACGATCTCGCAGCCACCAGCGGTCGCGAGACCGTCGACGGCCACGATCACGGGCTTGGTGCGCTCGCGGTACACGAAGCCGGCGAAGCCGCCCCGCTTCGTGTTCAGGCCGCCCGCCTGACCGGAGTTGATCGCCTTGAGGTCGGCGCCGGCGCAGAACACCGGCCTCTCCTGGCCCTCGGTGTTGGCCCGCAACACACCCACCCACACCTCGGGATCTGCCTCGAGCTGATCGATGGCGGCTTCGACGCCGGTGGCGACGTCACCGTTCACCGCGTTGCGGGCTTCGGGGCGGTTCAGCGTGATGACGCCGACGCGGCCGAGGACCTCGTACTGCACGATGTCTGACATGGCGGCGAGGTTAGATGTGGCCGCCAGCGGCCGGCGAACCGGTGGTGAGGCTCAGGCCTCGGTGTCGGCGACCGGGGTCTCGACGATTGGGGTCTCGACGACCGGGGCCTCGACGACCGGGGTCTCGACCGGGCTTGCTTCGACGACGGGAGCCTCCGCAACGACCGGGGTCTCGACCGGGCTTGCTTCGACGACGGGAGCCTCCGCAACGACCGGGGTCTCGACCGGGCTTGCTTCGACGACGGGAGCCTCCGCAACGACCGGGGTCTCGACCGGGCTTGCTTCGACGACGGGAGCCTCCGCAACGACCGGGGTCTCGACCGGGCTTGCTTCGACGACGGGAGCCTCCGCAACGACCGGAGTTGGTTCGACGACGGGAGCATCGTTGAAGGCCTCGGCGAACGCGTCGGGTGCTTTCGATGCCGGTGCACCCTTTTGAGCTCCAGGCGCGGGCGGGGCGGGTGGTCTCGGTGCGGCCTTCTTGGCGGGCGCGCCGGGCTTGGTCGGACGCAGGGGCTTGGGTGACTGCCCGCCTTCTTTGACCTCCACGCCGAACAGCGTGGCGATCTGCGGAAGCAACGAGGCGAGACGCTTGACCGTCGACAGCAGCTCGTCGCTCGGCTGCTCGGGCTTCGCCGTCGGTTGCACCAGTGCGCGCACCGGCGAGAACGCTGCGGCCTCGAGCAGGGCCGACCATCGATCGCTCAGCGAGTCGGCGGTGAGCGACGCGGTGGCGGCGTCGGCGAGCTTCTTGGCCAACTCGGTCGGGAAACGCACGCCGGCCTTCGGTGGCTGCGACGAGAGCTTGAGCGCACGAATCGTGCGGCCGACGCCGATCGCTGCGTCGATGTCGCCGAACCACAGCTTGAGCTCTTTCTCCTGCTTGGTGACGAGCGCCTGCTTCAGCTCTGTGGCGATCTCGCGGGTGCTCTCGTCACGGGCAACCATCGGGTCGTCCCCGGAGGCGACGACGCTGCGCAGGTCGCGCAGGTCGAGCTCTTCGAGATCGGCCTTGGCGGCATCGGCACGGTCGAGCCACTCGGCGACGCGCAGCTTCGGGAGGAGCTGCTCGGCCATCGACAGCAGACCGGCGGCGGGAATCTCCTCCTTGCCCTCGCTCTTCAACCGTGCGTTCTGCTCCTGCACGGCGAGGCGCACCGCGGGGATGCCGCCCTGCAGAGCACGCTCGGCGACCGCGCGCTGCTCTTCGGGGAGATCGGCCAGCACGGTGTTGCGATGCACACGGCCGGGCTTGAGCCGCTTGGCCTTGGGGCGTTGTGGCAGCTCGGGGGGTGGGGTGAAGTTCGGACGGCCACGTCGTTCGGGGCGCGGACCGCGACGGTCGGCATCGCCCTCACCACGAGGACGGTCGCCGCCGGGACGATCGCCGCCGGGACGGTCGCCGCGAGGCCCGCCGGGGCGGTCGCCGCCGGGACGGTCGCTCCGAGGCCCGCGGGCGGTCACGGTCACCGCGATCACCGCGATCAGAACGGGGACGCTCACCGCGCTCGCGCTTGGCGAGTTGCTGGGTGACGGCCTCGAACGGCTTGTTGCTCGGCATGAGCTCGAGCAGACCGGAGCGCTCGTTCTTGCCCTTGGGGTCGAAGATCGAGATGATCGTCATCCCGTCGAGCTCCATCTCCGCTTCGGCGCGCAGCACATGACCGGCCGCTGCACCAGCCGGCAGGAGCGAGCCGTCGAGCAGGCCCTTCGGCTCGCGGGCGCCGGCCTTGCGCCATGTCCACGACCCGTCCGGGCGCGCGCTGGTGAGTTCGATGTCGATCCGTCGGGACATAAGTCTCCACGGTATCCGCCGAGCCGATGGTTCTGCACGATCGCTCCTGTCTGGTTACGTTCGTGGGGTGCCCATCTACGCCCTCGGCGAACTCGAGCCCTCCATTCATCCCGATGCCTTCGTCCATCCGGATGCAGTGATCATCGGCGACGTCCGCATCGGCGCGAAGAGCTCCATCTGGCCCGGCGCCGTGCTCCGCGGCGACGACGGCTACATCTCCATCGGCGATCGAACGTCGATCCAGGACAACTGCGTGCTGCACACGACGCCGAGCTGGCCGACCGTCGTGGGTGACGACTGCGTGGTCGGCCACATGGTCCATCTCGAGGGCTGCACCGTCGAGCGCGGATGCCTGATCGGCAACGGCTCCATCGTGTTGCACCGGGTGGTCGTGCGCACCGGGGCGATCGTCGGGGCCAACGCCGTGGTGCTCAACGACACCGAGGTTCCGTCGGGTGCGATCGCGGTCGGCATCCCCGCGACGATCAAGGCGGGCCGCGCCCGGCAGGCCGACATCGACGATGGTGTGGCCAGCTACCTCGGCCGCACGGAGCGCTACCGGCGCGACCTCCGCCGACTCGATCCATGATCGCCCTCGTGGTCGACGTGGCCCTCGACGTCGCCGAGCTCGCCGCGGACGCATTGTGGGCACTCGGTGTGGTGGCGGTGGAGGAGCGCCATGGTGCGCCCGGTCGGGTGGAGCTGTGGACCTCGCTCGGCAACGACCGCGCTGTGGTGCTCGATGCGGTGGCAGGCTTCCCGGACCACTGGATGATCCGGCTCGAGGAAGTCGACGAGACCGTCGCCGACACCTGGCGTGAACATGCGACGCCCACATGGGTCGCTGACGATCTCGTGGTGTGCCCGGCATGGAAAGCGATCGACGTCCCCGAGGGTGTCACGGTGCTGTCCATCGAGCCCGGCTCCACGTTCGGCATGGGCGACCACCCCACGACCGTGCTGTGCACGCGGGCGTTGCGCCGAGTGATCGAGGTGGACGGGTCCCAGCATGTGCTCGACGTCGGCTGCGGCTCCGGGATCCTGGCGATCGCGTCGGTGAGCTTCGGTGCGGTGCGTGCCGACGGCATCGACATCTCGCCGGCCGCCGAAGCGGCGACCGATGACAACGCGCTCCGCAACGGCGTGGACGGACAGGTGTCGGCGTCGACCATGTCGCTGCAGGACGTGGTCGGCTCCTACGAGGTGGTGGTGGCGAACATCCTCGCTCCGACGTTGATCGAGCTGGCGACCGAGTTGCTCCGCGTCCTGTCGCCGACCGGCAGGTTGATCATCAGCGGCATCCTCGAGAACCGCCACGCACATGTGCTCGCCGCGCTGCAGCCGCTGCGCGTGGCGCAGGTGGACGTACTCGATGGCTGGGCCGCAGTCACCCTGCGGCGGTGACGAACGCCTCCACCTCGGAAGACGTCGGGATCGACGGCACGGCACCCGCTCGCGTGGTGCTCAGTGCCGCTGCAGCAGCCGCGTAGCGGAGCGCGACCACGAGATCGTCGCCAGCTGCAAGGCGTGCGCTGAGCGAGCCGCAGAACGTGTCGCCGGCGCCGGTGGTGTCGACCGGGATGACATCGAACGGCGCGATGTGGGTCGTTGTGCCGTGGCGAGACAGGGTGGCACCCTTCGATCCCTGTGTGACGACGACCGCACGAGCGCCGAGTGCGAGCAACGCGTGCACGCCACCGAGCAACTCCACCTCGTGTTCGTTGGGCACGACCACGTCGCACAAGCGCGAGCAGCTCGGGAGGCAAGCGATTGCGCGGGGGCGGGGTTCAGCACCGTCGTCGCCCCAGCGGCGCGTGCGAGCTCGAATGCGCGATGCACGGTGGCAAGCGGCACCTCGAGTTGTGCGAGCACGACAAGAGCTTTGGGCAGCTCGTCGACGGACACGGTCGCATTGGCGCCGGGCACCACGATGATCGAGTTCTCGCCGGAGTCGCTCACGCCGATCAGTGCCCTTCCCGTCGGCGTTCCGGTGCGATGCGCGACGACCGTCGTGTCGATGCCGTCGTCGATCATCACCTCGAGCAACCGCAGGCCGGCAGCGTCGTCACCGACGAGCCGACACGAACACTGTGTGCGCGCCCAGCGCGTGCGCTCGCGACTGCTTGGTTCAGCCCCTTGCCGCCAGGATGCTCGGTGAAGTCGTGGCCGATCACGGTCTCACCCGGCCTGGGAAGCACCTCTGCAGTGGCGACCAGGTCGAGGTTGGAACTGCCGACGACGCACACATCGAAGCGAGCACCCGTGACGTTGCTCATGCCGGTGGCCGGAACACGGCCGGCCGCTTCTCGAGGAAGGCGTTCACCGCTTCGGCGTGCTCCGGCGAGGCCCAGCACTCTTCGAGACGTCGCTGTTCGCTGCGTTGGATCGCGACCAGGTCGGTCTCGACGATGTTGTCGGTGAGGAGTTGCTTGGTCATCCGCAGCTGGAGATCGGGATTGGCGGCGTAGGACGAGGCCCGTGCGATGGCGGTGTCGAGGAGCGAGTCGGGTTCCACGACGTCATCGGCGAGACCGATGCGAAGCGCCTCGTCGGCGAGGACGATGCGGCCCGACAGACACAGGTCGCTGGCCTTGCCGAAGCCGACCCGCGCCGGGAGCAGACGGGTGGATGCGAGCTCTGGCACGAGGCCCATCTTGATGAAGCCCATGCCGAACTTGGCGGCGCTGGAGGCGATGATCTGGTCGGCGGGCAGGCACATCGTGACGCCGATGCCGATTGCTGCACCGTTCACCGCGCACACGATCGGCTTGCTCGACCGCAACAGAGCGACCCAGTCGAGGCCGTTCGGCAGGCCGCCGACGCCGCCCGCGGTGTCGTTGCCCGGATCGACGCCATCGATGCGCGACTTGAACGTGGCATCCATGTCGGCACCTGCGCAGAACCCGCGCCCCGCCCCGGTCATCACGATCGCACCGATCGTCGGGTCGTCGTTGGCGGCAGCGATCGCATCGGCCTGCTGTTCGGCCATCGTCGGCGTCCATGCGTTCAGCTTCTCGGGGCGGTTCAGTGTGATGACGACGATCTCGCCGGCCGCGCCGCGACGGTCGACCGTGATCTGGGTGTAGTCCATCCGTGCATCGTGTCATGCCGTGCCGCCGTCGATCGGGGCCGAACGTGTTCGGTCGGACATGCCGCTCAGGCGGGCAGCACGATCGAGATGCGGGAGCCGCCGAGCGGGGATGCCGTCGCCTGGGTGTGGAGGGCGGACGTTCGGCTCCGGCACTCGCGTCTGCATGCCGGACACGTCGATCGTGGATGCGAGGGCGGTGAACTTCGACACCGGGCCGACGCGACCATCGTGTACGAGGCTGGCCTGTTCAACACGCCCAATCCCGCATGACGCAGGGCCACAGTGTCCACGCTCCGGAGGGGTCGACCAGTGTGTCTCCGCAGCCGCGGGTGTGTCGAAGGAACTCCGCGCCACTCGGGATCGGCGACGTGACTCGGGTCGGGCCCGATGGTCTAGCGGCGTCCGCCGACATCCCTGCGGCGTGTGGGAGTGGTGCGGCGATCACGCTGCCGCCGACCACGGCGGTCGTGCCGATCAGCAATGCTGCGGCGATCCTCGCCGAGCGGGAGCGACGGGTACTGGTGATCAGGCTGTGCTGCTTCATCTCTTCCTCCTCGTGTCTGGCCCATCGGGCTAACGAAGGGCTAATGAGGACCACGATGAGGAATCGTCGCGTCACCCCTGTGTCGCTTTCGCGTCATCGCTGCGTCACCCGTGACGCAGCGACAGTTTTCCGCGAGGATGGTGCGCGGGAGGTGTGAATGCGACTGCGTCTGCTCGGTGCGCTCGACCTCATCGGCGATGACGGACCGGTCGCGCTACCGAGTGCCGCACAGCGCCGCATCCTCACTCTGCTCGCGGTCCACTCGCCGGCCACTGTGCCGGGCGAACGCATCGCAGACGTGTGCGGGGTGACGTCCGCCGCGGTCCGCACGTCGATCTCGCGACTCAGACGAGCGACCGGCGAGGTGATGATCAGCACCGAACCGGTCGGCTATGCGCTGCACGACATCGATCTCGACACACACGAGTTCGAGCGCGAGCTGGCGAGGGCGAAGCAGGCGGGCTCGCGTCGCGCAGCTGATCATCTGCGTGCGGCACTCGGGCTGTGGCGGGGTCCGGCGCTCGAGGAGTTCGCCTCCGAGGACTGGGCACGTGCCACCGCCGCGAGGCTGACCGAGCTCCGTGCGGGGGCCAGTGAGGAGCGGGCGGGCCTCCTCGTGGAGCTTGGTGAGTACGGAACGGCGGTCGCCGAGCTGACCGGACTGATCGCCCAGTTCCCGCTTCGCGAACGCGCCCGCGAGCTGCTGATGCGTGCTTGCGCCGGCGGCGGGCAACCGACACAGGCGCTGCGCGAGTATCAGGAGTTCCGTCGGTACCTGCTCGACGAGATCGGCACCGAGCCTTCGGCGACGCTGCGTGAGCTTGATCAGCAAATCGCACAAGGCTGGCGAGATGTCGCGCCGGCGCGGTCGGTAGTCCACGCAAGCGATCGATCGTCGCGGCTGCCGGTCTCGACCACGTCGTTCGTCGGGCGAAGCCGCGAGATTGACGTCCTCGACACAGCCCTACGATCCCATCCGCTCGTCACGTTGTGTGGGACAGGCGGTGTGGGTAAGACGCGCCTCGCACTCGAGGTTGCGCGCCTCGCAGACGACTGGGCGACCGATGGTGCGTGGCTCGTCGAACTCGGGTCCCTCCAGGACGGGAGCCAAGTCGCGCCTCTTGTCGCATCGACGCTCGGGATCGCGCCGCGTTCGCGACGAGAACGTGGCCGGAGCGATCGCGTCGTGGATGCGGGCCACGCGTGCGCTCATCGTGCTCGACAACTGCGAGCATCTCATCGAGGACGTCGCGGCGCTCGTGACGAGGGTGCTGCAGTCGGACCCGTCCGGCGTTCTCCTCGCGACGAGTCGCGAACCGCTCGCCGTCGACGGTGAACACGTGATCGCGCTCGGACCGCTGTCCATCGGCGTCGACGGTTCCGCTGGCGACGCAGGCGAGCTGTTCACTCGCCGCGCCATCGATGTAGACAGCCGGTTCGACGCCGACGCCGACTGCGCTGCAATTCTTGAGATCTGCGTTCGCCTCGACGGCATCCCACTCGCGCTGGAGCTCGCCGCCGCGCGAGTCCGTACCCTGACGCCGCGTGAGATCGTGGTTCGCCTCGACGAGCGCTTTCGCCTCCTCACCGGCGGCCGTCGCACCGCCACGGAGCGGCACAAGACGCTTCGCGCCACCGTCGACTGGTCGTACCGGCTCCTCGACGACGAGCAACGCCGTTGCTTCGAGCGGGCCTGTGCGTTCTCCAGTCCGTTCGAGCTCGCCGACGCAGTGGCCGTCATCGGGGGCGACGCGTGGTCCGTGCTCGACTCGATCGGCGCGCTCGTCGACCGGTCACTCCTTACGCGCACCTCCGACGGCAGGTTCCGGCTGCTCGAGACGCTGCGCAGCTATGCCGAGGAGCGGAGCTCCGAGACCGGAGAGATCGATTGCATCCGTCGCACCCACGCAGAACTGTTCCGAACGAAGGCCGCCACGGCGGCCACGCTGGCGATCGGCCCGGACGAACGGGCCGCGTTTGAATCCGTCGTTGCGCAACTGCCGGACTACGACGCAGCGATGACGTGGGCCATGGACAACGGCGACCACGAAACCGCTGCTGTGGTCGCATTCGCGCTCTTCAACTGCGTGATGCACCGCCAGCTCCGGACGTTGACGACGGTGAATGCCGTGAATCGACTACTCACCGAGACGGCGTGGGACGAGCACGATCTCGGATGGGGACTGCCGCAGAGCACGAACGCCGTCGTCGCCGGGCTGAACTTCGCCGCCGGATGGAGCACCGCAATGACGAGCGATCAGCCCCGCGCACGCATGCTCGCCGCGAGAGCGGTGGCGCTCGACCCGTCGAACAGCTTCTCCCACGGAATCCTGTCGGACACAACGGTGATCATGGGCGAGACGAGCGGTGCGCTTGACTCGGCGCGCGCCTCCGTCGCAGCCGCGACGACGCCAGTCCAGCACCTGTCCGCCTCCCTGCTTCTCGGGTTTGCGCTGCACGCTCTCGCGCGAGCCGACGACGCACGCGCGGTTGCGAGCGAGCTCCGCACATGGGCGGACAAGCAGGGCTCGTCCGCCGCCGTCGCGTGGTCGTGCCTGCTGCTCGCTGTCGTCGATGCCGGTGTCAACCCGCAGCGCGCCCTCCAGCATCTTGACGACGGCGCCATCGCCGCACGGCAGTCGGCGTGCGTGGCCGCGGAGCACTTCCTTCAGCGCGAGCGCCTTTCACTGCTCCTTGAGCACTCCCTCGCGGACGCGCTGGCTCATAGCCGGACAGGTCCTGACTCGCAGTCGGGAAACGGGCGATCACGGCAACCTGCCGATCTTCTTCGTGTACACGATCGCCATCCTCGAGCGCCTCGGGAAAGTTGACGAGGCATCGCAGATCATCGGGCATCTCGACCTCGCGACTCTCGATGCCCGGGAGCGTCGACTCGTCGAATTCGTTGTCGTCGCCCTGCGGGCTCGCCTCGGCACCGGCCTCGAGGACCTCGTGCGAGCAGGGGCATCCGCCTCGATTCAGGCGCTGCTCGGGCTTGCGATCGACGCCCTCGACAGCGACGTGATCGCTGCACGGAACGAACCACAGCGACGCGATCGTCCGGGATCGAGCGGCGCCGGAGACCAGAGATCGTGACCGGGACGCCAGCCGTGATCGTTGTCGACGAGCTCGCTTTGGGCTCGCACTGATTGTCGCTCGAGGTGGAACTCGGCCATCTCCCGACCCAGGTTGCGGGTCATGTCAACCCGCCGTCGATCGGGGCCGAACGTGTTCGGTCGGACGTGTTCGGTCGGACGTGCCGCTCAGGCGGGCAGCACGATCGAGATGCGGGAGCCGCCGAGCGGGGATGCCGTCGCCTGGACGCTGCCTCCATGGGCGGACGCGACCGAGGCGACGATCGCGAGACCGAGCCCGGCCCCGCCGCGATCGGTGGAACGTCCCTGGTCGAGTCGGGCGAAGCGCTGGAAGACCGCAGTGCGATCGCCCTCGGAGATGCCGGGCCCGTCGTCGTCGACGTGGATCCACACGCGGTCACCATCACCCACGACATGCACCTGTGTCGTCGATCTGGCATGCCGGGCCGCGTTGGCCACCAGGTTGCGCACGGCGCGTGCGACGAGCCGCTCGTCGACCAATGCGACCACCGCGGTACCGTCCACCACCACCGGTGACTCGGTCTCGGACCTGACGAGTGCGAGGAGATCGACTGGCTGGAGCTGCAACGGCGGGTGCTCGTCGAGGGTGGACAGCAGCACGAGGTCGTCGACCAGTGCTGAGAGTCGTCCGCGCTGGCGATCGAGGCGTTCGAGCAGCCCGTCGTCGAGCTGATCGGGGTGCCGTGTCGCCAACTCGATCTCGCCCTGCAACGCCATCAGCGGCGTGCGCAACTCGTGCGCGGCATCTGAGGTGAACTGCTGCTGGGCCGCCCGACCCGCCGCGATCCGGTCGAGCATCTCGTTGACCGTTCGTGCCAGCTGCGCGATCTCATCATCGGTGTTCGGCACCGGCACCCGCGTCTGCACATCCGACACACCGATCGTGGCGGCGAGGGCAGTGATCTCCGACACGGGGCGCATCGCTCGTCGCATGGCCAACGCCGCCGCGCCGGCGGTGAGCAGCACGGCCAGAGGAATCGCGATCCACAATCCTCGATGGAGCTTGCGGAGGCTGTCGGTGACGCGCGCCTGTGACGCCCGGCCGACGAGCGTCACCCGAGTGCCGTCGATATCGATCTCGCGTTCGACGCGCACTTCGTCGCCGCCATTGGGGACCTGTGTGCCGGGTGCGACCGCGACCGCGACCACCCCGTCGGGGGTCGTGAACCTCGCCGTCCCGTTGCCGGAGCGGAGGCTGGCCTCCAACTGGTCGACGACTTCGTCGACACGCTCGCGGATCGCGTCACGGCTGCTGTCGGTGAGCTGCACGAAACCGATCGTGCCGAGCAACGAGTAGAGCACCGCGGTCACGACGAGCACCGTGAGCACCACGCGGCCGCGCACACCGGTCACGATGTCACCGGTCCGTGATCCGGTAGCCGAGGCCGCGCACGTTCTCGATCTCCATCGGCGCGAGCTTGGTCCGGAGCTTGCGGAGGTAGATGTCCACGATCGAGGCGTCGGTTCCTGAATCGGTTCCCCACACCTCGTCGAGCAGTTCCTGGCGGCTCACGCACGCGCCGTTGGCGATCAGGAGGTGCTGCAGCAACTGATCCTCGCGGTTGGTGAGCACCACCTCGGTGCCCTCGACCTCGCAGGAGCGCGACCCGAGGTCGTACCGCAACAGGCCGCGTTCGACGATGTTGCTGGAGATGGCGGCGCCCCGACGGATGAGCGCACGGAGCCGAGCCGCGACGAGCTCGATGCTCGCCGGCTTGGTGAGGTAGTCGTCCGCGCCAGAGTCGAGGAGATCGATCTGGTCGTACTCGCCCGACTTGGCGCTGAGCACGAGGATCGGCGTGCCGACACCCTCGGCACGGAGTTGCTCGCACACCTTGTAACCGGTGAGTCCGGGCAACAACAGGTCGAGCACGATCGCAGCATGGCCGCCTTCGAGCGCCTTCCAGAGCCCGCTCGCTCCGTCGGCGCAAGCGTCGACCTCGAAGCCTTCGGCGCGCAGACCGCGCTCGAGCACGCTCCGGATCGCGTCGTCGTCTTCGATCACCAGCACTCGCACGAGGCGAACGGTACCGAGGGAATCGTCGTCCACCGTGCCGAGCGCGCCGCTCGCCGTTCAGTCCGTGTTCAGTCCGTGTTCAGTGTCGTTCGTGATCGAGTTCAGTCGTGCCTCGCGCATGGTGTCGTCAGCGTCCGAACCGGGACGCGGGACACGATGCCGCGAACGCGGCGTGAAGGAGCAGGACCATGACAACCGACAACGACAGCACGACCAACGACGACAGCACGACCAAGATCCCTCGAGCGGCCAGGAAGGCAACCGCAGTCGGCGCAGTGATGCTGGCGGCTGGGGCGATCGTCACCGGCGCCTCCATCACCTCCGGTGCGATGGCAGCAGCCGACGACGACCGAGGTGCCGAACTCTCCACCGTGGTGGGAGTGGCCGCGGCGACCGATGGCGACGCCTACCAGTGCAGCTTCGATGACGTGACCATCCCGAATTTCGGCGACGAGGTCATCCCCCGCATCGATGGCGCGGGTGCCGTGACGGTCGTCGCCGGCACGGCGAGTGCCACCGCAGCGTCGGGCGAGGCGCCGCCGGCAGGAGTGGAGCCCGGCCAGGTGTTCGAAGGCACGATCGAGATGCCAGCCGGCGCCGAGCTCCCGCTGATCACCCTCGGTGGCGATTCCGGCCTCGTCGAGAGCGGTGGCGTCGCTCCCACACCCGCTGGCGGCGTGATCGATGCCAGCACGCTGGTGGCGGTGATGGAGGCCGGCGGAGACGCGGCTCCGATGAGCGTCGGCGACGTGCGTGACGGCACGGCCGACGAGTGCGACGCACTGCGTCAGCAGATGGTCGACGGCATCGCCCAGGCAGGCATCGAGCCCTGACCCTGCACGGTTGGGCCGAGCCCACACCGTCGCCTGGCCATCCGACGAATCGAGGTCAGGCGACGGCGCGGGCGAGGGCGGAGAAGTCGGTGCGTTCGAAGGCCGGCAGGTAGGTGCGAACCGCGTCGCGTCGGAACGTGGCGCACAGGTCGCTGCGGAAGAAGCGAGCTCCTTCACGCACCACGTAGTTGAGGATGAAGAAGCGGTACACCTCGGGCAGGAACTCCAGCTCTTCGCGACTCATCGGGAACACGGCGCGGTATGCGTCGATGAATGCCAAGAAGGACGGCTCGAGCAGGGTATGGGCCCCGTAGCTGAAGCGGGTGCGGTCACCGGTGCTGCTCGACACGCGTGACAGGAAGTAGAAGTCGAGCATCCGTGGCTCGATGCGGAACCAGTCGTAGTCCCAGCGGCTGAAGAGCCGGAAGCCGTCGTTGACAGGCGTCACCGAGAAGTTGCCGAGGTTCCAGTCGATGAGCACCGGGATCTTGGTCCACTCGTCGTAGCCAAGTGTCACGAGCCGCTCGAGGAACTCGTGGGTGTGGCGCCACAGCATGCCGATCGCCTCGGGCGGGAGGTCGAAGTTGCGCGGAGCGAACGGGCTCTCGAGCAGGTCGAGGAGGTGGATCGCATCGCTCTTGATCGTCTTCGAGCTGCCGGGGATGAGCGGTGCGAGGTCGGTGCACGCGAGGTGGAACTCGGCCATCTCCCGACCCAGGTTGCGGATCATGTCAACGGTGAGCACACGAGGGAGTGACTCGCCCCGAGGGACATCGTCGTAGAACACCGCCCACATCGTGCGGTCGTACCACGTGTAGATGTGCTCTCGCTCGCCTGGCGCGAGGCGGTCGGGCCGAGTCGTCCAGACATCGGCGAGCATGCCGGCGAAGCGGGTGGTGTCGAGCAGGCTGGCGCACAGGCGAAGACGCTCGTGATCCTCGACGAAGAGGAAGTACGACCCGTACGACGACACCTTGCACACGAGGGTGCTGCCGTCATCGAGATTCACCCGATAGACGCGATTGGTGGAGACGTTCGTGCTCACCTCGTCGAGCGAGACGATGTGTCGCGGATCGGCGTAGTCGCCCCACGCAGCATGGACAGCGTCACGATGCGGCTGAGCGGCGACCATGTCGGCGAGCGTAGCGGTGACCGCATCGCGGACATCGTTGATGTCGTTGACCTCGTTGACCTCTTGGTGTCGTTGACGGTCGCGGCGGTGCGCCGCAACGCGTCAGACGGCGTCGCGGGCGCGCACACCAATGGGGGCGATGAGGCGGAAGCCTGCCTCGTGGCGCTCGTCTTCGCTCTCGCCACCCCAATACCCGTACTCGTGGTTCGAGCGAGCGAACTCACGGCAGGTGGTGTTGACGCTGCACGAACTGCACACGGAGGTCGCCATCGCCTCGCGCCGCTCCCGCGCCTGTGGACGTTCGGCCGGCGGCGGGAAGAACAGGTGTGTCAGACCTTTGCACGCTGCTGAATTCATCCAACGATCGTCTGTCAGCTGACGGTGGAAGAGTGTCTCTACCGCGGCCATGGAACCCCCTTGTCCAGAGCAATATCGAACCTCGCCGCAGGCACATCCCCTCGAGTCCCCGACCCGACTCGGCGCCTGTGCTGTGAAGGCGGTGTGAGTCGAAACCGGGGCAAGCCCGTTGCGTTGGACGAACAGTAGACAGAATTGATCCTCCGGTCAATTGCACTCGGCAAACAATGACGAGGACCTGAGGACTTGTTGACGAAGTCCCTGGCCAGAGAGTTGCGATAGTGAGGACTTGGCGTGGAAATGACGTGGAACTCGTGGCGCAAGACCGTGGAAATCGTCCTGGAAGTCGATCTCAGCCAGCTGCGCAGAGCGCGGCAACGCCGGCTGCGAAGCGATCGACATCGGTGGTGGTCGTGTCCCATGCGGTCATCCACCGCACCTGGTCGCGCGAGACGTCCCACGGCCAGAAGAAGCACCAGTCCTGGAGTGGCTGGATCAGGTGCGCTGGCAGCATCGGGAACACGCTGTTCACCTGTGGCGCGGCGTCGTAGGTGACACCGTCGATGTCCTTCGTGGAGTCGTACAGACGGGTTGCCAAGCCGTTGGAGTGCTGGGCGAGATGGATCCAGAGATCATCGTGGAGGAGGGCGTTGAACTGGGCGGCAACGAAGCGCATCTTCGACGGCAGCTGGGTCACCTGCTTTCGAATGAACTTCGCCCGGTGGGCGAGCTCGGGATCGAGGAACACCACGGCCTCGCCGAATGCCATCCCGGCCTTCGTCGCACCGAAGCTGACGACGTCGACACCGGCATCGACGGTGAACGAACGCATCGCCTGCACCGTGCCTCCGAGCGCGGCGGTGGCGTTGGCGATCCGAGCTCCATCGAGGTGCACCTTCATGCCGAGCCGGTGGGCGGTGTCGCACAGTGCGGTGACCTCGTCAGCGGTGTACACGGCACCGAGCTCGGTGCTCTGGGTGATCGACACCACACCTGGCTGCGCGTGGTGTTGATCACCGATCAGGTACTCGAGCTCGAGCAGCTGTTCGGGCACGATCTTGCCGTCCGTGCTGGGCACGGTCTGGAGCTTGGTGCCGAGCACACGCTCGGGCGCACCGGTCTCGTCGACCGCGATGTGGGCCCACTTGCTGCAGATGATCGAATCCGCCGGGCGGATCATCGCGGCGAGTGCCATCACGTTCGCGCCGGTGCCGTTCCACACGAGGAGCGACACGGCGTGCGGACCGAACAGGTCGCGGAAGCGTGCTTCGGACTCGGCGGTCCACGCGTCGGCTCCGTAGGCGAGGGCGTGGCCGCTGTTCGCACGGATGATCGCGTCGATGACGAGCGGGTGGGCTCCGGCGGCGTTGTCACTGGCGAACGCGCACGCCGGGACAGGCGGCATCTGGAGAGCGGACATGACGGTCAGTATGTCGCGGGGTCACGCCACGTTGGTGATCCCGTCGAGCAGAGCCTCGAGCGCATGGACGAAGCGCTCCTCCGCGGTGCCGCGGTACAGATGCGAGGAGGCACTCACCGTCTCGGGGTACTCGGCCGGGTCGAGGGTGGCATACACCGAACGCCAACGGAAGTACTGCTGCGAACGTTCCCGATTCGACAGCGAGTGCAGCGCCGAGTCGATCGCCGCGGAACCGACGGTGAGCTCGATCACGCTGTGGTAAGCGAGGGCAGCGGGACCGTGCGCAAGGCCGGCGAGGCGAAACTGCCGCAGGAGTGCCTCGGTGATCGCGAACTCGGTGGGTTGCAGCGGGGGACCGAACTGCAGCGCTGTGGCGAGCTGCGGTTGGTCGAGGAGCGCACCGCGGAGTCGGCGACACAACTCGATGGTGATCTGCCGCCAACCCTCGTCGTCGGGGAGGTCCTCGGTGACGACGCCGAGCAGGCGTTCGCTGACGGCACGCAACAGCTCGGCCTTGTCTCGGAAGTGGCGGTAGACGGCCGTCGGGTCGGTGCCGAGTGCCTGGCCGAGGCTGCGCATGGTCAGTCCCTCGGGACCCCGTGATGAGATGAGTTGCATCGTGGTGTCGACGATCGTCTCGCGGGTGAGGGCGGCGCGGCTCACTGCTGGACCTCGTCAGAGAGGCGGTCGTAGAGGCGCGCCCGACCGAGGCGCTCGGTGCACACCTCGGCGCTCCACGGGAGCATCGTGCTGCCCAGCCGCGAGTCGCGGTACATCCGCTCGAGTGGCATCGACTTCTGCATGCTCTGCCCGCCGCACACCTTGATCGCCAGTGACGCGACTTCGGCAGCGTGGTCCATCACCGTGACGGCTGCAGCCCAACCCGTCACCAACTCCTGCTCGGTGGGGTCGATCGTTGCCTCGTCGATCGCCCGGTACAACAACGCTTGGCTCTGCTGGTGCTTGAGCTGCATCTGGGCCCAGCCGTGCTGCTTGATCGCGTGGTCGCGACGGGGACCGGTGACCTGGCCCGGAAGTTCGCCACGGAGGTAGGCCGCCGTGGTGTCGAGGATGCCGCCGGTGAGGCCGAGGTAGCTCGGACACAGCGAGAGGAACAGCCACGGGTAGCGCAGCGCGGCCTGGTTGTACGTGCCGGCCGGCATCCACTCGTTCGAGCGCGGCACGAACACATCGTTCATCAGGAGCGTCCGCGAGACCGTGCCGCGCATCCCGAGCGGATCCCAGTCGTCGACGATCTCGACGCCGTCGGCATCAGCAGGCACACCGAGCAGCCGGATGACGTCCTCTCCCGGAACCTGACACGTGACGTTGTAGAACGTGGCAGCGCCAGAGAGCGAGGCGAAGATCTTCCTGCCGGTGACGTGCCAGCCGCCATCGACCGGGACAGCCCTCGTGGCGACGCCGGTCGTGGCGCCGGTGGCGAGACCTTCGCTGAACGGCTGACTGTGGATCGCGCCGTCCTCCACCACCGCGCGGTACATCGCAGTGCGCACGGTTTCGTGGTGATCGCGGTCGGCAGGGGAGAGGTCGAGCAGGTCGGCGACCTGGCCGCACCAGAGCATCGTCGCGTTGTGCATGTTGAACGTCAGTCCGGTCGCGCCGCAGGAGCGGCCGATCTCCTCGCTGACGCGGAGGTAGTCGGAGTAGCTGGCGCCCAGCCCGCCGAAGCGGCGCGGGACGCAGACGGTCAGCAGACCGTTGGCTCGGAAGTCCGCGAAGTTCTCGAACGGGAAGCTGGCCTGGCGGTCGTAGATCACCGCCCGCTCCTTCATCTGCGGTGCCATGGCCCGCACGAGACCGACGAGGTGCTCGCGGAGCTCGCGTGTGCCGGACAGGGGAAGGGAGTCGGGGGTGACGTCGGCCATCGGGAGATCATGCACGTGGGTCACGGGGTTGTCAACGCTGTTGACCATGTCGTGGGCAACGGCGGTGTCAACGTCGTTGACCATGTCGAGATGACGAGTACGATCAGCCCATGGCCGACTCGGGGGAGCTCCACATCGTCGACGTCCAGGGCGAGCGGATCGCGTGGCGTGAGGCTCGACCCGGCGCGGGCGCGACCGACGTCGTGGCCTTGCTGCACGGACTCGGCGGGAGCCGCCTGTCGTGGCAGCCGCAGCTCGCTGAACTGGGTCGATCCAACATCGTGGCTGCATGGGATCTGCCGGGATACGGCGCCTCGCCTCCGCTCGATCAGCCGTCGACGTTCGCCGCGCTCGCCGATGCCGTGGCCGGTTGGGCCGACGAGATGTGCGCCGACCGGGTGCATCTCGTGGGCATCTCGTTCGGCGGCATGATCGCCCAATACGCCGCTGCCGCGCACCCGGAGCGTGTCGCGTCGCTCACCCTCCTGGCCACGAGCCCGAGGTTCGGCCTCGACGGTACGCAGCCAGCCGAATGGAGTGCAGCCCGTCTGGCGCCGCTCGACGCGGGCCTGGAGCCGATCGAATTCGCCGATCGGGTGCTGGGTGCCCTCGCCGGGCCGGGCATCTCCTCCGAGGCGCTTGCCGGCCAGCGTGCGGCGATGGCCCGGATCACGTCCGGCGCCCTGCGGCGTTCGATCGAGTGCCTGATCACACACGACAGTCGAGGCGTGTTGCCATTGATCAACGCTCCGACCGCGGTCCTGGTGGGCGAGGTGGACGAAGAGACGCCGCAGTCCTACGCCCAGGCGATCGTCGATCTCGTGCCCGGAGCGACGTTGGAGGTCGTTCCCGGCGCAGGCCACCTGTTGAACGTCGAAGCACCTGATGCCGTGAACGCGGCGATCATCCGTCAGATCGAGAGGAGCCGCCGGTGACCACCGAATGGCGCTACGTCGACGCGTTTCGTGAGCAGTTCGTGCGCTGTGGGCTGCGCGCCGGCGAGATCGTCATGATCCTGAGCGAGACCCAGAGCCGCCCGGTGCTCGTCGAAACGGCCCGATTGGCCGTCCAGTCGCTCGGCGGCAGGGTGAGCGACGTGGTGGTGCCGACCCCGTCATCGAGTCATCCGGTGCCGATCCGGTCGACTGGATCGTCGCAGGCGATCGCCGGGAACCCTTCGGTGATCGCGGCTCTGAGGTCCTGCGACCTCGTGATCGATTGCACGGTGGAGGGGTTGCTGCACGCGCCGGAGCTCGGGCAGATCCTTGACGGGGGAGCGCGGGTGCTGATGGTGTCCAACGAGCACCCCGACACGTACGACCGTCTGCGGTGGGACGACGACCTTCCTCGACGGGTGGAGCTCGGGCTCGCAAAGCTTCGGGCAGCGTCGGTGATGAGAGTCACGAGTGCGGCCGGCACCGACCTCACGGTCCGTCTGGCGGGAGGGTTCTCAGCAGGTTCGACCGGTGTCACCGATGGCCCAGGATCGATTGCGCATTGGCCCGGAGGGCTGGTCCTGGTGTTCCCGGCTGCCGGGTCGGTGAACGGTCAGATCGTGCTCTCACCAGGGGATGTGAACCTCACCTTCAACCTCTACCTGAGATCGACGGTGAGACTTTCGATCGTCGATGATCACATCGTCGACATCGGTGGCGACGGTCTCGATGCCGACCTGTTCCGCTCGTACCTCGCGGCGTTCGGCGACCGGGAGAGCTACGCCACGAGCCATGTCGGGTGGGGGATGAACCCTGCCGCTCGGTGGGACGCTCTGGAGCTCTACGACAAGCGCGAGACGTGGGGGACCGAGCTGCGTGCCTTCGCCGGGAACTTCCTCTACTCCACCGGCGCCAACGAGACCGCCGGCCGCTTCACCGCCGGCCACTTCGACCTCCCGATGCGCCACTGCACCGTCACCCTCGACGGCGAGCCGGTGGTCGTCGAGGGTGCCTTGATCCCCGAGCTCGCTCCACCCGCACCCTGATCCGAGTCCCACGCTCCCGTCCGAGTCCCACCGGTCCACCCGAGTCCCAGGTGCCCGTCCGAGTCCCACCGGTTCGATCCGAGTCCCAGCCGCCACCCCGGGGTGGCGCGTGGCACTCGGGTCCCCCCGCGCGGACGGCCGGTCGGTCGGCTGGCTGGGAGACGGATCCCTGGGCTTCGTGCGTGGCCGAGGCAACCTTTCGGGATGGTCCAGCGTTTCGAGAACGTGGATGTGGCGTTCGTCGATCGCTTCGAGGAGTTGCACCGGGTGGCCTATCGGTCTGCCTATGCAGTCCTCGGGCGACGAGCTGATGCCGAGGACTGCGCCCAGGAAGCGCTCGCCCGAGCGTTGGTGCGGTGGCGCACGGTGCAGGGCTACGCACCAGCCTGGGTGGCACGGGTGGCGACCAACCAGGCCATCGACCGCGCTCGTCGAGCGAGTCGCACGTCGCCCTCTGCCGACGGCGCGTCGCCGGCGGATCCGATGAGTGATCGGCGGCGTGACCTCGTCGTCGCGCTCCGGGCTCTGCCGAAGCGGCAACGGGAAGCGGTTGCGCTGCGCTACCTCGCCGATCTGCCAGAGGCGGAGGCGGCCAACGCGATGGGTTGCAGCGTCGGCACCGTCAAGAGCGCGACGTCGCGCGGACTAAACCGACTACGCGCCGAACTCGGCCCCCAGTGGGCATGGGAGGACTGAGATGTTCGACGATCTCCACGATCCGAACCCCCCGTCGGCAGGCCTCGATGCCCTCGCCGCGGTGAGCAAGCGGGCGCAACACCTGCGCCGGCGTCGGTCGTTGCTGATCGGCGGGGGAGGTCTCGCGGTCGTGGCCCTGGCGGTCGCCGCCCTGGTGCTGCCGGGTCGCGATGATGACCGAGTGGCTCCGATCGACGAGGCGACGACGACGGGCGTGTCGGCGTCGATGGCCCCGTCGACGTCGTTCGACGCGCCGTCGTCGACGGAACCGATCTCGACGAATGCGGAGTCGCCCGATCCATGTCGAGATGTGCCGTCGCCCCCGGTCTGGCTCGTCGACGGCTCGTCTCCCGGCGAGGCTGCGATCCGAACCGATGCCGATGGCGCCATGACGGCGCAGTGGGGCGATGACGCCGTCGCGGTGATGCAGGTGGCGCCACGACCCGACTCGGACTCGTTCGAGATCGTCGACGGGACCGAGCAGCTCGTGACGGCCGGGACGTTCCGGGCAGCCGTGGTGCCGGTGGACGATCCTCCCCTCAGCCCGATCGGCATCTCACTCGACGATGGGAACTGTGAGCGTGAGTACGTCGTCGGTCCTGGCATCGAGCTGGCGGACGCGATCGCGTACGCGCAGGACTGGGTCGACGCGCTCGAGGTCGATGCATCGCTGAGCATCAACACGACCTCGACCGACATCTGCGTGTCGGTGCCGCTTCAGGCGATGTCGTGGTGCGAACCGCTGGACAGCGACGGGTCGACAGGATTGACAGGACTGACGTTGGATCGAAGTGATGTTTGGGTGGTGACCGCCGTGGCACCCAACGGCTCGTCGTTCGAGTCTCCGTCGTCGATCGCTCGATCGTCAGCGATTCCCGGCACGGACAAGGTGCACCTGATCGACGTTCGTCGGGCAGGCTCCTGTGCAGCGATCTCGACGCCCGATGGGCCAGCCGGCGGTTGCAAACCAGTCGGCCCTGCAGCTGTGGCGAAGCCGTTGGTGGCGATCAATGGCGACGGGGATGCGGTGGTGTTCGACGAGAACAACGTGGCATCGGTGATCTACGACGGCACCGACCCCGACGATCCCGCACCGCAGGAGGGCGAGGTCACCTTCGTCGACGGAGTGGCGGTCACGCCGGATGGATCGGCCGTGATCGTCGGGGTCTGTTGCGAGCCCGTGCCTGGCTCGCTGATGACCGTCGACCTCTCGACGGGGACGAGTGAGTTCCTGGCGTTCGGCCACCTGCCGATCTTCACCTCGTACGGCAACCTCGTCTGGACCACCTTCGGCCCGGTCAACATCGGTGGTGCCGACGCAAGCATCGCCACGACGCTCATCGAGTTCGACCCCGTGGAGGGCACGGTCGCCGATCTCGCTGTGGTGAACCGCACGCCGGAGCCGGAGGAGGTGCTGGCGATCGTGGCATCTCCCGACGGAACGTATCTCTGGCGCGGTTACGTCGGTGGCGGCGACATGGACGCCAGGGTGAAGATCTCCGACGCCACCTGGACCGATGACGCGCAGCTCTCGCTCGCCGGTTGGGGCGACGGCGCCTTCTACGTCCTCGACGGCGCAAATGATCGGTTGCTGTCCTTCGACGCCGTCACGCTCCAGGGGATTCCGTCCGACCAGGATCCCGTCGACTGGATCAGTGCCTGGGTCATGGACGACAGCGAGCGGTGGGTCACCGCCGATCGTCGACTCGTCGTCGAGGGTGAGGAGATCCCCGGCGCGTACCTATGGGTTCGCTGACCGGGTGTGCGCAGAAATGCACCCAGACGGTGCACTTGTGCGCACACGCGGGGGAGGGCTACGCGCCGAACACGGTCGTGATCACGCGGCCGGAGCGCTCGCTCGCACTGGGACGGAGGTCGCTGACGACGAATGCGCGCTGCAGCCAACGGTCGGTACCGTCGAAGCGGGGCGTGTAGGGGCTGCGGCCGTGGACGGCGACGGCATTGTCGACCACGAGCAGGTCGCCGGGTTCGAGGGCCACGCCGGTGCGCAGGGACTCGACGGCATGCGCCAGCGTCTGGAGCGCCTCGTCGGCAGCCTCGTCCATGCCCACCATCAAGTCGGCGTCGAACACCATCGTCGGGAACTGACGATCGCCGCTCAGCACCGACATCGGCGCGCCGAGCACGTTCTGGCGACCGTGCAGGTAGCTCTCGTCGACGGCAGTTCGGAAGCGGGGCTGGAACAGGGTGTCGCGAACGTCGGCGGGCAGGTGTGGGAGCACCTCGTGGATCGACGACAGCGTGGTGATGGCCGACGGGTCGCCGCGCAGGCAGATCAACAACAGGTAGCGGGGCCGATGCGGATGGAATGCCGCCTCGGTGTGGAACATCAGTTCCACCTTCGACGAGGTGCTCACCTGGCGATCCTCGGTGCCTTGTACCGGGACGAGGTTCTGGACGATGTCGCCGCCGTGTTCGGGCTCGTATCCGACGGGCTGGCCGAGGCGGCGAGCGACGGTGAGCAACGAGAACTCGCTGGTGCAATCCTTCATCGCAGGTGTCACCGGCGACGTCGGAGTGGCCGGCGTGGCTGGGAGCCTGCCGATGGGCATGCCCTTGAGGAGCAGCGCGCCGCTGCGGTGCGGCTGGTCGACGAAGTCGACGAGCGCATCATGGATCGCCGCTGGGAGGAGCCGGTTGGCGTGACCTGCAGCGGTGACGAAGGCTTCCGAGCGAGGGTCCAAGGATGGCGTTTCGGCCACGGGCGTGCCCGGATGGACCACGATCACCGGGACCGCGTGCACTGTGGGCACGGCGGACTCGGCGGCCAACGCAGGGAGGGAGGAGATCGATCCATTGGAACGCATGTTCCAAGTCTATCCAGAAAGGGAACATATTGTCCATCTCCGCCAGACGCTGCGCCGAGTGCGATCTACACTCGACCACGTGGAATCGGCAGATCGCATCGGCAAGTTGGGCGCGTCGCTCACGAAGGCCGAGCGGCGAGTGGCCGAGGTGGTGCTCGAGCGTCCGCAGCTGGTGGCATTCGGCACCGTGGCGGAACTGGCGGCCGCCGCGGAGGCAGGGGCCGCCACGGTCGTGCGCTTGGCCAGCAAGCTCGGATTCGACGGCTTCACCGCTCTTCAGGCGTCGGTGCAACACGATCTCGCCAACCAGCTCCGGCCTGCGGCTGAGCGCATCCGTGAACCCGTCGGTTCCGACCTCGTCGGGCGCCACGTCCAACTCGAACAGGCCAACGTGCAAGCGACGCTGCGGACGATCGATCCGGCCGTGCTCGACGACGTGGTGCGGCATCTCGCGGATTCGTCGGCGCGGGTGTTCGTGCTCTCAGGCGACGCTTCCCGAGGCGTCGCCCAACAACTCGTGGTCGACCTCGGTGCGCTGCGCGACGACGTGCAGGTACTCGACGGCAACGACATCGCCGTGCGCCGTCAGATCGCGCTCCTGCGGCGGGCCGATGTGTTGGTCGCTGTCGACTTCCGGCGTTACGAGCGTTGGGTCGTCGACGCTGCAGGCGCAGCTGCAGCGGCCGGGGTGTGGACGGTGGCGATCACCGACAGCCTCCTGTCGCCGCTGTCGTCCGGGGCCGAGCGCACCTTCGTGGTAGCTGCCGCTGGTGCCGGACCGTTCGACTCGCACGTCGGAACACTGTCGGTGTTCAACCTGCTCGTCACAGGTGTCGCCGACCAGCTTCGTGCCGTCGCCACAGAACGCCTCGATCGGCTGGAAGCGGTCTGGCAACAGTCGCTCACCGACCGCTGATGGCGCTTCCGCCGCCCGGCGTGTCCGACACCTCCGACGTGTCCGACCGATCCGGCCCGCCGGGTGCCACTGAAGCGTTGGCCGCGATCCACGAGTCGCTGTGGGACAGCGACCGCCACATGGTGCGGATGGCCCCCGGCGTCGCGCCCGGTGCCGATCTGGCGGCGCTCGGTCTTCACGCCGTGCGAGAAACGGCGCTCGGTGCGTTTCTCGACCTCGATCTCGGCGATGTCGATCGTGCTGTGGCGGGGCTGCGCGAGGTGCTCGCGCTCCAGCACGAGCTGTCGGACCGACCCTGGAGCGGCACGTTCCCGGTGACGGCGGAGCAGCCCGAGCCACCGGGGGATCGAGCCCAGGAGTGGGTCCACTTCGATCCGAACTGGCGGCAGTTCCTCGGCTGCATCCTGCAGCTCACGCTGATTGCGCACGGCGATGTGTTGCCTGATTCGATCTGCCACGGCATCGAGGCGGCGGTGGCGAGATGCGTTGCCGGCGAACCGACCGAGCGGATCCCTGAGTGGTACACGAACCCCAATCTGATGCATGCGTGGTTGCAGGCCTCCAGCGGTGATCCGTCGGGCGTGGTGAGGGCCGAGCAGCTCGCGATCCGTTTCCGTCGGGCCGGCGATGTCGACGAGTACAACTCACCGACCTACGACGGCATCGACCTGTTCGCGCTCGCGCTCTGGGTGCTGCACCCGCCGTCGCCCGAGTTCGCGGCGATCGGTGCCGAACTGCTCGACCGGATCTGCGCTCGGATCAGTTCGCTGTACCACCCAGCGCTCGGTGCGGTGTGCGGCCCGTATCTGCGCGCCCATGGCCTCGACCTGCGCAGCCACGTGTCGCTGCTCGGCATGTGGTTGCACCTCGCCGGTGAGCCGTCAGAACGGGTGCTGCCGTCACGACTCGACGAGCACACCGATCACGTCCACGACCTGTACTTCCTCCCACTCTTCCAACGCGTGGCCGTGCCGGTGCTCGAGCGGTTGCACGTTCGCCCGGTCGAGGTGACGCGATCGTGGCGGCAGGTGTTCGAGAACGCGCTCGGAGGTTCGACCGCGAACAGCGTGCTTCGCCCACGCTCGGCCGTCGGTTGGGAGCACGGCCGGCGTCACGCGTTCTCCCGTGAGCAGTACGTGCCGTTCGTGGCCCACGCAGCGCGAGACGCGCGCACCGAATCGCTCGGGCTGATGCTGCCAGACGGCACCGTGTGGGCCGACTGCGTGGCAGTGACCGACGACCGATTCCAGGTGATGCTGCACGCCGATCACGAACCCGTCGGGGTGCGCCTCGTGGCGAGCGCACCGTTCACGCCCGATGGCGACTCGCTTCGCAGTGGCCCATACATCGTGACCCTGCCTGCTGGCGCGACGTCGTTCGCGATCATGCCAACCCTTGCGGGCTTCGAGGTGACCGCCTCGTGGCGGGAACGAGATGCGATCGTCAGGATCACAGTGGCCACCTGACCCAATCGGTGGATCGAGGCGAAGGCGGCGATCCTTCGTCAACCACACCGGCGTCATCGTGGAGCTCAACGTCGTGGCACAGCGGTGTCAGGCAATGCCCGAGGAGTTGAACCAGTGGGCGAGGGTGGCTGATGTGGCGCGTCGCAACGGGGTTGCGCGCCAGACAGTGCATGAGTGGTTGCGCAGGGACGGGGTCCCAGGGTCCGTCGGGTCTGGTTGATGGTTCGGCGCCGTCGACCACATCTTCTGCCAAGGGCTCTTGTCATCCGGACTTGGCACCGTCCCAGTCGACTTCACCGACCGCGACCGTGACCCAGCGATCGTCGTACGTGGCGGCACCAACGATGCGTACGGTGGTGGTCTCGCCCGCGGCGAGGGCGTTGATGGCGACCCCGAAGTCGTCGAGCGTGTGGTTCGCCTCATCGAGAGTCGCCAGCGAGAAGGTGAGCTCGTTGAGGAACTCGCTACTCGTGTTCGTCACGTTTGCCATGAGGGCGAAGCGGCCGGAGACTGGATCCTCGAACACCCGCACCGCGGTGAACGCCAGCGGCTCGGCGCCGGTGTCCGGGGCAGGTCGGCCCGGCAGTGTCGGTGATGGCGCGACGTACCCGGGAGGCTCCGTTCCGGGCGAAAGCGTCGGTGATGGCGCGATGGGCTGGCCGGTCCGCAGCGTCGAGGTCACCGCGCTCGTCGAACGTTCTGTGTCGTCGTCGGAGCACGAAGCCGCGACGCACGACGCCAGCATCAGCAGACACGCGCGTGCGCGACGTGGGAACGAGGCGGTGGCCACGTCAGCTGATGCGCACCTGCAGGTTCCCGCGACCGACGGCGACGACGCCGGTCTCGTAGACCGGTGTCCCCAGGGGGTCGCGGAGCCAGGCTTGGTAGGTGTCGGCGGTGCGTGCGGGCTCGCCGCCATCGAGCAAGCGGATCCGCATGCGGTGGCTGCCACCCGCCAAGTCGCCCTCGATCTCTGCAACAGACTGGTTGCCGACCACGACGATCCAAAGGTAATCCCGTCCTGAGAAGCGGCCGATGGTCGCGTCAAGGCTCAGCATGCCCCGTGGTTGGTCGGTGATGTAGTCGCCGACCACGTTCAGCCGGGTTGGCTCACCGGCCGAGTCGAGTCCTTGCGCTCCTCCGTTGAGCTTTCCGTTGGGGTCGAACACGACCAGCTCAGTGGGAGCGAGCGACGAACCCCGCCAGTAGGGGTTCGTGGACGGCACATCAATCGTGACCGTCCACAGATCGACGGGCAAGCCGGCGGCCGGCGTCGTCGCGGCACCGGACGAATTGACCCCGGTCCTGTATGCGACCGGCGTCGTCGTGAGCGTCGGCACGAGTGCAAACCTCGCCTCGGCGCGAGAGATGTCTCCCGGGAAGCCATCGGCGGCTTGTGTCGCCTGGGCGCTCAGTGTCGGTGTCACAGAGTTCGCCGTGAGCGTGTCGCCGGTGTAGGCGAAGGTCAGATCCTCCTTGTTGATCTCGAATGACGCGGACGTCGTCGAGCCGAGGTACAGGGCGTCCTGGGTGAACGTCGCTGCGACAGTGACGGAACCGGCGGGTTGATCGAGGACGATCGAGGATTGAGCGATCCCGGTGGTGTCGGTGGTAGCCACCGCGCTCTGCGTGCCCAGCTGAAACGAGACCGATTTGCCGGCGAGTGGCGTGCCGCTGATGGCGTCGGAGAGCACGGCGCGGGTCAGTGCTGGGTCGGAGTACTGCGCAGTCGTGGCGCCGGTGTAGGTGATCGCGGTGGGACGCTTGAGCACCGTGTACCCGACGCTCGTGGTGGCCGGGCCATGCTTGCCGATTCGCGGTGTCGAGATCGTCAACGTGTAGGCCCCGGGCGGCACGGTGAGCACCGGATTGGCCCCCGCCACTCCGGTGAGGTCGGACGTGGCAACGGCACTCTGGCTGTTCGGGCCGTCCGACAACGCGAAGGTGACGGCCGCGCCGTCGACGATGTCGCTTGGCACCGTGAGGTCCGTGAGTTGGGCGGCGAAACCGGCTGGTTGCCCCCAGGGCACGGCGGTGGCGCCGGTGTACGTGATCCCCGTCTGGTGCAGCACGACGCGCAACCGCAGCTCTGCCTCGGTCGCCACGGTGCCGTCGGTGGTGCTGACCCCCGCGCCCGCACCGTGTACACACCGGTCGGAGCATCGGCCGGGACGGTGACGGAAACATTCGCCGTCGCTCCCACGCCGGCGCCGAGGTTGAGGTTCTGGGTGGTCGAGGACCAACCGGCTGGCAGACCGACGATCGAGAAGGCGAACGTGTCGGTGACCTCGCCCGTGTTCATCACCGTGAAGCTGACCGGGTTGGCCTCCTCGGGCGTCACGTCGAGTTGGCGCAGATTGCCTTGGGCGTCGGTGGGATCGACCAGGACGCCGGGCCCGCGCACGTCGAAGTCGGCGCGGATCGCATCACCGCTCGGCCCGACCGCTCGGACCGCGACGTTCGACGCAGCTCCGTCGCGCCATGTGCGGCTCATCGTTCGCTGCGGCGAGGCCGAGTCGGATGGGTCCCACGCGTCCCCGTTGGAGCCGCCGTAGCATCCGCCGGCGGTGCACCCAGCCGTCGTCGCGCCGTTGGGTCGCATGATGTCGATTGGGCGGACTGCGTCGCTGCCGCTCGCGTACTGGGCCTCGTCGATGCGCCAGATCACGAGACCGCTGTCCGATGCCGACTGGTCGTACGTGTTCGCGGTCCCCTGTCGGTTCTCGACGATGAAGTAATCGTTGGCACCGCGGGCGTAGTCGTACAGGATGAATGCCTCACCCGTCGTGTCTGCACGGTCGACTGTGTAGTAGCCGTCGTTGACGACCACGGTCGGCGTGATCCATCCCCAGTGCATCTTCTGCCAGGCGCTGGAGCGCATGTACTGGTTGTTGCCGGCACCGCACGTCGGACCGGATATGTCGAGCGAGCCCACGCCGAAGCCGTACAGGTCACGCATGTCGAGAGCCACATGGCCCAGTTCGTGGATGTGGGTCATCAAGTTGGTGGCGGTTGTTCCCATCCCGACCCCATAGCTCCCGGGGAAGGTCTTGCCGTCGATGGCTCCGCCGCTGATGCCCCGTGTCGCACCGCAGTTCTCGGCGGCGCTGGACGGCGCAGTGACGTTGAAGATGACGAGTTCGAGGTTGCTGATCTGACCGTCGTTGTTGGTGTCGAAGACAGCGAAGTTCACACAGCTGTCGACACCGTTGACCGAGCTCCGGTTACGGTCCGGTTCGGACTGTCCGTCGAACGCCGCCCGGGTTCCGGTCGTCACGACCGCGACCCCGTTGTTGGACGTGCCGCACGTTTCCGTCGCGGGTGTCAGGTTGAGATCGCCGAACGAGTCGTTCGCGAAGTAGTTCGCGATGCTGGGAAAGCCGCCTCCGAAGAAGGTGGTCGCCGCCCAGTTCTCGTCGAAGCCGGCCGGCAGGTTCAGGTCGGTGAACCCGCTCAGGATGACGAGCATCGGCCGATCAGTCTGACCAGCCTGCACCCCGTAGTAGTTGCCGTGCACGACGCCGGCGTGGGAGAAGTCGGGCAGCGACGCCGGGTACGGCGACACCGCCAGCACGGTACCGGCGAATGCCAGCACCGCCAGCACAGACCCGATCGAAGCTGCCAAACGACGCATTGAACACCACCCCCACCATCGCTCAAGGTCCCGACCTCGCGCTCGGGCATCATCTCTGAGGGAGCGGGGCATGTCAAGGTCCGTCTCGCCGTAGGCGAGCCCGGTTGAAGGGCGCGGAAGGTCGGTGTGGTGGGTCTTGATCGAGTTGTGGGGTGCCGTCGCCAGGTGTGCGCTGCACGGGTTCTCGCCGGGGTGCCCGCGGTGTCGGTCATCTCTTCGCCCCGAGGGTGGGGCATGGTGTTGTTCGGCAGCGATCGGGTGGACGCAATCAACGCGACGAGCACGCCGTGGTGGGGGTCATGACACGCAACGCGTTCGCATCCTGGTCGCGTTCTCGGGAGTGGTTCATGCTGCTCGCTCGAGGCAGCGGATGTGACCGTCGCGCAGGCCGTAGCAGACGAGCGTGACGAGCTTGCGGGCGATCGTGGCCTTGGCGATCGAGCGGATGTTGCGGCGGTCAGCGAGGCGTTCGTGTTGGTCGTAGCGCCATGAGTCGCGGCGGATACTGGGCGGCCTCGATCGCTGCCCAGCGGACGAGCTTGCAGAACTGTTTGGTGATTGGGCCGCGTCGCACGGTCGTGTCGGACTCGCAATGGCGTGGTGTAACTAATAACTAAGGTGCCCGGCATGAAGTTCGGTCTCATGTTCACCAACACCGGCATGGGCTCCACGCCGACCGGTGCCCGCCAACTCGCCCTGGCCGCCGAAGGCGCCGGGTTCGAATCGCTCTGGACGGTCGAGCACGTCGTCGTGCCGAGCGGCTACGAGTCGAAGTACCCGTATGACAAGAGCGGGAAGATGGCCGGGGGAGCGGAGGAGTTCGATCTCCCTGACCCGCTGATCTGGCTGTCGTACGTTGCCGCGGTCACCGAGCGGATCAAGCTCGGCACCGGCATCCTCATCCTGCCGCAGCGCAACCCGCTCGTGGTCGCCAAGGAGGTTGCCACGCTCGACGTGTTCAGCGGCGGACGGCTGATGCTGGGCGTGGGGGTTGGCTGGTTGCAGGAGGAGTTCGATGCGCTTGGCGTGCCGTTCTCCGATCGCGGTCGTCGCCACGACGACTACGTCGAAGCGATGCGAGCCCTGTGGACCGGCGACAAGGCGTCGGTGCACAACACCTACGCGAACTTCGACAACTGCATCAGCCGACCGGTGCCCCTGAACGGATCGGTGCCGATCGTGATCGGCGGACACACCGCGAAGGCGGCTCAGCGAGCGGCGCGCATCGGAAACGGCTTCTTCCCTGGAAGTGGCAGCCTCGACGATCTCCGTTCCGCCTTCGACGCGATGCGAGCCGAGTGTGCAGCGATCGGCCGCGACCCGTCGGAGATCGAGTTGAGCGCGGGTGGTGGCGGCCGCACGCTCGACGAGGTGAGCGGTCGGATCGAGCAGCTGGGGGAGCTGGGTGTCACCCGGGTGATGCTGTCGCCTCTGCCGGGGGATCGTCTGCTCGAGCTCGCAGCCGGCTTGCAGGATCGCTTCGGGATGGACGGGTGAATCAGGCCGACCTGATCGGTCGGCGGTACACCGCTTCGTACGAGGTGACCTGGAACCCGATCCGCTGGTACAGCTCGAACGCCGACGGGTTGTCCACGTCGGCGCCCAATGCCGCTTCGGTCATCCCGCGGAGGCGCAACTCTCGGAGACTGGCGCACAGCAGCGCGCCGGCGATACCTCGGCCACGCCACCCCGCCCGCGTGGAGATGTACTCGGTGTAGCCCCGAAGGCGGCCGACGACCGAGTTCTCGTGGGCGCTGATGTACGACTTCACCTGTCCCACCACATCGTCGCCTGCCCATGCGATCTTCCAGAGCGATTCGTCGCGGAGCGGGTCGTCGATGAACTGTTGGAACTCGACCTCGTCCGGCTCGTGGAAGTCCCATTGACCGCGGAACGCCTCCTGGTGCACCTCCCAGATCTGGCGCAGGTGCGCAGGTTGCACCGGCCGGATCTCGATGCCGTCGGGAAGCGGGAGATCGGGAACGTCGTCGAGATGTGGGCGGACGAGGGTCGCTCCGAACTGGATCGGCTCGTAGCCCATCGCCTCGAGCCATGCCGACGGCCCGGCAGCGAGACAGCCTGGCCCAGGATGCGCCGCGAAGGTGAGGTACCAGCTCGGCGTCGGGTCACCCAGCTCGACGGTGTGCAGATGGCGGTGCATCGACTCGATCATCGAGGTGAACAACGCTTCATCGGCGTGGTCGGGATGCAGCACCGGAAAACATGTCCAGTTCACGTCCCCTGCCTCGTGCACTTCGCGCATGGTGCGCCCGTAGCCCACCGGCTCGCCCTCGGTGGTGAACACCAGCACGGCATCACGCGTGGGCACGCAATCCTCGGCCCGGAAGTTGCTGTAGGTGTTGTCGAACTGTTCGGCGCTGGGCACCTCGTTGTCCGAGGTGGCGCGGCGCACCGCGCCGAGCACGGTCGCCATCATCTCGTGATCCTCGCGGCCGCGATACGGGCGTGCGATGTATCCCTCGGCCAGCGTGGCGTCCATGGCCGGCAATGTAGATCGGGACGCACGCCGGTCCGGCCGGAGTTTCTGTCGGCTCGTTGGGTCGGCTCGTCGTGGTCGGCACGGCACGATTTCGCTTGACGGCTCGTCCCGTCAGGCGTAAGACGAGTAGCAGACAGGTGCGATACAAACCCCGTGTCTGGAGCGCCGGGAAGTCTGGTCGGCATCAACATCCATCTCATCGGATCCAAGAGGATCCAGAAAGGAGGTGGGGCGATGCTGTACATCCTCGTCGTCTCACTCATCGTCATCTCACTCGTGGCCGCCATCGTCGCGAAGTCGCTACGGGTCATCGGCCCAGCAGAGATCGGCTTGGTCAACAAGCGGCTCGCACGTCGGAGCCTGCCCGATGGCAACCCCGTTGCCATGCATGGCGAAGCCGGCTATCAGTCCGGACTGCTCATGCCTGGTCTGCGATTCAAGCTGTGGCCGGTGTACACGGTTGCCAAGCATCCGTGGGTTCAGGTTCCCGCCGGCGAGCTCGGCGTGGTGATCGCGCAAGTGGGCGATCCGATCGCGATCGGAGCAAAGAGCGCCGAACCCAACGGATCGACCGACATGGTCGGCGTGGTGACCGCGCTCGAAGGGGAGCCGCTGCCGTCAGGCGACATCGCCAGCCGGCTGGGTGGGTTCGACGACGTGCATGCGATGGAAGCTGATGGGGCCACCGACGCCGAGATCATCGACACGTTGCTCGGCCGCAAGAACGAGCTGCACAACAACTACCAGGACTTCCAGGCCTTCATGGCGCACGGTGGTCGCATCGGCCTGCAGCACGACGCGTGCCGACCTCGATCCTCACGCTCAACTGGGCGAGCGCGTCGAGCCAAGCACACAACCTCGACTCCTCGCTCAGCCCCATCGAGGGCAAGAGCCGGGAGGGCTTCGTGTTCTCGATCGACCTGCAGGTGCAGATCCACGTGAGCGACACCAAAGCGCCGAAGGTGATCTCGATGGTCGGCACGATGCAGAACCTCGTCAATGAGGTGCTGCAGTCAGCCGTCGGCAACCACTTCCGCAACACCCTCCAGCGGCTGGAGGCGGTGCGGTTCATCGAGACACGCGATGAGGTTCAGCAGGCCGCTCTCGAGGCGGTGACGCGCTACCTCGCTTCGTACGACGTCGAGACCCGAGGGGTGTACATCCAGGACGTGATCTTCCCGGTGGAGCTGGTGCAGGTGCTGACCGAACGAGAGATCGCGAGGCAGGAGAAGGCCACGTTCCACGAGCAGCGCGAGGCCCAACACGCCCGCATCGAGGTGGAGAAGGCCCGCGGTACCGCCGACATGCAAGGACAACTCGCGAGCTCACAGGTGTCGATCGAGATCAACTCGAACGCGGCCGATGCACGTGCCGCCCAGGCGCGGGGCGAGGCCGCCTACGTGGAGACGACGGCCCGAGCCGAGGCGACCAAGGTGGAGGTGATCGGTCTCGCCGAGGCGTCGAAGATCGCCGCGGTCGGTGCTGCCGAGGCCTCGCGTGCCGAAGCCGTGGGACTCGCCGAGGCCAAGGCTGCCGAGGCACTGGGTCTGGCTCGTGCCGAGGGGTTCGAGGCGCAGAAGCAGGCGCTCGGCGCGACCGCGACCGCTCTGGTCGCGGCGATCAACGCGATCGCCGAAGGTCGTGTCGATGTGATGCCGGACGTCCTCGTCACCAACGGCGGAAGCATCGAAGGGTTGGCTGCGGCATTGATCCGTCGCTTCACGCCGGCGTCGTCCGATGCCGACGTGGTGCAGATCGACCGGCCTGCAGCCTGACGCATTCGTTTCCGGTCGCGCTCCACGGTGAACCCCGCCGCGGAGCGCGACCGGTTCGCGTCCGCGGTCGGTGATCGGTCAGTCGCGGAGTTCGATCAGACGCGCCGCGATCACGGCGTCGTCGCCGTCGAGGCTGAGCTGCTTGCGGCGCGACGAGTGCCCGCGGACGATCTCGACCGCCGACACGCGGATGCCGAACGCATCGGCCACCGCCCGGCGCACGGCCTCGTTGGCCTGGCCGTCTGCCGGGGGAGCGGAGACTGCGACAGTGAGAACACCGTCGTGTGAACCGCCGACGACAGTGCGTTTCGCGCCCGGGCGTACGTGCACGTCGACGAACGTCGTCACCGGTCGAGGGCGGCCCACAGCTGTGGCGCCGTCAGGCTCTCGATGATGTGACCTTCGCCTGGCACGATGACGAGTTCGCTGTCGATGCCGAGCGCGGCGAGGCGATCGTGGGCGAGCCGTGTCGGCGGCACCACTGCGACGAACGACACGACCGTGCCGTCTGGCGCTGTCCACGTGTTGCTCCGGCCATCGGCGATGGCGAGCGGCGAGGCGAGGGAGGCGGGCGAGGCGTCCACGGTCGATCGCGATTCGACGGACGAGGCCTGCTCCGTCGGGTCGCTGGTGCACCCTGCTGCTGCGAACACCACGACGGTGATCGCTAACGCAGCGAGGCCGGTGCGGGGGAGAGCGGCGCGATGCACATCGCGACGCTACTGCGGCAACCATGTCGCAGTGCCGAGCGGCTCGTCTGGGGCCAGACGGCCACGTGCAGTGTGGGAATCGTAGCCGATTTCTGTTCGAAGTGATCGTGCCGGGCGACGTCGACGACCAGAATGGGTGACATGACCGAACGAGCGTGTGCGCCCAGCGGAGGTCGTCGGTCGCTGGTGTCCGCGGTGGCCTTCGGAGTCGTGGCGGCGGTGCTCGGCGCGTGCGGATCGACGCCGACGTCCGAGAATCAGGCGCCGACAACGGCGGTCTCCGATCCGACGAGCCCGGAGGCGAGCCCGGAGACGACGGCGGGGGAGACCGCGCCAGGTGGTGTGGTCGCTTGCTCCCAATGCGCAGGGTCGCAACATCGCGTACGTCGGCGAGTCGCTCGACGCCTGCCTGCCCGCGCCCTGACGCGTCTTCCGGAGTTCCCACGTCAGACGACGATCCGCCGTCTACGATTTCGTCATGACGGAAATGGCCCGAGAGGAAGCAGAGGGGACCGTTGGATCGCTGATCGAACGGCGATGTCGGAGGTGTCGGTGGTGTCGCTTTCCCCTGGCCGAGCACGCCGGGCCGGGGCGACCTCGTCAGTTCTGTTCGCAGGCCTGCCGGCAATGGGACTGGGTGTCGCGGCAACGTGCGCGTGAGTTGGCGTTGAGTGATGAGGAGTTGATCGTGGCGCGCTCGGAACTCGATGCGCTGCACGACGACTTGTACGTGCTGGAGCGTGCGGTGGCCGACACCCGACGTGAACTCGGCAACGAGCTGACCAAGGCCGAGGCGATCACAGCGCTGCGATGGTTGCTCGACGCAGCAACACCTTTGGTCAACCGGAAGATGGGCACCCCCGACGTGACTCGATGAGAGATGAGTGGCGCTAGCGCACCTATCTCTCATCGCCTTGGTGGACTGGTGCGGAGCAGCCTCCTCTGGGCTGCCAGCGATCCTCGGCACAACGCCGATAATCATCGTTATGTCAATTCGACCCGACGATTGGGTTGGACACCACTTCCCCAGGTACAGGCCACACATGCGGCTGCGGCCGGGTCTGGTCTGGTCTGTGCGGTGTGGCGGCATGGGCGACAGCGTTGCGACATCTTCGGATCGCTGGTGTTCTGACGCCCGTCGCGCTCGATGCATCGGCGTGCTTTGTCCTCGCAGGACGTCAAGTCGGCAACTCGCGTCTGATCGAGATCAGCCTGGGCCGATCGCGGTCGCCACAGCTGCGCTGAATGCAAGCCTCACCGAGGTTCAGGCCGCTCTGCGGTGAGGGGTCGCCTGGAAACGAGCGCTCTGCCTGTCGCATCGCTCCTGATGAGAAGGCCGCTCAGCCAGAACCCCCTGAGTAGGGGTATCTAGCTTTGGAGCCACTCACCCGATGTGGTGTGTGCGGCCAATGAGGTCAGAAGGAGCTGCGCAATGAAAAGGGCAGTAGCGATGGCGGTCGCTGCGGCGGTCGGCACCGGACTGATCGGTGTCGTACAGGTGTGGGGCGAAGGCGGAGCATCGCCCTCGTCCCTCGTTCCCGTTCCCCCGTGCAGACTCCTCGACACGCGTCCTGCACCCGACACCGTCGGGCTCGTTTCCACGCCCATCCCTGCCGGTGGCGAGCTGACCCAACTGGTGCACGGCACCAACGGCAACTGCATCGTGCCGTCTTCGGCGACCGCTGTCGCAATGAACGTCACCGCCGTCGGCGGCACGGCTTCGAGCTATCTGACGGTGTGGCCAGCCGATTCCGCACGCCCGCTGGCCTCGAGTCTGAACTGGGTGGCCGGCGCACCGCCGACGCCGAACAAGGTGGACGTGCAGCTCTCCCCCAGCGGTGAGTTCAAGATGTTCAACCTGGCCGGATCGGTGAACATCATCGCTGACGTCGTCGGCTACTACGTGCCCGCTGGCACGTCCTCAGGTGGCGATGGCACGCCTGGTCCTGCCGGTCCAAAGGGCGACAAGGGTGATGCCGGTGAACCCGGTGTGCCAGGGCCCGCCGGCCCGGCAAGCCCGGCTGGTGCGGTTGGTCCTGCTGGTCCTGCTGGTCCTGCTGGTCCTGCTGGCGCGGTTGGGCCGCCTGGCGTTGCGGGCGCGCCTGGGTTGAAGGGCGACAAGGGTGATCAGGGTGATCCTGGTCCTGCTGGCGATCCTGGTCCTGCTGGCGCGGTTGGCGATCCTGGTCCGGTTGGACCCGTTGGTCCTGCTGGCGAGGTTGGTCCTGCTGGTGAGGTTGGTGCTCAGGGGCCGCCTGGCGTTGCGGGCGCGCCTGGGTTGAAGGGCGACAAGGGTGATCAGGGCGATCCTGGCCCTGCTGGCGATCCTGGCCCTGCCGGGCCAGCTGGTGCTACTGGTCCTGCTGGTGCGGTTGGCGATCCTGGGGTCCTGCGGGTCCTGCGGGTCCGGCTGGTCCCGTTGGTCCGGCTGGTGAGGTTGGTGCTCAGGGGCCGCCTGGTGTTGCGGGCGCGCCTGGGTTGAAGGGCGACAAGGGTGATCAGGGTGATCCTGGCCCTGCGGGTCCTGCTGGTGCGGTTGGCGATCCTGGTCCGGTTGGACCTGCTGGTCCTGCTGGTGCGGTTGGCGATCCCGGCCCGGTGGGTCCTGCCGGTCCCGTTGGTCCTGCTGGTGCGGTTGGCGATCCCGGTCCGGCTGGTCCGGTTGGTCCTGCTGGTCCGGCTGGTGCGGTTGGCGATCCTGGTCCGGTTGGTCCTGCTGGTCCGGCTGGTGCTCAGGGGCCGCCTGGTGTTGCGGGCGCGCCTGGGTTGAAGGGCGACAAGGGTGATCAGGGTGATCCTGGCCCTGCGGGTCCTGCTGGTGCGGTTGGCGATCCTGGTCCGGTTGGACCTGCTGGTCCTGCTGGTGCGGTTGGCGATCCCGGTCCGGCTGGTCCGGTTGGTCCTGCTGGTCCTGCTGGTGCGGTTGGCGATCCCGGTCCGGCTGGTCCGGTTGGACCTGCTGGTCCTGCTGGTGCGGTTGGCGATCCTGGTCCGGTTGGTCCTGCTGGTGAGGTTGGTGCTCAGGGGCCGCCTGGTGTTGCGGGCGCGCCTGGGTTGAAGGGCGACAAGGGTGATCAGGGTGATCCTGGCCGGCGATCCCGGTCCGGCTGGTCCTGCTGGTGCGGTTGGTGATCCTGGTCCGGCTGGTCCCGTTGGTCCTGCTGGTGAGGTTGGTGCTCAGGGGCCGCCTGGTGTTGCGGGCGCGCCTGGGTTGAAGGGCGACAAGGGTGATCAGGGTGATCCTGGCCCTGCTGGCGATCCCGGTCCGGCTGGTCCTGCTGGTGCGGTTGGTGATCCTGGTCCGGCTGGTCCCGTTGGTCCTGCTGGTGCAGTTGGCGATCCCGGCCCTGTTGGTCCCGTTGGTCCGGCTGGTGAGGTTGGTGCTCAGGGGCCGCCTGGTGTTGCGGGCGCGCCTGGGTTGAAGGGCGACAAGGGTGATCAGGGTGATCCTGGCCCTGCTGGTCCTGTTGGACCTGTTGGACCTGTTGGTCCGGCTGGTGAGGTTGGTGCTCAGGGGCCGCCTGGTGTTGCGGGCGCGCCTGGGTTGAAGGGTGACAAGGGTGATCAGGGTGATCCTGGCCCTGTGGGTCCTGCTGGTGCGGTTGGCGATCCCGGCCCGGTGGGCCCTGTGGGTCCTGTTGGTCCTGTTGGTCCTGTTGGTCCGGCTGGTGAGGTTGGTGCTCAGGGGCCGCCTGGTGTTGCGGGCGCGCCTGGGTTGAAGGGTGACAAGGGTGATCAGGGTGATCCTGGCCCTGTGGGTCCTGCTGGTGCGGTTGGCGATCCTGGTCCCGTTGGTCCCGTTGGTCCCGTTGGTCCGGCTGGTGAGGTTGGTGCTCAGGGGCCGCCTGGTGTTGCGGGCGCGCCTGGGTTGAAGGGCGACAAGGGTGATCAGGGTGATCCCGGCCCTGTGGGTCCTGCTGGCGCGATCGGTCCAGTTGGTCCGGTTGGTCCTGCGGGTGATCCTGGCCCTGCTGGCGCAGTTGGTGCTCAGGGGCCGCCTGGTGTGGCAGGCGCGCCTGGGTTGAAGGGCGACAAGGGTGACACGGGTGATCCCGGTCCGGCGGGCCCCATCGGTCCGATCGGACTCACCGGGGCGACGGGACCGCAGGGTCCCGCAGGGCTGGGCACCGTCACGATCATCAACGCCACGGCCAACGACGCGGCGTTCAACAATGGCGAGGAGCTGACGGCGACAGCGACCTGCCCCGTTGCCACGCCCAAGGTGGTCGGCGGTGGCCTTTCGGCCTCCACCAACCAGCGTCACCAGATGGCCGCATCCTTCCCCAACACCACCGGCTCGTGGCGAGGCACGATCGTGTCGTTCGGTTCAGCGGGCAACGTCACGTTGACGGTGTACGCGATCTGCGTCGCCTGAGCTGTCTGATCCGTCCTCGACGAGGCGCTGTCGAGGCGAAGGCTGCGGCGACGAGGATGAGTGTGAACCGTGGTTCGGAGACGATGTCCTCGGTGAGGCCGTGCACGAACAGGGCGATCATCAGCGCATCTCGGTCGCGGACCGGACGATTGCGCGCCCGCACCGCGAAGTCGAGCGCCCCCAACATCACGACCACCGCTGCGGCAACGCCGCCGCTGAGGAGGAGTTGTACGACGAGGTTGTGACCGTGGGTGACCGCGAACCCGATCCGGTCGTCTTCCTGAGCGACCAGAAACACCTCGTGGGTGCTGCCGGCACCGATCCCTGCCAGCGGTCGTTCGCGCACTGCGTCGATCGCGATCTCCCAGATCTCGGTGCGTCCCGTGAGTGTCGTGATCTCCGAGGACTCCCCTGAACGCGACACGCTCTGGCTCGCTCGCTCGCCGAGCGAGTCGTCGACCGCGAGGAGCACGACGCCGATGCAGGCGACGCAGAGCACGGCGGGGACCACGAACCTCGGCAGCGCAGGTCGCACAAGCGCGGCAGTGCCGACTGCGAGGGCCACCATCGCGATGCGGCCGTCGGTGAGCACCAGCACGGGCAGCGATGCCGACGCCACCATCAGCCCGTAGCGGCCGCCGCGCATCCATCGGTCGACGCCGCAGAGCGCGGCGATCACGCAGCCGAATGCGAGCGCGTTGGGGTCGCGGAACACGCCGTACCACCGGCTCCCGCCGATGCCACTCAGCTCCGTGAGCGTACTCGCCGCGAGAAGCGCGACCGATGCGGGGAACAGGGCGGCGCGCAGTCGTGGCCATCCCCCGGCATCGACGACGGCCGCGCCGGCGAGCACGAACGCAGTGAAGCCCGCGGCCGTGGCGAGGTCGAGGTGCGGCACGAGCCCGACGGGGCTGACGACCATCATCCACACGCCACACAGCAGGAGCCACTGCGACGGTGGACGAGTGGCCGCACGCACTCCCCTGCCGTCCACCAATCCGACCATCAGCGCGAACACCCACACCGGCACGAGGAAGTACCAGCGCGCCGACTCGGCGTCGCTGAGCCACCGTATTGGGGTGTTCATCGGCTCGCACGCTGCGAACACCAACAGCACCACGAGCGCCGCGTCGGGCGCAGGAGCCTGCGGGACGGAGATGCGCACGGTTGAGCGCTGCTCGAAGGTCGTGGTCATCGACGTGTCAGCACCACCGCTCGCGGGGCGACTGCAAGCGCGACGAGGTCGTCGGCGATGCGCTCCACTCGTCGCACGGTGAGACTCCCGCGACGAACCACGATCACGATCGCGTCGGCGTCGAGCAACGCTGCCGAGGCGTCGGGCGACGGCGCGACCACGACGCAGTCCCCCAGCAACCCGGCGTCGGCGCTCTCGGCCAACTGCTCGGCCGAGGCGTCGTCGAGGGCGAGCACGGTCACCGCAGCCCGCCCGTCGTCGCCGATGTGTCGGACTGCTTCGTCGGCTGACTGCCCGAGCAGATCGCTGCCTCGGCGCTCGTCGAGCAACGGCACGCCTGGCCAGATTCGCCGCACGTGGGCCGCCGAGCGGAGCCGCGCGAGACGACGGTCGAGCGTCGGGACGACGGCGATGGCGAACAGGGCCAGCAGTGCCGCCGTGACGGCATTGGCCCGCACGTCATCGCTTCGATCGCGCCCTTCGACGGCCGGAGCGACGACATCGACGCGTGGCTGCACCGAGACGAGCTCGGCCTGACTGTCCGCGAGCTGGACCTCGAGTCCGGCGATGCCACTGGCCACCACGAGGGCAGCTTCACGCGTCTGATCTGCGTCGTCCTGGTTGCCGGAGAAGAGCTCGACATCGAGCTCCCGATTGAGCTCTTCGAGCCGCGCGCGGCGGTCGACGAGCCGTGCCTCGAGGCCGTCGACGCGCTCTTGCACGGCGGCTCGTTGCTCGTCGAGGTTCTTCGCGACGAGCCCGTTCGCGATCGCATCGGCGAGCGTCACGGCATCGACGCCGGCACCGGTGTCGGTCTCGACGACGAGGCGCATGACGGCGTTGGTCTGGCCCGTGTCGAGGTCGAACGAGACGTCGCCCGCAGTGATCCCAGTCGCAGCTTGGGCCGCCGCACGAACACCGCCGTCGAGAAGCGCTGGTTGCCGGGCGATGACGGCGTCGTAGAAGGGCCACCCGACCTGGTCGGTGAGGCCGATGGTGACCGTTGCGCTGTCGGTCCGACCGAGATCGGGCAGCGACGATCCGATCGACCAGCCCACCCATGCGAGCGCAGCGACAACCGGCGACCACCGAAGGAGTGTGCCGAGGGTGAGGCGCACGCCTGCCAGATCGGCCGTGCCTGGACCAGATGCATCGAGCCGGCGCGACACAGGGACGGCGGTGTCGGGGGTGGACATCAACCGCAGGCTAGGTGCCCGTGGCCCCGGATTCGGTGAGCCCTCGGCGACGATGTTCGACGAAGTCGACGAGCTGTTCGTCGATCGCCGGATCGAGCGGTGGTTGCTCGTATTCGGCGACGAGCTGTTTCCAGATCCCGTTCGCCCGTTGCGTCGCATCGATCGAACCGGCCTCGCTCCACGTCTCGAAGTTGCGCCAGTCGGACACCATCGGTGAGTAGAAGGCCCGTTCGTAGCGCTGCATGGTGTGCGGTGAGCCGAAGAAGTGCCCGCCCGGACCGACCTCGGCGATGGCATCGAGGGCGAGGGTGTCGTCGTCGATCACGATCGGTTGGAGGTACTCGGCGATCATCTGCAGCATCTCTGCGTCGATCACGAGCTTCTCGAACGAAGCGGTGAGGCCACCTTCCAACCAACCGGCGGCGTGGTACACGAGGTTGGCGCCACCCATCACCGCGCCCCAGAGTGACATCGAGCTCTCGTACACGGCCTGGGCGTCGACGGTGTTCGAGGTGGTCGTGTTCGACGAACGGAACGGCAGGCCGTATCGGCGGGCCAACTGGCCGCTCGCATGCGCCGCCTTGGCGTACTCCGGCGTCCCGAATGCTGGTGAGCCGCTGCGCATGTCGACGTTGGAGGTGAACGATCCGTACACCACCGGTGCGCCGGGCCGGACGAGCTCGATGAGCGTCACGCACGCCAGCACCTCCGCGTTCTGCAGCACGAGCGCACCCGCGAGGGTGGCGGGTGCCATGGCTCCGGCAAGTGTGAACGGCGTGACGCACACGGCTTGGCCGGCGCCGGCGAGCTCGATCAGCCCTTCTGCCATCGGCACGTCCAGCGTGAGCGGCGTGTTGGTGTTGACGATCGCGAGGACCGCTGGATCGTCGGCCAATCCATCACGATCGGTGCCGAGTGCGATGGCGGCCATGTCGATCGCGTCTGCGGCTCGCTCACGGCCGAGGGCGATGCCTTGCCAGCTCTTGTCGACGTGTCGAATCAGGTTGAGGTTGAGATCGAGGTGCCTGGTCGCCGGGTCGAGATCGAGCGCCTCGAACGGCCCGCCTCCCTCTTGGTGGATGATGTCGAGGGTCTGGACCAGCTTCAGGTACTCGGTCTGCTCCGCAGCGCTGCCGGGGCGTCGCCCACGGTCGAGGTCGTGACAGAACGCGGGTCCGCCCACCGAGGTGAACGTCACGTGGTTGCCGCCGATCACCAGCGAGCGTCCGGCGTTGCGCGCACGCAATCCGAACTGCGACGGAGCGAGTGCCAGCGCCGCTTCGATCAGCTCCGGGTCGAAGCGCACCATCTCGTCGTCGACCACACAGCCCGCAGCGGCGAGCAGGCCGCGCGCCACGGGTGAGAGCATGCGCATGCCGGTGGTTGACAGCAGCTGCAACGATGCCCGGTGGATCTGTTCCACATGGTCGACAGAGAGCACTTCGACCGGTGCATGAGGGTTGGTCAGCTGGCGCCAAGGGAGCTGACGGATCTCACCGGTGGTGCGACGTTCCCGTGCTCGACCGGTGCGGCTCACGCCGAGATCGTAGCCCTGATCCGCCGGTCAGGATTCGGGACTTCCTGCCCGATGAAGGGCCCTCGGGAGGGCGCACCATGATGTTGTGAAGACATCGCTCACGCTCTGTGCGGTCGCCGCGCTGGCACTCGAGCGCGTGCAGCGGCGATGGGTCGTCGGCACCCACCACACGACCGACCAGCGATGCAGCGGTGACGACCGACGAGCCTGGTGCAACGATGATCGCACCGACCACCTCGCTCGGCGGGGCGACATCTGCGCCGGCATCCACCACGGTGCCTGCCACGGTCACCGCTCCGCCAACGAGCACCACTTCGCCTGCTCCGTCGACCACCCCGCCTGGCGCCACCACGTCGGTGGTGTGCCCGTCGATCGGCGGTCGTGATGGCGTGCTGTCGAACTTCCCTGGTGGGCTCACTTCGCTCGTCGGCATCGATATCCGCACCGGTGGCCACGACTGCTTCGAGCGAATCGTGATCGAGTTCGTCCAAGGTGATGCACCCACGCCGGGCATCCCACCCGGCTACTGGGTGCGCTACACCGACGACCCGGTCACGCTCGGTCAGACCGATGACCAGTTCGTCACCGTGCGCGGCGACGCGGTGCTGCTGATGTCGGTCGAGGCGTGGATGTACGGGGTGGACGCCGCCGGCCGGCCCACCGACTACGCAGGACCGATCGACCTGTTCCCCACCAACGTCGCGACGATCGAGGAGATCCGCTTGATCGACAACTCTGAAGGCGTGCAGGTGTGGGCGGTCGGTCTCGATCGTGAACGCGACCTGCGCGTCACGACGCTGCGGAACCCCCAGCGACTGGTGATCGACGTTGGGCTGTGAGTTGGGCGTCGAGGCCCACCGGGGGTCGGGTCAGCGGATCGAGACGAGATCGACGACGAAGACGAGCGTCTCGCCGCCCTTGATGACGCCACCTGCGCCACGGCTCCCGTACCCCATGTCCGCCGGGATCGTGAGCCGGCGGCGGCCGCCGACCTTCATGCCGGCGACGCCGCGGTCCCAGCCCTCGATCACCTCACGAGCGCCGAGTCGGAAGTCGAACGTGTCGCCTCGGTTCCAGCTGGCGTCGAATTCGCTGCCCGTGCTCCAGGCCACGCCGGTGTAGTGCACGATCACCCGCTTGCCGACGACGGCTTCGTCGCCGTCGCCGATGATCTCGTCCTCGATCAGCAGATCGGTGGGCGGCTCGCCTTCGGGAATGGTGATGGAGGGCTTGGTGCGCTCGGTCATGGGCGCCGACCCTAGCGGCCGACCCATGCCGCCGACGTCATGACGTAGGACGAACGTACGTGCCCTGGGCGACCGCGACCGGCTTCGCGATGTCGTCGGTCCACGCCACGATCGTGCCGATGATCGAGCGCCGTCCGACCTGGTGAAGATCGGCGCGGGCGCGCAGCAGTGCTCCCCTGGAGGGTCGCATGAACCGGATCGAGAGCTCACTGGTGAGCGTCATCGGTTCGATGCCGATCGCCGTGAAGCACGCGTAGTACAGCGCTGCGTCGCAGACACCGAACACGGTCGGTCCGCTGATGATCCCGCCAGGGCGAAGCGAGATCCCGTCGGTTGACAGCACCGCGATCGCCCACCGCTCCCCGACCGACTCGCACCGGTTCGGGCTTCCGACGAAGTCGCGCGCCAGGAACGTGTTGATCTCGTCGACGGTCACAAGGCTGCCTGTGCTCATCGGTTGATCCTGACAGCCCGCCGAGGCGTTCGAGGCGTTCGAGTCGTCGAACGACGTGATCTCGGCCGTCAGAACGAAGTCCGGTAGATTCTGGCCGGTGGCTGCACGCCCTGAGTTGCCGGCGGGAATGGTGACGTTCGTCTTCACCGACATCGAAGGGTCGACCCGGCTGTTCCGTCGGATCGGCGAGCGATACCCCGCCCTGTTGGAACGTCACAACGAGCTCGTACGTGGTGCACTCGCAGCGCATGACGGCGTTGAGGTGAAGACCGAGGGGGACGCGTTCTTCGTTGCGTTCGCCGACGCCGTCGACGCTGTCGAGGCATGTGCACATGCCCAACGCAACCTCGCTGCCGAGCCCTGGCCTGCCGACGCACAGATGCGCGTGCGATTCGGCGTGCACACGGGCCTGGCCTCCCCCCGCGGTGAGGACTACGTCGCGTTCGCCGTTCATCAGGCGGCCCGGGTGGTGAGTGCTGGGCACGGAGGTCAGATCCTGGTGTCGTCCGAGACGGCGCGGCGAGCGCTTGCTCTCGAGACCGTGACCCTGGAGTCGCTCGGACACTTCCGAGTCCGTGATTTCGACGAACCGCTCGAGGTGTTCCAGGTCGCGGGTGACGGCCTCGCCGACCAGTTCCCTCCGCTGCGGGCACTTCCTGCCGATCGGCACAACCTGATGGCGCCCGCCACGACGCTCGTCGGAAGATTGGGTGAGCTCGCTGAGCTCGCTGCTCTGATCGAGGCGTCGCGCCTGGTGAGCGTGGTCGGGCCAGGTGGCCTTGGCAAGACCCGCCTCGTCGTGGAGCATGGCCTGGCACATGCGTCCGACTGGGATCATGGAGCGTGGTTCGTCGATCTCGCGCCACTGGCCGAGACCTCGGCCGTGCCGGGAGCGATCGCCGGGGCCATCTCAGCGGTCGCCGGCGATCGAGGTGATGTCTGGAGCAACGTGCTCGACCATCTGCGCGACCGACATGCCCTCCTGATCATGGACAACTGCGAGCACCTCACGGTGGAGATCGCGCGACGTGTCGATTCGCTGCTGCGGTCCTGTCCGCTGATCCGGGTCCTCGCAACGAGCAGGGAGCCGCTCGGCCTGCAGGCCGAGCGCATCTGGCGCCCGTCGCCCCTGCCCACCGACACGACTGGCCCCGAGCTGTTCTGCCAACGGGCTGGGCTCGACCATCCCGACGCCACGACCAGGGCGGCCATCACCCAACTCTGCGACCGACTCGATGGCTTGCCACTGGCGATCGAGCTCGCCGCTGCGCGGGCCGACGTGCTGACGGCGGCCGAGATCCTCGCTCGACTCGACAGCAGACAGGCGCTCCTGCGGAGCCGTGATCCAACCCTCAGCGAGCGGCAGCGCAGCCTGGATGCGCTCATCGACTGGAGCTGTCAGTTGCTCGATCCGACCGAACGATCCGTCTTCCGACGTCTCGGGGTGTTCGCCGCAGGGTTCGACCTGGAGGCGGCCGCAGCGGCGGTAGCGGACGAAACCATCGATGTTGCCGAGGTACCCGAGTTGGTCTGGTCGCTGCAATCGAAGTCGCTGGTCGGCACGGAACCAGCAGCGAGCGCGAACCGGTATCGGATGCTGCGCACCATCCGTACCTTTGCAGTCGAACAGCTCGATGTGGCGGGTGAAGCCGGCGAGGTCGCAGCAAAGGTCGGCCGCTACTACATGTCGAGGTACGAGCCACAGCAGTCGAAACTCGACCCCGGTGTGGTGTCTGACCGCGCCCGTGAGATCGACAACATGCAGAACATCGTGTCGATCATCTCGACGTCCGATCCCGGGTTGGCCCTGGAGATTGCGTGCACCTTGGTGGCGCACCACGCGATCTCCTCGACCGTCACCGCCTTGGACCTCGGCCTCGGCTATCTCGACCTCCTCCCGAGTGCGACCGAGGCCCGTGTCAAGTTGTTGCTCGACACGAGCTTCTTCGGTGCGGACACCCGCGAGCCGATGAGACGAAGGTGCTGCTCGACGAGGCCGAGGCGCTCGTGGGCGGCGTCGAGCCGTCGGATTGGACGCGCAGTCGGCTCACACAACTGCGCGGCATCGCTGCACTCCGACACGGCGACTATGACAAGGCGCGCGCGGTGGCGCGCGCCGGTATCGAGCAGGCGGAGACGCCGCACGGTCGGCGCGTGCTGCTCAACCTGTTGAGCATGGCGTCAGCAGAACTCGGCCGGTACGACGAGGCCCGAGATGCCGAGCTCGAATCGCTGGACATCAGTCAGAGCATCGGCGACCTGCTCGCAAGCAGCCTGCAGCTGGGCAATCTCGCAGAGATCGCCCTCCGCAGCGGCGACGACGTCGCGGCGGCGGAACATCAGCTGAGGAGTCTCACCCTCGCCGTCGAGTTCGGGTACGGCGTCGGCGTCGGATTCGCGATCGCGATCGCCGCCCGTCTGGCGGTGGCCCGCGAACTCTGGACCACCGCAGCACGGTTCCAAGGCGCGTCCGATGCGGTCCTGGCCGCCGCCGGATATGCCCTCCGACCATCGGACAGAGCACTCGGCGACGAGGTGTCGAGCACCGCCGCGTCGCACCTCGGGCCGACACTCCACCGCGACGCGGTCGACGCGGGCGCTCGGCTCCCGATCGAGGTGGCTGCACAGGAGGCCAGACAGCTCCTCGAGTCGATCGCCGCGACAGTGTGACCGTGTGACGGTGTGTGAGTGATCAGCCGCCGGCTGCCATGAGCGCCACGCCGACCGCGGTGGCACCCACGCCGAAGCCCTGCCACCATCGCATCCGCTCGTGATTGAACAGCACCGACAAGACGACGGCCACCGTGGCGAACTGGGAGGCCGCCACTGAGACCGGCCCCGATGAACCCTTCTGGAGCCCGAGCTGCAGCGCGGCGATCGCGAACACCGCGAGGGAACCGGTGGCCAGCACCGACTTGCGAGCGATCCGCTCGGATGCGAAGAACGGAGCGCTGCCGAGCATGCCGACGACGGCGAGCATTGCGAAGCCGACCAATCGCTGCACCACGACGGGAGTGAGCCCGCTCGCCTCACGCACCTCCCCCATCAGCGTGAAGGCGATGCCGAACGAGACGCCCGACATCACACCGAGCACTGCGCCGACGCGTACGCTGCCCGAACCACCCGGCGTGTAGCCGGTGAGCACGAGCGCGATGAGCCCGATCGCGATGCCGGCCGCGGCGAGCGCTCCAGGTCGTTCACCGCGCGTCAGGTCGTAGACGACGGGTACGGCGGCGAGCAGCACCGACGACATCGGTGCGACGACGCCCATCCGAGCGACCGAGTACCCGTGGTAGAGCAACAACAGCCCGGTGGTCATCGTCAGACCCGAGAGCACGCCGATCACGACATCTCGGCCGATCCAACGCGAGTCCACTGCGAGCAGCAGGATCGGTGACAGCACAGTCGACACGGCGACGGCCGAACGGGTGACCGTGATCGACGCCGTGGTCCGTGCCGCCCGCGCCGCGAAGAAGTCGGAAGCGCCGAGCAGGAGCGCAGCGACAACCGCGTAGATCAACGCCATGTCAGGACGCGGTCATGCGTAGAACTGCGATGCCCACTGACGGAACTGCAGGAAGGGACCGTCGGTGTCGGCGAGTGCCGGCCGTTCCACGAAGCGCTTGTGCTCCCAGATCGGCTTGTCCTCGAGGAGTTGACGTGACACCTCGTCGACGAAGGCCTGGCCCACCTTGGACGTGACTCGGTCGTCGTCGAAGCGACGGACGGCAAAGGTGAAGCGCATCTCGCAACGGTCACGCTCGATCGGCGTCGCGCAGCCGAGCAGCACCGTCTCGACGATGCCGCTGAAGCGCACCACGGAGAACCCTGCCCCGTACCCGTCGCTGTCGATCCGACCCTCGGTCGTGCCACGCGGTGTCACGAAGAACTGCGTCGAACGCATCCGCGACCGTGGCCCATCGGTGTCGTAGCTGTCGAGTTGCGGCACGTCTGCGGTTCCGTGCACGTACCGGAAGTGAGCCGAGTCCACGCCGTTCTCGGCCATCTCCTGCCAGGGCGTGGCGATCTCGAAGAAGCGAGTGAAGGGATCGGAGAACGTCTCGGCGACGTCACCCGCTCCGAACTCGGCCACCTCCGGGATCTCCCACCTCGGCGCCTCGTCATGGGGGTGGTACCAGGCCATCACCAGGCCATTGCGTTCGACCACCGGATAGGTGTGCAGTCGTGCTTTGCCGTTCGTGCGCTCGCTGTAGGGAATGCACGTGTTGCGACCCTCGGAGTCGAATCGCCATGCGTGGAACGGGCAGGCGATCTCGTCGCCGTGCACCGATCCGCCGTGACCGAGGTGGGCGCCGAGGTGCGGGCAGTATGCGTCCTGCACGTGGGCGAGACCGGTGGCGTCGCGCCAGAGGACCAGTTCGCGACCGAACGCCCGTCGGGGCACCACGCCTGCCGGCGCCAGCTCGCTGCCCCCAGGCCACGGCGAACCAGCCGAACGGGATCGGCCACGGCCATCGGTCGTCGGGGCTCGTACCGCTCATCGATCGAGCCCGAACACTCGCGTCGCGTTGTCACGCAGGAACTTCGGCCACACATCGTCGCGAAGCGGCACCTCGGGCAGTTCGGCGAAGATTCGGTCGAGGCTCAACCCCATCGGGAAGTAGCCGGCATACATCACCTTGTCGCTCCCCCGCGTGTTGGCGAAGTCGACGATGGCGTTCGGGTAGTACTTCGGTGCGAACGCCGAGGTGGAGTAGTAGAGGTTCGGCCACTTGAGCAGCAGCTTCACGGCCAGGTCCACCCACGGCTCGGCGCCGTGGCGCATCACGAACACGAGCTCGGGGAAGTCCCAGCACACCTCGTCGATCAGCTCCACGTGCTGCGGTGCGAGCGGGAGCCGTGGGCCGGGGACGCCCACGCAGCACAGCACCGGGATATCGAGCTCGATGCACTTGGCGTAGACCGGGTAGGTCCGCTTGTCGTTGATCGGCAACGGCGGGTTGCAGCCCGATGGGAACAGCGACACGCCGCGGATGCCGAACTCGTCATGGGCGCGGCTGATCGCCCGCACCACGTCCATGCCGCCGTTGGGATCGACGTGGAGACAGCCGAAGAAGCGATCCGGGTGCTTCGCGAGCGCCTCGTTCTGGAGGCCGCCGCTGGGATCGACACCGACGAGCGCCTTGGCGATGCCGTGGCCGTCCATCAGATCGAGCGTCCAGGCGATCATGTCAGCACCCTCTGGGTCCTCGGGCACGTCCTTGAACATGTACTGCGCCGGCATCGCCATCTGCTTGCTCTCCGCGTCGCGCAGGGTGGGCTGAAGGAACCGGTACCAGTGCTCGCGGGCTCCGGGCTCGGGGATGCCCATCATGAGGTCGACCACGCCGATCCCGCCGACCCCGTTTGCGCTCAGCTGCGGCATCCCCATCGCCGTCGACGATAGCCAACCCACCGCGATGAGAGATGAGTGGCGGTGGCGCACTCATCTTTCATCGCGAATCAGTTCTCGAGCTCGGCAGCAGCACACGGAGCGCTGACACGAGGGCGTCGACGTCGTCGTCGGTGTTGTAGATCACGATCGAGATCCGCAGCAGCACCTGGTCGCGGAAGCGGTGCACCGGCGTCTCCACACGGAACTCGTCGTAGAGGCGTTGTTTGAGAACCACCGGGTCCACGTCGGGCAGCCGCACCACCGCGAGCTGTGAGAACCACTCGAAGCCATCGTCGGCGTAGACCGACGTGAGGCCGGTGAGCTCGTCGACACGCTGCATCGCGTTCCGCAGACGGTCCCGGCAACGCGCCTGGACGGCCGGCCAGTCCTGCTCTGCCATCCAGTCGATGGCGGCCGGCGTGGCGAGGAACGGGGAGAGATCGCGGGTGCCCTGCCACTCGTGATGGTCCACGAACTGCGAGCCGCTCGGATGATCGCTCTCCCAACCCCAGCTGACGACCAAGGGGTGCAGCAGGTGCTGCACGTCTCGGCACGCGTAGAGGAACGCCGAACCCTTCGGCGCGCACATCCACTTGTGGTTCGCGCCGGTGTAGATGTCGGCGCCGAGTGCGGTGAGGTCGAGCGGGACGTGTCCGGGGATGTGGGCGCCATCGATGATGGTCAAGATCCCTGCGTCGCGAGCCCGGCGCACGAGCTCCTCCACGGGGAAACGCATCGCGGTCGCGCTCGTCATGTGGCTGAGGAACAGCACCTTGGTTCGCTCGGTTCGCTCGGCCCAGACCCGCTCCACGAACTCGGCGGCCGTGAGCTCGAACGGGATGTGGGCGTGCACGTAGCGGGCGCCGGTGGAGTTGCAGACGAACGTCCACGTGCGGTCCATCGCGCCATACTCGTGGTCGGTGGTGAGGATCTCGTCGCCCGGCGCCAGCACGAGGCTCTTGGCCACCATGTTGATCGCGGTCGTGGGGTTCGGGAAGTACACGAGCTCGTCGGCGGCACACCGCACGTAGGCCGCCAGACGCGTCCGCGCCTGCGCCATCAGCGGCTCGGCGTGACGCTGGAGCCATTCGACTGGCTGGTGTTCCATGTCGCGTTGCAGCTGCTGGTACCGCTCGAAGACCGGGCGCGGGACAGCTCCGAACGAGCCGTGGTTCAGGAAGACGACGTCGGGATCGAGCAGGAAGGGCGAACGGTCGGGCACCGGGTGAGGTTAGTTTCGGGCGCACGGCACCCCCGGCACCGGCCTCGGGCGTGAGAACGCGACATCACGACGCCGAACGTGGTGCTGCCGACGACCGCTCACGCCGCGTTCGAGAAGGGCTGCTACTACTTCGGCCTCGAGAGTCGTCGCGTGCCGGTCCGTGCCGACTGGAAGGCCGATGTGGATGCGATGGCGGCGGCGATCGACGAGAACACGGTGCTCGTGGTCGGTTCGGCTCCGCAGTACCCGCAGGGTGTGATCGTCCCGATCCCGGCGATCGCGGCCCTGGCGGCCGAGCGTGACATCAACTGTCACGTCGACGCATGCATGGGCGGCATCACGCTGACGTATCTGCGCCGCCTCGGTCACGACATCCCGCCGTGGAACTTCGAGGTCCCCGGCGTTATTAGCATCTCGGTCGACCTGCACAAGAACGGCTACACGGCCAAGAGCGCTTCGGTGATCATGCACCGCTTCAAGCAGCTGCGTGCCTACCAGACCTTCCTCACCGACAACTGGCTGGGTGGGTTCTACGGCTCCGACGTGCGAGCGTCGATCGCGGAGGTGGCGGCGGTTTCGGCGTCTGGCAACCAGGGCGCCTACGGCACCGTCGAGTGACCGTGGCTCCACGAGTCGGCCGATGCCAGCTCGGCGATCAATCTCTGTCGGCGCAGATCGGTCAGCTGCTCGCGCAGGATGCGGGCCATGATCGGGTGCACGAAACGATAGTGGCCGTCGTGCGTCGCTGACGTGAGGAGACCTCGAGCGATCGCTCGCTCAACCGCGTCCAGAGCGACAACCGGGTTCTGTGCGGCGAGCGGGTCGAGTGGGAACCGACTCCCCAGGAGCGCCGCGACGGTGAGCACATCGATGTGTTCGTTGGACATGCCCCGCAACCAGCGTCCCGCCAGATCTTTGACCGTCGGTGGTACGGCAAGCTGGTCGAGATCGACGCTCGCTTCCGGTCGAAAACCCGCCTCGCGCAGACCGTGGAGCCACTCCGCAGCGAATCCCAGGTTGCCCCCGACTTCGCCGGCAACGAACTCGCCGAGGTGGCGCAGGCCCGCGCCGGCGGGCACACCCCAGGTCTCTGCTGCGATCGCGGTGATCTGGGGTGTGGTGCGCGGTCCGACCACGAGGTGGTCGAGTCGACCGATGGCGACCAGATCGCCGAACAGCTCGACGAGCGGATCGCCGATCGTCAACTGCTCCGTGCGGTGGATCAGCAGCAGGCCGAGCTGATGTGCGGGTCGATCCATGACGATGCCGAGCACCGCGCGAGATGGGGCCTCCGATCCGGTCGGCGTCATCGACGACCGCGAGCAGTCGTGGGCTGCTCGTCTCGGTTCCTTGCTCGAGCTGGTCGATCCCGGCTGCATTGGCACCCTTGATCCACAGCACGGCAGTGCCATCCGCCGCCGCTGCCGACGCCAATCCTGCGGCCAGCGTCGTCTTGCCGGCGCCCAGGGTGCCGCCGAGTGCGAGAACGGGGCGGCCACCACGGTCCATGGCGGCCCACCAGTCGGCCAGGGCATCAGCTTCGCTCTCCAGACCCACCGGTCGACGGGCCGGGTCCACACCGGCCACGCGGAGAGCCGGAAGCCTCGTGTGGCCCCCGGCGCGGAGCAGGTCCACATAGAGCGCCTCGGTCTCGGGAGACGGGTCGAGCCCCATCTCCTCGACGAGGAGCGTGCGGAGCCTGGCGTAGGCACGTAGGGCATCTGTCCGGTCACCGTTCGCTGCGTGCGCGACCATGAGTGCCCGGTGCCCGGGCTCTCGGAACGGCTGGATGCGTACAGCCTCGGTCGCGGCCGCAATGGCCAGCTCGGTTTCACCCGTCGCGACCAGAGCGGTCGAGAGCGCGTGAAGTGCTACGAGGCGCAATTGGAGCAACTCGTCACGACGACGCTCCACCCATGGGCCAGATTCACTGGCGAGGAGTGGCCCGCCGAGCACGGCCAGCGCGGCACGCGCACGCACGATCGCCTGCGCTGGGTCGGTCGGCGCTGCGGCGGTGGCCACGTCGTCGCGCGCCCGAGCGATGTCGATTTCCACGTTGGGGGGCAGGTGGAGCCTCGCAATGCCTTCCGAAGCGTCGACCGACGTTTCGGGACAGCCGGTCGCTGCCAAGGTGGCGCGGACGTGGCTGAACGCCGATCGCAACGCCGGTCGCCAGGTTCTCGGCAGTGACCCCGGCCAGAGCACATCGGCCAGGTCGTGTTGATCGATCGAGGCCGGGTACTCCCAGGCCAGCACGGCGAACATGACACGTGCTCGGCGACCACCGAACATCGCGTTCGGCACCACACCCTTCGGCCCTGTGATCTTCACCCCGCCCAACAGCTGGATGTCCACTCGCCCTCGCATTCAAACGAGATCGACCGCCCGATCGATCGGCGGACGCGACACTACAGAGCGCCGGAGTGCCTCCGTTCCGGATCAGTTGCGCACCGGTTGCGCACCGGTTGCGCACCGGTTGCGCACCGGTTGCGCACCGGTTGCGCGTCGGTTGCGCACCGTTTGCGAGAGTGTCCGGAGGTGCGTCGTGCACCTCTCACAGGAGTTGGAGAACACCATGGGAGCAAGGAGAACGCGGCACGCGGAGAGCGTTGCCCTGGCCGTGACGATCGTGCTGCTGACGGCGTCGGTGGCGTACGGCGCACCCGGTGGCGGGGCGAACTGGACCAGTTCCGGGCAGAACACCGACAACACCCGCTACAACGCGTCTGAGCACGAGATCGGCGTCGACAACGCCGGCGATCTCGAGTTGCTGTGGAAGCTGCCCACACCTGGCGACATCTCAGCGACCCCAGCGGTGGATGGCACGACCGTCTACGTGCCGGACTTCGCCGGCAACCTCTACGCCGTGAATCGCGACACCGGGGCGGTGCGCTGGCAGAAGAACTTCACGACGGACTACGGGCTTGAGGCCGGCGACCATGCACGGGCCACGCCGGTCATCGCAGGCAACACCCTGATCCTGGGCGACCAGCTGGGCAAGCTGAGCCCGTTCATCGACCACGGCAACATCCTCGGCATCGACAAGAACACGGGCGCGCTGCAGTGGAAGACCACGTTCTCCGATGTCGCGCCGATCGTGACGCAGTCGGCCGTGGTGCATGGAAACATCGCCTACGTCGGGGTCGCGTCCTTCGAGGAGCTCTGGGCGCGATTCCTCCCGGCTGAGTACTGCTGCTTCTTCCGGGGCAGCATCATGGCCCTCGACGTCACCACGGGGGCCATCCTCTGGCGCACCTACACGGCGCCGCCGGTTTCGGGTGGCACGCCGAACGACGGCTACACCGGCAACGCGGTGTGGGGCAGCACCCCGGCCATCGATCCGAAGCGCAACCAGCTCTACATCGCGACCGGCAACAACTACTCCGTGCCGGCAGCGGTGACTGCGTGCATCCTGGGTGGCGCGAGTCCGCCCTCGTGCCTGGACCCCAGCAACCACTTCGACTCGATCCTTGCGCTGAACCTCAGCACCGGTGCGATCAAGTGGAGCACCCGAGCTCTGCCCTCGGACATCTGGAACGTGGCGTGTGGTCTCCCGATCCCGGGCTTCGAGGACGAAACGCCGAACTGTCCTGATGCCCAGGGTCCGGACTACGACTTCGGCCAGGGGCCGTCGCTGTTCACCGTCGGCACAGGGAATGCCAAGCGCGACCTCATCGGTGCCGGTCAGAAGAGCGGCAAGTACTGGGCGCTGAATCCGGACACCGGTGCGGTGGTGTGGAGCACCCAGGTGTCGCCTGGCGGTGTGGCCGGTGGCCTCCAGTGGGGATCGGCCACCGACGGCAAGCGCATCTACGTCGGCAACTCGAACAGCCAGTTCAAGCCGTGGATCCTTCAGGGCGGCGGCACCGTCTACCAGGGCGGCTGGAGTGCTCTCGATGCAACGACGGGCGCGATCCTGTGGGAGCGTCCGGACCCCGAAGGTGACCGTGGTATGGGCCCGGTCAGCGCCGCCAACGGTGTGGTGTACACGTGTTCGATGGACATCGACGGCCACATGTACGCGATGGACGCTGCCACGGGCGCCGAGTTGTGGGACTACACGAGTGGCGCCAGCTGCCTCGGCGGTGCGGCGATCTCCAACGGCCAGGTGTTCTGGGGACGGGGTACGACGCGTTCAGCTTCCTCCCCAACGACAACCAAGGACTCCTCGCCTTCGGCCTTCCTGGCTGACTCGCTCCACTTCACCCTGAACTCCGGCGACCATCGAGCCGTCGGCACCGTCGAGTGACCGACGGCGGCCGGCGAGCTCATGCCGAGTGGTAGCTCACGCAGAACGCCGAGTTGACTGCGTCGTCGGTGGCGATCCGGATGTTCCAGCCGCGACGAGCCTCGTTCCACGACTGGTCGTCCACACCGTGCAGGGCGGCCATCGGGGTGAGCATCGACAGATCGTGGTTCATCATCGCGATGGAGCGGACGATTTGGGCATACAGCTCCAGCGTCACGCCTGCGACAGGGCGCATCGACGGGTGGTCGACGAGCTCGGGTTCGCGATCCAACTTCAGTTCGACGTTGCTCATGGGTCCTTCCGGGAGACGGGGAGACTGACGCCGCGAGATCGCAGGACGTCGCGAGTTGTTCGGAGTCGAAGCGATGTTGGATGGGTATGGCACGATGATCCGCATGCCGCACTTCCAGCCGCACCCTGCCCCGCTCCGCTTCGGCATCTTCATGCCGCCGATGCACAAGACCGGGGTGAACCCCACGCTCGCCCTGCACCGCGACCTCGAGTTGATCGAGCACCTCGATCGGCTCGGGTATGCCGAGGCGTGGATCGGCGAGCACCACTCGGCGGGCATCGAGCTGATCGCCAGCCCCGAGGTGTTCATCGCCGCGGCCGCCGAGCGCACGAAGCACATCAAGCTCGGCACCGGGGTGAACTCGCTCCCCTACCACCACCCGTTCATCCTCGCCGACCGCATCGTGATGCTCGACCACCTCACCCGCGGGCGGATGATGTTCGGTGCCGGTCCGGGCCAGCTCACCAGCGACGCAGCGATGCTGGGCATCGATCCCGATGCAGCAGCGCCCGCGGATGGAGCAGGCCTTCGACGTGATGATGCGGCTGTTCGCCGGCGAGACCGTCACCGAGAAGACCGACTGGTTCACGTGCGACGAGGCGGTGCTGCAGATGCGCCCGTACAGCAACTTCGACATCGCTGTGGCGTCGTCGCATGTCGCCGTCGGGTTCGAAGCTGGCCGGCCGCTACGGCACCGGCATGCTGTCGATCGCGGCCACCGAGCCCGCCGCGTTCCGGGTGCTCGACTACAACTACCAGGTCTGGCAGGACGAGGCCGCCCGCAACGGTCACGAGGCGCCGCGTGAGAAGTGGCGATCTGATGGGGCCGATGCACATCGCCGAGACCGTCGAGCAGGCCAAGGAGAACTGCCGCTACGGCCTGCAGTGGGTGTTCGACTACCTGAGCCACATCATCCCGATGGGCGACCCCAACGATCCGCCCGCCGCCCACCGACTACGACGACTTCATCGACTACGCCAACGAGACGCGGCCGGATGGTGATCGGCACGCCGGAGATGGCCATCGAGCAGCTCGAGCGTCTGGTCGACAAGACCGGTGGGTTCGGCGCCTACCTGTTCCTCGGCGCCGACCTCGCCGACTTCGGCCGGCCACGAAGCGCAGCTACGAGTTGTTCGCCGACCAGGTGATGCCGCACTTCACCGGCCAGCTCGCCCCGGTGCAGGACGAGCTACGACCGCGTCGTCGGTGCCGGCAGCCGAGTGGGTCGATGCCACCCTCGGCGCCCAGCTCACCGCGATCGCCGACTACGAAGCCGAAAAGGCGAGTCGCTGACCTCAGCGGCAGGGCGGCTCAGCGGTTCTGGACGTGCTGGAAGCCGAAGCGGCCCTTGATGCACAGGTTGCCGTGCGTGACCGAGTGGTCGCTGGGGCTGGTGACCTTCACGATCGACGTTGTCCTGCACGTGCAGGGTGAGCTGACAGCCCACGCCGCAGTACGGGCAGATCGTGTCGGTCTGCGGTCTGCACTGATCTCGTCCCACGTGCCCTCGGCGCGCATGTCGTGCTCGCTGGTGAACATCAGCGCGCCCGTCGGGCACACGGCGATGCAGTTGCCGCAGTACACGCACGCGCTGTCGGGCAGCGTGGTGTCGTACTCGGCGGCGATGTGGCTGTCGAAGCCGCGTCCGGCGACGGCGATCGCGAACGTGTTCTGCCACTGCTCGCCACAGGCATCGACGCACTTGTAGCAGAGGATGCACTTGTCGTAGTCGCGCACGTACAGCTCGTTGTCGCGCTTCACCGGTTGGGCCGTGGTGCGACGGTCGGCGCCGTAGCGGTCGACGTCGACGCCGTACTGCGTCGTTCCAGCGGCCGACGTTCGGTGCGACCGACAGGTCGTTCGCCGACCCGAGGAACTCGAGCACCATCCGCCGGCTGTGCTGCACCCGCTCGGTGTCGGTGTGCACCACCATGCCGGCTCCGACCTTGCGTGAGCACGACGGCACCAGCGTGCGCGAGCCCTCGACCTCGACCATGCACACGCGACAGGCGTTCTTCGGGGTGAGCGTGTCGCCGTAGCACAGCGTCGGGATGTCGTCGCAACCGGCGCCGCGGCAAGCCTGCAGCACCGTGGTGCCCTCTGCCACCTTCACGGCGGTCGCCGTCGATGGTGAGCTCGACGACCACGGGTGGGAGCGGACGACGGCGGACGGCGTTCACGAGAAGCACCCCCAGCTTGGCGATCGCCGATTCGATGGCGCCGTGGGCCGAGTGGCCGAAGCCGCAGATGGAGGCGTCGCGGAGCACCGCGCCGATGTCGGCGAGCAGCTCCCGATCGGCGGCGGCACCGGGGCCGCCGCTGGTCGAGGCGGATCAGCACCTCCTCCTGACGCATCGTGCCCACGCGGCACGGCACGCACTGACCGCACGCTCTCGTCGCGGAAGAACGCTGCGATGCGATGCACGAACGTCGGTGAGGTCGGCGGTCTGGTCGAGCACCATCACCACGCCACTGCCCAGCGACAGCTTTGCGGCTCGGAGGTCTTCGAAGGTGAGCGGCACGTCGAGCTCGTCGGGCGTCGCGAACGAACCGGCTGCGCCGCCGAGCAGCACGGTGCGCAACGTGCTGGCCTCGCGCGATGCCGCCGGCGACATCGATCACCTCGCGCAGGGTGGCGCCGAAGCTCGAGCTCGTACACGCCGGGACGGGCGACCGCGCCCGACACGCAGAACAGCTTGGTCCCGGTGGAGCCCGGCGTGCCCACGCTGGGCGTACGCCTGGCCGCCGCCGAGCACGATCGGCAGCACGTTGACGAGGGTCTCGACGTTGTTCACCACGGTCGGCTTGCCGAACAGGCCGACCTCGACCGGGTACGGCGGCTTGTTCCGCGGCTCGCCGCGGAAGCCCTCGATCGAGTTGAAGATCGCCGTCTCCTCGCCACAGATGTAGGCGCCGGCGCCGAGGAACACCTCGAGGTGGAACGAGAAGCCCGCGCCCATCACGTCGTCGCCGAGCAGGCCGTGCGAGGTGGCCTGCTCGATGGCCGACACGAGCACGCTGGCGTGCACGTGGGTACTCGCCGCGCAGGTAGATCCAGCCCTGCTCGCAACCGGTTGCGATAGGCGGCGATCGTCATCGACTCGATGAGAGCGAACGGGTCGCCCTCCATGATCACGCGGTCCTTGAACGTGCCCGGCTCGCTCTCGTCGGCGTTGCAGACGAGGTAGTGCGGGCGTGCCGGCTGGCGGGCGACGGCGTCCCACTTCCGCCCGGCGGGGAAGGCTGCGCCGCCGCGGCCCATGATGCCGGAGTCGAGCATCTCGCGGATCACGCCGGCGGGGCCGATCTCGACGGCACGGCGCAGCGCGGCGTACCCGCCATGGCTGCGGTACGAGTGGAGGCTGCTGGGATCGACGAGGCCGACGCGGTGGAGCAGCACGAGTGAGTCGCGGTCGGTGACGCACCTGTGGGGTCGGCGACCTCGGCAGGATCCTCAGCCGGCGCAGCGCCTCCACCGAGCAGCGAGCGCAGTTGCACCGGTGTTGCGGGCGCGAGCACGCGAGTGGCGCGGCTGTTCGCCGGCTTCGATGAGCAGCACGGCCGGCGCCCGTTCGCACAGGCCGAGGCACGGCGACTCGTGCGCGCCGGCGGGCACGGTGGCTCCCGCGATCTGACAGGCGAGATCGATGCACACGTGCACTTGACGGGCGTCGCGTTCGGTGGTGCTGAACAGGCCGTAGAAGGTGGCGACGCCATAGATCTCGGCCGGGGCCACATCGAGGCGGGAGGCGATGTGGTTGATCGCTCCCCTGCTGATCCAACCCACGCGATCGTTCACTGCGTGCAGCACCGGAAGCAGGCGATGTCGCTGGTCGCGGAGGTCGTGGCCGCCGCGGGCGATGTGGTGGTCGTCGGCAGAGCGGGTGGCACCGTGCCAGGACGAGTCGGCAGCGCCGAGCACTGCATCGATCGCCTCGATCTCAGCGTCGGTGGCTGTGTGCGAACTGAGCTTGAGATCCATCTGTCGGGTCAGCTACCTGCGGCCGCGCCGGCCACCTGATCGGCCAGATCTTCGGCCAGATCTTCGGCCAGATCTTCGGCAGGGTCGAGGACGAGCTTGTCGATGCGGACGGCGGCGGCCTTGAACTCGGCGGTGCCGGACTTGGGGTCGGTGGCGTCGATCGTGAGCACGTTGGTGTCGACCTGTTCGGGGAAGTGGAACGTCATGAACACGAGGCCCGGACGCAGCACGCGGTCGATGCGCACAGGTGCGTTCACCGACCCGCGTGGTGAGCTGACCTGTACCCATTCGCCGTCGGCAAGGCCGAGACGCAGTGCATCCTCGGGCGACACATCGATCGATTCGCCCCATCGGAGCGGGCTGTCGAAGCCACCTGACTGCACGCCGGTGTTGTACGAGTCGAGCCGGCGGCCGGTGGTGAGCCGAAGCGGGAACTCGTCGCTCGTGGCCTCAACCGGCGGATCGTCGATCACGGGGCTGAACGGAGCGAGGCGACCGCGATCGGCGGGGTCGTCTGCCCACAGGCGACCGTGGAGGAACGACGGCTCGAGCGAGTCCTCGTGCGGGCAGGGCCACTGGATGCCGCTGCAGTTCCTCGAGGCGGGCGTAGCTCATGCCGGCATGCATCGGCGACAGCGAGCGCACCTCGTTCCACACCCGTTCGGCCACCTCGAGCGGCTCGGTGCCATACCCCCATTCGTGCCCGAGCCGGCGGCAGATGTCGAGGATGATCTGGATGTCGTCGCGGGCGCCGGGCGGCGGGTCGAGCGCCTTGCGGCAGCGCTGCACCCGCCGTTCGGAGTTCGTGACCGTGCCCTCGCTCTCGCACCACGACGCCGAACCGGGCAGCACGACATCGGCGAGCTCGGCGGTCTTGGTGAGGAAGATGTCCTGCACCACGAGGTGGTCGAGGCCGGTCAGCAGGTGCACCGCGTGCGTCCTTGTCGGCCTCGCTCTGCGCGGGGTTCTCGCCGATCACGTACACGGCGCGCAGGTCGCCTCGCTCCATCGCCTCGAACATCTGGGTGAGGTGCCATCCGTAGCGGTCCTGGATGGTGACACCCCACGCGGTGGCGAACTTCTCGCGCACCGTCGGGGTCGAGCGATGTCCTGGAACCCGGCGAGCCGATTGGGGATGGCACCCATGTCGCCGCCGCCTTGGACGTTGTTCTGTCCACGCAAGGGGTTGAGGCCCGCGCCATGCCGGCCGACGTGACCACACAGGAGTGCGAGGTTGATCAGCGACAGCACGTTGTCGACGCCGTTGTGGTGTTCGGTGATTCCCAGGGTCCAGCACAGCTGGCCCCTGTCGGCCTTGGCATAGGTGTGGGCGAGCTCGCGGATGGCCTCGGCAGGGACGCCGGTGACTGCCTCGCCTCGCTCGAGGGTCCATTCCTCGACGGTGGCCCGGTACTCGTCGAAACCAGTCGTGGCGCGTTCGATGAACTCGGTGTTGGCCAGGCCGGCGTGGATGATCTCGCGGGCGATCGTGTGCGACAGCGCAATGTCGGTGCCGACGTGGTTGCCCAGCCACAGATCGGCCCACTGGGCAGATGCCGACCGTCGGGGGTCGACGACGAACAGCTTGGCGCCGCGGTGCACGCCTTTCAGGACGTGGTGGAAGAAGATGGGGTGCGCTTCACGTGCGTTGGAGCCCCACAGGACGATGACATCGGTGTCTTCGATCTCCGCATAGCTCGAGGTTCCGCCTCCGGCTCCGAACACTGTGGCCAGACCGACCACGGACGGAGCGTGTCAAGTGCGGTTGCAGGAGTCGATGTTGTTGGTGCCGATCGCGACGCGAGCGAACTTCTGTGCGACGAAGTTCATCTCGTTCGTGGACTTCGAGCACGAGAACACGCCGACGGCGTTGCGGCCGAACTGATCGCGGGTGGCGGCAAATCCGGCAGCGGCACGGTCGAGCGCCTCGTCCCAGCTCGCGGGGCGCAGCACGCCGCTGTCGCGGACGAGGGGCTGGGTGATGCGAGCCATCGGCTGATGCTGATGCTGACGGTTCTTCCTCATGACTCACCCTTCCGTCGTGCCGGTGCGTTCCGCATCGTGGACCCGTTCCTCAGAGCGGAACACGTTGGACAGTATCAAATCCTACTGATTCGCGGATCGGATGATCTGGGACACGCGGTCGAGCCAGATCCCGCACGCGCGGGTGAGCCGCTTGCGTTCTCCGGTCGCGATGAGGTCCATGATCAGGCCGCTGAACCCCGCTTTGATGAGGCCGGCCTCCAACTCCACCCTGTCGGCGGGCATCCCCTCGGCGAGCAGCCGCTGCTCCAGGTCGTGTCGCCACACACCGATCTGGTCGGCCCGGACGTCGCCGGCGAGCCCGGTGACGGACGTATCGAGCGCAGCCGCCTCGTAGTTGAGCCGCACCAGCGCGAGGTTCGCCGGACGTGCGTTCACCCACCACCACCAACGGCGATACAGGTCCACCTGGGACATCCGCGGTTGCCGCTTCAGCCACATCTGCTGGACCGTGATCTGTTGCTCGATCGCCCGAGCGAGTGCTGCAGTGATCAGCTCCTCCTTGGAGCCGAAGTGATGCACGAGCCGGTTGATGCTCACGTCGAGCGACGCTGCCATCGGCCTGAGGGTCGCCTGGGCCAGCCCGTGCTCGGAGAGGTAGACCACGATGCGATCGAGCAGCTCCTGACGGCGCTCGAGATCGGGGGTTCTAGCCATCGACCGGCACACTACTGCCAAGGTGATCGGTCCCCCCGATGACGACGCCCGCCTTCACGGTGCGATGCACGAGGGGCACGCCAGGTCGGTACACGAGGTGTGCGTACGACGGCGCGTCGAGCAACACGAGGTCGGCGCGGGCTCCCGGTGCGAGGCGGCCGAGATCGGGGCGGCGCAGGGCGGCAGCTCCCCCGGTGGTGGCCGCGAGGATCGCCTCTTCGATCGTCATCCGCATGTCTCGGACCGCGAGTGCGATGCAGAACGACATCGAGGTCGTGTAGCTGCTGCCGGGGTTGCAGTTCGTCGCGATGGCGACGGTGACGCCTGCGTCGAGCACGCGGCGAGCATCTGGGTACGGCTGACGGGTGGAGAAGTCGGCAGCCGGCAGGAAGGTGGCGACGGTGTCGCTGTTGGCCAGAGCTTCGATGTCGTCCTCGGAGAGGTACGTGCAATGGTCGACCGATGCACACCCGAGCGAGACGCCGAGCTGCACGCCGGGTCCGTGACCGAGCTGGTTCGCGTGCAGTCGACCGCCCAGCCCTCGAGCCATGCCGGCGGTGAGCACCGCCCGGCACTGGTCGGCATCGAAGGCACCGACCTCGCAGAAGGCGTCGATCCAACGAGCGTGCGGTGCCGCCGCGTCGAGCATGTCGGTGCACACGTGGTGCACGTAGTCGTCGGTTCGACCGTCGAACTCCGCAGGCACGACGTGCGCGCCGAGGAACGTGGTGTGCTCGGTGAACCCCTCGGCCACGTGCAGGCACCGCGCCTCGTCGATCCCTGTGAGTCCGTAGCCCGACTTGATCTCGACCGTTGTGATGCCTGCCCGTGCGGCTTCCGATCGCCGCAGCGAGGTGAGCCGGCGCAACTCGTCGTCACTCGCGCTGCGTGTGGCGGCGACCGTGGTGCGGATGCCGCCGGCTTCGTACGGAGCGCCTGCCATCCGAGCAGCGAACTCCTCGCTGCGGTCGCCGGCGAACACGAGGTGTGTGTGGCTGTCGACGAAGCCGGGGATCACACAGCGGCCTTCGGCATCGATGCGATCGTCGGCCGCCGCGCCGGCAGGCTCGATGGCGATCACCGCACCGTCGACGATCACGACTCCCACGTTGCGTCGCATGCCGAGCGGGCCCTCGCCGACGTGCGCGTCGTTGGTGACGAGCATCCCGATGTTGTCGATCACGAGCGTGCGGCCCCCGGTCATGAGACCGCCGCCCACGCCGTGGTGATCGAGTCGTGCAGTTCGCTCGCGACGTCGATCGACACATGCCTGCCGTCGCGCACCACCACACGGCCTCCGACCACGACGTGGTGGATGTCAGCAGCCGTGGCGGCGTAGACGGCTGTGGCGAGCGCGTGCTCGGCCCCTCCCCCGGCGGTACGGACGCTGTCGAGCCGCACGGTGACCAGATCGGCGAGGTGGCCGACACTGATCCGGCCCGCGTCGGGCCAACCGAGGCTGTGGTGACCTGCAGCAGAAGCCGCCTCGAGCAGGGACGGAACAGAGTGGTTGCCGCGCACGAGCGAGGTGAGACGTTCGTCGAGCTCGGTAGCTCGTGCCTCTTCGAACAGGTCGATCACCGCGTGTGAGTCGGTGCCCAACGTGATCGCGACCCCGGCGTCGCGGAAGGCGGCAGTGTCACCGGTTCCATCGGCCAGGTCGCGCTCGGTGGTGGGGCACATGCACACGCTCGATCCATGCATCTGCAACAACCTCACGTCGTGCTCGGTGAGATGCGTGGCATGCACCGCGGTGAATGCCGCATCGAGCCCGTGACGCTCGGCCAACAGTTCCATCGGTGTGAGCGCGAACGCCTCGATGCACTGGTGGTTCTCTGCAGGTTGCTCGCTCACGTGGGCGTGGAGGGGGACTTCGTGCTCGATCGCCCAGCGGGCGACGCGCTCGATCGATTCGGGGTCGACGGCGCGCACCGAGTGCACCGCCGCACCGATGTGGGCCGTCGGCGACCTTTGCGCACGGAGCGCATCCACACGCTCGATCCAACGTTCGACACGGACATCGCTGAACCGTCGTTGCACCGGGTTGGGTGCCTGACCGACGCCGCCCTGGAGATAGCAGGTGTCGAGCAGCGTGATCCTGATGCCGGCCTCCCCCGCAGCATCGACGAGTGCCTCACCGATGACGTTGGCGTCGCGGTACGGCGTGCCATCGGGCTGGTGGTGGAGGTAGTGGAACTCACCGACACAGCTGATGCCAGCGAGCGCCATCTCGGCGAACGTGGCCCGGGCGAGGCGATGGTACGAATCGGGGTCGAGTGTGCGGGCGAGGCCGTACATCTGGTCGCGCCAGGTCCAGAACGAGCCGACGCCGTCATGGGTACGACCTCGCAGCGCTCGGTGGAACGCATGGCTGTGGGCGTTGGCGAGACCCGGAATGGTGAGACCGCGCAGCGGCACGACCCCAGCTTGGACCGGGGCGCCCGGCGTGACGTCGAGGATGCGGTCGCCGTCCACCTCGACGAGCACGTCGGCGACGGCGTGGTCGCCGCCCAGCCACGCCAGCTCGCAGTGGTAGGCCGAGGTCGCCATGTCGGTCAGTTCCCGACGCGGCGGACGAAGGCCGTGATCCGCTCCACGAACGCGTCGCGGTGAAAGCGTTCGAACTGCTCCCATGTGGTGAACGTCGTCGGATCGGTGACCCGGTCGAGGAACAGCCTGCCGTCGAGGTGGTCGCACTCGTGCTGGAACGTGCCGGCGGTGAGCCCTCGCTTGACCTCGTCGTGGGCCGTGCCGTCGCGGTCGAGGTAGCGCACGCGAACGTTCACGTGACGCATCACGTTGCCGCGCAGATCCGGCACCGACAGGCAGCCCTCGTTGATCTCCACCAGCTCGTCGTCGAGGAACTCGATCTCCGGGTTGACGACGACGGTCAGCGGGATCTGGGGTTTGTAGGGGTAGCGAGGGTTGTGGTTCACCTCGATGGTGGCGATTCGCAGTGGGACGCCGACCTGGTTGGCGGCGATGCCTGCGCCATTGGCGGCGTGCATCGTGTCGATCAGGTCGTCGATGAGCTGCTGCACCTCGGGCGTGGCGAGCTCGTCGACGGTGACCTCGCGAGCGCGCTCGCGCAGCACCGGATGGCCGACGGTGAGGATCTCGCGAACGGCCACGTCAGGCGTTCCAGAGCACGGGGAACAGAGGGTGATCGAGCGGTGCCCCGTCGGCGAGCTCGTCGGAGAGACCGGGAAACGGTGGCGACGTCACCCATCGGCGCGGTGCATGCACCATGTCGTCGCCGAGGAAGCGCACGCTCAGCACCCGGCGGCGTTCGGGACCGCTCACGCCGCCGGCAGCATGGAGCGTGAGCATGTTGAAGAAGACCGCGTCGCCGGGGTCGAGCTGCCATCCGATGATGCGCAACTCCGGGTTGCCGTCGATCTCGGGAAGTTCGGCGAGCGAGCCGTCGGGGAACCACTTGGCCTGACCGTCGAGGAAGGTGCGCGGCATGTACCACGGCCCGAGATGCGAGCCGGCCACGAATTCGAGCGTGCTCTCGCGGGTCACCGGATCGACCGGGCACCACATGCTGATGTTCAGACGGCCGTCGACGTTGTAGTACGGCAGGTCCTGGTGCCACGGCGTGCGTTGCTTGGTGCCGGGCTCCTTCACGAGCACGTGGTCGTGGTAGAGCCGCACTTGACGCGCGCCCATCAGCTCACCGGCGATTCGGCCGGCGCCGCTCTCACGGATGAACCGCTCCATCGCGGGGATGCGTTGCCAGTTGCAGAAGTCCTCGATGAACGCGCCGTCGTCGTCGGCGCTGGCCCGCTTCGCAGTTCCCGACAACGATGCGAGGTTCGCGTCGATCGCAGCCTCAGCCAGCGCGACCTGCTCCGGCGTGAACGCGCCACGGACACACACTGCCCCGTCGCGCCAGTAGTCACCATCGACGGTGTAGCTCACGCTCACGATTCCAGCATGGGAATCCGCACACCGCGAGCCGCGGCAACGTCGGTGGCGATGTCGTAGCCGGCATCGGCGTGGCGGATGACGCCCATGCCCGGGTCGCTCACCAGCACGCGCGAGAGCTTTTCGGCGGCGAGGTCGGTGCCGTCGGCGAGGCACACCATGCCGGCGTGGATGGAACGGCCGATGCCCACACCGCCACCGTGGTGGATGCTGACCCATGTGGCACCGCTCGCGGTGTTCACGAGGGCGTTGAGCAGCGGCCAGTCTGCGATCGCATCGCTTCCGTCGAGCATCGACTCGGTCTCACGGTACGGCGAGGCCACCGAACCCGAGTCGAGGTGGTCGCGGCCGATGACGATCGGCGCCTTCAGCTCGCCGCGGCGCACCATCTCGTTGAACCGCAGGCCGAGGCGATGGCGTTCGCCGTAGCCGAGCCAGCAGATGCGCGCCGGCAGTCCCTGGAACGCAACGCGCTCTTGGGCCAACGTGATCCAGCGGTGCAGGCCTTCGTCGTCGGGGAACTCCTCGAGCACGGCGCGGTCGGTGGCGGCGATGTCGGCAGGGTCGCCCGAGAGCGCCACCCACCGGAACGGTCCCTTGCCCTCGCAGAACAGCGGACGGATGTAGGCAGGGAGGAATCCCGGGTAGTCGAACGCGCGCTCGAAGCCTCCGAGCTGTGCCTCGGTGCGCAGGCTGTTGCCATAGTCGAAGACCTCGGCGCCCTTGTCGAGGAAGCCCACCATGGCCTGGCAGTGTGCCGCCATCGATTCGCGCGAGCGTCGGATCAACTCCTGAGGATCGGTGCGAGCCATCTCGGCCGTCGCCTCCGGCGTGAGGTCCGCCGGCACGTAGCTGAGCGGATCGTGGGCGCTCGTCTGGTCGGTGACGATGTCGGCCGGGAAGTCCATCTCGAGCAGCTGCGGCACGAGCACGGCAGCGTTGCCCACCAGACCGACGGACAATGCGCGTCGGTCATCCCGGGCACGGATGCACCGGGCGACTGCATCCTCCACGGAGTCAGCGATCTCGTCGAGGTAGCGGTGCTCCACACGCCGTTGCGCACGCCAGGCGTCGACCTCGATGCACAACGCCACGCCGCCGTTCATCGTGACCGCAAGAGGCTGGGCACCACCCATGCCACCGAGGCCGGCGGTGAGTGTGATCGTGCCGGCGAGCGTTCCGGAGAACCGTTTGCGACCGATCTCGGCGAAGCACTCGTAGGTGCCCTGCAGGATGCCCTGGGTGCCGATGTAGATCCATGACCCGGCCGTCATCTGCCCGTACATCGTGAGACCCATCGCTTCGAGGCGACGGAACTCGTCCCAATTGCCCCACTGCGGCACGAGGTTCGAGTTGGCGAGCAGCACCCGCGGCGCCCATTCATGGGTGCGGAACACGCCGACGGGCTTGCCGCTCTGCACGAGCATCGTCTCGTCGGCCGCCAACGTGGTGAGCGTGCGCGCCATCGCATCGAACGCGTCCCAGCTGCGGGCGGCGCGGCCGGTTCCGCCGTACACGACGAGGTCGTCCGGGCGCTCGGCCACTTCGGGATCGAGGTTGTTGTGCATCATCCGGAAGGCCGCTTCCTGCGGCCAGCCGAGACAGGTGAGGTTGCTGCCGCGGTCGGCGCGGACGGGACGGGGACCGGACATCTAGAGGACCTCCAATGGACCGATGGCGGATTCGACGGCCTCGAGCAGGCTGCCGTCGGCGAGGCGTCGCTCGGCGAGACGCAGATCGGGCGACAGCCAGCGATCGGGTCCGGGGCCGGCCACATCACGGCGCAGCACCTCGAGCGCGGCGCCCGTGCCCGGACCCGGCCGCACGGGGCGCGCAGATCGAGCGCGGCGGCGGAGCAGACCAGTTCGACGGCAAGGATGCGGCGAAGGTTGTCGATGCTTCGACGGAGCTTGCGAGCGGCCGCCCAGCCGTTGGAGACGTGGTCTTCCTGCATCGCGCTCGTCGGCAACGACTGAGTGCTGGCCGGCACGGCGAGGCGTTGGTTCTCCATCGCCATTGCCGCCTGGGTGTAGTGGGCGATCATCATCCCGCTGTTCACGCCGGCATCGGGCGCGAGGAATGGCGGCAGCCCGTGCGAGCGAGCGACGTCGAGCAGACGATCGGTGCGGCGCTCGCTGATGGCCGAGAGCTCGCTCGAAGCGATTGCGAGGAAGTCGCAGACGAACGCCACCGGGGCGCCGTGGAAGTTGCCGCAGCTCTCCACCCGGCCGTCGGGAAGGATCATCGGGTTGTCGATCGCCGCGTCGAGCTCGCGTTCGGCGATGGTCCGTGCATGGGCGATCGTGTCGAGTGCGGCGCCGTGCACCTGCGGGGTGCAGCGGAGCGAGTAGGCGTCCTGCACCTTTCCGTCACCGGTGCGGTGGCTGGCAACCAGGGGTGATCCGGCCAGGAGGCGGCGCAGGTTGTGCGCGCTCGAGGGCCTGGCCGACTTGCGGGCGCAGCGCCTGCAGATCGGAGGCGAAGGCTCGATCGGTGCCGAGGATGCCTTCGACGGTCATCGCTGCAGTGATGTCGGCGACGCGGGCGAGCGCGCAGAGATCGTGGAGCGCGAGGCAGAGCATGCCGAGGATGCCGTCGGTTCCGTTGATGAGGGCAAGGCCCTCCTTGGCGCGCAGGGTGATGGGGCTGAGGCCGGCGCGCTCGAATGCGGCGGAGGTGGGAACCATCGCGCCGTCGGGATCCCACACCTCGCCCTCGCCGATGAGTGACAGCGCACAGTGGCTGAGTGGCGCGAGATCGCCGCTGGCACCGAGGGAGCCGTGCTCTCGCACGACGGGTGTGATGTCGTTGGCGAGCATCGCCAGCTGCAGGTCGACGATCTCAGGTCGCACACCGGAGCGCGCCATGGACAGGCTGCGGGCGCGGAGCAACAGCAGGGCTCGGACCACCTCTGGCTCCACGGTGTCTCCCATGCCCGTCGCATGGGAGCGCACGAGTGCCACCTGCAGCTCGGCGGTGCGCTCCGACGGGATGGCCGTCGCGGCCAGGGAGCCGAAACCCGTGGTGACCCCGTAGACGGGGGTCTCCCCCGCCACGAAGCCGTCGACGAGGGCGGCGGATCGCTCCATCGCGGCGCGTGCACCGGCACCCAGATGTGCCGTGGCGTGATGCCGGGCAACCGCGACGACGTCGTCGAGCGCGAGGCCACGGCCTCGCAGCTCGACGGTGGGAGCGCTCGACGGTGTTTCCATCTGGTGGCAGATGCTGCCATACTGCGCAACGTGTCGCAAGTATCGAACCGCGCGCTCCGCGTCGCCGGCCAGTCGACCGTCGCCGAGACTGCCCGTGCCACCGATCGTGGCCTGAGCCTCCTGCGTGAGGTGGCTGATCATCCCCATGGTCTGCCCTTGGCCGACCTCGCCCGGGCGGTCGATCTCAGTGCCAGCACCGCCTTGCGACAGCTGCGTTCGCTGGAGGCAGCCGGGTTCGCCGTGCGCCGGACCGATGGCGGATGGGTGCCCGGTCCCGAGCTGCAGCGGATCGCCCGCAACCTTGCTGCGAGCGCCACGCTGCCCCGCCTCGCGGAGTCGGTGCTCGCCTCGCTCGCCCAGGCCCTCGGCGAGTCGGCATACCTCGCCGAGGTCGCCGACGAGCGCACCGCGGTGTACGTGGCGATGGAGTCGGGCACGCACGCGGTCCGGCACGTGAGCTGGCTCGGACACACGGTTCCCCGTCGTGGCACCGCTGTCGGTCGGGCACTCGTCGGCAACGTCGATCCCGACGGCGTGGCGGTCCGCGAGGATGCTGTGGAGCGTGGGATCACCGCCGTGTCGGCACCGGTTCGCGACGCCAGCCGCCATGTGGTGGCGGCCGTGAGCGTGGTCGGTCCGTCGTTCCGGTTGGCCGGTGAGGTGCTCGCCGCAGCCCGAGGCGTCGTCGCCGAACACGCCGCGCAGCTGTCGCGTGCTGCGGGTTTCGTGGAGGTGTCGGCCTCCCGAGCCCCGAAGCAATCCGCCTGACCTGCGAATTCGGGTCCAACGGCCCGGTTGCCCGGCGTCGTGCGAGTGCACCATGGCCTCAGGAGGAATGCAGATGAGGAACGTGATCGTGATGGGTGCAGGAGGTCGTGACTTCCACGACTTCGCAACGGTGTATCGCGACGATCCGGGTGCGCGTGTCGTGGCATTCACAGCGGCGCAGATCCCGGGCATCGATGATCGCCGCTACCCGCCATCGCTGGCAGGGCCGGCCTACCCCAACGGCATCCCGATCCGTCCGCAGGCTGAGCTGACGCAGTTGATCCGCGAGCACGACATCGACGAGGTGGTGCTCGCGTACAGCGACCTGTCATATGCCGACGTGATGCACCTGTCGGCCGAGGTGATGGCGGCCGGCGCCGACTTCCGGCTCCTCGGACCCGACGCAACGATGTTGCGCTCCAGTCGACCGGTGATCGCCGTCTGCGCGTCGCGTACCGGCGCGGGCAAGTCACAGACCACGCGCCGCGTCGGGCGGATCCTCCTCGATGCGGGACTGCGTGTCGCTCTCGTGCGTCACCCGATGCCCTATGGCGATCTCGAGGCGATGCGCGTGCAGCGCTTCGCCACCCTCGACGACATCGAAGCGTCGCACCCCACGATCGAAGAGCGCGAGGAGTACGAGCTGCCCGTGCGCGAGGGCATGGTCATGTGGGCCGGCGTCGACTACGAGGCGATCCTGCGTGCCGCCGAGGCGGAGGCGGACGTGATCGTGTGGGACGGAGGCAACAACGACCTGCCCTTCTACCGACCCGACGTGATGATCACCGTCGTCGACCCGCTGCGGCCCGGCCACGAGTGCGGGTGGTACCCGGGCGAGGTCAACCTGCGGCTGGCCGACATCGTCGTGATGAACAAGGTCGACACCGCCGAATCGGTGGACGTGGCCACGGTGATGGCCAACGTGCGCCGTCTTGCGCCGACGGCCACGATCGTGCAGGCGGCCTCGCCGGTGGTGCTGACCGATGGCCCGGCGCTCGTCGGCGCGCGGGTGCTCGTGGTGGAGGACGGTCCGACGATCACTCATGGCGGGATGCCCTTCGGTGCCGGCACGGTCGCGGCCCGCCAGGCAGGTGCCCGCGAGCTGGTCGACCCCCGGCCGTACGCCGTCGGCTCGATCGCTGCCACGTACGAGAAGTACCCGCACATCGGTCCGGTGCTTCCGGCGATGGGGTACGGCGACGAACAGCTCGCCGACTTGACCGCGACCATCGCTGCGGTTCCCTGTGACGTCGTGGTGACCGGCACGCCGATCGATCTGTCCTGCGTGGTGCGCATCGGCCAAGCGGTGCGTCACGCCTCGTACTCGCTGCGTGAGCTGTCCAGCCCCGACCTCGCTGCGCTCCTCGCTCCTCGCCTCGAGTCATGGCGGCCGACGTGAGTGTGATCGGCTCGCAGTGCGAGTCTGTTCCCGCCGATGGCCTCGTGGTGGTGGCCGTCGGCGGGAACGCCCTCGCCCGCCGAGGGGAACCGCTCGACTGGGAGACGCAGTTGGGAAATGCCCGCCGTGCCGCCGAGGCGCTTGCCCCGGTGGCGAACTCGTGGCGGATGGTGCTCACCCACGGCAACGGTCCACAGGTGGGGGTGCTGGCCATGGGTGCAGCGGCGACCGCGGCGATCGGCGGCTCCGTCCCGCTCGATGTGCTCGACGCCGAGACCGAGGGGATGATCGGGTACCTGCTCACGCAGGAGCTCGCGAACGTGCTCCCCGGCCGCGACGTGGTGGCGATGGTGACCCGCGTGGTGGTGGACCCGGTCGATCCTGGGTTCGGTCATCCGACGAAGCCGGTGGGTCCGGGCTACGACGAGACCACCGCGACCGATCTTGCGCTCCACCATGGTTGGACGATCGGCCGTGACGGAAACCGCTGGCGCCGGTTGGTGGCATCGCCCGAGCCGACGTCGATCGTGGAGCTCGCCTCGATCCGCCTGCTGGTCGATGCCGGCATCCTGGTCGTGTGCGGCGGCGGCGGTGGCGTACCGGTCGCTCCCGATGGACGCGGTGGCCTGCGCGGCGTGGAGGCGGTGATCGACAAGGACCTGGCGTCATCGATGCTCGCGGTGTCGCTCGGCGCGCAGCGTCTGGTGCTGTTGACCGATGTGGACGCGGTGTACGACGGCTGGGGCACCTCGAACCACCGCCCGATGCGGCACACCTCGGCGGCTGCGCTTCGTTCGCGTTCGTTTGCCTCAGGCTCGATGGGACCGAAGGTCGAGGCCGCCTGTCGTTTCGTGGAGGCGACCGGTCATCCCGCGGTGATCGGCTCCCTCGATGAGGCGGCAGCCGTCGTCCGAGGCGACACCGGCACCATCATCACCCGCTGACCGCCCCGCCGGTTCAGGGTCGCAGGCGTGTGTGGTACCGGATATCGGTCACCGTCGCGCCCAGGACCTCCTCGGTGGCGATCCCACCATCGGCGATCCAGCCCTCCGACTCGTACAGCGAGCGAGCGCGGGTGTTCTCGGGCACCACCCAGAGCACGGCCTCGACGTACCCGAGCTGCGCGAGCGAGGCGGTCGCTTCGCGCAGCAGCGCTCGACCGATGCCCCGGCCCCACTGATCCGGGTCGAGGTTCATCGCGTACAGCTCGCCGCGACGGGCGTCGCCCTCGGCAGTGTTCTTGGCAGTGTTCTCTCCACCGAACACCGCAAACCCGACGACATTGCCGTCGACGACCGCCACCAGCAACGGAGGCAGATCCGTACGAGCGAGACGACCCTCCCACATGCCGATCCGCTCCGACGCGAGGAGCCCGTCGAGGTACTCATCGGGCATCACCCCGCGGTATGCCGCCTGCCAGGCCCGCACGTGCAGTCGCCCCATCGCCTCGGCGTCAGACGGCATCCCTGCTCTGATCACGGTCGACATGCAGAGGGAACCTATCCCGTCCGGCGCGCGGGCTGCTTCGCTGCACCGCCATGATCGGGGGGTCGTCGCTGGTGCACACCGTCCGCGCCCGCGATTACAGCGCGGCACGTCAGGAGCCGATGAACTCACGTGCCTTCCCTTCGTCACCGCTCGATCGCCGTCTTGGCCGGGTTGGCGATCTCAGCGGCTCTGTCGGCGACACTGTTCGCCCCGTCCCGCACCGGTGACCTGGGCTTCTTCATCGATGCCTTTCGCGCCATGGTGGGCGACGAGGGCATGCGCGTCTACGCCGAGCGACCGAACATCCAGTCGGGGCCGCTCGCGCTCCTGGCGGTCGGGTTGTTGACCGATCTCGGCGACTGGGCGTTCCCGCTCGCCGTCGGCATCCTCTACATCGTTGCGATGGTGGCGTTGTTCCGCACGGTCGCGGCTCGCGAGCGTGACCTGCTGGTGCTCGGCATCGGAGGGCTGATCGCCCTGTTCTGGTGGCGCACGTTCGCCTTCCAGGGGCACCTCGACGACGCTGCGGTGATCACGATCGCCGTTCTCGCGGTCGTCGCCATCGAGCGACATCGTCACCTTGGTGCCGCGGTCGCGTTCGGGTTCGCTCTGGCGATCAAGCCGTGGGCCGTGTTCCTGCTCCCGATCGCGATGCGGCCGAACGATCCTTGGCGCCGACGCGTGCTGATGCCTTGCATCAGCCTCGCGATCGGGGGCCTCAACTGGGCCCCGTTCCTCCTTGCGTCACGCGACACGATGGGTGGTGCCAAGCCGACGGTGTGGGTGGCGCCCGACTCCGTGCTCCGGCTGATCACCGGGTCTCACTCCAGCATGCCGACGTCGATGCGGTTGCTGCAGGTGACCATCTGCCTGGTCGCCGTCGCGTGGGTGACACTGCGCGGTCATGCGGCCAGTGCACTGCTCCTGGGAGTGTCGCTTCGGCTGCTCCTCGACGGCGGCACGTGGCCCTACTACACCGCTGGGCTGATCGTCGGCGCGCTCCTGTGGGACGTGCTCGAATCCGACTACCGCCTGCCGTGGGCGACGATCGCTGCGACAGCGATGTTGCCCAAGCCCACCTGGATCGAGCCCGCCGAGGTGCGGGCGCTCATGCGCCTGGTGGCATGTCTCGCCGGGGTGGCGCTCGTGCTCTGGACCGTGCGCCGCAGCGAAGCTGGATCAGTCGAACGGGGATCGGTCGAAGATGGATCGGTCGAAGGTGGCGATCGAGCTGAGCGTGCGGGCGAGGACCGGCTCGTGGAGCACGAGGACGATGCCGGGGGCGGCGGAGGGTTCGCGCGGCCCACCGTCCCACGCTCGGCGCCGGCCGAATTCGTGTGACGACCGTACAAGGAATAGATGCCGACGTGTAGTGTCGCACGACGTGACCGAGACCTCTCAGGACGACGCCGCAGCCACGGGCGGAGCAGGCACGCGACGCAGCGGCCGGCAGCGCAACGTCGGGGTTCGCAACCGCCTGCCCGAGCAGTTGCCGTTCGGTCAGCCACGCATGCGGCTGAATCACACCGAGGTCGTCTCCGAGGACGAGATCGAAGCGATCCACGAGGCATCGCTGACGATCCTCGAACGCATCGGCATGGAGTTCTTCTGCCCGGAAGCGCGCAGCATCATGCGCGAGGCCGGCGCCGAGATCGACGAGTCGAACGGGCGAGTGCGCTTCGGTCGCGAGCTCGTCGTGTCGAGCGTCGCAAAGGCGCCGTCGGAGTTCACCCTCCACAGCTGGAACCCGGCCCACAACCTGCAGATCGGGGGCCGTTGGCTCGCGTTCGGCACCGTTGGCAGCGCCCCCCACTACATCGGTCGCGATGGCGTGCGCCGCACCGGCGATCGGGAGGGGTTCCGGGATCTCCTGCGTCTCGCCCAGATGTTGAACACCGTCCACTTCATCGGGGGCTACCCCGTGGAGCCGGTCGACATCCACCACTCGGTGCGTCACATCCACGCCGCTCACGACGTGTTGACCCTCACCGACAAGTCGCTGCACTGCTACAGCCTCGGTCGCCAGCGCAACCGTGACGTGCTCGAGATGGCGCGCATCGCTCGCGGGATCGATCACCACACCCTGCTCCGTGAGCCCTCGGTGTTCTCGGTGGTGAACTCGAACTCGCCGTTGCGTCTCGACACGCCGATGTCGCAGGGCATGATCGAGTTCGCCCGACACAACCAGCCGATCGTCATGACTCCGTTCACGCTCGCCGGCGCGATGGCTCCGATCACGCTCGCTGGCGCGCTCGCCCAGCAGAATGCCGAGGCGCTCGCCGGGATCACCTTCCTGCAGTGCATCAACCCCGGTACGCCCGTCGTCTACGGCGGGTTCACGTCGAACGTCGACATGCAGTCTGGTGCGCCGGCGTTCGGTACGCCGGAGTACGTGCGCACCGCCATGATCGGCGGCCAGCTCGCCCGCCGGTACGCCGTGCCGTACCGCAGCTCGAACGTGTGCGCCGCAAACGCCCTCGACGCCCAGGCTGCGTACGAAAGCGTGTTCTCGTTGTGGGGAAGCGTGATGGGCGGCGTCAACTTCATGATGCACGGCGCTGGGTGGATGGAGGGTGGTCTCCACGCGAGCCTCGAGAAGATGGTCCTCGACGCCGACCTGCTGCAGATGGTGACCCGGATGATGGAACCGGTCGTGATCGATCCAGCGAGCTTTGCGATCGACACGATCGAAGAGGTCGGCCCCGGTGGACACTTCTTCGGCACCCAGCACACGCAGGACCGCTTCCGCACTGCGTTCTACAAGCCGCTGATCTCCGACTGGCGCAACTACGAGAGCTGGCAGGAGGCGGGCAGCCCACAGGCGCCCGACAAGGCCAAGGCGCTCGTCGCGAGGTTCCTCGACGCATACGAAGCCCCCGCGATGGACCCGGCCGTGCGCGAGGAACTCGACGCCTTCGTCGCTCGCCGCGTCGCCGAGGGTGGCGTCGCCACTGATTTCTGATCCGGATCATCGGGTCGATCGACACAACGACAAGTTCAAGGGGTTCGACACGCATGGCAATGAAGTCATCGGCACAGGTCGTGGTGATCGGCGGCGGCGTCGTGGGCGCCAGCGTGCTGTACCACCTCACGAAGGCCGGCTGGACCGACGTGGTGCTGCTCGAGCGCAAGCAGCTCACCGCAGGCTCCACGTGGCATGCCGCCGGCGGCATGCACACGCTCAACGGCGATCCCAACGTCGCTCGTCTGCAGCAGTACACGGTGAACCTGTACAAGGAGATCGAGGCCGAGAGCGGTCAGAGCTGCGGTATCCACCTCCCCGGTGGCATCCAACTCGCCGACACGCCGGAGCGCCTCGACTGGCTGCGAATGGCCCAAGCGCGCGGTCGCTACCTCGGCATGCACATGGAGATCATCTCCACCGCTGAAGCCAAGCAGCTCAACCCGCTGCTCGAGGAGAAGTTCTTCGTCGGCGCCCTCTACGACGAGGACGAGGGCTCGGTCGACCCGTACGGCGTCACCCACGCCTACTCGATCTGCGCCCGCAATCGTGGTGCCGAGGTGTACCTCGAGACCTGGGTGACCGGTCTCGGCCAGCGCCAGGACGGCACGTGGGACGTGATCACCGATCGCGACCACACCATTCACGCCGAGCACGTCGTCAACGCCGGCGGTCTGTGGGCGCGTGAGGTCGGCAGGATGGCCGGGCTCGAGCTGCCCGTGCTGGCCATGGAGCACCACTACTTGATGACCGAGCCGATGCCGGAGGTGATCGAGTACAACGAACGCAACGGTCGCGAGCTCCCGCACATGATCGACTTCGCCGGTGAGATCTACGCTCGCCAGGAGGGTCAATCGATCCTCCTCGGCACGTATGAGCAGGACAACCGCCCGTGGGCGCCGAAAGAGACCCCGTGGGACTTCGTGTTCCAGCTCCTCCCCCACGATCTCGACCGCATCGCCCCCGAGCTGGAGAAGGCCTTCGAGCACTTCCCGCTCGTCGGCAAGGCCGGCATCAAGAAGTTCGTCAACGGCCCGTTCACCTTCAGCCCTGACGGCAACCCGCTCGTCGGCCCGATCAAGGGCATGCGCGGGATGTGGATGGCCAACGCCGTCATGGCCGGCCTGTCGCAGGGTGGCGGTGTGGGCCTCAGCCTCGCCGAGTGGATGGTCAACGGCGACCCGGGCGCCGACATCTGGGCGATGGACGTCGCCCGCTACGGCGACTACGCCACGCTCGCCTATACCAATGCCAAGGTCCGCGAGAACTACTCACGCCGGTTCCGGATCACGTTCCCGAACGAGGAACTGACCGCTGCTCGCCCGCTGCACACCACGCCGATCTACGACCGGCTCACCGAGCACAACGCGGTGTGGGGTGCGGGCTTCGGCCTCGAGCATCCGCTGTGGTTCCAGAAGCCGGGCCTCGAGCCGGCCGAGGACGTGACGTTCTACCGGTCGAACGCGTTCGACGTCGTGGCCGAGGAGAGCCGGGCGGTTCGTCGAGCGCGTCGGCCTCAGCGAGGCCTCGAACTTCGCCAAGTACAAGGTGAGTGGTGACGGATCGGCGGCATGGCTGCAAGGCCTGTTCACCAACTCGCTCCCGAAGATCGGGCGCACCAACCTCACTGCGATGCTGAACCCGCACGGCAAGATCGTCGGTGAGTTCTCCGTCAGTCGTATCGGCGCGGACGAGTTCTTCATCTTTGGTTCGCAGGCGGCTGAGGTGCACCACCCACGGTGGTTCCTCGCGCACCTGCCGGTGGGCTCTCCGATCCGGTTCGAGGTGCTGTCGCTCTCGATGGTTGGCCTCACCGTGGCCGGACCGCGTTCGCGTGATGTGCTGCAGAAGCTGACCGACACCTCGCTCGCGACGAAGGACTTCCCGTTCATGGCGTTCCGCCGGGCGAACCTCGGCATGGCGCCGGTGTGGCTCAGCCGGATGACGTACTCGGGCGACCTCGGGTACGAGATCTGGATGCAGCCGGAGAACCAGCGCTCCTTGTTCGACCTCATTTGGGACGCCGGCCAGGAGTTCGACATGCGCCTGTTCGGCTTCCGGGCGCTGATCACGATGCGGCTCGAGAAGAGCTTCGGAACCTGGTTCCGCGAGTACCGCCCGATCTACACCCCGCTCGAGGCAGGCATGGACCGTGTGCTCAAGTTCGATCATGACTTCATCGGCCGCGAGGCCGTGGAAGCCGAGATCGCGGCCGGTGGTCCGCAGCGCAAGCTCGTGATGTTCGCCGTCGATGTCGATCCCGAGGCACCGGCCGACGTGCTCGGTGACGAGCCGGTGTGGCACGACGGCGAGGTGGTCGGCTGGGTCACCTCAGGTGGGTACGCGCACTACTCGGGTGTGTCGCTCGCGCTCGGCTACATCCCCACCTCGCTCGCCACCTCTCAGGGCGGCTCCAAGAGCGGCTTCGAGATCGAGATCATCGGCCGCCGCCGTCCGGCAACGCTGCGCCATGAACCCGTCCTCGACCCCGCAGGCCTGAGAATGCGCGCCTGAGCACCCGCGCCTGACCCAACGTCGCCCACCCGAGTCCCACACCCCCACCCGAGTCCCACGCCTACACCCGAGTCCCACGAGGTCGATCCGAGTGCCAGCGGCCACCCCGGGGTGGCGTGTGGCACTCGGGTGGTCAGGTGTGCGCTCCGCACCGTGACACTACGGTCGGCGACATGAACGTCGTCGACGCAGTGAACCAGCGCTCTTCCATCCGTGACTTCCTCGACACGACGATCGACGACCAGGTGCTGCGCGATCTGCTCAGCGACGCGGCACGGGCGCCGAGCGGCGGCAACGTGCAGCCGTGGCGCATCTACGTGGTCAACGGCCCGTCGATGACCCGACTCCGTGAGTACCTGCCTGGCCAGGCGCCGGTCGAGGCTCCGGAGTACGACATCTATCCGAAGGCGCTCACCGAGCCGTATCGCACGAACAGGTTCGTCATCGGCGAGCAGATGTATGCCCTGTTGGGCATCCCCAGGGAGGACAAGTCCGCTCGGCTCGCCCAGTTCGCACGCAACGGCGACTTCTTCGGTGCGCCGGCGGCCCTGTTCTGCTTCGTCGACCGCCAGATGGGGCCGCCCCAGTGGAGCGACCTCGGCATGTTCTTGCAGACGTTCATGCTGCTCGCGGTCGAGCGCGGCCTGGCCACTTGTGCCCAGGAGTACTGGTCGGTCCGTCACGATGCGATCAGTCGTTTCGTCGGCGCCCCAGCGGAGGAGATGTTGTTCTGCGGGATGTCCGTCGGCCATCCCAACCCCGACGCTCCGGTGAACTCGCTCCGTGCCGAGCGGATGCCGCTCGAGGAGTGGGCCCGCTTCGTGTGACGATCCGATCGTCCTGGCCGGTCTCGCCTGAAACCTCGCCTGCTGGTCAAGAGCGGTAGGCCGACGCCTGGATCCTGAACAGCGATGCGTACTGACCGTCACGCGCCATGAGCTCCTCGTGGCTCCCCACTTCTGCCACCTTGTTGCCGTCGAGCACCACGATCACGTCAGCCATCCGTACGGTGGAGAACCGGTGCGAGACCAACACCGTCACCCGCCCGGCGCCGGTATCGGCCCGGGCGGCCTCTGCGAAGCGCTCGAACAGCGCATGTTCGGTTTCGGCGTCGAGGGCCGCAGTCGGTTCGTCGAGCACGAGCAGCAGGGGCTCGTCACGCATGAATCCACGAGCCAGGGCGAGCTTCTGCCACTGCCCGAAGCTCACCTCGGCGCCCCCATCCCACGTCGGTCCGAGTTGGGTGTCGAGGCCGTGCGCGAGCCGATCGATCACGTCGTGCGCGCCGGCCCGCTCGATCGCGGTCTCGGCCGCGGGTCGTTCGTCGAGGCGCGGCAGGTGGCCGAGGCCCACCGTCTGCTGGGCGGGCAGCTCGAATCGGAAGAAGTCCTGGAATGCGCCGGCCAGACGCTCACGCCACTGATCGGTGGCGATCTCGGCGAGCTCGATGCCATCGATGGTGATCCGACCATCGGTCGGCGCGTACATGCGTGCCAGCAGCTTCACCAAGGTGCTCTTGCCGGCACCATTCTCCCCCACCACCGCCACCACGGTGCCAGCGGGGAGGAGCAGATCGACGTCGTCGAGCACCAGACGGTCGGTGCCTGGGTAGGCGAACGACACATGCTCGAACCTGATGCCGTCGACGAGTCGATGTGGTGCTACGGCGCCATCGTGCAGATCGCGAGCGGCCGCATAGTCCTCGAGCCACACGAGCCGCCGGGAGGCGTCGAGCCAGAAGCCGCGGAGAAAGCCGAGCTCGTCGGCAGTGGCGCCGATGTACGCCGACAGGCGCGTGCCCGCTGCCATCACCAGCACCACATCAGCAACGCCACGCTCGAGCCCGGCGGCCACGAACACCACAGCCGCCACGTAGCCCAGCCCGAATACGGCCCACACGCCCGAATGCCACAACGCGGTCGACAGACGCACCTTCGCCACCGGGCGGTACCAGCGGTCATAGGCCTCGCGACGTTCTCGTCGAACCCAGTCCTCGGTGCCGGTGACCCGTACTTCCTTGCTCGGTGCCGCCATCGTGCCGAGCACGAACAGGTGCCGGCTGAGGCGGGTGTTGGAGATCACCGACTCCTCCACCCGCCGCTCGACCGCCGGCCTCCAGGTGGACGTCACGAACGCGGGAACCGCGCCGAGGAGCAGCAACACGAGGGCTGGGTGCACCGTGGCCAACAGGAAGCCGGTGATCACCAACCTGAACGCCCAGCCCAGCGTGGTGAACAACGACATGAACATGTGGTCGAGCGCGAACACCTGGTCGCGCAACATCGCGAGGCGATCGAGATGCTCGGGACGCTCGTGGTGCTCGATCGTCGGTACCGATGCCTGCAGCCGCGCGACGTGCGACTCCAGCGCGATTGCGATGCGATCGCGAAAGCGCCGCTGCACGCGCTGTGACAGCACACCCAGATACCACGTGGCCGTCGAGCTGATCGCGAGTCCGACAGCAGCGATCGTGACTCTGGTGTCCTTGCCGTCGACGATGCCGCCCACCAGCAGGCTGAGCCACAGCGCGAGCAGTGCGTCAGGCAACATCATCAGCAGGGCGAGGCCGAGCGACAGCAGCAGCAACCGCGGCTCGGCCCGCAGACCCAGTTGGAAGGTTCGCCACAGGGAGTGGAACGCTTTGGGAAGGTCGTCGTCGGGGCGATGCTCAGAGCCGCTCACGGATCACCTCCCGACCGTCATCGTCGTACTCCGGCTCCGAGGTGTCGAGCGCGAAGCGCGATGCCTGCAGATCGAACATCGCCCGGTAGCGCCCACCGAGCGCCATCAGCTCGTCGTGACTCCCGAGTTCCACCACGCTGCCGGCTTCCATCACGCAGATCCGGTCGGCACGGCGCACTGTGGAGAACCGATGTGAGATCAGCACGGTCGTCGTCTGCCGCGCTGCGGCGAGGACACGCTCGAAGATCTCCGCTTCGCCACGAACATCGAGTTGCGCCGTGGGCTCGTCGAGCAAGAGCACGCCTGCTCCGGCTTTCACGGCGCACAAGGCGCGGGCGAGTGCGATGCGCTGCCATTGGCCGCCTGAGAGGTCGGTGCCGCCTGGGTAGCCCTTCGACAGGATCGTGTCGAGGTCACCATCGGCCAGATCGCTCGCACCGGCCTCCGCCAGAGCGGCTCGGATCATGTCGTCAGGTGCGCCACCCGGCGCCACGTTCACCCTCAGCGACATCTCGAAGCGGACGAAGTCCTGGAAGACCGCAGTGACATGTCGCCGCCACGCTCGCGGATCGAAGTCGGTGAGCGGAACGCCGTCCACCTCGATCACTCCCGAGGTGGGGTCGTAGAGGCGGCACAGCAGCTTCGCGAGCGTGGTCTTCCCGGCACCGTTGACGCCGACGATCGCGATCGACGACCCTGCGGGGATCGAGAGGTCGAAGCCGTCGAGCACGGCCCTGCCCTCTGCGTAGGCGAACGACACGTCCCTGAACCGGAGCTCGGCTGCGCCCGGACGCCGATCGGCACCTCGGCCAGGCCGGAGAGCACCGGCCGCGCCGACCGCGGCCTCGAGCCGCTCGAGCGCGGCGACGGGCGCGGAGGCACCGTCGAGCGCCCAGTTCAGCCCACCGAAGGCCAACGCGGCGACGCCGATCGCCGCCTGCACGAACACCACCACGCGGCGCAGTGGAGAGCTCACCGTCGATCGAAGCCCGGGCGATCATCCAGAACACGAACACATTGCCGGCGATCACGATCGCAAGACAGGCGGCGACGGACTTCTCCCGGAGACGAGTGGCCTGGAACTGCAGGTCGTACAGCCGGGTGCGAGTGGTGACGAAGCGATCGATCACCCAGCCGGCCAGGCCGAAAAGGCGGAGCTCCTTGCCCGGCGCAGCATCGACGGCCAGGCGGTAGGCGTAGTCGGCGTGGCGTTGGGCGTTGCGCACCTCGTCGGTGTTGCGGTCCTTCCAGACGCCGCTTTCGCGCAGCAGCCAGTGAGTTGACCCCCACGCGAAGAGCAGGACGAATGGCGCCCACCAGGCAAAGCCGAACAACAGCGTGCTCGCGGCAACGCCGATCACCAGTTGCATCAAACCGTTGGCGACGAAGTCCATCGAGATCGACAGTGGCGGTCCCATCATGCCGAGATCGAAATCGCGAGCCATGGCCAGATCGGCGGCAAGGTCGGCACGCTCGAGGTGGCCGAGTCCCGGCTGCTCCACGCACGCAGTCATCAGCCGTTCGTAGAGATGGTCGGCCATGCGGCTCCCGAGGTTGGCGCTCACCAGTTGATGGAGCGGGTGGAGGACCATCGACAGGGTGAACATCACGCCGGTGAGCGCCAACGGACCGACGAGAGACGTGTCGCGATCCACGGCGTCCACCAACCAGCCGAACGCCACCGACACGCCCGCTGGCACGACGCCGCGCAGCACGACCAAAGTCCACCAGGCGGTCGCCCAGCCCGGCGCCGCCCGGTGCAACGCCCGGAAGAACCGCCATTCCTGCCGCTGTCGAAGCCTCCCCAGCACCTGATCGACCATACTCCCCTGCCTCGTCCCTCGATGTTCTGGTCGCGAGTTGCCGCAACAACCGCAACGACTCGCGACCAGATCGCTGCAGCCAGCAGGACTCGTTCGCCTGCGCTGGGTTCTGGTCGCGAATCGTTGCGGGTTGCGCAGGAAGTCGCGACCAGAACGTCGTTGGAGAGAGTCGGATTCCGTCGCGGGATTCGCAGGGACGATCGTGCGGGGATTGGCGCGTTCGCCGTGCAGGGTTCTGGTCGCGAATCGTTGCGGGTTGCGCCGGAAGTCGCGACCAGAACGTTGTTGAAGGAGTCGGATTCCGTCGCGGGATTCGCGGGACGATCGTGCGGGGAATGGTTTGCTGGCTGGGTTAGTGTTCGCCCACTATGCGTTTCGCGCTCGATGACCAGCCGATCGACTACGTCGATGGCGATTCGGTGGCCGTAGCGGTGGTTCGGTCGGGACAACACCCGCAGCACGGAGGCGCCCTGTGCCTCACCGGCGACTGTGGCAGTTGCTCGGCCGATGTCGACGGCGTGCCCTTCACCCGCACGTGCCTCACCCCGGCTCGGCCAGGACAACGCGTGCGGCGGCACCCTGCTGTCGGTGGTCCGCCACTACAACTCGACCCGCCGAAGAACCCCGTGCAGTCGCCGGTGCACGTCGACGTGCAGGTACGTCGCCGTCACGTCGATGTCACCGTGATCGGTGCCGGCGACTCGGGCACTGCCGAAGCCGAGCGGTTGCGTGCCGCAGGCCGCGAAGTGCTCGTACTCGACTCCGGAAACGGCGACGACGTCGTCGGTGTCTATCCAGGACCGCTCGTCGTGGTGCGTACTCCTCAGCACATGCTCCACGTGCACGCACACGAGGTGGTGATCGCCACTGGTGCTGCCGAGATCCACCCGGTGTGCGAGGGCAACATGCTGCGCGGCATCGTCCTCGCCGGTGCGGCAGCTCAACTCATCGAGCGCGGCGTCGATCTCGGCACCACGGTCACCGTCGACATCGACCGAGCTGGCGCGCTTCGAGGGCAGCGACGGCAAGGTCACTCATGTCGTGTTCATCGACGGTCGCACCGAGGCATGTGACACCGCGGTCGTCACCAGTCGAACGAAGGCGCCGCGCGACCTGCTCGCCCGGATGGTGAGCGATCCCAACGTCCGCGTCGTCGGTCCGGCGGCGCAGCGTTCGACCTCCCGCCGGCACCGACCGACGGCTTCGTCTGCCCGTGCTCGAAGATCACCGTCGGCGACCTGCAGATGGTGTGGGACAAGGGCTTCCAGCACCTCGAGCTCGTGAAGCGCGCCGCGCTGTGCGGCACCGGCACGTGCCAGGGCGGGGTGTGCATGCCGCACCTCCGCTCGTTCGTCAGCGACCGACAGGGCGTGGAGGCAGCGCCGTTCACCGGCCGCCCGGCCTCGCGGCAACTCACCATCGCCGAGGCGGCGGCCGACGTGTTCCTCGATCCGTTCCGCCGGAGCGCCCTGCACGACGAGCACCTGAAGCTCGGCGCACAGATGGACCGCTTCGGCGGTTGGTGGCGTCCGTGGAACTACGGCGACTTCATGCGCGAGTACTGGGCGGTCCGCGAAGGCGTGTCGCTCGGCGACGTGTCGACGCTCGGCAAGATGATCGTCACCGGACCCGACGTGGTCGAGGCGCTCGAACGCCTCTACCCCACCACGATCGCCGACATCCGTCCCGGTCGCAGCCGGTACGTGCTGCTGCTCAACGAGCGCGGCCACCTCATCGACGACGGCATGGTGTGTCGGGAGCCCACTGAGAACGGGATCGATCGGTTCGTGCTCACGTTCACCTCTGGCGGCGCAGCGTTCGCCGAGGCGTGGGTGCGCGACTGGATCGACACCTGGGGCCTCGACGTGCAGGATCATGGACCGCACGATCTCCCATGGTGCGATCAACGTCACCGGCCCGCTCGCCGGGCCACTGCTGCAGCGGATGGGGGTCGCCGGAGCCACCGAAGTTCCTCCAGCACCGCCACGCCGACCGTCGCCGGCATCGACTGCCACATCATGCGCCTGTCGTTCACCGGTGAGGCCAGCTTCGAGCTGCACCACCCGGTCGCGCACTCGGTCGAGCTGTGGCGAGCGCTGATGGAGGCCGGCCGCGACATGAACATCACGCCTCACGGCCTGCAGGCACTGTTCGCGCTCCGCCTCGAGAAGGGTCACGTGATCGTGGGCATGGACACCGAGCTCGATTCAACACCGCGGCGGTTGAACATGGACTGGGCGGTGAAGATGGACAAGCCCGACTTCGTCGGCCGCACCGCCCTTGCCCGTACCACCGATCTGCCCGACCACCGACGTCTGTTCGGCTTCACCATGGACGGCGCCGCTCCCACTGAGGGCGCGCCGATCTACGTCGGTGACCGCATCGTCGGCCACGTGGCGTCGACGTTCACCTCGCCGATCATCGGCAAGGCCGTGATGCTGGGTTGGCAGAAGCACTCCCCGTGGGCCGACACCGTCACGATCGACGGACGAACGGCCACGGTGACCCACACCCCGTTCTACGATCCGGAGGGTGCACGTGCACGCGCCTGAACGCCTCGACGGCCTGCGCGTCGTCGCGACGCCCGCAGCACTGGAGCACGCCTACTACGAGGGCGATGTCGTGGTGCTCCACATCGCGCACGACGAGGTGTTCGCCATCGGTGCCGTCGCTGTCGAGATACCCGACGAGCATGCGATCATCGAGCGCGAGACTGCCTTCGTCGGCTGGGGGCTCTCGTATGCCGAGTTCGACAGGCTGGTCGCACGGCACGTCGAATGGCTGCTGCCGACGAACCGTCCGGCGCTGGCCCAGGGGCTTGCGGCCGGCCTCCCGGTGAAGCTGTGGTTCGATCACGACCGTGTTCTGCTGATCGTGTCGAGCGGCTTCGCCCACGAGGTGGTCGAGCGGTTCCACCTCCCCGGCTTCCACGAGTCGGGGGTGCGCGCATGAACGAGTTCGTCGAGACGCTGCTGGAGCTCACCTGGCACGAGCCCAAGTCGAGCTACGACGTCGTGATCATCGGTGGTGGTGGCCACGGCCTCGCCACCGCGTACTACCTGGCCACCCGGCACGGCATCACCAACGTTGCCGTGCTCGAGGCCGACTACATCGGATCGGGCAACTCGGGTCGCAACACCACGATCATCCGCGCCAACTACGGCATCCCCGAGTCGATCCGGTTCTACCAGCACAGCCTCGATCTGTACTCCAAGCTCGAGGACGAGACAGGCTGCTGGATCATGCACGCCACCAAGGGCCTGCTCTGGTTGGCGCACACCGAGTCGGCGATGCGCAACGAACGGGCGAGGGCGATGCTCAACACTGCATGCGGTGCCGAGACGGTGCTCGTCACACCCACCGAGATCAAGGAGCTGTGTCCGCAGCTCGACCTCTCCGGCGGCGGTCGCTACCCGGTGCTCGGTGCGAGCTACCACATCCCCGCATCGACGGCCCGCCACGACCGGGTGGTGTGGGCCTATGCCCAGGGCGCGATGCAGCGAGGCGTGCACGTGCTGCAGAACACACCGGTCACCGGTCTGATCACGCGACGGCGACCGCGTGGTCGGTGTGCGCACGGCCACGGGCGACATCGCCGCAGGGGTCGTGATGAGCGCTGTGGGCGGCAACGTGAGCCAGATCGCTGCCCACGCCGGTGTGCGCCTGCCCGTGCGCACCCATCCGTTGCAGGCCTTCGTGACCAACGGCTACGCGCAAGGTTTCGGGCCGATCATCTCCGACACCGAGCTGCTCTGCTACATCAGCCAGACCGCTCGCGGCCAGATGCTGATCGGCCACGAATACGACCGCGAGACGAGCTACTCGCTGCAGTCGTCGTTCCAGTTCCTGCAGGCGAACGCGATCAAGATGAGCTACCTGCTGCCATTCGTGCGCGATCTGAAGATCCTGCGCCAGTGGACGGGTCGCTGCGACGTGTCGGCCGACTTCTCCCCGATCATGGGCCTCACCGGTGTCGACGGGTTCGTCATCACGACCGGGTGGGGCACCTGGGGCTTCAAAGCGATCCCTGCGGGCGGCGAGGCGATGGCCGAGCTGATCGCCACCGGACGAACGCCCGAGCTGATCGAACCGTTCGCCCTCAGCCGTTTCGCAGCGGACCACACGATGGCCGACCAAGGATCGACAGGTACCCGCTGATGCTGATCATCACCTGCCCCAACTGCGGCCCGCGACCCGTCGAAGAGTTCCGTTTCGGTGGCGAGATCCCCGAGCCACCGGCGACGATCATCGATCCGTTCGAGCGCGACTTCGACCAGGTGTGGATGTTCACGAATGTCAGCCGGCGTGCAGACCGAGCGTTGGTTCCACGATGCCGGGTGTCACCGGTGGCTCACCGCCACCCGCAACACCAACATCGATCGTTTCGTCGAGTAGCGCCCAGTTCAAAAGGCGCCCGGTTCGTCGAGTAGTGCCCGGCTCGAATGGCGCCCGGCTCGAATGGCGTCCGGTTCGAAGACGCCTGCTCGACGTCGAGCCGGACAGCAGTTTCAGGCCGGTTTGCGCTGCAGCTCGATGAGTTGTTCGACCGGGATGTGGCAGCGCATCGAATGGCCCGGCGATACCTCGGCCAAGGGCGGCTCGGTCACGTCGCACACACCCATGATCACCCGCGGACACCGGGGGTGGAACACGCAGCCGGACGGCGGATTGGCCGGGCTCGGGATCTCGCCGTCGAGACGGATGCGCACCTTCTCCTCGCCGTCCACGCTCGGAATCGCCGACAGCAATGCCTCGGTGTACGGGTGGTTCGGTCCGTGGAACACGTCGTCGGTGGGCCCAACCTCTTGGATGCGGCCGAGGTACATCACCGCGATCCGGTCCGCCAGGTACCGCACCACGCCCATGTCGTGGGTGATGAACACGTAGCTCGTCTTCTGCTCACTCTGCAGGTCGGCGAGCAGGTTCAAGATCGCGGCCTGCACCGACACGTCGAGCGCGGAGGTGGGCTCGTCGCAGACCACGATGCGCGGGTCGCCGGCGAAGGCACGCGCGATCGCGACGCGTTGCTTGAGTCCACCCGAGAGCTGACGGGGCTTGAGATCGAGGTGCCGCGGCGTCAACCGGAGGTTCGCGGCGAGTGCCTCGACTCGCTTGTTCGCCTCCTCGCCCTTGATGCCGGTGAGCTTCTCGACGCTGCGCATCAGGATCCGCCGCACCGACCATGCACGGTTGAGTGCCGAGTCGGGGTTCTGGAAGACCATCTGCATCGACCGCTTGTCCTCGGCCGAACGCCCGCCCGTCGCCGACGCCACCGCCTTGCCCGCCAGCGACACGACACCACCGGTATCGGCCGATTCGATGCCCAGCATCGTCTTCGCGAGCGTCGACTTGCCGGAGCCCGACTCACCGACGATGCCGAGCGTCTCGCCCTCGGCCAGGCCGAGCTCGACATCGACCAATGCGGGGACTGAGTGATTGCGCTGGCGGAAGGTCTTCGACACGTGACTGAGCTCGAGTACATCTGGATGTTCGTCGGATGGGGCCAGCACCGTGATGTCGACGCCGGGTTTGACCTCCTCCACCTCGGCGATGCGGTCGGGATGATGGCACCTGGTGTAGCGATCGCCGTTGATGCCGACTGGCACGACGGGCGGCACGGTGGTCTGGCAGGTCTCATCAGCGATCGGGCACCGGTCGAGGAAGACGCAGGTGGGCAGATCGCTACCGATGAGCGGCAGGATGCCAGGGATGGTGGCAAGCGCGCGTTCGGTCTTGCGCACACCATGGCGGGGCAGGGAGCGCAACAGCCCAACCGTGTACGGGTGCTGCGGGTCGTCGAACACCTGAGCACTCGGGCCCTCTTCGACGATCTTGCCTGCGTACATCACGCCCACCCGGTCGCACAGCGCGCGGATGATGCCGAGGTTGTGGGCGATCATCAGCACGGCGGCGTCGCTCTCCTGGCGAAGCACACGCACGAGATCGAGCACCTCGGCCTCCACCGTTGCGTCGAGACCGGTGGTCGGCTCGTCGAGCACGAGCAGTTTCGGGTTGCACGCGAGCGCCATCGCGATCACCACTCGTTGCTGCATGCCACCAGAGAGCTGGAACGGATAGCGATCCATCACGCGGCTCGGATCGGCGATGCGGACCCTGCGCAGCGCTTCGAGGGCGGACTTCTCCGCCTCCTGCTTCGACTGGCCGAGCAAAGTGAAGCTCTCGATGACCTGCTTGCCGACGCGGAGGGTGGGGTTCATCGCCTGCGCCGGGTCTTGATAGACCATCGACGCTTCGCGGGCGCGGAACTCCTGGAGCTCGCTCGTGCTCATCGTGGTGACGTCACGCCCAGCGACCTTCACCGAGCCACTGATGATCTTGCCGTTTCGCGGGAGGTAGCGCAGCGCTGCGTAGGCAGTGGTCGACTTGCCACAACCCGACTCCCCGACGAGACCGAACGCCTCCCCTGGAGCGACGGTGAAGCTGACCCCGCGCAACACGGCGCGATCGATGCCACGCACGGTGTAGACGACGTGCAGGTCGTCGACAGCCAGGGCGGGCACTTCCGCAGTCGCGGTGCTTGTCTCGCTCGAGGTTGGCACGGTGGTCATGATGCCTCCACCACTGATTGAACCGAATCGGCGATCAGGTTGACGGCGATCACCAGGCTGGCGATCGCCACGGCGGGGAAGAACGTCGTCCACCAGAAGCCGGCGACGATCGCGTTGTAGTTGTCGCTCACCTGTGCCCCCCAGTCGGGAGATGGGGGCGGCGGACCGGCGCCCAGGAACGACAGGGTTGCAACGGTGAAGACTGCGTAGCCGATGCGCACGGTGAGCTCGACGATGATCGGGCCCATCACGTTGGGCAGGATCTCACGGAACATGATGAACGGTGTCGCCTCGCCGCGGAGCTTGGCGGATGTGACGTAGTCGAGGTCGCGTTCGGCGAGCACCGCAGCGCGCACCGTTCGAGCGACCACCGGGGTGAACAGCGTGGCCACTACGCCGATCACGACCCACGCCGAGTTGCCGAGGGTGGTGATCGCCAGGAGGGCGATGAGCACCACCGGCAGCGCGAGGAACGACTCGACGATGCGGCTGGCGACCATGTCGAACCAACCGCCGAGGTAGCCCATGAACAGCCCGAGGACCACGCCGAGGATCACCCCGAGCAGTGCCGCGAGCGGTGCGATCTTGAGCACGTCTCGGGCACCAGCCATCACCCGGGAGAGGACGTCGCGGCCGGTTTCGTCGGTTCCGAACGGGAAGCTCCACCGCGGTGAAAGGTTGGTGCCGGCTCGGAAGTCGAGGGGATGGTGCGGCGTGATCGCATTGCCGAAGACAGCACACACCACCCACACCAAGACGATGAACACGCCGATGATGAATGCCGGCTTTCGACGGATGAGGCGCCAGTTCTCACGGCGGGCCTGCTTGCGCTCGCTCGGCGGTGGGGCGACAGCCGCCATCGCTCCTGCCACCGAGATGTCGCCGTCGGGCGCAGGATTGACCGGCGGTTGCGCGCCAGGGGTGTGTTCGATCATCTCGCCGTCTCCAGTCGTACTCGAGGATTGAGGTAGGCGATCAACAGATCGGCGAGCAACGTCGAGACCATGTAGACGATGCCGACCAGCAACACGGCGCCCTGCAGCAGCGGGATGTCCTTCTTGCCCACAGCGCCGAGCATGGTGGAACCGAGCCCGGCGTAGTTGAACACCTTCTCGACACCGATGATGCCGCCGATCAGGTACCCGATCTGCACGCTGATCACTGTGATCGTGGGTGCCAGGGCGTTGCGCAGCACGTGGCGGCGCATCACCTGACTGCTCGACATGCCCTTCATGGTCGCTGTTCGTGTGTAGTCCGACATCAACGCCGAGATCACGCCGGCCCGAGTCATTCTCGCGATGTAACCGAAGTACGCCACCACCATTGCCAAGGCGGGCAACAACAGGTACTGGAGCTGGCCGAACAAGCTGGTACCTTCGGGCGGGTTGGCGAAGGCCTTGCCGATCTTCCAGTGCACCGCGAATGCGGCGAGCAGCAATGCCGCCGTGACGAACTCGGGGATCGACGACGTTGCCAATCCGGCGTTGACGATCACCCGATCGGCGAGCTTGTCCTGGCGCCGAGCGGCGTAGATGCCGGCGGCAATCGAGATCGGGATGGTGATCAGGAACGCCAGGAGGGCGAGCTTCCCCGACCGACCGAGCGCCGGCAGGATGATCCCGGTGACGTCCTGACCGCTCTGGTACGACTGGCCGAAGTCGAGGGTGAAGATGCTCTTGATCGACTTGAAGTACTGCTCGAGCATCGGCTTGTCGGTGCCGAGCCGAGCGTTGTACGCGTCGACTTCCACCTGTGGTGCGAACGGCCCGAGCACCTTGCGGCCGATGTCGCCGGGCAGCACGTTGACGAGCATGAACACGATCGTCGCGAGCAGCCACAGCGTGACGACGATCGACGCCACCCGTTGGGCAATGAACCTTCGCATGCCGAAACCCCCCCAGAGGAAACAGATTGCAGTTGTATCGAAAGCACTGTGGCGCCACCCGGGACCGGGCAGCGCCACAGTGCAATCGTTTTGGACGTCTTGTACCGGTACCGACTACTCGGTGAAGCCGGCGGCTCCGAGGTAGTAGTGACCGAGGCCGGAGGCGACGATGCCCGCCACGTTCTTCTTGTACGCGGTGAGCGAGTTGTAGAAGTACGGGATCACGTACGGGATGTCGGCGTTGGCGATCTCCTGCACCTTCTTGATCGCTTCCTTGCGGGCTGGAAGGTCGAGCGTTGCCTGGTAGGCCGCGACCGCGTCGTTGAACTCGGGCGAGTTGTAGTGAGCCGAGTTCCACTCACCCGTTGCGTAGGCCTTCACCAGGTACACGTCGGGCGTGCCACGGTTGCCGTAGTCGACGATGCCGAACTCTTCGCCACCGTCGCAGCCGGCCGGCTCGTTGGTGCTGTCGTACACCTTGCACCAGCGGTCGTAGAACGTGTCGGTGCTCTCGACGTTGAGGGTGATGTCCATGCCGATGTCCTTGAGCTGGGTCTGGATCAGCTCGGCCAGCTGCGGGATCTCCTGCAGCTTGGGCACGTGCAGCGTGATGGCCAGACCGGCCTTGCCGGCCTCTTCGAGCAGCGCCTTGGCCTTGTCGACATCGCGCTCGCGCTGTGGCTGCGCTGCATCGAAGAACTCGTACACCGGTGCGATGGGGTGGTCGTTGCCGAGGTCGCCGCGGCCCTTCAGCACGACGTCGATGAGCTCTTGGCGGTTGATGCCGAGCGCCACGGCCTCGCGGACCTTCGGATCGGTGAACGTTCCCTCACGGACGTTCATCCACAGCTGGCGGTGGGCCGCGCCACGGATCGACTCGACGGTCACTTCGTCGCTGTTCAACAGTGCGTCGCCACCGACGACGCTGAACTGCACGATCGCGTCGGCCTGGCCGCCGAGCACACCGGTGATCTGGGTGTCGAGGTCGTCGGAGAAGATGAACTCGACCTTGTCGAGGAACGGCGTACCACCCCACCATGCATCGTTGCGCACGAACGTGCAGCCGGTGGCGACGTCGAAGCTGTCGAGCTTGAACGCACCGGTGCCGTTCGGCTTGGCGTCGAGGGTGGAGCCGGCCACGTAGTCGACAGGCGTGATCACCGACTGCGGGTTGTACAACGACACCTGGTACGGGAACTGGCCGTCGGGAGCGTTGAGGGTGACGTCGACCGTGAGGTCGTCGGTGGCCTTCGCGGCGCCTTCGACGATGTATGCCTGCAGGTTGCCTGGAGCGAGACGATCGAGGGTGGCGACGACGTCGGCCGAGGTGAACGGCTTGCCATCGTGCCAGGTGACGCCGGCGCGCAGCTTGAACGTCCACACGCTGCCGTCGTCGTTCGGCGTCCAGCGACTCGGCGAGCATCGGGTCGAGGGCTGCGCCCTCGCCCTTGCCGCACAGGTATTCGAATGCGGTGACGACCGGCGTGTAGCTGCCGAGGTTGTCCATCGCGACCGGGTCGAGCGGGCTGCCAGGCTTCTGGCTTGCGATGCGGATCGTGCCGCCCTGCTTGATCGCGCCAGCCGGAGCCGCGGCTGCGGTGGTATCGGAGCCGCCTTCGGTGGCGCCGGGCGCCTGGTGCCGTCGGTACTCGTGTCGGCTTCGTCTTCGTCGTCGCCACAAGCGGCGAGGATGCCGCCCATCGCTGCGACGCTCAGCCCGAGCACCGAGCCTCGTACCAGGAATGCTCGGCGCGAAACTGCGCCTGCCACGTATCCATCGATCAACTCGTTCTCGAGTCGTCCGACGCTCTGTCGAGCCCGATCCAGTGATGAGTGATCCATACTTCCCCCGAAGTGAGCAGCCAGCGGTGCTTCCGCCGCGCCGGCGAACCATACCCAGGCAACTGCGCGGGGTCAAGGTCAGGGCTGTCTCGAAACACGATTGGTGGTACGAACGTTCAAGGAACCGCAGCGTGACGACGGTTCGGTGATACATGGTACGTTCGTACCGGGAACGTGGTCATTGGGCCCCGCCCGGGAGGTCGTGCCATGACCGATGTCGAACCGTCCGTCGCCCGCAGCAGGGGTGGCGGGCGCGCCGCCCGCGTGGCCGCTCGCACCGGAGCCGGGTCGAGGCCCACCGCTCCCGCGTTCATCCGTCGGGAGATCCCGACCTACGACCTGCTCGGCGAAGAGGGGCTCGAGCTGATCGAGGCCAAAGGCGACGAGCTCCTGAAAGAGGTCGGCGTCGAGATCCGCGATGACGCAGAGGCGCTCCAGCTGTTCCGTGACGCTGGAGCCACGGTCGACGGCATCACGGTCCACTTCGATCCCGGCCATGTCCGCGCACTGTGCGCGACTGCGCCGCGTGAGTTCACCCAGCTCGCGCGCAATCCCGACAAGTCGGTTCAGATCGGCGGCAACAACGTGGTGCTCGCACCGACGTACGGCTCCCCGTTCGTCCGCGACCTGGCGGGAGGCCGCCGCTACGCAACGCTCGAGGACTTCCAGAACTTCGTGAAGCTCGCCTACGCCACTCCATGGCTGCACCACTCCGGTGGAACGGTGTGCGAACCCACCGACGTGCCCGTGAACAAGCGCCACCTCGACATGGTGTACAGCCACCTGCGCTTCAGCGACAAGGCGTTCATGGGGTCGGTCACCGCGCCCGAACGCGCCGCCGACTCGATCGAGATGGCACGCATCGTGTTCGGTGCGGATGTGGTCGACCAGAACTGCGTCATCCTCGGCAACGTCAACGTCAACTCCCCCCTCGTGTGGGACGCCACGATGACCGGTGCGCTGAAGACCTACGCGCGGGCGAACCAGGCCCCCGTGGTGGTGCCGTTCATCCTCGGAGGTGCGATGGGGCCGGTCACCACCGCCGGCGCAGTCGCTCAAGCACACGTGGAGACGCTCGTGGGTGTTGCGCTGGGCCAGCTGGTCCGCCCTGGCTCACCGGTCATCTACGGCAACTTCTTGTCGTCGATGGCGCTCCGGAGCGGCAGTCCCACGTTCGGTACTCCTGAACCAGCGCTCGGTTCGCTCCTCGTCGGCCAGCTCGCCCGTCGCGTCGGGCTGCCACTGCGGTGCTCGGGTGCCTTCACGTCGTCGAAGGTGCCGGACGGCCAGGCGATGCAGGAGTCCGCAGTGTCGATGATGGCTGCATTGCTGTGTGGTGCGAACTTCATCCTCCATTCGGCTGGATGGCTCGAGGGTGGACTCGCGATGGGCTATGAGAAGTTCATGATGGATCTCGATCTCTGCGGCGCTGCCCACACCTATCTCAAGGGGGTCGACCTCAGCTTCGATCAGTTCGCCCTCGACGGCTTCGCCGAGGTCGGCCCGGGGAAGCACTTCTTCGGCTCGCAACACACGCTTCGCCACTACGAAACCGCCTTCTACGACCCGTCGTTGAGCGACAACTCGAGCTTCGAGCAGTGGCGCGACGCCGGCTCGCGTGACACCGAGTTCCGGGCAGCGCAGATGTATCAAGACGTGCTCGCCTCGTACGAGGCCCCGGCGATGGACGACGCTGTCGACGCTGCATTGCTGGAGTTCGTCGCCCGCCGGAAGGCGGCCGTGCCCGACCAGTGGTACTGAACGGACCGCGAACCATGAGCGACGACCCCCTGCTGCAACCGTTCCAGCTGAAGCACCTGACGCTGCGCAACCGGGTGATGTCCACCTCGCACGAGCCGGCGTACTCCGAGGACGGGATGCCGAAGGATCGGTACCGCGCCTACCACGTCGAAAAGGCCAAGGGTGGCCTCGCGCTGACGATGACCGCCGGCACCGCGGTCGTCTCCCCCGACAGCCCCCCGGCGTTCGGCAACCTGCACGCCTACAGCGACGACATCGTGCCGTGGATCCGCGCGATGACCGACGAGATCCACGAACACGGCGCGGCGGCGATGATCCAGATCAGCCATCTGGGGCGGCGTACCGGCTGGGGTCAGGACGACTGGCTGCCGGTCATCGCTCCGTCAGCGATCCGCGAGCCAGCACACCGCTCGCACCCGAAGCCGGCCGAGGACTGGGACATCGACCGAATCGTCGACCAATACGCCGACGCAGCCGAACGCATGCAGGCCGGCGGCATGGACGGCATCGAGATCGAGGCCTACGGTCACCTGTTCGACCAGTTCTGGTCGCCGTCCACGAACCGGCGCACCGACGCCTACGGCGGATCGTTCGAGAACCGGATGAGGTTCCCGATGGCGGTGCTCCACGCTGTCCGGCGGCGCGTCGGCACCGAGTTCGTCGTGTCGATCCGGATGGCTGTCGACGAGCGGCTCGAGGACGGCATCGACACCCCGATGGGTCTCACCATCCTTCGGCGGCTTGCAGGTGAACGCCTCATCGACGTCGTCAACGTCATCCGCGGCAACATCGTCAACGACGCCGTGCTGAGCGAGGTGATCCCGATCCACGGGATGGCGTCGGCGCCGCACCTCGACTTCGCCGGCATGGTTCGTGCCGAGACAGGCATCGCGGTGTTCCACGCCGCCAAGATCGACGATGTCGCGACTGCACGCCACGCCGTGCGTGAGGGCAAGGTGGACATGGTGGGCATGACCCGTGCCCACATGGCCGATCCACAGATCGTCCGCAAGATCCAGCTGGGAGTCGAGCACACCATCCGTCCGTGCGTGGGCGCCACCTACTGCCTCGACCGGATCTACCAGGCGGGCGAGGCGCTGTGCATCCACAACGCCGCGACCGGCCGAGAGCTGACGATGCCGCACGTGATCGAACCGGCCGTGGTGTCGCATCAGGTGATCGTGGTCGGCGCTGGACCCGGTGGGTTGGAAGCGGCCCGCGTGTGCGCCGAGCGCGGGCACGTGGTGACCGTGATCGAGGCGATGCCGTGGGCCGGAGGCCAAGTGCGTCTCGCAGCGCGCAACCCTCGACGCAAGGACCTGCTCGGCATCATCGAGTGGCGCGTCGCCGAACTGGCGCGGCTCGGCGTGACGGTGCACTACGACACCTACGCGGACGCAAGCGCGATCCAGGCCCTCTCCCCCGATGTCGTCATCATCGCCACAGGTGGTCTCCCGCAACACCCCGAGCTCGAGGTGGGCGACGACCTGGTGGTGGAGGCATGGGACGTGGTGGGCGGCGACGTCCGTCTGCAGGGCGACGTGATCCTCTATGACGATGACGGCACGCACTCGGCGATGACGACCGGCGAGATGATCGCCCGATCCGGTGCACGCCTCGAGATCGTCACCCCAGAACGAACCGTCGGCGTCGACGTGGGTGGGATGAACCTGGTGCCGTACGCGAGGGCGTTCAACGAGACCGAGACGCGCATCACGTTGAACCAGCGCGTCCGCGCGGTGCGCAAGGTGGACGGTCGGCTCGAGGTGGAGATCGGCAGCGATCACAGCTCGCATCGCTCCACCCGCACGGTGGATGCCGTGGTGGTCGACCACGGAGTGCTCGCGAACGACGAGCTGTACCACGAGCTCGTGTCCGCCTCGTCCAACGGTGGCGAGATCGACCACGAGGCGCTGCTCGGCGGACGATCCCAAACCGTGATCCGCAACGCCGACGGGCGCTACCGCCTCTTCCGGATCGGCGATGCGGTTGCAGGTCGAAACATCCACGCGGCCATCTACGACGCACTGCGTCTCTGCAAGGATCTTTGACCTGACCTGACCTGACCTGACCTGACCTTGACCCGACGTCAGCGTCGTTCCGTATCGTGGGATTGTTCCACCTGGCGGAACCCTGCGCTATTCTCGGCACGACGGTTCCCTCGCTGGAGAGGGAACGCCATGTCTCTCAGGGGGTCATCGTGTCCTTTCCATCCGATCTGGAGATCGCCCGCGCCGGCAAGCCGGCACCGCTCGCGGACATCGCCGCACAGATGGGGATCGGTCCCCACCTGCTGGAGCAGCACGGCGACGAGCTCGCCAAGATCCGTCTGGAGGCGATCGACGAGCTGAGCGACCGGCCGAAGGCCAAGTACGTGGTCGTCACCGCGATCACGCCCACCCCGCTCGGCGAGGGCAAGACCACCACCACGGTCGGGTTGGGACAGGCGATGAAGCACATCGGCAAGAAGGCTGTGATCAGCCTTCGTCAGCCGAGCATGGGTCCGACGTTCGGCATCAAGGGTGGTGCGGCCGGCGGCGGCTACAGCCAGGTGATCCCGATGGAGTTGCTGAACCTCCACCTCACCGGCGACTTCCATGCCGTCACCGCGGCCCACAACCTGCTGTCGGCGATGGTGGACAACCACCTCCACCAGGGCAACGATCTCGGGCTCGACCTGCACAACATCACGTGGCGCCGCGTGCTCGACGTGAACGACCGAGCGCTGCGCAACATCATCGTCGGCCTCGGATCGAAGATGGACGGCATCCCCCGCCAGACCGGCTTCGACATCACCGCTGCGTCCGAGGTGATGGCGATCCTCGCCCTGTCGACGTCGGTCGAGGACATGCGCGCCCGCCTCGGCCGCATCGTTGTCGGGTACACGCCGGCAGGCGAGCCCGTCACGGCAGAGCAGTTGAAGGGTGCCGGCTCGATGGCCGTCATCATGAAGGAGGCGCTCAAGCCCAACCTCCTCCAGACGCTGGAGAACACCCCGGTGATCGTGCACGCAGGACCGTTCGGCAACATCGCCCACGGCAACAGCTCGATCGTCGGCGACCTCATCGGCATCCGCGGGGGCGACTACCTCATCACCGAGGCCGGCTTCGGTGCCGACATGGGCGCCGAGCGCTTCTTCAACATCAAGTGCCGCAACTCCGGCATGGTGCCGGACGCTGCGGTCCTGGTCGCGACCGTGCGTGCGCTCAAGGCGCACAGCGGGAAGTTCAAGATCGTGGCCGGCAAGCCGTTGCCGCCCGAGCTGCTCGCCGAGAACCCCGACGACGTGCGCGCCGGTGCTGCGAACCTCATCAAGCAGATCGAGAACGTGAAGGTGCACGGGGTCTCCCCCGTCGTCGCGATCAATGCGTTCCCCGGTGACTTCGCGTCCGAGCACCAGGCCATTCGCGAGATCGCCGAATCGGTGGGTGCCCGCGTGGCCGTCTGCACGCACTTCTCCGACGGTGGCCGGGGCGCCACCGACCTCGCACAGGCCGTCGTGGAGGCATGTGACGAGCCGAGCACGTTCCAGTACTGCTACGAGAGCGAGATGACCCTCAAGCAGAAGATCGAGGCCGTCGCGACCAAGATCTACGGGGCCGCCAACGTCACGTACACCGCTGCTGCGAACACCCAACTCGCCCGCTACGAGAAGAACGGCTTCGGCAACCTGCCGGTCTGCATTGCGAAGACCCACCTGTCGATCTCGGGCGACCCCTCCCTGAAGGGCGCGCCCACAGGCCACACCCTGAACGTGCGCGAGGCGCGCGCCAGCGTTGGCGCCGGCTTCATCTACCCGATCTGTGGTGACATGACGACGATGCCCGGCCTCGGTTCGGCCCCTGCCGCATCCATCATCGACTTCGACGACAACGGCGAGATCGTTGGCCTGTCGTGAGCGCCGTCGTCATCGACGGCATCGCGGTCCGCGAGCAGATCCTCGACGAGATCCGCGCCACGATCGACGCCGCAGGCAATCCGCACGTCTGCTTGGCCACCGTGCTCGTCGGTGACGACAAGCCCAGTCGCTCGTACATCAACTCCAAGCAGAAGAAGGCGGGTCAGGCCGGCATCGTGTCGCGCCACACCGACTTGCCGGCCGCGGCGAGCCAGGCCCAGGTGGACGACACGATCGCTGCACTCGCGGCGGATCCGAGCGTGCACGGCATCCTGTGCCAGTTCCCACTGCCTGACGGCCTCGACATGGAGCAGGTGCTCGAGCAGATCCCGTTCGAGAAGGACGTCGACGGCCTCACGGAGCGTTCGATGGGTCGTCTCGTCCGTGGTCAGACAGGCCATGTCGGCTGCACGCCCCTCGGGGTGATGCGTCTGCTCGAGCGCTATCAGGTGCCGACGTCAGGCAAGCGGGCCGTCGTCGTCGGTCGTTCGACGCTCACGGGCCTGCCTCAGGTGCTGCTCCTCGGCCGCAAGGGATGCGATGCGACGGTGACGCTCGCCCACTCGCGCACACCGGCCGCCGACATGATCGACATCTGTCGCTCGGCTGACATCATCGTCGCCTGTGCAGGACAGGCCCGAATGATCACCGCCGACCACGTGAAGCCGGGCGCGGCCGTGATCGACGTCGGTATCAGCCGCACCGAGGCCGGACTGGTCGGCGACGTCGACTTCGACGCGGTGAAGGAGATCGCCGGCTGGCTCACGCCGATGCCGGGCGGCACGGGTCCGATGACCATCGCGTGCCTGATGGAGAACACGCTGAACGCGGCACGGATGCAGGGCGCGTTCCCCGCCTGATTCCGGTTCGCATGACCTCGACGTCGCGTCACCATCTCGGTGGTGGCGATCGATAGCGGCGTCTACCGTACGGCGCAAGCACGTCGAGAGGTCCGCCATGTCTCCCCCGTTCCCGCCCACCATGTCTGCCATCGTCCAGCGTCGGTACGGCACGCCAAGTTGCCTCTCATCGGCCGAACTCCACGTGCCCGAGCCCGGACCTGGTGACGTGCTCGTGCGGGTCCGCGCCGCCGCGATCGATCAAGGCACGCTGCACGTGCTCCATGGCAGTCCCTACATCGCGCGCCCTTCATTCGGGCTCCGTCGCCCGAAACGGGTCGTTCCTGGGCTCGACGTGGCGGGCGTCGTCGAGGCCGTCGGCACGCACGTCACCGGATTCGCTGCGGGCGACGAGGTGTTCGGCATCGCACAGGGTTCGCTGGCGGAGTACGCCATCGCCCGTGCTGACAAGCTCGCGATCGCGCCAACCGACATCGATGCCGTACGGTGCGCGGCGCTGCCCGTGTCGGGCCTGACCGCGCTGCAGGCGGTCCGCAAGGGTGAGGTGCAGCCCGGCCAACGGGTGTTGATCATCGGCGCGTCCGGCGGTGTCGGCCACTATGCGGTTCAGATCGCCGTCGCACGAGGTGCCGAGGTGACGGCTGTGTGCCGCAGTGCAAAGGCCGACCTGATGCGGTCGCTCGGGGCGACGCACGTGCTCGCACACGACCGAGGCGAACTGGCGGCCGCTCCTGCGGATCTCCGGTGGGACGTCGTGATCGACATCGCCGGGAACGCATCGGTCAGGCGCCTGCGGCGGCTCGCGACGCAGCGGGGCACGGTGGTGATCGTCGGTGGTGACACGGGCGGTCGTTGGACGGCAGGGTACGGGCGCAACCTGCGGGCGATGGCCGTGTCGCCGTTCGTGGGCACGCGGCTGTTCGCCCTCGTGTCGCGGGAGACCGCCATTGATCTCGTGGCCCTGCGCGAGCTGGTCGACGAAGGTCGCCTGCGTCCACATGTGGACCGCACCTTTGCGTTGGCCGATGCTCCCGATGCGCTCAGGTACCTCGCATCGGGCGCCGCGTTCGGCAAGGTGGTCGTCACCGTGGGCGAACACACGCCGTAGCCACGCGTTCCACCACCCGGAACGATGCCGTATGATGGAACACGTGGTGCGACGAGGGTGGTCCTGATGTCGACGGTGCAATCGATCGATCGTGCCTTCTCGGTGTTGCGTGCCCTGATCCCCGGTGCTGCCGGTGTCACCGACATCGCCGACAGGGTGAACCTGCCGAAGAGCACGGTGTCTCGGCTGCTGTCGACGCTCGAAGAGCTCGGCGTCGTGGAACAGGTGTCGGTCGGCGGCGAGTACCGCATCGGCGTCGGCATGGCAGAGATCGCCGCGGCCGCGCGGCCCGTGCGTTCGCTCGTTGCGGCCGCTCGTCCGCAGTTGCTCGAGCTCGCCCGGCTCACCGGTGAGGCTGCAGGCGTGAGCATGCGCGATGGAACGGACATGCTCTACCTCGACCAGGTGAACCCCGACACCGAACTGCAGGTGCGTGACTGGACCGGGACGCGCATCCCGATGCATGCGGTGCCGAGCGGTCAGGTCGTGCTGGCTTCCATGACCGACGCCGAGCTCGACGCGTTCGTCGCCGCGCCGCTGATGGCATTCACCCCGCACACCGTGGTCGATGCCGCCGTGCTCCGCCGGCGCCTCGCCGAGGTACGTACACAGGGCTTTGCACTCGCCGTCGATGAGTTCTCCGACGGACTCAGCTCGGTCGCAGCACCGATCGTCGACATCGCGGGTCACGTGGTGGGCGCCCTCCACGTGTACGGGCCCACCTATCGTTTCAACACCGAGCGCGATCCTGCGGCGCTCGGCGCGCTCGTGGTCGACATCGCGGGTCGCATCCGCGTCGGTTGATCTCGCCCGTCCACCACCGTTCTTCCAATCGAGGTTCTCCGGATGTCCGATCGTTACGACTACGTCATCGTTGGCGGAGGCTCTGCCGGTTCTGCGCTCGCCAATCGGTTGAGTGCCGACCCGGGCAACAGCGTGCTGGTGCTCGAGGCGGGTCGACCCGACTACCGGTGGGACGTCTTCATCCACATGCCGGCGGCGCTGATGTTCCCGATCGGAAGCAAGTTCTACGACTGGAAGTACGAGAGCGAGCCCGAGCCGTTCATGAACGGCCGCAGGGTGTACCACGCCGCGGCAAGGTCCTGGGCGGTTCGAGCAGCATCAACGGGATGATCTTCCAGCGGGGCAACCCGATGGACTACGAGCGCTGGGCCGCCGACAAGGGGATGGACACCTGGAACTATGCCCACTGCCTTCCGTACTTCAAGAGGATGGAGAACTGCTTGGCCGGTGCCGATGAATGGCGTGGCGGCAGCGGACCGCTCGAGGTCGAGCGCGGCCCGTCCGACAACCCCTTGATCGAAGCGTTCCTGCAGGCGACGGAGCAGGCGGGCTTCGCCGGCACGACCGATGTGAACGGGTATCGCCAAGAGGGGTTCACTCGATTCGACCGCAACATCCGGCGTGGCCGTCGCCTCAGTGCGTCGAAGGCGTACCTGTGGCCGATCATGGATCGACCCAATCTCACCGTGACGACGCGGGCGCTCGTTCACAAGGTGCTGTTCGACGGCACCCGGGCGACGGGCGTGGAGTACAGCGTCCACAACCTGGCGGGCCGCCGCACCACACACACGGTGGACGCCGGCGAGGTGGTGTTGTGCGGCGGAGCGTTCAACACGCCGCAGCTGCTGCAGTTGAGCGGTGTCGGCGATGCATCGTTGCTCGGTTCGCTCGACATCCCCGTCGTGCACGACCTGCCCGCTGTCGGCCAGCACATGCAGGACCACCTCGAGGTGTACGTCCAGTACCTGTGCAAGCAGCCGGTGTCGATGCAGCCCTCGTTGAAGTACTGGAGGCGACCGTTCATCGGCGCCGACTGGCTGTTCCGCCGCAAGGGTCCTGGGGCCAGCAACCACTTCGAGTCGGGTGGCTTCGCCCGCAGCAATGACGACGTCGCGTGGCCGAACCTGATGTTCCACTTTCTGCCGATCGCGGTGCGCTACGACGGCACCGCTCCGGCGGGTGGCCACGGCTACCAGGTGCACGTCGGGCCGATGTACTCGAACTCAGAAGGGTCGGTGACGATCACCTCGACCGACCCGGCCGAGCACCCCGCCCTGCGTTTCAACTACATCTCCACACCCGAGGACCGTCGCGAGTGGGTGGAGGCGATCCGACTCGCGCGCACGATCCTCGGTCAATCGGCGATGGATCCGTACAACGGCGGCGAAACCTCCCCCGGCCCGTCAGTGCAGACCGACGAGGAGATCCTCGAGTGGGTCCGCAAGGACGGAGAGACTGCGCTGCATCCGTCGTGCACGTGCCGGATGGGTGCCGAGGACGACTCGAGTGTGGTCGATCCACTGACGATGAAGGTGCACGGCGTGCAGGGCGTGAGCGTGTGTGACGCATCGGCGATGCGCTACGTCACCAACGGCAACATCTATGCGCCGGTGATGATGATGGCGGAGAAGGCGGCCGACCTGATCCTCGGCAACACCCCTCTCGCACCTGAGCACACCGAGTACTACCGGCACCGGCCGGCGACGCCATCCTCCTGATGCCCGCTCCCTTGCTGATCCGCACGCGTGATTCACGGTCAGCCACTGGCGAGCTGGACCACGAGTTGGACGAGTTCGTTCACCACCGTCGCAGACAGCAACACCGTCGGCAGGAGCACCATCCACGACCGTTCGCCTCGCCGGATCACCGCGACCAGCCCGAGCACGTAGGACCCCAGGAGGCAGAGCAGGGTCGCGACGAACGCAACCTGCTGCCAAGCAGGGGGATCGTCGGGTCCAGGCTCGCTGGTGAACGCGAGCACGAAGACCAGCACGATCGAGCCCACCATCGTCGCGAACGCCGTCCATCCGAGCCGGGATGACGGGAGCCGGAAGACCCTCGAGTGCAGGCTCGGCTTCGGCGTGGTCGTTCGCGGCTGCATTGCGGCCCCCTCGTACGATTCGAGGGTACGTCGCAAGCAGGGGGACGAACAGCGCCTCAAGTCCTGACTTTGGTGTTCATGATCAAACGGCGTACTCGGGATCGTCGGCGTCGAGGATGGCCATCAGCTCGTCGAGGTGCGCCTGTGCTGCAGGATGGGGATAGTCGTTCCACTGCCTGGCTGTCCTGGCTGCAACCGCGTCGCTGAGGATCGCGAGAGGTCGTCCCGTCGACAGGGCGAGCACCTGCAATCGGCACGCGTGTTCGAAGTGATACAGGTCGTCCCACGCCTCGGCGACGGTCTCGCCGACCACGATCACGCCGTGGTTGCCGAGCAGCACCACGTTCTTGTCGGTGCCGAGGAGGCGGGCCACGCGCTCGCCTTCGCTGTCGTCCATCACCATCCCGCCGTAGTCGCGGTCAGCGGCGACGCCTCGGAAGAATCGACAGGCGTTCTGGTCGAGCATCTGGAACTCGTAGCCCTCCAGGCACGCAAGCGTCGTGGCGTACGGCATGTGGGTGTGGAGGATCACCTTCGCCCGCGGCACACCATGGTGCACGTGCGCGTGGAGGTACCACGCGGTGATGTCGGCGCCCTCGGCCATGTGGCCGGCACCGGCCCCGGCCGTGTCGAGCACCAACAGATCGCTCGCCGTGATTCGAGCGAAGTGCCGTCCCACCGGGTTCAGCAGGAAACGATGCTCGTCGACCACCGCGCTGAAGTGGTTCGCGACGGCCTCGTGCCAGCCGAGGCGCGCGGTCCAGCGAAACACGGCGGCAAGCTCCCGCCTGATCCGTTCCTCGCACTCGTTGCCGCGATCGAGTTCTGTCACTGCAGTTCCTCCGGGAAGCCGGGCGCCCGCAGATCGGTGCCGAGCGCGTCCTCCAACAACTTCACCACCTGCGACGACCATGCGCCACCGCCGTATTGCGCACGGGCCCGGATGAAGGTCTGCTCCACGAGACCGGCGAGCTCGAGCGGAACGCCGAACTCACGGCCGAAATCGGTCGCAAAGCCGAGGTCCTTGCACGCCAGATCCATCGTGAAGTTGATGTTGTAGCTGCCGTTCAGGATCACCTGGCTCTCGGTCTCGTGCACGAAGCTGTTGCCCGAGCTGTTGAGGATCGCCTCGAACGACTTCGTGAGGTCGAGGCCACCCCGCTTGGCGAGCATCAGGGCCTCGCCTGCTGCCACCAGGTGGATGAAGGCGAGCATGTTCGTGATCACCTTGATCACCGCCGCACTGCCGAGCGGCCCCATGTAGATCACCGGGCTACCGATCGCTTCGAGCAAAGCGAGGTGCTCGATGTACAGGTCTTCATCGCCACCGACGAGCACGGTGATGTCGCCCGCTGCCGCCTTGTGCACACCGCCGGTCACCGGTGCTTCGAGGATGCGCACGCCGAGTTGCGCCGCGAGCGACGCGAGACGAGCGGTCTCGTCGCGGTCGGTCGTGCTGTTGTCGATCCAGGTGCTGCCGGGGCGCATTGCCTCGAGCAGACCCCCGGGGCCGGCGACGACCGCGTTGACTGCTGCAGGCGACGGCAGGCACGTGAGGACCACGTCGGACACCGCACCGACCTCCGCTGCGGTGGCCGCCCACGTGGCGCCCTTCGCTTCGAGATCGGCCGCTCGGGTGCGGTCGAGGTCGGTCACGGTCACGCGGTGGCCGGCGCGCACCAGGCTGGCGGCGAGATGCACGCCGAGGTTGCCGAGGCCGACGTAGCCGACGCTGATGGGAGTGGAGGCGGACGTGGACATGTTCATGTTGGGTGCTCCTGACGCGGCGGTGGCCGCCGGTCCGAGGACCGGTGGCCACCATCCGCAACGTGTGGTGAGTTGTACGCGTTGTCTGTGTTGGTGGGCCTTGCGGCCCGACGGATCAGGCCGACCAGGCGGCGACGACGTCGGCGTTGGCTGCGACCCACTGCCGCGGCCGCATCTGCGGGTGTCATGCCGTCGCTGTCGACATGCTCGCGATCTCGTTCTGCTGCTCGGTGGTGAGCTGCAGGTTCGAGAGCACCTTGAACGCCGTCGCGTTCTTCGACTCGAGGCCCGCTGATGCTGCCTTGTACAGCTCGTCGACGGCGTAGTCGCAGGCGTAGAGGCCATCGGCCGCCTCTGCGGAGGCGAGACACTCCTCGGTCACGTCGGGCAGCTTGACCTCGGTGAGGTCGACCTTCGACTGCAGCCAGTGTGGCTGCCAGAACTGCAGCAGCACCGGTGTCTTGTCGTCGATCGCCTGCTGGATCGACGTGATCAGACCAGCCTCGGAACCGGCGACGACGTACTTGAGCGGGAGCTCCAGGTTGGCGATGATCTGCTCGTCGAAGGTGACGTAGCTCGGGTCGCCCATCAGGAACTGACCGAGGTCGGCGCCGGACTCGGCGGTGCTGAACAACTTGGCGAGCTCCGGATCCTTGAAGCCCTCCCAGGTTGCGAGCTCCGGGTGTTCGTCGACGACGAACGTCGGCACGTACCAGCCGATCTTCGCGCTGGGACCGAGGAGGCCGAGGTCGACGACCGACTTCTTGCCGGTGATGTACGTCTCGTAGTCGGCGGCATGGCCCGACGGCCACACCTCGAGGACTGCGTCGATGCTGCCGTCGTCCATGCCGACCCAGGTGGCGTTCTCGTCGAGATCGATCAGCTCCACCGGGGTGCCGAGTGACTCGAGCACCACCTTCGCGACGTTGGCGTTGACGGCCGAGCCGGTCCACGGGTTCACCGCGAGGACGATGCCCTCGCCGGTGGCCGGGGCGTCACCGGAGTCGGGAGCCTCGGTTGCGTCCGGTGCCGGTGTTGCCTCCGGTGCCTCGGATGCCTCCGGTGCCTCGGTTGCCTCCGGGGCGTCGGCGGTCTCCTCATCGTCGCTGCCGCAGGCGGCGAGCAAGCCGGTGAGTGCCAGGCTCGCCGCGAGCAGCTTGAGGCTGCGTCGGTGTGTCTTCATGGTGTCGGGTCCCCCCTGTGATGTGGCCAGTGGCCCGGGATGTGGGGCTGGCTTGTTGCTGTGTTGCGCCCGCGGCGCGGGTGCAACGGTGGTGTTCACGACCGCCGTTGCTGGTCGGGGCTGGTGCCCCAAGCCTGTGTGATGCGGTCGAGGACGATCGCAAGGAAGACGATACTCATGCCCGCTGCTGCACTCTGGCCGATCTTCTGGATCGGTTTCGTGAATCCTTCGTAGGCGACGAGTCCGAGGGCACCGGCGCCGACGAGCGCGGCGATGATCACCGTGGCCAGCACCATCAAGATCGTCTGGTTGATGCCGAGCATGATCGATCGGAACGCCAGAGGAAGCTGCACCTTCACGAGCTCCTGGCGTTTCGTGGCGCCGAAGCTGATCGCTGCCTCGCGAGGCGTGTACGGCACCTCGCGCAGCCCGAGACCGATGAGGCGGATGCACGGTGGAATGGCGTAGATCACCGAGGCCATCACGCCGGCGCCGCGGCCGACACGGAACAGGAACAGCACGGGGATGAGGTACACGAACTGCGGGCAGCACCTGAGCGGTGTCGAGGAACGGGCGCATGACCTGCTGTGCTCGGTCGGACCGTCCGGCGAGCACACCGAGCGGCAGCGCGATCACCACGCTGATGAGGATGGCGACGAGCACCTGGCTCAGGGTGTCCATCGAGAGGTCCCACAGGTGCGTGCGACCGTCGGCGCCGCCTGGGATGTCGCCCATCGTGCCGATGACCAGCAGGCAGATCGCACACCCCGCAGCGAGCCGCCATCCCTTGCTGAGGTAGGCAATGCCGGCGATCACGACGACGACCAGCACCCACGGGAGCCACACGAGGAACTTCCGCAGAGGTTCGAGCACGTCGGTCACCAGGAAGTCGTTGATGGCCTGGGTGCCTCCGATCACCGGCACCCCGTCGCGGAAGTTGTCCTGCACCCAACCGACCGCGTCGTTGATCGTTGCGCTGATGTCCACGGTGAGCGCCGACGGGAACCTCGGAGATGTCGGCGACCTTCGCCACGACGGCTGCGACCGCCACGAGACCGAGGGCGATCAGCGAACCAGTGCGATGGTCGACAGTCGGCAACCTGACCAGCGGAGGCTTGGTCGACGTGGAGCGCTCGCCGGTCGAGATGCGGTCGAGTGAGACGGCCAACAGCACGATCGCCAGACCGGGGACGAATGCGGCACCGACGTCGTTCTTCTGCAGACCCTTCAGCACCAGGTTGCCGAGGTCGTCGGCTCCGAGCAGCGAGGCGATCACCACGATGCCGAACGCCATCATGATCACCTGGTTGAGGCCGAGCAGGATGGTCTTGCGCGCCATCGGAAGTTGCACCTTCAGGAGCTGTTGTCGTGATGTGCAACCGAACGACTCGCCCACCTCGTTCATCACGGTGGGAACGCTGCGCAGGCCGAGGCTCGTGAGGCGCACCGCAGGTGGCACGGCGTAGATCACCGTCGCGACCACGGCCGGCGGGTACTGGATCCCGAACAAGATCGTGACCGGGCTGAAGTACACGAAGACAGGCATGACCTGGGCGGTGTCGAGGAAGGTCCGCAGGATTCGCTCGGCCCGATCGGACCGGGAGGTCCAGATGCCGAGCGGCACGCCGATCACCAGGGCGATGGCCACGGCTGTCAGCATGATCGACAGCGTCACCATCGCTGGCTCCCACACTCCGAGCACAGCAACGCCGGCCATCGCTGCGGCACCGGAGACCGCGGCGCGCAGGCCGCCCGTCATCCAACCGATGCCGCCGGTGAGTGCAAGCACGCCGGGCCAGCGCAGGGTGCGCAGGATCCACTGCACGGATTCGACGGCCCAGTCGATGGCGTCGGCGAGCGGGTTGAAGACCCGCGTGAAGATCCAGGACGTGTTGCTGTTCTGCACCGTCCACATGTATCGGTCGCGCACCCACTTCTGCAGGCCGATGTCCATCCAAGAGGGAACGTTCGGGTCGACGGCGATCGCGAGGATCACCAAGGCACCGAACACTGCGACGGGGACGATCCACCGACGCGTTCCTGCGAGCCTGAACGCCGAAGCGTTGGACGTGCGGAAGGTGGTCAACGCCATCGGTCAGAGGTCCTCGGTCGCGATGACCGAGAGCACGCTCACTCGGTCGATCGTGCCCACCGGCGTGCCGGATCGGTCGATCACGCGCATCGGCAGTTCGCTGCCTGCGACGCGTCCGACCACGTCGCGGACCTTGGTGTCACCGGAGACGTCACCGCCGTAGGGGCCGTCGTCGAGCGGCTCCATGACTGCGTCGACGGGCACCACGTGCGAGCGCGGCACGTCGCGCACGAAGTTGCGGACGTAGTCGTCGGCCGGTTCCAGCACCACCTCGGCCGGGGTGCCCACCTGGACGAACTTGCCGTCGCGCATGATCGCGATCCGGTCGCCGAGCCGCAGCGCCTCGGACAGGTCGTGGGTGATGAACACCATCGTCTTGCGACCTCGCTGCGCAGGCGGATCACCTCGTCCTGCATCTCGCGTCGGATGAGCGGATCGAGCGCCGAGAACGGCTCGTCGAACAGCAGGATGTCGGGGTTCGGTGGCGAGCGCTCGGGCCAGGCCCACCCGCTGCTGCTGGCCGCCGCTGAGCTGGTGCGGCTTGTACGAACCCATGCCGCGCAGGCCGACGAGTTCGAGCGTGCTCGGCGGCCAGCTCGCGACGCTGGGTCTTGTCGGCGCCCCGCAGCTCGAGGCCGAACGCCACGTTGTCGACGAGGGTGCGGTGCGGCAGCAGGCCGAAGTGCTGGAACACCATCGACACCTTGTGGCGGCGCACGTCGAGCAGTTGCTGCGTCGTCGGCCTTCGTGACGTCGACACCACCGATGATGACGGTGCCGGCGGTGGGCTCGATCAGGCGGGTGAGGCAGCGCACGAGGGTGCTCTTGCCGCTGCCCGACAGGCCCATCACCACGAAGACCTCGCCCGGGCGCACGTCGAGGTCGACGTCGCGCATCGCGACCACGCACCCGGTCTTCGCCTCGAGCTCGTTGCGGGGCAGGTCGGCCTCGGGCGACCCGACGATTCGCTCCGCACGGTGGCCGTACACCTTCCACAGCCCACGCACCGAGATCATCGGATCCGTCACCGCACCGCTTCCTCCCCGGGGCGCCCCCGGCCCAGCGCGAGGAGCATAGACCTGCTGCCGACGAGCCGGAACAGGCTTCGTGAGCCAGCGGGCCCACCACCGTGCCTTGCGCTCACGAAGCGGTGTTCCGGTGCTGCGCCCGCCGGTCGAGTCTGGCCTCGCTGCGCAATTGGTGGTGGATCGTGACCAGTTGCCGCACCGTCGAGGGCAGATCGCGAGTGATCTCGACGTCGGTGACGCGGTCGACCTGCCACTGAACCTGGCGAGCCAACCGGTCCCTTGCCTTGTCGGACTGAGCCGCCACGCGTCCTCCGTGCCAGTGCACGTGGTCGACCTCGATGGCCCATGAGATCTGCGGGATGGCGATGTCCGGGTGGATGGTCACACCGTTCGGGAGCTCGATCTCGTGCTGGCGCGTCAAGCCACCGATCCCAGCGCGCCGCAGCGCGTCGTAGAGCACCACCTCGATGTGTGAGTCCGCCGGCTTCAGCCAGGCCGGCCTGCTGGCGATCACGCGGGCGAAGCGGGCCGACCCTGGCCGCCTCGGGTGGTACAGACGTCGACCGGTTTCGAGGATGGCGGGCATCGTCGTCAAGACCTGGTCGAGGATCTGTTCGACCACGGACTCGAGGTCGAGGTCGTCGAGAACAGCCCCGAGATCGAACGCCAGTCGCTGCGGACTCACGAGTCGGATGCCGTCCGGCCGTTCGACGAAGTCCTCCGGCTCCATCACGTTGCAACGACGAAGACGCACGTCGCGTCCGCTGAGGGTCTGGGCAAAGTGCGGGAGGCGTACGTCGATGACGTCGATCCGCCCCATCCGGCGAAGGCCGAACAGCCGGCCTGCGGCACGCCCAGTGATGACCGCATCGGGGCGAGCCAGGCAGATGGCGAGACACCGACCCTCGAGAGTGATGGGTGTGGATGCGACGCGATAGATCCGATCGAACTCGGCGACGAGCACGCCTTCGGTCACCAGCGCCTTGCGCTGTTTGACGCTGATGCCCATCGTCCGGAGCTCATCGTCGCTCACGATGCCGTGGCGCACACGTACGTACGTCGCGAGCGCACCGCTGAATGCAGGCATGGCGATCCCCTTCCATTCGTGATTTCGGCGAGGGACGCGCTCGGAACCTATCGATCATCTGCCGATCCCCGTGCTACGTGAGTTCAAGGGCCCCTGATGGGACCGTTCGCTCACGATCGAGGGTTGATCGTGAGTTGGCTCACGAAGAGACGGCCACGTTCATCTGCGAAGAACGCCAACTAGCGTCACCGGCGAGCGAAGGAGACGCGCATGGCAGAGCTGCCCGCACATCGGCACGAGTGGTCGTGATCGGCGGCGGCATCGTCGGCTGCTCCACCGCCTACCACCTCGCCAAGCTGGGCTGGACCGACACGGTGCTGGTCGAGAAGCACAAGCTCACCTCGGGCTCCACGTTCCACGCCGCCGGCCTGGTCGGGCAGCTGCGCACCAGCGCCAACATCACCCAGCTGCTCGGCAACTCGGTCGAGCTGTACAAGACGCTCGAGGCCGAGACCGGCCAGGCGACCGGCTGGAAGATGAACGGCGGCCTGCGCCTGGCGTGCAACGAGGAGCGCTGGACCGAGGTGAAGCGCCAGGCCACCACGGCCACGAGCTTCGGGCTCGAGATGCACCTGCTGTCGCCGAACGGAGGCGCAGGAGCTGTGGCCGCTGATGGAGGTGCGACGACGTGGTCGGCGCGGCGTTCCTGCCCACCGACGGCCAGGCCAACCCGAGCGACATCACGATGGCGCTCGCCCGGGGCGCCCGCATGCACGGCGCCACCATCTGCGAGGACACCGAGGTGCGAGCGCATCGAGGTGGTCGACGGCGTGATCACGGCGTCGTGACCGTCGACCGACGGCACGGGTCGCATCGAGTGCGAGAAGGTGGTCGTGTGCGCCGGCCAGTGGACCCGCGCGCTGGCCGCCACCGTCGGCGTGAACGTGCCGCTCGTGCCGGTCGAGCACCAGTACGTCATCACCGAGCCGTTCACGCCCGAGGTGCCCCGCAACCTGCCGACGCTGCGCGACCCCGATCGGCTCACCTACTACAAGGAGGAGGTCGGCGGCCTGGTGATGGGCGGCTACGAGCCGAACCCGATCCCGTGGGCGGTGAACGGCATCCCCCGGCCGTTCCAGTTCCAGCTGCTCGACAGCGACTTGGACCACTTCGCCCCGACCATGGAGCTGGCCATCGGCCGCGTGCCGCGAGCTGGCCGACACCGGCATCCGCACGCTCATCAACGGCCCCGAGAGCTTCACCCCCGACGGCAACTTCATCCTCGGCGAGGCGCCCGAGCTGCAGGAACTTCTTCGTCGGCGCCGGGTTCAACGCGTTCGGCATCGCCGCCGGCGGCGGCGCCGGTCAGGCACTGGCCGAGTGGGTGCACGACGGCGTGCCGCCGTACGACCTGTGGGTGGTCGACCTCCGCCGCTTCGGCCGGCCGCACCAGCGACACCGACTGGGTGCGCACCCGCACGCTCGAGGCGTACGGCAAGCACTACACGATGGCCTGGCCGTTCGAGGAGCACCACAGCGGCCGGCCCGTGCCGCACCTCGCCGCTGTACGACCGGCTGCGCGACGCAGGGCGCGTGCTTCGGCGAGAAGCTCGGGTGGGAGCGGCCGAACTGGTTCGCCGACGCTCGCGCTCGGCGAGATCGCCGAGCGACGAGTACACCTACGGCCGCCAGAACTGGTTCGCCGCCGTCGGCCGCGAGCACCGAGCGTGCCGCGAGGCGGCCGTGCTGGTCGACCAGACGTCGTTCGCCAAGTTCGCGCTGAAGGGTCCCGACGCGATGGCCGCGCTCGACTGGATCTGCGCCAACGACGTGCACAAGCCGGTCGGCTCGCTCACCTACACCCAGATGCTCGACGACCGCGGCGGCATCCAGTGCCGACCTCACCGTCGCCCGGGTGGCCGACGACGAGTTCTACATCGTCACCGGCACCGGCTTCGCCACGCACGACTTCGACTGGATCCAGCGCAACATCCCCGCGGGTGCGAACGCGCAGCTGTTCGACGTCACGTCCGGCCTGGTCGGTGCTCACGCTGATGGGCCCGAACATCACGGGCGATCCTCGCAGTCGGTCACCGGCGCCGACCTGTCGAACGAGGCGTTCCCGTTCGGCACGATGCAGACCATCGGCATCGCCGGCTGCCCGGTGCGTGCGCTGCGCATCACCTACATGGGCGAGCTCGGCTGGGAGCTGCACCTGCCCGGTCGAGTACGCCACCCGCGGTGTACGACACGCTGATGGCCGCGGGCGCGGCGCACGGCCTGGTCAACGCCGGCTACCGCGCGATCGAGAGCTGCCGGCTGGAGAAGGGCTATCGGGCGTGGGGCAGCGACATCGGCCCCGACCACACGCCGCTCGAGGCCGGCCTCGGTTGGGCGGTGAAGACGAAGAGCGGCATCGACGTTCCAGGGCCGCGAGGCGATCGCTGGCCCAGCGCGACCACGGCGTGCGCAAGCTGCTCGCTGCGTTCACCGTCGACCCGTCGGTCGTGCTGCTCGGCCGCGAGACCATCTACCGCGACGGCGAGCGGGTCGGCTGGCTCACCAGCGGCGGCTTCGGCTACACGATCGACCGCTCGATCGGATACGGCTACGTCCGCCACCCCGACGGCGTCACCTCGCCGACTCGGGTGCTCGCCGGGCACGCTACGAGCTCGAGGTGGCCAGCGAGCGAGTGCCCGCCGAGGTGTCGCTGCAGCCCGCTGTACGACCCGACCAACGCACGAGTGAAGGCCTGACCGATGACGCGACCCCGACGCTCCCCAACGCGCCCGCATCGTCATCATCGGCGGCGGCATCCTCGGCTGCAGCATCGCCTACTGGCTCACCAAGATGGGCGAGACCGACGTGGTGCTGCTCGAGCAGCACCAGCTCACCGACGGCGCCACGTGGCACGCCGCCGGCCTGGTCGGCCAGCTGCGCTCGTCGCGCAACACCACCCGCATGCTGGAGCAGTCGGTCGAGATGTACCGCGGGCTCGAGGCCGAGACCGGCCAGGCGGTCGACTGGCACGAGACCGGCAGCCTGCGCCTGGCGTGCTCGCCCGAGCGGGTGATGGAGCTGAAGCGGCTGGCCACGATGGCGAAGAGCTTCGGGCTGCCGATGGAGATCGTCTCGCCGCACGAGGCGCAGGAGCTGTTCCCGCTGATGAGCACCGACCGACGTGCTCGCCGCGGCGTTCCTGCCGACCGACGGCTACATCGACCCGGCCTCGGTCACCCAGGCGATCGCCCGCGGCGCCCGCATGCGCGGCGCGCAGATCATGCGAGCAGACGCAAGGTCACCTCCATCACCGTCGACGGCCGGCGCTGCACCACCGTGCACACCGTGAGCTCGACGCCGACGATGGCGGCGCCCACGCGATCGAGTGCGAGATGGTGGTCAACGCTGCCGGCATGTGGGGCATGGAGGTCGGCAAGCTGGCCGGCGTGCGCGTCCCGGCGGTCGCTGTCGAGCACCAGTACCTGCTCAGCGGCCCGATCGAGGGCTACACGCCGGTCGAGCTCGGGAAGATGCCCACGATGCGCGACCCCGATCACCTCGTGTACTACAAGCCCGACGGCCCGGGTCTGCTGGTCGGCGGCTACGAGCCCGACACCATCGCGTTCGGCGTCGACGAGCGACATCCCGTCGCCGTTCCAGCGCAAGCTGTTCGACCCGAACTTCGACCGCTTCGCACAGCTCGCCGAGCTGGCCGCGAAGCGCACGCCCGTGCTCGAGCAGGCCGGCATCCGCACGCCTGATCAACGGCCCGATCCCCTACTCGGCCGACGCCGACTTCGTGATGGGTCGCGTGCCCGAGCTCGACAACTTCTACGTCGCCACCGGCTTCCTGTACGGCATCGCCGCCGGCGGTGGCGCCGGCAAGATGATGGCCGAGTGGATGCTCGAGGGGCGCCCGTCGCTCGATCTGTGGCCGCTCGACGTGCGCCGCTTCTCGTTCCACCACACCACGCGCCACTTCATGGACACGCGCATGGTCGAGCTGTACGCCCACCACTACAAGCTCGCGGCGCCCGGCTGCGAGAAGGTGACCGCACGCGGCATCCGTCGCAGCCCGCTGCCACGACACGCTCGCCGCTCGTGGCGCGGTGTTCGGCTCGCGCGGCGGGTGGGAGCGGCCCAACTGGTTCGCGCCCGCGGGCGTCGAGCCGGTCGACCGGCCGTCGTTCGGCCGAGCCGAACTGGTTCGGCCGCACGTGGGCGCCGCGCACCAGGCGGTCCGCGAGCGGCGTCGGCCTGATCGACCAGACCAGCTTCGCCAAGTTCGAGATCACCGGCCCTGGCGCGCTCGCGGCAGTGCAGTGGCTGAGCGTGGCCGACATGGACAAGCCGGTCGGCACGGTCATCTACACCCAGCTGTGCAACGAGCGCGGTGGCATCGAGTGCGACCTCACGATGGCCCGCACCGCGCCCGACAGCTGGTACGTCGTCACCGGCGCCGCGTTCGGAGCGCACGACATGGGATGGATCCGCTCCAACACGGCAGGCGCCGGCGACGACGGCTCGGTCGTGATCCGCGACCTCACGTCGCGCTCGTGCAGTGATCAACATCTGTGGTCCGCTGAGCCGCGAGGTGCTGCAAGCCGTGTGCGAGGACGACGTCGAGCAACGCCGCGTTCCCGTACGCGACGTGCACGGGAGATCACCATCGGCTCGGCGCCCGTGCTCGCCCTGCGCATCGGCTACGTGGGTGAGCTCGGCTGGGAGCTGCACATCCCCACCGAGTACGCCGCCCACGTGTACGAGCTGCTGCGCGCGGCCGGCGAGCCGCACGGCATCGTCGACGTCGGCTATCGCACCATCGACACGATGCGGATGGAGAAGGGCTACCTCTACTGGAGCACCGACATCACGCCCGACACCACGCCGTGGGAGGCGGGCCTCGGGTGGCGGGTGAACCTGCGCAAGGGCGACTTCTGCGGACGCGATGCGCTCGTCGCGCAGCGGGAGGCGGGCATCGCCCGCAGCTGTGCACGTTCACGCTCGAGGCGATGGCGTACCCGGTGAGCGGCGAGGCGATCATCGCTGACGGCCGAGAAGGGCCAGGTGGTCGGCTTCACCACCAGCGCCAACTTCGGCCACACCGTCGGCAAGCCGATCGCCTACGGCTACCTGCCCGTGGCGCTGACCGATCGCACGACTTCATCATCGAGGTGTACGGCGAACCGATCCCCGCCAAGCGCCACGATCGCCCGCTGTACGACCCTGGCAGCACGCGCCTGAAGAGCTGACGCCGCAGGCGCGTCACTCGACCACGCGCAGCGTGCCGGGAACGTTCATCCGTCGCATCCGCCGCAGGGTGAGCAGTGGAGCGACGCCGACGGCGATCACCCCGAGGGCGACTGCGGTGAGCACGGTCTCGGCGGTGATGATCACCTCCATCGAGATGTCCGGCATCGTCGACTTCAACAGGCTCGTCACGAGCCAGTGGTTGATCCATGTGCCGAGACCCAGCCCTACGGCAGTACCGAGCAGCCCGTACAACAGGCCTTCCACGATCTCGAGTCTCATCACCCTTCGGACGGGCAGACCGAATGCGAACAGCGTCGCTCGTTCGCGTGCTCGCTCGTCGGCGTTGATGCTGGTCGCGTTGTAGGCGATGAGCAGCACCAGCACCAGGACGAATCCCTCTGCCACCCGGAAGATGCTGGTGAAGTCGTTCAGGCTGTCGCGCACGATCTGGCTCGACGCCGCTGCGGGAAGGACCGAGCTCACGCCTGGGAGGTCGAACAGCTCGCGCTCCACGTCGTCGACGGTGCTCCCGGCAGCAGGAACCACGAACAGCTCGTTGGTCGATCCATCGGCGCCGAACAGGGCGAGCAGCGAGCGGTCGAGGTAGACGTTGAACCGGAACGGACTCGGGTGCAGGCCGATCACCTGCACTGGGGTCGTGCGGGTGACGAACCCCGTCTCGGCGCGCGCCGGGTGCGTGAGCTGCACCTGGTCACCCACCTGCACACCGAGGTCGTCGGCGGCCGATCGTGCGATCACGATCCCTGCGCCTGAGATGTCGCCGTCCACCGAGGGAGCCCAGACGTCGCCGTCGAGGTCGAGCGCCTCGAGCAGCACGTCGAACCCCTCGTCGCCAGCCACGCTGAGGCGCCCACCCAGCTGCAGCACGGGCGACAGGTCGCCCACGCTCGCCATGGCGGCCACCGCGGCGACCTCCGCCCCCGTGTCGGGCACGATCGTGTCGAGGCCCACCACCACACGGTCGGGATGATCCCGGAGCACCGCAGCGTCGTTGCGATCCATGGTGCCGACGAAGGAGTCGAGCATCCCGAGCAAGGCCACCAAGGTGGCCACCGCGGCGCCGATGCCGAGCGCGGTCAGCAGGGTTCTCCGGGGTGCCCGCAACAGGTTGCCCAATGGCATCCGGCGCAAGGCGCTGCGTGGCCAGGGCAGCAGGCGGAGCAACCTCGACAACCCGCCACGTGGGGTGCGATGTGTCGTGGCGATCGCATCGACAGGCGCCATGCGCACCGACCGCCACACAGGCCAGGCCGTGGCCACGAGCGGGATCACGAACCCGAGTCCGGCACCGCGCACGAACGGCGCCCACTGGAAGTCCAACTCCCACACCGGCAGCGGGAGCACGCTCGTGTAGACGGGACGGAGCAGGGCGACCGCCAACGAGCCGACGGCGATGCCGAGCAGGACGCCGGTGATGGCGATCTCGATGCCGACGAGCATCGGGCGCAGCGCCAGCTGGACGCGTGACGCTCCGAGGGCCATCCCGATGCCGAGCTCGCGACGCTGCGCTTCGACCATGCGGGTCGACAGGTTGAACGCACCGAAGGCGGCGCCAGCGAGGATGAGCCCTGCGAACACGTTCCAGAACTTGCGATCGGACTCGATGTCGTCGTAGAGGACTCGGTACGCGTCCTCGTCCTGCCTGGTCATCACCGTGACACCGAGCCCGGTGTCCGATGCATCGAAGGCGACCCGCAGCTCCTGGCGGACCAGCTCGACGTCGGCGCCGTCGCGGAGGGTGAGCACCAGATCGTTCACCCGGTCGGGACGGCCTGCGATCTGCTGCGCAGTCCCGAGCGAGGTGAACAGCGCTGCGAAGTTGGCCTGGGCGAAGAAGCCGCCGTCTTCGCTCGTGATGAAGAAGTACTCGGGCGCCATGCCGATGCCGACGACATCGAGCGAGGCGCCACCGCCGAGGCGGACCGTGCCACCGGCGTCGAGGTCGTAGTAGTCGGCGAAGTTGCGTTCGAGCACTGCGACGCGACGTGCGTCATCGGCACTGGTGATGGTTCGTCCATCGGCATCAGCTACTGCCACCGAGGTCAGCGCGGGTCCGTCGGCCGACACGTCGAGACCGACGATGCGTCCGGGGATGCGGATCGACCGGGAGCCGGTGGACGCGTCGACCTGAGTCTCGACGATCAGGCGCTCCTCGGCGTCCTGGATGACCGTCGGGTCGGCCAGGGTGCCGAGCGCGGCGAGCATCTCGCCCTGCGCCGTGTCGAGTCCCTCGGTGGCCTTCACGCGTAGGTCGTACATCCCGGTCGCCTCGAACGACGCGTCGTTGCTCGCGTACCGCCAGTTGGCTGTCCCGCTGAGCGCCGAGTACACGCCGGTCCCGATCGCGATCACGAGCGCAATGGCAGCAACCTGCAGCCACTTTCGCCGGAGGTCGCGGAGCGACCACTTCAGCAGGAACAGCGCCGACACGACACACCTACCACCGCAGGTCGGCCACGTCGGCGCGACCCCCGTCGGGCGGGCCGTCGCGGACCACGCGTCCGCTGCTCAGCTCGATGACACGATCGGCGATTCGGGAGATCTCCCGGTTGTGAGTCACCACGATCACCGTGTGCCCGGCACGCGACTGCTGCTGCAGCACGTCGAGCACTTGCACGCCGGTCCGGTAGTCGAGATCCCCGGTCGGTTCGTCGGCGACGAGGATCGGGTTGCCGGTGGCAAGGGCACGGGCGATCGCGACACGCTGCTGCTCACCGCCGGACAACTCGGCCGGGTAGTGAAGTCGCCGGTCGGCGAGGCCCACCTTGGCGAGCGCTTCGTCGGCGATCGCCCTCGCACCGCGACGGCGGCCGGCGATCTCGACTGCGCATTGCACGTTCTCCAACGCCGTCAGGGTCGGGAAGAGGTTGAACGTCTGGAACACGAACGCAACGGTGCTGCGCCGCAACCGGAAGAGCTCGGTCCGGCTCGCTCCGGTGAGATCGTGTCCCGCGACGGTGACCGCACCCTCGCTGGCGACGTCGAGGGCGCCGATCATGTTGAGCAGCGTCGTCTTGCCGCTGCCCGACGGTCCGAGCACGACGACGAACTCGCCCTCGTCGATCTCGAGATCGACGTCACGCAGTGCAAAGACGGTGCCACCGCCGACGTCGTAGTGGCGCGACACGCCGACGAGATGAACCGCCGTCGGGACACCAGGACGATGACCCGGATGTGCAGGCTGGCTGGAATCGACGACGACCACGCTTCCAGGGTGGACCCGCCACCGGGGACCGACCAGGGCCGCTGGTCCCGGTTCTCGGAACGATCGGAGATCGGGACTCGGTCCGGGCAGTGCGTGTCTACGATCGCACGATGGCCACCGACGGTTTCGGACCATGGGCGCCGTTGACGCTCTTCGAGGTGCGCCAGTTGTTCGACGGCTGTCCCGCGCCCTGGTGGATCACGGGCGGGCATGCGCTCGAACTGCACACCGGGCGATCGTGGCGTGCGCACGACGACACCGACGTCGGGATCCGTCGCGTCGACGCGCACGTCGTGCTCCGCCATCTCGCCGATCGGGGCTGGGAGACGGTCGTCGCCGCCGCTGGCCGCGTCAGCCCCTGGGATGGCGGACCGCTCGAAGCCGACGCGAACCAGAACAACGTGTGGTGCCGCCGCAGCGGTGGCCCATGGCGGCTCGATCTCACCGTTGGCGATGGTGACGACGCGACCTGGATCTACCGGCGCGATCGGTCACTGCGGCGTCCGTGGAACCAGGCTGTTCTCGAATCCGAGGGGTTGCGCTACCTCGCTCCCGACCTGCAGCTGCTGTTCAAGAGCACCCACCTCCGGACGAAGGACTCGGTCGATGCCGACGAAGTCATCCCGGCACTGCACGCACGACAGGTCGCGCTCCTCCACGTTCGACTGCCGGCCGATCATCCGTGGCGAGCAACGATCGATCGACATCGCCGACCGGTCGATGGAGCCGACGTCGTCGAGGTGCTCGACCTCCTCGAACGAGGCGGCGTCGAGGCCTGGGTCGACGGTGGCTGGGCGGTCGACGCGTTGGTCGGCCATCGGACACGTCACCACGCAGACCTCGATCTTGCTGTTCGATCGCACCAGTTCGCGGTGGCTCGACAGGCATTGGCCGACGGCGGGTTCCAGCTCGCGCGCGACGACGGGCCTCACAACGTCGTCGTCCTCGACGAACGGGGTCTGCTGGTCGATCTGCACGCCTTCGACGATTCGATCACCGTGGTCGATGCCGATGGCATCGAACGGTGCGCAGGCAATGGGCTTGCCTACGAAGCACATGGCTTCGAGGGCATCGGCACGATCGACGGCCACGACGTGAGGTGCATCTCCCCCGACACCCTCGTTCGCTACCACACCGGCTACGACGTCGACGCCGACGATTGGCACGACGTCCGCCTCCTCCACGAGCACTTCGGCATCCCGGTCCCGATGGACTACCAGCGGTTCGCCGCAGGCTGACAGACTCTGTCGCCGATGAGCGCCATCTCCGCCTTCCTCACACGAGCCGGGCTCCCTGCCCACTCGCCCACCACCCGGTTGGCAGGGCTCACCAACGTCAACCACCTCGTGGACCACGAAGGTGGCCGATACGTCCTGCGCATCCCCGGCGTCGGCACCAGCGAGTACATCGACCGCGTGGCCGAGGAGACGGCGGCCCGCAGCGCAGCGGCGCGCCGGGGTGAACGCCGAGGTCGTGTTCTTCGACCCGGCCGACGGGCTGATGGTCACTCGTTTCGTCGACGGCGCAGCCACCATGAACGCCGAGCGATTCCGCGACCTCGGTGCGGTCGCGCGGGCCGGGTCAGGCATTCCGTCGGCTGCACACCACCGCAGCCCCGTTCGCGACCGACTTCCGACTGTTCGAGATGATCGACGAGTACAAGGCGCTGCTCGCGGCGAAGGGAGCCACAGCTGCCCGACGGTTACGGCCAGCTGCAAGCCCAGGCCGATGCCACCCGCCGTGCGCTCGAGCTCACCGCCCGCCCGCTTGGTTCCATCGCACTGCGACCCGCTGTGCGAGAACTTCCTCGACACCGGCGAGCGGATGTTCGTGATCGACTACGAGTACTCGGGCAACAACGACCCGATGTGGGATCTCGGCGACCTGTCGGTCGAGGGCGGATTCGGGCCCGAGCAGGACGCGGCGCTGCTTGCGGCCTACTTCGACGGCGACCCGCCGGCGCACGAAGTGGGGCGGATGGTCGCGTACAAGGCGATGTGCGATCTGCTGTGGACGCTGTGGGGCGTGATCCAGCACGTCAACGGCAATCCAGCCGAGGACTTCTGGGCGTATGCCACGGGCCGGTTCGAGCGGTGCCGTAGCCTCATGGCGTCGCCCGAGTACGAGTCGCACCTGGACGCCATTCGTACGGGTTGATCTGCTACAGTTCCACCATGCGGATTTGGTTCCGCATCGTGGAACTCGACACCGACCCCGAGGACTGACATGAGCGACGACGATCTGGATCTGGCAGCACTTCCCGACGACGAGCTCGTCACCCAGATGCACGAAGACCTCTACGACGGCATGGCGCCCGAGATCGCCGAGGGCACGCTGATCCTGCTCGACCGTGGCTGGGGCCCCGACCGGGTGCTCAACGACGCGCTGGTCGAAGGGCATGCGCATCGTCGGCATCGACTTCCGCGACGGCATCCTGTTCGTGCCCGAGGTGCTGCTGTCGGCCAACGCGATGAAGGCCGGCATGGAGATCCTGCGGCCGCTGCTCGCCGAGACCGGCGCCGAGCCGATCGGCAAGGTCGTCATCGGCACCGTCAAGGGCGACATCCACGACATCGGCAAGAACCTCGTGGCGATGATGCTCGAGGGCGCCGGCTTCGAGGTGATCGACCTCGGCATCAACACCGACGCCGACAAGTTCCTGGCCGCGCTCGACGAGCACCAGCCCGACATCCTCGGCATGTCGGCGCTGCTCACCACCACCATGCCGTACATGAAGGTCGTCATCGACACGCTGCAGGAGCGCGGCCTGCGCGACAAGTTCATCGTGCTCGTCGGCGGCGCACCGCTCAACGAGGAGTTCGGCCAGGCCATCGGCGCCGACGCCTACTGCCGCGATGCCGCCGTCGCCGTCCGAGACCGCCAAGCAGCCTCGTGCTCGGCTCGTCGCGGCAGGCCGAGCCCCCCGGCCCGTCCGTCTGACCACGGTTCTCTGACCGACTGGCACCGAGCACCGAGACACCCCTCGTGCTCGCCTGCGGCGCACTCGTCAGCCGAGCTGCGCGCGGTGCTCGCCGCCAACATCGCTCACCGACGCCGTCGAGGTGCGCTACCTGCCCGGCCAACCTGCACAACCGACCCGAGCGCATCGTGCCGGCGCTGCGCGACGCTGCTGGCCGAGACACGACCCCGATCGGCGACCGTCCGGTCCTGATCGGCTACGCCGACTGCGGCACCGGCGGCCGCCTCGACGCCTGCATCGCCGAGCTGCCCGACGTGCAGCCGGCTGCCGGGCATCCACTGCTACGAGTTCTTCGCCGGCACGCAGCTGTTCACGGCGATTGCACGACGCCGAGCTGGGCACCTTCTACCTCACCGACTTCCTCGCCAAGCACTTCGAGGCGCTGGTGTGGCAGGGCCTCGGGCTCGACCGGCACCCGGAGCTGCTGCGACGCGTACTTCGGCAACTACACACGGGTCGTGCTGCTCTCGCAGACCAGCCGACCGACACGGTGATCGTCGCGGCCGCGCAGGACGCGGCCGAGCGCCTCGGGCTGCGCGTTCGAGCACCACCACGTCGGCCTCGCGCCGTTCGCACGAGGCCGTCACCGTCTCGATCAGGAGGGCAGCCTGATGGCACGTCCAGGTTCACGTCGAAGCTCCGCGAGCGAGGTCGTCGTCATCATGTGGCGCGACATCCCCGCACAGATCAACGGCAAGGTCGGCGAGGAGCGCCACCAGGTGATGCTCCCCCACCGCTTCCAGAAGGCGATCGACCGGGCCGCGATGGTGGCCGGCAAGAAGACCGCGCAGGAGTACGTCGGCGAGTGGCGGCGCACCAACCACCCGCTCGTCGGCGACCTCGTCGAGACCGTCGACGCCACCGCAGCGACCATCGAGGCTCGAGTTCACCAACGAGCGCCTGCACATCCTCGTCGCCAACGGCGGCTGGGACCCGGCATCGCCAGACCGGCACGACGACACGCACGACAGCACGACAGCACGAACGACGGACACCTCATGACCCACACCGTCATCAGCTCGGCCACCAAGGAAGTCGTCATCGGCTTCGACCGCCCCTTCGTGATGATCGGCGAGCGGATCAACCCCACCGGCCGCAAGCTGCTCGCCGAGGAGATGAAGAACGGCGACTTCAGCCGCGTCGAGGCCGATGCGCTCGCCCAGGTGGCCGCCGGCGCACACATGCTCGACGTCAACGCCGGCATCCCGCTGGCCGACGAGCCGGCGCTGCTGGCCCGAGCCATTCAGCTCGTGCAGAGCATCACCGACGTGCCGCTGTCGATCGACTCGTCGATCATCGAAGCACTCGAGGCCGGGCTCGCCGTGTACCAGGGCAAGCCGCTGGTCAACTCGGTCACCGGCGAGGACGAGCAGATGGAGCGGGTGCTGCCGCTCGTCGCCAAGTACGGCGCCGCGGTGGTGGCGATCAGCAACGACGAGACCGGCATCAGCGATCGACCCCGACGTGCGCTTCGAAGTCGCCCGCAAGATCGTCAACCGCGCCAGCCGACTACGGCATCCCCGCCAGCGACATCGTGGTCGACCCGCTGGTGATGCCGATCGGTGCGATGGGCACCGCCGGCCGGCAGGTGTTCGCAGCTGCTCCGCCGCCTGGTCACCGAGCTGAAGGTCAACACCACCTGCGGCGCCGGCGAACGTCAGCTTCGGGCTGCCCGAACCGCAACACGATCACCGGCACGTTCCTGGCGATGGCGATCACCAACGGGATGACCTCGGCGATCATGAACCCGCTGCACCCCGAGGTGAAGGCAGGCGGTCATGGCCGCCGACGTGCTCGCCGGCAACGACCAGGACTGCTGCGCGTGGATCCGCGCGAACCGCGACCCCGATGCCGCCGGCGGCGCCCGCGAGGGCCGCGCCGGCGGTGGCCGCCGTCGACGGCCGAGCGAGTCAGGAGCATCGACCATGCCTCGCGTCGTCTTCACCCCGTCGGGCCTCGATGGCGAGGTCGCGCGCCGGCACCACGGTGCTGCAGGCTGCGCGTGACGCTCGGCGTCGACCTCGACTCGGTGTGCGGCGGCCGCGGCATCTGCGGCCGCTGCCAGGTCGACGTTCAAGCCGGGCAGCTACTCGAAGTGGGCGCATCGAGGTCGACGACGCCGCGCTCAGCCCGTGGGCCGAGACCGAAGAGAGCTACAGCGACCGCAAGGGGCTGAAGCCCGACCGGCGCCTCGGTTGCTGCGCGCTGGTGACGACGACGTCGTCGCTCGACGTGCCGCCCGAGAGCCAGGTGCACCGCCCGGTCGTGCGCAAGAGCCTCGACCTCACCGACGTGGTGCTCGACCCGCAATGTGCACCTCGCCTACCTCGAGCTGCCACCGTCGGTGCTCGGCGATGCCGAGTCGATGAGCGATCTGGTCGTGGCCGAGCTGCAGTCGTCGAATGCAGATGCACGTCACGCATCTCGACCCTTGGCGCGCTGCAGCGAGGTGCACCAGGCGTTCGCGGGCCAGGACCGCGCCGCCACCGTGGCGGTGCGCGGCGACGCCGTCGTCGCCGTCTGGCCCGGCTACGTCGACCGCGTCGTGCGGCGTCGGCGATCGACATCGGCAGCACCACCATCGCCGGCCACCTGTGCGATCTCGCCACCGGCGAGATCCTGTCGTCGGCGGGCCGGATGAACCCGCAGATCCGCTTCGGCGAAGACCTGATGAGTCGGGTGTCGTACGTGATGATGAACCCGGGTGGCGAGCGCAACCTCACCGACGCCGTGCGCGAGGCGCTTGCACGAGCTGATCGGCGAGCTGTGCGCCGAGGCCGAGGCGTCGGTCGACGACGGTGCTCGAGATCGTGCTGGTCGGCAACCCGATCATGCACCACATCGTCGCCGGCATCGATCCGACTCCGCTGGGCCAGGCACCGTTCACGCTCGCCACCGCCGAGGCCATCGACGATGCCGGCGCGCGACATCGAACTGCGCGTTCCGCAACGCGCAGGTGTACCTGGCACCGTGCATCGCCGGCCACGTCGGCGCCGACACCGCGGCGGTCATCCTCTCCGAGGGCCCGCACCGCTCCCCCACCATGCAGCTGCTCGTCGACGTCGGCACCAACGCCGAGATCGTCGTCGGCGACCAGCATCGCCAGTTCGCCGCCTCCAGCCCCACCGGCCCGGCGTTCGAGGGCGCGCAGCTCAGCTGCGGCCAGCGCGCCACGGCCGGCGCCATCGAGCGAGTGCGCATCGACCGCGACACGCTCGAGGCCCGCTTCAAGGTGATCGGCAGCGACCTGTGGAGCGACGAGCCCGGCTTCGCCGCGGCCACCGAGGACCTCGACATCTCGGGCATCTGCGGTTCCGGCATCATCGAGGTGATCGGCGAGATGTACCTCGCCGGGCATCATCGACCACGACGGCGTGGTGCAGGGCTCGCTCGCCGAGCGCAGCGCCGCGCATCATCGAGGACGGCCGCACGTTCAGCTACGTCGTGCACGAAGCCGACGGGCGTGCGCCTGAGCATCACCCAGAACGACGTCCGCGCCATCCAGCTGGCAAAGGCCGCGCTGCGCGCCGGCATCGAGCTGCTGTTCCATCACGCCGGCGTCACCGAGCGTGCGACGACATCCGCCTGGCCGGTGCGTTCGGCAGCCACATCGACCCGGTGTACGCGCTGCGTGCTCGGGCTCGTGCCCGACTGCCCGGTCGAGCACGTGCGCATCGGTCGGCAACGCGGCCGGCGCCGGCGCGGTGCGGGCCCTGCTGTCGGTCGCGGCACGACGCGAGATGGAGGCGGCGGTGCGCGACGTGGTGAAGATCGAGACGGCCACCGAGCCGACTTCCAGGCCGAGTTCGTCGCCGCCATGGCGTTCCCCCACGCCACCGCGCCGTCGCCGCACCTGTCCGCCGTCGTGACGCTGCCCGAGCGCACCGGCTCGAACAGCGACGGCGGCCGGGGTGGCCGCCGTCGCAGGAGCCGTCGGCGCGGTCGACGCCGCAGCGACAGCAGACGGAGGAACCGTCATGACCGATACGGCCGAACAGGCACCCGCAGCGAGTGGCGGTGGACGTCGCTCCGGTGGCCGCGCCGGGCGCGCCGCGCTGCGCGCCTCGCACGTGATCGAGCGAGTGCCGTACCTCACGCGCACGATGCAGCCGTTCGAGATCGTCAGCGACGAAGGCGCTGTCGCATCATCGAGCACACGGCCGACACCGTGCTCGAAGAGGTCGGCATCGAGATCCGCGACTACCCCGAGGCGCTGCCGATCTTCGCCGCCGCCGGCGCCCACGTCGACGGCACCCGAGTGCGCTTCCCACGTGGCATGTGCCGCGAGATCGTGTCGCAGAACGCACCGGCGCAGCTACACGCAGCACGCCCGCAACCCAGCGAACAGCGTGGTGATCGGCGGCAAGCAACACGGTCTTCGCACCGAACTACGGCTCGCCGTTCGTGCACGACCTCGACAACGGCCGCCGCTACGCCACGCTCGCCGACTTCCAGAACTTCGTGAAGCTCGCCTACATGTCGCCGTGGCTGCACCACTCGGGCGGCACCGTGTGCGAGCCGGTCGACGTGCCGGTCAGCAAGCGCCACCTCGACATGGTGTACTGCGCACCTCAAGTACAGCGACAAGCCGCTTCATGGGCTCGGTCACCGCCGGATCACGTGCGCAGGACAGCGTCGATCTGGCTCGCATCGGGTTCGGCGGCGACCTGCAGGACCGCACCGTGATGACCCGCCTCATCAACGCCTCGTCACCGCTGGTGTGGGACGGCACGATGCTCGCCGCCGCTCAGTGCTACGCCGAGAACAACCAGGCGACGATCATCACCCCGTTCATCCTCGCCGGTGCGATGGCGCCATCGACGAGTGCCGGTGTTGCCGTGCAGACCCTCGCCGAAGCGCTCGCCGGCATGACGTTCGTGCAGCTCGTGCCGCCCGGGCGCACCGGTGATCTTCGGGTCGTTCGCCAGCTCGATGAGCATGCAGACCGGCGCTCCCACCTTCGGCACGCCCGAACCGGCGCATGGTGCTCTACACCGTGGCGGCGCTCGCCCGCCGCCTCGGTGTGCCGTTCCGCTCAGGCGGTTCGCTCACGTCGTCGAAGCTGCCCGACGCCCAGGCCGCATACGAGAGCGCGAACACCCTGCAGCCGACGGTGCTCGGCGGCGTCAACTTCGTGCTGCATGCGGCCGGCTGGCTGGAGGGTGGTCTCGCCATCGGCTACGAGAAGTTCGTCCTCGACTGCGACCAGCTCGGGCATGATGGCCACCTTCGTCAAGGGCCTCGACACGTGCGACAACGGCCTCGCCCTCGACGCCATCCGCGAGCAACCCGCCCGGCAACCACTTCCTCGGCACGGCCCACACCCTCGCCAACTTCGAGACCGCGTTCTATCGCAGCGACACGGCCGACAACTCCAGCTTCGAGCAGTGGAGCGAAGAGGGCGGCCTCGACGCCGCCCAGCGAGCCAATGCCGTGTGGAAGCGAACGCCTCGCCGAGTACGAGGCGCCGGCGCTCGACGAGGCGATCGACGCCGAGCTCCTGGAGTTCGTCGCCCGCCGCAAGGCCGAACTCCCCGACGAGTTCGCCTGAGCCATGACCACTCACACCGACGTCACACAGCCACCGCACACGAGAACAGGACAACGATGTCTGCTTCCTCCTTGCCCCAGACCACGCTCGGCGCTGCAGCGTCAGCTCGATCGCCGAGGCCCGCTACGAGGTGATCCCGCTGAAGAACGTCGACGCGCAGATCGCGTTCGTCCCGACGGGCAGCTCGGTGTCGGTCACCTGCTCGCCGGCCAAGGGCCTGCAGGCGACGCTCGACCTCACGGCGAAGGTCATCGACCTCGGCCACATGGCCGTGCCGCACCTGTCCGCTCGGCTCACCGAGGACAAGGCACACGTGCAGCGGCTCGCCGAGTTCTGCCGCGGCCACGGGCTCAACGAGGTGTTCCTCGTTGCCGGCGACGCACCGGAGCCCGTCGGCGCGTACGACGGTGTGGTGGCGTTCCTGCGCGACTTCCTCGACACCGACCACGGCGCTGCAGCCGCATCGGCGTCACCGCCTACCCCGACGGTCACGCGCTCATCGACCAGCAGGTCGTGCACGAGGCACTGCACGCCAAGCAGGCGCTGCTCGCCGAGGCCGGCAGTCGCCGGCTTCGCCAGCACGCAGATGTGCTTCGACCTCGACCGGTGGAAGAAGTGGGCGACCGGCCGAGCGCGCCGCCGGGTTCACGCTGCCGCTGCACCTCGGGGTGCCCGGCGTGATCGATCGCGCCAAGCTGTTGACCATGGGTGCCCGCCTCGGCATCGGCTCATCGATGCGCTTCGTGAAGAAGAACTGCGGCACGCTCGTTCAAGCTGTTCTCGCCCGGCGGGCTACGACCCCAACAAGCTGATCACGCCGATGAGCAAGGTCGCGAGCGAGCTGAACATCGAGGGCCTCCACCTGTTCACGTTCAACAACGTCGAAGCCACCGCCGAGTGGCAGCGCAAGCAACTCACCAAACTCAGCTGACTCACGGTCGACGACCAGAAATCAGTCGCGGTCCTGCCAGGTGGTGATGCAGGCTTCGTTGCCCTCGGCGTCCGCGAGCACCCAGAACGCGCGAGCCGATGCATCGCTGACCATGCGGCCGCCTGCAGCCAACGCTGCAGCGATGCGTGCATCGGCCTCGTCGTGGGGCACGGTGACATCGATGTGGATGCGGTTGCGTTGCGGTCGTGGTTCGTCCATCTGTTGGAACCAGAACGCTGGGCTCACGCGCACGGGATCGAGTACTGCCGTCACCTGTGCACCCGGTGGCGTCGGCTCGTCGACGTAGGCGAGCAGTGCCCGCCAGAACGGCAGCACCGCATCGATGTCGATGGCGTCGATCGCGATCTCTACCCGGGACATCGGTTGCGGCCGAGCACGCAGATCGTGGGTGGCAGCGATCGCCGAGACGATGCGAGCGACCTCGACGTCGGTGGTGCTCAACCCGCGCTGGTCGAGCGACACGAGTCGCACGCGCACGCTGCAGTCGGGGCGGAGATCGATGTCGGGGAGGTGCCCGAGCGACTCGCACCGGTGGGCGACGGCACCGACGAACGCAGCGGCATCGGTGAAGGTATCGGCCATGAACACCGCCTCGGCCGCCCTGAGCAGCACCCGCCAGTCGTCGAGACCGGACTGATCGTGGAAGGTGGGGGGTGTGATCGGTTCCATGTGGGCAACCTAGCCAGGGGGTGTGCGACCGTTGTCAGGCGTCGGTCTCGGGACGCCGCCGGCGGCGGCGGCCGGCGGCCACGATCGTGGCGGGCACGTAGAACGCGCGTGCCGGCAACGACACCTCGTCCCACGGGCGCTTGATCAGCGGGTTGCGCCACGCCTTGATGCGATACGCGAGGAACGCGGCGATCATTCCGTGGAGGATCAGCAGCGCCCAGAAGAAGCCTCCCGGACCGAGCCCGATCATCAGGCCGGCAGCGGCGAAGGGGCCGAGCACGGCGCCGATGCCGTACAGCGTGACGAGTTGCGAAGCGGCCGCGTTGAGGTGCTCCGGCTCGATCCAGTCGTTCGTGTATGCGCCGGCAATCGAATACAGCGGGTAGCTCAACCCGCCGAGCAGCGCGAACCAGACGAGCACCATCCAGTGGGTCTCGGGCGTGAGGATCAGGATGGCTGCCGTGCCCATCGCCCCGAGGGCGCCTGCCAGACCGACGACCCGCCGGTCGAGATCATCGGAGGCAGCAGAGATCGGCCACTGCAGCAGCACACCGCCGAGGCTCGGTGCGGCGGCGAACAGACCAACCCAGCCTGCCGGCATGCCCACACGCGTCGCGTACACCGCAGGCAGGCCGCCGATCGCCCCATGTGCGATGCCGACGAGGAAGCACGCACCGAGACCCGTGGGCACCACCTCGGCCAGCTCCCTCAGGGAGATGTGGTCGATCTCTTCGATCTTCGGGGCGACGGCCTCCTCGGACAGCGTCACCGGGATGACGGCCAGCGAGGCAGCGATGGCGCACACTGCGAAGCCCGTGACCACCTCTGCGTCGAAGGCGAACACAACGGCCTGGCCCACGGCGAAGGCTCCGGTCGAGATCACGTTGTAGATCGCAAGCAGGCGTCCACGGTTCGCATTGGTGGCCAGGTCGTTGAGCCACGACTCGGCGACGACGTACTGACCGGCGAAACACAGGCCGGTGACGAGCCGGAGGAGCGCCCATGGCACCCAGCTGTCGGTGAGGCCCACCCCGAGCATCGCCGTCGTCAGCAGCGCAGCCAGCGCGGCGTACACGCGGATGTGCCCGACCGCGCCGAGGGCCGTCAGGGTGAGGCGTGAGCCGACCACGAAACCCAAGTAGTAGGAGGCGGCGATGAGACCGGTGATCGCCGTCGGCAGACCCTCTGTCTCGGCGCGAACGCCGAGGAGGGTGCCGAACAGTCCGCCGGCGAGAAGCAAGAACGCCAGCCCGACGAACAGCCCCCACGTTGCCAGGGCGAGATCCCGGCTGATCGACGGCCCCGCATCGACGTGGTGGGTCTCGTAGCTCACCGGCTCACGATACGACGCCGTGCGATGGCGCTGCGTGGATCACAGACCGCGACGACGCTTGATCTCGGCACTGATCGCCGGGACCACCTGATGCAGATCGCCGATCACTGCGTAGTCGGCCTTGGTGACCATGTTCGCCTCGGGGTCGGTGTTGATCGCGAGGATCTTCTTCGATGCCATCGCCCCCACCCAGTGCTGGATGGCACCCGAGATGCCGCACGCGAAGTAGATGTCCGGAGCGATGCGCGTCCCGGTCTGGCCCACCTGGTCGGTGTGGTTGCGCCACCCGTTGTTGGTCACCGCGCGAGAGCACCCGACGACGCCACCGAGCAGGGCGGCGAGCTCCTCCAGCGGCGCGAACGCCTCGGCTGAGCCGACGGCGCGACCCCCGCCCACCACCACCGGCGACGTGGCCAGCGTGACGCCGGCAGCCCGTGACACACGGTCCGTCACGACGGTTCGCGCCAGCGACAGGTCGAGTTGCGGGGCGAACGGCTGCGACGTGACGGCAACGGGATGCTCTGCCGCATCGAACGAGTGGTGTGCCACGGTGACCAGCTTGATGCCGGCCACCAGCTCGCATCGCTCGAGGAGCGAACCACCCCAGCGCATCCGGGTGATGGTCCACGGTTCGCCAGGCGTCAGCTCGATGCAGTTGGCCACCATCGGCAGGTCGAGGATGGCTGCGGCGTGAGCCATCACCTCGTTGCCGCGATCGGTGCCGGTGGCGATGACCACTGCCGGCGTGAGCGCCGTGATCGCTTGGGCCACGGTGTCGCCCCAGGCCTCAGGCCCGTAGTCGGCGAACAGGTCATGATCCGCCTGGTGCACCACGGACGCGCCGAACGTGCCGAGGACATCGACGAGTCCGTCGGCGGCAGCTCCGATGGTGAGCGCGTGGATCTCGGTGCCCAGTGACCGGGCCGCCGTGAAGGCTTCGAGCGACGCGGTGGCAAGCGTGCCCCGGTCATGCTCGACGATGACGAGCACGCTCATTTCAGGATCCCCAGTTCCTCGAGCATGTCCACGACCGCCGCGGCAGCGTCGGGTCCGTGACCGAGGATCACGGTGTTGCTCGCCTGCTCGGCCGCCTGCAGCAACGTCACCATCTGCTGACCGCCCGGCTCGGCCATCGCGGCGAGCTCTTCGACGGTGAGCTTCTTCGAGCCGAGACGACCCTTGAGCGTCGGATAGCGCGGCAGGTTGATGCCCTCCTTCACCCCGAGCACCACTGGCATCGGAACGGCATAGACCTCGACGCCTGCGTCGGACTCACGCTTCGCGTGCACGGTGCCGTCGCCCATCACCTCGATGCCCTTGATGCCGTTCACCATCGGACGGCTCAGCGCGCGAGCGACGCGCACTCCCACCTGATACCCGCCCGAGTCGGCCGACTCGTTGCCGAACAGGATGATGTCGAAGGGGCCATCGGCGGCTTCGATGGACGCGATGGCCGAGGCGATCGCAGCTGCGGTGCGCTGCGGATCCCAGTCGACGCCGTCGATGGGCAACAGGACTGCCTTGGCCACCCCGATGCTGGCCGCGTACCGAAGCTGTTCGTCGGCCTCGGCCGGTCCCAGGGTGAGCACGGTCGCTTCCCCACCGTGGCGCTCGACGAGCTGCACCGCTTCCTCCACCGCGCACTCCTCGTGGGGGCTGGTGGTGAACGCGAGATACGCGGTGTCGACGGCTTGGCCGTCGGCGGTGATGCTGATCTTGGCACCGGGTGCCGGCACCCGCTTCACACAGACGAGAACACGCACGACGAGCTCAGCTCTTCATGCGAGCGTCAGTGGGGTCGAACAGCGGCGATGCGCCGGCCCGTTCGACCGTGACCGGATACAGCTCGTTCATGTACATCACCTGGAGCTTGGTGCCTTCGACGGCGTGCTCGGGCGGGAGGTATGCGAGGAGCAGGTACTTGCCGACGGAAGGGCCGGCACCGGCGGTGGTGACCCGTGAGACGCGACCCTTGGCGTCGACGATGCGCTCGCCCGAGAGGGTGAGGATCGGCTCGTTGCCGCCGGTCGGGAACCGGTCGTAGCCGTCGGCGCACGTCTGGGAATCCATCGACAGTGTGCACATGATTGCCGCCGGGCTCTCCTCGCGCGCCGTTGAGGTAGGCGGCTTTGCCGATGAAGTCGGCGGCCTTCACCTTCGGGCGGGCGAGGCCTGCCTCGACCGGGTTGTACTCGCTCTCGAGCTCGGCGCCCATCAGGCGATAGCCCTTCTCGATGCGACCGGTGACGGCGTACACGCCGATGCCGACGGGAATGATCTCGAACTCCTGGCCGGCGTCCCAGATCGCATCCCACACCTTCAGGCCGTGCTCCATCCGGGTGTAGATCTCCCAGCCGTTCTCGCCGACGTAGCTGATCCGGAACATCGTGCAGGGCACGCCGTCGATCAACACGTCCAGGACGGCGCCGTACGGGAAGCCGTCCTGGCTGAGGTCGTACGCCGCCGTCGTGTGATCGGTGGTCACCTTCGCGAGCGTCTGTGGCGGCGTTCGGGCCCCACACGCCGACGGTGCAGATGCCTTGCGAACGATCGGTGAACGTGGCCTGCGCGTCGGCATGCTCGGCGTTCCACGCCTCGAGGTGCTTGTTGAACCAGTAGTTGTCGCGGCCGCCGTCGAAGGCTCCTGTGATGACCCGGAAGTGGTCATGGCCGAGACGCTGGATGGTGAGGTCGCCACGGAAGCCGCCGTGAGGGGTGAGCAGTGGCGTGTACACGCTGCGGCCCACGGCCACATCGACCTTGTTCACGCACACGTACTCGAGGAAGCCACACGCGCCCGGGCCTTCGAAGTCGAACTCGTTGAACGCGGTGAGATCGACCATGCCGACGCTCTCACGCATCTGCAGGTGCTCTGCGTTGGTCACCGGATTCCACCAACGGGCGTCCCACTCATGAGTGCGCGGCTGGCATGCCTCCGGGAACTTCGCCATCAGCCGTTCGTTGCTGGAGTACCACTGCGGGCGCTCCCAGCCACGGGCGTCGAAGAACGTCGCGCCGAGGGCTTCTTCGCGAGCGTAGAACGGGCTGCGGCGCATCCCGCGCTGGCTGGCCCACTGCTCACGCGGGTGGACGATGCCGTAGGTCTTGTTGAAGTGCTCGTTGCATCTGGCGTTGATGTGCCACTCGGTCTTCTCGTGTGGGTAGAAGCGGCTGATGTCGCTGCCGTGCGGGTCGCACATGTGCGGGTAGCCGTAGGTCATCCACTCGGCGACGAGCTGGGCGATGCCGGGGCCTTCCTTGATCCACACCGCAGCGGCGCTCCACAGGTTTCGCACCTCGACCGTCTCGCCGAGCACCGGGTTGGCGTCGGGCGTGAGGCTGAGCAGGCCGTTGATCGCGTAGCGGATCTCGGCGTCGCCGAGCATCTCCATCAACTCGATCGCCTGTTCCATCTGCGGGTCGAAGTCGTCGTAGGTGAGGGGCAGTTCGGTTGGCGTGAGCGCCGACTCTGCGCAATCGACGGGATGTCGTCGGGGCGCATCAGGATCGGACGATGGGCGTAGCTGCCCACCTCCATCGAGCCGGCCGATTGACGCTCGTAGCAGAACGTGTCCATGTCGCGGACGATCGGGTACGCGAGCTCCTTGTTCGACTCCTGGAGGATGTCGATCGGACCCACGTCGGCCATCTGATGGACTGCCGGGGTGAGCGGGATGTTGGCACCGGCCATCGCCGCAATGCGTGGGCTCCACACACCGCAGGCGATCACCACGTGGTCGGCCTCGATGCGACCCCTGTCGGTGACGACGGCCTTGATCTTCGGAAAGCCGCTCGCCTGCGGCTCGGTCTCGAGCGAGAGCACCTCGGTGTTGGCGAACACCTGGAGGTTGCCGGCAGCGACGGCCTCGTCACGCATCTCGGTGCCGGTGGCGAGCGAGTCGACCACCGAGACGCTCGGGGTGTAGTAGCCGCCGAGCAGGATCTCGGCGTTGATGAACGGCACCATCTCCTTGATCTCGGCCGGGGAGACCAGGCGGGCATCGATGCCCCATGCCTTGGCCGAGGTCATGCGGCGCTTGAACTCCTCGAGGCGCTGCGGTTCGCGAGCGACTTCGATACCACCACAGGTGTTGTTCAGCCCGTGGTCGATGTACTGGTTCTGGCTGTCGATCGTGAGGAACGCCATTTCCTTGTTGTGATCGGTCGGGAAGATGAAGTTCGACGCGTGGCCGGTGGAACCACCGGGGTTGGGCAACGGACCCTTGTCGAGCAGCACCATGTCGGTCCAGCCAAGGCGGCTCAGGTGTCCGACGAGGCAGTTGCCGACGATGCCGGCCCCGATGACGACCACGTTGGCCGTTGACGGAACGTCACGCGTCGGGGCGGGCTGTTCGCTCATGCTCTGGTCTCCCGGGAGTCCTGCGCAGGCGTTGTGTCCTGCGGGTGGCTTGATATATCTTCATGATATCACAGCTCCCACGCCTCCCACATCGCTCAGCGAACGTGCCTACGCCGAGATCCGCCGCATGATCGTGCGGCTCGAACTCGCGCCCGGCGCCGTGATCCGCGAGGACGACCTCCAGGACCGGCTCGGTCTCGGCCGTACCCCGATCCGCGAGGCGTTGCAGCGGCTGGTGCGCGACCAGTTCGTGACCGTCATCCCACGTCGCGGCATGTACGTGTCGAACATCGACGTGGGCGAGCTCGCCACGCTGTACGAGACGCGGGCGATCATCGAGCCCTATGCGGCCCGCTTGGCCAGCGTGCGCGGGACCGATGCGCATTGGCAACGCATGCGCGAGGTGCTCGATGCCGCTCATCAGCCGGGCGTGCTGGGCGCCATCCTGATCGAGCACGACCGCCGTTGCCACGAGATCGTGTGGGAGGCCGCCGACAACCGCTTCCTCACCGCCACCCTCGACATGCTGTACGCCCAGAGCGACCGACTGTGGCACATGTACTTGGCCGATGTCGACGACATGGAGCATGCCGTCGACGAGCACACCCAGATCCTGGACGCACTCGAGGCGGGCGACACCGAGCGCGCCGCCGAACTCACCGAAGCGCACATCCGCAGCTTCGACGAGCAGATCCGCACTGCGGTCCGCCGCCGCCTGCAATCCCCGCTCGCCGGCTGAGCGCGACCCCGTTCGCCGCCGGGCGAGAACCGTTCAGCGGTCGAGGCGCTGATCGTCGCGCATGGAACTGGCCGCCTGGACGCGAACAGCGCGTCACTTCGCGTCGCTTCACGTCGCTCCTGTGCTCCGGCAGCCCTTGTACTCGGCGCATCTCTGCAACTGCTTCAGGTACCGTCGAGGAATGATCCGGAGCCGCTTCACGGAGATGTTCGGCCTTCAACACCCGATCATGTGCGCACCGATGGCGATGCACAGTGGCGGGACGTTGGCCGCCGCAGTGTCCGCAGCAGGAGGCATGGGCTCGTTTGGCGGCCTCCACACGACCAACGGGCCGGACTGGGTGAGCGCGCAGGCTGCACTGGTGCGGGATCTGACTGATCGCCCGTTCGCCATCGGGTTCATCACCCCGTTCCTGTCATTCTCGGAAGGCCACTTCCAGGCTGCGCTCGATGCTCGTCCTGACGCGATCGCGCTGTCATTCTCGGATCCGGGCGACTGGGCTCGCCGAGTGAAAGACGCGGGGCTACGGCTCATCTGTCAGGCCCAGAGCTTCGAGGATGCCGATCTCGCTGTCGAGGCCGGTGCCGATGTGCTCGTCGCTCAGGGCACCGAGGCTGGAGGTCATACAGGCACGATGGGCCTCCTCCCACTCTTGGTGGGGATCGCCGAGCGGCACCCGAACGTGACCTTGCTTGCCGCAGGAGGTATGTCCAGCGGGCGCGCAGTGGCGGCCGCGTTGGTTGCTGGTGCCGACGGTGCCTGGCTCGGAACCGCATTTCTCGCGACACCGGAAGCCATCGAAGTCGACGACGGCTACCGGGCGGCGATCATTGCCAGCAACGGCGAGGACACGGTGTTCACCCGCGCGTACGACATCGCGTCCGGTGCGCCGTGGCCGTCGGCCATCGGGGCGCGTGTCCGGCGCGACGCGTTCACCGAGGACTGGGCCGAGCGCGAGGCGGATCTGCGCCAACGCGTCGACAGCGTCACACCGCCCGGCCCCCCGATCTACATGGGTCAGTCCGCCGATTCCGTCGACGGCGTGCGGCCAGCTGCGGTCGTCGTCCAACAGATGAGCGGTGAAGCAGAACGAGTCCTCATCGAACGCCCAATTGCTCTCGTGTCGAGATGACCCCAGACTTCGGATGAGGACCAGGAGGCAGGTTCTCCGGTGGCCCCGACACTCCTGTCCCCTCCTCGTTCATCCCCGCTGGAACTCGCTTCCTGACGTCTCCTGACCGCGACGTGCCACGGGTGAGCACCCGGTGCGCGGTACTCTGACGGTGCGCCGAAACCCTCGGCCGGGAGAGCCACGACGCAGCCAGCGTCGTGGCGCCGAAGGAGCAACCTCCCCGGAATCTCTCAGGCGAACGGACCGACCGAGCAGGCGCCGCTGGAAAGCATCCGGCCACGGTGAACCCGTGTCCCGGGTCGCCGACGGGGAAAGGACGACCGCGGAACCGTGGTCGGTCCGAAGCTCTCAGGCATCGATGACAGCGGGGGAAGCACACGACCGCGTGCGTTGCACACGGCTCACACGGAGGCTTCTCATGACCGATCCATCGCACCACACGCCGCCCTCATCGCCGTTCGCCGAGCTGGTCGACGACACGTTGTTCGGAACCGACGACTTCGTCGGCCGCCACATCGGTCCCACCTCCGACGAGCAGCGGTTGATGCTCGCTCTCGTCGGTGCGTCGAGTCTCGACGCACTGCTGACCGAGACCGTTCCTGGGCCGATCGCCGACGGCATCCTGCCGCTGCCCGGGCCTCGCACCGTCGACGATGTCCTGGCCGAACTTCGCCACATCGCCTCGATGAACGCCAGCCGTACGAGCCTCATCGGCATGGGGTACGCGGGCACCCGCACGCCACCGGTGATCCAACGCAACGTGCTCGAGAACCCGGCGTGGTACACCGCATACACCCCCTACCAGCCGGAGATCAGCCAAGGTCGACTCGAGGCGATCCTCAACTTCCAGACGATGGTGGCCGACCTCACCGGCTTTGCGATGGCGAACGCCTCGCTGCTCGACGAGGCCACTGCCGCTGCGGAGGCGATGACGATGGCGCGCCGGCTGTCGAAGCAGACGAGTGACCGCTTCGTCGTGCACCGCGACACCCATCCGCAGACCATCGCCGTGCTGGCCACGCGCGCCGAGCCCGTCGGCATCGAGCTGGTCGTCGGCGACATGGACGACGTCGAGGTCGGTTGCTTCGGTGCGCTGTTCAGCTTGCCGACCTCCAGCGGTGCCGTGCCCGATTGGACCGACGCCATCGCACGGGTGAAGGCTCAGGGCGGCCTCGCTGTCGTCGCGACCGATCTGCTCGCCTGCGTGCTGATGGCGACGCCGGCCTCGATGGGCGCGGACATCGCGATCGGTTCGGCCCAGCGCTTCGGTGTGCCGATGGGCTTCGGCGGCCCTCATGCGGCGTTCATCGCCGCAGACGACTCCGTCGCCCGAGCCCTCCCGGGCCGCATCGTCGGGGTCAGCACCGATGCTGCCGGGCGGCCGGCGCTCCGTCTCGCGCTGCAGACCCGCGAGCAGCACATCCGCCGTGAGAAAGCCACATCGAACATCTGCACCGCACAGGTGCTCCTCGCCAACATCGCCGGGCTCTACGCAAGCTGGCACGGACCCGAGGGTCTTCGCCGCATCGCCGAGCGCACGCATCGACTCACCAGCGTCGTCGCCCGTGCAGCGCAGGCCGGGGGCGTGCAGCTCGTCAACGACACGTGGTTCGACACCATCCAGGCGCGGGTACCCGATGCCGACGTGGTGATCCAGCGCGGGCGCGAGGCCGGCTACGACCTCCGGCCGGTTTCTGCCACCGTCGTCGGCATCTCCTTCGACGAGACCTCCGACCTGCACACCGTGCACGACGTGCTGGCAATCCTCGATGTGGCCGTCCATGGCGTCGATGTGGCCCAGGTGGCCGACGACATGGATGCGCTCCCTCGTCGTCGCCACGACGCGATCCTTCATCACGACGCCTTCAACCGCTATCACAGCGAGCACGAGATGCTCCGCTACCTGCGTCGTCTTGCCGACCGCGATCTGGCGCTCGACCGAACCATGATCCCGCTCGGATCGTGCACGATGAAGCTGAACGCGACCGCGGAGATGCTGCCGATCACGTGGCCCGAGTTCGCAGACGTCCACCCCTTCGCGCCCGAGGACGAGACGATCGGGTACCGCGCCCTGATCGGCCAGCTCGAATCGATGCTCGTGCACATCACCGGCTACGACGCGGTGAGTCTGCAGCCCAATGCCGGCAGCCAGGGCGAGTACGCCGGCCTGCTCGCGATCCGCGCCTACCACCGCAGCCGGGGTGATGAAGCCCGCACCGTGTGCCTCATCCCATCGAGCGCCCACGGCACGAACGCCGCGAGCGCGGTGATGGCCGGGATGCAGGTGGTGGTGATCGCGTGCGACGACCGCGGCAACATCGATCTCGAATCGTTGCGCGCTGCGATCGTCCAGCACGGCCCACAGGTCGCAGCGATCATGGTCACGTACCCGAGTACGCACGGTGTGTTCGAGGAACGCATCCGCGAGATCTGCGAGCTCGTTCACGATGCAGGGGCCCAGGTGTACGTCGACGGTGCCAACCTCAATGCACTCGTGGGTCTGGCTCGTCCGGGCAAGTTCGGCGCTGACGTGAGTCACCTCAATCTGCACAAGACCTTCTGCATCCCTCATGGTGGCGGTGGCCCGGGTGTGGGACCGATCGGCGTGCGCTCCCACCTCGTCCCGTTCCTTCCCGGCCATCCACTGGCCGAGCTGATCCCGGGCGCCGTCGGCCCGGTGTCGGCCGCGCCGTTCGGCTCGGCCGGGATCCTGCCGATCTCATGGGTGTACATCGCGTTGATGGGGGCTTCGGGGCTTCGCGCCGCGTCCGCTGCTGCGATCCTCAGCGCCAACTACATCGCTGCCCGCTTGAACGATGCCTTCCCGGTGCTCTACACGAACGAGCGTGGCCGGGTCGCCCACGAGTGCATCGTCGATCTCCGGGGGATCACCAAGGCCACCGGCGTCACCGTCGACGACGTGGCCAAGCGGTTGATGGACCACGGGTTCCATGCGCCGACGATGAGCTTCCCCGTGTCGGGCACGCTGATGATCGAGCCCACCGAAAGCGAGAACCTCGCGGAGATCGAGCGCTTCTGTGATGCGATGTGGTCGATCCGTCGAGAGATCGACGAGGTCGCTGCCGGCACCTGGGCGGTGGCCGACAGCCCGCTGCGCAACGCACCGCACACCGCCGCTGACCTCCTCGGCGACTGGGAGCGGCCGTACCCGCGCGCGCTCGGTGCATACCCGTCTGGCGGACGAGCTGTCGACAAGTACTTCCCGCCGGTGTCGCGCATCGATTCGGCCTACGGCGACCGGCACCTCGTGTGCAGCTGCGAACCGCTCGAGGCGTATGCACACGCGGCGCAGACTGCGCATGCCGCGCAGGCATGACGAGTACGGTGAGCGCCCATGGCTGATCCATCCGTCCCGCCGGGCTTCGGCGATCTGTTCGGTCTGCTCGGCGGGTCCAACCCGTTGGCGGGCATCTCCAAGTCGATTGCCCAGTTCCAGCGTGGCGTGAACGACTTCCTCCAGGCAGTGGAGAACTTCAACCAGACGATGGAGCAGCTGAACACGATCACGGCGCGGGTGAACCGGTTGCTCGACGACGTCGAGCCGCCGGTACGGGCGCTGATGCCCCAGCTCACTCGCACGCTCAAGACCGCCGATCAGTTGGTCGAGCAGATGAGCGCGCCCATCGAACGGGTGGCCCCGGGCCTGACCCGTCTCGCCGAGGCGTTGCAGTCGCCTCAGCTGATGCAGTTGCCGAACCAACTCGGCGACTTCATGGGCACGCTGGCAGATCTCGCCAAGCGGATGCAGCCGCTCGGTCAGCTTGCGGAGTCGGCCGGTGGCCTGTTCGGTCTGCGCTCGCTCACGTCACTGCGCAACTCCGGTGCTCCGACCAGGCCCGTCGTCCCGCCGCCCCCCGCGCCGCCCGCACCGACACTGGCCTCGGTCACACCGCCCGCGCCGAAGAAGGCCGCGCCGAAGAAGGCCGCGCCGAAGAAGGCCGCCGTGAAGAAGCCCGCGGCGAAGAACCCCGCGGTGAAGAAGCCCGCGGTGAAGAAGCCCGCAGCCAAGAAGACCGGGGCCAAGACTGGGGCGAAGAAGGCGGCTCCAGCTCGAACCTCGACAGCGAGGACCACAGCGGCGAGGAAGGCCTCTGCCAAGACGACGTGATTCGGGAGCGTCCTGTCGGCATTCGCGCATCGCACCCGCTCCATCTGCGGGTGACGATCGCAGCACTCAGCGTTTCGTGACGAACGGGAGCTCGACAGTGTGCCCGGGCAGCGAGTTGCCGCGCACGTCGATGGTCACGGCGGTGCCGGTCGCGAGATCGGGTGGCAGGAACGCCAACGCGATCCCGTGCTCGAGCACCGGCGAGAAGTTGCCACTGGTGACGATGCCCACGGGTGAGCCGTCGAGGAGCACCGTGCAGTCGGCACGTGGGGGACGGCGCCCCTGCGTCGCGATCCCCTTGAGGAGTCTGGCGACACCCCGCTCGCGCTCGGCGACCACCGCCTCACGGCCGCGGAACTCGTCCTTGCCCCAGGCAACCACCCAGCCGAGGCCGGCTTGCAGCGACGTGATGCCTGCGCCGAGTTCGTGACCGTGGAGCGGGAGGCCGGCTTCGAGCCGCAAGGTGTCGCGGGCACCCAGTCCGGCAGGAGTGATCCCGGTGGAAACGATCGCGGTCCACATGTCCTCAGCTGATTCACGCGGAACGGCGATCTCGAGCCCGCGCTCGCCGGTGTAGCCGGTGCCCGCGATCGTGCATTCGATGCCCTCCCACATGCAGCGCGCCACCCGGAATCGCCCGACCGCCGCAGCGTCAGGGAAGACGGTTGCGAGCCGCTCGATCGCCTTCGGACCCTGCACCGCGAGCACGGCACGCTGATGGGTGGTCTCGGTTCCGCCGATGGCGTTGCGCACACGGTCGGTGTTCGAGGCGTTCGGCATCACGTCGAACACCTCGTCGTCGATCCACCACACGATGATGTCGTCGAGCACGGAGCCGTCGACTTCGTCGAGGAGATGGGTGTACTGCGCTCGCCCGGGGCTCACCTTGGTGAGGTCGTTGGTGAACGCCCACTGCAATCGCTCATCGGCGTCGGCACCCTCCACGCGCACCGTCCCGAGGTGCGACACGTCGAACACGACGGAGTCGTTGCGACACGCAAGGTGCTCGTCGATCGTGCCCGCCTCGTAGGAGAGCGGCATCTCCCAGCCTCCGAAGGGCACCATCTTCGCCCCCAGCCGCCGATGGGCAGCGTCGAGGGAGCTCAGCTCGTGAGCGGGTTCGATCTGGTCGACGTCCATCGGCGCGTCGATCAGAGCGCGATCGCGCTGCCGGCGAACCGGTGCCGTCGCCGACGAGGGCCCGTTCGGGCCCGAGTGCAGCGTCGAGATGGTCCTTGACGCCGCCGATGGCGAGGATGTTGAGCACGCCTTGGCCGCGCGTTGCGCATGACGTCGATGAGCTGGTCGCCCTCGCAGAGCACGACGTCGCTCCCGCTGATGACGAGGTGTGCCGCCGCGATGTCGGTGTCGACGTGCTCACGCAGGTACTCGAATGCCAGCGCGGACCGACTCGAGCTTGATGCCTGCATCGAGCAGGCTCTTGATCACGCGCAGTTCGAGCAGGTCGCGGTAGGAGTACTCGCGGCGGCTCCCGCTGCCCTTTGCGTCGGCCAGTGACGGACGCGACAGTTCGGTGCGGGCCCAGTAGTCGAGCTGGCGATACGAGATGCCGACGATCTTGGCTGCCTTGGTGCCGCTGAAACCGGTCTCGGGCGCCTGATCAGGTGCTTGATCGGGCGTTGCGTCGGTTGCTGCAACAGTGGAGATCGAGGTCATGTCTTCCTCACGGGCCGGTGGGCGATCATCGGTGCCGGGCACGGTGTGCTTGGTCACAACGACGTAACTACGGCGGTGTAGCGAGCTCACGCTAGCCACTGTGGCGGCAGGATTCAAGCACTCAGCGCGCGCAAAGCCACACGCGACGCGCGACTAGGGCGTCACTCGCCTTTGAAGTCGTCCGGATCGAGATCGTCGAGGAAGTCGCGGAACTCGCCGATGATCGCCTCTTCGTCGGTCGTCGTCTCGCGATCTCCACCGGGTGCTGGCCAGCCTCGACCAGGAGACCCTCGGTCGCGAAGATGGGGCTGCCAGTTCGAACGGCGACAGCGATCGCATCGCTCGGGCGACATGAGACCACCAGGTCTCGGCCGGAGGTCACGAGGTGCAGTTCGGCGTAGAAGATGTGGTCGCGGATCTCGGTGATCGACGATGTGCTTCAGCGTCGTGTCGAGGTTCGAGAGGATCAGCACGAGCAGGTCGTGGGTGAGCGGTCGGGGCGACTCGATGCCCTCGAGCGCAGCATGGATGGAGGGGCCTCGGGCGTGGCGATGACGATCGGCAACAGGCGCTGCGAACCGGTCTGCTCGCGGAGGATCACCACAGGCGTGTTGGCCGGTACCTCGACGCGCACTCCGACGAGTTCCATGGGGACCACGGGACCGACGATAGCCCTCCAGGTGAACGAGCGCCTTCACGAGATGCGATTTCCGGCCACCGCATCAGGAATCCCGGTCAGGTGTCGCAGTCAGGAATCCCGGTCAGGTGTCCCGGTCAGGTGTCGAGATGGTGCCTCAGCATCGACACGACGAGCGCCTCGCGCAGCTCGGCGCCGAGGTCGGCCAGTTCGCCGAGCAGTTGCACGGCATCCTGGCGGGCCTGCGGGTTTCGTTGGCGCAGCAACGGCAAGTATCCGCTGCTCGAACAGACCCGACTCGCGCTCGGCCGCTCTGGCGCCACGACCGCAGGTGTCTGGCGTCGATGCCCCGGGCGAGGAACCCTGCGGCGGCGCGCACCACGGCGAGATCGCCCGGTGAAGGTCGTGGAGCTGCCCGTCCCACGACCGGCGACCAATCCATACGACTCCAGCTCGGCGAGCTGGGTCTGGGTGACACCGGCAAGGTTGCACAGTTCGCCGCGGTCGTACACGTCGCTGGGACGCGACCGCAGCGAGGAGGCCATGGACGTCGTGTGGTCGCCAGCGCCCACGACAACCGCCGATCGGCCCTGCGCAGCCGGATGGCGATGCGTGTTCACCTGGTCGGCGTGCGGGCTGATCGTGCCGGTGGGATCGTCGAGCAGGTACCCGCCGGTGTCGTCGGCGGCGACATGGCCCATCGGGCCGGTGTCGTCGAGGTCGAGAGCGCCGGACCGGCCCCCGTCGGCGCCGATGCGCACGTTGCGCAGACCCCGCGGTTGGTGGAGTTGACTCACATTGCTCGCTCCCGCTGCGGTGGCGACGGAGTCGACCTGGGTGGTCGTCGATCCACCCGCGTCCGGTGTGCCCGCGGGATCGGCGTTGCCATCGGCGGCGACCGGACCGTTGCCGGACAGCGACGGCATCGCGATGCCGCCCGAATCATCGATCGCACCGGTCTCGAGTCGGTCGCGGATGACGCGCAACGGCAGGAAGTTCTCCCGTTGCTCGCGCAAGATGACTCGCAGCCGCTCGATGTCGGCGTCGAAGAACTTCCGGTAGCCGCGACGAAGTTCGCTCGGGCTCGATCAGGCCCTGGCTCTCGAGGAAGCGGATCTTGGAGATCGTCACGTCGGGGAACTCCTCGAGCAGGAGGCCGAGCACCTCGCCGATGGAGAGATACGGACGTTCGTTGATGCCGCTGGTCACGCGGCACCAGTACCCGATCTCGAAGAACACGAGCCGGAACTTGCCCACCTGCAACTCGTCGCCCTGATGCAGCACTGCCTCGTCGACCCGCTCGGCGTTCACGTAGGTGCCGTTCAACGAACCTGCATCTCGTACCACGTAGTCGTCGCCGGTCGCGGCTGATGTCGGCGTGACGACGCGACACCGTGATGTCGTCGAGGATGATCTCGCTGTCGGGGTGACGGCCGAACCGTGGTGAGCGACCTTCGGAGCGCAAAGGTTGCGCCGGCCTGCGGGCCGCTGCGCACCACGAGTGAGGGAACGCCGGACGGCAGCTGGTCGAGCTGGACGACGGTGTCGTCGCCCGAGCCGGCCGCATCTTGCAGTGGGTCGACCTTGGCCAGCGTGATCGTCTGATCAGCGGGTCGGTCGAGCAATGCGCCACACGACGAACAGAACACCGCGTCGACTGGTGTTGCGATGCCCGCACTGGTTGCAGAACACATACGCCATGAGGAAGGCGACTCTAGCCTTCGACGAGGGCGCGGTACCCGCCAGCGTCCAGCAGACCGTCGAGCTGGCTCGGATCACTGAGCTCGATCTCGCAGATCCAGCCTGCACCGTAGGGGTCGCTGTTGATCGTCTCGGGCTGGTCAGCGAGTGCATCGTTGACTGCGATGATCGTGCCGCTGACGGGCGCGTAGATGTCGCTGACCGACTTCGTGCTCTCCACCTCGCTCATCGTGTCACCGGCAGAAACGGCAGCACCAACCGTGGGCACCTGCACGTACACGACGTCGCCGAGTGCGTCCTGCGCGTAGTCGGTGATCCCCATCCGGATCTTCGAGCCCTCGACGCTGATCCATTCGTGATCGCTGGAGTACTTGAGTGCTTCGGGGATGGACATGGGGGAAGAATCTACCTCACGAGGTGTCGAGTCCGGAACTGGTGGTGCCGCGGCGCCGTCGCTGCGACGACGGCTTTGGAGAAGGGATCAGCGCAGGAGCTGACGAATCCGACGCGAGTACTCCTGGGCGAGCTGGCGGGCCTCGCTGTCGGTGCCTGCCTCGGCCCAGATGTGGGTCACCGGATCCTCCGGGTCGGGCAGCGCGAGCACCCACCCGTTGGCGTGGATGATCTTCACGCCATCGACCAACTCGACGTTGCGCGAGCCCATCTCCATGAGCGAACGCATGACCATCCCCTTCTGCTCCCACGGCGTGACGACGGTTTCGCGCACCAGGTGGACCTTCGGCAATCCGTCGACGACCTCACTCAGCGATCGCTGCGATCGAGCCAGCAGGTCGAGCATCTTGAGCAGTGCGGCGGCACCATCGAACGCGGGCAGGAAGCCGGGCAGGATGTATCCCCCGCGGCCATCGGCGGCGAACCCGACCGCGGGATCGTTGGCGGCGGCCATGAGCGCCGGTGTCGACAACTTGGTGGGTACCACCTGGACACCGTGCGGCGGCGGCGATCTCCCCGGCGCAGCGGGTGACGTTGACCGGCAGCGCGATGGTGTCGCCGAGCAGGTGATCGGACACGAGTTCGACGAATGCGAGGAGCGCCTCGGTGTCGGTCAGGACGCGGCCTTGATCGTCGACGAGTCGCAGGCGTTCACCGTCGGCGTCGATCACTGCGCCGAGGTGTGCGCCCGAGGCACGCACGAGGCCGGCGACTCGCACGAGTGCCTGCTCGACGTCGAAGCCGACGCGCCCGGCAGTGGACACGTACGGGTTCACGGCCAGAACGTCGGCGCCCAGCTTGCCGAGCAGCGTCGGCATCACGGTGCTCGCTGCTCCGTAGCTGTAGTCGACGACGAGCTTGAACCGGTGGGCCGCGGATCGATGCAGGCTCGACCGTGGCCTCGAGCGCGACGGTGTACTCCTCGAGTGCACGCGGTGGGAACTGGATGTCACCCACCTCCTCGGCGAGTGCTCGGCGCGTGTCCTCGCGTTGGAACAGGCGCTCGATCTTTCGCTGGGCGTCCTCGGTGATGTCTGTGCCTGCCGAGTCGAAGAACCTGACGATCACCCGATCAGGATCGTCGTGGTCGAGTCGAATGGTGAGACCGCCGAAGGCTCGCGGTGAACGGACGAGGAAGCGCGTGACGGGCACGCTCGCCACCTCAAGGTCGAGCACGTCGATGCCGGCGGCGTTCAGTCCGGCCATCATCGCCCGCTTGAGCATGCGCGCCGCTCGACTGGAGTCGCGGGACGTGACGACCGTGGTTCCCTTGCGCAACGCCGTTCCGTAGGCCATTGCGACTCGCACCGCCAGCTCGGGCGTGACATCGACGTTGGCAAGGCCCTTCACCCCGTCTCGGCCGAACAGGCTGCGCGCGCCCTTGCTCTCCCACACGATGCTGGAGTTGACGACGGCACCGTCCTCGATCGTCTTGAACGGGTAGATCTTCACGTCGCTCGAGATGACGGCCTCGTTGCCGACGAACACTTCGTCGCCGATCACGACGCCCTCGTCGATGCGCACCGAGTTTCGGATGCTGCTGCTCCTGCCGATCACTGCACCGCGCACGCGAGCTCCAGTACCCACGTACACGTTGTCGTGGAGCACCGACCGTTCGATCTGCACGTCAGCCAGGAGACGCACGTTGGAGCCGAGCACGCTGTACTCCCCCAGCCGGCAGCCTGCCTCGATCTTGCAGCCGGGTCCGATCACGCACGGCCCTGACACATGCGCGTCAGGGCTGATCTCGGCTCCCTCACCGAGCCACACACCGTCGTTCACGAGGAATCCGGGAACGTTGACCCGGACCTTGCCGTCGAGCACGTCCTTGTGCGAGGACAGATAGGCCTCGAGCGTGCCGACGTCTTCCCAGTAGCCCTCGACGACGGCACCGAACAGCGGCTTGTTCGCTGCCAGGAGCGCAGGGAAGACCTCGCTCGAGAAGTCGACGCTGCGACCCTCTGGGATGAAATCGAAGATCTCGGGTTCGAACACGTAGATCCCGGTGTTGATGGTGTCGCTGAACACCTGGCCCCAGGTCGGCTTCTCGAGGAACCGTTCGATCGAGCCGTCCTCGCGGGTGATGACGATGCCGAACTCGAGCGGATTCTCCACCGGCGTGAGCCCGATCGTCGCCACCGCACCTTTGTCGCGGTGGAAGTCGAGCACCTTCGTGAGATCGATGTCGGTGAGGACATCTCCGGAGATCACGAGGAAGGTCTCGTCGAGGTAGGCGCGGGCGTTGCCGACGCTGCCGGCGGTGCCGAGCGGCACCGGCTCATCGGCGTAGCGCATGGTGACGCCGAACTCGGCGCCGTCGCCGAAGTAGGTCTTGATGTGGTTCGCGAGGAAGGCGACGGTCACGACGATCTCGTCGAAACCGTGTTCTTTCAGGAGATGGATGATGTGCTCCATCATCGGCCGGTTGGCCACGGGCAACATCGGCTTCGGCGCATTCGACGTGAGCGGGCGGAGTCTTGTGCCTTCGCCGCCGGCCATGATGACTGCCTTCATCGTGCTCCTTCAGTCGGACTCCGGGCGTTGCCGGCTGCAGGTTGGTGGTGCCGATCGGGCGACCGGGGAACCGCCGCTGCGCTTCGCGCGGCCTGCTTCGACGCCGGCGCGGATCTTGGGCACGTACTGGATCGCCGTCCAATAGCTCAGCGCGAGACCCGGGATCACCAGGATCCACGACGCAATCGAGGAAGCCCTGCTGGCCGAAGCTGCCGGAGTCGGGGTCGCCGAGCATGAACCCAGGGATCGCGAACATCAGCAGGAACGTGGCGAGCTTGCCCCAGTAGGTGACGTCGAAGCGTTCCATCGCGAACGCGAGCGTCGCGATCGCCATCGTGGCACCGACCACCACTTCGCGTGCGACGACGGTCCACAGCACCCAGGTCGGGTCGATCCCGTAGGCGATGATGCTGGTGATCGCGACGATGAACAGGAGCCGGTCGGCGGTGGGGTCGAAGATCTTGCCGAACTCGCTGACCTGGTTGAAGCGCCGTGCCAGCCAGCCGTCGATCCAGTCGGTCGCGCCGAGACCACCGAGCAGCCAGGCTGCGCCGACGGGGTCGTCCTTGCCGAACAGCAGCCACACGAAGATCGGGATGCAGCACAGACGGACCAACGTGAACACGTTCGGCGCAGTGAGGTACCGATGCGTCGACAACTGGGTCGTGGCGGCATCGGTCACCTTGCGGAGCGTACAAGCCCTGCGGTGAGCGCTGTAGGGCATACAGTCCCGATCATGTCTCAGGGGGATCTCACGGGCCAGGTGGCCTTCATCACCGGTGGTGGCTCCGGCCTCGGCGCTGCGTTCGCGCGGCGACTCGCCTCCGACGGCGCCACGATCGTCGTCAACGACATCAGCGCCGACGCGGCATCTGCGATCGCGATCGAGCTGAACGGCGACACCGCCGTGTTCGACGTGGGCGACTCCGCCGCGTTCGACGCCGAGGTCGACAAGGCCGTCGAGCGGCATGGCCGGCTCGACATCATGATCAACAACGCCGGCATCGCTCCCCCACCCGACCGCACCCGCACCGAGCGGGCGATCGAGAACCAGATGAAGCGGATGGAGGGCAAGATCGACGAGATGGTGCCTCCGAACTCCACCGTCGACCTCAGCGACGCCGACTGGGACCGGATGCTTCGCATCCACCTCTACGGCACCTTCTACGGCACCCGTGCCGCCCTTCGGCACATGACACCGGCGCGTTCGGGGTCGATCGTGAACATCTCGTCGGTGCTCGGGCTACGACCGATGGCAGGCGCGTCGCACTACGCGACTGCGAAGGCTGGGATCATCGCCCTCACCAAGTCGGTCGGCCAGGAGGTGGCACCGTACGGAGTGCGGGTGAACGCCGTGTGCCCCGGTTGGGTCGATACACCACTGCTCGCACCGATGGACCCGATGATGATGGCGGGCATCGTGATGCAGATCCCCCGGGGTCGGATGGCCACGGCCGGGGAGCTGGCCGAACTGGTGCGGTTCCTCGCCGGCCCGGAGAGCAGCTACTGCAACGGCGATGTGTTCGCCGCCTCCGGAGGGTTCGTCTGATGGCGACCGTGTTCACCCGCATCATCGATGGTGACGTTCCGGGAACTTTTGTGCACCGCGACGCGCACTGCGTGGTCATCATGTCGATCAATCCGCTTGCGACGGGACATTGCCTGGTGGTGCCCATCCGCGAGGTCGACCATTGGGTCGATCTCACGGCCGACGAGGCCCAGCACCTGTTCACCGTGTCCCACCGGGTCGCCCAGGCCCAGCGTGCGGCGTTCCCGTGCATCAAGGTCGGGATGATCATTGCCGGCTACGAGGTGCCGCACGCCCACATCCACCTCGTCCCGACCACGACCATGAGACAGCTCGATTTCGCGAACGCGGCCGCCTCCGCATCCCGCGACGACCTCGAAGCGGCCGCAGCAGCGATCCGAAACCACATCGCTTCTTGACGAAAACTGCCCCTGATCAGGGGCAGGACCAAGAATACTGCTCAAGTCCCGTCTGCTTCATGCCGATGAACGATCGACACGATTGCGAGGCGGATGATGATGGGCAACATCACCGTCGGGTGCCGCAGGAGACTGCGCGCTCGACACGGGACGGACCACGAGACGACAGCTGTCGCGCGCGCCGACCGCGACGGGGGCTTCAGTCTCGTCGAGGTGATCATGACGATCGTCCTCGTCTCGATCGCCGTGGTGCCGTTGATGGACGCGACCATCACCTCGATCCAAGCCTCCAGCGTGGCTCGTGAGTCGGCTGAGGTGGAGACCGTGCTCGGCAACGCGGCCGACCGCGTCAACCGTGCGCCGACGCTGTGTGACTACGGGATCTACGTGCAGGCAGCAGCGCTCTCCAAAGGATGGCCCGCCGGCAACGCGACGGCCACGTATCAGTACTACGTGCCAGGGACGAGCGCGCTGGCATCGGATCCAGGCACCTGGGCTCCGGGGGCGTGCCTCGACGGCGCGCGCACGCCGCGTCTCATCCAGCTCGTGACGATCACCGTCACGAGCGAGTCGGGCAAGGTCGCCCGCAGCGTGAAGGTTGTGAAGAGCGATGTCTGACGAACGGCGAAAGCGGTCACGAATGCGGTCACGAATGCAGTCAGGATTCACGGTCGGGATCACGGTCGGGATCACGGTCGGCAGGAGCGCGCCGCCGGCGCGATGCCGGGATGAGCCTGCCAGAGGTGCTCGTGTCGGCGCTCGTGATGGGCCTCATGACCACGACACTGGCGATGGCCACGCGGGTGATCCTCCAGCAGAGCGACAACACCGAGGGTCGCACCAACAACGCCAGATCCGAGCAGAACGTCGGTTTGTTCATGCCTGCCGACCTGTCCTCCGCCGAGACCGTGAACGTGGAACCCGACGCCGCGCCGTGTGGCCCGACCCCGGGCTGCCCGCCGGGTGTCGACCTCGACGGCTCGAACGCGTTGATGCTCACGTGGAGCGGCCAGGAGTTCGATGTCGAGAGCAACTCGATCCTGCCAACGGTGACGAACGTGTCGTACCGAGTCGTGCAGATCGGCGAAGAGTTCCGGTTGATCCGCGTGGAGTGCTCCGGTTTCGTCGGTGAGGAGCTCACCTGCGTCACCCGTACCGTTCTGCGCGACCTCGACCAACCGCCGGCCGACGTCGAGTGGTTCCCCGGTACGACCCGTCCGAGCTGGATCATCTCGGTCACCCAGGCCTCGGCGGCCGATGCGATCGACGGTCCCGTCCCCAGTTCGGTTCCGACCGATGCCGGCTACAACAACAAGAACGCCCAGCGTGTGGTCGTGACGATCAACGGTGGCGGCGACGCGTCCGGTGCCGGCGGTGGCGAGAACCAGATCAGCCTCAGCGCCGGTGGAACCAACCGCCAGACGAACCTGAGCACCGACGACCTCGCCGGTGCACCGACCTTCACGGCCGCACGGAGCCGCTGCGGTGGCAACTTCGGTCTCATCGTCGACCGCTCCGGCTCGATCGGCGCCACCGACATGCGCAGCTGTCAATCAACGGTGTCGACGGCACTTCATCGATGCCTTCGCCGGCACGCCCGTGAAGCTCCAGGTGGTGACGTTCAGCTGCGACGGCCGACGACGCTCGGCGCAGGAACCGCCTGGAGCAAGTACTACGACATGCTCATCGATACCGACGTGATCGGCGCTCAAGGCCCTCGTCGGCGGCGTCACGTCCACCGGTGGCACGAACTGGGAGGACGGCTTCTTCCGGATGATGAGGAACAGCGACGGCACGGTGCAGTCGACAGTTGCCGAACACGATCCTGTTCTTCACCGACGGCATCCCGACCAGGAGCCGCCTCGACGGTTCGTCGGCGACTGCGGCGGCGACGGCCCATCCAGATGACAGCGGCCTCCCGGCCGCCAACGGCGGTGACTTCTCGCAGGTCGCCTGGAACCGCACCGAACGCCTGCTCCGTGATCGCGGCTCGATCAACCTCATCGGTGTGTACGTCAACAGCGACACCACCGCCGAGTCGCAATGGACCACTCGTACTGGCTATCACCTCGAGTACTTCCGCGGCGACAACGTCGTGTTCCAGCAGGGCGCGAACAGCCTACGAGCGAGCGAACAACGTCGTGTTCCAGATCAGCACCGACACCGATCTCGTGCTGCAGCGCAAGGTCGGCTCCTCCTGGACGACCACGGATCGCACGACCTGGCTGGCGAACAACACCACGCCTGATTCGACCGACGGTTGGCGGACGTCGATCACCGGCAGCATCAGCAACAACGCCAGCAGGTGGACCACGATCACCCAGACCCAGTTCTTCGCGGCGAACGTCTCGACGGCGACGTCCGACGGCTTCCGCTACACGCTGAGCGGTGCCTCGCAGAGTCCCTGGGTGTCGGTCACCCAAGCTCAATACAACAGCAACAACACCTCGTCGGGCAGCACGGACGGCTGGCGGACCACCACCGGCGGATGGATCACCACCACCGAGGCGACGTACAACGCCAGCAACAGCATCGCTGCCGACACCGATGGCTGGCGGACGATCACCTCCGGCTCTGCCTCGAGCTGGACTGCCGTCACCAAGGCGCTCTACGACAAGAGCAACACGGTCGGCACCGACGCTGACGGCTGGAAGTCGACGCAGGTGTTCGAGCCGCCGTACGACTACTTCAGCAATGCGGCGAACGCAATGATCCTGAACTACGCGACCATCGGCAACCTCGTGGTGGGCAACACATCGGGTGTCCTGGGCGGTTTCGTGGAGGCGCTGCCTCGCGGCGGTCCGTACACGAACGCTGCGGCGGCCGATCTGTTCGTGCTGCCGAACTACTCCAACTTCGGCCCAGCACTGGCCTCGGTGGCGCTCGACCAGTGCGGTGGCACGGTGACGATGCAGACCCGCGTCGGCACGACCGCAGCGCAGGACCCGTTCACCTACGAGAACACCACCACCAACGAGATCGTGCAGACCTCGGCTGCGTATCGCAGCGGCACCTTCGACATCGCCTTGCCCGGTGGTGCGGCCACGACCGTGACGATCTCGCCGCAACAGTTCACGAACCTCGTGCGCTACCAGCCGGCAGGATGGTCGTGCAAGAGCGGCGGCGCGTCGTACCCGTTCACGACGATTCCCGTGCCCGGCCATGCACCGTGGACGTCGATCGAGTTGACGGTCAACCCCAACCAAGCCGTGTCGTGCGTGCAACAGGTGGTGCTCACATGAGCCGCCGCCAGCGAATCCCAGGGTCGGCGTCGCCAGCGGCCCGTCCGCGTGACGAGGGGAGCTCGCTCGTGTTCGCGCTCTTCACGATGCTGCTCGCAGCGCTCGTGGTGCTCCCGCTGATGGATTACACGATGAGCGTCCTCAACGCCGGCGGTGTGCGCACCAACCTGGCCGTGCGCACCGAAGCGGTCAAGGGTGGTCTGCGCACTGCCCTCTACGATCCCGTCGCCCTGTACCAGGCGTGCGTCAACTCGGGTCGTACGGTCGCCGTCGATCTCGCGGTGCCGCCTGGCCTTGGTATCACGTCGTCGTGCACCACCACCAAGGACGCACTCCAGGACGTGCCGAGCGATCAGCGCTATGCGCTGGCGACGACGCAGGTGGGCTCAGAGGCGGCGATCCCGCCGGTGTACGTCGCCGAGCCCGAACGCCCCGAGCTCGACGGCACGATGTCGCCGGCGTGGTGCACGAGCATGGTCAACTCCGACCCGGCGGCGAAGCTGCCGTGCGGCAAGCCGTATCCCGGCAGCGGTGCATCGAACACGTCCGCCTGGATCGCCGACACGGCGACCACCTCGACGGGCAACTCGGTGTTCTTCCCGGCCCTGCCGCCGTTCTCGAACCACCTCGCCTACGCCGGCGGGTACATGATGCCGGTCGGCGACACCGGTCCGTGTCGGGTGTTCTTCCCCGGCAAGTACAGCGACGACGTCGTGATCACCGACAGCACGCCGGTGTACTTCGTGTCCGGCATCTACTACTTCGAAAAGGCGCTCCGCATCTCGGGCAACGCCCAGGTGGTGGCCGGCACCGGCTCCACACCCGGCTGCGTCGAGAGCGACGCCGTTGCGGTCGCCGACGCGTTGAACGCACCGTTCGATGCCAACAGCAGCGGGGTGGGCGCCACGTTCGTGTTCGGTGCCCAGGGTCGGCTGATGATCGACACGCTCACGAGCGGTTCGTCGATGAGCTTCGTCATGAACCGCCGCCTCGTCGGCACGGAAGACCCCCTCGTCCACACTCAACGATGTGTCGATCATGTCGGTGAACGGAGTGTTCAGCGGTTCCACCACTGCGGAGCTGAACATCCCTGGCCAGCTCAACGTGCCCGTGACCCCCGTGTTGAACGGCGCTTCGGGCACCTCGCCGGACCCATGGTCGCACTTCTACAGGTCGTCGACGCTGGTGTCGACGGTCGCCGCTCCGGTCGGCTGCGGGCTGCCGCTCACTGGAGTGACGTCGAGCTGCCCGATCATCGACATCAAGTTCACGAACACCTCCAGCGTGCAGGTGAAGATCCCCGGCTACGTCAGCGTGCCGCAGGGTTCACTGAGCCTCGAGGTCGCCACCGGCATGGGCGTCGGCAAGTGGCTGGTGTTCGGCGGCGGAATCCTGGCTGCCCAGATGGGCGTGAGCGGCGACGCTCCGGAGTTCCAACAGCTGGGTCTGCTGAACCCGGTCGTGCAGAAGACGTTCAAGGTGGTCACCGAGACGATCGACGGCGACCCGAAGGTCACCTCGATCGCCCTCGTCCAGGTCAACGAGACCGGTGGTCACGCAGTGAACTCGTGGGTGATCCAGACCGGCTGATCGTCGCCATCACGACCGCCGTCACGTCTCGGCGATGTCGAGCTGCTCGAACTCCACCTGATCGATATCGATCAGCTCGATCATCTCGATCAGCTCGGGACCCTTGTTGCGCACGTTGTTGACCGCACTCGACACCGGATGCATCACCAGGAGATCGTCGGGCGCAGGGACGAGCAGCGCGGTGAGCGCCTCGAGGTCGTGGTTGTCCGGATCGAGCCACTCCTGCCATGCAGCCGGTGGTAACAGCACCGGCATCCGGTCGTGCACCGGTGCCATCGTGGCGTTCGCCGCAGTGGTGATGACGGTGCAGCTGTGCAGCCACGGCGCGTCCTGTCCGGCCGCCTTGTCACGCCATGCCGCCCACAGCCCCGCGACCGCAAGTGGCTCGCCGTCGCGGCGGTGGATGAAGTACGGCTGCTTGGCCTTCTGGCCCACAACGACCTTCCACTCGTAGAAGCCGTCCATCGGCACGATCACCCGCTTCGACTTGAACAGCGACTTGAACGCTGGCTTTTCGGCGAGGGTCTCCGAGCGGGCATTGATCATCTTCGACCCGATCTTGACGTCTTTGGCCCAGCTCGGCACGAGGCCCCAGTGGAACAGGCGCACGACCGGCTCGGCATGTCGATCGGCCACGACCGCGTAGATGTCGTTGGTAGGGGCGACGTTGTAGTTCTCACCGAGCCGTTCGAGAGGCTGGAGGGGTGATGCCTCAGGTGTTGCGCGAGATGTTGCGTCTACCGGTGTGTCGGGATCGGTGTCGAACGACGCACCGAAGTACGACGCAATCCGGTCGGGGGTGTTGCTGGAGACGAAGCGACCGCACATCCCGGCCCACCGTAGCGAGCCGGGATGTGCGTCGGTGCGTAGGTGATGGTCGATCAGCTCCAGGAGAGCGTTGCCCGTGCGTTGCCCGTGTTCTCGTAGAACTCCATCCGGATGACATGGGCGCCGGCGGTGAGGGTGCGTGTGACGGTGTTCGTGGTGTACGCACGGTCACCCCAGGCGTCGATCACCCGAACGCCATCGATGTAGAGGCGCCCACCGTCGTCGGACCCGAGCACGAAGGTGTACGAGCGGGCGGCGAAGGTCTGGGTGCGGGTCCAGCGCACGGAGAAGCTGTTCGACGGCAGGCCACCACCGGGACTCCCCGATCCCCAGTTGAAGTTGATGCTGCCGTCGTCACGACACAGAACCGGTGAACCGCCGAGGTTGGTGTTGTTGAAGTACTCACCCTTCCAGCCACTGATCGACGGGCACGTTCCCGGCACCGTCGTGGTCGTGGGCGGCGTCGTCGTGGATGTCGTGGTGGTGCTCACGGGCACCGTCGTGGTCGTGGTGCTCGTGGTCGTGGTCGTGGATGTCGTGGTGGTGCTCACGGGCACTGTCGTGGTCGTCTCCGGCACCGTCGTCGTCGTGACCGGAGGCGTCGTGGTCGTCGGGCCGCCCTGGTCGGGGTCGACCGTCCACGAGTTGACTGCGTAGGCGGCATTGGCACGCACCTCCACGATCGCTCGCGACGTGCTCTGTCGGCCCGAGGAGCTGGTGGCTCGGGCCACGAGCCCGACGCGCAGCTGGGTGGGCTGCGCTTCGACGCCGAGGAACCAGTTCGTCACCGGATTGATGGGGAGCTGAGGTGAATCGAGCTGCACCCGAGTCGCCACCACACCGCTCTTGGCCACGAACCGCCATGCGCGCTGGTTCGCCCCCGAGGTCGGCGTGCGGAGCACGAACTCCGCATTCGGCGTGAAGATGTATCCCTCGGCCTCGAACTGGCTCTGTGCCTGGCTCGTCGTGCCGGTGAAGTCGATCAGCACCGCCGGATCGGTGGCAGCGAGCGACGATCCCGTGTACCGCAGTTCGGTCGGAGCCGGCACCGTTGGAATCATCACCTTGTGCAAGCCGACGTCGGTCGCATTCGAGGAGTTGGAGGCGTCGGGGAGGAACGGTGTGGCGCAGACGCCGGGCGACGCCTGAACGCACGGGTACTCACCTTGCTGCACGGTGTCGCGAGGCACCTGCAGGTTCGCGTTCGCGACACCGAGGTTGACCGTGCGGATCGACATGCCCTCGCTGCCGCGCGTGGCCGGTGTGGACACCCGACGGTTGATCATCACCGACGAGCTCTGGATCACGACCCGCGAGGTGCCGTCGAGCAGCAACGTCGCTCCCTTGCCGGTGATCGAGTGGTTGGTGAGCGCCGCTGCGCTGAGGGCAAGGTCGGAGTCGACAGCGCACCCGGCGACGCGGCCTTCACCGAACACCACCTTCGCAGAGGCCGTGATCGTCACGGTGCTGGTGAAGTGGTACACGCCGGAGGCGAAGTAGTGCTGGCGCCCTCCGGCGCCGCTGATCGTCAGCGGGTCCTCGTAGCGGCCCGGGTAGTACATGCGGCACGTCGGTGTGAGGTCGACGAACTTGCCGTCGCGGTCATAGGTGGGCACCTGCGGAAGGCGGGGGTACTGCCACTGTGCCAACCCGTCGGCGGCATTCGGGTCGTCGCCAGCACGCGTCCACCAGGGCACCGGCGCTGAGGTCGAGCATGGCGCATGGACGTGACTGAAGGGTTCTCCGGAGCTCTCGATCTGTGACAACGCGACGGGATAGCCGTCGGGACCGACCGCAGCAGCATCGCAGTCGACCGGTGGGGTCGCCCCGAAGCTGTAGCGCGTCGGCACCGCGGCGACGGGCACACCAGGAGCGCCCGGCGCGAGGTCGACGGAGTTGGAGTACTCGATCGAGTACGGGTTCGCACTGGTGCCCGCAACCAGGATGTCGCCGGTGAGGGTCGCAAGGTCACCACCGTTGAGGAAGACTTCGCCGTCGATGTCCTTCAGGTACGAGCCCGAGTACGCGCCGGTCGTCGACCCCGACAACGCCGGACGGGTTGGATCGCTGTGGGTGGTGATCACGCCGTATCGGTTGCGGCCTGTGTCGTAGTACGCAAGCGGCGTGCACGTGATCGAGCCGCTGAAGCCGTTCAGATCGAAGGTCCCCCCGGGGTACTCGCCCGGGTTGATGCACGACGACGGGCCCTTCGAGACCTGCATCATGATCGCCAGACGCATCGCCGACTTCGCGGATTCGATGCCGCGCGTGCGCTCCTCCAGCGGTGGACGAGCGCGGATGACGGTTGCTGTGAACGTCAACAGACCGCCGATCACGAGGCTGCACACGATCACCATCAGCATCGTGATGGTGAGGATCGAGCCCCGGTCGGCGGCGGTGCGGCGGGCGTTGATCGAGGTGCTCATCACGGTGCCGGCTTCGAGATCACGAGGCATGACAAGGCCTCATCGGCTTGGAGGAGGACGTCGGCGCCGACCAGGAACCCGCCGCCGGCATCGGTGATCGGTTGGGTCACCCTGCCGCTGATCGGGACGCCCGCTTTCGAACACTCGATCCGGTCGAAGACGTACCCGGCGGGCCCACCGTCTTCGAGGATCCGCACGGTCTTGCTCGGCTGGCCGACGTTGAACGAGAAGTCGAGTGTCACCGATGCCGTGACGCCACGATCGAGCAGGCGGTCACCGATGTCTGTCGAGAAGTTCCACTTGGTGTCGGCGGGCACGTCCTGCAGCACTCCCCCGACGTCGACCTTCTTCTGCAGCGTGATCGTGCCACCGCACTCGGCCGCCATGATCGCTCGCAGCACCGTGGCGGTGTTCACGAACGCCGCGCGGAAGAAGTCTGCGTCGGAAGCATTCCCTGCTCCCCCGTTCGCCGCCGGGTCGTACTCCACCGAACCGACGACCGACTTGAGGTTGCTGATGGCAGAGGCCTTGTTGTAGTCGGCACCCACGAGCACACCGATGATGCGCGCGGACGTTCGGCGGCCGTCGTTCGCCTTCGACTGGGCACTCGCCACGGCAATGGCTGTGGAGATGTTGGACCCTCCGGCATTGGCGATGTTGCGGTTCGGCTCACCGTCGGTCACGAACACCACCAGGTCGGGCGTGTTCGGATACGGGGCCCCGGCGACGTTGAAGAACGGCATGTGCAGCCCGCTCTCCCAGTTCGTCCCCGAGCCGATCTGGTCCCAGTGGATGCCGTCCACCAGCGGAGAGTCGGGGAGGCTCTGGTTCCAGTTGCCGTCCCGGTTGTCGATCACGGTGATCCGGTTGCGGGCGCTCGTGATGTCGCCGGATGCGTTCAGCAGTGAGAAGTACGCCTCGGTGGCGGGGTACATCCGGTACGCAGCGCGATCGAAACCGATCACGTTCATCCGAACGGGGGTGCCAGTGAACAAGTCGATGAACTCGGTCGCCGCAGTCTCGAGCTGAATGCCCCCGTTGTTCGCCGGTACCGACCCCGAGGTGTCGAGTACGAGCGTGATCGTCCCGCCGCAGCGACTGGGGGGCGCGCTGGGGTCGACGAAGCCGAGGTTCGGATCGGTCGGCAGGTACTCGTCCTCGGACAGACCGGCGCCGCCGGTGGCGAACTGCTCGCCGTTGTCGAACGTGACGATCACATCCTCGCCGATCGGCTTGAGCACGACCTGGTTCCGTGACTTCACCTCGAGCGCGTGGTCCGGCTTCTGGTCGGGGGTCCATCCGGGCGGCGGTGCCGGCAGCTCGTGTGCCACACCGGCTCGGCTCACGGTCTCGAGGGCCGTGCCCGCGTTGCGGATCTCGTAGCGCACGAGTTGCCACTCATCGCCCACGTTCACGTACCGGTAGGCGACGAAGTACTCCTGGGCCACGCTGCCGCTGATGTCGTAGCGCTTGATGGTGAGGGCGTTCGTGCCGGGCAGCACCATGCTGACGGCCGGCGAGTACAGGGGCTCCGTGAAGGTCGCCGAGGCCGACGCAAGGTCGACCGGCAGCCAGGTCTGCACGAAGCTGATGTCCTTGGAGATCGCAACGCGCTCTTCGGCCTGCGGCGTGGTCTTCAGGATCACCAGGAACGCCGCGCAGATCGAGGCGAGGATGATGCCGGAGATCGTCATCGTGATGAGCAGCTCGGGCAGGGTGAAGCCCGGGTCGCGGAGGTCGTCGTCGAACGTCGCGTCGCCCGACGTGTGATCAGCCCAGTGTCGCATCTCGCTCCTCGTCGCTTCGGAGGTCACCCATCACCAGGTCGAGCTGGTTCGTTTGTTGCCCGTCGGGGCTGATCACCTGGATCGTCACCCGCTGAAGGGTGCGCTCCTTGGTGATCGAGATGTTCGTGCGGCCGCAGTCGCCGTTGGGCACGGGGTTGGTGAACGTCCAGGTCTTCGTCGCCGTGTCCCAGTACCGCACCTCGACCACGTTGACCGTGCTGGCGGGCCACTCGAAGATGGCTGCAGCGTTCTTGGCCTTCGCTGCATAGCCACCCATGGAGTCGGTTTCCGGGCAGGGGTGCCAGCCGTAGTTGCTCACTCGGTCGACTGCGCTGCCGAGGACCGCCTCGACCCTGGCCTGGGTGTCGCTGAACCGCGAGACCCGCACCGCCGACCACATCGCCGGCAGGATGCTCGACACCACCATGCCCATCAGCACGAGCGAGACGAGCACCTCGACGAGGGTGTATCCATCGTCGCGCCCGCATTCGTCGCGCCCGCACTCGTCGGGGCGACGTCGGTCTTCGTGTCGGCGGTCGAGCCTGGTGGCCCGAGCGCTCATCGCTCTTCCTCGCAGCACTGCCCGCTCCGATCCCGCACGTCGTCGGCGTGAGCGACGTGTCACATGCATCGGACGTGTGCCGCCGCGAGGTGAGTCACGACTCGCTCAGGGATCAATCACGTTTTCGTGAACCGGTGGACGCGGGATCGAACATCCCACGGTCCGTGGGACCGAACGATCGCCTTCTGGGTCAGGCGCCGCCTGGAAAGCCGCCTGGAAAGCCGGCTGACGTCACTGGATCTGCCAGCTGTTCACCTTGTTGGCGCCGTTCTCCTTCACCTGGACGATCGCCGTGGAGGAGACCACCGGGGTGCCGGCGGTGGTGGTCGTGACGATCTTCAGGGTCAAGAGCACGACGGGGTTGACGAGCCCGAAGGCGAACGCTGCCGGACGAGTCGGTGACACCTCCATCGTCGCGGCGAGGATGCCACCGCCGATCGTGATGTCCTTCGACACCTCGGAACCGGCGACGGTGCTCACAACCAACCGACCCTGAGGGATCGCGACGTAGCCCGGGATCGACAGCTTCGCGGCGGCTGCCGAGGTGAGGTTGACCTCCACGACGGGCAGCGGCGGAGGGGCGAACGAGATCGTCGTCACCGGCCCAGCGGCCGCCGCCTGGGTGATCTTCGCGATCGCGGGATCGGCCAGGAGATCGTCGTAGGAGCGCCCCGTCATGTCGGTCTGCGACACGAACACGGTGAAGTTCTGCAGCGTCGCCGTGCAGCAGGCATCGGTGCGGTTGTACAGCACGACCTCGTTCACGATCGCGTTGTTGCCGACCTCGACCTGCCACCACGGGGTTGTCTCGTCGGCCTCGGTGGTGGATGCCACCGAGTTGTTGGCGAACACGCCGTCGGTGTTGCCGTCGACGGCCCGATCGGCACCAGCGGATCCCTCGGTGCTCGATTGGGTTGCCGGCTTGCCCCAGGCGATCTCGCCGGGGGTGCCGTTGGTCGCGACGCCGTTCACCACGACCTCGGCGAGCGAGAGCGCATCGGTGGTGCTGGCGAGCTGCACCCGCACGTAACGGCCGGTTGCCCCGGGGGAGCCACCCACGAGCACCGACGGCTTGTAGCCCTGGGTGACGGCGGGCGCCGGCGTGGTGCCGCTCACCAGTGACTGCGGGACGAACATCGCGTTCGGTCGGTCGAGGTCGACGTAGTTGGCGCCGATCATCTCGCCGTTCACCGTGATGATCGAGACACCAGCAGAGCTCGCCGAATTGACGTCGGCCGCGCTGACGTAGCGCTGGTTGAAGATGACACTCGGACCGGCGCCCGGCGTGACGGTGTCGACCACGAGACGACCCTGTGCACCGAACACGAACGTCGCGCCGAGCCCGGAGATGTTGTGCACCGTCGGGGCGTCGACAGCGTAGAACGCAGCCTCCTGGTCGTTGGTGCAACCTTCGACAGCGCCGCCACCGACGACGACGTTCGCATCGCCTGAGAACCGGACGGCCTGTTCGAAGTAGTAGATGCCGGACGTGAAGTACACGGGCGTGGTGCCGTCGATCGTGATCGGGTCGACGTAGGTGCCCGGGAAGTACACGACACAGTTCGGATAGCCGGCCGGCATGGAATAGCCGATGGGCGCACGGACGTTCAAGTGACGCGCCGGCAACTGGGGGAGCCACATCTTGTCGTCGGCAGGCGAGGAGGTGGTCTGGGACACCCACTGGTTCACCGGGGTGCCGCCACTTCCCGGCATCGTCACACCCACCGCGCCGGGGGGAACCAGGGCACCAGCTTGCGTGGTCGCGAGTCCGTAGCGAAGCGTGTTGGGATCCTCGGCCAGGGTGGACGACATCTTGAAGCACTTCGTGTCGACTGCCGTGTTGAGGCCGGGACCGCCGAGGGTGATGGGGGTGGTGAGGCCGGCCGCATCACAGGTCTTGAACAGGTCCACCGGGTCCGCCAGCGCCGTGCGCAGACCGCCCTTGACGGCTTCGACCCGAGTGGTCTTGGTCTGCAGGACACGCGTCTGGCGGCTGACCGCTTGGGCGTAGTCGAGGATCGGCAGGATCACGAAACCGCAGAGCACGATCAGCGCAAGAGCGAGGATCAGCGCCGAACCTTCGTCGCGAGCACCTCGCAGCTCCATCACCTGGTGGGGACGGGTGGAACGACGTGTGGAGGAATCCTCGTGACCCCCGCGTCGACGGGGCGAGACGGGTCCGGATCGACGGCGGCTCATACTCGGTTCACCTGCTGGATGCACGACACGGCCTCGTTGGCCCGCACCTGGACGCGGATGCCCGTCCATGGTGAGCCGTCGATCGGGAACGACTGGAAGGCCTTGGCCACACCACCCGCCTTGCAGCTCCAGGAGCTCGGCACGTACCCGTTGAGCCCGGAGGAGATGAGCGGTTGGATCTCGATGGTGATGAACTCGCCGTTGGCGATCGCGAAGTCGAAGGTGCCGCTCCGGTAGGTGTTCGTGGTCGTGACTGTGTTCAGGCTGGCGGCCAGCGGGAGTCCTGCCGAGCTCGTGGTGGCCGTGTGCTGGTAGGTGAATGGGTCGGCGGCGGGCGTCGTACCGACCTTGGTCTGCATCGTGACCGTGCCGCCGCACTCGGCGAGTGCCACTGCTTCGAGAGCACCTGCGAACTGGTTGAAGTCGGGCAGCAGGTACATGTTGGCCGTGGCTGCGTTGGTGTACTCGCCGTTGACCGACTCGGCAGGAACCCCGAAGTCGTTGCCGGCGATGAGCCGGGTGAGGATCGTGCTGTTCTGCACCGGCGTCGACGTGACGTCGTAGCTGTCGTACGGCTCGGTGTAGTCCTTCTGGCGCTGGCGGGCGCTCGACGACAGTCCGTCATAGATCGACTTCGTCGTCGGTTCCCAGTACTGGTAGGGCGAGTTGTAGCGGATCCGTCGGTTGCTGTCATTCGGGGCAGCGGCGTAGGTGGCTTGGTCGACGGTGTTCCAAGGGTTCCCTCCCGAGATGCGTGTCTCGTAGTGGAAGCCGCGGAAGTAGTTGTAGTGCCAGCCGGGACCAGTCGTGAGCCAGTTGTTCGAGTTGGTGAACGCCGGTCCGACGCCAACGCCGATGAAGTTCACGCTCGAGCGGAACGCGTCGACGATGAACTTCGCCCGGTTGAACGCTTCCTGGTCGTAGCCGCTGGTCGCGAGCTGCGTCTGCCTGGCCGGCGGGTTCGTCGGCGCGCTCCCAGCCGAGGTCGATGTGGCATCGATCCGGCTGTACGTGGGCTCTCCGTCGGTGAAGAAGATCACCGTCTCCGGGTACACCTGCTGCACCGAACCGGTGTTGGTGTAGAACATCCGGTGGAGGGCATCCTCCCAGTTCGTGCCGCCGTTGGCGTTCAGCCCGTCGATCGCCGAGCGCAGCGCAGTGACGTCGGCGTCGTTGAGCATGTCGAAGTAGCGGGTTCGGGGGCTCTCTCCGATCACGCTCGCAGTGCTGTCGAAGCGGACGACCTGGATCTTGATCGGCGTGCCTGCGAAGGCGTCGATGAAGGCCTTCACGCCCGTGCGGATGGTGCCCATCGCGCCACCGATCGACCCGGAGTCGTCGACGATCAGACCGAAGTTGCCTCCGCACCTCGTGCGAGCCTCGTTGAAGCTGGGCGTGCCCTGCGTGCTGGTGGCGCTGATCGTGCCGCGCTCGGTGCCGCCGGCGGTGAGGCTGATCGAGTTGAGGCCGCCACCCGCCCCAGCGGCGTCGCCGCCACCGTTGATCGTGACCACCACGCGCTGTGCGCCCTTGTTCGTCGCCCCGGTGGTCAACACCGTGGTCGTCGTGCCCGGGCCGGTCTCACTTGCGGCGGGCGGCTCGCTGACGTTGATGACCCACCGCGGCACGGTGACACCCGGGGTCCAGGTGGTCGCGGGTGGCGGGGCCATGAGGTTGCGGAGCACGGTCGTGTTGCCGCATTGCCACGGTCCGCCGGCCAGCGACACGCATTCGACACGCACGAGGTGGTAGTCGCTGCCCACCTGTGTGTACCGGTAGGAGACATTGATCTGCGAAGCCAGTGCGTTGGTGACACCCGACTCGAGCGAGGTCCACGACATCATGATCGCGTTCGAGCCACCGGTGACGGCGTTCGGCGGGCAACTCGTGCCGCACGGCGACGCTCCCGGAGTGACGTCGACGTTCTCCGCCGAGGCGAGGTCTGCCGGCAACCAGAGACCGATGTTCGTCTCGGAACGCGCGAACGTTGAGGCGGCCGGTCGCGTTGTCCTGCTGACGCACGATCACGATCACGGCAGCAGCGAGGCTGGAGACGATGAGTCCGAGGAGCATCACCGTGATGAGCAACTCAGGCAGCGTCGTTCCGGAGTCGCGGCGCCGTGCGCTCACGTCGCTGGTTGCCGGTGCACGACTCGTGATCAGACATTGCTCTTCACCACCTGAATCGTTCGTTGGGCTCCGGTTTCGGGATTCCGAACCGTGATCGACACGAGCTGCACGAGGAGGTCGCCGGGGACGGGCCCGGTACACGCTCCGCTTTCCCACGTACCGGTCACCGTCGACGTCGTGCCCGGGGCGTAGTGGTGATGCTCGAGCGTGACCGACCCAGGCGGCCAGCCGAACGGAGCGACCGCTCTCTGGGCGTAGGCGGTGTAGTCGCAATTCGGCTTGATCCGGTTCACCTCGTCGGCAGCGTTGTTCAGCACCGTCTCCACCTGGGCGAGCCCTCGGTTGGTGGCCGACGCCTTGATCACACCGATCACTGCGTTCATCACCGGGGTGATGACGATGCCCATGATCAGGATCGTGACGAGGAGCTCGGTGAGGCTGGCACCCGTGTCACGAGTGCGGCTGGACGCGGCGCACTCGTGTTCGCCGCTTCGTGCTCGCTGTAGTCGTTGCCGCCTCATGCCCGCTCCGTTGTGTGGGTGACGCCAGAATCATCGGAAAGTTCCTTGACGAACTTGAGAATCCGGGGGCACACGCCGATCGGCATCCGTTGTAACCCGCCACGCAGAGAAACCTGAGTCAAGAAACGTTGACGAACGCGCAGCGCCGACGAATTGACCGAACCTTGACTCGACGCGACACGCTCCTTGCACTCACAAGGCCGTGCAGCGGTGCCGTCGTTGCTGGTCACAGTCATGACGGCTGCGCGCAGCAGCCGTCATCCGACGATGTCGTGCCTGCACGAGACGGCCTCGTTCGCGCGGATCTGCAGTCGGATGCCACTCATTCCCATGCCCTCGATCGGGAAGGTCTCCACTGAGCGAGCATCCGGTCCGGCTTTGCAGGTCCAGTTCTGCGAGGCGTATCCGGCGACGTTCGCCGTGGCTACCGGCTGGATCTCGACGGTGATCCAGTTGGCGGACGGGATCGAGAAGTCGAAGGTGCCACTTCGGAAGTCCTTCGTGGTGGTGATCGTCGTGGCCGTATGGGCAGCAGGCAGTCCGCCCGAGTCGGTCGTGCCGGTGTGCTGATAGCTGAACGACTCCTCCGCCGGCTGTCCGTTCTCTCGGGTCTGCACCGTCAGCGTGCCGCCGCACTCGGCGAGCGCCACAGCTTCCAGCGCGCCTGCGAACTGGTTGAAGTCCGGCAAGAGGTACATGTTCGCCAGGTCAGCGTTGGTGTAGGCGCCGTTCACCGAGACCGCCGGTTCTCCGTTGTCGTTGCCGGCGATCAGGCGAGTGAGGATCGTCGAGTTCGGCGTCGACGTGCTCGTGACGTCGTAGCTCTCGTACGGCATGGCGTACTCCTGGTCACGGCGCCGACCATCCGAGGGCAACAGGTCGTACTCGTCCTTCGTCGTCGGTTCCCAGAAGTCGTACGGCCAGCTGTAGGCGATCTGACGTTGGTCCGGTGGCGACGCCTCATACGTGGCCTGATCGATCGGGTACCACGGGCTGTAGGAGTCATCACGACCCTCGTGGTGGAAGCCGCGGAAGTAGTTGTAGTGCCAGCCGGCCCCGAGGGACAGCCAGTCGCTCGAGCCGCTGAAGGACGGACCGACGCCCACGCCGATGAAGTTCACACTGGAACGGAACTGGTCGACGATCTGCTTGGCGCGGTTGAACGACTCCTGGTCGTAGGAGCTGTAGGAGTTCAGCTCGGGTGTCGCAACCGGCGGCTCGGTCGGTGCCGCCGGCGACGAGGTCGCCCAACGGCGGTTCCAGGTTGGTTGGCCGTCGGTGAAGAACAGCACGGTCTCGGGCACCACCGATTGCACGGCGCCGGTCTCGGTGAAGAACATCCGATGGAGGCCGTCCTCCCAGTTCGTGCCACCGTTGGCGAACAGCTCGTTCAGCGCCGCTCGGAGCTCGATCACGTCGGCCTCGTTGAGCATGTCGAAGTAGCGATTGCGCGGCGTCTCTCCGATCACACTCGCGGTCGCATCGAAACGGACCACTTGGAGCTTGACCGGGGTGCCTGCGAAGTTGTCGAGGAACGCCTGGAGTCCGGCGATGATCGTCGGCATCTCACCGCCGATCGAACCGGAATCGTCGACGATGATGCCGTAGCTACCGCCGCACCGGCTGCGGGCAGCAGTGAAGCTGGGGGTCCCTGCGGTGCTGTCGGCGCTGATCGTGCCGCGGTTCGTTCCGCCTGCGCTGAGGGTGATCTGGTTCAAACCGCCGCCGGCGCCGACCGCGTCGCCCCCGCCGTTGACGGTGACGATCACTCGTTGAGCGTTCTTGTTCGGCGCTGACGGGTCGAAGGGCACCGTCGTGCCCGTTGGATCGGCCGGCCCCATCGGGTCGCTCACTTCGAGCACCCACGTGGGAGCCGTGACGCCCGGGGTCCAGGTGACGCCAGGTGGAGGGCTGTCGAGGTCACGGAGCACCACGGTGTTCGAGCATTGCCAAGGGCCGCTCGCGACCGAGATGCACTCGACCCGGACGAGTTGGAACGTGAGGCCCTCCTGCAGGTAACGGTACGCGACGTTGATCTCGGATTCGACCGGCCCGCTCGGTCCCTGTTCCAAGGAGTGCCAGGTGAGCATCATCGCATTCGACCCGCCCGTGATCGCGTTCGGTGGGCACGTGGTGCCACACGGCGACGCGTTGGGCGACTCGTCGACGTCCTCTGCCGACGCAAGGTCGGCGGGAAGCCACAGCGCAAGGTTGGACTCGGCACGGGCGACGTTCAGTCGGCCGGTGGCATTGTCCTGCTGGCGAACGATCACGATGACGGCGGAGGCGAGGCTCGACGTGATCAACCCGAGCAGCATCACGGTGATGATCAGTTCGGTGAGGGTCGAACCACGGTCTGGCGATCTCCGGGCTGGTGCGGGTGCGGGGCGCGCGACATCGGCGCTGGGTGCGGTTCCCGCTGTGCCTCGCTCTCGTGCGAACGTGGCCTGCGCTCGCCGCCTCGTGTGCCGCCTCATGGAGAACCTCCGCCACTCGTTTCTGGGAACCGGTGGCGCTCCCCCGCCGACATCTGATCTGTCCGCGCCCTGTCGGCGCCGGGTGTTGTACCTCGCCGATGACGTCAAGAGGAAGTCAAGAAGTCTTGACGAACGCTCTCGGTCGACGACTTGTCCAATTCTTGACGATCGATACCACTCGACACACCCTGATCTGGGGCTACGCGCCGAACGCAGCGGCTTCGAGGTCAACTCGAGGTGCAACGTTGCCGATGTACGGCACATGCATCCCTCCACCTCACCTCGCGATGAGTGCGTGAACGACCACTCTGACCGTGGATTCAGCCTGGTCGAGATCCTCGTGGTGATCGTCGTTCTCGGCGTGCTGGCAACGATTGCAGTGTTTGCGGTGAGGGGCGTGTCAGACCGGGGCGAGACGTCAGCGCTCGCGGCCGACCATGACGTGCTCGAGACTGCCGAGGAGTCGTACCGGGCCCTCAATGGCCGATACGCCACCGAGGCCGAACTGGTGAGCTCCGGTGTGCTGCGCTCGCCATCGACGCTGCACGACATCGTCGTCAACCCCGATGGCACCTACGCGGTCATCGTCGCGTCGACCACGCCAACCGTTCCCTGATCCGGCGCCGCTCAGACCGCGGGGTCGAGCGGTTGCGGAGCCGTCGGCGTCGAGTCGTTCCTCGAGCCGCACGGTCACCTGGTCACCGGCCTGTCATCACCGGCCCTCGAGGACCCTCAGGTGCGCCGGTTGGGCATCCTCGTCGCAGGCGGGACCTTGGACCTCAGGAAGCGCTCGATGAGACCGACGACCTCTTGTGGGTGCTCCATTGGCAGTCCATGTGAAGCTCCCGGCACGATCGCGAGCTGGGCCTCTGGCAACCCGGCGAAGAACGCAGCGGTGTGGCTCAGCGGGACGAGGTCGTCGTCGCCGGCCATGACCAGCACGGCGGCTGACACCCTCGCGAGATCCTCGGCGGTCAGTTCGGGCTCGATGCCGAACAGATGGAATCCCTTGGCGGCGACGACGGCGAAGTGGTCGGGTCCGTCAGGCGAGCGCTCGGCGTATGCCGCGGCCATCATCGCGACGATGCCGCTGTCTTCCGACTCTGCCTCGGGCGTTTCGCCTCCGCCGCCCACATCCGCCGGTGCCGCTCCGGTGAGATCCGGGAGAACGTTCCAGTGGTAGTTCGCGCCGATGGTCACGAGTCGTCCGACGAGCTCCGGTCGGCGGAGCGCAAGGAGCAAGCCGACGATGCCACCGTCGCTCCAGCCGACGATGTGAACGGGGCCGCCGATGTGCTCGATGATCGCGATCGTCTCGTCGACCATCGACTCGTAGTGGAACGCCTCCGGAGTGTCAGCGGTTCTGCCGTGCCCACGGCGATCGAACGCCGCCACCCGCCAGTGCTCGCCGAGTGGTCCACCGATGCTGTCAAGCAGGGCATCGCTGTTCGAGAGCCCGCCGTGCAGCAGCAGCACGGTCTCGTCTCCGGCTCCCTGAACTGTGTACCAGGTCGGGTGTCCGAGGACGTCGAGGGAGGGCACGGACGGATCGTACACAGCGCGCAGAGACAGCTCGCAGGAGTGGTCCGACCCGGAACGACGAATCCCGTTGAGGGCCCGAAGTCAGTCAGAAGGTGGGTCAGAACCGGCCGGAATGCCCACCCACATCATCACGGTCAGAGGGTGCTGCCCGGCGAAGTAGCCTTCCAGCGTTCGTCTGCGTACGAGCAGGCGTCACCATGAACCGGGGGGTCATCATGGCAGTCACAGCACTCAACGTTTTCCGCACGCAACCCGGCAAGCTCGCCGAACATCTCGCGTCGTCGGCGGAAGCACTCGGCCACCTTCGACGACTCGGCATCCAGGCGATGAACGTGCAGGCGATGGCCGGAAGCGACATCGGCACCATCACGACATCGATCGGGTGCGCGAACAACGCCGCCTGGGCCCAGATGGCACAGACGGTCGGCGGCGACCCTGAGTGGCAGGCGTTCTGGGGTCGCGTGTCCGCCGATCCCTCGGCGATCCAAGTGGAGAGCTCACTCTTCGTCGACGCAGACCCGAACTACCAGCCGAGTGCCGACCGGCCGGTCGGCGTGATCCTTGCCACGCAGTGGCGGGCGCTGTCTGGACGGCTGATGGACTTCATGGGGAACGTGATGACATCGATGCCGCACATGGTGCGGATGGGTGGAAGCCCTCGTGTGCTGCAGTCGGTCATCGGGGCACATCCGATGACCACCCTCGTCAGCGTCGGGTTTGCCGACCTCGACGCATACGGCGCCTACTCCGACAGGATCGCCGCCGACGAGCAGTGGCAGGCGTTCTGGGCCGGAGCGATGGCCACCCCGTCAGCCGACCTGATCCGCAGCGGCGTCTACCTCAACATCAGCGGCTGAGCGAACACACAGGAAGGAGATGACATGAGCTGGCTTGTCGTCACGAAATGGGACCGGCGGGACACCGCATCTCGAGAGGACTTCGGCGCTGCAGCACTGCGGTTGTGCAAGGCCACAAAGGGACGCGGTGCGGTGACGTCGTCGCGCTACTACTGGGCCAACCCGGATCAGATCGCGGTCGTCAACCAGACCGAGGATCTCGCCGACTACTGGTCGGCGCCCGGGGACGGTCTCGGTGCAGCGCTGTTCGCGATGGCCGACCTGGCCACCATGGCCGGCCAGGAGCAATGGGCCGACGCCGGGCAGGGCAGTGCGACCTATCGAGACGCCGGCCGAACCACCTGACCGTTCGAGCGGGACGGCTGTCCGTACGGCAACCGTCCCGCGGTCTGGCGCTTCGACATCGGTCTGCAAGGCTACGCCGATGCGCTATCGACGATTGGGCCGGACCGCTCTCCAGGTCAGCGAGCTGTGCCTCGGCACGATGAACTTCGGGCCGCAGACGCCCGAGGACGAGTCGTTCGCGATCATGGACCGCGCTGTTGAACTGGGGATCAACTTCTTCGACACTGCGAACCGCTACGGCGGTGACAAGGGTGCCGGTGCCACCGAGTCGATCATCGGTCGCTGGTTCGCCCAGGGCGGTGGCCGGCGGGAGAAGATCGTCCTGGCGACGAAGCTGTTCGGAGCGATGTCGGAGTGGCCGAATGACGGCCGCCTGTCGGCTCGTCACATCCGCATCGCCTGTGAGGACAGCCTCCGGAGGATGCAGACCGACCACATCGACCTCTACCAGATGCACCACGTCGACCGGACCGCTCCGTGGGAGGAGGTCTGGCAGGCGATGGACACGCTGATCCAGCAGGGCAAGATCACCTATGTCGGCAGCAGCAACTTCGCCGGCTGGCACATCGCCCGAGCGAATGAAGCTGCTGCCCGCCTCCACACGCTCGGCCTCGTCAGCGAGCAGAGCCACTACAACCTCCTGGTGCGGACCGTCGAACTCGAGGTGCTCCCCGCATGCCGCGAGTACGGCGTCGGCGTGATCCCGTGGAGCCCGCTGTCGGGTGGGCTGCTCGGCGGCGTGCTCGGCGACTCCGACCGCGCTCGTCGCCAGTCTCCTCAGTCGCTGAAGCGGATCGACAAGCTGCGCCCGAAGCTGGAGCACTGGGAGAAGCTGTGCGCCGACCTCGGTGAGGAGCCCGCAGCGGTGGCGTTGGCGTGGCTCCTCGCCCAAGATGGCGTCACCTGCCCGATCATCGGCCCGCGCACGGTTGGCCAGCTCGACGGCGCCTCGCTGCGCTCGCTCGAGATCACGCTCGCTCCCGACACGCTGACGGCGATCGACGCCATCTTCCCCGGCCCCGGCGGCACTGCACCCGAAGCGTACGCCTGGTAGCCGCCGTCCTGGCGGCGCGGAATGGCCAGCCGCTCGCCAACCTTCGCGGTCATTCGCGCGCATGCCGCTCGATGCCTGTTCGAGCACCGGCCCGGGCGATACCCCGGCACCGGGACGTACTGTGCGCTGCGTAGCGCTGGACGCTACGGAACGCACACGACGTCCCAGCGATCGCTGAGTGGCGAGGATCTGCCCAACCTGTCGCACACGCCAATCCGTGCCACTCCGCACCCCGGCCTGCGTCAGCACATGGACCCTGGAAACGGTCAGAGCCGGTCCTTTCGGCCCGGCTCTGACCCTGGTTACTCCATACGTCGGGCTGGGGAGATTTGAACTCCCGACCCCTTGTCCCCCAGACAAGTGCGCTAACCAAGCTGCGCTACAGCCCGTATGTACTCCGCTCGACCGATCGCCAGGTCGCACGGACTGAAGATGCTACCGGTCAGACGATCAGCTGTACCACTCGCCACCCGAGGTAGGCGACGAGCAGCACCATCATCAGTTTGAAGTGCCATGGCGCCTTCACATCATCGACGTCGCCGCCTTCGCCGGCTGCAAGCTGCTTCAGGTCGAGCGTGCGGCTGGTGATCGTGCTCGCCTTCTTCGGCGCCTCCACCGTGCGGCCGCAGGTGGGGCAGGTGCCGTCGTCGTTCATCGCCGACGGCGTCCAGTACTTGGCGCAGTCCTCACAGAACGGCATCGCTACTCCGTGCGCTTCCGCACTCGCAGCTTGAGCGGGGTGTTGCCGAAGTCGAACGCCTCGCGAATGCTGCGCTCCAGGTATCGCATGTAGGTGGACGGCAACTCCCGGTTCACGAACAGCGTGAACGTCGGCGGATCCGTTGCGCCTTGCACCGCGTACAACACCTTCAGGCCGTGGCCGGCCGGCTGCTTCTGCTGGGCGGCGGCGATCACCTTGTTCACATCGCGGGTGGGCACGCGACGGTGGTACTGGGTGATCGCATCCTGCAGCAGCGGGCGCAGCTTGTGCACGCCCTTGCCCGTGAGCGCCGAGATCTTCACGATCGGGGCTTCGCCCACGAAGCTCAGTTTGCGCTGCACCTCGGACTGGATCTCCAGACGGTGCTCGGCGTCGTCGATCAGCTCCCACTTGTTGAGCATGATCACGATCGGGCAGCCGCTCGCGTCCACCCGCTCGGCGAGGCGCTGGTCCTGGCCGGTCACGCCCTCGGTCGCGTCGATCACCAAGAGCGCGATGTCGGCATCGTCGATCGCCCGCAGTGCGCGCACCATCGAGTAGTACTCGGCCGAGTCGTCGATCTTGCCCCGCTTGCGCATACCGGCGGTATCGACGAACACGATCGGGCCATCGGGAGTCTCCACCAGCGTGTCGATCGCGTCGCGGGTGGTGCCAGGCATGTCGTGGACGACCGAGCGGTCCTCCCCCACGAGCCGGTTGAACAGCGTGCTCTTGCCGACGTTCGGACGACCCACGATCGCCACGCGCGGCGGCGGTTGGTCGATCGGGTTCCACAGCGGATCTCCGGCGTCGCTGTAGGCCATCTGAGCCGAGTCCTCTGGCTCTTCGGTGGGGATCCGGGCGACGATCTCGTCGAGGAGGTCACCCGCTCGGCGACCGTGAAGCGCGCTCACTGCGTGCGGGTCGCCCAGGCCGAGGCCGAGGAACTCCCACCGATCGCCCTCACGACGGTCGTTGTCGGCCTTGTTGGCCACGACGAGGATCGGCACACCGGCCTTGCGCAGCCAGTTGCCGATCACCATCTCGTCGTCGGTCATGCCGACCGAAGCATCGACGACGAACAGCACGAGATCGGCCTGGCGCACGGCGGCTTCCACCTGACGCGACACCTTTTCTTCGAGCGCGTCGCCATCGGGTGACCAGCCGCCCGTGTCAACGAGCGTGAACCGGTTGCCGAGCCATTCGGCCTCGGCTTCCTTGCGGTCGCGGGTGATGCCCGGTCGGTCTTCGACGATGGCCACCTGCTCTCCGACGATGCGGTTGAACAGGGTGCTCTTGCCGACGTTCGGGCGACCGACGATGACGACGGTGGCCAGCTTCTGTGGTTCGTCCGAACCGCCGGCAGCGTCAGAGGTGTGTTGGTCGCTCATGCGGCGGGCTCCAGTGCGGCGCGCAGGGCGAGGCCATCGGTGGCCACCACCTCCACGGGCCTCGGCAGGTCGGCAAGGGTGGTGCCATCGAGGAATCGTCCCTCGCTCAGGCACACATCGGGAATCAGGTAACGGTGACCGGCGGGTTCGTCGGCGAGCACACGGCTGAGATCGGCGCCGACCATCAAACCGGTCACGGCGGTGTTGCCACCGAAGAACTCGTTGCGAACGGCGATCACACGCACATCGGCACGAGCGAGCGAGGCGACCAGTGGGCCGATCACCTTCGCACCGAACTCACCGGTGAGGACGCCGATCGGCGCGTTGCGGCGAGGCGACAACGTGAGGTTCGTACCGTCGCTGGCGGGAGCGCAGGCCGGTGTAGGCGGCAGGGTTCGGCGGCGGGCTGTCGACGGCAGCGAAGAAGCCGCTCTGCACACCTGTCGGCACATCGACGTTGCCGTGGAACTCGAGCTCGAACGTGCGGGCCATGCCGATGCCGTCCTCGTGCATCCCGAAGCCCTCATAGGCATCGGCATCCGGGAACGGACGACCCGTCATCAGGTAGTACTCGTCGGCGGCGAATGCCATCCGACGACCGAGCACTCGCATGTAGATGTCCTGCCAGTCGTGGACCGCGTCGATCACGGCGTTCGCCTCGTCGAGGGTGTGCAGGCGCATCGCCGACTCACGGTTGAACCGGCTGAGGCCGAGCGGCACGACGGCGATCGACTCCAGCTCGGGGTACTTGTCCAACACGTCGGCAAAGGTGCGGTCGAGGGCCGCACCGTCGTTCACGCCAGGGCACAGCACGATCTGTCCACGCACGGTGATGTCGTGGTCGAGCAGCGCCCGCAGCCAGCGCAGGCTCATCCCGCCGCGAGGGTTCTTCAACATCCGCGACCGCAGCTCCGGGTCGGTGGCGTGGATGCTCACGTTCAACGGCGACAGGCGCTCGGTGACCACACGCTCGAGATCGGCCTCGGTGAAGCGCGTGAGCGTGGTGAAGTTCCCGTACAGGAAGCTGAGCCTGTAGTCGTCGTCTTTCAGGTAGAGGCTCTTCCGCATGCCCTTCGGCAACTGGTAGATGAAGCAGAACTCGCAGTGGTTGTCGCAGGTGCGGACGCGATCGAAGACAGCGCTCGACACCTCTGCACCCAGTGGTTCCCCGGCTCGCTTGTCGATCATGACCGTCTGATCCATCCCGCCACGGCGCAGTTCGATCTCCAGCTCGGGCTCGTCGACCAGGAAGCGCCACTCGATGATGTCGCGAGGAACCTGACCGTTGAGCGCGACGATCTCATCCCCTGCACACAGGCCCGCCATCTCGGCGGCGGAACCTGCAGCGATGCTGACGACCACCGGAGCTGACACGGCTGTCAAGGCTACCGGCGCCAACCCCGCGCTTCCGGTCCGCGCAGACGCAGTTCACGCCCGCTCGAGCCTGGTCCGAGGGCAGGTCAGACGGCTCGTGCGACCACCGGCACGCCGGGGGTCAGTCTGTCGACGGGCGCTCCGCAGCGGCCGGCGATGCACCGATAGCGTGGCGGGATGGACGTCGATCGGGTGCTGCTCGCCGAGCCGCGCGGGTTCTGCGCCGGGGTGGAGATGGCGATCAAGGCGTTGGCCTGGATGGTTCGCACCTTTCCGTCACCGGTGTACTGCTATCACGAGATCGTCCACAACCGGATCGTCGTTGAGCGCTTCGAGCACCTGGGAGTGATCTTCGTCGACGACATCTCCGAGGTGCCGCCGGGCAGCCCGATCATGCTGTCGGCCCACGGCTCGCCGCCCGAGGTGGTTGCGGCCGCTCGTGAGCGCGGCAGCTACGTCGTCGATTCGGTGTGTCCGCTCGTCACCAAGGTTCACCACGAGGTCAAGGTGCGCGCCGGGAAGGGTTTCCGGATCGTCTACGTCGGCCACGAAGGTCACGAAGAAGCCGTCGGCACGATGGCGGTCGCTCCCGATTCGATCAGCCGTGTGGAGAGCATTGCCGAGGTGGACGCACTCCCCGCCTTCGATCAGCCCGTCGCCCTGCTCGCTCAGACCACGCTCTCGCATCGCGACTGGGAAGGCGTGGCCGAGGCGGTGAAGGTCAAGTATCCGGGTACCTGGATGCCTGGTCGTAGCGACCTGTGCTTCGCCACCACCAATCGCCAGTCTGCGTTGATGGCGATGGTGCAGCGCTGCGATGCGATCGTGGTGATCGGCTCGTCGAACTCGTCGAACACTCGTGCCCTCGAGAAGTTGGCCATCGAGGCCGGCTCTGCTCGGGTGTATCGGGTGAACCAAGCAGGCGAACTGCCCGACGACCTCACCGGCACCATCGGCGTGACCGCCGGCGCATCAGCACCGGAGGAGCTCGTCGACGCGGTCATCGCTCGACTCGCACCTCGCGAGGGGGTGGAAGATGTGCACGTGACCGATGAGGACGAGTACTTCCCGCCGCCGCGCAACATCCGGGAGCTGCAGGCGGCCATCGGTGTGGCCGTTGCGACGATGCTCGGCGCCGATCCGGCGCAGGTGGCGCTCGTCGACGATCGCCACCGTGCGGCGAGCGACGTGCTCGACGCCCTCCGTCAGGGATGAGCGCACGGGTTACCGTGGCCGAGTGATCTCGCCCACGCTCGACACGTTCCGGCTCTTCGTCCACTCGCTCGCCGCGGCCATCTGGGTCGGCGGACAGTTCGCGCTCGCCGGGGTGGTGCCGGTGTTGCGCAAGCAAGCGCCCGACAGCACGAAAGCCGTCGCTCGCGCCTTTGCTCGTCTTGCCTGGCCGGCGTTCGCCGTCCTCGTGCTGACGGGCCTGTGGAACCTGGTCGAGGTCGATGTCGCCGACACGAGCACCGACTATCAGGTCACCGTGTTCGTGAAGGTTCTGATGGCGATGGTCGCGGCCACCGCCGTGGCGATCCACTCCATCGGCAAGAGCAGGCTCGCGCTCGCGCTCGGTGGTGCGATCGGCGCGCTCGCCAGCTTGGCTGCGTTGTTCCTCGGTATCTTGCTCCGCACCGGATCGTGACATGCCAGACGTGAGCGCTGCTCGTCTGGAAAGCACATGGGCCCGCCACGCGGTGGCACACGCCGAGGTGCTCCATGCGAACGATCCGACCTGGGGCACGCGCTGGTTTCCGCTCGCCGACGGTCAGGTGGTGTTGCAGGGAGTCGGGATGTACGTGAACCGTGGCCTGGCACTCGGGCTGCACGCGTCGACCGATCGCATCGACCTCACATTGCTCGAGCACGCCGCGGCCGAGGTCGGCGTGCCCGCCGCAGTAGAGGTCGGTCCAGCGACGCAGGCGGGTGTCGTCGACCAGCTGCGTGCCTCCGGCTACGTCTCTGCAGGAACGACCAGCGTCCTGACGACGGTGCTCGCCACTGCTGCAGTGGGCGACTCGGACCCGGCGATCGTCGTCCGGGTGATCGCGGCCGATGAACTGTCGCTGTGGCAACGGGTGTGCATCGACGGATGGGGACACGACACACCCGATCGCCAGCGTGCGAGCAACGCGTACGCCGCTGCCGCATTCGGCACAGCAGGCGAGCGGTTGCTGATCGCCGTCGACACATCAGACGCACGCCCCGTTGGCTGCTGCAGTCTTGCGCTGCGCGACGGCCTGGCGACGTTGGGCGGCATGTCGACACTGCCGGCTCGGCGCGGTCGCGGCGTGCAGCGAGCCTTGGTCGCCGAACGCCTCCGCCTCGCACGGGAAGCCGGCTGCGACCTCGCCGCATCCAGCGCAGTGTCCGGCGGGCCCAGCGAACGCAACTTGATCCGCCTCGGCTTCGTGCCGCAGTACGTCAAGGCCACCTGGGCCCGGGGGCTCGGGGACTGACGAGAACTGCCGGGCGCAGCCGGATGATGCAGATGCGCTGGACTGCGATGGGCCAGATGGATCAATGAATCGCCACCCTCTCCCCCATCCGAACCGGCTTCGGTACATTCGGCTCATGAAGCGGATTCTCGTTTTCGCTGGTGTCGCCGCACTCCTCGCGGGCTGCGGGACGGCGGCCGCCCCACAGGTGATCTCATCGAAAGCGATCGATGTGACGAGTCCGATCGACGACATCGACCCCGCAGATGCCACAGATGCCACAGATGCCACAGGATGCCACAGACGACGTTGCACGCCCCAACTCACCCGACGGTGTGCTGTCCGCCAAGGAGGTCCTCCAAGCGGTCGAGGCGTCCGTGGCGTTCATCTCCACCGACTGGGCATCGGGCACCGCGCTCTCGATCCAAGACGGCTACCTGATCACGAACGCGCACATCATCACTCCGTTCGACACCGTCGATGTCACGCCTTCCGGTGGCGACACGATCGAAGATGTGCCTGTCGTCGGTGTCGACTTCGACTCGGACCTCGCCCTGCTCGGTCCGCTCACCGACCCGCTCCCGCCGATCCCCTACGAGCTCGACATCCCCGTCGAGACCGGTGACGAGGTGTACCTCGTCGGCTATCCGAGCGAGACAGAGCGTTCTCCGACCGCAACGATCTCCGAGGGAATCGTGAGCCGTTTCCGGGATGTGCTCGCCTTCGACCAGCACTTCATCCAGACCGATGCCGACATCGCCGGAGGTCAGTCCGGTGGAGCACTCGTCGACAGTCACGGCCGGGTGATCGGGATCTCGGGGCTCAGCCTCGACGAAGCGTTTGCCCTTGTACTCGACTTCGACGACGCACTGGTCCGTCTCGAGGGTCTGATGGCGGGTGGACAGAACTGGACGCCGTTGGCGAACGATGGCGTCACCTCCGCCGATGTCACCATCCCCGACACTTTGTCGTCGGTGCGGCTGCAACTCCTCGACGCTCCGACGGACGAGCAGGTGTCGGTCACGCTCACCGGCGAGGGCGCGCTCGACCGCGTGGCCGTCGACGTCTACCTCGACGACGGCACCTCGCTGTCGTCGCCGTTGATGGTCGCGATGTCGGCAGAGTGGGAAGGCACGTCCATCGACGAGCAACGTGCTGCGCTGGGCGAGGACAACATCATCGAGCCGGACGCCAACGGCACGTACACCTTCGAGATGCCCGCGTCCTTCCGTGGCTTCATGGTGCTGAACCAGGTGGGTTTCGGACCACCGCTGCAGATCTCGGTGACCTCCAATCGAGAGCTCACCGTGGCGGACGACGAGCAGAGCGTCATCGGCGTCGGCGGTCAGGCGCGGGGGATCATCGAGCCGCTCGAGACCCAGGACCGATTCGCCCTCGATCTCCGCGCCGGCCAGTCGGTGAACGTCCGCCTCGAATCGGCCACCGGGGACATGGCGTTCTACGTGTTGGCACCCGGCGAGACGTACGGGCCGGACAGCTTCTTCGTCGACGACTCGAACATCGGCATCGGTGGTCTCGACGCAGAAGGAGTCTTCACCGCCGAGGTCGACGGCCCGCACCAGATCATCCTGTGGGACATAGCAGGCCAGAGCGGCTACCTCCTCACCGTCGACCCGGCCTGAGCCGCCCGAGCGAGGCGCCATGACGTCGGTCAAGGGGTGACTGGCACAGCGCCTTTCCGTCAGAGCGAAACCCGACTCAGTTCCTCGGAACGTCGCTCCAGGGCTTGTCGCGGTCGACGCGGACGTCACCGGGGAGTCCGAGCACGCGCTCGCCGAGGATGTTGAGCATCACCTCGGTGGTGCCGCCCTCGATCGAGTTCGCACGGCTGCGCAAGAACGCCTTCTGCAGCGTGTCGAAGCCCATCGCTGTCTCTGGACGCACCATCTCGTAGCTGCCGTACAGCATCCCGTCGGCACCGAGCAGGTCCATGACCTTGGCGTAGATGTCCTTGTTCAGGTTCGCCGACGCCATCTTGCCGATCGAACCTTCGGGGCCGGGATCGCCCATCTTGCGCATCTGGTTGGCACGGATGTTGGTGAGTCGCAACACCTCGGCACGGCTCCACAGCTGCATCACCTCGTCGAGGGTGGCGGCGTCCTTGCGCTCTGCGGGCAGCTTGTCCCACGTCGAGGTGAGCGCCGAAATCGTGCCAGAACCCTTCTGTGGGATGCTGCCGCCGATCGACACGCGCTCGTTCATGAGCGTGGTGAGCGACACCCGCCAGCCGTCTCCAGGGTTGCCGAGCATCTCACCGTTCGGGATACGGGTGTCGGTGAAGTACACCTCGTTGAACTCCGCCTCGCCGGTCATCTGGCGCAGTGGTCGAACTTCAACACCGGGCGCGTGCATGTCGACCACGAAGGCGGTGAGGCCGGCGTGCTTGACGGCCTCGGAGTCGGTGCGCACGACGAGCAGGCCCCAACGCGACAGGTGGGCGAGGGTGGTCCACACCTTCTGGCCGTTGACGATCCACTCGTCACCGTCACGAACACCTTTCGACGACAGGCCGGCGAAGTCAGAACCTGCGCCGGGTTCGCTGAACAGCTGGCACCACACCTCTTCGCCGGTGAACAAGGGACGCAGGTAGCGGGTCTTCTGCTCCTCGCTGCCCCACACCACCACCGTCGGGCCGGTCATGCCATGGCCGATCGGGTTGCGGTACATCGGGTTCGGTGCGCCTTCGGCATAGATGCGCTCGTTCACGAGCTTCTGCAGCTTCGGGTTCACACCGAGGCCGCCGTGGCCCTCGGGGAAGTGCACCCAGGCGAGGCCCTTGTCGAACTGGGCGCCGAGGAACTCGGTCGGACCCGTTGACTTGGGCGGGGACTCGGCCAACAGCTGATCGACGAGATCGCTGACGCGCTGCTCGTCGGCGGTGAGCGTTTCGGTGACGGTCATGGCTGGACTCCCCTGTTGACAGGCTTTGGCTTCGGGCCTGCAAACGATGCCGGCCGTGCTCGTGATGCGACGTTACCGGCCGTGTGCAACCACCGCCCAACCCAGGTCAGCCGGCGGCGTGCGGACTGTGGTCACAAGCACCGCCGTGAATTCGGGTGCGTGTTCGTCATCGAGGTGCCCGAGCGTGCGGGTGTTCGCTCAGCGACGCCGGAGCGTGATGCCGGCGGTCTGCTCGATCGCGGCGACCACCGCTCGTGAGCGGTCGTCGTCGAGATCGAGGATCAGGTCGAGGAACGCCCATGCCACCTCCACCTGACGACGCATCAGCTCGCGCCACGAGATGGCGCCGGGCGCACCCGAACCCGGCGAGCCTGGCGAAGCGGTGGCGAGGTACTGGCGCACGATCTCGGGCAGGTCGGGAACCTGGTCCGCCAGCTCCGCGTAGAGCGAGATGTCGCTGATCGCTTGATGTCCGGCGTCGGCCAGAGTGAGCCGCCAGGTGGGTTCGCCGCGCAGCAGTGCCCACGGCCGGTCGCCGTCGGTGGAGGCTGGCGTCACGGTGTCGTTGCACGACTCCACCATCAACGTCGGGGTGGTCACCCGGCCGAGCAACGAGTCGCTCATCGTTCGTGTGTACGACTGGAAGCAGACGACCGCCTTCACCCGATCGTGCGCCGCCACACCACGAGCCCCGGCGGCTGTTGCCAGTGCGGTGTATGCCCCGTACGAATGTCCCATGATCACGATGCGGTCGTGGTCGACAGCGTTCAACACGCCCACGCCGATCGACGGGTGACCGTGCACCATCGTGTGGATCAGCAGATGTGCGTCGGCCACCCGGTTCACCTCATTGGTGCGGTCGTCGACATGACTGCCGAGGAGCCAATCCGTGAGCACGTCACCGGGATGATCGCTCGCCACAACGATCGCGCCGCGGGAGGCGAGCGCTTCGCACACCAGCGAGTACGAGAAGCGCATGCCAGTTCGGCCGTGGCTGAACACGATCAGGGGGAACTTCCCCGCCCGGGCCGGCGGGTCATGCAACGCGCCGGCCGACTCGAACGACACCCCAGGGAACAGGTCGTAGCGCGACTTGGTGCGGGCAGCCAGGTCGTCATCGGCGGGATCGAGCGCCGGGTACCAGAGGTCGACGCCGAGCATCCGGTTCTCTCGCTCCGGATCGACCAGCACCGTCGAATGCCGCCCCACCACGTGGTGCTGCGGTTCGATCGGACGTCCCGCGGTCAGCTCGGTCACGACATGAGCCTAGGTGCGTCGTCCGAGCCACCTGAGAAGATGGCATATCGTCGCCGGGGACAAGAGGGGGGATCCGCCATGGCAATCCGTCGTGTGGTGACTGGTCATCGAGATGGCAAGGCAGTGTTCGCGAGCGACGAGCTGGTGCCGCCACTCACGCTGGCGATGAGCCCAGGTGCCGAGTTCTTCCGGATGTGGGGCGGCGACCAGGCGCCGAGCTTCCCTGACGATGGTTCGCCGACACCGCAGCCGATGTACTTCCCACCGGTCGGGGGGTATCGATTCGGAGTGTTCACGGTGCCCGCCGCCGGAAGCGTCACGGTGGCCGACGACCTCGACATGGAGGCAGCGTTCGCGGAGTTCGAGCAGAAGCTGCCCGGCCTCGCGTCGCACATGGAGACCGACAACCCAGGGATGCACACGACCGACACGATCGACTTCGAGGTCGTGCTCTCGGGCGAGGTGGTGCTCGAGCTCGATGACGGCGCAGAGACCGTGCTTTGCGCCGGCGACACCGTCGTGCAGAACGGCACACGTCACCGGTGGAGCAATCGGGGTGATGTACCAGCCGTGCTTGCGGTCTTCATCTGCGGCGCCCACCGCTCGGTCTGAGGTGGGCTCGGGCCGACTCAGTCAGTCGTCGGTGTCGTCGTCGGGGCCGGTGTCGAACCCGGCGGCGGCGAGCCGTTCGAGCAGTTCGTCGCGCACGCTGCGGCCGGGCTCACGGGCCTTGTCGCCGGTGACCCGCCAGCCGAGTCGGCTCGAGTAGAGCAGCGGCGGATCCTTCAACCGGCCGGCACCTACTTCCACCACCCGTGCGAAGAGCAATTCGTGGTCGGCCATCGTCATCTGTTGGAAGATCTCGCACCTCAGCCAGGCGATGCAGTTCCTCACCACCGGCAAGCGCGTCTGCGGCAGCTCTTCCAGGTACTCCTCGGCGATGTAGCGGAACTTGCGACCCGGGTAGCTGAAGTACTGGCCGACATCCACCTGGTCCCCGGCCAGGATCGAGACGGAGAACTGGCCGCTCGCGGTCATCAGTGGATACGTGTCGTGCTTTGGCGACACGCTCGACATCACGATCGGCTCCTCGAAGCTCACCTGGGTCACCCAGTGGCTGCAGAACGCTCGGCTCACACCCTCGTGATGGGCGCCGACCACCTCGACGCCCTTGATCATCTGGCCGAGGCTGCGCTTGATGACGGGATCGATCATGACGGCCAGTCTGGCTGGCCGCGTTGAGTCATGCTCGCTCGAGCATCCTCGTCTTCGGGCAACTCACCTTGCGACCGTCGTCGCACTTGGGGCAGCTGAACTCACTGCCGTTGGAGCTCCACATCGAGGTGCCGCACGTGGAGCAACGCTGCTGCCAGATCGAGCACGTCACGCCGGCCAACCGTTGAGACGTGAGCGGACACCCGTGACCGTGACACACGGGCCAGGCCGGATCGGGCACGATCGCCCCCTCCGGACACTTGCTGACGCAGACCCCGCAGTCGTCGCACGTGAACGGATCGATCTCGAACAACCCGAGGAACGAGTCCGTCTTCGTGAGTGCGTTGCTGTGGCACGAGTAGTCGCACGCGCCACAGCCGATGCACCGCTCCTGCAGGACCTGGAAGCTCATGCCGTCGCTTCCGCGGGAACCACCGGATCTTGCGGGTGGAACTTGCGCAGCTCACCCATGCACGTGGCATGCACCCAGGGCGCCATGTCGACTCGGCTGGCGGCGTTGCAGGCGCGGTACGAACCCGTGGCCTCGTCCCACTCCCACCAGCCGTAGGGCACGTCGATCACTCGGGTGAGCGGGCCGCCGCACTTCGGACAGATCGGTGCGTTCATGTCTGGTCTCCGTTCCGGCTCATGCGGCCACAGCCACGCGGGCCGTGCCATCGAGGTACTCCTGCAAGGTCTGGTTGAAGCGGCTGAACTTGTCGATACCCATGGGGTCGTCGCCCCGCAACCGGATGTCGTCGGCACCCGTCGCCAGCAACGCGAGGCTGTTGATCGTGAGCCGCCCGCTCGCAGCACCGTTGGCGACGATGTCGTCGAACATCGCCTGCCACAGATCGAGCGGGCCGTCGAGGGAGAAGTCGGCGAGGGCTGCCTCGCCTGCATCCACCTCGTCGACGCCCTCACACCTGAGTCCTTCGAACCGCACGCGCACGGCGAAGTCGCCCCGCGGGCTGCGCATCACCAGTGCCGCGACCATGTCGGCTTCACCGAGCCCGGTGAAGCGTTCGATGTGGCCGTTCATCTCGTCGGCGAGCGACCGGAAGAACGATTCGGTGGTGATGTCCAACACTGCATCCATGTGTCTGCCTCCGCGTCCCTCAGTTGGCCAGCACGGTGGCCGGGTCGATGCCGAGCACGTCGAGCGGCAGCTTCGTGCGGTGCAGGCGGCTGATGCCGGCCCGCTCACAGCGGGCCAGGTACGAGGTGAACTGCTTGCGTTGCATCTCGCGCTGCAGCGGGAAGCCCTTGTCCTCGATGTGGTCCACGCCGCCTCCGAGCAGCACCGCAAGAGCGGACCCGAAGTCCTGGTTGGTGCCGAACTGGGTGAGCACCACCTCGCCGTGGTCGAGCGCCTCGTGGATCTCCTCCGCGATGTCCGGGTCGTGTTCGATCGCATAGCGGATGTGCATCGTCCCGTAGGCCACATGGCGAGCCTCGTCCTGCATCGCCATCCGGAACATCCGCTTCTCCACGGGCGACGGAGCGATCAGTTCACCCATCCGGAAGATGTCGAGGATGAATCCCTCCCCCAGCAAGTGCAGGAGTGCGGTCGCTTGATGGTACGTCTTCGCCTCGAGGATGGTCCGCAGCAGGCCCTCGCTGGAACCGCGGGACATGAGCAGACCGCCGCCGTTCGCGAGGGCCCGCTTGCGGAACACCTCTGCGTGACGTGCTTCGTCCATGATCTGGGTGCACAGGAACATCTTCGCTTCGAGGAAATCGTGGTTCATCCGCCACATCCACTTCGCAGGGAGGTCAGCGGCGATCATCTCCACCTCGGTGAGGGTGGTGCACACCTGGCACATCGCATGCTCGATGTCATCGGGCAGCTCAGGCAGCTCGGCCCACGGGATGTCGCGAGTCGCGCTCCACTGGCGGGCAACGGCCTCTTCGTACAGTTCGATGACGTTCTCGGCCCACACGTCGGTCTTGTTGTTGAGGATGTACCCCATGTCAGGCGTGTCAGGGTCGACGTCGGCTCCTCGTGGCGCCATCGAGCGGTGCGGTGGATGCTCGGGAACCTCGCCGTACGAGCCGGTCGCGATGTCGATCATCGTCAGGCCACGAGGGCCGATCTTCGGCCGCACCCCCCACTCGCTCTTCGCACCCTTGAGCCACTTCCAGTCGAGCGGGGCGCCGAGTGGAGACGTGCTCGGCAACGTGTCGTAGTTGCGGGTGCTCGGAACCGGCTCGGTGACCGTCATGACAGGACCTCCTCATCCGCAGGCCCCTACCGGCGGTTTGAGACGATTCGACCCGAAACGTCTCACGGGCGACAGCGCAGCAGGTCCCCTTCGTAGGGGACCTTCGACCCTGGGAATCGCCCGAACGTCAGCCTGATCTCGGAGACCTCGGCGACCTCGGCGTCAGTTGAGGTGACGCACCCACGTGGCGTGCTCGACCGCCTCGTGGGCCAGCTCCACGAACGCGCCGCGCATCACCGACAGGGCGTACATCCCGCGCGGATCGCTCTGTGCGCACGTACGCACCGCGCAGGTTGTTGAGCATGCGGATGAGGATCACCCGTTCGCTCACCGGAGCGAGGTGCAACTCGTCGAAGGAGTGGCCCTCCCCGACCAGCCGGCTCCATGCATCCACGACGCCTGCGCGGTCATAGATCGCCCCATCGTTGAACGGGTCGCCGTAGATCTCCCGCACGGCGTCGCGAACCATGAAGTGGCTCGGCAGTCCGATCCCGAGAATCGGGACATCGATCCGACGACCGACCTCGATCGCCACCACCGCGAGCGTGATCGGCAGGCCGATGCCCCTCAGGAGCACCTCGTCGAGGAAGGAGTTGCGCGGATCGTAGTAGTCGTCGCGGTTGCCGGTGAGACGGCCGCGCAGCACGGCGAGCACGCCGATCAGCGAACGGTCGACGCACAGATCGGCGAGCTCATCGAGCCTGCGCAGCACGTCGTCACCGTGGTCCCGATCCGTGAACGCGGCCGACATCAACGAACAGGCCACGTCGAGCGAGAGCGCCTGCGGAGGGCCGGTGACGAGCGCTGCGAACTTGACCGCCGGGTCCATGGCGCAAAGGTACCGTCGACTACCTTCGCTCGCCATGTACCCCGGCGCCTTCGTGTCCACCACCCCCGACAAGCCAGCCATCGTCATGGGGGGTTCGGGCTTCACCCAGACCTTTGCCGAGCTCGACGCAGCCGCAAACCGTCTGAGCCGTCTGCTGCGCGCCGTCGGGGTCCTGCCGGGTGACCACGTCGCGCTGTGCATGGAGAACCACGACCGCTACTTCGAGATCGTGTGGGGTTGCCACTACGCGGGTGCCGTGTACACGGCGTGCTCGAGTCGCCTCACCAGCGGTGAGCTGTCCTACATCCTCAACGACTGCGCCGCCAAGGTGTTCATCACCTCCAAGTACAAGGCAGACCAGGCCGCCGAGATCGTCGGAGACACCCCTGGCGTGGAACTTCGCCTCATGCTCGACGGCACCATCGACGGTCACGAGAGCTACGAGACCGCTGTCGCTGCCCAGGAACCGACGCCGCTCGAGGGCCAGCGCATCGCCGGCATCGACATGCTCTACTCGTCGGGCACCACCGGGAAGCCGAAGGGTGTCACCAAGCCGTTCCCGAACGAGCCGCTCGAGGGCACACCTGCCGGTGTGGCGAGCACCCTCGGCATGCTCTTCGGGTTCGGCCAGGAGAGCATCTACCTGTCACCGGCGCCGATGTACCACGCTGCTCCGCTGCGCTTCTGCATCGGCGCGATGGCCATCGGCGCCACCGTGATCGCGATGGAGCACTTCGATGCCGAGCAGTACCTGCAGCTCGTCGAACGCCACAAGATCACCCACAGCCAGGTGGTGCCCACGATGTTCGTGCGGATGCTGAAGCTCGACCCCGACGTTGCGCGCCAAGTACGACGTGTCGTCGCTGGAGTGCGTGATCCACGCTGCGGCGCCCTGCCCGATCCCGGTGAAGAAGCAGATGATCGAGTGGTTCGGCCCGATCATCCACGAGTACTACGCAGGCACCGAAGGCAACGGTTTCGTGTACTGCAACAGCGACATGTGGTTGGCTCACCCCGGCACGGTCGGCATGCCGATCGCGTGCACCGTGCACATCGTCGGTGACGACGGCGACGAGGTGGCCCACTACGAGAGCGGCACGATCTACTTCGAGGGCGGCGCGACGTTCGAGTACCACAACGACTCGGAGAAGACTGCGTCGTCGCGTCACCCGAAGGGCTGGAGCACGCTCGGCGACGTCGGCTACCTCGATGACGACAACTTCTTGTACCTCACCGACCGCAAGGCCTACATGATCATCTCGGGAGGTGTGAACATCTATCCCCAAGAAGCGGAGAACGTGCTCGTCACCCATCCCAAGGTGATCGACGTGGCCGTGTTCGGAGTGCCCAACGACGATTTCGGCGAAGAGGTGAAGGCCGTCGTGCAGCCGGTGACGATGCCTGCCAGTGACGACGATGCACGGGCCCTCGCCCAGGAGCTGATCGCCTTCTGCCGCAGCGAGCTCGCCGATGTGAAGTGTCCCCGCAGCATCGACTTCCGTGACGAGCTCCCCCGCCATCCGACCGGCAAGCTCTACAAGCGTTGTTACAAGATGAGGAGTACGTGAAGATGGGCTATGACCCCGCCAACCGTCTTGCGGGCAGGAAGCTCAACGGCGGAGGCTGACCGAGATCACGCGAGATGGCGTGACTCACCGTCCGCACCTGAAGAAACACGAATCACCTCGTTGCATCGTGTTCAAGCTCATGCCAATGTGGTGACACCGGTGAGTGCCGGGGTATGCCCTGCCACAGAGCCTCCCGAGCGTTGCGATTCGGAAACGAGGTATCGCCGAGTCCGAAGGCCCGCAACGGGCGTCATCTTCGGCCGCAAGAGGGCACTGTGAAGTCGGACCAACTGTGACCCGTCAATGGCGGGCGTTGAGCGCAGGTCCATCGAACCCCGTCAGGAGTTTTCGATGGACCCAGGTATCCCGAGTTCATTTCCGTCCCGATCTGGCCGCCGCACGGGACGCGACCACACCAGCCTCGTTCGGGCCGTAAGGGCCGGGAGCATCCCCGCCGTCAAGCTCGGCGGCAAGTGGCTCGTGCCGGTGAGCTTCGTGCGTCAGCTCGAAAGCGCTGCCTACGGCGACCACGAGGTTGGCGGTCGCGATGCTCTGAGTCCATCGCTGAGTTCATCGCCCGCCAGCGCGCCGAACGAGTCGCCGCTGGGCTTCCCTCGACTATCACCGACATCGACGCCCTTCGAGTCATTGCCGCAGTCGTCAGTTGTTCGCACCGTCGGGGTGATGCAGCATGACCGCTCGAACAGATTGCGATCCCGATGTGCGAGACCTTGTCGGTCGCCTCCTTGAGCTGCGCGACGACGAGGTACGTGCCTACGACGACCTGTTGTGGCGCCACCGATCGCTGCACGATTCGGTCGAGGCCGAAGACCTCCAGGCGGCGCTCGGCCGGTCCAGGATGGTGGTCGCCGAGCTGGCCGAGTGGCTGCGGTGGTCGGAGTGATCGCCGAACACCATGTCGCACTGCTGATCCCGGCGGCGATCGGTGTGGACGTGGCCGAGCTGGCGGGCGTGCGCTCGGCGTTGTCGCTGGACGAGGTCCCCGAGGCGGCGAGGTGGTGCGGACAGTTCCCTGGTCTGGTGTTCCCGTGGCAGTCGCCATCGGGGGTGACGGTTGAGCAGTACCGGCCCGACCAACCGGCGATGGTCGACGGGGAGCCCCGCAAGTACCTGTGGCCGAAGGGAGTCGGGCCTGTCCTCAACGTTCACCCGTCAGTGGCGTCCCGGATCGGTTCGGCTGAACGGCTGGTGGTGGTGGAGGGCACGAAGCAGACCCTGGCGGCGGTGACGGCTGCGATGGAGTTGTCCGATGTCGCAGTGCTGGGCATCGCCGGTTGCTACGGCTGGCTGACCGACGGGCACCCGATCGCAGACATGTCCCTGGTGCCGTGGTCGGGCAAGAAGGTGTCGGTGATCTTCGACGCCGACGTGGCGAGGAACCGCAACGTCTGGGAGGCGGCGAGTCGGTTGATGGTCGACCTCGAGCTGCGCGGTGCTGCGTCGGTGCAGTTCGTGACCTTGCCCGGCACGGGCTCGGATGGGCTCGACGATGTGCTGGCCTCGCGTTCTGGTGTGGGGTCGACGTCGGTGGTGTTCGCTGCACTGCTCGCGAGGGCAGGCAGCTCTCGAAGCCCCCGCTCGTCGCCAAGCATCGGTTCTTCGATGCTGGCGGGTTGCAGGTCGAGGCGTTGCACAAGGCGGTGCGTGGCCGCGAACGACTGGCGGTGGACGGCTCGGGTCGCATCCTGGTGTACCGGTCCGGGGTGTACCTCGATGGTGCGCAACAGCTCACCCATCTCGTCGCCGAACTGCTTGGCGATCTGTACCGGCAGATGCACATGCGATCACTGGTCGAAGTGTTGGAGGCCGGTCTGCATCACGATGGGCTCGTGGTGGGAGACACGGCCGGGGACGGTCTCGTCAACGTCGCCAACGGGTTGCTCGACCTGTTCACCGGGGTGCTCATCGAGCACACGGCGGACCACCTGTCGATGGTGCAGCTTCCGATCAGATGGGAGCCGACGGCGACGTGCTCGCTGTTCGATCGCTGGCTGACCCGCACCGCCGATGGGCGTGGCGACGACCTGCTGGAAGCGTTGTCGCTGGTGCTCGACGTGCGTGGGGAACGCCAACGCAAGGCCGTGTTCATCATCGGTCCGGCACGGTCGGGCAAGTCGACGATGGTGCGGATCATCGAAGCCATCGTTGGGCCGCAGGCGCGCAGCGCCGTCACGTTGCACGAGATGTCCGCCGACAAGTTCGCCGGGGCCGACCTCTACGGCAAGCTGCTCAACACCGGTAGCGAGCTGTCGGCGCGCACGTCGATGACCTGTCGAAGTTCAAGGCGGTGACCGGTGACGACACGATGCGCTGCTCAACGCAAGTACGGCGCAGCGTTCACGTTCCGCAACACCGCTCTCCACCTGTTCACCGCGAACGAGACGCCGACGGTCGGCGAGGTGTCGTCGGCGTACCTCGCTCGGGTTCGCCCGTTCCTGTTCCCGCACACCTTCCTCGGTCACGAAGACCCGACGTTGGAGACCGAACTGCTCACCGAGCTACCGGGCATCCTGGTCCGACTCGTCGAGGCACTACGCCGGTTCGATCTCCGAGGCGGGTACGCCGACAACGACGGGTCGTGGGCAGCGGCGTTGGAGTTCGCTCGTCGGTCCGATCGGGTCCGGTTGTTCCTGTTCGAGACCTGTGACGAGACGGACACCGGGTTCGTGGACAAGGCCCGGCTGTTCTCGGCGTTCGAGGTCTGGGTGAAGGCCAACGGCCGCAACGCTCTCGGCAAGACACGGTTCTACGCGACCGTCGAGGCCGCCGGCTACCGCATCTCGGTCCGGGACGGCGTGCGCAGGTTCGCTGGCATCAAGCTGCGCCCCGAATCGGAGTGGGGCGACCCGACCGAGAGTGCAGAAAGTGCAGAGTTCTCTCTCCCCCGCTTCACGAGAGAGAAAGTGAGAGAAGAGGAGAGGGAGAGGGTTGTGAAGGGAGGGTGGCTCAAACCTGCACTTTCTGCACTCCCGGGCGCCGCCCAAGAAGTCATCGAGGTGTGAGATGGGCGTGCTCGACATCCTCACGCGCTCGACCTCGTCGGCGCCAAGCTCGACATCCACCCGACCGACCGGACCCGCACCGTCATCAACGCATCGCTCGGCACAGTCGACGCCGACCTGCTGGCCGGAGTCCGCGAGCAACGCGCTCTCGTGCTCGCCGCGGTCGTCGGGCGTCGCTCAGGTCACGTGTTCGCGGCCTGCACCACCTGCGGCGAGGTCACGATGGTCCGTGCCTCGTGGCAGCGCGCCAGAGAGATCGCCAACGGACCGAAGACCGAATGGCCGGCCTGTCGCATGACCCACGCCTGCACTGGCCGTCACGTCCCGAACTCCACAGAACTCGGGCTCGTCACCCAACGTAAGCAGCCGACCCTGCCCCGCCCGCCAGCCAAGGTCGGCAAGGCCCGGTTCTTCGGACCCCGCGTGTGAGTGGCCCGAACGCGACGACGCAGCATGAGCGCGCGCCTGCGCGGTCCGGGCGGTGCTTGGGCCACCTGGGCTCCCACGCCCGGCAGACGCGCACCCAGGCACCAGTCGCGACAGCGTGGGCCTCCTCAGCGACGCCGGGGTAGGGGTCGATGAATCTCGACCGGTCTCGCTCGCGCCAACACCCACTCCTAGGTCCGTGCGTGCGGACGCTAAAAGGTACCGATTGCGCTCGATCAGACCAGCAGGTGCTGGGCGTCGATCTCGCCGTCCATCACGCCCTCGATCACCGACCGGGCTGCGCTCTCGGCGTCGTCGCCCGTGGACTCCATCACGTCGAGCACCAAGGCCATGAACTCGCCCAGGTCGGTGATCGCCACTCCGTAGCTGGCGGCGACTGCAACGGCTTCGGCGGAGGTCATGCCTCCAAGTGTCACGGCGAGGACGTCGAACAGAAGGCGCCCCCGCACACCAACCAACGAAAGGTCACACCCATGAACAACCGCATCCGCACAGCCGATCTGATCGAACGGGTCGGCAGCATCATCGCCGTCGCCCGCAACGTGAACAGGTGGCCATCCGCGATCGCGTTCACCAGCATGATCGACGCGATCGAGGCAGCCGACCGAGATGCCGGACCCGAAGGCGACGCGGAGATCGCACTGTGGTTGGAGGCGATCCGGGGGCTACGCGACTGCTCGCTCAAGGCCAGCGCCGGGTTGGAGTTCCGCAGCCACCTCGCGGTCAGTTTCTTCTTGCTCGCGAGTGCCGTCGACGCCGGGCGCTGACGGAGCGGACTACATTCCCGCGATGGCTGTTGTCGGTTTCATCGTCGGTTTCGTTCTTGGGTGCTTCATCCCGTACGCAAACTCGTCGTCGAGCTTCGACCAGGGGACATCGGCACGGGCCCCTGGCGAGGGCCCCGGTTGCGTTGTACCGATCGTCCTCGGTCTCATCCTCGGAGGCATCGGCGCTGCAAGAGGGTCCGTGCTCGGCGGCTGATTCGAGGTCTCCTGGCTCCTCGGGGTTCGAATGGAACCCTTGGTCGGGGGCTAGTCCCCGTCGGGGTCGCGCTTCACCCGCCCTCGTAGGCGCTCAGACCACCAGCTCGCCCCGAGATCAGCCCGCGCAAGACTCACGAGGTCATCCCGAAGCTGCATCACATCCGACCCTGCGAGATCCCATTCGGTCTCGCTCGGGCTTGTGGCGTCGACGCACTGAAGCATTCGGAACACGATGTCGTTCGCTCGGGCCTGGTATGCCTTGCCGAGTCGTCCACCGAGCATGTTGACGTGAAGCTCGACATGCTCAAGATCGTCCAGCTGGCTCCGCCACGCTTGCTCGACGCCCTCGAAGTCGTGGCCATGTTCTCGCGGAGCGTCGGCCCGAAGCTTGCTGACCTTGAGGCCCACGTGAAAGGTCTGGCTGATGACGGTGAGCAGATCGAGCAGTTCGACGTAGGCATCCGCTCTCTTCTCACGGAGCCAGTCCCGTTCGGAACGCCGCCGGCGAGCGCTGCACCCAGCCAGACACCGAACAACGGGCCGCCGATGGTCAGGGCCGTCTGCCAAGTCTCCACGGGCGCCGACGCTACTCGCGCCGGATCATCTGCTGATCGGGCACCGGGTTCTGAGCGAGCAGTCAGCGCCGACTCGCGCTCGCGACCGATCACGAGTACGGTGAAGTACGCAACGACTGACACCGCGTCGTGACGCCGCCGCTTCCGCCGCTCGAACGAGCCGCCGTCGCCGCCGCTGATCGTCCGGCCAGAAGCCCGAGCACATCGCAGGCCCCGAAACATGGGCCTCTGTCTCGATCGGAACTTCATCATGGCCACCAGTGGCAGAACCTCTCGCGAGCGTGTCGAGTACGCAGCCGCAGCACTCACCAAGGCGTGCGACGACGTCGAATCCGGACGCTCCCCGCACTCGATCATCACCCCGTTGGAGATGGAACTCCGCAAGGCGCGCGGCGATCCTCGACGTGTACGTCGCCGCCAACCCCAACGCCACCAAGGGCATCCCGACCGCTGCTGGCAACCTGGCACCCGTCGGGCGCGACCGGTGGACTGGGCAAGGCAGTCACCGACTCCGGGTTCGACCTCAAGTCCAAGCCGTCCGCGACCGTGTCCGCCTTCGACACACTGACCAAGGGCGTCACCCTGCCCGCCTCGGCTGACTGGTCGCCTCGCACCCCAGCGATCGTCGGGATGGGACGCGACTCCCGGTTCCTGTGGCCCACGTTGGTCACCGAGAACGCCGGGACCGACACCAGCATCGAAGACTTCCGCCAGACCGCCCGGGTGCTGACCGGCTCCGTCGAGCGTGCATCGACGCGACGACCGACAAGGCCAGCTTCGCGAGCACGATCGTGCTCGTCACCGAAGCGATGCGCCAGCACGCCGTCACGATCGACGACATCCCGAACGCACTGTTCGACTCCGTCCCGAAGCTGACCTCGTTCCTCGGGTCGGAACGCCAGTTCGCTGTCGAGCAGTCTCTCGACGCTCACGCGATGGCCCAGATCGTTGCCGCTGCGGTCGCGTTCGGGATGACTGGCACCACCTCATCGAGCAGGTCCGCAACGGCATCGCTGCGATGCGTGCCACTGGTGCCACCCGACCGTGCTGGTGCTCAACCTCACCGACGCCGCCGCGTCGATCTGATCGCCGACGCAGGCGGGTTCGTGTTCCCGCTGTCGGCCTCGGGGTCGTCGTCACCGCTGTGGGGACTGCGTGTCGTCGAGCGCATCGGCGCAGGCAACGAGCCGCCGTACTTGCTCGACCCGGCGATGCTCGGCGTGCTCTACCTCGGACAGATGCAGTTCGCTGCCGACGATACTCTGGCTTCCGGCGCACCTCACGACCCTGCGCATCGAGACCAACGCGTCGTTCACGTGCGCAACGCCGACGGCGCTCGACGCCTCGCGGCAGCATGACGGTGCTCCCCAAGACCACCGCCACTCGTCAGGCGCTCGACCGGCAAGCCGACCACAGGGGCTGGCTCATCGAAGGCGACGACGACCGTGGCACCGACTGGTCGACGCCACCACCGGCACGATGGTCGCCGGACGATGGACCAACCCCGACGGCACGGACTCACTGTTGCCGAGGTCACTGTGATCGTCAACTCGATCGTCTGAGACGTCGGCGCCGACACCACCACCACGACCGGGGCTGATTGGTCTTGCCGCCGGTGCGCGTGGAGCGACGGCGACGATGAAGACCGAGGCGCCTCGGGACGGGAGACGTAACCCGTCCCGATGGCGACTCGCCCGACTGGGTGCGCTGCCACGTCTCGCAGGCCCGTTTCTCGATCGGGTGACGACCAGGTTGGGCAAGGATGCGATCGGCGTGGCGTTCTTCGTCCTCGCAGTGGTCGTGACTGCTGGGACGGTCGCGGGTGTCGTTGCCTCGATCGCTCACTACGGCCCCGACCGTGCTATCGGCCCGCTCTCGGAGTGGGTGCCGGGCACTGCGACCGCTCTTGCGTTGACCTACACGCTCGTGGACAGCCGTCGGCAGGCTCACCACAGACGGAGCGACGCCGAGAGGTCTGAGGCCGAGCGGATCGCGGTCGGATCGAGTACGCCCACATCAACATGGGCTCCCTCGAGTGCGCCGTCAGATGGAGCAACACCAACAGCGTTCCGGTCTACGGGCTGGTCGCCGAACTCGACATCAGCGACAACACTCGAAAGGCACACCACGTCGGGGTAGTGGCCCCGGGCGTGACCGACGGGTCCGGATTGGTCGCCGGGTACCGACTTCCGAACGGACAGGAGGCCGACCTTGACCATCCCTTTCCCACGAAGGCGGGTTGTTCGTTTGCGGACTCCGCTGGTCGACGCTGGCGTCGACTTCACGACGGAACGTTGCTCGGACCGATGACGAAGGAGCAACTGCTGCCGGAGTGGCCCGACGCCTGACGGCGACCGCTTGGACCAACTGGCACCGCGTACCCTCGACCGATGCAGGACGCCTCGCTCGATCTGTTCCTGGCCCGGGTGCGACCACCGTGGTTCCGAGCCGCTGCCTGTCGCCAACCCCACCACGGACCCGGAGCCCAGCCCAACTGGCACGCCAAGGGCATCAGCGCCGAGGGCAAGGTCGCACTCGCGATCTGCGCCCGGTGTCCGGTCCGACAGCTATGCGCCGACCACGTGCGCACCCTCGGCATCGAGGGCGAGTTCGGGATCTGGGGCGGCGAGGCCGCGAGCACCCGGGAGTCGAAGCGCACCGGTTACCAGCGACCGCCAGCCGCCTGACCGGGGGTGCGTGTCGGCTGCGAAGCCGTAGCCCCAGCTCCGTCGAGCGCCTGCACCTGCGTTGCAGCAGCTTCGGAGCGGATGGGGGAGCACGGACTCCACACGAGGTTCAGCCGCTTGAGGTCGACGCCCCGCCCGCCGCGACGACGGGTAGGGCCGATCGTGAGGGACGTGATGACAGCCCGGAACACCAACAGGCGGTCCCGAGGGTCGAGGTCCTTCCAGGCGGCGCGCACGTCATCAACATCGGGCAGCTCGACCGATTGTGCCGCCATCGCCTCCTGCGGCGTCCACCGTGCTTTCGCCTCGGCGTACTCCTCAGGCTCGATGGTGCCCGCGAGCACCATCTCCCACATCCGCGCCAGCCGACCATCCATCGCAACAGCGGTGTCGCTGATCGTCGTGGTCGAGCGCAGGCTCGACCACACATCGGGGTCGAGGAGGTCCAGGACGGCCGCGGTGATGGCCTTCTCCATGGCGTCGTACCCGATGCCGTTGAGGCATGACTGGTTGAGGCACAACAGCCGCCCCAACGAGTGGGTCCCGGTCTTCGTGCGGTACTTGTCCACATGGTGACGCATCGACGAGCCGCAGTGGCATCGCGCGATCGGCACTAGCGGCCAACGCAGAGCGTTGCCGGTGTTCGACCGTCGGCCGGGTGTCCTGAGCATGACGCGAACCTGCTCCCACACCGCATGGTCGAGAATCGGCTCCCAGTCGCCAGGGATCAGCTCGGCCCCATCGAGCACACGCGCGCCGCCACGACGAGGTAGCGCGCCGTCGGACATCGCCACCATCCCGACCAACGTTGGCGACTGGAGCGCCGTCGTCAGCCCTCGGTGTGTGATCTTGACCCCAGCCTGGTTGAGCGACTTCACCACCGACAGCACCGACGAGCCAGCCGCGATCCTGGCGGCAGCATCGGCCACAAGAGGCGCGACCTCCGGGTCGGGTTCAAGCACGTTGGGCTGTGGCTTGCGGTAGCCCAGGGCGGCAGGGCCAGCCGGGGCTGCGCCGTTGAGTCGACGGTACTGATGCCACTCGGTAGCCCGCTCGGACTTCTGCGCGCTCTCCAGCTCGGCCAGCGCCGACACCATCGTGAGCATCGCCATCCCCATCGAGGTGGACGTATCGAACTGCTCCGTCACGCTGGCGAACTCGGCTCCTTGATCCGTGAGGTCGCGGACCAACGTGAGGAGGTCGAGCGTGTTGCGGGCGGCGCGGTCGACCTTCCAGATCACGAATGCGTCAGCCGCTCCGGCACTGAGGAGGTTCATCGCCTCGCGGAATGCCGGCCGCGTTCGAGCGCGACGACTTGAACGCACTCCGACCGGGCTCGGTGATGATCTTGACGAGCGACCATCCACGGGTGACGCAGTACGCCTCGATGGCGGCGCGCTGTGTCTCCGTCGATGTCTCGTTCTCCGATCGCAGAGATGCGCACGTAACCGACGACTGGCGGGGTGCTGTGGACTGGTGGTGCCATGCCAATACAAGAAGCGCCTCCTCAAAGACGAGTACTGGAAGGAAGCCGGCCGCTCGATCTGACGGGCAGCACAGCATCTCCCTGGCAACCGTGCCAGCGACGGAGGCCGCAGCTGCTGCGGGCTACGGTCGATCGTGGTTCACTGGGAGGGCACATGGAGGACTGGACGCTTCGCGCCGATCTTGTCACCAAGCAGTTCGGTGACTTCCGGGCCAACGACGCGATCACGCTCGAGGTCCGCCCTGGCGAGGTGTACGGCCTGCTCGGCCCCAACGGAGCGGGCAAGACCACACTCGTCAAGCAGGTCATCGGACTGTTGAAACCCACCTCCGGCTCGCTCACCCTCGGTCCGTACGATCTGGTTGAAGGATCCTGACGCTGCCCGCCAACTGTGCTCGTACCTGCCGCAGGCGCAGATGCCGATCGATGCGTTCAAGGTGAGCACCGCGATCGAGCTCACGGGGATGATTCGTGGTGGCGATCGGCGCATCGTGCGACAGCGCGCGTCCGAGATGATCGACGCGCTCGACCTCGGTGAGTGGCGCCATCGCTCCGGCGCCAAGCTGTCCGGCGGGGTGAAGCGGCTGGTCGGCTTCGTGATGGTGACCGTGTGGCCCGGCCGAGTGGTGATCCTCGACGAACCCACCAACGACGTCGACCCCGCCCGTCGCCGGCTGCTCTGGCAGCAGATCCGCCGCCTCGGCGACGAGGGCGCAGCCGTGCTGCTCGTCACCCACAACGTGATGGAAGCGGAGAAGTCCGTCGACCGACTCGCCATCATCGGCGATGGACGTCTGATCGCCGAAGGCACACCGTCGTCGCTGAAGGCCGACGACCGGGGCCGGATGCGCGTCCAGCTGATGATGGCGCCCGGTCGTGCCACGCCGGAGATGCCCGCGTTCGTCCACGGCCACATCCGGGTCGGCAACAACGTCGTTGCCACCATCGACGAGAGCGACGCGGCGCATGCGATCGGCTGGGCCCGCCAGATCGTGGCCGACGACGAAGCCGAGGAGTACGCACTCGCGGCGACGACGCTCGAGGACGTCTACATCCGGCTCACCGGCCATCGCTCGGCCGACGGTCCCGACGCGGGTGGTGCACCATGACTGGCGCACATGTCTCGGTCCCCGACGTTCACTCCGGAGTGGCTCACTGGTGGCGCAGCTACCGGATGATGACCCGGTGGGAACTCACCGGGATGAGGTCGTTGCTGCCACTCATCGTCATGGTTCAGGTACTGATCGGCGCCGGCTTCGCCCTCGGCATCGGCCTGTTCTTCGTGGAGATCCCGCAGCGCAACGCGTTGTACCTCTCGACGGGCGCAGCCGTGGTCACCTTGGTCACGGTCGGCCTCGTGCTCGGCCCACAACTCGTTGCCGAGCACAAGGTACGCGGCACGGCTGACTTCTTGTGGTCGCTCCCCGTGCCTCGCACGACGCAGGCGGCGGCGTGGGTGACGATGAACTCGATCATCGCGGTGCCGGGGATGATCGCCGCGCTGATGATCGCCGACTGGCGCTACGACCTGCCGTTGCACGTCACACCATCGATCGTTCCGGCGGTGCTGCTCACGATCGTCTCGGCCACCATGATCGGCTACGCATTTGCCCACGCGATCCGTCTGCCGATGGTCATCCACATGATCACCCAGCTCGTGAGCTTCGGCATCCTCGGCTTCGCCCCGATCAACATCCCGCCGGAGAACCTGCCGGGTTGGTTGGTCGAGGTCAACCACGGACTGCCGTTCGAACACATGGCCATCGTCATGCGCGCCGGACTCACCGATGGGCTGGTGAGCCACGTCGCTGCGTCGTACCTCGTCGTGATCGCATATGCGATCGTCGCGGTGGCCGTCGCCGCGTGGGTCGTCGGACGGAGGGACTGACGATGGCCGCCGTCTCGCCGTCCGCGCTGTTCGCCACCGATCCCGTTCGTGGCGGCGCCGGTCGGTGGTTGCGGTCGTACCTCATGATGATGCGATTCGATCTCCGCGGACTCGGCTCGTGGCTCGCGTTCGGCGTCGTGATCCAGGTGATCATGGGCGCGGGCGCCGCGGTGATGTACGGCTTCTACCTGGGCGATCTGCCCTCGTTCGCCCAGACCTACATCGTCACCGGAGTGCCGGCCGTGGGCCTGATCCCGATGGGCTTCTTGATGGTGCCGAACATGGTGAGCCAACAGCGCATCGCCGGAACGTACGACTTCATCTGGTCACTCCCCGTCCCGCGTCTCGCCGCAGCCTGCTCGACGTTCACCGTGTTCACGTTCCTGTCGCTGCCGGGGTTCTTGTCGTCGCTCGGCGTCGGTGTACTGGCGTACGACACCGACCTCCGCATCTCCTGGATGGTGGTTCCGGCGGTGCTGCTCACGTCGTTGATGTCCACCTCGGTCGGGTTCGGCTTGGCGCACGCCGTGGCGAACCCCTCGGTGATCAACCTCGTCACGAACCTCGTGATCTTCGTGGTGCTGCTGTTCTCACCGATCATCGTGCCGATCGAGCAGTTCCCCGGGTGGCTGGCCGCGGTGCACCGCGTCCTGCCCTTCCACGCCATGGCCCAGGTGCTGCGCGACGCGCTCAGCGACGGCTTCGTCACCGACGTGGGCGGGGCTTACCTCGTGCTCGCACTGTGGACGATCGGCGGATGGATCGCCACTGCCACCGTCGTCGGCCGCCGTGGCTAGTAGTCGTTGTCGGTGAACTCGGCCAGCCGACTGGCTGCGGCGGCGTGGCGTCGCGCAGCGATGTCCCTGTCGGCTTCGACGGCACGGAGGGTGGCCTCGGCCTCGCGGGAGACCCTTTCGGCGTCGATCACCTTCCGTTGCGCGGCCGTCAAGGCCTTCGTCGCCGCTTCCACGTTGCGGCGGGCCTCACGGGTCGCCGCGGCTCGCGCTCGCGCGCGCCTCACGTTGGGCACGCTCGTGCGTGCGACGCAGCTCGGCCGCCGCACGCCCGTTGGCGTCGGCATCGGCGTCGTGCCGTCGCCGTCGTCTGACGGCAGAGGTGGGACCGACCTCAAGCGGCGCTCAGGCTTGGCCTTCGGCTGCGACGCCGCCTTCTCGGGCACCTCCATCCCGGTGAAGGCAGCGAAGCCGAACGCATCGGTCTCGGGCAGCTCGCGCAGGGTTCCGTCGATCCATGCCGAGGCGAGCTCCGGGTGTCGCGACAGCTGGTCGACGATCGTGCGGATCTCCGCCCGACGAGCCTCGGCTGACGGCTCCCACGGCTGCAACGCTTCGACGGCGGCTCCCACCACGACCTCGACCGTTGCACGCCGGCGTTTCGTCGCCTCCACGGTGGCTGCTCGATCGCCGCTGCCCTGCACCGCAGCAAGCTCGTCGGTGACGGCCAGCAGTTCGTGGACGTCATCTGGATCGTCAGTCGCAGCGACCACCGCCCACATTGCGAGCGTCGGACGCTTCAGCGCCTGGAGTTGCTTGCCGAGGTCCTTGTCGCCTGCAGCCTTCGCCGCCTTGGCCAGACGGGTACGTTCACCGACGTACGCGGCGGGCGACACCCGGAACATGGCTCGCGCCGGATGGTCGTTGTCCATCCCCGAAGGCTCGCGCACCACCGGATGCTGGGAGCGATCAGTGCCGGATCAGTGCCGGATCAGTGCCGGATCAGTGCCGGATCAGCGCCCGCCGTCGCGCGGCCCGGCGTTGCGCGGACAACATCGCCGGGCTGGTCGTGTGCCGACCACCGAAGTGCTCGGCGAGCGCGGCGACGCTGGGGTACTCGAACAGGTCGAGCGGCCCGGCCGAGAGCCCCAACTGGTCGCGCAACTGCTGGCCGAGCCGAACCGCGAGCAGCGACGTGCCACCGATGTCGAAGAAGTTCGCGGTGCGCGCCACCTCGCGTCGCTCCAGTACCTCGCACATCACCTCGGCGATGTCGGACGCCAACAGGTCTCGATCGTGATCGACGATGTCATCCTGGCCCGCTGCCGTGCTCGGCGACCCATGGTGGTTCGACGCTGTCGACGCTGTCGATGGAGGTCGAACGATCGTTGCCGGCACCCCGAGCGCAGTCGCGCCGGCCGGGACATCGCTCACGACCAGGGTGTTGCCCGCGATCGTCGCCCCGTCACCGATGCTCAGATCCGGAAGGATGCTCGCGTTGGAGCCGACGTACACCCGCTCGCCCACTCTCACCCGCGCATTGATGACCGCATTCGGGGCGATGATGCACCCTTGTCCCAGGTGCGTCCCGTGACCGACGACAGCCCCCGTCAGCACCACGCACGAGGTCGCAATGGTGCTCTCGGCGCCGATCGACGCATTGGCGTAGATCGTCACATCGTCGTGGATCCGTGCGCCGAACAGCTCGACCTCAGGGTGGATGAGCGAGGCGAACGGGATGCGGTACGTGGCAATCTTCTCGCGTGCGGCCGCCCGGCCCACGGTGGTTCGCGTGACGAGGTCGACCACCTCGTCCGTCGTCGGATCAGCGTCGAGCAGCCGGTCGAAGCCGCCGATGATGGGGACCCCGAGCCGATCCGACCCATGTTTGGCGACGTCGTCGTCGAGCAGGACGATCCGACCCCACCGTCGGCTCACCCGATCGACCAAGAGGGCGAGGCGCACGCCTTCGCCGTTCCCGGCGCCGCACAGGTAGAGCGTGCTCACCGAGCAGCAGGATTCGAGATGGGTTGCCACGTCGGTTCCACCGGCACATGGGCCTGGTTCGGGCGGAGCCGTTCGGCGGCGCCGGTCATCCAATCGGTGCACGTGTGGCACCGTTCGGGAAGGGCATCCCAGTCGTGCTGGAGGTGCATCTCCCGGTACGGGCCGAGCTGCGCCCACAGGTCGGCCAGGGACGCCTGCCACACGTTGCCGACGCCCTCGTCACCTTCGGTGTCGCCGGGACAGCGCGGCACTCGGCCATCCCAGAACACGTGCATCATCGTGATCGCCCACGGGCACGGGATCCGGTTGGCATGGGATGCTTCGAGGCCGGTTTCGAGCTGGCCGCCCCAGCTGAGCTGGCGACGGACCTTGACGACAGCGTTTCGTGCCAACCAGTGGGCCTTGTAGGCCTCCACCTCACCCGCGTTGTCGTCCATCACGACGAACTGGACCTGGACCGCCATGTCGCTGCCGCGCCGATCGCGCTCGGCCAGGAATCGCTCGACGTTGCCGTACACGACATCGCGATCGGCCCCCACCCGGTACTTCTCGAACGACTCCTTCGAGAAGCCATCGACCCCGAACACGATCAGATGGGCACCCGACTCGAGGATCGAATCGTCGAGATCGGGTGTCAGCAACATCCCGTTGGTGTTGATGTTCAGCGACTGCAGACCCACCGACCGCCCGTAGTGCAGGCAGTCGACCAGGAGCTCAGGCTCCAACAACGGCTCGCCACAGAAGGAGAACCAACACTCGGTGCGGGGTGAGATCGCCGCGATCTCGTCGGCGCACCTGGTCCACAGCGGGAAGGGCATCACGCCCTTCGGACGCTTCATGTTCGGGTGGTGGCACATCGAACACGCCAGGTTGCACTCCGCGCACAGCTCCACCGCGAACTTCTTCGGGAACGGGAACCGGTCGAGCGTCGCTGCAATCCGCTCGAGATCACTGCCAGCCGTCAGTCCGTGCGCCGCCATCGCCGCCGCCTTTCATCCAGGTATCGCCGTTCACGATCCACTCCGCCCTCGCCCCTGCACAGAGTCCAACGTCACCTCGAAGGAACGGGACGAGAAGGAAGGGACGAGTCGGGACGAACGTCACGTCCGTGCACCGCTCGATGAACACGACGGACGCGGCTGTACCGGTACTGTCGGACACCGTGCACGAGCGGAACGGGATCTGGGATCGGCTCACGGTCACGTGCGCACTGTCGTTCTGCGTGCTGGTCGCCGGGCTCAGTGTCGGCATCGTGCTCGGTGAGCTGCGCGACGAACTGGGCATCTCCGGCGTCGTCGCTGCAGCGCACGGGTCCGCGTTCGGCATCGGCATGATCGTGCTCGGAGCATTCGGCTCGGGCTTGGTCTCGCGCATCGGCCGTCCGAACGCCTTCTGGGGCTCGTGTGCGATCGTCACGGCCGGCATCGTCATGCTCTGCATCGGTCACGCCTGGCCGGTCACGTTGGTCGGCTCATCACTGGCCGGTGTCGCCTGCTCGATGTTGGTGCTGCTGATGCCGGGCATCATCGCCGACCACCACGGTCACAACCGCGCAGCCGCCTATGCCGCGGTCAACGCCGTCCCCGGCCTCGCCGGCATCGCCTTCTCGCTCGTCGTCGGCGCCGTGATCAGCGCCGGGGGCAGTTGGCGCTGGCCCTATGCGCTGCTCACGCTCGCGATCGGCGCAAGCGTGGCGATCGTCGGTCGAAAGGCCACGATTCCCACCTCGGCGCTGCCCCCTGTGAAGGTGCTCCCGCTGTTTCGCGACCGCGACATCACCGTGCCCTGGCTCCACACGACCCATGCGGTTCTCGTCGAGTTCCCGGTCGGCATCTGGGCGGTCGTGTACCTCAAAGAGGTCGGTGGCGCCTCCAGCGGACTCGCCGCAAGCCTCGGTGCCATCTGGGGCCTGTTCCTGTTCGTCACCCGGATGGGGCTCCCGCGGATCGTCACGGTCTTCGGTCCCTGGACACGCTCGATCGGCTTCGCCACCTCGGCCGCCGGCGCGCTCGTGATGTGGGCCGGTCCGGGCCTGTTGATCAGAGCGCTCGGGCTCACCATGGTCGCGATCGGCGCCGGCGTGCTCTACCCGCTCGCGGTCGACGGCCTGTACGCACGGGGCGGCTCCGATTCGGTCACCTTGGGTTTCGTCACCGCCCTTGCATCAGGGGTGGGCGTCACGATCGGGCCGCTGCTGCTCGGCGTACTTGCCGACGCCGTCGGGCTCCGCAACGCCCTGCTGTTCGTCCCGATCCTTGCGGCACTCGGCATCTACACCGCACGCCCGGTGGCGCACTTTGAGGCGAGCACCGCCGCTGAGCTGGTCTCCAACCGGGTCTGAGGCCAGAACGAGCGCTGCGACCTCAGGCTGACGCGTGGTGCAACGCCTCGATCCAACGCGCCAGCAGCCGGCTCTCCTTGTCGCCCCAACGGGGTGCCGCGTCGTGCTGCACGACGCGGGCGAACTGATCGAGCATCTCGCCGTAGGCATCGGCGCCAGCGGCAGGCAACGAGAGCACGGACCCGTCGAGCTGCAGCACATCGACCGTGCTGTCATGTGCAGGACCGGGCGCGAACCAGTCGGGAATCGTGATCTGTCCGTTCGTTCCACTCAAGATGTACGAACGCCCGGAGACGGACTCGAACGACACCTCACAGGTCGCGGCGAAACCCTCACCGAGATCGAGCCAGCCCGACAGCGACACGTCGACACCGTGCACGTTGCGCACGGCCGTGGCTGCCACGCACCGAGGCTCGCGCGGCGCGACGAGCAGCGCCGGGCCGAGGCAGTAGATGCCGACGTCGAACAGCGCACCGCCGCCGCGCTCGTCGAAACGGTGATCGTTCGGTCGGTCGAGCGGGAACGAGAACGCGCCACGCGAGAATCGAAGGGCACCCAGCTCGGTGCGCGCCACCTCGAGCAGGAGCTGATTGCGCGGATGGTGCGGCCACATGTACGCCTCGACCAGCACACGGTTCGCCGACTCGGCGGCGTCGTACACCTCGTCGGTGTCGACCGCCGACATCGTCAGTGGCTTCTCGCACAGCACGTGCTTTCCCGCCTCGAGAGCGGCCAGGATCCACTTCTTGTGTCCGGCATTGGGGAGTGGGATGTAGACCGCATCAACATCGGACCGCTGCAACAGCTCTGCATACGGCGCCTCCGACCCATCCGTGGTGCGGCTCGCTTCTGCGACGACCTCGTGGCCGTCCCGAGCCTGCATCGGCGGCAGCACCCTGTCGCGGTAGATGCGCGACGACGCGCCGATCACGCCCCACCGGAGCACGCCGACCGGTTCAGCCATTGATGACGACCATCCTGATCTCGGTCATCTCCTTGATCGTGTACGCAGGCCCCTCACGAGTGTTGCCGCTGTCACGCAGACCGCCGTACGGCTGCTGGTCGGCGCGCCACGTCGGCACCTCGTTCACCAGCACCCCACCGAAGTCGAGGGCGCGTACGGCCCGCATCGCCTTGGTGATGTCGCACGTGAAGATCGCCGCCTGGAGGCCGTACTCGGTGTCGTTGGCGATCGCGATCGCCTCGTCGAGGGTGTCGTAGGCGGTGACGGTCACGACGGGGCCGAAGACCTCCTTCGCGCAGACCTTCATGTCGGGCGTGGCGCCGGCGATCACCGTCGGCAGCAGCACGCCGTCGTCTTGCCGACGGCCGCCCGTCGCAATCGTCGCACCAGCCGCAGCGGCCTCCTTCACCCACTCCTCCACACGGTCGCGTTCGCCTACAGAGATCAGCGCGGACACATCGGTGGCCTCATCCATCGGGTCGCCGACCACGAGGGTCTTCACGTGATCGACGAGGGTGGTGGTGAAGTCATCGGCGATGCTGCGGTGCACCAGGACGCGCTGCGTGCTGATGCAACTCTGCCCCGCATGGCTGAAGCCGGCCACCTTGATCTTTGCCGCCGCCGTGCGCCAGTCGCCGTCGGCCTCGATGATCACCGGTGCGTTGTTGCCGAGTTCGAGCCCGACCCGCTTGCGGGCAGCACGGGCGCGGATGCCCCATCCCACCTCGGGCGACCCGGTGAAGGTGATGAGCGCGACGTCGGGATGATCGACGATTGCGTTGCCGACCGTGCTGCCGCCGCCGGTGACCACCTGGAGGTAGTCCTCGGGGAGGCCGCACTCCTCGATGAGCATCTGGGCGAGCCGCAGCGAGCTGAACGGGGTCTGGCTGGCGGGCTTGAGCACCACCGGGCAGCCTGCTGCGATGGCCGGGCCGACCTTGTGGGCGACGAGGTTCAACGGGAAGTTGAACGGCGCGATGGCGCCGACCACACCGATCGGCACGCGCAGGGTGAAACCGATCTTCCCCTCGCCCGCCGAGATGGCGTCGAGCGGGATCATGTCGCCGCGCGAGCTTGCGAGCCTCGGCCGCGGAGAACAGGAACGTGCCCACGGCACGCTCGGCCTCCACCCGAGCCGTCTTGATCGGCTTCGCAGCCTCCTTGGCGATGATCTCGGCGAACTCGTCGCGGCGCACCGTGAGCCGCTGCGCGGCAAGATCGAGGATCTGAGCCCGCTGCCACAGCGGCATCACACCTCGCGCGAGGGCGGCCTTGGCGGTCGCGACGGCACGGTCGACGTCGGCCGTGGTCTGGCTGGCGATCTCACCGATCACGCTGCCGTCGTACGGCGATCGAACGGTGATGGTTCCAGGATTCGTGGAGTCGGCCATGGCGGCCGAGGCTAACGCGCGCTACAACTCTGCCCATGCCGACGACCAGCCATCCGTTCCTCGAGTGGGACGGCCCGATCGCGTTCGCCCATCGCGGCGGCGCGAGCGATGCGCCCGAGAACACGATGCCGGCATTCGAGTACGCCGTCGGACTCGGCTATCGCTATGTCGAGACCGACGTGCAGGTGACCGCTGACGGCGTGTTGGTGGCGTTCCACGACGACGACCTCCAACGAGCATGCGACCGCCCGGGCCGGATCAGTGAGCTCCCCTGGCAGCAGGTGAGCCAGGCCAGGGTTCGAGGCGAGGCGCCGATTCCGCTGCTCGAGGACATCCTCGGTACGTGGCCCGAACTGCGCGTGAACATCGACTGCAAGAGCGATGGTGCGGTGCGGGCGCTCGTCTCGGTCCTGAAGCGGCACGGTGCGCTCGATCGCGTCTGCGTCGGCGCGTTCAGTGACCGACGGGTGACCAGGCTGCGTGCAGAGCTCGGCGACGCACTGTGCACGGCGCTCGGCCCCAGGGGCGTGGCCTCGTTGCGTTTCGGCCGGCCGCGCACGCTCCCTGCGATGACTGCGCAGGTTCCCGTCACCCGCGGCCGGTTGACGGTGACCGATCAACGGTTCGTCGAGCGGGCGCACGCCGTCGGGATCCATGTGCACGTGTGGACGATCGACGACCCGGACGAGATGGAGCGACTGCTCGACCTCGGAGTCGACGGGATCATGACGGATCGGCCGGCGGTGCTGCGTGAGGTGCTGGAACGGCGCGAGCACTGGCGTGCGTGAACACCATCCAGCCTGCTGTGACCAGGAACACCGCGCTGGCGACGGCGCACACCATCGGTCCCGGGCCCAGCGTGACCGGGGTGTCTTTCGACCGGGCTGCCAGCGCGCCGCCGACCCCACCGGCGTAGACCACGGCGACGACTGCTGCTGCGAGGGAGGCAGCCCAGCGCTGCCACCATGCGAGCACGACGGCCAGCGTCACCACGAGCGGCACGAGTGGCCACCACCGCACGAGGGCGGAGATCGGACCGTCAGGTGCGATGTCGAGCCGGTCGAGCAGGCCGAGCAGTTCGTAGCTCGAACGCGAGGTGCTCCCCGATCGCAACCACGGCAGGAACGTCGACAGCACCACGACAGCGCCGGCCATCGTGTACCCGACCAGCGCCGACGGACGGTGTCGCACCAGGCGTCGGATCACTTCGCCAGTGTACGGTCATGGCGTTCCTGACGTTCGACGTCGCCGGGGTGACACGCAGTCCTCAGCCGAGGGTGTCGAACACCCACTCCTGGCCGGCGGGGACGAACACGAAGTCGAACGTATCGGTGTTGCCGAACTCGAGATCGTGCTCGATGCTCGGCACTTCCTTGACCGAGCCCGAGCGCTCCAGCTTGCCGATCCGGTAACCCTCGGCCCCCAGGTAGGTGGTCATCGCTCGTGCCCGATGGAGCAGCGTTGCCACAGACACCGACGCGACGGTGATGCCCTCCGCATCGCGCTCGGGAAGGATCTCGCAGACCATCAGCGGGTGGTGCTGCTCGATCGTGCCTGCGAAGCCGCGCACGACTTCGAGCTCGGCGCCCTCGACGTCGATCTTCAGGACAGAGATCGCAGACACGCCCAACAGCTCGAGTGCGTCGTCGCCCCGCCACACCGGAACCACCTGGCTGGCGATGAAGTCGTGACGACCCGACTCCACGACGAGTGTTGCCGTGGGGTCGTCACCCGGCCAACGCATGTGCAGCTGCAGCAGGTCGGTGCGCTCGTGGAGTCCCACCGGCACGAGCGTGCAGCCCTCGAAGCCGTTGAGGTCGATCAGTTTGCCCGTGTAGTAGTTGCACGACGGGTTGGGCTCGAAGCCCACGTATTCGCGGGCGCGGTCGAAGCCCTTGACCTTCACCAAGGTCTGGCCGCTGTTGACGCCCACATCGACGAACGTGCCCGGGAGACGACGGAACGCCTCGACGAACAGCCTGTCGAGGTGCAACTCGCGACCGTGCTTCATCTCGCGCAGGTTCTGCCTCCCCAACTTGCCGAGTTGCGGGACGCGAACGCCCTTGGGATCGCGCAACCGAAAGCTCGTGTTCACGAAGCGCAGCAGGCGGCTCCTGATGAGGAGCTCGCCGAAGACGAAGTGGCGCATCGACGCGCACGGTATCGCACTGCCCGCGGTCGCCTGTCGATGGTCGCCTGTCGATCCCATTCGATCCCCTTCGATCCGATTCGATCCCCTTCGATTCATCGCACGCTTATGGTTGGGGTCATGGCCGGACTCAACCCTCCCTCGTCGTCGGTGCGCTCCCCGCGCGCGATGGTTGCCTCCGCCGACCAGCTCGCGACGCAGGCCGGGATGGCCGCGCTCGCTGCAGGCGGCAACGCGGTCGATGCAGCGATCGCCACCAACGCAGCGATCGCCGTGACGGGCCCGCACCTGTGCGGAATGGGTGGCGACCTGTTCGCCCTCGTCCACTCCGACGGTCGGGTGCACGCGCTCAACGCGAGCGGCCGGACCGGCAGCGGTGCGAGCGCAGATGCCCTGCGCGCTGACGGACACACGCAGATGCCGTTCCGCCACGACATCCGCTCCGTCACCGTGCCGGGCTGCGTCGATGGCTGGTGCACCCTCCACGAGCGGTTCGGTCGGCTCCCCTTGCCCGAGGTGTTGGCTCCCGCGATCCGACTCGCCGAACACGGCTTTCCAGCCTCGATGCTGCTGGTCGGCTCGCTGGCAATGGTCGACGAGCGGGCGCGCGAGGCGCTCGACGAGCTGGCGGTCCAGGCGCGCCGCCCGGGCGACCGCGTCCGCCGTCCAGGCGTCGCCGCCTCGCTCCGAGCAATCGCCGAGCACGGCCGCGGCGGCTTCTACGGAGGGGACTTCGGCCGCGGACTGCTCGCGCTCGGCGCCGGATGGTTCACCGAGGCCGACCTCCAGACGCCGGGACCGGACTGGGTGACACCACTGTCGTGGCCGGCGTTCGGGCATGTGCTGCACACCATCCCACCGAACTCACAGGGCTACCTCACACTCGGTGCCGCTGGGCTTGCCGACCAGCTCGACCTGCCCGGCGACCCCGACGATCCCCGATGGGCACACCTGCTGATCGAGGCGGCCAAGGCCGCTGGCCGCGACCGACCCGATGTGCTCCACGACGGAGCGGACGGCGGTGTCTTGCTGACCGAGATCGCAGGCCGCCTCGCCGAGATCGATCCGTCCCGCGCCTCGGTACCTCGAGCGGGGCAGCACCGGGGCGACACCACCTACCTGTGCGCCGTGGACGGCGACCGGTTGGGCGTGTCGCTCATCCAGTCCAACGCGTCGGGTTTCGGCTCATGGATCGTCGAGCCCACCACCAACATCAACCTGCACAACCGCGGGCTCGGCTTCTCCCTCGAGACCGGACACCCGGCCGAGATCGGACCGAGTCGGCGGCCGCCCCACACGCTGTCGCCCGCTCTCGCGACCCACACCGACGGCAGCCTCCGGTCGGTGTTCGGCACGATGGGCGGCGACGCCCAGCCCCAGATCCTGCTGCAACTCGCCGCGCGTCTGTTCCACCATGGCCAGAGCCCAGCCGTGGCCGTGAACGCCGGCCGGTGGATCCTCGACGGCCCGGTCACCGGCTTCGACACCTGGACCGGTGCGGGTGGTCCGCACGTGCTGCTCGAGGGACACGTCCCCACCGGTTGGCATGGCCACCTGCTCGACCTCGGCCACGAGGTGCAGACCGCTCCCGCCTGGTCGAGCGACTTCGGCCACGCCCACGCGATCGTGGTCGGCGACGACGGCATGCTCAGCGGCGCGGCCGATCCGCGCGCTCGCGTCGGCTCTGTTGCCGGCATGTGAAATCACCGGTGACACCGGCGGCGAGACCCGGCCCGACGACCTCCTGTCACACGACACACCGCTAGCGTCGCTGAGATGCGCGTCGACACCAACTTCTTCTGCACCGTCCCCATGCCGGACGCAGGCGACCCCTCGGTTCCGGCCACGAGCCGCCGCTTCGGCAACGACGCGGTGATCGCCTGCTACGAGAACCTCGTCGACTGGGCCAAGACCGCTGACCAGCTCGGCTTCGACACGATGTGGCTCACCGAGCACCACTTCCAGTACGAGGGCTACGAGGTCCTCCCGAACCTGATCATGTTCGGCCAGCACCTCGCGAGCATCACCAAGCACCTCCGCCTCGGCCAGATGTTCAACGTGGTGCCGCAGTGGCACCCGCTCCGGCTCGCCGAGGACTTCGCCCTCGCCGACATCGTCACCGGGGGCCGGATGGAGTTCGGCGTGGGCCGGGGCACCGTGCCCCGAGAGGCCTGGGCACTCGGCACCGTGGTCGCCAGCGGCGACAACGCGATGTCGGCCGAGCACGACCGGATCAACCGCGAGATCTTCGAAGAAGCGATGGAGGTGATCAAGCTCGCCTGGTACAACGAGACGTTCAGCTACCGGGGCAAGCAGTTCGTGTTCCCGCCAGACGACGTGCCCGACCGCGGCACCGTCGTGCAGGACCTGACGATGATCCCCAAGCCCTTGCGCAAGGTCGACATCTACCAGCCGGTCACCTCTCCCGAGACCATCGAGTACGTGCCCCGGGCGGGCCACAAAGCGGTCTACTGGCTCACGAGCGCCGAGAGCCAGAAGCAGAAGTGGGACCGCTACGCGGAGATCCGGGAGGAGATCGGCACCCCGGTCGGCCCAGGCGAGGACCGCTGCCTCGTGCTGAACATGCACGTCGGCCGCACCCGCGAAGCAGCGATGCGCAAGGGCAAGCCCGGCCACGATGAGTTCGTGAAGTTCCTGTCCCCGTACGGCCGGTTCAACAGCTACCGCAACCCGGACGGCTCGAAGGTTCCCTTCGACCACATGCCCACGGTGGAGGAGAGCAATCGCGAGAAGATCCAGATCGTCGGTTCGATCGACGATGCCGTCGATGCGATCGGCTTCTGGCGCGACCTGCTCGACCTCAAGCACATCTGCTTCTTCTTCGATCTCCCCGGTCTCACCCGCGACGAGATGAACGAGCAGATGCACCTCGTGGTCGAAGAGGTGTTCCCACGACTCGGCGAGCCGATCGAACGTCGTGCGCTCACGGGCCGGCCGTTGGTCTGAGCGAGCACGTCCTCATGACCTGCGAATCAGTCGGCACGTCGGTCGACGTCGCCGCGCTCCTCCGATTGCTCTCGCCAGAGAACGGATGGCTCGTCCTCCCCGCGTTGGCCGAGCCACATGCCCATCTCGACAAGGCCTTCCTGGCGGAGCGGGTGGCGAACGCCACGGGCGATCTCATGGGCGCGATCGAGGCGATGATCGCCTACGGCCCGACGATCACCTTCGACGACATCGTCGAACGGGGAGAACGCGCCGCCCGCCTGCTCCTGTCGAACGGATGCACTGCGATCCGCACGCACGCAGACCTCGTCGACAACGAGGGCCTCAAGAACGTCGAGGCGCTGCTCGAAGTGCGGGATCGACTCCGCGGCCTGATCGACATCCAGGTCAGCGTGCTCTGCGGCTGGCCCTCCACCGGCGCAGCCGGCATTCCACAACTCGCGCAGCTCCGCGAGGCCGTGAAGGCCGGCGCCGACGTCGTCGGCGGGTGCCCGCACCTCGAGGACGACCCGGCGGAGGCGACCGAGAACTTCCTCACGATCGCCGGCGAGGCAGGACTCCCGGTCGACCTCCACACCGACGAGACGCTCGATCCGAGCAAGCTGCACCTCGACCATCTCGCCAAGCGCGTGATCGAGCTCGAGTTCCCGTACGGCGTCACCGCCAGCCACTGCTGTTCGCTCGGCATGCAGTCCGAACACGTCCAACGCCGCGTCGCCGAGCTGGTCGCCGACGCCGGCATCCACGTGGTCGCGCTCCCCCACACCAACCTGTTCCTCCAGGGGCGCGATCACCAGGCCACGATGCCCCGCGGCCTCACCGCAGTGAAGGCACTGCGCGATGCCGGCGTGAACGTCTGCGCCGGCGGTGACAACCTGCAGGACCCGTTCAACCCCGTGGGCCGAGGTGATCCGCTCGAGACAGCGGGCTTGATGATCATGGCGGCGCATCTCCAGCCCGACGAGGCCCTGCAGAGCGTGTCGGCCGCACCCCGACTCGCGATGGGAATGGCACCCGCTGATCCGGCAACCGGCGACTTCGTCGCTGTTCGAGCGGCTACGGTGCGAGAGGCGATCGCGTTCGGCCGGCCCGACCGGATCGTGCTTCGCAACGGACGTCTGGTGAGCGGCGTCCTGCCTGGTGGGAGCACCGAGACAACGACCCGTTCACAGGGTCGAGAGAGTTAACACACACGACACACGGAGGAAAGGCCACACCCCGGCCGATCCTCTATGTTCAGGGGGAATGATGACATCGACTGATGCCTCGCCATCCGGTGCGAGGACGGCAGGCGGTCCCGGATCACCGGCGCTGAGCTTCCGGAACACTTCCATGACCTTTCCCGACGGCACCCATGCGGTCGATGACGTCAGCTTCGATGTCCAGCCCGGCGAGTTCGTCACCGTCGTGGGCCCATCGGGCTGTGGCAAGTCCACGCTCCTCCGGATCGCCTCCGGGCTCGAGGAGAACACTGGCGGCAGCGTCACGATCGATCGGTCCAGCATCGGGTACGTGTTCCAGGACGCCACCTTGCTGCCTTGGCGAACGGTCGAACGCAACATCGAGCTGAACGCCGAACTGCAGGGCATGGGCAAGGCTGAGCGGAAGGCGAAGGCCAAGGCTGCGATCGAGTTGGTGCACCTCGTCGGCCACGAACGCAAGTACCCGAAGCAGCTGAGCGGCGGGATGAAGATGCGCTGTTCGCTCGCTCGGTCGCTCGTGCTGAACCCGAAGGTGTTCTTGTTCGACGAGCCCTTCGGCGCGCTCGACGAGATCACGCGCGAGCGGCTCAACGACGAGCTCCTCCGCCTGTTCGAAAGCGAGAGGTTTGCCGGGCTGTTCATCACCCACAGCATCCAAGAGGCCGTGTATCTGTCGACCCGGGTGATCGTCATGAGCGCTCGGCCGGGCAGGATCATCGGTGACTACCGGGTGCCGTTTTCGTTCCCTCGCCAACACGACCTGCGCTACGAGCCCGAGTTCGCGGAGCTCTGCGGCAAGATCAGCGCCGACCTGAAGGATGCGCACTCATGAAGACGGCACATGAGCTCAGCGTGCTGGGCGAGGTCGGCAGCGCCGACGCCGATGCCAAGCTCGTCGAGGACTTCACGAGCGGCACACTCGTCCTTCACGACGACGCTCGCGCCAGAGGCGAGAGCAAGCTCAAGATCGCGTTGCCGCCGCTGATCACCTTCGCTGCGTTCATCGGCGTCTGGTACCTCTACAGCGCCACCAAGTACGACATCGCCGCTCAGCGGGTCAACTCGCTGCCGTTCCCGCACGAGATCATCAACAAGGGCTTCCGTCCCCTGTGGGACGACAAGAACGGGTTCAAGCCCGTCCTCGAGTACATGTGGCCGACGGTGCAGGTCACCCTCATCGGTCTGGCGATCTCGATCGTGTTGGGCATCTCGTTCGCAGTGTTGATGAACTTCTCGAAGCACCTCGAACGAGCGTTCTTCCCGTACGCGGTCGTCCTCCAGACGGTGCCGATCCTCGCGATCACCCCGCTGCTCACGCAGCTGTTCGGGTACGAGATGGGCGTGCGCCTCGTGGTCATCGTGCTGATCGCGATCTTCCCGATCATCACCAACACCCTGTTCGGTCTGCAGTCGACCGACCGGCTGCACCACGACCTGTTCACACTCAACAACGTCAGCCGGTGGACCCGCCTGCGCAAGCTCGAGCTACCGAGTGCTCTGCCCGCGCTCATGGCCGGTTTGCGCATCGCCAGCGGTGGCGCGGTGATCGGCGCGATCGTCGCCGACTTCTTCTTCACCCAGGGCGACAAGGGCATCGGCTACTACATCCGAACCCGTCAGCAGAAAGCGAGCGAGCGGCCGGAGATGTTCGCAGGCACGATCACCGCCACGCTGTTCGGCGTGATCATGTTCCTGATCGTCGGATGGATCACCAACCGCGCGATCCGCAACTGGCACGAGTCGGCGGCCCGAAAGCGTTGATACGACTCAGATCTCACCGATCGTCCAACTCCCGACCCGCCGATCTCGGCGCGGGTCAGGACGAAAACCATCACCACAACCACCACAACCACCACAATCACAGGGGGAGAACCTGATGAGAACAAGACGCACCACCGCAGCACTGCTCGTGCTGTCGCTCGGAGTCGTCGCAGCGGCATGCGGCGACGACGAGGAGTCAACGCCGGCAACCGACCCACCCGCAACGACTGCAGCCGAAGAGCCGACCGCGACGACGGCCGCTGTTGGCGGCGAGGCCGTGTGCCCCGAGAACCTGGTGATCCAGACCGACTGGTACCCCGAGCTCGAACACGGTGGCACCTACCAGCTGATCGGCCCCGATGGCACCGCCGACAAGACCACGGTCTCCTACTCGGGTCCGGTGCAAGAGCAGTACGCCGTCGGCGGTCTGAAGACGATCACGATCAAGACGATCAACTTCGACAAGGCCAACAGCTCGCAGCTCCTCGACGGTGATGCCGACATGGCCTACATCGGCTTGGGCGATGTGATCAAGGACTCCGCTGCCATCGACATGGTGTCGATCATGAAGACCCTCGACAAGGACCCGCAGATGGTGATGTGGGACCCGACCCAGTACGACATCCAGAAGCCCGAGGACATCCTCGCATCCGGTGCGAGCGTGCTCCACTTCCCCGGACCTCCTGCCTACATCGACTACATGATCGGAAAGGGCATCATGTCCGCCGACCAGAGCGATCCGAGCTACGACGGCTCCGACGCCAAGTTCGTCGCCGAGGCGGGTGCGATCATCCAGCAGGGATTCGCCAGCAACGAGATCTACAAGTACGAGAACGAGATCAACTGGAAAGACGGCGCCCCGGCAGACGTGAGCTACTACACCGTCGGTGACCTCGGCTTCGACAACTACCCCGCTGCACTCACCATGATGAAGACCCGCGCCGAGGAGCTCGACGCGTGCCTCATGCTGCTTGTGCCGAAGATGGCCCAGGCCTGGGTCGACTTCTTCAACGACCCGAAGCCGATCACCGACGCGATGATCTCGATCAACGAGACCCACGACGGCTTCTGGGGCCTCAGCGAAGCGATCAACGAGGCAGGGTTGGCAGTCGTCGACGAGAAGGAGATCGCAGTCAACAGCGCCGACGGCACCTACTGCTCGTTCGATCCCGACCGGGCGGCCGGCATCTACGACACCGTTGCTGCCATCTACGCCGAGCAAGGCGTGGAGATCGGTGCCGACGTCACCACGATGTACACGAACAAGTACTGCGCGGGTGCGCCGGGTCGCTGACCCGGACACCGGTGGCGTGACAACCACCGCAGGTTGAGTTGAACCACCGAGGAGGGGGCCGGGAAGCCGGTCCCCTTCTCGCGTCCGGCGTCAGCGGTAGGCGCAGAGATCGAACGCGTTGCCGTCGGGATCGGCCAGGTTCACGATCGACCCGTACGACTCGTGCCGAGGCGCGAGCAGTTCCACCGCTCCGAGGCCCAGGAGTCGGCCGACCTCGGCATCGAATTCATCTGGTTCGCACGCCAGGTCGAGATGTGTGCCGCCCGGCCGATGAGCGCCGCGCTGGATGCCGATCCTGCGCACTCCGTCGGACGACGACAGCACGATCCAGCGGTCGCCGTCCTCCCGCTCGCTCTCGTGCAGATGCAGCACGTCGCGCCAGAACGCTGCGAGGCGATCGGTGTGCGGTGAGTCGATCGTGACGAGATCGAACCGCGTGGTCATCGGGTCAGCTCTCGACGGGAGCTGCGAGCTGCAGCACCACCTGTAGCAGCACGTCGGCACCAGCTTGAAGGTCGGCGGCATCGGTGAACTCGGCGATGTTGTGCGAGAGACCGTTCACGCTCGGAACGAACACCATCGACGTGGGGCAGACGCGAGCGAGCATCTGGGCATCGTGTCCGGCGCCGCTCGGCATCCTGAGCGTGGAATGGCCCAGACGCGCCGCCGTGGTCTCCACGAGGTCGACCATCCGGCCGTCGAACTCCACCGGCTCGAACCGCGCCAGCGTGCGACGCTCGATGGTGACGCCCTCGTCGTCGGCAAGCCTCGTGCACAGCTGCTCGAAGCGATGCTCGGCCTGCTGCAGCAGCCGCTCGTCGGTGTTGCGCAGATCGACGGTCAAGATCACCGTCGACGGCACCACGTTCACCAGGTTCGGGGTGAACTCGCACCGACCGACCGTGGCCACCTGCGTGCCGCCCATCTGCCGAGCGATCGCGCGCACACCGGCGGTGATCTCGGCCGCGACGTACCCGGGGTCCTTGCGAAGCCGCATCGGCGTCGTGCCGGCGTGCGCCGATTGGCCGGTGATCGTGAGCTCGGTCCACGAGATGCCCTGCACGCCGGTGACCACACCGATCGTGATGCCCTCGTCCTCGAGCACAGGACCTTGCTCGATGTGCAACTCCACGAACGCATGCGGTGCAGCCGCGGCCGGGCACGGGGTCGGGCCGGCAGACCCGATGCGGACGAGCTCGTCGCCGAGGCGCGCCCCGTCGTCGGCGGCGCGCACGTCGAGCGCTTCCTCCAGCCCCATTCCCCCGACGTACACGAGGCTCCCGAGCATGTCGGGTTGGAATCGAGCGCCCTCCTCGTTGGTGAAGAAGGCGACGGCCACCGGGTGTCGTGTGCGCACGCCGTGTTGTTCCAGCGTCTCGATCACCTCGAGACCGCCGAGCACCCCGAGGTTGCCGTCGAAGCGGCCACCGGTGCGCACCGTGTCGATGTGCGAACCGATCATCACCGCGGGGACCGACGCATCCTCGCCAGAGCGGACCCCCACGACGTTGCCCGCGGCATCGACCGTGATCGCCAGCCCGAGGTCGCGCATCCACCCCATCACGAGGTCCCGCCCGTCACGATCAGCGTCGGTGAGCGCGAGGCGAGCACACCCGCGCTCGCCGTTCGGTCCGTGAACCGCGCCGATCTCACCGAGTGCCTCGAGGCGGCCGACCAGTCGATCGATGTCGACACGAAGCTCGCTGGGATCCACCGTGGTCACCTTCGGGTCTTGTGTCACTTCGGGTCTCCTCGATCAGCGACCGAAGTCGAACACGGCGATCTCGCGCAGCGCCTCACCGAACGCCTGCACGGCGCCATCGAACAGTTGCTTGCCGAGCTCGGCGGTCGCATGTGTGGGATCGCCGACGTAGCCGTCCGGGTGGAAGTCGTTCGACAACCACCCGAAGCTCACCCGTCCGCCGAAGCGCACGTACTGGTTGCCGGCGATCTTCTCGGGCACCCGCCGTTCGGCCAACTCCATCCGCACCAGCTCTGGCGCGAGGTGCAGCATGATCGACGTCTCGTCGGTGCCGCCGTGCACTCCCATGCCGAGCTCGTTCGCGGGCGACGAACCGCCCTGGTCCGGCGGCACGCCGGGGTGAGCGAGGAAGGTCCGCAGCCCGTGGGCGAGCCGGACCTCGCGGTTGGCCACGTTCACGAGTGCGCTGTTGCCACCGTGACCGTTGAAGAACACGAGCCGTTCGGCCGCCGTCGTCGCGATGCAACGTCCGATGTCGTCGAGCACCGAGAGCAGCGTGGTCGCCGACAGCCAGATCGTGCCCGGCGACCAGGCGTGCTCGTTCGACTTCGTGTACTGCAGCGTGGGCAGCAGCCACACGTCGACCTCGTCGCCGTACCGATCGATCGCGGCCTCGGCCACGGCGGTGGCGATCACCGTGTCGGTGCTGAGCGGCAGGTGCGGACCATGCTGCTCGATCGCGCCGAGGGGTTGAACGAAGATGCTCCGCTCGGTGATCCGTTCGGAGATCTCCGGCCCACGGAGATCCACGAAACGGCGGATGCCGGAGCTCGATCCTTGTGTCACATCGATCAACGTACAGCGGCGCACCCCCGGCAGCCAGAATGGGCCGATGCCGCAACCGGATTTCGACGCCGTCGTCATCGGTGCCGGCCACAACGGCCTGGTGTGCGCGGCATACCTCGCCCGCGGTGGACTGCGAACCCTCCTCGTCGAGGCGCGCGCCACGGTCGGCGGCACCGCTGCGAGCGAGCCGTTCGGCGGCGGCACCGTGAACATCTGCAACTGCGACCACATCACCTTCCGCACGACTCCGGTGATGGAAGAGCTTCGCCTCGCAGATCACGGGCTGCGTTACCTCGATGTCGAGCCGTCCCAGACCAACATGGCCTGGGACGGCGCGCCGGCGTGGGTCACCCATCACGAGGTCGACGCCACGCTCGACTCGATCGGCCGCACGTACCCGGGTGAGGTCGACGGCTACCGCCGGTACCTGAAGGCCGCCATGCCTGCGGTGCAGATGGTGTTCGACCAGGCGAACGATCCGCCGTCGCTCTCCGGCATCACCAGGAAGGTGATCGCACGTCGTGGTCGAGGAGTCAGCACCCTGCTGCGGTGGAGCCGCCGGAGCGCTGCCGACGTCATGCGCACCTACTTCTCCTCGGATGCCCTCCAGGGACCTGCGATGGTGACCGGACCGATGGTGTGGGGTGTCTCTCCGGAGCTGCCCGGCACCGGCCTCGGCGCGCTCACGTATGCGCTGCGTCATGTCGGCAAGGTCGGCCGGCCCGAGGGCGGCAGCGGGATGGTGCCTGCCAGCCTGGAGCGCTCGTTCGTCGCCCATGGCGGCACGTTGCGCACCTCCACGAAGGTCACCGCGATCACGTGCGAGGGCCGCGCTGTGCGGGGCGTGTCACTCGGTGACGGCAGTGAGGTGACGGCGCGCATCGTCGTGTCGGCCTGCAATCCGCACGACACCTTCCTCCGTTGGCTCACCAATGCGCCGACGCAGGCGCATTCGATGATCGAACGATGGCGTCAGACGCCGCATCATGAGGGCTACGAGTCGAAGATCGACGCGATCGTGTCGACGCTCCCGCGCCTGCACGCGATGCGGGGACTCCCGGAGGTGCCAGACCCGATGACCGGCACCGTGATCATCTCGCCGTCGCTCGCCGAGATGCACCGAGGCTTTCAGATGATGGACGACGGCAAGGTCCTCGAACGTCCGGGGATGTTCCTCAACGTGCCATCGGTGCTCGACCCGGCGATGGCACCGGTCGGCCGTCACGTGCTCAGCCTCGAGTGCCTCTACACGCCGTACCGCCTGCCGGGCGGGTGGCCGAGCAGCAACGAACCGAGGCGATGGCTCGAGCAGCTCGCCTCGATCGCCGAGCCCGGCTTCCTCGACGGCGTCGGGGAGTGGCGGGCGATGACCCCGGATCGGTACGAGTCGGAGTTCCACCTGCCCGCTGGCCACGCCACGAGCTTCGCCGGCGGTCCGCTCGCCGCGCTGCTCAACAAGCAACCCGAGCTCACGCGCTACGAGACCCCCGTGCACGGTCTGTACCTCACGGGGGCGGCCACGTTCCCGGGTGCCGGGGTGTGGGGCGCCAGCGGCAGGAACGCTGCCCTCACCGTGCTTCGCGTCACCTGACCGTCGCTTGACCGGTCGGTCACCTGACCGTGCTTCGCGTCACCTGACGTGCGCGATCGCGTCGATGGCCCTACAGTGGCACTTGCCGACGGGGAGTAACCCCACATCATTCGGCGGTCGTCAACACGAGCGAGAGCTCCGGCCGCCGAGGCTCGCAAGAGCGGGTGAGACCAGAGGCACCGGGCAGCACCGCGCTGTCCAGTGTCGAAAGGATTCCCCAAACCCATGTTCTCGTCAGGCTCCCTCTCACTCGGCAAGCTGTTCGGCATCCCGTTCCAGCTCCACTGGAGCGTGCTCGTCGTCGCGGTCCTGTTCGGCTCCGGCCTCGCCGCCAACTACGGCCCCGTCGGCGCGGCCATCGCGCTCGTCGCGTTCCTCGCCTCGATCGCAGCCCACGAGCTCGCACATGCGCTGGTCGCGCGTCGCCACAACGTGGGGACCCAGTCGATCCAACTCTGGGCTCTCGGTGGGGTCGCTCGGCTGGATCGCGAAGCTTCGACGCCCCGGGCGGAGGGTTGGATTGCCGCGGCCGGACCGCTCACGAGCCTCGCCATCGGTGGTTCGGCGATCGGCACGATGTTCGCACTCGCCGCTGCCGGCCTCGATGGGCTCTCCCTCGACATCCTCGGTTGGCTCGGTGTGATCAACGTGTTGCTCGGTGTGTTCAACCTGTTGCCCGGAGCGCCGCTCGACGGGGGTCGCATCCTCAAGGCCTACCGCTGGGGTCGTCACGGCGACCGTTTCCGTGCGGCCCGTGAGGCAGGCAATGCCGGCAAGGCCGTCGGGTTCTCCCTCGCCGGCATCGGCATGGTTGCCCTCGCCTACGGCCAGGCCGGGCTGATGTTGGTGCTGACCGGTCTGTTCATCGCCCTCAACGCCAAGGCCGAGATGCTCTCGACCGACGTCGCCGAGCGTCTCAGCGGCACGCGGGTGCGCGACCTCACCTGGTTCGGTGTGGCCGAGGCGCCGACCGACACCGACGCCGACACCATGTGGTGGCAGCGATCGCGCCTCGGCGGGGCCGGAGTGGTCGCAGTCACCGGCGCGGACGGCCACCTGGCCGGCATCGTCAGCGAAGAACAGCTCCGGGCGGTGCCCGAGGAACGTCGTCCGTTCGTGGCGCTCACACAGCTGATGGTGCCGTTCGCCAAGTTGGCCAAGGCGGATCCCGATGAGCAACTGTTCGATGTGCTGTCCCGCCTCAATCCCGCGGCGCCGTTCGTGACGGTGTGGCGTGAGGGCAAGCTGCTCGGCGTCGTGCCCAAGGGGCGCCTCATCGCCCGCATGCAATCACCGGCCTAGAGGGCCTGGACGAACCGGTTCACGAACCAGCTCGCGATGAGAGATGCGGTCGCCATCGACGCTCATCTCTCATCGCGTCGGTCTGTCAGGCGTCTTTGACGCTCCAGGTGCGCTTGGCGACCGGGTCCTTGTCGCTCCACGGGAAGTTGATCCACATATCGGTCTTCTTCCACACGTAGTCGCACTTCACGACGGAGTGGCTCTTTTCGTACAGGCAGGCAGTGCGCACCTCGGCGACCTTGCCACTGCAGAAGTCGAGCACGCTGCGCAGCGTGTGCCCGGTGTCGGCGACGTCGTCGGCGATGAGGATCTTGAAGTGGCTGGCATCGACGAAATCGGGGGCAGGCGGGAGGATGCGAGGCACCTCGAGCCGCTCATCGACGCCGGTGTAGAACTCGACGTTCATCGTGTAGACGTTCTTCACGCTGAGGGCGTAGCCGAGCGCGCCACCGATCAGGAGCCCACCGCGAGCGATCGACAGGATCATGTCCGGCTCGTAGTCGTCGGCCACGATCTGCGCCAGGTCACGGGAGGCGGTGCCAAAGATCTCCCAGGTCATGATCTCGCGTTCGGTCGACACACAGGCTCGCTTTCAAAGGTGTTCTCAATGGGGTCGAAGCAGTCAACCTAGACGATGGTGTCCGGGCCGACCACACGGCCCCCACACGGCCCCCACACGGTCGCCACATGGCGATCACACGGCAGCGGTCAGCCGATGTTGCGGGTCTGGCCTTCCCAGAACGGGGCCCGCAGGTCGCGCTTGAGCACCTTCATCGCGCCCGACAGCGGCAGCGGGTCCGTCCGGAACGACACCGACTTCGGCACCTTGTAGCCGGCGATCGCTTCTCGCGAACGGGCGATGATCTCCGCCTCGGTCGCCGTCGCGCCCTCACGCAGCACCACGATCGCGTGGACCTCCTCACCCCACTGGTCGCTCGGGATGCCGATCACGGCCACCTGCAGCACGGCAGGGTGACCCGAGATCGAGTTCTCGACCTCGGCCGAGTACACGTTCTCGCCACCCGTGACGATCATGTCCTTCACCCGGTCGACGAGGAAGAGGTACCCGTCGGCATCCACGTACCCAGCGTCACCCGACCGGTACCACCCGTCGCTGAACACGTCTTTCGTCGCCTCGGGCTTGTTCCAGTACTCGAGCATGTAGTTGCCGCCGCGAGCACACACCTCACCCGGCTCGCCGACGGGAAGCTCTCGGTCGTCGGCGTCGCGGATCGACAGCACGACCCCGGTCACCGGCGCGCCGGCCGACCGAAGCAGTGCGCCGCCGGTGCGATGGTCATCCGGCGACAGCACCGTCAGGAGCGGCGAGGCCTCGGTCATGCCGTACACCTGGTAGAGGTCGAGCGACGGGTACAACGTGGTCAGCTTCTCGAGCAGCACCTGCGGCATCGGCGACGCGCCATAGCCGAGTGCCTCGACACCGGCGAGCGCGTCGGGCGTGAAGTCGGGATGAGCCAGGGTCATCCCGATCATCGTCGGCACCATCAGTGTCAAGGAGGGCCGGAACTCACGTATCGCCCGCATCGCCGCCGCCGGTTCGAACATCGGCAACGTCATGAAGTGACCGCCTGCTGCGGGCACGCACACCATCGACAGCGTCGACGCGGCATGGAACATCGGGGTCTGACACAACATCTTCGTCGTGCGGCGGTACGGCAGGGAGGCGAAGCAGTGATGGGCGTTCATCATCTGATTGCGTTGGCTCGACAACACGCCCTTCGGCATCCCGGTGGTGCCGCCCGTGTACATCAACACGACAGGATCTGACTCCTCGCCCTCGTCGGGCAGCGTCGGCTCTGCGGCTGCCAGCAAGGCTTCGTAGGTCGTCGTCGTGGGGGCCGTCGCCCCCGCCGACGAGCACGACGGTCTCGAGGCCGGCCTCGCTCGCGACCGAGTCGATCGACCGCGGCGAATGCGTGATCGACGAAGCAGACCGTGCTGCCGGAGTCGCGCAGGACGTACACCAACTCGGCTGGAGCGAACCGCAGGTTCAACGGGTTCACCACGCCACCGCCGAGCAACGCCGCGTGGAACAGTTGCAGGTACTCGGGGGAGTTCATCATCATCACCGCGAACCGGTCACCTCGGCCGACACCGAGCTGGCGGAGGCCACCGATCGCACGAGTGACGCGATCGAGGTGCTGGACGAACGTGAGCGTCTCCCCTGTCGCGGTGTCGGTCGTACACGGCCGTTCAGCGTTGCGTTGCACCGCCGGCAACAAGAAGCGGTGGTAGATCAACTCCTTGCTCACAACGGACGCGGCGGTTGCAGTTGACTCCGACATGGCTCTCCTCGAGAAATTCGTCGCCGCCCAGCCGGCGCGCGAGCGGAATGTAGACGAGTCCAGGAGACGGTGCCTCCATGGCGCGATTCAGAACACGATGTCGCTGGGTCGCACCGGGGTGCGGGTGAGGTCTTTGCCGATCGCGTCGCGGATGGCGGCCACCACCGCTGGGGTGGTGGAGATGCATGGCGGTTCACCGACGCCTTTCGCCCCGAGTGGCGCCATCGGATCGGGTTCCTCGATCAAGCAGGCGACCACGTCGGGCATATCGAGGAACGTCGGCAGCAGGTAATCGGTGAAGTTGGCGTTGCGTACTCGACCGTCGGTCTGGATGATCTCCTCCATCACCGCCAGGCCGACGCCCTGAGCGATGCCGCCCTCGATCTGGCCGAGCACGCTGAGCGGGTTGAGTGCGCGACCGACGTCTTGAGCCGTGGCGATCTGCACCACCTTCACGAGACCGAGCTCCGGATCGACGTCGACGACGGCGCGGTGTGCCACGAACGCGAACGCCGTGTGGCAGTTGCCCTGGCCGTTCTCGTCGAGATCCTCCGTCGGCCGGTGATGGTGCTCGAAGGTCTCTTCGAAGACAACCCCGGCCGTGGCGTCGGCCACGGGCAACCGCAGCTCGCCCATCGTGTCGATCACGTCACGGCCGTCGATCGCGAGGCGCAGGGGATCGATGCCGTGCTGGGCGCCCACATGGGCGAACACCTGCTCGCGCACCAGCCGGCATGCGCCATCGACGGCACCTCCACTCATCCACGTCTGGCGCGACGCCGACGTGGAGCCGGCAGAGCCGATCGTGGTGTCGATCGGCTCGAGCACGACGTCGTCGACACCGAGGACGGTGCGGGCGATCTGGCCGGCGATGGTGACGAATCCCTGGCCCACCTCGCTCGTCGCGAACTTCAGCGAGGCCACCCCGTCGCGCAGGGTGCAGCGAGCCGTGGAGAAGTCGTCGAACCCCTCGGAGTACATCAGGTTCTTGATCCCGACACCCCAGCCGATCCCGCGGCGGATGTGGCTGCGGTCGGCCGTGAGCCCGGCACCGCCGGGCAGGCGCATCGGGTCGTCGTCGCGCCCGCCCACCGGTTCGTCGGGCAGCGGCAGCGCAGCTGTCTCGCGGATGCAGCGTGCAACGGGAGCCACGCTCTCGATCACTTGACCGGTGATCAGACGGTCGCCGGTCTGGATCGCATTCCGGAGCCGTATCTCCACCGGGTCGAGCCCACATGCGGCGGCGAGGCGGTCCATCTGACCCTCGTGGGCGAAGCACGCCTGGACCACCCCGAAGCCCCGCATCGCGCCGCACGGCAGGTTGTTGGTGCGCACTGCCCAGCCGTCGACGACGGCGTTGTCGCACGTGTACGGACCCTGCGCGTGCGTGACCGCATTGATCAGCACCGCCGACGACGTGGACGCGTAGGCGCCGCCGTCGAGCACGAACCGGGCTTCGATCTTCACGATCCTGCCCTCGGCCGTCGCGTGGTGGCGCATCCAGATCCGGGCCGGATGACGGTGCACGTGTCCGAGGAAGCTCTCTGCGCGGCTGTAGGCGATGCGCACCGGACGGCCGGTTCGCAGCGCGAGCAGACACGTGTGCACCTGGAGGCTGATGTCCTCGCGTGCACCAAAGGCGCCGCCGACGCCGCCGAGGATGAGGCGCACCTTGGCGTCGGGCAGGTCGAGGCATGCGGCGATCTGGTGCCGGTCCTCGTGCAGCCACTGAGTGGCCACGTGCAGCTCGACACCCTCGCCGCCAGGGTCCGGGATCGCAAGGGCGGCCTCCAGACCGAGGAATGCCTGATCCTGCATGCCGGTCTCGTACACGGCTTCGACAACGACGTCTCCGGTGATCGACGTGTCGCCGCGCACGATCCGTTGATGTCGGATCACGTTGCCGTCGGGATGGATCGCGCCGAAGCTGCCGTCGATCGCGCGCTCGGGGTCGGTGAGCGGTTCGAGCACCTCGTAGGTGACGACGATCGCGTCGAGCGCACGCCGACACGTGTCGGGGTGATTCGCCGCCACCGCCGCCACCGGCTCACCCACGAACCGCACGAACTCGCTGGCGAACACTGGCTGGTCCTGCGAGATCAAGCCATAGGTTGGCTTGCCGGGGACGTCTGCCGCCGTCACGATCGCTTCGACCCCGCTGATCCTCCACGCGGCCGACAGATCGATCGACACGATGCGAGCGCGCGGGTGCGGGGATCGCAGCGTGGCGCCCCACAGGAAACCGTCGGCCGACAGATCACCGGCAAACGCAAACGTGCCCTGCACCTTGGCCACGCCATCGGGGCGTGCGGAGCTGTCGCCGAGGCGGCCCGTGATCGGTCCGGCGTCGGATCCGGTGGTGCGATCGGTCACGACAGGAGTGGTGGCGCTCACCGTGCCGCCTCCGTCGTCCCACGTCGCGAGACCGACACCCGTTGGACGGCATCGATGATCCGGCCGTACCCCGTGCAGCGGCACACGTTGCCCGACAGCTCCTCGCGGATCTCGTACTCGGTCGGCTCGGGGGAACGATCGAGCAACGCATGGGCGGCCATGATCAGCCCGGGTGTGCAGAAGCCGCACTGCACGGCACCGGCGTCGACGAAGGCCTGTTGCACATCACTCGGCGCGCCGACCGGCGCAATGCCCTCGATCGTGACGATCTGCTGGCCGACAGCGCTCGCAGCGAGCACGAGACACCCGCACACGAGCTCGTCGTCGACGAGCACGCTGCAGCTCCCGCACTCCCCTTGCTCACACGCACCTTTGGAGCCCAACATGCCGAGGCGCTCGCGCAGCACGTAGAGCAGGCTCTCCCCCACCCAGGCGTCCCGCACGTCGTGGTCGTCGCCGTTGACGTTGAGCGTGTACAGCTGGTTCGAACCCATCTGACCGGTGTCGGTGGATCCGGTTGTTCCATCGCTCATGACTTGTCTCCGGGAATCGTGGGAAAGGCTCGAGCGAGCAGCCGGCGCGCCAGCACTTCGATCGCGCGTCGTCGGTAGGCAGCGCTCGAGCGATGGTCGTCGATCGGACGAGCGGCGGCGCCGGCAGCGGCGGCGAAGGCCCGTGCCGCCTCCGGGTCGATCTCGCCGGTCTCGAAGTCGGCGGCGGCGACGACGATCGCCTCCGCCTCGGGCGCCCGCAGGATCACGGGTCCGACAGAACCGAGCGCCAGGCGCACGGAACGGCTGGCGGTGTCGACCACCAAGCAGGCGCTCGCCGTGGCGATCACCATTGCATTGCGAACGCCGACCTTGCTGTAGCCCTGGTAGCCGGACAGCACCGGAACCGTGATCCCGGTGATCAGTTCGCCGGGCTGCAGAACCGTGCGCTTCGGTGCCGTCGCGAAGTCGGCGAAGCGCACGTCCCGCCCGCCGTCGATCGAGGCCAGGTGCACGACGGCCTCGAGCGCCGCTAGGACGGGCAGACCATCACCCGCAGGCGAGGCAGTGCCGACGTTCCCACCGATCGTCGCTGCGTTGCGGATCTGCGGCGACCCGACCGTGCGCGCCGCCTGCGCGAGCGCCGGGGCGAACCCCGCGAGCGGGTCGTCCATCAGCTCCGAATAGGTCACCGCGGCACCGATGCGCAGCGTGTTCGTCGTCGGGTCGAGCCGCCAGGACCGCAACTCGCGCACCCGGTTCACGCACACGATCGCATCGGTGCGGCGGTGGCCTGCGTTCAGCTCGACCATCAGATCGGTGCCGCCTGCAAGCACCGTCGCACCAGGGTTCGCGGCGAGCGATGCGAGCGCATCGTCGAGCGTGTGGGCAACGGTCACGGACATCGACGGCACGTTACAATTCGTACAAGTCAGCGGGGGTGATCACGATGGGTCCGGTCACACGACCTTCACACCGTCGAGACCCTCCTCGGGCTCGGGGATCTTCGGGTCGAGGCGCTCGAGCGTGACCCGCAGGATCTCCCCCACCGCCATGTTCCGCTTCGAGTTGCTGTCGGCCGGCACCACGAACCACGGAGCGTCCTTCGTCGACGTCTCGCGGATCGCGTCCTGGTACGCCTCCTGGAACTGCGGCCACAGCGCACGGTCGTCGAGGTCGCCGACGCGGAACTTCCAACGCTTCTCCGGATCGTCGAGGCGCTCCTGGAAACGGCGGGCCTGTTCGTCCTTGGACACGTGCAGGAACACCTTCACCACCGTGGTGCCCTCGTCGGTGAGGAGCTGTTCGAAGTTGCGGATGTGCTCGTAGCGCCGCTTCCACACCGGCTCGGGCACGAAGCTCTTCACCCGTACCACCAGCACGTCTTCGTAGTGGCTGCGGTTGAACACCACGATCTCGCCGTCACGCGGGCACACCTGGTGCACCCGCCACAGGTAGTCGTGCTGGGCCTCGGGACCCGCTGGCGCCTTGAAGCTCTCCACCCGGATGCCCGCCGGGTTCAGCCCGGTGAGCACGTTTCGGATCGTTCCGTCCTTGCCTGCGGCGTCCATGGCCTGCACCACGAGCACGACACTGCGCTTCGACTCGGCGTACAGGCGCTGTTGGAGCACGTCGATCCGATCTCGTGTCTCGGCCAGCCGGGCGATCGCCTCGTCCTTGGTCATCCCGAAGTCGTCGTCGGTGGCCAGTTTCGCGAGATGGAGCTCGCTGGACGGCGTGACCCGCAGCCCCTCGATCAGATCGTCGAGACGAGAGTCTTTGCTGTTGCCGGCCATGGGACCGAACCTAGTCCTGACACGCCCCCAGGTAGGGACAGTGCCGGCACCCCGCGTCGCAGCACGAGCCCCGTTGCGCGAGGTAGGCAGCGGTGAAGACCTGGTAGCCGCTCACCGGGTCGCGGTAGCTGGGCGACCCCTCGACGACCGCATCTGCATGACGAGCCATCACCTCGGCGAATCCGACGCTGGTGGATGCGAGGCGATGCGGATGCGGCAGGTCGACATGGTCAGGACGCATCGCCGGCACCGTCAGAACCTACCCGTCGGAGCGTCGTCGACCGGGGTTCGGAGCGTGTCGACCCGGGTTCGGAGCGGTCTGGACAGGCGTGTTCGCGATCGTCGGAGAACGCGTGCACGATCATTGACACCCGCAGTCAGTTGGCTATGGTGGGCGAACCGGCATGTGATGGGGGTCACACAAACCGACGCCGAACAGATCAATGCCGGGCTGTCATATTTTCAGACCAAGGGGGACCAGGGTGACATCAAGCCGTTCAACCCGCCGCCGACCGGGACGCCTGCTCGCAGTAGCAGTCGTCACGATCGGGCTGGTGGCAGGAGCCTGTAGCAAGAAAGACGACGAGTCGACCTCGGAGCCCGACACGACCGAAGCCACGGATGCCACCGAGGCCCCCGACGCAACGGAGGCGCCCGACGCCACCGACGCGCCGGATGCCACCGACGCAGCGCCGGAAACCACCGAGGCAGCCGCCCCGGCCAAGGACCCGGTGTACGGCGGCACGCTCGTCGTGAGTGGCGAGGCCGAAGCGACGAACCCGTGGACGCCGGCAGCGATGCAATGCGACTCGTACTGCCAGCAGCGCGCCCGCACGTTCTACGACCCGCTGATCGCGCGCAACTCCGAGAACGAACTCGTCGGAGTGCTCGTCGACACGTGGGAGTCCAACGACGACTACACCGAGTGGACGTTCACCCTTCGTGAGGGGATCAAGTTCCATGACGGCACCGATCTCGACGCTGCCGCAGTCGTGAAGAACCTGCAGGCAGCCGGTACCGGCCTGCTGCTCGCCGCAGCGATCACCGACTACGGCAAGAACGCCGACGGCACGCTCGCGATCGAAGAGACCGGGCCGTTGACGTTCACGATCAAGACCGGAAAGAGCGGCGATCTGAGCCAGCCCCGCCCATGGCCGAGTCTGCCTGCCACGTTGGTCGGCCAGCTCGGCCTGATCGCGTCGCCGGCATGGCTCGACGCCGTTACGGCAGGCACCGGCGACCCGACCATGGCGGTCGGCACCGGCCCGTTCATCGTCGAGAGCTACGCCCCGCGTGAGAAGCTCGTCGTGACGCGCAACGAGAACTACTGGATGAAGGACGCGGCCGGCAATCAACTGCCCTACCTCGATTCGGTCGAGTTCCGGGTGATCGAGGACAGCGAGACGGCTGCCGAGGCGCTGCAGAGCGGTGACATCGACATCTTCTCCACCTCGGCCGCGATCGTGATCGAGGAGTTCCGCGGCCTCGCCGACGAGTTCCCGATGACCGAGCAGGACCGCTTCACCGAGACCAACTACATCCTGATCGACCTCGACAAGCCGGGTGCGTTGCAGGACAAGCGGGTCCGGTGCGCGCTCTTCAAGGCGATCGACCGTCAGGAGATGATCGATCTCACCGCTGGCGGCATCCTGCAGGTGGCGAACGGCCTGTTCTCGCCCGGCCAGGAGGGCTACCTCGAAGACAACGGCGTCGACACCGGCCAGGACATCGAAGGCGCACAGGCGCTCATCGACGAGTACGTCGCAGAGAACGGCGAAGTCACGGTGAAGTACGGCACCACCGTGTCGGCGATCAACGCCCAGACCGCCGAGCTGTTGAAGGGCTACTGGGACGCGATCGGTGTCACCACCGAGATCATCCAGGTACCGCAGGACCAATTCATCACCAAGGCGCTGTTCGGCGACCCCGACTTCTTCATGTTCGGTTGGCGCAACCACGCCGGCACCAACATCGACAGCCAGTACGTGTGGTGGCACTCGTCGGCGGCAGCGCCCGATGGCGGCCTCGCCCTCAACTTCGGTCGGGTCCGTGACCCGATCGTCGACGAGAACCTCGAGCTCGCACGCGGCGAGGTGGACGCGGACAAGCGGGCAGGGTACGCCCAGGAAGTGAACAAGCAGATGGCTGGCGAGTGCTACCAGCTCGCTGGATCGTGGACCCTGTGGGGCACTCCTCACGATCCCGCAATCCAGGGCCTCGGCACGCTCGTGCTCCCCGACGGCAGCACCGCTGCTGACGGTGCCGGCTTCTCCGGCCAGTTCTACGTCCACGCCCTGTGGCTGGACGAAGCAGCCTGATCCTCACGGATCACGCTGCGACCTGAACACCGCAGTACACCATCACAGCGAAGACCGGGTGGCGCATCTTCACGGGTGCGCCACCCGGTCCAGCTGAGGCCACCGGGCCGACGTCTCATCCATCCATTCCCATCCGCTCCTGAGGTCTCGAGTGCGCTACTTCCTCCAGAAACTGGGGCAGTTCTCCATCGTGTTCTTCATCGTCACCTTCGCTGTGATGATCTTGATGCGACTCGGCCTGAACGCGCCCGGCGACCCCGCCCGAACGTTGCTCGGCGGGACCGCCGACCAGAACCTGATCGACGCGACGACCGACAAGTACCGGCTCGACAGCAACTACTTCGTCCAGTACTTCTTCTGGCTGAAGAACATGGTCACCGGAGACATGGGTTTCAGCGTTCCGAACTCGCTGCCCGTGTCGTCGCTGATCAAGACCCGTGTCATGACCACCCTGCTCCTCGGCGTGTATGCGATCTCGTGGGGCGTCATCATCGCCGTGCCGTTCGCGGTGCGCCAGGCATACAAGCGTGACAGCTGGTTCGACAAGCTCGGCAGCGGCGCCTCGTTCGCCTTCGTGTCGGCTCCGGCCATCGTGCTCGCGCCGATCCTCACGTTGCTCCTGATCAAGGAGAACACGATCAGCCTCCCCGGTCCGCTCAGCGACTACCAGATCAACTTCGGTGGTTGGTTCCCGCGCATCGGCGACAAGGTGTACCCGTGGCAGGACCTCGGCCAGCACTTCAAGAACTTCTTCGTCCCGACGCTGGTACTCACGCTGCCGATCGCAGCAGTATTCAGCCGCCTCCTGCGTGGCGACATGGTGATGACCCTGCAGGCCGACTTCGTCACCCTCGCGAGCGCCAAGGGCGTGTCGCCACGCCGCGTGCTCTGGGTGCACGCCCTCCGCAACTCACTCTTTTCGCTGCTCACGAGCATCGGTCTCCAGATCGGTGGCATCGTCGGCGGTGCGATCGTGGCCGAATCGTTCTTCGATCTCGACGGCATGGGCACCATGCTCGTCACCGCCATTCTGAGCAAGGACCTGTTCACCGTACAGAGTGCTGCGGCTCTCCTCGTCGCCAGCGTCGTCGTCGTCAACCTGATCGTCGACCTCCTGTACGCCGTGCTCGACCCACGCATCCGCCACGTCCGAGCGCTCGCTTAGGGATCACGAGGAAACACTCATGACCACCACCATCGCACCGTCCGCCGCTCCGACCGAGCCAGTGGGCAACGTCATCGAGTCCGACCACCAGGATGCGCAAGCTCAAGTGGCCAGGACTCGGCATCGTCTTCGCAATCGGCTTTCTCGCCACGCTCACCTTCTTGGCGATCTTCGCCGACTACCTGTCGTTCATCCCGTTACCCCGATGCCAAGATCCCCGGCGCCAACGGGCGACGCAGGTCGATACAACTGGGGACCCGGCTCGACCGCCTGGTTCGGCACCGACGGCGTCAGCAACGATGTGTTCGCCAAGACCATCTACGGTGCTCGCACCTCGCTGCAGGTCGGCGTGTTCGCCACCGTGTTCGGCATCGTCGGTCGGCGGCACCCTCGGTGTGATCGCCGGCTACTTCCGCGGTTGGGTCGACCGAGTGGTGATGATCCTCACCGACTGCCTCCTCGCCCTCCCGGCGCTGTTGCTCGCGATCATCCTGGTGAACCGCCTCGACGACTACAAGGACGACACGGAGTGGCTCGGCTGGCTGAGCCGCAAGTGGCAGATCGTGTTCACCCTGGGCATCCTCGCCACGGCACCACTCGCCCGCATCGTGCGAGCCCAGACGCTCTCGCTGCGCGAACGCGAGTTCGTGCTCGCCGCCCGCAGCCTCGGTGCCAAACCGGGCCGCGTGATGTTCCGAGAGATCCTGCCGAACCTGATCCCGGCCATCCTCACCGTCGCCTTCACCGGCTCGTCGCATCCTCATCGCCGCCGAGGGCGCACTCGCCTTCCTCGGCCTCGGCGTGGAGGTGGGCACGCCCACCTGGGGCAAGCTCATCGACGAGAACCGGAACAAGATCGACGAGTGCTGGTGGGCGACGATCTTCCCCTGCCTCATGCTGTTCCTCACGGTGCTGTCGTTCAACCTCATCGGCGATCGACTCAGCCGTCGCTTCGACATCCGGCAGGCTGGTGTATGAGCACGCAGATCCAGGCGTCCGCCCGTGACATCGACGGACCACTCCTCGAGCTGAACGACGTCACCACCCACTTCAAGACCGCTCGCGGCGTCGTGCGCGCGGTCGACGGTGTCAGCTTCACCCTCGAGCGTGGCAAGGCGCTCGGCATCGTCGGCGAGTCCGGCTCGGGCAAGACCATCCTGTCCCGCTCGATCATGGGCCTGCTCCCGCCCGCGGCACGCGTCCGCGGCGGCAGCATCAAGTTCGAGGGCCGCGAGATCGGCGACCTCGACCGCAAGGCGATGCGCAGCGTGTGGGGCAAGGAGATGGCGATGATCTTCCAGGATCCGATGACATCGCTGAACCCGGTGATGAAGATCGGCAAGCAGATCGCCGAGCCGCTCCAGATCCACCTCGGGATGACCAAGCAGAACGCCTGGGCCACCGCCGAGCGCCTGCTGCAGGACGTGCGCATCCCCGAGGCGAAGCGCCGCCTCGATCAGTACCCGCACGAGATGTCGGGCGGCATGCGCCAGCGCGTGATGATCGCCATCGCCCTGGCGTGCGGTCCCACCGCGCTGTTCGCCGACGAGCCCACCACTGCTCTCGACGTCACGGTGCAGGCCCAGATCCTCGATCTGCTCGGCGAGCAGCGCCGGGACCGCAACATGTCGGTCATCCTCGTCACCCACGACCTCGGCGTGGTCGCCGGCCACACCGACGAGATCGCCGTGATGTACGGCGGCAAGCTGGTCGAGAAGGCCACCACCAAGGGCCTGTTCGCCAACATGAAGATGCCCTACACCGAGGCGCTGCTGAACAGCATCCCCAAGATCGAGGATCCGCAGCCACACCCGGCTGAACGCCATCGCCGGGCGGCCGCCCGACCTGGTGAACCCGCCGAAGGGATGCCGCTTCGCCCCGCGTTGTCCGTACGCGGTCGCCAAGTGCGTGAGCGAGGAGCCACCGTTGATCCCCACGGCCGAGGACCCCGGCCACCTCTATGCGTGCTGGTACCCGGTGGGCAGCGAGGCCTACCACGAGGCCAAGGTCCGGATCGCAGCGTCGAGGGACGTCCTCACGGCTCCGACACGCAGGAGGCAACTGATGGCCGGTACCGGCAAGGCGCATCTGCGCGACTCCGCCGACGTGCTGCTGCGGGTCGAGGACCTCGTCGTCGAGTTCCCCGTCGGCCGCACCGGCCTGAAGGTGAACGCGGTCAGCGGCATCAGCTTCGACGTGCTGCAGGGCGAGACCCTCGGCCTCGTGGGCGAGATCGGGCTGCGGCAAGAGCACCACCGGCCGGGCGATCATGCAGCTGCCCCGCCCCACCAGCGGGTCGGTGCAGTTCGAGGGCAAGGAGCTCACCGTCGATGCACGGCGACGCGATGCGCGAGGCGCGCACGCGGATGCAGATGATCTTCCAGGACCCGATCTCGTCGCTCAACCCGCGCCGCAAGGTCCGCGACATCGTGATGGAGCCGCTCACCATCTGGAAGCGCGGCACCGAGGCCGAGCGCTCTGCCAAGGTCGACGAGATCCTCGAAGAAGTGGGCATCGACCCCGCAGCGCGCCGGCCGAGAGCCAGCCCCACCAGTTCTCCGGCGGCCAGTGCCAGCGCATCTCGATCGCCCGCTCGCTGGTGCTCGACCCGACGCTGATCATCTGCGACGAGCCGGTGAGCGCGCTCGACGTGAGCGTGCAGGCCCAGGTGCTCAACCTGCTCGAGGACCTGAAGGCCAAGTACGGCCTGACCCTGATCTTCATCGCCCACGACCTCGCTGTGGTGAAGAACATCAGCGACCGCGTGGCCGTGATGTACCTCGGCAAGATCTGCGAGGTCGCTCCGTCGGACGAGCTGTACGCGAACCCGGCGCACCACTACACAACGGTGCTGCTGAACTCGATCCCGGTGCCGGATCCCGAGGTCGCGGTCACCAAGACTGCGATCGAAGGCGAGCCGCCGTCACCGGTGCTCCCGCCGCCCGGGTGCCGGTTCAACCCTCGCTGCCCGGCGGCGCACGACATCTGCCGCAGCGAGGAGCCGCAGCTGCGGGCCGTCGGCGACGGGTCACTTCGTCGCCTGCCACTTCCCCACCGCTACACCGGTCGAGCTCACCACCCGCTGAGCATCAGATCCGTGAGCCACACCCGCTGCATGTGCGGGTTTGGCTCACGGACGGTTCGTCAGCTGTTGGTGTACTCGGGCGGGCGTCGCTCGAGGAATGCAGTCATCGCCTCGCGGTGATCGGCGGTCGCCGCTGGCCATGATCTGCTGACGGTTCTCCAGGTCGATCGCGGCCTGCATCCCCGGAATCTCGAGCGCACTCCACATGCCTTCCTTGGTGAGGGCCACACCGAACGGGGAGTTGAGCATGATCTGCTCGGCCTTGGCGTAGGCAGTGTCGAGCAGCGCATGGTCGTCGACGAGATCGACCACCAGCCCGATGCGGTAGGCCTCTTCGGCGTCGAACACCCGACCGGTGAGCATCAGCTCCTGCGCACGGGCTGCACCGATCAACCGTGGCAGCAGCCAGCTGGTGCCGATGTCGCATGCCGACAGGCCGATGCGGATGAACGCCGCGTTGAACTTCGCCGAGCGGGCTGCGAGGCGCACGTCGCTGCCCGAGCACCAGGGCGAATCCGCCACCGGCGGCAGGGCCGTTGACCGCGGCGATGACCGGCTGGGGCAGCGACCGCAGGTGCGGGATCAGGGAGGCGATGTGCTTCTGCGTTGCGAATCCGGTCTGCGTTCGGCCCAATGCCGGCAGTGTTCGGCGTCGTGCCGTATCCACCGAGATCGAGGCCGGCGCAGAAGCCTCGGCCGGCGCCGGTGAGCACGACCACGCGCACCGTCTGGGTCGATCGCGATCGCATCGAGGTGCTCGTGCAGCGACTGGACCAGCTCGCCGGTCATCGCGTTCAACTTGTCGGGGCGGTTCAGCGTCAGCTGCGCGAGTCCCGGTCGGGGTTCGGATCGGACGACGGGACCTGACGCATCACTCATCCCGTCATCGTTGCCGATCGTGCCACCGTTGCCCGAAGGGGAACGAGCGCGACAACCTCGCCACCAACCGACCCACACGTTCTGGTCGCGCAGACCCACGACTACCGCAAGAAGTCGCGACCAGAACGCTGCGACAAGCCGCGCCCGGGCCAGGCCGCGCATCCGCGCCACCACACCGACCGAAACGTTCTGGTCGCGCAGACCCACGACTTTCGCAACAAGTCGCGACCAGAACGCTGCGACACGCCACGCCCGAGCACCGACCGTAACGCTCTGGTCGCGCAAACCCACGGCTACCGCAACAAGTCGCGACCAGAACGTCGCAGCCTCGCGTCGCACCTCGCGGCTACGTTCGGCTCGTGCACATGTTGCTGGCACCCCCGGATTCCATCGATGACCTCCGCCTCCCGGAGCGGCACACGCTTGCCCCGCTCCGCAACGGACGGTGGGACCCCACCACCCGGCTCGATGCGGGCGAGCTCTGGCGGGCCACGCTCACGCCCGACGGACCCGGCACGCTGCGCCTCGACTGGCGTGACGGCACCCTGCGCACGTCCACCTGGGGACCGGGCGGCGACTGGCTGCTGACACGGGTGCCCGGGCTCGTGGGCGACCTCGACCGACCGGTGGTGTTCGTCGACCCGCCTCGGGCGCTCGCGCGAGGCCCAGCGCAACCATCCCGGGTTGCGTCTCGGCGCCAGCGGCACGTTGTACCACGACCTGTTGCCCACGATCCTCGCCCAGCGCATCACCGCCGGGGAGGCCGTGCGTCAGTGGCGACGACTCTGTCTCGAGCTCGGCGAACGCGCACCGGGCCCGCACCCTGATCTTCGGCTGCCGCCCGAACCCGACCGCCTCGCCGCGACGCCCTCGTGGTGGTTCCATCCGCTCGGCATCGAGCGGAAACGGGCCGAGCCGCTCCGCACGGTCGCCAAGCACGCCGCGCATCTCTGGGAGTGGAGCGCACTGTCGACGGCCGAGATCGCCAGTCGACTCGTGTTGCTGCCCGGCATCGGCGAGTGGACGATCGGCATCGTGCTCGGCACGTCCTTCGGTGAACCCGATGCACTCCCGGTGGGCGACTTCCACGTCAAGAACACCATCGCGTGGGCCCTCGCGGGCGAGCCGAGGGGCTCCGACGAACGCATGCTCGAACTGCTCGAACCATTCCGTGGCCAGCGAGGACGCGTGGTCAGGCTGCTGGCACTCGACGGCAACGGTGCGCCGAAGTTCGGCCCGAGGCAACGCGTCCTCCCGATGCACCGGTGGTAGCTTCGGGCGGCCCATGAGTACCGCCATCCACGGCAACGCCGAACTGCCCGCGCACTCCGAGGCGTCGCCGTGGCCGTCGTATCTGAAGCGTGCGGGCATCGCGTACGTGGCGTCGCGCCTGTGTGTGATCGCAGGCGCAGCGATCGTCGCCGCCCAGGAAGTGGCCGAGAAGAACCGCCTCGGCGAGGCTCGGCCGCGCGAACGCGGTCGGCCTGATCACCCAGGTGCTGACGTCGTGGGACGGTGCCTGGTACCTCCGCATCATCCGCGACTGGTACCCGACGTCGATCCCTGCCGACGTGACCTACAACGACCTCGAAGCGAGGGCTGCCTTCTTCCCGGTGTATCCGATGCTCGTGCGCACCTTCGACGTGGTCCTGCCGGGCGGCGACGTGTTCGCCAGCCTGTTCATCAACTTCGTGCTCGGTGCCGCCGCGATCTACCTCGTCGGCCTGATCGCCCGCGACCTGTTCGGAACACGCATCGCGTACCGATCGATGGTCCTGATGGCGTTCTTCCCGGGCAGCGTGGCGCTCAGCCTCACCTACTCCGAGGCGACCCTCATCACCGTCGCGGCGGGTTGTCTCCTGATGCTCCATCGCAAGCACTGGGTCGCGGCGGGCGTGCTGGCGGCGATCGGCTCGGGCACCCGGCCGAACGGGGTCGGGTTGATCGTCGCCTGTGCGGTCGCAGCCTTCCTCGCGATCAATGACGACCGTGACTGGAAGTCGCTGATCGCCCCGGTGCTCGCCCCGATCGGGTTCGTCTCGTTCCAGCTCTATCTCTATGACCGCACGGGTGAGTGGGCGTGGTTCCGCGTCCAGACCGAGGCGTGGGACGAGGGCACGAGCTTCGGCCTCACCGCTGTCAAGAACACCCTCGAGGCCTTCACCCGACCGCTGTCGTCGCCGACCGACACGCTCACCGCGGTGTCGGTGATGGCGATGATCGCCCTGCTGGCGGTGCTGTGGAAGCGTCGCCTGCCGTGGCCGATGGTCGCCTTCGCATTCGTGGTGCTGGCGTTGATGGTGCTGCCCAGCACGGTCACCGCGCGGCCTCGGTTCCTGTACACGGCGTTCCCGCTGTTCATCTCTGCAGCCGCCTGGTGGCCGGAAGAGCACGAGGAGGGCTGGGGTCTCACGATCGCGATGAGCGCCGCCGGCATCGTCGCGCTCACCGGGCTGTACGGCGTGCTCGGCGCCATTCCGTGAACGAAACGGCGCCTCGACGGCGCCTCAGGTTGCCGTCGCCCGGCATGCTGGCGTTGGCGGTGCTCACCTACCTCCCGGCGCTGACTGCCGAGCCCGGCCGGATGCCTGCCGACACCAAGCTGTTCCTGTACCTCGATCCTGGTCGCCTCGTGGCCGACGCGCCGTTCACGTGGGACACGCGCCAGTTCGCCGGCTGGGTGCCGCACCAGACGATCGCCTACCTCTGGCCATCAGGTCCATGGTTCTGGGTGTTCGACCGGCTCGGTGTGCCCGACTGGATCGCGCATCGGCTGTGGATCGGCACCGTGCTTTTCCTCGGCGGCCTCGGCGTGCGATGGGCGGCGCGGCAACTCGGGCTCGCGACGAGTGCAGCATCGGTCGCCGGCATCGTTTACGCACTCTCGCCCTACATCCTCCCGTACGTCTCGCGCACCTCGGTGATGCTCCTGCCATGGGCGGGCGTGGGGTGGCTGATCGGACTCACCGTGCGGGCCACGACTCGGACCCGTTGGCGCGACGTGGGTCTGTTCGGCCTCGTGGTGCTCACCATCGGCGCGGTGAACGCGACCGCCCTCGCGCTCGTGGCGCCAGCGCCGGCGTTGTGGCTGGTGCATGCGGCGTGGCAGCGGAGCATCACCTGGCGCAACGCGGCCGTCGTGGCATTGAAGCTCGGCTTCATCAGCATCGTCGTCTCCCTGTGGTGGATCGTGATGCTCGTGGTGCAGGGGCGACATGGTGCCGACGTGCTCGCGTTCAGTGAGACCCTCGATGCGGTGTCCCTCACCTCGGTGAGCACCGAGACACTGCGCGGACTCGGATATTGGCTGTTCTACGTGCGCGACCCGTACGCGTTCACGACCACCGCGGCGATCGACCACCTCGGGAGCGCGAAGGTGATCCTGGCCGGCTACCTCCTCGTCGTGGCATGCCTGGCCGGCCTGGCGCTCGTGCGCTGGTCGCAGCGGCGGTTCGCGGCGTGGATGGTGTTCGCGGGCATCGTGCTCGCAGTCGGGGTGCACCCGATCGATGACCCGTCGCCACTGATGGCTCCGCTGCGCGACTCGGCACTCGGGCTCGCGCTCCGGAGCAGCACCCGTGCGCTTCCACTCAGCGGCTTCGGTCTTGCACTCGGGGCAGGTGCACTGGTCACCCTCGCAGGTCACGCGCAGCTGACGAATCGGCGGTTGCGTCGCCGTGACCTTGGTGGCATCACGGCGGTTGCACTCGTGCTGCTCGCCGTCATCGGCATCCCAGCGGCCACCAGCGGTGGTTACGTGGACCCTGCGCTCGAACGCGACCAGGACGTGCCTGCCGCATGGGACGACGCGGTCGCCGCTCTCGATGCCGGCTCGGCGGAGTACCGCGTACTGCAGCTGCCGGGCTCGGAGTTCGGGGCGTTCCGGTGGGGCTACACCGTCGACCCGCCGCTGCCGGGACTCACCGACAAACCGCTCGTGACACGCGACCTCTTGCCGCTCGGCAGCCCGGGCGCAATGGATCTTCTGTATGCGCTCGACAACCGGTTCCAGACGGGCACGGTCGATGTCGACGCGATCGCACCCATCGCCCGCTTCCTCGGTGTCGACACGATCTGGGTGGCCAACGACCTTGCGTTCGACCGCTTCCGCACGCCGCGTCCCGAACTCGTCTCCGCGCTGTTCGGTTCGCAGCCGGCCGGTCTCGGTGCCCCCGTGCCCTACGGAACCCCAGCGGTGAACGCCCCCGACATCGCGATGCTCGACGAGCAGGAGCTCACGCAGCCGTCGATCGCCACGCCCGTCGCACCGGTGGAGTTGGTACCTGTCGACGATCCACAGCCCATCGTCCGAGTCGCGACCCGGACCGTCGTGCTCGCCGGCAGCGGCGACGGCATCGTCGATGCGGCCGCCGCGGGCCTGCTCGATGGCAGCGAGGCGATCATCTATGCGGCCGACCTCGCCGCGCTGGCAGAAAGCGGGCTGGCAGAAAGCGGGCTGGCAGAAGGCGGGCTCGCGGACGAGGCCGTCCCCGACGACTCGTTGCTGATCGTCACCGACTCCAACCGCGACCGCGCCTACCAGTGGCGAGGCTCGCAGGACGTGAGCGGGCTGACCGAAACCGGAGGCGAGATGCCGCGACGCGCTCACCGAGGATGTCGCCGACCAGCGCCTCGCAGTGTTCGACGACGAGGACGCAGCTGAGCAGACGATCGCCGTGCTCGACGGCGGCCTCGAGGTGCGAGCGAGCGGGTACGGCGAGCCGTTCGCGTTCCGTCCCGAAGATCGTCCAGCGATGGCCGTGGACGGCGATCTCACCACCGCGTGGCGGGTCGCTGACCGCTTCGACCCGGTCGGCGAGCAGATCGAGCTGAACACCTCCGATGGGACGCTCACCCTCGTCCAGCAGCAGGAGCCGACGGTGAACCGTTTCATCGCCCAGGTTCGCATCGAGGCAGGCGAGGACGATGGGCTGCTGGTCGACCTCGACGAGCGATCGATGGTGCCGATGGGCCAGCTCGTCGCCGTCACGCCCGACGTGCCGGTGACGATCACGATCACCCGCGTCGAGACGTTGTCCGATGGTGTGGTCGATGGTGGGCCCGACTCTGGCCCGAGCGCCGTCGGTTTCGCCGAGCTCGGCCCCGTCGCTGCGGAGACCGTGCGTCTGCCGACGCGCTCGCTCGACGCACTGAGCAGCGAACGACCGGTGGCGATCGTGCTCACGCGCGATCGTGTGCGTGCGACCAATCGCTGGCGCAGCGACCCCGAACCGGGCATGAGCCGCACCTTCACCCTGCCTGTGGCGCGCACCTTCGACGCGGCGATCACACTTCGCCGCAACGACCGAGCAGCTGATCCACTCATCGATGCGCTGGTCGCAGCGTCACCTGGCGCACCCGGACTCTTGCCTCAGGCGTCGTCGAACCGCCGCCTCACAGGTGTTCCCGAAGCCAGGGCCGTCGCCGCCGTCGACGGCGATGCGACGACCGCCTGGACCACACCGTTCGGGCAGGCCGTCGGCTCGGCGATGACCGTCGAGATCACCGAAACCGAGCCAGGACCGCTCACGATCGTCCAGCCGATCGATGGTCGCCACAGCACGATCAACCAGCTGATGATCGACACCGTCGGCGGCATGTCGGTCGTCGACGTGCCGGCGCCTGACGCGAGCGGGACCAGCACGATCACGCTGCCCGCTCCCCTCCCTGCGGGCACCACGACGTTCACCATCGTCGGCGTCGAGTCACGCACCACCACCGATCGCAGGTGGGCCGAGCAGGTGGAACTGCCAGCGGCGATCAGCGAGCTGGGTGGCCTCACCCTCGTGCCGGCCCCCGTCGCCGATCTCGACCCTTGTCGAACCGACCTCGTGCAGGTGGACGGCACCCCGGTGGGAGTGGCGATCACCGGCGAACAGATGGCGTCGCTCGCAGCGGGTGCAGCCGTCGACGTCGGGTTCTGCGAGCTCGCTGGGGGCGATCTCGAGTTGAGTGCAGCCGAACACGGGATCACCACCACTGCCGGTCGAACGACCGGCATCGACGTCGATCGGATCACACTGCGATCCGGTGTCGCTCGGCCTGCTGGCGTGATGGCGCCGGTGCTCGACGTGGAGCGCACCCGCACGACGCGCACCGTCATCGTCGACTCGTGCCCCGATGGCTGCTGGGTCGTGCTGGGCGAGGGCTACAACGATGCGTGGGAGGCAACCGTTGACGGCGAGTCGATCGGTGCACCCGCGCAGGTGGCCGGAGGCTTCAACGGCTGGTGGTTGCCGGCCGGCGACACTGCGCGCACGGTCTCGATGAACTGGACGCCACAGGCCCGCCTCAACATCGCCCTGCTGATCGCGCTCGCCGGTGTGCTCGGCTGCGTCGTGCTCGTCGTCGCGGATCGCAAGGTGCGCGCACGCGACCTGCCGGTGGTGCCACCCGTGGCCGGTGTCTCGTTCGCGGTGGAACGCGGACCCCACGTCGCTGCGGCTGCAGCAGTCCTCGTGATCGCCGGGGCGATCGTGATCGCGCCCACGTGGGGCATCGTCTGCATCATCCCCGCGGCGGTGATGGTGCTCACGCGCCGAACGCGGCCGGCAGCGCTTGCTGCCGCGGTCGCCGCCGGAGCCCTCGGCCTGCTGGTGGCATGGCGACAGCGGCGTGAGCGGTTCTTCCCGGACGCGTCGTGGCCGGGCAACTTCGATGACCTCCATCGAGCCGGTGTGTTCGTCGTTGTGTTGCTGCTCGCGGGCACGTTGTTCGAACATGATGTCGAACCGGGTGTCGAGCATGAAGTCGAACCGGGTGTCGAACCGGGTGTCGAGGGTGGTCATGACGGCACAGGACCCGCATCTTCTGGCGCCGATCGTGCAGAGATCAGCTGAGCGCTGCTGCGACGAGCGACCCGGCGAGGTACTCCTCGGCCACCCAGTAACCGGCGTCCTCGCTCCAGTGCAGACCGTCCGGCCGCAACCGACCGTCCGAGGTGCCTCCCATCGCGTCGAGCCAGGCTCGCAGGTCGAGCACCTCCACCAGATCACCTGTCGTCGTGGCGACCTCGCCGATCACCCGGAACTGCACCTCGTAGCGAGCAGGATCGAGCATCTTCACCTGCTCGCCCTGGAACGGGGCGATCGGGTGCGGCGGGAGCACCCAGGCGATCCTGCGCACCCCGGCCGCAGCGAGCCGGTCCGCCATCGCCGAGTAGTCGACGAGCAATCGATCGCCGAATCGCCGGTCGAACGGGCTGATCACGCCTTCGTCGGCGCTCCACTCCCGGTCCTCGACGTCGCGCATCGTCACCATCAACATCACCACGTCGGGTTGGAGGTCGGCCAGCAGGCGAGGAAGGCGTTCGTCGAGCAGTTCATCGCACTGCCCTTCGAAGTCGATCGCACCGTCGGTCGGAACCGTGCCGCTCCGCAGGAACCCGCAACCCGCGACCGACGCGTCGGTCACCTGCGCCGTCTCGGGATGGTCGAGCGCCCATGCGGCGAGGCCAGCCGCGGTGTACTGAGCAGTGGAATCGCCGAGCACGAGAATGCGCACCGGGCGGCTCACCGACGGAACCGACACCGGCAGCGGCACAGCGGACGACACCACCCGTCCACCGGCTCCATGTCCGGCTCGTCCGGCTCGTCCGGCTCGTCCGGCTCGGTGGTCGACGCTGCGGTCACGACCTCGAGGGTGGTCGGCGAGATCGTCTCCAATGGGGCAAGGGTGCCATCGACCGGTGCGATCGTGGCCTCGGCCAGCTGCCGCGGATCCGCGACGGGCGCAGACGCGACCGGCTGCACACCGATCACGACGAGCAGGGCGACCGCTGACGTGGCAATGGCGCCACCGAGCAACGGACGGCTCCACTGCGGATCCCACCGGCGAACCGGCTGCTCCAACCATCGAGCCGACAGGGTCGATACAAGGGCCGTGAACGCGAGACGAACGGCGAACAGCACCACGCCGTCGACACGCACTCGGTCCTCGGTGACCACTGCGAAGATCGGCCAGTGGTACAGATACAGCCCGTAGCTGATCGTGCCGACCCACACCACCGGCCGCCACGACAGCGCCGTGCGCATCGGCGACGGGTGCTGCAGCCCCGCCACGACGGCCACGCTCCCCAGCGCGAACACCGGAAACCAACCCTCGTATGCCGGCCCGCTCCCGGCCGGCCAGGTGAACGCTGCCCACAGCACCGCGGCCATCCCCGCAGGTGCGAGCCACCGCGACCACAGCCCCCACGTGCCGCGCAGGTGGAACACTGCGGCCAGGGCGGCCCCGACGAGGATCTCACCGACTCGCGCAGGCGTCGCCCAGTAGGCCGCGTCGGCCCCCCAGACCGCAGCGATCATCGGCGCAGCGAGCACGGCGGCCGCAGCGATCACCACGATCCAACGCACCACTGCCACTGGCGTGGTCACCCATCGGAACAGACCGATGATCGCGAGTGGCCACAACCAGTAGAACTGCTCCTCGATCGCGAGCGACCAGTAGTGCTCGAGGGGACCAACGCGACCGAGCGTGGCGTTCGTGAGGTCGTCGTAGCTGGCGCCACCCCACAGCTTCACCCAGTTGGCCATCTGGAGCAGTGCACCGAGCAGATCCCGGCGCAGCGACCTGAACTCGTCGAACGCCCCCGCCGCGCCAGCGATCGCCACCACGGCGAGGCACAGCAGACCGGCCGGCAACAGCCGCTTCATCCGCCGTCCATAGAACGTGCCGAGACGAATCGTGCCGGACCGCTGGTGCTCCACCAGCAGCAGCGAAGTGATGAGGTAGCCCGAGAGCGTGAAGAACACCGACACACCCACGTAGCCACCGCTCATCCACGTGAACCCACCGTGGAAGACGAGCACGAGCGCGACCGCAACCGCACGGACCCCGTCGAGCGCCGGTTGATAGGCGATCGTCCGCTGCTGAGTCACGAGCCCTCGACGGTCGGATCGTCCGCCGGCCACCCCTGTCGGTGATCGCTCCGGCGAGCGAGGAGCTCGACGACGGCGATCGCGGCGAGCACCACCACCGTTGCCTCCATCGACGACCGGATCCGGTGGCCGCCGTAGAACACGACCGTGGTGACCGTCACCGACGCCACCGGGCAGAGCAGGAGCCAGACGGGCCATCGGGCGCCGGCTGAGCGCCGCCACAGGACCGCCCCGCCGCGGATCGCCAACAGCGCGAGCGCCCACCACGTCACGATTCCGGCCCACGACGCCCAGCGAAAGCGCTCCTCTCCGACGTCCTGGGCAACCAGGCTGTCGAGGCCGTACAGGTCGAGGGTTCGGCCGATGCGCGCAGCAACGACCCTCGGGAGGTCTCCGGCGTGGTCCTTGGCGTAGTCGATGGCGAGATCGCGCTGGCGGGCCGACCGCGCGCTCGGCTCCTCGTCCATCGCGTAGTCCGGGTCGGCCACGACGCACGGCAACGACCACCCACCGATGTTCGGGCCGGTGAACGACGCGTCGCAATAGCTGCCGAGCAACGTGGTGCCGTCGTTGGTGGTGAGGGTGACGGTCTCGTCGAACCTCGCCATGTTGAACAGCACCCACGGCGACACCGTCACCACGGAGGCAAGGCCCACGATCACCGGGGTGGTGAGGGCGCGAGCCCAGCGCTGATCTCGGTCGCGGGTGCCCCACACCTGCACGAGCAGGAGGACCACGATCGCAGGCGAGAGCACCGCGAGCTCACTGCGAGCAAGTGCGCCGAGGCCGGCCAGGACGCCGGCGAGCACCGCCGGCCCGACGGATGCCATGACGACCAGGCGGTGCGCAGCCCACAGCGTGAGGCACACCAACAACACGCTCACGCTCTCCGACATCACCAGCCCGTCGTTCATCCACAGGTTGGGGTACGCAGCCGCGATCGCTGCCGCCACGAGGCCCACCCGGTCGCCGCCGAGACGACGAGCGAGCAGCCCGATCACCACGATCGTGGCGATGCCGCACAACACGGTCAGCAGGCGTTGCCAGGGCACCGGATCGTCGACCCAGCTCACAGGCGCCAACAGCACCGAGGTGAGCGGCCCGTGCTCGGCACCTGGCTGATCGACGAAGATCTCGCGGAACCACACGCCATCCGCCAGTTGCCGCGCCTGTGCCGAGTAGTACAGCGAGTCGTTGAGCAGCAGCGGCTGGCGCCACTTGTCCACCACGAGCAGGCCGAGTCGCCAGATCGCCCCGACCGTGGTGATCACCAGCAGATTCCGCCGGAATCCCTGGAGCGGATCAGGATGCCGGGGCTCCGGTTCGGGTTCGGTCTCGACTGCCTGCATGCTCACGGAAGTATCGTCGGTCGCCGGTGCCCAGACCACGCACCGACGACAAGTGCTCGACACGTGCTCACCGAGAGCTCGGCCAGAGCTCGACCAGAGTTCTCTGGAGAACCTCCACCCGATGTCAGACGACCTGCTGGCGCTCGATCGACCGGCGCACAATCGCACGCGGCACCTGGTGGCCGGCTCGCGTCCCACCGCGTCGGCAGTCGACGACACCGTGCGGATGGAGCGAGTTGGGTCCGGCAGCACCGATCGGGCGGACGGGATGCATTGGCCTGCCCTCGACGGACTTCGCGGCATCGCGGTCGCAGGCGTGGTGGCGTACCACCTCGGATGGATCTCGGGCGGCTTCCTCGGCGTCGACCTCTTCTTCGCGCTCTCGGGTTTCTTGATCACCACGCTGCTCGTTCGTGAGCACCGCACACGCGGGAGGATCGACCTGCTGGCGTTCTGGAGCCGGCGCTTCCGACGATTGCTGCCAGCGGTGATGGTTCTGATCGCAGGCGTGCTCGCCTGGTGCACGGTGTTCGGCACACCGGCCGAGCAGGCCGGCGCACGGGGTGACTCGCGATGGGCGATCCCGTACCTCGCAAACTGGCACCTGGTGTCGGCAGCCCGCGACTACTGGGCCTCGGCCACCGACGCTTCGGTGTTCACGCACCTGTGGAGCCTGGCGATCGAGGAGCAGTTCTACGTCGTCTGGCCGGTGGTTGCCTGGTGGGCACTTCGTGGCCACGACGGGGAGCGGCGGCTCGCGCGCCTTGCCGCGATCGGCTTCGTGGCCTCGGTCGTGGCGATGGTCGTGTTGTACGACGCAAGCTCACCGAATCGCGTGTACCTGGGCACCGACACCCGTGCGGCAGCCCTCCTGATCGGAGCGCTCGTCGCCCTCAACCCCCTGCACCGGGTGTTTCGGGCGGCCATCATCTGGAGATCGGCTCGCGTCGAGGTCGTCGCCCTGATGATCGCTGCGCTCCTCGGCGGATCGTGGCTGATCGGTGGCGATCACCTCGACCTGCTGCTCAGCGGCGGCTTGGTGGTGCATTCGGTACTCGCTGCGTTCCTGGTGGGCATCATTGCCGTCACGAGCGGTACCGGCGGACGTGCCGCCCGGTGGCTCGATCGACCCTGGCTCACCTGGCTCGGCCAGCGCTCCTACGGCATCTACCTGTGGCACTGGCCGGTGATCGTGCTGGCCGAACCGCGCTGGAACGACCTTCCTGCACCCGCGCGCGACATGGCCATGATCGCGCTGTCCCTCGGCCTCGCCGAGGCCTCGTTCCACCTGCTGGAGCATCCGGTGCGGCGCCGCGTCGGATGGGCCGTCGGCAACCGGGCGATGTGGGCCACGGTCACCGTCACCGCGATCGCGACCGCGATCGCCATCGCGTCGCCGTCGGGTCGCGGGCACGTGGCCGACTTCGAGCTCGCTTCGGTTGCAGCTCCTGTCGTCACCGCTGCACCCAGACCGGTCGATGAGGCCGACGCTCTCGCCTCCCCACAGGTCAACGTCGTCTCCGACGGGCCCGCCCGGAGCACGTTCGACTCAGCAGCTGCAGGTGCCGACGAGAACCAGGTCGAGCGCCCACTGCTCGGCCGCGCGGTCATCACCGGCGCCGGCGCGGCAACCGGCCTTGCCCCGCCGATCGGTGCCGCCGAGGCGATCGCCCCGTTCCCGGCGACCGCATCCGCCGCAACGCCCGCGCCCCCCACGCTGCCCCGACACGTCGTGTCGCGGGTGTTGTGGGTGGGCGACTCGGTTGCTGCCGACCTCGCTCCGGCCCTCATCCCAGCCTTCGGCGCGTCCGGGGTGACGTGGATCGACGGCACCGGCGACGGGTTGCGGCTCACCCCAGGGGGTGGCGTGGATCCGGTCGAGGTCTATTCGAAGATGTTCGATGCGCAGACCTTCGACACCGTGGTCGTGCAGCTCTCGTACTGGGATTCCCCCGCCGACATCGACCAGCTCCGGATCTCACTCGGATGGTTCCGCGACCAGGTGCGCGCCCGCGACGCCGAGCTGGTGGTGCTCACCCCTCCGCCGATACGAGACGATCTCGTCGATCCCGGGCTGGCACGTCAGATCGAGGTCGTCAACGAGCTCGTGGCCGGCGGCGAGGGCCACGTGCACCTCGTGGACACCCTCGTCGCCTGGGGTCCGACGATGGCGTTCGACATCGATGGCGACGGTGCCCCCGATCGCAAACCCGACGGCGTGCACGTCTGCCCTCAAGGCGCCGCTCGTTTCGCCGTATGGCTCACGGCCGACCTCGCGTCCCGGTTCGACGGTGTGGCCCTCCAACCTGCCGACGTGTGGGGCGCCGGCGACTGGTCGACGAGCCGGCGCTACGACACACCGGCCGGTGCCTGCGTGGCGCTCGGCTGACGCTCACGATCACCGGGCCGGCGTCACGGCCACGCGGTGCGGGACAGGTAGCGTCGGCGCCCGTGAACGACGGCGGGGAGCTCGTGCAGGAGCAGCGGCACGCGCGCTCGGCACCGCCGAGTCGAACGATCGCCTACGAGCCGGGGATCGATGGGTTGCGGGCCATCTCGATCCTCGGCGTGCTGCTCTTCCACGCATCCGCCACCTCGTCGCTCGGCGGGTGGTTCCGTGGCGGCAACCTCGGTGTGTCGGTGTTCTTCACGCTCAGCGGGTTCTTGATCACCACCCTGCTCGTCACCGAGCATGAGCAGTCGGGACGCATCGATCTGCGGCGGTTCTGGACCAGGCGCATCCGTCGCCTCGTGCCTGCGTCGCTGACGGTGGTGCTGGCGGTGGTACTCCTGTCCGCCACGAGCTGGTTCGACCTGCGTTCCTCCGACGCGCTGGCCGCGATCTGGAGCGTGACCAACTGGCACGTGATCGCCGGCGGAGAGGCCAACTTGCTGCAGACGATCGTCGGACCTCTGGGCCCCACATGGTCGCTGGCGGTGGAGGAGCAGTTCTACGTGCTGCTCGCGATCGGGGTGTGGCTGGCTGCTCGTACTGCCAGACCGGTGCGAACGATCGCGATCGGCGCCGGCATCACCGTGGTGGTGTCGATCGTGCTCGCGAGCGCCGTGTCGGACTGGTCGCCGCGACTCGAGTTCGGCACCGATGTCCGCGCCGCCGAACTCGCGGTCGGGTGCCTCCTCGCGATCGCCGTGGGCAGTCGCCGCGATCGGCTCGTCGCGCGCGCCACGGTCGCCGATGTGGTCGGCTTCGCGGCTCTCGCCGGTCTCGTGACGCTGTTCGTCGCTGCGGGCACGGCGCCCTGGCTCCTCAGAGGCGGGCACGTCGTCGTCGCGCTCATCTCGGCGACGGTCGTCGCTGCGGTGTTGGCACACGGGCGGGTGCACGCCGCACTCGCTGCTCCCCCGCTGGTGTCGCTCGGGCGCTGGAGCTACTCGCTGTACCTCGTGCACTGGCCCGTGTTCCTCGTCCTCAGCCGAGATCGCACAGGTATCGACGGAGTGTCACTCGTGTTGGTCAAGTTGGCCGTCGCGTTCGTGCTCGCACTCGTGCTCCACCGGTTGGTGGAACAACCGTTGCGAACGATCGACGCGCCGGCACGACGGGTGGTCGCCGCGTGGTTGGCGACATCGGCGGCAGCGAGCGGTCTCGCGCTGGCCATGCTGTCGTGAGTATTGTCTCGCGGGCAGCATGGAACCCTCGATCGACCTGACGGACGGACCGGCGAACGAAGCTCGCGTCGCCCCGATCGTGCTCGACGTCGCCGTGCCCGTCTACAACGAGGCGCACGTGCTGCAATCGAGCATCGCCACGCTCCACGCCTACCTCAGCGAGCACTTCCCGTTCAGCTGGCGGATCACGATCGTCGACAACGCGAGCACCGACGCCACCCTCGAGGTCGCCCGACACTGCACGGAGCAGTTCCCCGGCGTCCATGTGCTCCACCTCGACCGCAAGGGACGAGGTCTCGCGCTGCGTGAAGCGTGGAGCAGCAGTGAGGCGCAGGTGTGCGCGTACATGGACGTCGATTTGTCGACGGGCCTCGACGCCCTGTTGCCCCTCGTGGCGCCGCTGATCACCGGCCACAGCGACGTGGCGATCGGGTCGAGAATGGCGCCTGGCGCATCCGTGGCGAGAGGCCCTCGTCGGGAGATCATCTCGCGTACGTACAACGTGATCCTGCGCACGGTCTTCGCCGTTCGCTTCCGAGACGCCCAGTGCGGCTTCAAGGCGGTGCGGACCGACATCGCTCGGCATCTGATCCCCGTCGTGGAGGACAACGGGTGGTTCTTCGACACCGAACTGCTGTTGCTCGCCGAGCACAACGGCCTACGCGTGCACGAGGTTCCGGTCGATTGGGTGGACGATCCCGACAGCCGGGTGAACGTGCGACGCACGGCGACCGACGATCTCAAGGGTGTCTGGCGATTGGCGAAGAGCTTCGTTCGCGGCGGCGGCCGGGTGGAGCTCGGGCCATTGCGACGAGCCCCGCTGACCGAGGACTTCGGGCGCCAGATCGTCGGCTTCGTGGCAGTCGGCATCGTCAGCACGAGCATTTCGCTGCTGCTGTTCCTGTTCCTCCAACAACACCTGCATCCGGTGTGGGCGAACGTCATCGCCATCGCTGCCACCGCACTGGCCAACGCCTGGGCGAACCGGCGGTTCACGTTCGGCCATCGCAGTCGAGTCGATCGCGGCCGCGACTACCTGGCGGCGGCAACGATGCTGTCGACCTCACTCGCTGTGTCGAGCGGGCTGTTGGCGATCACTCTCTCGGTGGGCGGCGGGCTGCTCGCCCAGTCACTCGTCCTGATCGCTGCCTGGGCACTGGTGGCCATCGGCCGATTCGCCCTCCTGCGCGCCTGGGTGTTCGCCGCCCCGCCGGCCGAGGAGCAGGGAACCACGGTCCTCACCCGCACGTAGCGGCGGAGAGCGCCCACCAGGCGGTTCGGCTCAGGAGGGCCGGATCAGCACGGCGACCGTGGTCGTGCCGACCTGACGCCGCAGTGCGCTGGTGGTCTCGAACAGCTCTGCTACGGCCGGGTCGAGCTGGAGGGCGCCAGCCGCCACCAACTCGGCTGCCAGCCCGTTGCCGACGAACGTGGCCGGATCGAAACTCGAGTCAACGATCTGTTCGGACGTCAGCCCGAAGGCTCCCTCTTCGGCACGTCGCTCACCTTCCGGAGTGAGGACGATGCCGAAAGCCGCTACCTCGTCGATCATGGCCTGCTCCCCCGCCAGCAGCTGATCGATCTCGGCTTGGTCGAGCGGCGAGGTGAACGCGATCCGCTCGCTGCCGGCGGGCACGATCAATGCTGCACGACCCTCGAGCAGGTACACCGTCAGCGGTTCGTCACCATCGGCTCGCCGCGCAGTGCCGAGCTGGCGGACGAGCCCCTCCTCGGTCACCCGCAGGTCGACGCCGGCTCGTTGCAGTGCCGACATCACGACGGCCGAGTAGGGCTCGAGGTATCGCAGCGTCGACGCATCGAGCACCACCGACTCGTCGGAGCGGTAGTCGCGCAGCTGGTCTGAGATGGCGCGAGCCACCGGAATGGACTCGGCGAACGTGTCCGGCCCAGCAGGTTGTGCGAAGGCAGGCACGTTCAGCAGCGACACCGTCACCGCGATCGCGGCGAGCAGAGGTGCGATGCGTGGGACGTGGCGGTTGCCGAGGGCTGCCGCTGCGGGTACGAGCAGGGCCAACATCGAGAACGCCCCGATCGACCACAGCCAGCGCATCTGGTGCGGGGTGAGACCGAGCGGACCGATCGGCATGATCGTCAGCGAGGCAAGTGCCACGACGACGACGATCGCTGCGACGACGGCGATCATCACCGACGCACGATCACGACGTCGCCACGACGACCACGCCCCCAGACTCAACAGCACCAACAGCAGGACGAGTCCGACGAGCGCAAGGCCGACTCCGCGCAGGCCGATCGGGGTCAGCGTCACCCCGTCGGGGTCGTATGGCGTGTACGGAACGGCATCGACGAACGAATCACGATCCCACCACGGCGGCACCGCGAGCAGGCCACCCGCGATGCGCACCGCGGTGCGAGCACCGATCGTCGGTTCGTCCCCACCGGTGCTGGTGACGATGCGGGCGAGGTTGCCCTGGCCCTCACCGAACAGCTGCTCCAGCAACGGCTGAGCCCACAGCACCACCAACACGCCGATCGAGATCGCGCTGACCCGTCGCATGCGTCGCGCGTCGCCCGCACGAACGGTCGGGTCGATGCGCCACCGACGGCGATGCACCGCCGCCACGCCGGCCAACGCCGTGATCACGAGCGCCGGAACGAGGTAGGCGTAGCCGAGATGGGTCTGCACGCACAGGCTGGCGACGGCGAACAGCCACGGCAACACGGCCAGATCACCGGCGGCGACGGCCCATGCACACACGAGCATGAACAACGCCGGCAGCACCAGCACATGCGGGTTCCAAGGGTCGGTGAGCATGGCGCTGCCGAGCGTGTGGGCGAGCAGGGACGCAACGAGTGTCGCGGCAAGGCATGCCACCCGACCCCCGACACGGTGGGCGACGACCGCGACTCCGACGATCGCAGCGATGTTCACCAGCCCGACGCCCAACGCCACGCCGGTCGACCCACCGAACAGCTTCACCGGGATCGCCAGGATGTCGAACAGCAGCGGTCCGGGGTGATTCAGGTCCTTGTCGGCGCTGAGCGAAGCCGATGACCAGGTACCGAGGAGCGGGAAGTGGTCGAGGCTGAACACGTCTCGTGCGCGCAACTCGATGAGCGCGTTGTCACCGATCGGGATCCAACGGGCGCCGCTGCGGCGGGCGATCGCAGAGGCCACGGGCACGAGTGCGATCGCCACGACGATCACCTCGAGCCGTTCGAGCGCCCACGCCACGCGGCCAGCGGGGACACCGGCGACGTCGTCGGTGCCGGAGCTCACTGATCGGCCCCTGCAGGCATCACGAACACCGCCGTCGGCGCGCCCAACTCCAACAGTCGATTCACCAGGTCCTGCAGTTCCGGTGACACTCGGGGATCGAGCTGAACGCCGAACAGGTTCGTCTCCAGCAGCGCAACGAGGTCGTCGAGGCCGTCCGCTTCCAGCCGGGTCGTGACGGCCCGCTCGATCTCGGCATACTCGGCCAACTCCTCGTCGTCGCGCGGGTCGTACTCGAGCACGAGCTCGGCACCGGGCACCGCCCGCACTTCATCGATGTAGAAGCCGGTGGCAAGACGAACCTCGGCATCGGCGTCGCCAAACGTCACCACCCGTTGGATGGTCACAGGCACTCGCCACGTGGGCGGCACGCCGACCTCGAAGCCGCGACGCTCGAGCTCGTTCACGATGCCGTAGCCCTGCGATCCGAAGTACCGAGCGTCGTTCCATGTCACCACGTAGGTGCCGTCCTTTCCGACCGCCGCCCCGAGCCCGTCCTCGAGCGCGTCGGCCGTCGGACCGGTGATCTCGCGCAAGGTGTCGCTGAGGTGCTGCTCGGGGACCTGTGCCCCGAACGCCTCGACGGTGAGCGCTGCGTAGGAGCCCACACCGATGATGGCCGCCACCCCGACCAGCACGAGTCGGGGCCGGTCGGATCTGTCGGATCTGTCGGATCTGGCGGCTCGTGTCGGGGCGAGCCGGCCCCGCAGCGCGACCGCCACCGTCCAGAGCACGGACACGGTCAGCAGCGTCGTCGTCGTCCACGCCCACAGCGTCAGGTAGTACCAGACCTTGCCGAAGATGCGGCTCATCGAGACTGCACCGAGCAGCAAGGCCCAGCCGATCACGATGTTGAGCGTGATCAGCAGCCGGTGTCGCAGGCGCCAGGCCGTCACGGCCGCTGCGATCCAGACGAGCAGCACCAGCAACCCGGGCAGCACGCTGCCCTCGAGATCGAACGCCGCCCTGGTGACGTAGCCATCGGCGCCGAACGCTCGTGTCCCGATGCGGAACACGTTCAGATGGCGCAACAGCAATTGGACGCCCTCGCCCGTGCCCACCGGATCATCCGGTGGGTTCCGAAAGTAGTCGGCGATCATCCGCAGATTGCCGGGATCGTTCGTCAGCTGGTCATACACCGGCGGCGCCCACAGCACCGCGCCCAGGAGCGCCGACGTGCCGAGCACGCTGTAGGTGTCGTTGCGGTGGACCGGGTGACGCGACGCCCGCCACACCAACGCTGCAACACACAGAGCCCCCATCCCGAGACACAGCCCGAGGTAGGGCAGGTGGGTCTGGGCACAGAGCGACCCGACGGCGGTCACCAGCAGGAGCAGCCGCTTGTCACCTTCCAGGACGCCCCACGTGGCGAGCAGCACCACCAGCCAGAACAACAGCGGCAGATACGGGTTCCACGGCTGGGTCACCACATCCAATCCGTAGCCCCGCACCAGCACGGCGATGATCCCGGCGACGGCGATCGTCAGCGGTGTGCCACCACGTCGATGCGCCAACCACAGCGCCAGTGCGATCGCGATCAGGTTCAGGACGATCATCCCAGCGAGCAGTCCCCACGCGGTCGAACCGGCGAGTCGATACGTGGGTGCCAACAGGTAGAAGCTCAGCGGCCCGGGATGACTGCCCTGATCGGGGAACACACCGATGCGACCGGGGAGGCCGATGAGCGGGGTGTCACCACCGCCGACGTCGCGGACTCGGAGCTCGGTCATCGCAAGGTCGAGCACCGGGTGGTACTCCCGGCTCACCAACCGCAGTGCGGCGATCACGAACGGCACTGCCAGCAACGCCACCAAGGCCAACCTGAGTCGGTAGCCCGGCATCGCCAGGATCGTCGCCCAGAGTCGGCCTGACGCGCCGGTCCTCGCACCCGGGCCTCTGCCAGCGCCCACAGGAGGTGTCATCTCGACGGCTTGGGTCGGCGCCGGTGGGCGATGTCGGAGACTCCCCATCGCGTCACGAGCAGCATCGACTCGAGGATGATCCTCGACGACATCTTCGACGTGCCGAATTCGCGGTCGCGGAACACGATCGGCACCTCGCGCACCGGGTGGCCTTTCACGACGAGACGGCGCACGAGCTCGGTGAGGAACGCATAGCCCTCGGCCGTCGTGCTGGCGGGCTCGATGTCACGCATCGCCGCCACCCGATAGGCCCGGAAGCCCGACGTGGCGTCGCGCACCCCCAGACCGAGCACCATGCCGGTGTAGCGGTTGCCCCACCGTGACAGCAGCCGGCGATGCAGTGGCCAGTCAGCGGTCGCGCCACCGGGCACGTAGCGCGAACCGATCACCGCATCCGCGCCACCCTCGATCGCCGCCAGCAGACTCGGGATCGCGGTCGGGTCGTGGGAGAAGTCGACGTCCATCGACACGATCACGTCGTACCCCTCGTCGAGGGCGACCGCGAATCCGTTGCGATAGGCGCTCCCGAGGCCCTGCTTTCCGGGACGGTGCAGCACCTTGACCTGGCCGAGCTCCGACGCGGCCTGCTCGGCCAACGCGCCCGTGCCGTCCGGGCTGTTGTCGTCGACCACCAGCACGTCGGCAGCAGGAACAGCGTTCCGCACCGCAGACAGGAACGACTGGATGTTCTCCTTCTCGTTGAATGTAGGCACCACCACGACGCAACGCACGAGACAGAATCGTAGCGACACCGGCCCGACAGAGCCGGGGACGCTGTGTGCAGGAACGCTACGCTCGGAACTGGTCATGCGATCGGTCCCGTCTGCTCCCCTCGTCGGCCCGTTCGCCGTTCGCCTCCTTGCGCTCGACTTCCCGGCGCTCGATCCCTCGCGTCGCGATCAGGCCATCGCCTTCACCGTCCGTCGGGTGGACGGCCTGCCCAGCGTGATGCGCTTCGGCGTCATCGTCATCGCCGGTGTGTTCCGCGGGATGCTCGCCGTGCCGGGCAGCGAGACGATCCTGCGCTTCTTCGCCCGGACACCGCTGCCGCTGGTCGGCGAGTACGTGCGCCTCGTTCGTTCGCTCGGGTACGCCTACATCTTCGAGACCTGGCCCGATACCCGCCCCGACGGCTCCAGCTCCGGACACTCCGGCTCTCGACACTCCCGAACCTCCAGCGCCGGCTCCGGCTCCAACGGGGCCGGGCAGGCGGCGACATGAGCGGGATCGAGGCGCCCCAGATCCATGTCCGCGCCCAGGTGCTCGTGATCGGCTCCGGCGCTGGCGGCGCGACCACTGCGGCGTTGCTGGCCGAGGCCGGCTTCGACGTGCTGATCGCCGAGGAGGGCCCGTGGATCGACCAGGACACGATCACGCCGTTCTCGCTCGACCAGATGGACCGCCAGTACCGCTCCGGCGGAGTCACCGTCGCCCTCGGTCTGCCGTCGATCGCGTACACGGAGGGACGTTGCGCCGGTGGCGGCACAGAGGTGAACAGCGGGCTCTACTTCCGCCCGCCGCTCGACGTCGTGGAGCGCTGGCGCCGCGACTTCCGCATCGATGGTCTCGACATCGACGAGCTCGAGTCGATCGCGAATGAAGTGGAGGAGGCGATCAACGTCACCACCGTGCCGGGCAACGCCACACCGGCGAGTGAGATCCTCCGCCGAGGTGCGGCTGCGCTCAACTGGCGCCACAGCGAGATCCCTCGTTGGATGAAGTACCCAGCCGGCGGCGACGCCGTCACCGGCAAGCGCCAGAGCATGACCCGCACCTATCTCCCGCGGGCCTTTGCCGCCGGTGCACGGATGCTCGTGGAGACCAGGGTCGACAAACTCGTCAGCAACGGTCTCAACGTCACCGCGCACGTCACGTATCGCGATGGCAGCGGACGCATGCCCGGAGGAGCGATCACCGCGGCACACGTCTTCGTGTGCGGCGGAGCGATCCAGACCCCGGCGCTGCTCCAGCGCTCCGGCATGCGTTCCCACATCGGCCGCACGCTCGCCGTGCACCCGACGGTGAAGCTCACCGCGAAGTTCGCGGACGAGGTGAACGTGCCCGACGATGTCCCGGTGCACCAGGTGAAGGAGTTCGCACCAGACCTCAGCTTCGGCGGCTCTGCCAGCCACTCCGGATTGGTGGCGCTGGCGCTCTCCGACGAGTGGAAGACCTTCGCTCCTGCGATCGAGGACTGGCGCAAGATGAGCATCTACTACGCGGCCATCACGAGCGAGGGACGCGGCTGGGTGCAGGCGCTTCCGAAGCTCCGCGACCCGCTCGTGACCTATCGGCTCAGCCATCGCGACCGCGAGGTGTTGCGCAGCGGTCTGGCACGCCTGGCGTTGCTCACCCTCGAGGCCGGGGCGACGGAGGTGTACCCGTCGTTCCGCGGCGCGCCGGTGGTGCGCAGTCGCACCGACCTCGCGACCATGCAGGAACGCTTCGCGGTCAGCAAGGCCAGCGTCATGACCGTGCATCTGTGCTCCACCGTGCCACTCGGTGAGCACCGCGACCGGTGCGGCGCCGACTCGTTCGGAAAGGTGCATGGCGCCGACAGGGTGTGGGTGAACGACGCCTCGTTGCTGCCCACCGCCCCCGGAGTGAACCCGCAGGCGACAGTGATGGCGTTCGCGATCCGCAACACCCGGCACTTCATCGAAGAACAGCACCTGCACCCGGGCACGCACAAGACGAACCAGAACGGAGCAGTCGGATGAGCGAACGTTGGGCACCCCCGGCGGTGACGGTGGTGACCGGTGCAGCGGGATGGCTCGGCCGCGCGCTCGTGCACCGTCTCATGGCAGACGGCCGCACGAACCTGCGTGTCCTCGTGCACACCAACGACGAGCGTTCGCTGATCCCTCAGGGCGATTCGATCGCCGTGGAGGTCGGCGACATCGGCGATCGAGCCGTCGTGGACCGGCTGTTCGCAGGTGCCGGCACCGACGCGGACGTGGTGCACACCGCTGGTGTCATCCATCCGAAGAAGGTCGCCGAGCTGTTCCACGTGAACGTCACGGGCACTCGCAACGTGATCGCTGCGGCGTGCGCCGCGAACGTGCGCCGTGTGGTGCACGTGTCGTCGAACAGCCCGTTCGGCACCAACTCGAACCCGACCGACGTCTTCCGCCAGGACGAGCCGTACCACCCCTACTACGGCTATGGCCGCTCCAAGATGGAGGGCGAGCAGGTGGTGTTCGCCGCCGTCGAGTCCGGCGAGCTCGACGCGACGGTCGTGCGACCGCCGTGGTTCTACGGGCCGTTCCAACCGCCGCGCCAGACCACGTTCTTCCGCATGGTGCGTCAGGGCAAGTTCCCGATCATCGGTGGCGGCCAACAGCGACGGTCGATGGTGTACATCGACAACCTGGTCGACGGCATCCTCGCAGCCGAGCTGACCCCCGCAGCGAGGGGCAGGGGCTACTGGATCGCCGACGAGCGCCCGTATGTGGTGACCGAGATCGTCGAGACCGTCGGGCGGGCACTGCGCGACGAGGGCTTCACGGTGAAAGACGGAGGGCTGAAGCTGCCAGCGATCGCCGGTCGCGTCGCAGAACTGGGCGACAAGCTCATCCAGCGCACCGGCCGGTATCAGCAACAGCTCCACGTGCTCGGCGAGATGGACAAGACCATCGCCTGTGACATCAGCGCGTCGAAGGCAGAGCTCGGCTACGACCCGAAGATCGCGCTGTACGAGGGAATGCGGCACAGCATTCAGTGGTGCAGGGCGCAAGGGATCGAGCTGTGACCCGATCACTCGTCACGGGAGGTTCCGGCTACTTCGGGTCCCTGTTGGTACAACGGCTTCGTTCCGCCGGCCACCAGGTACGGATCCTCGACGTCAACGATGCCGACGATCGACCGGCCGACGTCGATCTCGTGAAGGGAGACATCCGCGACTCCGACACCGTCGCCGCCGCGGTAGAAGGCGTCGATCTCGTGTTCAACAACGTCGCCCAGGTGCCGCTCGCCAAGGACGACCATCTCCTGCGCACGGTCAACGTCGACGGCACCCGCCTGTTGCTCGAGCACTCACGCCGCGTCGGCGTGGCCAAGGTCGTCCATACGTCGTCGAGCGCGGTCTTCGGCATCCCCGCATCGAACCCGGTCCTGCCGACCACCGTTCCCTCGCCGGTCGAGGCGTACGGTCACGCCAAGCTCGCCGCCGAGTGGGCCTGCCTCGACGCCGCCGCCCACGGACTCGACGTCAGCATCGTTCGGCCACGCACCATCCTCGGTCATGGCCGGCTCGGCATCTTCGGCATCCTGTTCGACTGGATCGCCGATGGCGCCGACGTCGTGGTGCTGGGTGACGGCTCGAACCGCTACCAGTTCGTTCACGCCGACGACCTCGCCGAGGTGTGCCTGCTGACCGCCGGCAGTCAGGGCCCGATGATCGTGAACGCCGGCACCGACCGCTTCGGCACGATGCGCGAGTCGTTGGAGTCGCTGTGCCGCCACGCCGGCACGGGGTCGCAGGTGCGTTCGCTGCCGGCGAAGGCCACGTCGCTGGCGATGCAGGCGGCCGCAGGGCTCCACCTCGCGCCATTCGCCCCGTATCACTGGATCATGTACTCGAAGTCGTTGTGGTTCGACATCGACCACGCCCGCGACGCTCTCGGCTGGCAGCCGCACTTCTCGAACGAGGAGATGTTCGCTGCGAGCTATGACTGGTTCATCGACAACAGGGCGATCACGGAGCAAGTCGGCGCGTCGCACCACCGCACGACCGCCAAACAGGGCGCGCTCCGCGCGGTCAAGTGGGGCATGCAACACCTTCCCGGCTGAACCCGCAGGTTTCTGGTCGCGAATCCCCGCACCTACCGCTCCGGAACACGACCAGAATCTCACCAAGCCCCAAACCCCGAACCGCACGCTTCTGGTCGCGAATCCCCGCACCCCCCGCTCTGGAGCGCGACCAGAATCTCACCAAGCCCCATTCCCGGCTGAACCCGCAGGTTTCTGGTCGCGAATCAACGCACCTACCGCTCCGGAGCGCGACCAGAAACTCAGTTGGTGGGGACCTGGGCGTGCAGGGCGCGCAGAATGCCGACCGCGGCTGCGTCCCAGGTGAGGGTCTTGGCTCGAGCGAGTGCAGCACCAGCGAGGTGCTGACGCAGATCGTGATCGGTCAACACCTTCGCGAGGGTGGCGCCGAGGTCGTCCAGCGGTGCCAGCAATCCTGTCACCCCGTCCACCACGCTGCTGCGGTGACCCCGGATGTCGGTCGCCACGCTCGGAGTTCCGCACGCGGCCGCCTCGGTGAGGGTGAGTCCCCAGCCCTCGGCCAATGATGCGCTGGATACGAGCCATGCCCGCTGGTACCGGGCGACGAGGTCGTCGTGGGGCAACTGACCCACGAACGTGATCCACTCCCCTGCTTGCTCGGCACGCACGAGCGAGTCGAGCTCGTTGCGCATCGGACCGCTGCCCACGATCTCGAGGCGGAGTGCGGGCACGTCGCGCTTGGCGATGAGTGCGGCACGGATCAGTTCATCGAAGCGTTTCACCGGCGCCAGACGACCGACGGCGACCACGAGCGGCTCGGGCGAACGAGCAGCGACCGGGTCGGCAGCAGGTTGGAACTGCTCGCTGACGCCGTTGTTCACGGCCAGGACACGCTCGGGCCGGAACCCGAGCTCGAGCAGCTCCTCCCTGGTCGCTTCCGACGGCGTGACCATCTGCGTGCGCCGGTAGAACGGCGGTGCGAGCCTCGCCTCGAGCACCCGACCGAAACCGGCGAGTGGCCCGGGCAGCATCTGGCCCCACATCGGTCCATGGACGTGATGGAGAAAGGTGATCCGAGGCTTGTGGCACCACACGGGCGAGAACCAGGGCACACCGTTCCAGATCTCGACCAGCGCGTCGTAGGGACCCATCCGGCGAGTGATCTCGCTGAGGATCGTGCGCGGGAACACGCTGTACCGACTGCCTTTGCGGATCACTCGGTACCCGTTGCGCACCGAGTCGACCGGCACGCCGATCGCCGACGACGTCCGATGCGTGATCTCGAGGCCGGAAGCGGCCCAGCGCCGCATGAACTCATCGGCATGCACCTCGCTGCCACCGGCATCGGGGTCGTCGAGATCGCGCCACGCCAGCACATGGATGCGTCGCACACCGCGGGCGCTCATCTCCGATGCGAGACGGTCGAGCTCGCGCAGGTCCGAGTTCTCCGATGAGGACTGGGCCGCCGACATGCGGGCCGAGGCTACCCCTGCTCAGTAATGTCGCAGCGTGCGCGAACCCGATGAACTGCCCGTCGACGGCGCGCCTGGCCTGACCGAACCACCTGCGGATCTCATCGACGATCCTCATCTGGCGTATGTGCTCGGTGGTCATCTCTGGCAGCGACCGTCTCGCGCAACGTGGTTGAGCATCGCCGCGATCATGGCTGTCGTCGTCATTCCCCTCCGCGGGCTCTACCGGGGCACCGGCAGCTCGATGGAAGAGGGCTTCATGCTCGTCTTCCCGAAACGGATGCTGGCCGGCGACGTGCCCAACGTCGACTTCCTCCACCTCTACGGACCAGGCGCGCTGCACGTGCTGATGGGCTGGTACCAGGTGTTCGGCTACACCCTCGAGGCCCAGCGCGGCTTCGGCCTGTTGCAGCATCTCGGGATCATCTTCGCGATCTACGCCCTTGCTCGCCCGTGGGGCCACCGCCTCGCGGTGGTCGCTGCGGTCACGGTCACCCTGCTCGTGCTCACGCCGATCGGACTGTCGGCACTCGCCTGGGAGGGCGCCGTCGCCCTTGCATTGTGGAGCGTGGTGTTCGGCGTGCGGGCCCTGCACGCCACCGATCGCGAGCGGAGGCTCGCACTCGCTGCGTCGGGCGCGCTCGCCGGCTTCGCGCTCAGCTTCCGTCCCGACCTCGTGCTCGCTCTGGGCATCGCCCACGGCTTCATGTGGTGGAAGGCGAGGGCGTTCCGCTCGGCATCGATCGGTGTCCTGGTTGGGCTCGCTCCGATGTGGATCCACCTCGCGGTTGCCGGCATCCCGGCCGCCTGGCGGGGAATGGTCTCCGAGCCGGTGAAGGAGCTCCGACCGGGCCGTGAGCTGCCGCAACCGCCGAGCTTCGAAAAGGTCGACGGTGCCCTCCAAGCCGTCGTCGAGGGTCCCGCCGACGCTCCGTGGTGGAAGCTTCCCGCGCTCGCCGCGAACCATCAACTGTGGCTGTGGTTCTGGGTCGTGATCGTGTGTGCTCTCGGCGTCATCGCCGTGACGGCGTGGCTTCGCCGTCGGCACGGCGACAGCCCGCAACGGCTGACGCTGACGTGCGCTTCGCTGCTCGGGTTGGGGCTGCTCCCCCAGGCCATGCAGCGCCCGGATTCCACCCATCTCGCGTGGGGCTCGTGTGTGTCGTTCGCCCTGGTACCTGCGCTCCTGGCTGAGGTGGTCGGGATGGTGCGACCCAGGCTGGGCGTGATCCGACGCGATGCCGTCGTGGCCGCCGTCGTTGCCATCACGATGCTCGTGGTGATGCCCTTCTACACGTACCGCACCTATTTGCTGTACACGCGCATCTCGATCGGCAACAAAGTGGGCGGTTACGAGGTCAGCCGCGACGACCGCAACTTCTGGTTCGGCAACGTGCCGCTGCAGGCCGCGAGCCAAGCGGCGATCGACGACCTCGACCGGCGGAGCGAACCCGGTGAACGTCTGCTGGTGGGTCCGGCCGATCTCAGCCGCACGATCTACAGCGACGTCGTCTTCTACTTCATGTTCCCCGAGCTCGTGCCGGCGACGTACTTCATCGAAATGGATCCTGGCCTGGCCGACGACGAGGGGTCGAGCCTCGCGGCCGACGTGGCGTCGGCCGACTGGTTGATCCTCACCAACTTCTGGACCGGGTGGTACGAGCCGAACGCGTCGAGCAACTTCGGCAGCGATGTGCCCAACCGGGTCGTCGCCGACCGGTTCTGCCTGGTCGGCAACTACGAGAACGCTCTCGTCTTGCTGTACCAGAAGTGTGCACAGGGCGACGGGATCAGCCCCGCCGGGATCGGCATCGGCGCCGATCGACGAGCCAGCCTGGAGCGCGAACTCGCCGAGAACGCTTGACGACACCACACCCGAGTCCCACCTGCCCACCCGAGTCCCAGCTGCCCACCCGAGTCCCACGAGGTCGAACCGAGTGCCACGTGCCACCCCGGGATGGCACGTGGCACTCGGATGCCCTCCGAAGGGCTCCCCTGGCCGGCCGATGAGACATCGGTCCGGGACAGACGCTCATCTCCCATCGCGACTTCTCCCATCGCGACTTCTCTCATCGCGACTTCTCATCGCGACTCTCATCGCGACTTGGGTCCGACCCAGGGGTGGCCCGGGCGTCTCGCTACGGTCGTTGCACGATGTCGGTCACCAGCCCACGACGAGCGCGCGAGCACGTGGAGTCACGGGCGTGGTGGGCCCTGGTGCTGACCTCTGCCACCTCGATGGTGGTCGGCATCGCGGTGACCGCTGTCAACGTGGTGTTCCCTGCCATCGAGGCCGAGTTCGAGGGGTCCAGCCGCACCGCGCTCTCGTGGGGGATCACCGGCTACAGCATCGCCCTCGCTGCATTGATGCTCGTCGGCGGGCGACTCGCGGACCGGGTGGGTCGTCGTCGGGTGTTCATCGCCGGCGTCTCGGTCTTCTGCGTGGCATCGATCGCAGTTGCGGTCGCCCCGGCGGCATGGGTCTTCGTCGCCGCTCGCCTCGGCCAAGCCGTGGGAGCCGCGTTGGCCAGTCCAGCGTCACTCAGTCTGGTGCTCGAACAGTTCCCCGCCTCACGCCGACCGAGCGCAATCGCAACGTGGACCGGCCTCGGCACGTTGGGCGCAGCGATCGGCCCGTCGTTCTCAGCGATCGTGTCCGAGCAGTTCGGCTGGCGGTGGGTGTTCGTGGTGCCACTGGTCTTCACGGTCGCCGCGCTCGCGCTGTCGACACGGCTGTTGCCCGAGGGTCGCCCCGCCACCGTTGCGCTCGGCCAGCTGGACGTGGTCGGCTCGGTGATCGGCACGGTGGGCGTCGCGTTGGTGGCCGCCGCCATCACCGAAGGACCGCACCTCGGTCTCACGTCTCCATTGGTCGTCGGCTGCGTGGCGGGGGCGGCGATCATGCTCCCGTGGTTCGCCCGCCGTTCGCTCACCCATCCCGAACCGTTGCTCGATCTGCGGCTGTTGCGCGAACCGAACATCACTGCGGTCAACCTCGTCAACATCGGCGTCTCTGGAGCAGGCACCGCGAGTTGGTTGCTGTATCCGCTGTTCATGGTGCAGCACTGGGAGTACTCGGTGATGAAGGCCGGCCTCGCGCTCACCCCGTTCCCGATCGTCGCGTCGATCACCGGCCTCATCGCCGGGCGGGTGGCGGAACGCATCGGCATCCGACGGGTGATCGCCTATGGCGCCCTGCTGCCGGCGCTGGGCATGCTCTGGCAATCCGTCCGGCTGGACGGGGCACCCGACTACATGACCGGCATCCTGCCCGGCGCCGTGCTCTTCAACCTCGGATTCGGCATCGTCTATGCGCCGACGACTGCGCTCGCCCTCCGCAGCGTTGCGGAACACCAGATGGGCCAGGCGACCGCGATGCTCAGCTCGTTGCGATACCTCGGGGCCGGACTCGGGGTGGCCATCGTGATCTCGATCATCGGCAACGCCGATGTGGTGCCGGTCACTGAGTTCCATCGCGCCTTCTTTGCAGCAGCGATCATGGCCCTGATCAGCGGCCTGGTGATCCTGGTGGCGCTGCGCGTGCCCCCCGACATGCGACTCGCTCGCCACTCGTGATCCGAGTGCCAGGTGCCACCCCGGGGTGGCGCGTGGTACTCGGTTCGACCTCGTGGGACTCGGACCGGCAGATGGGACTCGGACCGGTCAGGTGGGGCTCGGACGCGGGGCTGACCTCCGGTCGGTCAGCCGAGGGGAAGCTTGCGCCAGATCGGGCCGGGCACATGACGCAGCGCACTGAACACCAGGCGCAGGATGCCGGGTGCCCACACGGTGCGGCGGCCGCTGCGGAGGCCCTTCACCGTCACCTGTGCCACCTTGTCCGGCGTTGTCGCAAAGGGCGCCGCCTTCATCCCCTTGGTCATCGCCGAGTGCACGAAGCCTGGTCGCACCACGAGCACGCTGGCACCGGAGCCCTCGAGCGAGTCGCCGAGTCCCTGGGCGAAGCCGTCGAGACCGGCTTTGGTGGCGCCGTACACGAAGTTCGCCTTGCGCACCCGCTCACCCGCCACGCTGCTCAGGATGATCAGCGTGCCGTGGCCCTGCTTGCGGAGCTTGTTGGCCACGGCCACGCTTGCTGACACCGCACCGGTGAAGTTCACATGGGCGAGTGCGGCAGCCTCGTCGACGTCGCACCCGGTGGCCTCGCCGTTGCCGAGCTGGCCGAAGGCGAGCACGACCACATCGAGGTCGCCATGGGCCTCGACGATCTCGCCGATCACCCGCTCGTGCGATGCCGTGTCGGCGGCGTCGAAGTGCACGACGGACACGGCCACCGATTCGGATCGCAAGGCTGCGGCACACTGCTCGCCTCTGACGAGGTCGCGGCATGCGAGCACGACCGACCTCGTCACCGGGCTCAGCAGCTGATGAGCGATCGCGAGTCCGATCTCGCTCGTGCCACCGAGCACGACGATGTTCTGCGGTTCACCGAATGCGTTGTTCATGAGGGTTCCAGTCGAGCGGTGCGATGGGTTCGAGGGGTTCAGTCGCCGGCGAGGTGGAGGCGACGACCCAGGTCGCTCTGCCACACGCCGAGCGGGTCGACTCGGCGGCGCACGGCCTGCCACTCGGCCAACCGCGGGTAGCCCCGGCGGATGGTCTCGGGCACGGTGTGCGCATCCTTGGCGAAGTAGTTCCGACCACCGGCGTCGAGCACCATGTCGTCGAGCGCGTGGAGCAGCTTGCTGAGGTCGCGGGCACCACCGGGCATGTCGAGTGCGAGCGTCCAGCCGGCCTGCGGGAAGCTGAGCGGTGCATCGTTGCCAGCGCCGAAGCGCTTCAGCACGGCGAGAAAGCTCGCCGCTCCGCTGGCCGACACTCGCTCCACGATGCGGCGCATCGCGTCCTCCTGCCCGAACGGCACGACGAGCTGGTACTGCACCAGACCGGGCTTGCCGTAGAAGCGGGGCCACTGGCCGACCATGTCGAGGGGATGGAAGAACGAGCTGATGCTCTCGATCCCACCGATCCTGCGCTTCGGTGCCTTGCGGAACCACAGCTCGTTGAAGGCCGCGACCGTCACGTGGTTGAGCAGGCCGGGCCGCGGGATCACCGGCGGCACCGACACGAGCTGACCGGGGCCGTACGCCAGCGGATCCGTCTGATGCTTGGCCGGCAGTTGGTCGAAGCGGGCATGATCACCTCGGGTCAGCACGCTCCGGCCGAGTTGGCTGCCCTTCGCGGCGAGGTCGATCCACGCAACGCTGTAGCGGTGGGCGTCGTCGTCGCCATCGGCCATGACGTCCATCAGGCTGTCGAGATCAGCCAGACGATGTGTGTCGACCGCCATGCGGCTCGTCTCCACGCGCAGCAGTCGGATCGTCGCATCGAGCACGATGCCCGTGAGGCCCATACCACCGATCGTGGCCCAGAACAGCTGCGGGTCGTGTGCGGGGCTGATCTCCGCCACCGACCCGTCTGCGAGCTGCAGCGACATGCGCATGACGTGGTTGCCGAACGAGCCGTCGAAGTGGTGGTTCTTGCCGTGGATGTCGCTGGCGATCGCGCCGCCGATGGTGACGAAGCGCGTGCCAGGTGTGACCGGCACGAAGAACCCGCGCGGCACGATGTACGTCAGCAGCTCGTCGAGGCTGGCGCCGGCCGACACCGTGACGGTGCCAGATTCACGGTCGAGCACGGCGTCGGTGGCGCTGCCCATCAACCGGATCACCAGACCGCCGCCGTTCTGCGCAGCATCGCCATAGCTACGCCCGAGCCCACGCACGAGCGCGCCGCGATCGCCCACCTCTTTGAGCGCCGTCGGGAGCTCCGACCGGAACAGCTCGACCAGCTCGCCGGCCGACGGATTCGTGCGTCCCCAGCCGGTCAACGCAGTTCGTGTCACGCTGCTCAGGCTAGCTGCGCGGCGCGGGTCGCAGCCGGACGTCGCCGTCGAGCGAGAGGCGTGGCCGTCACGACCCGACGGTCAGTAGGGCCATTCGGGTTCGCGGCCGGTCACCTTCTGCAGCAGGCCGCCGAGCTTGGCGCTGATCAGCACCTTGACCGCCAGGTTCTTCGCGAACCACGGCAACTGGGCCAGCTGACGAACGGCGTTCATCACACGCGCAGCGAGACCGGGCGGCAGGTCCCGGCGGAACTCCGTCATCGACCGAGCCCGGCCCACGTAGCGCCACTGAGAGCTCCACACCAGCTCACGGAGGATCGCAAGCGTGACACCCACCGAGGAGAACGAGTCGTGGATGAGCATCGTGCCACCCGGCTCCACCCGGTTGCCCCAGTCGCGGATGTCGGCACGGGCCGGAGCGAACCGGTGCGCCCCGTCGACATAGAGCACCTGGGCCGAGCCGGGCACGTCGAGCAGCGCCGCATCGCTGAACGCTCGAACGTGGTGGACGCGGTCGGCAACACCGGCCTCGTCGAGGTTGCGGTTGAACACTGCGTGATCGTCCTGAGCCTCGGCGGCGAAGCCCTCGATCTCCTGCGGACCGCGATCGTTGCCGGCGTGCGGATCGATCGCGACCAACTCGACACCGGGTTCGGCAGCCGAGGCGAGCACGATCGTGCTCCGGCCGCGGAAGCTGCCGATCTCCACGATCCGCTGCCCGGGCGCGGCGGTGCGCGCCGCGTCGTACAGGCGCCGAGCCTGGTCGGGCGACATCCACCCCTCCACGTCGGCCACCGACGCCAGCACCTCGTCGAACGGCTTCACCACGGTCGTCTCCCGTCACTCACGACTCACACTCACCGACTCACACTCACCGACTCACGCTCACGACACGTACACGCCAAGCGCGAACACAACGGCCCACACCACGCCCAGCACCTGCAGGGTGCGGTCAGCGATGAAGATCTCCTCCGGCGCAGCGCCATGGCCCTGTTCGAGGATCAGCATGTAGCGGAACAGGGCCGTCGCCATCGGCACGATCGACAGCTCGTAGAACGGCCAGGTGGTGCCAGCGATCTCTTTCGTGTCGAACGCCCAGATGCAGTACGACACGAGCGCCGCGCCGAGGCTGATCGACACGACATCGCGCAGGTAGCCAAGCGAATAGGCGTCGAGGGTGGATCGGGTTTGGGCATCGTCGCCGACCTCGCGCAACTCGGCGAAACGCTTTCCGCTCACGATGAACATCGACGCGAACGATGTGGTGAGCAGGAACCAGGTGCTCATCGGAACGTCGGCCGCCACCGCGCCACCAATCGCCCGCAACACGAAGAACGCCGCCACCGTCACGAGGTCGACGACCGCGATGTGCTTGAGCACTGCGCTGTACCCGGCGGTCAGCGCCACATACGCAGCGGCGGCGATGCACGCCTTCCAGCTCGCGACGGCGGCCAGCGCCACGCCGCCGACGAGCAGGGACGTTCCGACCCCCCACGCCACGCCGACTGGAATCGCTCCGCTCGCGATCGGCCGGTTGCGCTTGGTGGGATGGTTGCGGTCGTTGTCGGCGTCAAGAACGTCGTTCCAGTAGTAGCCGCCACTCGCGACCAAGCAGAACGACACGAACATGATCAGCGTCGGCACCAGGAAATCACCGTTGTCGAGCACCCCGGCCGCCCCGGGTGCTGCGAACACGAGCACGTTCTTGGCCCACTGTCGCGGCCGGGCTTGCCTGACGAGCGCTCGGATGAGGCTCGGTTGCGCGGTGCTGCCGGCCGCTGTCACCGTGTCGTCTCCGCTGGCACGGCTTGCAGGGTAGTGCCGCGCACCCACACCGGATGGTGAGCGATCTCGAGCATCTCACGATCGCCACGGCTGTCTCCGTACGCCCAGATCTCTGCATGACGAATGCCCTCGACGTCGAGCCACGACTGCAGTCGAACGGCCTTCTCCGCCGCCCGGCAGTTCGCACCTGCGAGACGCGTGCCGTAGCGGTCACCATCGTGTTCGACATCGGTGCACAGCGCGCGTTCGATCCCGAGTGCCGATGCCAACGGTTCCAGGTAGGGCCGCAACGAGGCGGAGACCATCACCGTGCGATGGCCCATCTTCTGGTGCCAGCGCAGACGAGCCATCACGTCGGTCCGCAGGAACCGGGTCTGCACGTACGACGCGAAGCTGTGACCCTCCGCGTCGACGTCATCGATCCGACGGCCACGGAAGACGCCGCCGACCACGACGTCCTTCAATCCGTCACGGTCGCGCCGCGCAGCAGCAATCAACGTCGCGGCCGGGCGACGGCCGACTGCGACGAGCAGCCCGGTCTTGCCGCCGAGGCGTTCGAGGAACGGCCGCACGCAGTCGCGCACGGTGAGGGTGCCGTCGACATCGAACGCCGCCACGATCGGGCCGGTACCGCTGCTGGTCATGCCAGGTCCTCGATCATCTGCCAGAACTCGGGCCAGCTCTTGGTCACCACGCCCGGGTCCTCCACCTCGATGCCATCGGTCGCCAGGCCCAACAGCGCGAACGACATCGCGAGACGATGATCGTGGTGCGTGCCGAGGCGTGCGCCGTGCGGATGGCCGGGAGCGATCACGAGGCCGTCATCGGTCTCGGTGGCGCGCACACCCGCTGCCCGCAGTTCGCGACAGAGGTCACCGATTCGATCGCTCTCCTTGCCCCTGATGAAGCCGACCCCGCGAATGGTCGTCGTCGTGTGGGCGAACGGGGCGACGGCGGCGAGCGTCGGCACGAGATCCGACAGGTCGACCATGTCGATGTCGATGCCGCGCAGCGGCCCCTCACGTGTGACGGTGGTACCACGCTCGTTGATCACGACGTCGCAGCCCATGTCCCCCAGGGCGTGCGCGAAACGAGCATCGCCCTGCAGCGACGAGTCCGTCAATCCGGGCACGTGGACGGTGCCGCCGACCACCGCAGCGGCGGCAAGCGGGTAGCTGGCCGAGCTGGCATCGGGTTCCACCGTGTAGTGCATTGGCCGATACCGGCCGGCAGGGACCGTCACGACATCTTCGCCCACGTCGACACCGTCGACACCGAACGAGGCCATCACTGCAGCGGTGATCCCGAGGTACGAGCGTGACACCAGCGGTGTGGTGAGCTGGATCCGCAGACCCGCCGGCAGGTACGGACCGATCAACATCAACGCAGTGATGTACTGGCTGCTCACGTCGCCGCGGATGGCGACCTGGCCGACGGACCCGTCGAGCGGGCCGGCAACGGTCGTGGGCAGGTACCCCCACAGCTCTCCCGGCGTCACCTGAGCACCAAGGGCAACAAGTGCATCGTGCAGCGGCGTCATCGCACGGCGACGCAGCGGCGGCAGTCCGTCGATCGTGAACGGGCCTGCGCCGAGGGCCGCCAGCGCAGTGATGAAGCGCGATGTCGTGCCGGCGAGTCGGGTGGGCAACGTGAGCGGCCCACGGGCAAACCGCCCGCCGGTGCCAGCCACGAGGACGTGGTCGTGACGACCGGTCGCCCCGACGCTCACGCCGAGCAACTGCACGCAGTCGAGCATCGCCGCCGTGTCATCACCCGGGGACACACCGTCGAGCTCCGAGGTGCCGTCTGCCAACGCAGCGCAGATCAGGGCGCGATTGGCCACGCTCTTCGAACCCGGCACGTGCACGACTGCCGACAGCGGCTCGCGCACCGGTGCCACCCGATACACGTCGGCATCCTGAGAGGTCCCCGGCCAGCTCATCCGAGACGCTGCACCGCGGGCCGGTACCCGCGTGCCATCAACCCACCGCGATACAGCTCGGCCCGCTCGGCGTCGACGAGCACGACCGCGATGCCGCGGTTGCCCTCGAGGCTGTGCACCACTTCGAAGTTGGCGATGTTCACGCCCAACTCTGCGGCGAGCGTGAAGATCTCGGCGGCAGCGCCGGCGCGGTCGAGGATCGGGATGCGCATCTCGGCCAACTCCTCGGGCTGGTTCACCCGGCTCGGCAGGTTCGACCGAGCGTCGCGTGCGCGCTGCAGGAGACCGTGCAAGCCCGCCCGGTCGTCGGTGGACACCACCTCGCGCATCTCGTGCAATCCGTCGATCAGACCATCGAGCGCCGAGAGGATCGCAGTTCGGTTCTCGGCGCAGATGTCGAGCCAGATGGTCGGATTCCCCGACGCGATCCGGGTCATGTCGCGAAAGCCCCCGGCAGCCAGGCGCAGGAGCGCGGCGTGCTCCTCGGCCCGGCCACTGGCAAGGCCCATGAGCGTCGCTGCCGTGAGATGAGGGACGTGGCTGATCACCGCGACCACCTGGTCGTGACGATCGGGCGGTAACGCGATCACCTCGGCGCCGAGCTCGTTCACCACGGCTGCGACCGCTGAGAACGTCTGATCGGCAGTCGACGATGTGGGCGTGAGCACCCAGATCGCACCCTCGAACATCGTCCCGTCCGCCCCGTCGAGGCCGTCGAGTTCGCTGCCCGCCATCGGATGACCACCGACGAAACGAGGATCATCGAGCGCGAGCGCAATTCCGCTCTTCACGCTGCCGACGTCGGTCACGACTCCACGCGTCTCGGCAAGTGCCCGCTTCACCTGGTCGACCACGGCCAACACCGGCGTCGCGACGATCGTGATCTCGGCGGCAGGATCGAGCCCCGCGGCGTGGATGCACCCCATCGACATCGCCCGCTCCACGCGGGACGTGTCGACGTCGTCGCCGGTGACGTGCCAACCCCGCTCGGCGAGGGCGAGCCCGATCGAACCCCCGATGAGACCGAGACCGGTGATGCTGGCACGGCGCTGCTGGGGGGCGGGTTCGTTCACGGGCTACGAATCTACCGGCGTGCCCCGCGCACCAGCGGCCTCGATCAGGGCCTTGAGCTCTTGCTGGTCGAGTTCGCGCCACTCGCCGGGCTTCAAGGTGCGGTCCTGCAGGGTGCCGATGCGCACCCTGATGAGGCGCTCAACCGGATGCCCGATCGCTTCGCACATCCGCCGCACCTGTCGGTTGCGACCTTCATGGATCGTGATCCGCAAGACGCCTGGCGAGGGCTGAGACACCTGGGCCGGCGCGGTCATCCCGTCGTCCAACTCCAGGCCGTCGCGCAGGGCCCGCACCTTGCCCAACGCGACGTTGCCACCGGCTACTTCGGCCAGGTACTCCTTGTCGACACCGTGGCTGGGATGGGTCAGGCGTTGGGCGAGATCGCCGTCGTTGGTGAGCAACAACAGGCCCTCGGTGTTCACATCGAGGCGGCCCACCGGATACACCCGCGGCTCGTCGGGCACGATCTGCACCACGGTGCGACGCCCTTGCGGATCGTGGGCCGTGGTGACCACGCCCGCTGGCTTGTTCAGCAGGTAGTACACGAGGCCCGGCTTCGTGCCGATCGGGACGCCGTCCACCTCGATCCGGTCGACATCAGGATCCACTCGACGGCCGAGCACGGCGACGTCACCATCGACGGTCACTCGGCCTGCCGCGATCAGGTCCTCGCACACGCGCCGGCTGCCCCACCCCCGCGTCGCCAACACCTTCTGCAGCCGCTCGCCTTGCGGCAACGCGGCCGATGCGGCGGCCCACTGCTCCCACAACGGCGGCTCCGGCGCCTGGCCGCCACGGTCGTTCGAGTCCTGACGACCCTCACCGCGACCGCCGCCCGGTCGACCAGCGGTCACGACCTGCTCACGGGGCGCCGTCGGCGATGCCCGGGGTCGCCCGAGGGATCGTGGGCTCCACCCGCAGGCCATGTTCGAGCGCCTCGACGACCTCGGGGCCGGGCACGAACTCGGCGATCGGCGGGAGGTCGGCGAGCGAAGCGAGGCCGAGCTTCTCCAGGAACGACGGCGTGGTGCCGAACAGGATCGCCTGGCCGGGCCCGCTGTCGCGGGCGACCTCGGTGATGTACCCACGCGCCTGCAGGGTGCGCAGCACACCATCGGGATCGACGCCACGGATGCTGGCCACCTGGGCGCGTGAGATCGGCTGCTTGTACGCCACGATCGCCAGGGTCTCGAGCGCCGCACCACTCATCCGGGCGCGTTGGCCATCGAGCAGGAAGCGCTCCACGTACGGGGACTGGTCGGGATGCGACTGGAAGCGGAAGCCACCGGCGACCTTCACGAGCTGGAACCCGTGCCCGGCCTCGTCGTAGCTGCGGGCGAGCTCGAGGCACAGCCTGTCGATCACCGCGGTGGGCATCTCCAGCAGCTGGGCGAGCAGCTCGGGTGGCACCGGTTCGACGGCCACCATGATGATCGCCTCGATCGCTCGCACCGTGTCCGCGTCGGGCTCGCCCGGCAGTGGTGCCTGGCGCGCCACCGGCTGGTCGAGCTCGACGGGGGTCTCATCCCGGACTTCGTCGTCGGGTCCGTCAGTCATCTCGTCCATCGCTCGTCCATCTCGTCGTCCATCTTTCGCACCGATCAGCCTTCGTAGTCGTCGATGGCCAGCACCGACTCCTCGTCACGAGCATCCATGCCCATCCACACGATCTCGATGTCACCAAATCGCTCGGTCTGGTCGAGGTCCACTGCGCCCTGCTTGAACAGCTCCAACAGCGCCAAGAAGCGCACGATCACCTCGAGTCGCTCCACCAGACCGCTGGTCAGCCTGCTGAACGAGATCCGGCCGGCACGAGGCAGCTCGTCGATCAACTCCACGAGGGCGTCGGCGACGCTCGCACGCACCGGGGCGACGTGGAACAAGTCGATCCGCGGCGGTCCCGGCTTGGGTGTGATCGCCCGGATGTACGCCGAGTGCAGACGCTTCGGGGTGATGCCATCCATCAGGTCGGGCACGAGCTCGACGAAACGGTCGTCGGGCCCGCTCTCGCGGGGAAGCTGCGGTCGGCGTCGTCGGCGAAGCGACCGAACACCCCAGCCACGTCCTTGAACGTCTTGCACTCCAGCAGACGAGCGAGCAGCAGGTCACGCTCCTCCCACAACGCCAGCTCGTCGTCGAGGTCGACGTCTTCGCGACCAGGCAGCAGACGGCGGGCTTTCAACTCCACCAGCGTCGAGGCGATCATGAGGAACTCGGTCGCCACGTCCAGGTCGATGCCCTGCATCCGCTCGATCTCCTGCAGATATGCGTCCACGATGATCGAGAGGCGGACCTCGTAGATGTCCACCTGTTCTTTCAGGATCAGGTGGAGGAGGAGATCGAACGGTCCCTCGTACACCGGGGTCGCCACATCGAACGCCATGGCCCTCAAAACTAGCCCCGACGGGAGCGCCTCCCTCGGTAGCGTTGCGCATCGTGACTCGAGTGCTGTCCTGCATCCAACCCACCGGCGACGTCCATCTGGGCAACTACCTGGGTGCGCTTCGGAACTGGGTGAGCGGCCAGCACGAGGCCGACGTCTTCCACGGCATCGTCGATCTCCACGCCCTCACGGTCACCGATACACCCGGCACGCTCGGCGAAGCCACGGTGCGGATGGCTGCGATGCTCTTCGCCGTCGGCCTCGACCCCGAGGTCGCCACCGTGTTCGTCCAGAGCCACGTCCCAGAGCACACCCAGCTCGGATGGGTGATGGAGTGCATCGTCAGCTTCGGCGAGCTCAGTCGGATGACCCAGTTCAAGGACAAGTCCGCGAGGCGCGAAGGCGACTTCATCGCTGCCGGCCTGTTCACCTACCCCGCGCTCCAAGCGGCCGACATCGTCCTCTACGACGCCGACGAGGTCCCGGTGGGCGAGGACCAGCGCCAGCACGTCGAGATCACCCGCGACATCGCGATCCGGTTCAACAGCCGTTTCGGCGACACGTTCGTCGTGCCCAAGGCAGTGACGCCGAAGGTCGGCGCGCGCGTGATGGACCTGCAGGACCCCACGTCGAAGATGAGCAAGTCGGCTGGGAGCGACACCGGGCTCGTGTACCTGCTCGAAGAGCCGGCGGCGATCATGAAGAAGTTCAAGCGGGCCGTCACCGACAGCGAGACCGAGGTACGTTACGACCGTGCCGCGAAACCTGGCATCGCCAACCTGATCGACATTCTCTCCGCGTGTTCTGGCGAGCCCGCCGAGTCACTGGCCACGAAGTACACCCAGTACGGGACGCTCAAGACCGACGCCGGTGAGGCCGTGGTCGAGATGCTGCGACCGATCCAGGCGCGCTATCAGGAACTGATGACCGACCGGGCAGAGCTCGCCCGGTTGCTGCACGTGGGCGCAGAGCGCGCCGGCACCGTTGCCCGGGCCACACTGGCCCGCGCGTACGAGCACATCGGTCTCCTCCCCCGTTGAGCCCACCCGTTGAGCCCGCCCACCCGTTGCCCCTGTCAGGGTGCCGTGCCACCGGTCATGGTCGTGAAGTACTCCCACTCCTCGACGCGTGTGCCGTCGGGCAGGTTGCAGTAGCCCACCTGACCACCGGCCTCGTCGACGATGTCGACGGTACCTCCTTGCTCCTCGCAGAACACCGATGCCGGATTGGCCAACCCGACGCCGGTCGTGGTGGGGGTTTCCTCGTCGTCACCACACGCCGCACCGAACAGGAGTGCGGCCACCGACGCGGCCAGGATCATCGAACGCTTCATCGCTGCCTCCTCATGATCCAGGTCTACCCGCGAGAAGACCGCGTCGACAGTGCCGAACATCCCGACCAGCAGCAACCGTAACGATCAGATGTCATCTGCGGCTTCCAGGGCCGACGCAGCCGGGCCCGTCCGACGGATCAGGGCGACGGTCGCGGCCGACGAGCCTCGCTCTTCGAGCCACCTCGCGCCGATCTCCTCGTGGTCGTGATACGCACGGAACCGGACAGTCCGTCGACCAACCACGGTCGCGATCACCCGACCGAACGTGCCCAGGCGCGACTCGATCTTGCCAACGTCGTGCAGGCACGCAGCGGCGACCTCGTCGCGTGACGCCTCAGGCCGGTTCGCCAGGAACCGACGGGCCACCTCGACCGCGTGACGGCGATCGGGGCTCGGCATCAGGTGCCACAGTCTCGCCTCGGCGTGCGTCATGAACGACGTCGCCCACAGGTCGTCACCGGCATCGAGCGGACGGCGCGACAGCGACCCGACGAAGCGACGCACCAGGTGCCGAACATGCACATGGGTGCTCATCGCTTCGTCGCCCTCGGGTGAGCGGTGCGATACACCTGCATCAGGCGTTCCGAGCTCACCTTCGTGTACACCTGGGTCGTCGACACCGAGGCGTGACCGAGCAACTCCTGCACCACGCGCAGGTCGGCGCCGTGATCCAGCAGATGTGTGGCGCACGAGTGTCGCAACACGTGCGGCGACAGGTGGCCCGGATCGATGCCGGCACGACGGCCGTATGCCTTCACCACCGACCAGGCCAACTGCCGACTCATGCGCCCGCCTCGCTGGTTGAGGAACACGGCCTCGGCATCTCCACGACGGGCGAACCGGGCCGGTTCGAGATGCCTGCGACCTGACTCCCCCAGCCAGTCTCGGAGTGCATCGATCGCCACCCGTCCAACGGGCACCAGCCGCTCCTTCGAGCCCTTCCCGTACAGCCGCGCCGTGCGGTGGTCGACGTCGACGTCACCGATCGACAGACCACACACCTCGCTGATGCGCGCACCGGTCGCGTAGAGGAACTCGAGCATCGCCCGATCGCGCATCGACACCGGGTCGGTGCCGTTCACCGCGTCGAGCAGACTCGTCACCTCCGCCTCGCTCAACGGCTTCGGCAGACCCGCCGGCACACGAACGCCCTCGAGATCGCCCGTCGGATCGTCGGCGCGCATGCCCTCTTCGACGAGGAAGCGGTGCAGCATCCGGATCGCAGCCAACTGACGTGCCACCGACGCAGGAGCGGCGGAGGTGCGCCGAACCGATACGAACGATTCGATGTCGGTCCCCGCGACCGTGCTGAGGTCGAGCCCGCGCTCATGGGCCCAGGCCCAGTAGCCGTTGAGGTCGCGTCGGTAGGCGGCCAGCGTGTTCGCCGAACGGCCGCGTTCGGCTGCCATCCAGGAGAGGAACTCCTCGGCCTCGAGCGGAAGCAGGTCGTCTTCGGCATCGGCATCGCGCAGCCGCACGGCGCGGGCCACGTGCAATCACCCGCCATCACTGGTGGAACGCAGCTCTCGCTCCACCAGCAACAGACCGACGATCGTCTTCGCATCGCGGATCTCGCCGCTCGTCACCATCGCGAGCGCCGTCGCGAGCGGCACATGCACCACCTCGGAATGCAACTCCTCCGGCCCGTGGGTCTCGCGTTCGACCTGACGCAGATCGGTGGCGAGGTACAGGGAGAGCACCGAGTCGGTCATGCCGGCCGACGGGTAGAAGTCGAGCAGGTGACGCATCGAGCCGGCCTCGAGACCGACCTCCTCCACGAGCTCGCGCGCTGCGGTCACCACGGTCGGCTCGTCGGGGATGTCCCGCATCCCTGCTGGGATCTCCAACACCAAGTCGTCGAACGGCGCCCGGTACTGGCGCACCAGCACCACCGACGGCGTGCCCTCGGCGTCGAACAGCAGGGGCACCGCAGCCACGGCACCGGGCGAACGCACGATGTCGCGCTGGAACACCTCACCATCAGGCGACTCGAAGCGTGCGACCGCGACGTGCCAGACATGGCCCTCGTGCACCCTGCGGTCACCCAGGTGTCGAAAACCGGAAGCCGATCGTTCTCCGCCGTCGACAGCGGCGTCCGCAGCGGTCATGCCACCGACGGCTTGGCGACGGGCTCGTCGACCACGAACAAGTGCGGTGCACGAGCCTCGCGACGGGCGAGCGCAGCGTTCACCAGGTCGCGGAACAGCGGATGTGGGCGATCGGGGCGGCTCTTGAACTCGGGATGCGCCTGCGTGCCCACCCAGAACGGATGGTCGTCGAGCTCCACGAACTCCACGAGTCGACGATCCGGCGACAGGCCACTGCAGCGCAGACCGGCAGCCTCGAGGCGCGGCTTGAGATGGGCGTTCAACTCGTAGCGGTGACGATGACGCTCGCTCACCACCGGCTCGCCGTACGCGGCGTAGACACGTGTGCCCGGCTCGAGGATCGCATAGAACGCACCAAGACGCTGGGTGCCACCCTTGTCGGTCACGTCGCGCTGGTCGTGCATGATGTCGATCACCGGGTGGGGCGTGTCAGGGTCCATCTCCGTGGAGTTGGCACCGACGAGGCCCATCACGTTGCGGGCGAAGTCGATCGTCATCGCCTGCAACCCGAGGCACAGGCCGAGACATGGGATGTCGTTCTCGCGTGCGTAACCGGCAGCAGCGATCTTGCCTTCGAACCCACGCTCGCCGAACCCACCAGGGATGACGATCCCGTCGAGGTCGGCCAGACGCCCGGCTGCGAGCAGGCCCTCGACCTCCTCGGCTTGGATCCAATCGACCTCGACCTTTGCCCCGTGGTGGAACCCGGCGTGCCTGATGCTCTCGGCCACCGACAGGTATGCGTCCTGCAGGTCGATGTACTTGCCGATCAGCCCGATCTTCACCGGCTTCGTCGCGGCCTCCACCTTGTCGACCACGTCCTGCCACGGCTGGAGATCGATCGGGGCGTCGATGCGCAGCACCTCGCACACCGTCGTGTCGAAGCCTTCGCCGTGGAGGATGAGGGGCAATTCATAGATGTTGCGGGCGTCGGCGGCGTTCACGACAGCACCCTCGTCGACGTTGCACAAGTTCGAGATCTTGCGCTTCAGGTTGTCGCTGAGCGGAGCTTCGCTGCGGCACACGATGATGTCGGGCTGGATGCCGCGGCTGCGCAGCTCCGTCACCGAGTGCTGCGTGGGTTTGGTCTTCTGCTCGCCCGACGGGCCGATGAACGGCACGAGGGTCACGTGGATGTAGCAGATGTTGTCGCGGCCCGCATCCTTGCGGTACTGGCGGATCGCCTCGAGGAACGGGAGGATCTCGATGTCGCCCACGGTGCCACCGACCTCGGTGATCACCACATCGACGTCTTCGGTGGCGAGGCGCCTGATCCGCTTCTTGATCTCATCGGTGATGTGCGGGATGACCTGCACGGTCTTGCCGAGGTAGTCCCCACGGCGCTCGGCGGCGAGCACGGCCTGGTAGATGCTGCCCGTGGTGGCGTTGGAGTTGCGGCTCAGGTTCTCGTCGATGAACCGCTCGTAGTGGCCGAGGTCGAGATCAGTCTCGCCACCGTCGTCGGTGACGAACAGCTCGCCGTGCTCGAACGGGTTCATCGTGCCCGGATCGACGTTCAGGTACGGGTCGAGCTTCTGCATCGTCACTCGCAGCCCACGCAGCTTCAACAGCCGTCCGAGCGATGATGCGGTGAGCCCCTTGCCGAGGGAGCTGGCAACGCCTCCGGTCACGAAAATGTGCTTGGGCATCGAACCAACCTCCGTCTCAGGCGAACTGACAACGGGAGAGCAGCATATCGCGGCACCCCTGTCGGTCGCGCGGATGGCGGTCACTTCCCACGTTCGGGGAGGGCGCCGAGCCGGTCGAGGAACCGCAATGGCGGGGTCGCGTCGATCACCTTCGTGAAACTGACGTACTCGCTGACGACGTTGAGCGCCACCATTGCCGCAAGGGCCACCCACTCCCCCGTCGGCCCGGTGGCCACGACGAGACCGAAGCCGACGGCCGCACCGAGCACGTTCGAGCCGGTGTCGCCAAGCATGCACCGCTCGCGCAGGTCGGGCACGAGCAGACCCAGCCCTGCACCGAGCACGACCGTCATCGCCGACAACTGCACCGCAGGGGCACCGAGCGTCGCGACCACGACTCCGCCCGCGAGACTCACCTTCACCGTCCGTCCAGGCGCCCGGTCGAACAGGTTCCCGAGGTTGGCGCACGCAGCGATGACGACACCACCGCGAACTCCGGCCCATCCGTCACCTGGCGACGCCAACACCCCGAGCAGCACGCCCCAGACGAGCTTCACGAGACCCGTGGTCACCTTGCCGCGCACGAGTGCTCCCAGGTGGCCCTTGAACCCCTTCGTGCTCGTCGCTCCGACGAGGTCGTCGAGCAGCCCGATGAACCCGAAACCCACCGTTGCCCCGACGAAGCCCACAAGACCCTCGACATGGGCCAGCTCACGATCCGACTCCCCGCCGAACGTGATCGCGATCGAGGAAGCCGCACCGACGAACACCACGGCGAGCACGACGACCACGCCGCTCGCCACCGGCAGCACATGCCCGCGGTAGTTCGTCCGACGAAGCACGTCGGACGCGTGGAACTGGGGTGCCATCGCCCGCCACAACAGCGCAGCCACCACCGCTCCCGCGACGAAGGCGAGCACGGCGCTCATCGACCGGCACGCTTCACGACGGGCACCACGGACGCGACGACCCAGGGCACAGCCACCGCGAGCATGATCAACGGCACCGCGATGCCGCTGTCGTTGAGCGCGAAGCCGAGCGACGCCACGATGCAGAACCCTGCCAGGAACACTCGCAGACCAGGGCGGGCATGCAACGCGGGCAGCACCAACTCGCGTCGTCGCCACATGAGCGTGGCTGCGACGGTCACGATCGCGATCAGTACGTACGACCAGAAGCTCGACGTGAGGATCGCCAGGTTGCCGCGCATCTTCCGCCGGATCACCAGACCTGCATCACCGTGCAGCAGCTCATCGAGGAATCGGCCCAGGTGTGTCCGTGAGTCCGCTGGGCGAGACAGATCGAGCACTGCCAGCGCCGCGACGAGCGCCACCGACGCCGCGCCGACGGCGACGAGAGGCTTCCAGCCGACCCGACGACCAGCCGCCATCGCGACGACGACGGCGAACGTCGGGACGATCGCGAGTGTCCCACCGACGTCACTCCCGTACGCCGGTGCCGCGATCGCGACCGTCGTGAGGGCACCGACAGCGACCGCGATCCACGATGGTGGCACGGGCAACGCCTCGTCGCGTGACCGGTGCATCGCCAACACGGCGGTCACCACAGCGCTCACGCCGACGAGTCCGAACGCCAGGTTGCCGAATCCTTGGAAGCGCCCGGCCACGGTGGGTGTGTACCCGAGCGGGGTGTTGATCTGGAGGTGCCCACCGGTCATCACGTCCACCACCTGCATCAGCCACAGCATGGCGGCCAGCGCCCCCACCGGTGCCCAGGCGCCGAAGCGGGAGAGGCTGCTGACCGACACTGCTGCGAGCACCGACGACACCACCGGGATCATCACCACCACGAAGTTCAGCGGCAGCTGGTGGTAGGCCACCAGCCCGGTCGCGAAGGTCACCGACGGGTACGCCACGACGATCGGGGCGAGCATCCGCGCCAGGCGGAAGCGGCGACCGAGCGCGGCCACACCGCACAGCACCAGGAGCACGACGAGCACGACGCTCACCGGTCCGACGGCTCGGTCGCGGAGCTCGACGCGCTCGGCGAGGTCGGCCAAACGATCGTGCTGCGCCGCCCGATCGTCGTCTGCAGACTGCTCGACGGTGACTCGGATCTCCGTTCCGTTCATCGACTCGGGGACGTCGAGACCGAACGCGGCGAGCACCGTCGGGCCCACGTCGGGCAACGTGACGTAGTCGGCCCGTCGCGTCGTGGGACTCACCAGTGAACCTGGCCCGGCAGGGCTCGTGGCGATGCGCACACCGATGACGGTCACCTCGGCACGGTCGAAGCTCGCAGACGGTGCCAGGAGCAGCACCAGTGCTCCATCAGGAACGTCGAGTGTGGCAAGCGTCCCGTCGAAACCTGCCAGGATCGCCACCCGCTCGGCGGCGACGTCGGTGCGTTGTAGGCCGTCGAGCTCGATGAGCGTCACTCCGGCATCGATCGAGTCCGGGGGCTCGGCGGCGTACACGTCGACGCACACGTCGGTGTCCATCAACGCCGCAATCGCATCGGCACCACCATGCACGGCCGTGCGCAGACCAGCGGCCCGAAGCGACGCACCGAGCGCTCCGGGCTCCGCACCGTTCAGGTCGTCCTCGGCCGACTGTGCTGCCGCATCGAGCACGCCGGGCACACACCGCCCATCGACCACCTCGGAGGTCACGCCATCAGCCTCGACGCGGTTCCCCGAGCCGATCGACAGGTAGCCCTCGAGCGGACTCGTGGTCGTCCCGATCGCCCGCACGCTCAACACGCCGGCACGACCCAGGTAGGCGTCGATCGCAGGAGTGTCGGTGGCCACCAGATCCTGCCACCGCAGTCCGGGCACGCTCACGATGACGACGGTGGCGGTGCGACCGAGGGGCGCGGACGCAGGCCCCGATCCAGCCGTGAACCCCACCGCGGCGACCACCGAGATCAACAGTGCGGTCGTCACGGCGAAGGCCATCGCGGCGCGATCCGGCCGGTGATGCGACGGGGTTCTGCTGTCGTCAGTTGGCACGGCCACCGCGCCTCAACAATGAGCCCGGCCGGACGCCCGCGGCAGGTACCAGCACTGCACCGAAGGCAACCGAACCGGCGAGGCCGGCGACGAGGATCGCTGCGAGCGAACCCGACCGATCCGTGGAGAACGGTCGCTGCACAGCCAGCATCACGCCAGCGGCGACCGCCGCCGCAGCGACCGAACCGATCGCGAGACGCCCGTTGGCCGCCCACCGGGGCGCTCCGATCAGCGTGCGGACGCGACGCGTCAGCAGGACCGCTGACACCGTCTGGGCCAAGCCATATCCGAGGGCGAGTGCAGCGGCCCGATCGGCGTCGGCGAACACGGCTGACGTGATCGCCATCATCAGCACACCGCTCACGGCCGAGACGATCACGAGTCGGGCCGCGCGGCGCACCTCGTCGAGACCGAACATCACCCGGATCATGATCACTGCGACGCCGTAGCCCATCAACCCCAGGCCGAACGCACCGACTGCATGTGCGATCGGCTCGTCGCCCTGACTACCGGCCTGCCCGAGCGATGCGACGACACGAGCGACCGGGAACGCCAACGCCGCGAGCCCGGCGGTCGCCAATGCCAACAATGGCAGCACCACTGTCACCGAGCGATCGACCAGTACAGCAGCTTCCTGGCTGCGGCCACGTTGCCAGGCATCGGCCACTCGAGGCGCGATCGCCGTCGCCACAGGAACGGCGAGCAGCGCGTGCGGCAGCACGAAGAACGTGAACGCGATCGTGAACACCGCAACTCCGCCCGGGGCGCCGGAACCGAGCACCATCGCCGCACCCATCGGCACGAGTGTGCCCACCACCGACAGCATCGCCCAGCCGATCGTCGATCGGAGCGACGACACGATCGGGTCGCCCGGCGACCAGCGCGGTCGCCACCGCACACCCTGCACCGACAGCACGATGCCGGGCACTGCCGTGAACACGATCACTGCGAGGGTGGTGCCCCCGGCGAGCAGGGTGAACTGGAGACCGTCGAGGTGCAGTGTCGCCGGTTCACCATCGCGAGCGGCCCTGAACCCGAGGTAGCACGCGATCACCACCATGTTGTTCACCGCGGGTGCGAGGGCAGCTGTCGCGAACTTCCCACGGGCGGACAGTGCCGCGGTCGTGACCGCACCGATGCCGTAGAACACGATCTGAGGGATGAACACGAGCAGCATCGGAGTGATCAGCTGCCGCTTGTCGGCCACCAGCACGGCATCGTCGTCCAGCGCAGTCAGGGCCCACGCGATGAGCGGCGCCACCAGCATCACGACCGCTGCGATGCCGGCGAGGATCACGACCAACGCGCCGGCCACCACGCCAGTCGCACGACCGAGGCCGTCGTCGCCCTCGGTGCGCCGTGCAGCAACGAACGCCGGCACCAGCACTGCCTGCAGCACGCCACCGGCCACCAGCTCGAACAGCAGGTTCGGGATCATGTTGGCTGCGTGGTACGTGTCGCCCAGCGGTCCGCTGCTGAGTACGGCTGCTGCGACGAGCACTCGCACGAACCCGGTGATCCGTGACAACAAGGTGCACGCCGTCACCACCACGGTGTCGCGTGCCATCCGCCCGCCGAGTGCCGGGCCGTCGGGCGAGATCGCCCCGGCCGCGACCGGATCGTGCCCGCCGGGGACTCCCGCGGGTTCGATCACGTGGGCCTCACGCCCCGCGAGCCGGGATCGCGCCGTCAGCACCATCGCGGAAGCCGTAATGGCCCACCGAGCCATCCCGACCGGCCTCGAGCGCGAGCACCGCGGCCACCCACCCGAGGATCGTCTCCGCGTTGTCGACAGTGCTCACCTCGTCGCGCAGACGTCCGTCGTCGCGGATCGCGCCGACGAACGAGGGCACCGGTGCCCCGTTGTCCTGGGCGACGCGGCCCACTTCTGCAACGAGCAGGGAAACCCCAGCGTCGGCTGGATCCGACAGCGTGATCACCCGGTCGAGCATCGGTGCCGGATCGTGCACCAGATTGCGGTCGGTCACCACCAGCACCACGACATCGGTGACCTCGATCGCTGCCGGGTTCACTGCGAGCAGGTCCACCAGGCCTGCGTCCTCGAGATCACCGAACGCCGCACGCAAGACCGCCGCACCGCTCTCGACTTGTTGACCGGCGATCGCCGACACGACACCGGGGACGATCTCGGCAATGCGCTCCCCGAACACCTCCATCGGTGCGGTCTGCTCGCCGACTTGCACACCCATCACCTCGCCGACGCGTTGCGCCTGCTCCGGGTTCGTCACCAGTGGATCGATGCGCAGCTCGCCGAGCAATGTGCCGGATGTGGCGCGCAACGATCGCATCACGCCGTCCACCACGTCGTCGTCGACGTCACCGGCAACGATCACCAGCACTCCTGTGTCGGCCAGACGACCAACGAGCAGCTGCGATGGACCATCCGCCACCCAATCGTCGAGCTGGGCGAGCTCAGCAGCGAGGGCGTCGTTCTCGGCCCGCTCGACTTCGATGCTCTCCTCCGCTGCCTCGAGCCGGGCGCGAGTGCTGTCGAGCAGCGGCCCGCGCACGACCGTGGACCCGGCAGCGATGCCGACGGCGAGCGCGACGAAGACCGCGACGAGACTGAAGATGTGTTGACGGAGGCTGATCACAGCAGGGGCGTCCTGTCGGGCGTCGAGAGGTGCGACGGGTGCGATCTGTGCGAAGTGGGTGATTGCATGGGAGTCACGGGAGTTTGCCGCGCCACGATAGGTGGCGCTACCAGCCGATCCGGGCGCGCATCCACAGCCACACGCTGCGGAACCACAGACGCACGGGTTCGCTGACGGCGACGACGAGCACCAGCGACGACAGCATCGCCACGGCGAACAGCGCGATGTCGCGCCCTTTCACCACCGGCCGGTACAGGTTGTTCACGCCCTTTGCGTCGACGAGCACACGGCCCACCTTGAGGCGCACGAGGAACGTCGACGCCATGCCCTGACGACCCTTGTCGAGGAAGTCCTCCATCGAGTTGTGCGTACCGACGGCAACGATCAACTCGGTGCCGCGCTCGTAGGCGAGCAGCATCGCGATGTCCTCGCTCGTGCCGGGGCTCTCGAAGAGCAGGTACTGCAGCCCCATCTCCCGCAGGCGATCCGCGCCAGGCGCGCGGCCGCCGGCATAGGCGTGCACGATCAGCTCCGCACCGCTGCGCAACGCGGACTCGCTCACCGAATCCATGTCACCGATGATGATGTCGGGCGTCAGTCCCAGCTGCAACAGTGCGTCGGCGCCACCATCGACGCCGATCAGCACCGGTCGCATCTCGCGCGTGTAGCCCGACTGACGGAGCGCCGCGAGGTCCTCCCGGAAGTCGATGCCACGCACCACCACCAACGTCTGGCGGCCCTTGAACTGCACCGACGACGGCGGCAGATCTGGATTGTCGGTGGCAAGGTGGCGCTCTCGCCGAAGGTACTCGAGGGTGTTGGCAGCGAACATCTCCAGTTGCTCACCGACGTTGGAGCGAGCCTCGGCGACGCGTGCGACGAGCTCCTCTTCTGTCTGGCGGTGGCCGGTCGCCACCACCTCACCATCGATGATGATCCGGTCCCCGTCGACCGTGAGGATCCCGCCCTCCGCGACCAACTCGAGCAGTCCGACACCGACGTCGTCGACGAGGATCGTCCCACTTCGCACGATCTGCAGAGGACCGAGGTTCGGGTAGCGGCCCGTGAACGACTTGGCGGCGTTCACCACCGCCAACACGCCGGTGTCCACGAGCGAATCCGCGGCGACCACATCGACGTCGGTGTGGTTGATCACCGCGATCTCACCTGCCTCGAGCCGCTTCACGAGGTCCTTGGTGCGTCGATCCGCGCGCGCCCGACCGGTCACCGTCAGCTCGGCTCGTGACGTGGACATCAGGACGCCTTCCGTCCGCGCCGACTTCGCCCGTCGCGCCCGTCGCGCCCGGCGCGGGCCGCGAGAAGTTCGGCTGCGTGCTCGCGTGCCGCTGACGAATCGGGTGAGCCGGAGAGCATGCGGGCGATCTCGCCGACACGCTCGTCGCCGCAGAGCACCGTGGCCCTCGCCTCGGTGCGGTCACCGTCGGGGGACGTCGCGACCTGCTTGGTGACCAGTACCTGATGATCGGCCATGGCCGCGACCTGGGCCAGGTGGGTGACCACGAAGACCTGATGGGTGCTCGAGAGCTGGGCGAGGGCGGCCCCGACCGCGGTCGCCGCGCTCCCACCGATGCCGGCATCGACCTCGTCGAACACCAGCGTGCCCGGCGCTTCGATCAGCACGAGTCGCAGCGCGAGCATCGTGCGGGCGAGCTCACCTCCGGACGCCACCTTGCTGAGCGGAAGCGGTGGACTCCCGGGATTCGCCGCCAGGAGGAACGTGACGTCGTCGCCCGGATCCTCAGCTCCGACATCCACCACGATCTCGGCGCGAGGCATCGCCAACTCGCGCAGACCCGACTGCACGGCCGCACCGAGTCGGGCCGTCGCACCGCGCCGTTGCGCTCCGACCACTGCAGCGGCGCGGCGCTCATCGCTCGTCGCCGACTCGCGCTCGCGCTCGAGCCGGGACACCGCCTGTTCGTATCCCTCCAACTCCTCGAGACGATCACGGGCACGCTGCTGGAACTCGATCACCTCGTCGAGGGTGTCGCCGTACTTCCGGCGAAGGTTGCGCAACAACTGCCGTCGTTCGGTGATCTCGGCGAGGCGCGAGGGGTCATCGTCGATGCCGTCGGCGATGAGACGGGCGTCGGCCGCAACATCGTCGAGTTCAGCTGCCACGCTGCGGAGCCGCACGACGAGCTCGGCGAACGGCGCCTTCGACGCGAGCGCCGCAATCGCGGTCTGCGCTGCATCGAGTGCGCCGCTGTCGCTGGTGAGTGCCTCGACCGCAGTGGCCGCCGCCTCGCGATGGGCCTGTGCACCGGCCAGCACATCTTCTCGCCGTTCGAGCTGCTCGTCCTCGTCGGCACCGACGATCGCGGCGGCATCGAGCTCCTCGAGCTGGAAACGCAGAAGATCGATCTCACGGGCCCGAGTGCGGACATCACCACCGAGCGCCGCCAACGAGGTGTCGATCTCGGTGAGCCGGGCACGGGCCGAGCGCAACCGCTCGAGATCCACCTCGGCGAATCGATCGAGCGCTGCCCGCTGGGCCGCCGTGTTGAGCAAGCTCTGGTGTGCATGCTGGCCATGGATGTCCACCAAGCGAACCCCATGCTCGGCCAACGTCGACACCGTCGCCAGACGGCCGTTGACGTAGGCACGCGAGCGCCCCTCGACCTGGATCACCCGGGCGAGCACGACCTCGTCGTCGCCGTCGGCGAACCGGCCCTCGACCCGAGCCTCGGTCGCGCCGGCTCGCACCATCGTTGCATCGGCACGGCCACCGACGAGGAGACTGATCGCCTCGACGAGCATCGTCTTTCCCGCGCCGGTCTCGCCGGTGAACACCGTGAGGCCCGACCCGACGACGAGGTCGAGCGAGGAGATCACCCCCAGGTCTTCGATGTGCAGCTCGATCAGCATCTGTGGCGCACCTCTCGCATCCGTTGCAGCTCGTCGCTCGTGTTCGCCACGCTCGTCTCGGACCGGTTCACCGGTCCGAGAGCCCGAACTTGGCTTTCAGGATCTGGTGGAAGCGGCGACGGCCGAATCGCACGAAATGGGCTTCTGCTGCCGACGCACGAAAGACCACCGTATCGCCCTCGCTCAACGACGCGGCTCGCTGGCCGTCGACGGACAGCACGACCGGCCGATGGCCGACGACTTCGACCTCCACGGTCTCGTCCGGATCGAGCACGAGCGATCGGTCGAACAGCATGTGCGGCGACACGGGAGTGAGCAGCAACGCTCGATGACGCGGCGACACCACCGGCCCGCGTGCCGACAGCGAGTAGGCGGTCGAGCCTGTCGGTGTGGCCACGATCAGCCCATCGGCTGCGTAGGTCGTGAACGGCGTCCCGTCGATCCTCACCATCATCCTCACGGTGTGGCCGGGCTCCTGCTTCTCGAGCACACCCTCGTTCAGTGCACGCCAGCTCGGGCCATCGTCACCGTCGCCCATCCGACGCATGACGACATCGACCATCATCCGCCGCTCCACCTCCCAGTCGCCGTCATCGGTGGCGGGGCCGGCCATGAACCGCTCCAGCGCGGACGTCAACCCCTGCGGCTCGACCTCGGTCAGATAGCCGAGCAGACCGACGTTGACGCCGACGATCGGCACCGGAGCACCGTCGATCAGCTGTACGGCACGCAGCATCGTGCCATCGCCCCCGAGACTGAGCACCAGCTGGGCGTTGCGTGGGTCGCGCTCGCCCGCGAGATCCTGCAGATCGAGTGCTGCGGCGTCATCCGGCGTCATCCACGGCTCGTCGCCGCGCTGTCGCAACCACGACGCAGCGGCGCGTGCCAGCGCTGCCGCTTCGGTCCGTTGGTGATGTGCCACGAGCAGCACCTGGTTCGTCACGTCGACCTCTTCTTCTGGATGTCTTGTGGGGTGTTGTGTGGGGTGTCCCCTGGGGTGTCCCAAGGGATGTCCTCGCGAGCGTCACCCGACGCCGACCGTCGCCGGCCACAACCGACTCGGGCGTACACGAGGAACTCACGATTGCCGTCGCCGCCCGCGATCGGCGAATCGCACCAGCCGACGATGGAGCAGCCCGCCTCGAGCAGACAGGCCTCCACCTCGTTGCGCACGCGAGCGTGGATCTCCGGATCGGTGATCACGCCATGGCCACGAGACACCTCGGCCCGGCCCGCCTCGAACTGCGGCTTCACCAGCAGCACCAGATGACCGCCGGGAGCTACCACCTCGGCGAGCACGGGGATCACCTTCGTCAACGAGATGAACGACAGGTCTGCGACGGCGAGCTGTGGGACGAAGGCGAGTTGCCCGGCCACGAGTGAACGCACGTTGAACCGCTCGATCACGGTCACTCGGTCGTCGTGACGAATGCGCGGATGAAGCTGTCCGTGTCCGACATCGAGGGCCACGATGCGCGCCGCGCCGCGCTGAAGCAGGCAGTCGGTGAACCCACCGGTGGATGCACCGACATCGAGCACGTCGGTCCCGGTCAGGTCGATCCCGAACTCGGCGACCGCCGCGTCGAGCTTGTCGCCGCCACGGCTGACGAACCGAGGTGGCTCCCCCGTGACCACGACCGCATCACCCGGGTCGACCAGCCGGGAGGCCTTCTCGGCAATCGCACCGTTGACGAGGACACGGTGCAGCTCGATCACCCGTCCAGCTTCGGTCCGACTGGGCACGAGTCCTCGTCGCACCAGGTCGGCGTCGAGACGCAGCCGTCGCGACACGCGTCAGCGCTTTGTGGCCTTCTTGGTCGCGACCTTCGCGACCCCGGAGCTGGTGCCGACCGACGACCGCTTCTTCGCAGGAGCCTTCTTCGCCGTGACCTTCTTCACAGGAGCCTTCTTCACAGGAGCCTTCTTCACAGGAGCCTTCTTCACCGACGCTGTCGCAGGCGCGCCAGCCGGCGCAGCCGTCGGGACCTTCGTTGCCCCGGACATCGACCTGGGCTTCGACTTGGCCTTCGATGAGAGGCCCAGTGACTGTGCCACCTCTTCGATTCGCTCCTCTACGTCGTCGATTCGGTCGGCGAATCGGCCGAGCTGCTTCGCGACCTCCGATTGGACTGCGCTGAACAGGTGCTCGGTGGACGTGCGGCCACGCTCCACCAGTTGCTGCACGGTCTTTTCGGCGTCCTTGCGCCGCAACTGGCCGTTCTGGACGAAGTCGTTCACCAGCTTTTCGGCATTGCTCTGGGACATCTCGGTGAACTGCACCCCAGCATCGAGGAGTCGCTTCAGAATCGTGTTGGCGGTCATGTCTGCAGTCTACTGCCCGGGGTGTGACCGCCATGATGAGACCAAGGGCAGGTCAGACAGGCCGGCGTCGGCCAGCCACCACTCCTCCAGCGATCATCCAGCGATCATCAACAACAGGCGACGGACATCACCGATTTGTTCGGATCCCACGTCGAGCTGTCGTGCGCATGGCAACCGGCGGCGCGTCACCGGCCGAGCAACTGGCGCACCACGTGCCCGAGGTCGTCGCCGACGAGATCGGGTGTCGGCTCCACCACGGCGTCGCGAGGGGTCACGCCCGACCACACCTGTGCGTAACGGCAACCGAGTTGGCGGGCGAACCGGCCGTCGGTCGACGGTCGGTCTCCCACCATCACCGCTGCTCGCGCCGCCGCATCACCCACCTGCTGACGGACGAGCTCGGCCATTGGCTCGAACGGCTTGCCGGCGATCACTGCCTTCGTCGCCGAACCGACCTCCACCGATGCGAGGATCGCCCCGCCGCCCGGGATCGGACCGTCGGGTGTCGGGTACGTGGCGTCGTCGTTGGTGCCGATGAGACGTGCCCCGGCATGCACCGCCGTCGCGGCGATGCGCAACCGCTCATACGTGAACGTGCGGTGGAAGCCCACCATGACCACCTCGCACGGACCCTCGGTCACGGCGATCGCCCCGCGTTGCTCCACGGCCTCCACGACACCCGGGCCGCCGCACACCAGCACTCGTTCCCCCGGATGCACGAGCAACGCTCCGGCCATGGCCGAGGTGAGCACGTCGTTGTCCGCCGTGACGCCGATCGACCGGAGCGCGCCGACCTGCTCGGCGATGGTGGATGCGGAGTTGTTCGTCACGAACAGCACCCGCACATCAGCGGCGCGCAGCGCGGCAATGCCCTCCACGGCGCCGTGGATCGGCTGGTGAGCAAGCCACACGACGCCGTCGAGGTCGAGCAGCACCACGTCGGGACACCCCTCGGGGCGGCGGGTCCGATGGCCGTCCTGACGGGCGGCTGCGCTGCTCGATGAGGCAGGACCGTTGGTGGGGAGCTGGGCGCGAGCCGACATAGGTGTGTCATCGTGGCATGCGAGTGGCATTCTGTGCGGGTGCCCCGATTCGAACCGTTTCCGGCCCTCCGCTATGCCCCCGGCATCTCGCTGGACGACGCCGCTGCGCCACCGTACGACGTGCTGTCCGCGGCCGATGTCGCCGTGCTCCGGTCCGGCCATCCGCGCAACATCGTCGAGATCGACCTGCCAGGACCTGACGACGACCCCGATCGATACCACGGGGCGGCACGGACGATGCGCGCGTGGGAGGACGAGGGCACCCTGGTGCGCGACGAGCAGCCCACGTTCACGATCTACCGCATGCGCTTCCGCACCGAGGACGGCGCCAGGCGGGAGACCGTCGGTGTGGTCGGCGCGCTCGAAGTCGTCGATGAAGGTGCCGGTGGGGTGCTCCCACACGAGCGCACCACCCCCAAGGCAAAGACCGACCGACTCGACCTCACCCGCGCCACCCAGGCCAACCTGTCGCCGGTGTGGGGGCTGTCGCTCACCGCCGATCTCACCGACCTGCTGGTCGAGCCGGCGGAGGTGGTCGGTTCGTGTACCGACGCCGACGGCGTCGTCCACATCGTGGAGCGGGTGTCCGATCCCGACCGCATCGGCGCCATCGCCGCTGCGGTGGGGTCGAACCCGGTGCTGATCGCCGACGGCCACCACCGATACGCGATCAGTCGTACCTATCGCGACGAACGACGTGCGAGCGACGGCGACGGCCCCTGGGACCTCACCCTGGCGTACGTTGGTGAGCTGGTCGAGAGCCAGCTCAGCATCGATGCCATCCACCGCCTGTACCGCGACGTCGACGTCCACGCGCTCATCTCGACGCTGGCCGACAGCTTCGAGCTGTCCGCCGCGGGCCCGATCGACGCGGTCATTCGCGAGCGAGGTGGTCGCAATGGGAGCCCTCTGCCTGGTCAATGCTGACGGCACCGGTACCTGGCTCACTCCGAAGCCAGCAGCGTTCGAGGGCGTGCGAGCGCTCGACGGTGCCATGCTCGAGCACGCGCTGCGAGACGTCGACGTCGACGTCACCTACCAGCACGGCGTGCAACATGTGGTCGATCTGGTGGCTTCCGGCGAGGTCGTCGCCGGTGTGCTGATCCGACCGACGAGCATCGACGAGATCCGCCGCACCGCCCACGAGGGCCTGCTGATGCCCCCGAAGTCGACGTTCTTCACGCCGAAGCTCCGGACGGGTCTGGTGCTACGGCCGCTCGTGTGAGCACACGGACCACTCCCGGGGTGAGATCTGCGCCCTCCGACCGACGGCGGGCCGCGCCGGTTCAGCCGGTTCAGCCGGTTCAGCCGGTTCAGCCGGCGAGGGTCTTGCCGGTCGCGCCGAGGTCGCTGAACGCCTCCCCCAGTCGCTCGACCATGCCCTTCTCGGCGGCCCGGAGCCACTTGCGAGGGTCGTAGGAGCTCTTGTACGGCGTGCCGTCCTCGGGATCGATCTGATGCTTGAACGCCTTGGCGTGGGCATCGACGAACTCACCGACCGGTTGCGCGAACGCGAACTGGGTGTCGGTGTCGATGTTCATCTTGAACACGCCGTAGCCGACGGCCTCGGTGATTCTCTCCTTCTCCGAGCCCGACCCGCCGTGGAACACCAGATCGAGCGTGTTCTCGGCGAGACCATGGGTGCTCGAGACCAGCTGCTGAGACGCCTTGAGGATCTCTGGGCGCAGCTTCACGTTGCCCGGCTTGTAGACCCCGTGAACGTTGCCGAAAGAAGCAGCAACGGAGAACCGACCGATCGGGCTGAGCACGTCGTACGCGTACAGCACGTCTTCGGGTTGGGTGTAGAGCTTCGCGTTGTCGGCGCTCTCGTCGAACTCGCCGCCGATGCCGTCCTCTTCGCCGCCGGTGACGCCGAGCTCGATCTCGAGGTTCATCCCCAGCTTCGCCATCCGAGCGAGCACCCGAGCACACTCACCGACGTTCCATTCGAGCGACTCTTCCGACAGGTCGAGCATGTGTGAGCTGAACAACGGCCGGCCGGTCTCGGCGAAGAACCGCTCACCGTGATCGAGCAGTCCCTCCACCCACGGGATCAGCTTCTTGTTGGCGTGATCGGTGTGCAGCACCACACACACCCCGTAGTGCTCGGCGAGCAGGTGCACGTGTCGAGCGGCCGAGACCGCACCGAGCACCTTGGCCAGCGCCCCGTCGGCCAGACCCTGACCGGCGTAGAACTGGGCACCACCGTTGGACAGCTGCACCACGACGTCACTGTGGTTCGTCGCTGCTGCCTCGAGCACCGCATTGACCGTGTTCGTCCCGGTGACGTTCACAGCGGGCAGCGCATAACCACCGGACTTGGCGGCGGCCACCAGGGTGTCGTAGTCCGCTCCGGTGACCACCCCCGGGCGCAGCGTGGAACGTGCCGTCGTGGGTGAAAGGGTCATCGCGATCATCTCCTCGATCTGGGGGACGGCTGCCGACCGCGGCCCGAGCGGGATCACCCCGGCGGCGGCGCACCGAGGAGCGATCGTAGCCCTGCGACGGTGTCAGCACCGAGAAACCGCAGTGACCGTGTCAGGGCGACGTCCTCCGAGCGGCGCCGAGTGACCTCGACCACCGCGGCCGCCTCGACCTCCGTGCGGCTCTGCGTCGCGCCGGCCGAGCGGAAGAACCGACGCCGGACCGCTCCGGTGACGACGATCGGCGTGTGGACGTCCCAGGTGTCCGGCACCTCGCCGTCCCACGCAACGGGCACGCCGACGAGGCGGCCATCCGCATCGGGGCAGGACACGTCGAGATTCCAGCGGACAGCGCCACTCGGGAGCTCGGTGCACCGTGGTCTCGAACTCAGACGACCGGACAGGATGACGATGTTCATGACGACCTCCGTCTGCCGGGCATGCCGGCGCGCTGCTGCCGTCACCGGTGGTGGCGCAGCATTCGTGTTGCATCGGGGGACGCATCTCGCACCCTACGACGAGGGTGTCACATGGCGACCGGGGCAGCCGCGGCCCGGCCAGATCACACCGCCAGATCACACCGCCAGATCGCACCGCCAGATCAACGACCGAGGGATGCCAGTCGCTGCATCACGTCGGCGAACTCTGCGTCGACCTGGGCCACCATCGCGAAGAAGCGACGAGCCTCGACGATCTCGCCGGAACGGTCGAGCAGGTCTCCGAGCACGTACCACTGGCGGAGGTGATGATCGCGGACCTTCTTGGGCACCTCTCGGGCCTTGGCCATCATCGACAGCGCGCCACGCAGATCTCCCTGGTCGGCGAGCGCACCGGCGGCGACGATCCTGCCCTCCGCCATCAGCGCCGGAGCAGGGGACTCACCCTTCAGTTCATCCCAGAGCTCGGTCACGATGTCGTATCGCTTCATGGCTCGATAGCAGTCGGCCAAGACCGGATGATGTCGCACCGAACGGTCGATCTGCCTGGCGAGCTCCAGCTCGGCAGCGGCCTTGCGCCACTGACCGGTGGAGTAGAACGCAAGTCCGGCGATCTCGTGCGCCATGGCGATGTTGGGCAGGTCGCGGAAGACAGGCTGCACCATCCGTCGCGCATCGTCGAACCGCCCGCGATCGAGCGCCTCGGCGGCCGACTGCAGGCGTTCGCGATAACGACCCGATCGCTGATTGCCGGCTTCGCGCTCCACCTCGGCGACGACCTCCGGATCGAGCTCTCCTTGGGCGCGCCTGCGCTTCCGTGGAGCCTCATCGCTCAGGGCACGCTCGGTGGCTGCAACCGCGGCCTCACGAATGGGTCCCTCATCGATCCACTCCTCGCGAGTGTGCTCGGGGGGCTCGACAACGGCCTTGGGAACCTTCGGTCCACGAGTGGAACGCACCTGTGCGGCTCGTTGCTCGGCCGCCGTGAGCTCACGGCGCGGGCCCGGCGTCCACGTCGCGTCGCGGCCCGACCGCACGGGTCGCCCTGGTCTGCCACCCTGGCCGGGACGCGGCGCTCCACGACCGGCGAAACCGGGACGTCCACCAGATGGCCGCCCGCTTCCCCCACCACGATCCGGACGCGCTGGACGATCCGGACGATCTCCGCCACTCGGACGATCGGCGCGAGGTCCTCGATCCGGACGATCTCCGCCACTCGGACGATCGGCGCGAGGTCCTCGATCCGGACGATCCGGACGATCCGGACGATCCGGACGATCGAAGCGGTCCCCTCGCGGCGCTGAGCCCCGCACGGGGCGACTTGCACCATCGGCACGTGGGCCCCGGTCCGCACGAACGGGGCGATCGCCGCCGGCACCTCGGTCGAAACGATCTCCTCTGGCTCCTCTGGCTCCGCTGGCTGGGCCGCGAGCCCCCGTCGGTGCACCAGCGCCGCCCGACCGCGATGGACGTCCAGGGCGCGAGGCGCGGTCACCGTCGTCCCCACGCGGCCCACGCGGCCCACGCACCCCGCGTGCCGCCGGTTCACCCCGAGCGCCATCGCTCCGTCCGCCGCCCGCGCTTCGATCGGACCGGTCGGGACGGTCACCACGCGGTTCGCCACGATCCGGACGCGTGCCATTTCGGGCAACCGAAGATGGTCTCGCCGCGACGGGCCGGCCCGACCCACCGCCAGAACGCCCGGCACCCGACGTCGAGCCACTGCCACCAGGACGAGCCTGACCTGGACCTGGACGTGGACGTGGACGACGTTCGGGCGAGGGCGGCATAGGGCGTCCGAGCCTAACCGCCACCGGCCGGAAGCGTCGTCGAAACGCGCCCAACGGATCGTCGACCGCGACGGACAGACACCGCGAGGCGCGAGCACCGCCCCGAAAACGACGAACACCCCACGGCCATGCCGCGGGGTGTTCGAGCGATGAATTCGGCGACGACCTACTCTCCCAGGGGGTCTACCCCCAAGTACCATCGGCCCTGGCAGTCTTAACTTCCGTGTTCGAGATGGGAACGGGTGTGACCCTGCCGGTATGGTCACCGAAATCTGTTGTCAAGGAGTCGCCGCGAGGGCGCCTTCCGAGTACTCCAGAGCAAGCACGAACATAGTTTTCAACCAAGCCCTCGGCCGATTAGTACCGGTCAGCTTCACACGTTACCGCGCTTCCACTTCCGGCCTATCAACGTGATGGTCTCGTCACGGGCCTTACTGCGTTGACCGCATGGGTGTACTCATCTTCGAACGGGTTTCCCACTTAGATGCTTTCAGCGGTTATCCCTTCCGGAGGTAGCTAATCTGCCATGCCCTTGGCAGGACAACAGACACACCAGAGCTCCGTCCGTCCCGGTCCTCTCGTACTAGGGACAGCCTTCGTCAATACACCTTCGGCTGCGGAGGATAGGGACCGAACTGTCTCACGACGTTCTGAACCCAGCTCGCGTACCGCTTTAATGGGCGAACAGCCCAACCCTTGGGACCTGCTTCAGCCCCAGGATGCGATGAGCCGACATCGAGGTGCCAAACCTTTCCGTCGATATGGACTCTTGGGAAAGATTAGCCTGTTATCCCCAGGGTACCTTTTATCCGTTGAGCGACCACACTTCCACACGTGATGGCCGGGTCACTATGCCCTGCTTTCGCACCTGCTTGACCTGTCAGTCTCGCAGTCAAGCTCCCTTGTGTCATTGCACTCGACGGCTGATTGCCAACCAGCCTGAGGGAACCTTTGGGCGCCTCCGTTACATTTTAGGAGGCGACCGCCCCAGTCAAACTACCCGCCTGGCGCTGTCCCTGACCCAGATAATGGGCCGAGGTTAGAGTCCCGAAGTACACAGGGTGGTATTTCAACGTTGGCTCCACACTAGCTGGCGCTAATGCTTCCAAGCCTCCCACCTATCCTACACAATGCAATTCAAAACTCAACACCAAGTTATAGTGAAGGTCCATGGGGTCTTTCCGTCCTTCCGCAGCTAACGAGCATCTTTACTCGTACTTCAATTTCGCCGGGTCTATGGTTGAGACAGCGGGGAAGTCGTTACGCCATTCGTGCAGGTCGGAACTTACCCGACAAGGAATTTCGCTACCTTAGGACCGTTATAGTTACGGCCGCCATTCACTGGGGCTTAGGTTCACAGCTTCGCCTTTCGACTAACCGTTCCCCGTGACCTTCCAGCATTGGGCAGGCGTCACAGCGTATACAGCGCCTTGCGGCTTCGCACGCTGCTGTGTTTTTGGTAAACAGTCGCTACCCCCTGGTCTGTGCCACCCCCTCACGCTCCGAGAGTAAATCTCTTCACGCTAATGAGGTCCTCCTTCTTCCGAAGTTACGGAGGTAATTTGCCGAGTTCCTTAACCATAGTTCTCCCGATCGCCTTGGTATTCTCTACCCGCCCACCTGTGTCGGTTTGGGGTACGGGCACCGTGCTAACTCGCTGTTGGGATTTTCTTGGCAGCGTGGGATCAGTGACTTCGTCTTGACGACTCGGCATCACGTCTCAGCGTTGATGGCCCCAACTCTCATCGGGGCCCGCCTACACGCTTACCCGGGGACTACCATCGCCCCGGTTCACCTACCCTCCTGCGTCCCCCTCCAGCTACCCGCCAGCAACGCAATGGGATCGACCGAAGTCAGCCTCCATGTTGTCACTCTTGGGCTTGGCGCGAACACGGTGGTACTGGAATATCAACCAGTTGTGCATCGACTACGCCTTTCGGCCTCGCCTTAGCTCCCGACTCACCCTGGGAGGATTAGCCTTCCCCAGGAACCCTTGGGCTTTCGGCGGAGGGGTTTCTCACCCCTCTCTCGCTACTCATGCCTGCATTCTCACTCGATGGCACTCCACGACGGGTTCTCCCGCCGCTTCACTGCGCCATCGACGCTCCTCTACCACTCCTGATAAATCAGAAGTCCATATCTTCGGCTCAGGACTTGAGCCCCGTTAAATTGTCCGCGCAGGACCACTCGACCAGTGAGCTATTACGCACTCTTTCAAGGATGGCTGCTTCTAAGCCAACCTCCTGGCTGTCTGTGCAGTCCCACATCGTTTTCCACTTAGTCCTGAATTAGGGGCCTTAGATGATGGTCTGGGCTGTTTCCCTTTCGACCAACGAAGCTCATCCCCCGTGGTCTCACTGCCGTGTTCTGGAGTCTCGGCATTCGGAGTTTGGCTGGGTTCGGTAAGCTTGTAGGCCCCCTAGCCCATCCAGTGCTCTACCTCCGAGACTGAACACACGACGCTGCACCTAAATGCATTTCGAGGAGAACCAGCTATCACCAAGTTTGTTTGGCCTTTCACCCCTATCCACAGCTCATCACCGCCATTTTCAACTGACGTGTGTTCGGTCCTCCACGGGGTCTTACCCCCGCTTCAACCTGGCCAT
>CAWBTC010000005.1:1110000-1841683 GCA_963791635.1 uncultured Acidimicrobiaceae bacterium
CCTTTACCCCACCAACTAGCTGATAGGCCGCGAGACCCTCCTGATCCAGTAACCCTTTCGTCAGCGCGCCATGCGACGCTCCGACGGCATCCGGTATTAGCAGTTGTTTCCGACTGTTATCCCAGAGACCAGGATAGGTTTCTCACGTGTTACTCACCCGTTCGCCACTCACTCTTCCTCAGTATTGCTACTGATTGGAGTCCGTTCGACTTGCATGTGTTAAGCACGCCGCCAGCGTTCGTCCTGAGCCAGGATCAAACTCTCCAACAAGAACATGTCCACTCTGAGCCGAAGCTCATCGTTTCTCGTTCGTTTTAGAGCCTGTGATGTCACATGAGGGAAAAACTCACGTCCACGACATCACGTTCCGGCGATTGCCTCCCATGGGATGGGAGGACTTGTGAATTGACAGACAGCTCCATCCGACGACCTTGCGATCGACGCACGTGCTGCCCGCACTGGCGTTCTATCTTCTCTTCTGTTTTCAAGGAGCCGAAGCTCGTGGCACGCAGCAGCCCGAGGGCTTGCAGTTGGTGCCTGGCCTCGGCGTTTCGGCGCTTTTCAGCTCCCCGAGGCGAGTAGCTACGCTATCGGTGACAGCACGGAGCGTCAACCTCGGTCCGAAGAAATTCCGACGACGAAGTCCCGCTTGCCTTTTCGCAGCAGCAGGAACCCTCCGTTGAGCAGGTCCGACGTGTGCAACACGCCATCGGCGGCAAGCACCCGATTTCCTGCCCGAATGGCACCCTGCGTGAGAAGACGTCCCACTTCGCTCGTCGACTTCGCCACCCCTGCCTGGATCAGCACGTCATGGACCCGCTGACCCTCCACGTCACCGTGGAGCGGAACACATGGCGCCTCGGCCGCGACGACGGCCAAGGTGTCGGCGGATGCCGTGGTCGGATCACCCCCGAACAGCACGGCAGCGGCCAAAGCGGCGTGTTCCGCGGCGGCGGCTCCGTGCACGAGGGTGGTCATCTCGTCGGCCAGGGCGCGCTGGGCCACGCGGCGCTCCGGCGCAGAGGCGTGCTCGGAGACCAGCGCGTCCAGCTCCTCGAGGGGGCGCAGCGACAACATCTTCAGGTAGACCGCCACCGTGTGGTCATCGCTCTGCATCCAGAACTGGCGGAACTGGTACGGAGAGGTTCTGGCTGGATCGAGCCAGACCGCGTGCCCGCTCGACTTGCCGAACTTCGCACCGTCGCTCCTGGTCATCAACGGATGGGTGATCGCGAATGCCTGCTTGGCCAGCCGGCGCCGGATCAACTCCACTCCGGCGACGATGTTGCCCCACTGATCGCTCGCCCCCGCCTGGAGCTCCACCCCGTGGTGTTCGTACAGGTGACGGAAGTCGTCGGCCTGCAGCAACTGGTAGCTGAACTCCGTGAAGGAGATGCCGTGTTCGCTCTCGAGTCGCGACTTCACGGAGTCCTTGGCCATCATCTGGTTCACCGTGAAGTGCTTGCCCACGTCACGGAGGAACTCCAGGATCGTCACCGGCAGCGTCCAGTCGGCGTTGTTGACCAAGGTCGCCTGGAATGGCCCCGGTTCGAAGTCGAGCAGCTTGGTGAGCTGGGCCTTGATGCATTCCACGTTGTGGCGCAACGTGTCCATGTCGAGCAGGTTGCGCTCTTCGCTCCTACCTCCAGGGTCACCCACCATGCCCGTCGCACCTCCGGCCAGAGGAAACGGCCGATGCCCGGCGAGTTGGAAGCGTCGCATGAACAACTGCCCGACGAGGTGACCGACGTGCAGCGAGTCCGCCGTCGGATCGAAGCCGATGTACAGCCCGATCGGACCATGGTCGAGCCGAGCGCGGAGCGCGCCGAGATCGGTGGCGTCGTGGACGAGGCCACGTGCCGTGAGGTCATCGAGCAGATCCATAGGGCTTCCATGTTGCCAGCTGATGAGACGATCGGCGCTTCCTCCGATTCCCAGCGTGCCGTCCCGGATTCCCAGCGGCCGTCCCCGCCGTCGTGCTCCGGCCGGCTCGGCGACCACGCGAGACGGGCTAGCGTCAGAGCGTGGTCGCCACGACGTACACACTGATCGAATCGATCGAGCGCCAGGCCGAATCGTGCGCCCACATCGGCTCGCCCCTCTACGCTGCGCTGCTCACCGGCTTGGCCGGCGACTATCTGAGTGGTGGCCTCACGGCCGAGCTGCTCGAGGGCGTGAGCGAGGAGCCGGTACACGACGCCGTCCCGCTTCGCTATCTGGCAACCGCACACCGTTTGGCGCTCGCTGGGCAGGCACCCGAGTTGGCGGCCTGCTACCCCTCGTGCGGTGGCGATTGGAACGGTGCCGACGTCACGGACGTGTTCCTCTCTGCTGTCGCGACCCATCGGGGCGAGTTCGTTCGCGGCGTGCTGCAACACGTGCAGACCAACGAGGTCGGGCGGGCCGCCGCTCTCGCCGCGGGGTTCTCCTGCGTCGTCGATCGCAGCGGTCTCCCACTTCGAACCTTCGAGCTCGGAGGTTCGGCCGGACTCCTCTCCCACTGGGATCGTTTCGGATACAGCACCGGGGAGAGCAGCGCTGGCGACCACGCGTCTCGCCTCCAGTTCGGAGCCGAGTGGTTCGACCGACCGGCACCTCATCTCCACGCGGGCATCGAGGTCGTGGAGCGGGCCTCGGTCGATGTCTCGCCGATCGACATCACCATCGATGATGGTCGGCTGTCGATGCTGTCGTTCGTGTGGCCGGACCAGCTGGACCGGTTCGCCCGGCTCGACCTGGCCATCGACATCGCCCGCGCGTCTCCCCTCGAGGTCGAATCCGCCGATGCCGGCGAGTGGGTGACGGCACGGCTCGCAGACGAGCTACCGGACGGCGTCGCAACTGTCGTGTTCCACTCCATCGTCTGGCAGTACCTCCCGGCGAGCACCAAGGCCGCCGTGCGGGCAGCGCTGGCCGAGGCCGGCAGCCGAACGACGCCGACCGCGCCGCTGCACTGGCTCCGCATGGAGCCGGCGACGAAGGAGCACGCCGATCTCCGCCTGACGACGTGGAACGCCGGCGACGCAACGGGACGCGAGGATGTGCTCGCCCACGTGGGCTACCACGGCGCCGGCGTCCGTTGGCTGAACTGACCCGAGCGTCTCACCTCGCCCGATCCAGGACGAACCGCACCCCGCCACACGGCTCGGGCGGCAGCGGGTGCCACGCGTGACGTGCACCGTGTCAACGCGTCGGCGGCCAGGGGGCGAGCCACCGGCGGGGCCAGTCGACCGCTTTCGTGATCCCGATCCGAGGCGTCACGACATGTGACGGCACCGCAGCACCGTCATCGAGCACCACCAGCTCGTCGCCGTCGTGCGAGCGGTCGATCGCCAAGGCCTTGGTGAGCTTGCCAGGACCGTTCGTACGGCGCTGCTCGACACCGTCGATCACCGCGGCGCGCACCAGCACGGCCTGACCGACGCCATCGGGTCCGGTCACCACGTTCGCGCAGTGGTGCATCCCGTACACGAAGTAGACGTACAACCGTCCGGGCGGCCCGAACATCGTCGCGTTCCGCGCCGTGACGCCCCGAAACGAGTGACTCGCAGGATCATCCTGCGTGTACGCCTCCACCTCGACGATACGGGCATCGATCGCGTCGGCACCGATCCCGACACGCATCACCTTGTGCAACAGCTCGGGTGCCACCGACGTGGCGTCGCGGGCGAAGAACGACGCAGGGAGTCGACGTGGGCGCGGACTGCGGGCGATCACGCGTCGAGCGCCTCACCGAGCCGTTCGAGCTCGGCACGGAAGCGCATCATCTGGTCGGCCACCGGCGCAGGCCCGGCGCCACCCGGTGTGATCCGCCGCTGCACCGACACGCCCGGCGCCACGAGCGCCGCCGCATCCGCACCGAGTTGCGGGTGATCGTCGACGAGCGAGCGGAGCGACCCGTCACCCTGCAACGCCTCACGCACGAGCGCGCCGACGATCGCGTGAGCGTCGCGGAACGGCGTGCCGCGCTGAACCAACCACTCGGCGAGATCGGTCGCCGAGCTCGTCTCGACGTCAGCAGCAGACTGCATCCGCTCGGGGACGAAGGTGATCGTGGCGAGCATGCCCGTCATGGCTCCGAGCGCGAGGCGAACCTGGTCGATCGCGTCGAACAGCGGTTCCTTGTCCTCCTGGTAGTCGCGGTTGTAGCTCAGCGGCAGACCCTTCATCGTGGCGAGGAATCCGGCGAGGTTGCCGATCACGCGGCCGGCCTTGCCGCGGGCGAGCTCGGCGATGTCGGGGTTCTTCTTCTGCGGCAGCATCGACGAACCGGTTGCGTAGGCGTCGTCGAGCCTGGCGAAACCGAACTCCTCGGTGGTCCACAACACGATCTCCTCGCCGATGCGCGACAGGTCGATCGCGATCAGCGTGAGCACGAACAACGCCTCGGCCACGTGGTCGCGCGAGCCGACCGCGTCGAGGGAGTTCTCGAATCGTCGTGCGAAGCCCAGATCGATCGCGTTGCCATCGGGGTCGAGCGGCAACGACGAGCCCGCCAACGCTCCCGCGCCCAGGGGCGATACGTCGATCCGCTCGAGCGCGTCGAGGATGCGGTCGATCCCGCGCCCGAGCGCCCAGCCGTGGGCCATCAGGTGATGCGCGAGCAACACCGGCTGCGCCCGTTGAAGGTGGGTGTAGCCGGGGAGATAGACGCCTTCGTGCTCCTCGGCGCGCCGCAACAGCACCCGCTGGAGCTCGAGCACTCGTCGCGCGACCACGAGCAACTCGCGCTTGCACCACAGTCGTACATCGGTGGCGCTCTGGTCGTTGCGGCTCCGGCCGGTGTGGAGCTTGGCGCCGGCAGCGCCGGCCAGTTCGGTGACCCGGCGTTCCACGGCAGTGTGGATGTCCTCGTCGGATGGGAGGAAGACGAACAACCCGCTCTCCATCTCGTTGGCCACCACGTCGAGGGCGAGCAGCACCTGATCGCGCTCGATGTCGCTGATGATCCCGACCCGGGCGAGGCCACGCACATGTGCTCGCGATCCCTCGATGTCATCCGGCCACAGTCGTCGATCGAACGACAGGCTCTCCGTGTACGCCATCAGCTCAGCAGCGGGGCCGCCTTCGAAGCGACCGTGCCAGAGCGTCTGACCACTTCCGCCGGCGGCACCCGCGAACTGCGGATCCACACCGCTCACGACAGACCTGCGAGGTCTCGCAAGGTCACCGCGAGGGCAGGACCACCGATGCCCTCGTCGGCGACGCACAACAGCGTGTCGTCACCGGCGACGGTGCCGATGATCGCCGGCAGGTTCGAGCGATCGAGCGCCGATGCCACGACATGAGCGCAGCCCGGCGGCGTGCGGAGCACCACGAGGTGCCCGGCCGAGCGGACCTCCGCAACCCACTCCCCCATCACCCGCCGCAGGTGATCCTGCGGTGCCATCCGTGCGGGCTCGAACTCGGGGATCGCATACACGGTGTCGCCACCGGGGACACGCACTTTCACTGCACCGAGGTCGTCGAGGTCTCGTGACACGGTGGCCTGTGTCGCCGCGATCCCCTCCGTCGCGAGGAGGTCGAGCAGTTGTGGCTGGCTCGTGATCGGGTTCATCGCGATGAGCTTCGCGATCGCCTGTTGGCGTTGCACCTTGGTGGTCATGGACGCACTCCCTTCAAGAACGCCATCGCACCCCGAGCGGTGTGCATCCGATTGTGGCCCTGACGCCACACGAGCGAACGGTCGCCCTCGATCACCTCGTCGGTGACCTCGAGGCCGCGGTACGCAGGCAGGCAGTGCATGAAGAACGCCTCGCCGTCGGCGTCACCGGCGCCGGCGAGAAGGCTGGCGTTCACCTGGTATCGACCGAAGACCTCCCTGCGCTCGGCCTTTTCGACCTCCTGACCCATCGAGGTCCAGGTATCGGTGTGGACCACCGCTGCGCCGCGAACTGCCGTCGTCGGATCGGCGAACTGCTCGATCGTGCCCGGACCGAGCTCGGCGATCCGTGCGAGTTCGTCGTCGGATGCGTCATAGCCGGCCGGGCAGCCGAGTCGGACGTGCATCCCCGACATCACCGAGACCTCGGCGAGCGAACGCGACACGTTGTTGTGGTCGCCGACGTAGGCGACCGTTCGACGGGCGAGCGCGCCGAGCGACTGGCGCATGGTGAGCACGTCGGCCAGACCCTGCAACGGATGGCTGTGATCGCTGAGCATGTTCACCACGGGTATCGAAGCCGCCGCCGCGAGGCGGACGACCACACCGTGGGAGAACACGCGAGCAGCGAGCATGGCGTGGTATCCCGCCATGATCCGGGCGATGTCCTCCACCGATTCGCGGACGTCGAACCCGACCTCTTCACCTCTGGTGTACACGGGATGCCCGCCGAGCTGCACCACGGCCATCTCCATGCTCTGACGGGTCCTGTTCGAGGGCTTTTCGAACATCAGCGCCACGCCGCCGCCGTCGAGCGGGCGACCGAGCGATGCGATGGGAGCCTCTGCGAGCGCCAGCACCTGGTCGAGGTCGTCGATCGAGAGGTCGGTGATGTCGAGGAAGTGCCTCATGACGCGGCGCTCGCCGTGGGCACGAGCTCGCTGACAACGGTGGTGATCAAGGCAACCGCTTCGTCGATCTCGGCCTCGCTGACGGTGAGCGGCGGTGCCAGACGAAGCGCCGTGGCCGTCACGGCATTCGTGACGAGTCCGCGCGCGAGCAGCTCGGTGTAGACCGCCTTGGCGTCGCTGCCCTCGCCCAGTTCGGCGGCGAGCAACAGGCCCTGGCCACGAACGGACTGCACGCCCGGGATCGCCGCAAGCTTGTCGCGCAGGTACGCGCCGCGCTCGGCGGCCAGCGCCGGAGCGTCGATGCGGCGCATCTCGGCGATCACCGCGCTCACCACTGCTGTGGCGATCGCCGTACCGCTGTAGGTGCTGCCATGGTCGCCCGGTTGGAAGGCCGCAGCCACCTCGAGCCGCGCCCACACCGCACCGACCGGGAAGCCGTTGCCCATCGCCTTCGCCATCGTCACCACGTCGGGCGCCACGCCAGCGTGTTGGAAGCCGAACCACTGCCCCGTTCGACCGAAGCCGGTCTGGACCTCGTCGACCATCATCAACATGCCGCGTTCGTCGCACAGCGCACGGATGCCGCGCACGTAGTCGGCATCTGCCGGCACGACGCCACCTTCGCCCTGCACGGTCTCGATCAACACCGCCGACACGGATGGATCGATCGCGGCCTCCAGCGCGGCCAGGTCACCATACGCGACGTGCCGGAAACCTTCGGGCATCGGGAAGAAGGGCTCGTGCTTGGCGGGCTGACCGGTGGCTGCGAGCGCGGCGAGGGTGCGGCCGTGGAAGCTGCCATAGGCACTCACCACGACGTGGCGACCCCGGCCGCCGAACTTGCGTGCCAGTTTGAGTGCCGCTTCGTTCGCCTCGGCGCCCGAGTTGCAGAAGAACACCTGCCCCATCTCGCCGGTCGTCTCGAACAGCAGATCGCGCAGCTCGATCGCCGCGGCCGTCGCCACATCGTTGGAGAAGAAGTTGCTGACATGCAACAGGCGAGCCGCCTGAGTCGAGATCGCCTCGGTGATCACCGGATTCGAGTGACCCAGCGACGTGACGGCGAGGCCGCACAGGAAGTCGAGGTATCGCTTGCCGTTCGCGTCCCACAGCTCGGTGCCGTCCCCACGGACGAACATCACCTGGGGCGGACCGAACACCGGCATGAACGGGCACGCGGCGCCGGCCGCTGCAGTGTCGAACGCGTGCGAGGTCATGGTCCCTCCAGAGCTGAGATGGTCGATTGGTCTTCGTGGGGTGAGTTGGCGAGCGATCGCACCATCGTGCCGATGCCTTCGTCGGTGAACACCTCGAGCAGCAGGACGTGTGGGATCCGGCCGTCGAGGATGTGTGCGCGACGAACGCCTGAGCGCACGGCTCGGACGCAGCTGTCGACTTTCGGGATCATCCCGCCGGCGATCACGCCGTCGGCGATCAGCTCGTCGAGCTCGTCGGGAGTGGTCTGGCGGATGAGGCTCGCCGGGTCGTCGACCACGCGGCGCAACCCTTCGATGTCGGTGAGATACACGAGCTTCTCCGCCCGAAGCGCCTCGGCGATCGCTCCGGCGACGGTGTCGGCGTTGATGTTGTACGCCTGCCCCTGGTCGTCGGTGCCGATCGTCGCGACCACTGGGATGAAGCCGTCGGCGAGGAGGCTCTCGAGGATCATGGGGTTCACTGCGGTCACGTCGCCGACGAAGCCGAGATCGGGATCACGAACATGTGCCTTGATCATCCCGGCGTCCTCGCCGGAGACGCCGACGGCGATCGGTCCGTGGACGTTGATCGCCGACACCAGTTGCGGGTTCACCTGACCGATGAGCACCATCCGCACGATGTCGACGGTCTCCGAATCGGTGACTCGCAGTCCATCGCGGAACTCGCTCACCTTGCCCAGCCGAGACATCAGATCGCTGATCTGCGGACCGCCGCCGTGCACCACCACTGGGCGCATGCCGACGGCGCGCATCAGCACGAGATCCTCGGCGAACAGTGCGAGCGCATCCGCTGGGGGTTGGTCCTCGGACGCGCCGGCGAGCGCGTTGCCGCCGTACTTGACCACCACCACCTGGCCCGCGAAGCGCTGAATGTAGGGCAGCGCCTCGACCAGCACCGCGGCCCGCTCGGCCGCCCGTACGGCGCTCACGGGTACAACCCGACGCGCTGGAGCCCTGCCGTCTCGTCGAGACCGAGCGCGATGTTCGCTGATTGCACCGCAGCTCCGCTGGCTCCCTTGCACAGGTTGTCGATCGCACAGATCGCGATGACGGTGTTCGTCCGCTCGTCGTAGCGAGCGGTGAGGAACGCGGTGTTGGTGCCGAGCGCGGCCTTGGTGGATGGCGACGCGGGCCGCACCACCACGAATGGCTCGCCCCTGTATCGACGAGCCATCGTGGCGAGCAGCGACTCCGTGGTCGACGTCGCACCGGCTGCAGGTCGGGCGTAGCACGTCGCGAGGATCGCCCGGTTGAGCGGGGCGAGGTGGGGCGTGAACAGGACCTGGCACGCCCCGCCGTCGGCACTCGTCGAGCCGATCGCCTGTTCGATCTCGGGTGTGTGACGGTGGTCGAGGAGTCCGTACGCCTCGAGGTTCTCGTCTGCCGTGCAGAACAACGAGCCGTGCTTGAGACCGCGGCCGGCCCCGCTGATGCCGGTCTTGGAATCAACGATGATGCCGCTGCGCTCGATGAGTCCTGCGGCCACCAGCGGCTCCAGCGCGAGCGAAGCTGCAGTGACATGGCAGCCCGGCACGGCCACCAGTCCGGCGCCTCTCGAGCGCGGCCCGGTCGAGTTCGGGCAGACCGTAGGCAGCGGCTGCCAATTGGTCGGGTTGGTCATGCTCGAAGCCGTACCACGTGGGATAGAGGGATGCATCCTTCAGGCGATACGCCGCTGACAGGTCGACGATCGTGCCGACCCGGCTCGCGATCTGCGGGACGAGGGCCATGCTGGCCTCGTGCGGGAGCCCGAGGAACACCAGGTCGACGCCATCGACCCGGTCGGCGTCGAACTCCTCGAACACCAGGTCTGGATAGGCCGCGGTCACGCTCGGGTACATCGCGCTGGCGAGCGTGCCTGCCTGGGTGTCGCCCGTGGCGTAGACCAGATCGAGAGTCGGGTGCTGCGCGCACAGCCGCATCAGCTCGGCACCGGTGTACCCCGAGGCACCGATGATCGCCGCGCGCCTGCGCACCGCACCACCAGCTCGGCCACCAGCTCGGCCACCAGATCGGCCACCTGTTGAGCCACCCGATGAGCCCGGAGAGGAAGGAGATGAGGACGGCGGCGTCGACATGCGCATGATCATACACCACGATGAATGACCATCCCATCAAATGTCAGAGTTTCTCAGGAAATGTGACCGGCCGCGCGCGCTTTTCCACGCAGCGTCTACGGCTTGTGAGAGTCTTGCGACAATCCATCCACTGCCTTCATTGTGTTCCCAGCCAACCGTCCTTAACGTCGCCAGGGTGGTACAGACGGCGGCACGAACGACTCCAGAACGACGCGGACTGAAGGCGACGCTGTTCGCCGCGGACATCGCGATGCTGGCCGCTGCCTGGTTGCCGTTGCTGCTGTTCGCCTTCCCTGCAGCCGATCGACGGCCAGCGGAGTCGCTGTTCGTGGCCATGGCGGCGATGTCCACCGCGTTGGCAATCATGCGCTACGAAGGCCTCTACCTCTCGCGCCTGTGTGCAGTGCGGGCGATCGAGGTGCGGCTCATCTTCCGGTCCAGCGTGTACACGGCACTCGGGCTGGTCCTGCTCGACAAGGCCGTGTTCGTCAGCCAGGAGTCCGCGCTCCTGCTCAAAGAGACGTTCATCGGCGCCGGCGCGATGCTCGTCCTGCTCGTGATCGAGCGCTCCGTGTTCCGTGCAGTGATTCGCAGCACCCGCCAGAGCGGTGGCCGTGCCCGCGAGGTGATCGTCCTCGGCGCCGGTTCGCATGCGGCAAGGCTCGTGTCGGTCATCGGAGACCACCCGGACTACGGCATGCGCGTCGCCGGCGTGCTCGGCGACATCGACGACGCTCGTCTCAACGGCCTCGACGATCTGTGGCTCGGAACGATCGACCAGGTCGAGCCGATCGCAGTCGACACCGGCGTCACCGGAGTGGTGCTCAGCGCATCGGCGAGCGAGCACCCCGACATCACAACCCTCGTCAAGCGCCTCCAGAGCCGCGGCATCCACGTCCAGGTGTCGAACGGTCTGGCCGGCTTCGACGTGCAGCGCATCCGTCAGCTCCACATCGCCCGCGAGCCGATGATCTACCTCGAGCAGTCGAGTCCTCGCCGGATCGACCACCTCGCCAAGCGCCTCATCGATCTCGCCATCAGCATCACCGTGCTCACACTCCTGTCACCGGCGCTGATCGCGATCGCGATCGCGATCAAGACCGACGGTGGTCCTGTGTTCTTCAAGCAGGTGCGCGTCGGCAAGAACGGCAAGCACTTCAAGGTCCTGAAGTTCCGCACCATGGTGGTCGACGCCGAAAAGCGCCTCGCCGAGATCGCCGCCGCGAACGAGCGCAGTGGCCCGCTGTTCAAGATGGACGTCGATCCTCGCGTGACCCGAGTCGGCCGAATCCTGCGCCTCTCCAGTCTCGACGAGGTGCCGCAGTTGTTCAACGTGCTCAGCGGCAAGATGAGCATCGTCGGCCCACGCCCGGCGCTCCCGAAGGAGGTCCTCGAGTTCGACGACGACCTGCGTCGCCGAGAGCTGGTGAAGCCAGGGATCACTGGTCTGTGGCAGGTGGAGGCCCACGATTCCCCGTCGTTCGACGCCTACCGCCGCCTCGACTTGTTCTACGTCGACAACTGGACGGTGATGGGTGACTTCGAGATCATGCTCGACACCTTCGAGCACCTGTTCGGCCGCATCGTCCGCGCCGTGCGCGGTGAGCCGACCCAGGTTGCCAACCCCGCGACGGCGGCGGAGCCGCCGCCGACGACCGTGCATCCCAAGCTCACGAGTGTTTCGGCCGTCGGGCTGAACACCAGCATCGCTGAGAGCGCAGCCACCGACCTCGCACCCACGGACAGCGATACGAGCGGTGCCAGCAATGACGGCCAGATGGCCTCGGTCTCGCAACGTTCGGCCTGATCTGGGTCCGGCCAACAGCGGATCTGCACTGACCGTCGCGCCGTCACGGCCATTGCCTGGCCAGCCGTCAACACAGGTCAACAAAGGTCTACAAAGGTCTACAGGTCTACAAAGGTCAACGAAGGTCAACGAACGTCGAGCAGGACACGCATTCGGATCGCGTCGCGAGTGATGTCGTCGCCCGGTCCGTCGAGCACGAAGCGACCCAGCTGCGGGTGGAGATGGACAGTACGGCTGGCGCCGTCATCGCCGAGGAACTGAGCGTGAAAGCGATCCTCTTGGGCGCGCACGACGAGGTCCAGAACCAGCGCGCGGGCTCCCTCGGGGCCGAGGCCCAGCAACTGGGCATCATGGACCAGCCGACGCTGCTCGGCCGCTGACACCAGCCCGACCACCACCATCAGGTGCTCGACCACCCGGCCCAGCTCGGCGCCGACATCGGCGAGGGTGCCGCCGAAGTACCAGTCCTGCGCACCGTCCGCGATCGATCGGCGCGTGGCTGCGACGGCAGCACGCACCGCATCCGCGAGATCATCGTCTCGGTCCGCCAACGACTCCTCGAGGCGAGCCGTGGCCGCCTGGAGTGCAACCGGCGCTGCATCGTCAGGGCAGTCCAGCAACGCGAACACCGACCGCACCGCCACCATCTGTCCCACTTCGTACGACAGCAAGCGCTCGCATCGTTGGAGCGCGGCGGCGATCGCCGGACTCGGCGGCAGAGGCGCCACACCGGCGAACGGTCGTGCGCTGGCGTTTGCGTGCTCCACCGATGACGCGTCGTGATCCACCGACCCAGCCGACTCAGCCGACTCAGCCGATGACGGCGCTGCACGCTGCGGCGCCGGAGGCCGCTCGTCCGCCACGGGCTCGGCCGCCTGCTCGTGTTCGATCGCCGCGGTGAGCGCGGGGAGCGCGGGGAGCGGGGCGAGCCTGGCAGGCGGGGCCTCGGCCGGCGAGACCGGGCCGGCGCCCGGTTGGTCTCGCCCAGTTCGGTCTCGCCCAGTTCGGTCTCGCCCAGTTCGGTCTCGCCCAGTTCGGTCTCGCCCAGTTCGGTCTCGCCCAGTTCGGTCTCGCCCAGTTCGGTCTCGCCCAGGCTCGACCCCGGAACCTCCGTCGCCGACGTCGCCGACGTCACCTCCCACGACGCAATGAGCGGTCGAACCATGACCCGGTCACCGCGGTCCGACTGATCGCTCGGATCGTCGAGGAGTCCCTCGACGGCGACCAGCTCCACCTCCGACGGGTGCCAGGCGAGTGTCCACATCTCGGCCGGCCCGACACGGAAGCGGCCGTCGTTGCCGAGCTCGAACGTCACCGTCACCTCGGGTCGCCGGTGGCTGTTCGGCTGGAGGTGCGCCGTCGCAACGACGCGATGCTCCGCCGGATCGTCGGACAGCTCGAGACCACGCTGCTCGTACAGATCGAGGTACACCTCGCTGCCGTCGTCGGGACCGAGATCGAAGAGCTGCTCGTGTGCCGACGGCACGACGGCACCTCGCTCGACGACCGGATGCACAACGGGCTCGCCGTCGAGGTCGTCCATCAGCACCCCGATGCGGCGTGGAACGTTGCCGGTCACGTCCCAGGTGGGAGCCGTCCCGGCGACCTGATCAGGCATCCCCTCGACCGACGCTCGAACGCCGTCGGCGCCCGGGAGTCGCTCGGTCAGCTCGGCGTCTGCCGCGCTCGCGAGGACCATCACATCGACCACGTCGAGTCCGCCCACCGGATCAGCAAGGAATGCGGCGCCGCGCGCCACCACCGACCGACCGCGCACCACATCGATCGGGCACTCGGCCCAGATGTCGCCAACACCGGCAAGCATCCGCTCGATGTCATCGCGGGGCTCCTCCCCCACCGCCACCACGCGACCGACGCCGACGCAGCCGAGTTCGGTCGCCTCCCGGTACAACTCGGCCAGGGCGCGGTCGCGCTGGCGGGTGCCTGGCGCGATGCCGAGGCCAACGGTCTCTCCGCGGAGGTGCTGCGGCGGCAGCCCGACCGAGCACCATTCGCGCACCGTGGTCGCTCCGATCTCCACGATCGACGCAGAGAATCCCACCTCGAGGTCGACGCTGAGCACCAACTCGTTCCGCAGGGGCTGTGCGCTCGCGAGATTGCTGCCCACCACGACGGCCACCGTGGTCGAGCACGCCACCAGTGTGTGCCGGTGACGGGGATCGATGACGTCGGCGAGTTGCGTGCGTTCATGGATGCCGAGCCACACCGGGGTGGCCACACCGATCACCGCCCGCGCGAAGCGCGAGGAACGCTCCCGTTCCAAGAGGTGCGTGACCAGGTCGTCCGCGAGACGCACCACGGGACGAGCCCCGTCGAAGCTCCAGCGTCCCAGCTGCGGCATTCGATTCGAGAGCATCGACGAGAAGCCCCGTTGCGCGACCTCGAGCGCCATCCCGCCGACGTCGAGACCGATGGCGTAGATCTGGGTGTCGGCTCTCGCCGCCGAGCGCAGCTCCACGTTGGCAGTGTATGCGACCGGTGGCGGGGGCGACCGGCGGGAACACCCGGTCGGATCACCCCCGAACCCGGGGTGGCAACGACGCCGCCCGAGCAGCGCCCGCTCCGATCGAAGTCGGTCCGGGGTCCCGCCAGGTTCAGACGTCGGCGGACGCCGTCGGCACCTTCGGCGGTGCGACGATCGACGGGCCGGCGGACCAGACCTGGAATCGAACGTCGACCTGGTCGAAGCCCACGGCCTGGAGCATCGCCGTCACCGTGGCGGTCACGTTCTCCCGGGCCCGTTCAGCCAGTTGCGTGGCATCTGCAGCTGCAGCGATCTTGTCGGTCGCGAGGCTGTACAGCTCGGCCTCGGAGGTTGGCGAGTCGCTGAACACCCCACCGAGCCGGTCGAGCAGGCCGCGGTCTCGATTCATGACGTGGCTCGCTTCGAGGTCGATGGCCGGGTCGGCCAGGCGGACGGGGCCGAGCGTCACCTGCACCGAGTTGGTCGCCTCGTCCACCGTGAAGGATCCGTCGGTGAGCCGCGCGAAGTCGACGATCGCGTCGACCGTGCCGACTGCGATGAACTGGACTCGCTCACCGACGAGGAACGACGGCACCCACTTCACATCTTCTTCGACATCGACAGTGACCTCGAACTGACCCTGGGCGGCGTGGAACTCGGCGAGGTCACGGAGCTCGAGCAGCACCGGCGGGGCGGTGCGGTCGACCTCGGTGGTCGAGAACGGGTTGTCGAGCAGTCGATACCCGACGAACACCGCGGCGCCGACAGCGGCGACCACGAGCAGCAGTCCGACCATGGTGCCGACCGCCGAGCGAACGGGGGTGGGGCGGGGATTCTTCATCAACATGTGGGGTGGTCCTCCTGGAACCGCCGGCATCAACCGGCACTTTCGACGGAATCGTGGGTGGGCCGGTCGTTCAGGGGAGCCCCGGACGGCCGGCGGTTCCGTGTCGAAACCAAGGACTGACGTCCCGCAGGGCAGAATGGTCGCGTGATTCTGCCCGGATCTCCCTCACCCGATTCGCCGCCGCCTCGATCGTCGACCGCGCGGCCACCTGATGGTGGCCACGCCGCCGCTCGGTGACCCGAACTTCGACCGCACGGTCGTCTACATGCTCGAGCACGGCGAGACCGGCGCGGTCGGCGTGATCCTGAACCGCGCCGACGAGCCCGCCGCCGCGCTTGCCGAGGAGTTCGATCTCGCCGATCTGGCCGCGTGGGAGGACCTGCTCGCTCCGCCGGCGTGCATCTTCGTCGGCGGCCCGGTCGGTGACGACTCCCTGATCGCGCTCGCCGAGGGAAGCGGTCGCAGCCAGGAAGCCTGGGGACCGCTCACGAGCTCCCTCGGCACCGTCGATCTGTCGTTGTCCCCGGCCGAGGTCGCGGTTCGCCTCGACCGTGTCCGCATCTTCCGTGGCTACGCCGGGTGGGCGCCCGGCCAGCTGGAAGCAGAGCTCCGGGCAGGCGCGTGGATGGTGTTCGATGCGTTCGAGGACGACCTGTTCACCGACCACCCCGACGACTTGTGGCGCACCGTCGTACGCCGACAGGGCGGGCGGCTGGCATGGATCGCTGATGCTCCCGACGACCTCTCAGCGAACTGATCCGGGGCTGCGACCGACCGCGTGACCGGCGGTTCGAGTATGGTTGTCGAACCTGCTGCTGGGAGGGTGCCCGTGCTGGTCGGCCGAGAACTCCAGATCAGCCGGCTGCTCGGGCTCTTGGGCACAGCAGCCGCTCGCTCCGAGCGGGTGGAGATCGTCGGCGATCCGGGGATCGGCAAGACCTCGCTGGTCGATGCGTGCGTCACGCGGGCACAGCTGCTCGGCTGGACCGTGCTTCGAGCCAGCCCGACGATGCCGGAGATGTCGATGGCTGGAGCGACCCTCGCTGATCTGCTGCGGGGCGTTGTGGACCTGAGCGCTGTCTCCCGGCACCACGCGCACGTTCTCGAGGTCGCAACCTTGCGACGGCGTTCCGATGGCGATCCTCCGACGTCACACGATCTCGGCACCGCGATGCTGGCCCTGATCACGTCGATCGCGGGATCGGGGGCGCTGCTGATCGTGGTCGACGACGCGCAGTGGATGGATGCAACGTCTGCAGACCTCTTGGCCTTCGTGCTTCGCAGGCTGCCCATGTCGAACGTCGTGGCCGTGCTCGCACGACGAAGCGCGACCGAGCCCGTCCTCGCGACAGAAGAACAGATGCCGTTGCATCCGCTCGATCCGGACTCCATCAGACGAGTCGTCGTCGATGCTGCGCGCAGCGTCCCGTCGTCGGATCACGTCGACCGGATCGTCGCCGCCGCGGCAGGAAATCCGCTGTACGCGATCGAAATCGCCCGTTCGTTCCGGCCCCCGCTTGCAGGACCTGTCGTCCCGCTGCCGCTTCCGACATCACTGGAACAGCTCGTCGCCGATCGGATCGGGCGTCTCCCAGCGACGACCGTCGAAGCGCTCGCAATGGTGGCGTTGCTCGCTTCACCCGTCATCGACGTGCTCGACCGGCTCGGTGTGCTGGGCCATCTCGAACCCGCTGAAATCGCCGAGATCGTGGTCGTCGTCGATCGATCGGCGCGCTTCACACACCCGCTCCTGGCGTCAGCGGCCCATGATGCCATCCCCGGAACCCGGCGTCTCGAACTGCACCTGCGTCTCGCCGAGGTCACCACAGGTGTCGAACGATGTCGCCATCTTGCGCTCGGCACCAGCCGACCTGATCGTTCCATCGCCAGCGAGCTGGCCGAAGGCGTTCAGGTGCTCGTTGCGCAGGGTGCGGTCTCCGAAGCAGCCGAACTCGCACTCATGGCGGTCGTCGTCGCACCGGACGACGACCCCGCTCGGTGGACGTACATGATCGACTGTGGCGATGCGCTCTTTCGAGCCGGCCGGACCACGGAGGCGCTGGATGTGCTCGACCGGGTGCGCACCGCTTCGCCGCCATCCGCTGCCTTCGCTCGAGCGCTCCTGGCGACTGCCGTCATCGAGTACTCGCACAACGACAGCGAGGCCCGCGCCGTCGAACTCGCGCAGGACGCGCTCGCTGCGACGGATGATCGATCCATTCGGCGCGACGCGCACACGGTGCTCGCGCGAGTGATCTACGACGACTTTCGGGCCGCCGCCGACCATGCGCGCGAGGCGCTTCGACTGACCGAGGAGCTGGAGGAACAGGATCGGGGAACGCTCTCCCAGGCGCTCGTCTCATCTGCGGCTGCTTCCTTCATGGCCGGCCGCGGTCTCGATGTGGCGATGTTCGATCGAGCGATCGACCTCGAACGGGAAACGTCGGTGTCTGCGGCGGACTCGGCCTACGGCACGCTGGCTGCGTTACTGAAGTACGCCGATGATCTGGCCCGTTCCCGGACGATGCTCGAGTCGCTGCTCACGACCGCCGACGACGGATCGCTGCCCTACGTCGTCGGCCACCTGCCCCAACTGGAGCTCTGGTCGGGCAACTGGGACGAGGCAGAACGGCTTGCCCATCATCAACTCGAACTTGCCGAACGAGCCGAACAGCACAGCCACCGTCAGGCCGCGATGTTCAACCTGGCAACGATCGCCGCCCATCGCGGCGACGTCGATCGTGCGCTGCCGCTGGCGACCGAGCTTCACGCCGAAGGGCAGGCCAGCGGGGCTCTGTGGACCGAGCGGATCGGTGCCGGCCTGTTGGGATTCTTGTACTTGAGCATCGATGCAGCCGACGATGCTGTCCGCCACCTGAAGCGCTACGACCAGATCAGCGAGCAGATCGGACTCCGAGAGCCTGGGTACATCAGATACTACGGCGACATGGTCGAGGCCTATGTGGCTGTCGGGAACATCGACGAAGCGAACCGGCTGCTCGCCCGGATCGAACCCCGCGCGCTTCGGCTCGGTCGGATGTCGGCCCTAGGATCGGTCCAGCGTGGTCGTGCGATCGTACTTGCGCACGATGGTCATCGGGAGTCGGCGATCGCTGCAGCTCGTTCGAGCGTGCGTGCCTACGACGGCACCGAGCTGGTGTACGACCGATCAAGGGCGGTGCTCACGCTCGGCGTCGTGCTGCGTCGATTCAAGCGACGCGCCGAGGCACGTGAGGTTCTGACCGAAGCCATGTCGTCGTTCGAGTCGATGGGCGCTAAGAGCTTCGTCGAGCGAACGCGTCGTGAGCTCGATCGGCTGGGTGGACGCGCCGCAGCGCCGTCTGCGCTCACCCAGACCGAGGCGCGTGTCGCATCGCTCGCAGCGAGCGGCCGAAGCACGCGCCAGATGGCGGACGCGTTGTTCATCAGTCCGAAGACCGTGGAGGCGAACCTCACTCGCATCTATCGCAAGCTCGGCGTGACCAACCGGGCCGAGCTCGCCTCCCATCTCGCCGACCACACACCAACGTAGGGGTTCCCCCGATTCGCCTCGCCGCAGCGAGCCCTACCGTCACTGAACGAACCAGTAGCGGAGGAGTCATCATGTCTCACGATCGATCCACCATCCCGACGCTCATCGACGAAGGTGCCGAGACCTCGACGACCTTGTCGGAGGGGATCAATGCTGCGGACGCCGCACCGGGCGGGCTCCACCGGCGGGGCTCCGGAACGGCTCTCCCCGTCTACCCGTTCGCTCACTACCGAGCACGCGGCCATCATCCGTGAGGGATCGCCGCGCCGTGCTATGAGGGTTCAGCTCGGCCGGCGATCAGCTGCGCAGCACTGCGCCCATCTTGGACACGGTCGCTACCACCTTGTCCTTCGTCGCGTTCACCTCGACGTCGGTGAGCGTCCGGTCGTTCGCCTGCAGGCGAAGCCGGTAGGCGAGGCTGCGGGTCCCGGGCTCGATCCCAGTGCCGCGGAACACGTCGAACAGCACAAGATCGACGAGGAGGCCCGCCGCCGCCTGGCGGATCCCCTTGTCGACCTTCTCGGCCGCTACCTGGTCGGGCACCACGAACGCGAGATCGAGGTCGGTGCTGGGGAAGCGACTCGTGGCCTTCCACTGGGTGATCTTCGGCTCGACGGCGAGCAAGCGCGACAGGTCGAGCTCCAACCATGCAACCCGCTCGGTGACACCGAAGGCGTCGCTCACGTCAGGATGGATCTCGCCGACTGCGCCGACGACGTCCCTGCCGAGCGACAGCGTCGCAGATCGGGTGGGATGCAGGCCGGCCGGCACCTGTGACTGGTCGACACGTGCACCGAGGCCCATCGCCTTCGCGATCTCGCGCCACAGCGCCATCGCAGTGCGGGCATCGCCACCGGCGAGCGCGATCGACAGACCCTCGTACTCGGGCGGCAACGCACCGCTGCGATCGCCAGGCGGATACACGTGCCCGATCTCGAACAACTGCACGCCAGGACGACGATGGGATTCATTGAAGGCGATGGCCTGCAGCATGCCGACCCGCATGGTGGGGCGCAGCACGTCTTCGTCGGCCTGGAGCGGGTTGGTGATTCGGATCGCGTCGGCCGGCAGGTGAGCCCGGGCGAGATCGTCCTCGTGCAGGAACGACGACGTGATCGCCTCGCTGAGACCTGCGCCGACCAGCACCTCACGGAGCTGTCGACGGCGCACCTGCACCGCGCTGAGCCGCCCATGCATCGTGGAGTTCACCACGGCGAGGCCGAGGGTCGTGTAGCCGTGATGGCGGGCGACCTCCTCGACGACGTCGATCTCCTCGTGGCTGTCGGTGCGCCACGACGGCAGCGCCACCGTGAGCACGTCGCCGCCAGCACCCGATGCCACGGCAGACGTGGTGTAGCCGATGGGTGCGATGAGCCTGCTGATCGTGGCGGCGTCGAGCGAGGTGCCGAGGATGCGGTTCACCTGGCTCACTCGAACGGTCGTGGTTCGGTCGGCCGGTGGGATCGACTCGCTGCGGGCATCGACCGCACCGTCGTGCACGACGAGTTCGGGGCACGTGAGCCGGAGCAGCTCGACGATGCGAGCATGGGCGCGATCGGGGCCGTACGGATCGACACCACGCTCGAACCGACCGGACGCCTCGGAACGCATCCCCAGCCGATTCATCGTCCGCGTGATCCCCGTCTGCTCGAACGATGCGATCTCGATCGCCACGGTGGTGGTGGCGTCGGTGATCTCGCTGTCGAGACCGCCCATGATCCCCGCGATGCCGATCGGCACGTCGTGCGCGTCGCAGATCAGGAGATCGTCCGCGCTGCACGTGCGCACCACACCGTCGAGGGTGGTCAGCTGTTCGCCGTCGGCAGCGAGACGGATGCGCAAGCCGTGGCCGCCGAGCGTGTCGAGGTCATAGGCGTGGTTCGGCTGGTTCAACTCGAGCATCACGTAGTTGCTGACGTCGACGACGTTGTTGATCGATCGCATACCGGCCGCACCGAGGCGACGGGAGATCCAGTCGGGTGACTCGCAGACGCGCACGCCCGACAGCACCACCGTGGTGAACCGGTGACAGCGTTCGCCGGCCACCAGATCCACGCCGGCCGAACGGGCTGCACCCGTCGGCACCAGCGGTCCGGGGCCTGCGGCGAGTGCGACACCCAGGTTCGCGGCCACGTCGCGGGCGGCGCCCAGATGACCCCAGCAGTCGGGGCGGTTGCGGGTGAGGTCGACGTCGAAGACGACCTCGGTCTCGACGCCGAGCGCCTCGCCGTACGGCACACCGAGTGGCGTGCCGGGCGGCAGGATCAGGATGCCCGAGTGATCGACGCCGAGACCCAGCTCACTCGCCGAGCAGAGCATGCCCTGGCTGTCGATGCCGAGGATGGGACGCGGCTCGATGGCGCGGCCGTCGGGCATCACGGTGCCGGGCGTCGCGAGCGGGATCACGTCGCCCGCGACCATGTTGAACGCGCCACACCACACGTGGCGCTCGACGCCGTCCCCGGCGTCGACCCACACGCGGTGCACCTTTGCCGCGTCTGGGTGGCGTTCGGTCTTGAGGACCTGCGCGGTGATGACGCCGGCGACGGTGGTGCCGACCGTGAGGACTTCTTCGACCACCAGACCGAGTGATGTCATCCGCTCGGCCAGCGGATGCGGATCGGTGCCCGCCGGCACGAGGCCGGGTGCGAGGTCGTCGAGCCAGGAGAGGACGAACTTCATGACGGATGCCCTCTCAGAACTGTTCGATGAAGCGGATGTCGTTGCTGTACATGTCGCGGATGTCGTCGATGCCGTGACGCTCGCGAGCCATGCGGTCGATGCCGAAGCCGAACGCGAAGCCGCTCCACTCCTCAGGGTCGAGGCCAACGGCGCGGAGCACGTTGGGATGCACCATGCCGCAGCCCCCGAGCTCGATCCACGAACCGTCGGGCCGCCGGATGTCGAACTCGGCCGACGGTTCGGTGAACGGGAAGTAGTTCGGCCGTAGCCGGCTGGCGAACGCACCGCCGAAGAAGGCCTTGGTGAATGCGTCGATCGTGCCGGCCAGGTGCGCCATCGTGATCCCGCGATCGATCACGAGCCCCTCGATCTGGTGGAACACCGGCATGTGCGTGGCGTCGGGCGTGTCGCGACGGAACACGCGGCCGGGCATCACCATGTAGATCGGAGGCTCGATGGTCTCCATCACGCGGATCTGGACCGGGGAGGTGTGCGTGCGGAGCAGCACCGTTCCGTCCTCGGCGAGGGGACCGCTGTAGTCGGTGAACAAGGTGTCGAAGCCGCTGCGCGCGGGATGGCTCCGCGGCATGTTCAATGCCTCGAAGTTGTAGAAGTCGGTCTCTACTTCGGGGCCTTCTGCGACTTGGAAGCCGAGTCCGATGAACACGTCCTCGAGTTGCTGCCACGCCTGGGTGACGAGATGCGAGTGACCTCGCCGGGGCATGGTCAGCTCCTCCGTGAGATCGAGGCGCTCCCGGTCGAGCTGCACCGCACGCTCGACACGGGCGAGATCGGTGCGGCGTGCCTCCAGCGCCTCGGTGACCGCCTGGGTGGCAGCATTGAGCGCCTGCCCAGCAGCCTTCTTGTCGTCGACGGTGGCGAGCGAGCCGAGGCGAGCCTTGAGCAACGCGAGCGAGCCCTTCTTGCCGAGCAGCTCGGCATCGATCGACGCAACCTCGTCGACCGACGTGGCAGCGAGGATGCGGGTGATTCCGGCGGCGCTCGCCGTGGCGACGTCTTCCAGGAGGGGCGCGGACGATCCGCTCGCGACGGACGACCCTTGCTCGGACATGGACGTTCCTTTCAGAAAAACTCTCTCGAGCCGCTCGATCTCTTCGAGGGCTCCTCCGACAATCACTGGGGCCAGCAGGTTCCCCCGGGCCGCCGAGTCGTGAGCGTCAGGATGCGGCGCGCTCGACCCCGGGCGTGACCCGGGGGCATCGAAATCGCTGCGTCAACATGGGCGTCACACTACCGTGCGCCCCGCTGACGAGCCACGTCGAATACCAGCACCGTGGTCGCCATGGCCACGTTGAGGCTCTCCACCCGCCCCGCATGGGGGATCGTCAGCCAGTCGTCGACCGGCGCATCGTCGTCGAGACCGTGGGCCTCGTTGCCGACCACGATCGCGGTCGGACCACTGAAGTCGGCCTCGGTGTAGGCCACGCCACGGTGCGACGAGGCGCCCCAACTGCGGGAGCCGCCGGCACGCAGCGCGTCGTCGAGGGCAACGTCGCAGATCACCGGCACGTGGAACAGCGCACCCGCTGACGACCGCACGACCTTGGGGTTGAACACGTCGACCGAGCCGCTCGTGAACACGATTGCGTCCGCTCCCGCCGCCTCGGCAGAGCGCAGCATCGTGCCAGCGTTGCCGGGATCGCCGATGCGATCACCGATGACCACGAAGTCCGCGCCAGCCAACGCATCGAGCGCAGCAACGCGCCGACGAACGGCGGCCAGCGCAGGTTGAGGGGAGTCGGTGCTGGCCACCTTCTCCATCACCTTCGGCGCGAACTCGTACACCGGCACGCCCTCGGGCGGCTGGTACGACCACTCGCCGTTCGCGACGAACACGGCCTCGAGCTCCCATCCTGCGGCATGCGCCGCACTGATCAGACCGGGGCCCTCGACAACGAAGGCGCCTTCCTCCAGACGCGCACTGCGGCGCCCCACGAGGCGCCGCAGTCGTTGAACCTTGGGGTTCGTGAACGTGAGCGGATCGCTCAGACCAGCGCCGCCTTGGCGGCAGCCACCAGCTGGCCGAAGGCGTCGATGTCGTGCACGGCGAGATCGGCGAGGATCTTGCGGTCGACTTCGATCTCAGCTGCGTTCAGCCCGGCGATGAAACGGCTGTAGCTCATGTCGTGGAGACGACAACCAGCGTTGATGCGCTGGATCCACAGACGACGGAACTCACCCTTCTTCGCGCGGCGGTCGCGGAAGGCGTACTGCCCACTGCGCATCACCTGTTCGTTTGCGGCGCGGACCGAACGGCTCTTGTTGCCGTAGTAGCCCTTCGCGCGCTCCAGCGTCTGCCGGCGGCTCTTCTTCGCGTTCACCGCTCGCTTGACTCGTGCCATCTCTGTCTTCTTTCTCGTCTTCTTCGATCTGTGTGATCGATCATCAGTGCTGTTCGTGTGCCGATCGGTGCGGCACCAGTGGCGTCCCGGTGTCCGGGCGCCGAATGATCGAGGCGATCAGCGCTCGCCGAGGAGGCGCTTGATCTTCTTGGCGTCGCCCGGGTGCACGCCGACCATGCCGTCGAGACGGCGGGTACGCGTGGACGGCTTCTTCTCGAACAGGTGCTGACGGTTCTGCTGCAACCGGCGGAGCTTGCCGGTGCCGGTCTTGGAGAACCGCTTCGCAGCGGTCTTGCTGGTCTTCATCTTGGGCATGGTGATGTCCTTCACGTGTCGCGATCGTCGGCGGTCGTCGGCGGTCGCGGTGGGGAAGACGGGCAGGGGGTGCCTGCCCGCCGATGAGGGTGGGTCCGACTGAGGTCGGTGTGCGAAAGGAGTGGGATCAGTCCGCTGCGGGGGCCGGATCGGCAATCGGTGCCGGTCCGGTTGCAGGATCGATCGCCGGTGCTGCTTCGGCGGCGACGCTGGGTGCAGCGTCGATCGTCTCCGCGGCGAGCGACTCAGGAGCAGTCGGCTCGGATTCGCCAGATACGGCGCCGCTGTCAGCGGTGCTTGCGTCGGACGACTCCGGCTTGGGCTCTCTGTGTTCCCGTTCCTTCTTCGGTGCGATCTTCTTTTCGGGCGCGATCACCATCGTCATGTTCCGACCTTCGAGCCGTGCATACGCCTCGACCTTCGCAAGCGTGCCGAGCTGTTCGATGACCGAATCGAGGATCTTCGAGCCGAGCTCCGGGTGCGCCATCTCGCGCCCACGGAACTGCAGGGTCACCTTCACCTTGTGCCCGTCCTGCAGGAAGTCCTGCATATGACGGACCTTGGTGTCGAAATCGCCCTTGCCGATCTTCGGACGGAACTTCACTTCCTTGATCGACACCTGGACGGTCTTCTTGCGTGACTCCTTGGCTTTCTGGCTTTCCTCGTAGCGGAACTTGCCGTAGTCCATGATCCGGCACACGGGCGGGTTGGCCATGGGTGCGACTTCGACGAGGTCGAGGTCGAGCTGGCGGGCCAAGGTGAGCGCATCGGGAAGCGCTTTGATGCCCAACTGCGCGCCGTCCGAACCGATGAGGCGTACCTCACGAGCTCGGATGCGGTCGTTGTACCGGTGTTCTGGTGTCTGCGGCGGTGCTATGGCTGATCACTCCTGTGCAATGGGCTGTCCTCCCAGTCGGGTCCACGGATCTCGAGGGAAAAGCCGCAGACACGACGAGGACGAGCCCGGCTGCACGCAGCCGGCGATCGAACGAATCGCATCATCGACCCGGACGCACGAGACGGACCCAGGGACCGTCGAGTGGCCGGGTGGGGGGAACCAGCCCCACTTTGCCTCAGTTGTGGCCGATAGGGTACCAAAAGTGATCGACGAAACCTCGAGCCACCCGGACCACACCGTTGCCGACTCAGACATCGAGGTCGACCACGAGGTCGAGGTTCCCGCCGAGGCCGAGGCCGAGGTCGAGACCGACACGAGACTTGACGATGCTCGCGATGTGCTCGAGGAGTCCCGTCGCCGTGTGGCAGAGGTTCCCGCGGAGGTCGTGATCACGAACCACGTGATGGGGCTGTACGAGCTCGCGGCCATCCACCTCGGCACACAGCCACCGGATCTCGGGCAGGCTGCACTTGCGATCGATGCCGTCGGGTGCCTCGTCGAGGGCCTCGGTGAGCGGCTCGGTCCAGAAGCGGAAACACTCGCGGTCGCACTCTCGAACATCCGCATCGCGTTCGTGCAGATCAAGGGCGCGTCCGCGGGCTGAATCGGCCCATGGCGGCGCGCCGGACCTTGCCGTCGCGAACCTCCACACCTTCACCGCGCAACAGGTCGGCCTGCTCAAGCTCATGACCGGGGACCAGGCGGCCGACGGCATTGACCACCCGCCACCAGGGCAGCTCCTCGCGCTCGCCGCCATTCTCACCGGCGATCGCAAGCAATCGCCCGACGAGGCGGCTGAGTCCCGGGTAGCCCGCGTCGGCGGCGATGTCGCCGTAGGTGACCACCTCGCCTTCGCCCAGCGACCGGATGACGTCGAGGATCCGCCGCTCGCGCTCGTCACGCCGATCGGCATCGCCCGTGCCCGCTGTCATCGTCGTCACCGTCGCTCACGCTGGGCGGATCGAGCTGGCTTCCCAGCGCCCCAGCTTGGCCAGCAGATCGAACGTCACACGCGCACCCACCTCGATCGTCCGCGACCCGTCGGCGATCGCGACGCAGTGGAACGGGTATCGAGTGGCATCGTCTGCCTCGAGCTCGCCGAGGCCCACGTGGGCGTCGTAGGCCACCACGGTGCCGGCTCGCGCGAGGTGGGATCGATTCGGTCACGGTCGCCTCACGGTCGCCTCACGGTCGCCTCGTGATGCTGATCATGCTGATCACGGGATGATCTTGCTGATCGGCAGCTCGAGGATGCCCGTGGCGCCGGCGTCCTTGAGGGCTGGAATCAGCCGATTGATCTGGTTCTTGGCCACCACCGTCTCCACCGCGAAGCCGCCATGGCCGGCCAGTTCGTTCACCGTCGGCGCCTTCATCGAGGGCACGAGGTCGAGCACTGCCTGCAGCTGCTCGGCTGAGACGTTCAGCTTGAGCAGCACCTTGCCGCGTGCGTCGAGGGTGCCGTTCAACAGGGTCATCAGCTGCCCCATCGCGTGCCGCTTCGCGGGATCGTCGTGGGCGGCCTTGTTCGCGACCACCTCGGTGTAGCTGACGAGGATCTCGTCGATGATCCGCAGACCGGCGGCACGGAGTGCCCGGCCCGTCTCGGTGATGTCGACGATGCAGTCGGCGATGTCGGGGATCTTCGCCTCGCTCGCGCCGTAGGACAGACGGATGTCGGCCTCGATCCCGCGCTCGGCGAAGAAGCGCCTCGTGAGCTCGGGGTACTCGGTGCTCACCCGCAGACCGTGCGGCAGGTCCTCGATCCGCTGTGCCGGCGAATCACCGGCGACAGCGACGACCACCTTGATCGGCAGCGACGTGGCCTTGGAGTACTTCAGCTCTCCGAGGCTGACGACCTCGCTGGAGGTCTCCTCCACCCAATCTCGGCCGGTGATGCCGATGTCGAACAGCCCCTCCGCGACGTAGGTCGGGATCTCCTGTGGCCGCAGGATGCGCACCTCCGCGATCCGGGGATCATCGATGGTGGCCTTGTAGTCGACCGAGGAGGAGCGGAGCACCGGGAGGTCGGCCGCATCGAACAGGTCGAGCGTCGCCTTCTCGAGCGAACCCTTGGGCAGGACGAGTCGCAGCACCCGGCTGACGCTATCGGTCGACACTCTGGCGCGACCGATCCCTTTCCCTCGCCTTTCCCTCGTCAGTGGCTCGTCCCTACCTCCTCGGTCCCTCGTCAGTGGCTCGTCGGCTCTGCGTGGAGGAGGCGCAGGGCGTGTGGGAGCACGTCGAGAATCGCCCCGAGCTGCTCCACGCATCCCTTGGGCGACCCTGGCGTGTTGCAGATGATCGAGCTCCCGCAGATGCCGGCGAGACCCCGCGACAACCGTCCGAGGGGACTGACGAGCCGCATCGCCTCGGCGAGACCGGGGGCCTCGCGTTCGATCACGAGTCGGGTGCCCTCGGGTGTCTGGTCGCGTGGCGCAAAGCCGGTACCGCCGGTGCTCACGATCAGCCCTGCGAAGCCGTCGCTCATCTCACGCAGCACCTGGGCCACGGCCTCGGTTCCATCGGCAGTGACGCGATGCTCGACGACCTCGAATCCGGCCCCCGCGAGCTGGGCGACGAGCGCGCGACCGCTCTGGTCGTCGCGGGTGCCATGGACGACGCCATCGCTGACGGTGAGGACCTTCGCCTTCGAGGGAGCATCGAGACGCGGTGCGTGTTCGCTCATGGCGACCGACGGTATCGAATGAGCACCATGCCATCGGTGTCGTCGTCGTGGGGCAGCACCCGCCAACCGTGCGCGTATGGCCGCCACGTGCCCTCCGGTGGCGCGATGTCGACCTCGAAGCCTTCCGGGACCGGATGGTCGATCGACTCTGCCGCAGTGAGCGTGCACACGCTGTAGACCAGGGTCCCGCCAGGGCGGACCATCTCGGCAGCGCTGATGAGCAAGCGACCCTGCAGCTCGGCGAGCTCGGCGATGGTCGTCGGCTGGATGCGCCACCGCGAGTCGGCCCGACGTCGCATCGCGCCGAGGCCCGAACAGGGCGCGTCGAGCAGCACGCGATCGAAGCTGGCGGTGACGAACGGCGAATGCGTGCCGTCGGCGCACACCGCGACGGCATCGGCGCCGACCCGCATGATGTTGTCGCGGATGAGACCGGAGCGGGCGGGCGACACATCCGCCGCGACCACGAAGGCACCGGCCTGCGTGGAGCGGGCGGCCATCGCTGTGGCCTTGCCACCGGGGGCGGCGCAGAGATCGAGCACGCACTCGCCCGGCCGGGCCCCCACCGCGGCGGCAACCCACTGGGACGAGCGATCCTGCGTGTAGCCGTCGTCGCGCACCGACACCGGCGGCGGCTCGTTCATCCGGGCCATGGCCTCATGGGCGTCATCGCCCAGTTCTACTCGCAGCCGCTCGACGATCCAGTCCGGATAGCTCAGCTCCGTGGCCTCGTCAGGCCAGGTGACGTGCAGCCGTGACACCTTGCGCAGCACCGCGTTCACGAAGCCGCGAGTGCGCTTCGGCGCGATCGCGACGGTCTCGCCGACAGCAGCGTGCGGCGGGACACCGGCGAACACGAGCTGGTAGGCACCGAGGCGCAGCACGGCCCGAGTGTTCTCGTCGGGTTCGGTGAGCACGTAGCGATCGATCACCGAGTCACAGGCGCGGCGCATTCGTGTGGTGCCGTAGACGAGCTCGGTGACGAACGCACGATCGCGGGGTTCGAGACCGGAGGTCGCGAGCGCTGCCGGCACGACCAGGTTCGCGTAGGCACCCTCCTGCTCGATTCGTTGCAGACACCGCAATGCGGTCTCGCGAGCGTTCACCCGAACCGCTCGCCAGTCGTCGGACGAGCACCGTTCGCGAAGTCGCGGTAGTGCATCGGGGCCTTGCCCTCGGGTTGCACGGTGATGAGCCGCAGCCCGCCGACGATGCCGGCGGCGCCGTCCGCAAGCGCGTCGCCGACGCCATCTGGATCGAGCAGCTCCGCCGTGTGCACCTTCAATCGTCTGCCGCGAAACGTGGTCCAGGCTCCGCCGAGGCGCACCTGGCGGTCGCGGAACCCTGCCGGGGTGCTCCACTCGAGGCGGAGGTCGGCGGGGTCGAGCTTGGACGCATAGGTGGGTTCGCCCACCTGGGGCACCGGCTCGCCAAGACCATTGCTGAGCTGGTCGACGAGCAGGCGCGTCCCGACCTCGACGAGCTCGGCGCGCAGCGAGTCGCCGGTGACCTCGGGCCGGATCGGCACCGCCACCACGGCGTGGATCGGCCCGGTATCGAGCCCTTCCTCCAGCTGCATCAGGCACACGCCGGTGACCTCGTCGCCGGCGAGCAGCGCCCGCTCGACCGGCGCAGCCCCACGCCACCGAGGCAACAGCGAGAAGTGCAGATTCACCATCGGCAGCACGGCGAGCACCTCCGGCTTGATCAGTCGGCCGAACGCCACCACGACGCCGAGGTCGGCGCCGAAGGTGAGTGCTTCGTCCACGTTGTGCACCACCGGGATGCCGAGCCGGACGGCCGCGGCCTTCACCGCGCTCGGTGCCAGCTCGCTCCCGCGTCCTCTGCGCTTGTCGATCCGGGTGACGACGCCGGCGACATCGAAACCAGCCGCCACGAGCGCTTCGAGCGGTGGCACGGCCATCGCCGGCGTGCCGAAGAAGACCAGACGGGTCGGGACGATCGGACGAGCGATGCGACGGGTCACTTCAGCCGCAGGCGGCGCTTGGGTCCGTCTGCCGCCGGTACCTCGATGAGGCGCCGGTACTCGGCGAGCGCCTCTTTGCGCTGCTCGGGCGTCATCCGGTCGAACATCAGCACGCCGTTGAGATGATCGATCTCGTGTTGGAAGAGCCTGCCGGCGAGCTCGCTGGCCTCGATCTCGATGGTGTTGCCGTCGATGTCGAGGCCGCGCATCAGCACCTCGTTCGGGCGGAGCATCTCGACGTAGAGGCCGGGGATGCTCAAGCAGCCCTCGTCGTACACCCACTCGCCGCTGCTCTCGACGACCTCGGGATTGAAGATCACCATCGGCTCGTCATCCATGTCCCACACGAAGATCTGCTTCTGCACGCCGATCTGCGGTGCGGCGAGGCCGATGCCCGAGTCGCTCGTGTAGAGCGTCTCGAACATGTCGTCGACCAGGCGCGCGATCTTGCCGTCGATGTCGGTGACCTTCGCTGCCTGGGACTTCAGCACCGGATCGCCGAAGGTACGGATCGTGTACGCCATGCATGCAAGGCTACCGACGGAGGTGGATCGGATGGGCCAGTACTTCGACGACGACCCGACGGTCGGGTCCTCACCCGTGGCCGTGACGTGGTCGCTGCCCGATGGGCCACTCACGTTGCTGACCGATCGGGGCGTGTTCGGATACGGCCAGATCGACATCGGCACCAAGCTCCTGCTGGTGACGATGGACGCACCGCCGACCACGGGCGACCTGCTCGACATCGGGTGTGGCACAGGTGCAATCGCGCTCACCATGGCGAGGCGCTCCCCCGCCGCCACGGTGTGGGCGGTCGATGTCAACCGTCGGGCGCGCGAGTTGTGTGCAGGCAATGCCGAACGACTCGGGCTCACCAACGTTCGAGTCGCGGCTCCCGACCAGGTGCCTGCCGACCTCCGCTTCGGTGCGATCTGGAGCAACCCGCCGATCCGCATCGGCAAGGTCGCACTCCATGCACTGCTCCTCCTGTGGCTGGACCGCCTTGCCCCTGGCGCCGAGGGCCACCTCGTCGTGCACAAGCACCTCGGCGCCGACTCCCTCCTGAGGTGGTTGAGCGATCACGGACATCCCACCGACCGAGTGGCCACCGGCGCCGGCTTCCGGGTGCTGCGCGTTCGTGCTGGGGCGCCTGGTTCGGGCACGCCTGGTGTGGGCACACCGGCAGCTCCGAACTCAGCGGCGGGCGGGGTCGACCTCGATCCGAAGTCGTGAACCCTTCGGCCGGGCAGCCGCAGACAGCAGATCGCCCAACTCGTCCCAGCTGTCAGTCCGCACGAGAAAGCCGTCGCCGTCGTGTGCCGCCCGCACCGGCAGCGCTGTCACGTACTCCGCAGCACCCTCCCCGCTGACGCGAGCCAGTGCACTGAACGGTGGCAGTGCAAGATCGCGACGGCGCCGAGCCTCCACCTTCACGAGACGACCGGGGTCGGCGAGCAGCGCCGACTGCAGCACCTCGTGCTCCGGGCGGAAGGTCTGCACGAGCAGGCGACCCCCGCCGGCGCGTGGCCCGAGCAATCGTGCCGCCCGCACCAGCAGCGCCATTGCCTGCTCGGCAGCGCGGTAACGGGGCGCCAGCAGCTCGGCGTCGATGTCGACGAACGCGACCACATCGGCGTCCCGGACCCGGTGGAGCACGGCCTCGGTGCCCACATAGACACCGACATCGGTCGCCACGACGCCGCTCGATCCGGTGACGACCACCGCCGGACGCGCCGCCGCGGCTTCCAACTCCTCCCGCAGGCGGCTCACACCCGGGCGCACGTTCGCCAGCGCCGTCGAACCGCACTGCTGGCACACCGGCGGCCTGTTCGTGCCGCAGCGCCCGCAGTGCAGGGTCCGGTCGTCGCTCTGGCGCACCGATGCGTCGCAGCGCTCGCACTGCAGCAACGACCGACACGAGCGGCAGGCGAGCAACCTCGCACGACCAGGCGTGTTGTGCACGCACACCACTCGCAGGGTGTGATCGCGCAGCGCCTGGATCAGCCGGCTGGTGAGCAACGACCGTTTCCACGGATCCTCTCCTCGGCGGTCGATCAGCTCCACGATCGGCCAGCCGTCGCGCTCGGCGGCGATCGTGGGTCGCATCCACCGCGGGCCGGACCACGCGAGCGCTGTCACCGTCGGGCATGGCGACACCAGCACCACCGGCACGTCGAGTCGACGCCCACGCTCGATCGCGAGCTCACGGGCATGCCAGGTTGGCGTGCGTTCCTCCTGCAGGCCCTCGTCGTGCTCGTCGAGCACGACGAGCGCCGCGAGTTCGGGAACCGTGGCCCAGATCGCGCTGCGGGACCCGACCACCACCTGTGCCGCACCTGACGCAGCCAACGGCCAGCCGTCGGGCAACGTGGCGACGACGAGCCCGGCCGGCCGCAGGCGAGCAGCGATCAGACCGACCTCGTCCTGCGACGGATGGATCACGAGGACGCGCCCTCGCTCGGCGGCGGCGAGCACGACCGGCAGGGGATCGTCGGTGGGTGCCACGCGGATGACGCCGCCACCGTCGGCGAGCAGCTGGCGGGCACCGTCGCTCGCTCCGGCCAGGGTCCGAGGCACCGAAGGCGGGGACACCACGAGGGCGTGGACCATCCGCGGCGGGCTGGCCGACACCAGCAACGGTCGAAGGCGCCCGGCGGCCCAACGGTGGGCGGCCCATCGGGCGAGGTCGAGCACCTCTGCCGACGGGCCGTGCCCTGACCACTTTGCGATCGGCACCAACCGCTCGACGGGAACATCTGCCACGTGTCCTGCATCAGCGGCACCCACGCGGAGCACCCATCCGCCAACACGTCGGCCGTGCAGCGGCACACGCACCAGCGATCCCACGCGCACTCGGGCGACGAGATCGTCAGGGACGAGGTAGTCGAAGGCTTTGTCGAGGCCTGTCACGTCGGGCAGGACAGTCGCCGTGATCACCACGTGGAGTTCACCACCCTACGACGCGATCCTTGCGCCTCTGGTGTGACCGGTTGTGGGGCCGGTTGTGTGACCGGTTGTGGGGCCGGTTGTGGGACGCCGCATCCGGCCTGGTCCGCGGCAGGGCAGGGAGTGCCGGTGCTGCGGACGGCGTTGTCGCCTCAGAGGTCGAGCTCGGCCTTGAACGCGTCGAGCCGGCTGGTGTGTTCCCAGGTGAACTCAGCGAGATTGCGGCCGAAGTGGCCGTATGCGGCGGTCTTCTTGAAGATCGGGCGCTTGAGATCGAGGTCGCGCACGATCGCTGCCGGGCGGAGGTCGAACACCTCGCGCACCGCCTTGACGATCGCTGCTTCGTCGACGGTGTTCGTGCCGAAGGTCTCCACGAGGATGCTCACCGGATGTGCCATGCCGATGGCGTAGGCAACCTGCACCTCACACCGAGCGGCCGCACCGGCGGCGACGACGTGCTTGGCGACCCACCGGGCGGCGTACGCGGCCGAACGGTCGACCTTGCTCGGATCCTTGCCGGAGAACGCGCCGCCGCCGTGGCGGCCCATGCCACCGTAGGTGTCGACGATGATCTTGCGGCCGGTGAGGCCGGTGTCGCCGTGCGGGCCGCCGATGACGAACTTGCCCGTGGGGTTGATGTAGACGTCGTATGCGTCGTCGGCGTACTGCTCCGGGATGATCGGCCTGATCACCTGCTCGATGAGGTCGGGACGGATCACACTGTCGCGGTCGATGCCGTCGGCGTGCTGGGTGCTGATCAGCACATGCGACAGGCGTACCGGCCTGCCGTCGACGTAGTCGAAGGTCACCTGGGTCTTGCCGTCAGGGCGCAGGTACGGAACGGCGCCGGCCTTGCGGACCTCGGTGAGGCGCTCGGCGAGGCGGTGCGCCACCCACACCGGAGCCGGCATGAGATCGGGGGTCTCGTCGCAGGCGTAGCCGAACATCATCCCCTGATCGCCGGCACCCTGGCTGTTGAGGTAGTCCTCGCCGGCCTTGCCACCCCGGAGCTCTTCGCTCCTGTCGACGCCCTGGGCGATGTCGGGGCTCTGCTCATCGATCGACACGATCACACCGCAGGTGTTGCCGTCGAAGCCGTAGAGCGCGTTGTCGTAGCCGATGCCGTTGATGGTCTCTCGGGCGAGCTTGGGGATGTCGACGTATGCCGACGTGGTGATCTCGCCGGCCACCACGCACAGGCCGGTCGTGAGGAGGGTCTCACACGCGACGCGAGCGTTCGGGTCCTGGGCAAGGATCGCGTCGAGGACGGCATCGCTCACCTGGTCGGCCATCTTGTCGGGATGGCCCTCGGTGACGCTCTCGGATGTGAAGGTGTACGTGCTCACGACGGTGAGTCTCCTGGGTTGATGCGGCTGAACTGATGCCGTAGCTGACGTAGTGACTGAACTTGTGTGATCTTGTAGGTGGTGACGGCGCCGGTGATGACGTGCTGTGAGGCCGGCTGTGAGGACGATCTCGGATCCGTCAGACCGCGGTGTCGGTGATCGAGCTGCCCTGACCTGCACGAATCTCGCACACGCTATCCATGACGGCCCGCGCGATCGCGCGTTTGTCGGTGAGCGACACGGTCAACGCATCGCCGCCGGCACGCAGGATGGTGACGGCGTTGGTGTCGTGTTGGAAGCCGACGCCGGGGGCGCTGACGTCGTTGGCGACGATGAGATCGAGGTTCTTCCGCCTCAACTTCGACTCGGCGTTGGCGATCAGATCGCTGGTCTCGGCCGCGAACCCGACGAGGGTCTGTCCGGCCCACTTGGTCGCACCGAGGCCCGCAAGGATGTCGGGCGTGGACTCGAACACGATCTCGGGAACGCCCGCGTCCTTCTTGATCTTGCCGGCGGCAGCAGCGACCGGCCGGAAGTCAGCGACTGCGGCAGCCATCACGATCACATCGGCGGTCGGGGCCAGCTCGGTGAGCACGGCCTGCATCTCGGCTGCGGTCTCGACCGGACGCATCTCGGCGCCGCTCGGCACGGGAAGCTCGACCGTGGACACGAGGGTGACCTGCGCCCCACGGCACAGTGCCTCGGTGGCCAGGGCGTAGCCCTGCTTGCCGCTGCTGCGGTTCGCGACCACTCGCACGGCATCGATCGGTTCCCGGGTCCCGCCTGCGCTGACCACGACACGGAGGCCGATCATGTCCCGTGGCCCGAGGACTCGTTCCACCTCGGCGACGATGCGCTCCGGGGAGGCGAGACGACCCTTTCCCGCGTCGCCACCAGCCAGACGACCGTCGTCGGGTTCGACCACGCAGACGCCACGTCGGCGCAGCGTGACGAGGTTGTCCTGCACCGCCGGGTGTTCCCACATCTCGGTGTGCATCGCAGGGCACACGATCACGGGCGCCCTGGTGGCGAGCAGGGTGTTCGTGAGCAGGTCGGTGGACAGTCCCGCGGCGTACGCGCCGAGCAGGCGGGCGGTGGCAGGCACGACCAGCACGAGATCAGCACCCTGGCCGAGCGTGGTGTGCGGGATCGGGCTCACCTCGTCCCACAGACTGGTCTGCACGGGCTCGCTCGCAAGGGCCGACAGGGTGGTGCGGCCGATGAAGTGCTCGGCGCCCTTGGTCATCACCGGGATGACGTGCGCGCCGGCATCGACGAGACGCCGGCAGACCTCGACGGCCTTGTAGGCCGCGATCCCACCGGTGACACCGAGGACGATCCGCCGTCCGGACAGCACGTGTACGTCCTTCGTCGCGCCGGCGAAAGCGTCAGTCGGCGCTGGTGGCGCCGGACTCGGTGGCGTCGACTTCTGCCTCGTCGACTTCTGCCTCGTCGACCTCGTCGGGGAGCTCGACGCGCTTGATCTTGTCGGCGGCGATCTCCTCGAAGCCGATGCTGAGCGGCTTGCGCGCGACGGAGCTGACCTGCGGCGGAACCATGTGGCCGAGACCGTCGCCGAGCTGTGAGAAGTACGAGTTGATCTGGCGCGCACGGCGAGCAGCGAGGGTGACGAGGCTGAACTTCGAGTCGACACGGTCGAGGAGCTCCTCGATCGGCGGGTTCATCATGGTGTCGTGCGTGCGCGGCATGCTCGTGATACTCCTGCGTGATCCGGCCCAAGCGGGCGATGCATCCTACCGGACGCTGCGACGCGAACGGTGGCTCTCGATGAGGGAGAGCATCTCGTCGACGGTGCGACCCAGGTCGTCGTTGACGACGATGTGGTCGGCCAACGCCCGACCGACGGGCTCTTCCTCTTCCGCTTTGCGGACTCGCTGGTCGACCTTGTGATCAGGGTCACCCCTGCCACGGAGACGACGGGCCTGCTCGTCACGCGACGGGGGCAGGACGAAGATGAGGACGGCATCGGGGTGCAGCGCCTTCACCTGCCGCGCACCGTCGACCTCGATCTCGAGGACGGTGTCGCGACCCGGGAACGGGTCAGGCGTCGGCGTGCCGTAGTAGTTGCCGAGGAAGTCGGTCCACTCCAGGAACCCGCCGCGAGCGATGCGGTGTTCGAACGCATCGCGGGTGGTGAACACGTACGCATCATCGGCCTCGCCAGGTCGCTGGTCGCGCGTGGTCCAGCTGCGGCTGAGCCACAGCATCGGATCACGCTCGACCAGCACCTTGACGATGGTGCCCTTCCCGACGCCGCCGGGCCCCGACACGATGAAGACCAGCGGACCCATCTCAGCGTGGTCGTCGAAAGCGTCGGCGTCGAAAGCGTGGTCGTTCAACGGATCCCGCCAGTTCCCACGGGGACCTGCGGTATCGGGGTGAGATGAGGCCTCCATCGCTACCGGGGGCCCCGTCGGGTCACTTGCCCAGCTGATCGAGCAAGGACGCCTTCTGCTGTTGGCCGAGGCCCTGAACACGGCGGTTGTCGGCGATGCCGATCTCGTCCATGATCTTGCGAGCCTTGACCTTGCCGACGCCGGGGAGCGACTCGAGCAAGGAGACGACCTTCAGCTTGCCGATCGTCGTCTCGGTCGACGCGAGCGCCTCGGCCAGCGAGAGCGAACCGATCTTGAGCTTGTTCTTGACCTCGGCACGAGCGGTACGGGCTTCGGCGGCCTTCGCGAGCGCGGACGCGCGCGCTGTTCTGGAGTGAGTTGCGGGGGTGTTGCCATGCGCCCACCCTAGCCAGGGGTGCAGCGCGAGTCGCGGACACCCCCCGGCTCGGTGACGGTTCTCACAGCAGGCGCTGCCCGCTTCATCCGTTCGGGCGCTGCTGCAGTCGACCACTCAGCGAGAGCAGGTCCGTGTCGCCGTGATTCGCAGCCCACCGTGCCATCTCGGTGGAGATCTTCGCCGCGGCGCGCGGGTCGGCGAAGGTGGCGGTGCCCACCTGCACCGCCTGAGCGCCCACGACCATCAGCTCGATCGCGTCCCAGCCCGTGCTCACGCCGCCCACGCCGACGATGGGCAGGTCAGGCAATGCGGCGCGCACGTCATGCACGATTCGCACCGCGACTGGATGGATGCCACGTCCCGACAGGCCTCCCCCGCCGGCGGCGAGCGCCGGTCGGAGCGTCTCGGGGTCGATCACCATCCCGAGCAGGGTGTTCACCAGGGTGACCGACTCTGCACCGGCCTCGTGCACGGCAGCCGCCACGTCCACCACCCGATCGGTGTTCGGACTGAGCTTGGCCCAGCGCGGACGACCGCAGGCCTCGGTCGCGCGCATCACCTCGGCCGACACCTCTGCGTCATGGGCGAAGATCCCGCGTCGCCCCTCGAGGTTCGGACACGACAGGTTCACCTCGACCGCGATCACGCCGTCGGGTGCAGCCGCCATCATCTCGGCCGCGCGTCGGAAATCGTCGACGCTTCGGCCCCAGATGCTGGCCACCACACGTGCGCCGGTGTGCAACAGCGCCGGCAGCTCGTGGGCCAGCCAGTGCTCGACACCGGGCCCTTGGAGACCGACGGCGTTGATCATTCCCACGCCCGCCGGGCTCAGCCGCGGCGACGGGTTCCCGGCCCACTCAAAGGCGGCGAGCGACTTCGTCACGACGGCGCCGAGCGACGCGAGGTCCATGAACTCGGCCAGTTCGGCGCCGTACCCGGCGGTGCCGGACGCGAGGAGGACCGGGTTCGTCAGCTCGATCGATCCCACGCGGACACGGGTGTCGACCGATGGGCGAGGACCCTTACCGAGCATGGAACTCCTGCAGCGACCGCACGGTCAGGTGATCGCTCCCCTGCTCGGCCATGCCCTGTACAGCGGCCAGAGCGGCCTCGACCGTCGTGACCGAGCTGACCCGGTTGCTGTTGGCGGCCTTGCGGATCTGTTCTCCGTCGGTACGACCACCCCGACCTTGGGGCGTGTTGATCACGAACACGATCTTGCCGTCGGCGATGAGCTGCACCGCGGTCAACTCGGCACCTTCGCTGACCTTGCCGACCACGAGGTCGACCGGCTGTTCGAAGCGCGCCAGGTAGGCGGCGGTGCCCTTCGTGGCAGCGATGCCCAACCCGAGCTCGCGAAGTCGCTTGGCCACCACCAGACCAGCGGGCTTGTCGCCGTCGGCGAGCGACAAGAACACGGTGCCCTCGCTCGGCAGCAGCGTGCCTGCGGCCAGCTCGGCCTTGAAGAACGCCTTGCCGAAGGTGACGTCGATGCCCATCACCTCACCGGTGGAGCGCATCTCCGGGCCGAGCGCGGTATCGACCTCGGGGAATCTGCTGAAGGGCAGCACGGCCTCTTTCACCGCCACGTGACCGTGGTCGGAGGGCGGGATCAGCAGGCCCTCAGCGCGCAACTCGGCGAGTGTCGAGCCGAGCATGACGCGGGTGGCCACCTTCGCCAACGGAACGCCTGTTGCCTTTGCGACGAAGGGCACGGTCCGACTCGCGCGCGGGTTGGCTTCGATCACATACACGGTCGTGCCCGACACTGCGTACTGAACGTTGATGAGGCCACGCACGTCGAGCGCGTTGGCGATCGAGCGCGTGTATGCCTCGATCACCTCGACGACCCAGCTCGGCAGGGTTTGCGGCGGGATCGCGCATGCAGAGTCGCCGGAGTGCACGCCGGCTTCCTCGACGTGTTCCATCACTCCGCCGATGAGCACCTCGCCGGTGTGATCGCGGATCGCATCGACGTCGACCTCCGTCGAGTCCTCGAGGAACCGATCGACGAGAACCGGGCGTTCGGCCGACAGACCGCCTTCCTTGCCGAGGCTGCCGAAGCCGGCCAGCTCGGCCATCGCACGAGCCAGGTGGTTGCGGTCATGGACGATCTGCATCGCCCGGCCACCGAGCACGTACGAGGGGCGCACGAGGACCGGGAAGCCGACGGTGTCGACGATCTGCAACGCCTGCTCCAGATCGATCGCGGTGCCTCCGGGGGGCTGCGGGATGTGCAGTTCGTTGCAGAGCGCGTTCCACTTCTCGCGATCTTCGGCGAGATCGATCGAGGCTGGCGATGTGCCGGCGATGAGCTCGACCGGTAGCTGCCCCGAGAGCTTCAGCGGAGTCTGGCCGCCGAGAGAGACGATGACCTTCGGCCGCACCCCGCCGCTCGCCGCTGTCTCGGCGGCGATGACGTTGAGCACGTCTTCCTTGGTGAGCGGCTCGAAGTACAGGCGATCGCTGGTGTCGTAGTCGGTGCTCACCGTCTCCGGGTTGCAGTTCACCATCACGGTCTCGTACCCCGCGTCGCGCAACGCGAACGAGGCGTGGACGCAGCAGTAGTCGAACTCGATGCCCTGACCGATCCGGTTGGGACCGCTGCCGAGGATCACGACGCTGCGGACGATCGCTCGGACGCACCTCGTCCTCGTCCTCGTAGGTGCTGTAGTGATACGGCGTCAGCGCCTCGAACTCGGCCGCGCACGTGTCGACGGTCTTGTAGGTGGGCAACACGCCGGCCGCCTCGCGGGCGGTGCGCACGTCGGCCTCGTCCACGCCCCACAGGTAGCCGAGCTGGCCATCGCTGAAACCGAGCCGCTTGGCGCGACGCCAGGCGGGACGGTCCATCCGGGCGAAACCGATCTCTGAGAGAGCATGGCGCTCCTCGGTGATCATGCTCATCTGATCGAGGAACCACCGGTCGATCTTGGTGCTCTCGTGCACGTCTTCGATCGTCAGACCGCGACGCAGCAACTCGCCCACCTGTTGGATGCGATCGGGCGTGGGGATCGCTGCCTGGAGCAAGAGATCATTGTCACCGATCGCCGCGAGCTGTTCCTCGGCCGGATCACAACCGAGGCCGAGGCGGCCCTGCTCGAGCGAGCGCAGCCCCTTCTGCAAGCTTTCGGGAAAGGTGCGGCCGATGCTCATCGCCTCGCCGACCGACTGCATCTGGGTTCCGAGGACACCGCTGGTGCCGGGCAGCTTCTCGAAGGCCCAGCGTGGGATCTTGGTGACGATGTAGTCGATGCTCGGCTCGAAGCTGGCCGGCGTCATCTTGGTGATGTCGTTGGGGATCTCGTCGAGTGTGTAGCCGACGGCGAGCTTGGCGGCGATCTTCGCGATCGGGAAGCCGGTCGCTTTCGACGCGAGCGCCGAGCTGCGCGACACGCGCGGGTTCATCTCGATCACGACCTGCTCGCCGGTCGCGGGGTTCACGGCGAACTGCACGTTGCTGCCGCCCGTCTCGACGCCCACACGACGGATGCAGGCAAACGCGGCATCGCGCATCAGCTGATACTCGACGTCGGTGAGCGTCTGCGCCGGAGCGACCGTGATCGAGTCGCCGGTGTGCACCCCCATCGGATCGACGTTCTCGATCGAGCAGATGATCACGCAGTTGTCGGCACGGTCCCTCATCACTTCGAGCTCGTACTCCTTCCACCCTGCGATCGAGGTCTCGATGAGGATCTCGCTGATCGGACTCGCGGCCAGGCCATTGGCGGCCACCACCTCGAACTCCTCGAGTGTGGCGGCCATGCCCGTGCCGCGGCCGCCGAGGATGTACGCGGGGCGGACGATGATCGGCAGGCCGATCTCGTCGAGCACCTTGCGCGCCTCCTCCATCGTGTGCGCGGTACCGCTGAGGGGCACGTTCAAGCCGATCTCGATCATCGCCTGCTTGAACTTCTCGCGGTCCTCGGCCGTGGAGATCGCCTCGGCATTCGCACCGATCATCTCCGGCGTGCCGGGCACCCCGATGAGCCCACGCTCGAACAGCTCCATCGCCGTGTTGAGACCGGTCTGGCCGCCCATCGTCGGCAGCACGGCATCGGGCTTCTCGCGCTCGATGATCTTGGCGACCACCTCCCAGGTGATCGGCTCGATGTAGGTGACGTCGGCGAAGTCGGGATCGGTCATGATCGTCGCCGGATTCGAGTTGACGAGGATCACCTTGTAGCCCTCCTCACGGAGGACGCGGCACGCCTGGGTGCCGGAGTAGTCGAACTCGCAGGCCTGGCCGATCACGATCGGACCGGAGCCGATGATCAGGATCGAGTGGATGTCGGTGCGCTTTCCCATCAGGCGACCCCGAGCTCGGGTGCCGGCATGCCGGGCGTCTCGTCACCGAACACGTTTCGTCCGACACCGACGCCGACGGAACGACCCTCGACGAAGGCTGCCGGATCGGACATCATCGCCGAGAACATCGCGAACAGGTACTTCGCATCGTGGGGGCCCGGACCCGCCTCCGGGTGGTACTGCACGCTGAACGCCGGGACACCGCGCACGCGCATCCCCTCCACGGTGTGGTCGTTGAGGTTCAGGTGGGTCACATCGGCCTTCCCGGCGATCGACGCAGGGTCGACACAGAAGTTGTGATTCTGGCTGGTGATCTCGATCTTGCCGGTCGACTCGTGACGCACCGGGTGGTTGCCACCGTGATGGCCGAACGGCAGTTTGAAGGTCTCGCCACCGATGGCCCGGCTGAGGAGCTGGTGACCGAGGCAGATGCCGAACACGGGCACCTCGCCGAGCAGACCCTGGATCGCGTCGACCGCAGAGCCCACCTCGGCCGGATCGCCGGGGCCGTTCGAGAGGAACACTCCCGAAGGCGACATCGCCAGGACCTCTGCGGCTGTGGTGCTCGCCGGCACGATCTGAACCCGACCGAGGCCCGCGAGGTCACGCAGGATGGAGTGCTTGATGCCGAAGTCGTAGGCGACGATGAGGCGTTCACCCTCACCCACCGTGTACGGCTGGGCGGTGGTGACCTGGGCGACGAGGTCGATGCCGTCGGTGCCCGGCTCGGCAGCGGCCGCAGCCGTGAGCGTTGCCTCGTCGGCTGTCCCGAATGCGCCGGGCATCGAACCCGTGTTGCGCAGCAGGCGGGTGAGGCGGCGGGTATCGATCCCGCCGATGCCGGCGATGCCGTACCGGGAGAGCATCGCATCGAGCGATGCCTCGGCGCGATGGTTGCTGTAGCGGCGGGCCATTTCACGCACGATCACGCCACGGCAGTACGGCCGACGGCTCTCGAAGTCGGTGGCGTTCACGCCGTGGTTGCCGATGTGCGTCGCCGTGAAGGTGATGATCTGGCCGGCGTAGCTGGGATCGGTGATCACTTCTTGATAGCCGGAAAGGACGGTGTTGAACACGACCTCACCGCTCGACACGCCTCCGGGGGCATCGGCACCGAGATGCTCACCTTCGAACACGCTGCCGTCAGCGAGGACGAGCACGGCGGGGACGGGCGGGCGGTTCACGACGTCCACCGTAGTCGAATGATCATGCACTCAACTGCATGGAAATGCAGGAATGCGCGGCCTGCCGTTGCCGGCACCCCGTGACGGGGCGCCGCGATCCGGATGGGTATCACGTGGTTCTCCTACCGTCTGGGCCTCACGGGACCCGCTTCACGGCGACAGCGACCCTACCACGCGAGCTCACGCCGAACGCCGTGCCGAACCCGTGCCGAAACCCGTGCCGAAGACGTGCCGAACGCCGGCAGCTGTCCGGACGAGATCCGTCCGCACTCGGCTGCCTACGGCGACGGTTGGTCGAGCAGGCTCGTGCGGCGGAACAACCGCCACCAGTCGTTGGCGTCGACGAGGGTGAACTCGGGCGACACCAGGTCCCACACGATCTGGTTGTCGGGCTCGAGCGTGGCCGGCAGCACCACGTACTCCACCCGGTCGGCGGCCGGCAAGCGCGTCCCGGCGAGTGAGTCGTCGCTGCCGTACAACGACAGCGAGAACGGGTTGGGGAACATGTAGATCTCGTGACGTCGGGCCAGATGCGCGGTCATCGAGTACTGCGCCGACACCACCGCGTCCTCAGGGATGCCGACGATGATCTCGCGGGCATCGACGGCCACCGGATGGTCGGGCGCCCAGGTGTAGGGCAGTTCGTTGCTGAACGGCATCGCTCCCCACGCCCACGACGTCCAGACCGAGGTGCTCATCACCAGCACCACCAATGCTCCCCGCCAGCGTTCGGACACCTTCGATATCGCCCACACCGTGCCCATCGCAAGCGCCGGCACGGCAACGAGCGCGTAGTGGTACTCGATCTGGTACTGGTACCAGAACGTGCTGAGCATGTTGGTGCCGAGGACGACGACGCTGATCATGGCGATGCCAGGAGCGCGAGCGAGCACCCAGGCGAATGGCACTGTCATCTGCCAGAAGTACCACGGTCGGCTGTCGCTCCAGTAGTGCTTCACGACTGCGACCGGGTCGGTGAACACCGTCTTCAAGAACCCACCGGGACCGCCGAACGGCACTCGCCAGCCGTTGCGTGTGGGTACGCCGATGAGGCTGCGCATCACTGCGAACATCGCGACCGCCATGAAGCTCAACGACCCGACGATCGACAGCACACCGATCCGTCGGTCACGCTTGATCGCCACCCACGTCCCGAGCGGCACGAGCACCAGTGAGACGTCCTCTTTCACCATCAGCGACAGCACGAAGAACACGGTGTACATCCGCCAACGGCGTTCGACCGCGGCGTAGATCGCCATGCCGAGCAACGGGGCGAGGTAGCTGTCGGGATGGAAGTTCTCACGGTTGCTCCAGCCGACAGCAGGGTGCAGCAGGTAGCAGGCGGCGAGCGCGACGGCATACGCCTCGGTTCCGATGAGTTTGCGACCCAACAGGTACACCGGCACCGCGCCGAGCGCGATGAAGAGCGACTGCGTGAACAACAGCGCCCCTGCGCTGGGGAACAGCCAGTACACCGGAACGAGGAACACCAGGATGAACGACGCGTGGTCGCCCATCAGGTTGCGACCCATGAGGGTGACGAACGGGGCATCGAAACGGCTCATCAGCCACACGCCCTGGTCGTAGAGACCGTAGTCGTAGGCCGAGGTGCCGAGGCCGTGGTGCACGTCGAGCGTCACGCTGGTGAAGTACGACGTGTAGCCGGCGATCAGGGCGACCAGCACCCATTGCCAGATCGTCATCGCCCGCGTCGCGCCGAGCAGTGAGCTGACCCACGTGCTCGGGTGGCGCGTCGAGATGGATCGCTCGGGCGCAACAGCCGGCCCGTTGCCGGAGGTCACGTCCGATGGATCGATGTCAGCCGTCGTGGCGTCCATCGCGCTGCACCGGAGGACGGAGCACCGGCACGAGAGCCGACAGCACGCCGTTGACGAAACGACCTGAGTCGTCGGTGGAGAATCGTTTCGCCAGCTCTACCGCCTCGTCGAGCACGACGGCCACGGGCACGGCGGGACGGCCGAGCAGTTCGAAGCCGGCGATGCGCATGATCGTGAGATCGATGAGCGGCATCCGCGACAGCGTCCACCCCTTGGAGTAGGCAGCAATCTCTGCGTCGAGTCGTTCCTGGTGTTCGGACACACCGATCACCAGTTCGCGCGTCAGCAGATCGGGCCGCTGCACCTGAGCGTCGATCGTCTCGAGCGGGCTGATGCCCTTCGACGCCGATTCGTACAGCAGCAACAGCGCTCGTTCGCGTGCGTCGGACCGTTCATCGCCCTCGATGCCCACGGAGCGGGGGCGTCGCCGCCCATCAGCGGCCATCAGACCCGCGAGATGTACTCGCCGGAGCGGGTATCGATGCGGAGCCGGTCTCCGATGTTGATGTGGAGCGGGACCTGCACGACCTTGCCGGTCTCGAGGGTGGCACCCTTTTCGCACCGCTGACACGATCACCCTGGATGCCGGGTTCGGTGTCGGCCACCGTGAGCTCGACCGCGGCCGGGATCTCGACGGTCACGATGTCGCCGTTGTAGTAGGCGATCTGGGCGATCGCCTGCTCGACGAGGTAGTCGGTCGCGTCGCCGAGGGCAGCGGGAGCGACGTTGGCCTGGTCGTAGCTCTCGGTGTCCATGAACACGTACTCGTCGCCGTCGCGGTAGAGGAACTGCATGTCCTTCTTGTCGAGCAACGCCTGCTCCACCCGAACACCGGCATTGAAGGTTCGCTCCAAGATGTTGCCGGTCTTCAGGTTGCGGAGCTTCGAGCGGACGAATGCGCTGCCCTTGCCGGGCTTGACGTGCTGGAACTCGACGACTTGGAACAGGCCGTTGTCGAGCTCGAGCGTGATCCCGTTCTTCAGGTCGTTGGTACTGATGGCAGGCATGGAGTGTCCTTGGGCGATCTGGTGAGTGCACGGCCTCCGGTGCTGGTCACCTCGACCAGATCTTCCACCCGAATGCCGCCGAAGTCTCCACGATAGACGCCGGGTTCCACCGTTACGACGTCCCCCTCCTGCAAAACCCACCCACCGGAGCTGTTCACGAACGGGTCCTCGTGGATCAGGAGCCCCACACCATGGCCCGTGCCGTGGGTGAACCACGGGCCGAACCCGGCGTCGGTGAGCAACCCGCGACAGACGTTGTCGAGCTCGAGCGACGTCACGCCAGGCCGAACCGCGGCCACCCCCGCCACCTGGGCGGCGAGCACTGCGTCGTACACCTCCTGCTGGAGCGAGGTGGGCTCACCGACGACGAAGGTGCGCGTCATGTCGCTGTGGTAGCCGTCGACGAGGGCGCCGACGTCGATGATCACGGTGTGACCATCCTCGATCACGGTGTCGGTCGGCCGGTGGTGCGGCAGCGGGGCGTTCACCGGCCCGGTGGCCACGATGGTCTCGTAGCTCGGGCCCGCTGCGCCGAACTCCCGCATCAGCACTTCGAGGTCGTTGCGCACCTGCGCCTCCGTCCGGCCCGCCACGATCGTGGGTGCCACCTCGGCGAGCGCGCGGTCGGCGATCGAGCACGCCTGCTCGATCAGCGCGATCTCCGCGGCGTCCTTTGTGCGCCTCCCGGCTTCCACCATGCCCGAGGTGGGCACCAGCTCGAGCGGCAGGGCACCTTCGAGCTGTCGCCATCGTGCGTGACTCGTGTGCGCCGATTCGAAGCCGAGTCGCCCGACAGAGGACACCACGTCCGCAATGAGGCTGAGCTGGTCCGCTGTCGTGGTCCCCACGCGGATCGAACCACGGCAGCCGGCAGCGGCGAGCTGTCGCTCGCCTTGGTCGCCGTAGCGACCGTCCGTCACGAGCACGATCATGTCCGCCAGGACCACCGCAGTACCGGCCGATCCGGTGAAGCCGGTGAGCCACCGGATGTTCGTGAGATCGGTGACGAGCAGCGCCTCGATGCCATCCCACCGAGCTCGGATCCGGCCGGCACGTCCCGAGACATCCAGAACTCGGCTCATCCGGCGAGCTGCTTCGCCACCGCCGCGACGGCGAGCTCGTAGCCGTGCATGCCCAGCCCCACGATGCTGCCCGTCGCCACGGGTGCGACCACGCTGGTGTGCCGCCACGGTTCACGTGCGTTGGGATTGGAGATGTGCACCTCGACGATCGGTCCGGTGAAGAGCCTCAGGGCGTCGTGGATGCTCCACGCGTAGTGCGTGAACGCCCCCGGATTGATGATGATCGCCGAGGCATGCCCACGTGCCGCGTGGATCGCCTCGACGAGGGCACCCTCGTGGTTGGTCTGGAACGCCTCGACCTCGAGTCCGTACACCGATGCGGCCGAGGAGGTCGCCCGGACGTAGTCGTCGAGCGTGGCCGTGCCGTAGATGTGCGGCTCTCGCTGGCCGAGCAGGTTCAGGTTGGGCCCATGCAGCAGGGAGATGATCGCCACGGCCGACATCGTGTCACGTCGGCCATCGGTTCCGACGGGCATTGCTCGACGCTCACCGAGGACGGCCAGCCGGGATCGAGCCGGGATCGAGCCGGGATCGAGCCGGGATCGAGCTGGGATCAGTCAGGCTGGGCGACGGCGGATCGACGCGAACGCAGCCCCGACTGCGACCAGGGCCGCAGCGGCTGCAGCCGTCGTGCCCGTGTCGGTACCGGTCGACGGCAGCACCGGCTTGACCGGTCCCGCCTGGGCCGCGAGCACCGACGGTGCCACGACCGGCGGTGCCGGAGCCGGCATCGTCGTGACCACGACCGCTGGTTGGGCGATCACCGGTTGGGCGATCACCGGTTGGGCGATCACTGGTTGGACGATCACGGGTTGGACGATCACGGGTTGGTCGATCACGGGTTGCGTGGTCGTGGGCGCAGCAGTCGTGGTGGTCGATTCATCACAACCATCACCCTCACCCGCCGCGATACCAGGAGCGACGCCGACGGTGAGCGCCGTCGCGGCCGCAATGGCCAAGATGGTGGTGCGCTTGATGTGTTGCATGATGGACCTCCCGTGTGGTGGGTCGGATGATGTCCGACGACCACTCTCCGCTTCTCGCGAGTCATCACCCGGGTCAAAGGTCACCTCTCGCTCGGGTGTTCCGGCCCCAACTCGTCGGCTCGATCCGATCCTCTCCACGTGGCCCGTCGGGCGAGAGCAGCACCAACACCGACGCTGACCAGGGCCGATGCCACGATCAAGCTCGACCGGGTCGAGACACGTGTCGAGACTCCAGTCGCCGGGAGCCGAGCAGGGGCCACGGTGGCGCCCCCGACGGCGGTGACGGGGGTGACCGAGGTGACCGAGGTGACCGAGGTGACCGAGGTGGTCGTCGGCAGCATCGGCAGTGTCGGCCCTGCGGCGGCGACGGTCGAGTCAGGTGTCGTGGGCGTTGTCATGGGCGGTGTCGTCGGCGGAATCGGGGGGACGCCGGTCGCAACGGTTGCCGGGACGGTGGACGGGGCGGCAGTGGTCGTCGTGGTCGTGGTTGGGCGTCGTGGTCGACGTGGTCGACGTGGTCGTGGTCGACGTGGTCGACGTGGTCGACGGCGTGGAGGTGACCGGCGTGGTGCACTCGACGATCAGGACGTGGTCGACGACGACCGATGTCCCGGCCAGGCTCCGCGCCGCATCGGATGCCGCCACCGTCATGGACCCACCGGCGCCTGGCACCCAGGTGGCGCCGAATGCGGTGGCCAGGATGACGGACCGGAGTACGTACCTCATGGCGAGCTCCCTTCACGAGGGTTGCACCATGGATTGTCCCTGGCTCCGCGGTCAGCGCATCGGACCTTTGGTCACTGTTGCGTCAAGAACTCGTCTCGGTGGAGGCGGTAGAGCACATGTCGGCGGTGTGCCCAGTCGGGCAGCAGTGGGTGGTCGAAATCGTCGGTGGGATCGTGGGTCATGCCCAACTTCTCCATCACTCGCCGCGACTTGGCGTTGTCGACAGTGGTGAAGCTCACGAACTCGCCCCGCGGCGGGTCGAGGTGCTCGAACCCCCAGGCCAGCGCAGCCCGGGCCCCCTCCGGGGCGTATCCGTGACCCCAAGACTCCTTGGCCAACCGCCAGCCCACTTCGATGCAAGGGGTGAACGGCATCTCCCAGGTCGGCGACGACAACCCCACGAAGCCGACGCATCGACGAGTGTCGCGCACCTCGACGGCCCAGAGCCCGTAGCCGCGTTCGGCCCACCCGGCGGCCATCCTGTCGACCATCTCCTCGCTCTGCTCGACGGTGAGCGTGGACGGGAAGTGCTCCATCACGGCGGGATCACCATTGAGCTGGGCGTACGCCACCTTGTCGTCGTCGCGCCATCCACGCAGGATGAGCCGTTCGGTGCGGAGCTGCGGGGTGGGCGACGAGCTCATCGCCGGCTGGCGTCCATCGAGTCGAGTGCGGCCAGCACCGACTCGGCTGCGATGTCGGCGACGACTTCCACGCCGTTCGCGCCGTCCAACACGAACGTGAGACTCGTGAGCGCCTTCTTGTCCCGGCGCATCAGCGACAACAGCCGCATGTGATCGACACCGTCGGGCAACGAGGTGTCGAGTTCGTAGGCACCGCCCACCACGTCGAGGTGTTGCTGCACCCTGGCGTCGTCGATCCTGCCGAGCAGGCGGGCCAGATGGGCCGCGTACACCAGACCGATCGCCACCGCCTCGCCGTGGGCGAGCTCGTACGCGGTCTCGATCTCCAGCGCGTGGGCGAGCGTGTGGCCGTAGTTGAGCAGCGCACGACGCCCGCCTTCGCGCTCGTCGTCGGCCACCACCTCGGCCTTGATCTCCACGCAGCGGGCCACCCGCTCGGTCTCGTCCAAGGCCAGCAGATCGTCACCGGTGAGGAAGTGGTACTTCGCCATCTCGCCGTAGCCACACCGGCGTTCGCGCGGCGGCAGGGTGCTCAGCGCATCGAGGTCGCACACCACACCGCTCGGCTGCCAGAACGCGCCCACCAGGTTCTTGCCACCGTCGCCGTTGCCGGCCGAGCCGGACAGGTTGACCCCGGTCTTGCCGCCGATCGCCGCATCGACCATGCCGACCAACGTGGTGGCCACGTGCACCACCGGGATGCCGCGGTGCCAGACCGAGGCGGCGAAGCCCGCGACGTCGGTCACCATGCCGCCACCGAGACCGATCACGACATCGTTGCGAGTGAGGCCCACGCGGGCGAACGAACGACACAGTGATTCGATGGTGCCGAGGTGTTTGTGGCTCTCGCCGGTGCCGATCTGGAACACGTCGGTCGGGATGCCCGCGTCGATCTCGACCGGGATGCCCGGTTGGGTGATCACTGCGGCTCGACGCGCCGATGCGGGAATCAACGACGCCAGCTCGTGGCGAGCCCCGTGGCCGACGAGCACGTCGTAGGAGCGCTCGCCCAACGGCACATGAACCGAACGCAGCCCACTCATCGCAGGATCGCCTCGACCACGTCACCAACGCTGCGCCCATCGACGCTCACGATCAGGTCGGCGACCTCGCGGTAGAGCGTTTCTCGGGTCTCGTGCATTCGCCGCAACGTACCCGCTGGGTCGCCGTCGAGCGCAGGACGGTGCCCGCCCGATCTGACGCGGTCGACGAGCCCGCCAGGGTCGGCGCAGAGCCACACCACGCGAGCGCCCGATCGTTGCAGCGCGACACGGTTCTCTTCACGCAGCACCGCTCCGCCCCCGGCAGCGATGACCACCGGTTCGAGATCCTCGAGCGCCTCCACCAAGGTGGCCGTCTCGAGATCCCGGAAGGCCGACTCCCCATCGGCGGTGAAGATCTCGCGCACGGTCCGACCGGTGCGCGCCTCGATCGCCGAGTCGGTGTCGACCAGGCCACGACCCAGCCGCTCGGCGAGCGTCCGCGCCACCGTCGACTTGCCCACGCCCATCAGGCCGACGAGCACGAGGTGCCGATCGTCGGGAATCACGACGCGTGCAGCGACGCCTCGAAGGCCTGCGCGTTCCGGACGAACTCGCGCACGCTGTCGCCACCGAACTTGCGCTGTGCCTCGGCGGCCAGGACGAGGGCCACCATCGTCTCGGCCACCACGCCCATGGCAGGCACAGCGGTGACGTCGGTGCGCTCCTTGAAGCTCACCGTCTCTTCCTTCGTCACCACATCGACGGTCTTGAGCGTCGGCCGGTTGAGGGTGGCCAGCGGCTTCATCGCCGCACGCACCACGAGCAGCTCACCGGTGCTCATGCCACCCTCGGTGCCGCCGGCGAGTGTGCTCTCGCGGCGATAGTCGTTGGCGGCGGCGTCCCACACGATGGGGTCGTGGGCCGCACTGCCGCGTCGCCCGGCGACATCGAACCCGTCACCGATCTCAACACCCTTCACGGCCTGGATGCTCATGATCGCCTGCGCCAGCGATGCGTCGAGCTTGCGGTCCCAATGCACATGACTGCCAAGGCCCACCGGCACGCCGTACGCGAGCACCTCGACGATGCCACCGAGCGAATCACCCTCTTTCGCAGCGTCCTTCACCTCGTCGATCATCGCCAGCTCGGCGGCGGCATCGAAGCAGCGAACCGGCGACTCGTCGACCTTGTCCAAGTCGGCGAACGTCGGACGATCGGTGGCCTTCGAGCGGACTGCGCCGATCTGGATCACGTGCGAGAGGATCTGCACGTGGAGCTGACCGAGCAGCTTCTTGGCGAGCGCGCCGGCGGCCACCCGGGCCGCAGTCTCCCGAGCGCTCGCCCGCTCGAGCACGTCACGCGCATCGGTGAACCCATACTTCTGCATGCCGACGAGGTCAGCATGACCGGGGCGCACCTGCGTGAGCGGATCCTTGGTGACGCCGGGTGCCGGCGACATCTCCTCGTGCCACTTGTCGCTGCGGAACCACTCGCTGTTCTTGATCTCGATCGCGACCGGGGATCCCAAGGTGCGACCGTGGCGGACACCGCCGACCAGTGTCAGCTCGTCCTGCTCGAACCGCTGGCGAGGCCCGCGCCCGTAGCCGAGGCGTCGCCTGGCCATCTCGGCCTGGATCTCCTCCACCGTGATCTCGAGCCCGGCAGGAAGGCCCTCGACGATGACGACGAGGGCCTGGCCGTGCGATTCGCCGGCGGTGAGGTAGCGCAACACGCCCACGAGGTTACCGGGACCGTGCGGCCAGCTCCCGAAGGGCTGCCGCACGCATCACGCCGGTGTCGGGCGGCCACCCGAGCCAGAGCTGCTGCTGGAGGGCCGCCTGGTGCACGAGCATCCCGAGACCGTCGACCGGCGTGGCACCGACCTCGCGGGCCGCAGCGAGCAGCGCCGTCTCCATCGGGTGGTAGACCAGGTCGGCCACGGTCTGTCCGGCACGCAGCAGCGCTGGATCGAACGGCATCTCCTCGGTGGCCATGCCCACCGACGTCGCATTCACCACGACGTGGGCTGTCGAGATGTCCGACGGTTCCCCCACCCGGCCAGCCGCACCTGCGAGAGCTGCTGCTCGGGCTGCGCGGTCGGCCGAGCGGTTCACCACGATCACCGACGCTGCCCCGGCGCGCGCAACCGCGTCGATCACGGCCCGGGCGGCGGCGCCAGCGCCGAGCACCACGACCAGCCGATCGGTCACGTCCACCCCTGCCTCGGCCAGCGACGCCACGAACCCTGCGCCATCGGTGCTGTAGCCCTTGAGCCGACCCTCGTCAGTGCGCGCCACCGTGTTCACGCTGTGCAATGCAGCAGCAGCTGGATCGAGCTCGTCGACGTGATCGGCGACGTCTTCCTTGTGGGGCATCGTGACGGACAGACCGCCGAGGCCGAGTGTCCGCATCGCGTCGAGTGCTCGTCCCGCGTCTCCCGGGGCGACGTCGAACGCGGTGTACACCCAGTCGGCGCCCGCTGCGGCGAAGGCCGCGTTGTGCAACGCTGGCGACAGGCTGTGCGCGATCGGCGAACCGATGACCGCCGCCACCGTGGTGGCGCCGGTGATCACAGCAGGCCCGCCTCGAGCGCCTTCTGGACGTTCGCCTCGTGATCGGCGAGGGTGACCGCGAACGCGTGACCACCGTCTTCGTCGGCGAGCACGTAGTACAGCCAGAGGCACTGGGCCTTGCGGACCTCTTCGGGGAGTTGCTGGCACTCGACGCCACCCTCGGGCGGGTTGGGCGCTGGGTTCAGCACCGCCTCGATCGAGGCGCGGCCAGGGTTCGCGATCGGCGTGGGTGGCAACCCGGTGTGCAGGTACGTGTTGTACGGCGTGTCGAGCGCCTTGAGCTCGGCGAAGGGCCGGTTCTGATCCTGCTGGTAGTAGAGCGTGGCGTCGATCTGGAGCGGCATCGGCTCGGGCAGCCGGAGCCGGTTGAGGATCACGCGGGCGATCATCGCCCGGTCCGCTTCTACTTTCGCCTCGCGTTCCACCATCGACGCGACGACCAGCACCTGGTATGCGGTGAGCGCCTGTTCGTACCCCTTGACGACGATGTCCTCCTGGCGACCGACGCGCTCCATCAGCGCCACCATGCGCTCGATCACCTGGGCCGGGGTCTCTCCGTTGGACACCTGATAGGTGTCGGGGAACAACAGACCTTCGAGGCTGGTGGCTCCCTCGGGTTGCCACTCCGAACGAATGCTGCCGTCGGTCGCAGCGGTGATGAAGTCGCTCATCAGCAGACGCGGCATGCGCTCGCTCAACCGCTGCGCCATCCGGTCGACGGTGAAGCCCTCCGGAAACGTGACCGACGTGTAGGTCTGTTCGGGCGGGGTGCTGAGCACCTGCATCAGGTTGCCCATGTGATCACGCGGGCGGAGGCGGTAGTAGCCGGTTGTGAGCTCGAGCCCGCCCTGGCGCTCGACGTACCAGCGGAACACTCGGGCGTTGGTGATGAATCCCTCGTTCTGCAACCGCACGCTGAGGGTCTCGACCGTCTCGCCCTCGTCGACGGTGAAGTTCACTGCGGCCTCCGGATCACCGGACGGGTTGATCTGCTGCAGGTACCACCAGCCGACAGACCCCGCCACGAGCACCGTCACCGTGCTGATCGCGAGCAGCGAGTAGGCCAGCCACTTCAACGGCCGACGGTTCTTCCGCGAGCGCTCGATGACGATGGCATCGGTCGAGTCGGCGTCGTCCCACGGGTCGCGCTTCCACTCCGTCGCCACGCGCTTGTCGCGCAGGTCGTCGAGCTGCAAGCCCATCAAGCGTCCCACCGGTGCGCACCACGGGCGTCGAGCCAGTTCTGCAGCATCACCGCTGCGGCGACCTTGTCGACCACCTTGCGTCGCGCCTGAGCGTTCATCTTGAACTCCATCAGCGCGGCCTCTGCCGTCACGGTGGTGCGACGCTCGTCGTAGGTTTCCACGGGCACGCCGACCACGGTAGCCAACGCCTCGGCCTCGGCGATGGCAGCCTTCGCCGCCGGCCCGACCGAGCCATTCATGTTCAACGGGAGACCGACCACGACGACATCGGCTTCTTCTTCGGCGACGAGCGCGGCGATGCGCCGATGATCTGTCGCCTTGCTCCCCGAACGGGGCACCATGGTCAGCGGTGACGCGATCGTGCCGCTGCGGTCGCTGACCGCGATGCCGATCCGCTTCGATCCGAGATCGACGCCGAGCGCACGGACCGGTGACACGCTCAGGTGGTGGCCGCGACCTTCGCGATGCGGAGCGCCTCGTCGATGCCGGCGGCGTTCTTGCCGCCGGCCGTGGCCACGTCACCCTTGCCGCCGCCGCCACCGCCGACGGCCTTGGCCGCGTCCTTGATCAGCTCGCCGGCGACCTTGCCCGCCGACGCGGTGACCGCGCTGACGAGCGAGACGCCGCCGGTGTCGCTGATGCCGACCAGTACGACGATCTCGACGCTCGACTGCTGGCGGATTGCGATGGCGAGCTCGCGCAGGTCGCCTGGGGCCAGCCCGTCGACGCGCTCGACCACGACACCGCCCTCGGCGGCGTCGGCCAACTCGCCCGCCCGACCGGTGGCGAGCTGGGCGCGCAGCGCCTTGACCTCGTCCTGCAGGCCTTTGATCTCGTCGAGGCGACGCTGCACGCCGCCGACGAGGTCGTCGGTGCTGGCGCCCACGAGGCGGGCGACGTCGGTGATGACGTGTTCGTCGCGCTGCAGCAACGCGAGCGTGTTCGCCCCCGTGACCGCCTCGATGCGGCGCAGGTTCGAGCCGATCGAGCTCTCGTTGACGACCTTCACGATGCCGATGTCGCCGGTGGCCTTCACGTGCGTGCCGCCGCACAGCTCGATCGAGCTGCCGGCCTCGAGGACGCGGACGATGTCGCCGTACTTGTCGCCGAAGAACGCCATCGCACCCATCGCGAGCGCCTCGTCCTTGGTGGTCTCGAACGCCCTCGCCGGCGCGTTCGCCAGCGTCTCGGCGTTCACGATCGCCTCGATTCGGGAGATCTCCTCGTCTGACACCGGGGCGTAATGACTGAAGTCGAAGCGGAGGCGATCGGGACCGACGAGCGAACCGGCCTGCTTGACGTGCTCGCCGAGCACCATCCGCAGCGCGTGGTGCAGCAGGTGCGTGCCGGTGTGGTTGCGGCGCGTGGCATCTCGACGCTCGACGTCGATCGTGGCGGTCGCGTTGGCGCCGGCGACCATCTCGCCGCTCAACACCTTGGCCACGTGGCGGCGCAGCCCGGGCAGGGCGAACGTGGTGTCGATGACCTCGGCGATGCCGGTGTCGGCGTTGATGGTGCCGCTGTCGCCGACCTGGCCGCCGCTCTCGGCGTAGAACGGGCTGCGATCGAGGAACACCTCGACGGTGCCTTCGTCGGCGCCCGGGAGCACCGCGAGCACGCGCGCCTCGGTGCTGTCGTGGGTGTAGCCGACGAACTCGGTCGTGCCGAACTGCTCCACCACCTCGCGATACGCCGCCATCCGTTCGTCGCCGACGGCAGCGCCCTTGCGGGCAGCCTTGGCCCGCTCACGCTGGGCCTGCATCTCGGCGTCGAAGCCCTCACCGTCGACAGCCACACCGCGCTCGTTCGCGATCTCCTCGGTGAGCTCGAGCGGGAAACCGTAGGTGTCGTGCAGCGTGAACGCGGTCGTGCCCGGCAGTTTCGAGGGGTTCGAGACGAGCTCGTCCTCGAGGATCGCGAGACCGGTCTTCAGGGTCTGACGAAAGCGCTCTTCTTCACGGGTGAGCACCCCGACGATGAAGTCGCGTTGCTTGGCGACGTCGGGATAGGCGTTGCTCATCACGTCGATCGCAGTCTCCACGAGCGACGGCATCACGAGCTTCTCGGTCCCGAGCAGGTAGGCATAGCGCACGGCGCGACGGATGATGCGGCGCAGCACATAGCCACGGTTCTCGTTGCTCGGGAAGACGCCGTCGGCGACGAGCATGGTGCTGCTGCGGGCGTGTTCGGCGAGCACCCTCATCGCGAAGCTGTCGCGATCGTCGTAGTCACCCGAGGTGTACGACTTGCCGGTGAGGCTGCAGGCCTGGTCGATGAGCGGCATCAACAGGTCGGTTTCCCACACCGCGTCGACGTCCTGCAGGACGCACAGGATGCGTTCGAGGCCGGCGCCCGTGTCGATCGACGGCTTGGGCAACGGAGTACGTGTGCCGTCCGCGGCCTGGTTGAACTGCATGAACACGAGGTTGTAGAGCTCCATGAACCGCTCGCCGGCCGTGTCCGCGAGCGGGCCGCCCTCGGGGCCGAACGCCGGACCGCGGTCGAAGTGGATCTCGCTGCACGGACCGCACGGACCGGTCTCGCCCATCTGCCAGAAGTTGTCCTTGTCGCCGAGACGCTGAATGCGCGACATCGGCACACCCACCTGTTCGTGCCAGATCGCCTCGGCATCGTCGTCGCTGTCGTGAACCGTGACCCACAGCCGGTCACCGTCGAGGCCGAAGGCGTTGGTCACGAGGTCCCACGCCCACGGGATCGCGTCGGTCTTGAAGTAGTCACCGAAGCTGAAGTTGCCGAGCATCTCGAAGAACACGAGGTGACGTGAGGTCCGACCCACGTCGTCGAGGTCGTTGTGCTTGCCGCCGGCGCGGGCGCACTTCTGCGACGTGACGGCGCGACGGAACGGCGGTGTCTCGTCGCCGACGAAGTACGGCTTGAACGGCACCATGCCTGCCACCGTGAACAGCAACGTCGGATCGTGCGGGATCAGGCTCGCCGATGGCACCACCTGGTGACCGCGGTCGGCAAAGAAGCCCGTGAACGCAGAACGGAGCTCGTCAGCGTTGCGGGGTGTCGACAAGGGGGTGCTCATGCAGCAAGGAGCCTACCGAGGCCCTACATTCGCTGTCGTGCCACTTCCTCCTGCCCGCGACCCACTGGATCCGCACGAATGGATCAGCTTCGACGACCGCACCGAGAAGCGGACCTGGCTCATCGACGCCACGTTCCTGCGGTCCAGCTGGAGTTGCATCTTCGGCAGTGGCTGCAAGGGTGTGCTCGACGCGGATGCGTCGGAGATGGTGCAGGGCTGCTGCAGCTACGGCGCCCACTTCGTCGACGACGACGACGTTCAGACGGTGGTCCGCGCGGTCGTGAAGCTGACGCCGAAGAACTGGCAGTATGCGAAGAAGGCGAAGACCAAGGGCTTCCTCGACGCCGACGACGACGGTGAGACCGTCACCCGGTTGGTGGCTGACGCGTGCATCTTCCTCAACCGCCCGGGCTTCGATGGAGGGCCTGGGTGCGCGCTCCACCGTGCAGCTCTCGAGGCCGGCGAGCGACCGATGGACTGGAAGCCGAACGTGTGCTGGCAACTGCCCCTGCGGCTCGACCACCACACCGACGACCAAGGTCATGTCACGAGCACGTTGCGAGAGTGGAAGCGGCGCGACTGGGGTCCGGGCGGCGAAGAGTTCCACTGGTGGTGCACCGAGAGCGACGACGCCTTCGTCGCCCCTTCCGACACCTCGCACCGCAAGGTGCCGGTGTACGAGTACCTGCGCGACGAGATCGTCGGCATGGTCGGCCAGGAGGTCTACGACCAGCTCCTCCCGCTGCTCACCCGCCCGAAGTGGACACCGCTCCCGCACCCTGCGGTGCGCAAGCGGTGATCTCCGCGAGCTGAACCAAGACGCTGAGGCGGCGCCGAGGCCCCCGTCGAATCAGACGGATCAGACGGAGGCGGGGACCTTCTTGTTGGCCTTGCGGCGCTCCTCGAGGCCGAGGTAGCGCTTGCGGACGCGAATGCTCTTCGGTGTCACCTCGACGAGCTCGTCGTCGGAGATCCATTCGATCGCGGTCTCCAGCGTGTGGATCTTCGGCGACGGAAGCTTCACCGCGTCGTCGTGGCTGTGCGTGCGGATGTTGTTCTTCTCCTTGGGCCGCACGCAGTTGACCACCAGCTCGTCCTCACGTGCGCACTCGCCGATGACCATGCCCTCGTACACCGCCTCGCCCGGATGGACGAAGAACCCTCCGCTCAGCTGCAGCTTGTCCATCGCGTACCCAGTGGTGACGCCCATGCGGTCGCTCACCATTGCGCCACCACGGCTGTCGGGCATGTCGCCCGCCCACGGCATCCAGCCCAGGTGGTGCTGGTGCAGCAAGGCCGTGCCACGGGTCGCGGTCATCAGCAGCGACCGGAAGCCGATGAGGCCGCGGCTCGGACATTCGAACGTGACGATCGTGCGGCCGGCATCGCCGGGGCGGAGGTCGGTGACCCTGCCCTTGCGCGGAGCGAGCTCCTGGGTGACCGTGCCGACATGCTCATCAGGAACGTCGCAGACGCCGCGCTCCTGTGGTTCGAAGCGCTTGCCGTTGACTTCTTTGGTGATCACCTGCGGGCGGCTCACCTGCAGCTCGTAACCCTCACGCCGCATCGACTCGATCAGCACGGCGAGCTGGAGCTCACCACGCCCGGCGACCTCGATCACGTCGGGCGAACCCGTCTCGAACAGCTTGATCGAGACGTTGCCGAGCAGCTCTTTCCGCAGACGGTCCACGAGGTGTCGGCTCGTGAGGTACTTGCCTTCCCTGCCAGCCATCGGCGAGGTGTTCACACCGAAGGTCATCCGCAGCACCGGCTCGTCGACGACCAACCGGGGCAAGGCGACCGGATCCTCGACCGAGGCGATCGTGTCACCGATCTCCACCTCCGGGAACCCGGCCATCACGAACAAGTCGCCGGCCGACAGCTCGTCGGCCTCGTTGCGGCTCACACCATCGAAGGCCATGAGCTGTGCGAGGCGACGCTTGAGCGGTGGCTGCCCTTCGGCGAACTCCTCCTCGAGCAGGGCGACGGTCTCGCCACGACGCATCACGCCGTTGACGACGCGACCGATGGCGAGCCGTCCGAGGTACTCACTCGCGTCGAGTTGGGTGACCATTGCCTGCAACGGCTTGGAGGGATCGCCCTCGGGAGCGGGGATCGCCTCGAGGATCGTGTCGAGCAGTGCCGACAGGTCGGCATCGTCGTCGGGCATGCCGATGCCGCGCATCGCCCTGCCGTCACGGGCGACAGCAGAGATGATCTCGAAGTCGATGTGCTCGTCGCCGGCGTCGAGGTCGATGAAGAGCTGGTACACCTCGTCGAGGACCTCGTCCGGACGGGCGTCCTGGCGGTCGACCTTGTTGATGATCACGATCGCCGGCAGGTTCTTCGCCAGCGCCTTTTGCAGCACGTATCGAGTCTGCGGGAGCGGTCCCTCCGCGGCATCGACGAGCAGCAGCACGCCGTCCACCATGGTGAGCGCTCGTTCGACCTCGCCACCGAAGTCGGCGTGGCCCGGCGTGTCGACCAAGTTGATCTTGGTGCCCTTCCAGGTGATCGATGCGGCCTTGGCGAGGATGGTGATCCCACGCTCACGCTCTTGGTCGTTGGAGTCCATCACTCGATCGACCACCGCTTGGTGGGCAGCGAAGGTTCCGGTGGCACGCAGCAGCGCGTCGACGAGCGTGGTCTTGCCGTGGTCGACGTGGGCTACGAGCGCGACATTACGAATAGCAGTGCTCATGATTCCCTGGGGGTCGGGTCTTCCTGGTGTGGTGACGGCTCGCCGTGCGGGCGCGCCAGTGGGAAGTCAGTCGTCGTCGGATTCGTCGTCCGACTCGTCGTCGTCCTCATCGAACGAGACGCCGTACTTTTCAGCAAGCGCCGCGTACTCGTCGTCTTGAGTACTCTCCCGGTGGCCATTGCCACCGAAGCCCAGATCAAATGCGCTGGGACCTGCTTGCTTGAGCTTGCGCGCTTCTTCGAAGCGGCGGTGACGACCCTTCTTCACGGTAGGGCTCCCGAACTCTAGAGAACTGACATTGCGCCCCAGCCTATCCCCTGACCGACTCGTTCGGCGGGGATAGTCTGGCCGCCACGTGAGCGCTCCTCCGAAGGCCGAATCGAACCCGAACACGCCGTCTGAGCTGGCACGCACCACCTGGTGGCAGCGCGCCGTCGTGTATCAGATCTATCCGCGGAGCTTCGCCGAGAGCACCCCTGCGTCCGGCCGGCCCGGCACCGGCATCGGCGATCTCCGTGGCATTTTGGAACATCTCGACCACTTGGAGTGGTTGGGGGTCGACGGGATCTGGCTCTCTCCGGTGTTCACCTCGCCGATGGCCGACTTCGGCTATGACGTGGCCGACTTCTGCGACATCGATCCCACCTTCGGCACCCTCGCCGCGTTCGACGAGCTCCTCGCCGCATGTCACGCCCGCGGGATGAAACTGGTGCTCGATTGGGTGCCCAACCACACCAGCACCGAACACCCCTGGTTCGTGGAGAGTCGATCGAGTCGGACGAACCCGAAGTCCGACTGGTACATCTGGCGCGACGCCCCACCGAACAACTGGAAGGCGTCGTTCCCGAGGGGCGACAGCGCGTGGGAGTGGGACGGCACCCGGCAGCAGTACTACCTCAGGAGCTTCACCGCAGAGCAGGCAGACCTCGACTGGAACCACCCCGAGGTCGAGGCCGCGATGCTGGCCACCCTTCGGTTCTGGCTCGACCGGGGTGTCGACGGATTCCGCATGGACGTCGTCCACATGATCGGCAAGGACCTCGACGTCCAGGACCCGGAGGACGCCGTCGGCCGGTCGTGGTCACACGTGCCGTACAACGACGTCGAGATCACGCACGAGCGGCTTCGACGCATCCGGGCGGTGCTCGACGAGTACCCGGGCCACCGAACCTCGGTCGGCGAGGTGTACCTGCTCGACGAGACAGCCGTCGCTCGGTACTACGGCGACGCCGACGAGCTGCACATGAGCTTCAACTTCTCGTTCCTGTGGGCGCCCGCCGTGCCGGCCGAGCTGCGCACCCGCATCCGCCGCACCCTCGCCGTCCTCGATCCCCTCCACGCGTGGCCCACGTGGGTGCTCTCGAACCACGACGTGCCCCGCCATCGCGGCCGCCACGGCGGAGACGAGCAGGTGGCCCGGATGATGGCGATGATGCTGCTCACACTGCCCGGCACACCGTTTCTCTACCAGGGTGAGGAACTGGGCATGGTCGACGCCGAGATCCCTCCTGAGCGGGTGGTCGACCCCGGGCGCCGCGACGGATGCCGCTCCCCCATCCCGTGGTCCGGTGACGACCTCCATGGATGGCATGCTCCCACCTGGTTGCCCTTCGGAGCTGATGCCGACATCCGCAACGTTGCCTCGCTGCGCGACGATCCTGCCTCGATCCTCCACCTCTACCGCGACGTCATCCACCTCCGGCGGGTCACCGACGACCTGGTCACCGGCAGCTTCGAGCTGATCGATCTCGAACCCACAGACCACGTCCTCGCCTACCGTCGAGGCGACCACTGGTGGGTCGTGCTCAACTTCGGCGAGGCGGCAGTGACGCTGCCGGTCGAGCTCGAGATCGCAGCATCGGCAACGCCTGAGCTGGTGGGCGCGAGGGGACGCACGATCCCGCCGCACACCGCGGTGATCGCTCGGCTCATCTGAGCGCGCCTGCCCGTGCTGTGGACCTGGGATGGCACACTGTCCGCCATGGGACGAACCGTTGCGTTGTTGAACCAGAAGGGTGGAGTGGGCAAGACCACGGTCACCCTCGGCCTCGCATCTGCCGCAGCGCATCGTGGCGACCGGGTGCTGGTGGTCGACCTGGATCCGCAGGCATCGGCCACCTGGGTGCTGGGCATCGATCCGGCAGACGCGGAGCTGACCACCGCCGACGTCTTGACCAACTCCCCTGCCGCCGACGCGATCGTCGAGAGCGAGTGGAGCGATCTGATCCATCTCGTGCCGGGGTCGCCGCACCTCCAGGCCCGCGACGCGGGCACGCCCTCGCGGCTGCGCACGGCGCTCGCGCAGGTGTCGCATCACTACACCGCGATCCTGCTCGACTGCCCGCCATCGCTCGGCAACCTCACCACGAGCGCCCTGACCGCCGCAGACCATGCGGTCATCGTGATCGAGCCGTCGTCGCTCGGACTGCGCGGCATCGGTGCGGTGGCCGATCTGATCGACGACGTGTGGGACACCCACAACGCGGAGCTCGAGCTCAGCGGGGTGATCGTCAACCGTGTGCCTGCAGTGAGCGGCGAGGCCGACCGGCGCACTGACGAACTCGCCCGGATCGTCGGCAAGAAGGCGGTGTGGCAGCCCGTGGTCCCCCAGCGCGTGATCGTCAACCGGGCGATCGGTGACCGGCGATCGATCCACAGCTACGGCAGCCGCAGCGCCGACGTGTCGGCCAGCTTCGACGCCCTCTGGAACAAGCTCCGCAGATCCATCCGCTGACCCTTCGCTGACCCTTCACTGCGCCTTCGCTGAACTTCCGGTAGACCTTCGCTGAACCGTTCGCCGGGCGACGGTCAGCCGGGCGACGGTCACCCGGGCGTCGGTCACCCGGCGGCGTCGGTCAACCGGCGGCTGGGGCGATCGAGTCGGCGTTGTCGGCTGGCGCTGGAACACCGTCGGTCGATGCAGCGGTGGGGATCAGCTTCAGGCCCCCCTTGCCGTCGAACGTGAGGCCGGCGCGACCCTCCACGAGCGACCGAATGCCGTCACCCAGGAGCTCGGCCCGCCAACCGTGCGCGAGTCGGGCGTCGCTGTCGCCGCGCAACAGCGCGACGAGGTCGGACCGGGTGGCCAGCAGGGCGGTGTCGATCCGCTCAGCCCGCGCCACCTCGCTCACCCACGCCGACACCAAGGTGACGGCCGGGCGCAAGGAGCGATCGAGATCGTCGACGTCGGGCGAGGGTGACTGGACGTCTCGCGTGAGCCCGTCGGCCACGGCGGCGAGGATCTCGGCACCCATCGCGCCACGGCTGTGGCGCTCTTCGACGCCTCGGGCCTGCGACAGTTCGGCCTGCGATGTGGGGTGCTTCTGGGAGATGCCGAGGATCGCAAGGTCGGGCAGGATCTGGCGCACGGGCACGTCGACCGAGGCGGCCCGCCGCTCGCGCCACGCTGCCACCGACTGGGCGACCCCACGGGCCTTCGCCTTCAGCACCCGGACGTCCTTCAACCGCAGCCAGGCATGCTCGGGATCAGAGGCACCAGTGGGTCGCGTTCGCAGTTCCTCGCACGCATCGAGCGCCCACTCGAGTCGGCCGAGCACAGCGAGCTTCGCGGTGATGCGGTCGTGCAACTCGAACAGGTGGGCGACATCGCCGGCTGCGTACACCTGTTGGTCAGCGGTGAGGGGACGGCGCAACCAATCGGTGAGCCGATCGCCCTTCGAGGCCGTGACGCCGAGCTCGGCGTGCAGCAACGACAGCAGCGACGGCGTGCTGTAGCCGACGAAACCCGCAGCGAGCTGGGTGTCGAACATCCGCTCGGGCACGGTGGCGACACTGTGCGTGAGCACGTCGAGATCCTGCTGAGCGGCATGGAACACCGCGATTGCCGACGAGGCGAACAGACGCCGGATCGCGGCCATGTCGACGGCCAGCGGGTCGACGAGCACGATCTGATCGGCCCACCCGAGCTGCACCAACGCGAGCTTCGGGTAGTACGTGCGCTCCCGGTGGAACTCGGTGTCGATCGCATACCGCGGTTGGGCACACAGAGTGTCGATGACGTCTTCGAACTCGGCTTGCGTTGCAACCCAACGATGCATCACGAAGGCTGATCTCCCACGACAACTCGATGGCCGGCCTGGGTCCACGCGATCATCCCACCCGCGATGTTCACCGTGACGACGCCGTTGGAGGCAAGGAACTCTGCGGCGCGCATGCTGCGGCCGCCCACCTTGCAGATCACGTAGGTGGCGACGCCCTCGGGGCTGCGGAACACGTCGACGTGGTCGGCGACGGTCCCCAACGCGACGTGGATGGCCCCCGGCACATGACCCGAGACGTACTCGTCGCTCTCACGGACGTCGATCACGCGCACGGCACGCTGCACGTCCTGCAGGGAGTCTGCAAGCACGTCGACCGACACTTCCGCAATGCTCATGGCGGGCACGTTACCTGCTCGTTCATGCCCTCCGACCCAGATCGGCCGGGCTGTTCACGTTCCCCAGTGCCGCTGCGGGCACCGCCACCTCGACGACGCGCAGACCCCGAACAGCTCGGTGGACTGCTCGTTCACCGGCGCCGAAGCACTCGTCGAGCGTCGCCGCAGCAGACGGCCACCACAACGCGCACAGGGGTTCGAGCCGATCGGAGCGGGCGATCACCACGTCGAGGTCCTCCCGGTCCGCGTAGGCGAGCAGCAGGCCCAGCGCGGTGGGATCCAGCCACGCCAGATCGGTGGCCACGACCAACGTCGGTGCACCGGTCACGCCGAGCGCCGAGACGATGCCTCCCAATGGGCCCTCGCCCGGGAAACGATCCGCCACCACGGTCAGCCCGGCGCCGGTCAACCTGTCGACGTCGCCGCCGATGGCGAACACCGGCGAACAGCCGGCCGCGACGAGCGCGGCAGCAACCCGCCGCACCATCACCTCGCCGTCGACTTCGACGAACGCCTTGTCGCGGCCCATCCGACGGCTCGCGCCCCCGGTGAGCACCGCACCGGCGTAGCCGAGCGACGCCGGCATCGGGACGTGCGCGTCAGTCACCCGACTCCGGAATGCCACCCGGATCGAGCTGAGCCATGAACAGGGCGATCCGCTCCGCTTCGTCGATCTCTCCGATCAACGCCGCCATCTGGCCGAGGCCACGCAGCGAGCGCAGGAACCCCCGATTCGTGGGCTCTGCCCAACGCACGTACCCCGACCCCCGCCAGCCATTGGCACGCAGCGTGTCGAGGCCGCGGTGGTACCCGACGCGGTAGGCGGCGTAGCGCTCGATCGGGTCACGACCGAGATCACCGATCGTGGCCCACGCGTCGAGGTATCGGGGGAACGAGGCGACCACCTCACTGACGCGGGCGTGGCGGACCTCGTCAGGAGCGCTCATCGCCTGCTGCAGTGCGTGGCGCTGGGTCGGATCCGCAGGCGGCAACACGGTGCTCGGGAGGCCACTGCCGCTGAGGTTGATGGGTCGGCTGTCACCGGCGATGGGGTCACTCATGATCGACCACGCTAGGCCCTACTGTCTGACCATGCTCGCTCTCGCTCTCGCCCTCGGCAGCGCCAGGCATCTCGGCATCGGGATCGTCGTCGTGTTCGTCGTGCTCGCAGTGGTGTCGGCCGCGGTGATCACGAACATCACCACCAAGATCGTGTCGATGTTGCTCTTCGCCGGGTTCGCGCTCGGGGTGTGGACGCAGCGCACCAACCTGTCGGAGTGCGCGGAACAGGCGAAAGCGAAGGTCACCGTCGGCGACACCGAGCGCGACCACCTGCACGTTCTTCGGCGTCGAGGTCGACCTGCCCGGCGTTCCCGACATCGACGTGCCGGACATCGACGTGCCGAGCACCGAATACACCGACGCCTGACCACCTGACCGTTGGGCCGGTCAGGGAGCGAGCGAGTCGAGCAGCGGATGGACGAGGCGCTCGGCGAACAGCGCGGCGTGACTCAACGGCGCGTCGTGGCGGCAGTCGGGCAGCTCCACCACCCGGGCACCGGCGATCTGTTCGGCCACGTGGTGCATGCCACGCTGATGATGCGGGGACCCGAGGGAGCCGTAGCCGGCGATCACGGGTACCCGAATGCGGTCGGCCGTCCACGGCTCGTTCGCCCGCAGGTCGTTCAGTTCAGCCACCATCGCCAGTCCTTCGATCCGCCTCGTGGTCCGCGTGCGCTCGGGCAACGCCTCCCATCGGGTGTCTCCGATCATGCGGCGCATGAACCCCTCTGCTGCGGCCTCGGGGTCGGCGGCCGATGCGACGGCGGCGCCACCAGCGGTGTTCGCCGGCCACCACGACTCCCACGACAGCGGGGTCTCGTAGATGGCGACGGCACGCACCAGGTGTGGGTGCCGCGCGGCGAGGGCGAGCGCGACGTTGCCGCCGTAGCTGTGGCCGACGAGCACTGCGGGACGACCACCCAACACACCGACCAGGTCGTCCACCTGGTGGGCCATGTCGAACGGTCCCGGGTGCATGCCGTGCTCGGGCACCGAACGCCCGTACCCGCGGCGGTCGTAGCGCGCGACGCGATGTGCGCGATCGAACTGTCGGCTCAGCTTGAGCATCGCTGTGGATCGGTCCATCGATCCATGCACGAGCGCCACCAGCGCAGCACCCTCGAGACCGGCCTCGGCGGCCCAGATCGGAACGTCGGCGGCGCGGGCTGGGACAGGCGCGCCATCGGAGGTCATGCGACCTTCACGATGCGCAGCACGTCGGTGGCCGCGCCTCCCGGGCGGTCGGGTGCTCCGGCGAGCACGAGCACCACTTGGCCCCGTTGCACGTACCCGGCCTTCACCGCCGACTCGACCGCGAACCACACCAGCTCATCGGTGGACGTGTAGGTGTCGACCTCCATCGGTGTCACGCCCCACGACAGCGCCATCGTGCGAACGGTGCGCAGATCGGGCGAGAGCCCGATCAACGGCGGGGTCGGCCGGAAGCGCGCCATCGCTCGAGTGGTGCGACCCGATCGTGTGCAACACAGGATCGCGTCGGCACCGGCGTCGACGGCAGCCAGGCCCGCAGCATGCGTGATCGCCATCGTGATCCGGTCGGGACCGTCGGGCCACTGGCGGCGCTGCATCCGCCCGAGGCGGGTGCCCCACGCGCTGTAGCTCGCTTCCATCTCGGCCCGCTCGGCGATGCGACGCATCGACTGCACGACGGCCACGGGGTCGTGGCCGATCGCGGTCTCCGCCGACAACATCAACGCATCGGTACCGTCGAACACGGCGTTGGCGATGTCGCTCACCTCGGCACGCGTCGGCGACGGCGAGGTGATCATGCTCTCGAGCATCTGGGTGGCGGTGATCACCGGCACGCCCATCTCCACGCAGTGACGCACGATCCGCTTCTGCAGGTGCGGCACGTCCTCCAACGGGCACTCGATGCCGAGATCGCCCCGGGCGACCATCACGGCGTCGGCTTCGGCCGCGATCTCTTCGAGCGCTGCCACGGCCGGCAGCGTCTCGATCTTGGCCACGAGGTGCGGACGATGGGGCGCGACGGCCTCGCGCACCTTCACGAGATCGGCGGCGGCGCGCACGAACGACACCGCCAGGAAGTCGACGCCTTCGGCGGCCATGATCTTCGCGAGACGCAGGTCGTCGTCGGTCGGTGTGTGCAGCCGCAGCCGCTCGGCGGGGATGTGCACTCCCGGACGACCCTGCGTCGTGCCGCCGGTGACGATGCGGGTGACCACTTCGTGATCGCCCACCTCGTCCACCTTCAGTGAGATCGCACCGTCACCGATCACCACGCGGTCACCCACGCTGAGATCACCGATCAATGTCTCGTACTCGACATGGAAGCATGCGGCGTCGCTCGGGCCGTCGCCGGCCACGAGTCGCAGGGTCCGGCCGGCGACGAGCTGCACCCCTTCGGCAGGCAGTTGGCCGGCGCGCACCTTCGGGCCGGGCAGGTCGGCCAGCACTCCGACGATGCGGCCGGTGCGCTCGGCCGCGGCTCGCACCTCATGCAGGCGCTGCACGTGGCCCTCCACGGTCCCGTGCGACAGGTTGAGCCGAACCACGTCGACACCGGCGGCGAGCAGCTGGTCGAGCACGTCGGGGCTCTCACTCGCAGGTCCGAGCGTCGCAACGATCTTGGTTCTGGACTCCATCTCCCTATTCAAGCCTGCTCGTCCGAGGCGGCGCGGTTCTTGACGCCGCGCCCGTTCGTGGTGCTTGACTGCCACCGCCCAGGTCGGGCCTGCTAATCAGGAGGGATGGAGCTTCTTCTCATTCGACATGGTCTGCCGATCCGGCGCGAGCTGGAATCCGGCATTGCCGATCCGGAGCTCTCCGAAGCCGGGCACGCCCAGGCGCAGCACATGGCCGAGTACCTCAGCAGCGAACCGCTCGATGCCGTCTACGCCAGTCCGCTTCGACGGGCGTTCCAGACCGCCCAGCCGCTGGCAGCGTCCCAGGGTCGCGAGATCGTCGTCGTCGACGCAGTCGCCGAGTGGGATCGGAACTCCAGCGAGTACGTGCCGATCGAGGAGCTGAAGGCAGCGAACGACCCGCGTTGGCAGTCGATGCTCAAGGGCGAGTGGACGGTGCACGAGGAGTCACCGCAAGAGTTCCGGGCGCGCGTCGTCGGGGCGGTGGAGGAGCTGGTCGAAGCCCACTCGGGGCATCGCATCGCGGTCGTCTGCCACGGTGGCGTGATCAACGGCTACTTGAGCCACATCCTGGGTCTCGGTGAGACCGACAACGGCTTCCAACAGGGCTTCTTCTACCCGAACTACACCTCGATCCACCGGGTGGCAGCCGCCCGCAGTGGCGAGCGTTCCGTCGTCACGATCAACGAGACGTCGCACCTGCGCAGCACCGGCCTGCCGATGGGTCTGTTCCAGGGAACGTGACGACGCAGATGGGCACGATCGACGACCTCATCTCGTATCTCGACGCGTCGCGATCGCCATGGCACGCGGCTGGCTCCACGACGACCGCTCTGATCGCGGCGGGCTTCCAGCCACTCGCCGCCGGGGAGGACTGGATCGAGCTGCCCGACGCCGGATTCGTCGTGTCGGGCGCGTCGGTGATCGCGTTCCGTCTCGCCGGCGAGGCCGACGCGACACCGTTTCGCGTCGTGGGTGCCCACACCGACTCGCCCTGTCTGCGGATCAAGCCTCGGCCCGACACCGGCCAGCTCGGTTGGAAGCAGCTCGGCGTCGAGGTCTACGGCGGCGTCCTGTTGAACTCGTGGCTCGACCGCGACCTCGGGATCTCCGGACGGGTGGTGCTCCGCGACGCCTCCGTTGCAGACATCACGATCGACGAAGCGGTGTGCCGCGTCCCGCAGCTCGCCATCCATCTCGACCGCGAGGTCAACGAAAAGGGCGTGCAACTCGACAAGCAGCAGCACCTCACGCCGGTGTGGGGCACGGGTGCATCGCGTCAGGGCGAGTTCCGTGAGTGGCTCGCGACGCAGCTCGCCGTCGATGCAGCCGAGATCGGCTGGTGGGAGTTGTGCTTGTTCGATCGCACCCCGGCATCGGTCCTCGGAGCCGACTCGTCGCTGCTCGCGAGCGGGAGGCTCGACAACCAGCTCTCGTGCTGGGCGGCCACCGATGCGCTGATCGCAGCGTCGCCCGCCGCCCGTCATCATCAGGTCATCGCACTGTTCGACCACGAAGAAGTGGGCAGCGAGAGCACGACCGGCGCGGCCGGCCCGCTGCTCGAGCACGTGCTGGAGCGGATCTCGCTCGCCCGAGGGGTGTCGCGTTCGGCCCACCTCGCTGCGCTGACGGCGTCATCGTGCCTGTCGGCCGACAACGCCCATGCAGTGCACCCGAACTACGCGGATCGGCACGAGCCTGGCCATCGACCGATCGTGAACCAGGGGCCGGCGCTCAAGGTCAACTCGAATCAGCGCTATGCCACCGGGGCCGCCACCGCTCAGGAGTTCCAGCGTGCGTGCGAATCGGTCGGAGTGCCGTGGCAGGTGTTCGTCAGTCGGAACAACATGCCGTGTGGCAGCACGATCGGCCCGATCACGGCGACACGGTTGGGTATCGACACCGTCGACGTCGGCGTTCCCCAGTTGTCGATGCACTCCGCCCGCGAGCTGTGCGGCACGCAGGACCCGATCCATCTTGCGAACGCAACCCGCAGCTGGCTCCAAGGCCCCTGATCCGAGTCCCACAGGTTCACCCGAGTCCCACACGCCCAGCCGAGTCCCACAGGTTTGATCCGAGTGTCAGCCGCCACCCCGGGGTGGCGCGTGGCACTCCGGTCGACCTCGTGCGACTCGGGCGGACCCGGTGCGACTCGGGCGGACCGCTGCGACTCGGATCAGAGCTTGGCGTTGGCGGCGTCGAGGAGACGCTGGAGCTCGCTGTGGAGGACGGCCGACAGCTCGCGCACGGCGATCCGTTGTGCCTTGCCCGTCTCGCCGGTCGGCACCCGGATCGGGGCACCGACGATGACATGGATCTTGCGGGGGTAGATGAACTTCGCACCCTTCGGCATGGCCCGCTCGCTGCCAGCGATCGCGACGGGGATGATCGGCACGCCAGCCTTCACCGCGATGTAGGTGGCGCCGTCGAACAACGGCTGGACCACCGGGCCGGCTTTGCGCTCGCCCTCGGGGAACAGCACGAGCGGCTCTCCGCCGTTCAGCACATCGATGCACCGCTTGAGCGCCTCGCGGTCGGCGGAGCCGCGGGTGACAGGAAAGCCACCGAGGGCGGACAACAGCCGACCGAAGTGCCGGTTCTTCCAGTACTTGTCAGCACCCATGAAGCGCATTCGCCGCCCGGTCACTCCGGACGAGATCGGTGTGTCGAGGATGCTGCGGTGCACCGGGGCCAGCAGGAACGGCCCCTCGTCCGGGATGTGCTCCCGACCCACCACGGCCATCCTGCACCACGTGCGACAGAACGTCACCACGACGAAGCGCACGAACTGGTACGCGGCCCTGTCGAGGCGACCATTGCCGGCGAGCTCTGTGTTGATCCTGGTCACGCTGCTCCCACTCCCCTGCTCAACAACGTCTCGATGGTTGCGAGCACGCCGTCGATGCTCAGCCCGGTCGTGTCGAGCACGTACGAGCCGTCGGCCTGCACCAGCGGGCTGTCGGACCGATTGCTGTCAGAGCCATCACGAGCGGCGATCGCTGCTTCGATCTCGTCGACGTCGCCGCCCGCTTCGGCGACCCGACGCTCGGCGCGCACCCGGGGCGAGGCGGTGAGGTACAGCTTCAACGGCGCATCGGGGAAGACGACCGACCCGATGTCGCGCCCCTCGATCACACCTCCGCCCCGTCGAGTCGCCCACGCCCGCTGCCGGCCGACCAGTTCGACGCGCACCAAGCTGTTGGCGGCTACTCGGCTCACGGCTCTGGTCACCTCGGGACTGCGGACCTCCACGGTCGCGTCGACGCCGTCGACGAGCACCCCGTGTTCGCCGACCTCCAACGTCAGGTCCTGGGCGAGTGCCGCGACCGCGGCATCGTCGTCGATGATCCCGCGTCGCATCGCGGCAAACGTGACGGCTCGATACATCGCACCGGTGTCGAGGTACTCGAGCCCGAGTCGTGCGGCGAGCGCTCGTGCGATGGTGCTCTTGCCTGCACCGGCGGGCCCGTCGATCGCAATCACCCGCAACGGCGCGGATGACGACGCGGATGACGACGCGAACAACCGCGCATCGGTCGCGTCGCGTGCTCGCACTCCGGCCTCTCCCGCCGTCTCGTCGCTCATCGCCAGTTGGTGCCCTGAGGCATGCCCTCGGAGTAGCCGGCCACGCTCTGCACACCCACCACGGCACGGTCGTGGAACTCGTCGATCGTGCGCGCTCCGGCGTAGGTGCAGGCCGATCGCACGCCGGCGACGATCTCGTCGATGATGTCCTCGACGCCCGGCCGCTCGGGATCCAGGTACATCCGCGAGGTGCTGATGCCCTCCTCGAACAGTTCCTTGCGGGCCCGATCGAACGAGGTTTCCGCACGCGACCGGTTCTTGACGGCACGGTTGCTCGCCATCCCGAAGCTCTCCTTGTAGAGACGGCCATCGGGGTCACGCAAGGTATCGGCTGCCGACTCGTAGGTGCCGGCGAGCCACGACCCGAACATCACGCTCGCGGCGCCACCGGCAAGGGCGAGAGCCACGTCGCGCGGGTAGCGCACGCCGCCGTCGGCCCAGATGTGCTTGCCGAGACGGCGAGCCTCGTCGGCGCATTCCACCACCGCGGAGAACTGCGGCCGGCCGACGCCGGTCATCATTCGAGTGGTGCACATCGCGCCAGGGCCGACTCCGACCTTGATGATGTCGGCTCCGGCCTCGATCAGCTCGCGGGTGCCGGTAGCCGTGACCACGTTGCCTGCCACGATCGGCACATCCGGAGCCACCGCGCGCACCTCTTCGATGGCACGCAACGTTCTGATCTGGTGGCCGTGCGCGGTGTCGATCACGAGCCCGTCGACCCCCATGGACAACAGTGCCTTCGCCTTCGCGGCCGGTTCGCCGTTGATCCCGACGGCGACGGCCACGCGCAGACGGCCCTCTGCGTCGACCGCAGGGTGGTAGATCGTGCTGCGCAGTGCGCCCTTGCGGGTGACACACCCGATCAGGCGGCCGTCATCGTCCACCACCGGTGCCATCGACAGCCGCTCGCCGGACAGGACGTCGTAGATCTCCTCCGGCGCAGTGCCGGCGTGGATGGTGATGATCTCGCTGCGACCCACGTGCTGCAACTGCGTGAACCGGTCGAAGCCGACAGCGTCGTGCTCGGTGAAGATGCCGACGGGCACGCCGTCCTCCACGACCACGATCGCACCGTGCGACCGCTTGTGGATCAGACCCAGCGCATCGCCCACGGTGTGATGCGACCCGAGTGTGATCGGCGTGTCGTACACGATGTGCCGGGTCTTCACGTAGTCGACCACGTTCTCGATCACGTCGAGTGGGATGTCCTGGGGAAGCACCGTGATCCCGCCACGGCGGGCCACCGTCTCGGCCATTCGGCGGCCGGCCACTGCGGTCATGTTCGACACCACCACCGGAATCGTCGTGCCCATCGAGTCGGGAGTGCTCAGGTCGACGTCGAAGCGCGACGGCACGGCCGACAGGCTCGGCGCCATGAACACATCGCTGTACGTGAGGTCGAAGGCCGGCTCGTGCAACAACCGCATGTGAGGTCCTCCTGCCAAGGGACGTGTCCGGGCGTCCGCATCCCCGCCCCGGGTCAGGGACCGAGCAAGGCTAACGGCAGACGCGACCCGGTGCCACGGACCGCCGGGGGGTGCGGATACCGTGGCTCGCATGACGGACTCGACACCGGTGATCCTGGTCCACGGCTGGGGCGGCTCGTTCGCCTCCACCTGGCAGTCGAGCGGGTTCACGGAACTGCTCCGCGATGCCGGCCGCGAGGCGGTCGGCGTCGACCTGCTCGGCCACGGGACTGCCCCCAAGCCCCACGAGCCCGAGCGGTACGCCGACCTCACGGAGCGGGTGCTCGACGCCATGCCCGAGTCACCGATCGATGCCGTCGGCTTCTCGCTCGGTGCGATCACGCTCCTGAGGATCGCCATCGACCAACCGCACCGATTCCGCAAGCTCGTGCTCGCCGGCATCGGCACGACGTTGTTCGACGACGACACCACCGGCACTCAGAAGATCATCGCCGGGCTCGAAGGCACCGCTCCGCCGGACGACAACATCGCCAGGCTGTTCGCCCAGTACGGCAACCAGCCCGACAACGACCTCGCGGCACTGACTGCCGTGATGAAGCGTCCTCGTGGCGTACAGCTCACGCCGGAGCTCGTCGCGGCGGCCACGTGCACGACGCTGGTGGTGATCGGCGACAAGGACTTCGCCGGCCCTGGCGATCCGCTCGCCGCCGCGCTCCCGAATGCCACGTTGAAGGTCTTGCGCAACGTCGACCACTTCGCGACGCCTGAGTCGTTCGGGTTCATCGACGCCACGCTCGAGTTCCTCGACGCGATCCCGTCCTGATCCGACCCAGGACCGCCGACTCACCCATGTCGCCTCGGGTCACCACCGACATCGGAGCCGCGCTCGACGTCATCCGCTCCGGCGGACTGGTGGCGATCCCGACGGAGACCGTCTACGGCCTTGCAGCCGACGCCTCGAACGAGACCGCCGTGCGGCGGATCTTCGCCGCCAAGGGCCGGCCAGCGGATCACCCGCTGATCGTCCACCTGGCCCGAGCCGAGCAGCTCGCCGAGTGGGCAGCCGAGGTGCCATCCGCTGCCGCGGTGCTCGCAGCGGCCTGTTGGCCGGGACCGCTCACCGTGCTCGTGCCGCGCGCGGCTCACGTGCTCGACGTCGTCACCGGCGGGCGAGCATCGGTGGGCATCCGCGTGCCGGCGCACCCGCTCACGACCGAGCTGTTGGACCGCTTCGGCGGGGGCCTGGCTGCACCCTCGGCAAACCGCTTCGGCGAGGTGAGCCCGACGACCGCCCAGCACGTCGTTCGCGATCTCGGTGACGTCGACGGCGGCGTCGACCTGGTGCTCGACGGCGGCCCGTGCCCGATCGGCGTGGAGAGCACGATCGTCGACTGCACGGTCGATCCGGTGCAGGTGCTCCGTCCGGGCGGCATCTCGAACGAGCAGGTACATCAGCTCCTCGCCGGCGCTGTGGGAACGATGAGTGGTCCGAGTCGGGCGGCCGGGATGCTCGCGTCGCACTATGCCCCTCGATGCCCGGTCCTCCTGGCAGACACGGTGGCCGCAGCCCGGATCATCGCCTCCGAGCAGTCCAACCCGTTGGTGATCGACGATGTCGACGACCTCGTCGGCTATGCGCGGCACCTGTACGAACTGCTGCGCCGAGCCGACGACGAGGACCGCAGCGCCGTCGTCGCGGTGCTCCCGACGGCGGCCGGACTCGGTCACGCGATCCGTGACCGGTTGTTCAAGGCTGCTGCCGGCCGAGCTGATTGAGGTGCTCCACCCACATGTCGCGCACCACATCGGCTGACACCGGCTCGGTTCCATGGGGCGTGGCCACGATCAAGCTGACGGTGCTCCCGCCTGCGTCGGGCACGAGGTCGAGGCGACACCAGCACGGTGTCGGCTCGTTCAGATGACACTCCAACACGTAGGGCGGATCGTCGTCGAGCACCTCGCCGATCCAGGCGGCCACGATCACGAGCGCCTCGAACGCCTCTGCCGGCAACGCGTCGACGGTGAAGGACGGGGCGTCGTGTTCCACCCACTGCCGCTGACGACCCCACGGCACCGACGGAGGTTCCCTCCGAGCGCGCGGCGGGGGCGAGGCACCGGGCGACGAGGGCGGCGCCGCAGGATCAGGCAGGACTCGTCGGCCGGTCAGATGCGCGACCGCCGACTCGAACGCCGCGTTCACACGCTGCATCGACGCTTGGTCGCCACCGCGATCGGGGTGCACCTCGAAGGCCAGGCGTCGGCGGGCGGCGCGGACCTCGTCGAGCGTGGCGATGCGCGTGAGTCCGAGCACGACGAACGGGTCGTCGCTCACGCCGATGGGTGCTCTCGGCGGCGCACCGACGCATACGCACCCCGCACGGCCGCAGCGGCATCGCGACCACCACCCGATGACGGCGGCACCTCGGTGCTGCCACCGAGACCCCAGCGCAGGATCACCTCGTGGTGATCCACGCCCAGCGCCACAGCTGCCGCTTGGACGCACGCGCCTGCAGCGACGGCTTCATCGGCGTTCGACACCGACACCGGCAGTCCGCAGAGATCGGCGAACACCTGGCGCACGGCTGCGCTGCGCGCGCCACCACCGGTCAGCACGACCGAGGTGACCGGCGCATGTGCCGCCAGCGCATCGAGCAGCGTCGAGCATCCCGCACACCACGCCTTCGACGGCAGCACGGGCGAGCTGCTCGCGGCTCACGTCGCTGCGCAACCCTGCCAACACACCGGTGGCCGCCGGCAGGTTCGGCGTGCGTTCGCCATCGAAGTACGGCAACAACGTGAGCCCAGCCGCACCGGACGGCGCTGACAAGGCGAGGGCATCGAAGCCCGCACGATCGACCGCCAGCAGCCGGGCCACTGCGTTGAGCACTTTCGTCGCGTTGAGGGTGCACACCAGCGGCAGGAACCGACCGGTCGCGTCGGCGAAACCCGCCACGGCTCCTGAGGCATCCGACGTGGGAGCATCAGCAATGGTGAACGCGGTCCCCGACGTGCCGAGCGAGACGATCGCCTGACCGGTCGTGACACCGAGGCCGAGTGCGGCACCCATGTTGTCACCGGTTCCTGCCGCGACCTGGGCGCCCTGCCAGGTGCCGACCACCTCGAGTGGCTCGGCCACCCGGGGCACCACGCCGCTCCAGTCACGATCGCGATCGATCACACCGAGGATGTCCCATCGATACGCCCCGGTCGCGGGCGACCAGTACCCGGTGCCCGAGGCGTCGCCCCTGTCAGTGGTGAACGCGCGGGCAAGCTGGCTCGTGAGCCAGTCGTGCGGCAGCAGCACGTGGGCGAGCTTGGCCCAGGTGTCGGGCTCGCTGCGGTGAAGCCATGACAGCTTCGTGGCGGTGAACGACGCAGTGGGCACGCTGCCGACGGCCGTGGCCCAACCGGCCGCGCCGTCAGGCAACTGCTTGAGCAGCCAGCCGGCATCGGGGGCGGACTCGGTGTCGTTCCACAGCTTCGCCGGCCGCAACACCTCGCCCTGGTCGTCGAGAACCACCATGCCGTGCTGCTGGCCGGCGACGCTGATCGCAGCAACGTCGGGCGCTCCGACGTCGGCCCATGCCGTGTGGAACGCGGCCAACCAGGCAGCCGGGTCCTGCTCCGACTTCGGCGGCGTGGTGGCAGGGTGCGCGGCGGCAGAGGAGGCCACCACCTCGCCGGTGTCGAGCCGACGGATTTCGACCTTCGTGCTCTGCGTGGACGAGTCGACGCCCGCGACGAGGTGTGCTTGAGCGCTCATGACGCCATGATGCCGCGCGTCGCTTGCCGCAACCCACTCCGCGATGAGAGATGAGTGCCGGAGGCGCGCTCATCTCTCATCGCGACACCAGGGCAGCGAATGGTGATGAGAGATGTGGTCGGTAGGGACACTCATCTCTCATCGCCGATCAGTTCGGCGTCGACCAGAGGATTCGGTTGACCTCGTTCTCGAGCCATTCCTGTCGGCCCGACACGGGCTTCGGGTCGAGGTCGGCAGCGACCGCCTCGTCGGCGAGTGTTGCGAGGTCGACGTCGCCGGTGAGGATCCGCTGACCCAGCTCACCCTGCCAACCCGCGTAGCGCTGCTCACGGAATCGATCGATCGCACCATCATCGATCATTGCCGCGGCGACGAGCAGGGAGCGGGCAAGGGTGTCGATGCCACCGATGTGACCGTGGAACAAGTCGGTGCGGTCGAGACTCTGACGGCGCAGCTTGGTGTCGAAGTTGAACCCACCGGTGGTGAACCCGCCGTGGCGAAGGATCTCGAACATCGCAGGCGAGAGCTCTTCGACCGAGTTCGGGAACTGGTCGGTGTCCCAGCCGTTCTGCGGGTCGCCTCGGTTCGCATCGACGCTGCCGAAGATGCCGAGATCGAGAGCCGTCGCGATCTCGTGATGGAACGAGTGCCCGCCGAGGGTGGCGTGGTTCACCTCGATGTTGACGAAGTACTCACCCACCAGGTCGTAGCGCTCGAGGAAGCCCATCACCGTCGCCGTGTCGTAGTCGTACTGGTGCTTCGTGGGCTCTTGCGGCTTCGGCTCGAGGAGCAAGGTGCCGGTGAAGCCGATCTTGTGCTTGTGTTCGACCACGAGGTGGAGGAAGCGGGCCAACTGGTCGGCCTCTTGCTTCAAGCGAGTGTTGAGCAACGTCTCGTAGCCTTCACGGCCACCCCACAGCACGTAGTTCTCGCCTCCCAATCGATGGGTGGCCTCGAGCATGTGGCGCACCTGTGCCGCGGCGTGCTTGAACACCTCAGGGTCCGGGTTCGTGGCTGCACCGGCTGCGTAGCGCGGGTGCGAGAACAGGTTCGCCGTGCCCCACAGGAGCTTCACGCCGGTGTCGGCCTGCTTGGTGGCCGCGCGGTCGACGAGCACGTCGAGGTTGGCGCGGCTCTCCTTCAGCGTCGCGCCCTCGGGCGCCATGTCCACGTCGTGGAAGCAGTAGTACGGCGTTCCGAGCTTGGCGAAGAACTCGAACGCTGCGTCCTGCTTGTCGAACGCCGCCTGCATCGGGTCGACGCCCGCCACTGACCATGGCCGGTCGAAGGTGCCGGCGCCGAAGACGTCGGAGCCGGGCCAGTTGAAGCTGTGCCAGTAGCACACCGCGATGCGGAGATGCTCGGCCATCGTCTTGCCGGCGACGACCCTGGTGGGGTCGTAGACCCGGTAGGCGAGTCCGTCTCCGGAACCCGCTCCGGCAAACGCGACGGGCGTCGGGACGGCGGTGAAGAACTCGGTCATGAGGAACTCCTTAGCTCGGCGGCAACATCTTCATCGACCCGGTCACGGGCGGGCTGGACACCCGCGAGCACTCGGTGTGCGTGACCGAACTGCTGTTCCGAGATCCCCGGATCGGTGTTTGTTGGAGTCTCCAACAAACATCGAGCGTTTGTCAACGCCCCGAGGAGATCCTCCGGAGGGTGCCGAGCGGATCTGCGAGCAGCGGCTCGAAGGCCAACTCGGCGGCTCCCACGAGCGGGGCGTCACCTCCGAGGGCCGACGTCACGACCGTCACGCCGAGTCGTGACGATGCAAGGGCTCGTCGTTCGATCTCGTCGCCGACCAACTGCTCCACGTAGGGGTAGACGCGTCCGAGAAGGCCACCGAGCACCACCATCGACGGGTTCATCACGTTGATCAGTCCGGCGATCCCGATGCCCAACCATCGCGCTTGAACGGCCAGTGCATCGAGGGCCGTGGTCACGCCGGCATCGGCATCAGCCAACAGCGCGTCGACCGCTTCGCGGCCACCGTCGGGCGGCCGGCCGCTGCGCTCCAGCAGCCTTCCCTCGCCCACCTCGGTCTCCCAACAGCCGATCGAGCCGCAGCGGCAGACGCGTCCGTCGGGGTTCACCGGGAGATGGCCGATCTCGCCGGCGAACCCGTCAGCACCTGTCACCGGCTCTCCGCGACTGATCAGTCCGCCGCCGACGCCGACCTCACCCCACACGCACAGGACCTCACGAACACCGACCGCCACGCCGCGGCGCACTTCGGCGAGCGCAGCGAGATCCGCATCGTTGGACACGAGCACCGGGATCGTCGAGCCGAGTGCACGTTCGAGCCGATGCCCGAACGCAACGTCATGCCAGCCGAGGTTGGGGGCGATCGACACGCTGTTGTCGGTGCGGTTCACCAGGCCCACCACTCCGACACCGATCCCGAGGATGCGGCACCCGGAGTCGAGTCTGGACTCGACGCTGCGAACCATCGCCACGATGTCGTCGATGGTGGCGTCGACGGCGACACGCTCGCGCGGGCGCTCGACCCGCTCGGAGTCGAGCACGACACCGCCGAGGCCGATGGCGGCCACGGCGAGGGAATCGACGGCAACTTCGACGGCGATCGTGACGTTGCGATCGACGACCGGCGCTGCCACGGGCGACGGCCGGCCAGGGCTGCCGTCGGAAGCAGCACGCTGCTCGCTCACCAGGTCGGCCTTCACCAGCTCACCGATGAGGGCGCCGATCGCGCTGCGGGTCAGACCCGTCCGTGCCACCAGCTCGGACCGCGATGCCGGACCGTGGAAGTGAAGTTCACGCAGGATGATCGCCAGGTTGGCGCTGCGAACCGTCTCGCTTCGAACACCTGCGGACCGCGTCGAAGCAAACGTCGCTCGCGTCGAGACTGCGGACACCCTTGACACTGCTGACATTGCGGACACTGGCTTGACCCCTCCCGGCGTCGGTCTGCACGTGGACATCAACGTTGCGCATCGATCGAACCCGAGTCTCGAGCCGGCAACTCGCAGGCAACTCGCAGGCATCGCACCGCGCTCGACCGACACAGAACGCCCGTCAGTTTGTCATCTCCGCCAACAAACGTCGAGAGCAGATCGAAGAACGACCTCCACGCAATCGGTCGTCGATCGGCGTCGTTCGACCTCGTTCGACCTCGTTCAGCGGCGCCAACCGGTGTGGCGGGTGCCGTCCGGATCGATCGCCCACGCCGCTGGCCTGCCCCAGACGTCGTCGAAGGCGAGTTCGGCGATGGGGCGGCGACGCACCGGCCCGTGTGCACCGGCCGGGCGACCCAGGGTGATGCACGCGGACACCGCGACCTCATCGGGGATGCCGAGCAGCTCGCGCAACTCGGTTTCCACCAGCTGGTGCCACATCGTGAGCGCACCACCCCACCCGGTGGCGCGAGCGGCGAGGAGCAGGTTCTGACACGCGGGATACACCGAGGCGCCCTCGTACGGGTTCGGATCGCGGTATCGCTCGAGGCAGACGAGGACGATGACCGGGACCTGTTCGATGTGATCGACGTAGTGCTGCATCGTCGCCGCCGTGCGCGACTTCGCAGAGGTGGGGTCCGCCGCCACCGACGCGTCGTAGCCGTCGTTGCGCAGCTTCGCCGCCCATCCCGTCCGGAACGATCTGCCGAGCAGTGCCTTCGCGGTCTGCGCGTGCGGCCCATCTCGCAGCACGAGGAATCGGAACGGCTGACGGTTCGACCCGCTCGGGGCCCGCGAGGCGTGCCACAGGATGACCGACAGGTCGGCGTCAGGGATCTGCTCGTGCGTGTACCGCCGGATCGCTCGCGTGGTGGCAAGTCCCGAGAGCAGATCGATCGGGTCTGGCGTCATGGATCGATCAGCGACCCGTGAACTCCGGCGATCGCTTCTCCATGAACGCGGTCACGCCTTCCTTGAAGTCCTGGGTGCGCATCAGCGGCAGCAACTGCAGGAACACATGATGAACGTTCTGCTCGAACGTCTCGGTCTCGGCGGCTCGCATCATTCGCTTGATCGCCCGAACGGCCAGCGGCGCGTTCTCCGCGATCTCGCGAGCCAGCGTCGCGACCCGGTCAGCGAGATCGGCGGCGGGCACCACGTGGTTCACCAGCCCGAGTTCGAGCGCCTCGGCGGCCGACAGCGTGCGCCCGGTGAAGGCGATCTCGGCAGCCTTCGCGTAGCCCACCATGCGGGGCAGCAGCCAGGTGCCGCCGCTCTCGGGCAGGATGCCGCGCTTCGCGAAGCCCGGGGCCAACTTGGCTGTTTCCGCAGCGACGCGGATGTCGCAACCGAGCGCGATGTCGAATCCGTAGCCGGCCGCGCCTCCGTTCAGCGCGCAGATCGTGGGGGTGTCGAGACCGTGCAGCACGATCGGCGGAGCGTTGCGGATGTCGAACTCACCTGGGTTGGCGTCGAGGCTGCCCAGACCACCGAGCCCGCCGCTCGATGTGGCCATCTGAGCCTGGAGGTCGAGACCGGCACAGAAGGCCCGACCGGCACCGGTCAGCACGATGCAGCGCACGTCACGGACGCGATCCGCCTCGAGCAAGCGTCTGGACAGCTCGTCGAGCATCTGTCCGGAGATCGTGTTCATCCGCTCCGGCGCGTTCAGGGTGATCGTCGCGACATGGTCGGCGACCTCGTACAGCACTTCTTCCGACTGCGAGCTCATGAACGGCACCGTAGTCGGCACCCGGCTGCGTGAACGGCTCGTGACGCACCAGTGAGACACGGTGAGACCTGCGCGTTGCACCTGGTGAGGTGGCGTGAGATGTACAAATACCTGGGGTGATGCTTGGCGGACCACCCGAATCCCGCGTAGGCTGGCCGCCTTCAACATCCCGCCGGTCGCAACCCGGCGGCAACACCGCCGTTGGGTCTCCACTCGACGGTCTCCTAGGGGGAGAAACACATGCAGAAATCCCGAGTGCGTCGCGTTGGCGCATTGATCGTGGGTCTGTCGCTCATCGCGGCAGCTTGCGGTGACGACGAGAAAGAAGCCGTAGCGACCGAGCCGGCCGCAGCGACCACCGAAGCTCCGGCTGCCGACACCACCGAAGCTCCGGCTGCCGACACCACCGACGCCCCGGCTGCCGACACCACCGAAGCCCCGGCATCCGGCGGCGGCGAGCTGGCCGGCATGAAGGGCACGACGCCGAAGGGTGCCGACGTCTCCGAGTGGGTCCCTGCTGTCAGCGACTTCTGGGTCGAGCAGGGCAACGACCCGTTGGAAGACTTCAACTACGCCGCTGAGGCCTACGACGCGGCGATCGTGATCGCGCTCGCCGTCGAGGTGGCCGGCACCGACGGTTCGGCACACGCTGGCGAGATCGTCGGCGTCACCGGCGTCGGCGAGAAGTGCACCTCGTTCGTCGATTGCCTTGCGATCATCAAGGCTGGCGGCGATCCCGACTATGACGGCATCTCCGGCCCGCACGATTTCAACGGCAACGGCGAGCCCCTCAAGGGTTCGTACGCGATCCTCACCTTCGGTGACGACAACCGCCTCCTCGAAGACGAGACCCTCGTCGAGGCCGAGTCGCCTGAATCGTCGATCGTCGACCTCGTTCCGGTCGGTGTCGAGCGTGAAGGTGACGGCACGTTGAAGATCGGCTCGATCATGCCCGAGACCGGCAGCCTCGCCTTCCTCGGTGCACCGGAGTTCGCCGGCCTCGAGTACGCGATCGCCGAGATCAACGCCGCTGGCGGCGTCCTCGGCAACCCTGTCGAGTACAGCAAGGGCGACTCGGGCGACACCTCGACCGACACCGCCACGGTGACCGCGACCCGCCTCCTCGCCGAGGACGTCGATGCAATGGTCGGTCCCGCCTCGTCTGGCGTGGCCCTCACGATCATCGATCAGATCTCGGCCGCCGGCGTCACGCTGTTCAGCCCAGCCAACACCAGCCCCGCGCTGTCGACCTACGACGACAAGGGCCTGTACTTCCGCAACGCCCCGCCCGATGGTCTCCAGGGTGCGATCGTTGCCAACCTGGTCCTCGAAGACGGCGCCGCAACGGCGTACATCCTCAACCTCGATGACTCCTACGGCAACGGCATCGCCGATGTTGTGGCCGCAGTCCTCGAGGCCTCGGGTGTGACGGTCCTCGGCCAGAAGGCGTACGACCCGACCGCAGCGTCGTTCGACGCCGAAGTGGACGAGATCGTCGCTGCCGACCCGGACGCGATCGTTCTGATCTCGTTCGACGAGGGCTCGCGCATCCTGCGTACCGCCGTCGAAAAGGGCATCGGCCCGACCGTCAAGGCCTACTACGGCACCGACGGCAACATGGGCAACGCCCTCGGCGAGAACTTCGACGCCGGCAAGTGAACACCCACGGGGGGCTCCGCCCCACCGTGAACCCCCACCCACGGGGGGCTCTGCCCCCCGTGAACCCCCCGACAGCCCCGGCCGTCGAAGGGAACTGAGTTGAACGAGGGCCCCGGGCAACCGGGGCCCTCGTCGTGTCTGCGGCCAGACCAGCACGAGCACGACATCCCGGCAGTTTCCGGCGAGCGAAGCGAGCTCGGGGGGAGGTCTGGAGGGGGCGCTCCGCGATCCCCCTCCAGCGATGGGTGACCCTGCGGGCGGCGGGCCGCCCGCTCTGAAGCGACGTGGCGAAGCCCAAGCTTCAGCTTGTTACGGCTTGCCGTGAACCCATCAGCAACTGAGCGCGGCGAAGCCGCTCCAATTCACTCGACCGAGTGGAGGGAGCGAAGCGACCGAAGGAGGGAGATGGCGGTTCAGCCGCCGGTTGCGCGAGCGAGCGTTCCGAGGTACAGCGCGATCACGGCCGGGTCGGCGAGCAGCTCGCGACCGGAGCCGGTGTAGGCGTTGGTGCCCTGGTCGAGCACGTATCCCCGGTGGACCACCTGCAGGCAGCGCCGCGCGTTCTGTTCCACCATCAGGATTGCGACCCCTTCGGCGTTGATCGTGCGGCACCGGACGAACACCTCGTCCTGCAGCACCGGCGACAGCCCGGCGCTGGGCTCGTCGAGCAGGAGCACCGTCGGCTCCATCATCAGCGCCCGACCCATGGCCACCATCTGGCGTTCACCACCGGAGAGCGCACCGGCACGCTGGGCCGCACGCTCACCGAGCCGAGGGAAGAGGCTCGTGACGTAGTCGAATCGCTCGGGGAACCGCTTGGGTGCCAGGTAGCACCCCATCTCGAGGTTCTCCTTGACGGTCAGACTGGGGAACACGTTGCGGACCTGCGGCACGTAGCCGACGCCCATGGCGACGAGCTCGTGTGCCTTGCGGCCGGTGATGTCGACATCGCCGAGGTGCACCTGCCCCGACCGCACGGAGCACTGACCGAGGATCGCCTTGAGCAGCGTCGACTTGCCGGCACCGTTGGGGCCGATGATCCCGACGAACTCGCCTGCGTGCACCGTGAGGTTGCAGCCGTTGAGGATGTTCACCCCGGGGACGTAGCCGGCGACGAGCTGCTCGGCATGCAGGACGGGCGCGCCGCCGGTGAGGTCGGTCATACCTGGTCCTCCAGGAGGGTCTTTCCTTGGTGGGCGCCGAGGTAGGCGTCGATGACGGCTGGGTTGGAGGAGATGTCGTCGGGCGTCCCCTCGGCGATCACCTGTCCCTCGGCCATCACGATCACCCAGTCGGAGATGTCGTGCACCATGTCCATGTCGTGCTCGACGAACAGCACCGTCATCCCGAGGTCGCGCAACCCGCGTACGTGCTGGTTGAGACTCTGTTTCAGTGCCGGGTTCACGCCGGCCATCGGCTCGTCGAGCATCACGAGGGTGGGGTCGGTCATCAGCGCACGTGCCATCTCGAGCAACTTGCGCTGCCCGCCGGACAGGGCACCCGCGTACTCGTCACGCATGTGATCGAGCTTGAATCGCGCCAAGAGCTCGTCGGCGCGGGCTTCGATCTCGGCTTCTTGAGCCTTCCAGCGGCGGGGGAACAAGCCGTTCCACCACTTCTCGCCCTTCTGACCGCTCGCGCCGAGCTTCATGTTCTCGATCACCGGCAGCTTGGTCAGGCTCTTGGTGAGCTGAAAGGTTCGCACCATGCCGCGTGCTGCCATCTGGTGCGGAGCGACGCCGTCCATCGACGCCCCGTTGAAGCTCCACCGACCGGTGCTCGGCTTGTCGAAGCCGGTCATCAGGTTGAAGAACGTGGTCTTGCCGGCTCCGTTGGGACCGATGAGGGCAGTGATCGAGCCGCGTTGCACCTCGAAGTGGTCGACGTCGACGGCCACGATGCCGCCGAACGCGCGGCGGATCCCGGACGCGGTGAGGATCGGGTCGGGCTTGTTGGCACCCGGCACAGGGGTGACATCGGCGAGCGCAGCCTTGGCGGCTCGCGCGAATTCCGACAGCTCCCGGGGGGCGTCGGGTGCGGCGGCCGGCTCGGCCGCGGACTGGTCGTCAGCGTCCTTCAAAAGCCATCTCCTTCTTGTTCCCGAACAGACCCTGCGGTCGATACACCATCAACAGCACCAACAGGATGCCCATCACCATGAAGACCACCACACCGACGTCGGTGGACTGCAGCAACGTGAAGTCGCCGATTCGGACCGGCTTGTCGACGAGTTCGCGCAGGAAGCCGTCGAGGAACGAATAGATGCCCCAGAACACCATCGGGCCGACGATCGAGCCGGTGACCTTCGCCACGCCACCGAGCACGAGGCCGGTGAGGACGAAGAACGTGAGGTCACGGCTGAAGTTGTCGGGCTGCACGTTGGCGTTGCCGAGGGCCAGCATCATTCCCGCGAACGACCCGATCACGCCGCCGAGCACGAGGGCCTGCATCTTGTAACTGAAGACGTTCTTGCCGAGGCTGCGCACCGCATCCTCGTCCTCGCGGATGGCCTTGAGGACGCGGCCCCACGGGCTCTTCATCAGCAACCAGACGATCACGCCGAAGATCGCCACGAGGCTCCAGCCGACGATCAGGTTCCAGAGGTTGCGGCCGCTGAAGGTGAAGATCCAGAAGCCGTACTCGCCGGCCGATTTCAGGCCCAGGTCGATACCGACTTGCTGGAACGTGTCGGCGAAGTCCTTCAGGCCGTCGGTACCACCGAACTGATCGCGGAACTTCACGGAACGCACGACCAGGCGGACGATCTCTGCCGAGGCGATCGTGACGATGGCGAGGTAGTCGGCCCGCAGCCGCAGCGTGGGCACACCCATCAGCAGGCCGAGGAACACGGAGTAAGCGATCGCGATCAGCACGCCCCACCACAGCGAGATCCCGAAGATCGAGGCGGTCTGGCCCACGCCGTAGGCGCCGGCAGCCATGAACGCCGCCTGCCCGAAGTTGAGCAGGCCGGCATAGCCGAACTGCACGTTGAGGCCGATCGCGGCGATCGCGTAGTAGCACGCGTTGAACCCGATGAACTGCAGGATCGCGTTCTCGAGTACCGCTCCGATGTCCATCGCGCCTCCCTAGCCGACTCGTTGGGCTCGTCCGAGGATGCCCTGCGGCCGGACGAGGAGGATGAGGATCAGGATCAGCAGCGCAGGAGCCGCCTTCAGCTCGGTCGGCACACCGACGAGTGTCGAGGTCTCGACCAGGATGCCGACGACGAAACCACCGACCAGGGCGCCGAAGGCGCTGCCGAGCCCGCCGAGCGTGATGCCGGCGAACATCAGGAACAGCAGCGCCGTGCCCATGTCCCAGGACACCTGCTCGTCAAGGCCTCGGAAGACGCCACCCAAGGCGGCCAGTGCGCCGCCGGCGATCCAGATGATGCGGATGACCTTCGAGCTGTCGATGCCAGTGGACGACGCGAGGTCGACGTTGTCGCTGACGGCCCGAGTTGCCTTGCCCAGCCGGGTGTACTGCAACGTGAGGGCCACGGCAACCAAGACGATCGACGCGAGGATCGTGACGATGAGGTCGCGCGGGGTGATGGTGATCGGTCCGATCTTCGAGCCGACCTGGTTGGTGTAGTCGAGGAACGGCTTGTCGCGTCCACCGAATCGCCAGAGGAAGAAGTTCTTCAACGCGATCGACATGCCGAGCGTGATCACCATCTGCGAGATCAGGCCCACGCCGCGGGCACGGAACTTGGCGAAGCCCCATCGATCGAGCGAGTAGCCGAACAACCCACCGGCCACGACTGCGATCGGCGCTGCGAGCAGGACGTGGATGCCGCGGTCGTTGAGGAAGTAGGCCACCATCGCTCCGAAGGTGACGATCTCGCCGTGAGCGAAGTTGGTGAGACCCGTGGTGCCGAAGATGAGCGACAGGCCGACGGAGCACATCGCGATGATCAATCCGAGCCGGATGCCGTCGGCGAATCGCTGGGCGATGCGCTCGGTGGTGGATGTCTCCTCGCTCTGTGATGCGCCCGTGAAGAAGTTGACGATCTTCTTCGAGGTCACGAACGACGGCTCCGTGATCAGCTGTTCGGCTGGGTTCTCGGCGGACAGCTCGAGCCCGTCGGGCAGCGTGCTCTCGTCGAGCCGCACGACGTACTCGCCACGTCCGGGAACGGGCACGATCGCAACACCCTTGTCGTCGGTGACCACCGTGGCGATCTCCACACCGTTGGCGTCGAGCACGGTGATCGACACACCGGCCACCGGTTGGTTGTCGGTCTTTCCGGCGGCGTCGCGCTTTTGATCCTTGACCTGGATCTGGATCGTCTCGCCCTCGGCGGCCGCGGGCGAAGCGAATCCGGCCATTGCCACGAGGGCACCGAGGGCCACGAGCAACCCGACGAGCAGCTGAAGGGCACGTTGCCGGCCAGCCAAGTGTTTGTGCGTCCCCACGGCCGGCTGCGTCATCGGGCGGCACTCTAGGTGGCGCGAGGTGCGTGCTCAAGGGCTGCAAGCAGGTTCGTCACCGATGTCGGCGAACGCTCGTCGACGTCACTAACATGACCTGAATGCTGGTGACGCCATCTTGGCCTTCCCTCCGCCGGAGTGGTGGGTGGACGATGGTGCTCGGCTCGGTCGTCGTTGCTCTCGTGTTCGCCGGGTGTGGTGATGATCCCTCCGACGAGGCGTCGACCAGCGCGGCGTCGACCACGTCCGTGCCCGTCGCGCCGACCGACCCGACCGACCCGACCGACCCGACCGACGACGACCGACTGACCCGACTGACCCGACTGATGACACGACCGCCCCGACGTCCACGGCGGAGTACGTGCCTCCCACCACGGAGCCGAAGATCCCGATCCCTCCTGGCGAGCTCGTCGCGGTGCCACAGCAGAATCGCGAGGACCCCGCGAAGGGACAGTTCCAGGTACAGGTCGTCAACGACACCGACGAACGGTTCGAGGTCGCGTCGGTGCAGTTCGTCTGGACCGGCTACAGCAGTCCCCCCTCACCACGCGACACGACGATCGTCGGCGGCCAGATCATCGACCTTCCCGTCGCATTCCCCGGAGCAGTGTGCGTGGGAGATGGTTTGATCGACACGATGCCGTCGCTCGACGATGCCGTGGTGTTGTTGGGTCTGGCGGACGGTTCGGTGCGCGAGGTCCCCGTCGTCGACCGATGGCACCTGGCGCGCCGGCTCTACCTGGAGGACTGCCAGCGCCAGTTCATCGTCTCGTCGGTCGCGATCGAGTGGGTCGATCTGCACGAGGAGCAGTACGACGGGCGCCCGGTCACCGCTGGTTCGCTGCGCCTCACGCGCGGTGCGGGCACCGGCACGATCACGATCGATTCGGTCTCGGGCACCGTTCCGTACTCGTTCGAATCCGTGAACGCTGCGGAGGGGGAACCGGTGATCGTGCTCCCGGCCGGCGACGACGCAGCCGAGGTTCCGATCCGTTTCACGGAGAGCCGTTGTGACCCGCACGCGCTCGCCGAGGTGAAGCAGCCACACAAGTTCGTTGCCCAGGTCGACCTCGGCGACGGTGTGTTGCAGGCGTTCGTGATCACGCCCGATCGGTCCGATTGGGTCCCGATGCGGCTGACGGCCGACGAGGCGTGCGTCGTCACGGGCCAGGTGGTGTTCGCGGGCGAAGAAGACCCCGCCACCACGACGTCAGGTCCGTGACACGCCAACCTCGCCGACCCTCGCCGACCTCACGAATCTCGCTGCCGGGACCGGTACGTGCGGGCTTTGTGGCGCCCGCCGCACGCCGACATCGAGCACCACCGGCCACTGCGGTTCCGGGACGAGTCGACGAAGATCCACTGGCAGTTCTGGCAGGCTTTCACGCGATCCCATGTCCCCATGGTCTGGGCGTCGATGATCACTCCCACCAGACGGCCGGTCACCACGTCGGCGATCGAGCCTGACGCGAGCAGCCGCAGCTCGTCACCGTCGACCACGGGCCGGAATCGAAGGTGCTCCACGACCGCGGCCAGCGGACCGAGCGATCTGGCGGCGATGGAACGCCACATCGCGTCGCGCAGCGCAAGCAACTCGTCGAGATCGCGTTGGATGAGCCTGTCGGCCTCGTAGCCCTCCCGACGCAGCCAGGTGTCGAGCTCGTCGAGGTCGCGCCACGCCTCGCCGCCCTGTTCGCGGTTGATCGTGTTGCAGAAACGTCGCAACAGATCGAGCGTGCCACCGGTGCCGGCGACGTCAGGCCAGCTGCCATCGGGCAGCGCAACACCCACGGAATCGAGCGGATGATGCACCGACGTCACGGCCGACAGCGTACGCAGCGACCATCACAGCGACGCTACGGTCGGTGCCGATGTCCATGCCCGTTGATGCGCCCACTCCTGCCGAGCTCGACAGCACGCAGGCCGTGCCGCAGCCCACGTTGCGCACCGAGCTCGACGGCGATTCGTGCGAGGTGTTGCTGATCCGCCACGGTCGCTCCGCCGACGTGGTGCCCGGCACGCCCGAGTCGGCCGACCCGCCGCTCCACGACGTCGGCCACATGCAGGCAATCGCGCTCGCGGCGCGGCTCGCCCCTGTGGCACTGGTCGGGGTGTACAGCTCGCACCTGGCCCGCGCCGTGCAGACCGCACAACCGCTCGCCGACGCCCGTGGGCTCACCCTCGAGACGTTCACCGATCTGCGCGAGATCGACCTCGGCGACTGGAGCAACGGTGAGTTCCGCCGACGCGCTGCGGTGCAGGACCCGGAGTTCGTTGCGTGGAGCCTCACCGGCAGGTGGGACGGCATCCCCGGCTCCGAGGGTGACGACGCACTGCGCTCGCGCTTCGCCGCGGTGCTGGAGATGTTGGCCGCGAGGCACCGCGGCCAACGGATCGCGGTCGTCGCCCATGGCGGCGCGATCAACGCCTACCTGTCACATCTCCTGGGCGTGCACCGTTCGCTGTGGATGACGGTGGAGAACACGAGCATCACCCTCGTGCGACTCCATTCGGTGCAGGGTTCGACCGTGGTGTCGATCAACGACTGCCACCACCTCTACGACCCCGTGGTGGGCATGACCGCCTGAGTACCGTCGGCGCATGTCCGACAGCCAGGCCCTCGCCTCCACCGCCTCGACAGGCCGCCCCGCACCACTGCGCACCCGGGTCACCGACCTGCTCGGGATCGACTATCCGATCGTGCAGGCGCCGATGGGCTGGATCGCTCGGTCGCAGCTCGCGTCGGCGGTCAGCCGAGCCGGTGGCCTCGGCATCATCGAGACGTCGTCGGGCGAGCTCGACAACATCCGCCACGAGATCATCGCGATGCGCGAACTGACCGATCGACCGTTCGGGGTCAACATCGCCCAGGCCTTCGTGCGCGACCCGGCGATCGTCGAGTTCGTGGTGGACCAGGGGGTGCAGTTCGTCACCACCTCGGCCGGCGATCCCAACAAGTACACGACGCAGCTGAAAGACGCTGGACTCATCGTCTTCCACGTGGTGCCCACGCTCGTTGCAGCCCAGAAGGCCGTGGACGCGGGTGTCGACGGACTGGTGGTGGAAGGCGGCGAGGGTGGCGGGTTCAAGAACCCACGTGACGTGTCGTCGATGGTGTTGCTGCCGCTCGTGCGCTCGAAGGTCGACGTGCCGATCATCGCCGCCGGCGGCATCACCGATGGGGCGTCGATGGCCGCAGCGTTCGCGCTCGGCGCCGACGGCGTGCAGATGGGCACGCGCATGGTGAGCGCCGCCGAGTCCCCGGTTCACCAGAACTGGAAAGACGCGATCATCGCTGCGGCCGAGACCGACACGGTGTTCCTCAACCGGTTCGGCCGCCCCGGACTGCGGGCGCTGCGCACACGACGCAGCGAACGCCTCGAGCGAGAAGAGAACGTGTCGATGGCCGAGTTCGGCACGGCGACCGACCTCTACTTCGGCGGCGACATGGAGGCATCGCTCGCGCTCACCGGTCAGGTTGCCGGCCGGATCGACCGCGTGCGTACCGCCGAGGACATCCTCCACAGCACCATCCGCGAGTTCCGCGAGGTGATCACGGGGCTGGGATCGTTGATCTGAGCAACCGGGACCACTAGCCTCTGCCCCAAGCGGAGATCTCACTGCTCGTTCGTCGACCCCGGACTTCCCCGGGAGCGGCTCGAGCGGTCAGTTGGAGGTCGTGCCCCGTGACGTTCGTAACCGTGAGAAAAGCCTGACGACCGTGTTCGTCATGTTCCTGGTGATCTCGTTCTGGCGGAACCCCTCAGCGTCCGCGGGCGCCTTCGGTGACTTCGTCAACGACGTCGGCGGGTTCTTCTCCGCGATCATCGACAAGACCGCCGAGTTCATCAAGGCGCTGGCCTGACACCGGTCCACGCATCACCTCGATCATCCACACGGTGATCGCCCACAGCGCCGTGGCCAGGGCGATGTGCAGCGCCACGAGCGCTGCAGGGATGTCGGTGAAGTACTGCAGGTATCCGACACCGCCCTGGAGCACGGCCACGCAGATCCACGCCGTGATCGACCCATCGAGCACCTCGCGGTCGGCACGGCGGTTCCGGAGACGGAACATCAGCCACGCCACGAGCGCGACGGTCAGCCACACGGAGACGCTGTGGACCTGGACGACGCGGTGGATGGCGAAACCGAACCGACGGGCGTCCTCGTCGCCGGCGTGCGGCCCGGAGCCGGTGACCACGGTGCCGAGCACGACCACGATCGCCGACGCGATCGACACCGCCAACACATGCCGGCGGATCGGCCGCGTCACACGCGTCACACGCGTCGTGCTCGCCCGCTCGGGCAGACCGGCGCGGTACACGAGCACTGTGGCATTCGCGATCAGAACCATCGACAGAATGAAGTGAGCCTGCACCGCAGCGGGGTGGAGATCGACGAGAACGGTGAAGCCGCCGAGCACCACCTGTCCGACGACGCCTGCCACGAGCCCCCATGACAGCACGGTGAGCTCCCGACGTCGTGGAGTGCGGAGCACCGAGCCGAGCACGGCGATCACGACGCCGATCGCGACGAGTCCGGTGAAGAGCCGGTTGACCTGCTCGATCGCGGCGTGCTTCGACGACACATCGATCAGCTGCTCGTCGTTGCAGTTCGGCCAGTCGTCGCAGCCGAGGCCGGAACCGGTGAGACGCACGCCTGCACCCGACACCACGATGATCGCGAGGAGCGCCAGCGCGATGATGCTGATCGACCGGTAGCGCTGCGGCGACAGCCCCCATCGGTGCCGTGCGACCGGCGGGGCGGCTGGCGGCGTGACCGGCCGAGTGACGGCGATGCCACCGGTGTCGGCGGCGTCAGCAGGGGAACCCACGGTCGAGAGCGTACGAGGCTGGCGACATCCCCGCCCACTCCGTACGGGCCCCGTGGGCGTGGCTACGGTCACGTGGGTGCTCACCAGCTACGACGACTTCCCCATCCACCAGGCATCCGTGCCGATCGCCAACTCGGCTTCAGGTGACATCAACCAGTACGACCGCTACTTCTTCAACGGCTACTCCCGCGACGGGTCGCTGTACTTCGCGGCAGCCATGGGCCTCTACTCCAACCGCCACGTTGCCGACGCGGCGTTCTGCGTCGTGCGTCCGGCCTCTTCCGGCACGAGCGGCACGAGCGGCACGGGCGGCTCGAGCGACACGAGCCGCACGAGCCGCACGAGCCGCGAGCAGAGATCGGTGTTCGTCTCGCAGCGTGCGCCCGACGACCGGATGCACGCGACCACGCTCACGCCGATCGAGGTGCGGATCATCGAGCCGTTGCGGGTGCTGCAGGTGCTGGTCGATGCACCCGAGCAGGGCATCCGCGCCGATGTGACCTTCACCCACCGATCGCCGGTGATCGAGGAGCCGCACTTCTTCCTGCGCGCCGGCAATCGGACGTTGTTCGACTACACGCGACTCACCCAGTTCGGTTCGTGGACGGGTTGGATCGAGATCGACGGCGAACGGATCGAGCTCGATCCTGGCGAGATGCTCGGCTCGCGCGACAGGTCATGGGGGGTTCGCCCCGTCGGCGAGCCGGCGCCGCAGGGCGGGCCCGTCGGCTTCGTCCAGTTCTTCTGGTTGTGGGCACCCGTCAACTTCCCCTCGTGCTCCACGCACTTCGACGTCAACGAGTACGCCGACGGACGGCGGTGGCACGAGGTGGGCGCGATCGCCCCAGTGGGCGACGAGGACGCATCGTTCGTGCGCACGGTGGAGTACCGACTCGAGTGGCGCCCGGGCACACGGTGGGTGGTGTGGTTCGAGTACGACCTCGTGCACTGGGACGGTTCCATCGACACGGTGCGCCTCGATCCGATGTTCGAGTTCCACATGCGCGGCATCGGCTACGGGAATCCTGAGTTCGGCCATGGCCACTGGAAGGGCGAACACGCCGTTGGCGGCGAGCGGTTGGCCACGCCAGTGGACACGCCGAACTCCCGGGAGAACGTCCACATCCAGGCGTTGTGCCGGGCCACGCTCACCAAGGCCGACGGCACGCGTCGAGCATGGGATGGGCATCCTCGAACAGCTCGCCTTCGGAGATCACGTCACGAGGCCTGCGCGGCATCCTCGACGGCTACCAGCCCTGACGGCGACCAGCCCTGACGGCTACCCGCCCTGAGCTGCGACCCGGATCAGGTGTGGCGGATGCTCATCCCACCGTCGACCGGGATGATCGCCCCGTTGAGGAAGCTGGCGGCGGGCAGGCACAGGCTCAACGTCATCTGCGCAACCTCTTCGGGATCGCCGTAGCGACGCAGCGGGACACGCCGTTTGGCGTAGAGCTGCTTCGCGTCGACGTCGATGCCGGATGTCATCGCCGTGTTGATCGGGCCCGGGCAGATGCAGTTGACGTTCACCCCATGGCGACCGAGCTCCACTGCGAAGCTCTTGGTCAGGCCCACCACGCCGGCCTTCGTGGCCGCGTACGCAGCGAGCCCGGCCGTCACCACGATCGACTCGGTGGAGGCGATGTTGACCACCCGTCCCGCGCCCGACTCGCGAAGGTACGGCAGCGCAAGACGGATCAACCGTGAATGAGCGGTGAGGTTGACGTCGAGCGTCTTGGCCCAGTTCGCCTCGTAGCGTCTCCTCGTCCTGGAACGCCGAGTTGATCAGCGACACCCCGGCGTTGTTGATCACGACGTCGATGCCACCGAAGCGATCCACCACCGTGGCGACGAGCGCCTTCAACGAGTCGTGGTCGGCGACGTCGCACACCACGTCGATCGCGGCGTCCGGCCCATGCATGTCGCGGATCTCCTGACCCACCGCGAGCACACGCTCGGGGTCGACATCGACGACCGCGACCCGTGCTCCCTCGTCGGCGAACAGATGGGCGGTGGCTCGTCCCATGCCCGAGGCAGCGCCCGTGACGATCGACGCGCTTGCCTGCGACCGAGCGGGAGAGCTTGGTGAGACGGCCGCTCACGAGGCCCGCCACACGTGCCGGCCACCGATGCCGTAGTTCCGGAGGATCACGGCCTTGGTCGGACGCAGCGCGATGAACACGTGACTGTCGGCCTCCGGTCCGCCTGGCTCGAACCGGTCGAGGTCGTATCCCATTCGTCCCCACAGCTCGCGGCGGCCGTCGACAGTGTCGATCACACGCGCGCTCCCCCACAGCACACAGCTGTCCCAACCGGTGCTCTCGCCGACCGCGTAGTGCACGGTCATCTTGTCGTTGGCGCGCACGTTGGCGACCTTCGCTTCCTGTGTGGCGACGAACGCGACGAGTTCGTCGTCCACCCAGTTCACTGCGACCGGCGAGGTGTAGGGCGTGCCGCTCGGCGACACCGTGCCGAGGTACGCAAGCGGGCCATAACGCTTCGAGTCGGCCTGCACGTCGCCGAGCGTGAGGTCGCTCACTTCGACCAACGCTCCATGCCACCCATGCCGTAGGCGGCCAGATACAGCGCCCGCTCGGGATGCACCGCGATGAACGCCGTGCCGGGCGACGACGGACCGTCGGGAGCGAAACCATCGAGGTCGTAGTCGAACACACCCGTCCAGAGCCGGGTCTTCGTCTCGAGGTCGGAATGCACCGTCGCGGTGCCCCAGATCTCGAGGCCGTCACCGACCGCCGTCACCTGCCAGTGGAGCGCCACGTTCGGGTTGGCAGCGATGTTGCGCGCCTTCACCGAGTCGACGCCGCACATCGTCCACAGCACATCGCCCTCCCAGCACGGATGCACCGGCACCACGTCAGGCTTTCCATCGGCTCCCACCGTGGCCATGTGCGCCCACGGGGACAGGGCCGTGCCTTTGGCCTTCATCTCGTCCAGGTCCATGTCATCCTCTTTCGATCGCATTCGATTTCCATCGATGTGGTCCGCGGTGTCGTTCCGCTGAAGGGCGACGCTACGACAACCGCACCCAGCCGGGTCCCACCGGAGCGGGAACACCAGCGATAGCGTTCGACGTGGTGAAGAAGCAGACCGTTGAAGAGCGCAGGGCAGAGATCCTCGAGGTCACGTGCCAGGTGGTGATCGAGCGTGGTTTCGCCGGCACGCGCATCAGCGACGTCGCCAAGCGGCTCGACGTGTCGAGCAGCCTGATCCACTACCACTTCGATTCCAAGGAACAGCTGCTCGCCGAAGCCTTCGCCCACTACGCGCAGAACGACCTGGCTGAGATGGAGGGCGAGATCGCCTCTGTCCCCACCGCCATCGCGCAGCTCGATCGGCTGATCCAGAACATGGTGCCCGAGGGCAGCGACGACATGGAGTGGATGCTCTGGATCGACGGGTGGGGCGAAGCGCTGCGAAACCCGATGATGAAGAAGATCAGCCAGCAGCTCGACGAGCAGACGACCGATCTGCTCGAGCGGGTGTTGAAGGCCGGGGTCGAGTCGGGCGAGTTCACCTGCACGTCGCCCGAGTCGTCGGCGATCCGGCTGACCGCTCTCGTCGACGGTCTGGCGATCCAATTCGCCGCCCACGACGGGATGATGGACCGCCGCCAGTTGATCGACCACGTTCGCACGGTCGCCGCGGCGGAGGTGGGCCTCACGCTCGCCGACTTCGACGGATCGCCGATGGGGCGCCGCACCGCCGGCGTCAGCTCGACGCCGGGCGCTGCCACCGAGGCCGCGCTGCGTCAGCTGCTCGCCTGCTACTCCGACGCCGTCATCCGAAACGACCCTGCGGCGTGGATCTCGACCTGGGTTGACGACGGCCGCTGGAGCCTCGCTCCGGGCAAGGTGATCGAAGGTCGCGACTCCATCGCTTCCACATGGCTGACCGCGATGAAGGGCTTCAACTGGGTGGTGCACACGCCAGGCGTGTGCGTGTTCGAGGTGAACGAGCACGACGGCACGGCCAGCGGCCGGGTGACGGTCGACGAGCGCTTCGACCGCAAGAAGGGCGGCCCCGGAGGCATCCTCGCCACGTACACCGACGCGTATCGCCGGGTCAACGGGCAATGGCTGTTCGCCTCACGCGAGCTGAAGATCATCACCTCCTTCTGACCCCCGGTCACCCCGTCCGAGTCCCACGCGTCCGTCCGAGTCCCACGCGTCCGTCCGAGTCCCACCACGCGTCCCGATCCACCGAGTCCCACGCGTCCGTCCGAGTCCCACGCGTCCGTCCGAGTCCCACGAGGTCGAACCGAGTGCCAGCTGCCACCCCGGGGTGGCGGCTGGCACTCGCACCCCCTTGCCGAGGGTTCATGAGCAGGCTCAGGATCGCGCCGACGTGATCCCCGGGACTCGACACTCCCCGCCTGCTGGAACCCATGCTCCGGAGGCCCTGATGCCCGGACCTGCGTTGAGATCCGGACTGGTCGTGGCGACCCCGCAGCGCGCGATGCGCGAATGAGTTGATGAGCAGGCCAGCTGGTGGCGTTCCGGTCGATCTTGCATGTGAGGGCCGGTAAGGGGGATCCGAGTGCCACGCGCCACCCCGGGGTGGCGGCTGGCACTCGGTTCGACCTCCTGGGACTCGGGCGGGACGCTGGGACTCGGGTGGGACGCTGGGACTCGGGTGGGACGCTGGGACTCGGGTGCTGGGGGTGGTGGGGGGTCAGGGGCGGACTTCGTAGAAGGCGTTGACGCTGTGGTCGACGTCGAGCTTGCGGAACCGGGTGAATCCTGCAGCTGCGGCCATCTCGCGAGCCTTGCTCTCCGACAGACCGAGCGTGCCGAGGCCGGCGCCGTCGGGTTCGCTGAGCGCTGACGACATGCAGCTCAGCACGCTGATCCCGTACATCAACGCAGCCATCGGGTTCTTCTTCGCATTCATCTCGAACGAGTCCTGGGCCTTGATGTCGACCAGGAGCCAGGTGCCGTCGTCACTCATCGCCCGCCTGATCGTGTGCATCATCTCCTGCGGATGGGTCATGTCGTGGATGCAGTCGAACGTGGTGATGAAGTCCACCGTGCCGTTCGACGGGATCGGCTCGTCGCGCGGGTCGTGGAATGCGGCATTCGTGACCCCGGCCTCCTCCAGCTTCTGCGCCGCGCGGCCGAGCGCGTACTTGGAGATGTCGTACCCGGCGAACTGGCTGGCCGGGAACGCACCGGCCATCAACAGCACCGCTCCCCCGGCGCCGCAGCCGACGTCGGCCACCTTCGCGCCGGCCGCCAACTTCTCGACGATGCCCTCGAGCGCGGGCAGCACGGTCGGCAGCAAATTCGCCCTGTTCCACGGCTCGAAGCTGCGCTCGATGCCGACGGCACCCTGCGGGCCGTGGCTGTCGTAGTCGTGACCGACCCCCGAACGGAAGCTCTCGGGCATCTCCTCGAGCGCGCGCATCGTCTGCGGGAGACGGTGGAACATCCCCATGCCGTACGCGGGGTGCTCGGGAGTCGCCAGCACCGCGGTGGCCTCCGGTGTCAGCGTGAACCGCTCGACGCCGTCGTCGGTGTCGACGCTCACCATCTTCGCCGCAGCCTGGTTGAAGGCCCACTCCCGGACCCAACGTTCGGCCAGGCCGGCGCGGTCGGCGAGCTCGGCGCTCGTGAGCGGCGCGGCCGCATCCTTGAGCTGTGTGTACAGACCCAACTGGTCGCCGAGGTGGATCATCCCGGCGGTGACTGCGCCCTCGAGCTTGGTGAACAGCTGGAACGAGAACATCTTCAGCGCATCGGGGTCGATTGCGGGACCTGCGGCGGTGGTGTCGGTCATGCTGCGCACCATAGCGGACCCGCGACCTGCGACCAGCGACCGGACACGTGCACTGGAGGGTCTGAGCAGCAGCGCCACCTCGGCCCCGTGGTGCAACACTTCAGCGTTGGGGCGCCCGTCGGACTCACCCGGTTCTGTCGTCGGCCGTCAGGTGTTCGACGTCGCTGAGCTTGGTGAGACAGAACGTGTGCCCATCGCCCATCTCCATCGTCTTGACCCGCGAGATCGAGGCGTGGCCGATGACGAAACGGTCGAACTCCCACGGCACCGGCGACACGCCCAACAGGTGGGCGATCGCGACCGAGTTGGTGCCGGCGTGGGCGACGACGGCGATCTTCTGATCGGGTCGATCGATCTCCCAGAGCGAGAAGTCACTGGCCACAGGGCGGACGGTCCGTTCAGCGAGGAACAGCGCGCAGCTGAGGTGGATCCGATCGACGAAGTCACTCATCGCTTCGCCACCGACCAACCCGGTCCAGCGGTCATGCGAGGTGCGGGCGCGCTGCTCGCGGTAGGCCTCGTCGGCGATCTCCTGCGGCGTGCCGTGCCAGATCGGGTTGCGGATCTCCTCCAGCCACGGGTCGATCGCCTCGTCCCGTCCGAGTGCCGCGAACAGCGGTGCGGCGGTCTGACGTGCGCGCAGCAGCGGCGAGCACAGCACTTCGTCGAAGTGCTCGTCACGAAGGGCGTCGGCCATGCGAACCGCCTGCAGGTGCCCTCGTTCGGTGAGCGGCGGGTTGTCGACGTTGAGCCCGTTGCGAACCCATTCGGGTTCGCCGTGGCGGATGAACACGATCTCCATGGTGCGCCCAGCGTACGGCCGGGCCGATGCCTCAGGCTCAGATCCACAGATCGCTCGAGGGCGCGTCCGAGCCGTGCACGACCAGCCGGGCCGGATCGTCAGCCGTGGAAGAGCACGACCGCCAGGGTCCCGGCGATGAGCGACGGGCCGAACGAGTACCGCGCCTGCAGCGACCCCTTGCGGAGGTACGAGGCGAGCACGACGAGCAGCGCGAGCAGGTTCCCGGCGATCGCGCCGTACAGCACGTACGGCAGGCCGTACCAGCCGAGCAGCAGCCCGAGCACGAGGGCCAGCCGCACATCGCCGAGGCCGATCACCATCATGCCGACGACGTTGCGGCCGACGAGCCAGATGAGGAAGAACGCATTGGCGAACAGCATTCCACCGGCGACCGCCGTGGCCAGCGGAACCCATTCGCGCTGCACCACCGATGCGAACAGCAGCCCGGCACCGACGCCGGCGAGCGTGAGGTAGACGAGCTTGGTCGGCAGGCGCTGGACCTTCCAGTCGATCACCGCCAGCAGGACGCCGCCGAAGATGAACGCGAGCACGGCCGGGAGCTCGGGCGTGACAGCCGAGCCGCCACAGGGCGACACCGAACAGCAGCGCGGTCGTGATGTTGAGCGCGTGCTTCTGCGCGAGGTCGGTCAAGGGCATGGGAGCGAATGTACGGAAGCGTCCACGACGGCGAATTCATCAAATTTGGTGATTTCGCGCCTGAGTGGCCGTCTTTACGGTTCGAGGTGCCCTCCTCGATCGGCGGGGATCGGGATCAAGCAAGGAGTACATCACTGTGAAGAACCTCGTGGAGAAGTTCACTCCCCAGACCGTCGAGGCCACCGACGACGACGGCGTCGTCGCCATCGAGTACGTGCTCGTCGCCGGCCTCGTGGCCGTCGGCGTCGCGATCACCTTCGCGACCGGCCTGTGGACCGACCATGCTGACCGAGCTGAACGGTCTGTTCGGCCCCTGAGCCCTCTCGTCGGTGGGTGGGGCAGCACCAACTGCCCCACCCCTGACAGGGCAAGCATCATGCGGAACTCCCGACGTGCCCACGACGAGTCGAGCGACCGCGGCGTCGCCGCCCTCGAGTTCGTGCTGGTCTTCCCCTTCCTGTTCGCCTTGTCTGGTGGCCATTGCGTCAGTTCGGCCTGTTCTTCAGCAGGAAGGTCGACGTCACGAGCGCTGCCCGAGACGCCGCACGCACGCTCGCGCTCCGCGGCACACCGACCTATCCGGCGGGGATGACCGCCTCCGGCATCGTGACCTGCCCTGCGGGGAACACGACGAGCAACGCCTCGGTCACCCTCACCACCACCTACACCTTCTCGATCCCGTTCATCCCACTCGGCACGAGGACGATCACAGCGACAGGAACCATGCGATGCGGCGGATGAGCCAGCAACGATGATCGCGGCGTCAGCACGATCCTCGTCGTGTTGATGATGCCCGTTCTCGCTCCTCGCCGGCGCGTTCGTGTTCGACGGCGGCCGCGGCATCGTGGCTCGACGCGAGACGCAGAACGCAGCGGACGCCGGCGCGCTCGCCAAGGCGACCGACTGTGCCAAGGCCATCACGCCGACCGTCTTCACCGCCCTACCAGACCAACGGTGCGGTCCTCGCCAACACGCCGGTCTGCGGGAGCGGCGACGACGACGGTCTCGATGACGCAAGACCATCACGTACATGTTCCGACCTCGGGCGGCCGGCCACTGCCGACGTGACCCGATCGGCCACCGCCAGGTGGGGCACCATCGGATCGGCGACAGCGACACCGATCGTCATCTCGAACTGCGAGTTCTCGCAGGCGCTGCTCGACGGCGACCACCGACATGATGTTCTACCTCGACGACACGCAGCCCCACACCGGGTGCTCGTCGTTGCCGGGCGGGTTCAGCCAACTGCTCAGCACCGACTGCAACGTCACCGTCCTGGCGGGAAACACCGTCGCCGGCGATCCCGGCAGGCGACGTGAACAAGCTGGTTCCCTGCATCACCAACCCCACCGCCCCGACGTTGCCCCACGATTCACTCATCTCGATCTACGACGCTGCCGCATGCCAGGCGTCGGGCTGCAACGGCCACGGGCCGTACCCGATCCTCGGGTTCGCCATGCTCCACATCACCGGCTACACGCTCAACGGCAACAACGTACGCCGGACCCGGCATGACCAACCAGTGTCCCGATCGAACCCGGGGCAGGTACTGCATCCGCGGCGACTTCATCCGCTTCGTGACATCGATCGGGACCCCGGGCCCGAGCACGGACTTCGGGCTCTTCCAGGTCGCTCTCCAGCTCTGACGCACCCTCACATCACCTCACGACAGGATCCGCCGATCCACACACGACCACGCGGCCTGCTCCAGGCCGCTCTCCAGCTCTGACGCACCCCCCAGCGGAAGGACACACCCCACGTGAACAACAGACGGCGGATCATCGGCATCCTGGCAGCGATCGCCATGGCGATCATCGGCACCGTGGCCCTGGTCAGCTACGTCCAGTCGGCAAAGGACGACGCGGTGGCCGACGAAGCACTCGTCGACGTCTACGTCGTCGACAAGCTCGTGCCGAAGGGCGCCGACCCCGAGACGATCAAGTCGGCGGTCTCGGTCGCCCAGGTGCCGGCGCGCCTCGTGCAGTCGGGGGCGATCACCGACCTCGACGCGGTGGGCGACGAACGTGGCCGCCTCCGATCTCTTGCCCGGCGACCAGTTGCTGGAGGCGCGCCTGGTCGCCCAGGAGCAGGTGGCCGACGACGTGATCGACAAGGTGCAGATCTCCACCCGGCTCAGCGCCGAGCGAGCCGTCGGCGGGACGCTGCAGAAGGGCGATCTCGTCGGTGTCTACCTCTCGTTCGATCCCTTCGAGCTCGGCAAGACCGGGCAGGGCATCGACAGCTCCACCACGACCGGCGAGGACTCCACCGACGCGGCCGACCGGACGACACGTCGGCGTCCGACGCAACCGGAGAAGTCCCCGAACATGAGCCGGCTGGAGTTCCAACAGGTGCTGGTCACCAACGTGCAGACGACCAACGCCCCCGTGGCGGTCGACGAAGAGACCGAGGGCGCCGCGCAGGTGACCGACTCGGAGTACATCGTCACCCTCGCGCTGTCGCCCGAGCAGTCGGAGCGCTTCGTCTTCGCCGCCGAGTTCGGCCACGTCTGGCTGTCGATCGATCCGGCCAGCGTCTCCGACGACGGCACACGACTCGTCACCCTCGGCAACGTGTACACGGTGGTGAAGTGATGGAGACCGACGACATGCCCACGGTGCTGATCAGCAACGACATGTCGCCCGAGCTCGCGGTCGACGTGTCGATCGCGCTGCAGGCGATGGGCGTTGCCGTCAAGGTCAACGGCTCGACGCTGCCGCTGCGCCAGCCCAAGATCATCGCGGTGATCTCCCCGAAGGGCGGTTCGGGGAAGACCGCCGTGGCATCCAACCTCGCCGTCGCCCTCGCCCAGCGCTGCCCGGGCCGGGTGGTGGCGGTCGACCTCGACCTCCAGTTCGGCGACCTGGCGACCGCGCTGTCGCTGACGCCCGAGTACACGCTGGCGCAGCTGGCGCGCACCGCCCAGATCGACGCCACCACGGTCAAGCTGTTCCTCACGCCGCACGAGAGCGGGCTGTTCGTCCTCGCCTCGGCGCAACGATCCGGCCGACGCCGACTCGATCAGCGCCGCCCACATCTCGTCGGTGTTGCCGCTGCTCGCGCAGAACTTCGACTACGTGCGTCGTCGACACGCCGGCGGGTCTCGACGAACGCACGTTGGCCGCCATCGAGCGCGCCACCGATCTGCTGCTGGTGTCGAGCCTCGACGTGACCAGCATCCGCAGCCTCGGAAGGCGATCGACGCCCTCGACCACCTGGGGATCCCGGCCGCCCGGCAGTTCGTCCTCAACCGTGCCGACGCCAAGGTCGGCCTCGATCCATCGGATGCCGAGAAGGCCGTCGGCATGAAGATCGCATGTTCGATCCCGTCGACCCGGGCGATCCCGCTGTCGCTCAACCTGGGCAGACCGGTGGTGGTCAGCGAACCGAGATCGCCCGTTGCCAGACAGATGCAGCAACTGGCGCAGCTGTTCGCACCCGTCGTCGCCGACCAGTCACGCAAGGGGTGGCGGCGATGAGCCTGAGCGAGCGCATCAGCCAAGCCCAACAGGCAGCCGTCGATCGAGGAGCGGTCGCCGGCGTGTGGCGGGCGCCCGTGGTGCAGCCCGTCGTCGTCGACGGCATCGCCGAGTTCAAGGCCAAGGTGCACGATCTGCTGTTCGAGCGGCTCGGCACCCGGCTGTTCGAGGCGTCGAACCAGGACCAACTGCACGCGCTCGGTCGTGGCCGAGATCGGCGCGCTGATGGACGGCGACCGAGACGGCGCTGTCGCCCCAGGAGCGCCAGCACCTCGTGAACGACATCGCCCGCGACGTGATGGGCCTCGGCCCGATCGAGCAGTTCCTCGCCGACCCCACCGTCACCGAGGTGATGGTCAACGGCACCAGCTGCATCTACGTCGAGCGCAACGGCATCATCGAGCAGACCGGCGCCCGATTCATCTCCGAGGAGCATCTGCGGCGTGTGGTCGATCGGATCGTCTCGTCGGTGGGGCGTCGCGTCGACGAGTCGTCGCCGATGGTGGACGCCCGCCTGGCCGACGGGTCGCGTGTCAACGTGATCGTGCCGCCGCTGTCGTTGGACGGCTCGATCCTGACCATCCGCAAGTTCGCCGAAGGATCCGTTCCAGGTGGCCGACCTGATCGCGATGGGCACGATGACCGAGCAGGCGGCCGCCGTGCTGTCGGCATCGGTGGAGGGTGGCATGAACATCCTCATCTCCGGTGGCACCGGCACCGGCAAGACCACGATGCTGAACGTGCTGTCGAGCTTCGTTCCCAGCGTGGACCGGATCGTCACCATCGAGGACGCCGTCGAGCTGCAGTTGCACCAGGAGCACGTGATCCGCCTCGAGGCCCGCGTCGGCCAACATCGAGGGCCAAGGGGAGATCACCATCCGCGATCTGGTGCGCAACGCCCTGCGCATGCGTCCCGACCGCATCATCGTCGGTGAGGTCCGCGGCGCCGAGGCGCTCGACATGCTCCAGGCGATGAACACCGGCCACGACGGCTCGATGTCCACCGTGCACGCCAACAGCCCGCGGGATGCGCTGGCCCGGCTGGAGACGATGGTGCTGATGGCGGGCTTCGACCTGCCGACCAGAGCGATCCGCGAGCAGATCGCGTCGGCGCTCAACCTCATCGTGCACGTCGACCGGTTCCGCGACGGCTCCCGACGCATCAGCCACGTGACCGAGGTGGTCGGGATGGAGGGTGAGATCATCACCCTCCAGGACATCTACCGGTTCGACTACAAGGCGATGGATCTGCGTCGCGACCGGCATCCGCCCGGAGTTCGTCGATCAGCTCGCGGACCGGGGGATCACCCTGCCCGGTGGGCTCTTCGGCGGACCGCGACATGTGGCAGCGATGAGACGCCTGCCGCACCGCCTCGCGGCGATCGCTGGCGATCGTGCCGCTGGTGGCGATCTGTGCCGCCGGCGCCCTCGGCGGCGCACGCGCCGATGCCCAGGCGCCCGCCGTGAACCTCGAGGTGATGCTCGCCATCGACACCTCCGGCAGCATGCGGCCGGCGATCGAGGCAGCCAAGGCCGCTGCCAACGAGTTCGTCAGCGTCGATGCCCGCGGAGGTGCCCATCGGCGTCGTGACGTTCGGCGACGCGGTCACGGTGCTGACACCTCCGACCACCGACCGTGCGCTGCTCGACCGAACAGATCGACCGAATCGTCGCCACCGGCGACACCGCGCTCTACGACGCGATCATCGCGGCGACCGGGCAGTTCACGCCCGCCGTCGAGCAGAAGGTCATCGTCCTGCTGTCGGACGGCAGGGACGACGGCAGCCGTGCCACCCTGGATGCTGCGATCGCTGCGCTCCAGGGGGTGCAGCGTGGAGGCGATCAGCCTGACGACGAAGGAGACCGACATCGCCAGCCTCTCGGCGCTCGGCGCGGTCACCTCCGCAGACGATGCTGCCGGCGTCTCGGCGGCGTTCGCTCGCGTCGCCGGCCTGCTCGCAGCGACCGTGGAGCCGGTCGGCAGCGACGACCAGCGTCGCACCGGCCACCACATCATCGACCACCGTCGCACCGTCGACCACGCTCGCGCCGGCCACCACCGTGCGGGCGGCGACGACCGTTCCCGCCCGTCCGACCGTTGCTGCACCGGCTCGCCGTCGCCGCAGGCGTCCCTCGTCCGCAGCGCTGTGGCTCGGTGCCGTCGGCGTGTTCGTCGGCCTCTTCCTGCTCGGGCTGCTGTTCTTCCCCCGAGCGCGGGTGTCGAAGGCTCGGCTGGGCATCGAACAGCCACGCAGCGTGTCCGAGATGGGCAAGCGCACCATCTCGGCCGTCGAGGCGGCGCTCGAGCGGCGCGGCCAGCGGGCCGACTTCGCGACGACCCTCGCCGTCGCCGACATCTCCATGCAGCCCGGCGAGTTCGTCGGGGTGGTCGCCGTCGTTGCGATCGTGTGCGGTCTCGTCGGCCTGCTCCTCGGCGGACCGCTCGGCGCCGTCGCTCACCGCGATGGTCGGTCTGCCTCGGGGCGAGGATCTACGTGCAGCGCGCCAAGGCCAAGCACCAGGCGGCGTTCGCCGAGCAGTTGCCCGACGTGCTCCAGCTGGTCACCACGTCGCTGCGCAGCGGGTTCGGCCTGGCCCAGGCGCTCGACTCGGTCGCCGAGGAGGCCGAAGAGCCCGCGCGGAGCGCGTTCGCCCAGGTGCTGGTCGAAGCGCGGCTCGGTCGGGATCTCTCCGACGCGATGCGCGCCCTCGCGCGACGGATGGACAGCGACGACCTGGAGTGGGTGGTGGCGGCGATCGACATCAACCGCGACACCGGCGGGAACCTCTCGGAGATCCTTCGTACGGTGGGCGCCACGATCCGCGAACGTGAGCGGATGGCCCGCCAGGTCGCCACCTACACGGCCGAGGGCCGTCTGTCGGCCCGGGTGCTCACCGTGATGCCCGATCGCTGATGGCGCTGTGGCAGTGGCGGGTCAACCCCGACAACTTCGACCGGCTGACGCACGGCGGCCGGACTCGTCGCACTCATCATCGCCGGCATCCTCATGGTCGTCGGCACGATCTGGGCGCACACGGATCGTCAACTCGATCAAGTCATGACGCTTCGACCTGACCTCGACCGTGACACTTCGACAAGGAAGGCACCCATGAACCTCACCGTCATCTTCGGCTCCATGGCGTTGGTCGGATCCGTCGGCGTGCTCTGGTGGGGCCTCACGGCCCGACCGCACGCCGCCCGGGCCAACCTCTTCGCCGGTCTGGAGCGACTCGAAACGATCTCCGCACCCGTCGTCGTCGTCGCTGCGCCGGCTCGGCCAGGCCACGCGCCGGCTCCTTCCCCGGCCGCTCGTCGACGGTCTCGAGGTCAACCTCGTCCAGGCCGGGCATCCGTACGGGCTCGATCTCGCCCGCATCCTCGGGATCAAGGTCGTGCTCGCCGGGTTCACGGCGTTGCTGCTGGCGCTCGCCGGCCATCCGGTGTTCGCGATCGTGGGCGCCGCGCTGGCGTTCTTCCTCCCCGACTACTGGGTGCTGAGCACCCGCGACAAGCGGCAGGCCGACGATGCAGGCCGATGCCGCCGACATCATCGACCAGCTGACCATCTGCGTGGAGGCCGGGCTCGGCTTCGACGCGGCGCTCGCTCGGGTGGGCACGACGACGACGGGTGCCCTGACCGACGAGCTCCGTCGCACGATCGGCGACATCCAGGCCGGCATGCCGCGAGCCCAGGCGTTGCGGATGCTCGCCGACCGAGCCCAGATCGTCGAGATCCGCCAGTTGGTCACGGCGCTGCTCCAGGCGCAGCAGCACGGCGTGCCGATGGCCGAGACGCTGCGGAACCAGTCGGCCGAGATGCGGCTCAGGCGCAAGCAACGAACCGAGGAGAAGGCGGCCAAGCTGACCGTCAAGATGCTCTTCCCGATCGTGTTCTGCTTCATGCCGGTGTTCATGATCATCGTGGCAGTCCCTGCGTTCCTGAGCCTCGGCGACGCGTTCTAAGGACGACCGTCGTGCGCGCACCTCGACATCGCCCCATCGCCTGGCCGGTCTTCCTCGCCCGCCGCAACGATTGCCGCCCAGATCGCGAGACCTGCCATCAGGTCGTGTCCGACCCGACGCGTGACGTGATCGCATCGACCACGGACGTCGAGGTGGCCCACGTCTGCCCGACGTGCGGGAGCACGCAAGGGTGCGTCGAGCTCGGACCCTCCGAGGACGAACCAGGCTGATCACCGAGCACCGCCGCCTCCATTCCCAGAGATCGTGATGTTCAAGGAACACGCAAGATGAGAAAGAGGCCCTTTCCTTGCAGGTCAGGACGACCTAGTGTCCTCGTTTTCACCGGCTCGGCGGTTCGGTGAGGATCGGTGGGGTACGTGCGACCGATGCGGTGGGTTTCGGAGCAACATTTTCGATTGGGTGGGAGCGGCGTTGGAACGCGTGTCGCGCTCGAACGAGCAAACACGCTGAGTCGTCGCGACCGATGGACGACCGGCTCGCGACGGTGACGGCCTGGCGGTCCGGAGATGACCAGCCGTCTCCTTGTCGTCGAAGAGCAGGCGTTGGTGGCGGTCGGGTTGCAGCTGGCCCTCTCGGGACGGAACTGGGACGTCGAGACGATCAGCGACTCGACGACAACGGACCTGGTCGCTCGAGCTGAGATCTTCAAGCCGCAGTGTGTGCTCCTCGACATCCACGTCAACGGCGGGGTGGGCAGAGGTATCGAGCTCATCGGCCCGATGCTGTCAACCGGTGCGCAGGTGGTGGTGCTCACCTCCGAGCGTCGCCGCGTCGTGCTGGCGGAGTGCCTCGAGGCCGGCGCAGCCGGCTGGATCAACCTGAGCGCTGGGGTCGACGAGGTCGACGCCACGCTCACCCACGTCCTCGCGGGTCGCCCGGTGATCGGGCGGGGCGAGCGCGCTGCGCTGCTCGACGAGCTCCGGCTCGATCGGGCGAGCACGCTGAGCTCTCACGCCGTCTTCGCGCAGCTGACAGAGCGCGAGGCGCTCGTGCTCGGTGCACTCATCGACGGCCTCGCGGCAGAGGAGATCGCGCACGCACACTTCGTGGCCTTGAGCACCGTGCGCTCCCAGATCCGCTCCGTGCTGCAGAAGCTGGGCGTCAGGTCGCAGCTGGCAGCGGTCGCGCTCGCAGGTGCTCACCGCGACCTGCTGCCTCGCCCGGTGCGACCTGCGAACAGTCGGCGGCGAACGCACCCGGGGAGCGTGCTTCGCTGCGCACCCGAGTTCCGCCGGTGAGCCGCGCCGCTGCTCAATCGGCGCGCCGGCCGACCCGGATGACACTCAGATAGCGCCTCGACGCCCGATCACCCATCCGGGTGCGGATGCGCTCCGCGATCGCGTCGAGGAGCGGCTCACGGACCTCGCTGGCGAGCTTGCGGTAGACGGACGTCGAGCGGAGCAGATCGGCGAACCCGCTCCCGTCGAACCACTGCACCATCGGGTACCACCGCACCACCGTGGGACCGAACAACTCGCCCGGGTCGTTGGGTGGTCCCCAACCGGCGGCGCTCGAACGCACCTCGTCTTCGAGAGGCGGATGACCCCAATCGGGGTCGCCGGGGCAGAACTGCTCGTGCAGATCAGCGGTCGACGCGTACACCTCGGGTTCGCCCGGACGACGGACGACGACGTGGCCGAGCAACGCCATCCATCCGCCGGGGTGGATCACATCGTGCGCTCGACGCCAGCCGATCGACGGATCGACCCAGTGCCACGCCGACGCTGCCACGAGCGCGTCGAAGCGTCGACCCCGGTCGTCCCACTCCTCGAACGACGACGTCTCGATCTCGACGTTCGGGTGCGCCGTGAACCGCTGCCGAGCGACCGCAGCCATCCCGACGCCGACCTCGACCGCAGTGACCGAGCACCCGAGCGCTGCCAACGACCGCGTCGCTTGTCCCGTCCCACATCCGACCTCGAGCACTGACGATCGTGCATCGATGCCGGTGACGGCGACGAGATCTGCCACCAGCTCGTCCGGGTAGGTCGGGCGAACTCGATCGTAGAGCTCAGGCACCTCATCGAAGACCCGGCCGAGATGACGTCGATCCTCAGGTGCCATCCCTCGAGCGTTCCACACCACCTCGCCAGGAGCGCGTCATCCAGCGTGGTGGGCCGATCCCCGCCGAGAACCCCCGACGCTTCGCTACGTATCCAGCGGTTGGTGACAGCCGGCTGGTCGGCGATTTCCCGCGGGAAATCGTGGTGGTGTCGGGGTCGTCGGTTTCGTTGGCGCCGCCGCGAGTCGACATCGGCGCCTGCGACACTCGTCGGATGAGCGACGACTTCTACTGCGATGAAGCACTCAGCGGGCGGACACCGGTGCAGGTGGTCGTCGAAACCGACGAGGTGCTCGCGTTCCACCACACGAGGCCTTTCTGGCCCGTTCACATCGTCGTCGTCCCGAAGCGTCACGTGCCGTCGCTCACCAACCTGGGCGGCGCCTCGGTCGATCTCCTCGCGAAGGTCATCGAGGTGGTCCGTACCGTTGCCGCCGATGTCGAGTCCGAGCATGGAGCCTGCCGAGTGCTCACGAACCTGGGCCGCTATCAAGACTCGAAGCACCTGCACTTCCACGTCAACAGCGGCGAGCCTCTCCGCCAGGAGGCCGGATAGGGCCGTCATCTGCGTCGGCTGGCGAGCCGGCCAAGTGAGTCTCACTGCGAAGCCGACAACAGCGCCGTGGGCATTCCGAGCGATGACGACCTCGTCGGCTGCGGCCAGGATCCCGAGACGATCGTCCAGTGACGGCGGATGTGGCCAGCCGACGAAGAAGCCAGCGAGGTCCTCACGATCGAGTCCCCCGATACCAGGGGAGATCGACACGGAGCCCATGCGCGGATTCTCTCAGGTTCGGTCGGCTCCGCGATCGTTCGTAGCGGTCGACGTCGGTCTGATCCACCTACGATCGCTGGTTGCGCAGTCGAGACGTTTGGGGGACACATGACGCAGCAGCTGTCGGAGAACTGGGCCACGTTGTGGGAGGCGCTCGCTGACGCACAACCCGAACACGTCGCGGTCGTGGTGGGTCAACGTCAGATGCGCTGGCGCGATCTCGATTCGCGGGCCGCCAAGCTTGCCGGGGCGCTCGGCGCCGAGGGGATCGGCGCCGGGAGCAAGGTGGCCCAACTGCTGTACAACTGCACCGAGTACCTCGAAACGGTGTACTCGCTGTTCAAGGTGCGCGCCACGCCGGTCAACGTCAACTACCGCTACCTCGCCGACGAGATCGCCTACATCCTCGACAACTCCGACGCCGAGGCGCTCGTGTTCCACGGCTCGCTCGGCGAGCGGCTGGCGGGGGTGACCGAACGGCTCCCGAACCTGAAGCTGCTGCTCCAGGTCGACGACGGCGCCCCGCTCGTGAGCGGTGCTCGCTGGTATCACGAGTTCCTCGAAGCCGGAACGCCGGCCCCACGCATCGCTCGCTCCGGCGAGGACTACCTGTTCCTCTACACAGGCGGTACCACGGGCATGCCGAAGGGGGTGATGTGGCGCCATGTCGACCTGTTCGGTGCACTCGGCTTCACGAGCTATCTGTCGATGGGGCTCGAGGTGCCGACCACGCCGGACGAAGTCGGCCGGATCGCCGCCGAGCTCAACGCCGCCGGCCGCAGTCCGGTCAACCTGTGCGCTCCCCCACTGATGCACGGCACTGCGCTGTTCCTGGCAATCGGTGCGTTCATCCTCGGCGGAACGGTCGTGCTCCTCGGTGAACGCCGCTTCGATGCCGACGAGCTGTGGCGGTTGGTCGATGAGCACCACGCGACGCAGCTGTCGATCGTGGGTGACGCGTTCGCCCGGCCGATGGTGGCGTCGTTGGCGGCGGCCGAGGCGGCAGGTCGAACGTACGACCTGTCATCCGTGCAGCGCATCGTGTCGACGGGTGCCACGTTGTCGGCCGACCACAAGAGGGCCTTCCAGCAGCGCTGCGCGAACGCCGTCATCATGGACATGATCGGCGCCAGCGAGGGCGGTCCGTTCGCGGTGTCGATGACGATGCCCGGCACCGAGCCCACCGCCACGGCGGTCTTCACGGCGCCGCCGAATGCAGTTGTGCTCGACGACGCCACCGGCACCCCAGCGGAGCGAGGGTCGGGCGTCGTCGGCATGCTCGCGGTGAGCGGCTCGATGCCACAGGGGTACTACAAGGATCCGGCCAAGAGCGAGGCCACGTTCCGGGTGATCGGCGGCGTCCGTTACACGGTGCCGGGTGACTACGCCACGATCGATGCCGACGGCACGGTGCATCTGCTCGGCCGCGGCTCGGTGTGCATCAACACCGGCGGCGAGAAGGTGTACCCGGAGGAGGTCGAGGTCGCTGCCCGCTCACATCCGGGGGTGCTCGACTGCAACGCGGTGGGAGTGCCCGACGAGCGCTTCGGACAGGCGGTCACCCTCGTGGCGTCGCGCACGCCCGGTACCGCCGCTACCGACGCCGAGGTGATCGAGCACATCCGCAGCCAGGTCGCTGCATACAAGGCACCGAAGCAGGTGGTGTGGGTTGACACCGTGTACCGGAGCCCGAGTGGCAAGGCCGACTACCGGTGGGCCGCCGCGACGGCGACCGCGTCTGGCACCTGGACGAGCTGACCCGCGAGATGCACTCGCGGGCCTGGCTCGCGAGCTGCACTCGCGATGCGGCGGGTCGGGGCTCGCGGATCAGCCGCGGAGGTGTGGGGCGACCGCAGTCATCGACCCTGGCACCCATTGACTCACCTGGACGCGGTCGATTCCCATCTCGCCGAGCGAGCGAAGGCCGGCGGCCACCTCGGCGGGTTCGCCGACCATCGTCGCGTACAGGCCGTCACCGAGCACCTGGCGCATCGGTGCGGCGTCGGGTCCACACGCCACGAACGCGAGCATGCTCACCGCCACGTCGGCGTTGACGGCCTTGACCGTGTCGACCATCCGCTGCACCTCGTCGCGCGTGACGCTCGCCAGCGCCGCGAGATCGAGCCCGCCGCCACGCGTGCTGCGGCCCATCTTGAGCTCCACCCGATCGACGAGCGGGGTGATGTTGCGCATCGTCCACGGGCTGCCCACGCTGGCGGTCACCGGCGGAGGCGTCGCAGGCAGCGGGCCGAGCACGGGCACGTCCACCTGGTAGTGCTCGCCCTCGAAGCGACACGCGCGGCCGGCGACCACCTCGCGCACGATCTGGATTGCCTCGTGGAACATCCGCGCCCGCGTGCGGCCGTCGGGGAAGACCTGACCGGTGCGATCCATCTCGTCGCGTGCCCAGCCGGCACCGAGCCCGGCCTCGAAGCGGCCACCCGACACCACCTGCATCGACAGGCTCGCTTGGGCGAACTCCACCGGGTGGCGGAACAGGTTGTTGGCGAACGCCGGCTGCAGTGTCACCTGCTCCGTCGCCGCCGCCATCGTGGCCAGCGTGACCCACAGGTGCGGGAACGGGGTGACGTGTTGGCGCGCCACCCAGAAGTGATCGGCGCACGCGACGCCGTCATAGCCCTCGGCCTCCCGGTCGCGGGCCCACTGCGACGGGTCGTCGACGGCGGAGGTGAGGTTGGCGAACCACTGCATCGCCGGCGACTGTACCGATAGCGTCCAACGGGTGAGCGACCAGCCGAACGCAACGCCTGCAGGTTGGTACCCCGACCCGTTCGGCCGCTACGACCACCGCTGGTACAACGGCGCCGCCTGGACTGCCGACGTGTCGGTCGACGGTGGCCGCTTCGTCGATCCGTTGCCGCTCGACGTGCCTCGTGGCCCTGCCGTGCAGTTCACGCCGCCGGCGGGCGTGCGTGGCGGGTCACCGTACGGTGGGCCGACCGCCGTGCCCCACCGTCCGTCCCGAGCGCTCGCGGTGCTCGCCTTGATCGCCGGCCTCGTGTCGATCACCACCGGCTGGATGCCGATCTTCTTCGTCATCGGTGCGATCGCCGGTGTCGCGGCCATCACACTCGGCGCCATCGCCCGCAGGCGGGTGGCAGAGGGCCGTGCGGCCGGCGGTGGCATGGCCCTCGCCGGATTGGTGCTCGGACCGATCGGGCTGGCCACATGCGTGATCGGCGTCCTCCTCACCGGCGTGCTCCTGCGCGCCGTGCGCGAGTACACCGAGCCGGGACCGGTGGACGTGGAAGTGCTGTCATGCGAGCCAGATGGTCGTGCGGTGCGGATCACGGGCACGATCGAGAACCTCGACGACGAGATGCACGACTACTCGTTGGTCGTGGAGATCGTCGACGGCCGTGACGTCATCGACCGCGACGACGTGGCGATCGACGACGTCGCCGCCGGGCAGCAGCGGTCATGGGAGCGCCTCGTGCTCACGCGCGGCAACACCCCGGACGATCCCGAATGCGAGATCTTCGCCGTGAACGGGCCGTTCCCGTTCGGCCTCGACCCGAATCCCTGAGCCAGAGCTTCAAGGCTTCAGGGCTTCAGGCGGGCAGCGTGACGATCTGGATGTACTGCACCGGTGGCGACCACCGCCGGATCGCGTCAGCCACCTCGTCACGGCTGATCTCGGAAGCGACGAAGTACTCGTTCACGTAGTCGATGATGTCGGCATTTCCAGCAGGGTCGACCAGCACCTTCAACACCTCGTCGTTGATGGTCGCATTGTCGATGAAGCCCAACCCCTCGACGACGACGGCCTGGGCGGACGAGAACTCCTCCTCTGATGGCCCGAGCCCGCGGAGGTCGTCGAGCTCGAGCAGCACCTGGCGCGCCACCTCGTCGATGAGCTCAGGAGACGTCGACACCGAGACGTACAGCTCGGCGTTCGGCGTGGCGCCGCCGGTGATCTGGAACGTTGCCGACGGCGAGTAGGTCTCGCCGAGCTCCTCGCGGAGGCGGTCGACCAACCGGTTGCTCAGCAGTTCGGCGACGATGAGCCCCACGGTGTCGTCGCGTCGATCGGCCGTCGCGGAGGCGGTCCACAACGTTGCCACTGCGGCCTGATCGCCCTGCCCGGCGCGCACCGTCTGACGCACCACACCGGCTGGTGGCGACGGCTCGACGAAGTCGGTGCTCTCGACCCGACCTGTGGCCGGCAAGGTGCCGAAGTACCGCCTGGCCAGATCCTCAACCTCCGCGACGTCGACCTCGCCGCTGATCGCGAACACCCAGTCCGATGCGTCGCCGAAGCGATCGAGCATCACCCGTTCGATGCCCTCGACATCCACGGTGGCGAGCTGTTCCGGGGTGAGCTCGAGGAACCGTGGATCGTCGTAGCGGGCGTCGAGCAGCGCGACCGTCCCTGCGTAGTCGGGATCGGACGCCGGGTTCTCGGCCAGCGGCACGGCGTTGGCGAGATAGTTCTCCAACGACACATCGTCGACCCGGGCATCTGTCATCAGCAGGTGCACGTACTGGAACAACGCCTCCATGTCCTTGGTCGCGGCGTACCCGGTGAGGTCCTCGGTGAACGCGTTCACCGAGGCGTACAGATCGATCTCCCGATCTGCGACGAACGCATCGAAGGCAACGGGATCGACGTCGGCGACACCGCTGTCGTACACGACGGCACCGGCCACCACAGCGTCGGGCAGGTCCGCGGCTGCAACTGCGGCAAGGCCACCGGGACTCCGTGCGTCGAACTGCAGGTAGCCCTCAGAGATCGTCGACGGGTTGATGACCACGCGCACGCCGTTCGGGAACTCCAGCACCACCGGCTCGAAGTTGGGGAACGCCGCCGCGCCGGCAAGGTCGGTGCGGTCCACCTCGTCCACCGGGTCGGGGCGCGCCATCAACGTGTCGAGCGCGACCTCGCCGGCCCCGCGCGCTTCCAGCGGACGGGTGCGGGATGCTGCTGCGATCGCGACGAGCTCGTCCGCCGAAGGAGCATCGGCGGCTTCGCCCTCCGGCAGGCCGACGAACACGTGCGCGCCGGCACGCTCCCATCTGTCCACGAACACCCACGCAAGCGTCGCAGGTGTCACGCGATCGAGGACCGCCTCGACGAAGTCGTACTGGCGCTGCGCCGTCGGAACACTCTGCCCGTCGAGGAAGTCGGCCACATAGCCGTCGGCGAGCTCCACGTCCTGGCGCGAACCCTGGCCGTCGAGCGCTGCCTGGTTGCCGCTGCGCACGGTGTCGACCGCCCGGGCAACCTCGGCGTCGGTGACGCCGAACCGGCGGATGCGTTCGTACTCGTCGAGGATCGCCGTGATCGAAGCGGCCACGCCCTCGCCACTCAGTTCCACCGAGATCTCCGGCGCGTCGAGCGGGCGCACGTACGAGCTGGACGTGGCCGAGGCAGACCGGAACGGCGCGTCGCCTCGCGAAGCGTCGTCGGAAAGCCGCGTGGCGATGACGTCGAACACGATCTGATCGAGCAGATCGCGTTGGGCGCGCTCCTCGAGGGTCCCGTCGACATCCCGCGCCAACGGGAGCGTCACGAAGGCATAGCCGCTCGTGATGTCGGCATCGGCGAACACACTGGCGACCGGATCGGTGCTCGGCGCGACCGCGAGCTCCGGCCGCGCCGGGATGTCGCCCCGGGCGGCCGCCGGCTCGAATCGTTCGATGATCCCCCGCTCCACGGTTGCAGCGTCGATGTCGCCGACCACCACGATCGCAGCGTTGTCGGGCCGATACCAGGTGTCGTAGAAGCGCCGCAGTGGCTCAGCGGTCATCGCCGAGATCGCATCGGACGTACCGATCGGCTGGCGATCCTCATACGGCGTGCCGTCGAGGAACAAGTGGTCGATCTCAGCGAACGCCCGGCCGTCGACCGATTCTGCGCTGAGCCGGAACTCGTCGAGCACGACGCCCCGCTCGGATGTCACCTGGTCGGGGTCGATCGTGGCAGCGGTGAGCCACTGGCTCAGCACGTCGAGCCCGGTCTCGACGACATCGTCGTCGTTCGGCATCGTCAGTTCGTAGACGGTTTCATCGCTGCTGGTGTACGCGTTCACATCAGCGCCGAACTCAGCCCCGAAGGCGCGGAGCACCGCTGTGAGCTCGTTGGCGGGGAACCGCTCGGTGCCGTTGAACAGCATGTGTTCGAGGAAGTGGGCCCCACCGGATTGATCCGGGTCCTGGAGCGCGGAGCCGGCGTTCACGGCGAGCCGCATCGACACGCTCGCCCCCGGGTTGTCGTTGACACGCACGTAGTAGGTGAGACCGTTGGCGAGCGTGCCGCGCACGGTGTCGGGATCGTCCTCACCCAGCGACGGCAGGTCGGTGGCGTCGGGCGGATCAGTTGCCGTCGTCGGGAAACCGGCGGTCGTGCCGCCGCCAGTGGTCGTGTCGGTGCCCTCGGTCGTGGACGATGCGCCGATGCCGTCGGTGTCGACGACAGGCGCCGAGGTCGCCGAGGTCCCCGAGTCGTCAGGTGAACATGATGCTGCGAGACCGATCGCGGTGAGCAGGGCGAGCGTTCGCGAGATCCGCAGGTGCATCGCCCGACTCTAGGGACGGCGTCATTCGGTTGTGGGCGATCCCGCCGTTCTTCACCCAATGTTGACGAGCGGCCCGCAAACAACCGTCGATGTCAGTCGTGGCTTCGGTCAGTCGCGGTGGCCTCAGTCGCGGTGGCGTCAGTCATGGTTGAAGATGACGCCGGCCTCTCGGGCCTTGGCCGTGGCCGCACCCATCTTGGCGCCGTCATAGCCGACCCGCAGCCCCGGAGCGATCGAGACAACGACGCGCCGTGGCGAGTCGAGCATCGTGGCGAACTCCTCGACACGCTCGGGTCCGTACTTGCCCATCAGCCGCTCCGCGAGGCGCGGGTAGAACCACTGACGGGTCTCGACGTCTTCATGCACCGTGGCGATGCCTTTGAACGTGACGGTCTTGTTCGCCCCCATCGAGGTGCCACTCGACGTGATCGTCACCACCACACGCGGATCGCGACGGATCGCGGGGATGCGCTTGCGCTGGCTGCTCGCAGTCATCCAGATCGTGCCATCGTCGGTGCGGAGGTAGCTCATGATCGCCGCCATCGGCGATCCGTCCTTGGTGACCCAGCCGAAGGTGCACTCGTTCTGCTCGGCGATCAGCCGTTCCTCGTGCTCAGGGTCGAGCCCGTAGACCGTGACGTCCTCGTAGTTGGTGATCAGTTTCTCGTCGCTGCTCATGGGTGTCACTTTCTCGATGCTGTGTCGGATGCAAGAAGCGGGAGGTCGAAGTGGCCGGCGTTCGCGCTGAGCCCGCCGTCGACCGCAAGGACGACGCCGTGAACGAAGCTGGCGGCCGGGGATGCGAGGAACCAGATCGCTTCCGCGAGCTCGCTCGGTTGCCCCCAGCGCTGCAATGGTATGCGACGAGCCATCGCGGCATGGATGTGGGGCATCCCCGTGAGCACCTGAGTCATCCCCGTTTCGACAGGGCCGGGAGCCACGGCGTTGATCCGGATGCCCTGGCTGCCGTAGTCCATCGCCATGCCGCGCACGAGGTTGATGACCGCCGCCTTCGACGCGTTGTAGGCCCAGTTGCGCGGGTCGCCGCCGAGACCCGACGTCGAGGCCGTGGCGACGATCGCACCACGGTCGCTGGTGGCTCGCATCGCCGGTGCGGCGTGGCGGATGCCGAGGGCCACGGCACGCACGTTGACGGCGATGATCTGGTCGAACTTGTCCATCGCCCCGTCGTCTTCCACCTGCAGACCGCCGGCCATCCCTGCGTTCAGCACGGCGACGTCGAGACGCCCGAACGCGTCGAGAGCAGCGTCGACGGCAGCGGCATTGGTGGCCTCGAGCGTCACATCTCCGGGCAGTGCGAGTGCATCGGTCACCCCGGCGGTCCAGGCGAGCGACTCATCGGTGAAGTCGACGGCGACAACCGCACTCCCCCGCGACAAGAACAGCTCCGCCGTTGCCCGACCGATGCCCGAACCGGCACCCGTGACGATCGCGACCGTTCGATCCCCAGTCTCTGCACTGATCGCTGCGCTCATCGCCGCGCTCCGACCAGGTGGACGACGGTCTGCGTCGCTGCAACTCGCCATGGGGTCATCGACGCACCCTATGCTCCGCGCAGTCCGAACTTCGAGTGGGGGAACTTCCATGGATCTGGGTCTTGCAGGCAAGAAGGCGATCGTCACAGGCGGCAAGCGCGGCCTCGGTTTCGCGACCGCGCAGCTCCTCGCCGAGGAGGGTTGCGACGTCGCGATCTGTGCACGTGGCGACGTCTCGGAGGCGGTCGCTGCGCTCGAGGCAACCGGCCGCAAGGCGTACGGCGCGGGCATCGACGCCTCCGACGCGGACGCATACAAGGGCTGGCTCACTCAGGCTGCCGAGCAGCTGGGCGGCTGCGACATCTTCATCCACAACATGTCGGGCGCCAGCGGCCGCGGGGAGGCCGCGTGGGTGAACAACCTCAACCTCGACATCTTCGGCCTGACCCGGGCCGCCGAGGTGCTCGCGCCGATCATGGAGGCAGGCGGTGGCGGTTCCATCGTGTGCCTGTCGTCGATCGCGGCCCAGGAGGAGTTCGCCGGACCGGGCAGCTTCGGACCGATGAAGGCAGCGATGGTGGCCTACGCCAGCAATCTCGCCCAGTCGCTGGCCGGCAAGGGCATCCGCGTCAACATGGTGTCGCCCGGCCCGGTGTTCTTCGAAGGTGGCAACTGGGACACGATCAAGACGCACATGACCGCGTTCTACGACACGATCGTCGACAAGATGCCGCTCAAGCGCCTCGGCGAGCCGAAGGAAGTGGCCAACACCATCGCGTTCCTGGCGTCGCCTGCTGCCAGCCTGATCACCGGCGCCAACGTCGTGATCGACGGCGGGTACACCAAGCGCATCAAGTTCTGAGCCGGCCGACGATGGCACGGCGGATCAACGCCCACCTCGTCGTCGGAGGTTGGTGGCACGACTTCGACTACGCCCGTCTGCAGCTGTTGCAGCTCCTCGGCGAGCACCACGAGATCCGGACAAGCGTCGCCGGCGACTACGAAGACGTCGACGTGATCGACGGCTGCGACGTGCTGATCTCGTACACCTGCAACGTGCGTCCGACCGAGCAGGCCCAGCAACGGCTGCGTTCCTGGGTGGAGCGAGGCGGCCGTTGGTTCGCACTGCACGCTTCGAACTCGGCGATCGACCCCCCGAGCAAGCTCGGCGAGGCGCCGTTCGCGACACCTCGCGCGTTCCCCACGTTCGCCGAGACCCTCGGGAGCCAGTTCCTCTCGCACCCACCGATCGAGCCGTACACCGTGACGGTGGCGCCGGGCGCCGAGACCGATCCGCTCGTGGTCGGCATCGAGCCTTTCGATGCCAACGACGAGCTGTACCTGTGCGAGTACCACGGCGAGCTCGAGCCGCTGCTCGAGACCCGCTGGAGCGGTGACACGGGTCCGGGGTTCGCAGAGAAGGACTGGCCGGTCGACGAACCGCGGCTCGTCATGTACCGGCGACCGTTGGGCGAGGGATGCGTGCTGTACTTCACCCTCGGTCACTGTCGCAGCCACTACGACATGATCGCCCCGCCCTTCAACGGGATGTACTGGCCGCACATCGAACGTGGCTCGTGGGAGCTCGACGAGTTCCACACCGTGTTGCGCCGTGGGGTCGCCTGGGCGTGCGAACCCGCGCGTGCCGAGGGTTCCCCCGCAGGAGCGCACTGATGCTCACCGGGCTGGTCACCGGGCACCGCCGGTTCGAGCTCGTCGAGGTACCCGAGCCCGAGGCCGGCCCGTCGCTCGCGGTCGTGCAGGTGAGCAAGTGCGGCATCTGCGGCACCGACCTCCACGGCTTCCTCGGCAACACCCCGTACAACCCTGCGATCTGCGGACACGAGTGGGTGGGCACCGTGTCAGCCATCGGATCCGGCGTGTCCAACGTGACCGAGGGTGACCGCGTGGTGCTCGCGTCGCCCCCGTCGTGCGGGCAGTGCAGCGAATGCCTCGCCGGGCGGCCCGCGTACTGCCCTGTCGCCTTCTTGGGCATGATCGGTCGCGATCCGCTGGCACCGAAGCACGGCGGGTTCGCGAAGTCGATCGCCGTCGATGCAGCCCGCCTCGTGAAGGTGCACGCCCCGATCAGCGACGACCAGGCGGCTGTCGTGGAACCTGCCGTCGTGGCGCTTCATGCCGTCGGCAGGATGCTGCCCCGCGATGGCGAAACGGTGGTGGTGCAGGGCTGCGGACCGATCGGGCTCCTCACCCTCCAGTGCGCGATCGCCCGAGGCGCGTCGTACGTCGTGGCGATCGAGCCTGCTGCCAACCGCCGGCAGCTCGCACTGACACTCGGAGCGGCGGAGGCGATCCACCCGTCGGAGGCCGCCGAGCGTTTCGGCCGTCACGGTGCGGACCTCGTCTACGAGTGCGCCGGCATTCCGTCCACCATCCAGCAGGCGGTCGATCTCGCCCGGCGAGGTGGGCGAGTGAACATCGTCGGTCTTGCCAGCGGCGCAGCCACGATCTCACCGCACACGTGGTTGATCAAGGAGATCACCGTCACCGCCGCGATCGCTCACCTGCACCACGAGGTGGCCGACGTGATCGATCTCATCGCCGACGGTTCGGTGCGCACCGAGCCGCTCCACGACCGCACCGTGAGCCTGGCAGAGCTCCCAGCGGCGATCGAGCAGCTCGCTGACGACCCGGCCAGCGCGATCAAGGTGCTCGTCGATCCGACGATCTGATCGCAGCGGAACACCGTTTCGCGCGACTCACCGATCAGGTGGGATCAGGTGGATGTGGTGGATGTGGTCGCCGCCACCCACGCCTCGTACATGCGGGCGTACGGGCCGGCCACGGCGACGAGCTCGCTGTGTGCCCCGTCTTGCACGAGGCGCCCGTGCTCGAGCACCAGAACCCGATCGGCGCGTGCTGCAGTCGAGAGGCGGTGAGCGATGGAGATCGTGGTGCGGCCCGCAGCGAGCTTGTCGAGTGCGCGCGTGAGGCGCACCTCGGTGAGCGCATCGACCGACGAGGTCGCCTCGTCGAGCACGAGCACGTCGGGGTCGACGAGCGACGCCCGAACGAGCGCCACGAGTTGACGTTCACCGGCCGACAGCGACGAACCGCGTTGACCCACCTCGGTCGAGAGTCCGTCGGGCAGGCTCTCCAGCCAGTCGCCGAGATCGAGATCGATCACCGCCCGCTCCACCTGCGCAAGCGACAGCGCCGGCCGGGCGAAGCCGAGGTTCGCGGCGATCGAGCCATCGAAGAGGAACGGCTCCTGCGGCACCACCACGAGACGGGTCCGAAGCTCGGCGTTCGATACCTGGGTGAGCGCCACCCCACCGATCTTCACCACGCCGGCGGTGGGATCGGCGAGGCGGGCCACCAGCCGGCCGAGCGTGGTCTTGCCCGACCCCGTCTCGCCCACCATGGCCACCTGCTGGCCGGCGGGGATGTGCGCGTTCACATCGATCAGCACGGGGGGTTCGTCGTCGTCGGTGCGGGATCGGTACGCGAACGTGACGTGCTGGATGTCGACGTCGAGCTCGCCGACAGGGAGGTGCAGCGGGTGCGATGGCTCCGGTGGCCCGATCGGAATCTCGAGGATGCCGAGCACGCGACGCAGACCAGCGACTGCGGTCTGTGTCTGATCGATCACCTCGGTGAACTGGGCGACCGGTTCGAGGAACCGATAGGTGAGGAACACGAAGCCGATCAGCGCACCTGCGGTGAGGCCGCTGTCGGGTCCGCGGAGCAGACCGACGGTCACCACCGACGAGACGGTGAGCACACTGAACACCTCGCCGGACGGGAACAGGAAGGCCCCGATCGTGCCGGCCCTGATGAACGAGTTCGAGCGCTGGTGGCTGTCGCGCTTGGTGATCGCTGCGTACTGCTCGCCTGCGTCGTAGGTCCGCAGCGTCTCGGCGCCCGAGATCACCTCGCTGATGCTCGTGAGCACCTGAGCGTTGTCGATGCGAGCCTTCTCATAGGCCTTCACGAGGTAGCGCTGCACGCGGTGCAGCACGAACCCGAGTGGCGCCGCCACCACGAACGCGGTGATCGCGAGGATCCAGTCGTAGGCCAGCATCACGCTCGCGACCATCAACATCAGCGTGCCCTCGAGCAGCCAGGCGAGAGCACCCCAGGAGAAGAACTGAGCAAGCGTCTCCACGTCACCGGTGCACGCGGGCGACGAGCGCGCCCTTCCGCTCCTCGTTGTGGTCGGCGATGCTCAGCCGGTGGATGTGCTCGAACAGCCGGACACGCAACGTGAAGAGGGCCTCCTCGCTGCGGGTGCCGAGACGCTTCACCGCGGTTCGTTGGGCGATCGTGCCGATCAGGACTGCCACGAGGCCGATCATCGCAAACGTGGTGATCGTGCCGACTTGTACGTCGCCTTGCTCGAAGCCCTTGTCGACGGACTGCTGCACGAGGATCGGCATCGCGAGGCGTCCGCCAGCCCCGACCATCGCGAGTGCCAGCGTGAGACCGAAGCCGCTCTTGAGCGCAGGAGCCTCCTGGACACCCCGGCCGATGGTCTCGACCGCGGTCCAGCGACTGAGCGGTTCGCTGACGGTCATGAGGTCACCTCGTCGAAGTCGAGCCCGCTCTCGATCTCGTCGCGATCGTGTTCGAACGCTTGCATCAGCTCGGCGTACGACTCGCTCGACGCCATGAGATCGTCGTGGGTGCCATGGGCCACCACCACTCCGTCGGCCAGGTAGAGCACCTCGTCGGCGAGCGCGATCGTGGATGGTCGCGAGGCGACGGCGATCACCGTCGTGTCGTGCAACGTGGCCCGCAGGTTCGCCAGCACCCTGGCCTCGGTGGACGGGTCGAGCGCGGAGGTCGTGTCGTCGAGCAGCAGTAGGTCGGGTCGACGGACGAGTGCCCGGGCGAGCGCGATGCGTTGCCGTTGACCACCTGACAGGCCCACGCCCCGCTCGCCGACGATCGTGTCGAGCCCCTCGGGGAGCTCGTCGACGAACGCAGCCTCGGCCGTCACGAGCGCGGCACGGACGGCATCGTCGTCGATGGGCGCGCCGAGCGTCACGTTGTCGCGCACCGAACCGGCGAACAGGAAGGGCTCTTGGAAGACCACCGCCGTGAATCCGTCGGGCACCGTGATCGTTCCGGCGGAGGTGCCGACCAGACCGGCGATCGCATGGACGAGCGTGGTCTTGCCTGCGCCGGTCGATCCCACCACCGCGACGGTGCGGCCGGCGTCGACGTGCGCGTCCACGCCTTGCAGCACGTCGCGCTCGCCGTCATGGCTCACCACCAGACCCTCGACATCGACGGCGTTGCCGACCCGACGATGGAGCTTGGCGGCGGGATCTGCCTCGATCGGTTCGTCGAGCAGCTGGCGAAGTCGCGCCCAGCCTGCCTGCGAGCGTGGCAACTCGCTGAACGCGTAGCCGATGATCCGCAGGGGGAACACCATCAGGGTGAACAGGTAGATGAAGCTCGTCAGCTCGCCGACGGTGAGCGCGCCGGCGCGCACCCGGTGGGCGCCGCCGATGAGCAGCCCGACGTTGACGATGTTCGGCACACCATCCAACAAGGCCTCGAAGGCGCTGCGGATGCGCACCGTCTCGATGCGGGCGTGGCGGAGCCGGGATGCGATCACCGCGAGGCGTTCCGTCTCGCGCCGCTCGGCACCGAAGGCCTTCACCACATGCACGCCGTCGAAGCTCTCGTGTACGGCTGAGCTGAGCTTGCCGAGCTCCACCTGGGCTGCATCGAAGTACCGGTCGACGTGGCGTTGGTAGTAGACGTTGAGGCCGAGCATCGCAGGGAACACGAGCACCGCCGCGAGGCCGAGCACGGGGTCGGTCAGCACCAGCCAGACTGCCGACAGCAGCAGCATCACCACGACGCTGCTCGCGAACGGCAACGGTTGCAGCACCGCGGTGGCCGCCTCGGTGTCGACACCCGCACGAGTGATCAGGTCGCCCGTGCTCTGGCGGCGATGCCACGGGGCGGGCTGGGCCACCACTCGATCGATGACATCGCCGGTGAGCTTCTCCGCAATGCGCCAACCGGTGCGGCCCGCCCAGACGCGACGCACCACCACGCCCGCACCGCGCACGATGCCCACCAGGATCAGCGATCCGAGCACGGCTGCGACCGTGCCGGTGCCGACCGAGCCCGTCTCGAAGCGCGGACGGATCACCTGGTCGGTGACGCGTCCCACGATCTCGGCCGACAGCACCGTGCACGCTGCGAACACCGAAGCACCGGCCACGGCGGTGAAGAACAGCCGCTTGTGACCCTTGAGCAGCTGACGCAGGAGGTGCGAGGCCGCGCGGAAGTTGCCCGTGACGTCGGTCGGCTCGCGTGCGGGCGCGGCGAGGTCGGCAGGTTGGGACATGTGCGACATGTCTACCACCGCCGCCTGGTCGGGCATCGGCTCGATTTCGCCCATAGCGTGTGGCCCGTGAATGCCTCCGCCGGCCTCGGCACCCAGTTCGACGTCGCACTCCTGGTCCTCAGGGTGATCTTCGGGCTGTTCCTCGCCTACCACGGCTACAACAAGGTCGCGAGCGGCATCGCCGGCACCATCGGGTGGTTCAGTTCCATCGGGTTCAAGTGGCCCGGCGTGCAGGCCCGCCTGGCGGCAGCGACCGAGATGGGCGCCGGTGTGCTGTTGGCACTGGGCCTGATCACACCGCTCGCGGCCGCCGGGATGGTCGCGGTGATGATCGTCGCGATCGTTGTCGCACACTGGAAGGTGGGGTTCTTCATCTTCAAGCCGAACCAAGGGTGGGAGTACTGCGCGTCGATCGCCGTCACCGCCTGGGTGATCGCCACCGTCGGCCCGGGTCGCTACTCGCTCGATCACGCCTTCGACATCGAATGGTCGGGCTGGTGGGGTTCGGCCATCGCTGGGGTGATCGGTGTCGGTGGTGCGGTCGCACAACTGCTCGTCTGCTACCGGCCAGCCCCGCCAGCCACGACGACGCCGGCGACGCCGTCGACGCCGGCGAAGGAACCGTCATGACGGTCACCGACACAGCGCCCGACCCCGGTCACCCAACCCAGACACCCCGCCGTACGACGGGGGCAATCGTGGCACGCGTGGGTCTCACCCTCGTCGTCGTGTTGATCGTCGCGATGTGGGTCTACGCGTTCGGTTTCGCGAAGAAGCAAGGGTTGTACGTGCTCGACGACGAGGCCTGGACGGAGCGAGCGCAGGAGATCTGCGAAGGCTACGAACAGCAGCGCCTCGAGTTGGTCGACATGGACTCCGGCTACATCGCGAACCCGACCAACGAGCAGATGCTCGAGCGCGCCGACGTGGTCGATCGGGCAACCGACATCCTCGAGGCCGAGCTGGCAGACGTGTTCGCCGTGTTGCCCGTCAGCGAGCGTGACCAGAAGATCGCCGCCGAGTACCGGGGCTTCTACGAGGTGCTGATCAGCGACCGTCGGGCCTACACCGGGCGGCTGCGCAACTTCGAGCTCGGTCCGTACCTCGAGACCAAGATCGACGGGGGCCCGGTGACCAACATCCTCCTCGACTTCACCACCGCGAACCGGATGAAGCGCTGCGCTCCCCCGGGCGAACTGGGCGGCGACGCGCTCTGACCCCCTTGCCTCGTTCCAGGCGCGTGCGGGACGAGGGCGATGATCAGGCTCGCTGCCAGCCTTCACCGGGCACGTAGCGGCGGATCACCTTCGCAGGGTTTCCAGCGGCAACCGAGAACGACGGGATCACTCCGGTCACCACTGAGTTCGCACCGATGGTGACATGTTCGCCGATCTGTGCTCCCGGCAGGATCACGCTCCCGTGGCCGATCCACGACCCGTTGCCCACCGACACCGGCCGCTCGGGCATGGTCTGGTGTGAGATCGGCAGGGTCACGTCCTCGTAGCCGTGGTTCTGGTCGGTGATGTACACGTGATGACCGGTCCACACATCGTCGCCGATCTCGATCGAGAAGTGGCCGACGATGCCGCTTCCCTTTCCGATCAGGCACCGGTCACCGATGCGCACGACCGGATCGCTGACGCACGCCTGGCCCGGCACCATGCCGGCCGACAGCGTGCTCTGCGGCCCGATCATCGTCCCCTCACCGATGTGGATGTAGCGCTGGTTGAAGATCGTGTTCGTGGGGAAGCAGATGATGCTGCCCTGGCCGAACTTGCCGAAGCTCCGGCCGGTGGAGCTGTTCGGTCCGATCGCGCCCCAGCGCCCGATGGTTTCCCACGCCCGGCGGATGGCGACTCCTGCGAGGTCGTGTCGCCGCGTCACGGGCGGTGACACTAGCGAGGCGCGCCCCGACTACGTTCGACCCGTGACTCAGATCTCCACGCCGTACGGGCCGATGAGAGGCCTCGCCCGCGACGGCATCAACGTGTTCAAGGGCATCCGGTATGCGACGGCCGCCCGCTTCGAGCCCCCGGTTGCGGTCACAGGCTGGGACGGCGAGCTCGACGCGACCGTCTACGGTCCACAGTGCCCACAGCTGTTCGGGATGCTCGAGCAGGCACTCGGCGGGTCGAGCCTTCCGGCCGACGAGGATTGCCTCCGCCTCAGCGTGTTCAGTCCCGGGTGCGACGACGCGCACCGACCCGTGATCGTGTGGGTGCACGGTGGTGCATTCACCACCGGCACCGGATCGATGCCGTGGTACGACGGGTCGCAGCTCGCCCGCCGAGGTGACGTGGTGGTGGTGACGATCAACTACCGGCTCGGGGCGCTCGGCTTCAGCGGTCGGACCAATGCCGGTCTGCGCGACCAGATCGTGGCGCTCCAGTGGGTCCAGGCTCAGATCGCAGCCTTCGGCGGCGATCCGGGCAACGTCACGCTCGCCGGCGAGTCCGCAGGAGGTTCGAGCCTGATCGCACTGATGGCCGTGCCGGCGGCCGTCGGGCTGTTCCATCGAGCGTTTGCGATGAGCCCGTCGATCGGCCAACTGCGCAGCGGAGAACGAGCCGATGAGGCCCTCGCCGAGTACCTCGGCACCGCGGGCGCCGAGTCGCTCGATGACCTCCGCAACGCCCCGATCGAACGGCTCCTCGAGGCACAGGGCGACATGCTCCGCCGTCACGCCGGCGCAGGGCTCACCGACTTCTCCCCGTGCGACGACGGCGAGTTCGTGCCCGAGCCGATCCTCGACGCCGCGGCCCGGCACCCGGGCCAGTTGGTGATCGGCACCACCCGCGACGAGATGCAGCTGTTCACGACGTTCAACCCGTCGTTCTCCGACTTCGACGACGAGCGACTGTCCACCCTGCTGCACGAACGATTCGGTGCAAGAGCGGACGTGGCGCGGAAGCGCTACGTCGCGGCGCGCCCCGGCGCGTCACCGGTGCAGTTGGCGAGTGCTGTGCAGACCGACGAGGCGTTCCGTGTGCCGGCCCGCAAGCTTGCGGAGTCACGTCTCAGAGCCGGCACCCCGTCGTGGATGTATTGGTTCACGTGGTCCTCCCCAGCGTTCCATGGCCGACTCGGTTCGTGCCACGCAATGGACATCCCGTTCGTGTTCCACAACCTCGACCGCAAGGGCGTTGCCCAGTTCACGGGCGAGGGCGCCGACCGCGTCCCGGTGGCCGACGCGTACAGCGACGCCTTGCTTCGCCTCGCTCGCTCTGGCGACCCCGGATGGGACCGCTACGAGACCGAGCATCGCTCGACGCGAGTGTTCGATGTGACCAGCCCGATGGTGACCGATCCCGAGGCCGACATCAGGGAGCTGTGGTCATGATCAGCGATCCGACCATCGACGGGCGCGAGCGCCAGGCGATCGTCGATCTGTCGTACGCCTATGCGGCCGGCATCGACCAGCGCGACTGGTCGCTGTACCGCAGCATCTTCACCGACGTCTGCGAGTTCGACTTCTCGTCGTGGAGCGGCCGCCCCGCTGCAGCCATGCCGGCCGACGACTGGGTGCAGGCCGTGCGCAGCGTGAACGGCAACTTCGATGCCACGCAGCACCTGATGTCGAATCATCGACTGCAGCGGGTGGACGACGACACGATCGTGGGCGTGAACGAACTCCAGGCCCAGCACTGGTTCGACGCGGAGTCGATGTCCAGCTTCGGGCGGAGCCACCGAGGCGGCTTGGTGTCTGCTCGGCGGTCACTACACGAACCGATGTGTGCGAACGGCCCACGGTTGGCGCATCGCCGAGTGTCGGTTGACCGTGCGGTGGAGGACCGGAGACGAAACCATCTTCGCCCTCGCCCGCCAACGATCACGTTGACCCCAACAACCCCGTTCGCGATGAGAGATGAGTGGCGGTGGCGACCTCATCTCTCATCGTGAGTCGTGCACATCGTGTCGAGCATGGTCCCAACTTGAAGAGATCACCTACGGTGGCGACGGATGGCACGACGTTCCACCTCTTCCGACGGCTCGCTCACGGACGTGCCCGGCCTGCGCGTCGGGCAGGTGACCGCTCGTTCGCGCGGGTGGCGAACGGGCACCACCGTGGTGCTGACAACGCGAGGAGCTGTTGGCGGTGTCGATGTGCGCGGCGGTGGACCCGGAACGCATGAGACCGACCTGTTGCGCCCTGAGAACCTCGTCCAGCACGTGCACGCCGTGTGCCTCACCGGGGGCAGCGCGTACGGACTTGTTGCGGTGGCCGGCGTGATGGCCGAGTTGGAACGACGCGGGATCGGTTTCCCGGTCGGGACCGAGCAGATGTCAGGCGTGGTCCCGATCGTGCCGGCAGCGGTGATCTACGACCTCGGTCGTGGCGGTGTGTTCGCCAATCGACCCGATGCCTCGTTCGGTGTTCGTGCTGTGCGCGTGGCACGGTCGTCGGTCGGCGAGGGTGCGGTCGGCGCCGGCACCGGTGCCGTCGCCGGCTCGCTGCAGGGTGGCGTCGGCACGGCCAGCGTCACGCTCACGAACGGGGTCGTCGTCGGAGCCCTCGCGGTCGTGAACTCCGTCGGTTCCGTGATCGACCCGTCGACGGGTCTGCCGTGGATCGCCTCCGGCCATCGCCTTCGCCGGCCGACGGCAGCCGATCGGTCAGCCCTGGCCGCTCGACTCGAGGCCGTCCGTGCTCCGCTGAACACCACGATCGGCGTGGTCGCCACGTCGTTGGCGCTGAGCAAGGCAGAGTGCTCGAAGATGGCGGGCGTCGCCCACGATGGCATGGCGCGAGCGATTCGGCCGTCGCACACCCTTTTCGACGGCGACACCGTGTTCGCGCTCTCGACCGGTTCGGAAGCACCAGGTCCCACCGACGCAGTGGCCGCGAGGTCACGAGCCGTGGAGCTGAACGCCGTCTTCGAAGCCGGCGCCACCTGCTTCGCGATTGCCTGCACTCGAGCGATCCTCGAGGCACGCTCAGTTCCCGGCGGCCCGCCCGCCTACCGCGACGTGTGCCCATCTGCGATCCCCGGCTAGTACTCAGGACACGAGCACAGCACCCCATCGCCCCGGCCGAGTCCCGCTCCTCGCGCCGACCCGGCGAATGCGGCCGACAGGGGGATGCATCCGATCGGGTGTGGAGTCGTCAGGCGCTCAGGTGACGATGGCGGATGCGAGGGCGAGGTAGATGGCGATGGACAGCAGGTCCTGCACGACCGTGGCAAGTGGCCCGGCTCCGAACGCGGGATCCTTGTGGAGGCGATTGAGAAGCCAGGGCAGGAGCAGGGCGACGGCGCTGGCAACTCCGCAACTGGCGAACAGCGCAATCGAGACGGTGACGGCCACGGAGACGTCGTCGACGACGACGAGGCAGAACGGGAAGAACAGCGCAGCAACGACACAGCCGATCAGCGCCCCGGCAATCATCTCCTTGGCGACGAAGCGCCGGATCGGCACTCCGACGGACAGGCCCCGGACAGCCAGGGTCTCGGTCTGGCTGCCAACAGCGTCGGCCATGTAGACGATCGCAGGCAGGAAGAAGGAAAGCTGCACTGTTCGGGCGAGTTGCGCTTCCGAAGAGCCGACGAGCCAGGCTGAGATCATCGCTCCGAACAGCCCGATCGCGAGCCATGGCAGTCGGTGGACAAGGCGACGGGCAACCCGCTCCTCGCTGGCGGTCCGGGCCGAGTTGCCGGTGGCGAGCATGCCGGAGAACCGCGAAAGGTCCTCTTCGTGTTCCTGCATCAACACCGCCAGCATCTTCTGGGGCGCAATGAGCCCGAGGAACATGCCGTCATTGTCGACGACGGCGAGGCTTCCCTCACCGTGTTCGAGCATGACCCACGCCGCGATCTCCTGGTCAGTGTTCGGTGCGACGACTGGTGGGTCGTGGTCCATCAGCCGATCGACCGCGGTGTCCGGCGCAGCGGAGAGCAGGCGCTCGATCCCGACGATGCCCACGAGGCGCCCGCCGACGCAGACAGCGATGTCAGCGACCGTGTCGAAGCTCTGCCCGATGAGCCGTTCGCGGACGGTGCCCGCCGTGTCGTCTGGGTGAGCGATCGGGATGTTCGCCGTCGCGTGGCTGCTCGCGATCTCGAGTCGGGACGACAAGGTTGCCAGATCCGTGGAGGCGGCATCGCTCATCACCGGAGTCTCGCCCGACCCACGGCTCCACGCAACGAACAACGCAGATCCCGATGTCCTGCCAGCCGATGGGCTTGCGACGCTGCGGGCACGCCCACCCACACGCTCCGCATCGACGAGCTCTTCCGGGGTACCGCAGCCGGTCAGGCCTGACTCCCGGGTGACCGGATCGGTCGGAATCCGCTGTGGCGCTCTTGACCGCAGAGGGCTTCGTGGACCGGCCGCGACACGCGGTTTGCCGGGCTGTTCGCCGTCTACGTGATCAGGTCGTCCTGTCGGTGTCGCGTTGCTCGATACGGTAGGTGCGTGAGCGCGATGAGTTCTTCGACTCCTGAGCATGCCGGCCCGAGCGTCGAAATGTGGACGGCGATGTGACCACGTTCTTGTTGCCCACCGAGCCGATCACATCGTTGGACGTCTACCTGGCGACCGACGCCGGGGGTCGGGGCGTGCGGCGTGCCCACGATCTCGGGCCGGCAGCAACGATCGACGAAGTGCTTCGGTCGGGTTTGCGTGGTCGAGGGGGAGGCGGGTTTCTCACTGGTCAGAAGTGGGCCGGTATTGCCGCGCAGACCGGTGGTCGGCGGTATCTCGTGTGCAACGGTGCCGAGGGCGAGCCGGGCACCTTCAAGGATCGGGCCCTGCTGCGTGCCAACCCATATCAACTCGTCGAGGGCCTTGTGATCGCAGCGTTCGCGGTGGGAGCCGACGAGGCGTTCATCTGCTTGAAGGCCAGCTTCGAACGCGAGATCGCCGGTGTCACCCGTGCCGTGCAGGAGTTCCAGGCGGCGGGCATCTGCACCGACTGCACGGTCACCGTCGTGGCGGGCCCCGAGGAGTACCTGTTCGGCGAGGAGAAGGCGATGCTCGAAGTGATCGAGGGGAATGAGCCGTTGCCGCGATGGCTGCCGCCTCACCTCCACGGGCTGTTCGCGACTGCACCGCAACTTGGTTGGCAGTCTCATGACCGCCGGACGGGAGAGGTGGCCGATTCGGGCTCCAACCCGACGCTGGTCAACAACGTCGAAACGCTCTCGAACGTCCCGCACATCCTTGCGAGGGGCGCAACGTGGTTCCGTTCGATCGGAACCCCCGCGTCCCCTGGCACCATCGTCACCACCGTTGTCGGCGACGTCATCGCGCCCGACGTCGGCGAGGTCGAAATGGGGACACCGCTGCGGGCCGTCATCGACGCAGTGGGCAGTGGTGTGGCGCCAGGCCGACAGGTGAAGGCCGTCTTTTCTGGAGTGGCGAACGCAGTGGTGGTGGCCGCTGATCTCGATGTGCCAGTCAGCTTCGAGGGGTTCCAGGCGGTCGGCAGCGGGATGGGTTCAGCCGGGTTCATCGTCTACGACGACACCGCCTGCATGGTCGACGTGGCTTACCTCTTCTCGCGGTTCCTTTCCATCGAATCGTGCGGTCAGTGCCCTCCGTGCAAACTCGGGTCGAGTGCGATCACCGAGCACCTGGAGCGGCTCGAGACTGGCGCCGGTGACGACCACGATCTCAGGGCGATCGTCGGGTGGTTGGAGCACGTCACCGATGGCAACCGTTGCTACCTCCCGGTCGAAGAACAGGTCATGGTGACCAGCATTCTGCGCGCGTTCCCCGAGGAGTTCACCGAGCACATCGAGCTGCACGGGTGTCCGCGCCCGCGACAGCTACCGATCCCGAAGTTGGTCGACCTCACCGATGGCCGAGCCGTCTATGACCAGTCGTTCTGGCGCAAGCGACCCGACTGGACGTACACACCCGAAGACACCTCACCACCCACGTGACCTTCGCCGGCTGATCACGCACGGCGCCAGCTCCTCCCCTACCGTCGCGACGATGCCCGAAGGCCACACGATCCACCGCATCGCGCTCGACCACTCGAAGCTCCTCCAGGGCAAGCACATCTCGGTGTCGTCACCGCAGGGGCGCTTCACCGGCTCCGTGCTGGTCGATGGACAACGACTCGATGCCGTCAGCGCCCACGGAAAGCATCTTTGGTACGAGTGGGGCAACGGACTTCTCACTCATGTCCACCTCGGCCTCTTCGGCAAGTTCCGCGCTGCTCGCCACGAGACCGGTGCGGCCCTGGCGCCGAAGGGCATGGTGCGCATGCGCCTCCAGGCCGAGGATGTCACGATCGACCTCGCTGGTCCCACCGACTGCTCCATCGGCGACGAGAGCGATCGCGACGCAATCCTTCGTCGCCTCGGGCCGGATCCACTCCGTCGCGACGCCAAGCCTCAGCTCGCGTTCGACCGGATCATGAAGAGCAAACAACCGATCGGTGCGTTGTTGCTCGATCAGTCGGTCATCTGCGGGGTCGGCAACGTGTATCGAGCAGAGGCGCTCTTCGTCAGCGGCATCCACCCATCACGGCCCGGACGCGACCTCGATCAGGCCGAGTTGGAGGCGCTGTGGTCGACGACCGTCTCGATGCTCAAGCAGGGCGTGAAGGACAACCGGATCATCACCGTCGACCGTGGTGAACTGGACCTGCCGAAGGGCCGCCGGATCCGACGCGGCGAAGCGACGTATGCATACAAGCGCGACCGTTGTCTTCGTTGCGCAACGCCGATCGGGTCGGTCGAGTTGGCCGGGAGGCCGTGCTACTACTGCTCGATCTGTCAGCCGAAGTGACGCTGACCGGTCGTCGTATCGCTCTCCCCATCTCGACTCTCGGATAGCACATGCTCGTGGGACCGATGGACTCCCCCGACACGCCATCGGCTCACACCGGCGGTCGTCGGCTTTCAGCCGGGCATGATGGCTGGATGGACGACCTCCTCGAGGCTGGCTTCGCAGTCGGACACGAGCTCACACCGGTTCGAGCCACTCTCGAACACACTGGCCGGATGTATCGGGGCGACGCCGGAGACCACGGCGGGCATGTGTTCCTTCTCGAGGCATCGCCAGGGCTTCGCGTCGCTTGCCTGCACATCGTCGACCACGAGAGTCGACAGTGGCAGGACTACCTCCAGCTGCGAGATCTGCTGCGCCACAGCGCCGACGCACGAGACACCTACGAAGCGGTCAAGCAACGGCTGCGCGAGCAGGTCGGCGACGACCGAGACGCCTACACCGAAGGAAAGTCCGCCATCATCGGAGGGCTCCTCTCGAAAACGTGACCGGCCGATCGGCGATCAGGCGATCGAATCGGAATCGGGTTGCCTCCCCGGATCAGCATCGATCCCGGTGTATTGATCGGTGCTTGTCGGACGTTGAAGATGTTGTGATGTCAGGAGCGGAGCGCCGCCGCGCACCGCATGAGCGGCACGGTCGGTGACACCGCGAACGCCCGTCAGCTCACCGAGCCACGGGGCACGATCCACCGGGTTGCCTGGCGGGTGACGTTCGCGATGTGGTCGAAGTCGGCGTCGTAGTGCAGCACTGTGGCGCCGTAGTGCTCTGCCGTTGCCGCAGTGAGCAGATCGATCACGCCAGCGGACCGATGTTGGCTGGACTTCGAGAGCTGGAACTGGACTGCACGTGCACGGGCGCCGATCTCGGGAGTGAGGGGGAGGTCGGTGAGCCCCTCGCTACGCCGGGTGGCGATCGATCGGTACTCGCCTGGCGTCCGTGCTGAGAAGAGGACTTCGAGGTCGACCATGGCGCACGTTGCGAGCAGGCCGAGGCGACCCAGGCGGGCGAGTTCATCGAAGACCTCGGGTGACGACACCCTGGCGGCGGCGCTGGTGTCGGCCAGGAACAGTCCCGGAGGGATCAACGCCGCGCCTCGGACCGCACCTTCGGGTCGGCCAGGTCGGGGCTCCCCCACATCAACGGATCAGCGAACGCCTCAGCAAGTCGGCGACGGTTGGCGACGAACGCCAACGCGGCATTGACCGTGTCGATCTTGCTCGACGTGCCGAGTTCTTTGGCGGCGAGCGCGAGCGTTCTGTCGTCGATGTCGATCGTGGTCCGAGCCATTGGTGTCATGCTATCGAATCATGCATCAAAGATGTGTGCAATGATGCCGACGGCGCGAGGACCGCTTGCCACCAAGGCGATGCAACCAAGTCGGACTCTCCTCGTCACCTCGCAAGAAGTCCACTGTGCGAGCCAGGCCGATGCGCTCCTGACCGCGTCGGGCACCCAGGGGTGCACGTGCCCCGTGCAAACTTCGCGAGGATGCGCTCCATGGATGTCACGCTGCTGGCAGAACGCATCGGTGGGCTGCCCGGTCTCGCCCGACTGGTCGCGATCGATGGGCCTGGCGGAGCGGGGAAGTCGACGCTCGCGGCGAAGCTGTCCTTCGCGTTGGATGGCGCACCGGTGGTGCACACCGATGACTTCGCCTCGGCCGACATCCCGATCGACTGGTGGCCGCGCCTGCTGGAACAGGTGATCGCCCCGCTCACGATCGGACAACCGGCTTGCTACCAACGCTACGACTGGCCGACGGAGTCGCTCGCTGAATGGAACACGGTCGAGCCTGGACAGATCGTCATCATCGAGGGCGTGTCGTCAGGTCGGGTCGAGTGGGCCGACCGACTGAGCTTCGTGATCTGGATCGAGACACCACGAGAGGTGCGTCTCGCTCGCGCCGTCGAACGCGATGGCGAAGAGGCACTCGCGGACTGGGGGGTCTGGATGGCGCAGGAGGATGCGCACTACCTGCGCGACCCGACGCGCGAGCGAGCAGACGTCGTCGTCGACGGCACGCGATGAGTGTGCGTTGCGTGTGCCGTGCCTTGGGAGCGCTGCCAGCACGCCAGTAGGTTGCCGGGCGTGCTGCGGCCTGAGCTGATCGATACACCGGCGGCGATGCGTGCCTGGTCGGATGGGCACCGTCTCGCAGGGCGCCGCGTGGGCTTCGTCCCCACCATGGGGGCACTCCACGAGGGCCACCTCGCACTCGTCGACGAGGCGCGGCTGCACAGCGACGTGGTCGTGGTCTCCGTGTTCGTCAACCCGCTGCAGTTCAACGTGCGCGCCGACTTCGACCGCTACCCACGTCCTGTCGACGACGACCTCGACGCCTGCGCTGCGGCGGGCGTGGATGCCGTCTACGCACCGACAGGCGCAGCGATGTATCCGCCGGGCTTCCAGACCCATGTCGAGCCCGGACCGCTCGCCGAACGGCTGGAGGGCGAGCACCGCCCCGGCCACTTCCGCGGCGTCACAACCGTCGTCGCGAAGCTGTTCGCCGCAGTCCGACCCCACGTCGCGGTGTTCGGTCAGAAAGACGCCCAGCAGTTGGCGATCATCCGACGGATGACGATCGATCTCGACCTCGGCATCGACGTCATCGGATTGCCAACCGTCCGGGAACCCGATGGTGTGGCGATGAGTAGTCGCAATCGGCGGCTCGATCCCGATCAACGCGCCGCCGCTGTCTGTCTGTCACGAGGGCTGCGTGCCGCCGAGTCACTCCTGCGCAACGGCGTGAGAGATGCTGCAGCACTGGTCGCCGCCACTTCGTCCATCGTTGCAGCCGAGCCGCTGGCACAGTTGGAGCACGTGGCGCTCGTCGACCCCGACACGCTCGACCCGGTCGATGAGGTGAACGGCGCTGCACTGCTCCTGATCGCTGCGTGGTTCGGCGAGGTACGACTGATCGACAACCTGCTGATCAAGAAGTGAGCGATCAGGAACATCTGATCAGGAGCAGCTGATCAGGCGGGACCCCATCCGGTGAGAGCGATGGTCATCGCGATCGCATTGATGATCGCGTGGGCGATGATCGTGGGTGCGATTCGTCGGAAGAAGTACGCGGCACCGCCCAACACGATGCCGACCCCACCGAGGACGACGATCAGCCCGATGTTGCCGGTGCCGCGCACAGGGTCGAAGTGGGCAAATCCGAACAGGACGCCCTGCAGCCCGATTGCGGCGACCGGGTGCATCGCCGCAAGGAACGACCGCAGCACCAGCCCACGGAACACCATCTCCTCCACGAGCGGCGCAGCGACGACCGCGAGCACGAGTGTCGCGATCACGTAGCCGCGCTCGCCGCCGACGCTGTCGATGCCCTCGGTGTTGCTGCTGAACGGGATGCCCGTGGCCACCACGAAGATGCCGAGCAGGATCTGAGCGGTCAGGCAACTCAGCCACGTGACCGGCCCCCAGCCCGCGTCGGCCCACTTCGCGAAGAGGCCGCTGTCGGCACGCAGCGATTTGCGGCCCCAGCGGTGACTGGCCCACCAGCAGAACGCGAGCACCGGGCCGTAGCCGATGAGGCCGGCGATGACCACGTAGACGGCGATGGGCCACTGCTGGTGCGACAGCGCATCGATGACGTACCGGCTGGCTATGAGCGACGCAAGGATCGTGAGCAGCGCGCCCACACCGGCACCGAGCGGAATGGTTGGGTGCGGCGGGGCCGGTGGCTTCGGACGTGCGGCCACCCACGATGTCCAACCACTCCCGTCCCAGTACCGAACGAGGTCGGGGAACCGAGGATCCTCGTACCACCCGGCCGGATGGATCGCAGGCGGTGGTGACACCGGTGGTTGCACCCCGGATGGATACATGGGCCGAGGCTACCGGCGGTACTGTCGGCGCGCGATGAGCCTCCGCGACCTGTCCCTGTGGCACGACACGCTGCCCTCCGATGATCACCTGACGCCCCGGGCTGCCCTCCCGGGCGACACCGACGTCGACGTGGCGATCGTCGGCGCCGGCTACACCGGCCTGTGGACCGCCTACTACCTGAAGCGACGCAATCCCGACATGCGCATCGCCATCGTGGAGTCACAGGTTGCCGGCTTCGGCGCCAGCGGCCGCAACGGCGGCTGGTGCTCGGCGCTGCTGCCGATGGGGTTCGACGCGATGGCCGCCACGCACGGCAAGGACGGCGCCAGCCGGCTGCAGCGTGCCATGAATGCCACGGTCGACGAAGTCGGCGTCGTGGCCGCCAGAGAAGGCATCGACTGCCACTTCGCGAAAGGCGGAACGTTCAGGGCTGCACGCAACCCGGCCCACATCGACCGCATGCAGGCCGAGGTCGCTGCGTATCGCTCCTACGGATTCGGCGAGGATGACCTGCGTTGGCTCGACCGCGACGAAGCTCAGTCGTTGGTCCAGCTCACCGACGCCGAAGGCGGCGTCTACACGCCACACTGCGCGGCCATCCACCCGGCTCGGCTCGTACGCGGTCTCGCCCGCGCGGTCGAGGCGAGCGGTGTGACGATCCACGAGCAGACCAAGGTGCTCGCGATCCACCCGCGCCGCCTTGTGACCGATCGGGGTGTGATCCGCGCCGACCACATCGTGCGTGCCACCGAGGGCTTCACCCCGATGCTGCCCGGCCAGGCGCGCCGAGTGATCCCGATCTACTCGCTGATGATCGCAACGGAGCCGTTGCCCACGTCGTTCTGGTCCGAGGTGGGACTGCGGCGTCGGGAGACCTTCTCCGATGGTCGGCGACTGGTCATCTACGGCCAACGCACCGCTGACGACCGCATCGCCTTCGGAGGGCGCGGCGCCCCCTACCACTTCGGCTCGTCGGTCAAGCCCGAGTACGACCGGAACGCCCGCGTCCACGACGACATCCACCGCACACTCGTCGAGATCTTCCCGGCGATCGCCGGTGCGACGATCACCCATCGCTGGGGCGGACCGGTGGGAGTGCCGCGCGACTGGTACTGCTCGGTGGGTCACGACCGTGCCACAGGCCTCGCCTGGGCGGGTGGCTACGTGGGTGACGGCGTCGGCACCACGAACCTTGCCGGACGCACCCTGTGCGACCTGATCAGCGGCGACACGACCGACCTGACCGACCTGGCGTGGGTGAACCACCGTTCACGGTCGTGGGAGCCCGAGCCCTTGCGGTGGTTGGGCATCAACGCAATGGTCAAGCTGCCGGTCGGCGCCGACGCCTACGAGGCCAAACACCGGCGACCGGAGAAGTGGCGCAGCAAGATCCTCGACCGAGCGCTCGGGCACTGACGAGTGAGCCGACCGTGGCGGCGCGCCACCCTCAGCCGGCGGGCGGGAACGTCGTCGGCGGCGGATCGGCGAACAGCCACACGTCGAACACGTCATCGAGCTGTGCGCCCGACACTTCCTCGGCGAGCGCGATGAACGCTCCCGTCGTGCGCGAGGTGCCTTCGTTCTCCGCGACCCAACGGCGCAACAGTTCGAAGAACGCGTCGTCGCCGACGGTGAGCCTGAGTGCATGCAGCACGACCGCTCCGCCTTCGTAGCTGTTGTAGCCGAACAGATCCCGTGCGGGCGGGGAACCGGTTGGGTCGCCCCGGCCGGCCTGACGATTCTGAAGTGCGAGGTCGGCTTCCCTGGCCACCGTCGTGAGGCCGATGTGTTCGAGCCACATCCACTGCGCGTACGAGGCGAAGCTCTCGTTCAACCAGATGTCGCCCCACACCGCAGGCGAGACAGCATTGCCGAACCACTGGTGAGCGAGTTCGTGGCTGAGCAGGAGTTGCTCGAAGAAGCCGTCCGGGTCGCGAAGGTCGTCACGAGAGAACAGCGAACGACCCTGCGTCTCCATCGCCAGGCCGCCGAAGCTGTCGGCGATGGCCAGCCCGTACCGATCCAAGGGGTAGGGACCGAACTGCTGCTCGAGGAACGCCATCAGCTCATCCATGCCGTCGAGGAAGGGTCGCATCTGCGTCAGGTCGTCACGGAGCACCACGCTGACGAGCGGGATGCCCGAGGTGGTCTGTGACTCGACGATCTCGTAGTCGCCGGTCACCGCCAGGATCAGATATGTCGGCATCGGATCGGCCTCGCGCCACTCCCACGTCGTGCCGCGGTCGCCGGGTGTGGTGCTCACGAGCCGGCCGTTGGCCACTGCGGTGACGCCGTCGGGGACGGTGATGCGAAAGGTCCACGTGGCCTTGTCACTCGGGTGGTCGTTCGAAGGCAGCCAGGTCCGCGCACCGTCGGGCTCGTTCAGCACGTACGAGCCGCCGGCGGTGGTGAACCATCCGGACGGCAGACCCGACAGCGACGAGGCCCGCTCCGGATCGGCGACGTACTCGACGAGCACCTCGTGCTCGTCACCCGCGACGATCGATTCCTCAGGCGTGATCCGCAGCTCGGGCTCGTCGAGCTCGAAGTCGACATCCGCGCCGTCGATCGTCACGCGGCTCACCTCGGGCCCGATCGAATCGAGGGTGAAGTCCTCGCGGGCTTCGGTGAAGACGATGTCGAGCGTCACTGTCCCCTCCACCACACCGACAGCACGGTCGTATGAGATGTCCACGACGTAGTTCCGCACGTCCACGCCAGGGTTGCCGAGGGCCGGATAGAGCACGTCACCGACGCCGTCACCGGTGTCGGAGGCCCCGTCACTCGTGGGTGGAGCGGGGCCGTCGGTCGTCGTGGGCGCAACGGCCGGGTCGGTGATGGACGGCTCATCGGTCGTGGCGGGCGGCGGGTCGTCGACGGTCGGACCGGTCGTACCGGTGTCGGGCAGCGAGACCGCGGGGCCTGCTTCGGCGCGCGTTGATCGCTGCGCGGTCACACCGCTGTCGAGGTCGGTGCTGCAGGCGCCGGGTACCGACATCGCCACGAGCCCCATGAGCGCCATCAGCGCCATCCGCGTCACAATGAGCGTGCGACGACGAGCCATGCCGTTGAGGGTACTGAACAGTCGTGTGCCGGCCGCGTCAGCCGTCGGCACACGCCCTCAGCGGTGGAGGTGGTGGTCGTGCACGTGCGCCCGGGTGCGCACCGTGTGCACGGAATCGCCCGACAGCACGCCACCGCGGGCGAACAGCCGACCCGCCTGCCAGTTCGACAGCCCCAGCTCCGGTTGATCGAAGGCGAACTGGCCGTCGACCCAGCGGGTGAAACCGTCGCCCACGAACGGGGCATCGACGCTGTCGTAGAACCGTTGCTGGTCGTCAGGGCTGCCACCGATGAGAGAGACAGCGAACCTCGGGCTGTACCGATTGAACAACTCGACGCCCGCAGCGACGTCGTCGACCACGACGAGGGTGAGCTCTGGGTCGACCTCCCACTCCCACTCGGTGCCGAGGCTGTCGACGCCCTGCTCGACCGCGTCCTCACCTGCCAGCGCGAGTGCCGAGGGCGTGGCGTGCACCACGAGATGGGCGCCTCGTGCCTCCGCAGCTGCCCGGCCGGCTGCGAGCACCACCGGAGCAAGCTGCTCGGCGCCTGCACGAACCAGGCAGCACACGTTCAGCGTGTTGCACACCTTGCGGTCGAGTGAATATCGCACGGCGAGCGCGAGCGGCCCGGGATCCGCATCGGCCGCAACCACCATCCACGCACCGCCCGTGCCATGCAGGCTGGCGGGCACCCCGTGCTGGCGCGCCACGGCCCCCAGCTGCGCGACGGCGCGGCCCGACCCGCGAGCGACGGCGAGGCCGAGGCGGGCGTCGGCGAACAGCGCCCACCCGGCAGCATGCGCGGTCGCGTCGATCAGCTGGACTGCGCCGTCCGGTAGCCCTGCCGCCACGAGCGCCGGCACCACGGCATGAGCCATGATCGCCTTGGCGGTGCCGAGCGCGTCGCTGCCGATTCGGAACACCACGGTGTTCCCACTGCGCAGCACGCCGGTGGCGTCGGCGAACACGTTCGGCCGCCCTTCGAACACGAAACCGACCACGCCCAGCGGCGCCCGGCGGGTCTCGACCCACCATGCCTCGTGGTCGATTCTGGTGAGTTGTACGTCGCGCCCGCCGTCTGCACGCTGCCAGACGCGCAGCCCATCGATCATGTCGTCGCGCATCTTCGGCGAGAGCACCAAGCGGGTGGTCGAGCGTTTGCGTTTGGAGGCAGCCGCGACATCGGCGGTGTTCGCGGCTGCGATGTGGGCGAACACCTCATCGTCCGCGAGTCGATCGGCGAACCCGGCGAAGAACGCCGTGAGCTGATCGTCGCTCACCGTCGCGAGCGCATGGAACGCCTCGAGTGCGGCGCCGACCGCACTGCTCACTCGCTCGTGTTCGGCCGTCGGCACATGGAGGAGGTCGCCCGTCTCCTGCACCACCACCAGTCGGTCGCCGGCCACGAACGCGGCTGCCAACGCCTCGCTCACCGTCGCCACGCGATCACCCCCGAAGGGAACCAGCTGGCCAGGCGTCAGCACTCGGAGGATGCCGGTCGACATGGCGACGTAGCGTACGACCATGGACCCCTTCATCCAGAGCCTTCAGGACAGCGTTGCCAGGTTCTCCATCGCCGTCCGCACCGGCCCGCTCGACGCACCCGTTCGAGGCTGTCCGGGGTGGGATCTCGCCGAACTCACCCGCCACCTGGGCTTCGTTCACCGATGGGCCCGGCTCGCAGCCGTCACGGGTGCGCCGCCCGACACGACGCAGATCGATGCCGCGCCAGACGACGCCGACGCCACGTCATTGGCTGAGTGGTTCGACGCCGGAGCCGCTGCGCTGATCGATGCTCTCGCCGCTGTCGATCCGAACGGCTCGACGTGGCACCCGTTCCCCGTGGCGAAGCTCGGCAAGGTGTGGCCGCGGCGGCAGGCGCACGAGGCGTTCATCCACGTATGGGATGCCGAAGATGCGATCGGCTCGGCGAGCCCGATGGACCCGACGATGGCTGCCGACGGCATCGCCGAGTACTTCGAGGTGATGGTGCCACGCATCATCACGCGTGAGCAGCGGCCGGCACCCGTGGGTACCTTCGCAGTGGTGTGCACCGATGCAGCGTTCCATCACGGATCGGATCGGATCGTCGTCCGTGTCGACGACCCGGTCACCGTGGTGGTCGACCCGACGGCATCACCGACGAGCGAGCTCGTCGGCCGGGCCGAGGATCTCACCCTCGCGCTGTGGGGCCGCCGACCGCTCGCGAGCGCACCTCCCGACGAGTTGGCTGCGGCCTGGCTCCGCTACGGAGGCAACTGACCGAGCAGTTCCTGACACGTCCTGACACGCTCCGATCGAGAGGGCGATGCGTAGTCTGCAGACGTGGATCCGCAGCAGTTCTACTTCCGCCAGCTCCTCTCCGGCCGCGACTTCGCGGTGGGTGATCCGATCGCGACCCAGATGGTGAACTTCGTCTACGCGATCGGTGACCGTGCCACCGGTGAGTGCCTGCTCGTCGACCCGGCGTATGCGGTCAACGACCTGCTCGACGTGATCGAGGGCGATGGGATGCGCTGTACCGGCGTGCTCGCCACCCACTACCACCCTGACCACGTGGGCGGCACCATGATGGGCTTCACCATCGAAGGTGTCGCAGCGTTGTTGAACCGCACCGACTGCCCCATCCACGTGCAGCGCCACGAGGCGCCGTGGCTGATGCGCACGACCGGCCTCGACGAGACGAATCTCGCCCAGCACGATGCCGGCGACATCGTCACCGTGGGCGGCGCGGAGATCACGCTCGTCCACACCCCGGGCCACACGCCGGGCAGCCAGTGCTTCCACGTGGAGGGGTGCCTCGTGAGCGGCGACACCCTGTTCCTCGAAGGGTGCGGCCGCACCGACCTACCGGGCAGCAACCCCGAAGACATGTACCACAGTCTCAAGCAGCTGGCCTCGCTGCCCGAGGACACGATCGTGTTCCCGGGCCACCGGTACTCGCAGCCGTCCAGTGCGACGCTGTCGGCCGTCGTCGAGTCGAACTACGTGTTCAAGCCGAAGACCCAGGAGGCCTGGATGCAATGGTTCGGGGGCCAGTAGGCGAGTAACGATCCGTCGTGATGAGAGATCGGGCCGGCAGCGACGCTCATCTCTCATCGCGGTGGGGGTCAGCTGAGGCCGAGTCGGTCCAGATGCTCGGTCGGTGCCTCGACCTCGCCCAGCGCGGCGCGCAGCAGATCCTCGAGCTCACGTTCCACCGATTCGCCGACCCGGTTCTCGCGCTCATCGGGATCGACGTCGATGTCGTAGAGGTGGTGCTGGCCGGCGATGGTGCGATTCACCCAAAAAGGCAGCGCGTCACCCGGCTGGAACGGCTGTCGGATCACCGGGATCGAGCTGCCCGGCATGGTGTCGAGGAACGCCCTGTCGTCGGGCATGGGGAGCTCGACCATCCCCTTCACGTGGATCGGCATCGTGCTCCACCGGTTGCTCCACATGCTGAGCGGCAGGTTGTCGCCGATCGGGGCGCGGGCATACATCCGGTGCCCGTCGGTGACCTGCACCCAGTTGCCGAACACACCACCGATCGCCCAGTCGCGAACCGAGGCCGACGCGCCGGTGAGCAACGGCACGAGCGAGTGGCCGTGGGTCCGGTGGTCGGGCACGATCCCGAATGCATCGGCGAGCGTGGCGTACAGATCGACGTTGGTGGTGAGCGCATCGCACACTCCGCCGCCCTCGGCGCCCGGCCAGTGGATCATCATCGGGGTGTGGCCGAGCGGCTGGAACTGTGGCACCGCCGGCTTGCCCCAGATGTCGACGCGGACACCTGTCCCATCGGCGCGCTCCTCGCCGAGGAAGTGGCCGTGATCGGTGCACACGATCACCGCAGTGTCGTCCCAGGCGTGCATCGCATCGAGCTGATCGACGAGCTTGCCGAACCAGTGGTCGATCATCGTGAGCTTGGCGCCGTAGTTGGCGCGCAGGTGGCGTGCCTCGGCATCGGTGAGGTGACCTCCCGACGTGCCACCCACCACGTATGGCGGCCAGATCAGCCGCTCGCCGTCCCATGGCTCGTCCTCGTACCGACCGGTCCACTCCGGTGGAGTGTCGAACGGCTCGTGTGGGTCGAACTCGTCGACGAACAGCATCCAGCGCTGGTCGCCGGCATGTGCCGCTGCATCGGCGAGCCACTGGGTGGCAGCCGACATGGTGCGCGGCCCGGGGAAGTCGAGCTCGGTCCGGAAGTGCGTCCGGGTGCGGTCGTACGCACGATCGATCTTCGGGGCGTGGTCGCCGTAGCGTCGCCGCAACCACCACCCGCCGTCCTGGGCAGGCGGCGCAGGCACACCGATCCAACTCGGATCGAGCCAGGTCTTCCACGGATCACCCTCGTGGCCGCGCACGTAGTCCCAGGTGCCGAAGTCGGTGTGGTAGTTCTCGCCGCCGGTCTCGAACAGGTGCGGATGGTCCGTCACGAGCATCGTCGCGACACCGGCATGGCGGAGGTCTGCGGTGATCGGGCGCTCCCACAGCTCGATCGATCCCCACGGCCGCCAGAGGAAGTCGAGCGAACCACACAAGATGTCGTGCCGAGCCGGCATGCACGGCAACGAACCGGTGACGTGGCGCAGGAAGCGCGTGGACCGGGCCGCGAACCGGTCGAGGTTCGGGGTGTCGAACTCGGTGCCGCCGTAGCTGCCGAGCATGTGCCGATTCAACGAATCGAGCAGCACCACCACCACGTTCTTCGGCACCTGTCGCTCTGGTCGCATCATCCGAAGGTTGTCACATCGCGCTCACTCGCCGGCGGCCGCACGCACGTGACTCGTCGATGACCGACGGCGACTCACCGCAGCGCGCTGGCGATCGCGCTGATCGCCGCAGCGGTGAGCAGCACCAGCACCAGCCAGCGGAAGCGTTCGCCGTGCACGTGGCGGCGGATCGGGTAGCCGACGAGCTGGCCGGCGATCAACGCAGGAAACGCGACCGCAGCGGCGGTCACACCCTCGACCGTCACCTTGCCGGCCACGAGGAACAGCGTCAGTCCAACCACGTTGCTCCACGCGAACACTTGGGCGATCGTCGCCCGAAACGCCGGCGGATCGAGCTGACGAGCCTGGAGCACGAACACCAGCGGTGGCCCATTGGTCGACAGCGACGTGTTCAGCACACCACTGAGCAATCCCGCGCCGACGTCGAGCCCGGGTCCCACGTGGTGCAGGTTGATCCGGCCGGCGAGCAGCACGACGGACGCGAGGACCGCGATCCCGAGCAGGAGTCGCAGCGTGTGGTCGTCGACAGCGACGAACACCCACAACCCGATGGGCATGCCCACGTACGCGGCCGATGTCATCCGCAGCACCAGCGTGCGTACTGCGTCGGAGCGCTGATGCCAGGCCTGCCACGACGACAGCCCGACGCCGAGCAACGTACTGACGACCACGGCTTCACGAGTGGTGATCACGAGCGACATCAACGGCACGGTCATCAGCCCGAACCCGAAGCCGGACAGCACCTGGACCGTGGCGGCGCAGAACACGATCGCCGCCACGAGCCCGAGGTCGAGGGCAGCCAGTTCGAGGGCGATCACGTGGTCATGCCACGCGGAACCGAACAGGACGGAACCGAACAGGACGGAACCGAACAGGACGGAACCGAGCAGGAAACGGTGCGAGCGTCCACGAACTTCGATGTTCGCACGGCACGAGTGTCAGAACAACGATCCTTGGTCGGCCTCGAGCAACGGCAACGGGTCCGGCAGCGGCGCGAGGCCTGGCACGAGCAGCCCGATCTCGGCGTGGAACGCGCGCGCCAGGCCTGGGCTGTCAGCGTTGTCGGGCGTGTGCACGAAGAACGTTGGTGTTCGCCCCTCGGCCACCCAACCCGCAACGATCGGCCACCACTCCTGCAGCCCCGCCGCGGTCAGCTCCCGGTCGTCGGATCCGATGAACCGGACGATCGGGCAGTCGGTGGTGGGCTCGGTGAGCGCCGGAACGCGCGGCTTGCGCCCGTAGACCTCGCGGCCCGCCTCGGTGAGCGGCGGCTGCCGGAACAGCGTTCGGCTGTCGAGCAGCACCCGCTCCACCCCGTGGCGAGCGAGCATCCGGTCGAGCGCGAGGCGCGGCGGGCCCTCGAAGAACGCGCCATGGCGCACCTCCACCGACCAGCGGATGCCCGATGGGAGACGACTGATCTGTGACTCGAGCACGCCGAGATCGACAGGAGCGAACGAAGCAGGCAACTGGAGCGTCATCCCACCGATGAGGTCACCGAGTGGAGCCATGAGGTCGACGAACTCGGCGAGGTCCGCGTCCGCGTTGCGGAGCCGCAGCTCGTGGGTGATGTGCCGAGGCACCTTGAACACGAAGCGGAAATCGGGGTGCGCCTGATGGGCCCACCTGGCCACCGTCGACGGAGCAGGCGAGGCGTAGAAGGTGGTGTTGCCCTCCACGGCGTTCACGAATCGGCTGTACGGATGGAGCTCGCGACCGCTCGACGTGTCGGCCGGAAGGAACCGCCCGGCCCACGGGCGATGCGCCCACATGGGACAGCCGACGCGGAGGAGGTGTTGCACACATGGAAAAGTACGCTGGCTGGCTGTGCAGGTCCCCATCATCGACATCGGCAGCAGCGATGCGCCCCGAGCGATCGACCGGGCGTGCCGCACCACCGGGTTCTTCGCGCTCGCCGGTCATGGCATCCCCACGGTGCTGCGCACCGATCTGCTCGAAGCCGCACGGCGGTTCTTCGCACTCGAACCGGAGCGCAAACAGGCTGATCGCGCTCGCTCACGGCGGTACCGCCTGGCGAGGCTGGTTCCCGCTCGGCGACGAGCTCACCTCTGGCATCGCCGACGTGAAGGAGGGCTTCTACGTCGGCCGCGAGATGGCGCCCTCTCCCCTGCCGTTGCACGGTCCCAACCTGTGGCCGATCGACGTGCCCGAGTTGCAGCCCACGGTTGCCGCCTGGATGCAGGCGATGGAGGAGCTCGGGCAGCGGACCCTCGCGGCGATGGCTGTCGGGCTCGGATTCGACGACGATTGGTTCCGCAGCGGCATCACCGATGATCCGACGGTGCTGTTCCGCATCTTCCGCTATCCGCCGCATCCCGACGGTGCCGGGGATCGGTGGGGCGTCGGCGAGCACACCGACTACGGCCTGCTCACCCTGCTCGCCCATGACGGCACACCTGGCCTCGAGGTGAACGTGCGCGGCACATGGGTGGACGTCGACCCCGACCCCGAGCTGATCGTGTGCAACCTCGGCGACATGCTCGATCGCCTGACCCTCGGCCGCTACCGCAGCACCGCCCACCGGGTGCGCAACACCGCCGGTCACGACCGCATCTCACTGCCGTTCTTCCTCGACCCGAACTGGGACACGTTGGTGCAGCCGCTGCCGATCGACGACGCGTGGGCGGCGCCGCTGGAGCGCTCCGAGCGTTGGGACAGCGCCGACCTGGCGACCGTCGACGGACCGTATGGCGATTGGCTGCTCGCCAAGGTGCGCAAGGTCTTCCCGAACCTGGCCGACGCCGTCCTCGACTGACCCGAGCGATCCGTGAGCCCGACCACACCTCCCGCGTGGTGCGGCTCACGTTTGACGGCGTCCGCGAGGCGCCCCTCGTCACACGTGCTGTCGCTCACCCATCGCCGGTCCGCTCTCTTGACAAATTGGTTGTTCAAATGAGACAGTCGAGGGGTGCTCGACCTCGACGTCATCGATGATCCGGCGATCGCTCGTGCGGCGCTCGATCCTGTCCGGTCACAGATCTTGGCGCTCCTCGCCGAGCCGGGTTCGGCAACCACAGTGGCGGCGGCACTCGCCCTTCCCCGCCAACAGGTGAACTACCACCTGCGCGTGCTCGAAGAGCACGGGTTGGTACACCTGATGGAACGACGGCAACGGCGGGGGCTCGTCGAGCGGGTGATGGTCGCATCGGCGCGCAGCTATGCGCTCTCTCCCGGTTCGCTCGGCGAGAACGCCGCCGATCCATCACGCACCGACCGGCTGTCGACTCGCTACCTCGTGGCCGTCGCGGCGCGGATGGTGCGCGAAGTGGCAGAGCTCGCTCGCCGCGCGGACCGCGCGAAGCAGCCCCTCGCCATCCTCGCGATCGACACCGAAATCCGCTTCGCCTCCGCGGCCACCCGCGCCGCCTTCACCGCCGAGCTCGCAGGTGGCGTGAACATGCTTGCTGCGAAGTACCACGACGAGGCGGCACCCCGAGGACGGTGGCACCGGCTCGTGGTGGCCGCGCATCCGACGCTGCCCAACGCCTCTCACACCGAGGCTGCCCACTCAGTCACCCATCACTCCGTCACCCATCACGCCATCACCCACCAGGAGCACCGGACATGACCGACCCACACTCCGACCACAACTCCGACCACAACTCCGACCACAACGACACCCCGACCAGAACCCCGACCAGAACCCCGACCTGCACACCGACCCGCACTCCACAGGCGCCGATCGCCGCTCGATCGAACTCGAGGTCGAGGTGGTCGGCACACCGGAAGAGGTGTGGCGCGCCATCGCCACTGGCCCCGGCATCTCGTCGTGGTACGTGCCACATCAGGTGGAGGAACGACAGGGTGGTGCAGCGATGGCATCGTTCGGTCCTGGTCCGGAGATGCAGATCCCTGGTCGGGTCGTCGCGTGGGAGCCGCCTCACCGAGTCGTGTTCGACGGTGGCGAGACGGGTGGCGAAGGGTTTGCGTTCGAGTGGCTCGTCGAGGCTCGCGACGGCGGGTCGTGTGTCGTCCGGCTGGTGAACACCGGGTTCGGCTCGGGCGAGGAGTGGGACGGCCAGTACGACGCCATGTCCGAGGGCTGGCTGCTGTTCCTGACCAACCTCCAACTCCACCTCGAGCACTTCCGGGGTCGCTCGGCGACGCCGATGCTGCCGGGGGTGATGTGGACCGGAACCCGCGACGAGGTGTGGAACGCCGTGACGTCGGCACTCGGCATCCCGAGTGCCCCGCAGGTCGGGTCACACGTCCGGACCACCGCGACCGGCGCCCCGGTCCTGGCCGGCCGGGTGATGCGCTCCGCCCCGCCCTCTCGGCTCGCACTGGTGCTCGACGAGCCGGCCCCCGGCACCGCGATCATCGCCGTCGAGGGTCATGGCGAACAGATGGGCGTGTCGGTCTGGTCGTACCTCTACGGCGACGATCGAACGGCGATCGTCGCCCGCGACGAACCTCTCTGGAGCGCCTGGCTCGCCGCGACGGCCACCAGCTGAATCAGTCATCGGGGCGCCGGGCGAGCAGATACCTGCGGGCGGTCCGATCCACGTCGACCAGCTGCCAACCATCGCGGATGCGCTCATGCAGTTCGGCGCGCACCGCGAGGCGGGCGTGGAGTGCGACCGCGTTCGATGCAGCGATGTCGTCAGGAGTCGCCGGCGGCACGTCGATCGCCAGATCGGGCGCGAGCCGCGCCGCGCCATCGCGCAGGTCCCACGACACCGTGACTCGATCGGAAGGCAACGAGCCGTTGATGCCACCGAGGTGGCCGTAGTAGTCGACGTGGTACGCAACACCACGACATCCGAGCACGTGCAGGTTGAGGTGCGCGTTGCCGAGCTGCAGCGGGTCGTACGTCCAGCGCATGTGGGTGATGCTGCGATCGAGACACCAGCGACGCTGCCGCTGCTTGAGCTCCACGCCGAGGCCGTTGCGCCGCCATCGCTGATCGACCGCCATGTAGTGCGAGTGCAGCACATGGGGTTCGCTCGTCGGGAAGCCGTACACGGCACCGACGATCTCGTCGCCGTCGAAGGCGCCGAGCGCCACACCACCCTCTCCCACCGTGGCGACGAGCATGTTCACCGACACGAGGTCACCCCCGCCACCCCAGATCCTCGCCTCGAACGGGGGCAAGGCAGCGAGCTGATCGGCAGTCACCAACTCACGGAACGCGAGCGACTTCAGTGCATCGGGGACGGTCTGATCGGTCGCACTCAAGGGCGGAGCACTTCCACATCGCGGGTCACCTCGGCGACGTAGGCACCGTCGAGCGTGACACCGATGCCGGCCCCCTCGGGGACGGGCATGATCCCGTTCGTCGCCTCGAGCTGCTGCTGGGTGATGTCACGGGCATACGTGCGGCTCGCCGAGGCGGTGTCGCCCGGATAGACGAAGCCGGGCATGGTCGCCAGATGGATGTTGTGGGCGCGGCCGATGCCGGTCTCCAACATGCCGCCGCACCACATCGGCACGCCACGCGCCACACAGATCTCGTGCACTCGCTGGACCGCAGTGATGCCACCGAACCGGCCGACCTTCACGTTCACCACCTTGCACGCCTCGAGGTCGAGGGCGGCCGTCACTCGAGCGGGCGACGTGAGCGACTCGTCGAGGCAGATCGGCGTCCGCAGTTGCGGAGCGAGCGCGGCATGGTCGGTGAGGTCGTCCCAGTGCAGCGGTTGCTCGATGTAGTGGAGATGGAACTCGTCGAAGCTCTGCAACAGGGCGACGTCGTTCAACGTGTAGGCCGAATTGGCGTCGACCGTCAGCTCGATGTCGGGGAACCGGTCGCGCACCGCGGTGAGCATGTCGACGTCCCACCCCGGCTCGATCTTGAGCTTCACCCGCTTGTACCCCTCGGCCACGTGCTTGTCGACGGAGGCGACCGTCTCGGGCACCGGGTTCATGCCGAGGCTGGCGCCGACGGGGATCTCGGTGCGCGTCCCACCGAGCAGGGTGCGCATCGGCACGCCCTGCTGGCGTGCATAGCAGTCCCACACGGCGAGCTCGATCGCAGCCTTGGCCATGTTGTTGCCGCGCCACTTCGCCCACCGGTCGAGCAGCTCGTTCGGATGGGTGCAGCCGTGCGCGAACAGATCCGGGGCGAGCGCATCGCGGATCAGGCCCGTGGCACCAGCGATCGTCTCCTCGCGGTAGTGCGGGAGCGGGTCCATGACGCCCTCGCCGTAGCCCTCGACGCCATCGCTGCGCACGGTGACGATCACTGCGGTCTTGCCCGCCTCTGCTGCGAACGACGTCTTGAAGACGCTGCGATACGGCAGCTGGACGATGCGGAGCTCGATCTCGTCGATGCGCACGGGGTTCTCCTGTCCGGTGTCCGGGTCGGTCACCAGGTGTCGATGTTGGGACGCTTCTTGCCGCGATGTGCTCGCGGTTGGGGTGCCGTAGCCATCAGCGTCGAGATCCACCGGCGCGAGTCGGCTGGGTCGATGACGTCGTCGATCTCGAAGTGCGAGGCAGCGTTGAGCGCCTTGCCGTGGGTGTACATCCGATCGACCATCTGCTGGAACGTCGCCTCTCGTTCTACCGGATCGGTGATCGCCTCGAGCTCGTTGCGGTATCCCAATCGCACGGCACCTTCCAGTCCCATGCCACCGAACTCGCCGGTGGGCCAGGCCACGCACGCGAGGGGGGCCTTGGTGCTGCCACCCATCATCGCCTGTGCGCCGAGGCCGTAGCTCTTGCGCAGCACGATGCTCACCATCGGCACACTGATGTTCGCGCCCGTGACGAACAGGCGGGTGCAGTGTCGCACCAACGCGGTCTGCTCGACCTCGGGGCCAACCATCATCCCGGGAGTGTCGACGAGGGTGACCACCGGCAGGCCGAACGCGTCGCACAGTTGCAGGAAGCGTGCAGCCTTGTCGGCACCGTCGCTGTCGATCGCACCGGCCAGATGGTTCGGGTTGTTGGCGATCACACCCATCGAGCGGCCCTCCACCCGCACGAGCGCAGTGACCATGCCGAGTCCGAAGTCGCGGCGCAGTTCGAGCACCGAGCCCTCGTCGAACATCGCGTCGATCACGGCTCGCACGTCGTAGCTGCGTTTGCGGTCCTCAGGGATGGCGTGGCGCAGCAGTCGCTGATCCGGCGCGGTCCACGTGGGCAAGTGGCCCTGGAAGTACGACAGGTACTGCTTGGCGACCGCCACCGCCTCCACCTCATCGTCGACGGCGATGTCCACGACACCGTTCGCACGCTGCACGTCCATTGGACCGATCTCGGTGGGTTGGAACACGCCGAGCCCACCACCTTCGATCATCGCCGGACCACCCATGCCGATGTTGGAGTCCGCGGTCGCGATCACGACATCGCAGCATCCGAGGATCGCGGCGTTCCCCGCGAAGCAGTAGCCGGCGTTGATGCCCACCAGTGGTACCAGGCCACTGAGCTGCGCGAACAAGACGAACGCGAGACAGTCGAGTCCGCTCACGCCCGTCTGGTCGGTGTCGCCCGGCCGGCCCCCGCCTCCCTCGGTGAAGAACACCACGGGCAGCTGGAGCTGTTCGGCGACCTCGAACAGCCGGTCCTTCTTGCGATGGTTCTGCGTCCCCTGCGTGCCGGCGAGGACGGTGTAGTCGTAGGAGACCGCCACCACCTGCGCAGCCGCCTGTGCGAACACGTCGCCGTTCACCGTGCCGACGCCGCCGATCATGCCGTCGGCAGGCGTGCGGGCAATGAGGTCGTCGAGCGCACGACGGCGGCGTTGGGCAGCGATCACGACAGGGCCGTACTCGACGAACGAGCCGTCGTCGACGAGATCGGCCACGTTCTCGCGTGCGGTGCGTCGGCGCACCTTGCGTCGACGCTCCACCGCGTCGGGCCGTGCAGCATCGAGGCCGATCTCGTGACGAGCGACTGTCTCGGCCAGGTCGGGGCGCACGTGGTCGGGGTCTTCGGCCGCCTCGGCCACGACCTCGGCGACGGTCACGTCGCCAGGGGCGATGGACGCCACCGACTCCCCCGCCATCACCGTCTGGCCGACGACGACGAGGATCCGTGCGATCGTTCCACTCTCGTGCGCGTCGATCGCATGGTGCATCTTCATCGACTCGATCAGCATCACCTGCTGTCCGGCCCGCACCGCTTGGCCAGGCACGACGTCGACCGTGACGATGGTGCCCTGCATCGGAGCGGCGAGATCCTGGGATGCGACGGTGCTCACGGCTGCTGACCGTAGTGGGTCGGGTCCCCGGCGATCGTGGCCGCACGCTGGCTCGCCGGGAGTGGACCCCGGTTCGCCCGCTCGGCGTGCACCCGGGGGGCCGCCATGGACCGTGCGGTACCGTTGGCACGTGGCCGAACGAGCGAGCGCCGGAGAGCCTGTCGTCATGGTGGTGGCCGGACGCGAGCTCACCATCACCAATCCGGACAAGGTGTTCTTCTCGGCGGCGTTCGACGGGCGAGGTGCGACCAAGCTCGACCTCGTGCGCTTCTACGTCTCGATCGAGGCCGCCGTGATGCGCGCGATGCACAACCGCCCGGTGCTGCTGCAGCGATTCCCGAACGGGTCGACCGGCAGCTCGTTCTTCCAGAAGCGCATGCCCGACAACGCACCCGAGTGGCTGAGCACCACGATCGTCAGCACCCCCAACGGCACGACGTCGAACGCCCTGGTGATCGCCGACCTCGCCCATCTCGTGTGGGCGGTCAACCTCGGGTGCCTCGGCTTTCATTCGTGGCCACTGCGTACCGACGACCCGGACCATTGCGACGAACTGCGAATCGACCTCGATCCAGGCCCGGGGACGACGTTCGCGATGGCCCAGGAGACCGCTCACGAGACGAAGCGGCTCTTCGACGAGCTCGGCGTCCGCAGCTACATCAAGACCACCGGCAATCGTGGCCTGCACGTCTATGTGCGGCTGCTCTCTCAGTGGGACAGCTACGCCGTACGCGCTGCCGCCGTCGCGCTGGCTCGCGAGCTCGCTCGCCGTCGTCCGGATCTCATCACCGCCTCGTGGTGGAAGGAAGAACGAGGGGCGCGGATCTTCGTCGACTTCAACCAGAACGCGCCACACAAGACCGTCTTCGCTCCGTGGTCGGTGCGTGCTCGAGATCAGGCGCCGGTGTCATGTGGGCTCGACTGGAGCGAACTCGATCGCATTCGCCCCGATCGCCTGACGATCGCCGAGGTGCCCGAACGAATCAACACCCATGGCGACCCGTGGGGCGACATGGACGAACATCCGCAGTCACTCGAACCGCTGCTCGAGATGGTGCGGCGCGATCAGGCAGACGGAGTGCCGGACGCGCCTTGGCCGCCGGTGTACCCGAAGATGGCGGGTGAGCCGCCGAGGGTGGCGCCCAGCCGTGCCAAGAAGCCGACGACCGACAAACGCAGGACCGACAAGCCGACGACCGACAAGCCCACGAGCGAGCAACGCAGGCCTGCCGACGTACCGGCGACACCCGAGGAACCGCCGGGTGGGGATGAACCGATCAGCGGCTGACGAAGACCTGCACGACGTAGGTGACGCCGTTGCGCACGGAGACGCCGATGCCGACCTGGTTGAACACGGGGTTCACCATGTTGGCGTAGTGCCCGGGCGAGGCCTCGAGCGCGCGCTGTGCATCATCGACCGAGCCGGCCAGCGCGACGTTCTCGCCGATCGAGGTCCATCCCTCGGTGACACCCGAGGCGAGGTTCGATGAGTGGAAGATCGTGCCCTGCCGTGCCATGCGGTCAGCTTGGGCCTTGGCCTTGGCGTCGAGCTCGGGCGAGCGGGAGAACTCGGTGAGACCCACCGTCGCCCGCACCTCGTTGAGATCGGTCAGGTTCGTCGACTCCGACGCCGAGTTGCAGCCGGTGAGTGCAAGGCCGACGAGTGCCAACAGCAACATCAAGATGGTCGGCTTGGATCGCATCGCTGCGTTGCGCGTCGCCGATCGCGACAAGGTAGACGTCATCATCACTGGACTCATCGGCGCGAACCTCCCGGAGCTTTTCCCGCGGCGGCAGTTTGTCACACAATCGCAATAGTCGCAACGCATATGTCATCAATTGTTCAGAGACCGTCGCGATCCGCCCGGAGGTCATCGCCCGTCGGAGGTGGTTCTCGTGCCGCACGGCCGGCATCGACACATCGACCGATGTGCCCCAGGTCACGATGGAGATGACGGATGCGTGTCGACCTACCATCCGTCCCATGACGACGATTCCCGGTTCTGCCGGAGCGATGACACCGGCCTGGCTCACCAACGCGCTCCGCCAGAACGGGCGGCTGGCAGGCGATGTCGAGGTCACCGAGATCGCCCTCGAACCCATCGGCGAGGTGGTCGGAGTGTTCGGCACCGTGCATCGGGTGACGCCCACCTACTCGGCGCCGACAGGAGGCCCGCAGACGATGGTCGCCAAGTTCCCGACCGATGTCGTCGAGAACAAGACCGTCGGTCTGGCGCTCGATCTGTACGCCCGCGAGATCCATGCACTTCGTCACGTCGCCGCGAAAACGCCCGGCCTCGAGTATGCACGGGTCGTGCATGCCGAGATGGATCTCGAGTCGGGATCGTTCGCGCTCCTCATCGAGGAGGTCATCGGACGCACCGTCGGCGATCAGGTGGCGGGGCTGACGCGGACCCAGATCGAGACCGTCGTCGACGCCCTGGCACGACTGCACGCTCACTGGTGGGACGATCGCGAGCTCGGCGCGAGCGGCTGGCTGCCGCGCACCGATCATCCGGTGCAGATGGCCGTGGTGCCCGGCATCATCCGATCGGCGATGCCGGTGGTGGCCGAACGCTTCGGCGAACGACTCGGCGACAGCGCGATCTCGCTGGGGGCACGCGTGGCCGACCAGTACGAGTCGATCATGACCCGCATGTCCGATCGCGCCCGGACGTTTACCCACACCGATCTCCGCGCCGTGAACCTCTTCTTCGACGACGAGGGCCGCGACCTCAGCATCATCGATTGGCAGCTGTGCACGTGGTCGAATCCGATGCAGGACCTGGTCTATCTCTACGGCTCGTCGGTCACCGTCGAGGACTTCGAGTCGTGGGGCATCGAGATGATGCATCGCTATCACGAGCAACTCATCGAGCGCCTCGCCGAGCGGAACGTCTCCGCCGATGCCTATCCGTGGGGCGACCTGTGGCGCGACGCGCAGCTCGTCTCGCTGTGGTCGCTCGTGGCGCCCGCCTCCACCGTCGGCACGTTCGAGATGGGCAATGAGCTGGGCGCGCGGATCAGCGACGTGTGGCTCGATCGTGCGTTCCACCTGCCGATCGCGCTGGGAGCGCAGGCGCTGCTCGACTGACGTCGGTCGCGGGACGACTCAGGCGTTGTACTTCGCGACCAACGGGGCGTAGCGGTCGAGCGACGCGAGCGCCGCCTCGCGGTCGAGCGGTGGCAGTCCGAGCGCCACCCACGATGCACCGAGCTCCTGCAGCGCGTCGAGGTTCTCCTCGTCGGGTCGGGCGCCGAACACGCCGAGCTGGATCGTCGACGGATCGCGACCTGCATCCTCGGCGGCGCGCTGGATCGTGGCCCATCCCTCACCGATGTCGAAGCGACCCTGGATCGGCATCCACGCATCGGCGTACTCCACGATGTGGCGTACGTGCAGATCGGTGATCGAGCATCCGAGAACGATCGGTGGATGCGGCTGCTGCACCGGCTTGGGCCACGCCCAGGAGGCCTCGAACTTGACGTAGTCGCCGGCGAAGCTCGCTTCCTCCTTCGTCCACAGCTCCTTGCAGGCAAGGATCTTCTCGCGCACCACCTTGCGCCGACGCCTGACGTCGGTGCCGTGGCTCTCCATCTCCTCGTGGTTCCAGCCGAAGCCGACGCCGAACAGGAAGCGTCCGTTCGACAGCTGGTCGAGCGTGGCCACCTCCTTCGCCAGCCAGATCGGATCGCGCTGGGCCACGAGGGTGATCCCGGTTCCGAGCTTGAGTCGGGTGGTGACCGCAGCCGCGGCGGCGAGCGCGAGGAACTGGTCGTGGGTGCGCCAGTACTCCTCGGGCAGCGGCGGAGCGCCTTCACGCCCACCCCACGGCGTTCGTCGCGACACGGGGATGTGCGAATGCTCGGGGAACCAGAGGGAGTCGAAGCTGCGGGCCTCTGCCTCCCTCGCGAGCTCGATCGGCTGGATGCCCTTGTCGGTGGGGAAGATGAGTGCTCCGAGACGCATGCTCGGACCGTAGTCCCCCCAGAACACGCCGCGTTTGTCCACGTCGCCCACCGCATCGGTCCGGAAGTGCGCACACGCGTGACGACGTCGGTGGCCCGTCCGTGGCCGTAGCCTGGTACGTCGTGAAGTCCGCTGATCTCCTCGTCGAAGCTGCGCGTCGCCGCACGTTCGCGATCATCAGCCATCCCGACGCGGGCAAGACGACACTCACGGAGAAGTTCTTGCTCAACGCGGGCGCCGTCGTGACCGCCGGTTCGGTGAAGGCCAAGGCGGGCGGGCGGTCAGCAACGAGTGACTGGATGGAGCTCGAGCAGACCCGCGGCATCTCGATCACCTCGGCTGCGATGCAGTTCGAGTACCGGGGCCACATGTTCAACCTGCTCGACACGCCGGGCCACAAGGACTTCAGCGAAGACACCTATCGCGTGCTCGCCGCCGTGGACGCCGTGGTGATGGTGCTCGACGCCGCGAAGGGCATCGAGCCCCAGACGCTGAAGCTGTTCGAGGTGTGCCGCAGCCGGAGCCTCCCGGTGATCACGTTCCTCAACAAGTTCGACCGGCCGAGTCGCGACCCGCTGGAGCTCCTCGACGAGATCGAGACGCAGATCGACCTCCGACCCACTCCGGCCACGTGGCCGGTGGGCGACGGTGAGGACTTCCTCGGCGTGATCGATCGCCGCCGCAACATGTTCAGCAGGTTCACCCGCACCTCGCGCGGCGCCACGATCGCCCCCGAAGAGCTGATGAGCTTCGATCAAGCCGCCGCGATCGGCGGCAGCGCCTGGAAGCGGGCCATCGATGGCTGCGACCTTCTGGAGGCCGTGGGCGCCGACGTCGACCTCGAGTCGTTCCTGGCCGGCACCAGCACCCCCGTCTATGCCGGATCCGCGCTGACCGACTTCGGCGTCAAGCACCTGCTCGACGCCGTGGTGGAGCTCGTGCCGTCGCCGCCCCCTCGCGCCGACCGCGTCGGCGCCGGGCGGCCGATCGACGGCGGCACCAGTGCGTTCGTGTTCAAGGTGCAGGCCAACATGGACAGGTCACACCGCGATCGTCTCGCCTTCGCTCGCATCTGCAGCGGCCACTTCGAGCGAGGGATGACGCTCACGATCGCCCGAACCGGCCGTCCGTTCGCCACCAAGTACGCCTCTACCGTGTTCGGCGCCGAGCGATCCACGGTCGAAGAAGCATTTCCGGGCGACGTCGTCGGCTTCGTCAACGCGACCGACCTCCGCATCGGCGACACCCTCTACGAGGGCGAACCTGTCACCTACCCAGGCTTGCCCTCGTTCGCCCCAGAGCTGTTCACCGGCGCCCGGCCGCTCGACACGGGTCGCTCGAAGCAGTTCCGCCGCGGCCTCGAAGTGCTCGAAGAAGAAGGCGTGGTCCAAGTGCTCCGCGACCCCGACATGGGCGACTCGTCGCTCGTGCTCGCAGCCGTCGGACAGCTCCAGTTCGAGGTGTTCGCCCATCGGCTGGAGAACGAGTTCAACGCCCCTGTCGAACTCACCGGTTCGCCCTATCAGGCGATCCGAGCGACCGATGCCGCCAGTGCTGAGCGGCTCAAGACCATCGGAGGGATCCGGATCCTCCGCCGCGGCGATGGCGCGACCGTTGCGTTGTTCGAGAACAAGTACCGCTTGCAGCGGTTGTTGGCCGACGAGCCCGAACTCACGTTGACGTTGCTCAACGCCGAGTTCGGCTGACGCCACGACGCACGCGACCCCGGTCGCACACCGCCACCGCCACCGCGCACTGCGTACCGCGGCCAGCTTGCCGAGAACTTGCCGACCACGGCCACCGCACGGGTTCAAGATGACGGATCTGAGAGCCGATGAATGGTCTTGGTGAAGCAGCGGGCCGTGGTGTGGGTGGTGATGGCCACTGCGGTCGCGGCCTCCGCCACCTATGCCTGGCGCACCCGCGTGCCCTTCGAGCAGGCACAACGGTGGCTCACGGTCCCTGCACTGCTCGCCACCCTGGCCGCGCTGTGGGGGTCGCGCCTGCGACAGAGGGGCGATCGCGTGGCTTGGCTGGCGATCGCCGGTTCGTGTGCGATGACCACCGCGTCGTATGTGCTCGCCTTCGCAAATGGCACCTGGGACTCGAGCACGGTCGACGGCCTGGCAGGCCTGCTCAGGGCGCCTGATCGCACCCTCATCGCCCTCGGCCTGATCGCGATGATCGCCGAACGATCCCCCATCCGTGAGCGGTACCTCGCGATCGAGGCGACGATCGTGTCGCTCAGCGCCACGCTCGTGATGTGGGTGTTCCTGATCGAACCAGCCCTCGGCCGCTCGACGCTCACCGATGCCGACCGGATCCTCTCCTTGGCGTTGCCCGCCTCCGACCTCATGCTCGTGGCCCTCGCCGCCCGACTCTCGCTCGGCTACCAGGCCCGAAACCGCTCGTTCTCGATCCTGTTGGTCGGCCTCGTCACTCGATTGCTCGCCAACATCGTGAGCTACTGGTCGTACATGGCCGACGGCGTCAAGGGCAGCCCCACCATCCACACGCTCACCGGCATCTCGTTGCTGCTGTTCGCCATCGCAGCGCTCGACAAGACCGGTGCGAAACGCCCCGTGGTTGCGCACCAGGCCGTGCAGCTCGACCGCCTCCGTCTCACCACCATCGCCCTGTGCGCACTGGCCCCGCAGGCCGTGCTCATCTCGCTCATCGTCTCCGACGACGCGCCACGCTCGACGGTGCTCTTTGCGGGCGTGATGACCGCGCTGGTGACGATGCTCGCGCTCACACGTCTCTGGGGCCTGGCCCTCAGCGTTCGCGATCTCACCGAACGCCGGGGCAAGGACCGGCTCGCATCACTCGTCGAGCGATCGTCGGACATCGTCGTGCTGGTCGACTCGAACCACCGCATCGCCTACACGAGCGGCGCCGTGGCCGCCATCCTCGGGGTCGACTCGCAGGCCTGGGTCGGCCGGCAGCTCCACGAGCTCGAACTCGTGCCGGTGATCGAATCGTGGCAGGTCGTCGCAGACCGGATCCTGTCACAGCCCCCCGAGAGTGCGCTCACGGTGGAGGCAACGGCCCTCCATGCGAACGGCACCCACCGGCTGCTCGAGCTGACCGCGGTGAACTTGATCCAGAACGTGGCCGTCGGCGGCGTGGTGATCACCATGCGCGACGTGACCGCGACACGCACGCTGCAGCGACAACTCAGCTTCCGCGCCGATCACGACGAGCTCACCGGCCTCGCCAATCGTGCGCAGTTCCTGTCGCGTCTCACCCGCGAGCTCGCTGAGCGACGACGCCCCGTCGTGATGTTCATGGACCTCGACGACTTCAAGGTCATCAACGACACCATGGGCCACGAGGCGGGTGACGTGCTGTTGCGAACGATTGCCGACCGTCTGGCCAAGCGCATCCCTGCCGCATCAGGCCTCGTCGCCCGGTTGGGCGGCGACGAGTTCGCCGCCTTGCTCCCGGTCGCCACGCCCGCCGAGGCAGCGTTGCTGGCGTCGAGCCTCGTGGCCGATCTCCACGAGCCGATCGTGCTCAGCCAGTTCCACACCGTCGCCGCCTCCTGCAGCGTCGGCATCGCACAGCCCGAGCATGGCGAGAACGCATCCGTTGTGTTGCGCAACGCCGACTTCGCGATGTACCGAGCCAAGCGTCGTGGCAAGGGCTACATCGAGGTCTTCGACGCGGATCTCGAGCACGAGGTGGCGCGTACCGAGGAGTATCGCCGCGACCTCGCGTCGGCCCTCAGCCGCGAGCAGTTCGCCCTTGTGTACCAGCCGATCGTGCGTGTCCACGACAGCCGTCTCGTCGGTGCCGAAGCCCTCATTCGCTGGAACCACCACGTGTACGGTGCCGTCGCTCCAGCCGACTTCGTCGAGATCGCCGAGCAGACCGGGGTGATCATCCCCATCGGCTGGTGGTCGATTCGGCAGGCGTGTCTCACTGCAGCGAGTTGGCTCGACGAGTCGTTGTTCGTCACGGTCAACGTGTCGGGCAGCCAGTTGCGTGGCGCGTCGATCGTCGAGCACGTGCGTCAGGCTCTCGACGAGAGCGGCCTGGCACCGAACCGGCTGGTCCTCGAGATCACTGAATCGATGCTCATCGACGATCCCGACGGTGTGGCCGAGGAGTTGGTCGGTGTCCGTGCAATGGGTGTGCGAGTCGCCCTCGACGACTTCGGCACCGGTTACAGCTCCCTCGCGTACGTGCAGCGTCTGCCGCTCGACATCATCAAGATCGACCGTGAGTTCGTGCAGTCGCTCGGCCGACGAGCCGACGACGCCCTGACGCGCACGATCATCACCATGGCCCACAACCTCGGGCTCGAGACGATCGGCGAGGGAGTCGAGGAAGAGTCGCAGGTGATCGGCCTGGCCGAGATGGGCTGCGACTACACCCAAGGCTTCCTGTTCTCGGAGCCGCTCACGGCCTCATCGATGGCAGCAATGCTGGACGACATCGCCGAGCGCGAGCACTCCCGCCGCCCGATCGACTTCGTGATCGCCGTCGACGCGGCACCTGCGCCGATCGTGATCGCTCCTGATCCGCCGGCCGGGCAGGAGGCCACCGATCCCACAGCACCACCGCTCCCTGCAGCTGCAGCGGCACCACCGGCACCGATCTCGACTGCGAGGCCCCCCGCACCGGTCCGGCGGACCCTCCGGTCCCCGGTGCCCGCAGCGGCAGCGCCCGGCCCGGTCGCATCACAACCGCTCGCGCCGGCAGGGACACCGCTGCAGGACACGCCGGCCCCACCACCAGAACCCGGTCGGAAACGTGTGAACGAACCCGGCACGACCCGTGCTGCGGCCGCTCCGCCGGCGAAGGCCGCTGCGTTGCCACAGGCTCGGCGACGTACGGGTCGCGACGAAGAGCTCGCCCGTCTGCTGCGCCCGCTGATCGATGGCGGTGAGGTCGGCAGCGAGGTCGAGGGCGACCCCGCGACATGACCTGAGCTCCCGACACCCTCGATGCCGTCGAACGCATCGACCGCGGCGAGCACCTCGCAACGCCCCGTCATGCCCGCAGCCCGTCACCGCGGACCGCCTGCCCCTGGCGATCAGGGAGGGTTCGTGCTGGCCGGCACGGCCGGCGGCTCGGCCGGGCGGGCTGGGCGGGGTGGCTCGATGGACTCATCCGGCAACGGCGCGGCGTCGGAGCTCTCGGAGAACCCGGAGAAGATCGAGCCGGTCGCGCAGGCTCGCACGTCGCCCAGATCGAGGTCGCCGTCGATCAGCCCGGTGACCACGGTGCCGTCGGTCGCGACGAGCGCCTGGCATTCCGGAGTGAGCTGATCGAGCGTCGAGCCGACGAACATCGACTCGAGCGACGCCCGGTCGGTGCCGAGCACGAACCAGGCCACCTCGCTGTCCAACAGCGAACCCGAGTCTCGCACCGACGCGATCACATCGAGCACGACGTCGGCCACCGTGCCGATCGGCGAGACGTACCAGCGACCGTCCACCTCGACGACATCGATCGACGGCAGTGCCGTGAGCCCCGAGGTGCCGAAGAGCGACAGCACGCTGAGCCCACCGGAGGCCGACCCACACGACATCCACGTCTGTTCGTCGATCTGCTCGAACCCGGGCGGGCCGATGCTCTCGCCGACCGTGATCGACCGATCCGGATCGACCGGACCGACCTCATCCAGTGGCGCCTCGCCAGCGCCGTCGCCATCGCCTGCCACCGACGAGGACGAGGCCCCACTGCCTGACGACGCGTCGGACGACACACTGGACGGCCCGGACGCGCCCGATCCGAACATCGACTGTGTGGCGGGACCGCTCCACGTGGTGCAGCCGTCAGCCCGGCGGATCTCGATCGATTCGGGGCCGTCGGACACAGGCGCGTCCGGCAGCGGGAAGACCGTTCCGTCCTCGTCGGCCCACGTCATGTTGTAGTTCCCGTCGGGATACACGACGTCGGGGTCGAAATCGAGGCCGTCGATCGTCGCCGGCAACTCCACACCCGCAGCGATCACGGCAATCGACATGCCGTCGTACGCAGAGATCACCGTCGGCAGCGTCGGGTCGAAGGAGCCGTACACCTCCGGTTCGTGCATGGTGCCGCTGATCGTGAAGGTGTCGGCCGACACCGTGCGACGATCGCCGTCACCGTCCACCGTGTACCCCGCACCCGACAACTGCAGGTCATACCCCGCCTCCTGGAAGCGGGCGATGTCGTCGCCGACCTCGTCGATCATCAACGGTGCGTAGCGCAGTACGGCGTCGCCTTCCCCCGGCGCGGACGTGGCGAACGCACCAGCGAGGTCGAGTGCGACCACGTTGGAGAAGAACTCGTCGGCCGCAGCCTCGGGCGAATCAGCGCCGACCGCCGTGAGCGGGGCGTCGGGCAGCGCAACGTCGGCGCTCTGTCGGGCGTACTCGGCGAGCGTGAAGCTGAGGCTCACGTACCAGCGCCCGTCGCGCTCCACCGTTGCGAGCATCGCCGGCGACACGAGATCGCCGAGACGCGCGCTGTCGGAGGCGAGCGTCAACTCGTCACCGAAGACTTCTCGTAGCTGCTCGCCGAGCGGGAACACCGCCGGGTCGAACACCCACGACACCGAGCCGGCCGCTGCGGTCACCACGGCCAGTCCGTCGTCGAGCGACTCGGTGACGAGGTCGACGCCAGCGAACGAGAGATCGAACCCGTCGACACCATCGAGACTGAATCCCTCCCCGACGAGGTCGGCCTCGACCGCGTCGGCGCGGCCCGCTTCGGCCGCGGCCCGAATACCGGGAGCCTCGGCCGGATCGATCGCGTCGATCATTCCGAGGATGTCCTCGTCCGAAGTGGCGTTGATGAACTGACGCACCGCCTCTTCCGGCGACGCCGCACCAGAGGTCCCGGCGCCGGAGAGGGCGATGGTGGTGAACCCGATCGCACCTGCCAGGGCGGCGATCGTGGCCCCGATGCCGGCCGCCCGACGGCTGCGGCCCTCACGGCGCGTGATGGGCCGCGAGCCGTGCTGGACGCGGATCTCGTCGAGGCTGCGCACGGCGGTGGGGGCATGGTCGGCCAACTGGTGCAGTCGCTGACGCAAGAGCACCTCGAACCCGTCGTCTGGCTGCCCGGAGCGAGGATCTGGAGTGGGCTCAGTCATGGGTCGTCTCATTCCTCGCGGGCTGGTCGACACGATGGGCACGGTCGACACGGTCGGGGTCGGCGATTCGCGTCCGCAGCTCGGCAAGGCCACGATGGACGAGTGTGCGCACGGTGGTCGGGCGGCAATCGAGGATGCCCGCGATCTCGGTCTCAGGAAGGTCGCAGAGGTAGCGGAGCACGATGGCCGTGCGCTGGCGCACGGGCAGGTCCTGCAGTGCGTCACGCAGTTCGGTGAGCCCGGTGTCGAGCACGATCTCAGTGGGTCGGTCGAGGCGCGGCGCCCGCGTGATCCGGCGGTGGATCGACCGACACTGGTTCACGACGGCGACGCGCAGGTAGGCGGCGGGGTTGTCGAGCTCGGCGATCCGGGGGCCGACACGGCAGAAGACGTCATGGACGACGTCCTCAGCGGCAGCGCCGGAGCCGGTGAGCACGTAGGCGACGCGCAACAGGTCGCGGTACGCCTGTGCATAGACGCTCTCGGCGCCGGCCCAGCTCACACCTTCCACCTGCCGCACCTTCCCCACGCTCGTCGTGACTCCGGCCGTGACCGGTTCCGGCCGGTTCCGGCCGGAACCGGTCATGGCGACGTTCATACCTCTTCTCACGCCCGACGGACGCAATCCGTTGCACGGACTCCCCAGATTCCTCCGTCACCGCTTGGTCACCGCTTGGTCATCCCTGGACACCGCTGGCCACCACTGGTGCAGCGGCGGGTCGTCGGCTACGACCTCGTGTCGAACAACCGTGAGGGCGTGAGCCCCACGAACGAATCGCCGAACCAGCCGAACACGTCGACGATCACGTCGGTGGGAGCTGAGCTGAACACGCACACCTCGCCGTCGGCATCCGGCGCCACGATCACCAGGTTCGCCCGGTTCACCCCGGACCGCACGTTGAGGTTCGACGCCGTGGGCCGACGACCGTCACAGGGGTAGACGGTGAGAAAGCCGCTGGCACCAGGATCTGCAGCGGTGAGGTTCAGCACCACCCCGCTGGCATCGGCCGGCACACCGGATCGACCCGCCACCCGCACCGTCACGGTGCCGCCGCCGACGAGCCGGGACCCTGCTGTCAGTCGGGTGTCGAGCACGCGGTCGGCGTCGACGACGCCCATGTCCGCATCGGCGGCGAACGATCCGAAGAGGTCGACGAGCAGATGCGTGGCTACGTTCGACACGACGCAGACCCGACCGGTCGCGTCGGGCTCGGTGATCACCAGGTTCGGCGCCGTCGCCCCGACCGCGACGTTCACGTTCGAGGTGGTGCCGAGCGGACGGTCGCAGGGACCGACGCTCACGAACCCGCCGGCCGCCGCATCGCTGGCGGTGACCGACAACGCCACCGCCCGCGCGCCGACGGGCACGCCAGCCGCGGTCGCGACATCGACGACGAGGCGCACTCCGGCTCCGTGGCGTGCCGCGCCGGCGGGCTGACGCGTGTCGGCAAGTCGGATCGGTGTGACGGGGGTGAAGCCGGTTCCGACCGGGAACGCGCCGGCGACGTCGACGATCACGTTGGTCCGCTCGCTGTTGCCGACGCAGATCTCGCCGCTCGCTCCGACCGTCACGATCGCCGCCGCGGCCACCACCTGCTCGCGCACGAAGTTGGCATTGCTCGCGACTGGCTGGGACACGTCGCACGGGAAGGCGGTGAGGAACCCGCCGGCGCGAGGGTTGACCACCGTGAGATTCACGGCCACCGCGGCAGCATCGGCCGGTACGCCGTTCACCCCGCGTACCGCGATGCGGCTGACGCCGTTGCGAGCCGGCAGGTTTGACGTCGCCAACACGGTGTCGCGCACGAGCTCGCTGTACACCCGGGCACCGACTGCATTGAGGTGGATCGCGTCATAGGTGATGTCGTCGCGGTCGGCTGCTCCCGTCCAATCCACGAGGAACAGATCGGGGTGGCGCTGCACCGCCGCCTCGAGTCGACGGTTCACCTCGGGGAAGTACCAGGAGTAGGGCTGCACCTGGCGCCATGCCGACGGGGTGACGAACTGCGGCTTGATCTCACGCAAGGTGATCCAGTAGATCCGCTTCACTCCCGCCTCACGGAGCGCGGCGATGATCGAATCGACCGAGCGATCGAAGCGCGGGACGTCCCAGTACGGGTAGTTGTGGCCGCCGGCCACCACCGCCACATCGCCGAAGACCGACGGATCGCTCGCCATCCGGGCCCGAACGTGCTTGGACTCGAGTTGCTCCACGAACAACGCAGGCGTGCCATCGACGGTGACCTGCCAGTCGGGACCGAATGCAACGGGCATGGCCGACTTCGCGCCCAATCCCACTGACTCGGTCACCATGTACACACGTCGCTCACGCGGGAAAGCCTCGGTGCGACCCGGCACGCGTTCGGCTCCGGCAGGTGCGCTCGACACGCCAGGAACGATCGACGCCAGCACCGCGAACGCGACCGCACCGATCACCATGCGTGCACACCTCACGGCGCCCACCACCCGGTGGTGTCGAACACGACCTGTGACGGCACCGACGACCGCACGCACAACCGGCCATCGACGGCGAGGCCCACCGTGATCGAGTTCGCCAGAACGCCACCGCGCGGTGCGTTCACGTTCGACGTGGGCGGCACGCTGCCGCAACCGAAGGCCGTCAGGAAGCCGGCACCGCCGGGCGTCACCATCGTCAACGTGCCCGTGACCGCTGCCGCGCTCGGCGGGGCGACGCGGATGTCGGTGGTTTGCCCACCGCCATGCACCGGGGTCCAGCCGCCGGTGCCGTCGCGTGTGTCGTAGGTGCGAGCCGGAGCAGCGGGCGTGAACGCGAGCGCGCCGGACGGGGTGAAGATCCCGGTGAGGTCGACCACGAGATCGACATCGGCCTGCACGTTGGAGAACAGGCACACATCACCATCGTCACCGAGGGGCACGTACGCCGCGCCCGCCACCGTCTCGTTCGGACCGAAGTTGAGGTTGGAGACCACGGGCACGGTGCCACCGCACGGGTATGCCGTCACGAACCCGGCACGTGATGCACCTGTGGCGGTGACGCTGAGCGCCACGCCGGTCGCATCGGGGGTGGCAGCGAGTGGCACGTCGAGACGCAGAACCGCGGGTCGGCCGGCTTCTCGGGTGTCAGCAAGGCGTTCCGGCGCTCGTGGCGTGAGCCGAGATGCATCCGGCACGAAGGCGCCCTGGAGGTCGACCACCACGTCGGCCGCTGCCGAGGTGAACACACAGAGCTTCTGGTCGGCACTGAGTGGCAGCACGGCGAGTGCACCACGGTTCGTGCGTGCCGAGAAGTTCGCGCTCGACACGCTCGGCACGGTCGACGCACACGGGTGGCCTGTGAGGAATCCAGCCGCGGCCGGGTCGACGCTGGTGAGGTTCACCGCCACCGCGGTCGCTCCGGCCGGCACCCGCGACGACAGATCGATCACAACCTGCCCGCCGGCGGCCGGTCGCGTGGCCACGAGGTCACGCGTGTCGAGCACGCGCACAGGTGACAGGGGCTGGTACTCGGTGGCGGCGCCGTTGGCCACCGGGATCGATGCATCGGTGCCACTGCGCTGCCCGACGGCCAGCCGTCCGGTGATGTTCTCCGCCATCAGCGCAGATCGAGAACGGTACGCCGCAGCGTCGGCAAGGTGGATCGAGTCCCACGACAGCGCAATGCCCGTCGCGGCCTGGACGGCCGGCCAGTCCCACAGCTTCAGGTTCGACCGCTCACTGGCCACCAGGTCGAGCGCGCCGTTGTACGCATCGGCCTCGGCCCGCAGGGTGTAGAGCCTGGTGATCTTGCTCCACCACACCGTCTTGCCCGGGCCGATCGCGTCCATCACGTAGCGGATCGAGTCGGCGTTGCACACGAGGCTGGCCTTGCAGAACCCGACGTCGTTGTTGCCGAGGTTCACTGCAACGTTCGGTGCGTCCCAGCCCTCGGCCCGCCACCAGTTGACCCAGTTGGCCACCGAGAAACGACTGCCACCCGGCTGGAAGTTGCCGGCGGTGTAGCCGAGGCCTGCTCGGAATCGGACCGGACCCCATCCGGCAGCAGCGAGATTGGAGGGCAACGACGGCTCGAGCGCCGCGCCCACGAGCACCGAGTCGCCGATCACCGAGATCGCGCCCAGCGGCCCAGGCGTGCTGATCTCGAACGCCTCTTCCCCGCCGAGAGCAGCTGCCGGCGCAACGGGCCCCAGGGGTGCAGCAACGGTGGCGACGATGAGGGTAGTCATCGCCGTCACCAGGAACGCCGCCGGGCGCGCTGGGCGCGCTGGGCAAGGGACGGACGAGCGTCGAAGGGTCACATGGCGAAGATAGCCGGGGCGACACGAGCGGCTCCGTAGGATGGCCAACGGCATGAACCGCCCCCGGATGGTCCACCAACCCGCGCTCGACGGCATCCGAGCCGTCTCCGTGCTCGCCGTGCTGCTGTTTCACGGTGAGGCGCCCGGTTTCGGTGGGGGCTACGTCGGCGTCTCGGTGTTCTTCACCCTGTCCGGCTTTCTGATCACCAGTCTGCTGATCGCCGAGCACGACGTCACCCATGGCATCGACGTGTCGGGCTTCTACGTTCGCCGCGCCAAACGTCTGCTCCCGGCAAGCTTGCTGTGCATCGCGGCCATCGCCGTCATGGCCGCCGTCACCGATGTCTTCGCCGGCGTCGCGAACCTGCGGCGCGACCTGATCGGCGCCCTGTTCCAGGTGGCCAACTGGGTCTTCCTCGCGGGCGACGGCTCGTATCAGCAGTTGTTCGCCGACGCTGCTGGCCAGGCCTCGCCGGTCGAGCACTACTGGTCGCTCGCGATCGAGGAGCAGTTCTACTGGGTGTGGCCCGTGGTGTTCGTGGGCATCGCGAGGGTCGGCCGCACCCACCGTGGTCGCACGATCGTGGTCGCCGGGCTCACCACGCTCTTCGCCATCGCGTCACCGGCGATCGCCGCGGTGTGGGGACCAGATGCCGCCTACTGGGCCACACCAGCGCGTGCGGCCGAGATACTGGCCGGTGCGCTCGCCGCGTTCCTCGTCGCCGGCCGTCAGCTCTCGCCGCGCTGGCACCTGGTGGCGGCCGGCGCGCTCGCCGCGCTGTGCGCGTCGTTCATGCTCTTCCCGTCGGTCGACGGCCCGGCGTATCGCGGCGCGCTGCCGCTCGTGGGCGCCACGAGCGCGCTCCTGATCGTCGGGCTCCAAGTGCCTGGGCCGGTTCGCAGCGCGCTCTCGATCGCGCCACTCGCATGGCTCGGCCGCATCAGCTACGGCGTGTACCTCTACCACTGGCCCGTGTTCGTCGGGGTCGACTCGCCGCGGGTCGACCTCGACGACGTGCCGCTGTTCGTCGTGCGGATGGTGATCACGCTCGCGCTCGCCCAGCTGAGCTACTCACTGTTCGAGCGTCCGATCCGCAACGGACTCGTGCGCCGACCGAGGAGCATCGGTCTGATCGCGCTCGGCGCCACGATGGCCGTCGGTGTGGCTGCGATCGTGATGGCCCCGGCCGGCACCGGCGACTACTGGCGAGGGAACGGCACCGCCGACGCGGCTGCGATCGACCCGATCGCCGACGGGGAGCTCGCGCCACTGGCGGTCGCGACCACTGCGCCCGTGGAATCGGCGGTACCCACGACGGTGGCTGACGCGACGGTGGCCGACGCGACGGTGCACGACGGTGGCCGACACGACGGTGGCCGACACGACCTCGACGACGAGCACCGAGGCGCCCATCCCTGCGCTCGCTCGACCGATGCGCGTCGTCGTCGCCGGCGACTCCACCGCAGAGGCCACCGGGTTCGGCCTTGCCCAGTGGGCGGTCGAGAACCCGCAGCTCGCCCAAGTGTCGATCCTCGCCGAGAAGGGCTGTGGGTTCGTTCGCGGGGGCGAGTTCCGCCTCGAGGACTGGACCGAGATCGATCCGCGCTGCGATCGGTGGGCCGAGACCGGCCTGGCCGAGCAGGTCGGCGAACTCGAGCCTGATGTGGTGATGCTGCTCACCACGTCGTGGGACGTGCTCGACCGGCGGTGGTCGCCCGACGAAGACCTCTCCCCCGTCGATCCGACCTACGCGCAGCGCATCCACGACGACTTCACGATCATCACCCAGCGGTTGCTCGATGCCGGCGCCGGGCAGGTGGTGTGGATCCGCGAGCCGATCCCGAACGTGTTCTGGTGGAGCTCGGGCCAGGCCCAGGAGGACCCGGCGCGACACGAGGTGCTGTACGAGGCGATGGACGACATCGCCACCGGCTACCCCGGACAGGTGAGCGTGGTCGACCTCCCCGCCTGGCTCGACGAGCAGCAGCTCACCACCGATCAACAGGCACGCCCCGACGGTGTGCATTGGTCGTCGGACGCGTCCGCGCGCATCGCCCGCGACTTCCTCGGCGAACAACTGCTGCGCGCCGCGCTCGGTCTCTGACGACCCGTGATGCCGGCCGGGAGCGGTGCCCGATGGCACGGCGGCCTGACGACGCGGCGCACCTATGATCCGCCCATGGGGACCGCGTGGGGGAAAAGTCTGTCGACGTGCCCGCCGTGGCGCCGGGTTCGGTCGTGCGCGTCACCGGGCGTTCGACGCGCGTCGAACTGCGTGGCGAGCCGGGTGCGACGCTGACGGTCCAGGGCGGCGATGTGACCCAGCGCGCCGATGGCAGCATCGACGTCACACCGCGCGAGTCCAGGGTGAGCATCGTCTGTGCCGAGCATGCCCACGTGGTGCTCAGCACGGCCTCCGGCAGTGTCCGCGTGCGTGGCCACGTGGCCGACGTCAAGGTGATCACCCAGAGCGGCAGCGTGGAGATCGAGCGAGCTGTCGACATCGATGTGCACACGATGTCGGGACGCGTGGTCATCGGGTCGTGCGTCCATTCCTGCCGCGTGGTCACCAAGAGCGGCACGGTGACGGTGGGGGCGGCGCACGACATCGGGGTGTCCACCGCATCGGCTCGCGTGGAGGTGGGACGGACAACCGTCGCCGCGGTGCAGACCACCAGTGGATCGGTGTCGGTCGGATGCGACGACTGCGCCACGGTGACAGCCCGATCGATGAGCGGCACCGTCGAGATCACCCTGCCGGACGGCTCGCCGGCGACGATGCGCCTGGCGTCGGGGAGCGGCCGGATCCTGCGCAGTGTCCCCGACGGAGTGGGCGCGACGCTCGACGTGCAGACGACCTCCGGCACGATCAGGGTCGCGTCGCGATGACCCCGCCGGCCGCCGACTCGGCCGGAGCGATCGTCTTCACCGACATCGTCGGGTTCACCGAGCTCACCGATCTCCACGGCGACGACGCCGCGCTGGCACTCGTCGACGAGCAGCTCTCGATCGTGCGTGAAGCCCTGCCGACCGGGGCTCGGATCGTGAAGGAGCTCGGCGACGGTTTGATGCTGTGGTTCGATGATGCGGCCGAGGCCGTCCTGACCGCCCTCGTCCTGCAGCGTCACTTCAACGCTGCATCGGTCGGCGAGATGCCGCTGTGGGTGCGGATCGGCATGCATTGGGGCACGCCCCGCCGGCGCGGCGACGACATCATCGGTCGCGACGTGAACCTCGCCTCTCGTGTGAGCGATCTCGCGGGTGCCGGCGAGGTGCTCGTCACCGATCACCTCATCTCTGCGGCGGGCGGAGAGACCGCGTTCGACGACGTGTTGTTCGATTCGTTGGGCTCGGTGTTCGTGAAGGGCGTCGCGGACCCGGTGCCCGTGTCGTCCGTGACATGGCGGCGAGAACAGCCACCTGTGCAGCTGCAGGAGGATCTGCCGTCGTGAGGATCCGTGGAGTGATCGAGGGGTTCTACGGCCCGCCCTGGTCGCACGCCGAACGAGCAGTTTGGGTGGACCGGCTGCACGACGCCGGCGCCACTCACTACGTGTGGGCCGCCAAAGCCGAACCACGCCACCGCGACGACTGGCGTGCACCGTTCACCGACGACGAACTGCAGCAGTTCGCCGAGCTGTCGAGGCGTCAGCCCGACGTCGAGCTCGCGGTCGGCCTCACCCCGGGAGCGGATGCTGCCGCCGTGGACGTGATTGCGAAGCTGTCGCCCGCTGTCGGCGCCGGCGCGACGGTGGTGGTGCTCAGCTGCGACGACCTCCCCGCGCTGGCCGCCGGCCGCGACCACCGCGATCTCGCTCATTCGCTCATGCAATCGCTCGGCGTTGCCGTGTGGGTGGTACCGACGCACTACAGCGGCACCGACGATTCGCCGTACTTGCAGGCGCTGTTCGACGGGCTCGACACCGACATCGAGGTGATGTGGACCGGGATGGACGTGGTGAACGACCGCATCGACGCAGTGGATGCTCGCCATCGGGCCGAACTCACCGGACGGCCACCGCTCATCTGGGACAACACGCCGGTGAACGACGGGTTGATGCGCGAGGCACTTCACCTCGGCCCGCTCGGCGGGCGCGACCCCGCACTGCGCGACGTGTGCAGCGGCGTGCTGTGGAACCCGATGGAGTTCGCCACAGCGTCGATCGCCACCTGGTCGAGCGCGGCCGCCTGGTTGCGCGGCGACGACCACCTCGCCGCGTGGGAGCACGAGGTTCGAGATCGCGGATGGTACGAACTTGCGCTCGCGACAGCCTTCCGGGGGGATCCGCACTGGCCGGGCAGTGACCCCGACGACGCGTGGTGGGCGGGGCTCGCCGACGGTCTGCCGGTATCGGCAATCGATGTCGGCCTCGACGCTGGCGTGCAACCATGGCTCGACGCCGCACGCGAGGGCGCAGCCATCGCCCAGGAGGCTCTGGCCCTGATCGATCGTGTCGCCACCCGCGGCGCCGGCACGTCGACCACCGTGCGCCAGTTCGCACTCGCCGCCCGATGGCGCGCCTGGCGTCGACGTGAGGTGCTCACCTTCGGCGGCGGACCTCGCGTACGGCCCATCCTCGGTCAGGACGACCGCGGCCAGTTCGTCGGCCGTGCGGGCGCGTTCGAACTCGACGAGTCGCTCGTCGACTCGCTCGTCAGGCGAGTCCTGCACACCTGAGGCCACCGTCCGGCGTGAGTGCGCCAGCTGGGTGCGCCAGCTGCGGTGGTCGTCGACCACGGTGGGTGCGGGTTGCGGGGGATGAATCGAGCGAGAACCGCTTCGGGAGTGGTGTGAGGTTCTTGATGCTGCGTTGAGGAATCGGGGGAACCCGCGACCACGGCTCGTAGTGCGATTGCCAGCAAACCCAATTGGTACAAGGGTCGCGGTGTTCCACGCGTCAATCAACCCCGGATCGCAACCGACTCGTCAGCACCACGCAGCGAGGCGATCTGGCCGCTGCTGACTTGTCCGACACTTGCCTGGTGTCTCGTCACCCGGGGTGTCTGAATGTGGGTGTCACCTCGAACGGGGTCGACGACAACGGAGTCGCATCGACTCGGACAGAAAGCACGGGCAGCAATGAGCACGACCAAGAAGCACCTGTTGAAGAAAGTGGCGCTCGTCGCCCTCACCGTCACCTCGGTCGCCGCCACGAGCGGCGTGGTCGAGGCCGGCAGCTACACGAGCGCTCCGAAGCCGACCTCGACGGTGTACTCCTCGCCGGCCGACGGTGGCGACGCGCCCGCGTTCCGGTCAGGGATCCGTTGGTGATGAACCGTTCCGCCTCCACCATCGTTGTGGCGGCGCTCGCAGTCGTTGCGACGCTGCCGATGGCAGCGAGCGCCTCTGCATCGGTATCCAACGACGGCAACGACATCGGTGTCGTCGTTCAGGCCACCGGCGGCAACGTCGCCCGAGCACGTCACAGCTTCGTCGCCCTCGGCGGCGACTACACCCGGGCGCTGCCGATCATCGGTGGCTTCTCGGGCACCATCGACGAGGCCCGCCTCGACGACTTGGCTCGCGCCAGCTCGATCGCAGCGGTCACCCCGGATGCCGTCGTCACCCCGATGGCGGTCGACCCGACCCTCGGCTACGACCCTGCCGAGACCAGTTCGATGTCGGCAATCACCCAGATCACCGGTGCGCAGACGATGTGGAATGCAGGCTTCACCGGGAAGGGCGTCGACGTCGCGGTGATCGACACCGGCGTCACGCGGGTGCCCGGCCTGAACGGGGCGGGCAAGGTCATCGACGGCCCGGACCTGTCGTTCGATTCGATCGAGCCGACGCTGCTCTCACAAGACGCATTCGGACATGGCACCCACATGGCCGGCATCATCGCCGGTTCAGATGTCGCACCCGGCACCTCGGCGACCGGTTGCACGACCTGTCTCGGCACGAGCGCCTATTCCGACACCACCAAGTTCGTCGGCATCGCCCCCGACTCGCGGATCATCAACGTCAAAGTCGGCGCCTTCGATGGCGCCACCGACGTCTCACAGGTCATCGCTGCGATCGACTGGGTCGTGCAACACCGCAACGACCCAGGGATCAACATCCGGGTGCTCAACCTCAGCTTCGGCACCGACTCCACACAGGATTCCGGTGTCGACCCCCTCGCCCACGCGGTCGACGTCGCTTGGAACGCAGGGATCGTCGTCGTCGTCGCGGCGGGCAACGAGGGCAAGCCGGCACGTACCTTGGCAAACCCTGCCTACTCGCGCAAGATCCTCGCGGTCGGCACATCGAACCCGATGGGCACGCTCACCACCAAAGACGACGTCGTACCCGACTTCGCCAACTATGGCAGCACCCCCCGTGGCGTCGACCTGATCGCCCCCGGTGTGTCGGTGCTGAGCCTGCGGGTGCCGGGCTCGTTCGTCGACCAGAACATCATCACCGGCAAGGTCGGCACCCGGTTCCAACGGGCGAGCGGCACCAGCCAATCCACCGCAGTGGTCGCCGGCCTCGCCGCCCTGCTGATCTCGAAGTTCCCGACAGCCACCCCTGACCAGATCAAGGAGTTCCTCAAGACGAACGCCGCCAAGGTGGCCGACAGCAGCAAGAACAACAGCGTCGTCAACACCGGCAGGGGCTCTGCGCTGGTCAGCAACGCCACCGCCCTGACGATCCTGCCGAGCGCCATCCAGGCAACCGTCACCAAGGGAACCGGCACACTCGAAGCGGCACGCGGCACCTACCACGTCACCAACGGGACATCCACACTCACGGGCGAGAAGGACATCTTCGGCACCAAGTGGAACGCGAAGGCGATGGCCACCGCAACCGAAGCTCGGGCCACCTGGAACGGCGGCACCTGGAACGGCGCACGCTGGTCGGGCGACACGTGGTCAGGCGCTCGCTGGAGCAACGTGACCTGGACCAACAACGACTGGTCCGGCGCCCGCTGGTCAGGAGCACGCTGGTCCTCCATGGCGTGGGACGGCGCCCGCTGGTCAGGCGCCCGCTGGTCAGGCGCCCGCTGGAGCTCCGGCACCTGGACAGGTGCCCGCTGGTCTGGCGCCCGCTGGTCCGACGACGGCTGGAGCTGACCCGAACGGGCACGCCGGCGGCGGATCGGGCATGCGTCAGACCGGCGCTGGGCTCCTGAGGCCACCGCTCGGCGTGCCGGCGGGCCGCTCGACGGTGCCGTCTGGTCGGCGGGCAAATCGTTGCGGGTCGCTGCCATGCACCGGCTCGTCGGACGGCCACGGCCATCCGCCGAACCGGGTGGCACGGTAGTCGGCGAAGGCCTGCTCGATGCCGGCGCGATCGTTCATCACGAACGGCCCGTACTGTTCGACAGGCTCGCCGATCGGGCGGCCCTGGAGCACCAGCACTTCGGCACCGAGATCGCTGGCGATCTTGACGTCTGCGTCACAGGCGAGCACCGCACCGTTGCCGACGCCGACCGCGTCGTCGTCGAAGGTGACGCCCACGCCATCGAAGACATAGGCGACGCGGGCGGTCTGGTCGCCATGCGCAGCCGGCATCGTCCAGCTGGCACCGGGGTCCAGGCGCACATGCCAGATCGCGACGTCACTGTCGGGTCGCGATGCCCAGGACGAGGGCGGCGGTGACGGAGGAACAGCGCCGCCGAGGTTGCCGGCCACCACGGTGATCTCGGCGAGGCGACCGTCGTCGTCGCGCACCTCGAGATGCGGGATGTCGTCTGCCCACAGCATCGAGAAGTACGGCTCGGCGAACTTGTCGGTCGCGGGAAGGTTCACCCAGATCTGGAACAGCTCGAGGGTGTTCGGGCCCTCGGTGTCGAGCAACGGGAACGTCTCGCTGTGAACGATGCCCTTGCCCGCGGTGAGCCACTGCACATCGCCGCCGCCGTAGCGGGCGCCGGCACCGAGCGAGTCGCTGTGGTCGACCAGGCCGCGGCGTACGAACGTGACGGTCTCGAAGCCACGGTGAGGGTGCTGCGGGAAGCCCGGGACGAGGTCGCCGTGGTACATCCGCCAGCCGTCCTTGCCGGCGAAGTCCTGACCCAGGTCGCGCCCCTCCAGCGACGCGTCCGGGCCGTGCACGTCGTTGCCGGCCGGGTAGTGGTCGAGGTGGTGCACGCAGAACAGGAACGGGTCGATCGTCGGCCATTGGAACCCGATCGGAAAGTGCTGGATGACGGGCGATTCGCCACCCGCCCCGGCGTCGGCACGGGCACTGGCACTGCTCGCATTGCTTGCATTGCTTGCGTTCGCAACGTTCATCCGGTCCAGCGTATCGGCTGCCTACTCGGCTGTCGCGCTGCGCAGGCGTGCCACATCGCGCACGATCTGTTGCGAGGCGAGGCGCCCAGGGCCGCCGGTCACGCAGCCACCCGGGTGCGTCCCCGATCCACACTGGTAGTAGCCGTGGATGGGTGTCCGGTACTGGTTCCAGCCAGGTGCTGGGCGGAAGAAGTACAGCTGCGGCGACATCAGCTCGCCGGCGAAGATGTTCCCCTCGGACAGACCGACGGTGCGCTCGATGTCGAGCGGGGTGACCACTTCGCGGCGCAAGACGAGCTTCGAGAAGCCGGGGAACAGCTCCTCCAATCGGCGCTGCACGGTGTCGCCGAGGTTGTCGCGTTCGGTGTCCCAGTCGCCGCCCTTCAGCGTGTAGGGCGTGTAGTGCGTGAAGCACGACATCACATGCTTGCCGGCGGGTGCCATGTCGGGATCGATCGTCGACTGCACACAGCAATCGAGGTACGGCTTCGATGAGTACCACCCGTACTTCGCCTCGTCGAAGGCACGCTCGAGGTAGTCCATCGATGGTGCGATGTTCGTGAAGCCACGGAACTGGCTGCCGTCGAGCCCTGGGAACTCGGGCAGGCCATCGAGCGCGAAGTTCACCTTCGACGAGGTGCCCTGGAACTTGTAGCGGGTGATGTTCTCGACGAGGTCCGCCGGCAGTTCGCGCGGGTCGACCAGTTCCAGGAACGTGCGTCGTGGATCGAGCGCGCTGACCACGATGGGTGCGAACAGCTCGGTTCCGTCTGCCAGGGCCACACCCGTGGCGCGGCCGCCGGCGGTGATCACCTTCGCCACCGCCGCCTCGAGCTTGATCTCGGCGCCGATAGGACTGAGCAGCCCGGGCGAGCACCTGGGTGAGACCGCCGTTGCCGCCCTTGTGGAAGCCCCAGTTGCCGAACACGCCGTCCTGCTCGCCCATGTTGTGGAACAGCAGCACGACACCGGAACCCTGCGATCGCGGACCCACCTTCGTACCGATGATGCCCGACGACGACAGCAGGCCTTTCAGCAGTTCGCCCTCGAAGTAGTCGTCGAGGAAGTCGGCGGCACTGCCGGTGAGCAGCCTCACGAGGTTGTGCAGCACCCGCTGGGGTAGATCCTTCAGGTGCTTGGCGAGATCGGCGAGCGCGAGCGCGTCTTCGGGCTGGCCGCTGAACAGGTTGGGCGGCACGCTGTCGAACAACGGCTTCACCGCCTGCACGATCAGCGCCATGTCGTGGCCGTACTGGTCGTAGGCATCGGCATCACGCGACGAGTGCCGCGAGATCTCCTGGATGGTGAGGTTCCGGTCCTTGCTGAGCGTGATGTGCCCGCCGTCGTCGGCCGGGGCGAAGCTGTGCGGCATCAGGAGCGGGAAGTAGCCGTGCTTGACCAGGTCGAGCTCGTGGATGATGTCGGGCCGCAGCAGGCTGACCGCGTACGAGAACGTCGTGAAGTGGAAGCCGGGCATCAGCTCCTCGGTGATCGCTGCGCCACCGACGAGATGCCGGCGCTCGAGGATCAGCGTGCGCAGACCCGACTTCGCGAGGTAGGCCCCGTTCACCAGCCCGTTGTGGCCGCCACCGATCACGATCGCGTCGTACATGCGTGAGCTTGTCATGCGGGGCCTCCTGATGGGGTCATGGCGGCGGTCTTGCGGGGCGGGTTGAACAACGGCGGACGGGCCACCTCACATGCCACGGTCTGGTACCGGTGGTTGATCGTGACCTCGAGGTGCACGGCGGATCCGGGCGTGGCGAGGTGCGGACGCACCCTCGCCATCGCGATGTGGCGCTGGAGAACGGGCGAGTACATGAAGCTGGTGGTGTAGCCCACGCGCTGCATCGCGTCGTCGTAGAGCATCATCTCCCCCACCACGGGATGCTCGTCCTTGGGCGGGATGATGCCCTCGGCTCGATAGCGCCGGTCCCAATCCTGCCAGTCGACCTTGAGGCCCACCATCTTCCATCGCGACGTGCCCTCGGCGAGCTCGCGGCGGATGGCATCGCGACCGATGAACGGCCGATCGGTGGTGGCGATGTCCTTGAGCATCCATCCGAAGCCGAGCTCGAGCGGTGTGGTGCGCTCTTCGTCGGTGAACGCGAACCGGCTGGAGTGGAAATCCACGTCGATCAGCACCAGGCCGGCCTCGATCCGCAGCATCAACAGCGCGGCCATCCCGACGGGGATCACACCCTGGCCAGCGGCGGCCTCGGCGACCGCATCGAACACGGCGTTGGCATCGTCGGCCTCGACCCACACCTCGTAGCCGAGATCACCGGTGTAGCCGGTGCGTGACACGTTGACGGCGGCGCCGCCCATCTTTGCCGGCGTGTGATGGAAGAAGCCGAGCGGCCCCACCGCCTCGTCGAGGCTGGCCAGCACCCCTCGCGAACGCGGGCCCTGGAGGGCGAGCGAGCCGTAGTGAGCCGAGACGTCGTCGATCTGCACCTTCTGTCGCCCGATCCGATCCGACAACCAGGCGAGGTTCGGCTCGGCAGAGGTGAGCAGGAAGTGGTCGCCGGAGAAGCGGAACACCACGCCGTCTTCGACCACATGGCCGGAGTCGTCGCACCACAGCGTGTACTGGGACTGGCCGTCACGGCAGCTGCGGATGTCGCGGGTGAGCACGCCGGCGAGGTAGCGCTCCGAGTCACCGCCGGTGATGCGGTACTTGTACAGCGGCGAGGTGTCGATGATGCCGGCGGCGTTGCGCACCGCGAAGTACTCGAACTTCTCGTCCATCTGGTACTTCACGCTGGCCAGGTGACCGGACCAGTGCTGCCAGAGCCCCGTGCTGTTGAGCGGCGCCATCCGCTCGTGGAACGGCGTGGTCCGGATCATCGGCGCACCGTACCCCCTTGTTGGACATGTGCGCAATGAAAGTCGTGTGGTGGAACGCCACGCTACGTGACGAATTCGGGCGCAGCCCGGGGAGCACGCCACCGCAAACGTGGTGTGAGGTTCTTGATGCTGCGTTGAGGAATCGGGGGAACCCGCGACCACGGCTCGTAGTGCGATTGCCAGCAAACCCAATTGGTACAAGGGTCGCGGTGTTCCACGCGTCAATCAACCCCGGATCGCAACCGACTCGTCAGCACCACGCAGCGAGGCGATCTGGCCGCTGCTGACTTGTCCGACACTTGCCTGGTGTCTCGTCACCCGGGGTGTCTGAATGTGGGGGCAACCCCGAAACGGGTTCGCATCACCACCACACGAATCGTCAGACGATTCGTCACACCGAAAGCGGGACCAGCAATGAAGAAGCACCTGTTGAAGAAAGTGGCGCTCGTCGCCCTCACCGTCACCTCCGTCGCCGCGACGAGCGGCGTGGTCGACGCCGGCAACTACTCCAGCGGTCCGAGGTCGTCGACGGGGTACAGCTCGCCGTACGACGATGGCGGCTTTGCGGCGCGAACGCCGGCTTCAGTTCTGGGATTCGTTGGTGATGAGCCGCTTCGCCACCACCGTTGCTGTGGCGGCGTTCTCGGTCGTCTCGATGTCGCCATTGGCGACATCAGCTGCTCCCGACACCGGTTCGTCTGATGAGGCGATCGGTGTCATCGTTCGGGCGGAGACCGGCGACGTTGCCGGAGCACGTCACAGCTTCGTCGCCCTCGGCGGCGACATCACCCGGGTGTTGCCGATCATCGGCGGTTTCTCGGGCACGATCGACGAGGCCCGCCTCGACGACCTCGCACGCACCAGCTCGATCGCCAGCGTGTCGGTCGACGCAGACGTGACACCATCGGCGATCGACCCGAGCCTCGGTTACGACCCTGCCTCGACCACCACGATGTCGGCGATCACCCAGATCACCGGCGCACAATCGATGTGGAACGCCGGCTACACCGGCAAAGGCATCGACGTCGCCGTGATCGACACCGGCGTCACCCGGGTGCCTGGCCTCAACCAGACCGGCAAGGTCATCGACGGCCCCGACGTGTCGTTCGACAACATCGAGCCGACGCTGCGCAACATCGATGCGTTCGGTCACGGCACCCACATGGCCGGCATCATCGCCGGCTCCGACGTCGCACCCGGAGCAAAGAACAGCTGCAAGACCTGTCTCGGCAAGAGCCCGTACACCAACACCACCAAGTTCGTCGGTGTCGCTCCCGAGGCCCGGATCATCAACGTCAAAGCCGGCGCCTTCGACGGTGCCGCCGACGTCTCACAGGTCATCGCCGCGATCGACTGGGTCGTGCAACACCGCAAGGACCCCGGGATCAACATCCGGGTGCTCAACTTGAGCTTCGGCACCGACTCGACCCAGAGCGCATCGCTCGACCCGCTCGTCTACGCAGCAGAGCAGGCCTGGAAAGCCGGGATCATCGTCGTCGCAGCCGCAGGCAACGACGGCCTGATGACCCCGAACCTGGCCAACCCCGCGATGTCACCACTGGTCATCGCCGTCGGCGCCAGCGACACCGCGCGGCACGATCAGCACCAGCCGACGACTTCGATCCCCAACTTCGCCCAGCACGGCAGCGTCCACCCGCGGCGTCGACGTCGTCGCCCCCGGCGTGTCGGTCATCAGCCTGCGAGGTGCCCGGGCGGGTTCGTCGACCAGAACGTCACCACCGGCAAGGTCGGCACCCGCTTCCAGCAAGCCAGCGGTACCAGCCAAGCCACCGCGATCGTGTCCGGACTCGCCGCCCTGCTCGTGTCGAAGTACCCAACCGCGACCCCCGACTCGATCAAGGCCTACCTCAAAGGAACCGCCCAACCGATCGAGCTGATCGACCCGAACTACAGCCACCACCGACTTCGGCAAGTCGCTCATCACGTCACCGAACACCTGGTACGCAGGCTCGGGCTCTGCATGGGTCGGCAGCACACTCGGCGATCTCGGTCGCACCGGCCCAAACCTCCACCGCAACCGGGCTCGGCACCCTCGAAGCAGCCCGCGGCACCTTCCACGTCTCCAACGGCACCACCGACCTCACCGGCGAGATCGACATCTTCGGCGCCAAGTGGAACGCCCAACAGATGGCCACCCTCACCACCACCCAGACCACCTGGACCGGCGGCACCTGGAACGGCGCCCGCTGGTCAGGCGACACCTGGAACGGCGCTCGCTGGAGCAACATCGACTGGACCAACACCGACTGGACCGGCGCACGCTGGTCCGGCGCACGCTGGTCGGCAATGCAATGGGACGGCGCCCGCTGGAGCGGAGCACGCTGGTCCGGAGCACGCTGGTCAGCCGGCACCTGGTCCGGCGCCCGCTGGTCAGGCGCCCGCTGGTCCGACACCAGCTGGAGCTGACCCAGAGCTACCCGAGACAACCACACCTTCAGCATCCAAGGCCTCGCGGCCAACACTTCACCCGGCGTTCGAGCGGACACGAACCCGACGGGGACGACCATGGCGGACAGCGTTGCTGTCCGCCATCGTCGTTCCAGCCCGGATGAGCGTTGTGCAATGGGTGAGACCAGTTCCGACCTGCGGTGATCGGTCGGCGACTGGACGCACAGGGTTCAACTTCGGACAGTTCCTTGCCGATACATCTTCCGGTTCACCGGAGCAGGTCGACCAGAGGAGGCGGCGTGTCGGACACGGCCATCGGTGCCACGCCGACGGCAACCACGAACATGACGGCAGCGAGTCGGCGGACGATGTTGATGTCCGCCGCGCTCGTCGTCGCGTCCGTGGCCGTGCTCCTCGGTGCCGGCCTGGTCGACTCCCCGCCTCGGACCGCCCTGCTCAGCTGGTGGATGATCGCCCTGATCGCCGTCGCGGCGGAGTTCATGGTGTTCGATGTGGAGTTCCGTCGCGAGGTGTACTCGTTCACGTTCAGCGAGATGCCGATGGTCCTCGGGTTGTTCCTGGCCCACCCCCGCGACCTCCTGATCGGCCGCCTGGCCGGCGAACTGCTGTTCCTCGCGTTGCGCGAACGCCAACCGCCCCGCAAGATCGCCCTCAACCTGGCGGCGTTCCTGGCCGAGACCACTGCGCTGCTCGGCGTGTACCACCTGCTGGGCGGTGATCTCCAGGTCACCGGCCCCGCCGAATGGGCACGCGCGCTGGTCGCGACCACCGCGGCCGTGCTCGTCGGGTATCTGGTCGTGTTCCAGGTGGTCCGCTGGCACGGCGCCCCGATCGGGCTGTCATCGATCTTGATGATCGGTGCCCTCACGATCCCGGTGAACACGAGCTTCGCCCTCGTCATCGGTGTGCTGCTCGTGGAACGGCCGTGGGCAACGGTGCTGCTCGCCGGCGTCGGCGGCTTCCTCGTGATCGCATATCGCTCCTACACCGCGTTGCGCCAGCGCTACGAGAGCCTGTCCCTGCTCTACGACTTCACTCGCCTCGTCAGCGGTGCGCAGCGCCCCGACGCCGTGCTGGAAGCGATGCTCGGCCAGGCCAAGGACCTCCTGCGCGCCGAGCGCGCCGAGATCTGGCTGCACGACGACGTGCACACGATGCTCCGCCTCAGCGTCGACGACCAGGGTCGCTCCACGAGCGACCTCGCCGTCGACGCACCGATGACGATGGCTGCCTGGTTCGCCGGTCACGGCGATGCCCAGGTCATCGCCGACGATCACGCCGACCCGCTCGCCCGCTCGCTCTTGCGTCACCTTCAGGCACACGACGGGATCGTCGCCCCGATCACCGAGTCGGGCGAGGTGGTGGGTCTGGTCGCGGTGGTGAACCGCCTCGGCGAGGTCAACCGGTTCCAGGAGAGCGACCGAACGATGTTCGCCACACTCGCCAACCACGCCAGTGTTGCGCTCGAGAACGGTCGCCTCATCGATCGCCTCCACGACGAAGCTCGCCTCCGTGAGCACGAGGCGCTGCACGACGCGCTCACGGGACTGCCGAACCGCGTCATGCTCGGCGACCGACTCCGCGACGAGCTCGCTGCGGTCGCCAGCGGGGGGCCCCCGATCGCTGTGGGACTGATGGATCTCGACGGATTCAAGGAGGTCAACGACACCCTCGGCCACCAGGCAGGCGACACGGTGCTGGTGGAGGTGGCCCGTCGCGTCTCCTATGCAGCTGAGACGGCAGCGATGGTGGCACGGCTCGGCGGCGACGAGTTTGCGATCTTGGTCGACACCGATGTCGATCGGCTCGCGCTCGAGATGCTTGCACGCAGGATCCGCGACGAGTTGGGCCGTCCGCTGGCGGTCGACGGGATGAGGATCAACGTGAGTGCGAGCATCGGCTTCGCGTGTGCACCGGCCGACGCCACCGATGCGCCGACGCTGCTGCAGCGCGCCGACGTGGCGATGTACGCGGCCAAGGCAGGTACCGGGAACGGTGTGGCGTTCTACGATGCGATCCGCGACGAGAACAGTCCGCGCCGGCTGGCGCTCGCGAACGAGCTCCGCTCGGCCATCGACCACGGCGAGCTCACGCTCGTGTTCCAACCCAAGGCCGACCTCGCCTCGGGCAATATCGTCGGCTTCGAGGCCCTCGTGCGCTGGCGGCACCCCGAGTTCGGTCAGGTGTATCCCGACGAGTTCATCCCGATCGTGGAACGGACGGGTTCGATCAACGAGCTGACCGTGTTCGTGCTGAATCGTGCAGTGGAGCAGGTGGTGATCTGGTGCCGTGAGGGCCATCGGTGGTCGGTCGCGGTGAACGTCGCGATGCGCAACCTGCTCGACAACGACTTCGCGGCGATCGTCCAGCATGCGCTGGAACACGCTGGATGTGAGCCGGCCCTGCTCACCCTGGAGATCACCGAGACCAACGTGATGACCGACACAGCTCGTACGATCCACGTGATGGAGCGCCTGGCGGCGCTCGGGGTGCGTCTCTCGGTCGACGATTTCGGCACCGGGTACTCGTCGTTGTCATACCTCCAACAGCTGCCCGTGGTGGAGCTGAAGATCGACCAGTGCTTCGTGCGCGACATGGTTCGCGACTCCGGCGCCGACGCGATCGTGCGTTCGGTGCTCGACCTTGCCTCGAACCTCGAACTGTCGGTCGTCGCAGAAGGCGTGGAGGATCGCGAGACCTGGGACCGTCTGCGGCGCCTCGGGTGCACTCAAGCGCAGGGCTACCACCTCGCCCGCCCGATGCCCGCCGACGACATCGGACCGTGGTTCTCGGCGCTCGTCGGCGAAAGTGCGGTGACCGTTGGCCACGTTGGGCGCGAGGTGCCCGTGGAGGCGGCGATGTTCGGTGTCCGACGGGGGAACCCGTCTTGATCAACCCTTGAGGAAGCGGCACCGACGTCGCGTCCTCAGGCACCATCGAACCCTTGTCTGACAAGGGTTTCTGCCCGCACGAGACCGGCGATCGTGCGCAGCCGACCTGCCACGCAGCGCAGGATTCCGGGGGATCAAGCTTGTCCTTCCCTGAACTGGTGTTCCGTCGTCCGACCTGCGTCAATGTGCCTGCCCGATTCGTGCACCGCGTGTGTGCATCCCCACCAATCGGGCGCCCGGATACTGGGCGGCGGCGAACGAGAAGGAGTGCCAGGAATGTCGACGAGCGCGAAGCGGCCTGCGAGGCGGCTCACATCCGTTGTCGCCTCGATGGTCGTCCCGATCATCTCGGTGTCTGCGGTTGGCGGCGTGCTCGTGACGACACCTGCCCGAGCCAGCGCGGACGAGCCCGGCGTCATCGGGTTCGAGGGTGAGCTGGCGAGCGGAGAGCTCGTTGACGTCGTGGTGCGTGCCATCGACGGCGAGGTGGACGCAGGGCGCCGGACCTTCCTCGCCCTCGGCGGTACCGTCGAGACGTCGCTGCCGATCATCGGCGGGTTCTCCGGCTCGATCGACGCCGACCGCCTCGACGATCTCGCTGCATCGAGCGCCGTGCTCACCGTCACCCCCGACAGCGACATCGAGCCGATGGGCATCGATCCCGCGCTCGGGTACGACTCGAAGGACACATCGTCGATGTCGGCGATCACCCGCATCGTCGGAGCGCAGCAGTTGTGGGACAAGGGATTCGTCGGCCAGGGCATCGACGTCGCCGTGATCGATACGGGTGTCACCCGCGTGGCAGGCCTCGACGGTGAGGGCAAGGTGCTCGACGGACCAGATCTGTCGTTCGACTCGCTCGATCCAGAGCTCGTGTCGAAGGACGCGTTCGGTCATGGCACTCACATGGCCGGCATCATCGCCGGCTCCGACGTGGCGCCGGGCACGAGTGCACGCACGTGCCGCACATGCCTGGGCCGCAGTGCCTACACCGACAGCGCAAAGTTCGTCGGCGTCGCACCGGAAGCACGGATCATCAACGTCAAGGTTGGGGCCTTCGACGGTGCCGCTGACGTGTCGCAGGTGATCGCCGCGATCGACTGGGTGGTCCAGCACCGTTCCGACCCTGGCGTGAACATCCGCGTGATGAACCTCAGCTTCGGGACCGACTCGCTGCAGGATCCAGGCCTCGACCCCCTGGTGTTCGCAGCCGAGCAGGCATGGAACGCCGGCATCGTGGTCGTCGCCTCGGCCGGCAACGACGGCATGGCAACTGCCAGTCTGGCAACGCCGGCAGTGTCGCATTCGATCATCGCTGTCGGCGCGAGCGACCCACGCGGCACGTTGACCACCTCTGACGATTCGATCCCGACGTTCGCGCAGCACGGCGGCTCCACTCGCGGTGTCGACGTGGTGGCACCGGGGGTCTCGGTCATCGGCCTTCGTGTGCCGGGTGGCTTCATCGACACCAACGTCGACACCGGCAGAGTGGGCACCCGATTCCAGCGGGCGAGCGGCACCAGCCAGGCCACGGCCGTCGTGTCGGGGATGGTGGCACTGCTGCTGTCTCGCACCCCGGAAGCCACTCCGGACATGGTGAAGGCCTACCTCACCGGGAACGCCAAGAAGATCCAGTGGCGATCCGACGACCACGACCGCGACGGGCGCACGCCTGCTCGCCTCCGACCGATCTCGGAGACCTGGCACGCCGGGTCCGGCTCGGCCTTCGTCGGTGGGAGCCGACGGGTCCGCCCAGCAACCGCACCTGCACCGACCGGCACCGGGCTCGGCACGCTCGAGGCCTCCCGCGGCACGTACCACGTCACGAACGGCGAGACAGAGCTGCGCGGCGAGGTGGACATCTTCGGAACCGCCTGGGACCCGACGGTGTGGACCGGCCTCTCGTCGACGCAGACGGCATGGAGCGGCGGCATCTGGAACGGCAACCGCTGGACCGGAGACGCCTGGGGTGACACTGGATGGGTGAACGTGCCGTGGACCGGTGCCGAGACCACCTCGGACGACTGGTCCGGCGTGCGCTGGAAGGGCGTGCGCTGGAAGGGCGTGATCTGGGACGGCGTGCGCTGGAAGGGCGCCGACTGGACCTCGGGCCAGTGGACCTCGGGCGGCTGGAGCGGTGTCCGCTGGAAGGGCGCCGCCTGGTCAGACGCCAGTTGGTCGTGATTGCCGGGACACTGCGAACTGGGGACCGTCGCGGACTCAACCCTTCCCCTCGCGGTGCCGATACCACTCAGCGGTGAGACGGCCGGCGGAGGAGCCGAAGTGACAGACAAGCAGCGGGCACTCGTCGAGCACGAACCGACGAACCCGGCGACGCTCGAGAGGACGCAGGCAGGACGGCGCACCGCCGTCTTGTGCGTCGCGCTCGTCGTGGTGTCAGGTGTGGTCCTGTCCTCACGATCGCTGCTCGACTCCGTCCCGCACGCCTTCACCATGTCGTGGTGGGTGTTGGCCCTCATTGCAGCGCTGTCGCTGATGACCGAGTTCAAGGTCGAGTTCCGCCGTGAGGCGGTGACGTTCACGTTCAGCGAGGTGCTCCTGGTCCTCGGAGTGTTCTTGGCGGCACCGTGGTCGTTGCTGCTCGGACGGCTGCTCGGCGAGACGCTGGTGTTCGTCCTGAAAGAGCGCCAACCACTGCGCAAGACCGGACTCAACCTCGCCAGCTCGGTCGCCGAGGTGACCACCTTGCTCGTCGTCCACGACCTGCTGGGGGGTGGCACCGACGTCACCGACCCAGTGCACTGGCTGAAGGCGCTCGTCGCCGTCGCCTGCGCAGATCTCGTCGGCTACGCCGTGATCTACCAGGCGCTGCGCTGGCACGGTGCGCCGATCACCTTGCGGTCGCTGTTCGGCATCGCAGTGATCACCGTGCCGGTCAACACGAGCTTCGCCCTCGTCATCGGGATCCTCCTGGTCGAACGTCCGATCGGCACCTTCCTCCTGCTCGGTGTCGGCGGCTTCCTCGTGCTCTCGTACCGCTCGTACACCGCGTTGCGGCAACGATTCGAGAGCCTCTCGCTCCTGTACGACTTCACTCGGCTCGTCAGCGGCGCCCAGCGCCCCGACGCGGTGCTCGAAGCGATGCTCGCCCAGGCCAAGAACCTCTTGCGCGCCGAGCGGGCAGAGATCTGGCTGCAGGACGAGACGATGCTGCGGCTCTCCGTCGACGACCACGGTCGCTCTGCCGGCGAGGTGCCGGAGATGCAGCCCGGCACGATCACGAACTGGTTCCTCGTCAACTCCGGCGCCACCGTGCTGGGCACCGACCCCAAGAACGCCCCGACGGGCGGACGGATGGCCGAGGAGGCCGGTGAGGCGCTGCTCCGTGCGCTCATCGCCCGAAACTGCATCGTCGCCCCGATCACCGAGTCGGGTGAAGTGGTGGGCCTCGTCGCCGTCGTGAACCGCCTGGGCGACGTGAACTCGTTCAACGACTCCGACCGCACGATGTTCGCCACGCTCGCCAACCACGCCAGCGTGGCACTCGAGAACGGCAGGCTCATCGACCGCTTGCACGAGGAGGCGCAGCTTCGCGAACACGAGGCGCTCCACGACGCACTCACCGGGCTACCCAATCGTGTCCTGCTCGGCGACCGGTTGCGCGACGAGCTGATCGCCGTGGCCGAACGTGGCCAGCCGCTCGCGGTCGGGCTGATGGACCTCGACGGATTCAAGGAGGTCAACGACACCCTCGGGCACCATGCGGGCGACGCCGTGCTCGGCGAGGTGGCACGACGCCTCGCGTACTCGGCCGAATCGGCGGCCCTCGTGGCCCGGCTCGGTGGCGACGAGTTCGCGATCCTGGTGGCGCACACCGCCGATCGCATCGAGTTGGAGTCGTTGGCCCGCCGCATTCGCGCTGAGCTGGCCCGGCCGTTCAACATCGACGGCGTGCGGATCAACATCAGCGGCAGCATCGGCTTCGCGATCGCACCGGACGATGCGTCCGATGCTCCGACGCTGCTGCAGCGAGCCGACGTCGCGATGTACAGCGCAAAGGCCGGCCACGGCAATGGCGTGGCGTTCTACGAGGCGATCCGCGACGAGAACTCCCCACGTCGTCTGGCCCTTGCGACCGACCTCCGCGCCGCGATCGCCGACGGTCAGTTGAGCCTCGTGTTCCAGCCGAAGGCGCGCCTGATCGATGACGAGGTGATCGGCTTCGAGGCTCTCGTTCGTTGGCGGCACCCCGAGCTGGGCCAAGTCTTCCCGGACGAGTTCATCCCGATCGCGGAGCGGACCGGCATCATCAGTGACCTCACCGTGTGGGTGCTGCGCGCATCGGTCGCGCAGCTGGCGGAATGGCGTGCGCTCGGGCACCGCTGGTCGGTCGCCGTCAACGTCGCGATGCGCAACCTGCTCGACGACGACTTCTCGGCCATCGTCGACGAGCTGCTGACACGTCACCGCTGCGATCCCGCCTCGCTCATCTTGGAGATCACCGAGACGAGCGTCATGACCGACACCGCTCGCACCATCGAGGTCATGCAACGCCTGTCGGAGCTGGGCGTGCGACTGTCCGTCGACGACTTCGGCACCGGCTATTCGTCGCTGTCCTACCTGCAGCAACTCCCGGTCGAGGAGCTGAAGATCGACAAGTGCTTCGTGCGCGACATGCTCAACGACTCCAGCGCCGAGGCGATCGTGCGCTCGGTGCTCGACCTCGCGGGCAACCTCGAGCTCCGGGTCGTGGCCGAGGGAGTGGAGGATCGCCAGACTTGGGAACGCCTGCGCCAGCTCGGCTGCCAGATCGCGCAGGGCTACTTCCTCTCTCGCCCGATGCCGCCTGCCGACATCGAGCCGTGGTATGCCGCGCTCCGCAGGGAGTGGCCGCTGTACGCCGCCGGTGCGTCGCTCACGTCCCTCGGCACCTGACCGTCTGCGCGTTCGCGCGACACCGCCAACCCCCAACGTCGATAGGTTCGTCCGGATGAGCGGTCTGGCCGAGCCAACACCCTTCATCGTCCCGACCGTGGACCTGTCGGGATGGGCCAACGGCGACTTGGCAGCACGAGCGTCGATCGCCCGCGAGATCGACAACGCGTGCCGCACCGTCGGTTTCATCCAGATCGTCGGCCATGGCATCCCCCAACACGTGATCGACGGCCTCACTCGCGCGCACGACGAGTTCTTCGGCCTCGCGCTCGAGACGAAGCGGCGGTATCAGGCTCCCCGTCCCTCGATCAACCGCGGCTACACGGCTCCGCGCACCGAGAAGTTGAGCTACAGCCTCGGCGTCGACTCCCCTGCCGACATGTTCGAGGCGTTCAATGTCGGTGCGAGCGTCACCGACTTCCCACGGCTCGACCTCGATCCGGAGATCTACGCAGTCGACATCTGGCCCGACGAGACGACGGTGTTCCGACAGGGCGTGACCATGTGGTACGAGCACGCCGGCGCACTCGCCCGGACGATGACGTCGGTGTTCGCTCTCGCCCTCGATCTTCCCAGCGGGTTCTTCGAGCCGTACACCGACCACTCGATCGACGTCCTGCGGATGGTGAACTACGCGCTCGCACAGGGCACGGTCATCCAGCCGGATCAGCTCGGCATGGGGGCCCACACCGACTATGGAATCGTCACGATCCTGTGGGCCGACCCGGTGCCTGGCCTGCAGATCCTCGACGCGGACGGCCACTGGCACCCGGTGCTCCCCACGTCCGGATCGCTCCTCGTCAACCTCGGCGACCTGCTCGCCCGTTGGACGAATGACCGCTGGATGTCGACGATGCACCGTGTCGTGCCGCCCACCGGCGCCGACGGCCGATCGCTGCGTCGGCGATCGGCCGCGTTCTTCCACGACGGCAACGCCGACACGCTGATCTCGACGCTCGAGCCCTGCCGTACGAGCGACGGACCCGTGTACGACGACGTCACCGTCGCGGAGCACCTGGCGCGCAAGCTGGCAGGCTCGCGTGGGCTCGAGCTCAACGAACACGCAGCACGCGAAGCATCACGCATCGCCACTGTGAACGACTGAGCCCATCCCCTCGCAGGACAACCGGCGACGTAACCTGACGGTCCGTGGCCCGCATGTCTCCCAGCGCACGCCGTGAGGCGATCATCGGCGCCGCCTTGCGCGTGGCGATCCGCAAGGGCTTCGGTTCCACCACTGTGCGCGACGTGGCCGCCGAGGTGGGGTGTTCGAGCGGGCTGATCCATCACTACTTCGGTTCGATGGACGAAGTGCTGGCCGCAGCGTTCGAAGTGGCCGCCGGCCGAGATCTCGACGTCACGAACGCCGCCGTGGCGGCAGAGCCCACAGCCGGCGGGCAGTTGATGGCGTTCTTCTCCAGCTACGCCCGCACCGACGAGGACTGGTCGTTCCAGTTGTGGCTCGACGCCTGGGCCGAAGCCGCGCGGCAACCTGCGGTGGGCGCCACCTCACGACGGTTGAACGTGGCCTGGCAGCAGATGTTGGCCCGGATCATCGAGCGTGGCGTGGCCGATGGCGAGTTCCGTTGCGACGACCCCGATGGCGCGGCGTGGCGGATCGTGTCGATGGTCGACGGCCTTGCGCTGCAGAACGTTGCCCACGGCCCGATGCTCCCGCACAACGCCATCCTCGACTGGACGCTCACGACCACCGAGCACGAGCTCGACCTGCCCCATGGCACGCTCCCCCGCCCCGCCGCCGGTGTCGATCTCGGCGACCCGGTCACGGAGCTCGCGTGAGCACCGCCGTCTCGATTCCGGATCGCGCGCGCGTGGTGGTGATCGGCGGCGGCATCATCGGGACCTCGGTCGCCTATCACCTCGCCCATGCCGGCTGGCGAGACGTGGTGCTGCTGGAGCGTGACCAACTCACCTCGGGCACCACGTGGCACGCCGCTGGTCTGATGGTCACGTTCGGCTCGCTCAGCGAGACATCGACGTCGATGCGCCAGTACACGCGAGACCTGTACGCGAACCTCGAAGCCGAGACGGGCCTCGCCACCGGCTTCGCGCCGGTCGGGTTCGTCGAACTCGCGAGCGATCCCGACCGTCTCGAGGAGTACCGGCGCGTGTCGGCGTTCAATCGCCGGTGCGGAGTCGACGTGCACGAGATCTCGGCCCGCGAAGTGGCCGACATGTTCCCCATCGCCCGCACCGACGATGTGCTCGCCGGCTTCTACGTGCCCGGCGACGGACGCGTGAACCCGGTGGACGCCACGATGTCGATGGCGAGGGGCGCGCGTCTGCAGGGCGCCACGATCGTGCAGGGAGTGAGCGCCACCGACGTTGAGTCGGCCAACGGCCGCGTCACCGGGGTGGTGACCGATCAGGGCACGATCGAGTGCGAGTACGTCGTGAACTGCACAGGCATGTGGGCGCGCCAGTTGGGCGAACGCCACGGAGTGAACGTGCCGCTGCAGGCGGCGGAGCACTACTACCTGATCACCGAGCAGATCGAGGGCATGGACGGCTCGTGGCCCGTCATCGAGGACCCGGCGAACCACGGCTACTACCGCGAGGAGGTCGGCGGGCTGATGATCGGCCTGTTCGAGCCGGTCTGCGCGCCGTGGAACGTCGGCCGCATCCCCGACGACTCGTCGTTCACCTCGCTCCAGCCCGATTGGGACCGCATGGGTCCGTACCTCGAACGGGCGATGAGCCGTGTGCCGATCAGCTCCGAGATCGGCATCCGCACCTTCTTCTGCGGACCCGAGAGCTTCACCCCCGACCTCGCCCCGGTGGTCGGCGAGGCGCCGGAGCTGCGCAACTACTTCGTGTGCGCCGGCCTCAATTCGATCGGCATCCTCACCGGCGGCGGCCTCGGCCGCGTCGTGGCCCACTGGGTCATGTCCGGTCGGCCCGATGTCGACGTCACCGGCTTCAACATCGATCGGCTGCAGCGCTACCAGGCCAACCCCGAGTACCGCCGGACGCGCACGGTCGAGTCGCTCGGCATGGTCTATGCGTGTCACTACCCGAACCGGTCGATGCAGACGGCCCGAGGCGCGAAGCGATCGCCGTTGCACGACCGGCTGTCGGCCGAGGGTGCATGGTTCAAGGACGTCAGCGGTTGGGAAGGAGCTGATTGGTACGCCGGCGCCGGACGAACACCTGACCCGGGTGCGCTCACCTGGGGCCGACCTGCGTTCTGGAGCACGTGGGTGGCCGAGCACCGCGCCTGCCGTGAGGGCGTGATCGTGATGGACATGTCGTTCATGTCGAAGTTCCGAGTGCAGGGACGCGATGCAGGAGTCGTGGTCGATCGTCTGTCGGCGAACGCGGTGAACACCGACGCAGGCCTCATCACCTACACCCAGTGGCTCAACGATGCGGGCACCCTGGAGGCCGATCTCACGGTCACCAAGCTCGGTGACGACGAGTTCTTCGTGGTCGCCACCGACACCGCCCATCGCCACGTGGAGACACGACTTCGCCGGCATGCCGAACCGCACCATGCATTCGTCACCGACGTCACGTCCGGGCTCGCCCAGATCAACGTGCAGGGGCCACGTTCGCGCGAGCTGCTGCAGACGCTCACGAGCGCCGATCTCTCGAACGAGGCGTTCCCGTTCCGCAGTGCTCGCGAGATCGATCTCGGTCTCGCCCGAGTGCTGTGCGTGCGGATCACCTACGTCGGTGAGCTCGGATACGAGCTGTACGTGCCCACCGAGCAGGCCGTGCACGTCTACGAACGCATCATCGCAGCCGGCCCGGCGTTCGGCCTGCGCCACGCCGGGTTGAAGGCACTCGCCAGCCTGCGGATGGAGAAGGGCTACCGGGACTACGGCCACGACATCGACAACACCGACGGTGTGCTCGAAGCCGGCCTCGGGTTCGCGGTCGCGCTCGACAAGCCGGGCGGTTTCATCGGGCGCGACGCCGTCGCTGCTCGCCGGGCAGAGGGTCCACTCACGCGCCGCATCGTGCAGGTGCAGCTCACCGATCCCGACCCGTTGATGTTCCACGCCGAGGTCGTGTACCGCACCGGGAAGCCGGTCGGATACATCCGCGCTGCGAGCTATGGTCACACCCTCGGTGGTGCCGTCGGCTTGGCGATGATCGAGGCCGGCGAACCCGTCACGAAGGCATACCTGGCCGATGCCACATGGACCGTTGATGTCGCCGGCACTCAGCATCCGGCCGTGGCGTCGATGTCACCGCTGTACGACCCGACGAACGCACGCATCAGGGCGTGAAGGTCCACGAGAGCGTCACGGCCTCCTCGGGCGGCGCCGCTCCGGCGGACCGGTAGGTCGCGAGCGCTCCTGCATTGTCGCCCTCGGTCGGTACCCACATCCCGTAGCAGCCGCTGGTGCGGGCGATGTGCAACAGCTCACGCACGAGCGCGCTCGCGATCCCCTGCCGGCGGTACGGCTCGTCGACACCCAACTCGTACACGAACATCTCCACACCCTTGTCCGGGTGAACGGTCTCGACACCGCTGATGAACCCCACGGCCTCGTCACCGAGGTACGCGATCAGCAGGTGGTGACCCTGCCTCGTGAGGAACTGCGTGGTCCAGTCGCGCCGTGGCGTCGCATCGAACAAGATTGCCGCGTCGAGCACCGCCTGTTCATCGCCGGCGCCCATCTGCCGAATCTCGAACAACGCCTCGCCCATGTCGCGATCGTAAACGCCGGGCACGACCCGAACCCGCCCCATCCGAGTCCCAGCCCCCCACCCGAGTGGCACAGTGTCGAACCGAGTGGCACGCGCCACCCCGGGGTGGCGGCTGGCACTCGGATGGCACGGACCGATCGTCGACTCGCTCGGGTCGTGTGCGTCCGAACTCGGCGCGTAGGTTCGGCCGCACGTCTCACGCATCCACGGTCCCGGGCTTGTCCCAGCGTCAGCTCGTCACGGTGCTCGGCGCGCTGATCATGGCGGTGTTCCTCGCATCGCTCGACACGACGATCATCTCGACCGCGCTGCCCACCATCGCGGGTCAGTTCAATGCATTCGAGAGCTTTGCGTGGGTTGGGACCGCGTACATCGTCACCTCCACGATCGCCACGCCGCTGCTGGGCAAGCTCAGCGACATCTACGGGCGGCGGCTGATCTTCCAGTTCGCGATGGCCGTGTTCCTCGTCGGCTCCGTGCTGTGCGGTCTGGCCCAGAACATGGGGCAGCTGATCGGCTTCCGCGCGCTGCAGGGCCTCGGCGGCGGGGCGATCCAGGCGCTCGCGTTCTCGATCCTCGGCGACATCCTCCCGCCCCGCGAGCGCGGCAGGTACATCGGCTACTTCACCATCGCGTTCGCCGGCTCGGCGATCATGGGCCCGCTCATCGGCGGCTTCATCATCGAGCACTGGAGCTGGCCGTGGATCTTCTACATCAACGTGCCGTTCTGCATCGTCGTGTCAGCTGTGTGCGAACGAGCGCTGCGCCTGCCGTTCAAGCGACGCCACGCGAAGCTCGACTACCTGGGCGCAGCGCTGCTGTCCGGCGGGCTCGCCTGCCTGATGATCGGACTCGAGGAGGGCCGCAAGGGTTGGACCGACACGAACACGCTCGTCCTGTTCGGTTCCGCGCTCGTGCTGCTGGTCGGCTTCATCGCCCAGGAACGGCGGGCGAGCGACCCGATGATCCCGCTGCGGCTCTTCTCAAACCCGGTCGTGCGCACGTGCGCACTGCTCGGCATGTTCGCCGGCGCGGTCGCGTTCGGCGGCAACCAGTTCCTGCCGTTGTACTTCCAGGACTCGCTGTTCGTGTCGCCGACCGAGTCGGGCCTGCGGATGCTGCCGATGATGGCCGGGGTCACCCTCACCACCTTCGGTGTCGGTCGGTTGATCGCCCACACGGGTGGCTACAAGCGCTGGCCCGTGATCGGCACGTGGCTCGCCGTCGTAGGTCTCCTCGGCGTGGCCCAGATCGACGGCTCCACGAAGTACCTGTGGTTGGTGATCCCGATGTTCCTCATGGGCATGGGTTCCGGCTCGGTGTTCACCAGCACGTCGATCGCCACCCAGAACGCGGTGGAGTTCGGCGACCTCGGTGTGGCCACGGCGACGGTGATGTTCTTCCGCTCGCTCGGCGGCTCGTTCGGGCTCGCGATCTTCGGCACGGTGCTCAACTCGACGGTGCGCAGCGAGATCCCGAAGCGGACCGGTGTCGCTGCCGACGAGGCCGCAAGCCTGATTCGTTCGCCGCTGCAGATCCAGGCGCTCCCCGACGTCACGCGTCAGGCCGTGATCGACACCATCGCCCTCGGCGTCAGCCGGATCTACTGGATCTGCGCGGCGTCGATGGTGTTCGGCGCGATCTGCGCCCTCGTGCTCCCCGAACGGCCACTGCGCACCCGCGCCGGCTTGTCGGACGCGATGGAGGGCGCTGCGTCAGTGTGAAGCTGACCACCCGATGACTGACTCGATGTCGAACACCAGCAGCGAGGCGAACTCGGTGGTGCGGTACGGCGGGTAACGATCGCGCAGGCCCGCGTCGAGCGCTGCGGCGGTTGCGGCGCCAACCGCATCGTCGTCGCAGTGGCGGAGGATGGCCCGCACCCACCACAGTCGTGACCAGTCGTCAGGATCCCAGTGCTCGCACAGCAGCGTCGCCCGGGGGTCGAGCGCGAGGTTGTGCGTGCGACGGAGATCCGTCGATCGCTTGGCCTTCACCCGATCGACAGGCACCGCGAGCCGATCGTCGACAACGGCGAAGCACACCGGCACCGCATGGATGCCATGACCGGGGTCGAACGTGCTGAGCACCCCGTGGTCGGACGCCACGAGGCGCGCACGAGATTCATCGGGCGACAGCGTCACCCCGCCATCCTCGCCGCTCACCGACTCCAGCGGGCAGTCAGCTGAGATCGGCGAACAGCGGTGCTTGCCACGCCGGTCGCTCGGGCTGGCTGCCCTCCAACAGCATCCCCCGCCATTCCTCGTCGGTGAGCCGCTGCTGGTCGACCGGCCGCCAGAACTCGTAGTACGAGTACACGCCGCCCTGGGCCAGTTGGAATCCGCCGGCACCGTCGGGCACGATCACGTAGATGGTGTCGATCCAGCCGGTGCCCAGCTCGAGGTAGTCGAACGAGGAGCGGAAGATGTCTGCGACCAACGCCGCTGACTCGTCTCCCTGAGGGATCGTGATGAACGGCTCGATGTCAGAGGTCTCGTACCAGAGCAACTCGAGCTCGAAACCGATGCCGCGGAGCCGCTCGTTGTCCATGTCGGAGGTCCGCTCGCCGGCCAGTTCGTCGGCCGCGATGCCGGCGAGCCACGACGACAGCTCCACCAGGGTCTCGAACCGCTCGGTGGCTGCGTCGTCCAACAACCCGCGAGCTCCGAGGCCATCGAGTGCGAGCTGGGCGATTGCGGCGATGCGACCGAAGGCCACCGGATCAGGCTCCACGTAGTGGCGCGGCTCGAACGGCGGTGCGGTGTCCTCACCCTCGCCGGCAGTTCCCTGCTTCACGTACAGGATCGTGTCGTGCTTCAGCTCTGTGTACGAGCCGAACCCGGTCTGGAGCGACTTGGCCGCCCAGGCATCGGAACGCATGTAGTCGGGGAACGCAGCCGTGCGGGGAACGAACTGCGGTTCGAGCGCATACAGCCACCCGTCGTACACGGTGCCTGCCCAATCCTGGGCGTCGCGACCTTGGACGAGGTCGGTCATCGCCGCGAGCTGCTCGTCGTAGTGGAGGTAGTCGGACGCTCCTGCTGCCGTCTGAACCTGGCGGGCGAGTGCCGAGCCGAACACGGACGCGAGGTCGAGCGGCGACACCTCGGTGCGTCGGTCGACATCGGTCCCCACGTTCGGCCATGCGAGCTGGTCGAGCACGAACGAGTCGAGCACGGCCCGCGCGCCCATCGTCCGCACGGATGCGTTCTCCGGGTCGACGCCGACGTCCCTGCTGTCGAGCAACCGCTCGCCGATCGCGAGGATCGTCGTCGCGTCGGCGGTCACGGCCTCGGCGATGCCACCGGGCACCACCGATGCCGCCGCGCTCACTGCCTCCAACGGCGTGTAGTCATCGGCCACACCGACGAAGAACGCTGTTGCGTCGTAGATCGTCGACCACGCTGCAGCGAGTTCGGGGTCGTCGTCGAGCAGACGCGACGAGAGGAGGCCCATCCGCATCGAGTCGGCGTCGTCGACGTAGAACGCCTCCTGGCCGAGCAGCGACATCGCCCGGAAGTACTGCTCCAGCACCTCGCTGCGCGTGTAGTGCCCCCGTGGCAGGAACACGGTGTAGTCGACGCACCCCGTGAAGGCGTCGGGGAGCTCGCACGGCTTCACCGCGGTGATCGGTGACGTGGTCGCCTCCGCAGCATCGGTTGCCAGGCGCACCGTCTCAGTGGCGCGCGGGTCGACCTCACCGACGTCGAGACCGAGTAGGACGGCCGCAGCTTCGTAGTACGCGACCACCCGGTCGGCGGCGTCGGCCGACGCCGTTCCCGCCAGTTCGGCCGCCTGCGCCCGAGCCGCCGACACCAGGCCGGTGAGCAGCCGACCGAGCGCCGGCACGAGCACCTTCTCCTCGGTGTCACGCAGTGCCTTGTCGAAGGTCTGGTGCCATGCGTGGTAGGCCACGTCCGTGGTGACGAACACGGTTCCTTCGGCGTATGCCGCAGCGTCGTAGGCGTCGTGGAAGTACCGGTAGTACCCCGATTCAGGCACGATCGCGAAGCCTTGTGCCTCCACCCGCGCCTTCAGATCCGTTGCATGTGGCCCGTCGATGAACTCCCGCAGGGGCACGGCCATGTCGACGTCGGCCAACGACGTCGGTGTCGGTGGGCCCACGAACGGCGTGCTGCCGTCGAGCAGCGGCACACCGGCGAAGGCGGCGAACGGCGCCAGTTGCCGTGGCGCACCCACCAACGCCGACGGCGGCTCGGGCGGCTCGATCGACGCGGAGGTGGTCGGCGCAACTGTGGACGTCGATGACGCAGGTTCGGTGGTCGCAACCGATTCGCTCGTCGTCGACGCACCCGTGCCCGATGTGGTCGGCGACGAGGCGTCGTCATCGGAGCACGCGACGGCGGCGAGCGCGAGCGCGACCAGCATCGCCACTGCGGGATGTGGATGTCGTTTCGTGATCATGGATCCTCTCCTCGTCATCATCGTCATCGTCGTCATCCTTCGGTCGCCGCCTGCCGCAACAGCACCGGCTCGGTCGAACCGTCCCCGTCGATGTCTGCGCACATCGGTGTCGTGGCACCATCCACCTCTGCGGCGGTGGCGAAGCCGAACCCGCGCCAGGTCCAGGCACCTCCGCCGGTGACCGTGTCGTCGTCGAGCTCGGTGAACGCGAGTGCGATCGCACCGTCGCATCCGGCAAGGCGTGAGATCGGGCGGGTCAGCGTTCCAGCGCCCCAGAGCAGTCGACCGCTGGTCGAGTCGAACACGCCGAGGTGTGCTGCACGACCAGCTTCGTCGCGGAAGTCGACGCCCGGAAATGCAGCATGGAGCACCTTGTCTCGGAACCGCGTGCGGTACGAGGCCACCACCTCGTCGCGGCCGTCACCCGTCAGGTCCGCGAGCACCGCGTCGACGAGCACGCCGCCGGCAGCGAACGCCGGAACGCCGCGGGCAACGAGCGCGTGCAGCGCTGTCAGGCCCGAGACCCGCGTGCCCAGCAGAAGTGAGACTCCGGTCGAGAACCCACCACTCCCCACCGACGAGGACCAGGTCGCCGAGCGGCTCGTCCCAGCCGGCGAGGCTCGAGCGCAAGTAGGAGTCCACCACCCCACTGCGATGTGCCACCACCCCAGTCGCATCGACGAGCACTTCCAGCACCGCCCCCTGCTCGGTGCCCGGTATCCCCTGGTCGAACAGTGCGTTCCCGAGCCCGTGCGCTTGCACCGCCACGCGGCCATCGGGGCCATCGGGGCCATCGGGGCCGTCGGGGCCATCGACGACCGTCACGGGGTACGGCAGGTGGGATCCATGACCCCACACCACGTCGGCTCCCCACGCGGTGAGCCGATCGACCACGTCACGCAGCACGGGGTCGGGGCGTGGCAGGAGCTCGACGCCGCCGTGCACGCCGACGATCACCACGTCCGCGCCGGCGCGAGCAGATCGCACCGCACGTTCGGCCGTCGCCGCATCCCAACTCGCGACGCCGGGGCCGGCATCCGCTGACGGTCCACCAAGCGTGAGGTCGAATGCGAGCACCGCGATTCGCACCCCGTGCACCGTTCGGATCCACGGCGCCACTGCGTGGGCGACATCCGCGCCGCCACCGATCGCTTCGATCCCGACAGCTGCCAACGCACGCACGGTGTCGTCGACCGTGTCGACGCCTGCGTCGCCCGCGTGGTTGTTGGCGATCGCCATCGCGTCGAACCCGGCACCCGCGAGCAATGCAGCCCCAGCGTCCGGATCGGCTTCGAGCGCGTTCGGTCCGATGACGTGCGGTCGGTTGGTGAGCGGCGACTCCAAGTTGGCGAGTGCCAGATCAGCAGCGACCACGACCGGGCGGAGCCGATCGAACACCGTGTCGGGCGCGGCGGCGACCACGTCGCCGACGCGGCGACCGAGCATCACGTCACCGAACAGCGCGACTCGCACGACGCGCACCCCACGCGAGCTGTCCGGCGAGCTGTCCGACACCGAAGGCGCCTGGTCCGAAGTCGACGACAACGGTTGCGAACACGCGAGACACGACGACACCGCGACCACCGCGACCGTCGCAACCCGCATCCGAGAGGCACGGCTCATGCGGCCGTCCTGAGATTGAGCCGCTCTCCATCATGCGGCACGACGGCGTTCCAGCCGAGCTCGTCGACGATCCGCCGGCGCAGCGTCAGCGACGCCTCCTCCTCGCCGTGCACAACGAAGACACCGCTCGGTTCACGTGCGGCCGTGCGCAACCAGTCGACGAGCTCGCTGCCGTCGGCATGCACCGAGAAGCCGCTGAGGTCGCACACCTCGGCGCGCACGGACACGTATCGACCGTGGATCTTGACCGAGTCAGCCCCGTCCATGAGGCTGCGGCCACGTGTCCCCGCCGCCTGGAAGCCCACCAGCGCGATGGAGTTGGCGCGGTCGGGGAGGAACTTCTCCAGGTGGTGCACCACCCGACCTCCCGAGGCCATGCCGCTGCCGGCGATCACGATCGCTGGCCCACCCATCCGGCTGACGGCTTTCGATCCCTCGGCATCGAGCACCTCGTCGAGATCGGGCAGCTGGAACAGCGAGCCATCACCGTGGAGGTCCTCGCGCACGTCGACTGCCTGGCCGTCGATGGCATTGCGGTACACGCTGAGGGCGGCGAGGGCCATCGGGCTGTCGACGAAGATCGGCACGGCCGGCAGGCGACCCTGCTCCGACAACTGGTGGAGGTGGAACAGCAGTACCTCGGTGCGGTCGACGGCGAAGGCGGGAATGATCACCTTGCCGCCGCGATCGACGGTGCGCTGGATCAAGTCGGCCAGCCGGTCGACGGTGTCGTCGGAGGCATGCTCTCGGTCACCGTAGGTCGACTCGACCACGATCCAGTCGGTGTCTCCGATCGGCGTGGGAGGGAGCAGCAGCGGGTGTTCCTGGCGACCGAGGTCGCCGCTGAACGTGATGGTCACCTCGTCGGCGGGTCCTCCACCGAGCGTCATCCGCACGACCGACGAGCCCAGGATGTGCCCAGCCGGCTCGAAGCGGACGCTCGCTCCGGGCACCACCTCGATCTCGTCGCCGAAGTGCACGGGTCGCAACCGGTCGAGCGCTGTCCACGCATCGTCCTCGGTGTAGAGGGCAAGAGCCGGACGGTGACGCGAGTAGCCGGCGCGGTTGGCGTACTTCGCCTCCTCCTCCTGCAACCGGCCGCTGTCGGGCAGCACGACCGACATCAGCTTGCCGGTGTCGTACGTGACGTACACCGGCCCACGGAAGCCCGCATTCACGAGACGAGGCAGGTAACCACAATGATCGAGGTGGGCGTGCGTGATCACGATCGCATCGATCGAGTTCGGCGGCACGGGGAAGGGGTTCCAATTGCGTTCGCGCAACTCCTTCAGTCCCTGGAACAGGCCGGCGTCCACGAGCACTCGTCGCTCGCCCACGTCCACGAGGAAACGGCTCCCGGTGACGGTCCGCACCCCGCCCAGCGTCGTCATGGCCAGTGGCTCAGGCATGGCAACCTCGATTCAGCGACCACGTCCGTGGGATGCCTCCCGCGTCGCGTGCACCCCCATGACAGCACCGCTGCCGGATGGCAGCCAGTGCCGATGGTCCCCGGTCCGGCAGCGGCTATGCGGCCGCGACGCCTCCCACGAGCGCGACGATCGCCTCGTGCTCGAGGGTGGCGACCACGACGCCGTCGACCTCGATCTCCACGTCGAGCACGGCGCGCTCACCGTGTGACTCGAACCGCCGCACGACAACCGACCGCACCAGGGCTGTCGCCCCCGCCGCTGCAGCCGCGTGGTGACGCACGATGCTCCGCGTGTGGATCCAGCTGCCGCGTGCCACCTCGGAGTGCACGACGTGGTTGGCGAGCGCCGGCCAAACGGCGGGGTGCACGATGCCGAGATCGGCGCACAACGCGAGCTCGTCTCCAGCGCGATTGCCGTAATCGCTGCCCCACTCCCCTCGCAGTTGCACCTGCTTCACAGGCAACACCTCGCCGGCGCGCATCGCGATCCGGGCGTCAGCCCGCCGCACCGCGCGGAACACCGCACGCGGTTGCTCGGGTTCATCGGTGATCGCAGCCACCACCACCGAATCGCGGTCGATCTCGGGTGCGCACCTCACGAGATCGCCGTCGAACACCGGCCGCCGGAAACGAACCTCGCCGCCGCCACTTGCGATCCACGTCTCGCCCCACGCGGCCATCGGCGGATGGACGAGGTAGGCGTAGGTGGTGACCCCCGCGACGAGCGCTCTGGCGAAACCCGCTGCCCGTGCACCGGTATCGGTGTGGATCGGGTTGCGAGCGTGCTCGGGCAGGTTCCGGGCGGTCACGGTCCAGGGCTGCACGTCGTGGAGTCGCAGGTCGTGGGCGTTCACGGAGGGAGTGTATGCGCCCCGTGCATCACGTATTGATCCTGTCAATATCCGTCACAAGGTTCTGCTACCTTCGATGCCCGGCACCACACCCACCACAAACAGCGGTCGACAACTCGGGAGGATCACATGGGGATCAAGGTCGGAGCGTTCTTCTTCGGTGGCGTCGAGATGTCGGATGCAGGCGCCGGTGCGCCGAACCCGATGGATCGTCGCTTCGACAACAAGACGTGCTGGGACGCCACGATGAAGTACATCGATGCCGGCATCGCCGCCGATCGTCTCGGCTTCGACAGCTTCTGGACCACCGAGCACCACTTCCAGTACGAGGGCTACGAAGTCATTCCCAACGGTCTGCTGATCTCGACGTGGATCGCGGCGAAGACCGAGAACGTCCGCCTCGGCGCGATGTTCAACGTCGTACCGCAATGGCACCCACTGCGCTTGGCAGAGGACTTCGCAACGCTGCACAACCTGTCGGGTGGGCGCGGCATCCTCGGCGTGGGACGAGGCACCGTGCCCCGCGAGATCCTGCACCTCAACAACGACCACATCTCGATCGGGTCGCACGACAACCCCGATCAGATCACCGATGACGCTCGCAACCGCGAGTGGTTCGAAGAGGCGATGGAGATCGTTCGTACGTCGCTCACGCAGGAGAGCTTCTCGTTCACCGGCAAGTACTTCCAGCTGCCGGTGCCGGGCATCCCCGACCGCGGCAAGACCGTCACCGAGCTCACGCTCGTGCCGCGCCCGATCTACCCGTTCGAGACCTGGCAGGCCGCCACGAGTCCGCCGACCGTCGAGTACTGCCCCATCGTCGACCATGGTGCGGTGTTCTGGAACCAGCACCCGCAGTTCATCAAGCGGATGTGGGACCGCTACGGCGAGCTCCACGAGCAGACCCACCACTCCGACCTCGACCGTGGCGACAAGCGCATGCTCGTCGTGTCCACCCGGATCGAGGACACCCACGAAGAAGCCGTCCGCACTGCCCGCAGCGGCCACGACGAGTTCTGGAAGTTCCTCGGGCCGTACGGCTGGAGTCGTGGCTACATGGGCCCCGACGGAAAGCCCGTCGGTCCCGGCCTCATCCCCACCCTCGAGGAATCGATGTCGCAGCGGACCATCCTCGTCGGCACTGCCGAGCAGGTTGCGTCCGACATCCAGATGTACCGCGACCTGCTCGGCGTCGACAACATCACGATCTTCCCGCACCTGATCGGCGACCCGTACTCGAAAGCCGTCGAGCAGATGGAGCGGTTCATGACCGAGGTCCTCCCGCTCGTCTCGTGAGCCTGCTTCCGTGACGTTCACGTCCACCGGCGGCACCCAACTGCTCGGTGCTGCCATCCGGCGGCTGCGGCTCGACGCCGGCCTCACGCTCGTTCAGCTCGCGGCCAGGGCCGGGCTCTCGCAGCCGTTCCTGTCACAGGTGGAGAACGACCGTGCCCAACCATCGATGGAGTCGCTCTCGAGACTCGCGCGTGCGCTCGGCACGACGCCGCAGTCGTTGTTCAGTTCGCCCGCTGACCGCGATGCGCCGTTGACCGTCGTGCGAGCAGCCGATGAGTCGGGCCTCGCGTCCTATCGGCCGCTCGTCACGGGCGACGCGCCGTTCCACGTGGTTGAGTTCACCGACCTGCCTCGCGAGTTCGTGGACGCCTGGTCGCACGACGGCTTCGAAGCCGCGTACGTCGTCAGCGGCGAGGTGGAGATCGACGTGAGCGGCACGATCACGCACCTCTCAGCGGGCGACTCGGTGAGCTACGACGCCCGTCTCCCGCACCGGCACCGCGCGGTCGGCCGCACGCCCGCCCGACTCCTGCTGATCGAGACCAGCGCTCGCCATCCGCACCTCTGACTCCAGTCGACTCCAGTTGACTCCAGTTGACTCCAGTTGACTCCAGTCAGCCGGCGGCTCGCTTGCGCGCGTCGTGGGGGAACGCCCGCGCCGCCACGATCGCGACCGAGACCGCCGCAGCGCTCGCGACGAGGTCGTCGAGCCGGTCACCCAAGGCGTGCACCAGCATGTCCTGCGACCGATCGGTCGCAACCTCCAACTCGATGCGCACCCGCCGACCCTCGTCGGTGAGACCCGAGTCGCCGGTGAGACCCGAGTCGCCGGTGAGACCCGAGTCGCCGGTGAGACCCGAGTCGTCGGTGAGACCCGAGTCGTCGGTCCAACCACGAGCAGACAGCTGCGTCATCACCTGTGCGACTGCATCCGCTGACAGCCCGCGGGTGCTGCTGTACTCACCGGGCGCGAAGCCGAGCCACAGCTCGGTGAGCACGTTGATCGTCGACACGTCGAGACCGCTCGCCGCGCATGCCCCGAGGTGCCCGTCGCCACGATGCTCACGCACGAGTTCGGCCGCCCGCCACAGACGGCCCTGCGCCGATGCCGGCCGGGGAAGGGCGCGCAGTGCGCTGAACAGCGGACGGCCGAGCCCATCGATCGAGTCCAGCGCGACGAGCAGCGGGCCAGCGATGGCGTCGGCGGTACCGGCATCGACGAGCGCCTCCAAGCTGGCCGTGGCGCCGGCCTCGCGGGCAGCGAGCACATCGGAGCGCGAGCACTGCGCAGACCCGTGGGCGTACACCGCCTCCAACAGGCTCGCGTCGAACACCCCGAAGGTCGCCACCACGACCGACGGCTCCGGCACACCCAGCGCTGCGGCGCGACCCCACACGTAACCGTCGAAGAATCCGAGTCCGAGCGACTGGATCCGGTCGGCCGCCTGACGCGACCACCATCCCTGTGTCGCGATCGGCTCCAAAGCGTCGCGCAGCCGGCGTGCCGGGGAGTCGGGCACCGTGGGGGCCGGGATCGGCGTGGCCGGCGGCTCGATGAACGCAGCAACGATGTCGTCATAGCTCATCGTCCGATCCTCTCAGACGCTCGCCCCACCGTCGGCGTCGGCAATACTCGATGCCACATGAACGCACGCTCCGCAGCCTGGCACCCACCCGATGTCGTGATCACCGGGACCGGGCTCGCCCATCCGCCCCACACGATCTCCAATGCCGAGCTGGTGGCCTCGCTCACCGGAGCAGTGAACGCCTGGAACGCCGAACACGGCGACGAGATCGAGCGCGGCGAGCTGACCGAGCGGTCGGCCCCCGACGAGGACTTCATCCTGAAGGCCTCCGGCATCGAGTCGCGTTATGTGATGGAGAAAGAGGGCGTGCTCGACCCGTCTCGCATGCGCCCACTGCTCGAGCAGCGCAGCGAGGACCAGTTGGGCATCCAGGCCGAGATGTCGATCCCCGCAGTGATGGACGCGCTCTCGCAAGCCGGCCGCTCTCCTGGCGATGTCGACGCGATCATCGTCGGGTGCTCCAACCTCCAGCGTGCGTACCCGGCCGTGTCGATCGAACTGCAGAGCGCTCTCGGCGCCGGCGGCTGGGCCTACGACATGAACGTCGCGTGCAGTTCGGCGACGTTCTCGATGCAGGCCGCGACCGACGCGCTGCGCGGCGGGTCGGCGAACTGCGTGGTGGTGGTCAATCCGGAGATCACGTCGGGTCACAACAACTTCGAGCAGCGCGACTTCCACTTCATCTTCGGTGATGCGTGCACCGCGGTGGTGATGGAGCGCGCCAACGATGCCATCGCCGACACCGCGTGGGAGGTGCTCGGCACCATGCTCGCGACCCAGTTCTCGAACAACATCCGCAACGACTTCGGCTTCCTCAACTCGAGTGAGGCGCGTCCGGGAGTCGACCGCGATCCGAACGAGCTGGTCTTCCGCCAGCGCGGACAGCAGGTGTTCAAGGAGGTGTGCCCGTTGGTGGTGGCCCACATCAAGGATCACCTCGGCGCGCTCGAACTCGACGCACAGCAGGTGCGCCGGTTCTGGCTGCACCAAGCGAACCTCAAGATGAACCAGCTGATCGCCAAGGGCGTCATCGGCCGCGTGCCCGACGAGAGCGAGGCTCCGGTCGTGCTCAACGAATTCGCCAACACCAGCTCGGCCGGTTCGGTGATCGCGTTCCACCGCCACCGCGATGACCTCGCGGTCGGCGACGTCGGCGTGATCTGCAGCTTCGGGGCCGGCTACAGCGTCGGCAGCATCATCGTCCGCAAACGCTGACCAACGGCTGCGATCACGACCAGGTGGATGGCGTCGTCACGCCGAAGGGACCCGATCGGCGGTCGCCTGCGACGGTGATGCGTTGGACCTCGCGATCGAACGCCGGGAAGTAGTCGCCAACGGCGAAGTGTTGGGTTGCCCAGTTGTCCCAGATCACGACCGTGCCGGGCTGCCACCGCACGCGGACGTGGAAGCGCGGGTTGCGGACGAAGTCGACCAGACGGGAAAGGAGGTGCGCCGAGACGTCACTGTCGACGCCGAGCAGCCGTGTCGTGAACGACTCGTTCACGAACAGCAACGATCTGCCCGTCGCCGGGTGCTGAGCGATGACCGGATGGATCGACGTGTTCTTCGCTCGCTCGGCCGCCGTCAGCGAGTCCTGCCGATCTGTCTGACCGAAATCCTTCAGGAACCGGAAGCCGTGCTCGAGGGTGTGTTCTGCGTGGAGAGAGGCGACGGCGTCGCGGAGCTCACTCGGCATCGCGTCGTGTACGGCGCGCATGTCTGCCCACAGTGTGTCGCCACCCACCGGCGGGAGCTCGACAGCGCGCAGCACCGAGACGAACGGCGGCGCCTCCCGGCAGCTGAGGTCACTGTGCCACACCTCGGACTCGGGCGGGTGAGCGGGATCGGTGCGAATCCGCGCGATCGGGTAGCCCTCCACGTGCGGGTAGAGCGGATGAACCTCGGACAGCGGTCCGAACGACTCCGCGACGGCGACGTGCGCCGAGGGCGCAAGCGTCTGATCTCGGAAGACCAGCACGGCACGCTCGATCAACAGATCGTAGACATGGTCGGCCGCGACCGTGTCGATGTGGCCGAGGTCGACTCCATGGACCTCGGACCCGATCGTGACGGTGAGCGGGGTACTGGCGAGCACCCGGCCACGGTACCTCGGCGCATCATCGGCCGACCCGACCATGACCCGACCATGACCCGACCACGACCGGCCATGACCCGACCGCGCGCCGGGCAGAACCGCGGCATCAGTCCTGGATGAGTGTCGCCATCTGTTGGTGGTAGTGGGCGAGCTTGCACTCGCGTGCGGAGAGGATGTGCTCGGTGTACGCGCTCGATCGCTTGGTGCGCTTCAGTTGCTCGTAGATGGCGATGTCCTCGCCGACGACGACCTTCAATCCCTCCCAGTGCTTCAGCATCCTCTGGTAGTACTTCTCGTACTCCGGGTCGTTTCGGTCGCCGGGGTAGATCAGCTGCCACGTGAGGAACTTGGTCCGGTCGACATCGATCGGGATCGGGTGGAACACCTGGATGTGCTCTGGATTGCAGTTGAACACGGTGTTCGGGAAGACCACGTAGTGGCAGATCGCGTACTTGTGGTGATCCCAGTCCTCGGCGAGCTTGTCGCGGGTGTCGGGCCGGGGGACGAAGCACATGTAGTTCGTGGGTTGCGGGCCGTCCTCAGCAACGAGCGGGCGCTCGAGGATGTGGAACGAGGTGTCGCGAGCAGACTTCGAGAACTCCGGCGACACATGGTGCAACTCGATCGTGTGGTAGATCTCGTTGAAGCCGTCGACGATGGCCTTGTAGCTCACCGGCACGTCCCACTCGAGCACCTCGTGCAGGACCATGTCCTCCATCTTGAACCGGCCGAGGTCGGCGGTGATCTCTGGGCCGATCCATTCCTGCAGCGAGATGCAGTTGCCGGGGCCAGCCATGTTGATCCAGACGAAACCTCCCCACTCGTCAGCGGCCACGGCTGGCGCGCGCACGTCCTTGAGATGCTCCTCGCTGAAGTCCTGTCGCTCCGGCAGACCGACGAGCTTGCCGGTGGTGTCGTACACCCAGCCGTGATACGGGCACGTGAACCGACGGGCACCACAGCCGCTCCACTCGGGCACGAAGGACGGGCCGCGGTGCTGGCACACGTTGTGGAACGCTGCCACGCTGCCGTCGGGTTGGCGGGTCATGACGACGGTCTCGCCGTGGCCTTCGAAGCTGTGCCAATCACCCGGCTCCTTCAGCTGTTCCGAACGCGCACCCAGGATCCAGCTCTTCGACAGCACACGCTCACGTTCGAGCTCGAACTGCACTGGGTCGGTGTACGGGTTGCGACTCATCTTCGACGGGCCGTAGTCGGGGACGTTCTTCACCCCAGGACCGAGACGAACCGGAACGTCTCCGCGCGATGCGACGTGAACCATTGGCAGTAACCCCCTGAGCCGCGAACGGAATGTGGTTCGAACCGAGCCGCCGCCGACGACGACCGCTGCGGTGGCGGGTGAGCGTCGGATGGGTGTGGTGACTCGAGCGAAGTAGAACGAATGTTATACAACGCTCGTACTAGGATCAAGGACGCATGCCGAGACTCGTCCTGTGCCCAGATACGTAGATGTCGAGGAGCGGCGGGTGGAGCTCACCGACGCCGCCGCCCGACTGATCGCTCGCGCGGGCATCGGTGCCGCCACGATGCGCGAGGTGGCCGCTGAGGCGGGGCTCACCACCGGCAGCCTCACGCACTACTTCGCCGACAAGCGAGAACTGTTGTTGTGCACGTTCCAGGCCTCGCTCTCGGGCCGCCGCGCTCAGCGCACGGCACGGGGACGAGACGCTGCGTCGCAGTTGCGAGCCACCCTCGAAGGTGCACTCCCCGTCGACGACGATCGCCGCCGGCACTGGATGGTGACGATCGCGTTCTGCGCTCAAGCCGCCGGTGACGACGAGTTGGCCGCCGCCCAGCGGGACGCCTACCGCGAGTTCCGGGGCCACGTGGCCGGCCTCGTCGCGCGCACCGGGATCGCCGACGGGACCGTCGCGCTCCACACCGCCGAACGCTTCATCGCCGCGGTCGACGGCGTCGCGATCCAGGCGCTGTTCGACCCGGAGTCGTGGCCTGCGGACCGCCAACTCGCCGCGCTCGACGACCTGCTGAACCGACCGACCTGAACCGCCCGACCTGAACCGCCCGACCTGAACCGCCCGACCTGAACCGCCCGACCGGGCACCAACGAGGTCGACGGCGTTCGACCAGTAGGGTCCGCAGCGTGTCAGACGTGCCGCCGCCTCCCCCTCCACCGCCACACTCACCGCCGCCTCCGCCTCCCCCCAGTGCTCCGCTCGGTGGGTACGCACCGCAGCACGCAGTTGGTGGCCCGCTCGGGAAGCGTCGCTCTGTCGGTCTCGTGATCCTGCTGTCGGTCCTCACCTGCGGCATCTGGACCGTCGTCTGGTCGTACCAGACGGGCGACGAGATGCAGCGCTACCGGCGCCAGGGCATCGGTGGCATCGGCTACCTGTTCATCACGCTGCTGATCTCACCCGTGACGATGTTCCTGCTCGCCGGCGAGGTGGAACAGATGTATCGCGACGAGGGCCGCGAGCCTCCGATCACCACGATCTGGGGGCTGTGGTTCCTGCTGCCGATCATCGGCAACATCGTGTGGTACGTCACGATCCAGAACGCGATCAACGACTACTGGTCGGCCCACGGCCAGACGAACGACCCCAGCCTCTGAACAGGCCCGGACTCAGCGAGGCTCCCCCGTCATGCGGCTGCCCACTCGAGGATCGTGGGCCACAGGGCGTCCACGCGGTCGGAGAGCACCTCGAGATCACCGTCGTTGACGACGGTCGCATCGGCGACCGCACGACGTTGCTCGTCACTCGCCTGTGAGGCGATGCGGGCTCGCACATCGCCCTCCACCATGCCGCGCACGACGGCCCGCTGCACCCGCAGTTCGGTCGGCGCCTCGACCACGATCACGTGTGTGTACGCGTGCTCGGGATCGCCTCTGCCGAGGGAGCTCTCCACGAGAATCGCCATGTCGAGCACGGCGATCGAATCAGCCGGGAGTCCGTCGAGCCGCTGGGCCAGTTCTGCGTTGATCGCGGGGTGGCTGATCGCGGTCAGTCGGTCGAGCGACTCGGCTCGACCGAACACCACACCGGCGAGTGCCGCCCGGTCGATGTGGCCGTCGCCATCGGCGATGTGGGGGCCGAACTCGGCGAGCACCGCCGACTCGGCGCGACCCCCCGGTGCGATGACGAACCGTCCGAGCGCATCGACGTCGATCACCGTTGCACCACGTTCGGCCAACATCGCCGACACCGTCGACTTGCCGGACCCGATGCCGCCCGTGAGCCCGATGATCAGCACTCCCGCAGCGTAGGACCCGGACCCGCTCGTGACGAGCCCGACGTCACAACGGCCAGAGCTTGACCGGTACAGTTCTTCGGATACTGTACCGGTATAGCTTCCCAGTACAGGAGATCACATGAGCCCGCTGCACGTCGTGACCGAAGTGTTCACCCCATCCGCCCGCGACGGCCTGGCATTCAGCGCGATGCCCGATGCCCCGGTGCTGCCGTTCACCTGTCCTCGGCGGCGCGTGCGACGTCTCGGATCAGCGATTCGCCGTGCCGGTGTCCGGGTGCGTTCGTCGCTCCCCCTCGCCACCGACGCCCCGGCGCCGGTGCGTGCGGAGTGCACACCGCTCTGCACACCGCGTGAACACCGCGCTGAACGGCGAATCGGCGTTTCGGTAGGCATGCGGGGACGACACCGGCAAGAATCAACGGGTGCCGAGAGTGACGCTCCAGACCGTCGCCGATCGTGTGGGCGTGAGCCGCATGACGGTGTCGAACGCATTCTCCAGGCCCGATCAGTTGTCGGTCGAGTTGCGCCAGCGGATCCTGGCGGCCGCCGAGGCACTCGGGTACGCGGGGCCCGATCCTGCTGCCAGGGCACTCGCCCGCGGCACGACCGGGTCGGTCGGAGTACTGCTCACCGACAACCTCCAGTACACGTTCACCGACGAGGTGGCAGCGCTGTTCTTCGGGGCGGTCGCGAGGGAACTCGAGTCGAGCGGCCTCGCGCTCACCCTGCTGTCGTCATCGACGTTGGCCGGGCACGTCCCGGCACGCGATGTCCCGATGGACGGCGCGCTCATCTATTCGTGCAACACCAACTCGGATGCCATCGATTGGCTGCGACGACGCAAGCTCCCGCTCGTGTACGTCGACCAGACACCTGTCGCCGGCTTCGCCAGCATCAACATCGACGATCGCTCCGGCGCGAGAGCGGCAGCGGAACACCTCGTCGACCTCGGGCATCGCCGTGTCGGCATCATCACTTCGGACTACGGAGGTCGCACCGGCATGATCGACCAGCCGATCGATGACTCCACGGCACACGTCAGCCGTCAGCGCATGCTCGGCTGGCTCGACGCGCTCTCCGGACGAGGCGTGGAGCCGGTCGTGGTGCAGCACAACTTCCCGGGTGAGGCCACGGGCCACGCCGGAGCCGAACTGCTCCTCGATCTCACCGAGCGGCCGACAGCGATCCTGTGCTTCTCCGACGCGATGGCGTACGGCGTGGTGCAGGTGGCACAGGAGCGAGGCCTGCAGGTGCCACGCGACCTGTCCGTCGTGGGTTTCGATGACAACCCGCTGGCGGCGCGCATGCGCCCGTCGCTCACCACCGTCCGCCAGGATGTGGCCGCGAAGGGCAACGCGGCTGCCACCGAGCTGCGCGCCGCATTGGATCGCGCCAAGGCCGGCACCACGTCGAGGGCCAGACGGATCGTGATCCCCACCGAACTGATCATCCGCGACAGCACCACCGGCCCTCCATCGTGAGTCTGCGAGTCGAGCGCACGGATACCGAGGAGCTCGACCGAGTCCTCGTCTCCTCGTCGGTCCGACTGCGATCGAGTCGGGACCTTCTTCCCTGGCGTCTGCCGGATGCCCGACGGATCCTGGGATGAGATTGCGACAAGGAGGAACGCATGAGCGTGCTCCAGGAAGAGCGTCGCCAGTCGCTGCAGGCCGCAGCGCGCACCGAGCACGCCGTGAAGGTGTACGGCGACGGCGACACGATGGTACGAGCACTCGACGACGTGACCGTCGGGTTCGAGGACGGTCGATGGACGGCGATCATGGGGCCATCCGGATCCGGGAAGTCGACGTTGCTGCACTGTCTCGCCGGACTCGACTCGCTGACGTCGGGATCCGTCTTCATCGGCGACACCGATCTGACGACGCTGAGCGATCGGGCGTTGACGATCCTGCGCCGCGATCGCATCGGGTTCGTGTTCCAGGCGTTCAACCTGGTGCCGACCCTGACCGCAGCAGAGAACATCGCGTTGCCGACGATGCTGGCCGGACGCAAACCCGAACGCGAGTGGATGGCCACGCTGGTCGGTGACCTGGGCCTTGGCAATCGGCTGCGGCATCGCCCGTCAGAGCTCTCCGGCGGCCAGCAGCAGCGCGTCGCGGTGGCGCGGGCGATGGTGACCCGACCCGACCTGATCCTGGCCGACGAGCCGACCGGCAACCTCGACTCCCGTTCGGCCACCGAGTTGCTCGAGGTGCTGCGCAGTGCGGTCGATCGTTTCGGGCAGTCGGTCGCGATGGTGACCCACGATCCACGGGCCGCCAGCTACGCAGATCGGGTGCTGTTCCTCGCCGACGGACGAATGGTCCATGAACTCGAACGTCCGGATGTCGCGATGATCCTCGACGTGCTCAAGGGCCTCGGAGGGTGAGCCGTGTTCCGCCTGGCTGTGAGATCGATGCTCGCCAAGAAGCGCCGGCTGTTCGCGACCGCCATGTCGGTCATGCTCGGCATCGCCTTCCTCGCTGGCACCTTCGTGTTCACCGACACGATCCAACGCACCTTCGACGATCTGTTCGAGAGCATCTATGCCGAGACCGACACCATCGTGCGCGCCGGCACGAGCGTCGAGTCGGACATGGGCATGGTCCAACGTGGCCGGATTCCTGAATCGACGATCGAGACGGTGGCGGCCGTGGACGGCGTGGCCGAGGCCGAGGGGTACGTCTCGTCGTACGCGCAGATCATCGACGCGAAAGGCGATCCGATCGGCAACCCCGCACAGGGCGCGCCGACGTTCGGGATGAACTTCGGTGAAGGGCCCGCCAACCCGTGGACCCTCACCGACGGCAGCCGGGCACCCGGCCCGGGGGAGCTCGTGGTCGATCAGGGCAGCCTGGACACAGGTGATCTGAGGATCGGCGACACCGTGGCGGTCATCACCCAGACCGGCCTGCACGAGTTCCCGCTCGTCGGTGCCGTCCGGTTCGGCTCCGTCGACTCGCCAGGCGGCGCCAACGTGGCGCTGTTCGACCTGGAGACGGCACAACAGGTGCTGCTCGGTGCCGACGGCGAGGTGGACGGCGTCTACGTCGAAGCCGAGGACGGGATCAGCGAGGTCGAGATCACCGAGCGCATCGCCGCGGCGCTGCCCGCAGGGATCGAGGCCGTGACCGGCACGCAGATGACCGAAGAGACGCAGGACCAGATGAAGCAGGGTCTGAGCTTCCTCACCACGTTCCTGCTCGTGTTCGCTGCGATCGGCCTGGTGGTCGCGTGCTTCACCATCTACAACACCTTCCAGATCATCGTCACCCAGCGCAGCAAGGAGATGGCGATGATGCGAGCGATCGGCGCGACGCGCCGCCAGGTGCTCGGTGCCCAACTGCTCGAAGCCCTCGTCCTCGGTGTCGTCGCGTCGGTGCTGGGTCTTGCGGCCGGCATCGCGGTGGCGGGCGGCCTGAAGGCGATGATGGCTGCATTCGGGATCGACATCCCGGCCGGCGGCACCGTGCTCGAGCCAAGGACCGTGGTCGCTGCGCTCGTGGTCGGCACGCTCGTCACAGTGTGCTCGGCCGTGTTCCCGTCGATCAGAGCGTCGCGGATCCGGCCACTCGCGGCGATCCGGTCGCTCGACGCACCCACCGACACCACGGCCGACCGGCGTCGGATGTTCGAAGGGCTCGCGCTGATCGCGCTCGGCACGCTTGGCTTCGTCGCCGGCCTCGGCGGTGCAGGGCTGCTGTGGGTGGGCATCGGCGCGCTGTTGACCTTCGTCGCCGTGTCGGTGCTCAGCCCGTTGCTCGCACGGCCATTCTCCAGGTGGACCGGTACCCCGATCGCCCTCGCGACCGGCACCACCGGTGTGCTCGCACGCCAGAACGCGGGGCGCAACCCGAAGCGCACCGCCCGTTCGGGTGGCGCACTCATGATCGGCGTCGCTCTCGTGGGCGCGATCGCGATCATCGCGGCGACGGCCAAGGACTGGACTCGCGACATCTTCGGCGATCAGTTCCAGGGTGACTTCGTCGTGGCCACCGACACCTTCGGCTTCGGCGGTCTGAGCCCCGACGTCGCGCAGGCGATCGGTGCTCTCCCCGAGGTCGACGCCGCCGCCGGCATCCGCATCGGATCGGCACTCGACCTGACGGACGGCAGCAAGGACACGGGCTACTCCTCGGTCGACCCGTCCGTCACCGGGCGAGTGTTCGATCTGGGCATGGTGTCCGGATCGCTCGAGGCGCTCGACATCGACGGCATCCTGGTGGACGACGACGAAGCCGACGGCCGCAACTTGGACGTCGGCGACCAGCTCGAGTTCCGTTTCCTCAATGGCACCACACGCACCCTCACGATTCGGGGCATCTACCGGGAGGACGACCTCGCCGGACCGTTCGTGATCAGCCATGCGCTCCACGAACGAAGCGGTACCGATCAGTTCGACTTCTCGGTGTACGTGCGGGTGGCCGACGGTGTCAGCGACGCGGACGCCGAGCGGGCGATCGCACCCATCGTGGCCGAGTTCCCCAACGCCGAGCTGAAGAGCAGGACCCAGTACATCGACGATCAGGCAGCGCAGATCGATCAGATCGTGAACCTGATGTACGGACTGCTCGGTCTCGCGATCGTGATCGCCTTGCTGAGCATCGCCAACAGCATCTCGCTGTCCATCCACGAGCGGGTCCGCGAGATCGGGCTGCTCCGGGCGGTCGGGATGACCCGCCACCAGGTGGGCAGCGTGGTGCGGTGGGAAGTCGTGATCATCTCGTTGTTCGGCACCGCGCTCGGCACCTTGCTCGGACTGTTCTTCGGTTGGTCGATCAGCGTGACGTTGCGCGGCGAGGGGCTCGGCGTGTTCATCGTGCCGACGACCGCGATCGCGATGACTGCCACGCTGGCAGTCGCCGGCAGCGTGCTGGCGTCGCTCCGACCGGCGTGGCGGGCCTCGCACCTCGACATCCTCCCCGCGATCGCGAGCGAGTGACCTGCGACCCGGAGCCGTCGAGGAGGTAGCAGTTGCAGCGGTTGCAGATGTCGTTGACCCTGCAGTCAGGTGTTCGGTGATGCGGAGTCGCTCGACGACCGGAGTCCGCGGTGCCACGCCAGTTGATGCGCGAGTCCCTCCGCCGGCGCCGACGACCGCGCGATACCCGAACTGCTCCCTCGCCTTGTCGCAGACTGCGCGCGTGGCTCGCTGGTCACCGGGGCGGGGGTCAGCCCACACCAGTTGAGGCGCGACGCCGGCCGCGGCCGCGAGCAGATCGATCGCATCGATGACCGACACGATCTCGCCACCACCGATGTTGTAGGCCTCGCCGATCTCCGCCCCCGAAAGCGCGAGCACGGTGCCCGCCACGCAGTCATCGATGTAGGTGTTCGACCGTGTCTGCTTGCCGTCCCCGAAGATCGTGATCGGCCGGCTGTCCAGGAGGGCTTCGCTGAAGATGTGGTACCCCATGTCCGGTCGCTGCCGCGGTCCGTAGATGCTGAAGTAGCGGAGGATCGAGGCCGGGAAGTCGAACTGCCTGACGTTCGCCATCACGAGGTGCTCGGCAGCCAGCTTCGTCACCCCGTAGGGCGACACGGGCTCCAACGGCATCGTCTCGTCGCCCTCGGCGTCAGCGCCGTACACCGACGAGGTCGAGATGTGCACGAACCGGCCGACGCCCGTGGCGCGACATGCGTCGACGAGGCGTGACGTCCCGACGACGTTGCAGCCGGTGTAGAGCTCGATGTCGGTCCAGCTGCGCGACAGGCCTGGCATCGCTGCGAGATGCACCACTGCATCGATGCCCTCCAGGTGGGGCGACAGCTGGTCGGTCCGCAGATCGCACTCGACGAACGAGTAGCTCGGAGCGGCGCGAGCGTGTGCGAGATTGCGCTCCTTGATCGAGCGGTCGTAGTAGGGCACGAACGAGTCGAGGCCGACGACCTCGTGCCCGGCCGCGAGCAGCGCCTCCCCGAGCGTGCTGCCGACGAATCCGGCCGCTCCTGTGATCATCACTCTCATCGCAGCTCCATCGTGTCGTGGGTCGTGTCGTGGGTCGTGTCGTAGGTCGTGTCGTGGGTCGTGTCAGCGCATGGTCCGAGCACACGTTCGATCACCGTGCGAGCGATGTCGGCAGCAGCGATCGAACCGGTGTCGAACCTCAGCACCTCGAGGCCACAGGCGGCAACTGCAGAGACGACCCGATCGAGATCATCGCGCTGGCGAGCCACAGCTGCGAGAGCCGCCGTCTCGTCCGACCCCTTCACCGCGTGCGACTTCGCGCGCCTGTTGATCCTGCTCACGAGCACGGGATCCGGAGCGTCGAGCACCACGACGGCATCGAGTCGTTGCGCCCACTCACGGATGCGGTCGTCATGCCAGCGGTCACCCGCAGACGAAGGACGCGCTCCCGCCAGGCGACCGAGCGTGTACAACGGGCCCTGGTCGAGCACCACGTGCTCAGATCCGCCAGAGTCGACGAGCATGCGGAACGCGCCCAACCGCGCCACCCACGCGATGTGCCGACGAGGGAGGCGACCACGGATCGCGAGCCGCAGCAGGCGCGGCGCTGCTCCGGCCACGGCAATCGCCCGCCGCCGGGCCGACGTTGTCGGGGTGACCGATGCAACCACGCGCACGTTCCCCGACGTTGCGAGGCAATCGACCACGGTGGACTTGCCCGATCCCGCGGGTCCGACCACCTCGATCGCTCGCGATGACGTCGTCACATCGCCGCCCATGCGATCGATCGAACCTCGGCGAGCACCTCGTCACGGGGCCGTGACGCATCGACGACGACGAACGGCGTCGAGGCCCAGTCAGTTGCGCGGATCTCACGATTGCGCTCCCTCACGAAGTGCTCGTCCTGCTCGGGGCGGCGAGCGACGGCGATCTCGGGGTCGACCGACATCACCAGTGCGAGGTCGGGAGCGAGGATGTGGTCGTAGCAGCGCCGTTCGTACGCCGCGAGCCGGCGTCCGATCGGCCCGAGGTCGTCGACACCCGAGAGCGATGCCGTGCGCGATCCATCCATCAACGACAGCTGCGCCAGAGGGAACCGATCGCACACCGCGAGGCCGCCTGCGGTCGCGAACCGCCGCGCTGCCGCATACGTCCGCCGCCGGTCGCGGGCGTTCAGTGCGTGCCAGACCAGCCATGCGAGACCGGGGCATCGCGTGCCGATCGACGCCGCTGCCGGCACCCGCGTCGACTCGAACAGTCCGACGAGGCGCCCAGCACGCATCGTCGTCCGCACCACCGTGGAGAGCGCTGACCGCCGGGGCTTGCCCAGGTGGTACCGGCGCACGTCGAGGTCACGACCGAGGCCCGCGAGCAGCGCACCGACCGACGACGACTTCCCAGAACCGTCGCCACCGATGACGGCGATGAGCAGTCCCCCGGCCACGAGCCGCTTGCGGGACGGGATGCGCAAGACCTTGCGAACGAACGCCAGCCGGAACCGCCGAACGACCTTCACGACGGTGTCGACCGACGGTGGAAGCGTGCTGTGAGCGGCAAGAGCACGCTGCAGCTTCCATGCTGCCGGCGGTCCGTCGGGGCCGACCCGCCCGCCGGCAATGGCTCGATGACAGCGATGGAACAGGCCGCGATCGACGAACGGGAGGTGTTCGGCGAGCAACCGATCCACCGCGTCCGGGTCGATCTCGGACTCGAGGAAGCCGAGCTCTCGGCGCTCGGACGACGACAGGCGACCCTGTCCCGTCAGGACGGCATCGAACGATGCGTGCTTGAGGATCATGCGGATCACGAACACGATGAACTCGAGCGAGCGCGGTGGCACGTTGAACAGACCATCGCGCACGGCGCCATCGAGGTACGCGCGCTCGATGGGCAGATGGACGTTCTTGGTCATGTCGTCGCCGATGAGCAGCTGATGGTGGATGTGGGCATGCACCAGTCGCTGTGAGCCGGGGTCGCTGCCGTACCAGTCGTTGATCCCGGGCAGGCGGACTGCCGCCGGCAGCTGCGCCGGCTTGAACCCGGTGGCGATCAGGATGCGGGTGAACCGGTCCCCATCGGCCCGGTCCACCAGGAGGTCGAGGTCGTTCTCACCGCTCGCCGAACGATCGAGAGCGTCGTTGCTCTTGAAGTGGCAGTACCTGATTCCTGCGTCGTCGAGCGCCGCGCACAGCGTGCGCACGATGCACAGCGGGGGGAGATCCGTCGTGTGCATCACCAGGCGAGCCCGAGTCTCGGCGTCATCGTCGACCTCGCCGCGGCGTCGTAGATGGGCACGTAGGCAGCGTGCATCGCGGCGGTGCTGAACCGGTCCTCGACGATGCGCCGGCATGCGTCGCCCAGCGCTTCGCGCTCGTCGGCCGCCATCGCCGCGATGCGGCCGATCGAAGCTGCGAAGGCCTCGACGTCCTCACACGGGAGCACTGCGAGTTCCGGCCGGGCGATGTTGATCTCGCGGTGCGGATCGATGTCGGACAACAGGACCGGCGTCCGACACGCCATCGCCTCCAGCACAGCAACGGGGAGCCCCTCACCGAACGATGCCGACACGCACAGGTCGCCGGCAGCGAGGCGACGGTGGACCTCGGATCGTTCGAGCAGACCGGTGAACCTGACGTGGCCGCGCAACGCGTCTGAACCTTCGACGAGCGCCTCGAGTTCACCGCGCAGCGGGCCGTCTCCGATGATCTGGACGTCCACCGGTGCGCCCACGCGAGCGACAGCCCGCAGCACCGTCGCCATGTTCTTGATCGGCACGAGGCGACCCACCATGACGATCCGCAGCGGACCGCCGGCATTTCCCTCGGGCTCGCCGTCAGAGGCGATCGCGGCATCGATGGACGCGATGTCGACAGCATTGGGAACGACGTGAGCCTTGTTTCGCGAGAGTCGCCGCAACCACGACGGCATGCTGTCGAGCGCTGCCTGGCTGCAGAACACGATCTGCGGGTAGGCAGCGAAGATCGGGACCATGAGGACCCGGTTCCGCGGCCGGTAGTTCTTGTACGAGTTCTGAACCGTGTAGACGCAGTTGGCGCGCCGAGCTCTCCGCACTCCGAGAGCTGCCAGCAGGATCACCCCGGTCTGTGGTGCATGCACATGGATGACGTCGTAGCTCGATCTCAGCGCTTCGCGGAGCACACGCCAGCCGCTCCGGAACGAACCCGTCCCCGCGTGCATCGTGATCTCCGGCGGACACGGCAGCGTTGGTGCCAGGAACGACGCAATGGTGATGTCGCGCCGGCTTGCCAGCGGGAGGCAGTGTTCGTTGAACTGCCCGTTCGTCGCCTGCACCTTGAGGATCACGTGCAGGACCGACGGTCGTGCCATTGAGCTCATCTTCGCCGCCTCCGCTGTTCTCGCACGACGCGGCAGCGCAATCGCCCCAACGGCGACCGCGTCGTGGAGGTTGTCCGCCCGCGCCCCACTGCGGTGCAGACTACTGCCTATGCGCGGGACAAGGCCAGGGGACGATCATGTTCGTCTTCGCGACACGACGATCCTCGGGCGGTCCACGATCGTGGAGTTCTACGGCATCCCCGGAGCCGGGAAGTCCACGATCGCCGCGGCCGTCGCATCGAGGCTGCTCGCAGCCGGCCACGCCGTCGACGAACCGCTCCATGTCGTCTCGCCCTCGCTGCCGTTCGTCCTGCGAGCCGGACGCAAGCTGGCCTACGCAGGGTTCGAGATGCTGTCGCATCCTCTCGAGTCGATTCGATTGTTGGTCGCGATCTCGCGTTCAGGGCAATCGACGCGCGATCTGATCCACCGCTCGCAGAACTGGCTCGTGGTCCGCGCGCTGGTCCGGAGATCGAGACGCCGGCCAGGCCTTCACATGTTCGACCAGGGCTTCATCCAGGAACTCGGCTCGATCGGCCTACGCGGCGAGTGGCACACCTGCCTCACCGTCGCCGGACCTGGGCGCGCGAGATCTCGCGCCGGATGTCGTGATCAACGTGGCAGCCACTGTCGAGACGTGCCAGGAGCGGCTCCGCCTCAGGCGCGGCGCCCAGAGCCGGCTGGAGTCGATGACCGAGACCGAGCAGGAACAAGCCCTTCACCTGCAGGCTCGCGACCTCGCTGAGATCGAACGGCAGTGGTTCGGACGATTCGGCACCCGACGAGGGTCTCGTCATCTGTCGATCGACAACTCCGGGCCCAGCATCGATGGCGTGGTCTCCCGCCTGATCTCCGACCTCGTCGGATCGAGCTGAGGCATTCGCCCGACGTCGCGGTCAGAGCTCGTCATGGGTCGACGCACGATTCGCCTTGGCGACGACCGGACGATCGCGATGTGCGCGCTGGCCGTTCGAGCGTTTGGGGACCGAGTCCTCGGACACCTCGAACACGTCGGCCGCGTCGAACACGTCGGCCGCCCCGCTCGCTTCGGTCGCTTCGGTCGCTTCGGTCGCTCGGTGCTCGGTCGCTTCGGTCGCGTGGATGCCACCGTCACGGACGTTGCGCTCAGCAGCGTGGTCACGATGTTCGTTGACCCCACGGCCGGTGACCGTCGGCGGTTCGTCGGCGTCCGCGAACGCATCGTCGGCCGGCGCCTCGACAATGGGCGGGCGCATCAGGCGCGACAGGAAGCTGTGTTGCACCACGATCACGCCGTTCGGGCGCGCGCCGAGCGCTGCCAGCTCCTCACCTGCGCGCCGCTCGGAGGCGCGGGTGAGGCGGTTCTGGACCACCAGCACGCAGGCGTCGACCTGTTCGGCGACGAGGCCGATCTCTGCAAGCCGCTCCGTGAGAGGAAGATCGAACACGATCACGTGTGCTGCGGGATCGATCGAGTCGCTGATCCGCCGCGGTGCGTCGGCGCTGAGCAGCATCGACGGGCTCAGTGTTGCGCGACCGCTGGGCAGGACTCGGAGATTCGGCCGCACCGTCCGGGTGAAGGCGCGACGTGGAGAACGGCTCTCCAGCAGATCGGCGACACCGGGGCTGAGCCCGGTGCTTGCGAGGAGGTGGATGGAGGGGTCGCGGAGTCCCAGATCGACGATCACCGTCGAGTCGCCCCCCTGCGCGTAGGTGGCCGCGAGCTGCATGGTCACCCGGTTGCGGTCGGGCTCGGAGGAACCGATGACGAGCAGGGAGCGGATCTGGCGAGGCCGGCAGGCAACCTGCAGGTTCGACAGGATGGCACCGGCTTCCTCGCTGCTGGCAGCGTCGAGATCGAGCGGCGACGGGCTGCGTCGTCGCAGCCTGACGACTCCGAGGAACGGGATGTCGTCGAGGGCGCGGAACGCCCGGCGACGACGCACGCGAACGAGCTCCGCCATCAAGGCGAGTGCGGAGGCGACGATGAAGCCGATGATGCCGGCGAACAGGGTGTTCATCCGGATGTTCGGCGACACCGGATCCGGGTCCGCCCGCGCGTCACCCACCTGCTCCTGCACGAACTCGCTGTACGGGGTGCTCACTCGCACGAGCTCCTCGGCGACCACGTCCGCCGCCCGTGCCGCCTCTTCGGGTGACGAGTCCGTGACGATGATGTCGAGCAGCAGGGTCTTCGGAGCGAGCTTCACAGCGACGCGAGACCGAAGGCTGCGCCACCCGTCGGCGAGTCCGAGCCGCTGCGCCGCCGGTTCGAGCACGGGCGAACGAACCGCGAGCTCGGCGAAGGTCAGCGCGAGCTGCTCCTTCAGCGCTCGGTCGCTGTTCTCCACGATGATGCCCGGGGGATCCTGTGCGACGAGCACGCTCGTGGTCGCCTCGAACGTGGGTGTTTGCTTCTTGCTCACCACGTATCCGAGCGTGGCGATGCCAGCGGTCACCAGGAGCACGACCATCCAACGACGCATGATGGTCGCCGTGAGTGTCTGAAGGTCGAGACGATCGTTCACCGAGCCTGAGCTCCTCTCGTGTTCTCTCGCACCGGTTGATCGGTGGAGAGTTGTGTCGGTCCCGCATTCGACGGGCTGTGTGGGCTGGCGCTCGAGGTCCGAATGATCTCGACGACGCTGAGGCCGAGGCCGTACAGCAGCCAGTAATGGCGATGAAGCATGATCGGAATGGTCATGAAGATGGCCATCACCGCCATCATCGACGTGAAGCTCGCCCAGGCGAGCCTGCGCAGCTCCCGGTCGAGTGTGCACCGGCGCGCCCGCCACAACAACTCGAACCACGTGATGAACAAGAACGCGCCAGCGAGCGCGCCGATGACTCCGGTCTCGGCCATCAACCCGAGCCACATGTTGTGCGGCTGCTGAGGGGTCGCCTCCGGGTAGTACTTCTGCGCGATGAACCGGAAGTTGTCGAGTCCGACTCCGACGAAGGGCCAGTCGGTGATCTCGGCGATTGCCGCGTCCGCGAGTCGCTCGCGGTCGGCGAGCAGGCTGGTCTGCTCGGCAGGATCGTCGCGCGCAGCCAGCGTGCGATCGACGCGGTCGCGCAAGGTGACCGGGAAGGCGGTCGTGTTGAACAGCACGACGACCACGACGCCGAGGCCGAGACACATCACGAGCAGTCGCCGCAGCGAGCCCCGGACTCCCTCGCTGAACATCACGTAGGGGATCAGACCGACGAACGTCGCCATTGCTCCGCCGCGCGACGCAGACGCTGCGAGCGACCAGATCATGAGATATCCGAGCGCAGCGCCCACCCAACACGCACGCCATCGTTGCCCGCGCCCCCACAGCACGCTGAGGTAGTGCAACACGAACGGCAACAGGTACGCCACCGGATACGCGAGTCGGTTGGGGTTGTCGCTGTAGAACGCGAGAAGTCGGCCAGCGCCCTGCGCCTGTTGCATCACCATCGCCAGTGCACTGCCGAACAGCGAACCGGCCGCCACCATCACCAAGCTCAGGTGGAGCATCCGTCGGGTGTTCACCACCGTGATGATCACGGAGAGCTGGATCAGCAGGATGAAGCCCAACTGGAACAGCTGCGTGAGCGCTTCGTACGGATGTGTCGACCGGAATCCTCCTGCTGCTGCCGCGGTGAGCAGCACCAGGATCGCGGGGACGAACAACGGTGGCAGGGCGGCGATGCGCCTGCCGTCGGCGACGAGCAGGTACGCCACACCGGCGAACAGCACGTCGGCCACGGTGAGGCTGCCGAACAGCTCGATGTCTGCCGGCGCGAGCAGAGCGCTGATGAGGAAGACGATCTGGATCGAGTCGAGACCCGTGCGTTGTCGGACCCGTTCGAGGCGCGACGCGCTCGGGTGACTCAACGACATGACCGATGTCATCGCAGGACTCCCGCGGCCAGTGCTCGAACACGCACCAGGAGTTGGCGCCGCGTGCCGCCACCGAGACCGATGATGAACGCGATCACGAGCGAGGCTGCGCCGGTGAGCAGCGAGCCGGCGATGATCAGCGGCCACGACTCGGTCGACACGACGGGACGCACGACGACAGCTGCAGCGAACATGACGATCGTCGCTGCGGCCGGCCGCAACACCGCCCGCAGCTGTTCGCTCGCGGGATGACCGATGGCCTCGCCGACGACCACCGGGTACACGAGGCTCAGCAGCAGACGGCCGACGATGAGCCCGATGCACAAGCCGGTGATCCCCATGTCGTATTCGCGGATGAGCACGCCGGCGACGACGAGTGCGACAACCGACGACACGAGGCCCGTGAGGGTCTTGGTGCGCACCTGCAGCGTCACGTCGATGATGAAGGCATCGCTGCGGATGAGCGCGAGTTGCAGGAGGGTGATCATCATCAGCAGCAACTCGGTGTTTCCGGAGAAGTACTCGTCACCCACCCACTTGGCGACGAAGGACTCGTTCCACACGAGGATCGACACGCTTGCCGCCAATGCCAACAACCACGTGAGCGCCATCACCTCGCCTCGGACCCGACGTGCGCGTTGGTGCTCGCCGGCTCCGATGATCCCGCCGAGGCCCGGAATGCCGCCCATGACCAGCATCGAGAGCAACGGCAGCGTCGCCTCGGGGATGAACTTCGTCAGTGAGTAGCTCGTGACGAGCCCGACGGAGCCGATCACGCCGAGCACGAGGACGTCACCGGACATCATCAGCTGGTTGACGAACTTCCACAGCATGAACCAGCCGCTGAGTCCAGCGAACCAACGAACCTCGCGACGGCGAGGTCGCGCGATGCCGAACCACGGAACGTGTGTGCGGGTGATGCGCCAGAACACCGCGCCGGTGGCGAGCGTACCGAGGAGGTTGACCGTGGCGACGCCGACCATGCCGAAGTCGAGCCACAGCGCACCAGCGGTCGCGAGCCCGACGACGAGCACGAGCACGGTCGACAGGCCCATCCGCCGGTACCCCAGGTTCGATCCCTGCAGCGTCGACTGAGGGATCGTGAGCAGGCTGACCGCGATGGAGTCGATGCCCAACAACAGGATCGCCCACCGCACCACTGCGACGTCGTCGGTGGGCGTCTCCAGCAGAGTCGGCAACTGCCAGATCGCGAGCGCGGTGACGACGGAGAGCAGCGGCAGGAACATCGCCCACACGACGATCGATGCACCGACCAGACGTCGCTTCTCTTGGTCGTCGTCGCTGTACATGCGATTCGCAATCGCCGATTGCAGCGCCTGGGCCGCACGACCACTCGTCGCCCACAGGTAGCCGGTCAGGCGCCAGAGCACCCGCCACGCGCCGTAGAGGAAGTCGCCGAGCCCGCGCAGCAGCAGCGGATTGAGCAGCAACTCGACCACCGTCCGAGCAAGGAAGTCGAGCCCCGCGGCCAAGGCGTTGAGCGAGGCCTTCTTCGACAGCGCCTCGCTTCCGGATCGGCTGCGGGATTGGTTGCCGGAGCGGCCGCCGGCGTCGCCTCCAGTCGGTTGCACACCCTGGGTGTAGGCGGTGAGACCGATCGCTTCGGCGTCGCCGGTCGGGACCGTGACCGCACGTCGCACACCAATCACGGAGGGTGATCCACCCTCACGACGTGCGCGGGGAAAACGATTCGAAGCCGCGGTGAGCAGCCGTGCCCGCCCGCCATGCGCCCGCCTATCGCCCATGAAGCGCCGGATCGTACCCGAACCTCGGCCGCTGGGGAAGGCAAGCGCGGCAGTCGTGACACGACCTTGACACTGGCGACACTGCGACGCCTGCGTGCGATCGACTCTCGACGGCGTGTCTCGCATTCGTCAAGATCTTCGGCTAGGGTCCCCTTCAGACATACCTGGCGGTGTGTGTCCTGTTCGGATCGAGGCGGTGGAACTTCTCGAATCGAACGTCCCGTCAGGCAACTGCAGACGGGAGCAGACAATGGGCGGACGTGGACGTCGGAACGTGCTGACGATGGTGACCTGTGCACTTGCATTGAGTGGCATCGTGGTCATCCCAGCAGTCTCGGGAGCGCCTCGCGCGCCCCGCGCATCCCAGGCGACCGAGCTCCGTGCCACGCCTGCCGCCGACCTCGGCCTCTCGTCGCTCGGCGGCGTCACGTATGACGCATCCACCGGCCGGTTGGTGTTGGCTGGTGGCGACCAGGACTCCGTGGTCAGCATCGACAGCTCGGGCAACGTTGCATCGCAAGCGTCGATCCCGTTCGGCGCCTCGGGGGCGACGGTCACGGTCGAGCCATCCACCGGGCGCGTGATCGCCACGCCGTCCGGCACCGTGGTCGCGTTGCCCTCGGCCCGAGGTGGAGCTCCCGGCGCGAGCCCAGCGCAGGTCGGCCTCGCCGGGCCTGGTGGCCTCCGAGTTCGACCAGGCGAACGGGCGTTGGATCGGCCTCACCGGCAACGGCCGACAGCTCACGATCTCCGATCGAGCCCCCGATCGCCCCGGTGGCCGCAACTCCACGGTGGATCTGTCGACGGTGAGCAGCACACCGCTCACGGCAGTGGCCGCCAACACCTCCGACGGCCTTGTCTGGGTGGCCGGTGCCTCGCTGTACGGGATCGACTCACGCGGCACCGTGGCGCGCACCCTCGCGTTGCCCGACGGCATCACCAGTGCCCAGGACATGGCTTTCGCCCCGTCCACAGACAGCACCGATCCTGCGAGCACCACGAGCTTGTTCATGGTGGCGAGCCCCGCCGGCGCGACCGCTCCGATGCTGGTCGAGTTGGCCATCGAGCCGTTGGCTGCCCTGGCCGCCACGGTGGAGGCCACCCTCGTCCGCACCACCGACCTGTCCGTGATCGGACCGCCGGCGCCTGACTCGTCGGGCATCGCCTACCTCCCCGGCGAGGACCGCCTCATGATCGGCGACTCCGAGGTCGAGGAGATGGCGATCTATGCGGGCGTGAACCTGTGGAAGATCACCCGCTTGGGCGCGGTGATCGACACGGGCACGACGTCCCCGGCGTTGAGCGATGAGCCGACCGGGCTCTCCTACAAAGCCTCGAGCAACACGCTGCTCGTCTCCGATGATGACAAGGACCGCGTCACTCGCGACAACCCGGGCGTCGACGGTCGGTTCGGTACCGGTGACGACTCGACGTCGTACTTCACCACCACGTCGACCGGCAACGGCGACTGCGAGGACCTGACCTACTACCCCGACGCCGACCACGTGTTCACGGTCGACGGGGTCAACAAGGAGGTGTATCGCTATCAAATGAGCAACGGCGCACTCGTGTCCCAGTTCGACGTGGGTGCGTACGGTGCGCTCGACCCCGAGGGCATCGCCTACGACGCCACCACGAACTCGTTGTTCGTGCTCGACGGTGCGTCAGATGCGATCTACAACGTGGACCTCACCGGAAACCTGATCCAGGTGATCGGCCTCGGCGCGGCGAATGGCGTCAAGCCGGCAGGCATCGCCGTCGCACCTGCCAGCAACGGCAGTGGCCAGCGCAACCTGTACATCGTCCAGCGCGGGATCGACAACGACGGCAATCCCACCGAGAACGACGGCGCGATGTACGAGATGAGCATCCCGGGCGGCGGTCCGGTGAACCAGGCGCCGGTCGTGAACGCGGGTGCAGATCAGACCATCACCCTCCCCGCAGGGGCAACCCTGTCCGGCACCGCCACCGACGACGGCCTTCCCTCCGGATCGACCCTCACGAGCACGTGGACCAAGCAATCCGGTCCCGGCACCGTCACCTTCGCCAACGCCTCAGCACCGAACACCACGGCGACGTTCTCCAGTGGCGGGATCTACGTCATCAGGTTGACATCCTCTGACACCGAGAGATCCTCGTTCGACGAGGTACAGATCACCGTCATCGACCCGAACGGCCCCACGGCATTCAGCGTCGCTGTCAACGCGTCGAACGACGACGCCGAGGAGAACAACACCACCGGCAACGTCAACCGCTCGAGCGCCGACCTCGAACTCGTGCAGGACGGTGCCACCTTGAATCAGACGGTCGGCATGCGCTTCAACGGAGTCGCCGTACCGCCGACCGCAACCATCACCAACGCGTACATCCAGTTCACGGTCGACGAGGTGAAGACGGCCGCGGCATCACTCACGATTCGGGGCGAGAAGTCGTTGAACCCTGGCACCTACACCTCGGTGGCGTTCAACGTCTCCGCTCGACCCGATACGGCTGCATCGGTTCCGTGGAGCCCGGCTCCGTGGCCCACCCTCGAAGCCGCCGGCAACGACCAGCGCACTCCGAACCTCGCCGCGATCGTGCAGGAGGTCATCGGCCAGCCAGGCTGGACCGCCGGGAACTCGGTTGCGCTCACCGTCGTCGGCAGCGGCGTGCGGACTGCACACTCGTTCGACTTCGGCAGCGGTGCGCCGGTGCTCGTCATCGAATACACCTTCGGCCCCCCGACGAACCAGGCGCCGATCGTGAACGCGGGTGCTGACCAGACCATCGTCTTCCCCGCAGGGACGACGCTGTCAGGAGCTGCGACCGATGACGGCCTGCCCTCCGGATCGACGCTCACCACCACATGGTCCCAGTTGTCAGGTCCCGGCACCGTCACCTTCGCCAACGCCTCGTCACCGGCAACCACGGCCACGTTCTCCCAATCAGGCGTGTACACGCTGCAACTGAGCGCCACCGACAGCCTCCTCACCACGAACGACACCGTCGTCATCACCGTCAATCCGACGGGCACCGACGAACCAGGCGCCGATCGTGAACGCCGGCACCGACCAGACGATCACCCTCCCCGCCTCGGCCACGCTGTCGGGCTCCGTCAGCGACGACGGCCTGCCGTCCGGCACCCTCACCCGCACATGGTCGCAGCCAGGGCGGACCGGCCGCGTCACCTTCGGCAACGCCTCGGCACCGATCACCACCGCCACGTTCCCTCAATCGGGCATCTACACGCTGCGGCTGACCGGGAACGACACGGCACTGAGCAGCTTCGACGACGTGGTGATCACGGTCAATCCGGTGCCACCGATCAACCAGGCGCCGATCGTGAACGCCGGCGCCGGACCAGACCATCCAACTGCCGAGCTCGGTGTCGCTGTCGGGCACTGCCAGCGATGACGGCCTGCCCACCGGCTCCACGCTCACGAGGATGTGGTCCGAAGCTGAGCGGCCCCGGCACGGTCGCCTTCGCCGACGCCTCGGCACTGGCGACCACCGCCTCGTTCTCCAGTCGGGCAGTGTACACCCTGCGGCTGACGGCGAGCGACAGCGTGCTCAGCTCGAACAGTGACGTCATCATCACCGTCAACGCCGCGGCAGGGAGCAACACCCTCACGGTCAGTGTCGGGGCAGTGAGTGATGACGCAGAGGAGAACAACGCCACTCACCTGGTCGATCTCAAGAGCAGCGATCTCGAGATCGTGACCGACGGGACGAAGGTGCAGACGATCGGTCTGCGCTTCGCCAGTGTCAACCTGCCTGCCAACGCGACCGTCGTCAACGCGTACATCCAGTTCTCCACGAACCGTGCGAGGTCCGGTGCCGTCTCGATCGATGTGAGGGGCGTGCTCCAGGCCAACCCGACCACCTTCACGACGGCGGCGTTCAACGTCTCGGGTCGGCCACAGTCGGCGACGTCGGTCGGGTGGGCTCCTGCCACGTGGACGATCGTCGGTGAGGCCGGCGTCAACCAGCGGACACCGAACCTGAAGGCCCTCGTCGATCTGATCCGATCGACCCCCGGCTTCGCCGCCGGCAACGCGATGGCGTTCACCCTGGCTGGTCCGGGCGGCGTCCGCCAGGCGAACTCGTTCGGCTTCGGTCAGGCGGCTTCGCTGGTGATCGAGTACAACGTTCCGTAGCCCCCCGGAAGATCGGCCGGCCGTCCGCCTGGCTGGTCAGCCGTCCCGCCGTCAGTGACGGCGGGACGGCAGCAGCCGGGTGTAGAGCGCATCGAGCCGATCCACCATCTGGCCGGCGCTGAACTGCGGCCGCACGCGCTCTCGTCCTCTGGCGGCGATGCACCGAGCATCGTCGGGGTGATCGAGCAACCAGACGATGTTCTCGGCTTGAGCAGCCGGATCGGCAGCAGGCGACAACATGCCGGTCCGACCGTGCTCGACGAGCTCGGGCATCCCGTTCACCGCGGTGACCGCGACCGGTATTCCGAGCACCATCGCCTCGGTCAGCGCCCGTCCCAGGCCCTCCCACAACGACGACAGCACGAACACGTCGACCACGGCCAGGATGGCCGGAACGTCGTCTCGATGCCCGAGCACGCGGATCCGCGGCTCGTCGATGACGGCATGGCGAACCTCGTCCGCGAGCGGACCATCGCCGACCATCAGGAACTGCGCATCCGGACGGGAGATGAGCGCTCGCCGAGCCGCGGCCACGAAGTCGAGTGGCGCCTTCTGCGGCGAGAGCCTGCCGATCATCGCGACGATCGGTCGCTCGGGATCGAGGCCGAGGGCGGCGCAGGTGCCGCCACGATCGGGCACCACGTCGAAGCGCTCGTAGTCGATGCCGCTGTACACGGTGGTCACCTTGTCGGGCGACGCGATCTTCGCAGCGAGGACCTCGTCTCGGTTCTGCTCGCACACGGTGACGATCATGTCGCTCCGGCGCGCTGCGTGACGCTCGAGTGCGAGGTACGTACGCGAGACGAGACGGCCCGTGAGCTGCTGGCGTCGACTCGCCGGTCGCCCGCCCGAGTCCTGCCAGGACAGCAGGTGCAGTGTGTGCACGATCAGGGGCACTCCGGCCCGTCGTGCGGCGAGACGACCGAGATAGCCCGCCTTCGCGTTGTGGGTGTGCACCACGTCGTACGGGTGTTCGCGAAAGAACCGCGTGAGCTCGCGTAGCAGCAACAGATCGTCGAGAGGGCGAGGAGCGCGACGGAGTCTCGGAAACAGGTAGAGGGAGTCGGCCGCGTCTCGCCCGACCTCGATCTTGTCGTCGTGCTCGGTGCCCGAGCCGAGATCCACGCGATACCGGTCACGCGACAGACCCTCGACGGTGGCGAGGGTGTTGTCGGTGCCTCCCCCGAACCCCAGGTGGGTGATCAGATGGAAGACCCGAACTCGCGAGTCGTCGGCATCACCAGCTCGCGTGGCATCGCTGGACACGGTGCCAGTCTCGACCGTGCCGCTCTCGACGGTGCCAGTCTCGACGGTGGTGTTCCCGACGGTGCCGGTCATCGCTCGATGAGTTCGGCGACCTTCGGCACCGCCTCGCGGACTGTGCCGAAGCGGAACTCGGAGAGCAGCTGGCTCAGCCGCGGCTCGACCTTGTCGAGGTTGACGTAGTGCCGGAACACCGATCGGCGCGACCCACTCATCCGCGGTTGCTCAGGATCGAGCTCCCATGGGTGGAAGTAGAGCATCAGCTGCCTCCCCGATGCAGCCGCGGACCGAGTGAGGCGCATGAACAGCGGAAACGGCATCAGTCGGAAGTACCCGCCGCCACCCACGGGTACGCGTATTCCGGCCACGAGCGCTGTCGTCGGGGGCAGCTCCACGATCGAGCCCGCGGCGGTCTCGATCAGGTGGATGTCGGGATTCGCTCCGGGCATGCCGTACACGTCGTGCACGATCGGAACGACGCTGGAGTCATAGAGGTATCCCTCCTCGACGAGGATCTCGTGTGCCCACGACGTGTCCTTCACGATCGTGAAGCTCGGCGCGCGGTACCCGAGCACCCGGGTGCCGGTGAGGTCCTCGAGGATCGCCCGAGCTCGGCGCACGTCGCAGCGGAACTGATCCATCGTGAGCGTGGTGACCAGCTCGTGGCCATAGCCGTGTGACGCCACTTCGTGCCCACCGTCGGCGATGCGCTGAACGAGCGTCGGATGGCGTTCGGCGATCCACCCGAGCACGAAGAAGGTCGCACGTTGGTCCGCATCGGACAACATCTGCAAGATCTTGTCGGTGTTGCGCTCCACGCGACTCTCGAGATCATCCCAATGATGACGTCGGGCCACCGACTCGAACGCGGACACCTGAAAGTGCTCCTCGACGTCGAAGGTGAGGCAGTGCACCGGCGCCTCGGGTACCAGCTCCATGGTCATCGTGCTCCTTCTCCTCGGGCCATCACCCTCAACGTTTCGACGGCGATCTTGATGTCGAGCCAGGGACTCATGTGCTTCACGTAGTACAGGTCGTATTGAAGCTTCTGGAACGAGTCCTCTTTCGAGGCCGCGTACCGGAACTTCACCTGTGCCCAGCCGGTGATGCCGGGCAGAACGGTGTGGCGGACGTCGTAGTAGGTGTACAGCGATCGCAGCTCCTGCACGAAGACCGGCCGTTCCGGCCGTGGTCCGACCAGGCTCATCTCGCCCCGCAACACGTTGAACAGCTGTGGGAGCTCGTCGAGGCGCCATGAGCGAAGCCACCGTCCCACCCGGGTGATCCGCGGATCCTCCGCTGCCGCCCACTGCGGTGCGTGCAGGCGTTCGGCGTCGACGCGCATCGAACGGAACTTCCAGATCGTGAACGGTTTGCCGTTCAGCCCGATCCGGAGCTGCTTGTAGACGATCGGCCCACGGGAGTCGAGCCGGATGAGCGCGCCGAGGGCGACGAACAGCGGCGCAAGGATCACCAGGCCGATCGCGGCGGCAGCGGCATCGCTTGCCCGCTTGGTTGCGAGCACCCAACGCGGCCGACGGAAACCCTCGGAGAAGATCACGTGTCGTGGCGTGGTCTGGTCGATGAAGATGCGACCCGACACGTGTTCCAGCAGACGGCGGGCATCGAGGATGGCGACCCCCATGGTCTTCAGATCGAACAGGGTGCTGGTCGGTAGCTGGTCCTCGTCGTCGTCGAGGGCCACAACGATCGACTGCACCGAGGCGTTGTCGACCAGGTGGAACAGGTCGTTGAACGTTCCGAGGACGGGCACGGCACCGAGGTCCGCCGCGTCGGTGTTGGCGGGCACGAGCACGCCGACAACCTCGTATGCGCTGCGTCGATCGCTCAAGAGGGCGAGCAGCTGCGCGGCTGTCTCGCCGGCACCGAGGATGACCGTTCGTTGCCGGAGGCTCGGGACGAGGCGCGACGGGAAGCTGTAGACCGTCGCGCCGGCATCCACCGGCTCGAACGGGTTGGCACCCGGGATGACGTCGCGAGGCGCCGCGACGGCGCGCTGCGTGCGCCTGAATCGATCTGCTCGTCCAGGCTGCTCGTAAGCGACCGCCGTCGTCATCTCCGCCACCATGTACTTCGCTCCTCCGCCCGGGGACCGCACTCGACCAGGACGAGTGATACCCGAACAGAGGTACGTGAACGCACCGATGCTCCGCCATCCGCCCTAGCTGTGATCAGACCCTCACAAACCCGCTGCCTGATCGGGCGACGACCCTTCGCCGAGTCGCCGCTCTGCGTTCACCTTACATCAATGATCCAGACACTTGCGAGACGCTCGGTTGCCAGAGTCTTTCAATTTCGTGACGTTGTCCGCGGAGGTCGTTCGCCCGGCCACCGAACGAGAGGAGTGCGACCGAGAGTGGCGATCGTGACCCTCGTTCTCGGTCGCGGGTCGAGGTGCACCTTGTTGTCGCTTGCCGACGAGCGTCGGGTCGGCCATGCTGGGTTCGTGGACGGTGCGGCGGAAAGCACCCAGACGATCGAGCGATCGGCGGCCAGGGGCCTCGTCGTGGCGATCGTCGGGTCAGATGGATCAGGGAAGTCGACACTCTGTCGCGAGCTCACCTCGAGCCTTCGTGCAGGCGGCCGGGTGGAGTTCGTCTACTTCGGCAGCGGCGATGGCGCCTCGTCGTGGATCCGCTGGCCGCTCGTGCAGGTCCGCCGGCTGGTGCAGCGTCGATCGACGGACACCTCCCCCACCGTTCGCCCGCCCGGCCAGGGATCGACCGCTCAGTCCGCCCCGCGGTCAAAGCCCATCGTGGCTGCACGCGTTGTGTGGGCGCTCACCCTCGCATGGGAGAAGCGGGCCAAGTTGCGTCGCGCGGCACGTTCGCGTGCCCGCGGTGTCGTCGTGATCTGTGACCGCTTCCCGCAGGCGCAGGTCGGCGGGATCATGGATGGACCGCTCCTGCACACCTGGCAAGAGCGCCCGCGCGGCCTGCGCAAGCGAGTCGCTGCGTGGGAGGCGCGACCGTATCGGCTCGCCGAACGGCAGCCTCCCGACCTGGTGCTCCGCCTGCTGGTTGATCAGGCCCACGCCGAGCGACGACGGCCGGATCACGACTCGGCCGACCTTCGGCGCCGCCGGGAGATCGTCGGGAGCCTGCGCTTCGACGGCGTCCCGTACCTGGTCGATCTCGATGCGACGCTCCCCGCGGATGCCGTCCTCGCATCGGCGATGGCTGCCGTTGCGCACTGCCTCGATCAGCGAGCGAGTGGGTCGACCCCGAAAGAGAAGTGATCCCGGCGCCGTTACAAGCGGCCCGGGATCGTGGCCACCACCCGTGGAGGTGATAGCAAGGTCAAGCTATCAACCCACCCGCCGAGAACGCAGAAATCCCAGCGCGTTCCTTCAGTGTTCCGAATCGGGTCGATGACCTGACCGCAGCGTCGAAGAAACGCCGGCGCGATCCAGTGGGATATGGTCCAGCCGCTGAGGGCCGGCACCGCCGGCACGGCAAGGGAGGTTCCCCATGGACAACCTGCGCGGCGCCAACGCCATCGTCACCGGAGCATCACGGGGCATCGGGGTGTACATCGCCCGAGCGTTGGCCAAAGAAGGTGTGAACCTCGCCCTCGCGGCGCGTTCGGTCGACGAGCTCGAGCAGGTGCGCTCGGAGATGGAGCGACTCGGTGTGCGAGCGATCGCGATCGAATGCGACGTCGCCAAGGCCTCGGACAGGGAAGAGCTGATCAGGCGCACGGAGGCCGAGCTGGGTTCAATCGACATCCTCGTAAACAACGCCGGGATCGAGCGCGTCGCTCGGTTCGAACAAGCGCTCGAGTCCGACATCACCGACACGTTGACGATCAACCTCGAGGCGCCGATGCTGCTCACCCGAGCCATCGTGCCCGGCATGCTGACACGCAACCGCGGACACGTGGTCAACATCGCCTCAGGCGCCGGCAAGGTCGGTGTCGCCTACGGCACGTCGTACTGCGCCAGCAAGCATGGCCTCGTCGGTTTCACCAACGCGTTGCGATCCGAGTACCGGGGACGCCCCGTTGGCTTCTCCGTCGTGTGCCCCGGCTTCGTCACCGACGCTGGCATGTACGACCGCTGGGACAAGAACGGCATCCATGCTCCGAAGATCGCCGGCACGTCCAAGCCCGAGAAGGTGGCAGATGTGACCGTGCGGTGCATCAAACGGAACAAAGGGGAAGTCACCGTCAACACCCCGCCCATTCGGCCACTGGTCGTCCTCGCCAACATCGCACCATCGATCGTGCCGTGGATGCTCCACACGCTCGGCTACAGCAAGGTGTTCGAACGGGTCATGGATGCAGAGGCAGAAACGGCGTCGAAGTAGCGGCGTGCTGAGGACGGGTTCAAGGGGGCATCTCGCCGCAGATGGTCCAGCTGGAGGCAGGGTCGAAGGACTCTTGACGATGTTGAGTAGCTGAGCGTTCGCTGAGAGTCCACCAGTGTGGATGAGGAGGTCCTCATGCGTCGGCTCTCCATCAGTGTGGTTTGGATCTGTGGGCTGCTTGTCGGATGCAGCTCAGATGGCGGATCGAGCAGCGAGTCGCTGCTCGATCCCGCTTCAACCTCACCAACCGCTACGGCTCAACCCACGACCAACGCTCCGACGACCATCGCTCCGACGACCATCGCTCCGACGACCATCGCTCCGGTGTCGACTGAGCTCCTCGAGCCGACGTTGGCCGGCGACGCGGCATTCCTCGGTCCGTTGCAGACGGTACCGGTCGGGGAGCTCACCATGGCGTTCCGCCAGTTCGGAGCCGGGCCCGACTTGGTCATGATCGCCGGCGAAGGGTCGCCGATGGATAGTTGGCCGGTCACGATGCTCGCAGCGCTGGCCGACTCGTACCGAGTCACCATCTACGACAACCGCGACTTGGGGAGCACGACGGACACGACGACGCCGTTCACCTTGCCCGACCTCGCAGATGATGTCGCCGGCTTGATCGAGTCGTTGGCGCTGGACCGGCCGGCGGTCTTCGGGTGGTCCACCGGTGGCGAGATCGGTCTGCTGCTTGCCGTGCAACATCCCGACGTGCTGTCGGCATTGGTGGTCAGTGGCGCTACGGCCGGCGGGCCGCTCATCGTGGGCCCTGAGGCATCGATCGCTGCATGCCTGAACGACGAGGCGCTCCCGTGCGACCTGTTGTCGATGTTGTTCTCGGCCACCCCCGAAGGCGATGCCGCGAAGACCACATTCGCCGTCGACTACGGCAAGGTGCCGCACCCTACTTCCGCCCCCGATGCGATGAGGAAGTACATCGACGCCGAGAAGGCCTTCGGAACTGCGCCTGCGCCACCGCTCTCGTCCATCGCGGTACCTACGATGGTGATGAACGGCGACCTCGACCCCCTTGTTCCGGTGGCGAACGCGCCGATCATCGCCGACCAGATCGGGCCTGGCACACGTCTCGAGACCGACCCGAGCGGCTCACACGCCTGGTTCTTCGAACACCTCGACCGCTTCCTGGAGTTGATGGCGGATTTCCTGGGCACGGCGTAGTGCTGCGAAACCAGCCAGAGCCGCCACGAACGACAACAGCCCGAACCCTAGGGGGCCCGGGCTGTTCGGGATGTCTCGCGACATCAGTGGTGTCGAAGGGGGGACTTGAACCCCCACGGGATTTCTCCCACTAGCCCCTCAAGCTAGCGCGTCTGCCTATTTCGCCACTTCGACGTGGTGTCCGCCAACGACGTGGCGGGGTGAACTTGCGGTTCTTGAATCTACCGCTCTGTCAGCTGCGGACCAACAGGAACCCGAGCGCGATCACCGTGAGGAACCACACGAGCGCGAACACGGTGGTGATCCGGTTGAGGTTGCGTTCTGCGGCCGACGAGCCGAGCGCAGCACCGGCACCGCCACCGAACATGTCGCTGAGACCTCCGCCGCGGCCGCTGTGCATCAAGATGCCTGCGACCATGGCCACGAGGGACACCAGGTTGATGATCAGCACGAGGTAGAGGACGACGTCACGCACGGGGAACGATCCTATCGGGAAGCTGCGCTCGGACCGTGCCGGTCAGTGTCGAGCGCTGAGCGATTCGCCGGTGATCGACACCTTCACCGGCATCACCTCGGCGAAGTGGCAGGCCACCGGGTGGCCCTGGCCACGGTCGACCAGCTCGGGCTCCTCCTGGGCGCAGATCTCCTTGGCGATCGGGCAGCGGGTGCGGAACCGGCAGCCCGATGGCGGGTCGATCGGGCTCGGAACGTCACCCTGCAGCAGGATCCGCTGGCGCTGACGCTCGGTCACCGGATCGGGCTCGGGGATCGCCGACAACAGCGCCTGCGTGTACGGGTGCGATGGTGAGTTGTAGATCTCGTCGGCCGGGCCGATCTCCATCAGCTTGCCGAGGTACATCACGGCAACGACATCACTGATGTGACGCACCACCGACAAGTCGTGGGCGATGAAGAGGTAGCTGAGTCCGAGTTGGGACTGCAGGTCCTCGAGCAGGTTCACCACGCCGGCCTGGATGCTGACGTCGAGCGCCGACACCGGTTCGTCGAGCACGATCAACGACGGGCTGAGGGCGAGCGCCCGGGCGATGCCAACACGCTGGCGCTGGCCACCGGAGAACTCGTGCGGGAAGCGCTTCGAGTGGTCGGCAGCGAGTCCGACGAGCTCGAGCAGCTCCACGACCCGATCCTCGTGGTTGCCGGCGATCTTCTGGATCACCAGCGGCTCGGCGATCGCGGCGCCGACGGTCATCTTCGGGTCGAGCGATGCATACGGATCCTGGAACACGATCTGCATCTGGGCGCGGAGCCCACGGAGCTCCTTCGCGTCAAGGCCGATGAGCTCCTGGCCCTTGAACTTCACCGATCCACCAGTGGGTTCGATGAGGCGCAGCACGCAACGCCCCACCGTGGTCTTGCCCGAACCACTCTCCCCGACGAGACCGACGGTCTGGCCCTCGTCGATGGTGAAGCCGACGCCGCTGACCGCTTGCACCGTGCGGCGCACGACGCGGATGCCTGCGGCAGTCTTGATCGAGAAGTTCTTGACGAGGTCGTTGACCTCGAGTACCGGAACACTCATGTGGTGAGCTCCAACTCCTCAGCTCGGATGCAGGCAGTCTCGTGAACGCCCACCTGGATCAGTTCGGGGATTGCGTCGGCACACCGGTCGATGCTGTAGGTGCACCGAGAGCGGAATGCGCAACCCGAGGGTGGTTGCAGCATGTTCGGAGGTGCGCCGGGGATCGGCTGGAGACGCTGCTTGCCACCGTGAGGCAGCGAGTTCATCAGGCCCTGCGTGTAGGGATGCGACGGGTGCTCGAACAGCGGCAGCACCTCACCACGCTCGACGGCGCGACCGGCATACATCACCTGCACGCGATCGGCGATCCGAGCGACCACACCGAGGTCGTGGGTGATCAGCACCACGGCGGTGCCGAGGTCTCTGCGGATGCGTTCCATCACCTCGAGGATCTGGGCTTGCACCGTGACGTCGAGCGCAGTGGTGGGCTCGTCCGCGATCAGCACTTTCGGGTCGTTGGCGATCGCCATCGCGATCATCACGCGCTCGGCGCATCCCACCGGAGAACTCGTGCGCGTACTGCCGAGCACGCTGCTTCGGCTGTGGGATGCCGACGATGTCGAGCAGTTCGATGGCCCGGGTGTTGGCCTCGTCTTTCGAGATCGACTGGTGCGCCTGGAGCATCTCAACGATCTGGGCACCCACCCGATGCACCGGATTCAGCGCCGACAGCGGATCCTGGAAGATCATCGCCACCTCGCCGCCGCGTGCCTTGCGCAGCACCTTGTGCGATGCGCCGACGAGCTCGATGTCGTTCACCTTGGCCGAACCGGCGATCTGCGCTGACTTCGGCAGCAGACCCATGACGGCAAGGAACGAGACCGACTTGCCGGAACCCGACTCGCCGACGACGCCGACGACTTCGCCCGGCAGCACGTCGAGGCTGACGCCACGAACCGCCTGGACCTGGCCGAGCAGGGTCTTGAACGTGACCCGCAGGTCCTTGATCGACAGCGCTACTTCGCTCATCAGGCGTCCACCTGCATCTTGGGATCGACGGCATCGCGCATGCCGTCTCCGATGAAGTTGATGCACAGCGACACGATGATCAGCAGCACCCCGGGGTACACGACCAACCACCAGTAGCCGGCGGGCACCGCCTTCTTGGAGTCCCGGATGAGCAACCCCATCGATGTCATGCCGGAACCAGCGTCCGGGCCGTACCCGAAGAAGCTGAGCGTCGCTTCGGCAGTGATCGCACCGATGATCGCGAACGACAACGCCACCATCAGCTGCCCGATCGAGTTCGGCAGCAGGTGTCTGAACATGATCCTCGGGGTCGACGTGCCGAGGGCGCGGGCAGCCTCGATGAACTCACGTTCCTTGAGCTGTTTCACCTGTCCTCGCACCAGACGAGCCACACCCATCCAGCCGATCAGTGACAGCAGGATGACAAGGAAGCGCACCGACGTCGACTTGCCCATGATCGTCTCGACCCACGACACGTTGCGAAGTGCACCACGCACGATCACCAGCACCACGAGCAACGGCAACGCGAGCATGATGTCGGTGGCCCGCATCAGCAGGTCGTCGATCCATCCTCCCTTCAAACCGGCGATGGCGCCGACGAGGGCACCGACGGTGACCGAGATGACGCCCGTGAACAAGCCCAGCAACAGCGACACCCTCGTGCCGTAGATGAGCCTGCTGTACAGGTCGCGTCCGATCTGGTCGGTGCCGAACCACGCTTGCGAGCTGGGCGGCAGGTTGGTGTTCGGTCGCCCATCGATGGCTTCGAAGATCGGTTCGTTCACGCCATAGCGAGCCGTGACCGGCGCAAGGATCACGAAGAGCACGATGATGAACAACATGACGGCCGAGATCACCGCAGCCCGATGGTTCATGTATCGCTTGAACGCCATCTGCCTCGGGGAGATGGCTTCTTTGAGCACACCGATCGATGCATCGGTCGGGGCTGCTCCTGAGCTCCCTGGCGCTGCTGAGGAAATGAGATCAGTCAAGGCGGATCCTCGGGTCGAGCCAGGCATACGCGAGGTCTGCCAGCAGATTGAAAAAGATGACTGAGGCGGTGATGATCACCATCCAGGGCATGAGCTCGGGGAAGTCACCGTTTGCCTCGGCGTTCAGGAAGAACTTCCCCATGCCGGGGTACTCGAAGATGCCCTCGGAGATGATCAGACCACCGACGATGAAGCCCATGTCGAGCGCTGCGATGGTCACGATCGGCACCATCGCGTTGCGCAGTGCGTGCTTGACGAGCACCTGTCGCTCGCTGATGCCCTTGGCTCGTGCCGTGCGCAGGTAGTCGCTGCTCATCACGTCGAGCAACGAGGCTCGCATGTACCGGCTGTACGCGGCGATCGTCTGGATCGACACGACGACGACTGGCAGGATCATGAACTTCAGCATCAGGACCAGATCGAAGCCTTTGTGTCCGGCCGGGTACATGCCCGAGGTGGGCAACAACGGCGAACCGAACCACTTCGCCCACTGCACGGAGAACACGAGCTGCAGGATGACTGCGCTGATGAACGGCTGGATGGAGAACCCGATCAGCGCGCCGGTGTTCACCGCACTGTCACGCAACTTGCCCGGCCGCAGCCCGGCGAACACTCCGAGGGCGAGACCCACGGTGATCCCGAACGCCGACGCCACAGCGCCCAGGCGGATCGTGTTGATCAGTGCATCTTTCAGGTTGGGCCACACGGGACGGCTGCCCTTGATGCTGGGTTGCCAGTCGCCGGTGAGAAACCCGCCGAGCCAGTGGAAGTACCCGCGCACATAGCCGCTGAAACCGGGCCAGAGACCGTTCAACTCGATGTACTGGGCACGCTTCGCGGGCTGCTTGGCGAGCCTCGGGTTGGATCGCGCATAGCTCGCGAGCGGATCGGTCGAGAGCCTCAATGCGCAGTACACGACGAACGTGAGGATCAACAGCGTCGGGATCGCCCACAGCAGGCGACGAAGTATGAAACGCAGCATGGACGACTCCCTTTCACGAGACAGCGGGGTCGATCGAAGCGACCGACCCCGCTGTCGCAGGTGTGAAACTACTACTTCTATGCAGTCACTGGACTGACGTCCGAATCGAGGATCAGAGGATCTCGACCACAGGCTCGCTGGCCATCATCGGGGTCAGTTCGTACTCACTGTCGTTGGTGGTGTCGTATACGCCCATCACCAACGGGAACGCGATCGTCCACACGTACCATGACGAGTTGGCGCACTCGGTGATCGGGTTGAGGCAACCCGGCCACTGCTCGGCACCGATGACGATCTGGCCGTCACCGTCGACGTCGGTCCACTCGCTGAAGTTGATGAACGCCTCGAAGTTGTTGAGGTCACCCTCAACCGGGCCGCCGACCTTGTCGGTGCGGTACAGACCCGACTTCGGGAACTGGAACGTGGGCAGGAGCACCCAGTCCTCGCGCATCAGGGCGATGGCGCTCTTGACGAGCTCAGCGCGGGCATCGAGATCGATCGTCGCATCGGCCTCGTACAGCGCTGCAGTGGCCTCCTCGTTGCACCATCCCTGGCTGTTCTGACCGGCGAACTCGTTCTCCTCTGTGGGGATCTGGTCGCAGGCGAAGCTGCTGGTGAGGTACTGCGGATCCGGCGGTGCGGTCGAGATGTACATCCCGAGGTCGTAGTCGAGGCTTGGGAGACGCTGCTGGAACACGCACTCTGCTTCGCAGTTGTCGGCGACAACGTTGAAACCGGCCTCCTGCAGCAACGGGATCAGGTACGCCTGGGTGTTCTCACGACGGCTGTTGCCGGCGTTGACCATCCAACGGACCTCCGGGGTCTCGCCGTCCTTGCTCCAATAGCCGTCGCCGTCCTTCACCCAGCCGTCGCCCTCGAGCAGCGCCGCAGCGCCCTCGAGATCGAAGGTGTCCTGGAAGTTGGACTGGTCGCAGTAGCGGCCTGGAACGATCGGTCCGCAGGACAGCGGCTCCGCGCCGTCGACGATCGGGACGTAGATCTGCTGGAACAGCGCGTCGACGTCGATCGACTGGGCAAAGGCCTGGCGGAACACCGGATCGGCGAACGGGCCTTCCTGCTGCTGGAAGTACAGGGCTTCGTAGTCGCCACCGAACGTGATGGAAACCTTGACGTTTGCGTCGCCGGCCACCGCGTCAGCCGTCTCCGGGCTGTACTGCGGATAGATGAAGTCGACCTCGGAGGCGAGCAGTGACGCGATCTCGGTCTCCTGGTCGGCCTTCGGCACGATGACGACCTTGGGCGTCACCGCGGCATCGTCTCCGAAGTAGTTCTCGTTCGGTACGAACACCGCCTGCGAGTCGCTCCACGACTCGAGCTTGTACGGACGGTTCGAGAAGGAGAACTCGGTCTGAAGGTCTGCGGAGATGTCGTTGCAGTCGGCAAAGGCATCGGCCTTCAGCAAGGAACCGGCACCGAACAGACCACGGTATGGGGCATAGACCGTCTTGAAATCGACGACGACCTGCTTGTCGCTCTCGCCGGCGCCGATCGACAGGATCTGGTCGTAACCGACGGTCGACAGCGAGCCGACGGTGCCCATGACGGCTTCGTACTGGCAGACGAAGTCAGCGGCCGTGATCGGCGTGCCGTCGTCCCACACCGCTGCTTCGGCGATGTCATAGGTGATCCGCATGGCGGGCTCTTCGGCCGGTGCCTCGGTGGTGCCGGGGGCCTCGGTGGTCTCTCCGCCAGCTTCCGTGGTGACGGGGGCCTCGGTGGCCTCCGTCTCCGCGGTCGTGCCGGGAGCGTCCGTGGCCGTCGTGGTCTCTTCGTCGTCGCCACCGCAAGCTGCGGCGATGAGCGAAAGACCCACGACAAGTGCGGCGAACTTGGTGCCGCGCCTCGTGGTGCTCACGTGGTTGTCCTCCTGATGGTGGTTCGGAGGGAGGTTTTCCTCGAGCCCGGAACCGCCCGCATCGCCTCACCTTTCAGCTCAGCATTGCGGCGTTCGACAGAATCGAACCCTCACGCCGTCCTCCCCGATCGACGTGAGCAACGAAAAGCTACCACCAAGAGCTACCGACGGGTAGGCACTCCGTTTCAGATGTACGAAAAGTCGGCGCGAACGTTCCAAGACTGCTGCCTCGCTCGGTGCCCGACGAATCGGTGGTTCGTCCACGATGTCGCCAGGTCGCGTTCGCTGAGGGGGGGGGGCTCAGGACCCGAGCTTGCAGATCCGCGCGAACTCGTCCGGATCCAGGCTTGCACCGCCGACGAGGGCCCCGTCGACGTCGGGTCCGGCCATCAGCTCGGCGATCGTTCCCGCCTTGACCGAACCGCCGTACTGGATGCGCACGTCGGCCGCCGCCTTGTTGCCTGCGATGTCCACGATTGCGCCGCGGATCGCTGCACAGACGTTCTGGGCATCCTCGGCGGTCGCGTTCTTGCCAGTGCCGATCGCCCAGATGGGTTCGTACGCGATCACGAGCGCACCGATCTGGTCGGCAGAGCGGCCTGCGAGGCCCGCGCGGTACCTGACCGAGCACCTTGGTCTCGGTCTCGCCCGCCTCACGCTCGACCAGGGTCTCTCCTACGCACATGATCGGCGTCATCGCGTGCTTGATGATCGCAGCGACCTTGCTGTTCACCATCTCGTCGGTCTCGCCGAACAGCTCGCGCCGCTCGCTGTGACCGCAGATCACGTAGTCGACGCCGAGCTTGGCGAGGAACAACGGTGACACCTCGCCCGTGAAGGCACCTTTGTCCTCCCAGTGGCAGTGCTGGGCACCGAGCGCGAACTCGAGCTTGTCTGCGTCGATCACGGTCTGGACGCTGCGGATGTCGGTGAACGGCGGGTGGATGCTCACATCCACCTGTTCGAAGTCGTCCTTGCCCACCAGGTAGGCCAGCTTCTGCACGCACTGGATGGCTTCGAAGTGGTTGTGGTTCATCTTCCAGTTGCCGGAGATGAGTGGCTTGCGCATGTCGATGCCTTCTCGATCGTTGGTGCTTGAGCGTTGGAGCCGGCGCTGACGGGGTCAGGCGTTGGGTGCGTGGCGGAGTGCTTCGAGACCGGGGAGGTCGCCGAGCTCGAGCAGTTCGAGCGACGCCCCACCACCGGTGGACACGTGGTCGACGTCGTCGTCGAGCCCGAACTGCGCGAGCGCGGCGGCGGAGTCGCCACCGCCGACGACGGTGAACGCCTTGGTGTCGGCCATCGCCTGGGCGACGGTCCGAGTGCCGGCGGCGAAGCGGTCGTCTTCGAACATGCCCATCGGGCCGTTCCAGAACACGGTGCGCGCGTCCATGATGATGTCGCTGAACGCGGCGGCCGTGCCGGGGCCGATGTCGAAGCCCTTGGCGCCATCGGGCAGGCGCGCGCCGTACGTGGCGAAGTTGCCGTCGGCGTCGAGGCCGACGATGTCCTCGGGCAGGTGGATCGCTTTGCCTCGCTCCCCTGCCGAGTCGAGCAGGCGCTTGCAGGTGTCCACCTGGTCGGGCTCCCACAACGAAGCACCGATCGGATTGCCCTGCGCCGCGAGGAACGTGAAGCACATCGCTCCGCCGATCACGAGCGAGTCGACGGTGTTCATCAGGGCCTCGACGACACCGAGCTTGTCGGAGATCTTCGAACCGCCGAGCACCGCCACGAACGGGTGCTTCGGGTTGTTGCGGAGGCCGAGCAGGACGTCGACCTCTCTCTGCAGGAGCAGGCCCATCGCCGACGGGAGCGTCCTCGGCGGACCGACGATCGACGCGTGCGCTCGGTGGCACGCACCGAACGCATCGTCGACGTAGGCGTCGATGCCGTCGATCAACTGGGCGACGAAAGCAGGATCGTTGCCCTCCTCACCCGCATCGAAGCGCAGGTTCTCGAGCAGCTCGACGCCCGGTGCGAGTTCGGCGAGACGAGCACGCACCGGGTCGATCGAGTACTTCGGGTTCGGTTGTCCCTTGGGGCGACCGAGATGCGAGGCGGTGACGACCGTCGCTCCACGCTCCGTGAGCCAGGCGATCGTCGGCAATGCAGCGCGGATCCGGAAGTCGTCGGTGATGACACCGTTCTCCATCGGCACGTTGAAGTCCGTCCGCACCAGCACGCGCTTGCCGGCGACGTCTCCCAAGTCTTCCAGTGTGGGAACGTCGAGCGTCGGGATGTGGGAAGGGCGATCGGCCATGACCGGAATCACCGCTTCTTGCGCTTGGCGGCCTTGGCCCCCGCGAACAAGGCCGTGTCGACGAGTCGGTTCGAGTAGCCCCACTCGTTGTCGTACCACGACAGCACCTTCACCATCTTGCCCATGCTCATCGTCAAGCCGGCGTCGAAGATGCTCGAGTGCGGGTCGCCCTGGATGTCGCTCGACACGATCGGATCTTCGGTGTAGCGAAGAATCCCCTTGAGCGGTCCGCCGGCAGCTGCCTTCTTGTACGCCGCGTTGATCTGCTCGACGGTTGCCGCCGTCTTGAGGTTGGCGGTGAAGTCGACGATCGAGCCGGTCGGCACCGGCACGCGCAGGGAGGTGCCGTCGAGCTTGCCCTTCATCGACGCGAGCACGAGGCTGGTGGCGCGGGCGGCGCCGGTGCTGGTGGGCACGATGTTGATCGCCGCACCACGCGCACGGCGCAGGTCCTTGTGCGGGCCGTCGACCAGTTGCTGATCACCGGTGTATGCGTGAACGGTCTGCATCAGCCCTTGCTCCACGCCGAACGCGTCGTCGAGCACCTTCACCAACGGCACGAAGCAGTTGGTCGTGCAGCTGGCGTTCGAGATGACCTTCTGGGTCGCGAAGTCGAACTCCTTGTGGTTCACCCCGTACACGAACGTTCCGTCCGCGCCGTCGCACGGTGCCGACACGATGACGAGTGGGGCACCACCCTCGAGGTGGTACGCAGCCGTGTCACGCTTGGTGAAGAAACCGGTCGACTCGATCACGACGTCCACTCCGAGATCACCCCACGGCAGCTGCTTCGGGTCGCGCTCGCTGAGCACGAGCAACTCGTCACCGTCGACGGAGATGCCGCCCTTGGTGGGCTTGATGGTCTGCTTGAGCGAGCCCATCACGGAGTCGTACTTCAACAGGTGAGCCATCGTCTCGAGCGAGCCGAGATCGTTCACCGCAACGATGTCGATGTCGACACCACGCTCTTTCGCCGCACGGAAGAAGTTGCGCCCGATGCGCCCGAAGCCGTTGATTCCTACACGAACCGTCATGACGGCCGTCCTTTCGTCCTGAGATCACCGCCGTCGTCGGCGGTCACCAGTGGTGGTCTGAGAGCCATTGCGACTGTACCCAATGGTCATGCCTGGCCAGGTGTTCCCGCAGGGGACAAGGTCCCGAGACAGCCCGTCATCGACAACTTGTGCAGATCGCAGCGATCAGTGGTGGAGATCGCGGTGCGTGACGCGCGGGTGGTGGCCCTTCGAGCGGAGCCACGTCGCCAGCTCCTCGGTGAGCGCCACCGAGCGGTGACGGCCGCCCGTGCAACCGATCGCGACCGACAGGTAGCTCTTCCCCTCATCTTCGTAGGCGGGCAGGAGCAGCTCGAGCAGGTGCTCGAAGCGGTGCAGGAACTCGTCGGTGGCGGGCTGGCCGAGCACGAAGTCGCGCACCGCGGCGTCGAGGCCGGTCTGGGGGCGGAGCTCCTCGATCCAATGAGGGTTCGGAAGGAAGCGCACGTCCATCACCAGATCGACGTCGAGGGGGATCCCGTGCTTGTACCCGAACGACGTGACCGCGATCTGCATGGTGGAACGGATCTGCTCGTCGCCGAAGGTGGCGTAGATGAGCGACTTCAGCTGATGCACGTTGAGATCGCTCGTGTCCACCACGAGGTCTGCCTCGGCCTTCACCGACTCCAGCATGTCGCGCTCACGCTCGATCGTCTCGGCCATGCCGGAGTTGCCGTCGTCGAGCGGGTGCTTGCGCCTGCTGCTGCCGTAGCGCTTGACCAACTCGGGTGTCGAGGCATCGAGGAACAGCACTCGCACCCGGTGCGCTTGGCGCAGACGGCTGATCGCGTCGAGCACCTCGATCGGTTCGGCGGTCGGCCCGACGACGAGACCGAGCTTGGTGAACGCGCCAGGCCCGCTGCCCAGCTCGACGATCTTGTCGAGCAGCTCGATGGGCAGGTTGTCGACGACGAACCACCCGAGGTCCTCCAGGTCGTCGGCGGCCTGGGACCTCCCGGCGCCGGAGAGCCCGGTGATGACGAGGACATCGGTCACGAGCTGGATCGTACGTGATTCAGCGGTCGTGTCCCGAGATCCTGCGCGTCCGCAGGTACAGCAGACGCGGGATCGTGCTCGCGGCCTCGTACTCCTCGGCCCGGGCGATGAACCCGGGTGGCGGGGCGGGCTCGACCATCCGCTCCAGCAACAGGCCGTTGTCGGCGAGGGCGTTGATGTAGCGGCTGAGCGGACGATGGATGAAGGGGATGAACACGTCCTTCTCCACCTCCTCGATCGTCTCGTCCTCGATGAGGTACGGACCGATGCGCCAGTACTGCTCGGGCGGGTCGAGGAACTGGTCGTCGATCCACCCGCTGTTGGGGGTCTGCAGCAGCGGGTGGTTCAAGAAGAAGCAGAAGCGTCCGCCCGGGACCACCACTCGGGCGACCTCGGCGATCGCGTCGTCGACATCACGGATGTGTTCGAACACGAGGCACGCGACGACGGCGTCGAACGACGAGTCGGCGAAGGGCAGCTTGCCGGCGCCTGCCTTGAGATAGAGCGCTCCCCCGCCACGCTCGCGGGCCACCTTCACCTGGTTCCAGGTGGGGTCGACCCCGACCACCAACTCGGCACCGAGCGTGACCGCGAGTCGGCTGACCTGGCCATCGCCGCAGCCGACGTCCAGCACACGCCGTGCGCCTGCCAGCTCTTCGGCCGCGAGCGGCAGGATCTGCTCTTCGTACTCGGGGTCGGCACCGTCGGTGAATCCGTCGATCCACCACTCGGCGTGGGTCTCCCACAGCTCGTCACTCATCCGGCGACACTAAACCGCACCACCTCGCGATGAGAGATGAGCGGCTGTGCCGACCGGATCTCTCATCACGTCCGCCGTCGGGCGCCGGCGATGAGAGATCGGGTCGCCAGCGACGCTCATCTCTCATCGCGGATCGGTCGCTAGGGTCGGCTGCATGCGCTTTTCCGTCTGGCCGTCGTACGAACGCCCTTGGGATGAGGTGCTCGCCCTCGCCACGTGGGCCGAGCAGACGGGGTGGGACGGCTGCTGGTACGCCGACCACTTCATGCCCCAGACCGACGACGACAGCGTCGGCGAGGGCCCGGCGTACGAGTGCTGGACGATGCTCGCTGCGATCGGTGCGAGCGTGCCCCGCCTGCTGCTCACCTCGATGGTGTCGCCGGTGACGATCCACCACCCCGTGGTGCTCGCCAAGCGGGCAGCGACGGTCGACCACATCACCGGTGGTCGGGCCGTGCTCGGCCTCGGCGCCGGCTGGCAGGTGAACGAGCACCGCGAGTACGGCTTCGAACTCCCGCCGGCGGGTGAGCGGGTGAGCCGCTTCGAGGACGCGATCCGGGCGATCCACGAGCTGCTGCGCGACGACGCAGTGCCGTTCGACCCACGGCCGAAGGCGATGGAGCTCCTCGTCGGCACCGGAAGCCCACGGATGATGAGGATCACCGCCCGGTGGGCCGACGTGTGGAACACCTGGGGCAACCCTGATGAGCGGCAGCGTCGCACCGACGTGTTCCTGCAGGCGTGCGAAACCGTGGATCGCGACCCCGGCACCGTGCGACGCTCGAGCCAGGCGCTGTTCTTCCTCACCGACGACGACGCCGCACGTGACAAGCTGCGCGCTCGCGCCCCGCAGGACCGCTCACTCGTCGGCGGGGCCTCGGAGCTGATCGACCTCGTCGCCACCTACGTCGAGGCCGGTGTCGACGAGCTCGCCATCGCCGACTTCACCCTCGGCAACACTCGCGAGCAACGCCTCGACACGTACCAGCGCCTGCGCGACGAGGTCCTCAGCGCCTTCATGTGACGGCGATGTCGCATCTCCGCGCACCCGCACCGGTGTGCCGGACTCGTCGGTGTGGGCCGTGGAGTGGAACTTGGAGTGGATCGCCTCGGCCACCGCATCAGGCAGGAACGACAGCGCCTTCAGGTCGTCGAGTGACGCCTGCTTCACCGGCGTCACGCCACCCATCGCCTGCACGAGCTTCTTCTTGCGTGCGTCTCCGAGGCCGGGGATGCCGTCGAGCGAACTGGTCGTCATCCGCTTGCCACGGAGCTCGCGATGGAAGCCGTTGGCAAAGCGGTGGGCTTCGTCGCGGATGCGCTGCAGCATGAACAGCGCCTCGCTGCCACGTGGCACCTCCACCGGCTCGCTGCGACCGGGCAGGTACACCTCCTCGAACCGTTTCGCGAGGGAGGCGATCGGGATCTCGTCGGTGAGCCCGAGCGATGCGACGACACGCTCGGCCACGCCGAGCTGGCCCTTGCCACCGTCCACCAACAACAGCTGCGGCGGGTAGGCGAACTTGCCCGGCTTCGCGCCAGCGCTCGCCGATCGGCAGGTCGCGCTCGTCGAGGTACGCCTTGAGCCGCCGCGTCAGCACCTCCTCCATTGCCGCGTAGTCGTCGTTGCCCGGTACGTCCTTCACCTTGAAGCGCCGGTACTCACGCTTGTTCGGCAGGCCGTCCTCGAGCACCACCATCGACCCGACGTAGTCGGTGCCCTGGAGATGCGCCATGTCGTAGCACTCGATGCGCAGCGGGGCCTCGGGCAGCGACAGCATGTCCTGCAGCTCGGTGAGCGCGCGACTGCGGGCGTTGTGGTCGCCCGCACGTCGCAGGCGGTGTCGGACGAACTCCTCCCGTGCATTTCGGGTGACGGTCTCGTGCAGGTCGCGCTTGTCGCCGCGCTGAGGGACGCGGATCTGCACCTTCGAACCACGCAAGTGGGTCAGCCACTCCTCGTAGGTGGCGAGGTCCTCACTGTCGACTGGCACGAGCACCTGCTTGGGCACGCCGGCAGGAGCATCGTCGCCGTACATCTCCTCCATGATCCGGTCGATCAGGCCCCCTGCCGAGAGGTCCTCCACCTTGTCGAGGATGAATCCCTTGCGCCCGACCACGCGACCCTTGCGCACGAAGAACACCTGAACTGCCGCTTCGAGCTCGTCATCGGCCAGCCCGATCACGTCGATGTCCTCGTTGCGGTCGGCCACCATCTGCTGCTTCTCGACCGCACGCTGCACCGACACGAGCCGGTCGCGCAGGCGGGCAGCCCGCTCGTACTCCAGCTCGGACGCAGCTTGCTTCATCTCCGCTTCGAGCCGCCGCAAGATGTCGTCGGTATCGCCGTCGAGGAACTCGCACAGCTCGGTGACGAGCTGGCGGTACGGCATCTCGTCGATCTCGCCGACACACGGCCCGCTGCACTTCTCGATGTGGAACAACAGGCACGGGCGACCGAGCCGCTGGTGCTCGTTGAACTTGCCCGGGCTGCAGGTGCGGATCGGGAAGCTGCGCAGCAGCAGGTCGAGCGTGTCGCGGATCGCATAGGCGTGCGCGTACGGGCCGAAGTAGCGCGTGCCCTTGCGCTTGCGACCTCGCATCACCAGCGCCCGCGGGTACTGCTCGTCGAGGGTGACCGCGAGGAACGGATAGCTCTTGTCGTCGCGCAACCGGATGTTGAACCGCGGCCGGTGCAGCTTGATGAGGCTGTACTCGAGCATGAGCGCCTCGACCTCGTTGCGCACCTCGATCCACTCGACCGTCGCTGCGGTGGCCACCATCTGCGCCGTGCGCGGATGGAGGTTGCGCGGGTCCTGGAAGTAGTTCGAGAGGCGCTGTCGAAGGCTCGACGCCTTGCCCACGTAGATCACACGGCCGTGCGCGTCCTTGAACTGGTACGAGCCAGGAGTCTCGGGGATGGTGCCGGCGGGGGGACGAGTGACCATCGAGGCCCAGGCTAGGCCGGTAGGGTTCGAGGCGTGACCGGTCGTTTTCAGCTGAACTTCCCCGAGCCGCGCCCACGTGACGGGTGGTTCAAACTCGGCGGCTTCGACGTCACGACGACAGCGCTGCTCGTGGGGCTCGGAGTGCTCTCGATGTTCGCCTACGCGATCAGCCCCAGCGCCCTCAGCAACCTGGGGTTCGTCCCCGAACTGGTGCGGGACGGCGAGCTCTGGCGTCTGATCACGTGGCCGATCGCCACCGACCCGTCGATCTGGGCGGTGATCTCGCTCGCGTTCTTCTGGATCTTCGGGCATCGCATCGAGGAGATGATCGGGCGCGTGCGCTTCACCCGACTCATCGCGATCCTGGTCGTGTTCCCTGCGGTCGTGGTGACGGTGCTCGGGATCAGTCGCGGCGGCGCCGTCGGCATCGGCCTGCTCGGCACAGCGATGCTCGTGATCTTCGCTGCCGACCAGCCGAACGCGCAGTTCTTCTTCGGCATCCCGGCCTGGGTGATCGCGGTCATCTTCGTCGCGCTCGACGTGCTCCAATACGTCGGCAACCGGTGGTGGGGCGTGCTCGTTCAACTGCTGCTCACCTGTGCCCTGGCGCTGATCGTGATGCGCCAGTTCGGTCAGCTGCGCGAGACGATGGGCTTCATCCCTCAGTTCATGGGCGGCGGCAACAACCCGAAGGCCGGGGCCCGCGCCGGAGCCAAGCCCGCAAAGCGCAAGAAGCAGACCCGCGACTTCGACCGGGTGGTCACCCAGGGACCGTGGAGCGGTCCCACACCTGGCGATCAGGCCGAGATGGACCGCCTGCTCGACAAGATGAACTCGGTGGGCCTGAGCGAGGCGGAGCGCAAACGGCTCAGCGAGCTCGGCAAACGCCTCCGCGGCAGCTGATCCGCAGGCTGATCCCAGGCTCATCCGTCGCTGATCACACGGGTTGCGTCAACGCCGAACGGCGACTGGCCAGTGTGTACACGAGCAACACACCCGCGAGCACGGTGCCGGCGTAGGCGAGCGTGGAATAGCCGAACGATGCCTTCACGAAGCCGGAGGCGAAGGCCGCGCTGCCGCCGAACAGGCTCATCACCAGGTCGCCGGCACCCTGCACCTCCACCCTGGTGTCCACCGGCACCGATTCGGTGAGCAGCGTGCTGCCGGCCACGAGGCCGAAGCTCCAGCCGACACCCACCAGGAACAGCCCGACGAACACCGCAGGTGCCGAGTAGCCGAGCATCACCGTGATCGTGGTCCCCGCTCCGAGCACCACCGAGCCGAGCATGATCGACGCAGGCCGGCCGAAGCGCTCGATCAGACGTCCGACGAACGGCGAGAACCCGTACATGCCCACGATGTGCAGCGCGATCACGTACGCGCTGAGATCCGAGTGGTCGTGGTCCTTCATGTACGGCGGCGTCATCGTCATCACGGCCACCATCGCCGTCTGGCTGACCACCATCGACGCGAGACCGAGTTGAGCGAGCGGCCGCGAGGCCACCACGCCAGCTGCGTTGCGCACCTGGCGCAACGGACGCACCCGGGCGGCATCAGGGTTCGTCAGACCCGCCGCGACGAGAGGGTCGGGACGCAATCGTGTGGCCACCACCGCACCGGAGATCGCGAAGAACACCGACGCGAACAAGAACGGGCCCACCAATGGTTCGAGACCGGCGGCGTCGGCGAGGCGGCGCTCCCACGGTGTGAGCAGCGGGCCGAACGCGGCGCCGAGCGTGCCCACCCACACCACCGACCCGATCGCCTGTGAGCGAGTGGCGGGCGTGGCGAGATCGGCTGCGACGAAGCGACCTTGCAGCGCTGCGGCCTGGCCCGAGCCGAACGCGAGCATCCCGACCACGAACAGCGGGAACGACCCGACCTGACCAGCGATCGCGGCCACGAGCGCGCCGGCGGAGGCTGCACCCCACGCACGAACGAGACCCGGCCGGCGACCGTTCCTGCGCATGTACGCCGACAGTGGCACCGCCACCAGGGCAGAGCCGAGGGTGAACATCGCGCTGCCGGTTCCGGCGAGACGATCGCTGTCGACCAGCTCTCCCATGAGGAGCGCCACGACCGCCACCATGCCAGCAACGGCTGCCTGTGACGGCACTTGCGCGATGCGCAACGTGAACAGGGTGCGGCGCTGCAACACCGCCCGGTCGGCATCGTTCAGTTCGGCCGAGGCTGCACCGATCATGGGAGCGGTCACGTCGGACGTGTCACAGACCGCCAGAGGCGCGCTGCAACCGTTGGAGGCGGCCGGACGGCTTGGGCGTCGCTCACAAGCCGAGCATCGGACGAAGGTACCGACCGGTGTGACTGGCAGCCACACCAGCGACCTGCTCGGGCGACCCTTCGGCCACCACCATGCCACCACCGCTGCCGCCTTCGGGGCCGAGGTCGATCAGCCAATCGGCGGTCTTGATCACGTCGAGGCTGTGCTCGATGACGAGCACGGTGTTGCCTTGGTCCACGAGACGCGAGAGCACGGTCAGCAGACGACGCACGTCCTCGAAGTGGAGACCCGTGGTCGGCTCGTCGAGGAGGTAGATGGTGTGGCCCGTGCTGCGCTTGGCCAGCTCGCTGGCGAGCTTCACGCGCTGCGCCTCTCCACCCGACAGGGTGGGGGCGCTCTGTCCGAGCCGCACGTAGCCGAGGCCCACGTCGAGGAGGGTCTTCATGTGACGAGCGATCACCGGCTGGTTCGCGAAGAAGTCGACCGCCTCCGAGACCGGCATGTCGAGCACCTCGGCGATGTTGCGACCCTTGAACGTGATGTCGAGGGTGTCGCGGTTGTAGCGATCGCCCTTGCACACCTCGCACGGCACGTACACGTCGGGAAGGAAGTGCATCTCGATCTTGATCGTGCCATCGCCCGCGCATGCCTCGCAGCGACCTCCGGCGACGTTGAAGCTGAACCGGCCAGGCAGGTAACCACGAACCTTCGCCTCGGCGGTGGTGGCGAACAGCTTGCGAATGTTGTCGAACACGCCGGTGTAGGTGGCAGGGTTGGACCGAGGCGTGCGCCCGATGGGCGATTGGTCCATGTCGATCACCTTGTCGAGCAGCTCGATGCCGTCGATCTTCTTGTGCTTGCCGGCGGCGTCCTTGCTCTTGTAGATCCGCTGCATCAGCACCGGCAGGAGGATGTCGCGCACCAGCGTGCTCTTGCCACTTCCCGACACACCGGTGACGGCCACGAGGCAGCCGAGCGGGATGTCGACGTCGATGTTGCAGAGATTGTGTTCGCGGGCGCCCTTCACCCTGAGCCATTGCTCGCCGGGCGAGCGGCGTTGCTGGGGCACCGGGATCGAGCGCCTGCCCGACAGGTACTGACCGGTGATCGACTCCTTCGACTTCAAGATGCCGGGCACCGGCCCGCTGTAGACGACCTCTCCCCCGTGCTCGCCCGCCCCGGGGCCGATGTCGACGATCCAGTCGCTCTCGAGGATGGTGTCCTCGTCGTGTTCCACCACGAGCACGGTGTTGCCGAGGTCGCGGAGCCGGATCAGGGTGTCGATGAGCCGGCGGTTGTCGCGCTGGTGCAGACCGATCGACGGTTCATCGAGCACGTAGAGCGTGCCGACGAGACCCGAGCCGATCTGGCTCGCAAGACGGATGCGCTGCGCCTCGCCACCGGCGAGCGTGCCAGCAGAACGCGACAGCGTGAGGTAGTCGAGGCCGACATCGAGCAGGAAGCCGAGACGAGCGTTGATCTCCTTGGTCACCCGCTCGGCGATCATCCGGTCACGCTCGCTCAACTCGAGCCCGGCGAGGAACTTCGACGACTCGCCGATGCTCATGTCGCACACCTCGGAGATGTGCTTGTCGTTCACCCGCACCGCGAGCGACGCCGGCTTCAGGCGGGCTCCGTTGCATGCGGGGCACGGGACGAGCCGCATGTACCCCTCGTACTGTTCGCGGCTCCAGTCGCTCTCGGCACCCTCATGACGGCGCTTGATCCACGGGATCACGCCCTCGTACGCGGTGTTGTACTGGCGCGTCCGCCCGTAGCGGTTCTTGTACTTCACCTGCAGATTGCCGGTGACGCCGTAGAGCACGATCTTCTGCTGCTTCGCGTTGAGGGTGCGGTAGGGCGCGCCGAGATCGATCTCGTATGTGTCGGCGACCGCATCGAGCATGCGGGTGAAGTACTGGGTGTGCGAGCTGCGCCAAGGTGCGATCGCGCCCTCGTTGATGCTCATGTCGGGGTCGGGGATCACCAGCTCGGGGTCGACCTCGAAGGTCGTGCCGAGCCCGTCGCAAGAAGCACACGCCCCATACGGCGTGTTGAACGAGAAGTTTCGCGGGGCAAGCTCCTCATAGCTCGTGCCGCACGACGGGCACACGAGGTGCTGGCTGAAGGTGAGCGTCTCGTCATCGGCACCCTCACGGTTGACGAGCTCCACCTGGGCGACGCCCTCGGTGAGCCGCAGCGCAGTTTCGAGCGAGTCGGTGAGGCGCCGCTCCAGGCCATCGCGGCGCACCAGGCGGTCGACCACGATCTCGATGTGGTGGTTCTCGTAGCGGGCGAGCTTCTCGTCGCGCTTCAGGAACTCGTTGATGTCGACCGTCTCACCGTCCACCTTGGCGCGCACGAAGCCCTGACCGGCGAGGTCCTGCAGCATCGTGTCGTACTCGCCCTTGCGGCCCCGAACCACCGGTGCGAGCACCTGGAAGCGCGTCCCCTCGGGCAGTTCGAGGATGCGGTCGACGATCTGCTGCGGGGTCTGGCGCTCCAGCCGCGTGTCATCGTTCGGGCAGTGCTGCACCCCGATGCGCGCCCAGAGCAGCCGGAGGTAGTCGTACACCTCGGTGATGGTGCCCACGGTGGAGCGCGGGTTGCGGCCGGCCGACTTCTGATCGATGGAGATCGCTGGGGACAGACCCTCGATCGCATCGACGTCGGGTTTGTCCATCTGACCGAGGAACTGCCGGGCGTATGCGCTCAAGCTCTCGACGTAGCGGCGCTGACCTTCGGCGTAGATCGTGTCGAACGCCAGGCTGCTCTTGCCCGAGCCGGACAGGCCCGTGAACACGATCAGCCGGTCACGGGGCAGATCCACGCTGACGTTCTTGAGGTTGTGCTCGCGGGCGCCGCGCACGGTGATGAGGCCCGCGGACTGCTTTGCGCCCGACCTCGCCGGCTCGGTCCGACGTGCACGCGGGGTCGTGATCACCTTCGGTGTCGGGGCGGAACGCGGCGATGTCTCGATCGCACGGTGCTCGATCGCACCGGGCTCGACCGCACGGGGCTCGACCGTACGGGACTTCGGAGGGCCCGGGGCCTGGACCGCCGTGCGTGACTTCTGCGATGTTGCTGACTTCGGCGCCTTGGAGACGGGCGACCCGGTGGCGGTGCGGGGTGCGGGAGGCATCGCGGCGAGGCTACTCGCCGACATCGACGAACACACGTTCTATCGACGAGGGTCTGCCGAGTCGAGCTCACGGTCGTGAACCGAACGAAGTCTCGGGGTTCTCGGGATCGACCTGCAGGAATTGTTGAAGGTGTGCACGCTCCGTGCCGATAGTCGGATGTGGTTGGAAGTCCGAGTCTCGACGCTGCGCTGAGTCGCATCGGTCTGCATCTGTTGCACTACCTGCATCAGGAGACCGAAGCGCACTGGTCCATCAGCGTGTCCCCGACGGGGACAGCCTTCGGGGTGCCGGACCACGACGGAACGGCGCTCGCATTCCTGTGCCTGGACGACAGCGTCGACTCGAGTCGCTACCAGCGCCTCGGCGAGGCCGTCGCCTCCGCCCTCGGCTCGATCGCAGAGGCCGAGACCCGCAGCGTCGTGGTGCTGCAGGATCCATCCGACTTGGCCCCCTCCGCGACCGGCGAGGTCGACGGTCGGATGATCGCCTACTTCCAGCCGATCGTGGAACTCGCCACCGGCGAAGTCGTCGCGGTCGAGGCGCTCGCCCGATTGCAGACCGCCGACGGCGTGGTCGGCCCAGACGCCTTCCTCGACGCGTACTCCTCGGGACCGTCGATGCTGAGCCTGTTCGACAGAATGCTCGACTCGTCGCTGCAGTTCCTCGGCGACTTCCGGCACCGCATGCCCGACCTGAGCGCAGCCCTCAACCTCGAGTTCGCCGGCATCCCCGACTTCGGTCTGGCCGAACTCGTGCAGCGCCGCCTCATCGAGACCGGCACCGACGCCGACGCGATCACCATCGAGCTCAACGAGCGGATCGCCTACGAGATCACCGACGGCGGTCGCCGCCAGCTGCGCAAGCTCGTCGATCTCGGTGTGAAGCTGCTCCTCGACGATGTGCCGCACAGCTTCCATGCGCTCGACCAGCTCGGCGACATCCCGATCTCGGGCGCCAAGCTCGATCGGCGCTACGTGCAGCAGGTGAACGGCACCGAACGTGACGTCGCCGAGGTCCGGATGATCCTCGCCCGTGCCGCCGATGCCGGCATCGAGGTGATCGCCGAGGGCGTCGAGACGCAGACCCAATGCGACAAGCTCGTGCAGCTCGGTTGCCGGTTCGGACAGGGGTATCTGTTCGCGGTGCCACAGCCCGGCGCATCGCTGTCGGCGGTGCTCGGTGCACCGCTGGTCGGCACCTGGTGATCATCACCAGCTGACTGTCGCCTCCCGAGGCGATACCTCGGCCCGTAGGGTGGGTCGAGATGACAGCTCCCCTCGACGAGCAACGCGTCCGCGATCTGCGCCGGATGAAGTGGGTGGCCACCGGGCTGCTCGTGGCGGTGACGATCGTGTTCGTCCTCGCTCACGCGTTCCGCGGCGACGCCGGCACCTGGCTCGAGTACGTCGAGGCATTCGCGGAGGCGGCGATGGTCGGTGCGCTGGCCGACTGGTTCGCCGTCACCGCGCTCTTCCGTCACCCGCTCGGACTCCCGATCCCACACACGGCGATCATCCCGAAGCGCAAGGATCAGATCGGCGAGTCGCTCGGCGAGTTCGTGCAGGAGAACTTCCTCACCGAGGAACTGTTGAACGAACGACTGCAGAAGGCACATGTCGGTGCCCGCCTGGGCGAGTGGTTGTCGCACCCCGCGAACGCGTTGCGAGCGTCGGCCGCGGCGGGCGATCTGCTCCGTGGTGCGCTGGAAATCGTGGACGACGAAGCCATCTCGGGTTCGATCGAAGCGATGGTCGAACGCCGGATCCGGGCCACCCCCGTCGCCCCGCTGATGGGCAGGGCGATCGACCTCGCCGTCGAGAACGGCCACCACCAACGTCTGCTCGACGCCACGATGAGCGGGCTCAAGAACTTCCTCGACGACAACCGCACGACGTTTCGCGAGCGGCTGCAGACCGAGTCACCGTGGTGGGTGCCCGAGACGATCGACGACCGGATCTTCGACAAGATCTTCACCGGTGTTCACCGGTTCCTCGACGACGTGGGTCGCGATCACGACCATGAAGTGCGCCGTTCCATCGATCAGCGAGTGATCGAGTTCGCGCAGCGACTGCGCGACGATCCCGAGCTCGTCGCCAAGGGCGAGGATCTGAAGGACGAGCTGCTCGCGCACCCCGATGTACGGGCGTGGATCGCCTCGCTGTGGGGCGAGGTGAAGCGTTCGCTCGAACAAGCCGCAGCCGATCCCGACAGCGAGCTCCGCCGCCGCATGACCTTCAGTCTCTCGCAGTTCGGCCAGCGTCTGAGGGACGACGCCGAGCTGCAGGCGAAGATCGACAAGTGGGTGGCCTCTGCGGGCGGCTACATCGTGTCGAACTACCGCGGCGAGGTGAGCACGATGATCTCGTCGACGGTGCAGCGCTGGGACGCCGAGTCGACCAGTCGTCGGCTCGAGCTGCAGGTGGGCCGCGACCTCCAGTTCATCCGCATCAACGGCACGGTCGTGGGCGGCCTGGCAGGACTCGTGATCCACCTCTTCACCGAGGTGCTCTGACCGAGGCACCGGATCGACTCCGGTTGTTGCCAGGGTCAGCCGGCGTCGCGGAGTTCGCGTCTGAGCTCGTTGACCTCGTCACGCAATCGAGCGGCGTACTCGAACTTCAACTCCGCTGCTGCCTCGTGCATCTCCTCTTCGAGGGTGAGGATGAGGCGGTTCAGTTCTTCCTGCGGCAGCGTCTTCAGCTCTTGCTTCACCTTGTCGCGCTCGCGGATGCGGCGGCGGTCCTTGCCGGGCACAGGTGCGCCATCGCTGCCACTGCCGAGACCCAGCATCGACAGGATGTCGCCGACCGCTTTGCGGATCGTCTGTGGATCGATGCCGTGCTCGAGGTTGTACGCGATCTGACGCTCGCGGCGACGCTGCGTCTCCTGGATCGCCCGCTCCATCGAGTCGGTGACCTTGTCGGCGTACATGATCACCTGACCGTCGACGTTTCGAGCCGCCCGACCCATCGTCTGGATGAGCGACGTCTCGCTGCGGAGGAAGCCCTCCTTGTCGGCATCGAGGATGCAGACCAGGCTCACCTCCGGCAGGTCGAGGCCCTCACGCAACAAGTTGATGCCCACCAACGCATCGAACTCGCCGAGGCGCAGTCCGCGCAGCGTCTGGATGCGGGCGATGGTGTCGATGTTGCTGTGCAGGTACCGCACGCGAAGACCCTGCTCGAGCAGGTACTCGGTGAGGTCTTCGGCCATCTTCTTGGTGAGCGTGGTGATCAGGACGCGGTCGCCCTTCTCGACGCGCTGGTTCACCTGCTCGATGAGGTCGTCGATCTGACCCTTGGTGGGCTTCACGATCACCTCGGGATCCACCAGGCCCGTGGGGCGAACGATCTGTTCGACCACCTGTTGCGACATGCGCAGCTCGTACGCGGCCGGCGTGGCCGACAAGAACACGACTTGGTTGATCCGCTCCATGATCTCCTCGAAGCGCAACGGCCGGTTGTCGCGCGCGCTCGGGAGGCGGAAGCCGTGCTCGACCAACTGGTCCTTACGGCTCCGGTCGCCCTCGTACTGGCCGTGCAACTGCGGCACCGCGACGTGGCTCTCGTCGATCACGACGAGGTAGTCGTCGGCGAAGTAGTCGAGCAGGGTGAACGGCGGCTCACCCGTTTGGCGTCCGTCGATGTGCATCGAGTAGTTCTCGATGCCATTGCAGTAGCCGACCTCTTGGATCATCTCCAGGTCGTACTGGGTGCGCATCCGCAGACGCTGCGCCTCGAGCAGCTTGCCGTTCGCCTCGAACCATGCGAGCCGCTCCTGCAGCTCGGCTTCGATGCCGATCACGGCCTTGCGCATCCGCTCGTCGCCTGCCACGTAGTGGGTGGCAGGGAACACCTGGGTGCGAGTGAGCTCCTTCAACTGCTCGCCCGTGAGCGGATCGACGACCGTCAGCCGGTCGACGGTGTCGCCGAACATCTCGATCCTCAACACCGACTCCTCGTACGACGGGTGCACCTCGATGGTGTCGCCGCGCACCCGGAACTTGCCCCGACCGAGGGTGAGGTCGTTGCGGTCGAACTGCAGGTCGACCAGGCGGCGCAGGATGCTGCGCTGGTCGTAGTCGACCCCCACGCTGAGGTCGAGCAACTGCCCTCGGTACTCCTCAGGGTTGCCCATGCCGTAGATGCAACTGACCGATGCCACGACGATGGTGTCGCGCCGGGTGAGCAGACCGGCGGTGGCCGAGTGGCGAAGCCGATCGATCTCGTCGTTGATCGACGAGTCCTTCTCGATGTAGGTGTCGCTCGCGGCGATGTACGCCTCGGGTTGGTAGTAGTCGTAGTAGCTGACGAAGTACTCGACCCGGTTGTTCGGGAAGAACTCGCGCATCTCCTGGGCCAGTTGAGCGGCGAGCGACTTGTTGGGGGCGAGGATCAGCGTCGGCTTCTGAACGTTCTCGATCGTCCACGCGATCGTCGCGCTCTTGCCAGACCCGGTGATGCCGAGCAGCGTCTGGAACCGATCGCCACGCAGAATGCCTTCGCTGAGCTGCTCGATCGCCTTCGGTTGATCGCCGGCGGGCTGGAACTCGGACACCACCTTGAAGGGTTCACCGGTGAGCACGGGAGCGGTCATGGCCGAAATCCTACCGGACCCGAGCAACGGCCAGAACGCATGTTCGACGTGCGGAGAGGGTGTCAGAATCACCGGATGCTCCAACTCCCCCTCGCCACCCCACGGCTGCGGATCCGCATGATGCGCGGACGCGATGCGCCCGTCCTGGCGTCGTATCGTGGTCTGGCGGAGATCGCGAAGTACCAGGACTGGTCGATGCCCTACTCGTTGCACGACGCCGAGCAGACGCTGCGCAGCCAGGACGAGCTCGACGAACCGGTCGCCAACGGATGGGTGCAGCTCGCGATCGAGCACGAAGGTCTGATCGTGGGCGATCTCGCGCTCGGCCTCGGCGCCGGCGGCCACGTCGGTTCGCTCGGGTACACCCTCGCCCCCGAACACCACGGCAAGGGATACGCCAGCGAGGCAGCAGGCGCACTGGTCGACGCGTTGTTCAGGACCGGCACTGTGCACCGCGTGACCGCGAGCCTCGATCCTGCGAACCACGCGTCGATGCGAGTGATCGAGCAGCTCGGCTTCGCGTACGAAGGATTGGCCCGCAGGGCAGAACCGGTCCGTGGCGAGTGGCTCGACGACATGCGCTTCGGTCTTCTCGCCGAGGACCGCGCCGCCTGGCTCGCTCGGCCCACCACCTGCGATCGCGTCGAGCTCGTGGAGGTGACCCACGAGAACCTCACCGCCGTCACAGCGCTCCAGACCCACCGCTTTCAACGCACGTTCGTTGCACCGATGGAACGCAATCTCGCCCAGGCGTTGGTGCCGGAGATCGTGAAGGATGGCGTGGCCGCCGTGCCGTGGTACCGGGCGGTCATGGCCGACGGTGAGGTCGTCGGCTTCGTCATGTACGCCGACGTGTCACCGGTCGAGCCGTACCCGTTCCTGTGGAGGTTCCTCATCGACCGCATGCATCAGCGCCGCGGGATCGGCGCCAAGGCGATCGTCGCGCTGATCGAGCACGTCCGTTCCCAAGGACACCGCGCGCTCGGCACGTCGTGGGTCGATGCGCCCGGCGGGCCCCGCCCCTTCTACGAGCGCCTCGGCTTCATCCCGACCGGCGAGATGGACGACGACGAGGTCGTCGCCAAGCTCGACCTGTGACCATCCAGTTCCGTGAGCCAAACGCCGCCTCACGCGGCCGTTCGCTCACGGATCCTTGGGTTTGGGGGTGGGCGGCCGCCAGTCGGGCGGAAGCTGCGGCAGCGATGTGAGCGCAGTCCACAGCGCATCCACCTGCGGCTCGAGCTCATCGATGGTGCCGCTGTTGTCGATCACGTGCGTGGCGGTCGCGAGACGTTGCTCGCGGGTGGACTGCTTGGCAATACGGGCCCGGGCGTCGGCCTCGGTGAAGCCTCGACCCGACACCAGCCGTTGCACCTGTACCTCGGGATCGACGTCGACCACGATGATCGCCTGCAACCCCTCACGCGGGTTCTCGGTGAGCAGCGGGATGTCCATCACCACGACGTGATCGGTGCCGACCTCGGCCACGACCTGACGGTTCATCTCGGCGCCCACGGCGGGGTGGACGATCTTGTTGAGGTCCTTCAACGCCTCGGGGTCGCTGAAGACGACGGCAGCAACCGCAGCGCGGTCGAGACTGCCGTCGTCGGCGATCACCTGCGGGCCGAATCGATCGGCCATCTGGTCGAGCACGGCAGACCCCGGCTGCTGCACGTCACGCACCACCTGATCGGCATCGACGATCACCGCACCTCGCTCGGCCAGCAGGGCGCTCACTGTCGACTTGCCAGACCCGATGCCACCTGTCAGTCCCACGAGGATCACGTTCACTACTATGCACGCCGGTGAGTGACCCGGACGATCTCGATCCAGCGGCACCACCCGACCCCGTCGATCGACCCCGGCTCTCCGATGTGAACTGGCCGCTGGTGGAGCGCCGCCGTCCCGGCAGGCGAGCCGTCCCGCCGCCGGGCAGCACCGATGCCCGGTCCCCTGACGCCGTCGAGGGTTCCGGCTCGATGCCGATCTCCGCACCGATGTGGCCCTTCCGCCTCCTCGCGATCGGAGCGGCCGTCGTACAGGGTCGGGAAGAGCTCGCGTGGGAGAACTGGCAGCTCTCGGGAGGCCTCACCATCGCAGGGGTCTACGCGGTCGTCGCCACACTGCGCCCGATCCCACATCGCGACGACCACCGCGTCCGTCTCCGGATCGTGATCGAACACGCCATCCACACCGGGCTCGTCATGCTCACCGGCGCGTGGGCGTCGCCTCTGGCACTGTGCCTCATCCCCACCGTGATGGTCGCGGGTCTCGCTGCGGGCAGCGTGTTCGCCGCCCAACTGATCATTGCGTCGCTGGTCGTGGTGACGGTGCAGTACGTCCCCGACGCAGGCTTCGAGGACGGGCTGCGCGACGCCGCGATGTGGGCGGGTCTGCTCGGCGTGGTGGCGTTCACCACCGGTCTCTCTCAGCGTGCGGCGACGGATGCTGCCCGTCAGCGGGACGCGGCGCTCCAGCGGGTCAGTCGCTTGTCCGAGGCCAACTCACTGCTGTTCGCACTGCAGCGCTTGGCCCAGACCATGCCCGCTTCGCTCGATCTCGACGACGTGATCGACTCGACGATCGCTCGGGTCGCCTCCCTCGTGCCCTCCGATTCGCTGTCGTTGTACCTGTTCGACGAGACCGACGGACGACTCGACCTGTTCCGCAACTCCGGCAACACCGCCACCCCACAGATCCTGCTCTCGACCGCCCCGCCGATGGTGCGCGCCGCGATCGACGCGCCCCGCACCGTGCGCATCGCCGATCTCGCCGAGGGCACAGGGCTGTCGGCGAACGCGCGCAGCGGCCTGTACGCAGCGCTACGGGCGCGCGGCACGATGGTCGGTCTGCTCGCCGTGGAGTCGGAGCGCACCGAGGGCCACACCCAGCAGCACACCGAGATCCTGCACGGCCTCGCCGAGCCGTTCGGCATCGCGATCGACAACAGCCGTCTGTTCCGCCGCATCCGATCGGCGACGGTGACCGAGGAGCGCCGGCGCATCGCTCGCGACCTCCACGACCAGGTGGGTTCGTCGCTCGCCTTCCTCGGCTTCGAGGTCGACCGTGCCCAGGAGCTCGCCCGCCAAGGCCACTCGATGGACGAGGTGCTCGTCGATCTCCGCCAACAGGTGACCACCGTGGTGAACGACATCCGCGAGACGCTGCATGATCTGCGCACCGACGTCACCGACCAGCGCGACCTGCCCGCGACCCTGCGCGATCACCTGGCGAGAGTCGGCGACCGCCGACATCTGCAGACCGAGAGCCACGTCGATGCCCCGTCGCGGCCGCCCCGCCAGGTGGAGCGCGAACTGTGGCAGATCGCGCTCGAGGCGATCACCAACGTCGAGCGGCACGCGCAGGCGTCCAAGGTGACCGTCACCTACATCTCCCATCCCGATCGGGTGTTGCTCCAGGTCAGCGATGATGGAATCGGTCTCAACAACGGGCCCCGCCGTGCCGATAGATACGGCATGATCGGCATGCGCGAACGAACCCATGGCATCGGCGCGTCGCTGCGCGTGGAGCCAACCCCCGGTGGCGGCACCACCATCACCGTCGAGCTCGAGCCCAGCGAGGTGCGGTCGTGAAGGCCCCCACGGTGATGCTCGTCGATGACCACACGATGCTGCGTCAGGGCCTCCGGCGTTCGCTGGAGACCGAGGGCATCCCCGTGATCGCCGAAGCATCCAATGGCGAAGAGGCGATCAAGATGGCTCTCGACGCGAAACCCGACGTGGTGCTGATGGACGTCTCGATGCCCCAGATCGACGGCATCGAGGCAACGCGCCGCCTGGTGCAGGCCGACGCGCGCCAACGTGTGGTGATCCTCACGATGCACATCGACCGCGAGGTGATCGAACGGGCGATGAAGGCCGGCGCAGTTGGCTACATGACCAAGGATTCCACGGTGAAAGAAGTCGTGATGGCGGTGAAGCTGGCAGCGAACGGCGACCGCATCCTGTCGCCGCGACTCGCCGAGGTGATGCTCCAGGAGGCCAAGCATCCGGACGAGCATGTGTCGCTGCTGTCACCTCGCGAGGAGGAACTGCTCCAGCACATCGCCGATGGCCTGGCCACCAGCGAAGTAGCCGAGAAGATGTACATCAGCCAGAAGACGGTGAAGAACCACCTGGCCAGCATCTACGAAAAGCTCAAGGCTCGCGACCGCACGCAAGCGGTCCTGATGGCCGTGAAGATGGGCATCGTCAAGCTCACCTGAGCCTGCCGCTGCGGGATCGGTCCGTCAGCACTCGACCACCGTGCCACCGGCGCTCGCGCCGAAAGCGTCGAGCACTTGCGCGTGGTTGGCTGCCAGCGCCTCGTCCGGCAGCGGCGGCAGGATCTGCGGCCACAGCACGTTTCCCCAGCCGTACAGCTCGAGCTGGCGGGCCGGTCGTCCCTGGAACCACACGTGGAAGTGGGCCGACCCGTCGCCCCATCGATGGATGTGCACCCGACCGACGGCATCGACCCCCCGGATCGCAGCTTCGAGATGGCGGGTGAGCACGCCGTACTCGGCGGCGAGGTCGTCGTCGAAATGCTCGAAGTCGATGTGGTCGACGGTCTCGAGGAAGACGCCCACCGGGTTGGCGGAAGGGGCTCATCCGGGTGACCTTCCACCGTTCGTTCCGCCACAGCACCCGCTCGTCGCGCGCCACACGAGTGACACGGCCGATCAGGCGACTCGCCGTCTCGTACCAGCTCATGTACGAGGAGCTCCCCGAGCGGCTTCACCGTGAGGTCACCGGTGAATGGGAACAGCGGCATCCTCGTCAAGCGCTGCACCGCGGCAGCCATCGCATCGTCCATGCCAGGACGTTAGATCCGATCGCTCGCCGACCGACCGACCCAGGCTGGCCTCAGCAGAGGTCGGACCCGACGATCTGAGCGACACGATCGAGGAGATCGTCCATCGGGGTCGACTCGCCGCTCTCTGCCGGTGAACGGCTCGGCGACGACGAACGGCTGCGTCCAGAGGTCATCGAGCTCTTCGCTCGGTCGATGGCGAGCACGGGTGGCGAGTGCCGTGTGTCGAGGATCGGTGATCTTGCTCCACGATGCCGAACTGATCGCGGGCCACCGGTGACGGCGCGCCCGGTCGGCGTCGAACTGGACGCTCGCGAAGTACGGGCTGCCGTCGGCGACCGGTGGATCAGCGCCGCCGTCGAGGGGACCGATGACCAAGGCGATGCCTTGTCGCTGCGCGAGTCGATGCAGTCGCTCGTCGATGGCATGCGCCCGTCCGTGCTCTTCGAACACGACGAGCAGCGCTTCTTCCCCGGCCAGCGCGATCCCTCGATCCAGAGCGCGCATCTGGTCGTCGTCGGGAGCGTTCGCGGGAGCGATCGACATGACGACGACGTCGTGAAGACCCGATTGGGCGACGACGTGGTGCAGATCACCGAGATCGGTGGGAGCCTGCGAGAAGCCGGTCCAGACGACGCCGTGCCCTCGACTCGCGAACCGCGCCGACAACTCGGCGATGAGCACGATCGCGCCGAGCCCGAAGCCCGGCGACATGTGCACGAGTCCCCTCTCGGGGAACGGGCACCAGAGATCGATCGCCCGGATACCGGTTCCGACCGCGGCCATCGGATCCGTCACCGGTGCGGGCATTCCAGTCGGCGTGGCGCCGACCGCACTGAGTCGGACCACGATGCGATCATGACCACGCATGAGGGCGACGTCGAGCGCGCTGAGCCCGACGAACGCCGTCGTGCCGGACGCCGCGCCCGCAGCGAGAAGCGCCTCGACGATCGCATCCTCGCCTTGCTGTGATGCCACCCACAGTGGGCTCTCTCCGCCGTCGCAGGTGCATGTGCCATTGGGATCGGCGTTGTGAGCGAGCAGGATCCGGACCATCTCGAGATCACCCCGTTCCACGGCGCGCAGCAAGGGGGTACCCCCAGTGCCGGGCGGAAGTCGATGGGCCAGGCCCTCTGATCTGGACCAGTTCTCCCGCGCATCGACGATCTCCGGGCGCGCCGTGAGCAACGCCGCCACGCGACGAGTGTCGCCCGCTCTCATCGCCGTGTAGAGCCGGATGACATCCGATGGGTCCGCACTCGGTCTGGCCGCCAACCTCTGCTCGATCGACTCAGCCATCTCGTCCAAGTCCTTCCTCAGCCGTGCTCGCGCAACACGCATTCGCTTCTTGACGGTGCTCAGGGGCAGATCGCACAGTTCGGCGATCTCGCCCAACGAACAGCCGGCGAAGTAGTGGAGTGCCAACGGGAGCCGCTCCTTGGCCGGCAGCGCCTCGACCGCACGTCGAGTACGACGTGCCTCGTCTCGCGCAACCACCACCTCATCGGGCGAATCGCGCACACGGACCTCGGTCACATCATCAGCGATCGGTCGTCGTTGATGACGGGCTGCCGAACGTACGACGGCCATCAACCAACCCGGCAGCGCCGCCGGATCTCGAACCTCGCCGATTCGTACCAGCATCGTGGCAAACGTCTCCTGGGCGATGTCACTCGCAAGGTCCCAGTTGCCGCAATGGCCGTATGCAGCACCCAGTACGGTCGGAAGGAACTCGTCGACCACCAGCGCGATCGCCGCTCGATCTCCCTGCTGCGCCCTGCGGATCACATCGACGTCCATACCCATCAGAGCTCCTGATCGGGGTGCCGGATACCAGGAGCGGTCGTACTCGCTGGTCGCCGGACATGGGAGACACGGTCGCGCCTGACGCGACAGTAGATCCCGAGCCCGCTTGATCGGACGTCGATGAGAAAAGTCCGACAAGCCGCTGACGCCGACGATGTGCTGGACTGCCTGTCGCGCGGCCACACGGGTCGGCCGCCCGCGGTCTAGGCCGCGTTCGAGGGGCAAGGAGCCACACATGGACTTCACGGGCAAGACGGTGCTGATCACCGGCGCGTCGTACGGGCTGGGGGAAGGCTTCGCCCACGGTTTTGCCAAGGCGGGTGCGTCACTCGTGCTCACTGCACGATCAGGTGATCTGCTCGAGGGCGTCGCCACGGCCTGCCGCGAGCTGGGATCGCCCAAGGTGACCGTCGTCGTCGGCGACGTCTCCAACGAGACCGACGTGATCCGCGTGGTCGAGACCGCCGTTCGTGAGCACGGCAAGATCGACTCCCTCATCAACAACGCGGGCATCGCCGACCTCCGCGGCATGGCGCCCGAGCGCTTCGACATGGAGACCTGGAACAGGATCGTCGCGGTCGACCTCAACGGCGTGTTCCTGTACATGCGCGAGGTCGGGCGTCACATGCTCGAGACCGGCGGCGGTTCCATCGTCAACATCGCGTCGATCATGGGGAGTGGCGCCAACGAATTGAGCGTGATCGCCTACACGGCAGCCAAGGGCGCCGTGCACAACCTCACGCTGCAGCTCGGCTGCGAGTGGGCCGACCGGGGCGTGCGCGTGAACGCCGTGTCGCCGGGTTTCATCATCACCGAGATGGTCCGCCCTGCACTCGAGGGGATGGGCATGGACAAGTGGATCGCCAGCCGGACGCCCATGCGTCGCGTCGGCGAGTTGGAAGAGATCGTCGGACCCGTGATGTTCCTGTGCTCCGATCACGCTGCGTACATCACCGGTCACGACCTGTACGTCGACGGCGGCACGAACGCCTCCAACGGCACGTATCAGATCCCACCGATCCACCACGAGTGGAACGCCGACACCAATCCGAAAGTCGGCAAGGGTTACCCGGGCGTCGTGCCTCGTCCCGACTGGTACGAGGCGATGGCCGGCGGCATCCCAGGCATCCACTACCCGTTGCCCGAGGCCTGACCCGACGTCGGGACCGAGTCGTTTGCGGCGAGGCCGCGATCACGTCGTCCACAGGGTGGCGCCGCGATCGGGCCGCGGCCTCGACAGCGTTCTGCGCAGGCTTGCGCACAGCAATGGAGGGTTCCGCACAACGACCCCACAGCTAGTCGGCACTGACGTTCCACAACACCCCTCTGTCAGAGTGGCCACATGTCGATGGTCATGCCCTCCCCGCAGCGTCAGTCACCTCCCACCGACCAGGCCCGTCACATGCGCCGACCGCGCCAGCACGGCGATGTCATCGAACAGGCCGACCGTCGCGTCCTCGAGCGCGCTGGTTGGCGCACCTTCCTGTCGTACCGGGAGAACCACGTCCGAGGCTGGGATGGCACCTTGCTCACGGTCACGCCCGAGTGGGTCGCCGAGGCCGAGCGAGCCGATCGGGCGGCGTCGGCTCGTTTTTCAGGGCTGCAGGTCAGCGCCGGCACGATCGACGAGGCGTGGGCCCTGTTGCGGGCCAGGGCCGCCGATGCCGACCGTCGAGCGGTCGGCCGCTGGGCAGCGAGCCATCCGCCAGCGCGCCGCCTGACACGCCTCACCGATGATCGGTCGGGAGTCGGCACCAGCGATGCGCTCTGCATGGACATCGGGACCTTGGACGCTGGCCAGTTCACGGGCCGGCACCCCACGATGATCCCATGGCACCTTGGCCGATCTCCGATCAGCAAGCCCGTGACATGTACGCAGGCGGGCGGGGCAACGACCGTGCCAAGTGGTTCTCCGCCCTGTGGGGACGGGTGTTCCGGATGGGGCTCTTCCCGAAGCGGTGGGTGACGCTGGAGGTGCCCGGCCGGGTGTCGGGCAAGGTGATGTCGTGTCCGCTGGGCATGGCCGACGTGGATGGCCGCTGGTACCTCGTGTCGATGCTCGGCGAATGCAACTGGGTGGCGAACGTCCGCGCCGCTGGCGGCCGGGCAGTGCTTCGCCGGCGGACGGGGCGAACGGTGCGCCTGCAGGAGGTGCCCGTCGAGCACCGGGCGCCGATCCTGCACCGATACGTCGTCAAGGTGCCCGGCGGCCGGCCGCACATCCCTGTCGGGCGCGGGAGACCGGTGGAGGACTTCGTCGCGATCGCCGACCGCTACCCGGTGTTCGAAGTCGTCGACGACTGCCGAGGCTGATGTTCGCGCGGACGTCTCACCCCACGAACGAGCGATGCCGACCGGCGAACCGGTCGGCATCGTTGGACGTTCGATTCGGATCAGGAGATCCGGGGGCCGGTCAGGCCTCGGGCTCAGCCTCGGCGACCTCAGCTTGGGCGACCTCAGCTTCGGCGACTTCGGCGGCATGCAGCGACCGCGACAGGCTCCATGTTGGCCGGCGGCTCACCCTCCGGGGCCTCGCCACCTTCTGCGTAGAACTCGGCCCATGCGGCCTCGCGCTCGGCATCATCCGGACCGGCGGTCCAGTTGCCCTGATCGTCGACCGCAAAGTGCTGGCGGTACTCCTCTGCCAGCTCGCCACCCTCGGCGGCCTGCTTGATCGACAGGCTGATGCGACGACGGGCGAGGTCGAGATCGATGATCTTGACCCACAGCTCTTCACCCGGCGTGACGACCTGCTCGGGCGAATCGACGTGATGCGCCGACATCTCCGAGATGTGCACCAGGCCCTCGATGCCGTCGCCCACCTGGACGAATCCACCGAACTGGACGAGCTTGGTGACACGGCCGTAGACGAGCTGGCCGACCTCGTGGGTCCCGGCGAACTCCTGCCACGGATCCTGCTGGGTGGCCTTCAGCGAGAGGCTGATCCGCTCGCGGTCGAAGTCGACGTCGAGCACCTGCACCGTGACCGGATCGCCCACGGCGACGACAGCGCCCGGGTGATCGACGTGCTTCCACGACAGCTCGCTGACGTGGATGAGGCCGTCCATGCCGCCGAGGTCGACGAACGCACCGAAGGACACGACGCTCGACACCACACCCTCGCGGATCTCGCCGGGCTTGAGGTTGGTGAGGAAGCTGTCGCGGCTCTCCTTCTGGGTCTCTTCGAGGAAGGCCCGGCGGCTGAGCACCACGTTGTTGCGGTTCTTGTCGAGCTCGATGATCTTCGCCTGCACGGTCTTGCCGACGTACGGGGCGAGGTCGCGCACACGGCGCAGCTCGACGAGCGACGCGGGCAGGAAGCCACGCAGACCGATGTCGACGATGAGACCGCCCTTGACGACCTCGATCACCGGACCCTCGACCATGCCGTCGGCTTCCTTGATCTTTTCGATGGTGCCCCATGCACGCTCGTACTGGGCACGCTTCTTCGACAGCAGAAGCCGGCCTTCCTTGTCCTCCTTGGTGAGGACGAGGGCTTCGATCTGCTCGCCGAGCGAGACGATCTCGTGCGGGTTGACATCGTTGCGGATGCTCAGCTCACGAGCGAGGATCACGCCTTCGCTCTTGTAGCCGATGTCGAGCAGCACTTCGTCGCGGTCGATCTTCACCACCGTGCCGTTGACGAGCTGGCCGTCTTCGACCTCGACCATCGTGCCTTCGATGGCTTCGGCGAAGGACATGCCGAGGTCGTCGGCGATGATCTGGCGGGGGGTGTAGTTGCCCTCGTCGTCGAAGGTGCCCATCTGGGAAGGGGCGCCTGACGAGGTAGTGGTGGTATCGGACAAGGGATTTGGTGCTTTCGAGAAGGTGTACAGGAGCGCTCGATGGATCTGAACGTGTCCAGGGAATCTGGACTGGTCGAGGTTACCAGCTCAGATGCGGGGTGTGCATCCCCGGCCACCTGAACGCTCGGCGGATCGCCGGTGAACCGCCGGGGTCAGGCCGGGTCAGGCCAGGGTGGCCAACACCAGGTATTCGGCCGATTCCGTCGTGGGCGGACCATCACCGTAGGAGCCGGGCTCCACGCTCGAGATGCGGTCGCACTGCAGTCCGGCACCACGGAGCAACACACGGAGTTCTCGAGGGGTGTAGCACCCGGTCCACAGGTCGACGGTGGCGGGCCGGCCCTGCTCGTCACGTACCTCGGTGCGCTCGTGGTTCACCCCGGTGTCGGCGTCGAACACCGCGTCCTCGAAGTACTTCACCGCGAAGTAGGCGTTGAACGCCGAGAGTGCCAACCGACCGCCAGGGCGAAGCGCTCGGGCCATCCCGGCCAGCACCACCTCGTCGTCGCCGTTCGCCGTCATCAGCCCGAACGCTCCCTGGCACAAGCACACCACCGCGTCGAACGCACCCGCGTGTCGACAGTCGGTGGCGAGTGATCGGGCATCGAATCGCTCGAAGGTCGCCCCGTCGGGCGCGCCCTCGATCGCCAGGTCGACGAAGCGCTGCGAGATGTCGATGCCATGGACCAGCACCCCGCGACTCGCCAGTTCGTACGCGTGACGACCGGGGCCGCATCCGACGTCGAGCACACGCTGACCGGCCTCGAGCCCGAGCGCCCCCATCAGGTGGTCGATCTCCTGGCGCGTGCCCTTGGTGAACGAATAGCGCAGGTAGGCCGACCCGAGGTGCTCGGCGATCGGCTCGAACCAGTGGTCGTGGCCGTGATCTCGCCTGGGCATGCTCAGCCCTTGGCGTCGGCCCAAGTGCTGCCCCAGGCGACGTTCACCTCGAGCGGCACGTCGAGCTCGGCTGCCCCGTGCATGATGTCGATGACCAGGGGCCCGACGCCATCCTGCTCGTCCTCGGGCACTTCGACGATCACCTCGTCGTGCACCTGCAGCACGAGCCGTGAAGCCACATCGCGCGTCTTCGAGCGCGGCGTCGATTCGCACGAGCGCGACCTTGAAGATGTCGGCAGCCAACCCCTGGATGCCGGCATTCATCGCCTGCCGCTCGCCTGCCTGGCGGATGCGGAAGTTCGAGTTCGACAGCTCGGGGATGGGGCGTCGTCGCCCGAAGAGGGTCTCGGTGTAGCCGCGCATGCGTGCCTCGTTCACCGTGGCCTCCATGTAGGCCTTCACGTTCGGGAACGCGACGAAGTACGCATCGAGGATGACCGCTGCTTCATCGGTGGGAATGCCGAGTCGCTGCCCGAGACCGTAGGCCTCCATCCCGTAGGCGAGGCCGTAGCTCACCATCTTCGCCTTCGACCGCATCTCCACCGTGACGTCTTCGGGCAACACGCCGAACACGCGTGCCGCCGTGGCGTTGTGGATGTCGGTGCCGCTCCGGAACGCCTCGAGCAGACCGGGGTCGCCGGCGAGGTGGGCGATGCAGCGCAACTCGATCTGGTTGTAGTCGGCGACGAGCAGTCGATGTCCGGACGCGGGCACGAACGCCTTGCGGAACAGGCGTCCTTCTTCGCTGCGCACCGGGATGTTGTGCAGGTTCGGCTGGTCGCTGCTGAGCCGGCCGGTGCGGGCGACGGTCTGGTTGAACGTGGCGTGGATGCGGCCGTCGGACGCCACCTCCTGCAACAGCCCCGTGCCGTACGTCCCGCGGAGCTTCTCCACCTCGCGGTACTGCAGCAAGAGGGTCGATGAACTCGGGCCACTGGTCGCGCAGCTTCTCGAGCGTGGCGGCATCGGTGCTGAACCCGGTCTTGGTCTTCTTGCCGGGGGCCAAGCCGCGCTCGGTGTACAGGATGTCGCGCAGCTGGATCGGCGAGTTGATGTTGAACGGACGACCGACGATCGCCTGCAACTCGGCGGTGAGCCGATCGCAGTCGGCCGTGAGCCGCTCGTTGAGCGAACGCAGTTCGGCCACGTCGACAGCGATCCCGACGTGCTCCATCTTCGCGAGCACGCGCACGAGCGGGTTCTCGATCGTGCGGTAGAGCTCCACCATGCCCTGCTTGGTCAGGGCGCTCTCGAGCGCATCTGCGAGATGGGTGACGGCGAGCGCCTCGCAACCAGCGCGTTCGCGACCGTCGTCGCCACCTCCGAAGTCGAGCTGGCCCTTGCTGGACGGGTCGACCGCTGTTGCCAGCTGATAGTCGGTGTACTTCTCGAGCAGGTCGCCAACCGCGTAGCGGGTCTCGGCTGGGTCGATCAGGTACGCAGCGATCGCCGTGTCGAGCTGCAGACCGTCGATGACCAGACCTTGGCCCAGCATCGAGCGCATCAACGCCTTGACGTGATGAGCACGAACGCGACCGTGAGCGGCGACCGCGGCCAACACGACAGGATCGGACGCGAACATCTCGGGAACCCACACCACGTCGGCCACCGCCGGATCGACCACCACCGCCAATCCAGTGAGGGCCGTGCGGCCGGGCTCGCCGGCCCACGACGCGGCGAGGTCGAGCGTTGCCAACCCCTCGATCATGGCTGCGACCGCAGCGGCCGATGAGGCCTCGCGCACCTCCGCATGCAAGACCTCGGCCGTCGACACCGCAGGCACCGAACCTGCGGCACCGAGTGCTTCGTAGAGGCGCTCGTACAAGGACTTGAACTCGAGGAAGTCGAACAGTCGGCGCACCTCGGCCTGGTCGGGATCGACGACCAGCGTGGTGAGGTCGGGATCCACCGGCGCATCGTGGCGCAGCACCATCATCTCGTGGTTCGAGCGTGCTTGCGCCTCGTTGTCCACCAAGTTCTGTCTGAGCTTCGGTGTCTGGTTGTCGACATTGGCGAAGATGCCGTCGAGGCCGCCGTAGGTGGTGATCAGCTTGGCAGCGGTCTTCTCCCCCACCCCGGGCACGCCGGGGAGGTTGTCGCTCGGATCGCCACGCAACGCCGCATACTCGGGGTACTGAGCGGGCGTGACGCCGGTGCGCTCGAGAATGCCGGCCTCGTCGTAGAACGCGTAGTCGCTGACGCCACGACGGTTGTAGAGCACCTTGATGTGCGGGTCGCGCACGAGTTGATAGCTGTCGCGGTCGCCGGTGACGATGACGACATCGTGGCCCTCGGCCTCCGCCTTGGTGGCGATCGTGGCGATGATGTCGTCGGCCTCCCAGCCGGCGAGCTCGAAGATCTGGATGCGCAGCGCCTCCAGCACCTGGCGCACGAGGCCCATCTGCTGGCGCAGGATGTCGGGGGCTGCCTCGCGCTGGGCCTTGTACTCCGGGTTCGCGACATGGCGGAACGTCGGCTCGGGCCGATCGAATGCCACCAGGATCGCGTCGGGCCGGTGGTCCTTCAGCAGGTTGATCAGCATCGATGTGAAGCCGAACACGGCGTTGGTCACCTGCCCGCTGGCCGTGGCCATGTCGGTCGGGAGGGCGAAGAACGCCCGGTACGTGAGCGAGTTGCCGTCGAGGAGCAGGACCTTCATGGGCGCGCCCGAAGCGGGTGCCGAGGGTGCCAGGGTCGCCGAGGGTGCTGGGGCTGGCGTGTCAACCGTTTCGGTCACGTCGGCCATCGCTGTCAGGGACGCAACGTGCCGGCGATGATGCGGTCGGCCACGTCTCGCATGCGGCAGCGGTCGCTCATCGCGAGGCGTTGGATGAACGTGAAGGCGTCGTGTTCCTTGTAGCCGTGCTCATCCATCAGGATGCCCTTGGCCCGATCGACGATCTTGCGCGACTCGAGCTGCACGCCGAGGGCGTCCACCTCGCCGTCGAGGGCCTGCAGCTCCCGAAAGCGACCGATCGCGACCTCGATGGCGGGGATGAGGTCGTTCTTCTGGAACGGCTTGACGAGGTAGGCCAGGGCGCCGGCATCCCTGGCCTCCTCGATGATCTCACGCTGGCTGAACGCGGTGAGCATGAGCACGGCGCAGATGCGCTCCGCCGCGATCGTGCGAGCGGCCGTCAGACCGTCGACGCCAGGCATCTTGATGTCGAGCATCACCAGATCAGGCCGCAGCTCGCGTACGAGCTCGATGGCCTGGTCGCCGCGGCCCGCCTCACCCACGACCTCGTACCCCTCTTCCTCGAGGGATTCCTTGAGATCGAGTCGGATGATGGCTTCGTCTTCGGCGATCACCACACGGATGGTCACGAATGGCGTCCTTTCACAAGTCGGGCCCGCGGACATTCAAGCAGGTGCGTGCGCCCGATCGCGCTTGACGTCCGTCGGGACCGCGTCACGGTTGTCGTCCAGTTGTCGTCACGACACGTTCATCTGATCGAGCAGGTGGTCCTGGAGCTGTTCGAGACGGTGGATCTCATCGACCACGTGCAAACGGTGCTTGGCCAGGGCGTCGGCGTGGGAGCGGGCCTCGCGCGGCTCGCTGCCCACCGGTGACTCCGACACCAGCGCGCGCAGCTCCGCATCGGCAGCGTCGTCGCCCAGGTGGATCAGGTGCTCGTCGAGCACCTCGAGCTCGCTGCGCAGTGAACGCAGTCGCATGGCGGTCTTGCGCAGCCGCCGCTCGATGATCCGCTTGCCCATGACGCGGGCAGTGTAGGGGACGATCCCCCGGCGCCGGGTGGGGCCTCGGGCATGCGGCGACGGGCGACGTCACCTCCGTGGTCCGCCCATGTTCTCGTTGACCTGCAACGATGGTCACCGTGGACGAATGGGGCATCACCGAGGGCTATCACGACGTCGGCGGAGTCTGGCATCCGGTCGACCCGGTCGTTCGCGACAGCATCCGGGCCGCGATGGGCGAGCCGCAACCGGGCCGTCCGGTGTGGTTCGTGGCGCAGGGCAGTCATCACCGCCTGTGGAACGAGTGTGACCTGACGCTCGAAGACGGCACCAGGTGGGCCGGCATCGACGAGCTCACCGACCACGTGCCCATCGGCTACCACGACCTCGCCCCGCTCGACGGCAGCCCCCCGACCCGCTTGATCGTGCACCCCGAGCGCTGCCCCGAGCTGCCCGAGGGCTGGGGCGTGTCCGCCCAGATCTACGCGCTGTGGAGCGACCGCTCTTGGGGCATCGGCGACCTGCGCGACCTGCGCACGCTCGCCGAGCGCGTGATCGCCGAGGGCGGGCGGGCGGTGCTCGTGAGCCCGTTGCACCAACCAGCACCGTCGCTCCCCCAGGAGCCGAGCCCCTACTACCCGAGCAGTCGTCGCGCCTGGAACCCGATGTTGCTCGCCATGGACGCGCCGGTGCCCGACCGGCTGCGATGCCGACCGGAGCAGCTGATCGACCGAGACGAGGTGTGGATCGCGAAGCGGTCGCTCCTCGAGGCCGAGTTCGACGCCCACGACCACCCGGAGGTTCAGCCCTCCTCGGTGTCGAAGTGGAATGCACACTGCGACATCCTCCAGAGCGACTGGCGTGAATGGCCCGAGGACCTCGGTGAGCTCGAGGCCGACGAGGAGTGGCAGCGACGGGCCCGGTTCCACGAGTGGCTGCAACACCGCATCGCGGCGCAGTTGGCCGACGTGGCAGCAACGGGCATCCAGGTGATCGGTGATCTCGCCGTCGGCTTCTGTCCGACCGGAGCTGACGCCTCGGAGTACCGCGAGCTGTTGGCCCTCGACATGCGCATCGGGGCGCCGCCCGACAAGTTCAACACCGCCGGCCAGGAGTGGGGCATCCCGCCGTTCGTGCCGTGGAGGCTGCGCGCCGCCGCATACGAGCCGTTCATCCAGACGGTGCGCGCTGCGCTGCGCGGCGTCCACGCGCTGCGCATGGATCACGTGATGGGACTGTTCCGCCAGTACTGGGTGCCCGTCGGCGGTTCGCCGGAGCAAGGTGCGTACGTGCGCTTTCCCGCCGAGGAGCTGCTCGCCATCATCTGCCTCGAAGCCACGCGCGCCGGGGCGTTCGTGGTCGGCGAGGATCTCGGCACGGTCGAGGCCGAGGTCCGAGGCATGCTCCAGGCACGTGGCATCGCCGGCACCAAGGTGTTGTGGTTCGAGGAGGAGCCACCCAGCGAATGGCCGGAGTCTGCGCTCGCAACGGTCACCACGCACGACCTGCCGACGATCGGCGGCGTCTGGCTGCGTGGGGAGACCGGCGATCTGGCCGACGACGAGGTGTTTGCCCGACTGGTGGCCGTCGCCCCGGAAGCGACGAACGTCGCCGAGGCCGCGGCGGCGGCGAATGCAGCGCTGCTGGCCGGCTCGTCACGCTTGCGCCTGGTGACCACCGACGATCTCGCGTGCGCCGTGGAGCAACCGAACCTGCCCGGTCGGAACGATCACCCGAACTGGAAGATCCGGTTGCCCGTGCCGGTCACATCTCTGCTCTGACTCCGACAGCCTGCACGAACGGAGCGTGTCGTCAGCGCGCGTGGCGGCGGCGAAGCCGAGGCGGCGACGTCGTCCCAGCGCACGACGTTCCAGATCGCGTTTGCGTAGTCGGCGCGGCGGTTCTCGTACTGCAGGTAGTAGGCGTGTTCCCACGCATCGATGCACAGCAGCGGCGTGATCCCGAGGATCGTGTGATCCTGGTGGTCCTCGATCTGCTCGACCAGCAGTCGGCCGCCGATCGGCTCCCACACCAGCGCCGACCAGCCCGAGCCCTGCACCGACACGGTGGCCTGGGTCATGTGGGCTCGGAACGCGTCGAACGAACCGAACTGGTCGCCGATCGCTGCGGCCAGCTCGCCGGTCGGTGCGTCGCCGCCGTCAGGGCCGAGGTTGGTCCAGTAGGTGGAGTGCAGCACATGGCCGGCCACATGGAAGGCCAACGTCTTCTGCAGGCCGACGAGGGAGCCGTAGTCGTCGGCCTCACGGGCAGCGGCGAGCTTGTCGAGAGTGGCGTTTGCGCCATCCACGTATGCCCGGTGGTGCTTGCCGTGGTGCAACTCCACGATTCGGCCTGACAGGTGGGGTTCGAGGGCAGACGGGTCGTAGGCGAGATCGGGAAGCGTGTAGGGAGCCATCTGCCAAGTGTCCACCCGATCGCGACGACGCGCCGTGCGGATCCCGGTGCCGTCGGTCACGACATCCAGCATCGTCGACGACCCCCGCCCCCGAAACGACCCCGCGATGAGAGATGAGCGTCGGTACCGACCGCATCTCTCATCGGTCCCGACTCGACCAGGCATCTGATGAGAGATGAGCCCGCCACGGCCGCTCATCTCTCATCGCGGGGTGGATCGCGGGTGGTTCGCGGGGTGGTCAGGCGGTAGCGCCGCCGTCGATGGTGAGCACCACCCCGGTGACGAAGGAACCGGCATCGCTGCACAGCATCAGTGCGGGACCGACGATCTCGTCGGGATCGCCGATGCGCCCGAGTGGTGTGGATCGAGCGACCGCGTCGAGGGTGCGGTCGTCGAACGCCTTCGTCACCATGTCGGTGCGGAAGGTGCCGGGCGAGATCGCATTCACACGGATGTTCTCCGCCGCGAGGTCGCGAGCCATCGAACGCGTCACCTGCGCGAGCGCTGCCTTCACCGGCGGGTAGTAGTAGCGGTCGGGTGTGCCGCGGTCCGCGGCGATCGAGATGATGTTCAGCACCGCGCCGTGGCCGCTGGAGGCGAGGTGCGGTCGGGCCGCCTGCACGAGCAGCATCGGTGCGAGCAGGTTGGTGTTGAACGCGCCCGCGAAGGAGCTCGGCTCCACCCCGGCGAGCGGCCGATCGAGCACCGTCGCTGCGTTGTTCACGAGGATCGAGATGCCGCCGAAGCGCTCGACCGTCGCGACGACGAGCGCGGCGACGTCGTCGGGCTCCTGCATACGTGCTGCAATCGCGAGACCCACTCCCCCGAGTGCCTCGGCCTCGGCGACCACGGCCTGGCACGACTCGATCTTCCGGCTCGCGATCACGACGTTGGCGCCTGCCTTCGAGAATCCGAGCGCCATTGCCCGGCCCAATCCACGCGAGCCCCCGGTGATGATGGCAGTGCGGCCGGAGAGGTCGAACAGGGAAGAGAGATCGGCATGCATCGTCGAAGCTTGCCCGCCGGAGCGGACTGCGGTGCGCTCGGAGGAAGCGACGCGCCCGACCGTCTGGATCACGGGCAGAGGCATCTCGCTCGGATTCAGCGACCGACGTACCGATCGGGCGACGCTGCGACGGAGGGCAGCCGCCGACGCGCGTCGCTGCGAGAATGATCGAAAGAGTTCGAGGAAGGTGTCGATTTCGTCGACGCCGTTCGTGGATGAGGTGTCGGCGTCCTCGGAAGCGACGACCTCACCAAAGCGAACCAACCCGAACCAAACCGAAAGGACACCACACATGGCTCAGTACCTGCTCTCCGTCTGGCACGACGAGGACTACGTCCTCGACTTCACGGGCGACGACGCCGAACGCACGGTCGCCCAGGTCGGCGCCTTCAACGAGGCGCTGGTCGCGTCGGGTTCGTTCGTGTTCGGTGGCGGTCTGCATCCGTCATCATCGGCAACCGTGGTGCGCTCCACCAACGGCGAGGTGTCGATGACCGACGGCCCGTTCGCCGAATCGAAGGAAGTGATGGGCGGCTTCTGGATCATCGAGGTACCCGACCTCGATGCAGCACTCGAATGGGCGAGGAAGGGCGCCGCCGCATGCGAAGGCCCGGTCGAGGTGCGCCCATTCCATGCCGGATGACGGCATCGACCAACCGACGGGACCGCACGCCCTCGACGCGGTGTTCCGCAGCGAGGTCGGCCGTTGCACCGCCACGATGATCCGTGTGCTCGGCAACGTCGACCTCGCCGAGGAGGCGGTGGCCGAGGCGTTCGCGATCGCCGCGGAGCAGTGGCCCGTCTGCGGCGTTCCGCCCAACCCTGGCGGCTGGATCACCACGACGGCCCGCAACCGGGCGATCGACCGGATCCGTCGCGAATCCTCTCGTGCCGATCGACACCTCGCCGCCCATCGACTGAACGAGACCGAGACCATGCCGACCGACGACCCACCGCTCGCCGGCGACCTCGACGCACTCGTGGACGTGGTGCCCGACGACCAACTCCGCCTCATGTTCCTGTGCTGCCACCCAGCGCTCGCACCCGATGCTCAGGTCGCGCTCACCCTGCGGTTGCTCGGCGGTCTCACCACCGACGAGATCGCTCAGGCGTTCCTGGTGCCCGAAGCGACGATTGCCCAGCGGATCGTGCGTGCCAAACGCAAGCTTCGCGACAACCACGCTGCGTATCGCATCCCGCAGGCTGGCGAACTCCCCGATCGTCTGCGCAGCGTGCTCGCGGCGATCTCCCTCGTGTTCACCGAGGGCCACACGGCCACATCGGGCGATGCGCTGCTGCGATCCGACCTGTCTGCCGAAGCAATCCGACTCGGCAGGGTGCTCGCGCAATTGATGCCTGACCAGCCCGAGGCCCTTGGATTGCTCGCCCTCATGTTGCTCACCGATGCGAGACGACCGGCACGTGTCGCTCCCGACGGTTCGATGGTCCGCCTTGCGGAACAAGACCGCTCGCTTTGGGACCGGTCGCTGATCACAGAGGGACACGACCTCGTGCGTACATGCCTTCGACGCAACCAGCCCGGTCCGTTCCAGATCCAGGCGGCGATCGCGGCCGTTCACGCCGACGCTACGACGGCGAGCGCAACCGACTGGTCACAGATCGTGGCGCTCTACGACCAGTTGTCCGCCCAGCGACCGAACTCCGTGGTGGCCATCAACCGTGCCGTTGCGATCGGTGAGCTCTACGGACCGCATGCCGCATTGGAGGCGGTCGCCGCCATCGATCCGACACAAGTCGACGAGTACCAGCCGTACCATGCCGCGCGAGCCGGGCTGCTCGCCGATGCCGGCCGCAGCGACGAAGCGCTCGCCGCCTTCGACCGGGCCATCGAACTCACGAGCAACGGAGCGGAGCGGGCGTTCCTCGAACGCCGCCGCGCCGAGTTGGCCGGCGCCTGACCCGACCCGCGGTCAGCGCATCTCGGACCGGATCCGCTTCTTCGTCGCCGTCCAGCTGCAGATCGGGCAAGCAGTGAGGTCATGACGCAATGCCGGGCAGTGCTCACGACCGAAGAAGATGATCTGGAGGTGGCGGGCATTCCAGGTGGACTCTGGGAACGCCGCCTTGAGATCACGCTCGGTGCGCTCCACCGTCGTGCCCGTCGAGAGGCCCCACCGAGCTGCGAGCCGGTGGATGTGGGTGTCGACTGCGAACGCCGGCACACCGAACGCCTGTGACATCACGACGCTGGCCGTCTTGTGACCCACGCCGGCGAGGGACTCGAGGAATGCCCAGTCGGGGAACACCTCGCCACCTGCGTCGATGATCTGGTTCGCCGCGGTGCACAAGTTCTTCGCCTTGGTCGGCGCGAGCCCCACCTCGCGGATCAGTTCGAGGATGCGGCCCGGGCCGAGCGCTGCCATCTTCTGAGGAGTGTCGGCGACGGCGAACAGCGACGGCGTCACCTGGTTGACCTTCTTGTCGGTGGTCTGCGCGGACAGCGCCACCGCAACCAGCAACGTGTAGGCGTCGGTGTGGTCGAGCGGGATCGGCGTCTCGGGGTAGAGGTCGTCGAGGATCTCCCCGATCCGATCCGCCTTGTCCAGCCGCTTCACCCGCGTTCGTCGCGCAGTGCGCGCGAGATGAGGTCGAGCACCGCATGACGCGGTTCCTTGCCCTCGTGGAGGACGGCACACACCTCGGCGGTGATCGGCATCTCGACGCCGACACGCGCTGCGAGCTCGAGAGCTGAACGACTCGTGACCACACCCTCGACGACCTCGTTCATCTCGGCGAGGATCTCGCCGAGTCGACGTCCCTGGCCGATCGCCAGACCGAGCGAGCGGTTGCGTGACAGTTCGCCGGTACACGTCAACACGAGGTCGCCCATGCCCGACAGCCCTGCGAAGGTCAGCGGGTCGCCACCACGCGCGACGCCGAGCCGTGTGATCTCGGCCAACCCACGCGTGATCAGCGCGGCGCGCGTGTTGCGACCGAAACCGAGACCATCGGAGATCCCCACTGCGATGGCGATGACGTTCTTGAGCGCGCCGCCGAGCTCGGCGCTGACCGTGTCGTGCGATGAGTAGACGCGGAACGAACCCGTCGAGAACAGCGTCCGCACGCTCTGCACGCGAACGGGGTCGATGCCGGCCGCGACAACCGCGGTTGGTTGCCCTGCCGCGACCTCGGCTGCGAACGATGGACCGGACAACACGACGATCCGCTCCTCGGGCACGCCAAGCTCGGCCAGGATCTCGTGTGGCGTCTGCAAGGTGTCGAGCTCGATCCCCTTCGAGACGGTGACGACCAAATCCTTCTCGCGCAGTGCGCCCGACGCGCGATGCAGGACCGATCTCATGTGCTGGGTGGGGACGGCGTTCACGATGATGTCCGACCATGCGAACGCCTCGTCGAGGTCGCCCGTCGCCTCGAGATCGGGTCCGAGATCGATGCCGGCGAGAAAGGTTCGATTCTCGTGGATGGCGCGGATGTCGGCGACGACTTCCGGCTCGCGGGCCCACATCAGCGTCGGCACACCCTGGTCGGCCAGGAGGCGTGCGAGAGCGGTTCCCCATGCGCCGGCTCCGATCACCGCCACCGGCCGTCGATCATCCATCACAAACCCCCTCGATCCGCGCACCCGGTACAGCCGCGACCCTACGCGAGACCACCAAGAGTGTCGGTTGCCACCGGAACCTGCCTTTGCGGCCACTGTGCGGGTCCGCTGCGCCGTGATCCTTGCACCAGATCCTTCATCAGGGCACTATGCGCTCGTGCCACAAGTCCAGGATCGACGAGTGATTCCGCTCGTGGGCGTGCTGACAGCATCGCTACTCGTCTTCATCGCCATGGTGTCCTTTGGCGTCAACACCTCGTGCACGAATGCTTGGTCGTGCACGTCGAGCGAGTGCTCTCAGTGCCGAGTTGTGTCGATCGCAGCTGTCGGTGGTCTCGCACTCGGTGGATTGGTGAGTGTCGGGGCCATTCTCAGCCCGTGGCCGAGGCGCGGTCGCAGCGTCATCTACGTCATCGCCATGGTCGCTGCGGCTGCTCTCGTCCTCGTCGTGGCGCAATCCTGGAGTGCGCCGGGCGCGTAACGCGAGTCTGCCTTGCTCGGACCGACGTGTGAGGACCTCCGCCGTGTCGGACACCCACTCCAACGCGATCTCGCGGGGCTGTGGTCCGCGCGGAGGGGCGCCGAGCGAGTGGTGTGCGAGGAACGACGCCCGTGGTGCGCGGTAGCTGTCTCTCGCCATACATTGAGGCGATGGACTGGAAGCAGCTCGACTTCCCCACTCGAGCTGGACTCGTCGCGACAGTGATGGCCGTCCTCGGTGTGCTGATCCCACCGATCAGTGTGGCGAGCGCCCTCGTCGCCATCGCATTTTCCGGAGCGGCCGTGCAGCGCGCCCACCGCCGCCGGCAATCGAACCCGGTCGCGAAGATCTGTCTCAGTGTCTCGGCTGGGCTTGTCGCGCTCATCGTCATCGGCAGTGCGATCTACAGCGCCTGACGACAGGTAGCGTTCGGCATCGCAAGAGCTGCAGAGCTCGCTCTGCTTCGTCGTCCAGCCGGACCGAGATCGCGAGCGCGCCATCGTTGTCACCCACGGCCCGACCAAGCTCATGTCGGTGCGTCGATGGCAGCGATCTCGAGCCCATCGGTCACACTGCGGCTGAGAAGGATCCGACTTGGGTCGCTCCCATTGATCCTCCACGGCCCGAGCCGGTACCAACGAGCCTGAGACGTCGACGACAGCATGACGACGAACGGTTCGGCCGTGACCGATTCCTGAGATCCCACATCGGCGAACCAGGCACCATCGCCGAAATCGCCCGACATCCAGATGTCATCGAAGACTGCCGGGTCGGCAGGATCGACCTCCGCAGTGACGGTCCAACCACCCGAACCAACCAACGCAAACCGCCGAACCGAGATGACAGCGGTGGTGCCCTCAACCTGCTTGTCGACGATGACCGTGGTCTCGTCGAGAGCGACGTTGGTCTCGATCTGCATGATTCGACCATCTCCAGGATGGTCGACACCGCCGACGCCGATCTCGAACACGGGGGGAACACCTTGCGCGAAAGGCACCGTTTGCAGGCGCTCCAACCCCTCGTCCGAAACGCCGAAGGCGTCCAGGCGCGAAGAACCATCAGGCCCCCAGAGCGCCACGAGGAGGGTGCCGTTGGGGGCGCTGCCGGACCAGACCACCGAAGAACCCGCGATGTCTGCCAGGACGACATCACGGAGCCAGGTTCCGGATCGGTCAAGCAGCACGACGCGGCCCGTGAGGCCTGCACGGCCGGTAACACCCGCGACCGTCTCGTGTTCGAAGACCACGATGTGATCAGGCGACAACGCGATCGGTGTCATGAACCCGCTGTTCTGGAGGTTCAACTCTCCCGGCGCGGATCCGAAAGGAACCGTCGCCAGCAACTTCGGTTCGATGACATCGCCACCACTCAGCGGAATGGTCAGGGCCGCGTTGCTCTGGCCACCGTCGGTCCCGACACTCGAGACCGTCGTAGCCGGCTCGGACGAGGTGCTCGGCAACGACGTCGATGCCACGACCACCGTGTCCCACTGCAACAGCGTGGTGGAGGCCCGTGACAAAGCGAGCGACGAGGAAGCACCATCACCCGACACCGAGTGCTGCGCGCCGCCAGCCCCACAGCCGCCGACAACAACGAGCGCAGCCACAATCCAACGCCCGCCACCGCGCATTCCCATGAAACGCAGATTGCCCCCACCGGCCGTTCGACGCAAGCCACTGAGCCGTGCATCGCATCACATCTGTGCACGACGACTTTCGGGCCTCGAAGACGAAGCTGACAGGGGACGGCTAGACACCCCAGGGCCGCAAGGTGTCAAGCGGCTTGTTGGTTTTCTTTTGATTGTGGCTGGTTGGCGGTGGGCCCAGGCGGTGGTCTCGTTGTAGAGGCTGTGGTGTGCGAGGCATCCGTGGAGGATGCTGACGAGGCGGTTGCCGAGCGCGCGGAGGGCTTGGTGATGCAGGTCGCCTTTCGCTCGGTGTTGGTCGTAGAAGGCGCGGCATCCGGGGCTTTGGGTCAGCGCGCAGAAGGCGGCTTGGTCGAGGGCGTCGTAGAGGCGCCGGTTGCGGACGTGTCTGGCGAGGACGGCCTTCTTCTTGCCGGAGGCGATCGTGAGTGGTGATGTGCCGGCGTAGTTTCGGCGAGACTTGCTGGTGGCATAGCGGTTCGGATCATCTCCGAACTCGCCGAGCGCCCGGGCTCCGAGAACGACACCGAATCCTGGCAGGGAGTGGTAGATGTCGGAGTCCGGGTGCTGCTCAAAACTTGCCGTCAACGTCGTCTCGAGCTGGTCGATCTGGCGGTTCAGTTCGGTGATGATGCTGACCGCGGCGCGGGTGGTCGCGGCGAACGCGTCGGCGACCGCCGCGGGCGCAGCGAGCTGCGCCACGCGCAGTGCGGTCTGGATCTCACCGGCTCGGCGTTCGATGTTGCGTTGCCGGCCGCCTCGGCGCAAGGCGGCTTGGATCTGGCCGAGCGTCAAACCGGCGCCAGCGGCCGGGGCCGGTGCTTTCGCCAGCACCGCCAGGCAGTCGCGGTCGGCCAGTTCAGGGAATGCTTCCAGCGCAGCTGGGTAGTACTCGCGCAACGCGCTGCGCAACACGTTGGACTGGCGGGTGCGGGTCCAGATCAGGTTCTGATGGCCACGAGCCATGATCCGGATCGCCTCCGCGCCGGGCGTGTCGCCGGCGATCTGGCGGTGGTTGTGGCGGTCGGTGCGGACCAGATCGGCGAGCATCTTCGCGTCACCCGGATCAGACTTTGCGCCACCGACGTTGTGACGGTCCCGATACCGCGACGCTGCCAACGGATTGATCGCATAGACCTGATAGCCAGCCGCGACCAACGCTGTGACCCACAACCCGCGATCGGTCTCGATCCCGACGATCACCTCGCCCGGATCGGCGACATGGTCGGCGACGAGCTCGTGGAACACGCGGATCCCATCGAGGCCCTCGGGCAGCCGGCGGCTCGCCAGCTTCTTGCCGTCGTCGTTCATCAGATGTACGTCGTGATGATCCTCAGCCCAATCGTCGCCCATGAACACTGTCATCGAGTCTCCCTTCGGTCGGTTGCTTGGAGCCGAAGAACCCCCGGCGGCGACCTAATGGATCAGTGCTCGTCGGCACGACACCCCATGAGCGCTACAGGCATTCCCACCAACTGGCCGGGGTCTAGCCCTAGGAATCGGAGTTCCAGTGCCAATCAGTGCTCACCGGCCAGCGGCTCGGACCCAGCCTCTCACTCCAGCTGGTCGAGTCCCATTAGTGCTGTGTCGCGGAGTTGATTTGGTGGAGGGTGGCGCGGCCGCGTGAGACCTTGGCGATGATCTCGTCGGCGGTCTTGGCCATACGAAGGGTCGGGGGTCGTGGTTCCAGTGTTCGGCCCAGAGTTCGACGGCTTCGCTGAGTTCGGCGACGCTGGTGAACCGGCCACGGCGGAGACGCTTGTCGGTGAGGTTCGGACCGTGCGTCAGGTGCTCGACGGGACCGTGTCGCAGCTGGATGTCCGCTCGTTCCAGGTGGCTGATCCTCTGCATTCCGCCGTGGACGAACACGAGGCCATCGACAGGGCAACGAGCACGAGCCTGGTAGCGATCAGCCGTCGCGGTCGGTGACGCTGCACCAATCGCATCGTGGTCGAATCTCGACCGTGTGTCCAGCGCTCGATCGGCAGAACGGCACTCCTCCGCGGCGCCCTTTCGGCTGGCGGTGAGTCGTGCGAGTGTCAGCGGGACCGCTGGCGGCTGCCGGTGCGGGCGGCGAAAGTATCGAGCGCCTCGAGCACGTCCGAGGCGCGCCACAACCGATCGCGCTTGTTGCTCGTGAACTCGACGAGCACACCACTCAGTCGCGACCGAAACCGTCGGCGAGGAGTTCATCGATCCGGGTGCTGATGCCCGGTCCCCCCATCGAGCCGATCCCGGCCAGTGCAAGACGGCGCCGGACTGGCTGGGTTCCGGCGGAGGTCTCGGTGGCGAGCATCGGGCTGGATCCCAGCGCCTCCAGAGCGACATCCTCAGCGTTCTCGCCGCGTGCCGCCGCGACTGCCTCGATCCGACGGGCGAGCTCGTCGGGCAGCTTGATCACCATCGACATGCTGCGAGCTTAAGCAACGAGCCATCCAGGCGTCGCGACAGGTTCTGATCGAGGAGGAGCTTCACGCGGGCGTGGCAAGGCGATGTTCACGCTTGCCAGCGAACTCCAACGCAGCACGCACGTGATCCCCCGTGAGCTCGGGGAAGTCAGTCACGATCTCCTCCGACGACATCCCACCGGCGAGATACTCGAGCACGTCGTAGACCGTGATCCGCGTGCCGACGAAACACGGCTTTCCGCCACGCACCTCCGGCCGAACCTCGATCAAGCTCAACAGATCCACAGGCTGAGACTACTCCCCGACATCACACTGGAGAGCGGGACCTCGATCCAACGACTCGCTCAGGTCGTGGCGAAGTCCGGGCTGTCAGGCTTCGGCCCAAGCGCCACATTCGACACGCGCTGCCCCTCGTCCACCTCGTCAGTCTGCACCCGCACGCCAGCCATCAAGAACCCGTCCAGATCGCTTGCCAGACAGATCACATACCGCGCAATCGGGGTGGATCGCGGGTTGTCGACAACGGGCCAAAGCCCATGGCGTTTCGAAGCCCCAGGGCGCACCATTCGCGTGTGCGGCGAATACCTCTGACTCCTGTGATTGTCGCCCTGATGTTCATGACGGGTGGCTGCGGTGGCGGCAACGAGTCGACCTCGACCTCGTCGCCGCCCGCAACAACCCCGACCTCGACGTCGAAATCGGCAGGTACAAGTTCGGACGCGCCGACGACAAGCCTGGGTCCACCCACCACCTCGAGCGGCCCGGTCGAAAGCGCCCCGGTCGACCCGCCTGAACAGACGATCTATCGGCCGGAGCCAGTTCAAGAAGGCAACCGCGTCATCGCAATGATCGTCCCGGTCGAAGGTGTCGTGCTGGACGACTCGTCAGTCTCGCTTCAGGTCGTGGAGTTCCCCGACGGGCGCTTCCTGGAACTGGACCTGACGAATGCCGTCGTCCCAGAGAACGCCGCGTTCTGGACGACGGAGATCAACGGCAGGTCGCTTGGACGGTCGACCGCTCGCCAGGGCAGCACGATGGGCCACCGCATTGACAACGACGTCTACGGCGACACCCTGATCGTCACGTTCAGCGCACTCACTACCGACCTGATCATGCTCGCGACAACGGGCGATGTTCGGATCGTCGATTGAGCGCAGCACAGCCGTTCCGCCTGATCGACAGCGGAGCCGGGACACGACAGGCTGCGCTCATGGCGAAGCTCCTGGAGTCGACGATCAGCCTCTGCTTGTTGCCACTGCTCGCGAGCACGTTGGTCGTGTCCTCGTGCGTCACGTCGTGCGACGACTACGCGACCGCGGCGCTGACCGTCGGAGTCATCGACTCGTCGGGCACCCCGATCTGCGACGCCGACGTCGTTGCGACCGATGGGTCGGAGGAGTTCATCCTGGAAGCGTCAGGGTGTTCGTACGCAGGCGCGTGGGAGCGCTCCGGCACTTACGTCGTGCATGTCTCACATGACGGTCGAACCGCAACGAGCGAATCCATCCACGTGACTTCCGGCAAGTGCCACGTGAAGGGCAAGAGCGTGGACCTCGCGATCCCTTCCTGGCCCACGCACGGTCGCGATCGTTGGCCGAACTCCTGGATGATTCTTGGACGGCCGCCCCGCTGAGCCTTCCAAGCTCTCGACTCCGCTCCGGCGGCCTGGTCTCTGAGCTGGTCTTTCTTCGGTGCCCGAGGTGGGACTCGAACCCACACGCCCTTTCGGACAACGGATTTTGAGTCCGTCGCGTCTGCCATTCCGCCACTCGGGCGAGTGACCGGGACACGATAGCCCCGGTCGGCGTCTGTCGGCATCTGTTGGATCTTGGTTACCCACGAGTAGCGATCGGGTGGTCTGAACCAACGTCTAGGGTTGGCCTGCGATGCTTGCATTCACGTTTCCGGGGCAAGGTTCACAGCGACCAGGCATGGGTCGACCTTGGGCCGACCACGAGAGCTGGGAACTCGTCGACGAGGCGTCGGCCGTGGCCGAGCGCGATGTCGCTCGACTTCTGCTCGACGCCGATACCGACGAGCTGAAGGACACCCGCAACGCCCAACTGACCACCTTCGTGTCGAGTCTGATCGTGCTCGACGCGGTGGAACGCCTCGGTGTGGAGCCAAGTTTCTGCGCCGGTCACAGCCTCGGCGAGTACACCGCACTCACGGCGACCGGCGCCCTCGGCTTCGACGAAGGCGTTCGCCTCGTGAGCGAGCGCGCCGATGCGATGCACGAAGCCGGCCACGACAACCCGGGCACGATGGCCGCTGTGCTGGGCCTCGACGACGACCTCGTCGAGGTGGCCTGTCGCAGGGCCGACAGCGACGTGTGGGTCGCCAACTTCAACGCACCCGGCCAAGTGGTGATCGCCGGATCACCCGAGGGTGTCGCCGCCGCCGGAGTACACGCCAAGGAGCTCGGCGCCAAGAAGGTCATGCCGTTGCAAGTGTCGGGCGCTTTCCACACGCCGTTCATGGCACCGGCGCGCGACCGGCTCCGCAAGGCGATCGCCGAAGCAAACCCTCGCGACACCGAGGTGCCCGTGGTCTCCAACGTCGACGCCATCGCCCACGACCTCGGCGCCGATTGGTCGTCACTGCTCTCGGCCCAGCTGAGCAGCCCGGTGCGTTGGAAGCACTGCCTGCTCGAGCTCGCCTCCCTCGGCGTGACCAACTTCGTCGAGCTCGGCCCCGGGGCCGTGCTCACCGGCATGGCCAAGCGCACGGTCGACGCGGCCCGCACCATTTCCGTGTCAACCCCCGAGGACCTCGACAAGCTGCTCGACTTCGTCGGCACCGCGCCGATCAGCGCCTCCACGCCACACGAGGGTGAGCACCTGTTCGCCTCCGAACGACTCGTGGTGAGCCCCGGTGCGGGCGTGTTCGAACCGATCGCCGGGGTCGGCGAAGGTCATCGCATCGATGTCGGCACCGTCATCGGCCACATCGGCGAGACCAAGGTCCACTCGGCGTTCGCCGGCGTGCTGCAGAGCTACATCGCCGTGTCCGGTGAACGCGTGACGCTGCGCCAACCGATCGCTTGGCTGAGGACGGTCTGAATGCCCGCGGTCCCGCAAGGCGTTCGTGGCGCCGTCATCACCGGATGGGGCACCGCCCTGCCGACGAAGGTGCTCACCAACCGCGACCTCGAGGGCATGTTCGAGACCGACCACGACTGGATCGTGGATCGGACCGGCATCCATCAGCGTCACGTGGGCGGCACCACCACCGATCTGTCGGTCGAGGCCGGTCGCAACGCGATCGAGATGTCGGGCGTCGACCCGAGCGAGATCGACAACCTGATCCTCGCCACCACCACGCCCGATCGGGTGGTGCCCGCCAGCGCGCCTGGGGTGGCCGCACTGCTCGGCCTGAACTGCGGCGCGTTCGACGTCAACGCCGCATGCTCGGGCTTCATGTACGGCCTCGTGCTCGGACACGGCCTCATCGCAATGGGCGCGAAGAAGATCCTGTGCATCGGCACGGACACGCTTGCCCGGATCACCGACTGGACGGATCGCAACACCGCAATCCTGTTCGCTGACGGCTCTGGCGCCGTGATGCTCGAGGCCTGCGACGGCCCTGGCCAGCTGCTCGGCTGGCACCTCGACGCCGATGGTTCGGCGGAGCGCTTCTTGTACAGCGACATCGGCGGCTACATCCAGATGGAAGGCAAAGAAGTCTTCCGTCGGGCGGTGCGGATCATGGTCGACTCCGCCACCAAGGCGATGGCCGCCGCCGGTGTCACCGCCGCCGACATCACGATGGTCGTCCCCCATCAGGCCAACATCCGGATCATCCAGGCAGCTTGCGAGCGGCTCGGCCTGCCGATGGAGAAGGCCGCCACCGTGCTCGATCGGACCGGTAACACCTCCTCGGCCTCGATCCCGTTGGCGCTCGCCCACGGTCTCGACGCCGGCCGCGTGAAGGCCGACGACCTCGTGCTCCTCGTCGGCTTCGGTGCCGGCATGACTGCCGCGAGTGCAGTGCTCCGCTGGGGTGGTGCGTGAGCAGAGTCGTGCTGGTCACGGGCGGCGCCCGTGGCATCGGATTGGCATGTGCGCGCCGTTTCGCCGAGATGGGTGACAACGTGGCGGTCACCTACAACTCGTCACCGCCACCCGACGGGCTGTTCGGCGTGCAATGCGACGTCACCTCCGCCGACAGCGTCGACGCTGCATTCCGCGACGTCGAGGCACAGTTCGGCGCCGTCGAGGTCCTCGTCTCCAACGCTGGCATCACCAAAGACGGCCTCCTGCTACGCATGAGCGAAGAGCAGTTCACGTCGGTCATCGACACCAACCTCACTGCCGCATACCGCGTGTGCAAGCGAGCCGCGCAGGGCATGCTCCGCGCTCGCTCCGGTCGCATCGTGCTGATGTCGTCGGTGGTCGGCCTGCTCGGTTCTGCCGGACAGGCGAACTATGCCGCATCGAAGGCCGGCCTCGTCGGCCTCGCCCGATCGCTCGCCGCGTGAGCTCGGCTCACGCAGCATCACCATCAACGTCGTCGCTCCCGGCCCGGTCGAGACCGACATGACCGCAGCGCTCGGAGACAAGCGTCTCGCCGAGCTCACGGCCGCCGTGCCACTCGGCCGCATGGCCACGCCCGACGAGATCGCCGGGGTGGTGGCGTTCCTCGCCTCCCCCGATGGCGCCTACATCACCGGAGCAGTCATCCCTGTCGATGGCGGTCTCGGGATGGGCCACTAGCCTCAACCCACCACCACAACCCATCGTCCTCCTGGACGATTCAGCAAGGAGATCCCGTGGATCAGGAACTGTTCGCCCGCTTCAAGAAGTGCGCCGTCGAGGTGCTGTCGGTCGATGAGTCCGTCGTCGTGCCCGCGGCGAAGTTCGGCGACGACCTCGACGCCGACAGCCTCGACCTGGTCGAGCTCATCATGGCACTCGAGGAGGAGTTCGGTGTCGAGGTGCCGGAGGAAGACCTCGAAGGCGTCGAGACCGTCGGCCAAGCGTTCGACTTGGTCGTCGGCAAGCTCTGATGGAGGGCCGCGCCCGCCGGGTGGCCATCACCGGCTACGGCGTGGTGGCCCCGTGCGGCATCGGCAAGCAAGCCTTCTGGGAAGGCTTGCTCGGCGCCGGCCTCACCACTGGTCGCACGACGTCGATCGCCGAGTGGGATCCGCTCCCTTGGTTCGACAACCCGAAGCAAGCGCGCCGTGCCGACCGCGTCGAGCAGTTCGCCGTGGCGGCCGCTGCCGAGGCGTTCGAACATGCCGGCCGGCCCGAGGTCGACCCTCGCCGGTTCGGAACGATCTTCGCTTCTGGCATCGGTGGCCTTCACACGCTCGAGGAGCAGGTGCAGATTCGGCTCGAAAAGGGCGACCGGCGCGTGTCGCCGTTCCTCATCCCGATGCTGATGGCCAATGCGTCGGGCGCTTCGATCTCCATGCGCTACGGGCTGCAGGGTCCGAACGAGACGATCGTGACGGCTTGCGCTGCATCAACGCATGCGATCGGGTACGCCGCACGTCTCATCGCCTGGGGCATGTGCGACGCAATGGTGACCGGAGGCGCGGAGGCGTGCATCACGCTCACGGGTGTGGCCGGTTTCGCCAACATGACGGCGTTGTCGTCGAGCGGTGTGAGCATGCCCTTCGACTCCAAGCGCGACGGCTTCGTGATGGGCGAGGGCGCCGGTGTGCTCGTCCTCGAGGAATGGCAGGCCGCACTCGCACGCGGCGCGAACATCCTCGGCGAGGTGCTCGGGGCAGGCAGTACTGCCGATGCCCACCACATCACGGCACCCTCACCAGATGGCGAAGGTGCGGTGCGGTGCATGAACCTCGCGCTCGCCGATGCGGGGCTCTCCCCCGCCGACATCGCGCAGATCAACGCGCATGGCACCTCGACGCCACTCAACGACGCGGCCGAGGCCGCGGCAGTGTGCTCGGTGTTCGCCGACGAGATGCCGCCGATGACGTCGACGAAGGGCGTCACGGGTCACGCACTCGGCGCCGCCGGCGCGCTCGAGGCGATCGCAGCGCTGCTGTCGATCGAGCACCGTCTCATCCCCGCCACTGCGAACACAACAGAGGTGCTCGATGAGCCGATCGACCTGGTCACCGGCGAGCCTCGGACGTGGGAGCCCGGGCCGGTCATGTCGAACAACTTCGGCTTCGGTGGCCACAACGGCACCGTGATCCTCGGCCCAGGGGTCTGAGCGCGGTGCCGTGTCACACCCCCATCGCATGATGGCGGTATGGCACTCACCTTCCGCACCCGCACCCTCCGTCCCGCCGCTGCCGTCGCTCGGCCGACGTCCACCCACGATGTCTTCTTCGACGTGGACCACCCCGAGGTGGCCCACACCCGGATCGACTGCCCCGAAAATGGCGGATTGATCGAACTGGTCGAGACCTTTCTCGGTGCCGCATGCGACGACCCGATGATGTTCGAGTACGTCGCCGCCGTGCACGGACTCGTCTCGCCCGCCCACCTCGTACACCAAGCACGTCCATGCCCGCACTGCACCTTGGTGGCAGCTCCCTATTGGCTCAGCGCCGCCTGATCAGGCTGATCGCCTGAGCGTTCTCAGGCGTCGACGAGCACGAACATCAGCTCGCACTCGCAGGCCACCTTGTCGCCCAGCAATGCACGGCCGGTTCCCTTGCCGGCCCGGGCCGACATCCGTCCGAGCTGCACCTCGAGCGTCAGGGTGTCACCGGGGCTCACCTGGCGGCGAAAACGGGCGCCGTCGAGTCCTCCGAACAGCGGCAGCTTGCCGGCGAAGCGCGCATCGGCGAGCACCGCGATCGCGCCGATCTGGGCGATCGCCTCGCACATCAGCACGCCTGGCAGCGTGGGTCGTCCCGGGAAGTGCCCGGCGAAGAACCACTCGTCACCGGTGAGGGTCCATCGGCCGCTGGCCGACTGCCCCGGCTCGATCGTGAGCACTTCGTCGACGAACAGGAACGGCGGGCGATGCGGCAGCAGATCTGCCGGCAGCGGCAGGGCAGGAATCTCCCTCACGACAGACCCAGCGCGGCGAGCAGCTTGATCGGGGTGTCCTTCGGGCTGATCTTGTACCAGACGTTGCGCAGTATGCCGTCGGGGCCGACCAGGAACGCCGAGCGAACGATGCCCATGTAGGTCTTGCCGTAGTTCTTCTTCTCCTGCCACACGTCGTAGGCCTCAGCCACGACGTGGTCGACGTCGCTCAGCAGATCGAAGTTCAGGCCGTACTTGGTGTGGAACTTCGCCAGCGCCTGAACCCTGTCCGGGCTGATCCCGAGCACCACCGTGTCACCGAGCTCGGGGCGAACATCGCGGAGCAGGCATGCCTGTTGTGTGCAGCCAGGGGTGTCAGCCTTCGGATAGAAGTAGACGAGCACGTTCGACCCACGCAGCGTGGCGAGATCAACACTCTCACCGTTGTGGTTGGTGAGCGTGACCTCGGGAGCAGGGTGACCCTCAGTGAGCATGGGTCGCAGAGTAGTCGCCGATTCGCCCGAAATCAGGTCGTGTTGGTCACGCTGCGTGCCGATTCCGCAACGCGACTGACGCACAACAGCAACCAGAATCTTCGTCAGGTTCCTTGCAAGAGCGACCACGCTCGGTGCTACTGTTCGCATCAGCGTTCGATGAGTGAGTGATTCGGCGCAGCTTCGGTAACCCGGAACTGCCTCGGCGCACCCCCAATTCGGGCGTTACGCCGACATCAAGGAGACAACATGAAGAACGGCATTTCCGTCCGTCGCGTCCAGTAAGAGTTCACACTCGACTCGGCCGCCGTCTCGCGTGAGCGTGGTAGTGGTCCGGGATACTGCGGAGATGATCGTCGATCCAGAACTCGCTCGCGAGGACTCGACCGGCAACGTCTGACAGACACTCAAACAACACGGCCCGGATCTCCTGAGGGGGGTTCGGGTCGTGTTGTTTCCAGACCACCATCGGCACGAAGCAGGCTTCGCACTCGGCGATCCAGCACACATCGTCTTCGTAGTACCAGTCGGTGAGGCGCGCTGCCTCGCACAGATCACAACTCGTGTCGCGCCGCGGATCCCCTGCGCCTCGCACGCCCTCTCCCATCCCGACAGTCTGTCAGGTGCGGCTATTGAGAACGGGGATCATCCACCCCTCGGAGCAATCGCACCCCAGACGCGGCACGAGGGCCCCGGAAGGGCCCTCGTACCTCTGAGAGGAGGTCTCTGATGACGGTCTGTCGTGTTGATCTGGGGGGAATCGGCGATCAGCCGAGCAGCGCCGCGACATCGAGGCCGTCCGGCACCAGCACCTGGTCGATCACGTGGATCACGCCGTTGGTGGCCATCACGTCGGTCTGCACGACGTTCGCATCGAAGATCTTCACGCCGCCATCGGTGGTGATGGTGATGTTCGTGCCCTGCACGGTGGGAACGTCGCCCGCGACGACGTCAGCAGCGAGCACCTTTCCGGAAACCACGTGGTAGGTGAGGATCTGGGTGAGTGCATCCTTGTTCTCCGGCAGGAGGAGGGCGTCGACGAGGCCGGCGGGCAGCGCCGCGAAGGCATCGTTGGTCGGGGCGAACACCGTGAACGGTCCGGCGCCCTGCAGCGTCTCGACAAGACCAGCAGCGCCGACGGCGGCGACCAGGGTGGAGAAGTTCGGGTTGGCGCTGGCCACGGCGACGATGTCACCATCGGCGGCGGGCACATCGGTGACCGGGGTCGTGGCATCTGTTGTCGCTGCAGTGGTTGCTTCGGTGCTCTCCTCGTCGTCACCGCAAGCGGCGAGGACGAGCAGGCTCGATGCGAGACCTGCAGCGAAGATCTTTCGGGTGATCGACTTGCTCGTGATCATGGTGGGGACTCCTTGGGGGTTCACGATCCGCCTCGTCGGCGGCTCATGATTGTCTACGGAGTCATCCGATGTGTGGATGCCATTTTTAGTGCTCAACTCGACCAAGGTGGGTAGGTGATGCCACTGACCTGCGGCGACTCCGATGCGCGGCGATGGCTCACCAGGGTTCAACCGGCGTCGATCGCGGCACGCACCTCGGCGACGTACTCGCCGACGGCATCGGCTCCGCCCGCGAGCAGCCGACGCACCACGGATGCACCCTGCACCACACCATCGGCCACCTGCACCGCTTCACGTGCCTGGGCAGCGTTCGAGACACCGACGCCCACGATCACGGGCACATCGGTGATCGCCTTCAACCGTTTGGCCAGGGCCGTCGCGGTGGCGGCGAGCGCGGTGCGCTCCCCCGTCACACCGAGCAGGCCCACCGAGTACACGAAGCCACGCGCTCGCGCACACACCCGCGGCAGCCGCTCGTCCGGGGCTGTCGGCGCGGCCAGCATCACGGTCTCGATCGCGGAGGCATCGGCCGCCTCACACCATGGGCCGGCCTCTTCGAGGGGCAGGTCCGGGACGATCGCCGCACAGACGCCGGCGGCCACGAGCTGCTCGGCGAAGCGGTGGTGACCCGTGTGGTGGACCGTGTTGTAGTAGCACATCACTGCAAGCGGGATGTCGACGTCGAGTTCGCGTGCCTGGTCGAGGATCGACACAGGGTTGGCGCCCGCGTCGAGCGCCTTCTGCGACGCTTCCTGGATCACCGGGCCGTCCATCACCGGATCGCTGAACGGGATGCCGATCTCGATCGCGTCTGCCCCTGCGGCGACGGCGGCGCGCACGGCATCCTCCCAGCCCGGCAGGCCACCAGTGATGTAGGGCACGAGCAGCTTGCGGCCGGCGGCGCGCTTGTCGCGAAAGCTCTGCTCCATCTGTCCGAACGCGGTGCGGGCGGCCACGCCGTCGCTCACTTCAAGATCTCCATCATCTGGGCCACGTCCTTGTCGCCACGACCCGACAGGTTCATCAACACGGTCTTGCCCTGGAAGCTGTGGGCCTCGCGAGCAATCCAGGCCAACGCATGTGCGCACTCGAGCGCAGGGATGATGCCCTCGGCACGAGCAAGCATCTTGAACCCCTCGATCACCTCTGCGTCGGTGACGGCCGGGTACTCGGCCCGGCCGATCGATGCCAGGTACGAGTGCTCGGGCCCCACGCCTGGGTAGTCGAGACCAGCCGAGATCGAGTGGGCCTCCTGCACCTGGCCGTACTCGTCCTGCATCAGGTAGCTGCGCATGCCGTGCACCACGCCCGGCACGCCACGGCCGACGGCCGCGCCACCGGCGGGTTCCACGCCCACGAGTCGGGCGTCGGTGTCGACGAAGCCGCTGAAGATGCCCATCGCGTTCGAGCCGCCGCCGACGCATGCCACCACCACGTCAGGATCGCCGCCGTAGACGGCACGCATCTGCTCACGCGCTTCGTCACCGATCACCCGGTGGAACTCACGCACCATCCACGGGTACGGGTGCGGCCCCATCACCGATCCGAGGCAGTAGTGGGTGGTCTCCACCGTGGCGACCCAATCTCGCATTGCTTCGTTCACCGCATCTTTCAGGGTGCGACTGCCGCTCTCGACGGCCTCCACCTCCGACCCCAAGAGCTTCATTCGGAAGACGTTGAGTTCCTGGCGCGCCACATCGACGGCGCCCATGTACACCTTGCACTCCAAGCCCATCAGCGCTGCGGCGGTTGCGCTGGCCACGCCGTGTTGGCCGGCGCCCGTCTCGGCCACGATGCGCTTCTTGCCCATCCGCTTGGCCAGGAGCGTCTGGCCGAGCACGTTGTTGATCTTGTGCGAACCGGTGTGGTTCAGATCCTCACGCTTGAGCACGAGCGTGATGCCGAGCTCGCGGCCGAGGTTCTTGCACTCGGTGATGATCGACGGGCGCCCGGCATAGTCGCGAAGTGTCTCGTGCAACTCGAGTCGGAACGAAGGATCAGCCCAGGCCTCACGGAACGCGACCTCGAGTTCTTGGCACGCAGGCACCAGCGTCTCGGGCACGAAACGGCCTCCGAACTCGCCGAAGCGGCCGGTGGACGAAGGTTCAGCCATGAGGGTCATGTCATCTCCAGGGATGTCATCGTTGGGGGGAAGATCGGCTCGGCGGCACACGTCCAGCACGAACCGCAGGATGTCAGAGTTCGTCGGCCCAGTCGTACGGCAATTCATCGGGACCGACATGACGTTCCGGCGCCGCGGCACGAGCCCGTTCCACGAAGGCCTTCACCTTCAACGGGTCCTTGCGACCCGGGCTTCGCTCCACCCCGCTCGACACGTCGACACCCCACGGGTTCGCCGTCGACACGGCTAGGCCGACGTTGTCGGGGTCGAGGCCTCCGGCGAGGATGTAGCGAGGGCCTTCGGGGAGATCCGCCAGCAGCGACCAGTCGAACACGTGGCCAGAACCCGGCGATGGAGCATCGACGAGGATCATGTCGGTGCCGAACTGATCAGCCCGGGCAGCGTCACGGCTCCCGGCCACGACGGCCTTGATCACCCAACGAATCTGGGCTGCGACGTCGATGACCATCTCCGGCGACTCGAACCCGTGCAGCTGGGCGGCCTTCAGGCCGGCACGGTGCACGGTGTCGATCACGCGGTCGGGGTGCTCGTCGCGGAAGACGCCCACGGTGAGGATCTCCGGCGGCAGTCGACGGGTGATGTCGTACACCTGCTGCGCGGCCACCTGACGAGTGGATGGGGCGAAGACGAACCCCACGGCGTCGGCGCCCATCGCCACAGCGAAGAGCGCATCGTCTTCATTGGTGATCCCGCAGATCTTCACGAACATGCGGGGGTTACGGTAGCCCTCGCGCCTGCTCGGACGAGGATTCGTTCCGGCAGATTCGGGCCCGCCCTGGCGTGACGTCCGTCAACGCCGGTCGAGGCGGGTCGAACGCCTGCCACGTGCAGGCCGACCGATGGTCAACGGCGACCGCGGAGCAGCCGGATCGTGGCGGCCGGATCGGCACTCGTGACCAACGTCTCGCCCACCAGCACCGCGTGGTACCCGGCGTCGCGGAGCGCTGCTGCGTCGTCGGCGCCACGTACGCCGCTCTCTGCCACCTTCACCGTGTGGTCGGGGATCACCTTGGCCATCCGGACCGCACGCTCGTGATCCACCTGGAACGTCACCAGGTCGCGCTGGTTCACGCCGATGAGCGTCGCGTCGGCGGCGAGCGCCGCCTCCAGTTCGTGCTCGTCGTGGATCTCCACCAATGCGTCGAGACCGATCGAGACCGCGAGGGCGTGGAACGCCACGAGCTCCTCGATCGTCAAGGCAGCCGCGATGAGCAGCACGCAGTCGGCGCCCATCAACCGCGCATCGCACACGTCGCGGGCAGAGACAGTGAAGTCCTTGCGCAGCACCGGCAACGAGCATCCAGCGCGGGCCGCCTGGAGATCGGCCACCGAGCCACCGAAGGCCTCCTCCTCGGTCAGCACACTGAGGCAGGTTGCGCCGCCTCGCTCGTACATCGCCGCCCAGTTGGCCGGATCGAGCGCGACGTTGAGATCTCCCTTGGAGGGCGACCGGCGCTTGATCTCGCTGACCACCTGCAGACCCTCGCCCGCTCGCAGCGCAGCTGCGAAGCCACGCGCCGGTGCCAGGTCGCGCGCGATCTCGATCAGATCGTCGAGCGGACGGTCGTCGAGTGCCGCCGCCCGACGGTGGCGCGCCAAGATCTTGTCGAGGTAGGTGGTCATCGCCTCGGAATCGCCTGACGGGTCAGGCGCCCGATGTCAGAGATGTCGGCCAAGCCGGGGCTCCTTGATTCGATGCGTCGGTACGTCACCCCACGCTCGGGGATCGACGTCGGCACGGTACCAGCGTGGCACCATGTCCCACGTGGCGAACCTGGGCGACTCGTCGGCAACGACCAGCAAGGACGAACGTGCGATCGTGATCGTCGAAGACGATGCGAACATCGCCGATCTCGTCGATCTCTACCTCCGCGAAGCAGGCTTCCGCGTCCTGCAAGCAGCAGGTGGCGAGCGCGGGCTCGAGCTGATCGCACAGCACCGGCCGGTGCTCTGCGTGCTCGACGTCGGTCTGCCCGACATCGACGGTTTCGAGGTCTGCCGACGGATTCGCTCCACGCCGGCGACCGCTGCACTCCCCGTGCTGTTCCTCACCGCACGCGACGGCGAGATCGACCGGGTGCTCGGCCTCGAGCTCGGCGCCGACGACTACGTCACCAAGCCGTTCTCACCTCGCGAGCTCGTCGCCCGCGTGAAGGCGATCCTGCGCCGGGGCATCGCTGCCGCGCCTTCGGGCGAGCAGACCACGTTCGAAATCGGCGACGGCATCGTGATCGACGTGAGTCGCCGCGAGGTGCGCACGGCTGCCGGACCGGTTGGCCTGGCGACGAAGGAGTTCGACCTCCTCGCCCACCTCGCCCGCAATCAGGGCATCGCCCTGTCGCGTCAGCAACTGCTCGACGGGGTGTGGGGCATCGACTGGTACGGCGACGACCGCACCGTCGACGTTCACATCCGTCAGCTCCGCAAGAAGGTCGGCGACGACCTCCCCCTCGCGACCGTGTGGGGCATCGGCTACCGACTCGGCTGAGGTAGCCGAGCACCACATCGGGCTCTGCGCGCGACGGGGCGGACACCTCGGCGTCACCCTCGGTCGGTGTGCCCGCCCTAGGCTCCATTGCGTGCCACACGAGGGTCGCCGATGACACGCCGACTCGTGGTGCTCATGGTCGGGCTCGTGGCCGCCACGCTGATCATCGCCGGGCTCGGCACGCTCGTACTGGCCAATGTTCGGGCGCGTGCCGACACCGAGGACGACCTCCGCACCCAAGCGTTCAACACGGCGGCGAACCTGGCGCTGTTCTTCGACGAGTCGGACGGCGATGAGCTCACCGAGGACGAGCTCCAGCAACGGCTGCGCAACCTGACGCTGCTTCGCCGCGTGGTCGACCTCGATGGCTTCGCCGTGCTCGGCATCACACCCGATGGCGGTTTCAACGCTGACGAACTCCCCGAGGGTGTCGACGGCTCGATGCTCGACATCGCAGCGTTGCAGGACGGTGCGCTCACCAGCGGCAACGACGGCGACCTCGTGTTCGCGGCGGCGCCACTCGACCTGCCACGGGACCGCACGGGCGTGATCGTGCTGTCACAGCAGGCCAATGCCGGGCTCGGCCCGGCGGCCCGGTACTTCGTGCTCGCCGCGATCGCGTCTGCTCTGCTCGGTCTCCTCGCCGCCATCATCGTCGGCCGGCGAGTCACCAGGCCGATCCGTGCCGCCACGGCGGCAACCACGCGCATCGCTGCTGGCGAGCTCGACACCCGGCTCCCCACGCCGTCGGGTCGATCGGGCGACGAGCTCGTCGACCTGTCACGACACGTCAACGAGATGGCCGAGACCCTCGAGCGATCACGGGCACTCGAGCAGCAGTTCCTCCTGTCGGTGAGCCATGACCTGCGCACCCCGCTCACGTCGATTCGCGGCTATGCCGAGGCGATCTCCGACGGTGCGGGCGATCCCCGTCGAGCGGCGGGGGTGATCACGTCCGAGGCTCGCCGCCTCGAACGTCTGGTGGCCGACCTGCTCGACCTCGCCAAGCTCCAGGCGGCGACCTTCTCCCTGCAGCTCGAACGGGTCGACCTCGGACAACTGGCCGCTGTTGCCGTCGAAGGGTTCGAGCCCGACGCCGCCGATCGCGGACTGATGATCCGGGCGCTCGACGCGCGGTACTCCCCTGTCGGTGCTGGCCGATCACGACCGGCTGGGTCAGGTCGCAGCGAACCTGATCGAGAACGCGATGAAGTACGCAGCGTCCGGTGTGGTGGTGCGCACGTCGGCGGACGGCTCGTGGGCGGTGATGACAGTGGCCGACGACGGTCAGGGCATCGATCCGGTCGATCTTCCGCACGTGTTCGAACGCCTGTACGTCACTCGCCGCCGTCCGGCACGGCACGAGAGCTCGAGCGGCCTCGGCCTGGCGATCGTGAAGCAGTTGGTGGAAGCGATGAGCGGCCGCGTCAGCGTCAGCAGCGAGGTGGGCGAGGGCACCACCTTCGAGGTGCGCCTCCCGCTCACCGGGTGATCGATTTCCTTGATCTCGATCGACAGGACCGACCGATTCGATGGACGATGTCGACATGGCCGTCACCGGAGACGAAGTACGCGAGATCGCGCTGAGGCTTCCGCGTGCGTACGAGGCGCTCGTACGCGACCGGGTGAAGTACCGGGTCGGACGGATCGTGTTCGCTGCGTTGTCGCGCGACCAGACGGTGCTCGGCTTTGGCTTCCCCAAAGAAGAGCGCGAAGCCCTCGTGGCATCTGATCCGGTCACCTTCCGGCTGCCGGCAGCGGGCGACATGCGATACCACTGGATCGAAGCGTCGATGGACGCGTTGGATCGCGAGGAGCTCGAAGAACTGTTGGTCGAAGCCTGGGCGATGTGCGTCCCGAAGAAGGTCTCGTCGGCCTGGTTCGCCGATCACCCCTGACGCCGGGTCAGGACGTACCCGTCGAGTGGGCCACGCAGTGGCGGCTGCCCGATCGGTCAGAAGCCGAGGCGGGCGCGGATCTCGGTTTCGAGATCCGCGACGGGGACGCGGACCTGATTGGTGGTGTCGCGCTCGCGGATGGTGACAGCACCGTCTTCGAGCGAGTCGAAGTCGACCGTGACGCACAGCGGTGTGCCGATCTCGTCCTGGCGGCGGTATCGGCGACCGATCGCCTGCGTCTCGTCGTAGTCGACCATGTAGCGATCGGCCAGGATGGCGTACACCTGCTTCGCCAGCGGGGTGAGCGTGTCCTTCTTGCTCAGCGGCAGCACGGCCACCTTGTACGGGGCAAGGCGCGAGTGCAGGCGCAGCACCTGGCGGGGCTCGTCATTGATGACGTCCTCGTCGTAGGCGGCCAACAGGAACGCTGCCATGGCGCGGTTCACACCGCCAGCCGGCTCGATCACGTACGGCACGTAGCGCTCGTTCGTCGCCTGGTCGAAGAAGTCGAGCTTCTCGCCCGAGTGCTGAGCGTGTTGCTTGAGGTCGAAGTCGGTGCGCTGGGCGATGCCCTCGAGCTCGCCCCAGCCCCACGGATACATGAACTCGACGTCGCTGGTGCCGGTGGAGTAGTGGCTGAGCTCGTCCTCGTCGTGGGCGCGAAGGCGCAGCATCTCGGCCGGGATGCCCAGGTCGACGTACCAGTTGAACCTCGCGTTGCACCAGTACTCGTACCACTGTGCGCTGTCCGCCGGAGGCACGAAGAACTCGCATTCCATCTGTTCGAACTCGCGGGTGCGGAAGATGAAGTTGCCGGGTGTGATCTCGTTGCGGAAGCTCTTGCCCACCTGAGCGATGCCGAACGGCGGCTTCTTGCGGCTCGTCTGCAGGACGTTCACGAAGTTGACGAACATGCCCTGCGCGGTCTCTGGACGCATGTAGACCTCGGTGCCCGAGCCCTCTACTGGACCGGCCTGGGTCTTGAACATCAGGTTGAAGGCACGCGACTCGGTGAAGGAGCCCTTGGCGCCACAGTTCGGGCAGGTGTCTGCGTCGATGAGGTGGTCCTCGCGGAAGCGCTGCTTGCACTTGGTGCAGTCGACCAGCGGGTCGCTGAAGTTGGCGAGGTGGCCGCTGGCCTCGAACACGGCCGGAGGACCGAGGATCGCGGCGTCGATCAGCACGACGTCGTCGCGCTGTTGCACCATCGTGCGCACCCACGCCTCGCGCACGTTGCGCAGCATGAGCGAGCCAAGCGGGCCGTAGTCGTAGCTCGACCGGAAGCCGCCGTAGATCTCCGCAGACGGGTACACGAAGCCGCGGCGCTTGCAGAGGTTGACGATCTGATCGAGGTCGGTCGCTGGCACGGCCCACAGGCTACGGCCCGACACCAGCTCCAGGACGGGCGATTCCCTGCCGATGGAAAAGGGAAGACTCGAGCCGAGTGACCATGACGTCAGCGACCGACACGACCGTTGCATCATGTGGGATGTCGCAGGGCATACGGAGGAGGACCACATGAAGCGAACGACCAGCATGACGATGACGATGACGATCGCGGTCGCCGCCATCCTCACGGCCTGCGGAGGAGGCGACGACGAGTCGATCGCCGCCAGCACGTCGGCCACGTCCGTCGCCGACACGGTGCTCGTCACGACCGACGCGCCCACCACGACGACGGTGGTCACGACCGCCACGACATCGCCTGCGACCACGACCGCGCCCACGACGACGGCTGTTCCGACCACGACGGTGGCGCCGCTCACCGTCGCCGACCTCCAGTTGTCCGGCACTGCGATCGGGCCAGTGGCGTTCGGCACTGGTGCGCAGGCTGCGCTCGACGTGCTCGTGCCGCTGCTGGGGGCACCCGGCACCGACGCCTCGTCCACCTTCCCAACCCCCGACGAGTCAGGCAACTTCATCAACGAAGCCGACGAGTCGATCTTCGACTTCCCGTTCCTGCGTAGGGCGTGCTTCGACAACGGCTTCTGCATCTCCTTCGGCGGACCATCGGTCGAAGAACTGCAGTTCGTCGGCTACGACTACTTCAGCGCCGAGGACCCCGTCGAACCGGTGCTGTCCACCGTCCAGGGACTGCCCTTGGGCGCGCGCTGGTCGGACTTCCCCGATGCCATGACGGCCAATGCCGGCGGGTGCTACTCGCAGGGTTTCGGCGACTCCGGTGGAGCAACGCTCGTGCTCCAGTCGAGCGGCGACTTCTTCGGCACGTTCGACGGCGAGACGTACACGTCGACCGTCCCAGATCCGGCCGACGTCACCGTCTACGGCATGCGCAGTGGCTCGAATCCGGGATACCTCTACGACGACTGCTGACGCCGCCGGGAATACTTCATCGTTGACAATTGTTGTGCAGTCAATGATCAGGGAGGATCTCGTGAGCGCAACAACCAACCATCCACCCCCACCACGGCCACCACGGCCACCACGGCCACCACGGCCACCACGGCCACGGTCCGCCGACTCGTCCCCGCACAGCGCGCCGTCGAAGGCGACGGATTCGTCGTCCGACGCCCCTTCCCCACCACGTCGCTGTCGTTTCTCGACCCGTTCCTGCTGTTCGACCACATGGGTCCGACGAGCTTCGAACCCGGCGAGGGGAAGGGCACTCCATGGCACCCACATCGTGGGTTCGAGACCGTCACCTACCTCCTCGACGGCGAGGCCGAACACCGGGATTCGATGGGCAACCACGGGTTCCTCCGCCCGGGCGACACCCAGTGGATGACCGCCGGCGCAGGCGTCCTGCACCAGGAAGGCCCATCGGCTGCAGCCCAGCGTGACGGCGGCAGCATGCACGGCCTCCAACTGTGGGTGAACCTGCCGGCGCAGCAGAAGATGATCGAACCCGCATACCAGGACATCACCGCTGACCACGTCGCCCGTCGATCGGAGTCCGGTGCCGAGATCCGTGTGATCGCGGGTGATCTGTTCGACCTCAGCGGACCCGGTTCAACGCACACCCCGATCGCATACGCCCACCTCACCCTGGATGCAGGCGCCTCTGCGACCACAACGTTGGCAACGGACCACACGGTGCTCGTCTACCCGATGACCGGCGCTGCTCGCGTGGGCGACACCGAGATCGCCGAGGGCGTGCTGGCCGTGATCGACGGCACCGAGTTGACCGTCACCGGTGTCGCCGGACGGAGCGAGGTGATCGTCCTGACCGGGCAGCCGCTGCACGAACCCGTCGCCCGCTACGGACCGTTCGTGATGAACACCCAAGCCGAGCTGCGTCAGGCAATGGTCGACTTCGACCATGGTCGATTCGGGTCACCGACCACCTGATCAGGGCCCGCCCCAAGGAGATCGTCAGTGGGCCTCGAACATCGCCACGGTCCGCAGACGGCGCTCCAGATGATGTTCGAGCGCACGATTGGCGTGACCCGCCACCTCGTGGGTGATCGGTGAGGCCGGCAGATCGAGCGCTTCGTTCATTCGGCCGCCGAGGATCATCCGCGTCACTGCGAGCGCGTCGGCCGAGATCGGTGCGCCGGTGCGGCACGAGCGGCACAGCACCCCTCCCTCGGCGACATCGAATGCCACGAGTGGTTCGGTCTCACCGCAGCGCACACACTCGTCGAGCTGCGGACTCACGCCTTCGGAGGCGAGCAACTTCCAGTAGAACGACGGCACCACCAGCGGACCGGAACGCTCGGCCACGGTGCGCAACGCACCGACGAGCATCCGGTAGATGTGCGGTGCAGGTTCACGATCCATCGTCATCTGATCGACGGCCTCGACGATGGCGAGGCCGTTCGTGAGATGGTCGAGGTCGCCCACCAGCGGCGCGAGCGTCTCGACCGACTCGGCCTGGCTCACGATGTCGAGCTCACGACCCGTGTACAGCAGCAGTCGCACATGGCTCAACGGCTCGAGCCGGGCGCCGAACTTCGACATCGTCTTGCGCACACCCTTGGCGACGGCGCGCACCTTGCCGTGGTGCTCGGTGAGCATCACGATGATGCGGTCGGCCTCACCGAGCTTGTAGGTGCGCAGCACGACAGCGGTGTCACGATAGAGAGGGCTGGCCACCCGGCGCGCCTAGTCGAGCCCACCGAAGCGACGGTGACGACGACGATAGGCCTCGATGGCCTCGGCCAGATGAGCCTCCTGGAGGTCTGCCCACGCCACCGGCACGTACACCATCTCGGCGTAGGCCAGTTCCCACACGAGCGAGTTGGGCAGCCGATCGGAGGTGCCGAGCAATAACACCAGGTCGGGTTCGGTGGCGGCCGGCGACAACAACGCGGCCGCAACGGCCGGCTCGCTGAGCTGGTCGCTCTCGGCAAGCTTGCGCAGGGCCACCACGAGGCGCTCGCGGCCGTCGGGTGTCGGATCGACGATCACCGTGCAGTCGTCGAGCTCCACCACATCGTGATGCACCGGACGAGCGCTGTCGGCCCCCTCGCCGCGTTCGAACGGCCGCAGGGTGAGCCAGCGGGCGCCGGCAGACCCGGCCAGCGAGCCGAGCACCCGAATGCGGTGCTGCCATTGGACTTCGGCCAGCTCGCCCCACTCGGCCACGGTGCCACCCACGACCATGACGTGCTGCAGCCCGAGCTGCTCGTCGGGGGTGATCGCACGGGCGGACATGTGCCCCATTCTCCCACGGCCGATGCATCCGTCACGTACACCGTCGTCACAAGGGTCACACGTCGTTCGGCCAGCCGCCGCCGAGATGGGTGTGCGGGTTATCGTGGCCAGATCAGCTCAGCCTCCGTCTCCCCCACCGCGGTGAACGATGCCGATGGCCTGCGCCTGATGCATGTCGCCTGCATCATGGACGGCAACGGCCGTTGGGCCCGCCGCCGCGGTCTACCCCGCACCGCCGGGCACACCGAGGGCGAGGAGAACCTCGCCTCGTTGGTACGCGTTGCGGTGACCCGCAACGTCGGTTGGCTCACCGTGTTCGGCTTCTCGACCGAGAACTGGGTGCGCCCGCGGATCGAAGTTCGCCACATCCTCGGGCTGCACAAGAAGCTGTTCGGGCGGGTTGCCGAACTGAACGAGCTGAACGTTCGAATCGAATGGATGGGACGCCCGTTCGACAGTCCTGAAGCCCGCACTCCCAAGTACGTGCAGAAGGCGATCAGCAAGGCCATTCACGACACCCGGCACAACACGGGCATGGTGCTGACGGTGGCGTTCGACTACGGCAGCCGGGCCGAGCTCGTGCACGCCGCCGAGGGAGCCCGTCGTGCGGGCGAGACGATCAGCGAGGCCAGCATCAGCCAGCACCTGTATGTTCCGACGCTGCCGCCGGTGGACGTGCTGGTGCGCACATCAGGCGAGCTGAGGATCTCGAACTTCATGCTGTGGCAGATCGCGGGCACGCGGGTGTACTTCACCGACAAGACCTGGCCCGAGTTCGACACCGCCGAGCTCGACGCCGCCCTCGCCCTCGTCAACAACTGACATCGATCGCTCCGGCCCACTTGACCGAGGGGGGCACCAGGCGTACGTTCATCAGAGCCTGCTCCGTTCGACGGTGGGCGAGCGCGAGAGCCGTTGCCGGCGGATTGCACTCGTCCGATTTGGGGATGTCGAACGCCAGATGGTGCGATCGTCATCGCCCGGTGGAGATCGCACATGATCGCCGAAGGGGTGCACGTCATGAGAAGGTTCGCGAGAGTCGGGATCGTGCTCGGTTGTGTCCTGATCGCCAGCAACGTGGGGTGGACACCGGGTCTCTCCCCCGGTCTCGGTCGAGTCGCTCCTGCAGCTGCTGCCGACTTGACGTCGCTCGTCGCTGGGCGTGTGACGATCGAGCTCATCGGAGCGGACGCGCTGTTCAGCAACACGCTTGCCGTCAGCTCCCCCGCCGCCGGCGTTGCCACGACCGGCTGCCAGCTCCAACCTGCCGATGGCCTCAGCGGCGTGCGGATCCTCAGTGAGAAGCTGTCGCAGCGTGGATGCCGCGTCGATCTCGACGCAAACGCCGCCACTTCGGCCATCGAGGGCTTTGCGGCGAACACCACGTTCGAGTTCCAGATGTGTGCGCAGACGATGAGCGATGATCAATGCGAGTTCGTGTGGTCGAGCAACCCTGCCAACAACACAGACGGCTTCGATCACGTGAGGACGACCACGCTCGTCGCAGGCAAGGCCTACGAGATGTCATGGGAGGACACCGAGAACGGTGGAGACCAGGATTTCAACGACCTCGTCGCCGTGGTGCGGGTCGAGTCCGATGAAGACGGAGATGGACTCTGGGACGATTGGGAGCAATCCGGCGTCGATGCCAACGGCGATGGCGTGATCGACCTCGACCTCCCGGCCCTCGGAGCGAACCCACGGCACAAGGACATCTTCCTCGAGATCGACTTCATGCAGTGCGCTGTCGCAGGGGGCGACTGCCCGGCAGGCGTTGCCCATTCCCACCAGCCGAAGGCAGCAGCCGTGCAAGCGGTCGTGGCCGCGTTCGCTGCGGCCCCGGTTGCGAACCCGAATGGGATCAACGGGATTGCGTTGCACGTGGACGTCGACGACGCGGTGCCGCACCAGTACTTCATGTCGGTGGGGTGTGGTTTCGGCGATGCAGCCTATGACGCAGTGAAGTCGAACCCTGCGTTCTTCGGGCCAGCCAATCCGCGCCGCTTCGCCTATCACTACGCGATCTTCGCCCATCGACAAGGGGCGACGACCGCGAGCTCCGGCTGCGCAGAGCTCCCCGGCAACGACCACGTGGTGACCCTCGGAGAGTGGAACACGAGCTGCATCGGCCCAGGGCCGAACAGGGTGTTGAACACCGCTACCGCAAGCGATGACGTCTCGGGCTCCGAGTTCGTCTTCACCGGGCCGAATCTCGTCTGCAACACCTCAGCGGCAGGCGATGATGTCCAGTTCATCGCGAACGGCAATTCACCGGCAGCCGATCCCGACGGAGATGGTCAAGACGACCGGACGGTTGGCACCATCCAGCAGCAGGCCGGAACCTTGATGCACGAGTTCGGCCACAACCTCAACCTCCAACACGGGGGCAACGAGAGTGCAAACAACTTCAAGCCGAACTACATCAGCGTCATGAATTACGCCTTTCAGATCAACGGCATCGCGCCGACCGATCCCGACGGCGCCGGGCCGTTGACAGCTCGCATCGACTTCTCCGCGGCGGACCTCTCCGATCTCAATGAAGCCAGTCTCAACGAACCAGTTGGCATCGGAGACGGCGCCGACACCACCCGCTTCACCTGCCCTGGCGGTGCTTCAGGCACAGGGCCCGGCAACGCTGCGATCGACTGGAACTGTGACGGCGACGGAGGGATCGATGCGAGCGTGGCGGTCGACGTGAACGGAAGCGGCGCGCTCGGCGTGCTCGCCGGATTCAACGACTGGCCGAACCTGAAGTTCGACTTCCAGAGCACCAAGGATTTCGAAGACGGCGTCCACAACACGACCATCGTGGTCGAGATCGATCAGCCCCAGAGCCTGGCCATCGCGCAGGACGTGGACGTCAGGATCGCTCCGACGTCGATCAACTGCACGAACGACAACGGTGTCATCACTGTCGCGATTCTGACCACACCTACCTTCGACGCGACCAGCGTCCTGCACCAGACGGTGAGGTTCGCCGGTGCCCAGGAAGTCCACGTCACGAGGGGTCAACCGCGGCTGCACGCCGAGGACGTCGACGGCGATGGCGACATCGATCTCGTCTTCCACTTCCGACGGGGTGCCACGAACCTGACGTGCAGCTCGACGACAGCGACGCTCAGTGGACAGACCACGACCGGTCAGACGATCACGAGCACCGATCTGGTCAACATGATCCGAGGCTGACCGGATCGTTCCGTCCGATCCCGACGATGGTCGGATACGGTCGCACGAATGTCCATGGAGAAGGTTCGCAAGGCGTTGGAGCGGGTCACAGCCGCGCTCCCTGCCAGCGAAGAGCGTCCCGGGCAGCGCACAATGGCCGAAGCCGTCGCTCGTTCGATCGAGACCGGGCGGCACCTCATCGTCGAGGCGGGCACCGGCACCGGCAAGACCCTCGGCTACCTCGTGCCCGCCCTGATGGCTGGCAAGAAGACCATCGTTGCCACCGCCACCAAGGCACTGCAAGACCAACTGGCCAGCAAGGACCTCCCGTTCCTGGAGGAGCACCTCGGGCGCCCGTTCGAGTGGGCAGTGCTCAAGGGGCGCAGCAACTACGTGTGTCTGCAGCGATTCCGCGAGCTGTCGCAGGCGGGCGAGGGTCAGCTCGAGCTGGAGGAGATGGCGAACACCACCAAGGCGGAGATCAAGCGACTCGCGACGTGGGCGGGCACGACTCGTACCGGCGACCTGGCCGAGCTCGACTGGTCGCCCACCGACGCAGCCACTCGTGCGATCACCGTCAGCAGCGACGAGTGCCCGGGCGCGACGAAGTGCCCACTCGGTCAGCCCTGCTTCGCCGAGGGCGCCCGCGCCCGCGCCGCTGCTGCCGATGTGATCGTGGTGAACCTTCATCTCTACGGACTCGACGTGGCCTCGGGTGGTGTGATCCTGCCTGATCACGACGTGGTGGTGGTCGACGAGGCGCACCAGCTCGAGGACATCATGAGCGACACCGTCGGTGTGCAGATCGGCCCAGGTCGGTTCATCACTGTCGCCGCCGCAATACGACGCATCATCGATGACCCGACCATCGTCGGCGCAATCGCAGAGTCGGCCCAACTGCTGCGCGACGTGATCGGTCCGCAGGCGGGCCAGCGCCTGTCGTCGCCGCTTCCCGACAGCATCCAGCAGGCGCTGATCACCGCCCGGGGCCGTCTCGACAGTGCCCTGGCAGCGCTGCGACGGATCGAGACCGATGTCGAGGACGCGAAGCAGCGCAAGCTGCGCGCCCAGCAGATGGCCACTCGCTTGATCGAGCAGATCGATCTCGCGATCGGCCACGGTGAGGGCTACGTCGCATTCGTCAGCGGTTCACCCGAGCAGCCGCGCCTCGAGATCGCACCGCTCGATGTGGGACCCGTGCTCGCGCAGGGCATCTGGGCCCGTCGCACGGCGGTCCTGACGAGCGCCACCGTGCCCAGCTCGATCGCGGCGCGGGTGGGACTCGACGCCGCCCAGGTCGACGTCATCGACGTCGGCAGCCCGTTCGACTACGAGCACCACGCGCTGCTCTACTGCGCGCTGCACCTCCCCGACCCACGTGCCCCACAGCGAGCTGTCGAAACCCACGAGGAGATCGCTGCGCTGATCACGGCAGCCGGTGGCCGCACGCTCGCGCTGTTCACGAGTTGGAAGGCGATGGACGAAGCAGCAGCAGCGGTGCGGCTCAAGGTGACACAGCCGATCATCACTCAACGCGACCTTCCCAAGACCGCGCTGGTGAAGAAGTTCAGCGAGGACGAGGAGACCTGCCTGTTTGCGACGGCCGGGTTCTTCCAGGGAGTCGACATCCCCGGCCGCACGCTGAGCCTGGTCATCATCGACCGCATCCCGTTCCCACGCCCCGATGATCCGCTGCTGTCGGCACGTCGTGATCTGTTGGGCGCAGCGGCGTTCTCCCAGATCGACGTGCCGCGGGCATCGATGCTGCTCGCGCAGGCCACCGGCCGGTTGATCCGTACCGCGACCGACCGGGGGGTGGTGGCGGTGCTCGACCCGAGGCTCGGCAAGGCCAACTACCGCTGGGACATCGTCAAAGCCCTGCCACCGATGAAGCGCACGCGCCATCGCGCCGAGGCCGAGGCGTTCCTCCGTGACCTGACGGCCGACGCAACGGGCGCATCCCCCCGCCCCACATGACATCGCGATGAGAGATCCGGTCGCCAGCGACGCTCATCTCTCATCGCGAATGGGGTGTCTGGCGAGTCGATGAGAGATCGGGTGGCGGGTTCAGGTCGGTAGCGACGCTCACCTCTCATCGCTTGCTCGGGGCACCGTACGGGTACAGTCGGCCGGCATGGGGGACGCATCGATCCAGACGCCGACCGTGGTCCGGTGCGAGGTGGTGCATGGGGTTGCGACCATCACGCTCGATTCGCCGAACAATCGCAACACGCTCTCGCGGGCGCTGCTGGCAGGGCTCCACGACGCGCTCGACCGAGCCGAGCAGCATGACGTACGGGCCATCGTGCTCACCCACACCGCTCCTGCATTCTGCTCCGGAGCCGACCTGAAGGAGCGCAGCACCGGCCCTGCCGATTCCACCCCGATGGTGCGCGCGATGCAACGTCTGATCGAGTCGAAGCAGCCGACGATCGCCGCAGTGCATGGCCCGGTGCGGGCCGGCGGCATCGGGTTGATGGCCGCCTGCGATCTGGTGGTGGTGCACGACGACGTCACGTTTGCGTTCACCGAGGTCCGCATCGGCGTCGCCCCGGCGATCATCAGCGTGCCGATCCTCCAACGTTGTTCATGGAGCAAGCTCGCCGCCCCGTTCCTCACCGGCGAGACGTTCGACGCCGGCGCCGCGAGGGAGATGGGCCTGGTCACTCACGTCACGCCTGACGTCTCGCGTGCCGTGCAAGCGCTCGTCGACGGCGTGCTCCTCGGAGCCCCCAATGCCGTTGCCGCGACGAAGCGACTGCTGCGCGATGCCGGCACGTGGACCGAGATGCAGGCCCTGAGCGAGGCGCTGTTCTCGAGCGACGAAGCGCGCGAAGGCATGGCCGCATTTGCGGATCGCCGAGCGCCCCAGTGGAACCAGGTCTAGGAGCCTCCGTGCCAGTGCTGTCCGACACCTTGAACATCACCTCCGACGCGTACGCCGAGAACCGGGCGACGATGCTCGCCCACGTGGCAGCGCACGACGCCGAGCTCGCCAAGGTGCTCGGTGGCGGCGGCCCTGCCTACGTGGAACGACATCGCACCCGCGGCAAGATGCTCGCCCGCGAGCGCGTGGAAGCACTGCTCGACCAGGGCAGTCCGTTCCTCGAGATCTCACCGCTCGCCGCATACGGCACACCCTTCCCCCTCGGCGCGGCGATGGTGCTCGGCATCGGTGTCGTGGAGGGCATCGAGTGCGTGATCATCGCCAACGACCCGACGGTGCGAGGCGGCGCGAGCAACCCGATCACGATGAAGAAGGCCTTGCGCGGCATGGAGATCGCACGCGAGAACCGGATGCCGCTCGTGAACCTCGTCGAGTCAGGAGGTGCCGACCTTCCGTCACAGAGCGACACCTTCATCCCTGGCGGCAAATCGTTCCGTGACATCACCGCGCTGTCGGCCGAGGGCATCCCCACCGTCGCCGTCGTCTTCGGCAACTCCACCGCGGGCGGGGCCTACACGCCGGGCATGAGCGACTACATCGTGATGATCAAGGAGCGCTCGAAGGTGTTCCTCGGCGGGCCACCCCTGGTGAAGATGGCCACCGGCGAGGAGAGCGACGACGAGAGCCTGGGCGGCGCTGACATGCACGCCAGGGTGAGCGGCCTCGCCGACTACTACGCGCTCGACGAGATGGACGGCATCCGGCTCGGTCGCCAGGTGATCCGGAGGCTCAACCATCGCAAGCGCGGGCCGGGCCCACGCGGCGCTGGACTGCCACCGCGATACGACCAGGAGCAGCTGATCGGCATCCCTTCAGCCGACCCGAAGATCCCGTTCGATCCGCGACAGGTGATCGCCCGCATCGTCGACGACAGCGACTTCGACGAGTTCAAGCCCCTCTATGGCACGTCGCTCGTCACCGGCTTCGCAGAGTTGCACGGTTACCCGATCGGGATCCTCGCCAACCACCGCGGCGTGCTGTTCAGTGAGGAGAGCGAGAAGGCCGCGCAGTTCATCCAGCTCGCGAATCAGATCGACACACCCTTGGTGTTCCTGCAGAACACCACCGGCTACATGGTGGGCAAAGAGTTCGAGCGCCGAGGCATCATCAAAGACGGCGCCAAGATGATCAACGCCGTCACCAACAGCCGGGTGCCGCACCTGACGATCAACATGGCCGCCTCCTACGGCGCCGGCAACTACGGCATGTGCGGCCGTTCGTACGGTCCTCGGTTCCTGTTCACCTGGCCGAACGCGAAGACGGCGGTGATGGGTCCGCAGCAGCTCGCCGGTGTGTTGTCGATCGTGGCCCGCCAGTCGGCGGCGTCGATGGGCAAGCCGTTCGACGAGGCCGCGGACGAAGCGATGCGCCAAGCGGTCGAGGAGCAGATCGAGCGCGAGTCGCTCGCCATGTTCATGAGCGGCAAGCTCTACGACGACGGCATCATCGACCCGCGCGACACCCGCACGGTGCTGGGCATGTGCCTCAGCGCCATCGACAACGACGCCCCTGCGGGCACCCGCGGCTACGGCGTGTTCCGGATGTGATCCCATGAGTCCCACTGCTTCACGCACCCGCCGGCCGCCCATCGATCGCCTGCTGATCGCCAACCGTGGCGAGATCGCGCGGCGGATCATCCGCACGTGCCGCCGGCTCGGCATCGGCACCGTCGCCGTCTACAGCGACGCCGACGCCGACGCGCCATACGTGCGTGAGGCTGACGCAGCCGTGCGCCTGCCCGGCACCGCGTCGGCCGACACGTACCTGTGCGTCGAGCTCCTGATCGCCGCGGCCGAACGCACCGGCGCCCAGGCCATCCATCCCGGGTACGGCTTCCTGTCGGAACGCCCCGACGCCGCCGAGGCCGTGGCCCGTGCCGGCCTTGCCTGGATCGGCCCGCCCGCGTCGGCCATCGCGGCGATGGGCTCCAAGATCGGCGCGAAGCAACTGATGCGTGCCGCCGGTGTGCCGGTGCTGCCCGACAACACGATCGAGACGCTGACCGAGATCGGCCTCCCCGCCTTGGTGAAAGCCTCCGCCGGAGGTGGCGGCCGCGGGATGCGCGTCGTGCGCAGCGCTGGCGAGCTCGACGACGCGGTTGCCTCCGCCGAACGCGAGGCGCTGTCGGCCTTCGGCGACGGCACGGTGTTCGTGGAGCGCTACGTGGAAGGCGGGCGCCATGTGGAGATCCAGGTGTTCGCCGACACCCTCGGCACCACCGTCTCGCTGTTCGAGCGTGACTGCACGCTGCAGCGCCGCCACCAGAAGATCGTCGAGGAGTCGCCGTCCCCCGCGGTCGACGAAGGGCTCCGCCTGAGAATGGGCAACGCCGCCGTCGCAGCCGCCCGAGCGGTCGGCTACGTGGGTGCGGGCACGGTGGAGTTCCTGCTCGACCGCAGCGGCAACTTCTTCTTCCTCGAGATGAACACCCGCCTCCAGGTCGAGCACCCAGTGACCGAGATGATCACCGGGCTCGACCTCGTCGAGTTGCAGCTACGGGTCGCCGACGGCGAACCGCTCTCCCACGCCGCTGTCGACCCTCAGCGGAACGGTCACGCGATCGAGGTGCGGCTGTGCGCCGAGGACCCGTTCCACGGCTACCGACCCAGCTCGGGCACGTTCCACACGGTCGAGTTCCCGACCATCGAGGGCGTCCGCATCGACAGCGGGATCGAGAACGGATCGGTGGTGAGCCCGTACTACGACTCGATGGTCGCAAAGGTCATCGCCCACGGCCCCACTCGCCGCATCGCCGCCCGTCGCATCGTTCAGGCGCTCAGCGAGGCGACGATCATCGGGCCGACGACGAACCGCGAGCAGCTCATCCACCTGGCCTCGATCCTGGAGTCGATCGACGAGGTGGTCGACACGAGCTACCTCGACCGCACCCCGATGGGTCACATGCCGCTGCCTGACATCGACCTCGTGGCATCAGCTGCGGTGGCGGTGATCGACCGCCAATTCGCGACGCGTGCCACGCTGCCGCTCGTGCCCGCCGGTTGGCGGAACATGCCGTCGCAGCTGCACGAGCTCCGCTTGGGCGAACACACCATCCGCTATGGCGTCGACCGCTGGGGAGCGATCAGCGAGCTCCATGTCGACGATGTTCAGGCTGATCTGTCGATCGCCCGCGACATTGCCAGGCTCCGACCGCCGGTGCTGATCGACGGCGTCGTGCACCTCCTGGGCGGCCGCCATGCGCTCGACGTGCCCCCACGGTTCACGCCTCCCGACGATGCCGGCAGGGCCGGCTCCCTCGTCGCGCCGATGCCCGGCGCAGTGCTGCGAATCCTCGTCGCGGTCGGCGATGAGGTGGTGCCCGGTCAACCGATGCTCTCGATGGAGGCGATGAAGATGGAGCACCAGGTGGTGGCACCCGTTTCCGGCACCGTCGCCGAGATCTTCGTGCAGGTGGGCCAGCAACTCGACCACGGCCAGGTGCTCGTTCGGATCGAGTCCGGCGAGAGCGACGAGTCCGGCGCGAGCGACGAGAGCGACGGATGAGTCGCGGTCAGCGTCCTGTGCGCATCGCCAACTGCTCCGGCTTCTTCGGCGATCGCATCTCAGCCGCTCGAGAGATGGTGGATCCAACGGTCACGGCCAACAGCCCGATCGACGTGCTCACCGGTGACTGGCTGGCCGAGTTGACGATGCTCATCCTGCACAAGCAGCGCAGCCGGAACCCAGACCTCGGCTATGCGAGCACGTTCCTCACACAGATGGAACACGTGCTCGGCACCTGCATCGACCAGGGCATCAAAGTGGTCACCAACGCCGGTGGGCTCAATCCCGCGGGGTGTGCCGACAGGGTGCGCCAGATCGCCGCGACGCTCGGCATCGCCGTGAACGTGGCCCATGTGGAAGGCGACGACCTGCTCGCGCGCATCGACGGCCTTCGCCCGCAGCTGGCCCACCTCGACACCGGTGCCGCACTCACGGGGACGCCGGTGTCGGCCAACGCCTACCTGGGAGGCTGGGGCATCGCCACCGCGCTCGCCGGTGGCGCCGACGTCGTGGTCGCGCCTCGCGTCACCGATGCCGCAGTCGTGGTCGGCCCCGCGGCATGGTGGTGGAACTGGGCGATCGACGACTGGAACGCACTCGCCGGCGCCGTCGTAGCCGGCCATGTGATCGAGTGCGGTGCCCAGACCACCGGCGGCAACCACTCGTGGTTCGGCGACATCCCCGATCTGACCCGCGCTCCGGGGTTCCCGATCGCCGAGATCGACCGTGACGGATCCTGCGTGATCACCAAGCACCGCGACACCGGTGGCCTCGTCGATGTCGGCACGGTCACGTCCCAGCTGCTGTACGAGATCGGTCCACCGCAGTACCTGAATCCCGACGTCACGAGCCACTTCGACACGATCGAACTGTCGCAGCAGGGCCTCGACCGAGTGAAGATCCACGGCACTCGCGGGACGCCAGGCCCGGCCACCACGAAGGTGTGCATCAACCTGGAGGGCGGGTTCCGCAACCGGATGAGCTTCGTGCTCACCGGGCTCGATCAGCGGGAGAAGGCGGCCTGGGCCGAAGCCGCGCTGTTCACCCGGCTGGGTGGCAAAGACCGCTTCGACGAGGTGGACGTGCGCTTCGTGGAGGCACCCAGCGACGCCGAACCGCAGGAGGCCGCCTCGGGTCGGCTGCACGTGACGGTGAAGAGCAGCGACGAACGGGTCGTCGGCCGAGCGTTCAGCTCGGCGATCGTGGAGCTCGCGCTCGCGAACTATCCGGGCTTCTTCTCCAGCTCGCCGCCGGGGGAAGCCCAGGCGTTCGGCGTGTACTGGCCGGCGCTGGTACCAAACGACGCGGTGACCCAGGTCGTGGTGCACAGCGACGGTCGTCGCGAATCCATCGAATCACCCCAGGTCACCGGGAATGCTGCCGGCCTGGGTGTGCTGACCGAACCCGCCGCCGCACCTGCGGGTCCCGGAGTCGGTGAGGCACTCGGTCGGCACTTCGCTGCCCGTTCGGGCGACAAGGGGGGCAACGCCAACGTGGGCATCTTCGCCCGCGACGAGGCTGGCTATGCCTGGCTGCACCAGCACCTCACGGCCGACAAGGTGCGCGAGCTGATCCCCGAGGCTCGCCAGCTCGAGGTGCGCCGGTTCGAGCTCCCGAACCTGCACGCCCTCAACTTCGTGATCGTCGGCTACCTCGGTGAAGGCGTGGCCAGCAGCACCGCGTTCGACGCCCAGGCGAAAGGCCTCGGCGAGTACCTGAGAAGCCGCATCTGGCGGTGACGGCCCGAGCGCGTTTGCGCAGCAATGAACCCTCTGGGTGTGCGAGTGAACAAACGCGGTGAGGCCCGAGCGCGTTTGCGCATCAATGAACCCTCTGGGTGTGCGAGTGAACAAACGCGGTGAGGGCCGAGCGCGTTTGTGCAGGAATGAACCCTCTGGGTACGCGAGTGAACAAACGCGGTCAGGCCAGGAGGCGGTAGCCGATGCCTCTGGCGGTCACGATGAGGCGGGGGTCGTCGGGGTGGTCCTCCACCTTCACGCGCAGGCGTCGCACGTGGGCATCCACCAAGCGACTGTCGCCCAGGTACTCATATCCCCACACCCGTTCCAACAGCTGGTCACGTGACAGCACCATGCCTGCGTGATCGGCAAACTCGCAGAGCAGCCGAAACTCGGTCTTGGTGAGGTTCAGCTCCACGCCGTGCTTGAGCGCGATGCCCTGCTCTCGACGCAACTCCACCTCACCGAACTTGCTCCGCGGCGGGGCGGCCGACGTCTCGTGCAACTGCACACGCCGAAGGGCCGCACGGATGCGGGCTGCCAGCTCCTTCGGCACGACCGGCTTGGTGACGTAGTCGTCGGCCCCGGCCTCGAGACCAGCCACCAGGTCATAGGTGTCGGTCTGCGCGGTGACGATGATGATCGGCACGATGCTGCTGGCCCGCAGGGTGCGGCACACCTCGAACCCGCCGATGTCTGGCAGGCGAAGATCCAGCAGCACCAGATCGGGTTCGCTCTCGGCGAACATCTCCAGCCCGGTCTTTCCGTCAGCTGCCTCTCGCACCTCGTAACCCTCGTCCTCGAGTGCCATCGTGAGGGCCAGCCGGATCGAGTCGTCGTCTTCGATGAACAGCAGCGAAGTCACGGACGAATCATCCTCCGGATCAGGGCAGGACACCGATTCTGTTACACAAATCGCGCACAAGGCGAGTGTGCCCGTCACAAACCGCGATGAATATGGCACCTGTTCACGCTGCCTAGGTGGGGTACCAACCTCCCCCTGGTGCCCCACCTGCAGCGGTGACCGCCGGGCGGCGAGTTCGTACATCGTCTTCGTACATCGTCACAGCCAGTTCCACCCAGGAGGTCCCCCGAATGCTCTCTCCGATCCTCATCGCGTCGACCGACTCGTCACGCCAGCTGCTGGTGATGACCGTCGAAGGTCCCCTGGTCGACCTCGACCACGTCGAGGCCCTGCGTCTCGTGCTGCCCGCCGTCCCGGTGGGATACAGCCTCATCGTCGACCTCACGGGAGCCACTGCGTTCAGCGAGTCCGCACTCACGTGCCTCCGCTCGGTGGCGCAGGAGGCGACCGAGATCGGCCAGACGATGATCGTGGTGTGCGGCGACCTCGATCGTCGAACCGATCTGGTGCTCGCCGACCTCGACACCCTGGTCCCGGTGGTGGAAGCAGTGGAGCAGGCACTGCCCCTCACCCGCGCTGCTGCCTGAACGCTCGGGCGGCTTCGGCCCCACGCCAGGTTCGGCCGCAGGCCACGACCGAAGCCCGTCCGGCACGTGCTGCCCCGGGCCGGGGAGCGATCGGCCACACTAGGGACGTGACCGACTCCCTTGCTCAGCCGCGACGCACCCTGCGCCTGCGGACCCGGGTCACCCTGTTCTTCAGCGTCGCCACGCTCGCAGCGAGCCTCGCGCTCGCCGTCGTCACCTACGCGGTGGCCCGCAACTACCTCCTCGACCAGCGCACCGGCGTGGCTCGAACCCAGAGCTTTTCGAACGCGAATGCGATCCGGGCCGAGATGCGGGCCCCGCAATCTGCGAACCTGCAAGTGTTCATCGCCCAGCTCCCCGAGAACGACGGCTTCACCATCCTGATCACCCCTGATCTGCCGTTCTTCTCCGACCAGCGATTCCCCGACGACGTGCTGCCGACCGATCTGGTGACGAACGTGAAGGCGAGCAACTACGGCCTCCAACGATTCGAGGCCAACGGCGAGCCGTTCCTCGGCGCCGGCATCTACATCGCCGAGTTCGACACGCTCTACTTCGAGGGGTTCCCCCTGGAGGCCACCGACCGGACGCTCGGTGCTATCGCCACGGCGCTGCTGGTCGGTGCTGCCGTCACTGCATTCATCGCCGGCTGCATCGGCTGGTGGACCAACCGACGGTTGCTGCGACCGCTCACCCGTGTGGCGCAGGCAGCAGGCGAGATCGCCGGAGGTGGTCTCGACGCCCGCATGGCACCTGAAGCCGATCCCGACCTCGCGAAGCTGGCCACGTCGTTCAACGAGATGGCTGATGCCGTGCAAGCCCGGCTCGAGCGCGAGGCCCGCTTCGCGAGCGACGTGAGCCACGAACTGCGCTCGCCCATCACCGCCCTCTCGGCCGCAGTGGAGGTCCTCGACAGCCGCCGCGCCGACCTACCCGAACGCACCCAACAGGCGCTCGATCTCGTCGTCACTCAAGTGCGTCGCTTCGATCAGATGGTGATGGACCTGCTCGAGCTCTCTCGCATCGACGCCGGCTCCACCGAGCTGCACCGCGAGGGCGTCTCGATCGCGGAACTCATCACCCGGATCGCACACCGGTACGGCTTCGGCGAGGTGCCGATCGAGATCGGTCGCAAGGTGCCGGCGACCGTGCAACTCGACAAGTTGCGCTTCGAGCGCATCCTCGCCAATCTGCTCGACAACGCCAACCAGCACGGTGGCGGACCGGTCAAGGTCTCCGTGGAGCCGCGCGGTCGACATGGGATCGTGCTCGCTGTGGAAGACAACGGTCCAGGCATCGCCCGCGGTGAACGCTCCAGGATCTTCGAACGCTTCGCCAGGGGCAGCGCTGCTCGCCACAAGGTAGGCACCGGCCTGGGCCTCGCGCTCGTCTCCGAACACGCGCACGCCCACGGCGGCGAGGCCTGGGTGGAAGACCGCCCCGGAGGCGGCGCCCGTTTCGTGGTCACCCTCAACGAGGTCGCGTGATGGCCGGCATCAGGCGTCTCGTCGCGCTCGCTGCATTGCCCGTCGTGACGATCGCGTGCGGGTTGTCGCAGTCGAGCGACTTCGAGTCGATCGGGGGTGACGTGCAGTTCGGCCTCGACGAAACCACGACCCCGTCGACGTCCACCATCCCACCCACGACCGTGGATGCGACGAGCACCACCATCGCCCTGACCACCACGACGGAGATCCCGACCGAGCTGGTGCAGCTCTACTTCGTTGCCGGTAGCCAGCTGAACCCCGTCTCACAGCCGCTCTCCAGCCCGGTGGTGCCACAGCGGGCGCTCAGCGCTTTGCAGCAGGGTCCACCGAACGACATCGGTCTCGGACTTCGCACCACCATCCCGGCCGATGCCGCGATCACCGTGGTGAAAGAGCGCGGTACTGCGATCATCGACCTCCCGGCCGGCATCTTCGACACCATGCCCATCCGCGACCAGAAGCTGTTCTTCGCACAGCTCGTGCTCACCATCGGTCAGCTCAGCGGCATTGGGCCGGTGCAGTTCACCCTCGACGGCGAGCCGACCGGTGCGCCGCGCAGCGTCGACGGATCCACGGCAGCGCCTGGTGAACCTGTCACCGTCGACGACTACGTGAATCTCTTGGCCGGCGCACCTCAGACCACCACGACGACCACGGCACCACCGCCGGTCGTCGAGACCTCCCCTGGCACGTCCATCGGCGGATGAGCAGAAGCCCGGATAGCGTCGAACCCCTCATGTCGACCGACGAATCCCCCGAGCTCACGCCCGACGAGGCGCCGGAACCTTCGGTCGATCTCGCGTCCACCGGCAGCCACGACCACACGCTCGGCTACCGGGCGGGCGATCAGGCCGGCGACATGCATAGCGGCTTCATCGCGATCGTCGGCCGCCCGAACGTGGGCAAGAGCACGCTCGTGAACGCCCTCTGCGGGAGCAAGGTCAGCATCGTCAGCGACAAGCCCCAGACCACGCGCACTCGCGTCCGCGGCGTCCTCACCCGGCCCGGCACCCAGCTCGTCTTCGTCGACACCCCTGGCCTGCACAAGGCGGTCACTGCGCTCGGCGAGCGGGTCAATGCGACCGCACTCGACAGCATGAGCGAAGTCGACGTCGTGATGCTCGTGATCGACGGTACCGCCGGCTTCGGCAAGGGCGACGAGTGGGTGGCTTCTCGCTGCGACATCAGCCAGGCAGTGATCGTGCTGAACAAGATCGACCAGCTCTCGAAGAACATGATCGCCGTTCAGTTGAACGCGGTCTCCAAGCTCGGTGCTGCCGCCTACTTCCCCGTGTCGGCCCGCACCGGCGACGGCGTGCGCGAACTGGTGGATCACCTCAGGAAGTTGATGCCCGAGGGCCCGATGTACTTCCCCGACGACACGGTGCGCGACCTGCCCGAGGCGGAGTGGGTGGCCGAACTCGTCCGCGAACAGCTGCTCGCGGTCACCCGTGACGAACTGCCGTACTCGATCGCCACGCGGGTGACGGAGTGGGAGTGGCCGCGCATCCGATGCGAGATCATCGTCGAGCGCGACAGCCAGAAGGGCATGGTCATCGGCAAGAAGGGCGCCGTGCTCAAAGAGGTGGGCACCCTCGTGCGCAAGCAGTTGCCCGAAGGCGTGTACATCGAGCTGTTCGTGAAGGTCGACAAGGACTGGCAGCGCCGCCCCGACCGGGTGGCACGCCTGGGCTACTGACGACTCCTACACCTTGCTGTCGCGGCCGGCCCAGAACGGGGCGCGCAGCTCACGCTTCAACACCTTGCCGCTCCCGGTCTTGGGCAACTCGTCGATGAAGGTCACCGAGCGCGGCACCTTGTAGTGGGCCAGGTGCTCGCGGGCGAAGCCCATCACGTCGGCTGCACTCATCGAACCGCCGTCGCGCACGACGACGACGGCGTGGACGGTCTCGCCCCACTCCTCGCTCGGCGTTCCGAAAACTGCGACCTCGAGCACGTCGACATGATGCTCCAGCGCGGCCTCGATCTCGGCCGGGTAGATGTTCATCCCACCGGAGATGATCATGTCCTTCTTGCGGTCGCAGATGTAGATGTAGCCCTCGTCATCGCGGTAGGCGATGTCGCCGACCGTCTGGTAGCCGTGCTTGCTGTCCGCCAGGAACTTGTCGTGCTGCTTGTAGTAGTCGGCGAACACGCTCGGGCTCTTCACGAACAGCTCACCGGTGTGCTCGGGGCCGACGCCGGCGACCTCGTTCCCGTCGTCGTCGAACAGCTTCACCTCCACCATCGGTGCCGGCTGGCCACACGAGCCGGGCTTGCGCAGCTGGTCCTCGGGCCGGAGGATGCAGTTCACGCCGAGCTCGGTGCTGCCGTACACCTCGAACAGCGAGTCACCCGGGAAGTAGGCGAGGTACATCTGCTTGAGGGCGAAGCTCCACGGCGCAGCGTTGGCGATCATCCGCTTCATCGAACTCACGTCGTACTTGGCCTTCACCTCGTCGGGGAGGTTGCAGATCATCCGGATCGGTGTCGGCGCGCTGAACGTCGACGTGACCTTGTACTTCTCCACCAGCCGCAGCCAGTCCTCAGGGTTGAACTTGCGCTGCAGCACCACGGTCTGGCCGAGCGCCTGAGCGATCCCCATGAACCCCCCGGGACCCGAGTGGTAGAGCGGGCCGGTGGGGACGTAGACGTCGTCGGGCGTGTAGCCGATGAACGCGATCATTGCAGCTGCCTGAGTGGCACCCGATGTGCCCCGACGCAATGCGCCTTTCGGCTTGCCGGTGGTGCCGCTCGTGTAGATCATCGTCGAGCCGGCCTCCGTTCCCTCGGGCACGATCGGGTCCGCGTCGGACGCCTCGGCCACGAGCGAATCGACATCGATCATGCCGTCGGGCACCGGGCCATCGAAGACGAGGTAGTGCTCGACCTTCGGCAGTTCGCCGCGAATGCGTTCGAACATCGGTGCGAACTCGGCGTCGACGTACACGATCGTGGTGTCGCTGTGGTCGGTGACATAGGCGGCCTCTTCATCACTCAACCGGTAGTTGAGCGGAACCGCGGTGACTCCGAGTTTGCGGGCCGCGTTCACCATCTGGACCAGGCCGATGGAGTTCTGCCCGCACCACACCACCTTCGAGTCCCCCGGCCGAACGCCGAGGCCGAGCAGGACGTTCGCGAGGCGGTTCGACGCCGCCTCGAGCTCGGCGAAGGTGAGTTGGCGCACGGTGCCGTCAGGTCGGTCGTCGACGACGGCCAGCTTCGATCCTTGTGTCAATGCGTACACGCTCAGGAAGTCCCCCATGAGCACACTTCGTAGCAGGCGGGCAGAGTGCTTCGCGACACGAAGCGGATACGTCAGCGCGCGTACGAGATCCATCGGCTTCACCGTAGGCGATGGCGACCTGGCAAGCTTCTGGCATGGCAGCACGCATCATCAACGGCACGGCAGAGCTCAAGGCCCTCATCGGAGAGCACCTCGGGTACAGCGACTGGATGGAGATCACGCAGGAGCGTGTGAACCAGTTCGCCGACGCGACCGGTGACCACCAATGGATCCACATCGACGTGGAGCGAGCCAAGGCGGAGAGCCCGTTCGGCGGCCCGATCGCCCACGGTTACCTCACCCTGTCGCTCGGCCCGGTGCTGATGCCCCAGGTGGTCATGACCACCGGCTTCCGCATGGGCGTGAACTACGGCGCGAACAAGGTGCGGTTCATGTCGCCCGTGCCCGTGGGCGCCAAGCTCCGCCTCGGCGTCACACTGATGACCGTCGATGACATCGCTGGCGGCGTGCAGGTCACCTATGGCTTCACCTTCGAGTGCGAGGGCGCCGCCAAGCCGAGTTGCGTCGCCGAGGTCATCTTCCGCTCCTACGAGTAGCTACAGACGGAGGGCACCGCTCCTCGCGCCAGTCTGCTCCGGTCCGACACCGGGTTCCGCACGCGATCGCGTCGCGGCACCCGGTGTCGTCGCGCTCGGGTCCGCCTCGTTCGAGACAGGCACCTCCGACGAGGTTCGAGGATGCTCGACATTGTATCAATGTATTGGTACATTGATACAATGATCGAATCGCTTGCCGGCGTCCTCCTGCTCTGCACGTCCGTCGCCTGGTTGATCAGTGCCACCCGGGCCGAGCCGATGCTCGGCTGGTTCTGCTTCCAGTACGACGTGCCGGATTCCATGACCGCGCGCTCCCTGGTGCGGGCATACCTGTTCCGTACGCGCGTGTGGCGCGTGCTCGGTGCCGGTGCAGGATTCGTGGTGCCACTCGCGGTCGTCACTTTCAGCGACGCGGAGATCTCCTTGGTGATCTCCATCGGCGTCGGCTGGCTGGCCGCCGGACTGGTGGCCGAGATGACGGGTCGGCGCCGGCGCCGGCACGGGCCAACAGTCGCCTCGATGTGGACGACATCCGATCTCGTGTCCCCCGCCGCCCGACACACGATCGCCGCAACGTCACTGATGACCGTGCTGGCCCTCATGCTCGCGTTCGCCACGCGCTACTCGCCGATGGTGCTCCGCGAGGGCGTGCCACTCCCTACAGCGGCACGCGAGCTCTCGGTGTGTGCGGCGACGCTGCTGCTCGCGGCAATCACCTACCGGGGATTGCGTTCGAATCGGACGCGCGCCGTTCCCGATGGCCGGCAACGACCTCGACCTCGCCGAACACGCCATCCGCGTCGCTTCCTCCGTTCGGGTGATCGCCGGGTGGTCGGCTCTCCAGTTGGTCTCCGCCGGTTGGTTGTCGTGGCAGACCGCCGACATCGCGCGCTCGCCGTTCTCGTGGCTGCCGACCGCGCTCGCCGGCTCCAGCTTCCTGGGCGCAGCAGTGGCGTGGTGGTGGATGCCGACTCGCAGAGTTCGTCGAGACGGAACAAGGTCGCTCGCATCGTGAACCTGGAGGTCGATACCCGGTCGGCGGTCCCGCCCTACGAGCAGATCAGAGTGCGCGTCACCGAACTGATCTCGCGCGGCGCGCTCGTGCCGGGTGATCGACTGCCGACGGTGCGACAGCTCGCCGTTGAACTCGGGGTGGCGCCGGGCACCGTGCAGCGGGCGTACCGGGAGCTCGAGCTCATCGGGGTGATCCAGAGCCGCGGCCGTCACGGCACCGTGGTGTCAGAAGAGCAACGATCTCGGCTGCCCCGCGATCGTCGGCAGGCGTTGCGTCGCGCCGCCTCGCAGTTCATCGAGTTCGCACAGTCGATCGGGGCACAACCACCCGAGATCGACGAGGCGCTCGACGCCGCTCGTCGATAGCCGACATCGAAAGCCAACTCGATAGCCGACATCGAAAGCCAACCTCGAATGCCAACTCGAATGCCATTCGTGTGGGCCGCCCCGACGCGCCCATGATGTGCACATGACCGCCCACTCATCGATCGAAGCATCACATGTCGCGATCGTCACTGGCTCCAATCACGGCATCGGCGCTGCGGTCGCCGAACGATTGGCGGCCGACGGGGTGGCCGTGCTCGTCGCGTTCCTCCGCTCTGCCGTCTCGACCGATCCCGCGACACCAGAGCTGTACCACCGCAACCGCGACACCGACGGCGAAGAAGTTGCCGCTCGAATCCGCGCTGACGGCGGCCGTGCGCTCGCGGTCGAGGCAGATCTACTCGACGACGACGCACCGTCGATGCTGTTCGATGTCGCCGAGCGGGACCTCGGTCCCGTGGACATCTTGATCAACAACGCCACAGGCTGGGCCGCAGGCGACTCGTTCACCGCTGGCGTGCCTGATACGGCGGGACGCACGACGGCGGCGATGACGCCCCAGCTGTTCGACCGCACCTTCGGCGTCGACGCCCGAGCGGCCGCGATGCTCATCGCCGAGTTCGCCCGCCGTCTCCTCCATCGCGACGGTGCATGGGGACGGATCGTCGGATTCACCTCGGGCGGACCGAACGGGTTCCCCGGTGAGGTGACCTACGGCGCGGCGAAGTACGCACAGGAGAACTACACGATGGCCGCCGCCACTGAGCTGGGCCGGCGTGGTGTCACGGCCAACATCATCCATCCGCCGATCACCGACACCGGCTGGGTGAACGACGCCGTGCGCGAGTTCGCCGCCACCAGCACCGAGCACTTCCACGTGGCAGAGCCGCTCGAGGTGGCCGGCGTGATCTCGTGGCTGTGTAGCGACGATGCCCGGATGGTCACGGGCAACGTCATCCGCATGCGCTGAGGATCCCGTGTGAGGACCCGCCCAGGAATCGCGTTACGTTCGCGACATGACCGACCTGGAGATCCCGAACTTCGGTGCGCTGCTCGCCCCATACATCGGCCTGGTGCCGCCCCAGGCAATGCCCCGCTTCCTCGCCTTGCTCGAGCGTGGGGCCGCCGAACGCTACCGAGGGTGGGCCGAGGCCCTCCCCGAGCATGCGGACGAGCTGATGATCTGTGCGCGCGCGGAGGACGAGATCGCCGACCGCATCGAGAGCGCGTTCTCGTTGGACGAGTCGCTGCGCGATGCCCTCGAGGCCCCGCTGCCCGACGCGAAGCGCACCTACTTCGACGTGTTCACCGGCATGGACGTGTGGGACCAGTTGCGCGTGCAGGCCAACGCCGAACGCCAGGGCGCACAGGCATGGCGCAACATCGCGACCCGCACCACCGATCAGCTCGTCGTCGACCAACTCGCTGCGTGCAGCGCTTTGGAAGAAGCCAGCGCCGACCGCCTCGACACCCTCATCGCAACCCACGCCTCCCGCGCCGCCTGACCAACTGACCACCTGACCACCTGTCGGTGGCGATCGATCGCGTCATGGCGTTCGCACCAGCCGGACGACCTTCGGCACGTCAGCGACTGGCGAACAGCATGAGGCACGGACCGTATGGGTGCTCCGGGTCGTCGAACTGCACTCGTACGTCGGTGAAGCCGAGCTCGGCAAGCATGCCGAACAAGCTCTCTTTGTCGATCCACAGTGCCGACTCCTCGGATCCGCCGCAGAAGCCCGACCAGTCGAGCGTCTCCAGGTAGGCGCGGCGACGCAAACCGATGGTGCGACCCCGCCATTCGACGCTGTCGCCGAATGGGGCGAACACGCGCGCGAACCGCTCGGATCCCATCAAACCCGGTTCGAAGTAGTGGGTCCAGATCGCGACTCGATCCGTCACGCGTCCGATGGACTCGATGAGCGCCACGGGATCGGGCGAGTGGTACAACACGCCGCTCGCGAGCACGAGATCGAAGCGACGGTCGGTCTGGCTCAGGAACGGCAAGAAGTCGCCGAGCTCGAATCGACACCGGTGGAGGTCGAGGATGTTCTTCACGATCAGGCACTTCAGAAACGCCCGTGTGTTCGATTCGATTGCCGTCACCGAGGCGCCGGCAGCATGAAGCATGGAGCTGTGCCCGCCTTCGAGCGGACCGAGTTCGAGGATGTGCAGGTCATCGACTCCCCCCATCTGCTCGATCGTCCATGCGATCCGCGGATCCTCGAAGAGCGGCACCGCCCCGGCGGCGAGGCCCATCGCCTCGGGAAACGCCGACGACCACTGGCCGGCGAACACGTCGAGTGCTTGCTGATCGCTCGGCGGAGCCTTCACGTAGTGATCGAGGACCGATCCTGCGCTGCCTGGCTCTGCGGTGGTCGCCGCACCCGTTGACGGAGCGGATGGACTCGCCGACGCATTGGGCGTCCTTCGTCGAAACACCACTGGACCTGCTCGCTCTCGACTCATCGACCAGATCGGTCGCGAGGACGTTAACCCGTGCCCGGGTCGGCTGTTCGGGTCAACGGTTCGGTCAGCCGGTCAGGTCAGCTGGTCAGGTCAGCGGAAGTTGGGCATCACGTGTTCGGCGAAGAGCTCCATGGTCTCCGTGCTCGGGTAGTCGGGGCACCACGGGATGAAGCCGGTGCAACCGAGGTCGACGTAGCGCTGGATCTTCTCGCTCACCTGCTCCGGCGTGCCCACGAGGTTGCCGTCGCGCCATGCCTCGAACGGCTCGGCCCACAGGCTCTTCGTGCCGGCTGCGACCACCTCGGCCTCGGTGCTGCGGATGAACACCTCGGGAGACCAGGTCTTGCCGATCGTCTCCTCGTCACGCCCGACCGCCGTGCAGTGGCCCTTCAGGATCTCGCGCTTGCGTGCCCACTCGTCGGGCTTGCCACCGAAGTTGCTGTAGTCCGCGTACTTCGCGACCACCCGCAACGTCAACTGCTCGCCACCGCCACCGATCCAGATCGGCGGGTGCGGGTGCTGCAGCGGTTTGGGATCGCAGTTGGCACGCGAGAGCTTGTAGTAGCGGCCGTCGTAGTCGGTCTCGGTCTTGGTCCACATGCTGCGAACGATCTCGACGCTCTCGTTGAGCATGCCGATGCGGTCCTTCGGCTTTGGGAAGTCGAAGCCGTAGCCCTTGTACTCGTTCTCGTACCAACCGGCCCCGATGCCCCAGTCGAGACGACCGCCGCTGATCACGTCGATGGTGGACGTGATCTTCGCCAGCACGGCTGGGTTGCGATAGCTGTTGCAGCCCACCATCTGTCCGAGCCGCACGCGAGACGTTCGCTGGCTGATCGCGGCCATCGTGGTCCAGCATTCGAACACCGCCTCGTGTGCAGGCCGCGGGACGTTGTGGAAGTGGTCGTACACCCAGATCGAGTCGTAGCCGAGCTCCTCGGCCTTCAAAGCGATCTCGACAGCCTTGTCCCACTCCGCGGCCGCGCCGTCGATACCCGACAGCTCCATCTTCCAGCCCTGAGGCATGAACATGCCGAAGATCATCTTGTTGCTCATCGGTGCCACCATAGCGAGGGCCCCGGTGCACGAGATCAGTCGCGGCTGTTGACCGCGATCACCTGCGAGTCGCGCGGCACCGCACCGAGCCGATCGTAGGTACGAGCTGCAGCCGACACGTCACCGACGACGGTGACGCCGCTGCTCGCACGCCGTGCCGCGCCGATCGCGGAGCGCACGGTGTCGTGGCTGTCACCACCTGCGATCACCACCAGCATCCGGTTGCCCGGAAGGTGATCGGTCGCCCGGCGACCCGCACGCGGACGGTCGTCTGGCGAGGGACGCTGCGGTTGCGCTGTGCGCCCGCTCGTGGCGAACGTCGCCCCGCACAGCACGAGCACGATGGCCACCAGCGGCCACAGCACGGTCGCGGCCAGATCACCCATCAGGCGCCCCGCCGCATCCGCGGGCTGAAGAGGCATCGCAGGCTCAACGAGATCTCGAGACCCGTCAACGTCATCGCCGCCCACTGCAGGATCTGGAACATGGAGCGATGATGCCCCGGGTGGTCGCTGATCACCACTGATGGTGCGGGCAATGGTCCGAACGACCCAGCACCGACCCAGCGACCCGAACGTCAGTGCCGATTCGTGACGTCGGGAACGTCTTGCCTAGGTTCGATTCATGGAGCTCTCCGTTGCCGATGTGCACGAAGCAATCGCCGCCACCCGCCCCGACCAGGAGTGCTTGGTGTTTCGCGACCGACGGTTCACCTGGGACCAGGTGACCGAACGCACCCGTCGGCTTGCCAACCACCTGTTGTCGCAGGGACTCGGCGTGCGGGTCGAACGCAGCGAGCTCGCCGGCCACGAGAGCGGCCAGTCGCATCTCGCGATCTACCTCCACAACGGCAACGAGTACCTCGAGGCGATGCTCGGGTCGTTCAAGGCGCGCGTCGCCCCGTTCAACGTGAACTACCGCTACGTCGCCGAGGAGCTCCGCTACCTGCTCACCGATTCGGGGGCGGAGGCGATCGTGGTGCACAGCCAGTTCGCCCCGACGCTCGCCGAAGTACTGCCCGACGTCGCGAACCTGCGCGTGATCCTCCAGGTGCCCGACGAATCGGGCAACGAACTCCTGCAGGGCGCCCACTGGTACGAAGAAGCCCTCGCTTCCGCCTCGGCACACAAGCCAGCTGTCGACTGGAGCCCTGACGACCTCTACATCCTCTACACCGGAGGCACGACGGGAATGCCCAAGGGCGTGCTGTGGCGCAACGGCGATGCCAACGTGGAGTGCTTCGGCGGCTCGCGCGCGGACACCCTCGACGGTGTGCTCGGCGAAGCGGTCGGCGGTCTCAAGGCGCTGCTCGCGCCCCCGTTCATGCATGGCGCCGGCCATTGGATGAGCTTTCGCACGTGGAACTCGGGTGGCTGTGTGTACGTGCAATCGGTGCCGGAGCGACTCGACCCGACCGACGTGTGGGGACTGATCGAGCGCGAACAGCTGAACTTCCTGCTCATCGTCGGCGATGCGTTCGGCCGCCCGCTGCTCGACGAGCTCTCCCGTCACCAGTACGACCTGTCCACGCTCACCGTGCTGCTCTCGGGCGGCGCACCGCTGTCGGCGGGTCTGAAGAACGAGTTCCTGCAGCACCTGCCGACGCTGATGATCGTCGACGGCCTCGGCTCGTCGGAAGCGGGCGGTCAGCTGTCGCAGGTGTCGGCGGGCGGCGGTGCCACCACAGGCACCTTCCCCATCTCCCCCGGCAATCATGTGCTGTCAGAGGATCTCGACCGCGAGATCGCTCCGGGCGAGGATGCCCTCGGTTGGCTCGCAAAGAGCGGTCGCCTCGCACTCGGCTACCTCGGCGACGCGGCCAAGACGGCACGCACCTATCCGATCGTGGACGGCGTCCGGTACGCAGTCCCCGGCGACCGAGCGCGACTTCGTGCCGACGGCACCATCGAACTCCACGGCCGTGACTCGGTGACGATCAACTCCGGCGGCGAGAAGATCTTCGCCGAGGAAGTGGAAGCCGCGATCAAGGCTCACGCCGGCGTGTACGACTGTGTGGTCGCCGGCCGCCCCAGCGAGCGGTGGGGCAACGAAGTGGTCGCGATCGTACGCATGCGTGACGGCTCGCCGGCTGACACGCATGGCCTGCTCGCCGAGGCCGAGCGCCACGTGGCGAGATACAAACTGCCGAAGGCGTTCGTGTTCGTCGACGAGATCGTGCGCTCGCCCTCGGGCAAGGCCGATTACCGCTGGGCCAAGCAGACCGCCGTCGGGGCCTGATCCGGCGGGCGGTCCTTCCTGCCCCTCATCGAGCGATCTCGAGCACGGCTTCGGCGGCTGATCAGCGTCGCTCCTGCTGTGGCTCGGGGCGGTCTCTTCTCTGCACCATGACGCGCCAGTGCTCGTTGCTGATCGTGGCGATGCTGTCACATCCGGCACAGCACCCGAGCCGTCGCACGAGCGGTCGCCGGGCCGCCCTAGCCTCTCGGTGTGAACCAACGTGCCTGGGACCGCGACACCCTTCCCGAGGGAGACGACAAGGTAGTGGCGGTCCGGCAGATGTTCGACGCCATCGCACCTCGCTACGACATGGTGAACCGGATCATGACGTTCCGTCTCGACGTCCGCTGGCGCCGCAAGGCGGTGAAGTCACTCCAACTGCCGTCGGGCAGCGTGGTGCTCGATCTCGCCAGTGGCACCGGCGACCTCTGCGTCGACCTGACGAAGGCAGGGTTTCGCCCCCTGTCGGCCGATCTCAGCTTCGGCATGCTCGCCGCCGACCGCAGCGGAGCGCCGCGCATTCAGGCTGACATCCTCCGTCTCCCCGTCCCCGGCGGCGCCGTCGACGGCGTCACATGCGGCTTCGCGCTGCGCAATCTCGTCGACCTCGAGGCGTTCTTCCACGAGCTCGGAAGGGTGGTGCGCCCGGGCGGGCGGATCGCATTGCTCGACGTGGGCATCCCGCACAATCCAGTGATCCGCTTCGGCAACAACATCTACTTCGGCAAGGTGGTGCCCAGGATCGGCGCCCTGTTGAGCGACGGCCCCGCCTACCGCTACCTGCCGAAGAGCGTTGCGTACCTTCCCGCCAAGGAGCAGATGGTGCAGTACCTGCGCGAGGCCGGGTTCACCGATGCCGTGCATCGTCAGCTCTCGGGTGGGCTCACTCAGCTGATGGTGGGCACCCGTAGCTGACATGCGCGCCGTCACCCGTCCGCTCGACCCTGTACTCGACCACGCACTCGAGCTCGATGACGTCGCGGGCGGCGACGGCTACCTCTTCGTGCGCAACGGCATCGGCGTTGCCGGCCGCGGGGTCGCGGCCCGGGTCGACGTCGGCGACGCGCCGACGGTGCTCGCATCGATCGAGCACGACGACGGTGTCGGTGGTCGTTCGCCCATCGCACTCGGCAGCATCCCGTTCGAGCCGGGAGCCCCTGCGCAGCTCGTGATCCCTTCATTGATCGTCGGCATCGCCGCGGACGGCACACGCTGGGTCACCAAGATCGAAGGTGGCGACCAACCAGCCGCCGAGCTACGCGCCGCCGAACGCCCGCCGCCGAAGGCACAACGCTTCGAGGTCGGTCCGCTCACACCGGTCGACCAGTACCTTGCCGCGGTGACCGCAGCTCGCGACGCAGTGCGCGCCGGGTCGTTGCTGAAGGCAGTCATCGCCCGCGAGGTGAGCGTGCGCAGCGACGAGCCCATCGACGTCCACGCTGTGCTGTTGAGATTGAAGGCGTCGTTCGGTTCGAGCCACCGATACTCCATCGACGGCCTCGTCGGCGCCTCACCTGAACTGCTCGTGGCAGTGCACGGCGACGACGTGCGGTCGCATCCGTTGGCCGGCACGGCACCCCGAACCGGCGATCCGGAAACCGACGAGCGCGCCGCTGCCCAGTTGATCGCCAGCATCAAGGACCAGGTGGAACACCGGGTCGTGATCGACATGATCCACGACACGCTGCTCCCCTGGTGCAGCTATCTCGATTGGGAGCCCGAACCGTCGATCATGACGGTCGCGAACGTGCAGCACCTCGCCACGGCGATGGAGGGCCGACTCTGCGACCCGCGCCCGAACGTGCTCTCGCTCGTGCGCGCGTTGTCACCCACCCCAGCGCTCGGCGGCTTCCCGCGTGAAGAGGCGCTGCAGCTCATCGCTGCCCACGAGGGGTTCGCGCGCGGTCGGTACGGCGGTGCAGTGGGCTGGGTCGACGCCACTGGCGACGGCACGTGGGCAGTCACCATTCGCTGCGCCGAGTTCTCCCCCGATCGCCGTCACGCGAGGCTGGTGGCCGGTGGCGGTATCGTCGCCGCAAGCGAGCCCGCTGCCGAGCTGGCCGAGACCCAGTCCAAACTCCAGGCCATGCTCAGCGCCATCGTCCGCCCGTAGCGATCAGACGTTCGTCCCGTCGGCGTGCACTGCGGATTCGGCGTCGAGGTTCGATCGTCGCACGAATGTCGAGTCCCACAGGCAACACATTCAACGGAGTCGACGAAAGGAACGGCAAGAAGGTGGACACAGGGGAGGTCGTGGGATCACGTCTGTCGCCGGATTCGCCCGACGCAGCGCGTCGCGCCCGCTTCGAGTCGTTCGCGGCCGAGGTGTACGAGCCGTTGCAGCGCTACGTGCGCCGCCGGACCGACGCGCCCTCGGTCGACGACGTGGTGAGTGACACCCTGCTCGTGTGCTGGCGACGCCTTGACGACGTGCCGCTGGACGCTGCCATCGCGTGGACCCTCGGCGTCGCCCGCCGCTGCCTCGCCAACGGTCGACGCAGCGAGCGCCGCCAGGTTCGTGTCGGGCGTCGACTCGCGGAGCAGCCACGGCCGGAGGCGACGGCAGAGATCGATGTCGACCTCCACGGAGCACTGGCCGAACTGGCTGCAACCGATCGAGAGATCGTGCTGCTGTGGGCGTGGGAAGGTCTCGAACCGCGCGAGATCGCTCTCGCGCTCGGGCTGACGGCCAATGCGGTCAGCATCCGACTTCACCGAGCCAAGAAGCGTCTGGCGGCACGCCTCACCGCAGAACGCGACGCAGGCTTCCTGCACGTCGAAGGTCACACCATCGATCTGTGGCTCCGACGAAAGATCCACCACGCAATTGGACACCTCCCGGGTGAACGCACCGATGACGCACGGGAGGAGGAGCGGTGAGCACAGATCTGGGCAACCCCGCAGACGAACAACTGCGCGCTGCACTCATGGCCCTCGACCCGACCCGCGGCGCGTCCACACAGCAGATCGACCTGATCACGAGCGATCGGGCACGCACCCTCCTGGAGGCCATCATGTCCACTCCCCTCATCGACGACGCCGACCGCTCGGCACCGATGCACACCTCAGGCAGAACACTCGGTCCGCTTCGCCGGCGGTGGCTCGCCCTCGGCGGTGTCGGCGTCGCTGCCGCGGCAGCGATCGCGTTCGTCGTCTCGAACGGTTCGAGCCCCGCCACCACTGCGACCGAGCTCGGCCTCACCCCAACCGATCCGCTGATGGCGATCTGTCTCGCCTTCGAGCCATCCCAGCTCGAAGGAGTGGAGGTCGCCTTCGGCGGCACCGTCACCGAGATCACCGGCGATCAGGCAAGCGGTTCCACCATCCGCCTCGAGATCGACCGCTGGTTCCGCGGTGGCGACACCGACGTGGTCGACGTCATCGTGCCCGCCGGGTTCACCGCTGCGCTCGACGGTGTCGACTTCGTGGTCGGGACTCGGTACCTCGTGACGGCCGTCGACGGCGTCGTCACGAGTTGCGGACTGAGCGGCCCGGCCACCCCTGAGTTCGAGCAGGTCTTCTCCGACGTCTTCGGCTGACCGCTCGAGCTCGCAGGTCAGTCCGGTCGCATCGCGTCGATGACGACGGCGTGGAGGCGGGCGTGTTCGGCCACATTGGCCGCACGCTCGCTCTTCACCCGGATCAGCTGCGAACCAGGTTCGGCCAGTCGCTCGTCGAGCTCGCCGCGGTTGCACACGGTGGATGCCCGCAATCCGTGTGCGACCGCGAGCCCGACGACGTCGGTGCCGTGCGGTGTGCCGAACAGCTGCTCGAAGCGATCGCGCCCGAGCGCCGAAGCCTGCGGGAGGAACGAGAAGATGCCACCACCGTCGTTGTCGACGACCACGATTCGGACCTGCATGTCGCGGCGGGAGAGGGCGGTGAGCGACGAGGCGTCGTGCAACAGCGCGACGTCGCCGAGCAACACGGTGACCGACCGGCCGGTGACAGAGGCGATGCCGATCGCCGTCGCGATGGTGCCGTCGATCCCGTTTGCCCCGCGGTTGGACCAAACCGTTGCCCGCTGATCGGGGGCGCCGAACCATTCGAGGTCGCGCACAGGCATCGACGAAGCGACCAGCACATGTTCGGCGAGACGTGAGACCACCCGCGCCACGAGCGGCTCGGTGAGTTCTGTCGCCGTGTCGAGCGCTGCAGCCAGCTCGCGATCCGCGATCGCTGCCACGTGCGCCCAGCGCTGCACCCAGTCGCTTCCTCCTGCACCTCGTAGCTCGCCTGCAAGGCGGCGGCAGAACTCGCCGATGGGTGCGAGCACGCGATGCGCAACCGTGTGGGCAGGATCGATCCAGGTGTCCGTAGCCGTGACACGCACCTGCACCGCCCGCGATCCGGCCAGCCAGCCGGCAAGGACCTTTGACGCGGGTGGTTCGCCGAGGTGCACGACCACCTCGGGCAGATGCGACGCCGAGAAGTCTTCATGCCTCAACAGCGAGTCGAAGGCCGTCACCGAGCCGGCGATGCCCCGACATCCCGACCGCGGGTCAGCAAGCACCGGCCAACCTGTGGCCTCGGACAGCGCCGCGACCGCTGCCGGATCGTCGACCCCGCGCCCGGCGACGATCACCCCTCGCTCTCGGTCGAGCTGCATCGCGAGTGTGCCCAGCCGCACCGACGGCAGCTCTACGAGCAGCCGCCCGAGGTGCGCCTCGGGCAGCTCACCCACCTCGCCGACGAGTGGTTCGCGGAACGGCAGGTTCACGTGCACCGGGCCCGAGCGCGTCCCAAGGGTGCGACTGACCGCGTGCCGAGCGAGTGCTCGCCAGGTGCTCATGGGCTCGAGGGTCGGTACGCCGGGATCGTGGAACCAGCGGACTGCGGTGCCGAACAGCTTGGTCTGGTCGATCGTCTGAGGTGCCCCCACATCGCGGAGCTCGGGCGGACGATCGGCGGTGAGCACGAGCATCGGCACGTCGCTCAGGTGAGCCTCGACGACGGCGCCGTGGAAGTGGGTGGCCGCTGTACCGCTGGTGCACAGCAGCAGCGCCGGCCGGCCGCTCGCCAACCCAGCACCGAGCGCAGCGAAAGCGGCCGAACGCTCATCGTGGAACACCTCGACGTGCAGGTCGGCACACGCCGCCAGCGCCAGCGCCATCGGCGTGGAGCGCGAGCCTGGCGCGATCATCGCATGGGTCACACCGTCGCGCACCGCCTGGTCGACCAGGGTGGCACAGAACGTGGCCTGGACGTCGGCGTTCGCTCGAGCGCGATCTGCTGCTGACACGACAAGAACGATACGGGCCGTAGTCTTGGATCGATGGCTACCGTGCTCGACGTCGAGATCTGGTCCGACGTCGTCTGCCCCTGGTGCTACATCGGCAAACGCCGGTTCGAGCACGCACTCGCCGAACTGCGGGCTGCGGGCGACGACATCGAGGTGCGTGCGGTGTACCGCCCGTACCAGCTCGATCCCACCGCATCGCCCGGCGCAGCGACCCCGGTTGTGGAGGCATACGCCAAGAAGTTCGGCGGTCCCGAGCGGGCTCGCCAGATCATCGATCATGTCACCGAGATCGCTGCGGCCGAGGGCATCGAGTTCCGCATGGATCGGGCGCTGCGCGCGAACACCCTGCTCGCCCACCGCCTCCTGGTGCTCACCGAAACCACGGGCCACCAGCACGAGCTCAAGGAACGGCTGCTGCGCGCCTACTTCGAGGACGGCCTCGATGTCGGCGATCCCGACGTGCTCGCCGACTGCGCCGGCGAGGTGGGTCTCGACCGGGACCGGGTGCGTGCGTTCCTCGACAGCGACGACGGGGTGGCGGAGGTCCAGCACTGGCTGCAGGTGGCCCGCGAGAGCGAGATCACGGCGGTGCCGACCTTCGTCTTCGCTGGTCCCGCTGGCCAGGGATGGATGGTGCCGGGCGCGCAGGAGAGCGACGTGTTCGTGCAGGTGGTGCGCCGATTGGCCGATCGCCTGCGCACGATCGACGCGCCGCCGGCCGATGCCTGACTGGCATCCGCTCGCCGGCCCCCTCGCCGCACGCACCCGCGGGGCCGGTCGTCGGCTCGTCTTCGTCCACGGCTTCACCCAGACCTCGCGGTCCTGGGAGCTGGTGGCCCACTACTTCGCCGATCATCACTACGAAGTGGCACTCGTCGACCTCCCGGGTCACGGCAACTCGAGTGCCGTGCGGGCCGACCTGCGGCGAACCGCCGACCTCCTCGCGTCCACCACGGGTGAGGCAACGTACGTGGGCTACAGCCTCGGGGGACGGGTGTGCCTCCATCTCGCGCTGATGTACCCGCACGTGGTCGACCGGCTGGTCCTGCTGGGAGCTACTCCGGGCATCATCGACGACGACGAGCGAGCCCTGCGGCGAGCGTCCGACGAGCACCTGGCACAGCGGATCAACGAGATCGGTGTGGATGCGTTCCTCGACGAATGGAGCGCGCAGCCGCTGTTCCACGGGCTCGAGCTCGACGAGGCCGAACGTGCTGACCGGCGTCGCAACACCGCCACCGGCCTCGCCGACAGCCTGCGGCTGAGCGGCGCGGGCACGCAGGTGTCGTTGTGGGAGCGGCTGGTCGAGCTCAACATGCCCGTGCTGGCGTTGGCCGGCGAGCTCGACCACAAGTACGTCCCGATCGCCGAGCGCATCGCGGCGAGCGTGCCCACCGGGACGTTCGGCGTGATCCATGATGCCGGCCACGCGGCACACCTGCAGCAGCCCATGCAGGTGATCACCCGAATGGAGAAGTTCCTCACGCGGTGAGTGCGATGCCGATCGCCACCAGCGCTCCGGTCGCCAACTGGACCCTGCCAGTCGCTCCCAGCACGGCGATCAGGTCGTGACCCACAGCACCACTGCGCACCGCCCGCACCGGCGGCACGGCAAGCGCGATCGCAATGACTCCGAGCAGTGCGCCCCATGCACCGACGACAGCCGCGACCACCACGAGCACGAACGATGCTCCCAGCAGCGCTGCGTAGAACCCACGGGTCCGCCGATCGCCGAGACGCACCGCGAGCGTGCGCTTGCCGACCTCGCGGTCGGTCGGGATGTCGCGCAGGTTGTTGACCACGAGCAGCGCGCACGCGAGGCAACCCGCCACAGACCCGAGGACCCATGACAGGGCAGGAACAGCCTCGAGCACCACGAACGTCGTCCCGACCGTGGCGACGAGCCCGAAGAACACGAACACGAACACCTCGCCGAGGCCGAGATAGCCGTAGGGGTGCGAGCCACCGGTGTAGAACCACCCGGCCAACACACTCGCCGCGCCCACCAACAGGAGCCACCACGACGTGGTGGCCGCCAGCACCAGGCCCGCGGCGGCGGCCACACCGAACGCGGTGAACGCAGCCCGCTTCACGGCTCCGGGCCCAGCCCGACCGCTCGCCACCAGGCGCGCCGGTCCGACGCGCACCTCGTCGGTACCACGCACACCGTCGCTGTAGTCGTTCGCATAGTTGACGCCCACCTGCAGGGCAAGGCTCACCGTCAGCGCGAGGGGGACGGTCCACCACCGAGCCGCGCCCTCGCCCACTGCAACGACAGCGCCGAGAGCGACCGGCACGACCGCTGCGGGCAACGTCCGAGGACGGGCACCGGCCACCCAGGTGTTGATCGAATCGCCCGTCGAGTTGGCCACGCCGCCGAGTCTGTCACCCTGAAACGTGGTCGGCATCTTGCGCACGCGCTCGTCGCTGTGCACGCCAGTCGAGCCCGAGGGCGAGGGCGGCCAGGCCCAGCCAGACCGTGAACGCCACGGACAACCTCGGACTCCTGCGACCGCGTCCCTATCCTGCTGACATGCCCCGTCTCGTTGCGATCGACCTGCCCGGCGGGCCCGCGTTCGTCGAGGCGGTCCGCCGGGCATGGGCCGACGGCGATGCCGTGCTCCCGATCGATCAACGGTTGCCCGGGCCGGCTCGTGCGACGCTGATGGCGGCAATGTCGCCATCAGCGCGCGTGGATGCCGACGGCGAGCATGCCTGCTCAGGAGGGCGGTCGATCGATGCCGGCGACGCACTGGTGATGCCGACCAGCGGCTCGACGGGCGCATCGAAGGGCGTCGTCCTCACCCACGGTGCGCTCGACGCCTCGGCCAGGGCGACGAGCGCCCGCCTCGAGGTGTCTCCCGACGACCGTTGGCTCGCCTGCCTCCCACTCGCACACATCGGCGGCTTCTCGGTGCTCACCAAGGCGTGGGCCACCGGGACCCCCGTCACCGTGCTGCCCGGGTTCGATGTCGGTGCGGTCACCGACGCCGCTCGGGCGGGTTGCACCCTCGTGAGCCTCGTGGCCACCGCTGTCGCCCGCATCGACCCGCACCTGTTCCGGGTGATCGTGCTCGGCGGCAGTCGACCGCCCTCCGACCGGCCGGCCAACTGCATCGCAACCTACGGTCTGACCGAGACCGGGAGCGGCGTCGTCTACGACGGACGCCCGCTCGACGGCGTGGAGGTGCGCATCGACGATGACGGTGAGATCCACATCCGCGGCCCGATGCTGTTGCGCTGCTACCGCGACGGCACCGTGCCGCTCGACTGCGACGGTTGGTTCGCCACCGGTGACCTCGGTGTGTGGATGGGTGACGGACGGTTGCACGTCGAGGGCCGCCGCGGCGACCTGATCATCACCGGAGGCGAGAACGTGTGGCCCGAGACGGTGGAAGCTGTTCTGCGCGACCACCCCGGCGTGGCTGACGTCGCGGTTGGCGGGGTGGCCGATGTCGAGTGGGGCCAGCGAGTCGTGGCTTGGATCGTTCCGGCCGATCCCGTCGACCCACCGTCGGTGGCGGATCTGCGGGCCGCCGTTCGTGAGCGCCTCCCGGCCTTCATGGCACCGAAGGAGCGGCTGCTGGTCGACGCCGTCCCGCGCACTGCGCTCGGCAAGATCATGCGCTCAGCGTTGGCATCCGGCCACGCTGGGTCGAGCGGCTAGGGTCGACCGCGGATGGAAGCTGACGTGCGGCAACGAGTGGCGTTGGTGACCGGAGCCGCCGCCGGGATCGGTCGGGGGATCACCGATCGGCTCATTGCCGACGGCGCGCTCGTCATCGCAGGCGACATCGACGAGGCCGGTCTCGTCTCGCTTCGCGACCAGCACGGCGACTTGGTGATCACCCAGCGCTGCGACGTCACCGACGAGTCGTCGGTCGCTGCCCTCGCCGATCTCGCGACGCCGCTCGGCGGGCTCGATGCCGCAGTGGCCAACGCCGGCAAGGGCGCCTTTGGTTTGATCGTCGACCACCCACTCGATGCGTGGCAGGAGATCATCGATCTCTGCCTGACCGGTGTGTTCCTCACGATCAAGCACGCCGGTCGGGGCATGCGCGACGGAGGCAGCATCGTGAACGTCGCCTCGCTCAACGCGATCCAGCCGGCAGCGGGCATGGCCGCGTACTGCACGGCGAAGGCTGGCGTCGCGATGTTGACGAAGGTCGCGGCGATGGAGCTCGGTCACCGCGGGATCCGAGTGAACACGGTCGCGCCCGGCCTCGTGGAGACGAACGCGACATCGGCGTTCTTCATGGTGCCGGGCGTCGTCGAGGAGTTCGTCGAGAACACCACCGTCGGACGCTTCGGTCAGCCGGGCGATGTCGCCGACATGGTGGCGTTCCTCGTCGGTCCGCACTCCACCTTCGTGTCCGCCGGGTTCTTCTCGGTCGACGGCGGGGCGTCCACGAAGCGCTATCCCGACCTCCCCGGTGCATTCGAGCGGTGGGCAGGCCAGACCGGTTCATGACGGCCCCATCCACCGAACGCCTCTCGGCCGGATACTGGCGGCTCCTCACGGCGAGCGGCATCTCCAACCTGGGCGACGGCGTGTTCTTGGCCGCGCTCCCGCTGCTGGCGGTGCGGCTGTCGGACGATCCGATCAGTGTGTCGCTCGTGGCGGCGGCCGCCGTGTTGCCATGGCTCGTGTTCGCCCTTCCCATCGGGGCGATGATCGACCGCTACGACCGCAAACGGATCATGATGATCACCGACTCCGTCCGGGCCACGTTGGTGGGCGCACTGGCGATCGTGGTGGCATTCGACGTGGTCGAGATCTGGATGCTGTGGGTGCTCGCGCTTGCGCTCGGCACGGCCGAGGTGTTCTTCGACAGCGCGTCGCAGGCGATGCTTCCCGCCATCGTGCCTGCTCCACTGCTCGAGAAGGCAAACGGTCGCAAGTACTCGGTGGACGTCACCACCAACCTCTTCCTCGGCACGCCACTTGGCTCGGTGCTGTTCGCGGTCGCGCTCGCTCTTCCCTTCGGCGTGGATGCCGCATCGTTCGCTCTCGCTGTGGTCCTGGTGGCGGGAGTGCGCGGGAACTTCAACCCAACGTCCGCTCCCCGTCACGAGACTGCCTCGCTCTATGCGGAGATGCGCACCGGCATGCGTTGGTTGTGGAAGCAACCCCTGTTGCGCTCGATCGCGATGTCGTTGGCTCTCAGCAACCTCGCGTTCCAGATGCCGCAAGCAGTATTCGTGCTGTTCGCTCGCGACGAGCTCGGCATCGGCGAGACGGGCTTCGGCCTGATGCTCGCCCTGATGGGCTTCGGCGCGATCGTCGGCGGTCTCGTCGGTGACCGCATCGTCACGCGCTTCGGCCAGACCCAGTGCATCTACGGAGCGATCAGCACCTGGGTGCTCACACTGTTCGCCGTGCCGCTGTATCCCCACGCCTGGTTCGTCGCCCTCGTGGTGTCGATCGAGTCGCTCGCCGCGACGGTGTGGAACGTCGTCACCATCTCCCTGCGCCAACAGGCCATCCCCGATCAACTCTTCGGCCGGGTGAACGGTGTGTATCGCTGGCTCGCGTGGGGCACGCTGCCGATCGGCTCGGTGATCGGGGGCCAGGTTGCGTACCACTACGGCCTGCGGGCCAACTACTTCGTCGCGGCGGGCGTGATGGTGCTGGCGCTCCTGGCATTGGTGCGCAACGTGAACACCGCCGGCATCGTCCGTGTGCTCTCGGCCAATCGGGTGGCGTCGAACGCCGACGACACCCCGGTCGCCAGGCGCGACCCGTTGTTCGATTGACCCTGCCGCCGACGTCGGGGGTCAGCCGACGCTGCGCACGCCTGCTCCGCCGTCGATCACGTACGTCTCGCCGGTGATCCAGCTCGCGGCATCGCTCACGAGGAACGTGACGAGGTTGGCGATGTCCTGTGGATCGCCGAGGCGCTTCAGCGGGAGCTGCGCGGCGAGTTTGTCGCCGAAGTTGTCGACCAGGTATGCGGCGAAGTCGGTCTGTACGAGGCCTGGCGCAACCCCGACGACACGGGTCGGGCCGAGCTCGGAGGCGAGCTGGCGGGTGAGATGGATGAGCGCTGCTTTCGTCAGGTTGTAGACACCGAGCCCACCCTCGGCACGCATCCCGCCCACGGAGGCGACGTTGACGATCACGCCCGGGCGTTCCTTCAGCCCCGCCTCCCAGACTGCCTGGGTCCAGAACAGCGGGCCTTTGAGGTTCACCTGGAACGTCTTGTCGTAGCGTGCGCTGTCGACGCCGAGCGTGGCGCCGAAGTACGGGTTCGTGGCCGCGTTGTTCACGAGGATGTCGACCGAACCGAACCGCTCGACCGTCGCCGACACGCATGCGTGTGCTGAGTCGAGGTCGCCGACGTTCGCAGCGAAAACCTCCGTGTCCACCTCGACGCCCGCAGCAGCCCCCGCAGTCGCGATCTCGGCCGCGGCCGCCCGCAGCTGATCGATCTTGCGGGAGGCGAGCATCACCTTCGCCCCGCTGGTCGCGAGCGTGGTCGCGATCGCTTTGCCAATGCCTTTCGATGCTCCGGTGACCAGCGCGACCTTGCCGTCGAGTGAGATCTGCACGAGCGCCGACCCTACTCGGCGTCCACCAGCTCACCATCGTTCGACTCGATCTCGCGGGTGACCTCCACCTGTTTGATCCGTCGACCTTCCATCTCGCGCACCGTGAAGCGCCACCCGTCTGTGACGATGTGGTCGCCCTCCACCGGCACGTGACCGAGCGTGTTGAACACGAGCCCGCCGAGGGTGTCCCAGTCCTCGTCCGGCAGGTGGGTCTCGAGCACCTCGTCGAGCTCGTCGATCGCGACACGACCATCGACCAAGTAACTGCCATCGGGCTGATGGACGATCTCGGCATCCTCCTCGTCGTACTCGTCGACGATGTCGCCCACGAGTTCTTCGAGGCAATCCTCGAGGGTGATCAGGCCGGCGATCGCGCCGTACTCGTCGGCCACGATCGCGAGATGGAACTTCTCGGTCTGCATCTCGCGCATCAGCCGGTTGACGAGCTTGTTCTCCGGGATGAAGCGAACAGGCCGGACGAGGTCGGTGACCGGTCGGGCACCGCCTCCCTCACGTTCGACGCGCATCAGGTCCTTGGTGTACGCGAGGCCGACGACGTCGTCATCCTCACCCGGGCCGAGCACGGGCAGTCGGCTGTAGCCGTGCTCGATCGCCACGTCGAGCGCATTGGTGACGGTGGACAGGTGCTCGATCGTGACCATGTCGGGCCGGGGCACCATCACCTCGCGGGCGACGGTGTCGCCGAACTCGATGATGCTCTCGATGAGCTCGCGCTCTTCGTGTTCGACCACGCCCTCTTCGGCCGCGGTCTCCACGATCCCGAGCAGCTCCTGCTCGTTCACGAACGGACCCTTCTCGAGGCCCTTGCCCTTCACGATCACGTTGGTGAGGCCGATCAGGCCGCGCGACACCCACCGCAGGATCGGGAAGCGCACCAGCGCACTCACCGGACGGGCCGCGAGCTTCGCGGCGCGCTCGGGGTAGATCACCGCATAGGTCTTCGGCACCGCCTCGGCCAACACGAAGAACACGAGGACGTTGAGCACGACGCCGATCGCGACGCCCGCCCCGCCGAACAACCGATTCGAGAGAATACCGGTGAGCGTTGCCTGCACCGTCTGGCAGATGTTGACCGTGAGCAGCAACGGGTTCACCCACCGCTCGGGCTCACTGACCAGCCACAGCAACGACTTGCCCGACTTGCTCCCTGCGTCCGCCAGGCTCGTCGCGCGGTGCTTGCTGATCCGCGACAGGCCCATCTCGGCAACGGCGAGGAAGATGAGGATCACGAGCAGGATCGCAATCGCGATCAGCATCCACACGTCGGACTGCGAGAGAGCGATCATTCCTGTTCCTGCCGGAAGCCGACGGGAGCCGGGCCGTTCCAATGATGTGTTTCGAGCAACGCCAGTTCCCTGGCACGCATCTCGAGTGCCTCAGCGGGCTCGGCATGATCGCGTCCGAGGACGTGGAGGATGCCGTGCACGATCAACAGCGCAAGTTCGTCGTCGAGCGTGCCGGCGTGGTCGGGCGCCTGACGCTCGGCCACCGCCGGGCACACCACGACGTCACCGAGCAACAACGGCATCTCACCTGGATCGCCCGGTGCGCGGTCGGGGCCGCGCGTGGCACCAATGGGGGCAACCGCCTGGGTCATGTCGTGGGCGTCGATCGGAAACGCAAGCACGTCGGTGGAGCCATCCTTGCCCATGTAGTCGCTGTTCAGTTCGGCCATCTCGGTCTCACCGACGAAAAGGATCGACAACTCGGCCAGGCCGCGCACACCCTCGTCGCCGAGCACGTGCAGCGCCAGCTCCTGCCAGCGCGCGAGTTCGAGTGGGACGTCCGACTGCTCGTCCGCGCAGAACACCTCGGGCTCACCATCGCCTCCGACACGCGCACGGCCGGCGAGCCGCGGTCGGCTGGGATCACCCATCGGCGCCATCCGCGGAGGTGTCGTCCTTGGTCGCGCGGCCGCTGCGCTTTCGTTCCTGCTGTTGCGCGAGGCGCTCGGAGGAGCGCTCGTATGCCGCGACGATGTCCGCCACGATGCGGTGACGCACGACGTCGCCGGCGCCGAGATGAACGAAGGTGAGACCGTCGATGCCCTGCAGCGTACGTTCCAGACCGACCAGGGCGGAGCGACCATCGGGCACGTCGATCTGGGTGGTGTCGCCGGTGACCACGACCTTCGACCCGAATCCGATGCGGGTGAGGAACATCTTCATCTGTTCGGGCGTGGCGTTCTGGGCTTCATCGAGGATGATGAAACTGTTGTTGAGGGTGCGGCCGCGCATGAACGCGAGCGGCGCGACCTCCACCGCCTGACGCTCGAGCAGCTTTTGCGCGCCCTCTTGTTCGACCATGTCGTACAGGGCGTCGTAGAGCGGCCGGAGATACGGATCGATCTTCGCCATCAGATCGCCGGGCAGGAAGCCGAGCCGTTCTCCTGCCTCCACCGCCGGGCGGGTGAGGATGATGCGCTGCACCTGTTTGCTCTGCAGTGCCTGCACTGCCATGGCGACCGCGAGCCAGCTCTTTCCCGTGCCGGCCGGACCGAGACCGAACGTGATCACATTCGTCCGGATCGCGTCGATGTACTTCTTCTGGCCTGCGGTCTTCGGCCGCACGGCACGACCCTTCGCGCCGCGCAAGATGTCGTCGCTGAGCACGGTGCTCGGTCGCTCGTCGTGATGCACCATGTCGATGGCACGTCCGAGCACGGTCTCGTCGAGGTGCTGGCCTCGCTGGAGCAACATCACGAGCTCTTCAACGAGCCGACCTGCGCGTTCGGCGTCGTCACCTTCGAGGTGCACCTCGTTGCCGCGCACGACGATCGACGCGTGCGGGAAGGCGCGCTCGATCTGGCGGAGGAAGACGTCACGTGGGCCGCACAGGGCGGGCATGACATGTGGGCCGGGGACCACCACGGTGTACGCAGAGGTGGGAACTGTCATGCAGGAGGGGCTGCGACGGTGGCAGCGGAGGGACTCATGTCGGATCCAGGGTAGCGAATCGGAACCGCGACCAGGACGGTTCAGCCGCGCCACGGCGTGGGGTGGTCTCCGCGGGAGAGCCTCTCCGCGATACCACCGGCTCCAGGGGCTGGGCCAACCGTTGACCTCGCGATCAGCGCGCGGCAGCGCGCGCACGACAACACCCCTTGCGTTTTTCCGCTCAGTTCCTTACGATACTGAGACGTACCAGCCGGCGGACGGATGGGTCATTCAGGCAGGCCCGATGACGTCGGCCCGCAGCGAGGCAGGCGAAGCGAGTCGTGAGAGCCATCCCATCCAAAGCGATCTGGGCGTACCTGCTGCTGGGCTGCGCCGCGTCGATCGCCGCGATGGTGGTCGGCGATGCGATGGCGGTCGGCGTCTACACCGTCGCCGCTGTCCAGATGCCGGTCGTGATGTGGATCTCGTACCGGGTCTACGACGTGCCGAAGTCGATGGTCGTGGCCCTCACCGGCGTGGGTCTGTGTTTCGCCTCTGGTGCTGCGATCGAGGCAGGGTTCGGCGACACCGGCACGCCTCGATTCATCTCGAACGTCCTCGCGCTGCTCGGCGCAATCGTCATCACGGTCGGCCTGTCGATGCTCGTGCGGCGACGTCGCGGTATGAACGCCGCCGGCGTCCTCGGCGACGCACTCATCGTCGGTCTCGGGAGCTGGCTCATCTCCTGGGTGGCGTTCCTCGAACCCACGCTGCGGCTCACCGACGAACCGCTGATCTCTTCGCTCGTCGCCGGTTTCTACCAGCCGACCGGCTCGGTGATCTTGTTCCTGATGGCGGTGTACCTCTTCACAGAGAGCACCTCCAACGTCTCGTCATGGCTCATCGGCGGCACCGTGCTGTTGATGCTCGTGGGCGATCTGCTCGTGGCGCTCGAAGGAGCCGGCCACACAGGCGACGGTGTGCTCGTCGTGTCGACAGCACTCTCTACGATGGCCTACTTCATGGTGGCTGCCGCCTTCATGCATCGCAGCATCACTGCGATCGAGCATTCCCATGGCGGTGGAGATTCACAGCGGCTCCTCGGCCGATTGATCATCACGACGTCGTCGTTGGTGTTCCCCGTGATCGTGCTCGCGGCCTCCGGCCCGCAGGACACCGCCGACCAGATCGTTCGCAGCATGTCCGCGCTCGTCCTCGCCGGTGCGGTGACCCTGCGAGTGGTGTTCTCCGTGCGGGCCAACAGCGATGCCCAGGCCGAGTTGTTGCGCGCCGCCCAGACCGACCCGCTGACTGGTCTCCCGAATCGCATCCTGCTGCTCGAGCAGATCTCGTCCTACGTCCACGAGGCGTGGCGCGCCGATCGCGAGCCCACGCTGTACTTCGTCGACCTCGACAGGTTCAAGAACATCAACGATTCACTCGGTCACTCTGCGGGCGATGAGGTGCTGCGCATCGTCGCCGAGCGCCTCGTGAACGCCGCGCCGCACGAGTCGATGGTGGCCCGTCTCTCAGGTGACGAGTACGTCGTGCTCGACCCGACCACAAAGACCCTCAGCTCGGCGTCGGTGCTCGCCGAGCGACTCCTCGCCGTGTTTCGCGAGCCGATCGCCCTTGCCCAAGGCGACGTGTTCGTGACCGCGAGCATCGGTGTGTCATCGATCGACTCGATGGCAGCCAAGCCCGAGGACGTGCTGCGCCACGCCGATACTGCGATGTATCGGGCGAAGGACTCCGGCCGGAACTGCATGGCCTTCTACGACGAGTCGATGCACGAGCGCATCGCCCATCGCCTCTCGGTCGAGACCGCGCTCTACCGCGCGCTCGACCGTCACGAGCTGCGCATGTTCCACCAGCCGATCCTCGACCTCGATACCGGCGAGGTGGTGGGCTTCGAAGCCCTGATGCGCTGGCAGCAGGGCGACGGCACCATCGTGTCTCCCGCCGAGTTCATCCCGATCGCCGAGGAGACGGGCACCATCGTGCCGATCGGTGCGTGGGCGCTGCTCGAGGCACTCACGCAACTGCGTCGATGGATCGACGACTCGGTGTGCAGCCCGCAGGCGACGATGTCGGTGAACGTGTCGCCGCGTCAACTGGCCGACCCGAGCCTGCCGTCGATCGTGAGCGAGGCCCTCGCGCGGTCGGGTGTGGACGCCAGCCACCTCTGGATCGAGATCACCGAAAGCGTGATGATCACCGAGCCCGAGCTGGCACTGGCAACGCTGCAGAAGATGAAGGCCCTCGGTGTGCGCGTTGCGCTCGACGACTTCGGCACGGGCTACTCGTCGTTGTCGCTGTTGCAGCGGTTCCCGTTGCAACGGATCAAGATCGACCGGGCTTTCGTGCAGGGCGTTGCCGACAACCCGAGCGACCGGGCGCTCGTGCGCACGATCATCGCCATGGGCACCTCGCTCGGTCTCGACATGGTGGCCGAAGGCGTGGAGAGCCTGCACCAGATCCAAGTGCTCCACGAGCTCGGTTGCCGCAAGGCCCAGGGCTATCTGATCAGCCACCCTGTGCCTGCTGATGCGATGCGTTCGACCGTCTCGGCACTCGAGCGCGTCGGCCGCTTTCCCCTGCTCCGCGGCGAACACCGCGCTGGCCAGCTGTAACCGACGGCACTGCCGACGCTGACGACACTGACGACTTAATGCTCGGCTGCCCGGCGTGCCCGCCGGTTCACCCGCTCAGTCGTCGGGGCGCCAGCGCCTCGCGGACTTGCGGTCCGAGCGCTGCTTCTTGTCGGACAATCGGGCTCGCACGGCTGACCTGGAGGGCTTCGTCTTCCGCCGGGGTACCTCGCCGATCGAAGCGGTCTCGATTCGTTCGAGCAGCCGTCGCACTGCGTCCGCACGATTGCGGAGCTGCGACCGATGGTCGGAGGCACGGAGCCGTGCCTCATCGCCCAATCGCTCCCTCACGCGGGCGACATCTGCCTCGGGGCCACGCAGCTGCGTGAGATCGCACCTCAGTTCGACCTGCGTGCTCGAGGTGTTCACGTGTTGGCCGCCGGGCGCCGACGAACGCATGAAGCGCCACGTGAGCGAGGTCCCGGGCACGACGAGACCACGCTGGGTCACGTGATCATCTGCGCCGACGGGATCCACGAGTCGACCGTACCCGCGTGTGACTGCTCGGGCCCGGTGGTGCCGTCGGGTGATCTGGTCAGTCGCGTCGGCTGCGACGGCGACCTCGGTCGCCCTCGACGTTCGCAGTGGGGACCGAGTTGGTGAGCGGTCCGATTCGAGCGACGATCTGCTCGACCGTCGGTGCCGGTGACGGCACCCGGGTGTCGAGCGCCTTGCGCATCGACGCCAGGTGTTCGGGCGAGGTGCCGCAGCAGCCGCCGACGATGCGTGAGCCTGCATCGGCAGCCATCTGCGCGTAGGTGGCCATCAGCTCAGGCGTGCCCGAGTAGACGATCTCGGTGCCCTGGAAGTGCGGGATGCCGCAGTTGCCCTTGGTGATCACCGCTGCGTGCTCACCCGAGCAGATCGACAGGACCGTCACGAGGATGTCACTCGCTCCGACTCCGCAGTTCGCTCCGAAGGCGAGCGGTGCGACAGCCAGTCCGTCGAAGGCATGTACGAGCGCGTCGGGCATCACGCCCATCATCGTGCGGCCGGCGGTGTCGAACGAACAGGTCGCGGTGTAGGGCATGCCTGCGTCGATAGCCGCCTGTGCGGCGGCACGCACCTCTTCGACCGAGGACATCGTCTCGATCCAGATCACGTCGGCTCCACCCTGCTTGAGCCCTTCGATCTGCTCACGGAAGCTGGCGGTCGCCACCTCCTCGGTGAGTGCACCGAGCGGCTCGAACAGCTCACCGGTGGGGCCGACGGATCCGGCGACCACGACCGGACGGTCGACGTTGTCGACGACCTCGCGGGCCAGCTCGGCGGCTCGCTTGTTCAGCTCGATCACGCGGTCCTGGGCGTTGTGGAGCTTGAGCCGCTGAGCGGTACCGCCAAAGGAGTTGGTGAGGATGATGTCGGCCCCGGCGTCGATGAACTGCTGGTGGAGCGACCGAACACGCTCGGGGTGCTCCTCGTTCCACAACTCGGGCGGGTGGCCCGACATCAGGCCGCGTTGGAAGAAGTTGGTACCTGTGGCACCGTCGGCCAGGATGACGTCGTGGGTGGCGAGCAGTTCGGCGAGCGTGGTCCGCATCAGCGTGTGTCTCCCAAGGGGGATCGGAACGAGATGTCAGGCTAACGGCCCGACATCTCACTCCCCCGTGATGGCAGGATCGAACGGGCGGCGGGCGAACACCTCGCGAAGCATCGGTTCGAAGTGGTCGAGCGGCTTCGTCGGGTAGTCGGGATCGAACGATGCCTGGTCCCATCGTTCACAGAACGCAGCGCAGCTGTCGAACCATGGGTGCTCGCGGAAGGCGTCGCGGGCGTTCGGATCAACACCTGTGTGGTGACCGTGGTAGTGCTGCTGGAAGATGCCGTGCATGTTCACGACCCACGTGACCTCGGCTCGCACGTACGGGCGGATGATCGCGGCAGCCAGCTGCGAATGGTTCTCAGGAGCGAGCTCGTCGCCGATGTCGTGGATCAGTGCGGCGACGACCATCTCGACGTCGGCGCCGTCGGCCTCGGCCCGCGTGGCGCTCTGCAGCGAGTGCTCGAGCCGGCTCACGAGGTAGCCCTCGAGCCCGTCACCCAAGCGGCGCAGGCTGTCCATGATCCTGTCCGGCGTCTTGGCGATGTACTGCGCCTCGAGGCCGTGGAGGTACTCGTACTCGGCCTTCGTGCCGGACCTCATCTGGGTGAACGTGACGGGCATCGCTCAGGGACAACCGATGTCATGAAGGGTCGCACACTGTGGGCACAGGCGGGCGGGACCGTCGGGGGTGCTCCACCTCCGTGCCTGCGGTGATCCGCACGACATGCACAACTCGCTCCGCTGGGATGGCCGCTCGGTCTCCGGATCCTGAACCACGACGCCACCCTAGATCAGCCCGAGATCAGCCCGAGATCAGCCCGAGATCAGCCCGAGATCAGCCCGAGATCAACGGCAGATCAGCCCGAGATCAACGGCAGACCCCGAGGCGGTGGTCACCCAACGCACGTCGGGACCTGGGACTCTGTTCTTGGTTCGGCCTTCGTGTTTGCCTGGACGGACGTGCCGCTCGACCGACCCCGGAAGGACGCCCTCATGACCAACATCGGCCGCAACCACTGGAGTCTCGACCGCGAGATCGTGCTCAGCCGCGTCATGGCCGTTCCGAAGGACAGGGTGTTCGCCGCCTGGACGTCGCCCGACATCGGCCGCTGGTTCGGCCCGCACGGGTTCACCTGCACGACCCACGAGATGAACGTCTCGCCGGGCTGCATGTGGCGCTTCGACCTCGCCGGCCCCGACGGTGCGGTCGATCCGCACCGCGTCGTCTATCTCGAGATCGTGCCGGACAAGCTCCTCGAGTTCGACCACGGCGCCGACGTCGACGACGATCCCGACCGAGTCCGCGTCACGGTGACCTTCGACGGGCAACTGGATGGCAAGACCGTCCTCACGATGCGCCAGCTCCACCCCACGGTTGCGCAACGCGACGCAGCGATCGGCCTCGGTGAGGTGGAGCTCGGTGGCCAAACGCTCGACAAGCTCGCAGCGTTCGTCAGCGGCTGACGGATCAGGAGAGCAGCACGCCGGGGTTCAGCAGTCCGGCCGGATCGAGCGCCCGCTTGATCGCCCGCATCGTCGCCAGCTCGCCCGCCGTGCGGTTCAACGGCAGCCACTTCGCCTTGGCGCTGCCGATGCCGTGCTCGGCGCTGATGCTGCCCCCACACGCGACCACGTATCGGTAGACGTGCTCGTCGAGCGCGTCGGCCTCGGGTGCCGCTCCGGTGACGTTGACGTGGATGTTGCCGTCACCGACGTGGCCGAACTGCCAGGTGACCGCTCCCGGCTCGACTTCTTGGACCACCGACGGCACGGTGGCGATGAAATCCGCCAGGCCGGCGATCGGAACCGTCACGTCGAACTTGTGCGGTACCCCGACGCTGTTGATCGCGGCCGTGTGCTCCTCTCGATACCGCCACAGCGCGGCCCGCCGGGCCGCATCGTGCGCGACTGCGACGTCGACGACGCCCGGCGCATCAGCGACCGCTCGGGCAAGGACATCGGTCGGATCGTCGTGTGCACTCGCCTCGACGAGCACGTAGGCCAGACACGGCGACTCGAACGGCATCGAATAGCCGAATGTCGACGCCACGAGCGCCATGCCGTCGTGCAGGACGATCTCGGCGGCATCGAGCACATCGAGCGCCGATCGCCACCGCGCCACTGCATCGATGCCCGCGGCGACGGTGTCGAAGCCGACCAGGGCCGTGACGGTGTGCTCGTGTGCGGCCACGAGGCGGAGGCGGGCGGCAGTCACCACACCGAGCGTGCCCTCGCTGCCGCACAGCAAGCCGGGCAGGTGATAGCCGGTGTTGTCCTTCACCAGCCCCGACAGTCGGCTGATGATCTCACCGGTGCCCATCACCGCCTCCACACCGAGCAACTGCTCGCGTGTCCCGCCGTAGCGAAGCACGTTGGTGCCGCCGGCATTGGTCGCGATCGAGCCGCCGATGGTGGCCGTGCCACGAGCCCCGAAGTCGACCGCGTAACGAAGCCCGGCTGCTGCGGCAGCCTGTTGCACGGCCTGGACGGTCGCTCCGGCGCCGACAGTGATCTGCCTGGCAGCGGTGTCGACCTCGCCGATGTGGTCGAGACGACGAAGATCGAGCACCAGTTCGCCGGCGAGCGGGACGCCACCGCCCACCATGCCGGTGTTGCCGCCCTGAGGCACCACCGCAACGCGGTGGTGCCGGCACACCTCGAGGACGCCGGCGACTTGGGCGGTGTCGGCCGGACGCACGACGGCGGGTGTCCAGCCACGGAAGCGACCGGTCCAGTCGACCGCGTGAGGGGCGCGGACGCCGGGGTCCGTGATCAGGTGGTCGCTGCCGACCACAGCCACCAACTCCGCGGCCAGCCCGGCATCCAACTCGGCATCCAACTCGGCGGCCAGCCCTGCGGCCATTGCGTCGATCTGCTCCGGCTCCATGCCGGCGACGGTACCCGACCCCGCCGCTCGACGTCAGGTGATCAGGTCGAACTCGGCAGGGTCCGGTTGCCTGGTGCGCCGCCAGTACTCGAGCAGGGTGAACGGCCAGTTCTGCGCAACTCGGCCGTGCTCGTTCTTGTACCAGCTGTTCACGGGGCTCCAGCCCCAGGCCATCCGCCGGTTCTCGGCATCGACGGCCTCGTTGAATCGGTCGTGCACGTCACGCTTCACCACGATCGCCTTCGCGTCGTTGGCGAGTACCTCACGCACGAGCCCGAGGATGAACCGCACCCCGCACTCGCTGAAGTAGATGATGCTGCCGTTGATCACGATGTTCGTGTTCGGCCCGTAGAGGCACCAGAAGTTCGGAAAGTTCGGGATCGACACGCCGAGGAAGGCACGAGCATCGCCCGCCCACTGTTCGTGGAGATCGACGCCATCCTGGCCGGTCACCTGCATCGGCGTCAGGAACTTCGAAGCCTGGTAGCCGGTGCCGTAGATGATGACGTCGGCATCCACGTGCGAGCCGTCGGCCATCGCGATGCCTGTCGCGTCGACATGGCTGATGCCATCGGTGCGCAGGGTGACGTTGTCGCGCTTGAGCGTCGTGGCCCAGATGCCGTTGTCGCGCACAGCACGCTTGGCGCCGGGTGGGTAGTTCGGGATCACCTTCTCCAACAGGTCGGGCCGGCCGGCGAACTGCTCGCGGTAGTACTCGAGCAGCATCTGCTTGCCGAACTCGCTGATCTCGTTGACCGATGAGCCGTCGCTCTCCCAGTTCGGATCGACGCGCACGCTCTCGAGCGCTCCGTCGCCCATTCGCCAGAAGATCGCGAAGCGGTTGAGCTCGCTGTAGGTGGGCACGTGGCCGTAGAGCCAACGCAGGCCTGGGGCGATCTCGTCGTGGTAGTCGGGCGTCGGGGCGATCCACGGAGGCGTGCGCTGGAACACGGTCACCTGGCGGGCCACCTTCGAAACCTCCGGGATGAACTGCAGCGCACTCGCACCGGTGCCGATGACCGCGACCTTCTTGCCGGCGAGATCGAGGTCGTGACGCCACTCGGCCGAGTGGAAGTACTGGCCTGCGAAGTCGGCGATGCCGTCGATCGTCGGCCACAACGGCCGGTTGAGTTGACCGACCGCTGAGATGACGGCGTCGCCGACGATCGTCTGCTGCCTGCCGTCCTGCACGTAGTGGACGGTCCATTGCTTGGCTTCGTCGCTCCACGCGGCCGACTGCACGGTGCTGCCGAAGCGAATGTGAGGGCGCACGCCGAACGCCTCGGTGCAGTCGCGGAAGTACCGCTCGAGCACCGCCTGCGGCGAGTAGTGGAACGGCCAGTCGTGACGCTGCGCGAACGAGTAGCTGTAGTTGTGATTCGGGTTGTCGACGCGGCAACCCGGATAGACGCTCTCGTGCCACGTCCCGCCCACGTCGTCGTTCTTGTCGAGGATCGTGAACGACACTCCGGCCTGCTGCAAGCGGTGCGCCGACAGCAGCCCCGACATGCCCGAGCCGACGATCACGACATGGAACTCGCGGCCGGGCGCCAACTGCGCCAGCTGCCAGCCCGGGGCACGACGATCCTCACCGCGATACGCGAGCTCTTCTTCCAGCAGCGGGAGGTACTCCCCCATCGACGCGCCGCCGACGGTGAACTCCAGGATCCGCTGGAGCTGTCCGTCAGTCGGCACCGGCGCCGGTTGGCAACCACCGTCGCGATAGGCGATCAGCACGCGCAGCGCATCGGAACGGATCTGCGCCTGCTGCTCCTCGGTGAGACCGCCCTGCGGCATCGCGATCAGCAAAGGGTCGGGTTGCAGCTCGGGCTTCAGCAGCGTCAGGTCACCGGTGAGGTACGCAAGCGCAGGCAACAGCGGCGGGAGCTCCGCCTGCTCGAGCGAGGCGCGGATCTCCTCGGCGGACTCGGTGATCGGTACCACGCCGTGCAGGAACGGGCTCGGCGAGGCCGTGACATCGACCCGTGTCACGCATCCACACCCTTCGGAGCCTGCTGGCTCATGAAACCGAACATGTAGCCGGCGACACGGCGCATCTGGATCTCTTCTGCCCCTTCGGTGATGCGATAGCGACGGTGGTGACGATAGATGTGCTCGAACGCCTTGTGACGGCTGTAGCCGAGTCCACCGTGCACCTGCATCGCCTGGTCGGCGGCCTGGCAGCAGAGCCGATTCGCCCAGTAGTTGCACATCGAGACCTTGTCGCTCTGGCTGAACGCGCCGTACTTGTCCATCGACCAGGCGGTCTTGTGGATGAGCGCACGCAACATCTCGCACTGTGTCTGCAGCTCCACGAGCGGGAACTGGATCGCCTGGTTCGAGGCGAGCGGCTTGCCGAACGGCTTGCGCTCCTTGGCGTAGGTCACCGACTCGTCGATGCAGTACTGCGCGGCACCCAAGCTGGATGCGGCCTGACGGATTCGGTTCTCGTTGAAGAAGTGCTGCACCACCTGCAGCCCCTTGCCCTCGCCGCCGAAGATCACGCCGTTCGGCACCCGCACGTTGGTGAGGCGGATGTGCGCGTGGTCGGTGGGCATGTTGAAGGTCCACAGGTACTCGACCACTTCGAAGCCTGGGCTGCTCGACGGCACGAGGAAGGCGGTGATGCCGGCACCGTCGCCGGCCTTGCCGGACGTTCTGGCCATGATCATGTCATGTGAGGCTTTGTGGATGCCGGTGTTCCACGTCTTCTCGCCGTTGATGATCCACTCATCTCCGTCACGCACTGCCGTGGTCTCCATGTGCGTCGCGTCGCTGCCGTGGTTCGGCTCGGTGATGCCGAACGCGAAGCCGCGGCGACCCTCGGCGAGGTCGTCGATCCACTCGGCCTTCTGCTCGTCGGTGCCGTAGTTCAGCATCAGCAGCAGACCGACGTTGTTGCCGACGACGGAGTGCTCGTTCTGCAGGTCGTTGTGGAGACCCAGGCCCTTGCGGGCGAAGTGCTCGCGGATGATCGCCATGCCGAGGTTCGTGCCGTCTTGGCCGCCGTACTCCTTGGGCAACGGGTACCGGTAGTGCCCTGCGGCGTCGGCGAGCCGCTTGGCCTTGTGGAGCAACTGCTCCCACTCCTCGTTCGGCAGCCCCTGACGGTCCCAGTCCGTGCGGGCATCCTCACGACGGTGGTCGAAGAAGCGGATGTTGTCGTCCTGCTCCTCGAGCGGCTTGATCTCGCGCTCGATGAACTCATCCAGCACGACGAGGTAGTCAGACAGTTCCGGCGGCAGATCGAAGTCCATGCAGTGAGCATTCTCGCCGATGCCCCATCGAGACGAGCCGGACGGTCGGAACTGGCAGGTTCCGGCCACGACCGTCGACCCACACGCGAACGTGGTCACGGAGCCGGCCGGGTCTCGGTGCATGTCACATCATCCATGGAGGCACCGGCGTGACACACTTGGCCGATGACCGCAACGTTCACACGCATGGACCAGTCGACCGCCGAGGAGTGGGCGGTCATCGGTGAGCAGACCAAGCTCAACCAAGGTCGCGTTGCCGACCGTGTGCTGATGCTGCTCGAGTCGCTGGCGGAAGTCACCGACGGCTTCGCCACCGACCAACTCACCCACTGCCTGCAGACCGCCACGCTGGCCGAGCGTGCGGGTGCCGACGACGAGGTGGTCATCGCATCGCTGTGCCACGACATCGGCAAGGCAGTCAGCGTGCCCAACCACGGCGCAATCGCAGCAGAGATGCTGAAGCCGTACGTGCGACCCGACGTGTATCACACGATCAAGAACCACCAGGACTTCCAGGGCCGGCACTACTACGGCCACTTCGGCATGGCCACCGACCTTCGCGAGCAGTTCCGCGACGAGCCGTGGTTCGCCCTCTGCGAGCAGTTCACCGACGAGTGGGACCAGATCGCGTTCGACCCGAAGGGCGAGACCGAACCGCTCGCCCATTTCGAACCGCTCGTGCGTGAGGTGTTCGCCCGCCCACGCTACTGAGCGGCAGCACCAGCCGTCGGATTGCGAACCGTCGGCTGAGGCAGCGATACCACGAAGCGCGAGCCACCGATCGGGCTCAGTTCCCACCACGCCCTGCCACCGTGCAACTGGGCGAACGTGCGCACCAGGAACAGGCCGACGCCGTTTCCCGGTCGCGCCGTCGACGATGTGCCCCGCACGTACGCATCGAACACCGACTCACGCATGGTCTCGGCCAGACCAGGTCCCTCGTCGTCGACGTGCAACAGCACGTCGTCTCCCACGCGGGTGGCACCCACCACGATCCTCGTGCCCGCAGGGGTGTGCTTCAGCGCATTCGACACCAGGTTGTCGAGGATTCGACCGACGAGCACGCGGTCGGCCGTGACCTCGGCGCCTTCGAGGGCGAAGTCTCCCGCTGCCAAGCGGTGCTGCTCCGACGGGTGCTGAGCGATGGTCGCGGCAACGAGCGACTCGAGATCGATCACGCTCCGCGTCGCCATCACGTCCTGGACGCGCAGTCTCTGGGCCGAAGCGAGGTCCGCCAGCACGTCCACTGCATGGCGAGCGTCGGCATTGATCCGCTCGGCCACGTCGTGACGTTGTTCCGTGCTCATCATCGAACTCCGCTCGGCCAGAGTCTGCGACATCAACGACACCGCCGCCAGCGGTGAGCTCAGGTCGTGCGACACCGCAGCGATCAGCGCATCACGCTCCTCCAAGGTCATCGACTGGCGATCGACCAGTCGATGGAGCCTGGCGTTGATCTCGTGGAGGTCGGTGCGATGCTGCTCCAACTCGACCACGAGCTTCTCGTTCTTCTGGTCGGCCTCGAACGAGGCGACCAGCACACGGTTCGACTCTGCGAAGATCACGTAGGCGTACACGGCAGCGAGCACGAACGCGAGGCAGAGCACCACCGAGTAGCTGCCATCGAAGGTGGCGAACCCGACGAGTCCGATGGCCACCTCGGGCACGGCTCCCGCGAGGAACGCCCGCCGATCGGGCGAACACCCCGACGCAAGGACGCTCAGGCTGCCCACCAAGGCGAACAGGATGATCGCCTGCCACTCGGGTTCTGCCGGACGGACGATCACCGGCAGGAGGCCCCACGTCGCACCACCGAATGCAGTGACCACCGCGAAGGCGGTGATCGAGCGGGCGGGGTCGGCGGCGGCACGGCGCTCGATGCGAGCGTAGGCGAGGATCATCGCGATGGAGACGATCACGCGGACGACCATCCATGCAGTGGTCCCCGACTCGTCACGTGGGTACAGAAAAGCGGCGACCACGACACTGGCGGCCAGTGCGATGAGTGCCCCGTAGCGCGCAGAGAGCAGCAGCGCCATTCGCCGCCGATCCAAACCGCCCAACGTGTCGCCCCCACGCTTCGCGGTCAACGGCATCTCCCGACGTGAACCACGGGCCTACTGTATGTGGCGTCCTGCCGCGAGGGCGGTCTTCACCGTCCAGATCGGTCTCGACCTGGAGCGAACCATCCAGATCGGGGGAGGCGACGCAGGGTGGTGGATCAGCTCGCGGCGACCGCTTCGAGCGACGATGCACCACGTTCCACACCCGAACGGCCACGGATCGTTCGACCGATCGCATCGAGTCGCCCACGCAGGACCCCATCGGAGAGCAGGGAGTCGATGCCGCCGATCAGCTCCGAATCATCGAAGTCGTAGGTCCGCAACCGGAGACCGAAGCCGGTCTCGTGCACACGCTGCGCGTTGTCGTACTGATCCCAGAACAGCGGCAGCACGATCATCGGCTTGCCGAAGTGGAAGCTCTCGGTGGTGGTGTTGTTCCCGCCGTGGGTGATCACGAGGTCGACCAACGGCAGCACCTTGGTCTGCGGTACTTGGGGCGCGCCCCACATGTTGCCGGCCAGTTCGTACTCGTCGGCCTGCGGACCCTTGCTCACGATGTAGCGGTGCCTCGTGCGGCCGAGCACGTCCACGAGACGGCGCATGAGATCGACATCGGCCGAGCCGAGGGAACCGAGCGACAGATAGATCAGCGAGCCCTCGCCACCACGCAGGTTCTCGGGCACCTCGAAGGCCTGGTCGGTGGCGCGCACCGACGAGTCGAGGCGGGTCCAGGTGTGATCGAGCGGGCGACGGTCGGTGTAGTCCACCGCTTCCGGATACAGGTACAGATTGAGGTGCTCGCTGGTGTGAATGAAGTCGAGGTCGGCCAGACCGGGAGCGCCGCACGAACGCACCCAATCGTCGTAGGCCTGCCACATCGGGCGGTGCGTCCGGTCGTACTCGGCACGGAACTCGGCCCACCCGGTGCGGTCGTCGATCGCATACCCACTGAACACCGGCGGCACATCGGGGCCGCGCACCTCGAGCGGGTTGCAGCTCGCCATGCGCACGAACGGCACGCCGCCGGTGAGCAGTGCAGGGAAGCAGTTGACGTTGTCCTCGATGATCACGTCGGGCTGCTGACGGGCGATGATCTGACGCAGCTGCGGCTCGCAGTACATCGCCCCGTCGATCAGCGCTTGCCAGGTCGGCTGCACGAACGTCGCGAGCTGCTCGATGGTCGGCTTGCGGAACTCCGGCGCGGTCTCGCGGATGAAGTCGGTCCAGAACTGCCCCGCCGACTGCTCGGGCGCATCGGCCGGGGGCGGCTCCGAGAGGTGCACCAGGTCCTCGACGAAACCAAGGTTCTCGAGCCGCCCTTCCCACGATGCTTCGGCGGCGAACACCACCCGATGGCCTCGGCGACGCAGCTCGTTGCCGAGGCCGATGCAGTTGTTCGTTGGGCCGTAGGCACTCTCGGGCATGAACAAGAACGTCTTCGCCACCATTGGCGGGATCGTAGTCGCAGTTGCTCTCGACGCCCGGGGGGTCAGTACGTCGCGTTCGACACCGAGGGCGAGGCCTTCGCTCTCGCCGACGACACGTACGACGCACTCGCGTCATCGGGCTGGATGTCAGGGACCGGTGAACACCGAACCACGAGCGAGGTGGCTCGACTCGTGCGATCGATCCGACTCGCGGTTCTTGGCCTCGGCGCGGCCGACCACCTGGTGGTGCACCTCGTCGGGGCCGTCGGCCAGGCGGAGCGTGCGCTGGCTGTGCCACATGTCGGCGAGCGGGAACCACTGCGAGATGCCGGCCGCGCCGTGCATCTGGATCGCCTCGTTGATGATGTCGCAGCACTTCTCCGGCACCATCGCCTTCACTGCGCTCACCCACACCCGTGCTTCGGCATTGCCCAGGGTGTCCATCGCCTTCGCGGCGCGGAGCACCATGAGCCGCATCGCTTCCACCTCGATCCGTGCCCGCGAGATGACCTCCATGTTCTTGCCGAGGTTGATCAGCTTCTTGCCGAAGCCCTCACGGCTGAGGCCACGGTCGACCATCATCTCGATCGCCTTCTCGGCGGCACCGATGGAACGCATGCAGTGATGGATGCGGCCCGGGCCCAGGCGAACCTGGGAGATCTCGAACCCGCGACCCTCACCCCAGAGCACGTTCTCCTTCGGCACGCGAACGTCGGTGAAGCGGATGTGCATGTGGCCGTGCGGGGCGTCGTCGGCCCCGAAGACGTACATCGGACCGACGATCTCCACACCGGGTGCATCGATCGGCACCAGGATCTGTGACTGCTGCTTGTAGGTGTCGGCATCGGGGTTGGTGCGCACCATGGTGATCATGATCTTGCAGCGGGGGTCGCCGGCTCCGGAGATGTAGAACTTCTCGCCGTTGATCACCCACTCGTCACCGTCGAGCTCCGCCTTGGTCTGGATCTGCTTCGCGTCCGAGGACATGATCCCGGGCTCGGTCATCGCATAGGCGGAGCGGATCTCACCTCGCAACAGCGGCTCGAGCCAGCGCTCCTTCTGCTCGGGGGTGCCGACCCGCTCGAGCACCTCCATGTTGCCGGTGTCGGGGGCCGAGCAGTTCAGGCACTCCGAGGCGAGACGGTTCTTGCCGAGCTCGACCGCGATGTAGGCATAGTCGAGGTTCGACAGGCCCTGGCCGGTCTCGGCATTGGGGAGGAAGAAGTTCCACAGCCCGAGTTCGCGGGCCTTGGCCTTGGCGGTCTCGAGCAGTTCGAGCTGGCCAGGGGCCCAACTCCACCGTTCGGCACGGTTCTCGCCCAGCCGGTGGAACTCCTCGGTGATCGGATCGACCTCGGTCCGGATGAACTCCTTCACGGCCTCGTACAGCGGTCGAACCCCCTCCGACATCCGGAGGTCGAAATCGTCCATGCTCGCCGTGCGAAGTGCGCCACCAGTCATCCCGGTCACCAGTCCCATCTGATCTGTCGGTCGGCACTTCCGCCGACCACGGGCCGGACCCTACCGATCGATCTCCGCAGCGGGAGAACCGAGCATCGAAGTGCGCGATCCGATCTGTCGATCCGACCTCGCCTCTCGGTGATCGCCGATCAGAGCTCGTGCTCGGCCAGTTCCCGGAACTCCTCGGGCACCGACGTGTGCTCCGACAGCGCGGTGGACGCATAGCCCACCGCTGTGCGCCCGAACCTGCCCCGCACCGCATCCATCGAGGCATCGACCGCCCAACGTGCCGCCCCCGTGCGCGAACTGGAGCGCAGTGCGTCGTCGGGCAGCACCGGCAGTTCCATCTGCAACACCGGTTGGTCGACGAGGTTCGACACCGAGATCGCGAGCAGCGAGATCTGGGGCTCGTCCGGGTGATCGCCGAGCGCCGCGTAGACGAGTTCCTCGGCGATCTCGGTGAGCGTGAGCGTGGCGGACACCGGGTCCTTCCCGGTGCGAGAACGGGTGATCGAGCGCATCCCCCGTTGACGACTCGAGAACCGCACACGCACCGTCACCGTGCGTCCTGCGCGTTGCTTGGCCCGGAGGCGGCCGGCCACTCGGTCGGCGAGCAGTCCGAGCACCTGGCGGACCAGGTCGGGCGCGGGCTCACGACGGCCGAACGCCGACTGCGCCCCGACCGAGCCGGCACGGCGGGTGCGTTCCACTCTGCGCTCGTCGTCATTTGCGGCGAGCGCCCACACCTTGGCTCCGATCGCCGTGCCGAGCACGGACTGCAGTGCCGTGTCGGACGACGCAGCGAGCTGCCCGATCGTGTGGATGCCCCGTCGGCGCAGCTTCTCCTGGGTGACGGGGCCCACACCCCACACCAGCCCCACGGGCAACGGATCGAGGAACTCCCGCTCGCGGTCGGGATCGACCACCACGAGGCCGTCAGGCTTGGCCACCTGTGAGGCGATCTTGGCGAGGTGCTTCGTGCGCGCCGCCCCGACCGAGATGGGCAGCCCGATCTCGGTGCGCACACGCTCGCGGATCGTCGACGCCGATCACCTCGGGCGCACCGAACAGGTGCACCGACCCGGCCACGTCGAGGAACGCCTCGTCGATCGAGATCCGCTCGACGTGAGGGGTCATGTCGTACAGGACACCCATCACCTCGTCAGCGAGGCGCTGGTACTCGCGGAAGTGACCGCCGACGAACAGCAGGTCGGGGCACAGCTGCTTCGCCTTCCATCCGGACATCCCACCCTGCACCCCGAACCGCTTTGCCTCGTAGCTGGCTGCCAGCACCACCCCGCCACCGACGGCGATCGCCCTGCCGCGCAACGACGGATCGAGCAGCTGCTCGACCGATGCGTAGAACGCATCGAGGTCGGCATGCAGAATCGTCGGCCCAACACCCACACGATCAACTGTAGTCGAACGTCTGTTCGGTCGTCCAGCCCCGTCCGGCCCCGTCCAACGATCGCGATGAGAGATGAGCGTCCCTGCCGGACGAATCTCTCATCGCGACTGGGGGTTGACGCCTGATCAGCGGGTCAGGAGGCGCACCAATGCGGTCAGACCGACGGTCACGATGATCCCGCGCAGCAGACGCGGGTCGAGCCTGCGACCGACCTTGGCACCGATCTGACCGCCGATCGTGGAGCCGGCGGCGATCACGCCCACCACAGCCCAGTCAACCTCGGTCGTGGCGATGAACACCACCGACGCCACCCCGTTGACGGTGAGGGCGAGCACGTTCTTGCAGCCGTTCAGCCGCTGCAGGCTGTCGTCGAGGAAGATGCCGAGCACCGAGATGAGGATGATCCCCTGCGCGGCGCCGAAGTAGCCGCCGTAGACACCCGCGCCGGCCACCAGACCGACGAGCGCCGGCGTGACGTCGCGGTGCAGGCTCGCGCCGGCAGGGGCGCCTGCGATTCGTCGAACGGCGAGGCGACGCGAGATCGTCGGCTGCAGCACGACGAGGGTGAGCGCCGCGACGATCAACACGATCACGACGCTGTCGAAGACGTCGCTCGGCAGGACGAGCAGCAGCGTGGATCCGGCAAGCGCGCCGACTGCCGATGCCGGCATCAGCTGCCGGAGGCGCTGCTGCTGGCCGACAAGCTCGCGCCGATAGCCATAGGCGCCCGAGAGGGAGCCAGGCACGAGGCCGATGTTGTTCGACACGTTCGCGATCAACGGTGGATAGCCGAGTGCGATGAGCGTCGGGAACGTGATCAGCGAGCCCGACCCGACGACGGTGTTGATCGTGCCGGCACCGATGCCGGCGAGCAGGATCGCGACGGCGTCAGCGAACGACATGGACGACCGCAACAACAACGACGGTCCTCACGAGACGACGGTGCCACCATCGCACGTGATCACCTCGCCAACGGTGAACGCTCCCGCTCGTGAGGCGAGGAAGATCGCGACGCCGGCGATGTCCTCGGGCGTGCCGACGCGACCGCGCGGGTTGCGGTCGCCGACGACGCTCCAGTCGGTGCCGTCGACGTCGCCACCGGTGCCCACACCGGTGCTGAGCATCCACGTGGGAAACGGGCCCGGAGCGATCGCGTTCACGATGATGTTGCGCTTCACAAGTTTCGACGCCATCTGGCGAGTCAGCGAGTGCACGGCAGCCTTCGACGGGCCGTACGAATGCGTATCGAACACCGGCGTGCGGATGCCGTCGATCGAACCGACGTTGATCACACGCGACGGGTCGTCGTGAGTCGCCTTCGCCTCGAGCAGCGGCAGCAAACGCTGGGTGAGGAAGAACACACCCTTCACGTTGGTATCGAACACCTTGTCCCAGCCGACCTCGGGGAACTCGTCGATCGGCGCTCCCCAGGACACGCCGGCGTTGTTCACCAGGATGTCGAGGTGCTGTTCACGCTCGCGGAGCTGGGCCGTCAGCGAGTCGATCCCCGCGAGGTCGGCGAGGTTCGCCGGCAGCGAGATGCACTCACAGCCGTACGTGTCGCCGAGGCGGGCAGCAGTGGCATCGCACACATCGGCCTTGCGCGAGCTGATGTACACCTTCGCACCGTTGGCGAGGTAGCCGGCCGCGATCATCTCTCCGATGCCGCGCGAGCCGCCGGTGACGAGCGCGACCTTGCCGCGGATCGAGAACAGGGTCTGGATGTCCATCCGGGCGACGGTAGCCGGGTCGACCGTGCAGGGCATCGATCAGGTTCGACCTCGCACAGCCTCGACAGCCACCTGCTTCGTCGGCACCCGCCAGACGAGATAGCCGGTCCCGATCACACCGAGTGCAACCACGATCGCCGCGACCCACCACCGATCGCGCAGCAGCCAGGTGCTCAGAGCGATCGCGGTCCACATCATCGAAACGGCCATCACCTTCGCCCGCTTCGGCATGCCGAGTCCGGCCCGGTGGTCGCGAACCAGTTGACCGATGTGGGGCAGATCGAGCACCCACTGTTCGAACCGGGGACTCGATCGACTGAAGCACCAGGCTGCCAACACGAAGAAGCCGGTGGTCGGCAGGCCTGGTACGACGACACCGACCGACCCGACACCGACCGACAGGAACCCGGAACCCATCCAACAGATGCGGGCCAGACGACCACGTGCCCCGACAGGCACGGCGCGTCGTTCGGTGGGTTCCATGGCGACGACCGTACCCACCCCGCCACACGAACGGCCACGACCAACAACCACACCCCGCGATGAGAGATCCGGTCGCAACGGCCTCATCTCTCATCGCGACCTCGGTCGCGGCGAGGTCAGGTGAGGAGATGGACGAAGTCCTGCACGAGCAGGACGCTCAGCAGACCGATCACACACAACGCCACTGCGGTGAAGTGCCAGCGCCAGCGGTGCTCCACGGCGTGGAAGCGACGGACGGCGAACACGTCACACACCATCGCGAGCACACCGATGACGATGCCGAGCACGGGGCCGATGCCTGTGGCGAAACCGACGGCCGGCAGCACGAACGGGAACACGATGTAGGTGAGCAGGCATCGTGTGGCCGAGATGAGCATCGACTTCTGGAATGCGCTGTAGACAGCGGCGTCGGTGACACCGGACGGGCGATCCTTGATCCGCAGCACCTTGCGGGCGATGAGGTCGGCCCTGGAGCGCTGGCCAGGACCGCGGTGCATGACGGGGCATCCTCCGGCCGTGGCCCCCGCCGCCTGCTTGGCCATCGCCGTATGGTCGATCGGGCAGCGCGAGATGCTGGCCTCGGTCATCGCGGGGGCGGACTGCGTCTCCATCGGTCCGCACTCTAGGAGTTCTGCGACGAGTCGTCACAGCTGTCTGGTGTGAATCGGGTGAAACTACGATCGCGAGACCGTCGTCTGCCGGGATTGCCCGGGGCTGCCACCGGACGCCCGTGCAGGCGGGCCCACGCCGAGACCGCAGGTCAGCAGTACTTGCGCACGGTGGGATACGGGTTCACCGCCGCACCACCACCGGGATGGATCTCGAAGTGCAAGTGGTTGGCCTGGGCGTTGCCGGTCGCGCCGACGTACCCGATGACCTCACCGGCGCTCACGCTGCGCGAGCTGCCCTCCCACGCCGACAGATGGGCGTAGTAGTACTTGTGGCCGTCGACACCGGTGAGCCAGACCGCGTTCCCACCAAGTCGGTTGGTCGACATCGAGACCGAGCCGGCCACGACTGCGACCAGAGGCGTCCCGCCCGGACTCATCATGTCGACGCCTTGATGCTGACGCCCACCCGACCGGGCAGCGCCCCAGGTGTCCCCGAACGCTCGCGGGCCCGCGACCGGGCACGTCCAGTCCGATCCGGAGATCACCGGCGCCGGCGCAGCCTTCGGGACCGCCGGCTTCGGTGCGGCGATCTGGGCCGGCGCGTCGGCCGGGGCTGCGGCCGCCGGGGCGTCCCCCGTCGCCGCTGCCGGCGTCGGGCTCGCAGCTGGAGCAGCAGCGGGTGTCTGCGCGCCACTCCCGCGGGCCTGCTGAACTGGCACGGGCGTGGCGGCCTGTTGCGCTGCGTCACGGGCAGAGGCTCGGCGGGCAGCCTCGGCGTCTGCGGCTTCCTGCGCCGCGCGCTGGGCTGCGAGTTGGGCCTCGTACGCGCGCCTGACCTCTTCATCCTTCAGCTTCACGTACAGCACTTCGAGGTCGGCCAGTTGGCCGTCGAGCTGGGTCTGACTGGCGGCGAGGACGGCGACCACGTTGCCGTTCTCCGTCTGCAGTGCCTGCAGTCGATCGCGGTCGGCAGCGAGGGAGTCGCGCGCCTCGTCGACTGCGTCGAGGTCGGTTGCGCCGACGTTCAGGGCCACATCCCTCAGGACACTCACCTCGAGCAGGTCGCCCGGGTCGTCGACGAAGAACAGCTGTGAACCCGTACCGGCGCCGGTGAAGCGGTGGATCGCGATCCGTTCGAGCTGCGCCTGCATTGCAGAGAACGTGGCCTCGCTCTCACCCACGTTCGCGACCGCCTGGTCGATCTCGACGACGAGGTCCTCGGCCCGTTGCTGGGCCTCCGTCCAGCGCTGTGCCGTCTCATCGGCCTTGTCCTCCAGCCGGAGGATCTCCGCGGCCACCTGATCGGAGGTGATGCCTGCAGCCGCCTCGGCGCGCACGCCGACGGCCAGGGGCACCACGAGCAGTGCCGCCATCGTGAGCTGCGCGCGAGCGCGCCACCGCAGACCGCCGGAGCGACCGAGCACCACGTCCGACGAACATTGCGGTTGCATGACGGACCAAGGGTAGTTCGACGACGGTTCCGTGACACATCGGCCCCGTGTCGACACCGTGTGCGATCGACCCACTCGTCTCGCCCGCGCCGCGGCCCCTGCTCGCACATGCCCGTTCGCGACGGTGCGCCCGGCGGTCATGTCACTCCGGCGCGATCTGCTCACGGAGCGGGGCCGGCACGGAGCTCGTCGACGAGCACCGTCACCGGCGCATTCGTGGCACTCCCCGACACGTAGCAGGAGATCCCGATGTGCCCTGCCACCTGGAGCCCGGCTGTGACGTCCGTGGCCGTGAGCGTCCAGCCGTCCGGTTCGGGTTGGCCGGTCTTCCACACCTTCACCCGAAGCAGTGTCGGACTGGTGCCGGTCACGTGGAACACGACCTCGAGCGACTCCCCCACGGCGTATGTGAGACCTGGCACCGTCACGGATGCGAGCGTGGATTCCGACACGGTCATCGTGCCGAGGAACACTTGCACCGAGCCGTTCGACAGGACCCGCACCTTCGCTCGTTGATCGGTCGTGCCGACCCGCCGGCCGAGCAGCGAGACGTACGTGCCGTTGCCTGTGGCCGGTTTGTCGAGTGCAATTCGAGTGCGGAGCTCGGTGTCGGCCGACGACACCCCGGTGAGGTACACGCTGCGGCCCGATCCTGCAGAAGGCAGGGTGATCCGACCCGCGCCGCCCGACACCGCGAAGTTCGTGCCCGTGCCGCTCGTGGTCCAGACGCCACCCTGGTCCGCCGACCCGAAGGCGGACGACACGGTGCGTTCGAAGGCATCCAGCGCAAAGGTGGTCGGCGGGGGTAGATCGGCGACGGCCACCTGCTGCGACGTCGTGGCCGTTGCGCCATCGTCGTCGGTGACGGTGAGCGACACGGTGTAGGTGCCGGCGACGGCGAAGGTGACCGATGTGGTCGCACCAGTCGCAGTGGTGCCGTTGCCCAGATCCCACGACCACGACTGGATCGATCCCTCGGTGTCGCTGGAGGCCGTGCCGTCGAGCACGACGGTGAGCGAGTTGGGGGTGGCGGTAAAGGCGGCAGTCGGTGGCTGGTTCGGCGGCGGGGCGGTGATCGTCACGGCTTGTGAGGTGGTGCCCGTCGCGCCGTCGTCGTCGGTGACGGTGAGCGAGACGGTGTAGGCGCCCGGCGCGTCGTACGAGCGAGTGCCGGAGGCTCCACTGGCGAACGTGCCGTCGCCGAAGTCCCACGCCCACGACACGAGCGAGCCGTCGACGTCACTCGATGCCGATCCGTCGACTGACACCAACGAGCCATCCGTCGTGGCAACGAACGACGCAGTGGGTGCAGTGTTCGCCACCTGCCCGCCCGAAGCCACAGCATGCTGACGTGCGATCGTGCTCGCCGGGAGCACCCGGTGGTACACGGCGAACTCGTCGAGCGTGCCGGCGAAGTAGTCGCTCGTCGGCCGGTTCGGCCAGCCGGTCAGGTTGTCGCCACCGATCCGCCAATGGCCGACGTACTCGAGAGCGCGCGTGGTGTCGGTGCGTGAGGCGACCTGTGCGTCGTCGACGTACAAGCGCATGCCGTCGGAGCCCAGCGAGGCCGCCACCATGTGCCACGCTCCGTCGTTGTACGACGCAGTCGAACTGACGGTGCGCACACCACCCCCTGGATCGACACCGAAGTGCAGCCGGCCGTCGTTGCCCATGTACACGTGTCGATCCGTTCGGGCCGACGTGCCGAGTTGGTTGACGCCGTAACCGACGATCTTGCCGCCGCGAGTCGTGCTCGTGCGGAACCAACCGACGATCGTGAAGCCGGTGGATGGAGCGGGCCGCAACGAAGCCGAGCCCGCATGACTCGACGACTGGCCGTTGAACGACACCGACGTATCGGAATCGCCGAGGATCGCACCGGATTGGCCCAGCGCGGGGCTCGCATGCGTGAATGGTCGGGTGCCGACCATGTCGGCACCGGACGTGCCGGCGGACTCCCCCAGCCGCCAGTAGTCGACCGGACCGTCCTGCAACACGGTCTGGGGATATGTGGCACTGCCTGCCGTTGCGACGGTGATGCTCGTCCAGTTCGACGGCGCCTCGTTGCCGAAGGGGTCGATCGCCACGACGCGATAGCGGTACGTGGTGCCCGGACTGAGACCGGTGTCGGTGTAGCCCATCATCTGCAGGTTCCAGAAGCTGCTGGCCGAGGTGGTCTGGACGATCGGTTGGTTCGTGCCCTCACGGAACAGTCGATAGGTCAGCGTCTCGTTGTCGCGATCCCAGTTCTCGCTCCAGTTGAGCTGGACCTCGCCGGCGACGAAGGAGTTCACTCGAAGCGGCCAACCGTCGAGGAAGAGGCGCGGCACCTGTCGCTTGGGAGCCACCGACGGCACAGCGAAACGAACCAGGCCGTTCTGCGCCGTCCCGTTCACGCTCGGGAACTCACCACCGAGCACGACGTACTGGGCGTTGCCGGTGACGGTCCACGCTCCCTGATACTGCCCTGTGAAGGTGCCCATCTCCACCTGAGGGAACCAGTTCAGGAGGCTCGGAGCGGGTTGGCCCTCGAAGTTGGCGTAGCCGTAGGGCTCGCGGGTGACCGAGCCCGTCGTGGCCGTGCTGAACGCGATCGCCCGGTTGTAGGTCCACGGATTGGTTTGCCAGAAACCACCGACGTTTCCGCAGTAGTGCGCATGGCCGACTGCGTACACCGCGTCGCCCTGAACGTGCACGCCGTAGGTGTCGCCGTGACAATCCTCCAGCCACTCGATCGTGCCGTCGCTCCATCGGGCCTTGAACACGCCTTCGTGATTGCCGCCACTGCCATAGACGAAGCTCGAGCCGTACACGAACTCGTTGTCGGTGCTGAAGGCTGTGAGTCCGGCGTTGTTGCCGCCGTTGCGGATCAGCGTGTTCGCCGCCCATGGCAGCGCGATGCCCGTCACGGCATCGAGCGCGCCCATGCCGTAGCCGGGGGTGTTCGATCCGTTCAACGCAGTGAAGCGTCCGCCGACGACGAGCTTCGACCCGTCGGGTGACCTCACCATCGACGTGACCGTTCCGCCGGTCGCAGATGGCGCCCAGTCGAGCAGTGCGGCATCGGAGGCGCGGAAGGCAGCGAGCCCGTTGCGCACCGACGTGCCGACCCCTTGGAAGTTGCCGCCGACGTACACCGTGGTGTCCGTGACGGCCAGGGCGTACACGTGGTAGCCCACGTTGGGTGCGAACGTGCCGATGAGGGCACCGGTCGCCGTGTCGAAGGCGGCGACCCGGTTGCGACTCTGACCGTTCACGGTCGTGAAGTCGCCGCCGACGTAGAGACGGCTGCCATCTGGCGAGGCCGCGAGCGAGCGCACTTGTGCGTTCAGCACGGGAGCGAACGCCGGGTCGAGCACGCCCGATGTCAGGTCGTAGGCGAGGAGGTTCGAGCGTGGCAGGTCGCCGACGCCAGCGGCACTCCCAGCAGGGCGCGCATTGTCGAAGCGACCGCCAACGAAGACGCGGTTGCCGACGATCAGCTGTGTCCATGCGACCCCGTCGATCTGGGTGGTGGGGAGTGCATCAGCAGTCACCGTCGGGGGCGTCGCCGGATCTGCCGGGTTCACCGGAGCGCTGTCCGCGTCCGACTGGTCGCCTCGGGAGGCAACCATGACCACCGTCGTCGAGATGAACAAGACGGCGAAGGCGACCAATGGTGCACGTGTCGACGAACGCCGTCTTCCGAGGACCGCAACCGACACCCTGTCTCCTCCCCACGTCACGCGTGCCCCGCCCGGACCACGACATGAGCGCCAGGGAGACAGTGTTGCGCCGGCGCGCACGTCGCTGCCCAGCATTCGGCCAGGATGAGCCATGTGGCCCATCCCGCTCCCGGTCGGGCGAGGCCCGGTCCCGCACCGGCAGCGCTACCGTGCGCGCCATGGTGAGGTGGCGACGGATCACGACGTGTGCGGTCGGTGTGGCGGCGGTCGGTGTGGCGGCGGTCGCATTGGCTGCCTGTGGCGGATCGCCACTTGCACTGCCGACCAGCGCGACGGAGGTGGAGGTCACCGACTACGCCACGCTGGCACCGTCCACGACCACGATCCCGCCGAGCACCACGCTGCCGCCCGAGCCCGGCTCGATCCTCACATCGGAGGCCACCTACGTCATCGTGGAGGGTGACTACCCGTTCCAGGTGGCTGACCGCTTCGGAGTCGACTTCGAGGAGTTCATCGCGCTCAACGGGTGGACGATCGAGGACGGTCAGGTGCCCGACTGGCCGATTCCCGGCACCGTGATCCGGATCCCGGCCGGCGCAAAGGTGCCCGGCGGCAACCCGGTCCTCGTACCGGTCGCCACGACGACGACCACCACAGATCCGCTTGCGTCGATCCCACCTGGCTCCTCGGTGACAACGGTGGAGACCGAATCCGCAACCACCGTGAACGATGGCGTGGGCTGTGGCACGTACAAGGTCGTGGAAGGCGACTACCCGCTGTTGGTGGCCACCAGGCTCGACACGACGGTGGAGAAGCTCGCAGTCGCGAACGAGGACACATCGGGATACGCAGCGTTCTACGTCGGCCTCGTGATCAACGTCCCCTGCTGAGCCCGTCGGAGATCACCGATCGCGACGTCCCGACATGCGGCGGCCGCCAGTCAGTGCTTGCCGAACGGTCCAGGTCGACCAACTCGCCATCGAACGGACGTCGCCGGAGCACGCTCGGGTCGCGTGTCGTGCTCTCTGCTCCGGCTACGCCGCCCGTCCGTAGAGTTGCCGTGTGGCCACCTTGATCTTGTTGAACGGGCCACCGGCGAGTGGCAAGTCCACGATCGCCGGGGTGATGGTCGCTCGACGACCTCTTGCACTCGCGCTCGACGTTGACGTCGTGCGCAGCATGCTCGGCGGCCCGATCTCGGACGATCGATGATTGGCCAACGCTTCCGCGTCAACGACGTCGACATCGACGTGGTCGAGCCCCCGGCGACGTCGTCATCACGCACCTGCACGTGTTCCACGCGGCGTCACCCAACACGAACGCAACACCGCGGCAGATGCTCGGCAAGAGCATCGTCGCGGCATGAACGGACGGCCCGCTTCAGCCTCGTGAGCGCTACCGAGTCAGTGGATCCCTGATCGCTCGAGAGACGGAGTGCTCGGCGGCGTGCCACAGTTGACTCATCCGTCGCCGTCGAGCATGACGATCCGCGCCACGTGCCCGATGGCGGCCGGGAGGGGCACCTCTGCGATCAGCTCGCCGATCGGGTTGATCTGTGACACCCGACCGCTGCCGACAGCCAAAGCGTCGCCGTTGCGCAGCAGCTGCACCGATTCGATCTGCATGTCCCAGTCGAGGCTCGTGGTGGCGGACAACGTGATGGGGTCGATCCAGTGCAACGTGCCGTCCTGACCGACGAGCAGCTGGCTGTCGCCAGAAGACAGTGACGGAGCGCCGGCGTCGAGCACCGTGGGCCAGGCCTGCTCGGTTCGACGCGGCAGTGGCTCGCGCATGGGGTCGGTGATGTCTGCGATGACGAACTCGGTGACGTATCCGTTGGCCGAGGCCGCCACCAATCGCGACTCGTCCTCAGACAGTGTCAGCGCGCCGGGCAAGCGCTCGAGCCGCAACTCACCCGGCAGATCGAGGCACCAGACCCCGTTCACGAACCCGAGCGTGTGGACGAAGGCGTAGTGCGAGTCGTCGGTGTCGAGCCCGCGATAGAGGGTGAAGAGCAGGCCGTTCACGCGCGACGTGACGTGGGTGCGACTGAAGCCGAGCATGTCCTCGTCGACCTGCTGGGTCTTCTCGCGCAGGTTCAACGGCAACCGCAGGTCACCAGTCGCTGTGTCGAGCACCCGCACTCGATATCGCCGCGGTGCGGTCACGTCGTCGGGCAGCGGCTCGAGGTACTCGATCACGAACATGCCGATCGGCAGATCCGACGTGAACCCGTTCTCGAAGCCCTCGGGCAGGAGCTCGCTGTCGTAGCGGCGGCGGAACGCTTCGCCGTCGCGAGTGGCGATGACGATCTCCGTGGCCGCGGGGTCGACCGGATTCGGTTGTGTGAACGCCACGACTCGGCCGGAGGCGTCAGTGGCCGCCGCCGTCAGGTTGCCGATGAGCTCGATCCGGCCGATCTCCTCGCTGTCGGCCACGCGGCGCCACACCACGGTGGTCGTCTCCGGCGTCGTCGTGGATTGCGATGTCTCGATCAACGTGGAGTCGTCGGCGGCGATCATTCCCGTGACGGGTTCGCCGACCACGCCGTTACGGACGGACACGATTCGCCCGTCGACAGAGACGAGCGCCATGTCGGGCACGACACCGGCACTCGCTGCTGCCACTGGACTGGGTGCTTCGGAGTCACGAGTGCCCGGACTGTCGGTCGCGGGCGATTGCTCGACGATGACGTCGCCCGGCATCGCGGATCCACCGATCTGCCCTGCTGCGTCTGCGCCGCACCCAGCGAGAACGAGCAGCACCGCAATGAACTGTGCAAAGCGTTGCGTCATGTGAAACCGGACACCGCCGCTGCATCGTTGGTTCCGTCAACAGACTCTGACGTTGCCCGCCGTCGGTCCCGCCACCCGCCCCGGTGAAACGACCGGCCAGTACACCCGGGGATCGAAGTCACTCGACAGGTTCGAGCCGGAGTGCAACGTTTCCGGAGAATCGGATCTGCCTCGCGCGAGGGAGCGGGTGGAAGAGGCACCCATGGATGTCGCGATACAGGCGCGCCAGGTCGCAGTCGAGGCTGTACCCGATGCCGCCCACAGCCTCGATCGCGAGGCGCACCGTGTCGATCAGTGCATCCGCGGCAACGGTCTTGCGGGCGAGGGTGCGGCTGGCGTGGTCGTCGGTGTTGTCGAAGCGCAGATCGTTCGAGGACTCGAGCATCGCGGCGACGAGATCCGATGCGGCAAGGTGGGTTGTGGTCATCTCGCCGATCAGTTGGATGACGTGCGGATCCGTTCGACCCGAAACCATCTCGCAGGCGAGTTCGACCGCGGCATCGGCAACACCGACGTACGCCGACATGATCAAGGGCATTGCGGAACCGAGCACGGCATTCCAGATCGGGTGCCACACGTCGGCAGAACGTACGAGCGCCACGGCCGCGTCGGGAACGAACACATCATCGATGACGACGGTGTGCGAACCCGTTGCGCGCATGCCGAAGGTGTTCCAGGTCTTCTCGATTCTGATGCCATCAGCGGCGAGCGGAACCGAGCAATGGATGACCTGAGGTCCGCCGGGTGCATCGTTCCACCTCACCGTGGTCACGAGCACGTCGCCGACCTCGCATCCGCTGGCCGGACCTTTGCGGGCCGTGATCCGGTAGCCACCATCGACTCGGACGGCCTCGCCGGAAGACGCGACCCAATCGGAAGCACCGGTGCTGATCAACACCGCCCGATCCTCGACGACCTTGTGGAACACCGCATCGGCGTCCAGCCCGTGGTGATGTCGCCAAACCTGTGTCGCGACAAGGTGACTGTGCATCGACAGCGTGACGGCAGTCGCCGGGTCGTGCCGGCCGAGTTCGCGCAGGAACGCTCCGAACTGGGCATGGCTGGCCCCTCCTCCGCCCCGTTCTGCCGGGACGAGCGCCGCCGTGGCACCGCTGGAACGCAACCGCTCGAAGGCCGCGACAGACAAGCTCCCCGATCGGTCGAGGTCCGCCACATCTGGTGCGAGTCCGATCCCGATTGTTCGGGCGAGCGCAACCCAGTCGGTCTGATCGCGGTTGATGGATGTTTCGACTGCGCTCTCGATGAGTGTCATGCGATCGAACGTACGGACACTGTGTTGATCAGACCAGTCCCGATCCTGGACTTGGCCGGTGCAACCTCTGGACCCACAAGACCGGATCCAGGTACTCTCGATCCGTTCCACGGAGGATTGCCATGGCAATCAGACCCAACGGCTACGGCCAGTACTGTCCGATCGCACGAGCGCTCGACGTACTCGGCGAACGATGGACCCTGCTGATCCTGCGCGACATGCTGGTCGGCGCCACTCGTTTCAACGATCTGGCGCGGGGCCTGCCGGGACTCTCCAGGAGCCTGCTGACCAAGCGACTGCGCGAGCTCGAGCGGGCGGGCCTGGTCGAACGACTCGATCACGAGTACTTGCTGACCGACGCCGGACGCGATCTCGAGCCGATCGTCTTCGGCATCGGCTCGTGGGGAGCCAGGTGGACCTTCGGTGAGCCCGAACCGGATGAGCTCGATGCCCAGGTGCTCGTGTGGTGGATGCACAGCCGACTCGACACGTCCCAGCTCCCTGGTCGACGCACCGTCTTGCAGATCTGCTTCACCGACGATTCGCAACGCTTCTGGATCGTCATCGAGTCCGGCGACCCGTCAGTGTGTCTGACGGACCCGGGCTACGAGATCGACGTCATCATCAGGTCAGATCTCAAGTCGCTGTATGAGGTCTGGCTCGGACGACTCCCGATCAAGCAGGCGCAGCGCGAGGGCCGGCTCTCGTTCGCGGGTCAGACCTCGTTGACCCGCAGAATGCCGTCCGTCTTCATGTTCAGCCCAGTGGCAGGCCTCGTCGCCGCCGAGTCGGACCCGTAAGCACATCGCGCCACCGACCCACCCAGACCGACTCTGCGTGGGATGACCGTCGGTCGTCCTCAGCTGTGGCTGGCGTCGACCACGCAGAAGCGGTTGCCCTCGGTATCGCGGAGCACGACGAAGTCCGGATCTGTCGGGTAGTCCCACGAGACTCGGGAGGCGCCGAGACGGATCAGCCGTTCGACTTCGTCGGTTTGCTCCTGGCTGCTGTCCACGATCAGATCGATGTGGACTCGCGGACGGTCTTGTGCCGCAGTCGTGGATCGATGAACAGCGAGCCGTGTTCCTTCCCCCGTCGGCGGAACGAGGATCGTGAAGTCGTCATCAGCGTCCGCGAAGTGAGATGGGCTCGTACTCGAGAACGTTCGACCAGAACGACACCGCGCGTCCAACGTCGCTGGCTCCCATGACCACCGTTCCGAGTCGAATCACGCTCCAAGCATGCCATCCGAGTCACGCGCGGATCAGACGATTTCGGCTCGCCCGATCTACACCCACTCCAGCGGCGGCTCAGCCGAAGATCGACAGCGCGTCGAGCCGTTCGGCGATCAGATACGACGCAGTGACCCGACGTTTGCGGGTGTCGCTCGCCATCTCAGCGAGCACCGTCGCGATCGCTTCGTCGAGGACCTCGTCAGCCTCGGTCCGGCCCAGCTTCTTCTTGACGAAGTTGTCGCGAAGTCGGTCACGCTCGGATGCGTCGCTCGCGGCCACGAGGGCCGAGTCCGACTGCGGTTTGTGCAACGCGATGCCGTAGTGCTTCACCAACGCGGCAACCACCGCTTGTGATGCATCGGGACGGTAGCGGCGAACGTCTGCAAGTTCGAGTTCCAAGTCGGCCATGGCGGGGATCTCCTGTATGTCGAAGTAGCGCCCAGAGTAGTCCGTCGATCGGCGTCGACAGCCAAACCATGATGCGTGGGTGAACGTGCATGCCTCTGACCCGAGAGATCATCGGCAGCCTGCCGATGCACGTCGTTGAACACGCCTCCGACGTCGCCAGTCTCACCGCACGCGGCGCCGCAGCACGGCAGGAAAGACACCCCTCGCTCCGCCCGTCGGACGCGTTCGTCCTCGCGACCTCAGCGCAGCGCTCGGCCGATCGGCTCATCAAGAACGACGGCCATGGCCCGCCGCCCGCCGGCACTTCGCTGGCAGCCATCCCCTTGAAACGTTGGGAGGAAGAAACGATGGGAAGCTGGCATGATGAGCACTGATACGGCGAAGGCCCACCTTCACGATCACTTGCGATGGGTTCGTGAAGCACTTGTCTGGAAGCTCGATGGGCTGTCGGACTACGACGTTCGTCGACCGCTGACTTCAACGGGCACCAACCTCCTCGGACTGGTCAAGCACAACGCGATCTGGGACTCGCGATACTTCGGCGAGGTCTTCGAACGACCGTTTCCCGAGCACCTCCCGCGCTGGGATGACCCCGCGACACGTGGCACCGATCTCTGGGCGACCGAGCACGAAAGCCGCACCGACATCGTCGCCCTGTATCGACGAGTGTGGAACCACACCGACACCACGATCGCTGCTCTCGACCTCGATGCCATGGGGCGCGTGCCGTGGTGGCAGGAAGATGTGCCGCTGTTCAACGTCATGGTCCACTGTCTGTCGGACACCACGCGCCACGCCGGGCACGCCGACATCCTGCGCGAAGGACTCGACGGCGCCGTCGGCATGAACCCTGGCAGCGCACCTCGGCACGGACGCGACGAAGCGTTCTGGCACGAGCGACATGCAACGATCGAACACGCCGCGATCGCAGCCGGTCACCCCCAACCGACCTGACGAACCGCGGAACGAGAACCAGCAATCCCCGAGCTCGCGCCTGTCGCACATGCCACGCAATCGAGGGCCTGCACGCCGGCGGGCCGCCTCTGGTCGAGAGCTCCTGAGCGTCACCTACCGCTGGCTGCGTGTCAGTATCGACACATGGACGCGATCGAGATCCGCGCGGCGACCCCCGACGACGCAGATGCAGTTGAGTCCTATCACGACCGCTGTTTCACGAGCACGTACTCCTCACAGCTGCTCGCTGGCGAGTTCGTGGCCCCGGACCGAGAAGGCACCCGGCAGCAACTGCGCGACTGGTTCGAGCCGGAGTCCGAGTTCGAGACTCGGGTCGCAGTCGTCGATGGCGTGCCGATTGGGCACTTCACGGTCAGCGGCCACCACCTCGTCCACCTGTTCGTCGAGCCAGACCACCAGGGCATGGGCCTCGGTCGTCGCTTGCTCGCGGAGGGCGAGGCGATGATCGCGGCCGGCGGCCACTCGGACTTCGAGTTGCATACAAGGGTCGAGAACCTCGGTGCGATCGCCTTCTACGAGGCGGCAGGGTGGACTGTGACCGACCGTCTGATTCACACCGTCGAGCACGGCATCAGCTACGACGAGCACGTCCTCGTCAAGCGCCGCCCGTAGCGGTTGGGTGTCGCGGGAGCCGGCGCACGCGAGCGCCTGAATTCGCGTTCGTCGGCGGAGGTGGCGTGGGTCAGCGGACCCACTGATCACGCCTCGGCGGTCGGGATGCGTCAGGTCCCAGACGAGCGGCCGCCCCGCCTCGAACTCGGCAAGGAAGCATGCGACACCCGCAACGAGAATCGACTGATCGTCGTCCCCGTTGGTCAACACTGTCGGCTCGCAGGGGCCGTCATGCTCGCCGAACACCTTCGTCGCCGGCAGCACGATCGTGGTCGGCATGACCGTGGATGACGGCGCCCTTGCTTCCCCGAATTGCTGATCCCACACCGGCACGGTCGTCGCAGCGGCTTCGAGCGGGGCGCAGAACTCGACCTCGCCCGACTGGCCGGCGAACCCGGCGACCTGGGTGAAGTAGGCGTTGCCGCCAACGGCAAGCCGCTGACCGACCGACACCGAGATCTCGGGCACCCAGACCGAGAAGCTGAGACCCCAGTCGTTCAGGTACCAACGCTCGACGTCGAAGGTCACCCACCGGGTCGCGGTCGCTTCATCCCGGCGATCGGGGTTCTCCAGGTCGGTCGTCCATGGATGGACCTCATCGGCGATCGCGCTGACCCGCCCGATGAACGCGAACTGGGCATCGGCAAGGTCGGCCGCCGTGACGGGCACTTGTCCGCACGCCGCAGGATCGGTGGACGTCGACACACCGCCGGCTGTGATCGGAGCACTCGATCCGACATCACTCGCCGTCGTCGGAGTCATCGGTGACGTTGGTGAGGTTGGTGATGCGATCTCGGTCGTCGGTGCCCCGCACGCGCTCAGCACGAGAAGGACGGCCAGTACGGCTGGCCCGACCATTGCCACGGCATGGTGCCCTGGTCGTTCGTCTGGCTCAACTTCGTCAGTCGCATCCTGGCGGCTCCTCCGACCTCGGGGCGTAGGTGGCGATCAGCTCGCCGCCGAGGTGGTACTCGATCGTGTCGATGTCCACGAGGATGACCTCGCCGAGGAGGCGCTGCATCATGTCGGACTGGCTTTCGTCGTAGGCCGCTTCGGGTGCCCCAACGATCCACCAGTGCTGACCGTTGAAATCACCGAGTACATCGATCCCGCAATGTGTGCCGAGCGGGAGCCGATACGTCTCGCCGACCTCGAGTGTCGATCCCCACTCCACGAGCGGCGGGCCGGAAGGTGTGAACGACGGGACGTCTGCAACCGTCGGTACCGGCCCGAGGTCGGCGTCCCAAGAACGGAGGACGAGTCGGTCGCCGCGGTAGCTGACGACGTAGATCGAGCCATCGGCGCCGACCAGCCCCGACGACGGCGAGCGAGCGACCGACATCCCGAGATCGACCGACGCCACGACGCCGTCGGCGTCGATCAGGAGGAGCGCAGGCACGTAGCCGCTCCGGCACTCGTCGACGTGCTCGTAGCAGTACTCGGTCGTCGGTTCGGCGGCGAAGGCGATCAACGCGCTCGTCCCGCCCGAGAGGTGGAACACCGATGCGTATTGGAACGGTGGCGCGAACCTCGAGAGGTCCACCTCGTCCCACGCACGACCCGAGTTCGTGCTGATCGGGTACGCCCGTTCGTCGGGCGCCACGAACGAATTCACACCCACAAGCGTCGGTCCGGCGGAGACGAGCCCGCTCGGGGCGGTCCCCGCGTCAGCTGCGGCCTGCCACGTGAGACCGCGGTCGAGCGACTCGACCATCACCGGCATCCGATACCCGTTGACGTCACGGGTGCTCGTCGTGACGAGCCGGTCGCCCTGCTCGACGATCGGGCCGAGGTATCCATCGGTCGTGTCGAACACGGCAGGGTCGAGCGGAACCTCGGTCCAGGTGATGCCATCATCCGAGCGGAACAGGCCAGGCGTGAACGGCCCCATGCCCGGTTGATCGAGTGGACGCAGCGCGCCGGCTGCCAGGAGATGGCCATCGGCTGCGGTCACGCCGATCACGTCGAAGGGCCGATCTGCAACGGCACCCTCGGCCCAGGTGACGCCGTCGTCGGAGCTCAACCAACTCTTCGGCACGAATGACTCGGAGTCCGACGTCACCATCAACAGTCCCAGCGGCGTGCCGAACAGCAGTGGAGGCGTCGGCGAGGATGAGGCTTCGATTCGGTGCACCTGCTCCCCAGTCAGGTTGCGAACCTCGATCATCGTCCGATCGTCGACGAGACGGGCGAACCACACCTCGCCGTTGTGCTCGGCGAGCGACACGAAGTCGTCCCCAGCGGCCGGACCGAGATCGATCTCCTCCCACATCGACACGTCCCCCGTTGCGTCCGATCCAGCGACCGACGTCGGACCGCCGAGCTCCGACGGTGTGGTCGCCGGCACGGACGACCCGATCGAACCGATCGTCGGCCCGGCTGGCTCAGCCACCGACGACGAAGGATCCGGCACTCCGCAGGCCACCAGCGGAAGCAGGGCGACAGAGACCCACGTCAGCGCTCGCCCACTGCCACGGTTCCTCGACCTCAGCATGCTCGACCTCCGTTGCCCCGATCACCGCGATCGTTTCGCCACGACCGGACATCAGACGTTCGAATCGGCACGGTAGTTCCCGGTCGCTCTCGACACCACGAAACTCAGAAACCCTGAGCCCGGCGCATCCCACCTCGATGTCGATGCCTCTCGGGTTGGCCGATTCACCGCGGCGGCAGGATGTCGGATTTTGACGGCTCGTAGGCGGATTGACTCCGGCGTCAGCGTGTCGCTTCGGCCCGCCTGCCCTGAACGGGGGCCGTCTTTCGGTGGACGGTGCCACCGGGGGCCTCGATCCGTACCCGCGGATCCGGATCGTCGAGCATGCCGACGAGCACAGCCAAGCCGTCCGTGTCCACCAGGTGATCCATCACCTTCGTCGACCACCGGCGAACCTCAGGGTTCGACGAGCCGAGCCCACGCTGCACACTGCCCAGCGCATATGACCCTTCGTCACGCGGTCGGATGGTGAGTGAAGCGAAGAGGTGTTGCCCGAAGGCCGCTGCGAATCAGAAGTCGTCCGGACCTCAGACCATCTTCGCTGAGATCAGACACGGGTTGTCGGGTCCCCAGATGTCGGAGCGCTCCTCGAGCGGGACGAACCCCGCAGCGAGGTAGAACGCCCGCGTTCGCTCGTACTCCTCGGACTCGCCGGACGGACCGAAGGTCTTCACGTGGAGCAACCGAACACCATCAGCCGAAAGGTCTCGTTCCACCGCAGCGAGGAGCCGCCGACCGATCCCGGACCGGTGGTGCGCACGGTTGACCGCGAGCAGCTCGATCTCCGCCGACAACGAGTTGTGGTCACGCACCAGGCACACGCCGACCACCTCGTCATCCACAACCGCAGCCCACGTCGGCAGCGATCGCGCTGCCTCGACGTAGGCCTCGTTCGACTCCGGGATCCCGAACCACTCGGGCAGATTCCGCAACAACCGATCCACCTCGTCGGGCATCTGTCTGCCGACGATGATCGACACCGCATCCACATCGACGACGTGGGGCGCTACGACGAGTCCGAGCCCACTCGTCAGCCGATCGATCAACTCCCGCTGCACGGTAGGTGAGGCGCGGCGCCCCTCCCATACGAGCTCCTCGCCGAATCGGCGATCGATGAACTCCTCGCCACCGAACACGACCGTTGATGCGTAACGGGGTGCGACATGCCAGTGCACGTGCGGGTTCGGACGGCCTTCGAGCAACGGCGGCTCTGGGGCGACCGAGCGAAACGCCCAGTTCCGCAGGCACGAGAAGTTCACCATCGTGGCCCCGTCGCTGGACGTCTGAGTTGACCAGAATTCGAGGCGGCCGCGGTCCACCCCTTGCGTCACCTGCCGGCCAGGAGGGCCGACGTCTCAGTCCGGGTCTGCCCGGTAGCCGATCATCATGATGTGCGAGGTCGCCCCCATGAGAGCGGGCTCGGACTCGACCGCTCGCACAGCGAAGAGCTGGTTGTCGAGATCGGCTGGGTCCTCGACGATCCAGCTCGGTCCCTCGACGGCGAACAGGCTCACATCGACCAGGCCAGCGTTGAACGCTTCGTCACGGAGTTCTTCCGGACGGTGGAAGTAGGCAGTCGTGAACAACTCGGGTCTGGTCTGCACGTGAGGGTTGCGGTGCTGACCTGACTCGAGATCTCGTTGGACGATCGGCCGAAAGACCGAGTCGTCCAGGCTTCTCCGCTTGAGCCCGTCGATCAGCGAAGCGAATCGCGAGATCCCCACGGCGACCACGACGCCGCCCGGGCGGACAACGCGTCGCGCCTCGGCAAGAGCGTTGGCGCGATCTGATGCTTCGGTGAGGTGATAGAGCGGGCCGAGCAGCAGCACCGCGTCTGCTCCCGTAGGTACACCAGAGAGATCTCGAGCATCTCCCAGTTCGGATGTCAGACCACGCAGGCTCCGGCGACGGGCTGTCTCTGCGACCTGGTCCACATGTCGTTCGATCGGCTCGATGACGTGAACCTCGAAGCCACGTTCGACGAGCGGCACTGCGTAGACCCCGGTACCGCCTCCGACATCCACGATCCGACCCGGAGGCCGCGGCAGATGTCGATCGAGAAGCTCCAGCGTTCGAACATGTTCCAGACGCGGTCGTCCATCGACGAACAGACGTGCGGACTCGAATCCAAGTGCGTAGTGCGCAGCGATGTCCGGATCGACCACGACGTGAGCATCACACACCAGACGGCGTTCCGAGCCGTGAGTTCAACCGAAACGCCCGTGAGGGTTCGGACGGCCTTCGAGTAGCGGCGGCTCTGGGGCGAGCGAGCGAAACGCCCGGTTTCGCATGCACGAGGGGTTCACCATCGTGGCCCGAGCGAGGTCTCCAGCCGCCCGTTCCCTCGCAACAAATCGGGCACCGCGAGTGACGGGTTGCGAACATACTCATCACTGTGCCGTCGCCCGATGCTGATCGAGTCCGAGACCTGTGGCGTGACTTGACGGACGCACCGAGCGCCTTCACGTCGCATGATCCGCTGGTCGTCGCCTCGGACACCCACCGAGCCTCGCCGCCAGGGTGGATCGGAATCGTCGAGGTGTGCGGTGACGTCGTGGTGGCCTGCCCGACCGCAACAGCCCACCGAGTGGCCAGGCAATTCGCAGGATCTACAGCCGAGCAGTTGATTCAGCCCCGCATCGTCGACGCCCTTGTTGACCCCGTCGACACGCTCGGCCCGGCGCTGCTGTTCTACGGCCGAGGGACGATCACGGCAACGGCGAACGCTGGCAGCGTCATCGGACCATTCGAGATCGAAGATCCTCGAGTCCTGTCCGTCATCGGGGACGCAACGACTGCCGAGCGCGAAGAGGCGGCCATCGAGGAAACAACCTCAGGCGTCCACGTCGGGCTCACGCCCGATGGAACTCCGGCAGCGGCCTGCTCCTGGCGAGTGTGGCCACACCGGGTCGCGCACATGTCAGTGCTCACAGCCGCCTCGCATCGCGGCTTCGGGTACGGAGCCTCCACGGCCCTCGTCGCCCTCGACGCAGCCACCGGCGCGGGGTTGCTTCCTCAGTGGCGAGCGGCTCACTGGAACGAGGCATCGATCGCACTTGCCCGGCACCTCGGGCTCGAACTGCTCGGAACAGCCATCGGCCGGCGATGCGAAGATCGGACGTGCTAGCACAAGTGCTACACTTGCTCCCATGACGACCCAGGTCGGACTCCGCGAACTGCGACAGGACGCCTCCGATCTCGTACGGCGTGCGGAGGCCGGCGAGGAGATCGACATCACCGTCGCCGGCCGGCTGGCAGCGCGACTCGTGCCGGCCCGACCTCGACGATGGAACGAGTGGAACGACATCGAGGCGCTGTTCAACGGTCCCGCCGACCCCGACTGGGAACACGACCGCGACCTCGTCGACCAGTCCCTGGACGACCCGTGGTCACGCGGGTGAAGGCGATCCTCGACACCAGCGTCGTCCTGTCGACCGGGCTGCCGCGTCTCGAGGGCGAACTGGCGATCAGCAGCGCGACCCTCGCCGAACTCCACTTCGGTGTCCTCGTCACCAACGACCCGACGGTGCGAGCGGAGCGCCTCAGGCGACTCTCCGTACTTCAGCGAACATTCGATGCAGTTCCAATCGACGACGCAGTGGCCGCGAGCTATGGAATGCTCGCTGCCGCGGTCGCCTCGGCGGGCCGCAAGCCACGGGGCCGCGTCATGGATCTGCTCATCGCTGCGACCGCACACGCCAACGGCGCACGTCTCTACACCCGCAACGCAGACGACCTCGTCGGCATCGAGTCACTCGTCGACATCGTCGCTGTCTGAATTCACACGCGTCGCACGATGACCGGCCGCACCTTCCGCACCAGATCGGGAAAGAACCTGACCGACGAGGACATCGAGGCCATCGCTGCCGACGTGGCAACCACCGATCCCGACATCAGCCTGCTCAAGACGCTCCGACGCCCTGGAGCCGAGCTGGAGCCGGCACCCGCTCCGGTCGACCCGAGTTTGTCGAGCGACTGACCTCGCCGGGTTCACGACCCGATTGCCGAAGCCGCAACGAGCACGAACGGTCAGCCATCGGGATGACCGACACTCACGTGGGACGACGGCGGAGTTCTTCCCGTGCACGACGCCGGCGCTCCGCCCGGGATAGCTGCTCGGCGACGTCATCAGTGGGCGCTCCTCCATCGGATGCTGCCCAGGCGTTGAGCGCTGCCACGAGTTGGTCGCGCTGTTGCGACAGGCGGGCGCTCAGCTCGCGAAGGGTGTCGAGCTCGCGCTCCATCCGTTCGAGCCGACCCTGCAGCTCCCCGTTCTCGCGGTCGAGCTGCCGCACCCGAGCGGTCAGCTGCGAAGCGGTCCGCCGCCCCGAGGCGACCTTGACTTCGAGCTCGGCGATGCGGGCGACATGTTCAGCGAACTCGTCACCCTGCTCGATGGCCTGCTCGAGCGTCACCGGCTCAGCCTCGCCGCGCTGACGTCCGCGATAGGCGCGCACACGGTCAGCGTCGGACTTCCACTTCTTGGGCCGCCCGCCCTTGCCCGCCACGGTCACGAAGGCGACCGTATCGAAACGCGACGATTCCGTACACCTCGGTGGTGTCCTGTGTCGCCAAACATGCCCTTGCTGCTGCGCCGCTCGATGAGGGGTTCGATGAGGTGTCGTCGAACGTGCTCGGGTACCGGCGGGCGCGACATGCGGCTCGTCGCAGCCGGTTTGCCGAGGCGGCGATGCGGTGCGATGACCTCGCGGACGCATCTCGGCAGCAAACGCATGCGCTCGCTATCGCCCAACAACTTGGCAGCGAAATGGTTGTCGGATTCTCGGCAATCATCGGCGCGCGGCTCGCCGCGACCGCAGAGCGCTGGACCGAAGCGACCGAACTCTGCGCCCACGCCTCGGCGACGCTCCGTCGGAACAACACTCCCCTGTATCCGTCCGATCAGGCCATCACCGACCTACTACTCGAGAACGCGAAGCACGCTCTCGGCCCTGACGCCTTCGCTCAACACTGCGCCGAAGGAGAGTCCTCAGACATGAGCGACGCCATCATCCTCACCGAATCCATCCTGAGGGAGTTTGCTTCACGCTGACCAACGAAGCATCCCCTACCGCCGGTTCGGCGGCGCACGATTCAGGGACCGTGTCGGCGAGTGACGGTGGTACCAGAACGCATCGCCTTCGGAATCTCAGCCACGTCCTCGACCACGCTCAGGAGACCCTCGATCTCCTCATCCTTTGCGTCCGATGCCACCTCAACCTCGTACTCGATCCCCGTGGACGACCACGTGTCGGCATCGAACCCTCCGGCGACTCGAACCCTCGCTCCGTCGATCGTGATCCCCAAGCGTTCGGCCTCGCGGTACACGTCGTTGAGCACACAGCCCGCGGCCGCCAAATGATACAGGTGCGCTCCAGTGAAGTCGGCCTCAACAACCACACCCTCAGCGGTCCACCGGTGAGCCATCACCAACCCGTCGCCGGTGGCCGGACGGAGCTCGCCTGCCGAGACTGCAACCTCGTAACGCGCATCGGCCATGGTGTGAACCTACTCGTCACTTGCGTCACATACCGCCGGGTCGGAGGCACATCGACCCAGCCGTGCTCGAGGTCGATGAGCCGCTCGAGTTCCCGACGAGCCCAGTCGTCGATTCGATCCGCGAGCCCCTCGTCGGCGATCTTGCGCCACGCCCATCGAGCCGAGCGCTCGAGTTCGTGATGTCCGACAGGGTCGAGCCAAGAGGAGTCTTCGTCGTCCTCGGCGCATGCGAGTCGCGAGACGAGGCTCCGAAGGTCGTGTACGGCCGTCGTCGATGTGCACGATCACGGGTGGACGAGCCTTCAGCACGAGATCCGCCGGCTCGTTTCCGCGCTCACCGCACTGTTCGAGCCGGACCAGGTGAACTTCGCGTTCCTGATGAACGTCGGCGACCAAGTGCATCTTCATGTCATCCCGAGGTACGCGACCCGTCGCCACTGGCACGGTCTCGTTTTCGAGGATCCTCATTGGGGTGATGCCTTCGGGTCGGAGCAACGGGTTCTGGATGAAAGTGCCCTCTCAGCTCTCGCACTCCGGGTGCGGCAGACACTCCGGTCTGCCTCGTAGCGCACGCCGGTTCCGGGGGAACGCCCGAACGGTGCGCCAGCTCAGCTGAGGCGTGCCTTGACCTGCTGGAACCGGACGACGCTGAAGTCCCACGGACCGAGCACGGCGAGGTCACGGATCGGCCAGAGGTTGGGCACCGCACGAAGCTCGATACCGGCTGCGACGTGCTGGCCGATCAGATCATCGAAACGCTCGACTTGGACCGGTTCGACAGCGACGTCGGTGATCCACTGGCCCGAGGCGTCGGCCCATGGGCGGAACGCTGAGCTGTCGAATCGATAGCGAAAGAGCACGGTCGACCGCAGTGTCGACAGCCAGGACAGCTCGATCGCATGGACCCTCCCGGCGGTCGTGCAGAACGCCTGTCGGAACGTCGCCTGCTCCTCGGGGTTCCGCGGCCAGGCCGTCACTCGGGGACAAGCGCGCGGGAACCAGTACAGGGGCGCGTGCTCGGCATCGATCGCCCAGACCGATGGAGGCTGGCTCGGGTTTGTCACGGGAACGTGCGGCACGAACCGCTCGATCGTCGGGTCGTGACTGAAATGGAACAGATCCACGTGTCCCAGCCTGACATCTGTGACCCGAGCCCGTCGTCGCTCCCTCGGTTGCACTGCCGCCTACCGCCGAGTCGTCGTCGCGCCAACGGGCGCGTGTGGCTGACAAACTGCCCGATGCCACTCGTGGATGTCACCTACGACCGGGCGGTCTCTGACGTCAACTTGGATCGCCTTGCAGAGATCCTCCCCAACCTCGTTGCTGCAGCGGTCGATTGCCCCGAAGAGCCTTGGTTGGACGGAGGCTTCTGCGGTTGGTCAGTTCGACGATCTCGATATGAGGGTGTCTTGCGAGCGCTGCGTCGAGACGCGGACGTGAGTCTCGCCGGTAGTTCCAGATCCACCGATAGAACGCGGGCTGGAAGCGTTCGGGGCATCCGTCAGCCTGGATCGACTTGCCATGGTTCTTCGTCGTTCGCCACAGCGCCGAGGCCAGGCACGCGAGGCGACCCCTCTCCACGATGATGACAGTGTCAGCGCGAGCAAATCGCTCGTCGAACGTGCCGCCGTAGTTGCCGTCTGCGATCCACCGCTTCCCCGCGAACAACTCTCGTTGCCGCTGGCGCCACTCCTCTCGCGGCGTTCCTGTGCCGACGCTCGCACCGCTTGCGTTCAGCGCGCCAACTGAGTGAAGACGTCCACCGCGTCAACGAAGGCGCGGTACTCGATGATCCTGCCGTTCGAGATGTCGAAGAGACTCGCGATCAGCCGGGGTGTGACCGGCGTTCCCGAGTTCGACACGGCACTCGGACTCTCGGGGTCTCCGTACCACCGCCAGATGCCGAGGGCGGTCTCGTCGGTGGCGATGATCCGGAGCACCTCGATCCGCAGGTCGGGCGTGTTGTCACAGAAGCCGCGGGCATGGGCAACAAGCGCCTCCGATCCGCGGAGATGCGGTTGGGTGTGATCGATCAGATCGTCGGCGACGATCCCTGGGATCAGATCGAACCTCCGCTGACCGAGCACCTCCTCGAGGTACGTCGACATGATCGTATGGCACGCTTCCTGGCTCATCACAGCCCTCCTGGTTCGAGTATCACAGACAATGACTGCGTCGGGCCGAACCCGACCCCGACCCCCAGGAGCATGCAATGAGTGACCCCGTGTACATGATCGGCCTGATCGACGTGCAGGACTTCGAAACGTATGCCGTCGAGTACGGCATCCCGGTCGGCGCGCTGTTCGCCGACATCGGTGCCGAGATCATCGTCGCCTCCCGGGACGCTGAGATACTCGAAGGTACGTGGCGGGGCAACTGGACGGTCGTCGTCAAGGTGCCGAGCGCCGAGGCAGCACGCGAACTCTACGAGTCCGATCGGTATGCCCCGTTTCGGGCGGCCCGTCAAGATGCGCTCGCCAACAGCACCTCGCTGGCCATCTTCCCCGCACTCGTTCCTGCCGCCTGACCGCGTCAAATTGACGCGAGGCGACCCTCGCCTCAAGTTCCATATCGAGCGGCCGATCGCCCGATAATGCGCGCGGCTCAGCGGCGCCGAAAACGGTGGTTTCTGGTGGTCACCAGGGGGCAGTGGCGGACGATAGTGGGAAACGAAAAAGCCCCTGAGCTGGCACTTAAAGGAAAAGAGCCCCTGAGCTGGCGCTTACCAGGTCAGGGGCTGGAGGCGACGATGGGAATCGAACCCATGTACAGGGCTTTGCAGTCACTCCGCCGATGACGCGAAACACCAGGTCAACACACATGTGGAGAGCGGTGCCGGGCCTCCTTGGGAACAGTTTGGGAACAGCGTCGGTCTGCATCACCTGACTGATCACTTCGACCTTGACCGGAAGGGTGATTTTCGTATTACGCTGCCAGCGATGGAGGTCCACCGCTCCTCGGCCAAGCACGGTGCCACCGCGGAGGATGTGCTGCATGCGGTCCAGCATCAGATCGTCACGGTCGACCTCGATCCGGATGCCGACCCACCGAAGGTCCTCGTCATCGGACCAGATGCCTCGGGCAATCTGCTCGAGGTGATCGTGCTCCTCTTGTCCGATGACACAACGCTTGCCATCCACGCCATGAAGCTTCGTCCGAAGTTCTACGAACTCCTGCCCGGAGAGGAGGGCTCCGAATGACCGACAACACCTATCGCACCACGACGGGCAAGACCCTGACGGATGCCGACATCGAGGCGCTCGCCGACGAGGTAGCGACCACCGACTACGACACGGAGATCCTGAAGAGCCGCCGGCGTGGTCGACCGCTGCTGGGTTCCGCACCTGCCGAGGTCGTTCCGGTTCGACTCGATCCGGAACTTCGTGCAGCCATCGAGGCGCGAGCCGAAGCGGACGACACCAACAGCAGCGAGATCATCCGTCGAGCGCTCCGCGCCTACCTCGACGTTGCCTGACCTCCGAGGCGAGGTCGAGGCCGCAGTAGCCAACAGCGTGGACCGGAAGCACCGTTCATCTCGGCAAGGAGGACGTGTCGTGATCACCAACGAAGTGCAGTATCGGGCCACGAAGCCACACCTCGAGCGGTTCGAGGCGGCCGCCGCGAACATCGAAGCCCGGCCGGGCAAGCGAACCAGCCTCGAACGTCTCGAACTCGACGCCGTGCGTGCCAAAGCGGACGACCTGCGCTCAGAGCTCGCAGACTTCGACCTCCTCCGTAAGGAAGCAGTGGCCAACGCGACCAACTCCGTGGACACTCGTCCGACACGGATGGGAAGCTCTCGAGCGTGACTGTTCGAGTCGACGTGAGACAGCTGCAGGACGAAGCTGAACAACTCGTGCGTCGCGCGTCCTCGGCGAGGAGATCGTCATCACGTCGGATGCCGGTGCGCTGGCGCGCCTCGTGCCGCCCCGACGCCGAACGTGGCGGGGATGGGACGACCTCGCTCACCTCTTCGATGGGCCACCCGATCACAGCTGGGCCACTGACGCTTCGTTCGCGAATCCGCCGGATGCTGCGCCGGTTTCGGCCGATCGGGGTTCGTTCGAGGGTCGGCCACCTCTGCCGTAGGGCGTGCAGGCCGTTCACCCGTGACGCCGTGGCCGGATGAGCGGCCGCTCATCGCGGACGGCGGCGGAGGTCTTCCCGTGCGCCACGTCGGCGCTCCGCCCGCGACAGCTGCTCGGCGACGTCACCGGTGGGCACTCCCCCGGCGGGCTCCGCCCATGCGTTGAGCGCTGCCATGAGTTGATCGCGCTGCTGCGTCAGGCGGGCGTTCAGCTCGCGAAGGGCGTCGAGCTCACGCTCCATCCGTTCGAGCCGGCCCTGCATCTCCCCGTTCTCCCGGTCGAGCTGCCGCACCCGAGCGGTCAGCTGCGAAGCAGTCCGCCGAGACGAGGCGACCTTGGCCTCGAGCTCGGCGATGCGGGCGACATGTTCAGCGAACTCGTCACCCTGCTCGATGGCCTGTTCGAGCGTCGCCGGCTCAGCCTCGCCGCGTCGACGTGCGCGATAGGCGCGCACGTGGTCGGCGTCGGACTTCCACTTCTTGGGCCGCCCGCCCTTGCCCGCAACGGTCACGACGGCGACTGTAACGAAACGCGACGATTCCGTACACCTCGGTGATGTTCTGTGCAGCCATACATGCGCTTGCTGCTGCGCCGCTCGATGAGGGATGCGATGAGATGTCGCCGAGCGTTCTCGGGCACCGGCGGGCGCGACGATCGGCTCGCCGCAGCCGGATGGGATGGCGCCGCTCGGGCCGCCCAGTGCCACATGCGGTCGATGTCTGGACGTCGACGACCAGAGCCACGTCCGACCCGACCAACTCCGCCCCAACGCAACCTGGCCGTCGTCTACGACATCTCGGCCTCGCGCCTCGAGCCGATCGGAGCCCGGCCGGCCTCTCTTCGAGTCACCTGTGGCTGCGGGCTCGCCACGTGGACGGCGCCTCGAGCACTCCCCTGTCTCGCTGGAATTCCTACGAACGCACCGCGTCGCATCGCTCTTGGCTGAACCGACGGGAGTCCTTGCTGATTCGAACCGGTGGGTGCTGCCGCTGCGCTGTCCGAGGCCTTGATTCGCTGGGCTGTCCACCTGTCCATCGGCACCTCCTCGCTGAGCTGGGTCGATGAGGTATCCGGTGAGAGATCTGGTGAGGTGACATTCGGAGGTCAGCCGAGACGAGAGAGTGGACGCTTGAGGAACCCGATCGAAATCCGTCCAAGAGGTAACCGAAAACTCCGCGACAGCGTCCGGATGTTGGACATGACGAACGTGCGAAGCAAGAACACCGGAGAGTCGCTCCTCGACATCCCCGCCCTGGCCGCTCGACTTGCTGTCTCGGAGCGATTCGTTCGGAGGCTCGTGCACGAGCGGCGCATCCCGTATCTCAAGTTGGGCCACTTCGTCCGCTTCGACCCTCGCGACATCGACGAGGTGCTGCGATCGAGCCGGGTCGACGAGCGCCCCATCGAGGCAGACCCTCACGAGTCCGCCGACCGAGGGCCAACCCGTCAACCAGTGCCAGATCTCCAGTTCGGGCGCGAGGTAAAGGTGGCGAGTGACTCTGGTGCTTGCTGGCGCGAGCACCCTCGGGTCATGCGGACAGCCGCCCCCGTGGCGCGACGGCGTGTACCGATCAGGGGGTCGACGCGTCGACGACGCCGAACACCTCGGCGCCAGCGTCGGCCGCCCCCACGTGCGGCCCCGGCGCGGCTGAATCGCGATTCGCTTCCGTGGCTTCCATACCCCGCCTGATCGGCTCGAAGAGGGCCATGGACGCCTCGGAACGATCGATGCACCGGACGGTCGAGATCTGCTCGGTCCGTCCGTCACCGAGGTCCTCAAAGGCATGCGTCTCGATCCATGAGACCATGAACAGCGGCGTCGAGGACCTCGATGAGGGATTCGTGATGTTCGTCGGGGCCGACGTAGCCGGCAACCTGCTCGAGATCGGAGTGGTTGACAGCGCTGATGGCCCAATCATCGTCCACGCCATGACAGCACGACCGAAGTACCTGAGGTGATCGAGATGCCCCGCACCGCCCAAGAGATCCTCGACCATGCCGATGAGTTGGCAGCTCGGTTCGAACGAGCCGAACCCTCTGACGTGCGCGATGCGACGGCTCTGCAGGCCGTTCGGGAGGCGTTTCTCTCCCGCGCTGCTGCCGAGCGCGAGCTCGGCGATGCCGTCATCCGAGCACGGCACGACGGACACACGTGGGCTGCGATCGGAGCGATGGTCGGCACGTCGGGAGAGGCCGCAAGGCAGCGCTACGGGCAGGCAGTCAACGCCGGGTGATCGCTGCGCGTTCAAACGCCCGGCTGACGTGCGAGAACTGCCGATATGGCGCGGCAAACATCTCTGATCGAGCCCGACTGATCACGGACTACGCGGCCGCAAGCTGGACCGATTCATCTCGGGCCATCCGTTCGTCCAGCGTGATCGCTTGGCCGATTACCGGAATAACCCGATCACCTTCGACGGATCACCGGAGTAACCGTGGGATGAGCCACCGATGAAGGTGCGGCACGTCAGGCGACCATGCCGGCGGCGGCGCGGGCGGCTCTCCAGCCTTCGTTGAAGGCGTCGGCGATCGCTTCGTCGAGCTCGGGGAACAGGTGGCCGTACCGGTCGAGTGTCACCGTGATCGAGCTGTGGCCCATCCGCACCTGGATCGCCTTCGGGTGCGCACCGGCGGCGATCGCCAGGGCCACGCTCGTGTGTCGCAGATCGTGGAACCGAGCGTCCACACCGGCAGCCTTCAAGGCCGGCTTGAAGTGATGCGTCTGGAAGCTGGAGTGCGAGATCGGCGTACCGGCCGCGGTCGTGAACACCAGCGAGTCCGGATCGGCTCGACCGAAGGCCTCAAGGTGTGCGGCGAGCATGCCAGCCGTCAGCTTCGAGATCGTGATCGACCGAACGCCCGCCGTCGTCTTCGGCTCCTTGCGCAACCGGGTGCGATCGCTCAGCTCGCACCAACTGCTCGGTCACTCGCACCTTGCGACGCAGGAGATCGACCTGCGATCGACGCAGGCCGACGAGCTCGCTCCATCGCATGCCCGAGTCGAGGGCGAGGTAGATCATCGCCCGGTAGCGCGGCGACGTCGCCTCGGCCACCGTCAGGCACTGATCCCAGTCGAGCACGGTCATCTTCCGCGTGGTCACCTTCGGCGGCCGCACGCGGTTGCACGGGTTCGTCAGCAAGCGCTCCTTCTCGACGGCGGCCTGCAGCACCCGACGCAGCGTCCGGTAGTGCCGGTGCACCGACGACGACGCGATGCCGGCGACGATCTCGTCGTTCAGCCACCGCTCGATCTCCTCGGCACGCAGCTGACCGAGCCGGCGCGAACCGAACGCGGGCAGCACGTACTTGTCGAGGTCGCGCCGGTAGGTCTCGATCGTCGTCGGCGAGAGCGACACCGACATCGCCATGAACGTCTCGACCCACACTGCGAGGGGCACGTCGGCACCCTTCGGGTCGATCCACGCGCCCCGGTCCATGTCGACCTCGACCTCGCGGGCGAACCGCTCGGCGTCGACCTTGCGCTTGAACGGTCGCGACTCCGGTTGTGACCCGACCGGGTCGCGATAGCGGACGCGATAGCCGCCGCTGCGCCGTCTCGATCGATGCCATCGCTCGCCTCCTCCGTGGGAACGTAATGGGTACACGCATGGGTACGAAATGGGGGTCGCTGACGGATTCTGCACGGGTCACTCGCGGACACTGGCGGGAAAACGAAAAGAGCCCCTGAGCTGGTACTTTACCAGGTCAGGGGCTGGAGGCGACGATGGGAATCGAACCCATGTACAGGGCTTTGCAGGCCCTTGCCTGAACCACTCGGCCACGTCGCCAGCGCCGCACGAATGACCAGAGCCAACGTGCGAAGGGCAACGCTACCGGGTCGCCTCGCCGATCCGCGAATGCCTTCCCGGGCGGCCGCACGACATGACCTCACCCTCTCGGCTCTGCCAACCTTGCCGGCCATGACCCTCCGTCGCTCACTGCTCGTGCTCACCACGTTGTCGCTCGTGATCGCTGCGTGCAGCAGCGATGACGACACCTCGACCGGCACCACCGCCGCCACCGCCACCCCGGCGACCACCGAGGTCACTGAGACCACCATGGCTACCACCACCGCGGCACCGGCGACCACCGCGGCGCCCACCACCACGCTCGCGCTTGCCGACATCGCGGCCACCTACGCAGAGCCCGGGCCGTACCCGGTCGGTGTCACCACCTACACCCTCGCCAAGGGACCATCGGTCGAGGTGTGGTACCCGGCGGTCGAGGGCACCACCGGCGAGGTCAGCTACGACGTGCGCGACTTCACGCCACCTGCGATCCGCGACATCCTGACGGCCGACATCCCCGCCAGCTTCAGCTTCGCGGGCGCCCGCGACGCGGCGGCGGCCGACGGGCAGTTTCCGGTGGTGCTGTTCAGCCACGGGTTCACAGGCATCCGTTTGCAGAGCAGCTTCCTCACCGCCCACCTCGCATCGTGGGGCTTCGTCGTCGCGGCACCCGATCACCCATCTCGCGACCTGCCGAACGTCCTGAACGCCACCGCCAGTGGCGATCGGGCCGACTCGATCGACGACCTCCTCCAGTCCCTCGATCTTGTGGTCGCCGAGTCAGCGACAGCCGACGGCCTGCTCGCGGGCCACGTCGACGACAGCCGCGTGATCGCTGTCGGCCACTCTGCCGGCGGTGGAACGGTGCTCGGCGCCGCGCTCGACGAACGAGTAGATGGATACGTGAGCATGGCCTCGGGCGTCCTGCTCGGCGACCCGACCGTCACGACCACGTCGGCGGCCGGCGACTCGGGTCTGCCCGAGAAGCCATCGTTCTTCATGGCCGGCAGTGTCGATGCGGTCGTGCCGGCAGCTGATCGCACCGTGCCGTCGTTCGAAGCCGTGCCCGAACCGAGCCTGCTCTGGGTGATCGACGGCGTGGGCCACAACGGCTTCGACGACTTCTGCACCTTCGGCGGCGGCACGGGCATCATCGGCGTAGCCGAGGCGTCCGGTCTCGGCGGGCTGCTCGATGCCCAACCGCAACTCCGTGCGCTCGGCGAGGACGGCTGTGTGCCGCCCGCGGTGCCGGTGGCCGACACGTTCCCGATGATCCGCCACGGCGTGACCGCGTGGATCCGCAGCGTCGTCGGCATCGACAGCGAACCGGTCGGCATCAGTCCCGAGTTCGCCGACGCGTTCGCCCGACCGGTCGAGATCGCACAGCGGCCCTGACCGTCGTCGGCTGGGACGACGACCGGTCAGCTCGGTCGGGTGCGGGTGTCGAGCAGTCGCTGATCGGCCACGTCGTCGAACGCACCGGCAGTCAGATACCCCTGCACGTCCACCACCAGGTGGGTCGATCGCTGCGCGTACATGCAGACGCGACCCTCGGCGTCGAAGCGGACGAAAGCAAGACCAGCGATCGTTTGGCCGGCCGCATCTGCGTTCAGGTTCGACGACGACCCGGGCGAAGTGCCGCATTGCAGCATCTGCACGAAGCCGGCGGCGGTGGTGTCGGTCGCAACGATCGACACCACCGCGGTCGCCCCGGCCCGTCCGCGTACCTCGGTGATGCTGGCGTCACCCGGACGAGCGCCAGTACGACTGTCGAGCACCCGATCGTCGACGACGTCGTCGAACGACGCGTCGGCCATGTACCCCTGCAGGTCGGCGACCAGGTGTGCACCCCGCTGCGTGTACAGACATGCGGTCCCGGCCGCATCGAAGCGAACGAACGCCAAACCAGACCGGGTCTGGCCCGCTGCATCGGCGTTCAGGTTCGAGCTCGCACCCGGCGCCTCCCCGCACGCCAACGCCTGCACGTATCCGGCCGCTGCGGTGTCGGTCGCCACGATCGACACGACTCCGGTGGCGTTGGGACGACCAGTGATCATCGATTGGCTGCCCGCTGCCGGTCGTGACCCCGATCGGGTATCGAGCAGGCGCTCGTCGGGCACGTCGTCGAACGCCCTCGGAGCGAACCACCCCTGGAGGTCGGCCACCAGGTGCGTCCGCACCTGGTTGAACAGACACGCCCGCCCCGCCCCGTCGAAGCGGATGACCGCGAGGCCCGACCGGATCTGGCGCGGGGCGTCGGCGTTGAGGTTCGACGACGCGCCCGGCGGTCGCGCCACACGGCAACGCCTGCGCGTAGCCGGGCGCTTCATTGTCGACCGACACCAACGACACCACCGCCGATCGATTGGCCTCACCGCTCAACGGCGTTTGCTGACCCGCCGGTAGCGGGACGAGCTGACCCACCGCGGGCGAGCACGGGTACGGCGCCGTTGCCACCCGGTCGTACAACCATTGGATCGTGGGTTGCACGCGGGCACTGATCGACGCATCGCTCAACTCGTGCCCTTCTCCCGCGTACTCGTACCAGGCCACAGGCAGACCAGCAGCAGACATCGCGTCGCGTGTGGCGATCGCCTGGGCGGTCGGCACCACGGTGTCGAGCTCGCCGTGGTGGAAGATCGCGCCTGCGTCGAGCGGGCTGATGGCCGCCGGATCGTTGGCACCCGAGAACGACACCGCCGTGCACACCGCTGAGGAGAACTCGGCGTGATCACCAGGCAGCGGCGCATCTGCGTTCGCCGCGACGCCGAGGGCTGTCACGGCTCCCGCGCTCGTGCCACCCACGGCGATCCGGTCGGGGTCGATTCGCAGCGATGCGGCGTTCGCCCGGAACCAGCGCACCGCGGACTGCATGTCCGCACGGGCATCGTTCACCACCTTGAACTCCAGCGGCGTGTCCACGGGGTACAGCACTGCCTCCGGACCGAGGCGGTAGTTGATGGATGCTGCCACGTAGCCGCGCTGGGCCATTCGTTGTGCCCACACCACGGTGGTGCTCTTGTCACCAGCGACGAAGAACCCACCGTGGGCGAACACGAAGACCGGTCGAGCGACGGCGGTGTCGCCACGTGGTGTGTAGAGGTCGAGCTTCAACTCGATCGTGGAGCCGTCGATCGAGGTTGCCGTGCCGTAGACCACATCGCGCTGCACGTCGGGCAGGAAGATCGGATCGAGATAGCGGGTGGCCGCCAGGGCGATCGGTGCCGACGAACCCGTCACCCCCCAGACCGCAGCAACGACACCGACTGCTGCGATCGCGCTCCCCCACATCCGTCCCAGTGCCACGTCGGCACGCTACGAGGCGCAGGCCAGGGAAAGCCATCAGCGATCCTGCCAACGACCATCCGGAGCGGGGCGGATCCTGCGTGGGATCGCTCCACAGCCGACGACTCGCCGTCAGCCCGCCGAGACGTTCGAGATCGCCGCCCGGGCGACGCGATGCCCTGCGGCCGCAGCCTCCACCGCCAGCGAGCCGCTCGCCACCGCCATCAGGAAGCCCGCTGCGAACGCGTCACCCGCACCGGTCGTGTCGGTGACCCCGGGCAGCGGCGGTACCGGCACCTTCACCACTCCCTCGCCGGGCACCGACACGAGCGCCGGGTCGGCGCCCTGCTTCACGACCGTCGCCGCTGTTGCGATCCCCTCCACTCCCCCGGCCGCGGCCAGAACCTCGGCCTCGAGCTCGTTGCACAACAGCACGTGGGGCTGCAGCGACCACAACAGGTTGCGCATCCGGCCCGGCCCCTGCGCCTCGAGCACCGCGGCCGACGAGGCATCGATCGACACGATGATCCCTCGCTCGTGAGCCCAGTTCACGAGCGTCACCGCCGTCTCGGCCAGCCGGCCACCCACCAAGGAGTAGGTGGGCACGTGCAACACCTGCAGTCCGTCGAGCCATGACGGTGCTGGATCGGCAAGATCGGCGCACGCGCCCCGATCGGTCAGCATCGTTCGCTCACCCCGGTGATCGACGAGCACCACGATCGTGCCGGTCCGCCCAGCCCGATGACAGACGACCTCCACACCGTCGGCCTGCAGCTCCGCCACGAGCGCCGCACCGATCGCGTCGTCGCCCACCTGTCCGATGAAACGAGCACGTCCGCCCGCTCGCACGACGGCGACTGCGGTGTTCGCCGCACTGCCACCACGCCGACGACGGATGTGGGCCTCGGTGTCGGAGTCCAGGTTCACCGGCCCGGACAGCTTCACCACGATGTCCTCCACCAAGTCACCGAGTGTCCCGATCACCCGCCACACGCTACTGATCGTGGCTTCGGTGACGACATCGACGTACGCATCGGTCAGTCGGCTGCCTGACCCCCGTGTGATTCAGCGCCGATGGCCGCGCGAAGCCGCTGGTGAACGAAGAACACCCCTCGCTCCGCGAACGTTGCCAGACGTCCGTTCGCATCGAGCCCAGCGTCGTGAGAACGCTGAACGCTCGTGCAGATGTCGACGTCTTGTTGGTGAACCAGCCGATGCGTGGCGATGATCCGCTCGGCAGCATCGGGCGGTGTTCCCGAGCGAAGGTACAGACGACGCTCCACAACGGTTGTGTTCACCGAGAGCGGTTCCACCCACATCAGCAAGACAGCATCGGGGAAGACGTTCATCATCAGGTTCGGCCACACGCTGAGATAGCTCCCGACGTCGTACGGTCGCGAGGTCGTGGCGCTCGCCAGCCGGTCCCATCCAGGCTCGCCGGGCAGGAGGTCGTGCATGATCCGTTGCGCGTCGTCGACCGGCCGCAGCGGACGGTCCCATGCGTACAGCACCAGCCCGTCCGACACCATCGGGTAGTCCTCGGATCCGGTGGTGTCGATCTCGGGGTGGACGAACGGCGTGTGGTAGTTCTCCGAGTAGTTCTCGAGCAGCACCTTCCAGTTGAAGGGGCGTTCATGGCGCTCGGCGAGGACCGGTTCGAGCGCCTCGATCGGGAACGCATCGATGGCCGTCGCGAGCGGCCCGAGCACCAGTGGGCCGGCCTCACGGCTGATGTTCACGAACAGCATTCGCCGCCACGTGGCGACGGCCACCGGCTCGAGCGAGTGCTCGCCGGGATCGAAGTCGTCTGGCCGACCCACTCCCGACGCACGTGCGAGCGAGCCGTCCAAGCGGTACAGCCAAGCGTGGTACGGACACCGGATGAGGGGGCCGTCGCCGACCTCGTTGTCGTCGCACAACGGCGCGGCGCGATGACGACAGACGTTGAGGAACGCCCGCAGCGCGCCATCGCGGTCTCGAACCACGAGCACCGGCACACCACCCACTCGCATCGCCCTCCACGCCCCTGGCTCCGGCAGGTCGTCGGTCACGCCGGCACACACCCAGCCGCGTCGGAACACACGGTCGATCTCGATCATGTGGTGTTCGGGGCGGGCATACCACGCAGCTGGCAGGGTGCGGGCGGTGCGAACGCCCTCCGGATCGGGGATCTCGCGAGCCATGCGACCAGTCTGGCCGATCGCTGCCGTTCCTGCTGAACAAGCGTCCAACGGGCTCCGCGAACGGGGCTAGTCTGACCATCGAGTCAGTGTTCGCCGGCGACCGGCACGGTCGGTCCGACATCCTTGGGGGGATGCATGACAACGTCACGACGCCAGTTCCTGGCACGCTCGGCACGACTGGGAGTGTTGCTCGGTGCGGGCATCCCGCTGCTGAATGCATGCGGCGGAGACAGCGGCGCGAGCGGAGACCAGAAGACCGAGCCGATCGGCGATGGGCTCTCACCCGAGAAGGGTCCGCTGCGGATCATCAACTACGCCGACTACGTCAACCCTGCAGTGATCGCCGACTTCGAGGCCAAGTACGGGGTGAAGGTGGAGATCTCGACGATCGACACCGACACCGAAGCCACGACCAAGTTGGCCTCGGGAGCGTTGAAGGTGGACCTGCACCATTCGATGGCGAACACCAGCATCGGCAACCTCATCAAAGGTGGTCTGATCCAACCACTGAACCGCAGCTACCTCACCAACCGGGGCAACGTGCTGAGCGCGTTCGACAACCCGTCGTACGACCCCGGCGCGGTCTACAGCGTGCCGTACACGTTTTTCGGCACCGGTCTCGGCTATCGCGCCGATCGGATCGACCCCGCCGAGGTGGAGGCACAGGGCTGGGACTTCCTCTGGAACGCAACCGAGTTCAAGGGGAAGGTCTCGGTGCTCGACGATGAACGAGAGGCGTTCACCATGGCGATGCTGCGCAAGGGCATCACCGACATCAACACCCTCGATACGGCGATCATCGATCAAGCCCTCGCAGACGTGACGGAACTGATCGACCTCGTCAACGTGAAGGTCAACATCGAGGGCTACAAGGACATCCCGGAAGGAACCACCACGCTCGCCCAGATCTGGAGCGCCGACCTGATCGGCGGCGCGGCGAGCTACCTGCCAGAAGGAACCACCGCCGAGGTGTTGGGCTACTGGCACCCCCCGTCGGAGAAGTACGTCGTGACCAACGACTCGATGGGCATCCTCGCCGATGCCGAGAACCCGGTGCTCGCTCACCTCTACATCGACTACTTGCTCGACATTGCGGTTTCCGAGAAGAACTTCAGCTGGAACGGCTACCTGCCGGCGCTCACCAAGCTCGACGCGGACTACGTCATCGGCGCCGGGTACGTGCCCGAGAACCTGCGCAACTGCGTGCCCACCAACGACGACATCGCCAAGGGCTTGAAGTTCAACGCGCTCGGGCCCGACGGCGACGCGCTCTACGAGGCCGCGTGGTCGAAGTTCACCGCTGGCGGATGAGCGCGCCGGCAGTCGTCCAGATCGACCCGACCGGCGGCCGACCGCCACGCACCACTGCGTGGGCCGGGTTCGCGATGCCGGGCGTCGGGTGGCTGATTGCGCTGTTCGTCGTGCCCGTGTACGCGGTGATGGCCGTGGCCTTCGGTTCGGTCGATCCGATTCTGCGCACGCCGCAACCAGCGTGGAATCCACTCGCATGGGATTTCAGTGCGATGAGCTCTGTGCTCGACCGAGTGTTCGGCGGCGATCTCGGGAAGGTCTTCGTCCGCACCTTCGCATTCGTGTTCCTCGCACTCGCCGGTTGCGTCGCGATCGGCTACCCAGTCGCGTACTTCGTCGCCCGCAAGGCGGCACGTACCCGCGGTGTGCTGCTCGCCCTGCTCGTCCTGCCGTTCTGGATCAGCTACCTGATGCGAATGCTCGCGTGGACAAACCTGTTGCAGCAGGACGGGTACGTGAACCGGGTGCTGCAGTGGCTGCAGGTGATGGACGCTCCACGGAACTGGCTCGACGGCGACTGGCCGACGGTGGTGATCGGCCTCGTCTACGGGTACGTGCCGTTCTTCATCCTTCCGCTCTACTCGGCACTCGAACGTATCGACGGGCGCCTGATCGAAGCAGGACGCGATCTCGGTGCGTCGGCGTTGCGCACCTTCGTGCACGTCACGTTGCCCTTGTCGGTCCCCGGCCTGATGGCCGCGAGCGTGATCACGATCCTGCCCATGTTCGGCGACTACTACACCAACTCCTACCTGACGAGCGGTTCACCCCGGACCGAGATGGTGGGCAACCAGATCGAGTACTTCCTGCGCGGTTCGAGCCAGCCCCAGACCGGCGCTTCGCTCGTGTTGGTGCTCATGGTGTTCCTGCTGGTGCTCATGGTGTACTACCTGCGCACGACGTTGAAGGCGCAACGGGAGTCGGAGCGATGAACCTGTTCCGCAAGCGCCACGGGCAGGCCCGTTGGCTGGCACTGATCACCTGGCTCTACGTGCTGTGGTCGTTGCTCCCGGTGCTCGTGGCGGCTCGCATCTCGCTCAACTCGGGCAAGAGCCGTTCAGCGTTCCAATCGCCGTCGTTTCGCTGGTACTGGGGAGATCCGACGTCGTCGGTGTGGCACGACGAGAGCCTCCACACCGCAATGTGGAACACACTCAAGCTCGCAGGGCTGTGCATGCTGATCGCAACACCGCTCGGCGTGGCGATGGCGATCGGCCTCCAGCGGTGGCGCAGCAGGCTGTCCACCGGCGCGAACACGCTGATGCTGGTGCCGATCGTCACCCCCGAGATCGTGTTCGGCGTGGCGCTGTTCATCGTCTTCACCCAGGTGTACACGGGGCTGCCAGGGGGAATCACCACCCAACTCCTCGGCCATGTCACATTCACGATGTCGTTCGTGGTGGTGATCATCCGCGGGCGGTTGGCCGCAATCGGCACCCAGTACGAGGAAGCTGCGCGCGACCTCGGCGCGTCGCGTGTGCAGGCGCTGCGGCTGGTGCTGCTGCCGTTGCTCGGACCAGCGATCTTCGCCAGCCTGATGGTGGTGTTCGCCACCTCGGTCGACGACTTCGTCATCTCGTCGTTCCTCTCCACTGGTGCGTCCACCGAGACCGTGCCGATCAAGATCTACTCCGGCGCCAGGGCCGGATCGACGCCGGCACTGAACGCACTCGCAACGGTGATGCTGCTCGTCACACTTCTGGCCGTCGCACTGACCGGGCTCGTGATGCGCAAGATGCGGGCCTATGGCGCCGAGGATGCGAGCGTGGCTGGTATCACCATCTGATCAGGCCGCGTGTGCCATGTCCGATCGGGCCTGGGATCGAGCGCGACGCTGCGGTTGGTGTGTCATCCAGCACCGACCCTGCAGCGTTCTGGTCGCGGTCTCTCGCGATCACCGCCGGGTATCGCGACCAGAGGGCGCATGGACCGGCTGTGGCCGACGCCGCGCGGCACCGGCGATCCATGCCATATTGAGCACCTGTCCGACGAGGATCCGATCGATCCTCAGGACGCGCCCGAGGAGCTCGATCTTCATGACCGTCACCGAACCCCGACCGACCATTTCCGGTCCCGCCCGCTTCGTGCGCGCCGATGGACCCGACAAGGTCACCGGCAGCGGCCGCTACACCGCCGATCTGTCCCTCACCGGAGTGCTCGCCGCCAAGTTCCGCTATGCCGGCATCAGTCACGGCCGCATCGCCAGGCTCGATGCCTCGGCCGCTCGCGCCATGCCGGGCGTGATCAGCGTGCTCACCCACGACGATGTGCCCGACGTGCACTTCGGTCCCTTCGTGCAGGATCGCACCCTGTTCGCGAAGGACATCGTGCGATTCGAGGGCGAGGTCATCGCCGCAGTCGCCGCCACCACGGCCGAGATCGCTCAACGCGCTGCAGACGCCATCGTGGTCGAGTTCGAGCCGCTCCCGGTGGTGACCGATCTCGAGGCCGCTCTCGCCGGCGACGCTCCGCTGGTCCACACCGGCTGGGGCGACTACGGATCGGCCGATGTGGTGGTGCGCCACCGCAACGATGCGTCGTTCTCCTCGATCAGCAAGGGCGATGCTGATGCCGCGATGGCAACAGCCGACATCGTGGTCAGCAGCCGCTACGTCGCCGATGGTTGCCATGCCGCTCCGATCGAACCGCGAGCAGTGCTCGCACAGTGGGAGGGCAACAAGGTCACGATCTGGACCTCGACCCAGGTGCCCTTCGATGCCCGCGCCGGCGTGTGCGAGACCCTGGAGCTGCCCGCGAACCGTGTGCGGATCATCGTGCCGCACCTGGGCGGCGGCTTCGGTGGCAAGTGCGGCTTCCACTACGAAGCCCACATCGCTGCGCTCGCACGTGCTGCCAAGCGACCGGTTCGCCTGGTGTTCAGCCGTCGCGAGGAGTTCCTCGCCCCCGACCGCCGCCGCGAGGGCATGATCATCGACATCACCACCGGCCTTCGCAGCGACGGCACGATCGTCGCTCGCACCGGCTGGATCGCGATCGACAACGGTGCATACACGGCCGACGCCGGCTTCTTCCCGCAGCTCGCGGCGATGCACGTGGCCGGGCCGTACAAAGTGCCGAACGTGAACGTGGAAGCGCACCTCGTCTACACCAACCACCAGCCGTCAGGGTCCGTGCGCGCCCCAACCGCGCCGCAGGCGTGCTGGGCGCTCGAGTCGCACACTGACGAGGTCGCCAAGGCCGTGGGCATGGACCCGGTGGCGTTCCGCAAACTGAATGCAGTCGATACCGGAGCGGAGGGCCCGAGTGGCCAGACGTACGACGAGATCGGTCTCCAGCGGTGCATCGTCGCGGCAACGGAGAACGCCGGATACGGCCAGGAGCTGCCAGAGGACGAAGCCATCGGCGTGGCGATCGGGTGGTGGCCGAGCTTCTCGGTGCCATCCGGTGCATACCTGAAGATCGACGGCGACGGTTCGGGTCAGATCATCACCGGTGCACAGGAGTGCGGCACTGGAGCGGTCATGACCCTGCGCCAACTGGCAGCCGATGAACTGGGGATGGACCCTGAAGACTTCGAACTGATCTATCAGGACACGTCTGTGGCACCGTACGACATGGGGGCGACCGGTTCTCAGACCCTGTTCAACAACGGCCGCGCCGTCGTGAACGCAGCGGGCCAGGTGGCCGAACAGCTGCGCAAGCTGGCGGCTGACCATCTCGAGGCCTCGCCCGAGGACATCGTGTTGGCGGATGGTCAGGCGTTCGTGGCCGGTACACCCGCCACGACCGTGTCGATCGCCGAACTCGCCGGCATCGCCGCGGGCGGCGAGCTCCTCATCGGTCACGGCTCCGGACAGCCGCCCGGACCTCCGCCGCTCGTGGGGTCGACATGTGTCGGCGACCTCGGGATGGCAGCGTTCGTCGCGCCGCAGTTCTCGTGTCACGCAGTGCGGGTGAAGCTCGACCGCGACACAGGCGTCGCCCGCGTGATCGCCGTCAACACCGCCCACGACTCGGGCACGATCATCAACGAGGTCGGCGCGCTCGGCCAGGTGGAGGGTGGCGTGCTGATGGGCATCGGCCAGGCGCTCACCGAGGGCACGAAGTACGACGACGACGGCAACCAACGCAATGCGGCGATGCTCGAGTACAAGCTCCAGACGTGCGCCGACGCACCGCCGATCCACACCCACTTCATACAGATCGCCACCCCCGACGCTGGACCTCGTGGGGCCAAGGGCCTCGCGGAGGCACCGAACGTGGCGACGGCTGCGGCCATCTCGAACGCACTCGCCAAGATCATCGGTCGACCCGTGCGTCAGCTGCCGATGACGGCCGAACGTGTGTGGCAGACCCTCAACTCGCAGGAGGCGGCATCATGACCCTGTTGATCGCAACCACCCTCGACGACGCACTCGCTGCACTCGCGGCCGGCGCTCGTCCCATCGCCGGAGGCAGCGACCTGGTCGTCGGCGCTCGTCACGGCAAAGCCCCGCTTCCCACCTCGCTGGTCGCTGTCGATCGCATCGGCGTACTGTGCAACGTTGGCGAGATCGAGGGATCACTGGTGATCGGTGCCGGTGTCACGCACCACATGATCGAGACCCACCCGCTGATCGCCGCCCGCTTCTCGTGCCTGGCCGATGCCAGCGCACTCGTCGGTTCGCCGAGCACCCGCCACGTCGGCACGCTCGGCGGCAACCTGATGAACGGTTCACCGGCCATGGACACCGGTGCCCCACTCGTCGTGCTCGGCGCCACCGTGGAGCTGCGCAACACCGGCGGCGCCCGCGTCGTATCGATCAACGAGCTCTGGACGGGCCCAGGCACCACGGTGGCCACTCCTGACGAGCTGTGCACCGCGATCCTCGTTCCTGCGCCCGTCGCACGCTCGGGGAGTGCATACGTGCGGCTCGAGTACCGCCGTGCCATGGAGATTGCCGTCGTCGGTGCTGCTGCATCGGTCACGCTCGACGGCGATGGCAGCATCGTCACCGTGGCGGTCGCGCTCACAGCCGTCGCCCCGACGATCTTCTCGGTCAGCGGGCTGACGGCACTCGGCGGTCGATCGGTCGAGGAAGTCGCAGCTGCCGCCGCTGAGCTCGCAAGTGAGCAGGCACGCCCGATCAGCGACCTCCGGGCGAGTGAGCGCTATCGCCGCCACTGCATCGGCGTGATGGCACGCAGAGCCGTCGAGGCCGCGGCGCGTCGCGCCGCCGGCGAGATCATCGCGATCCCCGTCAATCGTGCACTCGGCATCGGCCAGGCACTCGGAGCAGCATCATGAGCGAGTCGATCGACCGCGATCTCATCCTCTCCGTCAACGGCGTCAACTACCCGGTATCGGTAGACATGACCCGGAACCTGCTCAGCGTGCTGCGCGGCGAGGTCGGTCTCACCGGCACCAAGGAGGGCTGCGACGACTGCGAATGCGGTGCCTGCATGGTGTTGCTCGACGGCCAGCCCGTGAACTCGTGCTCGTACCTGGCCGCCCAGGCAGTCGGCCGAGAGATCACGACGATCGAGGGCGTGATGGATGGCGAAGTGCTGCACCCGCTGCAGCGCAACCTGTTGGAAGAGGGCGGGGTGCAGTGCGGCTTCTGCACCCCCGGCATGATCATGTCGGCCACCGCGCTTCTGGCTCGCACCCCCGCTCCGACCGACGAGGACATCCGCATCGGCCTCAGCGGCAACCTCTGCCGCTGCACCGGCTACGCCAAGATCATCGCCGCCGTCCGCCGCACCGCCGACGAACTCCACCCCTGACCCGCGATGAGAGATGAGCGTCGGTGCCGACCGCATCTCTCATGGCCGGGCCGTGCCGCCGAACCCGATGAGAGATACGCCTGCCAGGGCCGCTCATCTCGCATCGCGCAGGGGTTCGCAGGGTTAAGCTGATCGGGCGTTCAGTTGAGCGAGTCACGAAGGGGGTAGGCATGAACTGGGACGTCTTCATCACCTGTGCGGTCACCGGTGCGGGCGCGACCGTGGGCAAGAGCCCACACGTGCCAGTCACCCCCGAACAGATCGCCACGTCCGCGATCGACGCAGCCAAGGCGGGTGCCGCCGTGGTGCACATCCACGTCCGCGATCCCCAGACCGGCATCGGCTCGCGAGACACGGCGCTCTACGCGGAGGTGGCAGAACGGATCCGCGCCAGCGACGTTGACGTGGTGCTCAACTTCACAGCCGGCATGGGCGGCGACCTCGTACTCGGCGGCGCCGAAGAGGTGCTGCCCCCGAACCCCGACGGCACCGACATGGCCGGCGCCACCGAACGCCTCGACCATGTGCGCACGGTCATGCCCGAGATCTGCACGCTGGACTGCGGCACGATGAACTTCGCGTCCGGCGGCGACTACATCATGGTCAACACCCCTGGCGTCCTCGACTCCATGGCCAAGCAGGTGCAAGAGCTGGGTGTGCGTCCTGAGCTCGAGGTGTTCGACTTCGGCCACCTCGTCTACGTGCACGAGATGATCCGCAAGGGGCTGCTCGACGACCCGGTGATGATCCAACTCTGCATGGGCATCGCCTATGGCGCCCCGGACGACCCGGGCACGTTCATGGCGATCGTGAACCAGTTGCCGCGAGACTGCATCTTCTCGGCGTTCTCCATCGGCAAGATGCAGCTCCCGTTCGTGGCAATGGCAGCGCTCGCCGGTGGCAACGTCCGCGTCGGACTCGAGGACAACCTGTACCTCGGCCCTGGCACGCTCGCCAGCAACGCCGACCTCGTCGCCCGCGCCAGGCAGACACTCGAATCGATGAACGTCCGCGTGAAGGGTCCGCAGGAAGTGCGCGACCAGCTCAAGCTCGTCAAGCACGGATGACCAGGTGAGCCCGATCCCAGGCATCCAGACCGTCGGCCTTCTCGGCGGCGGCGTGATCGGTGGCGGTTGGGCCGCCCGTTTCCTGCTCAACGGCGTCGATGTCCGCATGTACGATCCCGACCCCGATGCGCCACGCAAGGTGAGCGAGGTGCTCGACAACGCCCGCCGGGCCATGGCGAAGCTGGTGATGCCCGCGCTCCCCACGGAAGGCATCCTCACGTTCGTGGCGACGCCGGAAGAGGCGGCCACGGGTGTGCAGTTCGTACAGGAGAGCGCGCCCGAGCGACTCGAGCTGAAGCAGGACTTGCTCCGCCGAGCCAGCACTGCGGCTGGGCCCGAAGTGGTGTTCGGCTCGAGCACATCGGGTCTGCTGCCCAGCCAGATGCAAGAGGGCATGACCCACCCCGAGCGTCTCGTCGTCGGTCACCCGTTCAACCCGGTGTACCTGCTGCCGCTCGTGGAAGTGGTCGGCGGCAACCTGACCTCCACCACCGCGCTCGGTGAGGCGGCGGCCATCTACGAAGCGGTCGGGATGCAACCGGTCCGCCTGGAGCACGAGATCGATGGCTTCGTGGCTGACCGCCTGATGGAAGCGCTGTGGCGCGAGGCGTTGTGGCTGGTGAACGACGGCGTTGCCACGCTCGAAGAGATCGACGACTGCATTCGCTACGGCGCCGGACTGCGCTGGAGCTTCATGGGCACGTTCCTCGTGTACCGCATCGCCGGTGGCGAGGCGGGAATGCGCCACTTCATGCACCAGTTCGGTCCGGCGCTGAAGTGGCCCTGGAGCAAGCTCACCGATGTCCCCGAGCTCACCGACGAGCTGATCGACAAGATCGTGGCCCAGAGCGACGAGCAAGCCGACGGCCGCTCGATCCGTGAGCTCGAACGTCTGCGCGACGACTGTTTGGTTGCCGTGATGCAGGGCCTGCGCTCGGCCCACTTCGGCGCCGGACACGTGCTCGACCGCTACGAACGCCAGCTGTTCGAGCGCAGTACGAAAGCCACGCACGAGTACGACCTCACGGGTCCGATCCGGATGCACGACGTGCGGGTGCCACCCGACTGGGTCGACTACAACGGCCACATGAACGACAGCCGCTACATGCAGCTGTCGAGCGAGACGGGCGACCGCTTCCTCCGCCACATCGGAATGGACGCCACGTACCTCGAGTCGGGCCGGAGCTTCTTCACCGTCGAGAGCCACGTCAACTACATCGCCCAAGCCAAGGCCGGCGATCACCTGTACGTCACGGTGCAGCTGCTGTCGCACGACGCCAAACGGTTGCGACTGTTCACGGCCATGCGCCGTCGCGACGACGACTCATTGGTCGCCACCGCCGAACACATGATGCTGCACGTCGACACGAAGCTGGACAAGGCCTCCCCTGCCGACCCGACGATCCTGTTCAACCTCGACGAGATCGCCGTGCACCACCGTGCACTGCCCATTCCCAACCAAGCCGGTCGAGCGATCGGCCAGGGGCGCTAGAGCCCGGTCACACCCACCTCCAACAGCTTCTGGTCGCGAATCGTTGCGGGAATCACGACCTGGCGCGACCAGAACGAAGCTGGCCCGGGCCGGTCATCCTCACCCAGCCGCGTCGGCCCCGCTTCTGGTCGCGAATCGTTGCGAGAATCACGACCTGGCGCGACCAGAACGAAGCTGGCCCGGGCCGGTCATCCTCACCCAGCCGCGACGGCCCCGCTTCTGGTCGCGAATCGTTGCGGGAATCACGACCTGGCGCGACCAGAACGCGGGGTTCGGCCGATCAGCGGGTGCGTTTCAGCGGGCTGGCATCGAAGCCAGGGCCGAGCAGGCGCGCTGCCTCGACCAGCCAAGCCCGCTCCACACGCTCGCGGCTGACGCCCTTGGCCTTGACCGCGAGCAGCGGCGCCCAGCCGTCGATCAGTGCCGCCAACACGAACATCGTTTCGTCGGGATCGCTCGCCAGGAACTCGCGACGCGCCTGGCCGTCCTTGATCACGTTCCTCAGGGCCGCCCGCCAACGACGATCCATCCGATCGCGCTCGGCGGCAGCCGACTGGTCGCGCAGCGCCAGAACGCAGAGCTCCATCCAGAGCCCCCAGTCGTAGTGGTGCAGCATGGCTTCGACGAGGGTGCGCAGCTGATCGCTCGCTGTCGACTTCGCTTCACTCCGCACGGTGTAGCGGTCATGGAACTCCTGCTCGCGCAGCGCCAGAGCCTGAGCGAGCAGGCCGTCCTTGCCTTCGAACCAGTAGAGGATCGCAGCCGGGCTCGTGCCTGCCTCCTTGGCGATGTCGACCACCCGCGTGTTGGTGAAGCCGCGCTCGGAAAGCACCTCGGCGGCCGCAGAAAGGATCTGTGCCTTGCGCACGTGATCGAGTCGGGGACGAGGCATCCACAACGCCTTCCGGGTCGGTCGACCCGGGAGCGGATCGAATCCTGAATGTATGTTTAACTTATGTCCATGTACGTCGCGGTCATCGGGAACGGGCCGCGCGCAGGTGGTTGGGTGACGCGATTTCTCGCAGCCGGTCTCGATGTCGTGGCCGATGATCCCACAGTCGTGGACATGGTGACGGCCTTCTGGCCGATGGCCGAGCGACTCGGTCTGTTCCCCGGTTCTTCACGCGACCGGTTGCGGATCAGCAACGATCCCGACGTGCTGGCCGGCGCGTCCCTCGTCCAGGTGGTCGGCAACGCGCCCGTCCCCGACGGTGCCACGCTGGTGGCCGACGACCAGACGGCATACGCCCACGAACCGATCCACCTCCTGCCTCTCGTGGAGTTGCAGCGCACGGAGCAGTTCACAGCTCTCGTCGACTTCTACGCCTCCATCGGGATGGCTCCCCGCGGTCCGGAGACGCACCCGCTCGAGCGCTGGCGCCTCGGTTCGGCACTGGTCGAGGTCACCAACGGTGACCCCGTGGCGATCCTCGCCGTCATGCGCGCCCTGCGCGCCACGGGCACCGGTGCAGGCGCTGCGATCGCAGAGCACGAGGCTCGCCGGTTCGCTGCACGTGCCAGCAAGCCATGGGAACCGGGCGACGAGGTGCCTGCCCCGCTGCGCCTCTACAGCACCGCCGTCGAGCCCGACTGGGTGGATTACAACGGCCACATGACCGAAGCTGCATACCTCACTGCGGCCGGCTGGGCATCGGATGCCCTGTTCCGCTTCATCGGCGACGACGAGGCATACCGCGCAGCGGGTCACAGCTTCTACACCGTCGAGACGCACATCCTCTACGTGCTCGAGGTGGACGTGCACGATCCGATCGCGTTCACCACTCAGGTGCTCGGTGTCGACTCCAAGCGACTCCACTTCGTGCACGAGATGTACCACGGCGACACCGGCGCTCGGTTGTGCACCGTGGAGCAGATGCTCGTGCACGTCGACATGGCAGCGGGCCGTTCCGTGGCGATGCTGCCGAACGTGGCCGCTGCCCTGCAGGCAATCGTCGACGCTCACGCGCACCTCCCCGTGCCGAAAGGGGTGGGCAGCGTGATGTGCCTGCCACCCCCGAGGACCTGACCGATTCGGAATCCCGACCTCACCAGCCCCGCCCAGGAGCAACCCATGCTGTTCGAACTGTCCGACGAGCAACAGATGATCGTCGACACCGTCCGCTCGTTCACCGAGAAGGAGCTGTTCCCCCACGAGGAGCTCGTCGAGAAGCTCGGCGACGTGCCACCCGACCTCGTGCAGGAGATCAAACGCAAGTCGATCGACGCCGGCCTCTACGCGGCCAACATGCCGGCCGAGCTCGGCGGCGGAGGCCTCGACAGCTTCGGCGTCACGCTTGTCGATCGCGAGTTCGGAGCGGCCTCCTACGCGCTGCACTACATCGTCGCCCGGCCGTCCAACATCCTGCGCGCCTGCCAAGGCGATCAGATCGAGGAGTACCTCCTACCCACCATCCGCGGTGAGCGCGTGGACTGCATGGCGATGAGCGAACCCGATGCAGGGAGCGACGTACGCGGCATGAAGTGCACCGCGGTCCGCGATGGCGACGACTACGTCATCAACGGCACCAAGCACTTCATCAGCCACGCCGACCTCGCCGACTACGTGATCCTCTTCGCTGCCAGCGGCGAGGAGCAGACGAGCAAGGGCCCGAAGAAGAAGATCACCGGCTTCCTCGTCGACTTCGACACGCCAGGCTGCGAGGTCGTGGACGGCTACACGTGCGTCAGCAACCGCGGCTATCACAACCTGATCATCAACTTCGACGACTGCCGCGTGCCGGTCCGCAACGTCCTCGGTGAGGAGCATCGCGGCTTCGATGCCGCCAACGAGTGGCTCGGCTCCACCCGACTCCAGGTAGCCGCCGTCTGCGTCGGCCGTGCCCGCCGTGCGCTCGGCATCGCCACGGAGTGGGCGGCTACTCGCGAGCAGTTCGGTCAGCAGATCGGCAAGTTCCAAGGCGTCTCGTTCAAGCTCGCCGACATGGCGACTCAGCTCGAGGCCGCCGAGCTGCTCACGCTGCGCGCCGCCTGGAAGGACGCCCGAGGCACCGCGACCGACACCGACATGGCGATGGCCAAGGTGTTCTCCAGTGAGATGTGCCAGTTCGTCACCGACGAGGCGATCCAGATCCTGGGCGGCATGGGCTTGATGGACGAGCTGCCACTCGAGCGGATGTGGCGCGACACCCGCGTCGACCGCATCTGGGATGGTACGAGTGAGATCCAGCGCCACATCATCAGCCGAGCGATGCTCCGCCCCTTCGGCGCCTGAGGGGCGTGTCTCAGGGCCGATCAACCGCGCGGAACCGTGAAGATCCGACCTGGTGGTGTGAAATAGCCGTGAAGGAGCCGTGAAGGAGTCGCCGAGCGGATCCGGTTCACTGCCCTGATGGCATCCGCCCAACGTGACGAACCTTTTCAGCGGCTGAACTGGCGGAGCACTTTGCCCGGGCGAGCGCCCGTGTTGGCGCCGTGCTCGGTGACGACCTCGCCGTTCACGAGTGTCGCGGCATAGCCGCGGCCACCGATCCTCAGGCGACCCGCGCCACCCGGGAAGTCGTTGGCGTACACCGGGTGATCGGAGGCGAGACGGTCGAGATCGAACACGTTGATGTCGGCGGCGTTGCCGACGCGGAGGGTGCCGCGATCGATGAGGCCGAGCACCCCGGCGGCAAGACCGGTGAGCTTGTGCACCGCGGCAGACAGCGGCATCAGACTGCGATCGCGTTGCCAGTACGAGAGGAAGTGCGTGCTCATGTCGGCATCGCAGATCTGGCCTGCGTGGGCTCCGGTGTCGGCAAGGCCCGGGTACACGTGGTCGATCGCCAGCAACTGCTGGAGGGCGTCGACGTTGCGGTTGAAGAACCAGGTGTTGAACAACTCGTGGCCGTCGCTGGCGATCAATCGGTCGATCACCAGTTCAACAGGATGCACACCGGCCTCGGCGGCCAGCCGCGCGAGCGACACCCCGCCGGCCTCGGCGTAGTCGGGTGACGGGCCGGTGCCGAGCGGGTAGATGTGCTCGGGGTCGTACCACATGCCCTTCTGCATGCCCTCTGCCTCCAACAAGGCGCGGGTGGCGGGATCCTTCAGCGCGGCGACCCGATCGGCGAGCGTGGGCAGCGCGAGCAGCGCCTTCCACTGCTTGCCCTTCACCGGGGAGATCTGTGCGAGCCCGCACAGCGAGCCGCTGGGCCGTGACGCCGAGGCGAGGGTGATCCGGCCGACCTCCGCGTTGGTGGTGGCAAGGAAGTCGCTCCACATCTCGACGCCCGCATTCGCATTGGCGTTGTTGCCGACACCTCCGGAGAACAGCACGTCGCCGCACGCGCCGGCCATCTCTCGCAGCAGAGCGATCTCGTGGCCGGCCTTCGTGGCGAAGTCGTTGACGGCCTGGAACAGGCCGCCGCCAGCGGCATTCATGCCATCGGCGATCGCGAGGTACTCGTCGATCGGGGCGAGGGTGCCGGGGACGTAGCGACCGTCGGGCACGACGTGCAACAGGATGCGCGACGTGCTGAACCCCACCGCACCGCCGGCCACCGACTCCTCCGCGATCGCCCGCATCTGCTCCATCTCCGTCGGGGAGGGCGGTTCGTCGCTGAGCGAGCGCTCGCCCATCACGTGGTAGCGCACTGCGCAGTGGCCGACCAGGCCGACGACGTTGAGCGCTGGCTGCATGCGCTGTACTGCGTCGAGGTACTGCGGGTACGTCTCCCAATCCCACGAAAGACCGTCGAGGATCGCGTCTCTGGGAACGTCCTCGACGCTCTCCATCATCTCGGCGAGGAACACCCGGTCATCAGGACGCACCGGGGCAAAGGTGACGCCGCAGTTCCCCATGAGCACGGTCGTGACGCCGTGCCACGAGCTCGACGTCATCATCGGGTCCCAGGCAACCTGGGCGTCGAGGTGGGTGTGCAGGTCGATGAAGCCGGGCGTGACGAGCAGGCCCGCCGCATCGATCTCGCTCCGGGCCGCCTCGGCCGACAGGTCGCCGATCGCTGTGATTCGGTCGCCGTCCACGGCCACGTCGGCGAGGACGCCCTCGGTGCCCGTGCCGTCGATGACGGTGCCGTTGCGGATGATCAGATCGTGAGCCACGAGTCCCCCTTGCGAGCTGCGGTCCGCCGACAGTACCGAGAGGACGGTCGCTACGGCCGACTCAGGTGGCTCCCCCGGCGGCGACCGCTCGTCACAGCGAGGGGCGCCAGGCTGGATCGTGGTAGCCGACGCCGGTCGACTCCACGGCCGCGGCAACACGGAACGCCGTCACGTCGTCGTACGTGCGACCAACCACCTGCACGCCCGTCGGCACCCCGTTGTCGGCACGACCCGACGGCACCGCCACCACCGGGCACCGGCTGAACAGGTTGAAGGGGAGCGTCATGCACATCAGGATGTGGTGCTTCACGTCCACCCCGTTCACGAGGAACGGCCCCTCGATGTAGGGGTTGTCGGCCTCGAGCCCGTCCGCAGCGATGGTGGGGCAGACCAATGCGTCGTACTCCTCGAACAGCCTGCCGAGCGGCTCGTACAGCTGGCCCTCGAGCTCGAGGCCCTCGTAGTAGCTGATGTCGCTCGTCATCGACGTCGCGAACGCACGCGTGTAGTCGTTCAGCAGATCGCCGAACTCGGCCTCCACGGCGGCGATGCCGGCGCCCATGATCGCCGCGAAGTGGGCCTGCGATGCGGTGTAGATCTTGTCACGCGTCCACGGCAGCGTCACCTCGGTCACCTCGGCCCCGGCGGCAGCAAGTGCCGCGCCGACGCGCCGAGTGTTGGCCTCCACCTCCGGTGCCAGCGGCCAGTCGCCGAGCGCGAGGCACAGTGCGATCTTCAGCCCCGCGACGCTCTCGGACTCGCCCGGGATCTGCGGCGGGTTGCGCATCGAGACGACGTCGCGTGGGTGCGGACCGGCAATCACGTTCTCGAGCAGTGCGACGTCGGCCACGCTGCGCGCCATCGGACCGTCGTGGCAGAACTGATCGAGGTTGTAGGGCGGGAGCGCTGGCACGCGACCGAACGGCGGCTTGAAGCCCACCACGCCACTGAACGACGCCGGGATGCGGATCGAACCGCCGATGTCGCTGCCGGTGCCGAGCGGGGCATACCCGGCCGCGAGCGCAGCACCGGTACCGCCCGAGGAACCGCCCGGCGCGTAGTCGGTGTTCCATGGGTTGCGCGTGGTACCCCACATCTTCGTGTGGCAGAAGCCCGCGCAGCAGAACTCGGGCGTCGTGACGCGCACGTGGATGATGCCGCCCGCCGCCTGGATCCGCTCGATGATCGGATGGTCGTACTCGGCGACGACGTCTTTCAGCGTGAGCGAGCCCTGCGTCCACGGGCGCCCGGTCATCGGGTGCTCTTCCTTTGCAGCGACCGGCAGGCCTTCGAGTGGGCGCGGCCCACCGTGCTTGCCGAGGTATCGCTCAGCAGCGTGGACCGCTTCGGCGCGGGCCTCCGTGTACCGGCGGTCGCACACCGCATTGATCTTCGGCTCGAGAGCCTCGATCCGATCGATCAAGGCGTCGAGCAGCTCGACGGGGGACAGCTCGCGGGCGGTGTAGCGACGCAGCAGTTCGGTGGCGGACAGGTAGGCAAGGTCGGCGTGAAGCACGCCCCAGATTCTGCACCATTGGCGCGTCCATCCTCGACCGCACACCACTGCACGAACGGTTCTCTGATCGGTGGTTCAGCTAACGTCACCGGCGTGGCCGATCTGCACCGCCTGCTCGCTCCGCGCTCGATCGCTGTGGTCGGCGGGGCTGCGGCCGAGCGCGTGGTCGCGCAGTGCCTCAAGCTCGGCTTCCGGGGGCCGATCTGGCCCGTGCACCCGAACCGCTCGCACCTCGCCGGTGTGCCCTGCATGGCGTCCCTCGCCGATCTCCCCGAGGTGCCCGACGCGGTGTTCCTCGGCGTGAACCGCCACGTCACCGTCGACTCCGTCCGCATGCTGGCAGAGATGGGCGTCGGTGGTGCGGTGTGTTACGGATCGGGCTTCGCGGAGGCCGGTGACGACCATCTCCAGGTGGAGTTGCTCGCCGCTGCCGATGGCATGCCGCTGTTCGGCCCGAACTGCTATGGCTTCGTGAACACCTTCGACTCGGTGGCGTTGTGGCCCGACGAGCACGGCTTGCAGCGGCATGAGCGAGCCGCAGCGATCGTCTCCCAGAGCGGCAACGTGGCCGTGAACCTCACGTTCCAGCAGCGTGGCCTGCGCCTCGGGTACATGATCACCGTCGGTAACCAGGCCAGCCTCGGCACAGAGGACGCGATCGAGGCACTGCTCGACGACGAGCGGGTCACCTCCATCGGTCTGTTCCTCGAGGCCGTGCGCGATCCACAGCACTTCGCCGCGGTCTCGATGCGAGCGAACGGTCAGGGCGTGCCGATCGTCGCCCTCCAGACCGGTCGGTCTGCCGTCGGTGCGGCGATCGCGACCTCGCACACCGGCTCGATCGCCGGCCGTGCCGCCGCCTACGACGCGATGTTCGAGCGCTACGGCATTGCAACGGTGCGCACACCCGCCGAGCTGCTCGAGGCCCTGAAGCTGCTCGACGAGGGTGGCAGGCTCGCTGGCAACCGCATCGTCTCGCTCAGCTGTTCCGGCGGCGAAGCATCGCTCGTCGCGGATCGTTCGGAAGCAACCGGTCTCGCATTCGAGGCCTTCGACGACGATCACCGCACCCGCATCGAGGCCACCCTCACCGAGTTCGTGTCCGTGAGCAATCCGTTCGACTACCACACGTTCATGTGGGGCGATCGGACCGCCATGGCTGCGTGCTTCACCGCGGTGATGGACGGTCCGCAGGACGCCACGATGCTCGTGCTCGATGCCCCGCCCGGACCCGACAACGACCCGAGCTCGTGGTACATCGCCGCCGACGCACTCGCGGACGCAGCCGAGGCAACCGGCAAGCGCGCCGTGGTCGTGGCGACGATGGCCGAATGCATCAACGAGCCTTTCCGCGAGCACCTCACACGTCGCGGCCTCACGCCGTTGTTGGGTCTCGGCGAGGCGCTCACGGCCCTCGACGCCGCCGCCGTCGTCCCCCCGCGACGGGTCGGCGCCCATGCCGCCGTGGGCAGTCCGGGTGAGACGCACGTGATCGACGAGGCGAGCGCGAAGGCGAGGCTGCGCACCATCGGCGTGGCCGTGCCCGATGGCGAGGTGGTGCCCCGCAGCGAGGTGCTGTCGGCCGCCGGTCGAGTCGGCTACCCGATCACGCTCAAAGGGCTCGGCCTCGCGCACAAGAGCGAGGCAGGCGCCGTGAAGGTGGGCCTGCGCGATCCGGAAGCGCTCGCGGCAGCGCTCGATGCGATGCCGACCACCGGCGCTGGATGCCTCGTCGAGCGCACCGTCACCGACGTCATCGCCGAGGTGCTCGTCACCGTTCGGCGCGATCCACCCGTCGGCTGGCTCGTGTCGCTCGGCTTCGGGGGAGTCATGACCGAACTGTGGAGCGATGTCACGCATCTGCTCGCACCGGTGGGCCACGACGACGTGGTCGCTGCGCTCGAGCGGCTGCGGAGCGCTGCGCTGTTCCACGGCTTCCGCGGCCGCCCGGCCGCCGATGTGCACGCGCTCGCATCGCTCGTGGTCACCCTGGTCGATTCGGTCGTGGGCACGAAGGTGGTGGAGGTCGAACTCAACCCCGTACTCGTCGGCCGCCACGGCGCGGTCGCGGTCGACGCGCTCTGGATCGAAGAAATCTGATGAACGACCACACCGGCTTCCACGTCGCCACCGCCGACGGCATCGCCGTCCTCACGATCGATCGGCCCAAGGCCAACGCGATCGACGCAGCCACGAGCGTTGCGATGGGCGAAGCGTTCATCGGCTTCGAGGCGAACCCTGCGGTGCGGGTCGTGATCGTCACCGGTGCCGGCGAGCGGTTCTTCTCTGCCGGCTGGGACCTCTCGGCCGCAGGCGATGGCGAGTCGTTCGACAGCAACTACGGAGCGGGTGGATTCGGTGGATTCGTCGACCTGGCGAACCGCACCGTGCCGGTGATCGCAGCTGTGAACGGCATGGCCGTGGGTGGCGGGTTCGAGATCGCGATGGCGGCCGACCTGATCGTCGCCGCCGAGCACGCCGAGTTCTTCCTGCCCGAAGCCTCGCTCGGCATCCTCCCCGATGCCGGCAGCGTGCGGCTGCCGAAGCTGCTGCCGCCGCACATCGCTCGTGAAGTGCTGTACGCCGGCCGGCGCCTCAGTGCCGCCGATGCCGAGCGCTTCGGCATCGTCAATCGCGTCGTGCCCGTCGCCGCATTGAACGCCGCAGCCACCGAGCTCGCCCAGCGCATCGTTGCCAACGCGCCCTTGAGCGTCGCTGCGATCATGGACATCGAGCGACGCACCGCGCATCTCGACCCGATCGACGCAATGGCACAGCTCCGCACGTACGACAGCTATCGACGAGCGATCGACAGCGAGGACGCAAGCGAAGGCACCGCCGCGTTCAACGAACGCCGCTCCCCCACGTGGCGAGGTCGTTGATGCAGTTCAGCGAACCACGCCCGCAGTAGCCACGCGCGACGTGCGCAACCACGCCACTCGTCGCCATGAGCCGTTCAGGAACCGTTCAGGAACCGTTCGAGAACCCAAGGACGCACATGCCCCGAGACCCCCGCTACGACATCCTCTTCGAACCAGTTCGAATCGGTCCGGTGGTCGCGCCGAACCGCTTCTATCAGGTTCCGCACTGCACGGGCATCGGCTACCGGCGCCCGCGGACCCTCGCTGCGCTGCGAGGGATGAAGGCCGAAGGCGGTTGGGGCACGGTGTGCACGGAGTACTGCTCGATCCACCCGACATCCGACGACGACCCGTATCCATCGGCGTCGATGTGGGACGACGAGGACGTCCGCTCCATGCGTCTCATGGTCGACCAGGTGCACGCACACGGCGCTCTGGCCGGCATCGAGCTCTGGCACGGTGGCGCCTCGAGCGCGAATCACTACTCCCGCGAGGTTCCCGTCGGCCCGTTCAGCATGCCCGCCGGCGTGTACGACCCGGTGCAGACGCGGGCGTTGGACACGGCGGACATCGTCGAGCTGAAGCGATGGCACATCGAAGCAGCCAAGCGCGCGAAGCGGGCCGGGTTCGACATCGTCTATGTGTACGCCTGCCATTGGTACCTGATCAAGCAGTTCCTGATGCCCTCGAACCAGCGCTCCGACGAGTACGGGGGCTCGCTCGAGAACCGGTCGCGCCTGTTCCGCGAGCTGATCGAGGAGACCAAGGATGCGGTCGGTGACTCGTGCGCCGTGGCAGTTCGGTTCTCGGTGGGATCGGGTGCGGCCAGCGATGACCAGAACGACACCGAACCGCGCACGATCCTCGAGATGATCGGCAACCTCCCAGACCTGTGGGACATCACCATCGACGACTACAGCCACGAGATGGGCACCTCTCGGTTCGTCCACGAAGCGGGGTTGGAGACGGCGATGTCGTGGGTGAAGGAGATCACGGACAAGCCGGTCGTGAGCGTTGGCCGGTTCACCTCGCCCGAGACGATGCTGCGCATGGTGCGTCAGGGTGTGATCGATCTGGTCGGCGCGGCCCGCCCATCGATCGCCGACCCGTTTCTGCCGCAGAAGATCTCCGAAGGTCGCGAGGACGACATCCGCGAGTGCATCGGTTGCAACATCTGCTACGCCGGCGATCAGACCGGCACGCCGATTCGGTGCACACAGAATCCCACGATGGGCGAGGAGTGGCGCAAGGGTTGGCACCCCGAACGCATCCCGACAAAGGGGTCCGACACGTCGGTGCTGATCGTCGGCGGCGGCCCGGCGGGGCTGGAAGCTGCGATGGCACTCGGGAAGCGTGGCTACGCGGTCAGCCTGACCGACGCCCGCCGCGAGCTCGGCGGGCGAGTCGCGCTCGAGTCACTGCTGCCGGGGATGGCCGAGTACGCGAGGGTGCGCGACTGGCGAGTCGGCCAGATCGCCAAGCTCCCCAACGTCGACGTCCACCTGCAGAGCCTCGTCGACGAGGAACAGATCCTCGAGTTCGGCGCCGACCGGGTCGTGATCGCGACCGGTTCGACGTGGCGTCGCGACGGCATCGGCCGCGAGCTGGACGAACCGGTCGACGGCTGGCAGCTCCCCTCGGTGCTGACCCCCGACGACATCATGGCCGGCGTCATGCCCGACGGGCCGGTGGTGGTCTTCGACGACGACCACTACTACATGGGCGGCGTGATCGCCGAGAAGCTCCGCTGCGCCGGTCTGGACGTGACCCTCGTGACCCCGGCCAACGAAGTGTCGACGTGGACCTCGCGCACCAATGAACAGCACCGGATCCAGGCGCGGATGCTGGAGCTCGGCATCCACCTCGTGACGGGTCATTCGCTGGCGGGCATCGAGGTCGGATCGGCGCTGCTCGAGTGCACGTACACGGGGCGCGAACGCGAGATCGAGATCTCCGGGGTGGTCATGGTCACCTCACGAACCCCGCAGGACCGGCTGTATCAGGCCCTCGCGTCCACCATCGACATCGTCCGGATCGGAGACTGTCTCGCACCCGGCACCATCGCAACCGCGGTGTACGCAGGCCACCGGTACGCACGCGAGTTGGACGCCGCGGCGCCGGCTGACAGCGCAGCCGATGTCCGCTTCCGCCGTGAGGAGACCCGTCTCCCCGGCGACGGCTGACCCATCCGTCAGTTGTACTGGCCTTCACCGAAGATGTCGGAGTGGCGATCTCGGATGGGGGCGACGTCGCTGGCGAGCCGGGCAACGTTGTCGACGTAGCGCTCGCCGTCAGCGTCGGAGTGGCTGACGCACAGCGTCCACGACTCGCTCTTGCCCCACGGCGGCAGGAACACGCCACCGTTGTGCTGGTACAGGAAGTGGCAGTGACTGATCGCGAGGTCGATCTCGAGGAACTCGCGATAGTTCGTGCACGGGGTGCCGTGGAACACGACAGATCCCTTGAACCCGTGCGCTGCGCCGTACGCCGGCTGGCCCTGTTCGTGCAGCGCTGCCAGCGACCCCTCCAGCATCTGCCGGCCGAGCTGTTCGGCTCTCACGTACGACTCAGGAGTGAGTACCTCGGTGAGCACCGCCCGCGCCGCGGCCATCGTCAGCGGGTTGCCGTTGAACGTGCCCACCTGGTCGTAGCGGCCATCGGTGATCGCGGCCATCACCTCGGCGGTGCCGCCGATCGCACCGCACGGCACGCCGCCGCCGAGCGCCTTGGCGAGGCACACCATGTCGGGCCGCACCCCGTACATCGCGGTCACACCTCCTGGGTGCACCACCAGACCTGTCTTCACCTCGTCAAAGGCCACGAGCCCACCGTGAGCGTGCACGAGGTCGAGCACACCCTGCAGGTAGCCCGGCTTCGGGGCGATGATGCCGGCGTTCATCATCATCGGCTCGAGGATCATCCCGGCGATCTGGCCTTGGTACGCCTCGAGCGTGCGCTGCAGGGCGTCGAGATCGTTGAACGGCACGATTCGCACGAGGTCGGCCATCTCCTGGGGAATGCCCGAACCGGGCACACGGTGGGGTTCCTCGACCGGCCCGAGCTGCTCCGCACTGCGGAACGCCGAGATCATGAGCGCATCGTGGTGCCCGTGGTACGTGCCCTCGATCTTGACCACCAGCTTCCGCCCGGTGATCGCACGCATCAGGTGCACGGCGTCCATCGTCGCCTCGGTGCCAGAGTTCGTGTAGCGCCACATCGGCAGACCGAACCGCGCCGCGAGCGCTTCGCTGACGACGATCGTGTCCTCGGTCGGCTGGGCGAAGTGGGTGCCGAGCCCCACGCGGCGCCGCACCGCGTCGACAACGGCGGGGTTCGCATGACCGACGACGTTGACGCCGTAGCCGCCGTGCATGTCGACGTATTCGGTACCGTCCGCGTCCCACACATGACCGCCGAGACCGCGATCGACCCACACCGGCACGGGCCGCGAGCTCGCCCAGCTCGAGGCCACACCACCGGGCATCACGTGGCTGGCCCGATGCCACAGTTCGGCCGACCGCGTCGTGCGGGCGAGGAAGGCAGCCTCTTCCCGCTCGATCAACCCGTCGAGGGTGGTGATCTGAGCTTCGGTGCTGGTCATGTGGTTCTCCTCCGTTGCCGGATGTGCGATACTGAGCACTTGTCCAACAAGGTACCACACCCGACTGATCCAACAGTCGGGACACGGAGGACCCGGATGGCACCCGTTCAACACCGCACACTCACCTCGGCTGAGTACTGCTCTCCCGACGTCTTCGAGCGCGAGCGACACCTGATCTTCCACGGCGGGTGGTTCCTCGCGCTCCGCGCCGACACCTTGGCTGCGGGCAATCGACGCGTGATCGACGTGGCCGGCGAGAGCATTCTCGTGGCCCGCGACCTCGACGGCAGGATCTACGCGTACGCAAACGTCTGCCGCCACCGTGGCGCCCGCCTCTGCGAGAACGACAGTGACACCACCCAGGGTTCGCTGATGTGCCCGTACCACGCGTGGACCTACGCCCTCGACGGACGCCTGATCGCCACCCCTCACCTCGACGCCTCCGAGGTCGACAAGGACGCACTGTCCTTGTGGTCGGTGGCTGTCGCCGAGTGGCAGGGCTTCGTGTTCGTGAGCCTGGCGAAGGAGCCGATGCCGTTCGATGCCTGGATGCAGCGCCACGGCCAGGAGCTCCTTGCGCTCGAGCGGTACGGACTCGGCGACCTTCGGGTCGCCCTCACCACCCGTGCCGAGGTGCAGGCGAACTGGAAGATCATCGTCGAGAACTACCAGGAGTGCCTCCACTGCACGCGGGTCCATCCGGAGCTCGTGGAGATCGTGCCGGTGTATCGCACCGGCTGGGTGTACGACCACGAACGGACCGACGGCGGGGTCACGCTCAAGGACCTCGGCAACAGCTTCAGCCGTACCGGTGTGTCCGGGCTGCCGGTGCTGCCGGGCCTGAGCGAGTTGGACGCTGCGTCGTACTTCGGCTGCACCGTGTTCCCCAATGCGTTCGTCGACGTCACCGGCACCAGTGCGATCGTCACGACGATGTACCCAGCAGGCCCTGCGTCCACCACGGTCGTGACCGAGTACCTGTTCGCGCCCGAAACAATCGCCACTGCTGGTTTCGACCCGTCGGAGATCGTCGAGTTCAGCGAGCTCGTCGCCGCCCAGGACTACAGCGTGTGTGAGCGCGTGCAGCGTGGCGTGTCGTCGTCGTTGTTCACCAGCGGTGTGCTCACCCCGAAAGACGACCTGGTGATCGGTTTCGTCGAGCACTACCGCACCACGATGAGGGGCTCTTCGGACTGATCGTTCGTTGACGCGAGCCGCGCTTCGGTTGATACCCTGAGGGGTATGTGCAGACGAGTGACGTGCAAGACGTGCGGCAAGCCTTCGTGGGCAGGATGCGGCGCCCACGTCGAGCAGGTTCTGAGAGACGTCGCTCGGCAGGATCGCTGTCCCGGCCACACGAAGGCCGAAGCGGTCGCCGCCACACCGAAACGGCGTTGGTTCAGTCGCTCCAGCCGCTGACCGGCGATCAGCCGGCGAGCACGCGCAGGGCGTCGGCGGGGAGGTCGAGATCTACCTGCTCACCCTCGCGGGCCGGCAGATCCGCTCCATCGTTGGGCACGACGGCCTGCAACGTGTGCCCGCCGACGGTGAGATGCACGTGCGTCACCGGGCCGGCGAACACCAGCGCCTCCACGCGTGCGGGCATCACTCCTGAACCGGCGCTCACCAGGCGAACTCGCTCAGGCCGAACCAACACCGTGCACGAACCGGTGACGTCACGCGTCTCGGCTGCGACATCCGCAATGTCCGCAACGTCGGCGACAGTGATCCGCACGCGCCCTGGCCCGGTCACGGTGGCCGGCAGCAGGTTCGCGATCCCGAGGAAGTCAGCCACGTACGCCGTCGCGGGTTGGTCGTACACGTCACGTGGTGCGCCGACCTGATCGATCTCGCCGGCGCGCATCACCGCCAGACGATCGCTCATCGTGAGCGCCTCCTCCTGATCGTGGGTCACGTAGACGAAGGTGATGCCAACCTCCCGGTGCAACTGCCTCAACTCCAATTGCAGTGTGCGCCGTAGTTTCGCATCGAGCGCACCGAGTGGCTCATCGAGCAGCAACACACGTGGCCGCAGCACGAGCGAGCGGGCCAGCGCCACGCGCTGCTGCTGGCCGCCCGAGAGCTGGTGTGGCTTGCGGGTGCCATAGCCCTCGAGTCGCACGAGTTCGAGCGCCTCGCCCACCCGACGACGCCGCTCGGCCTTGTCGACCTTCTGGAACCTGAGTCCGAACGCAACGTTGTCCGCCACCGTCTGGTGCGGGAACAGCGCGTAGCTCTGGAACACCGTGTTCACCGGCCGCTTCTCGGGTGGGACGTCGCGCATGTCGACGCCGTCGATGCGCACGATGCCCACCTCGATCGGCTCGAACCCACCGATCAGCCGAAGGGTCGTCGTCTTGCCACACCCTGACGGGCCGAGCAAGGAGAAGAACTCGCCGGCCTCGATCGTCAGGTCGATCGACTTCAGCACCTGTTGGTCGCCGTACCACTTCGACACGCCGGTCAGCTGGACGCGCCCGCCGCCCGGCCCGGCTGCCGCGGAGGCGGCGCCGCCGTGGACCTTGGTTGTCCGTTCGGTGCTCGAACTCACCTTTGCGACCCCCGTACGTGCTGGCAATCCTCTCGTCGGGAGGACCTTCACTGAACGGTGGTTCAGTGAAGGGCAAATGTAGCCGAGCGCGATCACAGCCGCAGCAGAACCCGACCCTCTGCGCCACGACGGCGAACGGCGGCGGGTCAGGTCGTGCCGAGGAAGAGAATCTCACCGGTCGGGGCCGGCGATCCACCTTCGGGCTCGATCGTCACGCCCCACGCGTCAGGCGCGCCCTCGATGTCGAGCACCGCACGAATCTCGCCCTCGTCGGCGGACTGCAGCACCTCCATCGGCTGCGGCACCCCACCAGCGATCAGCCACAGCTCGTACGCCGAGCCATCGGGCGCGACGGGAAGACCGTCGGCGACGAGCACCGCCGTCTCACCTGACGACGACCACGCGACCTTGACCACGCCATCGGTGCGACCCTCACCCGGGACGAGCGTCAGCATCCGCGCATCGGGCTGTCTCATCACCTCGGCGAGTGCATCTGCATACGCAGGTGAATCGTTGCTGGTGCGCACGACGAGGGCGCCGGCGACGAACAGCACCACGGCGGCAGCCGCGGCAAGCAGGCCGGCGACACTTCGCTGGCGGCGTCTGCGACGCTCAGCCAGGTCGCTCACCCGATCAGGCAGCAGCGGCGAGAGCTGACGCGTCTGCGCCACCTCCGCCATCACCTTGCTCTTCATCGATGCGGGCGGATCTGAGGCCTGAGCCGAGGCGACCTGGGTCAACGTCGACCGGAACGCCAGCACATCTGCACGGCACACCTCGCACGAGGGATAGTGGGCCTCGAACGCCATCCTCTCGCGCTCGTCGAGCGCATCGAGCGCATACGCGGCACCCAAGTGGTGGATGTCGATGTCGTTGCTGCTCACTGGGTGCCTCCGAGCTCGTCGCGCATCCTGATCATGCCGTCTCGGATGCGGGTCTTCACCGTTCCCTCGGCCACGTCGAGCAGGACAGCCACCTCTCGGTACGTGTGCCCGCCGAAGTACGCGAGCTCGAGAGCCTCGCGCTGCAGCGGCGACAGTTGCTCGAGTGCGCGTCGCACCCGAGCCTGGTCGAGGGTGACCTCCACCTGGCCGACCACGTCGTCATGATCGGGCACCAGGTTCGACACCTCGCGAGCCACGCGGTTGCGGGCAGACTGCTCCGAGCGCACCCGGTCGATCGCCCGGCGGTGCGCCATCGTGGCGGCCCACGAGGTGACGGATCCCTTGGTGCCGTCATATCGAGCGGCCAGCCGCCACAGTTCGATGAAGACCTCCTGCGCCACCTCCTCGCTCTGCGATGGGTCGCGCACCACCTTCAACACCACGCCGAACACCACGGGAGCGAGTCGGTCGTACAGCTCGGCGAAGGCGATCTGATCTCCCCGGCCCGCCCGGCGGAGCAGGCCGCCGAGTGGGTCGGCGGCATCAGCCACAAACGCGTCGACGAGCGCCGCTCGACCAAACCTCATGATTCCCATGTCGACCGTCTGCCCCAACGGAGGCCTGGGAGTGCAGATCGCATGCACCTCGTTCGGTGCCGGTGCCGCCGCGGATTGGTCGATTCGGCGATCTCCCTCGGCTCGACCAGCCCGGGAGGTCTCCCGGTCCGAACCCTGGCCATGGCCATGGAACCACGCCCGCCGCTTCCGGCCCAGCCACCCGCGTTGGATGAGTGACCTCGCCATCGACCGCTTCGGGACGAACCACATGATCACGGAGTTGGTGGGCATCGCCTCCATCCTGACCGCTCACGCGATGGTTGCGGGCTCGATCGCGACCGCTCGGCACCGAGCCATCACCGAGCCGGCACCTCGTGGGTGTTGGCTACGGTGAGGACGTGCACACAACCGACATCGAGTACCACCACGACGGCAGGCGCTACCTCGGCCACCTCGCGCTCCCCGACGGCACGGCGACGGCTCCTGGTGTCCTCGTCTGCCACGAGGGTCCAGGCCTCGACGAGCATGCCAAGGGCATGGCCGTCCGCCTAGCCGATCTCGGCTTCGTCGCCTTCGCGCTCGACTATCACGGCGACGGCCTGCCGCTGGAGATGTCCCAGATCCGTGAGCGACTCGGACCACTGCGCGACTCGGCCGAGCTCACGCGTGGCCTCGGTCTCGCAGGGCTGCAGGTGCTGCTCGAACAGCCCCGGGTGGACGATTCTCGAGTGGCCGCGATCGGCTTCTGCTTCGGCGGCACGATGGCGCTCGAGTTGGCACGGGCCGGAGCCGATCTCCGCGCCGTCGTCGGCTTCCACAGCGGTCTGAGCACCACCCGACCGCAGGATGCGTCGGCGATCAGCGCTTCGGTGCTCGTGTGCATCGGCGCCGACGATCCGATGATCCCACCCGAGCAGCGTGCCGAGTTCGAACAGGAGATGCGCTCCGGCAACGTCGATTGGCGAATGCACCTCCACGGCAACGCAGTTCACAGCTTCACCAACCCGAACGCATCCCGGCTCGGCAATCCGGCCGTGGCTTACCACGAACTCACCGCGTCCCGGTCCTGGAGGGCGATGCTCGACCTGTTCGACGAAGTCATGCCGAGATGACCTGGCCGCACCTCGAGCCGGCCGATCTGCCGGTGCCGCCGTCGACCGAGCACCTCATCCTCCGCCCGCTGGCACCCGAGCACAACGAACGTGATCACGCAGCTTGGATGTCGAGCATCGATCACATCCGGGCCACGCCAGGCTTTGGTGACGGCACATGGGGTCCGGACACCTGGCCGTTCGAGATGAGCGCCGAGCAGAACCTCCGTGATCTCGAGATGCACTGGAGTGAGTTCGTGCGAGGCGAGGCCTACGCCTACACCGTTGTCGACCCGCACACCGACGACGTGATCGGCTGTGTCTACGTCGACCCCGACGCGACCGATGAAGCCGATGTCATCGTGCGCTCCTGGGTGCGCTCGTCGCACGCCTCACTCGACGAGCACCTCGCGAGCACCGTCGACGACTGGCTGCGTTCCTCCTGGCCCTTCGGCAGCGTCCGTTGGCCCGGACGGACGATCACGAGCTGACTCCCCCGAACGTCCAACGCACTGAAGAGCCGGCGAGAGCGAGGACTCGGAGGCAGACGGGGACACGATGCTGAGGTCTCGCCCGCTCTGCGCCCACGGAGGCAGCGGTCAAGGAGGTCACCGGCGTTCTTGAGGTGATCTTGACCAAGAGACGTGGCGCGACCTGCTCGACAACTGGACAGTGAGGAGGACTATGCGAATCGAAGGCATCTCCGAAGGGTCAGCGTCTCAGCTGGCCGGTCATGCGTTCGAGCACCACGTACCCGTTCGGACGGCTCCGGCCCAGCGGGCGGCGCGGCCAGCTCCGAACGTTTCCACCGACGACGTGGCGGCTGCGGTCATCGACGTCCATGACAGTGCGGCCGATCCGGCGACGCGCCAGGAGGTCGAGTTCAAACTTCCGTATCGCGTCGTCGCGGTCGGCAGCGACCAGAGGGGGGTGATCGACCGCAATGGTGACGGGATGATCAACCTGAGCGACCTGCCGTTCGACTACTTCCAGATCGCGCGGCAGTTGAGCCGAAAGCCGATCGAGCAGCCCTCGATCGACGTTCCGTTCTGATCTCCGTCTGCTTCGTCTTGAACGCGCACTCGACCGTTCGGTGTTCACTGCGTCAGCCCCCCTTCGACTGAAGCGATGAGGGGAGACTTTCGAGCAACTGACGGGCTCGTTCGGCGTGTACCAGGTCGAACGCGGGGTTGAGTTCGAGCGCCGCCGCCAGGTGGACTCGGGCGCCCTCGACATCTCCCACCGCAGCTGACACTGAGCCGACCTGGTACAGCAACCACGCATCCTGGGTTCCGAGCCGCAACGCTTCGTCGAGGTAGGTCGCGGCCTCCGCTGCCTCACCGGCTTGCAGCAACGACCACGCCAGCCATCCATAGGTCTCGACGTCCGAACGGAGCTCCAGGTCCAGACGGGCAAGTCGAACGGCGAACGCCGGGTCATGGTCGGAGAGGAAGCCGATCAGATGCCGCCGTTCCGCGGGGGACGCACCCGCTTGCTGACGCGCGACCTCCAAGCCAAGCGCGACCTGACGGCGCGCGTCGGCCGCTCGGCCGACGTGGGCGTAGAGCTTCGCGAGCTCTCCGTGCAGGTCTGCGGCGCTCGTGTCCTCCAGCAGTCCCTCGTACAACTCGATCGCCTCATCGAGACGACCACGAGCAACCAGCACCTTGCCCAGCAGTTCGATCGAACCGAGATGGCCCGGCTCGACCAGCAGAGCCGATTCGAGGGTCCCGGCCGCGTCGTCGTATCGTCCGGATCGATACTGATAGTTGCCGAGCTGGAACCAGTAGAACGCTGCCGTGTAGGTGTCGAGGTCGTCCCCACCAGCCCCGATCAGAGCCTGTCGTGCCAGCTCGATCGCGTCGTCAGCGTTGCCGGTCACGGCAGCGATGCGTGCCTGCCGGCTCAGGATCGATGGCGACCCGGGGAGGTCCTCAGCGAGATCGGCGTACCCCTCTGCCGCCGCGTCGTAGTCACCGAGCTCGAGATGAGCATCTGCGACAGCGATCCGCGCGCCCACCGATGTCGGTGTACGGGCGAGCACCCCCTCAGCCTGCGCGAGCGCTCCGCTGAACTCGTGCTGGCCGGCCAGTGCCGACGCCAGGGCAAGATTGGCGGATTCGTTGGTCGGGTCGATCTCGACCGCTGATCGAGCGATGGCCTCAGCCTTCTCGTACAGGCTGAGATCACCGGTTTCGCCGGCGAGCGCAAGTTCGCTGGTCGCCAACCTGGCCCTGTACAGCGGACTCTGCGGAACGGAACGGACTCGCTCCTCCCACAGTTCCACCACCTTCGGCGTGCCGATCCGGCCGACGCTGAGCAGTGCCATGTCGTGTGGGTCGGGCAAGGCGGACCGGCCATCGTCTTGTGAGCCTCGGGCGACGAGGCCCTGCCCGAGGATCGCTAGAGCGGCAGCGAAGAGCGCGACCGGGATCTTGCGACCGAGGGATGATTTCGAGGTCGCGCTCTTCGGTGCCATGTCTGTGCCTCCCGGTTCAGTTCGCGGCTGCGAGGTACGGGAAGACGCCGCGGAACGCCACGTCGTTCGTGTCCACGCCATCGGTGGTCACTGCGCCGTTGGTGAGCAGGTTCAGCTCGGCGTCGATCACGTCATCGGCCAGCATGCGCCCATTGAGGAAACCCGCTGTGTTCCCGAGCTCGAACGTCAACACGTCGGGAATCAAGACAGGTGCGATCGACGCTGCATACGCGGCATCACCAGACAGCTCCGTGATCCGAGCAGTCACCTCGGTGCCGAAGGCTGCCCACTGCTGTGACGGAGGTGTGCGGTTGAACGCATCCTTTCGGTCGGGCCCGATCAGCGCGGTGTTGATCGCCGGACGGGCCATCTGATCGACCACCTGCCCCTTGACCGAGGTCGTCGCCCAGACACCGACGCCGCCAGAACCGAGCAGCCGGCTCGGGACCTCCACGACGATCGCCGACACGTTGAGACCGGCGAAGAAGTTCGCCCCGGTGAACTGGAAGTTGTTCCTGAAGCCTTCGAGATCGAAGAAGAACGGGTCGTCGAAGGTGCCTGCCAGTGCAGCCCCTGTTCCAGCGAACCGGATCTGTCGACCGGTTCGTCCCTCGCGCTCGACCTTGCCGCGCTCCCCGACGAGCTCGACCTCCATGCTCTGGGAGCCCTTGTTGTCGACCTTGCCGAACGTGACGTCGATCTTGGTGTCGGCGACGGCGTCGCCATCGTCGTCGACGTTGAATCGATACTTCGCTCCGGGGTGGAAGCTCGTGCCGCTGGCCACGCCTGCCAGCGGGTTGACGGTCAGGATCAGCACCGTGTTCTTCGCATTCGTCGGCGATTGGAACACGTACACATCGTTGATGTCCGTCCGTCCGTCAGCCTTCACTCCGGGCGCATCGAGGTGGTCGGCGGCCCCTGCTCCCAACGCTGCGACCGTGGAAGCGATGACGATCGAACCTGCCCCCAGTGCTGTCAATGCCTTGTTTCGAATGCTCATGGCTGCTCCTTGTCGATGGTCCTTGTCGATGGGCGGGATGCCCGGCCAAGGTTCGAAGCCATCAGCACAACGGATTGGACGGTTCTTGAGAACGTCTTGACATCACGTTCGCGAACGCAGCGTTTCGACCGGCGCAGTCGGGGTTGCGGGCTCACTCCCCCATGTCGTGAGACGGGACGACCGACCCTGTCACCCGGCTCGCGGGAGGTGCGACAATCGCCGGGGAGGATGGCTCATGTTTGCAGGTGATCACGACATCGAGGCGGCTGTGTCCGACCTTGCCAGCGCGTTGCCGGAGCGTCTGCGGCCACTTGCGCATGTGGCATTCGACTATCGGTGGTCCTGGTCGGCCGATGGGGCGGCCACGTTCGAGTCGATCGACCCCGAGCGGTGGTCACGCATCGGGCACAACCCTGTCCGTCTGCTCGCGGAGGCGCATCGATCGACCCTCGATCGCGCTGCAGCCGATGGACCACTGGTGGCGCGGATCGAGAGGTTGGCGGCCGAGCTCGACGCCGACCGCAACCGGCAGTGGTTCGAGGGGCCGGCAACCGTCGAACACCCGATCGCGTTCTGCTGCGCCGAGTTCGGCGTGCACGGATCGCTGCCGATCTACTCGGGTGGACTGGGCGTGCTGGCAGGCGACATCTTGAAAGAAGCGTCCGACATCGGCTTGCCGATGGTGGGTGTCGGTCTGATGTACCGCACCGGCTACTTCCATCAGCGAATCGACGTCACCGGGTTCCAACACGAGTACTGGCTCGACACCGACCCCGGCAGCCTCCCCTGCGTGAGGGTCACCGATTCCGATGCCAGGCCTGTCACGGTCACCGTTCCGATCGCCGGCGACGATGTTTACGCGCAGGTGTGGCGAGTCGACGTGGGTCGCGTACCTCTGTACCTGCTCGACACCGATGTCCCGCAGAACAATGCCGTCGGGCGATGGATCACGTCGCGTCTCTATGAGAGCAACCGTGCGATTCGGCTCGCGCAGTACGCAGTGCTCGGCGTCGGCGGAGTCCGCGCGTTGCGAACGCTCGGAATCGAGCCATGCGTGTTCCACTTCAACGAGGGCCACCCCGCGCTCGGGGTGTTCGAGCTGCTGGCCGAGGAGTCCGGCGGCGATGCCGATGAACGAATGCGTCGGGTCCGCGACCGGGTCGTGTTCACGACTCACACCCCGGTGCCCGCCGGGAACGAAACGTACGACCGTGGCGAGGTGCTGGCCATGCTCGGACAGATCGCCGATCTGGTGGGCGATCGCGAGGGCTTCCTCGCTGCAGGGCGGATCGACCCGGCAAATCAGGATCAACCGTCCGGGATGACCCCGCTCGCGCTGCGTTCGAGTCGGCACGCCAATGCCGTGAGCCAGCGCCACGGAGAAGTGGCGCGAGCAATGTGGCAGCCGCTGTTCCCCGGCCGGCCCATCGACGAAGTTCCCATCGACCACGTCACCAACGGTGTCCACATCCCCACCTGGCTGGGTGGTCCGATGCGCGAGTTGCTCGACAGGAACCTCGGCGAGGGTTGGCTCGCCCGCGCCGATCGCCCGGAGACCTGGGAACCGGTCAGCGACATCCCGTCGGCCGAGCTCTGGGCTGCTCGAAACGCGGCTCGTCGACAATTGGTCGACATGGTCGCCCACCGAGCCGTGAGCGATCGGCTCCGCCGCGGCGAGCCCCTCGAGTACGCGGCCGAGGGCGGGAGCGGATTCGGTGCCGATGTGCTCACCATCGGATTCGCTCGTCGCCTCGCGACCTACAAGCGACTGCACCTCGTTGCGCTCGAACCCGAACGGGCTTTGGGACTGATCAGCGGTGAACCGCCAGTGCAGTTCGTGTTCGCCGGAAAGGCGCATCCGAACGACAACGATGCCAAGGAAGTCGTCCGTCTGCTGTTCGGGATGAAGAGCGCGCCCAGCGTGGCTGGTCGAGCGGCGTTCCTCGAGGACTACGACATCCCTCTCGCCGGCCAGCTGGTTGCCGGTTGCGACGTGTGGGTGAACGTGCCTCGCCCCCCTCTCGAGGCGAGCGGCACCAGTGGCATGAAGTCGTGCCTCGGCGGCGGCCTCCAGCTCTCCGTGCTCGACGGCTGGTGGGCGGAGGCCTACGACGGTGGGAACGGGTGGGCGATCGAGGGTGGCGTCGACCACGACCACAACGCCCAGGACCATCGCCACTCAACCGCGATGTTCGACCTGTTCGAACGCGAGGTGCTCCCGATGTTCCACGACCGAGGTGCCGACGGCGTGCCGGAACGCTGGGTGGCGATGATTCGCAGGAGCCTCCAGACCAATGGCCCGCGCTTTTCGGCGACACGCATGATGCGTGCGTACATCGACCAGGTCTACCGCCGGACGTGAGAGCCACTCAACGAAAGGCAGCCAGTTCGTCACATCGATGACCCACCAGCTGGATCAACGCCTTGCGCAGTTCTGCGATCGACAGTGGGCGTTCTCCGAGAGACTTCAACTGCGACGCGAGGAGTTGGTCGCCGACAGACTGGGCCGCCCATGTGGGGAAGTCACCACGTCGGGAGTGGTAGGCGAGACTGTCGTCGCTGATCGTTCCGAGGCAGCCGAGGAACTCGACGAGGCTGGCGGCTTCGACGCCCGTCGCGCCGGCACCGACTCGGAAGTGGAACCGCTTGTGAGGCGGAAGTGGTTCGTGGAGGTACTTGTGGAGATGTCGCACGTGCGGCGCACGTCGCCACAGCGAGCGAAGGTGGACGATGACACGTCGGCGACGATCGCACAGAAGCATCTCTCCCGACGGGATGTCGATCGGTCCATCGCCGACCAGGCCAGTTGCGTCGAGTCGGAGGGATGCGACAGCGTCCGGATCGGACAGCGGGGCGAGCAGGAGGCGGCCGAGGGCGCGCAGCACCGCGCTCGGGAGTCGATCGGGGCAGTAGGAGACGATCGCCACCCCACCCTCGGCCATCAGCGGCAGCACCTCCGCCTCCACCTTGCTGCCGCCCCTGAGCAGGAAGTGCTGTGCCTCTTCGAGGAGGATCCAGTGCGGCCGGAATCGGCGCGTACGAAGCTCGCGCAGCCGGCACAGGAGATCAGCGACGTAGCCGGCCCGGGCGACGGTCTCGATCGCACACAGATCGAGCACGACCGAAACGTTCGCCATTTCGAGCAATGCGCAGACGGATTCAGGCGAGAGCGACGGCCCCCCGTCGGCGCCTGCATCGATGCCGACGAAACCGGGCAACGTTCGCAGACCGCGGTGGTCACCTTCGGGATCGATGACGAGCACCTGATAGCCCTCATGGTGCATCCCTTCCGCCAGCAATCCAGCGACGAAGGACTTTCCGCACGAGGAGCCACCGAACACCCCGAGTGACTCGTTCGCCAGTTCGCGACACGAGACCGAGACCGTGCCGCCGAGGGGATCGCTGCCGAGCAGGATCGGGCGTTGGCGGCGAGGTTGAACGTCGATGCTGTCGGCGCCGTCCCAGAAGCGCCGCAGCAACTCGAACACCCCGGTCGGCCCGCTCGCGCTCGACACGAGATCGGCGGCCGCGAGGAGGGCAGGGACTGCGTCGGCCACGGCGACCCCGACGTCGGCGATGCCGAGCAGTGACAGGTCGTTCTCACCGTCACCGAAGCTGACCAGATTGCGCGGCGAGAACCCGCACATCGCGAGCATCCGCTCCAGTCCGGCACCCTTGGCGGCACCAGGCGGCAGGATCATCACCGCCCCTTTGTTGTGCACCACCGCTGCGCCGCCACCCCACTCGTCGATCACAGATCGAACCGCGGCCTCGTGCTCGGTCGAGGTGGCCACGATCGCCCGACCGCGTTCGAACCATGCTCCAGTGGCTTCGAGCCGTGCAACGAGGTCCGGATCGAGCGCGCCGAAGGGAAGCAGGAACACCTCCGTCGCTCGGTGTTGGAGCACTGCACCGTTCTCCCAGACGATGCCGGTGAAGACGCCACCGAGCTGGCCGAGATCGAGCGACTCGGCACGTCGACCGGTGACGAGGAAGAGCGCCGAGCCATCAGCATTCATCTGCTCCAGCAGCAGTCGCAGATCGGCCGGCACACGACCGTGCTCTGCGATCGTCCCGTCGAAGTCGAAGGCGAAGACACCGCGGCGCATCGCGTTCAACCGCTGACGCGATGGTTCACGACAGAGTCGCGAAGTGCCGATGGCATGGATCCAGTCTCGCCGATCACGACGTCACGTGAAAGCTGATCGGTCGGCAGGCAGGCCCATCCCTTCATGTCCCCGCTCCGCCAACCGGCCGTGGTCGATCGAACGACCTCATCAGAGCTTCTCGCCGATCAGCAGTCCGTCGGGGCGGCGGACACAGCCGCGATGACTGAGCTCATCGCGTCCTCGAGCGGACGGGCGGAATCGATCGCAGTGGCTTCTGGCCACGGTGCGTACGACCGGGCCATCTGCGCCGCGATCGTGGGCGTGGCGTCAGATGCGTTCGAAGCGACGTCGCGAGCGATGAGGCGCGACTCGGCGACGATCGCCGGACATCGGCACTCGAGCTCGACCATCGTCGCCGACAGCGCTCGTCCCAGATCGCGGACCGCAGCGCGATTCGTCTCGTCCCGGAACGAGGCATCGACGATCACCGACTCACCCAGCCCGAGAGCGGTCCTCGCCCTCGCCAACACGAGGTCGTAGGTCCGTGCGGTCACCTCGGGGGCGTAGGCGCCGTGACCCCACGGCGCGGACCCACGCGCCTCGACGAGCTCGTGGCGCACCGCATCGGTGTTGATGGTCACCCACCCCATGCGAGCCGACAGCGCCTCGGCCAACGTCGTCTTGCCGGTGCCCGGCAGCCCACCGATCATCACGAGGCGCACCGCGCCGGCATCCAGCCGCTCCTCGACCAGCCCGAGCAGCGCCTCCGCCTCGACACGGGCCGCGGGATCCCCGGCGAGGGCACGGTAGAGCGCCACTTTGGCCCGCACGAGCGCGCGGTAGGCGACGAAGTGGGCCAACAATGACGACGGATGGTGCTCGTCGGAGAGCTCCTGGTACGCGTCGATGAGGGCGACAGCCAGATCGGGACGCCCTCGCCAGCGCAGGTCCATGTCGAGGAAGGCCAGATCGAGGAGCACGTCACCGAAGCGGAAGCGCTCGTCGAACTCCAAGCAGTCGAGGATCCGCGGCCCGTCCTCGAGGCAGTAGATGTCGGGCGTCAACAGGTCGCCGTGGCCGTCGACCACGAACCCTTGACGGCCCCGCGCGTCGAACAGCGGTCCCCGGCCGTCGAGGTAGCCATTCGCAGCCCGGCGGATCGTCGCGACACGCCGCGGATCGGCACGCTCGTCGAGCCTCTCAAGATCGTCGAGGCTGTCCTTCCACAGTGAGGCCACGGCGTCGCGTGTGCCGGCAGCGGTGATGGCCGGCGAGCGATCCGCACGCGCGTGGAAGTCGGCGATCACCCTCGCGACCGCACGTACGCAACCCTCGGCGGGATCACCGGCGGCCAACATCGCCGCCAGCGAACGATCGTGCGGCATGCGGCGCATCACCACGACGTGATCGACCACGTCGCCGATGCGATCGACGAGCGGTTCGACCCCGAGGTACACGTCGTCGACGATCCGTCGATTGAGCGCGACTTCGAGCTCGCAGAGGCGGCGCCGCGCGGCCAGGGTCCGTTGGTCGACGAAACCGAACTCGCGAGCGACCTTGCGCTTGTAGACGAGGTCGCCCTGCGCCACCAGCTGCGAGATGTGCGTCTTGGCCAACGGCTCGGCCCGTTCGAACGCCGCGAGCTCCATGTCTCTCGCGTACCGCCACCACGACCCGTCGACCAGAGGACAAGGTCGCTCGATGGTCCGGTGGCGGACGAGGTCATCCCGCGAGTACGTCGATCAGCTCGACCTGTTCGTGGAGCTCACGCCTCGGGATCGCCGCCCGGAGCCCTGTCGTCAGGGTGGACGTTCGCGTCGTCGTCGGCCGTGGGCTCGCCGAGGTCGTCGTCGCCCGCCACGGCGAAGGCGGCCGGGTCGAGCTCGGCAAGGAAGTCGCGGAACTCGGCCACCTCTTCGTCGATGGCCTCCTCGCTGAGGGCTTCGTGGAGGACGGCGCCGGCCAGCTCGAGCACCTCGTCGCTGACGAACACCGGGGCGCCGAGGCGCACCGCCAACGCGATGGCATCGGACGGGCGGGTGTCGATGCGGTGCTCACCACCGGGACCGCGCAGCGAGATCGCGGCCAGGAACGCGCCGTCGTGGAACTCGGTCACCTCGACGGAATCGACGTGCGCGTCGAGGCTGCGCACCAGGGACGCCATCAGATCATGCGTGAGTGGCCGGGGTGTCAGCACTCCTGATGCGGCCATTGCGATCGCAGCGGCCTCGGGACCACCGACGAAGATGGGCAACACCCGGTGCGGAGCGTCATGCTCGCGCAGGAGCACGATCGGGGCGCCGGAGGTGGCTTCGATGTGGACTCCGACGAGATCGACGAGTTTCATAGCGCTCATGATATGAAGAGACGAAGCAATCCTGATGTGCCTCATGGCAACTTCTGACCCGCGTTCTCGGCCGCCATCTGTACGTACCGTGCCCTGGGAGATGTACACTTGAGACATGGACGTTGCAGTCACCGAACTCAGAGCCCATCTCGCCCGGTGGATCGACGCGGCACGCGAAGGCAACGACATCGTCATCACCGATCGAGGAACGCCGGTTGCCCGGATCGTCGGTCTCGATTCGACACCGGTGATCGACCGCCTCACAACGCAGGGCGTCATCAGTCGCCCGACCCGATCGACCCGGCCGGTCGCGGGTGACCGGCACCGGCCAACACCGAAGCGCCCGGTTGCTGACATCGTCAGTGACCAGCGTCGCTGAACGTGGCCCTCGTCTACTTCGATTCGAGCGCGCTCGTCAAACTCGTACTCGACGAGACCGGGTCCGACATCGTCGCGGCGTTGTGGAACGCTTGTGATGTAGCCCTGTCGAGTCGACTGGCGTATCCCGAGGTGCGCGCAGCGCTCGCTGCGGCCGGCCGCAACCACGACTTGACCGAGTCAGAGGCGTCTGCGGCCACATCTGACTGGGAGCAGTTCTGGGCATCGTTGCGTCCGGTCGAGTTGTCAGCCGACGTCGAGCGTGCTGCCGGTTCGCTCGCAGCAACTCATCATCTTCGCGGCGCTGACGCCGTTCATCTCGCAAGTGCGCTTGCGCTCGGCTCCAGAGATCTCACCGTCGCGGTGTGGGACAAGCGCCTTCACGCCGGCGCCGTTGCGGCCGGCCTCGCTGTCGCTCCAGCCACGCTCGAGTGACATCCAAATCTGCGATATGAGCAACACCGGGTACTCGTCGCACACACATCGCCGGTCGTGCGTGGTTCTCGGTCAACCACGACGGTGGCGGCTGGCGAGATAGTCGTCGGCCCATGCGCGGGTGCTGCGCCATTGTCCGTCTCGCCCAACAGTCCCCACCGCCCTTGTCGAACTGGTTCGTGTCGACGAAGCACGATCGCGTCGACCGGCAGGTCGATCCCCCGACCACAGTCGACCTGACTCCTCCCGTGACGTCCGTTGAGGAAGGTCTCCTCGTCGATGACGATGACGAACTCGGGCGCACCGCTCCCCCGGCCCTCGCCGGCGATGAGCGACAACAGGGCGTGTGCACGCAGGAAGTCCTGCTTCTCGAGCGAATCGTCGGGAGTGTCGGGCGGATGCTGCCCGTGGAAGATCGCCTCGAGCCGCGCCTGCAACGCCGAGGACAGCACGAGGCCGGACACAGGGTCGAACTGGCCGGAAAGGTGCACCATCCCGGTGCGGGATCGGTCCACTGACGCAAGCGCGTCGCCGTTCGCTGGCGCTCGAGCCTCGACCGGCCGTCGTCGGCCTCGATCGAGCGAACCTCGCGCCGCAACTGCTCGCGGAACTCCTCCACCGTCATCCCGCATGCCAGCCCCGCCAAGCGCTCGTGCAGGGCCAACAGCCGTGGGCGGGCGGCGGCGAGCATGCCGTGCAGCGCGGCGATGAACGCGTCGAGATGATCGACCGACAGTTCACCTGCGTCCATGCGCTGTTCGAAAGTGTTCGATCGAACGAGATTGCTTTGCGGCCCCGCGATCGCGGGTGATCACGTCCCGACGGGCCGGGTCAGCCGTCGAACAGCGACTGGTCCAACTGGCTGTCCCATCGACCGTGGGTCGACAGGCCCGCTGCGAGTCGGCCGATCTCGTCACAACTCTTGGCCGCAGCACCGCCGCATCCCGTGGCCACGACCACCCTGGGCGCCACCTCGCGGATGATCGGATACGTGGTCGCCGTCTCGGTGATCACGCAACCGACTGAGTGAGCGTCTCGCCCGGCCAGCGACGGGATGTGCTCGGTCACCCAAGAGCGCAGGAACGCCGACTCCTTCTCGCTGCCGTCGGCGAGGTGCCATCGATCGATCTCGGCGACGGTGGCGAGCGGTCCGCTGTCGCGGTACCCACCGATCTTGAACCACGTCGTGCCGTCGGGGTACAGGGTCGGAGGCACCGAGTAGAGCCAGTGCTGGTCGCCGTCTTCGTGCCACAGGATGCCGGGCATGTCGGCGAGCACCGCAGCCGCGTCGCCGTCGACGCGCCAGAAGAGCGCTGTGATGCCCACCGCCACAGGCGCTGCCGACGACAGAGCGTTCGACACGAGATCGAACATCCGCATGTACGCACCAGCCGCCACGACGACGCGCTCGGCAGCGAGTTCCGATCCGCCGGCGGTCCACACGCGGACCCGATCGGCAGCCACCTCCATTCCGACGACATGGTCACGCACGATCCGAGCGCCGCGACGGGATGCCGAGACGAGTTGGTTCTGCACGAGCGCTCGAGGGTTCACCGTGCCCGCCGCACCCCGTTCGGCGATCACACGCGTGCCGGGCTCCATGCGCAGGTACGGATGATCGGCCGGTGTCGTCACGGCGAACACGGCCCCGTGCCGACTCGCCACGTCCAACTGACGCTCGAAGCCTGCCGATCCCTCGTGTACGTAGATCACGCCCTGGGTGCGGTGGAAGGGAAGGCCACCCTCGGCCTCGATCTGCGGGTACCGAGCAATCGAGGCTGCGGCGAGCCCGGCCCACACGTCGTCGTCGGCGATCACACGGGTCAGCCGAGCCTCGTCGTGCCATGCGCCAAAGGGTCCGCCTGTCGTGTGGCGGTCGGTGGCTTCGTCGGGGCCGACCACCACCACGCTGCCCGCCTCCGGGTCCATGCTGAGGTGGCGCGCCGCCGACGCTCCCATCGGTCCAGCTCCCACGACAATCGTCCCGATCACGTGCCGACCGTAGCAACGGGGCCACCGACCTACACGAGGGTGGCACCGTCGTTGCCGCCTCCACGAACCGGACAGCCGCGACATCTGGGCCGCCACCCAATCGGACAAGGAGCTCCAGCAGCTCGACGTCGAGGACAGCCGCGAGAACGGTCGGATCATCGCCGCGGCGTTGGCCCATCTCGTCCGCCCGCGAGATCGAGCCCGCCTCGACACCGTGTGCCTGCTGTACGCCCACCTCGCCGGTGCGAGCGCACGCCTCGCGCTCGCCGTGGGCGGCGACGACGGACGAGCCCTGATGACCGAGTTCCGTCGATCGATCCGCCGCGACCTCGAGGAGCTCCTCGTCGATCGCCGACGACGGAACTGACGGTCGAGCGGTCGATCGTCGCTTGCCCGCTCAGTGTCGGAAGGTGCATCCGGCCCTTCGGCGCGTGGAGGACGGAGTCGGCGAGCTCGACGCGGCTCAGTCCTGGGCAAGGCGCAGGAAGTTGGATGCTGATGCCGTCGGCGAACCGAACATCAGGTGTTCACAAGCGCCCGGTGATGGCGGTCACGTCACGAGTGCGCGTCGTGGACGACGATCGCGATCTGCACGCGGTTCGTGACTCCGAGCTTGGTGAGAAGACGCGAGACGTGCGCCTTGACGGTTGCCTCGCTCATGAACAGCGATGCGGCGATCTCGGCGTTCGATGCGCCGGACCCCACCGCGGTCGCGACCTCCCGCTCGCGGTCGGTGAGCGTGGTCAGCCGCTGGGCGGCGATCCGACGGCGGTCGGTCGTCTCGTCGTCGCCGAGATGAGCGAGCAGTGTGCGTGTGACCGACGGTGAGAGCATCGCCTCTCCTGCAGCCACGAGGCGCACCGCGTTGACGATCTCCGTCGGCGGCGTGTCCTTCAGCAAGAACCCGTCGGCACCGGCCCGCAGCGCGCTCATGACCTGCTCGTCGGCCTGGAACGTGGTGAGAACGATCACGTGCGGCGGAGCAGTGAGACGGCGCAACGCCGACGTGGCCGTGATGCCGTCCATCCCGGGCATCCGGATGTCCATCAGCACGACATCGGGTCGGCTCGCCTGCACGGCCGCGACGGCGTCGGCGCCGTCTGCGGCTTCGCCCACCACCTCCAGTTCCTCCGCCGACGACAGGATCATCCGCAGACCGGCACGCACCAACGCGTCGTCGTCGACCAGCAGCACCCGCACCTTCACCACGGCAGGTCGGCCTCGACGACGAAGTCACCGGACGCGTCGGGACCGTGCACCAGGACACCGTTGGCCAGGGTCACCCGCTCCTGCAGACCGAGCAGGCCGGTGCCGGAACCAGGTACCGCCGGACGGTCGTGGGCGCTCACCGCGGCTGGGTTCCGGACGCTGACGTGCAGCCCGCGGTTCGGCGCTCCCGCGACGCGAACCTGCGCGCGGGTGCCACGGGCGTGCTTGCTGACATTGGTCAGCGCCTCCTGCACGATCCGGTATGCATCACGGCCCAAGGGGCCAGGTGCTGCGGCCGCACCGTCCACCTGCATCTCGAAGTCGATCCTCGCTCCGGAGCGGCGGGTCTCCTCGACCAGGCGTGGAATGTCGGCCAAGGTCGGCTGTGGCACCGTCGACGGACGCTCCTGCCCTTGCTCCTCGCGCAGCACGCCGATCACGTCGCGCAGTTCTTCGAGGGCTTGGTGGGCCGTCACCCGCAGCAGCGCAGCGCTCTCGCGTACCTGGGCCGGAGGCAGGTCGCGCGCCACCTCGAGGGCCCCAGCGTGCAGCGCCACCAAGGAGATGCGGTGGGCGAGCACGTCGTGCATCTCCCGTGCGATGCGGGTCCGCTCGGCCATCCGGGCACGTTCCGCGCGGACGATCTGATCGGCCTCGGCCCGTCGGGCGCGGTCGAGCAGTGTGGCGACCAGCTGGCGCCGAGCGCGGATGAACATGCCCCATGCGATCGCGGCGGCGGCGGTGGCCGTCGTCGGCAGCAGCACCGACCAGGTATTGCTCCGTCCGAGCCAGATCGAGCAGACCACAGCCGACGGGATGAACAGCGCGGCGACGAACAGCGCCGGCCGGACATGGCGGTGCACGGCCAGCGAGGACATTGCGAACAGACCGGCCACGCTGCCGGACGTCGAGAACGCGCCCACCACGATGCACGCCAGCGCGACCCCGAAGGGCCATCGCCGCCGCCACCACAGTGAGAGACAGCACAGAGCTCCGATCACGGCGTCGGTGGCCACCTGCCCCGAGGTCATGTCGGCGATGTCGTCGACGGTGACACTGAGGATGGCGGCGCCGAGCACGGCTGCGATGACGAACACACCTGTGTCGACGGCCCAGTCACGTGCGGTCCTCGGCGCCACGTCGTCGGGACGAGCCGAGTCGCTCGGAGCCAGCATCGCCGTGGCGGCGGTCTGCGCCCACCATCTTCCCAGCCAGGACATGACGCGAGCGTACGGCCCGCGGGCCCTGTGCACCATCGACGAACGTCGACGGTGCACCCGACGAAAGTCGACACGTCAGGGGTGGCCAGCAACACTTCGGACATCGGGTCGTCGCCGTCCGGCGGATGCGCCGCCGCGTCGGCCGGTTCACGCTGGCCGCATGACGAAGACAACCGACCCCGACATGATGATCGAGGTACTGATCGCGATGGGTACGCAGCCGACACGGCGGACGACGCGCGCATGACCACCCCCGCTCCGCCCACGCCCGACGGCGACCTCCCGAGCATCCTTAAGGATCTGCTGGGATCTGGCTCGACTTCGAACGCTGCGCTCGACCGAATGATCGACGACTACGCCACCTACCACGCAACGCTCGTGGTCGTCGGCGGTTGCTTCCTGCTGGCGCTGCTGCTGTTCGCCGGCTTCTGCTGGAAGCGGCACCGCAGATCACGAACCAGAGGTGTCGGCCCCCGCACCTTCGAGCGCAGGACCTACGCACGCCTCGGTCTGTCGAGCATCGCGGTCAGCGCTCTCCTTGCTGTGGTGGTGGCAGCGAATCTCAGCAGCGCCCTCGACGCTCGCCACGGTCTCGCGGGCGTCGTCCCCTCGCTCGACTCGCCGCCAGCGAGCAGCGGCCGGGCCCAACTGCAGCTCGAATTCGCCACCTGGCTGCGATCGGGCGATGCCGCCACGCCGCCACCGATCGGCGATCGGATCGATGATCGCCTCGCGTGGCAGCAACCCAAGGCGATCATCACCGCCGTGCTGCTCGTACTCATCGCGGCGCTCAGCGCCCGCGTCTGGCGCGGTCTGCTGCGCGCCTCGCGGGTGTCTTCCCGCCGGTCGGCGCGGGACCGGACCCGGCTGGCGATGGCAATCGGCGCCGTTCCCGTCTGCCTGGCGTTGATGCTCATGGTGATGGGCAACACCCAGGCATCCGTCGCGCCGTTGACCATGACCATGCTCTTCGGCTGACGGATCAGCGTCGTCGCTGCCATGACGAGCGAGCGCTCGAGGACCGCTACAGCATCGACGAACGTCGAAAGTGCATCCGACGAACGGCGAGATGTCAGGGGCGACCGGTCTCCCTTCGGCCATCCGATCGTGGCCGTCCGCCCGATGCGCCGGCGGTACCGGTCGGTTCAGGCTGGAGGCATGATCACGACAACCGCTCTGACGAAGAGCTACCACGACGTGCCGGTGGTGCGCGACGTCTCGTTGCACTGCGAACCCGGGACCATCACCGGTTTCCTCGGAGCCAACGGCGCCGGCAAGTCCACCACCCTGAAGATGATCGTCGGGCTGGTGCGACCCGATCGCGGCAGGGCCACCGTCGACGGGCGAGCGTTCGTCGACCTGCCCAACCCGACGCGCGTGGTCGGCTTGCTGCTCGACGCTTCCGCGATGCATCCCGGGCGCAGTGGCCGGGCCACACTCATGATCGCGGCGCGGATGGCAGGCGTTCACCCGCGGCGGGTCGCGCACCTGTTGGAGCTCGTCGGTCTCAGCGATGCGGCGGAGAAGCGAGTCGGCACCTACTCCCTCGGCATGCGCCAACGCCTCGGCATCGCCCAGGCCCTCATCGGTGACCCGGCTGCGCTGATCCTCGACGAACCCGCGAACGGTCTCGATCCCGAGGGCATCGCCTGGATGCGAACGCTCCTCCGCGAGTTCGCCGACCACGGTGGCACGGTGCTGTTGTCGAGCCACTTGCTCCACGAGGTGCAGGCCACCGCCGATCATCTCGTCGTCATCTCCGACGGTGCCGTGGTGGCCGCCGGTCGATTGGACCAACTGCTGGCCAGCTCCACGATCGTGGTCCGCAGCCCCGACCCCGTCGCGCTCGCCGCGGCACTCCGAGCTGAGCGGATCGACCACGTCGCCGGGCCGGGAGATGCGCTCACCGTGGATGTCGACGGGGGCCGAGTGACGACCGAGGTGCTGGCGGGAGTCGCTCGCGACCACCACGTCCTGCTCACCGAGCTGCGCCAGTCCGAGGCGAACGGCCTCGAGCAGTTGTTCTTCTCCCTCACCACCGCCACGGCGGCTTCGCCTCAGGAGGCATCAGCATGACCACGTCACTCTCCCCTCGCAGCCTCGGCATCGCGGCCCCGTCGGCCCCAGGGCCGATCCCGTTCTCACGACTCGTCGGGGTCGAGTGGACCAAGGCCACCGACACCCGCGCCGCCCGCTGGCTCCTTGCACTCGTCGCCCTGTCGACCGCTGGAATCGTGATGGTGCCGGTCATCGTCCCGACGAGCTTCGATCAGACCTACGCGAGCTACCTCCGCGTCGCTGCACTGGGCCTGTCGATACTCCTGCCCGTCGTGGCGATCCTGATGTTCACCGGCGAGTGGAGCCAACGCAGCGTCATGACGACGTTCACGCAGGAACCGCGACGCATCCGTGTCGTCAACGCCAAGCTGGCGGTGTCACTCGCGCTGGGCGGTGCGGGCGCTGTCTTCGGTGGCGTGGTCGCCGCCGCCGGTCTCGCGCTGGCAGAGGCCTCTGGCCGCGATCTCGTGACGAACCTGAGCGCCGGCACGGTCGTCTCCTACGTGGTCTACGTGCTCCTGAACGTCCTCGCCGCCGTCGCACTCGGGGCACTGCTGCAGAACTCCGCCGCAGCGATCGCCGCGTCCTTTGCGCTCCCCGCCGCCTTCGCTCTGCTCGGCACCGCGTCGACGCTGGTGTCGGAGTGGATCGACATGTCGACACCTTGGAGCTGGGTGCTCGAGAACGATTGGGGCGGCCACGTGCCGCAGATCTCGGTCTCGGTCCTGTTCTGGGTGGCGGCCCCTCTCGCTGCCGGTGTCGTCCGGACGACACGCCGCGACATCGGCTAGTCGGTTCGTCCCGAACCCCTCCCCCCCCCTCCCCTCCCCTCCCCTCCCCTCCCCTCCCCCTCACCGTTCACAGAGAAATCGACCCATGCTTCACCACCACCACGGCCGACTGGTCGCCACGTCCCGTTGCCTCGCAGCCGTCGTTGCTGCCGGCGTCCTCGCTGCCGCGTGCGGATCGGACGAGTCGGCCTCCAGCTCGACCGCCACATCCGCCACCTCGACGACGGCCACGACCCCGACGGCCACGACCCCGACGGCCACGACACCGACGAGTTCGACACCGACGCTCACCTACGCGGCACCGGGCAGCCATACCGTCGGTTACCGCGTGTTCACCACCACCGGTGCACAGGAGCAACCCCTGACCGTACGAGCGTGGTACCCCGCGGTCCGTCCCACCGCCGAGCCCACCACGATCACCTACACCGCGCCGAACAAGTTCGGCGAAGAGATCACGCCCGGCGAGCAGATCACCAGCGTCGGCCGAGCGCTCGCCGACGCGCAACCGGAACAGACCGACGAGCCGTACCCGCTCGTGGTCTTCTCCCACGGATTCTCGCTCAGCCCGATCGTGTACAGCGCGCTGGTCGAGCACTACGCATCGCAGGGCTATGTCGTGCTCGCTCCCGAACACAACGAGGGCTTCGACGGATCACTCACCGGATTCTGGGAGGAGTTGATCGACAGGCCGGTCGATGTCAGTCGAACCATCGACTTCGCGGAGCAACTGACCCGATCCGGTGAACCGCTGGCCGGCGTCATCGACCTCGGCAACGTCGCCGTCGTCGGCCACTCCTACGGCGGGTACACCGCGCTCGCCGCTGCCGGCGGCCAGTTCGACTTCGCCGCCTACAAGGCACGCTGCACGGCACTGACAGCGGAGGACCCCCTCACGTTCTTCTGCGCTCCCCTTGCCAACGAGTCGGACATGGCGATGCGAGCCGGGCTCGACGAGGTCCCCTCCGGTCTGTGGCCGTCGTTCGGCGACCCGCGGGTCACGGCTGCCATCTCGCTGGCAGGCGACGCCTATCCCTTCGATCAGCGCGGCCTCGCAGCACTCGAGGTTCCCATCATGGCCATGGGTGGAACCGTCGACGACGGGACTCCGTATGCGTGGGGAGCGAAGCTCACCTACGACCATGCAGGGAGCGAGAACAAGACGCTCATCAGCTTTCCCGGCGCCGGACACATGCTCTTCCTCGACCCGTGCGAGCACCTCCCCTGGGTCGAGACCTCCGTCTACCGCGACGCGATGTGCACCGACGCCGTCTGGGACACACGCCCACTCGACATCGTGATGCACTACAGCACTGCGTTCCTCCGCGACACGCTCGATGCCGACCCCGAAGCCCGGGCCGCCCTCGCCGGCCAGCAGCCCCAACTCGACGACGTCGAGTACGACACGACGATTCAGCCCTCATCATGAAGCCACGACGGGTCGTTGCGCTCGTCATGGCATCGATCATCGCGGTGATCGGAGTCGGACTCATGGCCGCCGGGGCCGTCCTCGGTTGGACGTACGGAACCCAGCGCGACGATGCCGGCTTCTTCACGGCACCCGACGAACGATTCGAGACGGACAGCTTCGCGCTCACCTCGGACGAGATCGATCTCGGTCAGCCAGGCCGCGACGATTGGTGGGCCGACCGCGATCTCGCAACCGTGCGGATCACGGCCGACAACGCCGACGCCCGCCCCGTGTTCGTCGGCATCGGTCCCGCATCCGACGTGGAGGCCTATCTCGCCGGCGTGCCGTACGACGACATCATCGACGTGAACTTCGATCGGAACTCGGTCGACTACCGCCGGGAGAACGCGGGTGAGGCCTCCACGCCGGCTCCTCCCGCCGATCAGACGTTCTGGGTCGCCCAGGCATCGGGCGAGGCCGGCCAACGCCTCACCTGGGACCTCGAGCCCGGCAGATGGGCGATCGTGGTGATGAACGCAGATGCGACGACCGGCGTCGCGGCCGACATCGAACTCGGCGGCCAGATCGACTATCTCGTCCAGATCGCGATCGGTCTGGCGATCGGTGGCATCGTGCTCGTCGCGATCGCCACGGCGATGATCCTCGGCGGCGTCGGTCGGACCCGGACGGCCACCGACACGCCGGCTCAGCCGATTGAAGGGCAGACATCGTCCGTCGCCCACCCGTTGCGCCTCGAGGCCCACCTCGACCCCGACCTGAGTCGGTGGAAATGGCTGGTGAAGTGGTTCCTGGCCATCCCTCACTTCGTGGTGCTCGCGTTCGGATGGGTCGCCTTCGTGTGCCTCACCGTCGTCGCCTTCTTCGCGATCCTGTTCACGGGTCGGTACCCGCGCTCGATCTTCGAGTTCAACGTCGGAGTGTTGCGATGGACCTGGCGGGTGGCGTACTACGCGACCAGCGTCCTCGGGACCGACCGCTATCCGCCCTTCACGCTCGAGTCGGTGGAGTATCCGGCACAGCTCGATCTCGTCTACCCGGAGCACCTGTCACGAGGCCGGGTGCTCGTGAAGTCATGGTTGCTCGCTATGCCGCACCTGCTCATCGTGTGGGCGGCGACGTCCAGTTGGGGAGTCGGCTGGTTCGACGGCGGACTGCTCGAGCTGGTGATCTTGATCTCGGCGATCATCCTCCTCGTCACCGGGCGCTACCCGGTCGGGTTGTACGACCTGACCATGGGGGCGATGCGCTGGACGTACCGCGTGATCGCCTACGTCGCGCTGATGACGGACGAGTACCCGCCGTTCCGCCTCGACCAGGGTGGCTCGGAACCACCCGTCGACTGAGGCCCGATGTCCTGGGTGCCAGCGATCTCGGATCTTCAGTCGTTTCGTCCGAGCGTGGCACCCAGAACATCACTCGCTCTCGTTCGATCACCTTGGGAGACTGCGACCATGACACAGACGCTCGATCCTCGCGCTGCGGCGCCGGTGAATCGACTTCGCAAGGATCTGTTGCGTGTCGCCGCCAGCGAACTCGTGGCCCTGTACATCCACGGCTCAGCGGTTCTCGGCGACTTCATCCCTGGCTCGAGCGACCTCGACTCCTCGTCGTGGCTCACGACGACATCGGGCCATCCGTGATCGCCGACATGGCCGCGACACTCGCTGCCCACGACCCGACTCCAGCCCTGAGCATCGAAGCCTCGGTCGTCACACGCTCGGCAGCAGCAACCCCGCGTGCACTTTGGCCTTATCTCGTCCACGTGACGAGCCAGCCGAACGACGGCAAGGTCGTGTACGGATCGGCCCTCCGAGGCGACCCGGACCTGGTGTTGCACTACGCAGTCCTCCGGCAACGAGGCTGGACCGCGACCGGAGCGTCGGCCATCGACAGCATCGGTGAGATCGACAGCACCACGATCATCGCTCAACTCGCCGACGAACTCACCTGGGCAGCCGCCCACGCTCCCGGCTCCTACGCGGTACTCAACGCGTGTCGAGCACTTCGATTCGTCAGCGATGGAGTCCTCTGCTCCAAGTCCGACGGGGGCAGATGGGCGCTGGGCAACCAGATCGAACCCGACCTGGTCAGCGCTGCCTTGGCGGCCAGACAGAACGGGTCGACCGGGGCAGATCAAGCGCAGGGCCGAGCATGGGTTCTCTCGGTCGCTCACGCCCTCGAACAAGGCGGTCACTGATCCGTCCCCCCGCTCGCTCGTTCTGCGATCGCCGCGCCAACTGGCCGCGTCACAACGAACGGGTTGGTTCCGCTCATGGTTCGCACGTTAGATCTCACTCCGAGGGCCGGGCGCTGAGTCGCGGTCGACTCCGCAGATCACGTGTGCTGCGATGCGGCGGCGACATCTATCGTCAGAGGTTCAGGCGCCGTTCCTGGTGTTCGCGTGAGAAGGTGACGACATGGGTGCCGAGTTCGGCGAGCTCCATCACGTAGAGATCTGGGTCGCGGATCTTGCGTCTGCTTCTCGGTCGTGGGGTTGGCTGCTGGCCCGACTGGGCTACGCACCGTTTCAGGACTGGCCGAAAGGTCGGAGCTGGCGTCTGGGCGCGACCTACCTCGTCGTCGAGGAGTCACCGGCGCTGACAGCTGACGAACACGATCGGTGTCGTCCTGGTCTGAACCATCTCGCGTTCCACGCAGGCACGCGAGCCGACGTTGATCGCCTCACCTCTGAGGCCGAGTCGAACGGCTGGACCCTGATGTTCGCTGACCGCCACCCATTCGCGGGAGGGGATGAACATTACGCCGCCTATCTCGAGAATGCCGACGGCTTCGAGATCGAGCTCTGCGCAGCCTCCGACGAGGACTGAGAGACGCTCCGGTCGGCCCTGCTGGCGCCGACTCGCTGCCACCAACCGCGGGGTCGTGGCGGTGAGAACCCGCGAGTCTCTTGGAACCAGGGGAACGTGTGGTGTGTCGGTGGTGGTATGAGGATCGTGGATGAGCGAGGTGTCGGTGCGCCGGCCAGCTTCGATGAGTGGTTCATCGTGGTCTGGCCGAGGGCGTTCCGGCTGGCTGCGTTCATGACCCATGACGCCCAGGCCGGTGAGGATGTGGCGCAGGACGTGCTGTTCCAGATGTCTCGGCGTTGGAGTTCGATCGAACGACCGGACGCCTACTTGCAGCGGGCCTTGACCAACGCCTGCCGGAACTGGTCGCGGCACTCGCGCATCGCCGAATCGAAGCTGCGTCTGATCGTCCCGGCCGAGGCGACGGAGCTTGCCTTCGACGACCTCGCCGATGCGGTGGCGAGGTTGCCGTTTCGGCAGCGGGCCGTCGTGGTGCTCCGGTACTACGGCGATCTCTCAGCCTCGATCCACCGATTGGGGTCGGGTGATGTGATGCGCGTATCCGCGTGAAAGGTCTCCTGGGCTGGGACGATGTTGGTTCCTACACCGCAACGTCAACCAACCCGAGGAGACACTTTCAGTGACGCGAGTATCGCATGCGCTCGACCGGATCGACGCGACCTTTGATGACCCGAACCTGGTCGCTGACGCCGGGCTGTTGCTGGTGGCGACGCTGTCGCAACATCTCGGCTTGGAAGCGTTGATCAACGCGACGGTCCGTCTGACCGGTCGGGTTGGTGGCGCACGTCCTGGCCGCAAGGTGCTCACGTTGGTGCATGCGATGTGCGCGGGGAGCTCGCACATCGATCACACGAACATGCTCCGCGCCGGCGCGACATCGGGCGTGTTGGGGCATCGGGTGATGGCCCCATCGACGATCGGGACGTTCCTGCGAGCGTTCACGTTCTGGCCACCCACCAACGACCCCTGCGTCGGTTCGAGTCGTTGGGACAGCGCGAGGATCACGTCCCAGAGCCGGCGCTGCTCGGCCGCCATCGGCGGCATCACGACCTCGCCGAGACAATCCATCAACTCTCACCCCCCATCGCCAGCGTTGCGATGCGCCCGGACAGGAACTCCATGGCTGCCGCACGCACCCGAGCGTCCTCGTGTACGCCGAGCAGCACTGCCGTCACGACCCGTTGCACCCGAACGTCATCGAGCCGGACGGCGAGTTCTGTCCGCACGATGTGGACGACGACATTGGCCGACACATCGGCGGCACGCGCCCCGGCCTCCACTCGGACCCGGGCGATGTCGATCGACGCGAGACAGACGTGCACGACATGGTCGTCTTGTGCGAAGGCCTCCAGGTCGTCGCTGATGAGACGGATCGCCGACTCGGCCGTGGCGAAGATGCCAGCCGTTCCTGTCAACCGATCGAGCCGGGACACCGGAACGCGCCAACGCTCCGAGATGAACAGTTCCCTCGACCGACGCAGCACGTCCATCGCGTCACCGCTGCGCACACTCCGGCGGAGGCGCGACATCTCGCTGTCCGACAGCCCGCCATCGGACCTCCCAGCGAGCAGCAGCAGCGCAGCGAACGCGACTCGCGGCGCCCAGGCACGACCTCTGTCGAGCTCGAGACGGCGTCGCCGATGCACGCTGCCGGCTTCGACGAGCCAGGTGTTGCCGATCCGACGGCCATCGAGCAACTGCTCGCGCAACAGCCGTCGCACCTCTGTGTCCGACACACCCAGAAGGGCAGCGGCGTCGGCTGTCGTGATGTCCATGCTCCACTCCTTGACACAAATACTCCGTCATCGGAGTATTTGTGTCAAGTGTGCCCGGCCGGAACGGGGACAGCAGAGCGAGTCAGGAGACCGCATGGCCGGAAGAGCAGACGGGAGCTGGTCCGTCTACTGTCGGCGTCCATGAGAGCTGTCGTGTGTCGGACGTTCGGGCGTCCTGAGGCCCTGGTCGTCGAGGAGATGGATGACCCGATCGCCGGTGACGGCCAACTGTTGATCGAGGTGAAGGCGGCGGCGGTCACGTTCCCCGACACCCTGATGCTCGAAGACAAGTACCAGTACCATCCAACGCCGCCATACATCCCAGGCGGCGAGGCCGCCGGTGTCGTCGCTGCAGTCGGCGACGGCGTGTCCGGCTGGTCGGTCGGCGACCGTGTCGTCGGCGGGTTCGGCACGACCGGCGCCTACGCCGAGCTGATCTCGATTCCTGCCGCGGGCGCCCGCCGGCTCCCGGACTCGGTCGACTTCGCTGTCGCCGCCGGACTGAACTACGCGTACGGCACGACGCTCTACGCCCTGAAGCACCGGGCGAACATGCAGCCGGGCGAGACGCTGCTGGTGCTCGGCGCCGGGGGCGCACTCGGCGTCTCTGCGGTGGAGATCGGCAAGCTCATGGGCGCACGGGTGATCGCTGCGGCATCGACCGAGGAGAAGCTCGACCTGTGCCGCGAACGAGGCGCAGACGAGACCATCAACTACGCCACCGAGAACCTCAAAGAACGCGCCAAGGAGCTGACGAACGGTCGGGGCATCGACGTCGTCTACGACGCAGTGGGCGGCGACAAGGCCGAGCAGGCACTGCGGGCGATCGGTTGGGAGGGCCGGTTCCTCGTGATCGGGTTCGCCGGCGGCATCCCGTCGATCCCACTCAACCTGGCGCTGCTCAAGAGCTGCCAGATCGTCGGCGTCTTCTACGGCGCGATGACCGCCCGCCAACCCGAACTGAACGCCGAGATCAGCAGTGAACTGATCCGATTGGTCGCGTCCGGTGATCTCCGACCCCACGTGTCGGCGCGCTACCCGCTCGAGCGGGCGGGCGAGGCCCTTCGTTCGCTGACGAATCGCACCGCGATCGGCAAGGTCGTCATCACACCCTGACCTGCCGAGCGGCCGTGCCCGCGATTCGAGTGATCATCGCGATGCGAAGGCGCTCAGCACCGGGTGCCAGCGCTCCACCTCGTCGGGGCCGGTGAGGTCCGCCGGGGCGACGAACACCGTCGACACACCCTGCTCGACCATGCGCTCATAGCGACTGATCAGATCGGCAGCCGTCCCCGCGCCACGCGTGCGGGCGAAGGTTTCGGCCGACGTACGGCCTCGCACACGCTCCACCAGTGTCGCGGCGTGCTCGCGGTCGGTGCCGAGCACCGGCAAGTCGAGCACAGTGACCGGCTTGCCTGCCATCGCGATGCGCGCCTGGTCGACGAATGCGGGTGGCACGTTGCACGCGTCACCGAGCCGAGCAGCGACCTCCAGCAGACGCCGGCCGCGCCCACCGACGATGATCGGGAGGGCGCCCTGCGGACGTGGGTAGCAGGTCGTCTCCGGCAACGCGACGAGTGCTCCGTCGTACGCCTTCGTGCCCGGCGCCCACAATGCGCGCATGGTCTCGATGCAGCGTTCGAGATCGGCGACGCGCTGCGAACCGGGCGCGAACGGCATACCGAACGCTGCGTGCTCCCGTTCCCACCATCCTGCGCCGACACCGCAGAACGCCCGCCCGCCCGTCAGGACATCGAGGGTCGCCGCCTGCTTCGCGAGCCGCCCGGCGAGATGAGCGGAGGCCGGACTGACGAGCGTGCCGAGCCGCAATGAGGTGGGCAGCCCTGCCAGCAAACCGAGGGTCACCCACGGCTCGGGGATCGGATCCCATGCCCGGCCGACCTGCGGGATCTGGATCAGGTGGTCCATCAGCGCCATTCCGCTGAACCCGGCAGCCGCTGCCGCTTCGGCGATCGACCGGAGCCAGCCCGCGGGATCGTCACCCCACGTGAACCGCGACACCTGCAACACGAAGTCGAGACGCGGTGGTACATCCGCCGCCGCCGGACCGTCCACCAGCACGGCCGTAGCCGACGATGCCGCAGATGCCGCAGTCGTCGTGACGCTGATGACCCGGTCCCAGCCCTCTGCCGCCAACTCGGCGTGCACATCGCCCATCCGACGCAACTGCGACGTGAGGGCAGGCGCTGGCACCGGCACGGCACGCTCGCGGTTGCGCGCACGACACAGGGCGGGATCGGTGTCGAACACCACCGCAAGAGCGGTCAGCCCGACCCGCTGTGCCTGGTCGAGCACGAGACGCCGTCGAGACGGGTCGAGCCCGAGCGTGTCGACCACGGTCGTCAGCCGACGCGACGTCCGCGCTGCCACGATCAGGTCGAGTGCAGCGAACGCATCGTCGCTCGCCCCGAGGTCGTGCCGGCTCGATCCGACGATGCCGCGCAGATCGTCCGACGACACGATCTCACTCGCCCGGAGGCGCTCACCCGCCCACGTCGACTTCCCCGCCCCCGACGCACCGACGAGCATCACCAGCACGGCCTCGTCGAGCCCGAACACGCCGGCGCGCTCATCCACCCCCGGATCGTCCCACACCCGCGATGAGACAGCGATGTCGCGAACTGTCGAGGTCACTCGACCAGTGCGACGCACGGGTGCGGCGACACTGCCACGTAGCCCCGGCTGCCCGACGAAGACGCCGTCCGCTGGCCGTCGCCCCGAGCGGATCTGCAGGTGCACCCTCCACGGCGATCGCGTCGAGCCCGGCCTGTCAGGATGGTGCCATGACCGAACTTGGTGTCGACCCCCGTATGGACCGATCTCATACTCCGTGGTACCTCGAAGGGAACTTCGGTCCCGTCTTCGACGAAGTCACCGAGGTCGATCTGCGAGTCACGGGTTCCATCCCGCCGTCGCTGTCGGGCCGCTACCTGCGCACCGGATCCAATCCGCCCTCGGGGATGTCGAGTCACTGGTTCGCCGGCGACGGAATGGTGCACGGAGTCCGCCTCGATGCCGGCAAGGCCGTCTGGTATCGCAACCGGTACGTACAGACCACCAAGTTCACGAGGGGGTTGGACGCGGGCGACCCGAACGTGTTCCTCGACCCGACAGCCAGCTCGGCGAACACGAGTGTGCTCGCCCATGCCGGACGGATCTGGGCGCTGGAAGAACTCCACCTTCCGTACGAGCTGAGCCCTGAACTCGACACGTTCGGCAGTGACGACTTCGGCGGCAAGCTGACGACGGCGTTCACCGCGCACCCGAAGCTGTGCCCCCAGACCGGAGAGCTGCACTTCTTCGGCTACTCCCCGCTCCCGCCCTACCTGACGTACCACGTGCTCGACGCCAGCGGAGCGCTCGTCCACTCTGCCGAGATCACCGTGCCGAAGGGCACGATGATGCACGACTTCATGATCACCCGCGACCACGCCATCTTCATGGACCTGCCGATCGTGTTCGATCTGTCGAACCCGGAGTCGCCGATCGGGTGGGACGACACCTACGGCGCCCGCATCGGCATCATGCCTCGCATGGGGACGAACGCGGACATCCGCTGGTTCGAGATCGACCCGTGCTACGTGTTCCACCCCCTCAACGCGTACGTGGAGAACGACGTGGTGGTCTGCGACGTCGGTCGTCACGCATCGATGTCGATGGAACCCGAGGTGTGGACCCCACCCGCACACCTGCACCGGTGGACGTTCGACCTGGCATCGGGTGTCGTCGACGAACAGCGGATCGACGAGAAGACTCATGCCTTCTCGCGCGTCGATGACCGGGTCGTCGGCCTTCCCCATCGATACGGCTGGGGTGTGAGCCACCGCGACGGCAGCGACACGACCCTTCGTGAACCCGGAGTCGTCGTGAAGTGGGATGTCGTCACCGGCACGCAGACCACCTACGACCTCGGCCCCGACGCATTCCCGAGTGAGTTCGTCTTCGTGCAGGACGACGATGCTGCTGGCGAGGACGAGGGTTGGGCGATCGGCTTCGTCTACAACGCGTCCCATGACTCCTCCGACCTCGTCATCCTCGATGCATCGGCGCCCGGCAGCGAGCCGGTCGCCCGGATCCATCTCCCGCAACGTGTGCCGTTCGGCTTCCACGGCAGCTGGGTCGACGATTCAGCCCTCCCCGCCTGACGACCGACCTCCGGCCCGCACCGACGGGAGTGACCAGGCGACCCGCTCGAGCGCGTTGCATGCAACGGGTAGGTTCCGCCCATGGCTCGCACTTTGGAACTCACGCCGTGGGCGGGGGGCTGGGTCGCGCTCGACTCCACGGATCACGTGTGCTGCGATGCTCCGACGTTGGCCGAACTCCTCGACACCTTGGCCACCGCTGGTCTCGGTGACGTCGAAGTGATGCGCGCCCCAGGCCCCGATGAGCCGGTGGTCTACGGACTCGGCTGACGCCAAGCACGACAACCGATGTCGCGTCGACGCAGCCCTCGCCCCCACCGGCACGTGGTAGACGGACTCACGGGTGATCGCGACTCGCTCCCGGACGACCTCATCGTGCGCCGAAGCGCTGCTCGAACTCTGACGGTGTCATCACGGGTGGTTGTTGGGATTTCCACTCGAGCAGGTCCTTGTCTCCGGACACGATGAGCACAACATCGTTCGCTCGCGCAACGCGGTGAGGTAGTCGTCTTCGGGATCGCGGTCTCGGCGTCGATTCTGACGGGATCGTCGACGAGATCGACGAGCGTTGCGATCGTGTCGACGAACAACGTCGCGCTCTTGAGACTGATCCACTTGCGGAGCCGAGGGCGGGTGGTGAGGACCTCGCGGATCTCATCGAGCAGTGCTGGGCACATCACGACCTCGAAGCTCGCCGTGCCGGTCAACCACGACTGGACGATGCGATGCGACGCACCACGCTGAATCGCGGCCGACACGAACACGTTGGCATCGACAACGACCAGCACGGCTGTCGAGGTCGGTCAGCTCGTGACGCCACGACGGCGCACGGCTCGGACTTCTTCGACCGCGAGATCGAGCGCATCGTCTTCGGCGAGTGAGCTGTTGGCATCGACGTTGTCGGCCAACGCAGCGCGCGTCGCCGCGGTGAAGGCCTCCCAGGCCGACTGGCGGGAGACGCCGAGAGCGTCGCCGATCTGTTGCCATGATGCGCCAGCCGCTCGGGCGGAGATCACCTGCTCGCGTCGAATGCGCTCGAGTTCGTGCTCGCTCTCGGTCAGCACGCGAAGGGCTGCCAATGGATCCTGGGGAAGGTCTTTGGCTGCCACGAGCACGCTCACGTCGTCAGGTTAACCTGACAACGGCGTCACGGCAACGCCCGTCGTCCAGCTCCACCGCACGACACCTCACCGGCGGGCCACCTCGGCTCAACGAGCGCTGCCACCTACCGCCGGACCTGCGCCGGTCGCAGGTTGCTTGCGGCCGGCGATCGGGCTCTGTGAGCATGACCGGGTGACTGAGCAGGAGGCCGATCTCGAGTTGGTCGTGAGCCTCGGCGATCTCGCCGACGAGCTCACCATGGAATCGTGGCGGTCAAGCGGGCTCTCGACACACAGCAAGTCGGACGGCAGCCCGGTCACTGCGGTCGACATCGAGGTGGAGCGGAGGCTTCGGGACTACGTTCTCGGGACGCATCCACACGATGGCTTCGTGAGCGAGGAACTGGGGGTGACGGTCGGGACCTCGGGCCGGTGCTGGTACGTCGACGGCACGACGGCCTACGCAGACGGCCGTTCGGAGTGGTCAACGCTCATTGCACTCACCGATCCCGGTGGGCTACGTCAGGGCCTGTGTACGGGCCCTGCTCTCGGCAAGCGCTGGTACGTGGAAACCAGCGGTCAGGCCGTCAGGACTGAATCGCGCGGCCAGACCGGGCGACGTCCAGGTCTCAGCGACATCCCCAGGGTCGGCTGAGAGTGTCGCTTGCTGGCCCCCGGCCCATCAAATCGGCCCTCACGTGTCGGACCACGCGAGAAACCGCCTCGACGAACTGACCGCAGGCCGGTCGACACGCCCGTCGTGGGGCGCCGGGGTTCCCAACGCCGCGATGTTGGTTGCTGAGGGCGCGCTCGACGGATTCGTGCTCGTCGGAGGAGGGCCATGGGATCACGCGGCCGCAGCAGCAATCGTGGTCGCCGCTGGCGGAGCCTGGTCGGCGTTGTCCGGCCGCCGGGATCTCCACGCGTCCGACATTGTGCTGACAAATGGGAGCATCCACGATTGGCTGCTCGGACAGCTCGAGCCAGAGAACGGATGAAGATCGAGGATGAGACGACCCGATGCGTGAGGCGATCTAGCCTCGATCTGTGATCGTTCACCTGCTCGGATTCCCCGGAGTTGGGAAGTCCACGATCGCGAGAGCACTCGCAATGCAGGCGAAGTCGGCCGGAGTCAAGCTGGTCGTTGTCGACAATCATCAGACATCCAATGTCGTACTGGGGGTGGTCGAGGCCGACGGAGTTCACGCCGTGCCGCCCGGTGTCTGGGAGCGGGTCGCAGAGATCCGCGAGATCCAATACAGGGCGATCGAGGAACTGTCGCCGCCGGAGTGGTCATTCGCGTTCACCAACGTGTTGGTCGAGTCCGACCCGATGAGCTCGATCGTCATCGCCCGGCTCACCGAGCTCGCCTTGGCGCGCTCGACGCGCTACGTCCCCGTGATGCTGAGCTGCAACCCGATCGAGCTACGGCGGCGAGTGTCGTCGCCTGACCGTGTTGGGCGCCACAAGTGGATCGACCCCGACGCGATAGCGGCGTTCGCAACGAGCGAACAGCTCCTTCGTCCATCAAGCCCCACGATCGAAGTCGACGTGACAGACCTCAGCATCAACGAGAGCGCCCGAACAGTCTGGGAAGGCATCGAAATCGTCAGCTCGTGACCCCGACGTCACCCGCTCAATAGCGGCACGTACGCGAGCGTCGGGGTCTCCCTCTCGCTCACGCCGCAGGCATTGAGACGCGTCACCTATCGCCGGTTGTACGGGTGATCCACCTCTTGCGAACGTGTCGGGCATCGCGGCGTTCATGGACTGCCCGGCAACGTCGTCGCCGCCTTCGTGTATGGCTGATAGGTCGAGTTGAACGCTGAGAACGAGGTCATCATCCGCGGGGTGTCGGCCACGTTCATGCTGATGTTGTGCAGAAGCCAGGGATGCATGACGACGAGGTCTCCGGGTGCACCAGTGAGTTCCACGACGCGCACGTCGACGCAGTCGACCGTGGCGCCTTCGACCATGAGACGGTGGATCCGGTCTCCGCCGGGTTCCGACAGTGCGGCGAACCACGGTGAGCTACGAGCGAGCGTCCGCCGTGCGTCGGTCGACGATCCGGCATCGTGGTGATCGGAGCTAGCGACGATCGTGCGGACGAGGTGGTGGGAGCCCTCGACCACGAGCGTGCCACCGCTTCGAGGACCGACGTGGTTGACGAAGCCGAGACATCGAAGTGCACCGAACCCGCTGACGGGTCCACGGGCCGGAAGGTCGAAGTGCCACCTGGTGTGCGGCAGCGCCCATGGCGCGTCGGTCGGAAACGTGAGCAGTGCCTGGGGGGGGTTCAGCCCGAACTGATGCCATCCCGCACCGAGGATCGCATCCATCAGTGCGGAGGTGCTGGCGTTGATGAAGCCGTCGAAGACGCCTGCTTTGCGGAGGGGTTGCAGTTTGGTCACCTCGACGGGCCATGTCGACCGATCGTCAGGGTCGACGCCATCGCGCTCGGCGAGCCACGTCCAGATGCGTTGTTCCATCTCGCCAGCCTCGACCGGGGAGATGGCTTCAGCCACACGAACGAAGCCTCGATGCTCGAGCTCTGAGAGCTGCACATCGGACCATGAAGCCACTCATGTGAGGCTAGGTGGAGCGGTGCGACGACGACCGACGAATAGCCGCGGGCATCGCGACCGACGATGACGGGCCGGCCCAGTCGGTCCTGCATGCCCAACGCTCAGGTCTCGGACACGTTCGGCGAAGGTGCCCACTACCGCCGGTGTCGAGCTGCCGCGGCACGTGGGGGCGCGTCGCTCGGGCGTCAGTCGAGCACCACACCGTCGCCGGTGATGCGTCCGATCTGCGACTGATCCTCGCCGTAGACGATGACCCCTTCGGCTGGCGGGCTGCCGAGCCCCGTACAGATCCGCGGTCTTGGCGCATTCGACGGGACCCAGGTGTCACCTTCGCTCCACATCGGAGGGTCCGAAAACACGGACCGATGGTCGACCGGGACAGTAGATCGCACTGGCCGAAAACGAGATCAGCGGCCCCTTTCGGGGCCGCCGATCTGCACCTTCTTCGAGCGGATGACGAGATTCGAACTCGCGACCCTCGCCTTGGCAAGGCGATGCCCAATGTCCGGGATGTCCGTGAACTGGTGTTTCGTTCGCTGCCGTTGTCCGTAGAGCCCGGGATTTCCGCCGTTTCCGTATGGATTGCAGAGCGCGATCTACTATCGCCGCCCCACCAGACCCCGTCACATCCAACGGGCACGCTCCAACCATGGTTCGCACGTTGGATCTCACGCCGTGGGCGGGGCGCTGGGTCGCGGTCGACTCCGCAGATCACGTGTGCTGCGATGCCCCGACCTTGGCCGAACTCCTCGACGCATTGGCTCCGCCGGTCTCGGTGACGTCGAAGTGATGCGTGCCCCAGCTCCCGACGAGCCGGTGGTCTACGGACTCGGCTGACGCCTCGCACGACACAGACCAACACCGACACCGGCATCGGCATCGGCGAGGGCCGACTCCCCTGACCGGCACCTATACAGCGCACTTCCGTTCGTGCGCTTCAGGAACCCTTCGCGAAGCGACACCGTTCCTGGTTCGTGTCAGATGCCTGAAGCGAGGTTCTCGAGCAGCTCCCAAGTGATCGGCCCGTTCTGAAGTTCCGCTTCGATCGAAGACCGTGTTGCTGGCCGGAGCTCAACTGCGGAGGCGGAGGCGCGTCGTGCTCTCGCAAGAACACGATCGGGGCGCAGGAGCTGGCCCCGATGTGGGCACCTACGAGATATCAAGATGTGCCTCATAGCAACTTCGATGCCGGCGGGAGCAGCACACGTCATCCCACCTCGGCGGAGGACTCCTCCCGACCTGACCACCGGATCACGTCGGAGTGCACCGACGGAGCATGACCTTCGGCCTGGAACACCAGGTCGAGCGTGCCAGGTCGCCCGATGCGTCCGGGATCGAGCGACCACGATCGGCACACGTTGCCATCGCCGCGTGGCACAGGACCTCGGTGCTGCCACACCCAATCCGTGCCGGATCCGACGTACTCGAAGAGGCGGTCGTCCTCGACCATCCAGCGTGCCTCGATCTGCGGCGAACTCCCCGTCGTCCACCGGGGCATCCCATCGTGCGGTGCTCCGACGGGAGCGAGGAACACGCGATGGACGGCGAACGGAACGAGGAACTGCGCAGCTGGCTCGATCATGCCGTCGCGCCACCGGACATCCGGCGCGATGATCGCCCGGCCGTCGCCGCGAAGACCCGGCACCGTGACCACGACCGGGTCGGTTGGCCGAGAGCAACCGCCCACCGGAGACGCCGACCGCATCGAGATCGCGTGGACCGATCCCGGGAGCAGCCCCCCGATCTCGACCGAGCGTGCCCACGCCGGCAGCCGGGCGATCACCGTCGCGCCGCTGAGCACGTCGAACTCGACGTCATCGCGAGCGTCCCCGTGTGCTCGGGACCGTCTCAGCACCCCGCAGCGCCGATCGGGTGACGCCATGTCCCACGTGACACGGATGCTGCTGTGCCCCGTGGCAACAGCAGCGAGCTCGCACGGCGGGTGCAGATCCGACCGCTGCCGATCGTTCGGGGCACCGAGCGCCACCCGAGGATGAGCGGGGGCAGCCGTGCAGGTCTCCCCTCCATCGGGACACGTCGGCGCCTCCAGCGCGAGCGCGAGCGAGCCGAAGGGATTCGACCCGCGCGCCTCCGTCAGATACAGGTGATCGATGCCGCGCCTCGCCGCCATCGCCATGACCTCAGCACGCCGATCGTCGGTGTCGACGCCGTACACGATGTGCCACACCCGGTGACCGCCGGCGTCAGGGCGTCCACCGTCGATGGTGTCGACGACCTGGCGGATGTAGTGCTCGTAGGGCCCCTCGAACGTCACGATGACGTCGGCAGCGCCGGCCAGACAGGCCGGCACGGCGGTGCCGGGGTTCAACACCGTCACACCATCGGCATCGTGTCGACGCACCCAGCTCGTGAACCCGCGACCGGCCGATCCGATGTCCAGGGGTGACGAGTCGGCGCCGACGTTCGTCGGCATCTGATCGAAGAAGATGCCACCGAGCTCGGGACCGTAGAGCCGGTACCAGTGCGACACGTCGTGCTGGATCTGGGCGATCCAATCCTCTGCGGCCCTCGATCCGAGCCGAGTGGTCTGCCCCGTCGTTCCGAGATACCCCGTGTCGACATAGCCGACCAGCTCGATACCACGTGCGCGGGTAGAAGCGAAGGCATCCGCCCACGGCTGTTCCCGGACATGCCCGGGTCCGTCGAGAACATTCGCCACCACGATCGAGATCGTCCCGGCATCGGCTGCCCACAGTCGATGCCAGTCGTCGGGTCGTTCGCACGGCTGGAAGTACGCGGGAACCGCGAGCGACGGGGCCGCCCCCATGTCACGACCTCGACAGCTCGTGGGTCGCGGCCCACAGTTCGCTCAATGCGTCCTCGACCGTGTGCACGGCATACCAATCGAGTCGACGACGGATGGCGTCCACGTCCGCACATTCCCATGCGTCAGGTCCCGAGCGATCAACCGACACGCGATCGTCCACGATCTCGCCGCGGAACCCAGCGATCATCGCCAGCTTCGACACGAGCTCTACGTGCTGTACGGCGATCCCGGTCCCGACGTTGAGGATGCAACCGGCCCGCGGAGCCATCGAGCTCGCCGAACAGACGGCCCGAGCGATGTCACGGGTGTCGATGTAGTCGCGCCACCCACCGAGCGGCCCGAGCCGTATCGTCCCCAGGCCCGAGCGAAGCGCTGCGTCGATCGCACTCGCGGCCTGGCCGACGGGGGTGTTCGAGGGCGAGCTCGGACCGAGCGGATGGAACACGCGCAGCACGGTCGCAGTGATCCGACGTTGGGCGGCGGCTTCGATGAGGAGCTCGGTCGCCTCGAGCTTGGTGACGCCGTGCGCCGTACACGGAGCGGCGAACACCTCCTCGTGCACCGGCACCCCTCGGGGTTGGATCCCGTACTCGGAGGCCGACCCGAGGTGAACCAGGTGGACGCCCGTTCGACCCTCGAGCGCCTCGATCAGCCGAACGACGACATCGACGTTGGCTGAGCGCATTTGCGCCGGAGTTCCGACCGTACGGCCGACGCAGTTGACGATGACCGATGGCGCAGCGTCGTCGATCAACTCGGTGAACGATCGCGTGTCGGCACGTTCGAGATCGAGCCCCAGCCATTGCGGCCCATCCGCCGAACCGATCGGTTCGCCGGAACCGTCGATTCGGCGGGCGTGGAGCACGAGCTCCGCGGTCCCATACAGGTCGGCGATGTGGCGGGCAACCGAACTCCCCAAGAACCCACGGGCACCGAGGAGCAGCAGACGCGGAGGCATGAACGATCAGTGGTTCATCGCGGTCGAAGCAACCACACGGGCGCTGCCGAGCAACGCGACGAACGCCGCCACCAGACCGGCACATGCCGCCGGCCAGAGCCGTCCATCGGTGACGGCACTGCCCACGCCCCCCGAACCGACCAGCCACGCAACACCGGCACATGCGCCGACCGCCCACGAGCCGAGCACGAGATCGAGACGACCGAGGGCCACGACCAGCAGATCGAGGAAGAACGCGCACCCGAGGACGATCTGGACGGCGGCCAGGCTGATCGGCAACAGCTGATGCTGTTGGACGAATGCTGCGACGAAGACGGTGGCGACGGTGATCGATGTTGCGTAGATGAGGAGAGAGCGGCGACACTCGGCCCACGCACGTCGGGGGAAATCCTGGAAGCTCTCGAGCGTGCGCGCAAGGTGCGCGGTGCGCGAGCGGAAGGTGCGCAGTTGCCACTCGGCGATGCCCAGCGTCGCCAAGAGCGGGACGGACAGCGAGGTCTGCGCGAACTCGCCCGCCCCTGAGGTGCCGTGCTGTCCCTGGGTCACCACGATCGAAACGGCCACACCGCAGAGGAGTCCATGGAGGAGGTGCTTGGCAGCGATCAGCCACCCGTGACGCCCGAGCAGCACGTCGTTGCGCCGACGGAAGGCGACGTGACGAAGCGAGCTCGCGACGATGGCTACACACGAACCGCCGATCGCCGCCGCCACGAACGCTCCCTGCACGGTGCCATCAGGTGTGCCCAGCACCACGAGCGACACCAACCAGCCAGGAGCGAGCACCAGCGCAGACCAACGCTCCTCGTCGTGGAACAGCAGGATCGCACTGGCGGCAGTGAACAAGGCAAGGGAGATCGTCACCACGATCGAGGTCATTCCTCCCCCGACGGCCACCACCGCACCGAGCGCCAGGATCATCGCGATCGCAAACGCACCGGACAGGACGAGCCCGGCGACTTCGTCCACCGCGCGGTCATCTCCGCTCGAGTTCATCCGGTGCAGCGAGTACGTCGCCATCTGGCCGACACCCCAGCTCCACGTGATGGCGAGGGGGAACGTCCAACCGCCGGTGTTGAGATCGAGCATCCGCGACACGGCGAGCAGCATCACCGCGGGTGCCGCGTACAACATCCCGCGGGCGATGTCCCGCCAGTTCCCCGGTCGCTGGATGGCGGGCGGCACGGCACGAGCCGTGCGCATCGGAATCGTGTTCCACAACGTGTTGGCCAGTGAGAACACGTCGGCGCGCCCGTATCGGTCGGTGGCGACGGTGTGGCTGATGCCGGCGACCTCGAGCGCGGCCGCGATCTCCAGCGGATCGACGGCAGCGGCGCAGGTGGTGGCCACCCTCGAAGCTTCCAGGGAGACGAAGTCGACACCACCTGTGATGGCCTCGATCCAGTCGTGGATGTACGCGTCGTCGGGACCCGGATCATCGACGTTGCCATTCAGCCGAGCGCTCACGCGACGCCACCTCGGATCGAGCTCGTCGTGCCTGCATCGACGAGGTCGTCGTACAACTCGCCATAGCGGGCGAGGCAGAGATCGACGGGGAACAGCGCCTGTGCCCGCTTGCGAGCAGCCGATGCCAACCGGGTGCGTCGTGCGGGGTCGCGCAGCAGGTCGAGGCAGGCCCGCGCCAACGCCTCTTCGTCCTGGGGAGGAACCAGCACGCCCGTCTCGCCGACCGCCTCCCAGACACCACCGACGTCGGTGGCGATCGTGGCTCGGCCGGATGCCATCGCCTCGAGGACGGCGTACGGGAACCCCTCCGAGATGCTTGTGGCCACCACGGCATGGCCCTTCAGATAGGCATCGGCGATCGGACGCACCCGGCCCTCGAACACCGCACTCGGACCCAGGCCGAGTTGCTCGTGGAGGTCGATGCACTCGGCCAGGTAGTACTCGTTGCCGATCGGCGTTCCTCCGAAGATGCGGAGGATCGCGCCGGGCATGGCCTCCTTCACGAGCGCAAAGGCACGGAGCAGCGTCTTGACGTCCTTGAGCGGATCGATCCGGCCGACCCACACCAGCGTCGGGGCGGCGGGCTCCGGCGCCGAGGAGCTGAACTCGTCGGGATCGATGCCGTTGTGGATCAGTTCGATCTTGTCGAGGTCGGCGCCGTTGGCCTGTTCCCATCGCCGGTTGTAGTCGCAGACGGGCGCGATCGCGTCCGCCATCGCATAGGCAGCCGTCGTGAGCTGCTTGTAGAAGCCGAGCAGGAACGATCGTTGGTGGTGCGGCATCGACTTCGGTGAGTTCTCGATGTACCGCTCTCGCAGGTAGATACCGTGCTCGGTCATCAGGAACGGCGTGCCGTACTCCCATTTCGCTGTCATCGCCAGCAAGGCGCTCACTCCGTTGGAGGTTGCGTGACACAGCTGGGAGCGGGTCGGCACGACGGACAGTGGCCGCAGAAGGTGTTCGAGCAGGCCGAGCATCTTGGTGGCGTCAGCGATCGTCGGTGCCGGCAATCCGATGGGCGTACGGCCCGTCGGCACGCTCGCTCGCATCGAACCGAGGGTGAACTCGACCGTCGAGTTGCGCTTCAACAGGTGCGCGAGCCGTCCGTCACCGCCGCTTCGATACAGCTGCTCGAGACTCGCCAGGAACTCACCGCCTCGATCGTTGGTGGCGACCGCACGCACGAGCGAGTAGAGGGCATCGATGGTCGACGCGGCGGCTCTCCGGCCGAGTGCAGGGCGTCGCCTCGTCTCGACGGTCCACAACGGGACGCGCCGGATGCCGGTGACGTTGTCGGGCAGTGTCCAGACGTACCGGTCGTCATCACCGACGGTGATCGCGTCGATGTGGAACTGGTCCGGGGACAGTCCGCGCACGATCTGGTCGCACCAGACGCTGACCCCACCGTCGTGAACCGGGTACGTCCCTTCGGTGATCAACGAGATCGACAGCGGACTGCGTCGTGACCGAGTGCGCAGCGCACGTCCAGCGACGTCGTTCACGGACGGGTAGATCAACCGACTGCCGGTGAGTGCCCGTTGCCCGGCCTCGGCCGACAACGCGTCTGGCGTGCTGCTCACATCCTGCCTTTCGGTCTACGGGTGGGGACGAACGAGGGTTCACGTCGTCATGCGGGAATAGCGAGCACCTCGTGTGGTCGCGCCGACGAGTCTCGAAGGTACGCCGCGGCGTCGCGGCGCGCAGCCCGAATCATCGGCGGCGCCAACCCTGACGGAAGTCGTCCACTCCGAACGCGCCACCCTGAGCATCCGACATCCCGACCCTGAGGCTTCGTCAGCGGCGAAATGCAGGGTGTCGGATCGACGGGTCGTTCTCTACCTTCAAAGCGACGACCGCTCACGCGGCGCGCACTGACCAGAGGACGTAGACATGTCTCATCGAACTCGCCGACCGCGGCCGATCGCCGGTCGGATGCGCCTCTGGGCGCTCACCGTGGCCCTACTGGCCGGCACTCTCGTGACCGTCAGCACCCGTTCGAGCCTGGCCGCGCCCCCGGACTACCGGATCGACCTCGAGGTGTTGCTCTTCGACGACAACTCCCCGTGGGTCGATGCGATCGAGTGGCAGATGCTCGTCGAGGGCGTGCCGTACACGGCCGTCGCCCTGGACGGGCCGCGCCCCGTCGTCAACGACGCATTCCTCTCCTCTGGAGACCGCGCCTTCTACCAGGCGGTCGTGTTGCCGAGCTCCTCACCGAGCGCGCTGTCGGCGGCCGAGCTCACCGCCCTCCGGTCCTACGAAGCGAAGTTCGGCGTCCGCGAGGTCGCGGCGTACAACTGGGCGAGCCCGGCTGTCGGCCTGAACGTAGCGCTGGCAGGCATCGACCCCAACGGGACCTCGGCCGCGGTCACTGCCGCGGGTCGTGCATCTGGATTCGGTTACTTGAACGGTCCGGTGCCGTATGGCGCAGGCAGCTGGTCCTACCCCGCCGAGCCGTTGACCGCTGCCCAGCTGCCCGCCGGCGCGAGCTTCACGACGCTGATCGACTACCCGCTGGCCAACGGTGCTCGAGGCTCGCTCATCGGCGTGTACACGAACGGTGGTGTCGAACAACTCGTCATCACGTCGGCGTTCAACTTCACCCAGCCGCAGTTCAAGCTCGTCTCCCACGGCATCATCAGCTGGATGACCCGTGGCGTCCACTTCGGGTACAACCGGAACAACCTCACGTTCCACGTCGACGATGCCTTCGCCTCGACGGCGCTGTGGGACCCGACGCTGAACTGCACGCCCGGCCAGGACGGTGACTGTCCCCTGAACCCGGACGGGACCTCCACGGTCGAGATCCCCGTGCGGATGACAGCTGCAGACGTGGTGTTCGCCGCGCAGTGGCAGCAGGCCAACAACTACCAGCTCACCCTGGCGTTCAACGCGGCCTATGCCGACCCGGCCGGCGATCCCCTCACCCAGGCATTCCAGGCCAACAAGGGCTCCTTCCGGTGGTTGAACCACGGGTACGAGCACATCTACCAGGGCTGCGTCCAGAACTTCACCGTCTCTCCGTGGCAGTGCACCGTCGATGCGAACAGCGCCGTGGTGTGGGAGACACAGGCAACGGTGTACGCGGAGATCCAGCGGAACATCGACGCCGGCGTCGCCCTCGGTCTGCCGTTCGATCGGACCGAGTACCTCAGCGGCGAGCACTCGGGTCTCGTCAACGCGCCGAGGCAGCCGGCGGACAACCCGAACTTCGTCGCTGCACTCACCCAGGCGGGCATCCGGTACATCGGTTCCGACGCATCTCGAGAGAGCGCCGCACGTCAGGTGGGCAGCGCGCTCACCATCCCCCGGCACCCGACCGCGTTGTACTACAACACCGCCACTCGAGCCCAGGCGGTCGACGAGTACAACTACCTGTACAACAGCCGGGCGAACGGCGGGAGCGGGTACTGCGAGGACAACCCGTTCGTCGCCACCTGCATCGCGCCGCTCGGAGCGGACGGATTCACGTCGTACATCGTGCCGACCGACACCGCGTTCAACCTCAACTTCATCCTCGGCAACGATCCTCGGCCGCTCTACGCACACACGTCGAACATGGCAGGCGACCGGTTGATCTTCACGTGGCTCGACGCGGCGCTCAGCTACTACCGTGCCGCGTTCACTCCGGCCACCCCGCTGATGAACCTCACCCTCACCGAGGCCTCGACAGCGTTACGGCGCCAGAGCACCTGGGCGGCGAACCTCGCCGGCGGTGCCCCCGTCACGGGGTACGTGTGGCGCAACCAGGTGTTCGTGGAGAACACCGCGGGCATCGAGGCACCGATCACCGCGCCGGCCGGCACGGTGTTGAACGGGGGCCCCGCGCTGAAGTCGTACGGCGGCGAGGTGTCGGGATGGTTGGCACCGGGTGCGGCGACGCTCAACGTGCCGGTGCCCAATGCCAGCCCGACCTTCACCAGTCCTGCGACAGCGACGGCGGTGACCGGCGTCCCGTTCTCCTTCACCGTCACGACGTCTGGCTCGCCCGTGCCAAAGGTCACGCGGTCCGGCGCCCTGCCGACCGGCATCACCTTCGTGGCGAACACCAACGGAACGGCGACCTTCTCCGGCACCGCGGCCTCTTCGATGGCGGGCCGCAGGTTTCCGATCACCCTGACTGCGACGAACGCCATCGGCACAATCTCGCAGTCCTTCAGCATCGTCGTCGGCAGCAGACCCACGATCACGTCGAAGGCGAACCTCGACGTGGACGACGGGAAGCCGTTCACCTTCACCGTGAAGACCACGGGGAGCCCGACCGCCACGCTGTCTGTGACCGGCGCACTACCACCGGGGGTCACATTCACCCCCAACGCCGACGGCACCGCGACGCTGGCGGGTACGCCTCCGAGGGGTCTGAAGGGTTCCTACGCCCTCACCATCACCGCCACGAACATCCACGGATCCGTCGCTCAGTCCTTCATCCTCAAGGTGAAGTAGCCGTGACCACTGCCGGATCGTTCGGTTGGGCTGACCCGCGCGTCGACGCCCTCTCATGACCATCGCAGTGAGAGCCCCCGCCGGCACGGACTGGACGTATCCCGAGCCGGCGCGGATCCGGCCAGGGCGCCTCCACTCGGCCTGCGGGCTCGACCTCGCATCGCTGCGACCCAAGGTCGCCCGCCCGGGCTTCGTCAAGAACATCGTCAACGAGATGCCGTTGTTGGGCCGCTGGTCGCAACCCCGTCAGATCCACCTTCGCGCCGATTCGCTGGTGGCGCTCGCCGACCGGGTCCCGTCTCCGTCCGGGCGCCGTGGCTCCGTCGGCGGCGGCCACGGGTCGCGATCGATCGGCGTCGCGGTCCCGGCCTGGTTGGGGCAGGCGGATCGACGCCAGCTGCGTCGACACCTCGACCCGGGCAACGAACACTCGATCAGGATGATCAACTCCACGCTGGCAGCGGTGTGCGGCAGCGAATTCGTGCACGAGGGTGGAGTACAGCCGTCGTCCGTGCTGTGCCTCGACCTTCGAGTCGGGTTCTCGGCGAGCGTCGTCGTCCTCGGGCACGCGTCGGTCACCGAGATCGGTTCGTGGGGCGTCGCCAACGGCGATCCCGACGCGCCGACTCGCACGGTCGACGGGCTCGTCGAGTTGTTCGACCGCCTGCTCGGTGACATCGCAGGGCTCCAGGTCACCTCGATCGACGAGATCCTGCTCGTCGCCGACGGAGCAGCCACGGGCGACATCACTCCTGCACTGGTGTGCGCTGCGCTCGATCGATGCCTCCACCCGTGGGCGGGCGCCCCTGTGCACGTCCTGGCCGATCATCACTTCGTCACGACCGGTGCCGCGTTGTCGATGGAACCTCGCCGAGCCTTCGATGTCACATCATCGATCGCCCGAGGACTGGCAGTTCGTTCCTGCATCCACCTCGTCCACCCCCGGATGCACGTCATCGTGCCGCAGCACACGCCGGTGGGCACCACCGTTCGACAGAGCTTCGACCTCGGCCCCGACGACGGCAGCGCTCTCCACGTCGAGATCTTCGAGCAGGCGGGCATGTGGCCGAGCGAGCTGTCGACGGACCATCGGCCGGTGGCCACCGTTCGCTTCGTCGGCGAGCGGGGCTACGACCAGCGCACCTTGGCTGCGATCTCGATCGATTGTGACGGAGCCCTCACGATCGGCCCGAACAAGGCGTGGCGCACCGACTGGCATCGGGGCCCGCTCGACGTTCGAGACATGCTCTTCGACTGACGGCGGATCAACCGAATCGACACGCGATCCGCGGAAGTGCTCCCAACGAGTCACTCGCCTGCTTGAGGAGACCGTCGAAGTCGGCCGCATTGTCGGCCTCACAGAAGTCCTCGACAGTCGTCTCGTTCTCGATGTACTCGACCTGGAACACCGCCTTGCCGGCGTCGATGTACACGCCGTATCCCGCGCATTCGTCGAACATGTTGCACTCTTCGTTCAGTGCCCAGTCGGTGAACGCCGACATCTCACGGAGGAACACGCCGTCGTCGGTCACGCCGTTCTTCAGTCCGATCGACATCCCGCGTGCGTGCGCTGCATCGGCGATCAATCGGTTGTAGGTCAACTGGTCGTCCATGGTGAGCGGGAATCCCGTGTCGGAGCGAAACGTGTCGTCGAGGTCCGGTTCGATACCGTCACAACCCTTGTCCGCCGCACGATCGAGTCGATCGATCATGATGGGCAGCAGCACGTCGATGGCGCGGATGTCGACGAAACGTTCCTCGGGGTAGCCGTCGACGGTGTTGCCGAGCACCGCCTCCGGGAATCGGTCGGCATCGACCCGGTACGACTCGCGCGCCCCGATCTCGATGTAGCAGACGACGTAGATCCCCTTCGCCCGGAGCCGCTCGATCGTCGCGGGGTCGGTGGTCTCCATGTCGATGTCGTACATCTTGCGGTGGTTCGTCACGTGATCGAGGACCGTCTCGTCGATGACCTCGCCATCGAGCTGCCATTGCCAGCTGGTCCCAGGTTCGAGTGCAGCGAACGGCCTCGCAGGCACCGTGGTCGCAGGCACCGTGGAGTCGACAGCAGTGCCATGCGGTCCGTTGCACGCGGCGCAGACGAGTGCGACCGCGATCGCGGTGGTCACGCGCGGCCGGAGGCGTGGGGCAGCGGCGGGTCGGCGATCGGACCCCTGGACCACGTCGGCATCACCCCGCATGGCGCTCGATGGTGCGCACCGCATCCGTCGTGGTCGCCGCTTCCAAGGCCGCAGCGAGCTCACTTCGCTGGGAGACCTCGAGCTTCTTGAACACCCGTGCGAGATGACTCTCCACCGTCTTGACGCTGACGAACAAGCTCGATGCGATCGCATTGTTCGTGAGACCTTGAGCGGCGAGCGACGCCGTCCTCAGCTCCGCCGGGGTCAGCGCACCGACGCCCGATGTCAGGAATCGTCGCGGTCGCGCGCCGGTGGCGAGGAGCTCGTGTTCGGCAGCACGCATCAGTCGCACGACACCGAGCCGGTTCGCGATGTCGGCGGCCTGGCGAAGGGCATCTCGTGCGCGGGCCGTCGCTCCGGCACGTCTGCAGGCAGCTCCGAGATCGATGAGCACGGCGCACAGCTGTGGTTCCGCATTCACACCGTCGAGCGCGCGAACCGCAGCTTCGAGCATCTCGATGCGAGCGCTGGGAGAACCGGTCCGAGCGACAACCGCGAGGGCCCCGGCGATGACGACGGGAACGCCGACCTGTCGAGTCGCCCCAAGGTGTTCTGCCGCCTGTTCGGCCGCTTCGTGATGCCTTCCGACTCCGTCGAGGGCGAGGCACCAGGTCGCCCGCCACGTGCCAGCCGATCCGAGAGGACCGACGCCGTTCGGGTGGCGAGCCATGTCGGCGAAGACCGAGAGCGCCGCCGCCGGATCACCGGCCAACAACAGCAACTCTCCCGCGAGATGAGAGACGACGGTCCGCAGCGGGAAGCCGAGTCCGGGGACCGTGTCGAGCTGCTCGAGCGTCGCGATCACTTCGACCGACGACGGGACATGGGCGGCCCAGCCATCGCCTCCCGAGACCCGAACCCAGGTGAGGCACACCGACAGCGCGCTTCGGACCCGATCGTCGACCGCGATGGCGATCGCCTGCAGCAGCAGATGCTCGGCATCGGCGACGTGACCCCGGGCGCAGAGCAATCTGGCCAGGATCACCGAGTATGCGCCGCCTTCGATCGTGTGGCCGTGGTCTCCCGCCGCGCTCCTTGCGGCACGCAGCAGCGGTTCCGCGACATCAACCGCACCGAGATCGACGAGCACCTCGAAGGCTCCGACGAGCACCGCCGTACGGGTGGGACCACCGTACGCGATGAGCTCGCCGGTGATCAGTTCGTTCAACGCCCCGATCAGCTGACGGCCCGTGAGGCCTCCGTCCCACAACGTCCGTTGGATCTCGAGCAGTCGTGCGTCGACCGAATCCCGTCGAGCATCCGCACCCGCCATCTCATCGCCGATGTCGAACCGCGTCGAATCATCAGGTCTCGAGCCCCTGATCATCATGTCGGCGAGTCGAACCCGGGCCATCAGGTGGGGATGAGCACCAAGATCGCCCACGACTTCGTCGATCATGGCGAGGACCTCGAGCGCCGACTGCACCGTCCACTGCCCGTCGAGCACGACCAGCGCGGTCTCGACCCACTCGACGACGTCGAGGCCCAGCCGGAGCGAACGGGAGAGGTGTTCGATCGCGTCTTCACGGCCGAGGCGGACGCCGACCACAGCGAGTTGCTGCGCGACCCGGGCAGACAGGACCTCATCGGTCACTTCGGCGGCGGCGCGTCGCAGATACCGATCAGCGAGATGAACGTCGCCGCGGCCGATCAGCTCGGATGCGGCATCGACGAGCACGGACGTCGTCCAGCGATCATTCCCCGGCTCGGTTTCGAGAAGATGAGGAGCGATCTGGCAGCTGCCACGACCCATCGCCAACAGCAGCTGTACGGCGTGGTGGTGCGCGCTGCGGCATCGTGACAGCGGAATGTCGGCGTACACGCTGCCGGCGACGATCGGGTACACGAACTCGAGCGGACGACCTTGCTGCAGGATCGACACGTCTGCCAGGCGGTCGGCGATCCGCCCCGCCAACTCCCCATCGAGTCCTGCAATGGCGGCAGTCACGCGCAGGTCGGCCGACGCCCCGAGCAATGCGACCGCTTCGAGCAACTCCCACGTCCCGTCCGGGAAGTCGGCGACACGAGTCCGCGTCATGTGGGCGATCGAGGCCACCGAACGGTCGAGGGCCGCAGCAGCCGAACCGGAGTCGACGTCAGTGGACAAGAGCGAGCCAAGGACAGCGGCGACGAGGCGAGGGTTGCCGCCGGTGAGGCGATGGACATCTGCGACGACTGCGTTGTCGAGGTTCGACCCGAGGCGGTCAGCGATCATCGCAGCGGTGCCTTCGGCAGTGAGGTCGAACAGGTTCATGCGTCGCGTCATCGATTCGGACAGCACCCGATCGGTCGCGGTCAACGAGACACCAGCCCGGCGGGGGCGTGTGGTGAGAACGAGGTGCACGACCGTCGGGTCGACGCGTCGCGCCACGAATCGCAACCAGGATGCGCTCGCGTGATCAGCAGCGTGGGCATCGTCGACGATCACCAACGCAGGGCCTCCCGCGACGTGTTCGATGAGCTCGATGAGGCCGCCGAACACCGCAGTCGGTTCGTCGCCGTCCTCCGGACCGTGTCGAAGCACTCGCATGGCGAGTGCGGCACCGGCGGACACCCGCTCGTCGCCGACCGGGAGGCGACGTATGACTGCGGAGAACAGCTGGAGGACGACGCCGTACTCGGCGGGCATCTCGGCAGCGTCACAACGAGCCTTCAGCACCATCAGGCCGGCCTGTTCCGCCATCCCGATACATGCGTTGAACATCGCTGTCTTGCCCGTCCCAGGGCCGCCATCGATCACGATCGGACCCGTGGGGTGATGCCACGTCCCGGACAGAACGCTCTGCAGCTCCCCGAGCAGCTCGTCGCGCTCGTACATCCGAGGGCCGGTCAAGCTTGCGTCACTGTTTCCTCGGCGGCGACGATCGAACGGTCGCTGAGCAGATCGGACGGGCGAGGGTTCGGGCGACGTCATGTCGTCATCCGCGCGATCGTCCTTGCCTCGAATGCTCATCTGTGGTCCTGCCTGCACGATGGCGTCAAGGTAATGCGACGAGACAAGATCCGGAATGGGCCCGATGACTCATTTGCCGCACGGTCGAAGGCTGCCGGTCATCACGGGACAGGCCTCGTGCCCTCGCCCGCCATCTGCGTGAACATGATTGGATGGCAACGGAGGAGGACCACGTTTCGTTGGCGAGGATCACATCGAACTGCCGAACGATGATGGTGGGTGCAACGCTCCGCTCACCCGGCGACGACGATGTCGGCACAGGATCTCGATCGGCCTGCGAATCGCTCATCCTGAGGCTTCGGCAGAACTGGTTCTCCACTTGATCCGGCTTCAGCGCCGAAGGGTCCGAACATCGGACCGAGAGCTGAGCGGAAGAGCCGAGCGATTCGGCCCAAAACGAGATCAGCGGCCCCGTCGGGACCGCTGACCTGCTGCTTCCTTCGAGCGGATGACGAGATTCGAACTCGCGACCCTCACCTTGGCAAGGCGATGGCCAACGTCCAGGATGTCCGTGAGCTGGTGTTTCGTGTGCTGGATTTGTCCGTAGAGCCCAGGAATTGCAGGGTTTCCGTATGGATTGCAGAGCGCGATCTACTATCCATCAGGTCGTCGACGTCTCCCGACCGTCCGCCGATCGAGCAATGATCCGCGGACTGGTCGATGCCGGGATCGATGGTGCTGTGCCAGACATTGTTGACCGGTACGACGGTCGCTCCGCCGATCTCGATCTCCGTCACCTCATCGGGCACGATCCCGACGATCTCGATCGGACCGTCAGCGTTTCGGAACGCTCCGTATGCGAGGCCAGTGGCCAGCAGCGATCGCCCGACACATCCCGACGCAGTTCCACTGTCGAGTTTGATGACGTAGCAGACACCCGGCGGGTCGACCGTGACGTCCGTCGGCAGCAAAGGCTGAAGCTGCACGACGACTCCGCCCTCGGAGAACGTGGAGGACGAGTTGGAAAGCTCGACGTCGAACGCCTCCGCTTGGCTTGATGAGGTCCCCGTGGGAAACGACTTCATCGCTTGTTGCTGCGCGGCGTTCGCGATCTCAGACGTCGCCGTTCCGGCACCGGCCACGTCCGTCTGGTCGGTGCGTCGAGCGCATTGCACGTAGTTGTAGGGCGGTGTCGATGTCGAGCAGCTCACCACGGCGTCGGTCCTCGAACGTGCAAGTTCGATGAACACGCACAGCGTCCCCGAGTACGCGTGATGCGTGTCAGTCGGCGAATCAACCCGCATGATCTTGGTGCCGTAGCCGCTGTCGCAGAGCTGCATCCCGTAACCGCTCGTCGAGGCCGACGGTGCGCTCACGCTGATAGCGGGCCAGCGCGGCAACCAGCTCTCCGTCCCTGCGAACACGAGCGGATCTATCGTCGTCGCCGGCGCAACGACCGTGGTTCCCGGCACCGAGCCCGGGACCGGCGCTGCATGGCCCTCGGCATCAGCGAATTGGCCACCCGACACGGACACGACATCGTCGTCAGCGTCACGACCGACGACCAGCACCGACACGAGATCCTCGAGATCTATGCCCTGCACCTCGACGTGAGCCTGATCCGTCGACGTCTCGCGCACCTCGCCCGGGAGCAGTCGAACCGAGATGGTGCTCGTCGCAACGGCGCTTGACTTCGGGAACTGGATGAGAACGGCACCGTCGACGATAGATGCCACCAGACCACTGCCCACTTGCACGAAGCCCCAGCCGTCCGGAGACGGCACTGCGATCACCTGGACTCTCGCTCCCGTCACCGGATTGACGAGATCGAACCCCTGAGGCGACTGGTCGTCGGCCGGGCCGCCGTCACTGGTGAACCCCAACCAACCGAGCACCTCGCCCGCGAACGCTTCAGCAAGCGCATCCACCGATGTGAACCGCGAGGCGGCGCCGGCCACACGAATGATCCGAGCGGGTCCGTCGACGACGTTGCGAACCACGTCGCCGGAGGGACGGAGGCCGAAGCAGGTGCGTCGGCATCCCCCAGCCCGGACCGACCCCGAGCCAAGGTCAACGCAGCCACCAACGAGACCACGAGCGCAACGGCGGCCACCGCAGCTAGGCCCCGGCTCCGGCGGTGACTCCGCCTGAGCGTCGGCCTTGCGGACCCCGGCGCGACGGCCTCCCCGTCTTGCGGCCCGTCACTGCTCAAACCGATGATCTCGTCCGCCGTCACATCGTCGATGACCGAGTCGAAGGCAGCAGCCAGCTGCCGGATCTGCTCACGAACGTCCGTGGACATCTCGCACCTCCATGTCTCGTCGAAGCCGTTCGATCCCTCGCTCGAGGTAGTCGCGAACGGTCGACGCGTTGATCTCCAACAGCCGGGCGACCTCTGCCTGCCTCCAGCCATACCCGTGAACCAGGACCACGACGATCCGCTGCTGCTCCGACAGACGGGCCAGCGCCGGCATCAGCTGGGGCTCGATCTCGGGGAACTCGTTGGCGATGACATCTGCGAGTCGAACCGGCAACGGCCGCGGGACGAAGCGACGCGTCGCCGACTGCCCGACCCGGTACAGGTACGCAACCGGATGCTCCACCGCGACGAGGCGATCCCAGTGCTCCCACGCCCAGCTCAACGCGTCCAACGCACGCCTCACGGCCGTCCGTCGGGCCATACGTCGCGACCAGCGCCTGCAACAGCCGGGGCTTCACGTCGGCGACGAACGCCTCGAACACCTCCCGCTCTGGCGATCGCCGTCCCACTTCCATCAACCCTAAGACCGAGCAGCCACCGAAATCCGCGGCAGACTGGCCGACATCGAGTTCAAACGACGAACCGCTCGGCCATCGCCGAGCGAGCGGCGTTGTCCGTGCGACTGCTGGTCTCGTTGGTCGACGCAGCCTGACCCTGGGAGGAGACGAGTTGCTGGGCTTGCTTGAGATCCGCACAGAGATTCTTGCTGCAGTGGCCACACATCCGGTGCTGCACGACCAGCTCGTCCTCAAGGGCGGCAACGCGCTCGGCGCTGGTCCACAAGGTCGGACTGCGCACCTCGCTCGACATCGACTACTCGATGGAAGACGACCTCGAGGATCCGGAGTCGTTCGGCCTCATCCTCCGAGACGCACTGCAGGCGCGATTCGAAAGCCATGAGCTCCTCGTCTTCGACTTTCGCTTCGAGCCTCGACCTCGATCGAAGGAGACCTCGGGAGCATGGGGCGGCTACAACGCCGTGTTCAAGCTCATCCCATCCGGCCTTGCCGAGTCGTTGGACCACGTCGATGCCCTAAGGCGCAGAGCAATCCACGTCGACGAGGATCCGCAGTCGAGCAGGCGCTTCACCATCGAGATCAGCAAGTACGAGTTCTGCGGCGACCAGGCGGAGGTTCCGATCGGCGACGGCGTCGTGTGCCGCGTCTACTCCCTCGATCTCGTGGCTGCGGAGAAGCTGAGGTCGCTTTGCCAGCAGATGTCGGAGTACAGCCGGCGAGTTCACCCAGCTCCGAGGTCGCGGGACTTCTACGACCTGTACGCACTCCTGACCGACGGTGGCGTCGACCTTGCCCACCCGGACCTCCATGGCCTGCTTCAGGCGTCCTTCGCGCAGAAGGAAGTGCCGATCGAGCTCATCCCATTGCTCGGGAACTACGTCGACTTCCACGAGCAGGACTGGCAGCAAGTGCTCAACGCCATCCCGTCGAGGAGACCGAGAGACTTCGCGTTCTACTCCGACTTCGTCTTGGCGGAGACTGCGAAGCTAAAGCCCCTTTGGTACAAAGATCCGCCACGATGAATCCAGCACCGGATCCTTCATTCCATGGATCAGGTGGAAGTCGAAGTCGAGCCCTCGATCGCGCAGCGGTCGGAGGTTGGCCTGGCTCACACCCGCTCGCTCCAGGTAGAACCCGATTGCCTGGTGGTACGGGTAGGCGTAGTCGAGTTTGTCCAGGTAACGCACCATCTGCTTCACGTCCACGCGACCGACCGCTGCGGCGTAGGCAGCGTTGATTTCGTAGACCCCACCGCCGTACGCAGGCCTCACAGCGATGTCGATCAGCGTTCGCTCGAGGTCCGTGACGGGATACTCAGTTGTGCCAATGCGGAGAGGTTTGACGCCAAGCGATCCGGTCTGCTTGCCGCTGAGGATCACGATTCGATTCCGCCCGTAGACGAACGAGAACTTCGAAACTCGTTGGCGCGACCTGAATGCCCGGTCCAGACCCGCCTGGGTGAGGCGGCCGCTGGGCGCCGGCTTGATCGACTGCTCGTTGTTGACGTAGATCGTCTGAGGAACCTGCTCGGTGAGGCCGTGAGCGAACACGGCAGTGGCGTGGGATAGGTACCCCCTCGGCCGAAGCTTGGTCGCGACGTCGAAGGCCGTCGCCCCTGGGGTGACGTAGCGGTGGAACGAGCGGTACTCACCCTCGGATGGGATCTCCACGGGCGCCAGGGCATCATCCCGCTCAAGTGCGGCCAACACGTTGGCGACAGTGCACTTCCACGTCGGCTCCCGCTCGGACCGGACCGCCTGAACGAAGACCTGGAGCTCCGGCAAGGAGAAGACCTCTCGAGGACCACGCCACTCGTCGAAGTAGCCGATCAGCTCTGCGCCTTCCTGCGCCGTCAGGGTGCTCACAGCCTCGAGCTTAGCGAGCGATGTAGGTATATATACCTACATCGCTCACGACGTCCGAACCTTGCGGCAAACCATGTTGTGGCGTGAGGTATATATACCTCACGCCACAGGACAAGGTTGATCTGCCCAAACCGAGCGCAATTGCCGTCGGTTGCCCGCGGCTCCCCGGCGTTTCAGAACCACACAGGGCCACCCCGGATGACCTGAGATGAGACTGCCGGGGGTGCCACCCACTGCCGGATTGTGCGGGGATCGAGCCGACGCCGGGTCGACTAGGCCTGGTCAGATGACAGTGAGGGATTTGTCTCTGCGTTCCAGGTGGGCTTGCCTCGGCGTCACGCTCGACCCGCCTGGAGATGTGGCTGTCAGCTCAAGTCCTCCGGGGGCGTCCAGACCCAGAACTCGGTGAGAAGCTCGCCCTGTGCTCCCGTCCAACGCTGTCCTCCGTACACCACGAGGCGACGTTCGCTGTTCGTGATGGACTCACCCTCTGTCGGCTCGCCTGGTCGTGGTGGAACTTCAATCCACTGGTCGGTGGTGGAATCGCGAACCCAGCCCGATGCGTACTCGTACGTCGCGTTGCGCTCGAGCAGAACGCCGGCTATGTCGTTCCGCCATGACTCTGCCGCTGGCGGTATCGGCAGATCGGACCACGTGTTGGTGCGCTGGTCGTAGAGGCCGCCCTCAACCGAAGGTCCGAAGTGGGGGTTCAGGTAGAAGCCGTCTTCACCGGGCCAAACCTGGTAGCCCGCTGTGTTCGAGGGGGTGAGTTCTGTCCACCTTCCGCTGTTCATGTCGAGCACGGCGCCGAGCTTGTTGGGCCGGTCACCGTTGGTCGGGCTGCCGAAGACGTACAACTGCTGCCCGTCACCGAAGACGAACCGGTCGTAGACCGCCGGGAGCGGGTCATCGGGAACGCTCACCCAGCGGTCGTCGATGAGCTTGTAGTCGGGCAGCTCGCCCTGTTCGTCACTGCGGCTGAACCCGATCACGGTCCCATCGGACAACGTCACGAGCTGCGGGGACGGGAGTAGCTCGGGAGTCGGCAGGATGTCCCATTCGTCGTCGGCGCCCCGGTACCGAAGGACCGCTGTTTCTTCGGCGCATGCCGGATCACCGATACATACGGCCGCGACGTAGAGATCGTTCCCGCTCGTTGTCGCTGCGCCACTGAGCAGCGGAAGCGGAGCGTCAGCGATCGGAGCCCATCGGTTCTCGCCCGGGTCGTAGACTCGCGCCATCGACGAACCGCGACACGTCGTCGAGGACACAGTCGGCAGCGGGCGGGCAGAGAAGATCCCACCCCCCAGCGACCACGATCCGGCCATCGAGATCAGCGAGGATCGCTGCGGATCGAGCGCTCAACGGCGCATCGGGCAACCTCTGCCATCCCACATCCGGTGATCCGTTCTCACCCCCAGGTTCACCTGCTAGTGACCCCGGACCAGTGACCGAGATCGAGTGCTGCACATGAGCGAGCTCCCGATAGTCGCCTTCCACGCAAGCCTCTGCACGCTCGGCGAGCGGGCCACCGGCGGCCGAACGCAACAGCAACTCAGGCGAGCCGTATCCACCGCCAGCCGAGAAGACAGACCCGACCGGAATCCGGGTGCCGTCCGGGGCAACCACCTCGTCAGCATCGGCATCCCACGAAGTTCCGAAAGGCCACAGCACCGCAATTCTCGCTCCCGGGGCGCCGTCTCCGACGAACAAGCAATCGCCATCGCGAACCAGCACGCCCTGGATCAACGCGTCCTCTCCGCCATCCGCTGGCGGCCCGGGAGCGAACATGACCGGCCCGTCGGTACCCCCAGCGAAGTCCACCCCGATCGATGTCGTGGGAGGTGTCGCCGTCGTCGTTGAGGATCCTGCGCTGGATTGCACCGTCGATGGCGGCGCGCCCGCCCCATCTGAAGCAGTCTCACCGCAGCCGGAGACAGCGACCATCAAGGCGACCCCGACGATGGCGAACCTCATGCGCACCTGAGTTGGACGTCGGCAAGCGCTCACTGGTTCCCATTTCACCAGAGCCGACACCGAACCACAGACCGGAACGAGCTCCCGGGTCCTCCACCCCAACGGCCGATGACGCGCCGACAGGCTTTGGACGGGGTGTGAAGTTGGGGTGTGAACAACGCGGTGAACAACGCGGTGAACAACGCGGTGAACAACGCGGTGAACAACGCGGTGAACAACGTGTCCGTGACCTCGCCATTCGCACAGATGGCGACGACACGAGTGCGAGGTTCACGATCCGGGTCATCCTCGAGGCGCAGCGCCTGGACGTTGCCTCTGAGGTGCGCTCCCGCAAGCCCGCACGACGGTGTGAATTGCACCGCCAACACGACCAGCAGGTACGCAAAACGGCACCGGGTTCCCGTCCCGCATCGCAGTGGACGGCACGGTGTCGCCCCTGCAGCGAACCAGCCCACCGGTGCTGCCCGCTCGGCCGGCGCCCACTGCGGACCGGCAGTCGTGCGTGATTCCGCGCCCCTCACGAGACCGCAGGCGCCGTCAGCATCACACCGGAACGGAGTGCCGCGCCCAGGGCCCCGCCTCGCTCGTTCGACGCAGTCAGGCAATCGTCGACGTTCGCGTCCGCGCACCGCCCGACCCGAGCGCCAACGTCACATCGGCCGGCCCCTCGGCCTCCACGCCCGGCCGGGATCCAACATCGCCTCGGCCGCATGCGTCCGACTGGACCAGCATCCACCAGGTGACGAGCGAAGCAGCGATGTCAGTGTCCTCCGTGGTCTCACTCGCCGGCACAGCGCGACCATCAGTCTCCACAACTCGTTTGCCTCAGGCGCCCAGCCGCCTGACCAGGATCAGGTGCTCTACGCCTTCGATCGACCCCCGGTCGATCGATCGACTACTTCACACCCGACTGGCTGCTTGAGGGTGGATTTCTTACGTTGGTAACGACCCGTGTTCGTGTGGCTCATGTTCGTTGCCGGTGGTGGGGGTAGGTGGCGTAGGGGGTGGCGAGGGTGGCGGCGCGTTCGGCGATGAAGTTGGGGTTGTAGCCGATGAGTGGTCCGAGCACTGGTGAGGGGATTTCGCGGATGAGTTCGTGGAGGCCGGCGATGCGGGCGGCGCGGGTGATGCCGAGGCGGGTGAGGCGTTCGCTGATGGTCTTGGGGTTGACGGGTTGTCGGTGGTGGCCGGTGAACAGCCAGGGGCTGGTGCGTGGTTGGTGGGCGAGGTTCGCGGCGAGTTCGCCGAGTGGTTCGACGAGTTCGATCGGGTTGCCGCCGATGTCGAGGTGGGTGGTGTGGTTAGTGATGGTGAGGTGATCGACGCGGATGCGGGCGATGCGGCTGGCGGGTTGGGCGTAGAGGACCATGAGCAGTCCGGCGACTCGGTCCGCGAGGAGGATCTCGCGGTCGTGGAACAGGCGGGTGATCAGGGTCCGGTGTTGGGTGGCGGGCATTGGTGTGGGTGCTGGGGCTTTGATGTCGGGGATGCGGAGCCGCCGGTCGCAGTGACGGTTGCGGATCGCCCAGACGAGGAAGTTCTTGGTGTGTTGTCGGGTGCTGGTGCCGGTGGAGAACCAGTGGTCGAGATCGGTTTGGGTGCAGTTGGTGAGGGTGGTGGTGCGGGTGTCGAGCCAGGCGAGGAACTCGATCGCGAGGCGGAGTTGTTGGCGTGCACCGCGGGTGGACCAGGGTCGCAGCACGCCGGCTGCGGCGGCTTGGCCGAGCCGGCGGCGGAGCCCCCAGCGCAGGTAGGTCCCGATCAGGTGACGGTGCGCAACAGCGACCTCGCCGACCCTGTCGGCGGCCCAGGCGTCGAAGCGTTCGAGCAGCCGAACGTCTGGATCGATGAGTGGAACAGCGCCGCCGGCGGCGCGGGTCACGGCTGGTCGACGATGCGGGCTCGCATGGGACGAACGGTGTTGCGGACCGCGGTGAGATCGCCGAGGGCTTCATCGCCGACAGCGCGGCACGCGGATGCGACGACGTGCGGGTCGATCAGATCGCTCGGCCCGCACCCGAAGATGTCGCACAACGCGGCGAGCACGTCCAGCGACAACCGTTCAGGGGTGTACACGACGAGCCGGTAGATCTGCGCGGCGGACAGATGGATCCCACGCTCCGCGAGCAACGGTGCGAGCTCGGTCGTCTTCCAGAGCCCGTGCTCGGCCATCCGCTCTCTCAGCAACCACCGGTAGTTCATCTTCTTGCTCACTGGTCCCCCTTGATCCCATCGACAGCCTCGCCGCCCGCGACCCCGCCCGTCGTTGCGCTGTCGGTGGCGGTGCTGTTGGTGGCGGTGTCGATGATGCGGTCCAGCGCCGAGCGCAGGACCCTGGTCCGATAGTCCGACGACACCGACGTGTAGATCGCGGTCGTCGACGCATGTTCGTGACCGACTTGTTGCTGCACGAACAACGCATCGAAGCCATCTTCGATCAGATGCGTCACATACGAGTGACGCAGACAATGCGGGGTGAGCCCGTCGGGCAGCCCGGCACGTTCACGGATCCGCGTGAAGCCGTTCGTGAACCGGTTCTCGCTCACCCGAGGCTGGCTTCTCCGAAGGCCACAACCCGGCCCGATCACCCGTCGCGGCAATGCGGCCACACCTCGCTGCACCCACTGCTCGATCACCTCGACCGACCACGGCATCACCGTCAACACGCTCCGCCGTTTCGGCGGCGACCCGGCCATTGCCTTGCCGAACCGGACGTAGCAGACACCGAACTCGCCGAACTCGCCCGCTTTCGGGTTCCGACCGAAATCAGCGACCTCGAGCCGCAGCAGCTCCTGGCGACGCAACCCGAACGCGTACGCGGTCTTGATCATCACCGCGTCCCGGAACGCAGCCACCCATCCCTTGCGGCCACGCGCCCTGATCTCATCGACGGACTCATCGGCGGCGTCGAACAACGCCTGCAACTCCACCCGCGTCAACGAACGCCGCTTCGGCATCGACTCGCTCTCGGCGCGATGCACCGCCGTGTTCCACTCATGACAGATCTGCACCGGATGCGACCCGAACCGGGTCTCGCACTCGACCGCCCACCCATACAACGGATCGCACACGTACTCGAGGAACAACCGCACCGTCGCCTGATACGTCCGCACCGTCGACAACGCCAACCCGCGCACCGACCGCAGATCAGCGATCCACTCGTCCAGATGCGCCGGCGTCCACGCCCACGGGAACACGCCTGCGTGCGACTGGAACCGGCGCACCAACACCGTCGACGGCCCGATCGTCCCCGTCGCCAACCGGCGCGCCAACCGCTGACTCGTCCACCCCGCCAGCATCGCGTCGAACATCTGCACATCCGGCCGCAACAACGGCGCCCCGACCACCACCAGATGCGCCGCTCCCGCCACCTCGAACCGGCCCCTCACCACCTCACACGACGATCATCCATTGAACGATCATTGCATCAAACGAACGACACCCCACGAACCCCCAGCATGCAAGCCCACGATCGACAGCACACACCCCACCCCACAACCGCCTCGAACCGGCCCTCCCGGCCAGCTCACCCCGTCAATCCCGGACAACTCCCGATCGTTCATCCAAACGAATACGGGTCATTACACAGAAGATCACCGTGGCGGTGCACGAAGCGTCGCGTTCCGTTGCAGGCCCCGTGAGCTGGGCCTTCGGGGCGATCGAGCAGTCCGAACCGAGACGGCTGAAGTCGGCCACTGCGACACCGATTTCCGTCCACGCTGGGCGGCTCCGCGCACGTCTTTTCACCGCGTGACCGACTCGCTGTCCAGTTGTGTAGGCGAGGACCGGCGGAGGACGAGCGGCCCTCCATGCCCGATGGGGCCGAGCACACCAAGGAGGACACCATGACGCAACACTCGCCTTCGAGCCGAGCGAGGTCTGCCCGCACGTACAGCGTCCGCGAGGTCGCCGAGATCCTCGGCGTCTCGAAGAGCACCGCCTACGAATGTGTCCGCACCGGTCAGCTGCCGGCGGTCAAACTGCGCAGCCGGATCCTCGTGCCGATCGAAGCCGTTGAGGCCTTCCTCGCTCAGGCCGGACCACTCGAGTTCTAGAACGCCAGCGCCTCGATCGCCCTGCGCTTGCCGACGTCAGTGCGGCCGTCGTAGTGCAACCGCAAGGTGTTCTCGCTGTTGCCGAGGATGTCGGCCACCGTTCGGTATGACTCCCCCGCATCGAGCATCGTCGTCGCCACAAAGTGACGCAGTTGCAGCAGCGTGACCGGTGATTCGCCCCGGCAGGCGAGCCAGCGATCGGCGAAGGTGTCCGGCCGGAACGGCACGGACGGATCAGGGCTCCCGGGGAACACGTAGTCCGATGGACTGACGCCCCCACGCTGCACCAGCCGCTCTCGCTGACGACGCAGCACCTCGATCGCCTGAGCGGTCAACGGCACATCGCGCCAGTCGCTCTTCTTCGTCTCCTTGCGCACGACCTTGACGCCGGGGCCTCCGTCGGAGATCGCAAAGGCGAGGTGCACCTCACGCCGCTCCAGATCGACCGCCGACCACTGCAGACCCAACAGCTCTGCCTTGCGCATGCCCGTGCTCGCGAGCAACGTCACCGCGTCAGCGAGTTCGGCATCCATCGCCCGCACACGGTCGAGCACTGCACGTACATCCGTCACCGCCGGTGACACCGGCTTCGATCGCCCGCTGCGAGGGCGGGCCGCATCCTTCGACGGATTCGAGTCGATCAGGCCCCGCTTGCGGGCGAAGTCGAGCGCCCGGGTGAGGACCGTGGCGCACCGACGCACCCAATCGACACCAACTTCGGCTCGCATGGCCGCGTAGAGCTGCTCGATTTCCTTCCACGTCAACCGGTTGAGCGCGATCGTGCCGAACTGCCGATCACCCGGCAGCAGCATCCGACACATCGTGTTCGCCGCCGATCGCGACGTCACGATCGTCCTTGGCGCCAGCTCGATGGTTCCCGCCGCCGCCGCCTCGAGATAGAGATCGAACGCCGCCCGCACAGACTTCGCCGACGTGCCGCCTCGCGGCAGCCGCTGCTCCACCTCGGCCACCTTCAGCCGAGCCAGCGCCGCCTCCGCATCGCGACGGGTTCCCTGCAACGTCCGGCTCACACGTCGGCGTCGCCCGGTCACCGGATCACGGCCGAACTCGATGTCGACCCGCCATACGCCCGGCCTCAAGAGCGTGACGCCGCCACTGCCCTTCTCACGTCGCGGCCCCTGCCGGCCCGTCGCGCGCTTCGGCGTCGCCGCCGTGCCTGGCCGCTTGCCCGTTCGAGCCATCTGCCACCTCCGTCCCACCACGTCGGAGGGTCCGAAAACCGGACCGATAGTAGATCGAGATAGTAGACCGCGTGGCCGGAAAAGCAGGTCAGCGGCCCCCGAAAGGGCCGCTGACCTGGACTTTTACTTGAGCGGATGACGAGATTCGAACTCGCGACCCTCACCTTGGCAAGGTGATGCTCTACCAGCTGAGCCACATCCGCAATGCGATGGATGATGATAGCAACCGATCTGCGTCAGCGGGCAACGCGATCGCCCGAAATGCTGTGCTCGAAGTGCTGCGTAGACGCGATTCTCGCCTTTCTCGACAACCCCGAGACCACCCTCTACCAGGGCGAAGCCGTGGGCCGGATCAGTCGCGCTGGTCAGCCGGACGGAGATCGATCCTGAGCACGAGCACGCCGTCTTCCACGGTGCCGACCGCATCGCCGATGATCGCGAAATCCATGAAGTCCGTGTTGGCCTGGGCGAGGAACGCCTGACGCTCCTCCCCCGCCACGGGCGGCAGCGGCCTCTTTCGCACCGCTGCGGCGCGCTCGCGGAATCGGGACAGCATCGCGTCGACATCGAGACCTTTGGCCATGACCCCACACCGTACCGGCGACGATCACCGGGGCAAGAGTTCATGCCCGAGGACACCTCCGAAAACGCAGCCCGATCAAAACCCGCTGCCCGGAACGCGGGCAGGTCAGCGGAGGTTGATCACTCGCCGGCGTTGGGCGACACGTGCTGATCGGGTGCCATCATCGCCACCGTCTCGTCACGACCGCTGAGTTCGTCGCCATCGCCGTCGCCTTCCATATCGAGGTCCCCGTCGCCGTCGAGGTCGAGGTCTTGTTGTACGAAGGGCTCCTCCTGCAACGGCGAAGTGGGCAACGCCTCGAACGCGGGGACCTCCATTGCGACGGTGCCGTCGACTTCGGCCTCGACTTCGACCTCGACCTCGACCTCTGGATCACTGACGGGCTCGACCTCGACTCCGACCTCGGACTCGTCCGGGTCAGCGGCCGAGGCCGATTCGGCGGCGATCTCGAGCGCCTCAGGGTCCTCCAACGGATCGCGAAGGTCCTCGAAGGTCGGCGGCGCCTCACGAGCCAAGACCGAGAGATCGACCGGCTGCGGGCTCGACGAACAGGTTCGACGGTTCAGCACCGACCGGGCGGAACTCCTCCAACAGGCGGCGACGCTCTGACTCTGCCGCCGTGGCCCATCTACGATCGCCCATCACCTCGAGCGGACCGAGCGCCGGCGGCTCGGGGCGGGTTCCTCGCCACCACGAGATCGTGAGCAACAGCAGGAGCAACCCGAGCAACACGAGGGCACCCGCGGAGAGGAACACCCGCACGGCTGCCTGAGACTCGGTGAGTTCCGCCCCGATGTTGGCGACGTGGCCGGTCATGAGACACCCACCCGGCGCGCAGCACGCGGCTGCCGACGGGGGACGAGGTGACCGATGAGCATCGAATCATTCTCGCGCATCGCGCCGCACAGACCGCGGTCACTCCTCGGTGGACCCGGGCCGACACAGCATGAAGGCGCGACCTGCTCCGAACCCGTCACGACCGGTCGTCCGATGGTGCGCGTGGCAGGATGGGCCCGTGGAGTACGTGTGGCTCGTCCTTGCCGTCGCCCTGATGGCGGGCCTCGCCTGGTTGGGGTTCCGGATCGAACCTCACTGGGTCGCGAAGGACCGCTCGCGCTTCTTGTGCAACGCCCAGCTGATGACCGAGCGCGGCGATCCCGTCGGCCGCTTTCGCGAGACGAAGATCCTTGTCGAGTCGAACGGCGAGATGCTCGTCGACCAACGACGGTTCTTCAAGCGGTCGATGAGCTCGTGGCGCGTGGTCGCCGAGAGCGACACACCGCCCAGGAACCGGTCGGTGTTCGTGCTGCGTGGTCACGACCCGAACGGGATGCCGGCGATGTTGGCGGTGCGCCTGCCCGCCTCCAGCCCAATGGCACCCGAGCTCCGCGAGCTCATCGGTCGCCGCTGATCCGCTGCTGATCCGCCGCTGATCGAGCGCTCAGCCCTTCGCCACCTCGTCGACGAACCGGCCGATGGGTGGACCCACCTGGTCGAACTCGATCAGGAACGCGTCGTGGCCGTGCGGCGAGTCGATCTCCACGTACTCGACGGGAACGTCGTGCTCCACGAGGAGATCGCGGATCTGTCGCTGCTGGTACGACGGATAGAGCATGTCGCTCCAGATCCCCATCGTGAGCGTGGGCACCTTGATCCGGGCCATCGCCGACTTCAAGCCACCACGCCCGCGGCCCACGTCGTGGAGGTCCATCGCCTTGCCGATCACCAGGTAGCTGTTCGTGTCGAAGCGACGGATCAGCTTCTCGCCGTGATGGTCGAGGTAGCGCTCCACCTCGAAGCGCTGCCAGAGGTCGAGGCGCCCGCTCAGCTCGCTGCCATCGGCCAATTCGCGACCGAACCGGTCGGTGAAGATGTTGTCGCTGCGGAACGTCACCTGCGCCACCATGCGCGCCACTGCCAACCCCTCCGACGGACCATCCCCCGGTCCGGCGTCGTAGTAGTCGCCGCCTCGCCAGTTCGGATCGAGGCGGATCGCCCGCCTGCCGATCGCGCCCCATGCGATCTGTTGCGCGGTGGCCTGTGCGCACGTGGCGACGGGAACGATGGAGCGCACGCGCTGGGGGAACGTGATCGCCCATTCGAGCACCTGCATCCCGCCCATCGAGCCACCGATCACCGAGTGCCAACAATCGATGCCGAGGTGGGAGGCGAGCCGAGCTTGGGCCCGCACCATGTCGCGGATCGTGACGACCGGGAAACGGCTGCCGTACGGCAGGCCATCGTCGGGGTGCGGCGACGCGGGACCGGTGCTGCCCTGGCATCCGCCGAGCACGTTGGAGCAGACGACGAACCAGCGGTTCGTGTCGAGCGGCTTGCCGGGACCGATCAGGTCGTCCCACCAGCCGGCTGTGGGATGCCCGTGGCCGGCAGCGCCGCCAGCATGGCTGTCGCCGGTCCAGGCATGACAGACGAGGATCGCGTTGCTGGCGGTCGCATCCAGCCGTCCCCAGGTCTCGTAGGCGATCGTGACGTCGTGCAGGGCGACACCGGTATCGAGCGCAAAGGCGCGGTCAGACGGGAACGTGAAGAACTGCCGACTCCCCTTCGGGTCACCGGGGCGCCATGCACCTGTGACCGAGAGCCCTGCCGTCATGTCCGTTCCTTCCTCGTGCTCGTCGACCGGTTCCCCGGCACTGGGTTCAATTCACGACCGGTCGCTGCACGAGCGGAAGCTCTGTTGCCCCGGCCGTTGCCGGGACCACATCCCCACCGTCGTGGGAAGGCACCGTGGGGCTTCCTCCCCGGTTGCCGGATCGCGAGGTGCAGGCGGACCTACAGATCGGATCACTCGTGATGCGTGTCGGTCGGTGATGATAGCGGCGACCGTTCGGTCACCTCCCCCATTTGTCCAGGTGGGTCCAGTTGGCTCGGAGCAAGGCTGCGACGCCGCGGAGATGCGCCAGCACCTGTCAGCGGTAGCGCTGCTCCAGGTCGTAGTGCTCGGGCAGCCCGACGAGGCGGCCGAACGCGTCGAAGTCCACCAGCCGGTCGAGATGCCCGCGGAGCGATCCGTGTGCACCGAGCAGCCCCAGACTGGTCTGCACGGCCTGCACCATGCTGAACAGCAACGACAGCGGCGACACGATCAGCGAGAACCCGAGTTCGGCCAACTCGGCAGGCGTGAGCAACGGCGTCCTCCCCGTTTCGACCATGTTCGCGACGAGGGTGATGTCGGGCAACGCCGCAGCGATGCGCTCCATCTCCTCGATCGACTCGGGCGCCTCGACGAAGAGCGCATCGACGCCGGTGTCACGGGCCATCTTCGCCCGCTCGATCGCCTCGTCGAGCCCGATCGCCGCACGGGCGTCGGTGCGTGCCGTCACGTGGATCGCCTCCCGGTGATCACACGCGGCGCGCAGCTTCGACAGCCAGTCATGCCGTTCGATCACCTGCTTGCCGGCCATGTGACCGCACCGCTTCGGCCACACCTGGTCCTCCAGGAACATGCCGGATGCACCGGCGTGCTCCCACATCTCCACGGTGCGGATCGTGTTGAGCGGGTTGCCGTAGCCGGTGTCGGCGTCGACCACGACGTTCAGACCAGGCGCGGCTCTGCAGACGCGGCGTGCAACCTCGGCCATCTCGGTCTGGGTCAGCAGCCCGAAGTCGGGCACGCCCAGCAGCGTGCCGCTCACGCAGTAACCCGACAGGAACACCGTGGCGAACCGGGCCTCGGCGGCCAGCTTCGCGGTGATCGCATCCCACACCCCCGGCATGAGGACGCTGTCACCGGCGGACAGGCGCGCCCGCAGGTCGGCTGCAGTCACTGACCGATCCCCTCGGTGGCCCCGACGGTGTCGATGGCCACGCCCTTCAGTCGCTTGTAGTCCACCTTGCCGTTCGGGGCGCGATTGATCGAGTCGACGATCACGAGACTGCGCGGCGCCTTGTACGCAGCGAGGTGCTGCTTCACGTGGTCGCTCAGCTCGGCCAGGGTCGGGGTGTCCTTGCCTTCCTGAGGCTCCACGACCGCGCAGATCGTCTCGCCGAAGCGGGGATCGGGCAGACCGACGGCCACGGCGTCACGCACGCCAGGGTGAGTCTTCAGCGCTTCTTCCACCTCTTCGGGGAACACCTTCTCTCCACCCGTGTTGATGCACACCGACCCGCGACCGAGCAACTTGAGGCTGCCGTCGGAGTTCACCTCGGCGAAGTCACCTGGCACGCTCCAGCGACGGCCCTCGAACGTGCGGAACGTGGCGGCGGTCTTCGTCTCGTCCTTGTAGTAGCCGAGCGGGATGAAGCCGCCCACGGCCACCATGCCCTGCTCGCCCGAACCCGGCTCGACGCGCCGACCGTCGTCGGTGAACACCGCACAATTGGCCCCGAGCGCGAACTTCGCCGTCTGCTCGGCAGCACCGGCTGCGCTCACGCTGCCACCCATGCCGACCGCCTCCGACGAACCGAACGAGTCGAACAGCAGCACCTGCGGGATGTGCTGCAACAACCCTGCCTTGTTCTCCTGGCTCCACATCACCCCCGACGACACGACAAGCGCGAGCGTCGAGGTGTCGAAGCGACCCGGGTCCTCTTCGAGCTGATCGAGCATCGGGCCGGCGAACGCCTGGCCGACGATGATCAGGTTCGTCACCTTGCGAGCCTCGATCGTGCCGAACAACTCCGCGACATCGAACTTGCGGTTCACGAGGGTGACGATGCACCCGCCCGCCGCCATCGCGTTCAGCGCAGAGAACTGGCCGGTGCCATGCATCAGAGGTGCGGCGGTCAGCATCATCGCCCCGGCAGGCGCCGCCTTCACTCGCTCGATCACCTCGGACACACCGCTCGCAGCAGGAACCCCAAACACCGCGTTGCCGCCAGCGCCGAGCACGTTGAACAGGTCGTCCTGGCGCCACATCACGCCCTTCGGCATGCCCGTGGTGCCACCGGTGTAGAGCAACAGCAGGTCGTCACCGCCGCGCGACCACGAGATCTTGGGTGTGGCACCCGAGCTGACGACGTCCTCGTAGGCCGATGCCCAGGCCGGACCGTTCCCGGTCTCGTCGGCAACGACGTACCAGCGCTTCACCTTGGTCAGCCGGTCACGGACGTTCTCCAGGAGATCGCTGAAGCACGCGTGGAACACCACGGCCTCGGCATCTGCGTTGTCGAACAGATACATGATCTCGTCGGGCCCATAGCGATAGTTGGTGTTCACCGGGGCCATCGCGACCTTGAACGCGGCCGCCATCGTCTCCATGTACTCGGGGCTGTTGTACAGGTAGACCGCGATCTTCGCCCCGTGGCCCATCCCGGCGTCGACGAAGTCGGCAGCGAGCGCGGCCGAGCGCTGCTCGAACTCACCCCACGAGATCACGCGTTCGCCCTGGATCTGGCACGGGCGATCGGGCACGGCGGCCCCGACGGCTTCGAAGAGATCGGCGAAGTTCCAGTTGGTGACGGCCGCAGTTGCTTCGGACATGGTCCCCCCAAGAGACGTGTGATTCCCCTATTGCGGCCACCGCAGTGACCGACTCGCCGACGGTAGCGAAGATCCGCGCAGGTCACGCAGGCGGGTGGCGCGGCGAGCGACACCGCTCACGCTGAGACCAGCTCACTGACGGGTCCGACAGTCGGACTGAGTGACCGGTCAGGTCGCCTGATCGGTCAGTGAGTAGACGAAGCGGTGACGACGCCGCCATGCTGCGGCCATGTCCACGAGCTTTCACACCCCCAAGGCGCGCGCGTCGTTCGACAGCCTGGTCGGCCTCATGTCCGTGGCGATCGAACCGATCGCTGCCGGTGAGACCGTGGGAGCCTTCGGCGGCACATGCGTCGATCGGTTGGCCTTCGCTGCTTTCGATGAGGATCGACAGCGCCGCGCGGTGCAGCTCGACGACGACCTGTTCCTCGTCGGCACCGACCACGTGGAGCCCGTCGACCACATCGTCCACTCGTGCGAGCCGAACTGCGGCATGAGCGGCGGAGTGCTGCTGGTAGCGATGCGCGACATCTCCCCGGGCGAGCAGCTCACCTACGACTTCGCGATGACCGACGGCGACGACTACGACGCCTTTTCGTGCAATTGCGGGTCGTCACTGTGCCGCGGCTCAGTCACCGGGCAGGACTGGGTGCTCCCCCAGCTGCAGCTCCGCTACCGCGGTCATTTCAGCCCGTACCTGGCGCGACGCATCTCCAATCTGGTGTCGATCGGCGCCGAACGACGAGCATTTGCCCTCTGAACGGCGCTGACCGACTGGCGGGTCAGTTCCACTGACTCTCGAGTCAGCGGCGTGATACATTCAGCGCCGATGCGAGTTCTCGTGGTGGGTTCCGGTGGCGTGGGAGCGGCCTTCGCATCCATCGCCGCGCGTCGTGATGTGTTCGAACAGATCGTGGTGGCCGACATCGATGCGGGCCGCGCCGCCCGTGCGGCCGCCAAGGCAGGCTCGGCGAATGTGGTCTCGACCAAGGTCGACGCGTCCGACCGATCCGACATCGTCGAGCTCGCCCGTTCGTGCCGCCCCGATGTGATCGTCAATGCGTGCGACCCTCGCCTCAACCCGCCGATCTTCGACGCGGCCTTCGCCGCGGGATGCCACTACCTCGACATGGCGATGCACATGTCGGTCCCGCATCCGACCGATCCGTACAACACCCCCGGGGTCATGCTCGGTGACGCCCAGTTCGCAGTCGCCGACCAATGGGTGGAACGTGGTCAGCTCGCCCTCGTCGGAATGGGCGTCGAACCCGGGTTCTCCGACGTCGCCGCCCGCTTCGCCTCCGACCACCTCTTCAGCACGATCGACGAGATCGGCGTGCGCGACGGCAGCGACCTCGTGATCGACGGCTTCGCTTTCGCTCCGACGTTCTCGATCTGGACAACGATCGAGGAGTGTCTCAACCCACCCGTGATCTACGAGCACAGCCGCGGCTGGTTCACCACCGAGCCGTTCAGTGAGCCCGAGACGTTCGTGTTCCCCGAGGGCATCGGCCCGCTCGGCTGCGTGAACGTCGAACACGAAGAAGTGATCCTGATGCCACGCTGGCTCGACGTCGGCCGAGTGACGTTCAAGTACGGCCTCGGCGACGAGTTCCTCGAGGTGCTCGCCACGCTCCACAAGCTCGGACTCGACAGCACCAAGCCGGTGAGCGTTCGGGGAGTGGATGTCGCCCCCCGAGACGTCATCGCTGCCGTGCTCCCCAACCCTGCCGAGCTCGGCGACCGGATGCGCGGCCGCACCTGTGCCGGCTCGCTGGTCCGCGGCCTCGGCAAGGACGGGTCGGCGCGGGAGTCATACATCTACCAGGTCGTCGACAACGAGTGGACGATGCGCGAGTACGGTCACCAGGCGGTCGTGTGGCAGACCGCGGTGCACGCGGCAGTTGCCGTCGAACTGTTGGCCCACGGCGTGTGGACCGGGAGCGGCGTGATGGGACCGGAGGCGTTCGACGCCGTGCCGTTCCTCGATCTTCTGGCCGAGCACGGGGCGCCCCACGTCGTGGAGGAGCGAAGGCGACTCGCCATCGCCTGACATCGCCTGACCTCGCCTGACATCGCCTGACATCGCTGCGGCTGGTCGGACACGGCCTGGCACGTCATCGCGTCTGACCGCTCGAGCGCCTCCCCACCCTGACGCGACCTGCCACACTGCGCACGTGGGGGTCCTGGGCAAGCGTGATGTGGAAGCACTGCTGGCGGGCTACGACCGCGACCCCATCGCCGCCGTCACGGCAGCGATGCGCGTCGTGCTCGACCAACCCGGTGCCGACTACCGCACGCTGGTGCAGTCGGGCATCGTCGATGGCGAGCGCCGGTCCCGACTGCTCGTCGCAGATGTCGCCGCGCTCGACCAACTGGCACGCGAGCTCAACGAAACCAGAACGCTGACTGCCGGGGACGGCTCGTAGGCTCACACGCGTGGACCGGCGGACGTTTCTCCGACGAGCGGGGCTCGGCAGCGCAGGAGTGGCCGCCGTGGCAGCCCCCGTCGGCACGTATGCCCTCGGCCATCACCTCGGCTCCACCGAGCTCGCGGGCAACTACCGGGAGTCGGTCACGGCGGGCCAGGCCCGCGGCGGCGTGAACGTGTGGTGGAGCGTCGACACCGACGGCGACAAGGTGCTCGCCCTCACCTTCGACGATGGTCCGACGAAGCAGTTCACCTCGGAGGTGCTCAGCATCCTCGGCCGCTACGACGTGCCGGCGACGTTCTTCCTGATCGGTGAGCTCGTGGAACGGCGCCCCGACGCTGTGCGGGAGATGATCGAGGCGGGCCACGAGGTGGCAAACCACACCTTCGACCACTTCAGCGCGGCCAGCCAGTCGGCAGCCGAGATCCGCGCCACCATCGAACGCGGCGCGGACTCGGTGGCCGCTGTGTCGGGCGATCGACCGAGATGGTTCCGCCCGGTGAAGGGCCATGTCACCGGCACGGTGTTGCGCGCCGCCACCGAACTCGGCCACGACCTCGCGCTGTGGTCGGTGAGCAGGGATGCGGGCGACCAGACGGCGATCGATGACGTCGGAGGTGTGCGCACCAACTACATCGACGGCGTGCACGAGGGTGCGATCGTGATCTTCCATGACGGCATCGGCAGATCGGCGTTCGAGCTCACCGGGCCGGATGAGAATCTGATGCTGGCCCGCCGCACCGAGATCGACGCGCTTGCGGCAGTCATCGAGCGCTATCTCGCCGATGGTTACCGGTGCGCCACCATCTCCGAGCTGATCGACACCTACGGGGCCAACGACTGAACCGATCGACGGGATCGTGCTCGCGAGATCAGGGACTTCCGGTGTCTTGGCGTTCTCGGTCTTGGCGTGGCGAACACGCCATGGTCGCGGGAGCACTCATGCGGTCTCGCCGATGACCGGTTGTGCCGAGCGCACCCGCTGATCGAATCCCACCTCGGTGGGCAGGAAGCCGTTGCGGTCGGGCCACAGGAGCTGCACCACCTGGTAGTCAGCGCCCCGGTACCAGGCGGTGGCCACCTCGGTGAACGCTCCCCACTCCCCCAGGTCGACCGGCGCGAAGACACAGCGCAGGTCGTTGTCGAACAGACCGACCAGTTCCACACCGATCGGGATCTCGGTACCCCCGCGCAACATGTCCGCGACGAGACCGATCACACCGTTGCTCGCCACCGGTGTGAGACCGAACACGAGCACCTCCGGGAAGCCGAACATCGCCGGGAACCCGATCGTGTACGCGTACCCAGGGATGGGCGGCTCCAGATCGGCACGGGGCAGCACCGGCTCGAGCGCCCACCCGTTGGTCTCGATCATCCACTCGATCTTCTCCGCGTGCGGGATGTGGAAGTCGGGAAGGTCGTACGACATGTCGCTCACGTTAGGACCGGTGTCGCGCCGGCGCTGAGCGACGCGGTGCAGTGGGCGGGTCAGAGTCGTCAGAGCAGCGAGGCAGCGTCGAGGTCGAGTGCGTGCTGGGTGTGGCGCGTGGCCATCGTGGCGAACAACGCCTCGCTGCGATCGGTGGTCGCCACGATCTGCGACGCGACCACGCTCATGATGACGCCCGCGTACGCATCGCGGCAGTAGTGCTCCCACAGCCAGTGCTCGTCGAGGTCGACCCCATATCCCGCGAGCGCGTGCCCGTAGTCGTGCACCACGTCGCGCTCGACCTCGCGACGCTGTTCCGGCAGAAGTCCTGCGCCCATGAAGTAGCTCACGTCGCCGGTCGATTGCCCATGGCCGGGCGACTGCCAGTCCACCGTTGCCACCGGGTAGCCACCGTCGCGTGAGGCGAACATGAGGTTGTCGAGTCGGTAGTCGCCGTGGGTGACCGTCCATGCGCCGTCGCGCCCGTCGACCCAGTCAGCCGATGCGGTCGGTGAAGCCGGTGACGAGGTCGTGGGCCTCGGCGGTGAGGTACTTGGCGTATGTGCCCATGAACCCGGGCAGCAGCATCGACCACATCGCTGCCAACATCTGGGTGTCGTCGGGCCCAGTGCGTCGACTGAGCCACTCGATGTCGTGCAGCGTCGGGTCGCCCCAGCGTGGACCGTGCAACCTGGCGAGCTCCATCACCGACGTACGAGCCTGCTCGACGGTGCACCCCGTGAGTTGGTTGCCCTGCTCACCAGGGGCGAGGTCTTCGAGGACGAGCACGAAGTCGCCGCTGGCCTCGTCCCAGTCGGCGTAGTGACAGCGGGCGACGCGGATGTCGAGCGTGCCGGCCAGGTCTCGGTAGAACTTCACCTCGCGCTCGTAGTTGCGCAGCGCGATGCCGGTCGCCCGACTCGTCGGGTCGGGCGACGGCAGCTTCGCCACCACCGTCATCGGCGCACCAGCGGCGGCCGCGGCGTCGGGCGTTGCGTACGTGAGGGCCAGCCTGAGGTTCATGCCCACCAAGCCGTCGCCGATGCGACGAACACCCAACTCGACCACCTCGTGGCCGAGCACCTCGCTCAACCAAGGAGGCGTCAGGAAATCGGGGGCCAGTTCATGGTCGCTCATCGGTCGCCGACCATATCGCTGCACCACCTCCTCCGACCCCCTCTCACCGGATCCCGTGACGCGCCGCCGCGTCAGCCGTCATCGATTCGAGCGCATCGCTCCGCTCCGACCTCCGGCTGCGCCGCACACCCACGCCCCCACACAGACCAGCGTGAGGGTCGTCAGCTCAGCACCGGTCCACACGCGAAGGATCAGCCGAGTCGTGATGCGCCAGGTGCGACAACGACCGCCAGATCGCCACCACGAGCATGGCCGAGCCGCCGAACGCGAACCAGAACGGCGCCGTCACTCCGCCGATGCGAGCGACGATGCCACCGATGGCCGCGCCGATCACCATGCCGCCCTGAACTCCAAGCATGTATGCCGCACCGACACGGCCCTGCAGCTCCGTCGGCACGGCGCGATGTCGGATGCTGGTGGCCGTCGTGCCCCACGCTGCGGCATGCGCGCCGAACGCGAACAGCACGATCATCGCGACGATCGGCGACCGCGTGAGCGCGAGACCCAGATGCGTCAACGTCTCGATGATCAGCCCGGCACGCATGATGCCCCCCATGCCCAGCCGTCGTTCGACCCACGGGTATCCCCACGAGCCGAGAACGCCCCCGATGGCGCTCATCGCGGTGAGGACACCGAAGCCCACGTCGCCCAGCCCGAGCCGCTCCGACGAGTACAGCACGAGCACCGACCAGGCCGCGCCAAAGGTGACGTTGAAGGTGACCACCGTGATCGTGAGCGTGCGGATCGGTGGGTGCGCCCACAGCCAGCGGAGCCCCTCCGCGATCTCGTGACGGGCCCGTCGCCTCGTCGGTGGTGCACTCGGCTTCGGGATCGAGATCTTGGTGAGCACGATCGCCCCGAACGCGAAGAACACCGCCTCTGCGACAAACGGCCAGGCCACGCCGATCGCGAACAGGAAGGCGCCGATCGGCGGGCCGGCCAACTGGTTCACGACGATGTGGCCTGCCATGATCCGCGAGTTCGCGAGACCGAGGTCCTTGGACTCCACGAGCATCGGCATCAGCGTGCTCGCCGTGGTATCGGCGAACGTCTCTGCGGCGCCGAGCAGGAACATCACTGCGAGGACCACCCCGACGTTCACCGAGTCGGTCGCCACCATCACCACCAGCACGACCATGATCGCTGCCCGAGTGAGATCTGACATCGCCACCACGACGCGACGGTCGTAGCGATCTGCCACCACGCCGGCGTACAGCGCGAACATCATCCACGGCAGCCGTTGCAGGAGCGCGGCGAGCGCGACCAGCAGCGGATCGTCGGTCTTCGACGCCACGAGCAACGGACCAGCCGCGAGGCCGATGCCATCAGCGAGGTTCGTGGTCCATGACGACACAAGCAGCCGCCGGAACTGGGCACCGAGGCGCACCGGGCTGATGGCATCCTGGATCCGGCTCATGGCCCGGCGAGGCTATCGGCGCTGTGCGAACTGCTCTGGGCGAGTATCCGACACCTCGGCCAGACGGCGGCAGTGATACCGGTCGCGCGACATCAATCGCGAGCCATCGACGACTGACGCAAGATGCTCGAGACACAAGCTCGAGACGCATGCACCCGGCGCCGGTGCACAGACGGCGATCACTGAATAGATGGCGGTGCGCGACACTGCCCATGTGCTGGCGCGACCGATCCTCGAGGTGCTCGATCGACACGGGTGTCGGTTCGTGGTCGTGGGATCGACTTCACGCGCGCTGGCCGGCGAGCAGGTGGAGCCGAACGACCTCGACCTCGTCGTGGACGCGTCATGCGACCGACGTGCACAGCTCATCGACGCCCTGATCGAACTGGATGCATCGGTCGATCGACGCGTCGGGCGCCGCCGGCTGACTCACTCCACGCCGCTCGCCTGGGGCTGGGGGTGGAAGGCACATACGCCGTTCGGTGTCATCGACATCGTCGTGAGGTTCATCGACGACACGACCTATCGCGAGCACCTGGAGCACGCCGTCACCGTCACACTCCCGTCCGGCTGCTCCGTCAACTGTCATCCCACTCGGTGGGCGGAATGACATCGGCGACAGGCCTCGGCATGGTCGACATCGCGATCCTGGAGGCGTGCGAGCGATCCGGCGCTGTCTGTGACGCTGCGCACCTGAACACGCAACGGGTACTCGAGATGCTGCACGAACAGACCGGCTTCGGGCCGCGGGTCGCGTATGAACCCCTGCTCGACCTCGCCCGCCCCTACTCGGTCCATCTCCCGCTGATCGACTTCCACGGGAACTACGGCTCACCCGACTTCGGTCCTGCAGCACCTCGCTACACCGAGTGCCGACTCACGCCGCTCGGCCAGGCGGCACTCAGCGCCGAACGGGGTGAGATCGGTCCGGTGCCGATCCTGCTGATCAACGGAGACACGCACGTGGGCGGGCGACGCCCGCCGCTCGACCCGCGACGCGTGGTGGAGGCGATTCGCAATTGTTCGTCGCTGGACGACGCGGGCATCGCCGCAACGGTCGGGTTGCCGATGTTCCCCACTGGCTGCATCGTCGATGGAAACCGCGACGCGTTCACGGCAGGTCTCGAGGTGGGGCTCGTGTTGACCGCTCGCATCAGCGAGGGCCACGACGGACGATCGCCACGCAACCATGTGCAGCTGGTGATCAGCGACCTCCCACCGGACGCCTCTGCATCGGCGATCGCCGAGACGATCGTCTCGAGGATCGATCGAGCCCGTCGTTCGACTGGCCCCCCGGGGCGCACTCCGACACCGGAGTACCGCGAGGAGCCACCCCCGATCAGTGACATCAACGACGCCTCGGCGGGCGGCATCACCGAGCTGGTGGTGACGGTGACGCAGGGCGCGGATGCGGTCGCCGCCCGTCGCTTCCTCGACACCATCTGGGGTGTGCGTCGCACGATGACCGTGTGCCTCGGCCGGCCGGTTGCCACGCTCGTTCGTGAGTTCATCGAACGCTCCCCCGGCGATCTCGAGCACCGCCTCACCCTCATCGAGGCAGCGATTCGCCGCTGACTCGCCCAGGCGCGGCGCCCCGACTGCGACCCCACCACGCCGCGGGTCCGGATCAGCGGTTGGCGAGGTCTTCCACGACGTGGTTCCCGCCATCGACCAGCAGCACGGTGCCGGTGATGTACGACGCGTCGCGAGAGGCGAGGAACTCGATCGCGGCGGCCACTTCGTCGGCCGTGCCGCTGCGACCGATCGGTGACGCGACGCCTGCGCGGCGCTCATCATCGGTCGCCGACGGCGTGTCGATCCAGCCCGGGGCGATCGCGTTCACGGTGATGCCGGCCGTGGCCACCTCGAGTGAGAGAGCTCGTGTGAGGCCGACCATGCCGGCCTTCGCGGCTGCATACGCGCCAGCCCGTTCGAACGCAGACACCGGTCCAGTGGTGGACGCGACGTTCACGATCCGCCCGTACCCCTGCGCACGCATCGCCGGCACGACGGCTCGACACACGAGGAAGGCCGTCGTGAGGTTCCGAGCGATCGTGTCGTTCCACTGGACCAGCGTGAGCTCTTCCACCAACTCGGCAGCATCGACGCCGGCACCCACCGACGTCATGCCGGCGTTGTTGACCAACACGTCGATCCGGCCGAACACCGTCAACGACGACACGAGCGCGTCGACGCCCGCCTCGTCGCGCAGATCACAGACCCGACCCTCGGCCGAGCAGCCCTCGGCCGCCAGTTCGGCGGCTCGATCGTGGACGCGATCGCTCGTCGCGACCAGCACCACGTGGTGACCCGAGCGGGCGAGGCGGCGAGCGGCGGCGAAGCCGATGCCACCTTCACTTCCGGCACCCGTGACGAGTGCCATGGATCGTTCGAGGCGGGGTGGGTGCTGATCGGACACGGGGCGACAGTAGCGTCGCGTCCATGAGCACCCCGCTCGCCGATGCCGCCTTCACCGAACACCAGGCGAACCTCGATCGCGACGGTTACACCATCGTCCTCGACGCGTTCGATGGCCGCACTGCCGCCTCCCTGCACGCCGACATCCTCCGGCTCGAACACGAGCTCGGAATCAGCCCTGGTACCAACGGCTTCGAGGGGCACTCCACGCACCGGGTGTACAACCTGCTCGCCCACGGCGAGTTGTACCAGCAGATCCCCGTACATCCCGTGGTGCTCTCGCTGATGCATCACCTGATGGGTGACGGCCCACTGGTGAGCAGCCTCTCGAGCATCACGATCGGACCGGGCGAATCGGCGCAGCCGATCCACGCTGACGACCAGGTGATGCCGCTGCCCAAGCCACATCGGGCGATCACTGCGAACAGCATGTGGGCGATCACCGATTTCACCGAGGCCAACGGCGCGACCCGGATCATCCCTGGCAGCCATCTCGCAGACCGCTCCCCCGAGTTCGGTCGGCACTACGACAGCGTCTGTGCCGAGATGCCGGCCGGCAGCATCCTCGTGTGGCACGGCTCGCTGTGGCACGGCGGCGGAGCCAACGTGACCGATCAGCGTCGGATGGGCATCGCGATGAACTACTGCGCCGGCTGGATCCGCCAGCAGGAGAACCAGCAGCTCGGTCTGTCACTCGACCTCGTGCGGACCTTCTCGCCAGAGTTGCAAGAGCTGTGCGGCTTCGGCGTCTACAAGGGCCTCATCGGCCACATCGATCGACGCACTCCGGCCCAAGCGGTGCTGCAGGCCGACGTCGGCCATCACATGTTGTGGGATCGAACCTGACCGATGTATCGGTTCTTGTTCAAACCGAAGTGGATCGCGTTCCACGTGCTCGTGATCGCGACGATCGTTGCGATGGTGAACCTCGGCTTCTGGCAAAAGCACCGACTCGAGGATCGTCGGGAGTTCAACTCCGAGGTCCGCGACCGCTCAAAGGAGCCGGTCGTTCCGATCGATGATGTCGTCGCCGATGACACCGATCCCGGCGACGTGCAATGGCGCACGGTCACGGTGACAGGTACTTATCTCCCGGACGAGCAGGTGCTGATCGTCAACCGCTCGCAAGCCGGTGCCGCCGGAGTGAACGTCGTGACCCCGATGGAGCTCGCCGATGGTCGGCTGGTCCTGATCAACCGCGGTTTCGTGCCCGACACCATCGACGTGCCGATGCCTGCGGAGGGCGTGTTGACGGTGACCGGCCGCCTGCGCGAGACCCAGGAACGCTCGCTCGGCGGGCTCACCGAGGGTGCAGGTGACTTGACCGAGTTGTTCCGCGTCGACATCCCGCGGCTCGCGCAGCAGCTCCCCGGACCCGTGCTCGCCGTGTACGTGGACCTCCTCGCCGCCGAGCCGGATCAGGGCCGGCCGCCGATCCCGCTCCCCGATCCAGAGTTGGGCGAGGGTTCACATCTGTCGTACATGTTCCAGTGGTGGATCTTCTCCGTGTGCGTCGCAGTGGGATGGGTGCTCGCCGTGCGGCACAGCATCCGCCAACGTCGGAGGGACCTCAGCGGTCTCGCCGCGGCCGGTTCGGCTGGCGATCGGGCTGGCGATCTGGCTGGCGATCTGGCCGTCAGCGAACCAGGCGAGCGAACGCGGCAGGACTCCCCGTCGCCAGCCGGCGACGCAGCGACCACGGCACCCGGCTGAACACTGCGCGCATCGTGCGGCTCACCTCCGCGGCGGTTGCGTCGACCCGCAGGTACGGCGACCACACGTCGGTGGGCAGCGAGAAGAACGCGCCGAAGAACTCCCGGAGATCGGCGTCACCGAGCCTCAAGAGCGCGCCGAGCCCGTAGTCGTGCAGCGCACGGACGCGTCGCTGCTCTGTCGGCCAGACCGAGTTCCACACCTGCAGTGACGTCTGCGCCGGGTCACCATCGCCGGCGAGCACGGCAGCGATCGCCTGCGCCACGCGGCCTGCGGCTCGCAACGAAGCACTGACCGAGTAGCCGGTCGCGGGATGCACATAGCCGGCCGCTGCCCCGAAGCCGACGGTGGGCTGCAGGCGATCGGGTACCCCCGTTCGCATCGGGATCGACACCTGCTCCACGTGCTCGGCCCGATTGGTGTGGTCGTGCCCGAGGCGCGCCGCCAGCCGGGCCCGCAACTCCGTGGCAGTCATCGGCGTGCGCCGAGCGAGCGACGTCTCCTCCACCAACCAGCGGCCGGCACCCAACTCGAGCACGTACAGGAAGGTCGGCTCGACCGCAGCCGCTCCCGAAGCCGCAGCCGCTCCCGAAGCCGCACCCGGACTCGACGTCGGACCCGGACGCCGCCAGTCCATGAGCACCGCGCCGTCACCACCCACGTCGGGACGCTCGGGGAGGACGAGCCCGTACGCGGTCTGGTACGAGGTCCGGTGGCGACCGGCGGTGCGCTCCAACACCGCTCCGCCCGCGCCGGAGGCGTCGATCACGAGCCGCGCCGTCAGCTTCGTGCCACCAGTGGTGTGCACCGCTGCGCCCCACAGGTGGTGGCGAACATCGGCGACGGTGTCGACGCACCGCGATGCCACATCGAGCGAGGTGCGCAGCCGTTGGTTGTGGAGCACGCCATATGCGCGGTCCAATCGTCGGCGCTCGGTCGTGACGACGTCGACGGCCGACTCGATCGCGAACGCCCCACGATGGCCGGCGACCTCGTCGATCCACGCACCATAGATCGATGTCCAGGCGTGATCGGGGCCCACGAGCACGACGTCGAGACCAGCCCGATGACACGCTGCGCCGAGCGCACGGGCTGCCGGACCATCGCCGACCACCACGAGATCATGTGTCGGCGAGGTCATCGACACGACCGGATCATCGGAGCCGGGCAGGTCGAGCAGATCGAGTCGGTCGCGCCGGCACACGACCGGTCAGCCGTGCGCACCGGCCTCGATGCGGGCCATCCGCCGGAACTGTTCGACCACGTCGGGTGTGCTGTGGGTTGGGTCGAGACTGCGATACACGGTCTCCACGTTGACCGCGATGCGACCGAACTCACCCCACCCCTCGAACGACGGATCGGCACCGATCTCCCGGGCGATCTCCTGCGCCGCATCCCACGCATCGAGGCCGGCGTGCTGCCGAGCGGTCGCCTCGCTGTCGACGTATGCGAGGTAGTCGCGCACCTGGGCGATACCACCTTTGTCGGTGAGCGGTCCGTGGCCGGGCACCACCGTCTCGAGATCCATGCCGAGCATGAGATCGCATGCCGCTACCCAGTTCGACAGAGGACCCGCCCACACGATCGGCGTGCCTCCGATGAACAAGATGTCGCCGGTGTAGGCGACCTTCGCGTCTGGCACGACGACGATGGTGTCACCTCTGGTGTGCGCTGGGCCGACCTCGATCAACTCGATCGCGCGTCCGCCCACCTCGAGGTCGAGGCGCTTCTCGAACGTACGCGTGGGCAACGTCATGTCGATGTCGGTGAAATCGAACGCACCGAAGAACGAGCGGAACAGTTCGCCCACCTCACCGGGTGCGCCGTTGAGCGCGGCGAGCATTGCCGGAGGCACCTCGGTCATTTCGTGTGCAGTGGCGACCGAGGCGATGATCTCGGCCTGACCGACCAACTGGTTGCCATAGCAGTGATCGCCGTTGGCATGGGTGTTCACCAGCGTTGCGATCGGTGCCGTGCGGCTGATCGACGCCATCGATTCGAGCATCTGCCGAGTCAGGTGGAGATCGAACAAGGTGTCGACCAGCACCGACGCGCCGTCACACACCACGAGGCCCGCATTGCTCCATCCCCATCCACCGTCGGGCTGGAGGTAGGCATGGCAACCGTCGCCCAACTCGTGGAGCCCGAGTTCGTATCCGTCGGTTCGGCGAAGCGCGCTCATGTCCGCAGTATCGCAGCTGCACCAGGGTCGGAGGTCCCGGATCCACCTCCCCTCGGCCCCTGCCCCGTGTGCTCCCGGGGGCGCACGATTGCACAAGCGAACCGGTGACCGATGTCGGTCATCGATCTCGGACAGGAATGCCGACCACGAATGCTGATCAGGATTGCCGACCACAACGGAGGAACGATGGATGTCACTGGAGCTGCCGAGACCACACTCGACCCCTACACCGGCACACTGATCCTCAGTCTCGACGACTGCTGGGAGATGCTGCGCAACAACGAGGTCGGCAGACTCGCGGTCTCGATCGCCAACCACCCCGACATCTTCCCGATCAACTACGTCGTCGATGATGACGCCATCGTGTTCCGTACTGCGGCCGGCACGAAGCTCGCCGCTGCAGTGTTGGGCCAGGGCGTGGCCTTCGAGATCGACGGGTACGACGGCGACGCAGGCGAGGCATGGAGCGTGGTCGTGAAGGGCACTGCGGTCGAGATCGAGGGATGGCTCGACAAGGACCGAGCCGAACGCCTCCCGTTGTTCCCGTGGAACTCGTCACCCAAGTTCGACTTCGTCCGGATCGATGCCTCGGAGGTCTCGGGACGACGCTTCCACGTCACCGACCACAGTGCCTGGCCGCTCGCAGGCACGCCATCGCTGGACGACCCGCTCTGACCGGTCGCGGCCATGGGTGACGAGCGGCGTGCGACCATCACGCCGGCTGAGGCGCCGAGCGCGCCGGCCTCGATGAACCTCGACGCGCTGCTGCCGGCGGCCATGGCCCGCCGGGCCGAGGACGCCGGTGCAGCGAAGGCAGCGCTCCCCCTCGGTCGGCTCATCGCGCTGTCGGTGTTGGCCGGCGCGTTCATCGGCTTCGGAGCGATGTACTCCACGGTGGCGACCTCGGATCCCGACATGTCCTTCGCCACGGCACGGATCCTCGGCGGTGTCGTGTTCTCCCTCGGTCTGGTGCTCGTCGTCGTGGGCGGTGCCGAATTGTTCACGGGCAACGCCTTGCTCGTGATGGCCGTCGCCAGCAGGCGGGTCCGCCTTCGGGCCCTGGCCAGGAACTGGACGATCGTGCTGCTCGGGAACGCCGTCGGCGCGGTCACGCTGGCGTTCATGGTGAACGCCTCTGGCGCCCTCGATGGCTCCGACGGCGCCGTCGGTCGGCGCGCAGTGGCGATCGCTGCCGCAAAGACCTCGCTCGACGCCGACAAGGCATTGGTCTCCGGGGTGGTCGCCAACGTTCTCGTCTGCCTGGCTGTGTGGATGACGCTGTCGGCCCGTTCGGTCACCGATCGCGTGCTCGTGGTGATCCTGCCGGTCAGCGCGTTCGTCGCCGGCGGCTTCGAGCACAGCATCGCGAACATGTACCTCATCCCCGCGGCCTTGTTCCATCGAACGACAGCCGCGCAACCGACGCAGCTTCCTGCGTCGCCGGATCTGTCGTGGTCCAGCTGCGTCGTCGACAACCTCGTGCCGGTGATCATCGGCAACATCATCGGCGGCGCCGTACTCGTTGGTGCCACCTACTGGTTCGTCTACCTCCGTCACGCCGATACGTGACAGGACGCCTGACGGGACGCCTGACGCACCGCCTGACTGGCCACGACCCCACGTCGACCCGAGCGTGATGCCGGACACATCGGTGAACCTCGTGCTCGATGGGTTCAGCGATCGTCGGAAGGGTCGTCGAGGGGCGCAGCTCGGCGCTGATCGATGGCATCGGCCTCGCTCGCTTCGGACAGCACTCGCTCGTCGATGCGATCGGTGTCGTCCTCAGGGAGTTCGTCGGTCCAGGCACGTTCGTCGTCGGAGGTGATGGGGGTGTCGGTCATGACCCCACAGTGCCCACGACCCCGGCCCATCACTACGGCATTTGGTCCCGATGCCCGCACCACCCGAGCGGAACGAGGTTCTCGGATCTACAGTCGGCCCCATGGCTCTGCAGACACGCCGACTCGGCCGCACCGAACACCACTCATCGCTCGCGATCCTCGGCGGCGCGATGTTCTGGAACACCGACGAGGAGGCCACGGCGCGAGCGTTCCAACTCGCACTCGACGCCGGCGTGAACCACGTCGACATCGCCCCGTCCTACGGTCACGCCGAGACCGTCGCCGGTCCGTTGATCGCCGCGAACCGCAACCGCCTGTTTGTCGGCGAGAAGACCGGCCGCAAGAACCCCGACGGTGTGCGCGCCGAGCTGGAGAACTCGCTCACCCGACTCGGCTGCGACTCCTTCGACCTCTACCAGGTGCACGGCGTGGTGAGCCTCGACGACCTCGAGACCCGCGCCGGTGCGTTCGAGGCGATCCTGCGCGCTCGCGATGAAGGTCTGATGCGCTTCGTCGGCATCACCGGCCACGATCTCGGCACGGCGGCTGCGCAGCTCGAGGCGGTGAAGCGTTACGACCTCGACTCGGTGATGCTGCCGGTGTACCCGCGAGCGGTGGCCGAACCGCAGTACGCCGCCGATCTCGCCGCACTGCTCGACGAGGCATCCCGCCGAGATCTGGCGGTGATGGCGATCAAAGCCGGTGCCTGGCGGCCGTGGGGCGATCGGGACAAGACCGCCAACCCCTGGTACGAGCCGTTCACCGATGCCGAGCGGCTCCAGCGCGCCGTGGACTTCACGCTCTCCACGCCGGGCGTGCACGCGTTCTGCACCCCGGGCGACATCACCATCCTGCCCACCGTGCTCGCCGCCGCCCAGGGGTACGAACCGATGTCGCCGGATGCTCGCGAGGCCCTGTTGGCCGAGGCGTCGGACTGGCCGAGCATCTTCCCGCTGGCCGAGAACGCTCGCTGAACACCCACCCCGCTGGGCACATCGGTTGACGGGGTCACCTGCACCACGTCGTACAGTTCGTCCATGAAGCAACTGAGCGGGATCGATGTCAGCTTCCTGAACATGGAGACGGCGGCGGTGTTCGGCCATGTGTCGTCGATGAACATCTACGACCCCACCGGCGTGCCCGGCGGAGCCGGCCTGGATGCTACGAAGCGGATCATCCTCGAACGCATGGACCAGTTGGCCCCGTTCCGGAGACGGCTGGTCGAGGTACCGCTCGGTCTCGATCTGCCCTACTGGATCGAGGATCCCGACTTCGACATCGACTTCCATGTGCGCCACCATGCCGTGCCTCCGCCGGGTACCCCAGCGCAGCTCGCCGACGTGGTGAGCCGCATCGTCGCGAGGCCGCTCGACCGAAGCCGACCGCTGTGGGAGCTGTACGTGATCGAGGGCGTCGACGACGGGCGCCTGATCGCTCAGCTCACGAAAGTGCATCACGCCGCGATCGACGGCGCAGCCGGCGCGCAGATGCTCGCAGCGATCCTCGACACCGACCCGGAGTTCCGCCCCGTTGGTGAGCCGGCGCCGTGGGTACCCGACGCGGTGCCGAGCGATGAGGAGCTCCTGCGGATCACGATGGTCGAGTACATCAAGCGCCCCGAGAAGTTCGTGCGCCTCAGCGTCCGTTCCATGCGCGAGCTCGCCGCGATGTCGCGCTCCGGAGGGTTGCGAGCCCTCGCCGACCTGATCGCACAGCCGATGCCGGGGCCCGTGGGCAACCTGATGCGTCAGCGGCTGCGCTCGCAGCACGGACGCGACGACGACAAGGCACCATCGCTGCCGCCCACGCAGGCGCCACGCACGCCGTGGAACCAGGCGATCACTGCACATCGACGCTTCGCATACACCACGGTCTCGCTCGAGGACGCCAAGAAGGTACGCCGAGCGTTCGGCTGCACCTTCAACGACGTCGTGATGACGCTGTGCAGTGGCACCCTGCGTCGCTACCTCGCGAAGCACGACTGTCTGCCCGAGGAGAGCCTGATCGCGATGGTGCCCGTCAGTGTGCGCAGTGGATCGGAGACCGACGCCTACCAGAACCGCGTGTCCGCACTGCTGGCCGATCTCGCCACCAACGAAGCCGATCCGCACAAGCGGCTCCGTCGCGTGCAGCAGAGCATGACCGCTGCGAAGGAGAGCTTCGCCGCGATCCCGGCCGAGACGCTGCAGGACTTCACCCAGTTCGCCCCGCCGGCCGTGGCCGCACGGGCGATGAGGATGTACAGCCGCTTGCGCATCGCCGACCGGATGAACCCGCCGTTCAACCTGATCATCTCGAACGTGCCAGGCCCGAGCACTCCGCTGTACTCGGCCGGCGCCAAGCTCGAGCACTTCTACCCCGTGAGCGCTCTCGCAGATGGCCAGGGCCTGAACATGACGGTGCAGAGCTACAACGGCAACCTCGACTTCGGCTTCATCGCATGCCGCGAGCTGGTCCCCGATCTGTGGTTGATGACCGACCTGCTCCAAGAGAGCTTGCAGGAGCTCCTCGACCTCTGCTGACGCGCCGCACGATGGGTTTCAGCCGGCGCGAAGAACCACCAGGAACTGGCCACCGCCGGCGTCGACCTCGGCGCGAAGACCCGCATCCGGGCTCAATCGCGAGATCCGATCAGCGAGCCAGATCGCCGCACCCTCGGCGTCCTGCCGGCTCGGACACCGTGCGACGACGGCGCGACCACCCTTTCGTTCGAGGGTGTCGACGGTGGCGATGATCGGCGCCGGATCGACCACGAACAGGTGCTCGGCCCACGGCACGACCGGGGCGACGGCGCCCTTGCGGGTGTTGCACGAGCGGTGAGCGAGACGCTCGGTCACGGCTCCCTTTGCCTTGCTTCCGGCCTTGCTTCCGGCCTTGCTTCCGGCCTTGTTCACGGCCTTGCTCTTCGCCTTCGTGGTGACGCTGTCGACACTCGGCCCACGAGGGTCGTTCACGTTCATGTCGCGATCCACCGGTTGATCGCACAGCCAGCAACGCCACCCGTCGCGATCACCGATGTCGTCGACCCGGCTCACGAATGGACCCGCGGGGACACGGCAACGAGCATCACAGATCGTACCCCGACGGTCCGTTCAGAGCAGCTGCGCCAGGCGTTCAGCCACAGCCACCGTGGGCCAGTGGGTGTTGGCCCGCGGCACCTGGGGCATCACGGACGCATCGCACACGAGCAACGACTCATAGCCGATCACGCCGCACGTCGAGTCCACGACGGTGCCCATCGCGCAGGTGCCGGCAGCGTGCACGTAGTCGCCCAGTGCGGCACGGACGCCGTCGGGCGATCGGTCGTACGGCACCACGTCGACGACGGCAGCGAACGCTGGATGCGCGAGAGCCCGCTCGGCGGCATCGATCGCAGCGTTCATCGGAGCGCTGTCGCGATCGTCGGAGAGCATGTCGAACTCGACGACAGGGTCGGACGACGGATCGTCGGACGCCAACCGGACGCGGCCCCGCGAATGCGAACGCATCATCGCCGCCATCAACATCCCGAGCTCAGGCATCGTCGCGTCGACATGTTCGAGCGGGAGCAACTGCAGGTCGTCGACACCCTGCGGGCCGATGCCCGACGACAGGGTCGCGACCGTGGCAACGGCGAGCGCGCCGAGCGCAGCCGGTTCCTTGCGGATCAAGCCGATCGGGAACGACGGGTGGTCGTGGAGGTTCTCCCCGACGCCGGGGGTGTCGACCCCTGACCGCAGGAGCACGGCCGGCGAGTGGATCGCCCCTGCTGACACGATGACCGTGTCAGCGTCGATCTCACGTCCGTCGGCCAACCGGACTCCCACTGCCCGACGTCGTTCGAACAGCACCGTGTCGACGAGCGCATCACCGATGACCTCGAGGTTCGGGCGGATCCGCGCAGGTTCGAGGTACGCATCGCTCACGGACACGCGGCGCCCATCGACGCCGCGGGTGAGCAGCACCCCTCCAGCCGAGGCCGGCACTGCTGCGGCGATGGCGGTGTTGATCGCTCCCCACTCGGCTCGCCGCGCCCGGTGCAGCACGAGCGCACTTCGCTCGAAGCACGGTCGGAGCTCGTGCCAACCCCAGCCCTGACACCCGAAGCGGCTGGCCCATTCGTCGTAGTCCGCCGGAAGGCCCCGCAGTGCGATCATCGCATTGATCGCCGAGGACCCACCGATGCCACGGCCTCGCGTGTACACCCGGGGTTCTTGGCCGATGGCCCGGGTCGCGACCAGCGACGGCCACGTCCGCCCGGGGAGGTCTTTGGCAGCCACGAACGACGGCCCGGTGATCTCGGGGGGTGTGTCGGCACTGTGGTGGTCGATGCCGGCCTCGAGCAACGTGACGCGCACATCGCGCCGCTCGGACAACCGCGCGGCGATGACGCAGCCGGCCGAACCGGCGCCGACGACGATGACGTGGCCGAGTTGCCCGGCGGGACTCGCAGGGCCGGCGATCCCGGCGGCGAGCTTGCGCGGACCGAGACTCAGTACAGGAAGCCGATCACGTCGATGATGAAGTGCGTCGAAGCTCCACCGGCGGTGACCTTGACCTGACCGGACGCGTCGACCGCGACCTGCGTCGTCACGGCGATGTTCTGACCTGCGGAGGACCAGTTGATGCTGCTCGTCGGCGGCTCGACGCTGGCGGCGCTGAACAGCTTCAGGAACCCACCGCTGCCGGTGGTCTCGGTGATCGTGAGCGTCACGATCGCGGCGTTTGCTCCGGGTGGCACGGCGATCAGGCTGGCGCCCGAGAGATCCTTCGCCGTGGCGAGGCTGATCGTTCGAGTTGTCCCAGCATCGATCTTCGTCGCGGGAGCTTCGCGCGAGTCGTACGCCCGCAGCGGGGTCGGCAAGAAGTGCGTCGATCCGGCGGATGCCGGACCGATCGAGAGCTGTCCTCGAAGCGCACCTGCGCTGAAGGCGCCGGTGTGGACGTTGACGTAGAACCCCGCCGGGTTGGCCTTGATCTCGGTGGCGAGTGCCGGGTCGATGGCGTCGCAGCCCGTGGCCGATGTCGCGCCGACCGATCCGAGCGGGACGACGATCGGCCCGTCGACGCCGGCCACCCCACGATGGATGTGCGCCGCAAGCGGCGCATCGATCCCGCTGTACGACAGGTCCCAGCACACCTGGGCGTCGGTGATCAGGTCCAAGACATCGAAGGAGATGCTCGCCGCGCCCACGCCGTCGACATCGCCGCCCGCCACCTCCGACGAGCCCTTCAACTGTGCCAAGTAGGGCGTTTCCGACGATTGCAGGTCAGCCAGACTGCCGCTGTTTCGTCGAGCGTTGCCGCTGACCACCGTTGGTATCGCCATGGCCATGACCATGCCGCCTGCGGCGAATGCGAGTGCCGTCTTCTTGTTCATGCCATTCCCTCCCAAGGAAGCGGGTCGACCACGACGTTCCGTCAGCCGGCGAGAGGATACGTCGTTTTGAACATGGGTCTCGACGGCCGTCGTCGGACCCCTCCGTCGATGCCAGGTCGGGGTGACGGACCGCGACGACGGCCATGCGGGCGGCGACCGTCGTCGCGGCCGTCAGGGCTGCGGTGCCCCGTACAGCTCGGCTTCGATCTCGTCCTGGACCGGTTCGATGTGGTCCTCTTCGCAGCTGATGAGCACGTCGGCGACGGCGAGCTCCTCTCCCTGCAATGCCTTCAGGGCGTCGAGCGCCGGACCAGCCAGGGTCGTCGGGTCCTGTCCCTGGACGACGGCGCCAAGGCGCTCGAGAAGGTCCGCTTCGACCTGGTCGGGGTCGTCGTACTGGAACCCCTCCTCGCGCATGCAGTCGGACCACTCCGTCATCGCGGCGATCATCCGTGGGTCCTGTTGGAGGAGGACGTCGGCAGGGTTGACGTACTCGGAGGCGATCTCCTGGGCGGAGTACGTCTGTTCGGCGGCAGCGCGGGTGCAGCCTCCGGCCTGGGAGAAGTCCTCTGCTTCGACGGCGTGGGCGTGGTTCCAATCGATGGATTCGCCCCACAGGGCCCGCTCGAACGCAACCTGATCAGTCGGCGCGAGGCCGTTGAAGTATGCAGTGTTCTCCGGTCCGGCGCCGAAGGTGACGATCGGGCTGTCGAACTGGGTGGTGATGCCGAGCCCGTACTGCTTGATGTAGTCGTCACCCGATACGCCCGGGGCGCTCTGGTCGCTGTTCATCGCAGTCTTGATCGACTCGAAATCGACAGCGACATACTGGAATCCCGCTGATGTCATGCACTCAGCGATGAGCCCCTCGGTCTTTTCGATTCGGGCAGCGAGCTCGGTGAACGAGAGACCGAACTCCGCCGGTGCATCACTGGCCTGGTTGCCATCCGTACCTGCTGACGACGACGAGTCCTCGCCGCAACCGGCGACGACAGCACCGGCGAGGAGTACGACAAGCCAGGCGATGCGGTGGCGGTTCACGGTCGGCGTCGGCATCATCATCAGTCCCCTTGTGTTGGTTCGGCACGAGTCGGTTCAGTACGCATTGGTTCAGCACGGATCAGCTTCGGTGCGTGATGGTTCAGCGCGGACGATGGCACCCCGATGCTGAACGTCAGCTGACTGTAGGGCGGAAAGATTCAGCGAGCAGTCAGCTGCGGGGTGTAGAAGAGGCATGTGTCGTTCTCGTGCGGGAGACGACAACTCGGGCGAAGGAGATGCTGATGGAGCGTCGAAGGCTCGCCGTAGCGGCGATTGGGGCAGTCGTTGCGGCGTCGGTGGCGGGATTCGCGGCCGGTTCAAGGATCACATCGCCGGCGGAGGCTGCGTCCCGCACGGCGGCACCGGAACCGTCGTTGATCCTCGTGCCCGTGGAGGAGCGTGTGCTGTCGAGTGAGGTGGTCACTCGTGGGACAGGGCGATTCGGCTCTCCGCAGAAGTTGTCGGTGCCGCCCTCGGCGCTGAAACCGGCCGCCGGGCTCGTCGCTGAGTTGCCCCTGCCCGGAACGGAGCTCGCCGAGGGCGATGTCGCGGCAAGTGCATCGGGCCGCCCGCTCTTCGTGTTGGTGGGTGATCGCCCGATGTCGCGCGACCTCGGGCCCGGATTGAGTGGAGATGACATTCGCCAACTCGAAGACGCCCTCTCCCGGCTCGGATTCGACACCGGCCCGAGAGACGGCGTCTATGACGAGCAGACTGCTGCAGGGGTGGAGGCCTGGTACCTCGCAGCCGGGTACTCGCCATTCACCGCGACCACCGACCAGCTCACCGCGATCCGCGCTCGCGAGGCCGACCTGGCTGTGGCATCGGTCGATGTCACGACCGCGAACGACGCGGTCACGTCGGCTGAGGCTGGACTGACGACAGCACAGGCCGCGAAGACGTCCGCTGCGCGTCGCTACGCGGCGAGCCTCCGAGCTCTCGACCGCGCCAAGCAAGAAGCCGACGCCGCCAACGTCCTTGCCGGTCTGGACGTGTCGGCCAAGCAGGCCCTGGTCGACCTCCTGAAGTCCGGGCGGCCACCGGCGCCGGCCACCCCGGCGCAGATCCGGGCAGCCGAAGCAGACCTCCAAGCAGCTCGATCGAACGAGATCGTCGTGCGAGCGTCCGGCCTGGCGCCGGTGAACGACGCACAGTCCGTCTTCGACGCTGCGCTCGACCAAACGGTCGCCGCCACCTCGGCAGCGCAGGCGGCCAATGCAGTCGCGGCGGCTGATGTCGCGGCGAAGCAGGCCATCCTCGACGGGCTCACGGCGGACCCATTCGCGACCGAGGCCCAGATCACTGCCGCAACCTCCGAACTCGCGAGTGCTCAGAGCAACGCTGCCACAGTGCGCGCCAATGGTGTCCAGGCTGTTGACGTTGCGGAATCGGCTCAGGCCGACGCTGCGGGTGTCCTTGCCCAAGCCCGCGGACAAGCCGCTGCGGCAAACGATCTCGCCGTCGCCGACGTCGCCGCCAAGGAACTGGCGCTGTCGACCCTGACGAACCCGACTCCGCCGACCTCGACCGAGATCACTGCGGCAGAAAACGACCTGGCGATCGCGCGGGCGAACAGGGAAACGGTGCGCCTTGCCGGCGAACGATCGGTCGACGAGGCCACGACAGCTTCAGCCGACGCGAGCGCGGAGATCTCCGTCACTGCGGCCGCCGCGTCGGCAGCGGACACCATTCTCGCCAACGCCCGCGATGCGCTCGAGACGCGTGTCGACATCGAGACCCTGGCAGCACGCGAGGCCGACCTGGTGAACCGTGGGGCCGGCGTTCAGGTCCCAGCCGACGAGGTGGTCTTCGTCTCCTCCGGCCCGGTGCGGGTCGCGGATCTGCTGGTCGTCATCGGCGATCCCGTCACTGGCTCCGTGATGACGGTCACGGATTCCGTCGTCCACGTCGAAGCCGGTCTCGCACTCTCTGACGTGGGTCTGGTGTCGCCAGGCATGACGGTTCGGCTCGACGAGCCTGCCCTCGCAATCGCGACGGAGGGGGTGGTGTCGTTCGTGGCACCGGCCCCAGGGACCAACGGGGTCGACGGCTTCCACGTCTATGTCGCCGTCGACGTCGCGGCTCCTCCCGCGAACCTGGTCGGCGCATCGGTGAGGTTGACGATCCCCGTCGAGTCGAGCGGCACATCGGTGCTCGCCGTGCCGATCAGTGCACTGACCCTGGCCGCTGACGGTTCGTCGCGGATCCAACGGAGCGTGGGAGGTGTCACCGAGTTCGTCACCGTGATCCCTGGCCTGTCCGCAGCGGGCTTCGTCGAGATCTCATCCCCCGACAAGGACCTCCACGTCGGAGACCTGGTCGTGATCGGCGTCGACCAGCCAGGGGGCAGCGGATCGCCGACGCCTGATGCCACGGCGCCGGTCGACAGTGTCGCGTCGACGGAGACGTCCACAGAACCGACCGGCGGTTCCGGTGGCTGATGAGGACGTCTCCCCTCGCCCTGTCATCTCGATGACGGCGGTGTGCAAGCGGTTCGACTCCGAACCGCCCGTCGACGCGCTCGTCGACGTGAACCTCGACGTCAACCAAGGCGAATGGGTGGCAATCGTCGGACAGTCGGGATCGGGGAAGTCGACCCTGCTGAACATCCTGGGTTGCCTCGACACCCAGACTGCCGGTTCGTATCACTTCGAGGGCATCGATGTCGCCGGGCTCAGCGACAGACAACGAGCTGGCCTTCGGAGTCGGGGGATCGGTTTCGTGTTCCAGTCGTTCCATCTCCTCGGTCATCGCACGGTCACCGAGAACGTGATGCTCGCGGACGTCTATCGACTGGCACCGATCCGAGACCGGCGAGCTCGGGCGGCAGCCGCGCTCGACACGGTCGGGCTCGGTCATCGTGCGGACTTCATGCCGACCCGGTTGTCGGGTGGCGAGCGCCAACGGGTCGCCATCGCTCGTGCACTTGTCGGGTCGCCGCGTCTCCTGCTGTGCGACGAACCGACGGGGAACCTCGATTCAGGAACCACCGCCTCTGTGCTCGATCTGTTCGCCGACCTCAACCAGCAAGGGATGACGATCGTGATGATCACACACGAACACGACGTCGCCGACCGGGCCAGACGCAGGGTCCGCATCACCGACGGGCAGTTGACCGAGGCCGCTGCATGAAGGTCTCGTTCCGGCGGAGTGGACGATCGGCACGGGATTCACTCGTGGCGCCTTCTGGCATGTCGATCAGGGATCTGATCAACGAAGCAACCGCGGGGCTGTTCGCCCGCCCCGGTCGCACGGTGCTGACCGTGTTCGGCACCGTGATCGGGCTTGCCTCGCTCGTCGCCACGCTCGGTCTCTCCAGGACGGCCGGCAATCAGATCGTCGGAAGATTCGATGAGCTCGCCGCGACCGAGATCGTCGTCACACCAAAGCCGTCCGCAACCACCACGACAACCGAAGCGCTCCCATGGGACGCGCCAACGCGGCTGTTGCGCCTGAACGGTGTCGCCGCCGTCGGCAACCTCAGCACGCTCGAGGTCGGCTCCCGCCTCGTCGCCTCCTCACCGGTGAGCGATCCGCAGAACCCGACCTCGTTCAAGCTGACCGTCAGCGCCGCGTCGCCGGGCCTGTTCGCTGCCGTGCGCGCTCAGTTGCGCACCGGGACACTCATCAACGCGATCGACTCCGACCGCAACGAACGAGTGGCCGTCCTCGGCCCGAACGCCGCCTCACGGCTCGGGATCACTCGTGTCGATCAGTTGCCCGCGATCCGGATCGGCGACGACGTCTACCTGGTGATCGGCATCCTCGACGGCGTCGCGCGCCAACCCGAGTTGCTCGGCGCGGTGATCATCCCGGAAGGCACGGCGCGTCGCTACTACCGACTCGCGAATCCCGGCATGGTCATCGTCGAGACCGAAATCGGCGCCGCCTCCCTCATCGCCCAGCAGGTCCCGATCGCGCTCCGACCGGACAACCCCCGCAGCCTCAAAGTCGCTGCCCCGCCCGAACCAAAGCGTGTTCGCGACGCGGTGGAGAACGACCTCAACCTGCTGTTCCTCATCCTCGGAGGCGTCTCGCTGCTCGTCGGTGCGATCGGGATCGCCAACGTCACACTGGTGTCCGTGATCGAGCGCACCGGCGAGATCGGACTCCGTCGAGCCCTCGGCGCCTCGCGCCGACACATCGGTCAGCAGTTCTTGCTCGAAAGCACCACCGTCGGCTTCGTCGGTGGCATCGTCGGCGCGAGCCTCGGCACACTCGCGATCGTCGCCGTGAGCGCCTTCCAGCAGTGGACGCCGGTCCTCGATCCCGCGATCCCGTTTCTTGCGCCGGTCGTCGGCGGGCTCACGGGACTCGTCTCGGGGACCTACCCCGCACTGCGAGCGACCCGGCTCGAACCGGTCGAAGCGTTGCGTTCCGGAACGTAGCTGCTCGCCCACCACACCCAGCAGATGCGCAGCCGGCGCAACAGGCGCGACCACGATCACGTGGCCGACGGCGGGGCGACACTCACCCCTGCCGCTGCTCCTGCCAGCGGCGGGCGACGTCGGCGTACATCTGCGGTGTCGGCAGCATCAGCAGCGAGGCACCACCATCGACGCACAGGGTCTGACCGGTGATGTACTCGCCGTCGGGGCCACACAGGAAGAGCGCCGCCTTGGCGATGTCGCCCGGCGTACCCGGTCGACCGAGCGGCGTGATCTCGTTGAGCGCTGCAATGGCCGGTTCCACCTGGAAGATGCGTGCTGTCATCGGCGTCTCGATCAACGACGCAGCGATCGTGTTGAAACGGACCTGCTGCGCGCCGTACTCCACGGCAGCGATCTTCGTGGCGTACTCGACGCCCGCCTTCGCCGATGCGTACGCGGCGAGTCCGCGCGCAGGGTTCTGCGCAGTGAGCGACGACAGCGAGAGGAAGGCACCACCCGTGCCGTGGGCCGCCATCGCGTTGCCGAAGTGGCGCATGCAGTACAGGGCCCCCGTGAGCTGCACGGCATGCATCGCCTCGAGCTTGTCGGGTGTGAGGTCGGCAATCGAGGTGCTCTGCTCATAGCCGGCGCAGTTGACCGCGATGTGGATGTCACCGTATGTCTCGTTGGCGGCGGCGACCAACGCCTGCACCTGCGCATCGTCGGTGATGTCGCACGTGACCCCCAGGCCACCGACCGAGCCGGCAACCTCGTCCACGAGGTCACGCCGGCGAGCGCCGACCACGACGTGCGCACCCTCGGCGGCGAACAGCCTGCTGATCGCCTCACCGAACCCGCTGTGTCCACCCACCACGACCGCCGTGCGGTTCTCCAGCTTCCCCATGGCGGCGAGTGTACGAGTGCGTCCCCACGAACGTCCCGTCGAGATGACTTGTCCCACGCCGCGGGAATGGGCAGTCTGGCGGGGATGTCCGGCCGCTCACCCCGTCGTCGAACGGCAGTGCTGCCCTTCGCGGCCCTCGCCTGGTTCGCCTCGTTCGCTGCCACGTCGTGCACCTCCGCCGACAACACCAACGACAACACCAACGACAACACCACCGGCACCGCGGCTGTCACCTCGCTCGCGCCCCTCGTCGCCCCGGCACCGGCGACCACGACAGCGGCGCCGACCACGATCATCATCATCACCACCAGCACCACCACCACCAGTACCACGACCACGATCCCGCCGGAGACCACCACCACCTTCGCGTTCGTGAACCAGGGTGCGGTCGTGATCGTCGCGAATGCGGCCGACGTGCCGGGTGCCGCCACGAAGTACACCGAGGCGCTCGCCGAGTACGGCTTCGCGATGCTCGAGCCAACGAACGGCGCAGGGCCGGAGGAGATCATCGACGTCACCCGCATCTATGCGCAACCCGAGGCACAGGCCGTGGCCGATTCCGTGGCTCGGGTGATGGGCGGGATCCCCGTGGAGCGGATGCCGACTCCGGCCCCGATCACCGGAGCGACCGACGGCCTGGGCGAAGCGAGTGTGCTCGTGATGCTCGGCAAGGACCTTGCCGGCAAGCCGCTCCCAGGTCCTCCGGCCGACTGATCCGGTCGGTCCGGCAGGGCTGCGGGCGCGGCAGGTCGGTCAGTCGACGTTGGTGACCGGCGGCAGCCCGCGGAGATGGGCCGTGTCGCCATAGCGCTGCAGCGACCAGCGATTGGGCCGCACGAGCTCGAGCTCGGTGATCGAGGTGTTCAACGTGTTGATGTTGAACGCGCCCGTGGGGGCGGCCTTCAGAGCCTGCCGCAGCACGGTGTCGATCACACCGCCGTGACAGGCGATGAGGACGGTCTTGCCCGAGTGCTCGTCGATCACGCGGCGCACCGCGGCACCGACCCGGTAGTGGAACTCGGCGATGGTCTCACCACCGGGAAAGGTGACTCCGAACGGATCCTCCTCCCATGACGTGGTGCCCCAGCGATCGATGAAATCCGCCATCGTCATGCCGTCGCACTCCACGCCCGGGTCGTGTTCACCGAAACCTTCATCGATCAAGATCTCGGGGCTCCCGAACGCTTCGGCCACGATCTGGGCCGTCTGAAGCGCACGCGGGAAGTGGCTGGCGATCACCAGGTCGGGGCTGAAGTCCGGAGCCGATGTCCACCGGTTGCGGAGAGCTTCCGACTGCTGGACACCGAGCGGTGAGAGACCGGTGCAGGTGCGGGGACCGCCGATCACTCGGGCCACCGTGGTGTTGGATTCACCGTGTCGGACGTAGATGAGGCGGGTCACAGAGGGGTGATCTTACTTTTCGTTCATCCAAGACCCACCGCCGCGGTGGCGGCCATATGTTCGCGGGAGTGCAAGACGCAGGTGTGCGAGAGGTCGACCGCCTCACGGTGAAGACCCTCGGCCCCGACCCGCGCAGTGCGGCGCTCCTGGCATCGGCCCACCTCCTCGGCTTCGACGACCTGGCATCGATCGACATCGCCGACGTCTACTTCGTTGCCGGCGTGCTCGACACGCGAGTGCGTGTGCAGCTGACCGGAGTGCTGGTCGATCCTCACCTGCAGGCCGGGTCCTGGGGCCCACCGGCCGATCCGGCGACGGGCACCGTGATCGAAGCTGCACTGTTGCCGGGCGTCACCGACAGTGTCGCCGCCACCGTGATCGAGGTGGCCGAGACACTCGGCCTGGGCATCGATGCAGCGGCCACCGGTCGCCGCTACGTGGTGCACACGAGCGGCGGTCGCAGCCTGGACACCGACGAACGCGAGCGGTTGGCGACGCGCCTGTTGTCGAACGCCGTCATCGAGCGGGTCGCGCTCGGCACCATCGAGCCCGCCTTCGCCCATGCGACGACACCCTCACGAGTCGAGCACATCGAGGTGCGCGGCCTCGACGACCAGGCGCTCGACGCCCTCAACCGCGAGCGAGGCATGGCCCTCGATCCGGCAGAGCTGCGCGCCATCGCCGACTGGTTCGACAAGGTCGGCAGGGCGCCGACCGACGTGGAGCTCGAGACACTCGCCCAGACCTGGAGCGAGCACTGCGCCCACAAGACGTTCCGGGCTCGCGTCGATCCTGCCGGACGGCACCGAACGTCCGTCGCTGTTGTCGCAACTGCGTGACGCCACCGAGCGAATCGATGCTCCGTTCGTCCGCAGCGCGTTCGTCGGCAACGCCGGCATCGTGTCGTTCTCGCCGGGCACCACGATCGCGGTGAAGGCAGAGACGCACAACCATCCTTCGGCGATCGAGCCGTTCGGCGGCGCGAACACCGGCGTCGGCGGTGTGATCCGTGACGTGATGGGCGCGGCGCACCACCCGATCGCCACCACCGACGTCCTCTGCTTCGGCCCGAGCGACCTGCCCCACGAGCGACTCCCGCCGGGGGTGATCCATCCGCGACTCGTGCGCGACGGTGTGGTCGCCGGCGTGGCTGACTACGGCAACAAGATCGGGCTGCCCACGGTGGCGGGCGCCGTGCTCTACGACCCCGGGTACACCGCCAATCCGCTCGTCTTCTGTGGCTGCATCGGGGTGGGCCTCGACGTGCCGCCGCCCGCCGGCCCGCACCCGGGCGACCTCGTCGTCGTGCTCGGCGGCCGAACCGGCCGGGACGGTCTGCGCGGCGCGACGTTCTCCAGCGCCACGATGGATGCAACCACCGGTGACGTCGCCGGGGCGAGCGTTCAGATCGGCGACCCGATCACCGAGAAGCTGCTGATCGACCTCCTCCGCGATGCCCGCGGCTGCTGGTCGGCGATCACCGACTGTGGTGCCGGCGGGCTGTCGTCGGCAATCGGCGAGATGGCCGAACACACCGGCGCCGATGTCGACCTCGCGCTCGCACCGCTCAAGTACCCAGGTCTGTCGCCGTGGGAGATCTGGCTGAGCGAGGCCCAGGAGCGCATGGTGGTCGCGGTGCCCACCGCTTCGATCGGCGAGCTCGAGCGTCACGCTCGACGTCACGCGGTGGAGCTCACCGTGCTCGGCACGTTCACCGGTGATGGCACGCTGCGCGTGCGTCACGGCGAGGAGGTGGTCCTCGAGCTCGACACCGCGTTCTTGCACGACGGTCGCCCGCAGCGCAGCATGCCCGCCGAGCTGCCGTCGCCACGCCGCAACGGTGCGATCCCCACGTGCACTGATCCGTCGGCATCGCTGCTGGCCCTGCTCGCGCATCCGAACATCGCCTCGAAGGAGGCGATCATCCGTCGCTATGACCACGAGATCCGTGGCACCACCGTGGTGAGGCCGCTGGTCGGCGTCGGCAACGACGCGCCGGCCGACGGTGTCGTGCTGGCAGAGCCGTCGGCAACGGTGGGCATCGCCATCGGTCACGGCGTGAACCCGTGGTACGGCGTGGCCGACGCCGAGCGGATGGCCTCGGCCGTGGTCGACGAGGCACTGCGCAACATCGTGGCCGTCGGGGCCGATCCGGCGCAGGTGGCGATCATGGACAACTTCTCGTGGGGAGACCCGCGCCGGCCGAGCACGTTCGGCGAACTGGTCGTGACCGTCGGGGCGATCTGCGAGTCGTCGATCGCCCACCGAGCACCGTTCGTCAGCGGCAAGGACTCGTTGAACAACGAGTACACGGGCTCCGACGGCGAACGTCACAGCGTTCCACCCACGCTCGTGATCACGGCCGTCGCTCACGTGCCCGATGCGGACGCGGTCGTCACGCCCGACCTCAAGGCTGCCGGCAATGAACTGGTGCTCATCGGCGCAACGCTTCCCGAGTTCGGAGGCAGCCACCTGGGTGCGGTCCTCGGCGGGTTCGACGACCCGTCCGACGGCACGGTGCCGGGGCCTGATCCCGCCGCTCCCGTGCGCTACCGGCGTCTGCACGCAGCGATCCTCTCGGGCCGAATCCGCTCGTGCCACGACCTGAGCGAGGGTGGTCTCGCCGTCGCTCTGGCGGAGATGGCGATCGGCGGGCGCCTCGGTGTGGACGTGACGTCGCTGCCTCACGAGAACGCCGTCGTGGCGCCTTTTCGCCGAGAGCACCGGCCGCTTCGTCGTCGAGCTCGCACCCGGCGATCACGAATGGCTTGCCACTCAGCTCGGCGAGGGCGTGCTTCTCCTCGGCACCGTGACGGCCGACCCGCAGCTGGTCATCGGACCGTGCACGGTGTCGCTCGCCGACGCTGCGATGGCCTTCGGCACCACGTCGTTCGGGGGTGCACGATGAGCCGTCCCCGCGCCCTCGTGCTGCAGGCGCCCGGCACCAACCGAGACCATGATGCCGTGTTCGCGCTCGAGCTGGCCGGCGCCGATGCGCACATCGCCTCCCTGGTCGATCTCGCCGACGACGACACGCCGCTGCGCACCGCCCAGCTGCTCGTCGTGGCCGGTGGATTCAGCCATGCCGACGCACTCGGCGCGGGGCGGATGTTCGCGGTCTCGCTCGAGCATCGCTTCGGCGATCAGGTCCGCGAGTTCGTCGCCGCCGGTCGGCCGGTGGTCGGCATCTGCAACGGATTCCAGACCCTCGTGCGCGCCGGGTTGCTCCCAGGAGCCCTCGGCCACAACGCGAGCGGGAGCTTCCAGTGCGAGTGGGTCACACTCGAACCACAACAGAGCGTGTGCGTGTGGACCCAGGACATCGAGGCCATCGACTGCCCGATCGCTCATGGCGAAGGTCGCTACGTGCACCCTGACGTCGAAGCGCTCGAAGAAGCGGGGCAGGTGGCGCTGCGCTACCGACGCAACCCGAACGGATCGGCGAGCGACATCGCAGGCGTGTGCGATCCCACCGGCACCGTGCTCGGACTGATGCCCCACCCGGAGAACCACGTGATCGCGCGACAGCATCCACACCACGTGCGTGGCGGAGGAGGCGGGCTCGGCCTGCAGCTGTTCCAGCGCGGCCTCGACCGGGCGAGGTCGATCTGATGTCGGACACCGGCGACATTCGCGACACCGGCGACATTCGCGAGTGCCTCGACGACATCGAGCTTGCGTTGCCCGACCGTCGAGCCGGCAAGGTGAGGGTGTCCTACGAGCTGTCCCACACCGAGCGGCTGTTCGTCACCACCGATCGGCTGTCGGCGTTCGACCGGATCATCGCATCCGTGCCTCACAAGGGCCAGGTGCTCAACCAGCTCGCCGCATGGTGGTTCGACCAGACGCGCGACGTCGTGGCGAACCACTTGCTCGCGGTCCCCGACCCGAACGTGACGATCGGTCGCGCGGCACACCCACTGCCCGTCGAGGTCGTGGTCCGCGGATACATCACCGGCGTCACGTCCACGTCGTTGTGGCGGCAGTACACCGATGGCGCCCGGCACATCTATGGCTACGACTTCCCCGATGGATTGCTGAAGAACACGCCGCTGCCACACGCAATCGTCACGCCCACCACCAAGGCTCCTGACGGTGGGCACGACGAGCCGATCAGCTGCACCGAGGTCGTGGCACATGGCCTCGTAGCGCCAGAACTGTGGGCGCAGGTGCAGGCCGCGGCGCTCGCCGTGTTCGCACGCGGCGTGCAGTCGGCGGCATCTGGCGGACTGATCCTCGCCGACACCAAGTACGAGTTCGGGCTCGCCGTCGATACCGGTGAGTTGCTGCTCATCGACGAGGTGCACACTCCGGATTCGTCGCGGTACTGGGTGGCCGAGTCGTATGACCAGCGGCTCGCGGCAGGCGAGGAGCCCGAGAGCCTCGACAAGGAGCTCGTGCGTCGTGCACTGATCGATCTCGGCTACGACGGCCATGGCACTCCCCCACCACTCCCCGCCGACGTGGTGGCGGCTGCATCCGTCCGCTACGCCTCCGCCTACGAACGGCTGACCGGGCTCAGCTTCGTGCCGGGCGCCACCCCCATCGCCGACCGCATCATCCGCAATCTCGCACCCCATCTCGAACGCGCCCGCCCCGGTTCGGCGCGTTCCACGACGGCATCCACGGAGGATTCCGCATGAAGCGCAGCATCCCGGTCAACGCAGACCACAACCCTGGCCCCAACCCAGACCACAATCACGGCATCGACGACCGGCCCCGGGAGGAGTGCGGCATCTTCGGCGTCAGCACACCGCACGGCGAGGGCGTCGCCCAGCTCACCTTCTTCGGTCTGTTCGCACTCCAGCATCGTGGCCAGGAGGCCGCTGGCATTGCGGTCAGCGACGGCAACCGGGTGCGGCTGCACAAGGACTCCGGCCTGGTGAACAGCGTGTTCACGCCCGAGACGATGGCGCCGCTCACCGGGTACCACTCGATCGGCCACACCCGCTACAGCACCACCGGAGCGAACGCCTATCGCAACCATCAGCCATTCCTCGTGGAGACGATGCACGGACCGCTGTCCGTCGCCCACAACGGCAACCTGGTGAACGCGCCGGCACTGCGCGACGAACTGTTGAACCGCGGCTTCGGCCTGACCGCAACGAGCGACACCGAGGTGCTCACGCTGATGCTCGCCGCCGCTGGTGGCAGCACCTGGGAGGAGCGCCTCGAGCGCACCCTGCCCGCGTGGAAGGGTGCCTACTCGCTCGTGGTGCTGGTGAACGATCGGGTGATCGCGGTGCGCGACCCTTGGGGGTTCCGCCCGATGAGCGTCGGCCGTCTGCCCCACGGCGGCTACGCCGTCGCGTCGGAGACGTGCGCACTCAACACCCTCGGATGCGTCGACATCGACGAAGTGCAGCCTGGGGAGATCGTCACCCTCCGCGGCGCCGAACTGCACCGTCGCCGTGCCCTGGCGCCCGCCACCTCATCGGCGCGATGCACGTTCGAGTTCGTCTACTTCAGCCGTCCCGACAGCGTGTGGGCAGGCCGCAACATGCACCACGTGCGTCAGCGCCTCGGTGAAGAGCTCGCCATCGAGCACGCAGTCGACGCCGATGTCGTGATCCCGGTGCCCGACTCCTCGGTGCCCGCAGCGATCGGCTACAGCCGGGCGAGCGGCATCCCGCACAACGACGGACTGATCAAGAACCGCTACATCGGTCGGACGTTCATCGAACCCACTCAAGACCTGCGCGAGCGCGGCGTGGCGCTCAAGTTCAACGCCCTCAGCGAGAACCTGATCGGCAAGCGGGTGGTGATGATCGACGACTCCCTCGTGCGAGGCACCACAGCCGGGCCACTCGTGAAGATGATTCGTGATGCAGGAGCGACCGAGGTGCACCTGCTCATCACTTGCCCGCCGATCACCCATGCCTGCCACTTCGGCGTCGACATGGGCCACGACGACGACCTGATGGCCGCTCGCCTGAGCGTGGAGGAGATGCGCCGGCACATCGGCGCCGACTCGCTCGGGTTCCTGTCCCTCGACGGGATGATGCGAGCGATCGCGGGCGATGAGATGGGCGGCTTCTGCAACGGCTGCTTCACCGGGAGCTACCCGATCGAAGTGACCCAAGCCCAGCCCAAGCTGGGTTTCGAAGGGGTGCTCGCCTGATGCGCGTGCTCGTCGTGGGTTCGGGCGGCCGCGAGACGGCGATCGCGTGGGCATGCCAGCAGCACGGTCACGAGGTGACGACGGAAGCGGCCTTCGACCCCACCGTGCACAACGAGATGGAGCTCGTGATCGTCGGCCCGGAGTCGGCCCTCGCGGACGGCACCGCCGATGCTTGCGCAGCCGCCGGTGTGCCGTGCTTCGGTCCGACGGCTTCGCTCGCGCGCCTCGAGACCTCGAAGGGCTACACCCGGGCACTTGCTCAGCAGCTCGGTCTCGCCTCGCCACGGTTCTTCCGCAGTGACAACCACCACGATGCAATCAAGTGGTGGCGGTCGATCGAGGCCCCTGTGGTCGTCAAGCTCGACGGTCTGGCCAGCGGCAAGGGCGTGATCGTGCCCGACACACCCGCCGAGACCGACGCCGCGATCCGCACGCTCGCCGCCCAGGGCGCGATCGTGCTCGAGGAGCGCCTCACCGGCCCGGAGTGCAGCCTGCTCGCCCTGTGCGACGGCCGCACAGCCAAGCCGTTGCCGATCGCCCAGGACCACAAGCGCATCTTCGAAGGCGACAGCGGCCCCAACACCGGTGGCATGGGCGCCTATGCGCCGGCTCCGATCCCGTTTGACGCAGGTGAGCTCACCAAGCAGTTCGTGCAGCCCGTGCTCGACCATTTCGCCGCCAAGGGCGAGCCATATGTGGGCGTGCTGTTCGCCGGGTTGATGCTCACAGCCGACGGGCCGAAGCTGCTCGAGTTCAACTGCCGCTTCGGCGACCCGGAGGCGCAAGCCGTGCTGCCGCTCCTGCAGACCGATCTGGCCGAACTCGCGCTCGCCTGCTGCGAGGGCCGGCTCGACGAGATGGACGTCGTCGTGCGCCCCGGAGCAGCCTGCTCCGTGGTGGCGGCTGCCCCCGGCTACCCGGATGCGCCGGTCACCGGCGCGACGATCAGCGGTCTCGACGACAGCTCCGACGATGCGCTCGTGTTCTTGGCCGGCACAGAAGGCACGACGGTCTCGGGAGGGCGAGTGCTCGCCGTCACCGGCCTCGGTGACGACCTCACCGGTGCCCGCAACGCCGCCTACGCCCGCATGGCCGGCATCTCCTTTGATGGCATGCAGGTGCGGCGCGACATCGGCTGGCGGGCCGTGGCCGCTTCGCTGTCGTCCTATGCCGCTGCCGGCGTCGACATCGACGAGGGCACTCGCGCCGTCGAGGGGATGAAGGCCGCGGTCGAGCGCACGCACACCCCGGCGGTGCTCGCTGGCGTGGGCAGCTTCGGTGGAGCGTTCAGCGGCGCAGCGATCAAGGCGATGGACGACCCGGTACTCGTGGCCAGCACCGACGGCGTGGGCACGAAGGTGGAGCTCGCCGCCCGGCTCGGCAAGTACCGCGGTGTGGGCACGGACATCGTGAACCACTGCATCGACGACGTGTTGGTGCAGGGCGCCACGCCGTTGTTCTTCCTCGACTACATCGCCTCGAGCAAGCTGAATGCCGCGCATGTTGCCGAGATCGTCACCGGCATGGCCGAGGCGTGCGAGGCCAGCGGGTGTGTGCTGCTCGGCGGCGAGACCGCCGAGATGCCCGGCGTCTATGCCGAGGGCGCGTTCGACATCGCCGGCACGCTCGTCGGCGTGGTCGACAAAGCCGATCTCCTCCCCACCACCGACGTCGCGGCCGGCGACGTGCTGATCGGCGTGGCCTCCACTGGCCCTCACACCAACGGGTACTCGTTGCTGCGCAAGGTGTTCTCGTGGTTGCCGATGGACTCCACGCCCCCGGGCTTCGAACGTCCACTCGGCGAGACGCTGCTCGAGCCGCACCGCAGCTATCTGACATGTTCTGAAGCCCGCGCTCGCGTCGAAGAAGGTGAAGGCACTCGCCCACATCACCGGAGGTGGGCTGCCCGACAACCTGCCTCGTGTCCTCCCCGAGGGCGTGTCTGCCGATGTGCACCTCGGCTCATGGCCCGTGCCACCGCTGTTCGATCTCGTGCGCAGCGTGTGCACCGGCCTCGATGACCGCGAGCTCTACCGGACGCTCAACATGGGGATCGGCATGGTGCTGATCGTGGCGCCCGAACATGTGGGAGCGGTGCAGGAGGCCATCGGCGAGCGCACCTGGATCATCGGTGAACTGGTTCCCGGCACGAAACAGGTCAACCTCGTCCCCTGACCGCACCCGACCACATCCGCGATGAGAGATGAGCGTCGGTGGCGACCGCATCTCTCATGACGCCACGTGCGGCGGCCGGAGGGCTGCCATCTGTCGGCGTCGAATCACCCGACAGATCGCTTCCATTCGCTCCTCGAAGTCGGCCTCGAGGGCGAGCGTGGTGACTCGACTGATGTCCCATCCGATGGCCTCACAGGCGAGGTCACGTCCGGTATCGCTCGTCGAACCTGCCTCGGTGAAGTGATCTGGGAAACCATCGATCTCCAAGCCCCACTTCAGGCGTTCGATGCAGAGATCGAGGCGAACCCGCCCCCAGTGCGGCACGTCCAGCCAATGCTGGCGAGTCATGCCATCGATCCCGCGGTCGATCAGCGCTCCGGCCACACGCGACTCCCAGTGTGACTCGGCGGGACCGCCGCCAGCTCGGCGGTCAAGGAGTTCCAGGAACCGACGAGCCCAGGCTCGACCCGGTGTAGCGATCGGTTCAGCGACACGACGCATCTCCGCTGCGGTGGCGAGGCCACGGTGCTCGACCTGGTCGACGACCGACCGGACGTCGACGGCTGAGAGGTGCCTCATCAGGTCGACCGCGGTGCGTGCGGCTGAAGTGACTCGGATCCCGTCATCTCGATCGATCACATCTGTCGGTTCGATCGCCGCAGTTCGGTACGGCACCAGCCACGTTTCGAGCGAGGGGTTGCTCGCAGGCGGGGCGATCACATGGACACGAAGGTCACCAGACACCCGACGGAGGCCCCAGAGCCGTCCGGCAGTGGGTCCCGCGATGATCAGACCGCCCGGCCTGGCACAAGCTGCGACACACCTGGACAGCTCGCTACCCCCCGTGCCGGCAAATCGATACGAGCCGTCGAGCACTCGCTCCAAGACACCCGATGTCACGAGGCGCTTGCGCTGTTCGATCGAGAGTCCGAGCGAGCGAAGCACAGCGTCGGTGACGACATCGTGGTGCGCCGCCGTCCAGCTCAAGAGTTGCTTGATGGCCAGATCCATAGAACTTCCCTCCCGAAGAAACGAGTTGCGGGGGTGCGAGTCGGGAAGGTATCTCCACAGCGCTGGAGTCCCACCGCGATGAGAGATGCGGCCGCCACCGACGCTCATCTCTCATCGCAGGTGGGTTCGGTGAGTGCTCGGTGAGAGATGCGGTCGCCACCGACGCTCATCTCTCATCGCGATGGGGTTTGAGGGGTGTCTCGCGCGGACTTTTCGTTCAAGCGACGGCGGGTGCGCCGGACGCGCGCATAGCGTCGACACATGGAGTCGTCCGATCGTTTGCCTCGCCTCGTGCTGATGGCATCGGGGAACGGCTCCAACGTCCAAGCGGTCCTCGAAGCCTGCGCCGCCGGTACCATCGCTGCGGTCGTCGCCGCCGTCGTGAGCGACAGGGCCGATGCGCGTGTGCTCGCGAGGGCGGATGCTGCCGGGGTTCCCGCGGTGCATGTCGGACGTCGAGGCGGCGAGGCCCGAGCGGACTACGATGCCCGGCTGGCCGATGTCGTCAGCGGCTTCTCCCCCGACCACGTGGTGCTCCTCGGCTGGATGCGGATCCTCACGATGAGCTTCCTCGGTTGGTTCCCCGGCATGGTGATCAACCTCCACCCGGCACTCCCCGGTGAACTGCCCGGCGTGGATGCAATCGAGCGTGCCTTCGACGAGCACGTCGCCGGCACTCGTTCGGCCTCCGGTGTGATGGTCCACCTCGTTCCCGACGAAGGCGTCGATGTCGGGCCCGTGCTGGCCGCAGCCGCTGTGGAGATCGAGCTCGACGACACCCTCGACTCGTTCGCGGAGCGGATGCACGCCACCGAGCACCGCCTGGTGATCGGCACGCTCGCCCAGGTGTGCGCTGAACTGCGCACGCCGTCCGCGATTCCCAGATGACGCAGAAGGAGACCCACGCATGAGCAACGACCAACTCTTCGATCGCTTCGAGGCACTGACCTTCGACGACGTTGTGATCGTGCCGGGCTACAGCAACGTGCTGCCCGACTCGGTCGACACCACCGCTCGCTTCGCGGCCGACATCGAGCTCGCCGTTCCGCTCGTCTCCGCGGCGATGGACAAAGTCACCGAGGCACGCATGGCGATCGCGATCGGCGCGTGAAGGCGGCATCGGCACCATCCATCGCAACCTGTCGATCGCCGACCAGGCGGCCGAGGTGCAGAAGGTGAAGCGCAGTCAGAGCGGCATGATCACCGACCCGGTCACCCTCCATGCCGGTGCCACCCTCCACGACGCCGAGTCGCTGATGAACCGATTCCACTTCAGTGGCGTGCCGATCACCGACGACGCCGGCCGCCTGGTGGGCATCCTGACCAACCGCGACATCCGCTTCTGCGAGCCAGCCGACTACGACCGACCGGTGCAGAGAGTTCATGACGTCCGACGGGCTCGTCACCGCCGAGGTCGGCACGACCCTCGAGCAGGCCAAGCAGGTGCTGCAGAAGTACCGCATCGAGAAGCTGCCCCTCGTCGATGGCGATGGCTTCCTGCGCGGACTCATCACGGTGAAGGACATCCAGAAGCGCCAGGACTTCCCCAACGCCACACGCGACGGTGCCGGCCGATTGCGCTGCGCAGCGGCAGTCGGCGTCGGTGCCGATCTCGAGGACCGAGTCGATGCGCTGAACGCGATGGCAGTCGACGCGATCGCGATCGACACCGCGCACGGTCATTCGGCCGGTGTGGTGAAGGCGATCGAGCGGATCAAGTCGAACTGGCCGCACCTGGCCGTCGTGGCCGGCAACGTCGTCACCGAAGAGGGTGTCGAGGCACTCCACGCTGCCGGTGCCGACGCGGTGAAGGTAGGTGTCGGCGCAGGTTCGATCTGCACGACTCGCGTCGTCAGCGGCGCCGGCATGCCTCAGCTGTCGGCGATCTGGTTCACGACACGACGTGCCAACGAGCTCGACATCCCCGTGATCGCCGATGGTGGCATCACGTACTCGGGCGACATCGTGAAGGCGATCGCCGCTGGTGCATCGACCGTGATGCTCGGTTCGTTGTTGGCCGGCACTGACGAGAGCCCGGGCGAGATGGAGCTGATGGAGGGTCGGCGTTACAAGACCTACCGCGGCATGGGCTCGATGGGTGCGATGCAGGGCCTGGGCGCCGACCGCTACGCGTCGGGCCAGACCTCTGCGGTGGGCGCTGCCACCCGCAAGCTCGTGCCCGAAGGCGTCGAGGGTCGGGTGGCGTACGCCGGCACGCTCGGCGATGTGGTCTACCAGCTGGCCGGCGGCCTGCGCAGCGGCATGGGCTATGCCGGAGCAGGCACGCTCGACGCGCTTCGCAGCAGCGCCCGGTTCATGCGGGTGACGACGGCAGGCCGCAACGAGAGCCATCCGCACGACGTGACGATCACCAAAGAAGCGCCGAACTACCAGCGGATGTAGCCGACGCTCGAGTCGACGACGCTACGGCACTCGGTTCGACGACCTCAGTGACGTCGGCCGGTGAAGGCGAGCAGACGGGTCTGCAGATCGGCATCGTCCGCGACGGCGACCGCCTCACCGAACATGCCGCCAGCGCGGAGCTGCGCCGCCATGGGTTCGACGTTGCCGAGCGCTCGAGCCACGCAGTCGGGGTCGAGACGGTCGTCGACGCCCAGAGCGCGAGCGAGATCCCAGCTGTGCACCGTGGTGTCGGCGATGTTGAACCCGATCATGTCGTCCACCGCACTCGGACCGTTCCAGCTCTGCACCACACGACGCAGCGCTCCTGGCTGGTCGACAGCGGCGAGCACCCCGTCGCGCGCAGCGGCCCAGGCGGCGTATGGATCGTCGCCGGCATGACGATCCGGATCGACCATCGGGTTCATCGTCACCTCGGCGTCGTTGATCAGCGCCTCGAAGTAGCGCTGGATCGCGAGCACATGACCCGCGACGTGTTTGGCGGTCCAGCCCTCGCACGGAGATGGTCGGTCCCAGTCGTCGGGGCCGGCCAGGCGAGCCACGTGGTCGAACCCGTAGAGGGCCTTGGTCCAGAGGCGGAGGTTGTCACTCATGAGCGGGACACTAGGCCGCTGCGTCTGGCACGCTGGACGGGTGCGCCGCTCCATCGACGACTACCCCTTCACCACCGCCGACCTCCCCGAGAGCGACGACGAGCTGCAGCAGCTGTCGTGGGCCGTGGCGATCAGCGACGACTACGACGACGCCCAGCCCCGCGTGGTGCTCACCGTCGAAGAAGTCGGTGCGCCGGGCGAGGGTCTGATCGCCCACATGACCGGCGAGCACGCCCGCCGCCTCCGGCTGGCTCTCCGGGATGCGCTGCGTGAGATCGGCGAGGACCCCGGCCCCTGATCACGATCGATTCGGTTCAGGGCGATGCTGCGAAGCACCATCCGTCAGCATGGGCAGAGGTGAGGCAGGTCGAATCCGAAAGACGTCCCGTCGACGGGACCATCGGGCCGACACCTGCCGGGGCCACCGAGAAGACTCCGTCCTCGGACCTCGCGATCCTGCGCGGCAGACCCGCCCGCGTCTCGCAGCACGGCGCCGTCGTTCCAGACGACGTCGAAGTCTGGCGCGAGGTCGCCCGAAGACCCGCATGTGGCCCTGCCGTCGACGAGAACGAGACACATGTCCCCGGCTGGGCCGGCCTGCGCCTGGACCACCGTGGACCAGGGTCGACCGGGGACCGCTTCGCTGCTCGTCCATGCGACGGCAAATCGGTTGTCAGGTTGCCGAACGAGAACGTCGGCCGTGCCGGCGTCGGTCACGACGGCGATCGGGCCTGATCGGAACGACAACTGCACGAAGCCCTTCGCTCGACCAGTCGTCGGAACGTGCGTGATGTCGTTCGGCGACGGAGGCGCCATCGGAGTCCAGCACGACACATCACCGTCGGCCTCGATCGCGGAGAAACCCGCATCGTTTCCGAACCCGACGATGTCCACGATCGGCTCGCCCAGCGGGATCTCGAACGCGCCGAACTGTGGATAGGAGCACGCCACACTTCCGTCGGTTCTGAGCGCGCACACCTGTCCCTGGGCACGAGCGATCTCGACGAGGGTCCCAGAGATCGGGAATCCGACACCGGAGGCATAGACATACGGAGTCAGTCCTCCTCGGAGCCAGCACACGATGTTGCTGTCCTCTGACAGAGCGCATCCGGTTGTCGCCTGGCTCGACAACGCAAGCTGCCTCGTCTGACGGGGGTCGACGAACGTGCCCGTGCAGGCCAGAGCGGCGCTCGACGTCGACGGGCCGGGGAACCAGCCGACGACGTCGACCACCAGGTGCGCGCCGGTGTTGACGAACAGCGCCACGCGACCGCTCGCATCCACCGGCGAACTGGAGCACTCCTGCGCAAGTTGACTGTCGGCCAGGCTAGCCCTCGGGACGAGCGGCCCGTTGTCATGCGACCCACAGAACGCGAGCTGCAGCCGACGACGCAGCACTCGGCGCGTTCACACCTGTCGCTCGGACCCGCCGACGTGTATTGTTGACCGAGCCGATCATCTTTATCGGCAACATCGACCCGCCGTTCCCACTGGAGGCTCGTATGGGCATCACCCCCGTCGTGCAGGCAGCACGTGATCTGATCGACGAGCAGCACCGCGACATCGAACGGTTCGAACGCGCCATCAGCCAGTACCTCGCAGGTGAGATCCCTGAGGACGTCTTCCGCGTGATGCGCCTCAACAACGGCGTCTATGGCCAGCGCCAGGGCGGCACCAACCAGATGGTGCGGATCAAGCTTCCTGCGGGCACGATCACGCCAGACCAGCTCGACCTCATGGGTCGATTGTCGGAGGAGTACTCGCGGGGCTGGGGCCACATCACGACGCGCCAGAACGTGCAGGTTCACTACGTGGAGCTCACCAAGGTGCCCGAGGTGATGCGCGAGCTCGCCAAGGTCGGCCTCACAAGTCGCGAGGCGTGCGGCGACACCGTTCGCAACGTGATGGCCTGCCACCTTGCAGGCGCGTGCCCGCACGAGGTGCTCGACGTCACCCCGTGGGCCGAGGCCGCGTTCGAACACTTCGTGCGCAATCCGCTCGGCCAACGACTCCCGCGCAAGTTCAAGATCAACTTCTCGGGCTGCAGCACCGACTGCGGTCAGGCGATGTTCAACGACGCCGGGGTGATCGCGACCACCCGCACCCTCGACGACGGCACGGTCGAGCAAGGTTTCCGCGTCTACCTCGCCGGCGGTCTCGGCGCGACCCCGCACCCAGCCCTCGCGCTCGAGGAGTTCACCACTCGTGAGGACCTGCTGCCCACGATCGAGGCCATCCTGAGGGTGTTCGAACAGACCGGCAACCGCGACAACAAGCTCCGCGCCCGCATCAAGTGGGTCGTCGATCAACTCGGCATCGACGAGGTGCGCCGCCGCGTGGTGAAGATCCGCCACACGCTGCCGGCCTCGTCGTCATGGCCCGGCGGCATCCCGGCGATCGTGGCGAAGCTCGGCGACGCACCAGCCGGCAAGAGCACGACGGTCGAATCGACCGCGGTCGGCCATGGCGTCGCCGTCAGCCTCACGCCCCGCGATCCCTACGCCCGCTGGCTCGCCAGCAGCGTCGTGCGCGGCGCCGCCAATGGCACGGTGTCGGCTGTTGCGTATGCAGCGCTCGGTGACATCACCGCATCGCAGTTCCGCTCGCTGGCCTCCATCCAGCGCGAGCTGGGTGCCGACGTGCGCCTCAGCAACCGCCAGAACGTCGTGTTCCGCGGCCTCACCGAGAGCCAGTTGCCCACCCTGTACGCACGACTCGAGGCGATCGGCATGGCCCGTCCCGGTGCCGAGCTGGCCCGTGACGTCGTGGCCTGCCCGGGCGCCGATACCTGCAACATCGCAGTCACCCAGTCGCGCGGTCTCGCCAAGGCAATCGGTGATGCGCTCGAAGCAGAGGGCCTCGCCGAGGTGGGCGGCGTGCGGATCAACATCTCCGGCTGCACCAACAGCTGCGGCCAGCACCACGCCAGCGACATCGGGTTCTTCGGTGCCGAGCGGCGCGCCCACGGTCGTTCGGCCCCCGGCTACCAGATGCTGCTCGGCGGCTACGTCGGCCAGGAGCAGATCAACTTCGGCGAGAAGGCGACGCGCCTGCCTGCCAAGGCCGCACCGCAGGCCGTCGTGCGTGTCGTTCGGCAGTTCGCCGACGAGCGCACCGCCGGTGAGAGCTTCCGTGGCTGGATGGATCGCGGCGGGCGGCGCCGATGCGATCGGCCAGACCCTGAAGGACCTCGATGTGTTCCCCACCTTCGACGACGCCCCCGACTACTACAGCGACTTCGACGAGACCAGCCCGTTCGTCGCCGAAGTCGGCGACTCGGAGTGCGCCGTCTGATCTGAGCGACAGCCCGCCAGCAGTGATCGGCGGCGGTGATCGACTCGGGGCGGTGATCGACTCGGGGCGGTGATCGACTCGGGGCGGTGATCGACTCGATGACCCAACGGACCTTGACACGTTGTTGATGCGACATCTCGACGGTTCCACGGTCCCCTAGTCTCGACGTGGTGAACGAGCGCTACGCCGCTGCCGTCGCGGCGATCGATGCAGCAAACGCGGGCGACCCGACGCGCATCGTCGTGCGCGGCGACGAGGTGCCGCTCGCTCAGGTGCACGGAACGCTTGCGGCCGAGTGGGTCGTCGACCTGCATCCCGACGCCCCCGAGACCTGGTTGCTCGCCGCTCGGGCACATCACCTGAGGCGCTGGGAGCTCCCACGCACGTCGTACGACACCGGCCGCGCTGGCTACTTGGCGTGGAAGCGCGACCAACGTCGCCGACACGCCGACGACGCCGGGACGCTTCTCGCCGAGCTGGGCTACGACACGGCCACGATCGCGCGTGTTCAAGCCCTCGTCCGGCGCGACAACATGGCCGTCGACGAAGGGGCACAGGCGATCGAGGATGCTGCCTGCCTGGCCTTCGTCGAGACCCAACTGGCCGAGGTGGCCACCAGACTCGACCGAGCGCGGCTGATCGAGGTGCTCCGCAAGACCGCCAGGAAGATGACCCCGGCCGGTGCTGCGGCGATCGGGCGCATCCCACTCGGCAGCGATGAGCAGGCGCTGTTGCACGAGGCGCTCGAATCGTGAGCTTCCCGCCGCAGCTCCGTCGATGTCTCGAACTCGCCTGGGAGGCCTATTGCGCCGGGAGCTTCCCGGTGGGTGCAGTGATCTGTGATCCGTCGGGAGCGGTCGTGGCGGAGGGCCGGAACCGCATCGGCGAGGCAGACGCCCCGCCCGGTCGGCTCCGCAACACCGGCCTCGCCCATGCCGAGATGGATGCGCTCGCACAACTGCACATGGGCGACTACGCCGACCACGTGCTGTACACGTCGCTCGAGCCATGCCTGCTATGTCGGTCGGCGATCACGATGGCCCATGTCGGCACCGTGCACTTCCTCGCAGCCGACAGCCTGTGCGATGGCCTCGACCGCATCCGCGAGATCAACGGCCATGCATCTCGCCGGTATCCCACGATGCATGGCCCGTACCCGAGCCTGGAGAGCGAGATCGCCGCCGTGCTCCCCATGGCCGTGCTGATGGCGTTCAACCCCACAGGCGACACCGGCGTCCACTATCGGCAGTGGGCCCCCCACCACGCCGCGGCCGCCGACCGCATCGTCGCCCGGAACGCGTGGCCATCGCGCGACCTCGACGTGGACTCGATGATCGAGTCGCTCGGTGTGTTGCTCACCGGCTGACCTGTGCCCGATCGGGGTCAGACCCTGGGGGCGATCGCGTTCCCCGGCAGGTCTCCGTCCGGGTGCAACGCCGACTGGAAGCGACGCATGCCGGCGAGCCAGCGATCGCGATCGGTGGCCTTGCGCTGGACGTAGGTGGCCACCTCGGGGTGAGGCAGGACGAGGAACCGCTCGTCGCGGATCGCTTCGACGCACATCCGGGCGACGTCGTCCGGTTCGAGCACCCCGTCACCACTGGCGACGCCGCCCTCGAAGGTCGCGTCACCATCTCGATCGTTCTCGAAGTCCGGGCTGTTCTGGACGATGTTGGTGCGCACGGCCTGCGGGCACAGGACGGACACGCGGATGCCCTGGTGATGATGCGTGATCGCCAGCCACTCGCCGAGCGATACCGCCGCAGCCTTCGTGATCGAGTACGCCATCGAGCCGATCTGAGTGATCAGCCCCGCTGCCGATGCCGTGTTGAGCAGGTAGCCCTCGCCTCGGGCGATCATCGACGGGAGCACCGCACGGGCCGCGTAGATGTGCGCCATGCAGTGCACCTCCCACATCCGTTGGATCGCATCGTTCGAATCCTCGAGACCCGCCGAGGTGACGAACCCGGCGTTCGACACGAAGAGATCGATCGGCCCGTGCTCCTCCTCGATCGCATCGGTCATTCGAACCAGAGCGGCTTCGTCGCGAACATCGAGACCGACCGCCGTGCCGCCGATGTCGCTTGCCACCCGCTCGGCCTGATCACGATGCAGGTCGGCCACGACCACGTGTCGCGCTCGTTCTGCGTGAGCGGCGCGGGCGATCGCCTCGCCGATGCCCGACCCTGCGCCGGTGACCACGACGACACGATCCGTCAGTTCCATCGCGCCAGGGTAGAACCTGGCGTCAACCCGACTCTCAGGCAGCGGTGGCGTCGGTGCCCGGTTCGCGCAAGCTGATCGCGACGATCAGGCCGCACGTCGCGACGATGGCCGGCACGCCGTAGCTCCAACGGAATCCTGCCGCGTCGGCGATCGAACCGACGGCCGGGCCGGCGATCGCGTTGCCGAGGTCGTTGAAGCTCAAGAACACACCGAGTACTTGGCCGCGGTGTTCGTCCGGTGCACGAGCGACAGCCAGCGCCGTCAATGCCGGGAACACGGCCCCGAAGCCGATGCCGAGCATCGCGATCGCAACAAATGGCACCCACGTCGCCCAGGCCACGGCCATCAACAGATGACCGAGCGCGAACACCGCCAGCCCTGGGATCGCCACCGCCACGTACCCGAAGCGATCAGCGAGGCGTCCGCTGAACACGCGCACGAGCAGCGCACTGCACGCGTAGGTGAAGAACAACGCGCCAGATGATCCGATGCCGACCTCGCGCGAGTACGACGGCAGGAAGGCCACCACGCACGAGTAGCCGAGCCCGGCACACAGTTGCGCCACACCCGGCCGGAGCACCACCCGCTGGAGTTGGCGCATCGACGGCCGCGGCGCCTGGAGTCCGCTTCGTTCGCCCAGCGTCTCGGGCAGTCGAGTCGAAGCGAGGAGTGCGACTCCGTGGAGGGCAGCCGCCGCAAGCCAGGGCCAGTGCGTACCGCGGTCGAACAGGAACTCGCCGATGAACGGTCCGAACGCAAAGCCGAGGTAGATCATCAGGCTCAGCCGGGCAACGGCAGAGGCCCGCTGTACCGGTGGCGCCATGTCGGTCGCCACGACTGCGCAGGCCGTGTAGTACGTGCTGCCGAACGCACCCTGCAGCAGGCGCACCAGAATCACCGCCCACACCGCGTTCGCGAACTCCAATCCGACCGCAAGCAACGCCATTGCCAGCAGCGGCCACACCAGGAACGGGCGGCGACCGATGCGATCCATCACGCGGCCGACGATCGGGCGGGTCAGCAGCGCTGCCGCGAAGAAGATGGTGGTGGCGGTCCCGACGGCTGCACTCGAACCACCGAGCTCTTCCTTCACGTACCGAGGGACGGACGCGAGCAGGATGCCGATCGCGAGGAAGTTGAACGCAACCGAGGCATCGAGCCAACGACGTGTGCCCGCCGCAGCTTTCACACGATCCGGAGCAACCGAGCTGAGCGCCCGCTCGCTCACGCGAGCTTCTCGACGAAGGCCTCCAACTGACGCAGGTTGCGCACCTCGTACACGCCATCGGTATGCGTGCCGTACTCACCCACGATCGAATCGCCGGTGTTCCAGTAGCTCCTCGGTTCTGGGTTCAGCCAGTAGACGTGACGTGCCTTCTGGCGGATCTCCTTCACCACCCAGGCCTGGCTCGCGTGGTAGTTGTTGCGAGCGTCGCCCAACAGCAGCACCGTGGTCTTCGGGCCGACGTCCTTGCCGTAGCGCTCCCAGAACACCTCGAAGGCATGGCCGTAGTCGCTGTGGCCGTCGACCCAGACCACGTCGGCCTCGGTGTTCACTCGGTGCACAGCGTCTTGCACGTCCTCGGTGTTCTTGAAGAACGGCGTGACCTCGTCGATGCCGTCGATGAACACGAACGAGCGGACCTTCGAGAACTGGCCCTGGATCGCATACACGAGCATCAGTGTGAACCGGGCGAACGCTGCAACCGAGCCCGAGATGTCGGCGACGACCATCAGCTCCGGCTTGGCCGGGCGGGGGTACTTGAACTTCGGCTCGGCCGGCACACCGCCGTAGCTCAGCGAGTGGCGCACGGTGCTGCGAAAGTCGAGCGGACCCTTGCGGCCGTGACGGCGCTTGCGGGCCAGGCGTGCGGCGAGCTTGCGGGTGAGCGGGCCGAGCGACTTCTTCAGGTTCTGCATCTCGTCGCGCGACGCATGCATGAACTCGACGTCTTCCGGCAACGGCTTGCGCAGCGTCTTGGCCATCGCCTCTGCACCACGATCGGCAACGAGACGGCGCCGGATCTCGGCTTCGATCTCTTTCTTGAACTGCTCGATCCGATCGCTGTACTCGTCCTTTTCGAGGCGCTCCTCGAGCTGGGTGAGCTCGCCGCCCACCTGCTCCCTGCTCGCCTCCATCAGCTTGTCGAGCATGCTGTCGAGGTCGAGGTTGCGCAGCGTGCGGTACAGGTAGTACGTGCCACCGACCGGTCGGCCAGGCTCCATGCCGGCAAAGCGCTGCACGGCCTGCTTGGCCAGTGCCCGCATCATCGCCTGATCGCCGTTCATGAGGGCGTTCATCAGCATCTGCGCGATCTCTTCGGGCGTCAGCTGATCCATCCCGCCGCCTGCCGCGCCCTTGCCCTCGCCCTCGCGCAGCTGCTCTTGCATCTCTCGCCACATCTCGTCGATGTCGCTCTCGTCGCCGTCTTTGAGCTTGTACTCCGGGCCACGAAGGCTGAAGTACACCTCGAAGACGGTCTCGAACGCTCGCCAGTGGCTGTTGTTCTTCACCATGGTCGCGGCGAGGGCGTACTTGAACGCCTCACGGTCCTCGATCGGGATGTGCTGGACCGCCTCCATCGCGTCGAGGTTCTCGGTGAGCGACACGGGAAGCCCCGCGTTGCGGAGCTCGTTGACGAAGCCGGCGAGCAAGTCGATCATCGGGAGTCGATTCGGTCCACGGGGCCCAGACGAGAGCGGTCGACTACTTGTCGACGCTCAGCTCCTTCGCCGCCTTGGCGATGTCTGTTTGGTACTTCAGCAGGACGTGCAGGGTCTCTTTGGCCTGCTGGGCATCGATGTTGGTGATGCCGAGCAGCACGAGGGTGCGCGCCCAGTCGATCGTCTCGCTGACCGACGGCGCCTTCTTGAGGTCGAGCTGGCGGATGCTGCGCACGATCCGAGCGATCTGGTCGGCCAGGTTCTCGGTGACACCGGGAACCTTGGTCAGCACGATCTCCTTCTCACGAGCCATGTCCGGGTAGTCGACGTGGAGGTAGAGGCAGCGCCGCTTGAGTGCTTCGCTCAGCTCACGGGTGTTGTTCGAGGTGAGGAACACCATCGGGATCTGCTTGGCCGTGATCGTGCCGAGCTCAGGGATCGACACCTGGTACTCGGAGAGGATCTCGAGCAGCAACGCCTCGGTCTCCACTTCGACACGGTCGACTTCGTCGATGAGCAGCACCACCGGATCGTCAGCCGTGATGGCTTCGAGCAGCGGGCGGGTGAGCAGGAAGTCGTTGCCGAAGATGTCGTCGTGGATGTCGCTCCACGAGTCGCTGTTGCGGTCGGCCTGGATGCGCAGCAGCTGCTTCTTGTAGTTCCACTCGTAGAGCGCCTTGCTCTCGTCGAGGCCCTCGTAGCACTGCAGTCGGATCAGTCGTGCGCCGGTCGCTTCGGCGACGGACTTGGCGAGCTGGGTCTTGCCCGTGCCTGCCGGCCCCTCGACCAAGATCGGCTTGCCGAGCCGGTCGGCCAGGAAGGCCACTCCAGCGATGCCGTCGTCTGCCAGATAGTTCACGGCCTTCAGCCCGTCGCGGACCTGCTGGACGCTCTCGAAACGATCACCCATGCGGAGCACCCTACAAGCACGCTTGACCGCCGGGTCAATCGGGATCGCAGACCGGCTCGGGCCACCATCGGTCCGAGACCCCCGCCCGCAGGTGCTGACGGGCGGGGTCTCGGCGACCCCGCCAGCGCGCATCACCGCAATCGGTGCGCACGGCGCTCACGGATCCCTACGATGCTCGACGATGAGCTCGTTGGTGGCAGATGTGGGCACGTTCGTGGACGAGATCGGTGCTGCTCTCGGCTCGCTCAGCGGCGACGGCTCGGATGCGCACCGCCAGGAGGCCCTGATCGAGGCGTCCAATCTCGTTGGTGCGATCATCGACAGCGACGATCGCCAGGCCGACGCAGAGCTGGACGCGTTCCTCGATGCCGTCGGGGCACGACTGCGACCACCGCTCATCGTGACCGCCGCCCGCTTGCGCGAGGGCGGCATGCTCGACGGTCGAAGCAGCTGGCTTGGTTCGCCCTCGGTCCTGTTCGACCTGTTGCTGCGCGCCGATGCCCGCGACGGTGGCCGTCGCAGCCATCGGTACTACGCCGGCGCCCTTCGCCTCGCCCACCTCACCGCCGCGCTCGACCTGGTGCCCTCCGCCGACGAGATCACCGCGATCGACGGCTTCCGCACGATGCTGTTGCAGGCGATGGACGTCGCCGGCATCAACCGACCCGGCCGACCACAGACCCCGACTCTCGACCCGGCCGTGCCGCCAGGTCGCGCCGGCCCCCCGTCCGCTGCGGCCGAGAACGGCGCGCCGATCGCGACGGTAGAGGTGCAGCTGCCACCGGTGCGCTCTCTCGACGACCTGCTCGCCGAGCTCGATGAGCTGGTGGGTCTCGACAACGTCAAGGCAGAAGTCCGTCGCCTCACCAGCTTGTTGCAAGTGCAACGACTTCGCGAGGAGCGCAGACTGCCCACGATCGAGGCGAGCAAGCACCTCGTGTTCAGCGGCAACCCCGGCACCGGCAAGACCACGGTCGCTCGCCTGCTGAGCCAGATCTACCGAGCCGTCGGCGTCGTGTCGAAGGGCCACCTCGTCGAGACGGATCGGTCGAAGCTCGTGGCCGGCTACGTGGGACAGACCGCGCTGAAGACCCACCAGACGTTGGAGACCTCGCTCGGCGGGATGCTGCTGATCGACGAGGCGTATGCACTCGCCCGCGGCGGCGAGAACGACTTCGGCCGCGAGGCGATCGACACACTCGTGAAGTTCATGGAGGACCACCGCGACGACCTCGCGATCGTGGCCGCCGGGTACACCGCCGAGATGAACACCTTCATCGACACCAACCCGGGGCTGAAGAGCCGGTTCACCCGCACGATCAACTTCGCCGACTACAGCACCGACGAGCTCGTGCGCATCTTCTTGAAGCTCGGCGAGAAGCACCAGTACACATGCTCCGACGAAGCCCTCGTTCGGGCGCGCCAGCTGATCGAGGCGGAACCACGCACCCGCGGCTTCGGCAACGCCCGCTTCGTGCGCAACCTGTTCGAGACTGCGGTGTCGCACCAAGCGATGCGCATCGCACCGCTCCACGACCCGAGCGACGAACAGCTGACCACCTTCACTGCCGCCGACATCGTCCCCGTCGACAACTGACGAATCCGAATCCCACGGTTCCACCCGAGTCCCACACGCCCGCCCGAGTCCCACACGCCCGCCCGAGTCCCACACGGTCGAACCGAGTGCCACGCGCCACCGCGGGGTGGCCGCTGACACTCGGATGGTCCTTCGGCCCGATTCTGAACCCATGCTCCCGGTGGGAGCCGAATGGGCCGCTGCAACATCGGGTCGCGCCCCGTTCCAAGGCCTTGCTATGCCATTCCAGGCGGATCCGAGTACTACGCGCCACCCCGGGGTGGCGGCTGGCACTCGGTTCGACCTTGTGGGACTCGGACGCGGGTGTGGGACTCGGATGGGCGTGTGGGACTCGGATGCGGGTGTGGGACTCGGGTGGGCGTGTGGAACTCGGTTGCCCGGTTGGGCGGAGGTCGCCGCAATAGGCTCACCGCCGTGGAACTTGTCCCTGTGCTGATCGGCATCGCTGTGTGTGCTGCGGCTGTGTTCGCCGCGCTGAAGCTGCGGCCCTCCAAACTCGAGGCCAAGACCAATGTGAGCGCACGCATCGACCCGTTCGGCATCGGTGAACCCTGGCGCCGGCACGTCGCAGCAGCCCAGTCGGCACAACGCCGCTTCGCCAAGATCGTCAGCACCATGAACACCGGACCATTGCGAAGCCGGATGGCCGACATCGGTCGGCAGGTCGAACGCGGCGTCGACGAGTGCTGGCAGATCGCGAGGCACGGCGACCAGCTCGACGAGACCATCCGCGGACTCGACGGTGCCGGCCTGCGCGCTCGGCTCGACCGCGCCTCCGACGACTCGATGCGCACCTCCATCCAGGCGCAGATCGACTCGGTCGAACGCATCCGAACCGCCCGCGACCTCACCGACCAGCGTCTGCATGGCCTGCAGACCCGTCTCGGTGAGCTGGTGAGCCAGGCAGCCGAGGTGTCGATCGGCAGCGACATCACTGGCGAGTTGGGCTCTGCCGTCGACGACGTCGTGGTGCAGCTCGAAGCGCTGCTCCAAGCCGTCGACGAAGTGAACACCACGGGCCGGTCTCGTGGGTTCGAGGCGAACGGTCCGGGCACCGCGTCGCCCACCACGTGAGCGACCTGCTCCGCAGCAACATCGTCGTCGCGCTCGGGACAGCGCTCTCGCGCGTCACGGGTCTCGTCCGTGTGGCCGTGTTCGCGATCGTGATGGGTCAGAGCGCTTTGACCGACGCCTACAACGGTGCCAACAACTCACCGAACGCGGTCTACGAACTGCTGCTCGGCGGTGTGCTGTCCGCCTCGCTGGTGCCACTGTTCACTCGACACGCAGAAGATGGAGACGACGACGCCACCTCGGCGGTCCTCAGCGTCGCCGTGCTGGCGATCACGGCGCTCACTGCGATCGCCGTCGCGGCTGCCCCGTTCATCTTCCACCTGTTCTCCTGGAACGTCGCTGACGGGGTCGACACGAGCGAGTACCGCCGTGTCGGCACCGCACTCGCCCGCATCTTCCTCATCCAGATCTTCTTCTACGGAATCAGCGCACTCGCCAACGCACTCCTGCAGGCCCGGCGCCGGTACTTCGCCGCGTCGTGGGCACCCGTGTTGTCGAACCTCGTGATCATCGTGTCGTTGCTGATGGTGCCGCGCACCGTGAACGGACGCGAGCCCGAGTTGATCGAAGTGCTCACCAACGACCGCCTGTTGTGGACGCTCGGCCTCGGTGCCACCGTCGGCATCGCTGTGATGGCCATCGCCGTCATCCCCGCACTCACACGTGCGAACGTCCCGCTGCACTTCAATCCGCACTTCGGACACCCGGCGGTGCGCCAGCTGGTGAAGCTCTCGGCCTGGACGTTCGGCTACGTGGCTGCGAACCAGTTGGCGATCATCGTCGTCCAGAACTTGGCGCAGCCCGGCAGTGGTGGCCTCGACGCGTACACGAAGGCGTACATCTTCTTCGTCCTGCCGCACGGCCTCTTGGCGATGTCGATCGTCACCACGTTCACGCCTGAGATGTCGCGGGCCGTGGCGCGACGGGACAAACCCGCGTTCATCGACCGCACGTCGATGGGCATCCGCCTCGTCGCGCTCGCCACCTTCCCGGCGGCAGCAGGCATGTTCGTCCTGCGTCGCCCGCTCATCGGCGTCACCCTCGACCACGGCAACTTCGACTCGGGCGACGCGCTCCTCACCAGCCGGGCGCTCGCCGGTTTCTCGCTCGGCCTGGTCGGCTTCTCGGTGTACTTGTTCGTGCTGCGTGCCTTCTACGCCCACACCGACGCCCGCACGCCGTTCGTGATCAATCTGTTCGAGAACGTCATCAACATCGCGCTCGCGTTCGTGCTCGTTGATCGCTACGGCGTGCTCGGGCTCGGGATGGCATTTGCGATCGCCTACATCGTGTCGTCGGTGTGGGCACTTCAGGTGCTCGCGTACAAGGTGCCGGGCTTCGCACTGCGCCCGGTGCTCGACAGCCTCGTCCGAATGGCGCTCGCCTCCCTCGTGATGATGGAGGTGATGTGGGTGGTCGCCCGGGCGATCGGTGGCAACACGGGCATGGACGCGCTCCTTCGAGTCGCTGCCGCCGGTGTCACGGGAGTGGCCGCCTACCTGATCGTCCTCGCACTGCTCGGCGTGCACGAGCTCACCCAACTTCGGGACCGCATCACAGCACGCTTCGCCTAGATCGCTAGCCTCAAGCCATGGGTGGGCGAGCGGAGGCGATGACGGCACGCCTCACTTGTGTGGCGGCCGTGGCGGCCGTGGCGGCGATCCTTTGCACGGCAACCGTCGCTGTGAGTAGCGAGCCACCATTCCCGCTCGACCCGACCTTCAACCCGGCGGGACCGACGCCCGGACTCGTCCGTATGCGACTCGACAACTTTCCGGCCACGGCCTCACTCGTTCACCTCCTGTCCGACGGCGCGGCGCTCGTAGGGTTGGGCCAGATCGACCCGTCGCTGGGCTATGGCAACGGGCACGTCGCTGTCGCCAAGTTCCATGTCGACGGGACATTGGACACGTCGTTCAACCCGACTGGACCGACACCCGGCATCGTCGATGTCACTGCCACCGGGCTCGTCGACATCGACGTCGACAGCCAAGGTCGGATCCTGGTGGGCGGGTCGCACATCGTCACCCGGCTGCTCCCCGATGCGACCCCCGACCCGACCTTCATTGCTACGTGCATCGCTCCGTGCATCCCCGGCCAAGGCGAGCAACCGCCGATCGCCCCGACCGGCTCGGTGTACGTCCCGTCGCGGCTGTACGACCTCGCCATCGCCGCTGACGATTCGATCATCATTGAATCGAGCAACGAGATCAACCAGACCCCGATGGTGATGAACGTCAGCAAACTGACCTCCACCGGCGACCGAGATCTCGCCTTCAACGCCGCCGGTCCAATCCCAGGCCTCCTCACTGTCGAGGACTATGGCCCTGGCCACCTTCTCCCCCAACCCGACGGCAGCCACATCCTCGTCGCCCTCTCTCAGCCTCCACGACTGCACCGCATCACTGCCACCGGAACCCTCGACTCCAGCTACGGCGTTGGCGGCGTCGTCTACCCTCCGGTAACCCACAGCGACGAAGCGATCTGGTCGGCGACCGCCGACGGAGCCGGGCAGATCATCCTTGAAGTCGCCCGGTCGTTCCCCGCCGAGCCAGGCTCCCTCGTGCGCATCCACCCCGACGGGTCGACCGACCTGACCTTTGGAACGGCAGGTCGTGTCGAACTTGCCTCGCTCGGCGCCGAATGGATCGACCCGTACTGGGTTCAAGCCGACCATCGGATCATCGTCGAAGTCCGCCACCCGACATCTGCGGCCCTGGCCCGTCTGACAGCCGACGGTCACCTCGATGCCTCGTTCAACCCGTCCTCGCGCACGCCTGGCTGGCTCGCCATCAACCCGTACCCCGATCCAATCCATCACCACTACATCTACGACCTTGTCGAAACTGGCAACGGAACACTGCTCGCCGCCGGTGACAGACCGCTCACCGGATACGCGCCTACCGACGATGTCGCTGAGATCTATCGGTTCAACGGCTTCCCCGGCGCTCCACAACCAATCGAGCCCTACCCGATCACGTCTCCACCGGCGCTGCCACCGCCGACCCCAGCACCGGTACCCGCGATCGGTGCTGCCGCCACGGCCGACAAACCCGCCATGCGCCTTGATCATCCCTGAGCCCCGGTACGTCCCAGGATCCCGTCGGTCATCCGCTCTCACAGGGGCCAACGGGCACGAGAGATGGCTGGATGCGACCACTGGCCCACAAGCACCGCTCTCGTCGACGCGCACCAACGCATCTCCGCCATCTGCTGACCACTGCAACTCCACCGTTCCCGCCGACACCACCCTCACCGCCCGCGCCCCGACACCAGCAACACCGACAACTCGACGTTGCCGCGGACCGGTCCCGCTCCGAAAGCACCCCGCCCGGCGTCGCCACCCGACCGATCACACCGAAGCAATCACCCCAGTGCCCCACCCGAATTCTCTTGAACGATCAGGGCTAGGCTGCGGGCCATGTTCAAGGCATTCAAGAAGTGGTGGAAGTACCTCGGGGCGAAGTTCAACCGCAGCTTCGACAAGAACGCTGATCCGGCCGTGCAGCTCGAGCAGGCGCTCACCGAGGCTCAGCAGCAGCACCGGCGCCTCAAGGAGCAGGCGGCGAACGTGATCGCCAGCCAGAAGCAGGCCGAGATCCGTCTCAACGGCAAGATGACCGAACTCGAGAAGCTCAACGCCAACGCCCGCCAGGCACTGATGATGGCCGCCGACGCCGACAAGGCCGGCGATCCCGCCAAGTCCCAGCAGTACACCACGGCCGCCGAGACCATCGCCAACCAGCTGATCCTGGTGGAGAGGGACGTCGAGAGCCTCAAGGCGATGGTGATGGACAGCGCCCAGGCCTCCGATCAGGCCAAAGCAGCCGTCGCCCAGAACAGCCGCCTCCTGCAGGAGAAGCTTGCCGAGAAGAACAAGCTCCTGAGCCAGCTCGAACAGGCGCGCATGCAGGAGGAGATGAACTCCGCCATGGCGCAGCTCAACGAGACCGTGGGCGACGACGTGCCGACGTTGAAGGAAGTACAGGAGAAGATCGAGGCGCGCTATGCGAAGGCGAAGGCCACGGCCGAGCTCGGCGAGACCTCGGTGCAGAGCCGCATCCTCGAAGTCGAGCAGGCCACTGCGAACGTCGAGGCGCAGAGTCGTCTCAGCCAACTGCGTGCCGAGCTCGGTCTCGACGCTGCGGCGGCTCCAGCTGCCGTCGAACAGGCCAAGCCCGCCGAGGGTTGAACACCAGCGGGAAACCGGATTCCCCCAGGGTCAGCGGTGCGATCAGATGACGGCATGATCACGGTCCGTCGCATCAGTCCCGACCAGGCCGACCTGCTTCGCGGTGTGCGTCTCGCGGCGCTTGCCGACGCTCCTGCAGCGTTCGGTTCCACGTTGGAAGGTGAGATCGCATTCCTCGACGACGTGTGGAACGAGCGGGCCCGGCTCGGCTCGGCCGGCGACGAGCGGGCCACCTTCCTCGCATGGCACGACGTCGGCGGCATCGTCGGTATCGCTGGTGGACACCGCTCCGATGCGACCGATGCGACCGATGCGACCGTCGTGGAACTGGTGAGCATGTGGACCGACCCATCGGTGCGTCGCTCGGGAACCGGTCGGCTGCTGGTCCAAACCGTCATCGACTGGGCGACGACCACCGGTGCCGAACAGGTCGAGCTGTGGGTCACGCGAGGCAACGACCCCGCCCAACTGCTCTACGAATCGCTGGGGTTCGTGGTGACCGGCGATCACCAACCCCTCCCGTCCGATCCGTGCAAGGACGAGATCCGCATGGTTCGGGTGCTGACCATTCCCCCTCCGGACTGATCGCGTCGTCACTCCTCGTCGTCGGTGAACAACACGTCGAGCAGGCGTTCGGGAGCCTCCAAGAACCGACGCCAGAGCTGCACCACTGCCAGATCGTCGTACCCGACATGGCGGATGCCGTGCTCGCCGAGTTCGTAGATCACCGCACCCGGCATCCGCATCAGCAACGGTGAGTGCGTGGCCACGACGAACTGTGCGCCCTCGATCACGCCGTCGTGCATGAACCGGAGCAGGCCGAGCTGACCTTGGAACGACAGCGCCGACTCGGGCTCGTCCATCACGTACAGCCCGGCGCCCGCGAAGCGGTTCTCGATCAACGCGCGGAACGACTCGCCGTGAGAGCGACCGTGGAAGTCGGGGAAGAGTGCCGCGACGCCGAACTGAGGATCATCATCTCTCGCGATCGCAGTCGCCATCCCGTAGAACGTCTCGGCCCGGAGGAACCAGCCCCAGCTCGGCCGCTTCGCCCATCGGAGTTCAAGATCGCGAGCGAGGGCGCTGTGGGTGTCGTACGTCGTGAACTGCAGGTTTCGGCTGCCTCCTTCGGCGTTGAACCCGGCAGCGATCGCGAGTGCCTCGACGATGGTCGACTTCCCCGACCCGTTCTCGCCGACGAACACCGTCACCGCACCGAGATCGACGTCGTCCAGCGCGGCGATGGCCGGCAGGTCGTAGGGATACCCCGACGACGGCGTCGAGGCAGACAGCCCGACACAACGAAGAAAGGGAGCTCGGCCGACTGGACCCACGCCGACATCGTGGCACGGCGCCACCAAGGTGGTCGCTTGCTTCAGGTCAGCAGGACGAGGTCGTCGCGGTGGACGACCTCGTGTGCCATCTCTGCAGGGAGATCAGCGGTGCGCTTGCCCTTGATGGTGCGCAAGGTGTCGGCATCGCACAGCACCATGCCGCGGGCGAACACCAGACCGTCGGTGCCGCGCACCTCCACGATCGACTCCTCGTCGAACGTGCCGCGCACATCGATCACCCCGGCGGGCAGCAACGATTTGCCTCGCTCGAGGAGTGCACGACGAGCACCATCATCGACGGTGATCGTGCCCTCCACCAGGCTGGCAAAGCCGATCCACAGCTTGCGTGCTCCGAGCTTGCGATCGTTGGCCATGAACGTGGTGCCGACATCGAGGTCGTTGGCGGCGTCGACCAACACGTGCGGGCGCGACGACGCGGCGATCACCGCACGCACACCGCTGAACGACGCGGTCCGGGCAGCAGCGAGCTTCGAGGCCATGCCACCACTTCCCCGATTCGAGCCCGACTCGCCGGCCCGCACCGAGAGCAGCGGATCATCGGCAGCCACACGCGCGATCAAGGATGCAGCAACGTCGGTCCGCGGGTCCCTCGTGTACAAACCGGCGGTATCCGTGAGGAGCACGAGGAGATCGGCAGCCAGGTTGTGGGCGACGAGCGCAGCGATGCGGTCGTTGTCGCCGTAACGGATCTCGTCGTTTGCAATCGCGTCGTTCTCGTTGATGATCGGCACGCACCCGAGCTCCAACAGGCGCACCAACGTCTGGCGGGCGTGCAGGTACTGGCGGCGGTCGATGAAGTCGTGCGGCACGAGCAGCACCTGTGCTGCCACCACGCCACGCGAACCGAGGTGTCGGTTGTACACCTCCATCAACCGGCTCTGGCCGGCGGCCGACAATGCCTGCAGGGTGGGCATGTCGGTAGGACGTGCGGGCAGGCCGAGCGCAGCCACACCGGCCGCCACCGCACCAGAGCTGACGACGACGACCTCGTGGCCGAGCACGCGAACCTTCACGAGCTGCTCGCACAGCGACTCGATCACACCTTCGTCGATCACACCGAGCTCGTCGGTGAGCGACGACGTGCCGATCTTCACGACGATTCTCATGGCGTGGAAACCTCAACTGCCCTGTTGGTACTCGAAGCTGAAGTTCGCGATCCAGACGACGTCACCATCCATGGCACCCGCCTTGGCGAGCAGCTTGGGCACCTTGAGTCGTTCGAGCTGGTGATCGATGTAGTTCATCGCGTCGGGCGTGCTCACGTCGTTGAGCGCCACGATCCGCTCCACCTGACGGCCGACGAGACGGAACTCGTGCTCGCCGAGGCGCTCCACCAATGCACCCTCCGGTTGCGGCCGGATGATCACGATTCCCTCGTGGTCGGGCATCGCCTGTCGGGCATGGTGCACCAGGGTTGCCAACCGGCCGACGAGTTCACGGATGCCCTGGTGGGTGATCGCGGAGATCGACTCACCGTCCCACTCCTCGGTGGCCATGTCGGCCTTCGTGCCGATCACGAGACGCGGCCGCTCGAGCAGTTCGGGCTGATAGTCGCCGAGTTCACGCAGCAGGATCTGCTCTTGCTCCTCCGGACCGACGCCGTCGACGGGTGCGAGGTCGACCATCACGCACAGGACGCGGGACCGCTCGATGTGGCGGAGGAACTCGTGGCCGAGACCCTTGCCTTCGCTCGCGCCCTCGATGAGACCGGGGATGTCGGCCACCACGAAGTTGGTGTCGTTGTCGACCCGAACAACGCCGAGATTCGGTTCGAGCGTGGTGAACGGGTAGTTCGCGATCTTCGGACGAGCTGCACTGATCACACTGATGAGCGTGCTCTTGCCCACGTTCGGGAAGCCGACGAGCGCGACGTCGGCCATCAGCTTCAGCTCGAGGCGTAGCCACAGCTCCTCGCCATGCTCACCCTGCTCGGCAAACCCAGGCGCGCGGCGCTTGTTCGACCAGAACTTGGCGTTGCCACGACCACCGCGGCCACCACGCGCCGCGAGCCAGCGATCGCCGTGGTTCGGCAGATCCGCCAGCTGCTCCCCTGTGTACAGGTCGTAGGCCACCGTGCCCTCAGGGACGTGGACCTCGAGCGGCGAACCGCGCTTGCCGTGCTGATCCTTGCCCTTGCCGTGCACGCCGTCGCCGGCGCGACGGTGCGGATGGTCCTTGAACGCGATCAGCGACGAGGTGTTGCGGTCGGCCACGAGCCAGACGTCGCCACCGTCGCCACCGTCACCACCGTTCGGGCCACCGAACGCGACCGGACCCTCGCGACGGAACGACGCGCAGCCAGCACCCCCGTCACCACCACGCACGTTCAGTTGGACGTCGTCTACGAAATTGCTCATCGGTCGTAGCTCATCGGTCGTAGCTCATCGGTCGTAGCTCATCGGAGGTTGTGCCAGTCACTTCTCTCGCCACCCGGGAAAGGACGACATCGCAGGCTACCGGCGCCCTGCACACCCCTGGCGGAGCGTCTCCCGTCACATCTGGCAACGTCGCCGGTTCCGCTGCGACATCACACCTGTTCGGTACTCTGGGACCACGATGACCGATCGGCCCCTCACCCCTCGGGCGACCGCTGACACGTCCGCCAGCGACACGCTCGCCGATGTATCCGAACGTGCCGAGCGCGCCCAGAAGTGGGCGTCAACGATGGCAGGGCACACCGTCGGCCAAGCTGCCGGCCAAGCTGCCGACACGGGTGTGCGACTCGCCCATGCCGACTCATGGGCCGGCAGCGGCTCAACGGCGATCTTTCCCCGTGCTGATCGCGAGCGACGCGAAGCGGATCTCCTGTCTGTGCTGGCCACCAGAGCCACTGGCGCAGGCGACCGGCTGGTGGAGGAAGAACCCGACCGGTGGCGCACCTGCTTCGAGCGAGACCGCGACCGCATCCTCCATGCCAGCGCATTCCGTCGCCTGGCAGGCAAGACCCAGGTGTTCGTCTTCCCCGACGACCACCAGCGCACCCGGCTCACCCACGCACTCGAGGTCGCCCAGGTGGCCACATCGGTCGCTCAGGTGCTCGGCCTCAACGTGCCACTCACCGAGGCGATCGCCCTCGGCCACGATTGCGGTCACGGCCCCGGCGGACATGCCAGCGAGGACGCACTCAGCCCGTATCTCGAGACCGGGTTCGACCATGCGGTGTGGGGCGCCGACGTCACGCTGCGCTCGCTGAACCTGTGCGTCGAGACCGTCGACGGCATCCGCAACCACTCGTGGAGCCGGCCGGCGCCGATGACGCCAGAAGGCGAGGTGGTCAGCTGGGCCGACCGCATCGCGTATGTGTGCCACGACTTCGAAGATGCGGTCGCTGCCGGCATCGTCAGCCTCGACATGCTGCCACCGCTCGTGGGCGACCGATGCGGACAACTTCGCCGCGAACAGCTCAGTGCCTTCATCGGGGCGATGATCGACGCTGCCGCGCAGACGGGTCGGATCGGGATGACCGCCCGTCACGCCGAGGCGCTCGCCGCGTTTCGCCAGTTCAACTACGAGCGTGTGTACCTGAGGCCTGCGTCAGTCGCCCAGGGGCGCAACGTGATCGCGCTGCTGCGCGCACTGGTGGAGCACTATGCCGATCGGCCGAACTCGCTGCCCGATGTGGACGGCGTCGATGCCGGCAGCGCCGAGGCATTGCATGCGGCGGTCGCCTACGTGGGTGGCATGACCGATCGATTTGCCTGCCGTCAGGCCGTCACCCTGCTCGGCTGGTCGGTCGACGAACTCCCCCAGGGCATCGGCACGTCCGCCTGACGAACGTTCGCCCTGCGTCAGTCGCGCCGCCACACTCGCAATGACCCGATCGCCTCAAAGCCGACCGCGAGGACGGCATCGAGCGCCGCGCCGAGCTCGTATCCCACGACACGTTGTTCCGGCGCCAGCCACGACACTGCTGCCGCTGCCCGCGGCCACACACCGGCCCGAACACCGGCCTGGTCAGCCGCGACGGAAAACACGTTGCTGATGCCGAGCACCCCGGCGCCACGGTGCGCGATCGCTCCGGCGATCACCCGTTCGTCGACCACTTCAGCCAGGAAGACCACCGGTTCGTCCAGCAACAGCAGCGGCGACATGCTCCCCGCTGCGCCACCGGCTGTCAGCCATGCCGCTTCCCACGCGGTGAGATCGGCTTCGTCGCTGAGCGCCTTCCAGGACGGATCGTCCCCCTCGGGAACGCCCGCTGGACGAGTGATCCAGGTGGCGTCGAACAACACCTCGAAGCCCTCACCGGACAGGTCGAGTGCGGCGAACGAGTCCTTCACCGAACACCTCGGCCGCTCCTCGAGCAATGACAGCAACTGCTCGAGCGGCACGTCCGGCGTGGCGGTGATGATGTCGGGGTACAGCGGCGGAGCGTCGTCGGTGCACCACCACATCGCGTCCGACCTGGACGTGCCCACGCCGAGGCTGCGGCACACGAGGTCGCACCACGCGACGTTGTCGGCCACCGCCTGCGCGCGCACCGACTCCATCGCGGAACGCGCTCAGCGAGGCCGGGCCGGAGCCATGACGCGCTCGCGCACCGGCGGCGTCGCAACCGGTGCAGAACGACCGATCGTGTATGCGGCACGGATCCGATCGGCTGCCACGGCGGCCGCTGCCTCGGTGCGGGCGTGCACGATGCACAGCGGTCGATCCAGTCCGACGGCAGCACCCAACGGAGCGAGTTCGGTGAGCCCCACAGCGTGGTCGACGGCGTCTTGAGGTCGGGTGCGTCCGCCCCCCAGCACGACGACGGCAAGGCCTGTCGAGCGAGTGTCGATCTTGGTGACCACGCCTGCCTTGGCGGCCATGACGGGGACGATGATCGGCGACCGTTCGAGATGCTTCCAGGGCTTGTCCATCAGATCACTCGGTCCGCCCAGTCCCTTGACCATCTTGGAGAACCTCTCGGCCGCCGCACCACTGTCGAGCGCCGCCTGCAACTGCTTGCGGGCCGCCGGCAGTGACGTGGCGAGTTTGCCGAGCACAAGCATCTCAGCGCACAGCGCCATCGTCACCTCGTGAAGGCGCGCCTCGCGGCGGACGCCGGAGAGGTAGTCGATCGCGGCTGCCATCTCGAGCGCATTGCCGGCGGTGCTCGCGAGCGGCTGGTCCATGTCGGTGATCAGTGCGTTGGTGGGCATTCCCGCGCCGCCGGCCACCCCCGTGATGCTCTCGGCCAGCGCTCGCGCCGATGACATCGTCGACATGAACGCACCGTTGCCGAACTTCACGTCCATCGCCAGCGCATCGAGACCCGCCGCCAGCTTCTTCGACAGGATCGATGCGGTGATCAGCGGGATGCTCTCCACCGTCGCGGTCACGTCGCGCACGGCGTAGAGGCGCTTGTCGGCCGGTGCAAGATCGGCGGTCTGGCCGATGATCGCGACGCCTACCTTCGTCACCACCTTGCGGAACTCGGCCATCGTCGGTGTCGCCCGGTACCCGGGGATCGACTCGAACTTGTCGTACGTTCCACCGGTGTGGCCGAGGCCGCGACCGGAGATCATCGGGACATAACCACCGCACGCGGCCACCATCGGTCCGAGCATCAGGCTGACCGTGTCGCCGACGCCACCGGTGGAGTGCTTGTCCACCACTGGGCCGTCGAGGCTCCATTGCAACTGTGTGCCACTTGCGGTCATCGCCCGGGTGAGGGCGACGCACTCGTCGGTGTCCATGCCCTTCAGGTACACGGCCATCGCGAACGCACCGGCCTGGGCGTCGGCGACGGCCCCACTGGTGAGACCGGCCACGAACTCACCGATCTGTTCGGCAGTCAAGCGCTTGCTGTCACGCTTCGTGCGGATGATCTCCTGGGGCAGCATGGGTTCCGTCCGTCCGATCGTTTGCGTGCTGGTGTGGGTGGTCGTTTCCGTCGTGGGTCAGTACGGCGCGTCGGAAGTGACAGGTGCGGCACCCTCGATGGCCGACTCGAGCGCGTCGAGCAATCCGCTGGCCCCGAACCTGAAGGTGTCCGGGCTGGCCCAGTCGTCGCCCATGATCTCGTCGGCGAGCCGAAGATAGGTGCCCGCGTCGTCGAGGTTGCGGATGCCGCCGCTCGGCTTGATCCCCACCGGCCAGCCGCTCTCGCGAATCTCGGTGAGCATCGTGCGCACCGCATCGGGCGACGCCGAGACCGCCGTCTTGCCGGTGGAGGTCTTCACGAAGTCGGCGCCCTGATCGATCGCGAGCCGGGTCGCGCGCCGCACGGCCAACTGGTCGGGGTAGCCACCCGTCTCGAGGATCACCTTCAGCCTCGCGGGTGCCACGACTGCGGCACGCACGGCCGACAGCATCGCCTCGACGGAGGGCAGATCGTCGACGAGGAATGCGTGGTACGGCAACACGAGATCGATCTCGTCGGCACCGTCGGCAAGCGCCTGCGTGGTCTCGGTGACGGTGGCGGCGACGTCGGTGCCGCCGGCCGGGAAGTTCACCACGGTCGCCACGAGCACCTGGGTGCCGGCGAGGCGTTGCTTGGCCTGACGCACGAAGCGGGGCCACACGCACACCGCAGCGGTGTGCCCGTACGGGCCGTTGGCGCGCTGGCACAGCGTGTCGATCGCGGCGGGCGTGCAGTGGTCGTCGAGGTTGGTGAGATCGACCAGTGCCAACGCACGGCGCGCGGCCGACGCTACTGAGTCGGTCTCTGCCTGCCCGTGTCGCGTTCGGTCATCCACAGGTGCAGCCTAACGACCGGGAAAATGCACGAGACCCGGCCGTTGGGCCGGGTCTCGATGAGTCACTGGTCCCGACCTGACGGAGCAGGTCGAGGATCACGGATGATGGGTCAGGCGTTCAGCCGACCGGAACGACGTCGACGACCTTGCGACCCTTGCGCTCGCCGAACTGCACGGAGCCGTCGACGAGGGCGAACAAGGTGTCGTCGCCGCCGATGCCGACGTTCTTGCCCGGGTGGAACTTGGTGCCACGTTGACGCACGATGATCGTGCCGGCCGTGAGCTGGGTACCGCCGAACACCTTCACGCCGAGACGCTGAGCGTTGGAATCGCGGCCGTTGCGGGTTGAACCGCCACCCTTTGTCTTTGACATGTTCGGTCAGCCCTTCGTGATGGAGGTGATCTCGACGACGGTGTACTTCTGGCGGTGGCCGTACCGGCGACGCTGGTTGGTGCGCCGCTTGTAGGTGAAGCCGTCGATCTTCGGGCCCTTGGCCCACCCGACGACCTTCGCCTTGACGGCCGAGCCCTTGAGCTGGTCGGGGGTGGCCAGAACCGTGTCACCGTCGACGAGCAGAACGGGGGTGAGCGAGATGTCGCTGCCCTGCTCGGCATCCAGCAGATCCACGTGGATCTGCTGTCCTTCGGTCACGCGTTCCTGCTTGTTGCCGGATTCGATCACTGCGTACATAGCGGTTGCCCACTCTATCGTTCGGGGGATCGACGGCCAACGCCGCGACCCCGGTTGTTCCTGGTCACCAGGAGGTGGCCGAGGGTTCGAGCACCGGCTCGCGAGCCGGCTGGCGAGCGGGTCCGTCAGCCGAGAAGGGCATGATCGATGAGCACGCCGCGACCCTCGCAGTTCGGGCACTGATCGGCGAAGTTGGTGAGCAGACCCTCGCCGATGCGCTTGCGGGTCATCTCGACCAGACCCAGTTCGGAGATGTCGAAGACCTGCGTGCGGGTCTTGTCACGAGCGAGCGCAGTGCGGAAGCTGTCGACCACCTTGCGGCGGTTGTCACGAATCTCCATGTCGATGAAGTCGATCACCACGATGCCGCCGATGTCGCGCAACCGGAGCTGCTTCGCGACCTCCTCCGCCGCCTCGAGGTTGTTCCGGTAGACCGTCTCTTCGAGATTCGTCGTGCCCACGTTCTTGCCGGTGTTGACGTCGATCACCGTGAGGGCCTCGGTGTGTTCGATGATCAGGGATCCACCACTCGGCAGCCACACCTTGCGATCGAGTGCCTTGTGGAGCTGTTCGTGGACGTGGTGGCGCTCGTACAACGGCAACCCGTCGACGGACTGGTCGTGGAGCTCGATTCGATCTGCCAGCTCCGGATTGAACGCGCCGACGTAGTCCTTGACGTCGTCGTACAGGCGCTGGTCGTCGATGATGACCCCGCGGTACTCGGCGTTGAACTCCTCACGGATCACGCGCACGGCCAGCTCGGGTTCGCGGTAGAGCAACGTGGGACTGTTGGCCTTCTTGGCCTTGGCCTCGATCGCGTTCCACTGGTCGAGCAGGCGGGTCATGTCGGCCCGCAGTTCGTGCTCGGTGGCGTTCTCGGCCGCGGTGCGCACGATGAGGCCGTGCTCGGCCGGCTTGACTCGGTCGAGGATGTTGCGCAGGCGTTTGCGGGTGTCATCGGGCAGCCGCTTGGAGATGCCGTAGGTCTTCGAGTTCGGGATCAGCACCACGAACCGGCCGGGCAACGACACCTCTTGGGTGAGCCGTGCGCCCTTGGCACCGATCGGGTTCTTGGTGACCTGACAGATGATCAGCTGCTTTGCCTTGAGCATCTGCTCGATGCGCAGGTTGTTGCCCTTCTCCACGATGTCCTCGGCGTCGTACTGCACGTCGCCGCGGTACAGCACTGCGTTCTTCGGCGTACCGATGTCGACGAACGCCGCCTCCATGCCGGGGAGCACGTTCTGCACCTTGCCGAGGTAGATGTTGCCGTGGATCTGGCTGATGTCGTCGGCCGGTCGGCTGACGTAGTGCTCGATCAGGTTGCGGCCCTCGAGAACGGCCACCTGCGTGAGCGTTGGACGCACTTGGACGCACATGAGGTAGCGGCCGACAGGCCGACCATTGCGCTCGCGGCCCTTGCGCTTCTCGAGCACCTCAGGGTCGACCTCGGCCGCCGAGGGCCGAGTGGAGGTGACGACTGCACCGCTTCCCGAGCCACCAAGGCTGCCCGAGCTGCCACCGCTGCGCCCACGTCCACCGCGGCGACGCTTCTTCGCTCCGGCTCGCTCACCGACATCGGCTGAACTCGTCGCTGCTGGTGCTCCTGAGGCGGCACCGCTCTTCGTGCGGGTGCCGCCGCGGCCGTTCTGGCGGGTCGGAGTCGTGACTGGCGCAGCGATGGCGCCGGCCGGCGCCGGACGGGTGTCGCCGATCTGGGGCCGGCGCACCAGCGCGGCCTCGGCGGCCTCGGCCGACGGACGACCCTCACCGAGCCGTTCGGGCATCTCGGGGTGTGCCGACCGATCAACGTCGTCGAGTCCGTCGGGACCGTCAGCTGCGTCTACGGTCCTCCGTGCACGCGGCGCACGCTGACGAGTTGCCGGCGGGGTCGACTCGGCACTGTCGATGTCGTCCGGCTCAGCCCTGTCGTCGGTGTCGTCGGTGTCGTCGGTGTCGTCGATGTCGTCGGTGTCGTCGATGTCGTCGGTGTCGTCGGTGTCGTCGCTTGCCTCACCGTCGGCTCGGGGCGCGCCGGGCTTCTTGCGACCCTTGCCACCTCGGGATCCACGTCTGCGCTTCTTCGGACCGGTGCGCACACCGGCAGCACCGCGCTCACCGTCATCGTCAGCGCCGTCAGCGCCGTCGGCAGGCTCGATTGGGGCAGCTGCAGCGCCTCGAGCCGGGTCAGCGGTCGGTGCGCCGGCCGGGCCGGGGTCGATCAGGCCGCGGCCCGAGACAGGCGCCTGATGCTCGTCGCCTGGGGCGTCGAGTGTGCTCTCGTCCATGGAGAAGTCCCTTCTGACGTGCGCCGGGTGGGATTCGGGCACACGTTGATCACCGGTCGGGCGCAGGATGCTGCCGCTCGATGATCGCGTTCGGTTGTCGGTTGCTCACGCTCGGTACCGTCGTTCCCGCCGGCGGCACACGCCGGGTGAGCCGCGGGTGCGTCGAGAACTCTCCGGCGCCGGTCGTTCGGATCGGTGGCGTCGACGAGGTCCCTGTCGAGCACGGCAGTGACCAACAGGTCAATGCACGTGGATCGAGTGTACCGCCACTCGACCTCCGGTCTTGGCATCTTGCGGCAGATCCACCACGCAGGGTGGGAGCAGTCTGACGTTGCGTGCGATCAGCGGTACCGGCGCATGTGCACGCTCTGCACCAGAGCGAGCAGCACGAAGAACGTCACCAGGCTGGAGCCGCCGTAGGAGATGAACGGCATCGGCAGACCGGTCACCGGCATGATGCCCACGGTCATCGCGATGTTCTGGAACACCTGCCACAGGATCATCGTGAACACACCCGCGCACAAGTAGGTGCCGAGCATGTCCTTCGACAGGTGAGCGATGCGCCAGATGCGCAACAACATCACCGCGAACAACCCCACCACCACACCGCAGCCCACCAGGCCGAACTGCTCCCCGACGGCCGAGAACGGGAAGTCGGCCCATTGCACCGGGATGTCGTTCTTCGCGTTCGTGAGCGGACCCTGCAACCACCCCTTGCCGGTGATGCCACCCGTGGCGATCGCCCGCACGGCATTGCGCGGCTGATAGATGAAGTCACGCAGCGCTTCGTTGGTGGAGTCCTGATCGAAGAACGCCTCGATGCGTCGTAGCTGGTAACGATTGACGATGCCCGAGACGACCGCGGCGATCACCGTCGCCACCGACATCAGCGTGATCAGGGCGATGTACTTCGGCTTCGCTCCAGCGATCAGCAACACTCCCATCGCCATTGCCACCAGCACCGATGACGAGCCGAGGTCGGGCTGGATGATGACCAGCGCCGACGGCACGCCCACCATGATCAGCCCACCCAAGAAGCGCGGATACGACACCTCGTCGCTGTCCTCTTCGGCCAGATAGGCGGCGAGTGCGAGCAGCACGGTGGCCTTCGCCAGTTCAGCGGGCTGCAGTTTGAGCGGACCGAGATCGAAGCTGAGGCGGGCACCACCGCTCACCGTGCCGGCCACGTTGACGAGCACCAGGATCATGATCGTCACGCCGTAGAAGAACCGCGCCCGTTCGCGCAGCGTCTCGTAGTCGATCGTCATCACCACCACCATCGCGATGACAGCGGCGATCAGGAACACCACCTGCCGGGTGACGTACAGGAACGGATCGGTCTGCTTGGTGCGCGACGCCGAGTAGATGACGAAGCAACCGATCGCGGCGAGCGCCGCCTGGACGAACATCAGCAACCAGTCGACGTTTCGACTGGGATCGCTCGGGCTGGAGCGGATGTTGCCGAGACCCGAATCGGGTTTGCGCTGCAGGAACGTGAGCGTCATCGAGGCGTCCGTAGGCCCGGAACTGCTGGGCTACTCACGGATCGTTCCGTCGTAGCCGCCGAGGCAGGCGGTGTCGGCAAGCTGCTTCGGTGCGGCCGTGTACGGCGAGTTCACGTCGAGCGGGTCCGCAGGCTCGACCGGATCGGGGGTGATCGTCTCGGCCAGCACCGTCAGCACGCACTTCACCACCGGTGCCGCTGCCTTCGAGCCGTACCCGCTCTTTTCGAGATAGGCGACGACGGTGTACGGCTGGTTGTCGTCGAGGCTGAACGCACCGAACACCGACGAGTCGTTCCAAGGGAACTGACCGGCACCTTGCGCAGTGCCCGTCTTGCCCGCGATCGGAAGCTTGTCGTGCGGGTAGTCACTGAACATCCGCTCGCCGGTCGTCGCGCGGTAGCGGGTGCTGTCCGGCGGGTAGGTGACTCCGCACCGTTCGCCGTTGCGGAACTCCGGGCAGACCACTCGGGTGAGGCCGGCAATGATCGGGAGACGGACCTCGGGTGGCATCTCGATCTGATGATTGATCTGTGGTCGCTCGAACGACTCGACGATCTCGGCAGCGTCGAGATCGGCCATGGCGGCGACACCCGCTTCGTTCGGGGTGAACGGGGCGAGGATGTTCTTGACCAGGTGCGGGCGCATCACGAAGCCGCTGTTCGCGAGTGCGGCGTAGGCGTTTGCCAACTGCAGCGGCGTCGACGCGAACAGACCCTGACCGATGGCGACCTGCACGAGGTCGCCCGTCACGAGACGCGGGGTCTCACCCTTGGCGAGCACCTTGTTGTCGACCAGCTCCTTCTTCACCGCGTCGTCGGGGATGCGGCCGTCCCACTCGTACCGGAGGTCGATCCCCGAGTCCGCACCGAAGCCGAACTCCATCAGATCGGCCTTGAGCTCGTCCTCCCGGCCGAGAAGGTTGAAGAAGTTCTCGCCGAGCCGGTAGAAGAACGTGTCGGAGCTCACCGCGAGCGCATCCTCCACCTGCACCGGGCCGTACCGGCTGGGCACGCCGAACGGGTCGAGTGCGTTCTTGAACTCGCAACGCACGCCTTCTGCGCAGATCTCGTCGGGAACCGAGACGAGCTTGTACACGCCTTCGTCCATCCAGACGTCCTCGGCGGTGATCAGCCCGCTGTGCATCGCCGACCACGCCATGAACGGCTTGATCGTGGAGCCGATGTTGTAGCGACCCTGGACGGCCCGGTTCACGAGGATCGAGCGGTCGGGGTCGTCGGTGACCGGGAAGAGCTGCTCGAGCTTCTCCTTGCTCACACCAGCGTTGAACCAGCGGTTGTCGAAGGTCGGGTAGCTCGCCATCGCGATCACCTGACCGTTCGAGTGGTCGAGCACGACGACCGAGCCGGCCGGCGCCTTGTACTGGATCCACTCCTGATCGCCGAACTCCTTCGAGCTCGCGTACACGCGCGTGGTGCCGCCCTCGATCTTCGGATCGATCGGGTTGTGCGCCGCGAGGTCGGCGCACTTGCACTTCTCCTTGTCCGTCGGCAGGTCGCGACGCTGCTTGAGCTTCGTCTCCAGCGCCTGCTCGGCGTATTGCTGCACGTCGAGGTCGATGCTGAGCTGGATGTCGTTGCCGCCCACCGGCACCACCTCGTTCAGCAGCCGCACCGTGTTGCCGGCAGCGTCGATCTCCCATTCCTGGAAACCCCATTGGCCATGGAGCTCGGTCTCCATGCTCTGCTCGATGCCGAACGCGCCCACGCGCTCGTTGAGGTTGTATCCGGCTGCGAGGTACTGGTCCTTCGTCTCTTTGAAGATCGCCGTCATGTAGCCGACCACATGGCTGGCGAGCGGCGCGTAGGGGTAGATGCGGCGCCACTGCTCGATCACGTCGACGCCGGGGAAATCCTCGGATCGTTCGAGCAGGAACTGCACGGTCTCTTCGTTCACGTCCTCGACGAGCGGCATCGGCAACAGTGGGTCGTAGATCTCCTCGCCATCAGCGAAGCGTTGTTCGAGCTCGGCAACCGGCTTTCCGAGCGGGCCGCTCAGGCGCTCGAACAGCTGCGTGCGGTTGTTCGAGTTGCGCAGCACGCGCCACTCGACGGTCACCGTCAGCACGCGCTGGTTGTCGGCGAGGATGCGACCGTCGGCGTCGAAGATGCGGCCGCGCTCGGGCGGCAGGCTGACGGTACGGATCTTCGACAGGTTCACCGATTCCTGGTACGCCTCGGCCTGCACGCCCTGCAGGAACCACAGCCGTGTCCCGAGCGCTCCGACGAGGACCACGGCGACGAGGGCGAGCACACCCAGGCGACTGCTCCGACGGTCGATGGCCATGGCCGCCATTCTGGCGGATGCGACGCCGCGACCGGGCACGCGGCACGGAGTTGTGCCCCGCGGCCGCGAGGTCGGATACCGGTCCTGGTCAGACTCGTGCTACTCGCGAATGGCCTTCCACTTGGGCTTCTTCACGCACATGCACCATCGGCCGAGCGGCACGAACAACGGGCTCAGCACGAGGGCGAACGTCGTCACCACGGGCACGATCGTGAACAGCCGCGACGTGAACCATCCGTCCTGGCCGATGAGCGTTCGCGCGACAGGCACCGCCGTCTCCCCCACCGCCGCGCCGATCGCCGTGAAGATCGACGCCAGCCACCACTGTGGGGTCGGCGTGAGCGTGAGCACGTAGCCGGCCACGAAACCGGACAGCGCATACACGAGCCCGGTCAGCCCGAGCGGGCTGCCGGTCGCCAGGTCATACATCAATCCGAGGGTGAATCCGCCGATGGCTCCACGCTCTGGCCCGGCACCGGCACCGACCGCGGCGGCCAGAGCCAACACGATCTGGAGCACGACATCGAACACCTTCATCTGGGTGAGAAAGGTGCGTTGAGCCGCGAGGACGCACAACCCGACAGGGAACAACCGCACCAGCGGTCCCATGAGGAACGCCCGCACGGATCAACCCCCGCTCGTGTTGGGCACGTACAGGATGACGCGGAGGAAGTTGAGCTTCGACAGGTCGCCGGCCGAGGAACGCACCTCCACCAACTGTGCGCGCGATCCCGACTGCGAACGGATGGCGACGATCTCGCCGATCGGCAGGCCTGCCGGGGCGATCGACTGGGTGCCACCCGCGGTCTGTACGGTCGATCCGACCTTGACACGGCCCTGTGACGACGAGTCATCGATGAAGCGCAGCACGAGCGGCAGGTTCGCGCCCTGGCCGCTGAGCGTGCCGGTCTCGCGAATGATCTCCACCGGGGCGAGGGTCGTGGTGGTGGACACCGGTTCGCCGGTGGGCAGCGACGTGGTCGTCGTCGTCGTTCCGTCGATGGGATCGAGCGGCCCCCGCACCGGATCGCTCGTCGTGGTGGTCCCGGAGTCGACGACGATGGGGACGGTGGTGGTCGTGCCTGCGGCCGTGGTGGTGTCGGGGTTGAGCGAGATGCCACCCGTCGGCGACGCAGGGATCAGCGGCGCGGGAGCCACCTGCTCGGCCTCGGTGAGCACCTTGGCACCGATCGAGAAGTCGGGGTCGACGATCAGCAGCACGATCGAGGAGTTCGGCGTGACACGGGTGATCTTGCCCACGAGGCCGCCACCGTTGACCACCGGCATGCCGACCGCGATGCCGTCGACGCTGCCTTTGTCGATCTCGACCGTGTACTGGAAGTTGCTGGGCGACTCACCCTGCACCTGTGCAGTCGCTGTCGGGTAACTGCTCGACCCGAGCAACCGGTTCAGCGTGAGCAGCTCCTGGTACTCGAGGATCGCCGCGCGCGCCACGATCTCGGCGCCGCGCTGGGAGTCGATCTGCTCCTGCAACCGTTCGTTCTCACGCACGAGTTCGTCGTACTGGGTGACGCCCTTCCACGCGTTGACCACCGGGCGCGAGATCACTCGCGCCGCCGCGTCGAACGGCTCGAGAACCAGGGAGAAGACGCTCCGGGTTCGGTCGATGATCGCGCTGCCTCGCTGATCGAGCGTGACGAGCAGGATGGAGGTGAGGACGAGCAGGATCATCACCCGCCGTCTCCCCATCGAGTAGATGGCCATGCGGTTGTCGGACTACTCGTCGCCGCCCAGCGACATCAGCCCCCGCATCGCATCGATGTTCTCGAGCGCTCGTCCCGACCCGATGACCACGCTGAACAGCGGCTCGCGGGCGATCTTGATCGGCATGCCGGTCTCGTGCGCGAGTCGCTGATCGATCCCTGCCAGCAGCGCACCGCCGCCGGTCAGGGTGATCCCCTGCTCCATGATGTCCGCCGCCAGTTCAGGCGGGGTCTTGTCGAGTGTCGTCTTCACGGCGTCAACAATGGCAGCTATGGGCTCTGCGAGGGCTTCGCGCACCTGCTCGGTCGTGAGTGGAATCGTACGCGGCAGGCCGCTGATCATGTCGCGACCACGGATGTCGGCCGTCAGCTCATCGTCGAGCGGCCAGCACGACCCCATGTGCATCTTGATCTCCTCAGCGGTGCGATCGCCGATCGCCATCGAGAATTCCTTCTTGATGTACTGCATCACTGCATCGTCGAGCTCGTCGCCGGCGACACGCACCGACTGAGCGGTCACGATGCCGCCGAGCGAGATGACTGCGACCTCGGTCGTGCCGCCGCCGATGTCGACGATCATGTTGCCGCTCGGCTCATGCACGGGGAGGTCGGCTCCGATCGCCGCCGCCATGGGCTCTTCGATGATGTGCACCGGCTTGCGGGCGCCTGCGTACTCCGCCGCATCCTGCACAGCACGCTGCTCGACGCCGGTGATACCGGACGGGACGCAGATGATCATCCGCGGCTTGCTCCAGCGGCTCGCGTGAACCTTCTGGATGAAGAAGCGGAGCATCTTCTCGCAGACCTCGAAGTCGGCGATGACACCGTCCTTCAGCGGCCGGATGGTCTTGATCCGGCCAGGGGTGCGCCCCATCATCCGCTTGGCCTCGATGCCGACTGCGACCGGACGGCCATCGGTGATGTCGATGGCGACGACCGACGGCTCGTTGAGCACGATGCCCTGGCCACGCGCATAGATCAGCGTGTTCGCGGTGCCGAGATCGATCGCGAGGTCACGGCCCAGTGCAAGCGGATTGGATCGCGCCATGGGAACCCTGCCTCCTCTTCCGACTCAAGGGGGCGCGCCGGATCGGCTGCCCGGTAGTGGGTCGCCAGTCTAGCGGCGAGACCGGTGGTCAGAGGCTCGGGAAGAAGATCCCCAGCTCGCGCGTCGCCGACGCGAGCGAGTCGCTGCCGTGGACGAGGTTTTCGGTGAACAGGGTGCCCAGGTCGCCACGGATGGTGCCGGGGGCGCTCTTCAGCGGATTGGTGGCACCCATCATGGCGCGCACGACCTCCCACGTGTCCTGCGGTCCCTCGAGTGCCAGCGCGACGACGGGGCCGCGGCTCATGAACTCGACGAGGTCGGCGTAGAAGCCCTTCCCGACGTGCTCTTCGTAGTGACGGGCGAGCGTGTCGGCGTCGAGGGTGCGCAGGTCCATCGCCACGACCTTCAATCCCTTGGTCTCGAAGCGGGACAGGATCAGGCCGACGAGACCACGCTCGACGGCATCGGGCTTCAACAGGACGAGGGTGCGATCAGACATGGCGCCGCAGGCTATCGGCCCGCCCCCGCGATGAGAGATGAGCGCCGGTGCCAGCCTCCTCTTCTCTCATCGCGCCGCCAGCGGCCACGATGGCGATGCGAGATCCGGTCGCAACCGACACTCATCTCTCATCGCGGTTCGTTGGGTCAGGGTTGGAGTCGGCGCAGTGCGGGGCGGGCGGCGCCGACGACGTACAGGCTGCCTGCAACCAGGATCGCATCGTCGACACCGGCGAGCCGCATGGCCTTGGCACACGCCTCCTCGGTGGTCTCGCAACGGATCACCTCGTCGCAGCCGATCTCGCTCGCGGCGTTGGCCACCGCCGAGCTGTCGAGTCCGCGCGGCGACGGGGCGGTGCAGGTCAGAACGACATCGAACTCGTCGGCGCGCAGGGCCGACAGCAGTTCGCGAACGTCCCGGGTCTTCAGGCAGCCGACCACGAGGTAGCGCATGCCCGCTGGGTCGAAGTCCTCGAAGAAGACCTGCGACGCCACATCGGCGCCGGCGGGATTGTGTGCACCGTCGACGACCACGAGTGGCTGGCGCCCGATCACCTCGAACCGACCCGGCATCACCACCTCGGCGAAGCCCTCGCGCAGTAGGTCGTCGGCCAACGGGGCGGCGAAGAACGCCTCCACCGCTGTCAGCGCGACCGCGGCGTTGTCGGCCTGGTGGCGACCGTGCAACGGCACGAACACCTCCGGATAGACGGTCGTGGGGGTGCGCAGGTCGACCATCCGGCCACCGATCGCGAGCTGGTTCTCCATCACGTCGAAGTCCTCGCCACGCACGAAGTTGGTCGCGCCACCGGCCTCGACGAAGAACTGCACGAGCTCTGGATCGGTCTCCCCGATCACGACTGCACTGCCTGGCTTGACGATGCCCGACTTCTCCCGTGCGATGTCGGCCTTGGTGGGGCCTGCGTACTCGTTGTGGTCCATGCCGATGTTGGTGAGCACCGCCACCTGCGACTGCACCACGTTGGTGGCATCCCACTTGCCGAGCATCCCGACCTCGATCACGGCCACGTCGACAGCGACATCGGCAAACCACCGAAAGGCGGCGGCCGTGACGAGTTCGAAATAGGTGGGCCGCACACCTGCGACGACCTCGACGTCGGCCAGCGCGGCGATCTGCTCGATGAAGTCCTCGTCGCTGATCGGCTCGGAGTTGCGGCTGATCCGCTCGTTGAGCCGCTCCAGGTGCGGGCTGGTGTAGGTGCCGACGGTGAGGCCGTGCGCCATCAGCAGTCGGGTGATCATCTGGGTGGTGGAGCCCTTGCCATTGGTCCCCGTGATGTGGATCACGGGATACGCCAGCTGGGGATCGCCGAGCACCTCGAGGATGCGACTGATGCGATCGATCGTCGGCGACTCCACGCGACCGGTGGTGTCGTAGCTGGCGTGCGCGTCGAGGTACGCCATCGCCTCCGTGAGGTTCATCGTCGGGTGTCCGTTGTTCGAGACGTCGAGACGTTCGGGCTGCAGTTCAGGACGCGGCGCGGCGCGGACGCGTGTTGCGCGTGGGCTCGCGCGGCACGAGGGTCGGGTTGACCTTCGTGCGCACGGTCTCGGCGTCGATGACGACGCGACCCACGTCGCTGCGACCCGGAAGCTCGTACATCGTGTTGAGCAGCACCTCTTCGAGGATCGCCCGCAGCCCCCGTGCGCCCGTGGCGCGCAGCAGCGCCTGATCGGCGATGGCCGCCAGGGCGTCCTGGGTGAAGTCGAGCTCGACATCTTCGAACTCGAAGATCTTCTGGTACTGCTTGACCAGGGAGTTCTTCGGCTCGATGAGGATCTTGGTCAGCGCCGACTGGTCGAGGCTGCGGACCGCGCCGATCATCGGCAGACGACCGATGAACTCCGGGATCATGCCGAACTTCAAGAGGTCCTCCGGCAGCACCTTGGTGAACAGCTCGCCCGCGTCCTTGTCGGCCTTCGAGCGAACGGTGCCGTGGAAGCCGACGCCTTTGTGGCCGATGCGCTGCTCGATGATCTGGTCGAGACCGGCGAAGGCACCACCACAGATGAACAGGATGTTCGTGGTGTCGATCTGGATGAACTCCTGATGCGGGTGCTTGCGACCGCCCTGGGGCGGCACCGAGGCCTGCGTGCCCTCGAGGATCTTCAGCAGCGCCTGCTGCACGCCCTCGCCGCTGACGTCACGGGTGATCGAGGGGTTCTCGCTCTTGCGGGCGACCTTGTCGATCTCATCGATGTAGATGATGCCGGTCTCGGCCTTCTTGACGTCGAAATCCGCGGCCTGGATCAGCTTGAGGAGGATGTTCTCCACATCCTCACCCACGTAGCCGGCCTCGGTGAGTGCGGTGGCGTCGGCGACGGCGAACGGCACGTTCAGCAGACGGGCGAGGGTCTGGGCGAGGTGGGTCTTGCCACACCCGGTCGGGCCGAGCAGCAAGATGTTGCTCTTCTGCAGCTCCACCTCGTCACGGCGGCCGACGGCGGCGTTCTGCTGGTACTGGATGCGCCGGTAGTGGTTGTACACGGCAACGGAGAGGATCTTCTTGGCCTCGTCCTGTCCGACGACGTAGTCGTCGAGAAAGGTGCGGATCTCGATCGGGGTGGGGAGCTCATCGAAACGCAGCTCGTTGCCTTCGGTGAGCTCTTCTTCGATGATCTCGTTGCAGAGGTCGATGCATTCGTCGCAGATGTAGACACCCGGGCCCGCGATGAGCTTCTTGACCTGCTTCTGGCTCTTGCCGCAGAAGCTGCACTTCAGCAGTTCGCCGGTGTCCCCGAACTTCGCCACGTTGCCTGTCCCCTCCGTCGTCTCTGTCGTCCGGTCTCAGCGGATGGGACCGGTGCGGTCGACGTTCGCACGCGACGACAGCACATCGTCGATGATGCCATAGTCGATGGCCTCTTGCGCTTCCATCACGAAGTCACGATCGGTGTCTTTGTGCACGCGCTCCATCGACTGGCCGGTATGCAGGGACAGAATCTCCTCGAGCAGCTCACGCATCCGCAGGATCTCCTTGGCGGCGATCTCGAGGTCGGTGACCTGGCCATAGCTCACCTGGCCGTACGGCTGGTGGAGGAGGATGCGACTGTGTGGGAGGGCGAGACGCTTGCCCTTGGTGCCCGCTGCGAGCAGCACGGCCGCGGCAGACGCTGCCTGACCGAGGCAGATCGTGGCGATGTCGTTCTTGATGAACTGCATGGTGTCGTAGATCGCGAACAGCGCCGTGATGTCGCCACCGGGACTGTTGATGTAGATGTTGATGTCCTTGTCGGGGTTCTCCGACTCGAGGTGGATCAGCTGGGCGCAGATCACGCTGGCGACGGTGTCGTCGATCGGGGTCTGCAGGAAGATGATGTTGTCCTTCAGCAGACGGCTGTAGAGGTCGTACGTCCGCTCACCACGGCTGGTCTGTTCGACCACGTACGGCATCGGGATGGAGTTGCGCATCTCAGTCATTGTCATGCCCCTCATTGTCGTGTCCCGCATGGTTCGTGTCCCGCATGGTCGTGTCCGGCATGGTCGTGTCCCTCGTGGTCGTGGTCGTGCGCATCGTGGGCGTGGCCCTCATGGCCGTGGCCACCATCTTCGTCATGGGTGTGACCGAGAATCAGGTCACGGTCGACCGGCTGGCCCTCGGGGTCGACGATCTCCACGTGGTGGATCAGCCAGTCGAGCGCCTTGTTCTTGCGAATCTGCGAGACGAGATCGGTGACGGCGTCGTTGGCCTCGTAGGCACGCTTCACCTGCTTCGGCTTCTGCTGGACCTGGACTGCGATGCGCTCGTACTCGGCGTCGAGTTCGTCGTCGCCGACATCCAGGCTCTCGGCGACGGCGATGGCGCGCAGCGCGAGGTCGACCTTGACGGCCTTCTCGGACTGCACCTTCAACGTGGCGACGAAGGACTCGGCATCCTGTCCTGTCGCGGCAAGCCACTGGTCGATCGAGATGCCCTGCTGCTGGAACTGCTGGACGGTGTTCTGCAGGCGGGCCTGCAGGTCGCCGTTCACCATCGACTCCGGCGCGTCGACGTCGACGAGCTCGGAGAGCGCCGTCGTGACCCGTTCGATGAAGGAGTTACGAGCCTGGTTCAACTTGGAGGTGCTGATCCGGTCGGTGATCGAGGCCTTGTAGGCCTCGACCGTGTCGAACTCACCGATGTTCTCGTCGACCCAGGTGTCGGTGAGCTCGGGCAGCACCATCTCTTGGACGTTGGTGACGGTGACGGCGAAGTCCGCCGGCACGTCGGTGCCGTTGGGTGTCGCAGTGAAGCTGAGCTCGGCGCCTTTGACGGCACCTAGCAGCTCCGCGTCGAATGAGGGGGCGACCCATCCCTGGCCCACCTCGTACAGCCAGTCCTCGGTGGTGAGACCGACGACGGGCTCACCGTCACGTGTGCCGTTGAGGGAGATCGTGACGTGGTCGCTGGACTGCACCGCACGATCCACGTCGACGAGCGATCCGTGACGGCGGAGCTCGGCTCGCACCGCCTGGTCGATCTCGTCATCGGAAGCGACAGGCGCCGGCAACTCGACGCGCAGGCCGCCGTAGCCGGGAACCGTGATCTCCGGGCGCACCTCACAGGTGGCGTCGAAGCTGACGGGGCCGGCTTCTTCGCCTCCGGTGATCGCCACGTCCGGCGTCGCGATCAGGTCGATGTCGTGCTCTCGCACGGCGCTCGCCAGGTACACCGGGATCGCGTCTCGCAACGCCTGCTCGCGAGCGGGACCGATGCCGATACGAGCCTCGAGCACCTTGCGCGGCGCCTTGCCGTTGCGGAACCCCGGCAGGCGGACCTCGGTGGCGATCTTGCGAAACGCCTGGTCGATGTCGCGGTCGAACTCGGCTTCATCGACGGTGAGCGAGAGCTTGACGAGGCGCTTGCCGGGGGCGTCTTCGAGGTTTTCCAGCGTGCTTTTCACAGGCCGTGGAGCCTATCCACGTGGCGGCCACTCCCGGCGACTCCCGGCGATTCCCAGCGACCCCCTGTGATTCCCAGCGACCCCCTGTGATTCCCGGTGATTCCCGGTGATTCCGTCTGAGCCGAGGCGACTCACGGTGGGTGACGGCCGGGGTGGACCGAGCGGGCAGCCGGCGAATGCTGCGACTGGCGACCGGCGATGCGCGGATGGATTGCACCCGCGGCAGCCCCCATCGGCCAGACTGTGAACCTATGCCGACCTGGAAGCCGCACGCACTGGCCAAGCCCCACGCCGATCAGCTGGAGCTCCGCGCCAACGACAAGGTGCTGAGCACCGTGGCGCTGCCAGGAGTGCCGCTCGGCACCCACGGCAAGGTCCTGTTGGCCAACGGGTTCAACTGGCTGCGCTACCGAGTGCTGTTCAACAACGGTGTCGAGGTCGGCGACCTCGACGCCCGTCAGCTCGAGCCCGCCGGGCGCACGGCAAAGCGCCTCGCCAAAGCAGCGGCCAAGGCCGGCTGAATCCCAGGCACCATCCCAGCCGCGATCCCAGCCGCGATCCCAGCCGCCAGTACCCTCCACATCGCATCTCCCGGACTGTTGAACCTCTCATGACGCACACCTCGATTCGCCACCGGTTCCCTGGTGTCGCCGACGGCTGGTCGCGCTTCGACGCACCCGCCGGCACCCAGATGGTCGACGTCGCGATCGAGGCGACCTCTGCCTGGATGCAGAGCACGACCACGGCCTGCAGCGGCGGCTGGTTCGAGGCCTCAGAGGCCACGGGCGAGCTCGTCGGCCGGGCCCGGGCGATGGTGGCCCAGCTGTTCTCGGCCGATCCGGCGGGTATCTGTTTCGGCCCGAACATGACCACGCTCACCTTCGCGATCAGCAGGGCCGTGAGCGCCACCTTGCGCCCCGGCGACAGGATCGTGGGCACTCGCCTCGACCACGAGGCCAACGTGTCACCGTGGCGCTATGCCTGCCAGGCCGCGGGAGCCGAGCACGTGCTGGCACCGTTCGACGCGGCCTCGGGCACGTTGCCACCGGAGCTCGTGATCGATCTGATCGACGAGCGCACGAAGTGGGTCACCCTGCCTGGCGCGTCGAACCTCCTCGGCACTGCCCCCGATCTGCGGCCGATCATCGACGCCGCGCACGCAGTCGGAGCGCGGGTGTACGTGGACGCGGTGGCGCTCGCCCCGCACCGGCGCATCGACATCACCGCCCTGGGCGTCGACGCCCTCGTGAGCTCGCCGTACAAGTGGTACGGACCGCACAGCGGCATGGTGTGGATCGACCCTGAGCTGCTCGAGGCGTTGCCAGCGTTCAAGGTGACGCCGGCTCCGGACCACGGTCCGGGCCGGTTCGAGACCGGGATGCCGAACTACGAGGCGATCGCGGGCGTCGAGGCCGCGGCGCGATTCCTCATGGAAGAAGGGATGGACCGCGTCGCCTCAGCCGAGATGGAGGTGTTCGCACCGCTGCTCGCGGGGCTGCAGTCGATCGCCGGCGTCACCGTGTACGGCCCTCAGGGGTTGGACGACCGCACGCCGACCGCAGCGTTCCGTGTGGACGGCGTGGCTCCGGCCGACGTCGCACGTGCGCTCGCAGGTGAGCACATCGCGGTGTGGGACGGCCACAACTACGCGGTCGAGGTGATCGACTCCCTGGGTCTGGCCGATCAGGGTGGCGTGGTGCGTGCCGGCCTTGCCCGCTACATCGAGCCCGACGACGTGCAACGACTGCTGCGGGTCGTCGAACGACTCGCCGCGTGGAGCTGACGCGTACGGATCAGGGTCGGCGCCGGCTCAGGCGCTGACGTCCTTCTCCAACTCGCGGTCGTTGGTCGGCTGCACGGGTCGGTTGTTCGATTCGCCGAAACGCGACGTGAACGCCTCCATCTGCTCGGCGCTCATCGTGATCGTGCCCTGCAGCACCGACCACTCGACGCCCTCGGAGCACGGAGGGGTGGTGAGCGAGCCGTCGTATCGGTACGCGGCAGTCAGTTCGGGCAGGAACGTGGCGATGTCCACCTGGCCGTACACCTTGTCCTCGACGTTCTTCACGGGCGGCATCGAATCGATGATCGTGTCGAACGACGGCCACACCGAGCCCTCTTCGACGAGCACGCCGACCACGGCGAGCGAGCCGTCCTGGGCCTTGTGCACGAAGTGCCACTCCATCGGCCAGCGCTCACCATCGACGGTGTGTTCGCTCGGCGCGTGGAAGTGGAACTGGGCGAAGTCGTACACCTTGCCGTCGAGCTCGAGCGTGCCGGCCGCTGGCACGTTCACCTGCACGGTGTGCCCGTTGTCGACCACGGTGGCGTCGGCGGGCAGGTAGCTGAGAATCGCATTCGGGAGATCGTGGGCCACTGCACCGGTGAGGTCGATCGGCGACTGCTCCACGCCTTCACCGCAGGCGCTGAACTCTGCAGCGAGATCGAACCAACGTTCGGCCTCTTCGTAGGTCCAGTGAGGCGCCTCATCGTGGGCGGCCTCGCCCTCGTCGGCCTCGTCGTCCTCCGGCACCACGCCCTCGGTGTTCAGACCCGCCAACAACTGCAGCTTGTCGACCTCCACCTCCAGCTCGAGCACCTGGAGGCGCAGCTCATCGAACTGTTCCTTGGTGAGCAGAGCACCGGACTCGGCATGGCCGTCGCTGCCGTGACCGTCCGTAGTGACGGTCGCGTTGGCCGCGTCGGTGGGCGCTGAACCAGCGGTGGTGCCTTCGGATGCCGGCGCGGCCCCTCCGCCACCGCCGCCGCCACCACACGCGACGAGGACGACCGCACTGGTGACGCTCAGCGCCAGCGTGGCACGACATGATGGGACGCGACGGAGGATCACACCACACGACCGTCCGGGGGCGTGGCCTCACGTCAACCGGGACCGGTCAGGATTCGCTCAGGAGCTTGCACCCGGTGCCCGCCGGCACGAGCGGTCAGTCGGTGCCGCGGTGGGAGCGGTCGTGCTCGCGACGGGCGACGAAGACGGCCGCTTCGGTGCGACGCTCCATCCCCAACTTCGCCAGCAGGCCGCTCACGTAGTTCTTCACCGTCTTTTCGGCGAGGAACATCTTCTCCCCGATCTGGCGGTTCGTGAGGCCCTGTCCGATCAGGTCGAGCACCTCGCGCTCGCGCACGGTGAGGCTGGACATGCGCTGGTCCTCACTGGTCGGGTTGCTCAGGCGACGCATCACCCGCCCGGTGACGGCGGGATCGAGAAGATGCTCACCGGCAGCGACGCGACGGATGGCTGCGAGGAGTTCGGTCCCACGCACCTGCTTCAGCACGTACCCAGAGGCTCCAGCGATGATCGCTTCGAAGAGTGCCTCGTCGTCGGAGTACGAGGTGAGCATCAAGCACTTCACCTCGGGCATGCGGCTGCGGATCTCTCGGCACAGCTCCACGCCGTTGCCGTCGGGCAGTCGAACGTCGAGGATCGCCACGTCGGGTTGCACGGCCAGCACCCGTGAGAGCCCGGTCTCCACCGAATCGGCCTCGCCCACGACCTCGAGGTCGCCGGAGGCATCGATCAGGGAACGAACGCCTTGGCGCACGACCTCGTGGTCGTCGACCAGGAACACTCGGACTCGGGTCTCGTCGCTCATCCCGCCCAGTCTTGCTGGTCCGCGAGGTGCGAGCCAGGGACCTTCGGCCCGACCCCTCGACCGAAGCGTTGCGGCACGGCATCCACGCGGGCTCATGACGGCCCAGCAAGTTCCGTCACGGTGGGGGTTCATCGGTAGGGTGAGGTTGTGACGAGCGAAGCGGCGGAGACGAACGCGATGCCCGCTGCGGAGCCGGGAGCGCTTGCCGGCGACCGCTCCGACCCCGAGTTCGCGACCTGGATCGACGAACTCCCGGACGGCCTCATCGTGTGCCGTCCGGACGGCACGATCAGCGTCGTCAACGCGCGACTCGTCGAGATGTCGGGATATGACAGATCGGAGCTGCTCGGGAGCAACATCGACCTGCTCGTACCGATGCAATCCCGCGGTCGGCATGCGGCGCTGCGCGGGGGCTTCGCCGAGGCGAACCTGGCACGCCCGATGGGCCCCGGCGTACAACTGTCGCTGCAGCGCAGCGATCGCTCCGAGGTGCCCGTGGAGATCAGCCTCTCGCCGCTCAGCACCGGCCACCGACAGGGTGTGGTCGCGATCGTTCGCGACGTCACCGAGCGGCTCCGCGCCGAAACCGCCCTGCGCAACACGAGCGATCTGCTCACCCTTGCCGGCGAGCGCGAACGCATCGCACGCGATCTCCACGACACCGTGTTGCAGCGCTTGTTCGGGCTCGGCCTCGAGCTGCAGGCGACGGCCATCCGTTCGCCCGACGTGTCAGAGCGGATCGAGCACGCAGTCGACGAACTCGACCTCATCATCCGTGAGATCCGTACCGCCGTGTTCACCCTCGGTTCTGCAGGCAGGGACGGATCTCTCGGCCAGGAACTGAGCACCGTCACTGCGCAGGCCAAACGGGTGCTGGGCTATTCGCCCCGCGTCCGAATGGATGGCCCGGTCGAATCCGCCACCACTCCCGAGATCCGCACGGAACTGCTCGCCAGCCTGCGCGAGGCGCTCACCAACATCGCTCGTCATGCCGGAGCCACCGAGGCCGAGATCGAGTTGGTGGCCACTGATGTGTTGGAGCTTCGGGTGTTCGACAACGGGCGCGGCGTGCCGGCCGAGTTCGACACCAGCTCCGGCAACGGGCTGCGCAACATGGCCGAGCGGGCGAAGCTGCTCGGCGGTGGTTGCTCGCTGACCCCACGCCCAGAACGCGGCACCGAACTGCGCTGGTGGGTGCCGCTCAGCCACTGAGCAGGTGCTCGGTGCAACCCGACGAGCAGTCGATGGGTAAGCGGGCCTGGCATGACGCCCGTCGGGACTTTGGTCCCGAGTGGTCCTGTCTTGTGGCCCTGAATGCTCGGAGCGGCCCCCCGCATAGTGGAGCCCACTATGAGCAGAGCAGACCGTTCCGTCCTGGGTTGGGGTGCGTTCGCCGTGGCGATCGCAGCCCTCGTACTCGCCATCTTCGGGCTACAAGACGACAGTTCCGCGTCGGGTGGTGAGTCCGAGGCCGGCGGTGTCACCGAGATCGACGTCTCGTTGAAGGAGTGGCAGATCGGTCCGATCATGTCCGAGATCCCCGCCGGTGAGGTCGTCCTCAACGTCATCAACGAAGGGACGATGGTCCACAACCTGTCGGTCCCGGCGCTCGGTGTGAAGACCGCTGACCTCCAGCCCGGTCAGTCCGAGAAGCTCTCGTTGGGCAACGTCGCCGACGGCCAGTACGACATGCTCTGCGACATCGCCGGGCACGCGTCGAGCGGCATGACCGCCGTCTTGATGGTCGGTGCCGGTGGCGACATGGCCGCCGGGAGCGGCGCGATGGACTGGCAGGAGATGGATCGCATCATGGAAGACGTCGCGCTGGAGTACCCGGCCAAGACCGAAGGCGTCGGCGGGCTGCTCATGGAGCCGACGGAGATCGCGGCGGATGGCACCAAGGTCTTCGACGTCACCGCATCGAACGTCAAGTGGGAGGTCGAGCCGGGCAAGTTCGTCGACGCGATGGCCTACAACGGCGTCGTTCCAGGGCCCGAGATCCACATCGAGGTCGGCGACAGGGTCCGCATCAACTTCAAGAACGAGATGGACGAGTCGACCGACATCCACTTCCACGGCATCCGCGTGCCGAACAACATGGACGGCGTCGACCCGTACACCCAAGCCGCGGTTCCCCCGGGAGAGAGCTTCGTCTACGAGTTCGAGGCACTCGAGCCTGCCGTCGGCATCTACCACTCCCACCACAACGCTCAGGAGCAGATCCCCAACGGTCTGTTCGGGGCGTTCACCATCGGGGACATGCCGATCCCCGACTATCTCAAGGACAAGGGCTACACGAAGATCGACAAGAAGATGAACATGGTGCTGAACGACGCCGGCACGATCGGACTCAGCCTCAACGGCAAGAGCTTCCCCGCCACCGAGCCGGCCACGCTGCGCATCGGCGAGGTGATGTTGGTCAACTACTTGAACGAGGGACTCACCGCCCACCCGATGCACATGCACCAACCGATGGGATGGATCATCGCCAAGGACGGCATTCCGCTCGACTTCCCGATGCCCGGCGACACGATCAACATCGCCCCGGGCGAGCGCTACACGGTGCTGTACAAGGGCACCGACGTCGGAGTGTGGGCGTGGCACTGCCACATCCTCACCCACGCGGAGAGCTCGACAGGTATGTTCGGCATGGTGACGGCGCTGATCGTCACCGACTGATGCATTCGCCGCTGGCCCCGACCGTCGGCAGACGGTCGGGGCCCGTTGCATTCTCGGGCACGATGATCACCTGCAACTCGATCCCGGAGGAACCACATGAGCGCTGAACGTTTCGAACTCCCGACGTGGGAGAGCGTGTCGCTACTTCGATCGCAGCGCATCGGCCGTGTGTGCGTGCTCGACCACGGCTTCCCGCTCGCGTTGCCGGTCAACATCCAGGTGATCGGGCCCGATGAAGCCTGTCAGGTGGTGATCCGCACCGGACCGCAGACGCTGATCGGCCGCTACGAAGGCCCGGCATCACTCGAGATCGACGTCGTCGACGAAACCGTGCGCGAGGCCTGGAGCGTCATCGTACGCGGCACGCTTCGCCACGTCACCGGCGCCCATGGCCTTCCAGACCCCGGCCCGTGGCTCGATGGTCGCCACCACTGGATGGTGCTGACGGCAAGTGCCGTGACGGGCCGCCGCTTCGTCGGTCGAGCCGGCACCGATGGTTTCTCGGTCGACTGGCAGCTCCGCACGGGCTGACCGCCGATAGCATCGCTGCCGTTCGGGGCGTGGCGCAGCGGTAGCGCACCTGCTTTGGGAGCAGGGGGTCGGGAGTTCAAATCTCCCCGCCCCGACCACATCACCAGGACTCCATGAACGCCAGCGACGGGCCCTGAGGCCGTGGGGGGCGTCTTGGGGGTCGAATGGTGTGGATGGCGATGGGAAGCTGACCGCAGGGGCGGGTGCTGTGGCGCTGGTGCTGTTGTCCATCGGCACCACCACGAAGTCACGGTCGCTGTTCGCGATCGGAGCCTTGGCGAGCGGAGGCGGCGCCGGTGTCGCCGATCTACGACATAGCGAACGTCGCGGCCGAGTCGGTGTTGCTCGAGGTACCAGGGGTCGTGGCGGCAGCGCCAGCGGATCTTGGCGCGGAGTTCGTCGAGGCGGTCGAGGTGGCGTTCGGATGCGGGGTCGGTGTCGTGGTCGTGCAGGTGGGGGAGGCGGTTGTGGACCTTGCATTCCAGTCGGCCGTTGAACTGGCTGGTCGGCCCGCCGTTGGCGTGGGGGACGATGTGGTCGGCGTCGCAGTCGTCGGCGGCGAACATCGCAGTCGGATCGGTGTCGGCAGCGTCGGTCGCGGACCTGGATGGCTCTGCGGACGGCCCCGGCGAAGGTGCGGCGGGACGAGACGGCGACGACGGTGCTGGGGCCGTCGAACAGGATGGATTCGATGTCTGCTTCGGCGAGGTGGGCGAGGAGTTGCCCGGGGTTGATGACGATGCCGTTGCTGAGCTCGCAGAGCCGGTCGAGGGTGCGTTCGCCGATGAGCACGGTGAACAGCGGTCGCGGGCGGCGGCCGTGCTCGGGTGCGGTCGCGGAACGGCGTGCCATCTCGACCAGTGCTGCAGCACGCCGTTGTGCGGGGGATCGGTCGATGCCGGCCGTGCGGTCGGCGAGGCGGATCTGTTCGGCGAGCCGGTTCAGTTCGTTCTCGACGATGGTGCCATCGATCGCGTCGAGCGTGCCGTCGATCACGAGCGCTTCGTCGAGCGTGCGTGACGCATGCAGCCGCGAACCGCTGTGGGTGGCTGCGGCTCCGACGAATCGGTGATGTCATGTGTCGTCGTGGGCGGTGCGTTCGCGTCGTCAGGTGCGGCCGCAGCATCGTCGGCGTTGGCGTCGGTGTCGGTGGCGCTGTGATGCGGCTCGTTCGTCGGCGAGGCGTTCATCTGCGTGACCGGCCCAGTAGCGCACGACACGGGCGCCGTCGGCGTAGCGACAAGCCAGCGCACTTCCGTACGAGGAGGGCTTCGTCGCGGGCGAACAGGTGACGTCGTTCGGGGGTGTTGACGTGACCGAGCAGATCGAGGTGATCGATCGACAACACGCCGGCCGCGACCGCCTCACGCCCGAGCGGCAGGTGGCGGATGCGGCGGGCTCGACGGAGGTCGTCGCGTGCGGCACCGACCGACGACCTGGTCTCGCGAGCGAGCCGATGGGCGGGGCTGCGCGACCCGTCGGACTCCCAGATGCGCCGGGTGTCCCACTCGGCGAGCAGCTCTGCGAACGCCACCGCGAGCCGGGACCGCTCGCGGTGCACCTGGACGACGGTCTGGTGCAGCTCGGCATCGTCGAGACCATCGCCGCCCTCCGCCGAGACTTCGAGCAGCCGATCGGTCACATGCCGCAACAGGACGGCGACATCGACGTCACGCAGCACCTCGTCGATGCCCGCGCCCGCGCTCCCGTGTGTACCTCCGCTGTCCACACCCCCATCCTCGCAAGGGGGTGTGACACCCATGACGGGGCGATCGAGGCGATCCGCACTCTGGAGATCGTCGATGACGCCGCCACGCTGGACCGCGCCCGGGCGATCGACCAGCTCCAAGCGATGATCGTGACCGCTCCCGACGGGTTGCGCCAACGTCTCCGTGACGGTCACTCGCTCACCGCACAGCTCGGCCACGCACGCCGATTCGCCGACAACCATCCCGACCCGGTCGAGCTGCAGACCCGGTTCGCACTCCGAGCCGGTCGGAGCCGGTCATCGCGCTCGATCGGGCAAGCTGTTCAATGTGTTCCGGAGTGTGGTCGTCGGGCATCCGTCGAAACGGCTCCGGCCCACGCGACAGAACGAATCCGCTTCGTGTCACCTGCGGTGTTCGAGGGTGTTCGCGGGCGCGTCGGCGTGGGCGCTGCGAGGCGAGGGGTTCGCGTGGTTGCCGGGTTCGGGAGTGACTGTTCCGAAGAGCCGGGTCATGTGAGGTGCGATGCCGGCCACGCTGGATTCCCCGACCAGACCCATGACGCTTCGAATCACCGCAACGCCTTGCATCCCATCCTCCATCAAGGACATCTGGCTCGATCGTCGTGGCAAGGGAAACGCGCCTGATCGCTCGGGCTAGAAGATGTTGCGGGGCCCCGGCGGTGGCTTGGGCGCCGCTTCGGCGCCGTCGAGAGGGCCGGCAAGTGTGAACAGACCGGTGAGCACGACGAGTGCCACGATCAGCCGGCCGCGCGGTGTTCGGGTGGAGTGGTGTGCGGAATCGGGGATCATTGGAGGCTCCTTTGCTCTTTTGAAGTGGTAGCTGATCGCCACCTACCCCGTACAGACGTGGTTGCCGCCGTCGCGGGTGACACGTTGATCAGGACGCGACAAACGTCCCGCCACCGACCGGGGAAAGGAACCCAGCCGGCGAGGGGCGTCATCTGGGCCGCCGCGTCGAGGTGCTCACCGGGCACCTCCCGCGGCCCACCTCGAACGCACGGCGAGGTCCGAGGTGCCGCACGCCTCGCAGCGTCGCTGTGCGAGCACCGTGGCGAAGCACTCCCTGTGTCGCGACCTCTCGGAGCTGCGCACCGATCTCCCCCTCTCCCCCTGCGCGACACACCTTCGGGCAACTGCGTTGGCACGGCGCACGACGAGACCGAATCGAACAGCTGTGTGCCACCTTGGAAGACGACGACGTGATCGCCCGGACCGAGCCCTGGGCCTGCGAGGGCCCGACGGCGTTGGCAACGCCCGAGCTCAGTACGACTTCGGGAGGCCGAGCACGCTGGACGCAATGTAGTTGCAGACCATCTCCTGGCTCACGGGTGCGATCTGCATCAGCCGGGCCTCTCGCCAGTAGCGCTCCACGTGGTACTCGCGGGCGTAACCCATCCCGCCATGGGTCTGCATCGCTCGGTCACAGGCAAAGAACGCCGCATCCGCCGCGAGGTACTTGGCGGTGTTGGCCGCCTCGCCGCATGGCATGCCCTGGTCGAACAGCCACGACGCCTCGCGCACCACGAGCTCGGCCACGCGCAGCTTCATGTGTGCCTCGGCGAGCGGGAACGCGAGCCCCTGGTTCTGACCGATCGGTCGGCCGAACACCACGCGGTCCTTGCCATACTGCACCGCCTTCTGCATCGCCGCCCTGCCGATGCCCAGCGCTTCAGCGGCGATCAGGATCCGCTCCGGGTTGAGGCCGTCGAGGAGGTACCTGAAGCCGTTGCCCTCCTCGCCGATGCGACGGCTCACGGGCACGCGCAAGCCGTCGTAGCGAACCTCGCACGACACGACCGCGTTGCGACCGAGCTTGGGGATCGGGCGGATGTCCACCTCGGGCCGCTGCAGATCGACCAGCAGCAACGTCATGCCATCGGTCGGCTTCACGCACTCGTCTCGCGGAGTGGTGCGCACGAGCAGCAGGCACATCTCGCACAGCGGCGCCTTCGTGGTCCACACCTTCGCCCCGTGCACGATGTACTCGTCGCCGTCGCGCACAGCACGTGTGCGAATCGACGTCGTGTCGGTCCCGGCATCGGGTTCGGTGACCCCGAACGCGACATGGAGCTCGCCCGTCGCGACACGTGGGAGCACCTCGGCGGCGAGCTCCGGTGACCCATAGCGGCGCACCGGCTCCATGCCGAAGATCGACAGATGAATGGCCGAGCAGCCGTTCATCGCAGCCCCCGACGCAGCGATCTCTTCCAGCATCACCGAGGCCTCCGTGATGCCCCGGCCTCCGCCGCCGTGCTCCTCGGGGATGGAGATGCCAACCCAACCGCCTCGTGCGAGCCGATCGTAGAACTCCCACGGGAACTCGTGGGCCTCGTCCCTGGCCGCCCAGTACTCGTCGGGAAAGTCGGCGCAGACGCGTCGGACGCCTTCCCGGATCGACTCGTGCTCGGGTGACCGGCTGAAGTCCATGACCACTCCCTTGGCTGCTCACGAGATGTCTAGTCCACTCGATCCCTCGCTCGTCCGCCCCGACGCGCAGAGGCATCCTCGACCGGTGACAGGGATGCGTTGACATCCAGCCGGGACGTGATCTGATTCGAGGCATGGAGAACCCTGCCGGACCCGCGCTGCAGTTGCGGATCCCCGAGCCGGCCCGCGGGCACCGTCCCGCCGACCCGGTGCCATTCATCAGCGCCGCCGGCGAGATGCGCAAGCCCGACCTCGACGAAAAGGTCGAGCGGATCGCGTTGATGCGAAAGCAGTTGGTGCGCGTGCTCGACGACGACTGCAATGCAGTCGGGCCGTGGGCGCCCGACCTCGATGCCGAGCAGTTGCGCCAGGGACTGCGCGACATGATGACGGTACGCAGCTTCGATGCCCGCCTGCTGCGTGCGCATCGCCAGGGCAAGATCTCGTTCTACATGCAGTGTCTCGGCGAGGAGGCGATCGCATGTGGGCAGCAAGGCGCCCTCCGGCCGGGCGACATGCACTTTCCGACCTACCGCCAACAGGGCTTGCTGATCGCCGGCGGCTACCCGATCCTCGACATGATGAACCAGGTGCTCTCCAACGAGCACGACCCGCTGAAGGGCCGCCAGCTGCCGGTGATGTACTCGTCGAAGTCACACGGCTTCTTCTCGATCTCCGGCAACCTCGCCACGCAGTACGTCCAGGCCGTCGGCTGGGCGATGGCCTCCGCGCTGCGGGGCGGCACGGCGATCGCCTCGGCGTGGATCGGCGAAGGGGCATCTGCCGAGTCGGACTTCCATGCGGCCCTGGTGTTCGCGTCCACCTACCAGGCGCCAGTGATCCTCAACATCGTGAACAACCAGTGGGCGATCTCCACCCCGGAGGACTTCGCCCGTGGAGCGTCGGCCACCTTCGCCGACCGCGGGTTCGGGTTCAGCATTCCGGCGCTACGCGTCGATGGCAACGACTATCTCGCCGTGTACGCCGCGTCACAGTGGGCCGCGGAGCGAGCACGCACCAACCTCGGTCCCACGCTCGTCGAGTGGGTGACCCTGCGGGTTGGCGCGCACTCGACCTCCGACGACCCGACGGTGTACCGGCCCGACGACGAGTCCGCGCGCTTCCCACTCGGCGATCCGATCGACCGGTTGCGACGGCACCTCGTGGTGATCGGCGAGTGGGACGACGAGCGCCAGGCATCGCTACGCGACGAGGTCGACAGGGGAATCGAGGCTGCGTTCATCGAGGCGGATTCCTATGGCTCGGTGAAGAGCGGGCACACCAGCAGTCCCCGCACGATGTTCGACGACGTGTACGCCACGCTCCCCCGACACCTGCTCGAGCAGCGCGATCAGATGGAGGCCTGACATGCCTGCGATGACGATGATCGAGGCCATCCGTGATGCACATGCGATCGCGATGGAGCGAGACGACACCGTCGTGGTGTTCGGTGAGGACGTCGGCTACTTCGGCGGCGTCTTCCGCTGCACACAGGGACTGCAGGCGCGGTTCGGTTCTCGCCGGTGCTTCGACACGCCGATCAGCGAGGCCGGCATCGTCGGTGTCGCTGTCGGCATGGCCGCGTACGGACTGCGGCCGTGCGTCGAGATCCAGTTCGCCGACTACGTCTATCCGGCGTACGACCAGATCGTCTCCGAGGCCGCTCGCCTGCGACACCGGTCGGCCGGCGACTTCACCGCGCCGCTCACCATCCGCATGCCCACAGGCGGCGGCATCTTCGGCGGGCAGACGCACTCGCAGAGTCCGGAGGCGCTGTTCACCCACGTCGCCGGTCTCATCACCGTGGTGGTGTCGAACCCGTATGACGCGAAGGGGCTGCTGCTCGCCGCGATCGAAGACGACGATCCGGTGATCTTCCTCGAACCCAAGCGTGTCTACAACGGTCCGTTCGACGGTCACCACGACCGCCCGATCGTTCCGTGGTCGCAACACCCGCTGGGGGAGGTGCCCGATGGGTACTACACGATCCCGCTCGGCTCGGCCCGGGTGCACCGGGAGGGGGCCGACTTGACCGTGCTGGCCTATGGCACGTTGGTGCACGTCGCGCAGGCGGCAGCCGACGAGACAGGCATCGATGCCGAGATCATCGACCTGCGAACGCTGGTGCCGCTCGACGTCGACACGGTCGTGCAATCGGTACGCAAGACGGGCCGGTGCCTGGTGGTGCACGAAGCGACGCTCACCTCGGGCTACGGCGCCGAGCTGAGCGCCACCGTGCAGGAGCGGGCGTTCCACCACCTCGAGGCGCCCGTCACCAGAGTGTGCGGCTGGGACACGCCCTACCCGCATGCGCACGAGTGGTCGTACTTCCCGGGGCCCGATCGCGTCGGCCGGGCGATGCGCGAGGTGATGTCGGCGTGAGCACCTTCGGCGTGAAGTTGCCCGACGTGGGCGAGGGCGTCGCAGAGGCGGAGCTGATCTCGTGGTGTGTGGCCGTGGGCGACCGCGTGTCGACCGAGTCGGTGCTCGCCGAGGTGATGACCGACAAGGCGACGGTGGAGATCGCCTCGCCCGTCAACGGCGTGATCACTGCGCTGCACGGCGAGCCTGGCGACCTGCTTGCCGTCGGGAGTGAGCTGGTGGCAATCGAGCTCGACGGCGCGGCACCCGGCCCAGCACCTCGCGGTACTTCTGCAGCACCTCCGCCCGATGCCGTGGCACCGATCGCACGGCCTGCTCGCCCGACGTTCATGCCCGCCCGACCCGATGGGCGAGCACTTGCGTCGCCGGCGGTTCGGGCTCGTGCCGTCGCGCTCGGCATCGACCTGTCGACGATCGCAGGTACCGGCCCGGACGGACGCGTGGTCCACGCGGATCTCGATGACCAGCTGATCACCGGCGGGGCTCGCCCCGTGACCGGCGGAGCGGGGAGCGCGACCGGCGGAGCTCACCCGCTGACCGGCGGAACGGGGCGCATGGCTGGCGGGGAGGCGAGCATCGAGGTTGTCCGCGGTCTGCGCCGTCGCATCGCGGAACGGCTCACCTCGTCGTGGACCGAGATCCCGCACATCACCTACGTCGAGGGAATCGACGTCACCGATCTGGAGGCGCTCCGTGCCGAGATCAACAGCCGTGATCACGGCGACGGCATCCGCCTCACGATCCTGCCGTTCCTCGCACGCGCGATGGTGATCGCGTGCGGCGAACAACCGCGCCTCAATGCAACGTACGACCGCGCCACCCAGTCGCTGTCGCTGTTCGACGCGGTGCACCTCGGGATCGCCACCCAGACCGATGACGGGCTGATGGTGCCGGTGGTGCGCCATGCTGAAGCCCGCCGAGTTCGGGACCTCGCAGCGGAGATCGCCCGCGTCTCCACCGCCGCACGCGCTGGCACCGCGACACGCGATGAGTTGAGCGGCTCGACGATCACGATCACGTCGCTCGGCGCGCTCGGTGGCCTGGTGACCACACCGATCATCAACCAACCGGAGGTTGCAATCGTCGGTGTGAACAAGCTCGAAACCAGGCCGGTCTGGCGCAACGGTGCGTTCGAACCTCGCCAGATGATGAACCTCTCGTCGAGCTTCGACCACCGGATGGTCGACGGTTGGGACGCAGCGACGTTCGTGCAGCGCATCAAGGCGCTCCTGGAGATGCCTGCTCTGCTGTTCGTCGATGACGAAGCGCCTGACGGCCCACTCCCGTGATCGGCGCTGGGGTGCGGCGCATCGTGGTGATGGGCGTCGCCGCCTCGGGGAAGTCGACCATTGGTGCAGCGCTGGCCGTCGACCTCGGCCTCGCGTTCGTCGATGCCGACTCGCTTCACCCGGCAGCGAACAGGGCGAAGATGGCTGGCGGCCAACCTCTCGACGACTCGGATCGATGGCACTGGCTCGCCCTCACACGTGACGAACTGCTCCGAGACGACGGCATCGTGGTGGCCTGCTCGGCGTTGAAGCGCAGCTATCGCGACGTCCTGCGGCAGGCGAACGGCGTCCGATTCGTGCACCTCGATCTCGATCCGGCCACAGCTCGCGAACGGATCGAGCGACGAACGGACCACTTCATGGGCGCCGCGCTGGTGACCAGTCAGTTCGAGACGCTCGAACGCCCAGGTGCCGATGAGGACGATGTCGTGACGGTCGATGCGACGAGCACGGCGGTCGAGGTGCTCGATCAGATCAGGATCGAACTCGGCCGCAGATCGGCGCGATGATCGGAGCGATCAAGTCGACCAACCCGTCTGTTGAGGCGCTTCGAGACGCGGCCCCTCCAGACTTCGGATCAGCAGCGCTGCGAGTGACGTTCAGGTTCCGCAGAACGTGCGGTGCGGGGCTCGGTCGGTGGGCCCGGGTTCTGCATACTCACCGAGGCCCGGCCATTCGTCGAAGGGTCGGGTGACCGCGTCGACGAGTGCGTGGAACGGGGCCATGTCGCCTGCGGTGGCCGCTTCGAGCGCCTCCTCCACCTTGTGGTTGCGCGGGATGTAGATCGGGTTCACCCGGTCCATCTCGTCGGCGGCAACGAGGCGTTCGGACTCGGTCGTCGGCACCAGCGCACGCCACTGGTGCACCCATGCATCGAACACCGACGGGTCTGCGAACAGCGAGCGCGCCACCGCGTCGTCACCGCGCATGGCGGCCGACAGCCGCCGGTAGAACAGCGTGTGATCCACGTGCTGGGTCTGCAGCAGTTCGGGAAGTGCGTCGAGGAACGCATCGTCGGCGCTGACACCAACACCGAGTTTGCGGCGCAAGCCGTCCCGCCACGCTGCCAGGTATCGGTCGCCGAACCCCTGCAACACCTCTGTGGCGAGGGTGACGGCTCGGTCGGTGTCGGGATCGAACAGCGACAGCATGGTCTCCGCGAGGCGGGCAAGGTTCCACTGGAGCACCCGGGGCTGATTGCCGAAGGCGTAGCGGCCGCCGTGGTCGATCGAGCTGAACACCGTGGCCATGTCGACCCGGTCGATGAAGGCGCACGGTCCATAGTCGATCGTCTCGCCGGAGATCGTGGTGTTGTCGGTGTTCATCACCCCGTGGACGAAGCCGACGAGCATCCATTGCGCCACCAACGCCGCCTGCCGAGCGGCGACGTATCGGAAGAGAGCGAGCGCTGGGACGTCAGCGTTCTCCGCCTCGGGCACGTGGCGGGCAATCGCATGACCGGCGAGCTGCTGCAGCAGTTCGGGGTCCCCGGTGGCAGCCGCGTACTGGAACGAGCCGACGCGCAGGTGGCTCGACGCCACCCTGGCGAGCACCGCGCCAGGCAGCATCCCGGTGTCGCGGGCGATGCGCTCCCCCGTCGCCACGACCGCGAGCGAGCGCGTCGTGGGGATGCCGAGGGCATGCATCGCCTCGCTGATCACGTACTCGCGCAGCATCGGTCCCACGGCTGCCTTGCCGTCTCCACCTCGGGCGAAGCGTGTACGACCCGAGCCCTTCAGGTGGAGGTCGTAGCGCGAGCCGTCGGCGACGACGATCTCCCCGAGCAAGAGCGCCCGGCCGTCACCGAGCCGAGGTGAGTAGTTGCCGAACTGGTGCCCGGCATAGGCGAGCGCGATCGGCTCCGACCCCGGAGCGACGCGGTTGCCCACCAGCACCGCGACGCCGTCCGGCGCGGCAAGCGCATCGCCGTCGACACCGAGATCGGCAGCGAGCGCACGGTTGAGCACGAGGAGCTGAGGCGCAGGTACTTCCGCGGCCTGCCACGGGTCGAACAGCCCCGGCAGCTCGCGGGCGTAGCTGTTGTCGAACTCGAAGAGCGGAGGGGCGAACAGCGACTCGACGGGGCTCATGAGCCGAGGCTACCGAGCACTCCCCCGGTGAGCAGCCCCCGCCACCCCGACTGCAGCGTTCTGGTCGCGCTCACCCTCGACAAGCGCGAACCAGCGCGACCAGAACCGCACACGGCCTCCCGCCCACCCCGACTGCAGCGTTCTGGTCGCGCTCACCCTCGACAAGCGCGAACCAGCGCGACCAGAACCGCACACCGACCTCCGGTGCGACACACTGGTGGCGCCATGAGCGACCGCACCCAACTCATTCCTCGTACCGATCTCGCACCCGAACCATCCGGAATCGGTGAGGTCGTGGCCCGGCTCGGACACATCAGCGATCTGCACGTGATGGATGCCGCGTCGCCGATGCGGTTCGAGTGGATCGAGACCTTCGCCACAGACCCACGGTGGCGCCCGCTGTTGCACATGCATCGCCCGCAGGAGACCCTTGTTCCGTGGGCGGTCGCCCAGCACGCGGACGACGTGCGAACCGATGGCTCGCTCGATCTGCTCGTCTGCACGGGCGACAACATCGACAACGCACAGCGCAACGAGCTCGATGCATACATCGGCCTCCTCGCCGGCGGCACCGTGTCGTTGACTGGGAGAGGCAGCGCGCAGGACGCCTCCGGCGCTGTGGCGGGTGAGCCCTGGCCGTACTGGAGCCCGCGAGCCGATGTGGACGACCTGTGGAAGCTCCGCGGATACCCCGTGATCGACGACCTGCTCGAACGCACCGACTCGCCGATCACGTCGCTCGGTGTGGGCGTGCCGTGGACGAGCATGCCCGGCAACCACGACCTCCTGTGCCAGGGAACGTCGATCGTCAACCACAAGCTGCATCTCGCCGCCGTGGGCGATCGCAAGGCGCTGTTCGCGCCAGCCGGGATCGAGCCGGACGACGTCCTCGCTCGTTTCGTCGAAGAGCCCGAGGCGTTCCTCGGCGTTGGCGACCGCCACCTCAACCCCGATCGCTCACGCCGGGCGATCGACCTCGACGAATGGATCGCTGCGCATGCCGCTGCCGGCGCGCGAGGGTGGCCAACGCCCCGGCCGACCGGCCGTGCCGACACCGTCGTCGATCTCGCCGATATGGGCGACGGGACCGACGCAACGGGCGTGGTGCTGATCGTGCTCGACACGAACCATCCCCACGGGGACTACCAGGGCAGCATCGGCCGCGCACAGATCGCCTGGCTCGATGAACGCCTCACCGACACCGACGGCGACGGCCGGCTCGTGGTGCTGGCCAGCCACCACGGCGTGGACTCGCTCGTGAACGACTACGGAGACGATCCCGAGCGGGTGCTGGCCGCTCCCTTGTTGGAGGTCGTGCACCGTCATCCGAGTGTGGTGCTGTGGCTCACCGGGCACCGCCACATCCATCGGGTCACGCCGCGACCCGGCGCCGCCGGTGGGTTCTGGGAGATCACGACCGCATCGATCATCGATTGGCCGAGCGAGCGCCGCAACATCGAGATCCACCGCCACGAGGGTGGCGTCGAGATCGTGTCCACGCTGCACGCGCACCGTGCAGACGAAGGCTCATTGGCGTGGTGGCATCGTGATCTCGCCCGGCGCTTCGGCGGCTCGCAGGTGCGTCACGCGATGGCCGGCACCGAATTCGACCGCAACGTCCGTCTGTTCCTCAGCCGCTGAAACCGCTGATCCTGAACCCTTGAACCTTTGAACCCTTGAAACCCTGGGGGCCCTGAATCCCTGACCCCGTGACCCGACCCATGACCTGCCGGCGGCAAGCCGGCCGGCAGGTCATGGGCAGTTCATCCGAACATGTGGACGATCACGGGACTTCTGATCAAGGGGCGACCGTGATCCGGTTCTGCGGGCCCGGGGCGACCGGGGAGTTGGCGACGAAGTACGCCTCCAATGCGTCGGTGTCGACCGCCCCACCGAGGCGGTTCGTCCCGGCGAGGAAGCCGAAGAAGTTGTCGCCGCCATCGACGAGGAAGCTGTTCGTCGTCACGCGGTACGACGCGGTCGGATCGATCGGCACCCCGTTGAGCTGGAGGTTGCTCACCTTCGACCCGAGCACCGCCGCCTGGCTCCACGTGTACGTGAAGCCGTTCGACACCTGCAGTATTCGATTGGAGCCTGTTGCGGGGTTCGAGAACTGCTGCTCGAGGATCGTGTCGATCTGAGCTCCCGTCAGCGTCACCGTCACCAGGTTGTTGCCGAACGGCTGCACCGTGAACGACTCGCCGTAGGTCACGTTGCCGTCCCCCTCGCCGACCGGGCTGCCCAGGTAGGTCAGATCGGCTCGGATGCCACCCGGGTTCATCATCGCGATGACCGCGTTGCCCGTGGCCGGGCCATTCGTGGCAAGGAGCTGTGCATCGGCGATCACGTCACCGAGCGCCGACTCACCTGCGGCGTTCGGGGTGCGGGAGATGCTCGCAGTGATCGAACCGATCACGCGGTTGGCGATCGGCGCGGACAGCGCGTCGTACTTCTGGATGATCGCCGTGACACCCGCGTCCTTCGTCACGTCGCGGGTGACGACGAGGTTGTTGGAGGTGATGGTCCGTACTTCACCGGTGCGACGATCGATGGTCAGGTCGATGTCCGTGAGCACACGGCCGAATGAGAATGCGCTCGTGACGACCTTGCCGTCGAGCACACAGTTGTACGGCTGGTGGGTGTGACCGCTGATGACTGCGTCGACCTCGTCGTCGAGACGGTTCACGATGTCGACGATCGGCCCGGAGATCCCGGTGCAGGCGTTCACCACCGACGAGGGCGGTGTCTGTGAGCCACCTTCGTGGATGAGCACCACGATCGTCTCCACGCCCGTCTGCTTCAGCTTCGGCACGAGTGCGTTCACGGTGTCCGCCTCGTCGAGGAACGACAGGTTGCTGATGCCGGAAGGCGTCACGATCGATGGCGTGCCCTCCAGCGTCATCCCGATGAACGCGACCTTCGTCCCCTTGAAGATCTCGATCGCGTAGGGTGCGAACAACGTGCGACCGTTGTCGCGGCGCACCACGTTGGCGGCGAGGAACTCGAAGTCGGCCCCGTCGAAACCGTCACCGTCCTGGCACCCGTCCACCGGATGACATCCACCGTTCTGCATTCGCAGGAGCTCAGCCTCACCCTCGTCGAACTCGTGGTTGCCAACGGCGTTGTAGTCGAGGCCGATCTGGTTGAACACCTCGATCGTCGGCTCGTCGTGGAAGAGCGCAGAGATCAGCGGGCTCGCGCCGATCAGGTCGCCGGCGGCGACCACCACGGTGTTCGGGTTCTGCGCCCGCAGCTGCGCGACGTGCGTCGCGAGGTACTCGGCACCACCGGCGTCGACGGTGCCCACGCGGCCCGACGATCCCGATGGTGGGAGGAGGTTGCCGTGGAAGTCGTTCAGCGCGACGAGCTGCACCTCCACCGTCTTGTCCTTGTCCTCGGGCGGTTTGGCCGCCGCGTTCGATGATGCCGCCGCCGCGATCGTCACCAGGATCGTTCCCGCGACTGCGATGTGCAGCCCTCGTCTCCGACTCATGAGTTGGTCTCCCTGTTCGTCATGCCCGCTCACGGCCACGGTACTACCGCGCCAAAGGGGTCGCGAAACGGCGCGACGTGGGATCGTTGATTCGCCAGGAGGCGCAGCGCCTAGGAGGGCTGGTCAGCGGCCGGACAGGCGCGCGACGATCGGCGCGAACGCATCGGCGACCGCATCACCAACGGTGATGTAGGAGATCCCGTAGCGCTCGCGGCGGCGCTCGAGCTCGTCGCAGATCGAATCGACCGAGCCGATCAACGCGTGGGGGTGGTTCAGCATCTGCTCGACGCGCAGTCCCATCCGTGGCGCCATCGCCTCCGCGGTCGCCTGCGCCTGGTCGGTCACGAACGTGAAGTAAGCACCGATCTCCAACTCGAGCTCGTCGAAGCGATCGCCTGCAGCATCACGGACCCACGCGACCTTCTGATCGGTGGCATCGGCATCGGATGTCGGCACGCCTGGGCCGATCATGCCCGAGGAGTTGTCGAAGTTGAAGCTGACGATCTGCGCTTCACGACCGGCGAGCGACAGCACACGCCTCGAACCACCGCCGATCATGATCGGCGGGTGGGGTCGCTGTACGGTCTTCGGCAGTCCCTCGAAGCCCACGGCCCTCACACCCGTACCTTCACGACCGACGAAGTCGACCTCGCCGTCGGCCATCAACAGCTTGGCCATCTGCACCACATCGGCGAGCCGCGAGACGCGCACCCCGGCCGGGTCCCAACGCACACCCATCGCCTGGTACTCGCCCTGGAGCCAGCCGGCGCCGAGCCCGAACTCCAGGCGCCCCTCGCTGAAGAAGTCGAGCGTGGCCATCTCCTTCACGAGCACTGCAGGGTTTCGGTAGTCGATGCACATCACGCGCGCACCGACCTTGATCGTCGAGGTCGCTTCGGCTGCCACGGCGATGGCTGGCACGGCGGCGAGCCCCTGCACAGGGTGGAAGGTTGCCGCCAGCGCGGGACCGGGACCGATGTAGTGGTCGGCGAGCGTGAAGCTCGAATAGCCGAGCGCCTCGGCGCGACGGGCCTTGTCTCGCCAGTCAGCAGCACTCGTCGCGTTGAAGGCCTGCCAACCGAATCGGAACGGGTGCGTCATGCGCCTCAGGTTGTCAGGCGCTGGACCCCGCGTGCGATCTCAGCCCTTGGGCGCCACCTGGATCTGCTGCATCGCCATGAGGTCGCGCATCTGCTTCTGCATGCCCTCGGGGGAGCCGTCGAGGAACAGCACGTTGCCCTTGCCGTTTTCGGCCATGTGTCGGATCGATTCGGTCCAGATCGAGAACAGGATCAGCGATGAATCGACGTCGGCCGCCGCCATCTCGCGAGCGGCTTGGGTGAGACCACGGCCCACTTCTTCGCGGAAGAGTGCAACGCCCTGTCCACGCAACTGTGCAGCGGTGCGCTCGGCCTCGGCGGCGATGCGGATCGCTGTGCCCTCGGCCTCGGCTTCCTTCGTCCGACGGATCAGCAGGGCATCACCTTCGTTGGTGGCTGCGGCCTTCAGGTTGTTCGAGGCGACCACTTGCGCCATCGACGTGGTGATCGCCTGGTCGAAGGTGATGTCGTTGAGCTGCAGGTCGATGACGTGGTAGCCCCATGTCTCGACGGTGCCGTCCAGGTTCTCCTTCACCTCGGCCACGATCTCGCCGCGAAGACCGAGGATCTCGGCTTGGCGCATGGTGGCCACGAAGCCTCGGGTGCTGCCCTCCACGCTGCGAACGAGCGCCGTGAGGAAGTCCTTCTCGCTGACGAACTTGAAGGCCACGTTCTTGACCGTGTCCTCGCTCTCGTTGAACACCGCGTACACCATCATCGCCGTGAAGTAGACGTTGGCCTGGTCCTGGGTGATCGCCTGGAACTGCAGTTCCACGGCTCGGTTCTGGGTGCTGATCCGCCGGAAGATCTTCTCGACGAACGGGATCAGGAAGTTCAGACCCGGTCGGCGGATCGAGTGGTACTTGCCGAACACCGTGGTGACGGCGACGTTGCCCTGCGGCACGGTCTTCACCGACGCGAGGACCAACAGGATCAGGACCACCGCGCCGACGACCAGCGCGATCTGGGATGAACTCATGCACGAACCTCCGCTCAGCCACCATCCGGCAACCTCGCCTGGATCCTACGACCCCGATCGAGCGCGGGACGGCGAACCCCGAGGAATCTCACCCACCTGGCGACGCGTCGGCTCAGTCCGACACGGAGCTCGGCCCGGGTCCTCGGTTCGTTCGACTTGGTCGTTGGTGAACGGTTGGTGGAGCGCGTCGAAGAGCCGGTTGAGCGTCGCTCCTACGGAATCGCCTCGAGCGCGGTCCGCACGGCGTTCTCGAACGTGCCCACGTCGCCATCGAAGGTGTCGATCTGATCAGGTGCGAGCAGCACGATCCATTCGTCGCCCACGTGGGCGAGCACCGTCGGCAACGCATCGACGATCGAGGCGTACTCGACACCGAGGTCGTTGCGGTGCAGGTACTCGATGGGGAGACGCAGTCGGCCTTCGCACGATGTGAACTCTCTGCGCTTGCCGTGCCACGTGTGGGTGATGTCGCACAGCGAGCAGTGCTCACCTTTGAATCGCGACCGGAACAGATAGGCGATCTCTCCGAAGACGGTGCCGTCGGCGTCGTACACGAACGTGAGTCGATCGGCTCCCATGAACGCACACTATGTCGGGCGAGGGGCCGACCGACCGCGCCGTCAAGGGCTGTCACGGGCCAACGCGGCGGACTCTGCGTTGCTCAGCACGGCTCGTGCTGGCTGGAGAATGGAGAGGCCGCTGCGTGGACGTCGGCGGTAGTCTCTCCAGCGCACCTCGCGGGTGTAGTTCAGAGGCAGAACCTCAGCCTTCCAAGCTGATGACGCGGGTTCGATTCCCGTCACCCGCTCTGATGTGATGTTGCGAGACATAGGACGGGGCACACCGGGCATCTTCCCTCGGCTGATGCCGAGTCGAGCCGCCGTGGTTACCGTGACTGCCATGTCAGCAGAACGCGTCTCGGTCACCCGTCGGATCTCCGCCCCGGCTGCGGCCATCTATGCCATCGTCTCCGATCCGGCCGGCCACGTGAAGATCGACGGTTCTGGCATGCTCGACGCCGCCGCTGATGCACCTGCGTTGACGGCCGTCGGCGACACCTTCGACATCCACATGGACCGCACGCCGCTCAATGACATCCCTGGACTCGTGAAGTACAGCGTGCGCAACACCGTCACCCAGATCGAGCCCGGCCACCTGGTGGAGTGGACGATCGGCGCGATCGACCAGCCACCGCTCGGCCACGTGTACGGCTGGCAGCTCGAGCCGGTCAGCGACAGCGAGACCGACGTGACGAACTACTGCGACTGGACCAACATCGTGCCTGCGCTGCGCGACAGTGGCCGCACCTGGCCGATCGTTCCGGTTGAGATGCTCGAGGAGTCGCTCGCCAAGCTCGACGGCCTCGCGACCGAGGGCTGACCCCCACCCGGTACGGCTGCGCGTGTTCGAGCCGCAGGGCGAGCGGCGTCGCGGGCTCCACTCGGTGAACAACTGGGGTTTCTCTCAGCACCAGTTGACTCAACAATGGCTGAGTCAATAGCGTGTCACCGTGACGACCGACGACAGCCTCGCTCGGCGAGCTGCGATCCATGCCGCGCTCGGGGAACCGATGCGACTCGCAATCGTGGACGACCTCGGCGTCACCGACCGCTCCCCCGGCGAGCTCGGCGAGCGTTTGGGTCTGGCGACGAATCTGCTCGCCCACCACCTCGACGTGCTCGAGTCGGTGGGCCTGATCGAACGCATTGCCTCGTCCGGCGATCGGCGCCGCAAGTACGTGCGACTCGTGTGCGAACCGCTGGTCGCAGTCGCCCGAGGTGGGGCCCGGCACACTCACCGAACGCTGTTCCTGTGCACACACAACTCGGCCCGCTCGCAGCTCGCTGCCGCGATGTGGACCGCCCGCACTGGAGAGCCCGCCGACTCGGCCGGCACCCATCCGGCCGAGCGCGTGCACAGCGGCGCTGTGGCCGCCGGGCGACGCGTCGGCCTCGATCTCCGGTCTGCGGTACCGAAAGTGCTCGACCAGATCGACCCGCGCACGCAGGTGGTCACCGTGTGCGACCGGGCACACGAAGAGCTCCGCACAGCCGCCTCGTGGTGGCACTGGTCGATCCCCGATCCGGTCGAACTGGGCACACCCGAGGCCTTCGACGCCGTCGTCACCAACCTCGACAACCGCATGAGCACCCTCCTCGCCGCTCGCTTCCTCTCCGGAGACACATCCTCGTGACCAGCGCCGTCGGTAGGACCGACCCCGTCCGCATCGGCATCAACGGCTTCGGCCGCATGGGGCGCCTCGTGCTCCGTGCACTGCCTCGCCACCCCGACCTCGAACTCGTGCACGTCAACGAAGTCACGGGCGGTGTCGCAACTGCCGCCCACCTCCTGGAGTTCGATTCGGTGCACGGTCGCTTCCCCGGCATCGTGCGCACCGACGGCACCTCGTTGATCGTCGACGGCCGCACCGTCAGCTTCTCCGAGCATGCCGATCCGAGCCAGGTGCCGTGGAGCGACCTCGGCGTCGACCTCGTGTTGGAGAGCACCGGGAAGTTCCGCACCCTCGACACCCTCGAGCCGTACTTCGAGGCGGGCGTTCGCAAGGTGGTGGTGGCGGCCCCGGTGAAGGAGGACGAGGCGCTGAACGTGGTGATGGGCTGCAACGACCACCTCTACGACCCCGACATCCATCGGATCATCACCGCAGCGTCCTGCACCACGAACTGCCTCGCCCCCGTCGTGAAGGTGCTGCACGGAGCGTTCGGCCTCCGGCGCGGCGCGATCACCACGATGCATGACGTGACCAACACGCAGGTCGTGGTCGACGCACCACACAAGGATCTGCGTCGTGCCCGCTCGGCGCTCAACTCCTTGATCCCGACGTCCACCGGTTCGGCGACGGCGATCACGATGATCTACCCGGAACTGCACGGCAAGCTGAACGGCATCGCTGTGCGCGTGCCCCTGCTGAATGCGTCGTTGACCGATGCCGTGTTCGATGTCCAGCGCGACGTCACCGTCGACGAGGTCAACGACCTGCTGCGCTCGGCTGCCAACGGTGAGCTCGCCGGAATCCTCGGGTTCGAGGACCGCCCACTCGTATCGGCCGACTACACCAACGACACTCGCTCGGGCATCGTCGACGGACCGTCGACCATGGTGATCGACAGCCGGATGGTGAAGGTGCTCGTCTGGTACGACAACGAGTTCGGGTACGTGTTCCGCTGGGCAGAGCTTGCCGCCAGAGTGGCCGCCAGCCTCAACCGGGCGACATGAAGACGCGCAACTACACCGTGGTCACCGCCGGGTACTGGGCGTTCACGCTCACCGACGGGGCGCTGAGGATGCTCGTGCTGCTCCACTTCCACGAACTCGGCTACTCGCCGGTGTCGGTTGCCTTCCTGTTCCTCGCGTACGAGTTCATGGGCATCCTCACCAACCTGTTGGGGGGGTGGGCCGGGTCACGTACCGGTCTGAACCGCACCCTTGTCGCCGGATTGATGCTGCAGGTCGCCGCCCTCGCCGCCCTCACCCTGCACGACCCCGGCTGGAAGGAGTGGTTGTCGGTGACGTTCGTGATGAGCGTGCAAGCTCTGTCGGGCATCGCCAAGGACCTCACCAAGATGAGTTCGAAGAGCGCGGTGAAGGCGGTGGCCGGCGAAGGCGACGGTGCGCTGTTCAAGCTCGTCGCCGTCCTCACCGGATCGAAGAACGCGCTCAAGGGAGTCGGCTTCTTCCTCGGCGCAGCGCTCCTCGGTTGGCTCGGCTATGACGCTGCGCTCTGGGCGATGGCCGGCGCCCTCCTGCTGACGCTGATCGCCGTGATCATCCTCCTCGACGAGGACATCGGTCGCTCGAAGCAGAAGGCACCGCTTCGCTCGCTCCTGTCGAAGTCGACGGCCGTCAACCGTCTCTCGGCGGCGCGGTTCTTCCTGTTCGGAGCACGCGACATCTGGTTCGTCGTCGCGCTCCCCGTGTTCCTCGACGAGCGGCTCGGCTGGGCCTACGAAGGCATCGGCGGATTCCTCGCTGCGTGGGTGATCGGGTATGGCATCGTCCAGTCGTTCGCGCCGCTCACGCTGCGGCGCGGCGGGCGCACGGTCGACGAGGTCCACGCCGCACGCACATCGGCCCTTGCCCTCGCGATCGTCTCGGCAGCGCTCGCAGCAGCCGTCGCCCTCGACATCGCTGTTGCGTTCTCGGTGGTAGCCGGCCTGATCGTGTTCGGCATGGTGTTCGCGCTCAACTCGTCGCTGCACTCCTACCTGATCCTCGCCTACAGCGACGACGACGTGGCGCTGGACGTCGGCTTCTACTACTCGGCCAACGCCGCCGGTCGCCTCGTGGGCACGCTGCTCTCCGGTGTGCTGTACCTGTGGGGTGGCCTGGCCGGCGCGTTGTGGGGATCGGCTGCGTTCGTGGCGATCACCTGGGTCCTCACGCTGCGCCTCCCTGCCCTCCCGCAGCGAATCGATCTCGCCGCGACGGCTGCGCCGGTAGCATGAATCGATGATCGTCGATACAGCTCCGGCTGCACAGCTGTCCAGGCTCGACCGGCTGTTGCCGGTGTGGATCGGGGCGGCAATGCTGCTCGGACTCGGGCTCGGCCGGTTGTTCGACGACCTCGGCGAACAACTGGAGCGAGTGAAGATCGACTCGGTATCGCTGCCGATCGCGATCGGTCTGTTCGCGATGATGTACCCGGTGCTCGCCAAGGTGAAGTACCGCTCGATCGGCACCGTCGTCGGCGATCGCAGGTCGCTCGCGTTGTCGCTGGTCCTCAACTGGGTGATCGGGCCGGCGTTGATGTTCACCCTTGCCTGGCTGATGCTTGCCGATCTGCCGGAGTACCGCACCGGACTGATCATCGTCGGCCTGGCCCGCTGCATCGCGATGGTGTTGATCTGGAACGACCTGGCGTGCGGCGACCGAGAACTGGCGGCCGTGCTGGTGGCGATCAATTCGCTGTTCCAGATCGTCGCGTACTCGCTGCTCGGCTACTTCTACCTCGACCTGCTCCCAGGATGGTTGGGCCTCGACAGCGACGGGATCGACGTCACGGTGTGGCAGATCGCCAAGTCCGTGATCATCTTCCTCGGCGTGCCACTGCTCGCCGGCTTCCTCACCCGCCTGTTCGGCGAACGCGCCAAGGGCATCGAGTGGTACGAGGAGCGCTTCCTTCCGAGGATCGGGCCGATCGCTCTCTATGGCCTGTTGTTCACGATCGTGATCCTGTTCGCGCTCCAGGGCGACCGGATCACGAACCAACCATGGGACGTGGCGCGCATCGCGCTCCCACTGCTCGTGTACTTCGGGGTGATGTGGTTCGGGTCGTTCTGGATCGGGCTGCGGATGCATCTCCCGTACGACCGCAACGCCTCGATCGCGTTCACGGCTGCGGGCAACAACTTCGAACTCGCGATCGCCGTGGCGATCGGCGTGTTCGGGGTGTCGTCCGGCCAGGCGCTCGCTGGCGTGGTCGGCCCGCTCATCGAGGTGCCAGTCCTCGTCGCTCTCGTCTACGTGGCGCTGCGTGCGCGACGCCACTACTACCCCTCCGACAGCGCATGACCCACCGACTCGGTTCAGCAGCAGCTGCCTGACGTGACGCCGAGCGGCACCGTCTGCGGCCTAGCGACACCGACCACCGCGACATCACCCGGCGCACAGCACGACGACTCAGGCGCCAGCATGACCTCTGCGTCGGCGAGCACGGTGTAGATCTCCCACGGGATCTCCGGGCCCGAGACCCACACCTTGTCCTGGACGGCGAAGCAACACGTGGTCGCCTCCTGCACGTCACACGCTGCACCCTCGTCCTGCATCCGAGCGGCAGCAGCGGCAACCTCGTCGGCGCTCTCCACTTCGACGCCGACGTGGTTCAGCGTGCCTGGCTCACCGGCACCGGCGATCAGCACGAGCTTGAGCGGCGGCTCGGCGATGGCGAAGTTGGCATAGTTCTCGCGGATCTTCGCGGGCGGGGTGCGGAAGAGCTTCGTGTAGAACTCGATCGAGGCGTCGAGGTCGCCCACGTTCAGTGCGAGCTGGACTCGTGACATGTCGGTGTCTCCTTCATTCGTGCGTGGCTCGGTTTGCCACTCTTTACATCGACATCCGTCAATGTATTGCCATTGTCGCTATTCCATCGACGTTCGTCAATCAATTTCGTTCGACGATCTTCGATACAGTAGTGCCATGGCTGCACGAATGAAGACGGCGACCGACCCGATCGCCTGCTGCACTCCGGTGCGAACCGACTCCCTCGACGAGGCCGAGGCCGAACTGCTCGCCACGTCGTTCGCCGCGCTGTCGGATCCCATCCGGCTGCGTCTGCTGTCATTCGTCACGTCTGTCGACGGCGAGGTGTGCGCCTGCGACCTCGTCGAGCCCTCAGGTCGCTCACAGCCGACGGTGAGCCACCACATGAAGATCCTCGTCGACACGGGCCTGGTGACGCGGGAGAAGCGCGGCCTGTGGGTCTGGTACCGAGCTGCCCCCGCCCGGCTCGACGCCCTGCGGGCCGTCCTGGGCTGAGCTCGCTATGGCGCGGTGACGGGGGAACGCATCCTCTGAATCGCGATGTCGCCCGCCGCGGCGACCGACCGGTACTCACCTGAGAGGCGAGAGCCGCTGAGGCTGTGGAGCACCACGGCGGCGCCGATCACCAGGAGCACGTCGCCGATGCTGAAGACGTTCGACAGCGGCCACCCGGCCGGGATCGGAAAGATGTCGCCGAGGAAGAGCAGCTTCGGATGCTCCACCATCTCGGAGTTGGCGAACTCGCCCTCTGCCTGCATCAGCCCTGAGACCTGCGTCGCCCAGCGTCCGGCCGGCATCGTGCCCCCGTTGGCGACGATTGCCGCGAAGTTCAGTCCACCGCCGAGACCCAGGATCCACAGACCGGGGATGTGCAGGTTCATCAACAAGAAGGTGCCTGCGAGGAGATACGACGACAAATGGACGGCACTCGCGATGGGCTCGAGCTGTCGGGGAGCGACACTGACCACCGCCATCTGGATCATGAATCCGAAGATGACGAGCCATGATTCCTCGAACTCGACGCGGACCAACCGTGAGTACTTCCCGCCGAGCAGCGGCACACTGATCACGATCGCAATGGTCAGGACCAGGACGATCACAACGCGGACCTCACCTGGAGTCGCCCAACCTCAGGCGAGTCCGCGAGGCCCGAGAACTGGGCGGTCGTTGCGCGCTGCGACCGCTTCGACGTCGGCAGATCCATCGTCGGCCCCGACGACTCCGAGCTCTCGGTGCAAGCGAGTTCGTTCGTGCGACTTCCGGACTGTGGCCAGCGATCGAGCCACAAGATCGCTTCGGCCAGCGGCATCGGACGAGCGATGAGATACCCCTGGATGATGTCGCAGCCCAGATCCATCAAGCGCTGCGATGCAGCAGCGCTGTCCACACCCTCGGCAACGGTGACGAGGCCAAGGTTGTGGGCGAGGTCGATGATCCCCCTGACGATCGCTTCGTCACCGGCCTGGATCGTCATGTCGCGCACGAAGCTGCGATCGATCTTCACGGTGCCGACCGGCAGATCGCGCAGACTCGTGAGCGATGAGTACCCGGTGCCGAAGTCGTCGATGCACAATCGCACGCCCATCGGTTCCATCGCGGCCAGCACAGCAGAGACCTTCTCGGGATGCGAGAGCACGGTGTTCTCGGTGATCTCCAACTCCAGGAGCGTTCCGGGATACCCATAGCGCTCGAGCACCGTCGCAACCGTCTTCGGAAACCCGAGGTCGTGCAGGTTGCGAGCCGAGGCGTTCACGGCGACCCGGACACCGGGATGGGTGCGTTGCCAACGCTGAGCGGCCGCGATCGAACGGTCCAGTACGTACTCCGTGAGTGCCACGATGAGTTCCGTGTGCTCGGCGATCGGCACGAAGTCGACCGGCATCACCATGCCGTGCCGAGGGTGATGCCAGCGCACGAGTGCCTCCATGACGACCGGCGCCCCGGTCGCCAGGTCGATCTGTGGCTGGAACCACATCTCGAGCTCCGACCTCTCCATCGCACGCTCCAGCTCGGTCAGGAGATCGAGCCGCCCCGTCGCACCACCCACGTTCGCGTCCTTGTAGATCTGGACCGCGTTCCCCGTCCGTTTCGCGGCGTACATCGCGAGATCCGCTGCCTGGAAGATCGCAGCATCGTCGCGGCCGTGGTCGGGCCACATCGCGACCCCGATGCTCGCCGCTGACACGACAGGGAAACCGGCGCTCATGAAGGGCCGCTCGAGCGATGCTCGGACGTCTTCGGCCCATCGAAGCAGACTGCCCTCGTCGACCGACTGCGTGTCGAGGATCGCGAACTCGTCGCCGCCCAGCCGAGCGATCACCTGACCTGTGCGATGGAGCGTTCGGAGCCGGGCACCGACCTCGGTCAGCACAGCGTCGCCGACGTGGTGGCCGAGCCGATCGTTGATGTCCTTGAAGTCGTCGAGGTCGATGAGGACGAGCCCACATCGATCGGTGAGGGAACGGTTTCCCAACGCCTCGGTGAACCGCGCTGTGAACGCGCGGCGGTTCCACAGCTCGGTCAGCACATCGTGATTCGCTGCGTGCTCGCTCGCCAGCGCGGCCCGAGTGTTCCGGTGGACGAACAGCGCCACGACGACCACGAGCGGCAGCAGCAGCACGCTCCGACTCGCGACCACCACGAAGACCGGCGCGAGAGCGACGAGCGAACCGTCGCTCGCAAGATTCATGAACACTCCGCGGCGAACCATGTCGACCACGGAGGTCTTCGCGTGGAGCGCCATGACCACGCAGGTGAGCAGGCCGTTCACGACGAACATCACGATCCCGGCCAAGGAAACGGCGGCGAACCAGGCGATCGACAGCGGTCGACCCGAACCGATGGTTCCCAGCTCACCTGACGCGATCAGCACGAGCGCTGCCAGGCTGAGCGACAGGCTCGTCTGGGCCGCATTGAACAGCAAGCGCAGTGGCGACTTGTGGTTGGTGAGATCGCCCAACGCACTCGCGAACGCCATGCCGATGATGGCCGCAAGTGGCGCCGGCAGGATCAACACCGCGAGGGCGAAGGCCCACGAAGCCGTCACCTCACCGCCGTCGTTGAGGCTCAGCCACTTCAGGGTCCGGATCTCGCCCATGAACAGCAACACGAGCAGGACGATCATCGTCGCAACGTTCGAGCGAGCAACGAACCCTTCGGGCGCCGTCTTTGCGACGAGGAAGCCCGCCGCCACGCTGAGCATCGCGACGACGCCGACGAACGCGCCGAGCGCAGAGACGCGCGGCTTCATGCGGTTGGCTGGTTGGAGGGCGGGCTCGGTCATACGGAGTGGGTTTCGGTCGTCCAACGATCTAGGAATCGAGACCTCTTGGTCATCGGCCAGTGGCACCGAGGACTTGAACGTGTCCTCCCGTGCCCAAGCGGCCGAGAAGCAGCCGAAAGGCGGCCGAAAAGCGGAGAAGGGGGCCCGAAGGCCCCCATTCCGCTTTGCTCGATCGTGTCGAGCGGTATCTCTGGTATCACCAGCGTGTTGTCAGCCCCACTTGACTGGGGCGGCAACCGTCAGCACGAGAGCGCCGACGGCGGCCACGGCCTGAGCAGCGACGACAGCGGTCTTGAACTTGTTCGATGTGCGAATGGTCTTCATGTTGTTCCTCCTCACCACTTCTTCGGGGCCGCGACGGCCGTGACGGTGACGATCAGGGTGACCACCTTGGTGACGGTGCTCACGTGGGGGATTCGATGGGTCATGTGCTGCCTGCTTTCGGTTGTTCCGGTCTGTCGGATGTCAGCTCCGACGACCGCTTCCGGGGGGCGTTTCCGCCGATGTCTTGTGTAGGGCCGATCATGAACATCGCACCGCAAGATGTCACGTCAAGTGTTGATCTGAACACCAACGATGAAGCTGCCACGCTCCGTCGGCGCGAGTGATCCCACGGACGGTGACCGCCACGGTGCGCGGTCGAGTTGGCGCACCTCTCCGAGCCGTCGGTATCCGTCACCACCGGTGGCGGCTTCGTCAAGACGGCGGCGCTACGGTGCGTGGGCGTGGTGCTCACATCAGGATCCCTGAAGTGCAATGAGCGCGGTTGGGTGAGGAGGCTCGATGAACGGTGATCAGGCGATGCGAGCACACTCGGCGACGTTGCCGGCTCCGGTCTTCGACCATCCGGCATGGGTGACGCCGAAGCCCCTCGCGGAGTCGACGGTCGCGATCGTCACATCGGCTGCGCTCTACGCCGCCGACGACGAGGCCTTCGGCGCCGCCGATACCGGCTACCGCCTCATCGCCAGTGACCGCCGCGACCTCGTGCTCGGCCACTGGAGCCCGAACTTCGACCGGGCCGGCGTCGCCATCGATCTCAACGTCGTCTACCCGATCGATCGCCTGCAGGAGCTCGCCGATCGCGGTGTGATCGGCGGGGTTGCCCCGCGTCACGTCAGCTTCGCGGGGAACCAACCTGATGACGTGTCGACGATCCGCCTCGACAGCGGGCCTGCTGCTGCCGCTGCCTTGCTGGCCGACGGCGTCGACGTCGTGATCCTCACGCCCGTTTGACCCCTCTGCACGCGCACCGTGAGTGTGCTCGCCCATGTGTTCGAAGCCGCCGGGATCGCCACGATCGTGCTCTCCTCGGTCCGCGAGATGGTGGAGAAGACGGCTCCGCCACGAGCACTGCACTGCGAGTTCCCGCTCGGCCGACCGCTCGGTCGTCCAGGAGACGCTGAGTTCCAACACGACGTGCTGGCCCGCGCCTTCGCGCTCCTGCAAGAGCCATCGGGCCCCGTGATCGTCGACCACCCCGAGGTGATCGAGGCTGACGAGTCGCCGCTCGCATGCACGTTGCCACCCCGGTTCGACCCGTCGCTGCCTCCGGCCGTCGACGAGGCGCGCGGCCTGCGCAGGGCGTACGACCGTGCGCTCGCGCGACGCGGGGTCACCTCGGTCGGCAGAGTGATCGACGCTGATGGCGTGCCGGGCGCTCTGGGCGTGCTGCACGCCATCGTCGAAGGCACGGATTGGAAGGAGGCGGGCATTCCCGGTGGCAACACCACCGCCGTCTGCCACGACATCCGCACGTACTACGAGGAGGCCGCACTCGAACTCACCGACGGGCCGACCCCCGGCGGGCGCGCCGTGGAGGACTGGTTCTTCGAGCAGACCCAGGCAGGCGCCACCATGCTCGCCGCACGCGCCGCGATCCGAGACAGGGGCGGCAAGTTCCCGGTGTGGTTCTACATGACACCTGGGCAGCGTTGACACCTGGGCAGCGCTGAGCCCCTGGCAGCGCGGGGAAGCGCTGGGACGCGATCGATCAGGAGCGACGGAACTCCGGTGGCCGACGTTGCACCATCGCCCTGGTGCCCTCGGCGAAGTCCGCCGTCGCCCGAAGCCGGGCCTGCTCGGCAGCTTCGTGCACGGTGGCCGCAGCGACACGATCGGCCAGGTCACCGCGCAGCGTCGCCCGGATCGATTCGACTGCGAGTGGCGCCGAGCCAGCGATCTCGACCGCCAGGGCGACCGCTGCCTCGCGGACGCTTTCGAGCGGTGCGAGACGATCGGCGAGACCGAGCGTGAGTGCCTCGTCGCCGCCCACCCTCCGGCCGGTGTAGAGCAGTTCGGCGGCCATCTGCTCGCCGACCAGGCGCGGCAACGTGACGGACAGTCCGAAGCCCTGGTGGAAGCCGAGCCGGGCGAAGTTCGCGCTGAACCGGGCCTCCGCCGCAGCCACTCGGAAGTCGGCGGCCAGCGCGAGGCCGAGACCGCCACCGATCGCCGCGCCCTGCACCGCGGCCACGATCGGCTTGCGCGTGCGGAACAGGCGAACTGCTGCGGCGTACAGGTCCTCGGTCGTGCTGGCGACGCCGCCAGCAGGCGCCGAGAAGTCGGCGCCCGCCGAGAAGTGCTTTCCCTGCGCACACAGCACGACAGCACGTACCTCGTCATCGGCATCGAATGCCTCCAGCGCGTCGGCGGCACGGGCCACCATTTCGACGGAGAAGAAGTTGTCAGGCGGACGACACAGCTCGACCAGACCGACGTGCCGGCCCTCGTTTCGGGATCGGACGATCGGGTCGGGGGTCACGGCGCCGCCTCCGTACCGGCTGCTCCGCCGCCGTTGCCCGCGAGGCCTTGGAGATTGCGGCCGAACAAGTCGATCAGCACCTCCCAGTGTCGGGCGTCCGCAACGGCGTCGTACGCCGGACGATCGTCGAACGCAAAGCCGTGGTGGTTCCCCCAGTAGCGCTCCACCCGGCCCCGCACCCCGGCCTCGCGCATCGCGGCCTCGAAGCGATCGACCATCTCGAGCGGCACGTAGTCGTCGTGCTCCGCCGCGCCGACATACACCTCCCCCGTCACCTCGCCCAATCGCAGATGTGGTGAGTCAGCCGCGTCGACGTGCAAGCGAACTCCGTAGAACGACGCGGCGGCGCGCACCCGCTCCGCGTGCTCGGCGGCGATGTACACGGCAAATGGACCACTCATGCAGTAGCCCACGCACCCGGCAACGCCTGTGTCGGCTGCACGGTCGCCCTCCGCGAAGCCGAACAACGCACCCGCGTCGCGGGCGACCATCCGATTGCCCAACGCACCCATGAGATCTCGCATCCGAGCGAACGATTCCTTGCTCGCGAAATCGAGTTCGAACCCCGCCGTCGTGCGGTAGTAGAGGTTCGGCAACATCACGTAGTAGCCGTGCTCGGCGAGACGGGTGGCCATGGCGTGCAACAGCGGGCGCTTGCCCGGTGCGTCCATCAGGAACAGCACCACCGGATGCGGTCTCGTGTCGTCGGGGTGGACGACGAACGTGCCCATCGCGCCCTCCCCCGTGTCGATGTCGACGTGGCGTGCGGAGGTGGCGACCATGAAGCGGACGGTACCTCAGGCCCGACGCACCACCCGACGCACCGCCTGACGCGCCACCCGACAGCGCGACCCGACAGCCGCGACCCGACAGCGCGACCCGACACCGCGACCCGGCAGCGCGACCGAGCCGAACCACGTTCGATCAAGCAGTGGGGACCTTGCCCGCCGCGCGGTCGGCCGCGATCTGGCGCTCCATCAGGTCGAGGGTGGCGCCTCGCAAGGATCGCACAGTGCCGGCATAGGCCCGGCGCTGCAGCGCCGCCATCTGCGCGCCGGCAGCGACCGCTGCTTCGAGCACGTCACCCTCAGGCACCGCACGATCGAGAAATCCGGCCTCGACCGCGCCAACAGAGCCGGTGATCTCTGCAGTCGCCACCGCGCGCTGCAGGTGGCGCTTGCTCAGGCGCTCGACCGAGATCGTCATGGCCCAATCGGGCAGCACCATCCCGATCGCCACCTCGTTGAGACCGATCTTGCAATCGACGTCGGCGCCGATGCGCAGATCGCAGGCGAGCAGCAACAGCGCGCCGGCAGCCAGCGCATGGCCGGTGCATGCGGCCACGACCGGGACCGAACTGCCGTAGATCCGGTGCACGAGCGCGCCGCCATCGCTCACGAGTGCGGCCACGGCACCGAAGTCACCGCCGCGCATCACGTCGAGGTCGAAGCCCGCGCAGAACTTGCCTGGCCGCCCATGCAGCACGAGGGCCGATACGGCGTCGTCGCTGTCTGCTTCCACCACCGCCGCCTCGATCGCCTGGATCATCGTGGTGGACAAGGCGTTGGCCTTCCCGTCGTCGAGATGAGCGACGAGCACGCTGTCGCGGCGTTCGAGGGTGACCGGTGCGGACGTCATGGTTCGAAACGTAGGCGAGCAGGGCCGGGTTCGCAGAGTCCGGCAACTGCCGACTCGTGGCGACCAGGTACACCGACCTCTGTATCGGTCCAGAACTGGCGGGATGCGATCCTCTAGGATGTCCGTTCGTGGACGCCGGGCACTCCCTCGACATGCCCGCTGCTCCGGGGATGCAGCGATCGGCCATCGCGGTCGCAGCGCTGTTCCTCGTGAACGGCGCGACGTTCTCCAACTGGTTGCCCCGCATCACTGAGATCCGCGACGAGCTCGGCCTCGGCAATGCCGGACTCGGCGCCACCCTTCTCGGTGGAGGGCTCGGCGGCATCATCGGAGCACTCCTCGTGGGACGAGTGTCCGAGCGCACAGCGAGCAGCCGGTTGCTCACCATCGCTGCGACCTCGCTCTCGGTCGGCATGCCCCTGATCGCCTTCGCCCCTCACGCCGTCGTGCTGCTCTTGCTGTTGACGGCACTCGGTGTGCTCGACGTCTTCAACGACGTCGCGATGAACACCCAGGGTGTCATGGTGCAAGAAGGCCTCCAGCGACAGATCATGAACCGCCTCCACGGCATGTGGAGCCTCGGGTTCACCGGGGGAGCGGTCATCGGCTCCGTCGCGCGCGCGGCAGAGGTCGACATCCGCATCCACCTCACGATCGTCGGTGGGGTGCTGATCGGAACGGTGTTCTCGGTGCGACGGTGGCTCGTCGCGGTTGACACTCCCCACGACCCCACTCCAGCCGTGGAGGCCGACGGCATCGCCATCAGTGGCCGGCGGCGCCGCAATCCCAGCACACTGACCATCACCATGGCACTCGCCGCGATCGGCGCGATCGCGCTCGAGGTCACACCCAACGACTGGGCGGCGGTGCTGTTCACCGACGTGTTCGAGGCTGGCCGATTCAGCGGCCTCGGCACCGTGGCGTGTGCCGGCGCGATGCTGGTCGGGCGCCTCGCGGGCGACCATGTGCAAGCGCGCGTCGGCGACCACCGACTCATGACTGGAGCGATGACCCTCATCGGCGTCGGCGGGGTGATCACGGTGATCGCTCCGGTGACGGCCGTGGCAGCTCTCGGTCTCATCATCTGGGGCCTGGGACTGTCGGTGGTGTTCCCACAGCTGTACGCCACCGCCGCCCGGCTGCCCGGGACCTCGTCCGGCGCGGGGCTCGGCTGGATGCTGCTCGGACAGCGCTTCGGCGGGATGATCACCGCGGTGTCGATCGGTGCGATGTCACAGTGGCAGGGCATGCGCACGGCGTTCGCGGTCGTGTGCGGCATCGCGTTCGTGCTGTTGCTCGCGTCGCTGCGCGCAGCCCGCGCATCGACGCAGCCGGCCGCGATGGCATCGCGCCACTCCGTCGACTAGGCCGTCCGTAGATCTCGCCCGCGGCTCCGGCAACAAGCGTCACATCCCCGTGTCGGGGTGCACTCGCCCTCGGGCCGTCGGTGGAGATGAACCCTCGGTAGCGTGCGGAGACCCATGTTGATCCGTCTTCTCCGCTCTCACCTGCGTCCGTACCGACGCCAGCTGCTTTGGGTGGTCGTGCTGCAGGCACTCCAGGCAGCCGCCGGCCTGTATCTCCCCCGCCTCAACGCCCGCATCATCGACCAGGGTGTCGCCACCGGCGATACCGGCTACATCTGGCGCACCGGTGGCCTCATGCTGTTCTGCACCCTCGGCCAGGTCGCCCTGTCGGTCGTCGCCGTGTTCATCGGCTCGAAGGTGGCGATGGCATTTGGCCGTGACGTCCGCAAGGACCTCTTCGACCGCGTCACCGACTTCTCGGCACGCGAGGTGGCAACGCTCGGCGCACCCTCGCTCATCACCCGCATCACCAACGATGTCCAGCAGGTGCAGATGCTGGTGCAGATGGGCCTGACGATGCTCATCGCCGCCCCCATCACCGCAGTCGGCGGCATCATCATGGCGCTGCGCGAGGATGTCGGCTTGTCGTGGCTGCTCTTCGTCAGCATCCCGGTGCTGCTGCTGATCGTCGGCAACGTCATTCGCCAGATGGTGCCCGAGTTCCAACGCATGCAGGACCGTATCGACAACCTCAACCGGGTGCTGCGCGAGCAGATCACGGGCATGCGGGTCGTGCGCGCCTTCGTGCGTGAGCCCAACGAGGCTGTGCGTTTCGCCGCTGCAAACGACGACGTCACCGAGAGCGCCCTCCGTTCCGGGCGGCTGATGTCGTTCATGTTCCCCACGGCAGTCGTGATGACGAACGTCGCCAGCGTCGCCGTCGTGTGGTTCGGCTCGAATCGCATCGCCAGTGGCGACATGAAGGTGGGCGCGATGGTGGCCTACATCAGCTACCTGGTACAGATCCTGATGTCGGTGATGATGGCCACCTTCATCGGGTCGCTGTGGCCGCGCGCTGCGGTGAGCGCCGAACGAATCGAGGAGGTGCTCGACACCGCCTCGTCGGTCGTGCTGGCCGAGCGGCCGGTGACGTCGATGCCGCTGCACGCGACGGTGCAGTTCGTCGGCGCGTCGTTCGGGTATCCCGGTGCCGAGAGCGACGTGTTGCACGACATCTCCTTCTCCTGTCTGCCCGGCCAGACCACGGCGATCATCGGCAGCACCGGTTCGGGCAAGACCACCTTGCTCAGCCTCGTGCCGCGGCTGTTCGACGTCTCCGGGGGCACGGTGCTCGTCAACGGTGTCGACGTCCGCGAACTCGATCCGGTCGTGCTCGGCGAGAGCATCGGTCTCGTTCCCCAGAAGCCGTACCTGTTCTCCGGCACCGTGGCGAGCAACCTGCGCTACGGCCGCCCCGACGCCACGGAATCCGAGATGTGGCACGCGCTGGACGTGGCGCAGGCTGCCGACTTCGTGCGCGCCATGCCCGGCGGGCTCGACACACCGATCGTGCAGGGCGGCAGCAACGTGTCGGGCGGCCAGCGGCAGCGTCTCGCCATCGCCCGAGCGCTCGTCCGCAAGCCGCCGATCTACCTCTTCGACGACTCGTTCTCCGCGCTCGACGTCGCGACCGACGCCCGACTGCGAGCCGCGCTCAAGCCCGAGACGAGCGACGCAGCGGTACTGCTCGTGGGACAGCGCGTGGCCACCATCGCCCAGGCCGATCAGATCCTGGTGCTGGAGGACGGGCGCGTCGTCGGCGTCGGCACGCACGGCGACCTGTTGATCTCGTGCCCCACCTATCGCGAGATCGTCGAATCTCAACTCCAGGTGGAGGACGCGGCATGAGCACCGACGAGTCCGTCCGGCCTGACATCACCGACGTTGTCGGCACAGGCGACGAGCCGATCAAGCCCCCTTCCACCGAGGCGCGGGCCGGCAGCGGTGGACGCTTCCATTCCGTCGGCGTCCCGACCGAGCGGTCGAAGGACTTCCAGGGCACCGCGTCGCGTCTGATCGAGCGGATGCGCACCGAGCGCACCGGCGTGATGGTCGTCATCACCCTCGCGGTCGTGAGCGCCACGATGGTGGTCTTCGGGCCGAAGGTGCTCGGGTGGGCCACCGATGAGGTGTTCGACGGGATCACCGGGCGCAACGGTGCGGCCGGCATCGACTTCTCCCGCCTGCACAACATCCTGCTGCTCGCGCTCGGGCTGTATCTCGTGTCGTACACGCTGGCCACGCTGCAGGCCTGGATGCTCGCGGGCATCGTGCAGCGCACCATGAACCGGCTGCGCAACGACGTCGAGGCCAAGCTCAACAGGCTCCCCCTGGGCTACGTCGACAGCCAGCCGCGCGGCGATCTGTTGAGCCGGGTCACCAACGACATCGACAACGTCGCGCAGAGCCTCCAGCAGTCCCTGAGCCAGTTGCTCACCTCTGCCCTGACGATCATCGGCGTGCTCGTGATGATGTTCTGGATCTCACCGCTGCTCGCGATGGTGGCCGTCATCACCGTGCCGACGTCGGTCGTGTCGATGAAGGCGATCGCCAAGCGATCCAAGAGCCGCTTCATGGCGCAGTGGAAGCACACGGGTGCGTTGAACGCGCAGGTGGAGGAGGTGTTCACCGGGCACGCGATCGTGAAGGCGTTCGGCCGCCAGGGCGAGGCACGCGAGCGCTTCGCCGCCACCAACCAGCAGATGTACCAGGCCGGCTTCGAAGCCCAGTTCGCAGCCGGTTCGATCCAGCCGATGATGATGTTCCTCGGCAACGTCGGCTACGTGGCGATCGCCGTCGTCGGTGGACTCCGGGTCTCGTCAGGGGCGCTGGGCCTCGGCGACGTGCAGGCCTTCATCCAGTACCAGCGTCAGTTCACGATGCCGCTCACCCAGTTCGCCTCGATGATCAACGTGCTCCAGTCGGGCATCGCCTCGGCCGAGCGGGTGTTCGAGTTGCTCGACGCTCCCGAGGAGTCGGTCGACGCCACGTCATCCGAGACACCCCAGTCGGCCGTCGGCCGGGTCGAGTTCGAGCACGTGTCGTTCCGCTACCAGGCCGACCGACCGTTGATCGCCGACCTGTCGCTCGTGGCCGAGCCGGGCACGACCGTCGCAATCGTCGGGCCGACAGGTGCGGGCAAGACCACGCTCGTGAACCTGCTGATGCGCTTCTACGACCTGGACGGCGGACGGATCACTCTCGACGGCCGAGACATCGCCGAGATGCCGCGCCGAGAGCTGCGCGAGCAGCTCGGGATGGTGCTGCAGGACACGTGGTTGTTCGGTGGCACGATCCTCGAGAACATCCGGTACGGCAACCCCGATGCCACGGACGATCAGGTGCACGCGGCTGCACGCGCCACGTACGTCGATCGCTTCGTCCACTCGCTGCCGCTCGGTTACCACACCGTGATCGCCGACGAGGGCAGCAACGTGAGCGCTGGTGAGAAGCAGTTGATCACCATCGCTCGTGCGTTCCTGTCGGACCCGACGATCCTCATCCTCGACGAGGCCACCAGTTCGGTGGACACTCGCACCGAGGTGTTGATCCAACACGCGATGGCAGCGTTACGCCAACAGCGCACGAGCTTCGTGATCGCGCACCGTCTGTCGACCATCCGCGACGCCGACGTGATCCTGGTGATGGATGCTGGCCGCATCGTCGAGCAGGGCACTCACCACGACCTGCTCGTGAAGCAGGGCGCCTACTTCGAGCTGTACCAGTCGCAATTCGCCGGCGCCGCCACCGATCTCGTCTGACCTCGGGATCTCGTCTGACCTCACCCGGCCGGGTCGGGGCCGACTCCCCTGCTTCGGGTACCGTCGGCTCGTCATCGACTTCTGGGGGCTCTTGTCATGAAGACCGCGATCACCGACATGTTCGGCATCGACGTGCCGATCCTCGCCTTCACCCATTGTCGTGATGTCGTGGCTGCGGTGACCAAGGCCGGCGGCATGGGCGTGCTCGGCGCTGCAGCGCATTCGCCCGAGCAGCTCGAGATCGACTTGGCGTGGATCGAGGACGAGATCGGCGACCGCCCGTACGGCGTGGATGTGATCGTTCCAGCGAAGTATGCGGGGTCCGACGAGGGCGGGCTCACGATGGACGGCATCCGCAGCCTGATCCCCGACGAGCATCGAGCCTTCGTCTCACGGCTGATGGAGAAGTACGAGGTGCCGGCCCTGCCCGACGACGGCCGCCCTCGCCGCGATCCCGCCACCGCCGCCGGCGGTGCCGCTCCGTTCTCGGCCGCGATGATGGATCCGCTGCTCGAGATCGCGCTCGCCCGTCGGCCACGGCTGTTGGTGAACGCCCTCGGACCGCCGCCCGGGCACATGATCGATCGCTGCAAGGAGGAAGGTCGCCTCATCGGTGCCCTCGCCGGCAAGGCGCAACACGCCGAACGGCACGTGAACGCCGGCGTCGACCTGATCATCGCCCAGGGCGCCGAGGCCGGTGGCCACACGGGTGAGATCGGCACGATGGTGCTGATCCCCGAGATCGTCGACGCGGTGGGGTCCGTGCCGGTGCTGGGCGCCGGCGGCATCGGCCGCGGACGGCAGATGGCGGCGGCGATGGCGCTCGGTGCGCAGGGCGTGTGGTGCGGCAGTGTGTGGCTCACGACCGACGAGGCCGAGACGCACCCGGTGGTGAAGCAGAAGTTCCTGGCCGCCACGTCGTCGGACACCCTCCGTTCGCGATCGCTGACCGGCAAGCCGGCCCGTCAGCTGCGCAGCGCGTGGACCGACGAGTGGGACGACCCCGCCAACCCGCGCCCGCTCGGGATGCCGCTGCAGCCGATCCTGGTGGCCGAGGCCCGTGCCCGCATCGATCGGGCCTCGTACCGGGAAGGATCCGGGGCAGAGCAGTTGGCGAACTACTTCGTCGGCCAGATCGTCGGCTCGATGAACGTCGCCAAGCCCGCAGCACAGGTGGTGTTCGACATGATCGACGAGTTCATCGACGCCGTGCAAGGCCTCACCCACCAGCTCGACGCCTGAACACCGTTCGTTCGTGAGCGAGCGGTCCCTGTACGGGCCCTTGGACTCACGAAGGGCTGGTCACCTGGTGGCGGCGGAGTAGGAGACCCAGTGGCCGGCGTCGAAGTCGTAGAGCTTGCAGGCCTTGGCTGCCCGGAGGTACGCGCGCAGCGAGAGCTTCGAGTCGCGGACCGTCTCGGGATACGCCGCCTCGATCGCCGTGGCTGCAGCTGGCAGCTGATGGAACGGGATGCGCGCGTCGACGTGGTGCGGGACGTGAACGAAGATGTTGTGGAACCACAGCATGTTGATCAGCCGCGGCATGCGGAGGATGGTGGTCGAGTCCATCTGCCCGTGGAACTGGGTCCAGTCCTTGCGGGTCCACCACCGGATGTCCGGGTCGACGTGGTGCACGTAGACGGTCCAACCGATGATGTGGATGAACAGCAGGAACGGCACCACCAGCAGCTTCACCGGCAGCCAGAACGCTCCGACGATGCCCCCGGTGAGCGCACCTGCCGTCACGACGCCGCCGATGGCGAGCACGAGGAACGAACCGAGGGTGATCTTGTCGCGCACGATCGCGTCGTGGCGCTTGCCGGGGGCGTTGAAGCGCCACATCTTCTGCCACCAGACGGTGCGCAGGAAGTAGGCGCCCGAGCCGAGGAACGACCACTCGAAGCGGTGCCGCAGCCGGGGCAGCCACCCCATCGCGCGCCACTCCTCGGGCGTGGTCGGATGCCAGACGAAGTCGAAGCCTTGGCGCGTGGTGTACCCGTGATGGATCCGGTTGTGGCCGAGATCCCAGGCCGCTTCGACGTGGGCACTCGGAACCATGCACACCTGGGCGACGATCCTGTTCGCAGTGCGCGATTCGAGCAACGCTCCGTGCGAGGCGTCGTGGCCGAGCACGAACAGCCCGGAGATCGCCAGACCTGCCGCGAGCCACAGGAGTGCGACGGCCCACCAGGCGTCGACGAGCACGAGGCCCACCATCGGGAGGGCGTAGAGGACGGTTGCTTGGAAAAGGGCCACCGCGGCACGTCCGGCCGAACGCCGATAGCACGCCTCGGGGATGAGTGCCCGGACGTCGTTCAGCGACTGCGTGCGTTCGCGCGGCAGCCGCTTGGGGTCGAGGTCGGTCGTGGCGGGAGAGTCATCGACGAGGCTCATCAGCGCTCATCTTAACCTCCCTACCGACCGGCAGGTAGGGACTTCGGTCCCCACCTGCCGAGGCGCGCTCGAAACCTCCGATCCGGATGCTTCGACCTCGCGCGCGGCGTGACGCATCCCTGCATCCGAGATGAACCCACCTGATGTCGGCATCATGGGTGGGTGACCCGTAAAGCCCCCGTCATCGTCGAAGCGGCGATCAACGGCAACACCCAGAAGACCACGAACCCGCACGTGCCGCGCACGCCGGCGGAGATCACGGCCTGCGCCCTCGAATGCCTCGACCGCGGCGCGGCGATCGTGCACAACCACAACGACGAACCGAACATCGGCGGATCGGCCCGTCATGATCATGCCCCCTACGCCGAGGCCTGGGCGCCGGTGCTGGCCAAGCACCCTGACGCACTGCTGCACCCCACGGTGCGCGGGATGAGCGACGACGCTCCGATCGCTGACCGCTACGCGCACCTCGACGCACTCCACGAGATGGGCTTGCTGCCGATGGCGTCGGCCGACCCGGGCGTGGTGTCGATCGGGCCGTACCTGTACGGCAACTCCGCAGCCGACGCGGACTACATGTTCGCCTGGTGCCGCGAACGCGACATCCCCGTGCATCTGTCGGTGTTCGAGCCCGGATTCCTACGTGTCGCGCTCAACCATCTCGCCCAGGGCACGCTTCCGGCCCGTGTGAAGGTGCAGCTGTACTTCGGCGGAGCCCTTGCCTTCGGCCTTCCGGCGAACACTGCCTCGCTCGATGCGTACACGGCGATGCTCGAGGGATCGGATCTGCCGTGGATGGCGGGCGTGATCGGTGGTGACGTGCTCGATGCCGGCTTCGCCGAGGCGGTGCTGCGGCGCGGCGGCCACCTGCGCGTGGGGCTGGAGGACTTCCATGGCGAGGGAACACCGACCAACGAGGAGTTGGTGGTGGCTGCCACCCGGGTGGTGCGAGGACTCGGTCACCAGGTTGCGACGAGTGAACAGGCGCTGCAACTGCTGTCGGCACCGCGTCGGCGCGGCATCAAGAAGAACTGACTCGCCTGCTGCCGCACCGTTCAGGCGATGCGCTGCTGTGATGCACTCTGCTGTTCGCCGTAGGCAGTGCCCCAGCGGGACAGGATGCCGGCCGCTTGGTCGTAGGCGAGGTCGTAGGCACGCTTGGCGCGGTCGGGGTCGAAGAGCTGGTCGGGCCGGCCGGCGAGCTCGGCGATTGCGTGGTTCGGACGGATGATCCAGAGGTTCCCGCCGGGGTTGCGCTCACGCCACTCGCGCATCTCACGCCGCAGGACACGCTCGGCCAGCCGACCGGCCGGGCCGAACATCGGGCCGGCGATGGGCGCCATGACGAGCAGGTTCTCGGCAGAGTCCGCAAGGTCGGCTGAGGCCATCGAACGTACGCCGCCATCGACATACCGTCGGCCAGCCACCTTGTGCGGTGCGAGCATGCCCGGCACTGCCGACGAGGCCGCCACGAGATCAGCGATCGAATGCTCGGCACCACTCAGCACGACCCGCTGGAGGCGTGGCAACGAGCACACGACGGCTCGTATGCTCGGCGCGCGACGGTCACCGAAGATCTCCGTCGCCACCTGCTTCAGTCGCCCTGCGCGTGGGTCGGGCAGACGCGGGATGTCGTCACCGATGGCGTCGATGGCCTCGTGCCACCGAATGCCGAGCGCGAGCGCAGCGCCGGCCCACGAACCCGCCGACGTGCCGATCGACGGCGCGGCGCCGAGTGCGACACCACCGTCGACAAGGGCTTCGCCGACACCGAGCAGGTACGCGATGCCGAACAATCCGCCACCGCCGTACGCGGCAGCAAGGGGTCGGACAGGTGTCACATCGGTGGCCACGCGCTCATCGAACCCCATCCTCGCCTCCCCCGCCATGGGCCGTTCGTCCCGACTTCGGAATGAACCGGCCGCCATGGCAGACGCACCCTTCGACAACCGTCCCGAGTTCGGACGAGCTGGCACGGCGGTCGATGTGCCGGTGGCGTGCTCGATCCGTCGCTGAGGGAGACTGCGGAGATGAGCGAATCACCCACCTGGCGCGTCACCCCGAGCGAGCTCCCACTGCACCCCGTGTCCGACCCGAACCACATCGAAGGCGACATCGAGGTTCGTGTCGTGTCGCTCGATCCGTTCGTACTGGAGAACACGTTCGCGCCGAACACCAAGGTGGCTGCGCACTCCCACGGGTGCGACACGCTCTACGTGTTCGCCCGGGGCGAGTTCCACATCGAGGGTGAGGGTGTGTTCAACGCCGGCGACATCAGATTCGTCAAGGCCGGACACGTGTACGGCCCGGAGTGGGCAGGCCCAGAAGGCGCCACCCTGCAGATCATCGGTCTCGCTCCGGGATTCGACACCGCATACGTCGACTGAACGTCGGTCACTCACGCTCGCGGCGTTGACCTGGGATTCTTCGGAAGGAACTGGTTGACGATCGAACACCTGTACGGTGGTGTTATGGGTGTGGAGACGGCGCTGGGATCCCTCGACCGGTTGCTCACCGATCTCGCCCGCGTCGAGTTGGACACGTTGGATCGTGGCGAGCTCGGCCGCTTCGCGATCCGTCTCGGCCGCGGGATCGACAAGGCGAAGTACTTCCACGCCAAGGTGGTCCTCGAAGCCGACCGGGCCCAGTCATGGCAGGAATCCGGTGCTCGTGACGCGGCCGAGTGGTTGTCGAACCAGACCGGCACCTCGAGAGGTGAAGCGAACTCGCGTCTCCGGCTGGGCGAAGCACTCGAAACATCACCCGAGTTGTCCGACGCCGTCGACAACAACGAGATCACCGCGTCAGCCGCGGAGCAGTTGCACGACGCGATCGTCAACCCACCCGACGGTACCGATGCTCAACCCCACCCCGTGGACCACGTCGAGCACCACCAGCGGTGCAACCAACCCGGCCGCACCGCACACCCACGCCCCCACACAGACCGACCGTTCACGGCTCCGACGTGATCCCGGCTCGGCAGTTCCTTCAGCACCGAGACAGATCCAGACGCATCGACGCCGTGCCAATTCTGACAAGCGACAAAGCAACATCAGCTGTCATGATCGCTCAGGGACAGGACGCTCAGCTGCAGCTGAAGTCCTCCTCTCTCGGCCTCTCATTCACCGGTGAGCTCGCACGAGACACTCTGTGCGTCGGGAATCTCGACCATCTTTCCCTGAGCAACGCGCCAAGCCCTTGTTGCGTTCCACCGGTCCGTCTCGAACTCAGGTACGCCGTCGTCGAACTCTGGCGAGAGAACGGCTAGGACGTCGTTCGCAGGCTGGTCCCCGATCCTGCACGCTTCGTGATCAAGCGACAGCACTTGATAGTCCATGAGTTCGACCTCGACGGCTGACCCCACCATCCACTTCGTGCCCTGTCTCGACCCAGTCGAGACCACCAAGGTATGTCGACCTTCCGCCTGCCGACCAGGTTCATCGGGTGATGCGCTGTTCTGGATGTCGAGCACCACCGTCAAGGCTTCATCCTTGAAAGGATCGCCGAACACCGCTCCTGTTCCGACCATCTGGTCGTCCCGAAGTCCGAGCGCAGATCGGATCGCTTCGCCGGAGGCCGCCGAATCGTAGGTCCGCCCAACTGGCGTCGTGGTGTTCCCGACCAAGGTCGACGCAGGCAACTCCGTCTCTGACGTCGTAGAGCCTGAGACAGGCGCCGATGGCGACGTGACGACGAATCGCTCGGTTGTCACCACAGGCTCCGGCTCGATCGGGGGAGCACTTCCGTCGAGTTCTCGGCTCGCGCATGCAGCCATGCTCAGCGAGACAGCCAGCACTCCGAGGCTGAATCGAAGCAGTCGTCGCACCGCCTTCGTCAAGGCATCTCCAATCATCGGACGAGCGCACACTCGATCAGGTCGCCGCTCGTTCATTGCAGCACCCCGGTCAGACCGACTTCATCGGCTGCAGGACCTGCTCGACGAAGCGCTGCACGGGCTCGGTGTCCTGCGGGTGACCGAAGTCCATCACGAGGTGCTGGATGCCGAGCGCGACCACACCTTCGAGTTGCTCGCGCAGCTCTGCGGACTCAGCGTCTGTGGTGGGGAGCGCCTTTTCCAGCGTGGTGCTGAGCTCGATGCCCATCGGATCGCGACCGGCCGCTTCAGCCGCACGGCGAACGATGTCGAGCTTGCGACGGAACGAGTCCTCGCTGCGGATGAACGTGTTCCACATGTCGGCCTGACGCCCCACGAGCGGGAGCCCGATCTGCTCACCCGATGCCCCGATGCACACCGGTGGCACCACCGATGGCCGGGGCGGGGCCGCGGCTGCGTCGATGCGGAAGTGCTTGCCTTCGAAGCTGGGCTGATCCTCGGTCCACATCAGGCGACAGATCCGGATCGTCTCCTCCAACTGTGCGAACCGCACGGAGGCCTTGGGGAAGTCGTAGCCGTACGCGCGGTACTCGTCCTCGCGCCAGCCTGCCCCGATGCCCAGGATCAGCCGGTTGCCCGACAACACCTGCAGCGTGGCCGCCATCTTCGCCGTCAGCGCCGGCGGGCGGTAGCCCACACCGAGCACGTGGTGGCACAGCATCACGCCAGGGTGACGAGCGGCCAACCAGGTGAGCGTGGTCCACGCTTCCATGAACGGGTCGGTCGTGGCGTCGAATCCGTAGAAGTGGTCAGCGATCCACAGTGAATCGAAGTGCGCCATCGCTGTCGGCAGGATGTGGGTGTCCTGGTACACGACGATCGGCTGGTGATCGCTCCACCGGTTCCCGATCACGGGCGAAAGCCATCCGAACTTCACGGGCGCAGCAGTGGGCACATCAGTCGTCATGGTCCGACCATACGAGTCATACCGTTCAGCGGGCTCGTTCGAGCTCGAAGAGTGGCGCTGTGCTGCGATGCGAGAGCCACATCCCGCCACCGATCTCGGTGAAGTGACGGATCAGGCGCTTGCGGTACCAGGCACCGGTGCGCCAGTGCACGTCGAGGTCGGTCGCGGAGGGATCGATCACGTCTGCTCGGTCGGCCACCGTCGGCACCTCGAGCACGAGCAGGCCCTTGGACGCCGCGCCGAGGGTGTCGATCGCCCGCGTGCAGGCGGCGTCGTCGAGGTACTGGATCACGCTCTGGCACACCGTGAGGTCATAGCGGCGACTCGGTCGCCAGGTGGCGAGATCACCCAGTTCGTGACCGTAGGTGCGGCACGCGTGTTCGCTCACGTCGAGGCCGTGGTAGCGCACCTTCGGCAGCTCCTCGGACAGCCAGACGCGCCAATAGCCCTTCCCGGCGCCCACGTCGAGCACCGACCGGATCGGGATGCGCCACCATGCGGCCAACGAGGTGACACCGCTGGCCAATTGGGCGACGCGATGTGGCGTGTGCACCGGGCTCCTCCCGTAGTAGCGCCGGTAGTACGCGGCGTCGAAGCGCTCAGGGGCAGAGGATCGGGCAGACGATGGAGAAGATGAGGGAGAAGCGGGGGCGAGCGGGACGGGACGGACGGCGACCACGCCGTCAACCTATTCCGGCAGGCACACGTGTCGCCCCTGCCTGGTGGTCGTGGCACCCGCTCCGAACCTGGCGCGACCGGCCCGGTTCAGGCACAGTGTCCGCCATGACTTCGACCGCTGCGACCTCGAGCCAGACATCAGATCCGTCCGCCATCCTGCGAGCCGCTGCCACGGCGCCGTTCGGGACCGTGTTCGGCGAGGTGATGTCGGTTGCCCGGGTGGACGACAACGGTTGGACCGAGCCGTCACTCGAGGCACTCACCTCGTTCACGATGCACCCCGGCACCCACGCCCTGCACTACGGCAGCTCCTGCTTCGAGGGTCTCAAGGCGCATCGCACCGTCGACGGGGGCATCCGCGCCTTCCGCCCCGACAAGCACGCCGCACGCCTCCAGCAGAGCTGCGGCCGGCTCCTCCTTCCGGCCCCATCCACCGGACTCGTCACCGAGCTGATCGACATGGCCGTCAGGGCCAATGCTGCAATCACCCCACCTGCCCCCGGTTCGCTGTACCTGCGCCCGACGATGCTCGGCACCGATGTCACCATCGGCGCCGCCGCCTACCCGAGTCACTCCGCGATCCTCTACGTGCTCGCGTGCCCGGTGGGCGACTACCTGCCGCCACGCCCGCTGACCATCGTGGTGGAGACAGAGGTGCCGCGCACCACACCGCAGTTCGGGGTGGTGAAGACCGGCGCCAACTATGCGATGGCGCTCGGCCGGATCGACCAGGCCCGTCGCCAGCACCAGGCAGATCAGGTGCTGTTCGCCCCGGGCGGCGTCGTCCAGGAGACCGGTGCCGCCAACGTCGTGCTCCTCGACGGCGAGCACCTCATCACCCCTGAGCTGACCGACGCGTTCCTCCATGGAGTCACGCGCGACTCGCTGCTGCAGGTTGCCCGTGCGATGGGCTGGAAGGTCGAAGAGCGCACGATCACCGTCGACGATTGCATCGAGTGGGCCCAACGACCGGGAGCAGAGGTGGGCCTCACGGGAACGGCCGCGGTCATCGCCCAAGTGGGCACCCTCGTGGTTGGTGACCGCCGCATCGAGCTGGCGACGCAGCCGGACAGCAAGCTCGTCGAACTGCGTCGCACACTCGGCGAGATCCAGACCGGCGCCCGTCCGTTCACGTTCGCCTGACGACCCGTCCGAGGTCCCCCACGAGCTAACTGACACGCGGCATCGGGGGTCGTGTTCGCACCTACGCTCGTCAGATGGACCTCACCGACTTCCTGCAGCGGTACACCAACGAGGTGTATCTCGCCCGCGATCCCGAGGCCGCGGCTCGGTTCATCGCCGATCCCTGTCTGCGCCACGAACACGGCCACCTCGTCACCATGGCGCTGGCCGACAACGTCGCCCGCATCCGCGGGTTCCTCGAGTCCTCGCCCGTCATCGATGTCACGAACGCGGTGGTGGTCGCCGATCACCAGCACGTGGTGAGCTGCTTCGACATCACCATCGGCACCGGAGACGAGGCCCACACGGTGAGCGGTGTCGAGGTGTTCCGCGTCGTCGATGGCAAGATCACCGAGACGTGGAACTCGTCGGTGCAGCCTGGGCCGTGGGGTTGACCGTGGCCGGCCGCGGCCGGCCCCTGGTCGGGATCACACCCCAATCCCAGGAAGACCTTGGGCTGACCTAGGGTCTCGACCATGACCGCACCACTGCTGGCGAATGACTTCGAGCACACCATCGCGATCAACCGGCGCGAGCTCACCGGGTACTGCTACCGCATGCTCGGCGCCAGCTCCGAGGCCGAGGACGCGGTGCAGGAGACGTTCGTGAGGGCGTGGCGTCATGCCGACCAGTTCGAGGGGCACGCGTCGATGCGTGCGTGGCTGTACCGCATCGCCCACAACGTCTGCATCGACATGCTGCGTGCTCCGCAACGCCGCGCCCGACCGATGGACTTCGGCCCGGCCGTCCCCCAGAAAGGCACGGTGGTCGGGCCTACACGGCAGGCCAGTGAGTACGTGCAGCCGGTGCTCGACCAGCGGGTGATCGACACCGGCGCCGATCCGGCAGACCTTGCGGCGGCCCGAGAGACGATCCGACTGGCCTTCATCGCCGCGCTGCAGCACCTCCCGCCACGACAGCGAGCGGTGCTCATCCTGTGCGAGGTGCTGAGGTGGCAGGCAACCGAGACGGCCGAACTGCTCGACACGTCGGTGGCATCGGTGAACAGCGCCCTGCAGCGGGCCCGCGCCACCCTCGCCGATCTCGCCACCGAACCGCTCGACAGCACGCTCGATGCCGAGCACCAGGCCCTGCTCGCTCGGTATGTCGATGCATTCGAGCGCTACGACATCCCTGCGCTCACCGCGCTGTTGCGGCACGACGCGATCATGACCATGCCGCCGTTCGACATGTGGCTCCAGGGTGCCCCGGACCTGGCCGGATGGTTCGGCGAGCAAGGCATCGCCTGCAAGGGCAGCCGCCTGATCCCGTGCGATGTGAACGGCACGGCGGGATTCGCCAGCTACAAGCCGGGCGACGACGGGCGGCTCCACCCGTGGGCGATTCAGGTCATCGACGTCGCCGGTGGCCAGATCGTCGGTCACCACAACTTCATCTACCCGGAGATGTTCGAGGCCTTCGGCCTCCCCGCATCGCTCCCCGCATCTCACACAGCATCCCTCGGCGCCTGAACCGGGCTTCGATCGTCGCAGCGGTCAGTCGTTGCCGCTGATGTCCGCACCGATGTCACGGGCGGCCTCGCCTTCGGGCGCTGCGACCTCCACGATCGGATCGTCCCGGTCGTCGAACTCCAGGCGCAGCGCCCGGCTGATCGTGGCGTGCATCTCGTACATCGCCGTGATGTACGTGAGCTCGAGGATCTCCTCGTCGGAGAGGTGTGCCCTGAGCACGGCGAACTCGGCGTCGTGCACCCGACCGCCGTTCAGCACGAGCGAATCTGTGTAGGCGAGCACCGCCCGCTCCGCCGGTGTGAAGCACTCGGCTGTGGACCATGCGGCGATCGCAGCGATGCGTTCCTCGTCCATGCCGAGTGCTCGACACGATTTGCAGTGCTGGGAGAACACGAACTGGCTGCCCCTCGCCCACCCGGCCCTGGTCTGGCCCAGCTCACGCAGCACCGGGTCGAGTCGGCGCGACGGGCTGCGGTAGAGGCCGAAACCCTCGACCGCGTGCTTCATCACGTCTGGCACCAGGGCGAACACGCTCCACCAGTCCCCTGGCGTCCCGGTGGCTGTGCCTGGTTCGGCCACCGGGTCGCGGTCGCCGAACAGCAACCCGTACATCCGCAACGTCAGGTCGTCGGTCACCTCGGGTCGTGGCACCTGCCGCAATCTCGTCATCTCAGCGTTCCTCTCATGGGCGAACCATGGGCGAAGCCTCGCGCACCGCGAAACGTTCACTGCAGCTGCACCGTTCGTTCACCTCGACGACGATCGTCGTCCATGTTGCGAGCGCACGATCTCGCGATGAGCTTCCTCTCCCGCTGTGCGGACCGTCTCGCATCGGCGTTCGTCACCGAGACGGTCACCGAGGACGGCACCCGCCTCCTGCTGGCCCTCGACCCGTCGCTCCATGGCCTGGACGTCGTGATCGTGACGAGCGAAGCCGAGCTGAGCAGTGACTGGGCCGTTCCGGACGACCTCCGCGAACTGATCTGATCGACCGCCGGCCGGCTCGGCCACCACCAGGTCGGGCCGTGGATCCAGGTCGCCGGACTCGTGCCGCTGATACCTCACGGGGTATCAGGACCTTCGCCCCTGGCACGGGGATCGATCCCAGCGTTCGATGAGGTCATGACACATCGCATCGTGATCCTCGGCGGTGGCACGGGTGGCACGCTGACGGCGAACCGGCTGCGTCGCATGTACTCCCTCGACGAGGCATCGATCGTGGTCGTCGACCAGGACGACCGCCACGTCTACCAGCCAGGTCTGTTGTTCGTGCCCTTCGGGCTCACCCATGCCGAGGACATCGTCCGGCCGCGCGGCCGCCAGCTGCGCGAACGGGGTGACGTACCGCCAGAGCTCCATCGACGACGTCGACATCGAGCTACGACAAGTGCATCTCACCGATGGCGGCACGCTCGACTACGACGTGCTCGTGGTCGCCACCGGGGCGATCCTCATCCCGGAGGAGACCGAGGGCCTCACCGGTCCGGGCTGGATGGACAAGGTCTTCACCTTCTACACCCCCGAGGGCTCGGCGGCGCTCGAGGCCGCACTCGCCACCTTCGACGGCGGTCGCGTGGTCGTCAACGTCATCGACATGCCGATCAAGTGCCCGGTGGCGCCGCTCGAGTTCTGCTTCCTGGCCGACTGGTACTTCACCGAGCGCAAGATGCGCGACAAGGTGCAACTCACGTACGTCACCCCGCTCGACAACGCCTTCACCAAGCCCGTCGCCGCGCGGCAACTGGCAGGGATGCTGGCCGAGAAGAACATCGAGCTCGTGACCGAGTTCAACACCGGTGAGGTCGACGGCGCCGAGGGCAAGCTGGTCTCCTTCGACGGCCGAGAGGTGCCCTTCGATCTGGCCGTGGTGATCCCTGCGCACGGCGGCGCCGAGTACGTCGGCCGCAGCGCAGGCCTCGGCGACGAGCTCAACTTCGTCCCCACCGACAGACGCACGCTGCAGTCGCACGCCTCGCCGAACATCTTCGTGATCGGTGACGCCGCCGACGTGCCGGCCTCGAAGGCCGGTTCGGTGACCCACTTCGAGGGCGACACCCTCGTCGAGAACATCGTCCACTTCCTGGCTGGCGAGGAGCTGGAAGCCGTGTTCGACGGCCACGCCAACTGCTTCATCGAGACCGGGTTCCACAAGGCGCTGCTCATCGATTTCAACTACGAGACCGAGCCGCTCACCGGCCACTTCCCCAGCAAGGTCGGCCTACCGCTCCTGAAGGAGAGCCGCCTCAACCACCTCGGCAAGCTGATGTTCCAGTGGTTCTACTGGCACAGCCTGCTGCCGGGACGCGACATCCCCGGCATCAATGCCGCCATGCCCACCTCCGGCAAGACCCCCGCCGACGTCGAACCCGTCGCTCATCTCTGACCCCGCTCATCTCTGACCCCACTCATCCGCACAACTCATCCGCACACTCACACGGAGCGCTACGCCATGACCACCACCAACCTCACCACCGCTGCCGGCCTCACCAGCATCGAGCTCACCGACGACGGCTTCTTCATCGACCCGACGCTGTGGACCGAAGAGATGGTTCCCGAGCTCGCCGCCCGCGAAGGCATCGACACGTTGACCGATGGCCACTGGCAGGTGGTCCGATTCATGCGCAAGGAGTACCTCGCGAAGGGCACCGGCCCCGGCGTACGGGCGCTCGGGAAGACCTCGGGCGTGAGCGTCAAGGACCTGTACGCCTTGTTCCCGAAGGGCCCGGCCAAGATCGCCGCCCGCATCGCCGGCATCCCGAAGCCCAAGGGCTGCATCTGACCGGCCCCTGTTCCAGACACGACACGACACGACACGACCACGAAAGCAGCGACGCCATGAGCGACACAACGCCAGCTCCCATCCGCCAACCGCGGATCGAGAACCAGCAACCGCGGATCGAGAAGGTCTCGATCATCATCTCCAAGGGTTCCCTCGAGGGGATCTACCCAGGCCTGATCATGGCCAACGGCGCCCGCGCCGAAGGCATGGAAGCCAACTTGTTCTTCACGTTCTTCGGCCTCGACGCCATCCATGCCAAGCGAATCGAGCACATCAAGGTCGCGACCGTCGGCAACCCGGCGATGCACATCCCCACCCTGCTCGGCGGCCTGCCCGGCATGAGTGCACTAGCGACGCACATGATGGCGAAGAAGATGAGCGACCTCGACATCCCGCCGATCGACGAGTTCCTCGAGATGATCGCCGACACCGGCGCCGGCATCTATGCCTGCAAGGCGTCGGTCGACATGTTCGGCTTGGAGAAGAACGACTTCATCCCGCAGCTCGAAGACATCATCACCGTCGGCGAGTTCTACGACATGGCCGCCGGCGGCCAGATCATCTTCACCTGAGCACGACACGAGGACGCACATCATGAGTGCTTCAGCCGATTTCACCACCGTGATCAACGACCTCAAAGAGCCCACTCGTGGGCTGGCGAAGGCGATCCCGGACGCGTGGGGAGGATTCTCCCAGCTCCACAAGGCCGCCGTCGCCGACGGCGCACTGCCCGGCAAGGTGAAGGAGCTCATCGCCCTCGCGATCGCCGTGGTGAAGCAGTGCGACGGTTGCATCGCGTACCACGCAAAGGCGGCTGCCCGCGCCGGGGCCACGGCCGACGAGGTCGGCGAGGCCCTCGGTGTGGCACTGCTGATGGATGGCGGCACCGCCTCGGTGTACGGACCACGGGCCTGGAGTGCCTTCCAGGAGTTCACCGCCGTCTGACCTGTCCCGCCTTCGTTTCGACCGGACGTCGACCCCCGGTCGTCATGGGCACTGCGACGAGCGAGCGATCGCTCGTCGCAGTGGCACTTCTGGGATGATTGATACCACGGGGGGTATCGGGCTAAGGTGGTATCCATGGAACTCCCCGAGGACACCATCGCCGACCTCCAGCGCCGCCTGCGGCGCGCCGAGGGTCAGGTACGCGGCGTGCAACAGATGCTCACCGAAGGCCGCGACTGCCGCGACATCGTCACGCAACTCTCCGCCGTGACGAAGGCGCTCGAGCAGACGTCGTTCCTCATGGTTGCCGCCGGCCTCACCTGGTGCGTTTCGAACCCCGAACGCGCCGCCTCCGAGGGCTACTCCATCGACGATGTCAAGAAGATGTTCATGAAGATCGCCTGACCCGGCGATCGCTCTGATGAAGCGAGGGCGGCGCAACGTGAAAGCTTGTGAAGCTATACCCCAGGGGGTATGATTGCCTGATGATGTTCTTCCGCCAGTACTACCTCGGCTGCCTCTCACACGCGAGCTACCTCGTCGGCGACACAACCACCGGCCGGGCAGTCGTCGTCGATCCGCAGCGTGACGTCGACGAGTATCTCGCCGATGCCGAGGCACACGGGTTGACGATCACCCACGTGGTCGAAACCCACTTCCATGCCGACTTCCTCTCGGGCCACCTCGAACTGGCGAGTCGCACCGGAGCTGCCATCGTGTACGGCGCCGCCGCGGCGGGCCGCACCCAGTTCCCGATCGAGACCCACGGTGATGGCGACATGATCGTCCTCGGTGATGTCGTGCTCGAGATCCTCGAAACGCCTGGCCACACCCCCGAGTCGATCAGCATCGTCATCAGGCCCGAGGGACCCGGCAGCACGCCCTACGGCGTGATGACCGGCGACACCCTGTTCATCGGTGATGTGGGTCGACCCGACCTGCTCGCATCGGTCGGCTTCACCGCCGAGGCCCTGGCTCGCCAGCTCTACCACTCGCTCCACGACAAGCTGCTGATGCTGCCCGACGCCACCAAGGTGTTCCCGGCCCACGGCGCGGGCTCGGCGTGCGGCAAGAACCTGTCGACCGAGACGGTGTCATCGATCGGTGAACAACGGCAGACGAACTACGCGCTGGCATCGATGACCGAGGACGAGTTCCTCGAGGCGGTGACCCAGGGCCAGTCCGTCGCGCCGCTGTACTTCCTGTTCGCCGCCACCAAGAACCGCGAGTCTCGTGACCTGCTCGAGCATGTCGAGGTGCGCCGCATGAGCCTCGTCGAGGTCCAGGATGCGATGGCCGCCGGTGCCGTCGTGATCGATGGCCGCGACGATGTCGCGTTCGCGCAGGGCCACCTTCGGGGCTCGATCAACGTTGGCCTCGGCGGTCGGTTCGCCGAGTACACGGGTGAGGTGATGCAGCCAGGCACGCCGATCGTCCTGGTCACCGACCCCGGCCAGGAAGAGATCGCCGCGACCCGCCTCGCCCGCATCGGCTTCGACGATGTCATCGGCGCGCTTGCCGACCCGCTCCCGACCTTCGTCGAGCACCCCGACGCGATCGAGCGACTGTCGCGGCTCTCCGTTGCCGAGTTCTCCGAACGCCGCGGCGAGGTGTCAGGGCTGGTGGTCATCGACATCCGCAACCCCGGCGAGATCGCTCTCGGCACGATCCCTGGCGCACTGCACCTGGCACTCCCCCAACTGCTGATGCGTCTCGGCGAACTCGAACGCACCGCTCCGACCGTCGTGTTCTGCGCCGGCGGGTATCGTTCGGCAATCGCCTCCAGCCTCATGCGGTCACACGGCTTCACCGACGTCTCCGACATCATCGGTGGGTACACGGCATGGGCCACGGCGACGGCGACGGAACCGACAGCCACGGGCGCGCCAGAAGGTGTGCAATGAGCAGTCTCGAGATGCTGCCGACGATGATGCCCGCCGACGCCCTCGCTGCCCTCCACGACGGTGCCGTGCTGCTCGACGTGCGCGAGCACCAAGAGTGGATGGCCGGCCATGTCGATGGCGCGACGCACCTGCCGATGGACGAACTGCCGAGCAGGGTGGGTGAAGTCCCGCGCGATCGCCGGATCGTGTGCGTCTGTCGCTCGGGCAACCGCTCCGGTCACGTGACGGCGTGGTTGCTCCAGCAAGGCTTCGACGCGGTCAACATGGCCGGCGGCATGCGGGCGTGGGCCGCAGAGGATCTGCCGTTCGTGAACATGAACGGCAACCCCGGCGTCGTGATCTGAGCCGGCAGTGCGCTCCCTGCTCGCCTCGCCACTCGGCTTCCTGATCGGGCTGTCGCTCGGCACCCTCGGTGGAGGTGGGTCGATCCTCGCCGTGCCTGCGCTGGTGTACGCGGCCGGTCAATCGCCGAAGGAGGCGACCACCACCTCGCTGGTGCTCGTAGCGATGACGGCACTGTTCGGCATCGTTCCACACTGGCGTGCGGGACGGGTGCGTGTGTTGCCCGGACTGGCTTTCGGGCTTGCCGGCATCGGCGGTTCGCTCCTCGGTTCCCATTGGAACCACAGCGTCGACCAGGACGTGCTGCTGCTCGCGTTCTCGGGCCTGATGCTGGTCGCAGCATGGGCGATGTGGCGCCGCAACCGCCACACCGCGGACGCCGTTCACGACACCTCCCCGAGGTCGGTCGGCGCCGCCGCCCTCGCCGTGACGCACGTGCGGCCCGACGCGGCCACGGTGGTGAAGGTGCTGCTGGCCGGAAGCGGGGTCGGGCTGCTCACAGGCTTCTTCGGCGTTGGCGGTGGCTTCGTGATCGTGCCGGCGCTGGTGCTCGCCCTGCGGTTCTCGATGCCCGAGGCGGTCGGCACCTCGCTCCTCGTCATCACCATCAACGCGGTGATCGCCCTCGGCTCGCGCCTCGACACCGGCTCGATCGATTGGGGCACGGTGATCCCGTTCACGATCGCGAGCCTTGGCGGTGTGACGGTCGGCGGACGCCTGGCCGGCAAGGTCGACTCGGCGGTGCTGCAGCGTTGGTTCGTGTGGTTGCTGGTGGCGGTCGCGGCCTACACCGCGACGCGATCGACGATCGCTCTCGTCTGAACAGTGGTGGCCGACGACCGGGCGTCAGCAGCCGGCGTCTGCGGCCGGTGCCGTCGTCGCGTACGTTGGCGACGTGACCGATCAGCACGACCTCGAACGAGATCTCGCCCGCATCGGCGAACAGCTCCGACGACTGACGTTCCGCACCTTCGACGAAGACGCCGCGTGGGATCTCGGCAGCGACCTCCGCCGGCGTGCGATCGAACGCCATGCGGCAGTCACCATCGAGGTGCGGCTCAACGGCGACATCGTGTTCCTGCACGCGATGCCAGGCACGTCACCAGCCAATGCCGACTGGGCTCGTCGCAAGCGGAACGTGGTGGAGTGGCTCCACCAACCGTCGTATGCCGTCGGTCTCCATGCATCTCGCGACGGCCGCTCGGTCCCCGAGCTGATGGGGCTGTCGGACCGGGACCACGCGTCGCACGGTGGCAGCTTCCCGATCGTCGTCGAGGGTGTGGGTTGCGTCGGCTCGGTGACGGTGTCGGGTCTTCCACAACGCGTCGATCACGGGCTCGTCGTGGAGGCACTCGCAGCGGCGATCGGAGTACCACTCGCGGAGATCGCCCTCGACTGACGGCACCCGATGAGGGCCGGCCGGCACCGCCGTCAACGCAGCGGGAGCCACCAATCGGCCACCTGTGCGGCGAACCGCTCGGCGTAGGATCGCAGCAGTTCTGGCGCATCGGCCGGCGCGTCCTGGCCGTCGGTGGGCGTGAGTGGTGACGAGCCCTGGATGGGATCCACCCACTCCAGACGCAGACCGGCGAGCACCTCGCCGAGCTGCGGCGATGCCGACTCGTGATGATCGCTCACCTGATGGGTGATGAAGTCGAGGAACGTGTCGAACGAGAGCAGGGTGTAGTAGGTGTTCTCTTCGGCGCCCCGCCAGTACTCGTAGCGACGAACGTCGGACTCGAGTTCGTGGGTCAGCCGGTACAGCTCCGCCGCGATCTCTTCGAAGCGAGCCGTCATGCCTGGCTTGACCTTGAGGTGGGCGAGGATCGTAGCCATCTGCGCAGAGTACCTGCACCTCGGCGGCGCCCCTTCACCCGGCAGGCCGCGCGCGCACGCCCTGCCACTCCGTGTCGGATTCACCTGACCTGACACGCGGCGATGAGAGATGAGGGGGCGGGTTCCACCGCCACTCATCTCTCATCGCATTGTTGACGGGGGGTCTGAGGGGTCAGATCGGCAGGGTGTAGTAGCCGTTGAGATCTGCCACGACCTGAGTGCCCTCGTGGACGTAGAGGCACACCTTCCCCTCGTCACCGATCCGTACCGGAGTGAGGTTCGCCTGATCGACGCCTCGCACGAAGTTGAGGAACGATGCAACCGGACGAGGCTGGCCACACGGCCAAGCGGTGACGAAGCCCCGACCAGCAGCCTCGGTGATCGTGACGTTCAACATCACGGCCTTGGCATCGGCGGGAACTCCGTGCAGACCAGCAACCTGCACCTCGATCACGCTGCCACGGCCGGGGCGGGTGGGACGGGAGCCTGCGACACCGGTTCCGTCACGGGTGTCGAGCACCCGCACCGGGCTCAGACCGGTGAACACCACGCTCGGCTTCGGCGAGAAGTAGCCCTGGATGTCGACGACGAGGTCGGTGGCCACCGAGGCGAAGAAGCACACCTGATCTGCGCTCGACGTGCGGCTGGTGGCGAGGTTGGAAACCGTGGGGTTCGACGGATCGAAGTTCACGTTCGACACCCCCGGTCGCGCCTGGTCGCAGGGGAACACGGTGATGTAGCCCGCCTGTGTGGCACCGGTGACGGTGACGCTCATCGTGGCTGCACGCACATCGGCGTCGCCGGGCACACCACCTGCACCAGGGATCGTGATCGAGAGGATCTCACCGGCGGCCATTGGGCCGATCGCCCGGCTCCCGATGCCCGTGCCGTCACGGGTGTCGATGATCCGCTGCGGCGTCAACTGCTCGTAGAAGAAGCCCGGCACGGCGGCGAAGTCGTCTCCGTACCAACCGGACAGATCAGCCACCAGCTGGGTCTGCGACGACGCGTACATGCACACCCGACCGTCTCGGCCCACCTTCGCCGTGACCTGGTTGGCGACGTTCACGCCACGCTGGAAGTTCACGTTCGAGGCGACGGGGCGGACATCGCCGCACGGGAAGACGGTGACGTAGCCGGGACCAGGTGCCTCGGTGACCGTGACGTTGAGCACCACGGCACCGACGCCGGTATCCGGCACGCCGCCGACGCCGGTGACGTCGAGCTCGATGATCTGGCGGGCTCCGAGGGGTCCGATGCGCTGCTCGGCGACGCCGGTCCCGTCACGGGTGTCGAGAACCCGGACGGGGTCGACGGGCGTGAACGTGCCACGCACCGCGACCGCGGCGGCGGCCGTGCCGGCGGACATGGCGAAGGTGCCGGCGATCGTGGCGAACAGCACCAGACCGTGCAGTGCGATGGTGGTGAACCGCTGTGTCTTCATCAGAAACTCCTGAGTGTCCGAGGCGCCGGAGGTGGCGGCCCGGTCGCACTGTGGAACTCAGGTGTGAGGAACCTGTGAAGAGTCGGTGATCGATGTGATCGATGTGATCGATGTGATCGATGTGATCGATGTGATCGTCTCGGTTCGGTCGGGCTAGGCCGATTCGGTCGGCTCGGTCTGTTCGGACGCCTGGGCCGGTTCGGTCGGCTCGGCCGATTCGGTCGGCTCGGCCGATTCGGACGCCTGGGCCGGTTCGGGCGCTTCGGCGTCGATGCGGCGACGACGGTCGTCGAGCTCGACGAAGCCTGCCCAGCCGATCGCGACCAGGGCTGCAGCGCCGGCCATGGCGAGCAGCACTGCCGCGGAGTCGACCCCGACAGCGGTGACCGAGCCGTTCACCAGTGCCGGGAGCGCGCTGTCGATGCCGTCTGCGGTGCCCTGCGATGCGATGTACTCGTTCACCGTCTTGGCATCCGAGGACAACGAGGCCCGGCTGACGAACGCCGACAGCGCCGCGACCCCGCCGAGAGCCAGGAACGCCGCAGGCGGCGCCTTCCGCAGTGCGCACGCGATCGCGAGCGCCACGAGAGCAACCGCGAGCACGAGCATCGTCTCGCCGACGAGACCATCGAGGCGCACCAGCCCGAACGTGCGCTCCTTGTCGTCGGAGGTGACCGTGATGCCGACCAGCGATGCCGCAATCAACGCAAACGACGCCACCGCACTCGCGACGACAGGGCCCCAACGCATGGTCTGACCATACGCCGACGACCGCCGCCGTCGGTGGACCAACCCGGAAATGAGCGCCGGTACGACCCCGCGCCTGTGCGAGCGTGGCACCGTGACCCCACGCTCAGAACTGCCCGAGCCGTCCGATGTGGTGCGCGCCAAGGCCCACGCCGCACATGCCGATGACTGGGTGCGCACGCTGCCTGAGCTGATCGCAGAACTGGCGACCCGTTGGCATCTCACCGTCGAGGGTTCGTTCCCCGATGGGACCGAGTCGTTCGTCCTCGCGGTGACACGCCACGACGGGAAGCCGGCCGTGCTGAAGCTGCTCGTGCCGCGCGGCAACGACGAGGCACAGCACGAGATCACCGTCCTCCGGGTCGCCGCCGGACAGGGATGTGTCACGCTCCTGGATGCCGACGAGGCCGTGGGGGCGATGCTGCTCGAACGGTTGGGGCCCTCGTTGCACGATCTCGACCTGCCGGTCGAACGTCGACACGAGATCCTCACTGCCGCCGCGCAGCAGATGTGGCGCCCGGCCGCCGGCCTCGGTCTGCCGACCGGTGCGGAGAAGGGACGCTGGCTCGTCGATCACATCACCCGGCTCTGGAACGAGCTCGATCGCCCGTGCAGCGAACGAGCAGTGGCCCATGCTGTGTCCTGCGCCCGTCGCCGCATCGCCTCCCACGACGACGAACGATCGGTGCTCGTGCACGGCGACGTGCACGAGTGGAACGCACTCCAGGCAGCGGATCACCGGGACGGCTTCAAGCTCGTCGACCCCGACGGCCTCCTCGCCGAGGCCGAGTACGACCTCGGGATCCTCATCGCGCGAAGACCCGGTCGAGATGCTGGTGGGTGACCCGCGTGAACGCTCACGGTGGCTCGCCGCGAGAACGGGACTCGACGAGACCGCGATCTGGGAGTGGGGCGTGGTGGAACGTGTCTCGACCGGGCTGCTCTGCGTGCAGGTCGGTCTCCAACCCGTGGGACGCCAGATGCTGCAGGTGGCCGACCTCGTCGCCGCCTGATTCGTCGCCGGCTGATTCGTCGCCGGCTGATTCGTCGAGAGCCGAGCGCACTCGAACGGCTCGGACAGATCAGGGAGCTGACAGGGCCGTCAGTCTGGGATGAGGACCGGCTTGATCGTGCCACCCGACAGCGACGACTGCTCGGCCTCGTTGATCTGGCTCATCGGATAGGTCTGGATCAGCCGGTCGAACGGGAATCGTCCGTCCTGCCACAGCTGGATCATGCGCGGGATGAACTCCTGTGGCTTGGCGCTGCCCTCGAGGATGTTCATCATCGTCTTGCCGAGCGTGGAGAAGCTGTCGAGCACGAGATCGCCCATCTGCACACCCACGAGGCCCATCGTGCCGGTCATCCGCAGCGACGTCAGACCGTTCTTGATGACGGCTGGGATGCCGGTGGTGTCGAAGCCGTACTGCGCTCCCCCACCCGTGATGCCGATGATCTGGCCGACGACGTCCGGATCGGCCGCCGTCGAGCACGTGGGTGGCGCCGAGTTCGAGGGCCAGTTCGCGTCGGTGCGCCTGCAGGTCGACGGCGACGATCGTGGTGGCACCTGCGACCCGACCTGCCATCACCGCCGAGAGACCCACGGCCCCGGCGCCGAACACGACGAGGCTGGTCCCGGGCTGCACGTCCATCGCACAGAGGATGGAGCCGGCGCCGGTCTGGATGCCGCAGCCGAGTGGGCCGAGCAACTCGAGCGGGAGGCTCTTGTCGACCACGACGACGTTGCGCGCAGTGGCGAGGCAGTGCGTGGCGAACGACGATTGGCCGAACCAGCGCGCCGACACCTCGTTGCCGTCGGCATCACGCACGGGCGTGGAACCGTCGAGGTTGCGCCCGCTCAGGTTTCGCGGAAGAAATGTGTCGCAGTACGCAGGGAGATCGGCCATGCAGTTCGCGCACTGGCCGCACGAGTCGAACGAGAGCACCACGTGGTCGCCCACCTGCACGCCGATCACGTCGGCACCGACGGCCTCGACGACACCTGATCCTTCGTGGCCGGTGATCACCGGCGGGGCCGCCATCACACCGCCGCGAGGGACGACGTCGGTGTGGCACATGCCGGCGCCGACGATGCGCACGAGCACCTCGTCGGCAGCGGGAGCCGCGAGCTCGACCGTCTCGATCGCGTAGGCGCCGGCGGGGTCGCGGAGCACTGCTGCTTGCACCTGCATGGGATCATTCCTCCACAGCAACACGTTGTCCTCCCGAACACCTCGGGCAACGATGCCGAGTTTCTACACCACCGGCGGCTCACATCGTGAGGTTCGGCGGCACGACGATGCGGGAGGCAGCAGCGACCGCAGCCCATCGCTCGAGTGCTCCGTCCAGCTCCACGCCGACCACGCTCGCGATCAGGTGGTCGGCACCTGCCTCGGCAAGACGCTGCACGCGAACAGCGTGCTGTTCGACGGTACCCGCCGTGACCGAACGAGCGAATCGTTCGGGCGACACCCTCGGTGGCCGGTGACGATCCACCAGTTCACGCACGTGCGCCGGGTCGTCGCCGATGAGCACGGTCGACAGGTGCGACACAGACACCTCTGCCCGATCGCGGCCGACGGCGTCGCAATGAGCGTTGAGCACACGCACCTTGCGGGCAACCACGTCTGGCTCACCGAACAGGTTGCACGCATCCGCCAGCTCGGCCACCAGTCGCAGCGTTCGCCGCTCACCGGAACCGCCGACCGTGATCGGTATCTTGGGCTGCAGCGGACGCGGGTAGCACGCGGTGTCCGGCACGTGCAGCACGTCACCGTCGAACGGTTTGTTGCCCGGCCCCCACAGCTGGGGCAGCAACCGCAGTGCGTCGCGCAGCAGCGCATACCGGCGATCACGCTCGGGGAACTCCCAACCGTACGCGCGATGCTCGTCGGCGAACCAGGCGAGTCCGAGGCCGCAGTTGACGCGGCCGGCGGACAGGACGTCCAGGGTGGCCACGATCTTGCCGAGATGAGCGACGTTGCGATACGTGATGCCGGTGACGAGCGTGCCGAGTCGGATGCGCTCGGTGCATGCGGCGAGGTGCCCGAGCGTGGTCCAACTCTCGAGCATGTCCGCCCAGGGTGGTCCGAACATCGGGATCTGGCGCATGTGGTCCATCAGCCACAGGTCGTCGAGGCCAGCTGCATCGGCGCGGCGGGCGATGTCGCGCACCGTGGAACCGATCTCCGGCGGCCCGCCCGCCCACGTGAAGTATGGGACCTGCAGCCCGAACCGAAGCCGGCCACGTGCGTTGCCTGCGGCCTCTCCGGCCGGCACGTCGGGGGCCGGCACCTCGGTGTCCGGCGTCGCCGGCTTCCCCACGACCCGCCGGGTGAGCGAGGGAACCACCAGGCTGGCAGGGGCCACACGGTGCACAGCATCGAACGGCTCGGCGGTGACCGTCTCGACGACCGCCGGCCAGTCGGCCAGTTGACGTCGCAGCACTGCATCGGGAACGCGCGCCGCCCGTGCCCGGTTCCTCGCCCGCACCTCCGCCGGGGCCACGTCGAACAGCACGGCGACGCAGGCGACACCGTGGCGGGCCGCCATGTCGCGGTACCGGGCACGCCGTGCTGGGTCGGTGCCGAGGGAGTCGATCACCGTCGTCAAACGACGACGCAATCGCCGATCGACCGCGTCGTCGAGCACCGCGAAGGCGTCGGCTGAGGCGCGCAGATCGTGGTCCCCCTCACCCACCAACGCGCGCAGCGCATCGCTCGACACCACGTGTCCGAGGAGGTGCTCGGCCGCCCACGTGGACTTGCCGGAGGCCGCGGGTCCGACAAGCACCACGAGACACGGAGACGGCAGCTCGATCACGCGACCCATCTTTGCGCGAGCTCGGACCATCCGGCACCCGACTCGGGCAGGGCACGAGGAGGGTCGGGTGTCAGGGTGTCAGGGAGACGGCTCCGGGGTCGCGAGCTCCTGGATGTACTGCACGATCGCCAGCACATCGGCCTCTGGAATCGCGTCGACGGGCATCTTCTGCCGATACCCGGCGACCTGCTTGGCGTGGGGGTCGACGATCGACTCGATGAGGTAGCCACGATCGGCCACGACGGTGCTGCCGTCGTCGAGGGTGACGGTGGAGCCGGACAGGCCCACCCACTTCGGCCCGGAGTTGCCGGCTCCGCCCTCGCCCGAACGGCCGTGGCAGCCGACACAACTGCGTCGGACGGCTGTCTCCTTGCCCACCTGACCGAGTTCGCTCAGCTGGAGGCCCGACGCCTCACCGCCGCCTCGACTCGCGACGGCGACGAGTACCACGGCCACCACGATCATGGCCGCGAGACCCCCGATGAGCGCTCGACGGGTGGCACGCGCCCGTTGTTGCGCGGCCTTGTTCCGGCGGGCACGATCGCTCATCGCCCGACCGGGTGATCACTCGTTCGGGAGGTCATCTCGGAGTCATCGTCGTGTTGGTTCCTTCGGTTGAAGCGGCGTCGGTGGGGACTAGAGCCGGGTCATCTACCCGGTCGTCGACCGGTCATCTACCTGTCATGGTGCAGCAGGCCCGGCCGGCCGCGCAAACCTGTCCATGGACGCGGATCCGGGCGAGTGACATCGGGGCGCGGTGTCACTCGCCCGGCCGAGGCTGTGGATCAGCCGCGGGTCACGGTGACCTTGCGGGACCGGTCACCCTCGCCCATGGTGGGCAGTCGCACTTCGAGGATGCCGTCCGTGTACGTGGCGGTCACGTCCGTCTGCGACGTACCGACCGGCAGCGGGAGCATGCGGGTGAAGGCGCCGTACCGGAACTCGGTCCGGAAGTGCTCCTTGTCCTTCCGCTCGTCCTGCTGCTCGCCCTCGGGCGTCGCCTGTGGTTCTGTGCGCTGTGTGCGCTCGGCATGGATGCGGAGCATGCCGTCGGTGACGACGACCTCCACGTCCTTGTCGGGGTCGATGCCGGGGAGCTCGGCGCGGATGACCATCATGTCGCCCTCACGGAACTCCTCGACCCGGATCGTCTCCGCGTCGAGGAACTGCTGCCACGACTCGGGGAAACCCAGGCGGCCGAACCAGTTCGGCCATTGCTCGACCATCGGTGTGAGCATCTTGCTCTTGCTCATGGTCGCCTCCTTGCCGCTCACGGGTGCAACACGCGTCGCACCTCGTTTCGGCGTCTTCAGTGTCCCGCTGCGGTCGCGCGGTCACCAGGGTCCAACGACCCGTCCGACGAGGAGCGGAGCGGTGGTTCCTGCGGCTCCTGCACCGATGCGGCTGACCTCGTGACCCGAACGCTCCCGGGACACCCGGATCGGAGCCGAGGGCACACGGTGCGCGACCATGGGCAGGTTCGGATTCGGAGGGAGCCCCAGTGGATGAGACCCAGGTGTTGGTGATCCGTGGTGGCACGGTGGTGGATGGCACGGGATCACCCGGCTACACCGCGGATGTCGCCGTCGCCGGTGGCCGGATCGTCGCGATCGGTCGCGACCTCGTCGGCGACCGAGAGCTCGATGCCACCGGCTGCGTGGTGAGCCCCGGTTTCATCGACATCCACACGCACTACGACGCCCAGGTGTTCTGGGATCCTGCGCTCACGCCGTCGTGCTACCACGGCGTCACCACGGTGGTGGCGGGCAACTGCGGCTTCTCGATCGCCCCGACCCGACCGGATGATCGCGACCTGATCGCGCGCACGCTGGAGAAGGTCGAGGACATGGACCCGGCGTCCTTGAACGCCGGCATCCCATGGGAGTTCGAGAGCTTCCCCGAGTACCTGCGCACGGTCGAGCGCCACGGCACCGTGCTGAACTATGCGGCGTACATCGGGCACACCGCGCTGCGGATCTTCGTCATGGGGGACGAGGCGTCGTGCCGCACGGCCACCGGCGACGAGATCGAGAGCATGGCCTCGCTCGTGACGGAAGCGATGGAGGCCGGGGCCGCCGGCTTCGCCACGAGCTTCGCCGTCACACACCTCGGAGCCGACGGCCAGCCGATCCCGAGCCGCTGGGCAGACCGCGCCGAGATCGAAGGCCTGTGCCAGGCGGTGGCCGACTCGGGTCGGGGTGTCATCGGGATCAACGGCACCAGCGACGGCCTGCGCTTCGAGCAGCTGTACGACATGCAGCTCGAGATGGGGATCCCGTTCACGTGGACGGCGCTGCTCACCACCCACACGGGCGCTCACCTGAAGGCGCTCGAGATCCACGAACGCGGCATGGCCCGTGGGGCCAAGGTGTACCCCCAGGTGAGCTGTCGGCCGCTGGCGTTCTCGATGACGATGGTGGAGCCGTTCACGCTCAACACCTCGCCGATCTTCGCCGAACTGATGCCGATGTCGATCTACGCCCGACGTGCCAACTACGCGGATCGAGGATGGCGACAGCGCGTGCGCGAGGGTTGGGCCGCGGGCAAGGGCCTCGTACCCCGCTGGGAGACGTTCGAGATCATGGAGAGCGACAGCCATCCCGACCTGGTCGGCCGACGCCTGCTCTCGATCGCCGAGGAGCGCGGCTGCGACCCATTCGACACGTTGCTCGACCTCACGCTCGACGAGCCCGACCTGCTCCGGTTCCGGGTGAAGGCCGTCCTCGCCAACGACGACCAGGACGGCATCGCCGTGCTCTTGATGGCCGACGGCTGCACGCTCGGCCTGTCGGATGCGGGAGCTCACGTCGGTCAACTGTGCGATGCACCGCTCGCCACCGATCTGCTCGGCAACTGGGTGCGGGAGAAGGGCGTGCTGACCCTCGAGCACGCGATCCACAAGCTCACCCAGCAGCAGGCCGAGATCTTCGGCTTCGCAGACCGCGGCGTCGTGCGCGAGGGGGCGATCGCCGACCTGGTCGTGTTCGATCCGGCCACGGTCACGCCCGGCCCGCTGCGCCGGGTGCGCGACTTCCCTGCCGGTGCGGAGCGGCTCACCGCGGACCAGCCCGAGGGGATGCGCCACCTGCTCGTGAACGGCACGACGGTGATCGAGGACGGCGTGCTCAGCGCGGCCGCAGTCGAATCCCGCCCCGGGGTCCTCGTACGCCCCGCCCCGCGCTGACCCCGCCCCGCGCTGACCCCAACCGCGCTGACCCCAACCGCGATGAGAGATGAGCGTCGCTGCCGGCCGCATCTCTCATCGCCTCCAGCGAACCAGCGACTCGATGAGAGATGAGGGTCGCACGGCCACTCATCTCTCATCGCGAGATCACATCAAGGCACTCAGACACCGGACATACAGGAGACACCCATGGAACGCGAAGCTTGGATCATCGACGCAGTGCGCTCGCCGCGCGGCAAGGGCAAGGACACCGGAGCGCTGCACGACGTGCACCCCCAGCGGATCCTGGCCCAGGTGCTGAATGCACTGCAGGCTCGCAACGGCTTCGACACCGCCGACGTCGATGACGTCGTGATGGGCTGCGGTGCCGGCAGCGGTGACCATTCGATGGACATCGCCCGCATGGCCGCCCTCGACGCCGGTTGGTCGACCGCGGCCCCCGGTGTCACCCTCAACCGCTTCTGCGGCTCTGGCCAACAGGCCGTGAACTTCGCAGCGATGGGTGTGCTGTCGGGCTTCCAGGACATCGTCGTGGCCGGCGGTGTGGAGTCCATGTCGCGACCGTCGCCGATGCACGTCGACGGCTTCACCGCCAACAACCACCACCTCCGCGATCAGTACGACATGGTGCCCCAGGGCATCTCGGCCGACCTGATCGCCACCACGGAGGGCTTCACCCGCGAGCAGTGCGACCAGCTCGGCGTCGACAGCCAGAACCGCGCTGCTGCGGCCATCGCCGAAGGCCGATTCGACAAGTCGCTCGTGCCGATCTTCCACGATGACGGTCGTCTCGCACTCGATCACGAGGAGTTCCCCCGTCCGGGCACCACGCTCGGGGACCTGGGCAAGCTCCAGCCGAGCTTCCTCGGCATGGGAGCACACGTGCTCGCAGACCGCGCCAAGAGCATCGATGAGATCGCCCGCATCGCCTACCCGCACATCGATGCGATCAACCACGTCCACCACGCCGGCAACTCCTCTGGTGTCGTGGATGGCGCCGGAGCGGTGCTGGTCACCTCGCCCGACTACGCCAACGCTCATGGTCTCACGCCCCGCGCCCGGATCCTGATGACGGCCGTGGCCGGCACCGAGCCGGTGATCATGCTGACCGCCCCCGGTCCCGCCACCCACCTGGTGCTGAACAAGGCCGGGATGACCATCGACGACATCGACCTGTTCGAGGTCAATGAGGCATTCGCGGCGGTGGTGCTCAAGTGGCTGAAGGACACCGGTGCCAGCTGGGACAAGACCAACGTGAACGGCGGAGCAATGGCCCTCGGTCACCCGATCGGAGCCACCGGCTCGATGCTGATCGGCACCCTGATCGACGAGCTCGAGCGCCGCGACCTGCAGACGGGCCTGGTGACGATGTGCACCGGCGGCGGGATGGGCACTGCGACGATCATCGAGCGCGTCTGACCCAAGATCCGTGAGCGAACGGCCGCTCCACGCGGCGCCTCGCTCACGGATCCACGAATCTGGTGTTCGACGGCATGAAATCGGCGTCGTTCGGGTTGGATGAAGGCGTGGAACCGACCTCGACCGCCGATCCCAGCACCGACACGATCTTCCCCTTTCCTGTCACCGGGGAGCATCTCGACACTGCCAAGCGCGTGCAGGACCTCGCCGACGTGATCGAGGTGATCCAACCCGTGATCGCCGCCGACGGCGGGTCGCTCGACGTGCTCGAACTCGATGTCGCGACCGGCGTGGTGCGCCTGCAACTGTCGGGGGCGTGCGGATCGTGTGCCGTCTCCGCTGCCACGTTGAACGGTGGCGTGAACCGAATCCTTCGCGACCGCCTGTCGTGGATCACCGACGTGATCGGCGAGGTCCAGGAGAGCGATGTCGACGGCTACGGCGGCTGGACCCCGAAGCACTCCTGACCGCGTCGTCGGTGTCCATGGCCCGACCGTAGCTGTCTCGGTGACCGGGTCCGCAGGGACTTCTGGGCGCCGCATCGGTCGACCGAAGCACTCACCTCAGCGGCTGGGACGGATTGCGAACGCTGCGGCGCCTTCGCCGGCGATGCGACCGAAGACGGTGATGTTTGCGTAGCTGTTGCCACTCCCCACGTACTGGGCGCCCACCACTCCACCCGTGCACTCCCCCGCCGCGAACAGACCGGGAATCGGCTGCGACGCAAGGCTCAAGACGCGTGCCTCCCGGTCGATGCGCACACCGAAGGCGGTGAAGCACACCGTGGACGGGCGCATCTCGACGGCGTAGAACGGCGCCTCACGCACGGGCTCGAGGAACGAGTGGTCCTTCGCGAACTCGGCGTCGTCGTGCGCATCTGCGCCGGAGTTGTATCGATCGATCGTGCCGCGGAGCACTGCGGCATCGATGTCGAGCGTGAACGCGAGGTCTTCGATCGTGGATGCCCGCTTCGCCCGCCCGCCGACGATCATCAACTCCATCACGTCGGTGGTCCAGTGCGGACTCTGTCGCGTCGACGAGCCCGGGATCGTCTGCTTGTAGCGAGCGATGCCCGACGACGTCGCGTCGGCCAGCGTCGCGTGGTCGCAGATCGCCCATGCCCGGTTGCCGTGCATGCGCATCAAGTGGTCCATCATCCCGTACGGCGCCGTCTCGTCGCAGAAGCGATGGCCGTCCGTGTCGACCAGCACCAGCCAACCCGGCAGGTATGCCTCGTAGATCTGATCGATGCCGGTGTGCAGCAGTCGCAGCCCACGGTCGTGCCCGGTGGTCTGCGCCTCGACCTGAGCCGCCAGGTCGAGCGCGTCGCCGCGCGAGCCCTCCGCGCCGATGTACCAGGCTTCGCCGGTGGCCGCCGCCGATGGGAAGTGCTCGGCCAGGCGTGTTGCCGAGTTGCCGAAGCCACCCGAGGCGATGACGACCGCGCCGGCACGGATCTCGTCGTCGCCCACTGCCACTCCGGTGACGCGCCCACCCTCGACGAGCAATCGATCGATTCGGCGACCGAGTGCGATGTCGACATCGGCGCTCCGGCATCGGCCGTGCAGCACGTCGACCACGCCTTGGCCGCGACCGATCGGTACATGTACCCGAGGCACCCGCTCGTCTCCGCCGAAGACGAGCTGTTCGTGGAACTCCACGCCGAGGTCGCCCAGCCACTCGATCGTGGGACCGGCCATCTCGGTGAAGCGTCTCACCACGGCCGAATCCACGTCCCAACGATTCAGCTGCAGGTAGTCGTGGTACAGCGAAGCGGCATCGTCGACGATGCCCTGGGCGCGTTGATAGCGCGTGCCTGCTCCCATGATCAGACCACCCGACAGCCGCGAGGAACCGCCCACCACACCCTCGGCCTCTGCGACGAGCACCCGTTTCGCGCCACGAGCGCGAGCGGCCAATGCCGCGCTGAGCCCTGCCGCACCGGACCCGACGATCACCACGTCGACATCATTCGGTCGCTGGCCGGTTTGCTGGCCGATTTGCTGGCCCGCCTGCTGGCCCGATTGTTCTGTCATCGCACTGACCTTCCGTTCGCGAGGCCGAGACCGGCCGCCTCTTTGCCCTGCAGCTCGACCAGCCCGACCAGCCCGACCAGTTCGACCAGTTCAACCAGTTCGCCAAGACCGAGGCGTCCGACCCGTCCGAGCGCTCGATCGACGCGGTCGGTGACTGCGGGCAACTCCACGACAGTCACCGTAGCCACGCCAGCGGCCGGGCATCGTCCGGTTGCGCGGTCACGGCTTAGCATCGAGGCGTGACCTTCGCCGAGCCTGTCATCGACCGTACCCCGATCCGTCGCATCGCCTTGAGCACCGGGGGAGGCGATGCGCCCGGACTCAACGCCGTCATCCGTGCCGCCACGCTCGCCGCTCACGATCGGGGCTGGGACGTCGTCGGTGTCCGCGACGGCTTCAACGGGCTGCTCTCGCCCGGCGAGTACGACGACGGCGGCGTGATCGAGCTCTCTCGCGATCGCGTCCGTGGCATCGTGCACCTCGGCGGCACGATTCTCGGCACGACGAACCACGGCAACCCCACCCGCTTCCCCGTGGCGCAGGCCGACGGCACCGTGATCGAGATCGACCGCACGCCCGAGCTGCTCGACCGCTTCGCTGAGCGCGGCATCGACGCGTTGATCAGCATCGGTGGCGATGGTTCCCTCTCCATCGCCGACCACCTCCACCACGCCGGCCTTCGTGTGATCGGTGTACCGAAGACGATCGACAACGACCTCGAGGCAACGATGGCGACCTTCGGATTCGACAGCGCCGTGAGCTTCGCGTCGGAGTGCATCGACCGCCTGTTCTCCACCGCCACGTCACACGGGCGCGTGATCGTGGTCGAGGTGATGGGTCGCTACGCGGGCTGGATCGCGCTGCACGCGGGCGTCGCGTCTGGTGCGCACGCGATCCTCATCCCCGAGATCCCGTTCGATCTGACCCCGGTGGCCGAGACCATCGCTCATCGCAACCGGCACGGATCGAGGTTCTCGATCGTGGTCGTGGCAGAAGGCGCCACGCCGTTCGGAGGCCAGCACAGCACGATCGCCTCGGCAGCGAAGGGCTACAGCGAGCGACTGGGTGGGATCGGCGCGAAGGTTGCCGACGATCTCGAGAAGCTCACCGGCAAGGAGGCCCGCACCGTGGTGCTCGGCCATCTGTTGCGTGGAGGATCGCCGACTTCGTTCGACCGACTGCTGGCACTGCGGTTCGGCGCGGCGGCCGTGCGCGCCCTGGCCGACGGACTCGACGGTGAGATGGTCTGCCTGGCGGGTGATTCGGTCGGTCACGTCCCGCTCGCTGAGGTGAGTGGACGCCAGAAGAAGGTGCCACTGGGGTGCGACACGATGCTCACCGCGCGGGAGATGGGAATCAGCTTCGGCGACCGCCTGAGCTGACCTCGCCGTGCGGGCGAAGGTGTTGTCGAGAGTGATGCGGGTCACAGACGCGCTCCAGCGCGACGTCGACACTGCTGCAGAGGCGCCACCGTGACGCCTTCGACAAGGAGAACGCGATGTACATCTGCACGACCTGGAAGAACCGTCCGCTCACGCCCGAACAGACGAATCGGATGATGGCTACGTGGGGACGGCAGGAAGCCGGCCAGGCCGCTGACGCTGCGAGTGAGCGTGTGTGCTGGTTCATCAACGCCGACGGCTCTGGTGGCCTCACCGTGGTCAAGGTGAATGACGCTGACGCAGCGATGGCGCAGGGGCTCGTGCAGTCGCTCGCACTCAGCGAGTTCCTCGAACTCCGTTCCGAGATCGTGCTCGATCTCGAGACTGCGATGCCGGCGATCATCGCGGGCGTCGAACAGGTGAACATCAAGTAGCCCGGCGATCGGTCACTCCCTGGCGAGCCGAGCAGCTCGCCAGGGCCCGATCACAACGCACGGCTGCGCCGACGCGTGCCCCGAGCGGCCGATGTCGACTGCTGGCCACCGCGTCGGCCAAGCTGCGACATGATCGACACCGACCTCGTCCTCGGACCGCACACCACCGCGCTGATCGGTCTGGATGGCGGCCGGTACCCGGCTGGGAACACGGTGCTGGTGCGGGGCGGTGACGCCACGGCGATCATCGACCCGTCCACGTCGATGCGCGTGCGCAGCGATCTCGGCGATCTCCCGAGGGTCGAGCACGTCGTCCTCACCCATGCCCACGAGGACCACCTGGCTGGAGTCCATCTGTTCCCCGACGCGTCGGTGCACATCCACGAGCTCGACCTGCAAGGCGCCCGGTCACTCGACGGTCTGATGCAGATCTACGGGATGGCGCCCGCGGCGGAGCGCGTGTTCCGCGAGATCGTCGTGCGCGACTTCAGCTACGCCCCACGGCCCGATGCCATCGGTTTCGTCGACGGCGAGACGATCGACCTCGGTGGTGTGACCATCCGTCCTGTGCATCTTCCCGGACACACCCGCGGCCACACGGGCATGCTCATCGAACCCGACGGAGTGTTCGTCACCGGCGACATCGACCTCTCCGCATTCGGCCCGTACTACGGCGACGAGTGGAGCAGTCTCGACGACTTCGAACGATCGCTCGCTCGGGCACGGGAGATCGAGGCGCGCTGGTACGTGACGTTCCATCACAAGGGCGTGATCGACGGCCGCGCGGCGTACGTCGAGGCGCTCGACGCGTTCACCGCGGTGATTGCGCATCGCGAGCGGAACATGGTGTCGTTCGCGTCAGAGCCGCGATCGATGGACGACTTCGTCGCACACCGGTTCGTCTACAGGCCACACGTCACCCTGGCGTTCGTCGACACCGTCGAGTTGCGCTCCGCGCAGATGTCGATCAGTCGTTTGGTCGCCACCGGGAAGCTGCACGAAGTGCAGCCCGGCCGGTGGCAGGCCGTCGAGACCGAAACGGTCTCGACCACCTCAGCGGGCTGAGCCCGAACCGCCCCCGGAGCTGCGACCGCCCTGGCCTGAGCGGCCACGACCACCGCCCGCACCGGCGCCGCCGGGACGACCGGGGCGACCGCCTGGTCGACCACCTTGGCCGGGACGGCTGGGGCGACCGGCCGCGCCGGCGCCGTTCGGGCGACCGGAGCCGGCCGAAGCCCCCGGGGCAGCGGGCTGCACCGCGCGCTGCCTGGGAGCTCGCTGCGGCTGACGGACGGGCGGCGCCGTGACAGCGGGACGAACGAATGCGGCGGCTTCGCCGACGAGCGAAGCGATCGCCTGGTGGCCGGGTGTGACCCGGGTGATGACGGGTTCGATCGATGCGGCGCGCGCCAGTTGACGCACGTCGTTCACCTGGTCGGGCGTCATCAACGTGACGACCACGCCCTCGGCACCCGCCCGGGCGGTACGGCCCGAGCGGTGGAGGTAGGCCTTGTGCTCGGCCGGCGGATCGACGTGCACGACGAGCGCGATCTCGTCGACGTGGATGCCGCGGGCGGCGATGTCGGTCGCGACGAGCACTCGGGTGCTGCCCTCGGTGAACGACTCGAGGTTGCGTTCACGTGCGTTCTGGGACAGGTTGCCGTGCAGTTCCACCGCTGGGATGCCGGCCTGGGTGAGCTGTTTGGCGAGCTTCTTCGCACCGTGCTTGGTCCGGGTGAACAACAGCGAGCGGTCGCGGCCGCCGGCGAGTGCGTGCACGACCGAGGTCTTGTCGGCCGCAGCGACGGCGAACACGTGGTGCGTCATCGTGCTGATCGGGGCCACCTCGGGATCGACCGAATGGACGACCGGGCTGTCGAGGAATCGACGCACGAGCACGTCGACGCCCTTGTCGAGCGTGGCCGAAAAGAGCATTCGCTGGCCGACGGTGGGCGTGGCGTCCATGAGGCGACGCACCGCGGGCAAGAAGCCGAGGTCCGCCATGTGATCGGCCTCGTCGAGCACGGTGATCTCCACCTGGTCGAGCGAGCAGTGGCGCTGCTGGATCAGGTCCTCGAGACGACCAGGACATGCGACAACGATGTCGACGCCGCTGCGGAGCGCGGCCACCTGAGGCTGTTGGCCCACGCCACCGAAGATGGTGACCATCTTGAGCTGCAGTGCTGCGGCCAACGGGGCGATGGTCTCGGCCACCTGATTGGCGAGCTCACGCGTCGGCACCAGCACGAGCGCGCGGGGCCGCTTCGGCTGACGCTTGGTCTCGGACGTGGCGAGGCGCAGCACGGTCGGCAGCGCAAACGCGAGCGTCTTGCCGCTACCGGTCCGGCCGCGTCCGAGGACATCACGTCCCGCCATCGAGTCGGGCAACGTCGCGCACTGGATCGGGAACGGCGAGGTGACCCCGTCGCGGGCGAGCACCTCACTCAATGACTGCGGCACGCCGAGCTCGGCGAAGGTGCCGACCATGACCACGGGGGTCCGACTGGGGGCCGGGGTGTTGGGCGTGTCGCTCTTTGTGTCGTTCTGGGTGTCGTTCTGCGAGCTGCCCTGACGGGGCTCGTTCGACATCCGCGTCGGGCGACGACGGCGGCCCTGCTGGGGGCGCGCGCCGGTACTTGAACGGGGGGAGGTGGTCATGATTGGGGGGTCCTTCCGGAGGTGGTGGCCGTTGATGCATGGCCGCCATCACGACGGATGACACGTCTCGGGAGCGGGGGGACCGCCGGAGACACCAAGCGCCGAAGCGCTGCACTCGACCGCAGCGAGCCCGGAGTGGGCGGCGCTGCGGGAGGGACCTTATCGCCGGTGGCACAGAACCGAGCGGATGCACGTCAGGCAGTGACCGCTGACCGCCGTGAGGCGGTCCAGATCACGGCCACGTCACTGCCACGTCACGGCCAGTGTGCGCGCCGTGGTCAGGGTGCTTGAGGAGGCTCACTGCTCTGTCCGCGGAGTGCCGCGACGCTGGCCCGGTAGTCGTCGGGGCTGATCTCACCGCGAGCCAGCCGCTCCGCCAGGATCGACTCTGCGCCTGCGAGAGGACCGGGTTGGGGAGCTGCCGACGCCGGTGTTGGAACGGGTGCTCCCGCTGCAGCCCCACCCGCCGTCGAACGTCGACCGATCAGCAACGAGGTCAACGCGGCCGTGGCCGCGACAAGCGAGAGCAGCACGAGCAGACCGCCGAGGCCCCACCAGCCACGACCATCCCGGTGGTGGCCCCACTCGCCGCCGCGATCAGCGAGCGCAACGCCCCCAACTGCGAGCGCGGAGAGGGAGCAGGCGGCTGCGAGGCCGATGGCGGCGACCGGACCGGGCCGACGGGAGGCGGCCGAGACACGATCGAGGGACGCAGCGTCGACAGCGGCGGCAGCTGCTGCTTCGGGGGCCGCGTCGAGATCGTCAGGAGCGTGCTCGTGGTTCCACATGCGATGACCGTAGCTCCGACTCGTGCGATGTTCGGTTGGAGACGCGTGAGAAGTCGGTGAGAAGTATCGTCGCCTCGAATGGCGTCGGCGAGCGGATCGAAGGTACTGCTGTGGGACATCGACGGGACGTTGCTGCGGACGCCCGGTGTCGGCGTGCGGGCGTTCGCTCGGGCGCTGGAGACCGTGACGGGGATGCCGATGGCGCGTGTCGCCTACGACTTCGGCGGCAAGACCGACCCACTCATCGCCCGCGATCTGCTGGCTGCCGTCGGTATCGACGACGACGCGTACGTGCCGCGGCTGCTCGCCGAGGTCGAGCGAAACTACGGCGAGTTCGCGGACGATCTCCGCACGACCATCGTCACGCTGCCCGGTGCGGCCGAGCTCCTCGACCGCTGCGCTGCGCGACGCGCCGTGCAGACGGTCGTGACCGGCAACATCCAATTCGTCGCTCGACGCAAGCTCGAGGCGGCTGACATGCACCACCATCTCGATCTCGACCGTGGCGGCTTCGGCTCCGATCATCACGACCGCACAGAGCTCGTGCGGATCGCACTCGCTCGCCTCGCCGAACGCGAAGCCAGTACCGCGATCGATCCGGACCGCGTGTGGATCATCGGCGACACACCTCGCGATGCTTCCTGCGCACACGGCGCCGGCGTGCGATGCCTCCTCGTCGCGACCGGCACCTACTCGATGGACGACCTCGCCGATCTCGGAGCGCAGCAGGTGTTGCCCGATCTGTCCGACGTGGAACTGGTGCTCGACATCCTGATGTCCTGACGCAGTCCCGTAGTCTCCGGCGATGGGGAACCTCGGGAACACGCGCACGAGTGAGGCCGTCACCGGCCCGGACGTCCGGCAGGTCACGACCTTCTGTCGGATCTGCGAACCGTCGTGCGGGCTGGTGGCCCACGTCGACGGTGGCCAGTTGGTGAAGCTGTCGCCCGACCGTGACCATCCGGTGACGCAGGGGTTCTCGTGCCACAAGGGACTCGCCGCAGTCGACATCCATCGCGACCCCGACCGTTTGGATCACCCTCAGCTGCGTTCACCCGATGGCACCTGGACCAACGCATCGTGGGACGAGGCGATGAGCGAGGCAGCACGACGGTGGAAGGCCGCGGTTGCCGTCCACGGTGAGCACGCCACCGCGGCATATGTGGGCAACCCGATGGCGTTCAACGCACTCGGCTCGCTGCACGTGACGCAGATGCTCCGTGCGCTCGGTGTGCGCCGCAGCTTCTCGTCGGGCACCCAGGACTGCGCCAACAAGTTCGTGGCGAGCGAAGCGGTGTTCGGTTCGTCGAACGTGCACCCGATCCCCGACCTGGAGCACACCGACCTGTGCCTCGTGATCGGGGAGAACCCACGTGCGTCGCAGGCCAGCTTCTACTCCGTCCCGAACGTGCTCGGGGTGATGCGCCGGGCGTCGGCACGAGGTGCCCGGTTCGTGTTCGTCAACCCTCGACGGATCGAGACACCCGAACAGGGCATCGGCGACACGCTGTTGATCCGACCCGACACCGACGTGTGGTTCCTCGCTGCGTTGCTGCACGAGATCGATGCGCTCGGCGGGTTCCGCGACGAACTCGTGCTCCGCCACGGCCGCCACCTCGCGGAACTCCGTCGATTCATCGGCCCCTACGACGCCGACGCGGTGGCAGACATCACCGGCATCGACGCTGCCGCCATCCGCGAGCTCGCGACCGCCTGGGTGGTGACGCCCCGGGCGTCGGTGCACGCTTCGACCGGCATCAACATGGGCCGCCAGGGCACGCTCGCGTACTGGCTCGTGCACATGCTCAGCTTCGTCACCGGCAAGCTCGATGCCGAAGGTGGCAACCTCAAGAGCGACGGCTTCTACCCGAACGCTCGCTCGGGCGCCGGCGTGCTCGAACAGGGATACGTCGACACCGAGTTCGGCACGCTGCGCCGTGGCGCGCTCCCGGGCACGTTGATGTCGCACGCGATCCTCGACAGTGAACGGCCGATCAAGGCGATGATCGTCGTGGCCGGCAACCCGATGCTGTCGATCGCAGGCCAGGACCGGCTGCGCAAGGCGTTCGAGCAACTCGAGCTGTTGATCGTGATCGACATCTACCCGAGCGCCACTGCGGAGCTGGCCCACGTCGTGCTGCCGTCCACCGACATGTACGAGCGCGACGACCTCAACATCGTCAACATCGGCACGAGCGCGCAGCCATTCGCGCAGTACACACCCGCAGTGACGGCGCCGATGGCCGAGCGCAAGCCGGAGTGGTGGATCGCCCATCGCCTCCTGCAGGAGCTCGGGCTGCCGTCGATCCTCGACGATGCCGAGCCCGACCCCTGGTCGAAGTGGCGCCACATGCTCGCCAAGGGCTCCGGGCTCGAGCTCGCCGACCTGCAGGCCGACGGCTTGCCCCATGTGCTCCCCCGGCCGGAACCCGGCACCTTCTTCGACGCTCAGGTGCACACGGCGGACGGACTCGTCGACTGCTGCCCGCCCGGGTTCTCCGCGGCCATCGACCGGTGCCACCGCCTGTACGACGAAACACGCCAAGAGGTCGGCACGGGACGACTGCGCCTGATCCATCGCCGAGATGCGTGGATGCACAACTCCTGGTTCGCCAACGTGGCACGCATGAAGCGCGGCGGTCGCACGACGAATCCGCTGAGCATGCACCCCGACGACGCGGAGCGGCTCGGCCTCGGCGACGGTGACGAGGTGCTCGTTGCCAGCGACCACGGTGAGGTGGCAAGCATCGTCGAATACGACGGTGCACTCATGCCTGGTGTGGTGTCGATGGTGCACGGGTGGGGGCACACCATCAGTCCGCGTCTCCGGGTCGCCCACGAGCACCCGGGCGCCAACCCCAACGAGCTCCTCCCGATCGGCGCGGGCAGCTTCGAGCCGCTCTCGAGCCAGGCACACATGACCGGCATCGCCGTCGACGTTCGACGGCTGTCCGACGCCGAGCCGGTCGCCGCGACCTGACCGCGTCAGCCCGGCGTTCGGCCGCGAGCGATCAACCCGCGGGGGCGAGCTCGAGCAGTGGCAGATAGTCATCGAGATCGAGCGGCAACGAACGAACGCGTCAGCATCGTTGCCGAGTACCCGACCATCTCGGGGTCGGCGAACGCGTCGGCCATCGCGCCACGGATCTCAGCGAGCGCATCCGGGGGCACCGCGGCGCCAGCCACGACTGGCAGGCATGGCACCAGCGGGCCCGCTCCCACAGTCACGACCCCGGAGGCGATCTCCGGCGCAAAGCGCAGCACGTGGTGCCACGTCACGGAGTCGATCGAGGCCACGTCGGCGTCGCCCATCTGCACGGCTCGAATGCTGTCGACGTGTGCCCCCGTCCATCGCACGGCCCCGGTCCAAGTGCCGCCCGTGCCGTGCACCGCAGTGATGAGGCTCACCCACCCGGAGAGGCTGTCGGGGCCGTTCACCGCGGCCCGCGCTCCCGCGAAGGATTCGAGCGGGGCCACGTCGCGGGCGATCAGCACCGAGTGGTATCGGTGATCCTGGGCTTCGGGGATGTCGAACTCGAAGGTCCCGACCACCTGCACCCGCTCGGCGAGTTGCGTGACCAGCGGCCAACCGCAGGTGTAGCCCACCACGAGATCCGGCGCCCGCCAGGAGGCGTGGAGATCGGCGTGCCACGTGAGCCCCGGTGGAAGCCACCGCGCTCGGCGTTGTACTGCTGACCAATACGCGTCGTAGGCAGGTCGCAGCTCGGGGAACGGGTACATCCCCAGGCCCGCTTCTCCCACGAGCGGCCTGGGATGCCCCACGGCAGTCACGACGAGACGCGGTCGGCGAGCGGATCGATCGGCTGGCAGAACGGGCGGGCGGCGTACCGGCGGACGATGTCGAGGTAGCCGCGGTAGTAGCCGGCGCCCGCCGCAGCGATCTCGTCCGCCCCCATCTCGCGCGTCAGCCTGGGCAAGCGGTACCAGGCCGCACCGGGGAGGGCGTGATGGGTGTGATGGAGGTTGTTGTTGAGGAACAGCAGCCCGAAGAACCAGCCGCTGCGGACCACCGCGCAGCGAGTGGCCGGCGCCGGCACTGCGAGGTGCTCGACGAAGGACCTGATGTAGGTGACGGACATCCCGAGATACGTGTAGCCCACCAGGTACTGCCACACCGGCACACCGGCGACGCCGAACACCACCCACCCGACGGCAGCGGCTGCGCCGACGTGGATCGCCCACATCGCCATCAACGACGAGCTCTCGCGGGAGCGCTTGAGCTCGCTCCACACCAGCGATGGGGGCCCGATCATCGGACCGATCAACAGGCGGCCGAGGAACGTGCGGTTGGCACGCAGCAGGAGACGCCTCGTCGTCGATGCGCTGTCCCACTGCTCGGGGGTCACGTAGAACGACTCCGGGTCGACGCCAGCTGTCGTGAGCTCCACCTCGTGGTGGTCGAGATGGGTCTCGCGATAGATCGCGAACGGAAGCCAGAGCGACAGGGGTGTGACTGCCAGGGCCGTGTTCACGACACGCCACGGGGTGGGATGGCCGTGGATCACCTCGTGCTGCACCGACATGTACCAGCCGCCCAACAGCGCGAAGCCGAGCACCACGAGTGGCCAGGGAAGGGAATCGTGCCACTTCAGCAACGAGATCCAGCCGCCCCAACATCCGGCCGCAACGAGCAGCGTCGGCCACTCGATCAAGCTCGGTGTCTGCGTCCGCTCGTTGCCCATTGCGTGCGATTGTGCCCGTCAGAGCTCCGGAGTCTCGACACCTTCGGTGGGGACTTGCGCGACATCTGTTGCATGAACGAGCAATTCCACACCGAATGCAGTGTGTTCACCACATCTGATGCGTCTAGGCTGCAGGTGTGATCGATCGTCGAGGGTTGTTGACCACTTTTCGTGAGCGGCTCGAGGTGGTCGTTCAACGCAGCGGGCTCACCCGCGGCGACTTCGCACTCCAGAACGAGCTCGACCGATCGACGCTGTCGCAGCTGCTGTCGTCGGCAAACCGTCGTCTCCCGCGGGCCGAGACGCTCGCTGAGATCGCGACGACGCAGCAGGTGTCGGTCGACTGGTTGCTCGGCCTGAGCCACGCCGGACCGATGCAGGCAGAGATGCTGCAGGAGCAGACGTCGTTCGCCGAGGATGCGCTGTCACCGAACGACGAGCGGCTCATCACGTGGTTCGAGGAGGCCAAGGGGTACAAGATCCGCTACGTGCCGTCGACGATCCCCGACCTGTTGAAGACCGAGGACGTGATCCGTTTCGAGCTCGCCCACTACGTCGCCTCCCGGCCGGAGCAGAAGATCGAGACCGCGGCAGCACGCCTCGCATGGACCCGCGGGCCCGAAAGTGATCTCGAGACGTGCAACAGCCTGCAGGCGATCGAGTCGTTCGCCCGGGGCGAAGGCATTTGGCGCGAGCTCCCGCATGATCAACGGGTGGCCCAGATGGAGCACATGATCACGCTCACCGATGAGCTCTACCCCACCCTGCGGTGGTTCTTGTTCGACGGCTTGCAGCGGTACGCCGGGCCGGTGACGATCTTCGGCCCGCAGCGAGCAGCGCTGTACCTCGGCCAGATGTACCTCGTGCTCACCTCCACCGAACACGTCAGAACCCTCACCCGCCACTTCGACGACCTCATCCGTGGCGCAGTGGTGCATCCGAACGAGATCTCGCGCTACCTGGAGGAGCTGCTCCGCTCGACCCGTCGCGCTCGAAGCACCCCCTGAAGCAAACGTTCTGGTCGCGATCTCCTGCGATAGCCGCGAACGAACGCGACCAGAACCCTGCACCGTCAGCTGCTCGGCTCGGCCGCACTGCCGCTGAAGCAAACGTTCTGGTCGCGATCTCCCGCGATAGCCGCGAACGAACGCGACCAGAACCCTGCGCCGTCAGCTTCTCGGCTCGGCCAGCCGCTGAAGCAAACGTTCTGGTCGCGATCACCTGCGATAGCCGCGAACGAACGCGACCAGAACCCTGCGCCGTCAGCTGCTCGGCTCGGCCGCACTGCCGTGCTCGGCGTAGTCGGTGAGGAGTGCCATCAGCTCTGCCGGCACCTCGACGCCGTGCTCGGCCGTCAGCGTGCGGCTGGCGAGCCTGGCTCCGCCCGGGAGACGCACACCATCCTCGGCGTCGAGCGCTCGCAGTTCGGTCTCGATGCGATCCGCGAAGCCGGCGCCCATCGTGGCCGTGGGGTCGATCGCGAGCAACACCTGCCCCACGTCAGGCGGGCCACCCGCAGTGCCGCCGAAGCCGGACGCTTCGAACGAGAAGTTCGACCCGGCCACGCCACCCGACATGATGTCGACCAGGAGGGCGAGCGCTGAGCCCTTGGCACCTGCGGCCGGCACCATCGCACCACCGAGCGCGGCACGCGCATCAGTGGTGGGGTTGCCGTCGGCATCGATCGCCCAGCCGAGCGGGATCTCGCGGCCCTCCTGAGCAGCAGCGTTCACCTTCACCCAGGCGACCGCCGACGAGGACAGATCCGCCACCACCGTCGCGCCGTCCGCCCGAGGCGCCGCCCACGCGAGTGGGTTGGTGCCGAAGAACGGGCGCCTGCCCCCGGCGGGCGCCATCAGCGACGATGAGTTGGCGAACATGAGTGCAACCAGCCCCTGCTGTGCCAGATGCTCGACGAACCAGCCGAGCACACCGGCCGAGTACGAGTGTGTGATCGCCATCAGGCCGACGCCGCAGACACGAGTGGCCTCGACCAGAGCAGGTGCACCCACTTCGAACGCAGGGTGGGAGAACCCGAGGTGGGCGTCCACGACGACCGTGGCCGCCCGAGGGGTGGACACGGTGGGCACTGCGTCACCGATCACCTTGCCGCAGTGAACGTGATCGCAGTAGGTGGGCAGGTACGAGAGTCCGATCGGGCGCAGTCCTTCCGCCTCGGCCTCGCGGATGCTGCGCGCCGTCGGCTCGGCCTGGAGGTGCGATGCTCCCGAGGATCGGAGCATCCGGTAGCTGAGATCGAACACCTCGTCGAGCGTGAGGACGGCGGACGACTGGGACATGCCCCGACGATACTGACCCAGCGAGTCGCCGAGTCGCGCGAGTCGGAGCGAACGGCACGGGCTCAGGGCTTGCGGGACGTGTCGCCGACGGGCATCCTGCCTGACATGTTGACGCTACGCCCGCTCGAAGAGACCGACGAGTCAGCGTTCGTGACAGCCCATGCAGCGTTGGCGGCTGAACGATTCTCGTTCGGCCTCGGGTTCGAGCCTGACGTGCCGTGGTCCCAGTACATCGCTGGGGTCGAGGCAGTTCGCACCGGCGCTGGTGTTCCGGGCGGATTGGTGCCGGCCACGTTCCTACTCGCAGAGGTCGACGGGGTGATCGTTGGGCGAACCTCGATCAGACACCGTCTCAACGAGTTCCTGTTGCGCGAAGGGGGGCACATCGGTTACGCCGTCCTCGCCGAGCACCGAGGTCGAGGGTATGCGACAGAGATCCTCCGGCAGAGTCTGATCATCGCCCGCGCCCACGGAGTCGACCGCGTGCTCATCACGTGTGACGACGACAACCATGCGTCCGCCAAGGTGATCGAGCGATGCGGCGGTGAGTTCGAATCCACCGTGCAGAGCCTCGAAACCGGCACCGCAAAGCGCCGCTACTGGATCGACTGATCCACCGATCCGCGATCGCAGTGACAGGCGGTGAACTCGAGCGATCGTTGCGACAGTGTGTGGGACGCTGCGTGAGCGGGAACCGCGACGGGCACGGCGCGGATCGCACCGGCGCCCGATCTGCTCCGTCTGATCTGCGGCGTCTGATCTGCGATGCGACGCGGTGCGGATACGCTGCCCGCCCGTGATGGTGGTGGCCGGCGAGGCGTTGATCGATCTGGTGATCCGCACCGATGGCTCGGTGACCGCAGCGCTCGGAGGTGGCCCGTTCAACGTGGCCCGGACGATCGGGCGACTCGGCGGCGAGGTGTCGTTCCTCGGCTCGCTGTCCGACGACCGGTTCGGCTCGATGCTCGCTGCTCAGCTCATGGCTGATGGCGTTTCTCCTGCAGCGACCGTGCGCACCGAGTTGCCCACCACCCTGGCCGCCGCCGAACTCGACGATCACGGGTCGGCCACCTACCGCTTCTATCTCACCGACACCTCGGCTCCGGCGCTCGATCATGTACCCGTCGCTGCCCGTTCGGCCCACACGGTGCACGTCGGCACGCTCGGCCTCGTGCTCGAGCCGATGGCATCGACACTGGTCGACTTCCTCGGCGGCCTCGCACCCGATGTGCTGGTGATGACCGATCCGAACTGCCGTTCACGCGTGATCGCCGATCGCGATGCCTATCTCGCTCGGATGTCGCAGGTGTACCGCCGGAGCCACATCGTGAAGATCAGCACCGACGACGCCGACTACCTCGCACCCGGCGCCGACCCGCTCGACGCAGCGATGGCAATCGTGACCTCCGGCGTCCAAGTGGTGCTGCTGACAGCGGGCAAGGACGCCACCTACGTCGTCACCGCCGACGAGACAATGGCCCTGCCCACACCCTTCGTTCACGTCGCCGACACCATCGGCGCCGGCGACTCGTTCTGTGGTGGCTTCCTCGCATGGTGGCGCGGCAACGGTTTCGGCGTCACCGAACTGGCCGATCACCCGCTGGTCGTGCAGGCAGCGCGTGCCGCACAGGCAGTGTCGGCATTCACCGTCACCCAGGTGGGCGCCAACCCGCCTCGGCGCAACCAGCTCGATGCGTCATGGGGCGCGTGCAGCCCGAGCTGAACGCACTCCTCGATCGCGCTCGTGCCCTCGTGGCCGGTGGCGGTCGCATCCTCGGCATCGCCGGCGCGCCGGGATCCGGCAAGTCCACCCTCGCGGAGCAGCTCGTGACCGCATGGGGACCGTCTGCCCAGCTGCTGGCGATGGACGGCTTCCATCTCGCTGACGACGAGCTCGTGCGGCTCGGCCGCGACGATCGCAAGGGGGCCGCCGACACCTTCGACGTCGACGGCTTCGTCTCCGCGCTCCACCGGGTGCGCGATCGGGACGCTGACGTGCTCGTGCCGCGGTTCGACCGCTCGCTGGAGGCGGCGATCGCCGGCTCGGTGCGCGTCGCGGTCAGCACCGACCTCGTCGTGACCGAAGGGAACTACCTGCTGCTCGACGAACCCGGCTGGCGAGAGGTGCATGAACTGTTGGACGAGACCTGGCTGATGACGGCCGACGACGGTGAGCGGGTGGCGCAGCTCGTGGCTCGCCATGTCTCGCATGGCCGCACCGTCGACGAAGCGGAGCACTGGGTGACGACGGTGGACGAGCCGAACGCCAGGCGCATCGCCGACAACAGCGTGACCGCCGATCTCGTCGTACGACGCTGACCCCTCAGCCCATGACGGTGCCGGACGTGCTCGCCGGCACGCCGTCGGCGACTGAACGCACCGAGGTCGATCGAGCGACCGGTGCGAGCACCGACGAACTGCACCGGGTCGTGGTCGTGGTCGCGGCCATCCTCGACGGCGTCGACGATCTCGCGCATGAACTTGCCGGCCAACGGCGCGTTCTTGAACTGGTTGCCACTCGTGCCGCAGGCCATGTACCAACCGGGCACAGCCGAGCGGTCGTAGATCGGCACCCAGTCGTCGGCCACGTCGTAGAGCGCGGCGAGGCCGACCGGTCGATGTGGCACGCCGAACTCGGGCAGACGACGTGCCAGCCGGTACATGGTGGTCTCGAACTTCTCGACCGTCGTGTGCTCGTCGTAGTGGTCAGGGTCCTCGACCCACTCGAGCTCGTCACAGGCAGGCTCCGTGCCGCCGACGAGCAAGGTGCCACCCACCTGCGGGCGGAAGTACTGGCCGATGTCGAGGTCGCTCACGATCGGCGCGCCATCGATCAGCGACAGCCCGGCGGGAGCCGGCACGGCGAACACCTCCTGGCGCAGCGGACGGTGACCGATCGTCATGTCCACGGCGGCACCTGCGAGTGCATTGAGGTGCGCGGAGTGCGGGCCCGCCACATTGATGACGACCGGCGCGACGACGAGCTCACCATCGGCGAGCCGCACACCGGCGACGCGGCCATCGGCCAGTTCCACACCGACGACCTCGGCGCGGAACCTGAAGGTGGCGCCATGGTGCTTTGCGGCATGGGCGATGTTCCGCGCGGCCAGCATCGGGTCGTCGATGAATCCAGCTCGCGGCTCGAAGATGGCGGACAGCGTGCCGTGTGGATCGGCGGCGAAGGCCGGATCGTCGACGGTCTTCGGCGGGAAGTACCTGCCGACGTCGAGCGCCGGGATACCGCTCGGCGATCTGAGCGGTGTCGAGCAACTCGTAGTCGATGCCGACCTCGTCCCACAGGTCGGTGATGCGGCTGAACGAGAACTCGGGAGTGTCGAACAGCAGCATGCCGGTAGGGATGAACCGGCACATCCCGTCGGGGTCGAGCACGCCGAGGTAGCCCTCCCAGTCGGTCCAGAACGGCGCCGACTCCCAGGCCGTCAGCACGCTGTCGAGGGTGGAGTAGCTGAACCGGATGATCGACGACGACGAACTGGTGGACCCGGCACCCGGCGCATCGCCCTTGTCGAGCACCACCACCCGACGGCCGGCGCGAGCGAACTCCAGAGCCACGGCGGAACCGATGACGCCGGCACCGATCACGAGGACGTCCGCTCCTGGAATCACCGGTTGCACCGTACTCCTCCAGTGGAGCACCGACCGAGGGTCTCCTGCAGCTGCACGAGACGATTCGATGCTGGCCGCCGGGCCGCCGGACCGCCGGACCGCAGCGGCCGACGGTCCGGCGGAGACCGACGACGATGACGGATTGATGCCGCCACTCGTGGCCGGCCCGTTGGTGCTCGACAGTGGTGGCGTCCAGTCGGTCCAGGTGTTCCTCGACGGTGCTCGGTCGGACGATGTTGTCGGCGATCGCTTCGCGGTTGTCGTGCGATCTCCACGTGCGATCTCACCGGAGGTCGACGGCTGGCGCGCCGCGGGCGCGGTCGTGGTGGATGCATCGATCGATACCGCTTGGGTCGCAACGCTCGATGCCTTCACGCCACCGGCCGACGTGGCGGTGGTGCGACCCGACCGGTACGTGCTCGCGCAAGGGGCCGTCGCCCACCGGTGCCATCGATCCTGAACACCGTGAGCTGATCTCGGTCAACTGACGCGCCAGGTCCAGACCCGCATGTCGACGCCCAAGCCGCCCTCGACGATGAGCGGCGACGGCTCGGTGCGCTCGACCAACGACCACACACCATCGGTTTCGAGGCGAGCGACCTCGGCGCCACACCCGAGCTGGTCGAGCACGTCGTCACGGAACGTGATCGACACGTGGCCACCGGAGCGCACGACGCCGGCGAGGCCTCGAAGCGCCTCGGGCCCGACGTGGCCATGGGTGAACACGCCGACGGAGACGACCGCATCGAACGAGCCCGGCTCGAACGGCAGCGGTTCGAGCAGCGAGCCCTGATGCAGCTCGTCGTACACGGCCCGGGCGCTCGCCGCGCGCAGCATCGCTTCGGACAGATCGAAGCCGATCAAGCTGCCGACGCCGAGCCGGTGGAGTTCGACGCCGACGAGGCCGGTGCCACAGCCGGCATCGAGCACGAAGGCGCCGCTTCCGGCCCACCGGTGACAGCGCGCAGCGCACGCCGCCGGCGCGTGCCACTCCATTCCGTCGAGGTCGTGGTCGTAGGTGCTCGCCCACTCCTCGTACCGGTCGCGCAGCTCGTCCGGGGTGGCGGCCGCATAGATCCAGCGCAAACGATCCTCGTCCATGTGCGGATCATCGCGCGGCCGACCCGCCCGGGCGATCCGAGTACGGTCGTACCAGGAATCGGGCATCGGTCGGGTACCTCGTGCAGCGCCCGGCCGGCGACTGGAACCTGCGCACCCGGCTCGCTCAGCTGGGGGCCGCTGGCCCCTGGAATCGGTCGTGACCGAATGGACCGAATGGACCGAATTGACCGGATCGATGAGGGCGATCTCGTCTCGACCCAACACCGACAGCGCGTTTGCGCACTTCAGCACCGATGTGGTGCGTTTCTGCGCACACCCACCCGGTGGCGGCGAGCGTTTGCGCACTTCGGCACCGATGCGGTGCGTTTCTGCGCACGCGGTTGGCGGGCACTGCAGTGTTCGGTGGGATGGAGCTGCCGTCACCCACATCCCGAAAACAACCCTTGAGCTGGTGTGTCAGGATTCGGTGAGGTGGATCTCGGAAGGTGTGTCCGAGATGCGACCGACCTGGGGAGGTGCATGATGACCGTGGAGATCCGGATCCTCGGACCGATCGAGGCGTCGCGTGACGGTGTTCGGGTCGATGTGCGTGGGGATCGCCAGCGGACCATGCTGGCGTTGCTCGCGTTGACGCCTGGTCAGGCCAGACCGATGGATCGGATCGTCGACACGATGTGGGCCGAAGCGGAGCTCCCGGCCGACCCCCGGCCAGCGATCCACACCTGCGCGTCGCGAGTTCGCGGACTGCTCGGTGAGGAGGTGATCGTGTCGGCCGGTGGAGCGTACACGCTCGCGGTGTCTCCGCTCGCCGTCGACGCTCACCGGTTCGAACGCCTCGTCGATCGCGCCGCAGAGATCAACCGAACGCTGACGGAGCGGATCGTGATGCTCCGCGAGGCGTTGGGGCTGTGGCGAGGTCCGGCGCTCGACGGTCTGGCCGACCGCGAGTGGTCACGGCCCGACGCGATCCGTCTGGACGAGCGCAGGGCGTTCGCCGAGGATCTCCTCGCGGAGGCGTTGCTCGAGGCGGGGCGGGCCGACGAGTCGGTCGCCTCGCTGGAGGCGGCTGCGTCTCGGCAGCCGCTACGCGAGCGCACGCACCTGTTGCTGATGAGGGCGTTGAACGCCGTCGGACGCCAGGGCGAGGCGCTGCGCGTGTTCCAGAACTACCGCCGCCGCCTGGCGACCGACCTCGGCCTCGACCCAGGGGAGTCGATCGTCGATCTCGATCGCCAGATCGCCAACGGCAACAGCGTGGCGGATGAGGTCGCCCGCGAGGGCTGCCGGCCGCACGGGGGTATCACCTGCTCGAACGAATCGGTGACGGCGCGTTCGCGGTCGTGTACCGCGGCCTCCAGCCCGCCGTCGGCCGCGAGGTCGCGATCAAGGTGGTCCGGGAGGAGCTCGCCAACCGGCCCGAGTTCATTCGGCGGTTCGAGGCCGAGGCGCACCTGGTGGCTCGGTTGGAGCACCCGCACATCGTCCCGCTCTACGACTACTGGCGCGAGCCGTACTCGGCCTGGCTGGTGATGAGGCTGTTCCGCGGCGGCACCCTCGAGGACCACATCGCCAAACGCACGCTGGCGTTGGACGACGTGGTGAAGATCGCGACGCAGATCGGCGGCGCGCTCGAAGCAGCCCATCGCGCCGGTGTGGTGCACCGAGACGTCAAGCCGGCGAACGTGTTCCTCGACGGAGAGGGGAACGCGTTCCTCGGCGACTTCGGCATCGCCTACGCCGATGCGGTACCCCACGTGGCGCTCGACTCGCTGTCGGTCGGATCCCCCGCCTACGCGGCCCCCGAACAGCTCCGCCGTGAGCCGGTCGGCCCTCCGACCGACATCCACGGGCTCGCGATCATCGTCTACGAATGCCTCGTCGGCCGCCTGCCGTTCAGCGACGCGCCGAACGAGGCCGAGCTGCTCCGCCGCCAGCTGAGCGACCCGTTGCCGAACATGCGGGAGGTGCGCCCGGACCTGCCCGCCGCTGTCGACGACGTGCTGCGACGCGCCACCGCCAAGCGGCCGCTCGATCGCTACTCGACGGTGACCGAGTTCGTCACGGAGCTCACCGCCGCCGCAACCGGGACGGCGGATCGTTCCGCCCGACAGGCGCGGCGACGGCGACGGTCGGCGAACTCCGCAACCCGTACAAAGGCCTGCTCGCGTTCCAGGAGGCCGACGCCGCCGACTTCTTCGGCGGGCGTCCGGCTCGTCGATCGGCTCGTCGAGCGGATGGGTCACAGCGGCCCTGAGGCACGGTTCGTGGTGCTCGTCGGGCCGTCGGGTGCCGGCAAGTCGTCGGTCGTGAGAGCCGGATTGCTTCCCGCGCTGCGGGCGGGCCGGGTGCCGTCGTCGGACACCTGGTTCGTCACCACGATGATGCCGGGGGTCGATCCGTTCGAAGAGCTCGAGGGGGCACTCGCGCGAGTCGCCGGCACGAGCGTCGGTGGGCTGGCCGAACTGATGGCATCCGATCGGCGCGGGATCGGTCGGGCGGTGAAGCAGGTGTTGCCCGACGAGACGAGCGAGCTCGTGCTGGTGCTCGACCAGTTCGAGGAGCTGTTCACCCTGTGCCCCGATCCGGTGCTGAGGCAGCGCTTCGCGTCGGGGCTGGTCGCGGCCGTGAGCGAGGCGAGGTCGCGGCTGCGCGTGGTGACCACGCTGCGCGCCGACTTCTACGACCTGCCGTTGCGCATCCCCGAGCTCGCGACGATCGTCGAGCAGGGCACCGTGGTGCTCACACCGCTCGCCGCCGACGAGCTCGAACAAGCGATCACCGAGCCCGCGCTGCGCGCCGGCTCGACGCTCGAACCAGGACTCGTGGCCCGCATCGTCGCCGACGTCGTCGATCAGCCGGGTGCGTTGCCGTTGCTGCAGTACGCGCTCACCGAGCTGTTCGATCGGTGCGTGTCGAGCGTGATGACTGCGGCCGCGTACGACGAGCTCGGCGGGCTCGCCGGAGCGCTCGGTCACCGCGCCGACGCGATCCACGGAGGATTCGACGAGCGCGAGCGTGAGATCACGCGCCGGCTGTTCACCCGACTGGTGGCTCCCGGCGAGGGGACCGCAGACACGCGCCGTCGTGTGCTGCGCAGCGAGCTCGGCGCCGACCCCGTGGTCGATCGCGTGATCGATGGCTTCGGACGGGCCCGGTTCCGCGTTCGACCACGACCCCGTCACGCGCGAGCCGACGGTGGAGGTGGCCCACGAGGCGCTGCTGCGAGAGTGGCAGCGGCTGCGCGGCTGGCTCGACGACGATCGCGACGGCCTGCGGATCCACCGCCACCTCACCGTCGCCGCGGCCGGATGGGAGGCTTCGGGACGCGACCCGGGTGAGCTGTACCGAGGAGGACGCCTCGAGACGGCATCCGCGTGGGCGCCGAACACGACGGCGACCTCAACGAACGCGAGGCGGCGTTCCTCGAGCGCTCGGAGTCTGCGCACTTGGCCGCCATCGGCGCGGAGGCACGAGAGCGCCGAAGGCTCCACCGTTTGCTCGCCGCGGTGGCGTGTGTCGCCGTGATCGCATTGATCACGAGCGTCCTGGCGGTCGGGGCGCGGCGCCGGGCGCAAGACAACGAGCGCGCTGCGGCTGCGGCCGCCGCCGAGGCCGACGCGCAGCGAACCGAGGCGGAGGCGCAGCGCGCCACCGCCTCGGCGCAGCGCGACGCCGCGGATGCCGCCAGGGCCGACGCAGAGGCGGCGCAAACCGAAGGAGAACTTGTGCTCCACGACGCCGAGACGACTCGCATGGCGGCTCTCGCTCCGGGCCTGGCCGACACCGACCTGTCGCTCGCGCTGTTGCTCGCCGCCGAGGCCCGCTCGCGTGGCGAGACGCCCGAGACCCTCGGCGGTCTCCTCGACACCATGCAGGCTGCGGGCAATGTGCTGCGGATCGTGCTCGACGACACCGGGTTCAACGTGCCGTTCGTCATCGCCGCGGTCGGCGTCGACCGGGTCGTCACCGTGCATCCCCCCGATCGCCTCGTCGTGCGCGACCTGACGTCGCTCCAGCCGATCGACACAATCTTCGTTTCCGACCCGAGGCCATTTGTCGCGGCGGCGTTGAAATTCGAGGTGCCGGCCTTCGGCGATGGCTTCGCCGTCTGGGCGGGCGGTTCTCACGCGTACGTCGTCGATCTCACCACCGGTGACGAGCGGCCACTTCCAGGGGGTCCACCATCGGGCGTCGATGTCGACGAGACCACCGGTCGCATCGCCGTCGTCGACGAGGTCGGCGGGCTGGCGCTGTTCGACTCGCCGGACGCAACGACACCCCGCTGGAGGACGGTCGGCGACGGCATTCGGACCGTCTCCGATGCCGTCGATGCCGGGCTGCTCCCCGCTGATAGTGCCGACCCCGGCACCGTGCTGCGTTCGTTCGCCCGGTTCTCGCTGGACGGCTCGAGCGTGTTCGTCGCCCGTGGCTGGGGCGTGCGCCAGTACCGCGTCGACGACGGGACCCTCGTCGGCGAATGGGCGCACACATCTGACCTGGCCGGGTCGGGACAGGTGATCGAGGTGGTCGACGCCACCCACCTCGCCGTATCTACGTACATCGACCTGTGGATCCTCGACATGACGAACGGCGAGTTCTCGGCGTGATCGATGTCGATAGTTTCGAGGTCGGCCAGGCCCTCCACAACCCCGTGGCGGTGGGCGACGGGCGGCTGGTCGTGCCGACCACCGCCGGCACGTACTACGTCGTCGACCGCAACGGTTCCGTCGGTTCCTCCCCCGTCTCCGGCAGGGTCGGGCTCGGCGGCGCTGCGGGGTTGCTTCAGAGTGGCACCGTGCTCATCTCCGGTGACGCCGGCTTCGCCGAGCACGCAATCGACGGTCGCTCCTTGCTGCGGACCGTGCTGCCGGGCACCGACTGGGCGACGGGGGTGTGGCCTTCGTTCGACGGAGCGAAGATGACGGTGCACCACAAGCCCTCCGGAGCGTTCAGGACCTCGATCGACCGGGCGCAGGAATGGACGTGCGACATGGGTACGAGCGATTGCACGATCGTCGACGACGTGTCGGCGGATCCGGCGGCACCCGACTCGATGCCGGTGGCGAACTGGGCCGAGCCCCTGGGCGATGTGCGTGTCGAATGGCGCCCCGACGAGACGTCGGTCGTCACGAGCGACGGCGAACTGCTCGGCCAGGTGCCGAGTCCCGACCACGCCGTCTGGGAATTCGTCCCCGAACATCACGGTTGGATCGCCTTCTTCGACGGCGGACCCCGCCACCTCGACGTGTGGTCGCTGCCGGAGGGCGAACGCCTCGCCGAGGTCGATTTCGAAGGGATCTGGCGGTTCATGACCGGCTCCCCCGACGGACGGACGCTGCTTTTCACCGACCCCTACACCGGCGACGTCCAGGTGCTCGACACCTCGACGTGGTCGGTGGTGCCCGCCGCCACCGAGGCGATCGGGCCAGCGATCTGGGTGGCGTTCGACCAGCAGGGCGACCGGATGGTGACCATCACGCCCACCGGCGAGGTGACGCTGCGCGACGGCCGGACGTACGACGCGATCCGCATCCTCGGCGGCGACGGATGCTGCGCGCCACCTCGGCGTTCTCCGAGGACGGACGGCTGTTGCTCGTGTCGCTGGCGCACTCTGTGCAGCTGTGGGACACCAGTCCGGCCGCCCCATCGGTTCGCCGTTCCGGTCGGAGTGGGACGACATCAACCTGGTTCCGGGAAGACCCCCTTCCTCGCTGACGTCGTCCCGGGCCAGGGGGTCACGATCTGGCGCTACGAGGTCGACACCTGGGCCGATCTCGCCTGCGACGCCGCCGGTCGGAACATGACAGACGAGGAGTGGGACCTGTACGGCCCGGCCGACGAGGAATACCACGTGACCTGCCCCCAATGGCCGGCACGCCCCGACCGCTCGCTCACAGAGGCATCGGCATGATCCACCACCAACGCACGGTTCTCAGTTCTGACACCGAGTGCGGACACATCGCGCTGGCTCACTCGTATCGATCGGGGTGGTGCACGGCGTCGGCGATCGTCATCGCGAAGCGGAACGCGCCGCTCGACCAGACGCTGCACGGGTTCTCCCCGATGATCGGGCAGAAGTGGACACCGTCGCCTCGTACGACCACCGTCCCGTCGGGTGCGCAGTCGACGTCGTACTCGCTGCAGGGCAGGCGGTCGGCGTAGAGACCATCGGGTGTCTCGACCGCGGCGCCGGCATCCACGAACGACACGTACCGGAAGGCCGAGGCGTACTCCTGGTACGCAGCGTTGATCCCGTCGACGACCGCATCGTCGGCGAAGCTCGCCGAGCGGTACGGCTGCCCGACCAGCACCACACGGGCGCCGGCACGCCGCGCCCGGTCGATGAGCACGCCGATGTCGGCGCGGTAGGTAGCGACCAGGGCGTCGCCGCGGAGGTGGCCGCCGCGCCCGTCCTCCATGCACGGCGTGAGGCTGTTGCCGGTGAAGCTGATCACCACCACACTCGACGGATCGGCCTCGAGGTCGACGGCGAGCCAATCGCACGGTGCGGTGCCACCCCAGAACTTCGGGGTCACCGGGACGTCGCCGTTCAGGTACTGCAACATGGGGTTCGCTTCTTGGGCGAGTGAGTCGCCGACCAGCACGGTCGCGTCGTGATCGGCGGACGGATCAGACCAGATGCCGGTCTGAATCGTGGGAGCCGGCAGCGGTGCAGACGGTCGTCTCGGCGGCGACGACGGCTGCGGGTCGGGCTGGATCGTCGTGGCGGGCGTCGGGTCCGGCGTGTCGAGCACCCCCGGCAGCCCGGTCGTCGCGATGGTCCGGGCGTCACTCGGCCCCGGCGCCGCCGGTCCGGCGATCGCCGAGCCGCGTACCCCCGGCCGCGATCGCTGCGACGAGGGCGAGACCGGCGACCGCCAGCGTCGCGGCTCCGAGCCGCCCGAGCGGCGTCGACGACGAGCCGGCCGGGGTGCGGCGGTCGGCACTGAGCGGCGACGTGGTGCCACCGGCATCCGCCGGTGGCACCCGAGCGCCGGGCGCTCACTGGTTGATGTCGACGGGCTCGAGGAACTCCAGCACCCCGCCGGTGCGCCGGGTCACCTCGATCACCGTCGTGCAGGCGCCGTCTGCCGTGACGAGAGTCGGCGGAACGATCGTGCAATCGGCGTTGCCGACGCCGAACGGCGCCGGACCGTCGTAGGCGGCGAGTGCCGCAGCGAGGTCGGCCGGAGCGTTGTCGACACCGATGTCGTTGAGCACCCGCGTCAACAGCAGCAGCGACGCGGGCGCCCACAGCAGCGCGCCGCCCTGCGTCGTGAGGTCGGTCGGCGTCGTGAGGTATGGGTCCACCGCCTCGATCACGGTCAGCTCGCCACTGTCGAGGTCCGGGTCGGCGAAGTCGACCTGATCGCCGACGACGATGCCGTCGGGCTGATCGCACCACGTGGGCCAGACGAACACGGGCTGCCCGCCGAGTTGCTCCCACGCCTCCGTCGCGATGTCGCAGACTCCGGAGCGTATCCGATCACGACATCCGCATCCACGGCACCCGCCGCCTCCACGAGCGCCGCCAGCGCGTCCACGTCGAACGACGACGCGTCGCGGGGCTCCGGGAGTGCGACCTCGATGATCTCGACGTCCGGAACGACGACGTGCGCCGCCCTCTCGACCACGCCGCCAGTCCCGGCGCCGCCGACCAACGCGATGCGGCTGCCTCCCGCGGGGAGCGCGCAGCGGCGGCCAGACCGGTGGCGGTCAGCACCTGCAGGGCACCTGCGAAGAACGCGACGGCCTGCGTCCCGGCGAAGGGGTCGATGCCAGGATCGGCTTGCGATCAGCCAGCGCCTGCTGGAACTCGGTCTTTCGGTGAGCAGGTTCTCCAGCACCGCGACCACGTCGGGATTGCTGCCCAGTTGCTCGGCACAGCCGGCCGGGTCGCTCTCGCCGTCGCAGCTGACGATCTCGATCGGTGCCCGTCGATGCCGCCGAGCTCGGCATTGATGAAGTCGGCCATCGCGCTCGTGTACGGGTCGGCCGGGTACTCGGCGAAGTCGGCCACGCCGATGACCACCGGATCTCCGCTCGCCTCACCGGCAGTGGCGCCGGTGTACTCGAGCGCCCAGGCAAGGGCCTCGGCCGACACCCCGGCTTTGGCCACCGTCGTCTCCGGTGCGGCTTCGGATGTCGTTGGCCGGGGCGGCCGTCGGTGCTGTCGTCGTGACCGGCGCGGCGGTGGTCGCCGGCGCTGCGGTCGTCGCCGCTGACGCCACAGCAGTCGTGACCGTCGCTCGGTCCGTCGACCCCCCGTCATTGTCGTCGCTGCACGCGACGAGCACGATCATCCCCAGGGCGGCGCACGTCGCTCCGCGAATCGGAACGGTCGGCGCCTGCGGCTGATGTGACCCGACGAAGATCGGTCTGCTCTCATGTCTCCCCACTTCCTGTGTCGACCGCCGGACCCCCGTGGACCGGATCGGTACGCTCATCGAGACAGGAGTGGCTCTCAGCAACCTTTCAATGCCCTGAAAGGTTCTTGTCAGGACCGAACCTCAGGCTGGCGTTCTCGTGGGGGCAGGTCACCGCATGTGGTGTGGGGAGGGATCGTTGCATCGCACACCGGCTCGTCGGATGTCGTGCGACCGATGGTTCCGCACCGTCGCCAGCGGGCTCGACCAACCCACTGCGGTCGATTTCGTCCCGGCTCCACGCTCGCTGTTGGAGACTCGCAGTACGACACGGCGACCGGCGAACTGGTTCTCGACCCGTCGGCAACGTTCTCCGTGATCGACATCGGCTTCTGGAACCCTGCAGCCGTCGAGGCGTTGGACTCGTCCATGGAGGCCTGCCCCATCGTCACCTCGCCGCCGCAGTTCTCCTGCGACATCACCGACGACGGTTCCCGCATCGCATTCATCTCGCAAGGAACCATTCAGATCTGGGAGTTCGAGGAGTGAGCGTGCTCCGGGTATCCGACCGGTTGGCAGCGGCGCAGGCTTTCGAGGTCAGAGACCGAGCACCGCTCGGATGCCGTCGTCGATCGCGGAGATCAGCGGCTTCGGCAGTTGTCCCGAGCGGTCGCCCAGCCACGAGCGGTCGATCAGCTCCAACCCGAGGGGCACCGCGACTGACGGCTTCGGCAGGCCGGTCACCCCGGGATCGAGCATGACGTTCCCGGCAAGACCGGCCCGGCCGAGGTTCGAGGTCAGGGGCACGACGTGGGTTTGCCAGACGTCGACGCCGAGCACGTCCTCCGACGACACGACCACGCATGGCCGACGCTTGTCGAGCTCGATCCAGTACACCCCACCCCGGGTCACCACGGCGCCGAGCGTTCCATTCGCTCACCCGTCGCCACCGCGTCTCGTCGGGTCGGGCGTTTGCCCGCCGCCAGCGCCGCGTCGGCGACGAGCTGCTGCGCCAACGACATGCTCGAGCCGGCGGCGTGCCGACGGAGCTGCGTGGTCACCCACTGCGAGAACGGTACGTCGAGGTTGGCGATGATCGGCAGAACATCGTCTGGCACACTGATCGTCTTGTTGGGCACGTACATAGCGTACGTACGTATGATGCGACCAGCAACTGACTTCGTCAGTCGTCGCCGGGAACATCCCGGTTGTTCAACCAGGGAACAGGTCGTCGCCACCCAGTTCGAGCGACGGCTCCTGTTCGGTCGCCGTATCCGCGTGTGCGCAGAAGCGCACCGCATCGGTGCTGAAGTGCGCAAACGCATCCCGCCCCCGACCGCGTGTGCGCACGAATGCACCGCATGGGTGCGCACGTGCGCACACGCGCTATCGGAGCTGAGTCCGGACGAGATCGGGGAGGGTGACGTCGAGCAGCTCGAAGTCCGCGCTGCATGACGTCAGCGAGTGCACCATGCCGGCGGGGATCACGAACGTGTCACCGTCGAGCAACGCAACCGGATCGTGGCCCTCGCACGCCAGCGAGCACGAGCCCTGCAGCACGAAGCCGAACACGAACTCGGCGTCGTGGGTGGACGGCTTGGTGTGATCGACACCAGCCGGGCGAGCCACGCGCACGCCCGCCAGACCGTCGGTTGCAGCGCCGATTCCGATGTCGCGGTACTCGAAGCCGTCGAAGCGCCACGGGTGCCACGCCGCCTCGGATGCATCGTGACGGACGAACCGTTGTCCCGCGAAGTCCTTGTCGGGATCGACCCGACCAGTGGGCAACGGCATCGAGTGATCCGCCATCGTCTCGTGTTCGGCCGGGCAACCGAGTTCGATCACTTCGAGGCCGCCTCCGCTCTCGAGCACCCGGTGCCGGATCTCGGGAGGTTGCAGGACGCAGTCGCCCGCTTCGAGCACGAACGGCTCGCCCTGGTCTTCGTAGACCAGACGCACCCAGCCCTTGTGGCAGTAGATCATCTGGAATCGAACCTTGTGATAGTGCACGTAGTCGGGCACCGGACCATCGGTCGTGATGCGGATGTGCGAGCCGATGAACCGACCCCCCTGACGGCCCGGAATGATGTCGCGATACTCCATGCCCGCACGGCCCACGCCCCACGAGGCAGCGTCGCGCATCCGGCTGACCACCAGCGACTGTTGCACCGGCGGCAGCACGAGTCCGGGATCGGCATCGACGAGTTCCACCCGCGTCCCATTCGGTGCGACCAACACGGTCTCGCCGTCCGAAACGGCCGCGGCGACGTCGCAGCGCAGACGGAGGGTGACGTTGCCGCCCGGAGCATCGCCGTCAGCGGGTTCGAGCCTGAGCGTCAATCCATGACCGGTCAGCTCTGCGGTCGATGGATCGTCGGCGGGGAAGATGGCATCCACCCGGAATCCGAGGCGCTTGGTGAAGAACTCGAGCGTCGGCTGCAGGGGCCGACACGGCACCACGACGAGCGCATCGCGGACACCGACCCCAGCGGAGCGGATCGCCAGGCCGAGCTGCAGGCAGATCGGCAGACGGATGAGCAGGTGCAACAGCGGGTGGATCACGCGGATCACGCGGCACATCGGAGCGGCTCACAACAGGATCGGCCATCGAGGGCGACGCTAGCCTGACCCGGTTCCCGGCCAACCAGAGACATGACCGACGCCACCTCCCCCTCTCCGCCGAACGGTCGCCCACCCGCTCGCAGACACCCATCTCCTGCTCGGCATCGACACCGGTGGCACGTACACCGACGCGGTCGTCTACGACGAACGCTCGCGCACGGTGGTGGCCAAGGCGAAGGCGCCCACCACCCATCACGACCTCAGCATCGGGATCAGCGCTGCGATCGACCGGGCGCTCCATCAGGCCGGTGCGGAGCCAGGCCGGATCGAGCTCGTGTCGCTGTCGACCACGCTGGCCACCAACGCGCTCGTGGAGGGCAGCGGTCGGCCTGTGTGCGCGGTGATCATCGGCTTCGACGACGACGTGATCGAACGGGGCGGACTCCGCGAAGCGCTGGCGGGGGATCCGTCGATCCTGGTCGCAGGCGGCCACGACCCCCATGGTGGCGAACGATCACCGCTCGACCTCGACCTGCTCGAGGCCGAGGTGTCGACGGTTGCCGACCGCGTCGACGGGTTCGCCGTCATGGCGCAGTTCAGCGTGCGCAATCCGGCGCACGAGAAGGCCGCAGCCGAGCTGATCCGGCGGATGACGGGCAAGACGGTCACCGCCAGCCACGTGCTGTCGGCGCAGCTGAACGGACCCAAGCGCGCCGTGACCGCGATCCTCAATGCACGGCTGGTGCCGATCATCGATCGTCTCGTGGCCACCACCGAGCGGACGCTCGACGAGCAAGGCGTGCACGCGCCCGTGATGGTGGTGCGCGGCGATGGCTCGCTGGTGTCGGCGGCGTTCGTGCGAGAACGGCCGATCGAGACGATCCTGTCGGGCCCGGCAGCGAGTCTCGTCGGTGCGGCGCACCTCACCGGGCTCGACGATGCGATCATCAGCGACATCGGCGGCACCACCACCGACATCGCCGTGCTCCGTCACGGCATCCCGCTCGTGAGCACGATGGGCGCCACGGTCGGTGGGCACCGCACGATGGTGGCCGCCGTGGCGATGCACACCCACGGCCTCGGTGGCGACAGCCACGTCCGTCATGACGATCGCGCTGCGGGGGCCGTGCTGCTGATCGGCCCTCGCCGGGTGATCCCCGTGGCGCTCGCGGCAGTGGAGCACCCAGCCGTGGTGCACGCCGCACTCGACCATCAGTTGGCGGCCGATCCGCCGAGCGACCTCGACGGCGTGTTCGTCGTGGTCCTCGATCGCAATCGCACCGGCGAACTCGACACCACCGAGCGGCGCATCGTCGACATGGTCATGGCGGCCGCCGGGGAGATCACGACCGCTGCCACGGTGATGACATCGACGGCGCAGCGTCGCGTGACCGAGCGGCTCGTGCGTCGCGGCGTGTTGCAGCTCTCGTCGTTCACCCCGACCGACGCCAACCACGTGCTCGGTGGCCAGCACACCGGCGATGTCGACGCAGCGCGCAAGACCGCCCGGCTGTTCGCCCGCCGTCGTGACCGACTGGGTCGTTCGATCGCCGAGGATGCCACGTCGATCTCGCGCCTCACGGTCGACACGCTCGTTCGCCGATCCGCCGAAGCAGTGCTCGCCGCGGCGTTCGATCACGACGGCCTCCCCGGCGACATGGTGCAGAGCCGTGGCGTGCAAGCGGCGCTCGATGGGCACACCGGTGTCAGTCGCCTCGCCGTGGGGCTCAGCACCCCGCTCGTCGGGCTGGGCGCATCGGCTGCCAGCTACTACCCAGCGGTCGCCGCCCTGTTGGGTACCACCCCCGAAGTCCCTCACGACGCCGACGTCGCCAATGCGATCGGCGCCGTGGTCGGTCGCGTGCGGATCTCCCACGACTGCACCATCTCGGCCCCCCAGGTCGGCCAGTTCGTGGTGCATGCGGGCGACGCGCCGACGATGACCACGTCGTTGCGGGCGGCGCTCGACCACGCCACCGAGGTACTGACAGCGCACGTGCGCGCCGACATGGATGCCGCGGGCGCCGGCGAGGTCGAACTGTCCACCGACTGGCGCGAGTCGACGGTGGAGGTGGGCGGCACCCCGATGTTCGTGGAGGGCCGCTTGCACGTGACCGGCAGCGCCCGTCCCCGACTCTGACGGCCCAGCACGGCCAGCACGGCCAGCACGGCCCAGCACGGCGAGCACGGCCAACAGGTCGTTCCCGGTCGACCCGTTCCACCCTCGGGTGCGAACGACCTGGTGACAGATGTTTGTCAAGAAACTCTCAAGTCGTCGGGCGACGAGGCCGATCTTTCGTACATGCGCCGCACGACGAAGACCTTCCGGGTCGCCCTCGCTTCGCTCTCGATCGCCGTTTCGATGGTGGGAGTGGGGGCGGTGTCGACCCCGGCCGCCGCCGGCCCTGCACCGACGACCGCCAGCGGCCGGTACGTGGTGAAGCAAGGCGACACGCTCTTCGGCATCGCCAAGAAGCTCGGCGTCACCCTCGATGCCCTGCTCGCCGCCAACCAGATGACCGTGACGAGCGTGATCCACCCCGGCATGACCCTGGCCGTTCCCGCAGGCGGCACGGCACCCCTCCAGACGACGACCAGCACCTCGAGCACGGGTGCCGCCACCACGTACGTGGTGCAACCGAACGACGCCCTGTTCAACATCGCCCGCACGTACGGCGTCAGCCTGAACGGTCTGCTCCAGGCGAACAAGCTCAAGATCGACAGCGTGGTGCTCCCGGGCCGCACGCTCACCATCCCGGCCGGAGGCAGGCTGGTCGTCTCCCCCACGCCAGCTGCCTCCGGCCAGGCAACCACCCCGCCGAACGCTGCCGCCCCGACCGGCAGCTACGTCGTCCAGGGCGGCGACAGCATCTTCGCCATCGCCGCCAAGCACGGCCTCAAGATGGGCCCGCTGATGAAGGCCAACGGCCTTTCCCTCGACAGCGTGGTGCTCCCGGGCCGCACGCTCACCATCCCGGCCGGAGGCACGCTGGTCGTCTCCCCCACGCCAGCTGCCTCCGGCCAGGCAACCACCTCCGGCGCAGTGTCGGCGAAGATCGGGACCGTCATCGCCTACGCCAAGGCTCAACTCGGCAAGCCGTGGGTGTTCGGCGCCGCAGGCCCTGACGCGTTCGACTGCTCAGGCCTGACGATGATGGCCTACAAGCAGGTCGGCGTGAGCCTCCCGCACTCGAGCATCATGCAGTCCACAAAAGGTGTGGCCGTCGAGTGGTTCACCCAGGACATCCAGGCCGGCGACCTGATCTTCATGGCCTCGACCAACAAGCCCGGAGTGATCGGCCACGTCGGCATCGCGATCGACAGCAACCGCTGGATCCACTCACCGGAGAACGGTGATGTCGTGCGCCAGGGATTCATCCCCGCCGACAGCCGCCTGATCGCGGTGCGCCGCTACATCACCGACTGAACTGCGATCGCGCGCGAACCGCAGATCACGCGTGCGAACCGCAGGACCCCTGCGCTGTGGATGGTCTCAGCGCAGACCGAGCTCCCGAGCGGCCACGTCGGCTGCCTCGGCGCCGAGCACCTGCCGAACGAGCAGCAGTCCTTCGATCTGTGCGACCGTCGCCAGCGCACGCCGCCGCCTGATGTCCGCCGAGCTGCCCAGCGTGCGAGGTGTCAGCCACTCCACCCAGCCGGCCGCCATGGCCGCAGCGATCTCGTCGTAGGGCGATTGTCTGGCGCTCGCCAGGCCCACCATCTCGAAGTAGAGCGCGAACACGCGGTCGGCATCTCCTGTCGTCAACGCCGGCCACGCCCTCCGGAGCAGCTCCTGCTGGGAGCGGGGCTGCGACCCGAATGCCCGGTCGAGCAACTCCATCAGGTGTGCGCCGAGGGCCTCGGCCACGGCGAGCACGAGCGTCGGCTTCGTCGGGAAGTAGTAGACGACGGTGCGGTCGCTGATCCCGAGCCGCTCGCCCACCTTGCCGAAGGTGAGCGCCGCCATCCCGTGCTCGAGCGCGACAGCAGTTGCGGCGCCGAGAATGTCCACGCGCGAGTGCCGGTAGCCCATGGCCCTTGATCGTAACGAGGGCTTCAGTCACCGACCGGTGCCCCTCACCGGCGCTGTTCATCGGCGAGGACGACGTCGAGCTCGCCCAGCAGGATGTCGGCCTCGGCACGACCGAACACCAGAGGTGGCTTGATCTTCAACACGTTGTCGGCCGGCCCGTCGGTGGAGATCAGCACGCCACGGGCGCGCAGCCGTTCGGCCGCCTCGTTCGCAGCTGCGGTCGCCGGCTGCCGGGTCTCGCGGTCGACCACGAGATCGACGCCGAGGTACATGCCCTCTCCACGCACGTCGCCGATCACCTGATGACGTTGCTGCAGCTCGCGCAAGCCGGCCTGGAGCTGGCCGCCGGTCGCGACAGCGCGAGCCATCAGCTCCTCCTGCTCGATCACGTCGAGCACGGCCATGCCGACCGCGCACGAGACGGGGTTTCCGCCGAAGGTGCTGAAGAACTCCATCCCGTTGGCGAACGCCGCAGCGACCTCAGGTGTGGTCACCACCGCGGCGAGCGGATGGCCGTTGCCCATCGGTTTGCCCAAGGTGACGATGTCGGGCACCACGCCCTGCAGCTCGAACGCCCACATCGACCCGCCCACACGACCGAACCCCACCTGCACCTCGTCGGCGATGCAGAGCGCACCTGCGCTGCGGGCGTGCTCGTATGCGTTGCGCAGATACCCCTGTGGGAAGACAACCTGACCTCCGCACCCGGAGATGGACTCGGCGATGAACGCTGCCGGCCCGCGACGGTCGTGTTCGACGGCGCGGGTGATCGCCTCCCCCACCGACCCTGCATACGCGGCTCCGGCGGCCTCGTCGTACGAGCGGATCCGGCCCCGGTACGGATCGGGGAGCTCGACCAGCTGCACGTGCGGTTTCCGGCCGGTGCCACCCGCCCGGTTGAACTTGTAGGCACTGATCTCCACGAGGTCGTTGGTGTTGCCGTGATAGCCCCAGTCGACGGCTACCACGTCGTGACGACCGGAGATGGTGCGGGCCATCCGCAATGCAAGCTCATTGGCTTCGGAGCCCGAGTTCACGAAGTACACGACGCTCAGCGGATCGGGGAAGGTGGCGGCGAGGCGTTCGGCATAGTCGAGGATCGTGCGGTGGAGGTAGCGCGTGTTCGTGTTGAGCAGCGCTGCCTGACGAGCGAGTGCCTCGACGACGTGGGGGTGGGCGTGGCCCACGTGGCACACGTTGTTGACACAATCGAGGTGATGGCGGCCGGTGTGGTCGACGAGCCACGAGCCCGTGCCCCGAACGATGGTGAGCTTGCTCCGGTAGCTGGTGCTGAGCGACGGGCCGAGATCGACACGGCGGCGAGCGATCAGTTCGTCGGGTGCCTCGGCGTTGCTCCACGTCTCCGGGCCGAGCCGAAGCAACAGGTCGGCATCGGGCGCGATCTGGCGCCACACCGACATCCGGCTCGGTTCACCGGCACCTTCGAAGTTGCCGTCGGGACCGAGTTCGGGGTCGGCCATCAGGTCGGTGATGATCTGGACGTGCACGTGCGGCGCCCAGCCACCGTTCACCGTGTGATCGCCGACATGTGCGACCACCTCCCCGGCCGAGACCTGCTGCCCGGGGTGCACCATTGCGAGCGTGCGCCGCGAGAGATGGCCGTACAGCACGTAGAAGTGTCCTGCGTCGCCAGCCTCGTGACGGATGATCACCGTCGGGCCGTAGTCGAAGGGCATGTCGTTGTCGACGACGGTGACCACGGTGCCGGAAAGCATCGCGTGGACCGGTGTCTCCGATTCGACGAAGAGGTCGATGCCGAGGTGCACCGAACGGGCCTCGGGTGCGTCCGTGGTGAACTGGTCGCCGGCATAGCAGTTGCGGTCCTCGGCGTAGCGTCCGATCGCGACCGTGGCGTCAGCGGCCGCCATCTCCTGGCGCAGCCAGTCCCAGTACGCGATGGGATCGGAGGCGACCTGCATCCCGGGCGCCCCATCGGCGAGGCTGATCACGATCCGGCCCGCACGACGCAGGTCGTACGGCAGGGGCGACACCGGACGGCACGCAGGGCCGAGCAGCCACGCGACGATCGCGTCGTGTCGAGGTACCGCGCTCAGCCCAGCGGCATCGCGCGCCACGAAGTGGAGGAACTCGGGCCGCATCGACGTCAGCCGGCGCAGCAGCCGCAGGGCCGGCGCCTGGCTGATGGTGAGATACGCGTTGTCAGGGAACTCGAGCGCACGGTGCGAGGAGATGACGACGCTCATCGCCAGGCGCGCCGCGACGAGATCGAACAGCACGCACAGCTCGGCGTGCTCGAGCGGAGCCACGTCCGTGTAGGCGCCGATCATCCGCTTCGCCGTGGCCACCACATCGGGTACGTCCAGCAGCGCATAGGCGAGCGCGACGGCGAGTTCGTTCGCCCGGTTGCCGAACGTGGTGTCACCGAAGTCGATCAAGCCGCTGATGCGGCCATCTCCGTTGTCGCCGTCGTCGCCGTTGTCGCTGTTGTCGACGAGTACGTTGAAGTCGTTCGCATCACCGTGGAGCACCGACGCCGGGAGTTGATCGATCACCGGCAGCACCCGCTGTTCGTGGCGCACGAAGGCTCGCTCCACCACGGCACGATCATCGGGATCGATCACGTCGGCGAGCCACGGACGAACCGCTTGCGCATCGTCGAGGTTCCAGAGGAAGTTGCGTCGGTGCGCGGCCGGATGGCCGAATGAACGCAGGCCGGCCGACAGCTGGCCGATGCGCCGACCGAGGTCGCGCTCCAACGCCGGCGTGCGCTCCACGCCCGCCAAGGTGCTGCCAGGGAGATGACTCACGACCCGGACGTGGTGCATGCCCTGGGCGCTCGTCACGAGCGCGAACGGTGCCCCACCCGAGGTCGGCACCACCCGCGGCACGGGCAGATCGGGGGCGGTGCGCTCCAGGTGCTGCAACAACGCGAGTTGGAGATCGAGCACGCCGACGTCCTCTGCGGCGTTGGCCACCTTCAGCACGAACGCGCCCTGAGCACCGAACACTCGGGCGTTCTGATCGCGCTCGGACGCGAGGAGCGAAACGATGCCGTCGATCCCGTAGTGCTCGCGTGCGATCACCGCCAACTCGTCAAGGGTGAAGGCCGGAGCCGGCTGTCGGAAGACGTCGCGATCGATGGCGGTCACCCGCTCGTACCTCAGGCCGGCCACGCTGAGTCAGCGGCCGGTGAAGTTGGCCGGGCGGCGCTCGAGGAACGACGCGACACCCTCGCGGTGGTCGTCGCTCTTGAAGCACGCCGCCATGGCCGCAGTGTGACGTTCCATGTGCTCGCCCACCGGAGCGGTGAGCCCCTGATGCACGAGGCTCTTGATCAGGCCGAGGCTGTGCGGTGAACCGGACGCGATCGTGTGAGCAAGGTCCATCGTCTTTCGCATCAGATGGTCGCTCAGCACCACCTCGGTCACGTAGCCGAGGCGAATCGCTTCGTCGGCATCGATCATGGCCCCGGTGTAGAGCAGCCGAAGTGCTGGCTGCAGCCCGATGATGCGTGGCAGCAGCCACGTGCCGGCACCGGTGTCGGGCACCAGGCCGCGGTGCACGAAGTTCCACGCAAAGCGAGCGTTGGGGCTGGCAAGACGGATGTCGCACTGCGAAGTGAACTCCGCGCCCATGCCCACGGCCGGACCATCGATCGCGCAGATCGTCGGCTTGCGTGCCTGGGCGATCGGCCACCACTTGTGCCGTTCCTCGGCCGAGCCGCGCAGACCGCGGGTCTCGCCAGGAATCGTCGCGAGGTCGGCGAGATCGGTGCCGGCGCAGAAGGCGCCGGCCACTCCGGTCACCACGATCACGACCGTCTCCGGATCTTCGTCGGCTCTGCCCACCGTCTCGATGAACTGGCCGAGCATCGCGTACGTCATCGCATTGCGCTTCTCGGGCCGATCGATCGTGACGACCCCCACCTTGCCCTCGCGGTGGTAGCGGATGAGCTCGCGTGCAGCAGCCTCGGTCATGAGTCCGACGGTAGTCCCAGCCGTCGGAGCACCACCCAGACGAACGACCGGTCCGGACCGCTCGGAGCACCGAACGGGCGTCTCACGTCAGTGACTGAAGTTCACATGGGGAAGGATCTTCTGGAGCCACTTCGGGGCGTACCAGTTCTTCTCACCCAGCAGGGCCATGGTCGCCGGGACCAGCATCACTCGGACGACGGTGGCATCGAGCAGGACCGCCACCGCCAGGGTGAGGCCGAGTTCGGTCGGCGGGATCGGACCGGTCACGCCGAAGGCGATGAACACGATGATCATGATGATCGCTGCATTGGTGATCGGCCGGCCGGTGCGGGCGATGCCCTCACCGATCGCACGATGGGTGTCGCCGGTGGCCTGGTAGCGCTCCTTGATCGCGGCGAGCAGGAACAGCTGGTAGTCCATCGACAAGCCGAACAGCAGGGCGAAGAAGAACAACGGAGCCCATGCGTCGACGAACCCCTGGTGCTCGAGGCCGATCAGACCGGCCCCGTAGCCATGCTGGAACACCAGGGTGGCGAAGCCGAAGGCAGCGCCGACGGTGAGGAGGTTCATCAGGATCGAGAACGTGGCGATGACGACGCTTCGGAACACGACGAGCAGCAGCAGGAACGCCACGATCAGGATGATCGCGATGGCGTAGGGAGCTCGATCGACGAGCACCTGCGTGAGGTCGTGGTTCTGACCTGCCGGCCCGCCGACGAGGGCGTTCGGCACTGTGGTGTCGAGCTGACCACGCAGGGCTTCGACCATGTCGGCCGTGGCCGACTCGTCGATCTGGGTGCCGGGCGTGACACGAACCACGACACGACCGGTGTCGGCCGGTGGGGCGACGATGCGTGCATCGACGACGTTCGCTGTGGTCATGGCGACACCGATCACCTGTTGCGCGTCGGCCGCGTCGACCGTCACGTAGGCGGGGCCGGCTGCACCGGGACCGAACGACTCCACGACCATGTCGTAGCCGTCCCGGCTGGTGCGGCCCGGATCGACGACGCGGGCGCCGGGCATGCCGAGCTTCATCCCGAACGCCGGAGCAGCCAGCGCACCGAGCAGCACGAGACCGATGGTCAAGGTGCGACCCGGACGACGCAGCGCGGCGCCGGTCCACTTCGCCCAACGACCTTCGGCAACGATGTCGGGATCCTTCTCGCCGCGTGTGACGAGCACCTTGTCGCCCATCGCGATCAGCACTGCCGGCAGCAGGGTGAGCGCCGCCAGCGCAACGGCGATGACGGAGATGATCATGCCGAGCGCCATCGTCTGGAAGACCATGACGGGCACCAGGAACACGGCGGCGAGCGACAGCACCACGGTCAACGCCGAGAGGAACACAGCCTTGCCGGAGGTGGACATGGCGTTCTCGATCGCCTTGATCGCGTCCTTGCCCTCGACGCGTTCCTCGCGGTAGCGGGAGACGATGAACAGGCTGTAGTCGATGCCGACCGCGAGGCCGATCATCATCGAGAAGTTCATCGACCACACCGAGATCGGCGAGACCAGGCTGAGCAGGTGCAGCGAGGCGAACCCGGTCGCGATCCCGGCGATCGCCAGGATCAGCGGGATGCCTGCGGCGATCAACGCTCCGAAGGCGACGAACAGCATGATCAACGTCGGCAGACCGGAGAGCAACTCGGCCTTGTGCAGCGCTTCTTCGTTCATCTTGTTGAAGTCCGCCCACACCGGCCATTCGCCGGTGACCGCAACGGTGGCCCCATCGGCGACGGTGAGACCGCTGACGAAGGTGCCGAGCTCACCTGCAACCTCCGGCCGCTCCTTGTCCTCGCCGACCAACTGCTCCACCGGCACCAGTGCCGTCTTGCCGTCCTCCGAGATCATCCCGGCTTCGGGCGGCATCGAGAGCGGATCGGCGACCGACACCACCTGTGGCCCGTCAGCCAGGTCGGCAACGAGTGCTTGCAGACCGGCCGGGTCGTCCGCGATCGGCGTGACTCCTGTCGGTACACGACGATCGGGTTCTCGGCGCCCAACGCCGGGAAGTCGGAGCGCAGTTCCTTGCGCACCTCTTCGGCGACCGAGCCCTTCGCGTCCCACCCTGCGCCGGACAGCGCCTTGGTGAGGGTGATCGCCAGCGGAGCGGCGGCCAGCGTGACCACGATCCACACGAGGATCACCGCCTTGCGATGGCGTGCCATCGACGCGGCAAGTCGCGAGAACAACGCTCGCTCATCGGGGTCGTGCGACGGCTCGTGTTCGACGGGCAACGTCGTCTCGGTGACTGTGCTCACGGTGTCGGCTCCTCGGGTCCAGCAGGGATGTCTCCACTATACCCCTATGGGTATCAGATGTACACCTCAGGGGTATCGGTTGGCGGCTGCAACGCTCGTACGGTCAGTGCTTGGTGTCGACCCAGCTGTGGATCACCTGGAAGTAGTTGGCGCGGTCGTAGACCAGGGGGTCGGGCACGTTGGCGCGGCTGACGCTGCCACGCAACTGATTCACACTTTCGTAGTCGCGATCGTCCATCCACGTGACGAGCTCTCGGCGCATCTCCAACAGGTGCTCCGGGCCGTGGCGCAGCAGCGCGCTGGTGGTCATCACCACGTCAGCGCCTGCGAGCAACAGCTTGAGCGCGTCCATCCCCGTGTGTGCGCCGCCGCTCGCGGCGAGTGAACCCCGGTAGAACTCGCGCAGCACGCCGATCCAATGCAGCGACAACCGAGACTCGGCCGAGGTGGAGAGCTGCAGCTTCGGCCGCACTTCCAACGTGTCCAGATCGATGTCGGGTTGGTACAGCCGGTTGAACAACACGAGCCCATCGGCACCGGCGAGCTCGAACGCCTTCGCAGTGTGGGCGAGCGCCGTGAACCACGGTCCGATCTTGACCGCGAGCGGAATCGCGATCTCAGACTTCACCTCTTCGATGAGCTCCATGTACCGGCGCTCGATCTCGCCGGCCGAGGTCATCGGATCGGTGACGGTGTCGTACAGGTTCAGCTCGATCGCATCGGCGCCCGCCTCGGCCAGCGATCGGGCGTAGCGCACCCAGCCGCCGGGTGACACGCCGTTGATGCTGGCGATCACCGGGATCGACAGCGCCGCCTTCGCATCTTCCACGAGATCGAGATGATGATCGGGCCCGACCTCCACGCCATCGAGATGTGGCAGGTAGCTCAGCGCCTCACCGTGACTGTCGGAGCTGTAGTTCATCGCGTACTCGACGGCGAACGCTTCGTGTTCGATCTGCTCCTCGAACAGGCTCGGCAGCACGATCGCTGCCGCACCAGCGGCTTCGAGTCGGGCCCACATCGCCGGGTCGCCGGTGAGCGGCCCGGGCGAGGCGACGAACGGACTGTGCAGCTTGAGCCCGAGGTACATGGTGGTGAGATCGGTCACGACTCGTCCTCCGTCTCGGCGAGCGTGGCGCTCGCAGCGTGCTCCGGTGCCGAGCGTTCCAGCCCGGCCAACTGCTGGTAGTAGGTCCAGCGTGCGCTGACGTCGTTCTGCGCCAGACGCATCAGCTCGGCCGCGCGGTCGGGATCACTGCGACGCAACATCGCGAAGCGGGCCTCGGTGCCCGCGAAATCGGCATACGGAACGGTCGGTTCGGCGCTGTCGAGTTCGAACGGATGTGTGCTCTCTCCCACGCCGGGCCGGTAGCGGAAGAGCGGCCAGTGACCGCTCTGCACCGCAGCCTTCTGCTGGGTCATCGAGCGCGCCATGTCGTAACCGTGGGCGATGCAGCTCGAATAGGCGATCACCAACGACACGCCCGGCCATGCGGTCGCCTCCAGCAGGGCTTTCACCGTCTGCACATCGCTGGCGCCGAGCGCGATCTTCGCGACGTACACGTCGCCGAAGGTCATCGCCTCGAGACCGAGATCCTTCTTCGCGATGCTCTTGCCGCTCGCGGCGAACTTCGCAACGGCTCCCCGCGGCGTCGCCTTCGATGCCTGGCCGCCGGTGTTGGAGTACACCTCGGTGTCCATCACGAGGATGTTGACGTTGCGGCCGCTGCCGAGCACGTGGTCGAGACCTCCGGCGCCGATGTCATAGGCCCAACCATCGCCGCCGACGATCCACACCGCACGCCCGACGAGCGCATCGGCCAGTTCGTGAAGGCGCTTCGCATCGTTGCCGTCGAGACCCGCGAGCACGGCGTGCAGCCGGACCACTCGCTCACGCTGGTCGCGCACGCCATGGTCGGTCACGTCGTCGACGTTGTCGAGCAGGCCGGTGACGAGATCGGGTTCGAGGCGATCGTCGAGCGCAACCAACATCTCCACTGCGGCCCGGCGTTGGGCCTCATAGCCGAGGCGAATGCCGAGACCGAACTCGGCGTTGTCCTCGAACAGGCTGTTGCTCCATGCCGGGCCACGCCCGTCGGCATCGGTCGTGTACGGGGTGGTGGGCAGGTTGCCGCCGTAGATGCTGGAGCAGCCCGTGGCGTTCGCGATCAGCATGCGGTCGCCGAACAGCTGGGTGAGCAGCTTCAGGTACGGCGTCTCGCCACATCCCGAGCACGCACCGCTGAACTCGAACAGGGGCTGGCGCAGCTGACTCGTCTTCACCGATGCCGGATCGAACGCTGCCGTATCGGCGCTCTCGGTGGTGAGGAACTCCTCCCATGCGATCCGCTCGACATCGAGATGGTCGTCGATCGGGCGGAGGTTGATGCTCTTGCGCTTCACCTCGCTCTTGTCGTGGGCGGGGCACGCGGTGACACACAGGCCGCAACCGGTGCAGTCGTCGGGAGCGACCTGTACGGTCAGCGACAGGCCGGGCACCTCACGACTGCGGAACGACTTGGTCTTCAGCACGCTGTCATCGGCCAGCGCAGCCGGGTCGTACACCTTCATCCGGATCGCAGCGTGCGGGCACACGATCGCGCACTTGCCGCAATCGATGCACAGGTCGGGCTCCCAGATCGGGATCTCGGCGGCGATCGTGCGTCGCTCCACCTTGGCCGTGCCCGTGGGGAAGGTGCCGTCGGGTGGCATCGTGCTCACCGGCAACAGATCGCCCTCGCCGGCCAGCATCCGGGCCGTGACCCGCTGAACGAAGTCGCTGCTGCCGGCCGGCACCGCAGCCCTGAGATGCAGACCGCTGTCGGCCGCACCACCGATCGGCACCGGGTGCAGGTTGGCGAGCGCATGGTCGACAGCGGCGACGTTCCGCTCGACGATCACCAGGCCTCGGTTGCCGTAGCTGTGCTCGATGGCGTCCTTGAGCGCGGCGATCGCCTGTTCGGTGGGCAGCACGCCCGACAGCGCGAAGAAGCAGGTCTGCATCACCGTGTTCACACGGCCCGCCAGACCCGCAGCCTTGGCGACTGCAGCGGCGTCGATCGTGTAGAGCTGCAGGCCCCGGTCGAGCACCTGCTGCTGGGCGGTCTCGGGGAGCGCACCCCACACGTCCTCGGGACGATGCGGACTGTTGAGCAGCACGACGGCACCTGGTGCCGCCACCCTCAAGACGTCGAGGCGCTGCAGGAAGCTCCACTGGTGCACACCGACGAACGTCGCATCGTCGATGAGGTAGGTGCTGGCGATCGGCGATGTGTCGAACCGCAGGTGGCTGGTCGTCGTGGAACCCGACTTCTTCGAGTCGTAGACGAAGTAGCCCTGCACGTGGAGATCGGTCTGGGTGCCGACGATCTTGGCCGTGTTCTTGTTGGCGCCCACCGTGCCGTCGCTGCCGAGGCCGTAGAACACGGCTCGCACCTTGGCGCGGTCGGTTCTGAAGCTCGGGTCGACGGCGAGGCTCGTGCGAGTGACGTCGTCGATGATGCCGACCGTGAAGCCGTTGCGTGGTTCGCTCGTGCCCGCCTCGACGAACACGGCCTTGGCCATCGCGGGTGTGAACTCCTTCGAGCTCAGCCCGTACCGGCCACCGATCACCCGGGGCTTGGCGTTGCCGGCCCAGTGCTCATCGGTGGAGTGCCACATCGCCGCCAACACGTCGAGGTGCAGCGGTTCGAACGGCGCCCCAGGCTCCTTCGTGCGATCGAGCACGGCCAGCGTCCGCACACTCGGCGGCAGCACCGCCAGCAGCTGCGCGGTCGGGAACGGCCGGTACAGACGCACGACGGCGACGCCGACGCGTTCGCCCGCCGCATTCATGGCATCGACGGTCTCGTGCACGGCGCCGGCGCCGCTGCCCATCAGCACGATCACGCGATCGGCATCGGGCGCACCGTGGTAGTCGACGAGGTGGTACTGCCGGCCGGTCAGGGCGGCGAGCTGATCGAATGATGCCTGCGTGGCGGCGGGGACCGCGTCGTGGAACGGGTTGCAGGCCTCACGCGCCTGGAAGAACACGTCGGGGTTCTGCGCGGTGCCACGGATGACCGGATGATCGCTGTCGAGCCCTCGCCCCCGGAACTCGCCGACGAGCCGTTCGTCCACCATCGCGCGGAGCTGCTCGGCACTCACCAGCTCGATGGTGTTGAGCTCGTGGCTCGTGCGGAAGCCATCGAAGAAGTGCAGGTACGGCACGCGCGTGGCCAACGTGGCGGCGTGGGCGACGGCAGCGAAGTCGCCGGCTTCTTGGACGCTGCTTGCGCAGAGCATCGCAAAGCCCGTGGTGCGCGCGGCCATCACGTCACTGTGGTCGCCGAAGATGCTCAGTGCGTGCGTCGCCACGGTGCGGGCGGCCACGTGGATCACTGCGGGCGTGAGCTCTCCAGCGATCTTGAACATGTTGGGCAGCATCAGCAACAGGCCCTGGCTGGCGGTGAAGGTGGTCGCGAGTGCGCCGCGGGTGACCGCACCGTGCAGGGCGCCGGCGGCGCCGGCCTCGCTCTGCATCTCGATCACCTCGGGGACGACGCCCCACAGGTTCGGGCGCCCTCGGGCACTCCAGTCGTCGGCGAACTCACCCATCGGCGAGGCCGGCGTGATCGGGTAGATCGCAATCACTTCGCTCATGAGGTGGGCGATGCGGGCGGCCGCCTCGTTGCCATCGAGGATGTGGTGCTCCGTCGTGGGAACCGTGCCTGCAGCGCGGCCGGCGCCCCCGACCTGAGGATGAGCCACCTGCGTGTCGGTGTCGTCGCCCATCAGACGCGCTGCCAGCCGGGCACCCGGTCGGTGCGCCAGCAGAGGTCGACGCCGGACGCAGCGTCGCGGATGGTCTCCTTCTTCTGCCACCCGTCGGGCACCGGGAACTCATCGGCCGCGAGCTTCGCGGCCTCGATGCTGGGGAACCGACGGGGTGGGAGCTCGGTGCCTGCGACGTGGGAGGGCTCTCCCTCGTGCGGCACCGTATGGATGACCAGTTCGACATCGGGCATTCCCCCAGGATGTGCCATCCGTCTGGGTGCCAGTAGGGCCGATGGTCACGACCGCCCGGGTCCCAACGTCGTCGGTGCGCACCCTGCCAATGCTCCGCCCGTTCGGGGAGGCGTACGCTCTCGATCGTGAGCTTCACCGTCTCCGCGGATGCCTACGACCGGTTCATGGGCCGGTACTCGATTCCTCTCGCTGCGGTGTTCGCCGACTTCGCCGGCGTAGCTCCGGGGAATCGGATTCTCGATGTCGGCTGCGGCCCCGGCGCATTGACTGGCGAACTGGTCCGCCGGCTCGGCGATCAGCATGTCAGTGCGGTTGACCCCTCGGTTCCCTTCGTCGAGGCCATGAGGCAACGACATCCAGGTGTCGAACTGCACTGCGCTGCCGCAGAGCACCTTCCGCTGGCAGATGACACGTTCGATGCCGCTCTGGCCCAACTGGTGGTCCACTTCATGAACGATCCGGTGGACGGCCTGCGCCAGATGGGACGTGTCACCAAGCCTGGTGGGGTCGTGGCGGCGTGTGTGTGGGACTTCGACGAAGGCGGCAGTCCACTGAGCTTGTTCTGGGAGGCCGCCCGCGATCTCGATCCGGATGCTCCCGGTGAGGCCACCCTTGCGGGAACGCGCCGTGGACATCTGGCGTTGCTGCTGCGGGAAGCCGGCCTGAGCGACATCGACGAGTCGGTCCTGTCCGTCGCGGTCGAGCACCACAGCTTCGAGGACTGGTGGGATCCGTACGAGCTCGGCGTCGGCCCTGCGGGTTCGTATCTCTCGACGCTCGGTCCACCTGCCGGCCGACGGCTGATGGAGCACTGCTACGAACTCCTTCCGCCGGCGCCATTCGTGGTCACCGCTGTCGCCTGGGCAGCGCGCGGCGTGGTCTCGGTTCGGTGACGATCGGCCTCCGAGAGCACCTGGCGGATTGTGAGCTGTCGACCAGACGCAGCACAGCTCACTGCATCTGTCAGTTGCCGAAGTCCCAGCCGTCGCCGTTCGCGTACTGACCGAGGACGTTCTTGGCGATGAGGATCTTGTGGACCTCGTCAGGGCCGTCGGCAATGCGAAGCGTGCGGGCGCCGAGGTACATGCCCCACAGCGGCAGGTCGTTGCTGACGCCGGCGGCGCCCCAGATCTGGATCGCACGATCGACGACGCGGGTGTAGGCGGCAGGCACGTACACCTTGATCGCGCTGATGTCGGTACGAGCCGCCTGCAGGCCCTGGTCGATCTTCTCCGCGGCGTGGATCGTGAACAGCCGAGCCGTCTGGATGTCGATGTAGCTGTCGGCGATGGCACCCTGGGTGAACTGCTTGTCCGCCAGCAAACCACCGTGCACCTGACGGCTCGCCGCCCGCTCCACCATCAGGTCGAACGCCCGCCACATCTGACCGACGGAGTTCATGCAGTGGAAGATGCGGCCGGCGCCGAGACGGTCCTGGGCTGCCTGGTGGCCCTCCCCGACCCGACCGAGCGCGTTGGTGACGGGAACTCGGACGCTTTCGTACTTCACCTCGCAGTGATCGCTCTCCTTGCGACCCCACACGCCGATGCCACGCACGATGTTCACACCTCTGGTGGCCGCGGGCACGATGATCTGCACCATCGGCCCCGACTTCTTGTCGGTCGCATCCTTCTCGGTCACCCGGCACATCACGATGAAGAAGTCGGCGTCGATGCCGTTCGAGGTGAACCACTTGTGGCCGTTGATCACGAAGTCGTCGCCGTCGACGACGGCACTCGTGTCGAGCGACCGGGGATCCGACCCTGGGTTGTGGGGCTCGGTCATCGAAAAGCCCGACTCCATCGTCCCATCGATGAGCGGCATCAGCCACCGTTGCTTCTGTTCGTCGGTGCCGTACTTCACCAGGATCGACTGGTTGCCCGAGTTCGGCGCCACCACGCCGAACAGCGATGCAGCGCCGATCGCGTAGGCGAGCACCTCGTTCATGTACGCGTGTGCCAGGAAGTCGAGGCCCATGCCGCCGTACTCGGTGGGAAGGTGTGGAGCCCACAGTCCTGCCTGCTTCACCTTCTCCTTGATGTCGGCACGCAACTCGAGGATCTCGGTGCGCTCGTGGAACGACTCGCCGTCACGTCGCTCGGCCCACAGCCTGGCCTCGTTCGGCAGGATGTCGTCATTGACGATCGCCGCGGTGCGCATGCGGATGTCGTTGATCCTCGCGTCGAGCGTGGGCACGGGCTTGCAGTTCATGGACATGCGAGCGACCGTACGCACTGAGCCCCCGATCCGACCAGGGCCGAAGGACCCGGCCGGGCGAGCCAGGCGGGCGCGATCCTTGGGAGGCACCCATCAGCCGAGCAGGGTGCTGAGGGCAGCCTCTGCGGAGGTGAGGTCGGACCGTTCGAAGGATTCGAGCCGGGTGAGGTAGCTGACGGCCACCGTGCCGGCTTCCACGAGCCCACCGTCGGTGTCGGCCGGCAGCTGCACCGCATCGCCCCACGCCATCTTCACGATGAATGCTTCCTCGTGGCCTTCCTTCGGCACCAGCTGGGCGTTCGACATCCGCCGCGGCGGCTCGACGCCGACGCGAGCAGTCGACCAACCCTTGATCTCGCCGACCTCGCAGTTCGGCACGTTGATGTTCACCACGGCCGCGTCGGCGAGCGTGCCGGCCGCGATGGCCTCCACGACACCACCGACGTAGGCACTGGCGACCGTCGCCGCGGTCTCCCACTTCTGGCCGATCAGCATCTCGTCCCACCCCTGGCCCTCGACGCCGAAACCGGTGACCGCTTGGCTGACGGCCACGCCGGGGATGCCACCGTTGCGACCGCTCAGGCACGCCCCGACAGTGCCCGAGTGGTACACCGACCGGCCGACGTTCGCACCTGGATTGATCCCCGAGACGATGAGGTCGAACGGCTCGCCGAATGCGCCCAGACGGGCGAACATCACGCACAGGGCCGGAGGACCCGACACCGACCACGCCTCGTCGATCCCGTCGATGTGGCGCTTGCACACCTCGGGCACCATGAGGTGCAGCGCACCGAGCGCGGCGCCGGCGCCGGAGAACTCCCGGTCGGGGGCGATGATCACGACATCGCCGTGCGGTCGCATCGCTCGCGCGAGCACATGCAATCCGATCGAGTCGATGCCGTCGTCGTTGGTCAGGAGGATTCTCATCAGGGTTCATCGTGGCCGATGTCGACCACGAGCGCCACGACCCTGCCGCCAACGACAGCTGAACGGCCGGTGAACGATCGCTGGTCGTCGACCACGAGCGCGGTGAACCCGCCGCCGCCCGTGTCGGTCACGACGACGTCCTCGTGGCGCAGGAACCGACCACCCTGTGAGCTCCATGCCTTGTACATCGCCTCCTTGGCGACGAACACGAGCGTTGCGTCGAGGTGGCGCTCTTCGGGCCGCCGCACGGCGTCAGCCACCTCGTGGTCGACCGCTCCGACGGGTTCGAGGTCGATTCCCAGCGAACGCACCGCCGGGTCACGGCTGACTGCGGCGATCACGATCTCGTCGTCGTGGGCCAAGCTGGCCACCACGCCGACGGGGAGCTGCGGCGCCCGCGAGGTGAGCACGGTCACCGACTCGTCCGTGCCGAGCAACGAGCGCAGCAGCGCACGCCCCGATGCGAACTCGCGCCGGCGCTTCGCAACCGCCGTCGAGATGATCGCCGCCTCCTGCGGATGCAGCCGACCCTCATCGGCCGGATCGATGACGGCCGTGCCGACGAGAACGATCCCCTCGATGATCGAGACGTGCAGTGTCTCGAGCGCCGCGGCGATCTCTCGTGCAGCCACCTGCAAGGCCTGCACGTCGTGCACGTCGTGCACGTCGTTCACGTCGTGCACGTCGTTCACGTCGTTCACGTCGTTCACGAGGTCGTGGCGCACGACGTCATGGGGCCGACGCGCGCCCCGACAGCGACATCGCCGCGTGCTCTGCGGCCACGATCCGCTCGCGGATTCTGGCGGCCAACACCCGCACGTTCGGCTCGAGCACCATCGAGTCATGGTCGCCGGGCATCTCGTACACGTCCACCCGGTCGCAGTGTGGGGTCCAGCCGTTGTCGGCGTAGATGAAGCGCTTGTCGCGGTTGATCATCCGGTCCGCACCGAACACGTGCGTCGGGTTCAACTTCGGTCGGAACAGGCTGATCGTGCCCGGATGGTGGCGCACCTGATAGCGAGCGATCGCCCGGTAGAACGCTGCCTCGATCTCGCTGGAGTGCAACTCGCCATCGGAGGACTCGTCGATGATGCCGAGCTTGCGACGCCGCGCCACCTCCCGCCAAGCGAGACGACCCTTCACCCAGTCGATCGGGTAGCGGAGGCCGTCCTGCTTCAAGTTCTGCACGTGCATCTGCACCTTGTCCCGCTTGGACAGCTCGGGGCCTTGCGGCAGCGGGGTGTCGAGCATCACCAACAGAATCGTCTCTTCGCCGGCTACACGCAGCTGCCGGGCCATCTCGAGCGCGGCGATGCCACCACCGGAGAAACCACCGAGCAGGTACGGGCCGTGCGGTTGCACGGTGCGGATCTCCTGCAGGTAGTCGGTGGCCATCTCCTCGAACGTCTCGTGCGGGACATCGCCGCCGTAGAGGCCACGCGCTTGCACGCCGTAGAACGGCCGGTCGCCACCGATCTGGTTCGCGAGGTGGCGCAGGTTGAGCACGTTGCCGAACATGCCGGCCACGAGGAAGAACGGCAGGTTGGGCCCGCCCCCGCCGGTGTGCATCGGCACGAGGAACGTGAACCGCGGCCGCTCGGTGACGGTCACCTCACCTGTCGCCTCGCCGTCTCCGGCTCTGGTGCCGATCGCGGCCCGGATCAGGTCGGCACAGGCCTCGATCGTCGGCGCTTCGAACAGCACCGAGATCGGGAAGTCGACGCTGAACTGCTTGCGGACCTTCGAGAACAGGCGCACGGCGATCAAGCTGTGGCCGCCGAGATCGAAGAAGCTGTCGAGCACCCCGACGGTGCTGACGCCGAGCAGCTCCTGCCACATCTCCACGAGCGCTTCTTCGATGCCGTCTCGAGGAGCGACGTACTCGCTGTCGAGATCGGGTCGAGCGAACGACGCACCGTCCTCGCCGCCCACCGGGTTGGCCTGCGCTAACGCAGCCGCAGCCGTCTGGGCGACGAGTGCTGGCAGCTCGACCGAACTGACGATCACCTGCGCCCCGCTGTACGCGGACAGGACGCGTTCGAACGCATCGGCGCCCTCGGCGGGCAAGATGCCCTGGCGCAGGGTGTGCTGGAAGACGAGCTCGCTCTTCGACAGGTGACGATCGCTCTGCGCGTCATGGTCGAAGTCGACGTCGGCGGTGGATCCGGCGCCGCCGGGCTCGAGGTCGAGCTCGCCGTCGAGACGCTTGATCGAGAACTCGCGCACCTCGACGAGCACGCGCCCGTGGGTGTCCGCGAGCGTGACGTCGAAGCGGGCGAACCCGCTCGCTTCGCTCGGATCGCCGTGAGTCCGCACATGGGCCACCACGTCGGCGGGCAGGTGCCCGTGCACACCGATCACCTCGTAGTCGATCGGCACCCACAGACGATCACCCGTGTAGCCGTCGATCAGATCCATCGCAAAGCCGGTGCCGAGGTCGACGAGCGCCGGGTGCAGACCGATCGTCGCGAGGTCGCCGTGGAACTCGTCGGGCAGGTGCAGCCGAGCGATTGCCTCGCCGGCGCCGAAGCGCGACTGGCTCACCACCTGCCAGCGCGGTCCGAAACGAAGGTGCTCTTCCTGCTTGCTGTGACGCGGACCACGACTGGGGCACCGCTCCTCGATCGCATCCACGTCGATCGTGCGCGTCTCGGGCAGGCCGAGCAGCAGGATCGTCGCCGAGCCGGTGCGACGCCAACCCGAACGGGAGCCCGTCGTGCCCTCGGTGCGCGGCCCGCCGATCTCGACGCGCTCGGCCAGTTCGAACGAGTAGCCGTTGTCGATCGGCACGAGGCGAGTGCGCACTTCACGGGTGACGCCGTCCGCGATCGCCAGGGGCCGGAAGAACACGAGCTCGCGGAGTTCGAATGCACGATCGACGCCGATCTCGGCGAGCGCTGCCCGAGCGATCTCGAGGTAGCCCGCACCGGGGATCAGCGCATCTCCGTTGGCGGTGCGGTGGTCGTGCAGCCACCAATCGGTGTCGGGGCTCCAGGACGAGAACAGCTCGTGGGCTCCGCGCTCGGCGACGCGCCGCTCGCGCGAACCACGGGTGCGCGCACGGTGAGGTCTCGTCGGTCCCACCGGTGACCATCTTGTGTGCGGCCTCGGCGGCCATGCCGACCTCGTTCCAGACGCCCCAGTCGAGGGCAAGGAACTTGGTGCGACGGCTGCCGTGGCGAGACTGGGCAAAGGCGTTCAGGAACGCATTCGCCGCCACGTAATCCACCTGCCCCATCGGGGCGGTGACCGTGCTCGTCGACGAGAACACCACGAACAGGTCGAGATCGTCGCCCGCGGTCACCTCCTCGAGCACGAGCGTGCCGGCCACCTTGGGTGACAGCACGTCCTCCACCTCGGCCTGGCGCTTGGTGACCATCAACCCGTCGTTCACGACACCGGCAGCGTGCACGACGCCGTGGATGCCACCGAAGCGGCGGCGCATCTCGGCCACCACTTCGCGCATGCGCACCACGTCGGTGACGTCACCCGCCATCACCTCCACCTGACCACCCGACGCCTCGAGGGCGCGCACCGACGCAATGCGCCGGCTGAGCGCGTGGCCCTCGCCGAGCTTGGTGATCACGTCGTCCCACTGTTCGCGCGGCGGCAGGCTCGATCGTGACAGCAGGACGAGCTTGGCGCCCCGACGTTCGGCCAGACGACCGGCAACGGTGAGCGAGATGCCGCCGAGACCACCGGTCACCAAGACGGCGCCACCCTGGCGCAACGGCAGCTGGCCGGCGACAGACACCTTGGCCCGACGAACATCGGCGACCCAGCGTTGGCCGCCGCGAACCGCCACCACATCAGCGGAAGCGACAGCGCGCGCCTCGATCTCGATTGCATCCACCACGCTGCCGACCGTCACGGGAAGCGCCGCATTCGCGGCCTTGGCCGCGGCGGTGCGGGCGATCCGCTTCACCGGCGAGCCGCGGTGCACACCGACGGCGGCAGCCACCTCGTCGGGCGACACGTCGAGCACTGACACCGTCACATCCTGCAGCTCTCGCGGCATCACCATCGCCGGTCCGAACACGGTGGCCTGGTCGGGCCAACAGGCATGATCGCCATCGTTCACACGCTGGGTGCCCACCGTGGCGACGAGCACGTGCAGCGGACGCTTCACGCCGTCGGCCGACCATGCCTGCGCCAGGAACAGCAAGCTGTAGAAGCCGAGCTCCTGGTTGCGATGGAAGAAGCTCGATCCGTCGCGGTGGGTCTCGTCGTGGGCCAACAGTGCGAGGTGGAGCACTCGATCGGGGATCCGATCGTGCTGGGCGAGATCGCGCAGCAACTGGTCGTAGCCATCACGTCCCTGTTCGGGCGCGAGGCGGTACTCGTCCGGTGAGACGCACGCGTAGCTGTCGCCCGCGCGGACCACCATCACGCGATGGCCGGCGGCGCGCAGACGAGGTACGAGTTGATCCGCGATGCCGACTGCGTCGGCGAACACCAGGTGCGTGAAGCGATCGTCGAGCGGGTCCTCCACATCGCGACGACGCCACACCGGCTCCCAGAACCACTTCGAGGGATCGGCTTCTTTGTCGACGAGTTCGTCGCCGCGATCGGCCACTCCCTCCTGTCGGGTGCCGGGATCGATGAAGTACTTCTGCCCCTGGAACGCATATGTGGGCAGCGACACGCGTCGGCGCTGTTCACCTCCGAACAGTCCGGCGATGTCGAGCTGACCGCCGGCCGCCCAGAGACGACCCGTGACACCGAGCAGGAACGCGTCGTCAGCTACCAACTCGTCGGCGTGGCGGAGCACGTTGATCGACGCCTGTAGTGCCGACACGGCTGGGTTCATCCGCGCCAGCGACGACAGGGTCTTGCCGGGACCGACCTCGAGGAACACGCGGCCCGGCTCCGCTGCCAGCGTGGCGACGCCATCGGCGAAGCGCACCGTCCCGCGCAGGTGGTCCACCCAATACTGTGGATCGGTGGCCTGGGCATCGGTGACCCACGTCCCGGTGCGGTTCGACACCCACGCGATCTTCGGCTTCGACAACGTGATCGAACGCAGGTAGGCGCCGAACTCATCCATCACCGGATCGAGCATGCGGCTGTGGGCCGCGATGTTGATCTTCACCCTGTGGGCCTCCACGCCCATCGAGGTGAGGCGCGCCTCCAAGCGGGCGAGCGTGGCGTCGTCTCCCGAGGCGACGCACAGATCGGGTGCGTTGACTGCGGCGAGATCGAGACCGAACTCGTCCAACAGCGGCTGCAGCTCGCTCGGCCGCGAGCGGCACGGCGAGCATGCCGCCGGCGGTGCGGTCCATGAGACGACCACGCAACACGACGAGGCCGAGGCAGTCCTGGAACGTCATCGTGCCGGCGACGCAGGCCGCGGTGTTCTCACCGACGCTGTGGCCGATGAGCGCCGTGGGCTGGAGGCCGCGGCTGATCAGCAGTCTGGCGAGCGCGTGCTCGACGATGAAGATCGCCGGCAGCTGCAGCGACGGCTGCTCGAGCGCGGTGAGGGCCTCGGCGAGCCGCTCGGGCGCACAGAACAGATCGGGCCGCAGGTCGAGGTCGTGCACGTCGCGCAGCACCTCGAGGCCGGCGTCGATGTCGGCGGCGAACGAGGGCTCGCTCGTGTACAGGTCGATCGCCATCCGCGGGTACTGCGCTCCGCCACCGGGGAACATGAATGCGAGCTTCTGCGGCTCGCTCGCGGCGGTGTGCGAGTACAGACGACGCGGTTCGCTGCCCTCGAGCAAGGCGATCGCCTCGTCGCGGTCGGAGGCCACGACCACGCGCCGCTCGGTGAAGTGGCGACGGCCTTCCAACAACGTGTACGCCACGTCGCCGAGGTCGAGCTCGGGATGGGCCCTCAGGTGTGCGGCCAGGCGAGCGGCGTTGCCGTCGAGGGCGGCGCGGTTGCGACCCGACAGCGCGATCAGTTGCCACGGCTTGGTGCTCGGGCGACTGGTGCGCGCCGGCGGTTCCTCGAGGATCGCGAACGCGTTCGTGCCACCCACGCCGAGCGAGTTCACGCCGGCGCGACGAACGCCCACCTCGGGCTTCCACTCGCGCAGCGAGTCGTTCACGTAGAACGGGCTGTCCTCGAACTCGATGCGCGGGTTCGGCGCCTCGTAGTTCAACGTCGGCGGGATCTCGGCGTGCTGGAGCGCGAGCGAGGCCTTCACGAGACTCGCGACGCCGGCAGCGGTGTCGAGATGGCCGATGTTGGTCTTCACGCTGCCGAGGCCGCAGAAACCCACCTTGTCGGTGCCCTCACGGAACGCCTGGGTGAGCGCGGCCACCTCGATCGGGTCGCCCATCGCCGTGCCGGTGCCGTGACACTCGACGTAGGTGACGGTCTCGGCATCGACGTCGGCGACGGCGAGCGCTTCTGCGATGCAGGCCGCCTGACCATCGACCGACGGGGCGAGGTAGCCCACCTTCTGCGAGCCGTCGTTGTTCACCGCGGTGCCCTTGATGACTGCGTAGACCTGGTCGCCGTCGTCGATCGCGTCCTGCAGGCGGCGCAGCACCACCACTCCGGTGCCGCTGCCGAACACGGTGCCCTCGGCGCGGTGGTCGAACGCACGGCAGTGACCATCGGGCGAGAGGATCTCGCCGTCTTCGTAGTGGTAGCCACGGCGATGCGGGATCTCGATCGTCACGCCACCGGCGAGCGCCATGTCGCACTCACCCGACAGCAGGTGCTGCACGGCGAGATGCGCCGCGACCAGCGAGGTGGAGCACGCGGTCTGCACGTTGATCGCAGGGCCGCGCAGGTCGAGCAGGTAGCTCGCTCGCGTGGCCAGGAAGTCCTTGTCGTTGCCGGTGTGGCGAAGCAGGAACATGCCCACGCTGCGCACCAGTTCCGGGTTGGTGATCAGGTTCTGCGCGAAGTACGCGGCCATGCCCGAGCCAGCGAAGATCCCGACGGCCCCGTCGAAACGCTCGGGCACGTGGCCAGAGTCCTCCAGCGCCTCCCAGCACGCCTCGAGGAACTGACGGTGCTGCGGATCCATGATCGCCGCCTCCTTCGGCGAGAAGCCGAAGAACTCCGCGTCGAAGTGCTCCATCCGATCGAGTGGTGCCCCGGCCTTCACGTAGTTCGGGCGGAGGAGCGCGTCACGCTTCACCCCGGCGGCGAGGAGCTCGTCGTCGGTGTAGAAGCGAACGCTCTCCACCCCGTTGCGCAGGTTGTGCCAGTACTCCTCGGGCGACTGCGCCCCGGGGAGGCGAACCGCCATGCCGACGATCGCGATGTCGTTGTCACTGGCCACGTAGGAACTCCGGTCGAGTGGTGTGTCGAGTGGTGTGAGGTGGGATCATCGAGCGCGGGCGCGCCGGCGCTCCATGTGCTCGCGGCGACGCGACGCACGGTCGGCGCTCTGCTGGAGCGCCACCGACGAGCTGTCGGACGTGAGCGAGTTGGCGAAGGTGCGGATCGTCGGGAACCGGTAGAGCTCGGTGAGCGGGATCTGCCGCTCGAGCACTTCTTTCAGACGGCGGTGCATGCGCACCACGAGCAACGAGTGCCCACCGATGTCGAAGAAGTTGTCGTCGACACCGATCGCGTGCATGCCGAGGGTCTCGCGCCACACGTCGAGCACCGTGCGCTCGAGATCGTTCTCCGCGTCGGCCACGACGACGCTGCCGTCGCGCTGGCCGAGCACCGCAGCGAGCGACGGCAGCCCATTGCGGTCGATCTTGCCATTCGGGGTGTGCGGAAGGTCGTCGAGCACCACGATGTGCCCGGGGATCATCGGATCAGGAAGGTTCACGCGCAGGTGGTCCTTCAGCTCGGACGGCTGCAGGTGCGTTCCGTCCTTCGCCGACACGAAGCCGACGAGCTGCTGGTCGCCCGGCGTCTCCTCGCGCACGACCACGACGCACTCGCGCACGTCGGGGTGCTGGCCGAGGCGAGCCTCGATCTCGCCGAGCTCGATGCGGTACCCGCGGATCTTCACCTGGTGGTCGATGCGACCCAGGAAGTCGATGATCCCCGAGCCGTCAGCACGCCACTTGGCGAGGTCGCCCGTGCGGTACATCCGAGCGCCGACGACGAATGGATCGTCGAGGAACCGCTCCGCCGTCAGCTCCGGACGCTGGTGGTATCCGCGCACGACCCCCTCGCCGCCGATCCAGAGATCACCCGGTACGCCCGGAGGCAGCGGCTGCAGGTTCGCGTCGAGGATGTAGATGCGCGTGTTCGCGATCGGTGTCCCGATCGGGATGACATCGAGCGAACCCTGCAGCTTCCACGCGGTCGACCAGATCGTGGTCTCCGTGGGGCCGTACATGTTGGTGACGTTGCCGGTGCGGGAGTTGTCCACGAGATCCTTGGCCAACTGCACCGGGAATGCCTCGCCACCGACGTACAGGTGAGCCACGTCGGACAACGCGGCGCGGGTGTCGTCTTCGAGCGTGAACATCCGGGCCATCGACGGAGTGCACTGCAGGTGGGTCACCTGATGGCGACGCATCTGCGCGGCGGCCGACAGATCGAGCGCGCTCGAGGGGTGCACGACCGTGGCGAGCGACGGGGCCGGGGCGTTGGCGATGTTCTTCGCCTCGTCGAGGCGCACGAGGCTGTCGAGCACCGTGTCGGTGGGGACGCCGAAATCGATGAGGCAGCCGATCTCGTTGACGCCCATCCCCTTCAGCTTGTCGACCATCGGCTGGCAGCTCTCGGGCGTGCCGAACAGCCCACTCGTCTCGTAGTAGCGCAGGAACGCGAACTCGAGCACCGCATCGGTGTCTTCGGGGCTGAGGCTCGCGATGAGGTCGTCATCGTTGGAGATGTCGTAGCCCTGCGGACGCTGGAACGCCGGGAATGCCCAGGCGTACTCCTTGACCAGCGACACCGAGGTGCCGAGGTAGTCCTTCAGCGGTTGGCGTACGAGCTCGCGGACCTCGTCGTCGTCGGTGCCGATGAAGGTGTGCAGCATCAATGAGACGATGCCCGTCTCGGGATCGAAGCCGGCGTCGGCGCGTGCCTTGCGATACGCATCGAGCTTCGGTGCCAGTTGCTCGACCGACTGGCCGAGGAGGTGCGTGAGCACGTTGGCACCGATGCGGCCGGCTTCGATGAAGGTGTCGGGGTTCCCCGCGGTGGTCACCCACACGGGCAGCTCGGCCTGCACCGGGCGAGGCAGCGTGGTGATGTGCTCCTCGACGCCGTTCACCCCGGTGAAGGTGACCGTCTCTCCCCGCCACAACGCGCGCACCTTCTCGATGTCGCGGAACATGTTCTTCTTCGCTTCCGCGTAGTTCTCCGGCATGATCACGAAGTCACGCGGCCACCAGCCAGAGGCGATCGAGAGACCGACACGGCCGTTCGACAGGTTGTCGACCATGCTCCACTGCTCGGCAACACGGATCGGGTGGTGCAGCGGCAGCACCACCGACCCGGAGCGGATCTGCACGTTCTCGGTGATCGCTGCGAGTGCGGCGCCGGCGACGGCGGGGTGAGGGTACAGACCCCCGAACGCGTGGAAGTGGCGTTCAGGTGTCCACACCGCGTTGAAGCCGTGCGTGTCGGCGAACTTCGCGCCTTCCAGCATCAGGCGGTACTTGCCCTTGCCGTGCCCTTCGGCGGCATCGCCCGAGAAGTAGAAGAGCGAGAAATCCATCGGCATGCCACCGTGCTCGGGGACGAAGGCTTCTGACGCATCGAACTCGTCGGCGCCGATCTTGTCGTGGTCGAGGAACACCACCACGCTGAAGCCTCGGGTGAGCGTGTACAGCAGTTCGAGCACCGAGATGTCGAACGAGAGGCTGGTGACGGCGAACCACGTGGCGGGCAGGTCGTGGGCGACCACCGCATCCATGCCGGTGAAGAAGTTGACCGCGTTGCGGTGCTCGATCAGCACGCCCTTCGGCAGGCCGGTGCTGCCCGAGGTGTAGATGCAATACGCCAGGTCGGTCGGGCCGCTCTCGGCACGGACGCGCTCGGTGGACTGCTGCGCGATCTCGGCCCAATCGGTGTCGAGGCGGAGCACCTGGGCAGTGCTGCCCTCAGGCAACGGCAGGATGTGCTCCAGCCGGCCGAGCGTGATGATCGCGCTGCACCCGCTGTCGCGGATCATGTGCTCGAGACGGTCGGGCGGGTACGTGGGGTCGAGCGGTACGTAGGCGCCGCCGGCCTTGTGCACGCCGAGGACGGCGACCATCAGCTCGATGCCGCGCTCGACGTGCACACCCACGAGCGAGTCGGGGGCGATCCCGAGGGTGCGCAGGTGTGCCGCGAGTTGGTTGGCGCGTGCGTCGAGGTCTCGGTAGCTGATGTGCTGGTCCTCGAACACCATGGCGTCCACGTCGGGAGCGCGATCGACCTGCTCCTCGAACAGGTCGTGGATGCACGCATGCGACGGGAACGGCACCGTGGTCCGGTTCCACGACTCGAGCACCTGGGTGCGCAGACCAGCACCGAGGAGGTCGACGTGCGACAGTGGCGTGTCGGGCTGGATGGCCACCGCGTCGAGCACCGCCTGGAAGCACGCGACGAACAGGTCGGCATCGCCGCGGGACACGAGGACGTCGTCGATGACCACCGCAGCCTCGGTGTCCGTCACGACGAGCTCGACGACGGTTCCGGGAGCGACGGGGTTTGCCGCGCCACCGAGACGAACCGCGATCGGAGCGATGGTGCCGGCAGCGAGCTCTCGGCGCTTGCGCAGTTCGGGGTCGCGGCCCACGAGATCGAGCAGGAACGATCCACGCCTCGAAAGGTTGGCGAGCTCGTCGGCGATGACAGCGATGGCCGGACCGGTGGACTGCTCGATGGCGAGGTCGATCGACATCGGCACCTGGCTCGACACGAGCGACGGAGCCGATGCTGCAACCGACACGGTGTCGGGCGTGGTGAGCGCGAGGTGGAACTGCTGCTTGCCCGACAGCCGGGCGAGCACCGTCGCGAACGCGGCCACGACGGCGGTGGAGGCATCCGCGCCGAAGCGGGCGGTGAGTGCTGACGGCACTGTCACAGGCAGGGACACGTACCGGGCGACGTGCTCGGCAGTCGCAGTGGATGCCCAGGGCAGCTCGACGGGCTCGATCGCTCCGAGCCGGCCTTCGAAGAAGCGCTCTGCCTTCGCGACGCGTCCGCCCAGCTCGGTCAGCCCGGAGGCTCTCGTGTCGTCGAGCAGCGGCAACCGCGAACCGACGGACAGGCCGAGACGTACGGCCACGTCGGCAGCGGAGATCTGGTCGCCCGACAGGGTTTCGAACGCGGCCAGCGCGATCGAACCGTCGCCGGTGGCGATCACGAGCTCGTCGTCTGCGTCGAGCACCTCACCGGGCTCGCCGGACTGACCGGACTGACCGGACTGACCGGACTGATCGTCGTCGCGCAACTCGGCGCGCTTCACCACGAACGCAACTGCGTCGGTCCACAACGTGGGCGAGCCGAGCGGGTTCGCGTACCGACCGAAATCGAGCGCGCGCACGAGGCGCTCCAACTCCACTGCCGGCCGGCGCCAATCGAGGATGCACAGCGCCGCCGGACGGTCGCTGCGCTTGTACGTCCTGCGCGGTGCGGAGAGATCCTGCGCCGTGCGCTGCACGGCACCGGTCGCGAGCTCGTCGACGAGTTCGGCGAAGGTGTCGATCGCGGTCTCGAAGTTGCGGGTGTTGATCGACAGCGACGTCTCGGCGGCGGACACGTCGAACAGTTGCTGCTTGAGCAGGTCGCCCTCGTCGATGCCGCTGGTGATCTCGTGCCACGAGATGCCATACGTGGTCTCACCGTTGATCAGCGCCCAGGCAGGCGCGTTGAGACCGGCATAGGCGGGCAGTGGACCGTCGTGGAAGTTGATCGAACCACGCGACGCGAGCGTCAGCGCCGCGTCGGGAAGGATCGCCAGGTGGGTGATCGCGAACAGATGATCGAACGGTGTCCCCCGCAGCTCCTCGACCCAGCTCGTGCTCGCCGCATCGTGCACGGGCAGGCCGAGACGACGCCCCCAGTCGGCCACCTTCTGCGCGCCTGCCACGACCGCCACGACCTCGTGGCCGCGGGAACGCAGGAGCTCTCCGCACTCGATGAGCAGGCTGTCCGCGCCGATCAGCACGCAGCGAAGCGATGCCGTCGGATCTGGGTGGAGGGTCATCTGTTCGGGCCCGTCTGTGCAGGGGTGGGGGACCCCATTGGCTTCACTGGTCGAGTCTACGGACGTCACCCGGTCGATGCTGGTCGACGCTCGGCCGACGACACTTCGGTGACGGGCGACACCCGTGACTGAGGAGGTATCGGCACTCTCTGCGCTCGCCTTGACGGTTTTCCACACCCCGCGCCCCGCTGAAAGCGTTCTGGTCGCGCATCACCGCACCCACCGCACGAAGCCGCAACCAGAACGCTGCAGCAGCCCCGCATCTCGCTCGAGACCACGCGGATCAAGACCGTTTTCGATCGCTTCCCGGCTGGGTCCTCGGGTGCCTGGCGCCCGATCCGCACCAGGTTCTGCCTGGTTCGGGACCCACCGTGGCACGATGGGAGGCATGGCTCCTCGCTCCGTGCTGTCCTTTCTGCCCACCCCGGGTGAGCGCCGTCTTGCCGTGAAGACCACGGCCGACGCCGTCCGACGACTGCGTGGCGGCCACCCCTGGTTGTTCGACGGGTCGATCACCTCGGTCAGCCACGAGGGTGCGGCCGGCGATCTCGCCGTCGTCTTCGATGACGATCGCCAGTTCGTTGCGATCGGCCTGTTCGACCCGTCGTCGCCGATCCGGGTGAAGGTGCTCCACCAGGGCAAACCCGTCGCGATCGATCCGGATTGGTTTCGGGCCACGATCGCCGCCGCCGTCGAACGACGTCGCGCCCTGATCAGCCCCACCGATCCGGCCCAACCCGCGACCACCGCATACCGCGTGATCCACGGCGAGAACGACGGGCTGCCTGGCGTGGTGCTCGACCGCTACGGCCACGTGGCCGTGCTCAAGCTCTACAGCGGCGCGTGGGTGCCGCACCTCCAGGCACTCGTGCCGATCATCCGCGAGCTCGTGCCGGTGGCCTCGATCGTGCTGCGCCTCGCTCGTTCGATTCCTTCCACCGAACTGCACGGACTGGTCGAGGGCATGTCGCTGATCGGACCCGACGTCGTTGCTCCGGCGCCGTTCCTCGAGCATGGCCTCCGCTTCGAGGCCGACGTGGTGCACGGCCAGAAGACCGGTCACTTCCTCGACCAGCGCGACAACCGCATCGAGGTGGGTTCCCGAGCCGCCGGCGCCCGGGTGCTCGACGTGTTCTCGTGCAACGGCGGATTCTCGGTGCACGCCGCGGCGGGCGGTGCGCGTTCGGTGCTGAGCATCGATTCCAGCCCACAGGCGATCGCCGCCGCGCAGCGCAACATGCAACTCAACATCGACCGCCCGCTCGTTGCCGCGTGCCGCCACGAGACCATCGTCGGCGAGGCCTTTGCCACGCTCGAGAAGCTGGGAACCGAGCGCAAGCGGTTCGACATCGTCGTGGTCGATCCCCCGTCGTTCGCCCGCAATGCGCTGTCGGTGCAGAAGGCGATCACGGCGTATGAGCGACTGGCCGAGCTGTCGGCGCCGCTGGTGGAGATCGGGGGCCTGCTCGTGTCCGCCTCGTGCTCGGCCAGAGTCCCGATGGCCGACTTCCTCCGGGCCGTCCACGCCGGCGCCGCGCACGTCGGCTACGAACTCGACGAGGAGCGGCGCGCCGAGCACCCGCTCGACCATCCGATCGGCTTCCCGGAGGGTGCGTACCTGAAGGCGTTGTACTCACGTCCGCGAAGATCTCGTGGCGCGGCTGTCCCCCCGTTCGGCACCGTTGCATCGGATGCACCCCGCGAGGCCCCACGCCCCTCACGCGCCTCACGCGCCCCACGCGACGCACCTGGCGCACCTGGCGCACCTCGCCCATCTCGCGACACGAACCAGATGGCACCGCCCCCACCGCCCCCACCGCGCTCGCCGCGTCCACCGCGCCCACCGCGGATCGACAAGCCTCGCCCCACGGGCCGCCCACGCTGATGGCGATCCCGACGATCGACCTCCGCTCTCCCGCGGCTGCGGATGAGATCGCGTCGGCCGGCGAATCGGTCGGCTTCTTCCAGATCGTCGGCCACGGGGTGGACACCGGAGTGATCGAACGGGCATGGACCGAGGCGCGACGCTTCTTCGACCTGCCGCTCGACGATCGAATGGCAGCCGCTCGACGCCACTCAGCCGACGCCTACGGGTACCAGCCGTTCGAGTTCGAATCGCTCGAGCGTTCGCTCGGTGTCGACACCGGTCTCGCCGACCTCAAGCAGACCTTCAACGTGGGGCCGCGAGCCAGCGATGCCGTCGATCGGTCGGTGCCCGTGGCGACATGGGCGTTCGGTGACACTCCGTGGCCACCTGCCCTGCCCACGCTCGAACCGGCGCTGCGCGCCTACTTCGATGCCATGGATGCGCTCGCCCGCCGGCTGCTGGCACTGATCGCCACATCGCTGAACCTGCACGCCGACTTCTTCGAACCGTACGTCGATCGTGCGCCGGGAGCCCTACGCGCCCTCGACTACCCCGACCTCGACGGACACAGGCCAACGCCCGGCCAGCTGCGTGCCGGCCCGCACACCGACTACGGCACGCTCACGGTGCTCCGTCAGGACGATGCACCAGGCGGGTTGGAGGTGCTCGACCCCTCGACGAATCGGTGGACTGCGGTGCCGGCCCGGCATGGCGCGTTCGTCGTGAACCTCGGCGATCTGCTGCAGCGATGGACGAACGATCGATGGCGCTCGACGCTCCACCGGGTCGTGGTGCCGCCGCCCGGTGCCGGCCCGTCGCGCCGGCAGAGCATGGCCTTCTTCCACAACGCGAACGTCGACGCGCGCATCGAGGTGATCGCCACCTGCGTGGCGCCGGGCGAGTCACCCAGGCACGAGCCGGTGATCGCCGGCCCCCATCTGATGAGCAAGTTCCAGCGGGCGACCACCACCTCCTGATCTCAGCTCTTGGTCAGGCGGTGGCAGCACCGGTCATGATCGCAACGGCCTCTGCCATCGAATGTGACTGCGGCGTGACGACCGCAGCCCGACGGCCGAGGCGTTGGATGTGGATCCTGTCGGCCACCTCGAAGACGTGAGGCATGTTGTGGCTGATCAGGATCACCGGCAAGCCACGATCGCGGAGATCGCGGATCAACTGGAGCACTTGCCCTGATTCCCTGACCCCCAATGCAGCAGTGGGCTCGTCGAGGATCACGACCTTCGAACCGAACGCCGCCGCACGAGCGACCGCGACGGCCTGGCGTTGTCCTCCCGAGAGGGTCTCGACGGCCTGCGTGATGTCCTGCAACGTGCCGATGCCGAGGTCGTCGAGTGCCGCGCTTCGCATCCCTGCGCATCCCCGCCGTGTCCATCATCCGCAACACCGATCCGAGCACACCCGGCCGTCGACGTTCACGGCCGAGATACATGTTCGTCGCGATGTCGAGTGCCGGTGCGACGGCGAGCGTCTGGTACACGGTCTCGATGCCGGACGCCAGGGCATCCTGCGGCCGCCGGAACGTGACCTCCCGGCCATCGAGATGGATCGAGCCCTCGTCGGGCACCATCGCACCCGACAAGCACTTGATCAACGACGACTTCCCGGCGCCGTTGTCGCCGATCACCGCGAGCACCTCGCCCGGAAAGAGCTCGAGATCGGAGCCGTCGAGCGCGGTGACGCGGCCGAAGCGCTTCACGAGCCCACTGGCACTCAGGACAGGTTGCGACGGCGCGTCGTTCTGCAGGACGTCGTTCGTGCTGATGCCGGTCATGACGCCACCCGCCGGATCCACTGGTCGAGGCCGACGGCAATGAGGATCAGCGACCCGATCGCGAAGTTCTGCCAGTACGGATCGACCCCGGCAAGGCTGAGGCCGATGCGGAACACGGTGACGATCAGCACGCCGATCAGCGTGCCCCACAAGCGACCCCGGCCACCGAAGAGGCTGGTGCCGCCGATCACCACCGCAGTGATGGTCTCGAGGTTGATGTCGGCGGCCGCATTGCTGCTGGCCGACAACGAGCGGCCGAGTTGCACCCAGCCACCAATCGCGTAGACGAGCCCAGCCACCATGTAGACACTGATCAGACACGCGTCCCACGTCGATGCCGGCGAGGCGGGCGGCCTCCTTGTCGTCGCCGGTGGCGTACACGTGACGTCCCCACGCCGTCTTCGCCAGCACATAGGCGAAGACCGCGTACATCAGCAGTGCCAGCAGCACGCCGGTCGTGATGCGCATGGAACCGATCGAGATGCCCTTGCCGGTCCACAGGAGCAGACCGTCGGGACCCCCGAGATCCTCCTTCGAGATCGTCTGAGCCTTGCTGTAGACCAGCCCCAACGAGTTGAAGATGTAGAACGTGCCGAGCGTGACGATGAACGGTGGGAGTCCGATCTTGGTGACCAGCCCACCGTGGAAGGCACCGAGCAGCACCCCGATGGCTGCGCCAATCAGCAGGGCCAACACCGCAGGCACCCCGTGGTCGAGAAACACCTTGGCCACCACGAGGTGAGTGAGCAGCATCGCCGTCCCCACCGACAGATCGACGCCTGCGGTGAGGATGATCAGTGTCTGACCGATCGCAAGCGTGGCAAGCACTGCGGTCTGTTGCAGGATGATGCCGATCGTCTCCGGGCGCTGGAAGCGCCCCTCACCGAAGATCGTGAACACCACGCACGAGATCAGCAGGACGAAGGCGGGGCTGAGTACCGGGTACCGGTGCAGCGCGTGTTGGATCCTGTCGAGGAACCCGGTCGGGCCCCGCAGGAGCGTCGCGCCATCAGCGGGCTCGTGCGGAGCCGTTGGCGCAGGATCGATGATCGTCATGTGTTCCCCCCGGAACTGTTGCTGTCAGCCGCAATCACCTGGGACCGAGATCGATCGGCCCGGTGACGACGACGGGGTGGCCGGTACACCGACCACCCCGTCCATCATGTCCTCCTCGCACGTGTCCGCCGTACAAGCGCATGCAGCTGACACGGCGAGGCGCTACGAGATCAGCCCCAACAGATCTTCTCGCCCTCGGCCACCGAGATGCTGTCGACGCCATCGACGACGGAATCGGTGACGAGCGCGACGCCCGTGTTGAAGAAGTCGAGACCCGACGTCACCGCGGGTGCTGCGCCGCCATCGGCGAGCTGCTTGATGGCCTGCATGCCGAGCGTGGCCATCTTGCCCGGGTACTGCTGGGCCGTGGCGCCGATGACGCCCTCGGCGACGAGCTTGAGCCCGGGCGAGCAGCCACCGTCGACCGAGACGATGATGACGCCTTCAGCCGAACCTGCCGCCGTGAGCGCGTCGTAGGCGCCCTGGGCCGCAGGCTCGTTGATGGTGTACACGACGTTCACGTCGGGGTTCGCTGCAAGGCATGTCTCCATCGCGGTCTTGCCACCGTCGACGGCGCCGTTGGTCGGCTCGTGGCAGACCACTTCGTAGTCGCCGCCGCTGTAGCTGCCGGTCGCAGGCTCCTTGCCGTTGCCTGACGGGTCGAGTGCGTCGATGATGCCCATGCCGTTCAGGAAGCCCTGGTCGCGAGCGGTGTCGACCGACACGACCTGGTCGTTGAAGAGGTCGAGCATGGCGATCACGGCTGGCTTGCCGTCGAGTTGGGCGGCTGCCCACTGGCCGATGAGTTGACCGGCGAGGTAGTTGTCGGTGGCGAAGGTGATGTCGACCGCAGTCGCCGGGTTCGGCGGTGTGTCGAGTGCGATCACGAGCAGGCCGGCGGCACGGGCAGCGTCGAGCGCCGGCACGACGGCGTCCCCGCTCGGGGTGATCAGGATGCCCTTGTCACCACGCGCCACGGCTGCCTCGATCGCAGTGATCTGGCTGGCGGTGTCGCCGTCTTCCTGGCCGGCGGCCACCGTGAGGCTGACGCCGATCGCGTCGGCCTCGGCCTGGGCCGAGTCGGCCATCGACACGAAGAACGGGTTGCTGGTGTTCTTCAGGATCAGCGAGACGCCGACGTCACCGCCGGTGGGAAGGTGCGGCCGTCGTGGCGGCGGCGCCAGGCGCCTCGGTCGTGGCGGCAGCATCGCTGCTGTCGTCGTCGCCGCAGGCGCTGATGATCAACGCCGACGCTGTCGCAACGACCATCAGTCGACGCGCGCCGGTGACGCGGGCTCGTGAACGAGCTGAGTGCATGAGAATCCCCCTCAGGATCTGACGTCGCCCAATGACAACGTTGTCGGGTTATCGTAAACAGCCTTGACAACGTTGTCAACAGCCATGAACAATGACTCGTTGCAGGGAGAGATCTCCCGAGCATCCAGTTGATCGAAGGGGACGGATGACTGGCCCACAGCAGCGGCGGCCCACCATGCGTGACGTCGCCGAACATGCCCACGTGAGCTTCAAGACCGTCTCACGGGTCATCAACGCCGAAGCCGGCGTGAGCAGCGAGCTCGTGAGCCGCGTCGAGGGTGCGATCCAAGCCCTGGGTTACCGGCCCGATGACCGCGCCCGACGACTCCGCCAAGGCGGCTCGACTCGCGTGATCGGCTTCGCCCTCGTCGACGTCGCCAACCCGTTCTTCTCATCGATCCTGCGTGGGATCGAAGAGGTCGCTCGTCGACGGGGCTTCCTCGTCCTCGCCGGGAGCACCGACGGCGACCATCAACGCGAGCACAGACTGATCGAGGCGTTCCTCACCCGGCGAGTCGACGGGCTCTTGGTTGTGTCATCCGATCCAGGCGGCGGACCGATCTTCGATGAGATCGCTCGTGGCCTGCCCGTCGTGTTCCTCGACCTCGAACCCGAACCACCGACGTTCGACCTCGTGCGCAGCGACCACGAGGGTGGCGCGGTGCGCGCCACGCAGCACCTGCTCCACCACGGACACACCGACATCGCGTTCCTCGGCGACGACCCGAGCGTCTTCTCTGCCGGCTGCCGCCTCCGCGGCTATCAACGAGCGATGACCGACGCAGGGCACCGGCTCCGCGGCGACCGCATGCTGTGCGGGCACTTCGCGGTCGAGCAGTGGCACGAAAAGGTGCTCGAGATGATGCACCAAGAGGACGCGCCGACGGGGTTGTTCACCGCCCAGAACCTCGTCACCGTCGGAGCGGTGCATGCTCTGCACGAGTTGGGCCTGCAACACCAGATCGCGTTGATCGGCTTCGACGAGGTGGAGATGGCCGCCGCAGTGGAACCCGGCATCACAGTGGTGCCACAACACCCACTCGACCTGGGCCGCCGGGCCGCCGAGCAGTTGTTCGCCCGACTCGATGGCCTCATCGGCCCACCGTTCCGCGATGTGGTCGCGAGCGACCTCATCCCCCGCGGCTCCGGCGAGATCCCTCCCCACCGCTGACCTCGCTGCGTCCGTGAGCCGGACGCCGTGTGACGCGGCCGTTCGCTCACGGACAGGTTGCGCGGGGGTACCGTCGCGGCATGTTCACGGTGATCGAGGCGGCGAGGCGGATCAGGACGGGCGAGCTGGGAGCGCGAGAGCTGCTCGACGACTGCCTCGACCGCATCGACCGGGCGAACCCGACGCTCAACGCCTGGGTGCACCTCGATCCCGACTCGGCCAGGGCCGCCGCCGCGACGGTCGACGAGGCCGTGGCGAACGGCCGTGTCGACGAACTGGGGCCGCTCGCCGGGGTGCCGTTCGGCGTCAAGGACCTCGAGGACTGCGCGGGCATGCCTACCACCCGCGGCTCACGCTGGTACCAAGGCCAGCCGCCGGTCACCACCGACGACCTCCACGTGGCGAGGCTTCGCGCCGCCGGTGCTATCCCCGTGGGCAAGACCGCGACCCCGGAGTTCGGTGCCTGGGCGTACACCGCGAGTCCGGCATTGGGTGTCACCCGCAACCCGTGGAACACCTCGCGCACGCCGGGTGGCTCGAGCGGCGGGTCGAGCGCAGCGGTCGCCGGCGGCCTGGTGCCGTTCTGCACCGCGAGCGACGGTGGCGGCTCAATTCGCACGCCTGCGGCATTCACCGGACTCCCAGGGTTGAAGCCCACGTACGGTCGAGTTCCGACGTTCGGCGTGACCCACCAGGCACAGAACGCGGTGAACTTCGCGCTCGCCACCACCGTGGCCGACACGGCGCTCCTGCTCGACCTCACCGCCGGGCACCACCCGCTCGATCGCACCAGCCTGCCCGCACCGGGCCTCAGCTACGTCGACGCGCTCGACAGCACCGACACGACGACTCTGCGCATCGGCTGGTCACTCGACCTCGGCTTCTCGATCGTCGAGCCCGAGGTGCGCGGGATCTGCGAGCGAGCAGCGCAACGCTTCGCCGAGGCAGCGGGCACGACGCTGTTCGATGCCGAGGTCGCACTGCGCGACTACATCGGCACCTACTCCCGCTTCGAGGTGGTCGACATGTTCGTGGGCATCGACCCCGAGCTCTGGCAGCACCACACCGATGACCTCGATCCGCTCGTCGCACCCGGCTGGCGTCGCGCGCCTCACATCACCGCGCCCGAGATCGGTCGCACCGAGGAGCGCCGGCGTGCCCTGGTCCATCAGATCGCGGGCGTGTTCGATCGTGTCGACCTGTTGTTGACCCCGATGATCTGCATGCCGGCGTTCGCCGCCGAGGGCCCGATGCCCACCATGGTCGCCGGACGGCCGGTGCACGGCGGCATGTCGGTGATCCACGGCATGCTCGCCAACTTGGTGAACCTCCCGGCGATGAGCGTGCCGGCCGGCGTCACCGCCGACGGGCTGCCGATCGGACTTCAGGTGATCGGCCCCCGCCATCGCGAGGACCTCGTCCTCGCGGCGGCGGCCCGTTACGAGGCGGCGCATCCCTGGCCCCGTCACGCACCGGGCGAGGGCGGTACGTTCGGATCATGAGCACACCGTTCGAGCAGGCTGCCGACCGCGTCACCGCCGGCACCACCACCGCCCGCGACGAGGCCAGCGCACTCGTCGCGCGTCTGACGATCGACGAGAAGCTCTGGTGCCTCGACGGCGACCTCGAGGCGTGGCCCGGGCTGTTCGACATGATGCAGGGCGGCTATCACGCCCACACCTTCCCTGCCGCGGTGGTGGAGCGCCTCGGCATCCCTGGGCTCCACTTCAGCGACGGCCCGCGAGGCTGCGTGATCGGCCCCAAGACGTGCTTCCCCGTCAGCATGGCGAGAGCAGCGTCGTGGGACGTCGATCTCGAGCGTCGCATCGGCGAGGCGATCGGCGCCGAACTCCGAACCGTCGGCGCCACCTACTACGGCGGCGTGTGCGTGAACCTGCTGCGCCATCCGGGGTGGGGACGGGCGCAAGAGGGCTATGGCGAAGAGCCGTACCTCGTCGGCGAGATGGGCCACGCCCTTGCCTCTGGCGCGCAACAGCATGTGATGGCGTGTGTGAAGCACTACGCGCTCAACTCGATGGAGAACGCACGGTTCAAGGTGGACGTGCAGGCCGACGACCGGTCGTTGCACGAGGTGTACCTCCCCCACTTCCGCCGCATCGTGGAAGGTGGCGTCGCCAGTGTGATGAGCGTGTACAACTCGGTGAACGGCGCGTTCTGCGGCGAGAACGCCGAGCTGCTCACCGACATCCTCCGTGGCGAGTGGGGCTTCGACGGTTTCGTCACGAGCGACTTCATCTTCGGCCTGCGCGACGCGGTCCAGAGCGTCCGCGCAGGGCTGGATGTCGAGATGCCGTTCCGGCAGCAGCGGGCGATGGTGCTCGCCGACGCGGTTGCCGACGGTCGGCTGGCGGAGACCGACGTCGACGCCGCAGTGGAACGCATCGTGTCGACCCTGCTGCGATTCCATCCGATCACCTCTCGCACCGTCGATGCCTCGATCGCCGCGAGCCCCTTGCACCGTGCGCTGGCCCGCGAGGCGTCACAGCGGTCGATCGTGCTGCTGCGTAACGACGGCGTGTTGCCGTTGGCAGCCGATGAGCTTCACCGTGTGGCGGTCATCGGCAGACTCGCAGCGACGAAGAACCTCGGCGACAAGGGATCGAGCGATGTGGTGGTGACCGACGTGGTGACGCCCCTCATGGGACTGCGCGCGGCACTTCCCCACGCGGTCGTCGACCACAGCGACCTCGACGCCTCGATCGCCGAAGGCGCAGACGTGGCGATCGTGGTGGTGGGATGCACGCACGCCGACGAGGGCGAGTACATCGACGCCGCCGGCACGGCCGGGTTGATGGGCACGATGTTCCCGCCGATGAGCGACGCCGACCGCGACGCCATCGCCGCGCTCACACCGCATGAGTCCGCGGCGGCGCCGGCCCCCGTGCCGGTCCCCGTGCCGGTCGAGGAGATCACCGGTCTCGACGAGAGTGGCTTCGCTCCGGGCGGCGACCGTCGCAGCCTTCGACTGTCGAGCGATGACGAAGCGCTCGTTCGCTCGGCGGTTGCGGCGAACCCGAACACGGTCGTGGTGGTGATGGGCGGCAGCGCGACGGTGATGGATCCGTGGCGCCACGAGGTGCCGGCGATCGTGCTGCTCTGGTACCCGGGCATGGAGGGCGGGCACGCGCTTGCCGACGTGCTGTTGGGCCACGTGGTGCCGAGCGGTCACCTCCCGTTCAGCATCCCGAACGACGAGTCGCACCTCCCCCACTGGGATCCCGATGCCGAGACCGAGGTCTACGACCTGTGGCACGGCCACTGGAAGCTCACCCGTGACGGGCACCAGGCCGCCTACCCGTTCGGGTTCGGGCTCTCGTACACCACGTTCTCGCTCCGCACCCTTGCGGTGGAGGTCGACGGCACGGGCGCCCAGGTGACGGTGACCAACACCGGTGACGTCGACGCCGACGCTGTCGTGCAGTTCTATGCAGGTGTCCCCCACTCGCACCACGAGCGGCCGGTGGAGCGCCTCGTCGGCTTCGCCCGAGTGCACGTGCCGGCTCGCACATCCATCGTCGCGACTGCGCGGCTCGATCTGCGCCAGCTCGACGTGCGCATCGGCGGCACGTGGCTGACCGAAGGTGGCACGTACCGGATCACTGCTGCCCAGTTCGTCGGCGACCCACACGCCGTGCACGCCGAACTGCATCGCCACGAGATCGTGGTCCCTGCTCGCTGATCGCAGCCACGGCCGTGCCGTTTACGCTCGCTCCATGGCACTGCACCCCAACGGCATCAATCATCTCGCGATCGCGACTCGCGACATCAAGGGCCAGATCGAGTTCTTCACCGATGTGCTGGGCGGCGAGCTCAAAGCCCTCTACTGGATGCACGGGGTGGCGAACACGTTCCACGCGTTCGTGGAGCTGAGTCCCGAGTGCTACATCGCGTTCCAGCAGCACCCCGACAATCCCGACGAGCAGATCCTCGGCGTCACCCACGCGGGCAACGCAGGTGGACAGGTGACCGCTGGGACCATGCAGCACCTGGCGTTCAACGTCGACACGCTCGACGACCTCTACGCGATGCGCGACCGCATCCGCAGCCGGGGTGTGCCGGTGATCGGCCCGATGAACCACGGCATGTGCCAGAGCATGTACTTCGCAGGTCCCGAGGGATTGGCGCTGGAGGTGGCCACCGGTGGAGCGATCGACCAGCGAGCGTGGATCGACCCGGAGGTGCAGGAACTGGCCGGCATCTCCGCCGAGGATCTTGCCCGTTACACCTCACCCGCCGAGTACCAGCGGCCCGCTGAACCCGTGTGCCAGCCGGCCCACGACGCCACCAAGCCGCATCTCGTGTACCCCGAGCCCGTCTACCGGGCCATGATCGGAGCTCCCGACGAGGCGATGTGGAACGCCGTGACCTCGGAGCCTCCCGTCCGGGTACCGTGACCGCCCGTATGGACAAGGCCCTCGAGCAGCAACCTTTTGAGCAGTACGACCTGATCATCGTCGGTGCCGGCAGCGGCAACTCGATCGTCACCCCCGCGATCGACGACTGGAAGATCGCCATGGTCGAGGAATGGGTGTTCGGCGGCACCTGTCTCAATCGTGGGTGCATCCCGACGAAGATGCTCGTGCACGCTGCCGACATCGTGCACTCAGTGGAGCACTCGGCGCGCCTGGGTGTCGATGCACGCGTCGACGGCGTCCGGTGGCTCGACATCCGCGACCGCGTGTTCGGTCGCATCGACCCGATCGCCGCCGGGGGCGAGAGGTACCGCACCGACGAATGCCCGAACATCACCGTGCACGGCGGTCGCGGGCGCTTCGTCGGCGAGCGCCGGATGGAGGTCACCACGCCAACGGGCGTGAACCGGATCGAAGCGCGCCAGATCGTGATCGCCGCCGGCGCCCGGCCGATGATCCCCGACATCGCCGGCCTCGCCGATGTCGGCTTTCGCACGAGCGACGACATCATGCGAGTCGACACGGTGCCCGAGCACCTGATCGTGCTCGGCGGTGGCTTCATCGCATGCGAGCTCGCCCACGTGTTCGGCTCGTTCGGTTCGTCGGTCACGATCGTGCAGCGAGGACAGCAACTGCTCCGTGCCGAGGACCACGACGTCAGTCGGGCCATCACCACAGCGTTCGAGAAGCGCTTCGACCTCCGGCTCGGCACCACCGTCGACAGGGTCGAACGTCACGGCGACCGCGTCCGCCTCACCCTGCGCGACGGCAGCGTGCTCGAGGGCAGCGACATCCTGGTGGCAACCGGACGCGTGCCCAACAGCGACGCCATCGATGCAGCAGCCGGCGGTCTCGCCCTTCACCCCGATGGTCGCATCGTCGTCGACGAGACCGGAGCCACATCGGTCCCCGGCGTGTGGGCACTCGGCGACATCAGCTCGCCGTTCCAGCTCAAGCACGTCGCGAACCACGAAGCCAAGACTGTCGCGCACAACATCCTCGGTCCTGATGTCCTTCGCACGAACGACTACCGGGCCGTTCCTCATGCGGTGTTCACCAACCCACAGATCGCGGGCGTCGGGTTCACCGAGCACGAGGCCCGTGCAGCAGGCATCGACGTGATGGTCGCCACGCAGCAGTACGCCGACGTCGCCTACGGCTGGGCGCTCGAGGACACGACGAGCTTCTGCAAGTTGATCGCGGACCGCAGCACCCGGTGCCTCGTCGGCGCCCACATCATCGGCCCGCACGCATCGAGCCTCATCCAGCAGTTGATCCAAGGCATTCGCTACGGCCGCACGATCGACGAGATGGCGAGGGGCCAGTACTACATCCACCCTGCCCTCGGTGAAGTGGTGGAGAACGCATTGCTCAACTTCGAAGGCGTCTGAACGCGACTGGGTGCCCACTGGTGGCACCCCGCTTCGACCTCGATGGCTCGCCCGGGATGGCTCGCCCGGGATGGTTCGGTCGGGATGGTTCGGTCGGGATGGTTCGGTCGTCTCCGGGAACGACGTGGCTCAGTCGTCGCCCTCTTCTTCCCACACCGACGTCGCACCGCTGTGGCCGGCATCGATGACCGTGATGGTGGCAGCGCCGGCGCTCAGCACGACGAGACCGGCGATGACCGGACGCATCCACTTCGGCTGTGCGGGAGTACCTGTGGCCCCATCGATGGTCGAACCCGATCCGCCCCTGCGGCGAGCGAGGAACATCGGCACGAAGATCCAGGCAGCGACGACGACGAAGAAGACGATGCCGAACAGTCGAGCGGTCTCGCCGGCCTCGGCGTGCTCGCGGATGGCCCGCTGGGCGCCTTCGGCCTTTTCGATGCTCTCCTCGAGCGACTCGCCCGAGCTCGCGGCGAGGATCGCGCCGAGTGCTCCGAGGCCAGCGGTCGCCAACAGCACCCACTTGTAGCGGTCGAACCAGGCCTGCTTGATCAGCATGATGAGCGCCAGGATCGCGGCGAGCGGGAGGAGCACCGCCGGGATGTGTACGAAGAGCGGATGAGCGGGGATGCCAGAGATCGTGTCCATGCGACCAACCGTAAGCATCTGTCCGGCAACCACACAGTGACCTTTGACAGGTCTTGGACGAACTCACACCGAACACACACCTTGACGGTGACCTGCGCTGATGTCGAGCGAACTCGACACGGCGAGAAGGGCGGTCAGGTGCGGCGGACGGTGAGCCGTGACCAGGCGCCGACGAAGACCTGGTCGCCGTCGTCGAGCGCCGCTGGCACCCCGGACGCAAGTGGGATGACGTCTTCGGTGGGTGCCTCGCCCTGGCCGACGACGTAGGTGCCGTTGGTCGACGACAGGTCGACCACGCTCAGGGTGTCGCCTTCGACCAGCAACTGGGCGTGACGGCGGGAGACGGCAGTGTCGGTGTCGAGGGCAACTTCCGGGCGAAGCCCGCGCGACTGGCTCGTACGACCGATGAGCGACGCATGCTGGAACAACGCGCACGGTGCTCGTCGACGGTGACGGAAGCGCGCGGTCGGCCAGTTCGCCCTTGATCGCGTGCCACGCTGGATCGACCTCGACGATCACCACCCAACCGACCGCCGTCAACGGTTCGACGGTGGCCGCTGCAGCCGATGGATCATCAGTCGGGCTGACCGGTGCCACGGCCGCCACAGCCGGCTCAGGCGCCTGGCCCGTGGTGAAGTCATAGCCGCACGACTCACAGAAGAGGTTGTCGGCGGCATTCATCGCGTCGCAGTGCGGGCAGGACACCGGGGCGATCGCAGCACTCGATGGAACCTGGTGCGGCGAGGGCGACGGTGCCGCGGCGACCGCTGCCGCACTCGGCCCCGCCATCGGTGCACCACACGTGTCGCACCACTCCGGATCACCCGATGCGTGACCGTTCGGGCAGCTGGCTCCTCCGGTGCTCATGGCTCGCGACGGATCCGCGTGGTCTTCGTGCTGCGGGTGTCGAGTGCCATTTCATCGCTCTTGGCCACCTGCTGCTTCAACCGCACGGTGCCTGCTTCGACATCGACGACGTCCACGACCTTGTTCAACAGACGGGTGGTGTCCTCGTTGCCCGAGTCGTGGGCGAGCTTGGCTGCCTCACCGAGCAGCACGGTGGCGGTGCGTTCATCCCCCGACGCCTTGGCAGCGAGGCCGCGTTGGATCACGTCGGCGAGCTGCGCCTGACCCGTGTAGTGGGCGACCGCCGGATCGATGCGAGTGGTGAGGTTGGTGTCGCCGCTCCAGATCGCCTTCACCAGACCCTTGGCCACCACCTGGTCGTCCACCACCATCTCGACCCGCGCCGCGAGACGCTCGTTGCCCACCGGAGCCGACGGCACGCGGACAGCGACGTGGTAGTCGCGTGACTCGTCGCTCCACGCACCCGTCGGGAACTCGACAACGAGCGGGCTGATCCGTTCGGCGCGAGACGTCAGGTCATCCACCTGCGGTGCCACCTGGCGCACGAACAGCACCTCGCTCCCCTGCGGCGCCCACACGCGCAAGCGGGCGTCGGCGACGCCACGGCTCATCGCACTGCGCATCATCTCCTCGAAGTCGGCTTCGAGGTCGGCGGGCTCGGCGACGATGTCGACGGTGCCGAGCAGTGCCGTGGCGATCGCGCGCAGCTCCTCGACCACCCAGTCGCTCCCGATGCCACGGCAGTCGCACTGGAACTTGCCGCGGGCGTTGATCAGGGCGGCATCGAGCGCGCCATCCGGCTCGCCTTCGATCTTGCCGTCGGTGAGCAGGATCGCATGGCGCTGCCCGGCGGGCGCCTGCTGGAACAACTCGGTCGCCGCCGCGATCCAGGCGCCGATCGCCGTGGCACCGCCACTGCGCAGCCGCCCGACCGCCTCGCTCGCATCACGGCGCGTCACATCGGTCATCTTCGCCAGGCCTGGGTGCTGGGGGTACACCATCTGGGCCACGGTGTGCCCGGACAGCACAGCGAACCACGTGCCGTCGACGATCTCCTCGATGGCCACCTTGGCCGCCCGACGCGCCGCAGCGATCTTGGCCGGCGGCATGTCCATCGAACCGGAGGTGTCGACGATGATGATCTCGGCCGCCTCGGTACCACTCGACTGTCCTGCGACGCCTGCACCCGACACGGTGACGGACACCACCCCGTGCACGTCGGTGGCACCATCGCTCAGGTACTCGTTCTGGAACACCTCGGCGCGGAACTCGGCCACGTACCACTCCCTTCGGGCAAGCGTGCTGGACGCTCAGGATAATCGGTCAGGCCGATGCGGGTGGGCTGGCCTGCATGGCGGGCGCACACGCGCACGAGTGCGACGGTGATGTTGTCGTGGCCGCCCTGTTCGTTGCCGAACGCCGTCAACGACTCGGCGATCGCAGTGGCCGTTGTGGCCCCGTCGGCCACCGCCCTGGCGACCAGATCGCGCAGCTCGCCCGGTGTCGAGGCGTAGTTCCACATTCCGTCGCTGCACACGAGCAGCCATCCCGGCTGTTCGATCCGCATCGCGTGGAACTCCGGTGTGGCATCGACCGAGTCGGCGCCCAGCCAGCGGGTGATCGTGTGGCAGGTCGGATCGGCCTCGGCCTGCTCGCGCGTCATCCCGGCGCGGATCATCTCGGTGCCGAGCGAGTGATCGAGTGTGAGCTGCTCGCCGTCAGCGGTCGGGGACGTGACGTCGGGCAACCAGTAGGCGCGTGAATCCCCACACCATGCGGTGCTGATCAGATCGCCCTCCACGACCGACGCGACGAACGTGCACGAGGGCGGCTCCGGTGGATCACCGAGCATGCGGGCGATCGCCACGGTCTCAGCGTTCGCGGCACGACAGGCGGCGACGAGCACCGGCTCCCACGCGCTCAGCCGCGCGGCGAAGCTGCCGGCGCTCGGCGGCGCAGCGGCCAGCACCTCACACGCAGCTGCGGACGCCGCAAGGCTGGCACGGTCGCTGTCGGGCGCGGTGGTGACGCCGTCACACACGACGACAACTGCCCGTCCTCCCGCAGTGATCGTGGTGGCCATCGCGTCCTCGTTGCGGGCATGCTCGATGCCCTTGTCGCAGACGGCGCCGATCCTGATGCCGGGCGCCGTGCCATGGGTCTCGGTCCAGTGCTCGCGCCGAGTGCGCGCTCGTTGTCCGCACACGGAGCAGAAGCCATCGTCGTCAACCGCTGCACCACAGGCGACACACGGCAGCGACGTGTCGACACCGGTGCCGGGCCCTGGCTGCAGGAGGTGAGTGCGGTCATGGCCGGGGGTCGATGCCGAGGCACCGACTCCGACACCGGGCACCAACTCGCCACCGGGCACGGACTCGACCACCGGGCACCAACTCGCCACCACACGCCTCGCAGAACGCATCACCTGCGACGATGCGCCTCGCCGCAGTTCGGACAGGTCACGTGAGCGTCCGCACGCGCACTCGGTTGGCCTGATCGACGAGCTGGACCCGTCGGCCCCGATCGGGCTCGAGCGATGCCGCGTCGCGGTAGGCCTGCTCCAACCCTGAGCGCAGGTCGGCCTCCCGGGCGGCCACACCGCCGACGAACGCCCCGGACACCGGACCGTCTTCCAGCACCTCGGCAAGTGCGGCCGACAAGATGTCGATCTTCAGCGAGGCCCGCTCTCGCGGCTCGATCGTGGCTTGGGCGAGCTCGGCCGCTGCAGCATCGAGCGTCTGCAGAGTACGTCGCTCCTCAGGCGCCGCAGCGAGCAACATCGCTCGCTTGCGGCGCGACTCGCCGAACGCACGGCTCGTGGCGGGGATCTGGTCGAGTGCGGCGAGGGCATCGGTGGTCCGCTCGGCAGCAGACGCCACACGGGCACGTCCGAACAGGGCCGGTGCCACGTACGCGGCATCGGTGCGGGCGCACACCCCGTACAGGCGGTCGGCGACGTCGAGATCGCCCGACAGCTCACACGCTCGGGCGAGCGCCAGCTTCGGGGCCAGTTCGCCGGGCAGCGTGCCGTACACCGTGTTGAACGCGCCGACTGCATCGCCGGGATGACCGTTGAACAGCGCGACGAGACCTTGCATCCAGACGCCACGCCAGTCCCACGGATCGGCGGCGAGCACCTCGTCGGCTGCCTTCCATGCGGCTGCTGCGTCTCCGAGGGCCAACGAAGCGTACGCACGCTCGATCGACACCATCGGCGACGAGCTCGGAGCGGCCGCCAGCAACTCGCGGCGCTGCACGGGGTCATCGGTGGTGATCGCCTCCAACCACGTTGCATTCTGATCGTCGGGGTCGGCCAGCAGATGGGGGAGGTCGTTCCAGTCGAGACGATCGCCGGACACGGTTGGCGTCTCGAACACCGTCGAGGGGATGCTGCGAGTCACTGCGCCCGAGGCAGCGGCTGACACCTCGCGAAGCACCCCGAGCAGCTGCAAACGCATCTCCTCGGCGCTCTGGAACCGGTCCTCGGCGCGAGGAGCAGTGGCTCGCAGCAGCAGGCGGTAGAGCGAGTCGTGCTCGGCGAAGAGGGCGACGTCGTCGGGTGACGGGAGCGAGTCGGCGAACTGGTTCTGATACCCCCGGAACTCGAACACGAGCACGGCGATCGTGCGCGCGATCGTGTAGATGTCACTGGGGATCGACGTGCCGGCCGAGGGCACCTCGGGCGCCTGGAAGCCGACGGTGCCGTAGATCGGCGACACGTCGTCGTCGATGCGGCGCACCCCGCCGAGGTCGATCAGCTTGATGCCATCGCCCACCTGGATCACGTTGGCCGGCTTGAAATCGCAGTACAACAGACCGAGTCCGTGCAGATACGAGAACGCAGGCAGCACCTCGATCACATAGGCGAGCGCCTGGTCGACCGGGATCGGCGAGAAGCGACCGCCAGCCGCTTTCATCCGGCTCTTCAACAAGTTGTTCAGCGACTCCCCGCCGACGTACTCCATCACGATGTACGAGGCGCCGTCGGGCGCCGCGACGAAGTTGTAGATCTCGACGATGATCGGGTGCTCCACCTCGGCGAGGAACTGCTTCTCCGCCACCGCCGCACGGAACGCGTCCGGATCGCCCGCGTTGAGCAGGCCCTTCACCACCACCCAGCGGTCGTTGACGTTGCGGTCGCGGGCGAGGTAGATCCAGCCCATGCCGCCATGCGCGAGACAGCCGACGATCTCGTACTGACCACCGAGGAGCGTTCCCGCCGTCAGCTTCGGATCGAAGTCGAACGGCGTACGGCACTTCGGGCAGAAGCCCTTCGACCGACCTGGCGACCCGTCGCGGGCACGACCGACGGCCGACTGGCACACCGAGCAGAACCGCTTGTCCTCAGCGACCGCGGGCGGGTCCATGAGCGCCTGACGTGGATCGAGGATCGGCACCGACGGGACATCGATCAGACCGGCGCCGAGCCGAGACGCTCCGGCACGCAGACCGAGCCGGCGCGTGGGCCTGCTGCCACTGACCGTTCTGGCAGAGCCGAGCGGCACCTGACCGAGTCGGTTCGTGACGGTGCTCACCCGCGCCGAGGCGGCACCGGTGCGCGTCGACGACGGAGCACCCGACGACGTCGTCGCTCCAGGGGCCGACGTGGACTCCGGGGTTCCCGAGAGCGCGGCACTCGCGGCAGCCATGCCGCACACGTCGCAGTAGCCGTCGACCACCGTGCCGGCGCACCCGGGCTGCGAGCAGCGCATCAGCGGGTTCCCCCTCGCGCGTCTCGGACGTGACGGTTGCGGGTGGACGTGTCCGTCCGCGCTGCGATGGCTGCGTTCACGGCATCGGTGTACTGCTGCACCAGAACAGCTGCTGCCTCCACGTCGCACGGCGCCGACCACAACTGCTGCTCGGCGTCGCGCAGCAACGGCTCGAGCGCCGCGTCCTCCGCAAGACCCGAGCCGCCAGCCTTGTCGCGGAAGGCGTGCAACAGGCCGCGCAGCTCGTTGCGCCGCTCGAGTACCGACCCGTACCGACTCGCGATCTCGTCGAACGCCGACTCGAGCCGGTCGACGCGTAGCAGCAACGGTTCCATCGCAGCTCGCGCGGCCGGCCACGGCATCGCCTCGAGTTCCTCCACGGGACGCACCGCGGCAAGCGCATCCACCGACGGCACGGCCAGTACCGGCACCGGCGACACCTTCGAGCGAACGTTGCCGACGAGCTCGCGCACCTCGGCCTCACGGGCGCGGAGCGCTTCGAACTCGGCGGGCAGCGCACGCCATCGCTCGAACGACGTGCGCCGGGCGGCATCGATGCGTTCCAGCTCGGTCCGCAACGCGGCCGCCTCGACCGCGATCCCACGCCACTCGGTCGACGACCCCCCTGCGGCGTCGGCACGGGTTCGTGCCGCCGCGGCGCGCTGCACGTAGTGACCGAGGTCGCGAGCGAGACGTTCCGCGATCGCGAGGTCGGCGGAGGCCGAGGTGCGATCGGTGGCCAGGCCGTGGTGTGCCGCCTCGGCCGCGGCGACGATGCGCTCGACCCGGTCGAGCACGCCGCCGAGCAATGAGGCTGCCGTGGTGAGATCGCCTGCCACCTCTGCTCCACGATCGTCGGTCACGATGCGGGCGCTGAGCACCACCGCCTGCGACGGGTCAGCACGGATCTCGTCGATGCGGGCACCGATCGCCTTGCGGCACAGGAATGCTGCGGCCATGTCGAGCTGGGCCTGTGCGGGATCCGGCAGGCCGTCGCCTGCCGCGATCACGCGCTCGTCGAGGCTCATCAGCCGGTCGGTGGCCGTCGACAGCCAGTCGTCCCATTGCGCCAGCACGGCGGGCAGGCTCTCCTTCACTCCACGACGTCCGCTCACGGAAGCTCCCTGGTGTAGTCGGGCTCCGGTACCGGTGGGACGTCGCCGGCGTCGAGCGCGCCGGTTTCCACCAGCCACCGCTGGGCGATCTCGGCGAGCGTGCCGTCGGTGCGCGCCTCGTCGAGTCACGGCGTTCACGAACTGCACCAGATCGACATCGTCGCGGTTCATCCCCAGCCCATAGGGCTCCTCGGTGAACGCGTCGCCGACGAGCTCGGTGCTCGGGTCCTGGGCCGCGAAGCCCGCGAGCACCGTGTCGTCGCCGGTGGTCGCTTCGGCCAAGCCCTGCTGCATCGCGACCAGGCAGTCGGTGATGTCGGGCTTGGGCACAACGACGATCCCCTCGTACGCGGGCTCGTCAGGATCGAGGATCTCGTCGATGTTCGTGCTGCCCTCGGGAGCACACACCCGGGCCTCAGCGTCAGCGAGGTCTTCGATGCTCTCGAACCCGGAGCCGGTCTTCACGAGCACCTTCTGTCCAGCCTGGTAGTACACCGACGAGAAGTTGATCCGCAGCCACCGGTTGCAGTTGATCGTCATCGTGTGGGCGACGATGTCGACGTCACGTGCCTCGAGCGCCGGGAGGCGTTGGGCGTAGGTGATCACCTTGTAGACGATCTTGTCCTCGCCGCCCTCGCCGAAGATCGCCCGGGCCACCTCTTTGAGGACCTCGATGTCGAAACCCTCGATGTCGCCGCTCAGCGGGTTGCGCGAACCGAACAACAAGGTGTCACCCGAGACACCGACGATCAGCCGGCCAGCCTGTTGGATCTCGGCCATCTTCGTGCCGTCAGGCATCTCGTTCGGCGCGGGCAGCTCATCCAATGGCGGGTAGGTCTGCACTGCAACAGCACTCGGGTCGGGGCACGCCGGCGGAGCTGGTGGTCGGTGTGGTGATGGCCGCGGGGACCGATCCCGTCACCTCCTCCGGCAGCGATGCGTCGCCTGAGCATGCGGCACCCGCGAAGGCACCGATGGCGCAGCACACTGCGAGCCAGCGACTGGGGGCATGTCGGCGATTCATCGGTACTCCCGCAGTCGCCGGCCATAGCCGCTGAACGCCAGCACGGCGATCGCCAGTCCGGCGAGCACCACCGCCCAGCGCAGCGCTGCGAGTGCACCGTCGGCCTTGTCGAAAGCCGCAGACGCGGCAGCGGACTGATCCACCAGCTCGCCGGCAGAGGCAACCGCGAACACCTCGAAGTCTGCGGGCGGGTTCGAGCCTGACGGCTGGTCGGCCCTGTCGAGTGTGCCGGACGTCGCCAGCTCGACCGCCAGTTCCCAGTCGCCGGCCTCGTCGAGTGAGCGCACCTGTTCGTGGCTCTGGGCGTAGTCGCCGAAGGCTGCGACGGCGTCACAGCCCACGCCGTACACATCACACGACTGGTTGAGAGCTGTCGTCGACCACACTGGCCGACAGCAACCACTCGGCCTCATACGACGCACCGTTGCCCCGGTTGATCAGCGTGAGCGCCTCGCTGGAGCGAGCATCGAAGCCAGCCGCGCGGGCCTGGGCCACCAGATCGGCAGCCGACAGCGGATCGCGTACGGCGTCGCCGGCGTGCGAGACGGCTCGCCCATTGATGGCGACGCCCACGGTGAGCACCAACGCTGCGACCGCGGCCGCCACCGCGAGCGGCACGTTGACCAGACGCCGCCACCGCATCGCCAGCCACCACGATCCGAGTGCGAGAGCGGTCATGGCGATGAGCGCAGTCAGGATCAGCAGCCAGCTTGCGCGGTGCGCGCGCTGCATGCTGTCGTCCACTCGTTCGCGAGTGCTCTGCTCCACGGTGCGCAGCGAGTCGACCAGCTCCGACGCGACGTCACGTGCCTGGCGTTGATACGCGGCACCGACCGGGAAACCTTGCCGATTGTTCGCACGGGCCTGCTCGATCAGACCGGCGTAGACCGCCAGGCGCTGGTTCACCGATTCGAGTTCCTGACCATCGAGGTTCGCGGCTCCCTCTGCAGCCACCAGCAGTCCACTGGCTGCCGCTGCGATGCGCTCGTCGTACTGGGCGCGCTGGTCGGCTGCCTCCTGGCCGCCGACGAGGTAGGCGTTCGAAGCGATCGAATCCGCCTGTACCACTTGCACCCGCACGTCCTGCACCTGGATCAACTGCTCGGCCGCCCGGGCGGCGTCGTCGATCGCCGTGTCACGCCGGTCGATCGAGTACCAACCGCCGATGGAAAGGGCGAGCGCGGCGAGCACGGTGAAGGCCATGGCCAACCGCAGGCGGGTCGGGGAATCGGCCGAGCGGAGCGCGAGCGACCGCCGCACCCACGTGGCCGCCGTACCCGCGATCTTGCCCGTCGATCGGGTCAGGGTCGCCACCCGCCGAAGTGTAGGCGGCGCTTGCTACGGTCGCGAGCCGTGCCCTCAGCCTTCTTGCATCCCTTCGCCAAGCCCACTCGGGAGTCCTTCGTCCGCATCGTCCGGGGTGAGGGGGCACTGGTGTGGGACAGCGACGGCAACGAGCTCGTCGACGGGATGGCCAGCCTCTGGTACTGCGCCGTGGGCCACGGCCGTGAGGAGATCGCCGATGCGATCTCCGCTCAGGCTCGGGTGATCGCCGCGTACAGCTGCTTCGATCCGTTCACGAACGACCCGGCCGAGCAGCTCGCCGCCGAGTTGCACGAGATCGCCCCGATGGTCGACAGCCGCGTGTTCCTGTGCTGCTCCGGCTCGGAGGCCGTGGACACCGCGATGAAGCTCGCCCGAATCGCGCACGTTCAGGCCGGCCAGCCGCAGCGCAAGCTGATCATCTCCCGCACCCGCGGCTACCACGGCGTGAACTACGGCGGCACGAGCGCTCAGGGCATCGCCCCGAACCGCGAGAACTTCGGCCCGTTCGTCGCCGACGTGGTGCAGGTGCCGGCCGACGACGTCGAGGGTCTCGCCACCCTCATGGCCCAGCACAGCGACACCGTCGCAGCCGTGCTCACCGAGCCCGTGCAGGGCGCCGCGGGCATCTACCCGCCGCACGACGGCTACCTCGAGTCGCTGCGCAGGCTGTGCGATCAGCACGGCGCCTACCTGATCTTCGACGAGGTGATCACCGGCTACGGCCGTCTGGGCAACTGGTTCGCCGCTCACCACTACGGCGTGCGCCCCGACCTCGTCACGTTTGCGAAGGGCGTCACCTCGGGATACCAACCCCTCGGCGGCGTGTTCGTCGGCCCGGCACCGTGCACTGCCCTCGAGAACGATCCCGACTTCTTCCTCCGTCACGGCTTCACCTACTCGGGCCATCCGGTTGCATGCGCCGCCGGCCTCGTCAACCTGGCGATCATCCGCCGTGAGGGATTGCTCGAGCGTGCAACACATGTGGGCGCGCAGTTGAGCGATGGCCTGCGCTCGCTCGCGGCCGACGGCGTGATCGACCACGCCCGAGGCGAGGGCGCGATGTGGGCAGCAGGTCTGAGGCCCGACCAGAACGCAATGACGATCCGCGACGAGATGCTGCGCCGCGGTGTGATCTGCCGGGCGATCAACACCGACACGCTGACCTTCGCACCCCCGTTGGTGATCACCGACCACCACATCGGCCGAATCGTCGACACCCTCGCGGCCGTCGCTACGAGTTGACGATCACCGGCGACCCGACGTCGCCGGTCACTGCGGGCGGTTCCGCCCGCCGGCGACCGTGGGCGACACGAGCATCCTCGGTTCGCTTCGACGCTCCACGAACGCCGGCGCCGGGTGGCCGTCGACCGACCGGTCGTCCGACCGGTCGTCCACGTTCCGGTCGTCGACGCTCCGGTCGTCAGCGACGGAGGTAGCACGCACCGCCGGCTCGTCGTGTTCGTGGCGGTCGCGTCTGATGAGTCCTACCTTGCGATCGGCCCAGGCCATCTTCACGTAGGTGTAGAGGCCGAGCGGCACGATGACGAGACTGATGAACAGCAGGTACAACGGCATCACGCAGCAGCGCGAGATCGAAGCTGCGCCGGTTCACCCAGGCCATCGTGACCAGGTAGGTGGCGACCGCCGCTGCCACCGGCCACGTGGGGTTGATCAGGTAGTACCAACGCAGCGGCGTGGTGGCCAGCGACAGAAAGCCGTAAAGGAACAACGTCGGGTGCCAGCGCACGAGGTACAGGTTCACCACGAACAGTCGGGTCTCGCCACCCGACCACGCGAGCCGTTGGCGGAACCATGCCCGGTACGTGCTCGGCACGATGGTGGGTACCACGAACGGCACGTGCCCGACTCGGTACTTGAGCGCGTCGCCCAGCACGCCCACTTCCACATCGTTGCCCTGGAAGAACGTCGAGTGGGCATCCATGATCTCGCGGTGCACTCGGGTCCGCAGCACGTGACACGCACCCGACACCAGCCATGGCATCAGCACCCGCAGCCGCATGGCAGTGCGGTACTCGTGCCCCTGCAACCGCTCGATGAGGTTCGTCTGGTTCTGGGCCTCGAGCCGGATCGATGCAACATCGAACGCGCCCTCTTCCATCGCGCCGACGAGCAGCGACAACGGCAACTCGGTTTCGGTGTCGGCGTCGATGCACACGACGTACGGGTGCTCCACCACCGCCAACGCGTCGCGCACGATGATCTCGCGCACGACACCACCGGTCGACTTCTTGCCACCTGCGCCGCCGACGCTGCGGCCCGGCACGTGACCGCGAAAGATGCGAAAGCCCTCCCTGGCGCAGACCTCGTCGATCGCAGAATTGAACTCATCCGTCTCTGCGGTGGTCGTCGTCAGCAGCACTCGCTCGCCGTACTGGCGGAGGTAGTCAACGTTGGTGAGGTACTTGATGTGCCCGTAGATGGGCACGATCACCGTGAAGTTCTCGATCCGCCGGCTGTTGCCGGTCGACCTTGAGCGTCGCATGACGCGCTGCCCGCATGTTCGGTGACATCTCCGAGAGCGCGAGCAGCACTGCCGGCGCGAACGCCACCAGCATCGTCAACCACTCGAGCGCGGACATCAGGTCACCATCAGGCGAGCATCAACACCTCGCCGCTCACGCCGCCATTCGTGTCGTCGTCGGTGCTCGTGCCCTGTGGGGCATCGTTGAGTGAGGGGGATGTCTCGTCCGACGTCAGCGCGGAGGCGTCACCCGCGCGCAGTGCCGACGTGCCCTTGAGGAGCATCTCGTGAACGAGGTCGTCCTGATCGTGCAGCGCGGCGCGGAACAGCGGCGTGAGGAGATCGAAGAACAGGTCGATGCGTGGCCCCATCAGGTTCGGCGGGATCACGCTGATGCGCGGGTGGCCGGTGGCGAACTGCGACTCGTGGATGCCCGCCAGCACCTCGTGCATCTTCTCGCCTGGGCGGAGACCACTGAACTTGTACGACGCGATCGGCCAACCGGTCATCTCGCTGAACCGCTCGACGATGTCGACGATGCGGATCGGTTCGCCCATGTCGAGCACGTAGGTCTCGCCACAGTCCGCGAGCAACGCGGCTTCCAACACCAGCCCGACGGCTTCGGGGATCGACATGAAGAAGCGAGTCACCTCGGGATGGGTGATCGTGACCGGCAGCCCGTTCGCGAGCTGCCATCGCAACGTGTCGAGCAGCGAGCCACGGCTGCCGAGCACGTTGCCGAAACGCACCGAAGCGACACGCATCCCCTGATGGGCGATGCCCTGGAGCACGTACTCCGACAACAGCTTCGACGAGCCGAGGACGGACGACGGCTCCGCCGCCTTGTCTGTGGAGATCAGCACGAGCCGCTCCACACCGGCGGCCAATGAAGCGTCCACCACGTTCTGCGTGCCGTACACGTTGGTCTTCACGGCTTCGGACGGTGCTCGCTGGAGCAATTGGAGGTGCTTGTGTGCGGCGGCGTGGAACACCATGGCCGGCGAGACATCGGCGAAGAGCCGGTGGAGTCGACGCCGGTCGCGAATGTCGGCCAACACGATCGTCTCGCCGTCGAGGAGTCCGCTGCCGCTCAGCTCCAGATGGAGGCCGTGCAGTCGCGACTCGTCGTGGTCGAGGAGATACACATGTGCACCGAGGCCGGTGATCTGGCGCACGATCTCGCTGCCGATCGAACCGGCGGCTCCCGTGACCAGCACGTTCCTGCCGCGAACCAGTGATCGAGCCGCGTCGCTGACCCCAGAGCTCTCGTCGCGCCCGAGGAGTCGTCGGCTGACGTCGGACATGTCCATCCGCCGCCGGTTGAAATTGGAATCCGCCTGCATATCGCAATGGTGTTCGGCTGCAGATCACGAACACTTGACGTGGCCCCGACGGAATCCATCCGAACCCCCCAGATGTGGGATGGCGGGGTCACCGTGGACGTTCCACGCACGGTGATCGACCAGACGAATTCCCGACACAACAGGACGGCGACGGGGGCGATGAACAACGGTGATCGTTCGCTGAAGCGACGTGTCATGCCACCAATCTTGCGAGACCCTTGACGATCGGGCAACACAGCGCACCGCGCCAGTGCTCGGCCTCGGTTCGCCGGTGGCCCCTGTCACGATGTTGACCCAACTGCATCCACCATCGCTCGGCCGGGCACGGGACATTGGGTCGCCGCATCGTCCGGGAATGCGCTAGACCTGCCAACCATGTCGAGCTCCTCCGCCTTCGCCCTCACCGGCCAGCACGTCCTCGTCACTGGCGGTTCCTCGGGGATCGGCAGGGCGTGCGCCGAGCGGTACCGAGCCGAAGGCGCCACGGTCTTCGTGGCCGACCTCAACCCCACGTCGAGCGACGAGATCCAGCTTGATGTGAGCGACTCCGCTGCGTGGGCAGCGCTCATCGAGAAGCTGCCCCCGCTCGACGTGGTGCACTTGAATGCCGGCATCGTCACGCCCGGGCGATCGGCGGAGGGGGCGGCAACGTTGCCGCTCGCAGACGTGACCGACGAGGCCTACCGGGCGATCCTCGGGGTGAACCTCGACGGCGTGTTCTTCGGAGTCGCGCGCTGTCCTGGCGAAGATGGTGGAGCACGGCGGCGGCCAGATCCTCGTGACGGCGTCGATGGCCGGCCTCGGCGGCATCCCGAGCGACGCGGTCTACGGCGCCACCAAACACGCGGTGGTGGGCCTCGTGCGCTCGCTCGGCCCGAGCCTCGACCCCTACGGCGTCTGCATCAGCGCGATCTGCCCTGGCTTCGTCGCCACGCCATTGGTGCCCGAAGAAGCGCGGGCATACATCCGCGGCGAGCTGGGCATGCCCGTGATCGAGCCGTCGCGCGTGGCCGAGGCTGCGATGGAGGCCCTCGATACGCGGGCCAACGGCTCGCAATGGGTGGTGTGGGGTGACACGATCATGCAGTACCCGATGCCCGACCTCGGCCTTCGCTGAGAGCGACTGAACGTCGAGCGAGCCGAGGAGGTCGTGTCGCCATGAGCCCGTTTCCCCCGGAGGACCTCCGACCGATCTCGGCGCAGGACATCGTCAGCGAAGGGCTCGACGACTGGGGTCACGAGGCCGGCCAGCTCCGAGCGCGGTTCGCGACACGCACCTTCACACGCGGGGTTGCGTTCATCGACCGGATCGGTGTCGCAGCCGACGCTGCCGACCACCACCCCGACGTCGATCTTCGATTCGGTCACGTGGTGATCGCGATGCTCAGCCACGACGTGGGCGCGATCACGGCCCGCGACATCCGCCTCGCTCGCACGATCAGCGAGATCGCCGCTGAGCTCGGCAACTCGGCCGAAGTCGGCGCGGGCGAAGGTCGCGACTGAACTCTGGCCCGATGGCCTGCAGCAGCTGCATCAGCAGCAGCGCCACAAAGCAGCAACAGCGACAACAGACAGATGTGAGCCCTTGATGTGGCAGCTCGTGTGACACCTGCGATGCCCCATGTTTGTCTCGGTGATGCCACGATGGCCCGCATGAGCGCCCCGCTGTTCAACCCGTTCGATCCCGCGTTCCGGGCCGACCCGTACCCGTTCTACGACCGGTTGCGGAGCGAGGATCCGGTGCACGTCTCGGACTTCGGCTTCACCGTGCTCACCCGTTACGAGGATGTCGCCCGTGCGTTGCGCGGCGCCGAGTTCGCCCGCGACATCGAGGCTCACGTGCCCGTGCCGTTGGATCCCGCTCGCCAGCGACGTCGCGAGCGGTTCCAGCAGCGCATCGCTGAAGGTCGTGCGGCCAAGACGATCCTCAATCTCGACCCGCCGGATCACACGCGCCTGCGCCGTCTGGTCACGCTCGCATTCACCCCCAGTGCGATCGAGCGCCTGCGGCCACGGGTGCAGCAGCTGGTGGACGACGTGCTCGACCGCGCCGAAGAGCGCGGGTCGATGGAACTCGTCGACGAACTCGCATTCACCATGCCGTTCCAGGTGATCAGCGATCTGCTCGATCTCCCCACCGACCGCTCCGACGAGGTGCGCGACTGGTCGCAGTGCCTCACCGCTTCGCTCGAGCCAACGGCCGACGAGGCCGTGCTCGACGCATCGGAGAACGCTGCGCAGCAGATGGGCGACTATCTCAGCGAGGTGATCGAGCACCGTCGTCATCATCTCGGCGATGACCTGCTGTCAGCCTTGTTGCAGGTCGAGGAGCAGGGCGACCGCCTGAGCACCGCCGAACTGCTGTCGTTCGTCATCCTGCTGTACGTGGCCGGCCACGAGACCACGGTGAACCTGATCGGCAACGGCACGCTCGCACTGCTGCGTCACCCCGACGAGATGCGTCGCTGGGCCGCCGATCCGAGCATCGACGGCCAGGCGATCGACGAGCTCTTGCGTTACGACGGACCGGTGCAACAGACGGTTCGTGTGCCCCTGCAGCCGGTGCAGTTCGGCGATGTGGAGGTTCCGCCGAACACGATGGTGATGACGGTGCTCGGCGCAGCCAACCACGACCCCGCCGTGTTCGACGACCCGCACACGCTGCGTCTCGACCGCACCAACGCTCGCAACCACCTGGCCTTCGCGGCCGGAGTGCACTACTGCTTGGGTGCGTCCCTCGCGAAGCTCGAGGGAACCGTGGCGATCGGTTCACTCATCCGCCGTTTTCCGAACCTCGAACTGGCAGGCGAACCGAGATGGCGCGACCGCCTCACGATCCGCGGCGTCGACCGCCTCCCCCTCACCACCCGCTGACCACCCGCCGACCCACCCCGCGATGAGAGATGAGCGGGCGGGTTCAGGTCGTTAACGCATCGATGACTGTACTGAGGGCTTCGGTTGGGGTTCGCCAGTCGAGCGTTTGCGTGGGCGTGCGTTGAGTTCGTCGGCGACCTCGTCGAGGTCGGCGGCGTCGTGAACGGTGAGATCGGTGCCTTTGGGGAAGTATTGGCGGAGAAGACCGTTGGTGTTCTCGTTGCTGCCGCGCTGCCAGGGTGAGTGCGGATCGCAGAAGTAGATCTGGACGCCGGTGTCGACGCTGAACGGCGGTGCCGGGACATCTCTTTGCCTTGGTCCCAGGTGATCGAGCGGGGCAACGCGCTGGGCAGTTCGGCGATCTTGGCGGCCATCGCAGCGTTGACGTCTTCGGCACGCGCACCGTTTGGCAGATGGAGCAGCATCACGAAGCGGGTGGTGCGCTCGACCAGGGTGCCGATCGCGGAGCGATTGTTCTTGCCGATGATCAGATCGCCTTCCCAGTGGCCTGGCACCGCCCGGTCGTCGACCTCGGCGGGCCGTTGGGAGATGTTGACCATGCCCGGGATCTTGCCGGCGTGTTGGCGATGCCGTTACGTTGATCGCGGTGCCGTCGCACCGCCCGCCCAGTCCGCAAGCATCGAGTGAGTTCTTTGCGCAGCTCACCACGACCCTGAACGTAGAGCGACAGATAGATCGTCTCGTGCGACACCCGCATCTCCGGATCGTTGGGGAACTCAGCGACCAAGCGTCGCGCGATCTGCTCAGGCGACCACAGCAACCGCAACTGCTCGCCCACGTAGCCGGCAAGCTTCGGGTTCGACTCGAGTTTGGTCGGCTGCGGCCGATGCGAACGTTTCAACGCCTGCCGATGGGCGTGCATCGGGCGATATCCGTCGCGACCGCCGTTGGCTGCGATCTCCCGGGTGATCGTCGACGGATGCTTGCCCAGCCGACCGCCGATCACTGCTCCACTGTCGCCACTGGCGAGCCCGGCATAGATCTCGGTGCGGTCCTCCAACGACAACCGGCCCTTCACCGAGACCCGCTCGACACGACGCAACGTGCCACCCGCATCGTGAACCACATTGACCACCGAACCAGCCGACACCCGCACCGCGTCGATGATCTCCGGATGCGTGTACCCCTCCAACGACATCTGAACAATCCGCGCCCGCACCTCCGCAGGCAACTTCCACACTCGTTTCACCACACACCTCCATGAGCTCAGGACCCCATCATGCGACGACGACCTGAATCCGCCGCG
>CAWBTC010000006.1:0-145379 GCA_963791635.1 uncultured Acidimicrobiaceae bacterium
CTGGACCAGCTCACTTCCAGGCGACGATGCGGTCGACCAGTGCCCGGATGCGCGTGTAGCGATCGTCGGCCGCCCGAGGCGTGAGCCGCTGCTCGTCGATGAGGCTCGTCATGCCGGCTCCGGAGCGACTGCCGAAAAGCTCTCGCACGCGGGTCACAGCAGCCACGCGCTCGGGCCCGGTGAACTGCGCCGGGTCGGTGCCGGCAGCGAAGCACACCTCGAGGCACCGCCAGATGTCGACGACGTCGGTCGCCTTCGATCGGACTGTGGTCGCGTGCGCCTTGAGCACCAACGCCGACACCTCGTCGGCAACAGAGACCTCGACGTCGAGCAGATCACCGTTCAGCCGATGGAGCTCCAGTGACATCTCGATGGCCGGGTTCTGCAGCGCGGATGCCAAGCCCGGGACCTCGGTGGTCACCAGGTGGTCACCGAACCTGCGGTTCTGGCGGAGCCGGCTCGTATAGCTCGGGACGAGGATGTCGACGACTGCCTCCGGCTTCGGCGCATCCGCGCCGATCAGCCGGACAGGAATGTCGGACATCGGGCGGGCGAAGCGGTTGCCGGCTCGGCGCTCGTAGCCGAGCGCTGTCAGACGGTCGATGATCACGGGGGGTCGCAACGGCTGTCGGCGGCACGCCGAGGTCGGTGTCCTGGGTCTGACGGTACAGGTCGGGGCCGAGCGACCAGCGTGCGACCAGCATCATCACCATGTGCCCACCGATGATGCGGTAGTTGTCGCCCGCCACGACGCGGCCGAGGTCACGAAGGGCGACGAAACCGACATCGTCTGCCACCGATCCGGCAGTGAGGACGAGACGATTCAAGGGTGGTCGCGCAGGATCCATTCGCGCATCACCTCCGCTGCCTCGAGCCGGTCCTGTCCGCCGAGCTGATGCAGATCCCAGATCATCTGCGTCGGATCAGCGAGCGGCACCTCGACTCCGTGCACGCCGGCCACCAGTTGGTGTCGCGGGAACACCGACGTGTCGCGCGGAGATCGAACGATGACGTTGGCGTCGTCGCGGCCTTGCGCATCGACCAGCCCGCTGGCTCGTCCAAGGAACGATCGCATCACGGACGTACACGATGAGCATGGTGGGGCGCCTCCAAGCCCGGATCAGGTCGGGCCCGACGTCCGCGGAAACGGCCACCGAGCCGGCGGGGGCAACGGTCGCCAGCGACACTGCAACCTCGGTCGACGGGTCCAGCGAGTAGAGGTAGCGCTCCGAGCCCCCCGGGCCCTTGTACTCGCTGAGGAACCGGTCGAGCAGCGCCGCCCGGTCGGGGAGCCATCGACCGTGACCGGTACGTGTGACCAACCCATACCTGTGCAATTGGCTGAGCACTTGCGAGGCCCGTGGCTGGCTGACGTTCGCCTGCGCGGCCAGAGTCGTCGCACTCGCTTCCTCGGTTTCGTCCTCGCTGAACCCGATCAGTGAGCGAATGATCGCAAGGCTGCCCGAACCTTGGGGGAGCGCCGTGCTCTTCACGGGCGGAGAGATGTTGGTGGTTCGCTGCCGGAGCACCAGCCCCGCAGCGCGAAGGTCGTAGTTCCCGGCGTCATCGGCCCACGACCATCCCGCCCGCCGCAACGAGTCCCCCACCCCGTCCGAGACGAACGGCACGACAAGGAGCGGTGTCCCGACCTCAGCAAGCCGCGCTCGGAGCACCTCCAACTTGTCCAGCTCGCTCGGATAGGGCACCCGCCCACGCTCCTCGACGACGAACGAGCATCCCTCCACGTCCACCACTGCGTCCACCCGAACGCCGGTCGTCGCGGGTGCGTCGCGGACTGCCTCGACCGACAGTCCGGCCTTGCGGAGCGAGTTCAGCAGCGTCATAAGCACCTTGTCACTATAAGCACAGTGCTTATGTTCGTCGAGGTGCTTATCTTGCTCGGACGTCGGAGTCGCGGGGTCGTTCTCGTCCCAGCGCGCTTTCGGCATCGGAGGAACCTCCTCCGGTAGCGATGAAAGGCCTGGTCAGAGCACTGAAGATTGGATCTCAGCGGACGTCGGTGAACGTCCACGAACACCCTTGGCGGAACGGGAGGGATTCGCTGATTGGGGGGTCAGCGGTGATATCGGGCTGACGTCGATCGTCGAGATCGGGAGCAACCCGGGAGCAACGCCGCGCCCGCGGCAGGCGAGTCGTCGACCCGACCACCAACTCGTTTTCGGGTCGTCACCGAGGCACCCAACGGCAAGGCTGAACCGGACTTCGATCAAGTCCGGGTGTCTGGGTTGCACCGTGGAGGAAGGCCGACGGCCGCGTGGGTCGCCCTACGGGAAGGACCCGAGCACTCGCGGAGGCCTCACGGGATCGCCACGTCGCCAAGGCCGCACAAGCGGAAGCGTTCGGATCGCTGTCGAATTGTTTCACTCCCGACTCGACCGTCGCCGACGTCGCCGTGCGGTGGCTCCACCATGTCGCCAGGCATCGCGTCCGCCCAACATCGCTGGCCACCCATTGCCAGCGCGTGGACGTGATCTCCGCCTGGCTCGCATCCGCCCCAGCTCGCCAGCTCCGCCCGAGCAAGGGGTTCGTCTCTGAGCTCGCCGACTGCGGCTCGGCGTCGCGAGCACGGGACATGCGAGGACTACTCGTCCAGGTGCTCGAACAGCGGTCGGCCTCGGCGTCGCCCAAGACAACGTGGCCCGCAAGTTCAAGACTCCCAAGGTGCCCGCAACCGTGCGACGAACGATCACCCCCGATGAGACGCACCGTCTGCTCGATCGCCGGCAACGCAAGGGCCGCGTCACGCAAACGTTTGCCTTGTTGGAGCCTTGAGTCCGAACCGGCAAACACGGGCATGCCGCCAGCGGTTGTGAGCTGAGCGATACGGGCGACCCGGCAAGAGCCGCAGCGTGCGGGTGCTCGTCAACGATCGAGTGGATTCCGGCGTGTCACAATCGAGTGTCACCTACCGGTACATCGGGACGCGTTCACTGCGGCGATCGGCGATCGGCGGTCTGCCCGCGTCCGGGGCGGGGGCCTTGGTCCCTTGAGGGGCGTTGTTGCTCGGCGCACACTGAGAAGATGACATGGTCCCCAGGCGATGGCTGTCGTGGTGGCTTGTACTCGTTCGCGAACACGCTGAATGGCCGCGTTGCTCGCGTACGTCGAACCGCGTTCGCACAATTCGGGTGGGCCCGGACGCGCCTCGTTGAAGGAGGACCGTTGTGACCGCGCCGAGAAGCGTCGCTGCAGAGGTGGTCGCGCCGATGACGGACACTGCGATCATCCGGTTGTCCAATGTCGAGAAGGAGTACCGCACGGGCAAGCTTTCTTACCGAGCGTTGCGAGGCGTTGACCTCGCCATCGAACCCGGAGAGATGGTGGCGATCGTTGGTCCATCCGGTAGCGGCAAGACGACGATTCTGAACCTCGCCTGCGGGATCGATCGACCTACTGCAGGCACCGTGACGGTGACAGGGCGGCGCATCGACACCCTCGATGAGGAGCAATTGGCGACCTGGCGAGGCCGGCACATCGGCATCGTGTTCCAGTTCTTCCAGCTACTCCCCACACTGACCGCGATGGAGAACGCACTGCTGCCCATGGAGTTCGCACGCGTCGGGACGGCGCGTGAGCGGGAGGCACGGGCCTTGCACAATCTCGACCTGGTGGGTCTGGCGGACAAGGCTGACCACCTACCCGTCGAACTGTCGGGTGGCGAGCAGCAGCGGGTGGCGATCGCCCGAGCGCTCGCGAGCGACCCGCCGATCCTCATGGGCGACGAGCTCACCGGCAACCTCGACAGCGACACAGCGAACGAGATGTTCAACCTGCTCACCCGACTGAATGGAGCCGGAACCACGGTTGTCTACGTGACCCATGACAATGGGCTCGCCGAGCGCTCGCCGCGTGTTGTCACGATTCGCGACGGTCTCGTCGTGGGCGACTCCAGGAGCGTCTGATCATGAGCACGACGCTGGCTCGCAAGGCGTGGCGCGACCTCGGACGACGCCGCGCTCGAACGATCCTCACCTCCGCCACGATCGCCCTCGCGGTGGCAGGCATGGGGCTGCTCGCCGTGCCGACCTTGATCGATCGCACCATGAGCGCCGAGGTCCGCGACACGCAGCTGTACGACATCACGCTGCCGGTCCGCGACCTGAAACTCGACGACGAGATCCGTCGAGAGTTGGCGGCCATCCCCAACGTGGACTCGATCAGCGCCCGCGCGACCTACTCCACCCGAGCGCTCGTCGGCGACCGCCGCATCCCGGCGTTGCTCCTGGGCGTCGAGGACTTCGCCCGGCAGCCGATCGACGTCGTGCGCGTCACGAGCGGTGCCATCCCGACGGACGCGCGGGTGCTCGCGGACGACGGCAACGCCGCAGCCGTCGACGTCGACCTCGTCGCCGCCGACGGCGTCCGACCTCGTCGCCGCCGACGGGTCCGTCGTGTCGCTCGAGGTGTCCGGGAGTGCCCGCAGTCTCGCGTTCTGGCAGGGACCGTGGGAGCACCCGAAGCAACTCGTGTTGTATGCATCGAACGACACGGTTCGTGCGCTGTCGGGCGCGTCCGGGGTGAACAGCCTCGCCGTCCGGCTCATCGACACCGACCCCCGAGCGGTGGACGCGACCGTCGACCGCCTTCAGGCCTGGCTCGATGCGAGCGTCGGGGCCGGTGCCCTCTCCGATCTGCCGGTCGCCCGTGACGAAAGCGACTGGCCCGGCCGGGAGTTCGCCCACCAGATGACCACGTTCGTGTACATCCTCGCCGGGCTCGCCCTGATCACCGCCGTCTTCCTGATCGCCACCACGATGAACACCCTCATGGCAGAGCAGACCGCCGAGATCGGCGTGATGAAGGCGATCGGTGGCCGGCGCCGACAGATAGCCGGTGTCTTCCTCCGCTCAGCGCTGTACCTCGCTGGCTTCGGTGTCGTGGTCGGTGTGCCGATCGGCATCGCCCTGGCGCACTTCATCGCGGGCTTCGTGACGAGCAGCGTCCTTGGCGTTCCCGGCCGCTTCGCCGTGAGCATCCCCGTCATCGCCTTCAGCGCCGCCTTCGCGGTGGTCCTCACCGTTGGTGCCTCCGGCCCCGCACTCCGGCGCGCACTGCGCATCCCCGTCCGCGAAGGGCTGCAGAAGCAAGGTGCGGCGGTCACCTTCGGCATGTCGCCCATCGATCGCCTCCTCCTCCACGGCCGGCTGCTCCCCCGCACCATCAGGCTCGGCGCCCGGAACCTGGTGCGCAACAAGCGCCGGACCGCGGCGACCATCCTTCAGATCTCGCTCGCCGTCGCGACGGCGCTCGGCTTCCTCAACATGGCAATCTCGTTCGGGCGGGAGCTCGACAAGGACTTCGCCATCATCGACTGGGACGCGAGCATGTACGCGCCGGCCGGCGCCCCCGGCCTCGATGCCACCGCGGTCGGGATCGCGGCCGGAACGGACGGCGTCGAGCGGGTCGAGCCGGTGCTCGCGAACACGATCGAGTATGCCGATGAGACCTACCCCGTGTACGGGATGACGGACACACCGTTGTACCAGCTCGAGCTCCGTGCCGGGCGCTGGTTCACCGACGACGAGGCGCGCCTTGGCTTGCCCGTCGCAGTCGTGGGCCCGAACACAGCGCGCGTCAACGGTCTCGAACCGGGCGACACCATCACGGTCACGACGACCGGCGGGGAATCGGACCTTCGGATCGTCGGGGTCGACCGCAACCAGCAAGACAGCGGCCGGGCCATCTACGTGACCCTCCGCTGGCTCCAAGACACCACCGGGTGGGGGGAGTCCACCAACCTGCTCTGGCTGTCGATGACGTCCACCGACGACCGTGGCATCGACCGCACCACGAACGCAGTGGAGGACGCGCTCACTGCCGATGGGTACCGGGTCGCGCCGGAGAAGCTCTACGCACTGAAAGCCGACAACGAGGCGGCCAACGACGCCATCCTCAACATGATCACCATGGTCGGCGGTGTCGTGGTGGCGATCGGCATGGTCGGCCTCGTCAACTCGATCACGATGAACGTCATCGAACGCACCCGCGAAATCGGCATTCTGCGCTGTATCGGTGCGCGGGCGCGCGACATCCGTCGGGCGTTCGCCGCGGAGAGCGCCCTGCAGGCGGTGCTCGGATGGGTCCTCGGTCTCCCCCTCGGCTTCCTGCTGTCGTGGGGTCTGACGCGTCTGACACTGACGATCATGGAACTCGAGATCGCCACCGTTTTCGATGCCAGCACAGCCCTCATCGTCCTCGCCGCCACCGTCGCGCTCGCAACCCTCGTCGTCATCGGCCCGACCCGGCGCGCGACCCGTGTCAACGCAGGTGACGCGCTCCGCTACGTCTAGCCCGATCGTCCACGTCCGCAGTCGAAGCGAAGTCACATCGGGTCAACGCTCGGCACCGGGTACTGCCGAACTTCACGGACTGCTCAGCGATCCCGGATGCGGTCGACCTCGGCATCGTCACTCTCCCGCACCCGGATTCTTCGCAGGGCGGACACCCCTGCCGGGCGGCGCCACCACCGCTCCAGCGACCACATTCGGTGGTATTCCTGAACCTCACCCTCTGAGGTTGTTCGTGCTCAGCCTGCGCGAGTCATGGCGATTGTGAGGTCGAATGCTGCTTCATCGGCATCAATTCTAGACGAACAGCGGTTATTCAAGCACTCGGTGTCAAACCCTCAAGATATCCCGAGGCGCCTTGCGCTGGCGATTTCGACCACATACGGTGCTCGTTGTCGGACCATGAGGGCGTTCCGCTCAACTCGGTGAATGTGCGAGTTGAACACGACGTGAGGGGGTTCGGCAGGTGTCAGGAGTCCGTCCTGGCGCGACAAGTCTGAGCGCCAGGTGCGAGCTCCCGGCACTGAGACCCGACACAAGGAGACCCACCCGTGTTGCACCGCCACGTCCGGAACAACCACGCCCACCTCCAACCGCTCGAAGGGCGGGCAACCTCCCGGTCGCAGCATCGCCACCTGCGCCGGTCCGCCGATCAGCCGGTGAGGCCGGCGAACCCGACCATCTCGATCATCGTGCCCACCCTCAACGAGGCGCAGAACCTCCCGTTCGTGTTCTCGACCCTCACTGGCCTCTCCGAGCTGATCGGCCTCGACGTCGAGGTGGTGATCGTCGACGGTCGATCGAAAGACGACACGATCCGTGTCGCCACCTCTCTCAACTCCGAGGTCGTCGTCATCCGCGAACGCCGCAAGGGAAAGGGTGCCGCGCTGCAGGCCGGCTTCGCTGCCGCCCGGGGCGACATCATCGTGATGCTCGACTCGGACGGCTCCGCCGATGGCCGCGAGATCCCGGCGTTCGTCGATGCCCTTCGCTCGGGCGCCGACTTCGCGAAGGGAAGTCGCTTCGCCCCGGGCGGTGGATCGGCCGACATCACGCCGACCAGGCGGCTCGGCAACGCCCTCCTCAGCCAGCTCGTGAACAAGGTGTTCGGCGCACGGTTCACCGACCTCTGCTACGGCTACAACGCGTTCTGGCGAGACTGCCTGCCGTACCTCAACATCACGTCCGACGGCTTCGAGGTGGAGACCCTGTTGAACATCCGTGCCGTGAAGTCGGGGCTGCGGATCCAGGAGGTGGCCTCATACGAGTCGATCCGGATCCACGGGCACTCGAACCTGCACGCCGTGAAGGACGGTCTGCGCGTCCTGCGCACGATCTTCTCCGAGTGCCGACCGTGCCGCTACCTCGACGGCGCCGACGAGCCAGCCCGAGCCGCCATCCACGCCGGCTCGTTCGGGCCGGACGCCGACGGATCCGCGGGTGCGGAGTCGATGCCCACCGATGCTGCCCGCACCCTGCAGTCGACGGTTCTGCGATGAGCGACGTTTCGATGAACGGGAGCCCCGTCGCCGGGGCAGCGCAGGCTGATGCCGGCGTGCTCGGCCTCGTCACCGCATCGATGGCGGTGGAGCCGCTCCCTCTGTCGTCACGGTTGTGCATCGTCGGCCCCGGTCGCCATTCGCCGGTGCTCGGGGTCATGACCGAACACGTGCTCGCCGCCTTGAGCCGACAGTGGTCCGTGAGCACCGTGCAGGTCGGTGTGCCCGGCGACGTGTTCGACTCGACGCTGATCGGGCTCAACGTTCCCGAGCTGGTGAGAGTGCCGAGCCTCGTCGAGAGCCACACCCAGTCCCGCGTCACTCGGCAGCGACGGCTCCGGCGGTTCTTCGTCCGCGAACGACCCGACGTCGTGATGATCGACATGTGGTCGATGCGGCAGATCAGCTGGGCCGCGACGTTGGTCCGCGCCGCAACTGCAACCGGCGCCCGAGTGGCGGTCCGCTGCTGCGGGCGGCTCGACGAGCACCTCGGCCCGCTCGACCGCCGTCGCCTGCGCCGGCTCCTCAACCGGATCGACCTCCTGATCACCCAGGGCCACGCACCGTCGGCCTTCGAAGATGCCCCGTGCGCGGTCCTCCCGCTTCCCGAGTGGAAGACCGAGGAGCGGCAGATCGATCCGCACTCGACGGAGGTGATCGCGTTCCTGCCGGTAGCACGGTGCGACGAGGGCGAGATCCTGCTCCGGGCCTTCGACGGGCTGAGCGACGAGCGTGCTGCCGAGTTCTCCCTCGTCGTCGCCCAGCTCGCCGGGTCGCAGACCGCCGAGCTCGAGGAGATGATCGGTGCATCGCACCATCACGAGCACATCACCACGATCATCGATTGGCTCGGCGACACCCAGCTCGAACGGCGGATCGCCAAAGCAGATGTCGTGGTGTCGTTCAACCCGACCGACGAGTCGCGGGTGCTCGATGCGGCCGTCCACCATGGCGTGCCGCTCGTGTTGGTGCGCGACCACGACGCCGGCCCCGGCCAGCACTACAGCGGCGCGACGGTCAGCCCGCTCGAGCCGGCGTGCCTGTTGGCATCGATCGAGCGGGCGAACCTTGCGCGGCGCTACCGGTATCCAGAGACCGAGCAGTTCCTCGCCGGAGCGCGCACCCTGTCGGCTCGCCTCTACTCGCTCACCTCGTCGCGACAGCTTGCCGACGAACGATGACGAGTGGCCCGTTCTCGACGGTCGGCAGGTCGACGCTCGCGTCGAGCGCGCCCGCGCCGGCCCTTCACGGAGCGGCCCCGTCGACCTCGAGCATGCCGGCATTGTCGCTGCGCACCGAGGTGCCCCAGATCGACATCGGCGCTCCGCTCCCCGCGGAGCCCGCTGTGGGAGGCGAGACGCTCGTGCGGCTCTGGGGGCGTCCGCTCGGCTTCGTCCGGCTGCCAGCGGGTGCGTCGCCGTCGTGCGTCGCCCGCCTGGTCGGCGACGAACTGCGGACGCACATCGAGCACGCCTTCGCCGACGGCGACCTCGCGGCCGCCCCGCCACTGACCCCGGTCGGGCTCACCGGCGGAGCGGCCACGTGGTCGCTCGAGCGTGAGCTCGCCGCACGGAGCGGAAGCCCGATCGCCGTCGTCGTGTGCACGCGCAACCGTCCCGCGATGCTCGCGCGGGCACTGTTCTCGCTGTCAGCTGTCGAGCACCACGACCTCGAGATCGTCGTCGTCGACAACGATCCGTCCGATCCGGCGACCAAGCGTGTGGTCGAAGCGGCGAAGGCCCGCTCGACGCATCCGTTGCAGTACGTCGTCGAGCCACGGGCGGGGCTGTCGTGGGCGCGCAACGCAGGCCTCGCCGCGACCGACCGCGACCTGGTGGCGTTCACCGACGACGACGTGGTGGTCGATCCCAACTGGGCCGCGGAGATCGTGCGCGTGTTCGACACGTGCCCGGCGGCCGGTTGCGTCACCGGGCAGATCTTGCCGTTCGAGTTCAGCTCCGATGCGAGTCGTTGGCGCGAGGCATACGCAGGGGCGACGAAGTTCGGCTTCGAGCGGCGGGTGTTCGACCGCACCACGGGGGACTCCTCGAAGCTCTACCCGTTCAACACCGGCGAATGCGGGTCGGGGATGAACATGGCGTTCCGCCGCGCCGCGCTCGACGCCATCGGCGGGTTCGATCTCGCCCTCGGTGCCGGCACGCCGAGCCGCGGCGGTGAGGACCTCGCCGCCTTCTTCGGCACTCTGCAGGCCGGACTGCAGCTCGTGTACGAGCCCTCCGCGCTCGTGTCGCACGCGCACCGGCACACCTACCGCGATCTCGAGCTGCAGATGCGCGGCTGGGGGAGCGCGCTCACCGCGTACCTGACGCAGGTGGTGTGGCGCCACCCGACGCTGCTGGTCCCGGTGCTCCGCCGGGCGCGACAGGGCATCACGACCGCCCTCATGCCGTCGTCGGGCAAGAACGGCCGCAAGCCCGCCGACTACCCGGCGTCGCTCACCCGCGCTGAGTTGGTTGCGATGCCGACCGGTCCGCTCCGCTACGCCGTCGGGCGGGTCCGTGCCCGCCGACTCTCACGGAAGGAGCCGGTATGACCGCGGCCTCGCTCGAGGTCGAGCGCGCGGCGGTCGATCGGGAGGAGGTTGAGCGCGCGGAGGTCGAGCGCTCGGAGGTCGATCGCGGAGGAGGTCGATCGAGAGGAGGTCGACACCGAGCCGGCGGTGGCGTCACCGGTGCGCAGCGCGGGTCACCTGCGCCTGGCCGCGGCGTGCGCCGCGCTGGGCGGTGCGGGGTGGGCCTCCATCGGGTCGAGCCGTGACCTCGCCTCGGCCGTGGTCGCGGCGATGCTCTTCCTCGGCCCCGGACTGGCCGTGGCGTCGTGGCGGCGCTCACCGATCTCCGCCTCGTGGTGGCTCGTCTTCCCCGTGAGCTGCGCCTCTCTGCTCCTCGCGACGCGGCTGCTCCTTGCACTCGAGCTGTACCGACCTCGACCGATCGCGAGCGTGGTGGCTGTCGGGCTCGTCGTGTCGGGCACCGGCCGTCTCGTCACAGACGCACGGTGGCGGTCGTGGATCGATCAGGTGAACGTGCATGCACTGCGCACCGCGACCCGCCCGGCGGCGCGCCGGGTAGGTGCGCACGCGAGAAGCTTCACCTCGCTCGACCGCCTGCGGTCGTGGCCGGGGTTCTGTGCGGCGTCGTTGGCGGCCTGGCTCGTCGGGTGTCTCACCACGTCGACCGGAGACCCGTCGACGCTCGGTCTCCTCGGCGAGCTGTCGATCGCGTGGTACATCGGTGTCGCGCTGGCTGCCATCGCGGTGGTCCTCGCCCTTGGTTCGTCGTCGGCGCTCAACGCCCACCCGCTGGCAGTGGCCACCGTCGTCGTGGTGCTGGTGCTCCACGGGACGGCACCACTCGTGTACGAGTCGGCGCGTTACACGTGGACGTTCAAGCACATCGGCCTGGCGGACTACTTCGCCCAGTACCACGACAACGATCGTGCTGCCGTCGACATCTACCACGCGTTCCCCGCGTTCTTCGCGTCGTTGGGGGTCGTCGCCGGCACGTCGACGGCACGCGGCCTCGAGGTTGTTGCACGGTGGTGGCCCCTGTTCGTCGAGCTCGGTTCGGTGCTCGTCATCAGGCGCCTGTTCCGCTCGATCTGCTGGGACGAGCGGGTGTCGTGGGTCGCTGCGCTGCTCTTCGTGGCGACCAATTGGATCGGCCAGGACTACCTGTCGCCGCAGTCGGCGTCCGTGGTCCTCGCCCTCACCATCCACGCCATCGCCTTCCGCCAACTGGACCGCGGCCGGGCTGGCTCGAGCCCGGCGGCGGGTGAGCCGTCGGATCGGCACCAGATCATCCCGATCGTCGCGATCCTCGCATGCTGGACGGCGATCGTGGTGGCCCATCCGCTGACGCCGTTCATGGTGCTCCCGGGGCTGTTCGTCGCGTTCCCGCTCTTCCGGTTCCGACCGCGGTGGCTCCCGTTGCTCATGGCGGCGATCGCGCTCGGCTACGCCTTCGTGCAGCGCGGGATCATCGGCGACCAGGGCGTCGGGCGCGACGTGGGCAACGTGGTCACCAACGTGCAGGGCCGAGGCACGACGAGTGGAGTGGTCGCGTCACGCGTGCCTGAGTTCGCTTACTACTTCGCCGCTTCGCTCGCGCTCTCGGCGATCCTCTTCGGGCTCGCTGCACTGGGGACGCGGACGCTGTTCCGATCGGTCGGCCGCCGTCGCTTCGTCGGCATCTGCTGCCTCGCGACCAGCCCGACGCTCTTCCTCGCCGTCGACTCGTACGGCCAGGAGGGTGTGCTGCGGGCGTTCCTGTTCGCCTCGCCGTGGCTGTGCCTGTCGGCGGCGATGCTGCTGGTGAAGATCCGTGGTCGGATCCGGCTGCGTCGTCGCCTCAAGGGCACGTGGTTGCCGCGCATCGTGATCCCGACGCTGGTCGGTGTGAGCGCAGCGCTCGCGTGCGTCGCCCTGTTCGTCCGCGACGAGCAGTTCGCGGTGTCGGCGAGCGACGTGGAGGTCGTGCGCCGGTTCGAGGAGCTCGAACCGAACGGCGGGCTCTTGATCGGCACGGGGGTGCTCCCCGAGCGGGTGACGGCGCAGTACTTCCGTCAGCGATACGTCGTGCTCGGCACCCCGGAGCGATTCGCCGACGGGACCATCGACGCAGGGTCGACGCTCGCCTTGATCCGCGACGAGATCGAGGCCCACGACGGCCCGGTGTACATGGCGTTCGGTCCGAGCCTCACGAACCGCACCGTCTTCGACGGGAGGGCGTCGGCAATCGATCTCGAGGAGCTGCATCGAGCCGTCGACAGAGACACCGATTGGAAGCTCGTGTTCCGCGAGGGTGCGAGCACGCTCTACCACTGGGTGGGTCGATGATGCCCGGGCGGGCGACGAGCGAGGCCATGCCACAGGTGGAACAGGTGCCGCAGGTGCTGCTCGTGAATCACTGGCATGACGACAACACCGGCGACAGCGCGATCACGACGGTGACCATGGCGCTGCTCCGGCGGCACTGGCCGGCGTGCGCGATCACGCTCGTGTCGATGCTGGGCTCGAGCGACGCGATGTTCGCCAGGGCGTTCCGCCACACAGGACGAACCCAGCCGGATGTCGTGACGCGGCCGAGTCTCGTCGACGCGCTCCCGTCAACCGGGCGATTGCGGGTCACCCGGCTGGCAAGATGGGCGCTGGGCGTCGCCGGCGCCGGAGTTGCCACCGCACTCGGCCGGCCACCGTCGAGGCTGACCGAAGCGATCGACGCGAGCGATCTCGTCGTGCTCGTCGGTGGCAGCAACCTGTTCGACACAGGTCGTCGCCCACCGCTCGGCACGATTCGGCTCATGCAGTGCGTTCTCCCGGTGCTCGTCGCCCGCCGGCGAGGGACGCCGTACGCGCTGGTCGGCCACACCCTCGGGCCGGTGGACACGCGCCTCGGTCGTCGCCTGCTGCGCTCCGTGCTGCGCGGCGCATCGCTGGTGATCGTCCGCGAGCCCCGTTCGATCGCGTTCGTCGAGAGTGACCTCGGCCTCTCCAACGAGTTGGGTGACCGATTGCGGTGCGCCCCCGACGTCGCGTTCGCACTCGACCCGCTGGCATCGGCTCGGGTGGGCGACGTGCTGAGGCCGCTGGGCGGTCTGCGCTTCGGGGTGCTCGTGCCACGCTCGTACCACCACCCCGATCCCTCACGCGACGCGCACCTCACGACCGAGCTGGTCAGATTCGGCCGCGCTGCGCTCGACGCCGGGCTCGTCGATCGGATCATGGTGTTCGCCCAGTGCATCGGGCCGACGATGATCGAGGACGACCGCATCATCGCCGCTCGGATCGCTGCAGGTGATGAACGGTTCGTGCTCGTCGATGACGACCTCGGGCCCGCCGAGGCGGCCGAGCTCTACCGTCATGCCGAGCTCGTCGTGGCAGTGCGCCTGCACGCGATCATCCTCGCCTTGTCGGTCGGCGTGCCGGTGCACGGCATCGAGTACTTCACCGCGAAGACCAGTGGGGTGTTCGCTGCGCTCGGGCTCGATCGGCATTGGTCGCCGTTCGACGGCTTCGACGCCGATGTCGCGCTCGGCGCGCATCGGTGAGCTCTCGAGCCCAGAAGGACGCGCGCTGATCCGCGAGCGGGCCGGCTGGATGCGTGACGGGGTCCTGGCGATCGACCTCGCCTCGCTCCTGCCGGCCGCCGCACCGGCGAGCCTGGCGGCCGGAACATGAGGATCGTGCACGTCAACCTCGGCGGCCCGGCGGTGTCGGTCGACGGCATCGCCGCTGTGGTCGACACCCTCGTCGAGGCCCAGCAGAGCCGCGCAGACGACGTCGACGCCTACACCGACCGCGACTTCGAAGCGCGCGGTGCCCTGCGCGGCGTGCTGACCGCGTGGCGGATCTCCGGCAGTGTCCTCGCGGCTCGGCCCGACGTGGTCCACATGCACAGCGTGTACCGCCCCGCCCACGCCGTGCTGGCCCTGCTGCTCCGGCGCAAGCGGGTGCCGTACGTCGTGTCGCCGCACTCGGGTCTGGCCGCCGGATCGCGCGGCCGGCAACGGTGGCGCAAGGCGGCGTACATCTCGCTGTTCGAGCGGCGTGCCCTGGCCAAGGCCAGCGCGGTGCTGTGCCTCACCGACGTCGAGGGCGACGATGTCCACGCGGTGGCGCCCCGTGCGATCACGCTGGTGGTCCCCAACCCGGGACCGACTCCTGGCCTCGAGGCACCGGACGTTCCGACCGACGGCCACCTGCTCACGCTGTGCCGGTTCGACGTCGAGCAGAAGGGGCTCGACGTGCTCGTCGAGATCGGTCGACGGATGCCGGCAGTGCGCTTCCGGGTGTTCGGCGAGACCGACGTCAACGACCCGGCTCGGGCGACCGCGTTGATGGCCTCAGCGCCCCCGAACGTCACGTTCGAGGCGCCCGTGCGCGGCGCGCAGAAGGCGCATCTGCTCAAGACGGCCAGCGCGTACATCCAACCCTCGCGCTGGGAAGGCCAATCGATCTCGGTGCTGGAGGCGCTCGCCGCCGGCGTTCCGTGCATCGTCTCGCGCTACGTCGCCCGCACCCTCGGGACCGAACTGGCCGAGCTGACGACGGTGATCGACGACGATCCGGGCATCGCCGCGAGGCAGATCGCCGCCGCGCTCGCCGACCGACCGACACTCACCGCTGCAGCGCTGAGGGCTCGCGACATCGTGCGCGACCGGTACTCCGCCGACACGATCTGTGACGAGCTCGAGCGTGCCTACACGAGGGCGATCTCCGGGCGAGAGCCGATCGGGGCCCGGCGATGAGCGGTCGTCAACGGTCGCCGATGGTGACGACGGCGATCGCCCTCGTCCTCAACTCCGGGGTCACCTCGCTCCTCGGGGTCGTGTACTGGATCGCCGTTGCCCGTCGATACGACCGCAGCGACCTTGCCGACAACGCCGCCGTGATCTCCACCATGCTCACACTCGGCGGGATCGCCCAGATGAACCTCGGCCTGAGCATCGGTTCACTCCTGCCTCGCGCGGGTCGCCGGGCCGGGCGGCTCCTCACCGACATGTACCTGTCGGTCACCGCGTGTTCGCTGGTCGTGTACGCGGTGTTCGTGGTCGCGGTGCGCCCTCACCTCGGGTACTTCGACCGCGTCGTGCCGGGACCGATCGCCATCGTCGCGCTCGGCGCCGCGTTTGCCGCCTACAACATCTTCGTGCTCCAAGACAGCGCCCTGGCGGCGCTCGGGAGCGCGACGGTGGTGCCGGTGGAGAACGCCGTCTTCGGCGGGGCGAAACTGGCCATCGTCGTGCTGCTGGCCGGCACGCTGCCCCATCAGGGGGTGATCGTCTCGTGGATGGTGCCCGCCGCCGCACTCGTGGTACCGATCTCCTGGTACGTCTGGCGACGTGCGCTCCCGCGGCACACGACCGAGCCCACCGGCGCTGTCCGGCTCCGGCACGCAGTCGGACCCGTCATGGGGGACTACGCCGGGTACCTGTTCCTCATCTCGTCCACTCTCGCGCTTCCCGCCATCGCCGTGTCGTTGGTCGGTTCCGACCGGGCCGCGTCGTTCGCGGTGCCGTGGATGATCAGTGCAAGCCTCGACACGGTCGCGAGCAACGTCGGGATCGCGTCGACCATCGAGAAGTCGCGAGTCCGCGATGCCCGCATGTTGCCGACGCAGCAACTCCGTCGGATCTTCGGTCTCGTCGCCGCCATCGCCGTCGTCATCGTCGTCGCCTCACCCTTGCTGTTGCGGCTGTTCGGCGGATCGTACGCGGCGGATGGCGCGGTCGTTCTGTCGCTGCTGGTGCTCGCCGCTCCGTTCCGTGCAGTTGCCGTGATGGCGATGAGCGACGCCCGCGCTCGGGGCGACCTGCGCTTCATCATCCGCATGCAGGCGACGACGACCACCATCGTGATCGGCGGCGCGCTGATGCTCACTCGCGGGGGCGACATCCGCGGCATCGCCATCGCCTGGTTCCTCGCCCAGGCGATCGCCGCGGGCGCAGCGATCCACCACCGCAGGAACGTGCCCGGCGCCGCTGCCGTCGCGTTCGATCAAGTCCTCGTCACGACCGCCCCGACGAGTACGGGCTAGAGACATCGTGTCCACCGAGCGCCCGTCGTGCCCACCCGAACGCGACCGACCACCACGTGCGGTACGTCGCATCGTCGCCGAATCTCGACCGCAGGTACGCGCGCGACGGCACGACGCTGCCGGCCAGGAAGCGGGCGGCGTTCGGAGCCGGAAGCCGGGCGGCCCAGCTGACGGGATGACGTCCGATCACCGACCCGGGGTCGAGCATGCGCAGCCGAGCACGGGAACCGAGCGGTGCCTCGGTTCGACCGAGCGCTGCGACCAGCTGCCTGGGCCGGGCATGGGGCGGCAGGACACCGAGGACCCTGGCGGCGAGCCAGTCGAGCTCGATCGCGCGGAGCTCGTCTGCGGCAGCGTCGGGATCCTCACGGTCGATCACCCCGCCGAGCACGGCGATGTCGGACCACGTGATCAGCGACAGCTTCTTCTGCCACTGCTCGGAGATGAGGTGCAGCAGCGACACCGCCAAGGAGTGGACGGGAGTAGCGCCGCTCACGCGGTGGCCGTGGACGTCGATGACGTTCGCACGGGCAGCGAGCCGTTCGGCAGTGAGATGCCGACTGAACGTCCACGGCGACACGTGGTGGTGGAGGTCGAGGCGCACCAGGCCGTTGTCGCTCGCGAGGTTCACGCCCTCGCGGCAGTGGAGGTCGAACGACGGGCGCGGCTGCAGGTCGTGCGCCGACGAGCGCAGCGCCATCGCGTGCGCCAGGTCGAGCGCCTCGCGGAACCGTGCCGGCGGTACGACGATGTCGACGTCGCGGAACGGGCGCATCCCGGTCGAGTCGTAGTGCCGAGCAACCGAGAGCCCCTTGATGAGAACAGCTTCGATGTGATGTTCGCGCAACGTCCTCAGGAATGGCAGGGTCATCGCCGCGATCGTGAGCGCGTCGAGCGAGTCGCAGCGATTCGCCGCCGTCAGTGCATCCCACAGCTCACCGAGCTGTTCCGCGGGTGGCGGTGCGGCACCGACGGATGTCGCATCGAGGAGGCGTCGTATGGCCAAGCCGCTCGACCGTTCCGCCACGATGCTCGGCAGCTCTGCTCGCCAGTCGTCGAGGGTGGGCAGTGGGTCGCCGGGGTGGGCGCCGAAGACCGTGAGGCGCGACGCTGGCCCGAGCGCAGCGATGTCGGGCAGTGGCGGCGTGTTCATCGGCTCCTCCGGGTGGGTGCGTCATGACGCGGGCGCGCGGCGCGGTGCTCGACGTGCTCGTGCGGTTGGCGTTGGTGCTCGCCGACCTGGGTCTGCGCGCTCTGGGTCTCGAGCGCGCCCTGCGGTGGGCCGGTGCGAGGGGAAGCTGGCAGCACGACGACCCAGCAGAGCCGGCGAGCGCGACCACCCTTGCCGACATCGGTCGAGCGCGGCTCACCCTCATCGGCGTGATCATGCGCCGACGCGCGATCTGGACCCGCACCGATGGGCCGTGCCTGCGACAGGCGGTGCTGGTCAGTGCCCTGCTCCGCCGTCACCATCCGGTGGTCCACCTCGGACTGAAGGGATCGGAAGGTGCGCCGAGGGCCCACGCGTGGGTGACGGTCGGACAGGTGCGCATCGACTACGACCCGTCGTACTCGTCGTTCGTCGGCTCGGCCGGGTCGACTGGGGTGGCGTCGTGAGCGGGCACGACCTGCAGCCGATCGAGACCGACCAGCATCCGTCCCCGGCCGTAGAGGAAACCGAACGTGGTGATCGTGAGGCCGGTCACGATGGCGAGACTCGTGAGGAGCTCGGCCGGACGACCACGGACGGCTCTGGCCACGCCCCGCACGACCCCGCGTGGCAAGGTGCTGCGGACGTACGCGCGCTCGCTGGAGAGAGCGGCCGTGCTGCCGACCGATTTCGACAGACGGGCCTTCGAGATGCCCTCCGACAAGCATCGCTTGGCGAAGTAGGACATCGCGGTCCGGCCGGCGGGAACGCGATGGTTGACCACCTTGACCGCTGGATCGTAGAGGATGATCGCGCTGGGGAACTGGGCCCGGATCCGCACGCAGATCTCGGTCTCGTCGTTCTCCTGGCCGATCGAGAGCGCGCCGACGCGGCCGATGCGGAAGCCGCCCACCTCGTCGAGCACGGAGCGACGGATCGACATGTTGCAGCCGATCAGGTTGCGGATCGGTGCTGCCGTCTCGGGAAGCCCGAGGTAGGTGCAACCGACGACCCAGAGGAACTCGTCCGGGAACCAGCGTGGCCGGTCGGACACCCATTGTGGGGCGATGGAGCCGCCGGCTCCGAGCACGCGATCGTCGTCGTAGAGCGGGGCGAGGCGGGCAAGCCAATCGGGCGCGGCCATCGCGTCTTCGTCGATGAACGCAACGATGTCGCCGGTCGAGAGCTCGACGCCGGTGTTGCGTGCGCCCGACAGGCCCCTGGCATGCACGTTCTCGGTGAGCACGACGTCGGGGAAGGCCATGCGGCACCGTTCGAAGAGCTCAGGGTTGTGGTCGATCACGAGGAGGACCTCGTGCGCTGGACGGTGCTGTGCGGCGAGGGCGCGGAGCGAGCACTCGAGCTCGTCCCAGCGTGCCTCGGTGTAGGCGCAGACCACGACGGAGATCGTGGGGCCGACGGCCACGAGGGTGGACGACGGAGCGGCGGAGAGCTCGGACATCACGGTCCTTTCTGGTCCGTTCGCGGCGGCGGGCGACGAGCGGTGACCGGCGGAGATCGTCGGCGTGATGTCATCTCTATCGGCACGCCCAGTGTCGGTGTTGAGGGCGATCGTCGGCGATGGGGCGCTCGACCGGGCGGCTGGGCCGGATCGGCGAGCGGTACCATCGCGTCGTCATGGCAACCGTTCAGGGCCCGAACGTGAGGCGCCGTCTGTACGGGCTCACGCTCTCGACCACCGTGCCGGTCGGTGAGCCCGCTACCCGGGCCGAGCACCTGAGCGGATCGGCCGACTGGACCATCGAGTGGGTCGACCCGCCATCCGTGCCGGGCGCGGCCCCGCCCGGCACGCCGGTGGTCACCGAGGGCGTGTGGCCGGCGATGCGCCACGAGCAGATGGTCACGCTCTGGCACGAGGAGCTGGGTCGGGTCGGCATCGATGTGACCGCACGGCGGATCACCCTGGGGCTGACCGTGAGGACCGAGGAGGTCGCCGCACTGCTGCTGCGCGGCATCGTGCTCGCCCTCGCGCTCGAGCTCACCGGGGTGCCCACCCTCCATGCCAACGGGGTCATCATCGGCGACCGAGCGGTGGCAGTGGCCGGGCCGCGTGGGGTCGGCAAGACCACCGTCACCGCGGCGCTCGTCGCAGCCGGAATCGAGCTGCTCTCCGACGATGTGGTCGCGATCGACCGCGAGCCGCAGGGTTGGTTCGCCCGCTCGGGCCTGACGCAGCTCCGGCTGCGGGGCGGGGCTGCGCACCTGGCCGAGCTCATCGGTGATCGCTACCCGCAGCAGCCGTCCGTCGACGGTCGCCACGTGGTCGTGCTGCCGCCACCCGCGTGTGACCGCCTGCCGCTGCGGGCGATCGTGGTGCCGCGGATCGACGAACAGGCGAGCGGCCCCCAGCTCGCGGTGGTGTCGGCGTCCGAGGCGTTCAGCCGCGTCGCGGCCTCGTTCCGGATCGCCACCTTCGTCGAGCCGACACCGCTCGTCGCGCGGATGGGCGTGACGGCAGACATCGCGACGAGCGTCCCGGTGCTCACCTTGTCGATGCCGCTCCAGCATCGCTGGACCCGCGCTGACGCAGTCGAGCTGCGTCAGGCGTTCGAGACGCTGGACGCCGTGCTGGAGTTCGCGTGATGCCGCAGTCGCAGCCGACACCGCCGCAGCCGTCATCACCGCAGCCGTCGATCTCGCCGTCGATCTCGCCGTCGATGTCGATGTCGATCGAGGAGGTCGTGCTCGGGTGTGTCTACACGTACGCTCCCGACGAACCACGACGACAGGTCATCCCGGTGCATCGTCCGCCGAGCGAGGTGCTCGGCGAGGTGCTGCTCGAGCTGCTCCGGCAGGGCTCGATGGCGATCGCGTTCTCAGGAGGGGTCGATTCCTCCGGGCTGCTGTGCCTGGCGACCACGGTGGCACGCACACACGGACTCGACGAGCCGATCGCCGTCACAGGAAGGTTTCCCGCCGCGCCGTCCACCGACGAGAGCCGGTGGCAGGAGCTGGTCGTCGACCACCTCGATCTGCGTGACTGGGTGAAGGTGGCGCTCCACGACGAGTGCGACATCATCGGCGGCGACGCTCGGGCGGGGCTGCTCCGGCACGGGGTCCGGTGGCCGCCGCTGGTGCACGCAGAGCAGCCCCTCATGCGTGCGTGTGGCGCGGACACCTACGTGATGGGCAACGGTGGTGACGAGCTGACCTTCCCGACGCGCGCCGGCGTGCTGCAGCTGGTCGCCCACGGGACCGTCCGCCGCGACCGCACCGCGCTCGGCCGCGCTGATCAGCGAGGTAGCGCCGCGACTCGACTGGCTCCCTGGACGCGACGAACGGCTCATTCCCGATTGGGTCCTCCCCAGCGCGCGGGCAAGGCTCGGTCAGACGGTCGCCGGACACCGGCACCGTCGTCGGTTCCGTTGGATGCCGACCCTCGGCGACCGAACCAGTGCGCCGTGGGCGCGTCGCGGACACGCGACCGTGGTGGCGAGCGGTGCCGACGCAGGCATCCAGGTCGCGCAGCCGCTCACCGACCCACGCGTCGTGGGAGCGATGGCGGTCGCAGGTGGCCGCTGGGGGTTCCCCGACCGAGCGACGGCGGCGCGTGCGTTGTTCGGCGAGTCGTTGCCACTCGAGGTCGCCCGTCGCGTCGACAAGGTCGACTTCACCGACGCCTACTTCGCCGCGCCGAGCCGCTCGTTCATCGAGTCGTGGGACGGCACCGGCGTGCCGACGGAGCTGGTCGATGCCGAGCTCCTCGCCGCGCAGTGGCGGTCACCGCGCCCGCGCTACTCGTCGATCCCGCTGCTCCAGCACGCCTGGCTCGCGCAGCAAGGTCCACGACCGTGAGACGTTCATCGCGAGGCCTGTTCGGCGAGCAGCACGATCGCCAGCGCCTCACCCGTGGTGTGCACACCGAGCTTGCCGAGCGCCGACACCCGCAGTCGCTCGACCTCGTGGCGCGACCAGCCGGTCGCGGTTCGCAGCTGGGCCACGGTGGAGCCGCTGCCGAGTCGCTCGAGGAGGAGCAGCTCCTCGACGGAGAGGGACTCGACCGACGATCGATCACGGATCCGTCCGATGAGCGTGGCGCGTGGGTGGTGGAGTTCTTCGTCGATGGCCGCCAGCACCGGCGCGAGCCCGGACGATCGGTGCACCGTGTGAGTCACACCCCACCCGCGGGCAGCGACGACGTCGTCCGGTTCGATGTCGGCATGCACCCACACGCAGCGTGCATGCCGGCCGGCCACCGCGCCCCGCAGCACGGCGCGCATCTGGCCGGAGGCGGGCAGGTCGAGGATGACCACGTCGGCGTCGACGAGCAGCGTCGGGTCGACCGACGGTCCGAACACGGTGGCGCCGGGCAGGGCGTCACGCCACGCCGCGTGCACCAGCGGCGTGGCGGACACGACCACGGTCGTCACCCGAGCACCCCGGGGATTGCCCGGGCGACGGCCTCGCGCCGGTTGCGCACGCCGAGCTTGGCGTACAGCTTGGTCGCGTGGTTCTCGACGGTCTTCGCGGTGATGCCGAGCTGCGCCGCGATCTGCTTCATCGGCATCCCCGTGGCCAACAGCCGCAAGATCTCGTGTTCGCGTTCGGTGAGGCCGCTGCTGGCTCCGAGCGGCTCGGTACGGGCCACCCGTCGCGCAAGCCTGCCGGCGATGTACGGATCGACCACGAGGCCCTCGACCGTGGGCCAGGTGAGGGCGAGGTCGAGCAGCTCTGGTGGTGACGCATGGGTGAGGACGCCGATGACCCGCTCGCGACCACACTGCTCGAGGGCCTCCGCGTCGACGGCCGCAACGATGACGATCGTGACCACGTGGTCGCTCTCGAGCATCTCCCCGTCGGAGATCGAGACGCCCTCGCCGGTCACCTCGCTGATGAGCCCGAGCGTGCGGCCACGGACCGCAACGAGGTCACGCACGAGTGGATCGTCGATCGACACCGTGATGTGCATGGCGCCAACCTCCTCACCGAGCCTCCAGTTAGGGTAGATCACATGGCCATGTCGCCGCAGTTCAGAGCACGAACAGAAGGAATCGCCGTCCAGGAGTTGGGCGACGAGGTCGTGGTGCTCGACCTCCACACCTCGTGCTACGTCCTGCTCAACACCACGGGCGCGGCACTGTGGCCGGCGCTCGCCGAGTCCTCTTCCATCGCCGATCTCGCCGCCGTGCTCACCGCGCGCTTCGACGTCGACGACGCCCGCGCCGCCACCGCCGCGACGGCCTTCGTCGACCAGTTGCTCGATCTCGGTCTCGTGCAACGCAGCGACGCGTGAACCTGCGCTGGACAAGCCCCCATGGGGGTTGAGCGCAACGACGTGGTCGCGGATACTGCTCACATGACCACAGACAAGCAGCCATTCACCGACCCCACCGCCACCGTCATCGGTGACGTTCTCACCATCACTGCCGGTTTCCAGGACATCCGCGAGCAGCTCGACAAGACGTTCCAGAGCGGCAGCAAGGTGATCGACCTCACCTACTCGTGACCACCGTCGCGTGACCAGACGGTCCTCGCCCGCCGATGCCGCCGCAGGTGCAGCTCCAACGCACCGTCGGCGGCATCGCCGCGTCCAGGGCGGGTCACGCGATGTCGTATCGCGAGGCCTGCATGCGGAACAGCCGCGCGTAGGTGCCGTCGAGCTCCATCAGCGTGTGGTGCGATCCCTCCTCGATGACCCGACCGTGGTCGAGCACGTAGATCCGGTCGGCGGAGGTGACGGTGGAGAAGCGGTGCGAGATGACGAGGACGCCACGACCCTCACCGAGCGAGCGCAGCCGATCGAACAGCTCCGCTTCGGCCTCCGCGTCCAGCGCGGAGCTGGGCTCGTCGAGGATGATCAGTGGAGCGTCGCGGAAGATCGAGCGAGCGAGCGCCAACCGCTGCCACTGGCCGGTGGAGAGGTCGCTGCCGCCGAGGTACTCCGGGCCGAGCAGAGCCTCGAGCCCGCCCGGGAGTCCGCTGATGAAATCGTCGCTGCCCGATCGCTCGGCGGCGTCCATGACTGCGTCATCGGTGCTCGGGCGATGCACGTCACCGAAGCCGATGTTCTCGCGCACCGTGAAGTGGTACTTCTCGAAGTCCTGGAAGATCATCGCCACGTGGCGACGCAGGGCAAGCGGCATCGCGCCGACGACCGGCACGCCGTTCCACGTGATCGAGCCGCTGTCGACCGGGTACAGCTGGCCGATCACTTTGGCCAGCGTGGTCTTGCCCGAACCGTTCGCTCCCACCAGTGCGACCACCTCGCCGCGAGCGACCCGCACCGAGACATGATCGAGGGCGAGCCGCTCGCTCGATGGGTAGCGGAAACTGATGTCGTCGACGACGATCTCGTCGAAGCCGACGAGCCCTCCGATGGGCACGACGTCGAGGGTGCCCGCCGCCGGCATCGAGTCGATGAACGTCTGCACGTCGCCGAGGAACAGGGCCGATTCGTACAGCTCGCCCACGCTGCCGACGACACTGCTGAGGCGTTGGCCGAGCACCACGATCGCGCCGGCCAGCACTGTCGCGTTCGTCACCGTGATGCGCCCATCGGCGACGAACCACACCAGCACCGCCAGCACCCCACCGATGAGCGCCGCGTTGAGCAGGCGCGACAGCACTGCGATGCGTGTGCGCCGGGTTGCGAGACCGCGGACCCGTTCGATCCGTTCGGTCCACAACGTGCGGTGTTGACGCTGGAACTCGTCGGCGAGCTCGTAGCTGCGCACCTCTCGGGCGGCGGCTTTGTCGGTGAGGAGGTGGAGCAGGTACCCGCGACGGCGGTCGTTCTCGGTCTCGGCGAGATCGAACTGATAGCCGAGTCGCGTCATCCGCTTGGTGCCGAGCCACGCAGGACCGATGGCGATGACCACGAGCACGAGCAGGAGCGGCTCGATCACCAGGATCGCCACCATCACGCCGGCCACGGTGAGCAGTCCCGAGATCAAGCTGATGAGTGCGAACGTGAGTGAGACCGGGCGGAAGCTCGCGTTCACGAGGGCACGCTTGAGCCGGTTGTGGAACGACGGCGACTCGAAGTCGAGCAACGACGCTCGCGTGGCCGCGTCGGCCACGGTGCGCTCGGCCGAGCGGGTGACCAACTCGGCCAGCACACGACGTCGCTCGGCCTGCAGTGCGCTCACCACACCGAGACCGGTGAACACCACGACGAATGCGACGAGGCTGGGAACCAGGGGTCCGAGGTCGGATCCGTCGCCCACGTCGGACACCTTCGACAGGAGCACGCGTGCCACGAGGAGTTGTGCCGCGAGCAGCAGCGCGGCCACGACGCTGAGCACCACCGAGACGGCCAACTCGCGAGGCGCCGCGGCCTGGACCAACCGGACCGCGTCGGCGACGAGGCCGGGCAGCTCCCGCAGCGGCCGCGACGTACGCCGCCGGGTGAGATCGGCGTAGGTGAACTCCACCGGTTCAGCGGGGTCGTGCTTGGCGTTCACGACTGCACGGCCATCATGAACGACGTTCGCGACGAGCGATCGGTAGTGTCGGAACGCGTGCCTACGACCGTCGATGCCAACGGTCTCGGCGACCTGGTGCCGTTGCCGGCGTCGTTCGGGTCACGTCTCATCATGGTCCTGCTCACCGTCACCGTCACCGTGTTGGCGACGTACCTCGTGCTCGCGTTCGGCTGGTTCGGCGACGGGGTTGCTCTCGCGATGCCACTGGTGCTGGCGCTGCTCGCGGTGGTGGTCGCGCTCGTCGTCGCGACGCGCCCGGGGTGGCTGCCGCTGCCGGTCATCGCCGGGCTCGTGACCGGGGTGGTGCTCAGCGGTCTCGCCGTCGCGGGTCCGCGATGGCCGCAGCGCACCCCGCCGCCGGTTCGCGCCCTGCACCTGGTGGCGGTGAACCTCCAGTTCGATTCTCGCGACGCTGAGGGGGGTGTGGCGAGCACCGTGGCAATGGACGCCGATGTGCTCGTGATCTCCGAGCTCACCTCCGCCACCGATGCCATGTTGCGCGCGGTGTATCCGCAGCACGTCGTCACCGACGACCTCCTGCGCGACGGGAAGTTCGGTCAGGGTGTGTATTCCACGCTTCCGTTGACCCGGCTGCCCCCGCCGGTCGGTACCACACCCCAGCTGCTGCGGGTGGCTGTCGGCGGCGCCGACCCGTTCGTGCTCCTCGCGGTCCACTTGCCGCGGCCCACGTTCGCTGATCCTGCACCGACCGAGATGATCAGCTTCGGCGGCCTTCGCGCTGCGGCGTTCGCGCTCGACCGAGCGGCGGATGACGACGCGACTCGAGGAGCCGTCGTCATCGCCGGTGACCTCAACCTCTCCGACCGGACGAGCGGCTACCGCCGGCTGTCGGACGGCCGCGTCGACGCGATGCGTGCGGGTTGGGCGGCGTCCACCTATGACGGCGAGTTCCCGTGGCCGGTCCTGCTGCTGCGGATCGATCACATCTTGGTCCCTCGCGACTGGTGCACGGCCGACTCGCGAAACTTCTCCGTCGCCGGTTCCGATCATCACGGTGTTTCCGCGTCGATCGGGCCCTGCGTCTGATCCTTGGCCGCGCGTTGTGGACAGCGTCATGAGCCGGTGGTGAAGCTCCACGTCAGCGGGTTGATCGCATTGCCCGCGATGTCCTTGATGGCGTTCGTCAAGGAGACGGTGTACTGGGTGTTGGCGAGCAACGGAGCTGACGGAACGAGCGTCGCGACGCGCGTCGTGGCCTGGTAGTCGACCATCGCCGGCACCGCCGTGCCGCTCGCGGTCCGGAGCGTGAAGTTCGAGCTGACACCGGTGACGGCCTCGCTGAAGGATGCGGTGACGCCCGCGCCCCGCCCGACCCCGGTGGCGCCGTTGCTCGGCGACACGGCGACGGTGGGCCGTGGCCCGGTGAGGAACGTCCACGTGGTCGTGGCGATCGGGTTACCGGTGGTGTCGGTGATCGCCGAGGTGAGGGTGGCGGTGTACTTCGTGTCGGCCTCGAGCACCACGCTCGGATCGAGCGTGGCCGTCGCGGCGTCGGTCGACACGGCGTAGGCCACAACGGCTGGCACCGGTGCGCCGGTGTTCATGTTCTGCAGCGTGAACGACGTGGCGCTGACGCCGACCACGTTCTCGTTGAACACCGCGATCACGTTTGCCCTGTCCTGGGGGAACACGGTGCATCCGACGAGGCACGGTGTGGTCGTGAACCCGGGCGGCGTGGAGTCGGCGATGTTGGAGACCGTCACCGCTCGCGCTTCGGACGTGCCCACGTTGCCGGAGTCGTCGCGGGCCACAGCGGTGATGGTGTGCGGTCCGTTGTTCATCAAGAAGGTGTTCCATGACGCCTCGAATGGGGCCGAGGTGTCCTCGGGCCCGAGATTGGCGCCGTCGACCTTGAACTGCACGCCGAGGACGCCCTTGGCATCGGTGGCGGTTGCCACGAGCGGCACGGCGCCGGCGACGACCGCGCTCGGAGCGGGCGCCTGGATCGTCACCTCCGGGGCGGTCGTGTCGGCCGTGGACGGGTCGTAGACCCACGCCGCCACCCAGTCGAGTTGGACGTCGCCACTCACGCTCGGCGAGGGAGCGGAGGTGATGTCCATGGCTGTCTCGGTCTGGAGGACCCAATGCATCGCCGTGGTCGGGACCCGCTCCGCGGTGCGGCCCACCTCGACACCGTCGAGGCGGAACACCACGAGGTTGGGCGACCACTCGATCACCACGTTGTGCCAGCCGCGCAGGTCGATCGGCACGTTGAACGACGCCTGGTCGTCGCGGCCGAGCGAGCCCGTGCGGTGGACGAACGCCCAGGTCGACGACTTGTCGAGGTTCGTCTCGGGGAAGTCGATCTCGCCGTCGGCCCAGTGGTCGTCGGAGTCGGGCCACAAGAGCCAGGCAACCTTGTAGCCGGGAAGCGAATCGGCACGGAACCGGGCAGCGAACCGCCCGTAGGTGATCCCGTTCTGGGCCGTGCCGGGCAGGCGCGGTAACAGCGCGGCCACCCTGGGCACGCCGTTGTCGGTGTGGATGTGCTTCGTCAGGATGCCATTGGCAACCGACACCACCTTGGTCGGTGAGTAGATGCCGAACGTCGAGGTGTCCTTCCATGGAGAGGGGTATGCACCCCACTTCGCCGACACGGTCGCCGGGAAGCTCCCGAGGGGCACCGCAGTCGCGAAGTCGTCCGTGAAGATCTGCCGCCACCCCGGGAGATCACCGACCGGCATCGCCGCGGCCGCCCCGTTCGGTGCCCCTCCGTTCGTGGTCGTGGTCGTGGTTGCGCCTGTGGTCGCGGTCGTGGCGGGGGCAGGTGCAACCGTGGTCGCGGTCGTGGTGGGGGCAGGTGCAACCGTGGTCGCGGTCGTGGTGGGGTCAGGTGTGCTCGTGGTCGCGGTCGCGGCAGGAGCGGGGGCAGTCGGCGCGGTGGGATCGGTCGGCTCGAGCACCGGCGTGAACCCGTTGGGTCCCAGTGCGAGCCGCCGCGCTCCGTGGTCGGCGGCCGCGGCCTGCTCGACGCGCGCCTGGGTGGCTGACGAGGCGGCTCCCATGGTCTGCGTGGTGCTCGGACCGAGCACCAAACCGAGGATCATCAGCGACGTCACGCGAAGTGTCGATCGGCGAATCGTTGTCACTCTCTATCATCGGCCGGCGACGCCGTTCGCTGGAGTCATTGCCGGTCTCTTGACGGTCGCTCAGGGCCCGAGTCAGGGCTGCAGCGGAGGGCCTCCGATGCAGCGGCGCGCGGGGAGTCGAGCTCGATCCAGAACGAGTGGTTCATCCGATCGGATGACCGCTGATCGCGGCCGAACTCAGCGACCGTATGCCATGGGGACGCTGGTGGTGCCGCGCAGATAGGGGTCGGTCTGCCACTGCGCGGTGCCGTCGATGCGGAGGTTGTCGAGCTGCAGCAGCGCCAGGATCGCCGCAGGTGTGGTGATCCTGGCCAAGGGCGCGCCGATGCACTCATGGATGCCGCCGCCGAAGGCGAGCTGAGTGGGATCTTCGCGGGTGATGTCGAACGTGTCCGGATCGGGATAGGTCTCGGGATCGCGATTGGCCGAGCCGAGTACGACGTTCACACGAGTGCCGGTCGGAAGCGTCACATCCGACAACACGACTTCCTCGGTCGTCACCCGCGACACGATCTGCGCGGGTGCATCGAACCGCAGCATCTCTTCCACGGCGGGAGCGATCAACGTCGGGTCGTTGCGGAGCGCTGCGAGCTGGTCGGGCGCCGACAGAAGGTTGCGAATGCCGGTGCCGATCAGGAACGTGGTGGTGATGTAGCCGGCGAGGGTCAGGTTGTCCATCACGGCGATCGCGTCGGCGCGCCCCATCTCACCGTTCTTCACGGACTCGGCGACGGCCCCGAACACGCCAGGGACAGGCTGGTCGTGGTCGATGTGCAGCGCCATCAGACCCTCGAAGTACGTGACCAACGCCATCGCGCTCGGTGCCCCCGCCCACCATCACGCCGGCGGTGGCGGACGCGTTGTGCGCCGCAAGGATGGCGGTGATCCACCCGGTGAGCACCGGGCCCGACATCGGGTTGCCGCTGAAGCCGAGCAGCTCGTAGAGGACGGATGCCGGAAGTGGAAGCGCGACGTCTTGCATCAGTTCGAAGCGGCGTGTCCCGCTGAGCTTGCCCATCAGCCCGGACATCACCGCAGCCGATGTTGCCGGCGCAGCGCCGAGACTGGTGTTGAACATCGGCTCGATCCAGCGCCGCAAGTCGGTGTGCCGCGGCGAGTTGGAGTTCATGATGCCGGTGGGCAGCACGTTGAGGGCGTCGAAGGGCGAGATGGGAGCAGGCTTCGCCACGTACTGCAGCTTCTGGAACCGCTGCCCCTCCGTCAGCACCGTGCGTGCATCGGTGTCGCGGAACACCCAGTAGGCCGTGTCGCTGGCACCGAGCTTCACCTGGAACACAGGGGCGTGTTCGCGGAACTGCGCATACGTCGGATACGGATCGTCCAGGAATGCAGGTTCGAGTGGGTTGAAGGTCGTCGGGTCGAATGGTGTGGCGTCGGAAGTCATCCGCGAGCGTCTCCTGAGTTGCGGTCGACCCGATCGAAGATCCAGTCGGCCATGTCGGCCGTGAGTTGAAGGTGGTGTTGGTTGACGTCGGCGGTCGTGAAGTCATGGAACGGCGACAGCACTGCGCCCGGTGCGGGGATCGCCGCGAACGGGTCGATGCCCAGGTCGAGGGCACTCACGGTCGGCATCGAGCAGCCGACCTCGAGGCTGACCGTCACCTCACCGATGCCGAGCGACCGGACGGGGACGACCACCGCGTCGAAGTACGCCTCGCGCGAACCTGGGGCTATCTCCCAGCACGCGGCCGAGGATGCGGTGAGCGGGGTCGGCGAGGCGTCGATGGCGCCCATTGTCGAACCGGTGCCGATGGTGATCGAACCCGTGCTCGACAGGTGGTTGAGCACGACGTCGCCGAACCCGTTGGTGAGCCAGGTCATCATCGGCTCAGCCGGCGGGGTCGCGCCGACAGCGCCTGCACCGGTACCACAGGCGACCGCCAGTCGTCGCGGGCGTTGCGGGTACCAGCCGACTGCCGCCAGGTCCTCCAAGAACGCGAGGCGGGCAGCTGAGGGACCCACGTTGCCATCGTGGACACGCAGGCCGAGGAATTGGTCGTTGGCCGTGCTGGACAGCACAGCGTTCGCAGCGGCGATCGCCGGCGAGAGGTGACCGAACTGTTGGCAGAACCATTGCCCAGCGACCGTGGTGTAGGCGCCGCGGCCGTGCGGCGTGTCGACCGTGAGGAACACCTCTGTGTGATGGTCGACGCCCTCGTGCTCCATCTGTGCCAGGGCGTAGCGTGCGACGAGCCCACCCATGCTCCAGCCGGTCACGACCACGGTGTCGTCGGTGCATCCGGCGACGTAGTCGATCGCCGCCCGCACGACGGCCGCGTTCGCCTCGATCGCCTGCGAACCGTTGTCGAACCCGATCATCACGACGTCGCGTCCCGCCTGCTGCCACCGCCGGAGAAGGTGGTGTTGGTCGACCATCTCGTACAGGTACTGCGCGGAGTGGCCGCCCGGGAAGCCTTCGGTGATCAGGATCGGACGGCGGAGCCGGTCGCCGTCTGCGTCGGCGGAGCGGTAGATGAGCAGTCGTCCGGTCGCTGGAGCCGCGCCGATGGCCACGGTCTCGTCCGGGGCTGTCGGCACAGGGTCGTCGCTGATCGCGATGGAGCAGCGGGCGGTCCGCGGGCCGGCCGGCGTCGTGGCGGCGATCGCCAGTACGAGCGTTGCGGCATCGGCGGGCGCGACGACCTCGATCGAACTGTCGGGCGCGAGGGCGACCGGACCCCGACCATCGCCGGCGTCGACGGTGACATCGGTGATCGACCCGGAGTTGGTGATCAACCCGGCCTGCTGGAGCGTCAGTGTGAAGCGACGTCCACGCGTCGCCGGCACGTCGCGGAAGATCTGGCCTGCCAGTACGGCTGCGGCGATGAACGTGTGCGCTGTCTCCAGGTGGTCGGCGAGGCGGTCGGACAGGTCCGCCGCAGTTCCCTGGCGGGCGGCGGCACTTGCTGCCGCGACCGCAACGGTCGTCGGCCGCTGGTACTCGATCGACGCGATCACGAGTGGAACCGGCGCTCCAGGTTGCGCGGCACCTCCCGGAACGGCAGTCGGCGGCAGCGGCAGCCTCTTCGGTGCTGCGCCGAACAACCGAAGGTAGATCGCCGTCCATTCGGCCAATGACAGCACCGGCGGTTCAGCCGCCGTGCCGTCGGGGAACGCAGTGTCGCCGAACCACACCAACACGCCTGCCGGCACCGTGGTCGAGTCGACCTGGGACAGCAGCTGACGGACCTGCGCAGCCAATGGCTCGTCGAGCGGCGTCGGCGTGCAGCTCACGGGCCGATCAGCACTCGCAGAGCGGCGATGCCCGGCATGAAGCCGTACAGGCTTCCGCGAGTGGTCACCAGGCGCGGGAGGTCGCTGAGCATGGGTGTCCCCCGCTCGTCACCGGTGGGGAGACGGAACTTGCCGCCGATATCGGGCTGCCACCCGATGATCGGGTCGCGGGTTCCGATCACACCGGGCGTGCCGACGTCGACGTTGGCCCACGTCATCTGGAGGAACTCGAACTGGGTCGAGATGTCGCCGCAGATGAACACACCCAGCAGGCCGCGTTCATGGCCGTCGCGAGGGTTGGCTGGGTCGTACAGAGGACCGTAGGGAACCCCACGCCGGACGATTCGATGGTTGTGCTGGATACCACCCATCGCGCCACCGCGGGGATTCATCCGCCGAATGTGTGCGCCGAGGGGACACCTCGCGCCCTGGTCGTCGTTGAAGTACGTCTGATGATCCTCGGTGGGCGCGAAGTCGAAGTCGTTCAACTGCTCCTCGGGAATCGGAACGTCTCGGTCGAAGCGCTGGTCGTACGGCGGGGACTCGGCGTTGTCACCATCCGGCGTCGTGATGTCGCGGTGCGGCTTCTGGACGAGCGACTCTCCGTCTCGCCAGCGTCCCACCAGCTTCGCAGCGACCAATTCGGGATGCATGTCGAACCGTTCACCGGTGCGGGTGATGAACGCTTCGAATGCGTCGACGTCTTGTTCGAGCACTCGCAGCACGATGTAGGTGCCGTTGTCGGCGAGTTCGCTCGGCAGGCTCTCCTGGAAGTTGCCGCCGTAGGTGTTGACGTACTCCTTGCCCAACAGGAAGTCGCCGGTCGGGGCGTCGGGTTGCATGTCGGCGAGACGATCGCCGGGGAGGCCCGCGATCTGAGGTTGGGCGATGCCGTCGCGGTAGCCGAAGTGGACGGTTCCGTTGGGGAACGTGTGCCCGTCGAAGACGCTGCGTTCCTTGACGTTGGTGGCGTCGAAGGCCGCTCGGAGCGCAACGCTGATGCGATCGCGACATGCGTCGGTGGCCTCGTCGGTCCACAGCGACAGGATCAGATGGATCTCGGGATTGCTCGGCCCGCCGAGGATCCAGTTGACCGGCGCTGCTGGGCCGATGTCGCCCAGCCCGACGCCGTGCGCCAGCGACGACGGATCGTTCGCGAGAGCCAGCGACTGTTGCGCCGATCCGGCCACGAAGGAAGCGGAGAAGGCGTTGATCGTGGCGGTTGGAACGCCGAGTTGCGCAAGGCCGGGGGCTGTCACAGCGACGTTGAGACATGCCGCCGGCTTCCGGTCCCACTCGGCGGCTGTCGTGACCGCCGGAATGTCGCCCTGGCCCGACAGCAAGATGGCGAGCAACGCCTTGCCGCCAGCGGTGTCGCCGATCGACAGTGCGAAGTGCCGCACGTCGGCCATGTTGTAGCCGCGCAGGATGTTGCCCTGGATGTCCGCGAGGTCGAGCGGCACGGACGTGTCGTGTGTCTGCGCTGATGTTGCTTCGTCAAGTGACATGGTCTCCCGATTCCTTGTTTCAGTTCGACGACTCGCGAGCGCTCGTGGGGCGACGGCTCAGCTGCGGTCGGCGAGTCGCAACACTTCCATCAGTGGAAGGTCCGGCATGGCGCTGTGCACTGCGCCGGGAATGCTGTGTTGTTTGACCCAGTCGACGTATGCCCTCGCGTGCTGCTTCACGGGAAGCGGAGGTGCGTCCTTGATGAACACGAAGATCGCGTCGAACACCTCACCGAGTACACCGACGAAGTCCATCAGGTACGTGTCCATGTCACCGTCGAACGAGGTGATCACCCACAGGCCCGAGAAGTCGGGTGCGAACAAGAAGCGGGCGAACGGAATCGTTCGCAGGCTGGCCATCGCCTCGTGGGCCTGCGGGCCGAGCGCGATCAATGCCTTGCTGAGATCGCGCGCCTGGGCCGGGCTCTTGAGCGGCAGCCAGAGGTTGATCTGGTTCTGCACCTGTCGCTCGAGCGCGATTGAGAACCCGTCCCATGCGCCGGGCAGATGCGTGTCGCCACGCCACGTGCCATCGAATGATCCCCACGGTGCCGCTGTTGCGATCGCCTCACCCGTCGTCCGTAGCCCCATGATCCTCGCCCTTCAGGTCGTGCGCGGTGGAACAGTAGGCTCGTCCCGCGCTAGCCGCAACCGGTTGGTTCGCACAGGCACGCCGGAGCGATCGGGGAGGGTGAGTGGTGAGCGAGGAGTCCGTCCCGAGCCTGGCCACCTTCGTCCCCGACCTGATGATCGAGCGGTTGCGCCAGGGGGTGTCGCTGCCATGGTCCGAGGCGCTCAGCGGCACGCTCCTCTTGAGCGACATCCGTGAATTCACGACGCACGTCGAGATGGTCAACTCGCACGGCGCCGAGGGCATCGAGACGTTCAACACGATGATGCGCCGCTACATGGATCTCCACGTGCGCATGATCCGTGGCCACGGCGGCGACATCCTCGACATGGCGGGCGATTCGTTCCTGTGCTTGTGGACCAGCGATGGCACCGAGGCGCAACGGGTCGCTGCGGCCCGGTCAGCGGCGGCGGCGGGGTTGGCGATCCAATCACAACTCGAGGACTTCGAAGTGTCGCCTGGTGTGCCGATCGCGGTCAGAGTCGGCATCGCCTCCGGTCTCGTCGACATCACCGTCGTCGGCCAGAGCGGCTCACGGTGCGAGCTGTTGATCGCTGGGCAGGCGATCGACGGCGTCGCCGTCGCCGAGCGTGAATCACCGCCAGGTGCAGTCGCCATCGACTCCGAGACCGTGCGCCTGCTCGGACCATCCGGTTCGGTCAAGCCGCTCGCCGAGGGACTGTGGGTGCTCGAGGGGCTGGCTCCCGGCGGCTGCGCGGCGAGGGCGCCAGGCGAGGTCGACATCGAGGTCGAGGTCGAGGTCGAGCGAGAACAGTTCGCAGCGGTGGAGCATGACGTGGTCGCGGCACAGGCGCCGAGGATCGCTCGGGCCGTCGGCGGCAAGGTCGACGACTGGCACCCGGAGTTCCGTCGCCTCAGCATCGTCTTGGCGTTGATGCCGGGCCTTCGCAACCAGCCGCTGGCGTCAGTGCAAAAGGCCGTCAGCATGTTCCACGCGATCGTCGACCGTTACGACGGAGATGGGTGGGTCTCCTTCGACGGCAAGGGCTCGATGTTCGTCGCCACCTTCGGCGCACCGTTCGCTGCCCATGAAAACGACGCTGAGCGTGCCGTCATTGCCGCCATCGAGATCGCTGCGGCCGTCAACGCCATCACCCCGACGGCGGTTGGCGTCGCGACAGGGCGCTCCCTGCACGGCATCTCCGGCAACTCGCAGCGACGCGCCGTCACCATTGCCGGCGAGGTGGTCAACGTTGCTGCGCGTCTGGCCAGCTCGTCCGACGACCGGGTGTTGTGCGATCACGAAACGGCGACCATGGCGAGTGGCCGCTTCTCGTTCGCGGTCATGAACCCGATTCTCGTGAAGGGGAAGAACGAGCGGGTCTCGGTGTTCCGGCCCGTCGAACTGGTCGACGCCGACGCATCGTCGGCGACGGTGCTGCGCGGACGAACGATGGAGTTCGCATGGCTCCAGCGACTGATCGACGACACAACCGGCGAGCACCGGGCCATCGCGTTGATCGGGGAGGGCGGCATGGGCAAGAGCACTCTCGTGGCCGAGCTCGTCGCACACGCCGATCCCGGAGGACGTCCGATCCTGATGGCCCGCGCGGACTCGATCGACCAGTCCGCGCCGTACGGCCCGTGGGCCAACGTCGTTCGCCAGGTGCTCGCCCTGGGTCGCAATGACGGTGCCGGGCTGGCGATCGCCCGGGCTCGAGAGCTGCTCGACGGCGGGCAGGCCGCGATGGCACCATTGCTGGGTGACGTGCTCGGGGGATCACATGACGACGAGGTGACCGGCAGTCTGTCTCGTGATCGTCGCGTCGCGGCCACGGCCGGCGTGATCGCTGAGTTGTGCTGTTCCGTGGCAGATCCGTACCTGTTGGTGGTGGAGGATGCGCACTGGTACGACGCCTCCTCGCTCGCTGCGCTCGAGGCCGTTCGTCGCCATCCCAAATGCCCCCGAATGATCGTCACGTCCCGCCACCGTCGGGCCGAGCTTGCACACCTGTTCGAAGCTGACACCACCGAGACGCTCGAACTCGGAGCACTCGATCGTGATTCGGTGTCGGAGATGATCGCCGACCGGCTGGGGGTCAGCGAAGTCCCCGACGCATTGTCAGACTTCGTGTTCGAGCGAACAAATGGCCAACCGTTCTTCTGTGACGGGCTGGTGCGGAACCTGATCGAGGATGGCTTCGTGCGCGTTGCCGGCGGCCAGGCGAAGGTCGGCACGCTCGATGCAACTCGCGTCCCGTCGACACTCGAGGGCGTGGTCGTCAGCCGGTTCGATCGTCTCCCGATCGACGAGCAGCTCTGCCTGAAGGCGGCGGCAGTCGTCGGCAGGGTCGTGGATCCGAGAATGGTCAGTGCCAGCCTCGGCGCCGATCAGGACCGGCACCTCGAGCGGTTGGTGCGCAGCGGCATGCTCCGCCGAAGCGGGCCCGAGCTCGAGTTCAGCCACGTCATCAGCCGTGACGTCGTCTACGCCATGATGGCCGGCGCTCAACGGACCGAGCTCCATCGGGCCGTCGCTTCGTACCTCGAGCTCATCGGGCACAACAACCCCCGCGAGGTGGGCTACCACTGGCTCAACGCGGGCGAGACGGATCGCGCGATCTCCTCGCTGACCATCGCAGCAGACTCGGCGCTCCACACCGGCAGCTTCGTCGACGCCCGAACGCTGTACGACCAGATCGGTGAACTGCGGGGGACGGCAGGCGATCGGAAGTCAGGCGCGATGATCCAGATCCGAGGAGCAATCGCCTCGTTCTATCTCGGCGACATGCAACGTGCCGTCACCGATCTGGAGGCGGCGGTGAGCGTGCTCGACGATCCGTCACCAGCAGGTGATCGTCGATCGTCAGCACGCTCGCGAACGCGTTCAACTCCCGCTGCGTCCACACTCGCCATCGACGATCAGCGCGCCCTGCTCGACGCCTACCAGCGCCTGTCCCAGCTGAACTACTTGCGCGGCGTACCGGCGCTCGACATGCACCACACCGTGACGCGAGCGTTGGAACTCGCTGAACAGCTCGGCGACACGAACGCCGAGGCATGGGCATGCGCCCAGCTGAGCGCCGTCTCGGGAATGCTGGGGCGGACCAAGCAGCTCAAGCAGTACAGCGCCCGTGCGGTTGCGTTGGTCGAAGCCGACAAGGCCGATCACGTCGTCTCCGATGTGTGGCGCACGCTCGCCGTGGCGTACTCCGGGCTCGGGCAGTGGGACGCGGCGCTCACGGCGCTCGATCGATCGGCCGCCACGGCGCAGGTCGGGCGGCAAGCGGGGATCTGGCAGACGCGTGCAGCCATCTACCTGTGTGCCGGCGACTTCGGCAATGCCGAGCCGGAGTGGCGGCGAGCTGCGGCCGCAGGCGACGCCTTCGGGAATCGGGTGCAGGTGTGCTGGTCGCGGCTCGACGAGATCCAGACGCTGATCGGTCGAGACCGGATCGATGAGGCCGCGGCAGCCATTGGCGTCGCTCGAGGAGGAGTTCGGCGTACCCGCCGACCCGTTGGGTCTCATCGAGTACCACTACACCGTTGCCCTTGTTCGCGGTGCACAGGGTGATCACGAAGGCGCGGAGACATCCGCAGCCGTGGTGATGGAGATGGTCGAGTCTGGTCCGCCGAGCGGGTTCCACTGGGTCGAGTTCTGCTCCGGTGTGGTCGAGGTCCGCTTGGCCGCGCTGATGGCCGCCCGAGCAGCTGGTGAACGGGCGGACCGTGAGCTCGTGGCGAGGATCGAGCACGCAGTCGGGGTGTTGAAGGAGTTGAGCGGGCAGTTTCTGCACGTCGTGCCACGCGTCGATCTGTCGCTCGGGTTGCTCGCTGCCAATCAGGGACAGATCGCTCGTGCTCGTCGATTCTTGGCTCGTGCCGGAGCGGACGCGAGGCGGGCACACCTCGACTTCGACGACGCCCGATGCACCCTGCTCCTCGAGTCGCTGTCGAAGACGCCCGACGTCTCCGAATTGAACCGCGCCGCAGCAGTGTTCGAGCGGCTCGGTGCCACCCGATGGCTGTCGAGGGTCGACCTCGTTCGTCGTGGCGTACGGTTCGCCGCGCCTGGGGACTGACGGGGCGTCCGACAGGTGTCCGAGACAGCCTCCGAGGCCTCGAAGCGAAATCCACTGTTCGCGATCTTCTCGACGGTGTTCATCGACCTGATCGGGTTCTCCATCCTGATCCCGGTGTTCCCGCTGCTGATCGACCCCGATCCGACCGCACCGTTCCGGGTCACACCGGCCGATTGGTCGTTCGGCACCGGGCTGATCATGCTCGGCTGGTTGCAGGCGATCTACCCGTTCTGCATCTTCCTCGCCGCCCCGATCCTTGGTCAGCTGTCCGACCGCTACGGACGCCGGCCGGTGCTCGCGCTGTCCATCGGCGGCACCGCGTTCGGCTACGTCATCTTCGCCATCGGGATCCTCACCAAGAACATCCCGCTGCTCTTCCTGGGGCGCGGCATCGATGGTCTCACCGGCGGCAACCTTGCCGTCGCCCAGGCCGCGATCGGCGACATCTCCACCGACGACAATCGGGCCAAGAACTTCGGCTTGCTCGGCGCCGCCTTCGGTCTCGGTTTCATCATCGGCCCGTACATCGGAGGTCGTCTCAGCGCACCGAACGCCAGCTTCTACGGCCTGTTCCACACGCCCGGTTGGTTCGGCGCGACCACGCCCTTCTGGTTTGCTGCCGGACTCGCCGCGATGAACTGCGCACTCGTCACGTTTGCCTTCCCGGAGACCATCCGCCACAAGGACCCGGACCGAGCTCTCGCTCTCGGTCAATCGGTGATGAACGTGATCAACGGGTTCCGGTCACCCCGGTTGCGGGCTCCACTGTTGGTCGGGCTGCTGTGGGGTGGAGGGTTCACGTTCTTCACCACGTTCTTCGGCGTCTACCTCAAGAACAAGTTCGGATTCAGCCAGTCCAAGACCGGTGACTTCTTCGCCATCGTCGGCCTGTTCATCGCCATCATGCAGGGCCTCGTCGTCGGCCTGATCTCGAAGCGGATGGCAGATCACAAGGTGCTGCGATTCTCGCTGTTCGGTCAGGCAGCGGTGATGGCCGTGTACTTCGCTGCCCACTCCAGCACGCCGCTGTACATGGTGATCCCGATCTTCGCCCTCTTCCAGGGACTGTCGCAGGCGAACCTCGGCGCCTTGATCAGCCGTTCCGCCGAGCCCGGCCACCAGGGCGAGGCGATGGGCATCTACTCCAGCGTGTCGAGCCTCGCCCAGGTCCCGGCATCGGCGCTCGTCGGGTACATCACCGGCGGCATCACCTCGAACATGCCGATCGTCGTCGCCGCGATCCTGATCACGCTCGCCGGTCTGGCGTTCAACGTCCTCTACCGATCGCCGCCGGGCGAGGGCAGGCCATCCGAACGAGCCCCAGTCGTGGGGTAGAAGGCGCGCTCCACGCCTCGACGCGCGCCGTCGGCACTCGGTAGTCACCGTGATCGGACTCGCCGTCCTCGGGTTGCTGTCAGCCGTGGCAGCGGAGCGCATCGAGAAACTGACCGGTCGACGACTGAGCGGTTGGCACTGCCTCGGGGGGCGCCGACGTCAACACCGAGACCGTGTCCTTCTCGCGCTCGCTGTAGGTCGAGGACGAGACGCATGCGGTACGCCGAAGCCCACCCGCACGCGCACTGTGACGGACGGTGGTCGTTGTCGACGCGACGGCGCGGACTTGACGAAGTCGTTCCGATATCGATCCGATACTGTGAGATCGGATCTCTTGACGCGGGATACGAAGCGGCGTCTTCTGGAACACGGCGTGATCCGCCGTTTGCGCCGTTCGAGGAGGACCGATGGACATCTCCGAGTTGCTCACCACGCGCACGTTCGATCGCCTGATCAACGAGGGGCTCCTCTGGCGTCTTCGTCTCACGATCGACGGCATCGAGGTCACTCAGGCGGTGCAGTACTTCGGTGCACCCGACCATCTGACCGATCCCGCCGATCGTGCCGCTGACAACAGTGTTCGGCTGGTGGCAGGCAAACCTGCATGGGTGAGGGTGTACGTGTCGAGCTTGTTCGGAGCTTCAGGACTCACGGCGACACTCGAGGTTCAACGCCGGGCGGCCGGCATCCTGTGGAACACCGTCGCCACCCTCAATGCCGACCCATCCTCGGCGACCAACGTGTCGGGCATGGCGATCGGCAGCTACGCGGCCACCCGAGGCAGCCTGGGCGAGACGGTGAACTTCATCATTCCCGCCGACGAGATGATCGGGACCTTGCGACTGATCGCCAGGGTGAGCGCTGGGTCGCAGACCGCGGAGTCGAGTACCGATGTCGCGGTGACGCTGCGTCAGACGCTGCGACTCGCCGGTGTGATGATCTCCTACAACGGACCAGCGAGCAACGCACCGATGGCCCCGAACCTCACCATCGCCGCACCGACGCTGGTCGATCTGCAGAACATGGCCGGCACGGCACTGACGCTGTTCCCTGTGGAATCCACCGCGTCGTTTCGAACGGCGGGCACACTCACGCTGACGAACCATCTCCAAGACACGACGTTCCCGACGTCGGGGTGCGGCACCCAATGGGACGCGCTCCACGGCCGGGTGGCCAACGCTCGCACCGCCGACGGCAATCAGCCTGGATGGATCTACTACGGCCTGCTGCCGGCAGGCGTACCGATGGGTCCGGTGGGGGGCTGCGGTGGCGGCGGTGTCGCAGTCGGACCGATCAACCAGCCAGGTGTGCTCGCTCACGAGGCAGGCCATGCATGTGGCCTGGCGCACGCCCCGGCCGGCGGCGCGCCGAACGCGGATCCTGGCTATCCGGCCTACGAGCCGTACGACCCGGCCAACACCCCGATGGCATCGACCGGCGAGTACGGGCTGGATGTCAACAACGGCAACCTGGCCTCGCCGCAGACGTTTCGCGACTTCATGTCGTACGCCGGTCCGGCTTGGATCTCGCTGTACCACTACGGCCGATTGGTCGACAACGCCCAACTGACGCCGAGAACCGTGGGTATCGACCATCCATGGTGGAAGGACCGCGTGTGGGAGGAGATCCGCAAGTGGCCGCCGATCCCCGAGCCGGACCCACCGTTCGACCTCGATCTCGAGCTCCCGAGGTACCCGCCGTGGCGCCCTCAGGACCTGATCTCGCTGATCGTGCGAATCGACCACGGCAAGGTGGCGGAGGTTCTGCACGTCGCTCGCACCCGCGCCCACCCCGCGCTCCCGGGCGCGGTCGGCACATCCTTCGGCGCCCGGCTGCGCGATCGCGAGGACCGTGTGGTCGCAGAAGGTGCACTGCAACGACTCGACACCGCGGCTGGGTGCTCGTGCGGTGGCGCCCACGGGGCGAGCTCGTACCTCGCACAGGTCTTCCTCGCCGATGTAGAACTCGGCTCACGGCTCGAGATCACCGAGGGAGACGAGGTGGTGTGGACCCGGGACGCGCCGCCGAAACCGGTGGAGGTTGGCGACACCGTGGCGAAGATGGACCGACGTGGGAACTATTGCGATGTCGTGGCGGGCGTCGGGCGAGGTCAGCGAGTTCTGGATCCGGTGGTCGGCCGACGGCGAGGACTGGCGATCGGTGATGACCGGGCTGACCCAGCCGAAGGTGCGGCTGACGGCCGACCAGTTGCCACCAGGGCAGGGGATGCTCCAAGTGGTGGCTCACGACGGCTTCTCATCCAGCCATGGCGAGCCGATACCGGTTGCAGTGCCCGACCGGCCCGAGACGGGCGTCATCCTTCACCCCGTCGCAGGCCACACCTACACGGCGGGGCAGACGGTACGGCTCTGGGGCTCGCTCGCCCGACCCACAACTGCGCTCGGCGACCTTGCGACATGGCTCGTCGACGGCGAGGAGGTCGCTCGAGGACTCGATGCCTGGATCTCTCTCGGGCCTGGGCGGCGAACGGTCTCGTTGCGCATCGGTGAGAGAGGCCCGGTGGTGAGTGTGACGGTGCATGTCGAGCCTTCGGCATCCCAGGAGATCAACTGACGACGGGTGACCTTGGCGGGGCGAAGCGATGGGCATCTCCTCCAGCGTGTCGAGCCGTGCGCGGGCCCGGCATCGGCACACGTCCAGCACATCACCCGCGGCATCACCTCGAACATGCCGATCGTCATCGGCTGACTGCTCGGCTCAGCAGTCGCCCGCGCTCTCGATGCGTGGGCGCGCACTCAGCACTGCGTCGGCTGCTGCTCGGGCCGTTCGCAGGTCTTTGCAGAACAGCGTCACCTCGGCCAGCACCGTCGCGAACACCGCCTCGGGACCGACGACCTCATCACCCACCTCGGCGTCGACGTCGACCGTGTACGTCATGCAGCCCGCCGGCGCTTCGGCCGGTGCGGGTGGGTCGGCGAGCGTGCCCGGCCCCGTGGCGTGCACGATCACGTTCGTCACGGCGCACATCGGCTTGCGGCTCGCCTGCAGGTTCGGGGGCAGGTCGAGTGAGGCGCGCAGCTGGGCCTCGATCAGGTCGACCCCCCACACACGCTCGACGATCTCGTGGATCCGTCCGCCGCCCATTCGGGCGTTGACCTCGACGATGCGCGGGCCGCGCCGCGTGCACTTGCCCTCGATGTGCAGGACACCGCTGTCGAGCCCGAATCGCTGCGCGATCTGGACCGTGAGGTCCACCAGGCGGCGCACCTCCTTGCGGTCGTGATCGGCGGGGCAGTGCAGGCCGGTCTCCTGGAACGAGGGCTCGCGCGTCGGCCAGTTCTGCGACACGCTGGAGAACACGCACTCACCGCGGTGCATCACGAGATCGACGTCGAACTCGACCCCGTCGAGGTACTCCTCGAGGATCAGATCGTTCCCGGCACGGAAGATCCCGTCGGCCGCCGGGGTCACCACCGACCGCACCAGTGAGTACACGCCTGGAAGTCCGTCGGCGGACTCGACCTTGACGCACCCGATCGCGGATGCACCGAACTCTGGCTTCACCACGGCGGGAAAGCCGACGTGAGTCGATGCGGCGTACAACTCGTCGAGCGATCGAACGCGTCGTGCTCTCGGTGTCGGCAGGCCGAGCGCTGCCGAGCGCTCGCGCATGCGCACCTTGCTGCGCGCCGAGTCGACGGCGTCCACCGAGTTCGCCGGAAGCCCGAGTACGGCGGCCACTCGCACGCATGTGCAGATGCTGTCCTCCCAGAACGTCAGCGCACCGTCGGGTCGCACCCCGGCAGCAGTCAATGCGTCGATGATCGCATCGGCGTCGACATCGGGATCGCCGGTGACCGGCGCACCGATCCACTGCGAGGCGATCCCTTCGTCGACGAGCTGTGCAGACCAATGCCCTGGCTCGTCGACGATCACGAGCCGAGCACCGAGCTCGGCCAGGCGAGCGAGCGCACGACGCTTGCCGGGGTAACCCGCGCCGACCACGACCACCGTGGCGCCGCCGACGGTCACCGCTCGATCCAATCGGCATCGTCGACGAGTGCGGTCGGGCGTCCGACGGCCCCGCCAGTTGCGCTCCTGTTCGACCCCTGGCCGGTGTCGAGTGCGCTGACCATCGTCGGCGACACCTGGACCGACTCGAGCAACGCCTCGCCCTCGATGCGCAACAGCGTGCTGTCGGTCTCCGTGGTGACCGTTGCGTTCCGGGGTGCGTTGTCGAGCAGTCCACGTTCGCCGAAGTGGTCACCGGGGCCGAGGTGGACCACGACTTCACCGTCGCGATGCACGACCGCGCGACCGTCGACGATGGCGTAGAACGCATGCGCAGGCGCGTCCTGCACCACGACATCGACGCCTGGAGGCAGCGCGCACACCTGCGCCGACGAAGCGAGCATCTCCACCACCATCCTCGGTACCCCGACCACGATCGGCAATCGTTCGATGACGGCCACCCGCAACGCGATCGCGTCGACACGTTCTCCGTTGAGCGTGTCCAGGCCCTTCAGCGACGCACGACAGGCCACCACGACCAGGAGCGAGAGTCCGCCGAGCACGACGAGGCTGGTGGTGAGCGTCGTGGCCTCCACGAGCACGGAGGCCAGCAGCGCACCGAGCACCATCGCCGCAACGGACAATGAATCGAAGAGGCCCATCACGATGCCCAAGGAGTCCCGCGAGGTGATGCGCGCAATCGCAGTCTCGCCTACCACCTCGCCCGCGACCAGACCGATCCCACCGATCACGGTGGCGATCAAAGCCACCACCCAATAGTCCGTGCCGGCGTAGATCAACTGGGTGATCCCGAACACCACGCCGGTGACCACGATGATCGCCGACACGCGCCGGCTCGCCGTGAGCTTCGGGTTCACGAGCGCACTCAGCAGGCCGCCCACGCCTGCCGCAGCGAGCAACCACCCGTAGCCCGACGCGCCGAGGTCGAGTTGTTGTTCTGCGAACAAGACCAGCTGCACCGTCTGGGCGCCATAGGTGAACTCGCCCATCGCGACCACGAGGATCAATGGCACGATGAAGGGCGTCGCCCGTGCTGCACGGAGACCGTCGACGAGCTGTCCGATGACGCCGTCGGCTGCGCGGTCGCGACGCGGAGCCACCGAGCGCCGGATCGACGACACGAAGATCGCGGAGATGGCGAAGGTGCCGGCGTTGGCGAGGAAGGCGATCTCGCTGGGGGCGATGAGCAGCAGCAACGCGCCGAGCGCGGGCCCGACGACGACACCGAGATCCTGCACCGTGTGCAGGAGGGCATTTGCCGGGCCGAGACGAGCCTCTCCGACCAGCCCTGGCAGCAATGCCATCGCCGCTGGCCGTTCGGCAGAGCCGGCCGCAGATGAGAGCGCAGTGCATGCGATCACCACCAAGATGGGTGCGTCGGCCGCGACCGCAGCGGCGAGCACGAGCATGAGCACGAGTCGTGCCAGATCGCCGACCAGCAGCACGGTGCGCCGGTCGTATCGATCGGCGATCATCCCCCCGACAGGGCCGAGCAGCACGTACGGGATGAGCCGGCTGATCGTTGCTGTGCCGACCCAGGCTCCCGATCCGGTGGCAGCGTAGACGTAGCCGAGGAGCGCAGCGTTGTAGAGCCAGTCGCCGAGTTGAGATGCTGCGCTCGCGGCGATCAGTGAACGCGCGTCGCGGACCGCCAGTACTTCCTGATACGCGAGCTTCACCCCCAAGTGGCGCAGCGTATACCGAGCCCGATCGGCCGAATCCGGGTCGCATTCGGGCGCGTTCACCGTCCTCGACGCCGAGTCGTACGATGAGGCGATGGACGTGTGGTCGATGATCGCAGCAGAGCGGACCGGCCTTGCCGAGGATCTGTCCGGGCTCTCCGACGAGCAGTGGGCGTGCCCGAGCCTGTGCACGGGGTGGAGGGTGCGCGACGTGGCGGCCCACCTGGCGATGCCGTTCCATGTGTCGCTGCCGAAGATGGTCTGGATGATGGTCAAGAACCGGTTCGACTTCGACAAGCTGTCCTCCAGGTATGCCACGTCGGATGCCCGCCCGGTCGCCGAGCTGGTGGACGACCTGCGACGCAACGCCCAACACCGATTCACCCCTCCAGGGTTCGGTCCCGAGGCGCCGCTCACCGACCTCGTGGTGCACGGCCAGGACATCCGACGCCCGCTGGGCCTGCACCACAACATCCCTGACGAGCACTCCCGGGTCGTCCTCGACCTGCTCGTCTCACCCAAAGGGGCTCGCGCGTTCGGCAAGCGTGATCTGTTGGCCGGACTCCGTCTCGAGGTCGACGATCTCGACTGGTCGCACGGCTCAGGTCAGGTGATCTCCGGTCGGGTCGAACCGATGATCTTGACCCTCGCCGGGCGAACGATCGCGCTGGAGGAGCTGTCCGGCCCCGGATCGGACGAGCTGCGTCGACGCATCTGACGCACCGGTCTCGCACGTCGCGGTCCGAACGACCAGACGGCGTGGGAACATCTCCCGATGTCAGAGCGGTCGGCTTTCAGCGGTGGCGATCAGCAGTACCTGCGCGAGGTGCAGTACGGCAACGGGGTCAAGCTCGATGTGCGGTCGCACCTTCACCGCACCTACTCCACGTCACCGATCCCGATCGCTCAGTTCGAAGCACTCCTGACCGACTGGCCCGCCACGGCGACCGTGCTGGAGTGCGGATGCGGCACGGGTCGGTTCTGGGAGGCGGCGGCCCTCCCGCGTTCGATGCAACTCACGCTCACCGATCTGTCGCCGGGGATGGTGGACGAGGCGATGGCGAGGGCACGTTCGAACGGGTTCGATGCAGTGACCGGGCGGGCATGTGACATCCAGGCTCTGCCGTTCGACGACGCTCGGTTCGACGTCGTGGTGGCGAACCACATGCTGTATCACGTGCCCGATCCCGACCTTGGCGTGGCCGAGATCGCCCGTGTGCTGCGACCCGATGGAACGGCACTGGTCGCGACCAATGGTTTCGGCCACATGAGGGAGATCAACGAGGCTCTCGCCGACGTGTTCGGGTCGCACGCCGAGGGGCTGTACGACGTGTTCGGCATCGACACCGGCGAGGCGCGCCTGCGCGAGCAGTTCTCCTCGGTGGTGTGGCATGCGTTCGACAACGACCTCGTGGTCGACGACCCGCAGGCGGTCATCGACTATGGCCTGTCGTTCCCGCCGGGCGAGTTCGCCACGCCCGAACAGCGCACGGCCTTCGCCGCAGCGGTGATCGACCGCTTCGGAGGTGGTCGCCTCCGCATCCGCACCCGAGCCGGCGTGTTCGTGTGCACCAGCCCGCGTCATCGACGGTGAGCCGAGCGGCCCTGCCGCAGGCAGGTGCGGGAAAGCAGACGTGTACCCAGTCTGCCGGCGGGATCTTGGGTGGGTCTATTCGAAGTCGGTCGGGTTGTTCGCTGCGGTGGCGATGGCAGCGCCAAAGCGAAACGCTCCGGACGAGTACACGGGGCAGGGGTGGACGTTCACGACCGGGCAGAAGTGCACGCCGTCGCCACGGACGACCGTGGTGCCGTCGGTCGCGCAGTCGAGATCGAAGAACGCGGCACGGCAAGCGGTCGCTGAAACTGCCGTCGGTGGTCTCGACGGCCGATCCGGCATCGACGTACGAGACGAAGAGGTACGCCTGGGCGAGCTCCTGGATGACCCCGTTGATCGCGTCCACCCGGTCGGCGTGATCGAACGACGGTGACCGGTAGGGCTGACCCACCAACACCACGCGTGCGCCGGTGCGGCGGGCGTGATCGACCAGTTCGGTGAGATCGGCCCGGTACTTCGCGGCGAACGCTTCGTGTTCGAGGTGGCCACCCGCACCGTCCGACATGCACGGCGTCAGCGAGTTCCCGGTGAATGTGATCACGACGACCGAAGAACGGTCGGCGAGCAGATCGTCGTCCAACCAGTCGCATGGCGCTGTTCCACCCCAGTACCGAGGGACGAAGGCCTTGAGAGCCGTGAGCATCGCGATCACGCCTGAGGTCTCCTCGGCGAGCGAGTCGCCCACCAGCACGATCGTGGAGCTGCTCGCGTCCGGTGTCGGCCACCCGGATGGCGATGCGACCTGAGCCCGCTCGGCACCGTCCGATGCCTGCCGGCCGAACGTCTGTGGAGCCTCGGGTGCCGGGGTCGGACCGATCAAGCTCGCCCGGTGCGCAGGAGCCTCGACGGCGGGAACCTCGACGGCGGGAACCTCGACGGCAGGAACCTCGACGGCAGGGACCTCGACTGCAGGAACCTCGACAGCGGCGACATCAGCGGTGGGCCGGATCGCGCCCACTGGGCCGACGAAGCCGCTGTTGACCGAGTCGGCCCGGAGACCCGCGACGGCGCCACATGCTGAGGCGATCAGCAGCACGGCAAGTGCTGCGATGAGAACGGTGCTCTGCGAGGTGCGGGTGCTGCTCATGAAGTGCACGATCTGCGTCTGACGTCACCGGAACGTCACTCCACGATGCGACTACGGTGACACGCACATCGGCGGCACGAAGCTGGTCAGACGGGGTGAGCGGAAGGGGCGGACGTGCAACTGAATGTTCTGGGACCCGTTCGCATCGTCGATGACGCCGACGTGGAGCTCGAGGTCCGGCCACAGTTGCGCCGGCTGGCGGCACTGCTGGTCGTGGCCGGCCCTGCAGGGATGACCTCCGACCAGATCGCCGAACATCTCGTCGGGAGCAGTGTCGAGAGCTCGGCGATCCGGACCGCCGTGTCGCGGTTGAGGTCGCTGCTCGGTCCCCGGATCGAATCCACTGCGAGTGGATACCGACTGTCGCTCGCGGCGGACGAGCTCGACGTCTCTCGATTCGAACGGGACTGCGCTGCCGCAGCGGAGGCGGACGTGTCCACTCGGGTCGGGCTGCTCACCCAGGCGCTCGCTCAGTGGCGCGGCAGTGCGATCGAGGAGTTCGCAGATGAAGTGTGGGCCATGTCGACAGCAGCTCGTCTCGACGAAGCTCGTGCCGAAGCCACCGAGAACCTGGCGTCGGCTCTGGTCGGGTCGGGCCGATCACCGGAGGCGCTCGCCCTGTTGGGGCCTCACCTCCAGATGCATCCATACCGCGAGCGTCCGGTCGCGTTGCAGATGCAGGCACTGGCGGCATCCGGTCGGGTGACCGACGCCCTGCGTGCTTTCCAGCGATTCCAGGTCGTTCTGCGCGAAGAGATCGGGATCGAGCCGTCGGAGGCGCTCAAGCAGCTCGAGTTCGCCTTGCTGTCGAACGAGGATCTCGTCGAAGGTGCCTTGTCGTACGACGTCGCATCGCCAGCGCTCGATCGCGTCGTTTCGGTGCCCCTGCGCGGCGTGGTCTCGATTCTCTTCACCGACATCGTCGGTTCCACTCGGCTGTGGTCCGATCACGAAGAAGCGATGGACGTCTCATTGGCACGGCACGACTCGCTGCTCCTCGACATCATCGCGAGTCATGATGGTCAAGCCTTCAAGCACACTGGCGACGGGATGGCAGCGGTGTTCGCCGATCCAGCATGTGCCGTCACCGCCGCCATCGCAGTGCAGCGCTCTGTCGAAGCAGAGCCTTGGGTGATCCCAGGCGGGATTCATGTGCGGGCTGTGGTCCATTCCGGCGGTGTGCATGAACGCGACGGCGATCTGTTCGGGCCCACGCTCAACCGCGCCGCTCGGCTGCTCGCACTCTGTCCTGCCGGAGCGGTGCTGGCATCTGAAGCCACCGCCGGCCTGGTCGGGCAGAGCGTCATCGAAGGATGCACGCTCGACGACCGCGGACGGGTGCAGCTGCGCGACTTCGCCCGGACCGAACTCGTCTACGCACTGGTCGGCGATGGGATCGCGACCGTTCCTGTCATGAGCGGAGCAGACCGGATGGTTGCGGCTCTGCAAGGCATTCTGCCCGTCTTCGATGACGAGCTGGTCGGTCGAGATGACGAGGTGCGCCGGCTGGTGGATGCCGTTGCTGCGTCGCCGCTGGTGTCGATCGTCGGCACAGGTGGCATGGGTAAGACACGTCTCGCCGCAGTGACGGCGAGGGCCGCCGCGTCCAGGTTCATCGATGGCGTGTGGTGGTGCGATCTCACCAACGCCGCAGCGCCGAGTGCCGTTCCGGCCGTCGTGCTGCGCGATCTTGCAGCCCGCCCGCGCCAGGGCCGCACGCCACTCGAGTGCATCACCGATCACCTTGGCGGTCGTTCGGCGCTCGTGGTGCTCGACAACTGCGAACACGTGATCGACGCTGCCCGCGAGCTCGTCGGTGCGATCCGTTCGAACTGCCCCGAGGTGCGCATCCTGTGCACGTCTCGTGAGGCCCTGGGCATTCGCGGAGAACACCTGCGGCTGCTGCGTGAACTCGACGGAGCCGCGGCACGTGAGCTGTTCATCGCCCGAGCCACGACGGTTCGCCCCGACATCGAATGGGCGGGCAACAACCTCGAGGCGGCCAGCCGGCTGTGCGACGACCTCGACGGCGTACCCCTGGCGATCGAGCTCGCCGCAGCTCGGTGCCGGTCGATGTCGCCGGTCGAGATCGCACTCCGCCTCAGCGACCGGCTCAACCTGCTCAAAGGTGGTGCCGATCGTACCGAGCGGCATCGCACCCTCGAGGCAGCGGTCGATTGGTCGTACTCGATGCTCGAGCCCGTCGATCAAGCCGTGTTCGACAAGATGTCGGTGTTCGTCGGTGGCGCCGCGCTCGAGGCGATCGTCGCCGTGACCGGCCTATCCGAGCTCGACACCGTCGACGTCCTCGATCATCTGATCGCTCGGTCGATGCTGGTCGTCGTCGACACCCCACTGGGAACGCGCTACCGCCAGCTCGAGACGCTTCGTCAGTTCGGTGCTGCCCGCCTCGCAGCCAGAGGGGCAACGAGCGAAGCGGTGACCGCTCACCTGGCGTGGGCGACACACCTCGCGGCTCGGTTCAGGGATGCCCTCCTGACGGGCGACGAGGTCTACGTGCTGCGCCGCTACTCGGCGGAGTTCGACAACCTCCGTGCGGCGGTGGCGAATGCCGTCGCCACCGGTCGGGTCCCCGATGCCGTCGAGGTCATGTCGGGCCTGCTGTGGTGGGCGATGTACCGGCCGAGCTACGAACTGCTGGACTGGGTTCCGGAACACGAGCTCCTCAGTCGTTGCGGCGATCCTCGCGTGGCGAGCGTGACGGGCATGACGGCAGAGCTGGCGCTGCTCGCCGGCGACAACGCCCGTGCAGCTCGTCTCGCCGAGGCTGCCGAGGCTGGTGATCCCGGGAATCCTTCCGCAGCAGTGGCTCGATCGGGCCTTGCCGTCTGGGTGGATGGAGATGGTCCGCGTGCACGAGAGGTGCTGGGCGCGGCGCGGGTCGACAGTCCTGCCGCGTCGTTCTTCGCCCGCATCTACGCCACGCATCGGGTGACCTTCGAGTGGATGATCGACCCGTCCACGATCGACGACAGGGCCGACGACGCCGTGGCAGCCGGTCGTACGCTGGTCGACGAGCGTCGCGCCGCCGGCTCGAACGTCACGCTGGCACACAGCCTTGCCGTCCTCGGCTACCTCCACCTCGCGTTGTCCGACTTCGATCGAGCGCTCCTGTGCTCGTCGGAGGCTGCCGATCTGGCACAGGACGCCGGGGCTTGGTTCGCGGTCGACGCTGCAGAGATCTGCCTCGCCTCCGCGCTCGGTCAGGTGCAGGTTCGGCGACCCGATCAACGGTCTGCCGCTGCGCGCCAACTGCGAGATGTGCTGTCGCGGACGGCTGATCGGCGGAACTGGTTCTTCGTCGGCATGTTGTTGGCCTCGGCGGCGCCGGTGACGCTGTGGTCGCTCGGCGATCAACGCACTGCACTGCTCGCCCGTCACGTCGGTGCGCGGTTCTACCCGAGCTGGCGCGATCTCCTGCCGCGCAAGGGCGTCGCCCAGATCGACCCGGCCGAACGTGCAGTCATCGAGGAGCACGCTGCGCTCGTCGATCTCCTCGGAGCGACGGCTCTCGTGCTCGAAGCCATCGACGGCGCGCTCGTTCGAATGACTCGGGCGGACGACTAGTGTCGCGCCACCTTGTGGGGGTGTGAGTTGGGGGAGAGCAAGATCACGGCTTTGGATGGGGGGCTGGGCTCACGGCTCACGGGCGCGCTTGCGACAAACGACGCCGGCGAGGTTCGAGCCGCAGTGGAAGACATCGTCGATCGTGTCCGCAGCGGTGATCGAACCACCATCGACGTCACTCCAGACGTTGCCGAGGCACTCCGATCGGCATGCCGGTTCGACGAGCTGGTGAAGGTGGCCGACGTGGGCATCCAGGCCGGGGGCGATCCCGGTCTGTGGGCTGATCTCGCGCAGGGCCTGCTCGACGGTGGCAGTCGGATCGCCGCGGACGCAGTGATCTCGTCCGCGCTCACCACGATGGCGGTCGATCACCCGGCGCGTCTCACCGTGCTCGGTCTCTCGGGTCGGTCGGCGAAGGACGCGTTCATCGCTACGCGCGATCCCGCATGCCTGCAGCGTTCGATCGCGGCGTACTGCGAGGCGGCACGTTCGGGTGGAGATCCGTTGTGGCTCGGTGTCAACGCACGTGCGCTCGCTCACCACGGCCGGCGTCACGGCATCGAGTGCACGGTCGATGGTGTGTTGTCGGAGACCGACCTGATGCAGCTCGCCGGGGCAGGGGCCGACGATGACGTGTGGGCACTGGCCACCTGGATCGAGACACATCTCCTGGTCGGACTGCCGCTGCCGGTGGATGCGATCGTGACCCGTCTGGCAGGCGCCTCGGCGTTCGTGTTCGGCAGCATCCGCCGCCAACTGCGCGAGGTGTGGGAACTGCCGACCACCCATCCTGGCGTCGTCGCGCTCGCCGAGCTGATGTTGCGCCAGGGCACATCGGGCGAGGTGGAGGTACCCGACGACGAGCAGGGCTACGAGACCATCTTCGGGCCGGACAATCCGATGCCGCTCGACACCTACCGCAAGGGTCTCGACGTCGCCCGGAGCGTGTGCCTGCTCACCACAGGGAAGTCGTACCCGGCCGGCACCGGGTTCGTGATGGACGGCGCCGATCTCCACCCATCGCTTGCCGGACGGTCGGTGTTGGTGACCAACGAGCACGTGGCACGTCGACCCGAGGGCGAGCCCGGTGTTCGGGCCGAGGAACTGGTCGCCCGGTTCACCGCTGGCGGCAACCCGGCTCCTCCGGAAGGCATCGGTGGATTCACCGGAGTGTGGTGGTCGCCTTCCACCGAGCTCGACATCGCCCTGCTCGTGTCGCCTCAGTTGGTGAGCGGCTCTGCGCCGCCTCTGCGCCCGGCAGGAGCGCTGCCGATGGTGCGGCCCGGTGCCCACTGCTATGTGGTCGGTCATCCAGGAGGAGGCGGCCTGCAGCTCTCGATTCGCGGTAACGACCTGATCGATGTCGACCGCGAGCGGCTCCACTACCGAACGCCCACCAGCCGGGGAAGCTCTGGCAGCCCGGTGTTCGATCAGGACTGGGAGCTCGTCGGCGCGCACCACCGTGGTTCCGACGCACTGAAGGCACTCAACGGCAAGCCGGGCCAGTACGAGGGCAACGAGGGCACGACCATCCTCGCCCTGGTCTCCCAGCTCGCCGAGCGACCCCCGGATCTCGGCTCGGCGGCATGAGCACGGACTCGGGTCGGCCACCCGCCGCGTCAGTGTCGGTGTCGCCACTAGGGTCTGCCGCCGACGTGGCACACGTTCGCAGACGTCCCCGTCGCTCGGGCCGGTGATCGACGACCTCGAAGACCTCGTTGCACCAGAGTTCGTCGAGGCCGACGCCGCAGCAGTCGTCGCCCGTCAGACGATGAGCCGGCATCGCATGGTCGACCTTGCGGGCGGCTCCCTGGTGACCGCGCTCGGGTTGGGCCGACTCGGGTTCGGCGACGGAGCCAGTGGTGCTCTGCTGCCGCCGGCCTGGTTGCCGCGACCGTGTCGGCCTCGGCAATGTCGCAGCGAGGATCACAGCTCGACAAGTGGCTCGACCACCGCAGGGTCGCGGAAGAGCTGCGTTCGCTGTACTTCCGCCATCTTGTCGAGTCGGCCACGATGGACGGAGCGGCGCGCCGCCGGGCCATCGGCGACGACGTGGGGGTGCTGGTCGGGAGCACGAAGCAGCGCCACAGTGAGCGCCGGAAAGCGGTGGCCAACGGGACACCGACGGTGTCGGACGAAGCCTGGCGGGTCTACAGCGAGCGACGCCTTCGCGATCAGATCGAGTGGATGACAGCGAAGAGTCATGCGGTGGAGTCGCGTACTCGCGTGTTCGGGCGCGCTCAGATCGCGTTGATGGTGATGGCGGCCGTGTTCGGATTCGCGAGCTCGCTGGTGGCCGACCCGCTCGGCCGCGCGCTCGCCATCCCCGTGGCGGCGATGGCCGGGTTGGTGGCGGTGGTCGCGGCCATCGACGCCGTCGTGGCCAACGAGCGCTTGTAAATCCACTATCAGCGCACGGCGAAACGGCTCCAGTTCATCGAACGATCGATCGGCGACACGCCGGTCTCGGGCGGCGACATCTCGGAGATCAAGTCGATCCTGATGGCAGAGCACCCGCGCCTGGCAAGTCATTGCACAAGAAGGAGACGGCTGATGCCCGACACGGCTGGTTCTGCTCGCCTCGGGCGTGCCATCCCGCAGACGGGTCGAAGCGATCACGTTCTGCCCGATGTCGGATGCACTTCGCAACCACCTGGCCACTCCCCAGCTTCCGTCTCGAGAAGTCGAATCGTCTGGCGGTCTGATCCTCGGTTTCTGCTGACGCGAACTTTCTGCAGCCTGGCAGTCTCTGGCCTTGAGTTCACGATCGGCGCGACGATCCGCGGCGGGGAGGAACAGCGTCTGCAGAACCTGCTCGCCAAGGTGCCGATCGGGGCGGGGATGCGCAAGCGGCCCGTGACTGCGCTCGTGTGCTCCGCGGGCGAGCCGGCAAGTCCGACGTGTTGAAAAAGTCACTTGCAGCCGACAATCCGCGGTGTGTTCGACGAACTTGGTCTTGCGTTCGTCTGACTTCCTCGAGACCTTCGCGCCCGAGGTCTTCAGGCGACGACGCCGGAGGCATCGGCGGAGGTGTCGACACCCCAGTTGAAGACCGTGATGCGGCGTTCGAAGCGTTTGCCGATCGGATGGCACGCCTTCCCCAACCGCCCGGCAAGCTCTGGCCCAAGCAGGACCGCACACGCCTGATCGCCGGCTTCCGGCGCTTACGTCAAGGACCGCTGATCCTGAAGAGCCCGATCAGGCCGTCGTCGTTCACAGCTGTTGTTGCTGGGCAACCTGTGCATCTCGTCGATCTACGAGCAGTGCCGACTCCAGCGCTGGCTCGACATCTCGATGGTCGGCCCGCTGCGGGGCCCTCACAAGGCGCTTCGACGACGACACGACGAAGAACCGTGGCATCGCGCTCGTGGAGCGGACCTGGGACGCGGGTCTTGACCAAGCGGATCTTCGTCGTCCAGATGGCAGGCGACACCGTCCGCGTGGGCAGACCGCATCCCCCCGCATCCCAGCTCCAGGGGCGCGCGTACCCATTCACCCCTCGAGACCCCTCGATGCGGACGTGGCATCGGTGTTCGACGAGATCATCGGGCGCTCGAAGGGCAGCGACGGCGCAGAGCGCTGGAACGATCTGGACAATGGCCGCATTCGTTCGATCGCCGCACTGTCTTCTGCGTTCGTGACAACACGGAGGGCTGTCATGACTTCAACCCCTACGAGCGACGCCGAACGAGCGGCGATCTACTGCCGCGAGGGCGGTGGCGCTCGACGCGGCCGAGCCGCAAGAATCAACTCCAAGCTGACCGGTGATCTTCGCAATACAGACCGTGCCTCCGTGGCCCAGCGAGCTCACGCTGATGGCGGCGGACGAGCTAGAAAGTGCTCGCCGTCGCGGCGACGATCCCGCCGATCGTGCTGGCTCTACGACTTCTACGCGACGAGCTGCCATCGCATGGGCAGATCTCGTTACTTCACCGATGTGGACGATGGCGGTGGCACGGCGAGATAACGACCGTGACGGAGAGCTGGGCGCGAGGTCTTCCTCACGGCCACGACCGAGTTGCCACCGTGGATCGATCAGGGCGTGCTCTGCTCGATGCACAGGACATGTATCAGAACACTCCCGGCAACAACGTCAGCTGCTCACGCTGGCGCCGTAATTCTGCACCATGCTGGCTGCCTGTACCGCTGTGGTCCAAGGGCGTGCAGCTCGTTCTTGCACAATCGGCGAGCCATCTGTCGGGCATAGCCGAACGTCGGCTGTAGGAGCTTGGGCGTAGGGTTCATCGAAGACATCATGACGATGCCGTCTCCCCGGCAGGCGGGTAGTGATCGGCCACGCCTCGATCCGCGGTGCCTGCCGTTCCAGACCGCTGTGGTGCGTTCGATGATCGAGATGGGGAAATCGGCACATCCAGCCCCTATCGCGACCACTCGAGCCACCGCGTCTGGGAAACAATCTGTTGCCCGCCGATCAACGAAGAGGACCTGCTGGGCCGCTACCTACTCACTGGTCGATCGGAGCCAACGAACCGATGGACCGCCTCGGCGTCCCGATGAACGAAGAGGACGCCGCGTGGACCCTCCACATCTCTGGCAGGTCGTCGGGCTTCCATGTCGGGCGTGGAACTGGAGTCCGCACGTCAGCCCGGTCGACCTGATGCTAGCCGCCTCGGTGGAGGAGGCGCATGCCATCGCGGATCTCATCCTCGGACGCCAGATCGGGCCCGACGACCGTGGGCCGTCTGTTCCGCCTCACCGAGTCCGCTCGTCGGTTTGATGGACCAGCGGCTTCCCGCAAGCCGGTCCCCAAAGTGCTTGCCACGGGCGTCCACGCCGAGGTTTTGTCTGACCGACGATATCGCGGCCCGTCCTGGCGATCCCGCCACCGGCCGCGCCGAGCTCGCGCTGCTCAAGATGAACGACAAGGCGGCACCCTGGCTAATCAACGACACACGTACCTGGCGGCGATGAGGCCGACGATGCGTGCGCTGGAGCTCGGCGAGCGAGTCGACGGCTCGCCTGGTGGGAGAAGGAGTACACCGACATCCCGCCGTGCCGGGTGGGCGGCACCAAGGCAGTGGGTAGGCACGCAGCGCCGGCCGCATTATGCTCACGATGATCTCGATGGGCGACACCCTCGCCGGTCACTGGCGCACCGGCGCCTGTCGCTGGCGTCGACGTGACGAGCCACCGTATTACCGGACGATGACTTAACCGAATCAGGCTGCTGACCAGCGTGGTCGATGATTTTTTGGGGGGGGGGGGGGGGGGGGGGGGGGGGGGGGGGGGTTTTTTTTTTTTTTTTTTTTTTTTTTTTTTTTTTTTTTTTTTTTTTTTTTTTTTTTTTTTTTTTTGGGGGGGGGGGGGGGGGGGGGGGGGGGGGGGGGGGGGGGGGGGGGGGGGGGGGGGGGGGGAAAGGGATGGCTGAGGTGACGGGGGAGGTAGTGGCGGCTGGTGGTGTGATTGGTGTTGGTGATGTGGTGGCGTTCGGTGGGATCGATGAGGCGTTGGGTGCGTTCTTCGATGATGCGGTGGCTGGTGCTGCGGTGGCAGGGTTCTGTGGTGGCTGGTGGGTGTTCGGAGCGTGTGGTGCGGGAGTGGGTGGAGGGTGGTTTGATCTGGGAGTCTCGGTTTCGGACGCAGGTGTTGGAGGGTCCGGTCGGGGTGGGTGTGGATGGTGGGGGTGTGTTGCGTGCGTTGGAGGAGGATGCGTATGTGATTCGGTCGGATGTGCGGCGTGGGTCGAGGTGGTTCGAGTTGGCGCATGATCGGTTGGTGGGGCCGGTGTTGGCGTCGAATCGGGTGTGGCGTGGTGAGCATCTGGCGGGGTGGCAGCGGGATGCGTTGGTGTGGGTGCGGCGTGGGCGTCCGGTGGAGTTGTTGTTGTCGGGGGAGGTGTTGGCGGCGGCGCAGCGGTCGGTTGCTGGTGGGTTGTCGGGCGGGTTTTTTTTTCTTTGTCGGATGTGGTGTCGGATGTGGATCGTGAGTTCCTGGTTGCGTCGGTGGAGGCGGAGCGGGGTGTGGTGGCGGCGGGGCGTGCTCGTCGTCGGTACGGGTGTTCGCGGGGTCGGCGGCGGTGTTCGCGCTGCTCGCTGGCGCACGCACCGCCATCGCCGTCCTCGAGTCGAGAACGGGTGACCAGCTGTCCGACGACATCGCTGCTGCACGATCGGATGGAGTCGAGGCGCTGTCTGCCGCAGAGAACACGGCGAAGGTGATTGAACAGCGCCGCGATCATCGGGCCGTCGCCCTCACTGACGCCCAGGCAGCCGACGAGGCTCGCATGATGGCAGAGGACGCCACGCTGGCTGCGGCCGAGGCGACCGAAGCGGCCGACGCCGATGAACAGCAGGCGCTGCAAGACGCACAGGCGGCGAACGACGCTGCTCTTGCAGCCAGAGAGACAGCCGGCGCCGCGTTGGTGCAAGCCGAGCAGTCGCGCATAGATAGGCGAGACGACAGATCGCCAGACTGCCTCCGTGCGGTCGCAGACAACGGTGATCGACCGGCAGCGCCGAGCGGTCGATGGTGAGATCGTGGCCCTCGGCGAATGCGAGATCGGCCTGGAGGACGAACTCCGGGCGATCAATGTAGGAGTGGTAGGTCGCGACTCGACCCTTGCCTCCTTTCTCGCCAGAACCACCTTCGACGAGATGAAGGCCGACATCGACTTCTTCCTGTCAGTGTAAGCATCCTTGCCGAGGACCTGCTGAGGTGGTGACGTGATGGCTGAGGTGACGGGGGAGGTGGTGGCGCCGGGTAGTTGGTGTGATTGGTGTTGGTGATGTGGTGGCGTTGGGTGGGATCGATGAGGCGTTGGGTGCGTTCTTCGATGATGCGGTGGCTGGTGCTGCGGTGGCGGGTTCTGTGGTGGCTGGTGGGTGTTCGGAGCGTGTGGTGCGGGAGTGGGTGGAGGGTGGTTTGATCTCGGAGTCTCGGTTTCGGACGCAGGTGTTGGAGGGTCCGGTCGGGGTGGGTGTGGATGGTGGGGGTGTGTTGCGTGCGTTGGAGGATGCGTATGTGATTCGGTCGGATGTGCGGCGTGGGTCGAGGTGGTTTCGAGTTGGCGCATGATGGGTTGGTGGGGCCGGTGTTGGCGTCGAATCGGGTGTGGCGTGGTGAGCATCTGGCGGAGTGGCGGCGGGATGCGTTGGTGTGGGTGCGGCGTGGGCGTCCGGTGGAGTTGTTGTTGTCGGGGGAGGTGTTGGCGGCGGCGCAGCGGTCGGTTGCTGGTGGGTTGTCGGGCGGGTTGTCGGATGTCGTGTCGGATGTGGTGTCGGATGTGGATCGTGAGTTCCTTGGTTGCGTCGGTGGAGGCGGAGCGGGGTGTGGTGGTGGCGGGGCGTGCTCGTCGTCGGGCGCGGGTGTTCGCGGTGTCGGCGGCGGTGTGCGCGCTGCTCGCTGGCACCGGCACCACCATCGCCGTCGTCGCGTCACGCACCAGCGAGCGCTTGGCCGACGAAGCGATCGCTGCCGAGGCTGAGCTCGCCGTTCCGCGGGCCGCCCGCCGATGCCACGTTGGCCGATCTCGCCGACGCCGACGCAGAGCAGACGGCGGCTGAGGCAGATCTTCGCGATGCCGAGTGGGCTCGCGACGAGAGCGGTCGCGCAGAGCGCGACCGCGGACGCCAATCGCGACGCAGCTGATCAGCGGTTGGCCGATGCCGAACATGCTCGCGATGTCGCGCTGGAGGAGGACGAAGCGACTGCCACAGCCGATCTCTCCCGTCGCGGACGCGAATCGGGCTGCCGCGCAACAGGAACTCGACGACGCGGTGCAAGCCGCCGACGCAGTCCCGTGCGGCGAAGACCTCGGCCGAATCGAAGCGTGCGAACGCATCGGCGGCGTTGAGTGCAGCGCAGGCCCGAGTCGACTGCTGGAAGGGCGCAATCGGCACGGATCACACCGCTCACCAACGAGGCACAGGCCAGGTTCCGACCCGAACTGGTGCGGCTCCTCGCAGAGTCAACGAAGCGCTCGAACAGCTCACCGCAGGGCTCCAGGCGCTCCGGATACAAGATGTTCATCGACACACGACGAAGAACCATGTTCGTGACCGTCACCTCTCACCCAAGCCACCCAAGCCACCTCCGTCACCAAAGGCGGCCATGATGCAACTGTTCGTCAGCTATTCGCAGCAAGACATCGAGATCGTCCGCTCGGTCGTGACCGATCTGGAGCAGGCGGATCACGACGTGTGGTTCGACCGCGAGTTACACGGAGGCCAAGACGTGGTGGGACGTTCTGCTCGAACAGATCCGCTCGTGCGAGGTGTTCGTCGTGGCGGTGAGCCCGCCCAGGTTGCCTCGAAAGCGTCCGCGGCCAAGTTCAAGTACGCCACCGAGCTCTGGAGCTCGCGGATCGTGCCGATCCTGATCCGCGACACCAGACCTCGACCTGGCGGACTCGACCCTGAGCAAGAAGCACGTCGTCGACTATCGGGTGAGCTCCACCAAGGGTGCGATCGACCTGGTGAAGGCATTCCTCAACATGGAGCGTGCGCATGCCTTGCCCGATCCTCTGCCCACGCCACCGCCCGCGCCCGTGAGCGACATCTCGGCCGCTCCGGGAAGCCGTGGCGCTCCCCGAGCTGGCGTTCGCGCAGCAGATGTCACTGCTCGCAGAATTCGAAGCACGACGTGGCGAGACCGACCAGCACCCCACGCTCCGAGCGCTCCTCGAGCAGTTCCGACAACGCAACGACATCGCGGAATGGGTCGCCCGGGGGAATCGGCACCTCTACTGGCGCAGAGCTGCCCGCCGACGACACGCCTGTCGACACGATCGCCAAGAAGCGGCCTCGCCGGCCGTTGAAGGACCGCGACCCCGACACCGTCGATCGACTGCGGGCGTTGATCACCTACGTCAAGGCGGGGCAGTTCACGCCGATCATCGGTCATGGAGTGAACGACGAGATCATCGGCAGCACCGCGATGGTCGCCCACGACTGGGCGAAGCAGTACCAGTTCCCCAAGACGAAGCAGCGACCTGACACGCTCGCCGACGTGGCCCAGTTCATCGGCGTGATGACCAACGTCGCCACGATGACGCGGCCAGTCTGGGCGATCACCTCACCTCGGTGCTGCGCACGAGGTATCCTGCCGAGGTCGAGGCCGCAGGTGCCGACACGACGCTGGGCGACAAGATGGCTGCGGCCTGGCGTGCACGTCACGCGCCAGACGATCCGTATCTGGTGCTGGCCGCGCTGCCGTGCCCGATCTACATCAGCGCCCACCCGTGGGACCTCCTCACGCGAGGCGCTGCGCCGAGGCAGGAGCCCCCGGTCGACCGAGGTGTGCCGATGGCGGCACCGGCGTCTACGAATGGCCGCCGTCGGTGTTCGAACCGAGCCCGGATACGTGCCCGACGCGGAGCGGCCACTGGTGTACCACGTCTTCGGCACCTCGATGTGCCAGAGTCGCTCGTCATCACCGAGGACGACTACGACGACTTCCTCGATCGGCATCACCGAGAACCGGGCACTCATCCCGCCACCGGTGCAACGGGCGCTCGCCGACTCCGCGCTCCTGCTGCTCGGCTTCGGCCTCGAGGAGCGAGATGTGCGGGTGCTCCTGCGTACGCTCGTGAGCCAGGAGGGAGCGCACAAGCTCAACAAGTACACCCACGTCGCCGCGCAGCTCGACCTCCGCGGCGGTGTCGTGTCGCCGGCGCGGGCGCAGCGCTACCTCGAGCGGTACTTCGCCAAGTTCCGCCAGCCATCGATCGACATCTTCTGGGGATCGGTCGAGGAGTTCGCCGCCGACCTCGCCGAGATCTGGGGCGCAGCCCGATGAGCGCCATCGCGCCGACGAAGCCCGACGATCGCCGACAACCCATACGTCGGCCCCCGCTCGTTCCGCTACGGCGAGCGGCTGCACGGACGGGACCGGGAGATCGGCGAGCTCCGCGACGTGCTCATCGCCGCAGCGGATCGTGCTGCTCTACTCGCCGTCCGGGGCCGGGAAGTCCTCCCTGCTCGAAGCGGGACTGCGACCTGAGCTCGAGCAGCGTGAGTTCCGCGTGCTCCCGACCATCCGCGTCGGTCACGACGCGCCGCCGGCACTGCCGATCTCCGGTCCGCAACCGCTACGTGCTGAGCACGCTGCTGTCGCTCGAGGAGGGCCGGCCGCCCGACCGTCAGCTACGCACCGGCTGAACTGCCCGATCCGATCGGCGACTACCTCGTCGGGGGATCGACAGGACGGCGAGCGGACGGACGGGCATCCCGAACCGTGCCTGGTCTTCGACCAGTTCGAGGAGCTGTTCACGCTCGACCCGACCGATCGAGGACAGAAGTCGGCGTACCTCGAGGAGCTCGGCATCGCCCTGCGGGACCGGGGCCGGTGGGCGCTGTTCGCGATGCGCGAAGACTTCATCGCGCAACTCGACCCGTACCTGGCGCCGATCCCAAGCGGTTCAGCTCGCCGCTACCGCCTCGACCTCCTCGGCGCCGAGGGTGCGTCAGATGGCGCATGCGCGACCGGCGAGGAGTCGAGGCGTCGACTTCACGCGTCGAGGCCGCCGACCATCTGATCGACGATCTCCGCCGGGTGCGGGTGCAGCGGGGAGCCAGGTGGTGCGAGGAGGTCGGCCCGTACGTCGAGCCGGTGCAGCTCCAGGTGGTGTGTCGCCGGCTGTGGAACTCCATGGCGAAGTGACGCAAGAACGCGTCATCGGCGGTGAGCTGCACAGCCTGGCACCGCAGGTGCTTTCCGGGCGGTCGGTGCTGGTGACTAACGAGCACGTGGCGCGCCGGCCGGAGGGCGAGCCCGGGGTTCGGGCCGAGGAGCTGGTCGACCGGTTCACCGTGGTCGGGCTCTCGGGCCCCTCGGCGAAAGACGCGTTCACGCGAGCTGAGGGAGAGTGTCGACGCCGAACTCTGTGCGGCTGTCATCCCGGGTACGACGTTCGACCCTGTCCGGCCTCGCCTGATGAGCGCAGGGTGATCCTGAGGAGTGGCGATGACGGCGATCGATGCATGGCTGTTGGAGGGCGACCCGGCAGTGCGATGGCAAACGATGGATGGCCTGCTCGGCGCTGCGCCGGAACGTGTCGCGGTGGAGCGTGCACTCGTTGCCTCCGAAGGGTGGGGCGCTCAGCTGCTCGCCGCGCAAGATCCGGATGGGGGCTGGGCCGGTGCGTTGTACAGCCCGAAGTGGACCTCCACGACGTACACGCTGCTGCTCCTCGAGCGCCTGGGCCTCGTGCACGGCGACACACGCGCACTCGCCGGGTGTCGCCACCTGTGGGACGGGGCCAGCTGGTACGGGGGCGGCCTCACTCTCGCCAAGTCGATCCGCGAACCGGAGACCTGCATCACCGGGATGCTCGTGCTGCTCGCATCGGCGTTCGGACACGATGACCCTCGTCTGGATCCAACGGTGGAATGGCTGGTGGGCCAGCAGCTCGCCGACGGCGGCTGGAACTGCGAGTCGATCCGGAGTGGGTCCACCCATGGTTCGTTCCACACCTCGATCACCGTGCTCGAAGCACTGCTCGCCTACGAGCGGTCCGGCGGGAGCGTTCCCGTCGTTCATGCGATGGCCGCAGGCAGGCAGTTCTTCCTCGATCACCACCTCTACCGATCCCACCGGACCGGCTCGGTGGTCGACCCCGCGTTCACCCGCTTCCCGTTCCCGCCACAGTGGCACTTCGACGTGCTGCGCGGCCTCGAACACTTCCGTGCCGCCGGAGCCGAGCCCGATGAGCGGCTCAGCGATGCGGTCGAGGTGGTTCGCCGGGCGCAACGCAGCGACGGCACCTGGCCGCTGCACCGCCAGCATCCCGGTCGATACTGGTTCCCCCTGGAGTCACGGGGTGCGAGCCGGTGGGCCACCCTGCGAGCACTGCGCGTGCTGGCGTGGTGGGATCGTTGAGATGAGCAGGGTCGGATGACACAGCGGTCGGATCGGGTGAGCAACGTGATCACGTCGGAACGATCGACGGGCGCGTACATCGCGTCGCCGGTGCTGTCGGCGACGCCCGCTCGGGCCACGGTGGTGGTGCTCCATGCCTGGTGGGGGCTCACCGAGGTCGTCACCGGTGTGTGCGACGACCTCGCTCGGCTCGGCTACGCCGCGGTGGCTCCCGACCTGTACGAGGGTGATCTGGCGACGACGGCAGCGGAGGCGGCCGCGCTGCGTGCACGCAAGCGGTCGACGCCGATGTGGCGTCAGATCGTGGTCGCCGTGGACGAGACGCGTGCGACCCACCGAGCGATGGCGGTCGGCCAGATCGGCTTCTCGATGGGAGGGCACTGGGCGCTGTGGTTGGCCAAGCAATCACGGCCCGAGATCCCACTCATCTCGGCCACCAGCATCTTCTACGCGACACGGGCCGGCGACTTCTCGGCCAGCCGGTCCGCGTTCCAGTTCCACCTGGCCGAGACCGACCCGTTCGTCAGCGCCGGTTCTGTAGTGCGTCAACAGCGCGATCTCCGCTCCGCCGGTCGCGAGTCGGAGTTCAACCACTACCCGGGAACCGGCCACTGGTTCTTCGAGTGGGACCGGCCCGATGCCTTCCGTGCGGGGCCGGCCCGCATCTCGTGGCAGCGCACCGTGGAGTTCCTCGATCGAAACCTTCCGTCACCGTGCTGAGCGATCGAGCCACCCATCGGGAACCGAGCCGGGTGCGCATCCGTCCAACATGCATGACACGTCGGACGTCATCGCTGTGCGGGGTTCTCGCCGCGGTCGCACTGGCCGCGGCCATCGTCGCGTGCAGTGCCGACCTCGCCCAGCCGACGACGTCTGATGCGGGTGGACCGATCACGGTCGACCAGCTGCTGGCGCGGTCGAGCGACACGCCGATCTCTGTGCAGGGTCTGCTCCTCGTCGACCGAGGGTCCGCGCGCCTGTGCGGTGCGATCCTGGAGAGCTACCCACCGCAGTGTGGTGAACCGTCGGTCGAGCTCGTCGGCCTCGACCTCGCCACGATCGACGACACAACGACGGCCGAAGGCGTCACCTGGAGAGAGGGTGCGGTGCTGAGCCTGGAACGAACTGCTGATGGACGGTTCACCGTCGTCGGTGTCGCCCCGGCCGCGCAGATCGTGGTGGGGATCTATTCCGGCGTACCCGACCCGACGTGGGTGCTGACCGCCGAACAGATGGAGGAGCTGTCCGCGGCGCTCGCCGGGCTCACGCGGGTCGACGTCGCCGCTCCGTCCGGCGGGCTCGGCTACCACGGGTTCACCGTCGTCATGCCGGACCGCACGCTCGTTGCCTTCGAGGGCAAGATCGTCAGCGCGCAGACCGATCCTGCGTACGTGCTGGACGACCCCGGTCGCCGCATCGAGCTGCTGCTGTTCCGCACCGCCGGCCCGCACCTGGCCGCAGGCGAGTTCGACGTCGTCGCCGAGGCGCTCGACCTTCCGATGTCGTCGAGTGACTCCACCTCGACGCCCATCTCGACCGACTGAGCAGCCGAGGTCCTCCCGGATCGAAGCGGGTCGGCTGCCCGCTGTTCGACGCAGCTAGGCCAGCCCGGGAAACGGCACCCCGGTGAGTTCGATCGTGACGTCCCACAACCTGGCGGCGACGGAGAGATCATTGGCAGCGGCGTTGGCTTGCACGAGTTGTGGGTGACCGCGCTGCTCCATGAACCCGCTCGGCCCGAAGTACTCCCCGCCGGTCACCGTCGGGTCGGCGGCGGCCCGCAAGGTGGGCAGCGCGCCCATCTGCGAGTTCTGTGAGAAGAGCTTCGAGAGCGGCTTCGTGGCCGACATCAGCTTTCCGGTCACACCGCCGGTGGAACCCGCGAGATTGGTGTCGGACACGCCCGGATGTGCGGCGGCTGCGACTGTGCCGACGTTCGCAGCGGCGAGACGGCGCTGCAGCTCGAACGTGAACAGCAAGTTGGCGAGCTTGCTCTGGCCGTAGGCACGCCACGGCTTGTAACGCCGCTCGGACTGGAGATCATCGAAGCTGATCTTGCCGAAACGATGGGCGAGGCTGCTGACGTTCACGACACGTGACGAGGCGGTGCTCGACAGCAGCGGCAGCAGGCGAGCCGTGAGCGCCGCATGGCTCAGGTGGTTGGTGGCGAGCTGGAGCTCGTAGCCGTCGACCGTGCGCGAGTACGGGGTGGCCATCACACCGGCGTTGTTGATCAGCAGGTCGAGTCGATCGAACCGCGAGTTGATCTCCTCGGCAGCGCCACGCACTGCCTCCAGCGACGTGAGATCGAGTTCGATGATCGACACGTTCGCCCTCGGCGCCGACGCAAGGATCTCGTTGCGGGCCGCCTCCGCCTTCGCCGGCGTTCGACATGCGAGCACGACCTCGGCACCATGGTCGGCCAAGGCTCGTGCGGTCTGCAGACCGATCCCGCTGTTCGCACCTGTGATCACCGCCACTCGACCGGACTGATCTGGGATGAGTGCTTCCGTCCACGGTTCCATCACCTCAACCTACCGGTGGTGCCGTTGCAGGTCGGCCGACAGCCCGCTGGTGTCGCAGCCGACGTCGGCTCGTCGGAACCACGATTCCCGCACAGGTCGATCGACCCTGTCGCCGGCCGAGAGGAGAGCGCGATGCTGAGGTGTCAGCACATGCCTTGAGTGAGGAGACTCCGATGACACCCGCCAAGCACGAGGTCCACACCAATCTCGGCGTCGACGTCACACTCGTCGAGTCCGAGCCGACACCTCATCACGTCAGACCACCACACGTCGATCCATTCGCTCGCGAGGAGATGCTGGAGGGCTGGCGCCCCGATCACGGCACGAACTTCGGCCTGGTCCTGCCCCTCGAAGACGACGAGGAGTGAAACCCTGACACGGCGTGCCCCTGACACGGTGTGCCGGCCGCCGCTCCACTGGATCTGAGCGGCTGGCCGCACACCGGCCGACACGTGGCGGTACGGGCTGCAAGTGGGCTCCAAGCGAGCATCAAGCGCTCGATCGCACTGTGTGCTCATCCACAAGCACACAGGAGCAACCGATGTACCGCAACCGCATCCACCACGGCGCCGACAGGCGCAGGCACACCAGCATGAGCGTGGCCCGCCGCTCGCTCGTGACGATCCCGACTCTCGGGCTGGCCCTGTTGGCCAGTGGCTGTGAGATCGGCGCGAGCGTCGATGCCGGCGAGCTGAGCAACGCCACGACCACCACCCAAGCCGCCACCACGACCGTGACGCCTCCGGTGAGCCTCCCTGTCACCACGGTCCCGGCCACGTCGGAGTCGAGCCTCGACTCCGTGCAGGGTGCGACCGTGCAGATCGTCGCCCAGGGCACGTTCGTCGATCCTGAGTTCGGCGAGTACGAGGGCGCCGGACGCGGTTCTGGCTTCATCATCGACCAGAGCGGCATCGCCGTCACGAACAACCACGTGGTCGGCGGTGCGGGACTCATCCAGATCTACGTGCAGGGCGAGGACGAGCCCCGCAACGCCAAGGTGCTCGGTGTGTCGGAGTGCTCCGATCTCGCCGTCATCGACATCGAGGGCGACGAGCTCCCCGCGTTGTCCTGGTACGGAGGTGACGTGACACCCGGGCTCGAGGTGTATGCCGCCGGCTACCCGTTGGGCGATCCCGAGTTCACCCTCACCCGCGGCATCGTCTCGAAGGCCGATGCCCGCGGTGAGACCGGGTGGGCTTCGGTCGACCACGTGATCGAGCACGATGCCGCGACGCAGCCGGGCAACTCGGGTGGGCCTCTGGTGAGCGCTGACGGCGAGATCGTCGCGATCAACTACGCGAGCTGGGGACGGACCAACACCGATCAGTTCTTCTCGATCGAGGCGAGCGATGCTCGCTCGATCATCGATGCCCTGAAGGGCGGCAGCGACGTCGACTCACTCGGCGTCAACGGCCAGACCGTCACCAACGACGACGGCTCGCTGGGGGGCATCTGGGTCTCGGGTGTCACGTCCGGTTCCCCCGCCGACGAAGCCGGCATCGAGCCCGGTGACATCATCACCCGTCTCGAAGGTGTGAGCGTCGGCACCGACGGCACGATGGCCGACTACTGCGATGTGATGCGCACCCACTCGGCTGGCGACGTCCTCGCCGTGGAAGTGGTGCGCTACGCCACAGAGGAGGTGCTCATCGGTCAATTCAACGGTGAGGTGCTGACGACGGCGTTCAGCTTCGCCGAGAGCGTCGACACCGCCACCGCCGACGGTGCCGAGTACACCGAGTACACGACGGTCACCGACGACAGCGGCACGCTCACCGTGTCGGTGCCGACGGCGTGGGCGTCGGTTGACGGTGCCCCCGTGGACATCGACGGTGCCTCGTCTCCATCGATCGTCGCCAGCACGGACATCGCGGCCTATGACAGCGCCTGGGACGTTCCTGGCGTGGAGTTCGTCGCCAGCTCGGCACTGACCGGATTCACCGCCGACGAGCTCCTCGACCTCGGCGCCATCACCGAGTGCACGTTCGACAGTCGCGAGGACTACGACGACGGTGCGTTCGTGGGCCGCTTCGACACCTACTCGAACTGTGGCGGTACTGGCGCCACTTCGATCGTGGTGGCGGCCTTTCCCGAAGATGGCAGCTATGCCGTGCTCGTGGTGGTGCAGGTGGTCACGGATGCCGACCTGGTTGCGCTGGACGAGATCATCCGCACGTTCAACGTCGCCGCCTGAGGCGATCGAGAGCGATGAACCCCCCGGCTGGCCCGGTGCCGAGCGTTGTCCCCCGACGTTCGACACCGGGCCGTCGCCGCTTTTCGGCCGAGGTCCGAGGCTCCACCACGTGCCGACCGGTGCGCGCCTGCTGGACTGCACAGATGGAGAAGCGAACGTTGTTCCAGGTTGCCTATCTCGTGAACGATCTCGAGGCGTCGATCCAGCGATGGAGTGACGTTCATGGGGCAGGGCCATTCGTGGTCACCCACCACCACCGCACCGACCGGTTCATGTACCGGGGCACCGACGTCGAGAGCGACGTGTCGTACGCGTTCGGCTACTTGGGCGATGTGATGATCCAGTTCATCGTTCAACACGATGACACGCCGTCGATCTATCGCGACATGTATGCCGCCGGCCAGGAGGGCTTTCACCACCAGGCGTACCTCGTCCACGACTTCGAAGCCGAGTACCAGCGCCTGACCGACATGGGCTACGAACCGGCGTGCCGTCTGTTCGCGGACGGCGTCGACGCCGCCTACTTCGACACCCGCGCGATGAACGGCGGCTTCACCGAGATCCATGGTGACCCGCCGCACATCCTCGCCGCCTTCGCCCAATGGCGCCGCGCCCACGAGCTGTACCGCCCCGGCACCGATCCCGTGATCACACCGCGCCCACCCAAGTCGCGATGAGAGATGAGCGGCTGTGGACCCGCCACCTGATCTCTCATCGTGTTTGTTGATGTCGTCAGCATGATGAGAGATGCCGGTCGGCAGGGACGCTCATCTCTCACCGCGGAGGGTCAGGGGGCGAGTTGGTTCACCCTTGTCCGCGCGGCGTCGCGATCGATGAACCACAGCGCGTTCAGCTCGGTCCACGCGGCCGGGGCGGGGTGCGTGCCATCGGCGGTGAAGATCGCACCCACGGGGCACGCGGGCAGGCAGAGGTTGCAGCCGATGCACTCGGTCGGGTCGATGTAGCAGATGCGGTCGTCGTCGCCGGTGTAGATACAGTCAGCGGGGCAGACCTCGATGCAGCTGCGGTCCATGACATCCACGCACGGGTCGGTGATCACGTAGACCTGGGGCACGGGTGAGAGTCTGCTCATCGTTCAGGTGCGATGGCGAAGGCAAGCGCTCGTAGAGTCGCCGACATCCGCCCCCGGAGGTCGAAGCCATGAGCGCGTGCCCGTTCCACCAGGTCCTCGAAGACACGCTCGGTCTGTCCGCACCAACGCCCGGCGCGCGACGCGACTTCCCGCTGATGCCGGTCGGTCAAGCCGTCGACATGGGCCACGCTCTCGACGGGACGCCCCTCATCGACCCGCGCATCTTCGACTCGGCCGAGTTCCAGCGAAATCCGTACCCGTACTACCGGATCATGCGCGACCACCATCCGGTGCTCCACGACACGCTGCACAACTGCTACTGGGTCACCCGCTACGAGGACGTCGAGGCCTGCTACAACGATGACGAGGGCTTCAACACGATTCCGAAGGGCATGTCGAACGGAGTGCTCGGCAACACCCAGCTCGAACTGTCCGGCGTGGAGCACCGCCGGCGCCGCAACCTCTACGGCCGCCATCTCGTGGGGCAGGCGCTCGACAAGCGCATCCCGATCATCGAACGACTCGCCGAGGAGATGATCGGCACCTGGTTCGATGGCACTGCGCCAGATGGTTCCGTCGTTGTCGACGAGCACGATCCGAACCGGCGCAGCGTGGAGCTCGGCACGGCGTTCGCGAACGAGTTCCCCATCCGCGTGGTGTGCCAGGTGCTCGGTTTCCCCGACGAGGCCCGTTCGCAGTTCTTCTACTGGTACTCGTCGATGATGAACGGCCTCGGTGGTTCCGAGACGGCACACCTCGGCATCGGCGCTCGCCAGGACCTCGAGGACTACGTGGCCGAGCTGGTCGAGCAACGGCGGGTTCGGCCGACGTTCCTGTACGACGATGCCGGCAACGCGATCGGCAAGGACATCATCAGCGAGCTCTGCACCACCAAGGTGGACGGCGATCTGCTGTCGGCGGAGGAGATCACGTCGAACATCGCGCTCGTGGTGGGCGGCGGCGGCGAGACCACCCGCGGTGCGATCCTGAACATGTGGTACCTGCTCCTGCAACACCGCGACCAGTACGACCTGGTGTGTGCCGACCCGACCTCGTGGGATGCGGCGTTCCACGAGACGCTTCGCGTCGCCAGTTCGATCGGCGGCCAGCCCCGTCACAACACGTGGGACATCACGCTCCACGGGGTGACGATCCCGGCCGGATCGCTGGTGAACATGGTCGATTTCTCGGCCAACCATGACGACCGGATCTTCGCCGACCCCGAGCGATTCGATGTGTTCCGCACCGATCTGTACACCGGCAAGATCATCCGCAGCGGCTACCACAAAGACGGTCGGCGCAGCCACATGGCTTTCGGCGTCGGACCGCACCTGTGCCCGGGCGCATGGATCAGCCAGCAGGAGTCGGTGCTCGGCTCGAAGGTGCTCGCGAGCGCGCTCGCGAATCGCGCCGTCAGCGTCGCGATCGACGAGGCCCGCATGCCCAAGGACCTCGGTGGAACATCGCTCGCCCCGATCGGTCTCGGCGCCATCCGCTCGTTGTGGCTCACGCTCGAGAGCGCTCGCCGATGACCGGCTTCCGCACGTACGAGGTGTACCAGCGCGCCCGGCTCGGTGAGACCACCGAGCTGATCAAGCCGCGCCAGCTCACCTCCGACGCCTACTTGGACGACCCCTATCCACTGGTGGCGATCCTGCGCGAGCACTACCCGTGCTACCGCGACTGGCCGGGGAATGCCTTCTGGGTCACTCGCTACGACGACGTCACCAGCGTGTTCGCCGATGATGCCAACTACGAAAAGCGCTCGCGTGCGTTCATGTGTGGCCGCGATGCTTGGGGTCGCGACCTCGGGGCGGAGCTCGACGTGCTCCGCTGCCTCGAGCGCACCGCCGACGAAGTGGGCGAGGCGATCGCCAACCGTCTCGTGTACACGTTGGACCGCGACCTGGCCACCGAGGTCCTCGCCCGCTTTCCGTTCGAACTGCTCTGTGCTGCGATGGCCGTCGAGCCGACCGCCGACCTGGCTCGCTGGTACCTGCTGATCCAGCGCGCGCCAGGGTGGGAACCCGCTTCGCAGCAGGCTGGCCTGGATGCGCTGGATGCGCTCGCTGCGTGGGCCGAGCCGCTGCTGGCCGAGCGGCGCAGCGGAGACGATGACGACCTCCTGTCGATCGTCGCGCGTCACGCCGGGACAGGCGCGGATCTCGCGATCACCCTGCTGGAGATCGACCACGGCACGCTGCACGGCGTGCTCGCCAACCTCTGGTGCCACCTGCTCACGGTCCCCGAGCGGCTCACCGAGGTCCGCAGCGATCCGTTGCTGGTGAAGGCTGCCGTGCTGGAGACGATGCGCCACAGTCCGCCGATCGTGTCGGTCGACTGCTTCACGCGTCACGAGGTCGAGCGCTTCGGACGCCTGCTCCCCGGAGGTGCGCTCGTGCGCCTCTCCGCGGCTGCGGCCAACCGCGACCCGAGGGTGTTCGGCGACCCCGATGTGTTCGACCTCCATCGCCGCGACCTGTGCCAGCGAGAGCCACGTGGGCAGTACCGTGCCGACGGCTCGCCGAGTGGCATCTCGTTCGGGACCGGGGTGCCCTCGAAGCATCCTGCCGTGCCGGAGGACCGCCCCCGTTCGCGCTACGCGATCACCCGCGATCTCGCGGTCCGGATGACGCGCGCGATCCTCGACGAACTGCCTGGACTGCGGTTGGTGGACGGCGCGGCACCGGTCATGCGCTCGTTGCGTCTCGGCGAGATCCACACCTGCTGGTCGCTGCCCGTCGACCGGGCCTGAGCGACGGCAACAGGTGCCGCTGGTCGTCGCCCGTGGCGGCCGACGGGCGAGGGTTCGTCGAGTCGCAGGGTTCAGTCGCCGCGACAGTCGGGGCACAGACCGTCGACGAGGACGGCAACGCTCCACTGAAAGCCGCACTGACCGGCGCACAGGCGACGCTCGGGTTCCTTCGGCTTCACCGGTGCCGGCGGTGCCGCGGCACGGCGGGTGCGCGGGGTGGCCGGCGGAGGACGGAAGCGCCGAGGCGGACGATCAGCGGGCAGTTCGCGCGACCCCACCTGGTCGAGCCACCAGTCCGCATCACGCAACTCGACCACGGCGCCGGGAACGTCGAGGTACTTGAGCTTGTGCTGAAGCCACGAGGCGCTGCGATCGAGCCAACCCAGCCACTCCGCAGTATGCGTGTGTTGATAGCCCGGCACGGGGGTCTCGGCGACGTACTCGTACGGACCGGTGACCATTGCGACCCACACGTCGTGCTCGAGTGCGTTCGGCGTGATCACGAGGTCGCCGATGTGCACGTCGTTCACGAAGCGCATCAGCCGTGAGCGCAGGTTCTCCACACCGCTCTGGCCGCTGGCCGCGATCGCATGCTCGATCTCTTGCTGTGTCATGTCGCGAACGTCGGGCACCGACTCGAAACGCACGCCGATCAGGCCGGCAGAGCGCATCGCGTCGATCTCTTTCGCACTCTCGCCTGCTCGAACCACCCACGCTCGCCTCATGCGGATCAAGGTACCCGGCGGGGCCGGGAATGGCGTGCAGCGTGAGGTGTTCAGCCGCTGGAGCGGATGGCGGCGATCTGGCGGAGGGATTCGTCTCGCGGGGTGCCGGTGAAGCCGACGTCCCACACCTGACCGGTCGTGCCGCCGGGTCCCTGGTCGATGATCGCGCACACCGCGTCGGCCATGTCCTCGGCGCGCATGCCCTCATCGGCCAGGCGCGGTGACACCGCACGCAACATCGGGGTGTCGGTCGCGCCGAACGCCAAGCCGTTCACCCGCACGCCGACCTTGCCGAGCTCGACAGCCCAGCTCTCGGTGAGACGCCACAGAGCGAACTTCGAGGCGTCGTAGCCGGTGGCCGCCATCCCGGTGATCAGTTGGTCGGACCGGATGTGATTGGTGATCATGTTGACCACGTTGCCGCCGCCACCCGCCACCATCGTCGGAGCAGTTGCCGCCGTGCAGTGGAATGCCCCGTCGGAGCACGATCCCATCGCGCGATGCCACGCGGCCACCTGTACGTCGTAGCTGCCACCGAGCAGGCGCGTGTCGTTCCACACGGCGGCGTTGTTCACGAGGACGTCGATCCGGCCGGTGCGTGCCACCACCTCGTCCACCGCTGCCTTCACCGCTGCAGCATCGCCAACGTCGCACGTGACAGCGGCCATCGCGGAGCCGACCAACTCGGCGGTCCCGGCATTGGCGTCCACCTCGATGTCGAACCCCACCACGCACATTCCACGATCGGCGAACACCTGACACAGCGCCCGCCCGATCCCCGCGGCCGAACCGGTCACGAGTGCGACCGGGCGTGATTCGTGCGGCCCGCTCATCGCACCCAGTTCCCGGTCTCGTCGAACACCAGGTCTGTCAGCTCACCCGGCTGCAACCACACGTCGGTCCCGAGTGCCACCGGTACCTTCTGCGCGTTCCACTTCATGATGTCGAGCGACAACTCGACCAGTTGCTCGTCGGTGAAGTGCTCATGCAGCTCCGTCACCAGCTCGTCGGACAACGACGACGGTTGCGTCATCAGCGCGTCGGCGAGGGCGAGTGCCAGCTGATGCCGAGCGGAGAAGCCGTCGACGTTCGCGGCGAGCACATCATCGATGGTGTCCTCGTCGAGGCCTGCGTCCCTGGCGACCGCCAGGCGAACGGACAGTCAAGTGCCACAGTCGTGGTGCTTCGCGCACCGCATGCGAACGATCTCCGTGGTCACCGCATCCACGGTGGCGAGGCGCACGGTGGATGCTGCGATGCCGCCGATCCCACGGCGGAGATCCGGGTGGGTTGGCGTCCCTGGTGCCACACGTCGTGCACGGTCCATCTCGATCCTCCGAGTCAGCGCATCGGCGACCACCGGCGCACTTCCAAGCTATTCGCGCGGTCCAGGAACTCACGTGGTCGAGCGTGCATCGATCGGCTCACACGATCAGCTCGTCGGGAACAGTCGATCCCACACCAGCCGGAGTCGGATGCGCTGCTCGACGATCAGCAGCGCACTCACGAAGTTCTGCAGACCAGCATCGCCCAGGTGCTCCCGAACACGAGCCACGGTGTCGTCGTCCACCGATGCGACGTCCATCACGTAGTGCTCGGTGAACGCAAGGCATGCCCGGTCGGCCTCGTCGAAGCGTGGATCGCTGGGCCACGCAGCAATCGCATCGAGGAGCTCACCCGGCACACCAGTGCCGTCGGGCCGCGAGCTCGCCTCGGCCCGGCAGCTGAGCATCATCGCGATCCGGACACGACACAGTTCGAGCAGTCGTGGCGACGTGGCTGCCCACGCTGCCTCGTGCGCGGCGATCATCTGAGCATGCACGTCGGGGTGTCCGACAGCGCCGGTGCCCAACACACGCCGAAGCACCTCGGCTGTCGGTAACGCCCCAAGTGACCCCATGGAAGGATCGTATGGTGCGTGCCGTGGCCGATCGCCATGGGAGGGCTTGCCGATCGAGCCCCGATGCACGCGCAGCGGGAGGACTCGGCTGTCAGGATGAGCACATGACGGCCGCCACTCCCCACGAGGTGTTCCACACGGCGCAGTTGGCGATGGTTCGCGGTGACTGGGAGGCGTTCTTCCCTTGCCTGGCGAAGAAGGCGCTCGAGCGGATCGCTGCGATGGTGATGCCGATGGTGGGCGACGACCGTGCCGGGAGGTTCGCCGACCTGTGCCATCGACAGGGCGTGCCCCACCATCTGCTCGACGCTGTGCTCCGCGCCGGTGACGATGTCCGCGTCTCGGCCGAGCGCTACGTCCCCGCCGACCCGATGCCGCCCGCCGAGATGAGCGCATGGTCGTCGCGCCACCGCGACCTCGTGAAGGCACACGACGCGGCTTGCGCGGCCTGCATCAAGGCGATCCCCGACCTCGCAGGCTTCGTCGCCGCCGTGGAGCGCCTGCGCCGCGACACGAGCGGCGGCGGCTCGATCAGTTCGACGATGTTCGTGGACGAGACCCTCACCGATGTTGTCGTCAGTGGGAACAAGGGCACGGGTGTGCGTGTGTTTGCTCGAGGTTCGAGCGACCCGGTGGCGTTCGTTCGCGAGCGTGGAGAATGGCGGATCCAGATCTTTGCCCAGGTCTGAGCATCGAGGAGCCGGGCAGGACGGGTGTCGTTCGCTGATCGACGTCTGGCACGGAACGTGGGGGCGACGAGTGTCACCCAGGACGCGCTTGCAATTGCAAGCACTCGGGCGGAGAATGATCTCGGGCCGAGTGGGCTCGGCCCCCAGGTCTCGATGTCGAGGCCTCGCCGAAGGAGGTTCGAGATGACCGCCACCACAACAACCACGATGCACGAGTCGACCCACGAGAAGCAGAAGAGCTGGCAGGACCGGTACTTCGCCTTCGTGAAGAGGGTCGAGGCGCCGGTGTTGGAGACCACCACCCGCGTGGTCACTCGCCTGGCAGAGATCGTCCCTGAGCGTCCCGCGTTCCTTGCGCCGATGCCGAAGGCGCACGACGTGCGCGAGGCAGTGGGCACCGGGTTCACCTTCCGCAAGCGGATGGTGGAGGAGCAGACGATGTTCGCCCGCCGGATGATGAAGGCGATGGAACCGATCGTCACCAAGCTCGACACCGTGCACACAGAGCCGGGACATCAGGCAAAGGCTCCGATGAGGGCTTCCACCAACGTGACCGCGAGGGCCACGAAGGTCCGCGCCGCCTGATCGCGATCAGTGAGCGGTGAGTGGCCGAGTGCCGCTCACCGCTTCGTCGCGTCCATACTCCGTCCATGACGACGCCCGCAGCACCCTGGTCGGTGGAACGGCTCGTGGACGATCTCGTCGCGCTCGGTGTGCGACCCGGCGACTTGTTGATGGTGCATGCCTCGCTACGCAAGGTCGGTGCGGTCGAGGGTGGTGCCGGCGGGGTGATCGCCGCGATCGATCGTGCGATCGGACCCACCGGCACCTGGATGATGACCCTCGGCGCCGACGACGACTGGTCATGGGTCAACGAGCGGCCGGAGGCGGAGCGCGTTGCGCTCCTGGCCGACGCCGTGCCGTTCGATCCTCTCGTCACGGAGGCCGATGAAGACGTCGGCGTGCTCGCCGAGGTGTTGCGTGCTAGCCAGGGCACTCTGGTGAGCGATCACCCCGAGGGCCGATTCGGCGCCCGAGGGCCGATGGCGGTCGAGCTGATGGCCGATGTGCCGTGGGACCACTACTACGGGCCGGGTTCGCCGCTCGAGCGGTTCCTACGTGCCGATGGTCGCGTGCTGCGCCTCGGTGCGGATCTCGACACGGTGACCCTCATCCATCACGCTGAGTACCTGGTGGACCTGCCCGACAAGCATCAGGTGCGCCGCCACCGGTTGGTGTCGACGCCCGATGGGCCGCAGATCCGGGTGGTGGAATGCCTCGACGACAGCGATGGCATCGTCGAGCGAGAGGGCGAGGACTACTTCGCCATCATCGTGCGCGAGTATCTGGCCACCGGCCGGGCGAACACCGGAGCCGTCGGCGGCGCGACGTGCGAGCTGATCGACGGCGGGGATCTGGTCGAGTTCGCCGTCGGCTGGATGGCAGTGAACCTCGCCCCGTGACCAGATCTGTGGTGCGAGTCACCGCTCGGGCCGAGGTCATCGTGTGCTCGATGACCCGGTGAGATCCGGGTCAGGCCAGGCGATAGATGCGACGTGCCGTGCCGCTGAACATCGCCGCACGATCGTCGGCGGAGAAGCCGACCGTGAGCCTCTTGAAGGCGTTCCACACCGTGCGGTACGACAACGAGAAGCGGTCGACGGGGAAGTTCGACTCGAACATGCACCGCTGTGGACCGAAGCATTCGATCGCGTGGAGGTAGTAGCGGGATTGCGCCGCGAGGAACTCGTCCGAGGTGGGCGGGCGTGGCGCACTGTTCCAGCCGAAGCCGTTGTCGGGCATGGCCAGCCCGCCGATCTTCGCGACCACGTTCTCGCACGTCGCGATCTCGGCGATGTCGGTCTTCCATCGTTCGAAGATCTCCTCACGTTGCGAGGCGTACGGCCCCACGCCGAGCGGGGTGCCGAAGTGGTCGAGCACGATCCTGGTCCCGGGCACGGCGCGGGCCAGTTCCAACAACTCGGGGTTCTGGTAGTGGTAGTGCCACGTGTCGTACGTGAGGCCGCGCTCACCCAGACGGGCGACGCCGGCACGGAACGCCGGGTCGATGGAGAGGTCGGCACCGGCACGTCCCGGGATCATCAGCACCTCGGGATGGTGAGCGTGCGCCAGGGCGTGGCGGATCCCACGGAACAGACCCTGCCCGGCCGCCTCGTGGGCGTCGAGGACCTCGTCGAGGCGTGGTGAACGCAGGTCCGCGTGGGCGACGATGCCGCTGATCAGGTGGGCCGGATCTCGCCTCGCCTCGGCCGCCACGAACTCCGTTTCGCCGACCGGGGCCAGAGCCTCGTCGCCATCAGTGCGGTACGCCGCGTGACACTCCACGAACACGGTCTGCTCGACGCGGTGGCCGTCGCCGACATCGGCGTGCAGCTCATCGAGTCCGTAGGGGAGGGCCCCACCGGCAGGCCAGAGATGGTGGTGTGGATCGACGATCGCGAGATCGGGCTCCACCACATCCTCGACCACGAGGTCGAGCCACTCCTGCGTGCCGGGTGCCGGTGCGCTCATCGAGTTCCCCTCTCATCGGCGTCGGCTCCCACGCCGGCGCGGCGCGCAATGTAGCCCCGAGAGAACGGGACGATTCGCCCCATGCGCTGACGTGGCAGAGTTGCGGCCATGAGCGAACGACTGCGCATGGGACTCGTCGGAGCCGGCCCGTGGGGTCACCTCTTCACCGGGCCGATGCTGGCCCAGTCGACCGATGTCGACTTCGTCGGTGTCTGGGCTCGTCGGCCGGAGGCGGCCAGCATGCTGGCCGCGACCCACGGTGTGACGGCCTACACCGATCTCGATGCCCTGTTCGAGGCGTGTGACGCAGTGACGTTCAGCCTCCCGCCCGACGTGCAGGTGGAGCTCGCTGGTCGGGCTGCCCGGGCAGGCAAGGCGGTGCTGCTCGACAAGCCAGTGGGGCTCGACACCGGCCAGGCCGAGGAGCTCGCCGGTCAGATCGATGCTGCGGGCGTGATCTCCCAGGTGATCCTGACCAACCGCTACTACGACTCGATGCGCACCTTCCTCGACGAGGCGCGCGGCTTCGACAGCTATGGCGGCCGAGCCTCGTTCTTCGGCAACGGCTGTGTGCCTGGGACGTACTTCGCCACCCCGTGGCGGTTGCAGCAGGGCGGCTTGTTGGACCTCGGCCCGCACGTCCTCGACGGCCTCGATGCAGCGCTCGGCAAGATCGTGAGCATCACCGCACGCGGCGACGTGCACAAGATCGTGCTGCTGGAGTGCGAGCACGAACAGGGTCGTCTGAGCCAGGCTGCGCTGTCCGCAACGTCGAACCAGAGCGGCGGCCTCGCGGTCGAGGTGCACGGTCTCGAGGGCAACCGACGATTCGACGCGGCGGCTTTCTCTCACGAACAGATGCTGGCCGAGGCGCGCACCGCCCAGAGTCGGATCGTGGCCGAGTTCTCCCAAGCGGTTCGCTCGGGGACACCGCACGAACTCGACATCCACCGGGGTCTGCACCTGCAACGCCTCATCGATTCCGCCGCAGCGCAACTGAAGGAGTCCTGATGCCCACCGGTTCTGCCAGCATCATCATCGACCGCCCACCCCTCGAGGTGTGGGCCGCCGTCGCCGACATCACACGCATGGGCGACTTCAGCCCCGAGTGCATCGCTGGGAGATGGGCGGGCGGTGCGTCCGGCCCGGTGGTGGGTGCTCGCTTCGAGGGAGACAACGTCGCCAAGATCGCCGGCCGCACCCTGAAGACGTGGACCACCACCTCCGAAGTGACCGCCTGTGAGCCTGGCCACGAGTTCACCTTCGTCGCCGAGGGCCTCACCACGTGGACGTACCGCTTCGAGCCCTCCGGTTCCGCCGGTTCGAGCACCAAGGTCACCGAGACCTTCGACTACGAGCAGACGGGCGTGATGGGCTTCGTCTACGAACGGATCCTGATGCGCTCGAAATCGATGACGAAGGGCATGCAACGCACCCTCGAGCGGATCAAAGCCGCCCTCGAGGCCTGATCGCTCATGCGGCGGCGCAGCATCCGAGCGACGCGGTCGGGTCACATTGCGTCGACGAAGGCTGCGAGCACAGCCGCTTCGGCTCGCAACTGCTCGGCTCGTTCGACTGCACCGGCCCGTTCGAATTCGTCGGCGGTCGACAGCCGGTCGAACACCTCGTGGCGCACCACCTCGGACATCTGGTGAGCCGAGAGGATCCGCCGAGGGACCTCACCCGCGCCCAGGCCGCTCACCGCTCCAGCGATGCCACCCGACTGATCATGTGACGCAGAGGTGTGCTCGACGTCGACGGCCTCTGCGTTGTCGATAGCGCTGATCCCGGAGCGCAATGCCGACACGCGTACCGAATCGCGCGCCTTCATCGCAACGATCAGCGCAGCCCGCAACCGTTGCCGCAAGCCGTCAGCCACGACGAGCCTCGTTCCCGACGCTGCGCGTGCGCAGGATCGCGTACTGGTACTGCCAGCCCGAGATCGAGTGTGTCCACGTGTCGAACCGTTCGACGTCGCCGTGCTCGGCGAGCATCTCCTGAAAGCGTTCGTTCGAACGACGACTGAAGAAACGTGGTGGCTGCAACGTGTCGAACTCGGCGATGCCTTCATGGTCTTCGCCACCCCAGGTGCCGATGGCGACCGGTGCACCCGGCGCTACGACCCTCACGATCGAACCCATCGCCTCGTGGAATCGAGCGTCGGGGACGTGCACCAACGTGCTCATCGTCCAAGCCGCGTCGAACCTGGCGTCGTCATACGGAAGATCGAACAGGGACGCCTGGATGGCGTCGATCCCGGCCCCCCGGGCGAGTCTCACGTGCTCGGCCGACAGGTCGACACCGCTGACGGCGAGACCGGCGGCGAGGAACGCTGCTGCGTCGCGGCCTGGCCCAGTGCCGAGCTCGACGACGTTACGCCGAGCTTCGGTGTGCAGCACCGCGACGAACTCGGCGCGACGAACCACCCTGAGCGGGTCGATGGATCGCTCCGCACGGCTGGTCGACTCCTGGTCGTAGTAGGCGGCGAGATCGAGGCTGAGGAGATCCACGACCACCGACCCTAGGCCCAGGCACGACCCGAGACGGCCAGGGTTTCGACCCGGACGTCCGCCTCCAGATGGCCGGCACGACGAATGCCCCAATTGCCGCCCGTGTCGACGACATCACGATGACCCAGGCGGGCCCGGTGTTGCAACCGTCCGACGCACCGGTACCCGGTCACGTCGAGCTGTCGACGGCCGTAGTGTCGGAGCACACCCAGGTTCTCCGGAGGCACTCATGTCCGAACTCCCCGCATCCATGCGTCAACTCCGATCGCTGGTGAGCGCCGACGGCATGCTCGAGCTGTCACTCGCGACGATCGATGTGCCCACGCCGGCCGCCCACGAAGTGCTCGTGCGGATGGAGGCGGCACCGATCAACCCGTCCGATCTCGGACTCCTCCTCGCGATGGCCGACGTGAGCAAGGCCAAGAGCACCGGCACTGACGAGGTGCCGGTCGTGACCGCTCCGATCCCGCCCGCCGTGATGCAGGGGCTGACCCCGCGCCTGGGCGAATCGATGCCGGTCGGTAACGAGGGCTCGGGAGTGGTGGTGGGCGCGGGCGCGAATGACGACGCGCAGGCCCTTGTCGGCAAGACGGTTGCGATCATCGGAGGTGCCACCTTCGGCGAGTATCGGGCCGTGTCGGCGATGTCGTGCCTCGTGCTGCCCGACGGCACCGATCCGCGCGATGGGGCTTCGTGCTTCGTCAACCCGCTCACAGCCCTGAGCATGGTGGAGACGATGCGGATGGAGGGCCACACAGCGCTCGTGCACACCGCAGCCGCGTCGAACCTCGGGCAGATGCTCGTGAAGATCTGCCTCGCTGACGGGGTGCCGCTCGTCAACATCGTCCGCCGCCCCGTGCAGGCAGGGATCCTCCGCGAGCTCGGCGCCGAGTACGTGTGCGACTCCAGTTCGTCCACCTTCACCGACGACCTCACGGCGGCGCTGATGGCCACCGGGGCCACGATCGCGTTCGACGCAACCGGCGGCGGCCGGCTGGCGAGCCAGATCCTCGGCTGCATGGAGGCGGCGATCAACGCCAACGCCACCGAGTACAGCCGCTATGGCTCGTCGGTGCACAAGCAGGTGTACATCTACGGCGGGCTCGACCGCAGCGCCACCGAGCTGATCCGCAACTTCGGGATGATGTGGAGCATCGGAGGCTGGCTGCTCACCCCCTTCCTCGGCAAGCTCGGCCTGCCGGGGATGCTCCGCCTCCGCCAACGTGTGGTCGATGAGCTGACCACCACCTTCGCCAGCCACTACACCGATGAGGTCTCCCTGGCCGGGGCTCTGTCGATCGAAGCCATCCAGACCTACGCCAAGCAGGCAACCGGCCAGAAGTTCCTCATCCGCCCGTCGCTGCCCTGATCGGCACGCGCGCAGCGTTCTGGTCGCGCAGCACCGCGCGGGGAGCGGAGGTACGCGACCAGAACGCTGCGCGTGATGGCGTGATCGGCGATCGGCGAAGTTCTGGTCGCGCAGCACCGCGCGGGGAGCGGAGGTACGCGACCAGAACGCTGCGCGTGATGGAGGCCCGGTGGCCCTCAGAGTCGGGCGAAGCGGCGGGCCGCAAGGCCACCGAACACGACGAGGATCAGCGCCGCCCACATCAGCGAGCGCACCACGAACCACGTCGTGGTGTGACCCAACAACGCCTCGGTGTCGCCGCCCAACACCAGTGCGCGCACGGCGCCGACCATCGCTGTCACCGGCTGGTTCTCTGCGATCGGCTGCAGCCAGCCCGGCATCGACTCGACGGGCACGTACGCACTCGACACGAAGATCAGCGGGAACACCGAGAACGACATGCCCTGCGCTGCCTGGGCCGAACCCGACACGAGACCGAGGAAGATCATCAGCCACGTGAACGACGCCGAGAAAACGATGCACAGCGCCAGTGCGGCCAGTGCGGCGAGCAGACCACCGTTCACGCGGAACCCCACGAGGAAGCCGACGAGCAGGGTGACGACGGTGCCCCAGGCGTTCAGCGCCGTGTCGGCCATCGATCGCCCGAGCAGGACGGCGGGTCGAGGGACGGGAAGCGACCGCAGGCGATCGAACAAGCCACTCTCGAGATCCTCCGCCACGCCGACGGCGCCGCCTGCGAACAACCCGCTCACGGCGGCGAGCGCCGGGATGAGGAAGTTCACGTACTTGACGTCGCCGGTCTGGATCGCACCGCCGAAGACGAAGCGGAAGATGAGCAGGAACATGGTCGAGGTGACCGCGTTCACGATGAGCAGTTGCGGCGTGCGAATGAACTGGCGGATGGTGCGTGCGGCGTAGGTGACGGCGGTGGTCCACACGCCCGGTGGGTGAGCGGGTGGCCGGATCGACTCGCTGATGCTGCTCGCGGGAATCCTGATGGAGATGTTCACGAGGGGGCTCCGGTGAGGGTGAGGAACACTTCGTCGAGGGTCGGGCGGCGCAGGCCGACATCGTCGAGCGCGATGTCGCGCTCACCGATCATGCGAACGGCTTCGGTGAGCGCCTTGGTGCCGTCCTGCACGGGGACGGCGACGCGGCGGGCCGGTTCGTCGATGTGCGGCGGTTCGGTGCCGAGCGGTGCCAGCACCTCGGCGATCGCCGCCACGTCGGCGGCGTGGCGCACGCGCACCTCGACCACATCGAGACCCGCACGGGTCTTGAGCTCGGTGGGTGTGCCGGTGGCGATGACCCGGCCGTGGTCGACGATGACGACGTGGTCGGCGAGCTGATCGGCCTCTTCGAGGTACTGCGTGGTGAGCAGCACGTCGGTGCCGCCGCGCACGAGGGAGCGGATCGACTCCCACAGCTCGAGCCGGGTTCGGGGATCGAGGCCCGTCGTGGGCTCGTCGAGCAGCAGCACCTTCGGCGCCCCGACGAGGCTTGCACCGAGGTCGAGCCGGCGGCGCATGCCACCCGAGTAGCCCTTCACCGGGCGGTCGGCATCGTCGCTGAGGCCGATCTCGTCGAGCACCACCTTGGCCGCGGCGCGGGCCGCCTTCGTGTCGTGGCCGAACAGGCGCGCCACCATGATCAGGTTCTCGCGGCCGGTCAGCGCCGGCTCCACCGCAGCGTTCTGGCCAGCGAGCCCGATCACCCGACGCACGAGTTCGGGCCGGGCGATGGCATCGATGCCCGCCACACGAAGCGAGCCGGCATCGGGTTTGAGCAGGGTCGCGACGGCCTTCACGAAGGTGGTCTTGCCGGCACCGTTCGGCCCGAGGATGGCCGTGACCTGACCGGAGGGGGCAACGAGATCGAGACCGGCGAGGGCGTGCACCTCGCCGAAGTGCTTTCGAAGCCCGATGGCTTCGATGGTGGGGGCGTCGGAGGAGACCGACGATGGGTTGACTGGGGACATTCCGAAAGTGTGCCCGGGCAATCAGGTCAGAACGTGTCCGGTTCAGGAGAACAGATGTCACGCGTGTGCGAACTGGGGTCCGGCGTTCGCCTGGATGCCATGCTGGCCGTCGACAGGACCCGGAGTCGAGACGCGCGATGCCCGCGGGACGAGGAGGATGGATGAGGCTCAACGTGGTGAGGGGTGGCATCCCGGGTGCATCGCCCATCGTGTTCGTTCACGGACTTGGCTCATCGGCTGAGACGTGGTCGCAGTGCATGGAGATCCTCGGATCGCAGTTCGAGGTGCACGCCGTCGATCTGCTCGGCCACGGCCACTCGCCTGTGCCCGAGGATCCCGAGGCATACACGCGTGATCTCGCGCTCGCGGATCTCGACGAGGTGCTCGGCACCCTCCCCGAACCTGCCGTGCTCGTCGGGCACTCGCTCGGTGGCTACCTGTCGTTGGCACATGCGGTCACGCGGCCGGGTGTCGCCCATGCGATCGTCGTGATCAACACCGGGCCGGGTTTCCGCGACCCCGACAAGCGTGAGGCGTGGAACGAGCGCTCGCGTCGGAACGCCGACAAGTTCGGCGTGCCCTCGCAGGCCACGAACCTCAACCTGCAGAACGACTCGGTCGTGATGGACCACCTCGCGGACGTCCAGGTGCCGACGCTCGTGTTGGCAGGGGGACTCGATCGTCCGGAGTACGTGGTGTCGGGTCAGTACCTCGAGCGCAAGATGCCGCATGCGCGGCTACAGGTGATCACCGGTGGAGAGCACTCGATGCACGAGTCGACCCACGCTGCCGACGTCGCCGCAGCGATCGAGCAGTTCATCGCAGCCGGCGGCTGACCACGGCGTGACGGCCGGCCGGCGGTCAGCGGCGCAGGTCGGCGAGCACCTCGCGCAGTGCACGCCGGGTCCGTGTGCTGTCGAATGCGGTGAACGCGTCGGCGAACTGCCCGCGGAGCTTGTCGTACCTCTGGTCGACTTCGACGGTGAGCGCTGCCAGTGCTGCCAGCGTGTCAGCCCGCGCCTCCCGCAGTTCGTTGCCGAAGTCATCGAGTTCGGCCCGGTGCACCGCAGTGTCCTGCAAGGCGCCGAGGTGGTCCTGGAACGCCTTGAGCTGCCTCGTGTAGGTGCGTCGGTGCTCGTTGGCAACCAGTGAGCCGAACGACTCGAGCAGGTAACGCAGGCGTTTGGCGTCCTTGCGCAGCCTGTGCACCTCGTCGTCAGGCGACGACGGAGTGATCCCTCGACCATCGCTGACCAGGCGGCCGTGTGCCAGTTCGACGCGCTTGGCCACCACGCGACCGATGCGTCGCCGTGCCTTGGGCGGTCGTGTGCCATCAGGTGCCCGAGTGGTGTCGACGAGCTCGCGCCACCGCCCGATCCATCGTTCGCGGTCGGCCTCGGCCATCGCCGCGGTCAGCTGAACGTGCGCGGCCTTCTGGCGGGCGACGAGGAGCTCGCGCACCGGTTCGAGCGCCCGGCGTTCGGCGGGATCGAGAGGGGCGACGTACGACTCCCACTCCAGCACGTGCACGTCGAGGTCGCGAGGTGCACCGGTGTGTTCGGCGAGTGAGCCGGCCAGGCCGAGAGCCTCCGTACGGGCGCCATCGGGCAGCACGCGATGAGCGTCGTCGAGGACCGTGCGCGAGCGGCGGAGCGCAACACGGAGATCGTGGAGGAACTCGGGGTCCACATCGTCGGCGGTGCCCTGCCAGTTGGTCGAAACGAGATCTCCGAGCTGGTGGAGCACGCGCCGGTAGCCGTCGGCTGCCGTGTCCTTGCGACGAAGTGCCACCGACCGCGTCCCGTTGAAACCGGCGAGGTCGACGCCAGCCACCGCAGCTGCCCAGCCGAGCGAATCCGATTCGATGGTGCGGAGCCCGAGCTTGTCGAGTCGGCGCCGGGTTCGGGCTGCGTGCTTGCGATGTTCGGGGAGCTCGTGGAGCTCGAGGCACCAAGTCTGTGGGAGCTCGAGTGCGGAGCCACCGCCGTCGATGACCTCGACGTCGGTGTGCAGCTCGGCCAGCGCCACCGCCTTGCCGTCTTGGTTGCGACGGATCGCGTGCGCGCACTGAGATGTCATGGTGAGCTGCACGAGCAGTGCTCGTTCCCGCACGATCGACGCGAGCTGAAAACGAAACTGACCCGATGGGAGATCGCCGGGCACGTGCGGCATGCGACCCACCACGAGCGGCCGGTCGGGCAACGCCCGACCGTGTGGCGACAACTCCACGGCGTCAGCGCTGCCGGGTTTGTAGACGGGGCGCGCATCGAGTCGAGCGCTCGCGCGGTGCAGCCGGCCGTCGAAGGTGTCGAGCACCGAGCGCGTCGATCGCTGCGGGGTGCCGAACTCGAACCCGAGCGCGGTCAGCGCCTCGACCGCGAGATCGGGACCGTGATCCGACGACGAGGAGCAGGTGACGCTGTTCATCGCGACGTCACGACGCACAGCGGATGCACGTGCTGACCCCGGGCAGGGCGAGCAAGCGTTCTGTGCTGATCGGTCCGAGGCACTCGTGACAGGTGGGCAGTTCGCCGTCGGCGAGGCGTGGGGCGGTCTCGTCGATCGCGGCGAGATCGTGACGCGCCTGTTGCAGCAACGCCCAGACCTGCGCACGTTCGTAGGCGATGGTGGCTCCTTCGGGATCGTGCTCGTCATCGGTGGATGTGAGGTCCGCGGCCGAGACGATGTCGTCGAAGCGGTGTTCGAGCGAATCGATCTGTTCCAGGACCCGAGCGCGTGCGTCGCTCCATGCCTCGCGAACAGCGTTGAGTTCCGAGGTCCCGGTCACCTCCCCAGCATCGCACCCGCGAGTACCGGTGCCAACGGGACGTCGCGACGGTTCGGTGACGAACGCGTAGTGGGCGGTGGACGCGGCACCGTCCGGCATCGTCCGGCATCGTCCGGCATCGTCCGGCATCGACGGTTCGCCGCTGCGTCGCTGCGTCGCTGCGTCGCGGTGGACGTTCTCAAGCTCGTTCGTCGTGGCGCCGATACCCCATTCATGCCCGAGGTCTTCGATCTGGTCGACGCGGCGGACGCGACCGACGCGCCACCTGCGCCGCCGCTCCCGCCGCTGCCGCCGCTGCCGCTCCCGCAGCCGGCGCTGCCGGCGCCGTTCGGCCTGCCCGCGGACGTGCCGCTGCCGGCGCCGTCGGGAGCGCCGGCTGACGTGCCACCGCCTGGTCTGGCAGTCGTGGCTCCGTCACCGCCGACCATCGGTCGTCCCAGCCTCCCGACGGCCGGCAAGCCGGGTGCGGCACAAGACGATGACGATCCGGGCGCGTCGCCCACCGATCCGCTCCTGGCCGCAGCGGCGTCTGGCGACCCGCACGCCATGGCTGCAGCGGCGCACTTTGCCGCCATGAAGCACGCTGCGTCGATGCCGACGGTGAAGAACGCCCGCGGCAAGAAGCACAAGAGCAACAGGCGCCCGATCGTGGTGCCGATCCTGTTGCTCGGACTGTTGGGCGGCGCGGCCTACGTCGGCAGGGATTCCACCTACATGACCCGTCTCCGTGGCGAGGGATACGACTCCTCGATGCTGCCGATGGTGGTGTACGAGCGACCGAGCCCTGCAGGCGTCGAGCGGACGGAGATCGAGTACCGCGTCAGATCGGAGAACGGTGTGCCGTCGACCGACGAGATCTTTCGCAAGGTCGTGACGAACCCTGCCACGGGCGACTCGCAGGTGAAGATCCGGGTGACCCAGCGAAGCGTGGCAGATGGCGAGCCCGTGGAGCCGGCGATCTCGGCCGAAGATCTGGAAGTGATCCTCGTGGGAGGCTCTTCCTACAGCGAACCCCAGACCGAGGGCGGACAGTGGGAGCAGCGGCCTCGGTGGTGGGCGAACACGGGGGCACAGACGGGTGACGTGTGGATGTACCAGGACCTGATCGATCAGTCACTGCGACGCGTCACACCCGAGTCGGTCGAGGCCGGTACCTTCGGAGCGGTCCCGGTCACGATCTACGCATGGGAGATCCCCTTCGAGGAGATCTACGAGTCGGCACCGTTCGTGTTCAAGCGGTTCGACGTGCTGGACGGCAACGCCGAGCCGGACTCCACCGTGTCGTTGACCATCAGCGTGGACGAGCAGGGAGTGGTTCGCGTGGTCGACATCCAGTTGGAGCTGGCATCGGTGATCGAGCACGCAACCGCGCAGGCCGACGGGTCGAGGTACCCGTATGGGTACCGCGTGGAGCTCGACTCGCTCGATGACTCCGCACCCACGATCACCGTGCCGACGAACTTCCTGCCGTACGTGCCGGCACCCGAGGCCGAAGGGGGTGCCTGACGTGGAGCCGAAGATGAAGCAGCGGCTACGCCGCGCGGCAACGTTGCTGCTGGTCGCCGGAGTCGGTGCCGGCGGCTGGTACGCCTCCGGCTCCGAGCCGGTGCAACGCGCGCTGGGCCGGCGCGAGCAGTTCCGTGTGCCACCGGCAGAGGTGCGCACCGAGTACGCAAGCGCCACCGTCGAGACAGTCACCGAGATCGTGTTGGTAGCCGACCAGAGCCTGGTCCAGAACACAGCGGTCACGACGGTCGACCGGGCATCACAGCGGGCCATCGTCACGAGTTCGAACGCGCTCACGAACCTCACCATCGACGGCGTTGCGCCGGTCACCGGAACGTTCGGTCCTGGGCCGGCTTCGACGACGATCGTCACGTTCGATGCGCTGTTCGAACGAGGCGCGACGGAGGCTGATCCGTGGATGAGGTCACCTCGACAGCCGTACCTCGGGAGCTCTGCGCTCGATCCGTACATCATCCCGACATTCGACGACGTGGTGGGTTTCGAACTCGCCGCGATCCCGTCACGGGACCCTCGGGTCGAAGGGTCCGACGGTGGCGACATCGAACCGATCACCGCTGCCGACGTGCTCGGGGCGGACGCACCGACACCGCCGGTCGGCGTCCCGGATCGCGTTCCCGCGAACGTTCCAGACGGCGTGGTGACGATGATGCGTTGGTCGAGCGACGCTGGCACGTTCCGTCAGATGTCGCCGGTCGGCTTCGGGATCACCGGCCTGGCAGTTCCCGAGAGCACCAGGGTGACGTTCACGTTCGGCTTCGACACGACTGGTTTGCTGCGGTACCTCGACGCGACGGTCGACCCGGTTGCGGCGACGGCCGGGCTCGCCTCGGAGGATCAAGTGCTGGTCAACGTCACCTGGCGAGCGACCAGCGTGTCGGACGATCCGACGACCATCGACCTCCCGAACAACGTCGTCGACGCGACACCGACCGCGTAGCTTGGCTCGGGGGCCCGCCCCCGAACCTCATCCGACCGACGCTCAGCGAACGCTAGACGGTGTGGGTGCTCGCCGGTGCCGCAGCTGCCGAGGCACCCACGATCGTGGACGCCGGCGCCAAGCGACCCACGCGGTCGTCGCTCAGCGCGAGCATCGACACGGGGAGACCGACGGCCGCGACGACGAGCGCCGGCCACACGCCGAGGTGCCCCATCACCAGGCCGGCGGATGCGGCGCCACCGGCGTTGCCGATCAAGTGCTGCGACTCCAGCACGCCGAACACCACGCCGGCGTTCGAGCTGCAAACATGGCGGTGAAGCAGCAGCCACCCCGCGACCAACACGGTCTGCATGCCGACGCCCACCATTGCGAACGCCGACAGCGACCAGGCCACCCCGAGCGGTACACCGGCTGCCACCAGCGCGATGCCGGCGACGACCGATCCGATCCGCATCGCGGCGCGCTCGTTCGCTCGGCGGACGATGATGCCCGCCACCACCCCGCCGACCAGCAACCCGCCGCCCGTGGAAGCGAGCAGGAAGCCGGTGCCCGACCCTCCGGTGTGGTTCGACGCGAACGACACCTCGGTCGCCAACGTCTCGATCGTGCCGAGCACCACGGCCACGAACGCGAGCAATCCGAACAACAACAGCACGCAACGGCGCGACCCGGCCGGTCGGCCGCGAAGGAACGACGCCACCTGATGTGGCGTCGCGGAAGACGGGAGGGCCGCACCAACGAGGGACGCCGGCCTGTGCGGCATCCGGATCGTGACCACCGTGGCGGCGAGCAACAGCGCGGTGGCGATCAGGAACACGTGCACGATCTCGAACCGCGTGAGCACCGCTGCCGACAGCAACGGGCCGGCCAGTTGGGCGCCGCCTGACACGACGCCCGTGGCCACCGTGGCCGCCACCGTCGAACTGCGCATCGAGAGGAAGGCGTGGTGCGCCGGTCTGCTGAAGACCGTGGTGATCGTGACGAGCAGACTTGCCATGTAGAACAACAGCGGGTCGAGATCCAGCGCCAACACGGCAGACGCGAGAGCGAGCGTCACGGTCTGCAGTGCGTATCCGGCGGCCAGCGGATTTCGGATGTCGGGTGACGCCATCTCGCGGGCGACCAGTGGAGCCATCAGCGCGGCAGGTGCGAGGAGGGCTGCGGAGACGCCGCCCGCCTCGCTCACGCCACCTTGCTGGTAGGCGACCACCAGCACCGTCACCCACACGGCATGCTCGGCGAGGGAGAACATGCCGAGCGCCACGACCGCACGGAGCGCGTGGGGGTCGTCGCGAAGCCCGGGGGGTCGGACATCTCGGTGCGGTCGGGCGCTCGACATGGTGATGACGATGCGCATGACCGGCGCGTGCGGGCATCGGGAGAACTCCCTATCTGCGGTGCACGACGCCCGAGTCGTGTCGGCGTTCGGCGAATAGGGGATCTTCCCGATGTGACCCGGGTGTCCTCGCTGCAGGATCGGTGGGCACACCTCGATCCACGCCGAACCGTAGGAGCACACCATGACCAGTCCACTTCGTCTGAGCCATCCCCGTGGCACCCGTCCTCACCTCGTCGTGTTGCAGGGTGGCCTCACCGCAGCGCCGGCCTCCTTCGTGGTCGCGCCTCCCGCCATCTTGCGCGCGTCGCTTCCGGGGCTCGCGCAAGTGCGTGCCGACGAGGCTGACCTGATCCGGTGCCGACGTCTCGTCAGCGACTGGCGCTGAGGTCGCAGGATGCGCATCGGTCGTGGCTTCGTGGCCTCATGGTTGCATCGTCGATGGTGGGCGCTCCTCGCGGGGCGGCGCTCGAGACGCGGTCGCACAACTGATGTGGCAACCTGACCCCCGATGCTGCCACCCGGTGACACGGCACAACCCGGCCGGTTCCATGGCCGCGACCCGGAGCTCGATGCCCTGGTCGCGGCTTTCGCCGCGTGCCGCGGGCGGCACGAGGGTCGAGCAGTCGTCGTGCACGGTGACGTCGGGGTCGGTGTCTCGCACCTGGTTCGCCATCTCCGTGACGAGCTGCGTCGCCGAGGTCTGGCGCATCAGTGGTGGTCTGGACGCTGCACACGGCAGGCGCCGTTGCCGTACGAACCGATGGCCGGGTTGTTGCGTGACGTGCCCGGCGACGCGGCTGGTTGGTTGGCAGAGGCGAACACGGCTGGGGGCCCCGAGGCCGGTGGTGTGGCACTCCTCGCCGGATTCGCTCGACGGGTGCGAGTGGTCGCGAGTGATGTGCCGTTGGTGGTGGTGGTCGACGACGTCGATGGTGCCGACGCGTCCACACTGCGCCTGCTCTTGGGTGTGTTGCCGCTGCTCGACGACGTTCCCGTGCTGGTGCTGTTCGTCGGGCGCTCAACCGAGGCGGGACTCGCGCCGCAGGGGCTCGGCGAGGTGTGCGACCAGGAGATCGCGGTGAGTCCGCTCGACCCGGACGACATCGCACGGGTGGTGCGAGATGCATCCCCCGAGCTCGACGACATGGGTGTGGGCACCGTGGTGGAAGCGGCCGGTGGTCGGCCCGCCATCGCGGTTGCGCTCACCGCCGCAGGCGATGTCGAACGCACGCTGGCATCGCTCCTCGAGGCGATCCACCCGACGGCGCCGCTGGCCGTTCTCGCGGCAGGTCTCGCTGACGGGTGGGTGGACGGCGCGACGCTCGCTGAGGTTGCAGGGGCGCCCCCGGAGCTGTGGACCGCACTGGAACAACGTCGGGTGGTGCAGCAGTCCGAACGCCCGGCGCGTGGCCCGGTGCCGGCGTCGGAGATGTGGACAGCTGCGGCACGGAGAGCCATCGGCGGTGGCGCCCGGCAGGTGGCAGCAGCGCTCGCACCGGTGCTCGACGGCGCGGCCCCAGCTGCGATGGCCGCCATCGTGTGGGAGCAGGCAGGCCGCGACGACCGTGCGTGCGCCGCATGGGAGCGAGCCGCCGACGAGGCCGTCGCAGGTCATGCGATGGAGACGGCCGCTGTTGCGTTGCGTCGCGCCGTCGATCTCGGCGGCGATGCGGCCCTCGTTCGGCTCGGCCGACGAGCAGGTGACCTGTGCTTGGCCGCCGGTGACCGGGTGGACGCCGAGCGCCTCGCAAGCCGGCTCCTGCCGCGCCTCGCTCGGACGGATGTGGTGGGTCAGCTCGGCACGCTCCTGCTGCGCTACCGCGCTCGGCTGGAGGCCGGTCTACCAGACCACGATGAACCGCTCGATCGTGCGCTCTCGCTGGACTCGGCGCCGTGTCGTGAGCACGTCGAGGTTCTTGTCGTCGACGCGCTGCGTCACGTGCTCGACTCGCCGGTCGCGGCTGCTGCACAAGCGGAGCGAGCACTCGCAGAGGCTCACGAACTCGAAGACCTCGGGGCGATCGCCAACGCTGCCGGTGCGGCCGGGCTTGCTGCAGCGATCGCCGGTGATCTCGTCGGCGGGCTCGCACACTTCGACCGAGCGCTCAGCGCAGCAGATCGCGCAGGTGATGGTGCCGCCGAAGCGCGGCTCGCCAGCAATCGTGTGTTCGTGCTGTGGCGTGCCGGTCGGCCGGACGAGGTGGAACGGGCAGCAGCTGCCGAACTCGAACGTCTTCGGGTGCGCGGGTTGGGAGCCCTCGGTGACCAACTTGCCGTCGGTCGTTGCGGTGCGCTGATCACGTTGGGTCGGTTGCCCGACGCTGTGATCGCGCTCGCCGAGGCCCGAACGATGCGGATGGCGGCTGATCCGGCAGCGCACCTCGATCTCGTCGACGCCGAGCTCGCACTGGCGCGTGGTGAGGTTGATCGCGCCGCGATGCTGGTCGATCGCGTCGCGTCCTCATCGGTCGGTGAGCTTCCGGAGGTCGTCGGCGAGCGCTGGGTGGTCGAATCCGCGATCGCGCTCGCCAACAGTGATCGCTCCGCCGCGGTCGCCGCGGCGATCGATGGGCTGCGCGCCTGTGCAGAAGGCGATGCGATCGCCCGGTGGCGTCTGGTGCTGGCCTGGTGGCGTGCGGTCGGGGCGGCGGGCAACGATCTGCCGATCCCGTCCGAGATCGCCGAGCAGGCCGACTTGGGGGTGGTGGGGGCGGAGCAGGCAGCGCTTGCTGCGACCATCGCAGCACATCGGATGCGGACATCGGACGCCTGGACAGCTGCGATCGACGCCTGGGCGGTGGTGCCCGCGCCGCTGGAGGCGCTTCGCTGTCGGCTCGTGGCAGCCGTCGACGTCCACGATCTCGATGCGATCGACGCGATTTCCGACGAGGCACGCGCCGCCGGTGCGTTCGGCCTGGCGGACGAGGCGGGAACGCAGTGGCGCACGTCCGGCGGGCGGCGTGCGCCACAGCGCACGTCCGGTCTGCTCACCATGCGAGAGATGGAGGTGCTCGCGTGCGTCGCCGAAGGGCTCACGAACAAAGAGGTCGCCGAACGGCTCTACATCAGCGTTCGGACCGTGGGGGCACACCTCGAGCGGTGCATGTCGAAGCTCGGCGTGGGGACTCGGGGCGCGGCCGTACACGAGGCGCGACGGCAGGGAATCCTGAACAGCTGAACAGCTGAACAGCTGGTCAGCTGGTCAGCTGGTCAGTTGGGTCGGCTACTTCTTGATGCCCATCGACGCGAACTGCAACGAGCGTGACTCCACTCGCACCTCGGTCCGCTTGGCCTTGGCGAGGTCGAACACGATGTGTCCGATCACCACGAACCCGCCCGATGCGAACCCACCGACGGGCACGACGATCGTGGTGAGCGCGGCGGCAGCATCGACGATCGCCGCTGCAAGCGCGTCAGCCTCGTCGGCGCTGGCGGCGATGATCTCGTCGGTCGAGCCGTCCACGTCGATCATCACGAAGTGCTGAGTGCGGTCAGGAACCGAGGGCTTCATCTTCGGGGTGGCCATGCGCGATGGTAGCCCTTGTGGAGAGCACCAGGGTCGACAAGTGGTTGTGGGCGATACGCCTCTACACGACGCGCACGGCAGCGACCGATGCGTGTGGCGGTGGCCATGTGCGGGTGAACGGCGCGCCGGCGAAGGCGGCGACAGCGGTACGCGTCGGCGATCGCGTGACCGCGACAGCAGGCGGTCGCGAACGTGTTCTGGAGGTGGTGAGGGTGATCGACAAACGAGTCGGTGCAGCGATCGCTGCTGAGTGCCTCGTCGACCACAGCCCGCCCGTGCCGCCGAAGGAGCTGTCGTCGCCGACATTCGTGCGTGATCGTGCCACGGGTCGTCCCACCAAGCGCGAACGTCGTCAGCTCGACCGCTTCCGATCGCGCTGACCGCCGTCCCCACTCGGGACTCGGACGGGTTCGACGCTGCGCAGCAGTCGGCCGAAGCGCTCGAAGGCGTGGGTCGTGGCTTCCACGCCGCCGGTCGCGAGCATGTCGAGCAGCAGCCCGCGCGTGACCGCCAGTGCGAGCAGGGCATGGGTACATTCGCTTCATGCGCCGCAGCACCGTCGAAGGAACCGCCCACAGCACCGCCGATCCAGAAACCGTGTACGCAGTCGTACGTGACCGCGCCACGTGGCCCGACTGGTCGCCACTCAAGCGGTACGAGTTCGTCAGCGGCACCGAGGGCGAGCTGGGCTCGGTCTGCGTCTTCATCACCAACGGCGTCCACTCGGTGGAACGCATCGTCGAGCTGGTGCCCGATCGTCGGCTCAGCTATGCGCTGGTATCGGGACTGCCGATGCGCAACTACCGAGCCGACATCGACCTCGCTCCAGTGGCCAACGCCGACGGCACTCCGGGCACCGCCATCACGTGGCGTTCGTCGTTCGAACCGAAGATCCCCGCGACCGGGTGGTTCTTCCGCAAGAATGATGGGCCAGCTGATCCCACGCATGGCGACCGCGCTCGCTGTCGGTGCGCAACAGCGAACCGCCGCCCGCTGACCGCATCCGTCGCGTTCGGTGACTACCGTGCGGACATGACCGAGGTATCGAGTGCCACACCGTCGATCGGCACTCCGAGCCTGCCCCGTTGCGGGCCGGACGCCACGCCGGACGAGGTCAGCGACCTCCTGCGGCAGCACGGCGGGGTCATCATCGAACGCCTTGCCGATGCCGCGCTGTGTGACCAGCTGGTCGACGAACTCGGGCCGTGGCTCGAAGCGACGCCCCCGGGCGCCGACGCGTTCTCGGGGCACAACACCCGCCGCACCGGTGCGCTGCTCACCCGCGCTCCGGCCAGCGCAGCGCTCGTGGCGCACCCGCTGATCCTCGAGGTGGTCGACCGAACCTTGTGGCCCAAGAAGACCACGTTCCAATTGCACCTCACCCAGTCGATCGCGATCGGGCCCGACTCGCCTGCGCAGATGCTGCACCGTGACCACTGGTGCTTCGACTTCTTCCCGTTCCCGCGCGACGTAGATGTCGAGGTGAGCACGATCTGGGCGCTCGCCGACTTCACCGAGGCCAACGGCGCCACCCGTGTGGTCCCTGACAGCCACCGCACGCCCGACGACGTGAAGTACACGCACGAGCAGTCGGTTCCGGCCGAGATGCCACGTGGCTCCGTGGTGCTGTACCTCGGTTCGACGGTGCATGGAGGTGGTGCGAACACGACCAGCGAGACGCGCATCGGGATCAACGTCGACTACGTCCTCGGGTGGCTCCGCCAGGAGGAGAACCAGTACCTCTCGTACACCCTCGACGAGGTTCGAGCGATGCCCGAGCGACTGCAGCGCCTGCTCGGTTACGAGGTTGGTGCCTATGCGCTCGGCTACATCGACGGCGGACGCAGTCCGATGGAGCTCGTGCGTGGCGAGGACGCCGGCGGATCGACGAGCTTCGCTCCCCGATGACGTGCCGCTCACGCCTCGGGCGTCGCATGATCGCAGTCTCCCTCGGCGCGTCGTTGGCGTGCGTCGGTGCCGGTGCTCCTGCCCCGGCTGCCATCGCCGCCCCCGCGCCGATCGCCTCGACGGCGCGGTTCGTGCCGGTGGGACCGCAACGACTCGCCGACACCCGCCAGGGCGATTGCGGTTGCACACGGCTCGACGCCACCACCATTCGCGTGCAGGTGAGCGGGAGATTCGGCATCGCCGTCGGCGCCGAGGCCGCTGCGGTGACGGTCACCGCCGTCGCCGCGAACGCGGCCACGTTCGTGACGGCATGGCCGGCAGGTACCGCGCGCCCCGACACCTCGATCGTGAACGTGGGCATCGGACAGACGGTGGCCAACTCGGCGATCGTCGCCCTGGCGACCACCGGTGCGATCGACCTGTTCTCGCCCACCGGTGTCGATGTGGTGGTCGACATCTCCGGTGTGTTCGTCCGGGCCGGGACCGCTCGCGCAGGTCGCTACGTCCCCACCTCACCCACCCGTCTCCTCGACACTCGCGACTCGGGCCTCCTCGCCACAGGGGCCGGTGCCATCGTGGAGCGTCCCGACGTCGTGCCGGCGGATGCACAGGCAGTCGTGGTGAACGTCACGAGCGTGAACGCCTCGGCGTCCGGCTTCGTGACGGCGTCTGCGGCGGGCGCTCCGATTCCGTCGAGTTCGATCCTGAACCCCGACGGGACAGGCGCAGCGATCGCCGCTTCGGTGATCGTGCCGACGTCGCCGGATGGCATCGCCCTGTTCAATTCCGGCCCGACCGATCTCATCGTCGACCTCGTCGGCTGGTTCACCGGCCCATCGGCTGCCGACTCCTCCGATGGGCTGTTCGTCGCGACGACGCCCACCCGGCTGCTCGACACGCGGGCGTCGGCGCCACGACTGTGGACCGACGGCACGCGCGAGATGGCCGTCGACCTTCCCGGCGCAGCAGCCGTCGTCACGAACATCACCCTCGATCGCACCGACGCGGCCGGCTTCGTGACCGCGTTCCCAGCAGGCACGGTTGTGCCGGCGACGTCGTCGATCAACGCTCGATCGCGCAATGCCGTCGTCGCCAACGGCGCCATCACCGGCCTGTCGGCTCGCGGCCTCGCCTGGTTCTCCAATGCGGGCACCGATCTCGTGGTCGACATGACCGGGTGGTTCACGGGCATGCCCGTGGCCGCCGTCGCGCCGGTGCCGCAGAACATGCCGACCACGCCGCGGGTGCTGCTCATCGGTGACTCCACCCTCGCCGCGCTGAACGTCGTCACTGCGTCGCAGCGGGCCCTGCAGGGCATGGTGCCGCTCCTCGAGGCGGCGCCGTGCCGCAGGCTGGCGCGACCCTCGTGCAAGAGCGCGTTCACCGGCCAAGTGCCGGACACCGCAGTGGAGGCCATCCGTCGGACGCCAGGACCGATCGACGTGGTCGCCGTGAAGGCCGGGTACAACGAGGGAACCGCCGGCTTCCAGCAGTCGGTCGAGCAGGTGCTGCTCGCGGCCCGTCAGCGCGGCGTGCGAGCGGTGGTGTGGCTCACCTACAGCGAGGGCACCGGCAGTCAACTGCGCACCTATGCGGTGAACAACGCAGTGCTCACCTCGTTGCGCGACAGCGGCGCATGGCCCGAGCTGGTGATTGCTGATTGGCGTGCCTACGCGGCGAGCTCCAGCGGTTGGTACGCGAGTGATCGGGTGCACCTGCAGGGTGCCGGCGCGTGGGCGACCGCGGACTACGTCACGCGCTGGGTCGCCGCGGCGCTGCACCGCCCGTGCCCTCAGCCATGGGCGCCCGGCGGTTCGACCGACGACCGCTGCCCGAGTCCCGATGTGGTCGCTGCCGAACGTGGCACGCCGGACCTCCGGGGGATCCACGGCTTCTGACGACGTGTCGGTCAGGGCTTCTCCTCGTCTCCTGACGCGCGCGCTCGATCCTCCCAGTCGACCCACTCGGTGCCGGACTCCCGTACCCACGCGTGCACCGACTCGCCGGTGGTGCGTGTGATGTGTTGCGAACCGATGAGGTCGATGAGGCCGTAGACCTCCAGACGTTCGCGGACGTGGCCTTTGAGCTCGGAGAACCTCAGGGTGACGTGGCGCGCCTCGAGGTCTCGGATGAGCTCTTCGATCGCGTCGGCGGCGGTGGTGTCGACGTCGGTGATCGGCTCGGCGGTCACCACCACCACCTCGATGTCGCGGCCGGCGTGATCGACTCGTTCGAGCACGTCCTCGACGAAGAATCGAGCATTGGCGAAGAACAACGGAGCATCGAAGCGGTAGAGCATGAGACCTGGGATGTGCCGGCCCTCGGGGTGGCGGATGTTGTCGTGATAGCCCTTCAACCCGTCGACGCGGACGAGCTCGGTGGTGTGGGGCTTCCACGCTTTGCGCATGAAGTTGAGCAATGACAGGGCGATGGCGATCACCACACCGGTGATCGCGCCGAACAGCGCGACGGCCGCGAACGCCGCCATCGACAGCACGAACTCGCTCCGGCGCAGACGCGCCAGCCGGACCACCGGTCCGATCGCGAACATGCGCATGGCGGCCGCGATCACGACAGCGGCGAGTGTGGCCTGCGGCAGGTTTCGGAACGTCGCCGAACCGACGAGCAGCAGGACGAGCAGCACGAGCGCAGCGAACACCCCGGTGAGCTGCGTGCGCGCACCCGCCGCCTCTGCGACCGGGGTGCGTGACGAGCTGCCGCTCACCGGGAAGCCCTGGAAGAAGCCTGACGTGATGTTCACCAGCCCGAGGGCCACGAGCTCCTGGTTCGAGTCGACCTTGGCACCCCGCTTCAGCGCGAAGACACGTGCGAGCACGCTCGTGTCTGCGAAGGCCACGAACGAGATGCCGAGGGCCGCCCCGAACATCGCTGCCAGGTTGTCCCAGTCGGTGTCGGGCAGGCTCGGCCGCGGGAAACCGGACGGCAGGTCGCCCACGAGTGAGATCCCGTTGCCGGCCAGGCTGAACACGATCGTGACGAGGATCGATCCGACGACAGCGACGAGCACACCGGGCACCACCTTGGTCCAGCGACCGATCAGCACGATGACAGCGAGGCTGCCTGCGGCGATGCCCACGGCCCAGCCGTTCGAGTCACCGTCGGCGACGCCGCGCGCGAATGCCCGCGCGGTGTCGATCATCCCGTCGGCGTCGACGGAGAATCCGAACGCCTTCGGGAGTTGGTTCACGACGATCGTCAGTGCGATGCCGTTCAGGTAGCCGTACCGGACGGGGGCCGAGAGCAGCTCTGCGAGAAACCCGAACCGGGCGAGTCCGGCGAGCACACCGATCACACCCACCACCACCGACAGCGTGCCTGCGAGGGCCACTGCCTCACTCGGGTCGCTGGCTGCGAGCGGCACGATCGCTGCGAGGATCAACGGTGCGAGCGACGAGTCGGGGCCCATCACCAGCACACGCGACGGACCCACGAGCGCGTACACGAGCAGCGGGATGATGGTTGCGTAGAGACCGGTGATCGGAGGAAGGCCCGACGCCTGCGCGTACGCCATGCCTGCGGGTACGAGCAGTGCCACGAGCACGGTGCCGGCGAGGGCATCGTTCGCGAACCAGCCACGCTGGTACGCGCGCAGCTGGTCGACCAAGGGCACGAACCGCGTCCAGTCAGCGTGTCGCCGCGTGAGCTCGGTGGGCTCGGTGGGCTCGTCGGTGTGATTCGTGGAAGTCACTCGCCGCGACGGTACTGCTGTCGTTGCGCGAGCAGGAAAGGTCAGACCGGTGCGTGCACGGCAGGCAGCGGTGACTTCATCGCTGGCTGGTGATCCCACAGGTCGGCCACGAGGTCGCTCCGCATCGACGCGCAGCGCCGGGTCGTCCCAGCGGTTCACGCGCTGCAGCGGGTCGTCGGCGAGGTCGTACAGCTCGCCCTCGGTGCCGTCGTGCGACGTGCCCGGCAGATAGGTGGTGCACACCCAGCCGTCGCGGGTGATCGTGCGCAGGTGCACGCCCACGCCGAACAGCTCGCTGTCCCACTCGGTGAGCACCCGCTCGAAACCACGAGCATCGGCATCGGCGTCGTCGACCGGCAGCGGCTTGCCCTCCATCCAGTCGGGCACCGGCAGACCGGCGATCGCGCAGAACGTCGGGGCGAGGTCGACGTGGCCGACCGGACTTGACTGACCACTCGACGGCGTCGCGCCCGTCGAAGGCGCGGGCCGCCAGATCAACGGCAGGCGCATCAGCCCGTCGACGTGGTACGGGCCCTTGAACAGCAGGCCGAAGTCGCCACCCAGCTCGCCGTGGTCGGTGGTGAACACGATGTCGACGTCGTCGTCCCAACCGCGGCCAGCGATCGCCGCGAGCACGCGGCCGATCGCTTCGTCGATCAGTTCGCACTCCACCGCGTTGAGCGCGGTGACCTCGCGCATCTGGTCGGGCGTCAGCGTCGCCGGCACCCACTTCGCCGGTGCCTCGTAGTTGCTGACCAGGCGGCCGTCGTACCAGGCGCGGTAGTGGCGCGGCTTGGCGTCGAGCACGCGCCTCGCGCTCGGTCTGCGTCCTCGATGTAGCCGGCCGGCAGCGGCACGTCGCGCCAGTCGATGCGGCCGACCTCGCTGGCCGGCGGGTCCCACGGGTGGTGCGGGTCGGGGAAGCTCATCCAGCAGAACCAGTCGTCGTCGGCGGCGAGCGAATCGAGCCAGCTGATCGTGCGGTCGGCCACCCAGTCGGTGTGGTACCACTCCTTCGGGATGTGGTTCACCCACGCCTGCGGGGCACCGGTGTCGCCGCCGCCCATCGCGTTCACCTCCAGCGACGCCGTCGAGCACCGGGTAGAACATGCCGACCGCTTCGGGATGGTTGGACGCGCAGCCAGCGGGCGTAGTGCAGCGGACCGGCGGCGCCGTGCGTGGCCGACTCGAAGTGCTCGAAGCCGCGGTGCGGACCGAACGTGCCGGCTGCGGGCGAAGCCGTTCTCGGGGAAGCGGGCGAACGGGTCGAGGAACGGCTCGAAGTGCGGCTTGCCGATGATCGCGGTGCGGTAGCCGGCGTCGTGCAGCACCTCGGCGACCGAAGGGGCGTCTTCGGCAAGCGGCACGCCGTTCATCCACACGCCGTGCGTGCTGGGGTGCTGGCCGGTGAGGATCGTGCTGCGCGACGGCATGCACACCACGCTCTGCGGGTGGGCCCGCTCGTAGCGCACGCCCTGCGCCGCGACGGCGTCGATCACCGGCGTGCGGGCGATCGTGCCGCCGTTGCAGCCGAGCGTGTCGTAGCGCTGCTGATCGGTGGTGATGAACAGGATCTTGCGGCCCATCAGTGATCGCCCTCCGTGACTCCTGGTGCTTCCATCTGTCGCTTCAGTTCGGCGAGGCGCACCTGCAGTGCCGCCGCCGATGACGAGCGCCATCGTGCGCGGGTCGGCCTCGGTGGAGTACACGACGATGCACGTCGTCGTCGGCCAGGTCGATCACGTCGATCGTGCCGCGGTGGTGGTTGAACATCGGCGTCGTGAGCCGGTACTGGAACCGGCGCTGGGTGTCGTCGCACACCAGGATCTCCTCGGGCATCGGCATGCCGCGTGCCCGTGGTGATGACGCGCGGTGCTGCCGTCGACGGTGCAGTCGACGATGCCGGGGAACCAGTGGTGCAGCTTGGCCGGCGTCGCCGGCCAGCGCCCACACATCGGCCGCCGAGCGGTGGATGCGGATCTCGTGGCGGATCGTGCCGTACATGGTCAGCGGGCTCCCTCGGGGGTGGCGGCGATGAAGTCGGCGATGACCTCGGCGAGCTCGGGCCCCTTGTCCTCCTGCAGGAAGTGGCCGCCACCGACGATGGTGGTGTGGGGCTGGCCCTCGGCACCGGGGATGCGGCGGATGAACGGACCCTTCTCCACCCTTGGTGACGGCGTCCTGATCGCTGAACGCGCACAGCCACGGCTTGCGTCGAACTGCCTCGAGCACCTCCCACGCGGTCGCGGTTGTCGGCGCGCGCCGGGTCGTCGGGCCGGCTGGGCACGAGCGAGGGGAAGATGCGGGCGCCGGCCTTGTAACGTCTCGTCGGGGAACGGGGCGTCGTAGGCGGCGATCACCTCGGGTGACAGGTCGGTGGCGCAGCCGCCGTTGACGATGCCGCCGATCGGGAACACCGGCGACTCGCGAGAGAACTTCTGCCAGCCGAGGAACGCCTCGCTCAGCTTGCCGTCGCCCTCGGGCAGGCCGGTGTTGCCGACGACCACGCGTGCGTACCGATCGGGTGCGGAGGCAACGAGCCGCAAGCCCGACGAGCCCGCCCCAGTCCTGCCCGAAGAACGTGATGTCGCGCGAGGTCGAGGTGGTCCGAACAGCAGCTCGCTGCATCCACGCCACGTGGCGGGCATACGTGTAGTCGCGCGGTCTCGGCCGGCTTGTCGCTGCGCCCGAAGCCGACCAGGTCGGGCGCGACCACGCGATGGCCGGCCGCGACCAGCACGGGGATCATGTGGCGGTACAGGAAGCTCCACGACGGTTCGCCGTGCATCAGCAGCACGGGCGCCGCATCGCGCGGCCCTTCGTCGAGGTAGTGCACGCGCAGCGTGCCGAGCGACGGGTCGCCGGGCATGGCGCCGATCTCGGCGTAGTGCGGCTCGAACGGGAAGTCGGGCAGGCCGACGAAACGCTCGTCGGGTGTGCGGAGGATCTGCATCGGGAACTCCTTTGATCGATGCGCGAGGACGTGCGGGCGGCCGTGTCGAGATAGTTCTAGAGGTCGACTGCGGTGAGGTCGTCGCCGAGCACGATCGAGCCCGCGAAGTGCGCGGCTTGCGAAGGCTCGCCACTCGTCCTCCTGGCCCGGCTGCAAGGCGGGCACGTAGTGCGTGAGGACCAGCGTGCCGACACCGTTGCGCGCCGCCGTCTCGCTGCCTGGGTGACGGTGGAGTGGTAGTCGAGGATGTCCTGGAAGCGCTGCAGCTGGCACGAGTCTCACCAGGTCGTCGCGGATCACGGTCTGCACGTAGGCAGTCGGCGCCACCGCACAGCTCATCGAGCCCGGCACAGGGCACGCCGTCACCGCCGAGCACGACCGACGGCCGCCCAACTCGACACGGAACGCGACCGTGGGCTCCACGGGACGATGGTCGGTGGCACCGACGCGGATCGTGGCCGAGCCCATCGTGAACGTGTCGCCGGGGTTCACTTCGACGGTCGTCACCGCGGGGCCCTCGGTGAGGTCCTCGTGGTGATCGATCCGGTAGCGCACATCGGGCGCGAGCGAGGCGAGGGTGTGGTCCACGACAGCGCGGATCCCAGGCGGGACCGCACGACTGTCAGCGGCCGGGCCACGGGGCTCATCACCCATCGGGTGGTGATCACGTCGCCGAGGTCGGTGATGTGGTCGCTGTGAAGGTGGGTGATCAGCAGCCCGTCGAGCATCGGAGGCAGCACGCCGGCGGCCACGAGGCGCATCAACACCCCTCGTCCGCAGTCGATCAGCAGCGGTGAGACCGTCCGCCGTGACGAGCGTGGACGGACCGGCGCGTCGCGGATCGGGGATCGGACTGCCGGTACCGAGCAGCGTGACGCGCACGTCAGGCGTCCGGCCCGACGTTGGTCGCCGCTGCGACGAGCGCGGCCAGCCGGTCGATCCTCGGGTGGACCACGACGCGCTCACGATCGAGCACCTCGTCGAACGCAGGGGCGTCGTCGGGGTCGGCGACCCAGGAGATCCGCAATTCGCTCCAGGTCCGTCCGTCACCGAGGATCGTGCCCTCGACGGGGCCGATGGCCTGACCGGCGACCGGACGCGAGCCGGCGCCGTCGAGTGCGACGAGGTCGAAGATCACGTGGGGCTGCGGCTCGCCGACACCTTCGGCAGTCACGGCGTGCGGAGGTACGGCGAACACGATCGTGTGGTCCATGCCCGCTTCCTTGTGCTGGTGCCTCTCCTGGAAGTCACGTCGCGACTGCATGTCGACGAACGCTCGCCGGCTCGGGTACTGAACGATCCCGATGCGGTCCCATCCGGTGCCTGCGGGATCGGTGACGTCGCCGAAGAACGCGACGAAGGCACCGATGTCGGCAAGTACGTCGGTGGGGGCGTACTCATCGTCGGCCTCCATCCCGCTGCGACCCCCGTCGGTGCCGTCGGCATACGCAGCGCGTTCTCGGTACTTCATGTAGTTCACCATCAGCACCGGGCCGTCCTGGTCAGGGGTACAGGCGGCCAACCGACCGGCGTAGTCGAAGTCGATCGTTCCGTAGCGAGGCATGACCCCAACTTACTAATTGGCAGTCAATATGACAAGAGTCAGACACTGAGCAGTTTCGCGATCGCCCATCGCAGGGTGGCGCGTGTGTCGGCGGAGGAGAGCTCCTGGTCGAGGCGCAGCAGATCGACCGACTCCAGCGAGCACAGGGCATCGAGTGCGGACAGCGTGAAGGCGCGCTCGTTGGCGTCGAGCGCGTCCAGCTCGGCGCGGAAGAGATGTCGGATCTGTGAGCGAAGGAACGCCCGGGTGGTGCGGATCTCGTTCGCCAAAACGGGCTGCAGTGCAGCGAGTGAGCGCGACAAGCGCGCCGCGGGCGCCACCTCGGCGAACAGCTCGAGCCGGCGCGCGACGAAACGGTCGACGCGTTCCGCGAGCGGCGCGCCGGGCCCGACGGTGAGCGGCACCAGTGGGGCCGCAGCAGCAAGCTGCCGCTCGATCGCGGTGCGGGCGAGCTCGTCCTTGTCGGAGAAGTAGCGGAACACGGATCGGTGAGACACACCCGAGCGATCGGCCACCTCGGCGATGCTCGGCCGGGGGATCCCCTCCCGGACCAGCTCGAGGTAGGCGTCCACCACCGCGTACTTGTTGCGGTCGCGGCGGGCATGACGGCCGTCTTCGCGGGGTTCGGCGGCAGCGGTGCCCTGATCGCCGATCGCAGCGGCGATGGGTGTGTCCGAGGCATCGCCCGCCGGCCGGGGGGTCGCTGGCGAGGCGGTGCGCTTCGGGGAGCCCGAGGCGCGTCGTCCCGGTCGGGGGGCGGCGTGGACGGTCTCGGGCATCGCACCAGCCTAGTGGAGAATCGACATCTATCGGCAGTGCACTGCCATTTGTTCACAGACGGTGACACTTCCGCACCCCGACACATCCGCGCCTCACCCCCGTCCGACAGCACCGCTCAACCTGCGGCCGTGTGCCCGTCCTGGGCCCTGAGCGTCTCGTCGCAGCCCATCTCCGTCATCGACATCTCGCTCAGCACCAGCGTCGAGGCATCGATCGAGAACTCGCCGCTCATGATGTCGCAGCCGGCACTCATCGAGAGCCGGTCGTCGTCGATCGCGAGCCCCACCCTCGTGGCATCCACGAGCGCGAATCCGACGACATCGGTCGACAGGAACGTGTGACCGTCGATGGACGAGGTGGATGGCCAGCGGGCATGTCGTCCGTGCCACAGCTGCCGAGCACCGGCGCCAGAAGTAAAGTCAGTGACAGCGCTGCGACGACGCCGGCGGGAACCGGTCGGTGTCCGGAGGTGGATGCCCTCGCCGATCGTCTCGGGATCCGGAACAGCGATGGGTGCACGGAGCACACGCTCGTTGGACGCCTGGGGGAACGCAACCCGTTCACGTCGCCGCCGTAAACTATTGCCACAGCAACTGACAGAACATAAGGTGATGAGATGAGTGAACGCCGTGTGGCCCTGATCGCCGGAGCGGGTTTCTACGTGGGCCCAGACCTGGCCCGACTGCTCGCTGCCGGAGGCCACGACCTCGCCCTGGGCGACCCGCACCCCTCCCTCGTGGCGGAGCTGGAGTCGACCGGCACAGCGGTCGAGGTGGTCGAGGGGAGCCGCGACCTGTCCGTACCCGGCGCCGCGCAGCGCCTCGTCGACGGAGCGCTCGCCCGCTTCGGACGGATCGACTCGGCGACCGCGTTCACCGGGCTGATCGTCACCGGCCGGTTCATGAACTCGACGGTCGACGACTATCGCGCCGTCATCGAAGGGTGCATGGTGGCGCCCTACGAGTTCATGAAGGCGGTGCTCGTCCCGATGATTGCCCGGGAGGAGGGTCAGGTGCTGGTCATCACCAGCGCGAGTGGCGCACGGGCGACCCCGGGTGCGCCCCTCTACTCCTCTGCCCGCGCCGGGCGCGACGCACCTCGTGCGCAACGTCGCCCACGAGGTGGCCCGCAACCGGGTGCAGGTGAACGCAGTCGGCACGAACTTCATGGACTTCCCCGAGTTCCGCCGCGCCAGTGGCGCCGACGATCCGGCGGTGCGGGCCAAGCTCGAAGGCCAGGTACCGCTCGGGCGCCTCGGCACGATGCAGGAGTTCGCCCACTTCTGCGCCCCGTACGTAGATGGCACGAGCCGGTTCACCACGGGCCAGTACACGTCGTACGCCGGAGGCTGGGCATGAGCACCAACTACGAACCGGGGTTCCAGGGGCACATCGGTCGCACCTACCACGACTCCACTCCTTGGTGGCCCGAACCACCTGCCGGCCTCGGAGGACCCAACGTCGTGATGATCGTGCTCGACGACCTGGGCTTCTCGCACTTCGGTACCTACGGCTCCACGCTGAAGTCCCCCAACGTCGACCGCCTCGCCGCCAACGGCCTCCGCTACACCAGCTTCCACACCACGGCGTTGTGCTCGCCCACCCGCGCCGTGCTCCTCACCGGCCGCAACCATCACGCCGTCGGCATGCGCGGCGTCTCGAACTGGAGCACTGGCTTCCCCCACATGCGCGGCGGCATCACGCCCCGCGTCGCCACGCTGGCCGAGCTGCTGCGGCGGCAGGGGTACGCCACCTTCGCCACCGGCAAGTGGCACATGGCGCCGATGGAGGAGTGCTCGGCGGCCGGCCCGCACCACAACTGGCCGCTGCAGAAGGGCTTCGACAAGTTCTACGGCTTCTTGCAGGGCGAGACCGACCAGTTCTTCCCCGAGCTCACGCGCGACAACACCCACATCGATCCGCCTGCGGGGCCAGACGACGGGTATCACCTCAGCGAGGACATCGTCGATCAGGGCATCGCCTACATCAACGATCTCGTGTCGGTTCGGCCCGATCGCCCGTTCTTCCACTACCTCGCGTTCGGCGCGATGCACGCCCCGCATCAGGCGCCGCAGTCGTACCTCGACCGCTGGAGAAGCCACTTCGACGAGGGCTACGAGGTCTTCCGCGAACGGTGGTTCGCCCGCCAGGTCGAGCTCGGCATCGTGCCGGCCGGGACCACCCTTGCCCCCCTCAATCCGGGCGTGCCGAAGTGGGCCGACCTCACCGACAACCAACGCGCCTTCGCCTGCCGGTTGCAGGAGGCGTTCGCCGCGATGCTCGAGCACACCGACGACCAGATCGGGCGGCTGGTCGGCTACCTCGAAGACCGTGGCCTGCTCGACGACACGGTGCGTGCTCGTGATGAGCGACAACGGAGCCAGTCGCGAGGGCGGACCCTTCGGCGTGATGGACGAGTTCAGCTTCTTCAACGCGATGTGGGAGGACATCGACGACATCGTCGCCAATCGGCTCGACGACATCGGCACCTCGCACTCGCACAGCAACTACCCGTGGGGTTGGGCGCAGGCGGGCAACTCGCCGCTGCGCTGGTACAAGCAGAACACATACGGCGGTGGCGTGCGCGACCCGCTGATCGTGCACTGGCCCGCCGGCATCGACGCCTCCCTGGCCGGGCAGATCCGTCACCAGTTCTGCCATGCGGTCGACATCATGCCGACCTTGTTGGAGATCACCGGTACACCGGCGCCCGCGACCTTCAACGGTCACGAGCAGCTCCCGATGCACGGCCGCAGCATCCTGTCGACGTTCGCGGATGCGGCTGCTCCGGCGCCGCGCCGTGTGCAGTACTTCGAGCAGATGGGCCACCGTGGCATCTGGGCCGACGGGTGGAAGGCCACCACGTATCACGAACAGGGCAAGCCGTTCGAGGACGACCAATGGGGCTTGTTCTACCTGGAGGATGACTTCAGCGAGTGCCACGACCTCGCGGCCGCGCACCCCGACAAGCTGCAGGAACTGATCGAGCTGTGGTGGATCGAGGCCGGCGACAAGGGCGTGCTGCCCCTCGACGACCGCACCATCGAGCTGTTCGGCGGCGCCGCACTCCCGGGCACCGTGCACGCCCGCCCGAACTACGTGTACGTACCCCCGCTGTCGCACATCCCTGCCGACGCCTCGCCGTCGTTCGGAGCGCGTGCCTGGACGATCACCGCCGACGTCACCGTCGGCGACGGTGACCAGGGCGTGCTCTACGCCCGGGGCAGCCACAACGTCGGCCACAGCTTCTTCGTCAAGGACGGCCAGTTGCACTTCGACTACAACGCGCTCGGGACGCACACGCGGGCCACCGCGCCGTTGTCGCTGATGCCGGGCCGCCACTCGATCACCGCTCGCTTCGACCGCGAGGGCGAGGCAGGCTCGATCGTGATCGGCGTGGACGGTACTGATCTCGCCTCGGCCAGGGTGCCGCGGATCGTCCGCATGCTCGGCAGCACCGGCACCGACATCGGGCGCGACGCGCTGTCGCCCGTGGTCGACGACTACGACGGCACGTTCCCGTTCACGGGCACGATCCACTCCGTCACCTTCGACATCCGCAGCAAGCGCGATGCCGCTGACATCGCCGCGATCGCGGCGACCGAGATGGCCAGGGAGTGACCATGCGTCGAGTACCAGCGCGCGGTGTTCGCACGGACCCACGCCCACCTCGCATCAATCGACGCATCCGAGCTCGACCGGGTGGTGATCCCGCATCCATTCCCACCGCAGATCGCGAGCACCTACAGCGCACGCGTCGCCGGCACCGAGGGAATCACCGTGCTCGATGGGTTCGAGTGCTGGATCTACCAGCACGGCCTGCGTCACATGGGTGAGATCGAGCTCGCACGCGGCCTCGTCGGCCTCAACGGCATGACCAGCTGACCCGAGCCTCGACGGCGGCAGCCGCCACAGATCGCCCTCGCACCATCGTCCGCAGATGCGTCAACTGCTCACCGTCGTCGTCGTGGTTCTGGTGTTCGCCGCAACATCGGCCGTCGCGGACGAAGGTCGGGCGGTCAGACAGCGGAACGGGCAAGTTCGCCGTAGCGATCCAGCAGACGCAGGGTGTCGTCGCGCGTGCCGACGGGGATGCTGAGGGTCACGCGCTCGACACCCTCGCGCGCCAGGTTGCGGAACGAGTCCAGATCGGGCCGGGCGTCGGCCACGGTGATCGACACCGTTGACGGATCGCGGCCCTGGCGCTCGCACTCGGCGTGCAGCAGGTCGATGCGCTGCTTGATCGATCTGCGGCCCGACACAGGGAGCCAGCCGTCGGCGTGGCGCACCACGCTCGCGAGCAGGCGCGGACCCCATCCACCGCCGATGATGATCGGCGGGTACGGGCGCTGCACCGGTTTCGGCCACGCCCAGCTCTCGCCGAAGTCGACGAAGCGACCGTGGTACTCGGCGGTGTCCTGCGTCCACAGCAACTTCATCGCCTCGAGCTTCTCGCCGACGATGTCCCATCGGTCGCGCATGGCCACTCGGTGGTTCGCCATCTCGTCCTCGTTCCAGCCCATTCCGACACCGAGGATCATGCGGCCCTTCGACAGCCAGTCGACCGTGGCAACCTCCTTTGCGAGCTGCAACACGTCGCGCTGTGCCGGAAGGGCGACACCGGTGCCGATGCGCAACGTCGTGGTGACCGCCGCGGCCGCGCCGAGCGCGACGAACGGGTCGATCAGCCGCTTGTACACCTCTGGGATCGGGACGCTGCCGTCGGGGCTGCCCGGCCACGGCGAGCGCCGGCTCGTCGGGATGTGCGAGTGGTCGGCAAACAGCAGGCACTCGAAGCCACGCTGTTCGACCTCGACCGCGAGCTCATCGGGCGGCAGTGTCTCGTCGCTCGTGTACATCGCGATCCCGACCTTCATGCCGTGGTCCCCGTGCCGGTCTGGTCGGTCTGGTCGGTCTGGTCGGTCTGGTCGGTCTGGTCGGTCTGGTCAGGCGTGACGTCGCGGGGACGAGCAGTCATCGGATCGGCCGTGCCGTGCTGGGCAGGTCGGCATACTCGGCGCGGAGCTCGGCCTTCAGCACCTTGTTCGACATGTTGCGTGGCAACGGCGTGTCGCGCACGACGAGATAGCGCGGGAGCTTGAAGTCGGCCAGCACGCCCTCGCACGCTTCGAGCACCGTTCGGCCGTCAAGCGGTCGGCCATCGGTGACGGCGACCACGGCGGGCGTCTCGCCCCACGTTGCATCGGGCACACCGATCACGGCAAGTTCGACGATGCCATCGATGCCTGCCAACTGGCGCTCGATCTCCGCGGGGTACACGTTCAGTCCGCCGGAGATCAGCATGTCCTTCGCCCGGTCGACCACGTAGAAGTACCCGTCGGCATCCATCGTGCCGAGGTCGCCGGTGTGGCACCAACCGTCGCGAAGCGTGGCTGCGGTGGCCTCCGGGTTGCGCCAATAGCCCTGCATCACCTCGGGGCCCTTGATGCAGATCTCACCGACGGTGCCGGGTGGGACCTCATTGCCGTCGGGATCGCAGATGCGCGCCCGACTGTGCATCGCCGGCACGCCGCATGAGCCCACCTTCTCCAACGACTGGTGGTACGGAAGCGTGATGCCCGACGCGCTCACCTCGGTGAGCGAGTACGTCTGGGTCATCGCGATCCCGCGGTCGAGATAGGTGCGCAGCAGTGGCACCGGCACGGTCGCTCCGCCCGACGACGCGCAGCGGATCGACGAGATGTCGGTGCGCGCGAAATCGGGGTGCAACGCCATCATCTGGAACAGCGTGGGCACGGCCATGAACACCGTGATCGTCTGGGACTCGATGAGGTGCAGCGCGCGCCCTGGTTCGAACGCCGGTTCGAGCACGAGCGTGGCTCCGCTCCAGAGCACCACCATCGACAGCGCGAGGCCACCGGTGAATGCGAGCGGGAACGGCAGCAGGATGCGGTCGTTGCGGTTGATGCCGCCTTGGAGGGCCCGCACCATCGATGCGTAGAACCAGCTGCGGTGGGTGAGCACAGCACCCTTCGGGTCGCCGGTGGTGCCGCTCGTGAAGCAGATGAACCACGGGTCGTCGGGATCGATGATCGGTGTGTCGAAGGTGCCGTCGTTGTCGAGGAGACGGCCATAGGTGTCGTCGTCGACATCGATCGCCGTCAGCGTGCGTTGGTCGCGTGCGATCGACAGGCCCGGGGCCAGCGACGATTCCGTGACCACGACGTCGCAGTCGGCGTTGCCTACGACGTAGGCGAGCTCGGTCGCGGTGAAGCGGAGGTTGAACGGCGCCACGATCGCGCCGAGGCGGGCGGCACCGACGACCACCTCGAGGAACTCAGGTCGGTTCGACATCAGCAACCCGATGCGGTCGCCGTGCCCGACGCCGAGCCGGGCGAGGCCGGCTGCGACATGATCGGCTCGTGTGGACAGCTCGCCCCACGTGAGGTCTCGGTCGCCGAACCGGATCGCGACCGCGTCGCCCTGCCAGCGTGCCCAGTACGCGACGGTGTCTCCCCAGATCATCGATCCCCCCAGCATCGGTCGACGAGCCGACCATACGACCGAACCCCCCACCCCTGCGAACCCACCGCGACAACCGAAGAGCGATGAGAGATGAGTGGCGGTGGCGACCGCATCTCTCATCGCGATGGAGGTCGGGGCCTAGCCTGCGGTGCACCATGGCTGTCAGCGTCTTCGACCTCTTCAAGATCGGCATCGGGCCGTCGAGCAGCCACACGGTGGGGCCGATGCGTGCGGCGCGGCTGTTCGCGATGCGCTTGCTGCACGACGGCCAGCTCGACTCGACGGGGCGAGTGTGGGTGCAGCTGTACGGCTCGCTGGGTGCCACCGGCAAGGGCCACGGCAGCGACAAGGCGGTGCTGCTCGGCCTCGCAGGGCACGAGCCCGACACCGTCGACGTCGGTGCGATCCCGACGCTGCTCGCCGAGGTACGCAGTCAGGGTCGGCTCGCGCTGCTCGGCCGCCACGAGATCGTGTTCAACGAGAAGGCCGACCTCACGTTCCACCGCCGCGAGTCGCTGCCGTTCCACGCCAACGGAATGCGCTTCATCGCCTTCGATGATGCGGGTCACGAGCTTGCCGACCGGTGCTACTACAGCGTCGGTGGCGGGTTCGTCGTCAGCGACGAGGTGGCGGCCGACGGCGGCAGGCAGAAGGTGATCGCGCCCGACGCGACAGTACTGCCGTATCCGTTCCGCACCGGCGACGAACTGCTCGCGCTCACCGTGGCAACCGACTGCAGCATCGCCGAACTGATGCGACGCAACGAGCGCCATTGGCGCAGCGACGACGAGATCGATGCGGGCCTGTTGAACATCTGGCGGGTGATGCAGGAGTGCGTCGAGCGAGGGTGCCACACCGGTGGCACGTTGCCAGGTGGCTTCAAGGTGCGTCGGCGCGCAAAGGCGCTGCGCGAGGCGCTCACGTCGAAGCCCGAGGAGGCCTTGCGCGATCCGCTGCAGGTGCTCGACTGGGTGAACCTCTACGCGCTCGCGGTCAACGAAGAGAACGCGGCGGGCGGGCGGGTGGTCACCGCGCCGACCAACGGCGCAGCGGGCATCGTGCCTGCGGTGCTGCTCTACTACGCGCGGTTCGTCCCCGGTTCGACCGATCAGGGTGTGGTCGACTTCCTGCTGACGGCTGCGGCGATCGGCATCCTGTACAAGGAGAACGCCAGCATCAGCGGCGCCGAGGTCGGTTGTCAGGGCGAGGTGGGAGTCGCCTGCTCGATGGCTGCGGCGGCGTTGTGTGCGGTGATGGGCGGCACGCCGCAGCAGGTGGAGAACGCAGCCGAGATCGGCATGGAGCACCATCTGGGTCTCACCTGCGACCCCGTCGGCGGGTTGGTGCAGATCCCGTGCATCGAGCGCAATGCGATCGCCTCGGTGAAGGCGATCAACGCAGCGCGGATGGCGTTGCGCGGCGATGGCACGCATCACGTGAGCCTCGATCAGGTGATCAAGACGATGCGCGAAACGGGCGCCGACATGATGACCAAGTACAAAGAGACCGCCCGCGGCGGCCTGGCCGTCAACATCGTCGAGTGCTGACGGGACTGGTGATGCCAAGCCCCGAGGGTCAGCGCAGGCGACGGTAGCCGTCGAGCATGAGGGCGATGCCCGCTGCCACCGCGCCGGCCGGGTCGGCGAGTCCGTGGGAAATCCACCGGTGGCGGGTAGGCCGGTGGTGCTTGTATCGAAGGATGACCGAGCCCACCCTTCACCACGATCGCTACGTGCGATCGAACAGCTACGACCCGATGTGGGTGACCGCGAACCAGATGGGGCCGAACGCGCTCTGGTTGACGGAGTCGTTGACCGAGGTGATGGCGATCGAGCCGGGGATGAAGGTGCTCGATCTCGGTTGTGGCAAGGCGGTGAGCTCGATCTTCCTGGCGCGTGAGTTCGGGGCGAGGGTGTGGGCGACCGACCTGTGGATCCCGGCGGCGGAGAACCAGCAGCGAATCGTGGAGGCGGGGATGACCGACCTGGTGACGCCGATCCACGCGGAGGCGCACACGCTGCCGTACGCAGCGGGGTTCTTTGATGCGATCGTGAGCATCGACGCCTACCAGTACTTCGGCACGGCCGATCTGTATCTGGGCTACCTGCTCGACTTCCTGAAGCCAGGCGGGCAGCTCGGGGTGGTGATGCCAGCGACGACGCGGGAGTTGGGTGAGGAGATCCCGGCTGCTCTCGAGCGGTTCTGGGACTGGGAGTTGTGCTGCTGGCACACGCCCGAGTGGTGGCGCACCCATTGGGCCAAGACACGCAAGGTGACGGTGGATCACGCCGACCTGATCGACGACGTCTGGCGCGACTGGCTGAAGTTCAACGACTTCATCGCGCCGCACGTGCAGGGCTGGTGGGTGGAGGAGGTGGCCAGCACTCACGACTTCTTGATGACCGATCAGGGAACCGAGATCGGCTTCGCGCGGGTGCTCGCCACCAAGCGATAGGGGGCGCGGGTGCTGTTCTGGCCATTGTCCTCCACGGCGGAGCGGTCATGCTGGCGGGCACGTGGAGAAGCGGCGGCCGGTCGAGGTGAAGGCTCATCTTTCGGAGATCGTGGCGCTCTCATCGGCTCGTTGAGCCACCCCCTTGAAGAAGCCTTCGGATGGAGTCGCGTAGGTCTCACCGGACCGGGTCAGTCCGATGCGCTCGCAGCCACTGGATAGCGCAGGGGAACCATTGCGGGCTCGGCACCCAGCGAGGAGGATGAAGGGGTGATGCGGACGGCGATCGTCGGAGCGGCGCTCGCCACGTGCGCCGCCTGCGGGACGCCAGCGACGCGGCCAATGGCCAAGACCCCACCTATCGAAGCAACGTCGCGGTCCTCCACGACGTCGTCGACCGCAGTCACGGTCGCCCCCACGACTCCCGTCGCAAACCCGATGTTGGTCGAAGACTGCATCGAGTACACCCAGGTCGCAGCATTCCTGGGCGACCCCGAGATGACGCTGATCTGGAACAGTCTGGGCCTCGATCCCGTCGCACTTGCTGACTATTGCGCAGTGCAGCCGCCGGAGGAGCTCCAGCGTTGGTCGGCGCTCCTGGCCGAGACGGAGGCATCGCTGGCTGCCGCTGCCGAGGCGGCAACGACCACCTCACCACCGCCGACCACGTTGCCCGCACCACCACCGCCAACGCTCCCGCCGGCACCGTCGAAGACACTTCCGCCTGCGCCACCACCCTCAGCGCCACTACCGCTGGTGTCGATCCCGGCCGCCAAGCCGGCGTCGGACTGCAACCCCAACTACTCAGGCGCCTGCGTGCCGAACGCATCAGACGTCGACTGCGCCGGGGGGAGCGGCAACGGTCCGGCCTACGTGCAAGGACCCGTGCTTGTCATCGGCTCGGACCCCTACGACCTCGATCGAGACGGTGACGGAATCGGTTGCGAGTCGTAGATCCGCGACGAGCACGGGGTCCGTGGTGGTCAACCTCCCGGTTTCGACCGTACGCCAGGTGACGGTCAGGCGGGCGCGTCCTGGTGACGATGAAGCCCTTGTCCTCGCGTCCGGAGATCACTCAGCGGAGCGCGGTTGCTCGCATACATAGCAACGGATAGCTCCTGCTGAGCAGGGACGCTTGCCCGTGCTATGCGGCGGCGCGGGTGCGGCGGAGCAGGGGGTCGGCGATCCGGAGCGCGCCACCGGCGAGCTTCAACACGGTGCCGGCCGTGCCAGGCGTGCGGTTGTCGACCAGGTTGCCCATGACCGCGAGCGTGATGTCGGCAGCGGCCTGCGTGCCGACCGCGATGCGCAGGCCCGGCTTGAGGAGCCAGGGGTGTCCGATGATGAAGCTGAACCGCCGGCCGGTGCTGAGGAAGTCGTCGAAGCGCTCGCCCACCAGCCGGTCGTACACGGCGGGCGCGGTCGCCGGGTTGGCCAGGAAGCGCTCGACGGCGAGCATGCCGCTCTCGAGGCCGTAGTCGATGCCCTCGCCGTTCATCGGGTTCACGAAACCGGCAGCGTCGCCGACTGCGAGCCAGCCGGGTCCGCTCCGACGAACGCAGCTCATCGGCAGGCGCCAGGCGCGTGGCTTGTCGACGTAGTCACCGAGACCCCACGGCTCACGCACGATCGCTGCGTACTGATCGAGCAGCTTGTTCAGGTTGAGCTTCTTGAAGCCCTTCATCGTGCTCAGCGCTCCGACGCCGATGTTCACCGTGCCGTCGCCGGCGGGGAACATCCAGCCGTACCCGGGCACAGGTGTGCCGTGCTCGTCGCGCAGCGACAGGCAGGCCTCGAGGTGGCGCTCGGCATGGCGTGGCGTGGGCGCGTAGGCACGGATGGCCAGACCGAACGGCTCGTCGGGATCGCGTTCGGCGCCGACGAGTTTCGCGGCGGCGCCCTGCGCGCCCGCCGCCAGGATCGTGAGCGGTGCTCGCCAGGACTCACCGTTGGCGCGCACTCCGACGACCCGATCGCCCTCGAGCACCGGGCAGCGCCTCGCTCTCGAAGCGAACGTCCGCGCCGCACTCGATCGCGACGTCGATCAGGTGGGTGTCGAACCGATGGCGGGGCCACACCGCGCCGTGATTCGGGAAGCGATCGGTGGTCGGCCACAGGAGCTCACGGGTCTTCTTGCCGGCGATCATCCGGAGCCCGTCGATGCGGTGTGCCGGGGAGAGGTCGATCTTCAGCTCCTCGAGCGCTGCCACCGCTCGGGGGGTGAGGCCGTCGCCGCACACCTTGTCGCGACCGTGCTGGCCCTTTTCGAACAGCACGACACGGACGCCGGCTCGTGCGGCCACGATGGCTGCGGCAGCGCCGGCAGGGCCGCCACCGATGATGAGAAGGTCGCACTCGTTCACGCCTGACAGCCTGCCAGTGGGTGCACGAGTTCACCCCACCGTCACGAGGCGGATTCCGTCACAGCCCGCGCTGCCAGACCGATCCGTGAGCGTGAGCACGCCGATCACGTGTCGCGACTCGACGTTTCGCGACTCGGTCGGTGAGCACGGAGCCCGCCAGGCAACGAAGTGCTCGCTCACGGATCAGCGGCTGGCGTACCAGGCGGTGAGCTCGGCGAGGCCCTGGTCGATGGTCACGGTGGGCTGCCAGCGCAGGTCGGTGCGTGCAGGCCGAGGGTCGAACCAGTGGGCGGTACCCAACTGCTCGGCGAGGAAGCGGGTGAGCGGTGGCTCTTCGTCGGGCTTCGTTCGGCGCCACAGCTTCTCCACGATCCCGCCGACGCCGACCGCCACGCGCAGCGGCACCACCCGAGGCGTGACCTCCACACCGGCGGCGCGCAGGATGCCTTCGATCAGCTCGCGGATCGGGCGCGGCTCGCCATTGGCGATCACGTACGCCTTGCCCAGGCAGGCAGCGTCCGGCACAGCGGCGTCGAGGGCGGCAACCAGTGCGGACGCAGCGTTGTCGATGTACGTCGTGTCGATCAGGGCAGCTCCGCCGCCAACGAGCGCGAGACGGCCGGCCTTCGCCCGTTCGACGATGCGGCCGACGAGCTGGGTGTCCCCCGGGCCCCACACGAGGTGCGGTCGGATCGCGACCACCGGCAACGCATCGCTCGCGGCCCCGAGCGCAAGACGTTCGGCGATCGCCTTCGACTCCGCGTAGTACGCATCCATGCGACCGATGACCGCCGGATCGGCCTGTGCCCCGACGAGTGAGTGACCCGCGTGCGCAACCGACGGGGTCGACACGTACACCACCCGCGACAACCCGAGCTCGCGAGCCGCCGCAATCACGTTCGCGGTGCCGTCGACGTTGATCGAGCGGTACTCCTCCCACGCGCCGATGACGCCCACCTTCGCCGCGGCATGGATCACTGCGTCGCAGCCGTCGACCGCCCGTCGCACGAGATCGGCATCGCGCACGTCGCCGCGTACCTGTCGTGTGTCCACGGCCGACTCACCCCGTTGCAGCATGACGGCCTCGTCGCCGCGCGCCAGCAGTGCCTCAGCAGTCCGTCGTGCCAGCAGGCTCGTCCCACCGGTCACGAGCACCTTCACGCCCCACCGCCGATGCGTGAGACGGAGCACGTGCGGCGCGTGGCCCAGCTCACGGATGGATGGTGATGGGTCACCATGGGCGCCTGCTGTTGTGGCCGGACAACACTTGTTCGGCCCAGCGGGCAACCAGGGTGCGGTCGATCTTGGTGTTGTGGCGGATGTCGACGGGCAGATCGCTCACCCGCAGCACGGCAGCCACCGGATGTTGCACCGCGGCACGCACGGCAGCGGCGAGCTCGGCGGGTGCGAGACCATCGTCGTACGTTCTCGTCTCCACGACCACGACCAGGACCTGGCAGCCCACCGGACCGACGCCGACGGCAGCGCTGCGCAGCACGCCCGGAAGACGTTCGGTGGCGACCTCCACCGGCACCGGCGTCACGGGACCACGATCGGTGTGCACGACGTGCACCGAACGCCCTTCGATCCAGAGGAGGTTCTCCGGCCCGACGTGGCCCACGTCACCCGAGCGGTGCCAGCGACGACCGGCGGCATCGAGTGGGCGTGCATCGCGCTCGGTGGCCCAGCGGCGGTCGTAGCCGTCGGACAGCCACGGCGCGCGCACCAGCACTTCGCCCGTGGTCCCCGGTGGGACCGCGACGACGCGACGGGCGGCGTCGAATCCGAGCGGGGCGATGAACACCTCGGCGCCCGGCACGGGTCGGCCCACGCACACGCCGCGACCGGCACCCGCTGCATCGATCTCGGTGAGCGACACGTCCGCGACCGGCAGGCACTCGGTCATGCCATACGGCGTGTGCAGCTCTGCCGATGGCATCAGCATTGCCGCGGCGCGCAGCGTCGCTGCGGGGACCGGTGCGCCGGCCGACAGCGCGAGCCGAATCCGGGCGAGACGCTCGTCGGTGCCGGTGGCGGTACGCACCACGTTGGCGAGCGCGGCGGGCGAGGCGAACACGATCGTGGCGTCCACCGAAGCACACGCCGCGCCCAGCGCTTCAGCGGTGAGCGTGCCTGGCTTGGTGACGTCGACGTCGGGGATGGTGGACGCGATTCCGAGCGCCGGGCCGTAGAGCGCAAACGGTGCGAACGCGGCCACCAGGCGGTCGTCTCGGGTGATGCCGTACGTCGCCGCCAGCGCATCGCGCTGTGCTGCGAGCTGGTGGTGGCGGTAACGCACACCCTTGGCCGGCCCGGTCGCACCCGACGTGTAGAGCACAGCCGCCGGGTCGTCGGCAAGCGGCGCTTCGGGCAGCACCGCGGCCGACCGAGCGAGGCCGTCGAGGGTGGCAACTGCGCCCATCACTGGTTTGGGTCCGGTGGAGATGCGGGATGCGCCCGGCGCCCACCGCAACACACGCGTTGCAGCGAGCGCTTCGGGCGAACCGATCACCCAGTCGACACCGGCTCCACGAACGGCGCGGCCGAGACCGCCGAGCCCGAGCCCGCGATCGGCCACCACCGTCACGCCACCTGCGCGCCAGACGGCGTAGACCGCTGCCACGAGGTCGACGCTCGGCGGCACGAGCATCGCAACTCGCTCACCGGGCTTGAGGCCGAGCTCGCCGAGCCCGCGGGCGATGCCTACGACCTTGCGATGGAGGTCGTGAAACGACGTGACCTCACCCGTGGAACCATCGACGAACGCAACCGTGTGGTCGTGGGCGCGATCGTCGAGCGCGGCCCAGGCGGGCAGGTAGTCGTCATGTGTGATCGCAGTGTCGACCGCGGTGGAGTCGAGCGACGAGGCGGCGCGCACGCGCTCGGCGAGCCACGGATCGATCACTCCGGCGACGTCGGCTTCGACCGGCGAAAGATGGCCCACGCGGTCGAAGCGATGTTGGTCGGCGTGCGGGATTCGCGCAGCGAGGTCGAGCGCGAACGAATCGTCGAACACCGGGTCGGCCGCACCCCACACCAGCAGCGAGGGCGCAGTGATGGTGGAGAGCTGAGCGGCCACGTCGGCGATTGCGGCCGACGACGGGTGCGAGGTGTCGAACGGGACATCCGCCACGAAGTCACGGATGGCGGCGCGGTCTGCCGCCCGCCGGTACGGCGCTCGAAACGCAGGGCGCATCGCCGTGGGGATGCGTTTCCACGAGAGCCACATCGTGCCGTCGACGAACAGACGCGTGCGCCGGCACGCGAGGTCGGTCATCGGTCCCGCCGCAGCGAGGCGGATGAGCGACGGGGCGCGCCGACCGGTGGGGACGGCGATGCCGGTGTTGCACAGCACGAGGCCGGCCAGCCGGTCCCGATGCGCGACGGACCACCCCTGCACCACGGCGCCACCCCAGTCGTGGCCCACCATCACGAGCGGACCCGCGAGCCCGAGCGCACCGATGACGTCGTCGAGGTCGAGCACCCGATCGGCGTACGAGCGCGTGCCGAGTCGGTCGGAGAAGCCCATGCCCAGCTGATCCACGGCCACCACGTGGTATCGATCGCCGAGACGGTCGATCACGCGATGCCACAGGTACGACCAGGTGGGGTTGCCGTGCACGCACACCACGGTGCCGAGCGACGATGTCGGGTCGGTAGGGCGACGTTCGAGCACGTGCCACCGATGAGCACCACCGTCGTGCGATGCGACGTCGAGGGTGCGCGACCACGACGGGTCGACACCCCACTGCTGCCACTCGTCGGCGCTGGGTACCGCCGGAGCGTTCACCGTTCGGTGGTCAGCGTGCGATCACCGGGCGTCGCCAGCGCGATCACCGGCACGATCACCGGCACGATCACCAGACGATCTCGGTCAGACTGGTGTTGAGTCCCGAGCCGATGCCCATGCACAGCACGCGCTCGCCGGCCGACAGATCGTGCTGCACGCCGGCCAAGGTGATCGGGATCGCGGCCGGGCCGACGTTTCCGAACGTCGGGTAGGTGAGAGGCACCTTGTCGATCGGGATGCTGAGCCGCTCGCAGATCAGCTTGGTGTGCACCGAGCTCACCTGATGGATGATGTATCGGTCCATGCCGCTTGCCCAGTCGAAGTCGACCGTCGAGTCCTTCCATGCTTCCTGTGCAAGATCGAGACCGGCCTCGAGGAGTCGCTTGGTGTCCGTGGTCATCTTGTCGAGGTCGCCGACGCACAGCTGGTGGTGCTCGGTACCTGCACGAGCAATGCCACCGATCACGCGGTGGGCGTCTGGATGGGTGTCGAGGTTGCCGAGCACCATGGCTGCTGCGCCCGAGCCGAGGGTGAGCGAGGCGAACTCGTCGAACACGTCGGTGAACGACGCCGTCTCCTGCTGCAGTCGCTTGATGGTGGCCTGCTGGGTGTACCGGCTGCCCTCGCCGTCGACGATGAGTGCGTACTTGATGAAGCCGGCGTCGATCGCAGTGGACGCGAGGTGGATCGCGTTCACGAAACCGAGACACGCGTTCGCGAGGTCGAAGTTGGTGCACGACGGTGGGAGGCCGAGCTGATGGTGCACCGCACAGGCGATGGACGGTTCGAGGTGGTGCTTGCAGACCGAGGTCGAGATCATCATGCCGATCTCGCTCGGGTCGACGCCCGACGTCTCGATCGCCTTTCGACCTGCCAACGCTGCCGCCTGGTCGAACGTGACACCCTCAGGCCACCAACGTCGCTCCCTGATGCCGGCCAGCTCGGCCAGCAGCCCCGGTCGCATGCCCCAGCGTTCGTACGTGGCGGCGAGCTGCTCGTCGATCCAATCGGACGTGACGATCTCGGGAGCTTCGACGGATTCGACGCTGATGACGCCGGCCCGCTGGTGGGTGTAGACGGCGTTCGCGTTGCCCGCGGCAGCCGTGCCGGTTTTTCCGTTCACCGGTGCTCCGATCTGAATAGCCTTCGTTGCATGGTACAGACGACAGCCCTCGTGAGGCGGCCGAGCCCGCGTTTGGCCGATGGCCTCGTCACCCACATCGAGCGATCGCCGGTCGATCTCGCCCGAGCGCTCCACCAGTGGGATGCGTACATCGACACCCTCCACGATGTCGGCTGGGCCGTCGTGGAGGTTCCCCCTGCACCCGATTGCCCCGACTCGGCGTTCATCGAGGACACCGTGCTGATCTACCGCAACGTGGCGGTGATCTGCCGTCCCGGAGCCGACGAACGCAAGCCGGAAGTGCTCGATGTGGAGAAGGTGGTCGAGGGCCTCGGCTGTTCGATCAACCGGATCCGTCCGCCCGGCACGCTCGACGGTGGTGACGTGTTGAAGATCGGCGACACGGTGTACGTGGGCCGTGGTGGACGCACCAACGGCGAGGGCATCCAGCAGCTGCGGGCGATCCTCGAACCTGTGGGTGCGACCGTGATCGCCGTGCCGCTGAGCAAGGTGCTGCATCTCAAGTCGGCGGTCACTGCGCTGCCTGACGGCACGGTGATCGGCTACCCGCCGGCGATCGACGACCCAGCGATCTTCCCTCGTTTCTTGCCGGTGCCCGAGGAGTCGGGCGCGCACGTGGTGTTGCTGGGCGATGATCGCCTGTTGATGGCTGCCGATGCCCCGTTGTCTGCGCAACTCTTCCGCGACCTCGGCTACACGCCGGTGGAGGTCGACATCTCCGAGTTCGTGAAGCTCGAAGGATGCGTCACCTGCCTGTCGGTGCGGATCCGTCCCGTCACTCGCTGAATCAGCGGGCACCCGGGACTCAGGGCATCGGGGTCTCGACGATCATCGGTTGCTCGGGGAAGCGCCCGATGCCACCCATGGTGACGAGCATCCCGGTGTGGGTCCGATCGGTGTGCGACGCGCGCCACGACACCATCGCCTGCACGTACGGCAGCACCCGCGCCGGGTCGGTGACAAGGGTGTGCCAGGTGGGGTCGGCGGCGAGGTCGAAGCAGCGCCACACGCCGTTGCCGAACTGCACGTAAGCGCCGTCGGCATCACGGATGCAGGCCAACTGCTGTCGTTCGAGCCGCTGGTCCCACGGCCACGGGTGCTCGGTGAGGAGGTACTGGTCGCGCCAGTCGAACTCCCAGTGCGCGTCGTTGCGCCACCACGGCGGCTGCTCGCCGCGGAAGAACGGCGTGAGTGGCAGACCGTCGCACTGCACCGGCACGGGGGCACCGATGAACTCGCAGATCGTGGGGAACACGTCGACGTTCTCGGTGAATGCATCCACCACCGAACCGTGCGCCTGGGGTTGGTGGGGATCGCGGATGATCCCGAGGATGTGGTAGCTCTCCTCGAACCAGGCGAGCTTGCCGAGCACGCCTTGGTCGCCGAGTTGCTCACCGTGGTCGGCGGTGACGATCACCAATGTGTCGTCCCACATGCCGAGCAGGCGCAACGTGTCCCACAGGCGGGCGAGCTGGGCGTCGACCTCGCTGATCATCCCGTAGTACTGGGCGCGCAGCTCGCGCATCGAGCGCTCGTCTGTTGGTGCGGCCGCCTGCCCGGAGGCGAGCAGCACGTCATGGAACGCCAGCCGGTCATCGGGAGCTGGGATGGGCATGGCGACGTCGGCCGGGTCGTACATCGCGGCGTACTCGCCGGCAGCGCCGTACGGCGGATGCGGTCGCAGGTATGAGAGGTGTGCGAACCAGGACCCGTCGCCCGGCGTCGCCGCCTGGCCGTGCAACCAGTCGATCGCATGGTCGGTGAGAAACGTCGACACGCTCAGCTCAGCCGGCCGTGAGGGCTCGCTGCCGAGGGCGTCGTAGCCGCTGCCGACATCGGGGTGGCCGCGTTCGGCCAGCCAATCGAGCCACACCTGGTGGTCGTCGGGGATGTGCAACTCTGCTCGGAAGCCTGGCAGCACACCCGAGTAGTGCTGCATCCGAGGATCGTCGGGTCCGCAGGACTGACGAGGGTCGATGCTCTGGTCGGTGTAGCCGAACAGCACCGGGTCGTAGCCGGCACGGCGAGCCGCCTTGGCGACGTTGTCGAACCGGGCATCGAGCGGGGTGCCGTTGGCCACCACCCGGTGGTTCATCTGGTACATCCCCGTGTACAGAGTGGCCCGGCCGGGCGCACATGGCGCCGCCTGGCTGTAGTGGCGGGCGAACCGCACACCCTCGGCAGCGAGGGCGTCGAGTGCCGGGGTACGCACCAGCGGGTGGCCCGCCGTCGACAGGCAGTCGGCCCTGAACTGGTCGAGCGTGATCAGAAGGACGTTCACATGCCGGACGCTAACGCCCGGGTCGATGCACCCCCGAGCGGGGTCCCTGGCCGACTGTGCGGGATCAGCGGTGTCCGGCAGCTGCCAGGATCTGGGCCACGTTCGGGTTCACGAGACCCACACCGCCGGCGGATGGATCGCCCACGGTGACGGTGGGGACCGTCTCGTTGCCACGGGCGATGGACCGCACCATGGCAGCGCCGCTCTCGTCGTCCCAGATGTTCACCCGCCGGTGGGGGAGCTGGGCGTGGTCGAGCTGACGGAACAGGCTCCCACAGAACGGGCATCCCGGACGCCAGTAGACGGTGATCTCGCCGGAGCTGAGGTCGGGGCTGATGTCGTGGCCGGAGTCCTGGCTGATGTCGGGTGTCGACGGGGTCGTGGGGGAGGTCACGGGGTGCTCAACCTGCGGGGTTTGCCTTCTGTTCCCGGACAGTCCATGGCGTGTTGGTTGGATTCGTCCCAGCGGGCCGTAGTCTGAGCGCGGTGAGGCGTGCACTCTGTGTGGCGGTCGCAGCCGTTTGCGCGGTTGTGGGAGTGGGTGCGCCCCTGCCTGCCTCGACGGCCGTGGCCGAGCTTCCCGAGGTGCAGCCCTGCATCGCCCAGCCCGTCCTCGCCCGGCAGAGCTACGGATCGGGTGTGCTCTGCTTGCAGTTCGCCCTGATCATGCATGGTTTCTCGGTCCCGTACAACGGTCTCTACAGCCCCGAGACCGAGGACGCCGTCCGCTGGTTCCAGGCCACCCACCCGCCGCTCGTCGTCAACGGCGTCGCCGGCGAGGACACGCTGATGGCTCTCGGCATCGCCGGCAAGGCCGCGATCTTCGTGCCCGCCGGCTCGCTCGGCGGTGCCCCGATGGAGTCGTCGTCGGAGGCCGCAGCCGCCGGAACGCCCACGACGCGGGCCCGCTGCGTGGCCGACGCCACGCTCACGTCCACGTCACGTGGCCAGTCGGTCACCTGCCTCCAGCAGCGTCTGATCGAGCTCGGCTGGCCCGGTGTGAAGGTCACGGGCATCTTCGACAAGGCCACCCAGGACGCACTGCGCGCCTATCAGAAGAACACGCCGCCGCTCACCGCCGACGCAGTGGCTGGGCCGCGGACGCTCGCCGCGCTCGACATCTGGAGCGGCATGACCGTCGGGAACGGCCGCGACATCGGCCCGGGCCCGTTCCCGGCCCCCATGCTCGATCTGCCCGAGTACCGGCTCACGGCGCAGGGCATCCCGGTCTACGGCAACCGCACGCCGTGTACACCCGAGCAAGCGGCGATCGTGGCTGCCGAGTTCGCCAACGACGGAGCCGACGCAGAGACCCAACAGTGGGCGGTGTACGTCGCCTCCCGTGAGGGTGGCTGCCGCTACGAGGCGGTCAACATCAATGCCCGTACCAAGGACGACTCACACTGCACGTTCCAGCTGAACGCGCTGTCGGGCATGTTCGCCCCGCACGGATCGCTCGGTCGTCGCGGCTGGTCGACCGATTCGGTCAAGACCTCGCTCCAGGCCTGCGCCGACGCGGCGAGTGATCTCTGGGTGTTCTGCGGGCGAGGCCCTTGGACCAAGCCGTACACCTGCACCCCGCCGTGGGCTGGCTCCACCGTCGATCAGCCACCCGCGCTGCTGCCCCCGCCGCCGGAGACAGCCCCGACGGTGCCGGCCGCCGATGAGCCGGTCGATCCGGCCTCGCCGACGTCCACCGACCCGCCGTCGCCGTCCACTTCGTCGCCGGTCCCGGTTGCGCCGGCGTCATCGAGTACCGATACCACCGTCGCTCCCTGACGCATCCCTGAAGCGTCGCTGAAGCGTCCCTGACGTCGCCTGGCACGCCGTTATGGCGGTGTGCCGCTGACCGGGTCGGGATAACATCACGCCCTGCAGATGCCACGTGGAAGCTGCAGACAACCTTCTGGAGAGGTGCCAGAGCCAGGTCGAATGGACCGCACTGCTAATGCGGGGACCGCCCTAAAGTGGTCCGTGGGTTCAAATCCCACCCTCTCCGCAGATGACGACAGCCCGGTGGGAACCCTGCCGGGCTGTCGCCGTTCTCGGCCCGGTGCACTCCGGCGCGTTGCATTCGTGTGACGAACCCACGAGACTCTTCGTCATGTTCGTAACACGACGCCGTCGCGACGAGGTGAGCGCTCACGGAGTGGTGCGCCACGATCGCCTCGGCGGAGCGTCGCGTCTCGGCGCTCGACTCGGTGGTGCGCCCCGATTCCCTGGTGCGCCTCGGCTCCGTGTCGCGCTGGTCGCCGCCATCGCAGTCTCCACCGTGCTGGTCAGCGTCGTCGTCCCGACACCGGTGTCGGCAGCGCCCGCCACGCCGACTCGGGCGTGCTCGGGCGGCACCTACACCGTGGTCGCCGGAGACGGGTGGAGCATCATCGCCCGCAGACTCAGCGTCACCATGACGGCGCTCCTGGCGGCCAACGGCGCAACCACAGCCACCGTCATCCATCCGGGCAGATCGGTCTGCATCCCGGCCGGAGCGACGCCGACGACCTCGACGGCTGGATCATCGGGTGGCTCGGGCGCTGCCGGTGCCTCGAGCACCGCGACGACCCCGGCGTCGTGTGCGAACGGCACGTACACGATCGTGCGTGGCGACGGGTGGCTGGCGATCGCGAAGAAGGTGGGCGTCACCTCGAAGACACTCCTCGCCGCGAACAACGCGACCACCAACACGCCGCTGTTCGCTGGCCGCACCGTCTGCCTCCCCGCCGGCGCTGCGCCGACGGCATCCGCCGGCTCCACGCCGACGGCGGTCGCCGTGAAGGCCTACTCGGCCGCGGAGAACGAGGCAACCATCCGGGCAGTGTGGCCCGACGATCTCGAAGAAGAGGCCCTGCGGATCGCCCGCCGGGAGAGCAACCTGAAGAACAACGCCAAGAACTCCTGCTGCTACGGGCTGTTCCAGATCAATTGGAATGCCCACAAGTCGTGGCTCGCAGGCATCGGCGTCACCAGCGCCGGCCAGTTGCTCGAACCCACCGTGAACACCAACGCCGCCTACACGCTGTACCAGCGTTCGGGCAGCTTCCGCCCCTGGGCGCTCTGAGCGGTCCCGCCCGCTCCGGGCACCTCACGGGCTCGGCCGGACAATCCGAGGTGTCGTTGGTCGGGCTCCCCGGTTAGACTTGCCGACCGATGCGGCCGCGTTGACGTGGCCGCGACAAGCGCTCGTAGCTCAATGGATAGAGCATCTGACTACGGATCAGAAGGTTAGGGGTTCGAGTCCCTTCGAGCGCGCCAACTGAATACGGCCTCTGAGCAGGTCTGATACGATGAGAGGGCTTCGCTTCACAGCGAGGCCTTCGGTCGTTTTTCGGCCCATGTATCAGCGATGTATCAGAACGGAGGTCGCCATGGCGTGGAAGGCGACGGGTCAGCCAACGGTGCGGCAGCAACGGGAGCGATGGGTGGTGCGTGTCGACGGGATCGACACCGAAACGGGCAAGCACCGGCCGCGGCAGCTGGGCACCTACCCCTCGCGGCGGGCGGCGAATCGTGCGGCGAGCGAGTACACGGCGGCCGGCGACTACGGGACCGATCACCGCACGATCGGGCGCCTGGTCGACGACTGGGTGGCCGGCCGTACGGACATCGGGCCGAAGACGAAAGTCCAGTACGAGTGGGCGGCTGGGCACATCCGCACCGGGATCGGCTCGCTCCGACTCGATCAACTCGATCGAACCGACGTCGCCCGTTGGCTCGAGGGCCTCGCTTCGGGCGGCGAGTTCGGTCGCCGCAGCATCGGCATCTTCCGCATGGTGCTGAAGGCTGCGCTCGCCGACGCGGTGGAGGCCGGCGACATCAAGCGCAGTCCGGCGGCGCGAGTGCCGATGCCGCGCAACGTGGTGAAGCCCGACCGGGTGAAGGAGGTCGACGCCTGGGACGACGCGCAGCTGCAACGCTTCCTCGACGTCGCAGACGCTCACCGATGGGCGGGGCCGCTGCGCATCGCCGTGTTGTACGGACTGCGCCGCAGCGAAGTGCTCGGTCTGCACTGGTCGGCGGTCGACCTGAAGAAGGGCACGATCAAGATCGAACGTGCACTCGTCGAGGTGCGCGGTGTGCCGACGTGGACGGACGGCAAGAACACACGAGCTCGCCGCACGATCCCGCTCGACCCCGGGACCCTTCGAGCGCTGCAGGCGCACCGGAGATTCCAGGCCGAGGAACGATTGGCCGCCGGCCACGACTGGACCGATCAGGATCTCGTCATCGCCACGAAGACCGGGAATCAGGTCGCCCCCGGCAACTTCGACCAGACGCTCGAACGGCTGGTCCGCAACGCGGGTGTGCCCCGCCTCACCTCACACGGGCTGCGACACACCGCGGCGACCCACATGGTCCGCCACGCGACCGACATCGGCGAGGTGCGAGCGGCGGCCGACCTGCTCGGCCACAGCCCGGACGAGCTGATGAAGACCTACGCGCACGTGCTGCCCGAGTCGGCTCGCACCGTGACCGAGAAGATCGGACGGCGGGCAGGCGAGATGACCCGCTGATGTGGGCCTACTCCGACGAATCGGAACGAGGCGCAACACTGCTGTTCGGGCTGACGGTGGTGCCTGCCCACCGTGTGGTCGAGGCACGACGTCGGCTGCGCTCCTTGCTCCTGCCCGGTCAGCGGCGGCTGCACACGGCGAAGGAGTCGCCGGCGCGGCGAGCACGACTCCTCGACCTGGTCGCTGAACTCGAACTCGACACGACCGTGTATCGGCTGGCGCGACCCGCCGGCTTGTCGCGCGTGGAGGCGCGCCGCGTGCTGGTCGCTCAGGCAGCGAACGATGCCTTGGCGCAAGGTGTGGTCTCGTGGACGCTCGACGACCAGGAGCCGATTCAAGCCGGGCGGGATCGGCGCGCCATCCAGCACGCGCTCGGCGCTGCCCACGACTCGATGCTGTACGACCATCGCCCCGGACACGACGAGCCGATGCTCTGGGCGGTCGACGCCATCGTGTGGGCGGTTGGCACGCGTGGCCACCAGCTCGATCGGGTGCGACGGATCACGGACATCCGCAGTGTCCGCCCCTGAACGCGCAACACCCGGCTACCCACCGTCCGGAGGGCTCACCGGGTGCACTTCCCCCCGCTACTGCAGGGAGCAAGACTCATGATGCACGGTCGGCTTCTGTGCTGCAACCCCCCAACGCGTGACCTATGACATTCGTCACTCGACGAGGGAGGTGCGGACACTGATGAGGACCAGTGGGGACCAAACGACACGACCTGGAATCCACGTGGTTGGAGCTGGAATGACAGGCGTTGAAATGGGCATCACAGCGGTGTAGTTCTTGGCCCGATGACGGCGTTCGACGGGCTGCGACTCGATCTGGCGGGCACCCCGCTCATGATCAAGATCGATGATGCCGCGCACCTGCTCGGGATCGGCCGAACGCTCGCGTATCGGCTCGCCGGGCGGTTCCAGAAGGGTGACCCGACGGGCCTGCCGGTCGTGCGGATCGGAGGGTGTCTCCGTGTCCCTCGTTGGGCGCTCGTCGAGTTCATCCTCCACGGACGAGTCGACACCGACCTGCGCGCCGAGGTGAGCGAGCTCGTCGACGAGATGATCGGCGATCGATCGATCGACAGCGAGGAAGCCGTCGAGCAACCGGCACTCGATCGGCCGGCTCCGCGACCGCAGCAACTCGGCCTCGAGTTCTGACGGCGAGTTCGGTCGCGATCGCCGGTCGGCCATCGCCGGCATCCGCTCGCCGTGAGCTGACGAGACACGAGGCCTCGTTCACCGGATTCCGTGAGTTCGCGTCCGGTTGTGGGCATGGAGATTTCACCGCGGAGCCCGTTGCGCGTCCAGTTGAGGGACGTGAGTTGTTCGTCCTCGAGAAGCCCGTCACGATCGCTGGCCGTCGGCCACACGAAGTTCGCGTCAACACATCGGTGTGATCACGTCCAGTTCTTCAGCATGGGACTGCGTTCGCGAGGTCGGTCGTGATGAGCGTGTCGACGGCGGTGCCGGACTTCTTCACGCTGCCCGAGGCGGGGCGGATCCTGCGGATCGGTCGGAACTCGGCGTACAAGCTGGCGACCGAGTTCGAGAAGAGCGGCGGCGAGACAGGGCTGCCATTCGTTCGCCTGGGCAAGTTGAAGCGAGTTCCGCGCCTGGCCCTGGAGAAGCTGCACGGCGGTCCGATCACGTGGCCTCTCGTCGACGACGAACTCAGGCCCGCATCGGACACGTCCTGCGCGTCATGCGCTGACGCGAAGCGCTCATCGCACTCGAGCACGACGTCAACGCGTCACCGCGACGTGACGCACGCTCGGGCGGATGCAGCTGATTCGAATGCGGACCTGCAGCTGGGCCGCGAGTACTGATCGGCGCCCTTCCCGTGATCGCTCACCACCTTCTTCCCGGTTGCTTGCGCTGTTGGTTTGACAGACAGGTGCCCGTTTGGGGCGGTGATGTGTCGTGATGCGTGTGACCACGTTGTATGCGTCGTCGGCCGCCTCGTCGGCCGCGTATTACACGAAGTACCTGACCGCTGCCCCGGGAGAGGTTCCCGGGGTGTGGATGGGCGCCCAGGCCAACGGCCTGGGTCTGGTCGGGAATGGTCGAGGGTGAGCAGTTGCAGGCGCTGCTCGCCGGCCTCGATCCCGTGACGGGTCGGAGTCTCGGCCGTGCGTTGACGGATCGGACGACGAGCGATGGTCGGGTGGTGAAGGCGGTGGCGGGGTTCGACGCGACGGTGTCGGCACCGAAGTCGCTGTCGGTGCTGTGGGCGTTGACGGGCGATGACCGTCTGCTGGAGTGTCATGACGTCGCCGTCCGAGCGGTCGTGGATGCGTTCGAGCGGTGGGCCGCGACGACCCGTGTCCGCTCGAACGGTGGCCGGTTGCATCTGGACACGCAGGGGTTGTCGGTGGCGGGGTTCCGGCAGACGACGTCGCGGTTGGACGACCCGCAGATCCACACGCACCTCGTCGTGTCGGCGAAGGTCCAGACGCAGGATGGGCGGTGGATGGCGTTGGACGCACGGGTGTTGAAGCAGCACCAACGCACCTTCGGCGGCCTGTATCAGTCGGTGCTCCGCTCCGAGCTCACCGCGAAGTTCGGTGTCGGGTGGGAGTCGATCGTGAACGGCCAGGCCGAGATCACCGGTCTCGACCCGGAACTGCTCGCAGCGTTCTCCAAGCGTGCCGCCCAGGTCGACGTCGAGACCGACGCCCGGATCGAGGAGTTCGAGGCACGAGAGGGCCGGGCACCGTCGCGGTTCGAGCGGGCTGCGATCGAGCGAGAGGCGGCTGCGGACACACGGGTGAAGAAGACCGGCACCGCTGCGGCCGACCTTGCGCACCGAGTGGCGCAAGGAGGCGGCCGATCTCGGCCACACCCCGAGGTCGGTTGATCGACGCCGTGCGTCTCGCTGGGGAGCGACAGCCAGCACCGGCGAAGACCACGGTCGCCGAGATCGTGAGCGCGTTGTCGGAGCGCAAGAGCGTGTGGCACGACCTCGACGTGCTCCGCGAGATCACGGACCGGTTCCAACCACGCAAAGGCATCGACGGCGAGCGGTGGGCCGGCGTGTTGGATCGTGCGCTCGACACGGTGCTCGAGCAGTGCATCGGCCTCGACCCCGACCAGCGAGATGGCGAGGAGGGTCGTGGGTCGGATGGGCGGTCGGTATGGATCGAACCGGTCGCGCCACGGTGGTCGTCGCAGCAGGTGATCGATCAGGAACTCGACCTGCTCGCCTGGACCCTCGCCGCCCAAGATGCTGAGCCGTCACCGTCGACGTCGATCGAACGCGGCCACCTCGACGTGCTCCAGGCCGCCGCAGCCGCAGAGGTGGCGGGTGGGGATCGTTTGGTGGTGATCATCGGCCCCGCCGGTGCGGGGAAGACGAGCATGCTCACCGCCGCGATCGACGACCTCCGGCAACACGACCGATCAGTGTTCGGCGTCGCCCCGACCGCCAAGGCAGCCCGTGTCCTTGAAGACGAGACCGGGATGCGCGCCGACACCCTCGCCAAGCTGCTCCATGAACACGCCCGTGACGGCGGCCCACGACCCGAGTGGCGCCTGAAGCGCGGGACAACGGTGATCGTCGACGAAGCAGGCATGGTCTCGACACCTGATCTGTGGCGGCTCACCGACCTCGCCCAACGACTGGACCTGCGAGTGGTTTTGGTCGGTGACCCGCATCAGCTGCAGGCCGTCGCACGCGGAGGCATGTTCCCCGAACTCGCTGCGACCGCGACGCGAACGGTCGAGCTCGAACAGATCCACCGGTTCACCGAACCATGGGAAGCCGCAGCGTCACTCCGGCTCCGTCGCGGTGACCCTGCCGTGCTGTCGGAGTATCTGTGGCACGGACGCGTCGAACCCGGCACCCTCGACGACCACCTCCGCATGATCTGGCGAGAGTGGGCCGAGGCGCAGACGAAGGGGCGTTCATTGGCGATCACGACCACCACCAACGAACACGCCACCCTCATCAACCACCACATCCAGAACGCAAGACTGAAGGCCGGCGCCCTCACCGGCGTGCCCGTCGCCGCGGCCGACGGCGACATCTACATCAGCGATGTGGTGATGACCCGCCGCAACGACCGCACCCTCACCACCACGGCGGGCGACGCGGTCCGCAACCGCGACCGCTGGACCATCACCGCCACCCACGACGACGGGACGATCACCGCCCACTCACACACCAGCGACGCGACCGTGACACTGCCGGCCGCGTATGTGCGCGAGTTCGTCCAACTCGCCTACGCGACCACCGAGCACGGCAACCAAGGCATCACCACCGACCAATCGATCACCCTCGTCACCGGCACCACCACAGGACGAGGCCTCTACGTCGGCGCCACCCGCGGCCGCGACGACAACCACCTCCTCGTCGTCACCGACCAGCACTCCGAACGCGAAGCCATGGACCTCCTCGGACGGGTCCTCGCCACCGACCGGGCCGACACCCCCGCCGTCACCCACCGCCGACACCTCGAACAACGCCAACCCGCACCGGCACCCGGCCCGCGTCGTCGAGCGGTCGAGCCCGCCTGGCTCAACGAATGGCAGAACGATGTGAGGGAGCGAGTCCCGATGATCGGCGGGCTCCTCGCCTCGATGACCGAGGAACGCCCCGCCCTCGAGCAGCCCGTCGCCAACGCCCGAGAGAGCTACGACAAGGCTCACGCACTCCCCGCACCCGACCAGCACGACCTGTCCCGAGCCCGTCGTGAGGCGAACATCGACGACGACGCCGCTCGCACCGCCCGCTACCGGGCCGGCAACGCAACCTGGCGAACACGACGGTCACTCGAGCGAGCCGCGACCACAGCCACCGAACGGGCAACCCTGAGCGCCAGTCGCCTCGACGAACTCGAAGCCAACTACCAACCCGTCACCGAACAACGAGAGACCGCGCGTCGCGAACTGGCCGTCGCCACCCAGCAGCTCGACAAGCACGACCGCCGAGCCGCCGATCTCCGCGACTACCGCGTCGACGACATCGCGCTCGACCAGGCGATCAGCACCTGGCGCACCTGGGCTGCCGGCCACACCGTTACAGGCGCCGACCTCGACCACGCCGTCGAAGAGTTCGCTCGATACGTCGACACCGTCTCCGAAGCTCGTGCACTCCTCAACGCGCTCGCCCCCGAACACCTTGCGCTGAACCCGCCCGCACAACACGTGGACCGAGCCGACGTCGACTACGGCATCGAACTCTGAGCACGCCCCGCGGTTACTCCGGTAATCCGTCCATCGCGATCGGGTTATTCCGGTGATCGATGGGTCGCCCATCACCTCGCATGAGCCGAATCGTCGCCGCTCCCGCCCAAGCATCGCCAGCGCCGCCGGTGTCTCACCGCCCGGCACCAGGCCGGGCATATCGGCAGCTCTGCGCTACGTCCCGCTTCGCGTCAGTTCTCGATCGGGAGCCGGTCGGCAGAAGTCACCATGTTGCTGCGGGTTGGAAGGTGGCTCGTAAGTTCTGCAATGAAGTCGCTGTCGCCTCCGATGTACAGCGACCAGAAATCGACGTCGGTGGCAACGAACCAGCGACGGTCGTCCGGCCAGTACAAGTCCGGGTTGCGCCATTCGCCGGATGAGTCCGGGTAACACAGCTGAGTGACCGCCGAGACGGAACCCTCCAGGAGGTAGTACGTCCGATCGGGAAGGTCGAAGCGCGGCACCTGGTTCAACGCCGTTCGGATCGTTGCGTTTTGGCGCTCATCGTCGCTGCGCAACTGGGCTCGATGCTCGTTTCGGGCATGCCGGGTCGCCTCGTCGGGCGCCGGGTCACGCCATGCGATCTGGGTGTTGACCGTGTCGAAGCCATGGCCCTCCCAGACAGCGAACAATGCCCGATCGGGGGTGGAGGTGTGTCGTGCACCCACGGAAGCGACGACCTCGTACAGACGGCGGTACTCCGACCACCAGCCCTCGGGCTGAGGGCCCGGTGCGCTCACGCGCAGCAGGAGCGGGTACTGATTCGGGACGAGCGCGCCTACGGTCCCGTTAGATCCGCTACACGCAGGTCCGATCCATTCGGCCGGTGCGACGCTCTCGGCCGCGATGAGTTCGTCACCGAAGATCATGCGCCCAGCGTGCACGATCTGTGGTGACCTCACCGATCTTTTCCCAGAGCGTCAGGCGTGCCCGACCAGGCGGCGAGCGCAGGGCATCAAGCCGTTCCGATCGGCAGATCTTGCTCGCACCCGCCTGCATGACGGTCGCACCGGCCACGCAGTTGGGCGTGAGGCGCTGACGTTCTGCGGAGGAATCTGTCCTGGACGTGGTCCTATTCGGGAGCGGGTCCATCTGGAAGCCCCGCCCGGTTGAGGGTCTCAAGCAGTTCCCATGCAATCTGAAGGACCGTCGGACTCGCTGCGTCGCCGGGATAGGTCCGCTGGTCCCACATCTCGGCATCGATCGTCGCTGGCAACTCCGTCTGGCCCGGTGGCAAAGGGATGGAGACGACCCCCGTCCCCCGCAACTTGTACTCACGGAACTGTGAGGTCATCTCCTCCAAGTCGAGATGAGCTCCACCATCCTTGTGTGCCATCTGGTCGACCAAGTCCCATCGGGAGAAGGTCGCCTCACCTACCGAGAAGAGAACCTTGTCCTTCCACCACTCGGCGAAGGGCACCGTAGGCGCAACCGTCTGACGGCCGACCGGCGGATGAGCAGGTTCGTCGAGCGGAGCGACATACGCCAGGTTCCCGTTCTGATCCGTTCGAAGAACGACTAGACCGAACGCCTCGCCCACTGTTTCGCCCTCGTCGGTTCCGAGCGCAACTACGAGCCCTGGCGCAATCTCCAGCGGGCGAAGGCTGTTCACGTAATGCAACTTGTCCTTCCACCCGAGTTGCCCCAGCACGGAGCGGGAGTGCCGTGAGTCGTGCAGCAGCACTCGAAGTGACACGGCTATTCGAACCGCCTCGTCGTAGTCGCCTTGAGCGACGAGGTTCCCGGACGTTACGAGGAAGCGCATCTGTTTCCGAACGGCTGAGCGGAGCTCTTCCTCGGTCGGCGGCCGTTCCGTCACGCCCGACACGTTACGGCGCGACCAGGTGGCACCGATCGGCAGTTCGGTGCTACTCGACGATCTTGAGTTGGACGGTCGTGCCGTCGGATATCTGGCTCGGCTGTCTGCGATCTCGCCCCGATACCGGGGTTGTTGAAGCCGCCGCGGTGCGGGGCTCAATCGCAGAGTGGCGGGTTGCCCTTCGGCCAGCGCTCGGTGCGTTCGCCAAGCACGAGGTAGATGAACGTGTCGTCGTCTGGCACGGTCCACAGCTGCTCCGTGTCAGTCGAGTAGCCGCTGTTGACGGCATCGGCTGGCAGTGTGGCGCTCGAGTCGAACAACGCATCGAATCCGTAGCCGTACTCATTCGCAGGATCGCGCACGTACTGGACATCGTCCGAAGGACTCGTGAACGGCGCGCCGATCGGGCTGCCGAATACGAGCACTCGCGTGTTCCCCCAGTCACAGTGATCCGGACCGGGCCGGTCGGTGATCACATCGACCCGCACGACGCACCCGGCCCGGAACCAGGTGCCATACCCGTTCTGTCGCCACAGCAGCGGCTCGCTCGCGAGGTCCAGGTCGTCCCCGGCGCAGTCATCGCTGGGTGCGACGGTTGGCGTCGGGCCGGTGTCGTCGGGGGAGAGCGTCAATGGGATGTCGTTGCTTCCTGGCGACGCCGGTGTGCTCACAGCAATCACCTTCGGCAGTGCCAGGAACGCCCGCGCGAGTTCGGGTGCCAGCTCACTCGTCGAGAACAGCTGAAACATCGTCGGCACCATGCTGCCATCGAGCTCGCCCAACGTCGCGTCGGCGTAGACCCGTTGCGCTTCCGCCAACGCTGCGGCCGCGTCGAGATAGATCAGCCCGTCATCGCCGACGGGAGCGTCTTGCACAATCGCAGCGCGAATCAATTCCACCTGCTCTGCGCTCGCGCCCGGCCGAATGTAGACGATCATCGCCGCGCCGCCGTCGAACGGTGATCTTGCGATGCTGTCCGTCGACTTCGGCCCGCCACTTGGCGCCTCGGGTCGCTCGAAACGGCCGAGCGAGCGGTAGCCGTCGGTCGAGAAGACCTCCGGGCTGACGATGATGGTCTCGGCCGAGACCAACGTCTGTGTCGACGTGGCAGTGCCGATCGATTCGATCGTGTTCCGGAAGGTGCGCTCGGTGACCGTTGAATCGGGCGCCACCCACCAGGTTGTCAACTGCGAGACGGCCATGTCCGCGTCGTTGGCATCACTTCCAAATCCCGCGAACCCGCCCGTGAGTTCCTCCCACGTGTCGGTCATCCGCCCCTGACTGTCGAGCACGCCGGTGTCGACCAGAGTTCCCATCTCCTCGTAGGTCAGCACATATGGTCGCTCGTCGGGCGCTAGCTCATCGAGGATCGTCAGCGTCAAAATTTGGGGGTCCAGCCCAACCAGGTTGAACCTCTCGTCCTCGGGGCCGATGCAGCCGAGTGAACCGTCGATCAGCGTGCCGCGCTCGAACGCTGCGCTCGGGTAGATCCCGCTGCCATGGTAGATCGAGTCGTACGTGGTGCCGTCGGGGTAGGTGATCTGGCTGCGCCACTGCCGACCCGATCGATCGGCCCATGTCTCGACGACCGCGGTGTCGAACGTGCCCTTCGTGTCGATCGGGGTCGAACACTCCAGCTTGCCAGTGATCGACACCTCGTAGATCGCGTGATGCACCTCGATCGCATCGCCGCCTGCGGGTGTGGCATCGTCGTGGGCGACCACCGCCCAGGTGCCGGCCGCCCCCGCAAGGACCAACGCTGCTGCGGCGACTGACACGGCACGCCGCGGACGCTCGTGCGGCACCGTGCGGTCGTGCAGCGAATCCGCCGACGGCGGCAGCGGTGCTGCCCCGCTCAGCTCGTGCAGCGCCCGGGCAACTTCGGGGGACCAGTTGCGGTCAGTCATGAGAGACGTTCCTCCAGTGATCGGCGTGCGTCCGTGAGCGCGCGCTCGGTGCTGCGACGCGAGATCGCCAGCGTGCGGGCGATCTCCTCGATCGACAGTTCGTGCCAGTAGGCGAGATACAGCACGGACCGTTCGCGCAGCGACAGGCATGCCATCGCGTCGCGAACTTCCATGCTGACGGTGGTGAACTCGGTGGCCTCGTGCGGTGCCGCAGACGACTCGCGCCGCGCACGCCGCAGCGTGCTGCGCCCGAGCATGCCTGCCTCGTTGAGCACTGCTCGGAACAGGTATGCGCGCGGCTCGGTGACGGTGGGCCACGCCGGCGCGGCCGTCGAGCGGACGACCGCATTCGCCACCACATCCTCCGCCTGCGACGGGCCGACGAGCGTGGTCGCGAAACGGATCAGCTCGTCCGCATGCTTCCGGTACAGCTCCTCGTCGCGTTCATCCACCACCCCTACGATGCCGCACAAGGCTGCAACCCGCCACACGTCTCGCTCCGGTGTAGCCCGCTGACAACGGACCCGAGTACGTCGCCACCCGCTTCGCCAACGCGCTCGCCCGACACGAGATCACCAGCAGTCGATGGGGCTGAGGTAATCCAGGGTGGAGGGGCGTCGGATCGGGTGGCGACGCTCTTCAGGTTCCAACTCTTCCTCGCCTTGTCACACAAGCCTTGAGCGGACGCGCCACACTTGAGCAGACTGCCCTGATCAGGACGCCTCCCGCAAGCGGTCAGCCCGAGCAGAGCGGCAGATCTGCACGCGACCAGCCGGGCAGCCTGCGCCGCATGCGGCGGTGAGATTCGTCGACAAGGCTCAGCCGTGCCGCTGAACATCGGCTGCGCCCAACTGCTCGACAAGGACTCATGTCAGCTCCCCGGCAACCTCGACGGACTACTCGTGACAAGCCCTCTACGATCCGGAAGATGGCCCGCCGCCGACCGACCGACGACCAACACCACGCGGCTTGGGTCGCGGACTACAAAGTGCTCAAGGGCGACGTGCTGAACATGCACCTTCACCGGCAGATGTTCGAGGAGCTTGACGACGCCCTGGTGGCCGATCAGAGCCAATCGGCAAGCATCTGGTGTGAGGACTTCTTGCGCCCCCTCTACATCCAGGCGCAGGGCGTGACGCTCCGACGCTTGATCGACGCCAACACGGAAACGGTGTCGTTCGTGCGCCTGCTGACCCTGATGTCCGAGTGTCCGCGAGTTCTGTCCCGGGCGCGGTACCTCGCAGATGTCGACCCCCAGGACACGGACCGGATTCGGTTCGCTGACGCGGACTTCGACCGCCTCGCCGGCGCAGGCGAACCGTTCATCCCCTCGCGACCGCATCCTCGCCCTTCGGGAGGCGATCGAGACCGAGATTCGCGCCGTGGCCGACCACGTGTCCCAGTGGATTGCGCATCGGGACCGAGAAGCGAAGGCTCCGATCACATGGGGCGAACTCCACAACGCGGTCGACCGCATCGGAGAACGTCTCGGCGAAGTCAGCGTCATGCTGACCGGCGGGTTCCAAATGCCGAAGCCGACGATCCAGTTCGACTGGAAAGACGTCATGCGACGGGGCGTGTTCCATCGGCCCCTGCGCGAGTGGACGGAGTGGGACATCCGCTTCTCGCGCAGCTTCACCTGAAGGTGAGCCCGACGGCAGTTCTGGCGCGTCAGCCGGGCGTTTGAACGCGCAGCGATCACCCGGCGTTGACTGCCTGCCCGTAGCGCTGCCTTGCGGCCTCTCCCGACGTGCCGACCATCGCTCCGATCGCAGCCCACGTGTGTCCGTCGTGCCGTGCTCGGATGACGGCATCGCCGAGCTCGCGCTCGGCAGCAGCGCGGGAGAGAAACGCCTCCCGAACGGCCTGCAGAGCCGTCGCATCGCGCACGTCAGAGGGTTCGGCTCGTTCGAACCGAGCTGCCAACTCATCGGCATGGTCGAGGATCTCTTGGGCGGTGCGGGGCATCTCGATCACCTCAGGTACTTCGGTCGTGCTGTCATGGCGTGGACGATGATTGGGCCATCAGCGCTGTCAACCACTCCGATCTCGAGCAGGTTGCCGGCTACGTCGGCCCCGACGAACATCACGAATCCCTCATCGAGGTCCTCGACGAACATCGGGTGATTGAACGCGTGCAGCATGTCGTCGTCGTGGATGCCGTGCTTTCGCGCACTGGTTGCGATCAGCGGCGCAGCCACGGTCACAAGGTAGCTTGCACTCGCTCGCTTCGCAAGTTAACTTGCATCGCCTGTGGTGGCGCCTATCGGCAGTTCTGCACGACTAGCGAGCGAAGGCGCGGAATACTGCAGTGATGCAGGAACCGTTCGCCCGCCGGCAGCGTCCAACGGCCATGGTGACCTCGTCTCACGGGACCCGCCGGGCTCTCGCCAGTCTCTTCATCGCTTGTGGAATCGTGTCGGCCGCGTGTGGCTCTGCCAGCGATGCACCAACTGCCGGCACAGCGGGCACGGACTCGACTTCAGAAGTCTCCGCATCAGTGGTGACTGACCCTGGCACGACTTCCTCATCACCTGCGTCGTCGTCACCTGCGTCGTCGTCACCTGAGGTCACGGGGCAGGGTCCTGCACCCGTCGAAATCGTTGGGGTCTATGAGGGTGTCAACGCGTATCCGGCGTGCGGCAACGAGCCCCTGGAACATTACGGGGTGACGTGGTATCCGGTCATGCAAGTCGGCTATCAACCTTTCGACAGCGGCCTTCAGGCTCGTGCTGATCAGATCCTTGCTGTCGACCGGGTTGACCAACCGGACGCTGTCGTTCAGGGCTTCGTTCGCCGGGTGCCGAGTCCTGGGCCGGGTGACGACATCGGAACACTGGTCGTCTGGGCCGACGGTGTGGCGCGCTGGACTTCAGACAGCGGCAAACTCGACGTGTGGATGATCGATGAAGAGATCTCCTACTCCTGGGTGTGCTGAGACGGAGCGCGTGTTTGCGAACGAGGCCGAGTCCGCCCGCACAGTTCGATCAACGGCGCCACCTGCGGCAGATCGGCAGCTATGCGTCGGCCCATCGAATCGGTGACGGAGCGTTGGCCTCGGCAGTCTGCACCGCATCGGCGACGTCGGCGTGCCCGACGGAGTCAACCCACGTCGGCGTGTCTGGGCTGCCGGCCTTCCGGAAGCGGACGTAGTAGAGCACGCCGTGTGGACCCATTGGCCGAGGATGCTCGTCGGCGTCAAGCGAGTCCTCGGCTGCGGCGAGTTCGTACCACCAGTCGGAATCGAGTGACACGATGTCGACGGGTTGTTCGACGGTTCCGTCGTACATCCAGGTGCCTGAGCGGACGATCTTCATTGCCGCTCAGCATGCACCATTGGCTGGCTGCCTCGTGCGTGCATAGCGGCAGATCTGGACGGTCGCTCACGACGCGTAGAGAGTGAAGATGGCTGTGCCTAGCCCTGCGGCGGTCACCAGCGTTGCGACCATGGCGCGGTTGCGAGCAAAGAGGTAGACGACCGGCACGCACGACAGCAGAAGAGATGCGCCCACTGCCGAGAGCGCCACGATCGACCCGGTGCTGGCCGTCTCACCCGTGTCGGAGTTCGGCTCGCTAGACACGATTGCGACGGCAATAAGGAGCAGACCGGAGGGCACCAGGAAGAGGCATGCGGCAATTGAGAAGGCAAGTCCTCTGATGGCGCGAACAGTGTCGTCCGTCCGAGGAAGCTCCATCCCTGCCACCCGTTCAGGTTGTCCCGAAACCATTATTGACGCAAGGCGCCAGACCAATCCGATCGGCAGATAGGGCACGCCCCTACGGGAACTCGATCCCGAGGGCCGCATCACCGCCGCCTATCGCACGGCTCGCAATGCGAATCACTAGCTCCGCAACGGCGATGAGCCCGCCGTCGTCGGACCGACGGTGACGAAGTCGACCTCAGCAGCGAGGGTTCGGGCCTGTTCGCCACTGAGGAGGACAGGGTCCGTCGACCCGTCGAAGAGCGGAAGAAGGTGGAGAGAGTAGGCCGCACCGATGAGCCGCAGCCGATGCCAGATCGTCTCCGGGACAATCAGCTCATCATCGACACCGCTGCCTTCGGTGAGCCAAAGTCGTACGGCCTCATCCTCGGAGTACAGCGCAACGTCAAAGCGATCCGCGTATTGAGTCCAGGGCTCGCGATCATCTTGAGGCATCTGCACAGCATGGCCGATGAAAGAGCGCGGAATGCCCGGTATGTGCCTTCTCCGCAAGCGGTTCGAGAGCACGATTGCGCCCACCAGCTCTTCCGCTGTGAGGTGGCGGGATCACCCGGATATTGCTTGTTCTGCTCTCCTGTCGTCGCCAGCATCAGCTGTCGCGTCGTCTCGGGGCTCGTGCGCGAAAATGTTGGACGTGGGCGATGACGTTGACCCCGCCGATCAGCAGCTCGAGGTGTACGACACCAAGACGGGCCTGTGGCATCCCGAACTGGGCGATCTCACCGCGCCCGACGGGTGGGAGTTCCTCCCCTCGGGCGACGCGTTCGTGACCCGACGCGCCAAGGCCGCTGGCCGGTACTGGACGCTGTACCAACCGAAGGGCCGGCGGGCGCATCGTCGATTGCTCGGACTGCTCGCCCCCGCCGATGCCATCTCCGCAGCACGCACCGCTGCCGAAGCCACCGCCGCGACGCGAGAGACGAAACGCGCGGCCGGGGCCCGCCAGCGCGCCAAGGCCGAGGTCGGCTATCGACACGAGTTCGAACAAGCGATCCTGCTCTGGCTCGACTTCGCACCCGAGCACGCCGAGATCGCACGCGACATCGCAGCGAACGCGGTCGAGCGAGCAGCCGTCGTCGGGAGCGGGCGTGTCGGCAGGACCAGAACCCTCAGCCTCGAAGACCGCGCCGCGCTCGCCGCACGTGCATACATCCGCCACCGATACACCGACTACGAAGACCACCTCGAGGGTCTCGACTTCGCCGACCTCGAAGACAGCCTCAGCGGGCTGGACTACCGCGACATCAAGCGCGCCGCCGACCGGGCAGTCGACGGCTTCCTCCAACAGCACCGTCCCCACGGCTGATCGCGAGCCAAGCAGTCGACACGTTCGCCCTCAAGAACCCGTCCAGATCGCTTGCCAGGGAGCGCACATACCGGGCATTATGCGCCGACCATGCCGCCACTAGCTTCGCCTCCGCGAGTAGGTCACTCGGGTGGAGCGGGCGAGCCGATATGAGTTCGGCCATCTCTATTTGGGTCGAGCTGAGCGATGCCGACGGGCTGTTCCGGGCGGTTCTCGCTGACGGCAGCCCGCCAGACCCGGAAGCGCATCCACTGGAAGTCGATTGGCCGGACCAACTCACCTATGTCGAGTTTGCGCTGCTCGGCCAGACCTCGCGCCGCCCAGTCATCAAGCCGCTCGTGACGCCCCGCGGCATCCCAGACGACACGTACCCGCCCGTGAAAGCCTGGATTCTCGACTACCCGATGGTCGCCGCGTCGTGGCTGACGGCCTCCGAACTGCAGAACTTCGATTGGACGGCGCTCATCCCTTTTCGCACCGACCTGAACATGCTTTTTCAGCCCGATGGCCTGTCACGGCTTGGTCTCGATCGACCGCACAACCGGATCGTCGATGTGCACGGTCGAATCATCAACGGTCCCTCGGGCAACTTGTTACATGGGCATCAAGGCGCTGAGGACTCGGAGAGCGAGTGGTACCCCGACGTTGTCGAGGTCCCGCTCATCCATGCCGCTCCCGGACTGCACAAGCTCATGGAGTCCACCGTCGCGCTCCGACCAGACGGCACCGACACGGTTCGCATCATCTACGCATTCGATCAATACTGACGGACGAGCACAACCGCCCAACCGGCCGCCGCACGGGATCACGCCAGATCTGCCGATCGGCGTTGGCATGAGGGCTTGCGGGAACCCCTACCGCCGTGCATCATTCGCCCGTGAGGTTCGAACTCGACCCGCGCTGGAGGCTCGCCTCCGTGCTGTACGTCGTGGCTGTTGCGACGCTCATGGCGATCGCGATGGCCGATCCCAACCATCCGCGCATTGGTTTGTTCGTCCTTGACCTCTTGCTTTGTCTACCGGCGTTGATCGTGGTCGGGCCGGTTCTCTATCTGCTCGTCGCCGTCGTCTGGAACGTGACCAGTGCTGACAGCGGAGGGTCGACTTGGCCGGTCACTGTCGCCTACGTAGTGGCGGTGGTCGTGGTTGCGGCCGCCAACGTGGTCGTGCTTCAGCGGATCGGCCGTCGTCGCGAAATAGCGATCTGACCGCTGGGTGACTTGGTCAACCCGTCGCGCGGCCAACCAACGCTTCAGCGCTCCGAACTGCCGATATGAGGATGCATCGTGCGCAACGGGGAGGACGTGACAGGCGTGAGAGTCTTCATTCCCCGGACGGAAAGGGCAGTGTGATGAGCCGCGACACGAGATGGACCCTTGGCGTTCTCCTCGCGGTCGGAGTCGGTCTCGCCATCGTGATGGTTCGCGTGCCGGGCGGGTTCGGAGTCCCCGAGCGAGTTGGGCTCTGGGTGTTGCTCATGGGCGTGCTCGTCATCAGAGGAAGCATCAGGACGTGATTCCATCGCTGGAGCCAACTGGCATCTGACGCGCTCCGATCTGCCGATCGGGCGCAACCGATGACTTGCGGGAAGCGTCCTCGCCGGGCAAATCTGCGCTGGATGGCGGAGCATATGAACGAGGCGTGGTCCGGCCTAGCAACGGAGTTCGAGAGTCACGGCCTCGACGCAGCGACTGCCAATGCGACGCTGCTTCGCAGGGCCACCAGCAAGTGGAGCGCCCGAGCCGAGGTGCGCGGCTTGATGAACGATCTGCTGTTCACGCCGCCGGGTGCGACGTACCCGTTTTCGAGCCAGGTCCGAGTGGCTTGGTCAGACGGCGTGTTCACGATCTCCCTCCAGCGAGACGGACTCACGGTCACCGGCGACAAGTGCACCGAAGGGGCGAGTGACTCGGTGTTGTCAGCGTTCCTTGCGCAGCTTGTCGGCGGCGAGACCTAACTGCCGATCGGCACGGGCTCCTCTCTTGCGGGCAGCGTCCCGCCGGGGCAATCTGCTCGGGTGAGCCGGATGTCGTGCGCTGTACGTCGAAGCGCTGCGTCGCACCGACTGGCCCCGATCGCTCTGCTCGCACTGGCATCCCTGTCTGCTGGCACGGGATGCGGCGATGGCAGCGACGACGTGGATCCAGTTGTGGTGGAGGCTGGCTCGCTGACGTCGCAAGGCGGCTGCGAGAAAGCGGTGTTCTGGGCCGCGAATCGGTCCGGGACCATGGCTGTCTATCTCTTGGTGGCGGCCAGTGATCAGGAGCGGCCGTATCGCCAAGTCGTCGACGCTACGAGCGTCAGCCGATTGGAGTTGCAGCGCGGCGCTGGGCTGCGTGAGGCCCTCTGCAATGACGCGGTGAATGCCGATGTGCACGATGTCGAATCGGTCGAGCGAGCCGTGGCCGGAACGGTCACCATCGAAGTCACCGATGACCAGACCGCGGAGTGCGGTCTGCTCGGCAAGGCCCACCTCGAGAACATCGAGTTCGCCGATGGGTCCACCCTGGCATCGCTCGACATCGAGACGCACACGCTTGGATGTCACACGGGATAGCTGCGGCGCTCAAGTCGCCGGGCGTCCCGAACTGCCGCTCGGCTCGGTCAGTCGCCCGAGCCCCAGTGGTGGCCATCGTCATGAGAACACTCAGATGGTCGGGCTGCCCGCGTCGGGCAGTAGTCGCACTCGGGGTCACCGCACGGCGACTCGATCCATTCATCGCAGACCGGGCAGAAGTAGGCGTCGTGAATGTCGCAATACAGCAAGTCACCAAGGCAACGCTCATGAACAGCCATGGCGAGAACGTAATGGTGAGGGCGCTCCGAGCTGCCGATCGGTTAGGGCGAACGGCTTGCGGGAAGCGTCCTCACCGGGCACGATGCGCTTGTGGAGATGCAGGCGGTCACCGCTCACGCTCGTCGCATTCGCAAGGTGGCGGTCTGCATCGCGCTCGCCGCTTGCGCACCGCTGGTGGCGGGGTGCGGCTCAGGTGCGAGCGACGCTGCCTCCGTCGATTCGACCGCGCCGGTGGCACCCACTTCTGCATCCGGCGCCGACCCAACCACCGAGGCGCCTGCGACTTCGATCCCTCCGTTTCCCGCCGTGAGCTCTGGTGGTTCGCTCACCCCTGGCGAACCAGCCCGGATGACGCTCGAAACACATTGCGGCGTCTACTACCTCGGCAAGCTGAACGATCGAGACTGGGTCGCCAGCGATCCTGGAAGCGCTTCGACGACCGACTGGATGCCGCAGGGTTGGCCTGCATGGGGCGAGACCGCAGAGCCGTTTCGGCGCGCCCTTCGAGCTCGCACCCGACGGCTCCACGATCGAGGCAAGCTTCAACGACGTGTCAGTCACGTACGTCCCAATCGATGGCCTTCCTGAGGACGTTCGACTTTGCGAATGAAGCGATCCGCCTAGCGCGGAACTGCCGATCGGCACGGACCTATCGCTTCCGCGTGACCAACTCGCGGTCCAGTCTGCAGGTGTGGAAACGAGCGGCACATTCTCGGATCGTGAAACAGAGGACGAGGCGTACTGGAGCGTGCGCTCGACACCGATCGGAATCGCGCTCGCCCTCAGCCTCCGCTCCGACGGCGACATCCAAGTCGTTCTCGACCGAGAGACCGCAACGAGCCTCGCCCGCGCTCTCCTCGACGCCGCGGCCGACCTCAGGTAGCGCATAGCTGATGCCGCTCTGCTCGGCTTGATGCCTTGCGCTCGCCGCCCGGTACGGGCACTATGCGCTGCCAGGCGACGCGGTTCCCGCCGGGCTGGAGCGAACGGGTGGCAATGACTCATGGAAATCTTTGCCTGGGTGATGTGTCCGCTGATGACCATCCTCGGCGTGTTCGTTATTCGTCGCGCGGCCGCCGTGTCCGACATCTTTGCCGTGAGGGACGAGCCCGACTTCTTCGATAGGGAACTACCGACCTTCTACGTCAAGCAATCCACCTTCGACCCGAAGGATCGGGAGGTTCGCATCACCACCTTCCGCGGGATCGGGATCGGTCTCGTCATCATCGGCGTGGGTGGGCTGCTGATGATGGCGGTGTCGAGGTGACTGAACGCCTACCTCATCGATAGCCGCCCCGAACTGCCGATCGGTGCGTTGCCGACGAGTTGGCCGTGGAACAATTCCGCTCGTGACATCGAGCCGTGGGCGGCAGGCGGCGCTGCGGAAGCAGGATCGCGGCTACGCGTTCAGCGTCGCGAAGGTCCCCGATGCGGAGTGGGTGAGCCAGTTCGAGGCAGCCCGAGAACTCGGCATCGGAGGTTTTCGGGTCGGTGTGCTGATCATGTCCGGCCAACTCGATCCGGTTCACAACGGACGGGGCCAGGCGGGTGTCTCGCGCTCCTCAGTCGAGACGCAGCGAAGCCGTCGGGTTGGCGTCGGTGTGCTGCGGCGAGCCCTGGTGTTCGTGACCGACGGTCTCAAGGCGCTGGTCAACGGAATCTGAGTAGCAC
>CAWBTC010000007.1:0-167943 GCA_963791635.1 uncultured Acidimicrobiaceae bacterium
GCGGCTTCTTGAAACGCTGAGGCATCTGCGTGACATCGGCAACACCGTCATCGTGGTCGAGCACGACGAAGCGCGATTATGACCGCCGATTACGTTGTCGATATCGGCCCCGGTGCCGGCATCCACGGCGGCGAGATTGTCGCGCAAGGCAGCCCGCAAGATATTATGAGCACGCCCGCAAGCCTGACTGGCGATTATCTCGCGGGCCGGCGCCAAGTTTCCGTGCCGCGCAACCGCCGCATCGCGGAAAAGGGCAAGGCACTCACGGTCATCGGCGCGCGTTCGAACAACTTGGCAAACGTCACCGCGTCGATCCCCGTCGGGCTTTTCACCTGCATCACCGGCGTCTGCGGCGGCGGCAAATCCTCGCTGCTGATCGACACGCTTTACAAAGCCGTGGCCCGCAAGTTGAACAACGCCAAAGAGCATCCCGGCGAACACGACAAAATCACCGGCATCGAATTTTTCGACAAAATCATCGACATCGATCAAATCGCCCATCGGCCGCACGCCGCGCTCGAACCCGGCGACGTACACGGGCGCGTTTACGCCGATGCGCGAATGGTACGCGGGGCTGCCGGAGAGCAAAACGCGCGGCTACGAGCCGGGCCGCTTCTCGTTCAACGTCAAGGGCGGGCGCTGCGAGAAGTGCCAGGGCGACGGCGTCTTGAAAATCGAGATGCACTTCCTGCCCGACGTCTACGTGACGTGCGAGGAATGCAAGGGCAAGCGCTACAATCGCGAGACGCTGCAGGTGATGTTCAAGGACAAATCCATCGCCGACGTGCTCGACATGACGGTCGAGGAAGGCGCGGACTTCTTCAAGGCCGTGCCGTCGATCCGCGACAAGCTTGAAACGCTGGCGCGCGTCGGCTTGGGCTACATTCACATCGGCCAGCAGGCGACGACGCTCTCGGGCGGCGAAGCGCAACGCATCAAGCTGTCGAAGGAACTGTCGCGCCGCGCCACGGGCCGCACGCTTTACATCCTCGACGAGCCGACCACGGGCCTGCATTTCCACGACGTCGCGAAGTTGCTCGAAGTGCTGCACGAGCTCGCCGACGCGGGCAACACCGTCGTCGTCATCGAGCACAATCTCGAAGTCATCAAGACGGCGGACTGGATCATCGATCTCGGCCCCGAAGGCGGCGACGGCGGCGGGCGTATTGTGGCTGAAGGAACGCCGGAAGATGTGGCGAAGGTGAAAGAGAGTTACACGGGGAAGTATCTGAAGGAACTGTTGGCAAGGCGGCCGGTGGCTGCTGCCGCATCATCAAAGCCCGCGAAGAGTCCTGCCGGAGGCGGGCAAGCAAAAAGCGGCGGCAAGAAACAGGCGGCGGAGTGAGCAGAGGGTAAGGACTCACGAATGAGCGACACCCTGAAAATAGTTCAGGCCTTGGCAATCCGGGGTGAAGTCCTGTTTTCCGATCACGCCTATGAGCGTCTTGAGGAAAATGATATTGATGCGTTCACCATTTCCTCAGGTGCAGCTTCGGCGATTGCACTTGAGGACTATCCAGAAGCACATCTTGGTCCTAGCGTACTAGTTCTCCAACACGACCTGGGCGGGCGCCCCGTGCATGCCGTTTGGGGGTTGCGCAAGGGTACGGCGGGTCCGGCGGTGGTGATTACGGTGTACCGGCCAGACCCAAACCTCTGGAGTGCCGATTTCAGGAGTCGAAAATGAAGCAACGCCCAAGCACCAAGTTTGTACACGCGGGAGGATACGCTGCGGAAGTCGATGTCGTGCTCCTCGAAGAGGATCACGAATGGGCGCCATACCTTTCGCTGGACGATGCAATGAAGTTAGATGCTGTTCGCGCGGCCCTCAAGGCGGGCGACATCGCATCAGCCAGCAAACTCGCACGCGTTTATGAATTGAAGCCGGTAGCTGCGGAGTAGACCTCCCGCCACATGACTTTAGCCGCGCTCCGTGATAATTGAATGGAACCCGTGGCGATAATTGCCGCCACGGAGAAGCGTGGGGGCGCAATCGCGAGATCGCGCAGATCAATACATGGCCGTCGAAACTCGAAACTGGGTGTCGCGTCTCATTCGCAATCCCGTCGCCATCATCGGCGCCGTTGGCAGTCTGTTCGTCGTCTTCGCCAACGCGGAAGGCGCCATCGACGGCGTCGGCCGCCTATGGCATCGCTGGACAGCACCCCCCGCATCTCTTGAAAGCACGTGGCAGGGCGACTGGAAATCGCGCGACGGCTTCCACTATGGCTTCGCCATGCAGCTCGATGCGGCCGAGAGCGGTCAAGCCGAGGGGAGGATTAGCTGGGAGCTCAAAGCCACGCCGCCAAAATCGCATCTGGCCAACCGCATCGGCGCCACCGGCATCGAATATGTCTCGGGCCAGTTCAATCGCGGCAAGGGCCTCGTGACCATCAAGGGCTACAAGGTCTCCGACCCGACACTGCTCGCGCTCAATTCTTACAAATTCCAGATCAAGCCCGACCAGATTTCGTTCGTTGGCATGTCGCAACACCGCGGCGAATGGGAAGCCCAAGCCGGCGGCACGGTGATCGTGACGGAGAAGTAGGGAAAGGCGGGGGGTGTGGCGACGGCGGCGGTCGCATCGTGGCCGAAGGCGGTCAGTGGCAAAAGCGGCGGCGGACTAAGCGGATGCGATTTTTGAGAAGCGGATGTTGAGGAGTGCCCCATGAAGTACATCACGCTGATTGCCGTTATCGCCATCCTTATCATCCAATGGAGCGGCGAGGTTCCGAAATCCAGCGTGGGCGGCCGGACGCCCGAGGGCGTCGTTGACTGATCGAGCGGCGAGGGATCGGGAGGTACCCCTCACAGCTCTGGTATTTAACACTAATCGATACGGAGCCGGCGCGGAAGCGGATCTCAAACGAGCAAGATCTGCTCGGTCATTCCAGGAGCACCAGGTCAGCGCACTGCCGGTGGTGAGGGCGTCGTTCCACGGACGGCGCAACGGTGCGACAGATGCGAATGAGACGTTCGCTCGTCCCGCGCCAGGGTCCCGTGCCCGGGTCGGCGCGACGAGATCGGAGTGAGGCGAGCTACAGCAGCTCGGCGGCGAGGCTCGCCACGGCACTGCGCTCGCACGCCGACAGCGTGACGTGGCCGAAGCACCGCTGCCCGCCGAAGGCCTGGATGAGCACGGCGAGCGCGTTGTTCGACTCGCCGAGGTACGGCGCGTCGATCTGGCTCGTGTCGCCGGTGAAGATCACCTTGGTGCCTTCGCCGATGCGGGTGAGGATCGTCTTCAGCGTCGTCGGCTCGAGGTTCTGCGCCTCGTCGACGATCACGATCTGGCGGTGCAGCGAACGGCCGCGCAGGAACGTGACGCTCTCGAGCGACAGCTGGCTGCGAGTGGTGAGCTCGTCGATGAGCGTTCTGGCGTCGTGGCTGCTGCGCTGATCGGTGAGCGCGACGATCGCATCGTGGATCGCGGACATCCACGGGTCGAGCTTCTCGTCGAGGCCGCCGGGCAGGAAGCCGACGTCGGCGCGACCCACGGGAACGAGCGGGCGGTAGATCGCAAGTCGCTCGAACGCGCGGGCCTCGACCACCTGTTCGAGGCCGGCGGCGATCGCGAGCACGGTCTTGCCCGTGCCGGCACGACCGTCGAGGGCGACCACGCTCACCTCGGGGTCGAGCAGCAGTTCGAGCGCGAATCGCTGTTCCTTCGAGCGGGCCCGCAGCCCCCACGCCTCGGGTGCCGGTGGGCCGAGCAGCACCAACTCGTCGTCGAACGCGACGCACCAGCGCCGACTGCGAGCCGAGCCGCAGCACGGCGAACGTGTTCTCCTTCGGTCGAGACCCTGCTCGTCGAGCATGGTCGGCGGCCAGTGCCCCGGCGGCGTAGAGCGTGTCGATCGACGTCGTGGGTGCGTCTCGAACGTGCGCCAGCCGGTGTCGCGGCTGATCGCAGGCTGCGACCGACCGGCCGGTGCTCGGCCGCCTGCAGCCCGAGGTGCGCGGCCTTGATGCGCAGCGCGGCGTCGTTCGACACCATCGTGGTCGGCGCGTACAGCGCCTGGCCGAGCGCGGCGCCGATGATCCGGTTGTCGGGCACGTGCGGGTCGAGACCGTGCTCGACGAGGAGGTGCCTCTGCACGCCGTTGATCTCGATGCGCAGCGTGCCGGGGCCACCGCACCGTGAGCGGACACGGCGGTGGCGAGCGAGCCGCCGGCGCCGACTCGCAGATCCTCGATCGAGCGCAGCGCCGTGCGTGCTGCACGGCCGACGTCGTCGAGGCGTGTCTTCAGCGAATCGAGCTCCTCGATCACCGTGAGCGGGATGACGACGTCGGCGTCGCCGAAGCCGTGGATGCATGCCAGGATCGGCCACGAGCACCGAGGTGTCGAGCACGATCCGCGTCCGGACCGTGCTCGCCTCGACTTCCTGTGTCTCACCTCCATCCGTCGATCCGTGGGACGACAGCGGGGAAGCCAGGTCGGTCAACGCCACTCCTCGATGGGCAGGACCCGTGACGGGACGGTTGGACGATGTCGGAACGCAACAGGCAGTTCTTACCCCATCGGCGCCCGGGTGAGGTGGATTTCGGTGGGGGGTTCACACGCCGTTCACCCGTTGCGACGCCGCCAGGTGTCGGCGTTGCGTCAGAGCATGTCGGGGATGCCTTCGTCGAGCACGCACCCCGCAGCTGTTCAGCGCCATCGACACCAGGTGGTAGTGGCCGACGGTGAAGACCACGTCGAGCATCTGCTCGGTGCTGTACCGCTCGGCGAGCGTCGCCCACGTCGCGTCGGAGATCGTGCTGTCGTCGTGCAGCTCGTCGACTGCGCGCAGCAGCGCGGCATCGAACGGCGACCACGCTGGATCGTCGGGGCCGACCTTCACCCGCTCGATCTCGTCGACGTGACGTCGACTCGCTGTGCGATCACGTGATGCTGGCCGAACTCGTACGGCGCTGCAGCAGCGCACGCCCGACACGCAGGATGAGCAGTTCGCGATCGCGCGGCGTCAGCGTGTTCTTCGACATCACGTGCGTTGGCGAACACCAGCCACCGGCGCAGCAGCGCGGGGTGGTGGGCGAGCGTCGCGAAGATGTTCAGCGTCGTGCCGTCGGGCGCGCGCAAGCCGCCCTTGTCGTACAGCTCCAGCACCTCGGGCGACGGATCGGATGGGCACGGGTGTCGGATGCGAGGCGGTGCTCGATCGGCGGCGTTCATCGCGATCTTCGCGCCAGACTGGCGTGACATGGACGACCAAGGGTGCGTGTTCTGCGGGATCGTCGCCGGCGCGCGGACGCCGATGTGGTGCTCGACGACGAGGTCGCGGTTGCGTTCCTCGATCGTTCGCCGGTGTTCAAGGGCCACGTGCTCGTGGTGCCCGCGGGTCGCACGTCGTGACGCTCGCCGATCTCGATGTGGAACTGACTCGGCCCGTTCTTCGAACGGGTGCAGCGCATCGCCGCGCGCGTTGCCGGGCGCTCTCGAGGCGCACGGCACGTTCGTCGCGAACAACAACATCGTCAGTCAGAGCGTGGCTCACCTTCACGTGCACGTCGTCCCGAGACGCAAGCGGACGGGCTTCGCGGGTTCTTCTGGCCCCGTGAGACGATACGCCGTGGGAGAGGCGGCACGTACGCAGACGCCATCCGCACGTCTCTGAGCAACGGCTGATGATGAACGCACCGTCGAGCATCTCGGATGCCGTTGAGGCGAGACGTGCGTCACTCGTTGCATTTGCAACAACGAGGGTGCTTGCTATTCGTGCATGAAACCTGTTCGATACGCGGGCGTAACGCTCCGTTACACCGGGAACAAACCGATACGAAGAGGTATCAGCAGACATGACCAAAGCAGAGTTGATCGACGCAGTGGCGACGAAGTCGGGCGTCACCAAGGCTGACGCAGAGCGCGTCGTTGGCGCGTTCTTCGACATCGTCACCACGACTGCGAAGAAGGGCGACAAGGTTGCGTGGCCGGGCTTCGGCTCGTTCAGCACCTCGAAGTCGAAGGCCCGCACCGGCCGCAACCCACAGACCGGCGAAGCAGTGAAGATCGCTGCCTCGACCCGGATGAAGTTCACCTCGAGCAGCACGCTCAAGGATGAACTGAACCCCAACAAGAAGAAGTAACCCAGGACCAGAGAAGGAACAACACATGATGGCTGCAAAGAAGGCTCCGGCCAAGAAGGCTCCCGCCAAGAAGGCCGCTCCGGCCAAGAAGGCTGCGGCGAAGAAGGCTCCGGCCAAGAAGGCTGCACCCGCGAAGAAGGCTGCTCCGGCCAAGAAGGCTGCGCCGCGAAGAAGGCGGCTCCGGCGAAGAAGGCTGCTCCCGCCAAGAAGGCTGCCGGCCAAGAAGGCTGCTCCGGCCAAGAAGGCTCCGGCGAAGAAGGCTGCTCCGGCCAAGAAGGCTGCACCGCGAAGAAGGCTGCTCCCGCGAAGAAGGCTGCACCGGCCAAGAAGGCTCCGGCCAAGAAGGCTCCGGCCAAGAAGGCTGCTGCCAAGAAGAAGTGAGTTGCCCCGAGCACTCGGAGCGTCGTGACGAGGGGCCTGCGGGCTCCTCGTTCGCGTTCGGTGGAGCACGCTGTCGCGACGAACAATGCACGCATGGACCGCATCTGTGACGACCTCGTCGAGGAGCACGCCGTCGCTCGATGCATTGGTCGGCCGGACTCGACGAGGCGCAGTGGGGACTCGCAACGGCGTCGCCGGGATGGACCGTCCGCGATCAGGTGAGCCACCTCTGGTTCTTCGATCAGCGGGCGCTGATGGCGACTGACCGATCCGGACGAGTTCTCCGCCGATGCCGCAGCGGCTCATGGCGGCGGGTGGTACCGAGGCATCGGTCGCATCCGGCCGAGCGATCACCGGGGCCGAACATGCTCGAACGCGTGGCGCGTCGATCGGGCGCAGCTGCATCGATGCCGCACGTCGCGTCGATGCCGTCCACCGCGGGTGCCGTGGTACGGCCCGGCGATGGGTGCTCGTTCGTTCATCACGGCGCGGCTGATGGAGACGTGGGCGCACGGCCAGGACGTGTCGACGCGTCTTGGTGTCGCGCGTCGAGCCGACGGATCGGCTCCGCCACGTCGCCCACATCGGCGTGCGCGCCCGGCCGTTCAGCTATGCGATCCGATCGATGCCGATGCCCGAAGCCGACGTCCACGTCGCGCTCACGCACGCCGTCGGGCGAGACGCGACACCTGGGGCTCGCCGGCGGCGACCGACTCGGTGCGTGGCCCGATGCTCGACTTCTGCCTTGTCGTCACGCAGCGTCGCCATCGCGACCGACACGGCGCTCGAGATCCACGGCTGCGGCCGCCGAGGAGTGGATGTCGATCGCTCAGGCATTCGCCGGTGATCCTGGACCTGGGCGACAGCCCGGCCAGTTCGGCTGAACGCTCGCAACCGACTACAGGTCGCTGATCCGCTTGAACACCTCAGCCGACGCCACGCCATGCGCGGCACCAAGTCCGGCCAGGCGCGCGACGGATGCCGATCGTCGGAACGCGTCGATCTGAGCGGCGTCGGTTGGCCTTCATCGTGCTCTCGAACTGCGACTCGTGCGCCTCGAGCGCCTCGAGCTTCGCATCGACGAATCCGGTCACGTCCTCGACGTGGTCGGCAGTGTCGGCCTCCCACAGCAACAGCGTGTCGGGGCGGTGATGAGCGATGCCGTGCTCTTTGAAGAAGTGCGGGTCGCGTGACGCCGACGACGCCATCGCATGCCAGGAGCCCGGCATGACGGTGATCGGGGTGCAGCCGATAGCGCTTCCACGGGTCGTGGCCGAGCACCACCTCGAGGCGCAGCTGGCGGATCACCTTCGCCACCTGCGCCACGAAGCGCGAGCGAGCTGTCGAGCTCGCCGTCGACCTCGCCGAGGAACACCACCTCACCGGCGCTCGACCCGAGAGGACGGCGTGCCGCGTCGCGTTGCTCGTCCTGGCGTCGGCGGACGAGCGCATCGGTGTCGGCGGACGACGTCCCACGTGCCCTTCGAGCCGTCGGTGCACACGAGGTGGTGCACGACGCAGCCAGCGGCCGCCCACTTCGCGAGCGTGCCGCCGGCGCCGAACTCGACGTCGTCGGGATGTGCACCGATCGCGAGCGCCGACGACGGCACGTCGAGGTCGCGGCTGAACGACGGTGTCAGCGGATCGGGAACGGGTTGTCCGGGTTCGTTCGCAGCCATGCGGGGAGGACGTCCTTCACGAGATGGGTGGGTGAGGTCGACGGGGTGGTCGATGTCGAGGGCGAGGAACCGGTCACGTACGACTTCGACCGCATACCCCGTGCCGAGTGCGAGCCCGAGGTGGCGACGGAACGAGCCACCTCCGTAGGCGGCGCGCAGACCTGAGTCGACTGCTGCGATCGGAAATGACAGCACGTTCGTGCCGTCGAGACGCCGGTCTGGGACGAGCACCACGGTGTTGCGTCGGGCGAAGATCGCGAGCGTCGACGGGCAGGGCAGATCGCCATGAGCGACGATCACGTGGTGGTGTCCGATCTCTCTGAGCTGGTCGACCGCATGGTCGACGGCACCGTTCAGACCGAGGCCCTCCTGCCACAGCACCAGCGCTCCGTGTTCGCGTGCCCAATCGGCAACCGCGTGGTCGTCGCACGCGACGGCGACAGGGCCGTCGCCTGCGGCGGCGAGCACCCGCTCGGCGGTCCAGCGGGCAAGTCGATCGCGACGATCGGCGTCGAGGGCGGGCTCGAGCCGTCCCTTCGCGAAGTGGAACGCCTTGATCGGTACGAGGACGACGGCATCGGTCGCGCTGCCCTCGAGCGAGCTGGTCTGGGGGCGCTCCACGGTCACGGCGCTCATGGTACGCACAGGGTGTCGATCGCCCCACGCTCGCGAGCGCCTCCGCTCAGAGTCGTCCGGTGTGCTGGAGCTCGCCCGTCGCTACGGTGTGCAGATGCCCATCACCGAGCAGATCGTCGACGTGAGCGACGCAAGCGCGACGCCGTTCGGCGCCGTGACGGCCGTCGAGCAGTGTTCGCGCAGGAGTGAGGTCGACCGACCGTGACCGCAGCACCGACCTCTCTCGGCGCGCCCGTGGCGCAACCGCCCACGATCGGTGTGCTCGGCGGCGAGTGGCGCGCGACCGTGGCTCCGTGGGGTGCCGTCCAGCAGTGGGACGGCCTCGGCACACTCGACTGGTTCGTGGCTGCCGACGACCGTTGGTACGTACCGGCCGACGAGTCCACGGTGCGCCAGTCGCTCGTGGAAGGCACGCCCGTGGTGGAGACTCGGGTGCGTATCCCCAACGGTGACGCCGTGCAACGGGTCTACGCCGTTGCCGACCACGGTGGCGTGACGATCGTGGAGGTGGAGAACGACTCGCCGATGCCGATCGCGGTTGCCTTCGTCGGAGCGACCCTGTTGTCCCAGCGACCCCCGGCAGACATGCCCTTGCAGGGCCTCGACCTGCCGACGGGCACGGTGGCGTTCCCCATCGGTCATCGCGCCACGCTCACCGTCGCCATCGCGCACGATCAGACGACCGCAGGTGCGCGTTCGGGCCAGTTACCGCCCGGCCTGCCGCCGGCGACGCAGGTGGTTCGTGGCTGGCTGGCCGCGGCAGAGCGGGCCAGCAGGCTCCTGCTGCCAGACACCACGATGTCGTCGTGTGTGGTGCGTGACCGGTGCCAGCTGATGCTCGACGGCCCGACCGATGCGGTCAAGGATCCCGTGGCGTTCCTCCTCGGCGTGGCCGACCTCGTGCGGATGGGCAGCATCGCCGATCCATGGATGCCCGAGGTGGTGGACGCAGTGGCCGCGCTCGGCGTCTCGCCACAGCGATCCGCTGATCGCCGGAGCGTTCGACGCGGCCGAACGAGTGTGCCTCGCTGCCGACGAGCGTCGCGCGACGAAGGACTTGCGGAAGGTGCGTAACCGCGTGCTCACCGCGGGTGTCGCACCGGGGTCGGTGCCGGCCGTCGTGGAGGGAGTGCGTGGGATCGCGCAGCTCGAGCGCGCGATCGCATCCGGTACCGATCTGTTCCCGAGCGGCGTCCCGACGTCATGGTTGGGTCAGAACTTCGAGGTGTACGGCGTGCCCACCGGACCGGCGTCGGAGGTGTCCTTCGCGCTGCGGTGGCACGGTGCGCGCCCGGCCCTGCTGTGGGAGTGCACCGGCGAGGCCGTGACGCTCACCTCGTCGGGTGCTGCGCCCGGCTGGAGCACCACCGAACGCACCGGCGAGGCTCTGTGGCCCGCACCCGCAGGCGCGTCGCTGATCACGAGTCACGACGAGCAGGCATCTCCGATCGAGCCGCCGGCGGACGGCATCTCCTTCAACTGATGTGCGATGCCTTGGTGGCGTTGCCGTCGGCGACGGCGTCGGGGGCCACCCTGTTCGCCAAGAACAGCGATCGTCCACCAGGCGAAGCTCAGGACGTGCGCTGGTTCGCGCCCCGTGTCGATGACGGGGTCACACGTGCGACGCACATCGAGGTAGCTGCCTTCGCCGGGCCGACCCACGGTTGCCTGCTGTCGGTACCTCGCTGGTGCTGGGGCGCCGAGCACGGACTGAACGATGCGGGCGTGGCGATCGGCAACGAGGCGATCTACACCACACTCGACCCTCGGTCGGCGCCGTCAGCGTTGATCGGAATGGACCTGGTGCGCCTCGGTCTCGAACGAGCGAGCTCGGCCGCAGAAGCGATCGACGTGATCACGTGGCTGCTCGGGCACCACGGTCAGGGCGGCACGGGCCACGACCCGGATGGCCAGCGGAGGCGCGAAGGCGTATTGGAGCAGCTTTCTGGTTGCCGATGCCTCCGACGCGTACGTGCTGGAGACGTCAGGGCGCGAATGGGCGACCGAGCGCGTGATCGGTGCCCGGGCGATCTCGAACCGCACGACGATCCCCGACTTCGACGCCGTGCACCGGCACCCGCGGCAGCCGGTCGCGCAACTCGTCGATCCGCGGTGGAGCGCCTCGACGGCCGTGCTCGCTCGTCGGCCCGTCACCTTCGACGCGCTCGCGGCACACCTGCGGTCGCACGATTCGTGTGCGCTCGACGGCTGGAGCGTATGCATGCATGCCACCGACGCTGTCGGCAATCCGGTGGAGGACACGACCGCGTCGATGATCGCCGAGTTGCGCGCCGACGGCGACTCACGCGCCTGGGTGCTCATTGGTCACCCGTGCCAGCACGAGTATGTGGAGGTGCACCTCGGCGACGAATTCGAGCTCCTCGCGTGACGGGAGATCATCGCGAGTGACGGAACCTGGAGCCGGCATGCGAGCCGAAGCCACCGTCGTCGTCATGTGCGGCCCGAGGAGTTGCCCTCAGCGGGTCATGTCGGTGACGACGGCCATGCCGACACCGGGATACTCGTGCATCCGGCGGAGGTGGTCCATGCCGTCGGTGAGGGTGAGCCGGCTGGTGACGAGACGGGCGGGGTCGAGCTTGCCGCCGGCCACCATCGCCAGCATCCGCGGGTAGGCGTGCGCTGCCATGCCATGGCTGCCGGTCAGCTCGATCTCACGGCTGTGCAGGAGGCTCATCGGGATCGGCGGCAATGAATGGTCTCCGACCATCAGGCCCACCTGCACGTGGCGGCCCTGGGTGCGCAACGAGTGGATCGATGCGAGGCATGTCGCGGTGGTTCCAACGGCATCCATCGATGAGTGCGCTCCGCCGCCGGTGAGTTCGACGATCGCTGCTGCGGCGTCGGTGGTGCGGGCGTCGACGGTGTGCGTGGCGCCGAAGTCGGCTGCCATCACGAGCGCTTGCTCGTCGACGTCGACTGCCACTGTGCGCACGCCGAGCGCGGTGGCGATCATGATCGCCGAGAGACCCACGCCACCGCAGCCGTGCACGGCGAGCCACTGGCCCGGGGCCACGCGGGCCTGATGGGCAACTGCCCGGAACGACGTGGCGAAGCGGCAGCCGAGGCTGGCTGCATCGGCGAAACCCAAGGCTTCAGGGAGCGCGACGAGGTTGAGGTCGGCGCGAGGGAGCGCCACGTACTCGGCCATCGAGCCCCAGCCGGTGAATCCTGGTTGGTACTGGTGATCGCACACCTGCTGCTGACCGGCGATGCACCGCGGGCACTCGCCGCAGCCGAGCACGAACGGCACGGTCACGCGGTCGCCGACCTTCCAGCGGCGAACCCGCGGGCCGACCGCTTCGACGACACCGGCGAGCTCGTGCCCAGGGACGTGCGGTACCACGATGTCAGGGTCGTGACCCTGCCATGCATGCCAGTCGCTACGGCAGATGCCGTTGGCCTCTACGCGCAGCACCACGCCATCGGGCGGCGGGGTGGGGTCGGCGAGCGTGACGATGTCGAGGGGCCCACCGAAGGTTTCGAACAGGACGGCGCGCATCTGGGTGGACGGTTCAGCGGGCCTGGAGCGCGGCCAGCACGTTGGCGAGCTTCAGGCGGACGAGCTCGGTGATCTCGTCGTCGGTCGAGCCGTCGGAGGTGATGCGGGTCTGACCCATCTTCACGTTGATCGCCGGTTCATCGATGATGGTGTTGCCCAGGTAGCCGAGGATCAGCGCCAACGGCGGCTGCACGCGTGAGCCGCCTCCCATCCCTCCACTCGTCATCATCGCGATGACCTTGCCCTTGAGGGCGTGCTCGCCGGGCGGGCGAGTGAGCCAGTCGATCGCGTTCTTCGCCACGGCCGATGGGCTGAAGTTGTGCTCGGGCATACCGATGAGCACGGCGTCGGCGTCCGCCACCAGCTCTCGCCAGTGCAACACCGCCGCCGGCGGATCGGCCTCGAGGTCTTCGTTGTAGAACGGGAGCGCCTGGATCGCGTTCTGCGCCTCGTCGAACTCGATCGTCAGCTCCTTGGGCGCGATCTGCCGTGCGAGACGGACGAGCCCGGTGTTGGAGGAGTCGGCACGAAGGCTGCCGGAGATCGCGATGGCCGAGAACGTCATGGCTCGAGTATTGCGTGGTCCCCGGTCGAGATCCTCCCGGGCTCGAGCACGGTGGCGTAGGCACGGCTCACGGGTCCGCGTTCGTGGTGCATCAGGTTGAAGTCGCCGTCGCTGAACCAAGCCCGGTTGTGCTTGCACGGCAACGCCCAGGCGCTCACCTCGCAGAGCACCGACCCGAGTTGCAGACGGGTGCCCGGGCGCGCGATCGCCCAGTCGATGCCGCTGATCGTGACGTTCTCGCCGGCAGAGCCCGCAGCGATCGGATGGCCGTCGGTGGCGAACGCGTCGATCACCTCTGTCGACCAGATGCAGAGCGCCTGCCAGGGGCGGCCGTGATGCTCGCGGCTGCGTTGGCGATCACCCGACACACCCCGCCAACCGACGTCCACCGAGTCGACCGGTGTCTTGGGCACTCCACCGTCGCTGCGGTTCAACTGGACGACGACGCCCTCGGATCGGGTGGGGAGCTGACCGGCGGCCCGCATGGCCGGGCCGGCGGCGAGCATCGCAGCCCAGGCGCGGGGCAGGACCTCGGCCACCTCACCCTCCAGATCGGGCCACAGGTGGGCCACGACGTCAGCGTCTCGGCCGAGCACCATCTCGCTCCAGATGGCCGGAAGGTTGGCGATCGTGCGTGCTGCATCCGTGTCCGTGAACTCGTAGGGGCCGAGGCGATACATACCGGCCGATCGTACGCGAGAGGCCGGCTCCCCTCGGTGGTGGCGGCGGTGGCGGCAGCGGCGGTGGCAGCGGCGGTGGCAGCGGCGGTGGCAGCGGCGGTGGCAGCGGCGGAGCGTGGCCGGTCTACCGCCTGGCACCTCCGGCTGCGAAAACAGAGTCCTGATCAGTGCCTTGTCGACGACGCTTCTCCGAGGTCGCCGAGCTGAGATGCGACCGCGTGTCGCGCTCGGCCTCGCCGCAGCTTGCACGGTCGTGCGCTCGTAGGCTGTCGGGCATGACCGCCACCGATGCCTCGCCGGCCGCACCCGTCGATGCCGCCGATCCATTCGCCGATCTCCGCCTCACGGAGTGGACGTCGTGCGGCGGGTGCGCCGCCAAGTGGGGTGCGTCACTGCTCACCGACCTGGTGCGCGACATGCCGGCGGGCGCCGACCCCTCACTCCTCGTGGGCCTCGCCCCGTTCGACGACGCGGCGATCTATCAGGTGGCCCCGGACGTTGCACTCGTGAGCACCACCGACTTCTTCCCGCCGCTCGTCGATCACCCGGCGGATTTCGGTGCGATCGCTGCCGCCAACGCCTGCAGCGACGTGTTCGCGATGGGCGGCGCGCGTGGCGATCGCGGTGAACATCGCTGCGTTCCCCGAACACTTCCCGCGTGAGGCGATCGTCGCGATCTTCGACGCTGCCGCCGAGGTGGTGGCCGAGGCCGGTGGCACGATCGCCGGTGGGCACACGATCCGGAACCCGGAACCGATCTTCGGCCTTGCAGTGCAAGGCGTGGTGCACCCCGACCGCGTGTTCCGCAAGGGCGGCGCCAAGCCGGGTGACGTGCTGGTGTTGTCGAAGCCGATCGGCACGGCGCTCGTTCTCGCCGGTGGCTCTGCAGACGACAAGGCCGAGGCGATCTCGGGCATGAAGCGGCTCAACCGTCGCGCCAGCGAGGACCTGCAAGAGCTCGGAGATGCGGTGCACGCGGTGACCGACGTGACGGGCTATGGCTTGGCGGGTCATGCCTGGGAGATGGCCGAGCGAGGTGCTGTCCAGGTGGTGGTCGACACCGACACGATCGTGGCGTACCCGGGTGCTCGCGAGGCTGCCGAGCGTGGAGTGCGCACTGGTGGCGATCCGCGCAACCGCGAATACGTGCAGGGCAACATGGACAGCACCGCATCGGCCGAGGGCGAGGCGCTGTGCATGGACCCGCAGACCTCGGGCGGGCTGTTGGCTGCTGTCGACCCGGCAGTGGCCGAGCGGCTCGTCAGCGGCGTCACCGGCATCCGGTGGTGGCGGGTGGGCGAGGTGGCCGCGGGGCCTGCCCGTCTCATCCTGCGCTGAGTCGCAACCCGTCGACACCTCCGGGACAGACTGCTGCCGATGGCCGGACGCGCCCCCACCCGCACGATCGAGAAGGAGATGTGGGCGCGCGGCCACGACGTCGTCGTCGGCATCGACGAGGTCGGACGCGGAGCGTGGGCCGGGCCGCTGATGGTGGGTGCCGCGGTGTTGCCTCGCGACAAGCGGGTGAACGGCGTTCGCGACTCGAAGATGCTCACCGAGGCCAACCGTGAGTTCCTGTTCGACCGGATCGCCGAGTGGTGCATCACCTGGGCCGTCGGTGCGGCGAGTCAGGAGGAGTGCGACGACCTCGGCATGGCGGCTGCGCAGAAGCTCGCGGCTCGTCGGGCGATCGAGCAGTTGAGTGTGAGGCCCGACGTGGCCGTGGTGGACGGCAAGTGGAACTTCGTCGCACCACACGTGCCGAACGTGGAGATGCGCGTGAAGGCCGACCTGCACTGTCTGTCGGTCGCCGCGGCGAGCATCCTGGCCAAGGTGACCCGCGACCGGCTCATGCGCCTGGAGTCGACGAACTATCCGCACTGGAGCTTCGACACCAACAAGGGCTACCCGTGCCCGGTACACAAGGCGGCGCTGCAGGGATACGGGCCGTCGGCGATCCATCGTCGCTCGTGGGTGTTCATGGACAACTACGTGCCGTGGACAGGGACGCCGAGACTGGTGAAGCACGAGCAGGGGACGCTGTTCCGGTGAAGGCTGCGAGATGAGCCACTACGACGTGGTCGTGGTGGGTGCCGGGCTAGCCGGGCTCCGTTGCGCTGCTGATCTGGTGGCGGCGGGGCGTGAGCCGATCGTGCTCGAAGCACGCTCTCGCGTGGGTGGCCGGGTATGGAGTCATCGGTTCGCGGACGGGCAGTGGGCCGAGCGCGGTGCGGAGTTCGTCGACCGTGCACATCGGGAGGTGCTGGCGCTGGCAGCGTCGCTCGGTCTCGAGCTGTGCGACGTGCCGAGCGGGCGCGACGACGGTCGTCGGCTGCTCGACATGGGCGGTCGTTCGGCCCCGTTCAAGCTGCACCACAGCCTCGCCCTCGACCTCGAGCGGTTCGAGGCCGCGATGGCTGAGCTCGCCGCGATGGTCGACATCGTCGATCCGGCAGGTCCTCGTTCGGCTGAGCTCGACGGTCTGCCGTTGAGCGCCGTCGTCGAGTCGCTGGGGTTGTCGCTCGTGGCACGGGTGGTGATCGGCCGCGACATCCGCACCGAGTACATGCTCGCTCCCGACGAGGTGAGCCAGCTGATGGCGGCGTGGATGACCGCGCTGCACGAGGTGTCGGGCGACGGGTTCGAGGGCCATCGCATCGTCGGGGGCAACGATCAGCTCGCGGTCGGTCTCGCCGATCGCTTGGGCGATCGGGTGCGGCTCGACACCGCAGTCGCGATCGTCGAACCCGACGAAGGCGCCGTGGTGCTGAAGACCGGGGAGCGGCTGACCGCCGACCACCTCGTCGTCACCGTGCCGTTGCCGGTGCTCGGGCGGATGTGGAACGACATCCCGCCCGAGTTGAGCCGGCCCGGGTACGGCATCGGTGGCAAGGTGAGCGTGCAGTTCGGGCGGCGGGTGTGGCTCGACTACGGCCGCGACGGCTCGGTGCGCACCGAGCGTGCGTGGGGTGAGCTGTGGGAGACCACCGACGGTCAGGCGGGTGACGCCGGGGTGATGACGGCCCTGCTGTCGTCGAACGACGGTGCCGCGATGATGTCGCTGCCCGACATCGGCGACCGCGTGGTGGCCGAGATCGAGCGGATCTTCCCCGGCTCGAAGGGACTGGCTCGCGAGCAGGTGATCACCGACTGGACCGACGATGAGTTCGCGCTGGGTGCGTACGTCACGTACGGCCTCGGCCAACTGGTGCCCGCATGGCCGCTACTGCGCGCTCGGCACGGGCGCATGGTGCTGGCAGGCGAGCACACCGACGAATGGTGCGGCTACATGGAGGGTGCACTGCGCAGCGGTGCCCGGGCCGCGTCCACGATCCTGGCCGACGGCGGCGTGTGACCGTGCCGGTCGCCGGTCGTCGGCCTGCTGTCGCTACGGATGCGTCGCCGAGACCCACGACCAGATGTGGTCCGTGCGGGCGTCGAGCAGGACGTGTGATGGCTCTCTCAGCGCCTCGCCGCGGCGGGCGGCAGCGATGTGCGATCGGTTGCTGCGTGTCGTTGTCAACCGATCGGCGGTGTCGTTCGTGTGGACGGCATGGATCGGGTTGCGGTGACTGAGACGGTGGGGGACGCAGGCGATCTCGACGCCTTCGAACGCTTCTACCGCGACGAACATCCACGCTTGGGGGTTTTGGCCCTCACCTTCGTGCACGACCGGGACGGGGCCCGCGATCTGGTGCAGGAGGCGCTCTGAGGTCGGCCCGGCTCGGACGGACGTCGTCGCCTGTCCTCGGTACCGAGATGGTTCGCCGGTGCCCGGCCCGGTCACCGAGTGACGGGTGGCCGTAGTCTCGGCAGCGTGCAGGCCGCCACCGAATCCCTCGTCTCGTTCCGACGCGAACTGCACCGTCATCCCGAGTTGTCGCATGGTGAACACCGCACAGCGGAGCGGGTGGTCCGCTTCCTCCGGCCGCTCGGTCCCGATCGGATGATCGAGGGCATCGCCGGCACGGGTGTGGTGGCCACCTTCGACAGCGGGGTGCCCGGTCCGGTGCTGCTGTTCCGCAGCGAGCTCGACGCCCTGCCGATCGTCGAGCACGGAGTCGACGGTCACTCGTCAACGATCGACGGCGTCTCGCACAAGTGTGGGCACGACGGGCACATGGCGATGGTGTGTGGATTGGCGCAGCGCCTCTCCGAGCGCCGGCCCGCTCGTGGCGTCGTGCATCTGCTGTTCCAGCCGGCCGAGGAGACGGGCACGGGCGCGGCGGCGGTGCTGGCCGATCCGGCGTTCGATGCGATCCGGCCCGACTTCGGTGTGGCGATCCACAACATGCCGGGGTTCCCGCTCCACACGTTGGTCGTCAAACCGGGCTCGATCACCGCAGCGGTGCGCAGCATCGTCGTGCGGTTCAGCGGTCGGACCGCTCATGCGAGCGAGCCGGAGAAGGGCGAGAACCCGTCGCTCGCCATCGCCGATCTGTTGCGCGGCTGCGACGAGCTGAACGTGAACGACATCACGTCGCCGGAGTTCCGACTGATCACGCCGATCCACGTGCGGATCGGGTCGGTCGCGTACGGCGTGTCGGCCGGCGACGGCGAGGTGCACCTCACCATCCGGACCGTCGCCAACGACGGGCTGGCCGACCTGCAGGCGCGGATCGTGCGACTGGCCGAGTCGCTCGGTGCCCGAGATGGTCTGGCGGTCGACACCGAGGTGGTCGAGGACTTCTTCGCCAACATGAACGATCCCGAGGTGACCGAGCGCGTCCTCCGAGCCGCGCGCACGTGCGGGTTCGACGTGGTCACTCCCGAGGTCGGCCTGCGCGGTGGGGAGGACTTCGGTCTGTTCACCGAGCGGTTCCCGTGCTGCCTGGTGCTGCTCGGCGCCGGCGACGACCACCACCCGATCCACAACCCGAACTACGACTTCCCCGACGAACTGATCGAGACGGGCGTGCGCCTGTTCGACACGATCGTCCGGCAGGCGACCGACTCCGAGGAGAGCACCGATGTTGAGCGATGAACTGACCGGGCCGGCCCGAGCGATCGGCGCCCTGCTGCGCGAGCGGGGTGAGACCGTGGCCGTCGCCGAGGGATCGGCCGGCGGGCTGATCTCCGCCGCGCTGCTGTCGGTGCCGGGTGCGTCGGCGTACTACCTGGGCGGTGCCGTGGTGTACACCCGCCAGGCGAGCATGGCCTGGATGTTCGGTGCGATCGAGATGCCCCACAAGATGCGCGGCGCGACCGAGGTGTTCGCCCAGTACCTGGCCCGATCGTGCCGGGTGAAGCTCGAGGCCACATGGGGGATCGGTGAGGCCGGCGCTGCCGGACCGCCCAACCCGTACGGCGACCCGGCCGGCCACTGCTGGCTCGCCGTCGCCGGTCCGACCGAGTCGACCCGCCACATCCTCACCGGCATCGACCAGCGCGAACCCAACATGGTCGCCTTCGCCGCTGCCGCCCTCACCCTGTTCGCCGAGGTCCTGACCACCTGAGTTCCGTGAGCGAAACGCCGCCACACGCGGCGTGTGGCTCACGGAACCCTGTTGTTCGTGACTGCGACGCCGCGACACGCGGCGTGTGGCTCACGGAACTTCAGGCGGTGAGGATGTGGGCTCGGCCGTCGCGGACGATGACGGTGTGCTCGAACTGCGCCGTCGGCAGCAGGTCGTTGGTGACCACGGTCCAGCCGTCGTCCCACTCGTGGTGCTCGGGCGTGCCCGCGGTGAGCATCGGTTCGACGGTGAACGTCAGGCCATCGACCGCGAGGTGGGTGACCGGTTGGATGACGTGGTCGATGTGCGGCGCGGCATGGAAGTGACGACCGATGCCGTGGCCGCCGTAGTCGGCGACCACGCCCAAGCCCGCGCGAGTAGGCGAACGGTTGGATGGCCCGACCGATCAGCGCCAGGGATTCGCCGGTGCGGATCGCGTCGATGCCGCGCAGCATCGCCTCACGCGTGGTCGTCGACCAGCGAGGCGACGGGCATCGCGACCTCGCCGACGGTGTAGGTGGCCGAGCAGTCGCCGTGCATGCCGCCGATGTACGCGGTGACGTCGACGTTCACGATGTCGCCGTCGCGCAACGGCCGGTCGTCGCCGATGCCGTGACACACCACCTCGTTCACCGAGGTGCAGATCGACTTCGCGAAGTGCTGATAGTGCAGCGTGCTCGGGTAGGCGCCGCGCTCGACGTACGCATGGTGGGCGATCGCGTCGAGCTCGTCGGTGGTGATGCCGACACGGACTGCGGCGCCGACTGTGTCGCGCACCTCGGCAGCCACGCGGCACGCATGCTGCAATCGGGCGAACTCGTCGGGGTCGTCGATGATCTGCACCGACGCCCGATCGGGGCGGGTGTCGCCGTCACGCACGTACCAGGGGCGCTCGATGTCATCCGGCACGGGCCGCGGCGGGGACACCTTCCCGGGTCGCAACGGCTCGATCGGTGCGCGGAACTCGCCGTGACACCGTTTGTACTTCCGCTTCGACCCGCACCAGCACACGTCGTTGCCCCGTCGTCGGATCATTGGTTCACCCTATGGCGACCATCGTTGAGAGCGACGGTCGACGTCATCGACACGCGATCCGAGTGCCAGCGACCACCCCGGGGTGGCACGTGGCACTCGGACCGGACTCGTGGGACTCGGGTGGGCGTGTGGGACTCGGGGTCAGATGCCTTCGGCGGCGCTGAGGCCTGCTTCGTCGACGGCTTGGCCTGCGGCGAGCCTGGCGAAGATCGCCGGGGGGTCGCGCCACGGATCCGCCAGGGTGCCCGCTTCGGCATCGCGGATCGTGCGCCACACCCGCTCGCTCGTGCACGGCATGTCGATGTGGCGCACACCGAGGTGGGCGAGCGCATCGATCACTGCGTTCTGCACAGCGGGCGTGCTCCCGATGGTGCTCGCCTCGCCGATGCCCTTCGCGCCCAACGGGTTGAGCGGCGTGGGGGTCTCGGTGCTGTGCACCTCGAAGCTCGGGAACTCCGCCGCTGACGGAAACGCGTAGTCCATGAAGTTGCCCGTGAGCGGGTTGCCGTCGGTGTCGTAGTGCACCTGCTCGTACAGCGCCTGGCTCACGCCGGATGCGACACCACCGTGCTGCTGGCCTTCCACGAGCAGTGGGTTCAGCACCGTGCCACAGTCGTCGACGGCGATGTGGCGCAGGAGCGTGACCTTGCCGGTGTCGTGGTCGACCTCGACGACGGCGATGTGTGCGCCGAACGGGAAGGTCGCGTCGGCCTGGTCGAAGTCGAGTTGAGCGGCGAGGCCGAGCGTGCCGTCCTCGTGATCGACAGGGTCGTCGTCGGTGCCGGAGGCCTCGGCTGCGGCGGCAGAGAGTGCGCTCCAGTCGAGTGCGGTCGCAGGCGCGCCGACCACGCCGATCGTGCCGGCCACGGTGTCGACCACGATGTCGGCTTCGTCGGCTTCCAACAGCCGCGCGGCGAGCTTCTTCGCCTTGTCGACCATCGCTTCCGTCGCCCTCAGCACGGCTGAACCACCGAGCTGCAGCGAGCGCGAGCCGCCGGTGCCACCGCCGGAACGGACGAGATCGGTGTCGACCGCGATCAGCGTGATCCTGTCGACGTCGATGCCGGTGAGGCTGCTGACGATCATCGCGAAGGCGGTCTGGTGGCCCTGGCCGTGCGCTGAGGTTCCGGCCTTCACCGTGGCCGTGCCGTCCGGATGGATCTCGACGGCGCCGTACTCGCTGCTGCCCCCGCCGGCCGTGACCTCCACGTAGGAAGACACACCGATGCCGAGCAGCTTGCGGTCGCCGCGCGAGCGGCGGGCGGCCTGTTCGCGACGGAGGTCGTCGTAGCCGGCATGGCGTGCCGCGGCGTCGAGCGGGGTCGTGTACTCGCCGGTGTCGTAGGTGACTCCAGTGAGGGTCGTGAACGGGAACACGTCGTCGGTCAGCAGGTTGCGCTTGCGCAATTCGATCGGGTCGATGCCCAGCTCGAGCGCCGCTTGGTCGACCGCTCGTTCCAGTAGGGCCGTCGCCTCGGGCCGGCCGGCGCCTCGGTAGGCGCCCGTGGGCGTGGTGTTCGTCGCCGCGACGGCGATGTCGAACTGGATCGCAGGAAACCGGTAGGTGCCGTTGCTCATCCGGCGGGTGCCGGCGGGCAGGAACGCGCCGAGGCCGGGATAGGCGCCGCCGTCGCCGACGAGGTGGACGCGCAGGCCGGTGAACGTGCCGTCGGTGGTGCAGCCGAGCTCGACGTACTGCACCTGGGCCCGGCTGTGGGCGAGCGCGAGCATGTCCTCGCTGCGGGTCGACATCCACGTGCACGCGCGGCCGAGGCGCTTGGTGACGGCGGCCACCACGGTCTGTTCGGGATAGAGGCCTGCCTTGCCACCGAAGCCTCCACCAACGTGTGGCGTGATGATCCGCAACTCCTCGGGCTTGATGCCGAGGGCGCGGGCCAGCAGGCCGTGCAGTAAGTGCGGCATCTGCGTGCTGCCGTAGACGACCAGCCGCCCGTCGTCGGCGATGTACGCCGCTGCGCCGTGTGGCTCCATCGGAGCGACCGCCACTCGCTGGTTCACGTAGCGCCCGCGCACCACCACGTCGGCCGTGGCGAAGATGTCGGGCTGAGCGGTGTCGGTGGTGGACAATGCGACGTTGTCGCCGTGGAGATCGAAGATCACGGTTGCACCGTCGTCGAACGCGAGCTCGGGATCGACGACCGACGGCAGCGCCACGTAGTCGACCAGCACCATGTCGGAGGCATCCTTGGCCTGCACTGCAGTCTCGGCCACGACGACGGCGATCGCCTCGCCGACGAAGCGCACCTTGTCGACCGCCAGCGGTGGCCGGGCGAAGTCGTCGTGCACCTTGGCCATGCCGTGCATCGGGCGCAGCCCAAGGTCGGCTGCGGTGAGCACGGCGACCACGCCGGGGGCGGTGCGGGCCTCGCTGGTGTCGATGCCGGCGATGCGTGCGTGGGCGAGTTCGGATCGGACGAACACGAGGTGCAGTGCCCCTTCGAGCGGGCCGCCCGGGGCGGACAGGTCGTCGACGTAGCGCACCTCACCGAGCAGCAGCTCGGGATCTTCCGTCCGCACCACACGTGTTCCGAGGATCGATCCAACCATGCGTCGAACCTACAGGCGACCGACACCGCGATGAGAGATGAGTGCCGCACGGCCCCTCATCCCTCATCTCACGTGCGTGAATCGAGACCGTGATGAGTGATGAGGGGGCGCCAGCGGCGCTCATCTCTCATCGCGGTTGTTCGGGGGACCAGGTCTCGCCGCGGCTGTCGGGGAGGGCCATCCACCGGCCGCCCTCGTCGTGGACCATGGCCAACAAGGCCGGATCGCTGGTGGCGAGCACGGCGTCGCGGTCGAGTGCGATCGCCGCGGCGCAACAGTCGGCCACGCTGACCGCCCGCATCGTCGGGTGGTAGTGCTCGGCTCGCAGCGTTGCGGCGTCGAACGCGGTGAACACATCGACGTCGGAGATCGTGAGGCCGAGCCCGAGCAGGTCGGCGCTCAGGTCGACCCGATCGGCGCCGTGCACTCGGATCAGCCGATCGAGGGCCTCGGTGAGGTTGATCGCGCTCATGACGACGTGTTCACCGTCGGCGAGCACGCCTTCGACGAGTGCCGCTGCCGGCTCGTCGGTGAAGTACGCCTCAAGGGCGAAGGCGTCGAGCACGATCACGCTCGTCCTCCCGCTCTGCCTGTTCCTCTCGGATCGCACGTCGCATCTCGTCACTCGTCTCGGTGACGAGGTGCCTGTACTTGCCGCGGAGGTTGCGAACGAAGTCGGGATCGAACGGCCTGACGATGAGGCCCTCCTTGGTGTCCATCACGATCACGCGGTCGGTGTTCCACCGCTTTCGGACATCGGCTGGGATCGAGATCTGTCCGTTGCGTGAGATCTTCATCACCGCCGTCTTGTACGTGGCACCGTTCATGGCCTCACTGTAGCGATGCGGTGAATCGTTGTATGTCGAATTGGTCCACCACCTGGTGGATGTTCTCGACACGGTGGGAGAAGATGATCCATCGCATGGATACGCCTTCACTCGTGCGTTCGGTGCCTCCGCTGCTCCTCGGCGACGACGGTGACGTCGTGATGGGGAGCGAGGGTCGACCGTTCGCGTTGCCGACGGGCACCGTCACGTTCCTGCTCGCCGACGTCGAGGGATCGACGAAGCGATGGGAGGCCGAGCCCGAGGCGATGGCGATGGCAATCGCCCGCCACTACGAGATCCTCGAACGGGCGATCAGCGATGCGGGCGGCGTACGCCCGGTCGAACAGGGTGACGGTGATTCGGTGGTCGGGGCGTTCTCGCGGGCGAGCGACGCAGTGGCCGCCGCGGTCACCGCACAGCGAGCGCTGGCGGCCGAGGTGTGGCCGGAGGGCGCCGAGCTCGGGGTGCGGATGGCCGTGCACACCGGTGAGGCACAGCTGCGCGACGAGGGCAACCACTTCGGGCAGGCGATCATCCGCTGCGCCCGGCCGCCCTGCCCGCCTCGTTCAGGACGACCCGGCTCCTCGCCGATTCGCTCACGCACCTCATCGATGGCGATCTGGTGGAGGCACGACGTCGCACGGCCGCGACGACCATGGATCTGTTCGCCTCGGTTCGGGGTCGCTCGTACCTGGCTCAGCTCGACCTCGCACTCGACGATCCTTGAGGCGGCTCGCACGCATGCGCTCGAGCTGCGCACGGTTGCGAGTGGATCGACGCTCCGTACATCGACACCGTGGTCGACCTCGTGCTCGGGGAGTGCGCGTGGCCGGACGACCTCGATGAGGCGCTGGCGTCGGCGCGCCGGTCGTTGGTCAGGGCGGCCGAGTACGGGTTGTGGCCGAGCGCGGTCGATTCGCTCGAGGCGATCCGGTCGATGGTGATCGCAGGTGGCCGAGTGCGCGACGGGGCGCGGCTGCTCGCCGCGGCACAGACCGGCCGTGACTCGATGGGCTACGTGTACCGGTTCGCCCATCGGGCCCGTTACGTGGCCGAGGCGACGGCGATCGCATGCGACGACGACGGGTGGGACGAGGGTGCCGGTCTGATGCTGCCGGCGGCGGTCGATCTGGCTCGCCGGATGCGCGGCGAACGGGTGCGGTCGACGGTGGGGTGGGGGAGCCTGACGCCGACCGAGCTCGCCGTGGTCGAGCAGGTGTCAGCCGGTCTCACCAACCCGCAGATCGCCGAGCGGTTGTTGATGGGTCGGGCGACGGTGAAGACACACCTGCTGCACGCCTTCGCAAAGCTGGGTGTCGGTAGCCGGGCAGAGCTGATGGCGGCAGCGATCCGCCGTCAGCGCAACGCGAACGACATCGACACGAACCACGACGGAAGGTAGGAGCAACGACATGCGCATCGACATCGGTGGTGGGGTCAGGATCTACGTCGATGTCGACGGGCTGGGGCTCGAGCCGGTCGACGGGAAGCTGGTGCAGCGGCCCACGCTGCTTCTGCTGCACGGCGGGCCGGGTATGGACCACGCCACGTACAAGCTGGGCATGCACCTCCTGCGCGACGTGGCGCAGGTGGTGATGTACGACCACCGCGGGCAGGGGCGCAGCGATCGGCGCACGCCCGACGAGTGGAACCTCGACACGTGGGCCGACGACGTGGTGCGGCTGTGTGACGCGCTCGAGATCGACAAGCCGATCGTGCTCGGCAACTCCTTCGGCGGCTTCGTCGCCCAGCGCTACCTCGGTCGACATCCCGAGCACCCGGGCAAGGTGGTGCTCAGCTCCACCGTCGCCAGGTGGAACCTCGATGCGGTGCTCGGCCAGTTCGAGCGGCTCGGTGGTGCTCTGAGGAGATCGCCGCCCACCTGCCCGCGGAACATGTGCAGTTCGAGCGATTCGCCCACAGCGGTCATGGCGTCTTCCGCGACGAAACCGACAAGGCCTACGCGATCCTCCGCGAGTTCGTCACCACCTGATCGCAGCGCAGACGAGCGACGTCTCCGGTCCTCGTCGCGCCAGGCCGGCCGTGGAGCGAGGCGCCCGGTCAGACGAGCAGGCGAGCAAGGATCGTCTCGGCGGCGGAGCGACCGGCGCGCAGGGCACCTTCGATGTAGCCCGGGAACGCGTCGGCCAGCTCGGTCGACGCGAACGAGATGCCGGGGGCCCCTGCGCACAGCATGCCGATCGCATCGGCGTGCGGTGGCGCATGGTGGGGGTCGACGATCTCGTTGCAGTAGCCGCCGGCACCCCACCGGTCCTGCCTCCAGTCGCGTTCGAGGAACGACACCGGTGTTCCTGCCTCTGGCCCGTATGCCTCGACCAGCCGATCGAGCACGAGCCGTCGGCGCTCGTCGGCGCTCAGGTCGTGCAGTTCGTACGCGCCGCGGCCACCGACGAAGCCGACGATCGTCGGTCGATCCTCCGTCGGGCCGGCCTCGGCGCAGTACAGGCCGATCGGGTGGAGGAACCGCCGGGTGTGGCCGATGTCGTCGCGTCGCCAGAACGGACGCTCGTACCGCACGAGGAACTTGAACACGTCGCCGGCGCGGTAGGCGCGCACCGTGTCCGCCAGGGCGTCCGGCAGCGGTGGCACGAACTCGAGGTGCGGTACGGCCGCAGGGGGCACCGCGAGCAGCACGTGGTCGGCACGCACCGTCTCCTCGCCGGCCGGGCCGCGGCCTTCGATCGTGACCCCGGTGGCGTCGCACCGGATCCGCTCGATGGCGACCCCGAGCTGCACCGGACGGGGGAGCGACGCGGCGAGGTCGACCGCGACTCGGTGGATCGTCTCGGCGACGATGTACTGCAGCTCGGGCACGGTGAGCGGTGTGCGCTGCGCCTCGTGGGCCGCGTTCGCCACGGGGATGCGGTCGAGGGGCATGCACAGCATGCTGCCGATGCTGGCGCGTGCCGCCTCGAGCACGACCGGGTCGTCGATCTGCGATACCAGCCAGGCGTCGGCCGACGTGTCGGGCAACGAGTCGAGCGGCTGCTCGTCGAGCTCCTCCCACACCGACCAGCCCTCGTCCTCGAGGTGATCGAGTTCGACGGGGTCGGCGGTGGGGCGGTCACCGAAGAACGTGTGCCCCGGCCGACCATCGCCGACCTCGACCAGCTGCTTGCCCTGTGCGCGGACGAGGTCGAGCACGTGGGTCATGTCGTCGCACACGAACTGCCCGCCGGTATCGACGAGCGACCCCAGCTCGTCGGTCTGCGATTCGACCTTGCCGCCGACGCGGTCGCGCGCCTCCACCACCACGACATCGATCCCGCTCTCGGCGAGCAGTGTGGCGGCCCGGAGGCCGGCGAAGCCGGCGCCCACCACGGCGACCTGCACCCGCACGACGTCATCCCTTGTGTTGTCCATGCGGCCAAGAGTCGCGCATCGACGGTTCGATGGCCAGCCGAGTGGCGTTCGTGCCCCTGCTTCCAGCGTGCGCCGCGATTTCCGCGACGGAAGCCGGCATGACCGGCGCGATCCTCTGCGAGTTCGTCACCACCTGACCGTGTGAGCCGATCGCCGGCCTGGGTGCGATCGCTCGTCGGCGCTCGTCGGTCGAGGCCCATGCCCGGGGTGCGTAGTGTCGCGGGTGGCGGGCAGTCACGGATGGGAGAGACGTGGATGAACAGCTACCCGGGGAACCCGCGCGAGTACGTGATCGCGTCGTACCGCTACCTGCGGTTGTCGATCGTGGTGCTCGTCGCGACGTTGGGCATGGCACTGCTGATCGAGCGCAGCAAGGCGAGTTGCATGCAGGGCTCGATCAGCGCCTACTACTACACACCGGTGCACGCCGTGTTCGTCGGCGCATTGGTCGCGATGGGCGTGGTGATGGTGGCGCTCAAGGGGCGCGACCCGGTCGAGGACCTCTGCTTCAACCTCGCCGGTGTGCTCGCGCCCGTGGTGGCGTTCGTGCCCACGGCGAGGCCGTCGACGATCTGCAGCCGGACCGGTGACGAGGTGGCGATCGGCACCGCCGCGCTGGTGAGCAACAACGTGCCAGCACTCCTCGTCGGCGCAGGGCTGGCGATCGTGGTCGCATACGGCATCGCGCAACGCCAGGGCAAGGTGAGGGTGCAGGAGCAGGTGCGCCGGGTGCCTCGCTCGACCGCCGTCGGCATCGCGCTCAGCGCGCTGGCGCTGGGCGCCGGCGTCGCCTGGTACCTGCTCGACATCGACAGCTTCGTGCAGCGTGCCCACGGCGTCGCCGCGGTCGCGATGTTCACCGCGATCTGGTGCGCCGTGTTGCTGAACGCCGGATGGCCGACGGGCGTGATCGCATGGGTCTACCAGCGCCTCGGGGCCGATGCCCCGGCGGCGTCGATCGGTCCCCGACAGGCCCTGTACCGCCGTTGGTACCGGGGACTGTCGCTGTTCATGGCCGGCGCAGGCGTCGCGGCTGCCGTCTCGCTCGCGTGGGACTGGGATCAGCGCGTGTTCTGGCTGGAGGCAGCCGAGATCACCCCGTTCGCACTGTTCTGGCTCTTGCAGACCTTCGAGTCGTGGGAGTACGGCATCGAACCACCGCCCACCGCCACGGCCGCCTGACGTCGGTCAGATGTGGTCGAGGGCCTGTTCGAGGTCGGCGACGAGGTCGCTGGCCGATTCGATGCCGATGCTCAGGCGCACCAACGAGTCGGGCACCTGCAACGGTGAACCCGCGGCCGATGCATGCGTCATCTGGCCGGGGTGCTCGATCAGGCTCTCCACCGCGCCGAGCGACTCCGCGAGGGTGAAGATCTGGGTGTGGCGAACCACCTCGAGCGCGGCGTCGAGGCCGCCCTTCAGCGTGAAGCTCACCATGCCGCCGAAGTCGCGCATCTGCCTCGCGGCGGCGGCGTGGCCGGGGTGGTCGGGCAACTGCGGGTAGAGCACGCGCTCGACGGCCGGATGACCGACGAGCATGTCGACCACGGCCCGTGCGTTCGAGCAGTGCCGGTCCATCCGCACGCCGAGCGTCTTCACACCGCGCAGCACGAGGTAGCAGTCGAACGGCGCCGGCACGGCGCCTGCAGCGTTCTGAGTGAATCGGATGCGGTCCGCCAGTTCGTCGTCGTTCAACGCGAGGAAGCCGCCCACCACATCGCTGTGACCGCCGAGGTACTTGGTCGCCGAGTGCACCACCACGTCGGCACCGAGTGCGAGCGGCGTCTGCAGGAACGGCGTCGCGAAGGTGTTGTCGACCACCGTCGTCGCGCCGTGTGCGTGGGCGACCGCGGCGACTGCTTCGATGTCGACGCAGGTGAGCAACGGGTTGGTCGGCGTCTCGAGCCACACCATGCGCGTGTCGGCCGGCCAGTTCGCTGCGAGCGCATCGACATCGGTGAGGTCGACAGCGGTCCACGAGACGCCGAGCGGGCCCCACACCTTGGAGATCAGCCGGAACGTGCCGCCGTACGCGTCGTTGCCGAGCAGCACGCGGTCGCCGGGGGAGAGGAGTCGCAGCACGTTGTCCTCGGCCGCGAGACCGGAGGCGAACGCCATGCCGTGGCGCGCACCTTCCAACGACGCGACGCATGCTTCGAGTGCAGCGCGGGTGGGGTTGCCGCTGCGCGAGTACTCGAAGCCCTTGTGGTTCCCAACACCGTCTTGGGCGAAGGTCGTCGACAAGGTGATCGGCACCACCACTGCGCCGGACGCAGCATCTGGCGCCTGCCCGACGTGGACGGCCCGGGTCTCGAACCCCCAGCCCTGCTGCTGTTCCTGTTCACCCATGTCCTGCTCCTGCGATCACTTCGAAGTACGAGAGGAGATCGGTGCGGGTGAGCACGCTCAACGGCCGACCACCGGACAGCACGAGCAGCGCAGGCGAGCTGTCGAGCAATTCGACCGCGAGCGACATCTTCTGGCCGACGCCGATCGTGGGCAGCTTGGGCCCCATCACGTGTTCCACCGGCATGCCCATCACTGCCGGGTCACGGTACACGGCCTCCATCAACTCCAGCTCGTCCACCGAACCTGCCACTTCGGCGGCAGCGAACGGCGGAGTGTTCTTGCACACCGGCAGCTGGCTGATGCCGTTGGTGCGCATCACTTCGATCGCATCGCGCACCGTGTGCGATGGGTTCACGTAGAGCAGCGCCGGCGTGGAGCCACGGGCATCGAGCACCGCCGCCACACACTCCTCGCACTCGCGCACGAACCCGAAGTTCGCCATCCAGTCGTCGTTGAACACCTTCGACAGGTACCCGCGGCCCGAGTCGGGGTTGAACACCACGATGATGTCGTCGGGCTCGGCAGCCTTGGCAACGTCGATCGCTGCAGCGACGGCCATACCACCCGAGCCACCGATGAGGATGCCCTCTTCCTTGCTCACCTGGCGTGCCGTGAGGAAGCTGCGCTCGTCGGTGATGGGGATGATGTCGTCGTACAGATCCGGTGCCCAGGCAGCCGGGAAGAAGTCCTCGCCAACACCCTCGACGAGGTACGGACGCCCACTGCCGCCGGAGAACACCGACGCGTCGGGGTCGGCGGCGATGATCTTGATGTTCGGGTTCTGCTCCTTGAGGTAGCGAGCCGTGCCGGTGATCGTGCCGCACGTGCCGGCGCCGGCGACGAAGTGGGTGATCCGACCGCCGGTCTGGCGCCAGATCTCCGGGCCGGTGGTCGCATAGTGCGATGCCGGGTTGTGAGGATTCGCGTACTGGTTCGGTCGGAACGCCTGCAGCTCGTGAGTGAGCCGTTCGGCCACCTTGTAGTAGCTCTGCGGGTCCTCAGGAGGAACAGCGACCGGACAGACCACGACCTCGGCACCATATGCCCGCAGGAACTGCACCTTCTCGGGTGCGACCTTGTCGGTCATCACGAACACGCACTTGTAGCCACGCTGGGCGGCAACGATGGCCAGGCCCACGCCGGTGTTGCCGCTGGTGGGCTCGACGATGGTGCCTCCGGGCTGCAAGAGGCCCTCGCGCTCGGCGGCGAGGATCATCTCCAGGGCCGGCCGATCCTTCGCGGAGCCTCCCGGGTTCGTGGTCTCCATCTTCATCGCCAGCACCGATCGGATGCCGTGGATCTCGCTGATCCGCTTCAACCGCACCAACGGTGTGTTGCCGATCAGGTCGAGCACGCTCTCAGCGATCTGCGTCCCGTGAAGCCGAGAATCGGTTGCGTCATCACCCCATGCCATGGGTCGAGAGTAGCCCTCGTCACGGAAAGGGCGACGGCGTCGGATGTCACCGTGACCGAAGGAACACCCCGGGAGGGCGAGTGGCCGGAACCCGGCAGATGATCAGGGCGTCTCGCGACCGGTGGTCTCGATGGCCGTCGTCTCGATCGTGGAGTACGGCAACTTGGCGAAGAAGCGGTCGGCGTTCTTCGCCAACAGCTTCACCGCGCTGTAGTTCGCCGAGCCACCGATCACCGCTCCTACTCCGAGGGGCAGGGCAGTGCCGAGTGCGATCGCACCCCGCTTGGCCCCGTAGCGACGAAGCAGCTTGTTGCCGAACAGTCCGTTGATCGCTCGGAGTGTCGCGAGCGGTACCCGTGTGTTCGGCTGTTCGAGCTCGAGGCCGAACTGCTTTGCGGCGGACGTGAAGCCTTCTCGGGCGCTGCTGCCGAAGATCAACACCGCCAGCACCCACGCCCGCCGCTCGTCGAGTGTCGGCGCGGTGCGGCCGTGCAGTGCGGCCATGGTGAGGATGAGATCGCCAGATCGTGCAGTGAACCAACCGAGCTCGGCCACTCCCGCGACGAGCGACGCTCCCGTGCCGACGGCGGGAGCTGCAGCAGCCGCGCCGGTGGCGGCGCCGACCGTGGCGAGTTCGCGGGCGAACATGGCGGTGAGCGCCTTCACCTTCTGGGGGCGTACGTCGCCGGGCAGTTGGGAAGCACGTTCGACCGCGGCGTCCCACCGGGCCTCGGTGGCCTTGTCGATGCCCGCCATGAGCGCGTCGCCGAGCGCGTTCGCATCGATCGCCATCGCTCGCTCCGTGAGCCACCTCGTCGCCGAGTCCCGTGCCTCACGTGCGCTGCCGCCGACCGTGCGCGCCATGCACCAGTTGTAGCCGCTGGCGGACACGTCGCGTCGGCGCTGCGGTGTCGTCCTGCTCACAGCTGCGTGTCGGTCATGTCGTTGGATCATGGCCGGATCACCGGTCGGGCACCTGATGGGGAGAACAGCCGCGCACCCCGGAGGTACCGTGGCGGTCGTCATGAGCGTGCGTCCCACACCGGAGCAGGTGCTGTTGCTGGCGCCCGATCGCGCTGCGGCTGCGGCTGCCGCGACAGCTGCCGATCCGGGCTCGTGGTCTGCAGCGGGGTGCGACGACCAGGCCGTATGGGGTCAGTACATCGCCACCTCCGCCGAGCCGTACGAGGTGGCCATCGACCTTCGTGGTCCGGCATTCCGGTGCACATGCCCCAGCCGCAAGGTCCCGTGCAAGCACTGTCTCGGCCTGCTCCTCATGCACGCCCAACAACACGTGGCGCCGGCCAAGCGACTGCCGTTCGCCCAGCAGTGGATGCAGCGTCGCGATCGGCATCCCACGGCCAGCCGCCAGGAGGAGGTGCCCGATGTGCAGGGTGCCGGTGACGACGAGGTGGCCGTCGAAGGCGATGCGGCCGGAGTGCGCACCGGTGTACGCAGCCCGGGGAACGACCACCAGCGCGAGCAGCGTCAGCTCGATCGGGCTGAGCGCATGCGTGCCGGTCTGATGGAGCTCGACCGGTGGCTCGCCGACCGGGTGCGCACCGGGCTCACCGCGCCTGCGCTCGCCGAGGCCGACACCTGGGAACGTCTCGCCGCCCGACTCGTGGATGCCCAGTGCGGTGGCCTCGCCAACCGCGTCAAGCGTGTGGCGTCGCGCGTCGGTCAGCACGCCCGCTGGCACGAGGACGTGCTGGAAGAGATGGCCGTCCTGCATGCCCTCGCGCAGGGCGCATTGCGCACCTCGACGTTGCCGATCGATCTGGCAGATGGTGTGCATGCGGCGTCGGGACTCACGGTGCACAAGGACGACGTGCTGGCGGGTGTGCCGTCCACCGCTCGATGGACGGTGCTCGGCGAGAGTCGAGTCCGTGAGGACAGGATCACCGTGCAGCGCACCTGGCTCGCCGCACAGGGGCCGGCGGCCGATGGCACCATCGCCACCACCTGGGCGATGCTCCTCGCGTTCGGTGCCTTCGGCAACGAGGTCTCAACGGAGCATCACGTTGCCACCGAGTTCGAGGCCGACGTGCATTGGTACCCGGGGGCAGTCGCGCTGCGCGCGCTCGTCGGGCGCGTGCACGACGTGCCGCGCCGATCCGCATCTGCACCGGTTCCGAGCAGCGTCGCCGATGCCGTGGGTGCCGCCGGTTGGGCGATGGCTCGCGAGCCATGGCTCGAACGGTTCCCCGGGCTCGTGCGCGTGGTGCCGCTGCCGGTCGGCAATGGACGCTGGGCGCTCGCGGACGGCACCGGAGCGATACCCATCGTGCCAGGCTTCTGGCGACTCGCCGAGATGGTGGCCCTCAGCGGTGGCCGACCGATCACGGTGATGGGCGAGTTGAGTGCGGATGGCGTGTTGCCGCTGACGGTCTGGGTCGACGGCGGGCTGGTCGTGCTGTGACCGACCACGTGCCCGATCCGATCGCACGATCTCTGGCCGTCGGAGCACCGACCTCGACCGCGCCGGCGACCTCGACCGCGCCGGCATCGATGCTCGCCGCCTCCGCCACCGACGAATGGGCCGCCCTCGTGAGTGCTGGCGTCCTCGGCACCGATCGTCGTGCCGCACCCGATCCGCTGCCCGGGTGGGACACGTGGGCGCACGCGAGCGACCCGGCGGTCGCGCTGCTCGATCGTGCTGCCGCGGTGGTGGTGGCTCGACGCGCCGGTGCCTGCCCCGAGCCGCCACCACGCGTGGCGCTGCCCGTGGCTCCCGACGATCAACGACCACCATGCCCGGCACCGTGTGCGGCACGGCTGGGTCGACTCCTCTCGGGTGAGAACGATCTGTTGCTGCCCGAGTGGTTCGAGCGATGCGACGCAGCGGGCATCCAGCTGCCATGGGCGTGCTTGCCGGCACTCCTGCTACGCGGGCGGCGCCACCCGTTGCTCGACGCGGCAGTTCGCCGCGTGGCGGGCGGTCGGGCGTCATGGTTGGCCGAAGTGGTGCCAGAATTGGGCGTCAAGGTGGCTGGGGCGGCTCCCGCAGCGTCGGCGCCTGCATTTGCCCGGCCGCCGCAGCCGCCCGACAGCGGCGCCGTGGTCACCGGCATCGTCAGCGTCTTCTCCGACCGTCTGGCCACGTGGGCCACGGCACCAGAGATGCGTCTCGCGGCTGCCGCGATCGATCCCGTCTGGCTCCCCACCCTCGTGGTCGAGCTCTCCCGGATCAGCTTCGATCCAGCGATGGAGCGCACTCGTCGTGAGGTGCTCGGTCTGGCGGAGTTCCGCCAGGAGATGCTCCGCGAGTTCGACGCGATCGACGAACCGCCCACCCAGATCGCCCCGTCACGCCCGTCCCCCGATTCCTCGTCCCCCGATTCTGCAGGTGGTGACCCCGCATGACCGACGCTTCACACAACGCCCCAGCGAACCCTTCCAACGGCTCTTCTGTTGCTCGCTCTGCCTCCTCGGTGCCGATCGATCAGCCAGGCGACGCCGACGTCGTGCGCGCCCATGCCGAATTCGCGTACGCCCACGAGCTGACCGCCCTCGAGCGCACCGACCAACGGCCACGCCCGCCACAGTGGCGGCTGTCGCCGTGGGCCGTGGTCACGTACCTCGTCGGCGGCACCCTCAGCGATGGCACGGTGGTCGTGCCGAAGTACATCGGCCCGCGCCGGTTGATGGAGACCGCCGTCGCAACCTTGGCCACCGACCGGGCGTTGCTGCTGATCGGCCTCCCCGGTACCGCCAAGACCTGGGTCAGCGAACACCTCGCCGCGGCCATCAGTGGCAACTCCACGCTGCTGGTGCAGGGCACCGCCGGCACCGCGGAGGAGGCGGTGCGCTACGGCTGGAACTACGCCCGGCTGCTGGCCGAGGGTCCGTCGCCGAGCGCGCTCGTGCCGTCGCCGGTGTTCCGGGCGATGCAGCAGGGCTCGATCGTGCGCATCGAAGAACTCACGCGTCTGCCCAGCGAGGTGCAGGACGCCCTCATCACGGTGCTCAGCGAGAAGACGCTTCCCATCCCCGAGCTGGGCAGCGAGGTACAGGCAAGGCGAGGCTTCAACCTGATCGCGACGGCCAACGACCGTGACCGCGGCGTGAACGAGCTCTCGAGTGCGCTCCGCCGCCGGTTCAACACGGTCAAACTGCCCACCCCTGCCACAGCCGAGGAGGAGGTGCGCATCGTCAGCCAGCGCGTGGCTGAGCTCGGGGCAGCCCTGGCGCTTCCAGAGGCCTCGGCACCGGCGGACGAGATCCGGCGCGTGGTGAACGTGTTCCGCGAGCTGCGCCACGGCCAGAGCGAGGACGGCCGGATCAAGTACAAGACGCCGTCGGGCACGATGAGCACCGCCGAAGCGATCTCGGTGATCGTGCAGTCGATGTCGATGGCCGTCCACCTCGGCAACGGTCGGGTCACCTTCGACGACCTCCTCGGCGGGATCGAAGCGAGCGTGGTCCGCGACCCCGTGCACGACGCCGTCGTGTGGCGTGAGTATCTCGACTCCCTCGCGACCTCCTGACCCGCGCATCGACGCCGCTCGCCCTTCCAGCCCGATGCCCTCCGACGCTCGCATCCGCCTCCTCGGGATCCGTCACCACGGTCCGGGGTCGGCACGCGCCGTCCGACGAGTGCTGCGCGAATCACCCCCTGACATCGTGCTGATCGAAGGTCCTGCCGATGCCGAGGGGGTGCTCGCGCTCGCTGGCCGAGACGACATGGAGCCCCCCGTGGCGATGCTCGCCTACGCGATCGACCGACCCGAACGAGCGGCCTTCTCACCGTTCGCCTCGTTCAGCCCCGAGTGGGTGGCGCTGCGATGGGCGTTGGAGGCCGGGGTGACCGTGCGCTTCATCGACCTGCCATCGCGCCACTCCCTCGTGATCGACGCACCCGAGCAGCTCGCACTCCAGATGCAGGCGCGTCGACGCCCGATCGATCCGCTCGGTGAGCTGGCCACCGCAGCCGGCTACGACGACGCCGAGCGATGGTGGGAAGACGTCGTCGAACACCGCGTGCATCCCGAGGTGTCCGCTCCAGCGATCGACGGCGAGACACCCGCGGCGGAGGCGCCGTTCGTGGCGATCGGGGAGGCGATGACCGCGCTGCGAGCGCAGCACGAGCCCGGGGGTGAGCCGAGCGAGTTGAGCGAGCAGCGCCGTGAGGCGCACATGCGGGCGGGGATCCGCACCGCGGTGGCTGAAGGCTTCACCGACGTGGTGGTGGTGTGCGGTGCCTGGCACGTGCCGGCGTTGGAACGTGCGCTCGACTCGAAGCAAGCCAAGCGCGACGCCGCCACCCTGCGCGCGATGCCGAAGGTGAAGGCCGCCGTCACGTGGGTGCCGTGGACGCATCGGCGTCTTGCGAGCGGCACCGGCTACGGCGCCGGTGTCACTGCACCCGGCTGGTACGACCACCTCTACGTCCATGCCGGCGCTGACGTGGTGGCCCGCTGGTTCGCCGAGGCGGCGCACGTGCTGCGCGCTGCCGATCACGCGGCGTCGGCCGCAGATGTGGTGGAGGCCACGCGTCTCGCCGATGCGCTGGCAGTGTTGCGGGGCCGACCGCTCGCGGGCCTGAGCGAGGTCGACGACGCGGCCCGTGCAGTGTTCGGCCATGGCAACGACACCCCGATGCGGCTCATCTCCAGCGATCTCGTGATCGGCAACCGACTCGGGTCGGTGCCGGACATCACGCCGATGGTGCCGCTGGCGCGCAGCCTCGCAGCGGAGTTCAAACGCTGCCGGTTGAAGCCCGAGGGTGCGAAGAAGGTGATCGAGCTCGACCTGCGACAACCGCTGCACCTGCAGCGCTCGCAGCTGTTGCACCGCTTGTCGCTGGTCGACATCCCCTGGGGACACGAGACCGAAGGCCGCCGCAGCGCCGGCACGTTCCGAGAGACGTGGCAACTGCGTTGGGAACCCGAGTTCGAGTTGCGGATCATCGAGTCGTCTGCACTCGGTACCACGGTCGTCACCGCGTGCACCGCGGCCGTGATGCACAAGGCGACCAGAGCGACCTCGCTCGGCGATCTCACGGTGCTGCTGGAGCGGTGCCTGCTCGCTGGGCTCGACGATGCGGTACCCGCGGTGTTGCGGATGGTGGATGAGCGTTCGGCACTATCGGCCGACGTCGCCCGGCTGATGGAAGCCGTCCCGCCGCTCGCTCGAACCGTGCGCTACGGAGACGTGCGTGCCACCGACGCACAGGCGGTGCAGACGGTGATCGCCGGAATCATGTCGCGAGTGGTTGCCGGACTCGTGCCGGCATGCGTGGGGATCGACGACGACGAATCGGCTGCGATGGCAGTGCTGCTGCGCGAGACCCAGTCGGCGCTCTCGCTGCTCGGTGACGAGATCCATCTCCGCGCTCTGCACGGCGCATTGGTGGAAGTGAGCGGCCGTGAACGTGTGCACGGTCTGTTGCAGGGTGTCGCCACCCGCGTGCTCGCCGATGCGAGTGTCTTCGAGGCGGCTGACACGGAGCGGCGGGTCTCGCGCAGCCTGTCGCCGGGCACGCTTCCGCTCGACGCCGCAGCGTTCGTCGAGGGGTTCCTGGGCGGCTCGGGCGCCGTGCTGGTGCACGACCCGGTGCTGCTCGGCGTGATCGACGGGTGGCTCGCCACACTCCCGGCGGACGCATTCACCCAGACACTGCCGCTGCTGCGGCGCACATTCGGCTCGTTCGAGACGGCCGAGCGTCGGGCGATCGGCGACCGGGTGCGTTCGGGGGAGGCGCCGGGCACGCATCGCGCCGAGCACCAGCTCGACCCCGAACGCGTCGCTGCCGGGCTCGCCACGGTGGCCCACCTGCTGGGAGTGAGGTCATGAGCGCCGACGACATGTCCGACACGCCGGGCCCGTTTGAAACGTCCGGTGCATCCGCTGCCTCCGCTGCCTCCGCTGCATCGGGTGCGTGCGACGTCGACGGGGTCGCAGCCGCTGATCTCGTCGACCTGATCGGCATCGCGCGCCATGAGCCGGCACGCGTCCATGATGGTGAACGCCTGCGCCGGTGGCGGCTCGTGCTGGGTGCGGGCGATGTGCAGCAACCCGACGGCACGGGGGTGCAGCTGCACGGTGACGACCAGAAGATGGACGCAGCGCTGAGTGCGCTCTACGACGCGCCGCCGCCCGGCCAGCGCCAGGGCAGAAAGACCAGCCGCGCCGGTGGTCTCGCAGCATCTGCGCCGAACGTGGCTCGATGGTTGGGTGACATCCGCCGGTACTTCCCGTCGGGGGTCGTGCAGGTGATGCAGCGCGATGCGATCGAACGGCTGCACATCCAGCACCTGTTGCTCGAGCCCGAGATGCTCGAGGCGCTCGAGCCCGACGTGCACCTCGTGAGCACCCTGTTGGAGCTCCGGCACCTCCTGCCCGAGACCACACGCGTCACTGCCCGCCAAGTGGTGGCCAAGGTGGTGGCACAGATGGAGGAGCGCCTCGGTCAACCGACCATGCAGGCCGTGATGGGTGCGCTCGCCCGATCGGTGCGCACTCGCCGGCCGCGCCAGAGCGACATCGACTGGGACCGCACGGTGCTCGCCAACCTGAAGCACTACCAACCCGACCTGCGGACGGTGGTGCCCGAGCGCTTGGTGGGCTCGACACGGCTCGGCCCGGGGGTTCGACGTGAGCTGATCATCGCGATCGACCAGAGCGCGTCGATGGGCGACAGCATCGTGTACGCCAGCGTGTTCGGTGCGGCGCTCGCCTCCATCCGCTCGCTGCGCACGAAGCTGGTCGCCTTCGACACCGCCGTGGTGGACATGAGCGACGTGTTGCACGATCCGGTGGAGGTGCTCTTCGGTGTCCAGCTCGGCGGGGGCACCGACCTCAACCGCGCCATGGCCTACTGCCAGTCGCTCGTGGAACGACCCGATGAGACCGTGCTCGTGCTGATCAGCGACCTGTACGAGGGCACGCCAGGTGGTGACTACATCGCTCGGATCGCAGCGATGACTCGGACGGGCGTGCGGTGCGTGGCCCTGCTGGCCCTCAGCGACGAGGGGGCGCCATCGTTCGATCACACCGCTGCGGAGGCGCTCGCTGCGTTGGGCGTGCCAGCGTTCGCCTGCACGCCGAGTGCCTTCCCGGATCTCATCGCCGCAGCGATCGATCGACGAGACCTCAACCGATGGGCCGGGCGAGCGCGGCCTGGTGACCGCGCGCTGACCCCGCCCAACCCAATAGCCCAACCCAATCGCGATGAGAGATGAGCGGCTGTGGCGCACTCATCTCTCATCAGCTCTCCTGATCTGTCGTCGTCCCTCGCGTCATCTCCTGGTGCATCCAGCCATTCGTCGAAGCCGATGAGAGATCCGGTCGCCAGGGACCCGCCCACTCATCTCTCATCGCGGTGTGGGGGTCTGGGTCGCGGTGGTGGGGCGTTCTGGGTCAGCGAGGGCGGCGGGCCGGGCCGGCAGGACGGCCACCTGTGGTGGCCGGGCGCGGGCTGCGCGGTGCGCCCGAGCGGTCTCCGTACGCCGGGCGGTCGCCGCGAGGACGGTCGTCACGGTTGTACGACGGACGGTCGGCGGCATATGCGGGGCGGTCGTTGCGGGGTGCGCCACTGCGGTCGCCGGCTGTGGCGCGATCGTTGCGGTTTCGGTCGCCGTATGCGGGGCGGTCACTATGTGCGGGGCGGTCACCATGTGCGGGACGGTCGCCGTATGCGGGGCGGTCGCTGCGGGTTCGGTCGCTGCGGCTGCGGTCGCCGTAGCTCGGCCGTTCGCCGTAACTCGGGCGATCGGTGCGGGGTGCCCCGGTGCGGTCGCCGTAGCCGGGACGCTCGAACGAACGGCTGCCTCGGGGACGGTCCTCACGGCTGTCGCGGACGTCTGCCTCGATGGCCGCCCGGTCGGTGCGCACGGCGGGACGAGCGCCGTCGCTCCACACCACCTCGTGTTCGAGGCTGTCGGCGAGGCGCTGGGCAACGCGTTTGCGGCTCGGCGGCACGAACGCCACCACGGTGCCGGACTGGCCGGCGCGGCCGGTACGGCCCGACCGGTGCTGATAGTCCTTGTCGTTGTCGGGCAGGTCGTAGTGCACGACGAGCTCGACGTTGTCGACGTGAATGCCGCGGGCGGCCACGTCGGTGGCCACGAGCACCTGCACCTTTCCGCGCTTGAAGTCCTCGAGCGTGCGACTGCGCGCCTGCTGGGTGCGGGCGCCGTGCAGCGAGCCGGCGCGCACGCCGGAGTTCATCAGCGCGGCGGTCACGTCGTCCACGCCGAAGCGGGTCTTCACGAACATGATCGTCGGGCCGTGGGTCTCGAGCAGCTCGACGCTGGCATCGAGTCGCTGCATCGCCGGCTGCACGACGAAGCGGTGTTCGACCGGACCGTTGTGCACCTCGCCGACGAGGTCGTGCATCGCCGGGTCCTTGAGGTAGTCGCGTACGAGCTCGTTGACGGCACCGTCGAGCGTGGCCGACCAGAGCATGGTCTGGCGCGTGGCGGGGGTCATGTCGAGGATCCGGCGGACGTCGGGCATGAACCCGAGATCTGCCATTCGGTCGGCCTCGTCGATCACGCACACCTCGATGCCGCTGAGGTCGCAGTGGCCCTGCTCGATGATGTCGAGCAGGCGGCCCGGAGTGGCCACGATGACGGACGCGCCCTTGCGCAGCGAGTGGATCTGGCCGCCCATCGGTGCGCCGCCGTAGATGGCCTGCACGAAGCGCCATGCGGCACGACCGAGTGGCACGAACGCGCGCTGCACCTGTTCCGCGAGCTCGCGTGTGGGCACGAGCACGAGGCCGGTGGGGCGGTTGGGAGCGGCTTGACCGACGCGGGCCATCAGCGGGATACCGAAGCCGAGGGTCTTTCCAGAGCCGGTGGGTGCGCGGCCGCACAGATCGCGCCCGGCAAGGGTGTCGGGCAGGGTGATGGCCTGGACGGGGAAGGCCTCGGTGATGCCGGCGGCCGCCAGTGCTTCGGCCATGCGCGCGGGCACGCCGAGGTCGACGAACGAAGTCGAGGTGGTCATGTTGCTCTCTTGTCACGATCGCTGCGGTTCTGGACAGCGGAGGGGGCACGTTTGCAACCGTCGTCGCTGCGCTGCGGACCATCTCACCGGTCTCGGACGCTCGACCCCTCGAACAAGGAGCTACACACGTGATCTGTTCTTATGAACAGTGGGCGAAACCCTATCGGCAGCGGCGATGGATTGCTCCGGCGTGTCTGGGCCGTCAGGTGAGATCGACCCCTCTCTGGTCGGGTTGCGCTGGTCCCGCGGCTGTCGCGCCGCAAGGGTCAGCAATCGACGGCGCGGCGTGCACCGGGGAACCAGCACGCGTCGGGACCGTGGCCACCGGTGGCCGTATCGCCTGCCCCGACGATGAGGATGTCCGGACCGTTGCCACCGACGAGCACGTCAGCTCCCGGTCCACCATCGAGCAGGTCCGGGCCGTTGCCGCCGACGAGTCGATCGGCGCCCTCCCCGCCGAACAGCAGGTCGGCGCCCTCCCCGCCGTCGACATCGTCGGCACCTCCCAGGGCGAACACGACGTCACTGCCGGCGAGCGCCTGGATCACATCGGCGCTCGCCGTACCGGAGATCACCTCGGATCGACTGGTGCCCAGGATCGTCGCCGCCGCTTCGACGATCTCCACGGCGCCGGCGTCGCATGCCGCGCCCTGAGGGCGGGTGGTGCCGCGCTGGTCGACCGTCAACGTGCAGACGGCCACGGCGACTCGGCCGCCGAGTGGACTGCTCGCCTGGGGCAAGCGAGTCGGCGTGGGCCCGCCGTTGTCGGCCAGCGGGCCGAGCAATGGATCGGCGGCCGTGACGAGATCCGTGGGACCGGCACCGCACGAACCGTCGGAGAACACCGACGAACTCGTGGTCGCCGTCGACACCAGGCACGGGCTGCCTGCCGTGGACACGAGCGCGCTGCGGGTGATCGTGATCGGCGCCGGCGACGGCTGCCATACGTCACCACCTTCGATCGCGCTGTTGGCCGCCGAGGTCACATGGTCGTACGTGAAGGCCCCGGACACTTCCGCGAGCCCGCCGCCCTTGCCGGCGGTGTTGCCGGTGATGGTGCTGTTCTCGATCAGGCCGAACCCTGCGACGTCCGCGAACACTGCTCCACCGTTGGAGACCGTGGTGTTCGCATCGAGGGTGGACGTGCGCACGGCGAACCCATCGCCGGTGTAGTGGATGCCACCACCCTCGACCGAGGAGTTGCCGGTGATCCGCGACGAATCGAGCGACACGCTGAGGCTGTGCACGCCCATCGCGCCGCCACGACTCGTCGCGTGGTTGGCGGCGATCATCGAACCGACGATCTGCACCGCAGCGGTGTCGTCGACCGAGAGACCACCACCATCGCGTCCTGCTGTGTTGCTCTGCACGATCACGTCCTGCAGCGAGAGGTCGTACGGCCCGCTTGGGTCGCTGTAACGGATGCCACCGCCGTCGACCGTGGCCGTGTTCCCCTCGATCGTCGTCCCCGTGATCGTCAGGCGACCGTTGTCGATGCGAACGCCACCACCGCTGCCGCCGGACACGTTGTCGTTGATCGATCCGCCGGTGATCACGGTGACCGGAGCCTGCGCCCCAGCGACCGACGGGGCCGCCGCAGACATGGTGATGCCTCCGGCGCTCGCTGGATCGTTCGTCTGGTTGTCCGAGATGACCGAATCGGTGACGGTGAGCGGGGCCGATCCAGTGGTCGAAGGCTGGCCGAGCACCACCGAGACGCCACCTCGACGCAACCCTGCTCCCGTCACGCCGTTGCCCTGGATCGTCGATCCGCTGATGGTGACCCCACCGCACTGAGAACACCGCAAGCCCACGCGACCGTTGTCGCTGATCGTCGAGTTCGTGACCGTGAACGTGTGGAGCAGGAATCCCTGTCCGGTCGTCTCGATGCCCGATCCGCCATTGCCCGTGATCGTCGCCCCATCGATCACCATCGGCCACCCATCGGCGATGCTCAAGCCCGAGCCGGTGTTGTCGGCGATGCTGCTGTTCACCACGCGGATCGACGTCGTGTCACCGGACACAGCGGTGCCGACGTTGTCGTGGATCTGCGAGTCGACGATCGAGATCTGGTAGGGCGCGGTCGGATGGCCCATGCCGGCGTGCACGACGTTGCCGCCGGGCGAGGCGAACCCGGTGATCTCGACGTTCAACAGGCCCACCAGTCCGGTGGCCGAGGCCTGGACAGCCATGCCCTCCACGCCAACCGAAGCAACGTTCGGACCGCCGATCAGCCCGATGTCGACCAGTTCGAGGCGGGACGGCTGGGGATCGTCCATGGTGAGCAACCGTGTCGCGTCGCAGGTCTGCTGGAGCGTGGATCCGTTGCCGTCGAGGGTGAGCACCGACACCTGATCGTGCACGAGCGGCCCTGCGGCGCACTCCGTGAGGGTGTAGGTCAGGCCGACACCGAGGTTGATGGTGTCGTCGCCGGCGGAGGCGTTGGCCGAGGCGAACGCCTCGCGCAGCGAGGTGACGCCATCGGCCGCGTTCACCACGTCGGCCGTGGTGGTGACCGTGAAGGTGGCGGCGCTCGCAGGTGCCGCGAGACCGATCGCGACGGTGCCGCCGATGAGCACGACCGTGGCCAGGATCGACCGAATCCGCATGAGAACCCCCTCGATCAATGCCGGTGCAGGCGTCTCGTGCATCGCCGGCGGGCGTCTGAGCGCCCGGTGCGAACGCTACCGGGCACCTCAGCGGCGGTCGAGGCCTCGGCCGTGATCTGGACGAACCCTGGCCGAACCGACCCCTGTGTGTGGCCGTTTGCATCGGCCGGGCGCTCGATCACCCGCCCGAGTGCCTCGGTGCACGAGAAAGATGCAGGAGAAATACGCCGATCGCCCGATGTGACGAGGTACCTCAGACGCCCATCATGGAGCTGTCCGGGAGCACCCTCAGACCACTGCCACAGGAACCGATCATGTACTCGCTGCTGAACCACACCGTCCACGAACAGGTCGCACGCGACCGTCGACATCGATTCCTCGACACCGCGACCCGGACGCGCCGCCGCCGCACGGCGGTGGCCCCTGACCTGATCCGCACCGCCGACCTCGGTGTCTTCCCCACGGCGTCACCGCCGGGCGTCGGCTCGGCGGCGCGGATCGGGAGCTCCGTGGCTGCGTGAGCCGTGCCCGGCTCAGCCAGTCGAGCACGGTCGCAGCCACCACGTTCCCGCACCGGTCCTCGCCGACGTCCCCCGCTGCCCCCACCGGCCGCGGTGGGCGGGAGCGTTCGAACGACAGCAACGGTCGGCTCGGTACCATCACTGGTGTGCTGACGGGTCGGATCGGGATGAGCCCGGCGATGATCGGGCGCACCGGCGCGCTGCACCGGTTGCGGTCGCTGATCGACGAGGCCGACGCCCAGTGCTCCGACCTGCCCACCGTGGCACTCGTGGCCGGTGAGGCCGGTATCGGCAAGACCCGTCTCGTGCGCGAGGTGCTCGCTGAGATCGCTGCCGACCCGACCCGGGACGTGGTCGTGTTCACCGGCGCCGCTGAACCGGGGTCGCTCGCACGCTCGTACGACCTCGTTGCGCAGCTCGCCCCCGCCGGCTCGGTGCAACCGGCTGTCGATGCGCTCGCGCTGATCACCGAGATCTCGGTCCCGCCGGTCGGGGAGGGCCGAACCGTGGTGGTCGTCGCCGATGATCTGCACTGGGTGGACGCCGAGAGCGCAGGCTTCATCGACGAGCTCGCCCGGCGCCCGCTCCCCAACGTGGTGATCGTGGGCACGTACCGGCCGAGTGACCTTCGACGGGGATCACCAGGCGGGGATCTCGTCTCTCGCCTCGAACGTCGCAACGAGGTGGAACAGATCCGGCTGGATCGGCTCGCCCGGCTCGAGGTGGGCGCAATGATGTCGGCGATCGCCGCCGCCCCGGTGTCGTCGGGCGCCGTCGAGGCCGTCACCCGGCGCAGCGCCGGCGTGCCGTTCGTGGTGGAGGAGTTGATGCGCTGCATCGGCCCCGATACCTGCAGCGGTGACGTGTTCGACGTGCAGTTGCCCTGGTCGTTGGAGGAGGCGGTGCGCCAGCAGCTCGGCGGCCTCGGCACGCTCGAGCGGACGATCGTCGATGCGTTGGCGGTCCTGGCCGAGCCAGCGGGCTTCGAGGTGCTCGCTGCGGTGTCCGCGCTCGCCGACCGCGAGTTGCTCGGCGCACTGCGTGAGCTGATGGAGCGTGGGGTCGTCGTCGAGCTGCGTGGGGACCGGCTGTGGTTCGCGCATGCGCTCGTGGCCGACTCGGTGCTGCACCAGCTCCTCGGCCGGGAGCGCCGCCGCCTCCATGGGCGGTGCTTCGCAGCGCTGCAGGAGCTGACCCCCGACGACCACGGCGCACTCGCCCGCCATGCGCTGGGTGCCGGTCGCTACGACGAGATCGTCGCGATCGCCCGCCGTGGCGCCCGCCAGTACCTCGACCGGGGCGCATCGTTCCAGGCGCTGCGGCTCGCATGCGAGGGCCTCGCCGAGGACGGCGATGAGCTCGACCTCCTCGCCGTCGCCACCGAGGCCGCATGGCGGCTCGGCTTCCAATCCGAGGCGCTCTCGCACGCTCGCCGCTGGCTCGAGCTGGCAACGGCCGAGCGCGACCGGATCGATGCGCAGCGCTACGTCGGCCGACTGCTCGTCGAGCTCTCCGATCGCGACGGGGCAGACGCAGTGGTGGAGCAGCTCGCTGCAGATGCGGCGCGCTTCGAGCAGGGCGGGATGGTGGCCGAACAGGCTCGTGCCGAGGCCGCAGTGGCTCAGCTCGTGATGCTGCGTCACGACCCGGCTGCGATCGACTGGGCCGAGCGCGCCATGGAGCACGCGCGCGCCGCCGGCGATCGTGCCGTGGAGGTGCAGGCCAAGGTGGAGCATGCGAGCGCGCTGCTGACTCGGACAAACCGCGAGGAAGCACTCGCCGCGCTGCAGGACGCCGCGGCGAGCGCGGCCCTGGTCGGCGACGGCGTGTCGCGAGCCCGGGCGATCAACAACATGATGGAGCTGCTGCCGCCGGCTGCGCCGGAGACTGCGGCCCTGCGACGTGAACTGCACGACACGGCGGTGGCCGTCGGCCTCGACAAGCTCGGTGCGTTGAACGTGATGCTGTGGGATGCGGTGGCCGCTGACGCCGAGGGTGACCTCGCGGAGTATCGCCGCCTCGTCGACGTGTGGGCCGCCGGGCAGCCGGCGCTCCAACGCGGGCCCGGCAAGTACGCGGCAACGGCGCGGATCGCGATCGAGGAGGGCCGCCTCGCCGACGCGCATGCTGCGCTGCCGATCGTCGACCTGTGCTCGATCGACTGCGCCGACATCCACTCGATCGGCACGCTCTCCAATCACCTCGCGCTCGCCGGTCTCGAACGCGACGTCGACGCCGCCCGATCGGTGTGGCAGCACATGTGTGGTGGGGAACCGCTGCCTGACGGCTGGGGCGTGGCGACGCTGGTGGTCGACGGCGTCGCGAGCGCGCTGGCGGCCGGCATGACACCGGACGAGGTGCGTGCCGTGTTCGACAGTCGACTGTTGGCGGGTCACCCGTCGGCGGCGCGGATCCGGGCGACGAGCGACGGCCTCGTGTTGTTGGCCGAGCACCGTCACGACGAGGCCGTCGTTGCGCTGCGTCGCGCGCTCGAGACTGCGGAGAACGATGTGACGCGTCCGGTGCAGGGCCTGATGGAGATCGCACTCGCCCAGTCGCTGCTCGCCACCGGTGACCGTGCCGGGGCACGTCGTGCTGCCGATGCGGCGGTCACCTCGCTGGCTCGCTGGCCGGGCTGGCGGCGCGATCGCGCCGAGGCGCTCGCGGCGCGTCTGGAGAGCTCGGCGCTGCGAACCAATGGCGAGCTCACGGCGCGTGAGTCGGAGGTCGCTGCCCTGATCACCGAAGGCCTCAGCAACGGTCAGCTCGCCGAGCGGTTGTTCATCTCGCCCAAGACCGCCGCAGTGCACGTCTCGAACATCCTGGCCAAGCTCGGACTGTCGACGCGTGCCGAGATCGCCGCCTGGGAGATCCGGCGCGGACTCCCCGCCGCAGGGTGACCGGCTGGCTGCCTGGCTGGGTGCTGACGCGGCCGGGGCCTGCTCCGACGCCTGATCGGACGCCTGATCGAGCAGCTGGGCTGGGCGCCTGATCGAGCACCTGGGCTGGGCGCCCGATCGAGCAGCTGAGCTGGGAACCGACGCCGACGGATACCCGACCCGACGAGCTCGGCGGGTAACGTCTGCACCATGGGTCAGATGGTCAGTGTCGTCGAAAAGCGCAGCTCCACTCCGGGCATCGTCCGGTTCGAGTCGAATCGCACGCTGACCGGCCAGGGTCATGAGCGGTTCAGGAGCGCAGCCGACGCGATCGGCCCCCGGCCCGCAGCTGAGCTGGCCCGCCGCCTGTTCGCCACCGGCCAGATCGAGGGCCTCCACGTGTACAGCAACATCGTGACGGTGAACTTGAGCCGAGGCTTCGCCGGGGATGGTCTGTACGACATCGTCCGCGAGCTGTACCAGTACTGGAAGCCCGGCATGGAGCCCGCGGTGTTCGTCTCCGAAGCACCGGCAGAGGTCGCCGCGGCGACCGGTGGCGCCGACGGCGGCGCTGGTCCGTCGGCCTACGAGCAGCTCATCCCGGAGGTACTGCGTGAGCGCAGCAAGGCCGCCCTCGCGAAGTGGAAGGCATCCCACGGCTGAGATCGCTCCGACGATCGATTGCTCGTCGCTCGTGCCGGAGCGGGGATCCGGCTGATGAACGTCGCCTGATGTTCGGTGATTCCGGCCGTACGGTTCCACGTCCGGCATCGAGCGGTTCTAGCGTGGCGGGATGAGCGGCATCGCGAACGACGCCGCTGGCGCACCCGCCGAACTGACGCTGCAAGAAGTTGCCGACGTTCTCGGCGTGCACTACATGACGGCGTACCGCTACGTGCGCTTGGGCCTGCTCCCGGCCGTGAAGTCCGCCGGCACCTGGCGTGTCTCGCCCGCCGATGTCGCCGAGTTCCGCGCAGGTGGTGCCGTGTCGCCGCGGGTCGACGGAGGCAGCCGCCGTCGAGCCCCATGGGCCGGGCGGCTCGAGGCCCGTCTGGTCGCCGGTGATGCCCGCGGTGCCTGGGGCGTGGTCGAGGCGGCGCTGGCCGCCGGTGCCGAACTGGAGGAGGTCTACCTCGAGATCCTCGCGCCGGCCATGTCGGCGATCGGCGAGCGCTGGGCCAGCGGTGAGCTCGATGTGTCGATCGAGCACCGGGCGACGGGCATCGCGCTGCGGCTGATCGGTCGCCTGGGCCCGCGGTTCGTGCGTCGTGGTCGCACCCGCGGCGCGGTGATCGTCGGTGCGCCGGCGGGAGAGCGGCACGCGCTGCCGTCGGCGATCCTGTCCGACCTTCTGCGCCAACAGGGTTGGGAGGTGTCCGACCTCGGTGCCGACGTCCCGGACGAGTCGTTCGTCCATGCCCTGCTCAACACCTCCGACCTCGCTGCAGTCGGTGTGTCGGTGACCACCGAGGCCGGGCTCGAGTCAGCGGCTCGGGTGCTCGCGGCACTGCGTGCCGCCCGTTCGCGGGTCGCGCACGTGTCGCTCGTCGTGGGCGGTCGAGCAGTGACGAGTGAAGCGATCGGCCTCGGCATGGGTGCCGACCTCGTGGCGCTCGATGCCCGCGAGTTCGCCGTCCTGCTGGAACCGGTGCGCGTCGAGCGCGACGAAGAGCGCGGCGGAGCGGCCGGTCACTGAACCCGAGCCTCCCGCTGGCTCCGATCAGATCAGCCCTCGCCGAGCGAACACCTGTTCGATATCATGTGAGCATGGTCGCCGGCCTCACCTCCTTCGTTCCCAGCTCATCAGCACCATCGGCACCATCAGCACCATCGGGAGCATCGGGAGCATCGGCACGGCTCGCGAGCGGTCGCCCGTTGCGGGTGGTCGACGCCGATGCCCGGGCTCGGCTGGCAGCACTCGTCCCGAAGTTGGCCCCGGCCACGATGGCGGCCGACCGTGTGGTGCCTGTGCACCCTGCGCTCGCCGCCGTGTTGCCCCAGGGGCTGGTGCAGGGCAGCACGGTCGGCTGCACCGGTGCATCGGCCATGTCGCTGGCACTGCTGATGGTGGCCGAGGCCTCCCAGCGTGGCGCCTGGGTGGGCATCGCCGGTCTGCCCGGCTTGGGTGTGCAGGCCGCGGGTGAAGCTGGGGTCGATGTGGAACGGATGGTGGCCGTGCGCGAGCAGCGACTCCTCGACGACGGCACCTGGGGCCAGGTGTTGGCGGCGATGGTCGATGGCTTCGATCTCGTGCTGATCGGGCCTGGCGTGCAGGTGCGCGCTGGTACGGCGCGCCGGTTGCAGGCGCGGGCCCAGCCGCGAGGTGTCGTGTTGGTGCTGGCCGGTGAGGTGCCCGGATTCGCGACCGACCTGCAGGTGCGCACGGATGCCGAGTGGGACGGGCTCGGTGATGGCCACGGGCATCTGCGTGCCCGGCGCGTGGGCGTGGAGGTGCACGGTCGCCGGGTGCCCCGCCCGCGCCGTGACGAACTGTGGTTCCCTGCGTTCGACGGTCGAATCGCCTCGGTGCGCGACGTCGTTTCCAGCAGTTCCAGTAGTTCCAGTAGTTCCAGTAGTTCCGGGAGTTCCAGTAGTTCCGGGAGTTCCAGTAGTTCCGGGAGCTCGTCTGGCGACATCGCCCGCGATGCCTCGGTGCCTGACACGATCGTCGCTCCCGCAGTGACGCTCGAGCGTGCCGGCTGAGACGCGGTGTGATGGCCCCGCCGCGTCTTGCAGTGCTGTGGTGCCCGCAGTGGTCGATCGTCGCCGCCGGTGCAGCGGTCGACGAGCCGGTGGCGGTGCTGCATGCCAATCGTGTCGTCGCCCGATCCACAGCGGCAGCGACTGCTGGGGTGCGCCTCGGGTTGCGGCGTCGTGAGGCACAGGCGCGCTGTCCCGAGGTGCGGCTCGTCCCGCACGAGCCGCTCGTCGATCGGCGTGCGTTCCAACCCGTCGCTGAGGCCGTCGCCCGTTTCGTCCCGCGGATCGAGCTCCACCGGGCCGGCACCCTGATCTTCCACACGCGCGGGCCTTCGCGATACTTCGGTGGTGATCAGGCGATGGCCGAGCGTGTGTTGGCCGCCGTCGACGCGGTGCTCGGCGACGCGCTGCGTGCCGCCGGCCCGCCAGGTCTCGGCATCGCCGACGGCCGCTTCGCAGCGCAGGTGGCTGCCCAGTCCGCCGCTCGTGCCCGGGGAGCGACGGGCGTCGGTCCGGCATCGTCGACGGCGCGCGAGCGGATCACCGTCGTGTCACCGGGCGCGTCGCCCGTCTTCCTTGCACCGCTGCCGTTGCGCTGGTTGCTCGATGCAGGAGAGGTGGCGTCCGAGCTCGTCGAGCTCGTCGCCCGACTGGGGATACGCACCCTCGGCGAACTTGCAACGCTGCATGAGGCTGACGTGCTTGCTCGCTTCGGCCGATCGGGCACCGCAGCGTGGCACATGGCTGCAGGCAGCGACGGTCGTCTCGTCGGCACCGAGGACCCACCCGTTGGCCTGGCCGTGGTGCAGCACTTCGACACACCCGTGCAGCACCTCGACGCGGTGGTGTTCACCGGTCGCCAGCTCGCGGAGCAGTTGGTGGGCGCGTTGGCCGAGGCGGGGCGGGTGTGCACCCAGTTCGTGGCCGTCGCCGAGACCGACCACGGCGAGACGTCCGAGCGGCTGTGGTCGATGTCCACCGGGTTCACCGCGGCCGCGATGGTGGAACGCATCCGCTGGCAGCTCGACGGCTGGGCGCGTCTCGACGCGGCGGCGCTGGAGCGGGCCAACGACTCCGACGACCTCGGAGATCCGGATCTCGACCCGTTGGCCGTGTCGGGGGTGGCCACCACAGGGATCATCCAGCTCCGCATCGAACCCACCGAGGTGCGCCCCGACGAGGGCGTGCAGCTCGGGCTGTGGGGTGGCCGCAGTCAGGCCGACGACTGGGCACAGCGGGCTGCGACCCGCCTCGCGGGGTTGGTGGGCGACGATCAGGTGGTGGTGGCCGAGTGGCGTGGTGGACGCCACCCCACCGACGTGCACCGATGGATCCCTGCCTCGCTCAGCACCCGGCTCGATCCCGGTGCGCGTCCTGCCGGCATGCGTCCTGCCGGCACAGCACCGACCGGCACAGCACCGACAGCGCGTCGCCCGCCGTGGCCCGGTGGATTGCCGATGCCGTCACCGGCAACGGTGCACACCGAACCGGTACCCGTCAGCGTGGTCGACCACCGCGGGCGGCCGGTCACGGTGAGCGGCCGAGGCGCGGTGAGCACCGCACCGGCACGGGTGTGCATGCCCGGCGGCGAGCGCATGAGAATCGTCGCATGGGCCGGGCCGTGGGTGGTGGACGAGCACTGGTGGGACCACGCTCGCCACCGGCGCCTGGCCCGTTTTCAGTTGCTCACCGCCGACGGCCAGGCACACCTGGCGGCGATCGAGCGGAGCAGGTGGTGGCTGATGGCCGCCTACGACTGAGCGCGAACCCAGCGCGGACAGCACGAACCTACGCGGAAACCAGCTTTCGGTTCTCACGGTCATCGATCTCCGAACGCAGGAGATCGGTGCTGAGGCGGAAGCCCACACCGCGCACGGTGTGGATGAACCGCAGCTCGGGTGCCAGCTTCTGCAGCTTGCGACGCAGGTTCGACAGATGCACGTCCACCACGTGGGTGTCGCCCACCCAGTTCGGACCCCACACCTCTTCGAGGAGCTGGGTGCGAGCACGTACCTCGGCGGGATGACGGCACAGTTGCTCGAACAACGCGAACTCGATGCGGGTGACGGGAACGTCTTGGCCGTGGACCTGGATCTCCTTGCGCCCGACGTCGACCGTGAGCGGCCCGATGTTGATCAACGATGCTGCCATCGGGTCCCAGCGGGTATGGACGTTGCGGGGACGGCGCAGCAGTGCCTGACAACGAGCCGCCAGCTCGTCGGGGGTCACTGGCACCGACACGACATCGTCGGCTCCGGCTCGAAGCGCACGGATGCGCATCGCGTCGGCATCGGGGGGTGCAATGCCGACGATGTATGCGTCCGTGAGTCCACGAACGGTGTCGAAGAGGCTGCCGCCCTTCGGGCTCGGCAGCTCGAGGTCCACCATGATCACGTCAGGGGAGAACGATTCGGCGAGCATGAGCGCAGCAGACCCTTCAGTCGTCGCGCTCACCGAGAATCCGCGCTCTCGGAGTGCCACACCAGCGACGCGACGCAACAAAGCGTCGTTCACTGCGAGGAGCACCCGAGGTGCCAGTTGTGCGTCTGGTTCCATCCCTGTTGTTTCTCCGCCTTGTTGCGATTGGGAGGTCCCTTCCCAACCGTGGTCACAGGAGGTATCGGTCGTAGCCAGGCGAAACTGGAGCGACAATTTCGACCGGTGGTGTTGGTCGTTGCCGAACGTGGCGAGAACCAGGACAGCGCGGGATCGGACCCTCGGTCGTGCAGGATCGCTACGGGTATCCGGACCAGGGGCGGAGCGTCGATGAAGGGCGAGCGACCATCACCGGTGGGGTCATCGATGAGCTGATCGACCTCTGGTCGAAGGGCGGTCCAGCGAGCGTTCCGACACCGGTCGAGCGAGGGGCCGACAGCGGTCGAGCAGTGCCGGAGCACCTGCCCCCTAGCCTGACAACATGCGCGAACGCACGTCCGGAACCCCCCGTCACGAGCCGCTCGTCTGGGACCCGACGAGCGATCTCACGGCGTTCGTGCGCGCACAGGTGCTCGCCCGAACTCCGGTGGACGCACGTGAACGTACGGCGATCGAGCAGTTCGTCCAGTATCTCGACCACCTCGACCACCCCTTCCTGGAGCGGGCTGACCGTGTGCACGTCACCGGGTCGGCGCTCGTGGTGGGCGACAAGGGTGTGGTGCTGCACATGCACAAACGGCTCGGACTGTGGCTGCAGCCTGGCGGGCACATCGAGCCCGGGGAGACGCCCTGGGATGGTGCGCTCCGCGAAGCGGCCGAGGAGACCGGTCTCCCGGTGAGCTTCGTTGGCGACGCGCCGCACCTCGTCCACGTCGACGTGCACCCAGGACCGCGCAAGCACACCCATCTCGACCTCCGGTACCTCATCACCGCTCCGCCTGTCGCACCACGGCCGCCGGAGGGCGAGAGCCAGGACGTGCGCTGGTTCCCCTGGTACCAGGCAATCGCGATCGCCGAGCCCGGCCTCGAGGGAGCGCTGCGTTCATTGCAGCCTGGTACCCCGGTGGTGCGTCCCGTCCGGGCAAACGATGCCGCCGATCTCGCATCGGTGTACGTGCGGTCGCGTGAGTTCGGCCTTCCCGACGTGCCGTGCATCCATTCACGCAGCGAGGTGCGCCGCTGGTTCGGCGACGAGGTGATCGGTCACGCCGAGGTCACCGTGGCCGAAGTGGACGGCACGGTGGTGGCGCTGATGGTGCTCGAGGCGGGCGCGGGCGGGCGCGGGTGGATCGAGCAGCTGTACGTCGATCCGACGTGGATCGGCGCGGGCCTTGGCACGCGATTGCTCGACCGGGCGATCCTACGGTTCCCGGACGGTGTCGAGCTGTGGACGTTCCAGGCGAACGCTCGGGCCCGGGCGTTCTACGAGCGAGCCGGCTTCGTCGTGGCCGAAGAGACCGACGGCCGGGGCAACGAAGAGCGTGCCCCGGATGTCAGGTATGTGCGGACGCCGTGATGACACCGGTGCCCGAGCTGCCAGAGGATCATGTCGAGCCGGTCGTGCAGCATGAGTTCCATCGCCTGCACCCGACCGCGCCGCTGATCTGGCGAGCCGTCTCCGTCGGGTGGGCCGCCACCGTCGGATTGGCCGGAATCGGCATCGCCGCGGCAGCCGGTGGCAGGTCTGGCGCTGCCGCGGTCGGCGCCGTCGCAGCCGCGGTCGTGGCGTTCGCCTGGTGGTTCCCAGGTCGCCGCTACCGCCACTGGCAGTACCGCATCGGTGACGACGCGCTCGAGCTGCGCCGGGGCGTGTGGTTCCGCACCACTGCCGCTGTGCCGTTCCATCGGATCCAACAGATCGATGTGGAGCAGGGACCGTTGCAGCGACGTCACGAGGTGGTCACCCTCCGCCTGCGGACTGCGGCCGCAGCGAGCGAGGGCACCGTGCCGCACCTCGCTGCAGCCGAGGCCGACCGGCTGCGGACCCAGCTGCTCGCGATCGCTCGGCAGGCGGCTGATGACGGGATCTGACACCGGCGGCGCGGGCGGCGCTGGAGTCGTGCCAACCCCGTCAACCCCGCCAGCCCCGTCAGCCCCGTCAGCCCCGTCAGCCCCGCCAGCCCCGCACGCAGTCCCGGCAGTCGCGACGGCGATCGATGCGCCCGTCGGTGGCCGCCGGCTGCACCCCGTGTCGCCCGTGGTCGATGTGATCGCCTGGCTCCCGCGGATGTGGCCTCTGGCGTTGCTCGCGTTGTCGCGATCCGGGGGACCGCTGGTGCTCGCCGCCGCACTGGCGGTGTTCGCCACGATCGGCGCGGTGCGGTGGTGGACCACCACGTATGCGTTCGACGGGCGTGAGCTCGTCGTCGCGAGTGGGCTCTGGAACCGAACCGTGCGGCGCGCACCGGTCGAGCGGGTGCAGCAGGTGGACGTCGTGCGCAAGCTTCGCCATCAGGCGCTGGGTGTCGCGCAGGTGCGCGTGAAGCTCGCCGATGCCGGCCCGCTCGGGGGTGATGTCAAGCTCGACGTGTTGTCGAACGCTGCGGCGGAGACGATGAAGTCAGCGCTCGAGCACGCACGTCGAACGGTGGCGCTCGGCGGCGACGTTGCCGCGACGGTACCGCCACCCCCGGAGCACGAACTCGTGTGCTTGTCCGACGGACTCTTGGCGCTCGGCGGGGTGAGTGGGGCCTCGTTGTTGTTGGTTCCGGCGGGCGTGTTCGCGCTGATGAGCGTCCTCGACGATGTCCGACTCGGTGACGATGCGGAACGCGTGGCGACCGGTCTCCCGCTCGCGGTGACGGCTGCAGCATTCGTCGTGATCTCGATCGCAACAGCTGCAGTCGTGTCGGTCCTGCGCTTCCACGGCTACCGGATGGTCCGTCGCTCCACTGATCTCGTGATCGAACGCGGGTTGCTCGAGCGGAGGGCGACGGTGTTGCCACTCGCGTGGGTGCAGGTGGTGACGATGCATCAGAACCTCGTCCGTCGCCGGTTGGGTCTGGCATCGGTGCACGTCGCGACGGCGGGTCGCAGCACCGAGGAGGGCAGTGGCAGCGCCAACGACTCGGTGCCCGTCGTCGGACTCGCCGGCGCCATGGTGGTCGTCGGGGTGGCGATGGGAGAGCGCACGCTGCCTGCAGCAGATCGGGCGACGGTGAGCGTGGCGGTGCACCGCCTCACACGCCGCCACGCAGCGTTTGCCGCGCTGGTCATGTGCTGGGTGCCGTTCGCCATCGGTGTTCGCTGGTCGTGGATGCTGGTGCTCGGAGCGGTGTTCGGCGCCTGGTTCGGTCGCCACGTAGGTCGGGCTCGTCGTCACGGGATCGGCGAGGACGCGCTGGTGATCGAACGCGGGGTGCTGGCCTGGAGCTCGACCGTCGTGCCGCTCGACCGGGTGCAGAGTTGGACGGTCACACAGAGCCCCTTGCAGCGCCGCCACGATCTGCACCACGTGTCGGTGCACGTGAGCGGCGCGCGAGCCGTGTCGGTGCTCGACGTGACGTCGTCGCAGCGAGATGCGCTGATCGGTGCGCTCGCGACCCGCTGAACGCCGCACCGATCGGTTTCGTGTGCGCCGGCGATCCCGATGTCGAACGGTCGCCGCGCGGGTGTCGCGGCCGGGGATCGGACTCGTGGAACATGCGCGCTAGGGTTCCACGCTGTGGCAACTCTGGCCTTGGTGGCGGCACATGCGAACGTGGGGATCGGCACGGTGTCACGGGTGCTCAACGACAGCCCCAACGTGAGCCCTGAGATGCGCGAACGGGTGCTCAGGTCGATGGGTGAGGTCGGGTACTCGCCGAGCAAGAAAAAGCGTCTTGGCCAGGGGCGACGTGGTGGTCTGATCGGAGTGCTGGTCACCTACTTCGACGAACCGTCGGCCTATCAGCGGCTCCGTGGGATCGTGGCCCGACTCCAACCGCACGGCTACGAGGTGGTGCTGTTCAACGTGGCCGCTCCCGCCCAGGTGGCGGAACGACTCATGGAAATTCCCACGTACCACCTGGATGGCTTGATCGTCATCTCGCTGCCGTTGAGCGATGCCGACGGCGACCGGATCGCATCGGCATCGTTTCCCGTGGTGCTCATCGACACCACCGCGTCGCAGCTGCCGAGCGTGGGCATCGATGACCGTCTCGGCGGCCAGATCGCGACGCAGCATCTCGTCGATCTCGGCCACACCAGAATCGCCTTCGTCGGTGAGCCGCCGAACAACGCCTTCGGTTTCGTGGCGAGCGTGCGCCGTGAGGAGGGCTACCGGCGCGTGCTCGAACAGGCCGGCATCGAACCCGTGCCGGAGCTCGTCCGCTATGGCGCGCACCTCCGCTCGGCCGCCAAGCAGATGACGCTCGACCTGTTGTCGATCAGCGATCCGCCCACCGCCGTCGTCGCCACCAGCGACGTGCAGGCGGTCGGTGTGCTGGAAGCGGCCGCAGCGCTCGGTCGGCGGGTCCCCGACGACCTGGCGGTGATCGGCTACGACGACATCGAGCTCGCCTCGTTGATGAACCTCACCACGGTGCGCCAGCCGCTCGAGGGCTCGGGGCGTCGTGGCGCCGATCTGTTGCTCGAGGCCATCTCCTCCACCGGCCGACCGCAGCTGAACGAAGAGCTGCAGATCGAGCTCGTCGTGCGTTCCACGACCGGCCCGCGGAGATGATCCCGGCCGTTCCGACTGATCGATCCGCTGCTGCGTCTCCTTGGTGGCGCGACGCAATCGTCTACCAGGTGTACGTGCGCTCCTTCGCCGATGCCGACGGCGACGGCATCGGTGACCTCGCCGGCATCATCGACCGGCTCGACCATCTGGAGTCACTCGGTGTCGATGCCGTGTGGCTCACCCCGTGCTACCCGTCGCCGCAGCTCGATCATGGCTACGACGTCGCCGACTACTTCGACATCGAGCCGATGTATGGCAACCTCGCCACCTTCGACCGGCTGGTCGACATGGCGAAGGCTCGGTCGATCCGGGTCCTGATGGACGTGGTGCCCAACCACTGCAGCTCGCGGCACAGCTGGTTCCAGGCTGCCCTCGCTGCGCCGCCGGGCAGCCCCGAGCGGGCCCGGTTCTACTTCCGCGACGGTCGTGGCCACGACGGCGATCTGCCGCCGAACAACTGGCGGTCGGTGTTCGGCGGGACCACGTGGACACGGGTCACCGAGGCCGACGGAACGCCCGGCCAGTGGTACCTCCACACCTTCGCGCCGTCGCAGCCCGACTTCGACTGGTCGTGTCCCGACGTGAGCGCGATGTTCGAGGCGATGTTCACGTTCTGGTTCGACCGTGGGGTGGAGGGCTTCCGCGTCGATGCCGTGACGGTAGTGGGCAAGGCCCCCGGGCTCCCCGATGCGCCCCCGACGCCGGCTGGCACGGCTGAGAACGATGAGTGGTCGCACAACCCGTTCACGGTGTTCTGGCCCTCGGCGCACGACCATTGGCGTCGCCTGCGCAGCCTGATCGATCGCTACGAGGCCGCCCATCCCGGACGCGCACTCGTGACCGTGAGCGAGGCGTACACGCCCGACCGGCCAGATCTGCTCCTGCAGTACGTGAACCCCGAGGAGTTCCACCAGTCGTTCTGCTTCGACCTGATGCTCGCGCCGTGGCGGGTCGACACGCTGCGATCCACGATCGAGCCGGTCTACGACGCGCTCACCGCGGCAGGCGCTCCGCTCACGTGGACGATCAACAACCACGACACGCAGCGCTCGGTCACTCGATACGGCCGAGCCAACGCCGCCGACATGTCGAGCTGGACGAAGAACAACCTCGTGTACACCGGAGGCCCGGTCGACCTCGCACTCGGCACCATGCGCGCCCGTGCGGCGATCACGATGATGGCGGCACTGCCCGGCTCGCTGTACCTCTACCAAGGAGAGGAGCTCGGTCTGCCCGAGGTGCTCGATCTGCCCGACGCGGCGCGACAGGATCCGATCTTCGTGCGCACCGACGGGCGCGAGCCCGGGCGCGACGGCTGTCGTATCCCGCTGCCGTGGACACGCGACACCACCACGTCGTTCGGCTTCTCCGACGGCGCGTCGCACTCGTCGCCGCCGTCGCCGCCGTCGCCGCCGTGGTTGCCCCAGCCGGCCGATTGGGGCACGTACAGCGTGGAGAGCCAGGAGCACGAGCCGACGTCGATGCTCGCGCTCTACCGAGGGGTGCTGCGTGCGCGCCGATCACAGCTCGATCCCCGAGCGGGTCTGTCGTTCATCGACGTGGAGCACCCCGATCTGCTCGCATTCCGGCGCGGTGACGTGATCGTGGTGCTCAACGTGGGTGACTCCGAGATCGACATCGCGGAGAGATCGCGAGCGAGCTCGCCGGATTCGGTGCTGCACGGGTCGTGCTCACGTCCGCGCCCGATGACCACGATGCCGGCCGCGTGCCGGGGAACACCTGCTGCTGGCTCGCGCCAGCCTGATCTCGAGGAGCCGCGATGCACGTCCGCGACACTGCACATCTCACGCATGACGACTGGTGGCGCAGCGCCGTCATCTACCAGGTCTACATCCGCAGCTTTGCCGACGCCGACGGTGATGGCCTCGGCGACATCTCGGGGCTGCGGTCGAAGCTCGACCATCTGGAGACGCTCGGCGTCGATGCGATCTGGATCAACCCGTGGTACCCGTCCCCGTTCGCCGATGCCGGTTACGACGTGAGCGACTACCGCGCAATCGAGCCCCGCTTCGGCACCCTCGACGATGCGGTGGCGCTCATCGCAGCGGCTCACGATCGTGGCATACGAGTGGTGCTCGACATCGTTCCGAACCACACCTCCGACCAGCACGTCTGGTTCCGGCAGGCGATCGCGGCCGGTCCCGGCTCGCCGGACCGGGAGCGCTACATCTTCCGCGACGGCAGAGGGCCGAACGGCGACGAGCGTCCGAACGACTGGGACAGCTGCTTCGGCGGTCCGGCGTGGACGCGGATCACCGAGGCCGACGGCACACCCGGCCCGTGGTACCTGCACCTGTTCGCACCCGAGCAACCCGACCTCAACTGGCACCACCCCGACGTGCGCTCGGACTTCGAAGACACGCTCCGGTTCTGGTTCGATCGAGGGGCGGACGGGTTCCGCATCGACGTGGCCCACTCGCTCGTGAAGGAGGACGGTCTGCCCGATGTCGGCGAGCGGACCTGGGCGAACCTGCCCTTCCCGATGCAGTCGATCCCCGGTGTGCACCAGACCGATCACCCGCATTGGGACCGCGACGAGGTGCACGACATCTACCGGTCGTGGCGCGCGATCGCCGACTCCTACGACCCGCCGCGCATCTTCGTCGCCGAGGCGTGGGTGCCCGACCCGGCCCGGACCGTGCGATACCTCCGTGCCGATGAGCTGCACACCGCGTTCAACTTCGACTTCCTGCGCTGCAAGTGGATCGCTGCCGAGCTGCGTCTTGTCATCGACGACACGTTGCGCGAGCACCGGGCGGTCGGTGCTCCGGCCACGTGGGTGCTGTCGAACCACGACGTCGCTCGACAAGTGTCCCGGTACGCCCGCCCACAGGACACCGGGGTCCATGGCCACCACCTGCGCGACCTGGACGGCGAGCTCGATCTCGCCATCGGCCGGCGACGTGCTCGTGCCGCGGCGCTGTTGATGCTTGCGCTGCCCGGTTCCGCGTACGTCTATCAAGGCGAGGAGCTCGGCCTCCCTGAGGTCGAAGACGTCCCCGAGGAATCGCTGCAGGACCCCACGTGGGAGCGCAGCGGACACACCGATCGCGGGCGTGACGGGTGTCGCGTCCCGCTGCCGTGGACGACGTCGCTGCCCACGTTCGGCTTCGGCCCGGAGGCGGGCGAGCCGGCGTGGCTGCCTCAGCCGACCTGGTTCGCTGGCTGTGCAGCGTCGAAACAAGATGGCGTCGACGGGTCGATGCTCGAGCTCTATCGCACGGCCCTTCAGCTGCGGCGCACCGAGGCGGCGTTGGGCGACGGTGAGATGGCCTGGTTCGACGTCGAGACCGGCGCACTCGGCTTCACGCGCGAGCCCGACTTCGCGTGCATCGTGAACGTATCCGCGCCTGCGGTGTCGGTGCCCGAGGGCTGGACGGTTTTGGTGGCGAGCTCGCCGCTCGAAGCTGGTGCGGTGCCAGCCGACACCGCAGTCTGGCTCCGCCGCTGAGTCGGTGTTTGCCGAGCAGCGCTCGACCCTGCTCGGAGCCATGGCTAGAGTCACGGCCCATGGCTGCAGTCGTGTTGGACAACGTCAACAAGGTGTACGAGAACGGGTACCACGCGATCCACGATCTGAGCCTTCAGATCGAAGACGGTGAGTTCCTGGTTCTGGTCGGGCCCTCTGGCTGCGGGAAGTCGACGGCGTTGCGGATGATCGCAGGGTTGGAGACGATCACGAACGGTGAGATGCGGATCGGCGAGAAGGTCGTCAACGATGTCGAGCCGAAAGACCGCGACATCGCGATGGTGTTCCAGAACTACGCGCTGTATCCGCACATGACCGTGTACGACAACATCGGGTTCGCGCTGAAGCTGGCCAAGGTACCCAAGGACGAGATCGACAAGCGGGTTCGCAGGGCAGCCGAGACGTTGGAGCTCACGACCTATCTCGATCGCAAGCCTGGCCAGTTGTCCGGTGGCCAGCGTCAGCGGGTGGCGATGGGGCGCGCGATCGTGCGTCAGCCGGCTGCGTTCTTGATGGACGAGCCGTTGTCGAACCTGGATGCGAAGCTGCGCGTGCAGATGCGCGCCGAGATCGCAGGCCTGCAGCGCAGTCTCGGTGTGACGACGTTCTACGTGACTCACGATCAGGTCGAGGCGATGACGATGGGTGATCGGGTCGCGGTGATCAAGGACGGCTATCTGCAGCAGGTCGATTCGCCGCAGAACCTGTATGACCGGCCGGCCAACGTGTTCGTCGCGGCGTTCATCGGCTCGCCGTCGATGAACCTGTACGACGCGACGATCAGCATCGACGGCGACGGCGGCTCGATCGCGCTCGGATCGCAGACGTTGACCCTGGCACCGGAGTCGCTCGCCGCTCGTCCGGCCTTGCGTGGATACAGCGGCAAGCAGGTGGTCCTCGGGATCCGCCCGGAGGACTTCGAAGACCTTGCGATGGCCAACGGTGTTCGCGACGGCGCCGTGGTCCGGGGAACGATCCGACTGCTCGAGGCCTTGGGTTCCGAGATCATGGTGCACTTCGACCTCGGCGCAGGACGGGTCGAGTCCGGCGACCCTGATGCGGTCGCCGATTCCGGCGCTCCAGGCGCCGCGAACGCAGTGGGTCGTTTCCACCCGCGCTCGCGAGTGCGCACCGGCGAGACGACAGACGTGGCGGTCGCGATCGAGAACCTGCACTTCTTCGACCGCGACACCCGTCTGGCCATCTGGGAGTGACCCAGTGGGGGGCCTTGGTCCCTTTCGTCATGGCGCCGATCGTGCTACGTTTGCCGTTGGAACACGTTTCATGAAGTTCCACGTGTTTCCATGATCCGGGATCGGGCATCCGCCCGACACTTCTCCGAGGGGGAGAACCATATGCATGCAACCAAGCGCGTCGTAGGTGCGCTCATGGTCGCCGGCTTGCTGTTCGCAGCATGCGGTGACGATGAGGAGTCCACGACCGAGGCAACCGAGGCGCCTGCGGGCTCCGATGCACCTGCGGGTGGCGAGAGCCTGCTCAACGGTGAGATCCCGTGCAACCAGCAGTACGCCGGCAAGACGGTGACGCTCATGTCGCCGGTCCGCAACGACGAGAACAGCCCCGACACGATCGAGGCCTTCGTCGCCGGGTACGACCCGCTCAAGGAATGCACCGGTGTCACGATCGAGTTCCAGGGCGGCGCCGAGTTCGAGACCGAGATCAACGTGCGACTCGAGGGCGGCAACCCACCCGACGTGATCGATTACCCGCAGCCCGGTCTGATGAGGAGCCACATCGAAAAGGGCTACCTGGCCAAGCTTCCCGCAGATGTGGCAGCCCACGTGACCAAGGACTTCGCAGCCGGCTGGGACGTCTACGCCTCGAGCGCCGACGGCACCATCTACGGTCTGCCCGGTCGCTCGAGCGTCAAGTCGATGGTCTGGTACAGCCCGAAGATGTTCACCGACGGCGGGTACACGATCCCGACCACCCTCGAGGAACTGACGACGCTGTCCGACAAGATCGCCGCCGACGGTGGCACCCCGTGGTGCATCGGGGCCGAGTCCGGTGTTGCCACCGGCTGGGTGCTCACCGACTGGATCGAGGACTTCATGATGCGGATCAACGGCGGTGAGGTCTACGACCAGTGGGTCAACCACGAGATCCCGTTCAACGATCCGAAGGTCGTCGAGGCCATCGATGCCGTCGGCGCGATCGTCAAGAACCCTGACTACCTCGGTGGCGAGACCCTGGTGAAGGCGATCCCGACCACCAAGTTCCAAGACGGTGGTCTCCCGATCCTCACCGGTGATTGCTTCATGCACCGCCAGGCGAGCTTCTACGTGGGCAACTGGGGCGACGCCAAGGTCGCTGCTGACGGCGACATCTGGTTCTTCTACCTGCCGAGCCCCGCCGACGGCCCGAAGTACGTGCTGGGCGCCGGCGACATCTACGCAGCAGCCACCGACAAGCCCGAGAGCTTCGACGTGGTTCGCTACACCGGCTCTGCCGAGTACCAGCTCGCGCTGGCCAACTCGCGCAACGAGCTCGGCCCGAACCTCAACCTCGACCTGAACAAGATCGAGGACCCGTTCCTCAAGGCCGTGGCCGAGCTGAACGCAAGTGCAGAAGTGTTCCGTTTCGACGGCTCCGACCTGATGCCCGGCGCCGTCGGCGCCGGTACCTTCTGGACGGAGATCACGGCGTGGGTGATCGGTGGCGACACCAAGTCCCTCGTCGACAACGTCGAGAAGAGCTGGGCCGCTCTCTGATCGGCAACATGATGTAAGCATGAGGGGGTCGAGGCGCGTGGCCTCGACCCCCTCGCTTGCAGCAGGTGTGAAGTCAGGTACGTCAATAACACGACAACGTCGAGCTCTGGGGAGCTCTGACGAGCTGAGTGAAGGGGGACTCATGGGTGACGTGATCAGCGCGCTGGTCTTCGTGAGCGTTGCGATCGGCTCACTGCTGGCGCTGCTCGGAGGCCTGTACTGGCTGGCGAGCAAACTGCCGAAGAAGTGGCAGGAGGGCACGAGGTCGTGGGTCTTCATCTTCCCGGCGATGGTCGCAATGATCATCGGACTGCTCATTCCCGCGATCCGCACCCTGTACCTGAGCCTGCTCGACGACAACGGTAAGGATTTCGTCGGGTTGGCCAACTTCAAGGACATCTTCACCACCCAGGGCACGCGACTCACCGTGTTCAACAGCGTGGCCTGGGTCTTCGCCGGCACGATCGTCACCGTCGCGGTCGGACTCGCGGTGGCCCGATTCGCCGACGGCATGCGAGCCGAGAAGGCAGCCAAGTCGGCGATCTTCATCCCGGGTGCGATCTCACTGGTCGGCGCCGGCGTGATCTGGGGCTTCGTCTACTCCGGTCCGCCGTTCAAGGTCGGTTTGCTCAACCGACTTGCCGACACCATCCCCGGTGTGCCGGAGAGCATGGGCGGCAGCGGTGATCGGCTGTGGCTGCTCGAGCGGGGCATCGGCGGAGTCGATCCGCCTGAATCATTGCCCGGATTCAACACCTTCCTCCTGATCATCATCTTCATCTGGGCGTCGGCGGGCTTCGCAACGGTGGTGTTCTCGGCGGCGATCAAGGGCGTGCCGGATTCGCTGATCGAAGCGGCCAAGGTGGACGGCGCCACCGATCGGCAGGCGTTCTACAAGGTCACCCTGCCGTACATCCGGGCCACGATCGTCACGGTCGCCACCACGACCACGATCGGCGGGTTGAAGGCATTCGACATCGTGAATGCCACGACGGGCGGGCGGTTCGGCACCAGCACGATCGCCAACGAGTTCTACGTCACCAAGTTCGTGCAGGGCCGCAATGGTCTCGGCTCGGCGCTGGCGGTCATCATCTTCATCCTGGTGGTGCCCGTCGTGGTGATGAATCGACGGTCCCAACGGCGAGCAGAGGAGATGATGGGCGCATGAGTGCGATCGGATCAGTCCAGGCTGCGCCATCAGTGGTGACGGACGAGGTGAGGAAGCGCCGGTTCCGCGAGCCGATCGGCAGGTCGACCAGCGCAACACTGAGCAGTCGCCCGGGACGCATCCTGGTCTATGCGTTGATGTTCCTGTGGACCTTGCCGACGTTCGGCATCCTCGTGTCGTCGTTCCGACCAGAGATCGATGTCAAGACGTCAGGGTGGTGGAACTGGTTCACCAACCCCAGCGTCACACTGGAGAACTATCGCAGCGTCCTGTCGTCGGCGCCGGGCGACGACAACCTGGGCAAGTTCTTCCTGAACTCGTTCCGGATCACGATTCCCTCCGTGATCTTGTCGGTCGGTATCGCACTGCTCGCGTCATATGCGTTCTCCTGGATGAGGTTCAAAGGCCGCGATTGGCTGTTCGTCGCCGTCGTCGCGCTGCTGATGGTGCCGTTGCAGATGTCGCTCATCCCGTTGCTCCAACTCTTCAGCGGCGGCGCCCACATCGGATCGGTCACGATCTTCCCCGACCTCGACCTCACGGGGAACGTCATCGGTGTGTGGATCGCCCACGTCGCGTTCGGCCTGCCGTTCTGCATCTTCATCCTCAAGAACTTCGTGTCGGCATTGCCGAAGGAACTGATCGAGGCGGCTCGTGTCGACGGCGCCGGTCATGTGACGACGTTCGTGAAGTTGGTGCTCCCGCTGTCGGTGCCCGCCATTGCATCGTTGGGGATCTTCCAGTTCATGTGGATCTGGAACGACTACCTGATCGCACTGATCTTCGCCGGCCGCGAGAACGCACCGGTGACAGCCAAGCTCGCCCAGGTCTCCGGCGAGCGCGGCAACGCGTGGCATCTGCTCACCGCATCCGGGATGATCTCGATGATCCTGCCGATCTGCGTGTTCTTCGCGCTGCAGCGGTACTTCGTGAGAGGCCTCCTCGCCGGCGCCGTCAAGGGCTGACGAGCCGCTCCGCCACACCCACCGTCCCCGCCGCCTGCTCTCAGGGCGCCGCACTCAGGAGTTCTCGTGAGCCCTCGCATCGAGCGCCAGCTCGACGACATGATCGAGGGCGAGCGCGTCTCGTTGCTCACCGGCACCGACTCCTACCGCTTCGCCGAACGGGTCCGCGTGTACACGCCGGGTGCGCGTGCCCTGCTCGCACAGCTGTATCCCGCTCACGACATCGAGGCGCTCGAGCAGCGGATCGTGTCCGTGCTCGCAGCTGCGGCCGGGCGGCGAAAGCGCGAACTGCGCGAGCTCGATGCTCGCCGCGAGCTGCACCCGCAGTGGTTCCAGGACGCAGACCAGATCGGGTACGTCGCGTACGCCGATCGCTTCGGCGGTTCGCTCGCCGGAGTGGCCTCGCACCTCGATCACCTCGATGATCTCCACGTCACCTACCTGCACCTGATGAACGTGCTGAAGGCGCGCGCCGGTGCCAACGACGGTGGCTACGCGATCGTCGACTACACCGACGTCGAGACGCGCCTCGGCACGCGCGACGACCTCGAGCGACTCGCCGACGATCTTCGCCACCGGGGCATGAGCCTCTGCCTCGATGTGGTGCTCAACCACACCGCGGACGAGCATTCGTGGGCACTCGAGGCAAAGGCTGGGTCGGCGACGCACCGCGACTACTACCTGGTGTTTCCCGACCGCTCGGTGCCCGACCAGTGGGAGCGTTCACTGCCGGAGGTGTTCCCCGAGATCGCGCCCGGCAACTTCACGTGGGACGACGATCTGGGCGGATGGGTGTGGACGACGTTCAACACCTACCAATGGGACCTGGACTATGCGAACCCCGACGTGTTCGTCGAGATGCTCGGGGTGATGCTCGAGCTCGCCAACCTCGGTGTCGACGTCCTTCGACTGGATGCGATCGCGTTCACGTGGAAGCGGATGGGCACCACGTGTCAGAACCAGCCCGAGGCGCACCTCATCGCCCAGGCGTTGCGTGCCTACATGTCGATCGCAGCGCCGGGCGTGGTGCTGAAGGCAGAGGCGATCGTCGCACCGCGTGAACTGGTGCCGTATCTCGGGGCGCATCGCCAGGAGCGCGACGAGTGCCAGATCGCGTATCACAACCAGCTGATGGTGATGCTCTGGAGCAGCTTCGCCACGAACGATGCTCGGTTGGCGACGGAGTCGCTCGCGCAGCTGCCACCCACACCGCGCCGCGCCGGTTGGGTGTCGTACCTGCGCTGCCATGACGACATCGGGTGGGCAGTCGATGACGCGGTGGCTGCGCAGGTCGGGCTCGACGGCCCGACGCATCGTCGCTTCCTCGCCGAGTTCTACCGTGGCGACGCTCCCGGATCGTTCGCGCTGGGGGCGCCGTTCTCGTCGAACGAGGTCGTCGCCGATGAGCGCACGTGTGGCACCGCTGCATCGCTGGCCGGAATCGAGCGCGCTCGGCGAGATGGTGACGATGTCGCGCTCGATCTCGCGGTGCGTCGCCTGCTGCTCGGCTACAAGGTGATCTGCTCGTTCGGTGGCATCCCACTCGTGTACATGGGCGACGAGATCGCGATGTGCAACGACTGGTCGTTCCTCGACTCGCCGGAGATGGCCGATGACTCGCGCTGGGTGCACCGTCCGATGATGGACTGGAGCGCGCTCGACGCCGGTCTCGGGTCGGTCGAGCGACGCGTGTACGACGGACTCCGTCAGATGCTCGATGTGCGCCGGGCCACACCGGCGCTGTCGTCGGGCGGTGAGACCTACATGCACCGTCACGATCGGCTGTCGCTGTTGGCGTTCGAGCGTCGTCACCCCGTTCACGGCCGCTTCTACGGCATCGCCAACATCGGCCCGACCGCCGTGTCGGTCACCGTCGACGCGCTCCGCTGGGCGGGGCTCGAGCAGCCGATCGAGCTGCTCGGCGACGAGGTCACCATCGACGGTCCGTGGCTGCGGCTCGGCCCGCTGGCGATGGGCTGGTACATCGATGGTCGCGACGGCGGCGTGCAGCCCTCGCCTCCCGTGCAGGATGTCGCTGCACCTGTTCCCGCACCGGTTCCGGCCACGGCTCCCGGTTCGGTCACGGCTCCCGGTTCGGTCACGGCTCCCGGTTCGGTCACCGCTCCCGCTTCGGTCACGAAGGTCGAGTCCCGTCCATGAACGAGCCTGTCTGTTTCCCCACAGGGTTCACCTGGGGTGCCGCCACGTCGAGCTACCAGATCGAGGGTGATCGCGCGGGTCGTGGTGACAACGTGTGGGACGCGTTCTGTCGGGTGCCGGGCAAGGTGCTCGGTGGTGACCATGCCGACGTCGCCTGCGATCACCTTCGTCTGATGGCCGACGACGTGAAGATGATGGCCGACCTCGGCCTGCAGGCGTATCGCTTCTCGTTCGCATGGGCGCGGGTACTCCCCGAGGGAGTCGGCACGCCGGCTGCATCGGGGCTGCGGCAGTACCACCAGCTGATCGACCTGCTGCTCGAACACGACATCGAGCCGGTGCCCACGCTGTTCCACTGGGACCTGCCGCAGGCACTCGAGGATCGCGGTGGCTTCCGTGCGCGCGAGAGTGCGTTGTGGTTCGCGGACTACGCGGCGCTGATGGTGAGCGAGTACGGCGACAGGGTCGAGCGGTGGGCCACGTTGAACGAACCGTGGTGCTATGCCTACCTCGGCCACGCATCGGGTGAGCACGCTCCGGGCATGCGTGACCCGAGCGCCGCGGTCGCAGTGGCACACCATCAGCTGCTGGCTCACGGCCGCGCGGTGGAGGTGATGCGTTCGCTTCGTCCCGAGCTCTCCATCGGCACGGTGATCAATCCTGCGCCGGTGCACGTCGATGACGAGCTCGGCGACGATGCACGGCGCCGCATCGACGGCACCCTCAACAGGTGGTGGTTCGACTCGCTGCTGTTGGGCCACTATCCGGCCGATGTGCTCGACGATCTCGGACCATGGGCCGATTGCGTGCACGACGGCGACGAGCACATGATCGGCCAGGAGCTCGACTGGCTGGGCATCAACTACTACAACGACCACTTCTACACCTCCCGAGGTGTCGGCAACGCCGCTGCGACACCTCACGTGAGTGCTCCACACGCGGTGACTGCGGTCGTGGATCGCCCGAAGACCGACATCGGTTGGCCGGTGACGGCACAGGGGTTCGAGAACCTCATGGTGCGGATGCGTGACGACTACGGCGACGCGCTGCCGCCGCTCTACATCACCGAGAACGGCGCCGCGTACCACGATGATCCATCGACGGCGCCACCTGTTGCCGGCACGGCTGGGGGAGTGAACGACCAGCGTCGGATCGACTACTACGACGCACACTTGCGGGCCGTGGCCGGCGCGATGGAACAGGGTGTGGATGTGCACGGCTACTTCGCTTGGTCGCTGCTCGACAACTTCGAATGGGCGTGGGGTTACGCGCAACGCTTCGGCCTCGTGCACGTCGACTACGACACGCAGGTGCGCACACCGAAGGCGAGCGCCCACTGGTTTGCCGCCGTCTGTCGCTCGAACCGGTTGCCCTGACCCCTCCCGCAGCGTTCTGGTCGCGTTCTGTTGCGACCGGCGCAGCAGAACGCGACCAGAACGGAAGTAGGGGTTGCCTTGCGATCGATACCGATATATCGTGATGGAACTTAAACCAATCGAGACCGATCGTGCAACGGTCGGTGAAGGAGGCGCAACATGCGTCATGTACATCGGGAAAAAGGTCCAGGTCGCGAGTTCGGTGGCGAACACGGGAGTCACGGGAGTCACGGTGGCCCTCGTGGCGGCCGGGGTCGGATGCGTCGGGGTGACACGCGGTTCGCGCTGTTGTCGGCGCTGACCGAGGGTCCCGGACACGGCTACGAGTTGATCCAGCGTCTCGAGGAACGCACCGGCGGACGGTGGAAGCCGAGCCCCGGGTCGGTCTACCCCACGCTGCAGTTGCTCGAAGAGACCGGTCTGGTGCGCAGCGACCAGCGAGACGACAAGCGGATCTACGAGATCACCGAAGCCGGCCAGACTGCCCTCGCCGAGCGGACCGACGAAGCCGGTGGCGCCCCGTGGATGCCATCCGATGAGGGCGGCGGCCATCGGAGCCTGTGGCATGCCTTCGGGCTGTTGGGCATGGCTGCCAAACAGGTGGGCGCCCAGGGTGACACCAAGCTGCTGGAGCAGGCGACAGTGATCGTCAACGACGCCCGTCGCAAGCTGTACCAGTTGCTCGCCGAAGCCTGATCCCGACCGACCCCGAGGATCGGGCGGCATCCCCCGCCGCCTGACTTCGCCCGAAGTCGCTCACTGCCGGCCGCACATCGTCTCGATCGAGGCGGCGTGCGGCCGGTGGCGTCTCCGGGGATCAGGTCGTGTACTTCGAGGCTGGCACGCTCAGGTGGAACGGCGTGCCCTGATCGTCGGTGCAGTCGGCATCCCAGCCCGAGTCGTACAGCACCGGTTCAGCAGCGGTGCCGCCGAGTGCGCGCACGGTCGCGACCGCAGCCTCGATGTCATCGACAACGAACCACAGTTGCGGCGGCGTCGGCTCCGCATGCTGTTCGATCCCACCGGGAGGCGCGGCGATGTTGCCGACGTGGCCGCCGTTCGGATCGTAGAAGCGCCACCCGAGCACCGCACCGAAGAACGCCTTGGCGCGGTCGAGATCAGGCACCCCAAGCGTGAAGTAGTAGAGGTCGCCTCGGTCGTGGTGCTTCATCTGATGGTCGATCGATGCGTCGGGCGTGCGCTCGGGACGGACGACTTCGAAGCCGGCAGCGTGGCTGTTGGCGTCGTAGTCGCTGTCTCCGAAATCGGCGATCGGCGAGCTGATCGACCACTGGTGGCCGAACGGATCGCGCAGGGTCCCCTGGCGGTGGCCATAGAACTGGTCCTCCACCGGGCGCAGCTCGGTCGCGCCGAGCTCGAGTGCCCGGGCGAACAACATGTCGAGCGTGGTCGCGTCCGGTGTGGCGAGCGTGAAGGCGGTCGACGTGCCGCCACGTGTGGTGGGTGCGAGCACGTCCACTTCGGGATACTCGTCGGCGAGCATGATCCGGCTGTTGCCGATCACGATCTCGGCGTGGCCGATGCGACCGTCGTCGCCCACCATGCGGTGGTGCTCCACGGCGCCGAACGCATCGACGTAGAAGTCGATCGCGGCGGCGGCGCCGGCGACGCACAGGTACGGCGTCACGGTGTTCTCGATCGTCATGTCGGCGCGCAGTCGGGCTGCACGGCTGTCGGTCGTGTCGGTCGTGTCGGTCGTGTCGGTCGTGTCGGTGGAGGTGGAGGTGGAGGTGGTGGAGATGGTGGAGGCGATCGCATCGGTCGTGTCGGTCATGAGACGTTCCTGTTCTGCTTCGATGAGCGCACGGACGCGATGGGCGACCTGCGCGGGTGGTGGGATCGGGGTGGCGTCGGTGCGCAGAGCCTCGAACGGGTCGAGCCGGTCGGACGGGTCGGACGGGTCGAGCCGGTCGGACGGGTCGGACGGGTCGAGCCGGTCGGACGGGTCGCTCATCGTGGGCCTCCTTCTCTGGAGGTGTCGTGCGAGATGTCGTGCGAGGCGTCGTGCGAGGCGTCGTGCGAGATGTCTGGGGCGAGGGACCGGTAGGCCGCCTTCGCCCGCATCAGCAGCGATTCAGTGGCATGGACCGAACGGTCGAGCAGCGTCGCGACCTGTTCGACGGGGAGGCCGTCGAGGTAGCGGAGCGTGAGCGCGGCACGGTGGTGCGGGGTCAGCCTGGCGAGCACGTCGTGCACGTGCAGCGCGTCGATCGGGTCACGCGAGTCCGGCGGATCGGGAGCACCTTCGTACAGCTCCTCGAGTGCTTGGCGCTGTCGGCCCTCTCGACGCCAGTGATCGACCAGCTTGTGCCGGGCCGTGCCGATCAGCCAACCCACGGAGAGCTCGGCATCGTGGTGATGGAGGGCGCGGGTGGCGGCGAGAAACGTCTCGGCAGTGAGGTCCTCGGCGATCGCCGCGCTCGGGCAGCGGCGCACCAGGTAGCCGTACACGTCGCCGAGGGCATGCTCGTACAGCTCCATCACGTTGCGGCTCGAGATCATCGGGTTGCCTCGTCTGAGTGTCTGGAGTGTCTGGAGTGTCTGGGATGTCGGGGACCCTGATCGACACGGTCATGCAGCCCATCTGTCGTTCGGCGGTGGGGGAATCCGTCGCGAGCTTCGCAGAAAACCCGTGGGGCCTTCGCTGGATCCGCACTTGTGGGATCGAACACCTGTTCGCTACCGTGTCCCGATGGGCTTCAACAACCCGAGCATGCCCTGGAAGGACGTCGAAGCGCTCCTCTCGGGACGATGGACTCCAGAACAGCACCAGCAGCGACGTGAGCAGGAGCGCGAGGACACCAGCGAGCACGCGCACCTGGGGTCGGGGGAGCCCCCGACGCGGGGCAAGGATGGTCGGCCCCCCGGGTCGCCGTCGTGGAACGCCGGTGGTGACGGCCCGGCGTGGAGCCGCAAACGTCAACCGTTCCAGCCCTCGCACCAGCCCTCGCACCAGCCGACTCGTTCCAGCCGGGCTCACCCGACACCACCCGACCGCTCATGCGGCCAGATGTGCCTGTCACCCCCTACGCCGAGTTGCACTGCCATTCGAACTTCTCGTTCCTCGACGGCGCCTCCCATCCCGAGCAACTGGCCGAGGAGGCTGCTCGATTGGGGCTGGAGGCGCTCGCGCTCACCGACCACGATGGTCTCTACGGTGTGGTGCGCTTCGCCGAGGCGGCGCGGGCGGTGGGGCTGCCGACGGTGTTCGGCGCCGAGATCACGATCACCACGGACACGATGTCGAACGCTCGGATGGCGCGTGGTGAAGACCTCACGTTGCAGCAGGTGCGGGTATCAACCGACGACCAGCGCCACGAACCCGATCCGCACGGCCACCACCTGCTCGTGCTCGCCGACGGCACCGATGGCTACGCCCGCCTGTCGCGGGCACTCAGCCTCGGGCACCTCGCGGGAGAGAAGGGGTCGCCGCAGTTCGCGCTCGGCGATCTCGCCGATGCGTCAGACGGACACTGGTGGGTGCTCACCGGGTGCCGCAAGGGCACGGTGCCCGCAGCGCTCTTGGCCGACGGACCGAGTGCGGCGCGACGCGAACTGCAGCGGTTGACGGAGCTGTTCGGTCGCGACCGGGTGGTGGTCGAGCTGTGGGATCACGGCGACCCGATGGACTCGGCGCGCAACGATGCGCTCGCCGAGCTGGCCGGTCGGCTCGACCTGGCGTGCATCGCCACCAACAACGTCCACTACGCCACGCCGGCACAGCGTCCGCTGGCGATGGCGGTGGCTGCGGTGCGAGCGCGGCGCAGCCTCGACGAGCTCGACCCGTGGCTGCCCGCAGCGGCTTCGGCTCACTTGCGCAGCGGTGCCGAGCAGGCGCGGCGTTTCCTGCGCTACCCGGGCGTGGTCGAGCTCGCTGCAGAGATCGGGCGCGCAGCGGCGTTCGACCTGTCGTTGGTGGCGCCGAAGCTGCCGCCGTTCCCCTGCCCGAACGGTCCCGACGGCCGGCCGCTCACCGAGATGCAGTACCTGCGCGAGATCGTGCTGCACGGTGCTCGTCGCCGTTACGGCGACAGGCCGGCACCAGGTGAAGACCTGTCGTTGCGGGCACGCGCATGGCGCACGATCGACCACGAGTTGGAGGTGATCGAGGGCCTCGGCTTTGCCGGCTACTTCCTCGTGGTGTGGGACATCGTCGAGTTCTGCATCCGGGCCGACATCTTCTGTCAGGGGCGAGGGAGTGCCGCCAACAGTGCGGTCTGCTACGCCATCGGTGTCACCAAGGCCGATGCGGTGTCGCTCGGGTTGCTGTTCGAGCGGTTCTTGTCGCCCGAGCGCGACGGTCCGCCCGACATCGATCTCGACATCGAGAGCGATCGCCGCGAAGAGGTCATCCAATACGTGTACGAGCGCTACGGCCGGCATCACACCGCGCAGGTGGCCAACGTGATCACCTACCGAGCGCGGTCGTCGGTGCGCGACATGGCCAAAGCGCTCGGGTTCGCGCCGGGACAGCAGGACGCATGGAGCAAGCAGGTGGATGCTTGGGGCACGCTGTCCACGACGGCCGAGCAACCCGACGTGAGCATCCCGGCGACGGTGATGAGCCTGGCCGCGGAGATCGAGGATGCGCCGCGCCACCTCGGCATCCACTCGGGCGGGATGGTGATCTGCGACCGGCCGGTGATCGAGGTGTGCCCGGTGGAGTGGGCGCGCATGGACAAGCGCAGCGTGCTCCAGTGGGACAAGGACGACTGCGCCGCGGTGGGGCTGGTGAAGTTCGACCTGCTGGGCCTCGGCATGCTCTCGGCCCTGCACTACGCGGTCGACCTGATCCGCATCCACCGTGGCTACGAGGTCGATCTCGCCACCATCCCGCAAGAGGACGAGGTGTACTCGATGTTGTGTCGCGCCGACACCGTGGGCGTGTTCCAGATCGAGAGCCGAGCGCAGATGGCCACGTTGCCGCGGCTCAAGCCGCGCCGCTTCTACGACCTCGTGGTGGAGGTGGCCCTCATCCGACCCGGTCCCATCCAGGGCGGGTCGGTCCACCCGTACATCCGCCGCCGCAACGGTCAGGAGCCGATCACGTACCTGCATCCGCTGCTGGAGAACAGCCTGGGCAAGACCCTCGGGGTGCCGCTGTTCCAGGAGCAGCTGATGCAGATGGCGATCGACGTGGCCGGCTTCACCCCCAGCGAGGCCGACCAGCTGCGCCAGGCGATGGGGTCCAAGCGCAGCAAGGCGAGGATGGAGGGGTTGAAGACGCGGCTGTACGAGGGGATGGCCGAGCGAGGCATCACCGGTGCGGTGGCCGACGAGATCTTCGTGAAGATGGCGGCGTTCGCGAACTATGGCTTCCCTGAGTCGCACTCGGTGTCGTTCAGCTACCTCGTGTACTCGTCGTCGTGGATCAAGTACCACGAGCCGGCGGCGTTCTGCGCAGCGCTGCTGAACGCACAGCCGATGGGGTTCTGGAGCCCGCACTCGCTGGTGCAGGACGCCGGCCGTCACGGGGTGATCGTGCACACACCCGACCTCAACGCGTCGTTGGCCACCGCCACGCTCGAGCCGTGCGAGGAGAGCGTGGGCGGGGTGGCGGTGCGGCTGGGCATCGGATCGGTGCGCGGCATCGGGAGCGAGTTGGCGAAAGAGATCGAGGCGGGCAGGCCGTACACATCGGTCGAGCACCTCGTGCGTCGTGTGCCGCAGCTGTCACAGACCCAGTTGGAGGCAATGGCCACAGCGGGTGCGTTCACCGAGTGCTTCGGTGGCGATCGGCGCACTGCGTTGTGGGAGGTGGGTGCCGCAGTGCAGTCGCGCCCCGACCGCCTTCAGGGGGTGGTGACGGGCATCGTCGCGCCGCCGCTGCCCGGCATGGACGAGGTGGAGACCGCGGTGGCCGATCTGTGGGCGACGGGCGTGGCGCCGACGGGGCATCCCACGCGGTTCCTGCGCGACGAGCTGCAGCGTCGTGGAGTGCTCACCTCCGATCAGTTGCAGACCGCCGAGCCGCGCTCGCGGGTGACGATCGCCGGGGTGGTCACCCATCGGCAACGGCCGATGACTGCGCAAGGAACGACGTTCATGAACCTCGAGGACGAGACCGGGTTGATCAACGTGGTGATCTCCAAGGGTTGTTGGGCACGGCACCGGGCAGTGGCACGTGATGCCGCAGCGCTGATGATCCGAGGCCGATTGGAGCGCAGCGAGGGTGTGGTGAACGTGGTGGCAGAGCAGCTGGTACCCCTCCCTGTCCCTGCCAGCAACGCCAGCCGCGACTTCCGCTGACGGGGCGGATCGGTGTCATGGTATCTCACACCCATTCGAATGGTATCATGATGCCATGAAGGTCACCATGGATCGCGTCGGGCGGATCGTGCTGCCCAAGCCGCTGCGCGACCAGCTCCAGTTGCATGAGGGCGACGAGTTCACCGTCGTGGTCGAAGGGTGGACGGTGCGATTGGAGCCGAGCCTGCGCCCGTCACGGCGTGTCGTCGATGTCGACGGATGGCCCGTCCTCGAACAGGTGCCTGACGCGCGCCTCACCGATGACGACATCCGTCGGATGCGCGAAACCGATCGGCGGTGAACGCTCCGGGCTCTGCCTGGTGCGTCGATACGAGCGTCGCCGTCGCAGCGCTCGATCCGAGCCATGAAGCCCACGAGATCGCTCGTGCCACCTGCCGACGGCGGGCGCCTGCACTCGCCGGGCATGCTGCGTTCGAGACGTACTCGGTGCTCACACGACTGCCCGGGGTGGCGCGTGTCGACGGGGTCACCGCAGTCGAGTTGCTCGACCGGGCGTTTCCCGACCGATGTTTCCTCAGCGCGGCGCAGCAGCGTGATCTGCTGCGCCGGATCGGACGCAGTCCCATCGTCGGGGGAATGATCTACGACGCCCTGGTGGCCGAGGCGGCGCGGGTCACGGGCCGCACCCTGCTCACCCGAGACGCGCGAGCGATCCGGACCTATGCCGCGATCGGCGCGGTCTACGAGTTGGTGACCTGACGCTGCCCTGCGTCGCCAGGACCGTCGGCAATATCGTCGACAGGTACGGTCGGGACATGGCTCGCCCGTTCCGATTCGCCATCCAGGTTGCACCGTTCGACGACGCAGAGGCATTGCCCGCGTTCGCCCGCAACGTCGAGGCGCTCGGCTACGACGAGCTGTACAGCTACGACCACATCGATGCCGTCGACCCGTTCATCCCGCTGATGGTCGCGGCTGGGGCGACCGAGCGTCTCCGGGTCGGGCCGCTGGTGCTCAACAACGAGTTCCACCATCCCGTGCTGTTGGCTCGCACCGCGGCGACGGTCGACCGGCTCACCGGTGGGCGGCTCGTGCTCGGATGGGGGACGGGCTACATGCAGAGCGAGCACGATGCGATCGGCCTCGAGCTGCGAACGCCGGGTCCACGCGTGACCCGCTTCGGGGAGTCGCTCGAGGTGGTGCGCTCGCTGCTCGACACCGGTGCGGCCTCGTTCCACGGCGAGCATCACCATGTGGAGTTGGAGGCGTTGGGCGTCCGACCGGCTGCCGCTCACGTGCCGTTCTTGATCGGTGGTCACGGGCGGCGCGTCGTGGCGTTGGCCGCTCGCTTCGCGGACATCTTCCAGTTCACTGGTCTGCATCATGGCGAGGGTGGCGTGCCGAACGGCGGCGGCTTCGCGATCGATCACATCGTCGAACGCAGTCGCTGGCTCAGCGAAGCTGCCTCGCTCGCCGGTGACCGTGATGCCGACATCGAGCGGTCGATCCTCGTCCAGGCCACGTACGTGGGCGACGACGCAGCGGCGAAGCTCGACGCTGCGGCGGAGCGCTTCAAGATGGAGCGCGAACTGCTCGAGGACACGCCATTCGTGCTGATCGGCTCCGTCGAGCAGGTGGTCGACAAGCTCGAACGCCTGCGGGGCCAGATCGGCGTGAGCCACGTCACCGTGCGCGATGTCGACGGATTCGCCCCCGTGGTCGCAGCCCTGTCGAGCCGCTGATCCTTGGCGCGCTCGGCCGACCGGTGCTTCGGTCGCGAACCGCCCTGAGATGGTGGGAGCCGCTGTTCCGCTCTGCGCTCTACGGTGACGGCGAGGCCCTCTGACGAATCTGAAGTGGGGGCGTGGGTCCGCGGTGCAGCCGGGTTGGTTGCACCGCTGGGTGGTCCTCGATGCGGTCCCCTGGGTGTTGGTGGTCCGGTGGCGGGGGTGTGGTTGGTGGTCGAGCGTCAGGCCGCCGCCTGGGTTCGTCGTCCTCGTGGTGGGCAGTGGATGAGGCGTCCGTCTGGTGTTGGTCCTGATGAACTCGAAGAGCTCTTCGCTGCGGCTACTCGAGTCGATCTGGCGAAGCCGGATCCGACCGTACCCGCGTGGGTGGACACGCTCCACGGCGACCACGACTTCGGTCTTGTTGTCGTAGCGGGGGCCGCGTTGACCCTGCTTGCGGCCACCGATGAACGTCGAGTCCATTTCGACGGTGACACGTTCACCGCCGAGCAAGTCCCGATCGGGGCGGACCATGGTGCGGCCGAGCTGTTGAAGCTACGCCCACGCAGTTTCATAGGACCCGAACCCGAGCACTCGTTGCAGGCCGAGCGCTGAGACCCCGTTCTTCTGTGCGCACACGAACCACATCGCGGCGAACCAGGTTCGCAGCGGCAGGCGGCTGCGATGGAAGATCGTGCCCGAATCGGAGGTACTTGAGCTCAGCAGAGATGCAGTCAGGTCGCCGGTTCGCCACTTCGGTAACACCCGGGCGAACACCTCGGCGATGACCTCTTCGGCCACGTGGGCGTTGCCGGTCAACAGCACGGCCAATCGGAACAGACGTACGTGGTGCTGGGTGAACATCCCGAGCTTCGTGAGCGAACGGTCCCACCACGGGCCCTCGCACTCACGAAGCGGCACTAGCTGATCGAGTAGCGCAGTTGCTCGCCCGACTCGTCGACGTCGGCTTCGCCCATCAGGCGGAGGTGCTCGAGGTGGGCGTAGGTCTCGCTCTCGGCCATCGATCCCCACGACCGTTCCTGGAACAGCACCCGCATGTACTCCTGCACGGTTGCCTGTCCCAGCTCGCCCGAGGCCGTGCGCAGCTTCTCGAGTCGTTCGTGGTGATGGCGTTTGATGTCGTCGGCTCGACCCGCGAGGTCTCCGAACTGCAGGCCGTGAGCGGGCAGCACGGTGGTGACCTGGTCGAAGGTCTTCATCAGGTCGAGGCTGTCGAAGAAGTCCTTCAGCGGATCGATCGTCGTGCCCAGCCCCGAGATGTGGGGAGTGATCGTGGGGAGCACGTGATCGCCGCTGATCATCACGCCGGCGGCGGGGTCGTACAGACACAGGTGATCGATCGTGTGGCCGGGCGTGTGCACCGCGATCCACTCACGACCACCGAGCTCGAGCACCTGTGCGTCCTCCACCCGACGTGTCGGCGTGGGAGTGGCGACGAACCGTCCGGCCGCCTTGCGCATCGCCCAGTAGCGCAACCGACGAGAACGCGGCATCGAAAACGGGTCACCGCCCCACGGGGTGTGCCTCGCAAACGGGCCACGACGCAGGTCCTGGCCCTGGAGAGCCTCCACCTGTGCCTTCACAGGACGATCGATGACGTCGAGGTCATCGGCGCTCTCCTGGTCCTCGGCGTCGGGGTCGAGGAACGTGCGAAACGTCCGGTGCGTGATGATCTCGGCACCGAACCGCTTCTTGAACTGGCCCGCTTGGCCGAAGTGATCGGGGTGGGAGTGGGTGACCACCACCGAGTGCACTCGTTCGATCTGAAGGCCGCCGCTCTTCATGATCCGCTGAAGTTCACGCCACGTGCGTGGCCCGGGCAGTCCAGGATCGACGAGGGTGATCCCGCGGCTGTCCTCCATCGCGTAGCAGTTGACGTGCCCGAGCCCGGGAAGCGAGATCGGCAGTTGCAACCGAAGGATCCCGGGTGCGACCTCCTCGACGCCCTCCCGCGGAGGCTGCCGCTCTTCGCGAACTGGCTTCGGGACAGCGTGGGTGTGGTCGGTCACCCCCGTAGTCGTAGCGGAGGCCGGCTCCGGCGCCGAAGTCGCACCGCGATCGCGACCACGAATGCGAGGCTGGGACGGGGGCTGCCGCGGGGTCACGCGAGACGCAGATGGCGCTGGCCGCGAATGCGCATCACGGTCGATACGGCGATCCACGCCGGCCCGGCCATCAGAGCGATGTCGCCGAAGCGGTGACGGAACGGCCACTCGAGAGTGAGCGCGAACATCGTCGCCATCCAGAGGCCGAGGAACCCGATGTTGGCCCGGCGCCATTGCTCGGCCTGCACCGGGTGGGCGAACTGCACGTCGGTCATCGACAACACCGACAGACCGAGCAGGACCACTGCGGCGACACCGTGCGGCGCGTCGAGCAGCCACAGCGTGGGCACGACGAGATTCCACACACCAGGGAAGCCGCGGAACCAGTGATCGTCGGTCATCATGTCGGTGCGGCTGAACCACATCGCCGACGTCGTCAGCATCAACGCGATCGAGACCTCGCCGAGAGCGTTGTGTGGCACGACCATGAACTGCCAGGCGAAAACGGCCGGCACGAGCACGCACGTGACGAAGTCGATCACGAGATCGAGGATGTAGCCGTCGTACTTGGGAATCACCGCTCGGATGTCGTAGTGGCGCGCGAGTGGGCCGTCGATCCCGTCGATCACTTGGGCGAGGAGGAGCAGCAGGACAGCGGCGCGGGGTGAACCGTCGAGGACCGCGATGATCGCGAGCATCCCGGCGAGGATGCCGCTTGCGGTGAGCCCGTGGATGGCCCGGCACGCCGAAACGTCGGAGACGGTCAGGCGCGCGAGACGTGGATGGCGCTCGGAGCGCATGGTGGGCACGTCTGAACACGCTACCCACGCTGAAGGGTTGCACCGTGTGACGGTGTCAGCCGGCCGTAGGGTGACGACCGTGACCGAGGGACGCCGCGACCGCCTGGAGCTGATGTGGTTCTTGGTGGTGATGACGTGGAGCGTCATCCGGATCACTGCAGTCGGCGCATGGCTCCAGGACTATGGCGTCAACCCCTGGCACTACGCAGCGATCGACCTCGGCTCATCTGCGCCATACTCGTTGGCGAGTGCACGACTGCTGGGAGCCCTCGTCGATGGGAGGACACGAGTCGCAGTGACGTGGGGCGTGGCCACGTTCGTGACCTTCCTGGCACCCGACGTCTACATCTTCGCCGCAGGCAGGGCGCTGCCATGGCCGACCTATGTCGTCGTCGGCGCGATCGTGATCATTGGTGGTTGGCTCGCGATCCGCCATGGACGTGCCAAGGTGTTCGAACGCCGCTTGGCGCTCGAGATCGTGCCTGTGGCCGACGCCTTCAACGCTGGCTGAGCGCGATCCGATTGCCCTCGGAGTCCTGGAACTCGGCCACGTGTCCGAGTTCGCCGATCGACGTCTTCGGGTACAGCACGGCGAGACCACGTGCGATCACCTTGGCGAGCACGCCATCGATGTCGGTCACCTCTGCGTACACCCGGGTGCCATGGATCGACGGGACGTACGAGTCGCCCTTCGCGAGCGATGCGTTCACACCACGCGGATCGTCGGGGAACAGCGCCATCTCGTTGCCGTCGATCTCCACACGTTCGAACTCAACGCCGAAGAGATCCCCATAGCACTCGATTGCCCGGTCGAGATCCGTCACGGGGATCTCGACGTAGCTCACCTGGAACATTCACCCTCCGTTCGTCGCCCTCGACATGAAGTGAAATCTAGGAACGCCGACGCCGGCGTGTTCGATCAGGGTGCGCTGGGGCGGCCGGCACACCACCGATCCGGAGTGCCCAGAGCTCCGCTACTCGCCGGTGGCGCCGTCGATCGATTGGCGGATGAGGTCGGCGTGGCCGTTGTGGCGGGCGTACTCCTGCATCAGCTTGGTCAGATTCCATCGCACGGAACGCCCGTTCCCGACGCCGACCGTATCGGTCGTCGGGCAGGCCGCGATCGCTCGGTCGCCGGCGTCGCGCTCGGCCCGCCAGGCAGCGAACGACGGCTGCGCGTGAGCGGGGGTCAGACCGTCGAAGTCGCCGTCGGGTCCACCGTCGACGTACGGCCCGTACACGAACTCGAGCTCGCCCGAGCTCGACCCCCCGAGCGCGAACACGGCGTACACGCGCTCCATCTCGGTGAGGTGGCGCATCAGTCCGAGCAGCGACATCGTCGTACCCCCGGGTCCGGGTTGAACGAGCTGATCATCGTCGATGCCGGCGCATTTCGCCGCGAAGGCATCCCGGTGGAACGCGAGCCAGCCGACGAGCAGTCCTCGCTCGTCCGCGTCAGCCGGTTCGGGTGAACGTTCCATGCCTCGATCCTACGAACACCGGCACGGGCGGTTCACTCCAGTGCCCGGAGCACGGCCTCGCCCCGTGGTGACAGTCGGTATCCGACCGCCAGGCTCTCGGTGAGGCCGAGCTCTTTCAGTTTGCGCACATCGGTCTTGAACGCCATCCGTTCCTTGTCAACCTGTCGTGCGAGCGCGGTCGACACGATGCCGGGGTAGCGCTCGATCAGCCGCAGCGTCTGACGGGTCCAGGGCTTCCCCGATCGATGGTCCATCCGGTCGAGCCGCGTCTTCAGATCGTCGATCTGCGCTGGATCAATTGCATCGGTTCGCAGCGTTGCACGGTCGTCGGCGCCGACGTGCCGCAACCGGATGCGCCACACCTGCTGCTCGGGGTCGGTCACCTGCATGCGGGCGAGGATCGAGGCGGCATCGGGTGCTCCGGCCTGCACCGCTTCGGCATCGGTGATGTCTCGGGCTCGCATCCGGCTGACGTCGGTGGCTTCGAGCAACATCCCGGCCACCCGGTAGCGGCCACCGGTGCGCGCCTGCGGCTTCGTCCACGTACGGAAGGTGAGGGTGATCGATCCGTCGGCCAGCCCTGGCCACGCATCCGCGGTGAACAGCATGGGTCCAGGATGACAGACAGCGGCGCGGTGGTCGGTCGCTCCGCCGACTCAGACATCGATGTCGAGCGGAGCCTCAGGTAGTTCGCCGGCGAGCACGGGGAGGAGGTGAGCATGGAGCGCACGCGGCACGAACACCGCGCTGGCATCACGGATCTCGTCCGCCGTCCACCACCGCAGTTCGTGCACGTACTCGGCGTGCATCGCCTCCCAGGACAGCACCGGTGCCGGCTCGAATCGATCGGTGCGGACGAGGTGGATCACCTCACGCTGGCCGTCCCAGTGACCGCTGATGAACGGGATGATGTGAACGCGTGTCCACAGGTGTGGACCGACGTCGGCCTCGTGGAGGCCCACCTCTTCGACGAGCTCGCGACGGATGGCCTCGACCGGCGACTCGCCGGGTTCGATGCCTCCGCCGGGGAGCGCCCAGCGAGTGCCTGCCGGGAACTCGAATCGCACCAGCAACACCCGGTCGTCGGGATCGACGATCAGTGCACGAGCGGCCTGTCGGATGCGCACACCCTCGAGCCTCGGATCGTCCGTCACGCGTGCGACCGGGCGTCAGTCGAAGTCGGTGGTGGCGATGCGCTCGGCGTTGTACACGGGGGCAACGGCGTCGATGCGGTACTTGTGGGTCACGGCGCCGGTGATGCCATGTTGGCCGAACATGTTTCGCATGTTGAAGTAGTTCTCGTGCAGGAAGTGGGCCGCCAGCGACGGCGCGTCCTCCCACAGCTCATAGACCGAGATCGATCCCGCATCGCACGGGTCGGCGCTGAACACGTACGCGCTGCAGCCCGGCTCGTCGTCACGCGTCGCCTGCTGGATCGGGATCGAAGCCTCGATGCACGCCGCTCGCTTGTCGGGCGGGATCGAGATGACGCCGCTGATGATGATCATGTTGGTTCCCCAGTGTTCGTGATGCCGATGTGTGGTCGCCGGGCCGGCCGGCGGTGTTGACGATGGTCATTCGTCAGGACGTTCGTTCAACCCGTCGTTGAACATCCGATACGTCTCGTAGATCGACTTGCAGTCCTCGCAGACCGGCAGTTGCTTGGGATCGCGTGACGGCACCCACACATATCCACAGAGGGCTTCGAGCGGTGTGCCGTAGATGCGGGCCTCCAGCACCTTGGCGGCGGCGTTCTCGCCCTTCTTCGTCTTGACGATGTGGGCGGCGATGGGCTCGCCCGTCTGGAGGACGTGTTCTGTGTCGAGGCCGGGGTCGGTTCGCGCCGGCAGTGTCTGGATCTCGGTCACATTGACAGTCAACCAGGCGCGACGGTCTCCGTCAGGATCGGTCGCACACCGATCCTGCACGCCGCATCACCGTTGTCGCGGCGGATCAGCGGCGAAGACCTGCCAGTTCTGCCGTCAGGTTCGCTCGTGCCCGTTGCTCGCGAGCGTCATGCATCGTGGAGGTGAGGAAGATCGCGTCCCGGTCGAGGAAGTGCTGCAGCACGCGGGCGCGGCCCTGTCTCCAGCCCTGGTCGTCGATGTGGGAGTACTCGGCCCGCACCGCGTTGGCGTAGTGCTGGTACTCGTTGGCGTCCGTGCCGAGGATCGCGAGGTCTGCATCGACCAGCACGCTGCCTGCGAGGTCGGCGGCGCCCACCTCGTGTCCCGACGTGAGCTCGATCAGCCGGCGCACCTCGGCACGTCGGTCGACGGGCCAGTCGAGGTCAGCGATTCGAGCGTCGGCCAGCGTTGCGCTGTCTGCCTCGTTGGTGGTCGAACGCGGGTCGTAGACCGCGTCGTGGAACAGCGCTGCGACGCGCAGCGCATCCAGGTCGCGCACAGGATGGACGAGTGCGAGTTGTTCGACGTGGCGGCACACCCACATCACATGCGTCGCCGTGTGGTAGCGACGATGTGGTTCGCGGTACCGGGCGAGCAGCCCGTCGAACAGTTGCTCGTGTCGACGGCCGGCCGCTCGTTGCCACACCCGGTGGAGCTCGACCTCGGGCGACGTCACGATCGCGAGCGTAGGTGATGTCCCCGAGCCGGCACCGGCCGAGATGACAGTCGTGCCCGTTCCGTGTGAGCCTGGAGTCGTGACGGTGCTGATCGACGAACCTCGCTGGTGGCTGCACGGCCGACCGTGGAGCCACCTCGTGAGCGACCAGAGCTTGGAAGAACTGCACGAGTTCGCCGAACGTGTGGGCATCGCGCGTCAGGGTTTCCACGGCGACCACTACGACGTGCCCGAGGAGTACTACGAGCAGGTGGTGTCCGCGGGCGCAGTGCCAACGCCCAGCCGTGAGCTGCTCCGCCGCCTGCGAGCAGCAGGCCTGCGGCTCACCCCGGCACAGCGCCGTTCGCGCGGATCGATGCGCTGACCGATGCGCTGACCGATGCGCTGATGGTGTCACCATCGTTCGAGCTCTCCGATCAGGTCGCGAGGGCACTCCGGGCCGGCAGGGCCGATGATGAACCACTCCAGCAGTTCGATGCCGAAGGTCTCGGTGAGCGCGCTGGCTTCCAGCCAGCGATCCACGTCGCCGGGCCTGGTGGCACCACCCGGCCGCACCGTGGCGACGATCAGCGACGATGCGCACGACGGTGGCTCCGCGGTGGCCGCGGTGCAGAACGTCTCGACGACCGTGCACATGTCGACGTGCTCGGTGCCGCTGACGACGGTGATCACGCTGCCGCGGCGGTCGCCGTCGAGCACGATCACCACGGTTTCGTGGCAGAGCGGGTGATCGATCGCGAGGGACACGAGCGCCAGCGCGTCGGTGGCGCTGCGCACGGGATCGATGTTGGCGCGAGGAACGCGCAGGAGCGGACGGGGAGTGGGTTGACTGAACACGGTGGCGACCTCCGAGGGGTACCCGCGCGACAGCGCGGCGCCGGGATGGGCTCGGGGGAAGCATCGATGACGCTACAAACGGGGTGTGACGCGGCAGAGATGTGCTGCCTGCCGGACGTCCCCGGCGTGCCAGATGGTCGCCAGATGGTCGCCACGTAGGCGCTACATGGTCGGTGTCCTACGATGTCCCGATGGCCAAGGTCACCATCTTCCACAACCCGAATTGAAACTCCTCCGTCAATGCCGTGCGCATTGCCGAAGAACTGGGCGTCGACGCCGAGATCGTCCTCTACCTGAAGACGCCGCCCGATGCCGCCACTCTCGAGGGCATCATCGCCAAGCTGGAGGACCCGGTCACCGACCTGGTGCGCCGAGACAGCATGTGGACCAAGCTCGCGCTCACCGATGCCGATGCAGCCACACCCGAACAGGTGGTGGCGCTGCTGGTCAAGCACAAGCAACTGCTGCAACGACCCGTCGTCGTGACGGCGAAGACGGCCATCATCGGTCGGCCCAAGGATCGGGTCCGCGAACTGCTCTCGTGATCACACGCCGATGTCGATCGGACCGAATCCGGCCCGTACCGACATCACCGGGGAGTCAGTTCGGCATCCAGTTGCCGTGGAAACCGGCGGGCACTCGCTGTGGCAGGTGCACGCGCGCCACCGGTCCCGCAGCCATGTCACGGGCGTCGATGATGCACAGGTCGGTCCGTTCGGTGGCGAGGTCGGTGGCATAGACCATCAACCACCCGTCCTGTTCGGCGGACCCGTCAGGGTCGGCTGCGAACACGGCCTCGCCGATGGCGGTGCCCTCACCGAAGGCGTACGTGAGCTCGGTGCCGGTGTGCAGGTCGTAGCGCACGATCCCGTTGAACCCGATCTGCATCGGACCGTCGAGCGTGGCAGACGCGTAGCCCCATCGGTGCGCCAGGCCGAGCATGTCGTCGTGCAAGCGGGGGAAGTCGCTGCGCAGATCGCTCACCATCTCCTCGCGGCACGTGCCGGCAGCCAGGTCGATCGTCCACTTGGCCAAGCCGATCCCGTCGGGGGCGGGGGCGGTGGCGCCGTCGTCGCTTCGCGCTTCGAAGTCGAGATCGATGCTGGGCATGCGGCATCCGTAGGCAGTGATCACGTCGCCGTCCTCCCAGGCATTGAGGAAGTGGAAGACGAAGCAGGGGTCGATCTCGAACCAACGCACCTGGGCGCCGTCAGCATGACGCGGCAGCACGCCGATGCGGGCGCCGTACTGTGGCTGCCACATGGATTCGCCGGCCATGGTGGCTGCCACGACGGCCGGCAGATCGAAGAACAGCGAGTGGTGCCGCGTCGTGAGGAAGTCGTGCATCATGACGCCGCGGGGGAGTTCGATCTCGGTCGAGTGCGTCAGCACGCCGTTCGCATCGACCACGTGATGACGCAGGAACGGTGGGCCGGCCACGGGGTCGTACCCGATGAAGATCAGCTCGCCGGTCTCCGGGCACCACTTGGGATGGGCGGTCATCGCGCCCTGGAGCTTGCCCTCGAAGTCCCACAGGCCCTTCGACTCGAGCTCACGTGTGATCTGACTCGGCCAACCGCCCTCCCACAGCGCGAGGAACTTCCCTGCGTGGGCGACGATGTTGGTGTTGGCGGCGTTCTTGAACACGCCGCACTCGGCCATCAGCTCCTCGGGCGGGAACACGAAGTTGAGGATGCCGCCGAACAACCCGTGACCGACCTCGCGCTCGTGATGCAACCCGGGAGTTTCCACCCAGCGGTTCTTGTAGCGGGCCGTTCCACCGTCGAGGTACACCGCGTGCACCATGCCGTCGCCGTCGAACCAGTGATATCGGCCGATCGGCGCGAACTGCGGGTTGGCGCCGTTGCGCATGTACACACCCGACAGCTGAGAAGGGATCTGTCCGGTGACGGACAGGTCGTGGACGTCCAACTCGTCGGCGACCGGGGCGAACACGCCCTGGAGGAAGGGGCTGGTCTCAGGTCGGTCTTCGAGTGTCGTCATGCGCCGATCGTATGCCGCTCGTACGCCGCCCGGAGTCACCTCCTGCGACGGGAGTGGGCCCGCCCACCCAGGGCCTGGAGCACCAGGAGCAGCAGGATCGCACCAATGATCGCAGTGCCGACCGAGGCGAGGAACTCGGTGTCGTCGTTCTCGATGCCCGCCGCCCGCGCCAGCCCGCCGCCGATGAGGGCACCGAGGATGCCGACGCCGATCGTGTACAGGCAGCCGCTGCGGTCGTCTTTCACGATCCAGCGCGCGATGGCACCAGCGATGAAGCCGACGATGATCCATGCCAACAAGTCCATGATCTGATCGTACGCCCGGACCGATCCGGGGCGGGCCCGGCTGCCTAGAGTCGGCCGAGATGGATCTCGCTCGTCCCACATCCGGCTGGCCGTTGCTCCGCCGGGTGCTTCACGAGCAGCGCAGAGGGCTGATCGCCGGCATGGTCGTCGGTCTGCTGTGGAGCGCCGGAAAGGTCACGGTGCCGCGCCTCACCCGTCTCGCGGTCGACGAGGGCGTGATCGGTCGCGACTCGCTGTGGTTCTGGTGCGGGCCTCATCGCAGCCGTCGCCGTGATCGCAGGCGTGTTCTCCGGATGGAGGCGTTGGATCGCTTTCCGCGAGAGCCGTCTCACCGAGACGAAGCTGCGCGAGCAGCTCTTCGAGCACATCATGAACCTGCACGTCGGCTATCACGACCACACCCAGACCGGCCAGCTGATGAGTCGTGCCTCGAGCGATCTGCAGCAGATCCAGGGTTTCGTCGTGATGATCCCGATCACCGCGTCGAACCTGGCGATGGTGATCGCCGTCGTGGTCGTGCTGTTCACCTCGCAGCCGTTGCTCGCCCTGATCGCACTCGCTCCGTTGCCGATGGTGAACCTGTTGCCGCAACGCTTCTCGCGCAGCATCCACCCTGCGGTGCTGGCGGTACAGGCGGAGCAGGCGCAGCTCGCCACCGTGGTGGAGGAGAGCGTGAGTGGCATCCGGGTGATCAAGGGTTTCGGTGCCGAGCGGCGTGCAGGCGGCGAAGTTGCGTGTCGAGGCCGACGACATCCGCCGCGTGTCGCTGGAGTCCGCCCGTATCCGGAGCTCGTTCCTGCCGGCGCTCGACCTGTTGCCGAACATCGGCATGATCGCCGTGCTCGGCGATCGGCGGTCACCGCGTGCTCAACGGCGACATGACTACGGGGACAGATGCTCGAGTTCATGCAGTACATCGCCCTGCTGATCTTCCCGCTGCGCAACCTCGGCATGACCGATCGCCTTCGGGCAGCGGGCGGCGGCAGCACTGCTGCGCGTGAACGAGGTGCTGTCCACCGCGCCCGAGCGTGGCAGACCCGCCGGCCGAGAGCCGCCGGCACGTTGCCGCAGCGAGCGGTCGCGACGGTCGGTGGTGTGCGCTTCACGCCATGTCACGTTCGGCTACGACCCTGCCAGCCCGGTGCTCCGCGGCTTCGACCTCGACGATCGAACCCGGGCGAGTCGGTGGCGCTCGTGGGTGCCACCGGCAGCGGCAAGATCACCTTGGCCCGGTTGCTCACCCGCTTCTACGACGTGCAGGACGGCAAGGTGCAGATCGACGGTGTCGACGTGCGCGACCTGCCGTCTCACGGAGCTGCGTCACGCCGTCGCCATCGTGTTCGAGGACACCTTCCTGTTCAACGACTCGGTGTACGGCAACATCGCCTTCGCCCGCCCCGACGCCGACACAAGCCGACGTCGAGCGGGCCGCTCGCCTGGCCGGCGCCCACGACTTCGTGATGCGTCTGCCCGAGGGCTACGCCACGTCATCGGCGAGCGTGGCTTCTCCCTCAGCGGCGGCCAGCGACAACGCATCGCCATCGCACGGGCGATCCTGGCCGACCCGCGGGTGCTGGTGCTCGACGATGCCACCAGCGCAGTCGACCCGTCGAAGGAGCACGAGATCCGCGACGCGATGGCCACGGTGATGGAGGGACGCACCACGATCGTCATCGCCCACCGGCCCGGCACGATCGCCCTGGCCGACAAGGTGGTGCTCGTCGACGACGGCCGCGTGGCTGCGAGCGGCACCCACGACCACCTGCTCGCCACGAACGAGCGCTACCGCGAGGTGCTCGCTGCGCTTCGGCGAGGACGACGAACCGCCGAGCTGACGCACGAACGCGAGTCGCCGAGGACGACGGTCGACGTGACAAGGTGGTCGGCTGATATGTGGGGCGGCGGCGCGGTCAGCGACGAGGACCGCCTCGACCGCAGCGAGACCGACCGCGTGCTGCGTCGCTCGGTCGAGTTCGCCGAGCCCTACGCCGGTGGATCTACCTTGCGGCTCGGGCTTCGTCACGGTGTCCACGATCTGCACCGTCGACCGGCCCGCTGTTGGTCAAGTTCGCGTATCGACCAGGGTCTCGAGCGGCGCAACGCATCAGCACTGAACACGGCCGATCGTCGCCTACCTCGTCGTGATCGATCGTGAACTACGTGGTCGGTCGCCAGCAGTTCCTGGCGATCAACAACGCGGGCGAGGGCTTCCTGCGCGATCTGCGTGTGCGGGTGTTCGATCGGCTGCAGGCGCAATCGATGGCGTTCTACGACCGGAACAAGGCGGGCGTGCTCGTCGCCCGCATGACCGCCGACATCGAGAGCATGAGCGAGCTCATCCAGTGGGGCCTGCTGCAGTTCGTGCAGGCCGGCCTGCTGCTGGTGGTCACGCTGGTGGTGCTGGCCGTCATCAGCTGGGAGCTCACTCTCGTGGTGCTCGTGGTGCTGCCGATCATCGTCGTCGCCTCCGTGCGATTCCAGCGGCAGTCGAACCGGGCCTACCTCGACGTGCGCGAAAAGGTCGGCCAGAACCTGTCGTCGTTGCAGGAGAGCATCGCCGGTGTGCGCGTGATCCAGGCCTACGACCGCCAGGCCGAGCAGATCCGCCGCTTCAGCAGGCACCAACAGGGCTCTGTACGGGTCGCACCTCCACAGCGTGCGGATCAGCGTGTGGTACTTCGGCCTCGTCGAGTGGGTGGGCGTGTTCGCCGTTGCCCTCATCGTCGGCGTCGGCGGATGGCTGTCGCACCAGGGCAGCATCACCGTCGGCACCGTGGCGGCCTTCGTGCTCTTGCTCTCCAACCTGTTCGAGCCGGTACAGCAGCTCTCGCAGCTCTACAACACCGTGCAGTCTGCAGCGGCCTCGCTGCACAAGCTGTACGGCTTGATCGATGCCGAGCCCGACGTCGCAGAGCACCCCAAGCCGGTGGTGCTCCCGGCGCGTGGCGCGCTCATCGCGCACGACCTCACGTTCCGCTACGACGGCGCCGAGCGCTCGGCGCTGTCGCACGTGTCGATCAGCGTGGCGCCGGGCGAGCGCCTGGCGCTGGTCGGGCCGACTGGTGCAGGCAAGAGCACGCTCGCGAAGTTGCTCTCGCGGCTGTACGACCCCACCGACGGGTACGTCACCTTCGGCGACATCGACCTGCGGCTCGCGTCGATGGCGTCGCTACGCGAGCGCGTGGTGGTGGTGCCGCAGGAGGGCTTCCTGTTCGGTGGCACGATTCGAGACAACATCCGCATCGCTCGTCCCACGGCCACCGACGACGAGGTGGCGGGGGCGCTCGACCGCATCGGCGTGCTGGAGCGGTTCGAAGAGTTCGCCGACGGCCTCGAGACCGAAGTTCGCGAGCGGGGCTCGCGCCTGTCGGCGGGGGAGCGTCAGCTGATCTCACTCGCCCGAGCTGCGCTCGTCGATCCAGCCGTCCTGGTGCTCGACGAGGCGACGAGCAACCTCGACCCTGGCACTGAGGCGGTGGTGGAGCGGGCGCTCGAGCACCTCATGACCGGTCGCACCGTCATCGTCGTGGCGCACCGACTGTCGACGGTTCGCCGCGCCGATCGCATCGCCGTCGTCGACCACGCGAAGCTCGTCGAGCTCGGCACGCATGACGAGCTGGTCGCGCTCGGCGGTCGCTATGCAGTCCTCGCTGCGGCGTGGCAGCATTCGCAACCGAACGCGTGAGCGAGTCGGTCGGAGCGCGGCCACGTTGCGACCCGATGGTGATGCCGATCAGGCCTTGTCGAACAGCAGTACGAACTCGAGCGACCCGTTGTCCTTCACCGTGGCGATGCCATTCGACGGATCCGGGATCTCGTAGTCGGAGAACAGGATCGGGATGTTCCCGAGGACACCGACGCGCCCGTTCTCGTACTGAGCTGTGAGGTCGAAGGTGACCGTCTTGGTGACGCCGCGCAGGGTGAGGTCTCCGGTCGCCGACGCCGTGATCTGCGCGCCCTCCGCCGGGGCAGTGCCGAAGTCGATCGGCTGGGTGAGCACGAAGGTGGCGGTGGGGAACTCGTCGACGGTCATGATCCGGGTGCGGAACTGACCGTCGCGTCGGTCGCTGTCACTCGTGATCGATGCCATGTCGACGGTGAACTCGGCAGCGGTTGCTCGAGTGCCGGCGATCGTGAGCGTGCCCGACACTTGGTTGGTTCGGCCCGAACCGGTGGTGTCGATGCCACCCAGCACCTCGCTGACCCGGTAGCCAACCTCGGAGTCGGGTGCCACCACCCACGTACCGCTCACCGGGTCGCCGGCACCTTCGCCAGTGTTCTGGGTCGTGGCGGGCGCCTCGGCGGCTGTCGAGGACGGCGCGGATTCACTTGATGCACTTGTGGCACTTGTGGATGGAAGGATCGTCGTGGTCGACGAGATGCGCTCGTCGAGCGTGGTCGTGTCGAACTCCTTCTCGGCGTCATCCTTGACGAACAGGATGTAGCCGTAGCCGACGAGCACGCCGAGGACGGCGACGGCGCAGACGGCAAGGAGGATCTTCTTGGTGCGGCTCATGAGTGCTCCTTGGGGTCCGGGGGGGCTGGGGGTTCGGGTGGTCCGGGTGGTTCGGGTGGTCCGGGGGGTCCGGGGGGTCCGGGGGGATGGTGCTGCCACGGGTGCAGCAAGACGATGGGGCGTCCGGGGATCCAGCCATGATGGCAGAGCTTGCGGACGCAAGTACGCCGCCCACGGTGAGAGAATGGTGAGAGCTGGTCCTACGACCAATCGCGGACGTGTCGGCTGCGGGCTGCGAGCGATCCTCGTCGACGGGTCGTTCGGACGCGATCCGTGACGTGTGACGCATCGGACGAAACCCGCTCCTGCCCAGCGCTGTCGCTGCCGATACCCTCGACACTTGCTGTGAGCAACCATCCCTTCCGTCCCCTGCGGCACCGAGCCGTCCGCATGCTGTGGACCGCCGCGCTCGTGAGCGACATCGGCACCTGGGTGCAGCTCATCGTGGTCGGCAGCCTGGTGGCCGCCGACACCGGATCGGCGGTGCAGACGGGCCTTGTCGCGCTCGCCTCGTTCGCCCCACAGGGTCTCGCGTCGCCGATCGGCGGGCTGTTCGCCGACAAGCTCGATCGCCGGCGCGTGTTCGCGGCTGCCCTGCTCTTGCAGGCGACGATGACCGGCGTCCTCGCGATCGTGCTCGGCCTCGGCGTCCGCGAGCCGATGGTGCTCACGGCGATCATTCTCGTGGCGAGCGGCGCAGGAGCGCTCGGCGCACCTTCGTACCAGGCGATGCTGCCCGATCTCGTCGAGGCGGACGAGTTGACGTCGATGATCTCCCTCGGTGTGTACTCGTGGAACGGAGGACGCATCGTCGGCCCGATGCTGGGCACCCTCCTCGTCGCCACGGTGGGGCCGGCTTGGACGATCGCCTTCAACGCGATCACGTTCGTGGGGTTGTCGGGGGCGGTGTGGGCGGTGCGACGACCGTTCCACCCGCAGGGCGACTCCGATGGCTCGGTCGTGGAACGTCTCGTCGGTGGTTGGCGCGCGTTGCGCGTTGCGCCGGGGTGCTTTCACGGCGTGGTGATCGGTGTCCTGGTGAACATCACCCTGATCCCGTTCATCGGCTTGATCCCGATCTACGCCTCGGCCGAGTTCGGTGGCAGCACCGGCCTCACGGGGGCGATGAGCTCGGCCCAGGGCATCGGAGCGATCGTCGGCGGGATCGGGGTGACCATGCTCGCGGTGCGCGTGCGCCGCACCCGACTGACCGCAGTGATCATGGGCTGGTTGTCGCTCGCGCTCATGGCGTACGCGAACGCACCCGGTCAGGCGGCGGTGATCGTCTGTGCTGCGCTGCTCGGCGCAGGTACGTCGGCGTTCTTCGTCACCGTGTCGACGATCATCCAGCGCGATGCACCCAGCGACAGCCGAGGCCGGATCATGGCGATGCACCAGGCGTCGATGGGCGTGTCCTACGGCATCGGTCTGATCTCGATCGGCCTCATCGGTGACCTCGTGAACCTGCATGTGGCGTTCGCCATCGGCTCGGTCGGCCTCGCCGTCGGGTTCTTCGTGATCCGCAGCTTGTCGAACTCGTGGTACCCGGCCATCGACGGCGAGGATGTCGATGTTCAGGCTCGCCTCGTCGCGGCCTGACCCACTCGGCGCCTCCGACCTGTCGCTCTGATCTCCCACGCCGTAGCCGGCCTCGGTACCGTGGCCGGATGCCTCGTGAGCGGATCTACACCAAGGCCGGCGACGACGGGACGACCGGGCTGTTCTACGGCGGCCGGGTCGCCAAGGACAGCGAGCTGCCCACCGCCTATGGCACCGTCGACGAAGCCCAGGCCGTGCTCGGCCTCGCCCGTGCCCACGCAGGCAAGGACACGCCGATCGACGCCCTGCTCGTGCCGATCATGCGCGATCTGTACGTGCTGATGGCCGAGCTGGCAACGCTCCCGGAGAACCGGGGCAAGCTCCAGGCGGGCATGTCGTCGGTGACCGAGGAGATGGTCGACAAGCTCGAACGCACGATCGACGAACTCGACGAGCAGTTCGAACACCCCACCGAGTTCGTCGTTCCCGGTGGCGATGTCCTGGCTGCGTGGCTCGACCTCGGGCGCACCGTGGTGCGCCGTGCCGAACGGCTCGCCCTGCGTGCCGCCGAGTCGCCGTCACAGGTGGTGCCCTACCTGAATCGCCTGTCGGACCTGTTGTGGACCATGGCCCGCTGGCACGAGGGCACGAGCCTCGTTGCCAAAGACGTCTGATCGTCCACCGCACGCCCGGTCGCCGAACCGGGCGAGCCGGGCGAACCGGACCCGTGTCACCTGCAACCGCGATGTCCTGTTGGTTTTCCGGCAGACTTCGTCCCCATGAGCAACGCGTCGCCCAGCGAGATCAGTCGTGAGATCAGTCGTGAGATCACCGTCGAGATCGTCAAGTCCATGCCCCGTGCCGTCGAGGCCGTCGGTCTGCCCGTCGCGACCTCCGGTGCGGTGCCTCGCCAGCTCGGTCTCACCCGTGCTGCGCTTGCCACCCACGGCTTCGAGGGCAAGGTGGGTCAGGTGCTCGTCGTGCCCACGGCCACCGGCCCGACCCTGATCGCGCTCGGCGTCGGCGACCCGACCGAGCTCAGCGCCAACAGCTTGCGTTCGACCGCCGCCGCACTCGTGCGTGCCGCCGGCAAGCGCACCAGCATCGCCACCTCTCTTGCCGACATCGAAGGCGTCGACTCGAAGTCCGCCGGTCAAGCGATCGTCGAGGGCGCCCTTCTCGCCGCGTACAAGTACGAGGGCTTCAAGACCGACACCTCGGGCGCCGCATCGCTGAAGCAGCTGAGCCTCGTCGCCGGCGACAAGCGCGGGCCGGGCGTTCGCGTCGGCGCCGAGCGCGGCCGGGTGACCGCCGATGCGGTGTGCCTCGCACGCGACCTTGCGAACACCCCGCCGGCGTACCTGACTGCGCGGAAGATGGCCGAGCGTGCCGTGGCCGTCGCTGCGGCGTCCGGCATCGGCGTCGAGGTGTTCGACAAGGACAAGCTGCTCGCGATGGGATGCGGCGGCATGATCGGCGTGAACCAGGGCAGCGTCGAGCCGCCTCGCATGGTGAAGCTCACCTACACGCCGAAGAACCCCACCGGTCACCTCGTGCTCGTCGGCAAAGGCGTCATGTACGACTCCGGTGGCATCAGCCTCAAGCCGTCCGACGGCATGCACGTGAAGATGAAGATGGACATGAGCGGCGCTGCGGCGGTGCTCGGAGCGATGAGCACCTTGAAGGCGCTGAAGTGCAGGGCACAGGTCACCGGCTACCTGATGTGCACCGACAACCTGCCGTCTGGCAGCGCGTTCAAGCTCGGTGACGTGCTCACGTTCCGCAACGGCAAGACCGCCGAGATCCACAACACCGACGCCGAGGGTCGCCTCGTGTTGGCCGACGGCCTGTCGCTCGCGGTGGAAGACGGCGCCGATGCGATCGTCGACATCGCCACGCTCACCGGTGCAGCGGTCGCGGCGCTCGGCCCGAAGATGGCTGCGGTGCTCGGCAACGACCAGCCGTTCATCGACAAGGTGAAGGCCGCCGCCGGTCGCACGGACGAGCCGATGTGGCAGCTGCCGCTCGCCAAGGAGTACCGCAAGCTCCTCGACTCGCAGGTGGCCGACATGAAGAACATCGGCGGCCCATACGGAGGTGCGATCACCGCAGCGCTGTTCCTCAACGAGTTCGTGGGCACCACCCCGTGGGCGCACCTCGACATCGCCGGTCCGATGGACGTCGACGGCGATGACGGCTGGCTCTCGCGCGGCGCCACTGGGTACAGCACCCGCACCCTGATCGACCTGGCGACCTCGTTCACGCGCTGATCCGCGGCGCCGGATCGGGTGTGATGCCGCGCGATCGAACGCCCGGGGTCACCTACGGTGATGGCTCATGAAGGTCCTCTTCGCCACCGCCGAACTGTCGCCTCTCGTGCGGGTGGGTGGCCTGGCTGCCGCTGCCGCTGGACTGGCCGAGGAGCTCCGCCGACTCGACGTCGATGTCGAGATCGCCCTGCCTGACTACAGCGGAATGCCACTCGAGGGTGAGCAGGTCGTCGAGCTCGATGTCGCGTCGTGGGCTGCGCCAGCCCGTGCCCGTCGCGGTCGGACCGCAGATGGCCTCGACGTCACGCTGATCGACGTGCCCGGTATCGCCCGTCGGCACCCATACCTGCAGCCCGACGGGCAAGGGTGGCCCGACAACGATGAACGGTTCTTCCGCTTCTCCGCTGCGATCGCCGCGCTCGCGCAGCGGCGTCGCCCCGATGTGCTCCACCTCAACGACTGGCACACGGCGAGTGCGCTGGCCCATCTCGATCGGCCGATCCCGACGATGCTCACCATCCACACGCTCGGCTACCAGGGTCGGGCCAACGGTGGCTGGCTGAAGGCGCTCCCGTACCAACGCGACGCCTTCGAGTTGGTCGGCGACGTCAACCCGTTGGCCGGCGCGATTCGACTCGCTGATGTGGTGGTGACCGTGAGTCCCACGTACGCGCAGGAGATCCTCACACCCGAGGGCGGGTTCGGACTCGACGGTCTCCTGGCTGATCGAGGTCGTGCACTCGTCGGCATCCGCAACGGCATCGACACCGAGGCGTGGGACCCGGCCACCGACGTGCATCTGCCGGCGCGCTACGCGCTGTCGGACATGAGTGGCAAGGACGCCGATCGGGCAGCGCTGCGCGACGAGCTCGGTCTCGGCGACGTGACCGGACCGTTGGCAGTGGTCGTGACCCGGTTGGCCGACCAGAAGGGCGTCGATCTCATCGTGCCGCTCCTTGCCTTCCTCGACCGCTTGCCCTGTCAGATCGCAGTGCTGGGTGACGGTGACGAGCAGCTCGCCGCCTCGCTCACAGCCGCCGCAGCCCTGCAGCCAGGACGGGTGGCGTTCGTACGGGGCTACGACGAGGCACTGGCTCATCGGATGTTCGCCGGCGGCGATCTGCTCCTCATGCCGAGCCGCTTCGAGCCGTGCGGCCTCGCCCAGATGCAGGCCATGCGCTACGGCGCCTTGCCGGTCGTGACCGATGTCGGAGGTCTGCACGACACCGTGGTCGACGTCGACACCGACCCCGCCCGCGGTACGGGTGTGATGGCTGCGAGCGCGACGAGCGTCCATCTGCTCGACGCGTGGCATCGAGCAGTTCGCGCCTACGGAAATCGCGCCCGGCGTGATGCGATGCGGCGCCGTGGAATGAGTGCCGACTGGTCATGGCGCGAGCCTGCGCTCGCCCACATCGAGCAGTATCGACGCATCGCAAACGGGTGACCCGAGCGGCGCTACTGTCCCGCACGTATGGCCGCTCCGCGCATCCTCGTCATCGTGCTCGCAGGTGGGGAAGGGCGTCGTCTCGCCCCGCTCACCACCGACCGGGCGAAGCCCGCTGTCCCCTTTGGCGGGTCGTACCGCATCATCGACTTCGTCTTGTCGAACTTCGCCAACGCGGGCTATCTGAAGATCGTGGTGCTGACGCAGTACAAGAGCCACAGCCTCGACCGTCACATCTCCCAGACCTGGCGTTTCTCCACGCTGCTCGGCAACTACGTGACACCGGTGCCGGCGCAGATGCGCCGCGGCCCACAGTGGTTCTCCGGTTCGGCCGATGCCGTGTACCAGAACCTCAACCTCATCTCCGATGAGCGGCCCGACTACGTGTGTGTGTTCGGTGCGGATCACATCTACCACATGGATCCGCGGCAGATGGTGGCCGAACACATGGAGAGCGGCGCCGGCGTGACGGTCGCTGCGATCCCGGTGCCGATCGACCAAGCACCGCAGTTCGGCATCATCCATTCCGATGCGGAGAACCGCATCGTGGAGTTCCTCGAGAAGCCGAGCGCGCCGCCGGCGATGCCCGGCGACCCCACCCGTTCGCTGGCGTCGATGGGCAACTACGTGTTCAGCACCGAGGCGTTGGTCGACATCGTCACCCCGCTCGGCGACGACAGCGGCCCCACCGACATCGGCGGTGACGTGATCCCGGCACTCACTCGCGCCGGCGCGGCGCGGATGTACGACTTCTCCAAGAACACGATCCCCGGCCAGGCCGACCACGAGCGTGGCTACTGGCGCGACGTCGGCAGCCTCGATGCCTACTACGAGGCGAACATGGACCTGCTCGCCCCGGTGCCGCCCTTCAGCCTCTACAACAAGGAGTGGCCCGTCTACAGCCTGCAGCTCCCGCTGCCGCCGGCGAAGATCTTCCACGGATGGGGCGGGGAGGACGCACACGTCGTCAACAGTCTCCTGTGCGCAGGCTCGATCGTGTCGGGTGGCAGCGTCAATCGATCGATCCTCAGTCCTGACGTGTTCATCGACTTCGCCGCACAGGTGACGGATTCGATCTTGTTCCCCGGCGTCACCGTGGGGACCGGGGCGAAGTTGCACCGCTGCGTGATCGACAAGAACGTCGCGGTGCCAGCCGGCTATCAGATCGGCTTCGACGCGGAGGCCGATGCCGAGCGGTTCACGATCTCCGACCGTGGGATCGTGGTGGTCGAGAAGGATCGCCTCCTCACCTGACCGACGCCGGCGCCTGCCTCACGCAGCGCCGGAGGTCGTGTCCGAGAGCTGTCGGGCCACGTCGACCGCGGTGCTCGGCAGGATGCCCAGCCCGAGCAACTGCCGCTCGACGGCGTCGCGTGGATCGCCCGCCTGCAACATCGCCTCAGCGAGGATGCGCGCCCGCTCGTGCTCTGCGCTGGCTGTGAGCGACGAGCTTCGCCACGACTGATGCGCGGCGCGCAGGTATGGGGGCATCCGCTGGAGGTGGCGTGAGCTCACGGGCGGCAGCCGGCGCCGCACGGCGAGCCCACCGCTCACCGGCTGGGCCGCCCCGAACATCACGCACCGGTTCACCGAGCGAGCGAACGGGTTGCTCGCTCCCGGGGTGAACACGAGCCCGAGTGCTGCAGCAGTCTGTTCGAGGTCGAGCTCGTAGCCGCCGGGGTACTCGTCGAGCCCGGTCACCATCCGCCTGATGATCCAGGTGGAGGTGGGTCCGAACACGTTCAACCAGAACGTCTCCACGTAGGTCGATCGCGGGTCGTAGCCGATCCGATCGACCACGTCGTCGTGCCAGGGCACGATCACGAGGGTGGGTTCGGTGAGCGAGAGCTCGGCAGCGGTATGCGTCGTCATGGGGGCCTCCCCGGCGCGGACGAGTGGACGTGGATCGCGGGGACGCGCGGTCACGTCGTGCACGTGACGAGGCATCACCAAAGAGCGACATCGGCCGCGATCGATCGGAAATCGCCCGACCGACGCGAGCCCTTCGACGGTTGGCCTCGGGGTTGCTCGGCCGTCAGGACCGAGGCGCTGCGCCCGGCGTCCAGTCGGGTTGTCGGCCGAGGAAGCCCACGAGCCGGTCGAGCACTGGCTCGCGGGCGGGTACGGGCACCTCCGGGCCGAACAGCTGCGGGGTGCGAGTGGAGTCATCGACCCACATTCGGGCTCCGAACAGAACTGCTTCGACCAGGTCGTCGTCGAACGCGGCGGTGCGTCCGAGCGAGCGGCCGATGTCCCAGCCGTGCACGACCAGTTCGATCAATTCGAAGCCCATCAGCTGTGCGCCGGTCGTGTCGCCCCACGGCATCGCGAAGCTCCGCTCCAGCATGCCCGGGGGACGAAACGCGGCGACGAGCCGGTCGGCTGCCTTGCGATACTCCTCCGGGATCCGCTCGGTGGTGAGGTCGGGATCGGCATCGAAGCGCAGCGGCTCGCCTTCTCCGACATCGGCGAAGCCTCGAAGACCACCGATCAGGTGGGCCACCAAGGTTCCCAGGTCGAAATCGGCACATGGTGTCGAACGGGCGTGATCGGCCGCGCTCACCGACGCCACCATGGGTTCGACTGCACCGATCGCCCGATCAAGCAACAACAGGGTGTCATTCATGCGCTCAGCGTGCGTCGTCCCTGGGGTCGGCGACAAGGGTCGGACGTCCGATGCGCTCGGACCCGGACGCGGCTCGTTGTCAGATCGTCTCGGCCACGGGTCGGCTTCGCCTCGGCTCGACGGTCGGTGCCCGCCGGGCGAGGAGCCACGGGCGAAGCGCGTCGATCGGCATCGGTCGGCAGATGTGGTAGCCCTGTCCGAGATCGCACCCGAGCAGCGTGAGCCACTCCAGCGCCGCGTGGTCTTCGACCCCCTCGGCGACGAGGGGGAGGTCGAGGGAGTGCGCGAGCTCGATCGTCGAGCGGACGATCGCTGCATTGTGGGTGTCGAGAGGCACTCCCTCGAGGAACGAGCGGTCGAGCTTCAGCTCGCGTGATCGGGAGATCGCGGATGTACGACAGCGACGCACGACCGGTGCCGTAGTCGTCGACGGAGATGTGAACGCCACGTGCGCGGATCTGGTGGAGCGTACGCAGGCTTCGGACACGATCGATCATGACGGTGTCCTCGGTGACCTCGATGTTCAGCATCTCAGGCCGCAATCCGACCTGATCGAGCAGTTGCGTGATGTTGTCCGCGAGGTGCTCCATGACCAGGTCGGACGCCGAGATGTTGACCGACATCCTGATCGGTACGCCAGCACGGCTGAGCGCGGCGGCATCGGTGAGCGATCGGTGCAGCACGACTGCCGTGAGTTCGCTCATCTGGTTGGTCTGCTCCAGCATCGGGAGGAAGACGTCGGGAGGAACGAGACCGCGCCGGGGGTGATCCCATCGCACGAGAGCCTCCACACCGACGACCTCACCGGTTCGGAGGTCGAGTTGAGGCTGGTAGTGGAGTGCGAACTGGCGCCCGGTGAACGCCGCGCGCAGGTCGGCGAGCAGCTCGAAGTGATCGGGGCTGATCGTGTCGGCGGCGGCGCTGTAGGCCTCGACGCCGGTCCGTTCGCGCTTGGCTCGATACATCGCGATGTCCGAGCGCGCCAGGATCGTCGCTGCGGTCGTGCCGTGCTCCGGTGAGCAGGCCACACCGATGCTTGCGTCGGCGATGATCGGCATGCCCTGCAGCTCGAACGGCTCCGCCAGCGTCGTCCGAATCTGCTTGCCCATGGCGACTGCCTCGCTGACGGGGATGTTCCGCACGACCAGTGCGAACTCGTCGCCGCCGAGGCGGGCGACGACGGTCTCGGGCGGGACGGCATCCCGCAGACGTCCTCCGACGAGGCGCAGGAGGTCGTCGCCCGCGGCGTGTCCGAGCGAGTCGTTGACTTCCTTGAACCGGTCGAGGTCGATGATCAGCAGCGCGACCGTGGTGTCGGGTGCATCGACCGAATCGTCGAGCAGTTCGAGCAGGCGGCGGCGATTTGCCAGCCCGGTGAGCTCATCGGTGCGGGCCTCCACGCGACTCTCGGCAAGCGCCCGCACCTCGTGCACGGTGAGTGCGACTCGCATCGCGGCGAGGACGAGCGCGCCCACCGCCAAGGCGATCGCGACCGTCGCCACGTCTCGCCGCTGACCGACGAGCAGCAGGCCGACCGAGGTCGAGGCGAAGACGGCAGGAACCGTGAACCGTTGCCCGTACTCCCGGGCAGGCGAGTGCGTACCGGCAGCCGCGCGGGCTGCGAATCCCATGAGCACCGCGCCGAGCGGCCAACCGACATCGAGCATGCCACCTTCGGCATACGCATCGGACGCCTCGAGGAACATGAAGGTGACATCGCTGACGCCGAAGACCGCGATCCCGGCTCCCAACAACCAGAACGACGTGTCGGTGGCGCGAATCGCGACCACCGACGTGACGAGGATGACGATCAGGACCAGTTCGGCGACCGGATAGGCGAGGTTGGTCGCCACCACCGACACGGTGCCCCCGGTGATCTCGAGCGCGGGCCCGATGGCGAAAGCCACGACGAGGGCCGCGATGCCCAATCCGCCGACGCCACCATCGAGCCAGCTGCTCGGCGAGAAACGTGTGACCCGTGACCTGACCATGCCGATGATGGCGACGTACAGCAAGACGTAGAACGTCAACCACATCCCGTCGGCTGGCGACGGGTAGATCTCACGGTCGCCGACGACGAGGCTGCCGTAGACGTTCCCGCACATGAACAACACGAGGCCGACGCCGAGGATGCGCCAGGCTCGTCTGCCCGGAGCGCTTGTGGCGCAGCGCGTGTCAGCGCTCCAGCACGCGATCGCTGCGAGCGCGAACGGGACGTCGTACAGGCCGACGTCGAGCCATGGATCGAACTGACCTCGTTCGGGCCGCCAGATCACCGACGCCACGAACCCGAGCCAGCTCAACGGCATCGCCCACCTGAGCAGCGACACGACGCGCCGGTTCCGACGCGCGGGGTAGGCGGAGCCAGACGGTGCCGCGTTCATCTTCTCCTCGGCGGGCCGCGGCCGGTTCACCCGTCTGACTGTTCGGACGGCGCCCCCTTCGGGCACGGGTTTCGTCTTCCCTTGTCCCCGCTTCGGCGGCGTTGTGGCAGAGTGCGGATGATGAGCGCCGAAGCCGAACACGGTGGATCCGCCATGGAACGGGCCCGTCGATGGCTCGAAGAGGCTGCCGCGATCACCGTGCTCACCGGCGCCGGCATCTCCACCGACTCGGGCATTCCCGACTTCCGCGGGCCGAAGGGGCTGTGGACCACGAACCCCTTGGCCGAGAAGGCCTCGACCCTCGAGCACTACCTGAACGATCCACTGGTGCGGCAGGTTGCGTGGCAGAACCGGCTCGGATCGCCTGCATGGCAGGCCGAGCCGAATGCTGGCCACAAGGCGTTGGTCGAGCTCGAACGCAGCGGTCGGCTCGTCGCGCTCATCACCCAGAACATCGACGAGCTGCACCAGAAGGCCGGCCACGATCCCGACAAGGTGATCGAGGTCCACGGCACGATGTGGTGGTCGAGGTGCTGGACGTGCGACGACCGGAGGCCGATGCACGAGGCGATCGTGCGGGTGCGGAAAGGAGACCCCGACCCGCACTGCCTGGCATGCGAGGAGGGCATCTTGAAGAGCGACACCATCTCGTTCGGGCAGGCCCTGGTGCCATCGGTGATCGAGGCCGCGTTGCTGGCGGCCGAAGCGTGCGACGTGCTGCTCGCCGTGGGTTCATCCCTGTCGGTGTTCCCTGCAGCGAACATCGTCCCGCGGGCGAAGGCGGCCGGAGCGCGCGTCGTGATCGTGAACGGGCAATCCACGAAGATGGACCGCTACGCCGATGAGCTGTTGTTGGGTGAGCTGAGCGGTCTGCTGCCTGCCCTCGTCGGCGGCTGACGCAACGACTCGTCGACCAGTCCTCGCCCCACACCGACGAATACCCGACCGAGTTGGTAACCTTTCGTCCATGGCCACCTTCCGCGACCTCCTCGCAGCCGCCAAGAACGAGATCACCGAGATCGACACCGCCGCTGCCGCCGAGCGAATTGCCGCTGGCGCCTTGGTGCTCGACGTGCGTGAACCCGACGAGTACGACCAGGGCGCGCTCCCCGACGCGGTCCACATCCCGCGCGGCCACCTCGAGGCCCAGGTGGAGGGTCGATTGCTCGACAAGAACGCCTCGGTGGTCGTGTACTGCGCGGGCGGCGTGCGCAGCGCTTTCGCCGCGAAGACGCTGCAGGAGCTCGGCTACGCCGAGGTGTTCTCGGTGGCCGGTGGTTTCGGCAAGTGGAAGGACGAGGGCCGCGCCTGGAGGACACCGGTGGTGCTCACCGCCGACCAGCGCAACCGCTACCAGCGCCATCTGCTGCTGCCCGAGGTGGGCGTGGCCGGCCAGGCGAAGCTGCTCGGCGCGAAGGTGTTGATGCTCGGAGCGGGTGGTCTCGGCTCACCCGCAGCGCTCTACCTCGCGGCCGCCGGTGTCGGCACGATCGGCATCGTCGACATGGACGAAGTGGACGCCTCCAACCTGCAACGTCAGATCCTGCACAACATGGATCGCATCGGCGACCGCAAGGTCGACTCGGCGAAGAAGACCATCGCTCTGCTCAACCCCGACGTCAATGTCGTCACCTATGACACCCGCCTCGATGCGTCGAACATCATGGACATCATCGCCGGCTACGACGTGATCGTCGACGGCGCCGACAACTTCCCGAGCCGCTACCTGCTCAACGACGCGAGCGTGAAGCTCGGCATTCCCGTCGTGCACGGCTCGATCTTCCGTTTCGAGGGCATGGTCAGCGTGTTCCACCCGACGGCAGGTCCGACGTACCGCGACATGGTGCCCGAGCCGCCTCCGGCGGAGCTGGCCCCGAGCTGTGCCGAAGCCGGAGTGCTCGGCGTGCTGCCCGGCATCATCGGCAGCATCCAGGCGCTCGAGGTGATCAAGGTGATCCTCGACCTCGGCGACCCGTTGATCGGTCGCATCCTCGCCGTCGACACCACCGAGATGACGTTCCGCACGTTCAAGCTCCAGAGAGATCCGGACAATCAGGTCACCTACGACAACCGCGACCGGATCCTGATCCAAGAGCTCGAGGGTCTCTGCGCCCCCGGTCTCGCCCACTGAGCCTCGACATTGGTCGCTGCCGCGTCACACTCGGCCTGTTGCGACCGAACGCTGGCCGGTGTCGGTCGTCGCTGAGGACCGAGCGAGCCCGCTGTCGACAGGTGGGTCAGAAGTCGCCGGTGCAGATGCTTGTCAGTGCCGTGTCGGCGACGCTGTCGATGCCGGGCAGGGTGACGCTGTGTGCCAGTGGGAACCAGCTTGCCGATGTCCGCATCGTGAGCAGCGACGACGGACGATCCTGTGGCGCGAGCGACGATGGTGGCGAGCAGCCACGGCCAGACGCCTGCACGGTGACGATGAAGCCGGCGAGCTCGTCCCGGCTGATGGTCACCGGCAGCGGCCGCTTCTCGGGTGTGGTGGCTGAGATCACCGTGCCCCAGCGCTGGTCGAACTCGAAGCCGGTCACCTCCACCGGTGAGAGCCCGTCGCTGCGCACCATCACCGTCAGGGTGATGAGTGCGGTGTCGGTGTTCCAGTTGGAGCCCTGGCCGCTCACCCCGTAGAACCCGCGGATGTAGTGCTCGGCGTCTCCCGATGCGGTGCACAGTGCACAGATCCGCGGGCGGGGCCGGCCGGTCAACGAGAGCGCGTACTCGTCCAGCTTCGAGCCCTCGGGTCCGCACCAGTAGCCGGCACCACCTGACACGACGATCTGGCGGGACATGGCGAGACCATACGCCGACCTCGAGTCAGAGGTCGTCATGTCTCCGCCCCGGCGACAACTCGGCAACCGATGGCGCGAACAGACGCCTACGGTGCCTGGCGTGGTGACGATCCGGACGGCCGAGCAACTCGACATCGATCAGCTGGTGCGGCTCGAAGGCGCGTTGTTCGCCGTCGACGCTCTCCTGCACGAGCCGTTGGCCGACCCGACTTGGCCCGCTCGAGAAGGCCGCCACGACTTCGAACGACTGCTCGCCGACGATCGGTGTCTGGTGCTCGTCGCCGAGCACCCGATCGACACGGTCGTCGCTCACCTGGTGGGCTACCTCGCCACGTCGTCACCCACTCGGCTCCCGGCCACGTATGCGGTGCTCCGAAGCCTGTACGTCGATCCGGCGCACCAACGTCACGGCATCGCAACGGCGCTCGTCGACCGATTCCTCGGCTGGGCCGGCGAGCACGGTTGCGCCGAGGCGCACGTCGACGCATACGCGGCGAACATCGACGCTCACACCTTCTACGACCGTCTCGGGTTTTCGGTCCGCAGCGTGTCGCGAGCTCGCGCACTCTGACCGGCGCCATCTCCTGCCGCGCCTCGGGCTTCGCGACGGCCGACGTCGCGCCGGCCATCGTTGTGCCGCGAGCTGTGGGCCGGCGTCAGGTGTCGCTGGCGAGGGAGCGGGTGACGAGGGCGACGATGGTGGCGCCGTCGAGCCCCAGGCGGCGGGCGCGACGGACGATGTCGTCGACCTCGGTGGCGATGGCCGACGGTGCGTCGGCCGGCCGGGGCGCTGGCGCGACGGTGGTGCCACGACGCCCGCATGAGCGCAGGAAGCCGTCGGCCTCGAGCTCGCGGTACGCACGGGCGACGGTGTTCGGTGCGACGTCGAGGTCGCCGGCGAGCTGACGGATCGTCGGCAGCTGGGTGCCCGGTGCGAGTTCGCCCGTCGCGACGAGGCGGCTGATCGCCACCTTCAGTTGCGCGTAGGGCGGCTCCTTCGAGGCCGGGTCGAGCTCGATGATCACGCGGTCTCCGGCGGCACTGCCGGCAGCTGGCGCCAGTACGGCGCGAATCGCGGGATCGACTTCCACGAGAGCATGAGCCCGACGAACGTGGCGGCGAACCCGAACACGTGCACCCAGCCGTGCAACGAACGAAACACGACGTCGGTGCCGCCCGTGAGCCACGAGACCCGCATCATGAGGAACATCGTGCCGGCCCCGGTCAGCAGGAGCCCGCAGCCGGTGAGCGAGACGATCGCCGAACTGCGGATCGCGTGCTCGACAGCGGCGATCTCATTCGACTCGATCCGCTGCGGGCGTCGGGCGAGGAACTGTCCGAGCACCACGGTCGTGCCGGCACCGAGCACCAGGAGCGAGGTGATCACGATCGCCGTCGTCCGGTCGAGTTCGACCCACGACGGGTCGTCGCGGTCACTGGGGAACGCGTCGAGCTCCAGGAACCGCGCCAGTGACAGGAGCGTCGAGACGGCGCTCACCGCCATCGCGACGAGCACCCAGGGCCGCACGTAGCCGGTGATCGAGCGGACGTCGAGCGATGCCTGCGGCCGGTCGGGTCGCGCCGGTCGTGGGCGGAAGGCCTCGCCGACCGTGGCGCCGAGGGCATAGCCGACGCCCAGGACGAGGACGCCCGCGACATCGGTGGAGTCGGTGAACGCCTCGATGATCCTGGCGACGACGAACGCGAGCACGGCGCCGCCGATGCGCGACACCCGGCTCCACCAGATGTACATCGCGAGCGGCTTTCGGTTGGCGGCGGTGATCGGCACCTCGTAGGTGCTGCTGAACAGCGCGAGGTGTCGGTCGGTCGGCCAGGCCAGGGCACCGTTGAAGAGGGCGACGGCCATCAACACGACGATGACGCCCTGGATCACCAGGATGGCGACCTCGCCGGTGTTCAGTCCGATCATCGTTGTTTTGTATCAGATGTATTGCTACAGAGCAACTGGGTGTTCGGCCACAGGGCCGCTCACCCCTCGCGTGAGGGGTCGTGAAGGTTTTCGAATGAATCGAACATGTGTACTGCGTCTCTGCTTAACTCCAGTGGCGACGTTCGGTGGGATGGAGGTTTCGAGCGGGGTGGGGGTCGGTATTACGCTGTTGGACGAGTCGGAACCAGAGCGCCCTCGAGAAGTGGTGCGTCGATGAACCGGGGCGTGTACTCGTCGAGTTAGTCGGCGGGTGGGTTTCGGCCTGGCCGTCATGGAGGGTTCCGGTGAGCCATCGCTTCACGAGCGAAGCGACTTGATGCACGGCCGGCAGCAGGTCGTGGGCGGGTTCGCTCGAGGAGTAGACGAACACCGGGTCGTGGGTGAGATGGAGTTGGCGGGCGATGTCGGGGTAGGACGTTTCGCCGTCGGTGCGCAGGAACGGCGCGGCAGCGATCACGTCCCGACAGAACGTGAGGGGTTCGTCTTTGCGGTGGGTCTTGTCGATCTGGCGGAGCCGGACTCGTCCGAGTTTGCGGGTCGCCGACCCGCTCGGCGGCGATCACGACGTCGTCTTGTCGTAGTAGCGAGGGCCACCTTCATCGTGGGGCCCACGAGGAAACGTGGCGTCCAACTACGACAGACCGAAGTCGTGATCGCCGCCGAGCAGGTCGACGATCTGGACGGACCATCTCGGACGGAGTTCGTGCATCCACGCCCACCAGATCGACATAGGACCCGAACCGCCAAGACGAGTTGCAGACTCGAGCGTTCTGACACCCCGTTCTTCTGCCGGGCAGACGATCCTGCACATCGACGGTGAAACAGACCTACAACGGATAGCGCCTGCCAATACCATCTCACCCACGACACCGATGTCTGGCGGCCACACGATCGAGCCCACCCACGACCTGCTGCCGGCCGTGCATCAAGTCGCTCGCTCGTGAAGCGATGGCTCACCGGAACCCCCATGACGGCCAGGCCGAAACCCACCTCGCCTACTACCTCGACGAGTACACGTTCCGGTTCAACCGACGCACCAGTCGATCTCGCTCGCCGGTTCCGACTCGTCCAACAGTGCGTCAATACCACCCCCACCGCGCCTCGACACCCTCAAATCCCACTGAACGTAGCGCCAACTGGAGTTAAGCAGAGACGCAGTACATGTGTTCGATCAGTGGTGATAGTGTTCGTCGTGTTCCGAGTTCCCCCGGAACGATCATCGAACCCTCGTCGGGTTCCTCCAACCGAGTGTGATCGATTCCTCCGACGTCGTGTCCGACGCGTGGGAAGGGGGTGAGCTGTGGATGCCGTTGCCGTCGTGAGCCGACTGGTCGCGATCGATGCCGTGTCGTCGTGTCGCGACGACGTGAAGGGCGCGTTGCGCGACGTGGCAACGTGCCGGAACTGGTTGGCAGCGCTCGAGATCGCGTGCCAGGCCCGGTTGGAAAAACTCGCCGAGGCCGACCCCACCCTGAACCCCGACGCCGACAATGCCGAAGCCACGAACCGGTCGCAGCGCGCAGCGCAGAACGCCTCCAAGCGGGCCCGCACGGCACGGCAGGCGCCCGCCTTCGAACAACACATGGCAGCGGGAGCGTTGTCCGGCGAGCATCTCGATGCCTTCGTCGCTGCGCTGAACGGCATGCTCGCCGCCGCACGACCGAGGCTGCTCGCAGTGCAGGAGCGCCTGGCCGAGTTGGCCTGCCGGATGACCGTCGAGGAGTTCCGCGAACACCTGCGGCGCGAGGTCGCATCGATCGAGGCCGACGACGGCAGGTCGCGACTCGAACGACAGAAGTCCGCTACCCGGCTGCGGCAGTGGACCGACCGGCGGACCGGGATGGTGCACCTGTCGGGCCAATTCGATCCCGAGACGGGCCTCACGCTGTCGTCGGCGTTGCAGCAGCGGCTCGAGGCGCTCTTCCACGCACCTCACCCGCCGGGTGCGCCCGACGACCCGCTCGAGAAGCAGGAGTTCCTCCGTGCCCATGCGTTGTTGTCGCTCATCCGCGGTGAAGGTCGCGGCAGCGGTGCACCCGAGTTCATCGTCGTGATCGACGAGGAGACCTTGCTGCACGGCCGGCACGCGACCAGTCGGGTCGACTGTGGGCGCGACATCCACCTCCCGGTTGCGACGATCCGCGAGATGGCCGGTCGTGCCCGCTTCGTCCCGGTCGTCGTCAACCGCCACGGTGTCGTGATCCGCCAGGGGCGGCCGACGCCCACGCTCGACGCGATGCGCGCGTCGCTGGCATCACCGGTGTCGTTGCGTGCCGGCCGCACCCGCCGATTCGCCACTCGTGATCAGCGTCGGGCACTGCGTGCGATGTACCGCCGATGCACCATCCCGGGCTGCCAGGTCCATGTCTCGAACACCGAACCGCATCACCTCGTCGAGTGGGAGCACGGCGGTCTCACCGACATCGAACTGCTGCTGCCGGTGTGCAAGCACCATCACGACACCCTCCACGCCCGAGGGTGGTGCCTCACCCTCGACGCCGATCGACGGCTGTCGGATCAGGAAGGACGCACTGATGGTGATGAGCACCGGGCCACCAGCCGAACAGTGGGCCTGACGGCCCGACGACACGTTCACCGCTCGATCCAGACCACGACGGCGGATCAGGCGACCACAGACCACCCCTGTGGTCGCTGCGGACGACCCGCTCCTTGACAACCGAAGAACCCGGCCGGCGAGCAGCCAGGGCGGGCGCGACACCACCTCGATCGAGAGTCATGCGCCGGCATGGTGACCGGGCGACGACAACCTCCGCGCGCCGCGCCGAGGCTCAGGTGCGGGTGAAGGTGAGGCTGCAGCCTCCACGATGAGGATCGGCGCGGTGGAGCGACTTCACGTGTACGTCGTCGGAGTGTGCAGTCAGGCCCTCGGCCAGGCCGAGATGGAGATCGCAGACGGTGTCGGGGTCGATGCTCGCCAGGTCGGCGAACGGACAGTTGTGCAGCACGAGGTCGAACGAGCCGCGAGTGCGTCGGGCGCGCAGTTCGGGGGCGAAACCGAGTCGCGATGCCTCGCGGGTGAGCGTGTCCACCGGGTCACCCTCGGGCTCGGCCATCCGCTCGCCGATGGCATGACCGAGGTCGCGCGCCGTGGCTCCCGTGCGAACTCCTTCCGCCAGCCATGCTGCGAGCGGCCGGTAGGGGTCGTGCTGCACGGCACGGAACACCGATCGGGGCCGCCCCCGCCCGTCGGGTGCCGTCACGGAACGCTCGGCCAGCCCAGCGTCCACCAAGCGCATGAGATGGGCGCCGACCGCAGTGCGGTGCAGTCCGGTGGCGACGGCCAGGTCGGCGATCGTGAGCGGTTGTTCGGCAGCGGCGATCAGTCGATGGATCCGGGCGCGGCTGGGATTCGCGAGAGCCTGAGCGCGAGCGAGTGCACCGTCACGGGCCTGGTCGTCGGACGATCGGCTCATGACGGTGCACTCTGCGGATCCGGTGGGGTGCTCGTCGCTTTGCTCAGTGCGATCCGAGGGCGCTGGTGTCAACGTCGCCGGCGGCGAAGAACCCGAGTGCACCCTTGCCCGGGTTCGAGAACTTGTGGGTGACGAACGGGTAGAGGCCGTCTTCGGCGAAGCTGAACTCCACGAAGCCTCCCTGTGCCGGCTGGAGGTCGAGCACCTGTGAACCGCCCTGGCGGTCGTCGGGCTGCAGCAGGTACGTCCCCTCCTTGAACACGGTGTCGAAGATCGTGCCGACGATGTGGAACGCCGAGTTCTCGTTCGGACCGTCGTCCACGACCCACACCCGGTAGCGGGCATCGGTGTCCACCCGGATCGGGGCGTGCTTGTACTGGTTGTGATAGCCGTTGAAGACCACTGCGTCCCAGTTGTCATCGATCATCTTCGTCAGGTCGCCGGGTTGACCCTGTGCGCCGAGGTACAGCTCGCTCTGGATGAAGACGTACTCCTCGTCCACCGGCGCCAGCTCGGGCGGATCGATGATGATCGCTCCGTACATCCCGTTGCCGATGTGGTGCAGCGTCGGCGCTGTCCCACAGTGGTACATGAATGCTCCGGCATAGTCGGCGGTGAACTCGTACACGAGTGACTCACCTGGCTGGATTGTGCGCATCTCGTCGTTCCAGGCGACCTTGCTGGCGTGGAAGTCGATCGAGTGACCGAGGGTGCCGGAGTTGGTGAGGGTGATGCGGAACGTGTCGCCGATCTTGCCGTGCAGGGTCGGGCCGGGTACCTGGCCTCCGAAGGTCCACATCTGCTGGGTCACGCCGGGAGCGACCTCGAGGATCTCCTCGGTCGCCTCGAGTGCGATCTCGTGGACGGTGCCCGACGCAGGTGCTTCGAGTCGCGGATCGCGCGGGTCCCAGTCGTCGGCGGGTGCCGCCTGGGCGTCGATCTTGGCCGCGTCGGAGACGACCGCGCCGGAGTCGGTCGCTGCATCGTGGCTCTCGGTGCCACCGGCGCTCGTCCCACCGAGCACGGTGATGTTCAAGAGCATGCCGGCCTCCTTGTGGCCTGGCACGGTGCACCAGGCCTGCACGTCCTCGCCGAACGGCCCGACGGTGACCGTGGCCGATTCGCCGGGCGGCAGCAGGTCGGTGCCGACACTGCCGAGCACCTTCAGGTCGTGCGCCATCGTGCCGGTGTTGGTGACGTTGAACGTGATGCTCTGTCCGGCCGGCACCTCGATCGCCGCAGGGGAGACGAACATCTCGCCGAGGGTGATGTCGAACTCGGTCTCGCCGGCCGGTGAGGCGACACCACTGGCGCTCGATTCGTTGCCGAACGCTCCGATCACTGCGACGATCGACACGATCAGCGCAGCCATGCCGATCACGAACGTCAGCACCCACCAGCCGTCGGTGCGGTCGCCCTGGCTGGTGCGGGTGCCGCTGGTCTGCTCTTGGTCCATCGGGATCTCCTGAATATTGAGCGTTTGTACGCTCAATATTCATCACCCGCTCGGCGCGCATCAGGGCCGAACGTCCCGAAGCGACCCGACTCGGTCCACACGGGAGCCGCAGCCCGCAGATGCAGGGCGTTCCCGCAGACGCCGGGCGTTCAGGGCGTTCCCGGCGTTCAGGCGGGGGTGGTCTCGAGCTCTTCGGCGGTGAGGACGTCTCGTTCCTGGCTCACCACGCCGGCGATCACCAGTGCGGCACCGAGCAGGTCGACCACGCTGGGACGCTGATCGAGGGCGATCAAGCCCACCACCATCGCAGTCACGGGCAGCAGCGCGAGGAGTACGGCGAAGCGTCGCACGGGCACTCGGCGCAGCACGTGCTGATCGATGCTGTAGCCGACGGCGTTGGAGAAGATGCCGACCGACAGCCCCGCCAGGAGCCATGCCGGGTGTGACCACACCGGGCCACTGTCGATTGCGCCGACAGGCGTGAGCACGATCGAGCCGAAGACCATGCCGAGCGCGAGACCGCTCACACCTCGGTCCTGGGCCGCCACGTGGCGGCCGATCATGATGTAGGCAGCCCACATCGCGGAGGCGAGGAGGATGTAGACGAGCCCGAGCGGTTCGGTGTCGATCTCCACCCCACCGAGCACCACGACGCCCGCAACGGCGAGCAAGAGAGCGCCAGTGTTGCGTCGGGTGCGGGTGAACACCGCTGCGACGGCGATCGGACCGATGAACTCGATCACCACGCTCTTGCCGAGATCGATGCGATCGATCGCGAGGTAGAAGAACAGGTTCATCAGTGCCGTGGCTGCGCCGAACACTGCCGCAGCCTGAACGTCGCGTTTGGTCCAGCCCCGTTGGCTGCGCCACGTGAAGGCCATCAGCACGAGGGCCGCGCCGATGACGCGGAGCCATGCCATCGTGGAGGGACTCACCTCGTCGAAGAGCGAGACCGCGATGACCGCGCCGGTGTACTGCGAGATGCCCGAGACGACGAAGAGTGCCTCAGGCGAGAACCGATCGAGGCGCGACGCTGATGGCGCCCGGTTTCACTCGAACAGGTCGGGATCGGTGCGGCAGATCTCCTGCCACAGCGGCTGGAAGCTGAACCAACCAGCCAGCGGGTACCCGGTCTGTTGGGCCGTGTACGTCGCCATGTCGTGCGGGATGAGCTTCGGCGTGCCAGCTGCCATTGCGAGCAGTTGGGCCTGGCACGAACGGTCCATCGACAGGAACCAGAAGGCGGCTTCGTCGACGCTCTGGCCCACGGTGAACAGGCCATGGTTCTGGTGGATGGCCGCCTTGCCGGTGGGGAAGTGCGACGCGAGCTCCTGGCCGGCCTCGACTTCGAACACCACGGCGCCACCCTGGGCGCTGATCACGGTGTGGTCGCCGTAGAAGATGCACGAGTCCTGTGTGATCGGGTCGAGCGGGATGCCGAGCGAGCTGAACGCCTTGCCGTGCACGCTGTGGCTGTGGGCTGCGGCGACCACATCGGGGCGGGCGGCGTGCACTGCGGCGTGGATCACGAACGCGGCGCGGTTCACCGGCTGGCTGCCGTAGACGACATCTCCCGAATGGTTGACGAGGATCAAGTCGCTCACCTTCACATGGCGGAAGCTCATGCCGAACGGGTTCACCCAGAAGTGATCGGTGAACTCGGGGTCGCGCACGGTGATGTGCCCGGCGACGCCCTCGCCGAAGCCGAGGCGGCCGAAGATGCGCAGCGCACCGGCGAGCTTCTGCTTGCGGTACAGGCGCTCGTCCTCCACCTTCGCGAACGTCGGTGGCAGATCGATGCCGACCTGTTTCGGGGTGAGCTCGACCCCATCGATCATGGGCGTACCGCTCATCTTGATGCCGCTCTCGGTCGTCGTCATGGGCGCGAGCTTACGCGCCTGTTCGCGGCTGAGGTCGAGTGACCGGCCGGGCTCCTCGGCAGACCAACGTCGCTCTCGACGCGTACGATGCTCGAGGTGTGGAAAGTCGGAAGGGTGTGGAAGCAGTTGGCAGGGGTGACGATCGTCGCGGCCGCGACGCTCGTGCCGATGTCGTGTGCCACGGCCGCTGGACCCTCCCAGTTCAGCTTCGCCTTCATCGGTGACGCGCCCTATGGGACCGAAGCGATCCGTCTGTTTCCCTCGCTGGTGCGAGAGGTCGACGCAGATCCCGACGTGTCGTTCGTCGCCCACGTCGGTGATGTGCGCGGTGGCGACACCGATTGTGGCGATGAGACGCTGCGCCAAGCCTTCAACCTGTTCCAGACCTTCGATGACGGGTTCTGGTTCACGCCGGGCGACAACGAGTGGACCGACTGCCATCGCAGCGGAGGGTTCCTCCCCACGGAGCGCCTGACGTTCATCCGCAGCCTGTTCTTCCCGAACCCGTCGCTGACCACTGGTGGCACCCCGTTTGCCGTGGAGACCCAGGCGCTGTCGGCGTTCATTGCGCAGCAGCCATATGTGGAGAACACGGTGTTCGAACGCGAGTGCGTCACGTTCGCCGCGATTCATGTGGTGGGCAGCAATGACGGTGCCGAGCCGTGGGGCAGCTACCCGGGCGACGCAGGCCGCGGGCTGGCTGCAGGCGATCAGCCGGAGGCGCGGTTGGCCGAGATCGCCGAGCGGCGAGCAGCCGCGCTCGCGTGGATCGGTCGGGTCTTCGATCAGGCGACTCTCGATGGGTCGGAGGCAGTGTTCCTGATGATGCAGGCCGAGCCGTTCGACGACGCGAACTACGGAGCAGTGCGCGCCGAGCTCGTGCAGCGCGTCGCCGCATTCGGCAAGCCGGTGATGCTCGGCCACGGCGACTCGCACACCTACGCGTTCACGCCTGCGTACGCCGGCGTGCCCAACCTCACCCGGCTCGAAGTGCCTGGCGAGAAAGCCGCCCAATCGCAATGGCTGAAGGTGACCGCATCGTGCCGCCAGGGCTCGCCCACCGTGTTCGCCGTCGAGACGAAGACCTTCACGCCGACCGTGCTCTGACGACGTCACTCGCCGTCCTCGCTCAGAGGTCAGAGGCCATCAGAGGGTGGCGATGAGGGCGGCGTTGGCGATCTGTTCGGGCATCAGGTCGAACAGCTCGTAGAGATCGACGATGGAGCCCGACTGACCGAACCCGTCGACCCCGACGGGGACGACGCGTTGGCCGTACACCGAGCCGACCCACGCCAGCGCGTGGCTGGCCGCATCGTGGATGGTGACGATCGGGGCACGACGCTCGTCAGGGTGGATGAGATCGGCGAGCGGCAGTCCATCGAGGTTCGCAGCTCGCGCCTCGCGCCCGGCCAGCTGCAACTCGGCTCGCCACGACCGGTAGAGCCGGTCGGGCGAGGTGAGATCGAGCACGGTCGCGGCGATGCCCTCGTCGGACAGGACCCGTGCTGCGTACACCGCTTCGGGCAGTACAGCCCCGCACGAGGCGAGGATCACCTTCGGTGAACCGGCCAGAGCCGGATCGGGTTCCACCAACCGGTAACCACCAGCCAACACCTGGTCACGCAGCTCGCCTTCCCCGATTCGTTCCTTCGCTGCGGTGAACGGTGACTGATCCACCGGGCGCGTCGACAGTCGCAGGTACAGGCTCTCCCCGTCGATGTCGCCATCGGGCAGGCCGAGCCGCCGCACGCCATCGCACAGCAGCCAGTCGAGCGACTGTGCGTAACACGGCTCGGCGTAGCTCAGGCCCGGGAGCTCCATGCCGATCGACGGGGTGATGGTGCTCTGGTGGGCCCCGCCCTCAGGAGCGAGCGTGATGCCCGCCGGGGTGCCGACCACGATGAACCGAGCGCCGCTGTAGAGGGCGTAGATCAAGGCGTCGAGACCGCGACACACGAACGGGTCGTAGACGGTGCCGATCGGGATGAGGTGTTGTCCGTGGAGCTCCTGGCCGAGACCGAGCGCGTGCAGCGCGAGGAACAGGTTCATCTCGCTGATGCCGAGTTCGATGTGCTGACCGTTCGGACCCTGCTGCCAGCGCAGCAGGCGGTCGCTGCCGAGGAAGTCGGGTTGCTCCTCCGGATGGAACACGCCGAACTTGTTGATCCACCCGCCGAGGTTCGTGCTCACGCTCACGTCGGGTGACAGCGTCACCATCCGCTCACGGACACCCGCCACCTGACCGAGACCCGTGAGGAGGCGGCCGAACACCTCCTGGGTGCTCACCGGCTTGGCGCCGGTCGTGGTGCCCACACCGTGGGGGACAGGAAGCTGAGGACGCGGTGCGGGTGGCACGTTGTTCACCTCGGTGCCCGCGCTCGCACAGACTCGTCCGGCGGGAGAGCCGTCGGGGAAGCGGTCCCACTCGGTGGTGTCGTCGATGCCGAGCTCGGAGCGCAGCGCATCGATCTGGGCAGGCGACAACAGCGCGGCGTGGTTGAGCGGATCGCCGGCGATCGGCAGCCCCCAACCCTTCACCGTGTAGGCGAACACCACACTCGGCCGGTCGGTCACGGCGTCGCAGGCGCGATAGGAGTCGAGCAGGAGCCCGAGGTCGTGGCCGCCGAGGTTCTGCACGAGCGGTACCAGTTCGTCGTCGTCGATGTCGGCAACAAAGCGATGCACCGACACATCGGCGTCGTGCAGGAACGCAGGTCGCAGATCCGCACCGCGCAACGCGAACAACGACTGGTAGTGCTCGTTGCTCATCTCGTCGATGTGTCGGCGCAGCGCATCGCCTCCCTCGCGGGCGAATGCGGCCCGCAGCAGTCCGCCGTACTTCGCCTCCACGACGTGCCAATCGGAGCCCTCGAAGAACTCCATCAACTTCTTGATCTTCTGATCGGGGATCACACGGTCGAGGCTCTGACGATTGGCGTCCACGACCCACATCACATTGCCGAGCCCCTGCAACGACGCATCGGAGATCGCCTCCCACACGTTGCCTTCATCCAGTTCGGCGTCACCAACGAGTGCGATGAACCGTGCGTGGGGTGACTGCTCGAAATGGCTGTCGATGTAGCGGCGCGTCATCGCCGCGAACAGCGGGGCGACGACTCCGAGACCTACGGAGCCGGTCGAGAAGTCGGCGACGTCGGGGTCCTTCGTACGACTCGGGTAGCTCTGAAGTCCGCCGCGCTCGCGCAGTCGAAACAGGTACGAGCGGTCGAGCTCGCCCTGCAGGTACTTGATCGCGTGGAACACCGGCGAGGAGTGCGGCTTCACTGCCACCTTGTCCTCGCCACCGATGTGGGCGAACCACAGCGAGGTCATGATGCTCACCATCGAGGCGCTTGAAGCCATGTGGCCGCCGACCTTCACCGCGAATTCGGCCTCGCGGCCGGCTGGTGCCTTCGGTGCGGTGCGCTCGCGGTTGGCATGGTCGACCATGCGGACAGCCAGCCAGAGCACCCGCCGTTGGATCTCATCGAGGGTGGCGAGGTCGAGGGGGGACGCGGCCATCCCCGCAGAGTAGGCACGAACTTCATCGTGTGCTTCGTGCACCCGGGCCAGGAGCGGTGGTGCGGTTTGCCACACTGACCGGATGAACACGCCGATCCTGCCGCCGACGATGGCTCCGCCCGCCGCGAACTACGTGCACACGATGCTGAGCACCGATGCCAGCCGCATCCTGCACACCTCCGGCGTGGTGCCGGCAGCGCTCGACGGCAGTACCCCCGCCGACATTGCCGAGCAGGCAGGTGTGGTGTGGCGCAACATCGAGGCGCTCCTCGCCGAGGCCGACATGCTCGTCAGCAACATCGTGAGCATCACCACGTACGTGGTGGTCGACCATCTGGCTTCGCTCGGCTCGGTGATGGCGGCGCGTGACCAGGCGCTGGGAACGCACCGAGCTGCGAGCACGCTCGTCACCGTGCCCGCGCTCGCTCGCCCCGAGTGGCAGATGGAGATCGCCGTCGTCGCGATCGCCTGAAGCGAACCGCGATGAGAGATGAGCGTCGGTAGCGACCGCGTCTCTCATCGCCGGGGCCGCGCAGCCGAACCCGATGAGATACGCCGTCCGCCACAGGCGCTCATCTCTCATCGCGGTTCGGGTCGAAGACCTGGACCCAAGACCGAGCAGCTCCTAGACGAGCGCGAGGAGCTGGGCGAGGAGGATCTTGAGGAGCATGGCCACGGGGAACACGACGGCGTAGGCGGTGCTCACGCGGTCGTCACCGGTCTGCTCGTTCGCGAACGCGAGCACTGCCGGTTGTGTCTCGAGGCCGGCGAGCGTGCCGGTGAGGCGGGCGCCGCCGAGACCCAGCACGCGTCGTCCGGCGAGCAGGAACGCTCCCGCGGTCAGCGTCACGGAGATGGTCGCCACCGCGGCGAGCTTGAATCCCTGACTCGACGACAATGCGTCGACGAGTGCCGAGCCCGAGCGGCTACCGACGGTGCCGAGGAACAGGATCGTGCCCAACTGGCGGATGGACAGTCCAGCGCCGTACGGCGGTTGCCACGTGATCGGACCGGTGCGCTCCAGCCGGCCGAGCAGCAAGCCGACCACGAGCGGCCCTCCGGCCGTGCCGAGCGCGAAGTGGGCACCGCCACCGATGGGTACCTCGATCAAGCCGATGAGCGAGCCGATCGCGAGCCCGAACATGTACCCGACCGCATCGAGCTCGCCGATGCGGCGTTCGGAGTCACCGAGCAGGGCGCTGATCTCACCCATGCGTTCACGGGGTGCCACCACCCGGACGCGGTCGCCCGGTTGGAGGGTGAGGTCGTCGTGGGCGAGCAGGTCCACATCACCGCGGCGCACGCGTGTTGCGACAGCGCCGAAGTGCTGGTGCAGTTCCAGGTCCCCGAGCCGGCGGCCCGTCAGCTGGCGGTCGCTGACGACGATGCGGCGCATGTCCACGCGGGAGCGATCATGGCTCAGCTGTGCCGCGACCGCCTCGCCGAGGAGCGCTGTCACCTCGTCGAGCACGGCCACAGGAGCGGTGACCGACACCAGGTCGCCCTGGCGAACCTCGAACTCAGGGCCGGGCACGATCTGATTGCCGTTGCGCTCGACGCGTGCGAACACAGCGCCGGTGGCATCGAGATCGCGCAGCGGGCGGTGGTTGCCGGAGCCGATCCGAATGGTGCGCGTGGCGAGCGCGAGCGGAAGATCGCGGTCGTCGGCGTTCGGCTTGCGCTCTGCGAGCTTCAATGCCCCCGCCGCGGCGAGGATCATGCCGATCACGCCGATCGGGTAGGCGACCGAGTAGCCGACGACCGGTTCGGTCGATCCGTCGAGCGCGTCGCGTGCTGCGGCGAGCGCGGGCGTGTTCGTGAGCGCACCGGCGTAGAGGCCGGCGACGGTGCCCTGACCGAGTGACAGCACCTGACCCAGCAGGTGCACGACCCCGGCCGCCAGTATCAGGCACAGGCCGACGACGCCGAGCGAACGCGCCTGTGATCGCAGCGATGTGAAGAACTGCGGTCCGCTCGACAGGCCGATGCCATAGGTGAACAGGGCCAGGCCCACGCTGCCGATCACCTCGGGGATCGCGAGCCGTTCGTCGATCGCTGAGAGCGCGAGCCCAGCGAACAGCGCACCGGACGGCCCGAGGGAGACCCCCTTCACCTTCACCGCGCCGAGCGCAGCGCCACATGCCAGCACCACGAACAGCAACGCCACCGGGTGCTCGACGAGCAGATCGATCACGCATCCCGCCGATCGACCACACTCACGCTCGAGAGCCTACGACGCTTTTGTCCCCAGGCTGACGGGTCGTTGGTCCCGAGCGCAGCCGTTCTGGTCGCGAGTTCTTGCGGTTGCCGAATCGGATCGCGACCAGAACAACTGCGGTCAGGGCGAGGGCGGCGAATCCCGGGGTTCGTTCTGGTCGTGAGCTCTTGCGGCTGCCGAATCGGATCGCGACCAGAACGTCACTGATGCGCGCCAGGTAGGCCCCTGAACGACCGGCGTCGTACGCTCGGGCACGTGAGCGACGAGAAGCGAACCGATTCCGGCATCGAGGTGAAGGCGCTGTACGACGCCTCCGATCTGGCGGGGTGGGACCCTGCCGTCCAGCTCGGCGCGCCCGGCACGCCTCCCTACACGCGTGGCGTGTATCCCACGATGTACCGGGGAAAGCTCTGGACGATGCGTCAGTACGCCGGTTTCGGCACGGCGGCGTCCACCAATGAACGCTTCAAGTTCCTCCTCGAGGCAGGCCAGACCGGCCTCAGCTGCGCGTTCGACCTCCCCACACAGATGGGCTACGACAGCGACCACCCCCGTGCCGAGGGTGAGGTGGGCAAGGTCGGAGTGGCCATCGACTCGATGGCCGACATGCGAATCCTGCTCGACGGCTTGCCGCTCGACAAGGTGTCGACGTCGATGACGATCAACTCCACGGCAGCGATCCTGCTGCTGATGTACGAACTGGTGGCCGACGAGCAGGGTGTGCCCTCCAGCGCGATCAGCGGCACCATCCAGAACGACCTCCTCAAGGAGTACATCGCTCGAGGTACCTACGTGTACCCGCCGAAGCCGTCGATGCGGATCATCACCAACATCTTCGAGTACTGCGCACAACACGTGCCGAAGTGGAACACGATCTCGATCTCCGGCTACCACATCCGCGAGGCCGGCTCGACGGCGGTGCAGGAGATCGCCTTCACGATCGCCAATGGCATCGCGTACGTCGACGCCGCGATCGCTGCGGGCCTCGATGTCGACGCGTTCGCGCCCCGGCTCAGCTTCTTCTGGAACGCACACAACAACTTCTTCGAAGAGGTGGCCAAGTTCCGAGCATCGCGGCGCATCTGGTACAAGCTCATGACCGAGCGGTACGGGGCGAAGAAGGAGAGCAGCAAGCTGCTCCGCTTCCACACCCAGGTGGGTGGTTCCACGCTCACAGCGCAGCAGCCCGAGAACAACATCGTGCGCGTGGCCGTGCAATCGATGGCAGCGGTGATGGGTGGCACCCAGAGCCTGCACACCAACGGCTACGACGAGGCGCTGAGCCTGCCCACCGAGCGGGCGGCCCGCATCGCGCTGCGTACGCAGCAGATCATCGGCTACGAGAGCGGCATCGCCGACACGCCCGATCCGTTGGCCGGCAGCTACTTCGTCGAGACGCTCACCGACGAGATCGAGCGGCTGGCGTTGGACTACATCGCTCGCATCGACGAGATGGGTGGTGCGGTGGAAGGGATCCTCGCAGGGTTCCAGCAGGACGAGATCGAGCAGGCTGCGTACGAGTATGCGAAGTCGATCGACAACGACGAACGCGTGATCGTGGGCGTCAACAAGTTCACGGTCGACAATGAACCCGTGTTCGAGATCGCCCCCGGAGATCCATCGCTCGAGACCGGACAGCGCGCCTCGCTCGCCGCTTACAAGGCGAACCGCGATGGGGAGATGGTGAAGGCTCGTCTCCAGGATGTGGCCGACGCCGCCCGCGGCACCCAGAACCTGCTCTACCCGATGAAGGAAGCGCTCCGAGCGGACGCCACCCTCGGCGAGGTGAGCGATGCCCTGCGCGACGTGTTCGGGGTGTACCAGCCCGGCCGCTGACCGGCGATCCTGAGATGAGCTGGCTCGACGCATACACCGACGAGGAGTGCTGCGACATCACCACCGTGGGTCGACGCAGCGGCAACTCGCACGAGATCGAGATCTGGTTCGCCGTCGTCGGTGACACCCTGTACCTGATCAGTGGCAACGGCGTCTCGGCTGACTGGTACCGCAACGCACTGGCGCATCCCGAGGTGGTGGTGCGCTTCGGCGACGTCCGACGCACCGGGGTTGCTCGTGTCGTGGCCGATGCCGATGAGCGCCGCACGGTCGGCGACCTGATGGGTGCCAAGTACCCGGACTGGGAGGGTGACGCGTCCATCGGTCTCACGCGTCGCGCCTGGTGCTACGAGGTGCCGGTGCTGGCGATCAGCGACTGGCGGACGTGACTGGGCCGAGACAGCGGATCCTTCATCCGAGTGCCACACGCCACCCCGGGCGGGCGGCTGGCACTCCGATCGGACGTGTGGGACTCGGACGGGCGCGTGGGACTCGGACGGGCGCGTGGGACTCGGACGGGCGTGTGGGACTCGGACGGGCGTGTGGCGGCGGTCTGCCAGACTCCTCGCCATGGGCCTGCCTGACAGCTTTCTGAACGTCGGTGACGACGGGAACGTGCGGTGTCGGTGGTGCGGCACCGACCCGCTCTATGTCAGCTACCACGACAGGGAGTGGGGTCGGCGGGTCACCGACGACACGCGGCTGTTCGAGAAGCTGTGCCTCGAGGGCTTCCAGTCGGGTCTGTCGTGGCTCACCATCCTTCGCAAGCGTGAGAACTTCCGGGCTGCGTTCGACGATTTCGACGTCGAGAAGATCGCCGCGTACACCGAGGCCGACGTTGACCGGCTGCTCGGTGATGCAGGCATCGTGCGTCACCGCGGCAAGATCACCTCGACGATCAACAATGCACGCCGAGCGATCGAGCTCCACGAGACCGAAGGCAGCCTGGCCGCGTACGTGTCGCAGTACGCGGTCGAGGTACCGGTTCGCATCGACGGCCCGATGCACATTCCTTCCACCAGCGCGCAGTCCATCGCCATGTCGAAGGACCTGAAGAAGCGGGGCTGGACCTTCGTCGGCCCCACCACGATGTATGCGTTCATGCAGGCGATGGGACTCGTGAACGATCACCTCGACGGCTGCTACGTCCACGACGAATGCGGGCCGAGTGCCCCCTCCGCCTGACCGTGTTCGACCTCGACACCACCGAAGTCGTCGGCTATCTCGCATCCGCGCTGGTGGTGCTCTCGCTGGCGATGACCTCCGTGGTGCGGCTGCGCTCGATCTCACTCGTCGGTTCGATCGCGTTCGTGGTCTACGGCGTGCTGATCACGTCGGTGCCGATCGTCGTGACCAACGCGGCGATCGCGTGTCTGAACCTGTGGTTCCTGCGCGCCGAGCTCGGCCAGCATCGTGACCTGGGAGCGATCGTCGTGCCCGTCGAGTCACCGTTCCTCGTCGACTTCGTGCAGTTTCACCTGTCCGACATCCGCCGATTTCAACCGAACTTCGAGATGCCCGGCGATGGAGCGCTTTGCGTGCTGCTCACCCGGCAGGGTCTGCCTGCGGGTGCATTCATCGGGCGCGTGGTCGGTTCGGTGCTGGAGGTCGAGCTGGACTACGTGATGCGCGCCTACCGCGATTCGCGGCTCGGCACGTGGCTGTTCGGTGCCGGGTCGGGCGTGTTTCGCGACCGCGGCATCGACCGACTCGAGTCGCGTCCAGGCACCGATCTGCACTGCACCTATCTCGAACGGATGGGCTTCCATCGTGACGGTGAGCGCCTCGCGCTGCAGCTTGCCTGAGTGACGATCGACCGTGACGAGCTGACGGTCAGCTGATGCCGAGACGTTCCAGAGCAGTGGCGGTCAGGCGCTTGTAGTCGAGCTTGCCGTTCGCGGCGCGGCCGACGCTGTCGATCGGCAGCACGCGCTTGGGTGCCTTGTAGTGCGCGATCTGGTCCTTGACGTGAGCGATCAGCACCGCCTCGTCGACGGCGTCACCTGCGTGGGCCTCCACGAGGGCGGTGATCGCTTGACCGAAACGATCGTCGGGCACGCCGACGACGGCGGCATCGGCCACCGAGGGGTGGCGCTTCAACACTTCTTCCACCTCTTCGGGATAGACCTTCTCGCCACCGGTGTTGATGCACTGACTGCCGCGGCCGTAGAGCTGCAGCGTGCCGTCTGCCTCCACCTCTGCCCAATCGCCCGGGATGCTCCAGCGGGTGCCGTCGACCAGCACGAATGTCGCCGCGGACTTGGCCTCGTCCTTGTAGTAGCCGACCGGAGTGCGGCCGCGTAGGGCCACGCGTCCGCGCTCACCGCTGCCGGGCATCACCTCGCGGCCGTCCTCGGTGAGCACCTTGGTGTTCGGGCCGAGCGAGAACGTCGCGGTCTTGGCCGGAGCGGCAGCGGTCTCGGCGGTGGTGGTGTTGCTGGCCATGCCAATGGCCTCGCTGCTGCCGAGACTGTCGATCATGATCAGCCGCTGGTTGTGGCGCAGCAGGCCGGCCTTGGTCTCGGCCGCCCACATCACTCCGCTCGACACGATCACGCGCAGCGACGAGATGTCCCAGCGATCGGGTTCGGCATCGAGCGCACGCAGGATCGGCTTGGCGAATGCGTCGCCGACGATGGAGATCGAGTTGACCTTGTGATGCACGATGGTGTCGAGCAGTTCGATCGGATCGAAGTGGCGTCCCTCCATCGTGACGATCGAGCCGGCGAGCGCCAGGTTCCACATCGCGTTGAAGGCGCCCGTGCCGTGCATGAGCGGCGCGGCGGGCAGGTTTCGCGGGCCGGGCTTGGCGATACGTGCGTCGAACAGGTCCCAACCGGGCACGGTGGGAAGCGGGTTCTTCGACGGTGCGTCGAGGCTGGCGATCATGTCATCCTGGCGCCACATCACGCCTTTGGGCATCCCCGTGGTACCGCCTGTGTAGAGGATGTAGAGATCGTCGGGCGATCGGCCCCACGGCGGCACGACGCGACCCGCGCCCGACGCGACCACCGAGGCGGCCGCTGTCTCGTAGTCGGTGGCCCACTCGGGGCACGACGTGCTGGCGTCGTCGACCCAGATCCAGGTGTGCACGTTCGGCACCCGGTCGCGTAGCAGGTTGCAGCGGTCGGTGAACGAGCCGTGGAAGATCACCGCGACGGCATCCGCGTTGTCCCAGAGGTAGACGAGTTCGTCGTCGCTGTAGCGGTAGTTGGTGTTCACTGGCACGAGTGCTGCCTTGAAGAGCCCGAACATGCTCTCCAGGTACTCAGGGCAGTTGTAGAGGTAGTGGGCGACCTTGTCCTGGCGCTTCACACCTGCGGCGAGCAGCGTGGCCGCAACGCCGTCGGCACGGCGATCGAACTCCACCCATCGGGTTGTTCGGTCGCCGTGTTGCTGTGCGACCGCATCAGGAAAGCGATCTGCGTTCCGTTCCCAGATCTCAGCCAGATTCCACCCATCTGGGGTGGTCGCCGTGGAGTTCGATGGGCGCTGCGCGCGAGCGTCGTGACGCTCCGCGCGAGCGCCTTGCGAGGAACCAGAGAAATCTGCCGCTGGGAAGGTGTTCACGGCCACGTACAGTAATCGAATCGTCATCTGAACGACATGGTTGGGGGATGTTGCCTGGAAATCTGCGACTTTTTGGGGAGTCGATCGTCAAGAGACGTTGCGGTTCTGTTAAGGTTTTTTCTGCGGATGGGTTCAAGTGAGGCCGGGATGGTGCCGATACCTACCCCAGGCGACGTTTCGGAGGATCCATGAAATCAGTCAAGAATCTCGTGTTGTCCGGCGCAGTGTGTCTGTTGCTCGCGACAGCGTGCAGTGTCCCGACACCAAACCCGACGGTCACACCCCAGGCGGCTCCGTCGGGTGCTGTCGTCGCGAAGGCCGGCACGGGCAATGCCACAGGGAATGCCACAGGAAGCGGTGGGAGTACCGCAACCGGTAGCTCCGGCACGGGCGGCAACACCGGCAGTGGCACCAGCGGCGGTGCGGGGAGTCAGACCGCTCCGATCGGTGCGGCAGCCCCGTGGGTCGACCCGAACCAGGTTCCCGCGGCAGCGACGCAGAATGTCAACTCGGGCGCACGGATCGAGTTCGCCGACACGAGCCCGTTCTCCAGCGACGGTGTCGGCTCGTTCCGCACCTACTGCTTCTACTCTCACATGGCCGCCGACGATCCGTTGGTGGCGCCGGGGCGACCCGGTGGCTCGCACCTGCACACGTTCTTCGGCAACACCGGCGTGAACGCCTTCTCGACCGCCGACTCGATTCAGCACACCGGTGACTCCACCTGCCGCGGCGGCACGGCCAACCGCAGCGGCTACTGGGTGCCCAGCATCGTCGACAGCAACAACGGCGAGGCGATCGTCCCAGAGTTCCTGATCGCCTACTACAAGACCGGTTACACCGGAGTGCAGGCGTGGGAAGTGAACGCAATGCCGCAGGCTCTGCGCATGATCGCCGGTGACTCCCGTGCGACCGGTGAGAGCGGCCTGCCGCACTGGCTGCGTCCCGCGTCGTGGAACTGTGCGTGGGACTCAGCCGGCAACGGCACATCAGCCACCAGCGAGATGCAGCAGTGCTCGCCCGGCCAGATGGTCAAGATGGTTGTCGCCTTCCCACAGTGTTGGGATGGTCGAAACCTCGACTCTGCCGATCACAAGAGCCACATGGCGTACTCCGACAACGGCTGCCCGGCCACCCACCCGGTGGCGCTGCCCCAGGTGAGCTTCAACGTGTACTGGACCGTCCCCGACGGTGGCAACTGGTCATGGCGTCTGTCGAGCGACAACTACGACGGCCCGGCCGGCTATTCCGGTCACGGTGACTGGTGGAACGGTTGGGATCCGGCCGTCATGCAGACCTGGATCGACAACTGCTCGAACCCGGGTCTCGACTGCAGCGTCGACCTGCTCGGCAACGGCATGAAGTTGGTGTGATCAGTCGCTCGACGAGGAACTGATCGCCAGCTGGCCATCAGCTGTCGATCAGCTGTCGATCCTGCTCGATCATCGCAAAACGCACCGGTCCGGCGTGTCACACCTTTGTGACCGCCGGACCGGTCCGCGTTTACAGTGCGGGCATGGACTTCCAACTGCCCGCAGCGGACGACCCGCGCCGTGTCGAGGCGCGAGCGTGGCTGGTCGATCACCCGAACCCGTCGGGGGTCGAACTGGCTGAGGCGGGTCTGGTGGCGCCGCACTGGCCGCGCCCATGGGGCATCGGGGCCGACCCGATCCATCAGCTGATCATCGACGACGAACTGACCAAGGCGCGCGTGCGCAGACCGGTGAACCCGATCGGCATCGGTTGGGCAGGCCCGACGATCTTGTTCGCCGGCACCGAGGAGCAGAAGCACCGCTACCTGTTGCCGATGCTGTCCGGCGAAGAGTACTGGTGCCAGCTGTTCAGCGAACCGGGCAGCGGCAGCGATCTCGCCAACCTCGGCACTCGGGCCGTGCGTGACGGCGACGAGTTCGTGGTGAACGGCCAGAAGATCTGGACGAGCGGCGCGCAGTACGCACGATTCGGCATCCTCATCGCCCGCACCGACCCCGACGTCGCGAAGCACAAGGGCGTTTCCTACTTCGTTTGCCCGATGGATGCACCCGGCATCGAGATCCGTCCGATCACCGAGATCACCGGCGGTCACACGTTCAACGAGGTGTTCTTCACCGATGTGCGCATCCCCGCCGAGAACCTCGTCGGCGATCTCAACGACGGCTGGCGGCTGGCCAAGGTGACGCTCGGCAACGAACGCGTGTCGCTCAGCACGGGTGGTGTGCTTGTGGGGAAACGGTCCGACCGCATTGGAAGCGCTCGAGTCGATCCGTGAAGCACACCCCGGCGGAGTCTCGGACCCACACGCTCGTCAGCGGATCGCGCACGTGTACACCGAGCACACGCTCCTCGACCTGATCCGGCTGCGCACGCTCACCGCTGCGCTGAAGGGCGAGCAGCCCGGGCCGGAGGCGAGCATTCGCAAGATCCTCGCCGACGAACACGGCCAGCACGTCATGACGCTCGTGCGCGACATGATCGGTGCCAACGGGATGCTCACTGGTGGCGATGGCAGCCAGAAGTTCGTGCCGGGCACCGACACCAAGGGTCTCGGCCCGGGCAAGCCCGAGGGAGGGCTCATGCACCCGGGTTGGTACGACGGCTACATGTTCAGCCAAGCGCTCACCATCGGCGGCGGCACGGGTGAGGTGCAGCGCAACATCGTGGCCGAACGCGTGCTCGGTCTGCCTCACGACGTGAACGTGACAGCGGGGATGAGCTGGTCGGAGGCGCAGCGTGCCGCGGGGCGCGCGTCGTGAGCAGCACGACAGTGAACCTGGTCGAGGCCGCCGAGGGGCTGCAGGAACTCGTCGAGGCGCATGCCGACAAAGGAGAGCAGGGCCGGCGTCTGCCGAAGCGTTTGGTGCAGGCGTTGCGCGATGCACAGCTGTTCCGCATGTGCGTACCGGCCGCGTACGGGGGGCCCGAGGCCGATCCGATCACGTTGGTGAGCGCGATCGAGAAGGTGTCGATCGCTGACGGTGCGGCAGGCTGGTGCACGATGATTGCGTCGACGACGTCGTCGATGAGCCTGTTCCTCGACCCCGAGATCGCGCGCGAGATCTACGGCGACGCCAAGGTCGATCACCGGCGGTGTGTACGCACCCAACGGTAGGGCAGTGCGTGATGGCGACGGCTGGCGGGTCACCGGCCGGTGGCAGTGGGGGAGCGGCTCGCAGCACTGCAACTACCTCACCGGAGGATCGGTCACCGACGACGGCGAGTTCCACCTGATGTTCCTCGACGTCGCCGACGTCACGATCCACGACACCTGGTACTCGACCGGCCTGAGGGGAACCGGCTCCAACGACTTCAGCGTCGACGGTGCCTATGTGCCCATGGGGCGCTCGGTGCAGCCCTTGCTGGGCAAGCGCAGAGTGGACTGTGATCTCGCTGCGTTCCCGAACTTCAGTCTGCTCGCAGCTGGTGTCGCCGCTGTGTCGTTGGGCGTTGCCCGCCACGCGATCGACGAGTTCACCGAACTCGCGGTCGGCAAGCGTCCACTGTTCAGCTCGCGCACGCTCAGTCAGTCGGGCTCTGCGCAGGCGGAGTTGGCCAAGGCGGAGGCAACGTTGCGCTCGGCCCGAGCCTTCCTGCATGACGAACTCGCTCAGGCCTGGATGCAGGCCCGGACGGGCGATCGCATCGACGTGGCCACGCGGGCTCGCATCCGTCTGGCCTGCGTGCACGCCGCCGGGTCAGCGGCACAGGCAACCGACGTGGTGTACACGCTGGCGGGCGGCACCTCGGTGTTCGAGAGCAGCCCGCTGCAGCGATGCCTGCGCGATGCCCACGTGGCCACGCAGCACTTGATGGTGTCACCTCGGCTGTACGAGACCCTCGGTCGGATGTTCTTCGGCATCGATGTCGACACCGCGAGCCTCTGACGCCGGCCGAGACCCGGTCGGGCCAGTTCCCACCTCGAACTCCGAGCGGGTCTCGGGGCCCGTGAGCTCGCGGCGGAACCGCTTGCCCTGCCGGGTGAGCAGCACGGCGATCGCCACGAGCAGCGCGCCCGACACCAGGATCAGCAGCGGCGCTCGATCTTGTCCTGGGAAGTAGTGGGCGATGGTCCAGGGGACGAACACCAGCAGGCCGGCCGATCCGAACAGTGACATCAGCACGCGGCCGGGCAGCATCCCGAGCATCACGAACCCGATGGCCGTGCTGATGCCGAACACCGTGGCGAACCCCGCCGACTGCGTGCCGGTGATGGCGGCACCGCCGATCATCGCCACACTGCCCACGACCTCGATCGCGATCGCGGCGTGGATGCTGCGACGGGCGGCCACGGTGAGGAGGGCGGCGCCGACGGCCCACACCACCAGACCGGTGGCGATGCCCGCCTGGTCGGAGAACCACACGATGGTCTGCGGCACGCCCTGGAGCAGGGCAAGGATGCCCACGATGGCCAGCACGATGCGCTCGTCGAAGTCACGCGCGGTGTCGGACACGACCGCGAGGGCGATCAGCACCGCGGCGTCGAGGCACAGCAGCGGGAGGCCGACACCTTCACGAGCCGATGCGAGGAAGATCGTGCCGACGACCGTGGTGATCGCACCGGCGGCAAGGGTGATGATCGGCAGCGTCGTCAGGCGGCGGAGGCCGAGCACCAGCACTGCGGCGCCCAACATCCAGACGACGGCGCCGGTGACGATCTCACCGGCGAACTGATCGACCAGCAGCGCAGTGGCGACGGCGAGGCCGCCCAGCGTCGTGATCTGCTGCACCGGCCGAGGACGGTTCCACCACAGCACAGCGCTCTCAGCGCCCATGGCTGCGGCGACGATGAGCGCGACCCGCCCGTCGGGTTCGATGCCGAGCGCCTGCTCTGCGAGGACGAAGGCGAACAGCCCGGTGGCCACCGTCGAGGCGAGCCACAGCGTCCAGCGCAGTCGGGCGAACGCAGGGTCGACCGCCTCGTGCACCACCCAGCCCGCGAACACCAGAGCGAATGCGGCGGCGCCGGCAAGGCCGAGTCGGGTGCCGGTGCCCATGTCCTCCCAGTATCGACCAACGAGCAGGACGAGCCCGACGATGCCGAGGATCCCGCCGATGTAGCCGAGCGCCTCAGCGACCACAGGGATCCGGCGGCGGCCCGTCGGGGCGGCAGCCAGCGGCCCCGAGACAGTCGTGGCGGTGGCGGGAGCAGGGCGAGAGGGCCGGCGCTCCTGCTCGTGGCGGGCAATCGCGTCGGCCTGTTCGGGCGACAACAGCCCAGCGGCCACCCAGTGGTCGAGCTGGATGCCGAGCCGGGGATCGACCGCTCGACGTTGGTGAGGTCTCCCCGCGATCCTGGCAGGCAGGATGCCCGGACCGTCGGTGCGTTCCGGTTCGGGTGTGACCCCGGGATCGGGCTGGTGGCGGCGGGAGGCCTTGATTCCCCCGGAGACCGCGGAGGCGATGCCGACCAGGAGGAGGATGAGGAGTGCTACGGCGAAGATCATGGCGGGCCCCCTTCGTTGTCGAAGGCTTGTGAGGTCAGCGTCGCCCCATCTCGTGAGGTCACCCAGGGTCGGAGGTCCCGATGCAGGTCAGGGTGCGGGCGTGGCAGGCCCAGTGGCCACTGGTGCCACTGATGCCGGCACGCTCGGGTCTGCCCAGTTCTCCTCGCCGAGGCGGGCAGCACGGAGGCCGTCCCAGGTGAGCGGGTCGTCGTTGCCGAGCGCCCACAGGGCCACGCCGTGGAGATCGTTGCGGTGGGCCACCCAAGCACGCCGATGGACGGCGACGGCATCGAGGTAGTGCACGCGGCGGTTCACGGTGCACGAGACCGGTGCACCCGCCGAGTCGATGCCGGCGAGCGTGTCGACGTAGTCGAACAACCGCTCCTCGGTCACCGGGTCCCACGTCGGCGTGATGCCGCGCTCAGCGACGGTGCGCGCGGCGCGAACGGTGGACATCGCTTTGGTCTCTGGCTGCTGATCCGCGGGACACACACCCGTCACCGACATCACCCAGTCGTAGCCGTATGTGGGGATGCCGAGGTCGATCTTCTCCGGCGGCACCAAGGACGCGATCGCAGTGACCAGCGAGCGCACCCAGTCGATCGGCGCGATCGGGCCCGGCTCGCCACCGGCGAAGGAGTAGTCGTATGCCATCACCCGGATCCGATCGACGACTTCGCCCATCGCCGCGTAGTCGTACACCCAGTACCCGCTGGCGTCGGTCTGGCCACTGTCGTACACGGGCGGCACGCTTACGATGAGCTGCTTGTCGAGCGGGTCGAGGCGACTCGACAGTTCGGTGAGGAACGCGATCCAGTTCGGCCGGGTGGTGGCCCAAGAATCACGGCTGTCAGCGAATGCAAACTTCTCGTAGTCGAGGTCGACACCGTCGAAGCCACCTTGACCACCAGGTCCACCACGACCTGTACGTGCGTCGCGCGCGTGGCGGGGTCGGCGAACACCGCAGCCATCGTGCCCGCTGGCGAGTCGTCGAAGATGGTGGCGATCAACGGTGTGCCTGCCGTGCGGGCCGCAGTTCGATACGTGTCGATCGTGCCGTCCGGCAATCCGTCATAGGTCTCGATCGTGGTGGCGTCGAGCGCGGAGAACGCGACGAGGGAGACGTCGGCGAACAGTTCGCTGTTGGCCTGGAAGGACCCGAGCGCGGTGTCGGGCTGCCAGTAGGGCGCCCAGCTGGCCACTCGGATCGGCGGTCCCGATCGCTCCCACGTGTCGCGAGAGGCAGCGAAACCGAGCGCTCCGACGATGCCGACGACGGCGAGTGCGGCGGTCGCGAACAGTCCGGTCCGTTTCGGCCCGTCCCCCGTGGACGGGACGCGCTCGTCCGCCGCTTCGGTCTCGGGCATGCGACCACCGTAGTGGGGGCAGCTACGGTCGGAGCGTGCAGGCGATTCGACTCGAGCGCCGTGGCCATCTGCTGATCGCCACGATCGACCACCCGGTCTCGGCAATGAATGCCGTCGACCAGTTGCTGCACGATGAGTTCCGCGAGCTGTTCGGTCTGCTCAAGCGTGAGGGTGAGGCGCGAGCGATCGTGCTCACCGGTGGCAGCAAGCGCGCCTTCAGCGCGGGTGGTGACTTCGAGTGGTTCCCGCAGTTGCGCGACCAGGCCAAGCTCGATTCTTTGCGTCGCGACGCGAAGCAGATCATCTGGGATCTGCTCGACGTCGAGGTCCCGATCGTGTGCGCCCTGAACGGATCGGCAGCAGGCCTCGGCGCGTCGATCGCGCTGCTGTGCGACGTGATCGTGATGAGTGAGCGTGCACTGATCGTCGATCCGCACGTGAACGTGGGCCTCGTCGCCGGCGACGGCGGAGCGGCGATCTGGCCGTTGCTGCTCGGGCCGCTCGCGGCGAAGCGCCATCTGCTGCTCGGTGATCCGTTGAGCGCGGCCGAGGCCGTGCGCCTCGGCGTGGCGGTCGAGGCCTGTGCGCCCGAGGACGTGGGAGCACGCGCACTTGTCTGGGCCGAGCGCATCGCTGCGCAGCCGCCGCTCGCCGTGCGGGGCACGAAGATCTCGGTGAACCAGCAGCTGAAGCGGGCCCTGATCGACAGCTTCGACCTGTCGACAGCGCTCGAGATCCAGTGCTTCATGTCGCACGATCATGCCGAGGCGATCGATGCGATCAAGGACAAGCGGGTTGCCCGCTTCGAAGGTCGATAGCCGTCACCCTTGCGGGCGCCGGGGGATTCACAGAGACGAGGGAGTCACGAATGGACGCGATCGAGACGATCATGACCACCCGGGCGATGCGGCGCTACAGCGACCTGCCGGTCAGTGATGACGACATCGAGACCTGCCTGCGTGCCGCACAGCAGGCGCCGAGCGGTGGCAACGTGCAGCCGCAGCAGTACGTGGTGGTGCAGGACGCGACGAAGCGGGCGGCACTGGGCGAGCTGTATCGGCGGGCGTTCGACCGCTACGAGCGATCGTTGCCCGAACCATCGGCGTTCCCCGATGAGGCGCAGGCCACAGCGTGGCGACGTACCCGCGATGCGAGCCGTCATCTTGCCGACCACATCGGTGAGGTGCCGGTGATCGTGGTGTTCCTGCAGCCACTCATCCCGTGGGAGCCGAATGACGCCGAGGGCCCGATGGACATCGGCAGGCTCGATGCGAGCGTGTACCCGGCCGTGCAGAACTTCTGCGTCGCTGCTCGCTCGCTCGGCCTCGGCACTGCGCTCACCACGGTGATCCGCATCCACACCGCCGAGGTGCTGGCGCTCCTCGGCGCACCCGAGGGCCGTTTCGAGGTGGCCGCGCTCACCCCACTCGGCTACCCGACCGGGAAGTTCGGCGTGGCGCCGCGCAAACCGTCAGCCGCCGTGACCCATTGGGACACGTGGGGCAACAAGCGCCGCTGACCCGTCTGATCGCTGGCCCTTGTGGGCCAACTACATTTCCGGCCCATGGGGATCAACACGGTGTCGGACATCATTCGCGTGCACGGGGTCGAGCGAGCCAGCGAGGTCTCGCTCGTGCTGGGCGACCGGCGTCTGGCGTGGGCTGAGCTGTATGCACGGGCGGGCCAGGTGGCGAACATGCTCGCCGCTGCGGGCGTTGGCAACCAGGACCGGGTCGCTTTCCTCGACAAGAACGGCATCGAGCACTTCGAGGTCTTCTACGGTGCTGCGCTGCTGAATGCCGTGTGCGTCGACGTCAACTGGCGTCTCGCCGCCCCTGAGGTGGAGTACATCGTCAACGACGCGCAGGCGAAGGTGCTCGTCGTCGGCCACGAGTTCCTGCCGGTGCTCGATGCGATCCGTGCGAATCTCACCACGGCGACCACGATCCTCGTGATCGGCACCGACTACGAGGCCGCTGTCGACGCGCAGTCGACGACTGATCCGGGCGCGGCGAGTGCTGCTGACGACGTCGCGTTCCAGTTGTACTCGAGCGGCACCACGGGGCGGCCCAAGGGCGTGATGCTCACCAACGCCAACTTCTTCGGCCTCCTGCCACTCGCGAAGGAGATGTGGGAGCTCTCGTCCGACTCGGTGAACCTGGTGGCGATGCCGCTGTTCCACATCGGTGGCGGCGGATGGGCGGTGGCAGGTCAGTACGAGGGTGCGCGCAGTGTGATCGTGCGCGACCTCGATCCTTCGGCGCTCATCGGGCTCATCGGCAAGGAGGGGATCACCCACGGGTTCCTGGTTCCGGCAGTGCTGCAGTTCATGCTGATGGTGCCCGGTGCCCTGGACGCCGACTACTCGAGCCTGCAGGTGCTCGTGTACGGCGCGTCGCCGATCAGCGAAGAGGTGTTGGCGAGCAGCGTGAAGACCTTCCAGTGCAAGTTCTGGCAGGCATACGGCCTCACCGAGACCACCGGTGCAGTTGTGAACCTGTCACCGGAAGATCACGACGTCGACGGACCGAACCGTCACCGCCTGCGCAGCTGCGGTCTGCCCGGTCCCGGTGTCGAACTTCGCATCGTCGACACCGACACGCTTGCCGATTGTGAGGTCGGCGAGGTGGGCGAGATCTGGATCCGCTCGAAGCAGGTCATGAAGGGCTACTGGAACATGCCTGACGAGACCGAGAAGTCGATCGTCGACGGGTGGTTCCGCAGTGGCGACGCCGGGTACCTCGATGCCGACGGGTACCTGTTCATCCACGACCGGGTGAAGGACATGATCGTCAGCGGTGGGGAGAACGTGTATCCGGCCGAAGTGGAGAACGTGTTGATGGGTCACCCCGCGATCGCCGATGTAGCCGTCATCGGAGTGCCGCACGAGAAGTGGGGCGAGACTGCCAAGGCAGTGGTGGTGCGCAAGCCCAGCGTCGAGGTGACCGAGGAGGAGATCATCGACTACGCCCGCGAGCGTCTCGCCCGCTTCAAGTGCCCCACCACCGTCGACTGGGTGGACGTCCTGCCCCGCAACCCCAGCGGCAAGATCCTGAAGAAGGATCTTCGTGCCCCCTACTGGGCGGGTCGCGACCGGAACGTAAACTAGCAGCTCACGGGGCATATTCCGACGCTGTGACCAGGGCATTTGTCGCTCATCGACGCTCGATTCGGTCGCTCCGGAGTGTCCTCCGTTGTCCCTGGTTGACCGCTGCGATCCGGCCATTTGCGGCAACGAAACGGCGTTTTGCGGCAACGAGAACTCAGTAGTCGCTCCTCGACAGCGCTATGAGGTGACTCCGGGAGACTGCCGAGCGGAGTCTCGGGAGGGTGGGGCGCGTCGCTTTGCAACCGACTGCAGGGCGCGCCGACGTGAGGCGCGGTGTGGGCCTCAGCGAGAACCGAGGTGGCGCGACGGGTCGACGCGGTGCATCGCCAGCCAGTGCTCGACCTCGGCGACGTCGAAGCGCAGGAGCGCGCCGACCTTGTAGAACGGGATGCGGCGCTCGTGCACCAGCCGGCGCACGAACCGCTCGGTCACGCCGAGCCGCGCGGCGAGCCCGACAACGTCGAGCATTCCCTGCCGATCCGACGACTGACGATCTCGTTCCCCTGCCACCTCCCTCATCGGGAATCATGGCTGCGGTTGCGGGGAGCGGAGCATCATCTGTATGGGCGGTCCGGTCAGTGCGTGTCGAGGAGGAAGTCGATGACGGTGCGGACGTCGCGCTCGGATGTCACGGAGAGCCATGCCGGGTGTGTGGGGTCGGCGAGCAGGCGTTCGGCGGCGGCGTGGAGTCGTTGTCTGTCCTTGCGGTCGAGGTCGTGTGCGAGCCGTCGTGGGTCGTTGGTGCTGCCGATGAGTTCGATGAGGAAGAGGAAGTCCTGTTCGTGTCGGAGGCGCTCTGCGGCGGTGGCCGGGATGCGTGTCGCTGCGGCTTTGGCGATGGCAGCGCCGAGCAGGGATGGTCGCCTCACGACGACGGTGCCGGCGCCGTAGTCGACGTTGACTTCTTCGGATCGTTGGAGTGCTTGGGTGGTGCCTGGGGCTTGGATCGCGCGTGCAGGCGGTTTGGTGTGCACGGGATCGGTCAGGCCGTCGGGTGCGAGGAGGTCGATGCGTGCGCCGTCGTGGCGTCGGAACGTCGAGACTTCATCTGGTGACCGATGGAGTTCGAAGCCCATGTCGAGCAGCGCTGCCGTGACGCGCTGCATGGCGTCTCGCGAGTGGCGGCGGACGTCGACGACGATGTCGCCGTCGGTGGTGGGTCGGGGCGCGTCGCGGCCCGATTCGGCTGAGTGGATGGCGACCATCTGGCCGCCGACGATCATCCATTCGTTGATCGGCACCCGTCGGGCGAGGTCGGCGATCGCTGCCCAGGTTGCGGCGCCCTGCGGGGTGAGGCCGGCGGAGATGTCGGTGGTCACGGCGTCAGACCTTCTCGTCGTGTGGCGAGGTTGTCTCGCACCCAGCGTTCTTCGCGTTCGTCGACGAGATCGACGAGACCGACCACCTGTGGAGCGATCCGGTCGGACGCGGTGAACGGCCAGTCGTCGTGCGGGACCACGCGCAAGAGCACGTTGGCTGCTGCGCCCGTGAGGTCGAGTCGGAACTCCTCCTGCAGTTGCGGGAGATCGTTGTCTCGGAGGTATGCCTGTGGGCGGTACTGGCCGACGGGTGCGCTGAAGATCGCTGCGCCGCTCTGCACGACGGCGTCGTGGTCGAGTAGGTCGCCGAGCAGTCCGGGGAGTACCCGTGCCGGCTGTCGTTCGGCGCGTCGTCGACACTGCACCGCGAGGTCTCGGGCTTCTTCGATCGTGTGTGGTTCGGCTGCGAGGATCGTCGCCCATGCCTGTCGTGCCGACAGCGGCCGTCCTCGCCCGGGTCGGAGTTCTCGATAGCGGAGCACGGAGCGTCGGTCGACCAGCCAGTCGCGGCCGAGTCGTCGTCCCTCGAGTTCGCCCGATCCGATCAGTCGACGGACGTTCTGGACGGGCACGCCGAGCCACGTCGCAACCGCTACCACCGGCATCATGTCGTCGTCCACACCGCCACGGTAGCAACAAATGATGCGCTAGAGAACCAAATATGAGACGTCGACGGCGGGCATAGAGATTTCGAGGCCGCGGCGTTCGAGTTCGTCGCCGAGGTCGCGGAGGCAGGCTTCGATCTCGTGCCAGGTGAGTGGGCGGCCGGTTCCGCTCATGAGGCGTCGCGGTGGAGGATGTCAGGGCGGAGCCAGATGTTGAACCGGGCGATGGCGGCTGGTGTCTCTCGGCGGGCTCGCTCGACCATGCGCGGGGTGCCTGGGAGGTGCCATGGCTGGTCGAGGCGTCGGGTGTGACGGATCCAGCGGGGGAAACGGAGGTGGTGTAGCTCGGCGACGTACGCGCCGATGGCGGCGAGGATCACCGCCGTCGTCGCAGAGGCACGGCTGGGTTGGGCGCCGATCATTAACGCAATGTCGGCGGGGGAGCGGTCGGCGCGGTCGGTGACCGCACGGACCATGGTCCAGTCGATCTCGCCGTCGTCGGTGGCGGCTTCGGCGAGTGTCGGCACGGTGGGGATGGGTTCGGCGAGATGGAAGCCGGCGCTCTCGAGGAGGCGGTTGACGGTGGTCCAGGTGGGGTCGGCGTCGCCGTTCTCGATGCGGGCGATGGTCGATTGTTCGACGCCGGCCCGGGCGGCGAGGGCGCGTTGGGTGAGCCCGCGGCTGGTTCTCGCCGTTCGGATCAGCTCAGCGGTCGAGGACATCTTGATAGCGTACACGCATCGGTTCAGAATCCGTTCGTCTGGCAGCTGACGACGGATCGCTCGTGCTGCCGTCGTCTGTCGGACACCTCGGTGGATGCTTGCTCGAAACCTCGCCTACGGCGAGGGTGTGAACATCGGTGTGATCATCTCGATGATGATGGTGAGGCTCACGTACCTCACCGCTCTCGCTGTGCGTCGGGCGGGCTGCGCAGGGTGGGGGATGAGGCATATGGTGAGGTATTCGATGAGCATCGCGGTGAGCATTCCGGTGAGGTTCGATCTTCACGGTGCTGGGCATGGACCTGGCGGATCGGCTCGAACGGGAGCTCTGGCGGTGTACTCGGGACGGGGTCCCGGAGGAATGGCGGGGGAGTTGGCACCTGTCGAGGTGTTCGTCGACGGCGGAGTTGGTGGCGCGGGTGCGTCGCATCGGGGTCGAGTCGGACGTGCTCGTTGACGATCTTTTGGCGGTCGGTGCGCGGGTCGATGTGGCGACGTTGGTGCTCGCGGTGGCGGCTGTGCCGCTGGCGCGTGCGCGGTGTGGTCGTGATCGCGACCGTTGCGAGTTGTTGTTGACGGAGTTCGCTCTGGTGGTGGCTGAGGCGCGGGTCGATCGTCAGGTGTCGGTTCGGCATCGGTTGTCGTTGTTGTTGGATCGGTCGTGGGATCGGGTGCGGCGTGCTCGCCCGTCGGGCTTCGCACCGATCGATCCTGACGATCTCGAACGCACCGGTCTCAGCGCCGACCCCTTCGCCGGAGTATTGGATCGGGAGCTGCTGCACGGTGTCCGCACTCGGTTGGAGCGTGACGGCGATGCGGGTGTGGCGTTGGTGCGTGCGTGGAACTCGGCGTTGGAGTTGTACGACCGCGAGGGGCGGAGCGAGGCGGAGCGGGATCGGTGGAAGTACGTGCGCCGTGTGCTGCGTCGGCTCGACGTCGACGACTCCGCTGCCTGATCGCGGCTGTCAGTCGAGGTCGATGCCGAAGCCGCCATCTTGATCACGGCTGAGCGTCGGGACCTGTTGCGCCGGCTCTGTTCGGAGCAGCTCGAACGCTTCTGTGATCTGCGTGTGATCGAGCGGTGTGGCGGGTCCGATGCCGAGTCGGTGGCGGGTGTCGGCGATCGCGCCGAGGGTCTCGACGTCGTCGCGGGTGAGCCAGGTGGCGTCACGATCGACGAGTTCTTTGAGGGCTTGGCGGAGCCACGGGTCGTGGTGGGTGATGGCGTCGATGAGCGGGTCGTCGGCAGGGCCGGTGATCGCAGTGAGGAGCTCGGGATCGGGGCCCCAGGTGCCGGTGGCGAGGGTGCGGTTGATCTCTTGGAACTCGACGACGTGGGGCCAGTTGTCGACGATCCATCGCTGCCGTTGGTCGACCTGTGCGGCAGCTTGGGCGAGGAGCTCGCCGGTCTCGTGGAGATCGAGTTGGCCTCGGCTGAGCCGGTCGACGAGACCTCGTGCATCCTTTGGGGCCGCTGCGAACAGGTTCTCGAGTTCGTGGCGGCGGTCGTGGAGCTCGCGTCGGCTCGCTCGGATGGGGAAGGTGGGTTCGAGGCGGTCGGTGGAGGCGAGCCAGACCCGTGTCTGTCCGAGGTGCAGGTTCAGCCGGTCCCAGTCGTCGGGGTCGTGCGACGGCCACGGCCCGATGCCTGGGACCGTGGCGGGGATCTCGTGGACGAGTCGGTGCCGTGCGATGTCGGTGACGGTGTCGTGCCAGACGGCGGCGCCGGCCGGGTCGAAGGGCCGTTCGCCGACGAGCGTGTGGAGCCAGGTCGGGTCGGCAGCGATGAGGCGTGCTGCGACGCGTTCGACGATGTTTTGTGCGGCATCGCGGTAGCGGGCGTGTTCGCCGGGTTCGACGCCGTGTTCGTCGAGGATCGCATGCCATCGATCGAGCTGTTCGACGGTCGGGGCGACCATGTCGGCGAGGGTTCGGCGGGCGGCGGGGCAGAGCTCCCGGTTGGAGGCGTCGGGGCCGAGGACGCGGACCTGGTCCCATCTGAACGACCGCTCGGCCTCGGTGCCGTCGGCCGACGTGAAGCGAAGGGTGACGGTGCCGGTCTGGTCATCGAGGTCGGTGATGATGCCGACGTTGTATCGGTCGTCGGGGCTCGCGGCGATGCCGATGTGGGCGTGGTGGGCGCTGTGGATGGTGCGGTCGAGGTGCTGTTCGAGTTGGTAGACGGTGGCGCCGACGAGGCGGTCGGCGTCGTGCTCGACGGAGGCGGCGTAGCGGATCATCTCCTCGATCTCGGCCAGTGGCAGGTGCCGTTCGAGCTGATCCACGAACGTGACGTCGGGGTCGATCGTGTGTGCCAGTTCCTTCGCCCGTGTCGCGCTGAAGCGGCGGACGAGGTCGTCGTCCACCCCCGGCTCGGGCTCGGGGTCGAGTCCGGTGTCGTGGCGGTCGAGGTCGGGGTCGGCCACGATCCCGGCCAGCTCGGGATCGGTGAGAACGAGATGGTTACCGGCACGACCGCGTGACAACGCGACGTACGCGCCCTCTCGGTAGAGGCCGTCGGCGCCGACGACGATCGCCTGATCCCACGTGCCGCCCTGGGCGCGATGGATCGTCAACGCGTACGCATGCGAGACCGCCGACGACACATAGTCCTGCGGGCAACACCAGCTCGCCTTGGCGCCCATCCAACCGGACCATGAGACCCGACGACGTCACGCTGGTGACGGTGCCCGTCTGGCCGTTCGCGACGCCGGCCGCGCCACCCGCCTCGGCTGTGAGGTTTGCGTTGCGGCGCAGCACGATGCGTTCGCCGACGCCGAAGCGACCGCTCTCAGCGGGGTCGAGCTCGCCGGTCGAACGGAGACGTGCGAGCACCGCATCGTTGAGCCGGTCGACGAGATCGTTCGTTCCCGCGAGCAACACGGGTCGTCCGCCCGTGCTGCGAGCTTCGAACCACAAGTCGACCGCAGCCTCGACGATCGCCCCGTGCGTAGGATGGACGTCGACGCGACCGTGCCCCAAGTACGCCTCCACGGCTGTTCGGACGCGGCCCGTGCGCAGTTCGCCGAGCGCGTCCTGCTCCCACGCCTCGTGCTGGCGACGGTTCACCGTGAGCTCAGCGACCGTCTCGGCGCGTGTGGCGGCGTATGCGAAGCCACCGCCGGCGCCGACCTCGGGCAACTGTCGGTGATCGCCCACCAGGATCACTCGACCACCGTGACCGACATGGCGGGACACGGCCGCTTCGAGGACGCGCAGATCGGCCATGCCCGCCTCGTCGATCACGAGCACCGACCCAGCGATCACGGGCTGATCGCGAGCGAGCAGCGAGTGCAGTGTCGACGACGAGATGCGGGCGCCTGCTTCGAGTTCGATCGCCGCTCGTGCCGACGGCGCAGCCCCGATCACCGTCGAGCCCGACGCCTCGATCGCTGCCCGGACGGCGTCGAGCGTGAACGTCTTCCCCGTGCCGGCTGGACCGATCAGCACAGCGACAGCCGACGTGGAGCGGCCGAGCAGACGGATCGCTTCGGCCTGATCGGCCCCGAGCTGAGGCCGAGCCGCGAGAACCTCGGCGATCGCTGCTTCGGTCGCCGCCGGGGACGGGAGCTGGGTGGTGAGGTGGCCGATGAATCGCTGCTCGCGCTCGAGCATCTGCCTGCTCGTCCACCGCCGTGTCCCACCCACGCGGACAGGGACCGCGTCGCCGGAGGCGAGCACCTGGCTGGCGAGACGTTCGAGCGTCCATGTCGTCGCGCCCGGTCCCTGCCGGGCAGCGAGCGCCTCGATCAGATCCGGGTAGGTGAACGTGGTCGACGCAGCCGTCAGATCATCGAGGAGCCCGGCGATCCACTGATCAGGTTCGACGAGCGCCGACGCGGTCAGGGTCGTGCCATCCCGTCCCGATTCGTGCCAACGTGTGTCATCGTGTCCGACCTCCACATCGACAAGTCGCGCTGCGGACGCGACAAGTAGCTCAGCTTCCGCAGGCCCCCACCCGTGGGCCGTGGCCTCCAGCTTCCAGCCGTCGTCGAAACGACCGTGCTCCACCTCACCTTTGCTGCGGCGGGTGGCCCACACGGCGAGCTGACGTCCCTCCGGCGTGTCGGGCGTGCCGGTGCGTGCCAACCAGTGCTCGATCTCGTCGGTGCGCTTCGAGAACACCTCGATCAACTGCTGCGGGACACCGGCGATCTCAGGTACATGACGGCCGGGCCGCCATTCCAACCCGAGTGCGGTGGTGAGCTGCTCACGGAACACCGCCTGGAACACCTCACCTGCCGCACGGGCATGCCGGTAGAGGTCGGGGTGGGCGAACGCTGACCACTTGCCGTCGGTGCCCTCGACCAGGTTCGCGATCAGGCAGTGCCAGTGCAGCAGCGGGTCGCCCGCACGCGAGGTGCGATGACGGAACCCGGCCGCCACCACTCCGTGGGTGCCGAGCCGGCGCGGCCCTGCCGACGGATCGGTCTGGCGGGCGAGCCACGCCTGGTTGTGCGACCCACGCTGCACCTCGATCGCCTCCCGCTCCAACCAGCCGATCGCCTCCCTGATCGCGACCTCGCCCGCCTCGACGATCGCACCCTGGACACGAGGATCGTCAGAGACCGCATAGAGCACGCTCGCCGACTTCGGCACCTTGAACGTCAGATCGAACCCAGGCACCCGACGCGGATGCGACCGAAGGGGATCACCATTCGGCGTCAACCCACCGGCACCAGGCCGGCAGCCGGCGAGGACCGCGCGCAGATCGTCCGGCTGCACCCGACCGGCGAGCCCGAGCCGAGCAGCACCACTACCGAACCACACCCCCTCGGCCTCGCCCGCACCCGTGTAGTACGCGTCGAGCGACTCGGCGACGCCCGACAACTGGTACGCCTCCTGACCCACACGCAGCTTGGCGATCGACAACACCTCCAACAACGGGAGCCACCGTTCACCCACCGGGTAATAGTCTGTGAACCACTCGTTGGCGGGGTATCAGTTCCGGAAGTGGTCGCGCCGATCCGCACTCCCGGTGTCGGTCAGTTCGGGTGGCCTTGGCACAGTTGTCGATGCCACGAGAGTCCCTCGGGCACCGCCCAGGCTGGACGATGGACCAGTCAGTGCAGCGAGTACCGGATGGGCACGGTCTTCGGGCCGCCGACGAAGATCGATTCGCTGGTGCGCACCTCGCCGTCGAGTTCGAGCGACGACAGGCGTGGCACCACGGCCCCGAACAGCGACTGCAACTCCATGCGTGTCAGCGGCGCACCCAGGCAATGGTGGATGCCGAAGCCGAAGGCGAGGTGACGGTCGGCGTTGTGGCGCTCGATGTCGAACCGCAGCGGGTCGTCGAACACCTTCGGGTCGTGGTTGGCGCCGGGGTACGACAGCAGGATCCAGTCGCCGGCGGCGATTCGCTGTCCGGCGATCTCGGTGTCGGCGACGGCGGTGCGCATGAAGGAGCGGGTGGGCGAGGCGATGCGGATCATCTCCTCGACGGCGTTCGCCAGCAGCTCGGGGCGGGCCTGGAGGAGGGCGAGCTGGTCGGGGTGCTCCGCCAGCTGCTGCATCCCCACAGCGATCGCCCCCGACGTGGTGTCGTGTCCGGCCGTCGCGATCAGGATGTAGTAGCCCATCGTCTCCCGGTCGGGGAGTGGCGCTCCGTCGATCGTGCCGTTGGCGATGACCGACGCGAGGTCGTCGGTGGGGTTCGCCCGCCGATCGGCCGTGAGTTCACGGAAGTAGGCCATGAAGTCGAGCACCGTCGCCGCCGGGTCCGCGTCGCCACGTTGGTGGTCGGGATCGGCGCTGCCGAACATCTCCTGCGTGAGCCGCAGCATCCGCCCGTAGTCGGCCTCGGGGAGTCCGAGGAGCTGGAGGATCACCTGCAGCGGGTAGGCGAGCGCGACGTCGGTCGCGAAGTCGCACCGACCATCGAGCTGCTCGAGTCGGTCGAGCACCGCGGCGTTCAGCTGGTTTAGCCGACCGGACATCGCCTGCAGACCCGACGGCTTGAACCAGTCGGCGGTCAAACGCCGGTACTTCCGATGGTCTGGCTCGTCCATCGAGATGAGGGTGTGCACCTCTGCGCCGCGCGCCTTCTTCGCCTCGATCCGTGCCCGCTTGCTGAGGACGGCCTCGGGTCCGTTCGTGAAGTCCTGGTGCCGTCGCTCGACGTCGAACACGGCTGCGTGGTCGATCACCGCCCAGAACGGGTCGAACCCATCCGTCTCGACGCGGTGGATCGGGCCCTCGGCATGGAGCGAGACGATGTCGCGCCGCCACGCGAGCGCGTCGGCCCAGCTGCGAGTGTCGGTGAACAGATCGGTCATGGCGTCGGACCTTTCGGTGTCGGGACCAACCGGCCCTGCGGGCGATCGTTCATCGAGCCTGTCAGATCCATCCCGCCAAAGCAAGTGCTTGGTCGATTCCTCTGGGAAGTCCGGAGCCGGGACGGCGATGGTCGGTACAGTGCTCGGGACGTGCGACGGGGCGAAGATCGAGAGGACTGGGATGGCGCGATCTGCCAAGGCTGATGCGATGCAACCGACGACGCGGCGAGCCGAGATCCTGGCGATCGCCGCTCAGGTGATCGCCGAGCGGGGCATCAAGGGTGCGACGGTGCGCGACATCGGGCAGGCCGCAGGCATCCTCTCGGGGAGTCTGTACCACCACTTCGATTCGAAGGAGCAGATCGTCCTCGAGATGCTGATGCCGAGCGTGCAGGAGCAGTACGAGCGGTCGGTCCAGATCCGCAACTCGCGATCGAGTCAGTCGGAGACGCTCTCCGAGTTGATCCGAACGTCGGTCGCGACGGCTGCGGCCCATCCGAACGAATCGGTGATCCTCCGCAACGAACCGCGGACGTTCTCCGAGAACGAGGTGCTCGCTCCGCTCGCCGACGTGCGGCAGAAGACGCTCGTCCTGTGGCTCGACGTCGTGAAGCGGGGTGTGAAGGCAGGCGAGTTCCGGAGCGACATCGACCCCGATGTCGTGGTGCGCGCGATGTTCGACGGCGTGCTCGGAACGACCAGGTGGTTCGGCGCCGACAAGAAGAAGAACCCAGCGGATGTCGCGGTGTCGCTCGTCGAGTTCTACGTGGCGGGTCTGCAGCCGCGGTAGGGCGAGCAAGTGCTTGGTTGCTAGCCTGGCCGGATGTCCACTCCGTTCCCGCGTCGCGTCCTGGTCACCAATGACGACGGTGTGACGTCCCCGGGGCTCTGGCACCTCGCGGCGGCCATCGCTCGACTCGGGTGCGAGGTGGCGGTCGCCGCTCCGAGCTCGGATTCAAGTGGGTTCGCCGCGGCGGTGGGCGACATCGTGACCGGCGCGGTGATCGAAACAGCTCCTGCGACGTCGCCGCTGGCGCCGGAATTGGAAGGCTGGGCCGTCGACGGCCCGCCCGCGAGATGTGTTCTCGCCGGCGTTCTCGGTGTCTTCGGCCCGCCGCCGGACGCGGTGGTGTCGGGGATCAACGCGGGAGCGAACACGGGTCGGTTCCTGCAACTCCACAGTGGCACGCTCGGTGCCGCGCTCGCGGCGAGCAACTCCGGTCTGCATGCGATGGCGGTGAGTCTCGACGTGGCGCCAGGACTGATGCTCGACGGCGAGGAACAGCACTGGTCGACCGCGGCGGAGGTGGCCGCACGGCTCCTCCGGCAATTGGTCGTCCGGCCGGCACGAACGGTGTGGAACGTCAACGTGCCGAACCTGCCGCTCGCTCGACTCAGCGGCGTCGCTGAGGCGCGACCTGGACGGAGCCGTCAGCGGTTGCGTGCCTCCGAGGTCACAGATGGCCGGCATGTCCTCGATCTGGTCGCGCTCGGCGATGGCTCGACTGACAGATCCGACGGTGCGGGTGAGTCCGTCACCGATCGAATGCTGCTCGACGCCGGCACCGTCACGGTGGTCGGCGTCAGCGTTCCGGCCGTCGTGCCGGTCGGGGATCCCGTTCTCGTGCTCGACGCAACGGACTGAGGCGAGATCGCACGCCGGCGGGTCGACCGGGTCACGTCGGAGGCATGGGTCATCTCCGACCTTCGAGAAACGAGCAAACGCTTGCTACGGTGATCTCGCCCCGCCTACACTTCGCATCGCTGGCGCAGGGGTGGGCGATCGCGACGAACCATCGACCGGGACGCCGCACCAACAGCCTGGGAGGGTTCACATGGAGGATTCGGCTCGCATCGACATCGGCGGCGTCAGCGTGCCGTGCGGTCACCTCATCGGCGGCCGTCGAGTCGGCACGGGGGTGGGCGATCCGTACGACGTGATCAGCCCGATCGACGGGAGTCACCTCGGTCGGATCCCGACCGGCGGTCCGCTCGAGGTCGACGCGGCCGTGTCCGCGGCCGCCGCAGCGTTCCCCGCGTGGGCGGCGCTCGGACCCGAGGGCCGTGGCGAGATCCTCGACCGTTTCGCCAACGCGATCGTCGAACGAATGCCCGAACTCCAGAAGGTGGACTGCTACGACCACGGCGCGCTCATCGGTGGGCGTCACGCACAGGGGATGCCCCGAAGTGCCTGGAACATCAAGTTCTTCGCCGACTGGGCGCGATCGATGCAGCACGGCGTCATCGAAAGCCCCGAGGTCACCAACTCGGTCCGGTTCGACCCCGCCGGTGTCGCCGCGCTGATCGTGCCGTGGAATGCGCCGCTGATGCTCGGCACGTGGAAGATCGGCCCGGCGCTCGCCGCGGGCAACACGGTCGTGGTCAAGCCCCCGGAGTTCGCCCCGTTTAGCCTGTCGCTGCTCGGCGACATCGCCCAGCAGGCCGGTGTGCCCGACGGTGTGCTGAACATCGTCCACGGCACCGGCGCCTCGGCAGGTGACGCACTCGTCCGGCATCCGAAGGTGAGCCGGATCAGCTTCACCGGATCGCCGGCGACCGCACGCGTGATCGGCGCAGCCGCGGCGGCCAACCTTACGCCGGTGAGCTTCGAGCTCGGCGGCAAGTCGCCCTTCGTGGTGTGTGCCGACACCGACCTGCAGGCCGCGGCGCGCACCATCAGCGTCCAGTTCATGAACGCCGGCCAGGTGTGCCTGGCCGGTACCCGTCTGCTGATCGAGGAGTCGATCGTCGACGAATTGCTCCCGATGGTGCTGGCCGAGGTCGACAAGATGGTCGTCGGCGACCCTCGTGATCCCGCGACCCGCATCGGGCCACTGATCCACCCCACCCACTTCGCCAAGGTGCAGGGCCTCGTCGAACGAGCGATCGCCGACGGAGCCCGTGTGCTGTGTGGCGGTGGGCCGCATCCCGACGGCGGTCTGTACTTCCTGCCCACGATCCTCACCGACGTCGACCAGCGCTCCGAGATCGTCCAGACCGAGGTGTTCGGACCCGTCCTGACGCTGCAGACCTGGACCGACGAGCAGCACATGATCGAGCTCGCCAACGACACGATCTACGGCCTCGCTGCGACCGTGTTCACGACCGACGCCGAACGGGCCGAGCGCATCACGTCGCAGCTCGTCGCAGGCACCGTGTGGACCAACTGCTTCTTCGTCCGTGACCTCGCCTCCCCGTTCGGCGGGAGTCGGCAGTCCGGCATCGGCCGTGAGGGCGGCACGTGGAGCTTCGACTTCTTCTGCGACGTCAAGAACATCGCCACCCGCACCGGTACGTTCACCGCCTGACCGGGCACCGACCACCAACGCACCACTGCCTGGCCGGCACCACTGCCTGACCGGCACCACGAGAGGATCGCCACCATGCACCACCAACTCCGCACCGCCGTCGAGTCGGGCACCGCGCTCGGCGCCTGGATCTTCCTACGCGAGCCGCTGCTGTCGGAGGTGGCGTCGAAGGCCGCCTACGACTACGTGTGCGTCGATCTGCAGCACGGCCTCGTCGGCTTCGAGGACCTGTCCTCTCACCTCCAGGCGATCGCGCTGGGGTCGGCCGCGCCGATCGTGCGTGTGCCGTGGAACGAGCCGTGGATGATCGGCCGGGCGCTCGACGCCGGTGCGCTGGGTGTCATCGTCCCGATGGTGAACACGGCGGCCGAGGCGGCTCGAGCCGTCGCCGCGTGCCGATACGCCCCGATGGGTGAGCGCAGCATCGGTCCGCTCGGAGCGATGACCCGACACGAGTCGTACTTCCGACATGCCAACACCGACGTGATGTGCATCGTGATGATCGAGACCCAGCAGGCCGTGGCGAACATCGACGAGATCCTCGCCGTGCCGGGCATCGACGCCGTGTACATCGGCCCGGCCGACCTGTCGCTCACCCTCGGCCTCCCGCCGATGAGCGATCAGACCGACCAGCGCTTCCACGATGCGCTCGCCACCGTCGTAGCGTCGTGCGAGCGCCACGGCGTCATCCCGGGCATCCACGCCAATCCGGCGCTCGCTGCGGCACGGCGCGAGGCGGGCTTCCGCCTGATCACCGTCGGCTTCGATCACGCACCGGTGGTCGCCGCTTTCACCGCCGATCTCCAGCGGGCCAAGGGCTGATCACACCGCCGGCCGACCCCGCAGCGGTCAGGCCGTGCGGCGCTTGCGGGCGTCGTCGAGCAGCTTCTGGATCAGCTCGTCGCCGCGTTGCCGTGCTGCCGCGGAGTGGAGTCGCTGTGACACCATCCGGTTCGAACGGGCCGACTGCAGGTAGTTCCGCTCGTACAGTTCACCGCGGCTGCCGACCAGCGATCCGGTGAAGTCCCACGCGACCCGATGGATGATCGAGCGTTCGTCGGTCGACACGCCAGGAGCTCCCGGCAGGAACTCGTCGATCAGGCCGCGCAGCCGCGGGTCGGCGAGCTGTCCCTGGCTCGCCGCGGCGAGCAGGTTGTGACTGCCGATCGTCTTGATGATGTCGTTGATGCGGGTGAACCAATCGGGCAGGAGTGCGCGCAACGGGTGCAGGGCGCGGGCCTCGGGGTACACGGCGCCGCTCTCCCAGGTCACGCTGTGGTCGAGCGAGCATGTGAGCGCGCTGCGAGTCATCTCGACGTAGCCGAGGATCTCGCCGAGCAGCTCGAGCGTCCGCTCCGAGGTGTCGTTGACCGCCGCCGCGATGCGGCACGCGAGGCCGTATGCGAACTCCAGCTTCGTCAACGCACGGGTGGTGGTCTGCTGCATGATGTTCGGCCACCACGAGCTCGGGGCCATGACGGTGTTGTAGACGGCGATGTTCCCGTCGATCCAGACGTTCTCCTTGGGGATCTCGACGTCGTCGAAGATGCAGTAGGCGTCCTGTTCGTCGAATCGGGTCGAGAACGGTGCATCGACCGGATCGGCGTCAGGGCGGATCCCACTGTCGCGGCACAGGAACACGAGTCCAGGTGCGTCCATGCGCACCGTGAACGACAGCGCGTACTCGGTCGGCGCATCGGGCGGCATCGCAGCGGCGGGATACACGGTCTGTTCGTCTGCGTACGGCGCGAGGGTCGCGAGCAGTCGCGCGCCGCGCACGATGATCGAGTCCTTCGTCTCGCCGACCTTGTGGAGCGGCACCGGGTTGTCGGTCATCACCTTGTCGCGCGCCTTGTCGACGGTCGGGTGGATGATCGTGTGCGTCAGCGACAGGTCCTCGCGGCGCAGGCGCCGCTGGAACGCGACCAGGTGCTCGTAGCCCTCCTCGTTGCTGCCGTCGGCTCCGGCCCAACGGGTGCGGTCGTCGGCGAAACCGGCGAAGGTGACGTTCATGTAGTCGGGCGTTCGCCCCATCACGCCCATGCTGAGCTCGGAGATGAGACGCAGTCCCTCACCCCGCCGGCGCAGGTCGTCCTGCGACCGCGGCTGCATGTGGCTGGTGTTGATCGGCTCGCCCGACTCCGGGTCGTCGATCAGCATGGTCTCGGGATGCTCGAACTGCAGGTCGTAGAACGCCGCGATGGCCTCTGCGCCGCCGCGCAGCATCGGATGGTCGGCGACGTCGTCGACGCGCTCGCCGTCGAGCCAGATCTCGCGGTTCGTGCTGCGGAGGCCCTTTAGGTATGCCTCTCCGGTCCGTGCGCTCATGGGTGTTCCTCTCGCGTCGTCTGCGTGGTGTGGTGTGGAGTGGTGTGGTGGTGTCGTGGGCAGTGCTGCGCTGGTGTCAGCTCTTGCCGAACACGGGGTACTCGGTGTTGTCGGCCAGCGCCTCGTCGCCGGTGCGCGGCAGGTTCTCGAAGTAGCTGAGCGCCGCATCGACATCGCCTTCCCACACCTCGTTCGGCAGGTCGTAGAGCACTTCGATGCCGTTGCCGTCGGGGTCGGCGATGTACACACTGTGGGTCATGCCGTGGTTGCCGCGGACCAGGAACTCCACGTCGCTGGCCTGCAGGTGTTCGACTTGGGCGAGCCACTCCTCACGACTGCCATAGGCGAGAGCGATGTGGACGATGCCGGCTCGTTCGGGGAACATCTTCCACCGCAGCACCTCGGGGGCCGATGCGGGGTCTGGCATCTGTACCAGCGCGATGTCGTGGTGGTGTGTGCCGTCACCGCGATAGAAGCGCATGTCGACGTCCATCCCGGGTGGCAGCTTCAGCTGGCCGCACTGCTCGAAGCCGAGCACCTCCGTGTAGAACCGGTGCGACGCCGCGATGTCACGGACGTTGAGCACCAGATGTGATACCGCTGGAACGGATGGACGAGTCGTCGACATGCGCGGAAACCTCCTGATTCGTGCATCGCCCCCGTGCGATGCCCGATGCTGAGCATGACATGCCCGTCGGAGCTTTGCAACAAGCACTTGCTTGGTAGAACGGTCAAGCGGTGAGGCGGAGCAACTGCTTGCTCGCCATGGCGCGAGTACCCTCCGGTCATGAACACCCGTGACCACGCGGCGCTCGACGCGAAGACCCACCCCTGCTGCGCGGCGAAGGCACCTTCATCGGCGGGCTCGCCGTCGCAGAGCTCGACGGTGCACTGCATGCTGCGTTCGTGCGATCGATCGAGCCTCACGCTCGACTGCTCGGCGTGGGTGTCGAGGGAGCACTTGCGATGCCCGGCGTCATCGCCGTGCTCGCCGGCGAGGACGCTCGCAACGAACTGTGGCCGCTGCCGCCTCGGCTGCCGATGATGAACCAGGGCATGCAGCGCCCGATGCTGGCCGTCGACGTTGTGCGCCACGTGGGCGAGGCGGTGGCAGTGGTGATCGCTGAATCGGCAGCTGAGGCGGTCGACGCTGCCGAGGCCGTGTACGTCGAGTACGACGCACTGCCGCCCGTGGTCGATCTCGACCACGCGTTGAGCGACGACGTGGTGCTGCATGAACGTGCGGGCACCAACGTGTCGTGGCGATGGGCGCTACCTGCGCCGGAGCACGATCCGTTCGAGACGTGTGACGTCGTGGTCGAACTGGTCGTGCACCACGCTCGCCTCAACCCCGGTCCGATCGAGCCGAGATCGGGAGCGGCGTCGTGGGGCGCCGATGGCCGACTGACCACGTGGGTCTGCTCGCAACGGCCGGCGGGGGCGAAGCACGTGATGGAGTGCTCGATGGGTCTGGAGCCCGGCACGGTTCGCGCCATCGCCCCCGACGTCGGTGGCGGGTTCGGTGCGAAGGGCGGATGGGGCTGTTACCCGGAGGACGTGGTGATCGCGTGGGCGTCCCGGCGGGTCGGCCGACCCGTGCGTTGGACCGAATCGCGCAGCGAGGCCATGGTCGCGATGGGTCACGGTCGCGCCTCTCGACACCACCTCCGCATCGGTGGCACCGTCGACGGCAAGGTGCTCGCATACGAGTCGATGGCGGTGCAGGACAGCGGTGCCTATCCGGCGATGGGCTCGTTCATCACGAGCAATCTGCGCACGTCGGGAACGGGCGTGTACGACATCCCGTGGGCGCGTGTCGGTGGCACGTCCGTGGTCACCACGACCACGCCGACGGTCGCATTCCGTGGCGCAGGTCGCCCGGAGGCAGCGTGCGACATCGAGCGCGCGATCGATCGCTTCGCGCTTGCAGTGGGACTCGACCCAGTCGAGGTGCGGCTGCGGAACGTGGTGGCCGACGATGCGTTCCCGTACACCACCGCGGTGGGATCCACCTACGACAGCGGTCGCTACGGGGAGGCCATTCGCCGAGCCGTCGAGGAGTCGGGATACCACGCGTGGCGTGAGCGCCAGGCCGATCGGCGTGCGACGCACGACCGGATGCAGCTCGGTGTCGGCCTCAGTTGCACTGTCGAGGTCACCGGAGGTGGCGAAGGTGAGACGGCGTCGGTCACCGTGCACGATGACGGCAGCGCCACCGTGGTGGTCGGTACCTCGCCGCACGGTCAAGGCCACGAGACCGTCTTCGCCGAGGTGGTGATGGCCGAGCTCGGCATCCATCGCGACAAGATCGCGATCCTCCACGGCGACACCGATCTCGCTCCGTTCGGCGGCGGCACCATCGGCTCGCGATCGGCTCAACTCGGGGGATCGGCGGCGCACGGCGCTGCGACCGCAGCCGTCGAATCCGCGACGCGTCGTGCCGCCGAACTGCTCGAGGCCGACCCCGCTGACGTGGTCTTCGACAAGGTCGACGGACGGTTCCACGTCGCAGGAGCGCCGGCGAGAGGGCTCGGGTGGGCCGACCTCGGCACCGTCGAGGCATCACACCACTTCGAGTCGCCCGGCACGTTCGCCTTCGGATCATGCGTGGCGATCGTCGAGGTCGACACCGAGACCGGTCTGACCCGCGCGATCGACCTGACCTCGGTCGACGATGCCGGACGCATCCTGCACCACGCATCGGCCGAGGGGCAGGTGCACGGTGGACTCGGCCTGGCCGTGGCCGCAGCGCTGTACGAGGAGATGATCTACGGCGACGACGGAGTTCCCAAGACGACGAACTTCGCCGACTACCCACTCGTGTCGGCAGCCGAGGTGCCGAGCTTCCGTGCCATCGAGATGGAAACCCCGACTCCGCTCAATCCGCTCGGGGTGAAAGGCATCGGCGAGTCGGGAACCGTCGTGGCCACGCCCGCGCTGCACAGCGCGATCATCGACGCGTTGGCCCCGTTCGGTGTCGTGCACCTCGACCTCCCCGCCGCTCCTGAGCGTGTCTGGCGGGCGATCAGGGCAGGCGTCGTGTGAACCGCTGGGTCGTCCAGCGTCGATGTCGAAGCACATGAGGCCGAGCAAGCAACCGCTTGTTTGAGCGTTCGCCAGGGGGTAGAGTGGGGGACCGCTTGACCATGTGAGCGGCGATGATCCTTGGGGGGATTCATGGGCGATGTAGCGATTCCGACGGTCGACGACCTGACACCGGAGTGGTTCACGGAGGTGTTGCGATCGAACGGGCGGCTCGATGAAGTGATGAAGGTGTCCGCCGTCGACCTGCAGCGGTTCGGTTCCAGCGAGTCGATGATGAGTGCTCTGTACCGAGTCGGGCTCACATACGACGGAGACTCCGATGGGCCGGCGAGTCTCATCGTGAAGCTCGCCAGCGAGAGCGATGAGCAGCGGTTCATCGCGTCCGTGTTCAAGTTCTACGAGCGTGAGATCCGGTTCTACAACGAACACGCCGCGCAGGTGAGTGTGTCGATTCCGCGTTGCCTGCTGGCAGCGATCGATCCCGACGATCACAGCTTCGTCCTCGTCCTCGAGGAGATCTCGGGTCGCCGACAGGTCGATCAGGTCAACGGCTTGTCGTTCGACGATGCACGGGTGGCGCTGTTGAATCTGGCCGATCTTCATGCGCCGTTCTGGGGCAAGGATCTCGATGCCGAGGCGGAGACGTTCTTCCGGTTCGACTCGCCGCTGATGCAGTCGGTGATGCCCGATCACTTCGCCGGCGAGTGGGCGAAGGTGCGGGGCAAGGTGCTCGACGAGCTGGCTCCGGAGGTGATCGAGCTGTGCGACAGTCGTCCGGAGTGGACGGGCGCGCTGCTGCAGGCGATGCAGACGCCCGACACCATCTGCCACGGCGACTTCCGTGCCGACAACCTTCTCTTCGACGAGGGCGACGGCTTGCTGGCGCTCGACTTCCAGCTCGCGGCGGTGTCGCACGGCATGACCGATGTGGCGTACCTGATCTCCCAGTCGGTCGACGACGAGGTGGCCTCGACCCGTGCAGACGAGCTGATCGACGTGTACCTCGAGCGCCTCGCGGCACATGGCATCGTGCTCGATCGCGACGAGGCGATGGTGCCCTACCGGGCCGGCGTGGTCTTCTACCTCAGCATCCCCGTCAGCCTGCTCATCCTCGAGCACGTCCCGGAGCGCGCGGATCGGCTCGGCCGAGCGATGCTCCGACGCGCCTCGGCAGAGATCATCCGCACCGGTGCGCATCTCCGCTTCAACCGCTAGCACCGCGACGCGGTGACCCGTCGGCCCCATGCCGATGGGCTCCCGACTTCACCAACGAGGAACCTCATGAGAATCGCCAATGTCAACGGTCGCGCCAGCCTGGTGGTGGGCGACAGTGCAATCGACATCGCCACGGCATCCAACGGCAGGTTCGGCCCGGACCCGATGAGCGTCTACGAGCGCTGGGACGAGTTCCTCGACGCGGCGGCCGGCTTCACCGAGAGTGCAACGCCGTTCGATCCGTCGTCGCTCGGATGCCCGGTTCCCCGCCCTCGACAGGTGTTCGCGATCGGTCTGAACTACCGCAAGCACGCCGAGGAGACGGGCGCTGAACTGCCCGCCGTTCCGGCGACGTTCACGAAGTTCCCGGGCAGCCTCGCTGGTCCGTTCGACGACATCGAGATCGCGGGAGCATCGATCGACTGGGAGGTCGAGTTGGTGGCCATCATCGGCCGCACTGCCGACCGCATCGCCGAGGCGGACGCGTGGTCGTACATCGCGGGTCTCACGGTCGGTCAGGACATCAGCGATCGCCAACTCCAGTTCGCCGCGGGGCGACAGTTCTCGCTCGGCAAGTCCCGCCGGGGCTTCGGACCGATGGGCCCGTGGGTCGTGTCGCTCGACGAGTTCAGCGACCCCAGCGACCTCGCGCTCGGGTGCTCGGTGGACGGAGAGGTGATGCAGAGCGACCGCACCAGCGATCTGATCTTCAGCCTGCCGCGGCTGATGGCCGAGCTCTCGTCGGTGCTGCCGTTGCTGCCGGGCGACGTGATCTTCACCGGTACTCCCTCGGGCGTGGGCACCGCCCGTCGACCCCCGCGATTCCTGCAACCCGGACAAGTGCTCGAGACCTGGATCGAGGGAATCGGCACGATGCGCAATCGGTGCATCTCGCCGACGGATCAGGCGTGATCTGCTCGCTGCACGAAGTGCGAGCTGCTTCGACGCAACTCCGCTTTCCAATGGCGTGAGCCGTGGCTGACTCTCGAGGTCAGGCGATGTGCGGGCGCAGGCCCAGCACGGTGATCGCGATGAGCTGCTGGGCGAGCGTGTCCACGTCGTGTCGCCCGGCCGGCTCGAGATGCCGGTACGCCCCGAGCACTCCGTCGAAGAAGACCATCGCTGCGACCTGAGGATCGACGTCGGGTCGGAAGTGACCGTTCGTGACGCCGTCGGCGATGACCTTCTCGACCGTGAGTCGCAGCGATCGTCGCTCGCGAACGAGGTCGTCGAGGCCTCGGTAGTTGCCGAGTTGGGAGCCGTTCTGCTGGATGATCCGGGCTGCGTCCGGGTTGGCCGCGGTCTGCGAGACGGCAGCGACGACGGCTCGGCTGAGGATCTCGACCGGGTCGTCGGTGGCCGCCATGATGCGCTCCAGGGCCGCCACCTGTGACGCCACGATCGGGGCGAGGATCCCGGCGACGATCTCCTCCTTCGACTTGAAGTGGTGGTAGAGGCTGCCCGAGTAGATGCCCACCTGCTCGCTGATGTCGCGAACGGTGGTGGACGCGATGCCCTTCTCTGCGAACACCGCGGCGGCCGTGTCGAGGATCTGCTGGCGCCGTGAAGCGTTCACGGGAGGGTTCGTCGGCTCGGTCGGTGCGGGGGTGATGGCGATGGCGGTTCGGTCCCGTGGTCGCTGCGACGGCATGGGTCAACGCTAGCCGATACTCACAAACAAGCGCTTGCTCCCGTGGGGTTCGGGGGCGGTGAGGATTCCTCCAAGCCCGTCGACATGTTACGGAGAGCTGACCGCTTGGGTGGCCAGCGGGTGCGTGACTCAGTCGGGCTGGCTGACGGCGGGCAGCCCGGGTGACGCCTGCCGCGGCGGGCGAGGCAGCCCGAAGTGGTCGGGCGGATACGGCAGCAGCTCTGCGTTCACGCGGTCCCACTCATCACGCATGGACGCGAGCAGCTCCGGGTGGAGGCCCTTGACATCAGCGGCTTCGCGACCGTCGACCGTCACGTCGTAGAGATACTCGAAGCTGCCGTAGAACCGTGGCCAGTTGCCGAGCAACGCACGATCGCGACCATCTCGCAGGTACTTGAACGCTCCTCGCCGGAGCGCCCCTTGGCTCGACACCCGCCAGAACAGGTCGTGTACGGGAAAGTCGTCGCCGGCGATCAGCCACGGGAGCAGGCTCACCCCGTCGAGGGGCCAGTCGGGGTGCGACGCTGCGCCGGCAGCGTCCAGGATCGTCGCCGTCCAGTCCGTCGTGATGTTCGGGTGATCACTGCATTGCTGTGGGGCGAGGGTCGCTGGCCAGCGGGCGATGAACGGCACCCTGATGCCGCCCTCGGTGAGGTCGCCCTTCTCGCCGACGAACGGCCAGTTCATCGACCATCGTTCGCCTCCGTTGTCGGAACAGAACACCACGATCGTGTTGTCGGCCCGACCCGACGTCTCCAACGCATCGAGCACCTGTCCGATGCCGGTATCCATGCACTCCACCAGCTCGGCGTACTTGGCGAGCGAACCGCCATCGAGGTGGAGCAGCGGGAAGAAGGCCTTGCCCGACTCGTAGTCGGCGCGGATCTTCGCTCCGACGGCGGCGTCGCCTGGCCCCTCCCACGGCCAGTGGGGCGCCGTGTAGTTGAGCTGCAGATAGAACGGGCGGTCCCGTTCGGCGGCGACGTACGCGGCCGCCCGGTCGGACAGCATCCAGGTGTAGTAGCCGGCCTCTTCGACCGGCGTCTCGCCCTCGAACAGATCGGGCTCGCCGAGCGTGCCGATGTGCTCGAAGTAGTCGACGGCGCCGTCCAGGTTGCCGAAGAACGACTGGAAGCCGGCCCGCAGGGGGCCATGCCACGGCAGCCAGCCGCAGTGCCACTTGCCGATCAGTGCCGTCTCGTAGCCGGCATCGACGAGCAGTGAGGGCAGCGTCGGCTGGTCGTCAGGGATGCCCTTGCCCTCGGCGCGCGTGCGGAGCGGCTCTTCGAGGCCGGCATCCAACCTGCCGGGGTTGCGGCCTGTATACAGGCTGAAGCGGGTCGGCGAGCACCATGACGACCCCGCATACGCATGCGTGAACCGCACTCCCTCGGCGGCGAGGCGATCGAGGTTGGGTGTCTTGATGTGCGGTGACCCGTAACAGCCGAGGTCTGCCCATCCGAGGTCGTCGGCGAGGATGAACAACACGTTGGGCTGCTCGGCGGGGCGACCTCGAACCAGGCTCGTGAACGGGCGCTCGTTCGCGTGTTGCGGGGCGATCAGGCTCACGGGAGTGACCGTAGCATCAGACGCAAGACCAAGCGCTTGCTTTACCCCTCGCCGACTCGTTAGCATGCCGCCCGGGGAAAGCAGAATCGAGGGACCCTTGATGAGTGTTCTGGACGGCCCGCGCCGAGAAGTGCGTCGAATCGTGTTCGGGGGGTACCCCCAGTGGGTCACGCCGTCCGACGACGGCCTGGAACTGATCCTGCCGGGTGGTCGGCGCGTCGAGGAGGCCACGGCGGTCTACCTGCCACCGTGCGACCCCACGAAGATCATCTGCATCCACCTCAACTACGACTCACGACGTGTGGAGTTCCGAGCGCCCGCCCTGCGCGACCCGACGTACTTCCAGAAGCCGCCGACGGCGATGAACAGCCACCGAGGGATGCTGTACCGCCCGGCCGACTGTCAGTTCATCAACTACGAGGGGGAGATCGCAGCCATCGTCGGACGGCCGATGACCGATGTCGCGCCCGAGGACGTGTGGGACCACATCGCCGGCTTCGCGCCGGCGAACGACGTGGGCCTCCACGATTACCGCGAGACCGATCAGGGTGGCATGACGCGCGTGAAGGGTGTCGATGGGTATTGCCCGGTCGGCCCTGGCATCGTGTCGGGCATCGACATCCGCAAGGAGACCCTGCGCACCTACATCAACGGCAGCGTGGTGCAGGAGGATCCGGTGTCGAACATGACCTTCGGGATCGACTACATCCTCGCCGACCTCTGTCGCCACATCACGCTGCTGCCAGGTGACGTCATCCTCACCGGCACGCCGGCCAACTCGCGCCCGATGCAGCTCGGCGACGTCGTCGAGGTCGAGGTGACCGGCGTGGGGAGACTCTCCAACACGGTCGCCGAGAAGCCGGCGCCGTCGAACAAGGTCGGGCACCAACCGCACGACACCGATGCCATCCGTCGCGTCGCGCTCGGAGGCGACTGGTGGGCAGCCCGCGATGCGGAGAACGACGCCGCGAACTCAGAAGGAGCCAAGTGATGCTGACCTCGGAGCAACGACTGGCCATGGCGCAAGCCCTCTACCGGGCCGAGGCGGACGTGGCACCGATCGAGCCGTTCACGATCACCCACCCGGATGCCGACATCGAGGACTCCTACCGCATCGCCCAGCTCGTGACCGAGATGAAGGTCGCGGCCGGGCGGACGATCAAGGGCCACAAGGTCGGGCTCACCTCGAAGGCGATGCAGCAGTTGGCCGGTGCCACGGAGCCCGACTACGGCACCCTGACCGACGACTGGATCGTGCCAGAGGGCTCCACCATCGACATGACGCGGCTCAATCGTCCGCTCGTGGAACTGGAGATCGCGTTCGTCCTCGGCAAGGAGCTCACCGGGCCAGGTCTGAACGCTGCCGACATCATCCGGGCGACCGACTACGTGCTCCCGGCGATCGAGATCGTCGACAGCCGCTACCGCGGTCGCGGCCCGAAGCCGCTCGTCGACAGCGTGGCCGACGCAGCGTGGTGCGGTCTCGTGGTGCTCGGCGGTCGCCCGATGCGCCTCGACGAGATCGACCTCCGTCGCGAAGGCGCGGCGCTGTACAAGAACGGCTCGGTCGAAGAGACCGGCGTGGGCGCCGCGGTCATGGGCAATCCGGTGAACGCCGTGGTCTGGCTCGCCAACAAGCTCGCGTCGTTCGGTGTGTCGATGGCCGCGGGCAGCGTCGTGTTGTCCGGATCGTTCGTCAAGGCGATTCCGTTCAGCGCCGGTGACACCATCACCGCACTGTTCAGCACGCTCGGCGACGTCACGTTCGCGACATCTGCGCCCGTGTCCCAGACCGGGTCATGAGCACGACGGAGGTCGAGAACTTCACCCGGAACGTCAGCCGGGCGACGAACCTCGGCCCCGATGCGGAAGGCTTCGCTGCCGACGTGCTCGTCGTCGGGCTCGGCCCGGGCGGCGCGACCGCTGCGCTGGCACTCGCGCGCTACGGGCTACGCGTGCACGCAGTGTCGATGTATCCATGGGTCGCCAATTCGCCGCGGGCCCACATCCTCAATCAGCGTGCTGCGGAGGTCTTCAGGGACCTGGGTGTCGAGGACGACGTCCTTCGTGCGGCGACCCCGTGGACCGACATGGGCGACTCGGTGTTCGCCACCAGCCTCACCGGCGGGGAGTTGTTCCGGCTGCGTGCATGGGGGACCGGCGACGAACGGCACGGAGAGTACGTCCGACAGAGCCCGTCACCGATGGTCGACATCCCGCAGCCGTTGCTCGAGCCGGTCCTGGTCGACGCCGCCGGCCGGAGCGGCGTGTCGCTGGGCTTCAACACCGAGTACGTCTCGCACGAGCAGGACGACTCGGGTGTCACCGTGGTGTCGCGCGACCTGCGCACGCAGCAGGAGGTGACGCAGCGATTCCGGTACCTGGTGGCTTTCGACGGGGCGGCCTCCCGGGTGGCAAAGGAGCTCGACCTGACCTTCGTCGGCGAACTCGGGCGTGCCGGCACCGTCTACGCCCAGTTCGATGCCGACCTCGCGACGTACGTCGCCCACCGACCGAGCATCCTGCACTGGATCTTCAATCGCACCGCAGGAGTCGGCGAGATCGGGCTGGGGCTTCTCCGTGCAGTCGAACCGTGGACGAAGTGGATCGCCGGATGGGGCTTCGATGCAGCGGCCGGTCCCGGGGATCTCAGCGACGAGACGGTGTCGGCACGAATCAGGGCATTCATCGGCGATGCGGACATCGACGTTTCGATCGTGCGTACGACGACCTGGTACGTCAACGAGCAGTACGCCACCAGCTATCAGTCCGGCCGGGTGTTCTGCGGTGGTGACGCGGTCCATCGCCATCCGCCGAGCAACGGGCTCGGTGCGAACACGTCGATCCAGGACGCGTTCAACCTCGCCTGGAAGGTCGCATTCGCGGTGCGAGGCCATGCGGGCCCGTCGCTGCTCGACTCGTACTCGCAGGAACGTGTACCGGTCGGGCAACAGATCGTGACGAGAGCGAATCAGTCGCGCCGCGAGTTCGCCGGCCTCCGTGACTGGTTCGATCGGGATGCCGACGACCCTGTCGCCGCAGGGATGGCGCGGTTGCAGGCACGGACCTCGGAGGGTGCAGCGCTGCGCGATCGGATGTACGAGGCCCTTCGACTGAAGAACTACGAATTCAACGCGCATGGGGTCGAGTCGAATCAGCGCTACGTGTCCGATGCGATTCTCGGCGAACCGACCTCGGAGACCGAGCAGTGGTCGCGGGACCCGGAGTTGTATGCACAGCCGAGCACGCGACCCGGTGCCAAGTTGCCGCACGCATGGCTCGTCGGGCGTGATGGGTTGCGGACCTCCACGCTCGACGTCGTTGGTGCCGGGAAGTTCTCGGTCGTCACCGGGCTGGCCGGTGTCGCGTGGGCGGACGCCGCAGGGTCGCTCGACCTGCCCTGGCTCCGTGCCGTGGTCATCGGTGGCGATGGCGCCGCTGACCCCTACGGCGAGTGGTGGGCGATCCGTGAGATCGACGAGGCCGGCGCGTTGCTGGTCCGTCCCGACGGCCACATCGCCTGGCGACATCGAGAAGCCGTCTGGGACTCGGCGACCGCGAGGGCGATGCTCGAGGACGCACTCTCCAGGTTGCTGGGGACCGAAGGAGTGATGAGATGAACAGTGAGACGACCGAATCGAGCGTCGTGCCGATCGTGCCCATCGTGGTGGTCGGTGCCGGCCCTGTCGGACTGGTCGCAGCGCTGACCGCTCGTCATCACGGCTTCCCCGTCGTGGTACTCGAGGCGGAGCCGGAGGACCGACGTCGGCCCGGCAGCCGAGCGGTGTACCTCTATCGCGAGTCGCTCGACCTCCTCGAGCGCATCGCACCAGGCGTCACCCAGCCGCTGATCGATCAGAGCCGATCATGGACCCAGGTGCGAACGACGTTTCGCGCAAAGGACGTCTACGTCCGGAAGTTCCCGGCGGCGCCGCCCGGCAAGTTCGGGATCTCGGTCGCACAGCCGGCGCAGGAGAAGGTGTTGTTCGAACGCTGTGTTCGGGAAGGGGTGGAGTTCCGTTGGAGCCACGCCGTCGAGGGGGTCTCCACCGACCGCGAGGGTGTGACGCTCCAGATCGCCGGCGCCGAGCCCGTTCGAGCGCACTACGTGATCGCCTCAGACGGTGCGCGCTCAGCAGTGCGGAGCGGACTCGGCATCGAACTGGACGGCACCCGTTCGAAGACGGCCTTCATCATCGTGGACCTCGCCGCCAACGAGGACGACCCCAGGTACAACGAACGGGCCTTCCACTATCAGCATCCGGCAGTGGGCGGCCGCAATGTGCTCGTCGTGCCGTTCGGCGGTGGTTTGCGCGTGGACCTGCAGTGCTCCATCGACGACGACGTCGAATCGCTGCAGCGCGATCCGTTGCTCAGCGAATGGGTAGGGGCCGTGGCCGGGCCAGGATTCGACCTTCCGCCGCTGTGGGTGACCACGTACCGCTTCAACCGTTCGGTGGCCACGTCGTACACCGATGCGAACGCCCGGGTGCTGCTCGCCGGTGAGGCCGCGCACCTCTTCCCGCCGTTCGGTGGCGCCCGTGGTCTGAACTCCGGCATCCCCGATGCGGTGTTCGGGGTCGACGCGATCGCCGACGCTCTACGTGAGCCCGATCCTGCGGCGGCACGTGCACACATCGTCGCGGTCGCGGAGGAACGTCGATCGGCCGGTCTCGGAAACCGAGAGGCGGCGTCGGCAGCGCTCGAGCAGATGGAGGCTGCCTCATGGTGGCGACGGGCGCGACTGCGCCTCGCGAGCCTCATCGCACCGAAGTCGGATCGTGTCGGCCGATGGCTCGACCGGATGCCCACTGCGGGGTCCGACGTCAAGGTGTCGGAACGATCGAGATACTGAATCGCGGAGATGCACGATGCGAGACCGGAGGACAAGGTGACAGTTCGCGGAACCATGCGAGACCAGGGGATCTACGAGATCGTGATCGACGCGCCACCGGTGAACGCGTTCTCGATCGTGCTGCTGCGCGAGCTGACCGGCCTCCTCGGCGATCTGCCGGTTGATGCCCGGGTCGTCGTCCTGCGCGCCGATCACAGCGGGTTCTCGGCCGGAGGTGACATCAAGGAGATGGAGCGGCTCACCGGCTTTGACGGCATCATCGGCCAGATCCGCGACGGTCTGGCGTGCTGTGTGGCGATCGAACAGTGTCCGGTCCCGGTGATCGCCGCAGTACACGGCTACTGCTACGGCATCGGTGTCCTCGTCGTGGGGGTCTGCGACATCGTCGTCGCCGCCGAGGGCACGCAATTCGTGCTCAACGAGATCGACAACGGTGCGGCCAGTGGCTGCGTCCAGGCGCTCGGTCTGCTCCCGGAGAAGCGGATGCGCACGGCGCTCTTCACCGGTGCGTCGGTGGCGGCCGAGGAGATGCACGCCTATGGGAGCATCCACAGCGTGCCGTCAGCGGACCGCCTGCTCGACGAGGTGGAGGCGCTCGCGCAGTCCATCGCGGCGAAGGTGCCTGCCGTCGTACGAGCGATGAAGGGTGCGATCAACAGGTCGACCGAGCGCGACCTCGTCGGCAAGTACCGGGCCGAAGCGAGCTACACCTACGAACTGCACATGAGCGGCGCCGCTGCGGCAGCCCGGGGAGCGTGGTGGGGAGTCGCTCAGGCCGAGGAGCCGGGTGCCGAACCGGCCGAGGGGGCGTCACGATGACGAACGACGACAGCGCCGGGCGTGGACCGAGTGAGGACTTCCTCGCCCACTGGAACGCCGTGCTCGTCGCGGGCGAGGACATGGCACTCACGCTCGGGCTGGAGCCACTCTTCGGCGACCCCACCCTCGTCAGTGTACGGATGGCGCTGACGCCGGCGATCCGCCAGCCGGCGGGGATGTTCTCGGCCGCGTCGCTTTCGGCCTGGCGGACGTCTCCGGCACGACGTTGGCCCGGTACCACGCGCCCGCCGACATGTTCCCGTTCGCGGTGCAGTCGTCGATCTCGTTGGTGTCGAACGCGAGGTCCGGCTACTGCGACCAGCCGGTCGACGCTCGTGAGTGCGGGGCGACGGCTGATCGTCACGACCACCGATGTCGTCGACGACACCGGTCGCTTGCTCACCAAGGTCGACGCCACCTTCCTGGTGTCGGCACCGCGGGCGTAGTCGCCGCGGCCGCTGGCAGACGGGCCGCGCTCAGGTGTCGCTCGGGCGCAGCCATGGGTCGCGGTACTGCTGATCGCGGGCCCGCTTCATCTCCTCCATGCCCGACGCCCGCAGGATGTCTGCAAATCGCCGCCCGTCGGGCGCAGCGGCCGACCACGCGGCCGCCTTCGTGATCACCTCGTAGGGCAGCCCGGTGATCCGTCCTGCCGCTCGCCCTCCGGCGTCGGCGATGGCGTTCACGGTTGCCTTGTTGGTGATGACCGCCTCGCGCGGCATGCGAGCGATCCGCCGGGCGAGATCGGACACTCGATCAGCGAACTCGTCCGGCTCGACGACCGCGAGGACCAGACCGATGTGCTGGGCCAGGCGCGCGTCGATGATCTCGCCGGTGAGGATGAGGAACTTGGCCCACGACACGCCCACGATCGGCACCAACTCGGCGACACCCGGGTGACCGATCCGTCCTTCGATCAGACCGAATCGGGCGCCCTCGGTGGCGATGACGACGTCGCACTGGGCGATGAAGCTCATGGCGGTGCCGAGGCAGAGCCCGTGCACGGCAGCGATGATCGGCTTGCTCGTGCGACGCACCCGTTCGTCGAAGTCCGCGACCATCCCCATGAACCTGCGTTCGTCGTCGATCGTCGGCGTTCGGGTCGCCGTGCCCTCGACGACCAGATCGAGGTCGCCGCCGGCGCAGAAGGCACGGCCGGCACCACTGATCACGATGGCCCCGACGTCATCGTCCCGGTCGGCCTCGGCCAGCGCCTCGAGCACCTGGACGCGCAACGAACCTGGACCGAAGTCGAGCGCGTTCAGCCGCTCCGGGCGGTCGAGCACGAGGTGCGCGACGCCGTCGGCGACGGAGTACTGCACCTTGCGGGTGGACGTCACGGTCGGTATCTGTGCATGAACGCTTCCTCGATGACGCCCGTCTCGCCGTACTCGGCCACCTGCCGGCGGACCTCGGCGATGATCACGTCGCTCGGTTGGGTCAGATCGATCGAGTGGAGGAACACCTGGCGGGCCTTCATCCCCGTGTCCCAGAAGACTTCGATCCGATTGCGATCGGGATCGAAGAAGTAGATCCCGATGGCGTTGCCGTGCGAGACGATCATGTCGATCTCGATGTGTCGCTCGTCGAACCGGTCGCGGTACTCGAGGAGGTCTTCCAGGGTCTCGACTCGGAACGAGAGCTGCTGCAGCGTCTTGCTCGTCGGGTCGGTGTCACGACCTGCGGCGAGCAGGAGTTCGTGGTGTTCCCGGTCGGGATCGGAACTCATGAAGACCATGGTCCCGTCGGGCCTCTCGTCGGTGACCTGGAGTCCGACCACGTCCCGATAGAAGGCGCGGCTGACGTCGATGTCGGTCACGTGGATGCCGACGTGGCTGAGGCGTTCGATTCTGGGCATGTGGACTCCGGTCTCGGTCACGGGCGGGTGAGCATCGAGTCGAGCAGTTCGTTCGCCCGTGTCCGGTCTGCCAGACGCAGATGAAGTGTCTGGCGGTTGCGAGCGGCCGACGTGAGGTAGAAGCGCTCGTACAGGAAGCCACGGCCGGCGAGCGCAGACCCGACGAAGTCCCACGCCAACCGGAAGAGTGCCGCCCGATCCTCGGCGGTGACGCCGTCGGCGCCGTGCATCATCTCGTCGATGAGGGGCCGGAGTTCGGGGTCGTCGAGCTGGCTTCGGGTGGGCGTCGTGAGCAGGTTGTGGCCACCGATCAGGGTGATGATCTCGGCGACACGTGGCATCCACTCGGCGAGGAGCGCACGCATCGGGTCGAGCGGCCGGCCGTCGGGGAACCAGTGCCCGTCCCGCTCGCGCTCCCAACCATGCTCGATCGACAGTTCGAGCGCGCTGCGAGTGACCTGGACGTAGCAGGCGAGTTCGCCGAGCATGTCGATGGTCGTCGGGCTGTGGTCGCCGATCGTCTGTGCCATCCGTGTGGCCAGCCCATAGGCGAACTCGAGCTTGGTGAGTGCGCGAGTCGTCGAGTGACTCGTCATGTTGATCGTGTAGCCGGTCTGCTGGATGGAGTTGTAGATCGCGACGTCACCGTCGATGAAGATCCGATCCCATGGGACGACCACGTCGTCGAAGATGCAGAAGGCGTCCTGCTCGTCGAACCGGGACGACAACGGCCGGTCGAAGTGGTTCGCCCCGGGCGACGAGACCGAGTCGCGGCAGAGGAACTTCAGACCGGGCGTGTCGAGCGGGATGGCGAACGACAACGCGTACTTCTCGGCGCCGGGTGGCAGCGGGAGTGCCGGGTACACGGTCTGTTCATCGGCGAACGGTGCCAGCGTGCCCAGCACTCGACTGCCTCGGATTACGATGCCGTCCGAGGTCTCGCCGACCTTCCGAATCGTCACCTCGTTGCCGAGGATGGCCGAGTCGGTGCGCTTGTCGACCGTGGGCTGGATGATCGTGTGCGTCAGGGCGACGTCGTTGCGAGCGATGTGTTGCTGGAAGGCGACGAGGTTGGCCGCCCCCGTGTCGTTCCGGCCGTCGTCGCCGGCCCACACCCACGGTGCGGATGCGAAGGCCGAGAACTTCATGTTCATGTAGTCCGGGGTGCGTCCCATGATGCCCATCGAGACTTCGGACACGCGGGTCAACCCGGCGTGGCGGCGTCGAAGATCGTCGAGGGATCGAGGCAGCAGGTGGCTGAGGTTGGTCGCCTCGCCCGTGGCCGGATCGTCGAACAAGCACTCCTTCGCGTACGTGTGCTGCTGGTCGAACACGGCGGCAACTGCGTGGGCAGCTCCTGACAACTTCGGATGATCGGCGACGTCGATCACCCGTTCTCCATCCACCCAGATGCTGCGAGCAGTAGCTCGCAGCCCCGCGAGATATTGCTCTCCGGTGCGTGCCCCCATGCGCAGTCCCCCTGACAGTGCGATTCGCTGTAGCGAACGCTCCAGGGAAGCATCGTAGTTGATACCGCTGGCGGCGCAAGGGGCAAGATGTCGGAGAACGACCATGCAGCCCAAGCAGCCCAAGACCGATCGCCGCAGCCGACAAGGAGCCGAGTCTCGTGAGCGGATCCTCGCCGCCACCCTCGAGCTCGCGTCCGAGCTTGGCTACGACGGAACGTCCATCAGCAAGGTGTCGGAACGCTCCGGCCTGCCCGCCAGCTCGGTGTACTGGCACTTCGGTAGCAAGGACCAGTTGTTCGCGGAGGTGATCCAGTTCAGCTACGACCAGTGGCGGGCTGCCCTGCCGGTCGTCACGAGCGTCGGTCGCGAGCGGGTCGCCGACCGAGTGCGGCTCGCGGTCGACGGCATCGCACGGAAGCCCGAGTTCTGGCGCCTCGGACTGATGTTGACGCTCGAAGATCAACCGATCGAACTGCTGGCCCGACGACGGTTCGTCGAGATCCGACGGGAAGTGATCTCGCACCTCAGCAGCCTGTTGACCTCGGCGGAGCAAGGTGATGGACGCCCGCTGTCACGACGCCGTGCCGACGACCTGGCCCGCCTGATCATGGCGGCGACCGATGGGCTCTTCATCTCGGCGCGAGCCGAAGGGATCGATGGCGTCGACGGCGTCGCAGGCCTGCTCGCTGCGACGGTAGAGGCTGCTGCACGCGGACGCGCTTGAGGTCTCGGGCCCCAGGCCCGTCGAGCCCGTGGTCAGGCTGACATGCGCGCCGCAGAGGAGTCGTCGCGGGGGAACCGCGCCTTGCACCAGCGCGCCATGGTCGTGGTGTCCTTCCAGCCACCGTTTTTGGCTGCGGTCTTGAGTGGCACGCCGACGCGAAGCCACGTACGCTTCGTTGTGGGACAGTCGTCCTACATCAATGGGGGTCGTGGGTGGTCGAGCAGCAGTGGGACATTGAGGCCGATGTCGTCGTCCTCGGGAGTGGTGGGGCGGCGTTGATTGCCGCGTTGTCGGCGCATCATCACGGTGCGAGCGAGGTGGTGGTGCTCGAGAAGTCGGGCATGGTGGGCGGCACGACGGCGATGTCGGGCGGGATGTTGTGGATCCCGATGAACCATCACATGGCCTCTCACGGGATCGACGACTCGTTCGAGGAGGTCGTGAGCTACCTCGATGCGATGGCGCCCGAGCGGCTCGACCCGGACTGCGTCGAGGGTTTCCTCGAAGGCGGCCCGGAGATGGTGCGCTTCATCGCCGACCACACTCCGGTGAGGCTGCGGCTGTTTCCGGCGTTCCCGGACTATCAGCCGAACTTGCTCGGCGCGAAGAAGCACGGCGGCCGCTCGCTCGACCCTGAGGCGTTTCCGTTCGACGAGCTCGGCAACGCTGCGAGCCGTGTGAACCCGCCAAAGACCGGAGTGCCGAAGCTGACGAGTCGCATGGAGGACTACTACGACGAGGTCGGCCCGGAGGAGCTCGAACGTCGCAAGGCGCACGACTATCGCGGTCAGGGTCAGGGGTTGATCGGTGGTCTGTACAAGGCGATCCTCGACTGCGAGATCCCGGTGCATTTCGAGACGCGCGCCCGACGCCTCGTCCGTGACGGCGACCGTGTGATCGGCGTGACCGCCGAGCAGAACGGCCAAGAACTCCGATATCGCGCCCGGCGGGGTGTGGTGATCGCGACGGGTGGGTTCGAGTGGAACGAGCAGTTGAAGAAGGCGTTTCTGCGTGGGCCGCTCACCGGGCCGATCAGTGTGCCCGAGTGCGAGGGTGACGGTCTGCTGATGGCGATGGAGGTGAACGCGAGCTTGGGCAACATGGCCAACGCGTGGTGGATCATGTCGTCGCTCGAGTCGAGCGCCGGTCACCGTGATGCCCGCCCGAACTTCCTGCCGAGCCAGGTCGAGCGCACGTTCCCGGGGTCGATCATGGTGAACAAGCACGCGCGCCGCTTCGTCAACGAGTCACTCAACTACAACGCGCTCGGCTACGTGCTGCACAACTTCGACGCGAACGCGTACGAGTTCCCGAACCTGCCGTACTGGCTGATCTTCGACAGCCGGTTTCTCAGCAAGTACCGCGTGTTCACGAGCCGCCCGGGCGACCCGGTGCCGCCGTGGGCCACGAAGGGTGACACGGTCGAGGAGCTCGGGCAAAACCTCGGTCTCGATGGAGTACAGCTCGCTGCGACGATCGCCCGGTTCAACGCCGATGTCGAGAAAGGCCACGACGACGAGTTCGGCCGCGGCGACAACACGTACGACAACTTCTGGGGCGACCAGTCGCTCGAGCCCCCGATGTGCACCCTCGGTGTGATCGACACCGCCCCGTACTACGCGATCAAGATGGAGGCCGGCGCGAACGGCACCTGCGGTGGCCCACGAGCCGATGGTGACGCACGTGTGCTCGGCTGGGACGACCGGCCGATCCCGGGGCTCTATGTGTGTAGCAACACCATGGCCGCGGTCACCGGTGGTGGCTACGGCGGTGCCGGTGGCACGATCGGGCCGGGCATGACGTTCGGCTACCTCGCCGGCCGTCACGCCGCCAAAGAAGGCTGATCCGCCCCTGACTGTTCGAGCATTCGAGCAGTCGGGACGTACGTGTGTGTCGAGGTCAGCGTTGCGTCGTGCGTGCGGACGTGCGCGTTCCACGTCCGGTCGACGGTCCAGCGTCGCGAACATCGAGTCCTGACCGGAACGCGGCACGCTGCCGTTCGGGGGTCCACGCCTCGGGGTCGAAGTAGGCCACGTTCGCGATTCCCTCCACCAAGGCGATGAGGCGATCGGCGGTCGCGTCGAGGTCGACGCCGGTCGGCAGTCGCCCGTCGCGATGCAGGATCCGGAGGGCGTCGAAGAAGCGGTCGCGCATCCCTCGCGTTGCATCCTTCTGCCTCGCGGCCATCGCCACGGATGTGGCAGCCTCGCCGAAGAACCCGATGTAGACGGCCCAGTCCATCCGCTGCTCGTCGTTGATCGGCAGGATCGCCTCTGCCAAGGCCAGCACATCTGATGGATCGTCGGCCAATGCCTGCTGGACCCGCGCTCGGGTCTTTGCCCGACGGATCTCGTAGGTGGCTTCGAGCAGCTCCTCCATGCTCTCGAAGTAGTGCGTCACCACCGCCTTCGAGACACCGGCATGAGCCGCGATGCTGCGAACCGAGACAGCGGTCCGCCCACCCGCAGCCAGAAGCTCCGCAGCGATCTCGGCGATCTCCTGCCGTCGAGCGAGGGCATCGACTTGACGAGGCATCGCTGAGCA
>CAWBTC010000008.1:0-118287 GCA_963791635.1 uncultured Acidimicrobiaceae bacterium
CTGATGGGTATGATCGCTTCAGCCACTGTGAGGAGTAGGTCTCCTGCAGGAGGGCAGTCTCGACGATGGATATGTGCTGGGTACTATTGCGGTGATTGTGGCCTTCTTCGGATACTTTATCTACGCAGTGTGGAAACTCTTCACTTGATTGGATATCCCACAGCTCGCAGTTGGCGCCGTGCGGTCGGCCTTTCTCACTGAGACGGGCTACAATGACTTGAGGGGTAGCGGGTGTACGTGGCCGTATCGGTCGCTTTGGGAGCCGATCACGACAGGGTCGCCATTACCCTCACTGCGGGTGCTACGTATACGCCCTGTCGATGGATCTGGTGGTGACAACACGAGTGGGCAGCAGATTGCGCTGGTGCCCGTCGGCGCCATCGCGGAGGGCGACGAACCAGGGGTGCCGTCGGATACTCGGCAGAGACGACGTCGATTGCTGGGCACTGTGAGTCCGGTTGACCGACATAGACCGTGTCATGGATGATGATGTTCTTGCGGAGGGCCCACGTTCGGAGATGAGCGGGTCGGGCTGCGGCTCGACCACCACGGGGAGAGTGAGGAGACGCTCGATCGCCGAGGCGGACGAGCCTCGTCGATGACGTTACGGCGGAGCAGCATTCGCCGAATCGGCACCTGCTGCCTCGACGTGGAAGTGATCGGGGCACCGACACGGACCGTCGATCGGAGGCGCCAGCGAGAGCAGGCGCTCGGCCGAGCGATGATCGTACCACCATCCTCTGCGCCAGCGGAGGCGTCGAGGACGACGGCGTCGACGAGCGCGCGCGGTGCGGTCTTCGTCGATCAATTCGGCCGCTGTGGTGGGGATCTCGATCGGAGTCGTCGTCGCGTCGAGGTCGGCAATCCAGGCAGCCAAGGCGTCGGGCGCGAGGTGTCGATGTTGGAGTCGAACGATCGACATCGCCTGGTCATCCTGGAAGTCGTTGACCTGCGCCGGGCTCATCGGCCGAATCGTACCGACACAGGCGGGACCGTCAGGAACGATGTACAGGGGCGCTATCTGGCGCCCATGGGCGTGATCTCGTGGCGAGAGGGGATCACGTCGATGTCCCTGGCGGAGACGATTCGAACGCGGGTGAGCTCCACGCCCAACGGTCAGCCGCTGGCGGGTTTTCGGCGTCGTTCCATCCGTTCGAGGAGGTCGTCGTGTTGGGACGGGTAGAGGTGGCCGTAGCGGTCGAGGACCACTGAGACCGACGTGTGGCCGGCGAGGGCAGCGACTTGCTTGGGGTGGGCGCCCTCGGCGATCCAGAGGGAGACGGCGGTGTGGCGGAGGTCGTGGATGCGCAGCGGGGTGAGTCCGGCGCGTCGCACGGCTGGTGTCCAGAAGCGGCGCCGGAACAGCGAAGGTCGGATGGGTTGGCCTTCGGGTGATGTGAAGACGAGGTCTCGTCCTGTCTGTGTGGACCGGTCCGGTCTCGGCGAGTGCATCGCAGACGAACGACGGCACGGGGATCGAACGGAAGCTGGCTTTGGTCTTGGGTGGCCCGAAGTCGATGCGTGCTTCGATGTCGACGAGTGTTTCGGACACCTGGATTCGTTGGCGGTCGAAGTCGACGCAGTCCCACCGCAAGCCCAGGAGCTCGCCGAGACGGAGTCCACCGAATCCGGCGACGAGCACGAACGCTCGGTAGCGGGCGTCGATCGCGTCGGCGAGGAGCCAGATCTCGTCGGAGGTGATGAACCGCATCTCCTGATGCTCGATCTTCGGCAGTGGAAGCTTGGCGACAGGGTTGCTGGCGATCAGGCGGTCCTCGAGCGCAGCGTTCATCGTCTTGTTCAACACCTGCACGACCTTGTGGATCGTCGCCGGCGCGAGGTTGGCCCAGTGGGTGAGCCGAGCCGCGGCCAACCACTTCCGGGCCGTCGTCCGGTCGAGCTTGCCGATCGGGGTGTTGCCGAACACCGGCCGGATGTGGTTCTTGAAGTGTTGGGCATCGCGGGCCCGGGTGCTGGCGCGGAGGTTCGTCACCGTCGGCCACCACTGATCCCACCACTCGCCGACGCGTGATCCGCCCGAGCCGCGGGTCGATGAGCGTCCCGGTCATCCGGTCGACCTCGACGAGGCTCACGTACGCATCGGCGTCGCGCTTGCGCTTGAACTGCTTCGACCGTTCCGCCCCGTCAGCCGTCCGGTACCGCACGAGGTAGGCCCGCGAGCCGTCCTTCAACCGCTTCTCGAGGACCGACGCCATGCGGCAATCGTACGCTCCAGGTACACACCAGGTACACAGACACATCAACACAGGGTGGGACTGGGTGGTACACGCTGGACAGAAAAGCGCCAGCTCAGAGGCAGTTGATGCGAATTCGACCTGCATGGAAAATCGCTTGATTCGCCTTTGCAAGGTAGATGTCAGGGGTTCGATTCCCCTCGTCTCCACGAACGAAACCCAGCTCACAGCGGTGCCGTATCGAGTGGCGACCGAGCGATGCGAGCACGTGGAGCGGTCCACGAGGCCCCCACGACCAGCGAGCACGCTCGCCTGGGGCATCGAATCTCGGCCCGTTTCGGGACAGCGTCCGGGCGGTCGTGCCGACCGAAAATCGTCGGCGCACAGCTGGGGTAGCTTCGGGAGCCGGGACCCCTCGATGGGGGTCACCACAGCAGGAGGCTGCAGTGGGGAGACCTGTCATTCTGACCGTCGACGACGACGTGGCGGTTTCGCAGGCCGTCGCCCGCGATCTTCGGGCGCGGTATGCCGAGCGGTACCGGATCATCCGCGCGACCTCGGGAGCAGAGGCACTGACGGTGCTGGACGAGCTCGGTCGCCGCGACGATCCCGTCGCACTGGTGTTGTCCGATCACCGCATGCCCGAGATGACCGGGATCGAGCTGCTCGAGCGTGTTCGACCGATTGCACCGGGCGCAAAACTGCTGCTCCTCACCGCATACGCCGACACCGAAGTGGCCATCAGAGCGATCAACGAGATCGGTCTCGATCACTACCTGATGAAGCCGTGGGCGCCCCCCGACGAACGTCTGTACCCGGTGCTCGACGACCTGTTGGACGAATGGGACGGCGCCAACAGTCAGCGATTCGAAGGCGTTCGCGTGGTCGGCAACCGATGGTCGGAACGCAGCTACGACACACGCATGTTTCTCGCCCGCAACCACGTCCACTACCAGTGGCTCGAGATGGAGTGCGACCCCGAAGCACAGCGATTGCACGTCCTGTTCAGCTCGTCGGACGGCGAGCTGCCCTTGGTGCTGCTGCCGGATGGCACGGCGTTGCACGGTGCCAGCACACTCGAACTGGCCGGCGCGCTGGGACTGCACACCACCACCGACTCGGCGCTGTACGACGTCGTGATCGTCGGAGCCGGTCCGGCTGGTCTGGCGGCAGCCGTGTACGCGGCGTCCGAGGGCTTGCGGACAGCGGTCATCGAGCGTGACGCTCCGGGCGGCCAAGCGGGCCAGAGTGCGCGCATCGAGAACTACCTCGGCTTCCCCAACGGGCTGAGCGGCGCGAATCTTTCGCATCGAGCTGCGACACAGGCGCGCCGTCTGGGTGCCGAGATGGTCCTGGCGCGCACTGTGCAGGCACTCGAAACACGCGGTTCCATCCACGCGCTCCGATTCGATGACGGTACCGAGATCGAGGCCCGCGCCGTCGTCGTCGCAACCGGTGTGTCGTATCAGCTGTTGACCGCCGACGGGCTGGCCGACTTCACCGGCAGAGGCGTGTACTACGGCGCTTCGGCCAGCGATGCTCGCACGACCGAGGGCGAGGATGTCTACCTGGTCGGCGCTGCCAACTCGGCCGGCCAGGCCGCGCTCCATCTCGCTCAGTACGCGCGCCACGTGATCATGCTGGTGCGCGGCAGATCACTGGACGCGTCGATGTCCAAGTACCTCGTCGACCGGGTGCTCGCGTCCGACAACATCGATGTGCGGCTGCGCACCGAGATCGTGAGGGGCGGGGGCTCCGACCACCTGGAGTGGCTGAGGCTCGTCAACCGCGAGACGGGCACCGAGGACGATGTGAGGGCGAACTGGCTCTATGCCTTCATCGGGGCGAAACCGCGTACGGACTGGCTGGCCGACTCGGTCGCGCGCGACGAGCACGGATTCATCTTGACGGGCCCTGATGTGGCCTCGCTGACCAGCACAGCCGGCGCCGGATGGTCGCTGCGACGTCCACCCTTGCTCCTCGAAACCAGCACACCGGGGGTTTTCGCCGCGGGCGATGTACGTCGCGCCTCCATGAAGCGCGTGGCGTCGGCGGTCGGTGAAGGCTCCAGCGCGATCAGCAACGTCCATCTGTACTTGGAAACGGTATGAGCCTGTTGGATGATCTCAGGACGGCGTCGGTCACAGCGGAGCTGGCCGACGATCAGCGCAACCAGTTGATCGAGGCTGGGCACGAGGTGCACTTCGGGCCCGGCGACGAACTGTTCGTCGAAGGTCGCCGCGCCGAGATGCTGTGGATCCTGTTGGAGGGCAAGATCGAGCTGTCCCGTCGAATCGCCGATCGAACGATGACGCTCATGACGATGGCCACGCCGGGGCAGTGGGCAGGAGGGCTGGCCGCCTGGGGCGATGGCGAAGGTGTGTACCGCGCGTCGGGTCGTGCGGTCTCGTCGGGCCGATGCCTTGCCGTGCCCGCCGACGCGCTGAGTTCGCTGGTGGGGGCGTGGTCGCCGTTCGCCAAGCACATGGTCAACGGTGTGTATCAGACGGTTCGCAGCATCGACGCCGCGGCGCGCGAGCGCGAGTCGCTCGTTGCACTGGGAACGCTGGCCGCCGGCCTCGCCCACGAGATCAACAACCCCGCCTCGGCGTCGATGCGCGCTGTCGAAGGTCTGCGCGACGCGAGCGAGTACATGTTGTCGTCGCTGGTCGCTCTGGCAGAACGGGGCATCACCGCCGACCAGTTCCTGCAACTGGACCGTGTTCGCGGTGAGCTCCAACAACGTCCCGACTGCGATACCGGCGCGCTGCAACGAGCCGATGCCGAAGAGTTCATCGGGTCGTGGCTGGAAGACCACGACGTCGGCACCGGCTGGTATCTGGCGCCGGTCCTTGCCAAGTCCGGTGTCGACCGCGCCTGGCTGGAAGAACTCGTGGATGTCGTCGGCCCCGATGGGCTGTCGGCCGCGGCACGTTGGATCACCAGTGTGCTCGGGATGCGATCGATCCTGTCGGAGCTGGCCGATGCCACGTCGCGGATCTCGCATCTGGTCGAGGACGTGAAGACCTATTCGTCGATGGACCGTGCCGAGTTCCGTCGCATCGATGTGACCGGGGGGATCGACAGCACGCTCATGATGCTGGCTGCCAAGCTGCACGACATCGAGGTTGTTCGCGTCGACTCGGGCGACCTCCCTGAGGTCGAGGTCTATGCAGCCGAGCTCAACCAGGTCTGGACGAACCTGATCGACAACGCCATCGATGCAATGGACGGCCAGGGCACGTTGCGCATCGGCACCCACCGCGACGGATCCGACATCGTGGTGGAGATCACCGACAACGGACCGGGAATCGATCCGGCCGCGCTGCACCGGGTCTTCGAACCCTTCTTCACAACGAAGGACGTCGGCAAGGGCACCGGTCTCGGACTCGACATCTCCCGTCGGATCATCGACCGTCACGGTGGCGAGATCGCGTTCGATTCGCGACCCGGATCCACCACAGCCCGAGTGCGCCTGCCGATCACGCGTTAGCACCGCGTCTGCGGCAGAGTCGGTCTTGGGTCGGGTCCGGCTCTGCACTTCGAGATTGCGGAAGTCTCCATCCGTCGGCACCGACAGCCGTGACGATGTCGTCGATGCCACGGCAAACAACATCGTGATCTGGTGGGTTGCCGACGAGGGCCGACGCGGCGTGCGACTAGGGTCCCGAACCATGATCATCAAGAGGGTCTACATCGATCACCTCAAGAACGTCGGCCTCTTCAACGAGTGCTCACGCAAGGACCTCGAGAAGATCGCGGCGCACAGCGATGCGGTCGACCTGCCAGCGGGACGCGTGATCATGCACGAGGGCAGGGTGGGCAGTGAGGCGTTCGTCGTGCTGAAGGGCACGGTCGCGGTGCGTCGCAACGGCCGCAAGGTCACCGAACTCGGCGTTGGCGCGATGGTTGGTGAGCTCTCGTTGCTCGACGGAGGCGTGCGCTCGGCCACGGTGGAGTGTCTCACCGACTGCACCCTGCTGGTGCTGACCCGTGGCGCTTTGAGAGGCGCGATCGAAGAGGTGCCTGCGCTGTCGCACAAGCTCTTTGCAGCGCTTGCCTCGCGCCTTCGTGACCTCGACGGTCGCCGCTACGTCTGACCTGAGACGAGCCCTGTCCCGTCGAGCCACTTCGAGTCACTGCACCGTGCGCCAGGAGTTCCCACATCAACCCGCACTCGACGGCATCCGCGCTGTCTCGGTGGCGCTGGTGCTGCTGTTCCACGCCGGCGTGCCAGTGGTGCCAGCCGGATACCTGGGCGTGTCGGTGTTCTTCACGCTGTCGGGATATCTGATCTCCAGTCTGTTGTTGGTCGAGCATGCCCGCACCGGCACGGTGCGCGTCGGCGCCTTCTACGGCCGTCGGGTCAAGCGGCTGCTGCCGGCGAGCACGCTGTGCATCGCGGGCGTGGTGGTGGCGCGTCAGTTCGGCGCGTTCGCCGATGTCACCGATCTCCGCTCGGACGTGATGGGCGCGGTGCTGCAGGTCTTCAACTGGGTGCAGCTCGCCGGCACCGGCAGCTACGGCGACCTGTTCGGTTCGGCCACCTCACCACTCGAGCACTACTGGTCGCTCGCGATCGAGGAGCAGTTCTACTGGCTCTGGCCTCTGGTGGTGCTCGGCGTGACCGTGTGGACCCGTCGCCGCGCCGGTCGCGTCGCGCCCGCGCGTCAGCGTCGCCGGCTCACGGTCGTGCTGACTGTGGTGACGATCGCGATGTCGATCGCTGCGCCGGTGATCGCTCACGTCGCGGGACCCGATGCCGCCTATTGGTCAACGCCCGCTCGACTTCCCGAGATCCTCATCGGCGCGCTGCTCGCGGTCGTGCTGCACCGTCGCCGCGTGCCCGCCAACGCGTCGCGGCTCGCGTTGCCGTCACTCGTGGTGATCGTCGCGGCAGCGATGCTGTTGCCCTCCGATCACGGCCCCGCGTACGAGGGCTGGTTGCCGGCGTTCGCGGTGGTATCGGCGGTGCTGGTGTACTCGATGCAGGCCGACGGGCGTGTGCGTCGCATGTTGTCGGCCAGACCGCTCGTCGCGATCGGATCGATCAGCTACGGCCTCTACCTCTTCCACTGGCCGGTGTTCGCGCTGCTGCGGGAACGAGGCTGGGATCTCACGTCGTCCCCACATCTGGTCGGCGCCCTCGCGATCACGGTGGCCATCTCCGTCGTGTCGTACCGCGTGGTCGAACAGCCGGTGCGTCACACGTCGTGGCATCCGCTCCCGACGCTGCGCTTGGCCGGGATGGCCACCGTCGCAGTGCTCGCGTCCGGTGTCCTCGTGTCTCCCGGCGCCCCCGCCATCCGCGCCGACGACCAACTGCTCGAGGCTGCAGCGATCGCACCCGCCGACGACGGCGCCCTCGCCCCACTGGTGGTGGCGAGTCCTGCCATCCCCACGACAGAGGCCCGAAGATCGTCGTTGACAGCCGAGGCCTCCGCTGAGCCCGACGGCACCGCGACGGCAGACGCCACTGCGACCGCAGACGGCACCTTGACGGCATACGCGGCCGCGACGGCGACAACGAACGCCACAGTGCCGACGAGGATCGAACTGCCGCCGGCGCCGCCGCGTCCCGTGCGGATGCTCGTGGTCGGCGACTCCACCGCGCTGTACGTCGCCCAGGGCCTCGCCGCATGGACGATGCTGCACCCGGACCATGCCCAGGTCTCGGTGTCGTGGTGCCAGGGTTGCACCTTCGTGCTCGACGCCGAGATCACCAGCTTCGACCTCGACGACGTGCTCACCAACTCGCGTCGCACGATCGCCGAGGTCATGCCAGAGGCGATCGCCGAGCTCAAGCCGGACGTCGTGGTGCTGATGGCGACGGTGAGCGAGGCAGCGGACCGGCAGTGGGACCCGGAGGAGGGAGTTCTCGGGCCTACTGACCCACGCGCTCGGGAACGCATGGTGGAGACCTACGCCGACCTCACGATGGAGATCGTCTCATCCGGCGTCCCCGACGTGGTGTGGGTGGTGCCGCCGACACCCACGCATCAGTGGGACGATCCGGAGATGAACGAGGTGGCGCGCTACGACGCGCACCACGACATCATCCGCGAGGCGGCGTCACGATTCGAACACCACGTGAGCGTGGTGGATCTCGACGCCTGGGCGCACGCCGAGGGGCGCTTCGACGACGACACGTGGCGTGCCGACGGTGTGCACATCGACGTGGGGCCCGCCACCGATCTGGCCGAGAAGTTCCTCGGCCCCTGGCTCGTGACCGAGGCGCTCCGGCCTGACCAGTGACGACCTCGTGTCGTTCGACGGGCAGCCCGTCAGTGGTAGTCGTAGAAGCCGCGACCGGCCTTGCGACCGAGCAGGCCTGCTTCCACCATCCGTGACAGCAGCGGCGGCGAGGCGTACAACGGCTCCTTGAACTCGGCGTAGAGGCTGTCGGCCACGGCGAGGGTGGTGTCGAGACCGATGAGGTCGGCCAGGCGGAGCGGTCCCATCGGGTGGTTGCAGCCCTCGACCATGCCGGTATCGATGTCGGGTGCCGTGGCGAAGCCCGACTCCATCATCCGGATGGCGGACAGGATGTAGGGGATGAGCAGCGCGTTGACGATGAATCCTGCACGGTCCTGGCTCCGGATCACCTTCTTGTGCAGCACCTCGGTGGCGAACGCATCGGCGCGCGTGGCGGTCTCAGGTGCAGTGAGCAGGCTGGTGACGAGCTCCACCAGCTTCAGCACCGGCACCGGGTTGAAGAAGTGGATGCCGAGCACCTGCTCCGGGCGTGTGGTGGCGATGCCGAGCTTCATCACGGGGATGGAGCTGGTGTTGGAGGCGAGGATCGCGTGCTCGTCCTGCACCACCTTGTCGAGGATCGAGAACACCTCGGCCTTCAGTGATTCGTCCTCCACCACGGCCTCGATCACGAGCTGCCGGTCGGCCATGTCGCCGAGGTCGGTGGTGAAGGTGAGCCGTGCGAGAGCCGCATCGCGCTCGTCCTCGGTCAGCTTGCCCGAGCGGACACCGCGGTCGAGTGAACCGGTGAGTCGCTTCTGCCCCGCCTCGGCTGCTGCCGCGTCGATCTCTCGGACCATCACGTCGAGGCCGGCACGACTGCACACTTCTGCAATGCCCGATCCCATGAGGCCGCAGCCGACGACTCCCACACGTGTGATCTCGCTCATGGCGACGATGATGCCACGATCGCCAGTGCCGCGGCGGTTGCGTGGCCCACATTCAGCGAGTCCACGTCGTCGCGCTGTGGGATGCGCACGTTCGTGCGTGTGCCGAGCACGGCGTCGCTGAGCCCGGGTCCTTCCGCACCGAGCACGATCGCCAGGCGGTCCGGCACACCGGTCGCGACGAGACGTCCGATGGGGGTGGCGTCGCGTCGCGGGGTGAGCGCCCATGTGTGGAATCCGGCTCCGTCGAGTTCGGCGAACACGTCGGCCAGCGGTGCCCGAGCGATCGGCAGGTGCAGTACCTCGCCCATCGAGACTCGCACCGTGCGCCGGTAGAACGGGTCTGCACACGTGGGATCGAGCACGAGGCCGTCGGCACCGAGCCCACGTGCCGACCGTGCGATCGCACCGAGGTTCTCTGCATCGTTCACGCCTTCGAGCACCACCAGCCGATGGGCGCCCTCGATCACGTCGGCCAGGAGTCGAAGGGTCGGGCGGTCGGCGATCGCGATGGCGCCGCGGTGGAGGTCGAAGCCCACGACCTCGTTCACCGTGCGCTGGTCGGCCACGAACACCGTGTACGCGTCGAGGTCGCAACATGCGGCGAGACGGGCCTGCGCCGGAGGGGTGAGCAGGAGCGATCGCACCGTCAGCCCCGATCCGAGCAACCGCTCCACCACGGTCGGCCCCTCGGCCCACAGCACCTCGGTGCTCTCCCGGGCCCGCAGCGCGCGGTACGGATCGAGGCGCTGATCACCGGCGTCGTCGATGCGGATCATGCCGGCGAGTCTGGCAGGACGCCTGTCACCAGGCGCGATGGGATCCCCACGCAAACAAGGCTTGCGAACGTGTGTTCGGTCCGCGAGGCTGTCGCGATGCCCACCGTCGCATCGCTCCCCGCCGCCTTCGTCCCTGCCACCTACCAGGCGTCGCTGTTCGGCATCGACGACCCCTGGGTCGACGCCAGGTTCACCGGCATCGAGCGCACACAGCTCGACGCCGAGAGCTGGGTCGACTTGCTGCCGCGATGGATGCAGGGGTCCGACCTCTTGTTCGGTGAGCTCGTCGCCCGGCTGCCATGGTCGCAGCGTGAAGTGGTGATGTACGACCAGTTGATGCTCGAACCGCGCCTCACGGCGTGGTGGACGATCGGCTCGAAGTCGCCAGAGCCGTTTCCGGTGCTGGGTGCCGCCCGTGCGGCGCTGAGTGAGCACTACCACGAGCCGTTCGACTCGATCGGTTTCAACCTCTACCGCGACGGCCGCGACTCCGTGGCCTGGCATGCGGATCGCGAACGATACGAGCACGAGGATCCGACCGTGGTGATCGTGAGCCTCGGCTCCCCGCGCCCGTTCCAGATCCGACGGAGATCAGGTGGACCGTCGCAGAGCTGGCTGCTCGGCCACGGAGATCTGCTGGTGATGGGCGGCGCCTGCCAGCACGACTGGGAGCACTGCGTGCCCAAGGTGGCTCATGCACACGGCCCGCGCTTGTCGATCATGTTCCGTCACCACCTGGCGGACTGGCAGGGTGACGGGTGAGATCGGGCCGGATGAGGTCAGCGGCGCGTGCGAAACTGCTGCCGTGACCGACACGCGCGATCCCAGCCGCTATGCCTTCGTCCCCGGTTCCCCGGCGTACCCGACGATCGTCGGCGGCGAGGGCTGCTTCCTGCACACCGCTGACGGTCGACGCATCCTCGACGGTGCCGCCGGCGCGATCGTGGGCAACATCGGGTGGGGTCGGGCAGAGGTGGCCGATGCCGCTCGCGATGCGATGGCAGCGGGCGGCTACGTGGTGCCGCTGTGGCCCACGCCCGCCCGGCTCGAGCTGCGAGACGCGCTCGTGGATCGCTGGTTGCCCGACGGCTTCGGCCATGTGTTCTTCACCAGTGGTGGCAGTGAGAGCACCGACTCGGCACTGCGTCTCGCCCGGGCGTACCAGGTGAGCAAGGGCCGGCCCGACCGGTGGAAAGTGGTCGGGCGCCACCCCAGCTATCACGGGATGACGATCGCCACGATGGCGGCCGCGAGCCACACCGGTCGCCAGGCCGGCTACGAGCCGCTGCTGCTGCCGTTCCCGAAGGTGCCGTGGGACGACCCGGAGCAGATCCTGAAGGTGATCGAGCAGGAGGATCCGGCGACGATCGCCGGGTTCATCGCGGAGCCGATCACCGGTGCAGCGGGCGCGTGCCTCACTGCGAGCGACGAGTACTGGCGAGTGGTCAGCCTGATCTGCAAGGAGCATGACATCCTGCTCATCGCCGATGAGGTGATGACCGGCTACGGGCGCACGGGCACGGTGTGGGGCCACCAGCAGTTCCCGATGCAGCCCGACGTGATCGTCGGCGGCAAGGGCCTCGGTGGCGGCTACGTGCCGATGGGTGCCGTGGCGGCGACCGACGCGGTGGCCGAAGCCCTGCGTGGAAGCGGCTTCATGTACTTCACGTTCACCGGTAACGACGGGGCCTGCGCTGCATCGCTGAAGGTGCTGGAGATCCTCGAGCGCGAGCATCTGATCGAACGGTGCCGCGTGATGGGCGAGCTGCTGGGTGTGCGCCTGCGCGAGGCGCTCGAGGGTCAGAGCGCCGTGCGCGACATCCGCGGTCGTGGCCTGTTCTACGGAATCGAGATCGATGTGAGCCGAGACGACGTCGTCATGGCCGCGCTCGAACGCGATCTGTGGGTGTACCCGGCCGGATCCGGCCCGGTGGCCAACGCCGTGATGGTCGCGCCCGCGTTCGTCGTCACCGAGGCTGAGATCGATCAGTTGGTCGGCACGCTGCGAGCGTCCCTCGACGCCGTGTCCTGACCCGCTCTGCCTGCCAGGCCGCCGACGGCGCAGGCACGGATGCTGCCGGGTGTGTGAGACTCGGCCCTCGTGCACACCGGGTCGTTGTTCCGACTCGAGGCCCTCACCAAGCGATATCCCGGGGTGACGGCGCTCGACGCCTTGACCGTCGACGTGCCGCGTGGCCTCGTCGGGTTGGTGGGCGCCAACGGCGCGGGCAAGACGACGATGTTCAGGCTGATGCTCGGACTCGCCCGACCCAGCGAGGGCCGGGTCGAGGTCTGCGGCATCGACGTCTCGGCCGACCCGATCGAGGTGCGTTCCCGCCTCGGGTACATGCCCGAGCACGACTGCCTCCCCCTCGACCAGACGGCAGCCGACGTGGTGGCCACCTTCGGTGAGCTGAGCGGGCTGCCGGCCCGTGACGCCAGGCAGCGGGCCTCTGACATCCTCGATCTCGTCGGCCTCGACGAGGCCCGGTTCCGCCCGATCAGCGGCTTCTCCACCGGTATGCGGCAGCGCACCAAGCTCGCGCAGGCGCTGGTGGGCGACCCGGAGCTGATCCTGCTCGACGAGCCCACCGCCGGTCTCGATCCGGTGGGCCGTGAGGAGATGCTGGCGCTGGTGGCGCGGCTCGGCACCTTCGGCATCTCGGTGTTGATGGCCACCCACTTGCTCGACGACGTGCAGCAGGTGTGCGATCACGTGTTGATGATCGACGGCGGACACCTCGTGGTGTCGGGCGCCACCGAGTCGTTGCTCGAACGTACCGGTGTGGTCACCGTCGACGTGGGCACCGGCCGGGACGCACTCGTGGCCGGCCTCGCCCGGATCGGCCTGACGGCACGGTTGGTCGACGATCTCGTCGACGTCACGATCGACAGCGATGTCGAGCTCGATCGTGTGCGCGACCTGGTGGCCGACCTCGGTCTCCCGCTGCACCGTCTCACCACCAGGTCCACCTCGCTCGACGAGGTGTTCCTCCGCCGAGCGGGAGAAGCGTCGTGAGCATGCAGGGTGCCGTAGGCGGTTCTGGGGGCGCTGGGGGCGCGGTCTACGACCGCGGGTACCGGCCGTACGAGGGCCGCCGCGGACGTCGCGGCGCGGCGACGTTCGCGCTGTTCAAGGCGTCGGTGCGCCGTGCGCTCGGCATCCGCCGCTCGTGGCGTCAGAAGGTGGCGCCGTTCACCCTCCTCGCCGTCGTCACGCTCCCGGCGATCGTCAACATCGGCGTCGGGTACGTCACCCGCGACCAACTCGTCGATCGCATCGAGATCATCACCTACCGGGACTACGTGGGCGTGTCATCGGCTCTGCTGCTGTTCATCGCCGTGGTGGCTCCCGACGTGGTGTGCCCCGACCGTCGACAACGAGTGCTGCCGCTGATGTTCTCGCGCCCGCTCGTCGGCATCGACTACGTGGCGGCGAAGGTCGGCGCGATCATTTCGATCCTGTTCGCGTTCTCGTTCATCCCGCAGGTGGTGCTGTTCATCGGCAACATGCTCGTGAGCGACAGTGCACTCGACTACCTCACCGGTCACCTCGACGTGTTGTGGAAGGTGCCCCTCGCAGTGCTCGTGCTCTCGGTGCACTACGCAGTGATCGGCGTCGCGATCGCCGCACTCACGGATCGCCGGATCGTGGCCGGCGCCTCGGTGATCGGGCTGTTCCTCGTGACATCGATCGCGTCGGGTGTTCTGGTCGGTGACTTCGCCGCGGGTGAGGGTTCGGCTGCTGCACTCATCAACGTGCTCGCATTGCCCCTGTACCTGCGCGATGTGATCTTCCTCGGCCACATCGACCGCGAGTCGCCGTTGGGCGGCGTTGCCAACGGTGGTCTGATGGCGCTCGCCGAGTTCCTGGTGGTCGTCGCGCTCGGCCTCACCGTGCTGTGGCGTCGCTATCGGTGGACGGAGCACTGATGAGCTGGCCAGCCCCCGCAACGCAGAGCCCGTTCGTCGCAACCGACCCGGCGTTCGCCGCGGACGCCACCGTGGAGGTGGCACAAGTGTCGGTGTGGTTCGGCGCGAAGGTGGCGCTCAGCGAATTGAGCTGCTCGTTCGGACCGGGCGTCACCGGCCTGCTGGGGCCGAACGGCGCCGGCAAGACCACGTTGATGCGGGCGATGGTGGGCCTCGTCGGCGTCAACCAGGGCGCGGTGCGGGTTGAGGGTCGTGACCCGCGTCGCGACCGCAGTGTGCACGAGCGGATGGCGCTGGTGCCCGAGGACGAAGCGGTACCCGGTGGTCTCACCGCCCGCGGCTTCGTGCGCTACGTGGCCGACCTCCACCAGGTCCCTGATCGCAGCGCCGTCGACCGGGTGCTGAATGACGTGGGATTGTCAGATGCTGCCGATCGGCGCGTCGACGGGTTCAGCAAGGGCATGCGTCAGCGCACCAAGGTCGCGGCCGCGCTCGTGACCGACCCGACCGTGCTGGTGCTCGACGAACCGCTGAACGGCGCCGATCCGGTGCAGCGTCAGCACCTGATCACCCTGTTCAAGCAGCTCGGTGCCCGCGGCTGCACGGTGATCGTCAGCTCCCACGTGCTCAACGAGGTGGAGCGGATGGCCGAGCGAGTGATCGTGTTGATGCACGGCCGGCTCGCAGCAGCCGGCGGGCAGCGGGCGATCCGTGATGCGCTCGACGACCGCCCCCGCCACGTCCTGGTACGCGCCGATCAGCCGCGCAAGCTGGCGGCCGCGCTCGTTGGACTCGAGTCCGTCGCCGGCGTCACCTTCGATGCCGGGCGGGGTGCGCTGGTCGTGCAGACGCTGCAGGCACGCGAGGTGGCTACTGCGTTGCCGCGACTGGCTCGCGACGCATCGATCCGCCTGCTCGAGGTGCGTGCGCTCGACGACTCGCTGGAGAGCCTGTTCCGGGAGCTCGTGCGATGAACGCACCCCCCGCCTCGCTGCGTCCTCGGTCGCGCTTCGGTGCCATCCTGCGCTACACGTTGCAGTCGTGCCTGCCGCCGAAGCGCTGGGCGGCGATTGTGTTGCCCTGTGTGGGTGCGCTGTTGTTCGGTCTGTTGAGTCGCGCCGTCGGCACCAACGCTGATCGGGCATTTGCCAACGTGGCCGCAGAGGGCATCTTCGGCCTCGTCATGCCCATCGCCGCGTTGGTGATCGGAGATTCCGTGCTCGGCGCTGAAGTGCGAGCCGGCACGTTCCACTTCACCTGGTTGTCGCCCACGCCGATGTGGCAGATCGTCCTCGGCCGTTGGCTCGGCGGATCACTGGTCGCGCTGGTCACCATCTCGCCGGCATGTGCGCTCGCCGCAGTGCTGGCCGGGTCTGCGTCGAGCGCGGGACCGGCCTTCATCGCTGCGGCCGCCGGCAGCGTCAGCTACGTCGCACTGTTCATCGCCATCGGATGCATCACGCGTCGCACTGCGGTGTGGTCGCTTGCGGTGGTCTTCCTCGTCGAGCGACTCCTCGGCGCCGCCCTCACCGGCATCGCCCAGTTGTCGCCCACCTGGGAGTCGCGCGCGGTGTTCGTCGGTCTGCTCGACGACCCTCCCAGTCGGCTGGTGCGCGACGGCATCCCTCAGGGTGGCGCGGCGATCGGTCGGCTCCTGATCGTCACGCTGGTGGCCTTGGTCGTCTCCAACTGGCGCATGCGCCGGATGCAACTGTCCGGCGCCTCCGACTGACCGTCAGCCAGACGGCAGGGTGTAGCCCGGGGGAAGGTCCGTCGGCACCAACGACACCACCACGGCGATCAGCTCGTCGCGAGTGAGCCCGTTGGCGAAGGCAGACACGAGCACGTCGTCGTCACGGATCACGACGATCTGGGTCGTGGTGCCGCTTTGTGCCAACCGGCCCCGCGCACCGCCGAGCGACAGCGGAGCGCCATCGGCCAACCCGAACCGTCCGGAGGCGAGCACCGTGTCAGCGTCGGCGTCACTGAGCGCTGAGCCCGGCAAGGATGTCGGTCGAGATGCGAGTCCGGTCCTCTGGGAGGCGGTCCGGCGGCGCCGTCCAGTACCCCCAGCCCGGGATCGCCGAGATCGACGTACGCCGGGTCCGCACCCCAGACGAGGTCAGCCGGAACGTTCGTGACGCGGAACCCCGCGGGGGCGACAGGCAGTTCATCGATGGCGCGAGCACAGTCCTGCCCGGTACCGAACGCGAGCAGACAGAGCGAGTCACCGCTGATCCGCCAACTGCCATCGCGGAAGAGTGCGGTGCCGGTCATCGGGTCGGGGAAGTACGGGGAGGGCCCGCCTTGCCACTCGGCGCGGAACACCACGTCGGCGGAGGCCATCCCGGTGATGCGCACCTCGTCGACCGCGAGTCGGCCGAACTCGATGACGGGCCGCGCCTCGGCGATGCCGGCTTCGATCCGATCGCTGTTGAGTTCGCCGTCCTCGATGAGGCGAGCCCGCACCGCAGCCGGCGAGCACGATCGCGACCGTGACCGCGAACGCGATCGCGACAGCAGATGTGCGAGAGACCGGGCAGCCGCGGCGCGCCATGTGGGAACCGTACCTGCGTACGGCGCCGAGCGCCCTTCAGGTCGGTGCCTCCATCGCAGTAGCGTCAGTTCGCCCGCACGAAAGGACTCACCTATGCCCACGCCTGCGAATGAGGGTCGTCGACGCGCCGTCGAGACCGCGTCGAACCGCACCCCGCGAGTCTTCACCGACTCCACCGCCAAGGCATCTGAGCTGTTCGGCACCAACACCTTTGATCAGAAGGCGATGTCCGAGCGGTTGCCGAAGGACGTCTATCGATCGCTCGTGAAGACAGCCCACGGTGGCCACCGACTCGACCAGGGCATCGCCACCGTCGTCGCCCACGCGGTGAAGGAGTGGGCAATGGAGAAAGGTGCCACGCACTACTGCCACTGGTTCCAGCCGAACACCGGTGCCACCGCCGAGAAGCACGACGCGTTCCTCACCACCGGTGACGACGGCCTGCCGATCGAGCGCTTCGACGCCGGTCAGCTCATCCAGGGCGAGCCCGATGCTTCGTCGTTCCCGTCCGGCGGACTGCGCGCGACGTTCGAGGCACGCGGCTACACGGCGTGGGATCCGTCATCACCGATCTTTGTGATGGATTCACCCAATGGCAAGACCCTGTGCCTGCCGTCGGTGTTCGTCAGCTATCACGGTCAGGCGCTCGACAAGAAGACTCCGCTCCTGCGCAGCGACGAGTACCTCGCCCGCCAGGCCGAGGCAGTGTTGCGCCTGTTCGGCGAGGAGGGCGTGCGTGTGTTCTCCACGCTCGGGCCCGAGCAGGAGTACTTCCTCATCGACGAGGCGTTCTACGTGCTGCGCCCCGATCTCATGGCCACCGGCCGCACGCTCATCGGCGCGAAGGGTGCGAAGGGTCAAGAACTGGAGGACCAGTACTTCGGGTCGATCAAGCCGCGCATCCTTGCCTTCATGCAGGAGACCGAGCACGAGCTGTTCAAGCTCGGCGTGCCGATGAAGACCCGTCACAACGAGGTGGCACCCGCACAGTTCGAAGCGGCGCCAGTTTTCGAGAGCGTGAGCGTGGCAGCCGATCACAACCAGATCACGATGGAGATCATGCGGCGCGTGGCGGAGCGTCATCACTTTGCGCTGCTCCTGCACGAGAAGCCCTTCGGTGGCGTGAACGGCAGCGGCAAGCACAACAACTGGTCGCTTGCCACCAGTGCCGGCGAGAACCTGCTGAACCCGGGCGACACACCCGAGAAGAACCTGCGTTTCCTCGTGTTCCTCATGGCCACGCTCAAGGCCGTGCATCGCCATCAGGGAGCACTGCGCGCAGCGATCGCCTCGTCCGGCAACGACCATCGCCTGGGCGCCAACGAGGCTCCGCCGGCGATCATCTCGGCTTTCATCGGCGAGGCGCTCACGCGCATCCTCGATCAGATCGAGAGCGGCAAGGTCAAAGGTGCCACGACCGAGTCGAAGGTGATGAACCTCGGAGTGTCGAAGTTGCCCGATGTGGCCCGCGACAACACCGACCGCAATCGCACCAGTCCGTTCGCGTTCACTGGCAACAAGTTCGAGTTCCGCGCCGTCGGTTCGTCGCATTCGTCGGCGACGCCGATGGCAACGCTCAACGCCGCCGTGGGCGAGGCGCTGGAGGAGATGGCCAAGCGGTTGAAGAAGGCGATCGCCGCCAGCGACGACTTCGATGCTGCGGTGATGACCGTGATCCGCGAGTTCATCGTCGAGACCAAGGCGATCCGCTTCGAAGGCAACGGCTACTCCGACGAGTGGAGGGTCGAGGCGGCCGAGCGTGGTCTGCTGAACCTGGCCAAGACGCCGGAGGCGTTGAAGCAGCTCGTCGCGCCGGCGACCAAGAAGCTGTTCACCAAGACGGGTGTGTACCGGCCCGACGAGCTCGAGTCGCGCTACCACCTCGAGCTCGAGCGCTACATCAAAGACCTCGAGATCGAGGTCGCGGCGATGGACGAGCTCGTGCTCGGGTTCGTGCTGCCGGCCGCCTACAAGCATCAGGGCCAGCTCGCGTCCTCGATCGAAGCGGTGATGGACGTGCTCGACGCCGACGAGGACCAGGCGCTGCTCGCCCCGCAGCTCGACGAACTGCGTTCGGTGGCCCGCCTGATCGCCGAGCTCAAGCGGCGGCAGGCCGTGATGCGCTCGACGATGTCCGCCACCCACGGCAAGGAACCCGAGGCCGTGGCGCGTGCACTCGCCGACAAGGTGGTGCCGGCGCTGGAGGCAGTTCGCGACGTGTGCGATTGCATCGAGGCCGAGGTCGACGACGCGCTGTGGCCGCTGCCGAAGTACCGCGAGATGCTGTTCGTGGTGTGACGATCCCGCGCCGACAGGCGTGGCTCCGCCCTCGGACCACGCCCGGTCAACCGTGGCCGGGGATGGTGTTCCAGGCGCCGCCGTCGGCGCGGGGCTCCTTCGGCAGGCCGAGGATCTGTTCGCCGACGATGCCCTTCTGCACCTGGCTGGTTCCGGCATAGATGGTGCCCGCACGGGCGTTGTAGAACACGCCGGCCCAGTTGGCGCTGTCGTTGGGCGAACCCGGTGCGTCACATCCGAACGCACGTTGCGGTGCCTGGCCGGTCGGGGCCAGCGCATCGGCACCGAGCACGTCGAGCGACAACTCGGTGATCTCTTGGTGGTGGTGGCTCCAGAACAGCTTGCCGATCGAGGCCTCCGCACCAGGGGACGTCCCTTTGAGGAAGCTGGTCAGCGCCTTGTAGCCGAAGAAGCGCATGATCTCGACCTTGGTGTGGGCACGGGCGAGGCGTTGGCGGATCACCGGATCTCCTGTGGCACCGCGGTCCTTGGCCAGAGTGATCAGTTTGTCGAGCTCGCCGCGGAAGCCGAGCGCCTGAACGGAGGCGCCCGCACCGCGCTCGTTGCCGAGCAGGGTCATCGCAACGGCCCAGCCACCGTTCACCTCACCGACCACGTTCTCCTTGGGGCACTTGGCATCGGAGAAGAACACCTCGTTGAACTCGGCCTCGCCGGAGATCATCTTGATCGGGCGCACCTCGACGCCGGGTTGGCGCATGTCCACCAGCAGGAACGTGATGCCGCGGTGCTTCGCGGCGGTCGGGTCGGTGCGGGCGAGCACGAAGATGTGTGTGGCCAGGTGACCCGCCGACGTCCAGATCTTCTGGCCGTTGATCACCCATTCGTCACCGTCGAGCACGGCGCGGCAACCGAGGTTGCCGAGATCACTGCCGGCAGCTGGTTCGCTGTACCCCTGGCACCAGAGATCCTCGCCCGACAAGACGCGGGGCAGGTAGTGGCGCTTCTGCTCGTCGGTGCCCCAACGCAGCATCGTGTTGCCGAGCATCGTGATGCCGAAACCGTCGTTCGGCCCACCCGTCGGAGCGCCAGCACGGGCGAACTCCTCGGCCACCACCACGCTCTCCAACGGAGTGAGACCGGCACCGCCCACGTCTTTCGGCCAGCTCAGGGCCAGGTAGCCGTTCTCGTACAGAACCTTGCGCCACTGCTGGGTGAATGCGGCAGCATCTTCGTGGTTCAACGAACCGATGCCGTTCCAATCGGCGGGCAGGTTGGCGTCCAAGAAGGCGCGCACCCTGGCGCGGAACACGGCGGCCTCGGCAGGGTAAGTGAGATCCATGTCGCGGAGGCTACGACTCATGGTCGAGTGCGAACGGGCCGAAGGTTCGGACGCGATGGTCCGGGGTTCCGAGCGCCAGGCACGGCACCTGGCTCGCACCGGCGCGAGACTTCGTGGCCGTGGATCCCCGCATCACGCTCGACGATCTCGACGCACGGCACCACGAGGTGCTGGCTGCGTTACGGATCCAGTCGCCCGTGGTGTGGGTCGACGCGATCGGCGGCTGGGTGGTCACGGGCCGCGACACGGCGGTGGCGGTCATGCGCGACCCTGTGCGGTTCACGGTCGACGACCCTCGGTTCAGCACCGCGCAGCTGGTGGGCCCGAGCATGCTGTCGCTCGACGGTGCTGAACACCGGCGCCATCGTGATCCGTTCGCCGCGGCCTACCGCCCCAGCGATGTCACCCGTCGTGACGCCGTAGTTGTGCAGGAGCTGGCCCGGCAGCTCGTGGCCGAGCTCGCGCCGCGAGGTGAGGCCGAGCTGCGTCGAGAACTTGCCGGGCCCCTGGCCGTTGCCGTAGTGGCCCGCGCTCTCGGCCTCGAACATCTCGATCCGGCGAACCTGCTCGCTTGGTACGACCAGATCGTGGCTGCAGTGGCGGACATCACCTTCGACAGACCGGTTCAACCGGCCGCGTGGCAGGCGATCGATCTGCTGTTGAGCGCACTCGACGAGGCGGTGCACCACCCCGGCTCCGTGCTGTTCGACCTCGAGGTTCTCACCCGAGACGAGGTGGTGTCGAACGCGGCCGTGTTCCTGTTCGGCGGTATCGAGACCAGCGAAGGCATGACCGCCAACGTGTTGCGGCACCTGCTGCTCTGTCCGGATGCGCTCGCTGCTGTACGAGCCGACCGGTCGCTGGTGGACGCAGCGATGGAGGAGTCGTTGCGTCTCGAGCCAGCGGCGGCGCGGGTGGATCGCTATGCGACCGTCGACGCTCAGATCGACGGGGCATCGATCACGGCCGGTGATCTCGTGGTCGTGTCGCTCGCCGCAGCCAACCGCGACCCGGTCGTGTTCGACGCGCCCGATGAGTTCCGGCTCGTGCGCGCCAATGCGCGCACGCACGTCGCGTTCGCGCAGGGGCCACACGCGTGCCTCGGCGCAACCCTCGCCAGGATGCAGACGAGGGCCGCGCTCGATGCGGTCCTCGACCGATTGCACGATCTCGAGCTCGTGGGCCCGAGCGACATGACGGGCACGATCTTCCGCAAGCCGGTGAGCTTGCGCGTGCGTTGGTCGCGGGACGCCACCTGAGCGAGACTCGGCACATGGCATCGCTCGACGAGCTCATCGCACGGTTCGACGTCACCGATCCAACGTTCGTGCAATGGCCTTATCCGGTGCTCGATGAGCTCCGTGAGGCCACGCCGGTGTTCTTCGACGAGCGCACCGATCAGTGGATGCTCACCCGCTTCGCCGAGGTGCACGAGACGTTGCGCGATCGCCGGCTTGGCCGGGCCTACACGCACCGCTACACGCACGAGGCGTTCGGCACGCCCGATCCCGACCCTCGGTGGTCACGGTTCCACGAGCACGAGCGGTGGTCGCTCCTCGCGCTCGAACCGCCCGACCACACGCGGCTTCGTCGATTGGTGACCAAGGTGTTCACCCCGCGGGCTGTCGAGGCGCTCCGGCCGATGGTGGAAGAACTTGCCGACGAGCTGATCGAGCCGTGCGTGCAGCGGGGTCGATTCGACCTGATCGCCGACTACGCCCAGCCGTACTCGGTTGCCGTGATCTGCTCGATGCTCGGCGTGCCACGGGCGGACACCCAGGCGCTGCTCGACTGGTCGCACGCGATCGTGAAGATGTACGAGCTGCGCACCGACGACGCGTCGAAGATGCAGGCCGACGCGGCCGCCGGTGAGTTCATCGACTACACCCGAGCCCTGATCGCCGACAAGCGCCTGCATCCCGACGAGTCGTTGCTGAGCGGGCTGGTGGCGGTCGAAGACGACGGTGAGACGCTCAGCGAGGCCGAGATCACCTCGACAGCGATGGTGCTGCTCGAGGCCGGGCACGAGGCGACGGTCAACACGCTCGCCAACGGCATGCGGGCGATGATGCTGCACCGCGACCAGTGGGAGCGCGTCACGAGCGGTCGGGTCGCGCCGCGCACCGCAATCGAAGAGATGATCCGCTGGGACGCCCCGCTGCACCTGTTCGAGCGCTGGGTGCTCGACGAGGGTGTGGAGATCGCCGGGCAGTCGATGCCCGTCGGCACCGAGGTGGCGATGCTCTTCGGCTCGGCCAACCGCGACCCGCGCCGCTTCGACGATCCCGGCCGCTTCGACGTCGGCCGTGGCGACCCGGCTCACGTCGGCTTCGGCGGCGGCATCCACTTCTGCATCGGCGCGCCACTCGCGCGGTTGGAGCTCGAGGTGTCGCTCGACCGACTGGCCCGTCGTCTCCCCGCGGTGGACCTCGCGTCCACCCCCGAGTACCACCCGACCTTCGTCATCCGCGGCCTCACCGCCCTGCACCTCGAGACCTGAACCCCCGCGACATTGGTGGCCGGGAAGTGGTCGAAGAAGAGTCGCGGCAGCATCGGCGCCATCGAGCGGCCGCCCCACCAACCGTCGGTCCGTGTGATCACGTAGGCGTAGTCGCCGTCGCGGACGGCCCGAAGCGTGGCGCAGTTGCTCATCAGGGCAGTGATTCCAAGGTCGATTGCAGCGCGTCGACGAACACCGGCACGTCGGCTGCGGTGAACGCAAGCGTTGGTCGGATCTTCAAGATGTTGCCGGCGGTGCCGGTGGTGCCCACGAGCACGCCGCGGTCACGCAGTCCGTCCTTGATCAGGTTCGTAGTTGCAGCATCCGGCTCCTTGGTGACACCGTCTCGAACGATCTCGATCGCGTTCGCCAGGCCCATGCCGCGAACATCGCCGATGCAGTCGTGGCCGGCGGTCGCTGCACGTATTGCGGCGCGCAGTTCCTGGCCCGCCTCGACGACGCGGGGCAGCACGCGCTCGTCGCGCAGCACGTCGAGCACGGCGTGTGCTGCGGCCACCGACACCTGGTTTCCACCGAACGTGGAGAAGAACACCGTGTCGCCAGCAAAGCGTTCGGCGATGTCGCGTCGCGTGATCACGGCCGCGACCGGATGGCCGTTCCCCATTGGCTTGCCGAGGGTGACGAAGTCGGGCTCGATGCCGAAGCGCTCGAACGACCACATCGCTTCGCCGGTCCGACCATGTCCACCCTGCACCTCGTCGGCCACCCACAGACCACCCGCGGCGTGCGTGAGCCGCACGAGCTCCTGCACGAGCGCTGGGTCGAGGTCGTAGACGCCGTCACTCTGCAGCACCCCGTCGAGGATCGTCATCGCCGGCGCGACACCACGACCGGCCAGTCGAGCGATCGCGTCCACGAACGACGACGAGTCGGTGTGCACGCCGCGGTAGGTGTCAGTGGGCGCCCACCGGTCGATGTGCGCGGGCAGGTGTTCGTCGCCCAGCGTCTCCGGCGACAGCGGCGCGATCGCGTGCGAGATGCCGTGGTAGGCGCGGGTGGTGCACAGGCCGCCGGCATTGCCGGTGAAGGTGGTGGCGAGCCGCCAGGCGAGGTCGTTGGCCTCCGACCCGGAGTTCACGAAGAACACGGTGTCGAGCGACGGCGGGCACGACGCAGTGAGCCGTTCGGCCAACTCGACCGCCGAGGCGTGCAGGTAGCGCAGGTTCGTGTTCAACACCCTCGACTGACGAGCGATCGCCTCGGTGACCCGGGGATGTGCGTGACCCACCGCCGGAACGTTGTTGTACATGTCGAGGTATCGCCGGCCGTCGGTATCGAACATCCATGCACCTTCGGCTCGGGCCATGTGCACCGGCGTCGCGTAGCTGAGCGACTCGACGGCAGGACCGAGCACGCGCGTGTCGGCGATCGACGAGGTCGTGCTCGCCGTGGCCACCGCCGAGCGCCTGCTGCACCCCGTGCCATCCCAGATCGAGCATCGTGTCGATCATCTCGAGCGCGGTGTCGTTGTAGCGCATGGCGAACGCCGGATCCTCGAGCCCCTGCTGTGCCCGCCAACTCGAGATGGCGACGCCGACCGCAGCGCGCGCAGCCCAGAGCTCGCCGAGGATCTCCAACTCCAGCGGTTCGAGCGGCGTGAACCGCTGGTAGCCGTCGAGCAGCAGCCGAGCGACGCGGAACAGTTCATCGCCCTGACGACCTGTGCAGATCGAGTCGAGCATCGAGGCCACGTCTGCCATCAGCGCGGTGTGGCTCATGTCGCCGAAGTCGACGATGCCGGTGATGCGGCCCGCGTCGTCGACGAGCGCGTTGTCGCACGTGAGATCGCCGTGCACCACCTGCGAACGCAGCGCTGGCCAGCGTGGCAGCACGACCTCGTCGAAGCGGTCGATCACGGCGCTCACCGACGCCCGCGCCGACGCATCGGAGATCGCGTCGAGCATCGACCGCGTGTTGCTCGCATGTTGCACGTCCCAGGGCATCACCCGCATCGCGCTCGGGTGGACGAAGCCACGCATCGCGCGCCCGAGACGAGCGGTCGTGCCACCCCAGGCGCCCAGCGCCCGGTCGTCGAGCAGACGTGGATCGTGGCGTCCGTGGCCGGGCACGAGGTCGTACACCCGCGTCCAGTGGATGCCGAGTGGCGACTCCCACGGCCGGCGACGCGGAGCGCCGGGCTCGCCCGGCACCGGGAGCGGCCGTGCGACCGGGAGGTCGGGATCGACACGGGCGATGTGGGCCACGACCTCGGCTTCCATGTCGAGGGTGTCCACCGACTCGGCGGCGTTCGACACCTTCATCACGGCCAGTCGTGCACCACCTTCGTCGAGCAACAGGAACGTACGGTCGCGCTCGCTGCCGAGGTCGACGGCCGTGATGGCTCGGACGCCGAAGCCGGCCGCGATATCAACGGCGTCGACGGTGGTGCAGGGGGGTGCCGGTGCCAACAGCACCGGGTCGACGGGCAACGACATGAGCGCCGACGGTAGTGCGGCCGCTCAGCGCGTGCGACGGTTCAGCGCCAACGCCGGGTTCAGCGCGTGCGACGCTTCGTTCGGCGTGTCTGCACCACGGTGTCGTTGTACTGCTCCTCGGCATGCATCGTGCGCTCGACGTCGGCGCCGACGAAGGAAGCGAGCTTGCCTCCGACGATCGGGATCGAGCAGGTCACGTCGCCGGACATCTCGACGACGGTCGCACCATGGCCATCGGGTCGCACCGACAGCTGACCACCGACGTGCACTGGCACGCCGGACGCAACCACCCGCCAGGTGCCTGTGCGGCTGCCGTCGGCCGCTGGCGCGTTCCACTGGTCGTGTTGCTCGACGGTGTTGACGGGTGACAAGAAGCGCTTCGCGAAGCCCGGGACGTCCATCGGCACGCCACGCTTCGAACGCACGATCATGCCGCCGTCGGGGTGCATCTCGTGCGCCAAGATCTGCACGTCGCGGTGTCCGAGCGCGGTGTACTTCTCGCACAACGTGTCGGGATCGGTCATCACCTCGACGACTCGGGTCGGTGCGGCGTGATACGTGTGGGTCGAGTGCACCTTCATGCCTCTGATCGTGCGCTCGGCGCGCCTTGCCTGAGCAGGGCACAAGGTCCTCGACGCGTTCTAGTGTCCTCGTTATGAGCCCTGACCCGTCCGGCGCGCCGGCAACCACATCCCCAGTCGATGAGAGCTGAGATGGCTGCATCGATCGAGCACGTCGTGGTGGTGGGAGCCTCGCTGGCCGGGCTCCGCGCGTGTGAGACGCTGCGCACCGACGGCTTCGCTGGGCGGGTCACGCTGGTCGGCGCCGAGGACGAGTTGCCGTACGACCGGCCGCCGTTGTCGAAGAAGCTGCTGGCCGGCGAGTGGGAGTCCGATCGCATCCGTCTGCGCAAGCCCGAGGCGTTCGACGAGCTCGGTCTCGACCTCCGTCTCGGCGTGCGGGCCACGGGGCTGGACGCCGAGCAGCGGATGCTGTCACTCGCCGACGGCAGCGAGCTCGACTACGACGGCCTCGTCATCGCCACCGGTGCCGCGCCGCGTCGGCTGCCTGACCAGCCTGCACTCGACGGCATCTGCGAGCTGCGCACGCTCGCGGACGCACTCGACCTGCGCTCGAGGCTCGTCGAGCAATCGACACGTGTGACGGTGATCGGAGCGGGTTTCATCGGGCTCGAGGTTGCGGCCACCGCTCGCCAGGCAGGTTGCGTCGTCACCGTCCTCGAAGGCGCGCCGTCGCCCCTGATCCGTGGTCTCGGCGTCGCCATGGGCGCCGCGGTCGCGAGCGTCCACGCTCGCCACGACGTGGAGCTGCGCTGCGGTGTGCAGGTATCGGCGATCGAGGGGGTTGATGGAAAGGTCAGCGGAGTGCGCCTCGGCGACGGCACACTCATCGGCAGCGACGTCGTGGTCGTGGGCATCGGAGTCGCTTCGGCGACCGAGTGGCTGGCCGGCAGCGGTCTCGAGGTGCGAGACGGCATCGTGTGCGACAGCTCGCTCTGGACCGGGCGACCGGGCGTGTTCGCGGCAGGCGACTGCGCCAGATGGCACAACCAGGTGTTCGATCCGCACGATGACGCGGTGATGCGCGTGGAGCATTGGACGAACGCCGCCGAGCAGGGCGCAGTCGCCGCCCGGAACCTGCTGGTGATGGCCAACGGCGACACGCCCACCCCATACGAGTCGGTGCCGTTCTTCTGGAGTGATCAGTTCGAGAGCCGCATCCAGTTCGTCGGTCGTGCCCACGGCGACGACGAGGTGCACGTGTTCGCCGGCCGGACCGACGGTTCGTTCGCTGCGCTCTACGGTTGGCAGGGCCGCCTGCGAGGTGTGCTGGGCGTGAGCATGCCGAAGATGGTGATGCCGTTCCGCAACCTGATTGCGGCCAAGGCGACCTGGGACGAGGCGTTGGACAGAGCAGCATCGCTCACCAGTTGAGCGTCATGGACGCGCTACAAAATTGAGTCGGTTGCAATCAAGTTGCATGACGATACCGTCTCCTCCATGACCGAATCGACCCATGGTTCAGGGGCACCCGCTGCTCGTTCGCTCCTCACTTCGATCTCCCTGCCGGTACTGCCGCTCCCGACGGTGGTGCTCCCGGGCACCCTCGTCACCCTGGCCCTCGACAGCGACGCCGTTCGGCTCGCGGTCGAGGCTGCAGGATCGGGCGATGGGCGCGTGCTCCTGGTCGCCGCGCCCGACAACGTGAACGGCGCCGGCGCCGATGACCTCGGCGTCGTCGCCCGTGTGCCCAGCCGTGGCGCGCTGCCCTCGGGTCAACCGGCTGCGATCGTCCAGGCCGAAAGCCGCGGTCGCATCCTCGCCCGCCACACCAGCGAGCGCGGCGCCGACCATGCCGACGTGGAGCTGCTCACCGATCTGAGGCCGACCCCGCGGGTCGAGGCCGCCGTCCGTGAACTGCGGGTGGTGCTCGACGAGATCGCCAAGCTGCGCCAGAGCCGGCGCCTGCCCGAGATCCTGCGAACCGTCGTCGAACCCGGCGCCCTGGCTGATGCCGTGGTCACCTGGAGCGAGGTGGACAACGATCTCCGCACCCGGGTGCTGCACGCGGTCGAGCTCGACGAGCGCATCACGCTGGTGAACGACTGGGCGCGCCAACACCTGGCCGAGCTACAGGTGACAGCGCTGATCCGAGCGGATGTCACCGAGGGAGTCGACAAGCAGCAGCGGGACTACCTGCTGCGCCAGCAGCTCACCGCGATCCGCAAGGAGCTCGGCGAGGGCGACGACAACGTGGTCGGCGAGTATCGGGCGAAGCTCGACGCCGTCCGACCGCATCTGGCTGACAAGGTCGCGTCGTTCGTCGACAAAGAGATCGATCGGCTCGAGCGAATGAGCCAGCAGAGCCCTGAGCACTCCTGGGTGCGCACCTGGCTCGATCGCATCTTCGAGTTGCCGTGGGCCACTCGCACTCGAGACCAGCTCGACCTCACCGAAGCGCGAGACGTGCTCGACGCCGACCACTACGGCCTCGACGACGTCAAGGACCGGATCGTGGAGTTCCTCGCCGTTCGCAAGCTCCGCCAAGAGCGTGAGGTCGCCGAGAACACCCGCGCTGCCGGCACCGTGGTCACCCTCGTCGGACCGCCAGGCGTCGGCAAGACCAGTCTCGGCGAGTCGATCGCCCGCTCGATGGGCCGCAACTTCGTGCGCGTCGCCCTCGGCGGTGTGCGCGACGAGGCCGAGATCCGAGGCCATCGACGCACGTACGTCGGCAGCCAACCCGGGCGCATCGCGCGGGCGATCATCGAAGCCGGGAGCATGAACCCGGTGGTGCTGCTCGACGAGGTCGACAAGCTCAGCGCCGGCGGGTGGAGTGGCGACCCGACGGCCGCGCTGCTCGAGGTGCTCGACCCGGCACAGAACCACACGTTCCGCGACCACTACCTGGAGGTCGAGCTCGACCTCAGTCAGGTGGTGTTCATCGCGACCGCGAACGTGGCCGACACGATCCCGGCACCGCTCCTCGACCGGATGGAGCTCGTGCGCCTCGACGGCTACACCGAGGACGAGAAGGTCTTCATCGCCCAGCGCTACCTGCTGCCCCGTCAACTCGAACGCTCGGGCCTGCAGCCCGACGAGGTGACCGTCAGCGAGCGTGCGTTGCGCACCACGATCACCGGCTACACGCGTGAGGCCGGTGTGCGCTCGCTCGAGCGCGAGCTCGGAAAGCTCTCCCGAAAGGTGGCGGCTGCGGTCGCCACCGGACAGCGCAGCGCACCGATCGAGGTCGATGCGGCCGAGGTGCGCGAGTGGCTCGGTCGCCCGAAGGTCGACGACGAGGTGCCCGAGCGCACCAACGTGCCCGGCGTGGCAACAGGCCTCGCTGTCACCGGCAGCGGTGGTGACGTGCTGTTCATCGAGACGACCGCGTTTCCGCTCGCCGGCGATGCCGCGACCACCGAGCCGACCCTCACACTCACGGGTCAACTCGGCGACGTGATGAAGGAGAGTGCACACATCGCACTCAGCTTCGTCCGATCGCACGCAGCAGAGCTCGGGATCGATCCGACCACGCTCGCCAAGCGGGTGCACGTCCACGTGCCGGCGGGCGCCGTCCCGAAAGACGGTCCGTCGGCGGGCGTCACGATGACCACGGCGCTCGTGAGCCTGCTCACCGGCAAGGTCGTGAAGCCAACGGTGGGCATGACCGGCGAGATCACGCTCCAGGGCAAGGTCCTACCGATCGGTGGCGTGAAGCAGAAGGTGCTCGCCGCCCACCGGGCCGGCCTCACCGAGGTGGTGCTCCCGAAGCGCAACGGACCGGATCTCGACGACGTGCCCGAGAAGGTCCGCGAGGTGATGACCTTCCACCTCGCAGACACCTACGCCGACGTGTTGCGGGCTGCCTTCGCCTGATCGGCTGGGGAGGGCGGACCGTGACCTGGACGCCCCGCGCCAGCCCGCATTCGTTCTCGGCGAGCCGCCGTCGACTGCTGATCGACCAGCTCGTGCGATCGGCATAGGCTGGGGACATGTCTCACCTGTCGAACGTCTGGTTCTCGGTCACCCCGCTGCAGGTGGCCAGCGGGCACGGTTGCTGGGTCACCACCACCGACGGCGAGGAGTACCTCGACTTCGCCGCCGGCATCGCGGTGAACTCCACCGGCCACGCCCACCCGAAGGTGGCCAAGGCCATAGCCGATCAGGCGCAGCGCTTCATCCACGCGCAGGTGAACGTGTTCAAGCACGACCTGCTCGAGCCGCTCGCCGCGAAGCTCGCCGGGATCACCCCCGCTGGCATCGACACCTTCTTCTACGCCAACTCCGGCGCCGAGATCACCGAGGCAGCGGTGAAGCTCGCGAAGCAGGCCACGAAGCGCCCGCACGTGGTCGTGTTCAGCGGCAGCTTCCACGGCCGCACCCATCTCGCGATGGCGATGACCACGTCGAAGACCAGCTACCGCGGCGGGCCACGCGCCGCTGCCGTCGGGCATCTTCGTGGCGCCATATCCCGATCCGCTCGTGGCCGACGAGACTGCCGAGGTCGAGCGCGCGCTTCGCGGATTCGACCACCTGCTCAAGTCGATGACCGCGCCGGAGGAGACCGCCGCGGTGATCCTCGAGCCCGTGCTCGGCGAGGGTGGCTACATCCCGGCGCCGCCGGCGTTCATCCAGGGCATCGTCGAGCGCTGCCGCCAGCACGGCATCCTCTTCATCGCGGATGAGGTGCAGAGCGGATTCGGTCGCACCGGCAAGATGTTCGCCGTCGATCACTACGGCATCGAGCCCGACGTCATCTGCATGGCCAAGGGCATCGCCAGTGGTTTCCCGTTCGCTGCTCTCGGCACCCGTCGTGAGCTCGACGACAAGTGGCCGACCGGCAGTCACGGCGGCACCTACGGCGGCAATCCGATGGGGTGCGCGGCTGCGCTCGCAACGATCGAGATCATGAGCGATCCGGCCTTCCTCGCGAACGTGAACGCACGTGGTGATCAGCTGCAGGCGGGTATCCGGGAGTTGCAGCGCGAGCATGAGGTGATCGCCCAGGTGCGAGGCCTCGGTCTGATGGTGGGCACCGAGTTCACCGACGCTGCCCGCGTCTCGGCGATCACGAAGCATTGCTTCGAGGAGGGCCGCCTCATCCTCATGAATGCCGGCACCTACGGACGCACGCTGCGGTGGATGCCGCCGCTGGTGGTCACCGAGGGCGAGATCGACCTTGCGCTCGCCGCGTTCGGCGCAGCGCTCAAGGCCACGGCCTGACCCCGCCCTCCGATCACGCTGACCGACTCCCGCTCACCAGATGCCCCGCCTCGACGCCGAGCGGATCGGGCTGCTGCGGCAGCTGAGTCTGGCGATGAACGGCATCCAACGGCAGATCGACTCCGATCTCGTCGACGAATTCGACATCCCGCTCAGCTGGTTCGAGGTGATGGCGGCACTGCAGCGAGCCGGCGGCGCGATGCGCGTCAGCGAACTGTGTGCCGAGCTCGACGAGGTGGCATCGAGTCTCAGCCGTCGCCTCGATCGGATGGAGGAGGAGGGTCATGTCGTGCGCGAATCGACGCCCAGCCCCGCCGATCGACGTGCCGTGTCGGTCCAACTCACCCGCGACGGCCGCTCGTTCTGGCGTGATGCCAACGTGATCTACCGCCGGTCGGTGCAACACAACTTCGCCCAGGTGGTCACCGAGAGCGACATCCTGGCGTTGCAGCGCCTGCTGTCGAAGCTCATTCGCTGACAGATTTTTCGAGAAACTTCGTCCTCACCTGTAACCGAAGTGCCTGTGCCGGACATTGAGTAGGTGTGATGACGTCTCGGCACGCGGATCAAGTGGGTGGCGACGCGCATGCGCGCTTCACCGCGCTGGTCCGTGAGCACCAACGTGGGCTGTTCGCCCATGTGCGGGTGCTCTACCCGCAGGCCGATGCCGACACCGTGGTGAACGAGACGTTCACCGCCGCCTGGCAGCGCATCGACGACATCGAGCCCGATGGCGCGGCGACGTGGCTCCGCGCCACGGCCCGCAACATCGTCAAGAACAGCCGACGGGGCGAACGACGGTGGCAGGCCTTGAACGACAAGGTCGCCCGACTCGATCCCGTGACGTACTCACCACCGCCGGACCACGACGCCGGTGTCGAGCTGCAGATGGTGATGGATGCCATCGCGTCGCTCTCCGCGTCGGACCGTGAGGTGTTGTTGATGACCGCATTGGACGACCTGTCATCGGAGGATCTCGGTGAGATCCTCGGTGTGCGGGCGAACGCGGCGAAAGTGCGCGTCTCGCGTGCCCGTGCGCGTCTGAGGGCTGCCGTTGCGGAACGTACCGAAGCTTCCGACCAAGGCGGGACCAGATGACCGACCCCTTCGATGTGCTGCGCTCGCACGTGCGTTCCGTCGCACTGCTCGAACGACCCGACGCCGACCCCGACGACCTCGTCGACGCGATCACCGGCGCCGGTGCGCCGAACATCGCGAGCAGATCGGCCGGCTCGGATCGATCGCAGCGATCGAACGTGGTTCCCCTGCGATCTCCCCGTCGACGACGATGGCTGGTTGCCACGGGCGCCGTCGTCATCGTCGTCGCCGGGGGAGCCGGCGTCGCCGCCTTCCGCGGCGAGAGACCAGCAGCCCCGTCCGCCGACGTGCTCTGTCATGGCTCCGTGGACGCGACCGGCTCCGCCATCGCCATCGCGCCGACCGATGATCCGATCGCTGGCTGCAGTGAACTGTGGCGCAACGGGGATCTCCCGAACATCGATGCACTGAACAAGCCGACCACCGATGTGCCGCGCCTCGTGGCGTGCACCGGGATCAATGGATCGCTCGAAGTGCTGCCCCTTCCAGAGCTGACCTCCTGCGCCGACTTCGGTCTCTCCGACGCAGGCGCGGTCAGTGTCTCGGTGGATCCCGTCACCAGGCTGAGGGATGACTTGATGGTCGAGATCAACAGCGGGCCGTGTCTCGGCGCGCCTGAAGTTGAACAGCTCGCGCTCGACGCTATTGCACGGTCAGGGTTGGCTCGATGGAAGGTCGAGGTCGCCGATCCGGAGTCTGACTGCGCCACGGTCGCGATCGAGCCCGAGACATCGAGAGTGATCGTGCGTTCCCATCCATCAGCAACTGCTCTCGACCAGGAGAAACCATGAAGACCCCACTTGTCACCCTCATTACCCTTCTCGCGCTTCCAATCAGCCAAGCGCACGCAATCGATACCACCGTCCCATCTGACCGAGCATCAGACCCAGAACCATGGATCGCTGAGTATGAGGGCGAGGAAGTCGATCTTCGCTTTGGCTGGGATGGCGCTCGGGCGTGTCAGACGGATGGCATCGAGACCATCTGCTACGACACGGAAGCCGAGATGCTGGCGGCTCTGGGTGGAGACGCAGCGGTCACCGCTCCCGTGAGCGGGACCGGGTTCCGTCGCGCGTCATGCGGTTCCTACCTTCGGCTCTACACCGGCTCCAACTATTCAGGATCGGTCCTCGCACTTACATCGCAGTACGTCTACTTGAACCTGTCGAACTATGGGTTCAACAACGTGACAAGTAGTTACAGGGTCGGTGGTTGTAGCTCGTACTTCTTCGACCTCTCGAGTGGGGGACCGCCGCAGTACGGGGGAGCGACGTGGGCGTGGGCTGAGTCAGCCTCGATGAACGCGGGTTGGGACAACCGCGTCAGCAGCATCTACATCGGATGAGCGCCACCCCAGAAGTACTCCCGGGATCGCCGCCCGCCCCGGTCCCGGGTTGCCGGCTCTGCGTTGCCGTGATCGGCGACGCAGAGTCGGCGCTGTGCGCCCTAGCTGTCGATGACGTCGTCGGGCCGTCGTTCGTGGGGCAGCCGGTGGTGGCGAGTGATGGTCTGACGTTGGTCGCGATCGGCCACGATGCCGACGGCGTGATCCGCGTGTGGAGGGGTCAGCCCAGTTCGCTGATCGAGGTCGCCATCATCGACGCCGAGGTGGAGTTGGTCGCGCTCGTGCGGCACCTCGGCCAATGGCACCTCTTCGGTGCCGGTGCCGGTGGCGATGGTCGTGCCTGGCACGCGATGAGTGCCGATCTCGTGTCGTGGACGCAGGACGAGCGCTTCGCGGCCGAGCATCCGCTGCTCGTCGTCCGGGGAGCGATCTCGATGCCCGATGGCGTGGTGATCCTCGGCGAGGTGATCCTCAGCGGTCGTCGCGTCGGGTGGACGTTGTTGGACGGCGAAGTGGGCGCGTACCGCGCTCGCGAAGTGACCTTCCCGCTCACCGCCGCTCACGGTGTGGTGGGCCCGGTGTACGTGAACGACGACGAGATGGGCCTCCTGCTGTCGTCGGATGCAGCGCACCTGTTGGCCCGCACGGTGCCGGGCACGAAGGGGAGGAGCTGGGCGGTCAGCCTGCTCTCACCGGACATGGAGCCCTCGGTGGCGCTCAGCCACGGGGGTCACATGTGGGTGGCGGGCGGCGATCCTGTCTGCGGGGCACCCCTCGTCGCGACGGTGGGTGGGCCGTTGTTCCACCTCGATCGCACCATGGGTTCGGTGTGCGCCGGCACGATCCATCGCGACCAGCTGGTGCTGGCTCGATGGACGACGGCCGACGACAGCGCTCAGTCGTCGCCGCCGCAGCAGCCGATCATCCCGATCGCGACCGGGACAACCAAGTCCGTTGCCGTGATGGCTCAGTCGAGCCCGGCGTACATGGATTCGATCTCCGCGGCGTAGCGGGCGTTCACGCCGCGCCGCTTCAGCTTTGACGTCGGCGTGAGCATGTCGCTGTCAGGCATCCATTCCTCGCCGGTCAGTACGAACTTCTTGATCTGTTCCACCTGGGCGAACTGCTGGTTGATCTCGTCGATGCCGGCTTGCACCTCCGCGATCACGTCGGGGTCGGTCGCCAGCTCCGTGGGCGACGCGTTCGCTCGGCCGCGATCGCGAGCCCACACGGCGGCAGCCTCGGGGTCGAGTACCAGGATCGCCGTGCAGAACTTGCGGTTGTCGCCGATGGCTGCTGCCTGACCGATGAGCGGGATCGTCTTCAGTGCAGCCTCGAGGTTCGCAGGGCTGATGTTCTTGCCGCCGGAGGTGATGATCAGCTCCTTCTTGCGGTCGACGATCTTCACGTAGCCGTCGGCACTGAGCTCGCCGATGTCGCCGCTGTGCAGCCAGCCGTCGATGAGTGACTCGGCCGTCTTGTCGGGCTGCTTCAAGTAGCCCTGGAACACGTTGCCGCCGCGACAGATCACCTCACCATCGTCCGCGATGCGAACCTCACACCCGGGGATCTCCTGGCCGACCGAGCCCGGCCGGTTCGCTTTCGGGGACCACGTCATCGGTCCGCTCGACTCGCTCATGCCGTAGATCTCGCTGACCGGGACACCGATCGCGTTGAACCACTCGAGCACCGGTCGCGGGATGGCTGCGGCTCCGGTGACGCCGACGAGTACCGAGTCGAGACCCACGAGGCCACGCACGTTGCCGAACGCGACCGCGTCGAGGAACGCCCACGTGTCGGTCTGCTCCTTGGTGGCGGTGCCGTCGCGCTCGGCCTGCTTGATCACGAGCGCGGCAGCGAGGCCTTCGTCGAACTTCGCCTTCGCCTCCGGGTTCGCCGCGAGCGCGGCGTTGACACCGTTGTAGATCTTCTCCCACACTCGGGGCACGCCGAACAGGATCTCGGGGTGCACCTCTTTGAGGTATGCGGTGAGCAGGTTGGGATCGGGGCAGCAGAAGACCGAGTAGCCGAGAATCGCGCCCTGGTAGTGGCTCATCATCCGCTCAGCGATGTGGGCCATCGGCAGGTAGCTCACGGCCCGCTTCGCGACGAAGGTGTCGAAGTCGATGCATCGCTTGAGTGATTCGACCGTGTACAGGACGTTGTACTGGCTGATCATCACGCCCTTTGGTGGGCCGGTGGTACCGCTCGTGTAGATGAGCGTTGCGATGTCATCGGGGGAGGTGTCGGCGGCCAGCGCATCGAGGTCGGACGAGCCGTTGCCGAGCAGTTCGGCCACCGGGCGCACGCCCTCGGGACAGCCGTCCGCAGGGGGTTCGATCACGAAGATGTGCTGCAGCTCGGGCAGCTCACCCTTCACCTTCAACATCCGCTCGAGGAATCCCGCGTCCTCCACGATCGCGATGCGCGCTTCGGCGTGGTGCGAGAGGTACTGGATCTCCTCGGGTGACGAGGAGTTGTAGATGCTCACCGGCGTGGCCCGCACGAACTGTGCGGCGAGGTCGAGCCAATGGAAGTCGGGACGGTTGCGCATCATCAGCAGCACCCGCTCGCCGGGTCGTACGCCGAGCGAGTGCAGACCGGCTGCGGCCTTGGCCACCTGCGCGGCCACCTGCGCGTATGTCCAGCTGTTCCAACTGCCTGGGGTGGCGTCCTTCATCGAGTGCAGGGCGGGGACGTCGCCGTGGGCGGCGACGAGCTCCAGGAACTTCCGGGGTGCGGTGGTGCCGGCGACGACGGCATCGATTTCGGCAATGGACGTGCTCATGCGGCTGATTCTCGCACGAACGTCGGCTTGATGGGAGATGTGTGTCCACTGATCCTCCGGTTTGGGCGGGGCGAGACCGAGCCAGCAGACTGCGTGCTGTCCGACCCGGCGTGTCTCGTCTGCGCCGGCTCGAGTACGAGGAGAGCCCCATGCAGACTGCGGTCATCGTCGATGCCATCCGAACCCCGCTCGGCCGCCGCAACGGCAACCTCAAGGACTGGCATCCGGTGGATCTCGCAGCACAGACCCTGCAGGCGCTGATCGAGCGGTCGGACATCGATCCAGCGATCATCGACGACGTGATCATGGGGTGCGTGATGCAAGTCGGCGAGCAGGCCGCCAACGTCGGGCGCAACGCAGTGCTCGCCGCGGGTTGGCCGGAGTCGATCCCCGGCACGACCATCGACCGTCAGTGCGGGTCGAGCCAGCAGGCGGCCCACTTCGCCGCCCAAGGTGTGATCGCCGGCGCCTATGACGTCGTGGTCGCGGCGGGCGTCGAGGTGATGACCCGCGTGCCGATGGGGGCATCGATGTCGGACAGCAAGTTCGGTTTCCCATTCGGTCCGGCCGTCGGTGCTCGGTACGCCCCCGCGGGTGGTCTCGTGCCGCAGGGCATCTCGGCCGAGATGATCGCCGACAAGTGGGGCCTCAGCCGCGACGACATGGACGCCTTCGGCGTGCGGTCGCAGGAGTACGCGAAGCGAGCGACGACCGAGGGCCGCTTCCAGCGGGAGATCCTGCCGGTGCAGGGTGCCGACGGGTCACCGATGAGCGTCGACGAGGGACTGCGCGAGACCTCGATGGAGTCGCTCGGCAGGCTCAAGCCGGCGTTTCGCAGCGAGGACGAGGGCGGTCGGGTGACCGCCGGCAACTCGTCGCAGATCACCGACGGCGCTTCGGCGTTGCTGATCATGAGTGAGGAGCGAGCCGCTCAACTCGGGCTTACGCCACGGGCCCGTTTCGTCAACTTCTCATTGGCCGGTGACGACCCGCGAATGATGCTCACCGCGCCGATCCCGGCCACGCACAAGGTGCTTGCCCGGGCGGGGTTGACCATCGACGACATCGATCTGGTGGAGATCAACGAGGCGTTTGCGGCAGTCGTGCTTGCGTGGGAGAAGGAACTGCACCCGGACATGGACCGGGTGAACGTCAACGGCGGGGCGATCGCGCTCGGCCACCCGCTCGGTTGTTCCGGCGCCCGGCTGATGACCACGCTGCTGAACGAGCTCGAGCGCACCGGCGGCCGCTACGGCTTGCAGACGATGTGCGAGGGCGGCGGCATGGCCAACGCGACCCTCATCGAACGTCTGGGTTGACCTCGACATGTGATCGACGGTGCGGCTGCGTGGCCGGTTGTGCTGGGTGACGGGCGCACGATGCGGCGCCTAGCCTGTGCACATGCCTGCGTTCGGAACGGTCGTGTGGTGGGGTGCCGGCGTCCTGATGGGCGTCGTCCTGTGGAAAAGTGGGATTGCAATGCTGCGCAGCATGACGACCCCGTTGCCGCCGCCGCCACCGTCGGGGGAGCTGCGCAAGGTGAACGTCAGGTATCGCTGCAGCGTGTGCGGCCTGGAGATCAAGTTGACATTGGCCCCCGACGAGGACCCGCCGCCCCCGAGGCATTGCCTCGAGGACATGGATGTGGTCGCGCCGATCTTCGACTGACCATCGGATACATGTCCACAGCCTGTGGACAACCTTGTGACGAATGACAGCGGTGTAACACTTCTGCAATGTGGTCGTTGCCCCGCGTGCCATGCGTGGTCACACTCCGTTCAGGTCTCGTCCAGACGGGACGGCATCCGGGAGCAGCGTGTGTCTTGGCCTGTGGATCAGTGGGTCAATGCCACTTGGTGGCCGTGTAGAGACCACCGAGCAGGAACGCCAGACCCACGAGCACCGGGATGTTGGTGTCCTGCCACACGATGTAGCGCAGCAGGATCGTGAGCGCGCCGAGACCGAGCAGGACGAACATGAGGATCGGCACCCATCGGGGGCTCTCGATCGCCGTGCGAGCAACGGGCGGCGTGTATCTCGAGGACGCTTCGACGGCCCGACCGTTGTCGTAGGCGTGCTCGTGTGCGTGACCATGGCTGGCGAGTCGAGTCGCCTCACCTGGGCGGACGCCTTTCGGGGTCGTCCGGCCGCCGCTGGTCTTTCTCTTGGGAGGAGCCACGGACAGCGAGTCTACGCTGTTGGCATGGCTGGACCTCGGGTTCTCGTGATCGACAGCTACGACAGCTTCGTCTACAACCTGGTCCAGTACCTCGGGGAGTTGGGCGCCGATCCGATCGTGGTCCGCAACGACGACGTCACGGTCGCCGAAGCGCTCGAGCTCGCGCCCGACGCGGTGCTCGTCTCGCCCGGTCCCGGCCGCCCCGAGGACGCCGGCATCATCTGCGCCGCGATCCCGGCGTTCGGCGAGCGCGGCATCCCGGTGCTGGGCGTGTGTCTCGGCCATCAGGCGATCGGCTACGTGTACGGCGGCACCATCGAGCAGGCCCCGCATCTGATGCACGGCAAGACCTCGCACATCGAGCACGAGGGTGCCGGGGTGTTCGCCGGTCTGCCCACACCGCTCACCGCCACCCGCTACCACTCGTTGGTGATCGCACCATCGTCGATGCCCGACTGCCTCGAGGTGACGGCGACCACGGCAGACGGGATCGTGATGGGCGTCCGCCACCGAGAACTGCCGATCGAGGGTGTGCAGTTCCACCCCGAGAGCATCCTCACCGCGATCGGGCACGACCTGCTGCGCAACTTCCTCGGCTCCGTCGCCATCGCCTGAACGTCCGACGCGACGCGCACGTCATCGCCGGCGCTCGTTCAGGGGCCGGCGCTCGTTCAGGGGCCGACGGTGGTGGACGTCGTCGTGGTGGTTGTCGACGATGTCGTGGACGGTGGAATGGTGGTCGTCGTCGTGGTGGTCGATGTCGTGGTCGGTGCCACTGCCCGGCCGACCTGCAACCCAACGGCCGAACCCGGGGCGACCAGGTTTCCGCCCGTCGGACTCTGCGCCATCACACGACCGTCGTTGGCATCGCCGGCCGGCACGTTCACATAGGTGACGTTGACCGTGAGGTTCTTCGTCGTGATCTGGTTCTTCGCGGTGGCTTCGGTGAGTCCGACCACCGGCGGTACCTGTACCTGCACCACACCGGTCGAGACGAACAACGTGATCGGTGAACCCGCGGCGAGCTCGCCGCCGAAGGCGGGCTCGGTGCGAATGGCAGATCCGGCGGCGACATCCTCGTTCGGCTCGGTCTGGACCGTGACGACGAACCCGAACGACGCGCCCTCGAGCAGACGCTTGGCCGCATCCTGGGTCAGGCCCGTGACCTCCGGGATCAGCTCGGTGTCGGGTCCACCCGAGAGCACGATGGCGACGATCTCGCCCGGTTTGAGCAGCTCATCGGCGGCGGGCACCGTGCGAATCACGGTGTCCTTGGGCTGGTCGCTTGCCTCGCTCGTCACCTCTCCGGGCAGGAACTGGGCCTCTTGGAGGATTCGCTTCGCTTCCTCCAAGTTCTGACCCACCACGTTCGGCACCGGCGCTGGCTGGAGCACCGGCTGGAAGAACACCTTCACTGTCGAGTCGAGCTCGACGACCGTGTCGGCCGCTGGATCGGTCTGCCAAACCTGGTTCTCCGGCGTGGCCGGATCGGCCGGGTTGGCGAGCGGCACCTGCTCGATCGTGAGCCCTGCCGCCTCGAGCGCGGTGGACGCAGCGACGAAGTCGAGCCCCACCACCTTGGGGATGGCGACCGTGGTCGGTTCGACCACTTCTTCGTCACCGTTGGTGAGGGTGTTGTAGAGCAGCACGCCACCGATGACCAGCGCGATCACTGCAATGAACCCGAGCACGGCGTAGAGACCGTTGCGGTTGGGTGGCTGGTACTGCACGGGCGCCTGCGGTTCGGGCATGCGCTGCTGGGGGATGGCGGTCGTGCGGGCTTGCTGTGCCGCCGATGCGTAGGTAGCTGCACCGGCCGACTGTGACGGAACGGCCGTGGTGCGCGCCATGGTGGTGGTGGCGACGTTGGCTTGCGGAGGAGCGGTCGGGGTGATGCCGGCCAGCGCTTGCACGGACTCACCGGCACGGAACCGACGAAGGTCATCGCGCAGCGCGTCGGCATCCGCGTAGCGCATGTCGGGGCTCTTCGCGAGCAACTTGGCGACGATCGCCTCGAACGGTCGCGGCACGTCGGCCACGAGCTGGTTGAGCGGTTGGGGTGCGTCGTGCACCTGCTTGTAGGCGATGCCCACCGGGTTGTCGCCGGTGAACGGCGGCTTGCCGGCCACCATCTCGTACAGCACGATGCCGAGTGAGTACAGGTCGCTGCGCGGATCGGGCTGGGCGCCCTGTGCCTGCTCGGGCGAGAAGTACGTGGCGGTTCCCATCACCGAACCGACCTGAGTGAGGTTGCTCTCGGTGGGAGCGTTCATCGCTCGAGCGATGCCGAAGTCGGCCACCTTCACCGCTCCGGCGGTGCCGATCAGGATGTTCGCGGGCTTGATGTCACGGTGCACCACGCCGTTGCGGTGAGCGAAGCTCAGCGCGGCGGAGACCTCGCTCGCGATCTCGGCTGCTTGCACGGAACTGACGTGGCCGTTGGCGCGCAAGATGTCTGCGAGGGTGCGTCCGGGCACGTACTCCATCGCCATGAAGTAGGTGTTCGAGTACTTGCCCCAGTCGTAGACGCTGACGATGTTGGGGTGATTGAGATTGGCCGCTGACTGGGCCTCGCGGCGGAAACGTTCGACGAAGTTCGGGTCGGTGGCGTATTCGGGGAACAGCACCTTGATCGCAACCGGACGGTCGAGCAACACGTCGCGCGCGAGGAACACGTCGGCCATGCCTCCACGGCCGATGCGGTTCTGGATCTCGTAGCGGTCGTTGAGGACGATGCGCTCGTTGTTGTTGGTCACGTAGGTCCTACTTGGCGTGTGCGCGACGGGAGCGTGCACGCTGGCGCCCGGTGCGGTGTTGCGAGGATATCCAGCTGGGGGTGCTCACGGCTGCGCGCCCGGTGCGGTGGTGGGCACTGCGGCCACAGGTGCCGCGGCTGCTGAGGCTTCGGTGGCGAAGAGGTAGTCGAGCACCTGCTTCGCGATCGGGCCGGCGAGCTTGCCGCCGGTACCGGCGCTGATCTCGTCGTTGGTGCCTTTCAGCATCACTGCGATCGCGTAGCGCGGCGTCTCTGCAGGAGCAAAGCCGATGATCCACGCGTGTGAGCGCTGCGGCTCCCCTGCGGCGTTCAGCTGCGCCGTGCCGGTCTTGGCTGCGGCCTGGATGCCGCCGGCGAGCTGCATCTGGCGACCGGTGCCCTGGTTCACCACGCCCACCATCAACGAGTTGAGGGTGGCGGCCGTAGTGGGCGAGATCGGGGTCTTCCACACCTCGGGTTCGGTGCGCTCGAGCACCGAGCCGTCGTGGAAGCGGGTGACGTCCACCACGTGTGGCGCCATCATCCGGCCACCGTTGGCCACGGTGGCCGCGACCATCGCCATGTGGATCGGCACCATCACATCGCTGCCCTGGCCGAAGCCACCGATCGCGAGCAGCGGGAGTTGGTCGGTGAAGTCCTCCACCTCCCCGAAGGAGCTGGCGACGGCGCCGGGCAGGTCGATCGGGATGCGTTCGCCGATGCCCCACGCCTTGGTACCGGCCACCATCCGCTCGGGACCGAGCTCTTCGGCCAACCGTGCGAACGGGATGTTGCAGCTTCGGAAGAAGACCTCCACCATCGTCCCGCCGCAGGCCTTGCCCCCGTAGTTCTGGATCGGGTCGGTGGTCTGCTGCGGCACCCATTGGGTCTCGCTCGGCCACACCCGCTCGAGCGAGGTGACGCCGTTCTCGAATGCGATCGCGGTGGTGATCACCTTGAAGCTCGAACCCGGCATGTACCGCTCCTGGTACGTGTTCGCCAACAGCGGCTTGCCGGGGTAGGCGTTGAGGAAGTCGAACACGTCGGTCGCCTCCTTGCCGTCCGGCACCACCACTTGGTTCGGGTCGTAGGTCGGGAAGCTGTACATCGCGATCACGTCGCCGGTACTCGGTTCGAGCACGACGACCGAGCCCTCGCGCTCGATGCCCGTCGCGGGGTCGATCAGTGCCTGGCGGGCCACGTCTTGCACGTCGGCACGGATGTTGAGCACCACCGAACCGGAGAGGTCCTGGCCGCTGAAGATGTCGCCGAGACCCTTGATCTGTTGCTGGGACGTGGTGCCGGAGAGCACGTCGGTGTGCACCTTCTCCACCTGCGTGCTGCCGAAGGCGAACGTGAAGTAGCCGGTGACGTTGCCGAACAAGCGAGCCCTTGGGGTACACCCGGATGTACTCGAGCTCGGCACCCGGGTCCTGCACCGGTTGGCTGAGCGCGAGCACCTCCCCGTCGGCAGAGATGATCGGCCCGCGCGGTCGGTTGAAGTCGCGAATCGTTTGGCGGTCGTTGCGCGGGTCGGCGGTGAGCTCTTCTTCGCGGCCCACCTGGAGGATGTTGAGTTGCACGAACAACGCCACGTAGCAGAGCAGCAGACCGATCGCGAGACGTCGGATGCGGGTGTTCACCGGGTCGCCTTCCGGGCGCGCCTGGCGACGATGCGTTCGCGTCGTGCGGCCGTGCGTGCCTCATAGCGTTCACCGATCGTGAGATCGTCGGGTACCTCGCCGAGGCGGCGGGCGCTGGAGTCGCTGATCCGCATCAAGAGTGCGAGGAGGATGTAGTTGGCGAGCAGGCTGGAGCCGCCGTAGCTCACGAACGGCAGGGTGATGCCGGTGAGCGGCACGACGCGGATGACGCCGCCGATGATGATGAACGCCTGCAGGCCGATGATCGTGGTGAGGCCGGTGGCGAGGATCTTCTCGAAGGGCCGCTCGGCGCGGGTGGCGATGCGAAAGCCCGCACCGATGATGAGCATGAACGCGATCAGCACCGCGGTGGCGCCGAACAGCCCGAGCTCTTCGCCGACGGCCGCGAAGATGAAGTCGTTCTTCACTTCGGGGATCTTGTTGGGGCTGCCGAGGCCGAGACCGGTGCCCTCGATGCCGCCGTTGGAGAGCGCGAACATGGCTTGCACGATCTGGTAGCCGCGGCCTTCGTACTGCGGCCACGGGTCGAGCCAGATCGCGACGCGGGTCTGCACGTTGCCGAACGTGAGCCAGGCGACGTACGCCGCACCGGCGAAGAGGATCGTCCCGATCACGAGGAAGCTCGTGCGCTCGGTGGCCACCCACAGCATCACGACGAAGAGGGCGAAGAACAGCAGCGAGGCACCGAGGTCCTTGAGGCCCACCATCACCACGACCGAGAATGCCCACGCGAGAGCGATCGGCAGCAGGTGGCGCGGCTCGGGCAGGCGGAGCGGGCCGACCTTCCACGTGTTCGCGGCGATCAGTTCGCGCCGCTCGGCGAGGTAACCGGCGAAGAACAACGCGAGGCAGATCTTGGCGAACTCACCCGGCTGGAAGTTGATCGGGCCGATGCTCACCCAGATGCGAGCGCCGCCGAAGCTGCGACCCACGCCGGGCACGAGCGGCAACAAGAGCAGCCCGGCACCGATCGCGAAGAACGTCCAGGTCTGGTGAGCGAGGTCGGTGGTGCGCTGCACGACGAACAGCACGAGCACGTAGGCCGCGATGGCGATGAAGGTCCACGTGGTCTGCAGGCCGGCGAGTCGATCGTCGAGCCGGGTGATCATCACGTAGCCGATGCCGTGCAACAGCGCGGCCAGCGGCAGGAGCGTCGGGTCGGCGCCGCGGGCGAGGATGCGCGTGGCGATCGAGGCGATCACGAGCAGGCCGAGGGTGACACCGAGGAACGGCAGGATGATCGGCGGGATCTCTGCGTTCTTGCCGAGCGACGCAACCGTGTAGGCAGCGGCGGTGATGGCACCAGCCATCACCACCAGTCCGAGCTCGGTGCTGCGCCGAGCGGATGCGAGTGGCGACGGGGTGCTCATGGAGTGCTCGGCGTCGTCTCCGCGGGCGTGGTGGTCGGGATGGTGGTGGTGGTCGTGGTGCTCGTCGTCGTGGTCGTACTCGTGCTCGTGCTCGTCGTCGCGGGGACGGTCGTTGGCACCGTCGTGGCGGGCACGGGCTTGTCATCGTCGCCGAACGTGGTTGCGAGCGCCCACACGACCAGGAGGGTCAGCACGACCGCGCCGACGAGGAACAACAGGAACGTCCGTGCGGTGATCTGGCGGCCGAGCTGTTGCTGGATCTTCGACTCCACCACGGGGTTCTCGAGCGTGGGCGGCACATCGGCGTCGGCCACGGTCATCGAGCGGGTGAGCGGCACCGTGTCGTCGTCGGCTGTGTCGTCTGGGATGGCGGCGATGTCGTCGGGGTCGAGGCCGTCCACCACATCCACCACGATCACGGTCACGTTGTCGCGTCCACCGTTGCTGACGGCGGCGGCAACGAGTGCGTCGGCGCAGGCTTGAGGCTGGACGTTGGCGAGGATGATCCGGTGGATCTCCTCGTCGTCCACCTCGTCGACGAGGCCGTCACTGCAGAGCACGAATCGGTCGGCCCTCACGAGCGGCATCAACCACGAATCGACCCGCACGGTCGGCTCGATGCCGAGCGCGCGGGTGACGATGTTGCGGCGCGGGTGGGCTCGCGCCTCGGCCTCGGTGATGTGGCCGGTGGCGAGCAGTTCCTGGACGTAGCTGTGGTCGACCGTGGCGCGGGTGAGCTCGCCGGCGCGAGCGAGGTACACCCGGCTGTCGCCCACGTTCACGATCGCGAACTGCTCGGGCCGCACCTCGGTCGCCGGCAACACGGCGATGGCCGAGAGCGTGGTTCCCATGCCGCGTTGAGCGGCATTCACATGCGCGGTCTGGAAGATCGCGGCGTTGGCCTCGACCACCGCTGCAACGACGACGTCGGCGCTCGTGGCGCCGGCCTGCAGTCGATCGCGCATGGTGTTGGCGGCGAGCGCGCTCGCCACCTCACCGGCTTGGTGGCCGCCCATTCCGTCGGCGACGGCGAACACCATCGACTCTGCGACGAAGGCGTCCTCGTTCTCGTTGCGGACACGGCCCGGATCGGTGGCCGCGCCCCACAGCAGCGCAGCCATCAGGCACCCTCCAGCACGGTGGACCCGATCTGCAGTCGATCGCCCACTGTCACTGTCTGCACGCTGCTGAGGCGGGCGCCGTTGAGGTAGCTGCCGTTGGTGGAGCCGAGGTCCTCCACATACGTGACGCCGTCGATCGTGTAGAGCCGAGCATGGTTGGCCGAGACGAACGAGTCGTCGGGGATGCAGATGGTGCAGGTGGCGAGGCGGCCGATGGTGAGCTCGCCGACGAGCGCGAACTGCGCACCCTTGCGTTCACGGGGCTGCACGACGACGAGCCGGGTCACCTGTCCGCGACGGGCGCGCTTGCGGTTGTGCACCTGCGGTGGTGCAGGCGCGGGCATCGTGGGGTCCATCTCCTGCACGTGCGCCGGGAGGAGGTGACCAGCGCGCGGGCCGCGCACCTCGCTCCACACGGCCCACAGGACGCGCGCGAAGAACAGGTAGAGCAGCGCGAGCAACGCGTAGTTGAGGATCTCGAGGACGGAATCGGTCATGCCGACGCGGACGATGCCTCGAAGCGGAGATGAGAGCTGCCCAGGCTGATGATGTCGCCGTCGACGAGCACGCGCTGGCCGTCGATGCGCAATCCGTTGACCTTCGTGCCGTTGGTGGAGCCGAGGTCGACGATCGTGATCTCGGACCCGGGGTGGATCTCCGCATGGCGGCGGCTCACGTTCGGGTCGTTGAGCGAGATGGTGCACTCGGGCAGGCGGCCGATCGTGACCACGCGGTGGCCGACGGTGACGCGCTCACCGGAGGGGAGCTGCAGGCGACCGACGGCTGAGCCGATGCGATTCGGGTTTGCGGGCGCAACGGGGGCGGCGTCGAACTCGGGCGCCGGGGGAGCGATGGTGGCCCGAGGAGCAACGACGGGGGCCTGAGGAGCGACCGGCGCGAACGGGTCGACGACCTGGGGTGCCTCGACGATCGCGAAGCTCTGGTCGTCGGTGTACGCGGACTCAGCGGGAGCCACTGGCGCGGCTGGTGCCGACGGCGCGGCTGTCAGCGGCGATGCGGGTGGTGCCGACGGTGCGAATGGTGCGAATGGTGCAAGGGGCGAGCCGACGGCACTGTCGTCGCGCAGGTGCGAGGCGATGCCGAAGCGGCCCGCCTTGAGCGAGTTGTCGACGACGATGTCGACCGACACTGGTCCGACGAAGTGATAGCCCTCGTCTCGTGCGTACTCGCGGGCGGCTTCACCGAGTTCGTGGATGAGCGCATGCTCGATCTCCGCGAAGCCCGCGTGGTCACGCGGGCTGAGGTGGAACGTGAATGAGTTGGGCACCATGCGCCGACCTTTGACGTCGACACTGCGGTGATCGTCCATCTCACGCAGGAGACGGCGGCCGAGTTCGACGGGTCGGATGGTGCTGCTGCGAGAAGAACGCGAAAACACGGAGTCGACCATATTCCCTAAGGCACGCTCGAACGATTGCAGGCCCATGACGGTTGCCAGGGTACTTGTGGTGATCACGCCCGCGGACGCACCCCTCGACACCGGTTCTCGTTCACCGGGACACCCCGTGCTCATCGTCCGGCAACAGGGTTGGGCAGGCGGGATGGACTTGCTAGCGTGATGCTTCCACTCGGGCGAGTGGCGAAATGGCAGACGCGCTAGCTTCAGGTGCTAGTATCCGCAAGGATGTGGGGGTTCAAGTCCCCCCTCGCCCACCAAAGGACCCCAGCTCAGCTGGGGTCCTTTCGCGTCCCGGGAGGGCGACTTCTACCGGACTTCTACCGGAGCCAACCCAGGACACAGGTACGGGGACCTTGAAGGCTCGACATCGTCGGGCAGTCAGGCAGCTCCCGGGAGTCGCGTCCGAAGCTGACTCGCCGCCGTCGAGAGATGTGGCGAATTCTTCGATCAAGTGATCTATTGAGGCATTGCTCCCAAGCCATGTTCCACTTCCACCTTGACCGCTCATCCGGCATTTCCGAGGGATGATCTTCGGGGGGGGGGGGGGCGCCCTCGGAAGCTTGTGACGCAACTCTCAAGTGTGCGTCGTCTTGGCCCGATACCTTGACAGGTAACCACATTTGTGGGTATCGTCCGGACGGTCCTTCTGGGCCTGTCCACCCAGGATCTCACCCAGAAGGGACTTTTCCTTGACTGATCTCGATGAATCGATCGGCGTCCGAGAACTTTCGCACGACACGACGAAGGTGCTGCGAGAGATCGAGGAAAACCAGCGCCTAGTCCAAGTGACGAAGCACGGGAAGATTGTCGCGTTGATCATTCCTACCTCCGTGCCGTCGCTCGTAAACAGTTGGCTTGACCTGAACCCGGCCCGAGCGGCCCTATTCCGAAGGGCCACAGGCCAGGCATTGCCTGGCATTGCTACTCCGGGGCAAACGGCAGCGACGCCGGACGACCCTGTAATGGTGACTGTTGGGGTCAAGGAGTTCGCGGAGGCGACCTCCGAATATCTGAGACGGGCCGAGAATGGCGACTGGGTCTTGCTACGGCGTCATGGCGCGCCGATAGCGCTGCTGGTCAGATTTTTCGCTGCCAGAACTTGTGCGCTTGTCAATGCAACGACAGTAGACACCGCTCGGAGGGAGCGGCCTTACCTGGCTCTACGCGTGAGCGTGGGGACGCCTGGTTCTGAGGATGGGTGGGGTGGGCTTGTTCGGCCAGGTTGGTTTGCCGGCGCGGAGTAGCACGCGGAGGCGGTAGTGCTCGAAGTTCTCGAACCCGCGGCCGCAGCGTTTGACCTCTTTGACGAGCAGGTTCAGGCCTTCGGTCGGCCCGTTGGATGCGCCGGTGCTGTGGTGGGCGAGGATCTCGGTGCGCCACCGTTTCAGGGTGTCGCCGAGCGAGCGGATCTCGGGCACTGCGTCGGCGTGGCAGCCGGCGATGGTCTTGTCCAACAGCACTTCGGCTTCGGTCGGGTCGTTGGTGAGGTACACGTCGCGAACGGATTCTTTGGCGAGCCAGGCGCCGAGGAGCTCGTCGTGGGGGTCGCCGGCGCGCAGACCGAGCAGCATCCGCTTCGTCACCGCCTTCGGTGACGCGTTCGACGCGGCGAGAAGGATCTTACGGATCTTGAACAACGGGTCGGCCTTGCGGCCACGGTGGCCGAGCTGTTCGTTCTGGACCCGCCGGCGCACGGTGTCCATGCACCGGTTCGCGACGCGCACCACATGGAACGGATCCGCGACACGCACGCAGTGATCGAGGTGCGGCGACAGCCCAGCGCGATACGACTCGGCCAGATCCGTGGCCACGACTTCGATCCTGGCGATCCATGCCGGGTCCGCGTTCGCGCACCAACGCCGCAGATCAGCCGCGCTGTTGCCTGGTGTCATGTCGATCATCGCTCGCCGCTCCAAATCGACGAGCCCGGTCACGTACTTGGTGGCCACACCTGGGCGGGCTGCCTGGAAGCTGGTCTCATCAACGCCCAACTTGGTGACGGTGCCGACCCGATCCGGCGAGTCGACCAGCGCGGTGCCGTGCTCGATCACCGCGTTCATCACCGTCCACCAACACACCCCGAACTCGCGTGCCACCGCCGCGACCGGGCGGGCTTGCTGGCCGACCTGGCGACACGCCTCGACACCAGCACGGCGGGTCAACACCGCCGTCGCATCCAACGCATCGACGTGCTCGGTCCACGTCTTCATCTCACACAACACCTCGCGGCACCGCCACCGCCGGCGACGCACATCCAACCGGACCGCCTGCCCGAAACACGACAGATCACGCACCGAACGCGTGACGCGGTCCTGCGCCTCAGCACGCACCCCACACGCCGGGCACCACCCAATCGTCGCGGTCGTCTCGACCGTCACGACCAACTCGTTGTCGCCGTCGGTCACCTCGAGCACAACCATGCCCGGCAAGCCCAACAACCTCTTCACCATCGCGATACCGTCCGACACGCCAGGGGTTCCTTCCAGCTGCAGTCCTCGACAAACCGCAACCATGATCGAACCCCTGGCACCAACCGCGGATCACCCGTCCCCACCGCTACGCGGAGAGCCCCTTACCTTCCGATTGGCGTTGGCGCTAGATACGGAGTCCGAGACCCTCCTTCAGGAGGTCTCGCATGAACTTGATCTCAAGAACGGACGACTGTCGAAGCGAAGCCTTGGTAGAAGCTGACCGATCTCCTGCCAAGTTGTCGTGGAACAGCACGATCCAGAACCCGACCTGCAGAATCGAGTGGTTGTCCTGCGGAGGCCTTGGGTAGTGGAGGCCAGCGAGACACCGACGGAACTTTGTCGGGGTCGGCCCAATCAGGGTCGTTCACGAGGGAGGTCTCCGCTTGAAAGTCCAGCTCCTCCGTGGGGCAAAGTGGGAACTCTGCTCCGTCGTTGCACAGCTTACGAATCAGGTTCTTTTCCGCGCTCCACGGGATTCCGGCCCATGCGTCCCTGGCTGCGTCGGCAACGCGAATAGCGTGCTTCTTGCAGCCGCCTAGCTCGAAATCGCTCATTTCCGCCAAACCTCACATCCCTGGCGCAGTTCTTCCCCAATCGCGGGCGGCCCGCGCACCGCACTGGCGAAGACTGCCATGCGAGTCGTGTGAGTGTAGCGGAGCAGCTCCGCGATGTACCTCGAGACTCGACCGCGGGGTCGAAGCAACGCGAAGAATTCCACGCTCCTGAGCGTTAGCAGAGCCGACTAGCTCAGCCTGCATGTCCTCCACACAGTTCTTCAGAACAAGAACACGAGAGCGGGAAGAAACGCCCAGGCCAGCATCCGTCGAGTTGGGAGCCCAAGAGATCTCGAAGGAGAAGCTCTCAATCGGCATGGACCGATGTCGGTCCGCCGAGAACCGAACTTCGACGGTCGATTCGGAGCTGACGCACATGCGATCATTGCGCACAGAGTGAGACTTCGGGACGGAGGCCAGACCAAGTCTGAGTGGACTGCCCGCTGTTGCGTCCACGATGGAAGGTAATGAACGCTCACTCTGTCGACTCCACCGATTGAGAGACTCATCGGAAGGAGTTCCCCCAGCTCAGCATCCACGAGGAGGAACGTGGATGAAATCGGCTCATCGGCAGTGATCTCGGCGGCAACCGCGGCTCTGCGTTGCATGGAGTTGAGTGCAGCGATCACCGCCCTGGTGTGTTCTTGCAGCGACTTGCCGATCGGACCCGGAAGCAGCCGTCTTGACCCAACCGTTCGACGATTGCCCTCAGGTCCCTGCACTGGGCTTCTACCGAAACCGTGGTGTACCTGACCCCCGGCCCGGAGAGAAGGCGAGCCCATCATCCGCACGGAAGTAGACCTCCTCCGACTCAGCGAGTGCCAGGTGATCAGCGAGAATCTAGCGAACTAGGGAGTGCTCGGAGGCTGCTTGACCGAGTTCTCTTTCTGACTCAACTCTTAGGCATCCGAGTAGACGGCCAAGTCGAGTTACAGGGATCAAGAATCTCGAAGTCATCCGGATTTCCCGTATCGAACATCTTTTCATCGGCCGATTTCGTCTGTGTCGCCTTAAGAGGAATGAATCTCAGTGCACCATCGATCCCTGAGGGAATCTTCTTCTCAGTCACTCCACCTGCGGAAGAGTAGACCATCACATGCCTCCGCTTTGCTCAAGAGCAACAAATGTAGCCTCTCGCGCTCCATACACCTCCAAAGCGCCGAGTACTTCCATTCGAATTCCATGAAGACGGGGTTTCGCTACGACTTCGGCGGCGGCGCCCAAATAGAGCTTGAACCTCGATTGGAGCGACGGTTGGAACTCAACATCGCTGAGAGAAGCTGACAGGACGCCGAGGCGAATCAGCGTCGAGATGAGTGAATCCAGGGCGATTCTGGTCCCTATAGAACACCAGAAGTCCAACGGGATCGGGTTGTGCCACCGGCGAAGCCGGTTCTGGCGGGTCCGTAGACATAGGAAGGGCCAACAAATGACCCCCTACTCTCGACCGATCTTGCTGGAGGCCATCGACGAGAAGATCAAGGTCCTCCGGGTTCAGAAACTGATGACTAGATAGAGCCATCTGTCGCTGACCCGAGTCGATCAGACGCGCAGCGGTTCGCGTGTCGACATTATCGAGTCGATAAGCGCAGTGCGTGCGCGGGTACTCCCCAGCCGTTCACTGGGCAAGGAGCAAACTGGGACGAGCGCTTCAAATCGCACGCCGGAGCGAAGTACGACTGCGGCATCGAATTGGAACACTTTCGCCATCTTCGCCAGCGCGCCAGAAAGCACACGCGGTTCGTCTGTCAGGTGCGAATAGGCACCCGCTACAAACTTGGCAGCCTCGAAACCGTTGGCTAAGTTTAGTTGGGCTAGACGATCGAGCGCTACCGTAGCGATCAGTCGAAACTCCTCCGAGGAGTCCGTCTTATGGACCACGTACTGCTCGTGTGATCCAGCTAGAGCAACCCCTCGGTGCTCCCCTCGAAGGCATGTAGCCACCAGCGTACGAAGACCTTCTGCTTGAACGAAGTCGGGAGCAGCGACGACGCCCCTCGCCTCTTCGCTGTCAGACTCCAACCAGATCGTGCCGCCGGCGGCGGCGCAAGAGCCTGCTAGGCCCTGGGGAGGTACGAGCCTAAACAGGTCCTGAGCGACTCCATTGCTTCGATGGCCGACTTCCTCGATGAGAAAGAGCGCTCCGTCGAAGTCGTCAGTGTCCTGGAGCCACAGCTGAAGGTAGGTCATGCCAAGATTGGATCGAAGCCATCCGAAAGGATGTCAAGAACCTCTGATCGGGATTGTGCTCGGGAGATCTCGAGGAATGCTGAGATCATGGGACAGAGCCCGAAACCCCGTGTCGCGCACAGAGGTTTCCAGCGGAAGCAGTGGGACGTTCTGGGCATCAAGAACAGTGGAGAAAGAATGCAACTCTCGGGTACCGATCGCGGTAAAGAGGAAGCGTGAATCATTTCGATCCGTCGCCAGAAGGTACCCGAGCACTGGATCTGTTGCCAGACAATCATCCGGGAGACCCTTGCCGCTAAGCGTCAGCGCAACCGGGATTGGTGAGTCCAGCCAAACGAGGTCGGCATCGTTCGGTGTGGTTGCAAGGCCCACGGTCACAGTCAGGGTGCCGACTACCGCTATGACGCCGAACGAAGCAAGGCTTCTTAGAAGACCGGAAAAGTAGCGACCAGTTAGCCTTTCATCACAGTAGGCCAAGACTCGATCAGCTACTAGCCTGAAATCACTCTCGGTGATCGTGCCCTCGTCTCGAGGTCCAGAGCCGTCTAACCGACTCTACATCAGGGGGCAAGAGCTCCATCCGACTCCGGTCGAGATCTCTGGTCAGTTGTTGGGTGGCTGCCTTCTTCGACCGGTCGTCCATTTGCCGAAGCAGGTCACGAATTGTTGTAGGACGGGGGCCGAGAACCTTTGACGCTGAAAATATCACCATGCCGATTGACACCATAGTCAACACGGCTGCTCCAAGAAGCACCACGATGCGAGATGTGTGGAATTCCTTGTTGGTTGGATACACCGTCGGTGCCAGCGCTATAAGCGCCGAGGCTAGCGCAACTGCGCCGGCCATGATCCATTTCGTCGTGGCCCGAAGCTCATCGGCTTTGGATATGCGTGGCTCGGAATCGCTCATCAAGTCTTCTTTCGAGTATTTCCCAAGAGGGGCGCAGCACCTGCTGCGCCCCTCGGGGTATGGGTTCGGTTCAGTCAAGTCGGCTGTGCGGTGGTCTCTCCTCGTTCTTTCGGGTCGGTGGTCCGTCGGACCTTCGCTGTTCTTGTGCTCGATGTCCTGCGTTTCTTGGCTATCCCCTCCTAAGTCTCTGGGCCTCGTCTCGCATGTCTCTTCGGTGTCTCCTTCCTTGTGGTTACAAAAGTAACCACAAGTGTGGGCACGCGTCAAGCAGAAAGTTGAGATCAATGCGAGTGCGTCACTCCAGGAAGAGTGCAGCCACGGAGCCCGCGGCCTCATCGTGCAACGTGGGGCCGACGTGGCTGTACATGCCCAGGGTGATCGAGATGGTGGAGTGGCCGAAGCGTTCCTGGACGACTCTCGGGTGGATGCCTCGCTCGAGGGCGAGGGTTGCCCAGGTGTGGCGGAGGCCGTGCAGCGAGAGGTACGGGAGGTCGTACTTCGTCGACGCGGCGGAGGAACGTTGCGCTCACGGCGTCGGGCTTGAGCCACTGGCCCTCGGGCTGCTGGAACACGAGGCCATGATCGTCGAAGCCTGAGCCGATGAGCATCCGCTCTTCGAGCATGCGCTTGCGGTGCTCACGCAGGACGGCGACCGTCGCCTTGTCGAGGGCGATCGGCCGGCGCCCGCTCAGCGTCTTCGGCTCGCCGTACTTCACCTTGCTGCGGGTCTGGGTCAAGGTCTGCACGACACGCAGTCGTCCGGCATCGAGGTCGAGGTCCGACCAGCGAAGCCCGAGCGCTTCGCCGCGGCGCATGCCCGTCGTGGCGAGCAGCACCCACAACGGGTGCAGTCGCTCGTCTTCGCGGGCCGACTCGGCGAGGAAGGAGCGCAGAGTCGGCGCGTCCCACGCGTGGATGCCGTCGCTCTTCTGGCCGCCCTTCGGCGGGTTCGCAGCATCGGCGGGGTTGCGAGCCAGACGACCCCACCGGACGGCATCCTTGAACGCTCGGTGGATGATCGTGTGCACGTAGTTGACGGTGCGCTTGTCGAGCCCGGGCCGCTGTCGGGCGGACGTCGTCGCGGGTTGCTTCGCACGGCGGAGCAGCGAGGCAAGCGTGTCCTTCGTGATGTGCTCGGCCTCGGGCAGCTCGACACGCAACCGGTCGGCGGTTGCCTGCAACGTGAGGCCTTCGCTGCGGAGTTCGGTTGCCCGCTCGACGACTGCGGGGGAGTACCCCTTCCCCGTTCGTGACGGCAGGCAACGGCCGGCGGCGAGCAGATGCGCGTACAGCGTGTTGAGCACGCCGGCGTCGACCTTGGTGAGCTTCACGGCACCGATGTGCGCGACCACGTGGTTCTTCACGTTGCGCGAGTACGAGTCGAAGGTGCTCTCTCGCACGGTGGGCTCGATGGCCTTCAGCCAGTCAGTGAAGAAGTCGGCGACGGTCTGCTGGGATGGCTCGACATACTCGCCGCGATCGAACTTCGAGAGCAGGTCGATGCGACCGCGCTCGGCCTCGCGCTTGGTGTTGAAACCCGGAGTGCCACTTCTGGTGGCGCTTGCCCGTGGCGGGATCGGGGTCGAGCTCGATCTTCACGTACCAACGAGTGCCCTTCTTCACCACCGAGCCGCGCATGGCTACTCCTTCGTCGTGGGTCGCCGCCGCAGAGCCTGGGCGACATCGAGGGGTTCGAGTTCGTCCATCACGGGCCCGTCGTGCGGTTGGGTCGGCCTTCTCGGCCCCGTCGCTTGATGTCGTCGAGGGCCGGCTGCACGAGCCGGTCGCCTTCGGCGAGCAACCGGAGCGCTTCCTCGGGGTCGGTGTCGCGCAGCCGGTCCATGCCGACCGGGGTCGTCTTCACCAACTCGACCAGCAGCGAGCCATCGAACCGATCACCTCGTCTCTCGCGAGATCAGTCGCTTCAGGGACTCGGACTGGATCGCCTGGCGGCGGAGTTCGAGTTGTTCGCTCGGCCTTCTCCCGTGGTCCCGAAGGCGCGCGCGAGCGCAGCTTGGGTCTCGATGGAGTCCGGGCCGGTGAGCTCGCGAATTCGATCGAGCAGGGCTTGCCAACCCTCCGGCGTGCCGAGCACGAGCGTCGTGAGATCGGCGGCACGGAGATCATCTGCGAACTCTTGCCCGAGCAGCGGCTCGATGCCGTTCTGCGCCGCGCCGGGCGGCGGGATGAAGAACCAGCCGATCGGTCGGTTGAAGCAGCGGGCGAACGCGACCACTTCGGCGACATCGATGTTGCGCCGGCGGTGGCTGTCGAAGGTCTTCTCGATCGCCGAGATGCCGGCCTGCTTCAGCTTCATGCCGAGGTACGGCTCGAGCATCTCGCTCGTCTGCGCCTGGGTCCAGCCGGCTTCCTCGCGTGCGCGCCGGAAGTTGTAGGCGACGACTTGGTGGACCGACCAGACCTTGTGGCCGGTGATCATGTACGACGCTCGGCTCGCCATGGCGGGGAGGCTAGCACTCCCGAAATGAAGTCCTTGACGTTGGAACCACATTGGCGCGCATACTGCCGTTCCGTTGTTGGACACTCCCGAAAGGACGTGCATCGTGATGGACGATCTTCCCCCCTTCCTGACCGTCGAGCAGGCCGCCAAGGCGATGCAGCTCGGCCGGTCGAAGACGTATGAGCTGACCGTCGAGTACGAGGCGAGCGGCGGCGCAACCGGCCTGCCCTTCGTGTGGCTCGGCAAGCAGAAGCGCATCCCGCGCACCGCCCTTCTTCGCTACATGGACCCCGACTCCCGGCGTCCTCCTGCTGCGTGAGCGTGCTCTGCCGCCTTCACACCGTTGTTCACACGGGTGTTCACACCCTCGATCTCGGCGACGTTCACAACCCGTTCTGACCGTCGCTGCTGAGCAGCAACGGGCACCGCAGATACCGACCGACACCCAGCTGATTCGTCCTGCGGACGAATCAGCAACTTCCACACCAATGCACCAGAGGTGAAGGAGCCCATCGCCCGTGCTGACGATCGCCAAGTGCCGAGACCTCGACTACTACGAACGCGAAGTGATCGAGGGCCGAGAGGAGTACCTCTCCGAGCACGGCGACTCGACAGGCCGATGGGTCGGCAGCCTTGCCGCCGGTGACGGGCGGACCGGCGCAGCAGAGCGCGACGACCTCGCCCGAGCGTTCGACGGCGCAGCATCCCGACGGCTTCAAGATGACCGAGCACGACCTCGGCGTCGTCGGTTTCGACCTCACGCTCTCGCCACCGAAGTCCGTGTCCGTGATCTGGGCACTCGGCTCCGACGCACGACGCCCGACAGGTGGAGGAGGCGCTCTACGCCGCACGCGGGGAGGTGGAGCGCTACCTCGAATCGACAGCCTGCTTCGTCCGGCGTGGCCACGCGGGTGCGATCAGCGAGCCGGGCAAGGGCTTCTTCGGTGCCGTCTTCATGCATCGCACGAGCCGACTCGGCGACCCGGGAGTCCATCTCCATTGGACCGTCTTCAACGTCACCGAGGGTCCTGATGGCCGGCGGACAGCACTCGACGGCAAGGCCCTCTACCGCGAGCGGTACGCCGCCGAGGCCGTGTTCCAGGCGACGCTCCGACGAGAGCTCGTGGTGCGACTCGGGCTCGTCTTCGACGACGTCGACCGACACGGTGCGGCCGAGGTGGTCGGTGTGAGCGCCGACATGCGCCGGGCGTTCTCCCGTCGACGCGCCGAGATCGTCGCCGAGATGAATCGACTCGGCGTGCACTCGGGCGACGGAGCGCGCATCGCCACGCTCACCACACGCAAGCCGAAGCTCACAGGCGTCACCGAGGCCGAGCTGCGCGCCGAGTGGCGCAAGACGGCTCTCGACCATCGCTTCGATCTCAGCAACGTCCCACGAGTCGGCCGCACGCCGTCACTTCGCGTCGACGACGCCGAGCTGGCGACGGCAGTGGTGGCAGGAGCACGCAACCTTCGAGGCGCGCGACTCGGTGCGGGCCGTCGCACGAGCGGCTCGGCAAGGAGCCACCCTCGACGAGATCCTCGATCGCGCTGACTCGTTCCGCGCATCCGACTCGGCGATCCCGTGGAGGCCGAGCGATGGACAACGGAGGAGATGCTCGCCGCTGAGCGCCGGATCGTCGGCTGCGGCCGAGGGACCCGTACGAGAGGGCACACGGCGGGTCGTGAGTCGATCGACGCCGCTGTCTCGACTCGACCATCACTGAGTGCCGAGCAACGGCACATGGTCGAATCGCTCTGCTCGTCGGGCCGGCCGCTCGATGTCGTGATCGGCAGGGCCGGCGCCGGCAAGACGTTCACGCTCGACGCCGTCCGCGAGGCCTTCGAGACGTCCGGTCATCGAGTGATCGGCGCATCGCTCGCTGCACGCGCAGCGAGGGAGCTGCAGAGCGGCGCGGGCATCGGCTCGACCACCGCGCACTCGCTGCACTCCGAACTCGCGTCCGGTCGGCGAAGGCTGCGCGCCGGCGACGTCGTCGTCATCGACGAGGCGGGCATGCTCGGCACGCGACTGATGGCCGACATCGTCGACCACGCGATGCGCGCCGAGGCGAAGGTGATCCTCGTCGGTGATCCGAAGCAGCTGCCCTCGATCGAGGCCGGCGGTGTGCTCGCCTCACTCGCACAACGAGTGGAGATCGTCGAGCTCACCGAGAACCGGCGACAGAGCGACCCGCAGGAGCGCTTCATCGCACACGCTCTCCGCAAGGGGCTGACCGAGCTGGCCGTGCGGCGCATGGACCAGCACGGCCGGGTGACCGTCGCCCACAACAACGATGCGCTGCGCGACCAGCTGGCGATCGACTGGTGGCAGCTCCACACGAACGGAACCGATGCGGTGATCGGCGCCGTGCATCGGAGCGACGTCGAGGACCTCAATTCCCGGGTGCATGCGCTGCTGGAGGCCTCGGGCGAACTTGGCCCGCTCGTCGCTGTCGTCGACGAGCGCCGCTACTGCGTGGGCGATCAAGTGATGGGCCTGAAGAATCGCTACGACCTCGGCATCCTCAACGGCGACATCGGCACCGTCACCGGAGCGGACGATCACCGGCTCCACGTCGAGCTGACCGACGGTCGAGAGGTGGCACTGCCGCTCGACTACGTCACCGAACACGTCCGCCACGCATACGCACGAACCGTCCACAAGACGCAGGGAATGACGTGCGAAGTGGCGCTGCTGCTGGGCGACGACGCCTTGTACGCCGAGCTCGGCTACACGGCCGTCACCCGAGGCACGCAAGAGAACCGCATCTACACCGTCGTCACCTCGCAGGAGTTCGACGACCGCGACTTCCACCTCGAGCACCTCGTGCAGGCGCTCGGTCGGAGCCATGCCAAGACCGCCGCCCTCGACTACCTCGACCCAGTGGAGCTGCCATGAACCAGAACCGTCCCAACAACAACTCCGACGCCGCCGACACGGCGATCCTCGCCGCCGTTCTCGCGCTCGGCGCCATCACAGGCGGGCACTGGCTCGCGGCGGCGATCGCTGCTTTGCTCGGCCGGCGGCAGATGATCGACGGAGGCTTCGTCGAGTCGTTGGAGGCGCTGACACGCATGCCCGACCACTGGGGCGACCCGAGGCGAGCGTGGTCCGAGCCGGCGGCGTCGAGCCTCCCGGACCGGTCGTCTACTGGTTCAGCGTCGGCCTCGTGGTCGCGGCCGTGATCGCTGGCGTCGTGTGGTGGCTGCAGCGCCGGGTCGGGCGAAGCGAGCCGATCGACAAGCGGCGCAGGCTCGGCGTCGAAGCGCAGCCCCGGCTGGCGACGACGAAGGACCTGAAGCCGTTGCTGGCGAAGGAGCCCGAGCGCGGGCCGGCTCGTGCTCGGGCCACTGGGGTCGGCAGTTGTTGATGACCGAGAGCGACGGCTCCGACCGAGTGCGCGGCGTGAAGGGAGCGGTGCTGCTGTTCGGGCCGAGCCAGTCGGGCAAGACCACGCGCCTGATCGACAGCGTCAACTCGTGGATCGGCCCAGCGGTCGTGTCATCGGTGAAGACCGACCTGATGTACCGGACCATCGAGCAACGCCGACAGCGTCGGCGACGTGAAGGTGTTCGATCCACTCGGCATCAGCGGCCAACCGTCGCGCGACGTGGAGCCCGCTGCGAGCGGCGAAGACGATCTCGGGCGCGATCGCTGCGGCGCAGATCCTCGCCCGTACAGGAGGCGACGATGGGCCGGCCGATCGCTTCTGGCGGGGGCAGGCCGAACAGTTGCTCGCAGCGATGCTGTGGACCGCGGCGAACACCGAGGGCCACACGATGCGCCACGTCGTGCGGTGGGTGCTCGAGATGGACCGACCCGATGGCGACAACGCCGGCACGCTCGCCCCGCTCGTCCGGCTGCTCGCCGATCACGAGGACGAGGCGATCGCCTTCGATGCCCGCGAGGTGCGCGGCTGGCTCGAGGGTCAGTGGTCGGCCGATCCGAGGACGACGTCGAGCATCTACGCCACCGCCCGCAACGCCGTGTGGCCATGGGCCGACCGAGGTGTGGCGGCGAGCGCCGAGCGCTGCGAGATCACGCTCGACTGGCTGACGAACGGCGAGAACACGCTCTACCTCGTCGCGCCCGTCGGCGACGAGACCCGCGTCGGCATCGTGTTCGCAGCACTGCTGCAGGACCTCATCACGCAGTCGTTCGATCGCTACACCGTGGCGCCAAGCCGCTCGACCCGAGGCTCCTCGTCGTGCTCGACGAGGCAGCGAACACGCCGCTGCCGAAGCTGCCCGAGTGGGCGGCCACCATCACCGGCGTCGGCATCCAGCTCGTCACCGTGTGGCAGTCGAAGGCCCAGCTCGACCACGACCTACGGAGCCAACGCCGACAACGTGCTCACCAACCACCGCACGAAGCTGATCCTCCCGAGCGGCCTCAGCGACCGCTCGACCGCCGAGTACGTCAGCGCCCTCGTCGGCCAGGAGCACGTGCGAGCCGACCTCCACCGATCGATGCAGCGCTCGCCGCACGACGGCCGGAACGTGGCCACTGCGGTGCCGTTGCTCCCCACCGACATCCTCCGCCGCATGCAGTCGGCGAAGCCCTGCTCCTCCATGGCTCGCTGCCTCCGATATGGCTACGTCCTCGCTGACGCGTCCAGTTCGCGAGTCAGGTTGCGGTGAGCTTCTCTAGCGTGTGCTGGGTCTGGGCGAGCAGCACGTCTATCCGACGTTGAGTCGGTGATGCGAGGGCCACGAGGTACCCGGCCGGGCGACGCTCGCGTGCCGTCACTGGGGTGTTGCCGATCACCGACCGCCTGAACCTCTCGACTGCGTGATCGCTGCTGTCCGCGACAGCATGCCGAGTCACGTGCAGGCGACGAAGCACCTCCATGTCGGGTTGTTGGAGCCAGGTGAATGGGCGACCGTCCAAGAAGAAGATCGCTGCCCGGTTGGTCGTCTTGTCGTAAGGCAACCAATTCGCATAGTTCTGACCCCCGGTGACCAGACGTTCCGTCACGGACCGCGGCGCCGACACGAGCGGGCGTACTTTGCAGCGAGCTGGAAAGGTCAGCCGTCCTACGAGGAGACCGATGAACAACTCCTCGAGCGCACTCTCGACGGTTGTGTGTGCCCGGATGACGGCTGCCTCGACGGCCATCTGATAGTCGGAAATTGAGATGCGGTGCGCGGTGAGCAGGAGCTCCTGGCGGGCCAAGTACTTCGAGATTCGGAGGAGCGCACGACGGGACCCATCGGTCACGACGCTGGCTGGATCGCTCATGCTTCGTAGAGGCCGACCAGGAAGTGGTGCCGGGCCAAGCGACGTGCGCCGTCCACCGGGGCACGCCGAATTGCATCGAGGACGTCTGTGGGTGCTTCCTCAGTTGTGACCTGAAGCTCGGCCGCTCTCAGGGCCTTGAGCAGCGCTGCCCGCGAGATCTGTCGAGCGGCGACCCGCTTCAATGGTGACCCGAGGCCGAATAGGAGGTCGTAGACGGCGAGCATGAGCGTGAAGCCCATGACTTCTCCCCTGTAGATCGACGTCGGTATGTACTCGCCGAAGCCATCGTCCAGTAAATCCATGACTATCTCGAATCGCCGAATCAGTTCGGGTCCCTCCGGGAAGGCATCGTCGTACTTCTCGTAGAACCGGTCAATGGTTGGCTGGCGTTTGGCGACCACCCCCGAGGCGAAGTTGATGAGCACGTCACTTGTGAACTCAACCTCCTTCATCCACGCGATGTCGTCCTCGGTGAAGAGACCCCACTTCCGCCACCGCGAAAGCTGAGCGAACGCAGCCGCGTACACGGTGGTCTTGAACGCCCCGAAGAACTCGGCGTTCCGAAGCTCCTGTGCGTTGAGCTTGTAGCCCGTCGAATTCAGGCGAGCGAAGACCTGCAACAGATCGCGATCGTCGGTTGTCGGCGGAAACACGTGAGTAGCGAACTCGTAGCCAAGGATGTCTTGCTGGATGTCCGCATCAAGGCCACTGAACGGAGTTCCTGCGATGCTGGCGTTGTGGGCACGCATGACGGTGAAGCCGTCTCGTGCAGGGTCGAATTCGGGAACATCCTTTGGCGAAACGAAAGAGAGAACGGTCCGCAGTCGCTGCTGCCCATCAACGACTTCTCGAATCGTCTCCTGCGTGGCGAGGTTCAGTCGCTCACGGAGCAGGATCACCGGGACCGGAAGCCCACGAGCGATGGTATCGATCAGGTAGCTCTTGGCCGGCTTCTTCCACATCGACCTTCGCTGAAAGCTAGGACTCATCTCCAGGGTGCCGGATCGCTGCCAACTTAGGAAGTCGCTTACCTTGTAGACCGTTCGTGTTGTGGTCAGGTGGCCGGATCGATGTGCCATGGCTTCTCCGAGCAAGGGGCTGCGCCGGGCGGCGTCGTCCTGAACCGTAGGCCGAATCGGGCTGGACCGCCGGGAATTCAAGTTCGCCGGGAGTCCGCGGCGCGCCAGCGGACCAAGCCGTCGCGAGCGCTGTAACACCGGTGCGCGACGATCGGTTCTGCAAGACACCTTCCGCTCGGTCTTTCGACCCTCACCTACGCGTCGGCAAGTAGTTTGGGGGTGTGCCGTGGCTCGTCGTCACTGGCAATCAGCGGAGCAGTTGAGCCTCGGCAACGGGCTCGGGATGGACACGGACGTGCATCAGATCGACGAAGCTGGCGAACACGGTGAGGTGTTCACTCGCCGCTGGGTCGTCGAGCTGATTCTCGATCTCGTCGGGTTACACGGCCGATCGCGACCTCGGCGGCGATGGTCGCTGTCGAGCCCTCGTGCGGCGCTGGTGCGTTCCTCGTGCCGATGGTCGAGCGGCTGATCGATTCGTGCTCGGCACACGGTCGGCCGCTCACCGACGTCGGACCGGCGCCTCCGAGCGTTCGACCTTCTTCCGGCCAATGCCGAGCTCGCCCAGAAGGCCGTCGCGTACGCGCTCTGATCGACGCTGGGCTGGATGACGACCGTCGGCGCAGGAGGTCGCGGAGCGAGAGCGTCCGGTGCGCCGACTTCCTGCTCTCCGAGCACGACTTCGACGGCGCCGACTTCGTGCTCGGCAACCCGCCGTACATCCGCCTGGAGGACATGCCTGCCGAACGCGGCTGCCGCCTACCGGCGGGCGTGCCCGACGATGCGCGGCCGTAGCGACATCTTCGTCGGCTTCATCGAGAAGGGCCTGCGGCTGCTCAGGCCCGGACGGAGTGCTCGGCTTCATCGTCGCCGATCGCTGGATGCACAACCAGTACGGCGCATGACCTCCGCCAGTTCATCGCGAGCGAGTACGCCGTGGAGACCGTCGTGTCGATGCACGACGTCGACGCTTTCGAGGAGCCGGTCTCCGCTTACCCCGCAGTCACGGTGATTCGACGGGCCGCGCAAGGCGCCGGCGGTCGTCGCCAACGGCGAGCCGGAGCTTCGGCGAGTCAGAGGCTCAGCGCTTCTCGAAGTGGGCGAGGTCGGGTCGGAAGCCACGTCGAGCACGCAGCTCGGTGCACGGCGGCTCAAGCTGCCGAAGTGGTTCGACTCAGAACTGTCCTGGCCCTCCGGCAACCCGCGCAACCTCGCGCTCGTCGCCGACCTCGAACGACGCATGCCGCCACTCGAAGACCCTGCGACCGGCACGCGCGTCGGCATCGGCGTCGCCACTGGAGCTGACTCGGTGTTCCTCACCGAGGATGCCGATCTCGTCGAACCGAGCCGGCTGCTCCCGCTGCTCATGACGAAGGACACCGCGGGCGGCGTCGCGCGACTGGTCGGGCACCTACCTCGTGAACCCATGGGAGGACGGTCGACTGGTCGACCTCGTCGAGTACCCGAGGCTGAGCGACGTACCTCGCGTCGAACGGTCGGCGAGGTCCGAGGTCGGCACGTCGCTCAGAAGAACCCGGCGCGCTGGTATCGCACGATCGACCGCGTCGAGCCTGGACTGCTCGAGCGGGCGAAGCTCGTCATCCCCGACCTCAAGGCCTACATCCAGCCGGTCCTCGATCGCGGGCGAGACCTACCCGCACCACGGCCTGTACTTCATCACCTCCGAGACCGTGGGACCTCGAAGTGCTCGGCGGCCTGCTGCTCTCCGACATCGCCGAGCTGTTCGTGGCGACGTACTGCGTGAAGATGCGCGGCGGCTGCTACCGATTCCAGGCGCAGTACCTGCGGCGCATCCGGGTGCCGGCAGTTCAGTCGGTGGGCAAGCGCGACCAGCCGACCTCGCGTCGCAAGGCATTCGAGAATCGCGATCGCGACCGAGCGCATGCGCAGTCGCCGCGTCGGCTCTACGGTGTCGAGCGAGACCATCGAGCATGGCGGCAGACTGATGGCCAACGAGCTCCCCGACTACACCGAGAAGGTTCGTGCGGCGGTCGCGTCGTACTGGGACGTTCGGGCATCTCAAGCGCAGCGGTCGGCGGAGCTCGGCGTCGATCAACACAGGCCTGCGGGCCGAGGTCACCGGCGGCCGTCACCTCGACGCGCTCGCAGCTGCTGCTCGTCGACGTGCTCGTCGACGCCGGCATCCCGGCGGAGATGCTGGAGGTAAAGCGCCGCCCGATTCCCGGCTACTTCCGGCGCGACAAGAGCTGGGACATCGTGGTCACGGTTCAAGGTCGTGTGCTCGCGATCATCGAGCTGAAGTCGATCGTCGGCAACAACCCCGGCCAGAACTTCAACAACCGAACCGACGAGGCGCTCGGCCAGGCGATCGACGTCTGGAAGGCCGTCGAGCGCGGCATCATCGACTCACCGCTTCGCCCGTGGCTCGGCTACTTCATGCTGATCGAGGACAACGAAGCGTGGAACCGTGTGTCGCCCGCCGCGGCAGCCGGTCTGGCCCGCGGACCCGGTCTTCGACGGCACCAGCGCTGCCGACCGAGCCGCGATCTTCTTCGACCGCATGGTGCGGGAACGACTCCTCGACGCTGCCTGCGTGATGATGGCAAGCCGCTCGACCGGCGCCGTCCGCTATTCGAGGCCGACGCTGTCGTTTCAGTCGCTCGCTGCTGCGATGGTGGGTCGAACGCTGCAGTTCATCGCGACGAATCCTGATATCGAGTGGTAGCGGGGCCTCGCCCCGCCGCCCATCGGCTACTTGACGAATCTCCGAACGGATGCCGGCAGGTCGTTGCGCACTACGGAACGATCACTGCAGCATCATTGACCGACACGATGAGTGGAGCGCCGCCTGGCAGAGCGCGGCCCATCACCAAAGCTGTCCTGGGCTGCAGAAGTGGAATCTGGCTGGCTAGGCGAGGCCCACAGATTCCGGCGAGGTAGTCCAAACCCGTCTGATCGAAAGCCTGAAACGCGAAGACCGTGTTGCACTGGCTCAGGGCACTCTTGGTGACCATTGCGGTTCGCTGAGAGACGACGATGAAGCCGAGCCCGAACTTCCGACTCTCCATCATCACTCGCGACGTGTCCTGCGCCTTTGCTTTCAGCGGGAAGCTATCAATCACGAACGTCTCTGGTATGAAGTTGTGCGCCTCCTCAAGTACAAGAACACACTTGGCCGGGTCGTTCGGATGGTGCAGCGCCGAGTGCCCGGACATAGCCGAAGAGCTTGCGCACCAACTTGTTCACCTCGTCGATCGGATCAGAAGTACCGGTCAACGTGTAGACCCCAATTCGTTGATCACCGGCCAGGAACGCGCTCACTTCCCCTTCGGCGACCCACGCGAACTCTGGCTCTTGGAACCGAACGCGGTATTGGCCAGTCGTGTCGATGCAGAGAACGTGGGAGCCATGCTCGGCAAGGCAGGTGACAAGGTCGAACACCAGATGGGTCTTACCCGTGCCGGTCGTGCCGAGCACGGCGGCATGGTGGAGGCCCAAGACACCTACGTCGATGTAGGTCGGGTAGTTGGAACCTTTCACCGACGCGATGTTCGCAAGTCCAGGGACGGGGGCCGGGTTCGGAATCGCGAGGCCGCCCGAGAACACTGCCGTGTAGAGCCCTGGGCTCGTGCGGGATTGGCGAAATCCCCGCAACTGCTCGTCCCACACCCCTAGTTGCAGCAGCGTTGCCTTCGCCCCACGCCGACTGTCGCCTGCCCAGGTTTCCTTAACAAGTGCCGCTTCGACCACCTGCCACAAGACCACGCCAGCGTCACCCGAAGTCCAGACCACGTGGCCGAACTCAACCACGGAGCCGCTTTGCAGCTCCAATAGGGCTGTGCCAATCGTGGAGCCCTCGGTCAGGTGGCCGATCAGTTGGACGTCAGCCCGACGGAGCGTCGTTTGCAAACTCTCCAATTCCGGTGCTGTCTCGACGTCAGCCAAGGACAGCCGTAGTTGCTCGAAAGCCCGCTCGTCGGTCAGGAGTCGAGACACCCCCGGCATGAAGACACGTGCACTACTCACTCCGCCGTCAACGATGTGACCGACGACGATGCCGAGTTCGACGGTGTTCGAACCGCGGCGCGCACGATCTCGCCGACTGGTGGGAGTCGCCCCCGTGTGGCACAGATGGTTAGCTCCACAGGCAGATAGAGGGCTGTTGGCCGAAGTGTTTCAGCATCACTGTCCCGGCGCCCGATACAGCTCGTGATGGCGCGATGGGGCTCAGAAACGAGAGCGAGTGGAGGGTGAGCAGAGTCACAGCGCCCATCTGCCATTGCACGGAGAACGGCGCATTGAAGGTGAACAGGGTCAATACGAGCCAAGCAGTACCCAGGAGCCTCCACGAACCGAGTCGCTGACCAAGTCGTTGGAACTCGGATGGCCACCCCTTCACGTCACGATCGGGATGGAGATATCCGGCCATGCCAAGCGCGATCGAGACGCCTGCCGCCCCAATCAGAAACATCCACCAGACGCTGTGCAGGCGGATGTCAGCGGCCACGAACGCGAAGATCACCGCCACGGCGTTCGCCAGCGAGGCCGACCCGCCTGAGTAGAACGGCTCGATGAACAGCGCTGCGACGATGAGATAGACGGCGACCCCGAACCAAAGTCCTGCGGGGACGGTCATATCGATCCGCACATCCTTCGCGGCCACCCAGAGGATCAGTCCGATCGACAGGATCGCAAGGTACGAGAGCCTCCATCCGATGGATGCGGCTCGCTGGCGTTGCCCGGTCTCATCTCCGCGCTGTCCCACGGGGGCCCAGAGTAGATTCACGTTCCCATCCTCGACTGCGATGTCCTCGGACGGTTGGTGCGAGACACGAGGCGTTGGAACGACGAGATACGCAGGCTCACGGTTCTCTCAGCGCAGAAAGGGCGGTACTCGACGGTGTCAAGCGCAGCGAGGAAGGCATTCGATGAGAGTGGGAAGGATGTAGATCGGCTACTTCAACTGCATGCCGAAGTCGGCGGGCAAGGCCCCGGTCGGCGATACGGCCTTGAGGTTCTAAACAAGTCGGCGATCGTCCTGATCACGGCATTCTGGGAGGCGTACTGCGAAGATCTGGCTGCGGAGGCACTGCAGCATCTCGTTGTGCACGCCGGCGCATCAGGCGAATTGCCGATTCCGTTGCGCCGACAGATTGCCAGCGAACTCACCCGAGACCCTCATGACCTTGCGGTCTGGAGGCTCGCAGGCGACGGCTGGCGAGAGGTCCTCACGGCGCGCCTCGATCATCTGAAGAAGGATCGCGATCGGAAGCTCAACACCCCGAAAACAGCCAACATCAACGACTTGTTCGACCAGGCCATCGGCGTCGGCACCATCTCCGCCGCCTGGCGCGTGAACGGAATGTCCGCTACGGCCGCTTCGAACCGGCTCGATCATTTCGTCACGCTGAGAGGCGAGATCGCCCACCGAGGCAAGGCGTTGCGAAGCGTCCGAAAGACGCATGTGGTCGAGTACTACGACTTGGTCAAGGCACTTGCGAGCAAGACCGGTGGCCGCGTGAACAGCGCGATGAAGACAGCGACAGGCCGGCCGCTTTGGTAGCGGGGCCCGCCGCTGCCGAACTGTGATCTCCGGCCGGAAGACCGGCCTCCCACAGCAGGGTCGCCGACTAGCGCCCTGTGGGTGTGTTGCTTCTACCGGATCTTCTACCGGACGGGTAGAAATCGGGCGATATCGATCAGCACGGTTCAACACGACGATTCGCGAAGCACCAGCTCAGACGGCACAGGGTGTACGTCGGCGAACGTCCAGCGGACATGGTCCATCAGAGTTCAAGTCCCCCCTCGCCCACGTAGTCATCGAAGGCACCAGCTGAGGCTGGTGCCTTTGTCGTCTCGGGACACTTGGGCTCCACGATGGGAGGTTCTGACGCGGGCACCCGTAACGTCAGCGACCGAGCCGACGAACGCCGGGCGGAGGGGCGATGATCGAGCAGTTCTCCCTGTACGCACCCGATGGCGACTTGGCGTTCGACGTGGTGATCGTCGGCGCAGGTCCGGCCGGGATCACGCTTGCACTGGAGCTCGAGGGATCGGGGCAGCGCGTCGCGGTGCTCGAAGGTGGCGATCGCGATCTCACGGCGCTGTCGCAGAGCCGGTACCAGGGACCACTGACGCTCGGCCCCGGACTCGAGTACCCACCGCTCGACGCCTTTCGACTGCGGTACCTCGGGGGCACGACCGGTCATTGGGGTGGATGGTGCCGTCCGCTCGAGGCCAACGTGTTCGCGCCCCGCCGTGGGGTCGGCGACGTGGGTTGGCCGTTCGACCGCTCCGAACTCGACCCCTACTACGAACGGGCGCACGAGTGGTGTGGGCTCGGACGCGTGGAATACGACGCGACAACCCTGTGTGCCGCCGCGGGCATCGAGCCACCGCTGGTCGCGACCGACCTGATGCAAACCATGACCTGGCGGTTCTCGAACGACGCGCCACCGAACGCACCGTGGAACGGTCCCGTGCGCTTCGGCACCCGATACATCGCAGACCTCGAAGACGCCGATGCAATGGTGCTGCTGGGCGCGAACTGCGTCGGACTCGAGGTGCGGGGGCGACAGGTCTCGCACGTGACCGTCTCGACCGATCAGCGCGACCTCCATCGTCTGTCCGCCGGCACCGTGGTGCTCGCTGGCGGCGCGATCGAGAACGTGCGACAGCTGCTCATCGCCCAGGCCGGCGGTGTCGCGGCACTAGGGCGCAGCTCGATGTTGGGTGTCGGGTTCGCCGACCATCCTCACGCGCCGGTCGGTGTCCTGCGCTGCGACGAGGCTGCGTTCGCCGATCGTCGCTTCGCCGCGCTCTCGCAGTTCCTCCCCGACATCGACGGCACACCGTTCCGGATGGGCTTCGGCCTCTCACACGAGGCCGCCAGAGCGAACGATCTGCCCAACATCTCGTTCACGCTCGGCGTGCTCCCACCAATGGTCGGCGACCTGCCGATGCTCGACGAGATCAACGCAGCGTGGCAGCTGGTCGAACCGGCCCCCACCACCGGGATCGAGGTGTACGCACGGGCCGAGCCCCGCGTCGAGCCGACGAGCCGTGTGTTCCTCTCCGACCAGCTCGACGACCTCGGATCAAAGCGGGCCGGGCTCGACTGGCGTGTCGATCGCCAGGATCTCACCGACATCGCCACGGCACGCCGGCTGATCAGCGGTGAGCTCATCGCCCAGGGGTTCGGCCCGCTGTATGTGGACGACGACACCACGGTGTCACAGCCCGTCACCGGCGGTGGGCACCATCTCGGTGGAGTGCGCATGCACGAGAGCGCCGACCACGGTGTGGTCGACGCCGATGGCCGCTGCCACGCGCTCCCCAACCTCTACGTCGCCGGCAGCGCTACCTTTCCGTCGAGTTGCTTCTCGAACCCCACGCTCACGATCGTCGCCATGGCAGTCCGCCTGGCGGAGCACTTGCGAGCCTGACGCGGCGATGGCGATGGCGGCGATGAAGGCGATGATGAGAGCTCGGAGTGGTTCGTGGTCGAGACGCGAGTTCCTCGGCGCAGGACTCGCCGGAGCCGTCGTGCTCAGTGTGGGCTGTTCGGGTGAGGAAGGCACGGCACCGTCGCCCACATCGGTGATCGACAGCGACCTCGCGTTCGCCGCGCCGTGGCAGGACCTCGTCGACGACCGTCTGCGCGCGCTGGGCTTGCGCGCCGTCATCTCGGCACCGGAAGCGATCGATCACGCCCGGGCGCAACTGACCGGCGCCACCACGAGCACGGCTCGAACCGCACTGCGCGACGCGTGCCTCGACGATGGGCGGACCGGCGCGATGAGTGAGCTCGACGGATGGCTCGCCCCCACCACGCTCGCAGGGTTGTTGGCGGCCCTGGGGGCGTCGACCGTGTGAACACGTGGTCCCAGGATGGGGTCCGCCGCTCGATCTGACAGAATCCCCGGTCACGGGGGGATGTGGTGGGAATTCGACGAGGAATGCACGTCGGCAGGACGTCATGGGTGTCACGCGCCGCAGGGATCGTGGTGGTGGCTGCGGTCGTCGCGCGCTCGGCGTGGCTCGCCTCAACATGGTTCAAGGGCGATGACTTCATCTTCCGATGGAGAGCGGCCACCACCGGTTTCGATCTGGGTTACGTCTTCGCCCGCCACGACGGCCATCTCATGCCCGGCGCATTTGCCGAGGCGTGGCTCGTGCAGGCGGTCTTCGGTGCGTCGTGGTGGCCGATCGTTGTGTGGTGCGCTGTCCTCCAGCTCGCTGCCGGGTGGCTCTCGTGGCGCTTGTATCGATCGTTGCTCGGTGATCGGGCTGTCGTCGTGGTGGTCCTCACGGCCCTGGTCTGGAACCCCCTCGTGCTCGACGCCACGATGTGGTGGGCGTCGGCGATGCAGCTGCTGCCGCTGTCGGTCGGGTTCCCCGGAGTGCTCCTCTTGCTGCAACGAGCGGTCAGGAGTCGGGGAAACCCCGACGCCGCCCTCGCGGGCTTCGGACTGGCGGTGACGCTGCTGTTCGCGGAGAAGGCCATCCTCATCGTCCCGTTCGCCATGGCACTCTGCCTCGCAGTGCCGGTCGTCGAGGGGGCGGGTACCACGGTGCGGGAGCGCTGGCGCTCGGCCAGGAAGCCCCTGTTGGTCCTGATGTTGGTTGGAGCGATCTGGGGCCTCGTCTATGCGACGTCGAACTCGAACATCGGTCCGATCCCGGATGCCACGGCCGACGAGGTGCGCGGCGCGACGTGGAACCTGGTGATGCACGGCCTTGTGCCGAGTGCGCTCGGTGGCCCGTGGTCGTGGCTCACCGTGGGGAAGAACTCGGTCCTGGCCCTACCGTCGTCGACAGCGGTGTTGATCACCGGTCTGGCCGCAGTCGCCCTCGTGGTGTGGACGGTGGTGCGCCGCCCGCACGTCGCGAGGTTCTGGGGCGTGCTCGCCGTCTACCTCGTGGGCTGCCTGGCCGCCCTCGCCATTGGTCGAATCGGCGTGCTCGGCCCCATCACCGGGCTCGTGCCTCGCTACGCAGCCGACGCCGTAGCACCCACGATGCTCGTGGTCGGCCTCGCCTTGCTCCGCAACGTGACCGACGAACGCACGAACGTCGTTCGCGAGGGCATCCAGCTGCCCGCCGTACTGACTGGGTCCACCGCGGCCCGCCGGGTGGTACCCGTGGCCATCGCCGCATTGGTCGCCTCGGCCATGGTGTCGTCGGTGCGATTGGTCGATGTCGTGGCGACAGCGCCCGGCGAGGCGTACGTCGACAACGCCCTCGCCAGCACCGAGGCCTCCGATCGCCCCGTCGAGATCCTCAGCCAGCCGGCACCCAGCGAGGTCGTCAACGCCCTGTTCACTCCTGACAACACCTCCGAGACAGTGCTCGCGCCGGTGAGCGACCGGTTCTTGTTCGTCGATGCAGCAGCGGAACCACACATCGCGACGAGCGACGGACACATCGTGCCGGTCGAGGTGAGAGGCGTCACTGTCGAGCGGCCGGAGGATGAGGACTGCCTGACGTCGGTGAAGGCTGGCGAGACCGCACGGGTCGATCTTCCGGTCGAGGTGTACGACTGGGATTGGTACGCCACGGTGACCTACCGCACCACGTCGCCCACGCTGTTGGTCACCTCGCTGGGTGACAACGCAGTCGGCGTCCCCATCGAACAGCCCGAGGGCTCGTTCACGTTCGGCTTGTCGGGTCTGGGTGACCACATCGAGTTCGGTGTGCTCGATGGCAGCGTGTGCGTGCGTGACTTCAGTCTCGGGCTGCTCTATGAAACGACCGGCTGAGCAGGCGCTGGGAGACGACCATGCAGACCGACACGTCGACGACGATGCTGGCGACCACCCCGGTCGCCGCCGCGGTCGCCGTCACGGGCGTCGATCCGATCGAGCGGCGGGTGTCGGCGCTCGACGGCTACCGCGCTGTGGCCGCGCTCGCCGTCGTGGTGTCGCACACTGCAGGCGAGGTCGGGTTCATCACGAACGCGCAGCCCGGTGCGCACCTCGCCGACAACCTCGGCAACTTCGGGGTCGCAGTGTTCTTCGTGCTCTCGGGGTTCGTCAACTATCGAGGATTCGTCGCTGCCTCGTTGCGGGCCAGGCCGCTCCCCGACGCGCCGACGTTCCTCACCCGACCGCGCGCTGCGGATCTACCCCGGCTACTGGGTGGCACTCGTGTTCTGGGCCTTCGCTGCGAGCGACACGGCGCGGGCGCCCGGATCCCCGTTCGCGATGTTCCTGTTGCTCGACCCGTACAACACCGACAACGTCTGGCTCACCGGGCTCTACGTGTCGTGGAGCCTCACCGTCGAGATCGCGTTCTACCTCTTCCTCCCGGTGTACGCCCTGATCGTCGACCGGATCGCGAGGCGTCGGCCCCTGGTCGCCCAGCGCCTCTACGTGCACCTCGCCGGCCTCGTGGTCCTGGTCCTGGTCGCCTACGGATACCGGATGCTGAGGGACCACTGGACCGAGGCTCCCTTCGTCTCCCGCAACTGGATGCCGTCGTTCTTCGACTGGTTCGCGCTCGGGATGCTCCTCGCTGCGCTCGACGTGTGGCGCACCAACGGCGGAGCGATCCCGGCGAAGTTCAAGGCGTTCGCCGACCACGCCGGAGCCTGCTGGACGTGCGCCGCCGCGGCCTATCTGGCCATCGTCGTGCTGAAGGGCGATCAACTGCTGTTCGCCCGCGACGAGAACCCGGCACAGATGTCGTGGCGGTTCTTCTTCCAGGGCCTTGCGGCCTTCTTTCTCGTGCTGCCGGCCGTGCTCGGCAACCCCGACCAACGCGTGTTGCGAGTGCTCGCGGGGCGGAGGTTCGTCGCGCTCGGCGCCGTGTCCTACGGCATCTATCTGTGGCACCCCGTCGTGATGCTGTGGTTCCACGACCTGTTCCTCGACGCAGCGCCCCACTTGCGCGTGCTCGTGCTCACGACCGTCGTCGTGGTCGTCACCATTCCCCTGGCGTTCCTCAGCCACCGTCTCGTGGAGATGCCCGCCATGCGCCTGTACGACACCATCGCCCGACGCCGGCTCGCTGCGTCCCGCACCGAGCAGCGGTTGGGAACATCGGCGTGAGCGCACCTTCAGAACAAGCAGGACCGACGGAGATCGCGGGCTCCGGTCGCCAGTCCTCGGGTGGGTGGCAGATCCTGGTCGGGACCCTCTTCGTGATCGCCGTCGCTGCCATCTTCTCGTACGTGATGAGCGAGAATCCCGAACAGCGAGGGGAGACGGTCGTCGCTGCGTTCTCGCCCGTCTTCATCGACACCTTTCAACGGCCGGCGTCGAACAGCCTGGGAGACGGACCGGGCGTGACGTGGAAGGGCGATCGCGGCGCGTGGGCGATCGAGATCGGCGTCGTCCATGTGGCGGAGCCCGACCCGTTCTTCAACGCCGTCGTCGCAGACACGGGATCGAGCGACGTCTCGATCGCAGCGCTCGTGGGCGGGGCCGGCCTGTGCGGTCTGACCGTGCGATACCGCGATCCCGACAACTACCTGGCGCTGTTACGGGTCAGTGGGTTCGGCGTGTGGAACATCGTCGAAGTGGTCGACGGCAACGAGCGCGTCGTCGGCACGGTGGCCGACGTGCCTGCGCCGAACGTCACCGTCACCCTCGAGGTCGGACCGTCCATCGTCACTGCCGTGGCCGGTCTGTACCGAACGTCGATCGTCGTCGATCCGGCCGAGGGCGGTACGAAGGTCGGGTTCATGGCTCGGGGAGGCGCGATGGAGACCTGCACCTGGGACGACGCGGTGGTCCAAGAGGCCACATGACGCGAGCCCGGTCCATCCCGACCTGGGCCCGGCTCGCCGCGACGGCGACGCCGGCTCGTGCCCGGGATGCTCGATCGGATCGACGCGCGCTGTCCTACGTGGCGCTGCTCTACACCGCGCTGGCGACGCTGGCGGTGTTCACCAACGGACCGATCCGGTACGTCGCTGACAACAGGTACGAACAGTACGAGAGCCCGTGGCGAGGGCTCTCTCGTGCCTTCTGGACGTGGGACGGCACACGAGGTCTCGGAGCGCCGCGCGACGACGTCTGGATCGGCACCACGCTGCCGGTCGCCGTCGCCCGATCGTTCGGCCTGTCGACCGCAGTGGCCGAGCGATCGTTCCACGCCGGTTGCCTCGTGCTGCTCGGGCTGGGTGTCGTGGTGCTCCTGCGTGACTTCCGGCCGACCGTGGGCGCCGAGCACGTCGTGGCCGGGCTGCTCGCGATGTTCAACCCGTTCACTGCGTCGTTCCTCCTTCCCACCAACCTGTTCTTGATGGTGGCGATGTGTCCGTGGTTCGTGGTGGTCTTCCACCGCGGGATCACAGGCACCCGACCGTGGGCATGGGCCGCGGTGTTCGCGCTGTTGGTGCTGTTCGCGGGCAATGGCGACCTGCCGGGGCTGATGTACGTCGGCGTGGTGATCATCGTGGTCGGGTGCTACTCGGTGATCGTCGACCGTTCGTCCACGTGGACCAGGGTCGCCGGGTGGCTCACCCGCGCCGTCGCACTCTCGTTGGCCACCGCCAGCTGGGCTCTGGTCAAGACCCTTGGCGCGGCCGATTCGCTCGAAGCGCGGCTCGTCGCCACAGAGCTCCCGAGCACGTCGGCCGTGTCGTCGTCCTGGTCGGAGTCGTGGCGAGGGCTCGGGAACTGGTTGTCGTACTTCCGCGAGGACGGCCGCCCCACGAAGCCGCAGACCCTGACCTACTTCGACCGGCCCGCTGTGGTGCTCGCGACCTTCGTGGTACCGGTGATCGCACTCGTCGTCGTGTGGCGGGCACGTTGGCGCGCCCGGTTGTTGTTCGGGGTGATGATGGCCGTTGCCATCGTGCTGATGGTCGGGGGTTTCGCAGCGCCAGACGCGGCCCCGATCGGTCGAGGGGTGCTCTGGCTGTTCGAGCACAACGCAGTCCTCACTTCGTTGCGGAACACCTACAAGGCCGGCGGCGGATTCGTGATCGGTGCTTCCGTGCTTGCCGCCGTCGGCATCGTCGAGGTGGCGCGGGCGGCGCAGGCCCGATCGCGGGCGGCCGGCGCGGTCACTCGAGTGCTGATCGGCGTCGTGATCATCACCTCGGCATTCCCGTTCGCGTTCGGTTCGCTCTACCATCCCGACGAGCGCGTCGGATCGGTGCCCGAGTACTGGCACGACGCCATCTCGTATCTCGACCAGCTCCCGGAAGGCGGGCGCTCCCTCATCGTGCCTGCGGTGTCCCAGGCCCGCTACAGGTGGGGCTACGTGGGCGACGACATCTTCGACGCCCTGTTGAACCGTCCCCATGCGACCGCCACCGGTTGGATGCTGTCGACACGACCGGGACACGCAGCACTCGACGCCATCACGCTCGCCGCCCAGTCGCCGAACTACCGGCCCGGTGTCATCGGGCCGATGGCACGTCGACTCGGCATCACCGAGATCGTGATCCGCAACGACACCGACTGGCGCCGCATCAACACCGCCCGTCCCATCGCGTTCGACGACCTGCGGACGGACGCCGATCTCGAGCTCGTCGCCAGCTTCGGGCCGCCCGGTGCTGGCACCACCGTCTACCCGTTGGACGCCTCTACCGAGGCGTCCGCTGAGCGCGAGTTGCCTGCGGTCGAGATCTACCGCGTACGTGACGCCGAAGGGCTCGTCAGCGCCACTGTCGGGCGCGACGACTCGGTGGTGGTGGCAGGCGACGCGTACAGCTGGCCTGGACTGGCCAGGGCCAGCGTTCTCACTGACACCACCAGCCTGCTCGCGTCGGGCGCGCTCTCCGACAGCGACCTCGAAGCGGAGCTCCGTGACGGTGGGCGCATCGTGGTGACCGATACCGAGCGGCGACGAGTCCTCACGTTGCTGCACCACGAGCCCCAACTCTCGCAGACGCTGGCCGAGGATCAGGTGCTCGACCGCCCACCGCGGGCCGTGTTCGCCGACACCCCGGGGGCCGAGTCGGTTGCGTGGTACGCCGACGCGGTGGCCATCACCGGGTCGAGTGTTCGCCTCGGCGGCAACCGCACCGATCGACGTCCGGCTCTGGCCTTCGACGGCGACCCGGGGACGGCGTGGGCGGTGCCGTCCACGGGTCTGGCCGGCCCGGGCGCACGACTCGAGGTGACGTTGCGACAACCGACCAGAATCGGTCGCTTCACGATCCTGTCGACGATGTCCGCTGACGGTCTGCCGACAGTGCGGCGCCTCGAGATCGAGCTCTCCGACGGGAGCAGGGTTCCGGTCACGGTGGCCGACGACGGCATCGCCGAAGTGTCGTTCTCGCCGCAGGTCACCACCACGACCATCCGCGTGTCCGTCACCCAGATCGAGTCGCTCGACGGCGAGATCGGCATCGCCGAGATCGGGGTCGACGACCTCGACCTCGTCGAGTACATCCGGTCGCCGACCGATCTGACCACGCGTGGGGTGACAACGAGCGATGCGGTGGCGTCGACGCCCACCGCGTACACGTTCCGCAGGGTCGCTCGCCCGATCTCGTCGGCCCGGTCGCTGCTCGTCTCGTCGGCGTACGACGAAGAGGTCGCGCTGAACCGCCGCTTCGATGTCACCCACGACGATCGCTTCGACGTGTCCGGCACCATGATCGCCACCGCAGCTGCTTCGGACGAGATGATCGCGGTCGTCGTCGGCTCGCCCGTGATCGCGATCGGCGATCGTGATCCTGGCGCCCAGATCGACGGTCCTGCGATGCTCGTGCTCGACGGTGATCCGACCACGGCATGGCGGGGCGCGGCACGGCCGGAGGTGGGGGTCACGGTCCGCCTTCCCGAACAGACCCTCCAGCGCGTGTCGGTATCGATCCCCGACGACGTCGGCACCGCGCGCATCTCGAAGTTGCGGCTCGAGGTCGCCGGCCGACGATACGACGCCACGACGCAGGACCCGACGTGTTCGGGACGCGGGGTGCTCACCTGTACGCGGGTCGCCACCTTCACCCTCCCCGACGATGTGGTCGCGTCGAGCGTCCGAGTGTCAGCGGTGTCGATCGACTCGGGTGGTGGCTTCGAACCCGACCAGGTACGGATCTCGGAGATCGAGGTCGTCGGTGATCTCACCAACGGCATCGATCCTTCGCATCGCACCACCGCTGCGTGCGTCGACCTGGGCATTCGGATCGGTCGGGACGGGGGAACGGGCGATGCCGTGCTGGTCCGTCTCGACGCTTCGATCGCCGACGTGGTGTCGGGCCGGCCGGTCACGTTCGCCGCCTGCGACCGGTTGGGTCTCACCACCGGCACCTACCTGTTGCGGACATCGCCCGGCAGCCCGGTCGACGAGCTGCACCTCCTGCCCGAGACGTGGAGTCGGCCGGCTGAGACGGCCATCGCAACCCCGGTGACATGGCTGGTCCAGTCGCCGGATCTCTGGTCCGGACAGGTCGACACGATGGGCACGGTGACGGTCGTCTCGCGGATGTCGTTCGACCCTTCGTGGGAACTCGTCGTCGACGGGCAGCGGATCGCGGCCCACGAACGCGATGGCGTCAACGCCTGGACCTTCGAATCCGTCGGGAAGACGTCGTTCGACGTGGAGTACGCGGGTGCTCGCTGGTTGCGACGGTCACTCGTGCTGACCTTCCTGGGAACGGCGGGCTCGATGCTCATCGTCGCCGGAAGTGTGTTCGGTCGGCGGTCGGCAATGCAGCGAGCCGTGGTATCGCCGACTGTGGCGCCGGCGCTCACCGTGGAGCGGTCACCCATGGTGGAGCCGCTGGGGCCGTCGCTGAGGCCGTCGCTCGACGGTTACTTCGTCGGACGATCAAGAGGCGTGACGGCGCAGGTGGTCGCGCTCTTGCTCGTACCGGTGCTGGGTCTCGTGATCGGTGGATCGAGCGGATTCGTGGCTGGAGCGATCATCACGGTGTTGGTGCGGTTGTTCCCGGTGCTCCTCAAAGTGTCTGGCGTGGCGGCTCCTGCGCTCCTCGCTGCAGCGAGCGTGCAGTCCGCGCTGCTGGCCGGTTCCGTGTCGATCCTCTACCCGCGGGAACGATGGGCACCGAGCACGCTGGCGCGATTGGCGATGGTGTTCCTGCTCGCGACGTCATGCTTCGCCATCGGGCTCGAGCGAATCCGTCGCGAAGACGCGCCCGTCCAGGTCGACACTGCGACAGCCGGTCGACACGAGGGTCGGTCGAGGCCGAGCCAGCGTCGGGTTCGGTCTTGGGTGCTGGTGTGCTGCACCGCGATCGCGTCGGGGGCTGCCGCCGCGGTGCGGCCCGATCGGGAGGGGGTTCCCGCCGCGTTGGTACGCAACGTGCGTCTCGGCATCGGCTTCACCATGGACGGGGTGTCGGGTCCCGTCGCCCGCCGGACACCACCGCTGCCGGCCGTACTGGCAGCCTTCGCCCCCGGACGCGCGGATGTGTTCGTGTTCCTCGCCGTCGCCGCCACCGTGGCGCTCGTGGCGCTGCTCGCCCGCGAGTGGTCGCACGGGTCGACCGCAGCTGCCACCCGGGCCGGGCTCTTGGTCGCGGTGGTCCTCGGTCTGTGGGGCCCTGCGCTCCCGGCCGCTGTCGCGCTGGTGCTGGCGACAGCTGCCGCCTGGGTGGTCGACCGTTCTCCAGGGATGAGCTCGCCTTGCGTGGCAGGCCTGCTCGTCGGAGCAGCGGTACTCGCTCAACCGGCTGCCCTCCTCGCCCTGTTCGTCGTGGTCTGGCGGCTCGCCCAACGTCGGATCGACGATCTGGTGTCGTCATCGGTGGTCACGGTCGTCGCAGCTTGGCTCGTGTCGGCACCTTGGCTGGCGGCACTCGTCCGTGACGACGGGATCCTCGGCCTCGTTCGCCAGCTGTCGTCGCTCACGTGGATGCTCGGATTCGTCGCTGCCGCGCTGGGTACCGTGTCCTCGGGTCGACGTCGGGGCATGCCGGTCGCAGCCGATCGACACCTTGCGCGTCAGGCTGCGGAGACCGCGTGATGGATGCGATCGAGGTCACCCCCAGCAACAGGAGTTTCCGACAACGAGTGCGAGTCGCCGCCGAGTGGGCCATCCCCGCGGTCGTCGCGCTGATCGTGCTCGGTCCGGTGCTTCGGCCCGGCGTCGTGTTCAACCTCGATCTCGTGTTGCCGCCGCGCCTCGACACCCCGGCCGGATTCTGGGGGCTCGGACCCGAGTTGCCGCGACGACTGCCGATGTGGGCGGTCATCGCATGGTTGTCGCTCGTGGTGCCGGCGACGATCGTCGGCAAGGTGCTGATGTTCGGCGTGATCGTGGCCGCGTGGATGGGGATGGTGCGGCTGGTCGAGCGTTTGGCGCCGACGTCGAGCTCGCTCGCAGCGGCGGGTGCGGGTGCGCTCTACTCGTTGAGCCCGTTCATCCTGACGCGGTCGCTCGTTGGTCACTTCATGGTCACCGTGCCCCATGCGGTGCTGCCGTGGGTGCTGCTCATCCTGCTGCGGCCGGGCCGACGCCTCGCGCCGACCTACCTCGCGTGCTTCGCGCTCGGGATGGCGGGTCACTTCGGAGGGTCGGTCGCCGTCGTCGTCGTGGTCGTCGGCTGCGTCGTCGGTCGACTCGAGCGCCCCGTCGCGAGAATCGCGGTGTCTGTCGCTGCGCAGGCGGCTTGGTTGGTGCCGGGTCTGCTCGTGGCGGCAACGTCGCCGGTGGACATGGCCGGGACCGAGTCGTTCCCGACGGCCGCGCGAGGGTTCACCGGCCTGGCGCGACTCTCAGCGGGTGGAGGGTTCTGGAACGGCTACTTCCAAGTCGGGGGCTCGGGGTTGCTGGTGTCCATCACCGGCGCACTCCTGTTGGTCCTGGCGGTGTTCGGCACCAGATCATTGCCGGGTGACGTGCGACGCACCATCGCCACGATCGGCGCGGTGGGTTGGATCGTCGCTGCAGCGTCGGCGTTGGGGGGTGTGTCCACCGTGTTCAGGTGGATCGACGACGAACTGCTGGCCGGCGTCTGGCGCGATGGCCAACGCATGCTCGTCGTCCACCTGGTGTGGCTCGCTCCCTGCACCGCACTCGGTGCCGAGCGGTGCAGCGCATGGTGCCGCGGCCGCGTCCGATGGCGGAAGTTCACCGCTTCTGCGCTGATGCTGCCCGTGGCGATCGCGTGTGCGCTCGCGACGCCGGCCGCCTGGGGCTTCGGCGGCCGCCTGGCCGCCGATCCGCTCCCTGCATCGTGGCGCGAGGTGCGTACCGCAGTCCGCTCCGAGCCGGGCACCGTGCTGGTGCTGCCCTGGTACCAGTACTTCAACCTCTCGGTCGGGGGTGGTGCCGTGCGACGAGTGCTCAACCCTGTGCCGCTGTTCCTGGGTGGCGACGTGCTGTCGTCGTCGGACAACGGCCTGGGCGGCGGCACCGATCGGCCGGTCGAACCCGGCATCCAAGAGGTGGGTGACGCCCGAGAGCCAACGGCTCGAACGCTGGTCGATCGCCTGGCGCGCGGCGTCCCAATGAGTGCGGATCTCGCCTCGTTGGGGGTGAGATGGGTGGTGATCCTGACCACATCCCTGCCCGATCCGGGTGCGGGCGTGCGCACCGACCCGTCGATGGAACCGACGGTCCTCGCCGCCGACATCGCGCTGTACCGCAACGAGCGTTGGGTCGCGTCAGCGCTCACCCCGGACGGCCAGCCGGTGAGCGCCGACAGCGTCGGTCCTGCATTCGCCCGAATGTCGGCGCACACCGAGATCACCTGGTTCCGGCCCGGGACCGGCGGGTGGCGCCGAGGGTGGCGCGCCGCACGTATCGATGAACGGGGTGTGCTGGTCCTGCCGCGTGGCGGTGGACCGGTGTGGAACGTGGCGACGCCGTTCACGCTCGCCGCTGAAATCGGCTCGTTGATCGCTGTGGTGACCCTGTCGATCCGCCTGTCGATCCGCGAACGTCGACGCGATGCCCGGGATCAGGGGCGTTCACGCACCGTGTTCGACTTGATAGAATCCAGACGATGTCCCTTGGGGGAGGGACAACACGATCTGAAATGAGTCCATGCAATGACTGTTTTCCTCAACAAGAAGCTGCTCACGCTGACGATTGCTGCGATGGGCCTCGCGGCGTTCCTGGTGGCCGTCGTGCTGTCGCCTGCAGCGGCCCGCGCCGAGTGCCTGGCCGACCAGTTCACCGTGAACGGCGTCTTCGATCTCCAGGGCTATCTGGCGTGCCAGGTGGCGAGCTCACCCGCCGGCGGCACGGCCAGCACGACCGCCCGGGCCGGGGGCCTGCCGGCCACCGGTTCCGACACCATGCAGATCGTCGGCATCGCGCTGGCGCTCGTCGCCGTCGGCATCGCTGCCGTGGTGGTGTCGGTGAACGACCGCCGCACGCGGGCCTGACACCCGCCGAGCAAAGTCGTCAGGGCGGTGATCAGGTCACCACCAGCGGGACAGGGATGACAGACCGGCGAGGGCGAACGAGGCGACGGCCAGGACGGCGGTCCAGCGCACGGCGCGGCTGCGGCGGATCACGGACTCGGGTGCGTCGTCGTCGAGATCGAAGTCCCAGTCGTCCGGCTCAATGACCATCCCCGGATCGTAGGGCGACCGTCACGTCCGATCGGTTCAGATCTCCAGCAAGGCGGGAACGGGGAATCCTCGGTCGGCGGCGACGAACCACCCCGCGACTGCGCTCAGCAGCGATCGCCACCTGGACGATCCGGCCAAACTCGTCGTCCAACACGTCCAGGGTGCGGATCGCCGTCATTGTGGTAGTGGGACGGCTGGTCGCCGACACCCTGATCCCTTCCATGAAGGCGCTCACCGGTGTGCCCGCCGGGTGGCACCGTGGGTCGGCATGGGCAGCGACTCGGTGGTGCTCGAGGCCGGCCACCTCGCGAATCACATCGTGAAGGCGAGGTTGCGGGCCGCGGTCTCGCCCCACGTCGCATCACCGGTCCAGGTGATGAGACCATCGTCGATCGGGCGCTGAGGGTCGATCCGGCCGCAGGCCAGGAGGGCGAAGGTGGATGAGTCGGTGCGCAGCACGACGGTCGCGGCGTCGAGCGTCGCCACTCGCTTGGCGCGACCTTCGACCGCGACATGGAACGTGCGTCTGACTGGTCCAGTGAGCTCGATCGTGATGCTCATGCCATCGGGGAGCTTCACCAACTTGCCGATGATGTACGGCAACGATCCTTCGATCTCACCGATGGCAGTCTCGGCAGCGGGGCCGCTCTCATGACCCGGCAGGTGCAGGGGAACGCGGATGTCGTGTTCGTGCACCCAGAGGTCGAACACCCGGATGTTCATGAACCGGCCGTAGGTGCCGGGGCCCACCGGGGTCATCCCTGCGACGTCGAGGTCGGCCTGGGTGAGCGCTGCCAACTCGGTCGTCCGGCGGGCGATCACCTCGCGGTAGCGCGCCAGGAGGTCGGGCGTGCTCACACCTTCGACGGCATCGATCCACTCGCCCACACGCGCGAACGGAACGGCCTCTGCGAGCGCGCCGGGCTCCAGTCCGCAGAGCATGTGCTCGATCCCACCGAGGTGTGTCACCACGCCTCGCATCGTCCATGCAGGGCACAGCGATTGGGTGTTCCAGTGCTCCTCGGTGAGCCCGTCGAGCAGTCTGTCGATCGATACAAAGCACTGCAACAGCTGATCGACGACCGGTGCGGTGGTCATGTCTGGTTCTCCTCGTGTCGTGGACGATCGACCGGGCCGACCACCTTGAATCCCTCGTCGGTGAAGCCGACCACCACGCCACGGTTGATGCTCACCCAATCCCTGGCCTCGAGGTAGGGGCGGAACGTGTCGACGATGCGGCGCTCGGCCTGCTTCGACTTCGGCTGGTGGAGTTCGTAGAGATCGGGGAACTCGGTCCACGCTGTCACCGCATGCCAGAGGCGGACGGCCGCGTCACCGGTGGGTGGGTCGATCAGCACCGGGCCGAACAGACAGTGCTCGCCGAAGAACAGCGTCGGCACCCCGAAGCCGTTGGCCGCGACCACCCGATCGTGGTCGGCGCGCACCTCGTCGTGGGTGGTCGGATCTGCCAACGCCGCGTCGACGATCGCCGGGTCGAGGTCGAGCACGCTCAGCAGGTGACGGGCGATCGCGGGGTCGTGCGGGCGGTTGCCGTCCTCGTGCAGCGCTCGGCCGGCGAGCTCGTACCAGCGGTCGAGGTTGTCCATGCTCGTGCGGCGCAGCATCGCCCCGATCCGCATCAACGACCACCCGTACGTCCAGTCGCGTTCCCACGGGTGTTTCTTGCCCGCCACACGGTTGATCTCCTCGAGGCTGAAGAACCGCCAGTTGATCGTGAAGCCGAGCTGGCGGCGAGCGTCGCGGATCCACTTCGAGGTCTGGTACGCATAGGGACAGAGCACATCGAAGTGGAAGTCGACGACGGACTGGTCTGGCGGTGTGCTCACGACACTCCTGATCTGGTCGTTGCGCCCACGTGGGGTGCAACGACAAACAGTGTCACGCATGGCAGTCGTCGATGGCATCAGGCGTCGGGGCAGTTGGGTGGGCACGCCGCGGCGACGTGTCGGCTCGGCGGGTCGGTCGGGTCGGTCGGGTCGGTCGGGTCGGTCGAGTCCTCGGCTCGGTGGCCGGTGGCGTGATGAGGGCTGCGCTGTGCAACACACCCACATCGTTCACACGCACTGGTGACATCTCACTCGAAGCCCCCGTCAGGCTCGGTTAGCGTCTCGGTGTGCGTTCTGCCCGGCGACGAGAGCCCTCGTCTGATGTGGCCCAGGATCACGGAGCGACCGACGAGGAGCTCGAGCCGCTGCAGCGGATCAACCGGCAGACGGTCGTCACGCTGGTCGTGCTGGCTGGTGCCACCTGGTTCCTGCTGCCCCAGTTCGCCGACCTCCCCGAGATCTTCGATCAGGTGCGTGACGCGAACTGGGCCTGGCTCCCTGCTGTGCTGCTGGCCGCGGTGATCACCTACTTCGGTGCGACCGCCAGTCTCAGCGGCGCGATCGTCCAGCACGTCAGCCGCAGGCCGCTGCTGATCACCCAGCTGGGGTCGGCGTTCGCGAGCAAGGTCGCTCCAGCTGGCCTCGGCGGCATGGCGCTGAACATCCGCTTCCTGGTGCGGCAGGGTGTCTCGCGCCCTGTCGCCGTTGCGGGCGTCGGCATGAACACCCTGGCCGGACTCGTGGGCCACATGTCGCTCCTGGTTGGCTTCTTGTTCTGGGCAGGACGCGATGCGTTCGGATCGTTCCGGTTGCCCGATCCGAAGTGGTTCATCATCACCGTTCTGCTGATCGTGCTGCTCGGCGCGTTGGGGATGGCGATGCCGGCGACGCGGCGGCCGCTCGTCGAGCGCCTGCTTCCAATCCTTCGCCGGGCACTCGGGGGCATGACCGGAGTGCTCCGTCGCCCGGACAAGCTGGCGTTGTTGATCGGTGGGTCGACGGTCGTGACCACCAGCTACCTGATGGCGATGTACCTGTCGATGCGCGCGTTCGGCGGCCACCTGCCGTTCGCCACCGTGGGAGCCGTGTTCTTGGTGGGTGCCGCGGTCGGGTCGGCGGCACCCACGCCGGGTGGTCTGGGTGCGGTCGAAGCAGCGCTGATCGGGGGCCTGGTGGCCGCCGGACTCGATGACACCGTCGCCGTACCGGCGGTGTTCCTCTACCGGCTGTGCACGTTCTGGTTCCCGATCCTGCCCGGATGGCTGTGCTTCACCTGGTTGCAGCGGCGCGACTACATCTGACGCGCGTGACTGCCCAGGTCACGTGCACCGTTACCCTGGGTGAGACATGAACGAGCCGACCGTCGCCGACGCCCCCGATCTCGCAGTGGCCAGCGACGCCACTGCTGAGGCTTTCGGCTTCGACACTCTGAACCTGCGTCCCGAGTTGCTCACCTCGCTGGTGCGCCTCGGGTACGAAGAACCCACTGCCATCCAGCGCGAGACCATCCCGTTGCTGCTCAAGGGTGGTGACCTGGTCGGCCAGGCGGCCACAGGTACCGGGAAGACAGCGGCGTTCGCTCTGCCGATCCTGAACAGGATGCCGCCCAAGGACGGCAAGCCCGTCACGTACGCCCTCGTGCTGGTACCGACCCGCGAGCTCGCCGTGCAGGTGTCGGAGGCCATGTACAAGTACGGCCGCGACCTCGGGGCCAAGGTGCTGCCCATCTACGGCGGCCAACCGATCGGTCGACAACTCCACGCGCTCCACGACGGCGTGCACGTGGTGGTCGCCACGCCGGGCCGCGCACTCGACCACATCGCTCGCGGCACCCTCAAGCTCGACTCGGTGGAGATCGTGGTGCTCGACGAGGCCGACGAGATGCTCGACATGGGCTTCGCCGATGAGATCGAGGGCATCCTCGACGCCACCCCAACGGCGCGCCAGACGGTGCTGTTCTCGGCGACCATTCCTCCGCGGATCAACTCGATCGCGAAGAAGTACCTCCGCGATCCGCAGCGCATCCAGGTGGGCCAAGGCGGTCAGAACTCGCTGGCCAACACACCGCGCATCCGCCAGAGCGCCTACATCGTGCAGCGCGCGCACAAGGCAGCGGCGCTGGGTCGCATCCTCGACGTCGAGACGCCGACTGCAGCGATCGTGTTCTGTCGCACGCGTGACGAGGTCGATCAGCTCACCGAGACGATGAACGGCCGTGGCTACCGGGCTGAGGCGCTCCACGGCGGCATGAGCCAGGAACAGCGCGACCGGGTGATGGGTCGCGTGCGCGCCGGCACCGCCGAACTGCTGATGGCCACCGACGTGGCCGCCCGTGGTCTCGACATCGACACGCTCACCCACGTCGTCAACTACGACGTGCCATCGGCGCCCGAGGCATACGTGCACCGCATCGGTCGCGTCGGTCGCGCCGGCCGCGAAGGCGTGGCGATCACGTTGGCCGAGCCACGCGAGCAGCGCCAGCTGGCCAACATCGAGCGGCTCACCAAGCGGAAGATCTCGATCGAGAAGGTTCCGTCGGTTGCCGACCTGCGCGCGAAGCAGATCGACTACACGCTCAACCAGGTGCGCGACGCCCTGGCCGCCGAGGACCTCGAGGACTACGAGGTCGTGCTCGACGCACTGCTCGAGGACTTCGACCCCGCCGAGGTGGCGCTCGCCGCGATCAAGCTCGTTCATGCCGCCTCGGGTGCCAGCGACGACGAGCGCGAGATCCCCGATGCCTCGCACCGCTTGGAGCGCGACAAGCCGAACAAGCCGTCGCGTGACAATGCCCAGAACCGAGCACGTCCAGAGCGCGTGGAGCGGAACTTCGACAAGGGTGATCGTGGTGAGCGCTCGGGCCCGCCGGCCGGCACCGCACGGCTGCGCCTCGGAGTCGGTCGCAAGGACGGCATCCGTCCGCAGGATCTGGTGTGGACGATCGCCAACGAATCGAACCTCGTGGGCAAGCAGATCGGACCGATCTGGATCTCCGAGCACTTCAGCACCGTCGGCGTGCCCGAGCATGCGATCGACGACGTCATCGCCGCGCTACAGGACGCGAAGGTCAAGGGCAAGCGGGCCAACGTGCGCCGCTACGTCGACGACCCTCGCTGAACCACGCTGAACCCCGCCGAACTCGAGGCCCGGTGTTCGCTCAACGTGCGTCGATGAGTGTGAGCGCGTCGTAAGCGAGCTCGGCCACACGCCGACCGCTGGCCGCCATCACGACCGATGAGAACCGGCCGTCGAGGTGCATCGCTGCCTGGCCCGCGAGTCCAGTGCCCCACCGCATCGTCACCAACACGCGCCACCAGTGGAAGCGGTCGTCGTCCCAGGCGCCGCCTGCCGCCACGTAGGAATCGCGCAACGTGTCGACCGTGCCGAGGCCACCGACCGTGAAGTGGTCCTCGCCGAAGCGCCACATGCGGGTGCACACCCAGGCCAGGTCCTCCATCGGGTCACCGACCTTCGCGGTCTCCCAGTCGAGGATCGATTGCAGCCCGCCATGGTCGACGATGATGTTGCCGGTGCGCACGTCGGCGTGGACGATGCGTCGTTGCTCGGGCTCGGTGGGCTGGTGTTCGCGCAGCCAACGCAGCGCGTAGGAGAACGCCGGCTCCGGCTGCAAGAGGTTGGCGATCACGACGTGCACGGCGTCGACCGCCGCGCCCACCGGATTCGCAGGTGCGGGCATCGCAGCCGGTGCACACGAGGGTGCGATGGCGTGCAGGCGGGCAAAGCTGGTGCCCAACTGGCCCACGATTCGCTCGCCGATCCCCTCGACGTGTGCCAGTCGAAGCACGCGGCGCGGGATGGTCTCACCACCGATGAACTCGCTGATGAAGAACTGTCCGCCCAGCACCGACTCGTCGACGCACACCCCGATCACTTCGGGCACCGGCACACCGTGTTCGCGGGCCAACGTCCGTATCGCAGCTTCATCGGCCATCGACAGGATCGCGATGTCGGTGGTTGGCAGCACGGTTGCCACGTAGCGGCCCGGCCGAGGACCGCCACTGACCTCGAGCACCAGGTTGCGCCGTCGAGCGCCGGCGGTGCTCTGGCCCACCACACCGACCTGGAAGGGCTCGCCGGCTCCGATCTTCCACCGGTCTCGAAGCCAGTCGCGCAGCGCTCGGTCGGGGAACGGCTGCGCGTTCACGGTGTACCCGTTGCTCTGTCGTAGCCGGGCTTGGCGATTGCGAGATCCGCGCGCAGCGTCGCGAGCAGCGCCTCGCGGATCGAACGCCCGAGCTCGGGGGAGAGTGGCGCAGGGTCGTCCAGGAGGTTGCTCAGTTCGGCGCGCAGCGACTCGAGATCGCGTTCGTCGCCCGCACCGAGCAATGCGGCCAATCGTTCACGTTCCGCGGAGTCGTTCGTGCCGGCACACCGCGCTTCGCGTTGCAGGATCCTGCACAGGTTGGCAGCGACGCGTACCTGGTGCTGCAGATGCGCCGGGACTGCAGCGATCACGTCGTCCTCCAAGAGCGCGGCGACGGCATCGAGCAGCTCGGCGGCATCAGGTCGGTACTGCACCCGGTCAGCCTTGCACCACGATCGTCCCCGCCCCGACCCGGGCACCCCAACCCCATTCGCGATGAGAGATGAGCGTCGGTGGCGACCGGATCTCTCATCGCGACTCATCGCGACTCGTCGCGGCTCGGTGCTGCTGTCCGCCCAGTCCCGACCCGAACGGACTGTGGTCGTAGGCTCACTCGTGGGGAACGACCGGCCGAGAGTCGGGCGACAAGCAAAGGGAGACACACGTGCTCGATCACGTCATCAAGGGCGGCACCATCGTCGACGGCACGGGCGCACCGGGTGTGCGCGGCGACGTCGGAGTTCGCGACGGTCGCATCGTGCAGGTGGGTGGCACCATCACCGAGACATCGGCCAACACCATCGACGCCGACGGTGCGCTCGTCACGCCCGGTTGGGTCGACGTGCACACCCACTACGACGGACAGGTGAGCTGGGACGAGGAGATGGACCCCTCGGCCGGCAACGGCGTCACCACGGTCGTGATGGGCAACTGCGGTGTCGGTTTCGCCCCTGTGCGGCCCGGCGGCGAGAAGTCGTTGATCGAGCTGATGGAAGGTGTGGAGGACATCCCCGGCACCGCCCTCTACGAGGGCATCGAGTGGGGTCGGTGGGAGACCTTCCCCGAGTACCTCGACTACATCGCCGGCCGGCAGTACTCGCTCGACATCGGCGCGCAGATCGCGCACGGCTCGGTGCGCTACTACGTGATGGGCGAGCGTGGTGCCGACAACGAGGACGCCACCGCCGAAGACCTGGCCGAAATGGGTCGCCTGGTGCAGCAGGCGATCGAGGCGGGTGCGGTGGGCTTCAGCACCTCGCGCACGATCGGGCACCGTTCATTGTGGGGCTCACCCGTGCCCGGCACGTTCGCACCCGAGGAAGAGCTCCGTGCCATCGCGCTGGCGATGAAGGCCGCCGGCAAGGGCGTGTTCGAGATGATCCCGTCCGGCACGGTCGGCAAGCTGGAAGCCCTTGGCGGAGAGCGCTTCTCGCCGCTCGAGGAGCTGGCGATGATGGACATCGTGTCGCGTGAGAGCGGCCGTCCGGTCACGTTCACGTTGGTGCAGTCACCCGAGTATCCGCCGGACATGTTCCGCGAGATCCTCGCCCAGACCCTCGAGATGAACGCGACAGGCTCTCAGCTGTACCCGCAGGTGTCGTCGCGTCCGATCGGCCTCGTCACCGGCCTGTCGGGCTATCACGCGTTCCTGCGGCGCCCGACCTACATGCGTCTCGCCGCGCTCCCGCTCGGCGAACGAGTAGTAGAGATGGCCAAGCCCGAGGTGAAGGCAGCGATCCTGGCCGAAGACGACGTGCGCGTCGACGAGCCCGGTTCGATGGCCAACCTCTACAGCCTGTTCCAGAACGCTGCGCCGGTCATCTACCCGCTCGCCGACCCGGTGGACTACGAGCCACAGATGTCGGAGTGCCTCGGTGCCAGGGCAGCTGCGACCGGCGACGACATCATGAGCGTGATGTACGACTTCCTGCTCGAGCAGGACGGCCGCGTGATGGGCTCGCTGATGGGCGGCCTCGATGTGCACCAGGCACAGGAAGTGGTCCGCGAGATGCTCACCCACCCGGCCACCGTGACCGGGCTCAGTGACGCCGGTGCACATGTGACGCTGATCTGTGATGCGTCGATGCCCACCACCCAGCTCACCTACTGGACCCGCGATCGCCGCCGTGGCGAGCAGATCCCGGTGGAGTTCCTCGTGGCCAAGCAGACGTCGCGCAATGCGGCGCTCTACGGAATGACCGATCGCGGCACCCTCGCCGCCGGACTGCGCGCGGACATCAACGTGATCGACCTCGAGGGACTCACCGTGTCACCGCCGAAGGCGTTCCACGACCTGCCGGCCGGCGGCACCCGCCTCATCCAGCCGGTGCAGGGCTACCTCGCGACCATGGTGAACGGCGTGGTGACCCGCCGCCACGATGCCGACACCGGCGCCCGCCCGGGTCGCCTCGTCAGGAGCTGACCTCCGCCAAACCTGCGATGAGAGATGAGCGTCGGTAGCGACCGCATCTCTCATCGCGCTCGGTTCGTCAGAGCGGGTTGCGGGTCGGGTCGCCGTCCCAGATGCCGAGGTCGTGCGCGAGGGCAGGGAGCACTGCGTCGCACACTGCGCCGCCCGTCGCCGGTCTCGATCCCGACACCACTGCGGCGACGGTGGTGCGGCCGTCCTCGAGCACCCATGCGCACGCCTTGGCCCCGTCGACCGTACCCGTGTGACCCCAGCCGTACTGGTCGATGATGATGCCCGGCCAGCGAAGCACTTCGAGGTCCGAGTCGGTGACCGTGTCGAGCATCGCCACGAGATCGTCGGTGGACGCCAGCCACACACCTGCACCACCGAGACGTGCCAGGCGAGCGACGCCACGAGGTGACGGTGCGCTGTCGGGCCGCAGTCCCTCGGTGGACACATACGGCCCGGTCACGTCAGCCGGATCGAACACCAACTCGTACGCGGCCTCATCGAGGGACATGTCGGTGATCTCCTCCACCAGCAGGCCGAGTGCGCAGTAGTTGCCGTTGGAGTACTGCCAGGTCGTGCGGGCGATGGTCGGGGATGCGACGACGGCCTCTTGCAGCGGGATCGTGCACGGCCCAGGATCGTCGAGCCAGCTCTTCCGGTTGATCGGCATCCCGCTCGTGTGGTCGAGCAGTTCGCGCACCGTGACATCCACCCACAGCGGATCGGTGCGCAGACCGAGGGCTGTCCACGCGACGACGGTGTCGGTGGTGAGTTCGCCCCGCCCCACGAGACGGGCGATCGACAGCGCGGTCACCAGCTTGCTGACACTGGCAATGACGAAGGGCGTGTCGGGGGTCGCGTTGCGGCCGTCGACGCGCCGACCGGCGGCCATGCCCCATGGCTCCGCTCCCGAGCGGTGGATGCTGACCGACACGGCCACGTTGTCGAGTGCGAGCCCGAACACCGCAGCCTCGACGGACGGGTACGACGCCGGCTCGAGATCGGTGGAGGCGGTCGACGTCGTGGTCGTGGTCGATGTCGTGGTCGTGGTCGATCGTGGTCGATGTCGTGGTCGACGTCGTGGTCGAGGTCGAGGTCGTGGTCGATGTTGACGTCGACGCAGGGATCTGGGTGACGGCGGTGGCCGGTGTAGATGTGACGCTGAGAGTCGCGGCGTCGGCGGTGGGCTCCGCCGAGTCCGATGAACCCGATGCCGTGGCACTTGCCGTCGGGTTGCCGTTGCAGGCTGCCAACAGCGCTGCGAGGCACAGCGCTAGCGCTCCGGTCAACGGGTGCCGACGACGCACGTCAGCCCACCATGGTGAGGGCCAGCCCGAGCAGGGCGCCGTGGTAGGTGACCATGATCGCCACCGGCATCCATCGGTGCTCGGCGACGAACTGGCGCCACCCGAGGATCGAGTCACTCAGCACGAACAGGGTCGAGCCGACGATCGCCGCCGGTCGCCCCGTTGCCCACCCGACGACCGCCATCGACGAGATGATCGTGAGGTATGCCTGCACCGGCCGCAACAAACCGGGGTCCTTCGACCGTGCGCCAGCCAGGATCGGACGTCCGACGAGCACCGCGATCGCCGCGACGCCCACGAGCGCAACGAGGCCAAGCCACCACCGATCGAGGCCGACGAGCACGAACATCACCACGAACGCGAGGTGACCAGCGAGGAACGACGCGAGACCGATCACGAACTTGTCGACGGCAGGCAGCAGGGCGACGTCACCCGCAAGGCAGAGCATGAAGCCGATCACGGCTGCCACGAGGGCACCGGTGGGAACATCGTCATCGACCACCAGCATGGCCAGCACACCGATCGCGATCGTTGCCAACGGCTTGCTGACGAGCTCCACGCGACGGTGGTCATCGATGCGGGACCACCAGTTCGACACGACCGCACAGGCGGCGACTGCGCCGGTGCCGGCGACGGCAGCGCTCGAGGTGTCCACGGGTCGGCACGGTACCGGGCATCGGGTTACGTTGCCGGTCATGACCGCACTCGAGACCGTCAACGCCATGATCCGAGCGCTGGAGCAGCGCGACGTGGAGACCGCACTGGGGTACATGACCGACGATGTCGAGTACGACAACGTGCCGATGGGCAAGGTGTTCGGCCATGAGAGTGTGCGCACCTCGCTCGGACCGTTCCTCGCCGGCTGCTCGGAGATCGAGTGGGTGATTCACCACGAGGCCGCCACCGGCGACGTCGTGATGAACGAACGCACCGATCGGTTCCACTTCCCGCACAAGTGGGCCGAGGTGAAGGTGGCCGGTCTGTTCGTGCTGCGCGATGGCAAGGTCGCGTTGTGGCGTGACTACTTCGATCTCGCCCACGCCCGCGAACAACTCGGCTGACCGGATCGAGTCCGCCCCGCCCGACCGGCTGACGGTCGCTCACCGCCTGATCAGCTCAGGCCGTCGAGCGTCCACTCGTTGCTCTGCTGCGCAGACGCTGCGTAGCCCTCAGCCTGGCGAGCCACGAGATATGCCTCGAACTGCTCGGCCGGCATCGCCTTCGCGTAGTGGTGGCCCTGTTGGCGGACGCAACCCAGCGCGATCAGAGCGTCGGCCTGTGCACCGCTCTCCACACCTTCCGCTGTGACCGACAGCCCGATCTCGCGCACCACGGCGATGATCGAGCGAACGATCGCCCGGTCGTGCGGATGAGTGGTGATGGTGTCGATGGCCTGACGGTCCACGCGCACCTCGTCGATCGGCAGCTTGCGCAGGAGACTGAGCGACGACACACCGCGAGCGAAGTCGTCGAGGCACACGCGCCCACCGCGTGCGCGGAACGCGGCGAGTGTCGCTGCGGCGGTGGGGAGGTCGGCCACCACGGCCGACTCGCGCACGTCCACGGTGATCAACGACGGGTCGATGCCACGGATGAGCTCGTCGAGCGGGTTGTTGCGCCACGAGCGATCGGTCGATGACGGGGCGAGGTTGACCCGGAAGCGGAACCCATCGGGCAGACCGAACGAGGCGAGACGTCGGATGTCGGGCCGGGCGTGGGCGAACACCTTCTCGGTGAGTCGTTCCAACAAGCCTGCCTTGCGGGCGATGTTGATGAACTCGTTCGCCGTGGCCACCGTGCCGTCGGGGCGCAGCCAGCGCGCGAGCAGCTCGGCACCCACCACGCGGCCGGTGGCGGCATCGATCTCGGGCTGGAAGAACGGCATGATCTCGCCGTCTTCGATGGCTCGCCGCAGAGCCTGCTCGCTCTCGAGCATCGCCTGGAGCTCGTGGTGCATCTCGCCGTCGAACAGCTCCACGCGGTTGCGGCCCGCATGCTTGGCGCGGTACAGCGCGGCGTTGGCGTTACGGAGCAAGTCGCTCGTGGAGCCGCCGTTGCGGAGCGCCGAGGCGACACCGATGCTCACCGACGATGGCACCGCGCGGCCCTCTGCGTGTACCGGCTGGGCGAGCACGCCCACCAGACGGCTGGCGACGGCTGCGGCGCCGGCTGTGTCGTGACCGGGGAGCACGATCACGAACTCGTCACCGCCGATTCGGCCCGCGAGACAGCCGTGTTCGATCGTTCGCGTGATGCGGTCGGCGAGCACGTTGATGAACTGGTCGCCACCGCGGTGGCCGAGGAGGTCGTTCACGGCCTTGAAGCGGTCGAGGTCACAGAACAGCAGCGCCACCGGTTCGTCGTCTGCGGCGAGCAGCTCGTCGATGCGTTCGAGCGTGCCACGGCGGTTCAGCAGACCGGTGAGCGGGTCGTGCGACGCAAGGTGGGCAAGCCGGGCGTTGGTCTCGCTGAGTTGCTCATAGGCATCGGTGAGGGCGAGCTGATCGTTGGCCATCCGCACCGCGAGCGCCTGGCTCGTGAACTGAAGGCGGAGCGAGGCGAGCAGGGAACGCGACACGGTGTGGTGCAGTGCGAGTTGGGTGATGCCGTACCCCAGGTAGAGCGCAGCGAGCGCCTGCATGCGGGTGTCGCCGGTACTCACGAGGCCGAACGATGCCGACGCAGTGAGCGGTATCGCGTAGGCGAGGAACATGTCGCGGCGGCCCGCGCACACGATCGTGCCGACGGCCAGGCTCACGGCAGGGAACAGCGCGAACATCATCTCCACGTCCATCGCGCTCTTCGCGGCCACCCATGTGCTGAGGCCGGCGACGGAGCCGACGCACACCAGGGCCACGCCAGCCAACACCGGTGTGGTGCGGTCGATGACCGGGTGCGAGCGCACCCAGGAACACGTGATGACCACGATGATCGTGGCCGCGATCGCACTGACAACCCAGACGCTGAGGCGCAGCTCGCTGACATCGTTGCGCATCACCGTGGCCACCAGGAGTGACAGCGGTAGCAACAGCACTTGCAGTGGCGCCAGGTTGGCGACGACGTGCTTCAAGGCGTCGTCCTGCACCCGACCGTCGAGCGACCGGTCGCGCACAACTGTTGGGGTGATCGGCGGCGGCGGCGGGTGGACGGGGGCGATCTCAGGGGTGCTGATGAGTGAACGAGCGGGTGCGTCACGGCGCATCTGTCGTCATCACCACCTTCCTGGAGTCGTGCTGTCTGGACATCGTTCGGTTCGGTTCGAACCTCGCCGCGGCCCGCGATGGGCGCGGGCAGGGGCCTGATCTTGTTGTCGGACGCAGCGGCGAGAAGTGAAGTGTTCGACGGGTGCTTGTCGACCGGCGGCGGTCAACTTCACGAAATCTTGACGAACCGCGACAGAACCGCGACAGAACCGCGACAGAATCTCGACAGAGACGCGACGGAAGCCCACGAGAAGCGTGCACAGAATTGACGCCGTGGAACGGACGTCGATCTGATGACCGACGTGATGACCGACGTGATGACCGACCTGATGACCGAGCGGACCGCCGATCGGGTCGTCGGTCGCTTCGCCCCGTCGCCCACCGGGGTCCTCCACCTCGGGAACCTGCGCACAGCGCTCGCGTCGTGGTGCGCCGCGCGAGGGGATCGAGGGGGTCGAGGGGAGTGGTTGCTCCGGATGGAGGACCTCGATCCGGTGACGTCGTCGCCCGAGCACGAGGCGCGTCAGCTCGCGCACCTTGCCCGGCTCGGCATGTGCCCCGACCGAACGGTGCTCCGTCAGTCGGAACGCTTCGATCTGTATCGGGACGCGATCGGGCGGCTCCGATCGCTCGGCCAGGTGTACCCCTGCTTCTGCACCCGGCGCGAGATCCGGGAGGCAGCCGTTGCACCTCATGGTGAACTGCCCGAGGGGGCGTACCCGGGGACGTGTCGGGATCTCACGCTCGAGCAGCGACGGCGCCATGAGCGTCACGGTCGCCGTGCCGCCCTGCGGTTGCGCACCGATGGTGAGCGGTACTCGTTCGACGATCTCGTGTGCGGCGAGGTGTCGGGTGTCATCGACGACGTGGTGCTCCAGCGCAACGACGGTGTGCCCGCCTACAACCTCGCCGTCGTGGTCGACGACCACCTGCAGGGCGTCAATCAGGTGGTGCGCGGCGACGATCTCGCCTCGTCCACACCCCGCCAGCTGCACATCCATCGACTGCTCGGCATGCACCCTCCCGCCTACGCTCACGTGCCGCTGGTGGTGGGTGTCGACGGTGAGCGGCTGGCGAAGCGTCACGGTGCGGTCACCCTCGACGACCTCGCCGCCCGCGGCATCGGCGACGGAATGGTGCTCGAGATGCTGGCCCGCACCATCGGCGTCGAGGTCTTCGACGGGATCGATGCCGAAGAGATCGCAGCTCGGTTCTCGTTCGAGACGCTGCCTCGCACGCCGTGGACGTTCGATCCTGAGACCCTCGACATCTGATCTGTCACGATGAGCGGGTGACCGCGTTCTCCGACCTGCAGCAGATCCTCGGCTACCAGGGAGCGATCCCCGCCGACGACGTCGACGAGTTGATCGAGATCGGCAACGAGATGTACCGCACGAAGTTCTGGACTCCGGTGTTCTGCAACACCGTCGTCCGGGCCGCCGAGGCCGTTGGTGCCTTCGAGCATCAAGACGACGATCCGGTGCCCGGTCACGAGGTGTCGCTCGCCGTGATCAGCCCCGCGTTGTTCGAGCACGTCCAGACCGATCTCGGCGTGCGCCTGTGGCCTCGTTTCCGGCAGGCCTGGCCATACATCGACTACTACGGCATCCGCGATGCGTTCGTCATCAAGTACGAGCTCGGTGGACAGGAGAGCCTACGGATCCACCACGACGTGGCTCAGGTGTCGGCCTCGGTGAAGTTGAACGACAGCTACACCGGTGGCGAGCTCGACTTCCCCCGCCAGGGTGTCACCAACGCGGCACTGCCCGTTGGCGACCTGGTGGTGTGGCCCAGCCTGGTCACTCATCCGCACCAGAGCAACCAACTCGTCTCGGGTGTGAAGTACTCCCTCACGATCTGGTTCGAGCTGCCCCAGATCTGACGTCCACGGGCCGCGGTGCCGGGGCGCCCGGCGCAGCCCCTGCGCGCTGCCAGAACTCGGCGCTGGTTGCCTTGATTTTGTTGGGTTTCGTGCCTGATGTGGCGCACGGCGATTGCCACATCTCGCGTCGGGCCGGACGGTAGTGTGGACATCACTCGTCGTGTTCATCCCGCCCCGCACGCCAGGTTCCCCCAATGTCAGATCGCCTCCACAACTCGTCATCCGACTCGCAGCGCCATCGCGCACAGGTCTGGCTGCCGTTGCTTGCGCTTGCACTGACGGGTCTGGCGACGTCCTCGTGCACCTCGGGTGGCGGGTCGGTTCGAGCCGAGGCGCCGAGCACCCCGTTGACGATCCCCGTGTCGCCTCTGCCCGCCAGCTCGCTCGATGCCGAAACGACGACGGCTGTGACGGCGGTATCGGCGACCGAAGCACCAACGACCGAGGCCGCCACCACGGTGGCACCCACCACGACCGCAGCGCCCACCACCACGGCAGCGCCCACCACCACGGCCGCACCCACCACCACCCTCCCGCCGAACCTCGAGATCGTCGGCCCGTCGGCCATGCTGATCGAAGCCGTCGGAGCCCGCGACGGTGAGCCCACCCGTGTCCTCCAAGAGCGGTTGTACCAGCTCGGGTTCTGGCACTCCGGCGCCGACGGCGAGTACGGCCACTCCACCAAGCAGGCCGTCATGGCCTTCCAGAAGTACTTGGGCCTGAACGCCACAGGAGAGGTCGACCAGACCACGGCCGACTATCTCACGCACTTCACCGAAAAGGCCCATGGCACCGCCGACACCGGCGACCTGATCGAGGTCGACAAGGCCAAGCAGCTGTTGTTCATCGTCCGCGGCGGCAAGACGATCTGGGTGATCAACACCTCCACGGGCAGCGAGGTGGCCTACGAGGAGGAGAACAAGAAGGAGCCGGGCACGATCGAGACCGGCGACTCGATCACCCCGACCGGTCTGTGGAAGGTGACCCGCCAGCGCGAAGAGGGCTGGTGGGAGGGCGATCTCGGGGAGATCTATCGGCCCAAGTACTTCCGCGGGGGAATCGCGGTGCACGGGTCGAACAGCATCCCCAACTACCCCGCGTCGCACGGCTGCGTGCGGGTGAGCACTGCGGCGATGGACTTCATCTGGGCGTTCGACCTGATGCCGTTGAAGACCACGGTGTGGGTGCACGGGGCCATCCCCGGTTCGGTGGTCTGAGCGGTGCTTCCCGTCATCGGGGTGTTGCGTCCCTGGGCCTTGCCCGAACAACTGAGCCTGCGCCGCTTGCCGATGCACGTGCCGCTGCCCCTCGGTGACGATGCCCGCAAGTCGCTCGACGGGCAGTGGAGCTTCGAGCTGTTCGACACGCCGGAGTCGGTGCCCGAGACGGCGGTGCTGGGTGCCACACCCGCGGGTCGCACCGTGACGGTGCCCGGCAACTGGACGCTGCAGGACACGGGCGACTTCCCGCACTACACCAACGTGCAGATGCCCTTCCCCGGGCCGCCGCCCGCTCTGCCCGACCGCAACCCCACCGGTGTGTACCGCCGCAGCTTCGCCATCGGCCGCGGCTGGAAGTCGCATCGCGTGTGGCTCCACGTGGGCGGTGCCGAGAGCGTCCACGCGGTGTATCTCAACGACTGCTTCATCGGCTACGGCACCGACAGTCGCCTGCCGAGTGAGTACGACATCACCGACCAGCTCGTGGCGGGTGTCAACCACCTCGCGATCGTGGTGGTGCGATACAGCGCACAGAGCTACGTCGAGGACCAGGACCAGTGGTGGATGGCAGGTCTGCACCGCAGCGTGCACATCGAGGCGCGCACGCCGGTGCACGTCGCCAATGTGGAAGTCGATGCCGATCTGCGCCTCGCCGACGGTGCAGGACTGCTGCACGTACGCACCACCGTGGGTTTCACGAAGGTGCCCGCAGCGGGCTTCACCGTGCGCACCTGGATCGAGACCCTGGCGGGAAAACGTGTGGCCAAGCCGCGGACAGCGCCCGTGCCGCATGCGTTCGATGTGCCGTACGTGTTCAGCGGTCACTGTGTGGATGCGGTCTGGGAACTGCCGAAGGTTGCTCCGTGGAGCGCTGAGACGCCCACCCGCTACCGCGTGCACGTCGAACTGGTTCGCCCCGACGGCGTCGTTGCCGAGGCGACGTCACAGCTCGTGGGCTTCCGCCACGTGGAGGTACGCAACCGACAGCTGCTCGTGAACGGTCAACCGATCTGGATCTTCGGTGTGAACCGCCATGACCACCACCCCGACCGCGGCAAGGCCGTCAATGTGGCTGACATGCGCGCGGACATCGAGGTGATGCGCCGCCACAACATCACTGCCATCCGCACGTCGCACTATCCGAACGACGCCGCGTTCTACGACCTGTGTGACGAGCTCGGCATGTACGTGATCGACGAGTCGAACATCGAGAGCCACGCCTATAACACCAGCCTCTGCAACGACGAGCGCTACCTGGCCACCTGGGTCGCCCGTGGGTCGCGGATGGTGCAGCGCGACCGAAACCACCCGTCGATCATCCTGTGGAGCCTCGGCAACGAGAGCGGCTACGGCACCAACCACGATGCGCTCGCCGGCTGGATCCGCAAGTACGACTCCAGCCGACCCCTGCACTACGAGGGCGCCCCCTTCCACGACGGGTGGGTGGACGGCGGGCTGATGGCGAGCGACCTCGTGTGCCCGATGTACGCCTCGATCGATCGCATCCGCGAGTACGGCCAGTCGGGTCTCGGCACTCGACCGCTCATCCTCTGCGAGTACTCGCACACGATGGGCAACTCCAACGGGTCGCTGGCCGACTACTGGCAGGCCATCACCACCACGCCGGGTCTGCAGGGTGGCTTCCTGTGGGAGTGGAAGGACCACGGCATCCGTCAGACGCTGCCCGATGGCACGGTTCGTCTCGCGTACGGCGGCCAGTTCGGTGAGACGCCTCACGACGGCAACTTCGTCGCCGACGGTCTGGTGTCGGCCGACCTCGAACCGCACCCGGCGATGCACGAGGTCGCGTGGGTGTACCGCCCGGTCACGGTCGAGTCGGGCGCGAAGAAGGGCACGATCCGAGTCACCAATCGCCAGTCGTTCGTCGGCCTCGATGCGGTCGTCGCCAGGTGGAGCCTCCTCGTCGATGGCGCCGTCGTACGCAGCGGCACTCTGAAGCTGCCGAAGGTGGCACCGCGCACGTCGGTCGACGTGCCGCTGCCCGTCGCCGTTCCCGCGGGTTCCGGCTCGGTGCATCTGTCGGTGTGCTTCACGCTGAAGCAGCCCACCTGGTACGCCGAGGCCGGACATCTCGTCGCGTGGGACCAAGTCGAGCTGCGCGCCGCCACGCGCGCCAGGCCGGGTCGCTTCGCACCGAACCACGACGCCGCTGCGGTCGACCACGTGCTCGCGTCACCGATCGAGCTCTGCATCTTCCGAGCACCGGTCGACAACGACGGCTTCAAGCTGATGCCCGAACTGTCGCGTCGCATCCGCGTCGGCGGCACGTCGTACGTGCATTGGCAGGATCTCGGCGCCGATCGGCTGCCGGCCGACGAGCTCGTCGAGCACGCGTGGGACCGCCGGGTGGACGGCGCATCCGTCGAGTACCGCCACCATGTGGTGGTGCCCGAGCGATGTGCCGATCTGGCCCGTGTCGGGGTCACCTTCACGTTGCCTGCCGGGTTCGAGCACCTGCGCTGGTTCGGTCGTGGCCCGTTCGAGAACTACCCCGACCGCAACAGTGGGGCGATGCTCGGCATCTGGGAGGGGGCGCCCGACCGGTCGCCGTACCTCGTCCCACAGGAGTTCGGCCTGCGCACCGACTGTCGCTGGTTCGAGTTCGTCGACACGACGTCGGGACGTACGGTGCGGCTCGACGCGGTGCAGCCGGCCGCACTGCAGGTGTCGGCCACGCACTTCACCACGAACGATCTGTACGTCGCACGCACCGAGACCGAGCTGCGTCCCCGCCCAGAACTGATCGTGCACGTCGACGTCGCCCATCGCGGCGTCGGCACCGCGAGCTGCGGACCCGACGTGTTGGAGCAGTACAAGCTGCAGCCCGGTACCTACGACTTCGCCTACCGCCTCACCCTCTCCTGAGGTTTGCCCCGGGTGGGTGCGTCGGGGCGGTGCATCGGTCAGGAGCAGGTCAGGCGCGGCGGATCTTGAGCTTGCGGTTGGTGGCGTTCAGGCACTCGCCCGACTCGAGGTCGAACTTCCATCCGTGCAGGGTGCACACCAGATGGTCGCCGTCGATCTCGGCGAACACCGCGAGGTCTGCCTGGCGGTGAGGACACAGGCGCTCGCACACGTGGTCGCCGATGCGGATCTCCTCGCCGGCCATTCCACTGCGGTCGGGGTCGGCCTTGCGGAGTGCCTCGGCCTCGGTGCGACGCATGCGTTCCACCGACAGCGACTTGAAGAAGTTGTAGACGTACTCGTTGTAGTTGCCGGCGCGCCACGCCTTGAAGCGGGCCGACAGGAACAACGAGTTGCTCCAGTCGACAGCCCGCTCGGCGACCACCGTCTCCACGAGCTCTCGCTGAATGACGAAGCGGAACTCGTACGGCTCGCCGTCGTATGCCCGCACCTCACCGTTCGAGAAATCGATCAGGATCTCGATGTCGCCCGCGCGGAGCAGCACGTTCGAGCCCACCCCGGCGCGCAGCGTCGGCGCCATCGCGAGCAGTGGCTCCCACCACGCCTTCACGGTCGCGAGCAGATCGTCACTCCGCGCTGTCCAGCCGGCCTTGAGCTCGTGGATCCAGGGGAGGTAGTCGGCCTGGTACCGCTCGAGGTACTCGAGCTTGTGGTCGAAGATCGCAGCGACGTCGTCATCTGGCATCGGGTGGGTGACCCGGAGACCGTCGGGCCCGATGTCGATCGTCGTGCCCGGGATCGCGAGCACCCCGATGTGACCGTCGCGGGCAAGTCGGTCCATGAACACGCGCTGGTCGGGGAAGATGCTGAGCTCGTCACCCGTGATCACGTTCAGCCCGAACAGATCCGGGTCCAAGAATGCCGGCGGACCAGCACTCGGCACCACGGCGAGTGCATGCACAGCCTCGACGTAGCGCATCGCCCGGGTGAGCTGACTGTCGACCTTGAGATCCACCAGCTCGCGCATCTTCTCCGGCGTCTCTTCGTAGACCATCGGATACCAGATGGCGCCCGAGTACTGGATCCAGTGCAGGTCGACCGGCCCGTGCGCCCGGAGCGCGTCGAGGTTGCTCGTCCGGCAATCGTTCTGGTTCACCAGCCGTGAGGTGCCGTCGCTCACCACGAGCGCCGAGTCGCCGCCGGGTCCGTCGGTGATGCTCACCTCCACGTGGATCGCGATGCGAAGGTCGCCGTTGAGTTGCACCTCCTCGCCATCGTTGGTACGGAGGAAGTTCGTGAAGCCCATGTCGCGCAGGCGGCGCTCCAGCTCGCGCGTCGGGTAGCCGGGCAGCAGCACCGTCGTGTCGCGGTCGACGTGCGTGGGCAACCAGGTCTCGTCGAGGTGGTCGCCGTGGATGTGGCTGATGTACAGGTAGTCGGGGTGCTCGATCGCGTGCTGCAGTTCGGCGGAGAGCTGGTCGTTGCGAGGAAAGACGAACCACGAACCGAAGAAGGCAGGATCAAACCAGGGATCACAGGTGATCGACCCGAACGCGGTCTCGATCAGGATGCCGGCATGACCGATGGAGGTGGCGCGCACGGCCCTCGACGGTAGCGGGCGGTGCGTCCGCCGGGTCGGCAGCCCGATCGGGCCGAAGGTCACATTCGTGACCGGGGTGCCGCTGACGCGGCTGCGACCTCAGGCGACGGGCGGGTCGGTGTACTGCTGGCCGGCGCGCGACACGTGCTCGGTCCAGGTGCCACCGTCCCAGTAGCGAAGTTCGAAGCGGCCGGCAGGGTCGGCGTACCAACCCGCGGGCACCGCTGGCACCGCCGCTGCGGCGGGCGCCGGTGTGTAGGCGGTGGTGGCTGCCGGGGCGTACGTGGTGGTGGCCGCCGGGGTGTAGCTGGTGGCGGGCATCGGGTCGACCACGACCGCGGCGGCGACGGGCTCGGGCTCGGGAGCGACGGCCCAACCGGCCGGCTCGGCGGCGACGGGCTCAGGCGCGGCTGCCGGCTCGGGTTCGACCACGGGTGCCGGCTCGTACGACGCGACGGTGGTCGCCACGACCGGGACCGCGCCGCTGTCGAGCGAGCTCGTCGACGCTGCGCCGGAGGTCTCTCGGCTGAGGAACGCGGTGACGTCGCCGCCGGTGGACACAATGCTCACCACCGACCAGCCGTCCGCTGACTTCTCGGTGAGCTTCGTCGCGAGGGCCGCGGGGTCGTACGACGACGAACTGACGGTGGTGAACTCCTGCATGAGGATGGATGCTAACGCAATCGTCAAGACAAATCGCCCTACGCGTTCGAGTCGGGTCACAGGGTGGGCAACAGGGGGGACCGTCGGTCGATCACGTCGTGTCCACCACGGCCGGCGATGACGATCAGGTGTGGAGGACGAGCGCGTGCACGTCGGTGTCGCCGGGGGCACCGTCGTAGGTGATCTCGCCATCGCTGAGCGCGATGAGGCGATCCGCTCGCGTCACGAACCCGAGCTCATGAGTGGCCACCACGAGCGCCGCGCCGCGGGCGTGCACCTCGTCGAACAGGCCGAGCAGTGCCTTCTTCCCCGCCTCGTCGAGACCGACGAACGGCTCGTCGACGACGAGCAAGGTGAACGGGCGCACGAACGCGATCGCGATGGCAGCCTTCTGGCGCAACCCGCGACTGAAGGTGGTGGGCAGCTGATCGAAGCGGTCGGTGAGCCCGAGCGCACCGACGAGTCGCTCGGCGGGACCGATCCAATCCTGTACGCCATGCATGCGCGCCACGTACTCGAGGTGCTCGCGCAGCGAGAGGTCGTCGTAGAACGTGGGGTGATCGGCCAGGTAGGCGAGCTCGGCCCGTGCCTCCATCGAGCCGCGTGGCTGGCCGTGGACCTCGACGGTGCCGGCCGTCGGGTCGAGGAGACCGGCGAGCATCCGGATGAAGGTGGTCTTGCCGCTGCCGTTGTGGCCGACGAGCGCGACGAGCTGCCCGGTGGGCACCTCGAGGCTGAGCGGTGCGAGCGCCGGTCGTTCGCCATCGGTGGTTCTCGACGACCCGTCGGACGACCCGCCATAGGACTTGGTGAGGTCGCGCACGGCGAGGGCTGGTGCTGGCGAGATCATCGAGCGCTCCGTTGTTGCTGAGTGTGAGTGCGGCCCTCGGCCATGAACGCCCGGATCTTGCGCCGGGCTCGGTCGCGGTACTTCACCCACACCGCCGTGGCGATGGTGAGGAGCACCACCGCGACGCAGCCGCGGATGGCGTTGGAGAGTGGATCAGCACCGCCGTCGTCGATCGCGGAGCGCACACCGAGAACCATGGCCGCGCCGATCGCGCTGATCACCAACGGGATCACGGTGCGGATCACCGTGGTGAACCCGGCCATCTCCGGCGGCAGGTAGACCTCCTGGTTCGACCCCGACATCGGGTCGGGGGCATCGCGCACGATGCTGATCGCGGCACCCGCGGCGCCCGAGTAGACGGCCGCGATGCCGAGCAGCAGCGCCACGGGGATCGCGATCCCGACCCGCTCGCCGTCGGTGACGAGTGCGTCGAACACGACCGCAGCGGCAGCACCGATCATCGTGAACGGCACGAGCAGCACAGCGGGTGCGGCCAGGTGCCGCACCATCAGCTCGCCCCGCTCCATCGGGAAGCTCTCGGTGCGATCGGGCTGGTCGACCTCCTGCGAGAGCGGCTCCATCACCTCGAGCCCGAGCACGAAGGTGCACACGAGCGTGCCGAAGATCGCCGGAGCGGTGCCATGGATGACCGCCACCTGGCAGCCCGCGGCGCCGACGGTGAGGGTGAGCATGCGCACGAGTCGTCCCGTGGGGAGGCGGAGGAGGCTGTGCCAACCTCGGCGCCAGATCGCGGGTCCGTGCTCTGCGGGTGGCAACCGCAGCCAGGGCGAGCGGCGGGTGTGTTCGTACGAGAGTTGGCGGCGCAGCAGGATGACGGTGCGCAGGTCCTGCATCGTCACCGCGAATCGCAGCTGCGCCACGAGGCTGCTCCGTCGAGCGAGGGCCTCGAGCGAGGTGCGCGCGATGAGCATCACGCCGCAGGCGACGAGCGCGACGGTGATCATCAACGGGATCACGTCGAGACCGCGCTGACGCCATCCCCACAACCCGAGGCTGCCATCGAGATTCGCGGGGCTGGGGACGCCGGTCGCGATCGCAGTTGCCTGCCAGGTCACGGCGACGACGCCGACGAAGGTGGTGACCAGCAGCGGCACGCGAAAGGCATGGGCGACGAGGGCTGCGCCCACCCACAGGAGTGCGACGTTGGCCCCGAACAGGCCGCCACCCATGAACCATGCGATCGGCGTGCCGGGCAGGCGCCGTCCGGCGAGCTGCGCCAGGCAGGCGGCAACCCCAGCGCCGGCGAACGCCGCGCTGCGCAGTCGCTGCACGGCCGGCCGCAGCAGTGCGTCACGTCGGGGCACCGGGGCGAGCATCACGTGGCTGACGTCGGCGGCCTCGAGTGCGAGCGGCCCACCCTGCGCGCCGCTGCGCAGACCCGCGACGAAGGCGAGCACCGCGAACATGCCGAGGACGGCGGGTCCCCGCGCGGCGACGTTGCTGGCCTGCTCGGCGCTCAGTTCGGCATCGCCCACCAGGTCGCTCAACCACAGCAGCACGATGCCGCCGAACAGACCGACGACGTACACCTTGTACGCGGCGTCGAACCACTCCATGTCGCCGAGTCGATGGCGCTTGCGGGTCGCCCGCAACTCGTGCATCGCCGCTGCGCCCGTGCTCACAGGGCCGGGCGGTGCCGGCGCAGTCGAAGTGTCGAGCACGGTCATCCGCCGAGGTCGGCCGGGCGATCCGGATCGGACGCCCAACCCGACCAGCTCGCCACGTAGAGACGGGGCGGAGGAAACCCGGCGCGCTCCATCGCCACGATGTTCATGCACGCGCTGACACCCGATCCGCAGTAGGTCACGGTGGGCAGGTCGTCGCGGACTCCGAGCCCCTCGAAGTGCGAACGGAGGGCCTCGGGTCCTCGGATGCGACCGTCCGGGCCCAGGACCGCCGACCATGGGGCGTTCACCGCGCCGGGCACGTGGCCCGGGCGCGGGTCGATCTGTGTGACCTCGCCGGTGAACCGCTCCCGCGCGCGGGCGTCCAGCACCACGCCCGTCTCGGGGCCGCCGCCGGCGAGCGCGCCGGCGTCGTCGGCCGACGCGAGTCGATCGGCCGGCCACGCGCGGCTGGTGAACGAGGCGGAGGTGGGCTCCACCCAGCCCTCGTCCACAGCACGACCATCGCCGATCCACGCCGCCAACCCGCCGTCGAGCACGGCGGCCGAACAGCCGAGCATGCGCAACATCACCACGAGACGCCCCGCCGTGAGCCCGCCGGAGTCGTCGTAGGCCACCACGACGCTGTCGTCACCGATGCCGAGCGCTCCCATCGCGACCGCGAAGCGATCGGCGGTCGGGAAGGGATGACGCCCCTCGGTGACCGGTGCGCCGTGCGCGGCGAGTTGGTGGTCGAGATCCACCCACACCGCGCCGGGGAGGTGGCCGGCCTCGTAGGCCGCACGACCGTCGCGGCCATCGAGGTACCAGCGCACGTCAGCCAGAACCACCGCACCCGGTTCGGGGTGGGCGTGCTGGAGGTCGTGCAAGGCAGCGGTGTCGACGATGACCGGGATCACGTGGTGCATCATGCCAGCGGCGGGCCACATCGCCGCAGCAACCGACGGCGCGCGGTCTCGGTCCGGGTGTGCGGGAGACGTCGTGGGGTTGGCTGCCGCGGGTCGAAGGTCCCGTTGTCGCCGCACTCGATCGACCCCGCGCCCTGTTCGGGGGCACGTGAGGGCAGAATGTCGGTGATGTCGCTGTCGGCCATTGAGCGTTTCTTCTCGTTGCTCGCGCTCGTTGCCGGCCTCGGCGCTGTGGCGATCGTGGTGATCCGCCTCGTGCCGGCCGGGCGTTCGCCGCTCGTGCAGATCGGTCACGTGTCGCGTTGGTTGGCATTCGCTGTCGCCGCCACCGCGACGTTCGGCAGCCTCTGGTTCAGCGAGGTCGAGAAGTTCGAGCCGTGCAAGTTGTGCTGGTACCAGCGCGTGTGCATGTACGGCGCTGCCATCGTGCTGCTCGTTGGCGCACTGCGGCGCGACCGGCAGGTGCGCTGGTACGTCGTGCCCCTCGCGAGCATCGGTATCATCGTGTCGAGCTACCACTACCTCGTGGAGTGGAACCCGCAGCTCGAGTCGAGCGCCTGCTCGTTGTCGGTGCCCTGCACCACCATCTGGTACCGCGAGTTCGGTTTCGTAACGCTGTCGTTTTCGGCGCTGTGTGGCTTTGCTGCCATCCTCGCCCTGATGCTGCTGACCTCTGACGACGGTCATCTGGAGGACCCCCATGGCGAATAGACCATCCCGCCCGACGACCCTGCAGGCGGGCGCTGCTACCAGCGGAACGCCCGGCAACAAGCCCAAGCTCCTGTGGTTGTGGGTGGGTCTCGCCGCAGTGATCGTGGTCGCGGCCGGCGTTGCGATCCTCAGCTCGGGCGACGACGAGGAGCTCACCGTGGGCAGCACCGTGCCTGCGGGCTCGCCGAGCTCGGCCGGCTCGACGGGGCCGGGTTCGGTGGCAGAAGTGTGGCCGGTGACGCTCGGCGGCACGCCGCTGGCGGAGCTGCCCGACGGTGTCGATCCCGCGGTCGGCACGCAGGCGCCCACCCTGTCGGGCTTCACCTTCGACGGCACGCCCGTCGCGGTCGACCCGTCAAAGGGTCCGGTCATGTTGGTGTTCCTCGCGCATTGGTGTTCGCACTGCAACCGGGAGATCCCCGAACTGCTCGCCTGGCGCGATGCCGGTGGCGTGCCCGATGACCTGCAGGTCATCGCAGTCACGACCGCCGTGGCACCCGACCGCGAGAACTACCCGCCGTCGGAGTGGATCCCGAACATGAAGTGGGACTGGCCGGTGATTGCCGACAGCCAGGACAACGAGGCCGCGATCACGTTCGGCCTGCCCGCCTTCCCGTTCAGCGTGATCATCGGCACCGACGGCACGGTGCTCGGCCGGTCGGCGGGTGAGCTCGGCCGGGACGGCATCAAGGCGTTCGTCGACGCAGCACTCGGCTGAACGCGGGTTGGTCAGGCCGGGGCACTGGCAAGGGCGACGACCCGGTCCATCACCACGCGCAACGGGAGTCCGAGTGCGGTCGCGGCCGCCACGGCATCGTCGTGTTCGACCTTCACCCGACCGGCGGCCAGCTTCACGCGCACGGTGTGGCCGTCGATCGTGATCGCGCCCTCGGTGCGCTGCTGTGGCCAGCGGTGCATCGACGAGCCGCGGACGCCGAGCGTGCCGGTCTCGTCCACCATCACCGTGCGGATGGCATCGAGCCGCGAGGCGTCGCACAGGGCGTGCACGGTGAACGCGGGCCGACCCTTCTTCATCACGATCGGTGTGGCCCAGGCGTCGTGCGCACCGGTGGCCAGCAGACGAGCGATGGCGTGGGCCACCACCTCACCGGTGGCATCGTCGACGTTGCACTCGACCAACTCCACGGGCTGACCGGGACCGGGCCCGGACGCGAGTGATTCGCCGATGACCACCTGCACGACGTTGGGTCGGCCGGGGATGTCGCGGGTGCCGGCGCCGTAGCCCACCGAGTGCACTGCCATCGCCGGCATCGGGCCGAACTCGTCGGCGAGAGCCACCATCAGCGCGACTCCGGTGGGGGTTGCGAGCTCGCGATGGTCGTCGATGCCACGGCTCGGTGCCTTGCGGAGCGCGAGCAGGTCGAGCACCGCCGGTGCAGGGTTGGGCAGGTCGCCGTGTGCGGCCTGGACGCGACCCAGCCCGACGGTGATCGGGCTGCAGACGATGCGGTCGACACCGAGCACCTCGAGCGCTGCGCACGTGCCGACGATGTCGACGATCGCGTCGACCGCGCCGACCTCGTGGAACTCGACGTCGTCGGGATCCATGCGATGCATGCGGCCCTCGACCTCGGCGAGGACGCGGAACGTGCGCTGTGCTCGGTCGCGGACCCGGGGTGGGAGGCCGGTGGATGCGTCGAGGAGCTCGCGGATCGCCCGGTACGGCCGATGCCCGTGTCGCTCTGCCCGCACGTGGTCGTGGTCGTGGTCGTGGCGGTGGTCGTGGTCGTGGTCGTGGTCGTGGTCGTGGCGTGGTCGTGCGTCGTGGTCCAGACCGTCCACCACCACGAGGGCGTGGGTGGAGGCGATGCCGCAGCGCAGCACCGGCTCGAAGGTGAGCAGGTACCCGCCCACGTCGAGTGCGCCGACGATGTCGGCGACAAGAACCGGGTCGGCGCCTGCGTGCACGAGCGCGCCCATCGTCATGTCGCCCGCCGTGCCGGCGAAGCAGTGGAACCACGCCGTCGTGGACATGCCGGTCACGAGGCCGGCACCCGCAGGATGCGGGCGATCGCACACGCGGCGCCGAAGCCGTTGTCGATGCCCACCACGGTCACGCCGCTCGCACACGACGCATGCATGGCCAGCAATGCGGTGACGCCGTCGAGGCCCGAGCCGTAGCCGACGCTGGTGGGCACCGCGACGACGGGGACTGCGGTCAGGCCACCGATCACGCTGGCGAGGGCACCCTCCATGCCGGCTGCGACGATGATCGCGTCGGCAGAGGTGACACGGTCGAGGTGGGCGAGCAGCCGGTGGAGACCGGCGACGCCGACGTCGGTGAGCCGGTCGGGTTCGAAGCCGTAGGCGCGCAACGTGAACACGGCTTCGTCGAGCACGGGCACGTCGGCGGTGCCGGCGCTGATCGCGAGCACACGGAACGGTCGGAAGGGCTCGGGCAGGCGCCAGGCCACGCAGCCCGATCCGACGACGCCCTCGGGATGCTCGGCGAGCACCGCCTTGCGCTGGTCGTCGTTGGTGCGGGTGAGGAGCACTGGACCGTTGTCGTGTTCGAGCATCTCGGTCACGATCCGCGCGCACTGCTCGGGCGACTTCCCGGGTCCGTAGATGGCCTCGGGCAGACCTTGGCGCAGCGCGCGGTGGTGGTCCACCAGCGCGTCGCCGACGTCGGCGAATGGCAACCGTCGCAGTTCCGCGACCGCCTGGTCGGGCGAGGTGGCCCCCGTCCGGATGTCGTCGATCAGTTGACGGAGTCGCGCCTCGTCCACACGGCCATTCTGGCCCGTCCCCGCCGAGAACGCCTCGCCGGGGTCGGGCGCCCCGCCACGACCATCGCCGGGTTTGGCCGGGTCGGGCCGAAAGGCCGCCGGGATCGTCTGAGGCCAACCCGTAGCCTGTGGGCCATGACACGCATCGGGTTCCTGGGCCCGCTCGGCACCTTCACCGAGCAGGCGTTGATGTCGCAGACGGATCTTGCCCAGGGCGAGTTCGTGCTGTTCCGGACGATGCCCGACGTGCTCGATGCCGTGGAAAGCGGGGAGGTGGATCTCGGCTTCGTGGCGATCGAGAACTCGATCGAGGGCATGGTCAACCTGTCGCAGGACGAGCTCGCGTTCAGCCACGACCTGCTGATCCAGCGCGAGGTGGTGCTCGACATCGAACACTGCTTGATGGCGCCGAAGGGCACGTCGATCATGGACGTGAAGGTGGTGCTGTCGATCCCGGTTGCCACCGCGCAGTGCCACGCATTCCTCCGCAACAACGTCGGCCAGGCGGAGTTGCGTGCTGCCAACTCCACGGCAGAGGGTGCCCGACTCGCGAGCGAGCTCGGGGTGGGTCATGCCGCCGTCGCGCCGCGCTCGGCGGCGGCGCTGTACGGCCTCGAGATCCTCGTGCCCGACATCGCCGACCACCCGGGCAACCAGACCCGGTTCGTCGCAGTGGCGCGCGAAGGCGTTCCCGCACCCACTGGGCACGACCGCACTGCGCTCGTGATCTATCAGCGTGCCGACGAGCCCGGTTCGTTGATCTCGATCCTGCAGGAGTTCGCGGCCCGCCGGATCAACCTGTCGAACCTGCTGTCGCGACCCACCAAGGACGGTGGCCTCGGTGACTACTGCTTCATCGTCTACGCCGACGGCCACATCGCCGACGAGCTGCTCGCCGATGCCGTGCGTGCCTTGCGCGCCAAGCAAGGCCGGGTGAAGTTCCTCGGCTCGTACCCGGCCGCCGGTGAGCACGCCCACGAGGCGCGTGAGCACGCTGATCAGCGCTGGCGCGAGGCGGACGACTGGGTGTCGTCGCTGCGCGACCAGATCCGCCCGAACTCTCCGATCGAGGACATTTCAACATGACCGTGAAAGCAGACATGAAGACCGCGCTCACCGCAGCGATGAAGGCCCGCGACGAGGTGACGCTGTCTGCACTGCGCCAAGCGCTCTCGGCGATCTCCGTGGCCGAGACCGCCGGCGCCGAAGTGGTGGAGCTGAGCGACGACCAGGTGCTGGCAGAGCTGGCAGCCGAGGTTCGCAAGCACCACGAGACGGCGGACGCGTTCGAGACGGCCGGACGGCCCGACAAGGCGACGAGCGAGCGAGCCGAGGCCGCCGTGCTCGAGGCCTACCTGCCCGCCGCGTTGAGCGACGAGGAGCTTGCCCGACTCGTGGCCGACGAAGTGGATGCGGCTGCCGCCGACGGCGTGACCGGGATGAAGGCGATGGGCCGCGTCGTGAGTGCGGTGCGGGCCAAGGCCGGCACGTCGGCCGACGGCGCCAAGATCGCCGCCCAGGTGAAAGCCGCCCTCGCCGGCTGACCCACACCACTGCGATGAGAGATGAGCGTCGGTGGCGACCACATCTCTCATCGCGTGCGTCCGCTGGTCGCAGATGCACCTCGGCGTCGCTACGGTCCCGCTGATGGATGTGGGGTTGTTGTCGCTGGGGGACCACCTGACCGATCCGGTCACCGAGGTCAAGGTCTCTCAGGCGCAGCGCCATCGATCCCTGGTCGACCAGGCGGTTCTCGCCGAGCAGCTGGGCTTCCGATCCGTCCATCTCGGTGAGCACCACTTCTGTGACTACATCGTCTCCGCCCCACCGATCGTTCTCGCCGCGATCGCCGAGCGCACCACGACGTTGCGGTTGTCGACTGGCGTGACGCTCGGGGCCAACCTCGACCCGGTGCGTGTGGCCGAGGACTACGCCACCGTCGACCTGTTGTCTGGAGGTCGAGTGGAGCCGGTGATCGGTCGGGGCACCGCATTTCCGCACACCTTCGCCGCGTTCGGCCAGGACGCCTCGCTCGCACGCGACTGCTTCGACGAACACGTGGAGCTCCTCGTGAAGATCTGGGAGACCGACGGCCCGGTCACCTGGAGCGGGCAGCATCGTGCGGCACTCGACGCGGTGGAGGTGATGCCACGTCCGATGCAGACGCCGCGACCGCCGATGTGGCTGGGTGCGGGCTCGCGCGAGTCGGTCGAGCTGGCCGCTCGGCTCGGTCTGTGGCTGATGCTGCCAACCGTGTTCGGCACGCCTGAGGCATTCGTGCCGGTGGTGGATCACTACCTGGCGTGCTGGCAGACAGCGGGTCGTGATCGAGCCGATGCTCGCATCGGCTGTGTGAGCCACTGCCATGTGGCGTCGACATCGCAGGAAGCCCGCGCAGTGTGGGAGCCGCGATACACCACGTACATGACCTGGGTGGTCGAGTTCATCGCCAAAGGGATGGGGATCACCTCGTTGCCGCCGTTCGACTTCGACACGACCGTGAAGCGGCTGGCGCTGTGCGGCAGCCCGGCCGAGGTGCAGCACCGGATGGGCGAGTTGCGTGAGCTGTTGCACCTCGACACCCATTTGGTGATGTTCGACATGGGTGGCATCCCGGAACCCGAGCTGCGCAGAACGATCACCATGTTCGGTACCGAGGTGCTCCCGACCCTGCCGTGACCCCGCGATGAGAGAATGAGCGTCGGTGGCGACCGGATCTCTCATCGCCCCGGTGGAACGGGTCGACGGGTCGCTCAGTCGAGCTGGTCGAGGAACTTGTTGATCGTGTCGGTCCAGCGCGCCAGCTGGTCGAACGTGCTCGACACCGAGATGCGCGAGCCGGGGATCATCTCGGCAAGTCGTTCGGCGGTGGAGAACGGGTGTCCGGCATCGCCTGTCCAGCAGAGGATCAACGTCGGCACGTCGATCGCGGCGATCGCATCGGGTTCGGGTAGGTCGGTGGTGGCTGCGCCACGGAAGATGCGGGCGAGTCGTACCGGGTCGGTGGTGTGGATCACCTGTTCGAAGCTGTCCTTCCATGCGGGCACGTCCACCAGCGGGTCAGGTGATGGCGTCGCGCGCGACCCCGTCACCAGCAGGTCGAACTCGCCCTGCTCGACCAGTTGTGCACTGAGCTCATAGCCCTGCTGCTGTGCGGCCCGGGTGGCCCATGCGGTCGGCGGGATGGCAAGGACGAGCGCGGAGATCCGCTCGGGTGCGAGCACTGCGGCGTGGAGCGCGGTGGCACACCCCATCGAAGCACCGCCGGCGATGTAGTGCTCGATGTCGAGTGCATCGGCGAGAGCGAGTTGGTCGTGGGCGAGCGCCCGCCAGTGGTAGTCGCCCGCATCTGCAGTCGAGTCGGAGTCGCCATGACCCCGCGCGTCGTACCGCAGCACTCGTGCGTGTTCGCGCACGCGGGCCCAATCGATGAGGCCCATCTCGTCCTCACGGCAGCGACTGCTGGTGAGTCCGTGGCCCCAGATCATGGTGGGTCCCTGGCCTGCCAGATCGTGGTGGAGATCGACCCCGCGGATGTTGAGCGCGCTCATGATCGTCGACCGTATCCGGTGGGAACATGCACGGCCGGACACTCTGAGGGCGGGGTGGCGTTCGAGGTCCACCGCTAACGTGTTGCTCGGAACGGTGGCAGAGTGGACAAATGCGCGCGCCTTGAAAGCGTGAGGGTGCAAGCCCCGGGGGTTCGAATCCCTCCCGTTCCGCCATGGGTGCTCGGAGCGTGTCGCTCCCAGGGTTGCTCCCGGTTGCTCCCGTTTTGGGGTGCGTTGCTCCCGGCGTTGCTCCCGGTTTTGGAGGCATTCGAACCATGGCTCGGAAGGTGACCGGCAAGCGAAGTGTGGGCCGAAACGGCAGCGTGCGGGTGCACGGCAAGGCATCGAACGGCGAGGGCTCGGTGTACCTCGACGCCGACGGATCGTGGCGGGCGACGTTCGTTGCTCCCGGCAGGCCGTGATCCACGAGCTGATCGCCTCCAAGCGGGTCATCGCGTGGCGGCGCCGAAGGTGGTCCGTGGTGCTCGAAGCGCGCTCGCAGAGGACGTGGCACCTGGCGGAGCTGTCGCGGACGATCGCCTCGCAGTCGTCGCGTTGCGATCGTGAAGGGGCGAGCCGTGGCCTCGGGCTGCGGCCTGGTGGCTCGACGTGGTTGCGGGGTCGCGAGCGTGCGCGGCCGGGATCGAGTCAAGGTGGGCAGGTGCAGCCAGCGCGTCGAGCGCATCACGGGCAGGAACCGGAGCATCCAATTGGCGCCGGCCGAGGACCCCGTGGGCGCGACCCGATCACCGTCTTGTCGTAACGTCGAGGCGTGGCGGAGCTGGGTCCCGGAATCTACGAGCGGCTCGTCACCGAGGGCCTGAGGGCGCAGCTCGACGAACTCGCGAAGCACATGCCGGTCGACGAGCGGCCGCTCAACGGCGCTGACGCCTCGGATCGGATTGCGTGGCACGTGAGTCAGCAGGTTGAGCGGGCGCTGCTCGATGTCGGCGACGAGAACCGCGTGAAGGTCGGGCTTCAAGTGGCACGTGCATTGCTCGATCGCCTTGGTGAACTCGTCGACGTTGACCAGCAAGCGATGCTCGCCGACCCAGCCTCAGTCCTGCATGCCATCCTTCGCCGCAACCCTGATGGCACGCCTGCCGCGATCGCTGGGCCGCTGATCCCGCTGCTCGACACGACGCTGCTCACGAACGCGCCCGGCGAGCCGACGCTGTGGAGTCAGTTGCGGTCCGAGATCGAGTCGGCCGACGCGATCGACGTCGTGATGGCGTTCATCCGGCGCAGCGGCATCGGACCGCTTCTCGACTCCCTTCGCCGTCATTGCGAAGCGGGTAAGCCACTCCGAGTCCTGACGACCACGTACACCGACTCGACGGAGCGCCGGGCGCTCGATCAGCTCGTCGATCTCGGTGCAGAGGTTCGTATCTCCTACGACCTGAGTACGACACGCCTGCACGCGAAGGCGTGGGTGTTCCATCGCCACTCCGGCTTCTCGACTGCCTATGTCGGTTCATCGAATCTCACCCACTCGGCGCAAGTGACCGGGCTGGAGTGGAACGTTCGAGCATCGGCTGCCCGCAACCCTGACGTCATCGCCAAGTTCGGCGCCGTGTTCGACAGCTACTGGGAGGCCGGCGACTTCGTTCCCTACGACCCAGACCAGTTCGACGACGAGCGGCAGCGGGCCGGCCGCACCGACAGCGGCCCGTACGTGATCCTCAGCCCGATCGAGCTGCGGCCGCACCCGTTCCAGGAACGGCTGCTCGAACTCATCGAACTCTCTCGGCAACGTGGTCATCACCGCAACCTCCTCGTTGCCGCCACTGGCACGGGCAAGACCGTCATGGCGGCGCTCGACTACGCCACGCTCGCTGGGCGGCTCGGCCGATCTCGACTGCTGTTCATCGCCCACCGCGAGGAGATCCTCGATCAGAGCCTGGCCACGTTCCGGTACGCACTGCGCGACGCGTCGTTCGGAGAGAAGTGGGTAGGCGGTGCACGACCGACAAGGTTCGACCACGTCTTCGCATCGATACAAAGCCTCCATGCCGGCGATCTCGATGCGCTGCCCCCGGATCACTTCGATGTCGTGATCGTCGACGAGTTCCACCACGCCGCCGCAACGTCGTACCGCCGCATCCTCGATCACCTCCAGCCCGTCGAACTGCTCGGTCTGACCGCTACACCGGAGCGCAGCGACGGCCTGCCGATTCTCCAGTGGTTCGACGATCGCATCGCCGCCGAACTGCGACTCTGGGAGGCCATCGATCAGCAGCACCTGTCGCCCTTCCTGTACTTCGGGATTCACGACGGACTCGACCTGCGCGAGATCCCGTGGCGCCGTGGGCGCGGCTACGACATCGACGCGCTGAGCAACGCGTACACGAGTTCCGACGCGTGGGCTCGGCTGGTGGTGAAGGAAGTCGCCGACCACACAGATCCGTCCTCGATGCGCGCCCTCGGGTTCTGCGTCAGCATCGAGCACGCCCGATTCATGGCCCACCACTTCAACCACCATGGGATCCCTTCCGTCGCCGTGTGGGGCGACAGTCCTCGGGCCGACCGCGAGGCGGCGCTGAGGGACCTCGCGCACGGGCGAGTCCGGGTCGTGTTCTCCGTTGATCTGTTCAACGAAGGCGTCGACGTCCCCGCCGTCGACACGGTGCTGATGCTGCGCCCGACCGAGAGCCCGACGCTCTTCCTGCAGCAACTCGGCCGTGGCCTGCGCAAGTCCACCGGCAAGGGCTTCTGCACTGTCCTCGACTTCGTCGGCACGCACCGCAAGGAGTTCCGCTTCGACCGCCGCTACCGAGCCCTGCTCGGTGGTTCGCGCCGAGACGTCGAGCGGGAAGTCCAGCTGCAGTTCCCCTTCCTCCCGGCCGGCTGCCACATGCACCTCGACGCCAAGGCCTCAGAGGTCGTCCTGCGAAGCCTGCGTGATGCGATCCCCACTCGCTGGCCGGCGAAGGTTGACGAGCTTCGTTCGCTTCGGCGAGAGCGGCCCGACCTCGGACTCGCCGAGTTCCTGATCGAATCCGGGCTCGACCTCGACGACGTCTACGACGGCAACAAGAGTTGGTCGGATCTTCGAGAGGCCGCCGGCGCTGACGTGCTCGCACCCGGCCCGGACGAAGCGGTGATGCGCCGAGCCATCGGACGCCTCCTGCACATCGACGATCGGGAGCGCATCGACACATACCGGCGCCACCTCGCATCGCCGATAGCCCCCGAGATGTCAGGGCTTCCCGAACGAGAGCGACGTCTGCTGCACATGCTCCTCGCCGCTGTTGCCGATCGTGTGTTGGGTCGCGACACCAGCGTTCAAGAAGCTGCCGAACTGTTGTGGGGCCACCCGCAAGTCCGCAGCGAACTGTCGGAGCTGTTCGGCTTGCTCGATGGCCGGATCGACCACCTACACACACCGCTCGCCACGCACCCCGACAGCCCTCTGCAGATCCACGCGAGGTACACCCGGATCGAGATCCTTGCCGCATTCGGGCTGGGTTCGGGCGCCAAGATCGCGGCATGGCAGAGCGGCGTCTACGAGGCGAAGCCGGCCAACGCCGAGTTGCTCGCGTTCACGCTCGACAAGAGCAGCGGGGGCTTCTCGCCGACCACCCGGTACCGCGACTACGCGATCAGTCGAAGCCTCATTCACTGGGAGAGCCAATCCTCCACGCGGGCGGACAGCTCGACCGGTCTGCGCTACCGGCATCACGAGCGGGATGGCCGCACGATCCTGTTGTTCAGCCGACTCAGTGCCGACGATCGTGCCTTCTGGTTCCTGGGTCCCGCCACCTATCGCGGCCACGTGGGCGAGCGGCCGATGGCCGTCACCTGGGAGCTGGAGCAGCCGCTCTCCGGCGATCTGTACCAAGCGTTCGCCGCAGCGGTGGCGTGAGTCGACACGGCGTTTGTCCTTGACGCGCCGTGCGCCTACTCGAGACCATTCTTGGATGGATGTGAACATCACGCTGTCGGACGTGGACCTGGCGACGATCGTCGAGGCGCTCGACTGCTACGACTACTGGGAACTCGGGCAGGGCCTGCCACGCAACAACGGAGCGGTGCTGCTTCCTGGCGACGCCCTTGGCGACTCCGACCCGTACTGGACGGAGCCGCCGACCGACGCGGAAGCGGAGGCGATCGAGAGTGTTCGGGCGAGCCGGATGCTCGCCGAGCGTCTGCAAGCGCTCATCCAGTAGCCGGCGACCGAATCAGCCCGCGATCACACCTCGGCGGTGTGGTCGCCGAGGTCATTGGCGTCCTCGGCGTGGATCCAGGACATCGGGTCGGACCGGTCATCGAGGACGACGGGCTCGCCGCAAAGCCGGCACCGATGACGCGCACCCTGTAGCACGACCTCTCGAACGAGCGGGCGCCCGCCCGGGTCGGTGACTCGGAGCGCCTCTGCGTAGGTCACCGCGTCGGCCTGTTCCCAGAAGCCCGCAATCGGAGCATCCGCCTGTCTAGTTACAAGCACCAGCCACGCCCTGGTTCCGCCAGGGCTCGCACTCTGACTCGTCTCCCGCTCGTCTGGCATCGTTCTCCTCCCAAGCCAGAGTGAGCTCGATCGGCGGGCGACTTCGCAACCAGAGATGCATCGATTCTCGACTTCTTACAAACTGAGAGATATCATCCAGTTTGTGGACAAGTCACCGACGCCGTCGCTCTTGCCGGTCTTCCGATCGCAGCAGCAAGCCGAGTTGCTCGCACTCATCCTCGGCGACCCGACGGCCGAGCACAGCATGACCGAACTTGCCGAACGTACCGGCGTTCCGTACGCCTCGGTTCATCGCGAAGTCGAACGCGCCGATGCTGCGGGGCTCGTGTCGAGCCGCCTCGTCGGGCGGACACGGCTCATTCGGGCCGACGTGTCGAGCCCCTACTTCGCTGGCCTGTCAGACGTACTGGTCAAAGCGTTCGGCGTGCCGTGGGTGATCGGGCAGGAGCTGGCGCGAGTCGACGGCATCGACGCGGCATACGTCTACGGATCGTGGGCAGCACGGTTCTCAGGCGAAGACGGTGACCGACCGGTCGGCGACATCGACCTTCTCGTGCTCGGCGGACCGGACCGTGACGAGGTGTACGCCGCAGCCAGCGCGGCCGAGCACAGGCTCGGACGGGCGGTCCAAGTGACCATCCGATCGGCCGACTGGCTGACCGACGGCAGCGGCACGTTTCACGACACCGTCGCCGGACGACCCATGGTTCCGGTGCCGATGGCTACGCGAACAGCTCGGGAGGATCAGTCCCCAGCAACCGCTCGACCGCCTCGACGACCGTCCGCGAAGTCGTCAGGGCCCAAGCAGCGTCGTCGCGGCTGATCTCCGCGCTCGACGGGTCGAAGTATTGAGCGGCGTGGCGCGTCCGGCGAAGGCGTTCGAACGTTGGCTTGGCGAGGCCAGGGATCGCCTTCGCGAACTGCCCGCTGACGGCATCCTCGACGGTCACGTGCGAGCCCTCGCCACCGGTGGCGCGCAGCCCTTGTCGGATGAGCAGTGCCTCGGCGGCCATGCGGTAAGCGTCGTAGGCAGCGGCGAACGCGCCCTCGACGTCACCGGCAGCGAGGCCACCATCAGCAGTCAGAAGGCGCCGGGTGGCTCGTCCGATGATTGTCGCCGATGACTCGCCAGCGGTACTCCCATCGATCCGTTCGAGTCGGCCGCGACCGAGCAAGTAGTCGATCGTGTTGCGTCCCTCCGTCGGCGTCGCCATTGAGATCACCGTACTTGGAGGGGGTCACGCTGCAGCCGGTCACGGACGTAGCGCCGGATCTCGCCGA
>CAWBTC010000009.1:0-24138 GCA_963791635.1 uncultured Acidimicrobiaceae bacterium
GACTGAGCGGCGCCGGTCGGCGCACCCCGAACACGCCCTCACGGGAATCGGACATCCGGTTCCCGGCGCTTCGCCGCGCCCGTGCACAGAGCCTGACCCCGACGGGATGGCGTTTCATCCTTTGAGTCCGCGCTGGCCCGTTTGGTTCAGGCAACTGGGTTGACGCAGGTGATCTCCGAGAACCTCGCGAAGTCGGAATCGGCCGACACCATCGCCACACCGTGTTCGATGCACAGAGCAGCCAGCACCGCATCCGCTACCAGGTTGCCGCGGAGGTCGAGACCGGTCACCAACCGCTTCATGATTGCTCGATGACCCGCCGTCGGCAGCGGGATCCACGCCGTCGGGGCGTCGAGCCAGGCTCGAAACGCCACGCCTGCGCGACGCGGCTCGGCCATTGCCCGCGGGTTGGTGGAGATGCGCATGAAGGCCGATGTGGGTACATCACCGTGCGCGATTGACAACCTTCTCGGGGGCAGCGTTCTCGCCGGCGTGATCGATCGGAGGTCGGCATCGAACACCGGAGCGAACGGCGGACCTCCGACTCTGCGATGCCGTTGACCAGCGCGACGGCACGCCAGTCGGACACCACAGATCGGATCCGTGCCCACTGTGCGGCCGCCTGATCGGCCGTCATGCCGAACGACCCGGCCGAATCCAGCAACGACGCCAACGCATCACGGCGGGTGACGGCGAAGGCGATCGAGGTGACCCGGCCAGCTCCGGGCTCCGGGTTCGGGTTGACGTCGAACAGCGGCGACAGCGACCACCCGCTGCCCACACGCAGGAAGCCGTGGTTGCGAAGATGATCCTCGACATTGTTGATCGCCACCGACAACGCGATGCGACGCCACAGCTCGCGGAGATCGTCGAGCACGGCCGCACCATGGTCGCCGATCGCCTCGGCGATCTCGAGATAGTCACGGGGCTCGCCATCACGGCTACTGAGCAACGACATCGCGCTCGATGTACGGCAGACGACGATCGCCCTCCCGATCGAACCGCTCGACCAACAACACGCCTCGACCTCCGACGTCGACCAGTCGACGCGGCGTCGATCGGAGACCGGCACGCTCGGCCAGATCGAGCGCGACCTTCTCCCAGGCCATCACGTTCCACTCGTCGGATCGATGCGGGAACTTGGCGATGAACAGCCGGTCGCCATCACGCACCGATGCCTTCGGCCGAGCACCGCCGAGCGACGCCGAACCGGCGTCCAACAACTCCTGCACCGCCGCCCGGTCGTCGACGCCATCGTTCCCGGCGACATCCGCAGCATGCAGCAGCCGCGGCAACTCGATGAGCTTCGGCACCGAATGGCCATCGGCGACGAACCCAGACTCGCCGACCGTGTAGCGCAGCGCCCCCTGACGGGTCACATCGCTGACCCCCAACAGGAAGTCCACCTCCAACGGCGCGGTCGGGCGGCCATCACTCGCCGGCCCGTTCGACCGCCACCCCTTCTGGATCAGGTTTCGGCCCCATCGATCCGGGGCCGAGTCGGCGAGCGCGCCGGGCAGCCCCTCCGTGGTCCCGCCGCCATCGGCCGGAGGAAGATCGGGACTGACCGCGAACGCATCACCGCGGCGCACGTAGCCCTCGTCGTACACGAAGCGAGCCGACACCACGCCACGTCGATTCCCACGCCGCTCGGTGACGTAGGCAGTGCCGACCTCGACCGAGGCACCACCCAGCTCGCACCACACACGGACCGCCACTGCCAACGGCTGGCTCATCGCCGCACCCGCTTCGGGAGCGCCTCATCGGCACGTGCCCGGCCCAACGCCGTCTCGTACGGGTCGAGCGCCGTCACCAGTCGATCGAGCTGACCGAGCGCCCGCACCACGTTCAAGAACACGTCGAACCCCACCGAGATCTCGCCCCGCTCGAGACGGCCGATCGTGTTGCGATTGACCCCGGCACGCTCGGCCACCTGCTGGGCGGTGAGCGACTGCAGCTTGCGCCAGGTGCGCAACTGGTCGCCGATCTCCACCGCCGCTCGTTCCGTTCGCACCGGTGTAGGTCGTGCCACCATCGCAGATCCGCTCCTCCATCAATGCTCAACTGAACAAACATTACCGGTGTATGTGCTCGTCGTGAGGAGCATTATGTTTGATCAAGCCGATGGGTTCCTGCAGTGACCTTCCCCGGACCCGTGCGACAGCGTCCACCGCACCGCCGTTAGCCTCCACGCACATGAGAGTCGTGATCACAGGCGGAGCGGGGTTCATCGGGGGCAACCTGTGCCGGGCACTGCTGTCTGACGGGTGCGAGGTGTCGGTGATCGACGACCTCTCCACCGGCAACCGCGCCAACATCGACGGACTCATCGACACCCACGACCTGCGCTTCGTCGAAGGCACGATCCTCGACGACGAAGCCCTCGATGCCGCCTTCGCCGGTGCCGACGCCGTCGTCCACCTCGCCGCGCTCGGCAGCGTGCCCCGCAGCGTCGCCGACCCGCTCGCCACGCCACCACGCCAACGCCACCGGCACCTTGATGGTGCTCGAAGCCGCACGCCGCCACGGCGGCCTGCACACGATCGTCGCGTCCAGCTCGTCGGTGTACGGCAGCAACCCGATCCTGCCCAAGCACGAAGAGCTCGCCACCCGCCCGCTGTCGCCCTACGGCGGCAGCAAGCTCGTCACCGAGGGCTACACGCTCGCCTGGGGCAGCTCGTACGGCATGCCCACGCTGGCGTTCCGGTTCTTCAACGTGTTCGGCCCGCTGCAGCCCGCCGGCCACGCGTACGCCGCGGTCATCCCCGCGTTCGTCGCATGCGGCCCTCACCGGCACGCCACTCACCGTGCACGGCGACGGCACGCCAGAGCCGCGACTTCACCTACGTCGGCAGCGTCGTCGGTGCCATCACCGACGCCGTACTGCGCACGTGTCGTCGAGCCCCGGCCCGGTGAACCTCGCCTTCGGCACCCGGGTCACCCTGCTCGACGTGATCGCCTCGCTCGAAGAGATCGTCGGCCACCCCATCGAGCGCACCCACATCGACAACCGCGCCGGCGACGTGCCCCACAGCCAAGCCGACATGACCAAGCTGCGCGAGCTCTTCCCGACCGTGCAAGCCGTGGCGTTCGCCGACGGCCTGCAGGCCACCGTCGACTGGATGAAAACCACCCTCTGACGCTCCCGATCGGGTGAGACCCGATCGAGTTGCGAGAGTAAGGTTCGTTCCTTGTTGCCGGCGGTGGGCCGAGCCTCGAAGTACTGGAAGGTGGCAGAGTCATGGACTCGCAGCTCGCTCGTCGATTCCTCGTCCGGGCACTGATGGCGCTGCTCCTCTGCATGACGTCACTCACCACCTTGGCCGGACAAGCCGCCGCGGCTGTCGGCACCATCCAGGGCACGGTCACCGATGCTTCGTCAGCACCAGTCGATGGGGCCGTGATCTCAGTCCGCACACCTGGCACCACCACCGAGATCGCCACCACGACATCGGACCCCACCGGCTTCTACTCGCTGGCCGTGGAGGAAGGCACCTACGACCTTCTGGTCAGTGGGCCGACCGGATCCGGGCTCAGTCGCTATCTCTCGAACGTGAGCGTTTCCGGCAGCACCACCGTCGATGCCCAGATCCTTCCGGTGGTCGAGTTCGTGGAGGTGTCCGGCACCGTGTTCGGACCGGGCGGCGTACCGGTCAACGGCAACAACGTCACCTTCCGCTGCCCCAATGGCAGCCAGGCCAACGGCACGATCGGATCGACCGGCACCTACACCCTCACCGCCCCCAGCAGTCCCAACTGCACGGTCAGCACCGGCAGCCAACTCGTCACCACGAACCAGATCTCCAACTGGTACGCCAGCTACCCCGGCGTCAACACCACCACCGGCACCGCCGACCTCGCGTTCCCCGCCACCACCCCCATCACCATCAACGTCGTCAACCCCGACAAAACCCCCGCCGACGTCGCGTCAATCACCAGCAGACCCGACCTCGACATCAGCAGACACACACTCCCCACCGGCCAACTCGTCTACATCGACAGCCTCACCACCACCACCACCAACCAACCCACCGCCACACACCCCACCTTCACCGGCATCACCCACATCACCGTCACCCTCACCAACGGCACCACCCTCACCACCACCCTCAACACCAACAACACCACTGACATCACCCTCGAAGCACCGTTGGTCGAGTTCGTGGAGGTGTCCGGCACCGTGTTCGGACCGGGCGGCGTACCGGTCAACGGCAACAACGTCACCTTCCGCTGCCCCAATGGCAGCCAGGCCAACGGCACGATCGGATCGACCGGCACCTACACCCTCACCGCCCCCAGCAGTCCCAACTGCACGGTCAGCACCGGCAGCCAACTCGTCACCACGAACCAGATCTCCAACTGGTACGCCGGCTACCCCGGCGTCAACACCACCACCGGCACCGCCGACCTCGCGTTCCCCGCCACCACCCCCATCACCATCAACGTCGTCAACCCCGACAAAACCCCCGCCGACGTCGCGTCAATCACCAGCAGACCCGACCTCGACATCAGCAGACACACACTCCCCACCGGCCAATTCGTCTACATCGACAGCCTCACCACCACCACCACCAACCAACCCACCGCCACACACCCCACCTTCACCGGCATCACCCACATCACCGTCACCCTCACCAACGGCACCACCCTCACCACCACCCTCGACACCAACAACACCACCTGACATCACACTGCTCATCTCGAATCCGCCGGTCTGGTTGAACGGCAGCCCCACCTCGAGCAACGACGGAGACAACGTGGCGGACCTCATCGAGGCGCTCGCGCCGAACAATGGTGACGGCAACGGTGACGGGACACCCGACTACCAACAGGTGAACGTGACCTCGCTGCCGTCCTCATCTGGCAACTACGTCACCGTCGCCGCACCTGCCGACACCACGCTCGCCAACGTCCGCACCATCGACCCGACACCACTGGCACCGCCGCCGCAGCTCACGCTGCCCGAAGGTCTCACCGAATTCCGGCTCGAAGGCGTTGCCGTCGGACAGGATGTGACGTTGTCGATCTACACGACCTCGACCGACGAACGTCACCGGCTACGCCAAGTACCACAACGGCGTGTGGAGCGTGTTGCCCTTCGACCGCGTCGCCATCTTCAGCGACCGGGTCGAGATCCGACTCACCGACGGCGGCATCGGCGACGACGACGGCATCGCCAACGGCGTCGTGGTCGACCCGGGCGGCATCGTCATCCAGACCGCGCCGCTCGACACCACCCCGCCCACCGTCACGGGCACCGTCTCTCCTGCTGCGAATGCAGACGGCTGGCACAACATCCCAGTCACCGTCGACTGGACCGCCACCGACCCTGAGCCATCCGCCGGATCTGCATCCGACCCGGCCGATACCCCCTGGTCGACCAACGGCGCCGGCCAGATCGTGACCTCCAGTCAGTCCTGCGACGCCGCCAACAACTGCGCCACCGGCAATGTGACCGTCTCCATCGACACCGTTGCACCTCTCATCACCGTGACCGCACCCACCTCGATCCGCGTCGACGAAGCACTCACGATCACCTGCAACGCCTCCGACACGCTGTCCCTCATCGACATCGGCTGCAGCGACGTCATCCGGCCTGCTGGCACGCTCACCGCCGGGACCACCGCCCAATTCACCTTCACGGCCAGTGACCGGGCGGGCAACACCGGCACCCGACAAGTGTCCGTCAACGTGCTGCCCCCGCTCAACACGGCACCGGCAGTACGAGCGGACATGGGTGTGGCCGGCCTCGAGACCATCGGCTTCCAGTCGCCCGCAGTCGTCCTGTTCGGCTCGTTCAGCGACGCCGAGAACAACGGGCCCTACACCGCTTCAATCCGCTGGACCGCAACCGGCAACTTCGTCAACACGATCGTCACAGCCAACAACAAGTTCCTCGCAGGGTGGGCCTACACAGGGACCACTGCTCGCGACGCGACCATCCGCATCTGCGATGCGGCGGGCGCCTGCGGAACCGACACCATCTCCGTTCGACCGAACGACGCCGCCAAGGTCGTACCGCTCACGCCGTGCGTCACCGACCGGGGTGCCGGAGCAGTCGGCGGCCGCTACGAAGCACGATGGGGCTACCGCAACCCGGCCGCCTACGCGATCTACATCCCCACGATCAACAACCTCGAAAACACCTTCACCAGCGACCCGTACCGACGCGGCCAGCCCGAGGTCTTCCTCCCCGGCACCAACAGAGACATGTTCCGCACCGGCTTCAACAGCGGCACCCACACCTGGCGAATCAACGGCACCAACAGCGCCGCACGAACCACCACCACACGCTGCTGACCCGCAAGACAGAACTGGTGAGCTACTGCTCGATCGCCAGGACGGGTTCGTCGAACACCAAGTCGCGCGCGGCAGTCTGCGGCACGTTTGTCGAGTGGATGCGCTCCACTGTCTGAGCCGACTATGTGCGGCCCTTGCAAGCTCTGTGCAGGCCTCGGGCCTCAGCGACGACCGGTGAGTACGCTTTGCGGAGTGAACACCGACGCGACTCGAACTGGCGGGACGATGGCGTTGGTCGTGGCACGAACGACCAACGACGATTCCGACGGCGACGTCGGATTCTGGTTGTCTCGTCCCGCTGCAGACCGGATCGCAGCTGTCGAAATCCTTCGTCGCCGAGTCTTCGGAGGTGACGCCGATGCAACCGGATCCCGACTTCAGAGAGTCTGTCGCGTCGTTCAACGCGAGTGAGGTTCGATGCGTCGTCGGGGGCTTGTACGCGCTAGCCGCTCACGGACTGCCCAACGTCCGGTGAACCTCGCGTTCGGCACCCGGGTCACGCTGCTCGACGTGATCGCCGCGCTGGAAGAGATCGTCGGCCACCCCATCGAGCGCACCCACACCGACAACCGCGCCGGCGACGTCCCCCACAGCCAAGCCGACACGACCCGCCTGCGCGAACTGTTCCCCGACGTGCAGGCAGTCCCCTTCAGCGAAGGCCTGCGCAACACCGTGGAGTGGATGCTGGAGAGCGCATGACGACTCTGTGTCGACATGATCGTCGAATGTTCATGAAAGTGAGACCCAAACGACCTTGATCGGTCATGCGGGCCGTCGTACGGTCGGACTTCCACGCCGACGACTCACCACCCGGTGAACCGTCGGCCCTGGCAACACCCGGCCCGCTGCGACTCCTACGTGCACGCAGCGGGCCGCCGGTCAGCTCTCAGTAGAACGATCCGTTGCTCTCCTCACCGAGTTGCGCTGCGTCTGTCGTCGATGTCGACAGCGGAGCCGAGAGGAACTCGTAGTCACCGGAGCGGCCAGACCAATCCATCTGCGCGACTGCGTCGCGGAACTGTCCCCGGAACTGTTGAGACGGGTTGTCGAAGTTGTTGACCCCGCCAAACGCCGTCCACGTCACCGTGAACGAGACCAGGCCCTGGCGGGGAGTCGCACCGTTGCCGAGCACCGCATTCTCGAAGTCGAAGTAGTCCTTCTGGTGGATCGCGTCGATCTGCATCGTTGCCGTGCCTGCTTGCAGGTCGACATCGACACTGTTGTCGGAAACGATGGTGGTCCAGAACAGCCCGTTCTGAGTCACGCCAGGGTTGAAGTCATGAAGTTGCGCCCCCGAACCGGGGTCGTACACGTCAATTCAAATGAAGGCGAAGGTGGCGTTGCGCACGTGGCCATCACGGCCGCGGAATCGGCCCTTCATGAAACGCATGTCGTTGAACAGGAACGGCAGCGTTTCAGTTGCCCCGGTGCGCCGGTTGTGGCGGTCGACCTGACCGCTCGTGAAGGAGATCGCGCTCGCCCCTTCGAAGTTGAAGACGGTCGATGGATCCGAATCGGGCCCAACCAGGAACGGCGGAGCGAGCACATGGGACCCGACACCCGGAAAGAACTCGGTCGTGGAGGGAATCGGTTCGACCAAGCCGATGCCTGGACCTGCTGCGTGAGCGGGAGACGGCTTGACGACGCCAGCCCCGACCGCCACGCCAACCGCTGCGGCACCGGTCGCTTGCTTGAGGAAGCTCCGGCGAGACACTGCTTTCGGCCACGTATGCCGATGCCCGGCATGCAGCCTCGTCACGTCGTCTCGCGCGTCGGCACGAACGGTCCGTCAGATGCAAGTCTGTCCCACTTCATGAGTTCCCCTCCTGCTTCAGTCCCCCCTCGACTCGAGCGTGCGCCGCTGTCCGGCGGATGTCAACACCGTCACGTGCCTCACACTTGAGCGCGTGGGCTGGTGGATCCCGACTTCAGCCGGATTTGTCGAGTCGTTCAACGACCATGAGGTTCGCCAGTCGCCAGGCGACCGACGTCAGAGGGATAATCCGAGCACCTCGTCGAGCGTGGCGCTGACGCCGAGCTGTTCGGCCCATGTACGAAGGTGATCGAGATCGAGGCGATCACCCTGCACGCGCACGATGCCCCGGGCATCGTCGAGTTGCCGGGTCGAACCCGACATTGCGAACCACTCGAGCTTGGCCAGGAGCACATCCTCAGCCGTTGCCATCATCACGATGCAGCCGAGCACTTCCACCGGTCGGCGCCGACCGAACTCGACCTCGCTGAACGGACGGTCCTTCCGTACGACGAGATCGATCTTCCATCCACCGCGAAGGTCGATCAGGTTGAACATCTGCCCGGGCGACACATCGTCGACGAACGGGATCCGATCGGCGTAGACCGCGGCTGGGTCGAACGAGTCGAACAACGCATGAAGTGACGTCGCATCGACTTCGACCACGATGTCGACGTCACGGGTGGTCCGGGGCTCGCCGTACACCGAGCTCGCCGTCGAGCCACCGATCATGTAGTCGATGGACAGACGATCGAGGTGACCGACCACCTCAGCCAGGAACTCCGCCAGCGTCACGGTCGAAGGTGGGTGAACGACGGCCAGGCCCGATCGGCCAGCTCGTCGCCGAGCAGCAATCGGTGCAGCGCGTGCTCCACTTCGTCGGGCCCATACTCGGGATGCCGAGACCTGATCCCGCACCGAGCCAACTCGCGAGCCTCGTTCGACATCTGCTCCACGATCGCAGCCTTGTCCGCCGGCGACATCCGCCGGAACACCTGTGCGAGCACGCCTCGCGCCGTGTCGGACGTGTCGGACGTGTCGGACGTGACGGAGGCAGTCATCGGCAACCAGGGTAGTTAGTTCGGAACGTACGAGATCGGCGAACGGGATCGCCACCCGGTTCGGGCGCCCGCCAGCTCGGCGAGGCTCCGCCGCAGCGGCAGCGCGGTGTCAGCCCGTGAAGGCGATGCTCACAGGCTGACGCAAGGTGGTCGTGCGCACCAACGACAGGTCGCCGGTGGCGGTGTTCGACCTCGAACTGCTGGATCGTGTCACCGGTCTGGTTCAAGACGTAGAGCCAGCGGCCGGTCGGATCGAGGTTCATCGTGCGTGGCACCGAGATGCCCGTCGTCGTCCAGCCCAATTGCGTCAACGTGCCCGTCGTCGGGTCGATCCGGAAGCGGGCGATGCTGTCAGCCTGAGGATGCACCGCGAATCTCCGGTTGGACGCATAGAGGAACTGACCGCCCGGGTGCACCACGATCTCGGCACCGCTGCGCTCGGCAGGGAAGCCAGCCGGCACCATCGACGCCGTCTGGCGCAGCGTGCCCACCGCGCCCGTGGTGGTGTTGAAGGCGAACACCGAGATCGAGGCGTTCAGCTCGTTCAACACGTACACCGTGCCGCCGCTGGGCGTGAACGCCACGTGCCGCGGCCCCGACCCAGCAGCGATCGCCACCTCGTCCACCGACTCGAGCCGACCATTGACCAACCGGAAGATCTCGAGGCGGTCGGCACCGAGATCGGCGGTCGCCACGAAGTTGCCCGTGGGGTCGAACGCCAGGCCGTGGGGGTGCGGGGCGAGCTGACGCGAACTCGGGCCGGAACCCGTGCGCGTGACCGTGTCGGTCACCGCTCCGAGTCCACCGTCGGGGTCGATCGCCACCACGCTCCACGACGCACCGCAGTAGTTGCCCACCAACACCGAGGTGCCCGTCGGGTCCACCACGAGATGTGCGGGCAGCGCGCCCACGTTGCGACGATCGAGGAACGTCAACGCGCCGGTGGTCGTGTTGATCGAATACGCCTCCACCGTGCCGCTGGGGCTGAGCTCGTTCACCGTGTACAGGAACCGCTTGTTGGGGTGGATCGCGAGGAACGTCGGGTCCGCCGAGGTGGTCACCCCGAGCGAGGTGAGCGCGCCGTCCACCGGGTCGTACCCGTAGCGGGTGATGCCCGGCGACGGCGAGGCGACGCCCTGGTTGTAGGTGCCCACGTACGCGAACTGCGCCGCCGAGGGGAACGGAGGCACCGTCGTGGTCGTCGGCGACGGAGACGGCAGCGGTGGACCGGTGAACCAGCCCGTCGCATCAGCCAACAACTGACCGCCTCGCTGGGTGTACAGCGAGATCTTGGCGTCATCGCCCAACGTGGCGTACGCCGCGTTGGGGATGGTCTGGCCGGCCGACTCGACGTTCAACGTCGACGTCGCACCCAACGTCGCCCGACCGGTCGGCAGCACCTGGACGAAGCCGTCGGAGGACGCATCGGTCATCGTGACGTTCGCCGCCACCGCAGCCGCGTTGGCCGGGATGCCGAAACGGGTGCCGGTCTGCACCACCAGTTCGCCAGCGGCAGGGATCGGACCGAGCCGGCTCGTGTTCGCGGCATCACGCGTGTCCACCAGACGCGCGGGCGTGATCGGCACGAACAACCCGATCGCCGACCGGGCGCTCGACGGCCCCGTCATCACACCGGCGATGTCGACGATCACATGACCGCCGCGCTGGGAGAACACCGTCACCGTGCCATCGGCGCCGAGCGGCACGATCACCTGGTTCGACAACGTCTGGCCGGGACGCGTGATGTTGAGGTTCGACGACGCGCCCAGTGCCGTCGCGCCGTTCGTCGGCACCACCTGCCAGAAGCCCGCATCGGTCGCCTGTGTGACCGTGAGGTTCAACACCACTGCGGATGCCTGACCCGGCGTCGCCACGCCACCGCCGAGATCGCTGCCGGTCGCGACGGCCACGCGTACCGTGCCGCCGGCGGCCACGATCGTGGTGTCACGCGTATCGAGCACTCGCCGCGGCGATGGCGACGCCAACGGGAGGTAGCGACCACTGGTCGACTCGACCGCCGGCGTGAAGTAGCCGAACACGTCGGCGATCAGGTGACCGCCACCCTGGGTGTAGATCGAGACCGCCCCATCGGCGCCCACGGGCACCGTCACCTGATTGGCGATCGTCTGGCCTGCCGATTCGACGTTGAGGTTCGACACGCTGCCGATGTCGGTGTTGCCACTCGGCAGCACCTGCACGAAGCCGGGGGCGGTCGCCTCGGTCATCGTCACGTTCAGCACCACTGCCGACACGCCGCTCGACGGCATGCCCGCCCGGCCGGTCAGCTGCACGCGCACCTGCGAGCCGCCGGCGACGAGGGCGTTGACTCCGTCGTCGGCCGGGCCCTCACCTGGTCGGCTGTCGAGCACACGCGCCGGCGCCAACGGCACGAACCTCGAGGTGGCATCCGCAGCCTGGGTCCGCTGCGCAGACGGCGACACCGCCACGCCGGCGATGGCCAGCACACCGACCGCCACGAGGTGCGCACTGCGACGCCACCGCGTGCGCATCAGTCCCGCCTGCTTCATCGATCGATCATGCCACGCCGGTCAGAACCCGCTGGATCGTTCAGGCCCTCGGAGCGATCGTGGCGCACACCGCCCGATGATCGGAGCCGGCGATGCGGACCACCCGCGCATCGCTCACCGCCCAGTCGGCCGGCACGACCAGGTGGTCGATGCGCATCGCGAACAGGCGCCAGTAGGCGTGCTTGCGATGCGCCTGAAAGGTGTTGCCTGCACGAGTAGTCCGCATCGCATCCAAGCGCCCGCTCACCAGATCGCGGTACATGGGTTGGCGGTCCGCCAGGTTGAGGTCGCCGACCACCACCGTGTCGGGCATCGACGCGGCCATCTCGGCCAGCCTGCGGATCTCGTCGCGGCACTCGGCGAGGCGCGCTGTGCCATCGCTCGCCTGCTCGAACACCGTCGGCCGCGGCATGTGCACGGCGTACATGTGGAACGGCGACGGAGCGAGCACCCGCACCAGCAGCACCTGCCCGCGCAGCGCCGGCTGGGCCAGCCGTTCGAGCGGGAAGCGCGAGTACACGCCATGACCCGTCGCACCGCCGATCTGCAGCACCTCGTGGTGCGCGAAGTGCGCCGCCAGCACCTCGTGCGTCTCGCCGCTCAGCTCGCTCACGACCAGCACGTCGGATGGTTCGGCCAGCAACGACCGCCCCGCCTCGACCATGTCAGGGTTCCAGTACCAGAGGTTCGCCGCCATCATCCGCACGCCGTCACGCGCATCAGGAGCCAGCACCCGACGGCGCGGCCACCACGTGAACACCAGCGCACACACCGCCACGAGCACCAGCGCACTCACGAGCCACCACCATCCGGCGAACGCCGCGGCGACGGCTCCACCGGCCGCAGCGAGCCCGGCACCTGGCACTGCGATCGTGGCAAGGTCCCAGAGATCCGCCAGGACGCGCCGCACGGGTCAGATGGTAGATGCCGAACCCCGCGCGGCACCCTCGCCCACGATGCGTGTCCCGTTTGACCAGCCCTTGACGGTCGTGCGGGACGTGGACCGCAGACCTTGTCGATCTCTTGGACGTCCCTTGGACGTTCTCCGGTCACCCTCTGGATCGCGAACCGTTCTACTGATCCGGCACAACAGTGCGGGCATTCACGAACGGAGCGCAAGCGAATGAATCGAGCATGGGTCACCAGTCTCACGATTGCCGGAGTCGTCGGCACCGGCGGCGCCGCCATGGCCGCGTTCTCTGGTTCGGGCACCGCCCAGGCCGACCCGGCCCCCACCGCAACGATCGGTACCAGCACCACCAGTACCACTCTGGCCACCGCCACCGGAGCGACGGTCACCTATCAGGTGGGCCCAGCCGGCACCGTCACCGTCGACTACAGCGACAGCGGCGCCACGGTCAGCGGCGCGACCCCGGCTGCCGGGTGGACCGTCTCCGGCGCCAGCGCCGTCGGCAACCACGTCGAGATCCTCTTCACCGACGCCTTCCAGACCGTCACCTTCGGCGCCGATCTCGTGAACGGCGCGCTCGTCCCGTCGGTGTCGTCGATGCCCGTCGCCGGCGCCCCGACACCTGCGCCGATCACGATCTCCGTGATCAGCACCTCGAGCACGCCCGGCTCGACCACCACCACGCAGCCGCTCACCCCCGCACCGGCCGTGGCCCCCACCACGTCGTACGACGATGACGATGACGAAAACGACGGCGAGTACGACGACGACGAGTACGACGACGACGCTCCGATCATCTCCGCCGCGCCCGCCGCACTGCCTTCCGCTTCGGCCACCACCTCACCGTCTGGCGGCGGCGAGCACGAAGACGAGCACGAAGACGAAGACGAGGACAACAACGGCGAGCACGAGGATGAGCACGAGGAAGCGGGCGACGATGACTGAGCTCAGCCGAGAAGAACGCATCGCCCAGATCCGCGCCAACCGCGGCCAGAACCCGATCGCACCCAGCAGGACGTCACCAGCACCGGTTGCCCAGCCGACGGTGCAGGTGTCCTGGGCTGCGCCCACCACCCCGCCTGCACCGCCGCACGTGGTCATTGCCCAGACTGCCCCGACCGTCATGGTTGCCCAGGCGCAGGCACCGGCTCCCACCAGCCGAACAAATGCTGCGGCCGCTCGAGCCGCAGACGCACGCGAACGACGTCGCGGCCACGTCGCGGCGGGCGCGCGCATCGCCGTCAGCGGACTCACGGCCTCCGGCATCTTCGCCCTCACCGCGGTGATCGCGTCGGCCAACCGGCCGGACGAGCCCACCTTCGCTGCTGCGCCACCGCCCGCCGGCGCAGCAGCAACCACGCCGGTCGACCCGACCGCCACAGCGTCCACCGTGCCCGGCGCGGTGGACGCCACTGTCGCCGATCCCACCAAGATCACCTCGGGAACGATCGTGCTCGCGATCCCGGGCATGGAGACCACCACCGTCGTGCCCGCGCCGGTGGATCCTGCAGCAGCACCCCCCGCAGCACCCGGCGTCATCACCGCACCCACACCTGCACCTGCACCGGCCACCCCTGCACCTGCACCGGTCGCCGCGGCACCGGTCGCCGCGGCACCGGTCGCTGCGGCACCGGTCGACACAGCTGCACCGGCACCCGCTCCGGCGCCCGAACCGGCACCCGTGGTCACCCAACCGCCTGCACCAGCACCAGCACCCGCACCGGCCCCAGCACCTGTGGTCACCCAGCCGCCACCGCCACCGCCGGCCAACACCACCGCACCGAGCGGCGCCTGATCACACCGGTCAGGACACATGGGACACACATGACACACAGCGTCAGCACCGACACCACCGTCAGCACCGACACAACGCCGTTCACCACCAGCCCGCGGATTTGCACACGGGACTTCACCGTGATGGGCGGCCGCGGTCACCTCGTGATCTACGGCGGCGGCGAGCACCTTGCCGAGCGCGGCGAGGCGCGCCTCGCACGACCTGGAGGCGAAGTGGAGTCGCTTCCGGCCCGACAGCGACATCACCCGCGCCAACCGCGCCGCCGGCATGCCGGTCGAGGTGAGCGCTGACACGGTCGCCGTCGTGCAACGAGCGCTCGACGGCTGGCGCCAGACGGACGGACGCTTCGACATCACGATGCTGCCCGCGCTCGTCGAGCTCGGCTACACGCACAGCGCGCTGTCATCGGTGGCCGCCCCCCTCGTGCCCGGGCGCATCGTGGGCATGTCGGCGATGGTGATGGTCGATCCCGCCCGATCGACCATCACCGCCCCGGCCACGTCGGCGATCGACCTCGGTGGCATCGGCAAGGGCTTTGCCGCCGACCTGGTCGCCGACGAGCTCATCGCCGCCGGCGCCACGGGCGTGCTCGTCAACCTCGGCGGCGATCTCACCGTGCGCGGCGTGCCCAGCGACGACACCAGCTGGTACCTCGGCATCGAGGACCCCTCGGCGCCGCCGAAGCATGTCGCGCTGCTGCGAGTCGCCACCGGGGGCATCGCCACCTCGGGCACCACCATCCGCCGGTGGACCACACCCGATGGTCAGAGCCGCCACCACCTGATCGACCCCACCACCGCGCGACCGACCACGACCACCACGCTCACCGCCACCGTGCTCGCCGCCGACTGTGCCACCGCCGAGGTCTACGCCACTGCGGCGATGATGCTCGACGCGGCCGCCGCGATCGCGATGCTCGACCGGCTCGGCCTTGCCGGGCTCGTCGTCGACTCCGACGGTGGCGTGCACCGCACGCGCAGCCTCGGAGCGTTCACGTCATGAGCGACCAGAGATGAGCGACCAGAGATGAGCGAACAGATCTGGTGGTACCTCTCGCGTTCCAGCGGCATCATCGCCTGGCTCCTTCTCGCCGGCTCGTGCCTGTGGGGTGTGTTGATGGTGACTCGGATGCTCAAGCCCGCCGACCGCCCGGCGTGGATGCTCGACCTCCACCGTTGGCTCGGCGCCCTCGCCGTCGTCACCACCGGCATCCACCTCGGCGCTCTGGTCGCCGACAACTACGTCCACTTCGGCTGGGCCGAGATCCTCGTGCCTCAGGCCAGCGAATGGAAGACCGTGCCGGTCACGCTCGGCGTGATCGCGTTCTACTTCCTCGTGCTCGTCGAGGCCTCGAGTCTGATGATGAAGAAGCTGCCGCGACCCGTGTGGCACGGCATCCACCTCACCGCCTACATCAGCTTCGTGCTCGCCACCGCCCACGGCGTGTACGCCGGCACCGATCGCAAGAACCTGTTCTTCATCGTGCTCGGCAGCGGCGCGATCTTCATCGTCGGCTTCGCCACACTCGCCCGCTACCTCCAAGGCAAGGCCAAGGCCGCCCAGAAGCTCACCCGCGGCGCGGCGATGTGAGATCGATCAGGCGTCGGCGCGGACGAGCCGCGGCCGACGGCGGATGTTCGTCACGATGAAGATGGTGTTGCCAACGAGGTACCGACGCCACAGACGACGAGGCTCGGAGTAGAGACGGAACAACCACTCCCATCCGTGATCTTGCATCACACGAGGCGCCGAGGGCTTGGTCCCTGCGAGGAAGTCGAACGCCGCGCCGATCGCTACGAAGGTGAGATCAGAACGCTCTGCGAACGCGGCGGTCACCAGGTCCTGTTTCGGCGTGCCGAGGCCCACCCACACGACATCGGCGCCCGAATCGACGAATCGCTTCGTTGCGGCATCGAGCGTCGGACCATCGAAGTCGCCGAACGGCGGTGCCTCCGATCCCACGATCTGCACACCCGGGCACCGGCGCGCCAAGCGACCTCGAGCTCGCTGATCACCTCTGGCGTGCTCCCGTACAGGAAGTGCCGCAACCCGCGCGGAACGCCTGCGGCCATGGAGCACTCCATCAAGTCGGGCCCGTACACACGACCCGTCATGTGTCGCAGGCCCAGCCAGCGAGCGATCCACACCAGCGGCACGCCATCCGGCAGGTTCAGTCTCCCGCCGCCGAGGGTCCGTGCGTACCGCTCGTCACGCGACGCAAGCGACAACGTGTACGCGTTGCAGAGGTGGATCGCGCCACGCGCCTCTCCCGCCACCAGACGTGCCACGGCGTCTTCAAAACTCAGCGCGTCGATGCGGACCCCGCAACTCAGAAAACTCCGCATCGGCCTACTCTTGCTGCAGTCATAGCCGGGATCCAACACCCGCCGACGGATGATTCCCGCATGTTCACCGTCGGATGATCCGAAATGCCCAAACGCTCAGACGGCGCCACTGGGTCGTACGAACCATTCCCGACACGACGCTGCGATCGTCTCGACAACCACCGCCATACTGGGCTCGATGATCGAAGATCCGAGCGCGCCGAAACGGCCCATCCGTGCCGTCGGCATCGCCATCTGCACCTACCGGAGGCCCGAGCTCCTGCGCGCGCTCCTCGCCTCGATCGCCGAGCAGCGCTTCGATGGTCCGGCGCCGGAGGTGAGCATCGCCGTGGCCGACAACAGCCCGGATCGTGAAGGCATGCCGGTCGCTCTGACGGTGTCGACCTCGTTCCCATACCCGATCATCGTCGACCACGAGCCGCAACCCGGCATCGCCACGACTCGCAACCGCACCGTGTCCATGCTCGGCCCTCAGGACGCGATCGTGTTCATCGATGACGACGAGACGGCAGCGCCCGATTGGCTGGCCGGTCTGGTTCGAACCGCTGAGACCTACGACGCCGACGTCGTGTGCGGCCCCGTCTTCGCGCGCTTTGCCGAGACGCCGTCTCGATGGATGATCGACGGTCGCTTCTACGAGCGGGAACGTCATCCCACCGGCACGGTCACCGGCGCGACGGCAACCAGCAACCTGCTCGTACGCGACGTGGTCTTCCGCGCCCTCGAGCAGCCGTTCTTCGATCCCGCGCTCGGACTCATCGGCTGCGACGACACCCTCTTCCTCGAACGAGCCCGCCTCGCCGGACACGTCGCAGTGTGGTGTGACGAAGCCGTCGTGAGCGAGACCTTCCCGGTGCAGCGGCTGAACACTCGTTGGCTCGTGCAACGCAAGTTCCGTGGTGGGAACTCGTGGGTGATCATCCAGCGGATGCTGCGTCCCGGCGCTCGCACCACAGCCGTGCTCATCGCGAAGGCCCTCATGCGCGTCGTCGCCAGCATCGTCGTGCTTCCTGCCACGGTGTGGAGACCGGTTCCTCGCGTCCGCACCCTGCAATCACTTGCCCTCGGCTCCGGTCAGATCGTGGCGTTCGTCAACATTCGGTACTCCGAGTACCGACGGCCGAAGGGCGTCGGTACTGGATGAGCGTCCGACTGCTCGTCGTCACGCCAGCACGCAACGAGGTCCGCTACCTCCCTCACCTCATCGCTGCGCTGCGCGCTCAGACCCGAACCCCGGATCGATGGGTCGTCATCGACGACGGCTCCACCGACGGCACGGCCGACCTCGTGCGCGAGCAGTGCGCCGATCTGCCCTGGGTGCGCGTGATCAGCCATGACGGCGGCGGACGTCGAGCAGACGCATCAAAGGCGCTCCGTGTCAACGAAGCGATCGCTGCCAATCTCACCGACGACACCGAGGTGATCGCCACCTTCGACGCCGACATCGTGCCGCCGCCGCACTACCTCGCCGAGGTGGAGCTGGCCTTCGCCGACGACCCCCGACTCGGTGTCACCGGCGGGGTGTGCACCTACCACGACATCGGTGGCAACGTGGCCGCCGAGCCGTTCCCGCCCGACATCGTCCCGGGAGGCACGACGGCGATCCGCCGAACGACGTACGACCGCATCGGGGGGTACTGGGCGCTGCCGTTCGGCGGCCTCGACGTGGCGTCCTGTGTCGCCGCGCAGATGCACGGCTGGACGTCCCGCCACGACCCGACACTCGTGTGCGACCACCTCCGACCGATGGGCACCGGTGAGGGTCAGTCTGCCCGCCGCGGCATGTTCCGCCGCGGACGCGAGGACTACGACCTCGGCTCGCCGTGGTGGTTCGAACTCGGCAAGGTGGCCAGGTGGATCCCGCGCCGACCGTTCGTGACCGGCGCGCTCTGGATGGCGGGGGGCTACCTGCGCAGCATGATCAGCCGCACGCCGCACACACCGTCGCCGGAGTTCATCGCGTTCAACCGAGGGCGGGCCCGCGCCCGAGTCGTGCATCGACTGCGCCGGAACGTGAAGCGATGATCGACGACACCTCCACCCCGGCACCGGCCGTTGGCGGTGGGCGCCTGGCCCGCAACTCGATCGTCGCTGTCGCCGTCAACGTGGGCGGTTCTGCTATGCGCCTCCTGCTGCAGATCGTCTTGGCGCGCCATCTCGGCGTGACGGACTACGGACGCTTCGTGCTCGGCCGGAGTTGGGGTGAGCTGCTCGCCCGGCTGCCCAATCGGGGATACGAGGCAACTGCCGTGAAGGAGATGCCGCGGTACGAGCTCATCGGGCAGCCGGCGCTGTTCAGGGGGTTCGTGCAGACCGCATGGCGCGTCACCTTCGGCGGCGCCGCGGCGTTGTCGGTCGTTGCGCTGGTCTCCTACACGCTCGCCACCGACCGTCCGGACCGAACGATCCAGCTCGGTCTCGTCCTCGTCGCACCACTTGCACTCACCTGGCTCGCGCGGTCGCTGCTGCAGGGGCACCATCGCTTCGTCGCCGGATCGGCAATCATCGAGCTGCTCCAACCACTCGGGTTCTCGGTAGCTGTCGGCGTGCTGTGGATGCTCGACCGGCTCACAGCAGCCGCAGCGCTGATGGCGTGGATCGCAACGATGGCCGTCGCCGCCGGCATCGGCCAGCTGGCCCTTCGCCGCGGTTACTCGCCGACGACACGAACGGCCGAACCAGAGCTTGACATCGAGGGCTGGCGGCGCATCCGCCGCCCGCTCTACGCGTCGCACCTGGCGCTGGTGGTCCTCGACAACGCTGACATCCTCATCGTCGGCGCGCTCCTCGATCGGGCCGACGTCGCGACCTATGCGGTCGCCACGCGCCTCGCCGTCCTGGGACGGATCATCGTCGCCGGTGTGCAATCCGTTGCCGCATCGCACCTCGCCGAGGCCGCGACCACACAGGACTGGTCCGAAACCCAGCGGATCGTCGACCGAAGCCTCCGCGTCTGCGCCGTTCCAAGCCTCGCCCTCACCGCCGCCGCAGCCCTGCTCGCCGAACCGGTTGTCGCGCTGTTCGGAGACGGCTACGACCCGGCAGTCACACTGCTCAGGATCCTGCTCATCGGCAACTTCGTCAACTCGATCACCGGGCCGTCGGGATACGTCGTCTCGCTGAGCGGCCTCGAGCGGCTCTACGCCCACGTCATGTGGACCGCGGCCCTCGCCACCCTGGTCCTCGTGAGCCTCGGTGCCCTCACCCACGGTGCTGCAGGAGCCGCCTGGGCGGTCACCGCCGTCACCACGAGTTGGAACGTCGCCCTGCTCGTCATCGCCCGGCAACGGCTCGACGTGCGCTGTTGGGTACGGCCAGCCACGTTCGGGCGGGGACGATGACCGTGTTTCGACCTTGTCAAGAAGACCACGCAACGCTGGTCGATTCCAGCCACCGTCGGTACCCTCGCAGGACCGCGGAAAGGGACGAACAGCCATGACGAACGCCTCACGCACCGAGCTGGAACCGATGAGCCATCTCATCTCTTCACTACTCCGGCGAGCATGGATCATCATCCTCGTCACCGCCTTGGTGGGCGCTGCGGCCTGGTTCCTCACCGGTCTCAGCGAGGACCCGGTGGACAAGGTCACGGCAAGCTCACGGGTGGGCATCACCACCGAGGCGGTCTGGCCGTTCTACGACGTCGTGCTCGAGCAGGGCCGGATGATGATCGACCGGCCTGAGTTCCTCCCGGCGTTGGGCGCAGAACTGGGTTACCCGGTCGAGAGCATCCGGACGACCATCCCGGACAAGCTGTCGGTGTTCGACATCGAGGTCGAGGCCGACAGTGCCGCCCACGCCGTCGCCGCGGCGGACCGTGCAGCAGCCATGGTCGTCGAGCAGGGCACCGAGCAGGCCAACCAGGACACTCTCGACGCCATCGCCTCGCTCGACATCGAGCTCGCAGAGCTCGATGGTCGCATCGCAACCATTCGCGCCGAGATGGACACACAGACCGCCCGGATCACCGAGATCACCGCCCTGCAGGCGGTCGAGTACGACAACACGAGAGAAGAACAGCGCTACGCGCTGTCACTCGAGCGCGACGTGAACCAGGCCATAGTGACCGACCTCGAACGTGAGCGAACCACCAAGATCAGCCAGCGCAGCAACCGTGCGGCCGCGGCCGCACCCGACGCGCTGTACCAGGTGCTCCGGCTCGCGGAGACCCCCGATGCGAGCAGTTCGGCGCGACTGCCGATCACCCTCGCCGCTGCCCTCGCAGCCATGCTCGTCGCGTGCGCTGTGGCGGTCTCGCTCGACCGTCGCTCTGGACCGGTCCGCACCACCTGGCAGCTCCGCAACGTCTGCGGCGCACGCGAAACCGCCGAGGTGACGGCACAGGGCAGCGCATTGCGCGGCGCCGGAGCAATCGCCGATCAGCTGCATCGGGCGATGTCGAACGACCAACACGTGATCGGTCTCCTGGATGCCACCGGGCGCGGGCTCGATCTCACGCTCGTGCCCCACCATCTCGCCGAGCACGGCTTCACCACCACCCTCGCCCATGAGCCGCACCGCGTTCCTGGCAACGACGTCAGCTTCGTCAACGTCACCGCCGAGTACGCCGACGACGACACGCCACGCGTCCGCTCCCGAAAGTGCGACACCGTGCTCGTGTTCGTCGACAACCGAACGTCTGTCAAGAAGGCGACCTCGGTCATCGAGCGAACGGAAGCGGCGCCAGGCGTGCTCAGCACCTTCCTCGTGCGTTCCTCGCGGTGACCAGGTGATGGCGATCGCCACCACCGTCGTGCCGGACGTGACGCCCACATCGTCGGCGTCCGCCGCGCCGGTGTGGGCCTCCGCGCTCGTCGGCTTGCAGGCCGTTGCCGCCGAGGTCGATTACGACGTCCTCGGGCTGCCGCGGTTCCCCGTGTGGATCGTCGTGTTCATGATGCCGATCCCGCTGCTCGCTCTTCGGTCACCGCAACTGCTCACCCTGCTCTGGAGGCGACCCCACCGTGCCGCCACCGTGTGGCTCGGATGGTGCGCGCTCACCACAGCGTGGAGTGTCGTCCCCGTCTCGAGTGCGCGCACCATGCTCACGATCATCGGTCTCTGGACGACCGCCGCCTGGTACACCGCGAACTTCGGGTTCACCCGGTTTGCGCGCGTGTACCTCGCGGCCATGGCGATGTTCATGACCGCAGGATTCGTCCGTGACCTCATCATCGTGCTCGACGCCGAGACGGTGCACCGCTTCGACGGCTTCGGCCTCCACGCCACCGACGTCGGCCGCATCGCGCTCATCACGGTGGTCATCGCCACCGTCCAACTGGTCGATCGGCTGTCGCGCAGCTGGATCGTGTGGTGGGGACTCGCGATCGGCCTCGTCACGCTCGTCGCCACCGGCACGCGCACCACCCTGATCGCGCTCGTGATCTGCCTGCTCGTGATCTCGCTGCGCACGGTCGGACCTGGCCGTACCTTCCTGATCGGTCTGGTGATGGCCGCGGCGGTCGCGGTCGCGATCAGCTTCATCCCCGACCCAGGCAAGTTCGTCAGCCGCGACGAGAACGCACAGGACATCAGTTCCATCAACGGCCGCGTCACGATCTGGTCTGTGGCGATCGATTCCACCCTCGATGCACCCGTGGGCGGTAGCGGCGTCGCGGCCGGTGAGCTGCTGTTCCCGCAGGCGAGCCAGCGCGGCGAGCTCCCGATCCTGATCCAGCATGCGCACAACATGGTTCTCGAGCTGTCGATGACCACCGGCCTCGTCGGCCTCACCCTCTTCGTCCTGGCGATCACGAGCTACCTCGCGGCGAGCCGAACACCGGGCGGACGCCTGAGCGCAGTGGTGCTGCTCGCGATCATTCTTGCGGGAGTCGCCGAGGCCGTGCTCGGCCGGTCCACGGCGACCTACCTCGTCCTCGCCGCTCTGTTCACCGAACGCGTAGATGCCGGCAGCTCCGTCGCAGCGATCACCACACGTCGACCAGTCGGACCCCACAGCCCAGTGACACCGCATCACGCGCGACGCACACGGGTTGTCGGGCGTCATGTCGACCGACAGATTTTCCCCGGGACGGAGGAGGATGGCAAGCTTGGCATCGACGGATGAGCGTCGCACCGACGTCCGTCAGGGCATCGCGCGCGACACGGCCCTGACGAGCGCGCGCAACAGCGTCTACCGCGCTGCTTCAAGCGGAGTCTTGATCTGTGCGTCGGTTCCGCCGCCCTGTTGGTCGCGATTCCGGTGATCGCGATGGTGGGTCTCGTCCTGCGGATCAACCTCGGGCGCGGCATCGTGCTGCGCCAGACCCGCGTCGGTCGCCACGGGAAGAACTTCGAGATGCTGAAGTTCCGCACGATGCTGCCGAGTCGACGCCAGAGCAGGGACACGTACCACGGACCGGATCGGCGGACGAGTCACAAGGTCCCACACGATCCACGCCACACCACGGTCGGGCGCTGGCTCCGCAAGGTGAGCCTCGACGAAGTGCCGCAGCTCCTCAACGTCGTGCGCGGCGAGATGAGCCTCGTCGGCCCCCGACCCGAGATGGCGGCGGTGGTCGACCAGCACGGGCTCCGCGCGCACGAACGGCACACCGTGCGACCCGGCCTCACCGGAGCCTGGCAGGTGGGCCAGCGCGCCCAGCACGTGCCCCTCCACGAGTGCTTCGACGGCGACCTCGACTACGTCCGCAACATCACGCTACGCAACGACCTCGCGATCGTCTGGCACACCTTCGGAGCGATCGTCCGCGGCACCGGCAGCTGATCAGCCGGCCGCGTCCGACCGGCTCATCGCGCCCGCCAGTCCGATCAGCACCAGGCTCGTCGTTCCGGCGATCGCAACAGCCACCAATGCCGGCCGCCCGGTCGGCTGGAGCGCGCCGGTGCGGGCGACGGCCACCGCAGCGATCGAACCGACAGCGCCCGCAACGAGCGGTGAGCCGACTCCTGCGAGCACGACCAACAACGGCCACGCGGCGAACAGCGTTCCCACCAGCGCGCTGTCGCGGCCCGTCGCTCCTGACAGGCCCGACCACAGCACCCATCCCAGCACCGGCACCACCATCCACCACGGCAGCGGCCGGTCGGCTGCCACCTCGATGGTGAGCAGCACCACGACGGCGAACGCGACCTGCGGGATCTGATCCGTTTCGGGCACGCAGCAGTAGATCGCGAACTGCATCACACCGATCAGCGCCGGCACAGATCCCGGCCGCGCGAGTTGCTCCTGCAGCCCGGGCATCGCGACCGACACCATCACCGTGATCGAGAGGGCGAGCAGCACCACCACCTGGCGGTCGTCGAGACCGGAGACGTCCCAGCTGCGTCGGGCGGCGACCGAACCCACCACCATGCCCGCGAGGGCCCGCACCACGAGCCCAGCCGGCAACCGCATCCCGCGAGTGAACCACACCCGATCGATGCGTGTCGGCCGCATGGAGCCGCCACCCCACACAGGTGGCCGGTGGATCGCGAAGGGCGGGA
>CAWBTC010000010.1:0-33059 GCA_963791635.1 uncultured Acidimicrobiaceae bacterium
TTCGCCGCCCGCGGTGCCGGGCTGGGCGCCGGGCTGGGCGCCGATCCGATTGCGTGGGAGCAGGGGCGAGTGGTCGAGCCATCGATCGGAGCGGACGAGGCCGACGAACGACTGGCAGCTTGGCAACGCGTGGCCGCGGCGACGATGGACCTGTGACCACGACCCCGAACGACACGAAGGTCGCTGGCGGCGCGTACGACGTGGTCGTCGTGGGCGGCGGTGTCGTGGGCTGTGCCGTCGCCCGCGTGCTCGCCCGTCACGGGACGTCGGTGCTGCTGCTCGAATCCCGCCACGACCTCGGCGCGGGTACGAGCAAGGCGAACACTGCGATCCTTCACACCGGCTTCGATGCGACACCGGGATCGACGGAGTCTCGCCTCGTCGCCCGCGGGTGGCAACTGCTCCGCGCGTACGCGCCCGCCGCCGGCATCTCTGTGGAGGAGACGGGCGCCGTGCTGGTCGCCTGGGACGACGAGCAGGCCGCGACCCTGCCCGCGCTCGCCGACAAGGCGGCTGCGAACGGCTACACCAGGGCCGCCGTGATCGACGCCGGCGAGGTTCGCTCGCTCGAGCCCCACCTCGGCCCAGGCATCACCGGCGGGATGCTCATCCCCGATGAGCACATCATCGATCCATGGACCACCCCCTCGCGTTCGCCCACGACGCACTCGCCAATGGGGCGAGGATCGAGACGTCGTTCGACGTCGACCGCGTCGATGTCGGCACCGAGATCACCGAACTGCACGCCACCGATGGCCGTGTACGACGCGCTCGTTTCGTGGTGAACGCGGCCGGGCTGCACGGCGACCTGCTCCATCGAGCATTCGGGCTCGACGGGTTCACCATCCGGCCACGACGCGGCGAGCTGATCGTGTTCGACAAGCTCGCCAGGCCGTTGCTCGGTCGTACGATCCTGCCGGTGCCCACCTCGCACACCAAAGGGGTGCTCGTCGCTCCCACTGTGTTCGGCAACATCATGCTCGGCCCGACCGCCGACGACATCGACGACCGCGGAAGAACCGGTTCCAGCGCTGCGGGTCTGACCTCGTTGCGCGAGAAGGGACGCCGGATCCTGCCAGCGCTCGACGACGAAGAGGTGACGGCCGTGTACGCCGGACTGCGCGCGGCCACCGAGCACAGCGACTACCAGCTGAGCACCCACCCTGCCCTGCGATATGTCGTGCTCGGAGGCATCCGCTCCACCGGCCTCACCGCCTCGATGGCGCTCGCCGAAGAGGCCCTCGAGCTGCTCGGCCGGGCCGGGCTGACCGTCCAGCGGAACGACGAGGTGATCGAGATCCGACGGACGCCCCTCGGGGAACGCGATCAGCGCCCGTTCCGCTCAGGTGGGCGGATCGTGTGCCACTGCGAACACGTGACCGCCGACGAGATCACCACCGCGTGCACCGAACCGTTACCGGCGACCGACATCGACGGACTGCGCCGCCGCACCCGTGCCCTCGCCGGGCGTTGCCAGGGCTTCTTCTGCTTCGCAGAGGTGACGGCGCTCACCGGCTGGGACCCTGCCCGATGATCGGTCACGTCGTGATCGTCGGCTCCGGCCCCTCCGGCCTGACGGCGGCGGTCGAGATGCGCCGGCTCGGTGTCGACAGGGTGACGGTGCTCGAGCGCGAACAGGTCGCCGGCGGCATCCCGCGCCACACCGACCACCTGGGGTACGGCATCCGCGACCTCCATCGTGTCATGCGTGGTCCGGCGTACGCCGCCCGGCTGGCAGCCGCAGCGACCGCCGCCGGGGCCGAGGTGCGCTGCGGCGCGACCGTGATCGATGCGAGCGGCTCAGGCGTCGAACTCGCCGACGGCACACGGCTCGATGCCGACGCAGTCGTCGTGGCCACGGGCGTGCGCGAGCGGCCTCGCGCCGCTCGACTTGTGCCAGGTGACCGACCGAGTGGTGTGTTCACCACCGGCGCGGTGCAACAGCTCACCGCGATCCACCATCAGCGGGTGGGTTCCCGAGCTGTCATCGTCGGCGCCGAGCACGTCAGCTTCTCGGCGATCTGGTCGCTGCATCACGGTGGATGCCGCACGGTCGCGATGATCACGCCGTTCCCACGCCACCAAACCGTGGCTCCACTGCGTTGGCTCGCTGCCGGGTGGCGACGGGTGCCGGTTCGAACCGGGCGTTCGGTGGTGGAGATCATCGGGACGGGGCGGGTGCGCGCGGTGCGACTCGACGACGGAACCGAGATCGCGTGCGACACGGTGGTGTTCACCGGCGACTGGGTGCCCGACCACGAACTCGTTCGACGGGCCGGGGCGACGATGGTGCCCGTCGCGAAGGCGCCCGCCACCACGGCCGGGTTCCACACCTCGATCACCGGAATGTTCGCGATCGGCAACCTCGTGCACCCCGCCGAGACCGCTGACGTGTGCGCGCTCGACGGGCGGCGGGCCGCGGCATCGGTCGTGCAATGGCTCACCGATCGGCAGTGGCCACCACCCCCTCGGCCGATCGAGGTCGACGATCCCACCGGATCGCTCGCCTGGGCTGCGCATAGTGCACGCGGCGTGACGTTGCGCGCCACGACGTTCGGCACGGGCGTGCTGGAGTTGCTCAGCGACGACGAGGTCGTGTGCAGCTCACGACGGCGCCTGCTGCCGCACCGGTCGATCACGGTTTCGACGCCGCGTCAGCGGTCCGGCTCGGCAGATCTCACGATCACCGAGGTGCGCCGTCGCGGATAGCGTTCCAGCATCGCCGCGGGCGTGGCGGAACTGGCAGACGCGCAGGATTTAGGTTCCTGTTCCGAGAGGAGTGTGGGTTCGAGTCCCACCGCCCGCACCGGGTTCGCGCGTTCTGCCCCAACAAGCCGACCGCACGGTGTCCGGCCAGGGCCGCGCCGGCCACGCCGGCCGACACGACCAGCACCAGCATCCTGACGAGCCACAGATCGGTGCGCGAGCGGTCGAGCGCTGCCCGAGCACGCTCGGCCACGTCGTCCGACAGGCTCTGCACCTCTGCCAACGCCACCCGCGCGTCGGCGATGCTCACCGCGAGCGCATCGATCTGATCGGTGATCGAGGCGATCGACGCTGCGGTCGCGTCGAGCTCGATCGAGCTGTCGTCGAGTTGCTCGGCGAGGGATCGCAACTGGTCGGGTACAGGCTCGAGCCCGTCCGACAGCAGGCGCAGGTCCTCCGCCAGCGAATCGCTGTCACCGGGGATGAATCGCTCGATCGTCTCGATGAAACCGGCCATGCTCTCGGCGATGCTGGCCGTACCGCTGATGCCGTCTGCGATGTTCGTGCCCAACGCGACCGAGAGATCAGCGGAGCTGTCGGATCCGATGACGACGAGATCATGCGCTTCGTCGAGCGATGCGTTCGCGGAGTCTGCGAGCGTGAGGAGATCCGACGCCAACGTCGCCGCAGAGGATGCGCCGACCGCTGCCACCTCGGCGCCATCGGTGGTGACCCGCAGTCCTTCGCGGTACGTGGTGCCGAGCCGCTGCACCAACATCAAGGCAAGCACCATGCCCACCATCGACAGGACGGACACGGTGAGCAGGAGCCGCTGGGCAACGGTGACCGGATCGGCCGAACGCGCCACGCGGGGACGGGATGTTCCCGCGCCGTCAACTGCCGGGTCGTGCGCCATTCACGAAGACTGTATGCGCGCCGAACCCCGAGGCCGGCGGAGCACCTGCCGACACGGCGCCGAACAGCACGGCTTCCGTCGCCTCCACCGGCAGCGGCCGGCCGAGCAAATACCCCTGTCCGCGGCTGCAGCCGCGGTCTCGGACGAACGCGAGCTGCGCCTCGGTCTCGATCCCTTCGGCCACCACGTGGACGCCGAGCACGCGGCCGAAGTTCACCATCGCATCGATCGCCGTGGAGTCGAAGCCGTCGAGGCCTGCACCACTCACGAACGAACGGTCCACCTTGATCACGTCGACGGACAGGTGTCGCAGGTACGACATCGACGAGAACCCGGTGCCGAAGTCATCGACGGCAATGGTGATGCCCATCGCGCGCGCCGTCTCCAGCACATCGCGCGCCGGTTCGAGATCGGCGAGCAACTGGGTCTCGGTGAGTTCCAGCTCCAGCAACCTCGGATCGGCACCCGTGACACTGAGGACCTCCACCAGATCACCGATCAGGTCGCCATCGATGAGGTGTCGGCCCGAGAGGTTCACCGCCAAGCGGAGGGTGCAGTTCGGGTCGAACTGCTTCCAGGCGGCCAATCGTTCGCACGCGGCATAGAGCATCGTGCGGGTGAGGTCGATGATCAACATCGAGCTCTCGGCGATTGCGACGAACTCTGCCGGGTTCACGTACCCGAAGCCCGGCCGATCCCACCGGGCCAGCGCCTCGGCGCCGATCGGCCGCCCGTCCACCAGATCGAAGATCGGCTGGAGGTACATCTCCAGGCCACCGCCACCGATGGCTTCACGTATCGCCAGCTCGGTCTCGGCGCGCTGTTCGACACGTGCCTGGAACTCCTGGTCGAACATCTCCACGCGGGCCCGCCCGAGATCCTTCGCGTGATACACCGCCGCATCGGCGCGATGGATCACTTCGAGCGGAGCGTCGCCCGGCAGCATCGACGCCACCCCTACGCTGGCCGACAGCCCGAACAGGACGTCGTCGAGTTGGTAGGGCTGCTCCACACGCTCGATCAACCGGCGCCCGAGGCTCACCGCGGCTCGCTCGCCGGGGAGATCGGTCGCGACGACGACGAACTCGTCGCCACCCAATCGACCCACCATCGATCCCGTGCGGAGCTCGCTCTGGAGCCGGTTCGAGATCTCGACGAGCACGAGGTCGCCCACCGCGTGGCCTCGAGTGTCGTTCACGCTCTTGAACCCGTCGACGTCGAGGAACAGCACCGTCGCGGTCTGGCCCGACTCCGACAGCATCGCCAACCGTTCGAGCACGGCGAATCGGTTCGGTAGGCCGGTCAGCGGGTCCGACCGGGCCTGGTGCGCCAGACGGCGTTCGAACTCTCGCCGTTCGGTGATGTCTTCTGACAACACCGTGCGCAACGGGCCTCCGCTGGTGTTCACCACGGTGTGATCGACGTCGATCCACACTCGCGATCCATCTTCACGAGCGACCTCGCACTCGCCCTGGGTGACACGCACCCAGGTGCCGAGCGCACGGCCGATCTGGTCGTGCTCCGACAGGCCGAGCACACGTTCCGCAGCGGAGTTCGCCGACACGATCCTTCCGCCGTCGTCGATGGTCCAGATGGCCACCGTCGCATACGACACGATCGCCGAAGATCGTTCCTCGCTCGCTTGCAGCTGAGCGGTCACCTCGGTGAGCCGCTCGACCGAGCTCTGGATCGATGCTCCCAGGCGACCGGGCGATGGTTCCTCGAGACTCGCGTCGGAGAGCCGGCCCTCGGCCAACGCCGCCGCCTGACGGTCCACCTGTTGCAGGGTCTCGTGCATCGCATTGATCGTGCGCGTGAGCGATCGAAGCACGCTCGGGCCACGAACCGGCAACGGATCGAGCACGATCTCGCCATGGCCGATCTCCGCCGCCCGCCGGCCGAGACGCAGCAACGGCCGCAGGATCGATCGAGCCGTGACCGCCACGAGGCTGAGCACGACCACCAGGATCGCGGACATCGTGAAGGTGGTCTGCTGGAGCGATCGCCGTGCGTCGGCAGCACCCGTCGAGACCGCGATCGAAACCCCTGCGTAGTACTCGTCCGCCCAAACGCCCAGGGAGTCGAGGTACGCCACCTCGGCCCCCACCAGGGCCGACCCGGTCCTGGCCCGTTCGATGTCGAAGATGTCGAGCACGCCCACCTCCACAGGGGTGCTCGACAATGCGTCGGGAGCTGATCGTGTCACGAGGTCGAGGGTGGCGATCGACGTCGCGGGGAGGAGCCCGGCGAACTGGCGCACCGCCTGTTCGTGTGCCGCGGTGGCCACGGCGATCGGGATCTGGTGAAAGCCCGGCGTCACGGTCGAGATGAGCATTGCCTGCGCCGCGCTGCCCGCGGTCTGCAGCACCCAGGTCAATGCGGTCGACTCCGACCGATACGCCTTCAGGTCGGTGGCGTCGTTGATGGAGTCGTAGACCGTCCGCTGGGCTCGAATCACGTCGTCGAGCACCATGTCGATCTCGTCGAACAACCGGTTCACACGCACCGCATCGCCGTTCAGATCCGCTGTCTCCACTCTCACCTCGCCGAGCTCGGTGATGATCTCCTCCAGTTCGGGCCCGAGTGCGCGGCCGTCACTGAGCGTGAGGTCTCCGTCGACGTTCAGCAGCGTCTCGAGCACGACATCGAGATCGGCGATGTTCTCCTGGTAGATCGCCTCGTAGTCGAACCCGGTGATCTCGATGGCAAGCGACCGCTCGACCCCGACCGAGTCGACCACGGCAAGACCGACGTGGGCGAGGTACTCGATGAACAGCGGCGCCGACACCGCTGCCACCCGGCGCTCGAGCTCCACCAGGTCACGAAGATCCTCGGCCGCAGTGACCGCACGCTCCTCGCGACGGATGTCGCGCAACCCGAAGTGCACCGTGGCGGCCATCGGCACGAGCGCGATGACGAGCAGGCGCGCGACAACCGATCCCCCTCGTGCGTGCTCGCTCCGCCGAATCATCGAACGGCTATCGACACCCCCACATGCAGGGTTGAGCGCAAACTTGGATCACCTCGACGGGCGAGCACGGTCGGTATCGTCGCCGCGATGCACCCCCGCCGGCTCCGCGACCTGCCGACGCCGGCGATCGTGATCGATGCCGACCTCCTCGAGGTCAACGTGGCCACGATGGCAGCCGTGCACCCGGGCGCCCATCTGCGCCCGCACGTCAAGGCCCACAAGTGCACCGCGCTCGCCGCGCTGCAGGCTGCTCACGGCCACAGTGCATTCACCTGTGCCACGCCACGCGAGGTCGTCGGCATGGCCACGGCCGGGTTGGGCACCGATCTGTTGCTGGCCAACGAGGTGCTCGACCCGCGCCGCTTGGCCGCCATGGTCGCCGCCGAACGCGCCTTCGGAGCCTCCGTCACCGTCGCGGTCGACTCGGTGGAGACGGTGGATGCCGCAGCCGATGCAGGTCTTCGATCAGTGCTGGTCGACGTGAACATCGGACTCCCCCGCTGCGGCTGCCGGGTCGACGACGCCGGCGCGGTGGCCGAGGCATCACGCCGTCGAGGCCTCGAGGTACGCGGCGTGATGGGCTACGAAGGCCACCTGATGGTGAGCGACGATCCCGCCGACCAGCGTCGGCGAGTCGACGATGCCATCGATCGGCTGCTGGACGCACACTCCGCCGTGGGTGGAGACATCGTCAGCGCCGGTGGCACCGGAACGCACCACCTCCACCGTCGACGCCCGGGCGTGACGGAGGTGCAGGCCGGCAGCTATGCCCTGATGGACAGCCACTACGGCGCGCAGGGCCACCCGTTCGCCCAGGCCTGCCACATCATCGGTACGGTGATCTCCGTCTCCCGCCGTCACGCCGTGGCCGACGTGGGCCTCAAGGCACTCGGGATGGACCACGGCAACCCGACCACCGCATCCGGCGCACGTCTGGTTCTTGAGCGATGAGCACCTCACCTTTGCCCCTGCAGAGCCCGCGTGCATCGGTGACCGCATCCGCGTGGTCCCCGCGCACATCGATCCGACGATGGCGATGCACGAGGTCGCTTGGCTCGTACGCGGTGACGAGGTGATCGATCGATGGCCGATCGACCTGCGTGGCTGGTGAGCATCGCCCGGATTCGGCAGTCGCTCCCGCTGCTCGGCTGGATCGCTTCCGCGACGATGGGGTTCGTGGCGATCAGCCAGGCGTTCGGGTTCACGTGGATCCCTGCGCTGTGGGCGCTGCAGGCGCTCACACCCCTCGTGCTCGGCGGGGCGCTCCCGCTCGCTGTGGCAGCTGGGCTCGCCCGGCGCCGCTCGATGACCGCCGTCAACGTGGGCATCTTGATCGCGCTCATCTGGTTGATGGCTCCGATCGTGTTCCACGCACAGCCGGGCGGACTCCCGGCCGACGCGCCTCGGCTCACCGTCGCCTCGGCGAACGTGTACTACCGCACCGATCGCGCCGAGGAGGTCGTCAGCTCACTGCTCGCACTCGATGCCGACATCGTCGCGATCACCGAGTTCTCTGCCAGCATCGAGGCCGCCTTCGAGCGAGCCGGCGGGCGCGATCGATACCAGTTCACGTCCAGCCGTGCAGCAGGTGATCGCGATGGCGTGGCCCTGTTCAGCCGCTACCCCATCGTCGAAGCCACCGTGGCGCCGATCGGCCGCAGCCTCGCGGTCGATGCCATGGTCGACATCGGCGATGCCGTCGTGCGCGTGGTGGTGGTGCACCCGTTGCCCGGCACCGACGGAGAGTCGCTCGAGGCGTGGACCCGTGACATCCCCGAGATCGGTGGCGTCGCCGATCCCTCCGACCTCGACGCACCACCGACGTTGATCGTCGGCGACTTCAACGCCACACGTTGGCATCCGGCATTCCGAGACCTGCTCGGGCGAGGATGGCGCAGCGCGCACGAGGTGCTGGGCGAGGGGTGGTCTCGTTCGTGGCCGACCGACAAGCCATGGCCGCCGCTGGTCCGAATCGATCATGCGTTGGTGAGCAAGACGATCGCGGTCGACGACGTGAGGGACGTCCCGATCCCCGGGAGTGACCACGCCGGCTTCGTCGTCACGATCGCCGTACCGACCGAGACCACCGACCGAGCCACCGACCGAGCCACCGACCGAGCCACTCATCGATGCAGTCGGTGCCGAGCGGTGTGCCACACCGCCTCGGCACAGCGGTGGGTTTCAGAGGTGGTACGTCTCGGTGTGCCCGTCGACGGCGAGCGCCTGACCGGTGACCATCGAGGCGGCGGGCGACGCGAGGAACACGCACACCCCTGCAACCTCCGTGGCCTCCACGAAACGCGGGATCGACTGACCGGCCACGTACTCGTCGGCCACCACCCGCGGATCCACTCCGCGCTGGGCTGCCTCGTCGGCGATCACTCGATCGATTCGAGGTCCACTGACCGACCCTGGACAGACCGCATTGCACCGCACCCCGTGAGGACCGAGCTCGATCGCCAACGACTTGGTCAGCCCGATCACGGCCCACTTCGCCGCGGCGTAGGGCGTGCGCATGCCGTAGCCGAAGTGGCCTGCCATCGACGAGATGTTGACGATCGATCCCGACCCCTGACGTTTCATGACGGGTGCCACCAGGCGTGCGCAACGGAAGTGTGAGTCGAGAGTGACCGACAGGCAGTCGCGCCACTCCTGCGGGGTGACGTCTTCCACATATGCAGTCGGGCCCTTGGTGCCGGCGTTGTTGACGAGCACGTCGATCCCGCCCAGTTCATCGATCGCCCCCAGCAGCCAGGCGTCGAGTGCATCACCGTCGAGCAGGTCGACGCGGGTCGCAACGACTCCGGGCACCTCCGTCCGCACGTGCTCGAGCGCCATCTCGTCCACGTCACAGACATGCACCACGGCCCCGGTCGCGACGAACGCCTCGGCGATCGCCCGCCCGATTCCCGCCGCTGCTGCCGTGATGACCACTCGTTGCCCCGGTTCCATGGGTTGGCACGCTACGCAACCCGCGTACGGTCGCGCCGAGCGAGACGGTTGACTGTGGTCATGGCACGGCTGTTCGTCGCGGTGTGGCCTTCGGACGAGGTCGCTGCCGATCTCACCCAACTCCATCGCAAGGACCAGCGCGGCGTGCGGTTCGTGTCACCCGAGAACTGGCACATCACCCTGCGCTTCCTCGGCGAAGCCGACCCCGACATGGTGGGCGATGCGCTCGACCAGGCCACACTCCCCTCGTGTGTGGCGCGTCTCGGCCCGGCGGTCGACGTGTTCAACGAGCGAGCACTCGTGGTGCCGGTTGCCGGGGTCGACCAGCTCGCTGCCGAGGTCGTCGCCCACACCGGGCAACTTGGCGACCGGCCTCGAAAGCGCTTCTCCGGGCACCTCACCCTCGCCCGTCTGAAGCCCCACGCGTCGATGCCACGTGCCCTCGGTGCGCTCGTCCATGGCGAGTTCGCAGTCGAGGAGATCGCGCTCGTGCGGAGCACGCTCGATCCCGACGGTGCCAGGTACGAGACGATCGCCACGTGGCCGATCGAGGTTCGGCCTCCGACACGACCGGGCAGCAACGAACCCTGACCGAGCGAGGATGCCGCCCAGCGCAGCACCCGTGAGTCAGCGGGCGCGCAGCGCCTCGGCGAGACCGGTGAACGCGCGCCCGCGGTGGGAGATCGCGTTCTTCTCGTCATCGGTCATCTGACTGAACGTGCGCCCGAGCACGTTCGCGTGCTGCGCCGACTCGGCGTCGGGGACGAACAATGGGTCGTAGCCCCAGCCGCGCCCATCGCGTTCGATCTCGCTGATGCGGCCGGTGCACACGCCGCGCACCAGCAGCTCCTCGCCGTCGGGCCACACGATGAGGGCAACGGTGACGAACTCGGCCCGACGATCGGCCACGCCGTCGAGCATGCACAGCATCTTGTGCCGGTTCTCTGCGTAGGTGGCCGTGGGACCGGCGAAGTACGCGGTCTCGACGCCCGGCCCGCCATCGAGGGCAGCGACGAACAGGCCGGTGTCGTCGGCCACTGCAGGCAGACCGGTGGCGTCGCAGATCGCGTGCGCCTTCAGCCGAGCATTGCCCTCCAACGTGCCAGCGTCCTCCACCACGTCGGGTACGTCGGCGGGTCGGGGCAGCAGCTCCACGAGGTCACCGAGCACCGCGGCGATCTCGGCCACCTTGTGGGCGTTGGCCGTGGCACAGACGAGTCGCATGTCAGCGGCCGAGAGGACGCGGCGTGGGAGCGTCGGCGATCATCTGTGCCTGGTAGCCGATGATGTCTCTGATGCCACCTGAGGCCAGCTCGAGCAGGGCGTCGAGCTCGGTGCGGCTGAACGCCACACCCTCGGCGGTGCCCTGCACCTCGACGAAGCTGGGCTCCGCTCCGTCGCGACCGAGCATCACCACGTTCATGTCCACCTCTGCGGTGGAGTCCTCGACGTAGGGAAGGTCGAGCACGGGCTGACCCTGCACGATCCCGACGCTGATCGCCGCGCAGAACGAGTGCAGGGGGTGCTGCTTGATCGCGCCGTTCTGCATCAACCGGGTGAGCGCGTCGTGGAGGGCGAGGTAGCCGCCGCAGATGCTGGCAGTGCGTGTCCCGCCGTCGGCCTGGAGCACGTCGCAGTCGACGATCACCTGGCGCTCACCGAGCAGCTTCATGTCGCACGCAGCGCGCAGCGAGCGGCCGATGAGTCGCTGGATCTCGACGGTCCGGCCGCTCTGCTTGCCCTTGGCGGCCTCACGGTCGATGCGCTCGGGCGAGGCGCCCGGCAGCATCGAGTACTCGGCGGTCACCCAGCCCTTGCCGGTGCCCTTCATCCACCGCGGCACGCTCTCGTCGATCGACGCGGTGCACAGCACACGGGTCTTGCCGAACGACACGAGGATGCTGCCGCCAGCCATCTCGGTGTAGTCACGTTCGAAGGTGATCGAGCGCAGCTGATCGGCGGTGCGGCCGTCGAATCGGGTCATGTGGGTCTCCAGTGTTGATGGTGTCGGAAGGCGATCGCCGGTCGGGCGACGGTCTGAAGGCGATCGGGCGATGGCGAAGGGATCGGTCAGATCGGCGAACGACACCGAGATGGCTTCGGTGAGCTCGGGACCGAGCAGGCGACGGCCGAGGGCGCGGAACCACTCCACGTCGCCCGACGACAAGAAGGTGTGCGCGCCTGTGGCCGTCGCGTCGAACCCGGTCGGTCGACCGGCCAGCCCGGTCTCGTCGAGCAACGACTTGAGTGCGAACGCGGTCTCGTCAGCCGACGACACCAGCACCACGTCGCTTCCCATCACGTCGCTGATCACGCGGGCGAGGTACGGGTAGTGCGTGCACCCGAGCAGCAAGGTGTCGACCTTCGCCTCGCGCACCGGGGCCAGAAGGCGCTCGGCCAGCACCGTGATCTCGTCGCCGCTCACCACTCCTCGCTCGACGAACTCGACGAAACCTGGGCACGCCGCGCATGCCAGTTCGATGTCGGACACGCCGGCTCCGCCCAACTCCTCGATCGCGGCGCCCACCGCTCGCTGGTACGAGCCCGAGCCGATCGTGCCGACAGTGCCGATCACGCCGACGTGCCCCGACCGGGTGGCCGACACCAGTGCCCGTGCGCCGGGCTCGATCACGCCGACCACCGGCACCGGCAGTTCGCGTGCAAGGTCGACCGCGGAGGCGGCGGTGTTGCACGCCACGACGATGACCTTCGCGTCATAGGTGTCGATGAGGAACCGCCCGATCTGGCGGGCGTACCGGGCCACGTCATCCTGCGGCTTGGAACCGTACGGGTACCGGCCGGTGTCGCCGACGTAGACGATGTCCTCCGACGGCAACAGGTCGATGACGGCGCGGGCCACCGTGAGCCCACCGAAGCCACTGTCGAAGATGCCGATCGGGCGTTCGTCCATCGCCCGACGAGGCTATCTGTGCGCACCCCCGCCGAACCGACGCTCACTCGCGTCCTCGAGGGCCATCCGCCGGATCGCAGTCATCGCGACCTCGATCACCACCGTGCCGACCACCGAGTACTCCACCATCTCCGAGCGATGCGTCTCGGGGACGTGGGCGAGTTCGTCGGCAGCCATCGCCTTGAACAACTCGGCCATTGCGTCGAGATGCGCAGCGCCCGTCGAGTCCGGGCTGGCAAGGTCGACGAGACCGAACTCGGCGAGGTGGACGAAGGCATCGGCGAGCATGTCGCGCACCTGGGCTTCGGCGCGGAGGTGGAAGCCGTGCTGGGCGACGAAGCCGTCGACGAGCACGTGCGCCTGCCGGTACTGGACGGCCTCTCGTGGCCGATCTGGCACCATCGCATCCTGAGCAAGACCGAACGCGTCATGGATCGGCACGTTCTCGTCATCGACTGCCGCGACCACCTCGGCCACCTCGGCGATGCTGAGGTGACCGAGGTCGACGAGGGCCCGAACGAGACGCACTCGTCGCACGTGCGACTCGTCGTAGTCGGCCTGATTCACCGCGGTCGCGGCTCCGGCGTGCAGCAACCCCTCCCGCACGTAGTACTTGAGCGTCGGCACGCTCACACCGGTGGTGCTGCTGAGCGCGGCGATCTTCATCGCCGGACAGCCTACGCGCTTGACAGCCAGAACAGCGAGTGTCACTATCCATCAACGGACAGTGTCACTATCCGTTCTGCTCGAGGAGATCCCATCGTGTCCCGCACCACGTCCCGCTTCAGGGTCCAGCCCGGCCGCTTCACTGCCTCGATCGAAGGCGACTTCGTCGTGTTCGTCATCGGCATGCGCATCAACAAGCTCTGGAAACCCCACAAGTGGATCCCGGTCGCGCGCGCGATGGGCCCGATGATCGCCGAGCTGATGCGCCACCCGGACAAGGGCATGCTCGGGGTGCGCACGATGTGGGCCGGTCGCACCGTGACACTCATCCAGTACTGGCGAAGCTTCGAAGCCCTCGAGCACTTCGCCCGCGACGCCGCCGACCCGCACCTGCAGGCGTGGCGCGACTTCAACACCAAGGTGGGCAGCAGCGGTGACGTGGGGGTGTACCACGAGACCTACCGGATCCCGGCGGGAGGATACGAGTGCATCTACAGCAACATGCCAGTGATGGGCCTCGCTGCCGCCACCGATGCCGAGCACGTGCCGGTGGCCCGCCGGGGTGAGGCTGCCCGCGAACGACTCGCGGCGACCGCCGGCGTCTGACCCAACCCGTGCCCTACCGCGTGACTCAGTGGGTGACTCAGCGCGTGACTCAGCGCGTGACTCAGCGCGTGACTCAGCGGGTGCCTCAGCGGGTGCCTCAGCGAGTGACGGCGAAAGCGAGCAGATAGCCGATCGTGTTCGACGCGGTGTGGGCCAACACCGTGGCGAGGATGCTGCGAGCCCGGTAGCGGATCCAACACCACCAGAGTCCGGCGACCGTGGTGCCGATCACGCCGAACATCACTGCGAACACGGTGCCCAGCGCACCGGTGCCGAACACGTTCCCGGCCACCTGGTTCGACTCGTTGAGGTGCCACGCTGGTAACACGTGCCACAGCCCGAACAGCACTGACGCGACGACGCTGGCACGGAGCACTCCCAGCCGTTCGGCGACGAGCGCCGGCACCACCGACCGAAACGCGATCTCCTCCAGCAGCACCGTGCCGAGTGGGACGCGGACGAAGGCCTGGTACAGCACCGCCGGGAGATCGTCCTCCACACGGCGGTCCTCATAGAGCTGACGCAGCGCAGGCATCGCGAGCGCCAACAGCATGATGCCGAGCGTGACGACGACCAGCACCACACCGAACAGACCGCCACGTCGCCACTCAGCGAGGCCGAGTTCGGCATCGGCCACCCGCCGCCGGGCGATGACGACCAGCACGGCCGCCACCGCCAGGTTCCATGGCACGTACAGCACCGCAGGGATCAACCGGTTCGACATGACGTTGGCGACGGCCAACACGCCGACAACACCGGCGGGCGTGACACCCCACCGTGCCCGCCACGTGGGCTGTCGTGCATCGGGCCACGGCCTACGATCCACCATTGATGACCGAGGGTACTGGCGCCGCTCCCCCGGCCAGGAACGCGTACGTCGACTTCCTGCGCGGGTTCAGCCTGCTCGTCGTCGTGATGTGGCACTGGGTCTTCACGATCGTGATCTGGAGCGACGACGGACCACACGCCACGAACCCGATTCGGTTCACCACCGGACTGTGGATCGTCACGTGGCTGCTGCAAGTGATGCCCTTGTTCTTCTACATCGGCGGCTACGCCCACCTGACCGCGTGGACCAAAGCGCACGAGCGCGGCGTGAGGATCTGGGGGTTCGTCGGCCGACGGCTCCAGCGGCTCGCCGTACCTGCACTGTCGCTGCTGACGGTGTGGTTGGTGCTCGGCACGATCCTCGGCGTGGTGTTCGACCTCACCTGGATCCGTCGAGCCGTGTTCCTCGTGGTGAGTCCACTCTGGTTCATCGGCATCTACCTCGTGCTCGTCGCACTCTTGCCCGTGTTCCTCTGGCTGCACCGGCGTTTCGACACGATCGTGATCGTGTTCCTCGCCGGGCTCGCAGGGGCGATCGACATCGCCCGCTTTCGTTACGACCTCGAGTGGCTCGGCATGGTGAACATGCTCGTCGTGTGGGGCCTGTGCCACCAGGCCGGCTTCTTCTACGAGCGCATCGTGACGGCCGTCCGACGCATCGACTGGACGCTGATGTGGGGCGGCCTGTTCGCCCTCGCCGGGCTCGTCCTCAGCGGCCTCTACCCGGGATCGATGGTCGGCGTGCCCGGCGAGCGGTCGAACATGGCACCACCCTCGTTGTGCATCGTTGCCCTCGTTGCGTTCCAGGCAGGCGTTGCCGAGGTCGTCCGCCCGTCGATGGAACGACGTCTCGAGCGAGCTGGCTGGCAGCGGCTCAACGAAACGATCAACCGTTTCTCGATGCCGCTGTTCCTGTTCCACACGACGGGCATGGCGCTGCACCGGGCGGTGAAGTACGGGCTCGCCGGAGAGCGCAACGAGCCCACGTCACCTGACCTGTGGTGGTGGTTGTCGCGGCCCCTCGCGATCGTCGGACCGCTGCTGTTCACCCTTCCGGTGATCTACCTGTTCGGCCGACAGTGGGTGAGGGAGAAGACCCCTGCTCAGCTCAGTCCGAACTCCCGATGAGCCGTCCGCTGACCGCCAGGCGATAACGGATCGAGCCCGGCGGGTGACACGCCACGAGGGTGACGGTGATCGGCCCGGCAGCGGCCACCACCTTCAGCAGCTCTGACGGCTTCGGCAGGATCACGTCCTGACGGGTGACGAGGTAACGATAGGTGCGGCCGTCGGCACCGAGCATCGAGAACGTGCTGCCGAGGGTGAGCTTGTCGAGTGTGCGGAACGCGCCGCCATGGCTGGTGCGGTGGGCGAAGAACACGTTGTGTTCGACCATGCCCATCTGACCCGAGCCCATCCACAGGCCCGCACGCCCGCTGTTGATGTTCACGTCGATGTTGCGGTTCGTGCCGACCGCAGTGGCGATGCCGGCGCCGGGCGCCGCGATGCCGACGGCTGCGCTGGGCGCCGACGGCGCGGTGTACAGCTCGGGAAGCGTGCTGGGCTCGGGAGCGCCGAGGTACCAGCCGGCCACGTCGGCAACGAGGTGCGTGCCCGACTGGGTGTAGACCGACAGCCCGCGGCTGCCGGCACGCACGATGGCGTGGTTCGCAACGATCTGGTCGAACGCCGTCACGTTGAGGTTCGAGGAACCGGGGCGCTGCACGCCGGCCGGGTGCACGGTGACGAAACCGAGATACCACGGGTCGGTCGCGGTCACGTTCAACGCAACCGCCGCAGTCGTGTACGGGAACGGCGAGCCGGTGCCGAACTCGAGTGTGGAGTCCCCCCACGGGGCGATCGGGAACTGGGTTCGGGTGTCGAGCACGCGCTGCGGGCTGGCCGGCACGAACAAGCCGTCGGTCGCGACGGTGGCCGTGGGCCCCGTGAACCATCCGGCGACATCGACCACGAGGTGGCCACCGCCCTGGGAGAACACCTCGAACGAACGGCTGCCGGGGGTGAGCGTGACGATTGCTTGGGCACTGCGGGTCTGACCCGGCATGTCGACGTTCATCGAGCTGGCGAGGGGTCGTTGCTGGCCACTCGGAAAGGCGGTCCAGTAGCCGACGCTCGCTTCGGTGGCCACGAGGCTCACCACCACGGCGCTGGCACCGGCGGGCACGCCGACCGAGGCGAGGTCGACGGTGCGGGTCTCACCTGGCCACAGCGCAGCGCTCTGGATGCGGGTGTCGATCGCGCGGACAGCACCTTGGCGGAAGGTCTCGAGCCGACCTGCGGCCACGGCTGCCGGTCGTGGCGTGTAGGCACCCACGACATCGACCACCAGGTGCATCGCCGCGCTGGTGGCGATGTCGATCGCACCACTCGGGCCGAGACGCACGGTGGCAAGGTTGGAGATGACGCGACCGGCCTGGTCGACGTTGAGTGACGACGCCTGCGGGACCGGCTCTCCGGCAGGAAACGCTGCGACCCATCCCGAGGCTTGGGTGTCGACGGCGGTGATGTTCACCACGGCTGCGCTTGCGTTGGTGGGCACGCCGGCGCGGCCGGCGATCTGCACGCGGACCATCCGATCGGAGACCTGGGCGAAGCCGCCGACATCGCTCTCCGGCCGAGTGTCGGCCACGCGGGTGGGGCTGATCGCGACGAAGGCGGCTGGACCGGCGTTGGACACCGGTTCGGCCTGAACGGATGTCGTGACAGGGATCGGCACCAGCGGAGCGAGCAGCGGCACGACGATCGCGAGCAACGCAAGCGGCGCGCGGCGGGGAATCCGGGACGCGCGGGAGCGTGGCGACGAGACGGCGGGCACGTCCTGGTATCGGCACCTGGACGTCACGACTTGACTCGCTCCGCGGTCGCGGCTGAACGATGTCGGGTCATCGCTCAGAAGTAGATGATCTGCTCGGCCTTCTTCTCGGCCTCGTCGAGGTCGTCGGTGTACGCACCTGTGGAAAGGTACTTCCAACCGCCGTCGCACACGATGAACACGATCGTGCCCTCGTCGATCTCGCCGGCCACCTTTGCCGCTCCGGCCAGGGCGGCACCGCTGGAGATGCCGGCGAAGATGCCACACTCCCGCACGAGTCGGCGAGTCCATTCGAGCGACTCGCGGGGGCGCACGACGCGCTTGCGGTCGAGCACCTCCATGCCCTGCCACATCTCGAACACGGGAGGGATGTAGCCATCCTCGAGGTTGCGCAGTCCTTCGACGCGCTCGCCGAGCGGCGGTTCGACCGCCACGATCTTCACGTCGGGCTTGTGCTGCTTCAGGTACGTGCCCACACCCATGAGCGTGCCGCTCGTGCCGAGACCGGCGACGAAATGCGTGATCTCGGGGACGTCGCGCAGGATCTCGGGACCGGTGCCCTCGTAGTGCGCGCTCGGGTTGGCGTCGTTGCCGTACTGGTAGAGGAAGCACCACTCGGGATGCGCCTCTGCCATCTCCTGTGCGCGGCGCACGGCTCCATTGCTGCCCTCCTCACCCGGGGTGAGGATCAGTTCGGCTCCGAACACCTCCAACATCTGGCGACGCTCGATCGACACGTTCGCCGGCATCAGGATCTTGATCGGATAGCCCTTGATCTGGGCGATCGCGGCGAGGGCGATCCCGGTGTTGCCCGAGGACGGCTCGATGATCGTCTGACCGGGCTGCAGGCGTCCGTCCTTCTCCGCCTGTTCGATCATGTTCTTGGCGATGCGGTCCTTCACCGATCCCCACGGGTTCTGCATCTCGAGCTTGGCGATGAGGCGCACTCGCGGGTTCGGCGACAGGATGCTGACGTCGACCATCGGCGTGTTGCCGACGAGATCGAGCACGCTCTGTGCGGGAATCATGTGCCGTCCTCCTGTGCTGCTGTTGATGGCGTTTCATCCAACAACGGAAATGCCGATCGGATTCCTCAACAATCGTATCTCAGGCGACGGAGACAGGCTCTTCGGAGATGCAGCCATCGACGATTCGATAGCTGCGGCTCTCCGGAGCTCCCCGCTTCAGGCTGACGATCACGTAGTGCCAGCCCGGATCGGGCGCCTGGGCCACGTCGGTCGGGCTCGGGTAGGGCTCGCTGTGGGTGTGGCTGTGGACCACCCCGATCACCTCGAGCCCTGCGTCGTCAGCTGCTCGCTCGGCGCGCAGGTGCTCGCGGGGATCGATCGAGTACACCCTGGCCGAGGCGGCCACGTTGGCACACGGCACGAACCGGCTCACGGTGTCTCCCTGCCCGATCAGCAGGCCGCATGCCTCGAGGGGGTAGCCGTCGTACATGTGGCCGATCATCTCGGCGAATGCCTCGGCGGGGAACACGAGCGGCGGGCGAGTCACGGGGGCGAGCGTAGCGATGACGTCGCCGAGTAGCGTCGCCGTTCCGTGCTGCTCGCCACCATCCTCGCCCTCACCGCCGCGGTGCTGCACGCCGGATGGAACCTTGCGATCAAGCAGGGCGGTGACCGGTTCCTGGCGCTCTGGGGCCAGTTCACGTTGGCGGGGGCGATCGGCCTGGTGATCATCGTGGCCGTCGGCGGGTTTCCGTCCCACGGCTGGTGGTGGGCCGCCCTGTCGGGAGCGATCCACGTGCCGTACTGCTGGTTCCTCGCCCGCGCCTACGACCACGGCGACTTCTCCCTGGTGTACCCGATGGCCCGTGGCGGCGGGGCGCTGCTGGCCGCCATCGGCGGTCTGCTGCTGCTCGACGACCATCTCAGCCCGCATCGGCATCGGTGCGATCGTGGTCGTCGCGGTGGGTCTGTTCCTCCTCGCAGGCAAGGCCCGCGGTCCTGAACTGTGGGCAGCGCTCGCGGTCGCTGCAACCATCGGCGCGTACTCGGTGTCGGATGCGAAGGGCATCCGCTCCACCGACAACGTGCTGTACGCACTCGCGACCTTCGTCGGCACCGGAACGATGACCACTGTGTTCGGGCTGGCGACCGGGCGAGCAGCGGCGATGCGTGCGGCGATGCAGATCAACTGGCGCCGCTACCTGGTCCTCGGCATCGCGTCGTCGTTCACCTATGGCTTGGTGCAACTCGCGTTCCGGCGGGCGCCGGTGGGGTACGTGACGGCGTTGCGCGAGTCGAGCGTGGTGATCGCCGCGTTCGCCGGCTCTCGGATGTTGGGGGAGGCCTCGGGTCGCCGGCGGATCGTCGCGTCCTGGGTCGTGGTTGCGGGCCTGATCACGCTCGTGGTGGCCCGGTAGCCTGACCACTCCCCTATGGCTGCCACGAACGATCGATCCGGATCCAAGACCGGGAACAAGATCATCGCGTCGAATCGTCGCGCCCGTCACGACTACGCGATCGAGGACACCGTCGAGTGCGGCATCGTGCTCCAGGGCAGCGAGGTGAAGGCCTGCCGCGAGGGCGCGGTACGCCTCGCCGACTCGTATGCCCGAGTGATCCGCGGCCAGGTGTGGCTCGACGGGGTGCACATCCCGCAGTATCAGTTCGCCCACGGCATCGGTGCTCACGACCCCAACCGAGCGCGCAAGTTGCTGATGCACCGCAATCAGATCGACAAGCTCGACGCCCTCGTGGCGCAGCAGCACGTGTCGCTGGTGCCGCTGTCGCTGTACTTCAAGGACGGCCGGGTGAAGGTGGAGCTCGGCGTGGGCAAGGGCCGCAAGCAGACCGACAAGCGCCAGGCGATCGCGGAGCGCGACACGATGCGCGAGGTGCGGCGGGAGATGGGCCGCCAGGCCAAGGGCATGGCCCGACGAGGCTGAGCCGCATCGGATCCGGGTCAGGTCGGCCGCAACCGGCGGCGCATCGCCGCGAAGGGGCGTTCGGCGGCCCAGTACGTCGCCTCGGCGGCGAGCAGCGCCAGCGGGACCTGGATCGCGGCGGCCTGCACCACGGTGAGACCGCTCTCGTAGTGGTACACGAGTTGGAAGATCGGCACATGCCAGAGGTAGATCGCATAGCTGCGCCTTCCGACCCAGGTGGCGAACGTCGATCCGAGCCAGCGCGTGCCTGGTGCGAGCACGCCTTCGGCGAGGAGACCGGTCACACATGCCGAGGCGATCGCGAGCGAGAACGCCAGCCCGGACGTGAGGTTGTGCTCAGCCCAGCCAGGGGTGCAGACCGCGATCGCCACGAGACCCAGGCTGCCGAGCACGATGGCCTGGGCGACGAGTGGGTGGCGACGGATGCGCTCGCGCACCCCGAACGCCTCGGTCATCACGAGCACCGCGACGGCCGCACCGGCAAGGAACTCCCAGCCGCGCACGAGCGGGTTGATGAGCAGCCGCACGTTTCCATGGTCGTGTTGCGCGACCACCAATGACGTGGCTGCACCGCCGACGATGGTGAACGCGACCACGACCCGAGCGAAGGTGACCATCCGCCATCGCTGTCGCAGCGCCGCGACGACGACGATCGGGAGCACGAAGTAGAACTGCTCCTCGCCCGACAACGACCAGGTGTGGTCGGTTGCCGGACTCGAGTACGTGCTGGTCGCCACGATGCCGATGTCGGTGGTGTAGGTGACCGCGAGCAGGAGTCCGAACCACGACAGCCCGGGAAAACCGGGTGCCAGAAGATGCACCAACACCATCGCAGCGAGCATCAGGTACAACGGCGGCATGAGGCGGAGGAACCGACGTTGATAGAAGTGCTTCAGCGAGATCCGTGCGTGGTCACGGTGCTCCTCCAGCAGGAGTCGGGTGATGAGGTAGCCCGACATCGCGAAGAAGATCGTCACGCCGATCTCACCGGCCCGGAATGCGGCGACGTGGAGGTGGGACCCCATCACCATCACGACCGCAAGCGCCCGCAGTCCGTCGAGCGCACCGACGTAGCCCATCGAGGTGGACGTGATGTCGCCCGACTCGATCCCGCGCCGTTGGCCGAGGGGGCCTGCCCGCAGGTGCTGCTCGATCTTCAAGCGTTGGATGGTACGGAGCGCCGCAGGTTGGGGCTCGCGGCGATTGTTCTGACTTCGTCAAGATCCACCGCTCACGGTGCCGACCGATCCCGTCATCCGGGCGAGGCTCGCCGCTAGTGTCGCCCCGCGTGGGCGACGAGCGGCGCGGTGAGGTTGTCTGGGCGCCCGACGCAGTGGCCTCTGACGGCAGCCGTCTCGCCGACTTCGCTCGAACGGCCTCGGCGCGCTCAGGTCGCCGCTTGGCCGACTACCCCGCCCTGCTCCGCTGGACGATCGACGAACCAGGCGAGTTCTGGGGCACCTTCGCCGATTGGGCCGGCGTGCGGTGGCGAGATCACCCCTCGACTGCGATCGGTTCCCGAGCGATGCCGGGCACCGAATGGTTCCCCGGTGGGACGTTGAACTATGCCGAACACGCCCTGGTCCGGTCGGGCATTGGTCCGGCGATCGTGTCGCTGTCGCACACACGCAATCGAGTGGAGCTGTCGTGGGACGACCTGCGCGATGCGGTCTGTCGATGCCGCACCGGACTGATGCGTCTCGGTGTGAAGCGAGGCGATCGCGTGGTCGCGTACCTGCCGAACGTGCACGAGACGATCGTCGCGTTTCTCGCCACTGCGAGCCTCGGGGCGGTGTGGAGCTCCTGCGCTCCCGAGTTCGGTGTGCGGGCTGTGATCGACCGTTGGTCGCAGCTCGAACCCACCGTGTTGATCGCAGTCGACGGCTACCGCTACGGCAGCAAGGACGTCGATCGTCGCGAGGAGTTGGTGGAGATCGTCTCCTCGCTCCCCACGCTCGAGCACGTCGTGCACGTGCCGTACCTTCACGCGTTGCCACCGCCGGTCGCACGTCGACACCCTCACCTGGGCCGAGTGCTGCGCGACGAGCGGCCCACTCGAGTTCGTCGCGGTGCCGTTCGAACACGCGTTGTACGTGTTGTTCTCCTCGGGCACCACGGGTCTGCCGAAGCCGATCGTGCACGGTCACGGTGGCATCACCGTCGAACATCTGAAGGTGCTGTCATTGCACCACGACCTTCGGGATGACGATCGGTTCATGTGGTTCACGACCACCGGCTGGATGATGTGGAACTACCTCGTTTCCGGCTTGCTCGTCGGATCGACGATCGTGCTGTTCGACGGCGACCCGGCGTGGCCCGATCTCTCGGCACTGTGGCGGATCGCAGCAGAGGAGCAGCTCCACGTCTTCGGCGTGAGCGCACCGTTCCTCATGGCGTGCCGCAAGGCCGGTCTCGAACCGGGTGGCGAGCTCGACCTCTCCCACCTGCGCCAAGTGGGTTCGACCGGCGCGCCACTGCCGGCCGATGGGTTCCGCTGGGTGCGCGACCACGTGGGTGCCGATGTGCAGACGTGCTCGGTGAGCGGCGGCACCGATGTGTGCACCGCGTTCGTGGGCGCGTCGCCGACGGTACCGGTGCGGGCCGGGGAGATCAGCGTGCGAATGCTCGGCTGCGACGTGCGCGCCGTCGAACCCGACGGCAACGACTGCCCGCCGGGGGTGACCGGCGAGCTGGTGATCGCCACCCCGATGCCGTCGATGCCGGTGGGACTGTGGGGCGACCCGACCGGCGACCGCTATCGCGCCACGTACTTCGAGACCTTCCCGGGCGATGGCACCACGGCGACTGGATCACCTTTCGCGACGACGGTGCGTGCGAGATCTCCGGCCGCTCCGATGCGACGTTGAACCGTGGTGGCGTGCGGCTCGGTACGAGCGACTTCTACGGCGTGGTCGAGTCGATGCCCGAAGTGACAGACAGCGTGGTGGTGCATCTCGAGGACGCAAGCGGCGGGCCGGGCACGCTCATCCTGCTGGTCGTGTGTGCGTCGGGAGTCGGCCTCGACGACGGCCTGCGCTGGCGCATCGCGACCGCGCTGCGAACGCAGCTGTCTCCTCGGCACGTGCCCGACGTGATCGATCAGATCCGCGCCGTCCCGCGCACGTTGTCGGGCAAGAAGCTCGAGGTGCCGATCAAGCGCCTCCTGCTCGGCCAGCCTGCCGACCAGGTGGCGAGCCGCGGTTCGCTCGTCGATCCCAGCGCGCTCGACGACATGGCGGCGTGGGCCGCCGCGCACCGCGACAAGGGAGCCACCTGATGAGCCGACCGACGAACGCTCCGGCGCGACACGCACTCGCCGAAGACCTTCCCGCGCTCGAACACGCCCTCGCAGTGGCGTTCGCCGACGACCCGATGATCACATGGATGTCGGGGCTGGCCGATCGGGAGCGGCGGATCGAGACCACCGCGATGGGGTTCTTCCGGCCAGCGCTCGTGTGCGGCATCCAACGCGGCCACTTGTATGCCGCCGACGGCTGCCGTGGCGCCGCGATCTGGTCGCCGCCCGATGTGAGGATGTTCACCGAGGACGAGGGCATGGCCTTCGGTGCGGCGGTCCACGATCACCTCGGCCCGGCCGCCGTGCCTCGCCTCATGGCAACTCGGCGCAATGGTGGGCTCGCACCACCCGAGCGAGTCGCACTTCTACCTGTTCGTGCTCGGCGCCGCAGAGCAAGGCCGCGGCATCGGCAGCACTGCGATCCGACCCGTGCTCGACCGTTGTGACGCAGACGGCCTGCCCGCCTACCTGGAGTCGTCGAGCGAGCGGAATCGTTCGTTCTACGAGCGCCTCGGCTTCCAGGTGCTGTGGGAAGACCGGCCGACCAGCGATGGACCCGTGTTCCGAGGCATGTGGCGCGACCCAGGCACCGGCCCGGATCGGCCTCGCCAGGGAGCAGCTCGAGAGCATCTGAGTCAGTCGACGGTCGCGTCGGCGAGCGTTCGGGCGGTGCCCGACACCGGCACCGCCCCTGCGCTCGACGGATACGTGCGCATGATCCGGTCACCCAGGTTCGAGGTGACGCCCAGCCAGTAGCGCTCGTTGCGGTAGTGGTGACGACGATGGTTGCGGGCGAGCCGTGCGTAGTAACGGCTCGTCGGCCGATACGTGGTGTGCACGAGCAGGTGGGTCCACTCGTAGTGGCCGAGCCCAGCGGCGGTGAGGGCGAACGCCGTGAGCAACGACGGCCAGACCGATCCTCCGACGAGCCACATCAGCAACGGCGCCCACGCGATCGTCACGATCGCGAGCAGCACCAAGAACACCACGACGTCGATGCCGCGCAACAGCAACCACTGCAGCGCGGGCGGATCGAGGTGGTGTTCGCGATGCCCCGACCCGGTGCCGAGCTTTCGACTGGTCCACGCCTCCGGCGAAGCGTGGAGCAGGAAGAGGTGGATGAACCACTCCACCGGGCCGGTGAGCGCAGCGATCGCAACCGCTGCGGCCATGTCGCCTCTCCCCCACCCGCCGAGGATCACCCTCATCGCCACCAGTGCCGCCACGACCGGCAGGATCACGCGCCCCGATGACGAGGTGCGAAATGCCCGCCACGTGTCGCGCTTGGTGGCGAGCTGACTCGAACGAGTCACCAGATCGGCCATGTCGTCACGATACTGGCCGGCCGTCACCCGACTCGGTGCCGATACACTCCTCGATGCAAGACCCAACCAAGGGGCTGACAGGTTTCGACGTCAGTTTCATCGGTCGGACGTGCGACCCGAGTTGCTCAGACTCGCTAAACGGGGCAAACCAAAGAATTGCCAACGAGCAGTTCGCTCTCGCCGCCTGATCTTTAGGTGAGTGAAGAGACATCGTGACCAGAAATGGCGCACGGGGCCGATCCACCGCAGCCTGGCACCAGAAGCGGGGGATGACAGCGGGAAAGACAGCTGACGTCGGGAAAGACCGATGACGATTCGGAAAGACGATTCGTGGGCCGCCATCTTCGGATGACGGCCAGCTGACCCGCCGGCCTCCCTGCGTCAGGGAGAAGGTCGGGAATGGTCGTATCACGGGCGCTCGGTGCCTGATGGACGGGGGTTCGATTCCCCCCAGCTCCACGGATTGTGATGTCGCAAGACATCACGGACAGTCCGAACCTTCATTGGGGTTCGGGCTGTTGTCGTTTTCGGGGTCCGTAGGGTCGTCGTGGCCCGCCGATGGGGCCGCCGGTGCCGTGGTAGCGGCGTTCGGGGTTGATGGTGAGGGTGCGGATGATCTCGCCGGTGGTGGCGTGGATGACGCGGATGCCGAGGCAGGCGATGTCTTGACACCACGCGTGGTCTGGATCACCGGGAGCGAAGTTGCGGCCGACGAGGTCCGGGATCACGTACCCGTCAGGGCCGGGAACGTGTTCGACCCGACGCCGGATGCACCTGCCAGCCAAGCCGTGCAAGCGCATCAGCCGACGAACTGGTTTCTCGTTGATCATCACGCCGGCCTTGCGGAGCTCGCTGCACATGCGTGGGACCCCGTAGTTGCGATCCGCCGCGGCGAAGATCTCACGCATCAACGCGACGATGTCGGCCTCGGCGATCTGACGTTCGGTCGGTCCGACCGCTTCACGCTTTGCACCAGGACGACTTCAGGTGGGCGGCGGAATCCCGCCTTCCGCTTTCAGCTGCGTGGCCCCACGCCGCGTCGATGTCGGTGAAGACCTGGTCGATGGTGTGAGTCCCGTCGACCCAGTCGACCATCCCTCGGAAGAAGGCGCCGGGCCCACTCTCGAAGGTCAGACCCCCGATCTCGTCGGGCATCAGATCGGACGCATCCATTCTGAATACGTCTGATTGCACCGCCGACCTCGTGACCTCGTGGAGCCTCCTTCGAACGCCGACACCCGGATCGTGGCGAGCGTCGCCGTAGTTCGAGAGATCGAAACGCTGATTGGGAGAGACGAAACCACTGCCTGGTTCGATGGCCCAGTGCTCGCCCCAATCCGGGCTGGCGATGAACTCCATCAACGCCCGCACCTCCGGTCGGTCGACGAGAGCCGACACGAAGCTCGCCGTGCCGATGATCGGGAGTCGACCGACTCGGGTCGGTCGGAGGAAGAACGAAGAAGTCGACATCGGTGCCGATCTGATCGGCTGCGGGAACCATGGTCAGCATGAAGTCGGCCTGGTGATGCATCCAGCACTGCGGAGTCGTCGCTCCGGTCACACTGTCACGAGTGAGCATCGCGTTGAGTTGGTTGTTCCAGCTCTCATCGCTGATGGTCGCCGGACCGCCTCGTACGTATCCGGGCTCGAAGACCAGGTCGTCGGCATCCGGCCGGCCTCCATCACCGCCGGGCCGGAGAACCCGATCTCGCCGGGGGTCCAGGCGTCAGACTTCGACGCCGCCGACCCGAAGTACCAGACTCTCGATAGGTCGGTGCCGGGCCAGCCGTCCAGCCGCCCGACATCGAAGCCGAAGCACCAGGGCGTGCGCCCGTCCGCCACGATCCTATCCGACAGCTCGATGAGCTCGGCCCAGGTGCTCGGGACCTCGTAGCCGGCCTTCTCGAACTCGGCCTTCGGGTAGAACACGAGGCCCTTGAGGTCGATCGATCCGGGAATCGCCCGAACGCCCCGTCGCCGGCCGGGCACGCGCCCGGCGCTGTCGAGGGTGCCGGAGCCGAGCAGGTACTCGCCGAAGTCGGACGCAGGGTCGCGGGGTCGACGAAGCGGCCGATGTCGATCGCCCGGCAGCTCGGCCCATGCCGGGATCTCGTTCCCGAAGAAGAACGTCCGGCCGGTCGGTCGGGTTCGACGGATTCGAAGCTCAGGGCGGCTCCGGGTCCTCGGGGGCGAGCTCGACGTGGATGCCTGTGCGCTCCTTGAACGCCGCAGCTCGTGGGCGAAGCCGGGGTTGAGATCCAGGTCCTGTTGCCGAGGCAGATCGTCACGGTCGTTCCCTCCAGCGGGCCAGGTCGGGTCCCGGCGTAGGACGTCCGACCCACCGCGTAGCGCCAGGTCGTCAGGGACGTCGACCTCCGCCGGGCAGGTGCTGGAGAGGAACTCCTGGCATTCGCGGTCGGTGAGGGTTCGCCGGGCGGCCGATTCGGCGGGCGCCATCAACTCGCTCGGCGGCAGTGCATACACGCCGACGGGACCCTGTGATCCCGGTCTGGCCGCGACCGGCGTTCCTGCATCGACGTCGTACTGGACACCCATCTCCTGGAGCGCGAAATGCACGGCGTCGACCGCCTCCTCGGTCGCGTAACCCAGGTCGACGGTCGGCCGCAGGGATTGCATCGAGAGCAGCAGGGCGAGTTCGGGGTCCTCGTCGAGTGCGTCCCTCGACGCCGTGACGAGACGATCGACCATCAGCAGGTCGTCGACCTCGCGCTTGGCGTCGACTGCCGAACGCCACTGGACCGTTCCGAACAGGCCGAGTGCCGCCACCAACAAGGCCCACCAGACCGACAACGGCGAGTTGACGACCGCGATGCCGCTGCCGGCGCTCGGCGGCGGCGGCCGCGCTGCTCGCGCTCGAATAGGTCCTCCGCTTCGCGATCGTGTTCGAACAGGCTGGCACCGAGAAAGGCCTGCTCGCCCCGAGAGCTGGAGCGACGTCGTCGCCGCCCAGCCGTGGATCTGGTCGAGGTGCCCGCCTCGGAGGAGGTAGTTGTCGGCGCGATCGGCGGCGATCCATTCCCGCATCGCTTCCGCCAGCCGGCGCTGGACGTGGACGTCGTCGCGCGCCGACGATCCAGTTCCGCAACCGTGTCCACTCGGTGAGCAACGCCTCGTGCGAGATCTCGACCGTCGGGCCTCTGGTGATCGGGTCGCGATCAAGCTGAACAGGCGGTGGCGACCGAAGGTGTCGAGCACGGAGCACAGCAGGCGGCGATCGAGATCCAGTTCCTCGAGCTCGCTGCGGAGCACCGGCGGCGTGTGTCCTCGCCGCCTTCGTTGAACGTGACGAGGCGGAGCAACACCTGGCGGGCGACCTCGTGGGCCTCGTCGCCCAGGCTGGCCAGCAATCCCTCGGCACGCTTCGCCAACGTGCCCGACACGCCGCCGAGCTGCTCGTACGTGGCGGAGTCGATGCGCCCCGCGGCGATGGTCGAAGAGCTCGGTGAGCGTGTACTGGAGCAGCGGCAACGCCCCGGGGCGGTCGGTCACGTCCCTCACCAAGGTGGCGACGAGCGCCGGCTCGAAGCTGATCCCGTACGGCTCCGCCGGGCAGGTGATCGCCCGCTCCAGGTCGCTCGCCGTCATCGGTGTGACGATCTCGGTCCCTTCGCGGAGCAGCTCGCCGATGCCTCGATGCTGCAACGGCCGATCGTAGAAGTCGGCGCGCAGGGTGATCACGACACGGATCCGGCTCTGCTCGTCGGTGACGGCACTCACCACGTTGGCGAGGAAGCGCGAGGCGATCGCCGGATCGACCTGCGTGTACAGCTCCTCGAACTGGTCGATCACGAGCACCAACTGCGATTCGTCGTCAGGCAGGACCCGGCTGACCGCACGGTGGAGCCGTTGTCGCCGGCGAGCTGTTCGAGCAAAGCCGGTGGCGGATCAGGGACGTGTATCAGCAATCTCGAGCTGCTCGAATGGATGGGTCCGGGGTCATCTTCATCGTGAACCACGAACCTGACAGGGGAACCGCGCCTTGCCCGATCGCAGGCAGCAGCCCAAGCCTTCACGGCGCTCTACTTGCCGCTGCCGCTCGGACCGACCACGGCGACGAAGTGCCCGCGGCGCCCCGCTGAGACCGAGGCGTGCGATCAGCCGTTCGACGAGACGTTCGCTAGCGAAGAAATCGGCTACATCGACAACATCGAACGTCTGCTTCCATCAAAGGGGTCGCTCAACAGAACGGCCTCCGGCTCGAGCGTCGAAAGCCCGTGATGCCGTATCCCCCGCCGAGCGCCTCTCGCCGGCATCGTCGACCAGTTCGCCTACGCTCCCCCAGCGCCCGGCGGCGTCGACGTCGATCGTGCGTTCGATGACCTAGGCTGGGACGGGATCTCGGCAGCGCTACGTCGAAGCTCGTCGACCTTCAGACGCCTCCTCGTTCGGGTCAGCGCCTGCCGCGACCAGCACGCCGAGGCCTGAGCTATAGCGACCTTGTGCAACCCTTGCCTGGGCCGCACCGCGATCCCGAAATCCGACAGGTAGGCGTTGCCTTCGTTGCGAGGTAGCGAGGTGCTGGCTGAGTTCATCTGGGGGCGTACGACGCCGGAGCGGTGCGCAGTCTGGAGCGCGTTGCCCAGCCGACTTCCTCGGATCATCACTGCCATGGTCGGAGCGGAGGTGCAGCGTGCCGTGTTCGAGGGCGGAGGCTGGACTCTCGCTGCGCGGTATCAGCCGCATCACCAGATAGGCCGCTGTCCGGCTCACGCCAATAGTCGTACAACGGGACGATGTGCGGATGCTCTAGTCGTCGCGTAGGACTACCTGCGCTTCAGCCTGGAAATGGTGGAGTCGCAACCCGCATCGTTGGCGAGGTCTGGAGGGATGACCTTGATCGCCACCTCGCGACCGATAGCGGACTGATAGGCGCGGTAGGCCGTCCCCGTCGCAACTCCACCGATCTGCTCCTTCAGCTCGTACCCTCGACGCACTGCCGGGCCCGGCTCGTCACCTCCACCCCGGGATGGTCGCGGTGGGATCGGGACCTCGAGCGCCTCGTCCCCGGTGACGATCTGCTCCTCGAGCTCGCGAAGCGACGGACGATGGCTCGAACCGAGCTGCTGGCCCACTCGTGACAACAGGAACTGGGCACGCTCGCAGCGCGGTCGGCTGGACGCGACGATCGATACAGCGTGATCATCTAGCTGGCCTGTCTAAACGTTCCTTCAAGGGATGCTGACGAACGAGCGACTCCAATTCCAAGATCAGCTCACGGGACAGGCCCCTGCTCGAGGTCGACATCGAGCCGAAGCTCGACGGCCTCCAGCCGGAGCTCCTCGAGACGGGCGATCTCCGTCGGCGGCGAGCAACTTGTAGGCGAACTCCTCGAAGGCCCTGCCCCGCCAGAGAGCCAGCGACTCACCCAGCACGAGCGACGCCGCCGCTGGGTCGACGTCGGCGAGTGCCCGACCCTCGCCGACCATCCGTTCGAACCGGAAGTGAGTCGATCTGGTCCGCTGCAGCCTCGATGAGCTGGAACCGGAAACGCGTCAGCAGCATCTTGAGCTATCCGTGTGCTTCTCGCGATCCGGCTCGAGCGCCTTGCGCAGTCCCGAAACGTAGACCCACAGCGCGGTTCCGCTCGTCGACGCCGCCGGCGTCACCCCACAGCTCGTCGAGGATCTGATCTGTGGAGAACACCGAGTTCGGCGCGGTCAGCAGCAGGGCGAGCAGGGCGCGGTCCCGCCGAAATGCGCCCTGGAGGTCCCACGAGATGGCCGTCTCGCAGCGCCTCGAGCTTGCCGAGTACCCGATACTCCACCGATACTCCTTCCAGGCGGCGGGGCCTTGCCTCGGTTTGCGTCACAGGGTCGCCTGAGTCTGGACCATGAACCTTAGGTCCCACTTAAGCCTCGATCCACCGATTGGGGTCGGGTGAGGTGATGCGCGTATCCGCCTGAAAGGTCTCCTGGCCTGGGACGATGTTGGTTCCTACGCCATCTCGTTCGACAGAACCAGGAGACACTTCCAGTGACGCGAGTATCGCATGCGCTCGACCGGATCGACGCGACCTTTGATGACCCGAATTTGGTCGCTGACGCCGGGCTGTTGCTGGTGGCGACGCTGTCGCAACGCCTCGGTCTCGAGCAACTGGTGAACCGACGGTCCGCCTCGCCGGCCGGGTCGGTGCCCGCCCGGGCCAAAGTGTTAACTTGTGCATCGACCCGTCGCGTCCCTCGATCACACCGATCGGCTGCGTGCCGGCTCGACCGGGGCGGTTGGGTCATCGGGAGGGCCCCTCAACGATCGGGACGTTCTTCGGGCGTTCCGTTCGGGCCTGCCGGCAGATGGAAGCCTGATCGGCCACACCCTCAACGGGCCTGGGCGCTCGGCCCGGCCTGCAGCGTCGCCGTTGGTGATCGATATCGACTCGACGATCTGCGACGTGCCGGTCACGCCGAACAGCCCGTCCCACCCCCCCTCCTCCCCTCTCCCCCCCGGCGAGGTGCTGCACGCCCGGATGCGGAAAGGATCCACGAACACCCACGCGGCACGGCCCGATTCCTCGACGAACTCATCGCCCGGGTCCGCCGCGCTGGCGCCACCGGCGAGCTGACCGTCCGCGTCGATTCGGGGTTCTGGTCCAACGACACCATCGCAGCGCTGGCGCGACTGAACGTGCGCTACACGATGGCCGTCAGATGCGGCACCAAAGGCATCGCCACGGCGATCGCCACGATCCCGGAGACCGCCTGGGCCGACATCGACTACACACCCGACGGGCAAGCCCAAGTCGCTGACTGCGAATACACCACCGGCACCGGCAAACACGCGGTCACCCGGCGGCTCGTGGTTCGCCGCACACGGCTCACCGACACCGCCCAGATGAAACTGTGGCCCGACTGGCGGCACCACGCGTTCCTCACCGACCTCGCCGGCACAGCCGTCAACATCGACAAGTTCCACCGCCATCACGCCGTCGTCGAGCTCGCGATCCGCGATCTGAAAGAAGGTGCCGGACTCGAACATGTTCCGTCCGGGAACTTCCACGCCAACTCGGTCTGGCTGCAATGCGCAGCCCTCGCGCACAACCTGATCCGCTGGACCGTCACCCTCGGCAACATCCGCGTCGACGACCAACTCGTCGTCGCCCGCACGACCCGCACCCGACACCCGCGATCCCTGGCCGACTCGTGAACCGCGCCGGCCGACAGACCTTGCGACTGCCGACCAACTGGCCCTGGGCGAAACAGTTCACCACCGCACTCGACAACCTCCGCGCACTACGACCCGCCCCCGCCTGACAACGCGCCCGCGGTCAGACGCGCCGCATCACACCACCCGCGTCGACAACCCGAACCCCAAGCCGTCAGCTTCACCACGCCCCAGCAACAACGAATGCGGCCCCGGCTACGCCGAACCCGCCCACCACCACTCGCACCCACGCCCCAAGGGTCCGATCGGTGGATCAGGCTCGAGGCCGACGACGACGCGAGCCATCATGGTTCCAGCGCTGGGCCGACGACCCAAGAGTTTCCATCGTCCAGGGTCGCGGCGGATGGATACCGCGTGCGACGAGATCGTGGACGATGTCGTCGTGGGTGCGTGGTGCGGAAGGCGAAGACAGCGCTGGGCCGACGACCCGGGTTCCATTGTCCAGGGTCCGTGGCGGGGAACTCAGACCGCGCGCGAGCTCCAGATCGGTGGAGGGACGTCCGTCGCTGGTGCGTGGTGCCGATTTGGGCGTTTGGGCTCGGACTCCTCGGTCCGGAGACGAGAGGTTTACTATGATCCGCGGGAGAACGTGGAAACAGCGGCGACGACGAGCTCAAGACCTTCTCCAATTCCCTCATGCAGCTTGCCCAACTGGGCTCCAGGCGGCGTGTTGGATGTTGTTAGATCCACCGGGAGTTGCGTCGTCAGTGATGACCATGAGGGTCTCCTCGCTGGGTGTCGCCGCTCACCTGGTGCTAGCGGTTCGGTTGCCCTGAGAGTCGAGGAGGCGACTTAGCAACGGCTGTCAGCAACTTCGCGGTGCGGCCTTTCCTCTGCTCGCGATCCGTGCGCTCACCAGAAGGCGTTGAGAGCGTCGAGGCGAAGGGGGTTCATGCCACCAAGGGCCGCCGAGTCGACCTCGCAGGGGCACATCTCCGAGCTGCTACCGCACACTTC
>CAWBTC010000011.1:0-153393 GCA_963791635.1 uncultured Acidimicrobiaceae bacterium
GCGCAAGCCACGGCGGTTCACGGCGGGCCTGGGCCGCCGAGAGCGCCGACCGCAGGTGCCGGAACGCCGGGCCCTTGCCGAGGGCCGCTGCGTCGAACATCGCCGTCTCGACGCCGGCGCCACCGGCCATCAGGATCGTGACCAGCTCGAGGTATGCCGCGAGCGAGTGCCGGAACTCGCGTCGGGCCTTCTCGGCGTCGGACCGGAGGTCGAGCCGCGCGTAGAACCAACCGGCGACAGGCCCGAGCACGACGCTGCGACGAGGAGCAACGGCCGGGGCAGCACGCGGCCACGCCCCACCGGCGGACAGCGCCAGCAGCAGCAGCGCCGGGCAGCGCGCCGAGCGCGGCCCAGACCAGCCGATCCTGCACGTAGCGATCGATCGTCCGCTCGCACACGGCGAGGTCCGCGTCCCGATCCTGCGTCGAGCGGCCGGCGAGATGCGTCGACCACTCGCGTCGCGGTCGGATGGTCGGCGTGCGGCGATCGCGGGGCGGTGAAGCTCGGCGACGATCGCGGCCAGCGGCGCCGTCGACCCCGACCGCGCCGCGGACGATGAGGAGCGACCCCGAGCGCCGGCGATCGCTCGCACGCCACGGCCATCGCGAGCAGCATCACGATCCGCCTCGCCGTTCGACGCCCGCCAGCAGGCGAGGCGTCGCGGCGGGCCGGCCGAGCTGCACCAAGCCCCACAGCGCGCCGGCGAACAGCGCGCCGATCAGCGACGAGCACGATCTGGCCGGTCGCCGAGTCGTACGGCTCCATGAACGTCGGCGAGAACAGCATCAGCGTCGACTGCGAAGCCCGAAGCTGATCAGCCACCAGCGCCTTCGACGACGCGTAGGTGCGAGCCCGCCCGGTCTCGACCCGGATCCGCATCGCCGCCTGCTCGCGGGCCGCAGCGGCGATCTGGCTGAGCAGCTCCGGCGAGCCGGTGTGCCTGGCGTTCGGCGGCGATCACGAGCGCTGCGACGACGAGATCGGCGACCGGGTCGTCCACGTCGGCGGCGAACTGCCGGAGCGCCATCGTCGAGTGGCTCGCGCTCGGCGCGAGCGCTGAGAGCGCTGCACCTCGTCTCGGATCGGCGCGCGGCGCGACCTTCGCCGTGACCGCGATCGCCTCCCGGAGCCCGGCGTGCGAGCGCTGATCGTGTCGCGCAGCATCTCGGCCCACGACGCGAGCGCCTCGCTGCGCCGTCAGCGCGCTCGCGGTCGAGCCTTGCGTCCCGACCAGCATCGGCGCGACCCACGCCGACGCCCGCAGCCAGCACTCCTGCGGCCGGCCAGCCGGTGACGCGCCCATGCACGACGATGCCCGCGCGACGAGCGACCGCCGCCACCGCTGACCGTCGTGCGCCAGTCGACCGCGACCGACGTCGCGTTCCGGCGCCGCACGTCGCCCAGCCGGCGACGACCAGCCGACACGCCCGCGGCGGCCAGCACACCGACGATCGCCCGGCCAGGCCGTTCATCGCAGCCCTCCGCCCAGTGCCAGCTCGTCGAAGCCGGCCCGTCGCAGCGCCCGGAGGTGGCGCTGCTCGAGCCGCTGCATCGTGCGCACCGGCCCGTCGTCGTCGGTGCTGGACGATCGTGTTCGTCGTGCACCGCTGGCCGTCGAAGCCGGCGACCTCGATCACCTCGTGCACCACCCGGCGCCCGTCGGGCAGCCGGTCGAGATGCACGACGAAGTCGACCGCCTGGTGCAGCTGGTTGTGCGCGACCTCGGGCGGCAGCCGGTCCTCGCCCGTACCGAGGTAGAGCGCGAGCTTGTCGAGCGCCCCGGCCGCGGACGCAGCGTGCACAGTGGTCAGCGACGACTGCCCGTGCGTCATCGCCTTCAGCATCGGCACCGCCGCGTCGGAGTCACGGACCTCACCGCACACCAACCAGTCGGGCCGATACCGCAGCGCGTGCTTCACCTGCTGGCCCTGGGTGATCGCGCCCTCGCCCTCGTTGTTGGCCAGGCGCTCCTCCCACGACTCGACGTTCGGGTGCGCACCGGGTCGAACAGGTCGAGCTCGGCGGTGTCTTCGATGATCACCACCCGGGCGAGTCGGGTCGAGCGCCGACAGGCACGCACGGATGCGCGGTCGACTTGCCCGAGCCCGGTCGGGCCCGGAGAACACGATGCGGATCTCGGGCGACCGCATGCACGCCCGCAGCAGGTCGGCGACCGCGACCGGCATCATCTCGCAGGCCGACGAGATCGGCAAGCGTGACCTTGCCGAGCGTGTTGCGGCGGAGCGCGAACGTGACGTGCTGCGAGACGTCACGTGTCGCCGCGAGGCGCAGCCCGTCACCGAGCCGCATCACGAGCATCGGCACCTGGCTGTTGAACTGCCGCTCCGTCCGGCCGGCCGTGCGAGCGAGGTGCGCCAGCCACGCCGTCGATCTCCGCCTCGCGACGCCCACAGCCGCTCGTCGACCATGCTCGATCGAGCCGTCCGACCGGTAGACGAACACGAGGTCGAATCGAGTGGCGACGATCTCCTCGACCGTGGGATCGGCCAGCAGCAACTCGATCGGCCCGAGCCCGATCGACCGTGCCATCACCCGCTCGGTCGACGTCGGTCTCTTCGGCGCACGACAACCGGCGTCGTCCGGCTGCCATGCCGCTCGGCGTCGATCAGCTCGAACTGGCGCCGCAGCACCGCGTCGGCGAGCGCTTCCTTCGCCTCACGTGGCAACGGCGCTCGGCCGCCTCGACTGCTCGCGAGGTGGACTCGCGTTCGAGCGCGTCCTGCACCGCACACCGTGAGACGAGTCCACGAGCAACGAGCATCGACGCTCACGGTGTCACCGACCTCAGCGAGCTGGCGATCGTTCGAATCCGGCGATCGTCTGACCTCGGCCAGCCACCAACGTCACGCGCACTGCGCCACAGCCATCAGCGTCGCGCCCGGCCCCGAGACACCGCGGCCGTCTCGGCAGGCAGGTCGCGCGACGCTCGGAGCGAAGAACACGAGCTCGGTCCGCAGGAAGTCCTCGATCTCCTGCACGCCATGAGCCGGCTTGCCGACGACCAGCACTGCGACCGCGCTGCGGATCCGCGGCCGCAGCCGGAGCACGGCCGGCACCTGAACCAGTTCCTCGGTTCGACCGGACCGACGACGATCAACGTCAGCGCCGAGAGGGTCGACGAATGCCGGCATGGATGGCTTCGGACGGAACCGACCGCAATCGACGAACCAGTCGTTCGTGGGCATCTGCTCCGATCGCCGAGCCGTCGGTCGGATTGACGGCGTCGCGCCACACCGCTGCTGCCCGCTCAGCCGACTCCGGTGCCGGGCACCAGGAGCACGCTGCGGCCCGAGTCACGCGCTGTGCTCATCGACGTCGAAGCCGGCGCCGCCGCGACCGGCGTGCCGCTGAGGCCGAGGCTGATCGCTCCAGGGTCGACGCCAACCCCGTAGCGCGCGCCGAGCACTCCACCGTCGGGATCGGCCTCGAACACGACCGTCGGCGGTCCATCGTCCTGCTCGCCACGCCGCAGCGAGCAGCATCGTCCACGACGTCGCTCCGGGCGCGCCCCGCACCGAACCGAGCGTGACGATCACTTCGGTCACCCCGACCAGCGACAGGCGAAGCAGGCCATCGGCCGCAGCTTGCGCGACTGCGGTCTGGCCTCGGCGGGCACCAGCAGCGACACCCACACCTTCGGCGACGACGATGACGTCGCCGGGCGCGTCGACCGCCCAGACGGTCGCACGAGTCGATCACCACGGCAGTTGCCGAGGCCGTCGGGGCCGTTGGCCTTCGCGACGCCGATGACGTCGACCGGATCACCGGATGCAAGCGATGCGATCGGTGCGGCGCCGGCATCGAGAGGCGTGCCGATGACGACGAAGCCCGTCCGGAACTGAAGTCCCCGGATCGGCGAACAGGTCGGTGTTCACCACCGTGCCCGCGGGGATCGGCCCACGGGCGACCGGCCGATCACGAGGGACTGCTGTGACGCCTGCATGGCACGCATGTCGCCGGCCGCAGCCGATCTCGACCACTCGCAGATCCGTCGCCGTCGAGCACGTCGCCGGGCTCGAGGTCACGAGCCGCGACCACGATCGAGATCCGCGTGGATGCGTCGACGAGAAGACCCACGCACCGACGACCGCTGCGGCACGATCAGCAAGCCGCACCGGCCAGACCACCCACGCGGCCGCCGACGCTGCGGAGCGCACCAACGGAACCACCGGAGCGGCTGGGTCCGCTCCGCGGCGTGCGCGATCGCGCGGGTCCAACAGCGACTGGGCCATCAGCAGCCTCCTTGTGCTTCGACGTGGGCCCCGTGCAGGTGACGAGGCCCTTCACCTCGGCGACGGCGAGCTCCGCCGTTGCTCGAAGTCGTGTACGGGTCGAACGTCCCGGCTCCCCCGCCCGACGATGATCCACGTGATCGTCCACTCGATGCTCATCGTCGTGAGGAAGTGGTAGCCGTCGATGCGGCGGACGTCGAGGACGACGTTCGTGAACGTGTACGAGCACTCCCCCGGCGTTTCCGCGACGTACGGGTCGATCGGTGCCAGTCCCCGTGCAGGTGACCGAACCTTCGCCGGCCGGGTCGCCCGGATCGAACGTGAGCGCCGACGGTGTTGCGGTCACCGTCGCCCACACCGGACCCGCCGACGCAGTGACCGACACCTCGCGCCACGACTTGCCGCCCGCGCGGAAGTCGAGCGGGGTGCGCACGTACGCCCAACCGAACTCGGGGTCGAGCATCTCGAACACCGGCGTCGGCCTCGGCAGCGACCCGTGACCGGAGATCGTTCAGCAGCGCCGGGAAGCAGATCGGCAGGCGTGGCCTCCGGGCACCTCGACGAAGCTGTCGCCGTCCGGGCAACGCGAAGGTACAGGTTGTACGTGGTGTCGCCGACGACTCGGGGCCAGCGTGATGCTGCCCACGTCGTCGACCGTCACGCCGCTGTTGGCGAGTGTCCAGCGTGCAGTTGCTGCGGCCGCTACGCACGCCTTCTCTGCGTGTAGCCGGCGCCGGCAGAAATCGTGCCGTCGTCGTTGCCGCCATGTCCGAAGTCGGCTCCATCGCCAACGGCCGCGTGCGCGAGCGAAGGCACTCGCAGCCCGAGCAAGAGAGCGGCGACGAGGAAGGTCAGCGCCGCGCTGCACACGTCCTCCGTTGCGGCGACGCCGATCGGCGTAGGTGTCGAACACTCGCCACGACCCCGTCGGCTTCAAGCCGCATGTTCCACTCCGAACGTCCCGAGGTGTACTCGTCATCGAGGACCACGTCGCTTCCATCAGGCGCAGCGTTCGGCAGCACGAGCCGGGTCCGTCGGCGATGCACACCGTCGCCGACGGCCGACACGCCATCGGTTCCGATGGCGACCGACTCGGTGACGAAGCGGAACTGATCGCGATCGCGCACCGTGTAGCCGAGCGAGTTCCACTCGTTGATCAGCGTCACGTTCCGGTCGAGCAACTCGCCCGCACGAGCGGCAGCGAGCATCGACGGGTCGCAAGCCGGCAGCGCAACAAGGCACTCACTGAACGTGCTCTGTGCAAGTGCAACTGCTTCGCGCACTGCTGCTTCTGCCGCCGCCGCCGGATCGACCGTGGTGGTCGGCGCAACCGTCGTCGTGCTCTGAACGGTCGAGGTCGTGCTGGTTGATGCGGCCGAAGAGGTAGGTGCCGCAGTTGTCGCTGGGATCGAAGGGCGGTGGTGGCCACGGACTCAACCGCCGCACCGTCACTCGACGAGCACCCAGCGAGCAGCAGGACGAATCCTGCAACCGCCGCGCCGCATCGAGATGATGCCGGTGCCATCGAATGCCTACCGAATCGACTCATGTCCCCCCGCCGAGGTCCCCTGGAGCGACGGAAGATACGCACAGTCCCAGTTCGCTGGGAAGCGTTTTGACAGAACCTGAACACGGAGAGCCCCCTTCTTGCCGAGAACCAGAACCTACGCACGCCTTCGGCGCCGCCAGGTTCCACTCGACCATCTCCATCGTCCAGGCGCACGTCATCCATCACCAGAAGAACTGGACAGCGAACCAGCGACTTGTTGACGCGATCTTCGTGGCGCCGACTCAGGCTCGAACTGTCGACGACACCCCTTCCCCTCGACGGACTGGTGGAGCGAAGCAGACTCACAACCACGCACCGTGGTGGGGAAATACAGTACCGACTACCTGAGTTCACCGACGGACAGACTGGCTTTACTGGGCCAAGAGATCCTCCTGCGGGCGGTCCGGCTCATACGATAGCGTATGAGCCGGCCGCATATGAGTTGCGCACACTCACTGACAGCGCTATTCTTGGCCCAATGAACCGACCTCGAGTCTCCAGGCGCAACTGTTCGCACAGTCGTGGCCGTACGAAGACACTCTTTCGGCGTGCAGCGCTGGCTAGCGGACCTGGAAGCGGACGGGCGGCCTGGGCCCTTCGCTCCAAGGACGGCGAGCGCCTACCGCAACCAGTCATCGGCTCGGACGAGCTGTGCGGGACTCCCGTCGAGGATTGGGAACGCTCGCTCCACGGTTCGAGGCGAGTTTCCGTGAGCTGATGGAACTCGCTGAGCCCATCGTCAGCGAGAATACCTGTCACAGGCATCAGACGTTGCGCAGTTTCGGCACGCTGGCAGACGCGCGCAGCGCCGAGCCTGCGACGCTGCGGACGCGAGAGCGCGGACCTGCGGACCGTCGCACCGATTGGCAATGATGCGACGCCCTGTGCGGCCATCCAGCGTATGCTGCGGATGGCGCACAAGCAGGACCGTCGCCGAACTCGAGCTCCGAGGGTGTTCACCACGGCTGACGGCCATAGATGTTCGTAGCGCGCTCCGATGACGACGAAGCGAGAGGCCGGCGCCGCTAGGTGGCAATTCTCTCGGAGACGCCGAGTGCGTCCGCGCACCTTGCTGATCGGTTACACGAATCGAGTCGGCGTGCAAGCAACCCCGAAACGAGACGACCGCGTCGGTTGCAGGTGTTAGCGCACCTGCTCCGACACGGCCCTCTGAACGATGTGGCCAAACCACAGCGCCTAACAGCGTGGATTGTACCCACATAAGGACGAGGGGCATGCAACTGGTGTCAACCGACACGAGTTCACACCTACCAGGCACATGGGAACAACCGAAAGGAGGTTCGCGTGACGTTCAGCGTGCCGGCATGGCTTCGATCGCCAGGAGCCTCTTAACATCATCGGAGGCGGTTACCGGGTCATCGGCCCTGAACCGCATCCGTACTTCCTCGCCCTCGACATCTCGGTGTCCTGGTCCGAGGCGAATACCCCGCATCAGTTCGAGATCGAACTGGTCGACGAAGACGGACACCTCGCGCTCGACGCAGACGGGAACACCATGTTCACGGGCCGTGGCGAGTTCGAGACGTCACCGAGCACTGGGCTCCGTCATGGAACCGAGCTGGGCGTGCCGATGGTGGTGCCGGTGCCCCCATTGCAGCTGGATCCCGGCAGGTCGTACACCTGGCGGGTGATCATCGACGGTGAGTCGAAGTACGAGTGGACGCGCACGTTGCACGTCCGGCGGCAGGCGAAGGGCCTCCGGCAGGCGAGCTGATAGCTGTGACACGCCTCGTGTCACAGCCCCCGGGATCGGGGGCTGTGACACGATGTGACACGAGCTTCGTGCGTTTGTGTGCAGATGGGCTATGCGGTAAGCCGGCGCTCATTCTCAGGACTCGCCGATCATGGACTCGATGTTCGAGCGGGAGTAGCGCACGAGGCGGCCGAGCTTCACGGGGCGGAGCCGCCCTTGCTCGATCAGCTCGTAGATGGTGCTCCGACTGACCTGCAGCAACTCGATCACTTGGTCGGTGGTCAGCAGAACCGCTGTCTCACTCGGGGCGTCAGCCTTTGGCCGGCTCGATGCGTTCGATCCCATACCGAAGAACTGGACAGCGAACTCGGCGTTTGTTGACGGCAACCGCCGCCACGAATCGAGTTCCGGAAGGTGCCAGTTAAGGTGCCAGACTGCGCCTGGTCGGAAAACGAAAGAACCCCAGGTCGTCTGACCTGGGGTTTTGTCGTGGAGCTGAGGGGAATTGAACCCCTGACCTCTTCCATGCCATGGAAGCGCTCTGCCAACTGAGCTACAGCCCCGAAACGTCACGAACTCTCGCTCGAGGGCGGATCGAGATTATCAACATCGGCCCGTCGATCCCAACGTCCGACTGACGATCGCCGGCCTCACAGATCAATGCACTCGACAAGGCAGCGCGGACCCTTCGCCCGAGCGAGGCGCCCGTCGAGCGTGATGAGCGACGCGCCGAGCGCCTCCGCCAACGCAACGTAGGCCGCGTCCCAACCCCTCATGGAGTGTCGCAGTTCCCAGGCCCGCTCCAGCAGACCTCGGTGCCCGTAGCGTTCGCCGGGCCACGATCGGAGGTCGTCGACAGCCAGTGCCGCTGCGGTTTCGTCGAGCGAGCCGAGCAGATGGTCTCGTCGTATCAGACCGAACACCTCGATGTCGATGATGTGCGGTGCCGCTTGATCCGGTTCGGCCGCGAGTCGCTGCCGAATGCCTTCGGCACGCTGAGTGTCGGTGACCACCTCGAACAAGCACGAGGCATCCACGACGATCATGCTGGCCAGGGACCGCGGAGCTCGTCGAGCGCTTCGAGGGTGTCCCGGCGAGCGTTCGAACCGGGGCGTCGTCGCGTCCGTTCGAGCCACTCGTTGATCGATGGTCGTGCTGCGAGCCGCTCGATCTCCTTCCGGAGGAACTCAGGTACCGACGTGCCTACCTCTGCAGCGCGCTTCGACAGCGCGTCGTACACGTCGTCGTCGATGTCGCGGATCTGCACTGTCTTCGACATATCGGCAACGCTACATGCACATGTGCATGTTCCGGTGCGAAACCGGCGCGACGCCCACGAGACGATCAGAGGCGACGGAGTGAGCGAAGCCGCTTGCGGGCCGGCGACACCACCACTTGCAGCGCAACGGTGATCACGGCGACGCCGATCAGCACTCGCACGAGCAGGGGGAGGTCCCGCACGAATGGGGCGACGAACAACGACGACAGCAGCGACACCGGGAACACCCAGGCGACGTCGACGAACAACCGATGCCACCATGTGCGCTTCGGTTGGGCATGGGCGGCCGCCTCGAACCACGCATCAACACCGACCGTGCGCTGCATCCGGGCTGCAAGGACGAACCGTTCGCTGCGATCCATCAGTTCGTTGCGACGACCGCTGCGCTCCCAGTCGCGCAGGTGCACACCGTCGGAGAAGCGCACGACGATCTGGTACTCCCCACCCACGTGCCCCGGATGGAACACCGCAGCGCCGAGGCACCCGCGGAACGAGCGTGCAGCGAGGACGAGCTCGTCGGCCCACCTCAGGAACTCGGCCTCGTAACCCGGCTGGATCCTGCGCGCCACCGTGACCGTGACCGGATCAGGTGCGAGGCGGGGAAGTTTTCCCGTGTCGAACGGGCCGGACAGGGCGAGACTCATGACGTCCATCAACGATAGCGATGGAACTCCCATTCCCATCTGTGACGGCGATCACTCCAGCTCAGCAGGAACGTGCGCCAGCCAATCCACCCGCGGCACATCTCGGTAGAGGCGCTCGATCTCGTAGTACTGGCGCATCTCCTCCACGAACACATGCACGACGACATCTCCGTAGTCCATCAGCACCCATTGGGTCTCCGACAGACCCTCGACTCGCAGCGGCGCCCGGCCGAGCTCTTCGCGTACCAGTTCCTCGATCGACTCCACGATCGTGCGCACCAACCGCCGGTTGGAGGCCGAGGTCACCACGAAGTACTCGGTGATGTTCAGCAACTCCCCGACAGCCAGCACGATCGTGTCGTCGGCCTTCTTGGCGTCGGCAGCGCGAGACGCCACGCACGCCAGCGCCTCCGATTCGGGGAACTGCACGGTGTTGTTCGTCGGCTCAGGGGAAGGGTTTGGCACGAGTCAGGTCTCCACGGTCGCGAGGTAGTCGGTGCCGAGCACCAGGGTCACGTCGATGCCGTCGATTCGCTCGAGGGGGTCTTCGAACACGATGGTTCCAAAGATCCCGTCGGCCACCTGTGCACGAATGCGGTCGGCTTCGTTGGGAACGAGGAACACGGTGTCGGGTCGGGGCGCCGCCGACGTGTCGACCGAGAGCACGTTCGCCCCGATGAACAAGATCTTGTCGATCGTGAGCTTCACCTGGAGGTCATAGCCGGGCGGGGCCTCGACCCGGAAGTTCGGACCGAGCTTCGGACCCGACATCGCACCGGGTGCCACACTGCCGAAGACGAACACGGCTTCGGACTGGTCGAGCTGCACCACGTCGATCCCGGAGGGGTTCTCGTCCTCGCTGAGCGGCAGGATCGACAGACCCCGGCTGGCGACCGGCGCCGCCTCCAAGCGGGCGGCGAACTCCTCGAAGCTGGTAGGCGGCACGTTCGTCGCCAACGCGGTGGCCCGACCGCCACCGACGGCTGCGGTGAAGCCAGCCCAGAACGCCTCGTGGTTGCCCTTGCGGGCGGTCTCGTCGCCCGCGCCGGCGCCGGAGATCAGCACCTTTGCGGCGTTTGCTGCGTCGATCACCACGGTGCCGGGACGCAGCACATCAGGATCGTCGCCTTCCGCTGTCTCGGTGATCACATCACTCGTGAGTGAGATGGTGAACGGCTGGAACGGCAACAAGAACGCCTTCAACTCCGCGACATCGGCGACGTTCGTGGTGTTGATGGTCAACAACAGCAGCGACTCGACGGCGAACGTGGTGGCTTCGGCACCCTCGGCCGCGTACACCTGCTGCAGCGACTGACGAGCATCGGCGGAGAACCCGACATCGCTGTTCACCGGAATCGACACGATGCTCCCCCCAACCCCGGTCGGAGACAACACGAACACGGTCGCGCTCGAGAGCACTCCCGCATCGTCGACGGTGAGATACAGCGCTGTCGGCGTGTTGGGGAAGGTCTTCTCGGGCAGGTTGTCGGCCAGGGCGTCCTTGCCGCCGGTGGAGTCGAGCACAGCGTTGAACCCCACCCAGAACAACAACGGGGCCAGCACCGCCATCGCGACAGTGACGGCGAACATGCCGAGGGTGTGCTTGCGCCGGCGTCCGGGGATCGCGCTCACCGAACCTCCTCCAACGAACCCGGAACCACGGCCGTGACCACTGCCGGCGACGTCTGGTACAGGTGCCGCTCACGGATGATCTGCAGTACGGCCTCGGTGACGAGGTAGTCGAGTGGGCGCCCATCGGTCACGCGAGCTCGAAGATCGGTACTGGACACTTCGAGACGAGGCACCTCCACCCGCACCCACGGGAACTGCCGCGACAGCTCCACCGGCGCCCCGGGACGATCGACCACGACGAGCGTCGACCGAGCAGCCACCTCGTCGTAGCGCTCCCAGGTGGTGATCCCGGCGGCCGCGTCGTCGCCCACGATCGTGAAGAGATCGGCGCCGGGGTACTCGTCGGCCATCGCAGCGAGCGTGTCGGCGGTGTAGCTGGCCCCGCCACGGCGGATCTCCAGATCACCTGCTTCGATCCCGGCCACTTCGGCGACGGCGGCTTCCACCATCGCCATCCGGTCGTCGGCCGGGGTGATCGCCCGAGACCCCTGCTTCTGCCACGGGACGTTAGCCACCATCAACACCACGACATCGAGCTGCAGCGCGTGACGGACGTTGACCGCAGTGACCAGGTGCCCCACGTGCGGAGGATCGAACGTGCCGCCGAAGAGCCCGACCTTGCGGCGCTCGCGGCCTGGAACCTCTGGAAACGGCCGCTGGGCACCCTGGGACGACACGATTGTCCAGTGTAGGTGCACCTGAGCCTTCGTCGTGGGGCATCAACTTCCATGCAAGAAATGACCAAGCAGGGACATTCCGATAGGACAGGCGTTGACAGATGTAGTACTGTTCTTTGTCCCCCCGCATTCGCCCCGCGCCACACCCCCCTACCACGGCTCGGGACCCCATCGCCCGGCCCTGCCGGTTCCCTGTCAGATCCGCATGTTCTTCCGTGTCCGCCCAGCTCTCGGGCTGTGCCATCAGACACGCAGACCATCTGGAATCGGACGCCGAACGTCGTAGTTGAAGAGAGATGCCATGAATGACTCAATCGGACTGTACCTGAACGATATCGGCAAGGTCTCCTTGCTCAACGCTGAAGAAGAGCGTGAATTGTCCCGGGTGATCGAAGGTGGTCGCGACGCGGCCGCTCGGCTCGCCCAGGGCGAGAAAGGCGCAGCCCTCAAGGCCCAGGTCGCGGCAGCCGCCGACGCCAAGGACCGGTTCATCCGTTCCAACCTCCGCCTCGTGGTGAGCATCGCCCGCCGCTACCCGCTGCCCCAGGGCATGGACCTGCTCGACCTCATCCAGGAGGGCAACCTCGGCTTGGAGCACGCCGTCGACAAGTTCGACTGGCGCCGTGGCTTCAAGTTCTCGACCTACGCCACGTTCTGGATCCGTCAGGCCATCGGTCGTGCCCTCGACCAGAAGGCCAGTCTGATCCGCATCCCGGGCGATCGCTCCGCCAGCCTCCGTGCTGCGCTGCGCCAGGCCTCGGGCGACGGCGAGACCCTCGACGTCGGCAACGCCGAACTGCACCGCCTCACCACCCCGGTCTCGCTCGACAAGACCATCGGCGATGACGGCGACGCCACCCTCGGCGACCTCATGGCCAACGGTGACGGCACCCCCGAAGACGCTGTGATGGCCATGGTCGACAGCGATCTGCTCGACGAGCTGCTCGGCACGCTCGACAAGCGTGCCCGCTACGCCGTCGAGGCCCGCTTCGGACTGATCGACGGCGAGCGCAAGAGCTTCCGCGAGGTCGGTGAGAACCTCGGCGTCACCGCAGAGGCCGCTCGTCGTCTCGTCAGCCGTGCGGTCGCCGGTCTGCGTGAGGACGCAGTCCGCATCCTCGCCGCCTGATCTGGTCCTGCCTGGCCACAGGCTCCAACTGAGTCGACCGTACGACGAGTACGCTCGGCCTTCTTATGAAGGTCGGCGTACTCGTCGTCGCGTACAACGCGGAAACCACCCTCGTCGATGTCCTCGACCGCATCAGTCCCGACATGCGTCGGGAGCTCGCAGAGGTGCTGGTGCACGACGACCACTCCACCGATGCGACCTTCTCCGTCGCCACGGACTACCTGCACCGTGGCAGCGACCTGCCCCTCACGGTGGTCCGCCATCCGCAGAACCTGGGTTACGGCGGCAACCAGAAGGCCGGCTACACGTACGCCATCAACCACGGCTGGGACGTGGTGGTGCTCCTTCACGGCGACGGCCAATACGCCCCCGAGGTGATGCACGAGATGGTGGCCCCGATCACCGAAGGCGACGCCGATGCCGTCTTCGGCTCACGGATGATGATCAAAGGTGGCGCCCGTCACGGTGGCATGCCGATGTACAAGTACGTCGGCAACCGGATCCTCACCACCGCGCAGAACGCGATTTCAGGTCTCCGGCTGAGCGAATGGCACTCCGGCTACCGGGTCTACCGCGTCAGCGCCCTCGCCGACCTACCGTTCGTCGGCAACAGCGACGGCTTCGACTTCGACACCGAGATCATCCTCCAGCTGCACGGCGCCAGGAAGAAGATCGTCGAGGTGCCGATCCCCACCTACTACGGCGACGAGATCTGCCGGGTCAACGGTGTCGCCTATGCGCGCGACATCATGATCGACACACTCCGACATCGGCTCGGCCGCACCGGATTCGGCTCCGGCGACGTCGGCAAGGTCGCGGAGCCGTACGCCTACAAGCCTTCGGCACACAGCTCTCATGGCCGCGTCCTGCAGTTCATGCAACCCAGACCGCCGATGCGTGTTCTCGATGTGGGCTGCGGCCCCGGTTGGCTGGCCGAGGCACTCGTGGCACAGGGCCACTACGTCACCGGCGTCGATCTCGCCGAGGAACCGAGAGTGCGCGACCGCATGCAGCGCTTCGTGCAGAGCGACCTCGAGCACGGTCTGCCAGACGACGTGGGAGGCGACTTCGATGTCGTGCTCGCCGCCGACGTGATCGAACATGTGCGCAATCCACAGCAGTTGCTCACCGAGATGGCCGACCGTCTCCGGTCCGGCGGCACCGTGATCGCGAGCGTTCCGAACATCTCGCACTGGTACCCGCGCGGTCGCACCGCGCTCGGCCTGTTCGACTACGACCAGCGCGGCATCCTCGACTCGACGCATGTGCGTTTCTTCACCCGACGCTCGTTCGTGCGCCTCGCCGAACAGGCAGGCCTGCGCCCGATCGACCGCCGCCACACCGGGCTGCCGTTCGACGCGTTGAAGATGTCCACCGACCGCGGCATCGGTCGTGTTGCGGCGCTCATCGACCGCGCGCTCGTGCGGGCGTGGCCCACGATGTTCGCCTACCAGTTCGTGTTCGAATTCGACGTGAACCCGGCGCTCGACCAGCCGCTCGACGAGCAGCACTGCAACCAGCCGGACGCGCCCGATGTGGCGACCGACCAACCCGGCTGACCCGGCAGCGCGCGCCGCCCGCGTCGTCACCATCGCGGCAACGATGGTCTTCGCGCTGATCGTGTGTCGCTTCCAGCCGTGGCAGCTGTTCATCCGCGAGACGTACAGCAACGACTTCTACGACGAGCAGGCGCGGTCGTTCCTTCGGCTTCGCCTTGCGGTACGCCCGGAGATCCCGGGACCGGAGGGCTTCTTGGTCGACGGCCAGACGTACCTCTACTACGGCGCGTTCCTCGCGCTCGTCCGGCTGCCCTTCGCGCTGTTCGGCGAGGTGTTCTTCGGACGCCTCGCCCGGGTCTCGATGATCCTCGGCTTCGCGGCGTACTGCACCGCCTGCTTCCACCTCGTTCGCCACCTCTCGCACGTGGCCGGTCGCACGCTTTCACGGTGGCGGGGCGCGGGATTCGTCGCCGCCGCCGCGTGCTCGCCAGTGCTGTTCCTGTCGGGTTGGGTGAGCGTGTACCACGAGACCGAACTGTGGGCGGCCACATTCGCGGTGTGGGCCATCGTCGGCACCCTTGGTCTCCTCGAGCACCGCTCCCCCACCCGTCGCCGGTACCTCGCCGCCGCGTTCCCGATCGTCGCAGGCATCCTCACCCGCGCGTCGGTCGGCATCGGCATCGCCGCCGGCGCGTCGCTCGCCGTCCTCATCGTGTTCTGGTCGCGCCGTGCCGCGACAACCGCGGAAGATCGCGACCAGAACGCTGCAGGCCGGGTCGAACCTCCGGCACGACTGCGGATCTGGTCGCGCAACGCCGCGGCAACCGCGGAAGATCGCGACCAGAACGCTGCGCGGAGGGCGATTGGAGCGGTGGTGGGCGCATCGGCACTCGGGTGTGCCATCCATGCAGCGATCAACTGGGGCAGGTTCGGCTCGCCCACCGCGCTGCCGGGGCAGCTGCAGGTGCTCAGCCTCAACGACCCCACGCGTGCTGCGTGGTTCGCGGGCAACAACGACAGCTTCTTCTCGTTGCGGTTCCTCAGCACCAACGTCGTCCAGTACCTCCGCCCCGACACGGTGCGCCTCGAGCGACTGTTCCCGTTCGTGCGGTACGGGCCGCTCGCCACCGAACGCAGCTCCTACCCGTTCGAGACGATCACCCCGGCAGCGTCGCTCACGGCGTCAGCCACGCTGCTGCTCGCCGCCGGGCTGATCGGCTTCGTGCTCGTCGTGCGACGGCGCGCGTGGGCGGTCCTGGCGGTCATCCTCGGTGGAGCCATCGCAGCAGGACCCACGTTCACCATCGGCTTCATCGCGAATCGCTACCTCGTCGACATGATCCCGCTGATCCTCGTGCCCGCAGCCTTCGCGTTCGCCACCCTCACGATCCCGGTCCGCGAGTGGCGGCGAGGGATCCGCCTCGCCACCATCGCCTTGGTCGCTTGGGGCTCGTGGTGCAACGTCTCGCTCGCGCTGTGGACCCAGCAGCTCAAGGAGCCCGGCTTCACCGAGTGGCGCTACCGCGTGGACGGCTGGGTGTTCAGCGATCCGGCGCCGGGCCTCACCGACTTCGTGCCGGGCATCGCTGTGCCACGCGACGGCACGGTGGTGCTCGACCGCGACCCTGCCACCGACCGTTGCAGCGGCGTGTACATCGCCGAACAGGGCACGTGGGTGGCACTCGAGCAGTCGAACGACGGCCGCCGCCTCGTCGGCACCGTCGAGTTCGCCGGCGAGCTCACCGGCGAGCTCACCGGCGATCGCATCCTCATCGCCGGTGGCGACAACTGGACCGTGGAAGCGATCACCGCCGATGGCAACGTGCGATTCGAGGCCGAGGTGGACGACATCGTCAGCGCGAGCGAGGCATTCGCCCTCCCCGACGACCTCAGCATCGCGTTCGACCTCGTGGCCGATCCGATCGTCGGTCAACTCTCACTCACGGTCGACGGTGAGCAGGCGCTGTTCGCCTTTGCCGCTCCGCTCGGCGTCGGCCTGGCCGGCGCCGACATCACGCTCGACAGCGACCCCGGCGATTCCCTCTGCCGTCAGTTGGAGGCCCGTCGCTAGGATTCCGGCGTGGCAAAGGACTGGAGCCCCTCGTCGTGGCAATCGCACACGGCCGATCAGCAACCGGAGTGGCCCGACACGGGCGACCTCGACCGGGCGTTGAAGCAGATCTCCAGCTATCCCCCGCTGATCTTCGCCGGTGAGGCCCGCTCCTTGCAGGCGTCGCTGGCCCAGGTCGCCGCAGGCAACGCGTTCTTGCTGCAGGCCGGCGACTGTGCCGAGAGCTTCGAAGAGTTCTCCGCCGTCAACATCCGCGAGAAGCTGCGCGTCATCCTGCAGATGGCAGTCGTGCTCACCTACTCCCTCGGTGTGCCGGTGGTGAAGGTCGGTCGCATCGCCGGCCAGTTCGCCAAGCCGCGCTCGAGCAACGTCGAGAAGGTCGGCGACGTCGAGCTGCCCAGCTTCCGCGGGCACATCGTCAACGATCCCACCCCGACCGAGGCCGCGAGAGTGCCGAACCCCGAGCGTCTCGTGCAGGCCTACCACCAGTCGGCGTCCACGCTGAACCTCGTGCGTGCCTTCACCAAGGGCGGCTTCGCCGACCTCACCCGCGTGCACGCGTGGACCCAGGAGTTCGTCGCGTCGAGCCCCGAGGGCCGCCGCTACGAACAGCTCGCCAGCGAGATCGACCGGGCGTTGAAGTTCATGCATGCCTGCGGCGTGGAAGTGGAGAACAACCACAACCTCAGCGAGGTCGACGTCTACACCAGTCACGAGGCGCTGCTGCTCGGCTACGAGGAGTCCCTCACTCGCCAGGACACGCTGACAGGCGGTTGGTACGACTGCTCGGCGCACATGCTGTGGATCGGCGAGCGCACCCGCGACCTCGACGGCGCGCACGTGGAGTTCCTCCGTGGTGTCGGCAATCCGGTCGGGTGCAAGATCGGACCCACCACGACCGCCGACTTCGTGCTCGAACTGTGCGAGCGCCTCAACCCCGCGCGCATCCCCGGTCGGCTCACGCTGATCAGCCGCATGGGCGCCGCCAAGGTGGAAACCGCGCTGCCGGGAATCCTGCGAGCCGTCCGCGATGCCGGCCATCCGGTGGTGTGGGCATGCGACCCGATGCACGGCAACACCTTCACGTCGCTGAGCGGTCACAAGACCCGTGACTTCGCGGACATCTGTGCCGAGATCGATGGCTTCGTCCGCGCCCACCACGGCGAGGGCACCTGGCCCGGCGGCATCCACGTCGAGCTCACCGGCGACAACGTCACCGAGTGCATCGGTGGTGCCGACAAGATCCTCGACTCCGAGCTGGCCGACCGGTACCAGACGGTGTGCGATCCCCGGCTCAACGCCCGCCAGAGCCTCGATCTGGCGTTCCACGTGGCCGAGTCGTTGCGGTCGTCGGGTCTGGCCTGATCACCACCGGCCCCGGCACGGACACGAGACGCACGGGATGCAATCGCTGCGGCTCACCCGAGCATGGCCCGTCGACCACGTCAGCGCCGCAGCCGTCGTGCTCGCACCGGGCGCGGCACCTGAGATCACCATCGAAGGCGATCCCACCCGCTCCTACCGCATCGCCTCGATCTCCAAGCCGCTCGCCGCCTGGGCGGCACTCGTCGCCGTCGAGGAGGGCCTGCTCACCCTCGACGACCCGATCGGCCAACCGGGTTGCACCCTGAGGCACCTCCTCGCGCACGCCGGCGGGTACCCGTTCGACGGACCCGACCCGATCACCACGCCGGGCAAGCGGCGCATCTACTCCAACACCGGCATCGAGCTCGCCGCCGACGCCGTTGCCGCGGCTGCACGGATGCCGTTCGACCAGTACCTCGTCGAAGCCGTGTTCGAGCCGCTCGGCATGGCCGGTAGCGAGCTGCGCGGCTCACCAGCGCACCAGGTGTGGAGCACGGTCGACGACCTCGTCCGCTTCGCCGTCGAGCTCGCCCGGCCCAGACTCGTGAGTCCGGCCACCGCAGCGATCGCGACGGCGCCCGTGTTCCCACATCTGTCGGGCGTGGTGCCGGGCATCGGCCGCTTCACGACGTGCTCCTGGGGCCTCGGGATGGAGATCCACGGCGACAAACAACCCCACTGGATGGGAGCGACCAATTCTCAACAGGCGTTCGGTCACTTCGGAGGTGCCGGTACCCTTCTGTGGGTGGACCTGGGGGCTGTACACGATCGGGGTGTTGCGTGCATCGCGCTCACTGATCGACCGTTCGACGACTGGGCCGACACCGCGCTGCGGGTGTGGCCCGAGCTGAGCGACGCCCTGATCGGCGAGGTGGCCGACATGATCCCCGAGGTCGGGCCGTTCGGATCAGACGATGGACAGCCGGCAGGTCGGTGATGATGCTCCGACCGGGTGATCGTGTGCGTGTGGAGACCACGGGCGACGATGGATTCCCGGTCGTCAAGTACGGCTTCGTCGGAGGTGTCACCGGCAACGGTGAGCACGACAACCTCGGGCCGATCGTGGTGATGCTCGACGGCGAACTCGGCGGCGACGTGATCGACCCCTGCTGTGTCCAGCCCGTGAGCATCACCAACGTGGAGCTGTGCCTTGCCGGCGACGACCTGATGACGGAGCCCGATCTGCGGCGGGGGCTCGTCGCGCTCTGGCACGCAGAGGCCGACTCCGCTGGGCTCGACGTCGATGCGCTGCATCCGCTCGGCAACCCATCGGGTGAAGGCCTGCGCGACTCGAGCGACTCGTGGGCACTGGCGGAACTGATGGCCGGTGGCGAGCAGTACGTCGTGCGTGCATTCCGCCTTCCCAACGAGCCGGGCATGGTCCGCGTGCGAGCAGACCGACCCAACCGATGGGACGCGTAGACCGCGCCGCGGCACCGGGTTGGATCGCTCTCCTTCTCGCCACTGCTGCGGTGGGTGTCGCCAACAGCGTCGTGTTCTCGCTCCTCAGCGATCTGCAGGACACCTATCACTTCGGCGACTCGGGCCTCGGCTTCATCGCCGGTGCGGGCATGGCCGTCGGCTTCGTCAGCCAACTGCTGCTCGCGCCACTCGCCGACAACGGCCACTCGAAGCGCCTGCTCCTCGCCGGATTGTTCGCCGCCGTCGTCGGCAGCGTGATGTTCGCTGCGTCGTCCACACTCGTCGGTTTCGTGATCGCCCGGGCGATCACCGGGCTCAGCAACGGGTTGTTCCTCCCCGCGGCCCGGGCGATCGCGGCGAGCATGTCGCCCGATCGGGTCGGCGAGCGCCTCGGCACGCTCGGCGGTGTCGAGCTTGCGGGATTCGTCACCGGACCAGTGATCGGCGCCGTGCTCGTGGGGCCGTTCGGTGTGCGCTGGCCGTTCCTCGTGTGCGGGTTCGCAGCGCTTGCAGCACTGCTCGCGCTGTCGCGCCAGCATCTCCCCAGCCTGCCGATCACCGCACAGGCAAACCGGCTGAGTCTCGACCTGTTGAGGGTGCGCAACATCCAGATCGGTGTCCTGTTGACGATGGCGTTGTTCTTCCCCGTCGGCATGTACGACGCGATCCTCGACCGGTACATGACCGACCGTGGCGCCTCGAACCTGCTCATCGGGATCGGCTTCCTCATGTACGGGATCCCGTTCGCACTGCTCGCCACCGCCGGCGGACGGCTCGCCGACCGACACGGCGCCTACAGGATGAGCATGATCTCGCTCGTGATGGTGGTGCCGCTCACCATGATCTACGGCGCGCTCACCGCACCGCTGCTGATCACCGCGCTGTTCGCCGTGGAGGGCAGCGTCCAATCACTCGGTGTGCCGGCAACGCAGGCCTTCGTTGCACAAGCGGCGCCGCACGGCCGGTCATCCGCGGCGCAAGGCTTGTCGGGTGCGCTCAACCTGCTCGGCGCCACGGTGTCGGCCGTCGCCGCACCTGCGATCTACGGGCGATGGGGTGCCGGTCCGGTGTTTCTCACCGCAGGCGTGTTCGTCGCACTGGCCGGTGGCGCGGCAGCGGCGCTGCGGAGATCCGCAGCGCCGCTGCCGGCTCGTGCCGCGTGATCAGCTGAGGCGCTCGACCACCATCGCCATGCCCTGACCACCGCCGACGCACATGCTCTCGACGCCCCACGTCTTGTCCTCGAACTGGAGGCCGTTGATCAGGGTGGTCATGATCCGGGCGCCCGTCATCCCGAACGGGTGACCCAGGGCGATCGCGCCGCCATGGACGTTCATCTGCTTGTCGAGATCGATGCCGAGGTGCTTGGCCGAGCCGATCACCTGCACGGCGAAGGCCTCGTTGATCTCGACGAGGTCGATCTCGTCGATCGTCTTGCCGGCGAGTGCCAGCGCCTTGCGGATCGCCTCGATCGGGCCGAGGCCCATGATCTCAGGGTTGAGGCCGGACACGCCCGACGACACGATGCGAGCCAGAGGCGTGAGGCCGAGCTGGCGGGCCTTGGTGTCGCTCATCACGAGCACGGCGGCTGCGCCGTCGTTGAGCGGGCACGCGTTGCCGGCGGTGACCGTGCCGTCGGGACGGAACACCGGCTTCAGCTGGCTGACGCCTTCATACGTGGTGCCCGGACGCGGGCCGTCGTCTTTCGAGACGACCGTCCCGTCGGGCAGCGTCAGCGGGGTGATCTCGCGCTCGAAGAAGCCGTTCTCCACATGCGCCACGGCCAGGTTCTGGCTGCGGACACCGAAGCGGTCCTGCTCCTCGCGACTGATGCCCTCGAGCTCGACCACGTTCTCCGCGGTCTGACCCATCGCGATGTACATGTCGGGCATCCCGACGGGTGGGGTCCAGGCACCCTGGCCACCCTGCGAGCGGGCCTTGGTGCGTTCTCCCGGGCCCTTGAAGATCGGGTTGGGGGCCACGTCGCTCGCTCCGCTGGCGTAGCGGCTGACGGTCTCGCACCCACCGGCGACGAACACGTCGCCTTCGCCGGCCTTGATCGCGTGGAAGGCCATGCGGATGGTCTGCAGGCTCGACGAGCAGTAGCGGTTCACGGTCACGCCGGGTACGTCGTCGTAGCCGGCGAGCGAGCTGATGACACGGGCGATGTTGAAGCCACCCTCGCCGGCAGGCTGGCCGATGCCCCACATGACGTCGTTGACGTCGGACGCTTGCACCTGAGGTGCCTTCTCCATGAGCGCCTTCAGGATCTGAGCGCTCATGTCGTCGGGACGCAGGTCGACGAGCGAACCCTTGTTCGCGCGGCCGATCGGGCTGCGGGCAGTGGCGACGATGACGGCTTCGGTCATGGCAGTGGTTCCCCTCGTGTGGCTGATCCTCGAAGTCTTGACCCATCGGTCAAGTGATCGCCACCCAGGCTAGTCCGCTGTCTCCGACCGTGAAAGACCGCTCGCGGCCAACGCCCGATCACCTCGCGTCCACCGACCTCGGGTCCGGTCCGCCGCCTGAACGAGTGCGAGGACCACCAGACCCGCCAAGGCTCCGACCACGGCCGACAGCCACGCCAGGCGCCACGCGCTCTCACCCTCACGCTCGGTCGGCAACACGGCACGTCGCACGATCTGGAGATCACCGGTGGTCGATGCACCGTCGACCGCCGTGTCGTCGAGCCGCTCCAGCAGCGCCGCCCGTCGACGCTCTGCGGCATCTCGCGCCCGTTCAAGGGCCTCCACCTGCGGATCGGTCCGATCCGCGACGACGGCGAGCTCTTCGTTCAACGCAGCGAGCTGTTCTTCGACCTGCACGAGCCGTCGGTCGATCTCGGCCCCAGCTCCGCCGAACCCGGCCCTGAGCTGCTCACCGCGAACGTCGACGAGCGCGAGCGCATACGCGTTCGCGATGTCAGCGACGCTCGGAACGAGCGGGTCTGCCGGGTCTGCCGGGTCTGCCGGATCGGCCTCGGGGTCGCCGAGGGACGTGAGCGACTCGAACGACTCGACTCGCACGACCACCACGTTCGTGCCGTCGAGCACCGAACCGGTCGCGAGGGGCGGGTCACCCTCGAAGTCGAGCTCGTCGCGGACGTACGCCACGAGCGCCTCGCTCTGCAACACGACTGCGGCGTCGCGGGCGGCGGAGCCATCGAGGTCACGACCGGCAGCGATCCCGGGCGACACGAGCACCAGTGCCTCTGCCACGTACGGATCGTCGTCGAGGCGCTCGACGACGACGACCACGAGCGCAGGGATCAGCGCTGCCAGGCCCACGATCCACCCTCGGCTCATCAGGACGCGATCGTACGAACGGCCTTCGCGCGCACCAGCGATCCCCGCAATCAGGGCACCGGTGCGGACACCGATCGGGTCAACGGGTGTCGACGACCTGGAACGCTTCGGCATAGCAGCCTTCGGGGAGGCCGAAGTGCTGGGCCGTCGCGCCCATCCACATCCGCACCCGAGCCTCCACGCCCGATGGGTCCTGGTGCTGGGTCTCGTGGCACAGCAGGGCACGGATCTTGCGGTCGAGCTGATCGGTGACGTCGACGTGTGTGTTCGGCTTCGTACCACCCATCACCCACACCTCGGGCACTGTCCACGCCTCGAGTCCTTCGTCGACCAGCTCCGGGTACGCGAACGGATTGCGAGCATCCGGGTACACCGCGGCGATCGCCGCTTCCCCAGCGGCCAGGTGGTCGGGGTGACTCGCGTAGATGCGCTCGAGGTTGCGCTCGGGTGACTGCGTGATCACCACCGTCGGCTTCACCTGGCGGATCACACGCGAGAGATCGCGGCGCAACGTGAGGTCGTAGGTGACGCGGCCGTCGGCATGACCGAGGAACACCAGCGACTGGACGCCAACTTCCTTCGCCGCTCGGGTCTGTTCGATGCGACGCATCGCCGCCATGTCCGGACGCGAGATGGTCTGGTCGAAACCGCCCGCATCACCGTCGGTGACGAGGCAGTAGGTGACCTCCACGTCGTTGTCGGTCAGCCAGGCCACCGTGCCGGCTGCGCCGAAGTCGACGTCGTCGGGGTGGGCCGTGATGACGAGTGCGCGGCCGATCTCAGCGGGTTGCAGCATGCAACCAGCCTACGATGGGTCACGGTGCGAGCGGCCTGATCCCCAGCTCGTGAGACAGTCGCGGTACAATCGTCTCATGTCCCAGGTGAACCCTTTCGTCGACACGTCCGTCCGCGCAGACGAGTTCGATCTCTCCGATCCCGAGTTCTGGCTGAAGCCGCGTTCGTACCGCGAAGGGGCGTTCCACGCACTCCGCCACCAGCGCGAGCTCCCCTTCTACGACGAGTGGGAGTTCCCCGACAGCCCGTTCCCGAGGGGCGCCGGCTACTTCGCCCTCACCCGCCACGAGGACGTGTGGCACGTGAGCCGCAACCCGCACCTGTTCATCAGCGGCAAGGGCAGCAACATCCCCGATCTGCCCATCGAGATGGCCGAGTTCTTCGGCTCGATGATCGCGATGGACGACCCCAAGCACTTCCGGCTCCGTTCGATCGTCTCCAAGGGCTTCACCCCGAAAGAGGTCAGCAAGATCGAGGGGTACGTGCACGACAAGGCTCGCACGCTGGTCGACTCGCTCATCGAGCGGTTCCCGACCAAGGAATGCGACTTCGTGACCGACTTCGCTGCCCCGCTTCCCTTGCAGATCATCTGCGAGATGATGGGCATCCCTGCGACGGACGAGGCCCAGATCTTCAACTGGACGAACACCATCCTCGGCGCCGGCGACCCCGAGTTCGGCGGCACGATGGAAGCGCTCATGGCCTCGGCGATCGGCATGTTCTCCTACGCTCAAGCCCTTGGCGAAGATCGCCTGAAGAACCCGGGTGACGACCTCACCAGCGTGATGATGCACGCCGAGGTCGACGGCGAACGCCTCACCGCACAGGAGTTCGGTTCGTTCTTCATCCTGCTGGTGGTGGCAGGCAACGAGACCACTCGCAACGCGATCAGCCACGGGATGCGCACGCTCACCCAGTACCCCGATCAGAAGGAGATCTGGTGGAACGACTGGGACGGCGTCACGCGCACCGCGGTCGACGAGATCGTCCGCTGGGCGACACCCGTCATCCACTTCCGCCGCACGGCGACCGAGGACACGATGATCGGCGACACCAAGGTGCTCGCCGGCCAGAAGGTCGTCATGTGGTACAACTCGGCCAACCGTGACGAGAACGTGTGGTCGAATCCGTACGAGTTCGACGTCCGCCGATCACTGCAGCCGCAGCAGGCCGGCTTCGGCGCCGGTGGTCCGCACTTCTGCCTCGGCGCCAACCTCGCCCGTCGCGAGATCGCGGTCGCGTTCGACGAGATCCGCCGTCGTCTGCCGAACATGACGATCACCGGCGAACCCGACTACCTGCAGAGCAACTTCATCAACGGCATCAAGCACCTGAGGTGCAGTTGGGCGTAGACCGCAGGCGCGTCTGACAGCGCACGGTCGAACGGGTCAGTCGAACGCGTCAGTCGAACATGCGTGGGTTGTTGGCCGCCGAGGCGATCGCGAGGGCGAAGCGGAAGGCGCCACTCGACCACACCGTGCACGGGTTCTCGCCCTCGATCGGGCAGAAGTGCACGCCATCGCCGCGCACCACCGTCTGTCCATCCTCTGCGCAGTCGACGTCGTACGCCGTGCACGGCAACCGCTCGGCGAACCGACCATCGGGCGTCTCCACCGCTCGGCCGGCGTCAACGTACGACACGAACGGATAGGCGGCCGCGAACTCGCGGTACACCTCGTTGATGCCTTCCACTTCGACGTCGGCTTCGAAGCTCGAGTCGCGCAGCGGCTGTCCGATCAGCACGACGCGAGCGCCCGCTCGGCGGGATCTGTCGATCAGCACCCCGATGTCGTAGCGGTACTGCTCCACCAGCGCCCCGTCGACGAGATGGCTCCCGTTGCCATCGCTCATGCAGTCGGTGAGCGAGTTGCCGGTGAAGGTGATCACGACGACGCTCGTGCGGCTGGCCTCCAGGTTCACCTCGCTCCAGTCACACGGTGCGGTGCCACCCCAGAACTTGGGCACGAACGTCTTGCCAGGTGTGAGGAACTGCAGGAACGGAGTGACCTCCTGGGCGAGCGAGTCACCCACGAGCACCACCCGGTTCTGCCGGGCTGCCGGCTTGCCCCACGCGCCCTTCCGGACGTCGGTCCCACGTGTCGCTCCGGCCAACGGTGCGGCCGCAGTCGTCGAGCCGGCAAACGGTGCCGCCGCAGTCGTCGGGCCGGCCACCGCAGCATCGGCCGCACGCGTGCCGTCAGCTGCTGTTCCCACTCCCGTCGCCGGTGCCAGTACCAGTGTCAGTACCAGTGTCAGTGCAGCCGAAATGGCCACTTTCCGTGTCCGCCTACCCACTCAAAGGAATGTACGGAGGGGGTTCGGCGGGGGCAACCGACCGGCATGCAGACATCGTGAAGACATCGTTCAGGAACCATCACGGTGCCACGCTCCGTCGCCGGGCTCGACCACGATCTTTGGTGACGAACCGCACCTCACCGCCGGAGGAAGCCTGCCACCGACCACGTCGCGTGGCCGGCCCGCGCCTCCACGACGCCGGTCGCGCTGGTACCGTCAGCGAGGTGACTGGCCAGGAAGGGGCGTACCGGCCAGGACTCGACGGCATCCGCGCTCTCGCGGTCACGGCCGTGCTGTTGTTCCACCTCGATCGCCTCCCCGGCGGCAACCTCGGCGTCGACGCCTTCTTCGTGGTCTCCGGCTGGCTGATCACCGGCAAGCTGCTCGACGAGGGCGACCACCACGGGCGCATCGACCTCGGACGGTTCTGGGTCGGCCGCGTGCGCCGCCTGATGCCGGCGAGCATGGCGGTGCTGCTCGCGATCGCCGTCGTGTGGCCGCTGGCCGGGATGGACGTGCCGTCGCTGCGGCGCGATCTGTTCTTCGCCGCCGGATGGGCGTCGAACTGGGGGACGATCAGCGGCGGCGGCGACTACTGGGCCCGCTTCGGCGACCCTTCCCCGATCACCCACTTCTGGTCGCTCGCGATCGAGGAGCAGTACTACCTCGTCTGGCCGGTGGTGCTCGCGCTCGTGATCCGTACGGTGCACCGCCACCGGCTCGCGATCGGCCTGGGGAGCGCCCTGTTCGCCGGGTGCTCGATCCTGACGATGAACCTGATGTTCTCCGCGGGCAACCCGACCGCCACGTACATGAACACCTTCGCCCGGGCCCACAGCCTGCTCGTGGGCGCTGCGGCAGCCGCGTTCACCACGGTGCTCTCCGACGGCAGACTGCGCGGCGGTCGGACGGCCCGACGGATCGCCCCGGTGAGCGCGGCGGTGGTGGCCGCGGTGATCGCTGCGATCTCCATCGACCCCGACCACACCGCATGGCTCTACCGCTGGGGTTTCCCCGTGTTCGCACTCGCCATGGTGCCGGTCGTGGTGGCCGCCGCTGATGGCGCCGGGCAGCGCGTGCTCGCCTCACCGCCGATGCGATGGGTGGCCGACCGCAGCTACGGGCTGTACCTCTGGCACTGGCCGGTCTTCCTGCTGCTCTCGTCCGATCGCCTCGGCATCTCCTCCGGTTGGTTGCCGCAGACGGTGCTCGACGTCTGCCGAGTGGCGGTGGCCGTCGCACTCGCCGACGTGTCGTATCGCTGGCTGGAGACCCCCGTACGCCGACGTCGGCGCCTGTTGGCATGGCGTGGCCCGATGGCGGCCGGGATCGCCCTCACGACCATGGCGGTACTGGCCGTCACCCTCGTGCCCAGTTCGCCGGCCACCTCGAGTGGTGCAGTGGTCACGCTGCCGCCTCCCCCTGCAACGCAGCGCGCCAACGTGTCGATCGGCTCGTTGCCGACGTCCTCGGTCGACATCGCCCCCAGCGCGCCGTTCACGACGGCCACGACGGCCACGACGGCCGTCGCCTCGATGGGTCCTGCGCCGATCCCCGCGGGGCCGCCGCGGTCCGGCGCATCACCGACGCTCGATCGCCCGCTGCGCGTCCTGGTCACCGGTGACAGCACCGCGCTCCACCTGTCGGAGGCACTCATCGCTCACGCCGGCACCGTGCCCGACGACCTCGTCGTCGGCAGCGGGGCCTTCCCCGGATGTGGTCTGTCAGCAGGCGACGATGGGCGCATGCACGCCTTCACCGACACCGATGGCGAACGCGATCTGATCGACCTCAGCGGCTGCCTCACGCAATGGCACTCGGTGCCCGAGCGGGTCGTCGCAGAAGCGGTCGACGTTGTGCTGGTGGACATCGGTCCGTGGGACGCGGTGGATGTCCACTTGCCCGACGGCAGCGTGGTGTCGGTCGGCGACCCGACCGGCCGTGCACTCGTGGCGAACGCGTATCGAGCGTTCGCCGAGCAGGTGATCGCCGCAGGTGCCCTCGTCGTGTGGGTCACTCCGACCGACACCCACCTCGGCTGGGGTGAGGTGGACGACCCGCTCAACGACCCGGTTCGGTGGCAGGCGCTGCGTGCGATCGTGAACGGACTGAGCCACGACCTCGGCATCGCCCAGATCGATCTTCCTGGCTGGCTCGAGACCTCCGGACTGTCGGGACCGACAGCTCGGCCCGACGGTGTGCACCTGGCAGACGGCCTGAACGAGCGGTTCGTGCTCGAACAGGTGGCACCGGCTCTGGCCGATGCGGCACGAACCATCGCAGCCGGCTGACCGCAAACCCTCCCGAACCGGCAGCCGCCCTGGGCCGCCGCGCTGCTCGCACACCCAGCTCGGAGTGCCGAGCTCAGGCTCCGAGCTCGCCATTCGAGTAGTGCCGCCGGCAGAGCAACTCGTAACGCACGATGTCGCCGAACAAGGGCTGGGCCTGGTTGCCTTCACCCGTGTCACCGACCACCACGGTCTCGCCCTGGTACGTGATCACGCCGTTCACCACACGAGCGTTGTGTGTGGCGCGCGCGCCGCACCAGCAGCGAGCCTCCACCTGCATCGGCACCCGTTCGTCAGCCACTTCGAGCATCCGCTTCGTTCCCTCGAACAGCTCGCCACGGAAGTCGGTGATGAGGCCGAACGCGAACACGTCGACGCCGAGATCGTCGACGACGCGGGCGATCTGGTCGCACTGCTCACGGCTGTAGAACTGCACCTCGTCGCACACCAGGTAGTGGATCGGCCAGTGGGAGACGGCGAGCTGGTAGATGTCCATGTCGGCCAGCACCTCGATCGCCTCGGCAGCGACACCCAACCGGCTGGTCACCTGCGCCCCCTCCCGATCGAGCTTGGTGAGGAGGAGTCCGAACAGCTCGCGGGTCGAGAGGTTGTGGTGGATCTGCAGCGCCATGGTGCTCTTTCCGGAGCCCATCGTGCCGAAGCTGAAACGCAACGTGGCCATGTCGAGCCACGACCCTACCGGCCGCCGGTAGGGTCAAAGAATGCGGCACTGGCGATGGACCGTGGTGTTCGGCGGCGTCGTCGCACTCTGCGCCCTGCCGGTTGTCGTCGCCCTTCGACCCGTGCCTGCGTCCGGTCTGTCCACCGCCGAGGTGGTTGCACGGGTGGCCGATTCGAGCGACAGCACGTTCGAGGGGCTCTACGAGTCGCGCGGCGGACTTCGACTCCCCGACCTCGGCCGCTTCGACGACGAGATCGCGCCGTTCACGCAGACGAGCCGAGTCCGCGTCTGGTATCAGAACCCCGAGCGCTGGCGCACCGACGAACTGCTGATCGGCGCCGAACGATCGATCTACCGCGAGCCCGGCGGGATGTGGCTCTGGGACTCCGGGACCCGCCGCGTGATCTTCTCGCCCCGCACGAGTACCGAGCCGCTGCGGATCCCGCGACTCATGGATCTCAGCCCGGCCGAGCTCGGCCGCCGACTGCTCCGTGAGAGCGCCGGCGAGACGGTGCGGCGGATCGACGACCGGTGGGTGGCCGGCCAGGCGTCGGTGGGGCTGCGGATCGAACCGGCCGGTGAGGCGAGCACGATCGAGGCAGCAGAACTGTGGGTCGATCCCGACACCGGAGTGGTCGTTGCAGTGGAGATCGAGACGGGCGGCACCGCACCAGCCTTCGAGACGGCGTTCGTCGACCTCGCATTCGGTCAGCCATCGCTCGACGTGATGCAGTTCGATCCCGAGGCCGCCGGCGAGCCGGTACGCGCGTCTGCGACCGTCGACCTGGTCGAGTCGATGAGCCAGACGAGCTTCCTGCCGTTGCCGAGCGAGCTGGCCGGCCTCGAGCGCCGCAACGACCCCACCGCCGGACTCGCCACGTATGGCGCCGGGCTGTCGGTGGTGAACATGTTCGCCCTCCCGCAGGGCAACCTCGGTCGGCGGATCAACGCCCTGCCGCGCACAGAACGACCGTGGGGTGGCGATGCGGCGGTGGTGAGCACCTCGCTCGTGAACGTGCAGATCTTCACCCTCGGCGGCTTCGACGTCGTGCTCAGCGGCACCGTCGACGTGAGTGAACTCGACCGCATCGCCGGCGCGCTGGTCGCGCAAGGAGGACTCAGGTGAGCGCGACCAGCGTGGTGCACACCAACGCACTCTCGAAGCGATTCCCGAGCGGCCTCCTCGCCGTCGACGCGATCGACCTCGACGTGCGTGAGGGCGACCTGTACGGCTTCCTCGGCCCGAACGGTGCCGGGAAGACCACCACGATCCGGATGCTCCTGTCACTGGTCGCTCCGACCTCGGGCTCGATCGAGGTGCTGGGTCACGAGGTCACGCTTCACTCTCCTCACGCGCTCGACGGCGTCGGCACGATGGTGGAAGGACCCGCGTTCTATCCGTACCTGTCGGGCGAACGGAACCTGATGATCTTCGACGGTGCCGGCTCCGGCGGTCCCAAGAAGACACGACGCCAGCGGGTGCACGAGGTGTTCGAGCGCGTCGGACTCGCTGACGTCGGCGACCGGCCGGTGAAGGCGTACTCACTCGGCATGCGCCAGCGGCTCGGCCTCGCCTCCGCCCTGCTGCGCTCACCGAAGCTGCTCGTGCTCGACGAACCGACCAACGGCCTCGATGCGCAGGGCATCCACGAACTGCGCACGATGTTCGTCGATCTGGTGCGCGAGGGCACGACGATCATGCTGTCGTCGCACTTGCTGGCCGAGGTGGAGTTGATCTGCAGCCGCGCGGCGATGATGTCCGCCGGGCGAATCGTCGCCCAGGACGACGTGCGCAACCTCTTGGCGCCGACCGGGTGGGTACGAGTGGTGACGCCCGACCTCGAGCGGGCGGTCCGAGCGCTGCAAGACGGACCGTTCCGGTACCTGCCCGTCGACGCGCAGACGGTGCGTGTGAACATCGGCGACCGAGCACCTGAGCTGTTGAACAAAGCGTTCGTCCAAGATGACATCCGTGTCCGCGAGCTGATCGTCGAACGACCAACACTCGAAGACGTGTTCCTCGAGCGCACCGGACACGGCGACATCCGATGATCCGCGTCGAACTGTCGAAGCTGCTGCGTCGGCCGCGCACCTGGGTGACCATCGCCCTGCTGGCGGGGCTTCCGGTGATCGTCGGCATCTTCGTCAAAGCGAGCGGTCTCGCACCACGCCCCGGCGAAGGGCCGGCGCTGCTGTCGGAGGTGCTCAACAACGGACTGCTGTTCCCGGCTGCCGCACTTGCGATCATCCTGCCGCTGTTCCTGCCGATCGCGGTGTCGGTGATCGGTGGCGACACCGTGGCCGGCGAGGCCTCCGCCGGCACGTTGCGCTACCTGCTCACCCGCCCCGTCGGTCGGAGCCGGCTGCTCACCGCCAAGCTCGTCACCATCGTCACGTTCATCTTCTTGGCGGTGATCGTCGTCGCACTCGTCGCACTGCTCGCCGGCGTCGTGCTGTTCGGCATCCGTCCGCTGTCGTCGATCTCGGCCACCGAGCTGAGCCCGTTCGAGACGTTCACACGGACGACGATGGCGATCCTCTACATCGGCTGGTCGATGCTCGGCCTGGGAGCGATCGCGCTGTTCGCATCCACCCGCACCGACTCGCCGCTCGCGGCCTCACTGGCCACGTTGGCCGCGTTCGTTGGATCGCAGGTGCTCGACCTGATCGAAGCGACCAGGGTGATCCAGGCGTACCTGCCCACGCACCACTGGTTGAAGTTCGTCGACTTCTACCGCGACCCGGTGCTGTGGCGCGACGTGAACGAAGGCATCCTCCTGCAGGCCATCTACGTCGCCGTCTTCCTGGGCGCGGCCTGGGCCAACTTCACGACGAAGGACATCACCAGCTGACGCCCTGATCGCACTCCGGCTCGTGGATCAGCTGTGGAGATCGACGACCACGGCAGCGTGATCGCTGGGAACGACGCCGTCGACGGGGTCGACGCCTGCCAGGTGAGCACGCACGGGGTTGCCGAGCGGCTTCGGGCGAGGCCAGCTGACGAACACGTAGTCGAGACGACGGTTCGGCCACGCGGTGTCGGATTGGTACGGGTTGTCGGAGCGCCAGGTGATGCCCGGACCCTCGCCGACGTGCTCCCAACAGTCACTGAGCACGAGGTTGTGGATCGGCCCGGCGCGGCGACCGGTGAGCAGTCGGACCTCGTCGCTGTCGGGCGGCGCGTTGAAGTCGCCGCACACCACCACCGGCGGGTCCTGATCGGGATCGAGGCGGAGCCCGGCCACGATGTGGAGGATCTCCGCGGCCTGCAACTGTCGCAGCGCCGAGTCGTCGAAGCGGTAGTCGAGATGGGTTGACACGACCGGCCACAGCCTGCCCTCGACCGTCACGCCCGCCGACAACGCGCGGCGATGACCCCGGGTGCCGTCGAGGCGTGGCAGCGAATGGCTCACCACATCGGTCAGCGGCCCGCGGGCGAGGATCGCGTTGTGGAAGCCCGCGCCACCTTCGCCGCGGCGACCGGCGAACGGGTCGTCGGTGATCGCGAACTGGTAGCCGAGGGATGCCGCGAGCTGCGCAGCGAGCGAGTCGCCTTCCAGGCTCCACACCTCCTGCAGGCACAGCACGTCAGGGGCCTCTGCGGCGATCACCGAGCGGATGGCCTTCGCGCGCTCCTCCCACGGCCCGAACCGCCACCACAGGTTCCAGGTCATGATCCGCATCAGAGCAACCCTTGCACACCTTCGATGGTGTCCGCCTCGGAGGCCGTCTTGTCAGGTCGGTACCGGCGCACGCGGGCGAACCGCAAGGCGACCCCGCCCGGATAGCGCCGCGACACCTGCACTCCGTCGAGCGCGATCTCGACGACGAGCTCGGGCCGCACGTGAACCGTGATGCCCTCGGTGCCGATCGCGCGTTGCTTCAGCTCCTCCGTCTGCCACCGCAACAGCTGATCGGTGAGCCCTTTGAACGTCTTGCCCACCATCACGAACGAGCCGCCCTCACCACGTGCCCCGAGGTGGAGATTGCTCAGCCAACCGGTGCGTCGACCGTGACCCCACTCGGCCGCGAGCACCACGAGGTCGAGCGTGTGCACCGGCTTCACCTTGCGCCACGTCGCCCCACGACGGCCGGCCTGGTAGGGCGAATCGAGCGCCTTCACCACGACTCCTTCGTGGCCGGCACGGACTGCTTCCGCAGCGAACGCATCAGCGAGGGCACCGTCGTCGGTCTGGATCGACGGCAGCACGAGTCTCGCTGGCACGAGGTCGCGCAGCACCTCCGCTCGCGACGACAACGGGTCGTCGATCAGCGACCGACCGTCGACATGCATCACGTCGAAGAAGAACGCAGCAGTCGTATCGAGCCCGCTCATCGTGTCCTGGAACCGACGCGGCCGGCCGTCGTCGAACATGCCCAGCGACTCGCCATCGAGCACTGCGAACTCTGCCGGCAGCGCCGATACTGCAGCGACCACGTTGGGCAACGACGCGGTGATGTCGTTCAGCCCACGCGAGAACAGCCGGACCTGACCTCCCGCCTTGTGCGCCTGCACACGCATGCCGTCCAGCTTCCATTCCACGCTCGCAGCGCCGGTCGCGGTGAGTGCCTCGCTCGCGCTCGTCGAGGTGGCGGCAAGCATCGGCTGCACTGCGACCAGGGGTGTGAGACCCACATCGAGACTCTCGCCGGCCAGCGCTCGCGCCGCAGCGGTCCCCAGGTCGCCGAGCAGCATCGCCGCGCGACGCAACGTCGCAGCCGGCACGCCAGCCGCCTTGGCGACAGCCTCGGCCACCACGCCGTCGTTCGCACCTTGGCGAATCTCGCCGGTCATCGTTCGCACGAGGTGCACCTGCTCATCATCCGTGAGCCGACGCATGAGATCGATGAGCAGCTCCTCCTTCTGGCGTTGTGAGCCGGCACCGACCGTGGTCGCGAGCCGGTCGAGCAGGCCGTCGATCTCGCCCACGAGCACGCTCGATGTCGGCGCCGGCTCGGCACGGGCGTCGCGCAACGTTGCCCATCCGACACCGATGCGGCCCTGCCGCGGTTCACCGACGAGCAGTCCCACCACGACCGGCACCTCGCCAGGCGACACCTGCCGCAGCAGGTCCGCGAGCAAGGAGATCTTCGCCGACCGCTGCGAGGTCGCGGCGACGGTTGCCGACACCCGCACGACCTCGACGTACTCCATCACGCCATTCAATCGCGTGGGTGAGCGACCGCCGGTCCGGTCGCGGCGTTCGATCGCGGGCGAACGCTCCACGGCGCTCGCGACGTCGTCGGTACCGCGCACGCGGGCGAACCGCAGTGCGACCCCGCCCGGAGAGCGCCGCGACACCTGCACTCCGTCGAGCGCGACCTCGACGACGTGCTCGGGCCGCACGTGCACCGTGATGCCCTCGGTGCCCACGCTGGTCAACCCTCATCGGTGAGTCCCGTAGTGTGCTTGTGGCCGCAGGAGCGGTAGGCGACGGCGAGGGGAAAACTCATGGGACGACGAGCAACGCGGGTGCTCGTGGCGGCGGCGATCCTGCCGTTGGCTGCGATGGCCGCTTCGAACGCGGGCGCGACCAGCTTGGTCGGCGACGTGCAGGCCAACAATCCTCAGGTGCAGGGCGATCCGACGTCGAACACGACGGCGGTCTTCCCGACCAACAAGCAGAACGAACCGACCATCGCGGTGAACCCCGTTGACAGCCGGTTCCTGATCGCCGGTTCGAACGACGAGCAACGGCAACCACCATGCGGCGACGGTCCCGTGCGTGGCGACACGATCGAGTCGGACTGCGGATTCTTCCCGTTCGTCGGAACATCGGGCATCTACACCTCGAGCGACGGCGGCAGTTCGTGGACGAACCGCGGATTGCTCGACGATCAGGCGACCTGGGCGACCTCCAACGTGATCTCCGACGGTGACCCCGTGATCGCTTTTGGTCCCAAGCCCACTGGCAACGGTGGCTTCAGCTACGCCAACGGAGCGAGAGCGTACTACTCCAGCCTCGGGACCGTGCTCGGTGCCAAAGGGGTCGAGTACATCGTCGTGAGCTACTCCGATGACAACGGCACCACGTGGTCTGTCCCCGTGATCGGCACGACCAAGGTCAGCTCGTCCGACTTCAGCGACAAGAACTGGATCGCCGTCGACACGGATCCGAACAGCCCCTACTTCGGTCGCGTGTACCTGAGTTGGACCGAGTTCCGTTCGGCAACGGCGACCGGGAACGGCAGCGAGCCCGTGATGGTCGCGGTGTCGAGCGACGGTGGTCGCTCGTTCGGCGGTCCGAAGCAGCTGTCGCCGGCCGGGAACAACAACACGGGCAACGGTCGCCAGGGTTCTTCCATCTCGGTCGGGCCGGACGGCACGGCGTACGTGGCCTTCGAGCAGGGCTCGTCGCAGGTCGTCGCGGTGTCACGCGACGGTGGGCAGAAGTGGACCCGGTCGATGACCATCGGTCCGGTCTCCGATCTCGCCGACCCGATTCCCGGTGCGAACTTCCGCACCAACAGCTTCCCGACCATCGCCGCCGATCCTCGGCCCGGGAGCACCACGGTCTACGCGGCATGGTCGACGCGTACGGCGGCCGGTGGCCGAATCGTCGTGGCAACCTCGACGAACCGCGGGTCGTCGTGGAGCTCGCCGGTGCAGATCAGCGGCAACGAGGGCTACGCCTTCTACCAGGGCCTCGACGTGGCCCCGAACGGTCGCGTCGATCTGGCCTACCAAGCGCTGGTCGCAGTGGACCCGAGCACCTTCGGCGTGGGGAACGCGGCGATCGACTCGTGGGCCGTGACCAAGCCGGCCGGTGGAGCATGGTCCGCACCGGTGAAGATCTCCTCGGCATCGTCCGATCCGGCTGCCAGCGCCCAGAACAACCTCGCCCGGCAGTTCTGGGGTGACTACAACGCCGTCGTGTCGGATGCCGCCGGCGCGTGGTTCATCGCCACCGGCAGCCGTGGGGGCGCCGGCTGCACCGCTGTCGACGAGTACCAGCGGTTCTTGCGGGAGAACGGGTTGGCGACGCGCGGCGACATGGCCGACCGCTTGTCGTTCCGTGACACGGGGGTGAACCCGGCCCTGTCGGCACCGTCCGAGAAGCCGGCTCCGCCGATCGATTGCGCATCAGCGCAGTTCGGCAACACCGACGTCGTGGTGAGCCGCTTCATCCCGTGATCGTCGGTCCCTGCCGGCGTCACCTGCATGCGGGTCGCGTCGGCGGGGGATCGGCTTGCACGATCCGTCGTCAGGCGTCGCCGCGGAGGGCGTCGACGCGACGGAAGTACCGCTTGGCGAAGGCCAACAGCTCGGGATCGCTCGGGTGATCGAGGGACTCGACGCCAACCACTTGCTTGGCGACGTTCGGGTGGCGCTTCTCGAGATCGGTCATGAACGACACCTTGGCCGTCCCAGGACCTGCGATGAGGATCTCGGGCGAACCCTCCACGGCGCTCGCTACGTCGTCGAAGAACCGCTTGTCATCGGGTGCACGACCGGTGCCCATCGGCCCGGACTTGCGATGCAACTGGCGCGGGTTCGCCGAGACCACTTTGACCACGTGCTCGTCGTCGACGGAGAAGTCGATGACCGTAGCCTTCTGGTGGTCGAGCCAGACGATGACGTGCGGGTACGACATGATGGACTCGCTCTCTGCGCCCTCTCGGCGCTCCGTCGTTCTCCAACGTCACGGTACGGTCACCGACGAGACGGCCATCAGGGCCGTAAGTCCCACCGTTTGCGGACTTACAGCGCGAACTGGAACATCCCTCGTTCCCTGAGGCGCTCGACGAAGCGCTCGTCGTAGGCCTCGTCGGGAAAGCTCCGAACCAAGTCGTCGAGCGAGTATGCGTCGTCGCCGACGAGGATTCGCCACTCCCCCGCCTTGACGCCGTCGAGGATGATCGTCGCAGCCTGCGCAGCAGTCAGCGGCGCCGAGTCGCGGAACTGCTCGGCCTGGAACTGCAGGCCGGTGCGGATGTCTTCGTCGCTGGCCGACCCAAGGTCCATGCCTCGCTTCGCAAGGCGCTCTCGCATCTCGGCGATCTGGGCTTCGGTGAGCTCCTTCGGATCGCGACCGAAGGCCTTCTGCGAGTTGATCACGATCGACGTACCGACATGGCCGGGCATCACGACGGACGCCTGGAGGTGCGGGGCGTTCACCCTGAAGTCGTTGATCAATGCCTCGGTGAAGCCCTTCACGGCGAACTTCGCTGCGCTGTACGCCGTGTGCGGGATCGATGGGCCGAGCGAGGCCCAGAACCCGTTCACGCTGCTCGTGTTCACGACGTGGCCCGCGTCAGCAGCGAGCAGCAATGGCATGAAGGCACGGGTGCACGAGTACACCCCGCCCCAACACACGTTGAAGGTCTTCTCCCATTCGCCCCGGTCGTCGACGACGAAGCTGCCGCCTCCACCGATGCCGGCGTTGTTGAAGAGCAAGTTCAGCTGGCCGCCGTGCCGGGCGGCGACGTCGTCGCGGAACGCGAGTACCTGCGCCTCGTCAGCGACGTCGGCGATGAACGAGCTGACGCGAGCTCCAGCAGCAGCGTCGGCCTCCGCGAGCGCCTGCGTGTCGGCCATGTTGTCGGCCGACACGTCGCACATCGCGACGTGCGCCCCTGCCGCGGCGAGTTGGCGAACGAGCTCCCGTCCCATGCCGGTGCCACCACCTGTGACGACCGCTACTCGGCCCTCGATGCGATCCATGTCCACGTCCTCTCGATGATTCCGATGATTCGGAACCCCAGAGCATCATGGCACCATGGCCGGATGAGTGAACTGCTCGACGAACTGGACGCCTGGCTCACGGCCAACTGGGACCCCGACATGCCCGTCGGTGAGTGGTGGGAACGCCTCGGACTCGCCGGGTGGGCCGCACCATCGCTGCCGAAGCACGCCTACGGGCGCGATCTCGCCCGCAACGAGTCGATCGCCGTCGCCAAGCACATCGCTGCGACGGGAGCGCTCAACGCCCCCGGCGGTCTCGGGATGCTGCTCGCCGCACCCACGATCGCTACCCACGGCACGCCCGACCAGATCGAGCGCTATGTGAAGCCGATCGTCACCGGCGCCCAGGCGTGGTGTCAGCTGTTCAGCGAGCCCGGCGCCGGTTCTGACCTCGCCGGCCTCGGCACGAAGGCGATCCGCGACGGCGAGGAGTGGGTTGTCAACGGCCAGAAGGTGTGGACTTCGAGCGGCCACATCGCCGACATGGGCATGCTGATCGCCCGTACCGACCCGGACGTCCCCAAGCATCAGGGCATCAGCTGGTTCTCGTTCGACATGCACCAATCCGGCGTCGACGTTCGTCCGCTGCGCGAGATGACCGGTCGGGCGTTGTTCAACGAGGTCTTCCTGAGCGATGCCCGCGTGGCCGACGAGGCGCTCGTCGGCGGCCTGCACAACGGCTGGGCGGTCGCCAACACCACCCTGGCATTCGAGCGCAGCGGCCTCGGTGCAGGTGCCGGTGCACCGATGGCCCTCGCCAACCCGGGCACCATTGCTGGTGACCTGCCGAAGCGGGCCGGCGACTTCGTCGTCAAGCAGCGCGCTCCCGGTGGCGGCGGTGGCGGTGCAATGACCGCCGGCGCTCAGCGCCTCTTCACCGAGATGGCCAAGGCGAGCGGCAAGATCGACGACCCGATAATCCGCCAGGCGCTGATGAAGCTGCACACCCTGAGCGAGATCGGTCGGTACACCACCCTGCGCCACAAGGCGCTGCGCGAGCGCGGCCAGGATCTGCCCGGTGCAGGCAACGTCGCGAAGCTCTCGATGAGCGAGATCGTGCGCCAGTCACGCGACCTCGGCCTCGCGATCAGCGGCGCGTACGGCACGCTCCACGCGTACGACAGCGAACATCGCACGGCGCTCGACGCAACGACAGGCAATCCGTTCCTCGGCCACATCACCGAGATGGCACTGTTCGCCCAGGCACCGCCGATCTATGGCGGCACCGATCAGGTGCAGCGCAACATCATCGGCGAGCGAGTGCTCGGCCTGCCGAAGGAACCGAACAACGATCGCACCATGACATGGAGCGAGCTCCCCAAGAACACCTGAGACTGCCCGCGGATCTCAGGAGACGACGCTGTCGGCGAGGCCTACCCGGCCGCGACCGGCACGCTTGGCCACGTACATCGCCCGGTCGGCCTCGATCAGCAATGCGTCGGCATCACAGAGCTCACCGTCTTGATGGGCCACTCCGACGCTGACGCCCAGCTGGACCGTGACCTCGCCGACCGACAGTGGAGCGCGGATTGCGTCGACGATGCGCTGGCCGATCCGCACCGCGGCGGCTTCATCGGTCCCGGGGCAGAGCAGCACGAATTCGTCTCCACCGGTGCGTGCGATCGTGTCGGTCGGGCGAGTGAGACCCCGGAGCCGCGCGGCGACGACGCGGAGCACCTCGTCGCCGGTGGCGTGGCCGTGCGAGTCGTTGACGATCTTGAACCCGTCGAGGTCGACGAGCATCACCGAGACGTGGCCGAAGCGATCCTGGTGCGCAACGGCGGCTTCGAGTTGGCGCTGCAGCAGGATCCGGTTGCCGAGACCGGTGAGCGGGTCGTGCAACGCCTGGTGCTGCAGTTCTGCTTCCAGCCGCTTGCGGTCCGTGATGTCGCGCAGGCTCGCACGGAACTCGACGACTTCATCGGTGTCGGGATTGCGGACCGCCGACGTGGAGTTCGCGACCCACATCGAGGTGCCGTCGTGGCGAAGGATGCGCATCTCGCACATCATCCAGCCGTGCTCGAGGACGAGTGGGACGTTCGACCGCGCCATCTCTCGATCGTCCGGATGGATCAGCGCGTCCGCCCGCGTCCCGACGAGGTCGTCGGGGACGACACCGATCAATGCGAGCGACGATGGCGACACGTACTTGAACAAGCCATCGAGGCCCACCAGGATCACGAGATCGGCGGCCGTCTCCGACAACAGCCGGAATCGTGCCTCGCTGGTGCGTAGCGCCTCATCGAGGCGCGCTCGTTCGAGCACGTGGGCAATGGTCTCGGCGACGATGCGGAGGAAGGTCACCTCCTCGTCGGCCCATACGCGTGCCGAATCCGACATCGACACACCGAGCACCCCCGTGAGCTCTCCCGCCGACGTCATGGGCACGGCCAGCATGCTGGCTTCCGGACCGACCGCCCGCCGCTTCTCGACCGCCCAGGCCTCGCCACACCGCCGTGCGTCGTCCACGACCACCAAGCCGTCGGCGCGCAGCCGTTCCAGCCACGTGCTGATGTTCGTGAACGGGATCGTGATGCCCACCGTCGAGCTGCGGAGCCGCTCGCCTCGGACCCACCCGCCGATGTTCGTCAGCACGCGTCGCCCCTGGTCCAACTGGTCGACGGACACCCGATCGACGCTGAGCAGCTCTGCAACCTTCGAGCACACCTCGGAGAGCTGCACGATGAACTCCGGCGCATCGACGTCGAGCGCCTGCTGGGCGACATCGAATGCGCAGCGCAGGAGATCCACCCAATGCATGGCTGCGGCTTCGTGGTGGAGGCGATCCGTGACTTCGCGGCAGGTGAGGACGCGTCCACCGGCCATCGGATCGCGCATGCCGCCGCTCGTGATCTCCCACCAACCGAAGGTGCCGTCGGCGGCCAGCAATCGCACGACGGTGGGAGTTGCCGGCCGATCGGCGCACAGTTCAGCGAGCTGGTGAGACGCGAGGTCGAGATCGTCGGCGTGCAGGAGGTCAGCGACGTTGCGCCCGATCAGCTCGCCTGGCACGTACCCGAGCGAGTGCTGCACCGCACCATTGGCGTACGAGAGCGTGCCGGAGGCGTCGACGACCACCACCACGTCGTGCGAGCCATCGAGCAACGCAGCGAGACGCGCTTCGCTCTTGCGCAGGGACGCCTCCACCTGTTCTCGGGCGAAGAGCGCGGACATCGTCGCTGCGACGCGTCTCACGAGCGCCACCTCGTCCGCTCGCCACACGCGTGGCGTCCTCGCCATCGAGACACCGAGGTTGCCGAGGCACCGACCGCCCGACACCAACGGCACGTTCAGGCCCGCTCGGTCGGGCACCGGGAACGACCGCCACTCCTCCACCCAATCGCCGACGTGATCGTCGATGTCGTCGACGATCAGCGGCTCGAGCGACCGGTAGCGGGCCACGATGGCAGGTAGCAGACGATCGTCTTCCGGAAGCTCATAGCCGGCGACGGAGTCGACCGCCGACCACCCGGCGACGTTGTGGATGTGGTCGCCGTCGAGCAGCGCAGCGAACGCGGCGTCGGTGTCCAAGGTGCGGCCGAGGAGCTCGAGGTGCCGGTGCAGGCCAGCGAAGATGTCGTCGGGCTGCACCTCGAGCGCCCACTTCGACAGCTCCAGGACGACCCGTTCGAACTCGACCTCTCGAGCGGCCTTCTCCTCGGCCTCGTGACGCTGACTCACCTCACGCAGCGAGATCATGAAGCCGCCCACCACAGGATCCTCGGCGTTGGACGAATCGACGTCGAACCACACGGGCACCCCATCGGATCGGAGCACACGGAGCTCCACCGACGGCGTGTACTCACCGGCCACCTGTGTGTCGAACGCCGTCAGCGCCAGCTCGCGATCGTCAGGGTGCAACATGCCGAGGAAGTGCTGGCCGACCACCTCCTCGATCGGATGTCCGAGAACGGCTTCGACGCTCTGATTCGCATACCGGATCCAACCGTCGTGGTCGATCACGAACAGCAGGTCGCGGACGCTGGCGAGCATGGCGCCGAGCCGCGTCTCGCTCGCCCGCAACGCCTCACCGTCGCGCTGGCGGGCGAGGAGGCTGGCGAGGGTGTCGGCCACCTGTTGCAGCGTGTCGACCTCGTTGTCGCTCCACACATGATCGAGATCGCGGCTGGCAATGCCGACTGCGCCCAACAACACACCACCCACCCGCAATGGTGCGACCATCCCTCCACCGTCGTGGCCACCCGGGAAGACGTCGCGTAGCTCCTGATTCCATGGTGCATCGCCGATGCGCCCTGGGTGCGACACGCCACCCACGTGCTGCATCAGTTCGATCCAGTGCGTGAGACGATCGAGGGAGACCTCGGCCGGGAGCTCAGCCTGGGCTGGGAAGTTCACGCCGGCCCACCCCGCGATCGGTCGAAGCACCCGTCGGTCGAGGTCGATCGAGTCGAGGTAGCACATGTCCGCACGGAGCAGCACGCCGAGCTCACCGAGCAGCACGTCGAGTCCCCCGAAGAACTCCTGCTGACTCTGGTCCAGCGCCAACTGGGCGACTCGTGCCGCGAAGTCGCCGAGCTCGCGACGTCGTCGCGCGACCGCTGCGACGCGATTCTCCTCCGTGATGTCGCGAGACACGCTGGCGAAAAAGCGAACGCCAGGGCGGAGCGGATCGTCCACGTACTGCACGTCGGCCATCACTTCGGTCGACTCCCCCGTCACCCGGTTGATGAACACCGACTCGCCCTGCCATGCCCGTCGCTCGCGCAGCGCAGGCAGGACGTCGTCTTCGATCTGGGATTTCTGCAGCTCGGTGAAGGCCGTGACGGTCGTGATGCCGTCGAGCGGATCGTCGAGGCCGAGGCCGAGCGCGCATCGTTGCGCGGCGTTCGCATAGACCAACTGTCCGCCGCGCTCGGCAATGAACACGAGCGACGTGGTCTGCTCGATGAGGCCTTGAAACCGACGTCGATCGTTCTCTGCAGAACGGCGCTGAGTGAGGTCTCGACGAACGTGCATCCAGTGGGTGTGGACACCCCGCTCGTCGGAGATCGGGCTGACGGTCGCCTCACACAGGAACGTCGTCCCGTCGGCCCGGCGGCTGGGGATCTCGCGAGTTGCGGCCTTGCCCGAGCAGCGAACTTCGACGAACCACTTGACCACGTCGTCGGGGGTGTTGTCGGGCAGGAGGGTCCGCACGGTCGCGCCCACCACGTCCCGCGAGCGCAGACCGGTTTCGGCCTCGAACGCCGCGTTCACATAAACGATCGGCGGACTCACCTCGTCGCCGCCGGATGAGGCCGTCACCAGCACGGCGTCGTGCGCGGTGTCGAGCGCCGCCATCAGCAACCGAGCTCGCGGCGAGCCGAAACCCGGCAACTCCTCGGCGAGGTGAACCAGCGGGTCGGGCTCCGTGGCGGGCGGCTCTGCACCACACCACGGCAACGACAGTGCACCACGGAGCTCGTCGGGTGGCACCGGGCGACCGAAGTGGAAGCCCTGGGCGTGATCGGCGCCCATCCGCACCAGCGCGATGGCTTGATGGACGTCCTCGATGCCCTCGGCGATCACACGCAGACCCAACGCGTGCGACAGGTCGATGACGGCCTCGACGATCGCCTCGTCGGTGAGCGAGTCGCCGATGCCGGCCACGAACGAACGGTCGATCTTCACTGCAGTGACGGGAAGCCGACGCAGGTAGGACAGCGACGAGTATCCGGTACCGAAGTCGTCGAGCGCGATCTCGAAGCCGAGTTGCCGCAGCGACGTCAGCGCGCCTGTGGCGGCCGGGAGGTCCTCGAGCAAGCTCGACTCGGTGACCTCGAATCCGATCGACCGGGGCGAGATCCGGCCGGCGGCGAGGGCTGCCAGCATTCGCTGGCGCAGGTGTTCGCCATCGACCAGCTGTTGCGCAGCGAGGTTCACCCACACCCGCATCGGCGCGCCCTCGCGCAGTTCGCGCCACTGCTCGGCGAGATCGATCGCCGCATCGAGCACCCAGTCGCCGAGCGCTGTCATCAACCCCGCTGCCTCGGCATCGGGCAAGAACGCAGCGGGGGTGAGCAGCCCTTCGGTCGGGTGCTGCCACCGCACCAGCGCCTCCACCCCGACCACGCGACCGTCGCGCAGATCGACCTCCGGCTGGACGAACAAGAGCAGCTCGTCGTTGGCGATCGCACGCCGAAGCCCGTCCTCGATCCGCTGCCGCCGCACGGCCTGCTCGCCGAGGGAGTACTCGTAGCCGACCACAGTGCCGGGGGCAGTCGCCTTGGCTCGACGGCACGCCAGGTACGCGTGCTCGAGCAGGTCGATCGGGGTGTCGTGCTCCGCCCTCCAGGCGATCCCGGCGCTCGCACGTACCGTCACCGGCACCGTCTGCTCGACCCCGTCGAGGACGATCGGTTCGGCGACAGCCTGGAGCATCCGCTCGCCGATCGCTGTCGTGAGCCACCAGTCGGCGTCAGGGATGACTGCGACGAAGGCGTCACCGTCGGTCGAGGTGACGACCGATCCGAGGGGCAAGCACGCGGTCAGACGCGGTCCGAGCAGGTTCAGCACGAGGTCGCCCACGTGATGGCCCCACTTGGTGTTCACCTGGTGGAAGCGGTCGAGGTCGAGGTGCACCACCCCGGTGCTGCGAGATGACGTCTGGAACGACTCGAGCGCCTGGAGCGCCTCGGGGCGCGTCACGAACCTGCCCGCCGTGGGCATCGTCGATGGTGATGGGGTGGTGAGGGCGACTGAGCGGTTGACGTGCATGTCTGCGGACGGCTCTCCTTGCCGCCTGACCGTCCGTCCCATGGGTCGCCGTGCCACATGGCGTGACCGGCCACGACGCGTCCCACGACCGGTCGGATGCCACCGGGAGTGACCGAACCGGTGACTCGCCGCTGCGGATCGGGCTCAGTCGAGAGCGTCGCGGATCTCGGCCAACAGTGCGAGATGGTCATCTGCCGTCGCGCAGGGTCGACCCGACGCGCCGAGCATCGCACTGGTCATCGTGCTCACCGCGAGGTGAGTGCCGCCTGCGGCCCTCCATGCCTCGGCCTCGCCTGCCACCACGCCGGTCCCCTTGCCGGCGTGCAGGATCGCCTCGGTGGGGAACTTCGCCGGATCGCGGCCCGCTTCCTCCAGCAGCGCCACCAGGCGGAGACGTGCCGTGACGATCCGCGGTCCGGCCGTCCCGAACGAGAACCCCTGACCGAAGCGCACCGCACGAGCGAGCGCACCCTCGGCCGAGCCGCCGAACCACAGCGGCAACGGTCGGGTCGATCGTGGCAGCAAACCCGCACGATCGATCCGGTGCCAGCGCCCCTCGAAGTCGACGATCGCCTGATCCCACAGCTGCCGTAGCACCTCCACCTGCTCGTCGAGACGCTTCGCCCGGGTGCGGTAGTCGGTGCCCAGCGACTCGTACTCCACGTAGTTCCAACCGGTGCCGACGCCGAGCACGAGCCGCCCGTTCGACAGCAGATCGATCTCGATCGCCTGCTTCGCGGCGAGCGCCACCTGGCGCTGCGGCAGCACGAGCACACCGGTCATCAACTCCACGTGCTGGGTGACCGCAGCGAGATACCCGAAGAGCACGAGCGGCTCGTGGAACGGGTCGTTCTCCGTGTACGGCCCCCACAGGGGAGGGTCACGGTCATCGTGCACTGCTCCGAGCACGTGGTCGTACGCCATGATTCGCGAGAACCCGAGCGCCTCGACGCCCTCTGCCCAGGCACGTACGGCACCGGCGTCAGGGCCGATCTCGGTGGTGGGGAACACGGCCGTGAGCTGCATCGGCTCACGATGCCAGGTCGCGTGTTCCCCCGTGCGATCGAGGTGCGGCCTCGGTGAGGTAGGCGACGATCTCGTCGATCGTCGTGCGCATCGGATCGTTCGGATCGTTCGGATCGTTCGGATCATTCGGATCGCTCGGATCGCTCGGATCGCTCGGATCGCAGTGAACTGGTGCGCGGGGAACGCGAGCCGGTGGCGGCAGTTCGGTTTGTGGTGGCTGCGGCCACGCGGGTCGGGCTGCGAACAGCGGTCGTCGTGGCACGAAGGTGTTGTCCCGCAACCGCTCGACAACATCGATCTGGACATCGATCTGGACGTCGACCTGCGAGTCGATGGTCGGCAGCTCCTGCGGTTCCTGCGGTTCCTGCGGCACCGTCGGAGGAGTCCACCAGTGCATCGACCGCTCGCCGACCACGGCACACCAGCCGTCGTCGCGGACGAGCATCGTGGCGCCGGTGTCACGGGCCAGCCGCTCGAGGTCAGCGCGGGAGGCGAGCCGCACCCGCATCACGCTGGGCGGCAACTCAACCTCGGCCACTGCGGTCACGGGCACTGGATCGCCGGAGGCGACCGCACGAGCGCCTCTGCGGCGCTCCCCCGTCGGCCAGCTGGTCGCCGTTGCGGCCACGATCACGAGCAGCGCGACGACCAACCAGCGCCGGGCGCCGCGCGGCACGCCGCCCATCTCCGTCGGCTCGATCACCGTTGCGCGCACGGGCGAGGTGGTCGTGACCACCGGGCCGGACATCGACGAGGTCACCTCGTTCGAGTCGATGAGGTCGACCACGATGTCGTCGAAGCGGAACACCATCTCCGAAAGGGACGTGGTGACTGCAGGGTCGTCGGTGATGGGCTCGACGATGCCTTGCACCTGCAGCTCCACGCTGGTGAGCGGGATGCCAGTCGCGTCGTTGACCCGGCTCAGCATCTCCCGCAACTGCACGAGGTCGAGCGTTCCGCGCAGCTCGACACCACCGGCAAGCACCGGCGTGAGCGGTGCGAGCTGCACCGTGGTGCTCCACCCCGCTGCCGAGTTCACCTGCGCCTGCAAACGTGCACTCGCGGCGAGGTCGGCGTCGCCTTCGTACGCAAACGCGATGCTCAACTGGTCGACGAGTCGGAGGAACACCGTGTCGCCCGTGTCCACCAGACCATCGGTGTAGCTGTCGCTCGGTGCGACGTCGGCCGTGTACGACAACGCACCCACGTGCATCGGAGCAGGAGGCGGCGGCACCACCGTCGGCGGCATCGCGAACGCCGCCATCAACCCGGCGATCGCTGCGAGGTCGAGAGCCAGCAGCAGCCCATGCCACCACCGCCACCGGACGACGCGTCCTCCACTGACATCCGCGAGCCCGTTCCCATCGGAAGCGACCTTCACGGAGTCGCGCGATCCACCGCCGAGGGTCAGCACCGACAGCAGGCCGATGAGCAGACCTGCAAAGCACGCCATCGCCAACGGCGATCCGATCCATCGGCCCACCTCGGGCACGTGGAGCACCTGGCGTCCGATGAGATCGTCGGCGCTCGGCGTCGTCGTATCGATCGACTGGTTGTTGTCGCCCTGCAGCTCGAATGCGTCGGTCCCACCGCCCACGATGCGGTGCAGCACCACTTCGCCACTCTCGGGCTCGCGAAAGGCGACGACGTCACCCTCCCGGTAGCGGTCGACGCGGGCGACCACCACGAGGTCGCCGGCTTCGTAGGCGGGCTGCATGCTGACGCCGTTGGTGACGACCGAGGCGACACGTCCGGTCGCGAATCCGGCGGCGACGAGCACCACCAGGCCGAGCAAGAGGGCACCGACGAAGCGTCGGGCGACGCCCACCGTCGTGCCGATCAGTTGTCGACTCGGAACAGCACCGCTTCCACGTCCGTCGCCAGCGTCTTCGCGCCGGTCGGTGTGCACGTCGAGAACAGCGATGCATTGATCACCGTGCACGTGTAAGCGACACCGATCGGGCCGGAACCGTCCCGGAACTCGATCTCGAGGACGCGGTTCTCGACGTTGCCGGTGAAGGTGACGCCCACGTTGTCGATCTCGTTCGCGGTTCCGATGTCGTAGTCGACATCGACGATCACAGCGCCCGACACGGCGACGGTGATCGTGCCACCGATGAAGTTGTCGGTGGAGGTGTCGGCCAGACCGCCCGCGGTGAACGCGCTCCCGGTCATGGCGGCCGCGCCCGCCAGGGCGACGGCGCCGATGATGATCTTGTTGCGCTTGGTCATGTTCATCCGTGTTGTCACTCCTGCGACACCATGTCCGCGAACCAGGTGGGGGGCCGTCGAACGGCTCGATCACGTCAAGACCGTCCGGAGCACGCCGCTGCGCGCCTGCAACTCGGCACATGGAGCGGTCGGCCGAGTCATCGCGACAGCCTTGAACCATCCGATCCCATCCCTTCCCATCCCTCCCAGCTCACCAGGGCGTTCATCGCGTGTGACGTTTCGGTCAGGGAACCTTCGGGTATGAGTGCACCACGGCGATCACGTCCGCCGGCCGAGCGGTCGGCCTGACAGGATGACCGCCATGGGCATCGAGATCGAGCGGAAGTTCCTCGTCGTCGGTGATGCCTGGCGCGACGGTGCCGTACCGAGCCGGATCCGCCAGGCGTACCTGGTGCGCGGGCCCGGTCGGTCGGTCCGCATCCGCGACGAGGACGGCCGGATCACGCTGACCATCAAAGGCCCCGGCGGCGGACCCAGCGGGATGGCTCGCAACGAGTTCGAGTACGAACTGCCCGCAGACGACGCCGACGGCATCTTCGCCCTGTGCGAACCGGGCATCATCGACAAGACCCGTCATCGCATCGACGTCGCCGGCCGCACCTGGGAGGTGGACGAGTTCCACGGCGCCCTCGCGCCGCTGGTGGTGGCCGAGGTGGAGCTCGACGACATCGCTGCGGCGGTGGTGCTGCCTGACTGGGCGGGCAGCGAGGTCACCGGTGACTCGGCGTACAGCAACGCCGCCCTCAGCCGTCGAGTCTGACCACCAAGTGATCGTTCTGGTCGCGCATCGCTGCGGCGATCACGCCGCAGCGCGACCAGAACGCTAGGTCAGGTTCTTCGCGAGACGCAGCCCGGCCAATCGATCGGGTGCGCTGAGCGCCTTCATCGCCACGTCGAAATCGGGCAGCTCGTAGACCTCACCGTCGTCGGTGATCATGATGAAACGATCGAACTTGTCGAGGAACGTGCGGTCGTGACTGACCGCGATCACCGTGCCCTCGAATCCGTCGAGCGCCTGCTCCAATGCCTCCGACGACTCCACGTCGAGGTTGTCGGTGGGCTCGTCGAGCAGCAGCACGTTGTGGCCCTCGAGCTCGAGGCACAGGATCTCGAGTCGTGCCTTCTGCCCGCCCGACAGCGTCTGGAACTCTTGACGGGCGTTGGTGCGGAGCCCGTATCGGGCGAGCGCCTTCATCGACTTCTCGTCGTCGAACACGCGGTCACGCACGATCTCGACGCACTGGCGGCCATGGAAGTCGGGCCGGTCGTTGATCTGGGTGAACATGCCGATCGATGTGCGCGGCCCGAAGGTGATCTCGCCGTGGTCGGGCGCTGCGGTGCCCGCCAGTGCGTTCAGCAGGTGGGTCTTCCCGGTGCCGTTCGGACCGATCAGCCCGAGCCGCTCGCCGTGGTGCACCTCGTCGGAGAACGGGAGGAACAGATCGCCGATCGACACCTGTACCAGCTTGGCGACGCGGCGGGCCGCGTCGGCGCCGCGCAGGCGCACGTGGATCTGCTGGTTCGCCACGGGCGGTGGCGGCGGACCGACGGCGACGAACTTCTCCCAACGTGTCTCTGCGGCGTTGGCCTTGGTGGCGTTCTTGAAGTTCTGCGCAGCACGCTGCTTCATGATCTTCATGTGGTGGAACAGGCGGCGCTCTTCGTCGTTCCACCGCTTCAGCTCGTCACCCAACAGCTCCTGTCGGCGTTCTCGCGCCTCGGGGAAGGTGACGTACGACCCGCCATGCACCCAGCAGCCCGCACCTTCGATCACGACGATCTTGGTGGAGACCCGCTCGAGCATGGTGCGATCGTGGCTCACCATGAGGATCGTCGATCGACACGCCTTGATCTGGTCCTCCAACCACCCGCGGGTCGGGATGTCGAGGTAGTTGTCGGGCTCGTCGAGCAACAGCACATCGGCACCCGACGTGAGCAGCAGGTCGAGCACCATCCGTTTGCGTTCTCCGCCTGACAGCTCGCTCACGAGCCGCGTGGAGAAGTCCTCGATCTGCGTCTTGACGCTGCGCTGCGCAGCAGCCGCCCACTTCGCCTCCAGCTCGTAGCCACCATGGTCGCCCCAGTCGGCGAGCGCCTCGGCGTAGCCCATGCCGTCGTCGCTGCCGTCGGCGAGGGCCCGCTCGGCGGCAACGAGCGCCGTGCCGCTGGATCGCAGCAGTGGTGGCGCCACTTCGAGCAGCATCTCGCGCAGGGTGTCGGTCGGGCGCGACATGCCGACGTCCTGGGTCATCGTCAACATCGAGCCGCCGACGGCGAACTCACCCTCGTCAGCGTCGAGCACGCCACCGAGGATCCGCAGGATCGTGCTCTTGCCCACCCCATTGGCACCCACGATCGCCGCGTGCTCGCCCGGGGCCACACCGAAGCTGACGTCGAAGAACAGCTGATCGGCGCCCGGTGGGGCGTAGGCGAGTTCGGACACCACGATGCTGCTCACGCCGTCGAGTCTGGCGGTTGTAGGCATGAGTTCCGCAGCGGACTCCCGAGCCGTGCGATGCAACCTGGTCAGGCACTGATCGCGTCGACGGCAGCGTCCGCGCCACCGGAGGCGTCGATCGACGCTGCCACGGCCCGCACACGGTCGCGACAGGATGCACCGAGTGCCTGGTCCACTGCGGCCACGAGCGCTTCGGGCGTCAACGAGTTCGGAGCGAGCGCACATCCGATGCCGGTGCGTTCCACCGCTTCGGCGGCGGCGAACTGATCCGTGGAGAACGGCAGCACGACTTGCGGCACGCCCGCGGCAGCGGCCTCGGTCACGCTGCCGTTGCCACCGTGGTTCACGAAGGCATCGGTGTGCGCGAGGAGCGCGACCTGCGGGAGGTGCCGCGCCACGAGCGCCCCGTCAGGAACCGGACCGAGCAGATCGACCGGCGAACTCCCCGAAGCGATCGAGAGCCGCCAGCCGCCACGCTGCGCGGCACGCACCGCGGTCGCAAGCACGTCGTGGCGGGCACTGAGGAACGAGCCGAGCGCGACCGTGACCCGTGGTCCGTCACCCGCCGGCAGCACGACGTCGCCCAGTTCCTCGGCACGCGTGAGCGAACCCACGAAGGTGTGCCGGGTGGGCAGGGGCCGGGTGGGATCATGCAACGCCTGCGGATACACGTACACCACAGGTCCACGCGGAGTGGATGTCAGGTCGCCCACCGGCGCGCAGGTGGGGGCTCGCCGTACGCGCACCTCTTCGGCTGCATCCGACAGTTCGCCCAACGACGCCCGACACTGCGACTCCAGCTCGGCGATGTCCTGCTCGCCGGGCCGCATCGTCGCCGGCCATGCAGGAGGAACGCCGTACACCTCGCCCGGTGCCGACAGCGCACTGGGGTGCCCGAGCACCACCGACACTGCCGGCACGCCGAGCAGATGGAGAGCGAGGCGTGCTCCGAAGGCGACATGATCGACAGCCACACGGTCGGGTCGAACCGCGCGGACGATCTCGGCGAGACGTTCGAACACGCCGTCGGGGTCGTACAGCAGATCGTGCCGACGAGCTTCGGCCTGGTATCTCAGCGTCTCGATCGGTCCGCGCCGCGTCGCATCGAAGAACGCTCGAAGGTGGTCGTCCTCCCCAACGGGTTGCTCGCTCGCCTCGATCACACCACCGTTGCTGCCGCGACCAAGGCGGAGGTCGATCCAGTCGACGCCGACGCCTTCCACGAGTCTTCGAGTTGCCGGGCCGGTCGCGATGACCGAATCACCGTGGCGCATCTTCCAACGGCTCGCGATCTGGAGCAACGGGAGCAGGTGCGAGGCGTAGTCGGGGCAGACGACCAGCAGCTTCATCCAGCGATCCCAGGCACGACCGACCTCGCCGGCAGGAGGCCGCGATAGATCTCACCGAGCGATGCCGCCATCATGTCGATGCTGAGTTCGGCCCGCACCATGCGCCGGGCACGCTGGGCACGCTCGGCCAGCAACTCGGGATCCCCATCACGTGCCATCTTCAGCGCTCGCACGAGTGCGTGTCGTACGGAATCACCCGACAGCGTGTCGCACAGCAGGCCGGTGTCACCGTCGGCCACGTAGCTCCGTGGGCCACCGCGTGTCGGCGCGACCACCACTGCGCCCGCTGCCATGGCCTCGACGATCGCAAGTCCGAACTCCTCCTTGTCGCTGGCGCACACGTACACGCCGCCATGGTCGGCAACCTCCACCAGGATGTCGGCGACCGCATTCGGTGGCAGGTTGCCCGTGAGCGTCACGAGCGCCGGGTCGCACCCGATCGCTGCGCTTCGAACGAGTTCGATCGTCGACTGCTCGTCGGTGGAGGGCCGGCGCAGGTCGCCACCGACGATCACCACGTTCACCTGTTCGGCGAGACCGGGCTCGGACGCGACGGCAGCGACGATGCGCTGCGCCCCCTTGCTGGGGTGCAGCCGGCCGACGGTCACCAGCCACGGCAGCGAGCGCCGCTCCATCGGTATCGATTCGAGGATGCGTCGCACTGCAGGCGACGTGCCGCGCAGCCGACGGCGTGCACGCGCGCGATCGATCTCGCCGACGTCGACTCCCTCGGGCACCACGGTGACCCGACGACCGAGCTCAGCCGGATCCAGTCCCACCAGCTCCACGAGCTCTTGGGCGATCGTCGGTCGTGGCAGCACGACGAGACGATCGGCGTGTGCTGTGAGTCGCTCGACCATGCGAGCGCGGAACCAGTACTGGACGGCGGCATCTTCGATTGCGAAGCGCGACCGGTCGAGTCGCCCGTCGTCCTGCGCAGCGTCGATCACGATGTGTGGATCGGGAGCCGCAGTGAACACCACCGGCTGCCCGAGCCGCCGTGCCGCAGCAGCTGCGGCCAGCGTGCCCACGTCGGCCATGCGGAGGTGCCAGACCACGCGGCGACCGCTGAGTGCGCGGCCGAGGTCGGTGAACTCACGTTCGATCGCGAGTCGATGCACCCATGCCTGCCGCCAAGGAAGAGGACCCGGCTCCCCCACCGGCACGCGAACGACACGATGCCCCGGCGCGAGATGCTCCCAGGGGACCTCGTGTCCGTGACGACGGGTGACGGTGACCACCTCGGCGATATCGCCGACCCGGGAGAGCGAGGTTCCCAACGAACGCAACAGCGACGCAATCCCGCCCGCGTCGCCCACACCGAGCGACGAGCCCTCGCGGTCGATCCGCGCATGGAGGAAGGGCTGCACGACGACGATGCCGTCGTCGCCCGAGGTTTCCCAGCGGTCGCTCGCTGACGTCCCGAACCGGAGTTGGTCGAGCGCAGCGGTGTGATCGTCGTCGTCGCCCAACGGAACCGACGGTGCGAGATCGGAACGAGCCCACTCGACCAGGGTCCGTTCGGCGAGCATCGCAGTGAACCCGTCGGTGGCCGCCAACTGCGTGAGCGCAACGATCGAAGCAGGTGACGAACGACGTGCACCGAGCGCCCACGCCGCATGGCCAGCGAACGGCTCGTCGCCGTCGATCACGAGTTTCAGCAGCAGATCGTCGACCGAGGGATCGCCCACCGAGCCGAGCGCATGAATCGCGCCGAGCGAGGACACGTCGTCACCATCGCGCACCACAACCGCCAGGCGATCGGCTGCCGAGCGCGGGTCGTGGGCAAGGGCGGCTGCGAGCCGAAGGTCGTCGGCGCGCCGCAACGCAGCGGTGAGCCGGGGCTCACGCGGCAAGGGCATCGATTGCAAGATCCAGATCGTCGATGGCACGATCGCGGCCAGCACCCGCGCGGTCCGGCTTGTCCGGCTTGTGCCGCTTGTGCGACTTGTGATTCGAATCGCCGAGGGCCCTCCCCGAGGGCCAGCGTTCCCCGAGTGAACTCATGGCAGTCAATCCGTTGCCGACCACCTCGTGGGATCATCCGAGAGGGTGTGACCTCCGACCGGCACGACGACCACGGTGCTGCCCACGCAGCCATCGAGATCGGCGGTGGGGCCGCAGTTCCCCACCCAGAGGGCGCGGCTCGGCTCGAGAGCCATCTCGAGCCGTGACCACTCGACCATGGTGCGACGACGGCCTCAACTCTCGATACCTCTCGATACCTCTCGATGCCGCTCGATGATTTCCGACCGACCTTGCCAGGAACCTCTTTGACCCGGCTGTGATTTCTGCTCTGATTGGCCTCGAGAACCAAGGGTCCGCCGACGCAGCCCTGCTGGCAGCGGTGTGACCGATCCTGAACGACGACCGCGCCGTCGACGTGGAGAACGATGTCGACGTCGCTCCGTCGTGACAACCATTGGGGGAAACGATGACCGACTTGATGCCAATGATCCATGCCGAACGGGAACACCTCGCCGACCAATTGCGCAGCCTGTCACCGGACCAGTGGACGCAGCCGACCTGGTGCGCCAAGTGGAACGTCCAAGCGGTCGTGGGGCACCTCGTCGCGGCGGCATCGATCACTGCACCGCACTTCGTCGCCGGGTTCATCCGGTCCGGATTCAGCTTCAACCGCTTCGTCGAGGGTGACCTGAAGAAGTTCGCAGCTGGCAACCCGGCCGACGTCCTGTCCAGGTTCCAGGGGATCGTCCACAGCACGCGCAAACCACCCGGCCCCGACTACGTCGCACTTGGCGAGGTCATGGTCCATGGCGAGGACATCCTCCGCCCGCTCGGACTCACGGGGCACCACCCGCCCGAGCATCTCGTCACACTGGCCGAGCTGTACAAGAAGACGGGCCCCCCGCTTCGCGGCAAGAAGCGAAGTGCCGGACTGCGATTCGTCGCGACTGACACCGACTGGTCGGCCGGCGACGGCGCCGAGGTCAGCGGTCCCACCATGTCGTTGATCCTCGCCTTGGTCGGGCGGGCCGGCGCCCTCGGCGATCTCTCCGGCCCGGGGGTGGCAACGCTGCGTTCTCGCTGCTGATCGGTCCACCAGCGGGCAGCGCAGCCGTCACGCCCGAACCCAGGGGCGCTCGGCGGCCGGTCAACTCGGCTTCCCTCGCCCCGTTGCGATGGTCCCAGAATTCGCCGGGCGCGGAAGCACCCGACACGGCATATGGTGGTAGCGGAGGTGCCGGAGGATGGTCATCGTCTGGATTGTGATCAGCGTGGTGCTGCTGGCGGTCGAACTGCATCACCTCGCCTTCTTCGCGATGTTCGGTGCTGTCGGCGCTGCCGCTGCGGCGGTCGTGGCCGCTGTCGCACCTTCGCTCATCCCGTTGCAGATCTCCGTCGGTGTCGCCGTCGCCTCCGTCGGTGTCGTGGCGGTTCGGCCATACATGAGCAGAGCGTTCGCCCATCGCGGCCCCGGTGTCAGCATCGGGGGTGTCCATGGGGGTCTCATTGCGGCGAAGGGCATGACGATCGACGAAGTCGGCATGCACACACCGGGCCACGTGCTGCTCCTCGGAGAGAAGTGGCTGGCGATCACCATGGACGATGCCCCGATTCCACCGGACACGCCGGTGATCGTGAGCAACGTCGTCGGGACGACACTCACCGTGAGACCCGCACACGAACACTGGGAGTTGTCATGATCGCACTCGGCTCAGTCGGCATCGCTGCCATCGTCATCGCAGTCCTGTTCGGGCTCGTGATACTCGTCATGTTGAAGAACATGGTCAACATCGTCCAACAGGGTGAGGTCGGCGTCGTCAAGCGCCTCGGCGAGTACCGCAAGACGCACGAACCCGGACTCGTCATCATCGGGCCGTTCATCGATTCACTGCAGCGCGTCGACATGCGCGAGATCCCCGTGCCCGGCGACCGCCAAGAGGTGATCACCCGGGACAACGTGGTGGTCACCGTGAACGCGACGATCTTCACCCAGATCGTCGACGCCAAGCAGGCGTTGTTCAGCGTCGCCAACTTCGGTATCGCCATCGACGCATTGGCCCGCACCGCGCTCCGCTCGGTGATCGGCACCCTGTCCCTCGACGAAGCGCTCTCAGAGCGCGAGCGGATCAACACCGACGTGCAGTCGCAGATGGAGGCGGTCACCGACAAGTGGGGAATCCGCATCGCCAGGATCGAGATCGTCGAGATCACACCTCCGCCGAAGATCCTCGAGGCGTTGGCATTGCAGAAGCAGGCCGATCAGGAGAAGCGGGCCAAGATCCTCCAGTCCGAAGGCTCACAGCAATCAGCGATCAACATCGCTGACGGTGCGGCGAAAGCAGCGATTCGCGCCGCGGAAGGCGAACGCGAGGCAGCGATCCTTCGGGCCGAGGGAAACCGGGAAGCATTCATCCTCGAAGCGGAAGGCCGCGCTCGGGCGATCACCAGCGTGTACCAGGCGATCCGCGAGGCCAACCCCGACCCGTCGCTGATCGCGATCTTGCAGCTCGACACGCTCAGCAAGTTCGCCGAGAGCGACAACACCAAGATCGTGGTGCCCTTCGAAAGCGCCGCCCTCCTGGGCGCAGCTCAGACCTTGCGGTCTGTCCTGGACTCGGTGCCGGCTCCCTGACAACTCCCCCTCGATCGCGACACCAGCCACTCGCCCCGTGACGTTGATCACCTGCTGCATGCCGAGCGCGAAGTGGGGTGGGCCGGTGCCGTCCGCGATCATGCAGGTTCGTTTGGGGTGACACGAGGTGCACCTCGCCACGCTTCACCGAGGGTCAACATCGCACCGGTGTGGAGTATCGCTCGTGTGTACAGACGGCCTCCGATCACCACGAGACCGGCGATGGTCGCCACGGTGATCGCGAGCGCCACAACGGGGTCCCACCACGTCGCGACGCCCAAGGCGATCCGGTTGGGCATGGCGAGCGGCGCGCTGGCCGGGAACCAGGACACCAATCGCGCCCAGGTGGTCTCCGCGTTGCCGACGGTGGCGAACGTGGCCATGAAGCCGAGCACGAGCACGATCGTGACGGGGCCGGCGATGCTCGACGCGTCCTCTGTTCGAGCGGTAAGCGATCCGAGGGCGCCGAACACCGTGGCGTACAACGCGTAACCGAGGATGAACCAGACGACCGCCCAGGCGACGACGGTCCCGCGGACCGCGGGCGCATCGATCGAGTCGACGAGACTGCCGGCGATCAGGGCGGCCACTGCCGTGGTGACGATCTGGGCCAGGCCGAGCAGTCCGATGCCGAGGACCTTCCCTGCGAGGAGGTTGCGGGCGGGCATGCGCGCGAGGAGGACCTCGACCGTACGGCTGGACTTCTCCTCGACGACGCCGCTGAGGACCATGCTGCCGTAGGTGCTGATCGCGCCGAAGAGGACGAGCGTCATGACGAACGCGGCGGTCTCGTCGTCCGGGCTGCGCCCCGCCACCAGTCCGAGTTCGACGTTGCTGATCGACACCGGTTCCAGGATCGTGGCCAGCTGGTCCGGGCTGATCCCCGCCGTGGCAGCTCGCTGCTCGACTGCGACCAGCTGGATTGCGCCTGCCGTGATGGCCTGGAGCTGATCGTCGGCGCGTGTGCGCCACTCGAGCCGACGGGCGCCGACGACGAGGATGTCGATGTCGCCGTCGCGGAGCGCTGCTTCGCCTTCGACCGTCGTGTCGAAGCTGCGGACCCGCATGGTCGTGTCGACCGCCGCACCTTGGGCTTCGAGCGCAGCGGGCAAGCCGGCCGGCACATACCCCGTGAGCCCGACGTCCTTGGTGCCCGGCCCATCGTCGAGCAGCGCTGGAAGCACGATCGCTGCGGCGACCCCGATGATCATCAGCGCACCCGAGGCGAGAAAGGCGCGGGAGCGGCCGCGTTCGCGGATCTCGCGCTTCGCCACGAGCCAGCTCTGGTGTATGCCGTTCATGCCTGCACCGCCTGGACCGCTTGGCGGAACAACTCCGACAGCGTCGGGGGTTCGTAGGCGAACGACACGACGTCGGTCATGTGAGCGGTCGCAGCGACCAATGCGGCGAGGTCGACACCCTGCTCGATCCGAAGACGGGCCTCGCCGACACCGGTGTCGACGAGCTCAATGGCTGCCAGACGCGACCAATCAGGCGTGGGGCCCCGGTAGCGGATGCTCACGAACCGCTCAGGCACCTCGGCGCGCAGCTCCGCGAGATCCCGGCGCGCACGATCCGCCCTGCATCGATGATGACCACGTCTTCACAGATCGCTTCGACCAGGTCGAGCTGATGGCTCGAGAACAGGACTGTTGCGCCTGCTGAAGCCACGTCGATGAGGAGCTCCGACATCGCCGTGATGGCGAGAGGGTCGAGTCCGGAGAACGGCTCGTCGAGGACGAGCAACTCGGGCTCGTTGACGAGGGCGGCAACGAGTTGGACGCGTTGCTGGTTTCCGTGCGAGAGCGTGTCGAGGTGGTCCTGCGCTCGTGATGCAAGCCCGAGCCGCTCGAGCCATCCGTCGACAGTGCGGTTCACCTCGGCGGTGGTCCTGCCGCAGAGCAGGCCGAGGTACACGAGTTGATCGCGGACGCGGATGCGCGGGTACAGGCCGCGCTCTTCGGGCATGTAGCCGAACCGCATCCTCTGTTCGGGCCCGATCGGTGATCCGCGCCACCTGACGCACCCTGCGTCGAGCTGCACGAGCCCGAACACGGTGCGCATCGCAGTGGTCTTGCCGGCACCGTTCGGACCGAGGAACCCGGTGAGCCGGCCCGGTCGCGCACTGAACGAACAGGCGTCCAACGCGACCAGCATGCCGAAGCGCTTGCTCGCCTGGTCGAACTCGAGCATGACAGTCCCTCCCTCCGACCAGCATGCGCTCGACGCAAGCGCGGGCTGAGGGTCCAACGGCACAACTTCCTCGGCGTGCGCCACATCGTTTGTGGAGGAGCGTCCGTCGAGTGGCGAGGTTGAAACGAGACAGATCTCCCAGTTCGACCGGAACCCCGGCGGTGCCGACCGGCGGAATGCCATCGGGGCACGAAACCCCAATACCGACGCTGGCTCTGGGACCTGTTCAGTGTCCTTGCGCTGGGCCTGTTCCGGCTTGACCGATCTGTCTGGACTTCCGACGTTCCACCTCCGCGTCGAGGAGCGCGTCGGTGAGGCGACGCAACTCGACGAATGTGAGCTCCCTGCCGGTCGCGATGGCGTTCCACCACTGGGGGTCACCTTCGCCAGCGAGTGCCGCTTCGAGCTCAGCCGGCAGGACCCTGGTCGCGAGCTGCGGCACACCAGAGGCCAGGCATGCGCCCAGCCATGTCGCGGCCACCTCGAGATGACCGAGTGCTGCCAGGGCCCCGGGAACCACCCAGCCGGCGTTCCACGCATGCGTCGGCCAACCGTTGTGCATGAAGTCGTCCACTGTGTCGACCGCAGCGGTCAACCGCAGCATCGGGTCGTTGCTCCCGATGGAGGCGCCGTCGAGGCCACCGCACATCCCGAGCAGCCAGTGGTTGGCCACCGACTCGGCCAATGTGCGCGCCCGATCGAGCGTCAACGCCGATTCGACCGGATCCCGGCCCGACGCCAGGTGCGACAGCGCCCTGGAGAACAGGGCGAGACCGAGCGCAGAGGGGATGCCGGCTCGCTCGCCGTGGGCCACTGCCTCGTGGCTGACCGAGGCCGCAGTGCGATCCCCGGCGAGGGCGAGAGCGATCGCCTCGCTGGCCAGCAGCGTCACCCTCGTTGCGGGGCTCATCGCTGATCCATTGCGATCCAGCGCGGTTCGGGCCACGGCGGCGGCCTCCTGTTGCCTGCCGGAGAAGCTCAGTGCGCCCATCAGCCCAGTTTGTGGCAGGCCGTCGAGTGCGGTGCCGGGCGACCGCTCGAGGTTCACGGCTGCTTCGCCGAGCGCCAGCCCTCGCTCGATGTCGAGTGTGGTCCAAGCGATGTAGCTGCCCGCTCCGAGCAGTTCGTGGCGGTGGGGACCTGGTCGATCGCCGTACCGCCTGACCGCTTCGTCGATCCACGCGAATGCCTCGGGCCTTCGGTTGAAGGCCTCGCGGGTGATGTGGATCACGAGGAAGATGGCGGCATCGGCGGCGTCGCAGTCGAGTGCGCGACGCACCGCGAGACGCACGTCGGCCCAGTCGGCATCGAGCTCCCCGACCCAGTGCGCCTCGGCCGGGCTGTCGAGGCCGTCATGGACTGCGGCCGCCCGCACCGTCATCGCCATCACGTGCTGGTCTCGGATCCACGCCAGCTCGGCTGCCGACTCGCACCGTGCCTGAGCGAACTGGCGGGTCGGCTCGAGGATCCGGAAACGGTTTCGATGGCGCGCCACGAGCGAGCGATCCACCAGCGCCACCAACGTGTCGTCGACATCGGCCGCCGACAGGTCGTCGCCACCGGCCGTCAGCTCTGCCGACTCCAGGGTGAACGCTCCGGCGAAGACCGACAGCCTCCGCAGCACCACCTGTTGCTCGTTCGACAGCGTGTTGTACGACCAGGCGATCACCTCCTCGAGCGTGCGGTGCCGCTCGGTCGGCTGGTTGCGGTCGGCGAGCGAACGGAGTTCGCCACGCAAGCGGCTGGCCACCTCGGGCACGCCAAGGATGCGACATCTGGCCGCAGCGAGTTCGATGGCCAGCGGGATACCGTCCACCTGGCGCACGATCGAGTCGAGGGCCTCTCGGTGATCCGCCGCATCTGATCCGTCGAGACAATCGACGAGGAGCGCCAGTGCACCGCCCGCATCAGCCGTGTCGAGCGGGCCGAGCGCGATCGACGCGCTCAGCCGATCCTCCGAGGCGTTCGCGGCTGGTGGCCAACACCGTGGCACCAGCGACGTGGGCTCCGATCTGTTGCACGACGTCGGCGACATCGGCCCGGAGGTGCTCACAGTTGTCGAGCACCAGCAGCAGTTCCCGCGCCGCGAGGGCCTGCAGCACGGTGACGAGGAGGTCCTCGCCGGATTGCGGGCGCACGCCGGCCGCCGTCGCGATCTCGTACACGGCAGAGGTGCGATCCTGCGCTGACGCGAGGTCCGCCCAGGCGACACCGGCGAAGTGATCCGTCACCGACTCGACCACCGCCTGCGCGAGCCTGGTCTTGCCGATACCTCCCATTCCGGTCAGCGTGACGAGCCGGTGCCGACCGAGGGCCTCGACGGCCACCTCGAGCTCCGAATCGCGTCCGATCAGCCGAGTCGAGGCGATCGGGGCTGCTCGCATCGGAGTACGGGCCGACTCCAGCGGTGTGCCCTGCTCGGGGAGGCCGGGACCGGAGAGCACGAACACCGGCTCAGCCCGGCTCAAGCCCTTCAGGTGGACGGTCCCGACCGAGAGCAGCTCGAGGTCGTCGGCGAGATGGACCTGCACGAGCTCAGCGGTGGCAGCCGAGCAGGCCACCCGACCACCGTCGACCAGCGACATCAACCGTGCTGCCTTGATGACCGCAGGGCCGAAGTAGTCGCCGTCACGCTCGATCGCCTCACCCGTGTGCATCCCCATCCGGACCCGGATCTGCAGCGGAACCGGCCACACCTCGTCGCCGATGGCTCGCTGGATCTCCGCAGCAGCCGTCACCGCCGTCCGAGCCGATTGGAACGCCGCCGCGACACCGTCACCACCGGTCGAGAAGATGTATCCGTCCCCTCGTCCGATCGCGGTACGGACGATCGCGTCGTGTCGGGCCTGAGCGATCGACATCGCCGAGTGATGACCATCCCACGCAGCGGTGGAGCTCTCGATGTCCGTGAACAGGAACGTCACGGTTCCGGACGGTCGATCCATGCGCGGACACTACCAAGCACTGCCCGGGTCGTTCTCTGACCGAACTCCGACCAGTGCTGACCGGCGGGATGTCATCGGGGCACGAGACCCCGATGACGTTCCCCGGCCGTCTACTTCAGCTGCAACCGCTGGTGCTCCCGCAGCTGGGGCAGGCGTGGCACGAGCCGGCACGGTTCATCTGCACGCCACACTGCATGCACATCGGGGCATCGCTGTGGCGCACCGCCGGCTTCGGTGCGCTGCCTGACGGGCGCGTGGCGCCCTGCGGGTTGGTGACGTCGTTGTTCGGTGCTGCCGGGCCGACACCGAGCTCGAGTTGGGTCGCGAGCTCGCCGGCCGAGGGGACGCTCTTCGGGTCGGCGACGATCTCGGTGCCGGTGCGGGTCTCCATCACCGATTCCTCCACACCGGGCAGCGTGGGCTGCAGGCGCTCGTCGATCGAGAAGATGCCGAGCTCGGCGCGCTCGTCGTAGGTCATGTACTCGAGGGCGAGGCGACGGAACAGGTAGTCCATGATCGACGAAGCGAAACGGATGTCCGGGTCGTCGGTCATTCCGGCCGGTTCGAAGCGCATGTTCGTGAACGCCTCGACGAAGGCACGCACGGGAACGCCGTACTGGAGGCCATAGCTGATGCTCTTGGCAAAGGCGTCCATGATGCCGCTGAGCGTGGAGCCCTGCTTCGACACGGTGAGGAAGATCTCGCCGGGTTGGCCGTTGTCGTACTCACCGATCGTCGCGAAGCCTTTGCAGTCGGCGACACGGAACTCGAACGTCCGGCCGCGACGGCTGCGCGGGAGCTTCTGGCGGATCGGCTGATGCACGACGCGCTCGACGATCCGTTCGACCACGTGCGTCGCCTGCGTCTCCTGCGCCGAGGCGGGCTCGTCGGCGCCGTCCTTCTTGGCCGTGCTGAGCGGCTGTCCGACCTTGCAGTTGTCGCGGTACACGGCAACGGCTTTGAGACCGAGCTGCCACGAGAGCAGGTGCAACGCCTCGATGTCTTCGACCGAGGCTTCCTCGGGCATGTTCACCGTCTTGGAGATCGCGCCGGACAGGAACGGCTGCGTGGCGCCCATCATCCGGACGTGGCCCTCGTAGTGAATGGTGTTGTCACCCATCGAGCAGGCGAACACGGCCACGTGCTCGGCCGCCAGGTGCGGTGCACCGAGGATGCTCTTCTCGCGGTCGATGTAGGCGATGATCTCGTCGACCTGCTGTGGGCCGTAGCCGAGGCGGCGCAGGGCCCGAGGGATCGTCTGGTTGACGATCACCATCGTGCCGCCGCCGACGAGCTTCTTCATCTTGCACAGACCGAGGTCAGGCTCGATACCGGTCGTGTCGCAGTCCATCATCAGACCGATGGTGCCGGTGGGGGCGAGCACCGAGGCCTGGCTGTTGCGCACGCCGTACTCCTCGCCGTCACGAACTGCCGTCTCCCACGCCTGCTGGCCGGCGGCCACGAGGCCTGACGGGACGGCGTGCGCACCCTCGATCTCGTACGAGGCGTCGCGGTGCATGCGCAACACGTTGAGCATGTACTGCTCGTTGTCGGCGAAGCCGGCGAACGGGCCCATCCGGCTGGCGGTACGGGCACTCGTGACGTAGGAATGACCGGTCATCAGCGAGGTGAGCGCACCGGCCCAGGCGCGACCTTCGACCGAGTCATACGGCAGGCCGAGCGCCATCAGCAGCGCACCGAGGTTGGCATAGCCGATGCCGAGCTGGCGGAACTTGCGACTGGTGTCGCCGATCGGACCCGTCGGGTAATCGGCTCGGCCGACGAGGATCTCCTGCGCGGTGAACATCACCTCGACGGTGTGCATGTAGGCCTCGATGTCGAAGCTGTCGTCACCGACCGAATCGAGGTCGAGGTACTTCAACAGGTTGATCGACGCGAGGTTGCAGGCCGAGTTGTCGAGGTGCATGTACTCGCTGCACGGGTTCGAGCCGTTGATCCGGCCCGTCGCGTGGGCGGTGTGCCACTTGTTGATCGTGGTGTCGAACTGCAAGCCGGGATCGGCGCACTCCCACGACGCAGTGGCGATCTGGCGCCACAGGTCGCGCGCACGCACGGTGCGCACCGTGCTGCCGTCGAGTACCGCCTTGTAGTTCCAATCGGTGTCGTCGATGACCGCCTGCATGAAGTCGTCGCTGATGCGAACGGAGTTGTTGGCGTTCTGGTACTGGATGCTGAAGCTGTCGGAGCCGTCGAGGTCCATGTCGAAGCCGTTGTCGCGCAGCACGCGCGCCTTGCGCTCCTCGCGGGCCTTGCACCACACGAACTCCTCGACGTCGGGGTGGTCGACGTTGAGGATGACCATCTTCGCCGCACGGCGGGTCTTGCCACCGCTCTTGATGGTGCCGGCCGAGGCATCGGCGCCGCGCATGAAGCTGACCGGGCCGCTGGCCGTGCCACCGCCGTTGAGCAACTCGTAGCTGGAGCGGATCTTCGACAGGTTGACGCCCGAGCCGGAGCCACCCTTGAAGATCACACCTTCTTCTCGGTACCAGTTGAGGATGCCGTCCATGGTGTCGTCGACCGACAGGATGAAGCACGCGCTGGCCTGTTGCGGTACGCCCTTGACGCCGATGTTGAACCACACCGGGCTGTTGAAGGCGGCGCGCTGGGTGACGAGGATGAACTTCAGCTCACTGCGGAACGACTCGGCCTCGTCGGCATCGATGAAGTAGCCGCCCTCGACGCCCCAGGTGGTGATCGTGTCCGCGACTCGATCGATCACCTGGCGCAGCGACGACTCGCGCTCGGGCAGACCGAGGGTGCCGCGGAAGTACTTCTGGGCGACGATGTTGGTGGCGTTCAGCGACCACGTCGCGGGGAACTCCACGCCGAGCTGCTCGAACGCGACCGATCCGTCCTTCCAGTTGCTGATGCGCGCATCACGGCGCTCCCACACGACCTGGTCGTACGGGTGCACGCCTGGCGTCGTGAAGTGACGCGTGATGCCGATGGACAGACGCTCGGGCGCCAGAGACATGGATACTCCCTTTTCTTGACGAACTACAGACACTTCAACCACAACCAGTGAAAACCAGTGAAAACCCGTGACCACAAGATGTGGTGGCTCAACGGTCCCCGCAACGGCGACCACCACAAGAGGTTGGAAGATTACAGCACTGTAGTTACACAGCTGTCAACGACCATCGCGTAGCTTTCTGTTCCCACGGTTCCGGCTCGAGCGCCCTCCCGGGCGAGCGTCGCGTCGAACCAGCAGCGTGACAGCGGTGCGCGGTCACAGGTCACAGAGCCCTCGCCCCACAGCCCGCGACGCCGTCGAGTCACGCCGAGATCTCCCGCCGTCTTCGACCGACACGTCAGGACTGACCATCCGCGCCACGCACCACTGCCATCTGCCGAGAGGAGAACTTAGGGCGGTTGCCCTGTGGGGAGGAAGAGGGACAACGCTGTGAATTGTCACCGATTGCTGTGGATTTCCCTGTGGGTGACGACGCGACATCTGTGGACCACCCCCGTTTCCTGTGGACAGGGCACGAATCGTCATACCCTGTCCCACCTGGTGGAACACGACGGTTTCGGCGCTCACGAGCGATCAGAGCGCGACGATCTCGACGGGGATGCCGTTGAGCACCGATGTGCCCGACAGCGGATCCATCGCCTCATGGTCGGCCAACACGTTGCTGTTCACGCCGGCGCGCTCGCGCGCCACCCGCATCCGGGTGTCGGGCTGGTCGTGGCCCCACCCGTGAGGCAGGCTGACCACCCCTGGCCGTACGGCATCGGTGACCTCGACCGGTGCGTTCACGGTTCCGACCCGGCTGGTGATGCTGGCGTGACCGCCATCGACGAGGCCGAGGCGCGCCGCATCATCAGGATGCACGTGGAGGGTGCAGCGCGGGCTTGCCCTTCACCAGCACCTCGATGTTGTGCATCCACGAGTTGTTGCTGCGCAGGTGCCGTCGGCCGACGAGCACGAGATCACGTTCCGTGAGATCGGGAACCGCCTTGGCCAGCCGTTCCAGGTCGGCCATCAGCACCGGGTGATCGATCTCGACCAGCCCCGACGGAGTCTGCACGACCTCGGGGATCCGCGGCTCGAGCGCTCCGAAGTCGACACCGTGGGGATGCTGCAGCAGCAGATCGAGACTGGCGCCGTCATCGGGCCCTGCGCCGAATGACGCTCCGTACGGACCGGTCTGCAGCGCCATGTCGAGCATCCGTTCGGGGCCCCGGCGACCGTCCTTGGCCAACTCCGCGAGCAGCTCCTCGGCATCCCGGCCGAACACGGACGAGTGCTCATCGCGCACCGCCGACGCCACGATGCCGCCGATCACGAGGTCGTCGACGACCGAGACGTCGGCGTCGGCACCCTTGCCCTGGGCGATCAGCGCGAGCTTGGCGAGGATCTCCCACTCGTCGGGCTGGTCAGGGTCGAGGGCAAGTACCGGTGGGCTGTAGTTCGCCACGTTGCGCACCGCGAACTGCAACAGCAGCATGTCGTAGTGGCCCTTCTGCAGCGCTGACGGGCTCGGCAGGATCACGTCCGCATGACGGGTGGTCTCGTTGACGTAGATGTCGACGCTGACCATGAACTCGAGGTCGGACATCGCCGCGTCGAGCTGCTCGGAGTTGGGCGTCGACAGCACGGGATTGCCGGCGATGGTGACCATCGCCCGGAGCTGCCCCGGCCCCGGCGTGGTGATCTCCTCGGCCATCGCCGCCGCTGGGTACTCCCCCATCACCTCCGGGAAGGTGCGCACCCGCGTGTGGCCGCGGCCGACCTTGAAGCCCGGGCCGGCGCCCGGCTTCGGCGGGCGCGACGCCGCGGGCTTCGGGAACATCGCCCCACCCACGACGTCGAGGTTGCCAGCCACGAGGTTCACGACGTCGATGAGCCAGGACGCCGTCGTGCCGAACTCGGTCGTGGTGGTGCCGATGCGGCCGTACACCGAGCCACGTTCGGCAGCCGCGAGCTCGCGCGCCGCACGACGAATGACCGCTGGACCAAGACCGGTGGCGGCCGCGACCGATTCGGGGGTGAACTCCGCACATGCAGCCATCACCTCGTCGAGGCCGCGTACGTGCGCAACGAGATGTGGCGGCACCCGCACGAGGCCCTCGGTGGAGATCACCTGCACCATGGCCGCGAGGAACAGCGCGTCGGTGCCGGGGCGAATCGCCAGCCACTCGTCCGCCTCCTCGGCCGTGCGACTGCGCCGCGGGTCGACCACGACCAGCTTGCCGCCTCGAGCCCGGATGGCCTCGATCCGCCCGGGGAAGTCGGGCGCGGTGCAGAGGCTGCCGTTCGACGCGTACGGGTTCGCACCGAGGATCATCAGATGGTCGGTTCGGTCGAGGTCGGGGACAGCCACGGTGACCCCGCTGCCGAAGACGTACGCAGCTGCGACCTGGCGGGGCATTTGGTCGACAGTCGACGCCGAGAAGATGTTGCGGGTGCCGAGTGAGTGCATCACGGTACGGCCGTAGGTCATCCCGGCCAGGTTGTGTGCGTTGGGATTGCCGATGTACACCGCCACCGATTCGCGGCCGTGGCGCTCGATCACCCCGAGCAGGCCACGCTCCACCTCGGCCCATGCTTCGGGCCAGTCGACCTCCACGTGCACGCCGTTGCGCTTCACGAGCGGCCGGCGCACCCGATCGGGATCGTCGTGGAGTTGCTTGAGGGTCGATCCCTTCGGGCACAAGAAGCCCTTGGAGAAGACGTCGTCCATGTCGCCCCGGATGCGCGACACGTGCTCGCTACCATCCGCAGACCGCTTCACGGTGATCTCGAGGCCACAGCCCGCTTCGCACAACGGGCACGTGCGAAACGCGGTTCGTGTGGCGTTTCGCACGGCCTCGATGTCGTGTTCGGTGTCACTGGTCGTGATGACGTGCGGGGTCCCCATGGCTGACATCATCGCACCCATGCGCCGCCTGCTGCCCCACCCGGTCGACCACATCACCGTTGCCGAGGCCTACGGCGTGTCGCGGCCGCGACACGCCGGACGACCCTGGGTCGGCCTGTGCATGGTGGCCGGCCTCGACGGGTCGACCGTGGTGGACGACAACTCTCGCGCACTGTCCAGCCCGGCCGACACACAGGTGCTGCTCGGTCTTCGCCAGCTCGCCGACGTGATCGTGGTCGGCGCCTCCACCGTACGAATCGAGGGCTACGGCACGCCGAGCAAGCCCGGCCAACGGGTGGGTGTCGTCTCACGTTCGGGCACCGGCATCGATTTCTCCACCGAGCTGTTCACCAGCGGCGCCGGCTTCGTGATCGTGCCGGAGTCGGCGCCCGACCTGCCCGTCGATACGGTCCGCGCGGGCGACGGTGAGGTCGACTTCCACAGTGCGCTGACCCAGCTGTTCGAGCAGATGGGCGCCTCGTTCGCGCAGGCCGAGGGCGGCGCCGGCCTCAACGCCGCCCTCGCCGAAGCGGATGTGATCGACGAGCTCAACCTCACGATCTCGCCGGTGATCAGCGGTGGCGACGGCCCGCGGGTGACGGCCGGAGCTCCTGCGCTCCTACGGCGGATGGATCTCGTCCACGTCCTCGAAGACGACGGCTTTCTCTTCACCCGCTACCTCCGCCGCCGCTGAGACTGCCGCGATCACTTCCCGGATGCCGGTCGACGGGCGGGCCATGCATTCGGTTCCGTGGATCAGGCCTTCTGCAGCTTCTTGAGCAGCGACAGCTCGCGTTGGAAGTCCGAGGCCGCGTCGAAACCCTTGTAGACGCTCGCGAACCGGAGGTAGAGCACCTCGTCGACCAGACGCAGGCGCTCGAGCACCGCCCGGCCGACACGCTCGCTCGTGAGGTCCCCTTCGGCGAAGCGCAGCTCGTCTTCGACCTCTTCGGCCAACAGTTCGATCTGGTCCACGGTGACGGGACGCCCCTTGGCGGCGGCGGTGACGCCTCGAACGATCTTGGCCCGGTCGAAGGGCTGGCGGGCGCCGTTGGACTTCACGACCACGATCGGCACCTCTTCCAGGCGCTCGTACGTGGTGAACCGGTGTGAACAGCCAGTGCAGGAGCGCCTGCGGCGGATCGCCTCGCCCTCTTCCGCTTCTCGTGAATCGATCACCTTGGTGTCGTCGAGGTGGCAGCGCGGACATCGCATCGAAGCCACGCTAGCGGAGCCGATCAGGGGAGGTTGAGTGATTGACCCGCCTCGATCGCGGCGCCGCCGTTGAGCGAGACCAGCGCATCGACGATCTGGGCGATGTCGGTCCCCGGGTAGAGACGCTCGGCGATGCCCCAGAGGGTGTCACCCGATCGGACGACATACGTGGGTGTGTACCCAGCGAGACCATCGGTGGAACGGCCGACCGCGGAGACGGAGGCAGGTTCGCCTCCGCGGTCGGCCAGACCACGCTGGGCCACCGAGCCGACGGACAGCACCAGCGCCACGACGAACACCACCGCGCCGACGCGGCGGCGGACGAACGTGGACCGACTGGGGAGGATGCTGGCCGGGACGGTGTACCGGGTTGGCAGCTGCCCGACCGGACGCATGCCACCCCTGCCGCCCATGCCGCCGAAGGTGTGCGGCGGGAGGAAGGTGGTGCTGCGACGAACGGTGGAGCGGGGGGCGAGGGACGCCGTGACTGCCGACATGATGGACCTCTGTGACCTCTCGAGTGAATCCGACCCGTCGTGGGACGGGAGGGGCCGAGTGTGTTCGAACGGGTGTTCCCGAACGGACGTTCGTCAGTATGTCGAGCGAACATTCGTTCGTCAACAGGATGAGCGAAGAAAATCGAACACGTGTTGCACGAACAGATGTTTGACCTGGTCCCCGAACACGCGTACGCTTGCAGTCATGGCCGACGCGATCTCCACCACCCTCACCGCACGTCAGAAGGGCATCCTCGATGTCATCGAGACGAGCATGCGCGAGCGGGGATACCCGCCGAGCGTCCGCGAGATCGGTGAGTCCGTCGGCCTCACCTCCCCCTCCACCGTGCACAGTCATCTCGCTTCGCTCGAAAAGATGGGCTTCCTTCGCCGCGACCCCACCAAGCCGCGTGCACTCGAGGTGCGGTACGACCCGACCTCGGGCGCAGCGATCGAACGGCGTCCCGTACGCCACGTCCCACTCGTCGGTGACGTCGCTGCGGGCACCGATGTGCTCGCCCAGGAAAACGTCGAAGAACTGTTCCCGCTGCCCGAGGACTTCACCGGCACCGGCGAGTTGTTCATGCTCCGGGTGCGCGGCGATTCGATGATCAACGTCGGGATCATGGACGGCGACTTCGTCGTCTGTCGCTCACAGACCACGGCAAACAACGGCGAGATCGTCGTCGCCGGCATCCCAGGCGGCGAGGCCACCGTGAAGACCTACCAGCGCACCGGCCGCACGATCACCCTGCTGCCGGCCAACGACCGGTTGGAGCCGATGGTGTTCCAACCCGATGAGATCAGTCTCTTCGGGCGCGTCGTCACCGTCATGCGCCGACTCTGAGATCCGTGCCGGTCGCATGACCGGCAGTCCACAGTTCCACATCGATGCGCCGTCCGACGGGCGGCGCATCGTCGCGTGCGGGCTCAGGCGCCCGGAGGCGCCGGCCAGGTGGGGCCACCGGCGGGCGGACCCGGCGGGGTGGGCGGCACCGGGGGGATCGGAACCGTGGGCATCGGAATCGTGGGCGACGGAGCTGCGGGCGGTGAGGCAGGTGCTGGCGGCTGGTACGTCGGCGGCTGGTACGTCGGCGCTGCGGGCGGGGACGACACCGGCGGTTGGGCGACCGGCACCTGGCCCGGGTAGGTGCTCGTGCTCATCGGCGCTGCCCCCAACCCTCCGCCTCCGCCGACCGGTGGCGCCGACGGCGGCAGGCCGGTTCCCCGGGCGGGCCTGCGGCGCATCCCCAACACGAGGCACAGGCCACCGAGGACCACGCCGAGGCCGAGCGCCAGGTACGCCATGGTCTTCATCGATCCGGCGGTCTCTTTCGGGTTGCGACCGATCGCAACAGCGAGCTCGTTCTCGTCGGACGTGGCAGTGATCTCGTAGTCGCCTGCCTCGGGGATCTCCACCGACGACACCGACTGACCGACGAAGCCCGCCGCGTCATAGTCCTTGGAGTCGTCGGCGTCGAGGTCGACCTCGACGCCGCCGTCGTCGACGAGCATGATGTCGACGTCAGGCAGGCCCTCATCGGCGAGGTCACCGAGGTCACCGAGGTCGTAGTCGGTGTCGGCGTTCGGGCAATCGCCTCGCAACTCGCCGATCTGGCCGCGGGTCTCGACGTAGATGGTGTACGTGCCGGCCTCGTCGAACTCGAGGCTCGTGGTGCACCCGATCGGTGCACGCGCCAAGTTCTGCACTCCCTCGTCGTAGTTCGACGAGCTGGCGAGGAACAGCACGATGCCGGCCACGAGACCGGCGGCGAGCAGCAACGCACCGACGCCGATCAATCCGCCACGACGGCCGCCGGCGGGCGCTGGCGCGAACGGCTCGCTCGGCTGATGCACCATCGGAGGCAGACCGAGGGGAGGCCGACCGGGCGACCCCATCGGGACACCCGGACCATCTGTCCCGTTCGGTCCGCTCGTCGGCGGGAACTGCTGATACGACATGTCCTCATACCCCCAGTCGTCGAGCGACCTGGTCGATCCGGTCATCTGGTTGTACCACGGCGACGCGCACGTTGTTGGCACCCCCCGCTCCGTAGAAGTCGCCGGGGCTCACCAACGCACCACCCTCGGCGGCGAGCCGCTCGGCGAACGCCCATCCGTCCCCGGCGTCGAACCACAGGTAGAACCCGCCGGCGGGCAACGCCACGTCCAGACCCGACCACGCGGAGAGCACCTGTGCCATTCGCTCGAGGCGACGGCGGTAGCGATCTCGCTGCACGTGCACGTGATCGTCGTCGCCGAGCGCGACCGCACCGGCCGCTTGTGCCGGGCCGGGCACGAGCATGCCGACGTGCTTGCGCACCTCTTTGAGGTAGGTCACGAGCTCTTGGTCACCGGCGTAGAAGCCGACTCGCAGCCCGGCCAGGTTCGAGCGCTTCGACAGCGAGTGCACCGCCACGACACCGTCGACGCCCTGTTCGAGGATCGTCCGGGGGCGACCCTGCCAGGTGAACTCCACGTAGCACTCGTCGCTGAACACTGGCACTCCGTTCGAGCGACCCCATGCCGCAGCCGCATCGAGATCGCTGAGCGCGCCGGTGGGATTCGACGGGCTGTTCATCCACAGCATCAGCGCCCGAGCGGCATCGCCCGGATCGATCGCGTCGAGGTCGAGACCGCCATCGGGTTTCGCCGGCACGGCCACCGGCCGACAGTTGGCGAGGATCGCCCCCATCTCGTACGTGGGGTAAGCAACCGCCGGGTACAGCACGGTGTCGCGCGTCGGCGCGCGAAGACGGAGATAGTGCGGCGTGGTGGCGACGAACTCCTTGGTCCCGACGCACGCCGCGATCTGATCGAGCGTCACGTCGAGATCGAAACGACGCTGGATCCACGAGCGGATCGAACCGCGCAAACCGACGGTGCCGATGCTCGGCGGGTAACCGCGTTCGCTGTCGGACGATGCAAGCGCCGCGATCACGGCGGGCGGCGGCGGATCGCACGGCGTCCCGATCGACAGGTCGACGATGCCACCCTCGTGCGCAGCACACAGCTTCGCCAAGCGGTCGAGCCTGTCGTAGGGGTACGGGGGCGGGACGAATCCTCGAGCCATGTCAACCGGTTGAGTCATGAGCCGCCATCGTGTCAGTTGGTGAACCCTGCACCCAAGGCAATGGGACGGATCATTCGGCCGGCGCGACGACGAACTCCGCCAGCCGACCTGTGGAGGCGTCGGCCAGACGAGCGCGAACACGTACCCCGCCCTCTTCATGGCTGCTCGACACCACTTCACCCTCGCGGTGCACCGCCGCCAGCACGTCGCCGCGATCGTACGGGATCAAGAGCTCCACCGGGGCGGTGATCGTGCGCAGACGATCGGCGAGGGTGGCGAGGAAGTCGTCGATCCCCTCCCCCGTCACCGCGCTGATCGCGACCGAGCCCTCATGGTCGGCCACGAGTCGACCGATTGCCTCGGGGACGAGGTCGGCCTTGTTGAACACGATCAACTCGGGCACCTGGTCGGCCTCGATCTCGTTGAGCACCACCCGCACGGCGGCGATCTGACCATCCGGGTCCGCGGCGGAGCCGTCGACGACGTGGACGAGGAAGTCGGCCTCGCTGGCCACCTCGAGCGTGCTCTTGAACGAGGCGATCAGACCGTGCGGCAGCCGACGCACGAAACCGACGGTGTCGGTGAGCAGCACCGGCTCGCCGCCAGGCAGCGACAGACGCCTCGTCGTGGGGTCGAGGGTGGCGAACAGTCGGTCCTCCACCAGCACACCGGCCTGGGTGAGCCGGTTGAGCAGCGTGCTCTTGCCGGCGTTGGTGTAACCGACGATGGTGACCGCGGCCAGACCGCTGCGACCTCGACTCTTGCGCTGCAGGTGCCGCGTCTCGCGCAGCTCGTCGAGATCGTGTTCGAGCCGGCTGATCCGCTTCGTCAGTGTGCGGCGGTCGACTTCGAGCTTGGTCTCGCCGGTGCCTCGGGTGCGAGTGCCGACACCACCGCTCTGCTGCGACAGGTTGGCCTTGATGCCACGACGCAGTCGAGGGAGCCGGTAACGCAAGAGCGCGAGCTCCACCTGTGCCTTGCCCTCGAGGGTGTGCGCGTTCTGAGCGAAGATGTCGAGGATCACGGCGGTGCGATCGAGCGCCGTCCGACCGAGCAACTTCTCCAAGTTGAACTGCTGGGCAGGGCTCAGGTCGTTGTCGAACACCACGGTGTCGGCGTCGACGGCCAGGCAGAGCTGCTTCAGCTCTTCCACCTTGCCCTTGCCGATGAACCACGTGTGATCAGGAGCGTCTCGCTTCTGCACGAGGCGTCCCGCCTCGTCGGCTCCGGCTGTGTCGATCAGCAACGCCAACTCGTCGAGCCCGGCCTCGGTGTCGTCGTCGGTGTGACCCGGCAGCGTGACCCCGACCAGGATGATGCGTTCTCGTTTGGTGCGCTCGATGAGCGTTGCGCCGAGTGCTTCCTGGTATGGGTTCGTCATGTGGAGGCCGTGGTCCCTTCCTGAGCGGTTGATGCGGTTGATGCGGTTGATGCGGTCGATGAGAGGGAGAGCTCACCGAGCTCGACGTCGATGTGGGCGATCAACACCGACGGGCCGACGAGCGTGGCCCGGCCCGATGCCGGTTCGTCGAGACGAACCTTCGCGCGACCGCCGTCCATCTGCACGACGATTTCCGCCGCGCTCGCCGGCACGAGGCCCCACGCTCGCGCGGCGAAGGCGCTCGCACATGCCCCGGTGCCACACGCCTCGGTGATGCCGGCGCCGCGCTCATGGACGCGCATCCGGATCACGTTCGGCTCGTCGCCTGGCTCCACGATCTCGAGGTTGGTGTTGGGCACCTGCTCGCCGAGAAGGCGCAGGTCGACAGCGCCGATGTCGTCGACGCCCACGACGGTGTGCGGGTTGCCGGTGGAGAGGTGAAGGACCGGCCGGTCGGGATGGCAACCGACCCCGGCCCATCCGTCGGGCTCGACGCCGGGCACGATCTCGCCCATGTCGACGCTCGCTTCGATGGTGTCGGCGCGATCGGTGGCGAAGAGCTGCACCCGGCGCAGGCCCGCATCGGTGACGATCATCAATGGGTCGAGGTCACCGCGGCGCGCCGCGAGCGCCTGCGCGAAGCAGCGGATGCCGTTGCCGCTCATCTCTGCGCGGCTGCCGTCGGCGTTGTAGAGCCACATCCGCGCGGAGTGATTCGGATCGCTCTGCGCGATCAACAAGCCGTCGGCACCGATCCCACGACGGCGATCGCACAGGCGGATCGCCAACGCCGGCAGATCGACGGGATCCACCTGCGGGTGAAACGCGACGAGGAAGTCGTTGCCGAGTCCGTGGTGTTTGGTGAGGTGCAGGGCCGTCACGACGGGATCCGATCAGGTGCGTGTCAGGTGCGTGTCTGGTGAGCGAGGTGGCGTTCGATCGCCGGCACCGACTCGGCGACGGGATCGTCGTGGATGTCGATCCAGCGTATGCGAGGGTCGCGACGGAACCACCGTTCCTGACGGACCGCGAACTGCCTGGTGCGCACCACGACCTGGGCCACTGCCTGCTCGAGGCTCGTGTGCCCGTTCAGGTGATCGATCAGCTCTTTGTACCCGAGTGCCTGGCGGGCGGTGCGAGACAGAGCGGGGAACTCTTCGACCAACCGCGACACCTCACCGACCAGGCCGGTCTCGACCATCCGATGGACGCGCTCGTCGATCCGCCGTGCGAGCATGGCTCGGGGCCATCGCAAGCCGAACTGCAAGAACGGCACCATTGGGTAGGTGTCGAGGCCGGGTCCGAACGAGCTGAACCGTCGACCAGAGCCAAGGCACACTTCGAGCGCACGAATCACCCTGCGCGCATTGCTCGGCTCCATCTTCCCCGCAGCAAGGGGATCGAGCGCTGCGAGCTCGTCGTGCAGGCGGGTGATCGGCTCTGTCTCCGCCCGTGCTTCGAGCCCTGATCGGATCTCGGGCCACGTGCCCGGGATCTCCATCGGGTCGGTGATCGCTCGCAGGTACAGCCCGGTTCCGCCGACCAGCAGCGGCCGTCGCTCACGCTGCTCGATGTCGGTCAGCGCCGCCGCGGCCGCAGCTGCGAACTCGGCCACCGCGAAGTCGTGATCTGGATCGACGAGATCGAGCAGGTGGTGCGGCACCGCCACTCGGTCGGCCGAGGTCGGCTTGGCGGTGCCGATGTCCATCTGGCGGTACACCTGCATCGCATCGACCGCGACGATCTCGAAGCGATCTGGCACCGCCGTCGCGAGTGCCATCGCCACGTCGCTCTTGCCACTCGCCGTGGGCCCGAGCACGACGACCGGCGGCAGACCGTCCGGCGTCATCGACACAGACCGATCAGGACGCAGCAACCGCGATCCGTCGTTTGTGCGACGGTTCGGCGATCAGCTCGCGGAACTCACCGGTGAGGTGATGTGGGGCCGCGCCCGTGACCTCGACGGTGGCGTATGCACCAATGCGAACGGGGTGCGGCGGCGTGAAGTGGACCAGCTTGTTCTGCCGAGTGCGCCCCGAGACGACCGTCGGGTCCTTGCGGCTCGGTCCCTCGACGAGCACCTCTTCGACACGACCGATGCGGGCACGGTGCTTGGCGATCGCACTGCGCTCCACCACGATCCGCAACCGTTCGAAGCGCTCGCCGACCACGGCTGGATCGACGAAGTGCTCCACCAACGTCGCAGCTTCCGTGCCATCGCGAGGCGAGAAGATGAAGGTGTACGCGTAGTCGTACTCGGCGGCAGCGGCCACCTCGAGAGTGCGGGCGAAGTCGTCGTCGGTCTCACCCGGGAAACCGACGATGATGTCGGTGCTGACCGCGAGGTCGTCGATTGCTTCCCGTGCCTTCGCCAGCCGTTCGAGGTAGCGCGAGGCGGTGTAGCCGCGGTGCATCAGCGACAGCACCCGATCGGAGCCGCTCTGCAGCGGGTAGTGCAGGTGCTCGCAGACCGCCGGCGAGCCCGCCATCGCAGCGAACGTCTCGGAGCGCATGTCCTTCGGGTGCGGACTGGTGAAACGCACCCTGCGAATGCCCGGGACACAAGCGACCGCCGTGATCAGGTCGGCGAACAGCGGGCGCAGCTTCGCGTCGGCGTCGCCGTCGCGGCGCTGGGCGAGCTGCAGGTCGCGGCCATAGCTGTTGACGTTCTGTCCGAGCAGCGTCACCTCGGTGACGCCCTGACCGACGAGATCGTGCACCTCGGCCACCACGTCGTCGAACGGGCGGCTGATCTCCACGCCGCGCACGGACGGGACGATGCAGAACGCGCACGAGTTGTCACACCCGATCTGGATCGTGACCCAGGCGTTGTACGAGGTCTCACGGTGTGCCGGCAGGGCCGACGGGAAGAGTGCGTGATCGTCGATCACCGCCTGGTCGAAGATCTCGGTGATCGGACCGGATGCCGACGCGTGATGCAGCAGTTCGGAGGCCCGGTGCACGTTGTGTGTGCCGAGCACCACGTCGGTCCACGGCGCCTTCTTCTGCACCAGGTCGCGATCCTTTTGCGCCAGGCATCCGGCCACCACGATCTGGCGCCCCGCTTTGGCCTCTTTCCACCGCTTCAGGTGGCCGAGGTTGCCGTAGAGCTTGTTGTCGGCGTTCTCACGGATGCAGCACGTGTTGAGCACGACGACGTCGGCGTCGTCGTCGTGGTCGACCGACACGAGACCGTCGGCGTCGAACAATCCGGCGAGACGCTCGGAGTCGTGTTCGTTCATCTGACAGCCATACGTGTGCACGATGTAGCTGCGAGGGCTGCTGGTCACATCGATGAAGGCTACCGAGGCCGACCGGTCTGGGCGCCGGTCAGCAAGCGGGTGCGGCCCACTCCGGCGACAAGGGGTTGTGGGCGATCTCCCACAGATGACCATCAGGGTCGGCGACGTAGCCCGAGTAGCCGCCCCAGGACACGGCTTCGGGCCGCTTCACCGCCACCGCTCCCGCGGCGACGAAGGTCGCGTACACCCGATCGACCTCCTCCCGCGAGCCCTGGTTGCTCGCCAAGGTGACCCCACGGAATCCGCCGGGCGGCATCGACTGAAGGGCATCGTCGGCGAGATCCGCCGCACCGTACAGACCGAGGACCACCCACCCTCCGCCTGGTGTCCCCAGGCGGAGGAAGGTGATGGACTCCTCGCTGGCATCGGACCGCTGCCAGCCCAACTCCTCGTAGAAGGCGGTCGACCGAGCGATGTCGGCAACCCCCAACGTGACGAGGCTGAGGTGTGCCGGGGCGCCCATCGGCCCGACCCTCACTCGCTCGTCAGCTCTCGACGTCGATCTCGATGCCGAGAGGTGCCTCGTCGACCTCGGTGAACTCATCGTCGCCGAGGCCGGCCTGACGACGGACCTTGTCGGAGACCTCCATCATCACCTCCGGGTGCTCGAACAAGTAGTTCTTCGCGTTCTCGCGACCCTGGCCGAGCTGTTCACCGTCGTAGGTGAACCAGGCGCCGGACTTCTTGATGATGCTCATGTCGACCGCCATGTCGAGCAGTGATCCCTCACGGCTGATGCCCTTGCCGTACATGATGTCGAACTCGGCCTGCTTGAACGGCGGGGCCACCTTGTTCTTCACGACCTTCACACGGGTCCGTGAACCGGTGACCTCGGTGCCGTCCTTGATCGACTCGATGCGACGGATGTCGAGACGGACCGACGAATAGAACTTCAGCGCCCGACCACCTGGCGTGGTCTCGGGAGAGCCGAACATGACACCGATCTTCTCACGGAGCTGGTTGATGAAGATCGCGATCGTGTTGGTCTTGTTGAGGTTGGCGGTGAGCTTGCGCAGCGCCTGGCTCATGAGGCGGGCCTGGAGGCCGACATGGCTGTCGCCCATCTCACCCTCGATCTCGGCGCGAGGCGTGAGGGCTGCCACCGAGTCGATCACCAGCACGTCGATGGCGCCGGAGCGCACGAGCATGTCGGCGATCTCGAGCGCCTGCTCGCCGGTGTCGGGCTGGGAGATCAGGAGCTGATCGATGTCGACGCCGATCGCCTTGGCGTAGATCGGGTCCATCGCGTGCTCGGCGTCGATGTAGGCACAGATGCCGCCATTGCGCTGGGCTTCTGCCACGACGTGCATGGCGAGGGTGGACTTGCCCGAAGACTCCGGACCGTAGATCTCGACGACGCGACCCCGAGGCAGGCCGCCGACGCCGAGGGCGAGGTCGAGCGACAGCGCGCCCGTGGAGATGACATCGATGCCGAGCGTCGTCTTTTCGCCCATGCGCATGATCGATCCCTTGCCGAACTGCTTGTCGATCTGGGCGAGGGCCATGTCGAGTGCCTTCTCGCGGTCGTTGTTGTTGCTCATCGTCTGCTCCGTTCCTGCCTGCTGGGTACTTGCCGTGTAGTTGCTGAGTAGTTGCTGATGGGGTGTCCCGGCGACCGGGACGGGGGCCGTTGACGACCCGATGGTTGTGATGGGCACCATACGAAGTGGGTGTGACACGGTCGCTGTGTCGGTGGTTGTCGGTGGTTGTCAGTGGTTGTCGGTCGGTCCCGATCGGGCCTGATGGTGCCTGATCCGAGGGAGGTGGTTGGTCGAACGACATGACTGTAGTTACGAACGAACGTTCGATCAAGCATCGAACACCGAAATCTCCATGGAACCGGTCCCCGAGGCACAACGGGGTTCGAACGAGTCCGCACGGGGGTCGAAGTAGGGTCCGCGGACATGACCAGCACGACGCAGGCCCCCGACTTCGACACCATCGCCGTCACCGCTGACGGCCCACGCGGCAGCCTCACACTCAACCGGCCCGACAAGCTCAACCCACTGAGCACCCACACCCTCCACGAGATCGAGCTCGCCGCCCGCTGGTTCGACGAGCACCACGATCTCAAGGTCGTGGTGGTCAGCGGTGCAGGTCGGTCGTTCTCCGCCGGCGCCGACCTGTCGGCGTTCGCCTCGTCGGCGCCGGCCGAAGATCGCCAGCAGGGATGGCGCATGGGTCGTGCGCTCGACGAGATGCGCGCCGTCACCGTCGCTCGCCTCCACGGCTGGTGCGTGGGCGGCGGACTCATCGTGGCTGCCGGCTGCGACCTGCGGATCGCGGCTCGCACCGCGCGATTTTCGATCCCCGAGGTCGACCTCGGCATCCCGCTCGCATGGGGAGGCATCCCGCGCCTCGTGCGCGAGATCGGCCCGGCGCTCACCAAGGAACTCGTGATGACCTGCCGTCCATTCGACGCCGACGAGGCGCTCCGCAGCGGCTTTCTCAATCGCGTCGTCGACGACGAACAGCTCGACGCCGAGGTGGAAGCGCTCGTGCAGACACTGTTGGCCAAGCCCAAACTCGCACTGCTGGAGACCAAGGCACACGTGAACGCGGTCACCGAGTCGATGGTCGGCACCGGCCGCAGCTGGGCCGATGCCGACGGCCTGTTCGCCGGTCTCCGGGATGCCGAGGGTCGGGCGTCGGCGCAGGCCTACGTGGAGCGTTTGCGCCGCTGACCGGCGCGAGCGATGGGCGTACCAGCACCGGCATCACCGGAGGCGACCGCCGCCATCGCGTCGTCGAGCTCGATCGGCTCCGGCGGGTGGACCGCGAGGTCGAAGGCCAACCACATCGTGTAGGTGAACGGGTAGATGAGCACCGGCGCCACCAGCGCGACCGCGATCAGCGACAGTACGAGCGGCACCACGGGGATGTCCGGAGCGGTCACGACGAAGCCCACAGTCATCGCGATCGCGAGTGCGCCGAACGTGACGATCATGTTGACCGTGACCGCACCGAGCTCGAACCCTTCCTCTCGGTGCCAGGCAATGCCGCACGTGCGGCATCGGTCGTAGCGCGTGAACCAGCCGCGCACGAAGGAGCGACGCGACCCGCACCACGGGCACTTCAGCAGTGATGCGCGCCCGAGCATGCGGGTGAAGCTCTGTCGCCTGCCTGCCATGACGGCCACCCTACGGCTGCTCCCCCTCCGCGCTCACCCACCCGTTCAGTGCGCTCGAGTGGGCTCGAGTGCGCTCGATACGGCAACACGCCGGTCGCATGCTTGGTCCGGACGGCGGATGCGTCACAATGGGCTCGTGCGTCGTTCATTTGCCGGTCTGCTCTTCGGTGTCGCCTTCGCGTTTGCGTGCCTGGCGATCAGCGGCTTCCTGCTCCATCGCACTGCGTTCTCACCCGGTCGCACCGCCGAGCAGGCGGAGTCGATCATGCAAGACGAGGAGGTGCAGCGCGAAGCGATAAAAGTGGTCGCCGACGCGACGGCCGACGTGATGTACCCCGGTGATCCCACCGGCGCGGCGGTCGTGCGCCAGAACATCGCGACCGTCGCCGCCGCGCCGGCAGGTGCGCCCCTGTTCGGCCAGATGCTCACCGATGCCCACGCCGTGCTGATCGGCGACCTCACCGGTCCCGTGGTCCTCACGCCCGAGCAGCTCATCCAGATCACTCGCGACGAGCGGGCCGGTGCGCTCCAGCCGCTGCAGGTGGTGGTGCCCACCATCGGGTCGCTCGAGCTGATCGACGGGATCCTTGGCTGGCTGGTGCCGGTGAGCGGTGTGGCCGCAATCGTCTTCTTCGTGTTGTGCTTCCTGGCTCGACCCGAGCGCGGCGCCTTGTTCCGTACGCTCGGCATCGGCCTGGTGGCCTTGGCGGCGCTCGCGATCATCTTCAGCTACGTGCTGCCCAAGTTCATCCCGCCGCTGCTCGACGACAGCGCGTGGGCGCGCACGCCGGCGGTGATGGCCGACGCCGGCCTCGGACTCACGCTCTTCGCGGCATTCGTGCTCGCCGGCATCGGTCTGGCGTTGTTCATGGCGTCGACCCGCATGGGTCGCAGCCGCCGCTGGAGCACGCCGGTCAGCACCTACCGATACCGCGAAGAGCGCAGCTGGAGCTGACCGACAGTCGGCCCGACGTCATGCGACGAGTTCGTCGACGAACTCCTGGAACACCGACTCGTAGCGCATCGCATCGTGTTCGCTGTGCAACACGGAGATGAGCCACTGCTCGTCGAGGCCGGGCGGCAAGAGGATGCCGCGGTTGATGCCGTGCATCCACTGGGCGAAGGCGAGATCGAAGTCGGTGGCCTTGTAGTCGCGATAGTTCTTGATCGGCTCTTCCGACCAGGTGACACATCCCTTCGCCCCGAACTGCACCGTGTGCGCCGGGAGACCAGCGATGTCGATGGTGTTCTGGCAGGCGGCCACGAGTTTGCTGTTCAGCGCGTTGACGGCGTGCTGCACCTCCGGGGTGCAGATGTCTTGGAGCACGGCCTTGGTCGCAGCCATGCACAGCGGATTGCCGTTGTAGGTGCCGAGATGCAACACCTTGCCGGTCGTGATCTGGTCCATGCACTCCTGCGAGCCGCCGAAGGCGCCGACGGGCAGACCGCCTCCGATGCTCTTCGCGAGGCAGACGAGGTCTGGCTGCACACCGAGTACGCCGGTGGCACCGCTCCAGCCGGCGGTGATGCCGGTCTTCACCTCGTCGAAGATCAGCATCGTGCCGTACTTGCGGGTGATCTCGCGCACGGCCTCGAGATAGCCGGGCTGCGGCATGCAGATGCCGATGTTCTCCATCACCGGTTCGACGATGAACGCCGCGACTTCGCCGCTGCGGAGCACGCGCTCGAGCGCCTCGGGATCGTTGTAGGGAATGACGAGGGTGTCGCGCGAGCACCGCCTGGGTGATGCCCGCTGTGGCAGGGATCGGCGTCGGGTTGTCAGCCGGGCCGGCGAGCTCCACTTTCGGCTTCATCGAGATCATCACCTCGTCGTGGTGACCGTGGTAGCCGCCTTCCACCTTCACGAGCTTTTCGCGACCGGTCACGCCGCGGGCGACGCGAATGGCGTCCATCGTGGCCTCGGTGCCGGAGTTGGTGAACCGCCACATCGGGAGTCCGTATCGCTCGGCGAGCAGCTCGGCCACGTCGGCGTTCATCTCGCACGGGGTGACGAACAGCGTGCCGTTGTCGAGTTGACGCTCGACGGCCTGGCGCACCAGCGGGTGGCAGTGGCCGGAGAAGAGCGCGCCGTAGCCCATGTCGTAATCGACGTACCGATTCCCATCGACGTCTTCCATCCATGCGTCTTGCGCGCGGCGAACGACGATGGGATGCGGGTCGTATGCCTGGAAGCTCGAGGGGACGCCGAGCGGCAGCACCTTGCGGGCTCGCTCGGTCGCGCGCTGTGAACCAGCGGTCCTCGTGATGTACACCTGGAGTTCGCGGGCGGTGATCTGCCGAGCTCGGGCGACCAGTTCGTCGTGTCGGATGGATTCCGTTGCACTCATGTTGGTTCCTTTTCGAATCACGTTCCAACAAGCCTAGCTCACCACGGAATCCATCGTGAACGGGTGCGTTGGCGACGCTTCGCAACGCTGCGAGAACGGCATCGATCGGCCACCGAACTCGCGGATCGCGCCGAGGCGAATCACCCGAAGAGGAGCCCGCCAGACGCCGGAACCGTTGGTGGAAGTCCGCAGCGCGTCTGGCAGACTGTGCACCCTTCATGGTGGCCGTAGCTCAGTTGGTAGAGCTCCAGTTTGTGGTACTGGCTGTCGCGGGTTCGAGTCCCGTCGGTCACCCGAGGCCTCACGGCCGCACGTTGTCGGCCGGTGGTGTGGATCCCTACACTGCCGGACCGCCACATTCGCCCCTCTAGCTCAATGGCAGAGCAACGGACTCTTAATCCGCAGGTTCTCGGTTCGAGTCCGAGGGGGGGCACCACGAAGTACCTGGTCAGAAGCGCTTTCTGAGACCAGAGTTCCTCCCCCGCTACAGTCCGTGCCGCGAATCTGCCGCGAAAGGGTGGGTCGAACATGGGGACGATGCGTGAGCGGGCGCAGGGCACGTGGGAGTTGAGCGTGGCCGCGGGACGAGATCCGGACACCGGGGCATACCGCCGCGTGATCCGAACCGTGAAGGGCGTGTCGAAGCGCGAGGCCAAGGCAGCGCTCGCCGAGCTCGAGGTGGCGGTCGCCGCCGGCCGCGTGGGCGCCAACGATCCGACGCTCGCCGAGTTGCTCGAACGGTGGATGGAACACCTCGCCGGTCTGGGCCGGTCGGACTCGACGCTGTACAACTACCGCAGGTACATCGATCGCGAGATCGTGCCGGTGCTCGGCTCGAACCGGCTGTCGAAGCCGACCGGGCCACGCGCACCTTCACTTTCAGGTAGAGCGATCTCGGTGGTGCCGAGTCGAAGGGATGGAGATCGATCGAGGATCTCGTCGAGCGTCGGGCATTCGTTCGCTTTGTAGAAGGCGCGTAGTTCCTCCGGCGAGACGTCCTCCGTGACCGCATGCAGCCGAATCTCGGCGTGAAACACCTGAGCAGAGTGCCCGACGCGTCCCGCGTTGTCCAGCGAGCAGAGCGGCAGATCCGGCGCGTCACAGGGGTGTGTTGTGCGCTCCGTTGCGCCCAGCGCTACGCAGCGCACCCGACGTCTGGCCGAACACGGTCAGGAGCGCCGATTGCCCTGATGGAGGATGTGATGCAAGGCGTTCTCGGCCGACTTCTGGAGTCTTGACGGTTCGAGGCCGTCTTCAACCGACGGTCGAGGTCGATCACTGCGATCACCCGTGTATTGCGAGCTATGCGCTGCCACCCCTCGGGTCGGCGCGCGGGCCGGACGGTCGATCTAGCCTCCGGGTGTGGACACCACTTGGCATGGTGAGCGATGAGCCGAGACGTCTGGCTGCAGCAGATCCGGCAAGCCGGCACGGATCCCGCCGCGGTCGAAAGGGTCCTGGCCGACGACATCGCCCAGGACGTTCTTCAGCACGCCGGCCAAGCCATCCTTCGATGCTCGGACTCGGCCGCACTTGCCGACGCAGCGTTCAGGCTGATCGAGGCGCTTCGGCGGCGCGGCTGGGTCGGGGATCGGGAACTGATCGACGAACTCGAACATGTCGTGTCGGGAATGTCGACGTTGACCGCGCTCACCGTCGAACTCGATGATCTCGGTGAAGCACTCGATCAGTCCGTCGCCAGCGTCGCCTACCTCGACGTCGACACCGCGACGGTGTGGCCGGCCGAACTGCTCGACATCGGTGAAGAACCCGACGACTTCGATCCCGATGACGAGCAGCGGTGGCTGCCCGTACCGGGGCAGGGCCCTCGGGCGGGTTACGCGACGATGGAGGACTTCATCACGACGGTCACCGATCCTCGACTGGCCGGTCGTCTCCACGACGCGATCGCCGGGACTGGAGCGTTTCGACGCTTCCACGACGAGCTGAGCCGCAACGACGACGAGTACACCCGCTGGCATCGTTGGCGCGACGACCGCCGCCTCGGACGAGCTCGAGCCTGGCTCGCCGAACACGGCTACCGATCCATCCGCTGAGTCGCCTCTCGCGCCTTGCGCAGAGCGCACATACCGGGCATTACGAGCGCTCGCGACAGCAAGCACGGGCAGCCGAATCGTGGCGACGCGAGAGACGACAGCTCGAACGCCGTTCGGGCTCGGGCACCGCTCCCAAGGGCCGGAGTAAGGCGGACGGAGCCGAGCCCGAGAGCGCCGCACTCTGGCTGTTCTGTGCGGGTCCAGCGGCGCGCGTTATCGGGCGCCGAACCGCCGCGCGTTCGTGTTTGCGGGTTCGGGCGGCTCACCTCGTAGGCCTGTCCCATCCGCAATTTGACGCTGAGCAGGCACTTACATGGGTGCGATGAGGGCCGAAAAGTCGGAGTAGCCGATTCTGTGACACCTCCGACGTAGCCTTGCACCCGGTGGCGACGCGCAAACCGAGATCCGTGCCGCAGTACCGGAGCCTGAACCTGAACTGACGTTGGCTCGTGCCGACCTCGAAACTCAGCTGGCCGAGCGTGCGGCGATCGGTCAAGAGCTGGTGGATCGGCAGATCGGGTCTGAGGCCGAACTCGGTGACGTCCGCAAGCTCTACCGTACTTGGGACGAGTTCAACACAACATTGCTGCGGAGGTCGTTCACGACGACCAAGCCGGCTGACGTCTATAGCGCCGAGCCAAGCTTCTTCGTCTACGGCGGGGAGCCGCCGTTCCACGAGAAGGTAGGTACCTTCCGTGGAAACGTCGGTGGCCGGCTACGCAGACTCGAATCGCTTGTCGCTCAGCTTCCGCTCTACGAGTCGCACAGGACCCAGCAGGTCTCCGGGGCCTCGGTGGCTGATTCCCGCGGGGACGCTGTCTTCGTCGTGCACGGGCGAGCAGACGGGCTGAAGCAGACCGTTGCCCGAGCCGTCCACAAGTTGACCGGTCTCAAGCCAATCATCCTGCACGAGCAGGCCGACAAGGGCCGCACGATCATCGAGAAGTTCGAGGACCACGCCAACCAAGTCGGCTTTGCGGTAGTGCTCCTTACGGGCGACGATATGGGAGGGCTCCGCGGCGGTGACCAGCTCGCACGAGCTAGGCAAAATGTCGTGTTTGAGCTGGGCTACTTCTTCGGCAAGCTTGGGCGCAGCCGAGTGGCGGTGCTATACGAGCCAGGAGTCGAGTTGCCCTCCGACGTGAACGGTTTGCTCTACATCGAGGCAGACGCAGGTGGTGGCTGGCAGTACCGACTCGGCAGAGAGCTTCGGGCGGCCGGAATCCAGGCCGACCTAAACAAGCTGACGTAGCTGCCCCCGCACTCCAGAGCCGCCACGCCGACGATCCAGCCCACGATCAAGCAACCTGTTCGCCCGAAGCCCGGGGCACACAAAGTGCCTTCACCAAACAAAGGGCGATTCCAGCTCGTAAATCCGTTGCTCATCCGATCAGCTACTGTCCTGCACCGTCGATCACGAAGGGCTGGGCAAAGCATGATCAACGTCACAACGAATTGGGGATGGGCCATCGCTATCGCCGCGATCGGCGGGATGCTGGGTGGATTCGTCTACGACCTGGTTCTCGACCGCCATGGCGACTCTGGCCTGGTCGAGAGGTTTGGGAAGTTCGAAGGTGCGGGACGAAAGTACTTCGACATCGGCACCTGGGCCTCGGTGTTCATCGGTGGCGTGGCAGCGATGGCGTTTCTCTACTTCCTCGGCCCTGAGGTGAGAACGGTGGTCGTCGCCGCGGTCGATCCGAAGCCCGCGTCGACGAGGACCGTGCGCGGGTACAGCCCATTCAAGCTGATCCCGGCGTCACTCATCGTTGGCTCAGGTGGCGTGTCATTCGTGAAAGCAATGCGCGAGCGATTGCTCAAACTCATCGCCGAAACGAACCTAACGGCGTTGGCTTCGGCGGTGCGGGAGCAGGGTGCGAAGGTGCAAGCCGAGATAGAAGCTTCAAAGGCGGCCGGCGTGGCCGCCCCCGGGATTGACCCAGCATCGTCGGCAGCTGGCCGCGCCGGTGCACTCGTCGACTTGGCCAACCAACTTAAGCCCTGACGACAACGAGGGAATTCGATGGCCGGCGGCGAGGTGGTGCCGACTACAGGTGAGCTTTGGTTGTAGATCGTGCCTACCCAGAGTCGGGTCCAGACACCGGATGGCGTCGGGCGTTCCCTTCGCTGCAGCGGCCGGACCGTCCAGCGTTCCTCCGATCTGTAGCGAAGTGTCCAAGAAACCGTGTCACGTTCGAGAACATGGTCAGGCGCGAGCGTCCGCCGGATAGAACATCGATTGCGACTCGGCGAACACCGTGGGCTCGGTGCGGTCGACGATCTCGCTGCGCAACTCCCTGGCATGTACGAACGGGTGCTTCGGCAACTGGCTGCCTTCTTCGATCACCCGGTGCTGCAGAACGCTGCGTGTTCGACGTACGCGGACCATCAGGTCGCCACATCGCTCGGCAGCGCCTTGGACAGTGCTGGGCACCGACTGGGGCGGACGGGGATCTCCGAGTCCCGTAACGAGCGCCGAGTCGTCGCGAGGCCGCGCACTTCGGCACTTCGATTCGCTGCATAACACGCTTCGAGCGCCATTGGGACCCGCCCCATCGTGCCCGATATGTGCGGGGCGATCAACTGCCACGACCCGCTCGCAACTGCAGATATGCCCGGGGAGACGGTCACCCCCGTATGACGCCTGACGGTCTCCGGCGATGGACTAATCCGAGCACGAAGCGGGTGTCGATCACCGGCATAACCCGAGCCGGTCCGGCGCGATTGCCGGAGTAACCGGGCTCGTGCTCCGTGCGAGCGCTTCTGACCGTGGCGAGCCTGCGAGGCCGGCCGAATGCAGCGTGGTGACTTCATCGAGGATCAACGGACCGACCTCGAGGTGAACCACACACGGGGCGCCCACGAAGCGGGTGCAACCTGCTGGACAATCCCGGCAGCTGGGGTAACTTTGTGTACATGAACGCGTACACATCGGTCACGACCGAGACGGTCAGCGATACTCGCAAGCACCTCACCGGCCACGTGGCGCGGTTCCGCTCCGAAGGCATCGAGGCCTCCCCTGTGGTCTTCGGTGATCGCCGACACCCCGACGCCGTGCTCATGCCGTACGAGACGTTCCGCCTCCTGCTCGACATCGCCGAGGACTTGGTGATCGCAGAGCGGATCCACGAGCGAGACGCCGCCGACAGCGGAGAGCGCACCTCGTTGCGTGACGTTGCCGACGAGTTCGGCATCGACCTCGACACGCTGTCGACGCCTGGCCAACGGACCGAGCCAGGTTCGTCGCCGTTCACTCGCGTCCAGTTCACCAATGCGGCCATCGACGACCTCCATGGCATCCGAGAGCGCGCCGCCCCGGTGCTGCGAAGCGTGTTCACCGCGTTGAAGGCACTCGACCAGGGCACACTCCGACCGACACCACTGAAGCACTACGCCAAGACGGGTGACCTCCGCGACTGCGGCAAGGTGGTCGTCGAGACAGCCGGCCATCCCGAGTACCGCATCGTGGTCCGCGAGGTCGGCGGCACCATCGAGATCATCGAAGTGGTCACCGTCGAAGAACGAGCCGACGACCTCGCCTACCTCCTCGCCGGGGTGCGCCTCGGTCGGATCACCGACCCGATCCGCCGATCCGACACCGACCGCAAGATCGCACGGATCCGCAAACTCAGAAGCGGATCGAGCACGCCGCCGACCACCGCGACGAAGGGGTCCGACACGTCTCCGTGACGCACTGCAGATCACGGAGTCCGCAGGCCCCGTGCAGGCCTTGCCGCGAATTTTGCCGCGAAACGTGCTGGGACAGGATGGGACGGACGGTACAGTCTGGACTGCTGCACCCGCTCTGAGCAGGTGCGACGTGACACAACAACACTCGTTGGCACGGCGCTGGGGCGACTCTGAATCCGCAGGTTCTCGGTTCGCGTCCGAGGGGGGCACCACGAAGTACCTGGTCAGAAGCACATGGATCTCGTCTTCATCGGGCGCTCCTGTGGCTACCACTGCGATGGCGCCGCGATGTTCGATCCGGCCTTCCGACCAGCTGTGTCAGCCCTGGTGTCGAAGCGACTCACGATTGGTGGTCTTCCTGAGTTGGCACCTGTCGAGGTCGACATCAGCCCTCTGGACCGCCCGGACCGAGACCTTCGTCTACCCCGGAACACCAAACCACGAGCGTGCAGAGCTGAGCCTCGGACCCGCCTCCTCGGCCGACCGATCGGCTGCGTCCCCGATCGGCAGCTCGGTGCCGGTCAGATACCTAGAGCCTCAACTCGGCATCGGATGCCCGGCGCCCGCGAGAGCCTGGCGTCGGCAGTGACGAGGGCGTAGTCGAGTGACTCGGCGAGTGCCACGTAGGCGGCATCGTAAGGGGTGACGCTGGCGCGCAGTTCGTAGGCGCGGACCATCAGCGGACCCGTCGGGAACCGATCCATCGGCAGTGCCAGAAGGTCGTCGACGGCCGCTTTGAACCGCCGCGCGGTGAGGTCGCCCGCTCGCCATCGCTTCCGGAGAACGGCAACGGTCTCGACGTCGACGAGGTCCGGGGCCGCCCAGTGGGCTTCCTGTGAGGCGCGGGCTCGTGCCAGCTGTCCGGCTCGTCCATCGTCACCGACGAGGTTGGCCATCACCGACGCGTCGACGACGATCAACCTTCCCCGCGTTCGTCATCGAGGTCATGCACCGCGGCTGCAAATCCGACCTTTCCGCCGCGTCGGCGTCCGATGCGATCGAGGACGTCGTGGATCGTCGGGGTGCTGGCGAGTCGTGTCAGTTCACCCGCCAGGTACTGCTGCAACGACTTGCCTTCCGCCTCTGCGCGCCGCTGCAGGTTCGCGTGGACGTTCTCCGGAAGATCTCTGACCAACACATTCGGCATGCTTGCATTCTGCTATCAGTCGGCTCGGCCTGCAACCACCCCGACCCGAAACCGACTCCCCGGAAGGACGCCTCCCGCAAGTCCTCCAACCCGTGCCTATCGGCAGTGCGGCTCGGATCAAGGTTCCACCCGAGTCACGGTGGTGACTCGATCGATGGCTTTGGCGAACGAAGCGATCGTGCCGACGCCTGCGCTCTCTGCGCATGCCACGAGGTACGCCTCGGCGAAGTCCAACCGATCGAGCTCGTAGACCTCGATGGCTCGAAGCAACAGTGCTGGATCGACCGTGATCATCGAGCGCATCGCGATGAGCGACCGCATCGCAGTGGCGACCTGGTCTCGGGGGGCCTCGTAGAACGACTCGAGCACGTACACGGTCTCGGCGACGATCAGGTCGGCGAGGTACAGCTCGGGCTGGCTGGCGAGGAATGCGGTGGCTCGCCTGGCCATCGCTGGCGGGTCACCGGTGAGGTGTCTGACGAGGATGTTCGTGTCGACGAACGCCGTCATCGGCGTGCGTCCGCACGGGCTGAGCGGGTCTTACGGACGACGTCGTCCCAGGCTACGTTGCGCCGGGCTGCCGGGACCCTGATCGTTCCGGCCAGCGACAGGAAGTCCGGCGTGCGAGCGAGCACGGCACGATTGCCCTCGACGCGGAAGACCACGTTGTCTCCTTCGCCGATACCGAGCGCGTCACGGACCGCCTTCGGGACCGTGATCTGACCTTTCGAGCTCATCTTCGCTGCGATTTCCATCAATGCTCCTTACCTGTGGCTGCATGTAAGGATAGCGGAACCGCTGATCGGAGACTCGGCATTTCGCTCGCAATGCCCGCACCGAGTGTTCAAACGCACGGCATCAAGCCGAACCAGGCAGTTCTGGACGCCCCCGCCGGTCATGGCATCGTGGTTAGCGATCACCTCGCTGCCCGTCGGCCGCCGGTGCCCGTTCGGAGACCCGGCGTGTTACAGTGTCACACGATGGCTGAAGGTCTCGACTGGTCCCAGAAGACGGCGTCGTCCTCACGGGAGCAGACCCGGAGCGGATCTTCATCGACCTGCGAGCACTGATCTCCGGGACGGACCAACTCGACCCGAACCGGTCCTTCGCCGTGGACATCGCAGTCGCCATCACGCACGCAATCGAACGCGAAAGTGGAGGCCAGTGATGGCGAAGCCGAAGGCGATCCAGTGGCTCGAGGAGCAGACGGGCGAGATCATCGCCTACGCCCCCGAAGTGATCGTGAGCCAGGACCGACACCTGTCGGTCCGTCTCACCGGCGAACTTGCTGGCGGTCTGGACGCGATGGCGGCCGAGCGCGGGCTCACGCTGTCGCACCTCGTTCGTGAGCTCCTCGCCGAGGCGGTGGCTCAGCGAGCGACGGTCGCCAAGCTCGATGGACGAGCACTGGCTGATCGCCTCGCCACCGATGTCGCCGAAGTGCGCCGCCGGCTCGCCGGCTGATCGCGCCCGAGCTGCCGTTCGGCTCATCCCCCTGGGTCGAGTGCCAACGAAAGGACCACCTCACGCGTTGGCTGTCGAGCAGTCCGCAGCGCTCGTCTCGAGGACTGCCACGTGCTGTCCGCGACCGTCGTCGGTGGTCCACGACACCGAGAGAACCAAGCACCCGAGCCGTCGAACTCAACGGTGTAGGCGCCCGTGGCGACCACGCCCGCGATGAGGAATCGAAGGTCGCGCACGCAGCGCCTGCCACACAGACGTGTTGCGGTCCGACACCACGGGCTACGACCAAGGTCCGATGGTCGAATGGACCTCGCCGGACCCATGCTGTCGTCGTGCCCCACTACCTGCTTTCTTCACACGACGGATTCGGCCTTGGTCATGTTCGGCGCAGCGTGTTGATCGGCTGCGCCCTCGTTGACCGCGAGCCGAGCAGTCGGGTCACGATCTTCACCGGGGTGGCGGCCGAGCCGAAGTGGCTGGGAGCCACCGGTTTCGACGTCGTCCGCGTGCCAGCGCTGATGAAGGAAGCCGATGGTTCCTACGCCAACGACGCCATGCCATTTCACGATGCCGTCGCGCAACGCGCCGACCTCTTCGATGCCTTCGTTCGTGACGAGCGTCCGGACGTTGTCGTCGTGGATCGTCACCCATTTGGGACGGCCGGCGAACTGCGCCCCGGCATCGAGCGTGCTCGGCGCAACGGGGCCAGCGTCGTGCTGGGTCTACGCGATGTCCTCGATGAGGCCGACCGGATTCACGCGGAGATCGCCGGAGACGGCTGGAGTGATGTCGCCGAACTGTTCTCGTCGATCTTCGTCTACGGCGACCGATCCTTGTGTGATCACATGGCCGAGTACGGCCTTCCGCTGAAGCCTCGCTACTGCGGCTGGGTCACCACCACCCCGCCGCGCCGAGTTGGACGCGACGAGTGTGAGTTGATCATCGCCGCTGGGGGCGGAGGCGACGGCGAGCCGACGTTCAACCTCGGCGCATCGTTGGTCGCCCGTCGGCCACCGTGGCGCGGAACGGTCTTGGCCGGCCCCTACGCCGGGACCTGGATCGATCGCCACCCCGATCTGCAAGGCCGCCTCACGCTCAGCCGCAACGTCGACGGTTGTTCGCCGTACTTCGCCCGTGCCGGGGCCGTGATCCAGATGGCTGGGTACAACTCGACCGCTGAAGCCATCGCCGCCGGGCTCCGGCCCATCCTGGTTCCACGGCGGAGCCCGCGCCGAGAACAAGCCATCCGGGCGTCGCGGCTTGCGGTCCTCGGCCTCGCCGATGTTGTGGACGAGGGCGCCGATGCCGGCGAGATCGCGTGGCTGCTCGACCGACCCCGATCGCTCGACGACGGCGCCTGCGAGCGCGCAGGCATCCGCCTCGACGGTGCCCGTCGCGCCGCGAAGCACCTCAGCCGGCTCGTGCCGGTCGCGGCGTCGAGGTGAGCGAGCTTCGGTCGCTGCGTCCGTTCATCGGGCCGTACCGCCGACCGCTCGTGCTGGGCGGTCTTCTCGCCGCGCTCGAGGTATTGGTCAATCTGGCGCGTCCGTGGCCGCTCAAGTGGATCGTCGACGACCTGCTCGACGGACGATCGACCGGCAACACTGTTGCCCTCTCGTGCGTCGCACTCGGGATCATCGTGGCAACCACCGCAGCGTTCGACTACTGGTCGACACGCATCCTGTCGTCGTGCGGGCTCCACATGGCCAACGGCATTCGCCAGGCGGTGTTTGCTCACCTCAACCGGCTCTCGCTCGCGTTCCATGGCGAGAACCGCGTCGGCGATCTGACGACTCGGGTGACCGGCGACGTCGATCGTGCCCAAGACATGATCGTGCAGACGCTCGCAGTCCTCATCCCCAACGCGATGCTCCTCGTCGGCATGGCGTCAGTCATGGTGGTGCTCGACCCGGTCTTCGCCGGCCTCGCCTTGGCTCTCACACCGCTGCTCGGCCTCGTTGTGTTCCGGGCGACGCGCAAGCTCCGCCTGGCCGAGAAGCAGGCCCGACGTGCCGGTGGAGACGTCGCCTCGACGACGAACGAAACCCTTTCGGCGATGCCGCTCGTGCAGGCCTACACGCTCGAGGGCGATCGGCAGGTGCTGTTCAGTCGGCTCAACGGGCTCAGTCTCGACGCCGGGCTCGATGCCATCCGCCAGCAGGCTCGCTTCAGCCCGCTCGTCGACATGACTGCGGCGCTCTCGACCATCGCCGTGTTGTGGTTCGGCGCACGACGCGTCGAGGCGGGAGCGCTGACGGTCGGTGAGCTGTTGGTCTTCGTCAGCTATGTCGGCTCGATCTACAAGCCGTTGAAGGCGCTCTCGAAGCTCGGCCGCGTCACGAGCAAGGGGATGGCTGCCGCTGCGAGGGTCGTCGACGTGCTCGATGAGGCACCCCGCATCACCGACCTCCCCGAGGCTCGTCTCGCACCGCGCCTGACGGGCCGGATCGAGTTTCGCGGAGTGTCGTTCAGCTACGGACGCGAACCAGTCCTCGATGCCGTCGACCTCACCATCGAGTCGGGCGAGACTGTTGCGTTGGTCGGGCCGACGGGCGCAGGGAAGACCACGATCGCGTCGCTCGTTCCGCGACTGATCGATCCGTCGACCGGTGTGGTGCTGATCGATGGCATCGACGCCCGCGACTTCACCCTGCTCTCGCTTCGCAGCCAGGTGTCGATGGTGCTGCAGGACTGCACGCTGCTCCACGGAACGTTGCGAGACAACATCGCGCTCGGGCGGCCGTGGGCCACCCGGGGTGCCGTCGAACGGGCCGCTCGACTGGCGTTGGTCGACGAGTTCGCGTTGCGACTCCCCAACGGCCTCGACACCGTCATCGGTGAGCGCGGCGCCGACCTGTCGGGTGGCCAGCGTCAGCGGATCGCCATAGCCCGTGCCATCTTGCGTGACGCACCGATCTTGATCCTCGATGAACCGACGAGCGCGCTCGACACCGAATCGGAAGCGACGATCGTCGAGGCGCTGAGCCAGCTGCCGTCGGGTCGCACGACGCTGGTCATCGCCCACCGGTTGACGACGATCCGTCGCGCCGACCGAATCGTCGTGGTCGAGCGCGGCCGCATCGTCCAGGACGGCACGCACCATTCGTTGGTCGCCGCCGATGGTCGCTACCGCCGATTGAACGGCCGTGAAGAACTCCCCGTCTCCATGCTCTCTGAAAGGCCGTCCGCGTGAGGTCGAACCCCAAGGTGTTGTATGTCCTGAAGCGCTACCCGCAGCTCAGCCAGACCTTCGTGGTCCGCGAGCTCATCGGGCTCGAGGCGAACGGCGTCACGGTCGGAGTCGAGGCGCTGGGTCCGAACGACAGCGGGATCCGCCACGCTGACGTCGACACGATCGCGGCTCAGGTGCGATATCTGCCACGTCGGCCGAAGGCTTTTCACCGAACCGTCCTTCACGCCCATGCTCGATGCTTCGCACGGCACCCGTTGCGCTGGCTGCGGACCGCCGCCACTGATGGTCGTCGCGATCGTCGTCGGTTCCTACAGGCCGGCATGGTTGCCGACCGGGCCCGCCGGGATCGGTTCGATCTGATCCACGCCCACTTCGCGACCGCAGCCGCCGACGTCGCACGCATGGCGTCGTCCTTGTCGGGTCTCCCCTTCACCGTCACCGCCCACGCCAAGGACATCTTCAGCGACGAGCATGCGCCACACCTCGTCTCGCGGCTCACACCTGCCACCCACGTCGTCACGGTGTCCCAGTTCAACGTCGACCATCTGCATGAACGGTTGTCCGGCGTGCCCGTGTCGCTCGTACGCAACGCTGTTGCTGTTGCGCCGAAACGACGTCCGGCCGAACCAGGACCGGTCCTGTGCGTCGCCCGGCTCGTGGAGAAGAAGGGAATCGATACCCTGCTGCGCGCTGCGGCAACCGTGGCCGACCAGTGCCGTGACCTCACCGTCGAGATCGTCGGTGGAGGCGAACTGCTCGAGCAGCTCCGCGTGCAGGCCGACGACCTCGGCATCGGCGAACACATCCACTTCCTCGGCTCGCTCCGAGCCGACGAGGTCGCGGCGTGCTACGAGAGAGCGTCGATGTTCGTCCTGCCGTGTCGAATCGGCGCAGATGGAGATCGCGACGGCCTCCCGACGGTGATCGTCGAGGCGATGGCACAAGGGCTCGCCGTCGTGTCGACCGACATCATCGGGATCGGTGAGGTCGTTCGCCACGGCGCCACCGGGCTCCTCGTTCCCCCGGACGACGCCGACTCGCTGGCCGTTGCCATCGAGAAGCTCTGGTTCGACGCAAGCCTTCGCGCCTACCTCGGAGCAAATGGTCGGCAGCTCGTGGCCGACGAGTTCGATCCTGACGACTCTGCGCGCGCGCTGCGATCGGTCTTCTGCGAAGCGGCAAGGAGCCGGGCATGAACGTCGATGCCGGACACCGCGATCGCTCCGTCTCGATCGAGCAGTGCGACGGGAGAGATGCTGTCGTGAAGACCTATCTCCACGCCGACGCCGCCGCGATCTTCGCCGGGATGACGGATCTGTGGGCCAGCCCCTTCGGCCGGGTGCACCACCACATGCCTGAGCCACTCTCGCTCGCCGGACCCCGGCTGACGATGACGTTCGTCGCCGGGACACCTGTTGGCGCGCGCGGTGATCTGGGCTCGGTGTCACCGCGGATGGAAGACATCGCCCAGCTCCTCGTGCGACTCCACCGGTCGGAGGTGGAGGTGCCCCGGCAACGTCACGCACACAGGCTCATACGCTCGCTGCGTCGCAAGACGGCCGACGCCGTTCCAGCGCTGGGTCGACCGTTTGCCGAGGCGGTCGAACGGGTCGACGCGAGCCGACCCGACGAGGAACACCTCGTCGTGAGCCACGGGGACTTCTCGCCGCGCAACGTCCTCGAAGCTGCAGACCGGCTGGTGCTGATCGACTTCGATCGACTCCAGATGGCCGGACCAGGTCGGGATGTCGGCTACCTCGGGGCGTGGTGTTGGGCGACGATCGCGCAACACGACGGGGTTGGACGCTGGGAGCTCGGTGATGCCTTCGCTGGCTCGTACCGTCGGCATGGAGGGCTCGAGATCACCGGAACGGCGATGCGGTTTCATCGAGCATGCGGCTTGCTGCGCATCGCCCAGAGCTGGTCGGCGCTTGCCGACCATCCCGACCTGGCGTTGCGGATCATCGACGAGGCCGTCGGTCAACTGCGAGCGACGGCATGAGCGGGGTGTTGTTCCAGGTTCGCAATCGGCGCGGTCTCGGACACCTCATGCGCACCGCGAACATCGGCACGGCCTTGGCCGCCAGAGCTGACGCCCCGACACTCGCGTTCCACCTCGCAGCCGCGCCACCGGACGGCCTCTGGAACCCGGCGTTCACCACCACCATCGAGACCGATCGACCATGGGCCGACCTCGTCGCCGACGTCTCTCCCGACGTCGTCGTGTACGACACCGTCCTGCCTGTCCAACCCACCCGAAACGTCCCCGACCACGCCCGCTACGCGTTCGTTCTCCGGCGGCGCGCCGATGAACGGTCGGCTGAGCTGTACGGGGACCCGTTCATGGACCGGATCGATCGCATCATCATCCCCCATCCTGCCGAGGAGTTCGCGCCGTCGCTTCCAGACCGGTTGCTGCCCCGCACCACCTTCGTCGGGACGATCACCCGTCGACCCGACCCCGCCGTGGTCGTCGCGACGCGAGCTCAGCGATGTGTCGAACCGGGCTTCCTGTTGACGTCGACGGTCGGCGGCGGAGGCTTCGCCCGCCAGGCCGACCGATTCTTCGACCTCGTTGCGGAAGCAGGCACGATGCTCGCCGACCGCATCAAAGGCTTCCAGCACGTGATCGTGCTCGGGCCGAACTACGGGAATCGGGCGATGATCGACCGTCTCGCCTCCCTGCCGTGTACTCAGGTGCTGCAGTCCGAACAGCGCATGGTCGAGTTGATGGCCGCATCCGACCTCGTCATCGCTGAGGCGGGGTACAACACCGTGAGCGAGATCCGGCTTGTCCAGGTGCCCGCTGTTCTCGTTCCGAGCGATCGTTCGCTCGATGATCAAGGTGACCGAGCGGCGCTGTTGCAGCGCCAGGGAAGCGTCGACGTGATCGACCCGGCCACCGATGCGACCGCGTTCGCCGAAGCGGTCTTGGCGTTGGCACTCGACCGCCGCAGGCTCGACCGGATGCGGCGAGCCGGCGGGGCACTCGAGCTCGGCAACGAGCGGGCCGCCGAGATCATCGCCGAGTTGGCGACTTCGGCGGTGAACCGATGAAGCCCGACATCGTGGCGCTCGCAACCGATCTCGAGATCACCGCCATCGTCTCACAACGAATGGGACGATCGTTCCGGACGGAACAGGTCCTCGCCGACAGGCCAGGGGAATGTCGAGTGCTCGATCTCGCATCGGGTTCCGAGCGTGTCGCGGCCAAGGCGGTGCCGATGGGCCAAGGGCTCGCACTGTACGAGCAACTCCAGCGGCTGTGGATCGCGACGAGGTCGTGCCGGGTCCTGTATGTGCCCGAGCCGTACTTCGTCGACGAAGAGCGCGATGTCGTGGTGACATCGTTCTTGCGAGGGCGGCCGGGCCACGACCGTCCAACCGTGAGCGACAGCGCGCGGATCGGCCGGGCGCTCGCCGAGCTTCACGCTCTGGAGCCCGACGCCGGTGCGCGGACGGCGACCATGGCCGATCACATCTCGGACCTCATCCGACCGTTGCCCGAGGCGCTCGCACGAGAGCTGCCCCGGCACGCACCTTCGATCGCCGAGGCGATGGAACTCCTCCAGACGACTCCGAGTCCAACGATCGTGACCAGGGTGCACCGAGACTTCCACCTCCGCCAACTCCTGCTCACCTCTGACCGTGTCGGCGTCGTCGACTGGGACGACACAGCGAACGGTGACCCGGCGTTCGACGTCGGCTACTTCCTCACCTACCTCACAACGCACGGCCACCATCCAGCGCTGTCAGACGCATTCGTCGCCGGCTATCGCGGAGCCGCTGGGCACCTGGTCGACGACACGTTCGAACGCCGCCTCGCCGACTCTCGGGTGTTCAACCTGCTTCGCCGCGCAGCGCGGCGCTTTCGCGTCCGGGACGTCGGGTGGGAAGCGGAGCTCGAACGGATGCTCGACGAGCTCTCCATTGCGATCCGATCTGGGGTGGCGGCGTGAAGGTGCTCTACATCTGTCCGGACACCGGCATCGACGTGCTCGGCCGCAAGGGAGCCTCGGTGCACGTCCGCGAGATGATCGCCGCCTTCACCCGTGCGGGCCATGAGGTCGATCTTGTCGCCCCTCGGCTCGTCAAACCCGGGGCCGACCCAGCGGACACGACCGCGAACGTGTGCCGTGTCCGCGTGAGCGACGAGATTCAGGAGACCCGGACCCGCATCGATGAGTTCGTCTCGAGCCGAGGGATCGAATCGTCGCTCGCGAAGGACATTCGTCGAGTGCTCTACGACGCCGAGCTCAACACCGCGCTCCTGGCCCGCTCTCGCGACGACGCGCCCGACCTCATCTACGTTCGACTCTCGCTGCTCTCGACCGCCGGCGTCGCCTTGGCTGCTGCGACGCGCTGCCCGCTCGTCGTCGAGGTGAACAGTCCGCTTGCGGACGAACACGACCACTATCGCGCTGGTGCACTCGGCGACCTTGCCACTCGCGTCGAGGGCGAAGTCGTCCGAGCCGCAACGGCGGTCCTCGTTGTCTCCCAGGCGTTGGTCGACCATGTGGTGGCTCTCGGTGTCGATCCCGGCCGAGTCGTCGTGAGCCCGAACGGCATCGATCCGTCACGGTTCCGGCCGCATCGAGTCTCCGCGGAGCGCCGCGCTCAGCTCGGAGTTCCCGACGGCCCGATCATCGGATTCGCGGGTGGCCTTCGCGCCTGGCACGGCGCCGAGTCGCTCCCGTCGATTCTTGCAGGATTGCAGGCCCGGGGGATCGACGCACGACTGGTCATCGCCGGCGACGGCCCGGCCCGCGCCGCGATCGAGACCGAAGCTGCGCTGTTCGGGGTGGCCGATCGCATGGTGATGCTCGGCGCCGTCGACCACGACGACATGCCGGATCTGATCGCGTCGTTCGACGTCGCACTTGCGCCGTACCCGGATCTCGGCCATGACTTCTACTTCTCGCCGCTGAAGCTGTACGAGTACCTCGGGTGCGGTGTGCCGGTCGTCGCCAGCGCTGTCGGTCAGATCGCGTCCACCGTGCGATCGGGGATCGAAGCGGTTCTGACGCCAGCGGGTGACGTCACCGCGGTGGTCGACGCCTGCGCCGAACTCATCAGCAACGTCGCCTACGCGAACCAGATCGCGGCAGCCGGCGCAGCACTCGCCCACGATCGGTACACCTGGGATCTGAACGCTGCTCGAGCCATCTCCTACGCCGGTGTCCCACACAGCGGTGCATCTGCGTGAGCACGAAGCCCTTTGCATCATCCAGCACTGGGATCTCGACGCCGGATCTCGACCAGGTGCTCGCGATCCTCGTCGACCGCCAGGAGATGTCCGAACGGCTCGACGTCACCGTGCATTCGGCCCAGGTCGCGCGCATCAAACCCGGCCGCCGCGCAGTTGTCCGCCTCGAGACCGACGACGGAGCGATGCTCGCGAAGGTTCGCGTCGGTCACCGCGCATCGAGCCCCTTCAAGCTGATGCAGCAGTTCCGTGCAGCAGGATTTGACGGCCGGTCGCGCGTGATGGTCGCCGAACCGATTGCGTCGTTCGACGACATCGAGGCCTGGGTGCAGCGGGAGGCGCCAGGGCAGCCAGGCGACGTTCTGGTCGTGGTGGACCCATGCCGCGTTGCCCGGGCTGCGGCCGAGGCGGCGCACCGCATTCACGCCGCTGGTGTGCCGACTCGGCGGGTGCACACCGTTGTCGACGAGCTGGCGATCCTCGCGACCCGGTTCGATGCCCTCAGCACCCGTCGTCCAGAACTCGGTGCCTCCCTCGCGAAGGTCCATCGCGCGGTCTGTCGGCGAGCCGCACGCGACCTCCGACAGCGACCGACCTGTGGGACGCACCGGGACTACTACCACGATCAGATCCTCATCGCCGCCGACCGGGTGACCGTGATCGACTTCGACCTCTATTGCTCAGCCGACCCGGCGCTCGACATCGGGAACTTCATCGCCCACCTCCACGAGCACGCCGTTCGAGTGCTCGGCGACCCGGGATCGATGGCGACGGCGATGTCGACCGCAACGAACCGGTACTGCGATCTCGCTGGGGAGAGCCACCGCGAGGCGATCGCCGCCTATGCCCATCTGTCGCTTGCCCGGCACATCTCGCTCAGCCAGGAGGTCCCCGGTCGCGCCCACACGACCGACACGCTCATCGAGCTCTGCCTCCACCGCAACACGTGACGACGCAGCGCACACCTTGTGGAACGATTGGGAGATGATGCCGAACGCGAATGTTCCGCGGCTCGTCGCCCTCTGCTTCGATGCGAACGATCCGAAGCGTCTCGCGCGGTTCTGGGCTGAGGCGCTGCGCTGGCGCATCGACGAGACCAGCGATGAGGTCTGTCTCGTTCCGACGGACGACACCCAGTTCCTGGTCCTGTTCCTGCCGGTGGAGGAACGCAAGGTTGGCAGGAACCGGGTCCACCTCGACCTGACGACGACGTCCCGAGAGGACCAGACGGAAACGGTCGCGAGGTTGATCGAGCTCGGCGGCCGCCACGTCGACATCGGTCAACTCGGCGACGAGGGGCACGTCGTGCTCGCCGACCCCGAAGGCAACGAGTTCTGCGTGATCGAGCCGGAGAACAACTTCCTCGCCGACTGCGGACGTCTCGGAGCGATCAACTGTGACGGGACGCGGGAGGTCGGCTACTTCTGGAGTGAAGCGCTGGGGTGGCCATTGGTCTGGGATCAGGACGAGGAGACCGCGATCCGCGCGCCGGACGGGACCGGTCCGCTCATCACGTGGAGCGGTCCACCGCTCATCCCCAAGGTCGGCAAGAACAGGCTGCACCTCGACATCGCTCCGCCCGAGCATGGCGACCTGCGAGCAGAGGTCGACCGTCTCGTCACGCTCGGGGCGACCCAGATCGACATCGGCCAAGGCGATGTCAGTTGGGTGGTCATGGCCGATCCCGACGACAACGAGTTCTGTGTGTTGAGCCCCCGATAGCGGCTGCGGGCCAACTCGGGCGCGACCCGAGGGAGCGAGACCGGCTACCTTCGCAGCCGGGCCGGCGCGTGGACCGACCATTTCGAGAGGGAAGTCGATGACACCGAAGGAAGCGGGCCAGGTCTTCGTCACGCCGGCGGCGTACGCCGATCCGGAATGGTTCCACGAGGCATGCGCGGTCTTGCGCCGCGAGGATCCGATCCACCTCGTCGAGCACCCCGACTTCGCTCCGTTCCACGTGATCACCAAGCACGCCGACGTGCTGGAGATCGAACTCCACAACAAGGAGTGGGAGAACGCACCGCGCCCGGTCATCGCAAACCTCGAGGCCGACCAGCGCCGGGTCGAACAGGGTGACCTTCTGCGCACCCTCATCCACATGGACGACCCCGACCACCGCACGTACCGCGGCCTCTCGGCCGAGTGGTTCCTGCCGAAGAACCTCGCCAAGCTCGAGGGTCGCCTGTCGGAGCTGGCCTCGATGTCGGCGCAACGGATGGTCGAGCTCGGCGGTCGCTGCGACTTCGCTCGCGACGTCGCGATGCAGTACCCGCTGCAGGTGATCCTGTCCATCCTCGGCCTTCCCGAGACCGACTACTCGCGGATGCTCACGCTCACCCAAGAGTTGTTCGGCTCGGCCGATCCCGAGCTGTCGCGTGGCGTGTCGATGGAGGATCTCATCGCCGTCGTGCAGGACTTCTTCGCCTACTTCACCGTGCTCACCGAAGCCCGACAGGCCGAGCCCACAGAAGACCTCGCGTCCGTGATCGCGAACGCCTCTGTCGATGGTGTGCCGATCGGTCTGATGGAGCAGATCTCGTACTACGTGATCGTCGCCACGGCGGGCCACGACACCACCGCGTCGGCGATGGCGGGCGGCATGCAGGCGTTGATCGAGCGCCCCGACCAGCTCGCTCGGCTGCGTGCCGACCCGTCGCTCATCGCCAGTGCGGTCGACGAGATCATCCGCTGGGTCACACCCGTGAAGCACTTCATGCGCAACTGCACCACCGAGTACACGCTGCGCGGCCACACGTTTCGGCCCGGCGATGCCGTGCTGCTGTCGTACCCGTCGGCGAACCGCGACGAGGAGGTGTTCGACGACCCGATGTCGTTCGATGTCGGCCGCAGTCCCAACAAGCACCTCGCGTTCGGTTTCGGCGTGCACTACTGCCTCGGGGCGATGCTCGCCCGGATGGAGATCAAGGCGCTCCTCGCCGAGCTCATCCCCCGCCTGAACAAGATCGAGCTCGCCGGCGAGCCAGCCGAGATGCACACGCTGTTCGTCGGTGGCCTGAAGCGGCTCCCGATCACCTACGAGATCACCTGACACCACTGCGCCTTCGTGGGCGCCTTCGTGGCTGCGGGCCGCACAGCACGCCTAGGCTCGCCCGCCATGGCTGACACCACTGCGTCCCCCGATGTGCTCGACCTCCTCGGCAAGGCGCTCACCTCCGACGCGCTGAAGGCACTGGCGAAGCAGCTCGATCTCGGCATGGATGACGTCGTGAGACTCGTGAAGGCCGTCCTGCCCGCCCTGCTCCAACAGCTCGACGACAACGCTCGCAGCGGTGACAGCAAGAACATCGCTGCAGCCGTGAACAAGGACCACGACGGAGCAGTGCTCGACAACGCAGTCGGCTTCCTCGGCGGCGGCTTCCTCGGCGGCTCGGGCACCGGCATCCTCAACCACGTCTTCGGCAATCAGCTCGATGCCACGGCCGCGAGGATCAGCGAGCAGACGAAGCTGCCCCAGAGCGCGGTGAGGATGGCGATGACGGCGCTCGCGCCGATGGCGATGGGTGCACTGGGCCACGTAGCGCTCGGCGCGATCACCGCGGCCGGCGTCGCTGCACTCCTGGCAGCCGCGGTGCACGGCGTGCGCAGCGGAAAGGTGCAGCGACTGATCGGCAACGTGAACGACCGCTTCGACGACGACCGCGATGGCAATGCGATCGACGATGTCGGTCGCGATGCGATGCGTGCGGCCAAGAAGGGCGGCGCGGCAGTGGCTGGAGCAGCGAGATCAGTCGCGAACAACGGCAAGGTGCGAGCGACGGCCAGCAAGGCGGCGACCAAGACCAAGGAGGTCGCGGCGAAAGCCACCAGCAGTGCCAAGAAGAAGTTGAAGAAGCTGTTCAGCCGCTGGGGCTGAACCACCTGAGCACCGTCGACTCAGGGGCTGCGGCGGATCAGCTCCTCGCGAACCTCATCGGGCATGGGTGAGCGTCCGCTGCGGCCGAGCTCGTGCAGCCCAACAGCGATGGCCGCCCGTTGCGAGGACCGCGGCGGCAGCCGACCACCGGGGAACGACGCCGGATCATCGAGGACGGCGGCCACTGCCAGCACGGCTCGCTGCGCCTCGGCGTCGTCGACCGAGAGCGGTTCGAACTGCCAGCGACGCACGCGGCGCACGATGGCCGGCTGATCGTCGTCGGGCTCGATGCCGGCGGCCACGAACACCCGGCAGTCGTAGACCCGACACGCACGTGGGCGATGTTCGTAGATCGTGCATCCGCGCTCGCCCAGCATGGGGCAGCGGCCCTCGTCGTCGTATCCCAGCACGACGTGACCCGACGCCAGACCCGGGGCCGCGAACCGAACCTCGTCGGGGATGTGCGCGAGGGCATCGACCTCGTCGGGTTCGACGTGCACGAACTGACGCGACGTGCAGCACGCCACGCAGTCACCGCAGGGCACGTCGCTGTCGGTCCCACCGCGCAAGGCGAGCAGCATCTGGTCGAGCCAGGGAGCGAACCGACCCGCTGTCAGCGGAGCATCGTCGGTCGAATCGGTCACCCACCCATCGTGACAGCCCGCAGCAGCCGGCGAGGCTTCAGGGCACGAGGACGGTCTTGCCCACGATCTTGCGGTCGAGCTGATCCTGCAACGCCTGCGCAGCCCGATCGAGCGGATAGGCGACCGGTTCCACGGGCGACAGCCGGCCGGCGTCGATCGCCGCCACGATGTCGGCGAGCATCTCGTTGTTCTCCTGCTGATTGCGCCCCACCCAGGCGCCCCAGTCCACGCCGGTCACGCGGCGATTGCGCAACAGCACCTGGTTCGCGGGCAACTGCGGGATCGTGCCCGACGCAAATCCGATCACCACGAACTGTCCGTCCTCACGCAGTGCACGCAACGCCTGTTCGCCCTGCTGCCCACCGATCGGGTCGTAGACCACATCCACCCCGGTACCGTCACCCGTGAGCTCCTGGGCGAGCTCCTTCGTGCGGGCCTTCACATCCTCGGTGCTCGAATCGATCACCGCCGCGGCGCCGCGGTCGGTCGCAGCTGCACGTTTGTCGGATGACGACGCCACCGCAATCACCGTCATCCCGAGCGCCCGACCGACGTCCACCGCCGCGAGCCCCACGCCACCTCCCGCGCCGAGCACGAGCATCGATTGACCCACTGTCACCTTCGCCCGCTTGGCGAGCGCGAACCATGCCGTCGAGTAGCTCTGTGTGAACGTCGCCGCCTGGCCATCGGTCATCGAGTCGGGTGTCGGCATCGCCCGCTTGGCCGGAACTACCACCTCCGTCGCGTACCCGCCGAGGCCGACGTTGGCGAACACCCGCTGACCCACCTCGACGGCGGTGACCGCGCTGCCGATCTCGGTCACCACACCGGCCACCTCGCTGCCGGGGACGAACGGCAGTGGGGGCTTGATCTGGTACAGACCCTGCACGAAGAGGGCGTCGACGAAGTTCACGCCCGCGGCAGTGACAGCAATCCGCACGTCGTCGGGGCCAAGCGGCAACGAACCACGCTCCTCGATCGAGAGGCCGGCGAGAGGACCGAAGCTGTTGCACGAAACCACCTGCATGTCGGGCGACGGTAGTGCGATGCTGGTGCGCGATGCGCCTCGAACCCATCACGTGACGCGGCTCGGCCGTGCAGCTGGAACCCCTCTCACATCACCATGCGCAGGCCCTGCTCGATGCAGCGGCCGACAGAGCGACGTTCGGCTTCACCCACGTGCCCGCCGACCTCGCCACGATGCAGGCCTACATCTCAGGGCTGCTGCGCGATGCGTCGAACGACACGGCGATGCCGTTCGCTCAACGCCGACTCGCCGACGACACTGTTGTGGGGTGCACGCGGTACCTCAACGTGACGTGGTGGGCCGGCCGAGACACCCCCGCGGAGGTGGAGATAGGCGGCACCTGGCTGGCGGCCGATGCGCAGCGCAGCTCGGTGAACAGCGAGGCCAAGCTGCTCCTCCTGGCTCACGCGTTCGACACCTGGCAGGTGCATCGCGTCGCCATCTGCACCGACGCTCGCAACGAGCGCAGCCGCCGCGCCATCGAGCGACTCGGCGCCACGTTCGAGGGGATCCTGCGAAACCACCGGCCCGCGGCCGGCAACGACTCGGTGCTCGGCACCGCCCGCGACACGGCCGAGTACTCGATCATCCCTGCCGAGTGGCCGGCGATCCGCGATCGTCTCGTCGTTGCGCTGCAGCAGCGCGGCAACGACAGGAGCAACACGTGAGCGAGCGTCCCGTGATGATCATCACCGGTGGCGTGCGCGGCATCGGAGCAGCCGTGGCCCGGGCCGCCGCCGCCGACCACGACCTCGTCATCAACCACGTCTCGCTCGGAGACCACGTGTCCGAACTGGCCGACGAGCTGCGTGCTGCCGGGGCCGCCGTGCTCGTCCAGCGCGCCGACGTCGCCGACGAGACCTCCGTCGTCGAGATGTTCCGCGCGTGCGACGAACACTTCGGTCGGCTCGACGTCTTGGTCAACAACGCCGGCATCGCCGGCGGCTACGGCTCGATCGACACCGTGACCGCTTCGATGCTCGCGAACCTCTGGGCGGTGAACGTCACCGGTGCGTTCGTGTGCGCCCGAGAAGCCGTGGCACGTCTGGCCACCGATCGGGGCGGCAAGGGAGGATCGATCGTCAACATCTCCTCGCGAGCGGCGGTCCTCGGCGGGCCCGGTGAGTGGGTGCACTACGCCGCCTCCAAGGGAGCGATCGACACGATGACCACCGGTCTCTCCAAGGAGCTCGCCCCGTTGGGCATCCGGGTGAATGCCGTGCGGCCGGGTCTGGTCACGAGCGATTTCCACGACCACGCTCCGCCCGGGCGGATCGAACGGCTCGCACCCACGGTGCCGATGGCGCGTGCCGGCAGCCCCGACGAGGTGGCGGCCGCCGTGCTGTGGCTCGCCTCGCCGGCAGCCAGCTATGTGACCGGGACGTTCATCGATGTCAGCGGCGGCCGCTGACATGGCACGGGCACTCGGCACAGTGGGCGCTCGCGCCGACTCCGACACCCTCCAACACCCGGTAGGTTCGCGTGGGCATGCGGGCCGTCGTGATCGTCGCCAACCCCAACCCGACGAGCTTCAGCCATGCAATCGCCGCGTGCGTGCAGCGGGGGCTGGAGACGTCGGGCCATCAGGTGATCGTGCACGACCTGTATGCCGAAGGGTTCCGTGCGGCGATGTCGACCGACGAGCGCGAGGCGTACCACGGCGAGGTGCCCGTCACGGACTCGCTGGTGCTCGAGCACATCGCCGACCTGCAGCACGCCCAGACCCTCGTCTTCGTCTACCCCACATGGTGGAGTTCGGTACCGGCGGTCCTCAAGGGCTGGTTCGAGCGGGTGATGGTGCCCGGCGTCGGCTTCGTGTTCAACGAGCAGAACAAGGTGCGGCCCGGGCTGACGAACGTTCAGCGACTCGTGGGCATCTCCACCTACGGCTCGCCGTGGTACTACGTCAAGACGATCAACGACAACGGTCGCCGCACGATCAAGCGGGCTCTGCGCCTCAGCACCGGTTGGGGTACCCGCTCCACGTGGCTGCCCCTGTACGGCATGGACACGATCGGCGCAGCCAAGCGCGAGCAGTTCCTCGTCAAGGTCGAACGCGTCGCGAGATCGCTGTGAGGTCCCAGTGAGGTCCCTGTGAGGTGCTACGTCGTCTACTGCCACCCGACGCACGACTCGTTCATCGGCGCGGCGCTGGAGCGCGTGCTGGCCGGGCTCGAGCGCGCCGGCCACGAGGTGCGCGTCAGCGATCTGTACGCCGAGGGCTTTCGTCCAGAGCTCGATGAGCACGACCGGGAGGTGCACCACGTCGACCACCGTCTCCACCCGGAGCAGCGCCCCGACATCGCCGGCTACGTCGAGCACCTGCGCTGGTGCGACACGCTGATCATGGTCTATCCCACCTGGTGGTCGGGACAGCCGGCGATGTTGAAGGGCTGGATCGATCGGGTGTGGGCCAAGGGCGCCGCATGGGACCTGCCGGAGGGCACGAATCGGATCCGGCCGCTCCTGCGCAACATCCACTCGCTCGTCGCCGTCACCAGCCATGGCTCGTCGAAGCTGACGAACGCTGTCGAGGGCGAGGCAGGCAAGCGGACGATGACGCGAGCCCTGCGGCTCGCATGCAACGTGCGTTGCCGCACCCATTGGATCGCCCTCTACAAGATCGACCGGTCGAGCGCTGCCCAGAGGATCGCGTTCCTCGACCAGGTCGAAAAACGGATCTCCAAGCTCTGACGCGGTGGCTTCTCAGAACGTCCTAGACCGAGGCGACCTCACCGGCGTACGCGCCGTCGAGGTTGCCGTTCGCCACGACGCCACCGGCCGCCTCGATCGTGACCACCAACTGCGACACGGTCTCTTCACCGGCGCTGAACAGTTCGATCTCGGGGTTGGCTCCGAGCACGCCGAGCGAGATCGCCCGCTCGTCGATCACGCCCCAGAGCTGATACGTCTGGTCCGAAGGCAGTGTCGGCAGGCCATCGCCGATCAGGTAGCCGTGACCATCCTGGTCGATCACGACTTCGGCCCCCATCACACCCTCGCCGTTGACGAGGCGGGCGATCTGGGAGTCGCGGTCGGCGCGAGCATCCGACACGGCCGCAGCAAGGGGCTGCTGATCGGTGTTCTTCCCGGTGATCACCGTGACGGCGACCACGGCGACGACCGTGGCAGCGGCCGTTGCGGCCACCCACGAGCCCGCAGTACGCCAGCGCGGAGGCAGCGGTGCGGGAGGCGGCCCGCGCCCGGCGGACGTCGTCGATCGCCATCACCGAAGCCAGCTCGCCCGTCGGGTGAGGTGCCTCGCCGAAGGTGTCGAGGTTCGCCGCGATGCGGTCCCACAGACCGTCCGGGGCCGACATGCCCGACCACGCGAGCATGGTCGCGACCTCACGGTGCTCGGCCACCTCGTGTCGGGCACGCGGGCTGACCAACAGGAACTGCTCCACCGCCCGACGTTCCTCATCGCTCACCGCGTCGAGCGCATAGGCGCCGAGCAGTTCGTCGAGCTCGAGTTCTTCAGCACTCATGCGTCACCCACCGACACGCCCGAGGACGACGAGCTCGGCGCGGAGGCGCTTCAACCCGTTCCTGATCCGACTCTTCACTGTGCCCTCGGGCTCGCCGAGCTCGGTCGCCACTTCCCGGTACGTACGACCGCCGAAGTACGCCAGCTCGACCGCTGCCCGCTCCCCAGGGTGGAGCTTCTCCATCGCTGTCCGGACATGCCCGGCGAGCGCGAGGTCCCAGACCGCTCGGTCCAGGTCGTAGCCGCTCTCAGCTGCCTCACGGGCGTCACGCTCTTCACGCTTGCGCCGCGACCCGTCCGAGCGAAGCACGTCGACCGAACGACTGTGGGCCTGGGCGAGCAGGAAGCTGCGCAGGCTGCCTCGCTCGGGATCGAACCGCTCGGGATGGTTCCACAGCCGCAGGAACACCTCTTGGACCACCTCTTCTGCTCGGGCCTGGTCGGAGAGGACGCGCTTGGCGAGGCCGAACACCGCACCTGCATGCCTTCGGTACACCTCGCCGAGCGCCTCTTGATGGAACCGCGCCAACGACAGGACGAGGCCCGGGTCGGAAGCGGCAGTCAGATCGTCGCGCACCCCCTCAGTACGGAGCAGGTGCGGATCTGGATCACGTGTCATGGTTCAGGCCCTGCGGGCGTGACGGTGCTTCCGGCATGACGGGCGAACGATCGAACCTGCCGACCACTTCCACATGATGGGTCTGCGGGAAGAGATCGAGCGAGACCGCCTGGGTGAGGTGGTAGCCGGCAGCAACGAGCAGGCCGGCGTCACGGGCGAACGCCACCGGATCGCAGCCCACCAGCAGCAGCATCGGCGCTCCGGTGGCGACCAGCACGTCGGTCGCCGCCCGGCCGAGTCCCTGCCGCGACGGATCGGCGATGACGACGTCGGCAGGATGCGGTGACCACTCCTCGATCGGGCTGCACACGATGTCGGCGTCGATGTCGGCCAGGTTCACGACGGCATCGGCACAGGCAGCGGCCGACCCCTCCACCAACGTGACCGACCTGCGATGCCCACCATCGGCCGCCAAAGCTCCCGCGAACAGGCCGATGCCTCCGTACGCGTCGACGACGCGGCGAGCCCCGGCGAGCTCCTCACCGCCGAGATCACGGACGGTGCGCACCACCAACTCGGCCGCATCCGGTCCGGATTGGAAGAACGCCTCGCCGCTCACGCGGAACCGTCGGCCCGCCACGTCTTCGTGCACCACCGCGCCCGGCCCCACGCCGACGTCGTCGGGCAGCCCCTCGGGCACGACCTGCTCGCCCGGACGAGCCGCCGTCCACCACGCGCTCCGATCACCGGTGGCCGCGCTCACTCGTAGGGACACCTCATCGGCGCCGTGGAAGCGGGCCGTGTGCACGAGCTCGTCGAGGAGAGGATGAGCCACCAGGCAGCGATCGAGCGCGACCGGGTCGTTGGAGCGCGGACGGCGCAGTGCGACGCGACCCCGGCGATCGACCGCCACCCGCATCGACGTCCTGTAGGCCCACGCCGGCACCGAGCCGCCGGCCATCACCGGTGCATCCGGCAGGCGCGCAGTGCGTCGCAACGCCTCGCGCACCACCTCGAGCTTCAGCTCCCACTGACGATCGGGATCGGCGTGCTGCCAGTCGCAGCCGCCGCATCCACGACGCCGAGCGGGACACGGCGGATCCACTCGAAACGGCGAGGGTTCGAGCACCTCCACCACCTCACCGCGGGCGAAGTCGCGCTTCGCGCTCACGAGGCGTACTGCCACCTCCTCGGAGGGCAGCACGCCGGGCACGAACACCACCCTTCCACCCGCTTCACGGGCAAGTCCATCGCCACCGGCCACCAGCTGTTCGATGTGCACGCGCACATGCTGCTGAGGAACCGAGGCCACGGCTCCAGCGTACGCACGGCTACCCTCGCTCGCGTGTCCGCCACCTCGCCCGCACCGTCTGTCCGCTCGTCAGCCCGCTCGTCGGCCAGCTCCTCAGCACCGCGCATCGAGATCGCCCCGAGCGTCCTGCCGGCCGACTTCGCCAAGCTGGGTGACGAGGTCGCCGCCCTCGAGGCGGCGGGTGTCGACCGCATCCAGTGGGACGTGATGGACGGCCAGTTCGTGCCGAACCTCACGTTCGGACCTGCCGTGATCGCGTCTGCTCGCAAGCACACCTCCCTGCCGTTCGAGGCACACCTGATGGTGTACACGCCCGACGTGATGGCCGCCGAGTACGTCGCAGCAGGATGCTCGCGGCTCATCGTCCACGTCGAGGCCTGCACACATCTCCACCGCACGCTCGCCCACATCACGTCGCTCGGCGCGACCGCGTCGGTGGCGCTCAACCCCGCCACCCCGGCATCGTCGATCGCCCACGTGCTCGACCTCGTCGACATGGTCCTCGTGATGACGGTGAACCCCGGCTTCGGCGGCCAGGCCTACATCGCCACGATGGAACCGAAGATCCGCGAGGTGCGCGACATGATCGAGCGTGCCGGCCTCGGTGACCGGGTCGACCTCGAAGTCGACGGTGGCATCGGACCCGGCACCATCGCGGGCGCCGCTGCAGCCGGTGCGAACATCCTCGTGGCCGGGAGTGCGCTGTTCCGCGATCCGGAGGGTCTCGGTCACGCGGTGAGCGAGCTGCGAGCCGCGGCGACCTCCGCATTCAGCCGCTGATCGCCTCCGGAGGTCGGCTGATCTTGTCGAGCGCTTCCGTCGCGGCCTTGCGGCGCTGACGACGCGACGGACGGTCGGTGCTGCTGAGGTCGCGCAACGACCGGCCGAGCGCGAAGAACAGATGCTTCACGATCACCAGACCGAGCAGGACCAGGAACGCTGCGCCGACCGGGGCGAGGATCGCTCGCAGGATGCGCTTGTCGGCGTCCTTCAGCGGGGTGATCACGCCCGTCTCCACGCTCGAGCCGTCGAGCAACAAGGTGCGCACCGGCGTGTCCACTCGCGGGCAATCGACGTCGGCATCATCCGCCCCGGCGATCTCGTTGCCGCCGAACAGCGGCGCCGGGGCACGCACCGTGGAAGCGAGCACACGAACCTCCGAGTCGACGGCCGCACCGACGATGTAGCGCTGGCCGACAGCCAGGAAGCGCACCTCGTCGCCATAGCGCACGTCGATCATCCCGGCGACGGAGAAGCCCTCGATCGATCCCGACAGCACCTGTTCGACCTCGAATCGACCGGTGACTGCGTCATTGATGATCATCTTGCCGATGAACACCACCTGCTCGACCGCCGGCGCGGTACAGCCGGCCGGCACCGGGATGAGGCGCGAGCTCTCGGCGCCTTGGTCCTCGATCGGGGGCAGGGTGGGCACCGGCACCGGCACCGGCACAGGTTCGGGGAGCGAGCCCGCCGCGGCAGATCCACCGAACGCCAGTCCGAACGCACCCGCCACCATGCCGACGACGACGACGCCGCGCGCCACACCGGCGCGAACGATCGATCGACGTGCTGTCACGGCTGCGACGCTACTGACCCGCCCGGCCCGGCGGGTGGCAGGCCCGGCGGGTGGCAGGCCCGGCCGGTGGCAGGCCCGGCCGGTGGCAGGCCCGGCGGGGTGGCGTCAGCGACCCTCGAACGTCGGCGACCGCTTCTCCACGAACGCACGGATCGCTTCGGCCGTGTCCTGGGTGGAGAAGTTCACCGTCTGCGCCGCGCCCTCGTCGTCGAGTGCCTCCTCGAGGGTCACGTTCATCGAGTTGTTGAGCATCCGCTTCGTCATCGCGACCGCGAGCGGCGGGCCCGCGGCCAAGCGCCGTGCCCAGTCGTCGACGAAGTCATCGAGCTCAGCGTCGTCGATCACACGGTTCACCAGACCGATGCGCTCGGCCTCGGCTGCATCGATGATGTCGGCGAAGAACGCGAGCTCCTTGGCACGGTGCAAGCCCACGCGCCGGGGCAACACCCAGGTACCACCGAAGTCGACCGACAGCCCGCGTCTGGCAAAGATCTCCGAGAAGCGGGCGGTGGTCGATGCCACGACGAGGTCGCAACCGAGCGCCATGTTGCACCCCGCCCCGACGGCCACTCCTCGGACCTTGGCGATCACGGGCTGCGGCAGACGGGCGAGTGCGAGGCACACGTCGGCGACATGGCGCATGGCCGCCAATTGGTGCACCTGCGGGCCGTCACCGCGGGCAGTGAGGTCGGCGCCCGAGCAGAACGCTCCCCCGGCGCCGGTGATCACGACGGCGCGGTCGGTGCCGCTGGCGCCGATCTCGCGGAACGTTGCGAGCAATTCGTCCCACATCACGCCGTTGATCGCATTCTTCTTCTCGGGCCGGTTGAGCGTGATCGTGACGATGCCGTCGGTGCGCTGGACGTCGATGGTTTCCACGCACGGCGACGCTACCCACCGACACCCGGCCACCCGCCATCGGCCGATGGTCGTCGGCCGATGGTCGTCGGCCAATGGTCGTCGCGGCACAGGGCCGCCCCCGACGGCTGACGTTAGGCTCGGAGCGCAATGGCTCTCTCTCGCAAGCGACTCGGTCTGGCAGCGATCGCGGTTCTCGCCTACGGGCTCATCCTCGTGGTGGCGTGGGCGAGCCGGCCGATCGAAGATTCGGTTCCTGTCGGGATGGATTGGTCGCCCACGGTGCTCGTGCCGCCCAAGCCGCAACAACTCGTGTCCCAGCGCGTGGAGTGCAACAACGTGTTCGCCGGCGATCCACGGCCGGATGAGCCGCTGCCGACCCTCACCGAGCAGCCCAAGGACAGGCCCGCCCTCGCCTTTCAGCGCGAACCCTGCAAGCTGGCCCACGCCGACGCCCAGCGGAACCTCGTGATCAACTCCATCGTCCTGATCGCCGCGCTCGCCGCACTCGGGTTCCTGGCACGCCGATCGAGGCGCGCCGACGGTGACTCCCCCATCACCGCACCCAGCACCGCGCCCAACACCGCGCCCAACACCGCCACCCGCAGCACCACGGTCGGCTGAGGTCATGGGATTCAACCCGAACCGACGGCGTGTCGCCCGCCGAAGCGACATCGTCTTCGTCATCGCTGCGGTCGTCGCGGTCGTCGCTCTCCTGGCCTGGACCGCGTTCGGCTGACGCCGCGCCAGCACCGCCCGTGCCCGCGACCTCAGAAGGCGTGAGGGATCACCTCGAGCTGCGTTCCGGTGATGGCGACCACGTCGAAGCGCATGTCGCCTCGCCGGTCGGGATGGTCGGCGAACCAGCGGGCGGCGAGCAAACGCAGCGTGTGCTGCTTGTGCTCGTCCACCGCTGCCGACGCCGAGCCGAACCGGTCACTCGCCCTCGCCTTCACCTCCACGAAGACCACCACCTCGCCATCGGCCACGACGAGGTCGAGTTCGCCACGCTCGCAGCGCCAGTTGCGGTCGAGCACCTCACACCCCCGTCGCTCGTACCACACCGCCGCTTGCGCCTCGCCCCATCGGCCCAGCGCCTGATTCGTCGCGCCCCGTGGGTTCTTCTGGGCCGGGTTCTTCTGGGCCGGGTTCTTCTGGGCCGGGTTCTTCTGGGCCGGGTTCTTCTGGGCCGAGTTCTTTGGTCCCGAGTTCATCGCGCACCTCTCACGTCAGGGCCGCAGCGTGTTTGACGGCGGCCGTGCTGCAATCGGGGGATGCGCCGGTAGTCAATCCAACGACGGACGGGAATCCTCAGCCGGTCACCAGCCGGTCGTCAGCCGGTCGTCAGCCGGTCGGGCCAGCAGGCCGCCGTGAACGACCGCCGAGCGAGATCACGGTGCGCTCGACAGCGACCTCGACGATCGGGCCGTCGTCGACGCGGAGCTGCTCGCCCATCGCCATCACCTGAACATCGGTTCGCGACGGGTCGTGATGGAACAGCAGCACTCGATCGACGTCACACGCACGTCCGAGTGTGACCGCGTAGTTCGCCGCGGCATGTCCCCAGTCGCGCCGTGCCGGCAGCTCGTGCTCGGTGTACTGAGCGTCGTGGATCAGCAGGTCGACGCCGTCGGCCAGTTCCATCGCCGCCGGATGCAGCTCGCCGAGGCCATCCTCACCAGGACCGATGTCGTGGGGTGAGTGATCGGAGAGATACGCGAGCGACGAGCGGCCGTCAGAGATGCGCAGGCCCATCGTGCGCCCGCCCTTGTGAGGGATCTCCCGTGCCAACACGGTGAAGCCCTCGGTCTCGAACACGCCCTCTTCGTAGGCCTCGAACGTCCACTCGCCCCGGAGATCGCTCGGCACGATCGGGAACATCGGTGGCGACATCGCCCGCATCAACAGCGTCTCGGCATCTTCGCCCTGCTCCGGGAGCATCAGCCGCACCCGTGAGTCGGGACGGTCTCCGGCCGCGAAGAACGGCAGTCCCATCATGTGGTCCCAGTGGAGGTGGCCGAGCAGCAAGGTGCCCACGAACGCCTCGCCCCCGAGCACCTTCGACAGGTGGCGCAGCCCCGTTCCAGCATCGAGGACGAGCGACGGGCGTTCGTCGGGATCGTGGCCCACCGCCACGCACGACGTGTGCCCACCGACCCGAGCGAACTGCTCCCCGGGAGCGGGGGTCGATCCACGCACTCCGCATACATGCACCTGCACCCGGCGCACGCTACAGCAACCTGCCTCGGCACCGATGCGAGTGCGAGCAGCTCCTCGCGAGTGCGACTAGATGCTGAGATCGGGGATGGGGAGCTCCTCGACGTTGACGTCCTTGAAGGTCAGCACCCGGACCTTCGGGACGAACCGGCTCTTGCGGTACATGTCCCACACCCACGCATCAGTGAGCTCGACCTCGATCACCGGACGAGTGCTGTCACCCGTCACATTGAGCTTGACGTCGTTGGCGAGATAGAACCGCCGCTCGGTTTCGACGGCGTACTTGAACATGCCCGCGACGTCTTGATACTCCTGTGCGAGCTTCAGTTCTCGTTCGGCCTCGAAGTTCTCGAGATCGTCGGAACTCACCGGGAGCCCATCACGCACGTCATCAGGACCTCCGAGGCGCGACCATCACGGACCAGGGGCCAAACGGCCACAGGATGCGTCAGCGGTCGCGCTTTTCGCGGATCTTGGCAGCCTTGCCCGAACGGTCGCGCAAGTAGTACAGCTTGGCGCGACGCACATCGCCACGGCGGACGACCTCGAGCTTGGCGACCGTGGGGGTGTGCACCGGAAAGGTGCGCTCCACGCCGACGCCGTAGCTGATCTTGCGGACGGTGTAGGTCTCGGCCACGCCACTGCCCTGGCGGCGGATGACGTTGCCCTGGAAGACCTGGACGCGCTCCTTGTTGCCTTCCACGACCTTCACGTGGACCTTGACCTCGTCGCCGGGCCCGAACGTGGGCACATCGGTGCGGAGGTACTGGTTGTCGACGAGATCGGTGGACTTCATGGCGCGAACATCCTGCAGGCCTGGAGAAATGGAACAGCTAAGGATAGGCGACGGAGGGGAACTCTTCCAACAGGCGCCGATCGACATCCGAGAGACCGCCGCGAGCCTCGACGAGGTCGGGGCGAGAGCGGATGGTGCGGTACAGCCGTTGCGCCTGACGCCAGCGCTCCACCTTCGCGTGATCGCCGCCGCGCAACACGTCGGGGATCACCCAGCCCCGGTACTCGCCAGGTCGGGTGTACTGGGGCTCCTCGAGCAGGCCGTCGGCACCGAAGCTCTCGGTCACCGGGCTCGCCGCGTTGCCCATCGCTCCGGGCAACAGACGAGCCACAGCCTCGATGACCAGGCACGCAGCAACTTCTCCCCCGCTCAGCACCACATCACCGACGCTGAGCTCGCCGTCCACGAGGTGCTCGCGCACACGATGGTCGATTCCCTCGTAGCGGCCGCACAGCAGACTGAAGCCAGAGCCGTCGGACGTCGACAAGGCACGGTCAGCCAGGTCGGCACGGTCAGCCAGGTCGGCACGGTCGGCACGGTCAGCCAGGTCGGCACGGTCAGCCAGGTCGGCACGGTCGGCACGGTCGGCGAGCTCGTGGGCCATCGCCTGATCGAAGCGGCGGCCACCGGGGCCGAGCAGGAACAACGGGCGTGGCGGCTCGGCGGCCTCGACCGAGGCGAAGATCGGCTCCGGCTTCATCACCATGCCGGCGCCGCCACCGAACGGGGAGTCGTCGACCGTGCGGTGCAGGTCGGTGGTGTGCTCACGCAGGTCGTGGAGGCGCAGATCGAGCACGCCGTTCGTGCGGCACTTGCCAAGCAGACTCTCGGAACAGAAGCCGTCAACCAGACCCGGGAAGATGGTGAACACGTCGATCCGCAAGATGCGCACGATCGGCAAGCCTACGGGCGATGATGCGGGCGTGATCTTCCACATCGCCGACCGCGATCGGTGGCAGCGTTCGCTGACCGCCGGTGAGTACACCGCCAGCACGATCGGGATGGAGCTGGCCGAAGCGGGCTTCATCCACCTCAGCACCGCCGAACAGGTCCCGGCGGTGGCGGAGCGCTTCTACCAGGGCGTCGTCGATCTCGTGCTGCTGCACGTGGACGAGACGAAGCTGATCGCCGAGCTGGTGTTCGAGCAGCTCGACGGGGCACCGGAGCCGTTCCCCCACCTCTACGGGCCGCTCAACATCGAAGCAGTGGTCGAGGTGACCGACCCCTTCCTCTGCTGACGGGCTGCTCACGGGCTGCTGGCGGCTGCTCTCGGACGGTCGATGCTCAATCGAGGAGGTCGAAGAGGCCCTCGGGAGCCTCGACGGTGATCACCTCTGAGCTCGCGGACACCACGAACGTCACCGGCACCAGATGTCCTGTGTCGAGCTCGAGCAGGTCGTTGGCCGGGTTGTCGATCACGGCGGTGCAGATGCCGCGGTCGACACCGGTCTGATCGACGACATGGGCGCCGATCAGCTCGTGGACCCAGAGCGCGTCGGCATCGGCGAGTGGCTCGCCCCACAGCATGCGGCCTGCGAGGCGTTCGGCATCGTTGCGATCGGCGAGGCCCTCGAACAGCACCATCCACTTGTGCTGGGGCAGGGGCCGAGAGGTGACGACGGTCAGCCACTGCTGACCGTCGAACAGTCGGGAACCGGCCTGCACCCGTTCGGTGCGGTCGGAGGTGAGCGCGACCACCAGCCCACCTTTCACGCCGTGGGCGCGACCGAGGCGACCGATCTCGAGGAGACCGTCGGGTGTGGTGTCGGAAGGCTCGGCTGGCAAGGCCAGGCGATCAGTCGGCGAAGTCGACGTCGACCTCGACGCCGTCGCGGGCCGCAGCTGCACGCACGAGGGTGCGGATGCTCTGCGCCGTCCGGCCTCGACGGCCGATCACACGACCGAGATCACCGGGGCCGACCTTCACTTCGAGGCGGACACGATTGCGCCCCTCGGCGCCCTCGACGCGCACTGCCTCGGGGTCGTCGACGATGGAACGCACGACGTGCTCGAGCACTGCCGTCGCAGTGGGTGCCGGGACCTGGTTGCCCTGGTCGCCGGTCGTCGATCTGGATGTCGTCGATCTGGATGTCGTCGCTCACCGGGCGGCCTTTGCCGCGGTGAACGCCTCCCATGCGCCAGAGACCTCGAGGAGCTTCTTCACCCGCTCGGTCGGCTGCGCACCGTCCATCAACCACTTCACGGCCTTGTCGCTGTCGATGCTGATCGCCGACGGCTCGGTGCGCGGGTTGTAGGTACCGATGATCTGGATGAAGCGGCCGTCGCGGGCCGAACGGCTGTCTGCCGCCACCACGCGATACTGCGGCTGCTTCTTCTTGCCTACGCGAGTGAGGCGAAGCTTGACTGCCATAGAGAACTGCTCCTCGGAGAAAACGAACCGGCTGAGGTTACCTACTTCGAGCCGGGAAACCCACTCGGCAGACCCTGCATCCCGGGCATCCCGGGCATGTTGGGCATCCCCGGCATGTTGGGCAGGCCGCCTGGGATGTTCGGGAGGCCGAGCATGCCACCGCCACGCTTGCCCTTGCTGGCCTTGCCGCCTTTCTGCTTGCCCTTCTTGCCCGGCTTGCCCATCCCCATCGCACCCATCCGCTTCATCATCTTCTGCATCTCGCCGAACTGCTTCACGAGCTGGGTGACCTGGGTGACGGACGTGCCGCTGCCGACGGCGATGCGGTTGCGGCGCGCGCCGTTGATGATCTCGGGTCTGTGCCGCTCGGCCGGCGTCATCGAGCGGATGATCGCCTCGACGGGCTTGAGCTCGTCGTCGCCGATCTGGGCACCCTTCAACTCCTTCGGCATCCCGGGCATCATCCCCAGGAGGTTGCCGAGTGGGCCCATCTTCTTGAGCTGTTGCATCTGCTCGAGGAAGTCGTCGAGCGTGAACTCACCCTCGAGCAGCTTCTCGGCCGCAGCCTCGGCCTGATCCTTCTCGAAGGCCTGTTCGGCCTGCTCGATGAGGGTGAGCATGTCGCCCATGCCGAGGATGCGGCCGGCCATGCGGTCGGGGTGGAACTGCTCGAACTCGTTGAGCTTCTCACCGGTCGAGGCGAACGCGATCGGTCGGCCGATCACTTCCTTGACCGACAGCGCCGCGCCGCCGCGGGCGTCGCCGTCGAGCTTCGACATGATCACGCCGTCGATCGCCAACGTGGCATGGAACGACTCGGCGACGCTGACGGCGTCCTGACCGGTCATCGCATCGATGACGAGGAACGTGTAGTCGGGCTCGATGTTGGCCGAGATCTGACGGACCTGTTCCATCATCTCGGCGTCGATCGCGAGGCGACCGGCGGTGTCGACGATGAGCACGTCCTTGCCGAGGCGACGAGCCTCGGCCAGACCGCGGGTGGCCGTTGTGACCGGGTCGCCGGGCTCACTGAAGACCGGCACGTCGATCTGACGCCCCAAGGTGCGCAGCTGCTCGACGGCGGCCGGGCGCTGGAGGTCGGCACCGACGAGCAGGGGCTGGCGACCCTGGCTCTTGAACCAGCGGGCGAGCTTGGCCGAGTTGGTGGTCTTGCCCGAGCCCTGGAGACCGGCCATGAGGATCACGGTGGGCGGACGCGAGGCGTAGGTGATCTTCAGCGTCTCGCCGCCGAGCATCGCGGTGAGCTCGTGATTGACGATCTTGACGATCTGCTGGCTCGGGTCGAGCGCCTGGCTCAGGGCCACCCCGACGGCCTGCTCGCGAATGCGAGCGACGACGTTGCGGACGACACCCACGTTGACGTCGGCCTCGAGCAGCGCGGTGCGGATCTCTTTCAGGACCTCGTCGACATCGGCTTCGGTGAGCCGGCCCTTGCCACGGATCTTCTTGATGACGCCTTCGAGGCGTGTGGACAGCGAATCGAACATGCGCCGGCCAGGCTACCGGCTGCCCCCAACCCCGAATCGCGATGAGAGATGAGCCGCGGCTGTGCCGCACTCATCTCTCATCGCGTTGGGGTATGCGATGTGGATCAGCCGAGCGACAGGACTTCGGAGATCACGCCCGCGTCGATCGCGACGTTGACCCGGGTCTCCTGGAAGTCCGCCGTGACCGGCAGCTCGACGCCGTCTTCGCGTACCACCCGCAAGCTGGCCCCTGGGGTGTACCCCTCGATGAACGCCCGGGCGTCCTCGACGCACATGCCGACGATGATGTCACCGACCTGCGTGCTGAGACCCGGTTCGGTGATCTCGGTCGGAAGGCCTGCGCACGCCGGAGAGGGCTCGGTCGCAGCGTCGGAGGGGAACGTCGTCACGGGCGGCAGCGCCGTCTCCACGGGCATCGGCTCGGGGAGCACCTGCGGCTCTGTCTGCTCGAGGAACTGGTCTTCCACCGCGATCACGTTGGCCAGCATGCCGTCAGCTCCGCCGAAGCTGTAGCCGGGGAGCAGCCAGACCGTGCCATCCACGGCCCACACCTGCTCGAGCGAGGACGTGACCGTGGTGAGTTCGATCACCGTCTGCTCGATCACGCCAGGGTCGATCGGTTGGGTGGGCTCGCAGGAGACGGCCGGATCACTGCAGTCGAGCGTCTCGACCGGTGCCGGATCGGTCGGGACGGCCTCGCTGTCCGTCACCCCGTCCGGGGCGACGGCGGGCTCCGTGACGGCAGGCTCCGGGACGGCGGGCTCCTCGGTGGACACTCCCACCGTGCCCGCGCCCGACGAACCACCGACGGCGACCGGCGCCGACTCGATCGCCAGGCCGGCGTCACGGACAGCCGGGCCATAGCCGGTCATCCACGCCGACGCCTGGTCGTTCAGGCGCTGGATGGCAGCCTCGACGCCGATCCGTGGATAGTCGGCCCCTCGCTGAGGGGCAGCCAGGAAGCCGCCGGCCCAGGTGATCGCGCCCATTTCGCCGTAGCCGACGTTGAACGAGAGGTTGGTGCGAACACCGTCGAGCAGCAAGAAGGCGGTGACGCCCGCCCCCCACTCATCGGCGTAGGTCTCGAGCTCATAGTTCGCCGGATCGCCACCGAGCTTGGCGAGCAGGTCGCGCGCCATCGCCTCGGCTTCGCCTGCGGCGGGCACGCCCTCGGGCGGCTCCGGTTCCTCGCACGCCGCCATCTCGGTCGTGATCGGCTCACTTGCTGGATCGCTCCCGGGCTCGCTGGCCACAGCCACTGCGCAGTCCGCCACGATGCCTCGACTGTCGGTCATCCACGCGGGGCTGAACCACCAGCTCTGCATTGCGTCACGAGCGATCGTGATCGACGGGGCGGAGCCGTCCGTCGGGCCGACGGTCCAACCGCCACCCATGTCCTCGGCGAGGGCCACCACATCTCCGGTGATGCCGAACGCGGCGGCGAGCTGCTGGGCCTGCTCGGCCGTGGGGGCCACGTCGGGCGCAAAGAACCACGAGGCCGCGGGCGAGGTGAGATCTGGGGTCTCGCCGCTCCAGCTGTAGCTGAACGACATCGGCATCATCTTCGACGACTCGGTCGCCGCGTCGGCTGCCATCGGGGCGGTACCACCGACCGAGCCGGAACCGGCGATCTGGATGACCGCTGGCGACGGCAGCGTTGATGGGGTCCCCGAACCCGCGGTGTCTGCAGATCCGCAGGCGCTGAGGCCGAGCACGACGATCGCGCCGATGAGGGCGACGCGACGGGAACGAACGCGAAGCGAGCCGCGAGGTGCGATCCGCACGGGGGAGGTGTGTGGGGTCATGAACATTGGACGTCGCTCCCGATCGGATCGGTTCCCGACCAACCCAACATTTCCTGGCTCTGCTGGCGTGGTCGCTGGCCTCTGATCATCGGCAGATCGCGGCCGAGAGATGAGCGAGCGCCCGATCAGGACTCGGCGAACAGGGCCTCGATGAACTGGCTCGGTTCGAATGGCACCAGGTCACCGATGGTCTCGCCCAGACCGACGAGCTTCACGGGGATGCCGAGCTCGGTCTCGATCGCGAACACGATGCCACCTTTGGCGCTGCCGTCGAGCTTCGTGAGCACCACACCGGTGAGCCCCACGCCGGTGTCGTCGGTAGTGAGGGCATCGCCGAACTGGCGAGCCTGGGTGAGGCCGTTCTGACCCGTCGTGGCGTCGATCACCAACAGCACCTCGGTCACGCGACCTGCGCCTTTGCCGGCCACGCGGCGCACCTTGCGCAGCTCCTCCATGAGGTTGGTCTTGGTGTGCAGTCGCCCGGCGGTGTCGGCGAGCACGAGGTCGATGTTGCGCGACGCGGCGCGTTCGACGCCGTCGAAGATCACCGAGCTGGGGTCGCCTCCCTCGGCACCGCGCACGAACTCAGCGCCGCTGCGCTCGGCCCAGGTGTTGAGCTGTTCGGCAGCGGCAGCGCGGAACGTGTCGCCCGCAGCCATCAGCACCGTGCGCCCCTCGCTGCGCTGCAAGGCACCGACCTTGCCGATCGTGGTCGTCTTGCCCACACCGTTCACCCCGACGAACAGCCACACATCCGGCGAACCGGGTTCTCCGGCGACGACGTGCAGCTCACGATCGGCACCGTCGAGCCGTCCGATCATCTCGACCCTCAGCGCATCGAGCAGCGCATCAGGCGTGGGGATCTCCTTGGCCTTCACCCGCGCTCGCAGACCGCTCAACAGTTCGTCGGTCACGCGCACGCCCACGTCGGCACGCAACAGCGCTTCTTCGAGATCGTCCCATGAGCTGTCGGTGATGGCGGCCCGCGAACGGATCCCCAGGAATGCACCGGTGAGCGCGCTGCGGGCCTTGCTCATCCGAGCCGTGAACGACGGGCGTTCGAACGTGTCGGGTTCCGATTCCGCGGCGACGGCCGACGCTGCCTTCGATTCCTCGTCCGCCTCCAGCTCCCCGACGACGGAGTCCTCGGGCGGCTCGACGACGGTGGTCGTGGCGGTCGCGGCAGGAGCTGCGGGCTGCGACGACGGCCGGGGCTCGACGGCCGGCCGTGGCGGGCGCACGATCTCGGACGTCCGTTCGTCGGTCAGCTTCGGCGCGCGACGACGGTTGAGGAACACCACGCCGATGCCGAAGACGAGCACGAACGCGATGAGGGCAAGGTAGATCCACGTCATGGTGATCCAACGCTAGCTGCAGCAGGTGTCGGCGGCCCGGCCGTCACCAGGACAGTCAGTGCCCGGTTTCGCCCCCGCCGTCGCTGAGGCGCTGCGCCAGCCAGGCCAGCGGGATCGACACCAGCATCACGAACGTGGCCATCACGTTCACCAACGGCACGTTCTGCGGTCGGCTGAAGTTGGCCAGGATCCACTGCGGCAGCGTCTGGAACCCCGAGCCGGCGGTGAACGTGGTGACCACGATCTCGTCGAAGCTGAGCGCGAACGCGAGGATGCCGCCGGCGAGCATCGCCGACCGCACGAGCGGGAAGGTGATGTAGCGAAAGGTCTGTGAGCCATGAGCCCCGAGGTCGGCCGAGGCTTCGAGCAGGTTGGGTGACGAGCGGCGCAGACGGGCCACGACGTTGTTGTACGCGACCACGACACAGAACGTGGCATGGGCGATGACGAGCGAGTGGAAGCCGAAGCCGACCTTGAACGAGAACAGGCCGAGATCGATCGTGCGCGAGAACGTGTTCTGCAACGCGATTCCCGTCACGATGCCCGGCAGCGCGATCGGCAGCACGAGGAGGAACGACACGACGTCCTTGCCGAAGAAGCCGAACCGGGTCATCGCCATCGCGGCGAGCGTGCCCAGCACGAGGGCGACCGCCGTCGCCACCAGCGCAACCTTGCAGGAGTTGAGCAGCGCCTCGCGCGGCGCATCGCTGTCCCATGCCTTCGACCACCACTCGGTGGAGTAACCGCTCCAACCCGGCCACGCGACCGACTTCGCGGGGTTGAACGACAGCCGGGCCACCACCAGCAGCGGCAGGTAGAGGAACAGCAGCGTCGCGATCGTGACGAGGCAGAGGCCGACGCGGGCGGGCAACGAGAGGCGCATGCGATCAGAGGTTCTCGAACGCGCCGAGGCGCCTCATGGCCAACAGGTATCCGATGATGATCAACAGCGGCCACAGCGTGAGGGCAGCGGCAAGCGGCTGGTTCGGGGCGCCGAGCACCCCGTTGATCACGGAGCCGAACAGGAACCGCTCCTCCCCCTGGTTCACGATCTGCGGGACGATGTAATCGCCGAGCGAGAGCGAGAACGTGAAGATCGAACCGGCGGCGATCGACGGCAGCAGCAGCGGCAGGATCACCGAGCGGAACGTGCGCAGCGGACGCGCACCGAGATCGCCCGACGCGTCGAGCAGCGAAGACGGCAGCCGGTCGAGACCGGCATAGATCGGCAGCACCATGTAGGGCAGCCAGAAGTAGACGAGGGTGATCACGATCGCCAGACGCCCGTAGCCGGGGGTCCATCCGAACGTGCCCTCGAGGAAGCCTCCACCACCGCGGCCGGCGGCTGCGAACTGATTGCCCGCCGGCGACACCATGGCTCGCCAGGCGTAGCCCTTCACCAGATAGCCGGCCCACAGGGGAAGCAGCATCGCGACGATGATGCCCCGGCGAGCCCAGCGCCAGGCGATCTTCGACACGAAGAACGCAACAGGCAACGAGATCACGAAGCAGACGACCGTGACGAGCAACGCGACGCCGGCGGTGCGGATGACGACCCGCACCGTGTCCCACTCGGTGAAGGCAGCCGTGAGGTTCGCCATCGTGAAGTTCGTCGTCGGCTTCTGCGTTCTCGGATCGAGCTCGTACAACGCGCTGAACACGAGCATGACGAGCGACCCGAGGTAGATGACGAGCATCCACGTGAGCGGCAGACCGAGCAACGAACCGACGCTGAGGCGACGACGGCCGTGGTACGCGCGGTTCAGCGCGCGCCAAGGGCGGAAGGGCCCGGAGGCCCTTCCGCCCGTGTTCGCGCTCGAGGCTTGTACAGCCGCAGGAGCGGTCACTACGACCGGAGTTCGGTCCAGGCGTTGACCCATTCGGTGTAGGGCACGCAACTGACGTCGGTGCGCCCGTCGAGGCACTCCTCCGTCGCGGTCTGCCAGTACCAGACGTCGGTCCAGTAGTCGGTCTCCTCGGCGTGGAAGATCTCGCAGTGCTCGGCCATCCCGTCGAGCCCGCACGACACGGCGTTGCTCGGGGCCTCACCGAACCACACGGCGACCTGCGAGTTGGCCCACGGCGATGCGATCCAATCCATCCACAGCTTCATGCAGTTGGGGTTGGCGGCCTTCGACGAGAGCATCCACGTGTCCGACCAGCCGGTCGCGCCCTCGATCGGCTTCACCGCGTCGATGATCGCGCCGGTCGACTGGGCGAGGTTCACGATGACCTGCCATGTCGTGCCTGCCAGCACGGTACCGTCCTCGAGGGCCGCCTGCTGGTCGGTGTAGAGCGCCCAGTACTGGCCCGCGAGATCCTTCTGCGTCTCGAGGAGACCGATGGCCGCATCGAACTGTGCCTGATCGAGGGCGTACGGGTTCTCGATGCCGAGATCGGGTTGGGTGGCCTTCAGGTACAGCGCCGCATCGGCGATGTAGATCGGGCTGTCGTACACCGACACCGCACCGTCGGCGGCCGTCCCGCCCTCGAACATCACGCTCCACGAGTCGACTCCGTCGGGGAACGCCTCGGTGTTGTACACGAGCAGGTTCGCGCCGCGGCCGTGGGGGATGCCCATCGGTTCCCCGTCGACCGAGTTCCAGGGCTGGAGCTTCAGGCCCTCGAAGATGTCGCCGTAACTCGAGAACTCGGCGACGTCGATCGCTTCGATCTCACCGCCTTGGATGAGACGCGTCGTGGCGTCGCCCGACGCGGACACGCCGTCGTACTCCCCACTCTGCATCAGTTGCACCATCTCGTCGCTCGAGTTGCCGAGCTTCGTGTTGACCTCGCACCCGGTGAGGTCCTCGAACGGGGTCACCCAGTTGTAGGCCGGATCGGTGGAACCGTCCTCGACGTAGCCGGCCCACGCGATCATGTTGACCTGGCCCTCTGCTGCCGCCACGAGGTCTGCGTCGGGCGTCCACATGTAGTCGATCTCACCAGCTGGCTCGGTGGCGGCCGGCTCAGTCGCGGCCGGCTCGGTGGCGGCCGGCTCAGTGGCATCAGTGGCCTGCGTGGTCGCCGGAGCAGCGGTACCGGTGCCCTCCTCCTCGTCGTCGCCACCACAGGCGGTGGCCACGAGAGCGAGCGACACCAGCACGGCGGCACCTGCCATCCTTCGAGGTGATCGTGTCGTGCCGATTCTGACTGATCGAGCAGCTGTCATCTTTCGTCTCCCCCTTGTTGGAGCTCCGAGCCGGAGTGGTCGTCGGAGTGGTCGTCGAGATCCGTCGCGGTGACGGTGAAGGCCGCTCGACGCGGCCATGCCAGGCGAACGGGTCCGCCCGGTTCCACATCAGCGAGCCCGTCACTCGGCACGCTGGCGAGAAGATGTGTGTGGCGCATGGCGCCGCTTGCGGTGTGCTCGTCATCCAGCTGCACGCGCACTCGGCAGTCGGATCCGAGGTACTGCACGTCGGTGACGATGCCGTCGACGCTGATCTCATCGTCGCCGATACGGCTCCCGGAGGCACCGACGGCGACGATGCGGATGCGCTCGGGGCGCACTGAATGGACAGCCGACACACCGAGCACCCTGGCCGACATCTCGGCGTCGATCACGTTCGATGTGCCGACGAAACCTGCCACGAACGACGTCGCCGGGTGGTCGTAGATCTCGCGCGGCGTGCCCACCTGTTCGATGCGCCCGTGGTTGAACACCGCGATCCGGCTGCTCATCGACAGCGCCTCGCTCTGATCGTGGGTGACGAAGACGAAGGTGATGCCCACCTCACGTTGAATGGTCTTCAGCTCCACCTGCATCTCCTCGCGGAGCTTGAGGTCGAGCGCACCGAGCGGCTCGTCGAGGAGCAGCACCTTCGGCCGGTTGACGAGGGCGCGAGCAAGAGCGACCCGCTGACGCTGGCCACCCGACATCTCGTGAGGCTTGCGGCGGCCGAAGCTGCCGAGTCGCACCGACTCGAGCATCTCGCCAGCTCGCCGGCGGCGTTCGGCCTTGCCGATGCCCTTGACCTTCAGCCCGTACTCCACGTTCTGCTGCACGGTGAGGTGGGGAAAGAGCGCGTAGTCCTGGAACACCGTGTTGACGTCACGGTCGTACGGCGCCACGCGGGTGACGTCCTGACCACCGAGCAGCACCGCTCCCCCCGAGGGCATCTCGAATCCGGCGATCATGCGCAACACGGTGGTCTTGCCCGAACCCGAGGGGCCGAGCAGGGAGAAGAACTCGCCCTCGCCGATCTCCAGGTCGACGTCGTCGACCGCCACGACCTGATGAGGATCGTGGCCGCCATGACCAAAGGTCTTCCGGAGTCGCACCAGTTGGATCGCAGGGACCTGCGAGTTCTCACGTGCCACTGACGGTCACTTCCCCCATTCGACACCGGCCGGAGCCAGCATGTGGCGAAGCCTAACCTGCGCGAGCTCAGCCTTGTGAGCGTCGCGCCTCCGGTCGACGGCCGCAACTGGTCAGGCGGGTGCGGACACCCGCTCGGTGACCACCTTCGACGAGCCACCCGGCTGCATCGTCACACCCAGGAGGCAGTCGCCCGCCTCCATCGTGCGCTTCTGGTGGCTGACGATCAGCAACTGTGCGTCCCGACGGAACTCGGCGACGAGGCCGAGGAAGCGGTGCAGGTTGACGTCGTCGAGCGCGGCTTCGACCTCGTCCATCACGTAGAACGGCGATGGCCGGCTGCGGAACACCGCGAACAGGTAGGCCAACGCGGTCAGGCTGCGCTCGCCACCCGACAGCAGCGACAGCTTCTTCACGTTCTTGCCGCTCGGCTTGGCCTCGACCTCGATGCCGGTGTTGAGCATGTCGTCGGGCTGGGTGAGCACGAGCCGGCCGACCCCGCCGGGGAACAGGTTGTTGAACAGGTGTGTGAAGTGATTGCTGACGTCGACGAACGCAGCCGAGAACACCGTCTGGATCTCGAGGTCGACGGCCTTGATCACTCGGAGCAGCTCGCGACGGGTCTCGCGTACGTCCTCCAACTGCGTCTCGAGGAACGTGTGGCGCTCCTGCAGCTCGTTGAACTCCTCGAGCGCGAGCGGGTTGATCGGACCCATCAGTCTCAGCTCGCGTTCGAGGTCGCGCACCTTGGCAGCCGGGTTCGCGCCTTCCTCGAGCGGCGGCAGGGAGGCAGCCTCGGCGATCTCGGGCTCCACGTCGTGCTCACGGCGGAGCGCATCGACCGCGGTCTCGAGACGCAGCTTGGCCTCGGCGTCGTCGAGTTCGACCCGGCGCTGACGCTCACGGTTCTCGTCGAGCTCGCGCTCGGCACCAGTGCGCCGCCGACGAGCCTCGTCGAGTCGAGTGGCGATCGAGCGCACCTCGTCGCTCTGGCGACGGCGGATCTCGAGCAGCTGCGTGTGGCGCTCCTCGATCACGTGACGGTGCGCATCGACCATGACCGCGAGCCGCTCGATTGCGACGAGCGACCGTTCGACGGCGACACGGCGTTCGGACGCAGCAGCGCGGGCCTCGGCATCGGCGGCGAGGCGACGCTCGGTCTCCTCGAGACGACGCTCGAGGAAGCCTTGGCGTTCCTGCAGACCGGCGTTGCGGACCTCGAGCTCCTGACGCATCGATGCCAGGCGTGCGCTGCGGGCGTCGAGCTGGGCGCGCAGCTCGCCACGCGCCTTTGCAGCATCGACCTCTGCTGCCTCGTCAGCCTCGAGCGACGGCACGAGCCGCTCGAGCTCGGCGATCCGGGCGCGCTCGCGGCCGATGCGCTCGTTCGCCTCAGCGATGCTGCGCTCAGCGGCTTCCACCTCGGCAGCGGTCTCGCGGCGCTCGGCCTGAGCGCGAGCGAGCTTCTCTGCGCTCGCGGTGAAGGTGGCATCGTGCTGGTCGAGGCGGCGGGTGAGCTCGCTCTCCTGATGACGCGCGGCCTGCAGTTCGGCGCGAGCTACCTCGCACGCCTGATCGCGCAGCGCCAGCTCGGCCCGGGCGTCACCGAGCTTGTGGGTCGCCTCGTCGAGGGCGGCCGCCGTGGCACCGCCGCCCGAGGCGCCGAGTCGCCAGCCCGACGGGCCGAAGCGATCGCCGTCGGCGGTGACCACGACAGCGGCGGGATTGCCCATCGCGATGTCGACCGCCTGGTCGAACCCGTCGGCGCGAACCGCACCGCCCAGGATCGTGCCGAGCAGGCGTTCGACCGCAGCGTTCCGGCTGCGCACGTGCGGACGCACTGGCGACCCTGTCGACGGCGGCGCCATCTCAGGACCGCTCAGGCCGAGGGCGAGCACGGCGCCGTGCACGTTGGACGAACGCAGGGACCTCAGCGCGCGACGACCCGTGGTGGGATCGTCGACGACGACGGCAAGCAGTGCATCGCCGAGCGCTGCCTCGACGCTCGACTCCCACCCCGCGTCGATCTCGACGAGGTCGAGCAGGGTGCCGAGCGCACCATCGACGCCGGCGAGGTGCTCAGCGCCGGCTCGCTCGCGGGCGCTCTCGAGTGCCATGTTCAACGCCTCGGCGCGGGCACGCCAGCGCGACAGTTCCTCGGCGGCGTCCTGCCGGGCGGCAGACGTCACGTCGGCCGCGGCCTCGGCCGCGATGCGACGGGCCTCGGCAGCCTCCACCTCGGCCACCAGCGGTGCCTCGGACTCGTTGGCCTGCTCGCACTGGGCCTTCAGCCGGGCGATCTCGCTCTCGAAGCGCGCCGACTTCTCACGCATCGCTTCCATGCGCGACTCGAGGCGACGGGCTTCGCTCTCGGCACGGCCGAGACCGTTCTGCATCGAGCGCAGCTCGCCACGCACCTCGGCGGCGGCCGACGCGGCCGAGGTCCCGGCGTTGATGTCGCTGATGGTCTGCAGGGTGCTGCGCTTGTGCACGGCGAACTCCTGCTCCTGCGTGGCGAGGTCCTCGGCCTCTGGACCGAGCGCGGCGAGGTCGGCGGCGACCGATTCCAGCTCGGCGCGCAGACTCGCACCATCCGCCTCGAGGTTGGCGACCACACCCCCGTCCATCAGCTGACCACGGTCTCGTTCGAGCGAACGACGGCGCTCCACCATCACCGCGGCGATGCCACGGGCGCGTTCGCGCAGCTGTTCGACGCGCACCATCTCGTCGCCGAGATCGGTGTCGCCCCGGGCGGTGAGCTCGGCCTCGGCGGCGAGCACCAAGGTGTCGAGCTGGGCGAGCTCGGCGCGCAGCTCCTGTTCCTTCGCGTCGAGCTGCACCCGGCTCCCCGCGCAGGTGGTGAGGCGAGCGCGCAAGGCAGCGATCTCGCGACCGGCCACGAACAGCTGGAGCGCCTTCAGTTCGGCCACGAGGTCGCCGTGACGGCGTGCCGCTTCGGCCTGACGCTCGAGCGGTCGCAGCTGGCGCCGCACTTCGCGAAGCAGGTCTTGGACGCGAAGGAGGCTCGCCTCGGTGGCGTCGAGACGGCGCTCGCTCTTCTCCTTGCGCCGGCGGTACTTCAGCACGCCGGCGGCCTCTTCGATGATCGCTCGGCGCTCTTCGGGCCGGGCGTTCAGCACTGCGTCGATCTGGCCCTGGCTCACGATCACGTGCTGTTGGCGTCCGACACCGGCATCGCTGAGCAGCTCCTGCACGTCGAGCAGGCGGCAGTTCACGCCGTTGATCGCGTAGTCGCTCTCCCCCGTGCGGAACAACGTGCGCGAGATCGTGACCTCGGTGAACTCGATCGGCAGGATGCCCGAGGAGTTGTCGAGGGTGAGCATCACCTCGGCACGGCCGAGGGCGGGACGCTTCGCGGTGCCGGCAAAGATGACGTCGTCCATCTTCTGCGAACGCACCGAACTGGGCGCCTGGGCGCCGAGCACCCAAGCGATGGCATCGACCACGTTCGACTTGCCCGAGCCGTTGGGGCCGACGACAACGGTGACGCCAGGCTCCAGGACCATCGTCGTGGAATCGGCGAACGACTTGAAGCCTTTGAGGGTGAGGGACTTGAGGAACACGGCTCGTCAACTCTAATCGGTTCCACCCGTCGCCGCCGAACGTGCCCGCTCTCGTCTCGCCGCCAGGTGACGTTTGCCCCTGCCATCGGTCACACGGATGGCCGACACTGGTCACATGGAACCCGTTTGCGCGTCCAGCATCACCATCCACGGCCACGATGTGAGCTTCCGACGCCAGGGCACTGGCGAAGCCATCCTGCTCATCCACGGGCTGGCGGGCAGCTCCAAGACCTGGCACGCCGTCCACCCCCACCTGGCGCTGACCCATGATGTCATCGCTCCTGACCTGCTCGGACACGGTGAGTCGGCCAAGCCGGTCGGCGACTACTCCCTTGGTTCGTTCGCGAGCGGCCTGCGCGACTTCCTCGCCGCCCTCGATGTGCCGAGCGCGACGATCGTCGGTCATTCCTTCGGCGGCGGCGTGGCCATGCAACTCGCCTACCAGCACCCGGAGTTGTGCGACCGGCTCGTGCTCGTCGGCAGCGGGGGCCTGGGCCGCGAGGTGAGTTGGCTGCTCCGCATCGTCACCTTGCCCGGCGCGGAGCACCTGATGCCGGTCATCTTCCCGCGCATCGTGGCCGACGCCGGCGACGACGTCGCCAAGCTGCTGTCGCGACTCGGCATGAACGCTCCCCGGATTCGTGAGATGTGGCGGTCGTACACATCCCTGGCGGGCGCCGAGAACCGCAAGGCGTTCGTCCGCACCATTCGCGGCGTGATCGAGCCCGGCGGCCAGACCGTGAGCGCGCTCGACCGGCTCTATCTCGCCGCACACCTGCCGACGATGATCGTGTGGGGCGATCGCGACGACATCATCCCGGTGAGCCACGGCTACGCCGCCCACGAGGCGATCCCGGGCAGCCGACTCGAGATCCTCGAAAGGGTCGGTCACTTCCCGCACGCCGAGGCACCCGAGCGGTTCCTGGCCGTGCTCGACGACTTCCTGGCGTCCACGCCCGCAGGCGCACCCGCGCCGGCACGGCTGCACGATCTCCTCCACGCTCGCTGACTGCGCCTCTCAGCGCCAGAGTCGGGACGTAAGGCCGTTCCGCAGCGCACCGGAAAACGGTGAAGTTGGACGAGGGCCGAAGAACATCCGCATCGGCCGAACGACGATCCGAACTGTGGGGCGCACATGACTGAAGGGCTCGATCTCGACACGCTCGAAATGACGCTCGCCGCGATCAAGGAGTTCGCATCACGAGAACTTCCCGAGAGCTTGCTGATCGAGCTCGACGAACGCGACGAGTTCCCCGCGGACGCAGTGAAGAAGATGTGCAGTGACGAGCTCGGCGTCCAACTGCTGTTCATCGCCGAAGAACACGGTGGCATGGGGGGCAACGCCTTCGACGTCTACCGCGTGTGCGAGGAGATGGCCGGCATCGACCTCGGTGTGGCCACGTCGGTGCTCGCCACCTTCCTCGGCAGCGATCCGATCCTCATGGGAGGCACTCCCGAACAGGTGCACCACTGGATGAGTCGCATCGCCAACGAAGGCCTGATGATGGCCTACGGGGCCACGGAGCCCGAGGCCGGCAGCGATCTCGGGGCGCTCAAGACCGTCGCCGTTCCCGAGCTCGACGGCGATCGGGTGGTCGGTTACCGGATCACGGGGAAGAAGCAGTGGATCAGCAACGGCGCCGTCGCCGACCTCTACACGATCCTCGCCAACGCGCCAGGTGGGCCGACCTGGTTCGTCCTCGAGCGCGGGGTTGCCGGTTTCGAGCAGGCGAAACCCGAGAACAAGCACGGCATCCGCCTCTCGAACACGTCGGCGCTGTTCCTCGACGATGTGTACGTGGATGCCGATCGCCTGGTCGGCACGGTCGAAGGACAGGGGCTGTTCCAAGCACAGCTCGTGTTCGGCTACACGCGGCTGATGGTCGCTGCATTCGGGCTCGGAGCCGGCTGGGCGGCGCTCGACCGGGCGATCCCCTACTCCGCCGAGCGGATCCAAGCCGGTAGCCCGCTGTCGGAGAAGCAGGGCTACACCCACAAGCTGATCGTTCCGCATGCCGTACGCCTCGAAGCAGGCCGCGCCTACATCGAAGAGACGGCTGCACGGATCGACCGTGGTGGCGAGGGGACCTTGAACACCGAGGGCGCGATCGCCAAGTACGTGTCGACAGAGGCCGGCAACGCCGCGGCCGACGCGGCGATCCAGGCACTCGGCGGCTACGGCTACACCCACGAGTACCTCGTCGAGAAGATCAAGCGCGACGTGCGGATCACCACCATCTACGAGGGCACCTCGGAGATCATGGAGATGACGATCAGCCGCGACCGCTGGCAGCAGCACCTGAAGTCGAGCGGCGCCTACTACCGCGATCAGGCCGAGGTGCTCGACGCCCTCCATCGGCGCCTGCCCCAGGTAGGGGCGGACACCGTCGCCCTCGCCCATCGCGCGCTCGCCGAGATCCTTGAAGCGGCGCGCGTCTCGCGGCTCACCCGGAACCAACACGTGCTGTTGCGGTTCGGCGAGCTCATGGCTCACACCGAGTGTTCGGCGGCACTCGCACGTCGTGCAGCTGCGGCGGCCGACGGGTCCCTGCCGCCGAAGGCCGACCGGCGCTTCGCCCCCGCCGCGCTCGCCGCCGTCAGCCGGGTCTCCGCCCGCGAGGTCGCGCTGCGGGTCGCGACGGCGGGTCTCGGACTGGTTATCGGGGCAGGAGAGGGCATCGAGGCCGCGAACCTCCAGGCGCGAATCGGCCTGGACCAGATCATGATCGCTCAAGTCGGCGCGATCGCCGACATGGACTGTGTGGCTGACGCGCTCTATGGACGCTGACACTGCTCAGGCCGAGTCGGGGGTCACGCCTGGCGGCCGACCTGCCGTCACGCCACGACAGATGGCGCGCGCATGGCGCGCACGGGGAGAAGGAACCAGATGATGGAGCCAATCGCCATCGTCGGTGTGTCGGCGATCCTGCCGGACGCACCCGACGCCACGTCCTTCTGGGACAACCTCACCACGGGCCGGTACTCCATCTCCGATGTCAGCCCCCACCGATGGGACCCTGCGCTGTACTACGACGCAGATCCGAAGGCGCCGGACAAGACGTACTCGACCATCGGCGGCTGGGTCCGACACTGGGAGTGGGACCCCCTCGCGTGGAAGCTGCCGATCCCACCCAAGGTGAGCGACGCGATGGACGATGGTCAGAAGTGGGCGGTCGCGTGCACGCGCGCTGCGCTGGCCGACTACGGCGACAGCTTCGACCGTGAACGGACCGCAGTGATCCTCGGGAACGCGATGGCCGGCGAGCACCACTACCTCACGGCCCTGCGCATCGCCGTGCCCGAGATCGCCCGCGAGCTCGAGAGCGCACCGTCGTTCCAGACCCTCGCACCAGAGGTGCGTGCCGCGATCGTCGATGAGCTGGGCATCCGGATGGGTCTCACGTATCCAGAGATCACCGAGGACACGATGCCCGGCGAGCTCGGCAACGTGATGGCGGGCCGGGTGGCCAACCTGTTCGACCTCCACGGACCGAACTTCATCGTCGACGCCGCGTGTGCGTCGGCGATGGCGGCGATCGATGCGTCGATCGAAGGGTTGACGACGCGCGAATTCGACACGGTCATCACCGGCGGTGTCGATCGAAACATGGGCGCGTCGAGCTTCGTGAAGTTCTGCAAGATCGGAGCGTTGTCGGCCACGGGCACACGCCCGTTCGATGCCGGAGCCGATGGCTTCGTGATGGGAGAAGGTGCGGCGCTGTTCGTCCTGAAGCGGTTGTCCGACGCGGAACGCGACGGCAACCGCGTCTATGCCGTCCTGCGCGGCATCGCCGGCTCGAGCGACGGTCGGGGCAAGGGCATCACCGCTCCGAACCCCGTCGGTCAGCACTTCGCGATCGAGCGGGCGTGGGCATCGGCGGGGTTGTCGCCGGCGGCATGCTCGATGTTGGAGGCGCATGGCACGAGCACCCGCGTCGGTGATGTGGTCGAAGCCACGGCACTCGGTGAGATCCTCGCGGCCGCAGGGCTCACGCCCGGTTCGGTCGCCCTCGGGTCGGTGAAGTCGAACATCGGCCACCTCAAGGCTGCGGCAGGGGCCGCTGGTGTGCTGAAGACGGCACTGGCTCTCCATCATCGGCTGATCCCACCGAGCCTGAACTTCGTCGAGCCCAATCCGAACCTCGACTGGGCCGGCTCGCCGTTGCGGGTCAACACTCAGCTGCGCGAGTGGGAGGTGCCCGCCGGCAGCGTTCGCACCGCAGGCGTGAGCGCGTTCGGCTTCGGGGGTACCAACTTCCACGTGGTGCTCGAAGAGCACGTGCCCGGTCGCTTCCGCGCCCACGAACCCAAGCTCGTGGCGGTCGGAGCCGACCTCGGACATCCCTCGGACCTCGTCACCGTGGCCGAACCGCACGCTGGTACAGCATCGCCCACGCCGAAGGCACCACTCCGTGGGGCGATGGTCCTCGGCGCTGAGTCCGAGTCAGCGCTCGTCGAGCGGTTGCGAACGGTTCACGCGGAAGCCGTCGCCGGACATGCTCCGCCGACAGAAGCACCGCTCGTCGGCGACCTGCGAGCGCCCGAGCGCATCGCGATCGACTTCGGCGACGCTGCGGAGTTGGCCGACAAAGCGGGCAAGGCATTGGCCGCTTTCGACCGACCGGCCAGCTGGCCGCTGCTGCGCGGTCGCGGCATCTTCCGCGGCAGTGGACCGGCCGCGCCGGTGGCCTTCATGTACACGGGGCAGGGTTCCCAGTACGTCAACATGCTCTCGGGGCTTCGCGACGTCGAACCAATGATCGCCGAGCGGTTCGCAGCAGCGGACCGGGTCATGACACCACTCCTCGGACGTCCCCTGTCGGAGTTGATCTTCGTCGATGGTGACGATGCGGACGCGGTCGCCGCGGCCGATGCGGAGCTGCGCAACACCGAGATCACCCAGCCTGCCGTGCTCACCGTCGATCTGGCCCTCACCCGTCTGCTCGACGCATACGGCATCGAACCTGACATGGTGATCGGCCACAGCCTCGGCGAGTACGGCGCGCTGGTCGCGGCCGGCGCGCTCGACTTCGACGCTGCGCTGGAGGCTGTCAGCGCGCGCGGCCAGGAGATGGCGCACCTGTCGATGGACGACAACGGTCTGATGGCCGCGGTGTTCGCCCCGCTGGACGAGGTACAACAACTGGTGGCGGGGATCGACGGAAACGTCGTGCTCGCCAATGTGAACTCCACCAGCCAGTCGGTGATCGGCGGCGCCACCGCCGCCGTCACCGCAGCCGTCGCGGCGTGCGATGCGCGAGGCTGGCTGACCGCGATGTTGCCCGTGAGCCATGCGTTCCACACGAGCATCGTCGCTCCCGCCAGCGAACCGCTCCGGCGGACGCTCGCGCGGCTCGGGGTGCGCTCGCCAGTTCGTCCGATCGTGTCGAACGTGACCGGAGAGATGTACCCGAGCGGCCCCGCCGTCGAGGAGCAGATGCTCGATCTTCTGGCAGAGCAGGTGGCGTCGCCCGTGCAGTTCGTCCACGGTCTACGAACCCTGTTCGAGGCCGGCGCCCGCGTGTTCGTGGAGGTCGGGCCCAAGCGCGCCCTGCATGGGTTCGCCGATGACGTCCTCGGCGCCGACGTGAGCGCGCTGTTCACCAATCATCCGAAGCAGTCCGATGTGGCTGCGTTCAACCAAGCACTCTGCGGTCTCTACGCAGCCGGCCACGGTGCCGGTCGCGAGCCCGTCGTCACGGCATCGGCCGTCACGGCATCGGCCGTCACAGCATCGGCTGTCACGACTGGGATGACCACTCCCATCCCCGTCGCTCACCCTCTCGCCATCCACGCCTCCGCGGCAACCGCCGCAGGAGAGGAGCCCCCCGTGACCACCGAGCTCGGCGCCCTGTTCGCCGACTTCCTCGACAAGACCCGTTCGCTCGTCACCCATGGCGATCGTCCCAGCCGCGACACCGCTCCGGTGGTGATCACCGGCGCGGCGCTGGCCACACCTGGCACCGAGAAGCTGTTCGACGACGAGAACCTCGCACGCATCCTGCACGGCGAGCAGTTCATCGACGTGATCCCGTCGCGCATCCGTGCCGAGATCGTCGACAAGCACATCGTGCGACTCAGCAAGAGCGACAGCGGGAACGCAAGCTTCGAGGCGATCGACTCGACGGCCGACGTGATCAAGCTGGCCGCCCGCGCTGGATCGTTCGACCTCGCCACCGAGTTCGGCGTCGAGCCGGAGCGAGTGGTCGCGCTCGGTCGCACGACCCAGCTCGCGATCGGTGCGGGACTCGATGCCCTCCGCGACGCCGGTGTTCCGCTCGTGCAGCGCTACAAGACGACCCACATCGGGACGCAGTTGCCTGAGCGCTGGGGACTGGCCGACGGTGTGCGCGACGACACCGGCATCGTGTTCGCCTCCGCGTTCCCCGGTCTCGAGGAGATGACCGACGAGGTGAGCCGTTTCGAGCGCGACGCCGCTCGACGCGTGGAGCTCGACGAGCTCAGCGCCGTACGCGCCCGCGTGGCAGAAGCTGACCCGGCGAACGCCGCGCTCGCCGAGATCGACCGTCGCATCGGCGACGTCCAACGTGTGCTCGAGCAACACCCGTACGAGTTCGATCGCCGGTTCTTGTTCCGCGTGCTGTCGATGGGTCACTCGCAGTTCGCAGAGTTGATCGGCGCTCGCGGACCGAACACGCAGGTGAACTCCGCCTGCGCCAGCACCACACAGGCGATCGCTGTCGCGGAGGACTGGATCCGCGCAGGGCGCTGCACTCGCGTCGTGATCGTGGCCGCCGACGACGCGACCAGCGACCAACTGCTCGGATGGCTCGGTGCCGGCTTCCTGGCCACTGGCGCTGCTGCCACCGATGACGACGTCACGACTGCAGCACTGCCGTTCGACAAGCGCCGTCACGGGATGATCCTCGGCATGGGCGCCGCCGCGATCGTGGTGGAGAGCGCCGCCGCAGCGCGCGAACGGGGGGTGCAACCGATCTGCGAGGTGCTCGGCGCGGTCACCGCGAACAGCGCGTTCCACGGCACCCGACTCGACGTCGACCACATCGGCGGCGTGATGGAGAACGTGGTGAGACAGGCCGAGATGCACGGCGTGCGGCGGGAGGACATCGCATCCGAGACGGTGTTCGTGTCGCACGAGACCTACACACCGGCTCGGGGCGGGAGCGCGTCGGCGGAGATCCATGCGCTGCGACAGGTGTTCGGCACTGCAGCCGATCGGATCGTGATCGCCAACACCAAAGGCGTCACCGGGCACCCCATGGGCGTCGGGCTGGAGGACGTCGTCGCGATCAAGGCGCTCGAGACCGGCATCGTGCCTCCCGTGGCGAACTTCAAGGAGGTCGATCCCGAACTGGGTGCGCTCAACCTCTCGCACGGTGGTGCATATCCCGTGCGGTTCGCGCTCCGCCTGGCGGCCGGGTTCGGCTCGCAGATCAGCATGGTTCTGCTGCGTTGGACACCGATGCCCGACGGGCTGCGGCGTGCGCCACACGAGCTCGGATACGCGTCCCGTGTGGTCGATCAGGCCGCATGGAACCGCTGGCTCGTCGCCACCAGTGGTCGCCCTGCGCCAGAGCTCGAGGTGGTCCAGCGTCGCCTCCGGGTGGTGGACACCGGGCCGGTGGGCTCACCACAGGTCGCCTCGACCGTCATGGAGGATGTCGTGGCGCCGGCCGGTGTGCCCGCGGTTGCTCCTCAGCCCGCTGCGGTTGCACCTGTCCCGGCCCCCACGGCTCCAGCAGCGCCAGTACCGCAGCACACGGCAGCACACCGGCACCGGCTGCAGCGGCGCCGCCAGCGTCGGGAGTCGGGGGTGATCCGGTCGCGGCCCGCATCCTCGAACTCGTCGCCGCACAGACCGGCTACCCACCCGAGATGCTCGACTTGGACCTCGACCTCGAAGCCGACCTCGGCATCGACACCGTCAAACAAGCCGAGCTCTTCGCCTCAGTCCGCGAGGCCTACGACATCGCCCGCGACGACCAACTCAAACTCCGCGACTACCCCACCCTCCAACACGTCATCGGCTTCGTCCGCGACCGCGCCCCACACGCCCCACCAGCACCACCCGCACCGGCCGCACCGGCCGCACCAGCCGCAACACCGGAACCGGCAGCAACGGCACCAGCACCAGCGTCGGGAGTCGGGGGTGATCCGGTCGCGGCCCGCATCCTCGAACTCGTCGCCGCACAGACCGGCTACCCACCCGAGATGCTCGACTTGGACCTCGACCTCGAAGCCGACCTCGGCATCGACACCGTCAAACAAGCCGAGCTCTTCGCCTCAGTCCGCGAGGCCTACGACATCGCCCGCGACGACCAACTCAAACTCCGCGACTACCCCACCCTCCAACACGTCATCGGCTTCGTCCGCGACCGCGCCCCACACGCCCCACCAGCAACACCAGCCGCAACGCCAGCACCAGCCAGCAACACCGGAAACGGCAGCAACGGCACCAGCGTCGGGAGTCGGGGGTGATCCGGTCGCGGCCCGCATCCTCGAACTCGTCGCCGCACAGACCGGCTACCCACCCGAGATGCTCGACTTGGACCTCGACCTCGAAGCCGACCTCGGCATCGACACCGTCAAACAAGCCGAGCTCTTCGCCTCAGTCCGCGAGGCCTACGACATCGCCCGCGACGACCAACTCAAACTCCGCGACTACCCCACCCTCCAACACGTCATCGGCTTCGTCCGCGACCGCGCCCCACACGCCCCACCCGCACCACCAGCACCAGCACCAGCCGCAACACCGGCACCGGCAGCAGCGCGGCACCAGCGCCGGGAGTCGAGAGTGATCCGACCGCGGAGGCATCGTCGGACCAGCGAGGGTTCCCGAGGCGAGTGCCCGTCCCGGTCGTCCGGCCGGCGCTGTCACTGTGCCGGCCGACTGGTGTGGACCTCGGTCCCGGTGCCACGCGTCGTCGTCTGTCGCGACGCCGGCGGCGTCGCCGACGAGCTCCGCACGCTGCTGGCCGCCCGAGGCGTGGAGGTGCTGATGATCGACGGCACCCCGTCGCGCGACGACCTCGAGGCACAGCTGCGTTCCTGGAGGGAGGTCGGCCCGCTGACAGGCGTGTTCTGGTTGGCAGCGCTCGACCAGGTCGATGTCGCGGCCCTCGATCCCGACAGCTGGGTGGACGCCTTGCGCCGGCGCGTGAAGCTGCTGGCGACCACGATGCGCGTGCTGTACGACGATCTGACCGCTGGTCGGTTCTTGGTGAGTGCCGTGCGGCTTGGCGGGCACTTCGGCTACGACGCTGCCGGCGCACAGGATGCGCTCGGTGGCGCGACGAGTGGCTTCACCAAAGCTCTGGCACGGGAGCGTGCCGATGCACTGGTGAAGGTCATCGACGTCAGCTCCTCTGCGGCTGCCGCCGACGTTGCTGCCGCACTGCTTGCCGAGACGGCCCACGATCCCGCAGTGACCGAGGTGGGCTACGCAAACGGCCTCCGGTGGAGCGTCGGTCTGGCCGAGGTCGACATCGAACCCGATCCGGCCCGTGCACTCGACCAGGACGACGTGTTCGTGGTCACCGGAGCGGCCGGCAGCATCGTGAGCGCGATCACCGCCGATCTCGCCGCAGCGTCTCACGGCACGTTCCACCTCCTCGATCTCACGCCAGAACCGGACCCGGACGATCCCGATCTCGAGCGCTTCAAGGACGACCACGACGGCCTCAAGACCGACCTTGCCCAGCGCATCGCCGAGCGCGGCGAGCGAGCAACGCCCGCGCTGGTGGAGCGTGAGCTCGCCCGCCTCGAACGCTCGCGGGCCGCGCTCGACGCGATCCGCGCCGTGCGCGACGCCGGCGGCACGGTGCACTGGTACCAGGCCGACCTCACCGATGCCGCTGCGGTGCGCGCATCGGTGCAGGCGATCGTCGAGCGGTCGGGCAAGGTGGACGTTCTGCTCCACTGCGCAGGCCTCGAGATCAGTCGGTTCCTACCCGACAAGACCGATCGCGAGTACGACCTCGTGTTCGACGTGAAGGCCAACGGCTGGTTCCATCTCATGCACACGCTCGGCGACACGCCGCTCGGTGCCGCCGTGGTGTTCAGCTCGATCGCCGGTCGATTCGGCAACGGCGGACAGACCGACTACAGCGCAGCAAACGACCTGCTCTGCAAGAGCGTCTCTGCGCTGTCGGCAGCTCGACCAGGCACGCGCGGCGTCGCCATCGACTGGACCGCTTGGGCAGGGATCGGCATGGCCAGCCGCGGCTCGATCCCGAAGATGATGGCGATGGCCGGCATCGACATGCTTCCCGCCTCGATTGGCGTACCGGTCGTTCGTAACGAGCTCACTGCCGCCGGAGGCGGTGGCGAGGTGGTGGTGGCAGGAGCGCTGGGCCTCATGCTCGATGAGCCGGCGGACGGTGGGATCCAGACATCGCTCGCCACCGAAGCGTTCAGCGGTCGATGGCCGATGCTGGGCACGGTCGAGCGGTGCACGGTCGCAGAAGGCCTCGTCGTCGCCACCAGCCTCACCGCCGATCAGCCGTTCCTGGATCACCACCGAATCGATGGCACGCCGGTACTCCCGGGTGTGATGGGCATCGAGGCCTTCGCGGAGGCCGCAGCTGCGCTCGTGCCGGGTTGGCAGGTGGCAGCGGTGCGCGATGTGGCGTTCCTCGCCCCATTCAAGTTGTACCGCGATGGTCCGCGATCGATCGAGGTCCGTGCCCGGCTTCGCCTCTCCGACGAGTCGATCGTGGCCGACTGCGTCCTGCTCGGTCGACGGATGCTGCCCGGCCAACCCGAGCAGGTCACGACTCACTTCAGCGCGAGCGTCGAACTGCTGCCACCCGACACCGCTCGGTCGACGCCTCGGGCCATGAAGGTCCCGCGTCGGGCAGCCACGGCGGTGGGCAGCGACGATGTGTATCGCATCTACTTCCACGGCCCGACCTATCAGGTCCTGGCGTCGGCATGGACCGACGCCGACCGAGTGATCGGCGCATTGGCTGCTGATCTCCCACCGAATCACCAGCCTCGCGAACTGACGTTGTTCGCACACCCACGGTTGGTGGAGCTGTGCTTCCAGACCGCTGGCGTGCATCAGCTGGGCACGACGGGCGCGATGGCACTTCCCGCTCGCGTCGAGCGGCTCGAGCTGATGCTCGACGGGGCAGGCCGCTCCGACGACCGAGGGGTGGCGCACGCCCTCGTCTCGTCGACTGCCGACGGCCGCAGCGACGCGATCGTCGTCGACGGCGAGGGACGTACCGTGCTTCGTCTGCAGGGCTACTCAACCGTCGAACTGCCCAGCGCGACCGACGACGACCTGCTGGCGCCGCTGCAGGTCGCGATGCGTGCTCCGGCCGCACGCTCACGCCCGAAGAAGGGCAAGCAATGACGGTCATCACCAGGCTCGCCATCGTCGATCGAGGTGCGTCTGCGATGCGGCTCATCGCTGCGGCGCGAGAGTACGCGGCCGAGCACGGCCGGATCCTGCGGGTCGTGGCCGTCCATGTCGAGGCCGACCTCGGTGCGCTCTTCGTCCGCGAGGCCGACGAGTCGGTGACGGTCGCCGCTGGCGCCGGCGGCGCGAACGGCCCGACGGACGTGATGGCTGATGTCGATGCGCTCGAGCGGGCGCTCGTGCGCGCGAGAGTCGATGCAGCGTGGGTGGGTTGGGGCCCGACGGCCCAACGACCGGAGTTCGCTGCGATGTGCGCACGGCTCGGCATCGTCGACGTGGGGCTCGGGCGTACTGCGCTCACGGCGATGGCCGACCGCGATGGCCTCGCGCTCCTCGCGGCCGAGGCAGGGCTTGCGCTGTCGCCGCTCTCGATCGTCGATCGCGGCTATGCCCGTCACTTCGACGTCCTCGTCGCCGGTGATCACGAGGGCAAGGTGTGGGTGTTGGGCGTCCAAGACGGCACCCTGCAACGACGGTCGGAGAAGGTGCTCGTCGAGTCGGCCACCACGTCGCTGTCCCCCGCCGAAGCAACGCAGCTCGGGTCGGCGGCAGCCCAGATCGCGGCCCGCGCCGGCATCGTGGGCGCGGCGACGTTCGCGTTCGTGCGCGAGGATGCGGACTCGGCAGTGTCGTTGCTGCGGATCAGCGGTGGCCTTCCCCTGGGCCATGGCATCACCGAGACGACATGCGGGATCGACCTGGCCAAGCTCCAGTTGGCGATCGCGGAGGGCCACCGCCTCCACGGAGAGGCCCCGACCGCCCGCGGTCACGCAATTGCGGTTCGGCTGAACGCCGAGGACGCCGAGCTCGGCTTCGCCCCCGCACCAGGTCGGATCGTGTTGTTGCAGGTACCCACCGGGCCGGGGCTGAGGATCGATCCGGCGGTCCAAGAGGGCGACGTGATGCGCCGCGGTGACGATCCCACCCTCGCCGAGGTGGTCGCGTGGGGGCACGATCGCGAAGAGGCCCGCGTTCGTCTCCAACGCGCGCTCGTCCAGTTGCCCGTCGTGCTCGAAGGCGGTACCACCAACAAGGGCTTCGTCTTGTGCCTGTTGCAACGGCTCGAGCTGCTGGACGGCCGGTACGACACCGGATGGCTCGACCGACTCGCCGCGAGTGGGGAAACCGGCGGCCACGACCACGGGGACCTTGCCGTGCTGATGGCCGCCATCGACGCATACGACGAGGCCCATCGAGTCGACCGAGAGCACCTGTTCACCACCGCTCAGCAAGGCAGACCGCACCTGCCCGGAGCGGTCGGACGACGCTTCGAGCTGTGCCACCGAGGCAACGAGTACGGAGTCGAGGTGCGTCGCACCGGCCGAAGGCGATACATCGTGACCGTCGACGACGCTGTGGTGGCGCTGATGGTCACCCACCTCGACGAGCATCAACGACGCCTCGAGATCGGTGGCCGCACGGTCCGGGTCGTGTCTGCTGTGCAGGGCGGCGATCACCTGGTCGAAGTCGACGGCGTCCCGCACCGGCTCACGCGGGGAGATGGTGGCATCGTCCGTGCCGACATGCCGGGCGTGGTGGTGGCTGTCCATGTCGGAGTCGGCGATGTCGTCACGGCCGGCGAACCGGTCGCCACGATCGAGAGCATGAAGATGGAGAGCCCTGTGCTCGCACCGTTCGGCGGTCGCGTTCGCCAGCTGTTCACGGGCACCAACGTGCAGGTGTCGCCCGGTGGTTCGCTGGTGCAGCTGGAACCGTTGAACCACGCCCGCGCTGCCGCAACGGCGCCGCGACTCACCTTCGACGAGCTTCGCGTTCCGACCGAAGCCGACGATGAGGATCGACTCGCCGGCGCCACCGACATCCTCACTCGTCTGGTGCTCGGCTACGACGTGGCCGACGACGTCGCCAGGCGCACCGCCTCCGACCGCGATCGGCTCGCCCGGTCGTTCGACGGCCGACCGACCGATCTCCTCGTCGGCGAACTGCGGCTGCTGGGCTTCTTCGCCGATCTCCGTGCGCTGTTCCGGAGCGAACGCGACCTCGAGGAGTCGGATCTGCAGGTGCGCAGCTCGCAGGAGCACCTGCACGCATTCCTCCGAGCGCCCGGACCGCACGTCGAGGGCGTGTCGGAACGCTTCAACGAGAACCTCCGACGTGCCCTCGGGCACTACGGCGTCCGCAGCCTCGAGCGCACGGCTGCGCTCGACGAGGCCCTGTACTGGATCATGCGGTCACGCCAGCGCGCGGCCGTGCAGGTCTCCGTCGTCGTCGACGTGCTCACCCGCTGGCTCGACCAAGGGGTCCCGGGCGCCGATGGCGACGAGCTCCGCGACACGCTCGACCGGCTGATCGCAGCCAACCAGCGCGAGCACCCGGTGGTGGCCGACCTCGCCCGCGAAGTGCGCTACGAGCTCATCGACCGACCCGTCGTCGACGCGGCACGAGACGTGGCCCTCTCACGCGCGCTCGACGACCTCGAAGAACTGCTCGATGGCACCGGTGATCGCAGTGCGCTCCTGGAGGCGCTGCTGTCGTACCCGGGCTCACTCGAACGAGAGCTGCTCGACCGCGCTCGCCGCGGCGGGCGGGGGACGGCGGGTGTCGTGCTCGAGCTGCTCCTGCGCCGCTACCACCGGTGGGGGGACTTCGGCTCGTTCGAACCGTTCGCCACCGATGCCACCGATGCCACCGATGCCACCGATGCCACCGATGCCAGACCGGCGGCGCTCGCCGTCGATCACGTGACGATCGAGCACGAAGAACTCCGCATCGTTGCAGCCTGTACCCCGCTGTCGGCGCTGACCGAGTCGATTGCCTCCGTCGCAGCACGGACACGCGAACACCCGCCTGCCACTCACGTGTCGACGCACATCGAGTTGTTCACGTGGCTCGACGGTCCGGTCGGCGACGGCGGCTTCGAAGGCGACCGATTGGGCGAGATCGTTGCGTCGGCACTCGCCGCCGAATCGTTCGGGCCTGGTGTTCAGCACGTGGTGGTCGCGCTCGCGCGCAGCATCGGTTCGTCACGGCATCGCACCGATGACGTGCACCACGTCACGTTCCGATTCGCAACCGATGGGTTGGTCGAGGATCGCTTCCTCGACGGGTTGCACCCGATGATGGCCGAACGACTGCAGTTGTGGCGGCTCTCGAACTTCTCGCTCGAACGCCTCTCGGCGTCAGCGGGCGTCCACCTCTTCCGCTGCGTCGCCCATGAGAACACGAGCGATGAGCGACTCGTCGCGATCGCCGAGGTCCGTGATCTCACGCCGGTGCGAGATGCCGACGGCCGGCTCGTCGGACTGCCCGAGCTGGAGCGGACGTTGGTCGCTGCGCTCGAGAGCATCCGTCGCGTGCAGGCACCGAACCCGCTTGGTCAGCGTCTCTGGTGGAATCGGGTGGTGCTGCATCTGTGGCCGACACTCGTCCTCGACCTCGACGAGGTCGCCGTCGTGGCGCGTGCGCTCGCTCCCGCCGCCGTCGGGCTGGGACTCGAAGAGGTCCAGGTGCTGTGTCATCGACCCGACTCCGTCACCGGTGAGCCGGAACCGCGAGCGCTGCGGTTCACCACGACGATCGGCATCGGTGCCACGGGCACCGGGTTCGTGCTGCACGAGACCGCCCCAGCGACTGCGCCCCTCGTCCCCCTCGACGAGTACTCCCGCAAGGTGGTGCAGAGTCGCCGCCGCGGAACGATCTACCCCTATGAGCTGATCCGAACGCTGGTCGCACCGCAAGCCGGAGGTCGCGAGGAGATCACCGGCGGGAGCTTCGTCGAGCACGACCTCGATGCCGATGGACGCCTCAGCCAGGTCGAGCGGCCACCGGGGCGCAACAACGCCAGCATCGTCGCGGGCGTGGTGACGAACACCTCCGTCCTCCACCCCGAGGGCATGACCCGCGTCGTGCTGCTCGGCGACCCGACCCGCGCTCTCGGAGCGCTGGCTGAACCGGAGTGTCGTCGGATCATTGCTGCGCTCGACCTTGCCGAGGAGATGGGCATCCCCGTCGAGTGGTTCGCACTGTCGGCGGGAGCCAAGATCGCAATGGACAGCGGGACCGAGAACATGGACTGGATCTCGGCGGTCCTGCGCCGGATCATCGAGTTCACACAGCGGGGCGGCCAGATCAACGTGGTCGTCACCGGCATCAACGTGGGTGCCCAGCCGTACTGGAACGCCGAGGCGACGATGCTGATGCACACGAGCGGCATCCTCGTGATGACGCCCGACAGCGCGATGGTGCTCACCGGCAAGCAGGCCCTCGACTTCTCGGGTGGCGTGTCGGCCGAGGACAACCACGGCATCGGCGGGTACGAACGGGTGATGGGACCCAACGGGCAGGCCCAGTACTGGGCGCCGGATCTCCCGGCGGCGTGCGGGGTGCTCCTCGCCCACTATGCCCACAACTACGTCGTTCCGGGTGAGCGGTTCCCGCGTCGTGGGCACACCACCGATCCCGTCGACCGCGACGTTCGCACCTGCCCGCACCACCTGCCGGGGTCCGAGCTCGCCACCGTGGGCGACATCTTCAGCGAGACGGCGAACCCCGACCGAAAGCAGCCGTTCGACATGCGCTCGATCATGCGCTCGGTTGCCGATGCCGACGACACAGTGCTCGAACGCTGGGCGGACCTTGCGGAAGGTGACACCTCGATCGTGTGGGATGCCCGACTCGGCGGGATTCCGGTGTGTCTCCTCGGGATCGAGGCCCACTCGCTGCCTCGGCGCGGCCATCTGCCCGCCGACGGACCCGACCAGTGGACGTCGGGCACGCTGTTCCCGTTGTCGTCGAAGAAGGTGGCTCGCGCGATCAACGCCACCAGCAACCACCAACCACTGGTGGTGTTGGCCAACCTGTCGGGCTTCGACGGATCTCCGGAGTCGATGCGACGCCGCCAGTTGGAGTTCGGCGCCGAGATCGGACGAGCCGTGGTGAACTTCCGCGGACCGATCGTGTTCTGTGTGATCAGCCGGTTCCACGGTGGCGCGTTCGTGGTGTTCAGCCGGCGGTTGAACGACCAACTCGAGACACTCGCGGTGGAAGGCTCGCACGCCTCGGTGATCGGTGGCTCGCCCGCTGCAGCGGTGGTCTTCGCCGGTGAGGTGGACAAGCGCACGAAAGCCGACCCGCGTGTCGTGGCCGCACAGGAGCGCGCCGCAGCCGCAGCCGGCGCCGAACGGGCCCGGTTGCGAGGGGAGCTGGCGGCGATCACGGCGGTCGCCCACTCCGATCAGCTCGGGGCCGTCGCAGCGGAGTTCGACGCGGTGCACAGCGTTCAGCGTGCGCAACAGGTCGGCTCTGTCGACACGATCATCCCGGCGGCACGGCTACGACCGTTGCTCATCGACGCGCTCGAACGAGGCATCGCGCGAGAACTCGCTCGAGAGGGCCTCGCCAGGTGATCGATCTCGTCTGGGCAATGCGCACGACGACCGACGTCCCCGACGACGACAGCTGGCTCGCTGACGACGAACGGGTCGTTCAACAGCGCTTCGTGGTGCCGAAGCGGCGTGCCGACTGGCGTCTCGGCCGATGGACCGCGAAGGCGGCGCTCCAAGGCGCTCTCGGCCTGGCCCCCGCCGACGTGGCAGTGATCGCGGCCGACGATGGCGCACCCGAGGCGATCGGGCCGTCCGGCCCGCTCGCGGTGTCGTTGTCGATCAGCCACCGTGAGGGCACCGGCGTCGCAGCGGTCGGCCTTGACGGGACCATCGTCGGCATCGATCTCGAGGTGATCGAGCCGCGCAGCGACGCCTTCGTGCGCGAGTGGCTCTCCGCCGACGAGCAATCGCTCGTGGCCCGGGCCCGCGCAACCGATCGCCACGACGAGGTCGCGTGCCTGATCTGGTCGGCGAAGGAGGCGGCCGCCAAGGTGCAGCGGGCGGGGCTACGGATGAACGTGCGGGCGGCGGTCGTGTCGTTCGAAGACGACCCGGTCGCGCCCATCACCCGTCCGGCTCAGTGGCGCACCTGGAATGTGCACCTCACGGACTGCCCAGGCACCTCGGACAGCTCGGACAGCTCGGACAGCTCGGACAGCTCGCACAGCCCGGGCGACCCGGGTGCGCCCGGCACCATGATCGCCGGCTGGTGGCACCGTGATGGCGCATGGTTGGTGTGCCTGGCGACGGTCCCACACCGCGCCACCCCTCCGCCGCCTCGACGGTGACCGGCGCATCACCCGCCGCCGGGCGCTCGGTCAGCGTTGGCAGCGGGGGCAGAAGTGCGTGCTGCGGCCGGCGTTCATCACGCGCACGATGTCGGCGCGACCGCAGGTGACGCAGCGCTGACCGGCGCGGTCGTAGACACGGTGGGACAACTGGAACTGCCCGCCATTGCCATCGACGTCGACGTACTGGGTGTCGGCCAACGTGGAACCACCCGCCTCGATCGCCTCGCCGAGGATCCGATGGATCTCGCGGTGCAGCCGAGTGATCTCGGCGCCGGTGAGCGTGTTCGAGATGCGATCGTGCCGCAGGCGCGAGGCGTGCAGGATCTCGTCGCAGTAGATGTTGCCGATGCCGGCGATCACGTGCTGGTCGAGCAGCAGGGCCTTCAACGCGCGAGCGCGCGAGCGCACGATGTGGGCGAGCAGCGCGCGTGTCATGCCGTCGGTGATCGGGTCGACGCCCAACTGGAACAGGTCGGGCATCTCGACCTCGACATGTGCCGGATCGAACACCACCACCTCGCCGAACGTGCGGGGGTCGACGAATCGCAGCTCCTCGGCCGGCTCGCCCGACAACACCGCGGCCACATGCGTGTGCGGGGGGCGCGGTTCGTCGACGGGGTGGATGAGCACCCGACCGCTCATGCGGAGGTGGATCATCACGTCGTCACCGGTGTCGAGCCCGAGCAACAGATACTTCCCCCGGCGGCGGGTGTCGATGATCGTCGCCCCAGTGAGCCCGTCGATCACAGCCTGGCGCGACGTGCGGCGAACGGTGCGCTCTCGTCCCACCTCGACCGACCGGATCGTGCGGCCCACGAGTCGGACGTCGAGCCCACGTCGAACGGTCTCGACCTCTGGTAGCTCGGGCATGACGTGGTGGCCGCGGCCGGAGCCTGCGTCAGCCCTCGGCCGTCAGCGCGGCATGGGCGGTCATCGCCGCTGCCTGCTCGGCCACCTTCTTCGAGCGGCCCGTGCCATCGCCCACCGATCGACCTGCGACCACGACCATGGCGGTGAACGTCTTCTGGTGATCGGGGCCTTTCTCGCTCACGACGTACACGGGCGCGGCATCGAACATCCGGGCCGTGAGCTCCTGCAGCAGGGTCTTGAAGTCGAGTCGGTCGAGCTGTTTCGCGGCTCGTTCGAGCGGCTCGGTGAACAGGTGCTCGATCAGCCGCGCCGCAGCCACCACACCGCCGTCGAGGTAGACCGCACCGATGACCGCCTCGAGCGCATCGCTCAAGATCGACGGCTTGAACCGGCCACCGGCGGCGCTCTCACCCTTGCCGAGCAACAAGCACGGCCCGAGTTCGACATGTACTGCCACCTCGGCGAGGGCGGATGCGTTCACGACGCTCTTGCGCAGATCGGTGAGCTTGCCCTCGGGCAGCTCTTGGTGCTCCCGGTACGCGATGTCGGCGATCATCCAACCGAGCACCGCATCGCCGAGGAACTCGAGCCGCTCGTTCGACTGGTGCCCAGGGTGCTCGGCGCACCACGACCGATGTGCCATCGCTCGTCGCAACAGCTCCTGGTCCGCGAACCGATGACCGATCCGCTCGCTCAGACCCTCGAGGTCATCGGGGGTGAGTGGCGATGACGCCGCCGACGGCTGGGCCACCGCTGCGACGATCCCTATTCGCCCGAGACCCGGGCGGAGACGTAGTCGACTGCGTCTCGTACGGTCTTGAGGTCCTCGAGGTCCTCGTCCTCGATGCGGAACTCGACCGACCGCTCGGCCATCTCCTCTTCGAGGGCCTCGACGAGTTCGATCAGGGCCAGCGAATCGGCTTCGAGGTCGTCGACGAACGACTGTCCCTCGCTGATGGTCGCGCCGTCGATCTCCAAGATGTCGGCCAAGCTGGCACGGACGATCTCGAAGATGGCGGCTCGGTCGAGCGGGGCATCGGGCACTGCAGGATCTCCTCGGGACGGGCGCATGGCGACCATGCGTCGGCGTGGCAGGAGAGCGTAGCCGGGGTCGAGACCAGTCGGTTGAGCTGCACCGAGAGCCGGATGATCACCGTGTCAGTCGGGAACAGTGATCGCGGCGCGCAGCTCGTCGACGAGCCCGCGCTCCACCATCTCCTGGGCGACCTTGATGCCGTTCAGCATCGCCTTGGCGTTCGAGGAGCCATGACTGATGATGCACACGCCGTCGACGCCGAGCAGCACGGCACCGCCGTAGGTGTCAGGGCTCATCTGCTCGACGAGGGGCAAGAGCGCGGGCAGCAGCGCCTGGAAGTGCGGCTCGTACGACGGGTCGGAGGTGAACGCCTGCAGGATGGCCTGCATCACGACCTTCACGCCGCCCTCGAGCGTCTTCAGCACCACGTTGCCGGTGAAGCCGTCGGTGACGATCACGTCGGCGGTCTTGAGCAGCATGTCGCGGCCCTCGACGTTGCCGACGAAGTCGATGTTGGGCGCGACGGCCAGGAGCTCGTAGGTCTCCTTGCGAAGGGTGTCTCCCTTGCCCGGCTCCTCGCCGATCGAGAGCAGACCCACCTTCGGACGCTCGACTCCGAACCGGTGGCGTGCGTAGACCGACCCCATCTGGGCGAACTGCACGAGCCACTCGGGCTGTACCTCCGCGTTCGCGCCGGCATCGAGGAGGATGTTGGGCACGTGGCCCGGAATGGGCAGCGGGGTGGCGATCGCCGGGCGACTCACCCCCTTGATCCGACCCATGCGCAACAGTGCGGAGGCCATCGTCGCACCGGTGTTGCCGGCGGAGATCATCGCGCTGGCCTTGCCGTCACGTACGGCCTCGGCAGCGCGCACGAGGGTGGAATCCTTCTTGCGACGGACGCCCTGGGCGGCGTCGTCGTCCATCGAGATGACCTCGGACGCCTCGATCAGCGCTAGATCACCGATCCCTGCAAGCCCTGAAGGACCGACGAGGACGATCGGGATGCCCTGCGCCGCAGCCTGATGGGCCGCTGAGAGGATCTCGTCGGGAGCGCGATCACCCCCCATCGCATCGACGGCGATCGGGAGCATCGTGGTGGAGAGAGGTTGGTCGGGAGCCGAGAGCGCGTCAGTCGACGTCAATCGATGTCAGCCGACATCAGCCGACATCGACGGCGACACGGTCCTTGTACCAACCGCACGACGGGCACACCGTGTGCGGCAGCTTCGCAGCAGCGCAGCGAGGGCAGATGCTTCGCGCCGGAGCTGCGAGCTTCCACGCGCCGGCCCGATGGCTGCGCGTCTTCATCTTGGACTTCTTCTTCTTGGGAACAGCCACCGTGGATCTCCCTGGCGCGATTGGACTGCATGAGGTTAACGGCGCGAGGCCGGGATTTCCCACCTCGGCCGATCGCCCGCGGACGATCAGTCGTCGAGGATGCCCTTGAGCTGGTCGAGCGCACCCCAACGGGGATCGGCAACCGTGTTGTCGCACGAACACGTGCCGACGTTGCGGTCGATGCCACACTCGGGGCACAACCCGGCGCAATCGTCACGGCACAGCGGCGACGACGGTGCGTCGAGCACGAGCACCTCTCGGACCATCGGTTCGAGGTCGAGCTGCTCACCCTCCAGCGGGAACGCCTCCGGATCGGTGACGGTCTCCTGGTAGAGCTCGTGGATCTCGCACACGAGACGGCCCGCCGTTGGGGTCGCGCAACGACGGCAGATGCCGTGCCAAGAAGCGACGACCTCACCGTTGACGACGATGCCGTCCGTGAGTGACTCGAGACGGAGGTGAACGTCGACGGTGTCGGACTCTCCGAACCGGTCATCGTGCAGACCGATCTGGGCCGTGGTGGCCTGCAGTTCGATCGTCTTCTCAGTGCCCGGCCGGCGCAGCAGCTCGGCGGCATTCACACGTAGGGGAGACGCCATGGGTCCCACACGCTATCGGGGTCTGGCGGAGGTGTCTGCGCCCCGGACCTGGTCCGACTCCGCCCTCGCGGACTCAGCGATCCTGGTCGAAGAAACCGGTCGGGTCCTCGTCCTCGTCGGGTTCCTGCTCCTCGCTCAGGGCGCCGATCGCAAGGCGCGAGCGACCCGCGTGAACCGTCTTGTTCAGCTTGTCGAGCAGGATCTCGAAGCTGGCGAGTCGCTGATCGAGGAAGTCCTCGGTCTCGTGGCGCAGCCGCCGGGCGTCGGACTCCGCCGCTTCGTTCAGCTGACGGGCACGGGCCTCGGCCGCCCGGACGACCTCCGTGCGCTGCACCATCCGCTCGGCCTGGACTCGGGCGGCCTCGAGCAGCTCGTCGGCCTCGCGACGGGTCTTGTCGACGAACGATTGACGCTCCTTGATCATCCACCGTGCTTGACGCAGCTCCTCGGGCATGCGGTGCAGCGTCTCTTCGAGCAGTTCGATGATCTCGTCTCGATCGATGCGAGGTGACGACGACAGCGGCATCGTCGGCGCCGTGGCGATGACGTCGATGGCGCGGCGGAGCAGCTGCTCGGCATCGCCGACATAGCCGTTGGTCGTCTTGACGTACACGTCGGAATCGTCGAAGTCGTCCTCCAACTCGTCATCGAGCTCGTCGTAGTCGTCGTCGTGGGTCATGAGGTTCCGGTCACTCGAATGTTGCTCGCTGGAGATGAAGCGTGACGGTAGACGGCACCATTGCGCTCACATCACCACCGTACTTCGCGATCTCCCTGATGAAACGGCTGCTGATGAACACCAGCGCCGGCTTGCACGGCAGATAGACCGTACGAACGCCGGCCGCGACGTAGTTGGTCTGGGCCATCTGCTGCTCCACCTCGAAGTCGCCCCCAGTGCGGAGGCCCTTCACGATGAAGTCGGTGCCGAGCTCGCGTGCAGCATCGACGGCGAGGCCGGCGAACGCAGCGACGCGCACCTCGCGGCCGGCGCTGCGCAACGGTTCGACGGCTTCGTCGATCATCGCGAGCCGTTCGTCGAGCAAGAACAACCCGCTCGGCTTCGACGGGTTGTGCATCGCCGCGATCACCACCGTGCCGAACAGTTCGAGCGCCTGTTCGACGACGTCGAGGTGGCCGAGGTGGATGGGGTCGAAGCTCCCTGGATACAGCACGGTCGCCATGCGCCGGGAACGTTACCTGCTCTGGGGTGGTCGCCCGCGGTCCACCGATGCTCCAGGACTCGCTCTCCCAGCGCTACACGGCCCGGGCGAGCACGGTGACCGCGGTGCGGCCGTACTGCTTGGAGCGCACGATCTCCCAGCCCTCCGGCGCCGGCACCTCGCGGGCGGCCTCGCAGACGACGTAGTCGACCTGCATCCACTGCAGCAGCTGCGGCCAGGCATCGAAGGTGTAGGGCGGATCGACGAGCGCGAGGTCGACCCCCCGCATCGCGGGGATCCATGCCATCACGTCCGAGGTGACCACCGTGGTGCGCGACTCCAGCTCGAGCGAGGCCAGGTTGGTGCGCAACGCCAGCAGTGCACCGCGATCGCGTTCCACGAACACGCACCGAGCAGCGCCTCGAGACAGTGCCTCGATGCCCATCGCCCCGGAACCGGCGAACAGATCGGCGACGACGGCGTCCTCGATCAACCCCATCGAGTCGAGCGAGTTGAACACCGCCTGACGGACCTTGTCCGTGGTGGGTCTGGTCGTGTTGCCCGCCGGGGCCACCAGCTTTCGTCCACCCAGTTCTCCTGCAACGACTCGCACCCGGGCAGGCTACCGATCACGGTCTCGTGGGCAGATCCGCCCGGAATGAAGAACGCGACAGGCACACTTGGCCCGTGCTCGTTCCCGAACCACAGATCGTCTGCGTGGACTGCGGAGGGCGTTGCTTCCTGCTCAGTCACCCGCCCGAAGACGGGTTGTGGGAGCCGGGCGACATCGTCGCCTACCGCTGCGAGGACTGTCGCGACCGCTGGGACCTCGTCCTCCCCGACGACGACGACTGAGCATCCGCAGTCCGTCAGCGGGAGTTCGACGACGCAGGTCGTGTCGCAAGGCGTTGACCGGACGTTGTCCACCGACGCAGAGGATCACACGATGACGACGATCAACCCCACGATCCTGTCTCCCGTGCATTCGTCCGTCCCCTCGACCATCCATCGTTCGACGATGCCTGCACGGGCGGGCGTCAGGTGCGCTTCGTGGCAGCGCTGCTGTTGTTCGCCCATCTGGCCGCGCTCACCGTGGCTGCGGTCATCTTCTGACCGCCGTTCCAGACCAAGGCCGGTGGGAGCTTCCT
>CAWBTC010000012.1:0-84935 GCA_963791635.1 uncultured Acidimicrobiaceae bacterium
AGCTCTTGAACAGGAACTCTTCGTCGTCGGTGCTGAAGAGCAGACGGAGCTCCTCCGCGAGGATCGGGTTGTTCGTCAGCTCGGGATCCGGGTCCACCAGCTCGAACGCAGCTTCGCGCGCTCGCTCGACGAGCTCACGGTCCCGACGCAGCGAGGCAAGGCGAAGATCGCTGCGGCCCTTCTGCGCGGTGTTCATGATCGTGCCCTCGCCACGTAGGTCGAGGTCGACCTCGGCGAGGTAGAAGCCGTCCGTGCTCTCGACGAGCGCCTGGATGCGTGGATTGTCGGTGGGGTTGTCGGGATCGGGCTGAGTGACCAGCCAGCACCGCGATGCGTGCTCGCCTCGCCCGACGCGTCCACGCAACTGATGCAGCTGGGCGATGCCGAACCGATCTGCATCGAGGATCACCATCACCGTGGCGTTCGCCACGTCGACGCCCACCTCGATCACGGTGGTGGCTACCAGAACGTCGACCAGGCCGGCACGGAAGCGGTCCATCACCGCCTCCTTCTCGGCCGAGGGCATCTTGCCGTGCAACAGCGCGAGACGCAGGCCGTAGAGCTCACCGCCCGACAGTTCCTCGAACGTCTCCTGTGCGCTTGCGAGCTCGAGCTTCTCGCTCTCGCCGATCAGCGGGCACACCACGTAGGCCTGACGACCGGCGTCGACGGCTTCGCGAACGTCGGCCCAGACGTTCACCTCGTCGAGTGGGCCGTTCGCCCACCGCGTGGTGATCGGCGTCCGGCCGGGCGGCAGCTCGTCGAGCACGCTCACGTCGAGGTCGCCGTAGACGGTCATCGCCGCGGTGCGCGGGATCGGGGTGGCCGTCATCACCAGCACGTCGGGGACCGCTCCCCCGCCGGCCTTGTCACGCAGGGCAGCTCGCTGCTCCACGCCGAAGCGGTGCTGCTCGTCGATCACCACGACACCGAGACTCTTGAACGCAACCACGTCCTGGATCAAGGCGTGCGTGCCGATCGCGATGTCCACGCCACCATCGGCGAGGCCGGCCAACACGTCCTTGCGATCGCCGCCAGTCACGCGGTTGGTGAGCAGCTCGACCCGCAACGGCCGATCGCCGAACAGGTTGCCCGGGTCGGGCACGGTGACGTCTGCAAGCAACCGGCGCACACCCGTTGCGTGCTGCTCGGCCAGCACCTCGGTCGGCGCCATCAGCGCGGCTTGGTGCCCACCCTGCACCGCGGTCAGCATCGCGCTGACGGCCACCAGCGTCTTGCCGGCACCCACGTCACCCTGCAGCAACCGGTGCATCGGGTGCACGCCTTCGAGGTCGTGCTCGATCTCGGCGATCACACGCTCCTGTGCGTCGGTGAGGTCGTAGGGCAGCGCAGCGCGAAGCCGCGGCACGAGCTCACCGTCGAGCACGTGACGGATGCCCTTCGACTCGCGCTCGATCGCTCGCTTGCGCATCACCAGCACCGTCTGGACACGCAGCAGTTCGTCGAAGGCGAGGCGCCGCCGGGCACGCGCTTGATCGGCCATCGTCTCGGGCATGTGGATCAGCCGCAGCGCGTCGGTTCGGTCGAGGAGGCCGAGTCGCTCCTGGATGCTGAACGGCACCGGGTCGGCGATGCCGCGTGCCATGCACCGTTCGAGCGCGTTCTCCACGAAACCGGCGATCTCCCACGTGGTGAGCGCGACCTTCTCGCTCTGCGGGTAGATCGGCACGATGCGACCCGTGCGATCGCCGATCAGATCGACGATCGGGTTCGTCATCTGCAACCCGCCACGGAACACGTCGGGTTTGCCGAACAGCGAGATGTTGAGGCCTTCGGCGAGCTGCTTCTCACGCCACGGCTGGTTGAAGAAGGTGATGCTCAGCCGGCCGCTGCCGTCTCCCACCACCGCCGACACCATCGTCTTGCGGCTCTTCGTGACCCGCTTGGTCACGCTGCGAACGGTGACGAGCACCAGCGCCTCCTTGCCGACCTCGAGGTCGCTGACGCGTGCTTCGTTCGTGCGATCGACCCAGCGTCGCGGGTAGAAGGTCACCAGGTCGAGCACCGTGGCGATGCCCACCTCGCGCAACGCCGCCAGCTTGCGTTCGCCGACCCCACGGATGCGATCGACGCCGATCGCGTCGAGGTCGCGCAGCGAGAGCGGGCCCGGCGGTGGTGACCCGGTCGGTGGTGACCCGGTCGGCGGTGACGGTGCCCGACTCATCCCAGCCGCGAACTCATTCCACGCCGAACAGGAACGGGTACAGCGGCTGACCGCCTCGGTGGACCTCGACCTGCACCTGGGGCATCTGGTCGCGCACCCAGGCAGCGATCGTGTCGGTCTGCACGCCGGTGGCATCGCTGCCGGTCACGATCGTGACGATCTCCCGACCGGGCGTGACGAGCTGGGCCAGCAGGGCGATCGCCACCGCCTCGACCGTCGCGGCGACAGCGACGATGCCGTCGCCGCGCACGAGCCCGATCCAGTCACCTTCGGCGATCGGGCCCGCAGGGCTGCCGGTGTCGCGCACCGCCTGGGTCACCTCTCCCGTGGCCACCGACGCAGCCGCGTCGGTCATCTCCTCGGCGTTGGCCGCTACGTCGGCCTCCGGGTCGTACACGATGAGCGCGGCGAGCGCCTCGGGCATCGACCGCGTCGGCACCACGACCACGCGCTTGGTGGTGAGCGCATCGAGCTGCTCGGCGACCGGGATGATGTTCTTGTTGTTCGGCAGCACGACCACCTGATCGGCGTTCACGGCCTCCACCGCCGCGAGCATCTCGGCCGTCGATGGGTTGAGCGTCTGGCCGCCGGTGACCACACCCTGCACCCCGAGGTTGCCGAACAGCTCCACGAGCCCGTCGCCACTCGCCACCGCAACGACAGCGCAGGTGACCGCAGGGAGCGAGCTGGAGTGACCCTTGAACGGTGGGTGACCGCCGTAGAGCGCTTGCTCGCGATGAGCATGCTCGTCCGCGACCTCCTCGAACAGGTCGGTCACCCGGATCTCGCGCGGCCGACCGCCCGTGTCGAGCGCGACCTCGATCGCCGCGCCGATGTCGTTGGTGTGCACGTGGCAGTTCCACAGGCCGTCACCGCCGACGACCACGATCGAGTCGCCGATCGCGCCCCAACCGTGCTTGAACGGCTCGATCAGCGCGTCGTCGAGATCGAGGAAGTACATCACCTCGTAACGCAGCTCGGAGACGTCGACCTCGCCGCCCGCCGCATGGCGATGGGCAGCGGCCTCGAGCTGTTCGACGGATGGCCCAGGGCCCTCGTCGGGCTCGGGCAAGGGTTCGCCGTCCACCACGTACAGGGCTGCGTCGAGCAACAGCACGAAGCCCGCTCCCCCGGCGTCGACCACCCCGGCGTCCTTCAGCACGGGCAGCTGGTCAGGCGTACGAGCGAGCGCATCGCGGGCAGAGGTCCGAGCCGAGCGCAGCACCGCGGAGAGCGTGCCGCCGGCGTCGGCGCTCGCCGACGCACCGTCGGCCGCGGCGCGTGCCACGGTGAGGATGGTGCCCTCGATCGGCTTGAGCACAGCCTGGTAGGCGGCAACCGAGGCCGCGCGGAGCGCGTCGGCCACCTTCGCACCGCTGGCCTCACCGGCTTCTTTCAGCGTGCCCGCGAGACCACGGAGGATCTGGCTGAGGATCACGCCGCTGTTGCCGCGGGCTCCCATCAGCGAGCCGTGACTGATCGCGTCGCACGTGGGACCCAACCCCGGGCCGGCCAGGTCGAGCTCGGCGACCACGGCGTCGAGCGTCCGGGCCATGTTGGTGCCGGTGTCGCCGTCGGGCACCGGGTAGACGTTGAGTCGGTTGATGCCCACCTGGTGGGTCTTCATCGCATCGCGGAACGTGACGACGGTGCTGCGCAGCGCTTCGGCGGACAGGAGCTCGAGGGTCGGCACGCCCGACAGACTACGGCCACCGCCCACGAGGGCTACGTTGCGTCCCTCGTGCTCGACGTCGGGACGCCTGACAGCGCTCCGGGGGATGCCCCCATCACCCGAAACGATGACGATCTGGTTCCCGTGGTTTGGGGATCGCGCCATGGGCGCTGATAACGTTTTCTCGCCTTGTGGGCGGCAGTCGGATGATCTCCGGTTGATTCCGTTGCCTACCAGGTCTGATCGATCGAAAGAAGGCGAGTCATGGCAGCAGTTTGTGAAGTGTGCGGAAAGGGCCCGAGCTGGGGCATGTCCGTGTCTCACTCGCACCGTCGGACCAAGCGCCGCTGGAGCCCGAACATCCAGCGTGTCCGTGCACTCGTCGGCGGCACCCCGAAGCGCCTCCACGTGTGCACCGGCTGCATCAAGAGCGGCAAAGTCGTCAAGGTCGGCTGAGGGCTCCGGTGCAAGGCGTCATCAAGTCGTACGACCCCTCCACCGGGGACGGCGTCGTGGTGCGTGACACCGACCTCTCCGAACACGACCTCGCGCCAGACGCGCTCGAAGGATCCGTGTTCCGCATGCTCCGTCAGGGGCAGCGGGTCGTGTTCGACCTCGACCATCATCAGCAGGCCTCACGCCTGCGACTCGGCTCCGAAGTCGATATGAGAACGCCCGGCCAATAGGCCGGGCGTTTGTTCATTCCCAGCACAATCTCCAGCACACCCCCCAACCGGCGCAGCGCGGCGTCGACCGCAAGGAGTCCCCATGAGTGCCAGCACGAGCAACACACGTCTCCAGCAATGGGTCGACGAGTGGGCAGCCATCATGCAGCCGGACAGCGTCTCGTGGTGCGACGGCAGCGCAGAGGAGTACGACCGGCTGTGCCAGTCGCTCGTCGACTCGGGGACCTTCACGAGGCTCGACGAGGCCAAGCGCCCGAACAGCTATTGGGCGCACTCCGACCCGGGCGACGTCGCCCGCGTCGAGGACCGCACCTTCATCTGCAGCGCGAACGAAGCCGACGCCGGCCCGAACAACAACTGGCGTGACCCGGCCGAGATGCGTGCCGAGATGACTCGCCTCTACACCGGTGCGATGAAGGGCCGCACGATGTACGTCGTGCCGTTCAGCATGGGGCCGCTCGGTTCGCCCATCGCTCACATCGGCGTACAACTCACCGACTCGGCCTACGTGGCCACCAACATGCGGATCATGACCCGCATGGGCCAGGGTGCGCTCGACGCGCTCGGAGACGGCGAGTGGGTGCCCTGTCTGCACTCGGTCGGCGCCCCTCTCGCTCCGGGTCAGGCCGACACGCCATGGCCGTGCAACCCCGACAACAAGTACATCGTCCACTTCCCAGAGACCCGCGAGATCATGAGCTACGGCTCGGGCTACGGCGGCAACGCCCTCCTCGGCAAGAAGTGCTTCGCGTTGCGCATCGCATCGGTGATGGCCCGTGACGACGGCTGGCTGGCCGAGCACATGCTGATCCTCAAGCTCACCAACCCCAAAGGCGAGTTCAAATACATCGCGGCGGCCTTCCCCTCGGCCTGCGGCAAGACGAATCTCGCGATGCTCGTGCCCACGATCCCGGGCTGGAAAGCGGAGACCGTCGGCGACGACATCTGCTGGATGAAGCACGGCGCCGATGGCCGCCTGTACGCGATCAACCCCGAGGCCGGCTTCTTCGGCGTCGCCCCTGGCACCGGCTACGACACCAACGCCAATGCGATGGAGACCCTGTCGGGCAACTCGATCTACACGAACACCGCCCTCACCCCCGACGGCGACGTGTGGTGGGAAGGGATGAGCGACACGCCTCCGGCTCGCGCCATCGACTGGCGCGGCAACCAGTGGACGCCGGAGAGCGACACTCCTGCGGCCCACCCGAATGCCCGCTTCACCGCCCCGGCCTCCCAGTGCCCGTCGATTGCCGACGAGTGGCAGGACCCGGCAGGTGTGCCCATTTCTGCCATCTTGTTCGGCGGCCGTCGCCGCACCACGGTGCCGCTCGTGATCCAGGCGAACGACTGGGAGCACGGTGTGTTCCTCGGATCGATCATGGCCAGCGAGACCACGGCCGCCCAGCAGGGCGCGGTCGGCAACCTGCGCTTCGACCCGATGGCCATGCTTCCGTTCTGCGGCTACAACATGGGTGACTACTTCGCCCACTGGCTCACGGTCGGCAAGAACACCGATGCCGCGAACTTGCCGCAGATCTTCTTCGTCAACTGGTTCCGACGCGACGAGGACGGCCGCTTCCTTTGGCCCGGCTACGGCGAGAACAGCCGCGTGCTCAAGTGGGTGTTCGAGCGTGTGGCCGGCAACGCCACCGCGGTCGAGACCCCGATCGGCCTGCTGCCATCGCCCGACGACCTCGACCTCACGGGTCTCGACGTGTCCGCCGACGACCTCGCGACCCTGCTGTCGGTCGACACCGAGGGCTGGAAGGGTGCGATCCCGCAGATCCGCGCCCACTACGCCCAGTTCGGCGAGCACCTGCCGGCACGCCTGAGCCTCGCCCTCGACGAACTCGAGAGCAAGCTCGCCAACGCCTGATCACCCGACACTGCACGTGTCCTTGCGGCGTCACTCCACCGTCGTCAGGCGGAGCAGCCGGAAGCGGTTCACGTCGCGTGCCACCACGTAGCGCTCGCCGTCGACGACGCTCGCGGCGTACAACGACCGTGCCTCCGGCGGGAGTCGGAACGCGGACACCGAACCGTCGGGCAACAGATCGAGCCACACCAGTTGGCCCGGCGCAGCAGCGTCGTCGGTGAGGGCAAAGGTCGAGATCACCGAACCGTCGGACTGTGCATCGAAGAACGCAAACGTCCCCTCGGCCTGCCGCACCCCCATCACGTCGAAGACCCAGGTTCGGTCGGCGAGTGTGACGGAGGTGCGCGACGACCAGAGGGAGTTGCCGAACTCGTCGGCGCCCACCCAGTCGTCGGGGATCGCAGGACCGGGCCCCTGTGTCTGTTCGGCGGCGGCCGGCACGTCGAGGGTGACGCCGGTGGTCGCGCCGAGCGCATCCACGTAGGGCGCGACCTCGCGGACGTCGGATGCTTCGGAGCCCGACAGCACGACGCCATCGCGGGCGAGTTCGACACCACCGCAGTACGACTCGACGCACTCCCACGGCGTCGGCCACGTGGCGAGCAGCTGGCCGCCGCGCTCACCCGAGGTGGCGATCGCGGCGAGCACGAAGGTGTCGTCGGCCGCGCCGCGGTACGAGAGGTAGAGCACCTGCTGGGGACCGAGCGCCATCGACCAGGGTGTCGCCCCCTCGAGGTCGGCCGGCAGCGGGACCGACCAGCGGACCATGCCGTCCGGCCCGTACGCGTTCACGGTGAGGGTCACCAGGTCCATCACGAGCAGCGAGCCGTCGTCAGCGAACTGGATGCGCGGTGCGGTGTCACCCGCTGCGGAGGGGTCGCCGACACCGATGACGAGGTCGAACGCGGTCTCGATCACGAGCCCCGGGTACGACACCTCAGGGGTCAGCAACGGCACGCCGTCCGGTGACAGTGGGGTCGCTCCTTGGGACCGCAGCGCCACCGTGGTGGTGGGCGCTGCCGGCGAGGAGGACGCACTCGAGACATCGGGCGGCACCGGGGTGTCGCCCGCGGCCGCGTCGGTGGCGGCGGTGGCGACCGAGGCGACGCTGTCCGTTGCTGTGCTGGCAGGGCTGGCAGGGCTGGCAGGGCTGGCAGGGCTGGCAGGGCTGGCAGGGCTGGCGTCACCGCTGCAGGAGGGCACCAGGCACGTGAGGACCACGATCCAGGACACAATGGGGGCCCGGCGGTGCCGTCGTCGGTCCAGGGGTGGCCGGCACGGTTGCATGCGCGGAGTCTGGCACGCCGGTCGAGCGTTGCGACGCACAGCACTGGTCAGCTCAGCTCAGTTCATGAAGAGGCTGCGCAGGGCGAGGCCCATGAGGAACAGGCCGCCGCCGCCGTAGATGACGAGACGGCGTGGCTTCATCTGCTGGGCGTACGAGTACACGATCCCGATCGCGACGAGGCCGCTGAACTCGTACAGCATGTGCAGCTCGGGGAACTCCCAGTCGTACTTGGCGAGCAGCACCGAGGCCATCACCACGTTGGCGGTCACGACGAGCTCGGCGATCACGGTGAAGATCCACAAGGCCTTGCTCCGCAGCGCCGGCCACTGGTGCGCAGCGAGCGCCCAGGTGCCCGCCGCGGCGTTGAGGCCGACCTGCACCCAGAGCCCGCTGCGGTACAGGTCGTACAGCGACTGTGCGCTCATGCGTCACTCGCCGCAGCGAGGACCGGCGGACATGAAACGAATGAGATCGTCGTCGGCGAGACCGGTCATCGTGCCGTTGACACCGTTCGCCAGGACGAACGACGGTCCTGCGATCTCGTCGTCGATCAACTCCACCGCGGGATAGGTGAAACGCAGTTCGCCCACGGTGTTGCCAATGCCGATGCGCTCAGGTGTGGCCATCCCGGCGGGTTGGATCGTCGACCCGAACGGCGGGCCGAGCAGGTAGCTGAAGAAGTGGCGTCGACCGGCGACGACCGCCGAGTCGTCACTGAACAGCAGCGTCAGGTCGCCCCAGGTGACGCCGCGCACTTCGGTGCCGGGGCACACGCCGAACGCGGAGAACGGATCAGCCCAGCCGCTGTCGGCCGTCGGCTTGCCGAGGTTCGCCGACACGTAGGCGATCACCTGGTCCGGGTCGGTGCCGAAGAGAGCGTCGCCGAGACCGTCGTCGCGCAGCACCAGTACTGCTGCTTTCGGGATCGAGGTGGTCGTGGTCGCAGGCACGGTCGTCGAGGTGGTCGAGGTGATCGAGATGGTGGTGGAACTCGATGCCACTGTGGTCGCCGCCACCGTGGTGGGTGGAGCGGTCACGGGCGCAACCGTTGTGACCGGAGCGATCGCGGTGCTGGTCGTCGTGATCAGCGGAGCGATCGTCTCATCGCTCGGTCCGTCGTCGGAGCCACACGCCGAGGCGACGAGCACCACGGCGACCACGGTCGGGAACCTCAGGACTCGGCGGAGCACCGTGCCAGTCTGGCAGCAGTTCAGCGGTTCGGGTCAGCGGTTCAGCGGATGAGGGTGTCTGCCTCGTGACCGGCCTCGACGAGTGTGAGCTCGCCGGCGTCATCGATGTCGATCACGGTGACCGAGCAGTTGTCGACGCTGCGGATCACCAGGCGGTCGTCGCCGAGCGCCACGCCGATGGCTGCGTTGATCGCGACGAAGTGGCTGAACAACACCGAGTCGCGCTGGCGCGACCGCATCGCAGCCACCACCCCGTCGCGGAACGCCGTGTAGCGCGGACCGAGATCGGTCCACGAGCCCCGCATCGCGGTCCGCAACCAGTCGACGCGATCTGCCATTGCGATGCCTTCTGGCGAAGGGATCTCGGCGATGCGAGGCTCGATCATCAGCGGCAACCGCCAGGCCGACAGCAACGCAGCAGCCGTCTCCTGGCACCGACGCAGCGGGCTCGTCTCCACGTGCAGCGGGCCGAGCGGCGCGAGCAACGCAGCGACCTCGATCGCCTGTTGCTTGCCGAGGTCGTCGAGGCCTGGGTCGGGGTCGACGTCCCAGCCGGCCGAGGCGCGACCGTGGCGAACGAGGTAGATCCGGGTCACTCGAACAGCCACCCCTGGCGCATGCCGGCCGGCGCGCCCTTCTTGATGAACCACTCGGTGCCGAACGCGATCGCAAACGTGTTCTCGTCCATCGACATGAAGAAGCTCGCATCACCCACCTGGCTCGAGTGGCAGGCGATCGATGCCCGCTTGCGGGCGACCCACGCGGCGACGTCGACCTCGTGGGTGATCTCGGCCTCGGTGGAACCGAACGGGTTGCCGTCGTCGCTCGGGCCGTTGGGGTCGAAGTCGGGCTGCTCGTCGGACGCCAAGAGGCTCATCATCCGCACGAGCGCGTCGCGGTTCATCGTCGACTCGAACACCGTCGGGGTTCCGGCCAGTTCAGCGGCCCGGTGCCCCACGTGGTGCACCTTGATGTGATCAGGGTGGCCGTAGCCGCCGTGCCAGTCGTACGTGGTGAGCACATCGGCGCTCTCCTCACGAAGGATGACGGCGAGGCGTTCTGCGGCCTCATCGAGCGGCGCCTGGTGGAAGGACTGCTCATGGTCGTTCTGGTCCCAGCCCGTCATCCCGCTGTCGGTGTAGTCGAGCCACGCGACGCGTTGGATACCGAGCACCTCGGCGGAACGATCGGTCTCGGCGCGGCGACGATCGGCCAGGGTCTCCCCCGGCGCGAGATCGTCGGGCACTTCACCATGGTCGCCGTTGGTCGCCACGACCAGCACGACCCGATGACCCTCGTCGACCGCACGTGCCATCGATCCGCCGGTGGCGATCGCTTCGTCATCGGGGTGGGCGTGGAAGCAGACCAGGGTTCCCATCAGGCCCCGACCACTGCCTTCGACTCGAGCAGTGCCTCGATGCGATCGGCGGCAATGCCCCAGTCGGCAAGGATCTCACGGCTGTGTTGACCAGGGTGGGCCGGTGCACTCTTCACCTCGGGCTGGGTGCGCGAGAAGCGGGGTGCCGGGGCTGGCTGGGTGACGCCCCCGACCTCGATGAACGTCTTGCGCTCCACGTTGTGGGGATGCTTCGCGGCTTCGCTCATCGTGAGCACGGGGGCGAAGCACACGTCGGTGGTCTCCATCAGCTCGCACCACTCGGCTCGGGTCTTGCCCTGGAACACCTCACGGAGCCGAAGCTTCAGGTGCGGCCACTGGCTCTTGTCCATCTGCTGCGCGAACTCGGGATCCTCGGCGAGTCCGGTGAGACGCATGAGCTCGGCATAGAACTGCGGCTCGATCGACCCGAGTGAGATGTAGGTACCGTCGGCGCACTCGAAGACATCGTAGAAGTGGGCGCCGGTGTCGAGCAGGTTCGTGCCGCGCTTGTCCTCGTCGAACGCACCGATGTTCTTGAACGCCCAGAACATGCTCATCAACACGGCGGCGCCGTCCACCATGGCGGTGTCGACGACTTGGCCCTGACCGCTTCGCTGTGCCTCGAGGAGGGCGCACACCACGCCGTAGGCGAGGAACATGCCACCGCCACCGAAATCGCCCACCATGTTGAGCGGCGGCACCGGCGCCTCACCGGCCCGACCGAAGTGTGCGAGCGCGCCGGCGAGCGAGATGTAGTTGATGTCGTGGCCGGCGGCCTGGGAGTACATGCCCTCCTGCCCCCAACCGGTCATGCGGCCGAAGACGAGCTTCGGGTTGCGGGCCAGGCACACGTCGGGGCCGATGCCCAGGCGCTCCATCACCCCGGGACGAAAGCCCTCCACGAGCGCGTCGGCGCTCGCGACGAGATCGAGCAGCGTGGCCACACCATCGGGGTGCTTGAGGTCGATCGCGATGTTGCGCCGACCGCGCAGCATGACGTCGAAGTGCGGGGTGCCGGGCGCCGGGCCGCGCACCGACTGCGCACGCTCGACGCGGATGACCTCGGCACCCATGTCGGCGAGCAGCATCGCTGCGAACGGACCGGGGCCGATGCCGGCGATCTCGATGATCCGATATCCAGTGAGCGGTCCAGCCATGGCCGCAGTTCTAGCCGTCGCAGCCGACCAGCGGGGAACCGGGGCACTGTGCGTGCGACCAGGAACACCCGTCCAGCGTGCCTTGGGCGATCACACGCTGGAGTGGGGTCAGGCGAGACGGGTGTGGGTCGCGACTGCGTCGACCACCATGGGCCACAACGGCTCGGGGAGGTCGTGGCCCATGTCGCTGAGCAACAGCAGATGTGCGCCGGGAATCGCGTCGGCAGTCGCCATGCCGCCGCTCGGCGTGATCAAGGTGTCGTCACGGCCGTGGATGACGAGCGTCGGCACGTCCAACGCACGGAGACGTTCGGTGCGATCACCGGTGGCCACGATCGCAGCCATCTGCCGGGGACCACCGTCGGCGTAGTTCGACCGGTCGAACGAGACCGCGGCGAGCTCTTTGGTGCGCGCCTCACTGCGGTGCTTCCTCGAGTGCCACACCATCCACTTCGGCGAGGTCTCGATGTACTCCTCGCGAGTGGTGGCGGCTGGTGACAGCAGCACGCCGAGCACCTCGGGCGCCGGCTGGCCCACGGTCGGATCACCGGTGGTGCTCATCAACGACACCACGCTGCGAACGCGAGCGGGGTGCTCGATCGCCATCGTCTGCACGATCATCCCGCCCATCGACGCACCCATGACGTGCGCACGCTCGATGTCGAGGTGGTCGAGCAGACCGATGCCATCGGCCGCCATGTCGCTCAGCGTGTACGGCACCTCTGGCAGCTCGCCACCGGCGAGAGCCGCTGTCATCACCGCAGCGGTGTCGACGGTGACCCCGTCGAGCTTGCTGCTGAGGCCGCAATCGCGGTTGTCGAACCGCACGACCTGCAGGCCGGTGTCCGCGAGGAGCTGGCAGAACTTCTCGTCCCATTGGATCATCTGTGCGGTGAAGCCCATGACGAGCAAGAGCGTGGGATCGTCGGGCGATCCGAACGTGTCGTACTCGAGTTCCATTCCGGTGGCAACGAGGGCACGGGGCATCGATGCAGACTACCGTCAGCGGGCATGACCGTGTTCGGAGTACACGCCGGCTTGCAGCACACCACGGCGGACGAGCTCCGCTCGGTGTGGCGCCGCATCGAAGACCTGGGGTACGGCTGGATCTCGATCTGGGACCACTTCTACGGAGCGACCGGCCGCCCTGACGATGCCGCCTGCCTCGAAGCCGTGGCCATGCATGCGGCGCTCGCGTGCAGCACCACCAAGGTCCGCTGCGGCTCGCTCGTGTACTCGATCGGCTATCGCCACCCGGCGGTGTTGGCCAAGGCGATCACCGCGATCGACCAGCTCTCCGGCGGCCGTGCCGACATGGGAATCGGCGCCGGATGGGCTGAGGTGGAGTACCAGGCGTACGGCATTGCGTTCCCTGACGTGAAGACCCGCATGGACCAGCTCGAGGAGGGCATCCAGTGCCTGCGCGGCCTCCTCCACGACGAGGCGACCACGTTCGACGGTGCACACTTCACGCTCACCGAGGCCCGCAACGAGCCTCGTCCGTTGCAGCAGAAGCTGCCGATCTGGATCGGCGGCGGCGGTGAGAAGCGAACGCTCAAGATCGCTGCGAAGTACGCCGACGGCTGGAACGTGCCCTTCGTCTCGCCCGAGGAGTTCGCTCGCAAGAACGCCGTGCTCGACGAGCATTGCAGGGTGGTGGGTCGCGACCCGAAAGAGATCAAACGAGCGATCAACACCGGTCTCGCGTTCACCGAGGAGAGCCTGCAGCAGCAGTTCGGGGCGATCGCCGAGTTCGTGCGACCCGGCGTGCTGACGGGCAGCGACGACCAGGTGCTCGCAACCATCGGCCGCTACGTCGACGCGGGCGCCGATCAGGTGAACATCGCGCTGCGTGCGCCGTTCGACCTCGACGCGATCGAACGGCTCAGCATGGCGTTGGGGTTGTCATGACCGTGCGCATCGTCCGCGCTCCCGGGCGCGTGAACCTGATCGGCGATCACACCGACTACACGGGCGGGATGGTGTTCCCGATGGCGGTCGACCGCTGGACCGAGATCCGATTCGAGCCGGCCGATCGGGTGGAGCTCACCTCCGCAGACGAGGCCGAGCCGGTGTCACTCCCCCTCCGCGTCGACGATCCCACCGAGGTCGTGCCGGCGTGGGGCCGGTACGTCGCGGGCGTCGTGGCGGAGATGTCACCTGCTGTCGGCATCTGCGGTCACGTCACCACCACCATCCCGATCGGCGGGGGGATGTCGAGCAGCCATGCGCTCGAGGTCGCCGTTGCACTCGCACTGGGCTTCGAGGGCACAGTCGTGGAACTGGCGCAGCTCACGCAGCGCGCCGAGAACCGGGCATCAGGTGTCCCGACCGGGATCATGGATCAATTCAGCATCGCCGGCGGCGTGGCCGGACATGCGTTGCTGATGGACTGCGGCGCGCTCACGATCACCCCGGTGCCCGTCCCCGACGACGTCGACATCGTCGTGCAGTTCATCGCCCGCCGCACGCTCGTCGGCTCGGCCTACGCCGATCGGGTGGCCGAGTGCGCCGCCGCGGAGGCACTGATCGGGCCACTCCGGCAGGCGACACCGACTGCTGCCGCATCGATCGACGACATGGTGGTACGCAAACGGGCGATGCACGTGGTGGCCGAGAACCGACGAGTTCTCGACTTCGCCGATGCGCTGCGCGCCAACGACCTCGCAGGCGCCGGCGACCTGATGTTGGCCAGTCATGCAAGCCTGCGAGACCTCTACGACACCTCCACCGCTCAAATGGACGCAGCCGTCGCCCGGGTGGCGGCGCAGCCCGGCGTGTACGGGGTTCGGATGACCGGCGGTGGGTTCGGCGGCTGCATCGTTGCCCTCACCGAGCCGGGTGCGCTCGACGAGGGCTGGAAGGTCACTGCCGTCGACGGCGCCGCTCTCGTGGACGCCGACGACACCGACCAGTCAGGAGCCACCGCATGAAGCAGCTCGAGGTACTCGCCGAGGGACTCCGATTCGGTGAAGGACCGCGCTGGCACAGCGGCAAGTTGTGGTTCAGCGACATGTACGACCACGCCGTGAAGACCGTGGATCTCGACGGCGACGTGCAGGTGAAGGTCGATCTGCCCGGCCAACCGAGCGGGTTGGGATGGCTGCCGAACGGCGACCTGCTCATCGTGCTGATGCGCGAGCGCCAGGTGCTGCGCCTCGACCACGACCGGCTCGTGATCCATGCCGATCTGAACGGCGTGGCCACCTGGCACTGCAACGACATGGTGGTCGACGCCGAGGGCCGTGCCTACGTGGGCAACTTCGGGTTCGACCTGCACGCTGCCGAAGACGCCTCCGACTTCTCCGCGGTCGCGCCAGCGACGATGGCGCTCGTGCAGCCCGACGGAACGGTGAGCGTTGCGGCCGACGAGCTGATGTTCCCGAACGGAACGGTGATCACGCCCGACGGCCGCACGTTGGTCGTGGCCGAATCGATGGGCCGGCGACTCACCGCCTTCGATCGTGCCGCCGACGGATCACTGAGCAACCGACGAGTGTGGGCCGACCTCGAGCGCCGGGTGCCCGACGGCATCTGCCTCGACGCCGACGGTTGCATCTGGGTGGCGAACGCCGCTGCACCCGAGTGCATCCGCGTCGCCGAGGGTGGTCAGGTGCTCGACGTGCTCGAGACCGACCGCAATGCGTTCGCGTGCATGTTGGGCGGTCCCGACGGACGACACCTGTTCGTGCTCACCTCGCGTCACTCACACCCCACTCGATGCCTGGCGAATCGCGAGGCTCAGGTGCTGGTCACCGAGGTGACGGTGCCGCACGCAGGGCGGCCCTGAGGCGCTCGATCGCCTCTTCGGTGCGCACTCCCCACCAGAACAGGTCGCGGCCGTCGAGCAGCACCGGAGTCGCGCCGGGCACTCCGGCCGCCACCTCCGCCACGTGGCGTGCGGCGAACGGGTACGGTTCCGACGGCAGCACGACGAACGTCGGCGCCAGCGCCGCGAGCCGCTGCAGCGTCACCTCGGGATACGTGCTGTCGGCGCCTGCGAGCACGTTCGTGACGCCGACTCGGCGCAGGATCGTCGAGCCGTACGTGGCACCAGCGGTGCTCATCCACGGTCGCCGCCAGATCAGTACCGCCGCCGATGCCCACTCCGGTTCGTCTGCTGCTCGGATCGGTGGTCCCGGCGTCGACTCTCGTGGCACGCCGACGGCAGCCGCGAGCTCGGCGAGCATCGCCGGCACGTCGTCGACATCGACCACATGGGTCACATGCACGACCAAACCGGCAGCGATGAGCGCGTCGGCGTCCTCACGTCGGTTCTCCTCGCGGTCCATCACGACCACGTCCGGCGCGAGCGCCACGATCGCATCGAGGTCGGGGTCCTTGGTACCGCCGACGTGGGTCAGTTGCGGCTGCTCGCAGAACCGGGTGCACGCGGCGACGGGGACGCCCCATGCGAGGAGCGTCTCGGTGACCGATGGGACGAGGCTGACGACTCGCCGAACGGGGCGCATGACCCGGCGCGGTCAGCCGAGGAGCTTGCGCTTCTGCAGCTCGAACTCCTCGGGCGACAGGGTGCCCCGCTGGAGCATGCCCTCGAGGCGCTCGAGCTCCTCCGCGACGCTCGTGCCACCGTCGTTGCGGCTGTAGCTGCCGCGTCGCTCGGCAGCGAGCTCCATCTGCGAGTGGATCATCCGCTGCACCTGGTCGGGGTGTTTGATGTCGGCGAAGCGGCTCTGGCCATCCTCTCCGCCGGACTCGATCAGCAGGTCGCCGGCACCGAGCATGCGTTCGAACACGCTCTGGTTGAAGTTCACGTTGTTGACTCGTTCGAGGGGGATCTCGATGCCGCTCTTCGCGAGCACACCCGTTCGGAAGATCAGCCGGTGCGACGTGATCACGAAGTGCGTGGTCATCCACTTGAGGTAGCGCGCGATCAGCCAGATCGCAGTCAGCACCAGCGCAGCGAGGAACACGATGCGCATGACCTTGCCGGCGTTGTTGGAGCCGTCGGTGGTCAGTGCCCAGATCCCCCCGATGATCGACACGACGAGCGCGACGACCGGGCCGGAGAAGTACCACCAGTGGGGGTGCAGGTCGAGGGCGATGGTCTCGTTCGCATTCAGGTTCTTCTCGGAGAACGTCATGCGCGGAGCGTAGCCCTATCGTGGCGAGGTGGACGAGGACGCACCCACCGAGGACGCGCTCACCCCCGAGCAGCAGTCGGCGAACCAGATGGCGACCGTGCTGCGCGGGCTCGATCCCGAGCAGCGGATCGCGGTCACCACCGACGCGTCGCCCTTGGCCATCGTCGCCGCCGCCGGATCGGGCAAGACGATGGTCCTCACCCGACGCATCGCCCGACGCCTGCTCGATGGATCTGCCGACGCTCGCCACGTGCTCGCTCTCACCTTCACCCGTGATGCCGCGGGCGAACTGCGGCGCCGTCTCCGCCGGCTCGACATCCGCGAACCGATCGAGACCGGCACCTTCCACGCGGTGGCGCTGCGCATCCTGCGGGATCGGGCGATGGCAGCCGGCACGGCTGCACCGGTCGTCGCCAACGACCGTGGCCGACTGATCCGCGAGGTCCTCACCGAGACGCGCATGCGGTGCGAGCCCGGCGGAGCACTGGCCGACATCGACTGGGCCCGTGCCCGGCTCGTCGAGCCGGGCGAGTTCGCCGACGCCACGCGCAAGGCTCGCCGGCGACCGGCGCTCACTGGCGACGCCTACGCACTCGTGTACGAGCGCTACGTCGCGCTGAAGAAGCGACGGGGAGTGATCGACTTCGACGATCTGCTCGCCGACCTCCTCGATCAGATGCGTCGCGACCCCACCTTCGGCGACGTGGTGCGCTGGCGCTTCCGGCACCTGTTCGTCGACGAGGCCCAGGACCTCAACCCGCTGCAGTTCGCACTGCTCGAACAGATCCGCAGCGGCCGACCCGACATCTGCCTCGTCGGTGATCACCGCCAGGCCATCTACGGGTGGAACGGCGCCGATCCGTCCACCCTGCTCGAGGTCGAGCGCTACTACCCGGGCGTCACGGTCGTCTCGCTCACCGGCAACTACCGGTGCTCACCCCAGATCGTGCGGGCCGGCTCGGCCGCGCTCGTCGCCGCGGCCATCGACGACGACACCGAGTCACGGCGCGTCGATTCCCGCGCGATCTCGATCGTCGCCGCCGTCGACGAACGCGACGAGGCCCGCCGGGTGGCCACGATCGTTCGCGACCTCGTGCAACGCCACGGCCTGAAGCAGGTCGCCGTGTTGGCCCGCACGAACGACCAGCTCGACGCGCTCGGGCGGGCAATCACCTCGGCCGGCATGCCCATGACGCGCGCTGTGGGTGCGAGCATCCTCGATCGCACGATCATGGAAGCATCCCGCACCCAGAACCGCGAGCAACTGGCAGCGTGGGCGGAGTCGGTGTGGACCTCAGACGAGGTGAGTCCCGTGCGCGCCCGCGTTGCCGAGGAGGTCGACCGCTTCCTCAGCTCCAACGAGTCCGGCGGCTTTCGCACCTGGGTCGAGCTTCGTCAGCCGTTCGACGACCTCGAACCCGATGACGACGGCGCCGTGGCATTGCTCACGTTCCATGCCGCGAAGGGCCGCGAATGGGACGGCGTCGTGGTGACCGGCGTGGAGGTGGGTCTGGTGCCGCACTCGTCGTCGTCGACACCCGCCCAGCGCACCGAGGAGGCCCGCCTGTTGTACGTGGCCCTCACCCGCGCCGGCAGCGAGCTGGTGGTGACGTGGGCGGCGCAACGGCGCGACAATCCCACCGGGGCGAGCCCGTGGCTCGAGGCGGTCGAGGCGACGATCGACCACGAGCAGCCCCAGCCGCCACCAGCGATGTTGAAGCGTCCGGCCCGCCCCGTCGATCCGCTCGATGCGCTCCGCGCCTGGCGCGACGGCGTGGCGAGGGCAGCGGGGGTGTCGGCGCAGGCGGTGTGCAGCGATCAGGCGCTGCGGGCGCTGCTGGCCGAACCGCCGACGGATGCCGCTGCACTGGCCAAGCGGCTCGGCGTCGGGACCAGCGCCGCCGAGCGGTTGGCACCGAAGCTGCTGGCCCTCTTCAGCCCTTCCGCTGGCCGCGACCCTGCATCAGCCTGACGAAGACCTCGGGCTTCATCGACACGAACAAGCCCTCTGCCTCGGCGCACAACATCTCGCCGTGGCGCAGCGTCGCCGACGTGTGGATCTTGCGACCCTCCACTCGGTCGATGCGTCCTTCGAAGCGCAGCGGGCGGTGCAAGGGCGTTGGTGAGCGGTAGCTGATCTGCAGGCGGGCAGTCATGCCCGGTTGTCCCCCGAGCGACTGGGCGAAGCCGAGCACTTCATCGAAGCTGGCGGCGATGAACCCTCCGTGCACACATCCAGGCGGACCTTCGTAGGCCGAGCCGAACATCACCTCACCAACCACGATGCCGCCGTCGACGCGCATCGCGATCGGAGGCGCGAGCGGGTTGAGACCGCCGACGAGCGGGCTGAAGTCGAGAAAGATCGCGTCCTGGTGATCCGACAGCGACGCCTCGGCACCGGAGTACGCGCGGTCGTGCTCGCGGGTCTCGAGCACCTCGGCAGCCTGCTCCACGAGATCGCGAGCCTGCTCGAACGCATCGTCGCTCGCAGTCGATGACGTCAGTTGTTCGATCACCCGGCGGGCCGCTTCCGACAGCCGGTACCGGGCGTCGGCGGGATCCTGCGAACGCGCAAAGTCGAACATCGAGCTCACTCGAGCGGGTCGAGCAGATCGACGACGACGGGAGCGTGGTCCGACGGTGACGTTCCCTTGCGCGCATTGCGGTCGACGATCGACCACGCCGCCCGCTCGGCGATCGCCCGCGTCCCGAGCAGGAGATCGATGCGCAGGCCACGACCCTGATGGAAGTCACCGGCGCGGTAGTCCCACCAGCTGTAGAGGCGATCCTGGGGCCAGTGCTGACGGAACACGTCGACGAGGCCCCACGCCTCCAGATCGGTGAGCAGGTCGCGTTCGGCTTGGCTCGTGTGCGTGGCGTCGACGAACTTCATGGGTCGTAGACGTCGCGGTTGTCGGGGGCGATGTTGAAGTCGCCCGTGACCACGAGCGGCTCGTCGGGGCTGCCGACGGCGTCGACGTGGCGCTTCAGTTGGGCCAGCCAGCGGAGCTTGTACTGGTAGTGATCGTTGTCGAGCGAACGACCGTTGGGCACGTACACGCTCGTGCAGCGCACCCCGCCGCACCGGGCGGTGATGAGGCGTGCGTCCGGATCGGGGTCACCCGAGGTGGTTGCGAAGTTGGCCACGACATCCTCGATGCCGACCCTCGACAGGATCGCCACGCCGTTCCACTGGCCCTGGCCATGATGCACCGACTCGTAGCCGAGCCCTTGGAAGGTGAGCGCCGGGAAGGCGTCGTCTGCGAGCTTGGTCTCCTGCATGCACAGCACGTCGGGCTGCACCTCCGCGAGCCATTCCTCCACGCGGGGGAGACGGACCTTGAGCGAGTTGACGTTCCAGGTGGCGATGCGCACGCCACGACCGTAGCGGCCGATCGCTCCTGTTGCAGCGGTCGGTCAGCGGTGACGGCGAGTGCGTTTGGCCGGCGCTGCGGACGCCTCGACCGGTACAGCCACCGGCCCGGGAGCAGCGACCGATGTGGTTCGCTTCGTTGCTCCACTGGCCTTCGCCGCCCCGTTCGCTTTCGTGGCCGGTTTCGTGGCCGGTTTCGTGGCCGGACCTGGAGCCGCTGTGGCCTTCGCGGACGGCTTCGCCGCCAGGGCCTTGTCCACCTTGGCTGGAGCCGTGGTCGTGGCCTTCGCGGTCGTCACCATCGCGGTCGTCACCTTCGCGGTCGTCGCCTTCGCGGTCGTCGCCTTCGCGGTCGTGGCCTTCGCGGTCGTGGCCTTCGCGGTCGTGGCCTTCGCGGTCGTGGTCTTCGCGGTCGCCTTGGCTGCCCGCGCCGGCTTCGCCGCGACGTTCGGCGCTGCGGGCACCGGCGCGTTGATGACGACGCCGGCCGCGGCTGCCTTCTTCGGAGCCCGCGTGGCCTTCGCCGGTGCAACTGCGGGCGCTCCCGCAGCGTCGGCCAACGCCTTCTTGCTCGGCCGCCGACTCTTCGCCGGCGCGGCGTCGACGGCGAGTGCGACGGTCGACCCTGCAACTGGCGCAACTGGCGCAACTGGCACAATGGACTTCTTCGTGCGCCTCGTTGCCTTTGCTGGCACGTCGGCCGGCAACTTCACGGTCGCCATCGATGCCATCGCGAGATCGATGCTGCGCCGTGCAGGTGCGAAGCTCTCCACCACGAGGGTGACCGCATCTCCGATCTTCATGAACTCGCGGGCGCTGCGCGGGGCCGGATCACTCATCAGCCGCAGCGGCACGTAGCCCTTCACGTCGCCGACACGCACATAGGCCCCGTGCGAGGAGTAGTTCTCCACGACGGCGTTCACGCTGCTGCCGAGCGGGTGGTGCTCGACGAACGACAAGAACGCCATCAGATCGTTCACCTGCTGCCCGGCCTTTGGCGCTGCGGTGGCCGCCTGCTGACGCTCGGGAACAGGCGCTGGCGCGGCGGCGCGGGACGCCGGGGACGCCGGGCCACGTCCTCGGACGCCGGGCGGCGGGGCCTTGGGCACCGGCATCGGCAGACTTGCCTCGGGCGACCCGATGCGAGCACTTCCGCGCTTGTCGGAGCGCTCCGAGCGCTCGGAACGGTCCGCCCGTTCGGAGCCACCCGACTTCTTGCGCTTGGCCTCCTTCATCGCACTGCGGCTCACCGGGCCACGCACCGGGATGCGGGGCACGAACACCCAACCGATGTGCGGTACGGGCTTGCCGCCGATGAGCCGACCCTCGTCGAACAGCCACTCGTACTGACCGTGGAACTCCTGAAAGGAGTCGTTGGTGAGGATCGTGGCCCCCACCTTGTTGGCGATCGAGAGCACGAACGCGTCACCACGGCCCACAGCGCCGGCGGGTGGGGCAACGAGCTCGTTGTTGGCGATCGCCTCGTCGAACTCGGTCACCTCCTTGCCATCGATTCGATGGCCGAACGTGGCGTCGACGACGACGGTGATGAGGGCGTCGGGCTGCTCAGCCATGAACGCCATCACCGCCTCGTTCAGCTGGGCGAGGCTCGGCATGGAGCGACCCTCGGTGGCGATGTTGGAACCGTCAACGACGACGTGGTGAGGCATAACGTGTCCAGTCAACCACGGTTGCAGCCCCGACGGCCGGATCCCGTACCTGCGACCTCACCAGGGCGTCGCTACCATCGCCCACATGTCCGACGCCCGCGCCTCGTCCAACGGTTCTCCCGCGACTCCCGTGCCCAAGGCCGTGCTCTGGGACTTCGGTGGCGTGATCCTCTCCAGCCCGTTCGAAGCCTTCAACCATTACGAGCAACGCCATCACCTGCCACCCGACTTCATTCGTGGCGTGAACGCCACCGACCCTCATACGAACGCCTGGGCGCACCTCGAGCGCAGCGACATCACACCTGCCGAGTTCGATGAGGCCTTCGCGGCCGAGAGCGAGGCCCTCGGTCACCGCGTCCCCGGCGCTGACGTGCTGGCACTGTTGTCGGGCGAAGTGCGCCCCGAGATGGTGCGCGCCCTCGACCGTGTGATCGAGGCCGGCTACCGCACGGCCTGTCTCACGAACAACGTGAGCGGCGAGCACGCGTCGAGGGAGCGGGCCGCGACGATCAGCGCGATCATGGCGCGCTTCGACCACGTGGTCGAGAGCAGCAAGGTAGGCGTGCGCAAGCCCGAGCCGCGCTTCTACGAGATCGCGTGCGCACTGCTCGACGTGACACCCCAGGAGTGCGTGTTCCTCGACGACCTCGGTATCAACCTGAAACCGGCTGCAGCGATGGGAATGCGCACGATCAAGGTGCTCGACCCGGCAGATGCCATCACCGCGCTGTCGAACCTGCTCGACCTCGACCTGACCTGACCTGACCTGACCTGACCCGTCGCTGAAGCCCTCCGTGGGCGAGGTCAGAAGCCCTGGAACGTGTCGTCCATGAGGTCGGCGAGCTCCTGGTCGTGGATCGCCTTCGAGCCCGTCGCCGGGCTGCCGCTCTCCACCCGGGCAACGTGGCGCAGGTCGTAACCACGCTCCTTCACGCGCCAGGTGCGGTGCTCGACGAAGCTCCACGAGCCCATGTTCTCCGGCTCTTCCTGCAACCACACGAGGTCGTGGGCATTCGGGTAGTGCTCGAGCACGGCGAGCATCTGCTCGGCCGGGAAGGGGTAGAGCTGTTCGACGCGGACGATCGCCACTGGTGCCTGACGCTTGTTGCGCTCGTTGAACGCGTCCCACGCCACCTTGCCCGAGCAGAACACGATGCGCTGCACCGTGTTCGGGTCGGTGACCCACGGATCGTCGAGCACCTCTTCGAACGATCCCTGCGTGAAGGCATCGATGTGGCTCATCACATCCTTGGATCGCAGCGGCGACTTCGGGGCGAACATCACCAGCGGCTTGCGAACATCTCGACGAACCTGGCGGCGCAAGAGGTGGAAGTACTGCGCGGCCGTCGTGGCGTTGACCACCTGGATGTTGTCCTCGGCGCACAGGGTGAGGAAGCGCTCGATGCGGGCCGAGCTGTGCTCGGGTCCCTGACCCTCGTAGCCGTGCGGCAGCAGCAGGACGAGCCCGTTCTCCTGACCCCACTTGTCCTCCGCGGCGACGAGGTACTGGTCGATGATGATCTGCGCGCCGTTGATGAAATCGCCGAACTGCGCCTCCCACACCACGAGTGCGTCGTGGTTGGAGTGGGCGTAGCCGTACTCGTAGCCGAGCGCCGCATACTCACTGAGGAGCGAGTCGTACACCCAGATGTCGGCTTCTTTGCCCGCAAGGTGCTGCAGCGGGATGAAGATCTGCTCGTCTTCGTAGTCGACGAGCGCGGCATGACGATGGCTGAACGTGCCACGCCGGCAGTCCTCACCGGCGAGACGCACGGGAGTGCCCTCGAGGACGAGTGAGCCGAACGCGAACGCCTCGGCGGTCGCCCAATCGACCATGCCGGTCTCGTCGTACTGCTTGGCCCGTGCAGCGAACTGGCGGCCGAGCTTGGGGTGGACGGTGAAGCCATCCGGGTAGTTGGTGAGCTGGGCGAAGATGAGATCGAGCGTCGCTCGGTCGACGCCGGTGGGCACGTGCGGCAGGACGCCGCGTGGCCGCGGTGGCTTGGCTGCTTTCACCTTCTCCGGCGCATGGGCACGGGTCTCGTCGAGCGCGACCTGCAGCTTCGACTGGAAGTCGTTCAGCGCGCCTTCAGCCTCTTCGAGGGTGATGTCGCCTCGCTTGACGAGCTGCTCGACATAGATCTTGCGCACGCTGCGACGCTCGGCGATCGCTTTGTACATGAGCGGTTGGGTATAGCTGGGGTCGTCACCCTCGTTGTGCCCGTGGCGGCGGTAGCAGACCATGTCGATGACCACGTCCTTGTGGAACGTCTGCCGGTACTCGAACGCCAGTCGAGCCACACGCACGCACGCTTCGGGGTCGTCGCCGTTCACGTGGAAGATCGGCGCCTGCACCGTCTTCGCGACGTCGCTGCAGTACAGCGACGAGCGCGCATACTGAGGCGAGGTGGTGAAGCCGATCTGGTTGTTGATGATCAGGTGGATCGTGCCGCCCACGCGGTAGCCGCTGATGTCGCTCATCGCCAGGCACTCGGCCACGATGCCCTGTCCGGCGAAGGCCGCGTCACCGTGCAGGAGCAACGACAACACCGGGAACGAGTTGGGTGGATCGATCTGGTCCTGCTGGGCACGGACCATGCCCATCACGATCGGGTCGACGGTCTCGAGGTGGCTCGGATTGGCGGCCAGCTCGATCTTCAGGCTGGCTCCGGACACGGACTCGTACTTGCCCGTGGCGCCGAGGTGGTACTTCACATCGCCGCTGCCCTGCACCGACGACGGGTCGACGTGGCCCTCGAACTCCTTGAAGATCTGGTCGTAGCTCTTGCCCATCACGTTGGCGAGGACGCTGAGACGACCACGGTGGGCCATGCCGATCACGGCACCATCGAGGCCCGCATCTGCCGAGCGCGACAGCACTTCGTCGAGGATCGGGATCGCCGACTCGGCGCCTTCGAGACCGAAGCGCTTGGTTCCGACGTACTTGGTGGCGAGGAACTTCTCGAACGCCTCGGCCGAGTTGACCCGCTCCAGGATCCGGTGCTTCTCCTCCTTGGTGAAGTCGAACTGCACGCCTTCGAGGTTCGATTGGATCCAGCGCTGTTCCTCGGTGTTCTGGATGTGCATGTACTCGACGCCGATGGTTCGGCAGTACGCGTCGCGAAGCACCCCGAGGAGATCGCCGAGGGTCATCCGGTCGACGCCGCCGACGCCACCGGTGAGGAACTCACGGTCGAGGTCCCAGATGGTGAGCCCGTAGGTCGCGGGGTCGAGCTCTTGAGGCAGCTCGGGTTGCCGCCAGCGCAGCGGATCGAGGTCGGCGATCAGGTGACCGCGCACGCGGTGGACGCGGATGAGCGTGGCAACCTGCATCTGCTTGTGCAGCATCGCGTCTTCACGGTTGATCGGGTTGACGTCGGAACGCCACTTCACTGCCTCGTACGGCACGCCGAGGCTCTGGAAGATCCGCTCGTAGAAGCCATGATCGCCCATCAGCAGTTCGTGGACGCGCTTCAAGAACATGCCGCTCTCGGCGCCCTGGATGATGCGGTGGTCGTACGTGCTGGTGACCGTGACGACCTTGCTGATGCCGAGTGAGCCGAGGGCGTGCTCGTCGGCACCCTGGAACTCGGCCGGGTAGTCGATGCTGCCGACGCCCACGATCACGCCCTGGCCCGGCATCAGCCGCGGCACCGACTGGACGGTGCCGATCGTGCCGGGGTTGGTGAGCGTGACGGTCGCGCCCTGGAAATCGGAGACGGCCAGCTTGTTGCTCTTCACCTTGCGGATGAGCTCCTCGTACGCTGCGAGGAAGCCGGCGAAATCGAGCGCCGCTGCGTCACGCAGCACCGGCACCACGAGCGTGCGCGAGCCGTCGGCCTTGCTGACGTCGACGGCGAGTCCCATGTTCACCTGCGCGTTGCGGATGAGACGCGGCTTGCCGTCGGCACTCTCGGCGTAGGTGTTGTTCATCGACGGCACCGCGTCGCCGATGGCGCGCACGATCGCGTAGCCGATGATGTGGGTGAAGCTCACCTTGCCCTGGCCGCTGCGACTGCGATAGCCGTTGATGACCTTGCGGTTCACCTCGAGCAGCTTGGCAGGCACGTTGCGGAAGCTGGTCGCCGTCGGCACCGAGAGGCTCCGCTCCATGTTCGCGGCGATGGCCATGCCTGCGCCGCGGATGGGTTCGCCCACGTCGTCACCGACGACGAGGGTGCCGTTGCTCGGAGGCGTCGGAGCCGTCGGAGGCGTCGGGGCCGCAGATGCCGTGACGGGGACAACGGGTGCGACTGGTACACCTGGTACGACGGACGTTGTCTCGGCATCAGTCTCGTCGACCGCATCAGCAGCCACGACCGGCGTTGCTCCGGGGGCGACAGCAGCAGCTGCGGGGCGCGCTGCAGTCGCCGAGGGACCACCGAAGACGACGGGCGCAGCCCCGCGGTAATCGGAGAAGAACTCCCGCCATGACTCACTCACCGAGTCGGGGTCGGCGACGAACTGGCCGTACATCTCGTCGACCAGCCAGGAGTTGGCGCCGAAGTCCTTCGTGTGGCTCGGGTGATCCGCTGCAGTCATCACGCTCGATGGTACCCGTCGGTCACCTGCTCGACCGTGCGTTGCTCACCGAGAATCGCCCGAATCAACCGCCCGAACGATCTCGCCGAATGAATCGCCCGAACGATCTCCTGACGCGAGAAGTTCGCGATTCCATGGTGTTTTCACAAGTCGTGACTTGTATTATTCAGCAGATGAGAACCCGAGCCCTCGCATTCTTTGCCGTCGTCGGTGCCGTCGCCCTCGCCGCCTGTGGTGGAAGCAGCGACGAAGGCAGCACCGGCACCACCGTCCCGGCCGACGTGACCGTCATCGCCGTTGACGGCATCGCCTGGGACGCCGAGGACTACACCGCGACGGCCGGCGATGTCGCCATCGCGGTGATCAACCAGTCGAGCCTGCCGCACAACCTCCACATCGTCGATCCGTCTGGCACGCAGCTTCCCACCGTGTGGGACATCCCGAGTCGCAACGACTCGGTCACCGACACCGTCACCCTCGACGCAGGCGCGTACACCCTGATCTGCACGATCCCCGGCCACGCCAACATGAAGGCGACCCTCACCGTCAGCTGAACCACACACCGCGATGAGAGATGAGCGCCGCTGGCGACCTCATCTCTCATCTCGACTCGAGCTACTCGTCGGCAATCGCTGTGGAGTCGAGGTCGCGGCGGCAAGGATGTGGCGATGACGGAAGCGTCGAACATCCCCCCTCTACCGCCTCCCGGCTGGTCACCCGAGCCGCCGGCCGCCGACGTCGTTCTCGTTGCGTCACCGCTCGACCGAGCCGCACGTGCCGCAATCGGTCGGCGAGTCGGTGCCGCCTGGATCGACATCGGGCTGCTGGGCGTGCTCGCCGCATCGTTCACCGAACGTGTGCCGACCGATGTCGGCACCGCTGGTGTGAGGTTCGAACTGCAAGGAGGCGGCCTCCTTCTCGTCCTGTTCGCGTCGGTGGCTTTCTACTTCGTCGCCGAGCTGCTGTGCGGGACGAGTCCGGGGAAGTGGCTGCTCGGCCTACGAGTGGTCGGGGCCACCGGCGAACGGCCGACGGTAGGCGCCATCGCCATCCGCACGGTGTTCCGAGCAATCGACGGGCTGCCCCTCTTCTATCTCGTCGGCTTCATCGTCATGCTGGCGACCGGGTCGAAGCAGCGGGTCGGCGACCTCGTCGCCGGCACGCGAATCGTGCGCTCCCGCGACCTGGCGTCGCTCGGCGTCGGACACGGTTCGACACGTCGAGGCGTCGAGGTCGCGGTGCTGGGTGCGGTGCTCGCGGCGACGATCGGCCTCACCGTGGTCGGCTTCACCCGTCCCGACCCTGTCGACCCGGATGAACGCGTCGGCGCCTTCGCCTACGAGCCTGACATCGTTTCCGCAGTCGACGACGTTGTACCGCTGCTGTTCGTCGACGACGAACGGGTTCTGACGTGGCTCGTGCCCGGAGTGGGCAACAGCGAGGAGCTCGCCGCCTTCGGCGAACAGATCGATGACACGCTCGGCGCCTGGAGCGGGGACTACACGATCGAGGATCACCGTCGAGGACCGGACGCGACGATCGACGAGCTCGGCGTTCAGGACGCGCCCGTGATGCAGGTCCGCCTCTCGACGTCATTTGAACGGGCGAACTCCGCCGAGATCGTGCTCACCTTTACCGACAATGACGGTGAGCTGCAGCTCCTCCGATGGGATGTCAGCCTCCTCGACTGATTCCACCACCGCGATGAGAGATGGGGTCGGCACCGCCGCTCATCTCTCATCGCGATGGTCAGGCGGAGACGGCGCGGATCTCGACGGGGATGGCGCTCATCACGGGCATTCCGGTGATCGGGTCGTACCCGCTGTCGGCGTCGATCAGCGCCGACGTCGTGGAGCCGAACTCGCTCAACTGACCCGGCTCGTCGGGCAACCCGCCCCAAGCATGTGCCATCGAGATCACGCCCTGACGCACGTCGGGTGAGCCCTTCACCACTGCGCGGATCGCGCCGCTGGGCGAGGCCAACTCGATCGTGCCACCATCGGCGATGCCGGCGGCAACGAGGTCGTCGGGATGCATGTGGGCGAAGTTCGTTCCTTCTCGCTTGCGCAGCACCTCGAGCTCGCGACCAGACGAGTTGAACACGCTCTTCAATCGACGCGAGGTCACGCGGAACGTGTGCCGCTCGGGATCGAACCCATCGAGCACCGATCCCGACGTGGTCTCCCGGAACACCTCGGCCAGCTCGTCGGCAATGCCCTCCGGCGCGACGTCGAGACGAGCGGTGGTGTCGGGATCAGCTGCGGCCACGACGGTGGCGAGTTCGGGATGCACCCGTGCCCCGTGCTCGCGAACGTCGGCGAGGGGTACCTTCGAGTTCGCGTAGATGAGATCGAGCACGTCATCTGCGTCGACCTGCGCACCCGGATCGATCGTGCCGCCGGGCAGCGTGATCGTGACGCCCAACCGGGCGGCGACCTCGCTGTAGAGCTGCCACTCCTGCCACAGGTCGCCTTCTGGCCGCAACACCGCCGGGGTGTAGTTCGTGTACGCCTGCGGGAACCAGCGATCGATCGTGGTGGGCACATCAGGGCGTTCGAGGCTGAGCGTGCTGGCGATCACGTAGTGAGCGGTCTTCGCCGTGGCCGACATGTTCGCGTCGACCACCACGTGGAGGTCGAGGAGCCCCAGCGCCTCGACGGTCTTGCGCTGGTCGGGCCACGCCACCACCGGATTGCCGCCGAGGGTGAACAGTGCGCGCACCTGCCCGTCGCCCTCCAACAGGATCTCGTCGGCGAGCACGCTGGTGTTGGCTTCACCTCGGAACGAGTACAGGTTGTGGACCCGCGCCGGTGTGCCCTTGGTGAGGGCAGCGATGTTCGGTGCGTAGGCCTGTGCCCGCAACGGCCCGGGGGGCGTGAGCGAGCCGCCGGGGTTGGCGATCTCGTCGCCGGCGCGGTTGTAGCGGCCGAGCAGGGTGTTGATCGCCATCGACAGGTGCTCGGTGAGCAGGCTGTGCGGCGCCATGTTCGGGCCGGTGCCGGTGCTCACCGCACCCCGCCGACGACCACCGAACTGACGCGCCGCTTCGATCATGTCGGCGGCCGGCACGCCGGCGCGGTGCTCCACGTACTCCGGCGTGAACACCTCGACCGCGGCAGCGAGCTCGTCGAGGCCGTTGACCCAGCGGTCGCAGAACTCGCGGTCGATGAGATCGTCGACGAACAGCTGGCGGATGATGCCGGACAGCAGCGTCGGATCCTCGCCCGGGCGCACCTGCAGGTGCAGGTCGGCGTAGGCGGCCAGCTCGGTGCGCCGCGGATCGATCACGATCAAGTACATCCCATTCGCCTTGGTGGCGCGGAGACGCACGAGCGGGTTGTAGCTCGGCACGCCACCCGGGTACGAGTACGTACTGACGAGCGTGTTGCAGCCGATCACCATCGCGCTGTCACTGGTCTCGAACTCGTGCACCCCGGCGAGCCAGATGCCGTGGCGCATCGGGGCAACGCCCTTCGCCGGTTGGTCGATGGTGCTCGACGTGTAGAAGCTCGTCGAGCCGATCGCCTGGTGGAACGCCTTCGCCACCGGGAGACCGGTGGCGTTCTGGTAGGCGGCCGTGCCGCAATAGGTGGCCAGGCTGCGCGGGCCGTGACGCTCGAGGATCCCGGCGACGCGATCGGCGATCTGATCGAAGGCGAGCGCTCCCGCGATCGGGTCGTATCCGCCCGCGGCGGAACGCACGAGGCTCTGACGGAGGCGTCCGTCGTGGTGATGCTGGTCGCCGAGGTGGCGGCCCTTCACACAGGTGTACCCCGCGTACATCGGATCGTCCTGCACCCCGTGCACCCCGACCACGCGCTCGCGACCGTCGGACCCCGTGGCCACGTCGACGTCGATGGCGCACCCGGCATGACAGAACCTGCAGAACGAACGACGCGTCTCGAGCTTGTCACTGGTCACCGGCAACCCCCATTGCGACTCGATTCCATGGTGCACGGTAGTGGCTGGAACGCGGACGAGCCGCCCCGGAGGGCGGCTCGTCGCACGTCGGAGGTGGTTCGGACCGCGGCCCGACGACTCACGCCTTGAAGAAGATCTCCGTGAGGATCAGGAAGATCACCCACAGGCCGAATGCGCCGATGAGCGGGTTGCGCACACCGGGGCCGTCGTAGAGCATGTTCAGGCCCTTGTTCGGCTGCGTCTTCCAGGGCATCAAGCCGAGCGCATTGAGCTCGAGCACGACGACCAGGATGAGAGCGAGGAGCCAGAAGATGCCGAGCTCGGAGCCGCTGAGGACGTTGCCCGCCGACGGGGCGTGGCCGCGGTAGACCATGAAGAACAGCATCGACACCGAGAAGATGGCGTTCTGACGGCTCGCCATGAGCGCCTTGCGGCCGGCGGCCGCAGCAGCGGGGTTCGCCTCACCGCCCGCGAGGAGGTTCGCAGCATTGGCGAGCACGATCTTCTGGTTGCGCCAGATGACGCCCCAGACGTTGAGCATCATGATCGTGCCGAGCACCATGCCGAGGCTGATCCCGATGTTGCCGGCGAACTTGCCCCAACCGGTGTCGCCAGCGCCGCTGTAGTAGTCCTTGGTGATGCCGGTGATCAGGATGCCGGTGACGAACGTGCTGACCGCTGCCCAGCGGAACCACCACAGGGCGCGGCGGGCGACCTTGTCGATCGCGATGTTGCGCGCCTTCGCCTCGTCACCGAATGCGGCGAAGGCCGGCACCTGGACGAAGTTGAAGTAGTAGAGCAACCCGATCCACATGATGCCCACGAGCACGTGGAGCCACCTGAAACCGAATGCCAGGCCTGCCTGGCTGAAGAAACCGTTGTAGTCCGCTGCAAGCACTTTCCATACCCCCTGCTTGTGAAAATCCGACGGTTGGTGAACGTAGCACCGACGCTCCGCGGCGCGCGCCATTCGTCGCTCAACTGCAACGCAGGTCGTGCCGCCGCAGGTCCAAGTAGCCTCGGGGCCGCCATGGCTCACGAATTCATCTACACCTGTTACAAGCTCGCCCGCCACTACCCTCCCGACCGCACGGTGCTGGAGAACATCTCGTTGTCGTTCTATCCGGGCGCCAAGATCGGGGTGCTCGGCTCCAACGGCGCCGGCAAGTCGAGCCTGTTGCGGATCATGGCCGGTCTCGACGACGGTTACTCCGGCGAGGCGCGACTCAACCCGGCATTCAGCGTCGGCTACCTCGCACAGGAGCCGCAGCTCGATCCCGACAAGGACGTGAAGGGCAACGTCATGGATGGCGTGGCCGGCGTGCAGGCGATCATCGATCGCTACAACGACGTCATGGCGATGTGGGCCGACCCCGATGCCGACTACGACAAGATCGGTGCGCTGCAGGCCGAGCTCGAGGACAAGATCGCGGCGACCGACGCGTGGAGCCTCGAACGCAACGTCGAGATCGCGATGGACGCGCTGCGCTGCCCGCCCGACGACGCCGACGTCACCACGCTCTCAGGTGGCGAGCGTCGCCGCGTCGCCCTGTGTCGGCTGTTGCTGAGTCACCCCGATCTGCTGCTCCTCGACGAACCCACCAACCACCTCGACGCCGAGAGCGTCGACTGGCTGGAGCGGTTCCTGCAGGAGTACACGGGCACCGTGGTCGCGATCACTCACGACCGCTACTTCCTCGACAACGTGGCGAAGTGGATCCTCGAACTCGACCGAGGTCGTGGCCTTCCGTTCGAGGGCAACTACTCGTCGTGGCTCGAACAGAAGTCGGAGCGCGTGGCTCGCGAGGAAAAGGGCAACGAGGCCCGCAAGCGCACGCTCGAGCGCGAACTCGAGTGGGTGAAGATGTCGCCCAAGGCTCGCCAGAGCAAGGGCAAGGCTCGTCTGTCGGCGTACGACAAGCTGCAGCAGGAGGCCGAGGCCGCCGAGCGTGGACCCGACAAGTTGGAGATCACGATCCCCGTGGGCAAGCGACTCGGCGACACCGTGATCGAGGTGCACGACCTCAGCAAGGGCTTCGGCGACCGGCTCCTGATCGAGGACCTCTCGTTCACGCTGCCGAAGGCAGGCATCGTCGGCATCATCGGACCCAATGGCGCCGGCAAGACGACGTTGTTCAAGATGCTCACCGGCCAGGAGAAGCCCGGCACCGGTTCGATCACCGTCGGCGACACCGTCGAGCTCGCCTACGTCGACCAGAGCCGCGACACGCTCGATCCCGACGCCACCGTGTTCGAAGAGATCACCGGCGGCGTGGAACACATGAAGGTGGGCAACCGCGAGATCCACGGCCGCGCCTACTGCGCGAGTTTCAACTTCAAGGGCAGCGACCAGCAGAAGCGGGTCGGCGATCTCTCCGGTGGCGAGCGCAACCGCGTCCACCTCGCCAAGGTGCTCAAGACCGGCGGCAACGTGCTGCTGCTCGACGAGCCGACCAACGACCTCGACGTCGACACCCTGCGGGCTCTCGAAACCGCACTCGACAACTACCCCGGGTGCGCCGTGGTGATCAGCCACGACCGCTGGTTCCTCGACCGCATCGCCACCCACGTGCTCGCGTTCGAGGGTGACAGTCAGGTGCGTTGGTTCGAAGGCAACTTCAGCGAGTACGAGACCTGGCGCCACAAGGAGCTCGGTGCATCGGCCGACCAGCCGCACCGCATCAAGTACAAGCCACTCGCTCGCTGAGAGAGCGTCCGCCCGTCGCCGGTGCTGCCGGTGCTGCCGGTGCTCGTGCCGACATCGGGCTCGACCTGTGTCGGCCGTCAAGATCCGCTCAAGATCGTGCCAGTCAGCGGTCGCGGCGGACGATAGGAACGTGATGCCGCTTGCAGGCGCCTCGGGCGCGTCGCACGAAGTGAACCGGACGCGACCCCGCGTCGGGACACCGCGCGGCATTCGTTCGCTGTCCGGACGCTTGGTGCTGCTGCTCCTGGTCCCGCTGCTCGCCGCGCAGGCGCTCACCGCTTCGTCATTGCTCGACCGGAGTGCCGCTGCCCGCGAGGGCCGCGACCTCGCACAGCGAATCGATCTCGCCGCGACGGTCGGGGCGATGTATGCGCCAGTGGCGCTCGAGACGGCGACATCGCTCGGCATGGCAGAGATCGATCGACTCGGCGTCGACCGGGTGGTGGTCACCGAGATCACCGGCATCGACTACTGGCCCTACATCGAACGATCGCGCAACCTGAACAACCGTGCGCTCGACGCCTTGGTCGCGGCGAGCGGCGACGTCGTCTTGATGAACGGAAGCACCATCCGAACCGAGGTGGCACAGGTTCGCAGCGGGCTGGACGCGATGCGGGTCGCTCTCGACACACGCACGGCAGGCTCGACTCAGGTGGCCGCCGCGATGGCACGGCTCGACCAGTTGATCGAGGATGCCATCGAGGCCAGTGGCGGGTCGCACTTCCAGATCGGGGTCGATCCGGCGCTCGGCGCCATCACCGACGAAGTGGGGCACCTCCTGACGATGGTCTCCGCGATCGCGGAAGACACGAAGGTGACGGCGTACGTGCTCGGGGCATCCGACGGGTCGATGAAGACCGAAGATGCCATGCAGTCCGCCGGCGCCGCCGACTTCGTCGTCGATGCCTATGCCGCCGAGCTCGATGTCGACAGCGCAGTCGCCTGGTCAGCCGTTGCCGACGTGATCGGTTCGTACCGAGACCTGCGACCGCAACTCGTCGCCGTGGCCGACGTTCGCTCGATGCCACAGGCGCCCGATGCGCAGAACCTCCTGTTCACCGATCCGGCACTCGTCCAACAGCTGGCGACGATCCTCATCAGCGGGTTCGACCGGCTGTCAGCCGTTGCGGACTACACCAGCACGGCCCTGATGACACTCAGCGAACGCGCTGACCGCATCGCCAGCTCCTCCGACGAGGACGTCCGGATGTGGATCGGCATCATCGTGGTGGTCACGATGGCCAGCATCGGATTGCTGATCCTCATCGTCGTGAGCACGGTCCGCCCGCTGAGCCGGTTGACCGCAAAGGCGCTCCAGGTGAGCGAGGGGGTGTTGGACTCCGAACCACTCGCATTGAGCGGGCCGTCCGACGTCCGGGCGGTGACCGCGACCTTCAACACCGTCACGAAGGTGCTGTCCGCGTACGAGACCGAGATTCGTCGGCTCAGTTCGAGCGGCGACCTCCGCGGCGTCGACACCGGTCACGTGCCCGGCATGCTCGGCCAGTCGCTTCGCGCCCAGATCGAACACCTCTCCGACATGACCGATCGGCTTCGCGAGAGCGAGGCGCTGTCTCGTGCGATCATCGAGACCGCGGCGGATGCGATCTGGACCATCAACGCCGACGGCAGCATCCTGTCTGCAAATGATGCTGCCGAGCGCCTCCTGGGCATCAGTGCCGAGCAACAAGTGGGCCGCTCGCTCCTCAGACTGCAGGCCGTCCGCGGCACGCTCGACGACTTCGTCGGTGAGCTCGAGCTGCAGCGCCACGACGGTACCACCGTCGACGTCCTGATCTCCCACAGCGAGGTCCCCGCCGAGCCGGAGCCCATCCACGCCGTGTTCGCCCGGGACATCTCCGATCGAAAGCGCTTCGAACAGCAACTCGCCCACCAGGCGCGCCATGACGGGCTCACCGGTCTCCCGAACCGCATGGCCGCCCTCGAACACATCGCCAGCGTCGCTCGCCGCGTCGAACGACAGGGCTCTTCGATCGCGGTCTTGTTCGTCGACCTCGATGGCTTCAAGTCGGTCAACGACAGCAGGGGTCATGCGAGCGGTGATCGCCTGCTCCACGAGGTGGGCGAGCGTCTCGCCCGGACGCTGCGCTCGGGCGAGTTCGTCGCCCGCCTGGGTGGCGACGAGTTCCTCGTCGTGTGCGAGGCCGTTCCCGTCGACGCCGTCGAGGCTCTGGGCGAGCGGATCATCCGCGAGATCGCCCAGCCCTACGTTCAGGGCGACGACCTGTTCACGATCTCCGCCAGCGTCGGCGTCGCCGTCACGGTCGGCTCAGCGCGCATCGACGGCCTCGAACTCGTCCGCGAAGCCGATGTCGCGGTGTACCACGCGAAGGAACGCGGTCGTTCACGCGTCGTCGTCTTCGACGAGACGCTCCAGGAGGCCGTCGAGGCGACCGCCGAGATCGAGCTCGCCCTGCGCCAGGCGATCGGCGCCGGTGAGCTCGTCCTGCACTACCAGCCGGTGTTGGACCTCGGGACGGGAACGCCGTGGGGCGTGGAGGCCTTGGTGCGCTGGAACCGCCCGGGGCACGGCCAGCTCGGTCCCGACCGCTTCGTGCCCGTCGCCGAGCGCAGCTCGCTGGTGATCGACCTGGGACGTTGGGTGCTGCTCGATGCGTGCCACACGCTTGCCGAGTGGCAAGCCGATCCCGCACGACGCCACCTGCGGATCGCCGTGAACGTGTCCGGGCGCCACCTCGTGGAGGGCAACCTCGTCGCCGAGCTCGACGACGTCATCGCCCGCACCGGAGCGGATCCGACAGGGCTGGAGATGGAGCTCACGGAGACCCATCTGCTGGCCGACTTCGAGCGGGCCAACGTCGTGCTGACGGAGTTGCGCAACCGAGGCGTCAGCGTGGCCGTCGACGACTTCGGGACCGGCTACTCGTCGATGGGGTATCTGCGGCAACTCGACATCGACGCGCTGAAGATCGACAAGATGTTCGTCGCCCGCGTCACCGACGTCGGCTACGACCGCACCATCGTCGAGGTGCTCGTGCAACTCGGGCTGACCCTTGGCCTCGACATCGTCGCCGAGGGCGTGGAGACCTCCGAACAGCTCGAGTTCGTGCGCACCCACCGCTGCACGCGTGCACAGGGATTCCACATCGCGCTGCCGATGCCCCTCGAGGACCTCGAGCGCTGGCTCGATGCGGTCCTGTCGACCGACGCAGTCGCCGGCCGGCAGCACGTCCCTGTGTGATCACGTCCTGGTCACCCTCGGAGCGACCGACGCACGACCAGGACACGACCAGGACACGACCAGGACACCACCGCAACACCGCCGGGTGGTGCAGAATGGCGGCGATGGCGACCTCCGATGCGCATGCCGATGCGCACCTCGCTGCTCGCCTCGCAACCGAGGCTGGGCACCTCCTGCTCCAGGTGCGCGACCAACTCACCTCCGAGGGTGCGCCCTCTTGGCAGGTGATGGACACCGGTGACATCGCCAGCCACCGATTCCTCGCTCAGGCGTTGCACGACGCCCACCCCGACGATGCCGTGCTGTCCGAGGAGGGCACGGAAGACCCGAGGCGGTTCACCGCCGACCGGGTGTGGATCGTCGATCCACTCGACGGCACCAACGAGTTCGGTGAACCCGGCCGCAGCGACTGGGCCGTGCACGTGGCCTTGTGGGAACTCGGCGAGCTGACCGCTGCGGCAGTGAGCCTGCCCGCACACGGCGTCACGTTCTCCACGGATCCTGCGCCGCCGCTGGCGCCGGTCACCCGTCCACGGCCGCGCCTGATCACGTCGCGCAACCGCGCACCGTACGCTGCAGTCCGCGTTGCGAATGGTCTCGACTGCGACGCGGTCCGACTCGGCTCGGCGGGGGCGAAGGCGATGGCTGTGGTGATCGGTGAGGCCGACATCTACGTGCACGATGGCGGGATGTACCAGTGGGATTCCGCAGCCCCGGCCGCCGTTGCGATGGCCGCCGGCCTCCACGCCAGCCGCATCGACGGCACGCCGCTCGTCTACAACCAGCGCGACCCTTGGCTGCCCGACTTCCTGATCTGCCGGCTCGAGCTGGCCGAACCGGTGCTCGAGGCGATCTGGGGCGAGCGCCGCCGGGATCGGTGACCATGAGCGAGCTCGATCTCCACGCCACGCGTTTCGAGATCGACGCCCATGTCGCCACCGTGTGGCTGCACCGTCCTCATCGACACAACGCCTGGACGGGCCGGATGCACATCGAGTACCGGCGGGTGCTCGCCCACCTCGATGCCCACCCGGAGGTTCGGGTCGTGGTCGTCACCGGCACGCCACCTGCCTTCTGTGTCGGCGGCGACAGCGAGGCCCTCGCCGGCCACGCGGACCGTGGGTCCTACGACGGAGGTGTGCCCACCGACACCGCTCGGCCCGGCTACGGGGTTCGGCCCGAGTGGGATGCCGACTTCGCGTTCCACTTCGCGATGCGGTTCCCGATCATCGCGGCCGTCAACGGGGCGTGCGCCGGAGTCGGATTGGCACTCGCACTGTTCTGCGACCTTCGCTACGGCTCGGCCGCGGCGAAGTGCACCACGGCAGCGCCCAAGCTCGGCTTGCCCGCCGAGTACGGGATGAGCTGGCAGCTCCCCCGCCTCATCGGCGTCACCCGGGCGGCCGACCTGCTGCTGTCGGGCCGGGTGTTCACACCGGCCGAGACCGAACCGTGGGGCCTGTGGAACGGCGTCGGCGGTGACGCCGAATCGACGTTGCAGATGGCGCTGACCACCGCTCGCACGCTCGCGGACAGCGTTGGTCCGACCGCCCTGCGCACCACCAAGCGCCAGATCCACGCCGATCTCTTGAGCCAGCACCCGGCGGCGGCGATCGACGAGGCCCAACGCCTCCTCGGCGAGGCGATGGGCACCGCGGAGTACCGCGAGGGCGTGGCAGCCCTGCGCGAGAAGCGCCCGCCGGCGTTCTGACCCGCGACACCCTTCCCCTGCGCCCTGACCGCCGACCACGTGACCGTGTCATGACCGCGTGAGGATCCGACTCATGACCGCCTCGTCCCGGCGACCGGTCGACCGGGGCCGAACGACTCATCCGCTGCGGCATCTGGCGCGCTGACGCCTAACCTGTGCAGACAGCGGTCCCGATGGAGTGGGACGGACATCGACCAAGGGGGCACCGCATGACCATCGCAGTCGATCCATCCGACGGCTCGTTCGATTACAACAGGTCAGCGGCGGTGGCCGACGCGACAGGCGCTGACGCCTCGGTGCGACGCCTGCCCGGCATCGCGATCGCCGGCATGGCGTCGCTCGGCGCCGGCGCGATCCACGCCGCGGCGATCGGCATTCATGCCGAGCACCCGAGCCTCGCCCAGATCTTCGTCGTGGTCGCTGTGCTCCAGCTCGGAGCCGGCCTGCTCGCGCTCCTCCGTCCGAATCGGGCCGTCGCAATCGGCGCCGCTGTTGTCAACGCGGCTGCCATCGTCGGCTGGCTCGTCACCCGCATCGCCGGCATCTCCTGGATCGGCGGCCTCGAAACGGCCGAGTCACCGCAGTTCGCCGACACCGCGTGTGCCCTGCTCGGCGCGGTGGCCGTCGGAGCGGCTCTCGCCGCGGCCGTGGTGGGCTGGCACGAGGCCCGACCGCCTCGCCTGCTGATGCCCGGCCTGGCAGCGCTCGCCCTCACGGTGCCTGCGATGGTGACCGGCGGCACCCATGTGCACAGCCACGACGAGGGCGTTGCCCACGATCACACCACAGCCACAGCCACAGCGGCTGGCCCGGTCACCGGCAGCTCGATCCATGCCGACGACGGCCACCCGCACGACGAGACGACCGCCGCCGCATCGGGCGTCGCCGGCTCGAACGGGAGTGGTGCTGCGGCCGCCATCGAGACCACCGAGACCACCGAGCACGGCCACGGAACCGAGTCCACCGTCGTCGCAGTCGAAGCGGGTGCTGCTCCTTGGCCCCGCCCGTGGGACCCCTCGGACGAGATCGATCTGTCCGGCGTCGAAGGCGTCACCGCCGAGCAGGAGGCGCGAGCGGTGGAGCTCGTCGAGGGCTCGCTCCGTGAGCTTCCGAAGTTCGCGACGGTCGAGGCCGCGAAGGCGGCTGGCTACGCCTCCATCGGCGATGCTGGCACCGGTAGCGAGCACTACATCCGGTACGACCTCGTGCAAGACGATGTGATGCTCGATCCGACCGCACCCGAGTCGCTCGTGTACACCGTGAAGGGCGACGAGCGGATCCTCGCAGGAGCGATGTACATCGCCAGCGCCCGACCGACCGACGACCCCACGCTCACCGACTGGGCGGGGCCACTGATGCAGTGGCACAACCACGGCAACCTGTGCTGGGATCTGGTGAACGGTGTGCGCACGGTGGTCGGCATCCTCAAGGCCGACGGTACGTGCGCACGCGGGATCAACAGTGGTGGCGCCAACCCGATGGTGCACGTGTGGATCACTCCGCACGAGTGCGGGGTGTTCGCCGCCCTCGAAGGCGTCGGGGCCGGCCAGACGTCGGTGTCGGAAGAAGAACGCGTCGACAAGTGCCAGGACCACGGCGAGCATGCCCAACCCGCAGGTGCGTCCGAACCCAAACCGTACGATCCTGCCCTACCGATCGACCTCAGCGGCACTCCCGGTGTCACGCCCGAGCAGCAGGCTGCCGCCGAGAACCTGATCGCCGTCACCGTCGTGCGCCTGCCCCAGTGGAGCGACTACCGCGACGCCGAGGCCGCCGGTTTTCACAGCATCGGCGACGCCGGCACAGGTCACGAGCACTTCGTGCAGTGGGACTGGATCAACGACGACGTCGTCCTCGATCCCGATCATCCCGAGAGCCTCGTCTACGAACCACAGGCCAACGGGACGAAGAAGCTCGTGAGCGCGATGTACATGCTCCCGACCTCGGTGTCGCTCGACGAAGTGCCCGACATCGGTGGCGCCCTGATGCAATGGCACATCCACGACAACCTCTGCTACACCGACTCCGACACCCCCAAGGTCGCCGGACTCACCGACGCTGACGGAAACTGTCGAGCCGGCCTGATCAAGCACGATCCGGCAGCGATGATCCACGTGTGGATCACCAAGCAGGAGTGTGGGCCGTTCGCTGCGCTGGAAGGTGTCGGTGCGGGCCAGATCGCCGAAGGCGAGCAACGGCTCTGCGACACCGCCCATGGCGGCCACTGAGCCCAGCGTTCAGGAACGGTCGCGCAGCTCGGCGAGCACGTCGGCTGTGTGCTCGCCCAGGGCGGGCACCGGGCCCGGACGGAACTCGCGACCGCCGAAGTCGACCGGGCCGTTGACGGCCCGGTACGGCGCCTCGCCCCCGACGGGTGTCATGTCGACGAACGCACCGTTCGCCTGTGCCTGCGGGTCGTCGATCACGTCGAAGATCGAGTTGATGGGTGCCCACCACACGTCGTGTTCGTCGAAGCGGGCGACGAGATCGTCGAAGTCGAACTGACCAAAGGCATCGTCGAGCTCGGTGATCAGCGCCTCGCTGTTCACCATCCGTTGCCTGGCGTCGGTGAACCGCTCGTCGCTCGCGAGATCGGCGAGACCGAGAGCTGCGACCAGCTTCGGCCAGTGTCGATCGGCCTCGAGCAGCAGAAGCCAGAACCCCCGCCCGTCGCCGGCCCGATAGCTGTTCACCAACGGACCTCGCGTGCGCTGCCGTGAACGGGTGCGTTCGATCTTGCCGAACCGGAGCACGATCCCGATGTCCCAGCCGAGCGTGTACATGCCGGTGCGCATGAGACTCGTGGCCACCAGTCCCCCGACACCGGTGCGCTCACGCTCGAGCAGCTTGGCCAGCACCCCGCTGAGCAGGGAGATGCCGGTGACGTGGTCGCCGACACCGCTGCGCAGCGAGATCGGCAGCTCGTCGGGTGGCACATGGGCGTGGGCCAGACCGCTGCGGGCCCAGAAGGCTCCAGCGTCGTACCCGGCTCGATTGCGGTCGGGACCGTCGAGGCCGTAGCCGGTGAGGCTGGCGTACACGAGACGCGGGTGGCGCGCGAGCACCGTCGTCGTGCGCGAGGCCGAGACGCTCCAGTGCGTCGGGCCGAACATTGGTGACGAACACATCGGCGGTGGCGAGCAGCTGCTCCATCTGTTCGCGGGCCTCGGGCAACTGGAGGTCGAGCACCACCGAACGCTTGCCGCGATTGTCGATCTCGAACGGAGGCACCCCGCTCTGGTCGGCGATGCCCAGCGCGCCGAACACACGCCGCTGCGGGTCGCCGGCGGGCGGCTCGACCTTGATCACGTCGGCACCCCAGTCGGCCATGAGACCGGCTGCGGCAGGTCCGGCCACCCACACGCCGAGCTCGACGACCCGGTATCCGGAGAGCGGTCCTTCGGTCATCATGTTCCCCCCTTGGTCGCCGCACGGAGTGGCCCGCGTCGGCTGGCGCGTCGCCATCGTGGTGGCGGCGTCACTGTCCTTGATGAACCACGCAGCAGCGGAGGCGGCGAAGGCGAACCCGACGGCGAAGCCGAACGCGATGCGGTAGCCCTTCAACGCCTGACCCACGTCCTCGGGCGCTGGCGGGCGGCTGAGCGACATGTACGACGCGAGCACACTGGCCAGCACAGCGACGCCCACCGACACCGCCACCTGACGCTGGGTCGAGAAGATCGACGAGGCACGCCCGTTGTCGGCAGGAGCGATGGTGGCGTAGCTGGCGGCCTGCATCGGCACGAACGCAAACCCCATGCACAGGCCCCGGAGGAACATCATCCCGCGGATCGACCACAGGCTCGTGTGTTCGTCGAGGCCGATGAACAGGCTGATCACCAACCCGGCCGCGAACAGTCCGGCGGTCATCAGCCGGCGCGGGCCCACACGGGCATACAGACGGCCGGCGAACTGTGACGTGATCAGTACTCCGATCGCCTGCGGAAACGTCGTCAGACCGCTGTTGAACGCATCCTGGCCGCGCAGCAACTGAAGGTACAGGGGCATCACGAACAGCAGACCGAGGAAGCTCATCGTCGACAGCAGGCTGACGACGTTGCACTGGCGGAAGATCCGGTTGCCGAAGAGTCGAAGCGCCAACATCGGTTGTGCGACATGAGTCTCCACCCACACCAGCGCAACTCCGGCGGCCAGACCGGCGATGAGCGTGACGAGCACTGATTCACTCCCCCATCCGGCTCGAGGCCCTTCGCTCAGGGCGTAGACCACGAGTGCCAGGGCCGCGCCGGACAGGACGAAACCGGGCAGGTCGAATCGACCCGACGTCGGTTCCTTCTGCTCTTTCAGGAACCGCATGCCGAACCAGAGACCCGCCAGACCGATCGGCACGTTGATGAGGAAGATCCAACGCCAGTTCGCATGCGTCACCAACAACCCACCGAGGATCGGACCGAGCGCTGGTGCCAGCAGCGTCGGGATCATGATGTACGTACTCGCCTTGGCGCGTTCCATCGGCGGGAACGCACGGAACAGCATCGTCACCCCGACGGGCGTGAGCATCCCGCCTCCGATGCCCTGGATCACCCGGAACGAGATGAGCTGCTCGATCGATTGCGCAGAGGCACACAGCAACGAACCGGCGACGAACGAAGCGAATGCGAACATGAACACGCGCTTGGTGCCGAACCGGTCGCCGAGCCACCCTGACACGGGGATCCAGACGGCCAGGCTGAGCGTGTATCCGAGCACGATCCACTCGGCGTTCTCGGTCGCGAACTCGCGGCCGAGGGCCGGGATCGCGACGTTGACGATCGTGACGTCGAGGATGTCGAGGAACAGTGCGGTGACGTAGACGATCGCCACGACGTACTTGTACGGGAGCGTCTTGCCGAAGATGTCGACCCGTTCGTTCCCCTGCGCGTGGTGGTCCACTGCGCCGGCCGACGAGGTGAGGGTCACAACATCGTGACCGTACCAGCGGCCCCGTCCACTTCGACGAGCGAGCCGTTCGCGATCCGCTTGGTGGCATCGACCACGCTGACGGCACACGGGATGCCGAGTTCGCGGCTGACGATGACTGCGTGACTGTTCAGTGCGCCGACGTCGACGACGACACCACCGGCGGCCACGAACAGCGGGGTCCAGGCGGGATCGGTGTTCGGCGCGATCAGGATGTCACCGGGCTCAAGTGCCGTCGGGTCGGATGCGTCGAGGATCACACAGGCTCGTCCTCGCACCACACCTGCACACCCAGGCGCGCCGATGAGCACCTCACCAGCCACGGCTGCCGCGACCTTGACATCGCCGCGGACCTCGAGGTCCTCGATCTCGGGCACGCCTTTGTCGGATTGCACGAAGTACGGCGGCTCGAGCGTCCACAACTGCCTCCACGCAGCCTTCCGATCGGCGATGGTCGACCTGAACGAATCCGGAGCCGCCACGAACGCATCAAGTTCGCTGTCGAGCAGCATGAACACGTCGCGCGGGTCGGTCAGCGCGTCGAGGTGGCGGCGTGCGAGCTCGAGCATCGCGACACGCTGCTCGTTGATCGCCTTGATGCAGTTCGCCTTGGTGCGTTCGCGCCACGCGTTGAATCGCATCGCTGACGCCTGGGCAGCGAGCAGCATTCCTGTCGCGTCAGCATCGCCGTCGACCACCGCAAGGGCCTCGTTCGTGGCGGCCTCGCGGTCGGCGACGACAGCCTCGTGCCGGGCGGCCGGGTCGCTGCTCTCGGGCGCCGCCCGCATCGAATCGATCAGCGAGAGCGCCAGTTGCGGCTTCGTCTCCCACACGTCGCTGTAGATGTCCCACTCGTTCGGCCCGCGGCTGCCGAACTCGACCAGGAAGCGTTCGAAGCCGTCCTGGAACTCGGGGGACGACTGGTCGAGACGCGACAGCTTCCACATCGCGCCTGACGGCGCCGCCGAGTCGACGTCGCCTGCGCCGGCGATGAGGCGCACCATGAGGTGCGGCACGATCCCGCCGAGGATCGTGGGGCCGATCGCAGTGTTCGACGACGAGATCACGTGGTCGTCGAAGAAGCGACGGTTGAGCGCGATGAACGACCGGGCGTACGCAACCAGTTCCGCATCCGACATCGCCGGCAGGTCGGGGCGGTCCGCTCGGGCAGCATCGGCCAGGCGCTTGCTCTCGTCCATGTCGGGCCACTCGGTCGTGCTGAGCACCCAGCCGACACGCTCGCCGATGCGCGCACCCGCCTCTGGATTGACGTCTTCCGGGCGAGCGACGTAGGGCGGGGTGTCGGGACGATTTCCGAAGAAGGCCGCATCGATGCCGGCTGCACCCGCGCCGCTCCGCTCGCCGAACACTCGTACCACGGAGGCGTTCACGTAGAAGTAGCCGTTGAAGAACCCGCACGTCGGGTTGAAACCCTCACTGGTGAGCTCATCGATGATGAACGCGCCGTTGTTGACGTTGCCGTCGCGCCAGCCCTCCATCACGCCGGGCCGCCACGACAGGGTCGCACCGAGCGGACTCACCGGCTCGGGCAGCACATCGCTGGCGTTCGAACGCGTGTAGACGGGAAAGCGCGTGCTGGCGGCGGTGTCGGTGATCCACTTGCTCATGTCATCCCCCACGGAGCAGTCCGGCCGACCCCCTGATCAGCCGTCGAGGATCGTGACCGTACCAGCCGATCCGTCGACGGTGACGAGTGCTCCGTCGGCGATGCGAGTCGTGGCATCGAGCACGCTCACCACGCACGGAATGCCCAGCTCGCGGCTCACGATCACGGCATGGCTGACCTGGGCACCGACGTTCACGATGACTGCACAGGCAGGAACGAACAGTGGGGTCCAGGCCGGGTCGGTGATCGGAGCGACGAGAACGTCACCCGGCTCGAGGGCGAACGGATCGCTCGGGTGCAGCACCACGCGAGCGCGACCGGTGGCGGTGCCGGGGCTGCCGGGGACGCCGGACAGCACGTCGCCGACCTTTGCGATCTGCGCCGTGGAAACGCCCTTGCGCTTCCACGACGACACCGGCGGCGCCGTGCCGTTGATGATGAACGGCGGCTCCAACTGCCAGAGCTCGAGGTACTGCTCCTCACGGGCAACGAGCCGTGGCCGGAACTCGTCGGGGCCGGCGACGAATGCGTCGAGCTCGTCATCGAGCAGCATGCACAGCTCGCTCATCGTGTAGTCGTACCGCTCGGCCAGCTCGCGAATCACCATCCGCACCTCGTGCAGCACGCGGATCACGTTGGTCTTCGTGCGCTCTCGACCTGCGAGATAGGCGTGTGCCGACGCGAGGCCCATCTCGAACTGGGCGAGTACGTCGGGCTGGCCGGCGAGCGCGGCGCGGACCCTTGCTTCTGCTGCTTCGCGGAGCGCGATGTTGCGGTCGTTGCGCGTGTGAGGTGCCTCACCGTCGGCAGCGCCGCGCATGCGGTCGACCAGCACCGTGACCAGCGCGGGTCGGGTCTCCCACACCTCACTGCGGATGTCCCACTCATTCGGCCCACGGCTGCCGAACTCCCGCTGGAACTCGTCGAATCCTGCCCGGTACTCAGCCGACTCGGGCGCGAGCCGCGACAGCTTCCACATCGCCGCACTCGGAGCGGCCGAGTCGACCTCGCCAACGCTGGTGATGAGGGTGAGCGCGAGCGTGGGGTCTCCGACCGCGTCGGCGATCGCGGCGAGCACTCCGGGTCCGATCGACGAGCCGGCGGTGACGGTGAGGTGGCGCCGGAAGAGGTGTCGAAGCGTTGGCAGGAAGTCTCGGGCGCGTTCGAGCAGCTGGTCGTCGGTGATCGCCTCGAGGTCGGGGCGCGATGCCCGGGCAGCCCGGCTGATTTCGCGGTCGTCGCGCAACTCGGGGAGATCGGTGGCCGTCATCACGGCACCCATCCACACCGCGAGCCGCTCGGTCGCTGCAGCGTTCTCGTGCCACGGTTCGGCCACGTACGGCGGCTTGTCGGGATGGTCGCCGAAGTACGCGGTGTCGATCGCCTCGGCAGTCAGGCCGGGGCCGCGCGCACCGAACACGCGCGCCGACGTGCCGTTGATGTACAAGTAGCCACCCAGTTGCCCGACCACCTCCGGCGTCGCCTCCGACAGCTCGTCGGCGTCGTAGGCGCCGTAGTCGTAGACCGCCGAATCACGCCAGCCGGCGAGCAGCGGCGTGAAGACCAGAGTCCACGCGAGAGGGCTGCACGGGTCGGGCAGCACCTCGCCGGCATTCGCACGGGTGAGCAATGGGAACTTCGGGTTGATGTCCCAATCGGTGATCCAGTGATCCGCAACCATGGCGACCTCCTCTGATTCTCCTCTGATGCACGCGGTCAGGGCACCGACAGCACGGTGACGACGCCAGTGCTGCCGTCGACGCGGACGCGGGCGCCGTTCGGGATCCGCCGTGTGGCGTCGGTGGCCGAGATCACACACGGGATACCGAGCTCGCGGCTCACGATGATCGCGTGGCTGAGCGCCGCGCCCACGTCGACGACCACGCCTGCCGCCGGTACGAACAACGGGGTCCACGACGGATCGGTGATCGGGGCGATCAGGATGTCGCCCGGCTCGAGGTCGGTCGGATCGTTCGAGTCGAGGATCACGCGGGCGATGCCTTCGGCTTGTCCGGGGCAACCGGGCATGCCCACCAACACGTCATCGACACCGAGCATGCCTGCCGACGGCTCGTCTCGACGATGCCACGTGTCGGGCCCGTCGGTGCGGCCATCGAAGATGAACGGTGGTGTCAGCTCCTGGAGCTTGCGGTACTCCGCACGGCGCGCACGGATCGTCTCGGTGAACGCGTGCGGGTTCTCGATGCACGGCTCCACCTCGGCCGAGCGCAGGAAGCCGTAGTCCTCGATCTCGTCGAACGCACCCTTGGCGACCATACGAGCGCCGAACTCACGCATCGGCATGCGCATCTCGTGGATGCAGCGGATGTTGTTCGTCTTGGTTCGTTCCCGTCCCGGCAGCCATGCGGCCGAGCAGGCGATCGCCGCGGCGAGCTGTCCGTGGGTGGCTGGGTCGCCCTCCACCATCGCCAGCAGCTCGGCCGACGCCGCCTCACGCTGGCGGGCTCGGTCGGCGTTCTGCAACGCCGGGTCGGCCGACTCAGGGGCGCCACGCATGCGGTCGATCGCCGACAAGGCCAGAGCCGGCCGGGTCTCCCAGGTGGGCGACCGCGACTCCCACTCGTTGGGCCCGCGGCTGCCGAAGTCGAGCAGGAACTGGGCGAACGCGTCGGCGAACTCCGGTGAATCGGGGGCCATGCGCGACAGCGCCCACATCGCATGGCTCGGGGCGGCAGAATCGACCTCACCGATGCCGGCGAGGATCGGCAGGATCAGATCGGGCCGGCCCACCGCGGTGGCGACGCCGGAGATCGCGCCCACCGGCACCGTGGCCATGTACGTGGTGAACAGGTGGTGCGAGAAGTACTTCCGGTGCGCCGGCACCAGGTCGAGGTATCGCTTCCAGAGGTCGAGCTCGCTCCAGGTGCTGTAGTCGGGGCGAGCTGCGCGCAGCGCGATCGTCTCCTCGCGGTCCTCGGTGAGCTCGGTGAGATCGCTCAGGCTGCTCTGTGCGAACACGTACCCGAACGTGGCGCCGATCTTCTCCGTGAGATCGGGTCGCTGATCGCCGTCCATCGCCTGGTACGGCGGGACTCCTGGCATCGCACCGAAGAACGTCTCGTCCATCAGCTGCCACGACAGGCCCGGCGCCCGCTCACCGAAGATCCTGATCAGCGACGCGTTGAGGTAGCAGTAGCCACCCTGCACGCCCAGCTGGCAGAACTCGTCGGCCGGGAACTCGTCGGCCTCGAATGCCCCCATGCGCACCCACGCATCACGCCACCCGAGCTCGGCGTACCAGAGCGCAGTGTCGCTGGTGAGCGGCGTGACGGGATCGGGGAACACCTCCCCCACGTTCGCCCGCGTGTACAGCGGAAACCGCGCCGACAGATCGGAGTCGGTCACGTAGTAGCGATCACCAGACACAGTTCGTCCCCCAGACGTCGATCGGCTGCCATCCCCATGGCGACCGGGTGGGCGCATCGTAGCCACGTGTCGGATGTGTCGGGAATCGCAGGGGACAATGTTGCAGACGCATGGCCGGATGCCGGCGATCGCTGCGATCCTGTGCCCATGGATCTCCTGGCAGGACCCGCCGACCGCTCATGGGGTGCGTTCACCGAGGAGCACCCCTGGGTGCTCGAGCGCGACGCCATCCGCTGGCTCCCACTCGCCGACCGCCTCCGCAGCGCAGCGCGCGCAGAGGTGCCCGTGCTCACCAAACCGTCGAAGGTACCGCCTGGTGCCCGGGTGATCACCGTGGTGCGTGAGCTCGGCACCGCCATTGCGCCGTGGTTGGTCCGCAAGAAGCGCGGCAGGTTCGCCTCCCCCGAAGCCAGCCGCGCTGACATCTCACGTCGCCTGCGCGTGGCGGCCGAGCACCTCGGCCCGACCTACATCAAGCTCGGCCAGATCATCTCCAGCGGTGAGGGCCTGTTCCCCGCCGAACTGGTCGCAGAGTTCAAGCTCTGCCGCGACCAGGTGCCCGCCGAGCCGTTCGACGTGGTGCGCACCGTCGTGGAAGCCGACCTCGGCGGGCGGCTCGAAGACCTGTTCTCCTCGTTCGACCGCACCCCGCTCGCGGCCGCGTCGATCGCACAGGTACATGCAGCCACGTTGCACACCGGCGAAGAGGTCGTGGTGAAGGTGCAGCGACCGAGCGTGTCGATGTACGTGCGCAAGGACCTCCGCGTCATGGCATGGCTCGCCCCACACCTCGTGGGTCGCATCCCGATCGCCGCGCTCGCCAACCCCCCGGCCCTCGTGGAGCTGTTCGCCGAGACGATCGTGGAGGAGCTCGACTTCCGGATGGAGGCGGCGAACATGATCGATGTCGCCGCGATGCTGCGCGAGCTGGGCCAGGACGGCTACGTCGTGCCCCGCCCGCACCCCACGCTCGTCACCCGCCGCGTGCTGGTGATGCAGCGAGTGACGGGATTCAACTTCGACGATGTGGTCGGCATGCAGGACGCCGGCATCGACACCGAAGATGTCGTGCGCACAGCGATGGTGGCACTCATGGAGGGCGCGATGGTCTACGGCGTGTTCCACGGCGATCTGCATGGCGGCAACCTGTTCGTGCTGGCCGATGGTCGCACCGCGCTGCTCGACTTCGGCATCGTGGGTCGACTCAGTGGCGAGCGTCGCCTCGCGTTCTTGAGGATGATGCTCGCCGCCACCACCAACGACGTCCGTGGCCAGATGGCGGCCATGCGCGACCTCGGCGCTCTCCCGGCTGACACCGACCTCGAGGCGGTCATCAAGGACCTGCGACTCGACCTGCCTCCGATCGACCCCACGACGCTCACGGGCGAGGAGCTCGTCAGCGAAGTCCAGCGGGTCGTGAAGGCGCTGATGGGCTACGGGGCACGGATGCCCAAGGAGCTGATGCTCTACGTGAAGAACATGGTGTTCCTCGACGGGGCGATGGCCCGCCTCGCCCCCGACCTCGACCTGATCGGCGAGATCGCCAAGATCTCGATGATGTTCGCCGAGCGCCACGGCGAGCGCCTCGGTCGTGAGCTCGGGATCGACCACACGTCGATCGAGATGAACATGGACGGAGTGAAGGCCGGCTTCGGTGTCGATGCGAGCACCGACAGCCTCACCTACCGCGAGCTCCAGGCCCGCCGCGAACTGATCAGCAAGCGAATGCGCGACCAGGTCGGCCGCTGACCGACATCCGTACATCGTTGTCCGTGAGCGATGCGCCGCCACACGCGGCGTTTCGCTCACGAACGGGGGTGGACGCGTAGTGTCGGGCGGGTCATGCGTCTGGTCATTGCACGGTGTTCGGTCGACTATGCCGGTCGGCTCACCGCCCACCTCCCCGAGGCCGTTCGTCTCATCATGGTGAAGAACGACGGCTGCGTCGCGATCCATGCCGACGGCGGCGCGTACAAGCCGCTCAACTGGATGAACGCCCCGAACACCATCGTCGACCACGGCGAGCACTGGACCGTCACCAATCCAAAGGGCGAGACGCTCACGATCAACCTGCTCGAGGTGATCAGCGACGTCGCTCACGAGCTCGGTGACGACCCCGGCCTGCAGAAAGACGGTGTGGAGGCTCACCTCCAGGAGTTGCTCGCGGCATCGCCACACGCGATCGAGGACGGCCTCACGCTCGTTCGCCGCGAGTACCCGACCGCGATCGGTCCGATCGACCTCGTGTGCCGGGACACCGGCGGCCAGGTGGTGGCGATCGAGGTGAAGCGACGCGGCGACATCGACGGTGTGGAGCAGCTGGCTCGCTACATCGAGCGGCTCCATCTCGACTCGACCCTCGGCGCGGTGCGCGGCGTGTTCGTCGCCCAGGTCGTGAAGCCACAGGCCCGCGTGCTGGCCGAGGCCCGCGGGTTCCGTGTGGTGGAGGTCGACTACGACGAGCTCCGTGGCATGCGGCCCGACGAGCTCCGCCTCTTCTGACCCCCACACGGGCCAGAATGGCCGCCATGCAGTTGGTGTCGGGTGTCGTGCAGCACTATGCGTGGGGTGATCGGTCGTTCATCCCGGCGCTGCTCGACGTGGCCGAAGACGGCAGACCGTGGGCCGAGCTCTGGTTGGGGACCCACCCAGGGGGTCCCTCCACCTTCACTGATGGCACCCCGTTGCGCGACGCGGCAGGTGAGCTGCCCTACCTGTTGAAGGTATTGGCAGCCGGAGAGGCCCTGTCGCTGCAGACCCACCCGAGCCGGGTCCAGGCCGAGGCGGGCTACGCGCGCGAAGAGGCCGCCGGCATCGCCAGGAATGCGGCGAACCGCATCTACCGCGACGCATTGCCGAAGCCCGAGCTGATCTGCGCGCTCACGCCGTTCGACGCGTTGTGCGGATTCCGCCCGATGGTGTCGTCGGCTGCGCTGCTCGACGACCTCGGCCTCACGACGCTCGCCGCCCGGCTCCGCAGACGCGGCCTTCCCGCGATGGTGCGCGACCTGTACCACGGAGAGATCGAGCTGGAGCCGATCCTGAGCACGTGTCGCGCACACACACGGGCCGAGGCTCGCCTCGTCGAGCAGCTGGCCGACCAGTACCCAGGCGATCCCAGCGTCGCCGTCACGCTGTTGCTCCATCGCGTCCAGCTGTCGCCGGGCGAGGCGATCTTCCTCGGCCCCGGCAATCTCCACGCCTACCTCTCTGGCGCCGGGATCGAGATCATGTCGGCGAGCGACAACGTGGTCCGCGGCGGGATGACCCACAAGCATGTCGACGTCGACGAGTTGCTCGAGGTACTCGACATCCGCTCGATCAGCGACCCCCGGGTCGTGCCGCGAGAGGTGGAGGCGGGCTCGTGGTGCTACGACACCCCCGACACCCCGTTCCGGCTCTGGCGCTGCGAGGTCGCCGGGCCCTTCCGACACGTCGCCACGGGCCGCGAGTTGCTCATCTGCGCCGACGGCGCCACCGATCTCATCGCCCGTGGCCAGACCGTGGTGCTGTTGCCCGGCGAGGTCGTCGAGCTCTCGGGCATCGCCACGCTGTTCCGTGTCGACGAGGTCTCGGTTCCCGGCTGACCCCGTCCGGCCCGAACCGGCGCGATCAGCGCGCAACCGGCGCGCTCACAGGCGAATCGCTGCGTCGAGCGCGAGGTCGAGCAACCGCTCGCGTGCGCTGTGCTGGCGGTCCCAGTGTCGATGGTCCCACTCGGCGGCACTCACGTCGTCGCCGGCATAGAGCAGCTGTCCGTACACCGCACCGCGGAAGCTCGCGCAGGCGAACATCGCGGACGCCTCCATCTCGACCGTGATGCAGCCCTGGTCACGACGGCGGGCCACCTTGGCCACTGTCTCGCGGTACGGCGCGTCGGTGGTCCACGTCAGCCCGTGGTCGTGGGGAACGCCGCCCTCGGAGAGGACGTCGTCGATCGCCGACAGCGCACGCGGGTGCGGCAGCACCGCGGTGTCGGCCGGCGCGTAGTGGTAGCTGGTGCCCTCGTCGCGGATGGCGCCCGTCGGCACGATGACGTGGCCGAGGTCGAAGCCCGGGCGCACGATGCCCGCGCCGCCGCAGCCGATGACGTTCGTCGCACCGAGCGCGATCAGGTCCTCGAGCGACCCGACCGCAGCCGGCGCGCCAACCGGTGGGTTGGTCAGGGCGACGTCCACGCCATGGTGGGTCACGATGAAGATGCCGTGGTCACCGTGCTCGAACTTGACATGGTGCACCGCGTCGAGTCCCTCGGTGCGCGACCGCACCACGTCGCCGAACCAGCACATGACGGCTCGCTCGGGGAACCCGAGCTGGGGCCGGTACCGCCACGGGTTGATGACCGCCTCGTGCGACGGGTCGAACTCGAGCAGCGGGAGGTCGGGCGGGAACCGGTCGGGCGTCACCGCTCCATTCGATCAGCCGCCGGAGACGGTCTTGCGGATCTCGACGATTCTCTCTGCGGCGTGGTTCGCGTCGTCGCCCTTGTCGTCGAGCAACTTGGCCCGATCCTTGGCCGCTTCGCGCTCGGCGATCGTCGTGTCGACTCGGGCGATCGCCGCGTCGGTGCCGTGCTCGTGGATGAACTCGGCCCACTCCACGAGCGCTTCGACCATCTCGCTCTCGGGCACCACCGCGACGTTTCGCCCCTTTACGAACAGGTGCCCTCGCTTGTTGCCGGCGGCGATGCCGAGGTCGGCCTCGCGTGCCTCACCAGGTCCGTTCACGACGCAGCCCATCACGGCCACCTGAAGCGGGATCTTGCGATCGCCGAAGGCCTTCATCGCCCGGTTGGCGACGTCGATCACGTCGATCTCCGCACGGCCACAGCTGGGGCAGGCGATGAGGTCGACGTTCTTGCGTTCGCGCAGGCCGAGGGCTTCCAGCAACTGCCGGCCAGCACGCGCCTCCTCCACCGGGTCGGCGGTGAGCGAGTAGCGGATGGTGTCGCCGATGCCTTCGAGGAGCAGCGTGGCGATCCCGGCCGTGGCCTTCACCAGACCTGCCGGGGGCGGGCCGGCCTCGGTGACACCGAGGTGGAGGGGGGCATCGGTGACCTCGCTCAGCTGGCGGTACGCCTCCACCATCAGCGGCACGCTCGATGCCTTGACGCTGATCTTGTAGTCGTGGAACCCGACCTCGTCGAAGTAGGCGATCTCCTGCAGCGCGCTCTCCACCATCGCCTCGGGGCGGATGCCCCCGTACTTCTCGTAGAGCGCCGGATCGAGCGAGCCACCGTTCACGCCGATCCGGATGGGGATCCCACGATCCTTCGCCTCGGAGGCAACGGCCTTGATGTGCTCGGGTTTGCGGATGTTGCCGGGATTGAGCCGCAGCCCGTGCACACCGGCTTCCATCGCCGCCAGCGCCATCCTGTACTGATGGTGGATGTCGGCGATCACCGGGATCGGCGAACGCGGCACGATCTGGGCCAGACCTTCGGCAGCTTCGCTCTCGTTGCAGGTGCAGCGGACGATGTCACAGCCTGCTGCTGCCAGCGCATAGATCTGCTGGAGGGTGCCCTCCACGTCGGCGGTCTTGGTGATCGTCATCGACTGTACGGAGATCGGTGCGTCGCCACCGACGGCGACCTTGCCGACATGGAGCTGACGGGTGCGACGGCGCTCGAAGCTCGAGGAGCCGGATGCTGGTGCGTTCACGCGTTCAGTCTGCCGCGTCTCAGCCACCGATGGGCTTGACGATGTCGAGGTAGAGCCCGGTGAGGAACATGAACCCGAGCAGACCCATCATCGTCATCGCGACGGGCACCATCTTGGCGACGTCGGCGCGGTAGGGCGCCTGGCCCTTGCGGCTGCGGATCCGCTCGTACGTGGCGATCGCCGCATGGCCACCGTCGAAGGGCAGCATCGGGAACAGGTTGATCAGTCCGACGAACACGTTGACGCCGGCGAGCAGGGCGACGATGCCTGCGAAACCGTCCTCGTCACCGAGGAACCCGCTGTAGCGCGACACGCCGACAACGGTGGTAGGCCGCGTCGTGATGTCGTCGGACGTACCGACGAGATGCTCGACGAGGTTCACCGGGTTGAGGATCTTCACGACACCACCGACCGACTGCCACGTGGCGTCACCGAGGTCGGTGACGCTGCGCGTGACGGCAGTGCCGAGCGACAGATCGGTCCATTGCAGCTCTGAGCCGCTGGTCGTGCCCATGTAGGCCTTTCCGAGCGCGTCGCCCTGGTTCGGGTTCGCGCCGAGTCCCACCTCGAGCGTCAGCACCTCACCGTCGCGTTCCACCACGACCGGCACGACATCGCCCGGTTCGTGCGCCTGCACCAACCTCACGTAGTCGGCAGAGTCGGCAGGCGTCACGCCGTCGAAGCTGAGAATCACATCGTCGGAGCGGATGCCCGCCTCCGACGCGGGATCGCCGGCGTTGACGGTGCCGACCTGCACGCGACCCGTCTGCTCGAGCACGCCTTTCGTGGCGTACAGACCGAACAACAGCGTGATCGCGATGATCATGTGCATCATCGAGCCTGCGCAGATGACGAGCATGCGCTTCGGGTAGCTCTGGTTCCGGTAGGCACGGGGTTCGTCGAGGGGGTCGACCTCGTCGAGGTTGTTCATGCCGATGATCCGCACGAAGGCACCCAACGGAAGCGCACGGATGCCGTACTCGGTCTCGCCGCGCCGGAAGCTCCAGAGCTTGGGACCCATGAACAGGAAGAACTGCGTGGCTTTCATGCCGGTCCAGCGGGCCGTCACGAAATGACCGACCTCGTGCAGGAAGATGCACGCGAGCAGACCGACGACGAACAGCAGCGCCCACCCGTTCCACCAGCCGAGCAGGGCCAACAGCGCCACGATCACGGCGATCCCCACGACCGCACGGGACCCACCGGCGAGGTCGGCGCCGTTCGGCTGTTCGCTGGCGCCGCCGGCGAGCACCTCGTTGCGGAACTTCACGTAGCCCGTCTCGGGTGCGTCCAGCGTGGGCGGCGTGGGCGATGTCCCCACTGGTTGCGGTGGCGGAAGTGTCTGACTCATGAAGGGGATCCTGACCTGGTGACGGTCTCGCTGGACAGTCCGGAGATGACCTCGGCAGCGACCTGCCGGGCGCGGGCGTCGGCGGCGATGATGTCGTCCACCGTCTCATCGGCACCTGGCTCGTACCGCTGGAGCGATTCATCGCAGACGTCGGCGATCTGCGGCCAGCGCAACCGACCCTCGAGGAAGGCGTCGACCGCCACTTCGTTGGACGCGCTGAGCCAGGCGGGCGCCGTGCCGCCGTGGCGACCCGCCTGGTACGCGAGCGACAGGCACCGGAACGTGGCCGTGTCGGGCGGTTCGAAGTCGAGGCGTCCGAGCTGGGTCCAATCGATGCGACCGAACGGCGTGCCGATCCGAGCGGGATGTGCGAGGGCGTAGCCGATGGGCAGGCGCATGTCGGGCATCGACAACTGCGCCATCGTGCAGCCGTCGGTGAACTCCACCATCGAGTGGACGACGCTCTGTGGGTGCACGACGACCTCGATCTGGTCGAACGGGGTGCCGAACAACTCGTGGGCCTCGATCACCTCGAGACCCTTGTTCATCAGCGTCGACGAGTCGATCGTGATCTTGGGGCCCATCTTCCACGTGGGATGAGCGAGGGCCTGATCGACGCTGACGTGTTCGAGCTCGGTGGCAGTTCGACCACGAAACGGTCCACCGCTGGCGGTGAGCACCACCCGCGACACCTCGCGATCGACGTTCTCCGACGAACGCAGGCACTGATGCACCGCACAGTGCTCGCTGTCGACCGGCACCAGCTCGGCACCGGGTGTGGCACGCAGCGGCTGCACCACCGGTCCAGCAGCGATGAGGCTCTCTTTGTTGGCGAGCGCCAGTCGACGACCGGCACGCAAGGTCGCGATCGTGACTGGGAGGCCGGCGAAGCCGACCACGGCGTTCACGACCACATCGGCGGACTCGACGAGCGCTTCGAGATCGCCGACCACCTCGGCGAACGGCAGCGCCTCCGCCACGCGCGCACGCTGCGCAGGATCAGTGACCGCGACGATCTTCGGGCGGAACTCCAGCGCCTGTTCGATCAGCACATCGACCGACGAGCCGACGCCGAGGGCGACGACTTCGTAGCTGCCAGCTTCGGCACGTACGACATCGAGGGTCTGGGTGCCGATGCTGCCACTGCTGCCGGCGATGGCGACACGAACAGCAGTCATGGGCGCAAGTCTCGCAGCGCAGAACACGCTTGCCGCGTCAGGCCGGCTGTCAGGCACATGTGGAGTACGTCACCCGCGACACGCACGGATGCCGACCGCATCGGATGACTACTTCGTGAGCCAGGGCTGCAGCACGAGGACGAGGTAGTACACGGCGGGCAGCGTGAACAAGAAGCCGTCGAAGCGGTCGAGCACGCCACCATGGCCCTTCACGATGCTACCGAAGTCCTTGATGTCGAGGTTGCGCTTGAACATGCTCTCGGTGAGGTCGCCGAGCGGCGCCGTGATCGAGATGACGACACCCAACAAGAGCAGGTCGCCGGTGCTGTTCCAAGTGCTACTCGAACCCGCCACGCCGACGACGATCATCGCCAGCAGCGTCATGATCGTGCCGCCGATGATTCCCTCGACGGTCTTGTTCGGGCTGATCCAGGCGCGCAGCGGGGTGCGACCAGCGGCCGACCCGATGAACAAGGCACCGACGTCGTTCGCCACCACGCCGAGGGCGAGGAGGAACAGCGTGTCGGTGCCGACCGTGGTGGACGCGAACCCCTCGGCGACGAAGATGCCCCCGGTCACGTTCGACCACGACAGGATGAGCGCTGCGAATGAGCCGAGGACGCCGATCCACACGACACCGAGCATGGTGATCGCTGCGTTGGGCAAAGGGCTCGACTCGAGGCCGGAGGACGTGATGAACGTGAGGCACGCAGCGGCGAACGCGAACACGATCACCAGCGGCACGGCCTGCTCGCCGACCCAGTAGGTGGCGAGCGGGAGGCAGACCGCAGCGACGATGCCGGCGACGGTGGCGGGCCGGTAACCCTTCTCGGTCACCTTGTCGAAGAACTCGACCGAAGCGAGACCGACGACGGCCACCACGATTGCGAGCACTGCCCACGGCTTGAACAGCAGAGCGCCGATGAAGGCCGCGGCGATGATCAGACCGACCGCTACCGCGGTGGGCATGTCGCGGCTCGACGGAGCCGGTGCGGTGCGCGAGGCGCCGCCGTTGCCGGACGACGGACGAGCGGGCCGTGAGCCACGTGTGGGGTCGACGCGGCCAGACCCGCGGCTGGTCTTCTTGGGCATCGGGCGGCCCATCCGATCATCGGTGGGGTCGGTGCCGATCGTGATCCGACCGGGACCGCGGCGCACCGGCGCCGATCCGTCGCCGGTCTTGTCGAACGGATCCACCGCGTCATCGAGCGCAGCACGCGTGGGGATCTCGATCTCGCCTGTGGGGACCGGATCGTCGCTCCACACGGGTGCGTCGTTGGAGAACGACGACCACACGTCGAGGTCTTCGGTGGGATCGGTGGCGCCCTCGGACGGTCGTTGCGACGTGAGCATCGAAGGCATCTCGCCCGTCGGTGGAGCCGTCCAGTGTGGCAATGGACCCGTGTCGGCGGTGCCGAAGGACAGCCCGTCACTCGGATCGTCCATCTCGCGGGTCATGTCGGCCCGCGACGCATCGTCGCCGAACAACGGCGGCCCGAAATCGTCGTCCTCTCGACCTTCTCGACCTTCACGACCCTCTCGACTTTCTCGACGGCCACGACGCCAGACATCATCGCTCATCAGGGATCCCCGTTTCTCGCTGCTCGTCCATGGTGCCACGCCCGACCCGTGGGTCAGACTTCGAGCAGTTCCTGTTCCTTGCGCCCGAACGCCTTGTCGATCATCTCGACGTGGTCGTGGGTGATCTTCTCGAGCTCTTTCTCGGCACGCTCGAGCTGGTCGGCGGAGATCTCCGCGGCCTTCTCGGCCGCCTCGAGGTGCTTGCGACCGTCGCGGCGGATGTTGCGCACCGAGATACGCCCGTCCTCGGCCATGTTCTTCACGATCTTCACGTACTCCTTGCGCCGTTGCTCGGTGAGCGCCGGGAAGTTGAGCCGGATCACGACGCCGTCGTTCGACGGGTTGACGCCCAGATCGCTGTCACGGATTGCCTTCTCGATCGCGCCGAGCGTCGTGCGGTCGTGCGGCTTGACGACCAACTGGCGAGCCTCGGGCACGGCAAAGCCGGCAAGTTGCAGCAGTGGCACGTGCGAACCGTAGTACTCGACCTGGAGCCGTTCGACCAGGGCCGGGGTGGCGCGGCCGGTGCGAACGGTCGTGAACTGGCTCTGTACGTGCTCGACCGCCTTCTCCATCTTGTCGATGGCATCGAGGAGCGTCTCTTCGGTCACCGGCACAGGTTACCGATGCAGCGCACGCTGCGTGGTCATCGGGCCGTCGAGGGCGGAGAACCCGACGCAGCCCCGTTCTCGGGAGGTGGTCGGGAGGTGGTCGGGACGTGGTCAGGACGTGGTCAGGACTGAGGATTGACGTCGGGCGGATCGTCGTGTCGACGACGACGGCTCTGGGGTGCTTCGCCGTGGATGATCGTGCCCACCTGCTCACCGCCGAGGATCGCCTGCAGCGCACCGGGCGCCGACATGTCGAACACCACGATCGGGATGTCGTTGTCGCGGCAGAACGCGATGGCCGTGGCATCCATGACCTTGAGGTCCTTGGTCATCACATCCATGTAGTCGATCTCGTCGTACTTGGTGGCCGACGAGTCGCGACGGGGGTCCGCGCTGTAGACGCCGTCCACGCCAGAGTGCGTGCCCTTCAGCAACGCGTTCGCATCCATCTCCGCAGCACGCAGGGCGGCAGCGGTGTCGGTGGTGAAGAACGGGTTGCCGGTGCCGGCCGCGAAGATCACGACCCTGCCCTTTTCGAGGTGGCGCATCGCCCGCCGCCGGATGTACGGCTCGGCGATGCGCGGCATCTCGATCGCGCTCATCACACGGGTGGATTGTCCGTTGCGTTCCAGCGAGTCCTGCAGCGCCAAGGCGTTCATCACGGTCCCGAGCATGCCGATGTGGTCGCTCTGGGTCGCGTCCATTCCGGACATCGCCCCGGTGCGACCACGCCAGAAGTTGCCGCCGCCGACGACAACGGTGACGTCGACGCCCATCTCACGCACGGCGATGATCTCGCGAGCCGTGTGATCGAGGGTCGCGCCGTCGAGGCCCGAACCCGAGGCGCCGGCCAATGCCTCGCCCGACGGCTTGAAGACGATCCGCTTCCACCGTGGCGAGGTCACCAGCGGTCAGCCGATCTCGACCTGGGCGAAGCGGACGATGCTCGCGGTGCCGATCATCTTGGCGATCGACTGGCTGTCATCCTTCGCATAGGGCTGGTCGAGGAGCGCGACGTCCTTGAAGAAGCCGTTGATGCGACCCTCGATGATCTTCGGAAGTGCAGCTTCTGGCTTGCCCTCGTTGCGGCTGATCGCCTCGAGCGTGGCGCGCTCCTTGTCGAGCACGTCCGCGGGGATGTCGTTTCGGCTCAGGTACTTCGGCCGAGCGAAGCCGACGTGCACGGCGACATCGTGAGCGAGCTCCTGAGTCGCGCCGGCCATCACGACGAGCACGCCGTTGACGCCACGACCGCCCTGCAGGTGCAGGTAGCTGTCGATGACCTCGCCGGGAGCGGCCTCGACGCGCACGACCTCACCGAGCTCGATCTTCTCCTTGAGCACGATCTTGAGGTCTTCGAGCACCGCGTTGCGCTCGGCGACGGCCGACTCGCCCTTGGCGACGACGAGCCGGGCCAACGTGTCGGCCTCGGCCTTGAACTGATCGCTGCCGGCCACGAAGTCGGTCTCCGACTTCAGCTTCACCATTGCGCCGACGTTGCCCTCGATCACGAGAGCGACGACACCCTGGTTGTTCTCCCGGTCGTCACGCTTCGCGCTGGCGGCGAGGCCCTTCTCGCGCAGCCATTGCTTGGCCTGCTCCATGTCGCCGTCATTGGCCTCGAGGGCCTTCTTGGCGTCCATCATGCCGGCGCCGGTCGCTTGACGAAGCGCCTGCACGTCCTTGGCGGTGAATGACATGGTGTCTCAGCTCTCCGTGCTGGTCTCGGTGACCGGGGTCGCCTCGACAGGCGTCGCAGCAGCCTCGACGGGGGATGCTTCTTCGTTGTCGGTATCGGTGTCGGACTCGGTCTGCGCCGCGGCGAGGCGGGCCTCGCGCTCGGCCTGAGCGGCAGCAGCCTGGCGACGTGCCTCGGCCTGGGCAGAGGCAAAGGCTGCCTCGTCCTCGGCGGTGCGCTTCGGGGTCGGGGCGGCCTGCGGGTTGCGCTTGCCCTGAATGTAGCGACCCTCTTCGATCGCCTCGGCGATCACCCGAGCCATCAACGCGTTGGCGCGGATGGCATCGTCGTTGCCGGGAATCGGGAACTGGATGACGTCCGGATCGACGTTGGTGTCGACGACGGCGATGATCGGAATGCCGAGCTTGTTGGCTTCGGTGACCCCGATGTGCTCTTTCTTTGTGTCCAGGATGAACACGGCGTCGGGACGCTTGTTCATGCCACGGATGCCGCCGAGGTTCTTCTGCAGCTTCTCGAGCTCGCGGCTGAGGAGGAGGGCCTCCTTCTTCGGCATGGCATCGAACTCACCCGATGCCTTCATCCGCTCGTACTCCTGCATCTTGGCGACGCGCTTGGAGATGGTCTCGAAGTTGGTGAGCATGCCACCGAGCCAGCGCTCGTTCACGTAGGGCATGCCGACCTTGTCGGCATAGTTGCGCACAGGATCCTGCGCCTGCTTCTTCGTGCCGATGAAGAGCACCGTGCCACCCTTGGCGGACAGGTCGCGCACGAAGTTGTACGCGGTTTCCACCCGGGTGAGGGTCTGCTCGAGATCGATGATGTAGATGCCACCGCGCTCACCGAAGATGAAGCGCTTCATCTTCGGGTTCCAACGGCGGGTCTGGTGCCCGAAGTGGACACCTGCTTCCAGCATCTGTCGCATGGTGACGACGGCCATGATGTCTCCTCATCCACGGTTGGCTGCACACGACGCCCGTGCACCGGACCCGCGAGCGGGAGCGGCGACCGTGGAGTGGGCCGTGCGATCGGATTCGGCTCACCGCGCGGTGGGCCGGTCGGACACGCTATCGGACCCTGCCGGAGATGCCACAGACCAGGCGGGGCGACCCGACCGGGCGGGGCGATGCGCCGTCGATGGGCACGAGGCGTCGGCGATGACGCCATCGACCGATGAAGGGCGTGGGATCCACCGGTCGGTCGCCATCGCGGAGACCGACATAGAGCTGATCGGTGCTCGTCCCCACCGTCTGGCCGGCGCGGACGGCATCACCCCTGCTCAGCGAGCTACTTCCCAATCTGCCGTAGGAGGCGCGGAGGCCGTTGTCGTGGAGCACCACGAGCCATCGGGCGCCGGCCACCATGCCAACGAACTCGACCGTTCCGGCGGCAAGGGCGTGCACCGATTGACCGGGGGTCGGGCCGTACTCGATGCCCCGGTTGCCCGGGCAGTAGGTGCAGTCGGGCATGCGGAACGGGTCGGTGACCGGGGCATCGATCGGGGGTGCGAAACAGGTCCCCGCAGGCACGGGCATCGCGAGCGGCGTGGCGGCGAGGGCGAGGGCGAGGGCGACAACGACGGATGCGACGAGTGACATCGGGACCTCCGGGATCGGGCACTGTGAGCAGTGACACGTGGGCAGGACGCGCCAAGCGTCGATCGAAACCAGTGAGGGACCCGTTCGGGATCCCGTGACGCCGTACCCGGCCGGCGATCAGGCGGGACTCAGGAGATGCCGGACGCCGCGAGGCGGGCACGCAGGTGCAGGACCGCCTTGGTGTGGATCTGCGACACCCGGCTCTCGGTGACACCGAGGACCGAGCCGATCTCGGCAAGGGTGAGGCCCTCGTCGTAGTACAGCGACATGACGAGCTTCTCGCGCTCGGGAAGCCGGCGCACCTCCTGGCGCACCAGGCGACGCACCTCGCTCTCTTCCACCACCGCCGAGGGCGAATCGGGGGTCTCGCCTGCCAGCGACCGCGGTTCGGCACCTGCCACCAGGGCACGGTCGAGCGGACCCACCGTGGTCGAGGCGATCGCGACGAGCCACTTCTGGAACTCGGCGGCGCTGATCTTGAGGTGACCGGCGATCTCCTCGTCCGAGGGTGCCCGCCCGAACTTGGCCTCGAGCTCGCTGAACGCAGCTTCCACCTCACGGGCACGGCTGCGCACCGATCGGGGTACCCAGTCGAGCGAGCGCAGGCCATCGAACACTGCGCCACGGATGCGCGGGACCGCAAAGGTCTCGAACTTCACGCCGCGCTCGGGATCGAAACGTTCGACGGCATCGATGAGACCGAAGACGCCGGCGCTCACGAGGTCACCTGGGTCGACGCTGCTCGGGAGACCAGCGCCCACACGGCCCGCGACGAACTTCACGAGTGGCGAGTAGTGCTCGATGATGCGATCGCGGGCGATCTGGTCGCGCGAGGCGAACCACTTCTCCCACCAGTGCGAGATGTCGACAGGAATGCTCATGCTCGGGGGTGTGCCTCCGCGTAGACGGAACGGAGGCGCTCGTTGCTCACGTGTGTGTACCGCTGCGTCGTGGCGACGTCGGCATGTCCGAGAAACTCCTGCACCGCTCGTAAGTCTGCCCCGCCGTCGAGCAAATGCGTCGCGAAGGTGTGACGGAGCGCGTGCGGGTGGGTCGGTGATGACGATCTGCGGTCGATGATCCGCCGAACGTCACGGGGTGTGAGTCGGTGCCCGCGCTCGTTGCCGAACAACGCATCGCCTGCATCGGCGGGGACCACGTCATGGCGGATGTCGAGCCAGCGGCGCACCGCCTCGACGGCGACCGCCGACAGCGGCACCATCCGCTCCTTGGAACCCTTTCCGAGCACCGTCATCACATCGTTGATCGTGCCGCTGCGCCGCACGTCGTCGACGTCGAGACCGCAGAGCTCGCTCACGCGCACGCCGCTGCCGTAGAGGATCTCCAGCACGGCGTCGTCGCGTCGGCGACGCCAGTCGGGCTCGTCTTCGGCCGACGGGCCGTCGAGCAACCGGTCGAGCTCGCCCGACGTGAGCACCCGGGGCAGGCGGGACTCTCCCGCCGGGGCGCGCAAGGACGAGCTGGGGTCCGCGGCCAGCACCGCTGTTCGGTGCAGCCAACGGAAGTACTTCCTCACTGCTGCCACCTTGCGGGCGATGGTGCGCTTCGCATAGCGACGTGTGGTGAGGAAGGCCACCCAGCGGCGCAGCAACATGCGCTCCACCAGATCGGGTGAATCGATGCCACCGCGCTCGGCCCACAGCGCGAAGTCGCGCACGTCGATGCCATACGCGGTGACGGTGTGATCGGAGGATGCCGTGAGCGAGGTCGCAAAGGCGTCGAGGCGCCACGCCACGCAGGGCTCGTCGACCAGGGTCCGCCCACCGGCCCCGTGCACTCCGGTTGTCACGCCGGCCACAGTATTCGCTCATGGACATGTCAACGGTGACCCCACGACCTCGAACCAGCCGTCGACGTGGGCCAACCAACCGGCCTGCTCGAGTCGAGCGAGCGACATCGCAACCTCCAGCACGGGCGCGCCGAGGGCTTCGGCGACCTCACCGACGGTGCTCGCCTTGACGGAACACACACGGTACGCAGGCACATCGCTCGATCGCGGCCGCACGCGGGGGTTGACGCCCGGTGCGGTTGCACGCGAGTGGTCGAGACCGAGCGCAACCATGACATCACCGACGTCGACCGCCGGTGCGGAGCCGTCGCGCAACAACGCATTCACCCCGATCGCGGCCCGACTGATTGCGCTCCCTGGCACCGCCATCACCGGAATGCCACGCTCGGCCGCCATCTGTGCGGTGATGAGCGACCCACCCGTCTCGCGACTCTCGACCACCACGACGATTTCCGAGAGCGCGGCGATGAGCCGATTGCGCTGAGGGAATCGATAGGCGGCCGGCACCGAGCCGGGCGGCCATTCGCTGAGCAGGAGACCCTCGGACCCGACGCGCTGCCACAGCGGACGGTGCTCACGTGGGTAGACGACATCGTGCCCAGACGCGACGACTGCAACTGGTCGTCCCTGGGCACCATCGCTCACCGCCTCGAGAACGCCTGCATGCGCGTGGCCGTCGATACCACGGGCAAGCCCCGACACGACGTGCACTCCCTGGCGTGCCAGGCCGTCACCGAGGGTGCGGGCCATGTGACGGCCCACCGCCGTCGCGTTGCGGGTGCCGACGATCGCCACCCGCCGGCCGTCGAGGACGCGGAGATCGCCGCGCCAGAACAGCACGGGTGGCGGCTGCGGATCAGCGCCCAAGAGCGGCGGGTACTCATCGTCGCCGAGCACGCTGACCCGGACACCGAGTTCCTGGCACTGCGCCCACACGTCTTCGGGCGGCCGCCGGAGTGCGCTCCGCGTCCATGCCTCGCGCACGTCATCACGATCGAGAACACGTGCGATGAGTCCGTCGCGAACCGCAGGGTGCTGGCGGGCCGCGACGGCGAAGGCCTCCGCCGGGGAGTGATGACGGAGCAGCGCCCCGAGCCGGTGCACCGACATCAGGTCGAAGCCGGCGAGCGAGGCGGCGTAGGCCTCGGGCGGGATCCGGTCGGTCACGCGACGTGCACCCGGGCCGACGACGCAAACGGCACCCGCAACTGCAGCGCGACGGTGAGCAGGTCGACCCCGATCACCTCCGGGGCGCCGGCGAGATCGCCGATGGTTCGAGCGACGCGCCGCACCCGATGGAGACCACGGCCGGTGAGTCGATTCGCCTCGAACTCGCGGCGCACCAGCGACTCGGCCGCGTGATCGAGCGGCGCATACGACTCGAGCTCGTCGGCCGTGAGCCCGGCGTTGAGCTTGCCGGCGCGGCCCATCGCCAGACCACGAGCTGCGAGCACCCGCTCTCGCACGACTGCCGTCGACTCACCGAGCTCGCGGCCGAGCAAGTCGTCGACCTTCGCCGCACCGACGCTCACCCGCAGGTCGAATCGATCGAGGAAGGGCCCGCTGATCCGGCGGAAGTACTTCAGGCGAGCGGTCAGGTCGCACTCGCACTCCCCCGGGGCACCACCTCCGCAGGGGCACGGGTTGGACGCAGCGACCATCTGAAACCGCGCGGGCAGCGTGGCCGTGGCAGATGCCCGGGACACGCGCACCACACCTTCTTCGAGTGGTTGCCGCAGCGCATCGAGCACGTGTGCGGGGAACTCGCCGAGCTCATCCATGAACAGCACCCCACCGTGGGCGAGGCTGACCTCGCCCGGCCGCAGCGCCGTCGAACCACCACCGATGATCGCGACCATCGAACTGGAGTGATGCGGCGCGCGGAACATCGGCACGCGCACGACTCCGCCACCGGGCACCGGCACCCCTGCCGCGGAACAGACCATCGTGGCCTCGAGCGCGGCCACCGGATCGAGCGGTGGCAGCAATCCGGGGAGCCGTTGGGCGAGCATCGTCTTGCCAGCTCCGGGTGGGCCGACGAGGAGCAAGTGGTGCCCACCAGCGGCTGCCAGCTCGAGTGCCAGGCGAGCATCGGGCTGGCCGCGCACGTCCGCGAGATCGGGCAGCGCATGCTCGTCGGCGACCGATCGGGGCGGTGGTGGGTCCGGCCACGGCGCTCCCGCGAGCGCCGACACGACCTCGACGAGGTTCGAGGCGCAGCGCACGTCGACCGCACCGATCGAGGTCGCCTGTTCGTAGGCATCGCTCGGGACGACGGCGATGAAGCGCGAACGACACGCCACCATCGGCGCCACCCCGGGCATTCCGCGCAGCGTGCCGTCGAGACCGAGCTCGCCCACGAACGCGTACCTCTCGACCGTCTCGGCCGGGAGCTGCTCGTCGGCCACGAGCAAGGCGATGGCGATCGCGAGGTCGAGCCCCGCGCCAGCCTTGCGGATGCCACTCGGGGCGAGGTTCACCGTGATGCGGCGGTTGGGCCAGGACAACCCGCTCGACAGCAGTGCGGCGCGCACCCGGTCGCGTGACTCGCGACAGGCGGCATCGGGCGAGCCGACGATCTGGAACCCGGGCACCCCGACGCCGGAGTGCACCTCGACGGTGACGGGTTGGCCGGTGACACCGAGCAACGTGGCAGACGGGACGGAAGCGATCATCGGGACCTCCGGAACCTCGGCGGCCGGCGAGAGCCGCTGAGTCAGTGGATGGAGGACGGGATGAGCGATCCCGACGACGTGCGCCGGAACCTATCGGCGCGCGTCGGACTTGCAACCTCCCTGTCTGTCAGGGTCGGGTGAGACACCTCACGAGCGCCGCCTCGTCGTGCTCCGTCAGAGATGAAGCGCCCGACCCGGGCGAGCCGAGGCGGGTTGTGGCCTCGGGGCGTGTAGCTTCCGGGGGACCTCGACACGAAGGAACGTCCATGGCTCTGCGCGCCAAACTCACCACTCAGCAAGAGATCGAAGCCGCCCGTGCCAAGTCGGCGGGCGCGCCGGAGAAGCCGAAGCGCGTCATCTCCGATGCGGAGAAGGCCACTCGCAAGGAGCGTGTCGCCAAGGCGAAGGACGCACTGGCCCGTTCAGTGGGCGCCAAGGGCGACCACGTCCCACCGGCACGCGCCGCGCTGAAGACCTATCTCCAACGGCTCAACGAGCAGAAGCAGCCCGACGATGCGCAGTTCGAGACACTGCTCGAGGCGCCGTTCAAGGCGCCGCCGAAGAAGCGCACGAACGACGGACGGTTCTGACCCCTCGGCCGACCGACTCAGGCGCCATGGCAACGTCGATCCCCGGCCCCTGCGCGCGTCCGTCGGTGCGATTCGCGCTCGGCGCGGCGCTGATCATCGTGCAGCACGTGCGTCATGACCAGCTGCAACGATGGGCCGAAGCGGACCATCGGAGCGTACTGCGATGCGGTCAGGGCAGACCTGGCGACGCTGATCAACCCCACGATCGTCACAGGCACCGACATCGAGGCCACGATCGACCGATACCGATCGATCGCCGCGGTGGCCCCTGCCGGCGTGGAGCCGGAGTGGCAGGACGTGATCTCGGCGTTCGAGACGGCGGCCACGGTGATCCCGGGCGATCAGACATCGCTGGCGATCGCCAACCAGGCAGCGCTCGCGGGACAACCCGCGTACACGCGGTTGCAGCACTACACCCAAGAGGAGTGTGACGTGGCGATCGGATCGCCGCCGCCGCCGACCAACCCGGTCACAGCGACCACGGCTGTACCGCCGACCACGCTCGGCGGATGACCCGGATCGGGCCCAGTGCCTGGTGCCGGGCTGGATCACAGGTGGGTGAACCGCGAACGAGTCAGTATCTCGCTTGACGCCGAAGGTCGATGGAACGGTCGTCGTGATGCCGCGACCGCAAGCCACTCGAACCTGGAAGGGTTGCTCGAAGAGTTGGTGCCCCGACTCAGCTGGTTCGTGACGACCAGGTCGAGTCCCAGCGGGCGCGCTCGAACACGGCGTCCACTGCGTCAGCCGAGAGACACTCCGGCCGCTTGGAGAGCCATCGCTTCAGACCTTCGCGAGGAACCACGTGAACCCCTTCGGGGTCGGCTTTGCGTGTGATGTCGGCACCGACGACGACGATGATCGGCTCGACTGGGATGTGGAACCCGACTGCCGCCGACAGCAGCCGAGATGCCCGCTGCGCTTCGTGGTGTGAGTTCCGGAGGTACTCGGTCTTCTGGCCATTCACCATCAGAGTCCGCTCGGCTACCCACACGCGGCCGCCGGGGTGATGCTTCGTGTTCAGTGTGAACACCCCGCCCTGGCCGATCACCACATGATCGATGTCGCTGCCTCGGTCGCCAACCGGCACGTTGTTCAGCACGCGCCAGCTGTCTGGCAGCTTGTCGAGCGTCTTGCCCACCTTCGCCTCTCCCTTCGCGCCGACGCGCCACGCGCGCTCTTCGGTGTGCATGCCGAGCGCCCTGGCCAACAGGTTCCTCACGGGTGCCTCGGCGCGTACCTCAGCAGCCTTGGCCTTCACGGACTCACCCCGCGGTTCTGGGCAAGGTCGATCGTTGGCTCGGTGGATGCCGGCGGCAACGGTTCGGGTAGTGGAACGGGATCGGCAATCGGTGCCGCGACAGGCAGGTGTTGGGCGACGATCGAGCCGAACTCCGCCGAGTACTCCTCGCGCTCAAGCATCGCTGTGCCGGTCTGCAGATCGATCCATCCCACACGCTCGTCGCCTTCGTCGTTGACGTACAAGCGGTCCTTGCCGTACCTGGTCCAGCGCGTCGCAGTCAGCATGGTCTGGTATCGGCCGCAACGGCAGCGCCGCTGAGTCAAGGCTTCGTGAGGACTGCCACCTCAACGAATCCTTCAGGAATCCAGGGCTGGCATCGACCGATCGATTCGGGCCGTCGTCAGGCGCACCCGGAGGCCCGTTGCTGTACACCAGAAGTGGCGGCTTGACCACCGCCGCCTGAGGGATGTAGTTCCGGGTGACGTCGGTCAGGGGATTGGTGCGTGGTGTTGAGCCCGTGTCACACCCCCTTGCGAGGATGGGGGTGTGGACAGCGGCGGTACACACGGGAGCGCGGGCGCGGGCATCGACGAGGTGCTGCGTGACGTCGATGTCGCCGTCCTGTTGCGGCATGTGACCGATCGGCTGCTCGAAGTCTCGGCGGAGGGCGGCGATGGTCTCGACGATGCCGAGCTGCACCACACCGTCGTCCAGGTGCACCGCGAGCGGTCCCGGCTCGCGGTGGCGTTCGCTGAGCTGCTCGCCGAGTGGGACACGCGGCGCATCTGGGAGTCCGACGGGTCGCGCAGCCCCGCCCATCGGCTCGCTCGTGAGACCAGGTCGTCGGTCGGTGCCGCACGCGACGACCTCCGTCGAGCCCGCCGCATCCGCCACCTGCCGCTCGGGCGTGAGGCGGTCGCGGCCGGCGTGTTGTCGATCGATCACCTCGATCTGCTCGGTCACGTCAACACCCCCGAACGACGTCACCTGTTCGCCCGCGACGAAGCCCTCCTCGTACGGAAGTGCAGTGAGCTGTCGCACGCAGACGGCGCCCGTGTCGTGCGCTACTGGGCCGGTCACGCAGATGAGCGCCTCGCCGACGAACGAGCCGCCGCAAGCGCCACCGACACCGACCCCAACGGCGACGATGCTGCGGCCGCACCTGACGACGCGAACGCACCGCCCGAGGCTGACATCACCGATTCGTCGGAGCCGCACCCACCCACCAGCGGTTCGCGGTTGCATGCGTCACGCACGCTCGACGAGGCGCTCGTCATCGACGGCACGCTCGACGCGATCGATGGCACCATCGTCGAGAACGAACTGAACCGGCTCGCCGAACAGATCCGCCTCGCCGACCGCACGGCCGGCATCGACCGATCCCCCGCACAACGACGTGCTGCAGCACTGGTCGAGATGGCACGCCGCTCGGCCACCGCACCCGAACACGGTCGCCGCCCGCGACCGTTGTTCACCGTGCTCGTCGGCGAACGCACCCTCGACCGGCTCTGCGAGCTCAGCAACGGCATCGTCGTCACCCCGGGGCAACTCGTCGCTCACCTCGCCGAGGCCGACATCGAGTCCGTGCTGTTCGACGGCCCGAGCACGGTGATCGCAGTGTCGGCCCGGCGGACGTTCCGAGGTGCCGTGCGCCGGGCCGTCCAGGTACGCGATCGGCGATGTCGCCATCGATCCGACTGTGATGTTCCCGTCGACGACTGCGACATCGACCACATCGTCCCACACGCGAAGGGCGGGCCGACCAGCCAGTTCAACGGGCGGCTCGAATGCAAGCCCCACAACCGTCTCGCGCACCTCCACGACCACGACTCCATGCCGATGCCAGAACGCGAGCTCACGGTTCTCGACGAGATCCGGGCCCAGGTTCGCTGGCGATGCCGGAACGACCCCTGGTACCTCGACGACACCGCCCTCGACTGACCCATGTGCATGAGGTACGCATGATCCGTGCCTCGGCACGCCCTGTGTCCAGCTGGGTCAGACGCAGCGACCGCTTCGGAGCCCTGCACCGCGCCACGGCCTGAACGAACACGCCAGGGACATCAGACTCGAGGTCAGTTCGGCCGCTTGCTCAGCACGGTGAGGATCTCGGTGAGTCGGTCGAGGATCAGAAGACGCCCCTCGCTCGGGCATTGGTGGAACAGCCCTATGAAGATCCGGGCTAGTGGATCTCGCCGCGCTTGACGATCACCTTGTCGACGAGGCCGTACTCCTTGGCCTCGTCGGCGGTGAACCAGCGGTCGCGTTCGGCATCGGCCTGGATCTTCTCGACGGTCTGGCCGGTGTGGTGCGCGGTGAGCTCAGCCATGCGGCGCTTGGTGTAGACGAGCTGTTCGGCCTGGATGGCGATATCGGCGGCCTGGCCACGCAGACCGGCGAGTGGCTGGTGCATCATCACGCGGGCGTTGGGCAGGGTGAAACGCTTGCCGGCTGCACCGGCAGTGAGGAGGAACTGGCCCATGCTCGCGGCCATGCCCATGCACACCGTGGCCACTGGACAGCTGACGAACTGCATCGTGTCGTAGATCGCCATACCGGCGTAGACCGAGCCGCCAGGGCTGTTGATGTACAGCCAGATGTCGGCATTGGAGTCTTCGCCTTCGAGGTACAACAGTTGGGCGCACAGCGAGTTGGCGATCTCGTCGTTGACGTCGGTGCCGAGCATGATCACGCGGTTCTTGAGCAGCCGATTGAAGACGTCGCTGCGCGGGTCGAAGCCCGATTCGAGCGCGTTGGGCACGTACGGGAGCGGTGCAGGCGAACTGAACGGCGAGTCGGTCGAAGACATGCGCACACGCTACCGTGCCACCAGCGTCGCACCGCTGGACGGTCGGCAACCACGACTATGCCAAAACCCACCCAACACCAGCCCTCGGCGGATGATTTCGCCCCCAACGTCGACGAACTGGTGGCGCACAACGCCGAGTACGTCGCCGAGTTCTCCGACGGCCCCATGAACGTCCGCCCGCAGCGCAAGCTGGCGATCGTGGCGTGCATGGACAGTCGAATGAACATCTTCGAGATGCTCGGCTTGCGTCACGGTGAGGCCCACATCATCCGCAACGCCGGTGGGGTGGTCACCGACGACGTGATCAGGTCGCTCGTGCTGTCCCAGCGCCGTCTCGGCACCCGCGAGATCATCCTCATCCACCACACGAACTGCGGTCTCGAGGGCGTGAGCGTGGACGAGTTCGGTCAGGAGCTCGAGGCCGAGGTCGGCATCCGGCCGTGGTGGGCGCTCGAGTCGTTCCTCGACCCGTTCGCCGACGTGCGCCAGAGCATCAATCGCTTGCACCTCAGCCCGTTCGTCCGCCACAAGGACCACATCAGCGGCTTCGTCTACGACGTCGCCGACGGCAAGCTCCACCCCGTCGACTGACCGATCGTGTCGCTCGTGCACCGCTGGACCGCCACCCGATCCACGATCGTCGCTGCCACCCTCCTCGTGGCCGGCGCCACCACCGCCATCGGCGCGACCCCGGGCGGCGCGGCCGGACCCACCCGATCCGAACCGCTGCTCGCAGGGACCGAACTCCGCGTCCAGGTCACCGGTCGCGGTGGGGTCCCCAACAGTGCCATCGCCGCCACCCTCAACGTCACGGTGGCGGGACCCGAGTCGGACGGGTACCTCACGGTCTACCCCTGCGGCGAGCCGGCACCTCTTGCGTCCAACCTGAACTACCGCCGCGGCGAGGTCGCCGTGCCGAACGCCGTGCTCGCTCGCATCGGCACCGGCGGTCAGGTGTGCCTGACCTCGTCGGCGACGACCTCCGTGGTGGTCGACCTAGCCGGCTACGTCCCGGCGGGCAGCCCGATCACCCCGTTGCCGAACCCTCGCCGACTCGTCGACACGCGAGCGGGGCTGGGCGCACCCATCGGTCGGTCAGGTCCCGGCGTGCTCACCGTGCAGGTCGGTGGTCGTGAGGGGGTGCCGGCGGATGCGCGAGCGGCGGTGCTGAACCTCACGGTGGTCGACCCCTCTGGACCGGGCTTCGCAACGGTCTTCCCGTGCGACCAGCTCCAGCCGGTCGCCTCGAACCTCAACTTCGTCGCCCGCGACGTGCGACCCAACCTGGTCGTGACGGGGCTCGACGCCCAGGGCCGCGCCTGCGTGTTCACCATGACGTCGGCACACGTCGTGATCGATGCGATCGCCTCGGTCGCCGCCGGATCGGGCGTCCAACTGCTCGCGAACCCGCAGCGCTTGGCCGACACCCGCATCGGCCTGAACTCTCTGCCACAGCCGGTCGCCGCGGGCTCGGCGCTCTCCGTCTTCTCGATCGGGACCGTCGTCCCGAGCACGGCCACGGCCGTCGTGTTGAACGTGACGTCGACCGAGTCGACCGCAGACGGGTTCGTCACCGTGTACCCCTGCGGCGATCTGCCGACGGCGTCGAACCTCAACCATGCGGCCGGACAGACGATCGCGAACCTCGTGGTCGCGCGGCTCGGCAATTTCCAACGGGTGTGTCTGCACTCCAGCGCCGGCACCCACCTCGTGGTCGACGTGGCGGGGTGGTTCGAAGGCGGGTCGGCCCACCAGGTGCTCGCGGAACCTCTGCGACTGTGGGACAGCCGGGCGGTCACCGACGAACCTCCGGGGATCGACACCGCTGCGCCGTGCGACGTGCTCGTGTACCCGCCGACCGCCGGACCGGTGGTCGTCCGCGACCTTCGGACGGGCACGGAGGCTTCGTACGACGGGGCGTTCGTCGCGTCGGAGCGGCCGGTCGTGACGCGGGACTGCACGGGCTTCCTCATCGCTGGATCGTCGGTCGGACTCCCGCAGTTCAGCCTCGGGTTCGGCGTGTGGCGCCGCGGCTTCGACGGTCCGTACGTCCACGTCGGCAACGCGCCCGGCACGACCGCCGGGCTCCCGACGCTCATCGACGAGGCCGCCGACGGACGGATCTTTGCGACGACCGGCGCCGGCACCTGGGAGGTCGGGTCAGGCACCCAGCTGTGGGCGCCGATCGGCAGCAGCGGCCGACCGGTCGGTGCCGCTCGCGACGGCTCCATTGGCGCCTACACGAGCGCGAACCTGTTCGACTTCCGGGTCTTCGTCCACTCCCTGTCGACGGGCGCGCTGATGCAGACCACCACCCTGCCAATGCACGGGTACGACCCGAAGCTCTCGCCCGACGGCGCCCGGTTCGCGGTCGGCGCGAACCCGGTGGGTGGGCCGTTCCCGCCGACGCGGACGACGCCGGGCATCCGCGCGCTGGACGGCACGCTTGTCGCGAGCTACCCGTTGGGCGAGGTCGCCGAGCCGATGCAGATGAACTGGATGAGCGACACCGAGGTGATCGTCTGCGTGCCGGGCGAGTCACCGACGATCTGGACGATCGGCGGCGGTGTGGTGTCGACCGGCGCACCGCCGAGGACGGCCTGCCCGACGGGTGGGTGAACGGCTCGCGCGTGGTCAGCGGCGGATGCCGCTAGCGACGATCGCCACGCGCTCGTCGGCGACCAACTGCTCGCGAACGGCCAGCAGACCTGCCAGCCCGGCCGTGCCGGTGGGCGAGGCGTCGATGCCGGTGAGCCGCGGCAGCATCTCGGCCGCCTGCAGCACGTGCGCTTCCTCGGCGACCACCGGCGATCCGCGAAAATCGGCCATCGCCTGCACGACGGGGATCCAGTCGTAGGTCTCGTCGTCGAGGATTCCGTCGGCGGCAGAGGTGCCCACCTGCTCCCACGGCCACATGCACTCGGACCAGTGACCGGCCGCCTTCGTGGGTCCGCCCAGGTCGAAGGACCGTTGCCAGGCGCGTTCCAGCGGTGCACAGCTGCGGGTCTGCACCGCGTGCACCCTCGGGGTGATCCCGCCCATCCGCAGCCCGGCGGCCAGGCACGCAGCGAACGCGCCTCCGCCCACCTGCACGAACAGCCGGTCGAGCCGTTGACCTTCGAGATCGCGGGCCATCTCCCAGCCGATCGTCCGTCCGCCATCGAGACACCAGGCGTTCTCCGTGCCCTGAACGCCGAACGGCACCGCTCCGCAGGCGACGGCATCGCGGAAGCGGTGGACGCACGGATCCCCGGGCGGATCGGATGACACCCGCGGGCACTCGACCACCTCGGCACCCAGTTCACCGAGTCGGTCCAGCACGGCGGTGCTCGCGGTGGGTGGGACGAACACGCGGATCGGCCATTCCACGGCGGCGGCGAGCGTCGAAGCGGCGAGCGCGGCGTTGCCGCAGGAGGCGATCGCGAGCGGCGGGCGGTCGGCTTCCGACGTCCACGGAGCCCGTCCGGCGATCTCGGCGGTCACGAGGTGCAGCAGGATCGTGAACAGGTGCCTGGCCTTGTGGCTACCGGCCACGTTGTGGGTCTCGTCCTTGACCCAGATCCCACCGTCGTCGGCGAATCCGAGGGCCTCGCTCAACGCGTCGGAACGGGCGAAGGGGGTCGTACGGAATCCAGCGCCGGCCACCGCTGCGACGCGAGCATCGAGGTCGCGCACGATCGTCTCGCGGGCTGCGTCGGTGAGCCTGAGGGCCGCCGCGAAGGCGTCCCACGCGAGGTACCGGCGGAAGGCGAGGTACGGGTTGTCGTCACGGATGGAGCGCAGCGAGGAGATCGATTGCACGAGCTCGAGCGCATGATGGCGGTCGTCGCCGATCGCGTTCGGGCACCGCCAGGCGAACGGCACGGCGATGTCGACCTTGGCTCCGCAGACGACGCAGCGCCATCCGGCGGTGAGCGGGAGATCCATCGATGCCTGACGAGGCTCAGCGCCGCGGCGACGCGGGCGTTGAACTCGACGATCATCTCGTCCCACACCGGCACGTAGCGGCGCAGGCCACGCCAGAAGTCCTGATGGCGGCGAGCCTCGAACAGCTCGAACGGCGTGCCCTGCTGTTCGACCCAGGTGTAGTAGCCGAGGTTGAAGATCCGGTTGCGGTCTCGCTCGGTGCAGTCGATCGTGTCGGCGGTGTCGATGTGGCCGAGGTGTTCGCCGAACACCTCGGCGGCGTCGACGGTGGTGAACTCGCCGCCGAAGCGGGCGGCCAGCGTCTTCGCCCGCTCGCTCGGGTACAGCGCGGCGCCGTCGGTGGCGATGGTGACGATCGCATCGTCGGCGCCGAGGCCGAGCAGCTTGGCGGTCTTGATCGCGGCGAGCACGTTGCAGATCGCCGAGAAACCGAAGTGCTCGAGCGAGTCGACGAGCTCGGTCGACACGCCCTTGCGGTCGACGAGATAGTCGCGCCCAGCGGCGGTGTTGAAGAGCACGTCGAGCTCGTCGGTGGCGGTGTCACTGATGGCCACGACGACGTCGGTGTTGGTGACGTTGTGGATCAGCGGGATGTGCTTGTCGCCGATGCCCTGGATGTTGTGCTCGCCGAAGCCGTTCTCGAGCATCGTCGGGCACTCGAGGGCCTCGACGGCGACGATCTTGGTGCCGTACTCGTCCTTCAGGCGATCGCCCGCGGCGATCGTGCCGGCCGAGCCGGTGGCACTCGTGAACGCTGCCAGGCGCAGGTCGCGGCCGGAGGTCGAACGAACGTGTTCGAACACGTGGGCGAGCGCTCGGCCGGTCACCTCGTAGTGGCCGAGGTGGTTGCCGAACTCGCAGAACTGGTTGAGGACGAAGTTCCCCGGGTCCTTGGCGAGCTCGTTGCACGCGTCGTAGATCTCCTTGACGTTGCTCTCGGTGCCAAAGGTCTTGATCACGTCCTCTGCTGGGTTCGCACACCACTCGTCGAGCCAGTCGAAGCGTTCCTGACTCATGCCCTCGGGCAGGATCGCGACACCGCGGCTCGCCATGATCCGGCTGATCGCAATACCGCCACGGGCGTAGTTGCCCGTGCTCGGCCAGATCGCCCGGTGCCGGGTGGGGTCGAACTGTCCGCTCACGACTCGCGGGGCCAAGCAGCTGTACGCGGCGAGCACCTTGTGAGCGGTGATCATCGGGAAGCGGTCGCCGAACGCGACGATGATCGGCGAGTCGATGCCCGTGAGCTCCTTGGTGAGCACCACGTGATCCGGCACGTCGACCCGGTTGCCGTGGATGTCGTTGTACCAGTGGACCCGCCACAGGTTCTTGGGATCCGGTGCGTTCTTGTCGATCGCCGCCGTCGCCGCAGCGATCGACGGGTCGATCGTGCTCGGGTCGGCCAACTGCCCGAACGTGGGCAGCACGATCCCCTGCTCGCGGAACCTGGCGACGCTGTTGGCCAGCGACACCTCGTCGACAACGGTGTCGGCCAGGCCGAACTGGTTGATGAGGGCGTCCTGGAGAGGGTCAGCGGCGAGCGTCACGGTTTACATTCTGTCAAACGAAGGCCTGCGTCCCTCGCACATCCGCACGACGTTCACCCGCCGATGTCACACGGCCCGCCCGGCGCCGCGACGGCGACCACGGCGCCGGAGACCGAGTCGATCCCCAGGTCGTACCCGCGAACCTGGGTGCGGAGATACCCCTCGTCGACCATGGACTGCTCGTCCATCGGCGGCACCAGGTTCTGGGCGTAGTAGACCTCGATCACGGTCTCGAGAGTCTTTCTCTCGACGTCACAGGTGTCCTCCGACTGCGACGCGGCCTGCAGTTGCTCCGCGTCGGGGCACTCGTCGGTGAGCGCCACCGGATCGCCGTCCACCCACGCATAGCGGGTGTACGGACCATGGTGAACGCCGAGGGCGCTCGCGCGTGCGACCGGATCAGTCCGGTCGTCGAAGACCAAGCCGACAGCGACATCCACCGTGAGCCGGTCGAGCTCCTCGGCACACGTCGGGGGGAGGCCGGGGACCTCCACGAGCGCTGAGTCGGCGACGCACATGTCCGCCGGATCCGGATGCACCGACCCGTCGGCATCGATCCGTGCGCCGGGAAGGCCGATCTCCACCAGACCTCGGGTCGCGAAGTCCGATTCGCTGGTCGCGGCGACGCCGAACTCCGATCGGTATGCCGTCGCCAGCGAAGCCAGCAACTCCACCTCAAGCGGGCACGTGGCCGGCGCCGCGTCGTTCGAGTTCGGGTCGGTGGCCCCTGTCGAGGGGCTGGTCGAGGGGCTGGCCGAGCCGGCCGCGTCGCCCGACACGTCGGCGACCTCGACGGCCAAGGCGCCGGTCGCGGTCACCGATCCCTCATCGCCGCAGGCCGTCACTGTGACGATCGCTGCGACACACCAACCAACGGTGACAACTCCCCTGACGCCCCGGGCGCCCCGGGTGGCTGCCAACGGATTCGGACGAACGACGCGGTCGATGGCATGGCGCATGGTCTCGTATCGGCCAACGTTCCCGACACCTTGACGCGATGTTTAGCGAAGAACTCACTTACGTATTCGGTAGGATCGGGTCACATGAGTGACTTGACCGACGCCAAGCGCCGTCTGGTCGAGCGACTCAAGCGGGTCGACACGGCGACCGCCGGAGAACTCGCCGCAGCCTTCGAACTGACCGACACCGCAGTCCGCCAGCACCTCGAACAACTGCAAGAGCTCGGCCTCGTCCGTCGCAACGAGGGCAGTGCCCAGGGTCGGGGCCGCCCGGCAGCCCAGTGGCAGCTCACCGCCGCTGCGGCCTCGATGTTCCCCGACCGGCACGTCGACCTCACCATCGACCTGATCGAGTCGATCCGCACCGAACTGGGCGAGGAAGCGCTCGGGCGGGTGATCGAGAGCCGGTCGAAGCGTCAGGCCGAGCAGTACCGCGAGGTCGTCGGCGGTGGCAACGTGGGCGAGCGCGTGCGGAGGTTGGCCGAGCAGCGGACGGCAGAGGGTTACGTGGCCGAGGTGATCGCCGACGGCGACGACCTCGTGCTGGTGGAGCACCACTGCCCCATCTGCACTGCAGCGGCTGTCTGCCAGAGCCTGTGTCGTAGCGAACTCGAGGTGTTCCAGCACGTCCTCGGCACGAGCGTGGCGGTCACCCGCGAGCAACACGTGCTTGCGGGCGACCATCGCTGCGCCTACCGCATAACTGCTGCCTGAGACCCGACCGGCCCGACCGGTGCAATCGCTCAGTCCTCGTCCTCGGACCCGCCGTCGGACTCGACATCTGACTCGACATCGCCGTCGATCGACACCAGCTTGAAGGACGCATCGAGCTGGACATCGACCGATCGGCCGTCGTCGAGCTCGACTTCGACCTCGTAGGCGCTGTCCTCGTCGTTCGCTTCGGTCGCGGTCACCCTTCCGCCGCCGGTTGCGGCGAGTGCCGCTGCACTCGCCTTCTCTCGCGCGTCACCGGTGATGGGGGTCTCGGTCTCGCCGTCCTCGTCGCTTCTCGCGACGGCGACGCCACCGACGCCGAGCGCGGCGAGGGCGACTGCGGCTCCGAGGACCACGGTTCTTGCCGGTGGTCGCCGCCTGGAGGCTGCGTTGGCTGCGTTGGCTGCGTCGGGTTCTGGGGTTGTCATGAGCTGTCTCCTTCGGTGGACCTGGCTCGGGTCGCGTGCTCGAGAACACGCGCTTCGAAGCGTAGATCCGAGGTGCTGACGCCTCGCTGAACAGCGGGCGAGCCGACCTCGCTGGATCACCGTGGGCCGTTGCTGACGTGGTCCTGAACGGGCGACGAATGAGGTTCAGCTGGGTGTCAGCCTGCGTGGGGCAGACTCGCGTCACATGAAGTTGCTGCTGGTGGAGGACGACAAGAAGATCGCCACTGCGGTCAAGCGCGGTCTGGAGTCGGAAGGCTTCGTCGTCGACGTCAGCTTCGATGGGCTCGACGGCTTGTGGAGAGCCACGGAGAACGTGTACGACCTGATCGTGCTCGACCTCATGCTGCCAGGACGCAATGGCTACCAGGTCTGCGCGGACCTCCGGGAGGCCGACAACTGGACACCGATTCTGGTGCTCACGGCCAAGGCAGGCGATCTCGATGAAGCCGAGGCGCTCGACACGGGCGCCGACGACTACCTCGTGAAGCCGTTCTCCTACGCGGTGCTGGTGGCGCGGGTCCGTGCGCTGCTGCGCCGGGTCCAGGGAGGCGAGCCCGCCCCCGTCGACGCCGGCCCGATCCGCATCGACTCGGCGTCACACCGCACCTGGTGGCGCGGGCGTGAGGTCGTGGTGACTGCTCGCGAGTTCCAGGTCCTGGAGTTCCTCGTCCGACGCACCGGCCAAGTCGTGTCGAAAGCCGACATCCTCCAGGGCGTGTGGACCGACGACTTCGACGGCGACCCGAACATCGTCGAGGTCTACGTCGGACGATTGCGCAAGAAGTTCAGCGATGACGACGGCAGCGGCTGCCCGATCGTCACGCTCCGCGGCGCTGGGTACCGCTGCTCACCAGGTGCCGATGCATCGGATCCGCAAGCTGAATGAGGGCGATCCGTACCCGTATCACGCTCGCAGCCACGATCACGGTCGCTGTGGTGCTGGTTGCGGCCGCGATCGGCCTGCTCGTGTCGCAGCGGCGGATGCTCACCGATCGACTCGACGATGCGCTGTTCGCACACGCCGAGGAGATCGCTGCCTCGGTTCGTGAAGGCGAGTTCGCGACGCCGTTGCCGTCGGCGGGCGACGACGAATCCTTCGCTCTCGTGGTCGACTCCGACGGCTCGCTCCTGGCCACGACGATCGATGCGCGACCATCGCCCGCGGTCCCTGGAGTCTCCGGAGGCGGAAGGCAGATCGTGCGCACGATCCACCCGTTCCCGGGCGAGGCCGCCTACCGGGTGGTCACCGTTCGGGTCGGTGACCCGGCATCCGCCGGAGGCGCATCCGGGGGGCCGGTGGTGCACGTCGGCGAACCACTCGACGACATCGACGAGAGCCAGGCGGCGCTGAGGACGGGACTCACCGTTGCGATCCCGACGGTGGCCGCGCTGCTGGCCGCGCTCGTATGGCTGCTGGTAGGACGAACCCTCCGCCCGGTCGAGGACATCCGTCGCGAGGTGGCCGGGATCTCGGGTTTCGATCTTGCTCGACGGGTACCCGAACCGGCGACAGGTGACGAGATCGATCGGCTCGCCCGCACGATGAACGCGATGCTGGATCGACTCGAAGCGGCCTCGCTTCGTCAGAAGCAGTTCGTCGCCGATGCCTCGCACGAGCTGCGCAGCCCGCTGGCGCGCATCCGCTCCGAGCTGGAGGTCGATCTCGCGCACCCCGAAACGGCTGACCCGCGGATGACGCACCTGAGCGTTCTCGACGACCTCCAGGAGCTCCAGGATCTGGTGGACGGACTCCTGACCCTCGCCCGTGACGACACCCGGACCGTCCCGCCATCGACGACCGTGGTCGACCTCGACGACATCGTGATGGACGAGGTGCGCCGTTGCCGCGCCGTCTACGCCGGGACCGTGGACGTGAGCGGGGTGTCGGCCGCGCAGGTGCGCGGCGAGGCGGTGCAACTCGCCAGAGTGGTCCGGAACCTGCTGGACAACGCTGCCCGCCACGCATCGACGCGGATCGAGGTCACCCTCGTCGGCGGCGACACCGGCACCACGTTGGCGATCAGCGACGACGGCGATGGCATTGCGGTCGAGCACCATCAACACGTCTTCGAACGATTCACCCGGCTGGACGAGGCGCGAGCCCGGGCCGACGGCGGCGCCGGCCTGGGGCTCGCGATCTGTCGGGCGATCGTCGAACGACATGGCGGCACGATCGGTGTCGAGACCGGTGATCAGGTCGGCGCGCGACTCGTCGTGAGGTTGCCCCCCTTGTGATGAGACGCTGTCGCTCGTCTTCATGATCGGCGCGGTGTCCGTGTGGTGAGCCCACCGACGCGCGCCTCGCCCGGCGCACGGACGGTTACTGTGCCCCGAATGGCTGACTTCCTCCTCGGCGGGCAGATCGACCCCTCCACCAAACAGCGCACCGAGACTCACACCAAGGTGGGGTCGAGCGATCTCACCACCCATGGCGTCATCGTCGGCATGACCGGGTCGGGCAAGACCGGTCTCGGCATCGTGCTCATCGAAGAGGCGCTACGAGCTGGCGTGCCCACGTTGCTGATCGACCCGAAGGGCGACCTCACCAACCTCTGCCTCACGTTCCCGAACCTCGCCCCGGCCGACTTCCAGCCCTGGGTGAACGAGGGCGATGCGTCAAAGGCCGGCCAGAGCGTGCCCGACTTCGCAGCCGCGCAGGCCGAGAACTGGCGCACGGGTCTCGACGGTTGGGGGCTCGGCGGTGCCAACATCGCCGAACTCCGCAACACGGTCGACTTCACCGTCTACACGCCCGGCTCCGCCGGGGGTGTGGGGATCAACATCGTCGGCTCGTTGCAGCCACCGGCCGACATGAGCGACGCCGAGATCATCGGCGACGAGATCGAGGGCTACGTCAGCGGTCTGCTCGGCCTCGTCGGCATCGACGCCGATCCGCTGTCGAGCCGGGAGCACATCCTGCTCAGCAACCTGATCATGAACGAGTGGCAGCAGGGCCGCAGCCTCGATCTGCCCACCCTCGTCGGGATGGCGCTCACCCCGCCGATCCGCAAGCTGGGCGTGTTCGAGCTCGACGCGTTCTTCCCGCCGAAGGACCGCACGGCGTTCGCGATGCGTCTCAACGGCCTGCTCGCGTCTCCGTCGTTCGGCGCCTGGATGAGCGGAGCCCAGCTCGACATCGATGCAATGCTCCGCTCCCCCGACGGGAGCCCCCGCTGCGCGATCGTCACCACGGCGCATCTGTCCGACGAGGAACGCCAGTTCGTCACCACGCTGGTGTTGTCGAAGCTCGTCACCTGGATGCGTCGCCAGAGCGGAACGACGGACCTGCGCGCGCTGCTGTACATGGACGAAGTGGCGGGCTACTTGCCACCCACCGCGATGCCGCCCACGAAGAAGCCGATCATGACGCTGATGAAGCAGGCGCGGGCGTTCGGTGTGGGCGTGGTGCTCAGCACGCAGAACCCGGTCGACATCGACTACAAGGCTTTGTCGAACGCCGGTACGTGGATGATCGGTCGTCTGCAGACCGATCGCGACAAGCAGCGCCTGCTCGACGGCATGAGCGCCGCATCGGGCGGCGTCGACGTGGCGGCAGTTGGCGACACGATCGGCTCCCTCGCCAAGCGCGAGTTCGTGCTCAAACGAGCCGGCAAGGATCAACCCGAGCTGTTCACCACACGCTGGGCGATGAGCTACCTGCGTGGCCCGCTCACCCGCGACCAGATCTCCCTGCTGATGGCGGACCGCAAGGCGGCGTCCGAGGGAGCACCGCCAGCCTCGGCCTCCGGTCCGGCTCCGAGGGGCAGTGCGTTCCCGCCTCCCTCGGGACCGTCGAACGCCGTCGCCCTCGAACGCTCCGGGCGCTCCGACGAGCGCGTCGCCGAGCGTCGACGACGACGCCTCCGTGCTCGCCCCAGAAGTGGCGGAGGGCATCCCGGTCCGCTGGATCGACGTCGCCGCTCCTTGGTTGGGCGCTGTCGGCGGCGACCCGCGTGGCACGCGGTTGCAGGCCGGCGTGGTCGCCAAGGTGGCACTGCGCTTCGATGACGACACCGCCGATCTGATCCACGACGAGGAGTACGAGCTGGTGCTCACTCCCCTGCCCGAGCTGCTCGACGTCGCCGCTTCGATCGGTGTCGACCACGACGAACGCGACCTGCGTACCGATGCGCCGGCCGGCGTCACCTACGCCTTGCCCGAGGCGAAGGTGAAGACGAAGGCGTTCTGGACCAAGCTCCAACGCGACCTCGTCGATCACGTGGTGCGCTCCCGCGAGTTGCGTCTGCTCGCCAACCGCAAGCTGAAGATGGTGTCACGTCCCGGCGAGACCGAGGATGCATTCCTCACCCGATGCCTCGTCATCGCCGATGAGCGCGCCGATGCTGAGATCGCCAAGTTGAAAGACAGCTTCGAGACTCGGTTCAAGCGGATCCGCGAGCAGTTGCAGACCGCCGAAGGACGCGCCGACGTGCTCCGTGAAGAACGTGAGGGCAAGCGCAACGAGGAGCTGCTGTCCACCGTGGGCGGAGTGCTCGGCGGCATCTTCGGTGGTCGCCGTAGCCGCGGTGGCGTGTTCGGTGGGCTCGGTCGAGCGGCTGGCAAACGCGGTCGGAGCTCGGCGGCCGGAGCGCGACTCGACGCCGCCGACGACAAGGTGCAGTCGCTGAGCGATCAGCTGATCGAGCTCCAGGGCGACCTCGAGAACGAGGTCACCACGATCGACGTGCGCTGGGCGAGCCTCGCCAAGGAGGTCGAGCCGATCGAGGTGCCGCTCGAGAAGAGCGACGTGAAGATCACCCAGCTCGTGCTGGCGTGGATCCCCGTCTCCTGATCACCGGCGTTCGGCGTCCTCCGGCTCGAGGTTGCTCGGCCCGACATGCGAGTCGAGCCACACGTTGATCGGGTCGCAGGCCTCCCAGGCCTCGCGCACCCGGCCGGTCACAGCCTTGGTGTGCATCCAGTTCGCGAGCGGCCACTCCTTGCTCGCGATGAGACCCTTGCGTCGGAGCATCGCGATGCGCGGGTGGTCCTTCGGATAGCCGCGAGGCGCCGTCTTCAGCTCGCTCATCGCGCCCAGCTTCAGACCCGCCGCTTCGACCTCGGCCGCTCTCAGCTCGAGGTCGCTGCCGGTCGCATCGAGGTCCACCGAGTGGCGAAAACGTTCGAGTTGATCGCTCGCCAGGTCGTAGTAGCCGGCGCCGGCGAACATGCCGATGGCCGACAGCTGCAGGTAGAACCCCGCACCGCCCTCGCTCTCGCCGTAGGCGCCGATGTGGTCCTTGTACGGGGTCTTGTCCTTCGAGAACCTCACGTCCTTGTTCGGCCGGAAGACGTGGAACGGTCCGAAGTCGGCCAGCTCGGCCAGCAACTCGTCCAACGGACCCCGAACCGAATCCAAGTAGGTCGCCTTGTTCGCCTGCCAGTACGTGCGGGTGTTGTCGGCTCGCAACCCGTCGTAGAAGGAGAACGCGGTGTCGGGGAACCCTCGAAATGCCACGTCGCAGTTTCGCGCCGGCCGGCGTGACTCACGAAGTTGGTCGCGATCCGGGCTGCTCCGAATGCGAGACTCGGGCGCATGGTTGCTCGCCTCGTCCGCACGCTCGCTGCCGGGTCACTCGTCGCATCGATCGACGGCGCCGTCTCCGGCACACCCCACGTCATGACGCTCCTGGCGGCCTGACCCGGATGGCCGTCCTCGCGATCGATCAAGGCACGTCCGCGACGAAGGCGATCGTCGTCGACGGCAGCGAGGTGCTCGGCCTCGCCGAGGTGGCCGTCGAGGTGTTCGCCACGCCTGACGGGGGCGTGGAGCTCAGCCCAGACGCGCTCTGGTCGAGCGTCCTGCACGCCGGGCGTGCGGCGCTCACGGCGGCCGGATCGCCGCGACTCGACGGCATCGGCCTCGCCAACCAGGGCGAGACGGTTCTTGCATGGCATCGCGCCACCGGCGACCCGGTGGGTCGCGCCGTGGTGTGGCAGGACCGTCGGTCGTCACCGGAGTGCGAGCGGCGAGCCGGCGCGGCGGGATGGTTGGCGCAGGCGACCGGGCTCGAACTCGACCCGTACTTCGTCGCACCGAAGATCGCGTGGCTGCGTCCACAGGTGCCCGTCGATGCCGTGATCACCACCACCGACACCTGGTTGTTGCACCGACTCTGCGGGGCGTTCGTCACCGACGTGGCGACCGCCGGTCGGTCGCTGCTGCTCGATCTCGATACCTGCGCCTGGCACGACGGCGCGTGTGAGCTGTTCGGCATCGACCCTGAGGGACTTCCGGCCGTCGTCGGCAACGCCACGCCGCTCGGTACCTGCTCGTGGTTCGGCCATGACGTGCCGGTCACCGGGGCGTGCGTCGATCAGCAGGCGGCGTTGTTCGCCGAGGGTTGCCATCGCGCAGGCGAAGCGAAGTGCACCTACGGCACCGGCGCCTTCCTGCTCGCCTCCACCGGCGATCGGCCCACCCGGTCCTCCAACGGACTCGTCGGGTGCCCGGCGTGGCAGCTCGACGGCGCAACCACCTGGTGTCTCGACGGTCAGGTGTACACCGCTGGCGCGGCAGTGAGCTGGCTGATCGACATCGGAGTGATCGGGTCGCCGGCTGATCTCGACCGACTCGGCTCGTCGGTGAGCGATACCGGTGGGACCACCTTCGTGCCCGCGCTCGCGGGCCTGGCAGCACCGTTCTGGAAGCCGAGTGCCCACGGCTCGTTCACGGGTCTCTCGCTCGGCACGGAGCGAGGCCATCTGGTGCGGGCGGCGATCGAAGGAATCGCGGCTCAGGTGGCGCTGCTCGCCAGGGCCGCCGGTGCAGACCTCGGCGCTCCGCTGCGCCTCCTCCGCGTCGACGGTGGCCTCACGCGCAGCGAGTTGCTGCTCCAGACCCAGGCCGATCTGTTGCAGGCACCCGTGGAGGTGTACCCGTCAGCCCACGCCACCGCGATGGGCGTCGCCGCAT
>CAWBTC010000013.1:0-32091 GCA_963791635.1 uncultured Acidimicrobiaceae bacterium
TGGCGAGGCAAGGGCGCGATGTGGGCTGACAGGTCTGAGACCCGACCAGAACGCAATGACGATCCACGACGAGATGCTGCGCCGCGGTGTGATCTGCCGGGCGATCAACACCGACACGTGAGCTTCGCGCCCCCGTTGGTGATCACCGACCACCACATCAGCCGAATCGTCGACACCCTACGCGGCCGTCGCTACGAGTTGACGATCACCGGCGACCCGACGTCGCCGGTCACTGCGGGCGGTTCCGCCCGCCGGCGACCGTGGGCGACACGAGCATCCTCGGTTCGCTTCGACGCTCCACGAACGCCGGCGCCGGGTGGCCGTCGACCGACCGGTCGTCCGACCGGTCGTCCACGTTCCGGTCGTCGACGCTCCGGTCGTCAGCGACGGAGGTAGCACGCACCGCCGGCTCGTCGTGTTCGTGGCGGTCGCGTCTGATGAGTCCTACCTTGCGATCGGCCCAGGCCATCTTCACGTAGGTGTAGAGGCCGAGCGGCACGATGACGAGACTGATGAACAGCAGGTACAACGGCATCACGAGCAGCGCGAGATCGAAGCTGCGCCGGTTCACCCAGGCCATCGTGACCAGGTAGGTGGCGACCGCCGCTGCCACCGGCCACGTGGGGTTGATCAGGTAGTACCAACGCAGCGGCGTGGTGGCCAGCGACAGAAAGCCGTAAAGGAACAACGTCGGGTGCCAGCGCACGAGGTACAGGTTCACCACGAACAGCCGGGTCTCGCCACCCGACCACGCGAGCCGTTGGCGGAACCATGCCCGGTACGTGCTCGGCACGATGGTGGGTACCACGAACGGCACGTGCCCGACTCGGTACTTGAGCGCGTCGCCCAGCACGCCCACTTCCACATCGTTGCCCTGGAAGAACGTCGAGTGGGCATCCATGATCTCGCGGTGCACTCGGGTCCGCAGCACGTGACACGCACCCGACACCAGCCATGGCATCAGCACCCGCAGCCGCATGGCAGTGCGGTACTCGTGCCCCTGCAACCGCTCGATGAGGTTCGTCTGGTTCTGGGCCTCGAGCCGGATCGATGCAACATCGAACGCGCCCTCTTCCATCGCGCCGACGAGCAGCGACAACGGCAACTCGGTTTCGGTGTCGGCGTCGATGCACACGACGTACGGGTGCTCCACCACCGCCAACGCGTCGCGCACGATGATCTCGCGCACGACACCACCGGTCGACTTCTTGCCACCTGCGCCGCCGACGCTGCGGCCCGGCACGTGACCGCGAAAGATGCGAAAGCCCTCCCTGGCGCAGACCTCGTCGATCGCAGAATTGAACTCATCCGTCTCTGCGGTGGTCGTCGTCAGCAGCACTCGCTCGCCGTACTGACGGAGGTAGTCAACGTTGGTGAGGTACTTGATGTGCCCGTAGATGGGAACGATCACCGTGAAGTTCTCGATCCGCCGGCTGTTCCGGTCGACCTTGAGCGTCGCATGACGCGCTGCCCGCATGTTCGGTGACATCTCCGAGAGCGCGAGCAGCACTGCCGGCGCGAACGCCACCAGCATCGTCAACCACTCGAGCGCGGACATCAGGTCACCATCAGGCGAGCATCAACACCTCGCCGCTCACGCCGCCATTCGTGTCGTCGTCGGTGCTCGTGCCCTGTGGGGCATCGTTGAGTGAGGGGGATGTCTCGTCCGACGTCAGCGCGGAGGCGTCACCCGCGCGCAGTGCCGACGTGCCCTTGAGGAGCATCTCGTGAACGAGGTCGTCCTGATCGTGCAGCGCAGCGCGGAACAGCGGCGTGAGGAGATCGAAGAACAGGTCGATGCGTGGCCCCATCAGGTTCGGCGGGATCACGCTGATGCGAGGGTGGCCGGTGGCGAACTGCGACTCGTGGATGCCCGCCAGCACCTCGTGCATCTTCTCGCCTGGGCGGAGTCCACTGAACTTGTACGACGCGATCGGCCAACCGGTCATCTCGCTGAACCGCTCGACGATGTCGACGATGCGGATCGGTTCGCCCATGTCGAGCACGTAGGTCTCGCCACAGTCCGCAAGCAACGCGGCTTCCAACACCAGCCCGACGGCTTCGGGGATCGACATGAAGAAGCGAGTCACCTCGGGATGGGTGATCGTGACCGGCAGCCCGTTCGCGAGCTGCCATCGCAACGTGTCGAGCAGCGAGCCACGGCTGCCGAGCACGTTGCCGAAACGCACCGAAGCGACACGCATCCCCTGATGGGCGATGCCCTGGAGCACGTACTCCGACAACAGCTTCGACGAGCCGAGGACGGACGACGGCTCCGCCGCCTTGTCTGTGGAGATCAGCACGAGCCGCTCCACACCGGCGGCCAATGAAGCGTCCACCACGTTCTGCGTGCCGTACACGTTGGTCTTCACGGCTTCGGACGGTGCTCGCTGGAGCAATTGGAGGTGCTTGTGTGCGGCGGCGTGGAACACCATGGCCGGCGAGACATCGGCGAAGAGCCGGTGGAGTCGCCGCCTGTCGCGAATGTCGGCCAACACGATCGTCTCGCCGTCGAGGAGTCCGCTGCCGCTCAGCTCCAGATGGAGACCGTGCAGTCGCGACTCGTCGTGGTCGAGGAGATACACATGTGCACCGAGGCCGGTGATCTGACGCACGATCTCGCTGCCGATCGAACCTGCGGCTCCCGTGACCAGCACGTTCCTGCCGCGAACCAGTGATCGAGCCGCGTCGCTGACGCCAGAGCTCTCGTCGCGCCCGAGGAGTCGTCGGCTGACGTCGGACATGTCCATCCGCCGCCGGTTGAAATTGGAATCCGCCTGCATATCGCAATGGTGTTCGGCCGCAGATCACGAACACTTGACGTGGCCCCGACGGAATCCATCCGAACCCCCCATTTGCGGGATGGCGGAGCCGTCCCGCACTGAATGCGCAGGGTGCTCGACCAGACGAATTCCCGACACATCGGAACGACGACGGGGCGTTGAAACAGTGGTGAACGCTCGCAGAGGCGACCCGGAGCACGACTCCGCTTACGAGACCCTTGACGATCGGGCAGGAAGCACTTCAGAGAGCACCACGCCGGCGCGACGACGTGGCGATCGGGGTGGCCCTCGTCCTCGCTTCGCTGGTGAGGTACGCGCGATGCCCACTCGAAGCACCCACCCGTCGATCGACCGGGGCCGGGCACCGGGACTGGGTCGTCGAGTCCGGCGATGATCCACGAGACCACCCATCACCATGGACCACGGTCTTCTCGCTGGACCCATACCTCCCCCACCCTCACGTCGCAAGATGTGCACGGGGCGTTTGCCCTCTGTTCAACGAGTATTCGCTCGCGCTCCATACCGTGACGTTGTGAAGGCAACGAGCACCGACGGTGCATTCGACCATCTCGAAGCTGATGTCCGAGCCGTGCGCGACGCGATGATCGCCGCCGAGTCGGCCCGTGCGTCCGACATCGCCGCGGCGCATCCTGCGCACCGGCGGTCGGCGGCGAACCTCGTGCACTATCTCGAGCTCCGCCGCCACGACGTGCGCGATCTCCAGGCGCGCCTCGCGGCGGTCGGGTTGTCCTCCCTCGGGCGATCCGAGTCCCATGTTCTCGCGACGATCGAATCGGTGCTGGCGGTGCTTGCCAGGTTGAACGGCAACGAGCCACCCCCACGTGCCACTGGCATCGGCCATGCCGAGGGACACGACCTGTTGGAGGCGAACGCCAAGGCGTTGCTCGGTTCGCTTCCGGGGCCGCGCGCCACGCGGATCATGGTCACCCTGCCGAGCAATGCCGCCGGTCAACCGTTGTCGGTTGCCGCGATGGCGGCGGGCGGCATGGACATCGCCCGTGTCAACTGCGCGCACGACGACGCCGCCGTGTGGGGCCAGATGATCGAGCACGTCCGGCGGACGAAGCGCAGCAACGGTCGACGCCCTCGCGTCGCGATGGATCTCGGCGGGCCGAAGCTGCGGACTGGGCCAATGCAGGAGGGTCCTTGCGTGGTTCGGATCGCGCCTCGCCGCGACCGCCTCGGGACCGTCATCGAACCGGCGTTGGTGTGGTTGTCGACCGACGGACTCCGCTCGGCCACTCATCCGTCGGCGACCGTCGTGCCCATCGGCGACGACACGTGGTGCGGTCGGCGACGTGCGGGCGACCGGCTCGAGTTCGTCGACAGTCGAGGTTCGGGACGGCACTGGCACGTCGTCGAGGCCGGCGCCGATGGCTGCCTCGCCACGGGGTCACGAACAACGTACGTCGATGCCGGACTGATCGTCGACTGTCGGACCGAGTTCGAGAGCGACCCCGTCACCGTCGGCGTCCTGCCGCCGGTCGATCAGGCTCACCGCGTCGACATGGGCGATCGCATCGTCCTGACCCGCGACCTCGAACCGGCCACCCCGACGTCTGCGGGTGAGGTCCACCGCATCGGGTGCACGCTCGGTGAGGTGTTCGGTCGAGTCGCGACCGGCCAACGAGTGTGGCTCGACGACGGCAAGATCGGCGGCGTGGTCGAGCGATCCTCCGACGACGAGATCGAGCTGTCGGTCACCGACGTGCGCCCGGGCGGCGCCAACCTCAAGGCTGGCAAGGGGATCAACTTCCCCGACACCGACCTGCGACTCGATGCGCTCACCGCGAAAGATCTCGCCGACCTCGACTTCGTCGCACGGCATGCCGACATGGTGAACCTCTCGTTCGTCCGCGATCCGGCCGACGTCGAGCGGCTCCAGGCCGAGCTCGATCGGCGCGATGCCGACGACGTCGGCCTGGTCCTCAAGATCGAGAACGTCGCGGCGTTCGAACACCTCCCCGAACTGCTGCTCACCGCGATGCGCAGTCGCAAGGTGGGCGTGATGATCGCTCGGGGCGACCTCGCCGTCGAGGTCGGGTTCGAGCGGCTGGCCGAGGTGCAGGAAGAGATCCTGTGGGCGTGCGAGGCGGCACATGTGCCAGTGATCTGGGCCACCCAGGTGCTCGACACCCTCGCCCGCACGGGTCAGGCCTCGCGGGCCGAGATCACCGACGCTGCGATGTCGGAGCGGGCCGAGTGCGTGATGCTCAACAAGGGCCCACACATCATCGACGCGATCCGCACGCTCGACTCGATCCTGGCCGGATGCAGCACCATCAGCACAAGAAGCGCAGCCTGCTGCGCCGCCTGCAGGCCTGGGACCACTCCCCTCCCGAGTCTTCCTGAGGCCGCCGCGGACCAGCGAGGCGTGACGCTGCGGGTGCCATCCCGCCGCGGACCGGGCCAACCGTTGGGGTCGATGAAGGGCGCGCTTCGATCGGCGAGGTGTCGGGCGAGTCGCGAGGCCCGTCCGACACGCAACCCGTCAGGCCTTCGTCGTCGCCGCTGGCCGGGACAGCAGGACTTCGATCCGGCCGAAGACCATGAGCAACACCGACCACAGCACGATGCCCATCGTGCGGTTGGTGCCGGTGACCGGCAACGAGGTGAACCCTCCCGACGCCGAGTTCGACGACACCACCGGCGCGAACGACGACGAGGCCGTGGTCGTGGTCGTGGTCGTGGTGACGCCACCCGACCCCACGATCGTCGTCGTGGTGAAAGCCGTCGTGGTGGTCGTGGTGGTCGCCGCTGCGGTCGTGGAGGTCGAACGAGCGATGGTCGTCGTGGTGGGCGCCGCTGCGGTCGTGGTCGACGCGGTCGTCGTCGTGGTCAAGGTGGCCGACGGCGACGTCGTGGTGGTCGTCGCTGCGGCGAGAACTGACGACGCGACCGACACCGCGGTCGAAGTCGGGATCGGCAGCAGCGTGATGGTGGACACGGTGCTGCTCAGCGAGGTGGTGGTGGTGGTGGCAGTACTCGTGCCGTCTGTAGTGGTCGTCGTTGGCCCCACCGGCACAGTCGTTGCGCTGACGCCCGGCAGCGTGGTGGGCGGATTCGCGAACGGCGGGAACGTGGTGGCCGGCGGGACACTGGTCGACGTCGGCGGCACGAGCGTCGTCCCCGAGACGGTGGTGGCGACGGGAGTGAGCGTGGTCGTCGGAGCCGCCGTGGTCGTGGTTGTCGATGCGACAGGAGCTGCCATCGTCCAGGTGAAGTCAGCGGGGCCGGTCGAGGCGAAGCTGATGGGAAGCTCCCAGAACTTCTCAGTCACTCCGCCGAGCGTGCACGCAATTCCCATCTTGTACGCGCCCGGCGGGATGCCGCCAGGCAAGAATTGGAAGGCGCTGAAGCTCAGGACCGGAATGCCGATCACGACTGCCGTGCTCGGTGCGGTGTTGCGATTGATGACTGTCGCTCCCACCGAACTGACCAGCGGCTGTGCGAACGCGACTCCCGATGGAGCGACGGGTCCGGACGCGTTGTAGTTCAACGCACCTGCGTCCACCGAACCCGGAACGAGAAAGGTGTTCCACCGATAGCCGCCCGACGCCGAATCCCCCGGGCATACGTTGTTGGGGCCGCTGGTGCCGGTCACGAACGACATGTTGAACGTCGTCGCAGTGCTTCCGCTCGTCACGTTGATCCGTATGCCGGGCACCGCAGGTGAAGCTCCCGCCGGGAGTGCACCGGCGGTCGGGAGTGCGCCGATGTTCAATACGAGCATCACTGCCGACAGCAAGGTCGCTGCCGTCGCTGCGTCTCGAAGGCGCGGTCGGACGCGTGGCGTCTGAATGGTCATCGTCGTCCCTTTCGAGCCCATCGGGCAGCGTCGATCACGGTCGAGCGATCGAGAGACCGGGTCGCCGTCCGCGCCGTCGCACCGTAGGAGGCGCAGGTGACGCTGCAGTGAACGACTCATGGACGGTCAGCCGCAAATCAGAGGACTTCTGCTGACGACCGCGCCGCGGCATCGCGGCCGACCGACCGTGCGGTCGGTCGGCGCCCAGGTCACCGAGGTCGGATCGCTCGAGCATGGCGACGGCGCGACGTGACGACCACCACCGAGCCGAAGTACACGAACAGCAGGCCTGACACCATCAGACGTCCGACGTGACTCGATCCGGTTCGCGGGAGTGCAGAGCCGGCCGGGAACGAGGAGCTCAGAGGACCTGCGCCGGCCGGGAGTGCAGCCGTCGCCGGCACCGCCGCAGCGGAGGCGACGAGCGCTGTCGTCGTCGTTGCTGCCGACGTGGTCGTCACAGAACCGGTCGCCATCGTGGTCGGCGTGGTCGTCGTGGCCGGCGCTGCGGTGGTGGAGGTCACACCGACGCTGACTCCCTGGCTGAGCGTCGATGTCGGCGCGACCGTGGTGGCCGGCGCGAGGGTCGACGTCGGCGCGACCGTGGTGGCTGGCACGAGGGTCGAGGTCGGCGCGACCGTTGAGGTGGGTGCCAACGTCGATGTCGGCGCGACGGTGGAGGTGGGCGCCGAGGTCGTCGGCGAGGTCGTCGTGGGGAGGAGTGTCTCACTCGTCCAGACGAACTGAGCGGGACCGCCCGTCGGGCTCGGGGTGATCGTCAGGATGAACTGCCAGAAGCGGTGGGTGATGGCCGGCCTGCCGGGCGACGGCTCCTGGATGCAGGCGTAGCCGATCTTGTACTGCCCTGCTGCCACCCGACCCGGCGTGAACCCGCGGAACCCGACGGTGGTCGTGCCGACGATGCGCGCGGTGCCGTCCGCCGTGCTCCTGTCGACCAGCGGTGCGAGGTCGCTGAAGCTGAACAACGGCGACGCGAAGCTCACGCCTCTCGGCGCGATCGGACCCTGGCTGTTGTAGGTCATCGTCGCCATGTCGACCGCGACCGGCATCATGAACGTCGTCCAGCGGAAGTTGCCCGTCGTCGTGTCGCCTGGGCAGATGTTGTCGGGTGAGGTCAACGTGAGCGCGATCTCCGTCGAGCTGTCTCCGAAGGACGGGCTGATCTTGATGCCCCGGGTGTTCACCAGATCGATCGGATCGCCCGACGCAGGCAGGGCCCACGCAAGGTTGAGGCCGAACAGCGCAGCGGACAGTGCGAACCCGGCGCGAGCGAACGAACCAAGCACGCTCACCGACCGGCGCGGGGTGCTCGGTGCAGGCTGGTTCGACGGTTGACGTGCGGGCATCCGGGTTGTCCTCACTCGTGCCGGCAGGGCCGGCGTCTTGACGCGGCGAAAGGTACGCGGCCGAGGTGACGGCCCCGTGAACGGTCCATGGACGGCCACGGGGCATCGGGATGAACTCCTGACGAGGAGCGATGAACCTTCGCTGCGTGGACGACGGAGCAGCCGTCGATGTTGCACGCTGGCACCCGATGAGATTGCGTTCGCTCGGCCGGTGCCTCCCATTGCTGCTCCCCGTGTTGTTGGTTGGCCCGATCGACGTCGGGGTCAGCGGTGTGGTTCGTCCCGCCGCCGCCGACATCGGCGTCGGCGTGCCGGGATGCGCGGTCGATCCCGCGGATCTGCTCGGTTGGTGGACGGGGACCGACAACCTCTCTGCGGCGATCGGGCCCGACCTCACCGGCTCTACGGCGTTCGGCGAGGCGTTGTTCGGCCGTGGCTTCGATCTCGGTCCCACGACCGATCTCGAAGCCGCAGCGCTCGGCACGGTGAGCACGGGGCTGACGGTGGAGATGTGGCTGAAGCCCCTCGACCCCGCCATCGACCCCGGTATCGGGCGGGTGCAGGTGCTCGCGAGTCGATGGGAGGAGCCGAGCAGCGCCCCGGACGCCGACGCTGCCCGATCGTTCATGTTGTACCTGTCGCCACCGTCGACGCTCGTGCTGGCCACCGACGACCCGAGCACCCGTCGGCCGGTCGAACTGCGCTTCGATGCCCCGAGCCTGTACGACGGCGACTGGCATCATGTCGCCGCTACCTTTAGCCAGTCTGCGACGACTCTGTACGTCGACGGCTACCCCGAGCAGGTCGGCCCGTCGGTCGGCGCCTTGAGCCCTGCCACTCGGGTTCCGTTCCGGCTCGGCAGCAAGTCGGGTCTCGGCGATCCATTCAGGTTCCGCGGGCTGATCGACGAACCGTCCGTGGCGAAGGTGGCGCTCACGGCCGTACAGATCGATAGCCTCGTCGCCGCCGGCCCGAACGGCAAATGCACCAACCTGCCAGCCCCGTGACTGTCGCCGAAGGACGAACGGCGTGATTCGCCTCGGCGATTCCTGCAGCTGCCGGTTTCACCGGTCGGCGCCCACCGGCACCTCCACCGGCGAGTCGCGTGCGTAGCTGCCACCGCTCGGGGACCGTTCGGCATCGACGAGCTCGCCGACCTCGATGAGTGCCGCGGCGCGCTCCCGGCGGCGGCGCACGCGCCAACGGAGCAGCAGGATGCAGATGTTCAGCACGATCAGCAGGACCAGTGAGATGAACAACCAGGGACGATGCGAGGTCATGCGGACCGCGGCGACCGCCGGCCCGGCGCCGTTGGCCAGCACGTGCCACTCCACTTCTCCGAACGACGGTGACGGCACCTCCGCCACCACTGTCTGACGCCAGGTCTGGCCCACGCCGAGCGCGCCCGGATCGTCGAGCAACAGGTCGCCGAGGTTTTCGTTCCCACGCTGCACCGACCCGGCCAACCGTACGTCGCGCAGACCGGTGGTGGAGGTGTTGCGCACGCTGACCGTCACCTCGTAGGCGGTGCGACCGCCGAGCTCGGCGCGGAGGGCATCGAGCACACCGCTCGATCGCGGATGGGCCTCGATGGTCACCTCGACGAGTTCACCGACGACGACCGGGTCGACGAGCGGACCGACCGAGTGGCCGGTCAGCGTGATCGGCGAGATGGCGACCTCGCTCGTGTCGCGGCCGACCGCGCGCAGCACGCACGGGCAGGGCACCGGAGGCGCGTTGACGACGTACGACAGCAGGATCGGAGAGCCGTCTGGTGGGAACTCCTTGGCAACGCTCGACGACTGGTCGCAGTCCTGTGACCCGCGACGGGCCTCGTTGCCGCACACCGTCACGGTCGCCCACGCGGAACCGAAGCCGTCGAGCGTGACCGTTGCCCTGCCGCCGAGCGAGATCTCGGCCGCATCGACCGAGACGATCGGGCCGAGGAGCTCACCCCCGCCGAGGGGCGGGATCTCCACCGATACCGGTGCGCCACTCGGTTCGGCGGGCAGCGTCGCAGGCACGGACTCAGCAGGAACGCCGGCGGGAACCTGTTCCGGCGACGCCGGTTGCTCCTGCGGCACCGAGTCGGGGCTCGCCTGGGCGAGCGCCGCCGATCCGGTTCCCGACACTGCGAACGGCGCCACCCAGAGCAACACCGTTGCGATCGACACGATCGACCAGGGCCGGCTCCACGGAGGCGCCCCGGCCCGCCACCTCATGGTCACTGATGTTGTGGCTCGCGCCGGGGGTCGACGCCAGCGTCGATTGGTCGCGCGATCGGAGCCACCGGGATCGATGCGGCGCGGCGGCGACCGAAGGCACGACGGGCGAGCACGACGAGGGCGAGCAGCATCAGCAGCAGCAAGACGGTGATCGGCGGCACGAACGAACGCGACGTGAACTCGAGCGCCTCTGCCCCGCCCCGTTCGGCCGGGTCCTCGGTGTCGATGCGCACGACGGTGGTGTCGAGGAAGAGCGCTGGCACGTCTTCGAGCGTGGTGGTGAAGTCGATCTCCTGACCGGGCAGCAGCTCTGCTATCGCCGGGAGTTCGATCTCCCGCTTGCCGATGCCGAACGGGCCGCCCACCGACACGACGGGCGTGCCGCCGAGGCGCACGTTGCCACGGTTCTCGACGACGAAGGTGACCTCGGCCGATCCACCCAAGGGGTTGGCCGAGTGGTCGTAGTCGGTGGACAGCGCTCTGACGGCCAGATCCGGCTGCAGCGGCCCGTCGACCTGGACGTAGAGGCGAGTGCCGGTTCGTCGCTCCACGTCGACGACCTGGCCGCCGCCACTGTCGGCACTGGTGGTGTTCGACGCGACGATCGCTCCCACATGGTCGCCGGGACGGGCATCCGTCGGCACGGTGAGGGTGAACGGGATCGTCGCCTGCTGGCCCGGCTCGAGGGCGATCTCATCCTGGACGAGGTCGATCCATGCGCCTGCGTCAACGGGGGCCTCGTCGCCGGTGATCAAGTCGAAGTCACCGCTGTCGTTGTTGAACGCATCGGTGGCATAGACCCGGAACAGCATCGGGAGGTTTCCTAGGTTGAACACCACCACCGAGTCCTCGATCACCGCGCCGGGGGCCAACTGATAGGTGAGGTTCGGACGGCTGCCGATCTCCGAGCCATCGGCCCCTCCGCCTGCGGTGAGCGTCCAGCTCTGCACGAACTCCACCTGGCCGTCTGTCCCGGCCGGCTGATCCGTCGTCGTGCCGTCGGTGGTGGGCTCGATTGGCGTGGAGTCGACCGGCGGTGCGCTCGCACCGACCGATGTGACAAGGACGGCAACGCCAACGGTGAGGAGTACGCCGGCTGCGGCGACGGCGCGCAGGGCGCCTCGTGGACGGAACATCATGAGGTCACTCTCTTCGGTGGGTGGACCCGGCGGGGGTGGACGAGACATCGTGCGTGCGCGTCAGTGAGGTGGAGACGGGCTGCACGGGACGACGCGAAGGTAACGAGCGCGTCTGGACACCGGGTGTCGTGCGGATGAACGGCGGTCGTGGTTGGGGGGACGGCATGGGAAAACGTGACCGGCGGTGTGGAACGCCCGAGGACCTTCCACACCGCCGGTCGATGCTTCATGAATTCAACACGAGTGCTTCATCAGCACCCGTGACTGATCGAGGATCAGACGATGGTGAAGGTGAGTGCGCCCTTGTAGATGCCGCTGTCGGCAGCCACGGGGATGAGCAGACGCAAACGGGCGTCCATCACGGCCATGCCGAGGCTGTCAAGGGGGTCAGACTTGGCGAGTGACGAGGCCAGCGTGGTGTTGGTCGCGTTGAAGGCCGCACCCAGACCGGTTGTCGAAGCGCTGGCCACTGGCTGACGGCGGCCACCAGCGGTGGCAGTCATGTCGTAGCCGTCGAGGTTGCCCAGCGAATCCCAGGTCACCTCGGGGTCCCAACCCATGAGGTTGCCCGAGAACGAGTCGGTGCCGTTGCTGAAGTTGCCCATCGTGCCGTTGAGGGTCCAACCAGTATCGATGTTCTGGGTGTTGACGACGGTCAGCTGAGCGATACGACCCGTGGTGCGGAAGTACTGACCGGCCCGCGGGCCCGAGGTGATCAACCGCGGGGTGTCGAGGGTGATACCGCAGTTGGTCGGGTACGTGGCGATCGAGTCACCATTCGCATCGACCGGGTACGGGTACTGCGGGAACAGGGTGTCGTCGGTGGTCACACCGGCGTTCGGGTCGAACGGGGCCGAGTCGTTCTTCGGGGCACTGCCTCCGGGCAGTGTGTTGTAGAAGTCGTCGGTCGCGTCTGCCGGGGTGAGGTTGTCGTTGTCCGGGTCAGCACCAGTCGTGGCCGGCAGCAGCGGGAGCGAGCCGAACACGTTGTCCGAGTAGGCGATCGCCGAGCCGTACACACCGCAACGCTGTGTGAGCACGAGCGCACCTGCGGGACGGGTGACGGTGATGTCCTGAACGATGACTCGACTGCTGACGAACCCGAAGGTGTCGATACCGGGTGCCGTCACTTGGCCGTTGGAGTAGTTGCCGACCACGGTGACGGTGTAGAAGTCACCGACGACACCATTCACGACTGTCGAGTTCGTGCCCGCGAGCACCGTCACCGGTGCGATCACAGCGGCGGCGCCGACCGGGGTGAAGGTGACCGTGTGGCTGACCAGGGTCGCGGCGCCCGAGGGCGTGCCGCTGCTGGGCGTCCAGCTGACGGTGACCGGGGACGGACCGTTCTCCGCAACCACGACCGGGGCCGGGGTGACCACGCCAAAGCTCGGAGTCACAGGGCTCACGGCAGTCGATGGGGCGCTCGGGCCAACAGAGTTGGTCGCGATCACCGTCACGCTGTAAGCCGTTCCATTGGTCAGACCCGGGATCGCGTAGCTGATCGGGCTGGCAGCGGGTGCCACGCTGACACTCACGGGCGCACCCACCGTCGGGGTCGCGGTCACGGTGTAACCCGTCACGGCCGGGAGGGCCGTGGTCACGGCGTTGAACTGGCCGGTGATCTGGGCGTCGCCACCAACTGCAGTGAGGCCAGCCGGTGCCGCGGAGATTGCCGGCGTGCCGAAGCGGAAGTTGGCGGGGCCAGCTCCTGCGCTCGCCACGATGGTGATCTCCTTCTCCCAGAATCGGGTGGTCGCACCGGCGAGGGTGCAGGCAACACCGATCTTGTAGTCACCGTCGGGAACGCCGCCGGGGAGGAACTGCAGGTTGCTGAAGTTGAACGTGCCGGCGTTGATGACCACACCGGTTGTCGGCGCGGTGTTGATGTTCACCACCGCGGTGTTCGACGCGTTGTACAACGGCGAGGCGAACGTGACGCCCACCGGGGCGATCACACCACCGGCGCCGTAGGTCAACGTGCTCGCGTCCACCGAGGACGGCACCATGAAGGTGTTCACTCGGTATCCACCCGACGACGAGTCACCCTGGCAGGCGTTGTTGGGCGAAGCGGGATAGGTGACGTTGAAGTTGGTTCCGCTGGCGGTGCTGGGGGTGATAGCCGGCCCGAGCGCCAGGGCACCCGGCGACGGCGCCGCCGAAGCGATACCGGTGACCAGGCTGACCGACGCCACGGCGGCGAATGCCGTCAGGGCTGCGGCAGCCCGGATGAGGGATTTGGTTTTCATGAGTTGTTGAGATCCTTTGGAGTTGAGTCGTGAAGACGGTCAGTTGGTCGTTCCGGCAACAGCCGGGCCGCGGAGGGTGGTCGAGCCGCAGCCCGTGGTCAGCGGCAAGAAGCCCATGGTCTGGATGGTCGCGGTCGCCTGGCAGATCGCCGAGGTGGTGCCCTTGAACAGCGACTGCGCCGCGTTCGGGATCGCCGCATCGACGACCGTGCTCGGCAGCACGTTGTAGACGTCACGACCGAAGGTCGCGTTCGAGAAGAACGTGGTCGACGGAACCATGTTCGGTGCTGTTCCGGACACGGGGGAACCGAGGTTCGCACCGCCGCCGGTGAGCGAGTCATCGGTGAGCAAGCCCATCGTCACACCGGCCGGCGGCGCCGGCAGCGCCACGCCATTGGACTTGGAGATGAACGCTCCGGCGGAGAAGCCAATGATCACCTGGGTGTTGGCCTCGCCCGGAAGCAGGGCGACGGCGTCACCGGCGTCCTTGAGCTCGACGCCGTTGTTCTCCTGCAGTCGGCCGTTGGACTGGCTACCGACCAAGGTGTTGCGACATACGGCGGTCGAGGAGATCTCCTGAGCTGCCGTCGCTCCGTGCCGGCCGTTCCAGAACGTGAACGTGCCGGAGCCATCCTGGATGCCGCACGGGATGATCTTCACGCCGCCGACCGTGACCGAGCCCGTGGTGTAGGCGGTGTTGATCTGGGCTCGGGTCAGCGAGGTCACAGCGGCCCCGTTGGCGCGGTAGACCGCGGAGCCGACCGCGTCGCGACCGAACGGGATGTAGGTGAGCGGCGTGCCGCTGCCGGCACCCGGACCCGACGACGAACGGGCGTAGTCGATCTGGCCGCTGATGTCCTGGAGGCCGCAGCCAGCCCCGCCCCAACGGTTCCCCGGGGCGACGTCGATGGCGCGGCTGAGCGCCTCACGACCGTTCCCCGAGCCGTTGGGACGCTCGAACGCGGCCACCGCCTGGCTTGAGCACGATGCAGTCGCCCACGGCGCCGCCGGGCCCAAGGGCGTCGAAGGAGACGAGCTGCTGGGCGCCGGTGCCGGCGCTGCTGACGACGGGAGTGAACAGGCGGTTGAGCGAACGGCCGGCAAGGGCGTTCATGACGTCTTGCGTGGTGTCGGAGCCGGCGCCGACGAGGGCCACGTACTGGGCGGGGTCAGCGCTGGCCGACCCGATCATCAAGCTGGCACAGAGGCCCGCTGCGGCGAGCCCGGAGGCGACCCGCTTCTTGCTGGTTGAACTGATCATGGTTGGTGAACGATCCCTTCGGAAGTTGTCGTGTGCCCTGTTTCGATCAAGGCGAGGGGATCGTGACAGGGCCAACTGTCGTCTACGTGGCCTCAAGATGAACACGGAGCGTGGTGTCCGAGTGTTCACCCTGCCGTCGCCTGCCGCTCGCCGGACACCCACCTCCACGTCGGATTGGGCCACAGTCGACGATGCTGAAGTACCAGGTAAACGACGGAATCTTCGCGGCGCCGGATGTCCAGTCACGTCGCGAAGTTGCCCGTCTCGATCGCCGAAACAACGCACGGGTACGTATCCTGGCGCGCGCTGCTCACGACCACGCTCGGTCCGGCGCGGGCCTGCGGTCCCCGAAACTCACGGGGTCAGGATCGAGGCGGCGGGTCGACACCGCGAATTCGGTCAGGTCAGCCGAAGCGACCGTTCACGTAGTCGTAGCGTCCGCGGGTCCTGCGGCGTCGCTGAACATCGCGTCGGTCGCCCCGTGTTCGACGATCACCCCTGGCGTGCCCTGCTCCGCCAGGAAGAAGGCGCAGTGGCTCGGACACGCGGGCGGCCTGTTGCATGTTGTGCGTGACGATCACGATCGTCACCTCCGACACGATCTGCATGATCGTCTCCTCGATGCGGCGGGTCGACGTCGGGTCGAGCGCCGAGCACGGTTCGTCCATCAGCAGCACCCGCGGCCTGATCGCGAGCGCGCGGGCGATGCACAGCCGCTGTTGCTGGCCACCGGAGAGCCCACCGCCGGGTTGGCGGAGCCGATCCTTGACCTCGTTCCACAGACCGGCCTTGGCGAGGCACGCCTCGACGATCTCGTCCTTCAGTGCGGTCGTGGCCTTCATACCGGTGAGCCGGAAGCTGGCGAGCACGTTGTCGTAGATCGACATCGCCGGGAACGGGTTCGGCTTCTGGAACACCATGCCCACCTCGCGACGGGCGTCGGTGAGCTTGCGCTCAGGGTCGTAGATGTCGTGGCCGTCGAGCAGCACCTCGCCGCCCATCTGCGCGCCGGGGATCATCTCGTGCATCCGGTTGAGGATGCGCAGGAAGGTCGACTTGCCGCAGCCCGACGGGCCGATGAGTGCGGTCACCTTGCCGGCCTCCATGTTCAGCGACACGCGGTCGAGCACCTGGTGGTTGCCGAACCACGCCGAGATGTTGCGAGCATCGATGCCAGCGAGTGCGTCGAGGTGCGAGAGGTCTGCCATCGAACTTGCAGGCTGGCGACCACGCAGCCCGAATCGCTTCCGTTCGTCACCGGACGTGCCCGGCACACCGCCCGACGCGGACGATCCCGCGAGGCGTGGCGGCCCTGCCGGCGGACCGGGCTTGGCGACCAATCGACGTTCGACGACCACCGTCGGCTCCCCGAGGATGAGAAGGGGTGCATCGGTGGATACGGAAGGGGGCAAGACCCCACCGGTCGGCGCGGTCGGGGCAGCGGGTGGTACCAGTGGCATCCGTGAGGTGACATCCGCAGTCGGTGCTGGCGCGACCGGTACATCCGTGAGCGTCGGCACCGGCCCGCGGGGCAGCGGAGCCGGAGCCGACGGCGCATCGACCACCGTTCCGGGATCGAACAAGGCCTGCCGTGCCAACGGTGCCTGAGCGACCACCATCACGTGCGGCAGCTCACCGACCGCTCGGCGAAAGGCGTCGGCGTCGGCCAGGGGCACCGCCACACCGAAGTCGGAGATGTCGCGGACGACCAGGATCGACCATGCTTCGTGGCGCCCGTGGACCACGAGTTCGAGGTCCTCCGCATACCACGACCATTCCACGTCGCCGTCGATCGCGATGATGCGCCGGTCGGTCACGGTCACGCGTGCAGGGTGGACGTCGATGACGATGGCATCGGCGAGACGCGCATCGCCACCCACCACCTGGACCACCGAGCCGTTCGGGAACGACGCCCGCTCGTGCTCGGATCGGTCGGCGCCCGCTCGTTGCCGGGACATCGCTGTCGGATCGACTGACAAAGGATCAACTCCTCGAAGAAGGGTGTTGGGCCGGACCGATCCGGCGGCGGCGTCGACGGGTGACATCACAGGAGGTTCGGCAGAACCTTGGCCAACTCGCCGGAGGCCGACAGGCCGACGAGCGCGAGAGGAGGCGTGAACACGATCCAGGCCTGGGCTCGGCCCCATCGCAGCCATCCCCAGATCACACCGACCGACAGGAGGATCAGCGCCTGCATCCAGAGCGCGAGCGCCCAGATTGTGTTCGTCTGATTCGACAAGGGACGCTCTGCGTCGGGGAGCGTCGCAGAGCTGATCGCGCGCGCCGGGCCGACGACGGCTTGTCCGTCGAGTTCAGCGTCGACTCGGAGGATGCCCCCAGGGAAGAAGTTCGGACCTGCCGAGGTCAGCAGGGTGAGGCGCGCTGCACCTGCGGCGACAGGTGCAGGCAGCGGATCGCCTTCGTATCGCACGCCGACTACTCGGAAGTCGAACACGCCCTGGCCGGTGGTGACGGTGATCTTGTCATCGACGACGAGCTGATCGATCCGACCGAACGGACCGCCGTACGCAGCGCTGCGCCCGAGGATCAGGCTCGTGCCCACCTGACCCGGCAGGGGCGTGTCCCGCCGGTGACCCGGACCGTCGAAGAGCACCTCGGCAGTCGTGCCTTCACCGACGACGAGCTCCAATCCGATCGATCGGATCTCCAGGTAGGCGACCGGCTTCCCGAGTAGGAGCTCCGCGCCGTCGGCGTCCGTCGGACCGATAGGCGCGGTCCCCCGAGCCAGCTCGGCGCGGAACGCGTTGTAGGCCCGGCCCTGCGCAGCCCGCTGCTGCAACGAACTCACGAAGCCGAGGTGCAACAACAGCGACACGGAGAGCACGAGCACCATCACCAACACCGATCGGGCGAGCTGCAGGCGAGGCGTGAGCGGCGGCACCTCGGTGCCACGCGACGAGCTCTTCGCCGGTCGGGGGCGAGTTCGGGCGACGAGCGAGCGGGCCAGCCGCGAGCGAGTGGCCAGGGCCGCCACGGTCATCGATCAGCCACGATCACAGGGATCGGTCGAGCCAACAGAACGGCCATCCGACCGAACACGAGGAGCAGGATCGCCCAGACTGCGATCATCACTGCGTGAGACGGGCCGGTCACGGGGATGGCGGAACCTGAGTTGAAGCCACCCGAAGCAACCGGTTGCGACGAGAAGCCAATGGTCGACGTCGGCCCGGCGCTGGCCACAGCGACCGCGGTCGTGGTCGTGGCTGTCACGGCCGTCGAGGTCGACGTCGTGGCCGAGGTCGTCGTCGTCGGCCTCACGGTCGAGGTGGTCGTGGCACCTGCCACGGTCGTGGTGGTGGCACCTGCCACGGTCGTGGTGGTGGCACCTGCGACGGTCGTCGTCGTGGCACCTGCCACAGTCGTCGTGGTCGACCCCGCGTCCACCGTCCAGTTGAACGCCGTCGGTTCGCCGACGAACGTCACCTGGGATTGCCAGAACCGCTCGGTCTGACCGTCCTTCGTGCACACGATGCCGATTCGGTACGTACCGTTGGGCACACCGCCCGGCAGGAACTGATACGCACTGAAGCTCACCACGCCGACGCCGATGACTACAGCCGTGTCGGGCGCCGTGTTCTTGTTCACAAGAGGCGCGTTGACCGAGCTGTACAACGGCTGGGTGAACGTGCCGACCGCTGGCGCGATCGGTCCCGACGTACCGTACGTCAGAGTCGCAGGGTCGACCGCGGCGGGCACCATGTAGGAGTTCCACCTGAATCCGCCGGTTGCCGAGTCACCTGGGCAGGCGTTCGAACCTGTTGCCAACTGAACGTTGAACGTGGAGGCGGTCGAGCCCGATTGCACGCTGAGGGCCTGTCCGGCCACTGGCGCGGTGCCCGCAGGGAGCGCTACGGCCTCGAACGCCTCCAGGCTGGTGAGGCCGAGCATGACGGCCGCCAGTGCTGTTGCGGCCCGGGCGAGATCACGGGCTCTTCGACGGGCGACGGGTTGGGCGGGAGAGGTCACGGCCGTTCCTTTCGGGGGGAAGTAGGTCTCGCTGAACGCCAGAGCAGGAAGGCACCGGCGAACGATGCTGCAGCGACCACCGAGGCTCCGATGGGCTGCCAGTTGAATGGTGGTTCGGGGGGATCAGCCGAGGCCGCTCCGCTCGGCGCCGTCGGAGATGCCCAGACGAATCCGGCCGACCCTCCCTCGTTCGATGATTCGACGACGAATTCGGCATCCCAGAAGATCGACGGGGCACGCTGCAGGGTGCATGCCACACCGATGCGGTACGTGCCATCCGCGAGGTAGCCCTGTGGAAAGTTGCTGAACGTCATGAATGGCAACGTCGGCAACTTGCCCGGTTCGCCAGCCACCTGGTTGGGGAGAAGGTTCTGATGACTGAGGTATCGGGAGAAGGTGTCGTACAGCGCTGCCTGGCCATCGCCTTCGGGCCCGAGGACGCCCCAGACGATGTCGTCGATCTCCGTCTCTGCGGGAATGACGAACGTCTGCCACCGCCATTGGTCGTTGGCGCTGTCACCGGGACACTCAGCCCCTACCGGGAGTCGAAAAGTGAACTTCGCTTCGCTGTTGCCGCTCGACAACGCCCGGCCTGACGCGTCGACCATGACGACATCGCCGCCGTCGACTGCTTCGCCATCGGTCGTGCCCGCAGTCGCTGCCGACGAGCCGAGAAGCACCGAAGCCAGGGCGCCGAACATCGGAACGCCCCACCTGGCCTTGCGGAAGAACGATCTGTCACACGCCATGAACCTGCTCCAATGACCCGATCGCGGCCGGGATACGTCGTGTTCGCTTGGTGATCTCGAGCGATCCCAGCGCCCCCGCGATCGCGAGAACTCCCACGCCGACGACGACGAACCGGGACGTACCGGGATCGCTTGCCGGGGTCATCGCGACTTGTGCAGCGGTAGTCGGTGGCACCGATCGATCACTCGTCGCGGACGATGACGAAACAGTGGTATCCGGTACCTCGCTCGAGGGCACCTCGACGGTGGTCTCGGGCGCCACCTCACCCGTCGGCTGAGCGGAGGAACCCGAGGAGCCGGAGGAAGCAGACGAGCCAGGAGAACCTGACGACGGACGACCTCCGGACGTGGTGGATGCGGCGGATGAACCGACCGCCCCTGCACCACCCCCGGCAGCAGACGGCTGACTCGACACAACGACGGACGCGGGTTCCACTGCGGCGGGCGGCGGGGTTGTGGTCGTCGGGGATGGCGCCGCCATCGTGCGAACCTCGACGGCTGCAGCAGTCGTTCGCGACCGGAGCTCTGCCGGCAGTGGAAGGTATCCGGAAGGCAACTCTCCGTACTCGCTGCCCGATACTTGACCAGGCCCGGCCGCGTAGTCCAGGAACGCCGCGTATTCCGTTCGTCCGGTTGCGTCGAGCGACAACGGTTTGGTGGCGGCGTAGGTGACGACCGTCAGGGGATAAGCACCTGGCACATCCGCCATCGGCACGGGCTCGAGGAACGTCGGCTCCAACTTCGCTTGCATCGAGGACACGCCGAGCGTCAGTCCGGCAGAGTTGGGAGCGACGAACGTCCGTGTGCTGCCGTTGTCACCCGATCGACTGAGACCGCGCCATCTGGAGACCGAATCGCGATGCCGACGCGCTGTCGGTGAACGTCAGCATCGAACGCTGGCCGAGGAACTGGGCCTCAGCGCGCTTCCAGATGTCGCCGGCCGAAATCGCGAACGTGTTCCGATTGATGCGAGCGCCGTCACTTGCCGCACGGGCGACCCGAGCTCCGTCGAGGAGACCACGGTTGTAGGGCATCCAGTCCGTTCCGCACAACGGCGGCGGGGAGATCATTGCAGTCGACCCTTGGGCCTTCTGAGGCTCCCCCACGTAGCAGAACGGATCAGCCTTCGGGAACGACGTCGGGAGCGGGTCGCCGAACGCTGCCCCGGTCGAGGTTGATCGCCGGATTCGTCGAATAGGCAGGATTCACCCGCATGCCCCATTCGTCGGTCTGACCGTCCAACCATGTCCGAGCTTCGGGATCGGCCAGTATCCATTCCCACACCTGACCCGCTGCATCTGAGTTCCCGCTCGGAAGCTGCAGTCCGCCGAAGATACGGTTGGTCCGTCCGAAGGAGCTCGAACTCCGGGTTGAATCGCAGGAAGTCCGGATCGAGATTCAGGTGAATCGGGTTGTCGTCATCCCAGCTGTACTTCGGGTCGTCGTTCCCCACCATCACCTGGCCCCGATACGACTGGGTGAGCAGCTTCGCGACGAGTCTCGGCGTGAGGTTCAGTTCCGCGACGCGGACCCCCGCGATCGCTGTTCGACCCTCTGGCGCATCGAACTTCGGGATTCGCTCGATGTTGAATCCGATCACGAGCCCCGACACGCGTCAGCGGTGCGTACACCACCGGACTCGCAGGATCCGCCGATCCCCCGCTGATCGGCCGCGAGACGACGACCATGCCCGGTGCGCCGGCCCGTGGAGATGCGAGCTGTTGACGGGCCGACGAATCGCCGACAGTCGAGTACGAGAACGGGGGCAGGCGCCAGCCGTGCACAGCGCCGGTTGCCAACTGGCGACGGCGAGCGAGGCGATCTCCGAGCCCGACGATGCGTCGCTCGACATCGGCGAGGGAGCACGGCGAGTCGACCGGGTTGAACTCGATCGGGATCAGCGATGCGGTTCTTCCACACCGATGCGGCGCAACGGTGACGTCGTGACGCCGACCGTGGTCGCGCGTTCGTCCTCGAATCGGCGTGCCGGCGTTCTCGGCCATCGGCGCCTCCGCGAGGAACGACGACGATCCAGCACTTCGGGACCGTCTGGTGCCGTCGGGCAACGGCTCGACTCGTTGGCCGCAGCCCGAGCCCCGGCGACTGCTGGCCCGTGTCGACCTGGAACAGTTCGGCGCCGCGTGCCGTCCGAGACCGGTATGGGCGCCGGGGATCTCGTTGGTCGTGATGATGTTGAAGTAGGGGTTCAGCCAGTAGTTCCCACCCTGCAGACCAGGGTTGAAGGTCGGATCGTCCTGGATAGTCGACGTTCGTGCCGCTCACTGCTCGGAATGGCAGCCAGACACGTCCTGATCTGGTGTCGAGCACGCCGCGTGCGCCGGGCTCGATACTCGGGCCAGAAGCTGGCCGAGATGACGCGAGTCATCGAGTGCCCGAGCGGGTAACCGCTGCCCGCCGAGACCGCCGTACTGGCCGGTCGCCGCGCCCTGAACTGGCATTGCTCCGGTGGTGGGCCAGGGTTGTCAGCGAATGGTGCCGTCGTCGTCGCCCCAGCACTGGAAGATCTGGAGGTAGTTCTCACCGAACCTGCTGCCACCGCTGTCGATCGTGGGCGTTGCGCCTGTCCAGGTGACCGACACCGCCTGGTTCGTCAGGTTCTTCGTCTGGTTGACCGTGATCTCGAGGTCGGCGAATGCGCCGCGGCCCTCTGACGCGTCACCGCCGAGTCGGTGAGCGGAAGCGCCGTGTCGGTGCCCTGGCTTCCCGGCTTCGGGCGCAGCGGCACCCTGGTGTTGGCCGCAACGATCCGACCAGACGCGATCACCACCGGACCGAGAGCCACGGCGCGGCGCCGCGGATGCGCCCGACGTCATGCGGTCTGCGTCCTCGGAGAAGTGGCGCCACGCGAGCGCTGGCGCCAGCACAACGCCGATGGTGAGGAGCACGATCAGCAGCACGAGTGCCAGCGACGCGTTCCAGCCCGACCCCTTCGGCAGCGTGGTCGCAGCGATCGGACCGACGGCAGCGGATGCTGCTGCACCCGCCGCCTGAACTGGGCCGCCCGAAGCGGCGCACACACCCGTGTCCGGGTCGCAGGCGCCGGACACGCGTCGCCGACCGGCCGCTCCGACCGCTGCCGGGTCGATCGGAGCGCCGGTCACCGCATCGATCGGTGCGCCAGCCGCGTCGAGCACCGTGACACCGGCGCAGCGTCCCGTCGTACCGCCGTCGCTGCTGGCGTCCCCGCCGCACCAGTCGTGCCACCACCGGCAGCCGGCGTCCCCGCCGCACCAGTCGTGCCACCACCGGCAGCCGGCGTCCCCGCCGCACCAGTCGGTGCCACCACCGGCAGCCGGCGTCCCCGCCGCACCGTGGTCCCACCGCCGGCAGCCGGCGTCGCCGCCGCAGATGCCGCAACCGCGGTCGGCACGTTCGACAGGCCGCCGGTGCCGTTCGGGCACTGCGTCGCGTGCCCTGCTGGTCGCACGCCTGCGGCTGCGGCGCGTTCTCGGCGAGCACGTTCGTGCCGTCGGCCGAGAACGTCGGGTTCTTGCACTGCGGTGATGTCGATGTTCTGCACCTACGACGCCAGGGATCTTGCGGATCTGCTCGAAGCTCGCCTCGACCAGGTTGATCGGCATCGGCGAGTAGCCGAGCGACGCCGACTGCTGCTGCGCCTGGCACATCGCGTAGTAGGCGAACGCGCCGAGCGTGCGGCCCTTGGCCTCGTTGAACTGACCGCCGACCTTCGTCGGCAGGATGAGGTACGAGTACGACGACAGCTGGTAGCTGCGCGGGTCGGTGTCGGTGTAGACGCCCGTCGAGGTCCTGGGTGAGGTACACCGCCGGGTTGCTCTCGTCGGTGTTGATCCGCGCCTGCAGCAGCGACACGGCCACGTTCTCCGGCGTCGGCTCGGTGTAGAAGCCGGCGGCGTTCAGCACCTTCGCCACCGGGAACTGCGACGCCGAGCGCGTACGAGTAGTTGACGTAGCCGATCGCGCCTTCGGCGAAGCCCTGGCTCACGTAGCCGGCGACGCCGAGGTCGCCGGACTGGGAGATCATCCCGGCGATCGTCGGGTAGAACGAGGTGAACGCCGCACGCCGGGGCGCGGCCCGATCGCTCGCAGTAGTCGTTCCAGATCGCCGGGTGCTGGTCGATCATCCACTGCGTGAACTGCGCGGTCGAGCCCGAGCCATCGGAGCGGACGACCGGCACGATCGCGCGGGCCGGCATCGCGAGGCCGGGGTTGTCGGCCTGGATCGCCGGGTCGTTCCACATCGTGATCGCGCCGGTGAAGATCTTGGCGACGTTCTCGCCCGACAGCCGCAGGTTCGTCACCCGCTGGCCGTTGATCTTCAGGTTGTACATGAACGCCGTGCCGCCGGCGGTCACCGGCATGTAGGCGTAGCTGCCCGGCGCCGGGTTCTCGGGCGCCGAGCCGTCCTCGGGCTCGAACTGGAACGGGATGTCGGAGGCGGCGAAGTCGACCGTGCCGTTGAGGAAGTTCTTGCGACCGGCCGTCGACCGCTCGGGTTGTAGTCGACGGTGATGCCGAACTGCTTCACGTTCACGCGCATCGCATCGATGGCGTTGGCCGCCCACGACGAGCCCTCGCCGGAGATGCGCTGGTAGCTCTGCTGCGCGTCGACGGCACGTCGGAGCCGACGCCGACGAGCGACCAGCGGCAGCACGACCGACCACGACGAGCGACCAGCGACGCGCGTCGGCGGACGTCGCGACGGTCGTCTCGAGTCACGAGCGTCGGTCGGCGTGCATGCAGTCGACCTGCGACGTCGGACGGCCGCTGGCGTCGCGCGCCTCGATGCGTGCGAGGTCGCTCGGCCGACTGGGCGCGCCGTTCGCCGGGCCTGGCGCTTCGACAGGCGGCCGGCCGGCCGGCCGCCGAGGATGCGGGCGATGCGTGAACAGCACCAGCACGAGCACCATCAGCACCGCTGCGGTGGCGAAGCCGCGGGCGATCTGAGTGTCGGCTGCGGGCGACCGGACGAACTCGAACGTCGCGAGCGGCAGCGACACCATCGGGTCCTTGCGTCGGGTTGAGGTTCATCGTCGACGCGTGATGCCCGACGTCAGCAGCACCGGCGCCGTCTCGCCGATGCCGCGGGCGACGCCGAGGATGACCGACGTGGTGAGGCCCGACCGGGCGGTCGGCAGCACGACGTGCCACACCGTGCGCCACTGCGGCGCGCCGAGCGCGGCGGACGGCCTCGCGCAGGTTGCCGGGCACGAGCCGCAGCACGACGTCGGCCGACCGGATGATGATCGGCAGCATCATGATGCTGATCGCGATCGACGCGGCGAGGCCGGACCGCTCGAAGCCGAGGATCAGGATCCAGGTGGCGAAGATGAACAGGCCGGCGAGGATCGACGGCAGCGCCGTCATCGCGGTGACGACGGTGCGCACGAGTTCGGCGAACCGGCCTGCGGTCTCGTTGAGGAACACCGCGCAGGCGAGCGCCGAGCGGCACGGTGAAGATCAGCGACAGCGTCGATCATGATCAGCGTGCCGACGATGGCGTGCGGCGATGCCGCCGATCGTCGAGCGGGTCGAGCGGGCCGGTCGACGCTGATGTCCTCGGTGTAGAGGTTCGACGTGCATCAGCGCCGTCGCGACCCGCGCCAGAGCGTGAAGACGACGACCGAGAACAGCGCGATGCCGGCGATGCACGCGCGGCCGAGGTGAGCAGCACCGCTCATCACCCGGTCGATCACCGCCGGGCGGTTCTCGGTGAGCGACACGAGCAGCGCGTAGGTCGACGAGGAAGACGACGAAGCCGACGACGACGAAGCCGAGCTTGCCCGACAGCGGCGTGAGCCGGCCGAACAGCAGCAGCGTGGTGCACAGCGCGCTGACCAGCGCGCCGACCGACCAGCAGTCGCGATCGCGGACGCGAGCTGACGTCGATCGCGGCGTCGCGGCGCCGGCGAGCCCGGTGCCGACGCGGGCATCGGGTCCGAGGCGGCGTGGCTCGTCGGGTCGTGCACCGTCGATCGCGCGACTGGCGTGTCGGTCGAGCGTCCGTCGATGCGTCGTCGGCGTTCGATCGAGATCGGTCATGCTTCGCTGCTCGCTCCCGAACGCGACCGGGCCACGAACCACGACGCGGTGAAGTTGACGACGAGCGTGATCGCGAACAGGGCGAGGCCAGCCGCCATCAGCGCCGACAGGCCGAAGCCCGGACGCCTCGCTGTAGCGCAGCGCGATCAGGCTCGACACCGAGTTGCTGCCCGCCTCGAGGACGTGGAAGTTGATGTCGAAGCGCGGCGAGATGATCAGCAGGACGGCGATCGTCTCGCCGAGCGCCCGGCCGAGACCGAGCATCGTGCCGCCGATGATGCCGCCGCGGCCGAACGGCAGCGGCGACGACGCGGATCATCCCCCAGCGGGTCGAGCCGAGCGCGAACGCGCCCTCGCGCTCGCCGATCGGCACCTGCGAGAACACCTCGCGCATCACCGACGCACTGGATCGGCATCACCATCATCGCCACGACGACGCCGGCGATGAACGTCGACGCGGTGTACACGCGTGGCGCTCGACAGCGGGCTGTTCGGATCGGCACCGTCGACGTCGAAGAACGGGATCCAGCCGAACCAGGTGTTGATCCAGCGCGACAGGCCGAGCGATCTGGCCCTGCAGGAGGTACAGGCCCCACAGGCCGTAGACGACGCTCGGCACCGCCGCCATCAGGTCGACCAGCGCGACGAGCGACGACCGCAGCCGACGTCGGGCGCGACCTCGGTGATGAACAGCGCGGTGCCCATCGAGATCGGCGAGCGCGATCGACGACCGCGACGAGCGCGATGAGCACGGTGAAGGTGAGCACGGCGGCGATGCCGAACTCGCCGCGGTCGGGTTCCCACATCGACGTCGTCAGGAACGAGAAGCCGACCCTGCCGAGCGCATCGCGTCGCCTCGATCGCGAGGAAGAGGCCGACGGCAACCATGATCGCGAGCACCACGAGTCCGCTCGCGAACGTACCGCCGGTGAAGACCTTCTCGCTCCGACCGAGTCGCTCGGTGAGGGCTCGCGGCCGCTGCTGCTGGTTCGATGCCCGTGTCGTGGGCGGGACGGATGACCGAAGTCATGGCGACTACGCGAGCCAGGCAGCGAGGACGACGAGCACGATCACGGTGGTGAACCCGAGCAGCAACACGTCGAGATGTCGAGCACTGGCCCAGAACCCACCGGCTGCTTTCACCGGAACCGCTGGCGATTGCATCATGTGCGGCGCCATGGCGTAGGTCTGCAGCCCGCCAACGGTCATCACGTGTGCCGGCGGCGACGAGGCGATGACCGGCCGGTCGTGCACGCGCTCCTGGACGACCGATGCGATTGCCGTGGCAAAGACCCGAGCAAACGCCTCGGAGTCGACGACGAGGCGGGTCTCGATCACGTGCGGGACCTCTCGCACCGCCGGAGCGACCAGCGGGTGGGCATCGTCGGATCGTGCAGACGCAGCGCCGACGCCCGGTGTCAGCGGGATGCGACCGGTCGGGACGTCAGCTTCGTGGCGGAGGTCGGTCTCGAGCAGCCCGTCGGCCACCCGACTCGGTCGCCGCTGGTCGACCGTGGGAGACCTCAGTGGCATCGGATCCGGCGGCAGCGCGGATGCGTCGGCGATCGAGGTGAACGCCGACCGCTGCACGGTCGCCTGCGAGGGGGGCATCGGGGCGATCGGAGACGGCAATGCACCCTGAGGCGATGCGTCACGAGCGGCTCGGGCTTCGAAGGCCTCGTGGGCCGCGCTGGACGAACTCTGCCTGACGCCCAGCCTCGGCCTGACGCCCAGCCTCTGCCTGACGCGCAGCCTCGGCCTGACGCAGGAGCGTGGACCGGCGCGCCTCGTGGACGAACTCAGCCTGGCGTGCCTCCTGCGCCTGACGCGCTGCCTCCTGCGCCTGACGCGCCGCTTCAGCCTCATGGGCAACCCGAGCGTCGAGCGCACGTTGCATCGCCTCCGCTTCACGGGCTGCCATGCGCCGCGCAGCCTCGGCCCGGCACTCGCCGACAGCCGCCTCGGCTCGCCGCACGATGGCCTCGGCCTCGTGTCGCGCCGCGTTGACGGACGCGGACATCTCCACTCGCACCGCATCCAACTCGGCCTGCAGCTCGGCTCGCCGCTCGTCGAGGAGCGGGCCAAGCCGGTGAACGAGCTCCGTCCTCGCCTGCGCCAGATCGATCGATGCGCAGTCGTCGGCCTGGTCGATCGTGCGCTGCTCCTGCCTCAGACGCAGCATCACCCGGGCGATCTCCGCCCGAGACTCGGCTTCGGTCATCCCAGTCGCGGGAACGCCCGTCGACAGTTCACGTTGCATCGGCACTCCAGGAGGTTCGGGTGGCCGCGATCTCGGCCATCAGGTCCGCCTCGCGCCGCTGCGCGTCGTCCATGATCCGTTGGGCGTCGGCATGTGCAGCTGCCCGGATCGTCGTCAATCGTCGTTCGTGGTCGCACTCGAGATCGGCGAGTTGATCCCGGAATGCCTCCACGGTCGCTCTCAAGGCTGCATCCAGTTCTGCGGCGCGTCGCTCCATGACCGCAGCGTGGGTCGTGGCGGCCTGGAGTTGCCGCTCCAGCTCAGCGAGCTGGAGCGGCCGCCCCGACGACGCCACACCGAGCATCTCGTCGTGCGTGCGCCAGAAATCGTCCTCGGCCGGTTGGTGACCGTTCGAGTGGTTCAGCGGGGACATCCGTCAGCCCACCAGTGCCATCACGGCAGTGAGCGCCGCCGTTGCGGCAACCATCGGCATCACGATCCTTGTCGTGATCCCCTGATCGACGACGTCCTCGCGATCGTGCTCGGACGCACACCCCGAGGCTGGCTGCGGTTCCGGCCGCCGCGATCGTGGTCACCCCAGAACTCGGAGTCGACGTGACCGAGCTGCTCGAGACGATGCAGCCACCGTTCTCCACTCGTTGGCTCGTCGAGCCGGATCGTGAGATCGTTACCGCTTTCGAACGGAGAGCCTGGTTCGGCCTGAGCAGTGACCGGCTGGGCGGCGGGATGGCGCGACGGGTCGGTGGCGACCGGTGCCGATCGCACGCTCTGCTGCGACAACGCAGCGGCGTCGGGCAACAGCTGCACCGACGACGTGGCGACCGACGCCGGCATGCACGGGGGTGGGAACGCTGCCGCATGCCGATGCGTGATCGGCGTCCCGACCCGAGCGGGCGACGAAACTGAAGCGGGAGCAGGCATCGGTCGCACCACCCCACTGGGCGCGGCGAGAACATCGAGCAGCGAGCGGATCAGGGCCGTCAGGTCCGGCGAGCGATCCTGGTCGAGTACGGCGAGCACGCGACCGGGAAGCAGGTCGCCGTTTGCTCGCTCGGGCGCAGACTGTCCCGCGTCGATTGCGCCGACCTGACGGCGCAATGCCCTCCGCGCCGACGTGACATCCATCATCTGCTGACCCTGTGCGTTCAGCGCGGCCCACCAACCATCGAGCAGCGCCGACAGCTGCCTCGTCGCCTTCGCAGCATCCCAGCGCTCCAGGTTCAACAACTCCGGGTCGTCGAGGTTCACATCGCCGCTCCGTCGCGCCTCGGCGTACTGCGCGTCGTAGGAGGCCTGACGAGTGAGGAGTGCGCGCTGTGCATCGAAGAACTGCCGCGTCATCTGCGTGGTCGACGCGGCGAGCTCGGACAGATGACCGGTGTCGTCGCACAGCAGCGAACCGGCGGCGCCGACGGATTCGAGGTACTGCTGTTGGTGTGCTCTGAGGGTGTCGACGAAGGCGACGGCGTCGGCCGACGCCGTCGCGACCTGACGGGTCGGAGCGATTCCGGCGGGCCTCATGGGCAACGAATGTAGAAGGGGCAGATGGCCGCCGCCTGAACAGCGGACGACATCAACGAGACGGCTGCATGAAACGCGCCGCGCATCGCTGGAGCAACGCTCCCCGCGTGCCGACAACGGCGGCGGCCGCCTCCGATGGCCGGCGTGGACTCGGTCGTCGGGCAGCCCTTCTGCTTACATCGTTCCCGATGACCAACTCTGCCTCCACCACGTCCTCGGCGCTCGCCGGCCAGCACGTCCTCGTCACCGGCGGTTCCTCAGGGATCGGCAAGGCGTGCGCTGAGCGCTACCGAGCCGAAGGAGCCACGGTCTTCGTGGCCGACCTCAACCCCACCTCGAGCGACGAGATCCAGCTCGATGTGAGCGACTCCGCGGCGTGGGCCGCGCTCATCGAGAAGCTGCCCCCGCTCGACCTGGTGCACTTGAATGCCGGCATCGTCACGCCCGGGCGATCGGCGGAGGGGGAGGCAACGTTGCCGCTGGCAGACGTGACCGACGAGGCGTATCGGGCGATCCTCGGGGTGAACCTCGACGGTGTGTTCTTCGGCGTTCGCGCGGTCCTGGCCAAGATGGTGGAGCACGGCGGCGGTCAGATCCTCGTGACGGCGTCGATGGCCGGTCTCGGCGGCATCCCGAGCGACTCGGTCTACGGCGCGACCAAACATGCGGTGGTGGGCCTCGTGCGCTCGCTCGGCCCGAGCCTCGACCCCTACGGCGTCTGCATCAGCGCGATCTGCCCTGGCTTCGTCGCCACGCCATTGGTGCCCGAAGAAGCGCGGGCATACATCCGCGGCGAGCTGGGCATGCCCGTGATCGAGCCGTCGCGCGTGGCCGAGGCTGCGATGGAGGCCCTCGATACGCGGGCCAACGGCTCGCAATGGGTGGTGTGGGGTGACACGATCATGCAGTACCCGATGCCCGACCTCGGCCTTCGCTGAGAGCGACTGAACGTCGAGCGAGCCGAGGAGGTCGTGTCGCCATGAGCCCGTTTCCCCCGGAGGACCTCCGACCGATCTCGGCGCAGGACATCGTCAGCGAAGGGCTCGACGACTGGGGTCACGAGGCCGGCCAGCTCCGAGCGCGGTTCGCGACACGCACCTTCACACGCGGGGTTGCGTTCATCGACCGGATCGGTGTCGCAGCCGACGCTGCCGACCACCACCCCGACGTCGATCTTCGATTCGGTCACGTGGTGATCGCGATGCTCAGCCACGACGTGGGCGCGATCACGGCCCGCGACATCCGCCTCGCTCGCACGATCAGCGAGATCGCCGCGGAGCTCGGCAACTCGGCCGATTTCGGCGCGGGCGAAGGTCGCGACTGAACTCTGGCCCGATGGCCTGCAGCAGCTACATCCGCAGCAGCGCAACAACACCAACAGACAGATGTGAGCCCGTGATGTGGCAGCTCATGTGACACGTGCGATGCCCCACGCTTGTCTCCGTGATGCCACGATGGCCCACATGAGCGCCCCGCTGTTCAACCCGTTCGATCCCGCGTTCCGGGCCGATCCGTACCCGTTCTACGACCGGTTGCGGAGCGAGGATCCGGTGCACGTCTCGGACTTCGGCTTCACCGTGCTCACCCGTTACGAGGATGTCGCCCGCGCGTTGCGCGGCGCCGAGTTCGCCCGCGACATCGAGGCTCACGTGCCGGTGCCGTTGGATCCCGCTCGCCAGCGACGTCGCGAGCGGTTCCAGCAGCGCATCGCCGAAGGTCGTGCGGCCAAGACGATCCTCAATCTCGACCCGCCGGATCACACGCGCCTGCGCCGTCTGGTCACGCTCGCATTCACCCCGAGCGCGATCGAGCGCCTGCGGCCACGGGTGCAGCAGCTGGTGGACGACGTGCTCGACCGCGCCGAAGAGCGCGGGTCGATGGAACTCGTCGACGAACTCGCATTCACCATGCCGTTCCAGGTGATCAGCGATCTGCTCGATCTTCCCACCGACCGCTCCGACGAGGTGCGCGACTGGTCGCAGTGCCTCACCGCTTCGCTCGAGCCAACGGCCGACGAGGCCGTGCTCGACGCATCGGAGAACGCTGCGCAGCAGATGGGCGACTATCTCAGCGAGGTGATCGAGCACCGTCGTCATCATCTCGGCGATGACCTGCTGTCAGCCTTGTTGCAGGTGGAGGAGCAGGGCGACCGCCTGAGCACCGCCGAACTGCTGTCGTTCGTCATCCTGCTGTACGTGGCCGGCCACGAGACCACGGTGAACCTGATCGGCAACGGCACGCTCGCACTGCTGCGTCACCCCGACGAGATGCGTCGCTGGGCCGCCGATCCGAGCATCGACGGCCAGGCGATCGACGAGCTCTTGCGTTACGACGGACCGGTGCAACAGACGGTTCGCGTGCCCCTGCAGCCGGTGCAGTTCGGCGATGTGGAGGTTCCGCCGAACACGATGGTGATGACGGTGCTCGGCGCGGCCAACCACGACCCCGCCGTGTTCGACGACCCGCACACGCTGCGTCTCGACCGCCCAACGCTCGCAACCACCTGGCCTTCGCGGCCGGAGTGCACTACTGCTTGGGTGCGTCGCTCGCGAAGCTCGAGGGAACCGTGGCGATCGGTTCGCTCATCCGCCGTTTTCCGAACCTCGAACTGGCAGGCGAACCGAGATGGCGCGACCGCCTCACGATCCGCGGCGTCGACCGTCTCCCCCTCACCACCCGCTGACCACCCGCCGACCCACCCCGCGATGAGAGATGAGC
>CAWBTC010000014.1:0-142584 GCA_963791635.1 uncultured Acidimicrobiaceae bacterium
GTCCCTGGCGGGCTCATCTCTCATCGACCAAGCGTGGTCGTCGTTCGCGATGAGAGATCCGGTCGGCACGGACGCTCATCTCTCATCGCGAAGGGTCAGTCGTTGGCGAGGAGATGGATCAGGCTGCTGGTGTCCCACCGGCGACCGCCGCGGGCGATCACCTGGGCGTAGAACTGGTCGATCAACGCGGTCACCGGCAGGCGCGCGCCGTTGCGGTCCGCCTCGTCGAGCACGATGCCGAGGTCCTTGCGCATCCACTCGACGGCGAACCCGAAGTCGAACTCGACCCTTCGACATCGTGTGACCGCGGTTCTCCATCTGCCAGCTCTGCGCCGCTCCGTGCCGGATGACGTCGATCACGGCATCGGGATCGAGCCCGGCGCGCACTGCGAAGTTGATGCCTTCCGCGAGACCCTGCACCACACCCGCGATGCAGATCTGGTTCACCATCTTGGTGAGCTGCCCCGAACCGGCCGGACCCATCAGCGAGACCGCCTTCGCATAGGACCCCATCACCGGGAGCGCGAGCGTGTAGAACGCCTCGTCGTCGGCACCGCACATGATCGTGAGCTGACCGTTCTCAGCACCAGCTTGACCGCCCGACACCGGTGCGTCGACGAAACCGACGCCGAATTCGGCCGCCGCTTCCGCGAGCTCCTTGGCCACCTCGGCCGACGCGGTGGTGTGGTCGACCAGCACTGCGCCGGGCCCTGCACCCGCGAGCACACCGTCGGGGCCGTACACGACGTCTCGGACATCGTTGTCGTTGCCGACGCACATGCACACGAACTCGGCACCGTCGGCCGCTTCACGCGGCGTCGGTGCGGCGAGGTGCCCGTAGAGGGCCACCCACGCGAGTGCTTTCTCCGGCGTGCGGTTGTAGACCGTCACCTGGTGTCCTTGGCTGGCGAGATGACGGGCCATGGGAGTCCCCATGACTCCGAGACCGATGAAGGCGACTGAGCTCACGGCTGCAGTCTTGCCGGTCACGAGCGCACGTAGCGCCCACTCCACCACGTGGGCAGCATTCCCGTCCTCACACCGCGTCCATCGCGGGCGGATGCTTGGAAGACACTGACCGATCGCTCTCCCGCCACCGCGGAGGCCACCACCACCCCGACCACCGTCAACCATGCCGACGACGACCAACCGAACGATGTGAACGCGAGTGCACTCGCGGTGAACGGTGTGCCGTAGGCCGCGGCAAGCAGGCAGCACGCACCGAGGCCGACGCAGGCCGCATACGGAACACCCGGCAGCCACGCCCGCCCGATCAGCACTCCGAGTACGGCACCGAGCGACAGCAGCGGCAGGAACAGGCCGCCGACCACGCCGCACGCCACCATGGCAACGACCAGGAGCGCGAACACCACGGCTGCGGCCAGGAGCGGCAGTTGGGCGGTGTGGGCCGACCACTCACGCATCCGTTCGCCGCTGCCGAGGAAGATCGCGTCGCCCGCGCTCCACCACCCGAGCGGCACGGCGAGCCCGAGTGTCACCGACGCCACCAGCAACCGCACGCCGAGCGACATCCTCGATTGCTTGGCCGCCCGGATCGCGGCGACGAACAGACGCGCCACCAGTCCGGCAGCCACGCCGATCGCCAGCGCGCCGACCACCACCTGCGCGGCGGTGAAGCCGAGATCGTCACCGAGCACGCCACCCGACTCTCCGGTGAGCCGGCGCGCGACCCACGCCGCGACGGCTCCGATCGCGAGTGGCGTCACATCGGCGAGCGCGCGGCGCGCCCCGACGGGCCACCTCGCTCGCGAACACTGCGGCCGCGATCGGCGCTCCGATCACCATCGCGACCGCAGACGTTGCGGCGGCGAGCACGCACCATCGATCGGGACGGCCAAGGCGCCGGGCGACCCAGGCACCCAGTGCACCGCCGAAGTACACCATCGGTCCCTCGTACCCGAGCGGCACACCGACCCCGACACCCGCCACCAACGCGGCGAACCTGGCAGGGGCCGGGCCGATCGCCAATGGCCCGTCGTTGACGCCCTGCACGAAGGCATCCGCCGTTGCCGGAGTCGTGCGCGCCCGAGCGATGATCAGCACTGCGACCACGGCTCCCAGCGCGGGCACGGCCGACCACCATGCATGGTCGTCGTCGGGCCAGCGGTGCAGCCAGCGCAGCCACGCCACGATGCGACCGGCTGACAGTGCGACGAGGAACGACACCGCAGCGGCGAGCACGACGTCGAACGCCCACCGTGTCCGCCGCCCCGTCATCGGCCGCCAGGCTACCGATGAGCCCTCGATCGCCCTGTGAACCGGCGGACCGCCGTGCCACCACCGGAACGCCGTGAGCCGACTGACGACGGGCGACCGAGCGACTTCTACAGTGCCGGGCGTGGGTGCGATCTTCGGTCCGGTGGTGCAGGTGGCCTACGTGGTGGATGATCCCCGGCTCGCTGCCCTCAGGTGGGCCGAGCGCCACGGTGCCGGGCCGTTCTTCGTGCGCGACCACATCCCGGTCACCGACGTCGTGCACCGCGGGCAACCGAGTGTGTTCGACCACACCAGCGCATACGGCTGGATGCACGGTCCCGACGTGGGGTTCATGGTGGAGCTGTTCGTCCAGCACGACCGGGCCGCAAGCGTCGTCACCGAGCGCTTCGCCGAGGGAGAGACCGGCCTGCACCATCTCGCATGCTTCGCCGACTCGGTGACCGAGTCGATCGCCCGCGCCGAGGCCTCCGGTCTCACGCTCGCCCAGAGCGCCATGGCCGGAGCCACGAGGTTCGTGTTCATCGACGACGTCGCAGCGAACGGCCACTACTGGGAGCTCTACGAGCCGACCGCCGGCCTGCGCGGGTTCTACGACATGGTGCGTGATGCGGCTGTCGGATGGGACGGCTCCGACCCGGTGCGCACATTGGGGTGAGCGTGCGGATCATGATGTGCGCATGAGCGGAATCATCGACCACCTCGTCTACGCCACCGACGACCTCGAACGGACGGTCGCCTCGCTCACCCAACTGCTCGGAGTGCTGCCGACCCCCGGCGGTCAGCACCTCGGCCGGGGAACTCGGAACGAGCTGGTGGCACTCGGCAACGGTACGTACCTGGAGATCGTCGGTCCTGATCGCGACCAGCGCCATCACGAGGGCCCGATGCCCTTCGACATCCACGACCTCGTGGGCGAACGGCTGGTGGCCTGGTGCGCCCGCCCCAGCACGGAGCTCGATCTCGTGGTGCGCGTGCTCGCCGCGTCCGACTCCGACCCGGGTCCGGTGTCCGACATGTGGCGAGCACGCCCCGACGGGGTGCTGCTCGCGTGGCGGCTCACACTCCCCCGGCTCGACCACTGGATCGGTCCGATGCCGTTCCTCATCGATTGGCTCGACAGCGAGCATCCCAGCGTCTCGCTCGACCAGCCCGTCACGCTCAGATCGTTGCTCTTGTATTCTCCCGAGTCGAACCACCTCAGTCGAAGCGTTGCGATCGTGGGCGAAGACAGCCGGATCACGATCGACAAGGGCGAGTCCGAGCTGATCGCCACGCTCGACGCGCCGACGGGCGAGGTGATCCTCCGCGGCTGAACGAGTGCGGATGCCGATGCGATGTCGCTCGTCAGACGAGGGTGGCGATGATCTCGTCGATCACCGACTCGGGCGTGCGCGGGTGCATGAACACCAGCCGACCCACTGGCTCGCCCTTCCACATCGACGGCGCGACGAAGGCGATGCCTTCGGACAGCACTCGGTGCGCCCACTGACCCCACTCGACCCGACCCCAGCCCGCTCGACGGAACAGCAGCACACCAAGCTGCGGCTGCATCACCAACGACACGCCCTCCAGGGCTGCGAGCCGATCGGCGGCAACCCTCGCGAGTTCGATGCCGCGCCGGATCGCCGTCGCGTGGGCGTCAGTACCGTGCAGCGCGAGTGCGAACCACAGCGGCAGACCACTCGCTCGCCGCGTGAGCTGGTAGCCGTAGTCACTCGGGTTCCACAACGGCTCGTCGCCGTGGAGGATGTCGATGTACGGCCCGTGCTGCGTGTGGACCTCGGCGGCGAGCTCGGGATGCTTGTACAGCAGCGCACACGAACCCTCCGGGGCGAACAGCCACTTGTGCGGGTCGATGATCATCGAGTCGGCACGACCCAATCCCTCGTACAGGTGGCGCAACTCGGGCAGCAGCGCTCCGGCGGCGCCGTACGCGCCATCGACGTGGAACCAGGCCCCGATGCGCTCGGCCACGTCAGCCAGGCCATCGAGATCGTCGACGACACCTGCGTTGGTGGAGCCGGCGGCGGCAACCACCAGTCCCACGTCGTCACGGCCCACGACAGCGGCGGCGAGCGCCTCGCCGGTGAAGCGGCCGTCGCCACCAGTGGGAACCACGATCATCTCGCAGCCGGGCTCGCGCGTGAGTCCCAACATCCGCAAGGAGTTGAACACCGATGCGTGCGCGGTGTCGGCCACTGCGACCGAACGCCGCTCCCCCATCTGTTCTCGGGCCACAGCCAACGCGCTGAGGTTGCCGATCGAACCACCGCTCATGAAGCAACCACCCGTCGAGGCCGGCATGCCGAACACGTCGGCCAGCCATCGCAGCGTCTGGTTCTCTGCGGCCACCACACCCGCGGCCTCCAGCCACGACTCGGCGCTGTAGGTGGCGGCGCCGACTGCGGCGTCCATCCAGACGCCCGCTGCAGATGGAGACACCGGGATGAACGCAAGGTAGCGCTCGCTGTCGAGGCCGACGGTGTTCGGCGACACGTGCTCGATGAAACGGCTCCACGCACCATCGGGCCCGAGCCCGTCGGCGGTGATCGCGCCGTCGAGCAACGGCATCATCTCCGACGGCGGCAGGGTGCGGCCGAGGGGCGCGTGTGCGATGCGGTCGTCGACGAAGGCGGCGAAGCGCCGAGCGAGGTCGGCAGGGATTGCGCCCTCACCGTGAAGCGTCATGCGGTCGGCTCCGGGATCACTCGGGGGTGACGTAGGCCGACGTGATGCCGCCGTCGATGATCAGCGACTGCCCGGTCATCCAGCTCGACTCGTTGCTGGCGAGGAACAGCGCACCGTTGGCGATCTCGATCGGCTCACCGAAGCGACCCATCGGGATGTGCACCAGGCGCCGGTTGCGCTTCGCATCGTCGCTGAGGAACTTGGCCAGCAGCGGGGTCATGATCGGCCCGGGGCAGAGCGCGTTGGCACGCAGACCCTGGCGGGCGTAGATCGTGGCGATCTCGCGGGTCATCGCCAGCACCGCGCCCTTCGATGCGGTGTACGCGATCTGCGGTGTGGCGGCGCCGATGTGGGCGACGAACGAGGCGACGTTCACGATCGACGACGCCTGACCGCTCTCCTCGGCGCTCTTCAGCATCTCGGGGATGGCGTGCTTGCAGCCGAGCAGCACACCGAGGACGTTGATGTCCATCGTCTTCTGGTACGTCTCGATGCTGGTGGTGACCGGGTCGTCATCGTCACCGAGCATCACGCCGGCGTTGTTGTAGAGCACGTGCAGGCCACCGAAGGTCTCCACTGCGTGCTCCACTGCGTTGTGCACCGATGCCTCGTCGGTCACGTCACAGGCGACGTAGGTCGCCTCCCCGCCCGCCGCTGCGATCGCCTCCACGACGTCGTTGCCGTCGGCCATGTCGGCCACGACCACCATCGCGCCCTCGGCCGCGAAGCGCTCGGCGCCGACGCGACCGAGCCCGGACGAAGCACCAGTGATGAGGGCAACCCTGCCCGCGAGTCGAGTCATGGCATCGAAGGTAGCCGACCGGCCAGACTGGCCCATATGACCACCGGTTGGCGACTGTTGACCTGGAACGTGCGCGGTGCCGGTCGTCCCGACCTCGACAGCATCGCCAACGTGGTGCGCGAGCACTCCCCTGACGTGATCGCGATCCAGGAGATCCGGCGCGCCCAGGCCGCGCAACTCGCCTCGCACCTCGGCTGGCATCGTTGCTGGGCCCGCAAGCACCACCCGTACACCCCGCTCGCCTGGTGGCTCTCGGAGGGCCTGGCGATCATGTCGCCCCACCCGCTGAGCGCGATCCAGCGGTGCACCATCTCGCCGGGCGTGTCCACCTGGACGTACCGGCACCGGATCGTCCTGGCGGCCACGATCACTCGCAACGACGACCACCTCCGTGTCTACGACACGCATCTCGCCGCGCATCGTCACCCCGACGAACGCATCGCCCAGGCGGGTCGGGTTGCGGCGCTGGTCGCCGCCGACGCGGCGTCGATTGCGGTCGTGGCGGGTGACCTCAACGCCCCGGGCGAGGCGGAGGTGATCCGCGAGTTCCACCCGGTCGGGCTACGCGACCCCGGCGGTGGACCGACGAATCCGTCGATCGCTCCACGTTCACGCCTCGACTACGTACTGGTGCCCGACCGGTCGCGCGTCACCGAGCAGTGGCAGTCGGCCGGAGGCGAGTGGTGGTGGGCGATCAGCGATCACGTCCCCGTCGTGGTCGAGTTCGAGATCTGACCCGCGAGCCAAACGTCGGGTCACCCGTTGCCCGCGCGGGTGACGACACCGGAAGCCGAGGAGCGACGCACGGCGGACCCTGCGCACCCTGCGCGGCAACGCCCTCGGAGTCGTTGGCGGCGAACTTGGCGAGGAGGTCACCCGTGCGGGCGGTGACGTCCATGCCGTCAACGCAATCGGCCGAGACGACGGCCCGATTCCTCCCTTCCACTCAGCTCGGGGTGAGCGCCCGGCCATCTTCGGGCAGACTCCCTTGGTGGTGTTGTCGATTCGGGTCGGTGTCGAGCGTCATGGTGATGCCGGCGATGGTCGCCGGCTGTGAAGGACAGGAGTTGATCGTGAAGTACTTCGTTCTGCTTGCCGGCCCGGGGGAGATGCCGGCCTGGGATGAGCTGACCCCCGCCGAGCAAGAAGCCGGTATGGCCATGCACGGTGCGTTCGCCGAAGCGTGTTCGGCCCGGCCGGAAGTCGAGATGCTGGGCGGGGAGGCGCTGGGCGAAGGCTCGATGGCGACCACGCTGCGCACTCGTGGAGGTGCGATGACCGTCACGGACGGCCCATTCGCCGAAGCAGCCGAACAGATCGGCGGCTACTACGTGCTCGAAGCCCCCGACCTCGACACGGTGATCGACCTGTGCCGGATCCTGCCCGCCTATGACATCGACATCCGACCTGTCATCGACACGCCCTGAGCAGACCGTCGAGGAGATCTTCCTCGCCGAGTGGGGCCGGCTGGTGGCGCTGCTCGTGGCGCGAACTCGTCGTCTCGATCTGGCCGAAGATGCGGTGAGCGAGGCCTTTGCGCGGGCCGCACAGCGTTGGCCGGTCGACGGGGTACCCGCCAACCCCGTCGGCTGGCTGTACACGACCGCTCATCGGCAGGTCATCGGCCGCCTGCGGGCCGAGGCCATCGCCGGACGCAAGGCGCCGTTGCTCGCGGTCAGACCTGGATGGCTGCCGCCTGGCGATCCGACCGACGAGATGGCTGACGATCGTCTGCACCTCATCTTGTTGTGCTGTCACCCTGCGCTGCCCCGCGAGTCGCAGTCGGCGCTCGCGCTCCGCCTCGTGATCGGTACCCCGACCGAACAGATCGCCCGTCTGTTCCTCGTTCCGGCCGCAACGATGGCGGCGCGCCTGACGCGGGCGAAGAAGAAGATCGTGATCGCCGGCATCCCTCTGGGTGCCCCGGTCGACGACGAGCTCAGATCGCGCCTCGACGAGGTCTGCCGGACCATCTACCTGGCCTTCACCGCCGGATACACGCCAGCCGCAGGGCCTGATCTGCTGCGGGCCGACCTCGCAGGAGACGCGGTGCGGCTCGCCACCGTGTTGCACGACCTCGTACCCCACGCCGCCCAGGCTCGAGCACTACGCCGCTCCTGCTGCTCCAGCACTCGCGGCGCGACTCCCGACACCGACACGGTCGTCTGGCGACCCTGGCCGAGCAGGACCGATCGACGTGGCACCACGACGAGATCCGTTCCGCGCTCGACCTGCTGAGCGGGCTCCGACCTACCGAGGGCTACGCCGAGGAGCTCCGTCTCCAAGCACTGATCGCCGCAGAGCACGCACGAGCAGACGCTGATCCACCCCGACACGCTGCCCCGATCCGTGCCCTGGGAACTCGACCACGGCCCGTCAGACCCGGCCGAACACCTCGCGCTCGATCCATCGGGTGAGCTCACCGATCTCGCGGTCGACGGCGGACCCATCGCCTTCGTGAACCGCTCGTCCTCGTGCACGGCGTCGACGCGTAGCGTTCGAGTCGTGTTGTCGGCGGTCGCGTCGAGCTTGCCGACCAGGCGATCGTCGTAGAGGATCGGCAACGCGAAGAAGCCCCACTTGCGCTCGGTCGCCGGCTTGTACATCTCGAGGGCGTAGTCGAACTCGAAGATCTCCACCATCCGCGTGCGGTCGTAGACCAGGCGATCGAGCGGCGACAGCAACGCAGCACGACCTTCGAACCGTCGGCCGAGCACCGCCTCGAGCTGGACGGGGTCGACCCGCCACTCGCCCCGAACACCCTCGATGACGGCCGGCTCGCCCGACTCACCGACATCGTTCGGCTCGACCGGTGTACTCGGTGGCGCGAGGCACGAGCGATGCCCGGGCGAACGCAGTCGGCGCTCGTTCCGGGTTCGCGCAGCCTCGGATCGGCCGGCACCGGCGGATCGCCTCGGGATACACCCGTTCTGCGAGATCCCACACTCGATCGCGACCTCGCCGACCAGCGATCGCGACCTCACCGCGCAGCGACATGAACTCGAGCAGCATCCCGACGTTCTTGTTGTTGTTCCACCCCGACGATGCCCACGGGGTGACGCACGAGTCGGGGATCTCCTTCGACGTCAGCGGGCCGGATGTGCGCAGCCGCCGCAGGACGTCGCGCCGGCAACCGTCATTGGCGTCGAGCCAATCGCTCTGCCGCTGCCGGTAGGCCGGCACATCGCTGACACCGGGCCAGCGCGCCATGTCAGCCCGATGCAGCGCGATGTCCTCGGCCGGTCGCAAGATGCCACGGAGGTCGACGATGCGGTGTTCGGAGAGTGCCGCTGCGAGATCGTTCGGTGAGTACGCCGAGCCGAGACGGCTCCACAGCACGAGATCGGCACTGGGCGCGACGGCCTTCGTGCCGTCCACCTGCACCGCCGCAAGGTGGCGCACGACCTGCATCACGTCGAGGGGTCGCTGAACGTCGAGCAGCTGCGCCCGCACCGCGATCCGCCGAGCGGATTGCCGCGAGAGTCGATGCAACGTTGCCACGCCGTCGAGCGTAGGTCGAGCGCGACCACCGCGAGCCCCGAGATCCGTGAGCGAAATGCCGCCTGCACGCGGCCGTTGGCTCACGGACCTCGGTTGTTAGATGCGCTCCCAGTACCGGCGGAGCTCCCAGTCGGTCACGGTGTGGTTGAAGGCCTGCCACTCCGCTTTGGCCATCGTGAGGATGTGATGGTGCACAGCGTCGCCGAAGCACTCCTTGGCGATCGCGCTCTGCTCCCACAGTGCGATGGCATCCGGCAGGTTCCACGGGATGCGGTCGATCTCAGGGGCCTCGTAACCGTTGCCGTTGAACGGTTCGCCGAGGGGCAGTTCGTGGCGGATGCCGTACAGGCCTCCGGCAAGCGTGCCGGCGAACGCGAAGTAGGAGTTGGCGTCGCTGCCCGGGATGCGGCACTCCACGCGGGTGCCCTTGCCGTGGCCAACCAGGCGGTAGCCGAGCGTACGGTTGTCGACGCCCCAGCCGATACCGGTGGGTGCCCAGGAACCGAGCTGGAACCGCTTGTAGCTGTTGATCGTGGGGGCCCACAGGATGCTGAACTCTCGTGCGGTCGCGATCAGGCCGGCCAGGTAGTGCTGGAACAGTGGGCTCATGTGATGCGGGTCGTCGTGACCGCCCTCGAACAGCGCGGTCTTGCCGTCCATGCTCCACAGGCTGGAGTGAATGTGACACGACGACCCGGTGTCGTTGAAGTCGTACTTGGCCATGAAGCTCACCGAGCGCCCGTTCAGGTGGGCGATCTCTTTGGCTGCGGTCTTGTACACGCTGTTGCGGTCGGCCATCTCGACGGCAGTGGTGTAGTCGAGGTTGATCTCGTGCTGGCCCTTGCCGGCCTCGCCCTTGCTGAACTCCACCGGCACACCGGCCGCTTCGAGGCCGCGACGGATCGCACCGAGGATGTACTCGTCCTTGGTGGTCTGGAGGACGTGGTAGTCCTCGAGCCACGGCGAGTGCGGTTGCAGGTCGCGGTACCCCTTCTCGTGAGCCTCGTCGTAGGTGTCCTTGAACAGGTAGAACTCGATCTCGCTGGCCACCATCGGCAGGAAGCCGAGTGCTGCAGCGGCTTCCACCTGCCGCTGCAGGATGGTCCGCGGCGCCACCTCGATCAGCTCGCCAGTGGTCACATCGGCCAGGTCGCACATGATCATCGCCGTCTTGTCGACCCATGGGATGATCCGCACGGTGTCCCAATCGGCCCGGGCGAGCATGTCGCCGTAACCCTGCTCGTAGCTCGTGAACTGATATCCCGCTACCGGGTTGTTGTCCATGTCGCACGCGATCAGGTAGTCGCAGTTCTCCGTGCCGTCGTCGGCCACCTGCTGGAGGAAGAACCGTCCGGTCGTGCGCTTGCCCACGAGGCGGCCCTGCAGATCGGGAAACACCATGAGCACGGTGTCGATCTCGCCGTTGCGGATCTTCCCCTCGAGCTCTTCTCGGGACACTTCGATGCGTGACGACATGGTGGGTGACTGTAGAGGCTCGTCGAGAACGCCAGTGCAAGCAGGAAGATCGACCGCAGGTGCAACCCACCAGGCGAGAACACCAGATCCTCGATCCTGATTCGATTCACCGGCCGGCGACTACCGTCTCGGCTCATGAGCGTCACCGGCATCCACCACGTTCTCGTCACGACCACCGACTACGCAGCGACGCTGGCGTTCTGGCGGGGTGTCGGGTTCACCCTCGACTTCGAGACCGGCCACGGCAGCGCGAAGCTCGACCCACCCACACCCGGGCCGTACGTGTTCGTCGACACGGTGGATGACGGAGACGACCCGACCGTTCAGGTGTACCTCGACGTGGTCGGCCATGAGCGGCTGCCCGGTGACTGGGAAGCGACCCACTGGGGCACGTTCGTGCAGCCGGCCACCGACCCCGATGGTCGGACGGTGTGGCTGCAGGAGGTGGGACCCGACGGTCACTGAGACCGGGCACTCCCCCGCCGGCACGAAGCCGGCGTCGGCCGCGGTCAGGCCTTCTTCTTGGCGACTTCCTTGGCCGGTTTGAGCACGCCCTTGGCGAGCGCCTCGTCGAGGTAGCGCTCGGCTTCTTCGGCGCTCACCTTCAATGCCGGGGCGATCTCGCTGATCAGGTTGATGCGTGCACGGTCGTACATCGTGCGCTCGGCAGCCGACAGCGAGGCGTCGCGGTTGCGCGCAGCGAGGTTCCGGACGACCTCGGCCACCTGATACACGTCGCCGCTCTTCAGCTTCTCCTGGTGGTTCTTGAACCGACGGCTCCAGTTGGACGGGACGCGGGGATCGGCCTTCGACAGCACCGACACGAGGTCTTCCAACTCATCGCTCGACACGGGAGGTCGCACGCCCACCTCGGCCGCCTTCAGCGTCGGCACCGACAGGGTCATCTCGTTGATGACCGTCCGCAGGATCAGGTACTCCTGCGTGGAACCGAACGCCTCCATCTTCTTGGTACCCATCACGATGCATGCACCGTGCTGGGGATAGATGACGGTTTCGCCCTTCTTGAACTTCAAGGTTGACCTCGCTGGGTTCTGCTGGGTGCTGCTGGCTTCCGCTGGCGAATCGATGGCGTTCGCCGGCGTGTGCGCTGGCTTTGGCGGCGCCCGGACGTTGATTCCGGTCATCAAAGGGTAGGCCGTGTTGGGGCAAATCACTCCCGCCGACCCCGGGTTCACCGCCTGGTCGCTGCCTGGTCGCATCTGGTCGCGCTGCCTCGTCAACCGCCTGACAGCTGCTGCGGCGGGCTGTGGGAAGCTGGCGGCGATGACGACCTTTGGATTCAGCTCCACGACCGACGACGTGCTCGCCGGCCACGACCTCACCGGGCGGCATGTGCTCGTCACCGGCGGCTCCACCGGCCTCGGCGAAGAGACCTCTCGAGCGCTCGCCGCACACGGCGCCACCGTCACGCTCGCTGTGCGCGACCTGGCGCGCGGCGAGGCCGCTGCCGCTCGCATTCGGGCCATCGTGCCCGCGGCGGATCTCCGCCTGCGACAGGTGGACCTCGCGTCTCTCGCCAGCGTGCGCAGCTTTGCCGACGGCTTCGTCGCCGATCACAGCAGCCTCGACGTGCTCATCAACAACGCCGGGATCATGGCCTGTCCGCAGGGCAGCACGGTCGACGGCTTCGAGCTGCAGTTCGGCACGAACCACCTCGGCCACTTCCTCCTCGGCGTGCTGCTCGCCCCGGCGCTGGTCACCGGTGCGCCGAGCCGACTCGTGTCGCTCAGCTCGCGGGGACATGCCTTCGCACCGGTCGATCTCGCCGACTGGAACTTCGAGCAGACGACCTACGAGCCGTTCGTCGCCTACGGGCGCGCCAAGACGGCAAACGCGCTGTTCGCCGTCGGCTTCCAGCAGCGTTTCGGCGACCAGGGCGTGCAGGCCTTCTCGGTGCACCCCGGCGGGATCCACACCGAGCTCGGCCGGCACATGACCCCGGAGGTGATCCAGACGCTGCTGGCACGCGTGGCCGACAGCGGGCGCGAGTTCGCCTGGAAGACGATCCCCCAGGGCGCGGCCACGTCGGTGTGGGCGGCGACAGCACCCGAGCTCGACGGCCACGGCGGCGCCTATCTGGAGGACTGTGGCATCGCCGAGATCAGCGAGGACGAGGGTGCCAACACCGGGGTGCGTCCCTATGCGGTCGACGCCGCGACCGCAGATGCCCTGTGGACGCTGAGCGAGCGGCTGGTGGGGCTGGCGTGATCACTGGCCGATCACCGCGCGCCACGCAGCCCTGATCACTCCTCTTGACGGGTCACCAGCGTCGCAGTGACATCGAGCAGCGCGCCATCTCGTAGCACCGTGAAGGTGAGTTCGGTGCCGGGACGGCCGTCACGGATCGCCGCGATCAGTCCACCCTGGCCACCGACGGGACGACCGTCGGCCTCGACCACCACGTCGCCCACCTCGATGCCCGCCTTGTCGGCAGGGCTGTCGGCCGTGACGTCGACGATCACCGCTCCGGCACCACCGTCGTTGCGGTCCTCGATGGCCACGCCGAGGAAGCCTTCGGCCAGCGTCTCACCCCCGGCAACAGCTCGGAGCGTCTCGATCTCGGACAGCAGGATGCGGGCCGAGATGGCGAACCCGACGTTGCTGGCCGAGCGCGTCGCGTTGCCGGTGGCGACAGCGGTGTTGATGCCGATCACCTCCCCGTTGGAGTTGACGAGCGGACCTCCCGAGTTGCCCGACGAGATCGCTGCGTCGGTCTGCACGAGACCGCCGAGAGCTCCGGTCTCGGTCACGAGCGTGCGGTCGAGGGCCGACACCACGCCGGTGGTGACGCTCGCTCCCCCGTCGAGCGCGAGCGCGAAGCCGATCGCCACAACGGGCTCGCCGACACGGACGTCGTCGGGCGCAGCGATCGTGGCGGCCGACAGGCCAGTCGCTTCGATGCGGATCAGAGCGAGATCGTTGGGTGGGTCGGAGGCGAGCACGTCGGCGTCGCGTGGCTCGGTCTCACCATCGAGGCGCACCCGCACCTCGTCAGCGCCTTCGACCACATGGGCGTTGGTGACGATCTCGCCGTCGGCGGTGATGATCACTCCGGTGCCGGTGCCGTACACCTGACCATCGACGAGACTGGTGATCGTCACTGTGCTCGGCCCGACCTTGGCTGCAACGCCAGCGACGTCGACGTCGGCAAGCGACATCACCCGGGTGCCGACCTGATCGTCGCCGGCTGCCACGATCGGAGCCCGTGACGACGGACCGGGCCCGCTGTCGTCGACGGCGAGTTGTGCGCCGATCACCCCGCCGGCGACTCCGGAGCCGAGGGCGAGAACCGACGCAGCAGCCACGAGTGGCCAACGGCGACGCCTCACCGAAGACGGCACAGCCGGCACGGGGAGAACCGGCGGGGGGAAGGTGCCGGAGGGTTCGGACTGCAGCGAGGGGAGCTCCATGGTGTCCATGACTCTGAGTATGGAGCCACATGCCCGTGCGGATGGTGAGAACCGGGTGTGAGGTGCGTAACACCCACACTCCCGACGCCGACCATTTTGCAACGGCCCCTCGATCGAGGACGACTCGTGACGACTGGCGCCTCCGGAGAGACTCGAACTCCCAACCTACGGGGTAGAAACCCGCTGCTCTATCCATTGAGCTACGGAGGCAACGGCGCCAAGCCTAGGGCAGCCCGCACCCGGCTGGACGGTGCATCAGCCGAGCGCGAGGAGCTCGCGCCGCACGAGGTCGAGCGAGGTGATCACGCTCATCTGCCGCATCTGGTCGCGCAGGCCAGGCATCCGGAACGTGCGCGTCAGGGTGGTGCCGTCGGGCATCGCGAGTCCGACGCACAGGGTGCCCACCGCCACACCGTCCTGCTCCGACGGGCCCGCCACACCGGTCAGAGCGAGCCCGACATCGGCGTGGAGCACCCGTCTCGCGCCGATGGCCATCTGCGCAGCCGCGGCCTCGCTCACCACCGGTCCACGATCCACACCGAGGAGATCGAACTTCACCTCGCTCGCGTAGCTCACGACCGAGCCGACGAACACGTCGCTCGCCCCTGGCACGTTGGTGATGCGGCCGGCCACCAGCCCACCGGTGACCGACTCCGCAAGACCGAGGGTCCACCCACGCTCACGCAGCAGCTGCAGCACCACCGACTCCATCGTGTCGTCGTCGACGCCGAACACCTGCTGGCCGAGGACGCCGCGAATGCGCGCTTCCACCGGCTCGAGCAACGTTGCTGCCTCCGCGCCCGTGCGTGCCTTTGCAGTGAGGCGCACCTTGATCCCCTCCCAGCCGCTGGCGAGGAATGCGAGCGTCGGGGTACCCGCAGCTTCGAGCTCGTCGATCACTGGGTCGAGGCGCTCGTTGAGGCCACTCTCGCTCTCGCCCCACGTTCGCAACGTGCGGCTCACGATCATCGACGGGTCACCCATCCGCCTGCGGAGATCGGGCAGCACGGCACGTTCGAGCATGTCCTTCATCTCGTGCGGCACGCCTGGCACCGCGTAGACGACCTTCTCGGTGCCGTCGACTGCCACGGGACAGATCAGGCCGGGTGCCGTGCCGCGTGTCTGACGGATCAGCTCAGCCCCGACCGGCACCAGTGCCTGACGAAGGTTGTTCTCAGCCATCGGCCGGTTGCGTGACGCGAACAGGTCGCGGATCACCTGCGCGACCGACTCGTCGTGAACCAACGCCACGCCCATCACTGCCGCGATCGCTTCGCGGGTGAGGTCGTCGTGGGTGGGGCCGAGACCGCCGCACACGATCACCGCGTCGGCGTCGGCGAGCACCCGTCGCAGCACACTCTCCATCCGGCCGAGGTTGTCGCCCACCTTCACCTGGAGCAGCGAGTCGATGCCACTCGCTGCGAGTTGCTCGCCGATCCACGATGAGTTGGTGTCGACGATCTGGCCGAGCAGCAGCTCGGTGCCGATCGCCACGACATCGCACCTCACGTCGTACTCGTCACATCCATGTCGTCACATCCATGTCGTCACCCGACCTGGGTGTACACGACCGAGCGCTTGCTGATGTGCGCCCGCCACATGTACTGCCCGCCGCTGATCAGCGCGAGCGCCACCGAGATCCACAGCAGACCCTTCCAGAGCCACGTGGCGTCGAGCGCAGAGATCGGCAGGATGGCGAATCCAACGGACAGCTGCTGCGTGACGGTCTTCCACTTGGCGATCTTGCTGGCCGGGACGCTGATGCCCTTGGCACCGACGAAGGTGCGATAGAGGCTGATCCCGATCTCGCGAGCGGCGATGATCACCACCGGCAACACCCAGAACACGTCACGGCTGACCAGCGTGAACATCGCGCCGAGCACCAACACCTTGTCGGCGAGCGGGTCGAGGAACGTGCCGAAGTTGGTGACACCGTGGCGGCGGGCAAGGTAGCCGTCGATGCCGTCGCTCGAGCACAGGACGAACCACAGCAGGAACGCCACCCATGACCCGCCGGGCGTCTCGGGGATCAGCAGGAACATCAGCGGCGCGATCAGGACGCGCGCGACCGTGACGAGGTTGGCCCAGGTGGCGATCTTGCTCGGGTCGACGGGCACGAGTCAGCTCCGAGGAAGCGCGTCGATCGGTTCGGCGATCAGATCGGGCCCCATTGCATCGACAATACGCACCTCGATGAACGTCGCCGGCACGAGATGGTCGGGTACCTCGATGATGCCGTCGATCTCGGGCGCCTCACGGTGGCTGCGCGCTGTTCCCGGCTCGTCGACGAGCACGGTCGTCGTCACGCCGATCAGATCGTCGCGACGACGGGCGGTGATCTCGTCCTGCAGCTCACGCAGCTCGGCCAGCCGGTCGTTCATCAGCTCGCGCGCTACTGCACCGTCGAGGGTGTAGGCGTGCGTGCCCTCTTCGGGTGAGTACGAAAAGAACCCACACCAGTCGAGCTCGGCCTCTTCGACGAACCGCAGCAGCTGGTCGTGGTCCTCTTCGGTCTCGCCGGGATAGCCGACGATGAAGTTGCTGCGAAACGCCGCGGTTGGCTCTCGGTCGCGGATGTCGGCAATGCGCTTCAGGAACCGGTCGCCATCGCCCCAGCGACGCATGCGCCGCAGCAGGGGCTTGCTGACGTGCTGCAGCGACAGGTCGAAGTACGGCACACCGGTGTCGCAGATCGCGTCGATCAGCTCGTCGGTGAGATCGCTCGGGTACAGGTACAGCAGCCGGGTCCAACGGGCTCGTGCACTCACCGCACGCACCAGCGGCACGATCGAGCCGGCGCCCAACTCGTCGGGCCGGTCCTTGCCGTAGCTCGCAAGGTCTTGGGCCACGAGCACGATCTCGAGCGCCCCGAGCTCATCGACCTCACGCAGGATCGACTCGACGTCGCGGCTGCGCTGCGGTCCTCGGAACGACGGGATCGCGCAAAACCCGCACGATCGGTCGCAGCCCTCGGCGATCTTCACGTACGCCCAGGGGCTGGAGCTCTTCGGGCGGGGAAGGTTGAGCAGGTCGAAACTGGGGATCGGAGCACTGCTCACCGGGATCAATCGCTTGCCACCTGCGGGAGTTGACGGCAGGTGCACCGGCACGCCGAAGCCGGACACCTGATCGACTTCGGGGAGTGCCTCGGCCAACTCGTTTCCGTAGCGCTCAGCCATGCAACCGGTCACCACCAGCCGGGCGCCGTCCTTGCGATGCTCCTCGAGCGCGAGGATCGTGTCGATCGACTCCCGACGCGCCTCATCGATGAAGGCACACGTGTTGACCACGACGAGATCCGCCTCCCCAGCGACGTCGGTGGGGGTCATGCCGTCTGCGAGCAGTGTGCCGATGATCTTGTCGCTGTCGACCTGGTTCTTGGGGCACCCCAACGTCTCGACGTAAAAGCGCTGCCCCATGGCCGGCAAGGCTATCGGCGCCGGGTTCAGCCCGTTCTGGTCGCGCCACCAGGCGATGTCCGCATGCAGGCGCGACCAGAACGAACGCGGACGACTCGAGGTGTCGCAAGGTCGGAGGCTGTCGCCCCGCTCCGGGCAGGCAACGATGGCCTCGATGGGCTCCCACTCGGAAGCCGGCGCCCCATCTGTGTGCGAGCCTGTGGCTTGCGACCATCCCAGGAGACCTCATGAACCACAACGCCGCCGACTCCACACCGGAGGGAGTCCGCGCCGAGGTGCGCTCGTGGCTGCACGACGCCTGGGATCCAGACATCGACCTTTCTGCGTGGCGGTCGCGCCTCGTCGACGCCCGATGGGCCATGCCGTCGTGGCCCGAACGATGGTTTGGGCGAGGTCTGCCGGCATGGGCCGACCGCGTCGTCGGCGACGAACTCCGCGCATACGGAGCGGTCGGCAATCCGATCGGGGCCGGGATGAGCCTGGCCGCACCGACGTTGCTCGAGCACGGCAGTGACGAACTGATCGAGCAGCTGCTCCGGCCGACGGTGATCGGGGTCCTGCGATGGTGTCAGCTGTTCAGCGAGCCCGGTGCCGGTTCCGATCTCGCCAACGCATCCACGAGAGCCCGGCTCGACGGCGACGAATGGGTGATCGACGGGCAGAAGGTGTGGACCACCAGCGCGCATCATGCCGACCTGGCGCTGTTGCTCGCGCGCACCGACCCAGGTGCACCGAAGCATCAGGGTCTGTCGTACTTCGTCCTGTCGATGCAGCAGCCGGGTGTCGAGGTCCGCCCGATCCGCCAGATGAACCGGCACTCGTCGTTCAACGAGGTGTTCCTCACCGAGGCCAGGATCCCCGCCGACCATCTCGTCGGCGAGGCTCGGCGACGGATGGCGGATCGCTCGAACCACGCTCTTGCACGAGCGGTCGTTCGCCACACTCCGGCCGCCGCGACGAGCGCAGCCGGGCGAGGCCCGTGGCCGCGCCGTCCAGCAGGCCGATGCCGAAGCGGCAGAGCACTTCGCGACGTACGTCTGGTACCCACAACGCGCCGGGCGCGCCGACCTCACAAACGACCACATCCGGCACCGGGGCCGCGGGGATGACCGTGTCGTGCGACAGGAAGCCACCCGGCTGACGTCGTTCGTGCGGGCGAGCGAGTGGACCGCGTCGCGGTCGGCGGCGAGCCGAGCGCTCGGACGCGCGCCTGGTCCGGAGGGCTCACTCGGCAAGCTGGCCGCGTCTGAGGTGGCGCGGCGATGCGAACGCGCTCCACAGTCGTCTCGCGGGGACGTACGGAATGCTCGACGGCGCCGATCTTGCACCACTCGACCGCACCGTTGCCGAGGTCATCGTGTCGACGCCGGCGCAGTCCATCGCGGGCGGCACCGACGAGATCCAGAAGAACATCCTCGGCGAACGCATCCTCGGCCTGCCGAAGGAGCCGACGCCAGCAGGGCTCGACTGAGGTCACGGGGCCGCCGTCAGTCGCCTCGTTGACTCGCCGATCTCCTGGGTTTCGCGACCTTCGCAGGCATTGCGGAGATGTGGTCGAGCGCCCGATCGATCCACGGGTCGGCTTCGGCACTCTTCCACTCGGGCGGCAGCGTGACATATGCGGTCATCGGGCGTTCGGGCGGTCCGAACGGTCCACCGCCGAGTGCGACCAGTTCGTCTCTCGCGGCTGGGTCGAGCCGCACCCCGATGTCGGCGCCGAAGAGCCCCATGAACATGTTGCCGTTGACGAACGCTGCGAGGTTGCCGAACATCGGCTTGGTGATCACGTCGGGCCGGTCGGGCACGAGCCGGCGGAACCGGTCGATGTCGGCCTCGGTCGGTTTGGGCATCTTCACGGTGTTCTTCCCGGTGACTCGAGGATCGACTTGAGCAGCGCGAGGTCATTTCGATTCGCTCGAGCCACTACGAGTCTCATGAACGGCGCGACCAGTTTGGAAAAGCCCGCTGGCTCGCCCCGATTTCGGAGCGTCATCCGCGTCGCGCTGTCGCCGCTCGGTTCCCACGTGTACGTGGTCTCCATCGGAAACGGCCCCTGCGCCGTCCGCATCACCAAGCGTGATTCGCGCACGAGTTCCACGAACTCATACGTGTATGCCAGCCGGCGGCGCATGAACTTCGCGACGAACGCTACCTGCGATCCGACGCGCAGCGGAGGCTCGGTCTTCCACTCCACCGAGATGATGTTGACGTACCACGCCTGAGCGTTGTTGGGGTCGGTGGCAAACGCGGCAACGATCCCGATCGGACGGTGGATCGTGATCTCGGTCACGACATCGAGGCTCATCGATTCGCCCACGCGATTGCGTCCGGCAGTCGTTCACCGACGAAGAGCGCCCAACCCTTGGCGTGGTCGGCGGCATGCGTCGACGGCATGTGTGTGTGGCGCAGCACGAGTTCGGTGTGGCCGTCGACGCGACTGAGCGTCACTTCGACCGTCGTCGAGCCGGGAGCGAGCAGCTCGCCCGGCGCATTGCTCTCCCACCCGAAGCTGAACACCAATCGATGGAACGGCTGGAGCTCGATGAACGACCCGCGCATCACCGGACCCTCCGCAGACATCCTGACACGGAAGATCCCGTCGGGTTCCGGCACCACATCGGCCGACGACCCCCACCATTCGCAGAGCAGCGCTGCGTCGGTCCAGAACGACCAGACGGTCTCCGGCGAGGCAGCAATCCGAATCCGTTGCTCGATCGTCTGCAACGTCACTTCGATGTCAGTCATGGTTGTCCTCTCGTGGTCGAGTGCGGGCTCGTCCGGTCGTTGGCAAGGTTGGCGAGGTTGGCGAGGTTGGCGAGGTTGTTGAAGGCGTCATCGGCGGCAGGAGGAGCCGTGTCGCCCCGGGACCGCTCGGCGCGTTCAGCTGCCATCTTGAGTCGACCGAGGTGATCAGTCCACATCTCGTCGACGAACTCCCACATGTCGACCATTCCCTCCGAACGAGCTTGGAACAGCCGGAACTTCCCCGCGGCGCGCACCGAGACGAGCCCGGCATCATGCAGCACCTTGAGGTGCTGGGAGACCGCAGGGCGGGTCATCTGCGGGAACTGACCTGCGATTTCGCCAGCCGATCGCTCGTCATCACGGACGAGGCGCAGGATCGCTCGGCGCGTTCCGTCACTGAGGGCGCCGGCGACGGCATCCAGCGATGTCGTGGTGCGAGTCGTGGGGGGGTGCGAGTCGTGGTGCGAGTCGTGGTGGAAGTCGGAACGAGAGTAGTCATGTTAGTGATATCTTACACGATGCCAACCTCTGGGGTCGCCCAGAGGCACCACCCTCAGGAGACCACGATGGACCTCATTTCTGCCCTTGCCCTGACCTTCGACCACACCCATGGTGTGATCGCCGGGGTGAAGCCCGACCAGCTCGGCAATCCCACTCCGTGCTCGGAGTGGGATGTGCGGGGCCTGCTCACCCACGCCCTCGGCGTCGTGGCAGGAATCGGTGCAGCGGTCGGCGGGGAGACGACCGTCGCTGCGGACTCGTTCGTGCTCGACGACGACGCCGCGACGCAGTTCCGGTCCCTGGCCGACCGCACGCTGGCGGCCTGGACAGCGGCGGGGCTGGAGGGTGAGACCAACATCGGTGCGGGCCCGATGCCGCGGCAAGCCGCAATCAGCATCAACCTGCTCGACACCGCCACCCACTGCTGGGACATCGCGCGTGCCACCGGTCAGCCCGAAGCACTGCCGACCGAGCTCGCCGACGTGGTGCTCGGAATCTGCAAGGGCGTTGTGACCGACGAGATCCGCGGGTTCGCCGGCTTCCACGCCGCCGTCACCGTGGCCGAGGACGCTGACCCGACGACGCAGTTGGTCGCCTTCCTCGGCCGCCAGCCATGACCGAGACGCCGCCGGCCCGCATCGTCACCCGCGACGAGTGGCTCCGCGAGCGCCTGGCGCTTCTCGAGGCGGAGAAGGCGCTCACCCGGCAGCGCGATGCACAGAGTGCCGCCCGCCGAGCCCTGCCGTGGGTGGCGATCGACAGCGAGTACTCGTTCGAGACCCCCGACGGCGCTCGCACACTCGCCGACCTGTTCGATCACCGGACCCAGCTGATCGTCTATCACTTCATGTTCGGCCCGGAGTGGGCCGAAGGCTGCCCGAGTTGCTCGTTCTGGGCCGACAGCTTCGATGGCGTAGGGGTCCACCTCGCAGCGCGTGACACATCCTTCGTCGCCGTGTCGCGGGCGCCGTTGAGCTCGCTGATCGCCTACCGCGCTCGTATGGGCTGGGCGTTTCCGTGGGTGTCATCGCTCGGCACGACGTTCAACGACGACTTCGGCGTCTCGAACGCCTCGACGTACAACTACTCGTCGGTCGCCGATCCGATGGAGGAGTCACCGGGGCTCAGCACGTTCATCCTTCACGACGGCCAGGTCTTCCACACGTACAGCTGCTACGCCCGCGGTCTCGACGCATTCAACACGGCGTACCAACTCCTCGACGTGACACCACTCGGCCGCCACGAGGACGACCTGCCCTGGTCGATGGCTTGGCTACGTCGCCACGACAGCTACTGAACTCAGCGATCGGGTGCATTTGCACCATCTGGTTCCGGGTCGGCGAAGGCGAGGAGGCGACACGCCAAGACCGGCCCCTCTTCCGGGTCGACAAGAGGCGCTTCGCATTGTTCAACGGCATCGGATCGCCACCTCGACCGTGTCAGACGCGCTCGGCCGATCGCTGCTCTTCCTCGTGCTTCTTTCAGCCGATCCGGATGGGGACGCCGCCTCGTGGTGCCATCGACGCGATGCCGATCGGCTTGGGTGCTTCCGCGTAGGCAGGTTCGAAGTCGACCTGCGCCATCAAGGCGGTCATGACGGTCATCTCCTGCAAGGCGAATGCGAAGCCGATGCAACGCCGGCTCCCGCCGCCGAACGGGACATACGCGTACGGGTGATGCGGGCGGTGGTCAGGGTGGCCTTCGATCCAACGCGTCGGATTGAACGCTGTGGGCTCGGGGAACTGCTCAGGGTCCATCTGCGACACGTACGACGAGTACATCAAGAGCCGTCCGCCGGGGATGGTGTGGCCGTGCAGTTCGAACGGAGCGACGATGTGGCGCACCGACACGATGGCGGGAGGTTGGATGCGCATCACCTCGCTCACGACGCCAGCTGTCAGCTTCAAGCTCGGGAGGTGATCGATCGTGAGTGGCCGACCACCGGTGACGGCATCGACCTCTGCACGCACCGAGGCGCGAAGCGCCGGGTCGTCGGCGAGCCGCATCGCGATCCAGCCAACGGCCGAAGACGTCGTGTCGTACGCCGCGGCGATGAGGCTGATCACCTGGTCGCGGACCTCCTGATCCGACAGCCCGGGCCCGTCGCCATCCTGAGCTTCGATGAGCCAGCCGACCACGTCTTCGCCCGGCTCCTGCGCCGCACGACGGCGGCCGATCTCGTCGAACACCATGGCATCCATGGCTCGCCGGGCGCGCATGGCTTTGCGGTAGGGCGGGAACAGCAATTCGTTGTCGAGTCGCTGCAACGGTGTGCGGTTCACGTACTCACGCGGGATCTCGAGGTGGTCGATGAACTCCTGTTCGCAGTCGCGAAAGGCGTTCCCGAACAGGCAGCGCAGCACGATCCGGCGGATGGCGAGCCGCATCGATGAGTAGGCATCGATCGTCTCACCACGGCGCCAGTCCTCCATCACGCGAGCCGTTTCCTCCGTCATCACGTCGAAGTACGACGAGATGCGGCGACGGTGAAAAGCTGGGAGCACGATCGCTTTGCGGCGCTTGTGGTCGTCGCCGTCACTCACCACGAGCGCCGTCTCGCCATCGATCGCCACGAGCGGCCAGAACGCTTCTTTCCAGGTGAAGTTCGTCGGGTTGGTCTGCAGGACGTACTCGTTCGCCTCGACTCCGAACACGAGCACGTACCGGTACTTCCCGTATCCGATCTCCGCAACTGGGCCGTAGGTGTGGGCGAACTCGAGCAGTGCGGCACGAGGATCGTGCTGCATCGCGCGAGCGAGACCGAGCTGTGCTCGCACTGACCTCGGTCCGGGCAGTCTGCGGCTCACGGACGCTCCAGCTGGTCCGTCGCCTCGACGGCGGCGGAGAGACCGTACTGCTGTCCGGTCTCGAACGGATCAGTGGCGCTCATCAGGCCGACGGTAGCAACGCCACCCCGAACGGATCACCACTCCGAGGGCAGGCGACTCGACCCGTGGGAGGATGTCATCGTGTCAGCCCTGGTCGCCATGCCCCGCATCGACGTGTTGCAGCTCGCGCAGGTGATCGGGGTTCCGGCCTTCCATCCCGAACACGACACGTTCACGCCGTTTCCGGTCCACGGCTTCGTGATCCACCACCCGGACGGTGCGATCGTCGTCGACACGGGCATCGGCTCCGGCAACAGCCTCATCGACGGGCTCTACCCGCATCACTCGGCCTCGCTCGTCGACGAACTGAACCGATGTGGCGTCGACGAACGCGATGTGCACTTGATCATCAACAGCCATCTCCACTTCGACCACTGCGGCCAGAACCACTCGTTGTCGTGCCCGATCGCAGTGCAGCAGGCCGAGCTCGATGCCGCTCGCCAACCCCACTACACGGTCGACGACTGGGCCGTGATCCCACCGCAACGATTGCGCGCTCTCGGCGGCGACGCCGAACTCTGCGACGGCGTCAAGGTGCTGTTGACGCCCGGCCACACCCCGGGCCATCAGGCCATCGTGATCAACTCGGCCGACAGCGTCGTGCTGATCGCTGCGCAATGCATCTTCAGACGCGAGGCGTGGCACGGTGAGACCGAGATCGCCAACCTCCACGACCCGGAGTGGCATGCCGATGCGTCCGCCAGCGTTGCCCGACTCCGAGCGCTGCAGCCCCGTCGAGTGCTGCTGTCGCACGACCTCGGCATCGAGTAGCGGCCCCGCCGACGACCCGACGTCGCCATCCATCCGCCTTCGGCGAAGGCCCAGCGCGCCCGAGGAAGTGCTACGTCCTCACTCTGGAGTAGACGAACGCGTCCGATCGTCGGTCACCGATCTCGAGGAACGAACGAAGTCGGCCTTCACGCTCGAAGCCGGCGGCGTGGAGGACGCGTTGGGACGCCTCGTTGTCGGGTTCGACCCATGCTTCGATCCGAGCGAAACCGCCCGGCCCGGCCGCAGCTGCGATGTTCGGTTCGCCTCCGAAGCGAGTACTGGTCCTTCGGGGTGCAGGACATGGCGTTGGGCCGGTGGTGCCGAGCCGTCGTCCCTGCCGGCGCTGATCCACGAAGGTGTCGACGCGGTCCACGATTCGCAACGCGGTCGTGTCACGTGCTGCCAAGCTGTCGGCGTGCTCGCGGTGTTCGCCCGTTTCGAAGTCCATCTGCAGGTGGTGTTCGATGCCGCTTGAGCAGCGCGATGTGAGCGAGTCGCTCCGCCTTCTCCCCAACGGGTACACCACCCTGTTCGAACGGCTGAGGAAGGTGTGCCTCGACGATGAACGGGTCCGGGCGATGTGGCTCGGAGGCTCGATCGCTCGCCGCGATCAGGATCAGTCGAGCGATCTCGACGTGTTCCTCGCCATTGCGGACAGCGGGTTCGAGGCGTTTGCTGCGGACTGGCGCGCATGGCTCGCCTCGATCACACCCACGGTCATTGCCCGCCCCCTGCCCTTCGCTCCTGGGTCCCTGTACTCCGTCACGCCGACGATGGAGCGCCTCGACATCGTGAGCGAACCTGTGCACGCATTGACGTCGACCTTTCACCGCACTCGCCTGCTCGTGTTCCAGAAGGATCCGCTGGGCGATCTCATCCCGGCTCCGACCCCGGGTGCAGGCCCGTCGACGGTAGCGATCGCGGCGCACATCGAGGAGTTCTTCCGGGACTACTCGATGTTCCACACCGTGGTCGATCGTCAGGACTGGTTGCTCGGGCTGGAAGCGATCCACCGGATCAGAACCCTGTTGTACCTGCTGTTCATGGAGTCGAATGCGCCACTTCCCAACACGGGCATCAAGCGATGGAGCGAGAAGCTGACCTTCGAACAACGGACGCTGCTCGAATCGCTTCCGGCCGCCCACCCGACCCGGAGCGAGGTCATCGAAGTCCACGAGACGGTGTCGCTGGCGTTCAGACGGTCAGCGTTCGAGATCACGGCACGACTCGCCATCGACTGGCCAACCGAACTCGAACGTCAGGTCTGCGAATCGCTGAAGGCACGAGACTTGCCGCACCTCGAATGACGAGGCGCATCGCACTCGGCGAGTGATCGCGTTCGCGTCGCTCGGAGATGTAAGTCGTTAGGGTCGCATTGATGAGGGGCATCCTGGGTCGGTTGCGGCCTTGAGCGGAATGCCGGATGGTCTGTCGATCAGCCAGCGTGGATTGCCACGAGCGTTCCGGATCCTCTGGGCCGCGACAGCAGTATCCAACATCGGCGACGGGCTCCGACTCACCGCCCTGCCGTTGTTGGCCACGACGATCACGACCGATCCGCGGGCGATAGCAGGTGTCGCGATGGCGGAACGGATCCCATGGTTGGTGTTCGTCCTTCCGGGCGGAGCGTGGGCTGACCGGTTCGACCGCAGGTCGTTGCGACTACGACTCGACGTGGCGCGATCCGCAGTGATGACGGTGCTCGTGGTCTTCATCGCATTCGACGTCGTCTCGATCGTCGCGATCTACGCGGTCGCAGCGCTGCTCGCCTCGGCTGAGGCAGTCGTCGACAGCTCGAGCATGGCGTTGGTACCGGCGACAGTTCCCGACCGGGACCTGGAGCGAGCGGGAAGTCGTTTGGCATCCACGGAACTGGTGAGCAACGCGTTGATCGGCCCGCCGCTCGGCGGGCTGTTGTTCGGGGCGGTGATGATCTTGCCGTTCGGCGTCGACGCGGCGAGCTTCGCGGCCTCTGCCGTCATCATCTCGCTTCTTCCGGGTCGCTCCGCTGCGGACACCCGAGCTGATCGAGACGAACCGATGCGGGATCAGATCGCTGAGGGATTTCGTTGGTTCTGGTCGCGCCGGCCTCTGCGCAACCTCGCGCTCATCTCGACTGCACTCGGCTTCGCATCCTTCGTCGGTTCTGCAGTGTTCGTGCTCTTCGCCACCGAGACACTCGACCTGTCCGGGGCCGGCTTCGGGCTCCTGCTCGTTCCGTCCGCGCTCGGCGGTATCGCCGGGTCGGTGCTGGCCCCGAAGCTGACAACGCGACCGCTGCGAGTTGTGCTGTCTGCGACTGCGCTCATCTCCGGTCTCGCCACGCTGACGATCTCGACGATCTCGACGCCGGTGCTCGTGGCCACGCTCCTCGCGTTCTCCACCGGTCCGGTACTCGTCTGGAACATCCTCACCATCGCACTTCGCCAACGGACCATCCCTGAACACCTCCTCGGCCGAGTCGGCGCGAGCTACCGGTTCCTCGTCTACCTTGCGATGCCGGTCGGCGCGCTCGTCGGAGGACTCGTCGCCAACTCCTTCGGCGTCCGGACGGCACTCGCAGCCAACGGCATCGTTCTGATCGCCATCGGTGCATCGATTCCTCGCCTTCTCCGCGGAGTCTCGGGCGAAGGAACACCGCACTCGCTCGACTGCTCACCCGGCGATGCGTGACGAGACCGACAGCGACCAGTCGTCCTTGCGCCTCGAGTGACGAGGGAAACTCATGCGCGGGGCCCACCAGCGGGACAGTGAATCGGCTGTGACGGGCCGTGCCAGCGGTGACTGCACCGACGGGGCGACCGACGAGCGCGCGACCGACGACGCACTTCAGGTCGGGTCGCCGATGATCAGGAAGGCGTCACCTGCGGCCACGAGGTTCACGAGCGCCTGGCGGGGCGAGGAGTAGCGCACGAGATCGATGCGGGTGTCTTCACATGCCGACCCGACGGGGAGCTCGTCGCCCACCTGCCACGGGACCTCGGAGAACCCCATGTCGGGCGCGAGCAACGGATCCGTCCGCACGACGACCCCCTCGTAGAAGCGGCCCGAGGCGCCCGTGCACGATGACGCCGTGATCTCCGTCGCGCGCATCAGAACATCACGAGGCACCTCGAGCAATCGGGAACCATCGGGGAGTGCGCGCAGACCGGGATCGAGGCTGCGCACCTGGCGCAGCACGAGACGTGCCGGCCACGGGCGCTCCCCCGTGGCCAGCTGCGGCCAGCCGGCCTCCATCGTCTTGAACTCGTAGTCGAGCACCACCGTCTGCAGCTGCTGGGCATCGGTCAAGGAGGCATTGAGCCGGGTGCGCCACCGCTGCGCGACGGATGCCGTCTGGTCGAACAGCTCGCGCACGGCCCGATCGTCGAGTACCTGTTCCCCGGCGCCGACCAAAGTGGAACCCGATCTCCGCTCGATGGTCACCGCGCCGCCCACCCGGCTCACGGTGATCACCTCCGGCAGCGCGACCTCGTCGGGATCGGGGTTCGTGACGGCCACCGATCCCTGCTGCACGTTGATCTCGAGCACGGCGTCGTCGTCGATCGCTCCCCCGGCCGGGCCGTTCGGCAGGAACGTGAACGTCGCCACGCCGTTGTTGCGTTCGAGGTCGTCGTCGAAGCGGGCGTGCACCGTGAGGCCCATCGCCCCGCTCAAGTGGTCGATCTGGCCCAGCCGACGCTCCTCGAACGCCTCGTAGCTCCAGTAAGAACCCCAGGCCCGCAGCAGCGCTCGTTCGATCGTGTTGTCGCGATCGTCGGGATCATCGAGCCGCTCGGGCTGCAAGTAGCCGGTGTACGACGTGTACAACCCGGCGCCGTTGAAGCCCTCGATGTCCTCCACCGAGCTCGACGAGCGGAAGCGCAGCCCTGCCTCCGCGTCGTAGCCGGCGTAGGTGCGTGACAGCTCGTCGGTGATCGATGCGAGCGTCGCTGCAGCGATCGAGCGTGCCGCGATGAGCGCCCTCACGCCGCCTGCCGCGAGCACGTCACCGAGCGGCGTGCCACGAGGTCGAGCCGCAAGGAACGATTCGGCGAACGCGGCGTCGTCGTCGGATGGGAACAGATCGGCGTAGCCCTCTTCACCCTCCAGCACCAACCACCTGGCGCGGGGCGAATCGACCACCGACGAATCGGTGATCGCTGCGGCGATGGTCGCGCGGATCGGGGCGAGATGCTCGACGTACGGGCGGATCGTGATCGCCAACGGATCTGGCGGTGGGGTGAGCCCCGGTGTGGACAGCAACGACAGGAACCCGGCCGACTTCCCGCCGATCACCGGCCGCCACTCGTCCACCTCGGCCTCGGTGAGCCCGCCCACCGACAGCTCGCCGACGAGCGCCGTCAGATCGACGACGTACGGCAGGGCGGCCACGTCGACCACCGGGAGCGCGACCGGCTCCAGTCGCCCTTGTGCGGCCCACGACGCGTACTGCGATGGCGAGATCAGCGCCACCTGCAGCGACTCGCCACGAGCGATCACGATCGCGTGGGCGCGCACGCGGGCAGCCTGGCGAAGGCCGGCGTTGTTGACCACGCCAGTCTGTGACGCGTTCGGGATGCCACGATTTCGAGCCAACAGGTTCACGTGCGCGAGCGGCGTCTGCGGGTCGGAGGTGATCAGTGCCGCTGCCTGCGGGAGCCAGTCCGGAACTCGCTCGGTCACGATGATGTCGCCCGCTGTCGCGTCTCCCAGTTCCGCGCCGTCTTCGCCGACGTAGAGCAATCGGCCCGCAGCAACGCCCTCGCTGTACACATCGACCGTTCCCTCGGGCACGAGGTCGCTCCAGCGAATGATGCGGTCGTGGAACGGCAAGTTGCCGCGCTCCATCTCCTGGGCCACCTGGTCGTGCTGCGGCGAACGGATCACCCACTCGAGGTTGCTGCCCACCTCGTCAGGCAATGCCGGCGCCAACCGCTCGAAGAATCGGGCGACCGTCTCGGGCGTGACCTCGTCGGAGTACTCGAGCTCGATCAGCCAGTGATCGGGGCCACCTGCGAGGTCAGCGAAGCGGACGATCGTCCCCACGCCCATCGACCGCGGGTCGCTGTTCACCGCGAGGTCGTAGAACGCCGAGGCGTACAGACGCTCGTCGATGAACCGGAGGCCGAGCGGGCGATCAGCCGGCTGCAGTGCCGTCGCCCACGCGTAGACCTCCTGCATGGTCGCGAACTGTCGGCCGGAGATCGGGGCGACGTCCTCGCCGGGGATGGGCTGCCCGTTGAGCAACCGGAACACGTACCACTCGTCGTGCAGCCCGTAGAAGTTGCTGTCCATCAGGTGCACTCGAGCGAGATCGGGTGCATCGCTCGGCCGGTCGAACTCGGGCAGGACGAACTTGATCGCCGACTGGGCTCCCACACCGGTGCGGGCCAGCGCGATCAGCTCCGCGACCGTGTCGACCGACGGCACGGAGTGGTCGTCGAAGCCCGCCTCGTCCACGAAGCGCGGTACCGGAACGGGTGGGGTGACAGTGGTCGTCGGCTGAGTTGTGGTCGGCAACGACGACCCCGTCGCAGTGGTGGTCGTCTCGGTGCCGGTCGTCGCGTTGGACGTGGGCGGGGCCGCGCGACCGCCGTCGTCGGGCGAGCACGCTGCGGCCGCCAGCGAGGCGATGGCGACCAACAGCAGCGCCACCCGCCGACCGGAGATGGGCGAGCTCCCCGCGGCGGCGTGGTCGGTGCGGCCGAGCACGGGCAAGCACGTGTCACGAGCACCGGTGAGCATGAACGTTCGACGTCGGGCGGAGCCGTCTGGTTCCCGCCACGTCCCTGCGTTCTGGTCGCGCATCGATGCACTGCTCACGGTGATGCGCGACCAGAACCCTGCGCGACCAGAACCCTGCGCGATCCCAAACCCTGCGCGACCGGAACGGCTCAGAGGTGGTTCAGGCGGAGGCCGTTGTTCGGCCAGCGGCAGTGGAGCAGCTGCCCAGTGCCACTCGCGGTGATGTAGGCGTCGCGGTACTCGCCGCTGCCGTCGTTGTCACCGAAGCAGATGTTCGTCGTGAGCAGGTCACCGGTGGCGATGTGGCTCGTCTCCCCAGACGGCGCGATCACCGTGATGCCCCCGTTCACCAGGGTGGCCACGCACACGTTGCCCGCTCCGTCGACGGCGAGTGAATCCAGCAGTTGATAGCCGGGCAAGCCAGCGAGGACGACGCTCGGGTCCACCGGCGCCGCCGGCTGGAGCACTCCGGGCGAGGCGATCGTGCGCTGGAACACGCGGCCACTGTGCGTCTCGGCCCAATAGAGCGTCGTGCCATCGGGCGAGAGGCCGATCCCGTTCGGGCCCTCCACCGGGTGAACGACCTCGGTGATCGATGACCCGTCAGCGTGCGCGTAGTAGATGCCCGTGAGATCGCTCGTGCGAGCAGCGTTGTCACGGATGCCGTGGTCGGTGAACCAGAAGCCACCGGTGGCGTCGAACACGAGGTCGTTCGGGGCACGCAGCGGTCGGCCGTCGCATTCGGTGTAGAGATCGGTCAGCACACCGGTGGCCAGGTCGAGGCGCTGGATACGGCCGCCGGTGTAGCGGCTCGGATCGAACGGGCCCGGGAACAGCAGCTCGCCCATGTCCACTGGGGTGAAGCAACCACCGTTGTTGCAGAGGTACAACGCACCATCGGGACCGATCGCGGCGCCGTTGGGGCCGCCGGGGATCTCCGCCACGGTCTCCTTCGTGCCATCGGGATGAACCCGGGTGATCCGCGGACCGAACATCTCGACCAGTACCACCGTGCCGTCCGGCATCGCGATCGGGCCTTCCGGAAATCGCAATCCCGACGTGATCCGCGTGAACTCCATGACGTACCCCCCATGCGCCACAATGCGAATCGACAACCTCGTCGCCGTGACGGCAGGCATCATTGCACCGTCGAACACGCACCGATGAGTCGGGCACCGCCGACCCGTCATCACCACGAGGAGGACAAGATGGCCAAGCACACGACGGTTGACGAGTACCTCGCCGCCTGCCACGAGGTGGGCCGCGAGCGACTGCACGCGATCCGTGAGACGGTCCGCGAGGTCGCGCCCGACGTCGGCGAGAAGATCAGCTACGACATCCCGACGTTCACCCTCGATGGCACACCGCTGTTGCACATGGCCGCGTGGACCCACCACGTGTCGCTGTATCCGATCCCCGACGGCGATGACGACTTCCGGGCATCGATCGCTCCCTACGCCGCCGGGAAGGGCACCGTGAAGTTCCCCCACCGCAACCCGCTCCCCCTCGAGGTCGTCCGCGCGGTCGTCGGTGCCCGGCTGCGCGAGCTCGAGACCTGACGGTCGGTGAGCGCACCCTCGCGCCTGGCGTGGCCGAGCTGATGGATCACCCGAACCGCTGATTCGCGACTCGCTCACACCGTGCTCCAGCTCACGGACGAAATCCTGGGCAATGGTCTGCGCCGCACGCGTACGATCGCGACGTGGGAGATCTTGCTGTTGATGCAGCACTGACCGAGGTCGGACCGAGCACGTTCGAGCGCATGCTCGTGCGCGACTGGGAGATCTGGGGCCCGAACGGCGGGTACATGGCGGCCATCGCGCTCGAGGCAGCCCGACACGAGTCACGTCGAGCACGACCGGCGAACGCCACCGTCCACTTCCTCGGCGCGGCCTCGTTCGACACGCCGGTGACGGTGACCGCGACCACCCAACGAGCCACTCGGCAAGCGACCAGCGTGGGCATCCGCATCGAGCAGTCGGGCAAGCCGATCCTGTCGGCGATGATCTGGACGCTCGATGACGGGCTCGACGGGCTCGATCACGACGACTCGATGATGCCCGACGTGCCCACGTGGCAGCACCTGCCCACGATCGCCGAGCGGTTCGCAGAGATGGGCGCGGACGGTGCGAGCCGCTACCGCTTCTGGGACAACTTCGAGCAACGGCCGGCATTCTGGATCGGCGACTGGGACGCTCGCGAATTCGGCCCGGCGCTGTATCAGAACTGGTTACGGTTCGTCGACGGCGGGAGCACGGCCGACCCGTGGGCGCAGGCTGCTCGCCTGCTGCTGCTCGTCGATCTCGGCGCCTGGCCTGCGATCGGCCGCCGCCACCGCACCGAGGAGTGGATGGCACCAAGCATCGACGTGTCGTGCGAGTTCCACCGCCTCAGCACCGGCGACGAGTGGTTCCTCCTGCACGGGGAGAGCCCCTTCGCAGGTGAAGGCCTCGTGGCGAGCCACCAACACGTGTGGAACGACCGCGGCGAGCTCCTCGCCAGCGGGATCAGTCACCTCCTCTGCCGGCGCATCGTTTGACGTCGGTGAGCGTCGGTGAGCGCCGGTGAGCGCCGGTGAGCATGCGGGCGCATCGGGTGCCGGCGCGTCTCCCGAACCGGATCAGTCGACGAGACTGAGGGCCGCGACCTGCAAACCGCCGACGCGGCCGAATCTGGCCGTGGCGTCGCGGGTCGTGCCGAACAGGCGCACCTTCGCCGACGACGATGCCGCCAGGTTCTTCATCCACTGCGAGTCGGGACGAACGGTGGACACGTAGACCGTGTCTCCGACCCGTGCCGACAACAGCGGGACCCGGCGAGGCGAACCACTCACCCGACCGGTGGTCTCCACCACGAGTGGACCGACGCCGATCGGCAGCGGGTTGCCCAGACCCGCCTCGACCAGCGGACGCACGAGTGCGTTCAACGAGCGGAATGCATGACGGATGACAGCAGCGGGATCAACGATGGACATGCTCATCACCAACCGCCATGGGCCATCGGGCATTTCGTGACCTGGGGCACCTGGGCCGCAGCACGAACGCCAAGCCCGGGTCAGTCGCCGGACAGGAGCTCGAACTCCTCGACGGTCATCAGCACCGAGCGTGCCTTGGAGCCCTCGCTGGGGCCGACGATGCCGCGGGTCTCGAGCAGGTCCATGATCCGCCCAGCGCGGGCGAAGCCGACCTTGAGCTTGCGCTGCAGCATCGAGGTGCTGCCGAGCTGGCTGCGCACGACCAGTTCGATGGCCTGCCGCATCAACACCTCGTCCTCATCCTCGTCGCCTCCCGACGAGGAGCTGCCGAACATGCCACCACCGCTGCCGCTTTCGTTGTCGTCGCCCTCGACGCCACTCACATAGGTGACCTCGGGTGCCTGACGGCGCCAGTGGGCGACCACCTTGCGCACCTCGTCCTCACTCACGAACGAACCCTGGATGCGCTGGGCGACGTTCGAGCTGCCGGGCAGCAGGAGCATGTCGCCCTTGCCGACCAGCTTCTCCGCACCCGGCTGGTCGAGGATGACTCGGCTGTCGGTGAGCGACGACACGGCGAATGCCATCCGGGCCGGCACGTTCGCCTTGATCACACCGGTGATCACGTTCACCGACGGGCGCTGCGTCGCGACGATGAGGTGGATGCCCACGGCACGCGCCTTCTGCGCGATGCGGGTGATGCTCTCTTCCACGTCGCGAGCCGCAACCATCATGAGGTCGTTGAGCTCGTCGACCACGACCACGATGTAGGGCATCCGCTCGTACTGCGGCGGCGCGTCGTCGTCGAGCAGACCGGGGATGGCTTCGCCCTGCAGATCGCCGCGGTCGTAGGCAGCGTTGAACCCACCGATGTCGCGGAAACCCACCTCGGAGAGCACGTCGTAACGACGGTCCATCTCCTTGCACGCCCATTGGAGTGCGTTGGCGGCCTTCTTCGGGTTGGTGACCGGCTGGGTGAGCAGGTGGGGAAGACGGTTGTACTGGCCCATCTCGACCTGCTTGGGGTCGATCAGGATCAGCTTCACCTGGTCGGGCGTGCTGCGCATGAGCATGGAGGTGATGATGCAGTTGATGCCGCTCGACTTTCCTGCACCGGTGGTGCCGGCGATCAGGAGGTGCGGTGTCGTGGCGAGGTTGAGGAACACCGAACGGCCGGCGATGTCCTTGCCCACCGCGACGTCGAGTGGATGGTTGGCCACCTTGGCTTCGGGCGAGGTCATGATGTCGCCGAGGGCCACCAGCTGACGGGTGTGGTTGGGCACTTCGACGCCGATCGCGGACCGGCCGGGGATGGGGGCCAGGATGCGGACGTCGACAGCTGCCATCGCGTACGCGATGTCGCGGTTGAGGCTGGTGATCCGTGCGACCTTCACGCCTGGCCCGAGCTCGAGCTCGTACCGGGTGACGGTCGGACCCACCGTCATGCCGACCATCTTCGTCTCCACACCATGCGACGCGAGCGACTCCACCAGCGTCTTGCCGCGGGCTTCCACCTCGGCTTTGTTGATGGCCTGGTTCTCGGTGCGATTGAGGTAGTTCGTCGGGGGCAGCACCCAAGGACCCTTGAGGGCTGCCGGACCGAGGTCGAGCTCGGCCTGCTCGGTGTCGCCGAGCTCGTACCCGACCGGCTCGGCGGTCGGCTTGCTGCGGGCACGCTTGGACTTCGACGGGGCGACGTCACTCCAGTCGTCGTCGACATCGGAGTCGTAGAGGCTGGGTCGAACGCCACCTGGGTCTTCGTCGTATGGGTCGTGGTTCTCCTCGTCGCCGTCGCCTTCGCGCTCGCTCTTCAGCGTGGCGATGTCGCCGATCTTGGAACGCGCGCTGCGGGCAAGACTGCCGAGCGGCGTCGCGACAGCCGCGGCGCCGCGACCTGTCTGGGACATCAGCTGCCTGATCGTGGACCCGGTGATGAGCAGCAGCCCGAGCACGAGCGCTGCGACGAAGACCACGATCGCACCAGCATCGGCGATCAGGCCGCGGAGCGGTTCGCCGACGATCGCCCCGAACCAACCACCGGCGGTGCCGAACGCGTCGAAGTCGGCCATGACCTTCTCGGGACCGCGCACGACGTGCAACAAGCCGAGCACGGACAACGAGCTGAGCGCCCAACCGAGCACCAGCCGCGCCCGGTTCTCGCTGCGTCCCCTGTGGACCAACGCTGCGCCGACGCCGACCAGAGCGATCGGCACCACATAGCGGCCCAGCCCGGTGAACCAGCCGATGAGCGTCTCGATGCCGCGCCCGAGCGGGCCGGCGACATCGAGGTAGACAGCGAGTCCGACGAGGATTCCCGCGACGATCAGACCGATGCCGAGGAACTCGTGTTCGCGACCCTCGATCGCCTCGCGAATGTCGGCCGAGGCCGAACCACGACGGGTGCGGCCCGAGCGTCTGACTCGCTCGTAGCGCGCGGTGCGGTCGATCCGGTCCGTTCGATCGGCACGCGCGGTGCTGGCGCGCGCCGACCCGCCCGAAGAACGGGCGGGCGCGGCGCGAGCGCTTGATTGCTTGGAAGTTCGACCCTTGCCGGGGCCATAGGTGGCCATCGGGACCAACCTACCAATGGGGCGCGCGACCCTCGGTGCACCCCGCTGCGGAGCCGGATGCGTGGCGACGGGTGCGTCGAGGACGGGTCAGAGCGTGTCGACCGCCAAGACGAGGCCCTGACCGGTCACCTCGACCGTGAGCTGGCCGCCCTGATCATTCGAGGTGAGCACGGTGTACCGCACCGCGGCCTCGGCATTGGCCTCGACGAAGAACACCTCGAGCACGCTGTCGGGCAACTGGTCGGTGATGCACGACAAGACCCGCTGCGGATCGATCGACAGCGCAGACGCTGGGAATGCCGACCCGGATTCCACCGGCAGCGGATCCTGTGACGACAGGTCACCTCCGACGAACGCGTACGGCGTGACCGTCTTGGCCTCGGCATCGGCCACGAACAGGTTCACCAGCAGCGGGGTGGCGTTGATCTCGAAGTACACCTGCTCACCGCCCAGTTCGTCCTCCACCGCCGCCACGGCGTCGTCGATCTGGTCGACCATCAGCACCGGAGCAGCTGCTGCGCACTCCGTGGGGCCGAGGGCGAACGTCGTCCCGGGTGCCGCCTCGTCATCGCCGCCACACGCAGGCAACGTCGCCAAGGTCGCGGCGCCCGCCAGGAGCGCCGCCAGAACCACCCGCATCAGGTCTCCATGACGACGGGCACGATCATCGGCCGCCGCTTGGTGCGGTCGCTGACGAACTTTCCCGCCGCACGACGTACGTCGCGCTCGAGGCTCTCCACGTCACGAACACCGCTGGCCAGCGACTTCTCGACCGCCGCGGCGACGGTATCGCAGGCCTCGTCGAGCAGGTCCTCGGCCTCTGGCGCGTACACCCAGCCACGCGTGATGATCTCGGGCCCGGTGAGCACCTTGCGAGTCTCCATGTCGACGGTGACCACGACCACGACCACGCCCTCCTCTGCCAGCAGACGCCGGTCGCGCAGCACTCCCTGGCCGACATCACCGATGATGCCATCGACATAGAGGTAGCCGGCGGGGATGCGTCCAGCGTTGGCAAGGCCGTCATCCGACAACTCCAGCACGTCGCCGTCCTCACACAGCAGCACATGATCGCGGGCGACGCCCATGAGCATCCCCAGCTTCGCGTTGGCCACCATGTGGCGGTACTCACCGTGGATCGGCACGTACCACTCCGGGTTCGTGATCGACAGGTAGGTCTTCAACTCATCGGCCTGCGCGTGGCCCGTGGCATGAACGTCGGCGACCCCGCTGTGCACCACCTCGCAACCCGCACGCAGCAGGCCGTCGATCACGCGGTTGACGTTGCCCTCGTTGCCGGGGATCGCGTGGCTGGAGAGGATCACGGTGTCGTGTTCGCCGACCTTCACCCACTTGCTCTCGCCTCGGGCAAGCAGCGCGAGCGCCGACATGGGCTCGCCCTGTGACCCGGTCGACACGATGCACACCTTGCCAGGCGGGTACTGGTCGATGTCATCGATGTCGACCAGCGATGCGTCGGGAATCGTGATGATCCCGAGGTCGCGGCCCATCCGCACGTTCTTCTTCATGCTCAACCCGAGCGTGGCCACCACGCGACCAGTGGCGACGGCGGCGTCCATGATCTGTTGGATGCGGTGCAGGTGGCTCGCAAAGCTCGCCGTGATGATGCGGCGGTCGGGCTCTTCCATGAACAGTTGACGCAGCACCGCGCCGACGCTCGACTCGCTGGGTGCGTGGCCGTGCTCCTCTGCGTTGGTGGAGTCGGCGAGCAGCAGCCGGATGCCATCGGTCGAGGCGAGCGCGCCGATGCGACCGAGATCGGTACGGCGACCGTCGACCGGGGTGAGATCGAGCTTGAAGTCACCGGTGTGGAGGATCACCCCCTGCGGGGTGTGGAGCGCGATCGCGTGCGCATACGGCACCGAATGGGTGACCGGGATGAACTCGACATCGAACGGGCCGATCGTGCGTCGCTCGCCGTCGCTGACGGCGACCAGCTCGGTGCGGCCGAGCAGGCCGGCCTCCTCGATGCGGTTCTTGGCGAGGCCGAGTGCCACAGGCGAGCCGAAGATCGGGAAGCTCAGGTCGCGCAGCAGGTACTGCAGCGCACCGACGTGGTCCTCGTGGCCGTGGGTGACGACACAGCCCTCGATACGAGCGGCGTTCTCACGCAGGTACGTGAAGTCGGGGAGCACCAGGTCGATGCCGTGCATGTCGGCATCGGGGAACATCAGACCACAGTCGATGAGCAGGATCCGATCGTCGTGCTCGATCGCCATGCAGTTACGGCCGATCTCACCGAGACCGCCCAGGAAAGCGATGCGGACGGAGGCGCTCACAGCGTCACGCGCACGTCGGAGTGGTCAGTGGTCAGGACGAAGGGGAAACGCATCCCGCCAGCGTTGCAGATTCGCCGCCACGAGGGGTGCTCGCTCCTCGACGAATGCCGGGGCGTCACCCATGGGCAGGCGCGCCTGGCCCACCGGAATGCCGAGATGACGCATCATCGCCTTGGTCGGAATCGGGTTCGGGGCATCATCACCGGTCTCGAATGCGAAGCTCTCGAGCAGTCGGCTGTTCACCAGCCGGGCGCCAACCACGTCGCCCTTGTCCCACAGGTCGAACATCTCCTGATGGTCTGGCCCGGTCCAGTGGGTGGCCACACCCACGACACCCACCGCGCCACCGGCCAGGAGCGGGAGCGTCATGCCGTCGTCGCCGCTGTAGACCTCGACATCGACAGCAGCGTCGGCCGCCGAACTGATCAGCGCCGCAGTCTCGCCCGGGTTCCCGGCGGCGTCCTTCAGCGCGAGGATGTTCGGCACGTCACGGAACAACGACAGCAGCGTCGCCGTGTTGATCTTGCGACCCGTGCGCACCGGGATGTCGTACACCATCACCGGCAACGTGGTCGCGGCCGCCATCGCACGGAGATGGGCCGTGATGCCGGCCTGCGACGGGCGGTTGTAGTAGGGACAGACGGCCAGCACACCCGACGCGCCGAGCGCCTGTGCCTCCGCGGTCATCTGGATCGAGTGCGCGGTGTTGTTGGTCCCGGTGCCGGCGATCACAGGAATGCTCACGGCCTCGATCACCGCGGCGAAGAGCGACAGCAACTCGTCGTCGGTGAGCACGGGAGCCTCACCCGTCGTGCCGGCCACGACGATGCCGTCGTTGCCGTGATCCTGGAGGTAGCGGGCCAGCGTGCGGGCGACGTCGAGATCGAGACGGCCCTCGGCGTCGAACGGCGTGACCATGGCTGTCAGCACTCGGCCGAAACGCGCCATCAGAACGACCCCTCGGCCGAACGGTCGATGCCTTGCGTGAGGATGAGGTCTTCGTGCAGTTCCATCCACACATCGTGGTAGCTGCCACACATGACGCCGGTGAACATTTTCGTTTCACCGGCGACCACCCGATGGCACGTCGATGCCAGTCTCGGACCGTAGGCGTGGAGGCGTTCGAGCACGACCGCCATTGCCGCGACTGCCGGGATCGCCTCGTCGTTGAGTGCCACGAGCCGCCCGATGACCTCCTCGTCGTACGTGGCATCGGTGTGGTCGTTGGGCGCACCGTCCTTGAGCTGCCAGTCACCACACAGCGCTTTGAACCGCTCGTTGATGCCCAGGAACGCCTCGTAGGTCTCGTGCAGCCTCTCGGCGATGTGCAGGTGGCCGACATCGGCGACGAGCGCGGTCCTGTGCTCCTCGCGGCCCACCGGTGTCAGCTGCCAGAGCTGACGAGCCTCGCGGAACATCGCCCACTCTCGTGCGAGGAGGTCGGCCAAGTGCTCCTCGACGATCGTCACCGGAAGATCGGCGACCTCAGCCACGGTCTCGACCTTGGCGAAGCCCTTGATGCGCAGTGCGTGGAAGGTTCGGAAGAAGGGATCGGAATGCAGCGACATACGGTCGCGACTGTAGTGATGCGTTCAAGGGCACGACCAACGCACCGTCACGAGCGTCTGTGACGGTGTGCAACAATCTCGCCCACCCCGGAACGGTTCTCCCCGTGCGGGCAAGACGGACACCGTGGAGGGGCAGTCAATGAGCGTCGTGGAACACGATTCGCCGGCAATGGCCGACAAGGGGCTCAAAGGAGGTTCGCTCGGGCTCGTCGCCGTCATCGTCATCGGCGTGGCTTCTACTGCGCCGGGCTACAGCCTCGCCGCGAGCGTCGGGTTCGTCACCGACTCCGTCGCCGAAAAGGCGCCGTTCATCATCCTGTTCGCATTCGTCCCGATGGGATGCATCGCTGCGGCCTTCTACTACCTGAACAAGGCCGACCCGGACTGCGGCACGAACTTCACCTGGGGCGTCAGATCGTTCGGGCCGAAGGCGGGTTGGATCGCCGGATGGGGATGCATCGTCGCCGACCTGGTGATCATGCCGAACCTCGCCGGCATCTCCGGCCAGTACGTCGTGTTGCTGTTCAGCGAGAGTGCCGCCGACAACATCTGGCTGACCACCTCGATCGGCATCTTGTTCATCGTCGCGATGACGTGGATCTGTTGGAAGGGAATCGAGATGTCGGCCCGGTCGCAGGTGTTGCTCCTCGGCACCGAGCTCATCGTGCTCGCCGTGTTCGCGGTGATCGCCCTCAGCAAGTCCTTCGGCGACGGCATCACCCGCACGGTCGGCGATGTCACGTACTCATCTGTCAAGCCCAGCCTCTCGTGGATGTGGCCATCGGGGCTGTCGACCCAGGGCATCACGGCCGGTCTCGTGCTGGCGGTGTTCATCTACTGGGGTTGGGACACGTGCGTCTCGGTGAACGAAGAGGCCAAGGACTCGAGCCGCACCCCGGGGCGAGCCGCTGTGCTGTCGACGGTGATCCTGCTCGGGATCTACCTGATCGTCACCTACGGCGCGGTCTCGCTGCTCGGCCCGCAGTTCGTGACCGACAACGCCGACGAAGCGATCTACCAACTCGGCAAGGTGGCCCTGCCCGACGTGATGGTGAAGCTGCTGGTGATCTCGATCCTCACATCGGCCGCTGCGTCGTGTCAGACGACGATCCTGCCGGCCACCCGCACGATGCTGTCGATGGGCTCGCACGGCGCGGCGCCGCCCAAGCTCGCCCAGATCGATCGAAAGCGGCTCACCCCCGATTTCAGCACCTGGTTGTTCGGCATCGGGTCGATCGTCTGGTACCTGCTGCTCGTGATCATCAGCAACAACACCGACACCGATGCCTACAGCGCCTCGATCGCAGCGGTCGGCATGGCGATCGCGGTGTACTACGGCCTCTCGGGCATCTCCTGCATCGTCTACTACCGCAGGTTCCTGACCAAGAGCGCCAAGAACTTCTTCCTGATCGGTGTGCTGCCCGGCTTCGGTGGCGCCGTGTTGCTCTACGTCTTCTGCAAGACGGTGTGGGACTCACGCACCGAGGACTACGGCTACGGCACCCTGTTCGGTGTCGGCACCGTGCTGGTGATCGGCACGCTGCTGCTCGTGCTCGGCGTGCCGTTGATGCTGTGGTGCAGCCGCCGGTACCCCCTCTTCTTCACCTTCCGGCCCGACCCCGCAGATGTGGTGAAGGACCCGAACGGGGCCGACACCTTGGCGGCCCCACTCGGCACGTACACGAAGTCGAACCCCACTGGGGCTCACACCGGAAAGGAAGCATGACATGGCCGTTCAATTGGTGGTGGGTGTCGGTGGCGACAGCGGTGGCGGCGAGGCGGCACGGTTCGCCGCCCGGGTCGCCGCGGCAACCGGGGGCAGCGTGGTGCTCGTCTTCGGCTACGAGGTGAGCCCGATGGGCCCGCGAGGCGGCGCACTCGAAGACGAGATCGAGGCCGTCGGCGCCGAGATCACCGCTGCCGTGAAGGCCGACCTGGCCGAGAGCCATCCCGACCTCTTGGTCGAGGTCGAGCTCGTCCGCGATCGCCCCGTCGAGAGCCTGATCCGCGTCGCCCAGGCACGCGCAGCCGATGCGATCGTTGTCGGCCACGGCGGGCAGGGACCGATGCGGGGCGCGCTGTTGGGCAGCATCACCTACGAGATCGTGCACCGATCGCCGGTGCCCGTGGTGGTCGTCCCTGATCCCGAGGACGCCTGACCAACCACCGCGATGAGAGATGAGTGGCGCTGGCGCACTCATCTCTCATCGCAAAGCGTCACTCCCCGGCGACGGGGACCGGTGCCTCGACATCGCCGGGGACGTCGAGCGCGAACGAGGTGTACTCCTCGCCGGTGTCGGCCCAGTCCTCGAACTGGATGACGTTCATCTCCTCGAAGCGGTGGCGCAACCACTTGTCGTTCCTGTCGAGCAGGCCGAGCTTCTTGCAGTTCGGCACGATCTTCGAGAACAACATCGACTGGAACAGACCACGAGTCGGGTCGGCGAGCACCATCGGGGCGATCTCTTTGACGTTGACGCCCATCCGCTCCCACACCTCCTGGCTCATGAACCGGTCGCGCATGCGGATGGCGGCCTCGAACGCGAACTCCTGACGGTCCTTCATCTCGGCATCGGTCATGCCGTCGTAGACCTCTTTCAGGCTGAGCACACCGAAGGCCACGTGGCGGGCCTCATCGCTCATCACGTAGCGGAGGAGCTGCTTGAGCAACGGCTCGCTCGTGGTCTGGTGGAGGAAGCCGAAGGCCGCAAGGGCGAGGCCCTCGACCATCACCTGCATGCCGAGGTAGGTCATGTCCCATCGGCTGTCGTTGATGATGTCGTCGAGCAGCATTCGCAGGTGGGCGTTCACGTGGTAGCCGCCGCCGAGCTTGTCCTCCAGATAGCGGGAGAACACCTCGACATGACGAGCCTCGTCGACGACCTGGGTGCTGGCATAGAGCTTCGCGTCGTACCACGGCACGGTCTCGACGATCTTGGCCGTGCACAGCAGTGCACCCTGCTCACCATGGAGGAACTGGCTGAGCGTCCAGTTGCGGCTCTCGATGCCGAACGCGAGCCACTCCTTCTCCTTCCACTTCTCGACGGCGGTGCCGATGTACACGTTCGGGTCGAAGCCCGTACCGAGCACTGCCTGATCGTTGGCGACGGTGCGCTCGACGTCGACCTCGGTGCTCCACGGCAGGTCGGTCGCACCGTTCCACTGCCCGGTCTTGGCCTTCTCGTAGAGCTTGCGCAGCGCGGGTCGGCTGAGGGAGTAGTCCCACGTGAAGATCGCATCCGCGTTGTCCTTCACCACGTGCTCGATCTCGTTCGGATCGGTGCCGGGGATGGCGAGGATCGCGTCGATGTCGTTGATCTCGGCGCGACCGATGATGTCTGCGTTGATGTTGAAGTCGATGCTCATGTGGGTGCTCCTGATGGGGTCCGGGATGTCGAAGGCACGAAGGCGGGAAGGATGTGGATCGTGATGAACGTGCGGGCCGATGCCTCGTCTCCGAGGTCGACGTGGTCGGACGGGGCGAGGAAGTACGAGATCACGAGACGAGCGAGGAGCTCGACCAGCCGCTGGGCGTCTGCCCGGTGGAGGTACGGCTCGACCTTGCCGGCGAGCAACAACGACGCCATCCGGATGATCCGCGGCAGACCCTGCACGGTGAGGTTGCTCAGGGTGTCGCCCGGTTCGGAGGCGAGCATCACCGCCAGGTGCTCGTCGCTGCGCAGCTCCGTGGTGGCGTACACCACCGTGCGCACGAGCAGTTCCTCGAGGTCGTCAGTGCCTTCGATGTGGGCGCTGAGCCGGGTGAAGAAGCCCTCCAGCTCGTGCACCCGGAGGGCATCGAACAGCACGTCCTTGCCGCCGGGGAACATTCGATAGAGCGTCGCCCGCGACACACCCGCCTCGGCCGCGATGTCGTCGATCGTGACCTTCGCGATGCCCCATCGCTCACAACACGCCTTCGTGGCGTCGAGCACCCGGAGCTCTGTCGAGATCATGAGTTGAGACAGTAAGACGATTCCGTCTCATCGTCAAGGGTGCGACGCGGCTTGCCGCACGGAATCATGACCTAGCTGGTCGGGTTTCGGGGCCCCCTGGTAGCATCCCCACCTCAGCGTGAACACCTGAAGAGGAGCATCCCATGACGAGAGTCCCCACGAAACGCTTCGCCATCGCGGCGGTCATCGCCGGCACCCTGGTGCTGGCGGCCTGCGGCGACGACACCGAAGAGACCGCCGACGCGCCGGTGGCGTCCGACGCGCCGGAGGCAACCGAAGCACCCGCGGTCACGGCCCTCGACACCAGCGCCGACCCGAAGGCGTGCGCAGCCGGCAACACCATCACCGATGGCGTTCTCACGATCGCAACCGGCGAGCCTGCGTTCCCGCCATACGTCATCAACGACGCCACGCCAGAAGACGGCCAAGGCTTCGAGTCCGCCGTCGCGATGGCCGTCGCCAAGGAGCTCGGCTTCGAAGGCGCCGCGGTCACCTGGGTACGCACCCCGTTCGACGCCGCGATCGCCCCCGGCCCGAAGGACTTCGACTTCAACCTCCAGCAGTACACGATCACGCCCGAACGGGCCGAGGTCGTCGACTTGAGCAGCGGGTACTACACCGCCGCCCAGGCCGTGTTCGGTCTCGCCGACTCGCCTGCCGCGACAGCCAAGACGATCGCCGACCTGAAGCCGCTCAGCATCGGCGTGGCTGCCGGCACCACGAGCATCGCCTACGTCGAAGAGACCATCCAGCCCGACGCCGAGGTGCAGATCTTCAACGACAACGCCGCCGCGAAGGTTGCGCTCGAGTCGAAGCAGATCGACGCGATCGTCAGCGACCTGCCGACTGCGCTGTACATCACCGCCGTCGAGATCGAAGGCACGAAGGTGTTCGGCCAGATCGAGGGAAGCGGCACCGACGAGTTCGGTCTGCTGCTCGCCAAGGACAGCCCGCTCACCGACTGCGCGAACATCGCCCTTGCCAACCTGAAGGCCAGCGGCCAGCTCGACCAGATCACCACCACGTGGATGTCGGAGTACACCGAGGCCCCGATCATCACCGCGAGCTGAGTCGGCGGACCTCGTCCGACAGACGATCGATCCGACGCATCGATGCCCAGTACGCCCGAAGGAGCCGACGCTCACGCGTCGGCTCCTTCGCGCTCTGGGCTCGGTCGGCGGGCCGAGTACGACCGGCGGCAACGACAGCAGAGCACGCTGGTGGCGGCGGTCTCGACGGTGCTGGTCGTCGCCGCGATCATCCTCGTCGTGCCGCTCGCGCCGGGATGGGACCGGGTCCGCGCCTCGTTCTTCGACTGGGACACCTTTGCCGACTCGCTCCCCAAGCTGTGGAAGCCGTTCTGGCTGAACATCCGCATCTTCCTGATCTGCGCACCGTGCATCGTGGTGGTCGGCATGCTCGTCGCCGTCGCCCGCAACGTGCGGTCCCCCGCCCTGTTCCCGCTGCGCCTGTTCGCCACGCTGTTCACCGACATCGTGCGCGGCGTGCCGGTGATCCTCTGGATCACCCTCATCGGGTTCGGCGTGCCAGGGCTGTTCTCCGAACGCGCGTGGTACACCAAGCCCGTCGTCTGGGGTGGATTCGCCTTGGTGATGTGCTACTCCGCGTACGTTGCCGAGGTGTTCCGCGCCGGCATCGAGGGCATCCACGAGAGTCAGCGAGCAGCCTCGCGCTCGCTCGGGCTCAGCTCTGCACAGACGATGCGCACCGTGGTGCTTCCGCAGGCCGTGCGCCGCGTCGTACCGCCGCTGATGAACGACATGGTGAGCCTCCAGAAAGACGTTGCCCTGGTGAGCATCATCGGTCCCGTCGAGGCGTTGCGCCGTGCCGGCATCCTCGTGTCACAGACCTTCAACTTCACCCCCTACGTGGCGGCTGCCGTGCTGTTCCTTCTGGTGAGCATCCCGCTCACTCGACTCACCGACCACCTGATGGCTCGCGAGCGCCGGCGCACGAGCGGCACGGCGGTCTCATGAGCTCGATGCCCGGACCCGCCACCAAGCTCCGCCTCGAACACGTGCACAAGTCGTTCGGCGACCGAGTGGTGCTCGACGACATCACCCTCGATGTCGGCGCGCACGAAGTCGTGAGCCTCATCGGCGCCTCGGGATCGGGCAAGAGCACGATGCTGCGCTGCATCAACCTGCTCGAGCCGATCGACGACGGCTCGATCTGGCTCGATGGCGTCGACATCGCAGAGCCCGGCCACGACCCCGATCCCGTGCGTCGCCGAGTGGGCATGGTGTTCCAGAGCTACAACCTGTTCCCACACATGTCGGTCGTGCGCAACATCACCCTCGCCCCGACCAAGGTGCTGAAGCTCTCCAGGGACGAGGCCGAGCACACCGCACATGACCTGCTGAAGCGCTTCGGTCTCGACGACAAAGCCGGGGCGTTCCCCGATCAGCTGAGCGGCGGGCAGCAGCAGCGCGTCGCCATCGTGCGGGCGCTCGCGATGCAGCCAGAGATCATGCTCCTCGACGAGGTGACCGCCGCGCTCGACCCGGTGCTCGTCGGCGAGGTGCTGAACGTCATCCGCGACATGCGCGGCCTCGGGGTGACGATGGTGCTGGCCACCCACGAGATGGGTTTCGCCCGTGAGATCTCCGACCGGGTGTGCTTCCTGCACCAGGGTCGTGTCGTCGAACAGGGGGCACCGGAACAGATGTTCAGCGCACCCGGGCGATCGGAGACCCGCGACTTCCTGGCCAGGGTCATCGCATCCGGTCGGCTCTGACCCGGTCCGCCACCCGCACGAACACGAGATCCGGCTCGTCGTACGAACCCATCGGCCGGCCGGGCTCGTCGCGCCGTTCGAACGCGAGCCGTGCCACCAAACGGATGGAGCGTTCGTTGTCGGGGTGCACTGCTGCCCAGCACTCGGCGACGCCGAGCGCGTCGCTCAGGTGGTCGAGCATCCAGGTCATCCCCTCGTGCGCATAGCCGAGTCCCCAATACGCCGGACCGAACAGGTAGGCGACCTCGGCCCACTCCCCCGTCTCGCGTGTCTCGCCGTACGTTGTCGCCTCGAGGCGCCCGACGATCACGCCGTCGCTGCTGCGGCGGGCAACCCAGTTGTGCCAGTGCTCGGTCGGCCACTCAGGACCGGGACCCTGCGCGAGTCGATCGATCCTGTCGTGCAGCGCCTCGACGGTCGTGACGTCGGGACCACCGATGTAGGTGCCGACCCGCTCGTCGGCGAGCGCCGCGACGAGCCCGTCCACGTGCTCGTGGGCGAGTGGTTCGATCAGGAGTCGTTCGGTTCGGGCCATGCGAACCGCAGCATGACACCTACCGCGAGCCCTGTGGTGATGAATTCAGCGCTCGGCGACGCGCAGGGTGTCGAGTGCGAACGGGTGCACACCCACGTCCTCGAGGGCGTCGATGAGCGCAGCCACGTTGGCGGGCCAGTTTCGATCCTGAGGGCGTCGCTTACCGCCAGCCGGGATGGCGACGCTGTGGCAGTTCACGAACACGTCCCCCATCACGAGGCGCAACGAGGCCGTCTCACCGCGCACCCGCCACTCGGCCTGTGTGATGTCGCCCGGCGTCACGCTCGTATCGTGCCACCAACCCTTCACCACGATCGGTCCCGTCGGACGCACGATCACGAGTGCGCGTCGCTGGTGGCGGATGAGCAAGAAGACGGGCAGCACGATGAGCACCGCTGCCGCGGCATAGCGGTTCCACGTGAGGATGACGGCGGCGAGGAGGATCGTGATCCCGACGGCGATGCGCAGTTGGCGGGGCCGCTCACCGAAGCGCACGAGGAGGACGGAGGCCTTCGAGGACGCGCTCGTTCGGTCGTTCACCCGTACATCGTGCCGACCCGCTGCCGGCGCGTGCCAATCAGATCGCGACGAATCACATCGGACCGTGGCGCGTGCAAGCGGCCCCGGCGGGCGTGAGGAGTCAGCTCCCACGGAGTCGGCCAACCCCACTCATCACCGATTCGCAGGTAGCCTCGCCGAGATGCAGGCAGACCCTCCGCACCCGGCTGGCTCCGTGGTCCCTGCACCGGATCTCCAGGTGTCGCCGGGGCGGCGGCGTTTCATCCTCGTGCTCTCGATCTGTCTCTTCGTCGTCGGCACGATCGGCTCGAACGTGGGTCCGGCGTGGGTCGACGAGCGTCCGGCCGTGGTGCTCGCGATGTCGGCCCGTAACCGCAATCTGCTCGGCTCGGTGCCGTTCATCGACGTCGTGCCCTACGCGTTGCTCGGCTTCGGCCGGCTCCTGCTCGCAGGCGTGGCCCTGTTCTTCCTGGGCAAGTGGTACGGCGAGAAGGCAATCGAGTGGACCGAGGGCCAGGTGGGTGAACTGCCGGCGATCTACGGCTGGTTCCAGCGTGCGGTCGATCGCGCCGGGTGGCTGATGCTGATCCTGATGCCGGCCAGCAACCTGGTGTGCATGATGGCCGGCTACCGGCGGATGGCGACCAAGACCTTCCTGTCGTGCATCTCGCTCGGCATCGTCGTGAAGCTGATCGTGCTGTGGTTGGGCGGCAAGCAGTTCGAGGACCAGATCCGCTGGTTCCTCGACGCGATCAACGACTACCAGTGGTGGATCGTGATCGGCCTGTTCGCCATCACGTTCCTGCAGTCGGCCAACAAGGTTCGCAAGAGCCTGCCTGAGATGATCGACGAGATCGAGACACCCGACGGCGTGATCGAGCCGCACGTTCCCCCGCGCCATGGTGGGCCACACGGGGACTGACCGGCAGAGTCGTTTCGGAGCCCTCGGCTGACACTTGCTCGGCCGGCGTATGAGGTGGGTGGCACAGCGCAATCCACCTCACCCGAACCGGCCGAGCGACTAGATGCCGAGGTAGGAGTCGAGGCCGAGCATCAGGCCGGAGTGGTCGGCGATGTGCTTGCACGCCAACACCACTCCCGGCATGTAGCTCGACCGGTCGTAGCTGTCCTGGCGGATCGTCAGCGTCTGCCCGAGCGTGCCGAGGATCACCTCCTGGTGCGCCACCATCCCGCGCATCCGCACCGCGTGGACGCGGATCCCCGCCGGGCCGACGCCGCCGCGGGCACCGACGAGCACCTCGTGCTCGGTGGGATCGGGCGCCCACCCAGTAGATGCCGCTGCCATCCGCTGCGCCGTGGCGAGCGCGGTGCCCGACGGCGCATCGATCTTGTTGTCGTGATGCAGTTCGATGATCTCCGCGGTCTCGAACCACGGTGCAGCCAGCTCGGCGAAGCGCATCATCAGCACGGCGCTGATCGCGAAGTTCGAAGCGATGAGACAGTTGCTGTCGGTGAAGGCCGAGCGGAACGCCGCGAAGTCTCCGTCATCGAAACCCGTCGTGCCGACCACGGCGTGGATGCCGTGCAAGGCCAGCCATGGCAAGGTCACCCGAGCGGCGTCGGCAACAGTGAAGTCGACCACCACCTGTGCGCCGGCGACGGCCAAGGACTGCAACTCACCTTCGATCGTGATGCCCTGCACCACCTCGCCCGACGCAGCCGGGTCGACGACGGCGACGAGTTCGAGCGCAGGGTCGGCGGCGACCGCGGCGCACACTGCGCGACCCATTCGGCCACCGGCTCCCACGACACCAACTCTGATCACGCTCTGGTCGTTCATGCGCTCGACCGTAGCCCGTTGCGCCTCGCGGTCGATGGGCGGTAGTCGACCGACTAACGTGCGGCACCGGGAGCGACGTTCGAGGGGGACAACCATGGGGTATGACGCGACGGATCACGTCGAGATGCCGCCGGTCACCGATTGGGTGAACGACTGGGACTGGCTCGACGACCAGTGGGGATCGAACGCGATCGAGATCTGGAACGACGTGCGTGCCCAGTGTCCGGTGGCCACCACCGAGCGCTACGGCCGCGCGTTCATGCCGGTGACGATGGAAGGTGTGGCCGCGGTCGCGAACGACACCGAACACTTCTCGTCGATCTGGGTGAACGTCGGCCGACCCGATGCGCCGCGCCGCCCGGCACCACCGATCACCTCGGATCCACCCGACCACCACGGTCACCGCCGGCTCCTGCTCCCGTCGTTCAGCCCGAAGAAGATCGCCGTGATGGAAGGCGAGCTGCGCGAGTACTGCCGGAGTTTGATCGCCGACCTCGACGGACTCGACGCGGCTGACGCTGCGACGCAGTACACCCAGCACATCCCCGTCCACGGCATCTGTCAGCTCACCGGCATCCCCGAGGGTGACGCCGATCTCTTCCGAGACTGGATCTACCGGAACTTCCAGCTCGCCCCTCGTGACAACGCCGTGCGCATCCAGGTGATCACGGAGATGACCCAGTACATCGACGGCATCCTGCGCGACCGCCTGGCGAATCCGCAGGACGACATGCTCACCTTCATCGCCAACGCCGAGATCGACGGCGAGCCCGTCGAGTGGGATCTCAAGCTCGGCTACATCCGCCTGCTCATCATCGCCGGTATCGACACCACCTGGAGTGCGATCGGCTCGGGGCTGTGGCACTTCGCTCAACACAATGACGAGGTCTCCCGCCTGGTCGCCGTCGCCGACGACGACATGCTGTGGCAGACCGCGTCGGAAGAGGTGCTGCGGTACTACGCACCGGTGACGATGGCCCGCAAGGTGATCGGCGAGACGACGATCGCTGGATGCCCCGTGCACCCCGGTGACCAGATGCTCGTCACGTTCCCAGCCGCGAACCACGATCCCGAGGCGTTCGAGGATCCGCATCTGTTCCAACTCGACCGAGCCAAGAACCGCCATGTCGCATTCGGTCTCGGCATCCATCGTTGCGTCGGCTCGAACCTCGCCCGGCTCGAACTGCTGGTCGGTCTCCAGGAGTGGTTGCGGGCCTTCCCGAACTATTCGCTCGACCCGGCCGGCGAGACCACATGGGCCAATGGCCAGGTGCGCGGCCCGCGCCACATCCCGGTGCTGCTGAACCGCTGATCGACACGCTGGTCATCGCCGCCTGCAGGTGAGAGCCTGTGCTCGATGAGATCGCGCCAGACTGCAGTCGTGAACCCGTCGACACCACGCCCCGTCGGCCGGGAGGCGGTGCGCGAAGCGTTGATCCGGGCGACCACCCAGCTCGTCTTGGAGCGCGGGCTGTCGATGTCGGTCCGTGAGATCGCCGCGCGAGCCGGCGTGAACCACGGGTTGGTCCACACGTACTTCGGCAGCAAGGACGCGCTGATCTCGGCAGCGTTCGACGCCATCAACGCCCGTGCTGCGGCGGAGGCCGACCCGAACGGGTTCCCGCCGCCCGACCTCGCACGACGGCGTGGCGGTGAGCTGGTGAAGGTGATCGCTCGGCTCATGCTCGACGCCAAGGGCGACCTGTTCTCCTCGCACCCCGTGGCGGAGCGATGGCGGGATGCATTCGCGCGCGACCGTCCCGACCTGTCGGCATCGGAGGTGGCCGAGCGGATCGCAGTCGCGGCGTCGGTCGGATTGGGCTGGGCGCTGTTCGCCGACCACGTCACGAACATCCTCGGCCTCAGCGACGAGGAGCGGGAGTCGGCGGCGGCACGCATCACGCTGCTGATGAGCGAGCTGGGCGGCATTCCCCTCCCGGTCGACGGTGCTGCCGACACCTGACGGTCGGCGAGGGTGCAGAATGGGTCCATGAGCTTCCTCGACAAAGCCAAGGAGAAGGCGACCCAGTTGTCGCAACAGGCCAAGGAGAAGATCGACGACCTGAAAGACACCCGCAAGGCCGACGACCTGCTCGACGACCTCGGACGGATCCTCTACCGGCAGCGCACGGAGCGGGGTGAGGCGACCGACGAGACCGCCATCACCGATCTCGTCACCCAGCTACGAGCGCTGGAAACGGAGGGGACGCCGGTGCTCGGCGCCAAACAGGAACCTGCGCAGGAGAGCGATCTCCCGCCGCCCACCGCTCCGCTCCCGCCCCCGCCGATGCCCAGCTGACACGACCAGCGGCCGATCGAGTCAGGCGGGCCCGAGGGTGACGGTGATCGGTTCGGCGGCGAAGACGCGTTCGATCACGTGTTGCACGGCGGCTTGGTCGACGTCGAGCCAACGCTGCACCTGAGCCTCCACGGGAAGGATCTCGCCGCGGGTGCAGAGCAGTCCACCGTTGCGGGCCATGCGTGAGCCAGTGTCCTCGAGGCCGAGCTCGTAGGAGCCCGTGAGATAGCCGCGGGCGATGTCCAGTTCCTCGTCGGTGATGCCTCGCTCGACCAGGAGGCGCAGCTCGCGTCATCACGAGACCAACCACCTCCGGGGCATGGCGCGGTTGGGCGCTCGTACTGATCGACCACGATCCGGTGTCGCTGTAGCACGCGTGGCCGGAGAAGACCGAGTACACGAGCCCTCGCTTTTCTCGGATCTCCTCGAACAAGCGGCTCGACAGACCGCCACCGAGGACGTGGTTCACGACGTCGAGCGCCTCGCGCTCGGGGTCGGTGCGATCGAGGCCCCGGCCCCCGATCACGAGGTGGACCTGCTCGGTGTCGTCCTCGAGGGTGACGTTCGTGCCGTTCCCCGCGGGTGCCGCGCGCTGAAGGCGCCCATCGCCGAGTCTGACCTTGCGGAAGGAATCGGCCACCATCGACAACATCTCGTCGTGGTCGTTCGGACCGGCCACGGACACCACCATCGAGCCGGCGGTGTAGTGCGGACTCGAAGAAGTCCCTCACCTGCTCGGCGCTGATCGCCTCGACGGTCTCGGGCGTACCGGCGGTCTCTCGGCCGAGTGGGTGATCGAGGTACAACTGCTCGGCGAAGAGACGCTGGACGACGTCGTCGGGACTGTCGTCATCCATGGCGATCTCTTCGAGGATCACCTGCCGCTCGGTGTCGACGTCGCTGGGGCGCAGCGATGGGTCGGCGAGCACGTCACCGAGGAGGTCGATGCCGACCGCTGCGTGGCGCTCGGGGAGACGGCAGTAGTAGGCGGTGTACTCCTTGGTGGTGAACGCGTTGATGTCACCGCCGTAACGGTCGATCGTGCGCGAGATGTCGCTCGCGCTGCGCCGGTCGGTGCCCTTGAACAAGAGGTGCTCGAGGAAGTGGCTCGCGCCGCTCATCGCATCGCTCTCGTCTCGGGCTCCGACGGCGACCCAGACGCCGGTGGCCACCGACAGCGTGCCGAGCACGCGTTCGGTGGCCACCGTCAGGCCTGAGTCGAGTTGTGTGATCCGGAGATCGGTCACCGGTTCAGTGGCTTCGGTTCATTGCTTCGGTTTCGGGACTTCGGATCAGCGGTGACGACGGCCGCCGCGATCGCCACCACCGCTGCGCTCGCCGTCGCGGCCACGGCCACCACGGCCACGATCGCCGCCGCGGTCTGCGCCACCGCTGCTGTTGCCACCGGCTTCGCCGCCGGGGCCGAGATCGCCGAGCTCACCGGCGAGTTCGGCGTCGAACGCGTCGTCGAACGACACGACGTCACCGGTCGGGGCCGCCGAGGACGACGACGAGGACGAAGCGACGACGAGGACGAAGCAGACGAAGCAGACGAAGACGGGGCGTGCGACTGGCCATTGGAGCCACCGTCGCCCTCGCCACCGGCAGCCGACCATGCAGCCGTCGGGGTCAGGCTGACCTTGCCCTTTTCGTCGATCTCTTCGACCACGACCTCGATCTCCTGGCCGAGCTGGAGCACGTCTTCGACCGAGTTGATCCGCTTGCCGCGGCCCAACTTGGAGATGTGCACCAGACCGTCGCGGCCCGGGAGGATGTTGACGAAGGCACCGAACTTGGTGATGTTGACGACCTTGCCCATGTACGTGGCGCCCACCTCGGCCATCGGCGGCGACACGATCGCGAGGATGCGTGCCTTGGCCTCTTCCATGCGGAAGGCCTCGACGGCACCGATGGTGACGATGCCGACCGAGCCGTCGTCGTCGACCGCGATGTCCGCGCCGGTCTCTTGCTGGATCGTGTTGATGACCTTGCCCTTCGGGCCGATGACCTCACCGATCTTGTCCATCGGAATGGTGATCGAGATGATCTTCGGCGCTGTGGCAGCCACTTCGTCGCGCGGGGCAGCGATGCAGGCGTTCATGTTGGCGAGGATCTCGGTGCGGGCTTCCTTGGCCTGGTCGAGCGCGGCGGCCAGCACGTCGGCAGGGATGCCGTCGATCTTGGTGTCGAGCTGAAGGGCCGTGATCGCATCGGCGGTGCCGGCGACCTTGAAGTCCATGTCGCCGAAGGCATCCTCGGCACCGAGGATGTCGGTGAGCGTGATGTACTTGCCTTCGGCGTACACGAGGCCCATCGCAATCCCGGCGACGGCGCGCGCGAATCGGCACACCGGCATCCATCAGGGCGAGCGAACCCGAGCAGACCGATGCCATCGACGTGGAACCGTTGGAGGCGAGCACCTCGGCCACGAGACGCAGCGTGTAGCTGAAGTCCTCCTGGCTCGGCAGCACGGGAATCAGCGCACGGGCGGCGAGCGCACCATGGCCGATCTCACGACGCTTCGGCGAACCGACGCGACCTGTCTCACCGTTGGCCCACGGAGCCATGTTGTAGTGGAACAGGAAGTACTTGTGCGTCTCCGGGCTGAGGGTGTCCATCAGCTGGTTCATGCGCGGCATGGCCATCGTGACGACGTTCATCACCTGGGTCTCGCCACGCTGGAACAGGCCGGTGCCGTGCGCCGTCGGGAGCACGGTGACCTCGCTGCTCAGCGGACGCAGGTCGCGAGGACCGCGACCGTCGATGCGTGCACCCTCGTCGACGATGCGCTTGCGCACTGCCTTCTTGGTGAGGCTGCGGACAGCTTCCTTGATCTCGCGTTCGCGGCCGGCGAACGCTCCGCCGTCACCAGCGAGCTGGGCGATGGCATCGGCGGCGACGGCGTCGGTGGCGGCGTTGCGTTCGGCCTTGCCGGCGATCGCGGCAGCGAGCGCGAGCGGGGCGGTGGCCATCGGCGACACCGCGTCCATGACGTCCTGGCCGTAGTCGAGCTGCGGCGTGTAGGTCATCGGGACGATCGGGCCCTTGGTGGCGATCACCGAAGCGAGGAGCTGGCGCTGCAGCCCGATCGACTCCTTGATGTACTGCTTGCAGGCTTCGAGGCCGCCAGCGAGGGCTGCTTCGTCGACCTTCGGAGCGCCGTTGGCGTAGTAGTCGAAGCTCTTCGCGGTACCGCCGGCCTCGACCATCATGATCGCGACGTCACCGTTGTCGAGCTGACGACCGGCCACGACGAGCTCGAACGTGCTCGCCTCGCCCTCTTCGTAGGTCGGGTGCGGGATCCACTCGCCGGTCTGGCTGTGCGCGATTCGCACCGCACCGATGGGACCGTCGAACGGGATGCCCGAGATCATCAGCGCAGCCGAGGCGGCGTTGATGCTCAGCACGTCGTGCGGGTTCGCCATGTCGGCGCCGAGGATCGTGAGCACGACCTGGGTCTCGTTGCGGAAGCCCTCGGGGAATGCCGGACGCAGCGGGCGGTCGGTGAGGCGGCAGGTGAGGATCGCATCCTCGGTGGGACGGCCCTCACGACGGAAGAACGAGCCCGGGATCTTGCCGGCGGCGTACGCACGCTCTTCGACGTCGATGGTGAGCGGGAAGAAGTCGGTGCCAGGACGGACGTCCTTGGCAGCGTTCGCGGTGGCGAGCACGGTGGTGCGGCCCAGGCTTGCCACGACGGCCCCCTGGCTCTGCGAGCGCGAGCTTGCCGGTCTCGAACGACAGGGTCTTGTCGGTGCCCCCAACGGGACCCGACACTCGAATGGCATCTGCCATGTCGAGCTCCTTTCGGTCGGGCGAGTTGTGTCCCTCGCCTCGACGGTTGGAGCGGAGGCCGGTTCCCAGTCGGCACGGTCGGAGCTGCTACCGGGTAAGTGTCCGGATGGACGATCCCCCCACGGGAGCCTCGGCTGAGGCGACTGACAACCGATCCAGTGATCCGCTCGGTTGATGTATCGGACGGAGGCTATCAGCGGGCGCGCCGAAACGGGCGGATCCCCAGGCGGATCGAGCGACGCGCACGTGCGCTGACCTGGGGAAAGAACAACACGGGCCCCGTTGAGGCCCGTGTTGTGGTTGGTTCTGGTTTGTTCGAGCGGCGCCTGAGCGCTCAGCGACGGACTCAGCGAGATCAGCGACGCAGGCCGTTGGCTGCGACGACAGCGCGGTAGCGGGCCACGTCGATGTTCTTCACGTAGTCGAGCATGCGGCGGCGACGGCCGACCATCATCAGCAGGCCACGACGGCTGTGGTGGTCCTTCTTGTGCTTCTTCAAGTGCTCGGTGAGCTCGTTGATCCGAGCGGTGAGCAGTGCGATCTGCACCTCGGGGGAGCCGGTGTCGGTCTCGTGCAGCTTGTGCGCGCCGATGGTGGTGTTCTTGTCGACCATGTCGTCATGCCTTCCAAAGGAGGTCGCCGCCACCGAATGGTGCGTCGGCATCTCGCGAGAGGCCGGTTCGAGCGAACAGGTCCCTGACGGACGCATCGATGCTACCGGAGGTCGGCCCTGGGATCCCAACGGTCCGCGCCGCGCACTCGCCGTACACTCGGCCCGATGTTCACCGGAATCGTCGAAGAACTGGGCACGGTGCTCGAAAGCAGGTCTCACACCAGTGAGTGGGGCGAGGGCGTGCGGCTCACGATCTCCGCGTCGGTCGTGCTCGAGGGTTCGGACCTCGGCGCCTCGATCGCGGTCAACGGATGCTGCCTCACATTGGTGGAGCAGGGCTCGACCGATGACGGCGTGTCGTGGTGGAGCACGGACGTGAGCACCGAGACCCTCGGTCGCACCAACGTTGCCACGCTCCGGGCCGGCGATCGGGTGAACCTCGAGCGACCGATGGCGCTCGGAGATCGCCTCGGCGGCCACATCGTGCTCGGACACGTCGACTGCACGGGCACCGTGGTGCAGGCCGCCCCCGATCTGGTGGTACGCATCCCGAGCGAGCGCATGCGCTACCTCGTCGAGAAGGGCTCCGTCACCGTCGACGGCATCAGCCTCACGGCGTTCGACCTCACCGAGGACACGTTCCGAGTGGCCGTCATCCCGCACACGGCCGAGGTCACCACCCTCGGCGTGAAGGGGCCGGGCGCTGCCGTGAACATCGAGACCGACGTGTTGGCGAAGCACATCGAACGACTCGTCGTGCCCTACACCTCGTGAGCGCAGCGTCGAACGTGAAGTGCGAGGGTGCGAGGTGAGCGTCGACGTCGCGCTTCGCGATGTGTCGAAGTCGTTCGGCGACCTCGCGGTGGTGGAGCGCCTCAGCCTCGACATCGCCGCCAACTCGTTCGTTTCCCTCGTCGGACCGTCGGGGTGTGGCAAGAGCACGCTGCTGCGGATGATCGCGGGCCTCGAGAAGTCGTCGACCGGCGCGGTGACGATCGGTGGGGCCTCGCCGGCCGATCTGCGGCGCACCAAGCGGCTCGCCGTGGTGCCCCAGCAGCCGGGCCTGTTGCCGTGGCGCACCGTTGCCGAGAACGCCCGTCTGCTGTTGGCGGTGAACCGGCGCCATCAACCGGCCGACCATCCCGATCCGCTCGAGCTCCTCGCCGAGGTCGGGCTCATCGACTTCCTCGATGCCTACCCGCACGAACTGTCGGGCGGGATGCGCCAACGCGTCGCCCTCGTGCGCGGCTTCGCGCTCGGCGCGCCGCTGGTGTTGATGGACGAGCCCTTCGCCGCGCTCGATGAGATCACGCGAGCCGAGATGCGCGACCTGCTGGCCCGATTGCTCGACCGGCACCCGGCGACGGTGGTGTTCGTGACGCACTCGATCAGCGAAGCCGCGTACCTGAGCGACCGGGTGCTCGTGTTCTCGCCGCGTCCAGCGGTGGTGGTCACCGACGTGACGGTGGATCTCCCGAGACCGCGTCAGCCTGATCTGGAGGACACACCGGCGTTCCTCGCAGTGTGTGCCGATCTGCGGCACCGGTTGCACGGGGCGATGCGATGACCGAGCTCATGCAACGCTCGTCGCGCCGGCTGCGAGTGGCAGCTCCCGTGGTGGGCATCGTTGGGTTCCTCGCCGTGTGGGAGGCGTTCATCCAACTGCGCGACGTCCGTCCCTTCGTGCTCGCCGCGCCGAGCGACATCCTCCGTTACATCGACAAGGCACCCGGCGATTTCGCGGCGGCCTCGCTGATCACCACACGGCACGCGGTCGTCGGCTTCCTCGCCGCTCTCGCGATCGCCCTGCTGCTCGGTTCGCTGTTGGTCGCTTCGCCGTTCGCCGAGCGGGCCGCGCAGCCGGTGCTCGTGTTGATCCAAGTCGCACCATTCGTCGCGTACATCGGGTCGATCGTGCTGTGGCTGGGCGCCGGCGATCCACCCGCGTACTTCACCACCGCGCTCGTGTGCCTGCCCGCGTTCGTGTTCGCCACCGTCAGCGGGATGCGCAGCGCCGATCCAGCGAGCCGCGAGCTGTTCGCGTCCGTCGACGCATCGCGCCGGGAGGTGATGTGGCGGCTCCGACTGCCGTCGGCGATGCCGTCGCTGTTCACCACCGCCCGCTACTCGATCGGTCTCGCGCTGATCGTCGCCTACCTCGTCGAGGGCAGCAACTTCGCAACGAAGCCAGGGCTCGGCGCGCTGGGCAAGCGCTTCGCGGCCAACAACCTCGGCGAGGCGCTGTGGGCAACGGTGTTCTGCATGGTCGTGCTGGGCACGCTCGGCCTGGGGTTGATCACGCTGCTCGAGCGTTGGCTCCTCCATTGGCACGCGTCCCAACGCACGATCTCACGCACCTGATACCCGAGTCCCACACGCCACCCGAGTCCCACACGCCACCCGAGTCCCACAGCCACCGCCAACCCGAGTCCCACAGCGTCGATCCGAGTACCACCCGCCACCCCGGGGTGGTGTCTGGCACTCGGACCCCTCTGCGACAGAGGAGTGACCGCGCCCCACCGGATCTGCCGTTGACTGCGCCCGTGTCGTTATCGTCGGCGCCATGACGGAGAGCCCGAGCGCTGAACTGGCCACGCTGCGCGATCGCATCGACCAGCTCGACCGCGAGTTCGTGCGCATCGTCGCGGCCCGCCTGGCGATCTGCCAAGAAGTGGCCGAGGTGAAGCGCGGCACCGACACCGCGGTGATCCAGCCCAACCGTGTGCGTGACGTCGTGACCTCACGGCGCCAGCTGGCGATCGATGCCGGCGTCGACCCCGACTTCGCCGAGCAGCTCTTCCGCGTGCTGCTGGCCGAGACCCACCGGATCGAGGTGGCGGGGCATCGCCCCGACGCAGCCCCCGACAAGGTCGCCGCCCCCGATGGCATCCGATCCGGCCTCGACACCGTCGCCACTCGGATCGATCACCTCGTGGTCGCGGTGGACGACCTCGACGCGGCGGTGGCATCGTTCACCGGCACGTTCGGCTTCCATCGCACGCCGCTCGCGGGTGGCGACGTGGCGGGCATCACGGCCCTCAACGCTGGTGGGGTCACGATCGTCTTCGTCGGCCCCGAAGCCTCCCCCGCCGTCGCCCGCTACCTGGCGCGCCACGGTGGCGGCATCCAGCACGTCGCGATCGAGGTGCTCAATGCCGGATACGCACGCGCATGCCTGGCCGACGCCGACGCGACGCTGCTCACCAACGTGGTGGTGGACGACGCCGGTCACGAGCAGTTCTTCGCCGCCCGAGATGCCACGACCGGGGTGCAGCTCGGCTTCATCGCCCGCACGGGCCACCGCGTGGGCGTGGCCGCCGCGAACGTGTTGACCATGTTCGATGGCCTGTCGGACCGCTGAGCGCGGCCGAGCACCACTGCTCGGTCGCACCCCCGGCCACGGAGCGTCACCCATTCGGGTGGAATCTCACTCGATCGGGGTGCGAGATGGCCGTCTGCCCGGGAATCCTTCGTCAAGGTTCGCGAGAGATCCTCACCGCGCGCTTGACCTGCGTTCTCACCTCAGTAACCTCTCGTGAATGATCCGAAAGAAGACACGTCTCTTCCTCGCGGCCACGACCCTGGTCGCGGCAGGGTTGGTGACCACCCTTGGTGGTACCACCTCTGCTGCGCCCGGCGACCCCGTGTTCCAGGGACTCACCCCCGCCCGCCTGCTCGACACCCGGAGCGGCCCCGGCATCGCCACCACCGACGGCCAGGCCCTCGGCCTCGGTGCGGTCGGCGCCGGCAGCACGCTCAACCTGACCGTCACCAATCGCGGTGGCGTGCCGGCGAGCGGCGTCGCCGCCGTCGCGCTCAACGTCACCGTCGACGGGCCGACGGCATCGTCCTACATCACGGCGTTCCCGACGGGTGCCACTCGTCCCACCGCCTCCAACCTGAACATGACCGCCAACCAGACCGTGGCCAACATGGTCATCGTCCCGGTGGGCACCAACGGCCAGATCAGCCTGTTCAACTTCGCCGGTTCCACGCACCTCATCGCCGACGTGCTGGGCTGGTTCCCCGCTGGCAGCGTCACCGGCCTCACCCCGGCCCGCCTCATGGACACCCGTTCCGATGGTGTGACCATCGACGGTGCGTTCCAGCGCGAGGGTGCCGTTGGGCCGAACACGGTGAAGACCCTCACCGTGGCCGGTCGAGGCGGCGTGCCTGCAGGCGCATCCGCCGGCGCCGTGGCCCTGAACGTCACCGCGACCGAGCCCACCGGCAACTCGTTCATCACGGTGTTCCCGACCGGCCAGGCTCAGCCGACCGCGTCGAACCTCAACGTCGTGCCCGGCCAGACCGTGCCGAACATGGTGATCGTCCCGTTGGGTACCGCCGGCCAGATCAACCTCTACAACCAGTCGGGGAACACCCACCTGATCGTCGATGTCCTCGCCTGGTTCCCCTCGGCGACGGCATCGATCACCGGCGTGAACCCCGCACGTCTGCTCGAGACCCGCAGCTTCCTCTCCACCGTCGACAACAGGTTCAACGCCACGGGCTCCTTCGGCGCCGGCGGCGTCCAGAACGTCACGGTCGTCGGCCGAGGTGGCGTGCCCGCCTCGGGCGTCGCAGCAGTTGCCCTCAACGTCACTGCAACCGGCGGAACCGCCGGCTCGTTCCTCACGGTGTGGCCGAAGGGCCAGACCCGTCCCAACGCGTCGAACCTCAACTTCACGGCAGGTCAGAACGTGCCGAACATGGTGATGCTGCCCATCGGCAGTGATGGCCAGGTGAGCATCTTCAACCTCGCCGGCAGCACCGATGTGATCGTCGATGTGCTGGCCTGGTTCCCTGACAACTCGGTCACCCCGACCACCACCACGACCACCACCGTCCCGGGGGCCACTGCTCCGGTCACCCGGATCAGCACCAAGACCGGCGGCGCCCAGGGTGACGTCACCCGCTCGGCGTCGGACCCGGTGTTCAACTTCCCGGCACCGGACATCGACGGCGAGTCGAACCCGCTCTTCTACTACTCCGAAGGCCCGGCGATCAGCACCAACGGTCAGTTCGCAGCCTTCTCGACGTTCCTCCGCCTCGATGAGCAGGACGCCGACGATGTCATGGACGTCTATCGCAAGAACCTGGCCACGGGTGCCGTCGAGCTCGTCAGCATCCCGACGGGTGCAGCGAACGGCTCCACCCCGGCCACCTCCGGCGGCACCGCCTCGGCGACCGAACCGGCGATCAGCGCCGACGGCAACATCGTCGTGTTCCAGTCGAGCCAGCAACTGCTGACCGGTGGCGCCGACAACAACACCGGTGGCTACGACGTGTTCGCCCGCAACATGACCACCGGCACCACGGTGCGCCTCACCAACGGCAACGGCCCGTCCACCTACCCGGACATCTCCGATGACGGTGCGTTCGTGACGTTCCAGTCGTCCGCCAGTGACATCGTCACCGGCGACACCAACGGCGCCCAGGACGGTTTCGTGATGCAGATCACCCCGGCGACCCTCGCCGTGGCGACTCCCGCGAGCCGGGTCACCGTCACCGGTGCGGGCGCCCAGGCAACGTGTGCAGGTGCGACTCCTGCCAACTGCAACAGCGGGCGCGGCTACATCGGCTCGTTCGACATGCGGATCAGCAACAACGGTGCGGTGATCGTGTTCAGCTCCGACGCCGACAACCTCGTCGCCGGCGACACCAACGGCGAGCGCGACGTGTTCTGGGTGCAGCGTGGCACCGCCACCTCGCTCCAGCGGATCAGCGTCACCAGTTCGGAGACCCAGGTCTTCGGCGGAACGTCCGACGACGCCGAGCCGAGCACCGACGGAAACATCGTCACGTTCCACAGCCGAGGCAACAACCTCGCCGCAGGCGACGTCGAGGCCGGCTTCGAGGTCTACGTCCGTGACGTGGCTGGCGGCACCACCACGGTGCTGCCCGGCGGCAACGGTGCCGGCAACCACCCGATGATCTCGGGTGACGGCAACTTCATCGCGTTCTCGTCGACCTCGGTCAACGTGGTGAGCGGTGACGACAACGGCGTCGCCGACATGTTCCTCTACAACCGGGGCACGCAGGCCGTGTCGCGCATCAGCGTGACCGCTGCGGGCGCACTGGGTGGCAACGATCGTTCGATCGAGGCCAGCATCAGCGGCGACGGCGACCGAATCGTCTTCATCTCGCTGGCGAGCAACCTGGTGTCGGGTGACAGCAACGCTGTGGCGGACATCTTCATGTACGACCGCTGATCAACATCGCTGACCCGGCCTCGGGGCGACGACCGGCGGAGGTCGTCGTCACGAGCAGCCAGACAGATCAGTGAGATGTCGGCCCGCCTCTTCGGAGGCGGGCCGACATCGTTTTCGCCACCGGTTTTCGCCACACCGGTTTTCGCCACACCGGTCGGGCAGGTCGTTCGGAAAGAGGTCGTTCGGGCAGGTCGTTCGGCAACGCAGAAATGCCAAGCTGGGGGGATGGCCATCGACCGCTCGTTCACGCTCGCCAACTGGATGGAAGCGCCCTTCAACCGTCCGGCATTCCAGCATGTGCGCGAGATCGTGCCGAGTGCCCGCATCTCCCGCGGCGACGGCGAGCCATCACCACTGGCGCTCGATCCGATGGATCTCGACGGCGTGCGCTTCGAGGGACGCGACGGCAACCCGGTCACGTGGGCCGAGCAGCTCGCAACGTCCTCCTGCGACGCGGTGTGCGTGGTGCACGACGGGCGCATCGTCGAGGAGCGGTACTTCAACGGCATGCACGACCACAGCCTGCACCTGCTGATGAGCGTGTCGAAGTCGTTTTGTGGCGCGGCACTCGGCATCGCCATCGGGCGGGCGCAGTTGTCGATCGACGACCGGGTCACCGAGATCGCCCCCGAGTTCGCCGGCACCAGCCTCGACGGCGCCACGGTGCGCCACGTGATCGACATGACCGCCGGGACCGACTTCGTCGAGGACTACGACCTCTACGACGAGGCAAACGGTGAGGCGCCGCTCATCGCCTACGAGATGCACGCCGGGTATCGCCCCCTGGACGGCCGGACGCCGGTCGGCACGCTCGGCCACTTCCACACCTACGGCACCGCGTTCGCGCACGGCGCACGCTTCCAGTACCGATCACCGTTGACCAACGTCGCCGCGCGACTGCTCGAGGTGGTCAACGACCTCCCCTACCCGGAGATCGTGTCCCGTGACCTGTGGGGTCCACTCGGCGCCGAGCACGATGCCGACATCATGCTCGACCCGCTCCGCAACCCGGTCGTCGAGGGCGGCATGAGCTGCACGTTGCGCGACCTCGCTCGTCTCGGCATCGCGTACCTCGACGACGGGGCCATCGGCGGCCGAGAGGTGGTGCCGTCGGCGTGGGTGGCCGACACTCGCGACGGCGACGACGCAGCGCTCGCCGCGTTCGAGGCGCAAGACGGCGGCGCTCACGACGGCTGGGCGATGTACCGCAACGCGTTCTGGGTGATGGACCGCGGCCAGGAGTACAGCGGACTCGGCATCTTCGGCCAGTACTGCTGGGTGCACCGCCCGTCGCGCACGGTGATCGCTCGGTTCTCCACCTACCCGCAAGCGCTCCCCGAGGATCTCTCTGCCGAGACGATGCGCGGCTTCAGCGCCGTGGCCGACCACCTCGCCAACACCCCGCGATGAGACCCCCGCACGATCGAGACCCCCGCGATGAGAGATGAGCGTCGGTCAGTCGTCGTCGGGGGCTTTCAGCGAGACGTACAGCAGCAACAAGCCCACCAGCACGACGACGAGCATGATGCCGCGCAGCATCCAGTACAGGCTGCCGATCACGATCCGCAGCACCACCCAGCCGATCACCAGCACGAGCACCCAGCCAACGACGGTGGCAAGGCCCGACCGGCTCGAGGTGCGTAGCGACATGGGGTGAGTCTGGCACCGGTTCGCACCCGCCGGTCCGCGACGCTTGCCACATGACCGTTCCGCTTCACCCCGACATCTCTGCCCTCAGCTTCTTGCTGGGCACGTGGAACGGCCGCGGGCACGGCGAGTACCCGACGATCGAACCGTTCGACTACCTCGAGTCGATCACGTTCACTCACGTCGGCAAACCGTTCCTCGCCTACACACAGCGGACGAAGCACGCCGACGACCTCCGTGCGTTGCACGCCGAAAGCGGGTACCTGCGCATGCCGAGACCAGGCTTGGTCGAGTTCGTGCTCGCTCACCCCACGGGCGTCACCGAGATCCTCGAGGGCACCTTCGACGGTTCCACGTTCCGTCTGCGCTCAACGGCGATGGGACGCTCATCGACCGCAAAGGAGGTGAGCGCTGTCGAGCGCGACCTGTCCGTGGTGGCCGACACGTTGCGCTACGACCTGCGGATGGCCGCGGTCGGCCTGCCGCTCACTCATCACCTGAGCGCGACCCTGCAGCGCGAGGTGCTCGACGTCTTGGAGTGAGTCGTGCGCTTCGGTTGCGAATCACGTGGACGCCGTGGGTATGGTGATGCAACGCACGGCAGTGCGGGGTTCTCTGTCTCCCTCTTGCATCGACACGAGTTCCCCGCCGTGCTCTGGCACAACTGATGATCACCCGATCACCCCGTACCGGAGGTCTGCCATGTCGCGTCGCCGTTCGTCTCTTGCCGTCGTCGCCCTCGTCCCCGTCCTGCTCCTCGTCGCCTGTGGTGACGAGGACCCGGACAGCACCGCATCCACCAACCCACCCGCCGCATCGACCAACCCTTCCGCCGCATCCACCGTGCCACCACCGGAGACCGCCGACTCCGGCAGCTCCTCCGGCGGTGACGTCGTGGACGGTGAGGCGTTCCCGGCCGAGCGCTGCGACGCCAACAAGGCCGCCGGCACCATCACCTACCTGTCGAGCTTCGACTTCGCCGCGACCGCCTCGATCGTCGAGGTGCTGGTCGCCGAGGAGCGGGGCTACTTCGAGGAGCTGTGCCTCGACGTGGTGGTGAAGCCCAGCTTCTCGACCGCCAACTATCCCGAGCTCGCGGCAAACAACGCCCAGTTCTCGTCAGGCGGCTCGTTCAGCGAGGTCGTCGACTTCGCATCGAAGAACGAAGCCCAGTTCGTGGTCGTCGCCGTCGAGGGCAAGACCGGCATCGACGCCTTGATCGTGAAAGACGGCGGCCCGACAGAACTTGCGGACCTCGCCGGCGCCACGATCGGCGTGAAGGGCAAGATCACCCCGAGCGTCGCCGCGATGCTCAAGCAGGCCGGGCTCTCCGAGGGCACGGAGTACACGACCGTGCTGCTCGACGGCTTCGACCCGAAGGTGCACATCGAAGTGCCGAACATCGCAGGCTTTCCCGGCTACAAGAGCAACGAGCCCAAGCAGCTCGAGGCGGCCGGCGTCCCGTTCACGCTCTTCGACCCGGCGGAGAGCGGCATCCCCGGAAGCTTCGGCATCCTCTACACGAACGCCGAGTTCCTGAACGAGCACCCGACCGCCGCCCAGGACTTCGTCCGCGCGGCGATGCGCGGCCTCGCCGACGCCGTCGCTGATCCGGCTGCGGCGGCCGAGATCGCCCTCGGGTTCATCAATGCCAACGGCAACGCGATGTTCCTCTCACCCGAGGGCGAGACCGCCCGATGGGGTGTCGAGTCGCAGCTCGTGATGGACACCAACTCGAACACCGCCCTCGGGGTGCCCGAGCCGGCGTTGCTCACCGACGAGGTCACCAGCTACGCCGAGATCGGTCTGTTCGATGGCACGGCACCCGACATCACGCCGTTCGTCGACACGACGTTGATCAGCGGCGTGTACGCCGCCGACCGCACCGTCATCTGGCCGGCGAAGTGAGCGGGGCGGCTCCGAAAGGCGTCGCCGACGAACACCTGCTCGAGCTGCCGCTCGTCGAGATCATGGCCAGGGCCCGCTCCGTGCGCGACGCAGCGCACGGCACCCGCATCACGTACTCGCCAAAGGTGTTCATCCCGCTGACGATGCTGTGCAACGACACCTGCGGTTACTGCACGTTCGCTCAGCCGCCGGCCCGTCTCGAGAAGCCCTACCTGCTGCCTGACGATGTGCTGAAGATCGCCCGCCAGGGCGCACGCCAAGGGTGTCACGAGGCGCTGTTCACACTCGGCGAACGGCCCGAGGATCGCTACGAGGTGGCGCGTGAATTCCTGCGCGAGCACGGTTACGACTCGACCGTGCACTACGTGGCGGAGATGGCACAGCTCGTACTCGACGAGACGGGTCTGTTGCCCCATGCCAACGCCGGTGCGCTGCGCCGCGACGAACTCGCACTCCTCCGCCCTGTCTCTGCGAGCCAGGGGATGATGATCGAGAGCATGCGCGACGACCTCGAGTGCCACCAGTCGGCGCCCGACAAGGAACCGGCGCGGCGCCTCGCCACGCTCGAGGCGGCGGGTGAACTGCAGATCCCGTTCACGACCGGGATCCTCGTCGGCATCGGCGACGACCGGGTCGACCGCATCGCCGCGATGGAAGCAATCGCCGCGTCGCACGGCCGCCACGATCACGTGCAGGAAGTGATCGTGCAGAACTTCTTGCCGAAGCTCCGCACCGGCATGCAGAAGGCGAAAGCCTGCCCGCCCGACGAGTACCTGTGGACGCTGGCGATGGCACGGCTCGTGCTGCCGACCGACATCCACCTCCAGGCGCCACCGAACCTGAGCGACGACTTCGGCGTGCTGCTCGACGCGGGCATCGACGACTGGGGTGGGGTCTCCCCCATCACTGCCGACCACGTGAACCCCGAGCGCCCGTGGCCCGACCTCGACGCACTCCGCGAGGTCACCGAGCACCGCGGGTTCGCCCTCGCGCCGCGGCTCACGATCTATCCCGAGTACGCACGTCGACCCCAACGATGGCTCGACCCGGCGCTCCACTTCCCGGTGATGGATCGCAGTGACGCCGAGGGCCTCGGTCGCGACGATCCCGGCGCGGTGTGGCCCGAGAAGGTCACCGCCGCCGACGTCGTACAAGACGGCGCCGAGGTGGTCCTCGTCGGGCATCGCAGCACCCAGTGGTACAGCGGGGCGAACGTCGAACCGGTCACACTGGTGCCCGGCCGGTCCGCCACCAAGGCAGGCTCGCGGATCGACGAGATCCTCCACGGTGTACGCATGGGCCAAGAGGTCGGCTTCGACGAGATCGTCGCCTTGTTCCGTGCCCGTGGGCCGGAGGTGGTCGCGATCGCCGAGCTCGCCGACGAGCTGCGCCAGGAGGCCGTGGGCGACTCGATCACCTGGGTGCACAACCGCAACATCAACTACACGAACGTCTGCACGTTCAAGTGCAAGTTCTGTGGTTTCAGCAAGGGCAAGCTCAGCCTCAACCTGCGTGGCACGCCCTACCTGCTCACGCTCGACGACATCGCCGACCGTGCCCGTGAGGCCGCTGATCTCGGCGCCACCGAAGTGACCCTGCAGGGCGGCATCCATCCCGACTTCGACGGCGACTATTACATCGACGTCACCCGGGCCGTCAAGAACGCGGTGCCCGACATGCACGTGCACGGCTTCACCGCGCTCGAGGTCACCGAGGGTGCCCGCCGTCTCGGTGAGGACCTGCGCACCTATCTCCTGCGGCTACAAGATGCCGGCCTGGCATCGCTGCCCGGCACCGCAGCCGAGATCCTCGACGACGAGGTCCGGGCGATCCTCTGCCCCGACAAGGTCAACACCGAGGAGTGGCTCGAATGCCACCGCCAGGCGCACGCCATCGGCCTCCACTCGAACGTGACGATCATGTTCGGTTCGGTGGAGCACCCCGCGAGCTGGGCTCGGCACATGCTCGTCACACGCGACCTCCAGAAAGAGACCGGCGGCTTCACCGAGTTCGTCGGCCTCCCGTTCGTGCACATGGCATCGCCGATCTACCTGCTGAAGAAATCTCGCCGCGGGCCGACGTTCCGCGAGACGATGCTGATGCATGCGATCGCACGCATCGCCTACCACGGCTGGATCCCGAACATCCAGGTCTCGTGGGTGAAGATCGGCTTGACGGGCGCAGTGCAGCTGTTGAAGTCGGGGTGCAACGACATGGGCGGCACGCTGATGAACGAGAACATCTCCCGTGCTGCCGGTGCAGCACACGGCCAGGAGATGACACCTCAGCGCTTCACCCAGTTGGCCGAACAGCTCGGTCGTCGCGCCGAACAGCGCACCACCTCCTACGGTCGCGTCGATGCGACGTCGGCGGGAATGGCGGGGGCTGCCGCCGGCGACTGAGTCTGCGGGCTCAGCTCGTCACGGTCAGTGCGAGTGATCGAGTTCTCGTTGGATCTCCTCAGCAGTGATCGGCTTCTGGAAGTAGACGTTCCAGGCATCCAACGCCAGTGCCACTCCCCAACCAGCGAGAACCCAACCCGGCCAGAAGTACCCGAAGCCTGTAGCCGCCCAAGCACCGATCAAGCATGCGTTGATCACGACGTACGCGGCGATGTCCGCGCGGAACTTGCGTTTCCTCTCGACCCGCTTCCGGGCCGCGGTGTACTCCGGCGTGAAACCAGTGGTCCGTTCGACATCAGACAGCTCAGTCATCGCACACACCTCCTCACTCGTCCTCATTCGTCCTCATTCGTCCTCATTCGTCGTCAGTCGTCGCGCATCGCGCGACTCCCTCGACTCAATTCATCTCCCGAGTGGCGGTCACAGGTAGGGCCCGAAGTCCCCTGCGAGACCTCGTCACGAGTAGGCCCAATTGCCCTATGCACTGGCGGCCACAGGCCCACACTGAGCTCGTCACAGCGAAACGGAGGAACCGATGAGACTCTCGAAACGTGACGCAATCGCAACAGCCCTGGTCGGAGCGGCTTTGTTGCTGTATCTACTCCGTGCAGGGGGACACACGTTGCCGGCGATGAGCGGGACACGCGTCACCGGGACCGCGATCCTCGTCCTCGGCTTCGTCGCCTCCGCATCGGCCGTCGTGCCATCGTTCGACCAACTGCTGCACGGCAACAAGACATACCTGGCGACCACCTCGCTGATCGGAGCGGTCGCTGCCGCCGCTGGCGTTCAGATGCTGCTCACGTCGAGCGCGGCTGGGCTCGCGGTGGTGATGACGGCGATGATCGTGCTCTGGCTGATCGCAACCGTCCATCACGGCCTTCTCGCCAGGGACGACACGCGCGCCGATGTCGACGCTCCCCCGCGAGTACCTGCCATGCCCCGTCGATGATGGTGATGTCGGCGCGGGAGCACGCCCCGCCTCGCACCGCCGCGCGAGGCTTGCGGCGTGGGGACCCTGGCGCTCGATCTGGCAGTGGCGCGCGCCGCCTTTCGGCGATTCGCTGCATATCGCGCTGCAACGCTGGCCGGCGTCCTCACGAACACGTTCTTCGGCGTGCTGCTGTCGTCGGCCGTCATCGCCGTGGCAGGCCAGCGGGCGACGATCAGCGGCTACACCCGCCAGGACCTCGTCACCCAGACATGGGTCATGCAGGGGCTGCTCGTCACGATCGCGATCTGGGGATGGACCGAACTCGGTGACCGCATCACGTCGGGCGCGATCGCCGTCGACCTCGCCCGGCCGGTCGATCTGCAACGCTGGTGGCTGTGCCACGACCTCGGTCGCGCCACGTATCACGCACTCATCCGTGGCACGGCTCCGTTCGTGCTCGCATCGTTGCTCTTCACGCTTCGACTGCCCAGGAGTCCCCTGACGGTGGCGTTGTTCGTCGTGAGCGTCGCCCTGGCGGTGACGGTCAGCTTCGGCCTGCGGTACATCGTGAACCTCGCGGCGTTCTGGATCGGTGACGTGCGCGGCGTCACGCGGTTGTCGATGGCGGTCTGGAGCGTGCTCTCCGGCGCCACGGTGAGCCTCGCATTCTTCCCCGGCGACGTGCAGCAGGTGGTGCGCTTGCTCCCGTTCGCGCAGATGATGCAGGCACCGGTCGACGTGTGGCTGGAGCGACGCCAAGGCACCGAACAGCTCATCCCGCTGGGCCTGCAAACGTTCTGGGTGGTGGTGCTGCTCGCCGTCGGTCGGCTGGTGCAGGCGAGCGGGTTGCGCGCAGCGGTGGTGCACGGTGGATAGCGCCCGTCTGTACCTCCACCTCGTCGGTGGTCGGGTGCGCTCACAGCTGCAGTACCCGTGGGGCTTCGTTTCCGACTCGATCGGCACGATGCTGCTCGCCGCGCTCGACCTCGCTGCGGTCCTCGTGCTCTTCTCCAACGTGCCGACGATGGCCGGCTGGTCGGTGCTGCAGGTGTGTGTGCTGTTCGGGGTAGCCCAGACCGCGTTCGCTCTCGCCGAACTGCTCGTCGGCCACCTCGACAAGCTCCCGGTGGAGCTGCGCAGCGGCAACTTCGACACCGTGTTGCTGCAGCCGCGCAGCTCGCTGCTGCTGATGATCGCCTCCGACTTCTCGATCCGTCGCGTCGGCCAGGTGCTGCTGTCACTCGGTGTCCTCGTGGTCGCCTGGTACCGCCTCGGACTCTCGATCGGCCTCGGCGCGCTGGCCCTGTTGCTGCTCACCATCACGGCGGGCACAGCGATCTTCTGCGCGATCTGGGTGATCGGGGCGGCGAGCACGTTCTGGACGGTCGACACGATGGAGCTCACCAACTCGCTCACCTATGGCGGCCGCCAACTGACCTCGTACCCGATCGGGATCTACGGCGCCTGGATGCGCCGGTTCGTGCTGTTCGTGGTGCCGCTCGGCTGCGTTGCCTACTTCCCCGTGCGCCACCTCGTGGGTCGCGAGCCGATCGGCGCGCCCGCGGCCGTCCGGGTTGTCGGCGTGCCGGCGGCGTTGGCGCTCAGCGCTGTTGCGGGTGTCGTGTGGCGCGCAGCCGTCCGCACGTATCGGGGGACCGGGTCGTGACCGCGTTGATCGAAGTCGAGCACCTGGCGCGGACCTTCGTCAGGCGGCAACGTTCCGGGCTGCGGTTCAGCCGGCACGAGCACCGCGCGGTCGACGACATCACGTTTCGGATCGAGGCCGGCGAGTTCGTCGGCTACCTCGGCCCGAACGGGGCCGGCAAGAGCACGACGATCAAGATGCTCACCGGGATCCTGGTGCCCTCCTCTGGACGGGTGACCGTGGCGGGGCTCGACCCGAGCCGCCAACGCGTCGACGTTGCCCGCCGTGTCGGTGTGGTGTTCGGGCAGCGGACCCAGCTGTGGTGGGATCTCCCGCTGCGCGACAGCTTCGATCTGCTGCGGCACATCTACCGCGTCCCCTCGACCACAGCGGCCGCCAGCCTGGCGCAGTTCGTCGAGCTCCTCGACCTCGGTCCGTTCCTCGACACTCCGGTGCGCCAGCTGAGCCTCGGTCAGCGGATGCGCGGCGACCTGGCCGCCGCGTTCCTGCACCAGCCATCGCTGGTCTACCTCGACGAACCGACGATCGGTCTGGACGTCGTGGCGAAGGCGGCGGTCCGCCAGTTCCTCGCGACGGAGAACCGCACCAACGGAACGACGATCCTGCTCACGAGCCATGACCTCGCCGACATCGAACGGCTCTGCCCCCGCGTGATGGTGATCGATCACGGTCGGCTCGTGCACGACGGCGCCTTGCACGACCTGGTTCTGCGGCTCGGCACCGGACGCACGCTGGTGGTGACCACGCCCGAGCCGATCGCTGCGCTCGAGCTGCCCGGCACCGTGGTCGTGCGCGTCGAGGGGCCACGCCAATGGCTCCGCTTCGAGGGGAATCCGGCCGATGTGATCGCCGCCGTCGCCGCGGCCGCAGCCGTCGTGGACCTCTCGATCGAGGAGCCGTCGGTGGAACAGGTGGTGGCTCGCCTGTACACCCAAGGCGCGTAGAGCAGGACGGGATGGGCAGGGCAGGCCAGGGTGAGCAGGACCGGCACCGTGCGAGGGGGGCTCGTCGTCGGGTCCGCAGCGGTGCCGCTCAGATGTCGGTCAGATGCCGAGGAGGCTGCGGGCGTGTTCGATGTCCTGCTTCAGCTGGGCGATCAGGGAATCGATGCCATCGAACTTGCGCTCGCTGCGCAGGAAGTCCGTGAACTCGACGCTGGCAGCCTCACCGTAGAGGTCGTCGGAGAAGTCGAGCAGGTGCGCCTCGAGCAGCGAGTGGTCGGCGTGTTCGTAGAACGTCGGCCGGCGGCCGAGGTTGATGGCACACGCGTGACGGGACCCGTCGGGCCGCAGGTACCAGCCGGCATACACACCGTCGGCCGGAATGCAGATCACGTTCGGCACCTCGACGTTCGCCGTCGGGAACCCGAGGAGGCGGCCGCGCTGGTCACCCTGCACCACCTTGCCGCGGGCCTGGAACGGTCTGCCGAGCATCTGTTGGGCCAACTCCACCTGGCCACCGGCCATCGCACGGCGGATCGCCGTGGAGCTGAGCGGTTCGTCGACGCTGTCACCTCGTTCGATCAGCGACAGCGGCTCGACGTCGAAGTCATGGCGAGCACCCAGTTCTCGCAGCAGCGCCACGTTGCCCGAACGCCCCTTGCCGAAGTGGAAGTCCTCACCCACCACGATGCGCTGGGCGCCGAGGCAACCGACGAGCACTCGCTCGACGAATGCGTCCGGCGACTCAGCCGATTGCTCGCGGTCGAACCGCACGAGGACCGTCGCGTCGACACCGGTGGCCTCGAGCAGCTCGAGCTTCTGGTCGAGGTCGGTGAGCAGCTTCGGCGCGGACTCCGGACGCACCACCGACGCAGGGTGACGATCGAAGGTGACCACGACCGAGTGGGCGCCCAGCTCGGCTGCCTGGCTGCGCACGGCGGCGATGATCGCCTGGTGCCCGCGGTGGACGCCGTCGTACGCGCCGATGGTCAGCACGCTTCGTGGCGCGCTGGTTCCGAGCCAGGGCGAGCGGGACAGATCGGTGATCACCTGCACGACCAGCGACGATATCTGCCATGACGCGAGTGCACGCAGCATGCACGCGTCACAGGCCGTTCGACCCACGTCACCCGCACCCGCGGTCAGCCGGCGGGGATCACCACGTCGGGTTTGGCCGTGCGGTCGTCCACCCGTTCGTACACGGCGATCAGCGCGCCCGCCGGGTCGAGCACCACCCACGGGCCATCGCCGGTCCACCGCTCGTCGGTCGCAAGCTTGCGACCGTTGCGCACCAGCGCCGCCGTCTCGGCATCCACCGTCACCGAGGCGTAGTCGCGCAGCGCCTCGGCCATCGTGATCAGCACGGCCTGATCGGGGGCAACGGCCTGATGCTCGTCGAAGCTGCCACACGCCGTCCGCCGCAGCCGACGGAGATGGGCACCGCCGCCGAGGACTGTGCCGAGATCGGCTGCGAGCGTGCGCACGTAGGTGCCTGACGAACAGGTGACCTCGATTCGGTACACGAGGGGGTCGTCCGTGCCCTCGACGTCGAACCGATGGATCGTCACCGGACGCGGTTGACGCTCCACCTCGATGCCTTCGCGTGCAAGCTCGTGGAGCCGTCGACCGTCGATCTTCAGTGCACTCACCATCGGCGGGACCTGCATGATCGGCCCGGTGAGATGTTCGGCCACGACCGCCCGCACCTGTTCGAGGGTGATGCCCGCCATGTCGTATCGGGCCGTGATCTCACCGGAGTCGTCGAGCGTGGACGTCTCCACGCCCAGCACCACCTCGGCGACATACGTCTTGCCGAGCGCGGTGAGGAAGCGCAGCAGTCGCGTCGCGTTTCCAACACCCACCAGCAGCACACCTGTGGCATCCGGGTCGAGGGTGCCGGCGTGGCCGACCCGACGCTCGTGGAAGTGGCGCCGCAACATGCCCACGACGTCGTGACTGGTGACGCCGGCGGGCTTGTCGACGACGGCCAGGCCGTGCACGAGCGCCGGCTTGCGCCGTGCCATCAGGCGTCGAGCTCGTCGTCTACTTCGAGCTCGTCGAGATCGTCGTGATCGGCATCGAACATCTGCATCTGCAACGTGGGCCCGAGGGGAGACATACGGGTCGTCGTCCGAGACGGGGCGTTCGGGCAGGGTCTCGGTCGAGAGCAACACTCGCTCGATGTGCTCGGCGGTACGGATCACCTCATCGGGGCGGAACTGGAGGATCGGCGTCTTCTTCGACCTCACCTGTCGCCCGATCGAGCTCTGGATGCGCACTCGATGGTTGCTCAGGGCCTCGAGGATCTCGGGGTCACCCTCTTCGCCCCGGAGCGAGTCGAAGAAGACGATGGCCCGGTTCATCTCTGCGTCGACGTCGATCGCGGTGATCGTCACCAGGTCGAGGCGTTCGTCGTCGATGCGGGTGAGCTCCTCGGCGATCACCTCACGCAGCGACTCGTTCAGGCGAGCAGTGCGCGGGTAGCGGTGCGTCGACGGCGCAGGAGAACGACGGGGGCGACTCATGCGAGCACCCTATCTGGGGCTCCGTCAGTCGAAGACGGGCTTGGAACGCAGGCTGCGCTTCAGTTCGGCCATGCCGCTGGCGGTGGCGATCAGTTCGATTGCGTCCCACAACCTCACCGCTTCCTCGCCCTTCGGCGCGCGGGCGATGACCGGCCCGAAGAAGCTGTTCTCGTCGGACTGACCCGGGTGGAACGTGATGATCGGTGTGCCGACGTCGCCGCCGGCGCGCTCGAGTGCGAGCGCCGTCTCAGTCCGGATGTGCGTGTCGTGCGACTCGTCCTGCCAGTGGTCGACGAACGACCGAGCAAGACCGGCGCGTTCGAGCATCGCTTCGATGAACGCAGGCGTTCCGGTGCGCACTGCATCGCGCTGCTGCTCGACGTGGATACCGGTGCCGAACGCGGTGTACAGCCGCCCGACGGCGTCGTTGCCCTCCGCAAGTCGTACGGCGTCGGCGACGCGCAGGCACTCGAGACCCGCAACGTGACCGCGACGGTACTCAGGCGAGTACCAGTCGGCCTCGAGCTGCTCGTTGAGCACGGCCAAGCTGATGAACCGCCACGACACGTCGTACGCGCGCTGCCGTTGTACATCCACCACCCAACGGGAGGTGATCCATGCCCACGGTCAAACGGGATCCCAGAAGAACTCCGCATCGGCCATGCCTCCACCTTAGGCGCGTCAGCGGCGCAAGAGCTGATCGATCCGCCGAGACGCCCACACCAGTGCTCCGGCAGAGATCACGACCAACACGAGGGCGTGCACTGCGAGCGAGCCTGTCCACACCCCGGCGTTGCAGGCTCGCACGAGAGCGACACCGTGGTACAGCGGCGACAACTGCACCACCCATGCCCGATCGCCGTACGACGAGATCGGGAAGAACGTCGCCGAGAACAAGAACAGCGGCATCATCAACGTGTTGACGATCTCCATGTCCGACCAGCTCCGCATATAGGTCGTGCCCAGGAAACCGATGCTCGCGAACGCGAGCCCGATGAGAGCACACACCGGCAGCGCTGCCAGGCACCACCACGACTCGGTCAGGCCCATCGCCGCCATCACCCCGAGGAAACCGATCGCGTAGATCTGTCCGCGGATGAGCGCCCATGAGATCTCACCGAGCGCGACGTCTGCCGGCCCCATCGGCGTGGCGAGAGCTGCGTCGTAGATGCGGGCGTACTTGAGGCGGTGCAGCACGTTGCCGGTCGAGTCGAAGATCGCCCCGTTCATCGCCGATGAAGCCATGAGCGCCGGTGCGACGAATGCGTCGTACGGCACGGCACGGCCGCCGACCGACACGTTGCCGACGAGGTCACCCACACCAGCGCGCATCGACAGCAGGAAGAACAGGGGTTCGAAGAAGCCGCTGACCACGATGAGCCACTGACGTCGATACGCCATCACGTGTCGCTCGATCATCCGGTGCGGTCGTCGGACGCCGAGCGCCGACAGGTACTGCACCGGCACGATGCGCAACACGTTGCTCACGGACGCCTCACGGGTACAGACGCCTGGCGAGACGGCGCCTGGAGATCGCGGTCCCCACGCCGGCCCACATGAGCACGTAGGCCAGGTGAACCGCCACACCATCCCAGTCGACGGAACCCGTGGTGAAGCCGCGAGCCACCACCACGCCGTGCCACAACGGGAAGGCTCGAGCGAACCATTGAACGACCACGGGAAGCTGCGACAGCGGGTAGAAGGCACCACCGAACAGGAACAGCGGGATGATCAGGAATCGTTGGATCGCCGGAAAGCCTCCGTCGAGTTCGGCGCCCACCGAGTACGCCATGATCGGCATCGCGAAGGCGATGCCGACCGCCATCGCCACGAGCACGGCCGGGATCAGGCCCCAACTGCGCGTGTCGTCGACGAACGCCAGTGCTGCTGCTACGGCCGCGCCGGTGATCCCGGCGCGCATGGCCATCCAGATCATGTGCCCGACGACGATGTCGCTTGCGTCGAGCGGCGTGGCGGCGATGCCGTGGTAGTCGCGACGCCACTTGAGGCCGCCCATCACCGGCCACATGCTCTCTGCCGCGCACACGGCCATTGCGGTGGTCGCGATCAGGCCGGGCGCGACGAACGCGACGTATGACATCCCGCCGAGCGTCTCGGCCGATCCGGTGTTGCGGTCGACGAGGGCGCCCACGCCCACGCCGAGGCCCAGCAGGTACAGCATCGGCTGGACGAACGACGACAGCAGGTTGAGGCGCCACAAGCGGCGGAACACCACGAGGTGCCCGCTCACCACGCGCAACGGTCCGGGGGTCGCGATCTCCATCAGTACGTTCGCATCAGTCCGCGAGACTCCGGCCGGTGAGCAACAAGAACACGTCCTCCAGGCTGGAACGGCGCACGAGTGCGCTCTCGGGAGTGAGGCCGCGATGGTGGGCCTCGGCGAGTGCCGCCTCTCCGTCGTCGGCGTAGACGAGCACCCGGTCGGGGAGCACCTCGGACCGGTCTCCGATGCCGACGACCTCTGCCCCGTGCTGGTCGTTCGTGCCAGCAGCGAATCGCAGTTCCAACACCTCACGCGTCGAGTAGCGATCGATCAGCGCTCGTGGTGAACCCTCGGCCACGATCAGACCCTGGTCCATCACGACCAGGCGGTCGCAGAGCTGCTCGGCCTCGTCCATGTAATGCGTGGTGAGCACCTGTGTGACGCCTTGCTGCTTCAGCCGGTACAGCCGCTCCCACAGCACATGTCGCGCTTGCGGGTCGAGACCTGTCGTGGGCTCGTCGAGGAGCAGGAGCTCGGGCTCGTTGATCAGCGACCGAGCGATCGACAGTCGGCGTTTCATGCCGCCGCTGAGGTTCTCGACGACGCTGTCGGCGCGATCGGACAGCTGAGCGAAGTCGAGCAGTTCGGCGGTCCGTCGGCGGCACTCCGCCCGGCTGAGGTCGAAGTAGCGACCGTAGATCCAGAGGTTCTCCTGCACGCTGAGCTCGGTGTCGAGCGTGTCGAGCTGCGGCACCACACCGATGCGGGCGCGGATCCGCCGGCCATCCACCGTCGGATCCATCCCGAACAGGCGCAGGGTGCCAGCAGTCGGCGGCGACACGCATGCGATCATCCGCATCGTGCTGCTCTTGCCGGCACCGTTCGGGCCGAGGAACCCGAACACCTCGCCGGGCTGCACCTCGACGTCGATCCCCTTCACCGCTTCGAAGTCTCCGAAGCGCTTCTTCAGTCCACGAGCGACGATCAACGGTTCCGACATGCCAGAACGGACCGTACCAGCCGAGATGTCCGACAACCGGGGAGAAACGCTCGCCGTGACGCGGAGACGGCGACGGCGACCGATCCCAGAGGATCGAGCACTCGTCGCCGTCGACGTACACGCTGGTATGCGCTGGTTGTGCGCTGGTTGTGCGCCCTGACGGGTCTAGACCCGAGCGATCTCGCGCTCTTCGAAGGTCTCGATCAGGTCGCCGCCCTTGAGGTCCTGGAAGTCGGTGAGACCGATGCCGCACTCGAAGCCCTCGCGCACTTCTCGCACGTCGTCCTTGAACCTGCGCAGCGAGCTGACCGCGCCCTTCCAGATGATGACGCCCTCGCGGATGAAGCGCACCTTGGAGCCACGGGTGATGACTCCCGAGCGCACTTGGCAACCGGCGATGGAGCCGATCTTGGGCACCTTGAAGACCTCGCGGACTTCGGCTTCTCCCGTGACCACCTCTTCGAACTCGGGGGCGAGCAGACCGACCATGGCCCGCTCGATGTCCTCGAGCAACTTGTAGATGATCTCGTAGGTACGGATCTCGACGTTCTCGGAATCGGCGAGATCACGGGCCTTGCGGTCCGGACGAACGTTGAAGCCGATGATCGTGGCGTTGGTGGCAGCCGCGAGCTGGATGTCGTTCTCGGTGACTCCACCGACGGCGCGGTGCACGAAGGCGAGCTTCACGGTGTCACGCTCGAGGCGACGCAGGCTCTCGGTGACGGCTTCGAGCGAACCCTGCACGTCGGCCTTGAGCACCAGGTTCAAGGTGGCGACCTCGCCGGCCTGGATCTGGCTGAAGATGTCCTCGAGCTTGACGCCGCGCTGCACGCGTGCATCGCCACGTTGGGCAGTGAGACGCTGACGCTGCTCGCGGGCCTCACCCACGGTGCGCGCCGTCTTTTCGTCGGGGGCCACACGGAACTCGTCGCCTGCGTTCGGCACCGAGCTGAGTCCGAGCACCTGCACGGGGGTGCTGGGTCCGGCCTCTTTCACCTGCGTGCCCGTGGAGTCGATCATCGCTCGCACACGGCCCCACGAGGGACCGGCCACGATCGGGTCGCCGACCTTGAGCGTGCCCTTGTCGATGAGGATGGTGGCGACCGGACCACGCCCGGTGTCGAGGTTGGCCTCGAGGACCACGCCCTTGGCCCGACCCGTTGGATTCGCGGTGAGCTCTTCGAGCTCGGCGACCACGAGCAACTGCTCGAGCAGGTCGTCGACGCCGAGGTTCTGCTGCGCCGACATCTCCACCATGATCGTGTCGCCGCCCCAGCTCTCTGCCACGAGCTCCTGCTCGGACAACTGCGACAACGTGCGCTGCACGTCGGCGTTCTCCTTGTCGATCTTGTTGATCGCCACGATGATCGGCACATCGGCCGCCTTCGCGTGGTTGATCGCCTCGATCGTCTGGGGCATCACACCGTCGTCGGCGGCCACCATCAGCACCACGATGTCGGTGACCTGGGCGCCGCGGGCACGCATCTTCGTGAACGCCGCATGACCCGGGGTGTCGAGGAACGTGATGCGGCCGGTGGGGATCTCGACCTGATAAGCGCCGATGTGCTGGGTGATGCCGCCAGCCTCGCCGGCCACCACGTTCGCATTGCGGATCTTGTCGAGCAGGGTGGTCTTGCCATGGTCGACGTGACCCATGATCGTGATCACGGGAGCGCGGACTTCCTGCAGCGCCTCATCGTCGTCATCGGAGTCGTCGAACATCGCCTGGAGTTCGAGCTCTTCTTGCTGACCGGCTTCGACCAGCAACAGATCCGCACCGATCTCGAGTGCGAACAGCTCCATTTGCTCGTCCGAGAGCGTCATGGTCGCGGTGACCATCTCGCCGTTCGACATCAAGAAGCGGATGACATCGGCAGCCGAGCGGTTCAGCTTGGGAGCGAACTCCTGGGCTGACACGCCGCGTTCGACGACGATGGTGCCCTCGGGCACCGGCGCATTGCTCGCGATGTAGGTGCCGCCCATCTGGGGCTGCAATGCGTCGAAGTCGCGACGCCGACGAGCACGGCTCTTCTTCCGCGGGGCACGACGGCCGCCACCGGGGCGAGGGCCTCCGCCACCGCCACCACCGGGCCGCGGACCGCCACCGGGACCGCCACCGGGGCCACCGGGGCCACCGGGACGAGCACCGAAGCCTCCCGGACCACCGGGGCGTGCGCCGCCAGGACCACCGGGACCGCCGGGGCGGGGACCTCCGAAGCCACCGGGGCGTGCGCCGCCGGGACCTCCTGGACCGCCGGGGCGGGGACCGCTGGGCGCGCCTGGACGCTGGCCGTAGCCACCGGCGCGCTGCGGCGCCTGCGGACGCGCGCTGCCGGGCGGCGGCGGGATGGGGCGGCCGGACGCGGACACCGGACGGCTGACGCCGGGCGGCGGCGGGATCGGACGGCCGGACGCCGCGATCGGACGCGGAGCGCCCGGAAGCGGTGCGCCGCCGGGGGCGGGACGGCCGGGAGCAGCAGGCGGACGCGTCGCGCCGCCCTGGGGCGGGAGACCGGCCGGGCGCTGCGGCGCCGTCGCGGCGGGAGGCATGGCGGGACGTGGGGCCTGCGGCGCCAGCGGGCGGGCCGCAACCGAGCTCGGGCGCGGCTCGCTGGTGACCGGACGCGAACTCACGACTCGACGGGGCTCATCGGCCACGGACCCGGCAGACCCGACGGATGCGACGGACGCATCCGACGCTGCTGGGGCGACGGGCGCCGCAGGAACGGGCGCTGCGGGCGCAGGCGGCGTGGCGGCGGCTGCAGCGGGCACTGCGCCGGCTGATGCCACCGGGGACGCCGGGGCGACAGGCGCTGCCGCCGGAGCCGGCTCTGGGACCTGAGCGGGAACAGGCGCGGCGACCTCAGCGACCGGTGCCGTGGCAACCGGAGCTCCTTCGGGTTCGGACGGCGCTGCCTCGGACGCTGCGACGCGCTTGGCGCCACTCGCCTTCTTCGCCGGGGCGTCGCCGTCTGGCTTGGCCGCTGCCTTCTTCGCTGCGGTCTTCTTGCCCGGCTTGGCCTCTTCGGGCTGTTCGGGGCGCGTCAGCCCATCACGCTCAGCGCGACGACGCAACCGGTCGGCCTGGGCTTCGATGATCGACGAGGACTGGCTCTTGGCCTCGACTCCCATCGCCGTGCACAGATCCAGTACTTCCGTGTTGGTCATCCCGAGCTGTTTTGCAAGCTCGTGTACGCGCATGTTCTTCGCCAAACTGATTCAGCCTTTCGTCGGCGTCGGGCTACCGGAAGCGCTTCCGGCGGCCGTCCATTCTCTCATGTGTCATCGGGTGGATTCGAATGCGATCTGCAGCTCCGCCAGCGCGACCGGCCCGAGGGTTCGTCGCCATGCTCTGTCGAAGCCACGACGCTTCACCGCGCTGGTGAAGCATCCTGGTGCGCACAGCCATGCGCCGCGCCCGGGTGCCGTTCGGCTGACGATCGCTGTGCCGTCGGGACCGACGGCACAGCGGATCATCTCCGACTGGGGCAACGAGGCACGACAACCGACGCAGGTGCGCATCGGCTGGCGGGCGTGGTCAGGAGTTCGGTTCGTCGCCACCCTCCTGTTCGGTCTCGGCCGTCGCCTGTTCAGCAACGGCATCTTCAGTCGGTGAGTCTTCAGCCGGTGCCGCTTCGGCAACGGCTTCCTCGGCAACGGCTTCATCGGCAACGGCTGCTTCGGCAACGGCTGCTTCGGCAACCGCCGGCGCAGCTTCGGCGACGGTCTCGGGCACGCCTTCGTTCCACTCGGCGGCGCTCACGATCGAGCCATCGGCGGCACGGAACTCCATCACGCCCTCTGCGTTCTCGACCCACTCACCCTCGGCGTAGTCCTCCTGGTCGTCGGGACCCTCGAGGTGTTGTGTCTCGCCTCGGATGTCGATGCGAACACCGGTGAGACGGGCGGCGAGGCGAGCGTTCTGGCCCTCCTTGCCGATCGCCAGGCTGAGCTGGTGGTCGGGCACGATCACGTCGGCCTGGGTGGCGTCGTCGCTGATGATGACTTCTTTCACCTTCGCTGGCGAGAGCGCCTTGGCGACGAAGTCGGCCAGGTCCTCGCTGAAGGGGACGATGTCGATCTTCTCACCACGCAGCTCGTTGACGACCATGCGGACGCGACCGCCACGGGCACCGACACAGGCGCCGACTGGGTCGACGTTGTGGTCGTTGCTCCACACCGCGATCTTCGTGCGATGACCTGGTTCACGGGCACAGGCCCTGATCTCGACGATGCCGTCGGCGATCTCGGGCACTTCGAGCTCGAAGAGCCGCTTGATGAGACCCGGGTGGGTACGGCTCACCACGATCTGCGGACCCTTGGCGGTCTTGCGAACCTCGACGATGTAGGCCTTCACGCGCGCACCAGGCTCGGGACGCTCGAACGGCACCTGCTCGGCCTGGGGCAGCAAGCTCTCGACACGCCCCAGGTCGAGCAGCGTGTAACGCGCGTCGGTCTGCTGGATGATGCCGGTGACGATGTCGCCCTCGCGGTTCGCGTACTCCTCGAACTTGCGGTCGCGCTCTGCCTCGCGGATCTTCTGGCCCATCACCTGACGGAAGGTCTGGGCGGCGATGCGTCCCATCTCTTCCTTGCGGGGTGTGTCGTCGCGCTCGTTGACCCACAGGCCGTCCTCGTCGACGTCGTAGGCCATGAACTTGAACTCGAACGTGTCAGGGTTGACCTCGACGACGACTTCCTCGGCCGCACCGGGGCGGCGCTTGTACGCGAGCGCCAGAGCGTCCGCGAGCACCTGTAGCAGCGCGTCGACCGAGATGTTCTTCTCGTTCGCGAGCATGCGAACGGCTTCGGACATGTCGAGACTGCTCATGACGCCTCCTGCGTTTCTTTCGTGGTGGGTGTCGATCGGCTCGACAGGGCCTCGGCATCGACCTCGTCCGATGGGCCGGCCGGCTTGGCTGCCCCGGGCTTTGCGGTCGCGCCCGGCTTCTTGCGAGCCGTCTTGGCTGCGCCAGCCTTGTGGGCTGGTGCCTTGCCGGGCTTGGGTGCCGGACCCCAGATGAAGATGGTCTTGGCTCGGTCGATCTGGGAGTAGGGGATGATCCGCTCGGTGAGCTCCGCATCGTCGAGACGGACGACGCAGTCGGCGTCGGAGGCCGCGATGAGGATGCCTTGCACGCGCCGGTCGCCCGCAGCAACGTCACGGAGGCGGACGTTGACGGTCTTGCCGATCTCGCGATGGAAGTGCGCGGGGACGCGGAGCGTGCGCTCGAGGCCGGGGCTGGTGACCTCGAGGGTGTAGTGGCCCGGCATGGGATCGTCGTGGTCGAAGTCGCGCCCGATCATTCGGGTGAGCAGGGCGATCTCGTCGAGCGTGACACCACCGGGCGACCCAGGCGGGGTATCGATCGTGATCCGCAGCACGCCGCCGCGGTACTCGATGTCGTACAGATCGAGCTTCATGTCCGCCACCAGGGGGGCGACCATCGTCGTGACCCTGGCTACCACTGCATCGCTCATGTCGTCGTCCCTCCTTCCTGGCTCGGTGCCGTACTCGTCTTGCTCGTCTTGCGTGTCTTGCGTGTCTTGCTCGTCGTGCGCCTTGGGCCCCTTCAGACAAGAAGGCGTGGACCTGAGGGCCCACGCCTTCGGTTCGAGGAACTCAAGGACTGGCCGAGTATAGCTGGGGAGTCCCCCGAACGGGGCCGGTAACCTGCCCGACCGTGCTCCGCTTGTCGACCCTGTTCCTCCGAACCCTCCGAGAGGACCCGTCCGATGCCGAGGTGGCCAGCCACCGACTGCTGGTTCGTGCGAGCTACATCCGCCGCGCCGCGCCCGGTGGGTTCACCTGGCTGCCGCTCGGATGGATCGTGTACCGAAACGTCGAGCGCATCGTGCGTGAGGAGATGGATCGCGAGGGCTTCCAGGAAGTGCACTTCCCGGCGCTCATCCCTCGCGAACCGTACGAGCTGAGCGGCCGCTGGACCGAGTACGGCGACAACGTGTTCCGGGTCACCGACCGCAAGGGTGCCGAATTCATGCTCGCGCCCACCCACGAAGAGCTGTTCACCCTGCTGGTGAAGGACCTGTACTCCAGCTACAAGGATCTGCCGCTCGTGATCTACCAGATCCAGAACAAGTTCCGCGACGAGGTCCGCCCCCGCGCCGGTCTGTTGCGCGGCCGCGAGTTCTCGATGAAGGACTCATACAGCTTCGACATCGACGAAGCAGGCTTGCAGGTCAGTTACGACAAGCATCGGGTGGCCTATCAGCGCACCTTCGACCGCCTCGGCATGCCGTACGTGATCGTCTCCGCGATGAGCGGTGCGATGGGCGGCTCCGCCAGCGAGGAGTTCCTGGCCCCGCTCGCAGTCGGCGAGGACACCTACGTGAGTTGCACGAACTGCGACTACGCCGCCAACACCGAGGCCGTGCAAGTGGCACCTCCAGCTGCGATCGCGTTCGAGGGTCTTGCTGCCGCACACGTCCACGACACCCCCGACACGCCGACCATCCAAACCCTGGTCGACCTCTTCAACGCGCGCGACGATCTGAGGCGCACCGATCGCGACTGGACCGCCGCCGACACCCTGAAGAACCTCGTCGTGAAGCTGAAGTACCCCGACGGCTCGATCGTGCCGTTGGCGATCGGTGTGCCCGGTGACCGCGACGTCGACATGAAGCGCCTCGAGGCGCAGGTGGCGCCGGCCGAGATCGAGCCGTTCTCCGAGGCCGACTTCGCTGCCAACCCCGCCCTCGTGAAGGGCTACATCGGCCCGGGCTCGCTCGGCGAGGAGAACCCGTCGGGCATCCGCTTCGTGGTCGATCCGCGGATCGTGTCGGGCACGGCCTGGATCACCGGCGCCGACCAGCCCGGCAAGCACGTGGCCGGTCTGGTGGCCGGCCGCGACTTCACCGCCGACGGCGTGATCGAGGCCGCCGAGGTGCACGGTGGCGACCCGTGCCCCAACTGCGGCTCACCGCTCGAGATCGCCCGCGGCATCGAGATCGGTCACATCTTCCAACTCGGCCGCAAGTACGCGGAGGCACTCGGCCTCACCGTGCTCGACCAGCACGGCAAGACCCGCACCGTCACGATGGGGAGCTACGGCATCGGCGTGTCGCGAGCCGTGGCCGCGATCGCCGAGATGAACTGCGACGACAAGGGAATCATCTGGCCACGTGAGGTATCGCCGGCGGACGTCCACATCGTGGCGACGGGCAAGGCCACCGACCCACAACTTCCGGCCGCCGAGGCGCTTGCCTCCGAGTGCGAGGCCGCCGGCCTGCGGGTCATGCTCGACGACCGCATCGGCGTGTCGCCGGGCGTGAAGTTCAACGATGCAGAGCTGATCGGTGTGCCCACGATCGTCGTCGTGGGTCGAGGTCTCGTCGACGGCCTCGTGGAACTGAAGGACCGCCGCTCGGGCGAGCGTCGCGACGTGCCGCTCGCCGAGATCATCTCGGTGTTGCTGTCGCAGGACTGACTGCTCCTTCGATCACCCGGGCCGCGTCGGACGAGCCAGCTGGGTCACGCGCGCACCCGGGAAGGCACGCCGATGCGGACCTCCACGCCGGGGGACCACAGCACCACCGGTTCTCCCTCCGGGGCGGTCAGGCCGGCAGCAGCGAACATCGTCTCGTGGCACGACACGAGCTCGGCCCGGTGCACCGGCCACGGCTCATGTTCGACGTCTGCCCACATCAGGCGGCGGCCGAACGTGGTGCCGAGCGCCCAGCGAGCCGTGAGGAACACCTGCAACTGGTCGACCTCGGACGCTGGCAGCTGCTGGCCGACGCGGATCACCATGCGGCTCTCGGCCCCGCCGACCTCTGACGGCCGAGGCCAGCGACGACGCGAGGTGTAGGTGATGAGATCACGATCGCGTTCGATCGACATCTTCGCCCAGCAGTACGGCAGGCGGTAGCTCACCCGTGCGACGAGCGCGGGCACCAACCGGCTGATGTCGAGGCTGCAGAACCACACCGCCGACCGGCCTGACGGATCACGGATGTAGGTCCGCACGTTCGTCTCCGGGAACGTCGACAGTGGCCCGAACGCAGGTCCGTGCGGCACCCGGATCCGGCGCATCTGGAACGGGATCAGGCCGACCCATGCGGAGCCGTCGAACGTGTCGACCGTGAAGCCCGGCGGCAACAGCGCCTGCACGCTCGCCGGGTCGTAGCGCCAGTGCACCGAGGCGAGGTCGTGCCAGCCTTGGACCATCACCGCCCGACGAACGGGCGTCGGGCACTCGGCCCCGCTCGGGTGGACCTGCTGAACGGTCAGCTGAACCGCACCAAGCCCTGGTCGATGACCACCCGGTCACCGACGGAGGTGGTGAACACAGCCTCGCCGTCACCCGTCCGCCAGGCCTTCACCGTGAGCGCCTCTCCGGGCATCACCGGCGACGAGAAGCGGCCCTCGATGTGATGGAAGCGGGTGACGTCGTCGTCGACCAGCGCACGGAGCAGGGCCCGTCCAGTGAAGCCGTAGGTGCACAGGCCGTGCAGGATCGGGCGCTCGAACCCGCCGATCGCGGCGAACGACGGGTCGGTGTGGAGCGGATTGCGGTCGCCGGAGAGGCGGTACACGAACGCCTGGTCGGGCGAGGTCTGCAGCGTCACCTCGTGATCCGGTGCGGCGGCAGCCGGCGGTTCGTTCTGAGGCCCGGACGGGCCGCGCTCACCACCCCAGCCGCCCTCACCACGGATGAACGCCGACGAACGCGTGGTCCAGAGCAGTTCACCGCTCTCGAGACGCACCTCGTTCTCGGTGACCACGACGGCTGCCTTGCCCTTGTCGTACATCGCGACGAGCTTGTCCTGCATCGTGGCCGTCGCCTCCACCGGGATCGGCCTGGCGAGGGTGATCGCCTGCGAGCCGTGCACGAGCAGCGCCCAGTTGAACGTGCCGATCTGGCTCATCGCGCTCTTGCCCGGCGAGGCGCTGCCGGAACCGGCAACGACGGCGAAGGTGGGATACACCACCTGCTGCACGTCCTTGGTGTTCTCGGTCGTGAAGGGCAACTCCGCCTGGCCGGCACCGATGCCGACGGCGTAGAGCAACGCATCCTTCGAGTTCCACGAGATCGTACGGACATCACCGGTGGCACCGACGGCGCTGGGATCGAGCGGCATGACGAGGTTCCCCCTGATCGAACTGGATCGAACTGGATCGGACTTGATCGGACTTGATCGGACTTGATCGGACTTGATCGGACTGTGGCCGGCGCCCTCTCGGCGCCATCGACGTCATCTTGCCCTACGACCGGCCGCCGGTTCGACTCGGTCGACCCGGGTCAGCCCGGGTCAGCCCGGGTCAGCCCGGGTCAGCCCGGTCAGCCCGGGTCAGCCGGGTCGGATCGATTCGGGACCAAGTGCCCTGGCCGCACCGAGCCGACTTCGCTCGAATGTGCGCATGAGGATTCTGTTGGTCGCCGACCACCCCGACGATGCCCGCGCAGTCGAGGCATCGTTGACGGTCGACGGCCACACCGTCACCACGTGCAATGACCGCTTCGGCGGCCCGTGCCGCGGTGTCGAACACTTCGACGACTGCCCGTTGGAGTCGTCGGTGGATCTTGCGGTGATCGCTCGGTCATCGCACGGGAGGCGAGGCATCGAGGAGATGGGGTCGGTGTGCGCCTCCCGACACCGCGTCGGCGTGGTCGAGATCGATCCGTCCGTTCCGGACGACCGGTCGATCTACGAACTCGCCGACGCGGCCGAGCATGACATCTGCCGGGGGTACGCGGCCGCGGTTCACGAGACGGTGCAGGACATGCTGGGCGACGAACCCTTCGACGTGCACGTGACGCGCCGCGACCGCGACGTCCACGTCTGGATCAGGTTGGGTTTCGAGGCCTCGCCGATGACGGTCAGCGCGGTGGCCGACCGAGCTCGCGCCGGCGCGCGCCGCCACGATCGGTTCGCGAAGGTGATCGACGTGTCGGTTCAGCGCGACCGCTGGTAGGCCCTGCGCCGACGTCGATCGGCCAGCTGCGTGATTGATGTTCAGCATGGTTAACATTGGTCTCTCCGGCCGGATGTCAGCCGGCTCCGACCGACCGAAGGAGCGTCGAACGTGGGCGCAAGCTTGCTGATCACCTTGCGTGAGGGGCTCGAGATCTCGCTCGTCCTCGCGATCCTGGCCGCCTACCTCGTGAAGAGTCGCCGGCCCGAAGCCCTCAGAGCGATGTGGACCGGGGCAGGCGCAGCAGTGCTCGTCTGCCTCGTCGCCGGAACTGTCTTCCACGTGATCGTCGGTGAGTTCGAGGGCAAGAGCGAACAGGCGATCGAGGGCGTGCTCGCCGCGTCGGCCGCAGTCGTGCTCACCTGGATGATCTTCTGGATGCGCAAGAACGCGGTGGGCCATGTCGTCGGAGCTACGCGCCAGGCTCGATGCTGCCACCACGCCGACATCGGTCGCCCTGATCGCATTCGTGGCGACGGCCCGCGAGGGTTTCGAGACAGTGCTGTTCCTGCTGAGCGCGGAGACCGGCTCCAGCTCCGGGTTCGTGGTCGTGCTCGGTGGCCTGATCGGCATCGCGATCGCGGCCGTGCTCGGCGTGATCGTCTATCGGAGCGGCCAACGACTCAACCTCGCGACGTTCTTCACGGTCACCGGAACCCTGCTGATCTTCTTCGCCGCCGGTCTCGTTGGCAAGGCGTTCCACGAATTCCGTGAGTTGCTCGGCTTCGAGTCCGGGCGGTTGATCACGCCCCCGGTGTGGGAGATCACTTCCGGCCCGCTCGCCGAAGGAACCTCCTACGACTTCCTCAAGGGCATGTTCGGCTGGGCGAGCGACCCGGAACCGATCCGCGTCATCGCCTATGTCGCGTACCTCGTACCGGTGCTCTGGCTGTTCGTTGCAGGGAGCCGTCCGCGACCGTCGGCCGCAACGACATCGTCGTCCCAGCGCGACCTCGAACAGGCCGCCGCCGAGTCGATCCCGACGGCGGCCGATCGGTGAGTCAGCGGCTGGCGGGTCGCCGACCCGCCGGCGGGCTCAGCTGCATCAGCTTCGAGGCTGGGGCCAGCCGCCGGGGACGCCGTCCATGCCCGAGTTCGTGCGGGCGTGGGCGAGCAGCTCCTCCACCACTGGACCGAGCTGCGTGGGGTCCTCGAGCGGAGCGTGCTTGGGTCCGCGCACCCAACCCTCGGCGATCGCGAGGGTTTGGCCGCTTGCCTCGAACACTCGACCGGTGACCCCCGCCGACTCGGTGGACGCGAGCCATGTGACGATCGGAGCGATCCAACGCGGCGAACGCATCTCGCGCTCCTCGTCGGTCTCCGGTGCAGGGCCGAGGCCTTCCGTCATGCGGGTGAGTGCCACCGGGGCGACGCAGTTCACCGTGACGCCGTACCGGCTGAGTTCGAGCGCGGCGATGTTGCTGAACGACGCGATGCCGGCCTTGGCTGCCCCATAGTTGGTCTGGCCAGGGTTGCCGTAGATGCCGCTGACCGAGGTGGTGTTGATGATCCGACCATCGGTTGGCTTGCCTGCCTTGCTCTGCTCACGCCAGTAGGCAGCGGCCCAACGGGACGGGGCGAACGTGCCCTTGAGGTGGACGGCGATGACCGCGTCCCACTCCTCCTCGGTCATGTTCACGAGCACGCGATCGCGCAGGATGCCGGCGTTGTTGACCAGCACGTGCAGATCACCGAAGGCCTCGATCGCTGTGTTGATGAGGCGCTGCGCACCCTCCCAGGACGAGACGCTGTCGCCGTTGGCGACGGCCTCGCCGCCCATGCCCTTGATCTCTTGCGCCACCTGTTCGGCTGGACTGAGGTCGCCGCCCGACCCGTCGACGTTGCCGCCGAGATCGTTCACGACCACCTTGGCGCCGTGGGCGGCCAGGCTCAACGCATGCTCGCGGCCGATGCCACGACCGGCGCCGGTGACGATCGCGACGCGACCTTCGCACAAACGACTCATGTCAGCTCACTCCTCATGTTCCCTCGGATCGCCGAGCCCGGACACGGTCGGCGGCCGCCGATCGACGGCGTCGGCATCCTAAAGGTGCCGCCGTGCAGCGCCCCACTCGACCTCGTCGCCTTCGGCATGTACGTCGCTTGCATCTGCTCACCGGAGTTCATCGCCGCGCAGGCGTGCAGTCCGTTCGGACGCGGCGATGCGCACGGGGAGCTCCCACCTCCAACCGATCGCCCATCCAACGACCCCGTAAGGTGCGAACGATGTGCGACTGGCCTCGACCCGCACCAGCCCGCTCCGATGGCGGCTCGGCGCGGATGCCTCGCCGCACGTTCCTGGCGGCCACAGCAGCCACAGCCGCAACGGGTGCGGCGATGATCGGCGGTACTGCCCGCGTGTCCCGCGCCCGAGGAGCGCATGCCGATGCTCTCCTGCCGGCACCGGTACCGGTGGCGGCCGGACTCGAGATCCTGCCGCGCGCCGCGTGGGGCGCAGACCTCGCAGCCGGGCCGACGCGGCCCGAGACGCCGCTGTTCCTGCTCGTGCACCACACAGCGTCGCCGAGCAACTATCGCGATGCTCGCGAGGTGTTGCGGGGCGGATACCTGTTCCAGACCGGTCCGGCAAAGGGCTGGTCCGACGTCTGCTACCAGTTCTTCATCGGGCGCGACGGCGACGTCTGGGAAGGCCGCGCCGGTTCACTCGAGGGCCCCGTGGTCGCCGACGCCACCGGTGGCAACCAGGGCTGGGCACAACTCGTGTGCCTGATCGGTGATTTCTCCAAGACGGCGCCCACCGCGGCCACGATCGACTCGCTCGTGCTGTTGCTCGAGTGGATCGCTCGCCGAGACGGCATCGACGTCGACGACGGTGCGACCGCGACCTTCACCTCGCGTGGCTCGCAACGCTGGAAGGCCGGCACGACGGTCACCACCTCGACCATCGCGGCACATCGCGACATGTCGTACACCGTGTGCCCTGGAGATCCCGTGGTGGCGATGCTGCCCGAGATCCGCCGGCGTGTTGCCGAGGTCCACCGCCGGTACACGACACCTGTCACAGCGCCGCCGCATCCTGACGGTCTGGCGCCGGCTCGACGCCTCGGCCGCACGAGCAACCCGTAGCCTCGATCTCCGATGTCGAACGTGACCACGCCGACCGGAGCGCTGCGCGAGGCGTCCCCCTGTGCACACGTCGGCCCCGATCTGGTGGCCGACGTCGTGATCGTCGGCGCAGGTCCGGCAGGTGCGACGGCAGCGACACTCCTCGCCCGAGCCGGTCGACGGGTGTTGCTCGCCGACAAGGCGACGTTCCCTCGAGACAAGTGCTGCGGCGATGGTCTCACCACGCTCGCGCTGCGTGAGCTCGATGCCCTCGGGCTCGATCCGGCGACCGTGCCGAACTGGCAGACGGTAGACGCCGCGTGGCTGCGGTCGCCGTCGGGTCGCGAGGTGTGCGTGCCGCTGCCGTCTGGTCCTGACGGCATGTTCGCCGCGACCACGCCCCGGCGCGAACTCGATGCAGCGCTGGTGGCCTTGGCGCAGCGAGACGGCGCCGAGTTGCACGAGGGCTGGGCGATCACCGCCATCGATCAACAGGGTGACCACGTCGACACCACGTTTCGCGTCACGGCATCCGATGCCGGGGACGGCGTCACGCTCACGGTGCGCAGCAGGTTCGCGATCGCGGCCGATGGCATGTGGTCGCCAACGCGCAAACTGCTCGGACTCGCCGAGTCCGGCTACCTCGGTGAGTGGCATGCGTTCCGCCAATACGCTCGCAACGTCACAGGACCTGCCCGCGAGCGCCTGTACGTGTGGTTCGAACCCGACCTGCTGCCCGGGTACATGTGGAGCTTCCCGTTACCCGATGGTCGCGTGAACATCGGCTTCGGCATCCAACGCGACGGCGAACGTCGCGTGCGGGACATGAAGGATCTGTGGGCAGATCTCCTGCATCGACCGCACGTCGTTGCCGCGCTCGGCCCCGACGTCGATTTCGAGGACCGGCACACCGCCTGGCCGATTCCGGCGGGGATCGATCACGCAACGCTCACGGCGGATCGCACGCTGTTCGTCGGCGATGCCGCTCGGGCAACCGACACGATGACCGGCGAGGGCATCGGCCAGGCCGTGCTGACCGGACGTCTCGCAGCCGAGGCACTGCTCACCGCCGGTGCGCTCGAGCCACACGTGGCACGAGCGCACTACGAACACGCGGTGCGACACCACCTCGTCGCCGATCACAAGATGTCGGCGACGCTCACGAAGTGGCTGGCCCACGAACGTGGTGCGCGCGGTGCGATCCGGCTGGTGGGCACCAACGACTGGACTCGCCGCAACTTCGCCCGATGGATGTTCGAAGACGAGCCCCGCGCCGTGCTGCTCACCCCGTCCCGTTGGCACCGCGGGCTGCTCCGTCAGCCAGGGGCGTACCGCAGGTCAGCGTGAGGTGCCGCGCCCACCCGAGTCCCACGCACCCCACCCGAGTCCCACGCACCCCACCCGAGTCCCACGCACGGTCCCACCCGAGTCCCACGCGCCCACCCGAGTCCCACGAGGTCGACCGGAGTGCCAGCCGCCACCCCGGGGTGGCGGCTCGCACTCGGGTCACCGAGACATCGACTCACGCTGCTGCGACGCACCGGCAGCGGTACAACTCGGCCAGCTCATCGCAGATGCCCTCGGCATCGAGCAGGTCGACGGGCGCCACCCGCTCCACCTGCCAGCCGGCTGCATGACTCTTTCGATCGCGTCGCCGGTCGCTGCTCCCGCCGGCTGAGCCGAAATGGTCCGGGAAGCCGTCGATCTCCACGGCCCACTTCACCGCCGGCACGGCGAGGTCGAACCGAGCACGCTGCCCACCGGGGAGCACCACCCGATGTTGGGAGACCACCGGAACACCCCTCGCACGGAGACCACGGGCGATCAACACCTCTCCGTGCGACTCTCCGGGCCCACCTTCGAGACGCTGCTCGATCATCGCGACGAACTGAGCGGAGCCAGGCCGAGCGGGGTGCACCAACTCCTGCGCGACCCGTCGCAACAGCGCTGGCGTGCACGATGGGTCGGTCAGCAACTGTTCCACCACCGACACATGGTCGAGCGGTGGAAGATCGACGGAGAGGTCGAAGGCCAGCCGCGGGTGATTGGCGACGACGATCCCATCCGCCCGGCGACGCAGGTGCCATTCCGGGAGCTTGGTGGTCTGGCGGAGTCGGACTCCGAGAATCGGGCCGATGTTGCTTCCGTGTGGAGCGCCCAGATGCAGTTCGGTCGGCTTCCCCATCCTTCGGAGCCCCAGGAGCACGCCAGCCGTCGGGCCGGTGATGTAGCTCCGCGGATGGGCGAGACAGAGCTCGACACATCGCTGCTCGAGGGTCCGCTGCGACCCGGCGAGGTGATACACGGTCTCCGACGTGGGGACGAGGAGCCCGTCATCGACGAGGCGGATCAACCGATTCCTGCTCACTCCGGCAAGCCGGAGCATGCGGCGCGAGGCCGCTCCGTGATGGCGAGCGAACACGTCGAGCGCCGCGATGGTGAGATCGTTCATGGACATCCCCCTGGTCGGGTGTGCGGGTCTGCAGGGGATGCGGTGGGGAACCTATCGCCGAGTCGTCGAGCTTCGACCCCTGGACACCCGAGTGCCACGTGCCACCCCGGGGTGGCGGCTGACACTCGGATCGACCACGTGGGACTCGGGTTGACGTGTGCGACTCGGGTTGACGTGTGGGACTCGGATGGTGGGGCGTGGCTACCGTGGCGGGATGCGCACGCGACTGACGGAGATGTTGGGGATCGAGCACCCGGTGATGCTCGCTGGGATGGGTGGAGTGAGCTACCACGAGCTGGTGGCGGCGGTCAGCGAGGCCGGCGGCATCGGCACGTTCGGTGCATCGACGATGAGCGCTGACGAGCTGCCCGAGGAGATGGCCAAGGCGCGCGCCCTCACCAGCAAGCCGATCGGTGTCGACCTCCTCACCGCCCTCCCCGGTCAGGTGGAGCGAGGTATCCAGAGCGTGATCGACGGAGGAGCGAGCATCTTCGTCGCCGGCCTCGGCGTGCCCCGTGAGGTGATCGACCTGCTGCACTCGAACAACGTCCTCGTCGGCAGCATGTGCGGCAAGGTGCGCCACGCGGTGAACGCAGTCGCCAGCGGCGTGGACTTCGTCGTCGCGCAGGGCACCGAAGGCGGCGGCCACACCGGCACCGTGGCCACGATGGCGCTCGTGCCACAGGTGGTGGACGCGGTCGGCGACAGGGTGCCTGTCGTAGCCGCGGGCGGCCTGTTCGACGGCCGAGGCCTGGCCGCCTCGCTCGCACTCGGCGCGGACGGCGTGTGGATCGGTACGCGGTTCATCGCCACCCCCGAAGCTCGCGCGGTGCAGGGCTACAAAGACCAGCTGATCGCCCTGGCCGAGGACGGCACCGTGATCAGTCGAGCCTTCACCGGCAAGACCTGCCGCGTCGTGCGCAACGAGTGGACGGCCCACTTCGACGAGCACCCCGAGGAGCTGCAGCCCTTCCCTCAGCAGGCGATCGCATCGGGCAAGGCGGGCGTGAACCACCTCGGGTACCCGAGCGACACCGTGGTGGACGTGACCAAGGAGTTCATGCCCGCCGGTCAGGGTGTCGGTGCCATCCAGGGTCTGATCCCCGCCGGCGACCTCGTGCGCCAGATGGTGGCCGAGGCCGAAGCGGTGATCGACCGTGTCGTCTCGATGCGGACTGCTCACCGATGACCGACCGGACGGATGTCACGGCCCATGGTGACCGCACCCTGCTCGCAGCACACGTCGACCGAGTGTGGGACGACGAGATCGTCCCCGTGCTGTTCGACTACATCGCGATCCCGAACGTGTCGAAGGCGTTCGACCCACTGTGGGACGAGCACGGCCACATGCGTCGAGCGATCGAGCTGATCAGCTCGTGGTGTGCGGAGCGCTCGGTCGCCGGCCTCACCGTCGAGATCCACGAACTGCCCGGCCTCACACCATTGATCGTGATGGAGGTGCCCGCATTCGGCGACGGCAGCAACGACGACACCGTGTTGCTCTACGGTCACCTCGACAAACAGCCGGAGATGACCGGCTGGCGCGCCGATCTCGGTCCGTGGACACCGGTGTTGGAAGGCGACCGCCTCTACGGACGCGGCGGCGCCGATGACGGATACTCCGCCTTCGCGTCCGTCCTCGCGATCGAAGCCGCACAGGCAGCCGGCCTCAGCCACCACCGCTGCATCGTGCTGATCGAGGCGAGCGAGGAGAGCGGCAGCCCCGATCTCCTGGCACACCTCACCGCGCTGGCCGATCGCGTCGGCACACCGAGCCTCGTGCTCTGCCTCGACTCCGGCTGCCTCGACTACGAGCGACTGTGGGTCACCACCTCGCTGCGCGGCCTGGCGGCAGGCGAGCTCCGGGTCGACATCCTCACCGAAGGCGTGCACTCGGGCGGGGCGAGCGGCGTCGTGCCGTCGTCGTTCCGGATCGTGCGCGAGCTGCTCGACCGGATCGAGGACAGCGAGACCGGTCGACTGTTGCTCGCCGAACTGCACGTCGAGATCCCAGCCGACCGTCGTATCGAGGCACAGGCGACCGCCGATGCATTCCCAACTGCAGGCAACTCCCATCCGTTCGTCGATGGGGCACGCCCCATGGTCGACGATCCGGCGGCACAACTGCTCGCCCTCACCTGGCAACCGGCGCTCAGCGTCACGGGCGTCTCAGGCATTCCTGCGGTCGAGGTCGCCGGCAACGTCCTGCGACCGCACACCTCGTTCCAGCTCAGCATCCGCCTGCCACCCACGTGCGACCACGCAGTCGCGCTCGCAGCGCTCGTGCAGGCCCTGACCACCGACCCGCCGTACGGCGCACACGTTCGGTTCGCTCACGCCCACTCCGGGCCCGGCTGGAATGCACCGAGCTTTGCGCCCTGGCTGCAGACCGCGCTCGACGAAGCGTCGGCGGCCGCGTTCGGACAGCCGTCGCGGGCGTTCGGAGAAGGCGGCAGCATCCCGTTCATGGGCATGCTCGGCGACATGTTCCCCGAGGCCCAGTTCGTGATCACCGGTGTGCTCGGCCCCGATGCGAACGCCCACGGCCCGAACGAGTACCTGCACGTGCCGACAGCGCGCAAGGTCACCCAGGTGCTCGCCCAGGTCCTCGATGCCCACGCCTCGCGTTGACCACCGAAGGAGCACCGGATGACTCACCCCACCGTCCGTCCGTCGAACCCGAACATCACCGAACGGGTTCGTCAGGCGTGCATGGCGCTGCCCGAGGTGACCGAACGGCTGAGCCATGGCGAGTGCACGTGGTTCGTGCGCGCCAAGCAGGTGTTCGTGCAGATGAGCGATCACCACCACGATGACCGGCTCGGATTCTGGTGTGCCGCACCGGCTGGAGTGCAGGCAGAACTGCTCGAGCAGGACCCCGATCGCTTCTTCCGCCCGCCGTATGTGGGATCGAAGGGCTGGCTCGGGGTGTACCTCGACGTGGCGGATCTCGATTGGGACGAGATCACCGCAATCGTCACCGAGGCCTACCGGGTCATCGCCCCGGCGAAGCTCGTCGCCCAGCTCGACGGGCGATGAGCTCGTCACCGACCGACCGAGGGGCGCTTGATATCAGCCTGTCCAGCGGACCGGCATCGAGTGGACGCCGGCGATGAAGTTGCTCGCCATCGGCTCGGGATCGCCTGCCGGCTGCAGGTCGGGCAGGCGGGTGAGGACCTCGCGGAGCATCGCCTGGATCTCGATCCGGGCGACATGCATGCCGAGGCACAGGTGTGGGCCTCCACCGCCGAAGGCCATGTGCGGGTTCGGGTTGCGGCCCACGTCGAATGACTCCGGTCGCTCGAACACGTCCTCGTCGCGATTGGCCGAGCCATAGAACACCATCACCTTGTCGCCCGCGCGCAGGTTCTGACCGCGCATCACGGTGTCCTGCATCACCGTGCGGCGGAAGTGCACGACAGGCGTCGTCCACCGCAGCATCTCCTCGACCGCCGGCGGGACGAGTGAAAGATCTGCCGCCAGCCGAGCGCGCTGGCCCGGATGGTCGAACAGCGCCTGCAGCCCGGCGGCGAGCAGGTTGCGGGTGGTGTCGCCGCCGGCGTTCACGAGCAGCAGGAAGAACCATTGGAGCTCACCGTCGGTGAGGTGGTCGCCGTCGACCTCGGCCTGCACGAGTGCGGATGCGATGTCGTCGCCTGGGTTCGCCCGCTTCTGGTCGGCAACCGATTGGGCGTAGGTGAGCATCTCCAGGATCGCCAAGCCCTTCTTCTCCGGCGGCGCAACGGTGTCGTCGGTCGTGTGCATGATCTCGGTGAGCTCGTAGAGGCGTTCGCCGTCGGCACGCGGAATGCCCAGCAGTTCGGCGATCAGCGCTGACGGAAGACGACCGGCGATGTCGGTCACGAAATCGCACCCGCCGAGATCGACGACGTCGTCGATGATCTCCTTCGCCAGTTCGGCGATGCGACCGGCGAGCAGTTGCGAGTTCTTCGGCGTGAACCCACGGCTGACGAGCAGCTTGAACCGATCGTGTTGCGGCGGGTCCATGTTCAGCATCATCTGCCGTCCGGCAGCAAGGCCGATCTCGTCGGGCTCGGCGAGCATCGTGCCGCGCGCGTACGAACTGAACGTCCCAGGTTGGCGGCTGACCGTGCGGATGTCGTCGTACTTCGTGATCGCCCAGAAGCCGGGCCCGTCGGCTTCGGTGTGCCAGAAGACGGGAGCGTTCCTCCGCAGCCACGCGTACTGCTCCCACGGATGGGTCAGCTCGAAGTTGGAGGTGGCGATGAGGTCGATGTCCACCGCCATCTCCTCACAGGCCGTCGATGATCGTGGTGGCGGCGTCCACCAGGTGCTGCGCCCGTGCATCGTTGGCGAGATTCGTCGCCGGCTTGTTCATCACGTAGGCGAAGGCCAGGTCGCGCTCGGGCTGGGCGAAGGCCACAGAGCCGCCGGCGCCGGGATGTCCGTACGACCCGGGGCCGGCATACGGGGTGAACGGGCCATGGGTCATGAAGCCCATGCCGAACGTGGTGGGCATGATCAGGCAGGCGTCGGGCTCGTTGTCCGGTGTGACGGTGATCCGGGCCCGGTTGCGCACGTCATCGTCGAGGAGCTTCACGCCGTCGACCTCGGTGATGGTGCAGGCGTACACCTTTGCGAGCGAGATCGAGTTGGAGATGCCGTTGGCCGCGGGGATCTCGGCGGCGTGCACGTCGCGTCGGTTGAACGTGTCGTCTCCGGAGAAGGCACCGTTCAACGACAGCGCACGACCGCCGTTGGTGTCCGGACCCATGAACATCTCGATCATCGCCTTCACCGCGGGGTCCATCGTGGTGTCGTCGCTCGCCAATGGTGAGCCCAGGATCGGGGCGACGCGCGACTCGAGCGCCTCGGGGAGACCGATGTAGACCTCGGTGCCGGTCGGACCCGCGATCTCCTCTGCCACGAATCGACCGATGCTGCGGTGATCGGGGTCGACGCGTCGGACGAGCTCGCCCGCGAGCCACCCGTAGGTGAGGGCGTGGTAGCCGTGAGTGGAGCCGATCGGCCACTCCGGCTCGGTGACGGCAAGGCGGGCGGTGATCGTGTCCCAGTCGAGCGCCTCCGCGAGGCTGATCTCGCCTTGCACGCTGAACAGGCCGCACTGGTGGCTGAGCAGTTGGGCGACGGTGGCCCCACCCTTGCCCTTCGCGGCGAACTCGGGCCAGTACTGCCGCACGGGTGCGTCGTAGTCGATCAGGCCGCGCTGGGCACAGATCGCCACGGCGATCGCGGTGATGCCCTTGGTGGTGGAGAACACCAGCTGCAGCGTCGTGTCGTCGTAGGGCTGCTCACCACCGTCGAACGACCCACCCCACAGGTGCACGACCGGGCGACCACGGTGGTAGATCGCCACCGATGCGCCGGTTTCCTCACCGAGCTCGAAGTTTCTTCGGAACGCCGAGTCCACGGCCTCCCAACCAGGTTCGACCATTCCTCCGAAAACGTCATGACTCGTCATGCGACGAACGTAGCCGCCGACGCAAGACGCGAGCTCAGCGAGGGGGCGGGGCAGTCACTCGTGCCAGTTCAGCACCGTGCGCATCGTGGTGTCGAACTCCTCGAAGCTCATCGAGGCCTTGGTCGCCCCAATCAGCTCGGCGTCGGCCCCCACGGGGTGGCGAAACGCGGGTGGCTCCTGCGTGGCCGCAACGTAGATGGCGTCGGCCACGATCTGAGCCGGTGCCGGCTGGCCGTTCACGAGGGTCCGCTGCGCCGCACGGAAGCGGGTGAACCTTTCGTACTCTTGCCCGCCCGGAGCCATCGCCACCGCGTGGGTGGCGTTCGAGCCGAGCGCTGTGGCGAACTGCCCTGGCTCGATGACGTGCACGCGGATGCCGCGGTGCGACAGCTCGAAGTGCATCGCTTCGCTGAGCGCTTCCACTGCGTGCTTGCTCGCCGCATAGATGCCGCTGTACGGCGCGCCGACCAGACCGGCGATCGATCCGACGTTGACGATCACACCGGCGCCTTGGGCCAGCATGCCGGGAACGACGGCACGAGCGACTCGCACCACTCCGGTGACATTGGTATCGAGCTGCCGGGTCACTTCGTCGTCGCTCAACTGGTGCACTGGTCCGAACACCTCGATGCCGGCGTTGTTGATCACGATGTCGATCGAACCGACGCTCGCGATCGCCTCGGCCACGGCCGCGTCGACGCTCTCCGACGAGCACACGTCGAGTGCCACTTGGTGGATGTCAGTACGTTCGTTCAACGCAGCTGACTTTCCCGGCGTGCGCATCGTGGCGACCACGGTGTGGCCGCGGTCGGCGAAGGTGAGCGCAGCGAGCTCGCCGAAGCCGGTGCTGCAACCGGTGATGAGGACGTTGGCCATGAGGCGTTCCTGGACGCGATCAGCCGAACAGCGGACCGCTGGAGGCGATCTCGTACTTGGTGATGGTGCCCCGACCGGTGATGAACCCGCCGGAACTGGCACGGAAGGTGGCCATGTGAGGGGTGGCGAAGTGGGCGTCGAGCGCGTCCTGGTCCTCCCACTCCTCGAAGATGCACACCTTCGATGCGTCGTCGACGGCGAAGGAGAACTGGTACGCGTGGCACCCGACCTCCTGGAGGGTGGCCTCCATCATCTCGGCGGCCGCGGCGGCCGCGGCGTCACGCTGAGCAGGGTCGATGATGAGGGAGCCGGCGATCACGATCATGCGTGGCAACGTAGCACCGAAATGACGCAGCGTCAGTTATTGGACGACGGTGCTACGGTCCAGCCGTGGATCACCCAGACGAGCCTCGATGGATCGACTCCGGGCTGCTCGAACCAGAGTCGGCGACGGCCGATCAGCGACGGCAACTGCTTGCGTGGTTGTCTGATCGCGGCAACACCATCGATGACATGGTCGAAGCGAATCGGCGTGGCGAGCTGATCGCGCTGGCAGGCGATGGGGCGCTTCGACCGGGCCCACGCCTGACACCGCGCCAGCTCGCGACACGCGTCGGCATCTCACTCGAGCTCGTTCACGGCGTTCGCCGCGCGTCGGGCTTCCCGGTGCTCGGACCCGACGACGCCGGCATGACCGAAGAAGACGTCCAGATGTTCGAGCTGTTCAAGCTGGCTGATGCGTTCTTCAGCAGTGACGAGCTGTTGCGACTGGCGACCGTGATTGGCTCCTCGCTGCGCCGCGTGGCAGATGCTGCCGGCGAGATGTTCCTCCGCGATGTCGAAGCGCCGTTGAAGGCGAGCGCACCGGCTCCCGAACTCGATCTCGCCCAAGCCAACCTTCAAGGGATCGGGCTTGCTCGCGCCGCTACAGGAGTGTTCGCTCCGATGTTCCTCGCGCACCTCGAGCTGTCGACGCAGCGGGCGCGTGCGGCGCGCCGTGACAGCGACGACTACGAGACGATGCCGCTCGCAGTCGGTTTCGTCGACCTCAGCGGCTTCACGGAGCGATCGATCAACCTGGCCCCGACCGAGCTGCGCGACATGATCGTCGACTTCGAAGCGCGAGCCAACGAGATCGTCGGGGACCATGACGGCCGCGTCATCAAGCTCATCGGCGACGAAGTGATGTTCTCCGCCGTCCATGCTGCAGCCGCATGCACCATCGCGCTCGCGCTCACCGCCGCGGCACCCTCGGGCACCCGGGCCCGCGGGGGCGTCGCCTTCGGCAGCGTGATCGCGAGCGGCGGTGACCTGTACGGGCCGATCGTGAACCTCGCGTCGCGCATCGCCGACATCGCCATCCCGGGCGAGGTGCTCGTGAACGACGCGATCGCGCTCGACGTGGTTGGCCGGGCGTTCGAACCCGCCGGGCGCCGAAGCCTCAAGGGCTTCAACGACCCGGTTCGGGTGTGGACGTTGATCGGCTGAGACCGACTGCGGGGATCAGACCCCGTCGACGATCTCGCGGAGGGTCTCGATCTGCTTGACGGCATCGGGACCGACGGGGTTCACCGACAGCACCGTCACCCCGGCCTCCTTGAACGCGCCGACGCGCTCCTTGACGTAGCTCTTCGGCCCGACGAGGTTCGCCAGCTCCAGCCATTCGCCCGGCAGGGCGGCAGCGGCTTCGTCCTTCTTGCCCTCGAGGTACAGGTCCTGGACATCGACGGCTTCCTTCTCGTAGCCGTAGGCGCGAGCGATGTCGTTGTAGAAGTTCTTGCCACGCGCACCCATGCCGCCGACGTACAGCGCCATGTTCGGGCGGCCGTAGTCGAGGATCTTGGTGCGGGCCTCGCCCACGAGGTCCTCGCCGATGGCGAGCATGCCACCGGCCGAGATGTCGAGCTGCTTGCGGCTCGGGTCGCGCTTGGCGAGGCCGGCCTTCAGCTGCGGACCCCACACGTTGTGGTACTTCTCGGGGATGAACATGATCGGCAGCCAGCCGTCGGCGATCTCGGCGGTGGCCTCGACGCTGCGGTCCTTGAGGCTCGCCCACCAGATCGGGATGTCGCTGCGCAGCGGGTGGTTGATGATCTTCAGCGGCTTGCCCAGACCGGTGCCCTGCCCCTCGGGCAGCGGCGCCTGGAACGTCTTGCCCTGGTAGTCGAACTTCTCCTCGCGCTTCCAGATCATGCGGCAGGCTTCGATGTACTCCTTGATGCGCTGCATCGGCTTCTCGTAGGGCACGCCGTGGAAGCCCTCGATCACCTGCGGGCCGCTGGCGCCGAGGCCGAGGATGAACCGGCCATCGCTCACGTAGTCGCAGCCGGCGGCGGTCATCGCCATCAGCGCAGCGGTGCGGCGAGTAGACGTTGACGATGCCGGTGCCGATCTCGACCCGCTCGGTCTTCGCGGCGAGGTAGCCGACCTGGCTGATCGCGTCGAAGCTGTACGCCTCGGCGATCCACACCTGGTCGAGGCCCGCCTTCTCCAGCTCGACCACACGCTGCACGGCCTCCTTGAACCCGCCTGCGTAGTTGATCATCATCGAGAGCTTCATCGGTCGTCCCCTTCGTTGCACTTGTCGGCGCCCGGGGTTCTGCGACCCTGGCTGATCCGTGGCTGATCCGTAGCCGATCAGCTCAGTGGCTGGTTCAGCTGCGCCGACGATACGTGACCGTCGTTGAGGTTTCCCGATCGAAGCCCGTCGAGATCGAGGGTGACGTACCGGTAGCCACACCGCTTGACCGCGTCGACCACATCGCTCACGACGCTCCACCACGTCGGCGATGCGGGCGAGCGGCACCTCGAGACGTGCCGTGTCGCCGTAGTGGCGCACGCGCAGCTCGGTGAAGCCGAGCCGGCGCAGGCCTGCCTCGGCACGGTCGATCTGGCTGAGCAGCCCCACCGACACCTCGGTGCCGTAGGGGATTCGGCTGGCGAGGCACGCCGCGGCAGGCTTGTCCCAGGTGCGCAGGTCGAGCTGTCGCGACGCGTCGCGCAGCATCGCCTTGGTGAAGCCGGCGTCGACGAGGGGGAATGCGGCACCTTGCTCGATGGCGGCGCGCCTGGCCCGGGCGATGATCGCCCAGGTCGTCGAGGTTCACGCCCAGCACCACGATGGCGCCTTCGCCAGCAGCGATGGGCGCCACCACGTCCATCAACTCGGCCTTGCAGTGGTAGCAGCGGTCGATGCCGTTGCTCCGGTAGGCAGCGCGCTCCATCTCGTACGTGGTGACCGGCGTCCAACGCAGGCCCCACTCGCTGCGCGAGCAGCGCGGCACTCCGCCTCCTCGTCACCGGCCAGCGACGGCGAGACCGCGGTGACGGCGTGGGCGTTGTCACCCAGCACACGGTGCGCGACGGCCGCCAGGAACGCCGAGTCCGCACCGCCGCTGAATGCCACCACCACGCGGCCGAGGTCGCGCAGGATCTCCTCCAGCCGTGCCAGTGCAGGAGCGATGGTGGGCGCGAGCTCGGTCACGCCACGACGCTACCCGGCACCGGCCACCAGGAGCCCGAGCCCCGGACGGCCGCGAGCGCAGGCACACTCCGAACTGGCGACGCCGTCCGTCGGCGGACCGAGATCAGGGCCAACGACCCTGACACCCGCGGGTCGCCAGGTGCGAGGATGAGACGATGGCCGACCGGACAGGTGCGCTCGCGACGAGCCTCCCCGCGTCCTCGACCCGGATGCTGCTGCAATGCACCGGCCTCGTGCGTCGCTTCGGCGAGCGCACGGCGGTGGACGGCGTCAGCTTCGAGATCGCGCCTGGTGAGACCTATGGGCTGCTGGGCCCGAACGGCGCCGGCAAGACCACGACGATCTCGATGATCGCCGGCATCCTCGCACCGGATGCCGGCACGGTGGTGATCGACGGACGGCCGGTCACCGTCAACGATCACGAGGGCAAACGGACACTGGGGTACGTGCCGCAGCAGATCGCACTCTTCGACGATCTGAGCGCGAGCGAAAATCTCCGATTCTTCGGTGGGCTACAGGGTTTGCGCGGTGCGGAGCTGGCGCGGCGCATGGCCGCCACACTCGACCTCGTCGGGCTGGCTGATCGAGCGGGCGACCGGATCAGCACGTTCTCCGGCGGCATGCAGCGCCGCGCGAACATCGCCGTCGGTCTGCTGCACGAACCGCGGCTGCTCGTGCTCGACGAGCCAACCGCAGGTGTGGATCCGCAGAGCCGCAACCAGATCCTCGAGAGCATCGAGCGTCTCAGCGACGCGGGCATGGCGGTGCTGTACACCACTCACTACATGGAGGAGGCCGAACGGCTGTGCGACCGCGTCGGCATCATCGACGCCGGCCGCCTGATCGCCGAGGGCACACGCCGCGAGCTCGTCGGGCAGATCGGCGAGCACGACCACCTCATCGTGCGCGGCGCCGGCATGATCGATCGCCTCGCCGTGGCAGCCCGCGACATCGCAGGCGTGGTCTCCGCACGAGTGACTCAAGATGTGCTCGATGTGGAGGTAGCCGACGCTGCCGCGGCGCTCCCTGCTCTCGTCGGTGCCGCGCGTGCCGCTGGCGTGACCGTCACCGGGATCGAGGTGCGGGAACCGAACCTGGAGGCGGTGTTCTTGCACCTCACGGGCAAGGCGCTGCGCGACCGGGCGGAGTGAGCGTCATGCGCCGGGTCGCACCACCTGCCTGGTTGCTCGTCGCCCAGGTGGAACTGCGCCGACGGATCCGCAACCGGTCGGCGATCGTCACGGCATTCGTCGGTCCGCTGGCACTGGCCACGGTGTTCGGCATGCTGTTGGGCGACACGTCGTCGCTGTCGATCGAGATCGGGGTCGCCGATGCCGATCGGAGCGAGGTGACGGCTGCCTTCGTCGAGGGGTTGATCACCTCCGGCGGGCCGGACAGTCCGGTCACGTTCGTTGCGATGGACGCCCCGTCCGACCTCGATGCCGTTCGACGGGCCGTGGACGACGACGACGTGAACGCCGCGATCGTCGTCCCGGCGGGGTTCGGCGACGCCATCGCGACGGGCGGGAGCGCCGAGCTGGGGGTCGTGCGAGATCCCGACGGCGAGGTGTCGGGAGAGATCGCGGCGTCCGTCGCCCGCCAGTTCGCGGCGAGCCTGGAAGCACGACGGCTGGCGGCAGCGACCGCGGCAGCATTCGGCGTCACCGTCACGCCGGCCGATCTGGTGGACTTCATCGACTCCACCGACACTGCGCTCGAGCAGGTCCCCCCGGGCGGCGGCGAGCTCGATCCGGCTGCGTTCTTCGGTGTCGCGATGTCGATCATGTTCCTGTTCTTCACCGTCTCGTTCGCGCCGCGCAGCATCGTGGCGGAGCGGGCGATCGGCGTGTTGCCGCGGATGCTCGCCTCATCAGCCACCGCCGCTTCGATCGTCGTCGGCAAGGTCGTCGCCGTCGCTCTGCTCGGGCTGAGTGGCTTCATGACGGTGTGGGCGGTGACCGAGTTGGCGTTCGGAGCACCATGGGGATCGCCGTCGGCCGTCGTGGTCACGATGCTCGCGACCGTGCTGGCCATCGCCGGAGTGGCGACGTTCGTCTGCGCGCTCGCCCGGACCGAGGCGCAGGCAGACGGTTACACGTCGATGGTCGCTTTCGTCCTGGCGCTGCTCGGCGGCAACTTCATCGGCCCGGGCCAGGCGCCCGCCGCGCTCCGCTCGGTGGCCCGGTTGACTCCCAACGGACAGGCGCTGGACGCATTCACGCGCATCGCAGTCGACGATGCGGGAGTCAGCGACCTGGCGCGTCAGCTGTCGGTCCTGGCCGCGATCGGCGTCGTGTTCGGAGCGATCGGCCTCGTGCGGATGGGCAAGGTGATCCGCGCATGACCGGTCTCGCCGCTCCCGCGCCGGCGCACGGTTCCACCGCATGGGCGTCGATCCGCCACTTCGTGCGTGTCGTGCTTCGCCAGATCGTCGGCGACCGCACGGCCATGTTCTTCATCCTCGTGCTCCCGGTCGTGGTGATCGTCGTGATCGGCGCAACCTTCGGATCGGCCGCGTCGTTCGAGATCGGTGTGGTTCGACTCTCCACGGTGACGACGGCTGGCGGCACCGCGAGCGCGATCGAGCAGCACCTCCGAGACGCCGACGGCGTGAGCGTGGAGGTGTTCACGAGCATCGACGAGATGCGCGGAGCCGTACGGCGCCAAGCACTGTCGCTCGGCGTCGTCTTCGCCGACGGCCTCGACGCTGAGATCGCAGCGGGCCGAACCGGGATCACCCTGGTCGCCGACCCTGCATCACAGAGCGCGCAGGCGGCACTCGACATCGTGCGCTCGGCGGTGGCGACCGAGCTCTCCCCCGCCGACGCGGCCCGATTTGCCGCCGACCTCGCCGGCATCGGCATCGATGACGCCACGTCGATGGCAGCCTCCGTCCAGGCATCCATGCCTCCCGTGCTCGTCAGCGTGGACAACGTCGGCGAGGCCCGCGAGGCAGACCTCAGTGCGTTCTCACTCACCGCGCCACAGAACCTCGTCCTGTTCGTGTTCATCAATGCAATGGCCGGTGGTGCCTCGCTCGTGAGGATGCGGCGGATGGGCGTGCTGCGACGGGTGCTCGCCGGCCCGGCCGGTGCAGGCGATGTGGTGATCGGCGTGACTGCCGCATGGTTCCTCGTCGCGCTGCTCCAGTCGCTGTTGATCATGGCGATCGGCGGACTGCTGTTCGGGGTGTCGTGGGGCGATCCGGTGGCTGCCGGATCGTTGTTGGTGGTGTTCTCCGCGGTCGGAGCGGGCGCAGGCCTGATGGTCGGCTCGCTCGGCGGCAACGAGGATCGCGTCTCCGCGATGGGCCCGCCGGTCGGCATCGTCCTGGGAGCACTCGGCGGCTGCATGGTCCCGCTCGAGGTGTTCCCGGCAAGCATGCTCACGGTCGCCAAGGCGGTGCCGCACTACTGGGCGATGAAGGCATGGCAGCGCCTCGTGTTCGATGGCGAAGGACTCGGGGCCATCGCGATGCCGCTCCTCGTACTGGTCGGCTTCGCGACCGTGTTCCTGTTGGTGGCGATGCGGGCGCTGCATCTCGGCCTCACGCGGGGCTGACCGCTCGGCTGACCTGGGGATGACCGGCGCCTCACCCGCCATGCCTACGCTGTCCGGGTGACCATCGAAGAGGCGCCCTATGCGCAGAACATCCCGGCGGACGAGTCGCTCAAGCGTGTGCGCATCCGTCATTTCCGCCGGGCGAAGCAACAGGGCATCAAGATCACGGGTCTCACCAGCTACGACTTCTTGTCGGCGTCCATCTTCGACCGTGCAGGCATCGACTTCCTGCTCGTCGGCGACAGTGCCGGCAACGCCGTCTTCGGCTACGACACCACGCTCCCGGTCACCAACGACGAGTTGATCCCGCTGTGTCGCGCCGTGGTGCGAGCGGTGAAGCGAGCCCTCGTGGTCGCCGACATGCCCTTTGGCTCGTACGAGGTCGGCCCTGACGAAGCACTCCACACGGCCATCCGGTTCATGAAGGAGACCGGTGCACACGCAGTGAAGCTCGAAGGCGGCGTGCGCAGCGCCAAACAGATCGAGGCGATCGTGCGCGCCGGGATTCCCGTGATGGCCCACATCGGTTTCACACCGCAGAGCGAGCACGGCCTCGGCGGCCACATCATCCAGGGTCGCGGCGAGGGGGCCGCGGCGCTCTTGGAGGACGCGATGGCGGTCGAGGAAGCGGGCGCGTTCGCGGTGGTGCTCGAGATGGTGCCGTCCGCGGTGGCTGCGCAGGTGACCAAGGCCCTCACGATCCCCACGATCAGTGTCGGCGCGGGACCTGACTGTGACGGCCAGCTGATGGTGTGGACCGACTGGGCAGGTTTCACCACCGGCCGCATCCCACGCTTCGTGAAGCAGTACGCCCAGATCGCCGACGTGCTGTACGACGCGGCCGTCGCATACCGCGAGGACGTCGAGGCCTCGGTCTACCCCGCGCCGGAGCACGAGTACGAGTGACCGGACCCGGCAGCCGGATCAGCGTTGCGATGCCCCTGGGAACGGCAGATCGCACACCGTTGCCCGGCGTGAACCGTCACCGAGGTCGACCGTGACGACGGTGCCGATCGCACCATGGTCGACGCCGAGCATGCCGATGGCAACGTTGGTCTGCAGCCGAGGCGACCACACCGCCGAGGTCACCTGACCGATTCGGGCTCCCGAGACGTCGGTCACCGGCCACGGGTCACGATGGGGCGGCACGCGGTCGCCTTCGATCGACAACCCACGGATCCGTCGCGACACACCGACGTCGCGCTGACGCCGCAGGGCGTCGAGGCCGATCGCTTCGATCGGCGCATCGAGCGAGCAGTACCGGTCGAAACCTGCCTCGAGCGCGGTGTCGGCGCGGGTGACATCCGTGCCATAGGTGAGCAAGCCGGCCTCGATCCGTTCGATCAGGTTCGGGCAGCCCGGGCCGATGTCGTCATCGGCACCCGCATCCATGAGGCGGTCGTAGAGCTTCTGACCGACATCCACGTCATCGACGTAGATCTCGAAGCCACCCTGGGCGCTCCATCCGCTACGCGCGACGACCATCGCATGCCCGTCGAAGGCGAGTGGCGCGAACCGAAAGAAGCGGATCGCGCGCACGTTCTCACCGAAGACTCTCGCCATCACGTCCTCTGCGCGAACTCCCTGAACCGCGAGCGGCCACACATCGGGCTCGCGCACGACCACGTCGAGACCCATGCCGTGTGCGATCCCGCCGGCCCACAGCACGACGTCTGAGTCGGACACCGAGAACCACCAGTGCTGATCGCCGACGTGCAAAACCACGGGGTCGTTGATCAGCTGGCCCTCGTGGTCGAGCACGGGTGCGTAGCCGCACCGACCGATCACCATCTTGCTCAGATCGCGCACGGTGAGCAGCTGCGCCAGTCGATCGGCGTCGGGGCCGACGATCTCCACCTGCCGCTCACAGCCGACATCCCACACCTGCACCGAACGGCGAAGATGCTCGTAGTCGTCCTCGAGACCGCGGAACTGCGTGGGGAGCAGCATGTGGTTGTACACGGTGTACGACAGCACGCCGGCCGCTTCGACCCGCGACGTCCACGGCGTGGAGCGGAGGCGACGACTGATCGCCAGGGCCGGCGGCATCAGGGGCCTTCCCAACGGATCTGGCAGATCTCCGCGCTGCGACCCTCGAAGTTCCACACTCGACCGAACGCTCGCACCCGGCCCGTGACTGCCTCTGCGACGGTCACCTCCGGTCCCATCCAGTACTGGGTGTTGACGACGCTCACCTCTTCGCCCTCGCGTGCACCGCCGATGGGGGCGACTCGACCCTGGATGTACTTGCCGACCGACAGCGTGCGGTCATTGCCGTCGCGTTCGAATCGAACCGGTGCGCGCTCGGCGCCGAGGTACTCGCCGACGAGCAGGTTGAACAAGCCGGTGCTGCCACGACGCTGGCCCCGGAAGATCGACTCGAGCTGCTCGTACTGCGCGTCGTCGGCTCGATCGTCGATCCACAGCGCGAGGCTCCAGTTGCCTCGCTCCATCTTGCCGGGGATGTCGAGCAGCATCGCCACGTCGAGCCCCGACAGGTCGACGTCGCCCGAATGGCCCGTGTCGATGTGCACGCCGGACCACGCCTGGCAGTACCCCTCGGTCGGCGGGTGCTTGCCGAGCGAGATGACGCATGGGCAGAACACCGTGCAATTGCAGTTGAGGATCAGCTCACCTTCGAGGACCCATGGTTCCTTGGACGCACTCATGCTCACATCACTCCTTCGTTTCGTTCGTTCGTTCGTTCGTTCGCCGCCGCTGCGATCATCCGAGCCAGCCCACCCACACCGACACAGCGCCGAGCACCAACAGCGCGCCGAACGGCATGCGCACGCGCTCGCCGACGGTCGGCAGCTTCTCCACGACCATGAGTGCCGTGGCGATCACCATGAACCACATCGAGTGGATCCCGCCGACGAACGCGAGCCCCATCACTGCCCAACAACAGCCGATGCAGGTGACCGCGTGTCGGCTCCCCATCCGGAGACCACCCCACACGCCATCTCGCCAATGCACCATGAAGAACGTCATCGGACGAGTGCATCCGCTGAGGCAGGCCTGCTTCCACGGCGTGAACTGGTAGATCCCGGCTGCCGCCAGCGCGGCGCCGGCCAGCGCCGTCGAGCGGAGCTCGCCTGCATCCCCGACCACACCGCTGCGGGCCAACGCGACCTGGAGCGAGGCTGCGACCGTTGCGTACCCCAACCACAACCCGAGGTACCCGCCGACGAACGACCACCAGGTGAGATCGATCCGGCCTCGAAACCCGCTCCCCCGTCGGTTCGCAAGCAGGTCGTCGAGCGCACGGAGCACCGGGATGCTCGTCGGGAGCATCATCACAGCCGTCATCACCGCCCAACTCGCGAACGTTCGGTCGAGTCCGATCGCCGGAGCACCGCGATGATGCGACGCCGGAACCCCCATGGTCATGGCCGAGGCGAACGAGCGCGACCAGCAGCAGCGCCCAGAGCGAGACGGCGACGAGGCCGCGCGTCCACATCCGCTGTCCCATCGCGCGTCCACATGCGCGTCCACATGCGCTGCTCCGATGTCGGCAAGCTGGCCATCCTCATGACGCGATCACTATAGTGATCGCGTCATGTCGACCAGCATCGAACGCCATCCCGATCCGTGGACCTTCGACCCGAGTCGATTTGCGCGCATCCTCAGCGACACCCGTCTGCGTCTCGGCTGGTCCACCCGCGAGCTCGCTCGTCGAGCTGCGCTGTCGCAGCCGTACATCGTCGCGCTCGAGCGGGCGCGGTCGGCAGAGGTGGCTGGTGGCCCGACCCCGACCGTCGATGTGGTGGCCCGCCTGGCCAGAGCACTCGGGCTGGATGCGGTCGCGCTGTTCACGGCAGGGCTGCGGCCCGCCGGCCAGCACGTGTTCATGGTCGTCGACAAGTCGTCGCCGAAGACGGTCGATGTCGCGCGCAGTGCAAGCGGCGCGGACACGTCGCAGTGGATCGCCATCGGTTCGCCGGCCGGCGCGACACCCACGCGCGGCGCAGCGCACCATGCGATCGAGCTCCGCCGCACCGTCGACGGTGTGTATCGCCCTCACACCGTTGCCGCCTCGCTCGCCGACGAGCTCCGAGACCTCGGCGACGCCATCGACGGCTGCGACGTGGGCCTCGTCTTCACCGACACCTCGAAGGTGATGGCCTCGCTGGCCGACCCCGACACGATCATGCGGTTCGAACATCGCTGGGCGTCGGTGGTCGACCAAGCAGCATCGGCCGCGCATGCACGCGCCGGATGGAACGTGTGCGTGTACGAGATCGGGGCCCTCCGTGCGCTCGCCGACCCGGTGGCCACCACACTCGATCTGATGAAGAGCCACGACACCACGTGGGTGACACAGCGCTCGCACGTGACCACCGGCATCGAAGCTGCGCAACGCGTGCTCGAACGACTCCGCCCGGTCGGCTCCAACCCGGCCGAGTGGCGAGCCACCGCACGAGAACTCGCCACAGGCATCGGCCTGGCGGCCTGAACCACCGAGGAGTCCATTCCATGAACACCACCCGAGCATTTCTCGCCGGCCAGACCGACACCGGTTGGGCACGCCGGGTCGGCACCATCGACCTTGGCCCGCTGGCCGACGGGGAGCTGCTCGTTCGTGTCGAGATGTCCTGCATCAACTTCAAGGACGGCCTGGCGACCAGCGAGCGCGGCCGGGTCGCGCGCATCGACCCGCTCGTTCCCGGCGTGGATCTCGCCGGCGAGGTGATCGAGTCACTGAGCAGTGAGGTGCCGGTCGGCTCCAAGGTGATCGTCCATGGATACGACCTCGGCGTCTCGCACCACGGGGGCTACGCCGAGCTGGCCCGGGTGCCGGCTTCATGGGTGGTGCCGATGCCCGACGGACTCGATGCTTCGATGGCGATGACCGTCGGCACGGCCGGCTTCACCGCTGCTCTCTCCGTCGCCGCGCTCGAGCGAGCGGGGCTCGTCGCAGGCACGGGTCCCGTGCTCGTCACCGGCGCCACCGGTGGCGTGGGCTCGATGGCGGTCGGCATGCTTGCTGCTCGTGGTCACGAGGTGGTGGCGAGCACCGGCAAGGCCGACGAAGCCGCATGGCTGACGTCGCTCGGCGCGGCCGACGTGATCGACCGCAGTGAGCTGACGCCCGAGTCGAGCAAGCCGTTGGAGAAGGAACGCTGGGCGGGATGCGTGGACTGCGTCGGAGGCGCCACGCTCGCCCATGTGCTACGAACGCTCCGATACGGCTCCAGCGTCGCCGCGAGCGGGCTCACCGGTGGCACCGACATTCCCACCACCGTGCTCCCGTTCATCCTTCGCAACGTGTCGCTCCTCGGCATCGACAGCGTGCAGACGCCGATCGGCGAACGTCGTGCGATCTGGCAGCGCATCGCCACCGATCTTCGTCCGACCTGGCTCGGGGTCGTCGACGGCCCGTGGCAGCAGGAGCTGGTCGGGTTCGACCAACTGTCGGCCCAACTCGACCGGATCCTCGCCGGTGGCATGCGCGGGCGGGTGCTGGTCAGCCCGGACCAGTGACCGCCCGCTCCGATCCGACCGGCAGTCGCGGCAAGACTCCCTGAATGCGAGAGCCACGCACCTGATGCTCGGCACGATCACCGAACCTGCACGGGCGATCGACGTGATCCACCACACCGATGTGCTCGTCGTGGGATCAGGCCCGGCCGGACTGGCGGCCGCGATCGCTGCGGCGCGTCATGGCGTGGAGGTCACCCTCGTCGAACGCTTCGGGTGCTTCGGTGGCAACATCACCACGGTCGGCGTGGAGGGCATGGCGTGGTACCGCCACGAACAGACGGTGGAGGCCGACGGCATCGGCCGCGAGCTCGAGAACCGCGCCTACCAGATGGGCGCCGCGGTGCCGGAGAGCCAGTCGCAGTCGTACGAGATCGATGCCGAGGGCTTCAAGGTCGTGGCTGATGTGCTCGTGCAGGAGGCAGGCATCCATCCGATGCTGCACCGCAGCTTCGTGTCGCCGGTGATGGACAGCGGCGCGGTGATCGGGATCATCACCGAGTCGAAGGCCGGCCGTGAAGCGATCCTCGCCCGTCGAGTGATCGATGCCACCGGCGATGCCGACATCGCCCATCGCGCCGGCGCCCCAACGCATCTCACCCCTCGCGAGCAGATGATGGCTGCATCGGTGATGTTCCATCTCGCCGGTGTCGACAAGCGACGCTTCGTCGAGGGCGTCGCAGCAGATCCGCAGACGTACGCCGACTGGGCGGGCAACGGCGAGTGGACGATCGAGACCACCGGCAAGGAGGACGGGATGTTCTCGCCGTTCCTGCACAAGCCGTTCCGAGCCGCTGTGGAGGCCGGGCTCATCCCGGCCGATCTCACGACCATCGCCGGCACCTGGGGGGCGATCCACGACTCGGGCGAGCTGACCTACATGAACCTCGTCCACCTGGCGGGCATCGATGGCACCGATCCGGACGACCTGACGCGGGGCGAGATCGAGGGACGCCGCCAGGCGATGCAAGCGATCGAGGCGTTGCGGGCTTTCACGCCCGGTTGCGAAGGCGCCCGATTGCGCAACTTCGGCATGACGCTGGGCATCCGCGACACGCGCAAGATCGATGCCGTCTACGACATGACCGAACACGACGTGCGCGAGCAGGCCCGCTTCGACGACTCGATCGGGATCTACCCAGAATTCATCGATGGCTACGGCGTCCTCATCCTCCCCACCACCGGCCGCTACTTCCACCTGCCCTATCGCAACCTGTTGCCACGGGGCGTGCGCAACCTGCTGGTGGCGGGTCGAGCCTCCGGCGGCGACAGGATCAGCCATGCCTCCACGCGCAACATGTCGTGCTGCGCCGTGCTCGGCCAGGGCGCAGGCATCGCCGCAGCGCAGAGCCTCCACGACGACTGCGAACTCGACGATGTCAGGATCGACCGCATCCAGGCCGAGCTGACCCGCCAGGGCGTGCGCTACCGCTGACCCCAACCACCCCCCGCGATGCGAGATGAGCGTCGCTGCCGGGCCCATTTCTCATCGCACGCGCCGTGTGGCCGAGGCCGATGAGAAGTGCGGTCGCTACCGCCGCTCATCTCTCATCGCGTGGGGTTGTGGGTCAGGTGAACTGGAGGCCGGCGAAGTCGCCCCTGTTCCGCCAGGTGTCGAGGTACTGCCAGTACGCGATCGGTCCGTCGGGGTACCCGCTGCCGTTCAGCCGCTCCTTGCGACCGATCGGGCCACCCTCGTTGTTGTAGTAGCCCGGTGTGCAGTCGGGGTTGCCGATGAACCCGCGAACGCTGCCCACCATCAACTCCACCCAGGCCGCTTCGGCCTCGGACGTCACCTCTACCTTGTGCGCACCGACCTTCGCAGCGTGATCGAGGATGATCGCGATCGTGGTGCCGGCCTCCGTGAGGTTCTGGGTGATGTTCGAGATCAGGTTCGATCCATGGGTCGGACCGACGATGAACAGGTTCGGGAACCCGTGCACGTGCATGCCGTGCATGCTCTGCATCCCCTCGGACCACTTCTCGGTGAGCGACACCCCATCGCGACCGTGCGTCTCGAAGCCAGATCGACGAGCGGCAGGAGTACCGACCTCGAACCCTGACGCGTAGATGATCATGTCGAGGTCGTAGTGCACCCCGTTCACCCAGAGCCCGGTGGCGTCGATGCGCTCGACGCCCTTGCCCTCAGTGTCGACGAGGTGCGTGTTCGAGTTGTTGTACGCCTGCAGGTACTCGTCGTGGAAGCACGGACGCTTGCACAACTGGCGGAACCACGGCTTCAGTGCGTCGGCCGTCGCCGGGTCGGCGACGATCTCGTCGACGCGAGCGCGGATCTCGGTCATCTTCTCGTCGTCGCTCTCCTCGTACGCCATCAGCATCGCCTCGGGTCCGAAGGTGGCCCCCTCCCCGAGCATCTGGACCACACGATCACGGATGCGCTTGGAGATGTCGGTCCATCCGTCATGGACGAGGTCTTCGTCGGTGAAACCGCCCGTCTGCAGTGTGGCGAAGTTGGTGAGCCACTTCTGCTGCCACCCCTGGCCGAGCGACGCGAACCAGTCCGGGTCGATCGGATGGTTGTTGCGGATGTCGATCGACGAGGGCGTGCGCTGGAACACGAAGAGCTCACCCGAGTCGCGCGCCAGCGCCGGGATGCACTGCACCGATGTCGCGCCGGTGCCGATGATGCCCACGCGCTTGCCGGCAAGATCGGTCATCGGCGCGCCCGACGGATCGCCACCCGTGAGCCCGTAGTCCCACCGGCTGGTGTGGAAGCAGGCTCCTTGGTACTCCTCGATGCCCGCGATGCCCGGCAGCTTCGGTCGATGCAGAGGACCGGTGCCCATCGTGACGAACTTCGCCCGGATCGCGTCACCTCGATCGGTGTGGACGATCCACCGTGACGCGCCGTCGTCCCACTCCAGTTCGGTGACCTGGGTGGAGAACAGGGCGTTGTCGTACAGACCGAAATGAGTGGCGATCCGCCGGGCATGACCGAAGATCTCCGGGGCGTACACGTACTTCATGGTCGGCATGTGGCCGGTCTCTTCGAGCAACGGGAGGTACACCATCGCCGCGGTGTCGCACATCGCGCCCGGGTAACGGTTCCAGTACCAGGCGCCGCCCACGTCTCCGCCGCCTTCGATGATCCGCACGTCGTCGATGCCTGCCTGCTTGAGCCGCGCGCCGGTGGTGAGACCCGAGAACCCGCCACCGATCACCGCCACGGTCACCTCGTCGAACAGTGGTTCACGCTCCACCCGCGGCGTGTAGGGATCCTCGAGCAGATGGGCGAACCTCCCCGTGGGCTGTAGGTACTGGTCGTTGCCATCGGGCCGGATCCGCTTGTCGCGCTCCTCGCGATACTTGGCTCGCAGCGCGTCACGATCGATGGTGTCCGTCATGGGCGGAGCTTATGAGGAAGGCGTCGGTCGTCTTCGGATTCGGGGACCGCCGTCACATCGCTGGCTGACGTGCATGCCCGACACGATCAGGTGCCGGGCCGGGGGATGCTGCGGGATCCGCCGAGGGCCCGACACAGCGTCCATGTCCTGAGCGGCTCCCGCGCACGCCGCGTGATCGCTGGGACCCATCGAACTCGTTCATCGAGCTCCCCGTTCCTTCGCGACGTGCCCTCCTTGTGAGTGACGTCGACGGGGTCTCGACTCGTGCTCGGCAAGAACCAGAGCGGCAGCGCCGACCAGGCCGGCGTCACCGCCGAGTGCCGCACGGCGCAGCTCGAACGAACTCGCGTATCCGAGGCGTGCATAGCGTTCGATCGCGCGACGGATCGGAGCGAACAGCACCTCGCCGGCGTTGGCCACGCCACCGCCGATGACGGCAACGTGGATGTCGAGCACGGTCGCCATGCCGGCGAGCATGCTGCCGATTCGCGCGGCCGGCACGATCGAACGCGGCGATTGCGATTCGGTCGCCGGTGCCTGCTGCGGCGGCGACGGCAGCCGCGGTCTGCTCACCGCCGAAGCCGTTCGCCACAGCCCACGCAGCGATCGAACGACCGCCGGCAATGGCCTCCACGCACCCCACTCCCCCGCATGCGCACACCGGACCCTCGAGGTCGACGCTGATGTGGCCGAGGTGGCCGGCGTTCCCCGACGGTCCGACGAGCGGCCGGCCCTCGACGATCAGTCCGCCACCCACACCCGTGGACACCACCATGCCCACCATGTCATCGCAGCCCTGCCCTGCCCCACGCCAGTGCTCACCGATCGCAACGCACACCGCGTCTCCTGCGAGATGCACCTCGTGGCCGGCCACGAGTCCTTCGAGATGACCCACGATCGGGAACCCACGCCACGCCGGGATGTTCACCGGGCTCACCGTGCCAGCGCCGAGATCGATCGGCCCAGCCGTGGCCACGCCCACGCCGGCGCATGCCGTGAGATCGACGTGGTCGAGCACCGAGCCGATCGCGGTGGCGACGGCTGCCCACACTTCGTCGGCGCTGCCGCCGGGGGTGACGACCTGCGCCCGGTGGTGAACGCCTCCGTCGGGTCCCACCGCCGCGGCAGCGATCTTCGAGCCACCGATGTCGACCACGACGGCGAAGGGTTGGTTCGTCATGTGGGAACCGTAGCGAGCGCCGATGGATCTCCGGTCCTGCCGATCGAGATGCCGTCGCGCAACGTGTGCGACTGCCGTGTGTGATGGCCGTGTTCGATGGCTGTGTGCGACGTCACCCGATGCGACAGAGTAGGGAGCATGCAGGATCACTTCGATGTCGAGCACCGCGAGTTCCGTGCCTCGTTCGCAGCCTTCGTGGCCCATGAGATCGCCCCTCACTACATCGAGTGGGAACAAGCAGGCATCGCCCCTCGCTCGCTGTTCGCAGAGGCCGGCAAGTACGGCTTCGTGGGGATCGCGGTACCCGAGCAGTTCGGCGGAGGCGGCACCAAGGACTTCCGGTTCAACCAGGTGATCGCCGACGAACTCGCCGCTGCCGGCATCGGCGGCGCCGGTCTCGGCATCACTCTCCACAACGACATCACCACGCCGTACTTCATCGAGTACTGCAACGACGAGCAGGCAGCCCGTTGGCTTCCCGGCATCGCCGCAGGAGAGCTCATCACTGCAATCGCGATGACCGAACCCGGCACGGGTTCCGACCTCGCCGGGATCGCGACGACGGCGGTGCGTGACGGCGACGTGTACGTGCTGAACGGGTCGAAGACGTTCATCACCAACGGCATCAACAGCGACCTCGTGATCGTCGCGGCGAAGACCGACCCCACACAACGCCACACCGGCATGTCGCTGCTCGTGGTGGAGCGAGGGATGGAGGGTTTCGAGCGCGGCCGCAACCTCGACAAGATCGGGATGCACAGCCAGGACACCGCCGAGCTGTTCTTCAACGACGTGAAGGTGCCGGCGACGAACCTGCTCGGCGAGGAGGGCCAGGCGTTCCGCTACCTCACGGCGAACCTGGCCCAGGAGCGTCTGTCGATCGCTCTCTCGGGAGCGTCGACTGCGCGTGCGGCCCTCGGTTGGACAGTGGAGTACGTGAAAGAGCGACGTGCGTTCGGCCAGCCGATCAGCTCGTTCCAGAACACCAAGTTCGTGCTCGCCGAGGTGAAGACCGAGGTCGACATCGCCCAGGCATACGTCGACCAGTGCGTGCTCAGGCTCAACGAGGGCGAGCTCACCTCGGCCGAGGCCGCGCAGGCCAAGTACTGGTGCACCGAGCTGCAGCAACGGGCCATCGACAAGTGCCTGCAGTTGTTCGGCGGCTACGGCTACATGGCCGAGTACCCGATCGCCCGCGCCTACGCCGATGCCCGGGTGACCTCCATCTACGGCGGCACCACCGAGGTGATGAAGACGATCATCGCCAAGTCGCTCGGCCTCTGATGGGGGGTGACCGGCGAGGCGAGGTCAGCAAGACCCGGTGAGACGCGACCGGTCCGCCGTGTCCGCTTCGTCCCTCCCGTGTCTCCCACGACCCCGTGCGTCCCTGCCGTGTCGGGAGAGTCCTGCGGGCCGTGAAGGCGGCGTGAAGATCGGTCCGATGAGCGTGAAGGAAGCGTGAAGACCCCTCCGCTTCCGACCTGAACGGGCGTACACCTGCTGCTGCGCCGGTGGATCTGCCGGCTCGCGCGACCGAGGAGGAGACGACATGGCCGATCTGGTGATGATCGCGATGATGGTGGGATTCGTGCTGCTGTGCGTGGCCTACGTGCACTGGTGCGACCGGATCATCGCCCACGACCAGGACGACCAGGGGGCCGGCACGTCCCCGGCGACCGCGGTCGACCCCCAGATCGAGCAGGTGGCGGCATGATCGCCGCCGCTGCTGACAACTGGATCGGCCTCGGCCTCGCCGTGGCTGCCGTCATCTACCTCGTCGTCGTGCTCGCCCACCCGGAGCGATTCTGATGTCGTGGCAGGATGCGGCCGAGATCATGGTGCTGGTGATGCTGCTCGTCATCACCGTGCCGCCGCTCGGCAAATACATCGCAGCGGTGTACGGGAGTCGGTCCGACGGGTCTGCGCCCGGTGACCGGATCTTCGCGCCAGCAGAACGAGCGATCTACCGGCTGTGCCGGATCGATGCACGCCGCGAGCAGCGGTGGAACGTGTACGCGATGTCGCTGTTGGCCTTCTCCCTCGTGTCGATGGTCGGGCTCTACGTCATGCTCCGCGTCCAGGGCTCGCTCCCGTTCAACCCCACCGACCGCGCGTCAGTCGGGGCAACCGGGGCGTTCAACACCGCGGTGAGCTTCGTCACGAACACCAACTGGCAGTGGTACTCGGGTGAGGTCGCGATGAGCCACTTCACCCAGATGGTCGGCCTGGCCGTGCAGAACTTCGTCTCCGCTGGAGTGGGTTTCGCCGTGATCGTCGCGATCATCCGTGGTATCACCCGCACCAAGCACAGCAGCCGAACGCTGGGGAACTTCTGGGTCGATCTCGTACGCGGAACACTGCGGATCCTGCTGCCGCTGTCGTTCATCTTCGCCCTCGTGCTCGTCTCCCAGGGCGTTGTGCAGAACCTGAGCGGCGGCACCACGGCAACGGTCGTCGATGCCACCTCTGATGTGACCGAGCAGGCACTGCCCGGTGGCCCGGTGGCATCACAGATCGCGATCAAGGACATCGGCACAAACGGCGGCGGCTTCTACAACGCGAACTCGGCGCATCCGTTCGAGAACCCGAACGGCTTCACCAACATCGTCGAGATCTGGTCGCTGGTGGTGATCCCGTTCGCCCTCGTGGTCGCGTTCGGACGGCTCATCGGCGACCGCCGCCAGTCGCGCCTGCTCGGTGCGGTGATGGTGGGATTCCTGGTCGTGATGAGTGCGCTCTCGATCTTTGCCGAGAGCAACGGCAACCCGAAACTGACTGCGCTCGGAGTCGATCAGTCGATCTCGACCGAGCAGTCGGGCGGCAACATGGAAGGCAAGGAGCTCCGATTCGGAACGGCCGCCTGCGGACTGTACGCGGGCGCCACGACGGGTACCTCGAACGGCTCGGTGAACTGCATGCACGACTCGTTCACCCCGATCGGCGGGCTCGTGCCGATGGTGCACATGATGTTCGGCGAGATCTCTCCCGGTGGCATCGGCGTCGGGCTCATGGGCCTGCTGATCAATGCGCTCCTCGCGGTGTTCATCGCCGGTCTGATGGTCGGGCGCACTCCCGAGTATCTGGGCAAGAAGATCCAGGCAGCGGAGATGAAGATGGTCACCCTCTACATCCTGGCGATGCCGATCGCCCTGCTCGGATTCGCCGCCGCGTCGGTTGTGATCGGGTCAGCGGCGACGTTCCAGTCCGGACCGCACGGGCTCTCCGAAGTGCTCTACAACTTCGCCTCCGCTGCCAACAACAACGGGTCCGCGTTCGCCTACCAGGGCACGGGCACCCAGTGGTACACGGTCACCCAGGGTCTTGCGATGCTCGTCGGGCGGTTCTTCCTGATCATCCCGGCGCTCGGGATCGCCGGCGCCCTCGCCGGCAAACCGACGGTGCCCACGACCAGCGGCACGATGCCGACGCACACCCCGCTGTTCGGCGTGTTGATCGGCGGTGTGGTGCTGATCGTCACCGGACTCACGTTCTTCCCGGCCCTGGCCCTCGGCCCGATCCTCGAGCACCTCTCGCTGTGAACGCATCCTGCTGCGCGACACACGGCGCTTCGTCACCTCACTCCTCGATGCCTCTGTCCGAAGGACGGTCATGAACACCTCACTCCTCGATCCCGAACCCGAGATGCCGTCGCCGACGGAGCGACCGCCCAAGGTGCGGACGAAACCGTCTGCGTCGCAGTCGATCTTCGACCCGACCATCGTGCGATCGGCGATCATCGACTCGTTCCGCAAGCTCGATCCGAGAGCCCTCGCCAAGAACCCAGTGATGCTGATCGTGGAGGTGGGCGCGATCCTCACCACGATCCTGTTCCTCCGCGACCTCGGCAGCTCGACCGGGCAGGAGAACGCCTTCGGCGCGCTCGTGTCTGTGTTCTTGTGGTTCACGGTCCTGTTCGCCAACCTCGCCGAGGCGATGGCCGAGGGACGCGGCAAAGCGCAGGCAGCCACCCTCCGGGCCACCCGCGCCGACACCGTGGCCACCGTGGTGCAGGCGGATGGCACGTCGACGCAGCGGTCTTCGGCCGATCTCCAGATCGGCGACCGCTGCGTGGTGGCGGCCGGTGAGGTGATCCCCGGAGACGGCGACGTGGTCGAGGGCATCGCCACCGTCGACGAGTCGGCGATCACAGGCGAATCGGCGCCGGTGATCCGCGAGAGCGGCGGTGACCGTTCAGCGGTCACGGGCGGCACCCGGGTGCTGAGCGACCGGATCGTCGTGCAGATCAGCGCGAAGCCCGGCGAGACGTTCCTCGACCGGATGATCGCGCTCGTGGAGGGCGCAGATCGGCAGAAGACCCCGAACGAGATCGCGCTGTCGATCCTGCTCGCAGGGCTGACGATCGTGTTCCTCCTGGCCGTCGTGACCCTGCAACCGTTCGCCATCTACAGCGGCGCCGAGCAGTCGATCATCGTGCTCGTCGCGCTGTTGGTGTGTCTGATCCCCACCACGATCGGCGGGTTGCTGTCCGCGATCGGCATCGCCGGGATGGACCGGCTCGTGCAGCGAAACGTGCTTGCCATGTCTGGCCGAGCTGTCGAAGCCGCCGGCGACGTCACGACGCTGCTGCTCGACAAGACCGGCACCATCACGTTCGGCTCGCGTCAGGCCGCCGAGTTCATCCCGGTGCACGATTCCACCGAGACCGAGGTGGCCGAAGGCGCTCTCGTGTCATCGCTCGCCGACGAGACGCCAGAGGGCCGCTCGATCGTCGAGTTGGCCACCGGCCGCCACGGCCTCGTCGCTCCCGACGCAAGGGGCGCGGTCCTCGTGCCCTTCACCGCCCAGACGCGCATGTCGGGAATGGACCTCGCCGATGGCCGTGTCGTTCGCAAGGGTGCAGCCGATTCGGTTCGGCGGTTCATGCAGGAAGAAGGCGGCGTGGTGCCGCTCGAGCTCGGTCCGATCGTGGAGCAGGTCTCGCGAGATGGTGCCACCCCGCTCGTGGTGATCGACCGCCGTGCGGGTCAGCAGTGGCGGGTGCTCGGCGTCATCCGGCTGAAGGACACCGTGAAGCCGGGCATGCGCGAACGCTTCGACGAGCTGCGGGCGATGGGCATCCGGACGGTGATGATCACCGGCGACAACCCGCTGACCGCAGCGGCGATCGCCGCCGAAGCGGGCGTGGACGACTTCCTCGCCGAGGCCACGCCCGAGGACAAGATGGCCCTGATCAAGCGAGAGCAGGCGGGCGGCAACCTCGTGGCGATGACCGGCGATGGCACCAACGACGCCCCAGCCCTCGCCCAGGCCGACGTCGGCGTGGCGATGAACACAGGTACCCAGGCCGCCAAGGAAGCCGGGAACATGGTCGACCTCGACAGCAACCCCACGAAGCTGATCGAGATCGTCGAGGTGGGCAAGCAGCTGCTGATGACGCGTGGTGCGCTCACCACCTTCTCGATCGCCAACGACATCGCCAAGTACTTCGCGATCATCCCCGCGATGTTCTCGGGCGTGCTGCCGGCACTCGACCAGTTGAACGTCATGGATCTGCACAGCCCTCGTTCCGCGATCTTGTCGGCCGTGATCTTCAACGCACTCGTGATCATCGGCCTCGTCCCACTCGCCCTGCGAGGGGTGCGGTTCCGGGCGGAGGCGGCTTCGGCCGTGCTGCGCCGCAACCTGCTCGTCTACGGCCTCGGCGGCGTGCTCGTGCCGTTCGTCGGAATCAAGCTCATCGACCTCGTCGTCGCTGCATTGGGAGTGAACTGACATGCGTGCCTTCATCCGCCAACTGGCGCCCGCCGCCCTGATCCTCGTGGTGTTCACGGTGCTGTTGGGCTTCGTGTACCCCCTCGTCACCACAGGGGTGGCTCAGGTCGCGTTCGGTGATCGGGCCGACGGCAGCCTCGTCGAACGCGGTGGCAAGGTCGTCGGCAGCGAGCTGATCGGACAGACGTTCACATCGCCCGAGTACTTCATCCCGCGCCCGTCGGCGGCCGGTGCCGGTTATGACGCAGCCGCCAGTTCCGGCTCGAACCTCGGACCGCTCAGCCCCGATCTCCTCACCGCGGTCGAGGAGCGGGTGACGACGTATCGCGAACTCAACGGACTCGACGAGCAGGTGCAGGTCCCGGTCGACGCCGTCACCGCCTCGGGCTCGGGTCTCGATCCGCACATCTCGATCGCCAACGCGCGCCTCCAGGCCCCGCGAGTCGCCGAGGCCAGGGGGCTCAGCCTTCAGCAGGTGCTCGACCTGGTGGAGGCGAACACCGATGCACGGTTGCTGGTGGTGCTCGGGGAACCCGGTGTCAACGTGCTGCTCGTCAACCTCGCGTTGGACGACCTCGCCGTGGGCGGGTGAGACTCCCGCCGTGGCTCGTGGATCCCTCCGCATCTACCTCGGTGCGGCGCCAGGCGTGGGCAAGACCTTCGCCATGCTCAACGAGGGTCGGCGCCGACACGAGCGCGGCACCGACGTGGTCATCGGGGTCGTCGAGACCCACGGTCGGTCGAACACGGCAGCTCAGATCGGCGATCTTCCGGTGGTGGCCCGCCGAACGGTGGAACATCGCGGCGCGACGCTCAGCGAGATGGATCTCGACGCCGTCCTCGCACGGCATCCCGAGGTCGTGCTGGTCGACGAGTTCGCCCACACCAACGCGCCTGGAGGCCGCCACGACAAACGCTGGCAGGACGTCGAGGAGCTGCTCGCCAAAGGCATCGACGTGATCGCAACGCTCAACATCCAGCATCTGGAGTCACTCAACGACGTGATCGCCCGCATCACGGATGTCACCCAGCGCGAGACGGTGCCGGACGCCGTCGTACGCCGCGCCGACCAGATCGAGCTGGTCGACATGTCGCCGGAAGCACTGCGCCGACGGATGGCGCACGGCAACGTCTACCCCGCCGAGCGCGTCGATGCCGCCCTGTCGAACTTCTTCCGCCCTGGCAACCTCGGCGCGCTCCGCGAGCTCGCGCTCTTGTGGGTTGCCGATCGCGTCGAGGAGTCGCTCGCCGAGTACACCGCCGACCACGAGATCGCCGGAACATGGGAGACGCGAGAACGGGTGGTCGTCGGCATCAGCGGCGCGCCCGGTGGCGAGATCCTGATCCGTCGCGCGGCACGCATGGCAGGTCGTGTCGGGGGTGACTTCGTCGGCGTCCATGTGGTGTCAGACGATGGACTGGCCCACCAGGACAACGCCTCGATCGCCGCGCAGCGCGCCCTTGTGGAGGCACTCGGCGGACGCACCCATGAGGTCCTCGGTCAGGATCGTGCGGCCGCGCTCGTCGATTTCGCACGAGCTGAGAAGGCAACCCAGCTCGTGATCGGGGCAACCGCCTCGAGTCGATGGCACGAGGTGTGGCACGGCTCGTTCGTCGGCAAGGTGACCAGGCTCGCCCGCGACGTGGACGTGCACGTGATCGGACGCGACGACGCATCGGGACCAGCTTCGCCCGCCGGTGCGTTCCGATCCCGCCGAGCGATCGACACTCGACGACTGGCCGGCGCGTGGGTGACGATGTTGCTCGGGCTGCCACTGCTCACAGCGGCCTTCCATGGCATCGGCAACGTCGCGCTGTCGACCGAGCTCCTCGTGTTCCTCGCATTCACGCTGGTGATCGCCGCGATCGGCGGACGCCTGGTCGGAGCTGTGACAGCGGTCGCGGCATCGCTCCTCGTGAACTGGTGGTTCGTCGAACCGAGGTTCACGTTCACCATCTCCGAAGGGCAGAACCTGGTGGCTCTCGCGGTGTTCGTCGCCGTCGCGATGATGGTCGGTGCCCTCGTGAACGAAAGCGCCGAACAATCGTTGGAGGCGCGACGCGCCCGAGCCGAGGCCGGGGCCCTCGCCCGCAGCGCAGCCAGCCTCGCGACCGATCCGAACCCGGTACCGGCGCTGATCGACCACGTGCGCCGCACGTTCGCGCTCGATGGTGTCCGTCTGGTGGGCGGAGGAGACGACGGCGTCACGGTCGCCGAGAGCGGCGAGATGAGGGGTCCGATCACCACGATCGAGCTGCGGCCTGGCGAGCTGCGGCCTGGCGAGCTGCGGCCTGGCGAGGACGTCACCATGCGGCGTCTCGAGCTCGCTGGACGCGCCCTGTCGGCCGACGATCGACGAGTGGTGGGACTGCTCGCCGATCAGCTGACCGTCGCCCTCGACACCCAGCACCTGGCGAGTGAGGCAGCCACCGCCGAAGCGCTGGGCCAGATCGACACGGTGCGTACCGCACTGCTCCGAGCCGTGTCGCACGACCTGCGCACGCCGCTCTCGACGATCAAGGCGCTGGTCTCGGGCCTGCTCGACCCGAGTGTCGACTGGAGCCGGGATCAGCTCCACGAAGCACTCACGGCCGTCGACCAGGAGACCGACCGTCTGAACCGCCTCGTCGGCAATCTGCTCGATGCGAGCCGACTGCAGATCGGCGCGCTCGCAGTGCAGCCACGGCCGAGCAGCGTCAACGAGATCGTGGAGGCGACGTTGCGCAGCATCGGCGACGAGTCCCTCGACGTGGAGTTGGAGATCGACCGCGACGTGCCCGAGATCGTGGTGGATCCCGCATTGCTCGAGCGAAGCCTGGCCAACGTGGTGAGCAATGCCATCCGGCACAGCGCCTCGGGAGGGGTCGTGCGGATCGCCGCAAGCGCCGTGGGAGATGCGGTTCATCTGTGCGTGATCGACCGCGGCCCGGGCATCCCGATCGCCGACCGGGCCGACGTCCTGGCACCGTTCCAGCGACTCGGCGACACGAACACCGCCACCGGTGTCGGGCTGGGCCTCTCGATCGCACAGGGCTTCCTCGAGGCGATGGATGGTTCGCTCCTGCTGGACGACACACCGGGCGGTGGCCTCACGGTCACGATGATCGTGCCGGCAGCGAACGGGAACGGGTCCGCACCGTCGTCCGGGCCAAAGATCGAGGGAACGTGACGACCACGAAGGTGCTCGTCGTCGACGACGAGGTGTCGATCCGCAAGGCGCTGTCGCTCAACCTCGCGGCGCGCAGCTACGAGGTGGTCCTCGCCGACAGCGGTGAGGCGGCCATGCAGGCGGTCGCGGTCGAACACCCTGACATCGTCCTGCTCGATCTCGGGCTGCCAGGCATCGACGGCATCGGGACGATCGAAGCGCTGAGGGGGTGGACCGACGTTCCGATCATCGTGCTCACCGTGCGCGATGACGAATCGTCGAAGATCGCGGCCCTGGATGCCGGCGCCGACGACTACATCACCAAGCCGTTCTCCATGGGCGAGCTGCTGGCACGGCTTCGTGCGGCCCTGCGCCGGTCACCAGATGCCCCCACGGCGTCGCCCATCGTGCACGCGGAGAGCTTCCGCCTCGACCTCAACGCCCATCGGGCTTTCGCCGTCTCGGCCACCGATGAGGAGCACGAAGTCCGCCTCACACCGACCGAGTGGGCCATCACGACGTACCTCACCCGCAACGCAGGTCGACTCGTCACCCACCGCCAACTCGTCACCGCCGTCTGGGGGCCGACGTTCGAACCCGACCCGAACCTGCTGCGCGTGCACATGGCCCACATCCGCCGCAAGCTGGAGGTGGAGCCGTCACGACCGCGCCACTTCATCACCGACTCCGGCGTGGGGTACCGGTACGAGCCGTCGGGCCCGACATGACCGACCGGCGCTAAGAACGCGTCAAGTCCCGTGTGCTGCGATGCGCACGGGAGTACAGATGCATTCATGAGTACATCTCGTCACCGCCAGTCGTCCACGATCGCCCAGATCCGTCACGGCCTCACGGTTGCCGGCCCATTGCTCGTGCTGGGAATCGCATGGGCGTCCACCGGGGTGCGCGACACGATGGCAATCGCGAACGTTGCGCTGGTCATGGCGGTCGTCACCGTCGCCGTGGCGACCGTGAGCTGGAAGGCTGGTGTGGCGACATCGATCGCTGCTGCCCTCGGGCTCAACTACTTTCACACCGAGCCGGTTCATTCGCTGCGGATCACGGCCCAGGCCGATCTCGTTGCAGTGACGCTGCTGGCCTCGATCGGTATCGCGGTGAGCATCGCCACGGCGATGCGGGTCCGGGTGTTCGCCCGCGAACACACCTCCATCACGGCCAGCGAGCACCGTTCGCTTCTGGCGACGGCGAGCGCGCACGACCGGCCGGTGGTCGTCGTGTGGACCGAGGCCGTGCAGGCCGCATGTGCCGGGATGTCGCTCGTCGACTGCCGGATCGAGCCGCTCGGCGCATCCAAGCTGCCCACGATCGCCCGTCAGCGTGCACATCCTGACGACCAGACCACGTTCGTGCTGCCCGAGGGCGGTGCGATCGTGGCCTTCACCGATCCGAGAGCCTCCGCGCAGGTGGCGATGAGGCCCCGAGCGGGCATGGGTTCGCTCGAACTCGACCGTCGCGTGGTCTTCGCGTTCGTCGATCAGCTCGAGTTGGTGTTGGGCGCCACGGCTGCAGTCAGCCCGGCCTGACATCCTCGACGATCTCGCTCCGCCCAACACCTCGCCGACCGCGGCACACTGATCGGGTGGAGCGAGGCCGTCTACGTGTGTACCTGGGAGCCGCCGCCGGCGTCGGCACCACGTACGCGATGCTCGACGAGGCAGTGCGGCGGCGCGGCCGCGGAACCGACGTGATGATCGGGTGCGTCCGCACCCATGGGCGATCGGTGATTCTGGCCCGCCTCGCACAACTGGGTGCGGAGTCGGCAACGTCGGACGAGCTCGACGTCGCCGCCGTGCTCGCGGCTCGGCCGGGCGTGGTGCTCGTCGACGAGCTGGCGCACCGGAACCCGGCGTCGTCGGCACGAGAGCACCGCTGGCAGGACGTGGACGTGCTGCTCGACGCCGGCATCGACGTGATCACCACGATCACCGTCCAGCAGATCGACTCACTCGCCGACCCGGTGCGCGACATCGTCGGACGGGTTCCCGACGAGCTGGTGCCCGACGAGTTCCTGGTCCGCACGGACCAGATCGAGATCGTGGACATCTCTCCCGAGGCGATCAGGCGCCGAATCGCGCACGGCAACGTGTTCGGACCCGATGACCTGCGGCCCGAGGACGCTGACCTGTTCAACACGCGAGCGTTCGCCGAACTGCGTTCGCTGATGATGTTCTGGATGGCGGATCGTCTGGCGGCCGGTCCCGATGATCCGCGCGGGGCGCGCGAGAAGGTGGTCGTTGCGGTGACCGACAGCCCGAACGCAGACGCCGTGCTCCGCAGGGCAGCTCGACTCGCGCAACGATCGCGGGCACCGATGGTCGGTGTGCACGTGCAACCAGACACCAACGTCGACGATCCCCGCCGTGCTTCGCGTCGCGAGCGCGTCGAGCAACTCGGCGGCACCTACCACCAACTCGTCGGGGCCGACGTCGCCGGCACACTGCTGGCGTTCGCCGAGACCGAGCGTGCGACGCAGCTCGTGCTCGGCACGACGGGCAGGCGCCGGCGTTGGCCGCCTGCACGACCCGCCGTGGTCGACGAGGTGATCCGCAGGGCGACGTCGGTGGACGTGCACGTCGTGTCGGCCGATCTCCGGCTCGACGACCATGTGACGGCCGCAGGACGACAGTCGGTGTCGACCCGGCGGCAGCTCGTAGCCGGTGGCGTGGGTGCGGCCGGTCTGGCCGGCCTCACCGCCGTCCTGTCCGCCAACCGTGGCGACGTCTCGGTGGCCACCTCGCTGTCGATCTACCTGCTCGCCGTGGTCGCCATCACCGCTGCCGGCGGCGCATTGCCCGGCCTGTGTGCGGCTGTCGCCGCCCCGCTGCTCGCGAACTGGTTCCTCATCCCTCCCTATCACACGCTCCGCATCTCAGACGGCGACAACGTGGCCGAGCTGATCGTGTTCCTCTCGGTCGCCGGCATCGTGTCGGCGTTCGTGTCGATCGCTGCCCGACGCGCCGCCGAGGCCGAACGAGCGCGACGCGAGGCGTCGTCGTTGGCTGCACTCACCGGTTCGGGGCACCTCGAGCTCCCCGACGTCGTGGTCGAGCAGCTCCGTCGAACGTTCCACCTCGACGGTGTGGCGGTGCTCGCCCCGGGTGACGAGCCGGTGCAGGTGCTGGCATCTGCAGGGGATGCACCGACGCGCACGGCCGATGCCGATGCAGTGCACCCGTTGGCGAGCGGGTTCGTGCTCGTCACCCGCGGCCCGGCGCTCGGTGCCGACGACCACCGAGTGCTGCGGGCGTTCCTCGCTCAGCTGTCGCGCGCACTCGAGCAGCAGCGGCTACGAGAGATCGCCAATGTGGCCGACGCGTTGGCCCGCGCCGACGAGCTTCGCACCGCCATGTTGCGCGCCGTCTCCCACGACCTGCGGTCGCCGCTGGCGAGCATCAAGGCCTCGGTCTCGAGCATGAGGCAGCCCGACATCGACTGGCCGGAAGAAGCTCGTGGCGACTTCCTCGCGTCGATCGAGGCCGAGACCGACCGGCTCACCTCGATCGTCACCAACCTGCTCGATCTCAGCCGCCTCGAAGCTGGCGTGCTGCGACCCGTGCTGCGGTCGGTGTCGTTGGAGGAAGTGGTGCCGGCGTCGCTGCATGCGATCGGGAGCACGGCCGATCACGTCGAGATCGAGCTCCCCGTCGATCTCCCCGAGGTGCAGACCGACCCGGTCCTGCTCGACCGAGTCGTCGCCAACCTCGTTGGCAACGCCCTGCGCTGGTCGCCACCGCAGCGACGAGTGCGAGTGCAGGCCCATCGCAGAGGTTCCAGCGTGCAGCTGCACGTCATCGACCACGGACCCGGGATCCCCGTGACGCAACGTGCAGTCGTGGTCCAACCGTTCCACCGACTCGACGACTCCGGTGCGAGCGGTGGGCTCGGGCTCGGCTTGGCGATCGCCGATCGGTTCGTCGCGGCGATGGGTGGCACACTGGAGCTCCGTGACACCCCGGGTGGCGGACTGACCGCGGTCGTCACGCTTCCCATGGCGTCGCCGACGTCCATGTCCGCCGTTGGAGCGGGGCGGTCGTGAGTCGCATCCTCTGCGTCGAAGACGAGCCGCATCTGTTGCGCACACTCGGCGCCAACCTGCGAGCCCGAGGCTACGACGTCTCCCTCGCTGCCACCGGTGAACGTGCCCTGGAGCTCGCCGCTGCCGAGAAGCCCGACCTGGTGGTGCTCGACCTCGGCCTGCCCGGCATCTCAGGGATGGAAGTGATCCGCTCGTTGCGGCGCTGGACGTCGGTGCCGATCGTGGTGCTGTCGGCACGCGACAGCGAGTTCGACAAGGTCGGCGCACTCGACGCCGGCGCGGACGACTACGTGTCGAAGCCGTTCGGCATGGGCGAGCTGTTGGCCCGCCTCCGAGCAGCTCTGCGTCGACCCGTCCCTTCCGAGGAGCCACCGGCGGTCGTGACCACCGACTTCACGGTGGATCTGGCGGCTCAACGAGTGACGACGCCTGCCGGCGAGGCGAAGCTCACCCCCACCGAGTGGCACCTGGTGGAGGTGCTGGTTCGACGCGCCGGGCGGCTCGTGTCGAGCCGCGACCTGTTGCAGGCGGTGTGGGGACCGCAGTACGGCGACGAGACGAACTACCTCCGCGTGCACATGGCCCACATCCGTCGAAAGCTCGAACCAGAGCCGAGCCGTCCGCGCTACTTCCACACCGAGCCAGGAATGGGCTACAGGTTCGAGCAGCCGGTCACCGATGGCGAGCACGCCGACGAGCGCTAAGAAGCCGTTAACGACCGCCGCCTGCCAGGCGGGAAGCGGCAGTGTTGTGAGGCCGACCAGCTCGGCACCTATGGCAGCACTGAAGAAGATCCTCCTCGGCAACCCACTCTCCAGCGCGGACGAGCATCACCAGCGCCTGAGCAAGAAGATCGCACTCCCGGTCTTCGCATCCGATGCCATCTCGTCCACCGCATACGCGACCGACGAGATCCTCGTCGTGATCGTGCTCCAGGCAGGCGTCGGCATGACGGCGTTCCAGCCCCTGGTCCCCATTGCGATCATCGTGTGCGTCTTGATGGCGATCGTGGTGACCTCGTACCGCCAGACCATCCACGCCTACCCGTCCGGCGGTGGCGCCTACATCGTGAGCCGCGAGAACCTCGGCACGATGCCGGCCCTCGTCGCCGGTTCGTCGTTGCTCGTCGACTACATCCTGACGGTTTCGGTGAGCGTCGCCGGTGGGGTGCTCGCGATGCGAACGGCATTCGGGTTCGACACGAAGTGGACCGTGCCCGTGTGTCTGCTGTGCGTGTTCGTGATGACCGTGATGAACCTCCGCGGCGTGAAGGAATCGGGCGCCGCATTCGCCGGTCCGACCTACTTCTACATCGTGATGCTCGTCATCCTGATCGGCACCGGCCTCTACCGGATCTACGTCCAGCACGTGGGTCCGATCCCGGAAGAGCTCCTCTCCGAAGAAGCGTTCGAGAAGAGCACCCAGATCGGATCACTCAGCCTGATCATGCTCCTGCGCGCCTTCTCATCTGGTGCCGTGGCGTTGTCGGGCGTGGAGGCCGTCTCGAACGGCGTGCCGGCGTTCCAGAAGCCCGAGGCGAAGAACGCCGCCACGACCCTGTTGTGGATGGGGACGATCCTCGGCACCTGCTTCTTCGGCGTGTCGGTGCTCGCCTCCCACCTCAAGCCCTACCGCGGTCACGAAGATGGCAACGGCCTGGGCTTGATGGCCGAGTACCTCTACGACGGCAAGGGCGTCATGTTCTGGCTGACGATGATCGCCACGTTCTTCATCTTGATCCTCGCCGCGAACACCGCCTACGCAGACTTCCCCCGTCTTGCTTCGATCATCGCCAAGGACGGCTTCCTCCCCCGGCAGTTCTTCAACCGTGGTGCTCGGCTGGTGTTCTCGAACGGCGTGCTGTTCCTGGCGATCGTCGCCGGCGCCCTCATCGTCGCCTTCAACGGCGACATCTCGAAGCTCATCCCGCTGTATGCGTTCGGCGTGTTCACCGGCTTCACGCTCAGCCAGACCGGCATGGTTCGCCATCACCTCAAGCACCGGGAGCCGCATTGGCAGGCCGGGTTGGTGATCAACGCGATCGGCGCGTTCACCACCGGGCTGATCGCCGTCATCGTCGTGGTCTCCAAGTTCACCGAGGGTGCCTGGATCCCGGCGCTGCTGATCCCGATCATGGTCACGATGTTCAGGGGCATCGGGCGGCACTACAAGAAGGGCGTCGCCGCTGTTGCGGTCGAACCCGGCTACTGGCCGCGGCGTGAGACCCACACCATGGTCGTGCTGGTGGGAGGCATCAACAAAGGTGTCCTCCACGGTTTGCAGTACGCCCGTTCGTTGGCGCCCGAGCGGTTGATCGCCGTCACCGTCGCCAGCGACGACGACGAGCGCCTGCGTCTCGAGCAGCGGTGGCGAGACTTCGACGTGCCGATCGAACTGCACACCCTGTACTCGCCGTATCGCGAGCTCACCCGTCCGGTGCTCGCGTTCCTCGATGAGCTCGACGCACAGCATGATGACGACATCATCACCGTCGTCATCCCCGAGTTCGTCACGTCGTGGAGCACCCAGTGGCTCCACAACGGGAGTGCCTTCGCCCTGAAGGCCAAGCTGTTGCACCGACCGCACACCGCCGTCGTGTCGGTGCCGGTCCACATGCATGACGGCGTCGTCGAGGAGGTCTGAAGATCATGCACGCGATCGTTGTCGGGTGCGGGCGCGTGGGTTCCACGGTCGCCAGCGAGCTGGTGGCCGATGGCCACGATGTGGTGGTGATCGATCGCCGAGCCGAAGCATTCCGCCGGCTCGGCGCCGATTTCGCCGGTCGCACGATGACCGGCATCGGCTTCGATCGCGACCTGCTCAGCGCAGCCGGGATCACCGAACAGAGCGCGGTGATGGCGGTCACGAGTGGTGACAACTCGAACATCCTCATCGCTCGAGTGGCTCGGGAGACCTTCGGGGTGCGACACGTGGTGGCGCGGATCTATGACCCGAAGCGCGCCGTCGTGTACGAACGCCTCGGCATCCCGACCGTGGCATCGGTCTCGTGGACCAGCGGGCGCGTGCTGCGAGCGGTGCTGCCGCACGGGACGGACGTCGAATGGGCCGATCCCACCTCGACGTACGTGCTCGTCGAGCGCCGCGTGCCGGCAGCGGGCGCGGGACGCTCGGTCGCTGACATGCGGTCGGCAGGCGGACGCGTGTGCCTGCTCACCCGAAGTGGCCGCGCACAACTCCCCACTGCGACCACGCTGCTGCAGGAAGACGACGTGATCCAGGTGATGGTGCAGGGCGTCGATGTCGCACATGTGGACGCCCTGCTGGCCGGAGTCCACGAAGGAGCGCACTGATGAAGATCCTCATCGCGGGAGCAGGAAGCGTCGGCAGGTACATGGCCGGTCAGTTGGCCCTGTCACAGCACGAGGTGATCCTGCTCGACCAGGATCCGGGGGTGCAGCAACGGCACGGAACAGCCGTGTCGGGCGTGACCTGGGCGCTCGGCGACGGGTGCGAGATCGGCACCCTCGAGCGGGTTGGCGCGACCGATGCCGACGTCGTGGCAGCCGTCACCGGTGACGACGAGGACAACCTCGTGGTGTCGTTGTTGGCCAAGCAGGAGTTCGGTGTTCCGCGGGTGGTCGCCCGGGTGAACAACCCGAACAACGAGTGGATGTTCAACGACATGTGGGGAGTCGACGTGTCCGTGTCGACCCCGCACCTGCTCACCGGGTTGGTCGAAGAAGCCGTGAACGTGGGTTCCTTCGTGCGTCTGCTCACCCTCGACCAAGGACGCGCTCGGCTCGCCGAGGTGACCCTCGCAGAGAGCTCCCCCGCCCTCGGCCGCCAGATCGCCGAGCTGGGCCTGCCTCGCGAGTCGACGATCGTCGCCGTCCTGCGTAAATCACAGGTGGTCGTCCCACGCGGCGACACGACGCTGTTCGCAGGCGATGAGGTGATGGTGCTCGTCACCGGCGAGTCCGAGACCGACGTCCGTCGCATATTGGTCGGCTGACATGGCGTTCCTGCGGAGACGGCACGCATCGATGGGCGAGGCTGACGCGCCGTCCGATCCCGACCTGGTCACCGTCGCCGCCGCCACCCCGCGGCACCGGCTGAAGATCGAGGGGCAGGTGGTGCGCATGCGCGCTCGTCCCACGAGCGGACAGCCCTCGCTCGCAGTCACCATCTCCGACGACACCGGCTCGTTCACCGCTGTCTGGACCGGCCGGAGGGCGATCGGCGGCGTCACACTCGGAAGGCGGCTCGTGATCGAGGGCGTCGCGACTCAGGTGGGAGACCACCTCGAGTTCACCAACCCCGCCTACACGCTCCTGCCTTGAGGCGGTCGCCCATCGGTGACTCGGGCTGCGACAGAATGCGGACATGATCGTCGACTGCGGTGTGTACGTGCTGGGGGCGCGGGTCGACAGCGACGCGCCGTTGGCAGAGATCCTGGCCAAGGCAAAGGCGATGGGCGGCTTCGTGTGGGTGGGCCTCCATGAGCCGAGCCACGAGGAGTTCGAGAGCGTCGCCGACGCGTTCGATCTGCACCCGCTCGCCGTGGAGGACTCGGTGCACGCACACCAGCGACCGAAGCTGGAGCGGTACGACAACTCGGTGTTCTTCGTGCTCAAGCCCGCGAGGTACGTGGATACGCAGGAAGTGATCGAAGTCGGCCAGCTCATGGTGTTCGTCGGCGAGCACTTCGTGGTGACGGTACGGCACGGTTCGACTGCGGGGCTCGCCGATCTGCGCGGGTTTCTCGAAGGCGATCCAGAACGACTTCGTTGGGGCCCGACGTCGGTGTTGCACACGCTCGCCGACAAGGTCGTCGACGACTATGCAGACGTGATGCTCGGGCTCGACATCGACATCGACCAGATCGAGCTCGAGGTCTTCAGCGGTCCAAAGGCTGCGCATGCCGAGCGGATCTTCAAGCTGAAGCGGGAGGTGCTCGACTTCAGGCGGGCGATCGCACCTCTGGAACCCGCACTGGTGCAACTCGGCAACGGCGCGGCCCCGATCCATCTCGAGGCGAGCGACTACTTCCGCGACGTCCTCGATCACCTGATGCGAGTGTCGGAGAGCCTCGACGGACTCGATGCCCTGCTCGACAGCGCGCTCCACGCGAACGTCGCCCAGGTGGGCATGCGCCAGAACGAAGACATGCGCAAGATCTCGGCGTGGGTGGCGATCATGGCGATGCCGACGATGATCGCCGGCATCTACGGCATGAACTTCGACCACATGCCGGAGCTGGGCTGGAGCGCTGGCTACCCGATGACCTTGTCGGTCATGGTGCTGGCGTGTCTGCTGCTGTATCGCAACTTCAAGCGCCGCAACTGGCTCTGACTCCAGCGCTGCGCCCGATGGGGTGTCGTTCCCTCCGTCACCCGAGGTAAGGTGCCCTTTCGACGACCGAGGAGCCACCGTGCCCGAGAAGTCACCACAGAAGCCGTCCGCCAAGAAGCCTGGCAAGTCGCTCAAGGAAAAGCGCGACGCCAAGCGTGAGAAGAAGGACAACCGACCGAAGGGTCAGTAGCAGTGAGCGCAGATGCTGCCGTCGGGTCTCTCGGAGAGCCCGATGCATCGACCCGTCGCTGCTGGCGCTGCCTCAAGCAGTTCCCACTCGATCCCGACGAGCCGGTCGGCCGTCCCGCCGAGTGGTGGGTGTGCGAACCCTGCCACGCATCGCTCCTCGGCCAGAAGCGCACCGGCTGACACCGCCGGTGCGCTCCGATCGAGCGCGACCTGTGGGGTGATGCGCGGCCGCGACGCCGTTGCCGGAACATCAGACGGAGTCGGCGAAGCCCTTGATGTCGCGGATCGTGGCGTGGAACACCTCGGGCATCGCCGCTTCGAAGATGCAGTCGCCGGCGTGACAGGTGCCGTTGACGGTGCGTGCCGCGACCGGCACACCTGCGGCCGCGAGCTTGCGGTAGTACGCAAGGCCCTCGTCGCGGAGCGGATCGAGTTCGTTCACCGAGATCACGTGCGGCGGGAGCCCCGTCAGTTCCTCGACGGCGGCGTGATATGGCCAGGCGAGCGGGTCGGTGGCGCTCTCCCGGCTGGGGTCGTACAGCATGGCCATCACACCCATCTGCTCGCAGCTGAGGAAGTAGCCGTCGTTCTCGAACAACGACGTCAGCTCCGGGACCGGCGACTCATAGGCGTTGGAGATGTACGGACACTGCGCGTAGACGCCATCGATCAAGCCGAGATGACCGTCGCGCTTGGCCTTCAGCGTGGTGGCCAACGTGAGGTTGCCGCCGCCTGACTCGCCGGACACGATGATCTTCGACACACCGAGGCGGCCCTTCTGCTCGCCGAACCACTGCAGTGCCGACGAGCAGTCGTTCAGACCGGCCGGGAACGGATGCGGGCCGAGCTTGCCGCTGGCATTGCGGAACTCGACCCCGCAGACAACCAACCCCGTCGCTGCGAGGTGGTCACGCCACCGCTGATACGACGTACCCGACGCCTCGAGGATCGTCATGCCCCCGCCGTGGAGGTGGAGCACACCAGGCAGCGGACCCGACGTCCCTTCGGGTCGATGGAGGTAGAGGGTGATGTCGTTGCCGTCGACACCCCTGATCACCTCGATGCTGCGCTCGACGCCGGAGATCGCCGGCAGGTCGCCGGAGAACATCGCGAACATCGCGTCGAATCCCGCCTCGGCCATCGTGTTGAACTCGTGCAGCGCGTCGATCGGGGTGTCGACGGTGACGGGCTGCGGCGGCGTGCGTTCGGCGAGACCGACCGGGATCATCGCTGCGATCATGCGCGGGTCGGAGCGCGGATCGTCGGCGAGGGTCCGGTCAGGATCGCCCAATCGTCCAGGCAGGTGCGGTGCAGTCATCGGTCCCTCGATTCCCCAAGCGCGGCGCCATGCCGCGCCGCGACCATATCCCGCCCGACCCGGCGGATCTGATCTGCGGCGTGCGTGCGGTTCGACCCGGAGCGATCACACGAGTCCCGTGCCGGGTCTTCGAGACCCGATCGTCGGAGACGCGAGAAGTTCGCAAATGATCCTGGCGAGAACGCCCGGTTCCGGTACAGTCACGATCATGCGTACGACCGAGGCCACCGTGATCTCCGCGGCAACCATCGTCGTACGCATTGCAGCACTCACCTGACCCCGGGCTCCGGCCCGGGCGCGTCACGCCCGGCTGTCGAGTCCCCGGGAACCGCCTCCGGTCCGAAGTCCTCCACCCCGAAGGACACGACCATGTACGCAATGGATCAGACCATGCACTTCGAGCACCGCGCCGACGAGGAGCGCCGCACCCGATGGGAGCTGCGCCGTCCCGACATCCGCTCGTCCGCACCCGACATAAGCGCGCCGGACGCTGTCGCCACGGCGATCGACACAAGTCCGACCCACGAGTTCCTCGACTGATCGGGCGCCCTGCGCCCTGGGCCAGCCCTAGGCACGTCGGCGAGGCCGTGCAGATCGCCGCATCGCCGGTGGCGGCGACAGGATGATTGGACCGCCGAGCCCGCTCCGAAGCCTTGGCCCGTTCAACTGGAGGGGCTTCGCCCCGGTATCCGGCCCTGCCGAGCCAGTGCCCAAGATCGAAGACCTCGGGCGCGGTGGCGATGAGGCGCCGGAGGCTTTGCTCAGACTCACATCGGCGATGGACCGTCGATCGAGTCGGGAAGCGTCACGACGCCACCTTCGCCGTCGAGTCGCCGCGACTATTCTTGGCGAGATGCCCTGTTGCGCCAAACCCGGCCACGACAGGGAGTCTCCGTGAGAGCGGTCGTCTACGACCGGTATGGCGCGCCCGAGTTGTTACGGGTCGAGGAGGTGCCGACTCCATCGCCGGCTCCTGGCCAGGTGCTGGTCAGGGTCGCGGCGACGTCGGTCAATCTGTCGGACTGGGAGGTCCTGCGAGGCTCTCCGTTGTATGCGCGGATCGGCGGGCTGCGCGTGCCGGCTCACCGGACGCTCGGCTCGGACATCGCCGGGACCGTCGAAGCGGTCGGTACCGGAGTCACCCGCTTCCGCGGGCGACGAGGTGTACGGCGACAACCTGGCATTGAAGGGTGGCTTTGCCGAGTACGCGGTGGCGCGCGAGGCGGCGCTCGCCCACAAGCCGGCGGGGCTGACGTTCGCCGAGGCGTCGACAATCCCACAGGCGGGAGTGATCGCGATGCAGGGGACCAGCGACGCAGGACCCGGCCGACGAGTGCTGATCAATGGGGCCGGCGGCGGCTCCGGTTCGTTCGCGATCCAACTCGCCGAACGCGCCGGCGCGCACGTGACCGGCGTCGACAACGCCGGCAAGCTCGACTTCATGCGCTCGCTCGGCGCAGACGAGGTGATCGATTATCGCAGTGAGGACTTCACCCGTCGCGGCGCGGGTTACGACATCGTCCTCGACCTCGTCGCGCACAGGTCGGTGTTCGCCTACCGTCGTGCGCTGGCCCGAGGCGGTCGGTACCGCTGCGTCGGTGGGTCGGTGCCGGCGCTGCTGCGGGTCGTGACGATCGGCTCGATCGCCGGCCGGCTCACGGGTCGCCGGCTCGGACTGCTCGTCGTGAAGCAGGGCCCGACGCACTTCGGGCCGCTGGCCGACCTCTGCGTCGAGGGACACGTCGGGATCCACATCGACCGGACGTTCGGGCTCGACGAGGTGTCAGAAGCGCTGCGCCATGTGGGCGAGGGTCGAGCCCTCGGCAAGGTTGTCGTCCAAGTCCAGTGAGATCGCGATTGCCATCGACATCACGAACGCCCGCCCAGCAGGGCACTCTGATCCGTCTACCGCTTGCACAAACAGAACGGATGGCCGGCTGGATCGAGGAACACGCGCCATTCGTCTGGTGCTGGCTGCACGTCGGCCTTGGCGGCTCCGATCGCGACCACTGATTCCTCGGCCGAATCGAGGTCACTGACATCGAAGTCGAGGTGAGCTTGCTGCGGAGCTCCAGTCGGCCAGCCTGGACGTTGGTGGTTCGGGTCACGCTGAAAGCCGATGTCACAACCGGTGCCCGTCTGGAGGCGAACCCAATCGACGGACGCTGTCTCCTCCTTGATGGAGCCACCGACGATCTGCATGTAGAACCTCGCCAACGATGCGGGATCGGGACAATCGAGCGCGACAAGCGCAAACCTCGCGACTGGCATGGCGTGACAGTACCCGCGACCGAGCAGCGGCAGATCCGCTGGCTCCGATCGATGGACAATGGGACCTTCGACACCTGCGGCCGGGACGAGCTCGGACAGGTCGATCATCGTGTGCCGAGGCCAGGCCTTGCTCGGCGCGCCGAGCATCGGGCACGATGCGCTGGGTGGGGTTGTGGTCGCGCCTCGTTGTCGCACTCGACGGCGTTTGGCAGGAAGCACCTACGCACTGAGAACAGCGCTGTCTGCACGGCAGCGACGAGGAGGGGGAACCATGCCGGACGAGTTCGAGGGAGATCTTTCAGGAGCGGTGTTCTGGGGCGCCGATCTCACTGGTGCCCGCTTCCGCGACGTCAACCTCACCGGCGCTCGGATCAGCCACGCCTGGCTTGTCGACGTCGACATCGACGCGCTGATCGAGACGGTTGTCATCAACGGCGTCGACGTCACGGCGTACGTGAACGAGCATGACCCGTGGTACCCGCTCCGTGCAATGCTTCGCGCCGCCAACCCACAGGACATGCGTGCAACGTGGGCGGCGCTCGAAGCCGAGTGGGGAAAGACGGTCGCTCGAGCGACCGCACTTCGCGCCGACACGCTCCATGAGTCGGTGAACGACGAGTGGTCATTCGTCCAGACCCTGCGGCACCTTGTCTTTGCGATGGACAAGTGGTTCACGGCGCCGATCCTCGGAGAACGCTTCCACCCGATCGGTTTGCCGAACACCGGCTCGCTCGAGTTCGCGTGGCCCGACCTCGACTACGAGCTGAAGCCAACTGTCGCCGAAGTCCTCGCGGTTCGAGCGGATCGGGTCGCTCGATTTCGCGACCATCTCGCGACCGTCGCAGCCACCGACCTCGCCCGACCTGTCGATGTGCTCGAGAACGGCCCGCACCCAGTGCAGGAGTGCATCCACACCGTCTTCGAGGAGGAGTTCTGGCACAACCGCTACGCGCTGCGCGATCTGACGCTTCTCGAAGCGACAGCATGATCCGGCCTCGGGACGGCGACGCACGGGAACTCGCCTACAGGGCACGCCGGCCGTTCGATCGGCGACCTGAGATCGGGCGTCGGCACGAGCGTCACTGAGCTCCACAAAGTGGCCGTCACCCTGCACGGCGAGACGACAGGATCTTCGAATGCGTGTCATCAAAATCATCGCCGACTGGCAACCCTCGACGTTCGACCCACTCTCGTGCCACACCGCCCTCGCCACGGTGCGCTCGAAGTGCGAATGCCTACCGTCGACGACGTCATCCTGATGAAGATCGCCGCCGGCAACCGAACCCCCAACGACCAGAACGATCTGCGAGCGCTCTGGCCGAGCGCTTCGTTCGCCACACCACGAGCAGCAGTCGACGCGTTCAGCGAGGCCTACCCGCTCGAAGATTCCGATACCTACCTCGCCGACTGGATGGCCGACATCGTCGCCGGCGAGCGCTCTCATCCGGCCCGCTCCGGCTGTCCCCTCCGAACCCCGAGCACGCCCGAGCCCTACGCGATCGATCACCCGCATAGCCGGCGGTAGGGGACATGGGGTCAGTCGATCTCGACTGTGCGCCACCTGATGTTCTCGGCGTCGAGGATCTCTGGTAGGACGCCTCGGGCCGCTTCAATCGACAGCAGCATCGTTGCGTCGAGCACGAGTCCGGTTGCTGCGGCTTCGAGGTTCAAGAGGTTGAGGCGCGGGTGGCGCTCGGACAGCTCGGCCATCACGGGAACCGTCGACCGCGGGTCGGGGAGACCGATGGTGTCGGGCAGCAACAGCAAGCTCCGTATCGCCGTGGCCTGGTGATGGTCATCGAGACCAAGAAACGGGCCCGAGAGGTGTCCCCCGGCTCCGCCGACCGCGGCACGGCAGGCGCGGTAGTACCAATACGTCGTGGTGTGACGCTCGCCCTCCTCGTCGATGCCGACGAGGAGCTCTTCGATCAGGAGCCGGTCGTCGAGGATGATCTTGGGGACGGTGGCCACCTACTGATCGGCCAGGTCTGGGTCCTCGATGCTGGCGAGGCCGGCCGCGTAGCGGTCCCGGAGTGCGTGGCGGAGTTCGAGGCGTGCGGTCTGGATGCCGCCAGGAATGATCAGCGCAGCGTCGCCGAGATCGATGATCCCTACTTCGCCGCCGTGTTCGATGCCCCACCGGTGGCGCAGCTCAGAAGGCAGATTGGTCTGACCGCGGTGGGAAACCTTGGCCGTTGAGGTACCGGGCATGTCTGCATTGTACCGTAAGCTGACCTACAAGGCGGCGCCTGGAGTGCGCGTCCGACCGCACACCCAGCACCCTCGCCCGCTACATCGAGGACACCTCCAACCGGACGAGAGATACGTGCCGGTCGGGGGCAGGGTCTGGTGCGCGGCATCGATGTCGGAGAGAGTGGCAATCCCCGTCTCACCGCTGTCGATTCCCGATGAAGTACGTGGCAGCGGAGCGAGATCGCCAGTCGTCGGATCGGCAGGGAATGCTCGATGTCGTCGGGCTTGCCGCAAGACTTGGTGATACACCCTGGTCAGCATCGGAACATACCCCGTGACCTGCTAATTCACGTTCCGGTCGCGACCCGCCCAGTAGGGGGCACGAAGATCCTTCTTCAGCTCAAGAACAGGTGGTCTGAGCTGGGCGGACGCGACCTTCAGGGGTCGTTGTCGCTTCGATGCCACACGGGGTTCTCCCCGCTTCGTCGCCGCACGATCCCGTTGATCGTGACCGGACGAGGAGGCAGTGGCGGCATGGAAGTCTTGAAGGTGAAGGTGCTCGGCGGCAGCAAGCGCAAGGTGCTCACGAGGATCAGGTACGGCGATGCCGTCGAGCGGTACGAGGTGCGCTGGCGGGTGTACTTCATGGGTGGCGAGATGCGCGAGCTCCGCCAGCGATTCGACCGAGCGGTCGAGGCCGATCAGTTCATCCGGGTGCTCGGAGCGGTCGCGCTCCCGGGCTCGACGTGGCGGATGGGCGACGATGGCCGCCCGTACGACGCCGCCACTCGACCGGTCGTCCCGGAGGAACCGCAGGGCCTGTCGGTGACGATGTGGGACGCGCTGCAGATGTACCGGTCGGCGACGTGGCGCACCGCGTCGGCCAACGGACGCAAGACCCACGCCTACGTGCTCCGAGCGATGGCGCGAGTCGTGACCGATCGAGCGCCCACCATGCCGCCCGCGGCCGAGGCATACCTTGCGTGCATCGCGTTCCGCGCCGAGAGTGAGCCGGCCGATCGGGCACTCGCCCGCGTCAAGCGGCACCGCAGCGGGTTCACCGGCGCCGAGCTGCTCGCCGGCCGCCAGTTCCTCGAGCGCTGGTCCCTGCCCGTGTCCGAGCTCACCACCGCGCACGTTCGTGGCCTCATCGCAGAGGTCGGTACGGGTCGAGCTGCGTCGACGGAAGGGCGACGTTGGGGCGACATGAGGACGGTGCTGCGCTGGTGGGTGAACGAGGAACTGATCGAAGAACGCGTCATCACTCGGGTCGGGCGCGTACGCGGCACCGTCATCGAGCCGCCCGGCGAGGACGACCCGATCCCCACCGAGGCCGAGATGTGGACGATGGGCTGGGCGCTGTGCCTCGTCGGCCATCCGCGTTACGCCGCACTCCCCTTCGTCATGGGCGGCGCCGGCCTCCGCGCCGGCGAGTGCTTCGCGCTCCGCCGCCGAGACTGCATCGACGAACCAGGTGGCGGCATATGGCTGACCGTCCGACGCAGCTACAGCAAGCCCGGCAAGGACTGGACCACCGATGGCGCGGCCGACGAGCACCGCGGCACGAAGGCCAAAGGACCCGATGGCGACCGACGGGGCCGCCGCACCTATCTCGCGCCAGTCGAGGCCGCTGTCCTGCGCACCCACCTCGAGCACTACACCGGCGCCGACGCCGATGCCCTGGTGTTCACGACCAGTCGGGGGAAGCCCGTCGACATCGCCCATCTGCAAGAACGGGCATGGCAGCGAGCACGCGAACTGGCGTTCCCGGCCCCACACCGACTGAACAGCGTCGGACGCCACGCGTTCCGCCACCTCGCCGCCACCCGATGGCTCCGCGCCGGCGTCCCGCTCAAGACCGCAGCCAAGTGGGGCGGATGGAAGGACACCACCACGATGCTCCGCTGGTACGAAGCACGCCTCCCAGGCGACGACGAGCTCGCCGCAGCTCGAATGTCCGCGTGACATCTCGACGGCTCGTCATCGTGTCAGCCAGCGTCTCGATCGTCGCCGGCAAGAAGTGCCGACAGCGTTCACCCAGATGCCGATCCGCGGAGCGTGAGCCAAGCCTCTCGGGCCCACCCGCAGATGCCGAGGTAGCTTGGCGGTCTGCCGGATCGGCGATCGAACACGGCTGCCGATCGCGGCGGGAGTGGTGGAA
>CAWBTC010000015.1:0-142518 GCA_963791635.1 uncultured Acidimicrobiaceae bacterium
CTGCCTCGGGCGTGGCGACGTTCGAAGACCTCGGCGTGCAGATGAACCGCTACTCCACACTGGTCAGCTACTTGGAGAAGCTGGTCTGGCTGCTCACCGGCGACCTCGCCAACCCCGGCGGCCGGTCCGCGATGACGGGCATCGGCAACATGCTGCGGATGGCGGCGCAACGAGCTGCACCCCACGGCGGCGCCCGTCTCGCCGGTGGTCGGCGCCTGCGCGTGATCGGCGGCCTCATCCCGTGCAACATCCTGCCGGAGGAGATCCTCGCCGACCACCCGAAGCGCTACCCGCGCTCATTGTCGAGTCCGGCAACCCGGTGAACTCCGTCGCGGACAGCCAGAAGATCCGCGAGGCCATGCGGGCACTCGACGTCAGCGTCTTGCATCGATGTGTTCATGACCGAGACGGCACGCCTGTCGGACTATGTGCTGCCGGCCACCACCCAGTTCGAGAAGTTCGAGGCGACGTTCTTCAACTTCAAGTACCCGCGCAACGTGTTTCATCTTCGCCGGCCCGTGTGTCGCCCCTCCGGAAGGGCCATTGCCCGAGCCGGAGATCCACCGCGCATCGTCGAGGCCACGGGCCTGCTCGACCCGGAAGTGATGGGCTCCGCTGCGAGCCGCCGCCGAGCGCAGTCGCGACGAGTTCGCCGCGGCATTCGCAGCGGCCACCACCGCCGACCCCGCGGCTGGGTGCCGATCTCGGAGCGGTCGGTGCTCTATCGCACGCTCGGGCCGACCCTGCCCCACGGTGCGGCGGCGGCTGCCTCGCTGTGGCCGATGGTGCTGCGGTCCGCGCCGACTCAACCCCGACGGGGTCAAGTACTGGCCGGTTTCGGCGCCGGCCCCGAGGCGGGCGACCGACTGTTCGACGCGATCGTCGACAGCCCGTCGGGTGTCGTCTTCACGGACGACACCTGGGAAGCCACCTGGCAACGGATCAAGACCGACGGACGGCCTCGTGCAGGTGGAAATTCCCGAGCTTCTGGAGGAACTCGCGAGCCTCACCACCGACACGCCGCCCGGCGACGATCCGCAATGGCCGATGCTGCTGTCCGCGGGCGAGCGTCGTTCGTTCACCGCGAACACCATCATCCGCGATCCTGCCTGGCGCAAGAAGGACGGTGGGGCACGCTGCACATACTCGTCAGCCGATGCCTCCCGTATCGGGCTCACCGATGGCGGGTCCGCCAAGCTCACCACCAAGCGGGCCAGTGCGGTCGTGGACGGTGGCGGTCGACGACTCGCTGCAGGCCGGGCCACATCTCGTTGCCCAATGGCTTCGGGCTTGATCACCTGGAGGGGTCGGGTGAGCGGGTGTCCACGGGGGTGGGCACCAACGTGTTCACGGCGATGCACCAGCGCCCGCGACCGATGGGCCGGCACCCCGTGGCACGAGTCCGTCCCGGCCCGGCTCCAGCCGGTGTGACTCAGGGGCGGCTGGACATGATCCACGTTCCGGACTGGGCACCGACTACGACCTGTTCGACGCGGACTACGTCGACGATCCGTACCCGATCTGGGACGAGCTGCGCGCGACCTGCCCGGTCGCGCACACCGACCGCTACGGCGGCTCGTGGCTGACCACCACCTACGACGACGTGACGCGAGTCGCCCACGACCCCGAGCACTTCAGCTCCTGCAACGTCAGCGTCATCCCGCCGCCCGACGAGACCGAGGCGTCGCTGCTGCCCGCGGGCCTGCCGCCGATCCAGGCCGACCCGCCCGTGCACACCTGGACCCGCCGCGTGCTGCTGCCATGGTTCTCCAACACACGCGTCGCCGGGTACGAGCCATACACGCGTCAGCTGTGCCGCGATCTGCTCGACGGCTTCGCCGACACCGGCCGGGCCGATGCCGCTGCGGACTACGCCAAGCAGGTGCCCGTGCGAGTGATCGGGAAGATCCTCGGCATCCGGAAGAGATGTCGGACACGTTCGTCGAGTGGGTGCGCGGTGTACTGGAGTTCGCGAACGACGCAGAGCGCCGCACTCGGTCGCAAGTCGAGAGCGTCGCGTACTTCCTCGCCGAGATGGAGGCGCGCCGCTCCGGAGACGGCACCGATCTGATCAGCGAGATGCTGCGCACCGAGGTCGACGGGCAGCGATTCCCGACGAGTTCATCCTCGGCACCGTCGCACTCACACTGATCGCCGGCCTCGACACCACATGGTCCGCGCTCGGTTCGATGCTGTGGCACCTGGCCACCCACCCCGACGACACCCAGCGCCTCGTGAGCGAGCCGGAGCTGCTGCCCACGGCCATCGAGGAGATGCTGCGGGCGTACTCGCCCGTGACGATGGCGCGCATCGTCGCCGAGGACACCGAGCTGCAGGGCTGCCCGATGAAGGCCGGCGACCGCGTGATCCTGAACTTCCCGGCCGCCAACCGCGACCCGAACGCGTTCCCCGACGCCGATCGGGTGCTCATCGATCGCGAGATCAACCGCCACGTCGCGTTCGGCGCCGGCATCCATCGCTGTGCCGGCTCCAACCTTGCCCGCATGGAGCTCACCGTCGCCCTCGAGGAGTGGCTGGCTCGCATCCCGAGCTTCCGTCTGGAGGACGTTGGCGAGGTCACCTGGGCCGCCGGCCAGGTGCGCGGCCCGCGTCGGTGCCGGTGGTGTTCCCGTGAAGGTGAGGGTGGACGCCGAGAAGTGCCAGGGCCACGGCCGCTGCTTCGCGCTCGCGCCCGAACTGTTCGAACTCGACGAGTTCGGCATGGCGTCCGTCGTGGGCGACGGCACGGTGCCGCCGGAGTCGAGCGGCGGTACGTGTCGTCGCGGCGAACTGCCCCGAGTTCGCGATCGAACTCAGCGAGGCTTGACGGGTCGGCGCTTCGGCGCTTCGGTGAGCTCCGCGATCACACTCACATCGGTGGGGCCCACCGGCTCGCCGCAGTGGCGACAGACCATCACAGCGTCGGCGACGTGGCCGCACTGGTGTGCATCAGCTGCAGGGGAGGGCCGTCGGGAGCGCGCCAGCGGTCGCCCCATTGCCGCAGGGCCACCACCACGGGCCACAGGTCGCGACCCTGATCGGTGAGGACGTAGTCGAAGCGCTGGGGGTGTTCGCTGTAGGCGACCCGCTCCATCACGCCCTCTGCGACGAGGTGGGAGAGGCGTTGGTTGAGCACGTTGCGGGCGATGCCGAGGCTCTCCTGGAACTGGTCGAACCGTGTCGAGCCCATGAACGCGTCGCGGATGATGAGCAGACTCCACCACTCGCCGACGACTTCGAGGCTCTGGCCGATGGAGCAGTGCATCTCCCGAAAGCTGGATCGCTGCATGTTCTTCAGCCTACTCAGTTGCTTCAAAGGACTCATCTCGGTATTGTGAGTTGCCTGAAGCAACTCACTGTGCCGCCGGCTTCGGCGATCGATGTGGGTCCGACTCGTGAGGAGACATCGTGAACGTTGCAGGATCCGTGGCACTGGTGACCGGCGCCAACCGAGGGCTGGGCGCGGCGTTCTGCCGGGCGCTGCTCGAACAGGGGGCGGCGAAGGTGTACGCCGGTGCTCGCGACCCCGAGAGCATCCAGATCGAAGGCGTGATCCCCGTGCAGCTGGACATCACCTCGCCTGAGCAGGTAGCTGCCGCGGCGGCGTTGTGCAGCGACGTCACCCTGTTGGTCAACAACGCGGGCATCTCCACCGGCACCTCGGTGCTCGCCGCCGACGCGCTCGACGGCGGCCGTCGCGAGTTCGAGACGAATGTGTTCGGCACGCACGCGATGAGCCAGGCCATCGCTCCGGCGCTCGCTGCGAACGGTGGCGGGGCCATCGTCAACGTGCTGTCCGTGCTGTCGTGGCTGGGCATGCCGGGTGGCGCGTGGTACTGCGCGGCGAAGGCGGCCTCGTGGTCGCTGAGCAACTCGTTGCGGGTCGAGCTGCTGCCCCAGAACATTCAGGTCGTCGCACTGCACGTCGGCTACATGGACACCGACATGACGGCCGGCATCGATGCGCCGAAGGCCTCGCCGGATGATGTGGTGGCGCAGACGCTCGCCGGCCTCGAGGCCGGAGCATTCGAGGTGCTTGCCGACGACAGCAGCCGTTACGTCCGCTCGGTGCTGTCCGCCGACCTCGCCGCGCTGTACCCCGGGCTGGCGGCGACGTCATGACCGTCGAACCGGAACGGCATCAAGGCATCCTGACGCCCGCAGTCGAAGCGGTGCTCGGCGCCGGCACACGACCCGCCCACCTGATCACACTCGGGGTCGACGGCCGACCGCACGTCACGCTCGTGTGGACGGGCGTCGAGGATGGCGAGATCGTCGTCGCACACTTGAGCGAGCACCAGAAGGTGCGGAACATGCGCAGGGATGCCCGGGTGGCGATCTCGGTAGAGACGGGCACTCGTCACCCGTCCGGCCTCGACGAATACCTCGTCGTCGAAGGCATCGCACGCATCACCGAGGGCGGAGCGGCCGACCTCCTGCAACAGCTGGTCCGGCGCTACATCGGTCCCGAGGCGATCTACCCGTTGCCCGATCCAGCACCGGTCGGTTACGTCACGAGGATCGCACCCAGCAAGATCGGCGGGGTCGGCCCATGGAACCCGTGATCACCTCGTACGCACAAGCTCCGGCTCGCACTGTCACCGCCGGCGGTGTGACCTTCGCCTACCGCGAACTGGGCCCGACGGGTGGTGTGCCGGTCGTGTTCTTCGTGCACCTCGCCGCCAACCTGGACAACTGGGATCCGCGGGTCATCGACCCGATCGCGCAGCGGCATCACGTCATCGCCTTCGACTACCGCGGGGTCGGTGCCTCCACCGGTACCGCCGCCGGCTCCGTCGAGGAGATGGCCGACGACGCCTACGCCTTCATCACGGCGCTCGGGCACCACCAGGTCGACATCTTCTCGTTCTCGCTCGGCGGCATGGTGGCGCAGGCCTTGGTGCTCGCCCATCCGCAGCTGGTCCGCAAACTGATCCTCACGGGCACCGGGCCTGCGGGCGGCAAGGACATGGACAAGGTCGCCGGCGTCACCTACGGCGACATCATGCGCGCCGCGTTCACCCGCAAGGACCCGAAGGAGTTCCTGTTCTTCAACCGCAACGCGGCGGGCAAGCCGGCGGCGAAGGCCTTCGTCGATCGTCTCGCGGAACGCACGGAGGGCCGCGACAAGAAGGTCTCCGTGAAGGCGTTCCTCACCCAGCTGAAGGCCATCAAGCGATGGGCTCGGTCGACGCCGGCTGACCTCTCCGTGATCACCCAGCCGACGCTGATCGCCAACGGCGACCACGACCGAATGGTGCCGTCGGTGCTGTCCGAAGATCTCCATCGCCGCATCCCGAACTCCGAGCTGGTGATGTACCCAGACTCCGGCCACGGTGGCATCTTCCAGTACCACGAGGATTTCGTGCCCGCAGCCCTCGAGTTCCTCGCCCACTGAACCGCATCAAGCTGCTGCCGATCCTTCGTTTCGCCCCTCCGAACGGTCTCCTCCGCGAGCCACATGCGTCGCGACGCACCTCCGTCAGACGGTCTCGATGGTGAGTCGGACGCGTACCGCATCGGCGATCTTGCGGATGTGAGTCGGGTTCGATGTCACCACAGCGTCGTGACGGCGAACGGCTCCTTCCACGACGGTGACATCGACGATGTCGTCGTGGCCGGAACGCGCTCCGAGCGCGCCGACCGCCTTGGCCTGTTCGTCGGTCAGGGGCTCGGTGGTGCACAGGGCGAGGAAGCGGGCCAGGCTCGCCTGACGCGGAACCGCCCCGCCACGCTTCGGCGAGCACGGGGGTCGGCACGGTGGGGGAGACCTCGAGCGCGAGGAAGCCGGCGTGGAGCGCCCACATCCGTCGGTCGTTGCGATCCGCCGCGATCAGCGCTCCGGTGTCGTAGGTGACCCCGTTCATCAGGCGCTCTTGCGGGACGGCTGCCGGCGGAGCATCGCTCGGGCGCGGGCGAGTCCGTCGGCGACCTCGTCAGCGGTGAGCGCGCCGTGCTGGCGTTCCCACTCGGCGACGCCCTGACGGCCGGCATCGAGGCGGAGGCGATGGGCGGCGGTCTCGGCAATCCATGCGCTGACCGTCGTGCCCTCTGCGGTGGCCGCAACGTCGATCGCATCGGCGAGGTCGGAGGGAAGTGAGATCGATCGCTTCTGTCGTTGCGCCATGATGCGATGGTAGGACAGGTGGTAGGACAACGCAACGCGAAATCCTGCACGATTCCTGCACAGGACCTGGCCGCACCTGTCGGACCTGGGCGGATCAGACGGACACGGGCGGACAACGGCGGCGGACGTGAGCAGGTCAGACGGACCGAGCCGGACGCATCGGACGTGGGAGTGAAGTCTTAAACCCCCCTACCTTCGAAGGGAGTGTGGGTTCGAACCCCGCCCCGGGCACCAATCGTGAGCTGGTGGTATGTGGTCTCGGCCGGCTGTGACCGGCGTCGACCGAAGGTCGATGTGCACGAAATGTGCACAGAATGTCGGCGGGACTTCGTGCGAATCAGGCCCCGACATGTGTTCATGCCTCCGCCGGCCGCCTCGCGTCACATGAAATCTCGGACCGCCGCGCATTGCGATCCGGCTTCGTTCGGTATAGCGTTCGCGCTATGTCCTGGGGTGAGGTCGAGCTCGAGCCCGAGGTCGTCGAGTGGTTCGGTTCGCTGACGGAGGAGGAGCAGGCTCGTGTCGGATTCCACGTTGACCGTCTCGCCGCGACCGGGCCTCTGCTCGACGAGCCGCACTCGAAGCAACTCGACGGCAAGCTCCGCGAATTGCGCTTCTACCTCGGGTCGACGCCGACACGCATCACCTACTGGATCGCACCAGGGCGGGTGATCGTGCTGTTGACGGTGTTCACCAAGACAAGACAGAACGAGCGACGTGAGGTCGAACGCGCCCGACGAGCGCTGACGCGATGCATGAATGAGCACGGAATGACAGGAGACGAGTGATGAGCACCCGAACCAATTGGACCGCGATCAACCGACCTGACTCGGACCTGGCGCGGGCAGCGGCAGAGGACGAGGCGCGGATCTCTCAATTTCGTGAGCTGGTGTTCCGGCTGCGGACCGAGGCCGGCCTCACGCAGGCCGAACTCGCCCGGCGCATGGGTACCACGCAGTCAGCGATCGCCCGTATCGAAGGGGGAGGCGCTCGGCCATCGTTGGACACTCTCGAGCGTCTCGCTGGAGCCGTGGGCAAGGAGCTCGTCGTCGGTGTCGGTGACAGTCTGAGCGAGAACCGTTCGATCGCCAAGCTCGTCCGCGACGGTCATGCCGTCGTGCGAGCGGCCAGCTGACGGACCGGCTCAGCCAGCCTGGCGTCGCTGCGGCACGAGTTCCAGCCCGAGCGCGTCCGCGAGTGCTGTCAGGGTGCCGATCGTCGGGTTCGGGCTGTCGACGCTGAACAGCCGCCGCACCGCCTCCGGCGCCAACTCCGCCCGACGAGCCAGCTCCGCCTTCGACAATCCGAGCTCCTCTCGGCGCTCATCCAGGGCACGCACCAACCGGTCGATCGCATCGATCCGCCGCCGAACCTCGTCGCATGCCTCGTTACAGCCGGGCTCTGAGGCGCGACGCGCGAAATAGCGATCCGCACCGGTGCGTGACGTCGAAGCCATGAAGAGAGCGTAACACGAAAGTTACGGCTCGTGCTCGGTCACGTGCAGTACTCGGGATGGTAATCCTGGTGTCCGCGCCCTGGCTGGCAGGCATTGGACCACTCGATCCGCGCGATCCGGAACCCCGGTTGGTCGAGCGAGATGTGCATGACGAGACGCGTGCCGTGTACTGAGTCGTCAAGGAAGCCCTCGGTCGTCACGATCACGACGACGGTCGAGCCCTCGACGGCACCTTGCTCGATCGTTCGCAGTTCCGCCGGTGAAGAGACATCGCCTGCCACGGCGTTGGCGAATGCGATCGGGCTCGTACCCCAGGGCCAGACGTCCGACTGACCCGACTCTGGCCACGTGATCGTGTCGAGGTAAGCGTCCAGACCGATCGGTGTCGCCGTGCCGGCTTCGACATCGATCTGCAGTTGGCCGTCCCAGCCGGTCGGTCGGTTCTCGAACGGCGCGATTCGAGCGAAGGAGTCGCCGTTCGGTAGCAGCATCGTTCCCTGCGGCTCGAGGACAAGCGGTCCGCCCAGTTCGGCCCACGACACCGGTAGTTCCACGTAGGCGAGGGTTCCATCGCGCCAGCCGCGGATCAGTTCGGTACGCATGGCACCGTTCGTCTCGGAGTAGGCAGCGATGAAGCCACCGTCGAACGTCGGTGACACTGCGCTGGTGCCGGGCTGCTCGGCGACGACCTTGCGCCCGTCGAGGCTCCACTGCCAGCCGTTCGCTTGCACCAAGTTGTTGGCGTCGTCGAACGCTCCGTGGGTGATCGCGGACGTTGAGCCACCGGTCCGATCGATCCACACCGTCACGGACGCCCTCCCGGCCCGATTCCGTGAACGCCGGGTGCCTCACCGCTGGCGAGGCGCAAGTGCCGCAACCCGTTCCGAAGGAGTCGCCGATGTCCGGTCGCCGTGTCTGGTCGGTGAGCTCGCTGCCGAAGTCGCCGATCGGACATCGGTGCAGTTCGGCCGCGGCATCGGCGAGGAGATCGGGAAGGCGTCGCAACAGCGTCGGGGCGGATCTCAGCGCGGTGCTCGCGGTGAGCCCGACGAGCAGCGGCTGCCCGGTAGCGAAGTCCATCACGCTCCACGCACGATCGAGTTCCGTGCTCGGCGCGTCGCTGCAACGAATCGCCGGTGCGGGGAACCCGCACCATGAGAGGTGGCGTTGCACAGCGGTCTCGGCCCACGGATTCTTCACCAGCTACGCCAATTCGGCATCGTGCTCTTCGCGGTGCTCCTCGTCGCGGCCTACCTCGATGGCCGTCACCATGGCGATATCCACGCCGTGGCCGGCAGCGTCTGGGCGGCGGGGCCTGACTGTCGATGGCAGCGAAGGCTGTCCGAGCAGATCGGCGAGTCGGCAGAGTGTCCTCAGGTATCGGGCGTCACTCCGGACAGGTTCCAGAACGCGTCGGTGAGCCCGAGACTGTTCAGGATCGCCTGGTTCTGCTCACGGGTGCGCGGCCGCCAGTTCGGATCGATCCGGTTTCCCCACCAGGCGTACGCCAGTTCACAGAGCTTGATGACGGGGATCGTCGTCCCAGGGACTCTGGTACCCAGCCAGCTATCGATGTGCTCCTCCGACCGGAAGAGGTTCATCGTGCCTCAAGTGAACACGATGTCGTCCCACCATCGAACTGCCGGGACCACGCAGTGAAACAGCAAACTGTCGTCATCCGGCCGGGCGTCGCGCACCTGGACAGTGATTGGCTCACCGCAGTCGGCGCACGACGTTTCGATGCGACCATCAACATGTAACGCCGCGCAGACGCCGAAGGCGTCCCATGCGCAGTTCGCATACCACCAACGGTCGTCAGCGAACACCCGATACGCGGTCGGAACCGCCGAGAAGGGGTTGGCCATCCGGATCTCGCGAGTGTGCGACTGCAGCACCAACGCATGATCGTCGTGCAGCCGCTGCCAACCAGCCCACACGGCATCAGGACTTGCGCCAGTAGCCGCCGCGACATCGTCGAGCGTCGGCGCGCGACCGAACTCGACGAACAGCCCGTACGTCACGTTCCGCAGCGCCACATCGCCTTCGTCCATCACCGAACGGTACTGCGATTCTGAACACCGACGCGACGAGCTCAATGGCCGCGCAGACGTGCCCGAGAACGCCGAGCAGATCGGGTTCGGGTTGACCGAGGGATCAGCCTTCGACCGTCAGCAGGAAGCTGCGCACGATTGCGTCGAATGCCTCGGCGGACTCCAAGTAGCACTCGTGGCCGAGTCCGGGCATCACCGTGAGCCTCGATCCAGGGATCGCAGTGTGAAGCTCCTTGGCGATGTGCGGCGATGAACGCTCGTCTGCGTCACCGTGGATCAGCAGCGTTGGTGCCTCGATCCGCTACCTGTGGGACGAACTCGCCTTCACACCCGCAGCCGCTCAGGCTGCATGATCAACACAACAACCGTCAACCAAACCTGCAGCAGTCCCCATAGCCGGCGTTATTGGTTGAGGCTCGCGAGCCCGATCGAGCTGTGGCTGACGGGATTCCCGCACAGACGTCTTTGCATCACCGGGTGACGATTCACTTGGCGTGGTCCCCAGCCGGCCCAGGAGGCGTCGTCGTGGGTCGTCAGATGGTCTCGATCGTCAGACGGGCGCGGACGGCATCGGCGATTCTCCGGATGTGAGTCGGGTTCGACGTCACCACGGCATCGTGCCGTCGGATCGCGCCCTCGACGACCGTGACGTCGACGATGTCATCGTGATCGGCGCGCGCAGCGAGCGTTCCGACGGCCTTGGCTTGTTCCTCGGTGAGAACGTCGGCAGTGCACAGGGCGAGGAAGCGGGCCAAGCTCGCCTGGCGGGATCCGCCGCGCCACGCTTCGGCAAGCACCGGGGTCGGCACGGTGGGGGAGACCTCGAGCGCGAGGAAGCCGGCGTGCAGTGCCCACATTCGTCGGTCGTTGCGGTCGGCGGCGATCAGCGCGCCAGTGTCGTAGGTGACGCCGTCCACTCAGGCGCTCTTGCGTGACGGCTGACGGCGCAGCATCGCCCTCGCTCGGGCGAGCCCGTCGGCGATCTCGTCGGGCGTGAGGGCTCCGTGTTGGCGTTCCCATTCGGCGACACCTTGGCGGCCGGCGTCGATCCGGAGGCGGTGCGCGGCGGTGTCCGCGATCCACCCGCTGACCGTGGTGCCTTCCGCGGTGGCGGCCTGGTCGATCGCGTCGGCGAGATCGGAGGGGAGTGAGATCGATCGCTTCTGTCGTTGGGCCATGATGAGATGGTAGGACAGGAGGTAGGACAGAGCAACGCGAAATCCTGCACGATTCCTGCACAAGGCCTGGCCGTACTGGCCGGACCTGGGCGGATCAGACGGACACAGGCGGACAACGGCGGTGGACGCAAGCAGGTCTGACGGACGAAGTCGGACCAGGCGGACGGATTTGTGGAGTCTTAAACCCCCCTTCCCGCAAGGGAGTGTGGGTTCGAACCCCGCCCCGGGCACCACATGTGAGCTGGGACAATGTGGTTCGAAGCAGCCAAGTCGGGCTAGAGAAAACACGCCGAGAGCGGCGAATCCTTCACAGATCCTGCACAGGAGTTCGATGGCGTGCCGCCATGGCGAGGGGTTCGGTGCGGCGACACGACGGCGGTAGGGCTATCGGGTCGACCTCGGCCCGATGCGGCGACGGGCAAGCGACGGCAGGTGTCGAAGCAGGGTTTCCGCACCAAGCGGGAGGATGAGCAGGCGAGCCGAGACCATGCTGAAGGCGGCCGCCGAGGGAGCGGTCACCAACCGGACGCATCGAACGGTGGCGGTTGTGGCGATGGGATTCAGGCACCTCGATCGCGGCGACCTCGTCGCCGCTCCGCCCGATTCGGCGCGGGCTGTGCGGGGGCCGGTGGGGGGAGTGGTCCGGGGAGGTCGAGTCGCCGGACCAATGGCGCGTGGCAGGCGCAGTACGCACCCGCCGGGAGGCGAATGTGGATCATGTCGCCGGGCTGTGGGAACTCACCGTAGCGATTCGCCCAGGTACCGAAGAGGTCGCTGTCGAGGTGGTCGGGGTGGACGTCTGCACTCTGCAGTTTCATCTCGACGAGACGGTGAACGGGGAGCGCTCCGGCGGATGTCACGAGATCGACGAGATGCGTCATCAGGGGGTGCTGCTTTTCGACTTCGACATCGAACAGCACGAGTTCGGGGTGGCCGAAGTTCTCGATCAGCCCGACGGTGTAGCACCAGGCGGAGGAGTCGTCGGCTACCTGGACGAGGGCCCAGCCATGGACCCTGATCTGCAGGTCGAGCGCCTGCATCGCTTCTTCATGGGAGTAACCATCACATTCGAGGCACATGGTGGCAGCATGGCCAAGGGGTGTCACACGCGCCGGCGGGTGCCGGCCGCGCGCGATCGCTCGTGACATTGTGGGCACTGCGGGCACCTGGCCGCGTCGATGACGGTTCTGCTCGAGTTGCTTGCTGCTGCGGCCGAGGATCTGGGTGACCTGAAGCGACCGTTCGCACTCGGCCGGGGGCGGCCGGGCCCGCCCAGCTCGGACTGCTACGTTCCGAATCGAGGCACGTCGAGTGTCTCGACCGACGAGGGGAGCCCGTACCGGCAGGTGCAAAGACGGGCCAGGAAGGTCGACGTGTCGTCGAGTCGGGTGCACGAGCTGCTGGGACAGGCCGCGGGGTGCGAGACAGCGTTGAAGCGAGCGGTCACGCTGCCAGCGGAGCTGTTCACGGATCCTGAGTGGTTCGATGCTGAGCGACGAGTCATCCACCGGAACTGGGTCGCGGTGTGCCGAACGGCGGATGTGACCGCCGAGGCGCAGTACGTCGCTGTCGACGTGGCCGGAGAGCCCGTCGTCGTGATCCGAGGGCGAGATGGTGTGCTGCGGGCGATGTCGAACGTGTGCCGCCATCGTTCGATGACGATCGTCGAGGGGTCGGGGAGCATCTCGTCGCTGTGCTGCCCCTATCACCAATGGACGTATCGTCACGACGGCACGCTGATCAACGCTCCGTCGATGGAGCAGGCCGAGGACTTCGACGTCAACGACGTCTGCCTGCCGGCAGTTCACCGTGGATGAGTGGTGTGGCTGGGTGCTGGTCGCCATCGACCCGGTCCCTCAGCGGCCGGCCGATTCGTCGCCACACCTCAGCGCGCTCCTCGCTGAGCATCGAGTCGAGGAGATGGTTCGGGTCGATTCGCTCACGTACCCGTCACCGTGGAACTGGAAGATCTCCATCGAGAACTTCCTCGAGTCGTACCACCACCGGGGCGTGCACCCATCGACATTGGAACCCATGTTTCCCGGCGCACGGTCGTTCGTGCCCGACTCGCACGATGAACCGTGGGCGGCGATCGACCATGTCAGCGTGGTCGCTGGAGCCGAGCCGTTCATCGCCATCGTCGCCTTTCCGACGTTGATGTTCGCGATCGTTCGGGGTCTGGGCATGACATGGTTTCGCGTGGAGCCGGTGGATGTCGACGAGACCATGTTGACGATCGAGATCTTCGTCCTACCGGAGTTCGCCGACGACGCCAGCGTCAAGGAGATGCTTGCCGGCTCCACCGCCGCGATCAATGCCGAGGACATCTCGATCAATGCGCGAACCGCAGCGGGGCTCAGGTCACGATTCGCTCAGCCTGGAAGGATCAGTCATCTGGAAGCTGCCACGTGGGAGTTCCGAAACTGGTTGATCGGCCAGATCAGAGAGTCCCCGTCGAGGTAGGCAACACCCATTGCTTCGAGTGGCGGCGCAGGTGAAGTGCCGTCCCCGGCCGGGGGCGTGCTTGGACGACTACTGCACGGTTCTGTCCTGAAGCACGACCGTGACGCGCTCGGGCGATCGGTCTACGCCGGGAACCGCTGGAAGGTCACGGCGTACTCGCAGCCCGCTTCCTGGCCTGCGGCCCGGGCGCCTTCACGGAGGAACCGGTCGGGGTCGAACGAAGCGTCACCGAGTCCTTCGATGTAGGCGCGGTGCTCGCGCAGCGAAGCGACACCCAGATCGAGCGTCTCGGTGACGTCGACGAAGTGCGTCGCTGCCGTTGCCGCCGCGACCCACACCGAGCGCACCCCGTTCCAACGGTCGCCGAGATCGGGCATCAACCAGCGGTTGGCCGCATCGCGGGTCGCGTCGATCGTTGCGAGGCCGACCGCACGATGGTCAGCGTGGTTGACCGGCCCGCCCGGACCCCAGGTCAGATCGAAGTTCATGGTCACGACGATGTCGGGCTGCAACCGACGAATGGCACCGGCGATCCTCCGCCTCAACTCGAGACCCTCGACAACCTGGCCGTCTGGCAATCCCAGGAACTCGACATGACCGACGCCGACGATCGAGGCGCCACGGCGTTCTTCTTCCTCGCGCAATGGACCACAGGTCGCCGGGTCGAGGCCGTCGATTCCGGCCTCTCCGCTCGTCGCCAGGACGTACGAAACCCGCCTGCCATCGATGGTCCAGCGCGCGACCGCACTCGCAACCCCGTACTCCAGGTCGTCGGGGTGAGCGACGATCGCCACCGCACTGTGCCAGTCATCCGGAAAAGGCTCGAGGCTCATGGCGAAACGCTACTGCCGAATCCTGACCAGCTCAGACCCCTGATCGGAGGGCACAGTTGGTGCTCGGACCATGGGTCAGGTGCAGGTGATCCACACCGCCGCGAAGTGCGTCGCCGCGGCGATCACGGTCATCGTGTGCCAGGCCTCGTGGAACCCGAAGACGCCGGCTCGCAACATCGGTCGCTTGAGGCCGAACATGATCGCTCCCGCGCTGTAGACCGCTCCGGAGATCAAGCTCAGCGCCACGGGCAGCGCGCCAGTCGTGCGATAGAGAGCGGGCAGCAGTGCGGCGCACTCCGCGGCGAGCACGAAGTACATCACGGTGCCCGATGCATCCCCGTGGCGCCAGTGCCCGAACTTGAACGCAACGCCGGGGATCGCCGTCGCCCACATGACGAGCACCAGCGCGAGACCCGCAGTTCGTTCCATTGCGACCAGGGCGAGCGGGGTGGCTGATCCTGCGATCGCGGCGTAGATGACCGCATGGTCGAGTCGTCGCCACGTGGCTCGCCGACGCAGTTCGTGCACCCAACGGTGGTACACGACCGACACCGCGAACATCGAGCACAGGCCGAGCGCGTAGATCATGCAGCCCACCCGGGCACGCGTTCCGTCGGCGACCGCGATGAGCGCAACCATCGCCGGCACGAAGATCCAGAGCGCGAAGAGATGCACACGTCCGCGCCACATCGGACGAGCGTTGTGACCGAGGGTGACGTCGTGGCCGTCGTCGACCGTGTATCGGGTGCTGAGCGGGGGATGCGTGCGCCGGATACCGGAAACGATAGCGACGCCCACCCGGTCGGAGCACTCGCTGACCCCTGGGGCGACAGTCGACGATCAGGCGAACCCGGGGGGCCTCCACGAGCCTCGGTCCGGGTGATCGGACGGCAGCGGGAGCGTCTCCACCGAACCCGTGCGCGCGCTGCGGTACCAGGCGGTCACCAACTCGAGCGACGCCTGCGCGTCGTCGAGCGTGATCGGGAACGGCTCGTCGTCGCGGAGCGCGTCGACGAAGCTCTGGAACTGCCCGATGAACAGCGGCGTGGTGGGGGCGACCTCGGCGAAGACTCGCTCGGCGGCGTCCGCCATCTCGGGCTTCTTGAAGTCGAACCTCCACGGACCGGCGGCGGGATCGTACGGCGAGATCGACGACTCGACGGTGACGTGTTCGAAGCACCACACCAACCTGCTCGATTCGGTGGCGGCGCCGAGGTTGACGTTCATCGACATCAGACCACCGTCGGCGGTGCGTCCGATGGCGACAGCGCAGTCCTCGGTCTCGATCTCGTTGACACGTGTGGCTGTGAGTGCGCGGACCTCGGTCAGTGGCCCGCCGATCCAGGTGAGCAGATCGTGGATGTGAATCGAATGGGTGAGCACCGAGCCACCTCGCTCGCCTTTCCAGGTGCCGCGCCACGGTGCCTCGGCGTAATAGCCCCGGCCACGGCGCCACCAGGTGGAAGCTGACGCCGTGAAGAGACGGCCGGACAGCCCGGCATCCACCAGCGCGCGGGCCCGCATCGCCCCGTCGCCGAAGCGGTACTGCAGGATCGGCATCAGTCGAGCACCGGATGACGCGAGCGCCGGTTCCGTCATCAAGCGAAGGCGGTCGCACGCGGTCACCGAATCGACCAGCGGCTTCTCGCAGATCACGTGCACACCAGCCGCGAGGCACTGCTCGATCTGCGCCTCGTGCATGGACGGCGGCGTGCACAGATCCACCACGTCGACACCCGCTGCCAACAGCGCATCGAGCGAGTCGACAGCAGGGATCTTCCAGTCGCGTTCCGCATTCGTACGTCGCTGCTCGTCGACGTCTGCGACCATCACCGCCGACGCGCCGTGCACCTCCTGCCAGCCGAGCAGATGCATCTGACCGATGCCCAGGCCGACCACACCGACTCGGAGATCGCTCACGACACCCCCCACGCAACGGCTGCTTGCTGAGCGCGCAGGACGAGATCGCAGACGGCCAACACGTGAGCCTGCGACATCAGGCGTTCACCATCATCGACGACGTCGGCCAGGAACTGCGAAGCCCAGTCGACCGAGTGCGCCGAGACGTCCACGCGGCGCGTGCCTGCGCCATCGACGACGATCAGGTGCTCAGCGCCTGCTTCGCCGGCGGGGTCGATGTTGGCTCTCGCCTCGATGGTGCCCTCGGTGCCGACGATCACGAGTCGCACATCGCCCCACGTTCCGAGGCCGTCGGCGGTGAGGTAGTCGACCCGATGGTCACCGACCACCCCGTTGGCGACGAGTGTCATCGACCCGATGTCCTGCATCGCCGGATGATCCAAACAGGCCACGTTGCCCACCGAGGCTCGTTGTACCTCGGCGGTGGCGGATGGACCGTCCGCCCCGACCGCGACCGCGAGGAACTGGTCGGCCTGGTGAGACCCGATGTCGACGAGGATGCCGCCCGTCGCGGACTCGTCCCAGAACCATGCCGGTCGGTGCTTCGCGCTGAGCAGGTGCGGACCGCTCCCCACGACGTGAACGACCTTGCCGACCGCGCCTGCGCGAGCCATCGCGACCGCTTCGGCGATCGCTCGGTTCTCGAAGCGCTCGGAGAACAGCACGGTCCATCGGCCGCCCGCCCCGCCCGTCGAGGACGACGCGCAACTCGTCGAGCTGCGCCGCCGTGGTGACGCCGGGCTTGTCGCTGAGCACGTGCTTGCCGGCACGCAGCGCAGCGACCGCAACGGCCGCCCGCTCTTCTGGAACGCCTGCGAGCACGATCAGAGCGATCGACTCATCGGCGAGGATGTCATCGGCGGTTCGTTCGACGGACTCGACGCGCCAGCTGGCATACCTCTCCGCGAGCCCGCCGTTCGAAGTGTGGGCGGCCGCGATTGCGCCAGCGGCGACGAGGCGATCGACCATCTGGAACAGGTGCAGATGATCGGCTCCGATGACTGCGAACCGCACCGGCTCCGCGACGGCGCTCGCGCCCAGGCTCACGAGACGCTCCGTGTGGCAGCGTCGAAGTCGAGCCTCCATCCGTTGGTTCCGTTGGTGAGCTCGTGCACCATCGACTCGTGCTCGATCGTGCCCCACGGGCCCTCATGTCGTGGATGGCCCGCGATCGGCTGCTCCGCGCCGGCGACCATGAACGAGCCGGTGGACGAGAACTCGACGGCGCCCGACGACGGCGAGGTCCAGGCGACCTCGAATCCGTCCGCCGTCTGGTCGACGACCGGCTCGTCGGCGGTGATCGCGGCGATGAACGTCTCGAAGTCGCCGTCGTCCTCGTCGTTGCCGACCTCGACGATCCACACGTTGTCCGGCCCACCGTCGGCGATCAGGTCGTACGGCTTCGTGAACGTGCGTGAGGGGACGCCAGGGTCGTTGGCACGGAACGTCGGTGTACGCCACGACCACAGCGCGATGTGGCCCCCCGCTTTCGTGACGAAGGTCCAGTTGCCCACCTGGCGCACGTCGTCGAAGCGGTCCTGCGGCACGAACGCATGCGTGAACGGGCGGTAGGGGAACACCGACCACAGCACCGCATCGGTGGCTTCGTTCCATGCGGGCTGGTAGATGTGCACGGCGGTACGCCGGTACTGGGCGCTGCGCGGCATCGAGGCCTCGCCCGTCCAGTAGCCGGGATCATCGTCGTCGTTCCAGTCATCGGTGACCTTCGGGGCGGTCAGCGGATGGGTGGTGAACACCATCGCGTCCTCGTCGATCGCGGCCTGCCAGATGTGCACCTGATCGCGCATCTCGCCGAAACGGTGGTCGAGCACGCTGGCAAGGCTGACCTTGCGATGGCGATACGCGTAGGTGTTGGCCTCGCCGAGGAAGCCGAAGTTGACGATCGCGTCGAACGTGTGCAGCCAGGCCCGCACCAGTTCCGGATCGTTGTCGTTGATCGCGGCGATCAGCTTGATCTCAGCGAACAGCTCGGTGTCCCACAGCTTGTGCTCTGTCGCTTGCGCCAGCCCGGTGCGGGCCATCTGCCACAGCCCGAGACCACCGAGGCTCCACCAGAACGGCAGGTTGGCCGGATCGGCGAAGTCCTTGCCGTACGGCGCCACCGGGGCGTCCTCGAGCGGCGCGTTCGTGTCGAGGAACACGCCGTGGCGTTCGCGCACCACGCTCTCCTGGTCGTCGATCGCGATGTCGACGAGCAGCTGCGGCGGCCGATAGCGCGTGCCGACTGCGAGGAACGTTGCGGCGCCGTCGGTCTCGGACTGGTAGTCGGCGGTGGTGTCGTCGAACAGGAACTTGGCGGCGCCGAACGTGTCCTCGTCGAGCGACGACAGCTTGTCCTTCTTGTATGTGCGTCCGCGCGGTGCCGTGTAGCAGCCGGCGTGGGTGTGTGCGGCGATGTCGAGCACGCACAGGTCGAGCGCCATCGCTGCCGCCTGCACCAGCTCGGGGTCGTCGGCACTGTCGGCCAGCAGGTGCAGCGGCGAGACGTTCAGCCGCATGTAGACGTTGCTGTGCCATTCGAAGAAGCCCAGCTTGCCGCGCTCGCCCACCCACTCGAGGATGTCGGGCTTGGCGCGGGCCATGTGCTCGGCGCCGGTGAGCCCCGTGACGGTGAACACGTCGTCGGGGTATCGCTGCCCGCCGAGGTACTCGATCACCAGGTTGATCACCCTGTGGTTCTCGGACCAGAACCACAGGTTGTCGAGCCTCCCGTCGGGCAGCGGATCGTCGTAGCGATATCGGTTGGCGACGATGCGCTGGTGGATGGCTTCGATCACGTCCGGCGACAGGCGCGTGCTGTCGGTGTCGCCCTGCCCCAACGCCAGCAACCAGTTCAGATACATCATCGAGAAGTCGCGCGTGTCGCGCCACTCGTCGATCTGAGCGAAGGTATCGGCGAACGATTCGACGGTGGTGTCTTCGATCGCCCACGTGTAGTCGGGCTCGCGGGTGGCGCGCGCCAGGTGGGCCGCCACGCCGACCGGGCTGCCCACATGCGGGGCTGCGGTGGCGAACTTCAAGTACGCCGTGGCTCGCTGTTGGTAGATCGCCTCGTTCATCAGGCCAGGGCTGCCCGGCGCCGCGAGCACGGTGGCCGCATCGAGTTCGACCGGCGCGGCGGATCGTGGTCGTGTCGCGGTCGTGGTCGATGCGGCTGTGGCGGTGGTCGACGCAGGTTGCTCAGGTGAGGACGTCGTGGTCGTCGCCGTGGCACCGCCTTCGTCGTCGCTGCACGCGACGGCGCCCACGGCGAGCGCGCCGACGGTCACCTTCAAGAACTGACGTCGATCGAACGGATTCGTCATTGCGTGTCCCTCGCTTCTTTCGGATCTGCTCATGGGAGCGTCGATGTTGTTGTTGTTGCTTGTTGTTGCTGCTGCTGGGAGCCGCGGGAAGGAAGGCTGCAGCGGTCACGAATGATCGTCGCCCGGTCGACGCCGGGTGGATGCTCTGACGACCAATGCCACGGGCAGCAGCGTTTCCGTTGGGGTGTCGGACCCCGCAAGGAGTTGCTCGATCAGTTGGAAGGCAACGTCGCCGAGTTGCTGCACCGGCGCAGCGACGGTGGTGAGCGGCGGGTCGGCCATCGCCGCCGCTGCGATGTCGTCGGAGCCCACGACCGAGAGATCGTCGGGAACCGACCGGCCCGCCGCACGGTACCCAGCCATGATGCCGAGCGCCTGGAGATCGTTGAACGCAAGCACTCCCGTGACCCTCGACGTCATCAACTCACCGGCGAGCGCGATGCCGGCCTCGAAGTCGGGCCGAGCGGGGCCGAGGGCAGCGACGCCGTCGAGGAACCGGATCGCCCGGTCGCGTTCGCGCGCCGACCAGTAGGCATCGGGACCGCGGACCACGGCGATCGACCGGTGGCCTGCTTCGCGTAGGTGAGCGACGCCGAGCTCGACGATCGCTTGCTGATCGGCAGCGACCGACGCCACGCCGGCGGCCCTGCGGTTCACGAAGACGAGTGGCGTTCCGCCCGTCACCTCGAGCCACCTCCTGGTAGGGGCGACCGGGCTGCACACGACGAAGCCGTCCACGCTGCCAGCCAGGGCGCGCGCTTCGGAGAGCTCGTCGGCGGCGCGCTGGTCGGTGTCGGCCAACAGCATGGTGAGCCCTGATCGCCTGCAGCACTGCTGCACGGAGCGGACCACGTTGGCGAAGAACGGATTGGTGATGTCGGGCACCAGGACACCGATGGTGCCGATTCGACCGCCGGCCAATCGGCGGGCGGCGCGGTTGGGGACGTAGCCGAGCTTGTCGATCGCTGCGTTCACGACGCTCCGTGTCGGTTCGCCGATCAGCTGCGGGCGGCTGAGGACTCGCGACACCGTGCTCGGATGCACACCGGCTTCGACCGCAACGTCGGCAAGTGTGACCGACTGATTCGACACCGGGCTCTCCCGCCGGCTCGGGACGGACAGTGGACGAGTCGGCTCGGTGAGCCTACAATTTCGCCTCGCGTCGTGCAAGCGCTTGCACGCTTGCAGGAGGAGCACTTGTGAACATGCCGCACGTGGCCGTTGCCGGACGACCTGCGCTGGCTGCTGCCTTGCTCGACGAGCCGGCATGGACACGGCTGGCTGCCGCGGTGAGGGTGCTTCATCTCCTCGAACGAATCGGCGAGCAGGAGATCGATGTGGTGACATCGTGAGTGTCATCACTCAGGCAATCCGCACTGAGCGGCGGATCACGGGTATGTCGGCGATCCTGCTGCCCTTCGTCGACGACGGCTCGATCGACTGGTCAGCGTTCGAGGCGCATGTCGTTCGTACCAGCAGTGCCGGTCTGCTGCCCGCCGTCAACATGGACACCGGGTACGTGCAACTGCTCGACAGTGAAACGGTCACGGAGGTGCTCGACCGCACGGCGGCGCTCACCGACGGTCGCTTCGTCGCCGGCGCTTACGTGGCTGATTCCCCCGGCGACCGCCACGACGAGGCTGGGCTGCTGCGAGCAGCATGCGCGATCAGCGACCGCGGTGGCATCCCGGTGGTGTTCCCGTCCCATGGTCTGGCGGGATTGAGCGAAGGTGACTGGGTCGACGCGCATGCGAACCTCGGCGCAGCGACCGGACCGTTCATCGCCTTCGAGCTCGGCACGATGTTCGTTCCGTTCGGCCGCATCGTCGACATCGACACATACCGGCGCTTGCTCGAGATCCCCGAGTGCATCGGCGCGAAGCACTCGTCGTTGTCGCGGCAGTTGGAGTGGGATCGCCTGCGGTTGCGCGACGACACCAGGCCCGACTTCATGGTGCTCACCGGCAACGATCTCGCGATCGACATGGTGATGTGGGGCAGCGACTACCTCCTCGGTCTCTCCACTTTCGCACCGGCCGAGTTCGCGCTCCGCGACCGGTTGTGGCTCGCCGGGGATCCCGCATTCCACGAGCTGAACGATCTGCTGCAGTACCTCGGCCAGTTCACCTTCCGCCCGCCCGTGCCCGGCTACCGCCACGATGCAGCCCTGTTCTTCCAGCTGCGCGGCTGGGCCGCCAGTGACACGACGCCCCCGGGCGCAATCCGTCGCCCGGAGAGCGACCGCGACGTGCTCGCCGACATCGTCCGCCGGCTGGAGGCCTGGACATGATCCCCCAGGTCCGCAAGCTGGATTCGTTCGAGTCGTTCACCGCGCACCTTCGGTCGCTCGGACTCGACCTGGCCGTCGACGAGACCGTCGAACCCGGCGGCGCGCTCGCCCGACCGGTCACGATCCGTGACGGATCGGCCGGCACGCTGCAGGCGCCGAATCGCTTCGCGATCCTGCCGATGGAAGGCTGGGACGGCACACGCGACGGCCGGCCGACGGATCTCGTCCGCCGCCGGTGGCAGCGGTTCGCGGAGGGCGGTGCGGGACTGGTGTGGGCCGAGGCCACAGCCGTGACCCATGAGGGCCGAGCGAATCCGCACCAGCTCCTCATCGACGAGTCGACCGTCGGGGACTTGGCGGATCTGCGGCGGCTGTTCACCGACGGCCAGGTCGTCGGGTTGCAGCTCACGCACTCCGGTCGCTACGCCCGCCCCGATGGCGCGCCTGCACCGCGCACGGCCTACCGACATCCGCTCCTCGACGGTCCGAGCGGTGCCAGCGACGCCACCCTGATGACCGACGGCGAGCTCGATGACCTGGTCGCGATCTTCGTGGATCGCGCCGTGATGGCCGGCGAAGCGGGCTTCGACTTCGTCGACGTCAAGGCGTGTCACGGGTACCTCGGCCACGAACTGCTGACCGCTCACGATCGCGGCGGCCGCTACGGCGGTGACTTCACCAACCGCACCCGCTTCATGCGGACCATCGTGGAAGGTGTTCGCGCGGCCGCCCCCGGTCTTGCGATCGGTGTGAGGTTCTCGGTGTTCGACTCGGTGCCGTACATCGCCGGGCCCGACGGAGTGGGCGTTCCCGCCGCGGTCGGCCAGTATCGGTACGCATTCGGCGCCGACGACCTCGGGCGCGGGATCGATCTGGCCGAGCCGCTCGCATTGGTCGACATGCTGCGCGCCGCCGGTGTCGGTCTGCTGTGCACCACTGCCGGTAGCCCGTACTACTGCCCGCACGTGCAGCGACCGGCGTTCTTCCCTCCCTCCGACGGCTACCTCCCGCCCGAGGACCCACTGGCCGGCGTGGCCCGCCAGGTGGCGGTCACCGCACAACTCGCTCGTCACGACCCGCACCTGGTCGTGATCGGGTCCGGCTACTCGTATCTGCAGGAGTGGTTGCCGAACGTGGCGCAATCGGTGATCGGCGCCGGCGATGCGTCGATGGTCGGCCTCGGCCGGATGGCGCTCTCGTACCCCGATCTGCCCCTCGATGTGCTCGCTGGGCGGCCCCTGCGTCGACGCCAGTTGTGCCGCACCTTCAGCGATTGCACGACGGCGCCGCGAGCTGGGCTCGTCTCGGGCTGCTACCCGCTCGACCCGTACTACAAGGCTCGCCCGGAACGAGTGCAGCTGGCAGCGGTCAAGCGTCGGACCAGGCACGCATCGGCCGAGTGACGTTCGTCGGGTCGATCCGCAGGTGCGCGGGAAGCGAGATCGTTCGTGAACCTGTCGATCTGTCGATCTGTCGACTGTCGCTCCGTCACTCTGTTGTGGCACGGATCAGCCGTGTCCTTCGAACCAAGGGAGATCGACATGCGCTACATGCTCATCATCGCCAACGATCCAGAACTCCACCCGGTGCCCGGCGGGCCGGGATGGGACGAACTGATGGCCGGCTATGCCGCGTTCGGCGAGCAACTCGCCTCGCACGGGCGGCCGTTCAGCGGTGATCCGCTCACGCCGCCCGACACCGCGACCACGGTTCGTGTGCGCGATGGCAAGACGATCACTGTCGACGGGCCGTTCGCCGAGACGAAGGAGTGGATGTCGGGCTTCTACCTGATCGAGGCCGACAACCTCGACGGCGCACTGACGGCGGCGAGCATGATCCCGTCCGCAAGGTACGGAGCCGTCGAGGTTCGTCCAGTCGCGGAAATGCACTAGACCCGATCACATGTCAGCGCGTGACTCGGACTCGGTGGATGGTGCGATCGAGCACGTCCACCGGGCCGAGCGCGCTCGTGTGTTGGCGCGCCTGATCGGTCTCTTGCGTGACTTCGATCTGGCCGAAGAAGCGTTGCAGGATGCCTTCCTCGCAGCTGTGGAGTCGTGGCCCCGCTCCGGCATCCCCGCCAACCCTGCCGGGTGGCTGGTGACGGTGGCCCGGCGGCGGGCAATCGATCGCATCCGATCGGTCGCGGCCCGGGATCGTCGGCAGCGTGAGTGGGGCGAGTTGTCGGTCGCCTGGACGCCGGGAGATCCGGAAGCAACGATTGCCGACGATCGTCTGCGGCTGATCTTCACGTGTTGCCACCCTGCGCTGGCGACGGATCATCAGGTCGCTCTCACGCTGCGCACGCTCGGCGGTCTCAGCACCATCGAGGTGGCACGATCCTTCATGGTGAGCGAAGCAACGCTCGCCCAACGGCTGGTTCGGGCCAAGCGCAAGATCCGCGACAGCCGGATCCCGTATCAGGTGCCCGACCCGTCGGAACTCCCAGGTCGGCTCGACTCGGTGCTCGCCGTCATCTACCTGATCTTCAACGCCGGGTACCTGCCAGGTGACGGTGACTCGTTGTTGCGCGTCGATCTGTGCGACGAGGCAAAGCGCCTGGCGACGCTGCTTGTCGACTTGCTGCCCGGGGAGTCCGAGCCGTACGGACTGGCGGCGCTGCTGTACCTGCACGACGCTCGCCGCGCCGCCCGCATCGGTGACGATGGTCGGCCGGTCACGTTGGAGGAACAGGACAGGGATTTGTGGGATCGTCGCCAGATCCTCACCGGACTCCAGTTGCTCGGCCGTACGACCGAGCACGGCGCGCCCGGACCATACGTGCTCAAGGCCTGCATCGCCGCGGTGCACGCATCGACCCGTGACGCGAACACGACGGACTGGCCGGCGATCGTTGAGTTCTACGATCAACTCGTGCGGTTCGAACCGACGCCGATCGTTGCTCTCAACCGGGCGGTCGCGGTCGCGATGGCGGACTCGCCGGCGAGTGGGCTGGCGCTGCTCGACGATCCAGCCCTGCGAGAGGCACTTGCGGAGTACCACCTCTACCACTCGACCCGAGCCGACCTGCTCCGTCGAGGTGGGCTGGTCACCGAGGCAGCCGAGGCGTACGAGCGGGCCCGCAGGTTGACCCACAACCGGGCTGAACACGAGTTCTTCGACCGTCGCCTCGGAGAGCTCGTCCTCGGAGACCTGTGACGCCTTCCCGCCTCCTCTGCGGTGGGAGCTCGGAGCTCGCGGAACGCACACTCGCGTGAGGTCGCCGTCTCGATGTTCCGGACTGGCTCAGCGTTGGGCGTCGAGACCCGTCATTGCATCAGTGAGGATCGAACGAAGCCGACGGGGTTGTTCGAGGTTCACGTAGTGGCCGCTGTTCGCGACGATGTGGAACTCGCGACGCGGACCGTTGCCGAGCGCCCGGATCGCAGATGCGGGTGGCGTTGTGTCCTGATCGCCGCTCACCACCACGAGCTGCTTCGTCCAGCCGTCGACGAGATCGGTCAGGTCGCGGCGATCGTGAAAGGCCCGCACCCCGTTCACGACGTCGCCCACGTCTTGGCCGAGCGCGCGCCGTCGTGCCGACTCGACCACGTCGGGCGGGGTCGATCGGCCGAACAGTGGCGCCCAGTACTTGCGCCACGCAGCCTCCATCCCCTGCGTCTCCAACAAGCGGATCGCTCGATCACGGAACTCCGGTTCGGGCCGCACACCTGCCTTGGCTCCGATCAAGACGATCCCGCTCACCTGATCAGGCACCAGGCGTGCGATCTCGAGAGCACACGACCCGCCGACCGAGCATCCGATCACCACCATCTCTTCGCCACCCGCCAGGGCGACGACGGCCTCGGCCCACTCCTCGACGCACGCGCCGAGCTCGAACAGATCGGGTGCGATCGACCGGTCGGCAACACCGCGATCGAACTCGCTCCACATGGTGCCGGCGAACGGCAACGCATGAAGGAAGACAGCCACCATGGTCGGAGCGTACGCGGTGGGTGATTCGTGGCGATCGATCGCTGGCGCCCGGTTGACCTGGTTCGTTGTACGTGCGCGCGACAGCGCGCGTAACATCGCGTCATCGCACCACGAGCTCTTGGGGGAGTCAGCATGCGTACAAAGGTCTTTGTCGCAGCAGTCCTGGCGGTGTCGCTCACGGCGGCCGGATGCGGGGGTGACGGCGACAGCGAGTCGTCGGCGGTCGACGACGCGCCGTCAGTGCCGTCCGCATCCGATGCCGGAGACGGCGAGGTCACACCGACGGGCGTGCTGAAGGTCGGCACCATCAATGCTGTCGATTCGCTGAACCCGTACAACTACATCGAGGGTTCGGGCTACAACGCGATGTTGATGATCTACCCGATGCTGGTGCAGTACGCACCCGGCCTCCAGGAGTTCGAAGGGGACCTGGCCGAGAGCTGGGAGCTGTCCGATGACGGCACCGTCTACACCTTCAAGCTGAAGACCGGCGGCGTGTGGTCCGACGGCAAGCCGATCACGGCCGAGGATGCGGCCTGGACGATCAACACCACCGTGCAGTTCCAGGACGGCCCCACCGGCAACAGCGCCAGCGCGGTGTCGCACGTGGTCGAAGCGGCGGCGCCCAGCCCGGACACGTTGACGATCACCTACGACGCACCGATCGCCAACGCGCTGCCACTTCTGCAGACGCTGTTCATCCTCCCCAAGCACGCCTGGGAGCCGCTGGTCGGCACCGACGGCGAGCAGTTGAAGAAGTACGCCCCACACGAGCAGCTGCCGATCGTCAGCGGAGGGGCGTACTCGATCGAGAAGTGGGAGCTCGAGGGCACCACTGTGTTCAAGGCGAACAACGAGTTCTACGGCCCGAAGTCCAACGTCGAGGCAATCGCGCTCGTCTACTACACGAGCGAGGACGCGATGCTCGCCGATCTGAAGGCCGGGGAGATCGACTGGGTCGACGAGGTGCCGATCAGCGCGGCAACGGCGCTTGCGTCCGAGGATGGCATCGTCGTCGACGAGATCCCCGGCTCCGAGACCACCAACATCACGTGGAACTCCAATCCGATCAAGAAGCAGAACCGCGAGCTCCTCGATCCGGACGTGAAGCGGGCGCTGTCGATGGCCGTCGACCGCGATCGCATCATCGAGGTGGTGTTCGGTCAGCACGCCAACACCGTGGAGAGCCTCGTCGGCAACATCGCCGGTCAGTGGGAGAACAAGAACCTCGGGCCGCTCGTGTTCGACCCTGCCGCAGGCAACGCCGCACTCGACGAGCTCGGTTTCGAGCGAGGCGACGACGGCATCCGGATCGCGCCTGAAACGGCCGACCAACCCGCTCACCCGATGCGGTACGACGTGATGGTTCCCGACAGCTTGAACTTCAACGGCAAGCGCACGTTCGAGATCATCCAGGAAGGCTTTGCCGATGTCGGAGTCGCGGTGACCCTCGTGCCCGGCGGGGATGCCACGGCGGCGTACGCGTACGAGACCGGCGACAACTGTGACGCCACCGCAGGCACCGGCTACGAGGATTTCGACATGGCCTTGTGGGACTGGATCGGCTACCTCGATCCTGACTTCATGCTCTCGGTCGTGACCAAGGCGCAGTGGTGTTCGTGGAGCGACACCGGCTACGACAATCCCGAGTATGACGAGCTCTATGAGCTCCAGGCCACGCTGGTCGACGAGGCGGAGCGCAAGAAGGTCGTCGACCAGATGCAGCAGATCATCTACGACGACGTGATCTACACCCAGTTGGTGAACATGAACCTGTTGCACGCCTACCGTGAGGGGTGGGAAGGATTCAGTCTCGACCTGTCCGGCTACTCCAAGCGCTACTACACCGATGTCAGGCCGGTCGGCTGAACCACCGGCGAACTGATCGCTCGGACCTGAGGGCTCACCGTGACGGCCTACGTCGCAAAGCGAACGGTGTTTGCGCTCCTCACGATCTTTGCTGCGATCTCGGTCAACTTCGTCCTGTTCCGAGGTTTGCCGGGCGATGCCGTGTCGGGGCTTCGCTGCCGACAGTGCACCGTGGAGTTCAAGGAGGCCCAGAGGGTCGAGTTGGGGCTCGATCGCCCGCTCGTCGCGCAGTACGGGCTGTACATCAAGGATCTCGCGTGGGGCGATCTCGGTAGCTCGCTGCGATCGCCACATCCCTCGGTGTGGTCCACGTTGTGGGCACCGATCAAGCGAACGGTCCCGATGATCCTCCTGGGAACGATCTTCTCGGTGATCATCGGCGTCGGTGTCGGGTTGCTCGCCGCGTGGCGGCGTGGATCGCTCATCGATCGTGCCGCGACCGGCGCTGCGCTGGCTGCCTACTCGATGCCGACGCAATGGCTGGCCTTGCTGTTCGTCCTCTACGTCTCGGGTTGGCTCGGCTTGCCCACGTCAGGGGTGAAGGACCCCGACATCGAGCTGGCCCAACTGCTCGGCGATGTGTCCGGTTGGTCCGTGTTCGTCGATCAGATCAAGCACATGATCATGCCGGGTCTGACCATCGGCATCGTCTTCGCCGGCGACTACGCGATCATCACACGGTCGGCGCTGATCGAGACGCTCGGCGATGACTACGTGCTGACCGCTCGGGCCAAGGGGCTCGCGCCGTGGCGGATCATCCGGAGCCATGCCCTTCGCAATGCGGCGCTCCCGATCGTCACGCTCGTCGCGTTGTCGCTCGGCACCGTGGTCGGTGGGGTGCTGGTGGTCGAGTACGTGTTCTCCTACTCCGGCATCGGGCTGACCATCGTGCAAGCGATCGAACAGCGCGACTACCCGGTGCTGCAGGGAGCGTTCCTCCTGCTCACGGTCGGGGTGGTCATGGCCAATCTCGTCGCCGATCTCTTGTATCCGCGACTCGATCCTCGTGTGGTCCCGCGATGACTGGTGTCGTCCATACGACCGCGGGCCGCTCTGTGTTCCAGGCGGTGCGTTCCAGTCGGTCGGCCCAGCTCGGCGCTGCAATCCTGGCGCTCTTCGTCATCATCGCCGTGTTCGGCCCGTGGATTGCTCCGTACTCGACCGCGCCGACCGAGGGCAAGATCTTCGAGGCTCCGAACGGCTCGCACTGGCTCGGCACCGACGATGCCGGCGTCGACATGCTCTCGCTGCTGATCGAAGGCGCCCGCGTCTCACTGCTGGTCGGAGTCGTGTCGGCATTCGTGGCGATGATCATCGGTGGAACGGTGGGCGTGTTGACCGGCTACTTCGGTGGCCGTGTCGACGCGGTGCTGATGCGGATCGCCGACTACTTCCTCGTGATCCCCGACGTGCCGTTGATGGTGGTGGCCGCAGCGCTGTTCGGTCGCTCGCTGCGCAACATCATCCTGATCATCGCCCTGATCTACTGGGCCTCGACAGCGCGCATCATCCGCGCCCAGACGCGAAGCGTCAAAGAGCGGATGTTCGTGCGTCGGGCGCGAGCTGTGGGCGCCGGGCACACGCGCATCCTGTTCACCCACGTCGTCCCTCAGATCGTGCCGTTGCTGGTGGCCAACACGGTGTTGCAGGTCGCCCTCGGCATCTACGCCGAGACGTTCGTGACCTTCCTCGGCCTGGGCGACCCAGAGGCGGTGTCGTGGGGGTCCATCCTCGAGGCGGCGTTTGCATCGAGCGCGCAGACCAACGGAGCCTGGTGGGCGATCGTGCCACCAGGGCTCTGCGTCACCGTCGTGGTGATCGGGTTCACGCTGGTGGGCCAGGCTCTCGAGGAAGAGCTCAACCCACGGCTGCGAGTCGGGCACGTGTCCTACCGTCGGTTCCGCATGCGTCCGATGCCGACGGAGCTGCTCGATGACTGACGCGGTGCTCTCGGTCGAACACCTCAACGTGTGGTTCGACGTGCCCGGTGGCGAGGTGCACCCGGTGCGTGACATGTCCTTCGATCTCTCTCCTGGCGAGCGGGTCGGTCTCGTCGGCGAGTCGGGATGCGGCAAGACCACGGCGCTGTTGTCGCTGATGGGACTGCTCCCACCGAACGCGTCGGTCTCGGGGCGAGTGAAGATCGACGGGGTCGACGTGCTCGCTCGGGGTGAGGAGTCGATCGCCCCACATCGGTGGCGTGACGTGGCGATGGTGTTCCAGGGAGCGATGAACGCGTTCAACCCGGTGTGGCGCATCGGTCCGCAACTGGTCGAGCCGATGGAGCTCCATGGATTCGCGCACGGACGTGTCGCTCGTGCCAGAGCGTGCGACCTGCTCGAACTGGTGGGTCTGCCCGCGCACCGCTTCGACGCCTTCCCCCATCAACTGTCGGGAGGGCAACGACAACGTGCCGCGATCGCCTTGGCGCTCACCTGCGATCCCAAGGTGCTGCTGGCCGACGAACCCACCACAGCGCTCGATGTGATCGTTCAAGCTCAGGTGCTCGACCTGCTGACCCGGCTGACCGACGAGCTCGAACTTGCGATCGTGCTCGTCACTCACGACCTGCCGTTGGTCGCCGGGCTGTGTCATCGCACCGTGGTGATGTACGCCGGGCAGGTGGCCGAAGTCGGGAAGTCGCTCGAGGTGGTCACCTCGCCGCAGCACCCCTACACACGGATGCTGTACGCCGCCACACCGGAGATCGACGGTGAAGGGGCGATCATGTCGATTCCGGGGAGCCCGCCCCGACTGGACGTCGAGTTCCCCGGATGTGCCTTCGCAGAGCGCTGCGACGTCGTCACCGATGAGTGTCGCCAGCACCCTCCGAAGCTGTTGCCGGTCGACGGCGACCGACTCGCACGTTGCATCCGACCGGGAGCTCGTCCGTGACGTCGCCATCGCCGCTGCTGCAGATCGACGATCTCGAGGTGGTCTTCACGAGATCGCGCGGGTACACGCGTGCGCTCAGGCGGCGCGAGCCGGCACGTGTTCGAGCCGTCGACGGCGTCTCGTTGCAGGTGTTCCCGGGCGAGCTCGTCGCGCTCGTGGGTGAGTCGGGGTGCGGGAAGACGACGGCGGCGATGACGGCGGTGGGACTGAACGAGCCGACGGGTGGCACGGTGCGCATCGAAGGTGTCGATCTCGGCGCAGCCGATCCGGCCCACCGCCGGGCACTTCGCCGGCGGATGCAGATCATCTTCCAGGACCCGTACGAGTCGCTCGACCCACGGTTCACCGTCGAGCGGCTCGTCCGCGAGCCGTTGGCCGTTCATCGCCTGCGAGGTGATCACCTGGCGATGGCGTGCGACGCTCTCGAGCGTGTCGGCCTGCACCCGGCCGAGCAGTTCCTGCATCGCCACCCCCACGAGCTGTCGGGCGGGCAACGTCAGCGGGTGGCGATCGCCGCCGCCTTGGTGCTCGGCCCGTCGCTGTTGATCGCTGACGAACCGGTGTCGATGCTCGACACCTCGGTTCGAGCCGGTGTGCTCGAACTGCTGGCGACGTTGCGCAGCGAAGGCATGGGCATTCTGATGATCACCCACGACCTGTCGACCGCGGCCCGGTATGCCGACCGGATCTGCGTGATGTACCTCGGTCGCATCGTCGAGGAAGGGCCGGTGCGTGAGGTCGTCGCATCGCCGGCGCATCCCTACACGCGTGCGCTCGTCGCTGCCGTTCCGAGAAGCGACGGCCAGTCGCGCGACATGACCTTGATGCCGACCGGGGAAGCACCGGACGCCAGCGCCGTGCCGGCCGGCTGCCGCTTCCACCCACGATGCCCGGTGGTGAACTCAGGAGAGGCAGAGCGACTCGGCTGCGCCGAACGGTGCCGGACCGAGGATCCGATGCTGACCACGAGCGCATCGGGCAGACGAATCGCCTGCCACGCCGTCTGACGGATCACACCGGATCATTCGCGTGCAGCGTGCAGCGTGCAGCGTGCAGCGTGCAGCGTGCACGTCGAGCGGCCGGGGGGCCTCCGGTTGCGGACGGACGAGCGACTCAACCTTGGTTCGGCATGAGTTTGGTGATCTCGTCGCCAGTGGTGATCGTGCCCGCGACGACGACCTTGGCGCAGATGCCGCGCAGCCGGTAGCGCTTGCCCGTCACGCCATTGATCCAGCGATGGGCTGCGAGCCCGAAGCGGCGGGTGAACTTGGCGCACCCCGTGTGCGGCTTCGCCGTGACCTCGATCACCGCCGAACCGATCCGTAGTCGCGTCCCTTCCGGCAAGTTCTCGGGCGACAGGTCGAGGTCGACGAACAGCTGGTCGCCGGCCAACGGCACGCGATCGTCGCTACCGGCCACCAGCCGCGCACATCGGATGTTCATGATGTTGAGCTGCGCGTCGGGCTCGGCACTGCCGTCCGCGCTGGAGCGGCTGCCCCGAGCCAGCCAGTTGTCGCCCACCAACCCGAGGGCGGCGTCGAGGTGGCCTGCTGTGAGCACTTCGCGTTCGTTCGCGGATGGTCGGCGCACGATCAGATCGAGCCGTCCGCCATCGGAGGGCGAGCGGCGCACCTCGGCCAGCCATGCCTCGGGATCGGGGACCTGGTGGTCGTCGGGGCCGAGCGTCCAGTAGTCCTTCATCAGCTCGCGACTCCAGTCCGGCTGGATCACATCTCCCCTCGGACCGAACTCGGCCATGTACGGCTTGATGTCGAGCACCGGAGTTCCATCGATCGCGTCGAGTCCGCGCACCTCCACGATGCCTCCAGGCCGGACGGCCATGATCTCGCACACCGTGGTGCCGATTCGGTTCGGCCGGTTCTTCGCTCGCTGGGCGAGGATGCCCACTTCCGGCCACTCTGGGTTCCCGCGGGGGCGACGGCTCCCGCGAACCACACCATCGACGCCAACTCGATCGAACACGAACACGACCTCCGCGTGGGAGAACGACCGCAGCCCAGCCGTCGCTGCGTCGCCGAGCACGTCGAGGTCGAGTTGGATCACGCTGTCGACCCGATCCCAATCGTCGTCGGTCGCTTCGGTGCGTGCATTGCGCACCACGCCGATGGGGGTCATCTCGATCGTCACGGGTGACAGTTTGACCCATCCGGATCGTCGAACTGGGATCGATTCGGGTCGGTGGTGATCTTGGCCGCAGGCGGTGTCGAGGCCCGCTGCCTACTCTTTCGTCGATGGCCACTGTCCCAGCGTCCACCTTTCCCGCTTCATCATCGGATCACCCCGGGATCTGGAAGTACGACCTACCGATCTATCACGCGCTGCACGCGTGCTCAATGGCGGGCGTGGCTCGTTGCCAATCACCAGTCGGCGAGGGGCGTGTGGCTGTGCTCGTGGAGGTCGGCCACGGGCAAGCCATCGGTCCCGTACGTCGAGGCCGTTCTCGAGGCATTGTCCTTCGGTTGGATCGACTCGACGGTGAACACCCTTGATGCCGAGCGCGGCCTGCAGCTCATGACGCCTCGCAAACCCAAGAGCACGTGGACCCGCCTGAATCGGCAGCGGGTGGCGGAGCTGGAAGCGGTCGGGCTGCTGACCGATGCCGGTCGCCGCGCCGTCGACGTCGCGAAGCAGAACGGTTGGTGGACGATCCTCGATCCGGTGGAAGACCTCCTCGAACCCGACGACCTCACCGCTGCGCTCGATGGGAACGCAACAGCTCGCGCCGCATGGAACACGTTCCCGGCGAGCGCGCGCGAAACAGATGCTGTGGTGGCTGATCAGCGCCGGCAAGCCCGACACCCGGGCACGACGCATCGAGACCATCGTCGCCAAGGCCGAACGGAACGAACGCGCCCAAGGCTGAGCCCGGTTTCCGGCACGCTGGCTCTTTGTCGAGCTGTCGTCGCTGGACGACCACCACTCGACACAGAACGACCTACTGGGTGCGATCGGTCTCCCATTCGGAGCGCGTGATCGCGTACTCGACGTCTCCCTGCTCGTCGCCGGGGATACTGATCGGCCAGTCCATGTGGAACGTGCGCACGAAACGCATGCCCGCCTTCTCCATCACGCGTCGTGAGCCGATGTTCACGGCCATTGTCGTGGCGTAGACGCGGTCGGCGCCGAGCTCGATGAAGCCTTTGTGGATCAGTGCCCGCGATCCTTCGGTGCCGAACCCGCGGCCCCAGGATCCATGACGGAGGCGATACCCGAGCTCTGGTTCCAACGGGCCGGCTCCTTCGCCGGGGCGGAAGTGGAACCAGCCGAGGAACTCGCCCGTCGATCGTTCGATCGCTGCCCAGAAGCCGTAGGCATCTCCACGCTCGTAGTAGGCGAGCCACCAATCGAGCATCTCCTGCGACTCGACCCGATCCACCGGCACGCCGCCGTCGATGTAGCGCTTCACCTCGGGGTCGCTGTCGAGCGCCATGATCAGCTCGAGGTCGTCGGCCGTGAACCGTCGCAACACCATCCGCTCGGTTTCCAGGTACACGTCCATGTGTCCAGTCTCGCTCACCGATCTGATCCGCCGACGTCCGGCAGACGCGTCAGACGGGGATTGCAGCCAGCAGGGTCGCGCCGCGTTCGGAAGGACTCGCTTCCATGTGATCCTCAGGTCGTGTCGGTCGGGCATGATCCTGGGGTGTCTGGAGTACCCGCCATGCCTGATCGTCCGCAGCCACTCGGTGGCAACACCATGCCTCGCTTCGGCGGGCCGGCCACGTTCATGCGACTTGCGCCGGTCGATCCCGAGCATCGGCATCTCGACGTAGCGATCGTCGGTGTGCCGCTCGACATCGGCACGTCCAATCGCTCCGGTGCGCGCTTCGGGCCGCGTGAGATCCGCGCCGAGTCGTGCCTGTTGCGCCCGTACAACATGGCCACGCGAGCAGCGCCGTTCGACAGCCTCGACATCGGCGACCTCGGCGACGTCGCGCTCAACACGTTCAACCTCGCAGCCAGCATCGACATCATCATCGAGCACTACCTGCCGATCTGCGCGGATGGCACCGTGCCGATCTCGCTCGGTGGCGACCACACGATCACGTACCCGATCCTGCGGGCCGTCCACGCCGCACATGGCCCGGTGGGCATGGTCCACGTCGACGCCCATGCGGATGTGAACGAGGCGATGTTCGGTGAACGCATCACCCACGGCAGCTGGCTGCGACATGCGATCGACGAAGGACTGGTCGATCCGACCCGCACCGTGCAGATCGGGCTGCGCGGCACCGGCTACGCGGCCGAGGACTTCGACTGGATGCGCGACCAGGGTGGCCGGGTGGTGCAGGTGGAGGAGTGCTGGCATCGCTCGTTGACGCCGCTGATGGAGGAGGTGCGGGCACAGCTGGGAGATGGCCCGTGCTATCTCAGCTTCGACGTCGACGGTCTCGACCCCTCTGTCGCGCCCGGCACCGGCACGCCGGAGATCGGCGGTCTCACCGGCCCCCAGGGCCTCGAGATCATCCGTGGCTGTCGTGGCCTCCAGCTCGTCGGCGCCGACGTGGTGGAGGTCGCCCCGCCGTACGACCCCAGTGGCAACACCGCCTTGCTTGCTGCGAACCTTGCCTTCGAGGCACTGTGCGTGCTGCCTGGCGTGCAGTACCGCTGAGGACCGCTGAGGACCGCTGAGGACCGCTGAGGACCGCTGAGGACAGGGCCGGCACTGCGCGCTCGGGCGGGGGTGCCTACCATCGCCGGCATGAAGCGATCGCTCACGATGGCAGCAGCGTTCGGGATCCTGGCGGGAGTGACGGTGTGGGGTGGAGCGCCGCCGCAGACGGCACACGCCGCACCGGACGGTTCGCGTTTCATCGCGGTCACACCCGCACGTCTGCTCGACTCGCGGCCGGGGTCCGGCCCCGCTGACGACGGCGTGGAGGGGATCGTGCGCGCTGGTGGGCTCGTCGACGTCCAGGTGGCCGGCCGATTCGGTGTGCCGTCGACATCGGTGTCGGCCGTCGTGCTGAACGTGACCGTGACCGAGGCGATCGCGCCGGGCTTCGTGCAGGTGCTCCCCACAGGTTCCGGCGTCGTCGGCTCGTCGTCGAATCTGAACGTCGGGGCCGCAGGCCAGACGATCCCGAATCAGGTGACCGTGCCGCTGGGCGCCGGTGGTCGCGTGTCGATCTTCGTGCAGTCCGGCGCGCACGTGATCGCAGACCTGTTCGGGTACTTCACCCCGGCGACGGTCGTCACCAGTGGCCGCTACTCCCCGTTGCCCGCCCCATCGCCCGTGCGGGTGCTCGACACCCGCGACCCGTTCAAGGTGCCGGTCGCCGATCCCGGTGACACGAAGAACTGCAGCGACTTCGCCACGTGGGACGAGGCATGGCGCTGGTTCTGGACACATGACCGGTGGATGGACCCGGCACGCCTCGATGCCGATCGTGACAACATCCCCTGCAACTCGTTGCCGGGTGGAACGAAACAACCGTCTCCACCCATCGATCTGTTCGCGCTCGCCCCTGGCGGAACGATTCGAGTGCCGGTCGCAAGGGGAGGGGATCTGCCCGGAGGGGTGGCCGGCGCCGGCCAGGTGACCGCCGTGGTCGCCAACGTGACGGTGACTTCTGCGACGGCGCCCGGCTACTGGCAGGTGCTGCCGACCGGTGCAGGCCAACTCGGAGCGTCGTCGAACCTCAACGTCGAGCGTGCCGGTCAGACCATCTCGAACCAGGTGATCGCCCCTGTCGGTCAGGACGGCACGATCACCATCTTCTCGCAGTCCGGTGGCCACGTGATCGTCGATGTCGCCGGTGTGTTCACGGGCCCGGCGAGCATCCCGTCGAGCGATGGTCTGTTCGTTCCCGTCACCCCCGATCGGCTGCTCGACACCCGCCAGGCGGCGATCACGCCGGTGATCGGTCCGATCGCAGCGGGTGGCTCGGTCACCGTCGAGACCGCGGGGCGGCTGGGCATCCCGGCTGGGGCGGCCGCCCTGGCGCTCAACCTCACGGTGACCGAATCGACCGCGGCTGGCTTCGTCCAGGCGTTCCCCACCGGCGGAGCGACTGCCGGTGCTTCTTCGAACATCAACGCCGAGCGCACCGGGCAGACGATCCCGAACGCGGCATACACCACGTTGGGCACCGCGGGGCGGTTCTCGCTGTTCACCCAGAGCGGTGGCCAACTTCTCGCCGACGCGGCAGGCTGGTTCACCGGTACCACCGCCCGGTCGAGCGATCTGCTCGGAACGCTGGTCCTCGCCAACCTTCGCGTCGAGCCCGAAGTGGTGACGCCGCTCGCCGATGTCCAGGCCGCCTTCCCCCATTGGACCATCGGACCGGCCGGGTGCACGACCCGTGAGCTGATCCTGCTCGCATACCCGGTGAACGTGCCGGCCACGCCGGCCCAGTGTGTGGTGACAACGGGGGACTGGACGTCGTTCTACGACGGAGTGGGCCTGACGTCGGCGTCGTCCGTCGCGGTCGACCACGTCGTCGCGCTTCGCGAGGCGTGGGAGTCGGGAGCCGCTGGGTGGTCGATCGGACAGCGGACCCGATTCGCGAACGACCTGAGCGACCCGCGCACGTTGATCATCTCGTCGCTCGCGGCCGACGCCGCCAAGGGCGATCGGGACCCGGCTTCGTGGACACCGAGCAATCCGGGGTTCGTGTGCAGCTTCATCTCGAACTGGCTCGGCATCAAGGCTCGGTGGGGTCTCAGTGTCGACACGGCCGAACGCGACGCCATCGCCGCGCTGTTGGTGGGACCGTGCAACGGGCTCATCGTCGGGGTGTGGACCGCGACGACCTGACCGTTGCTTCGGGCCGCGACTGCAGGTGCGCGCGACCGTGGGGCAGGATGGTGCGATGAGAGCGGTGCTCGCTGCGATGACGATCCTCACGGTCGCCAGTTGTGGCAGCCCGGCGGAATCCACCGGGGGCGCCGACTCGGCGTCGACGGCGGCCCCCGGGATCACGAACCTCGACGTACCGCCGGATGCGACCGCCACCTTTCCGACGGCGTCGACCCTCGTCGCTCCCGGACGGTCGCCCTCACCTGTCGATCCGGCGCAGGCGTGTCCGGATTCGGAGCCGTCGGCGATCTTCGCCGACGAGGAGGAGATGACGGAGGGCTCGGCGATGGCCGAGCGCAACATCGGCGTGATCAACCAGTACGCCGCTGCCAACCCAGAGGTCTCGACGCAGCCGTACCTCGATTGGAGCTCCGACCCGCCCCGGGTGGTGGTGGGCTTCACCGGTGATCTGGCACCGCACCAGGACGCACTCAGACCGCAGCTTGCCGATCCCGACCGAGTGCTCATCTGCCAGGTGCCGTTCAGCGGCGGACAGCTGCAGGCGATCGCCCAGGAGATCCAGCGATCAATGGTGCCCGGAGGCCCGGTGGTCGGCGTCGGAGCGGGGGCGAGCGCGGTGAACGTGACGGTGACCGCCGATGGTGAAGCCTTCGCGGCCGATCTCATCGCAGCGTACGGCGCGGCCGTCGAGGTGCAGGTGGGACTGTTGCCCTACCCGATGCCGGCGGAGCTCGCAGCGTCGACGGAGGTGGTTGCTGCCTGTGCCGCCGACATCGCGGGTCCGACGGGCATGGACGGTCTCGTCGCTGAGCCGAGTCTCGGATCGGGCGCCGTTGTCGCCGGGGAAGCCACAGAGGGTCGGGTCGTGTTCACCAACACCGGGACGAGCGATGTGTCGTTCGAGACGGGCGATCCGCTCGTCGGTGTGGTCGTGCTGCCGGGAACGACCGAGGTCGTCGGTACCTACTCGGGGAACATCGCGGGTGTCGGTGCGGGCGGGGTGCTGGCACCGGGCGAGACGCTCGAGGTTGCACTGCTCGTCGGGACCGCGAGTTGCATCCCGGCCAACGGATACGTGCTGCCACCTGGCGAGTACGAGGTGATCGCCGTGGCCGTCGTCGACTACCTGCAGCAACCTGCGGCGACACGGCTTGTATCGCTTCCGGCAACCCTCACGGTCACAGCAGCGTGAGGCGTCAGATCAGCTCGAGCGACACGGTGGGGTGGCCGGCCCACTGAGGCAGGTAGATGCGCACCATGCCCTCGCTGACGGTGAGCACGATGCCGCCGTGGCGCTCGGCGCGCTGGGTCGTGTCGCCCCCGCAGCACTCGGTCGAGAACGCGAACGGCTGATCCCACACCTGATCGTCCTGAGCCCGTTCTCCGGTGCGCAGGTCGAGCATCTCCCAACCGCCGTTCTCCATCGGGGCGAGGACGTAGCCGTCGCCGCTGATCGCCGATGCGTGGTAGCCGGCGCGCTCCCAGATCGCCGTGGCGGTGGCGACGTCGTACGCCCCGGTGCGGAGCTGGTCGCACTGCGTGTAGCCGTCGATGATGGTGTGCTTGACGCAGGTGACGGCCAGCAGCACGTCGTCGACCACGCCGAACCAGAAGCCTTCTCCTCCCGGGATCAGGAGGTCGTCGCGTGTCCAGACGACATCCCCGCGGGCGTCGAGCGCGGTCAACGGGTTGAGGCCCGGCACCGGCGTCTCTTCCACCCAGGCCGACACCGTGATGGGGGTCGCCTCGGCCAGCAGCCGCGGATCGGTGACCCAGTCGCCGTCGACGAAGATCGCCGTCGCTCGCGAAAGGCCGGATGTGGGCGAGTCGATCCGGATCATCCGATCCTGATCATCGATGGTCACGAAGCCCGGGTAGCTCACGTCGAACTCGGGCGCCGGCGGGAAGGGCACCGTCGAGACGGTCATGTCGACGAGGTCGAGCACGGCCACCGGATCGGCAGAGTCGGGTGCTCGTTCCCCGGAGGGCGCCAGCAGCACGAGCCGTCGCCCGGGTCCGCCCATGCCGTTGGCCACGATCGTGAGCGGCTCCGCCGATGAGGGCCAGACGCTGTCTGCGATCACGTCCGTGAGCGACCTCGTCTCACGGCCGTCGGCGAGGGAGAACACCGTCGTGGCACCGATGGCGGTCCCGTCGAAGTTCATGTCGTCGTAGAGAAGTGCCTCGGTCGGGCCGGCCGACGCATCGGCGGCGATGACGTAGCCGTATCCGCCGTCGAAACATCGTTGCCATCGCACCGTGCCGTCGTGGTCGATCGCGGTCAGAACGCGCTCGGCGTTGCCACCACCCGCCGATGCCTGCACCAGCATGCCGCCCGGAATGCGGGTGACGCTCACGTTGGTCTGGGACGCGACGCCTTCGGGCTGGGGTGGCCCGTCGGGCACCGAGAACTCGATCGCGGGCGCCACTCCGAGCGGGCCGAAGGAATCGAGCCGGGTCTCGTCGTAGGTCGGTGCCTCGCGGGTCGTGGGATGCTCGATGCAGGACTCGGCGAACTCGATCAGCGGCGAGGTCGATGGGGGGAAGACCGGTCCCGTCGTCGAGGTCGACGATGTGGTCGTCGACGATGTGGTCGTGGTGGGCGAGGTGGTGTCGGGCGGCGACGTGTTGGTCGGTGTCGTCGTCGCGGCCAGCGTGGTCGGCGGAGACGCCCGACCGTCATCCGATCCGCAGCCGGCAACCATCAGGCCGAGTACCACCCATGCAGAGAACACCGCACGACGCTCCATGAGTGCAGTTGTACTCCCTCACCCCACGCGTGTCGCGGTCAGGTCTCTCGATCGTCATGGTTCCGAGATGCCGTGCCTGACTACCCGCTGCTCGGGATCGGCACCCGCGCTGGACGCTCGGAGGAAAGTCGAACGCCAGACCACGTCTCGATTTGTACCGTTGGCGTGTGCTCAGCGATGCGCAACGACGCGAGTTCGCCCAAGACGGGTTCGTGGTCCTGCGCGGCGTGGTGAGCGAGGAACTGCTCCGAGACGTGGATGCGGAAGTCGATCGGCTCGTCGAGGGCTCAGCACCGCCACCGGGGACAGCCGGCCCACACTTCTGGTTCTTGCCACCATCCACGCTTCGAGCGTCCGACGCTGCGTTGCGCGCGTCGCCTGCACTGTCCTTGGCCAACGAGCTCGTCGCGCCGAACACGGTCGACCACGCGCTCGGCCACATCCAGCTGGCGCTCAACGTCCCGCCGTATCCGCACGTGCCGGGTGCGCCGCACATCGACGGGCATCGGCCCGAGGATGTACGGCCGCACACGTTCACGATGCTCGGGGCGATCTACCTCTCCGACGAGACCGAAGCGGACCGCGGCAACCTCTGGGTGTGGCCGGGTTCGCACCGTATGCACGCGCGGGCACTCCGTGAGCGGGGGACCATGTCGTTGCTCCCCGTGAGCGGGCACGGATGCTTTCTCGATCCGCCTCTGGAGTACGGGCCGGCGCACCCGGTACTCGCTCGACGCGGTGATCTGTTGCTCGCCCACTTCCTCCTCGGCCACAACACCGGAGGCAACACGAGCGCCACCATCCGCCGCATCGCGTACTACCGACTCGCCTGCCCCGACCACCGGGATCACTGGGAAGCTTCGGTCACCGACCCGCTCCACGAGTACCCGACGCTGCGGCAGTTCGTCGGAGACGTCGGAGCTCAGGGCTAGGTTGCGCGGATGGTTGACGGAGTGATCGCCGTGGATGGACTCGGCAAGGTGTTCGAGGTGCCGGTACGCGACCCCGGCCTGGCGGCTGCCGCGAAGAGCCTGCTGAAGCGACAACGGCGCGAGGTGACTGCGGTCGACAAGGTGAGCTTCACGATCCAGCCTGGCGAGGTGGTCGGCTTCCTCGGCCCGAACGGTGCCGGCAAGACGACAACGCTGAAGATGCTGTCGGGACTGCTGCACCCTTCATCCGGCGACTGTCGTGTGCTCGGCTTCCAACCGTGGCGGCGCGATCGCGACTACTTGCAGCAGATCACCCTCGTGATGGGCAACCGAAATCAGCTGCAGTGGGACCTTCCGGCGCTCGACAGCTTCCAGCTCACCCGAGCGATCTACCGGTTGCCCGAACGACCGTTCCTCGCACAGCGCGATGAGCTGATCGAGCTGCTCGACATCGGCTCCCTCGTCGACAAACCGGTCCGCAACCTCTCCCTCGGTGAGCGGATGAAGGCCGAGATCGCAAACTCCCTGCTGCACCGGCCGCAGGTGCTGTTCCTCGACGAACCGACGCTCGGTCTCGATGTCACGATGCAGCGCCGGATCCGCGGCTTCCTCGCCGACTACAACAGGCGCCACGGCGCCAGCGTGATGCTCACCACCCACTACATGGCCGACGTGGAAGCGCTGTGCGAGCGGGTGATCGTGATCCACCACGGGGTGATCCTGTTCGACGGCCCGTTGCGTGATCTGTCCGAGCGATTCGCGAGCCACAAGACCATCGTCGTCACCCTCGATGAACCGACTGACCTGTCGGGCTTCGGCCAGGTGATGGAGCAGACGGGTACCCGCACGACGCTGCGGATCGAACGCAGTCAGACGGCGTCGGTGACGGCACGGCTGCTGTCGGAGCACGACGTGCGTGACCTGACGGTGGAGGACCCACCGATCGACGACGTGATCGAGCTCGCCTTCGCGAGTGGGGCGGTGCAGCAGTGACGGATGCGCTCACCTTCGACGGTGAGCCGCGCGAGGGACGGGTGCGGTCGATGGTGCGGCTGTACGCGACGCTCGCCCGCGTCGCGGTCATGCAGCAGTTCCAGTACCGGGCGGCGAACTACTTCTACATGATCGGCATGGTGACCGAGCCGGTCATCTACCTCGTGGTGTGGTCGACGATCGCTCGCCAGCAGGGTGGCGAGATCGGCGGCTACACAGCGGCGACGTTCGCCGCGTACTACATCGTCTGGACGCTCGTGCGGAACATGAACATCGTCTTCACACCCTTCGGCTGGGAGGAACGCATTCGCGAAGGCACGTTGTCGGCGCAGTTGGTGAGGCCGATCCACCCGATCCACTACGACCTCGGCCAGTTCGTCGGGTGGAAGGTGGTGGTGATCGTGCTGTGGCTGCCGATCGCTGCGGTGTTGGCCCTGATCTTCGATCCCGAGCTGTCTCCGTCGATCGCCCAGATCGCCACTTTCTCCGTCGCGATCTGGGGCGCCTACCTGATTCGTTCCTTGCTGCTCTGGATGCTGGGCATGATCACGTTCTGGACCACCCGCGTGACTGCGATCTTCCAGGTCTACTTCGCGCTCGAGCTGCTGTTGTCGGGTCGGCTCCTCCCGGTGTCGCTGATGCCCGACTGGGTGCAGAGCGTCATGGGCTTCCTGCCGTTCGAGTCGACCTTCGGATTCCCGATCACCTCGCTCGTCGGCCCGATCAGCAGCACCGAACTTGTCGAGGGACTGCTTCGCCAGCTGATGTGGATCGCGATCGGTGCGATCGGCGTGAACCTGATGTGGCGCCGTGGTGTGAAGGCGTACACCTCGGTGAACGGATGAGTGCGCCAGTGCCTGCCGACCGCCTGCTGGAGGGGCGCAGGTTCGCCGGGATCCGCCTCGTCGGCCTCCATCTCCGGCTCAGCGTGATGAACGAGCTGCAATATCGGGCGAACTTCGTGATCCAACTGATCGAGTCGGCCGTCACGCTCGGAACGGGACTCGTGGTGCTCACCTTGATCTTCGATCGCACCGACACGCTCGACGGCTGGACCCGTCCGCAGTTGTTGGTCGTGATGGGCGTCTTCACGATCGTCGGTGGGATCATCGGGTTCGTGATCGAGCCCAACATGGGCCGGGTGATGACGGATGTCCGCCAAGGCACGTTCGACTACGTGCTCACCAAGCCGGTCGACTCGCAGCTGCTCTCGAGCGTGCGCGAGTTCAGCGTGTGGCGCCTCACCGACGTCGTGTCGGGACTGATCGTGCTCGGGTGGGGAGTGACAGGGCTCGATGCCTCCGTCGGTGTCCTCGATGCTCTTGCGTTCGCCGCCAGCCTCGCTGCCGGGAGCACCCTGGTGTACTGCCTGTGGCTGGTCGTCACGAGTGGCGCCTTCTGGTTCGTGCGGATGAACGAGGTGCAGGAGCTGTTCACGGGCCTGTACCGGGCCGGGCAGTATCCGGTCACGGTGTACCCGGCGTGGTTGCGCCTGTCGCTGACCTATCTGGTGCCGATCGGATTCGCCGTCACCGTGCCATCGGAATCGCTCACGGGTCGGCTCACCTTGGAACGCGGCCTGATCACCGTCGGCTTCCTCATCGTCGCCTTCGCCGTCACGAGGTTCGTCTGGAGACGCGGCACCCGCCGTTACAGCGGCGCATCTGCGTGAAGTTCACGCGAGATCGTCTGCCCCGTCTCGAGGGCGATCGGAGTGGTTTGTGGCGTTCGTCGTCAGCCGGTTCTGTCCGGCAAGCCAACGTGAACGCGGCCGAGCGGTGGCAGATGGTGTCACCTGGTGAACGCCGTGCGGACGAGTGAGCGATCAAGGGGCGGAGGGGTGATGGTGCCATCCTCGAACAACTGCTTGCCCACGTTGATGACAGCGGCGTTGGCGACGTTCGCGAAGAAGCCGCCCAGCGAGACCCGGCGCACCCCTGCCTCTGCGAGTTCAGCGATGGATGGGCCGCCGGCGAGGATCAACCCGTTGACTGGGATCCGCACAGCGATCACGATGCTGCGGATCTGGTCGAGGTCGACGAGACCGGGGGCATAGGCCACCTCGGCGCCGGCGTCGCGGTAGGCGCACAGGCGGGAGATGGTGTCATCGAGGTCATCGACGCCGTGGAGATGGTTCTCGCAGCGGGCGGTGAGCACCATGCCGATCGAGCGTGCTGCGTCCGCTGCTGCGCCGACCCGTTCAGCAGCGACACCGATCGGATCGATCTGGTTGGTCGCCGGGTTCCAGTCCTCGATTGAGCAACCCGCCGCCCCCGCGCTGCCGAGCAGGTCGACGCACTCGGCAATGCCGGCAGCGTCGTCACCGTACAGACGCTCCGAGTCGACGTTGAACGGCAGATGAGTTGCCGCCGTCAATCGACCGACGTGTTCGACGAGCTGATCGCGCTCGACGGTCATGTCCAACTGACCGAGCGTCGATGCGAAACCAGCGCTCGTGGTGGCCAGCGCCGGAAAGCCGATCGCCGTGAGCAGCCGGGTCGTTCCGGCATCGTACGGATTCGGCATCACGAAGGTTCCGCTCGTGTGAAGTGATCGAAACCTCGTGCATTGGTCGTGTGCGGTGAGCATGGCCCCATTCTCACGCGTTGATCGCCAGGCTGGGAGCGGGATCCGGCCATCTGCATGGTGGCACCGGCACCTGTGCGGCGAGGCCGGGCCCGACGTGGCGTCGTAGGCTCGGGGTGCCATGAAGTACGCATCGATCTCCGACCGTCTCGATGGGATGGGCGCCGCCAACTGGGCGGTCCACATCGCTGGTCGCCAACGCGCCAACCACGGCGCCGACCTCATCTTCTTGTCGATCGGAGAGCCCGACCTGCCCCCGCCCCCGGCGGTGGTGGAGCAAGCGATCACGTCGCTCCGAGCCGGCCGGACGAAGTACACCTCCGGCAAGGGCGAGCCCGCCACGCTCGATGCCATCGCCGGTCACCTGTCTCGACGCGGCGGTCTGGAGGTCACCCGCGACAACATCGCTTGCACGTCGGGCACCCAACACGCCCTCTACGCGGCGATGAACACGCTCGTCGAGGCCGGCGACGAGGTGCTCGTGCCCGACCCGTACTACGCGACGTACGAAGCGGTGGTGGCCTCCAGCGGAGCGAGGTTCAACGCAGTGCCCACCCTGCCGGAGGAGAACTTCCACCTCACGGCAGCGGCGCTCGAAGCCGCGATCACGCCGGAGTCGCGCGTGTTGCTGCTCAACACCCCCGGCAACCCCACTGGTGCCGTGCTGACGGCGGCTGAGATCGATGCGATCGGTGAGGTGTGCGAACGCCACGACCTATGGATCGTGTGTGACGAGGTGTACGCGGACCTCACCTTCGACGTGCCGTTCGCCTCGCCGTTCGATCGGGCCCAGCTACGCGACCGCTCGGTGTCGGTGGCGTCGATCTCGAAGTCGCACGCACTCCCCGGGTTTCGCTCGGGATGGGCGGCGGGGCCGGAGGAGTTCATCCGTCGGCTCACGCTCGTGTCCGAGACGATGCTGTTCGGCATCCAGCCGTTTCTGTGCGATGCGGTCGTGGTGGCGCTCTCCGAGACGCATCCCGAGGTCGCTCACCAACGCAACGTGTTCCGCGAACGGGCGCAGGCGATGGTTGCGACCCTGGCCGGATCTGCCGCCGTCAGCGTGCACATGCCCGAGGGCGGCATGTTCGTGATGGCCGACGTGCGACCGACCGGCCTCAGCGGCGTCGACTTCGCGTGGCGCCTCCTCGACGAGTGTGGCGTCGTGGTGATGCCGGGGGAGAGCTTCGGTTCGCGTGGGGCGGGTCATCTGCGCCTCGCACTGACGGTCGAGGTGGACGTGATGACCGAGGCCTGCCGTCGAATCCGCTCGCTCGCCGAGCAGTTGGTGGCCGAGCGGGCTGCATGATGTCCGGTGCGGGCATCGTTCGCCGCCGCGGGCTGACGGCCGCCTGTCGGACGTCATACTGGCGTGGTGGAGATCGAACTGCAGGGTGGTGTCGCCAATGCCGGTTCGGTGATGCGATCTGGCGAGTTCGTGCTTCGGCCGTCGAACCCTCACACCGCAACGATTCATCGCTTCCTCCGTTCACTGCGCGACACCGGCTTCGACGGCGCGTCGGATCCGGTCGGTGTCGACCCCGACGGTCGTGAACGTCTGCGCTTCATCGCGGGCGACGTCGCCGTGCCGCCGTATCCAGCCTGGGCGCAGAGCGACGCAGCGCTCGCCTCGGTCGCGCGCCTGATCCGTCGACTGCACGACGCCGCTCGGTCGTACATCCAAGATCCTGCCGACAGCTGGAGCGACGAGATGGCCGATCCTGATGGCGGGCCGATCGTGTGCCACAACGACGTGTGCTTGGAGAACGTCGTGTTCCGCGACGGCCGAGCCGTTGGTCTCCTCGACTTCGACTTCGCCGGGCCGGGCGACCCGACGTACGACCTGGCATCCTTCGCGCGGATGTGCGTGCCGATCGACGGCGACGGTGCCCGGCTCGGTTGGACGCCGGCCGATCTCCCGGCACGACTGCGCGTCGTCGCCGACGCATATGGCCTCGATGCCGATGGCCGTGCTCGTTTGCTCGTACACCTCGACGGCTCGATGGCCCGTGGCGGACAGTTCGTCCTCCGTCGCGTCGAGGCCGGCGACCCCAACTTCATCGCGATGTGGGAGGCGATGGGTGGCATGACCCGATTCGACCGCCGACGAGCCTGGTGGGCCGATGCGCGAGCCGAGTTCGAAGCCGCTCTCGCCTGACGCCAGAGTCTCTGCGCCACGTCACGGCGCGCCGGGCGGTGATCGGTCAGCGCCACTCGCCACTGGTGGCGGTCGCCTCTGCATCATTAGGCCGTCCGGCATAGAGGCGCTCGATCTCGTCGGCGTAGTGCTGCATGACGACTGCGCGCTTCACTTTCAGTGTCGGGGTGAGTTCGCCGGCTTCGATCGAGAGATCGCGGGGGAGGATCGCGAACGACCGGATCGACTCGGCTCGCGACACCGATGCGTTCGCATGATCGACGGCGGCTTGGATCTCCGCACGGAATGCGGGATCGGTGTGCATCTCGTCGGAGGGATCGCCCTCGTGGCTGTGCTCCTTGGCCCAGTCTGCAAGAGCGCTCGCATCGATGGTCACCAGTGCGGCGATGAACGGCTTGCCGTCGCCCACCACCAGCGCCTGGCTCACCAGTTCGTGCGCACGGAGACGGTCCTCGAGCGGAGCCGGAGCAACGTTCTTGCCGGCGGCCGTGACGATCAGCTCCTTCTTGCGACCGGTGATCCGGAGATAGCCGTCGTCGTCGAGTTCGCCGATGTCGCCGGTGCGGAACCAGCCGTGGTCGTCGAAGCTCTCGGCGGTGGCCTTCTCGTTGTGCCAGTAGCCGGGGAACACCTGAGGGCCCTTGGCGAGGATCTCACCGTCGGCAGCGATGGCGATGCTCGTACCGGCAAGCGGTCGGCCGACCGTTCCGGGTTTCCATGCACCCGGCCGGTTCACGGTCAGCGTGGGGCTGGTTTCGGTGAGGCCGTATCCCTCGTAGATCTTCACACCGATGCCGGCGAAGAAATGGGTGAGGCGCTCGCCGAGAGGGCCACCACCGCTGAACGACAGGCGCAGCCGCTCACCGAACGCAGCGCGGATCTTCGTGTACACGAGCCGGTCGAACACGGCATGTTCCAGCCGGATCCATGGCGCCACGTGTCCGCTGCTGTTCGACGTCGACCAGCGGATCGCGGTGTTCGCGGCGCGCTCGAAGATCCGACCCTTGCCCTCGCGGTGCGCGGTGTGGCTGGCGGTGTTGTAGACCTTTTCGAAGATGCGGGGGACGGCTGCCAACGTCGACGGCTTGTACATCTTCAGCTCCGTCGGGAGGTGTGAGATGTCGCTCGCAAAGCCGAGCCGCACGCTCGCAGCGACGGCGAACAGGGCATTGGTTTTCGTGAGTGCGTGCGCGAGCGGGAGGAACAGCAGGCCGGTGTCACCCGGACGCACCTCCCCGCCGAGCGCGTCGATCGTCTGCGCCACGTTCGAACACAGGTTGCCGTGGGTGAGCATGCACCCTTTCGGCATCCCGGTGGTGCCCGAGGTGTAGATGATCGTCGCAATGCCATCGGCACACAGACCTGCGATGCGGTGGTCCACTTCGGCATCGGGCACCGTGGAGCCACGACGGGTGAGCTCGTCGAGTGCACCGTCGTCGGTCGCCGACGCGTCGGTCGCCAACGCGTCGGCCGCCAACCCGTCGATTACCAGAACGTCGCGACACGAAGCCAGGTCGGGCCGGAGCGCTTCGAACGTCGCCGCCATCGCCGGTGTTTCGGCGAGCAGGAGCACGGCCTCGCTGTCGGCCATGATCCAGGAGATCTGTTCGGCAGACGAGGTGTCGTAGATCGGCACTGTCACCGCGCCGGCGGCGAGGATGGCGAAGTCGAGCACCAGCCACTCGAACCGAGTGTGGCACATCAGCGCCACCCGCTCGCCTGGCGCGACGCCTGACGCGATGAGTCCACGGGCCACGCCGCGCACGCGCTCGATGAACTCGCGCACCGACACGTCGACGAAGCGTTCACCCTCTCGGTACGAAGCGACTTTGGCCTCCGGTTCGCTCTGCAAGCGCTCGAGCACGGCTTGCAACACGTGCGCATTCGCCGTCACCGGGGCGAACGCCGGACCGTGCGACGTCTTCATGGACCCCTCCTCGGACCGATCTCACCATCGGGTTGTTCCTTCAGGATGCGCTCGGCATGCATGCCGTGCCAGGGCCGAACGACCCGCAGCCCGTCCGCCGGTCCCGACTTGTGGCGGTGGTCAGCCGGCGTCGGCGCGGTGCACGACCGCGGTGAACTCTTCCTCGCTCAGCGGGATCACCGAGAGCCGATTGCCTCGCGCCAGCAGGCGGGACGAGGTCATCTCTGGGATCGTGCGGAGTTCGTCGAGCGTCACGTAGCGGAGCTTGCGGACGGGAGCCACCGTGACCCAGTCCCACTTGGGAGCTGCTCGGTCGGAGGTCGGGTCGAAGTAGGGGCTCCGTGTGTCGAACTGGGTGGGGTCGGGTTCGACCGTGGCATCGATCGATGCGATGCCGGCCACGCCCGGGGGCTTGGTGCTCGAATGGTAGAAGAGCACCAAGTCTCCCACCACCATGGCGCGCAGGAAGTTCCGCGCCTGGAAGTTGCGCACTCCATCCCAGCACGCCCGCTGCTTGCCGACGAGGTCATCGAAACTGAGCTCTTCGGGCTCGCTCTTCATCAACCAGTAGGCCATCACGACTCCTGCGAATGTGGCGGGGGTGTGGTCACCCGCCGGGCGGCCAGCGCACGGGTCACGTCGCACATCGAGTCGAACATCGCGAGCAACTGTGGGGTGCGCTCGGCCACCGCCACGCGCTGGCGGGCGACCGTTGGCTCGTCGCCGCGAGCGATCGGCCCGGTGAGCGCTGCTGCGCCACCGTGTGCCGCCCAGTTGTCGAGCGCAGCCTGCACGAGCGGCACGAGGACGCGGCGATCGGCGCCTGCAGTGGCCAGCACCATCTCCGCTGCGTCTTCGAGGGCCACGAAGAAGTTGGCGGCCATCGACGCGGCTGCGTGGTACGCGGGCCGGTCGGCATCGGCGATCTCGAACGCGTCGAGGCCGAGCTCCGTGGCGATCGCTCGCGCGACGGATCGCGCACCTGTCGTGGAACCTGCGATGGCCGCACCAGCGCCGCCGAAGGCCGCACCCGTGAGCGGCACGGTCATCAGCGGGTGCACACCGAAGCACTCGTGAGGCGCAAGTACGTCGAGACCGATCGCGCCCGCGGTGTGGCCAACGAGTGGTCCGGGTCCTATCGCCGCGGCTGCACGGGCGATCTCACCGTCGGGTACCGCGAGGATGACGATGTCGTAGACCGTGCCCTCGGCGGTGGTGCCGTCGAAGCCACGCCCGAACGGTCCGTCCCATTCAGGCAGGGCGGCGGTCAGCGCCCTCCCCATCCGTCCATCTCCCACGATTGCGCCACGCAGGCGCTGCCCGTCGGCGGTGATCACGGCCGCTTCCGGCGCTCCTGCGCGGGGGTCGGCCTCGGGGCAGTCCGGGTGAGCACATCGCCGGTGGTGCGATCGAGGTTGCCCGCCTTCTCGCCGGCCAGCACATCCACGAGACCGCGACGGATTCGTCCGGCGAGGCTGGTCTGGCGGTGGGCGAGCACGGTCTGGGCCACCGGCCATCCCGCACCTGGCTCACCGATGAGGTCGTCGGCTCCCACGGTGGCACCGTTGCACACGACGACCGACCCCCCGTTGGCGAGCCGTTGCACGCTGATGGCCGGTTGGTCGAGGGAGATCGCGAAGCACGACAGGCCGTCGTAGCCGACGGAGCCCACCTCCGTGCGCAGCAACACGATGCCGCGATCGGCGAGATCGGCATCGGCGGACAGCTTGACGGCCACGACCGACCAGCAGCCGCCTTCGCGTGTCGCGGTCGACACCACGCCGGCGAGGTCGTCACGAGCCTCAGGTTCCTCGAACAGCACACACCAGTTCGAGGTGCCGTCGATGATCGTCGGCAGGAATCGGTCGCGCTGCTGCTGCGAACCGTGCTGACGGAGCGTGGGCCCCACGAGGTGCACGCCAGCGCCCGAGAGCGGCGGTGCGATCGTGACGATGCGGCCGAGCTCTGCCTCGATGATCCCCTGGATCGTGGTCGTCGCACCGATGCCACCCAGCGGTGACGACCACGTCGGTACGGTGAGGCCCGCGTCGGCCAACCGGCGCCACCACTCGCGAATCGTGATCGAGATCGACCAGTTGGCGGTGATCCACTTGCGTACGACTGCTCGGAATGCCTCGCGGTCGTTCACGGGCCAGGAATCTCGGTCGAAAGGAGGCATCGGGGCGACGGTACCAGGTCGATTTGCGGAGCCCCGTCTACAGTGCGGACCGTGGCCGCATTGACCGAAGCCGAACGCTATCGATTCGATCTCCAGGGGTATCTCGTTCGCCGCGGTGCCCTCGCCGCCGATGTCGTCGAGCTGTTGGTGGAGGTGTGCGGTCGGCTCGAACGGCCCGTGCCGAGCACCACCGTCGCGTCGCAGCGGTTCACGGACTTCCTGGCAGAAGCCCCCGAGCTCCGGTGGCTGATCGACCACACCGCTGTGTTCGAGCTCGTTCGAGAACTGTGCGGCGGCAATGTGCGGCTCGATCACGCCTACGGCATCCAGATGCTGCCCGGCACCACGGGGCTCGGCCTGCACGGTGGCGGCACACCGTTCGATCCGGCGCAGTACTACGTCGCCCGCGGCAACCGCGCGTACCACGGTCTGATCGCGGTGATGTGGGCGCTGGTCGACCATCCCGAGGGCGCCGGCTTCTGCTGCGTTCCGGGCTCGCACAAAGCGTCGTTCCCGCTTCCCCACGGCGTGGACGACCTCGTGAAGCCCGTCCCGTTGAAGGCCGGCGACATGGTGGTCTTCACCGAGGCGATCACGCACGGGACGTTGCCGTGGCGTGCCGAGCACGAGCGTCTTGCGCTGCTCTACAAGTACGCACCTGGTCACCTGTGCTGGAGCGAGTACACGGGCTGGGGTCCGGAGGTGCTCGATCGTTGCAGCCCCCGTCAGCGGCTCATGTTGCAGCCACCCTCGGTCGGCCGACACCAACCCGTGGTGTAGCGAGGCGGTTGGGCCGGATCCTGGCGACCAGCGCCATGCTCCCAGCGCGCAGCGCGCCAGCACGGCAGGGTGAGTTCCACCATGTGAGAATCGGCCGATGAGCGCAGCGTCACCCGAACCACCGGAGCCGGGCCTCGACCTGTCCGACGAGCAGTACCAGGACTTCCGCGTCACCTTCGATCGAGCCGGCACACGCACGCCCGACCACCCGACGCGACCGGAGATCCAGCTGCTGTCGGAGGACTTCTACGCGGACTTCGACGAGCTCACGACCTGGATGCGCGTCGAGGCGCCGATGTACTGGGACGACACGGTCGGCATCTGGGGTGCGGCGGCGCATGCCGACATCATGCGGATGAGCCGCGACTGGCGTACGTTCTGCTCGGGCAAGGGCTCGCGTCCGGAGAGCTCGGTGCCGTCGATGATCAACTTCGATCCACCAGAGCACACCCGTCGCCGCCGGATGATCTCGGCCGGGTTCACCCGTCGGCGCGTGGAGGACCACGAGCCCTACATCCGCGCCAAGGTGAACCAGCTGATCGACGACGTGATCGATCGGGGGGAGTGCGACATCGTGGCCGACATCGCGACGCCACTGCCGATGTACATGATCGGCGAGCTGATGGGCCTCCCCGAAGCCGACCATCACACGTTGCTCCACTGGAGTGACCTCTTCGCGACCGGGGGGAACGAGGTGCGCGCCGAGGTCGAACAGGCCGTGCGCGAGTGGTGGGTCTACATCAGCGACAAGATCGAGCAGCGACGCGGCAGCGGCGCCACCGACCTCGTGAGCCTGGTGGTGAATCCGGCCGACGGTGAGGAGCCGCTGTCCGATGTCGACCTGGTGTTCGAGACGATGCTCGTGCTCGTCGGCGGCGACGAGACCACGCGTCACGTCATCTCTGCGGGGGTGGCGGCACTCCTTCATCACCCCGATCAGCTCGCCGCGCTCCGCGCCGATCCGTCGCTGATGTCTGGTGCCATCGAGGAGATGTTGCGGTGGGCGACGCCGGTGCGGAACATGAACCGAACGGCCACCGAAGACGTGGAGGTACACGGACAGCAGGTACGCGAGGGCGACCGGATCCTGCTGCTCTACCCGAGCGGGAACCGTGACGAGTCCGTGTTCACCGACCCGTTCCGTTTCGACATCCGCCGCACACCGAACGACCACGTCGCCTTCGGCGCGTACGGGCGGCACCACTGCCTCGGGGCACCGTTGGCGCGCCTCGAACTGCGGGTGCTGTTCGAGGAGCTGTTGCGTCGGCTCGACCATCTGGAGCTCGCGACGGATGAGCCGTTGCAGCAGCGTCGCGGGAACTTCGTGCTCGGCCTCAACCAGGTGCCGGTGCGCTTCCGAGCGGTGGGCTGAGCGCGAGTTCGTTCACCTCACCTGCCGATGCCACGGCGTCGGCCACCATCAACACCTCTGCCAACAGGTCACAGGGAAGTGGAGTGCCCGCCATCGGCATGGATGACGACGAAGGGGGGAGGTGCTCGCCGTGGAGGAGGCCCTGCACCACCGACACCCGGTGACCGTCGAGGTGAAAGGTGCCGGTGTGGGACCGTGCCGCCTCGACCCAGCGGTGCATGTTCGCCAGATCGTGGAGCGCAGCTCGGTCGCGTCGCAGGAGGGCCAGTTCCACCGCATCGTCGCCTGCGGCGATGGTCAGTGCATCGAAGGCATCGTCGAGTGTGCGGGGATCGCCGTCGGTTGCGGCGTGCAACACCGCAAGCACGTCCACCCCCATCGCAGCCAGACGGCGCACGCCCGATGTGGCAGCGGCGGCGGTGGCGCGAGAGGTGATCGGACCGAGGTGCCACCCGGTGGGCTTCGGGACACGAAGGGCAGCGGTCTGCACGCCTCGTGCGGTGGGCTCGACCCGAACGTACACCGCGTCAGCGCCCACCACGTTCGCGTCGCTGGAGTCGAGGTCGATGCGTGTGCAACAACCGAGCGCGTGTTACGTCCCGCTCGATCTGCGTCGCGAGGTGGTGCACCGTCCAGCCGTGGGTGTCCCGCAGCGCCGACGCATGCATCGCACTGCCGCCCTTGGTGAACAGCGCTCGCACATCTCGGCGCAGATCGTCGGCGACACCAACCCACACCACCTGGTCGTGTTCGTCACGACAGGTGTACACACCCGGTTCACGCGGCAGCGCTGTGGTGTGCCGCAGTTTGGCTGCCCACTTGTGTCCGGCGAGGGCGGGCAGCGAGCACAGATCGTCGAGCGCGGTCACACCGAATGCGGAACTGCGCTCGATCAACAGGTGCAGGAGATCGACTGTGGCAGCCGCGTCCTCGAACGCCCGATGGCACGGTCGGTGCTCGAACTGGAAGCGTTCGGCCAGCGTGCCGAGCCGGCAGTCGTCGGCGTCGTCGCGCAGGAGTGCGCGGGCGAGGTACATCGTGTCGACCACTTCGCCGTCGCCGAGAAGCGGGCGCTCGGCGCGTGCCAGCGCGGCGTTCAAGAACCGGATGTCGAAGGAGATGTTGTGGCCGGTGATCACTGCGGTCCCGACGAAGCCGAGCAGCGATAACAGCACGCCATCGATGCCGGCATGCCCCGGTGCGACGAGCGTGTGGAACGTGCCCAGTCGCTCGCCTCCACGCACCAGGATCGCGCCGACCTCGGTGATGTCGTCCCAACCCGGATCGGTGCCGGTGGTCTCGAGATCCAGCACGCAGAACGTGACCTGCGACAACGGCGTCGCCGATCGAGGAGGGGAGTTCGACACGCTGCCAGTACACCACGAACGCGTGTTCGGATGCCAGGACCACCGGTCGAGCACCCGTGAAGGCAGAAGTCGCGCCAGACTTGCCCGATGCGGATCTGCGAGCTCGACCATGTGGTGTTCCTGGTGACCGACATGGAGCGATCGGTGCGGTGGTATCGCGATCTCCTCGGTCTCGATGTCGTGCGGCTCGACGAGTGGCGCCGTGGTGAGGCCCCGTTCGTGTCGGTTCGCGTCACGGCGGACACGATCATCGATCTCCAGCTCGGAGCAATCGACGGCACGAACGTCCACCATGTCGCGTTCGTGGTCGACGGCGTCGACCTCGCAGAGCTCGCCTCATCCGGACGGTTCGGTGACGTCGCGCCACCACGGCCGTTGTTCGGTGCCCGAGGCCTCGGAACCGGCATCTACGTCCGCGACCCTGATGGCCATGGCATCGAACTTCGCACGTACCCGTGACACGGCCAACCGACGTGGCGGGTCCTGTCGGCGGCCTCGACCTGCAGCGCGCTGCTCGTGTGATCGATGCGTTGGCGATGGGGCGGCGAGGTTCCTGCCTCAGCCGAAGACGACGGGCACGCTCCGCGGACCGCGCACCTGGCCTCCCGCCCACGTGACCTCGGCCCCGTCAGGAACCCGGAACTCGGGGATCTGACGCAGCCACTCCTCGATCGCCACCCGCACCTCCATCCGGGCGAGGTTCGATCCCGCACAGCGGTGGATGCCGGCGCCGAACGCGAGGTGTCGGTTGATCTCACGGTCGATCACGACCTCGTCTGCCCGCTCGAACACCGCTGGGTCGCGGTTCGCAGCGGGGAAGTTGAGGAGCACCTTGTCGCCTGCATGCATCGGGCAGCCTTCGAACTCGACGTCCTCGGTGACGACTCGCGCCATCGTCACGGGCGAGTACGCCCGCAGCAGCTCCTCCACCGCGGTGGGCATCAGCTCGGGCTCGGCCACCAGACGGCGGCGATCATCGTCGTGGGTCGCGAGGTGCCACATCGACGAACCGATCGCCGACCAGGTGGTGTCGACGCCGGCGATGAGCGTGAGCGCGGCGATGCCGAGCACGATCTCGTCGCTGAGCTTGTCTCCCTCGTGTTCGGTGTGCACGAGCTCACTGATCAGGTCGTCGCCCGGGTCGGTCTTGCGGCGCTGCACCTGTTCGTAGAGGTACAGCCCGACAGCCTCGCTGCCGGCTTCTCGACGGCGTTCGTCGTGGGCGAACTCGAGCACGTCACGCACCCAGCCGGTGAACTTGTCGCTCATCTCTTCGGGCACGCCGAGCACGAGCGAGATGATCCGCACCGGGATCTGTTCCGCGTAGTCAGCGGCCGCATCGGCACGACCGTTGGCCACGAAGCCGTCCACGAGTCCCCGACACAGGTCGCGGGTGATCACCTCGAGCTCCTCGACGCGCCGGTGCGAGAACCACGGCAGCATCAGGCGGCGGGTCCAGGTGTGGACCGGCGGGTCGACAGAGATGGGTGGCAGCACCGGGATACCGCCGGCGGACGGCGGCTTCTCGACGTCGTCCTCGATACCTGGCAGCACACCCACATCGATCGAGCTGAAGTGGCCGATGTCGTGCGAGATGGCCATCACGTCGGCATAGGTGGTGGGCAGCCACGAGCCGCCCCACCGGTCGGTGTGGGCGATCGGGCAGTTCTTCCGCAGGTCGTCCCAGATGATGAATGGGTCGCCGATGTAGTCGGGATGGAAGATGTCGTAGTCGCGTGCCCAGTCGGTCACCGAGTTACCGGTCATGAACGCCCCCCAGCGGTCGTGCGGCCTGCCCCTCGCGGGTGGTAGCGAGCCGATGGTATCCGACCCGCTCGCGACGATCGACCTCGCGTCGTCGTGCCCTCGGGCACAATGGTCAGATGCCGAAGATCGCAACCGTGGCACTGGTGGTGCGTGAGTACGACGAGGCGATCGCCTTCTTCGTCGACGGGTTGGGGTTCACCCTGCGGGAGGACACCGATCTGGGCGACGAGAAGCGTTGGGTGGTGGTCGCGCCGCCCGCACACGATGGCGTGCCGGGGGCCGACCTGCTGCTCGCCCACGCGAACTCCGATGAGCAACGCTCGGTGATCGGCGTCCAGGGCGGCGGACGGGTGTGGCTGTTCCTGCACACCGACGACTTCGACCGGGACCATGCCCGGATGACCGCTGCGGGCGTTCGCTTCAGAGAGGCACCACGCAACGAGCCCTATGGAACCGTTGCGGTGTTCGAGGACCTCTACGGCAACCCATGGGATCTGCTCCAGTTGATCGACCGACCGTCGGTGGACACGTGAGCGCCGACGAAGCAACCCCCGACCAACCGGTCGATCCGCACGACGAGTTCCCCCACGGGTTCTTCACGCGGATCGACGATTCACCCGACCCGGTCTTCTACGAATCGGACCGGTTCGTCACCCACATCGACGACCGCGCCGTCGCCGCGGTCGGCCGTCTCTACCGTCAGCTCGGCATCGACGGTGCCGGGCCGGCGCGTTCGGTGCTCGATTTCATGTCGTCGTGGGTGTCGCACTTCGTCGAGGCACCGCCCGAGCTGGTCGTGCTGGGCATGAACGAGGCCGAACTGCGCGCCAATCGACAGGCGAGCGCGTTCTTGGTGCACGACCTCAACACCTCGGCCGCAATGCCGTTCCCCGACGACCGGTTCGATGCGGCAACCTGCTGCGTCTCGATCGACTACCTCGTGCGCCCGATCGACGTGCTGCGCGAGGTTGCCCGCGTGGTCAGGCCGGGAGGCACCGTGGTGTGCACGTTCTCGAACAGGTGCTTTCCGACCAAGGCGGTGCGGGGCTGGCTCGCGATCAGCGAGGCAGAGCGCTGCCACGTGGTCGGGCAGTACTTCCGTCATGCCGGCTGCTACCACGAGCCGCAGGCCGTGCTGTGCACCCCCGCCAACACCTACGGCGACCCGCTCTACGCGGTGTGGGCGATGGTGCGTGAGTCGCAGGTCTCGCCGGCGGCGGGCGAGGGTGGAGCCGACGGCGTCAGCCCGGGCGACGCTGCAGCATCGTGACCCCGTCGCCGATCGGGAGGATCACGCAGCTCACCCGAGGATCGGCCGCGACCTTCGTGTTGAACTCGCGCAACGCGACGGTGTCGCGCTCGGTTGCCTCGGGATCGAGCACCTGGCGAGACCACAGCGTGTTGTCCACCAGCACGAGGCCCGTGTCGGTCATTCGAGGCAACAGCGCATCGAAGTAGTTCGCGTAGTTCGGCTTGTCGGCATCGATGAACGCGAGGTCGAAGCGGAGGTCGTCGGGGAGTTCTGCGATGGTCTCGAGCGCCGCTCCGATGCGCAGGTCGATGCGATCGCTGACGCCGGCGAGCGCCCAGTGCTCACGGGCGATCGAGGTCCACTCCTCGCTCACGTCGCAACAGATGAGCCGTCCGCCGGCAGGGAGACCTCGAGCGATGCTGAGCGCCGAGTAACCCGTGAACGTGCCGATCTCGATCGCGGACCGAACACCCGTGGCACGTACGAGCATCTCGAACAGCGTGCCCTGGTCGCCGCCGATCTGCATCACCGACGCACCGCCGGTGCGCTCCTCGGTGGCAGTCATCAGCATCCGCTGCACCTCATCGGGCGGTGTGGAGTGCGCCGCGATGTAGGACGCGAGGTCCGGGTCGACGACATGGGAGCGAGAGACCGGCATCACGTCACGCTACTGCCGAGCCAAATCACGCCGTCGCTGATCAGCCAGTCCGTGGTCCCGATCGCGAACACTGCACCGCTCGTGAGACCGACCAGCACCGATGTGAGCTCGGCCTGGGCCAGTGACACGCAGCCCGACGTGGGCTTCGTCGGGCCGCCCGTGCCGCTGACATAGACGTGGCGATGCAGGAAGATCGCCGCTGCGTAGGGGATCTCGCCCGGGGCATCGCCCGACACCTCGGGCTCCATGTTCGCGCCGATGAGGGCGGCGTTGGTGTAGGCGTTCACGAACCGCGGCAGGTACTCGTCGTCGGGGCCCGGGCAGCTGGTGTCGAAGCGGAGGTGCCCGTAACCGGGTGTGTTCGGCGTGGCCCCGAAGCAGTCGCCCTCGCTGCACCCGTCGGTACGTGCCGGCCGTGACGCCTGGGTCGGGGGAGTTGCCGAAGAACGAGAAGCGCTGTCCGTCGGGTGCGGTCATCGTGGCCAGCGGGAACACACCCGACGGCGTCGTGCCGTCGCCGCTGCGGCGCTCGCGCGAGCGGTCGCATCCCGGTGCGCCCGACACGCGCCTGCATCGTCGCCCCGCATCGCCAGCCCGCAGCGGTGCGGGTGGCCACCTCGAGCGTGACGGTGGTGTCGGTCCACGACGCTCCGCGCACGATCACCTGCATCGATGCCACCAGATGACGGCTCGCGATCGCCGTTGCCACTCGCTCGCAGTTGGTCGGAGGTGGTGGGGTGATTCGGTCTGCCGGCGTGGCGGCGGCGGCAGAACTCCCGATCGTCACCAGTGCACCGGCCGGTGCCGGAGCGCCGTCGGCACCCGATGTCGTGGGAGCCGGGTCGTCGACGGTGGTGGAGGTGGCGGTGGGGGTGGTGGAGGAGGAGGAGGAGGTGGTGGAGGAGGTGGGGGTGGTGGGAGGAGGAGGAGGAGGTGGAGGAGGTGGTGGTCGTCTCCAACGTGGTGGTGGGTGCGCCGACCTCGGGTCCGCACGCCGAGAGGGCGAGTCCGAGGGCCACGCCGGCGGCAGCGAAGCGGACGCGGCGTGTCGGCTGCCCGAGGCGGGGCATCGTGCGCGCAGCGAACTGCTCAGCTGCGAAGGGGCCGGTGGGAGCAGGGATATCGTGAGGCTATGACACCTCGGGGGCGGCCGTCTGTGCGAGAGGACCTGGCGACAACCCACGCCGACGCCTGGGCCGAACTCGCCAGGTCGGGCGCCTGCTACACCGGCCGTCAGCGTGTCGAGCTGGCCGGCACCGTGCTGCGTGCCCTCGCCGATCCCGAGCCGGCACCGCCCTGGGTGGGGCCGTCGCAGCTCGGCCGCCTCTCTGATCGCGTCGCCGCTCCCACGGCCGCTCATGACGTCGTGCACCGAGTGGCGTGTCACGCCGGCACGCTGACCGACAGTTGGTACCGGTCGACGGTGGGCAGGATCGGTGAGCTGGAGTGGGTCGAACTCGTGGCGCTCACCGCCACCGTCGCGGCCATCCGGTCGTTCCGGCACGCGGCCGGCCTCGAGGCCTGGACCCTTCCTGTGGGCAGCGACGACCCGCCGACGGGTGAGATCGCGCCCGAGCTCGCCACTGCCACCATGAACTGGGTGACGGTCGCGGCGCCGGCGGACCGCACGGCGAGTGTGCTGCAGGCGTTCACCGCGCTCCCCGCCGAACATGCCCGCACCTGGCGTCTCGCGGGGGCGCAGTACATGACCAACGAGCAGATGGATGATCCGCGATTCACCCGGGGCACGCTCACCCGACCCGAGATGGAGTTGATCGCATTGCGAGTTGCGCAGCGACGCGACTGCTTCTTTTGAACGGTGTCTCACGCAGTCATGCTCAGTTGGAGCGGACAGGAGAGCGGCGAGCCGGTGGACCTCGAGGGGCTCGCTGCGGGCGCTGTCGACCCTGATCAGCGGTGGGCGCGTGAGTTGTACGACTTCGCCACGGCGTGCACTGCACACGACGTCGGCGCGCTCGCTCACGCACGCCTGTCCCTCGTTGCGCGGGCAGGTGAGGCTGTCATGGTGGATGCAGCAGCAGTGGTGGCCAACTTCGAGATGATGACCCGCCTTGCCGATGGCACGGGTGCGCGCATACCGCAGGACCGGATCGGTGCCAACGATGGCATCGTCCGGGCCTTCGGGATGGACGGCGTCACCTCTCGCCGCTGACTCGTGGGCGTCGTTGACTCGTGGGCGCCGCTGACCCGCGGTCAGGTGGTGTCAGGAGTGACCGGTTCGGGCTCGTCGCAGGGGACGATCACGAGCGCGCACTCGACGTGCTTGGCCGCCGACTCGCTCGTCGAACCGACGAGCATCTTGGCGAGCCGGCCGTGGTGGTGGCGACCGAGCACCACGAGTTCGGCACCTTTGCTCTGCTCGGAGATGGCTTGTGTGGCCCCGCCCTCGGCGACGATCGTCTCGACCAGCAGGTGGGGGTGCGCCGCGATGATGGCGGCCGCAGTACCAGCCACCTCGTCGAGCGCGGCCTGCCGGACCGCTTCGATGTCGGGCCAGATCGGGTAGCCGTACATGGAGCCGGCCGTCACCGGGATGTGCCAGGAGTGCACCACCTGGAGCACGGCGTTGCGGCGTTCGGCTTCATCCGCAGCCCAGTCGACGGCGGGCTTCGACGCCGCATAGGTGTCGATGCCGACGACCACCCGCTTGCGCAGGTCGACGAGAGCCGTCTGACCTGAACTCGCATCGGACTCTTCGGTGACGCGTGGGTGGAGCATCAGCACGGGCACGATGGCGTGGCGCATCACTCGCATCGCAGTGCTCGGCACCGAGAGGCGCGCGCCGGCAGGAATGCCGCGCGTGGCCATGGCCAGCATCGCGACGTCCTCGGTGCGCTCGACGTATTCGGTCAACTGCTCGCCTGCCTCGCCGTAGAGGGTGTCGTAGTCGGCGTGGTCGGGGTCGGGCAGGCGCTTGCTCAGCGCGGCGAGGTAGTTGTTGTCGTTCGCATCCGGGGGTACGTGGCCGATGCCGACCTGCAGGAGGCGCAGTTTCAGACCGAGGTCGGTGGCCGCTGCGACCGCTGCGGGCAGGATCGACTCAGAGACGTCGGAGCCATCGACGGCGACAGCGAGAACGCCGGCATCATGTCGGATGGCGGCGTGCGGACCCACCACAGCGATGGGAACCTCGGCGTCACGCACGAGGTCGGCGCTCACACTGCCGAAGAGGAGCTCGCCGAGTGCCGTGCGTCCATGGGAACCGACGCACCACAGGGTGTCGCGGCTGGCGAGCACGGCTTCGACGAGCGCGCCCTCGATGTCCTCGCTGTCGGTTTCGAGGGCACGGAACGAGGCGTCGAGATGCTCCTCGGTGGCGAGCGATGTCAGGGCGGCGGTCGTCACGTTCGCGTATCGCGGCGTGGTCACCGCGACGAGCTCGACGGTGGACTTCGATCGATCAGCGAGCCAACGCCCGTGGTCCACGGCTGCGATCGAGACTTCGGAGAAGTCGACTGGGATGATCACATGCTTGATGGTCATGACTTCACGGTGCGCTTCTCCCTGGCCGATGACAGGGCCATCGGTCCCGGAGGGTTCGCCCCCGGCGCCTGCCGTCTCAGGATGTCGTCGTGTTGTCGGCGGCCGGATCGGGTCGACGCCTGGTCGATGTGGCCCATGTGGCCGATGTGGCCGAATAGGCCGATGTGGCCGAGTCCCGGGAACTGGGGCGACGGGTCCTTCGACCCTGTGAGCATGGCGCATCCTCCTCGTAGCCTTCGACACGTGACACACGCACGCGCCCCTCACGCCCGCCGTGCCGCGCCCCGAGCTCGCCCGGCACGCCGTCGCGTCCTGCGCTCAGGTGGCATCGCCGTCGTACTCGCCTCGCTCGCGCTTGCCGCGTGCGGCGATGACGAGTCGACTCACGCACTGGTCGGCTACCGACCGAGCGGCGTGCAGCAGGTGGACACTGTGGCGATGCTCGACGCTTCCGCCGCCGAAGCCCCGTTCGAATTCCGTGCCGAACCAGGAAAGGTGCTCGTCGTCTACTTCGGGTACACCTCGTGCCCTGACGTGTGCCCCACGTCGCTGGCGATGTTCAAGAACGCGATGAAGCAGGTTGGCGACGACGCCTCGCGAGTGCAGCTGGCGATGGCCACGATCGATCCGGCCCGTGACACGGGCGAGATCCTCACCGGGTACGTGCAGAGCTTCGTGCCCGATGCGCATGCGCTGCGCAGCGACGACGACGCCGTGCTGCGCGAGGTGACCGATACCTTCGGTGTCTCGTTCATGGTCACCTCCAACGCGGAGGGCAACGTCGAGGTGTCCCACACCGGCGCGATGTACGTCGTCGACGACTCGGGCGAGCTCCTGCTCACCTGGCCGTTCGGCGTGACCGCCGACGACGTTGCGGGCGACATCGAGCTGATCCTCGACGAGGTCGATGCAGGAGCCGACGCATGATTGCTCGCCACGCCTTCATCGTGCTGGTGCTCGCCGGTCTCGCTGGATTCGCGCCTGCTGCGTGTGGAACCGAGGCCGAGCGTCTCGTGGCCACGCCGGTCACCGCCGTGCCCGGGCCGTACACCTTCGACTACACCATCCCAGATGGGACCGCTTCGAGGATCGCGATCGGTGAGGACCCCGAGATCATGCCGAACGCGATCACCGCGACGGTCGGTGACACGATCCGCATCGTCAACCAGGATCGCAAGAGCCACACGGTCGGCACGTTCTACGTGTTGGCGGGCACCACGCTCACGTACCGGTTCACCACGGCGGGCGTGTTCGAGGGGGTCTGCTCCACCAACGCGGACGACACCTTCATCCTCACCGTCGTCGCGTAAGTGCCGGCGCGGGTGAGCGCCTCGGGCATGAGGGCATCGCGGGTCAGGCGTGCAGTTCGGCGACCAGCGCGCGGATGCCGTCAGGATCGAGGGCGCCATTGTGCACCTCGATCACCTGGCCGTCGGCGTCGATCACGAACGTGGCCGGCAGGCCCGCGACGCGCAAGGCGTTGGTCAGCTCGCCGTTCGGGTCGAGGAACTGATCGAACGTGACGCCGATCTCGTCGAGGAACTCGGTTGCTGCATCGGCTTCATCGCCCTGGTTCACCCCGACGAAGCGGACATCGTCGTACTCGGCAGACACTTCCTGGAACGCCGGCATCTCGGTACGGCACGGACCGCACCAGGTGGCCCACAGGTTCACGATGGCCGGACCCTCGATCGCGTCGGCGCCGACGATGTCGCCGGTCTGCAGATCCGTCAACTCGATCTCGGGAAGGGTGAGCACGTCGGCACCCTCGCTGGCGCAGCCTGCGAGGGCGCAGGCTGCGACGGCTACTGCCGCGGCGGCGAGCACGCACGTGATCCGCGTGCGATGACAGCTGCGACGGGTGACGGAGCGCATGATCACAACCTGCCGGCCGTGACGGGCAGGATCACGGCGCGTCGTCGCGGACGGTCACCTGCACGTCACGAGTGCCGGCGTCCTCGAAGGTCAGGGTGAGCGTGAAGGTCTGATCGAGCTCGAGCGGTGCTGGGAGGTCGAGCAGCATGATGTGCAGGCCACCGGGGGCGAGGGCGACGGCTTCACCGGCGGGCAGATCGATCGTGTCGACCGGCACCATCTCCATGGCCGGTGCCATCGTGTCGCCACTTTCGGTGGTCTCGGCGCCTTCCATCGTTGTCGCGGTCATGCCGGCATCACCCTCGACCATCCTGGTCTCGTGCAACTCGACCTTGCCCGCAATCGACGCATCCGCAGACGCGCTCAACAACGCATCGTCGGCAGCGCTCGTGATCGTCAGGTACGCGGCGCCGGTGTCGGCCATCATGGGGCTCGTGCGAGCCCAGGCCCCTTCGATGGTGATCGCGTCACCTGACGAGCTCGCCTCGTCCGAGTCGTCACCACACCCGGCAAGAATCAACCCCCCACCGACACCGATGGCGGTCACGAATGAGAGGAACGTACGGCGGTTCATGAGCAGTCTCCTGAGGATGTGGGGGGTAACGACATGACAGGTCGCCCCTCGAGGCGCTTCGGTTCCTGCCGGTTCGTCGGCGATCGATCGTGCTGCGCGCCAATGAGGGTGACATCGGCGGCGTCCGACCGGCTGCGACGGAGGTCCCAGAACGCAAGGACCAAGGTCACGTCCACTGGTCCCGATCGAGGTTTGCGACACCGGGCGCGGGGTGAGTCGTGATCGATGCGTTCCCGCGCCGCACCCTGGTGGTCGCGTTCGCCACCACGGTAGCGCTCGGCGCCTCGCCGACCTTCGCCGATCCGCCGCGGCCCACCGATTACCGCAGCGAGATCGTTTCGGTCACCCCGGCAGTGGAAGGTCTCGAGGTGTCGATCGTGGGCGGTGACGCCTTCATCGAGCTCGACGCTGGCGGGCACGAGGTGCTCGTGCCCGGATACCAGGGCGAGCCGTATCTGAAGTTCGATGCGGACGGCACGGTCAGCGAGAACATCCGTTCGCCCGCGCACTTCTTGAACATTGGTCGCTACTCCCAGACCGACGTGCCGGCCGAGGCTGATGCCGAAGCAGCACCCGAGTGGGACGTGGTGGCCACCGACGCGCGCTTCGTCTGGCACGACCACCGGACGCACTGGATGCTGGAGGCGCGGCCGACGGGTCTCGCGCCGGGTGACCAGATCCTCGACTCGATGATCCCGATCACAGTGGACGGCGAGGCAGTCGAGATCGCAATCGTCTCGACGTGGATGGCCGCCCCGCGCCGCGCGCCGTGGATCGCAGCTGGCGTTGTCGCCGCCGCGATCGGGGCACTGGGCGCGGCCTTCGGCAATCGTCGGGCACGTCTCGTGGCCGGCATGGTGCTCGCGGCAGCGGTGGGTGCACTCGTCGTCGGGCTGTGGCAGACGTGGTCACTGCCGGCCGAGACCGGGCCGCCCATCGTCGACTGGGTCCTGCCGTTGTCGGCGGCTCTGGTGGCTGCGAGTGCACTCGTGTCCCACTGGTCGGAGTTCACGGTGCGTTCGCTGACGCTGGTCGGGTCGGTGCAGCTCGTGGTGTGGACCGTGATCCGCCTCGATGTGTTCAACCACGCGATCCTGCCCACGGCCGCACCGTTCTGGTTCGACCGAGCGATCACCGCTGCCGTCGGGGTACTGGCGGTGATGGCCGCCTACGCGGCCGGCGTGTCGGTGGTGCGCCTCATCCCCCCGAGCTCTCCGCCGACACCGGATCCCGATGTCGCCTGATCGTTCGGTCACCGCTGTCGCCGACGTCCGCCGTCGGCCAGCCTGCGGCCAGCCAGTCTGCGGTCAGTCAGTCCATGGTCAGCCAGTCTGCGGGCGAGAATCGCGGTCAGGCGTCATCCGTCGGCTGAGAGAGCTTGGATGAAGGCGACCACGTCGGCCACCTGAGCGGCGGTGAGTGCGTTCGGCGGCATCACGATGCTGAACCCCCGCACCCGCTGCTCCGCCGGTGCCGTGATCGCGCGCTCGAGGTAGGCGGCATCTGCGACGACGGTGGTGCCGTCGTCGAGGGAGACCTGTGCGCCCGACAGGCCGATCCACGTCGGTGCCACTCCACCGCCCCAGTTCGTCCCGTGACAGGCTGCGCAGCCAGCCTGGTCTGCCACCTCACGACCGCGCTGGGCCGCAAGCGACAGGGAGTTCGTCGACCCCGAGTCGTCGGACGAGGAGCTCGACCCGTCGCCGCACGCGGTCATCAGTGCGATTGCGGCCACGATCAGGACGACACGGCGCGTGCGCCTGATGAGCGAGTTGGCCTGGCGCGACGGTTGCAGAACCATGCTGCTCAGACGGCGTCTGCCTGGCGTAGTGCGTCGACCAGGTCGACGCGTGCGCGAGCGACGCGTGAGCGGATGGTGCCGATGGGACACCCCATCACGTCGGCGGCCTCCTCGTAGGAGAGCCCGACGATCTGGGTGAGCACGAACGCGTCCCGGCGATCGGGCGCGAGCTGATCGACGAACTGGTGCACTGCATCGCCGTCGCCACCCGCCGACGTCGGGGTAGAGGGTTCGACCCGCTGCATGCGCGTGATCCGATCGAGCAGGCGGCGCTGGCGGAGACGGCGGCGGACGTGGTCGGCACACACGCGTCGGCCGATCGAGAGCAGCCACGCCTGCACGGGCGCGTCGCCGCGATACGACGCCAACGCGCGGAATGCGCGCAGGTAGGTCTCCTGCACGAGATCGTCCACTTCGCCCGCCGAACCGAGTGCCGTGCAGAGCCGCCACAGCGCGGGTTGGGTGCGACGGACGAGCTCGCGCACCGCGTGATCGTCGCCTTCGCGGGCGGCGTCGAGCAGCGGTCTGAGTTCGTCGCTGGCCACCACATCGATCACCTTGGCAGACGTGCCCCTGCCTCGCCAACCAACCCGGGTGAGTTGTGACGAAGGTCCTGGCCCCCTCCGGCGCCTCCCGGGAACTCGATGACCCTGTTCTGCGACCATCACGTCGATGGACTGTGAGGTGTGGCAGACGGCGATCTCGGCGCTGGCCGATGGTGAGGATCCTGCGCTGGAGGAACGGCTGCTCGACAATCACCTGGCGTCGTGCTCCGAGTGTCGCAGCTTCGCCGCGTCGATCAGGGGCAGTCGGCGACGCCTCGCCGTGCAGGCGGCACCCGACATGCCCGACATGTCGCGCCGGGTATCGAAGTTGACGGCGATGGCCGACCGGGCGAGCCGGTGGGGAATCGTTCGAGCCTTGCTGGCGGTGGTCGCGATCGAGGTGGTCGCGCTCTCCGCCCCATCGCTGTTCGACAGCGCGAACCACGACGCCCGGCATCTCGGCGCATTCTCGATCGCGTACGGCGTCACGCTCCTCGTGGTCGCCGTGCGACCGGCGAGAGCTCGCACCGTGTTACCGGTGGCTGTGGTGCTCGCCGGCGCGCTCCTGATCACGGCCGTGGTCGATCTCACGCGGGGAGTCGTGCCGCTCACCGATGAGGCGACGCACCTGCCCGAGTTGATCAGCGTGCTGCTCGTGTGGCTGCTCACCGTGCCGGCACCACGGCGACGAGGTTCCGACACCCTCGGGCGTGCCGCGGGCTCGCCAGCCCTGCGGGTGCTGCGCGATCTGGACGCCTCCGACGACCCGGGCCGTCACGCCGTCTGACGGTGCCAGAAGTTCAGCTGCCAGAAGTTCAGCTGCCAGAAGTTCAGCTGCGAGGAACCTTGCTCCACGGGAGATCCTTGTCGACACGTGGTTCGCCGGGCAGGCCGAGCACCTGTTCGCCCAGGATGTTGCGCATGATCTCGCTGGTGCCGCCCTCGATCGAGTTGGCACGGGCTCGAAGGAACGAGTGACGGATGCCGTTCTCCATGCCATCCACCGAGAGGTTCTCGGGGCGACGGAACGTGTAGTCGTAGCCCACCAGGCCGTCCGCTCCGAGCAGGTCGATCGAGAACTCGGTGACCAACTTGTTGAACTCGGCCATCGCGAGCTTGGCGATCGACATCTCCGGTCCGGGGTTTCCGGCCTTGGCCCGCTGCGCGGCCCGGGCATTGGTCAGGCGCTGCGTCTCGGACGAGCAGTACAGCTTCATCAGGGCGTCCTTCTTGGCACCGGACTTCTGGTCTGCCGGCAGGTCCTTCCAGATCTGCAGCGCCACGTCGATCGGACCTCTGCGGCGTGCGCCGCCGCTGCCGCTGCCGATCGCTGAGCGCTCGTTCATCAACGTCGTGAGCGCCACACGCCATCCCTCGCCGACGTCGCCGATGCGGTGCTCGTCGGGCACGCGGGCATCGGTCATGTAGACCTCGTTGAACTCTGCCTCGCCGGTGATCTGCCGCAGCGGTCGCACCTCCACGCCGGGGGCGCGCATGTCGAGCGCGAAGTAGGTCATGCCCTTGTGCTTGGGCTGATCGGGATCGGTGCGAGCCACGAGCATTCCCCAGTCGCCGAGATGGGCGAGCGTGTTCCACACCTTCTGACCATTGACCACCCATTCGTCGCCGTCGCGCACGGCTCGGCTCCCGAGGCCGGCAAAGTCGCTTCCGGCCCCCGGTTCGCTGAACAGCTGGCACCACCTCTCCTCGCCTGTGAACATCGGGCGCAGGAAGCGCTGCTTGGCTTCGTCGGAGCCGTGAGTCGCGATCGTCGGGCCGGCGAGGGCGATGAAGAACGTCGAGGGGTCCTGTGCGGCAGCGCCTGCCCTGCGGACGCGCTCTTCGACGAGGCGGTTCAGGTCGGGACGTGCACCGAGACCGCCGCAACCGACCGGGAAGTGCACCCATGCGAGACCAGCGTCGTAGCGGGCTCCGCGAAAGGTGCGGTCATCCAGCGACTTCGGGTCGTGTGTGGCCAGGAGCTCGTCGAGCGCCGCCTCCACCCGGGTGAGATCGGCGTCCTTGGCGGTGGTCGTGTCCGTCATACAGGCAGTCTCGCGACCGATATCGGCGAGATCCAAGCCGTGACAACCACGAAGACCGCGATGAGAGATGAGCGTTGCTGGCGACCGCATCTCTCATCGGCCCAGCGACGATCGAGACCGCGATGAGAGATGAGCGCGCCAAGGCCGCTCATCTCTCACCGCGACGGTTTCAGTTGGTGGTCAGGTCGAAGGTCGCCGACAGACCACTCAGCATCCACAAGTGTTCGATGGGGATCGCCGTGTCGAGCGGGCGGCGGATGCTGAGTGACTCGACGAGCTCGACCGCACCGCCGGTGAGCACCAGATCGGCATCACCCGAACCCGACCGCACGCGCACCCGCTCGCCGATGTCCACCACGACCGCCGTCTCCGGTCTGGTCGCCATCACTGCCAGCACGCCGCGACAGTCCAGGCCACGGGTGCGGGCCAGGGCCGGTCCGAGTCCGGCCGCGTAGCGCAGACACGCCTGGATCTCATCGGCCTCCCCGGCGGGGGCGATACCGAGCGGCAGCAGCACATCGCGTTCGTGGACCCACGAGTCCCAGAGCGCGTGATGGGTCACTGCGCTCACGCTGATGTGGCCTGGCGGCGCCTCGGCGAGTGCTGACCATGCCCGCTCGTCGAGCGATGCCCACAGCGACACCAATGCCTCGGTCGACGCCTGGAACCGGGCGAGCACGTCGGCCGGCGACGTCGCATCAGCCGCGACTGTCTGCGCTGGCGAGGCGACCGGGTCGAACGTCGTGAGGAATCGAGTCGGTTCGCCGCGGACCCCGCTGCTGATGCAATGGAACCAGAACGTGTTCGTGCTGTCGAGGTGCACGATCACGTCGCGGGTCGTCCATCCCTCGCACCGGCTCGGGTGGGCCCACTGTTCGTCGGTGAGCGATGCGAGCGTGACAGCGAGCCGTTGCCGCTGCCGGATCGCTGGGGCCGCGACGGCAGCGGGCGTGCCGTCGAGCGCGAGGACGGGATCAGTGCCGTAGCGCGGCGTGAGCTGCATCACCTCACCCTGTCACATCGAGCCATCACCGATGGCCGGCACGACGGTGATGATCCGAGGATTCAGCTTCCGAAGAGGATGCCGACGACGAGGCCGGCGACACCGACGAGGGCGGTCCCGACCGAGAGGGGGAGCAGCTCGTGCATCTGGGCCGGTCGGCGCCTGCCGGTGAGGCTCGCCCGAGCTCGCTGGCGGGCGAGTGGGATGCCGGCCGACCAGACGAGGAGACCGAGCGCGAGCACGACGACGCCGACGGCGGGCTCACCTTCGTACCCGGGGATGGTCTCGGCTCCACGGAAGATCGCGACGCCACACGCGATCAGCGACAGCGCGCTGCGGCCCCACGCGAGCTCGGTCCGCTCGGCAGCGAGCCCGGGGTCGCGCTCGTAGGTGTCGGTCACACGCCCTCGCCGGGCGAGACGATCGCCAGGACGAGGGCGATCAGAGCGCTGATGCCCACCACGACTGCGACGAGTTGCGGCAGGACTGACGGCGGCAGCGGCTGTCCGAGGCGCATCGCCCGCTCGTTCTTGCGCCATTGCACCAGGCTGGCGATCGACACGAGCGTGCCGAGTGCGATGAGCGGCAGGCCGATCATTCGACGGCCGCCCGGGACGTCGAACGGCGGGAGCAGCTGGGTGACCGCCAGGCCCGCCGTCACCATCGCCAGCGCCGTTCGATTCCACGCGAGGAAGGTGCGCTCGTTGGCGTAGGAGAACCGGACGTCCGGATCGTCTCCGATGTCCTGTAGCCGTTCGCGGTTCGCCATCGGCACCAGTCTGCTCTACGCCGCTGCGTCGAATGCGACCAGCACGTCGTGTGCCGCCGGGTGGCGGGCGATGCGCGCTTCGATCAGCGCGCGCTGCTGCATCGCCGCCAGCTTCGGCTGCTCGACCGTGGCCCAGCGCACGAGGCCATCCCAGAAACGGCCGATCACCTCGGCACCGGCCATCGTGCCACCGTCGATCGTGCGGAACTGCACATGGGTGAGCTCGCCGAGATAGATCCGCAGCGAACGAACGTGGATCTCCTCGTCGGTACGGATGCGGCCGATGATCTCGGCGGCCTCCTCGGCTTCGGCGCGGCGATCGACGAACAGGTCCGTGCTCCGGAGCAACTGCTGTGCCTCGGCGAAACCGAGCTCGGCCCGGAACTCGATGATCAGCAAGTTGGCCAACAGCGACAACAGCCCCTCGACGACCAGCTCGACCTCGGGGATGAAGCGGGTGCCGACTTCCGGACGGGCGATGCTCTCCGGTGGCTCCACGTCGGGATACGCGCCCACGCCGAACGCGAGGTCGCGAGCGACGAACCACATCACGTCGTGGCCGCCGATGCCCGAATCCGGCAGCCCCCCTTCATCGATGCCGTGGGCGTAGAGGAGGCCCTTGTTGAGGTGCCCGATCGCCATGTGCGAGATGTCCTCCACGATGTACGGCTGGAGATCGCGGAAGGTCACCTCCGCCAGCAGGCGCCCCCTGGCCTCGATCTTGCCCGTGATCGTGAGGCTGTTCCAGAACGTCTCGCCGAGTCCGTTGCGGAGCAGGACCCGACCCTGCTCCACCGTCGGCAGGCGGATCCCGCTGAGCAATGATGCCTCGGCGTCGAGCAGCTCACCGCCACGAGCCACGAGTGCCCCGGCCCAGGCATCGAGTGCCGGTTCGCGAACGAGCGCGCGCGGCGGTTGATAGGTGCCGTCGGCCAGGAAGCCGCCGTGCATCCGGTGTCCAGCGACCACGTGTGGACGTGCATACTCGTGGTCGAGCAAGAGCTCGTGCTCTGTGTAGATCAGTGCTGTGCGCTGGTGTTGATCGGTCACGGGTTCAACGCTAGTGACGAAAGGGGGATCATGCAGGAGCTGGCCGGACGAATCGCTGTGGTGACCGGAGGTGCATCGGGCATCGGCAAGGCAATGGCGAAGCGATTCGCCGACGCCGGGATGCACGTTGTGATCGCCGATATCGAAGACGCGCCGCTCCAGGCCGCCGCCGACGAGCTCGGTGTCGTGGGAGTGCGTACCGACGTCGCCGATGCCGCGAGCGTTCAAGCGCTCGCGGATGCTGTCGTCGAGCGCTTCGGCACCGCGCACGTGCTGTGTAACAACGCAGGCGTCGGCGGTGGTGGCGTGATCTCGAGCTGCACGCTCAACGACTGGAAGTGGGTGCTCGACGTGAACCTGTGGGGCGTGATCCACGGGCTGCACTCGTTCTTGCCGTTGCTGCTCGCCAACGACGACGGAGGCCACCTGGTGAACACCGCGTCGATGGCTGGCCTCACGGCGTGGCCGGGCATCGGGCCCTACAACGCGTCGAAGTACGCCGTGGTCGGGATCAGCGAGACGCTCCGGGTGGAGCTACGTGACACACCCGTGGGCGTGAGCGTGTTGTGCCCCGGCGTCGTGAACACGAACATCTTCGAGAGCCAGCGCAACCGGCCCGCTGAGCTGAAGAACCCGACGCGCAACCCTGGTGCGCGGGCGGCGAACTCGCAGGTGATCGCGATGACGGGGATCGACGCCTCGGTGGTGGCCGACCACGTCCACGACGCGATCGTCGACGACCGGTTCTGGGTCATCACCCATCCCGAGCTGCTCACACACGTGGAGGAGCGAACCCTCGCCCTGCTCGCCGAGGGTCGCCGGTAGCTTCGGTCCATGTCGTCGCGCCGCCTCGTCCTCTCCTGGGGCGCGCTCACGGCTACCTTCGCAGCGGGCTACGGGGTGATGTTCACCGTGCTCGACGACTTCCGCGACGAGTACGGCATCTCTGCACGAGCCCTTGGAGTGGTGGTGGCGGTCGGGTTCTTCACCTCGTTCCTGGTGCAGGTGCTGGTCGCGCCGATGGCCGATCGAGGGCACGCCCGACGGTTGGTGTTCATCGGCATCGTCGCCGAGGTGCTGGGTCTGCTGATCATGGCCGTGGGCAAGGACGTCTACGTGTTGGCGGCGGCCCGGGTGATGATGGGCATCGGTGCCGGTGCCGCGCTGCCGTCGGTGCGGCGCATCGTGATCCTCTCCGACCGCGGCAATCTGGGCAGCAACGTCGGCACGCTGCTCGCCGCCGACGTGGCCGGGTTCGCCACCGGGCCCGCCATCTCTGCAGTCCTCGTCGGACCGTTCGGCATTGCCGCCCCGTTCCTCGTGATCGCCGTGGTCACCGTCGGCTTCGTGCCGATGATCGCCCGGGTCCACGTGGACGAGCGCCAGGTCGACGCCGGCAGCGAGGCTCGGTTCGCGTTCGATCTGCTGCACATCCGGCCGTACGTCGCTGCACTGTGCCTGGGTTCTGCGGTGTTCTTCATGATCGGCACGTTCGATGCGCTCTGGGTGATCGTGCTCGACGACCTGAACACAGCTGAGTGGATCGCCAACCTCGGCATCGTGATGTTCGCCGTGCCGATGTTCTTCCTCGGTTCGATCGGCGGTCGGCTGGCCCAACGCCTCGGACCGTTCCGCATCGGCACCGTCGGTCTGCTCGCCGGGGCCCTGTTCCTCGTGCTCTACGGCAACGCACCGTCGGGCATCGTGATCTTCTGGATCTCGCTGGTGCACGCGATCTGTGACGGGCTCACGGTCTCCAGTTCGGGCGTCGCCGTGGGTCTCGTCGCGCCGCCCGAACGGCAGGCCGGCGCGCAGGGTCTGCTCGGTGGCGTGCAGACGCTGACCGGTGGGATCGCGGCGCTGGTGGCCGGCTGGTTGTACGACGTGCAGGGGCGGGCCGTCGCGTATGGCGTCGCGGCCGCGGCGATGCTCGTGCTGATCAGCGGTGCCCGCTTGTTCGCTGGATCGATGTTCCATGAACGCCCGACCGTCCCGGTCGCATCAGGCGTTCCTACCGGGTGAGACCGCGGGCGAGATTCCCGGCATCCGGGAACCTCGTCGATCCTCGGTGGTGTCAAGGAGGTGTGAGCGAGATCGGAAGCGCCGTGGGTCAGCGGCCCGACGAAGATTCGTGCAGTTGTCGGGTGCGAGCCGACCGTTCAGCGACGGTGACGTCGCCTCTGGGTGTTTCGGTGCTGGCAGCGGGCTCGTCCATGAGGTAGACGAGTACCTCATGGATGCTCTTCCGTTGCTGACCACTGACCAGATGGCGTCGTTCGTCGCCCGCGGGTTCCTGCGGCTCGACGCAGTCGTGCCCGCCGACGTCAACGCCCAGGCGATGGAGGAACTGCCCTCGCTGTTTCGTGCCTGGCTCGATGAGTTCCGCGGCGTGACCGGTTCGAGCGACGACGGCGAGGTGCCGCTGCCTCGCTCGGGCACGGTGGTGACCGATGCTTATGCGGCCGATTCGGCGTTCGGGCGGATGGTGCGGGTGCCTGCGATCGCCGGCGCGATCGCATCGCTCGTCGGCTCCGCTCCGGTGGTCGACCACCACTTCGTGCACATCAAGATGGCCGGTGACCTCAATGCCCAGGGCCTGCACTGCGACGCGATCATCGACGAGGGCCCGGGGTTCGACATCCAGCTGTTCTGGTTCCCGCATGACGTCGCGCCTCGCGAAGGCGGCACCCGGTTCGTGCCCGGCAGTCACCTGCGCCGGGTGAACATGGATGATGTCGCCCGCTATCAGCACCTCGCCGGAGAGGAGCACTTCAGTGGCGATGCCGGGACCGTGGTCATCTTCCACCAGGGTCTGTGGCATGCCGGTGCGCCGAACCACGGCAGCAAGGACCGGGTGATGGGCAAGCTGCGGCTGAACCCCACCGTGCCCCAGGTGCGGCTGTGGGACACGAGCGACCTGGCTGACCGCAATCGCAGTGACGACCACATCTGGGCGCGGATGGATCCGGGCATGGTGGCCGCGACCCTGCGAGGATCCGAGAACTGGTACGAACCATCCGCACATCGCCTCGAGACGGTGCAGCGAGCGCAGCTGTGGCGGCACCTCACTGGAGACAGTGAGTTCGATGTCGACTGGTACCTCACCCGCACCGAGCGTCGGGCCGCATTGGTGACGCCGTGAGCGAGCGACAGCAGGTGCTGATGTTGTGGCTCGCCAGCCCGACCCTCGACGCACGAGTGCTGGGGTGGGCGTTCCATGACGGCACGGCCGGCGCCGGCCCGCAGCCCGAGAACGATCCGCCTTACGCATCGGGCACGGCTGCACTCGTCGACGGTTGGCGCCTGCTGCAGATGTCGGCGCTCACGCCGCCGATCCCCGGTCACGAGCGCGAGGTGTCGTTCCTGAAGCACGAGTTCGTGTTCGAGCGGACCGTCGAGATCGACAGCGACCCGTCGGCGACGACGTCGTCCTCCCGGCAGCGATCGGTGCTCGAGCACTGACCGCACAGGATGTGACGTTCGCGCGAGTCCCGCGCTTCCGTTCGTTCACATCGCCTTCCGTGCGTCCTCGGTCGGTCTCGTCGCCACCGGGCGACCGAGTTCGCGCATCAGTTCTAGCGGGCTCCCGAGTTGCGTCGAAGTCGCTCGGCCATCGCTCGCATGACCATGAGCGCGAAGGTGGGGTGACCCTGCACGAGGTAGGTGAACTCCTTCTCGTCGACGATCGCCACCTTGCTCGGCATGCGCGCCACGGCACGCATGCTCCGCGGGGCCGGGTCGATGAGCACGAGCTCACCGATGATGCCACCGGGTGTCACCGTCTCCACGAGGCGAAGTCCGTCGTAGAGCTCGACCGAGCCCTCGAGGACGGAGAACATGGTGTCACCGTCATCGCCGACGGCGAACAGCTGTTCTCCCCCGGCGAGATCGCGGGTGTGGCGGGAGTGGCGGAACAGGTTGATCTCGTTGCTCATCGCCCTGATCCTGCTGCGCCACGTTGGACGGGTCCACCGAAGACACCGAGTGTTCACCTGGTGGATACCGATCCGTTACCTGTCCGGAGCACACGCGACTCCCCGTGGGCGGCCTCCCGCGATCACGGCTCACAGAACTCGTCGACTCCGCAGTGGCGTCCAGGTCGAGCACCGGCCGCAACCGGCTGTCGACGCTCAGCTGTGGAGCCGCATGATCAGGCCATGTCGCGCCACGCGGCGAGGCGGGACACGCTGTCGTCGCCGGGCACCGGCAGCTGACACACCACCTTGAGGCTCGGCCACTCGCTTGCGGTCAGCTGCTGGTACTCGAACACCAGCGCTCCGGCCCTCGGATGCGCATAGGCGCGGACCCGGGTCCGGAACTGGGCGACGTCAGCCTGGGCCCACCACTCCTCGAACTCGGCGCTCGCGGTCCGCAACCGCTCGACGAGTGCCACCACGACCGCGTCGGTTCGCAGCGCCGCCGTGCCAGCCCGGAACTCGGCGAGGATGCGCCGGGCCTGTTGCGGCCAGTCTGCCAACAGGTCGCGAGCCGTCGGCTCGGCGAAGATCACCCACAGCAGGTTGCGGTCCTCGTCGACCAGCCGGTCGATCATCGGGTACAGGCGTGACTGGGCGCGGTTCCATGCGAGGAACTCCCAGCGGGGTCCGAGCACGTAGGCAGGCGACGGGTCCATCGAGTCGATCAGCCGCACGAGCGCGTCGGGTGCCTGTTCGATCGTGTCCACCGCAGCGGAGACCGGCGCAGCGAGTGCGAGCAGGTGCCGCCGGCCGGCGTCGTCGAGCAGCAGTGCCCGGGCGAGCGCCTCGAGCACGTCGACCGATGCGTTGATGCGTCGGCCCTGCTCGAGCCACGTGTACCAGGTGACCGACACCCCGGCGAGCATCGACACCTCCTCACGGCGAAGCCCGGGTGTGCGGCGGGCTCGACCCTGGGGCAGGCCCACGTCGACGGGCGTGAGGGCGTCACGACGCGCCCGCAGGAACGCCCCGAGCTCATCGCGTTGGTTCACACCCCCATTCCACCAGGAGCGACGTCGTCGAGCGTGGCACGTTTCCGATCGAACCCGGTCGAAGCTGGTGCTGCCACCACCCTCGATCCGAGTCCCACAGCTCCGTCCGAGTCCCACAAGTTCCATCGGAGTGCCAGCGACCACCCCGGGGTGGTCGCTGGCACTCGCATCCGAGGAAGACATGCGGTCCCGTCGTCGTGGCCAGGGGTACCCTTCGCGCATGGCTGAGGGCGAGGTGACGGACGATGACAGCCCATACACGTCCGACGAACGCGCGGCGATGCGAGCCTTCCTGCAGCGATCGGAGGTGCGCCTCAGCACCATGCATCGCGTCGCCACGGCGCTCCTGTCGGGCGCAGGAATCCTGGTGCTCCTGCCAGCTCTCGAGCGCGATTCGGTGGTCCAAGTGCTGCGCACGCTGCTCGTCGGTCCGATCAGTTGGTCGCGTGGGCTGCTCGCCGTCGGTGTCGGCACGGCGGTCCTCCTCGCGCTCGGCGCCTTGTGGCTGCTGATCGTCGAACTCACGCGCTTCTACTTCCACTCCAACCACATCCGCAACGACGATGGTGAGTTCTTCACCCCGCGCTTCACGCTCACCGGCATCCGATTGCCCAGCGACGAACTCGGCTCGCGTACCGATCAGGCCTTCGAGACGATGCACGGCGCTCCGGAGAACGTCGAGCTCCTCGTCGCCAAGAACGCCATCGCCCGGCAGCGCATCGACCGCCAACTCGACGCATACCCCGGGCTCGTGCAGCCCGATGCAGCTGAACCCGACCGCGCCCGTGCCGCTGCCCTCTTCGAGCTGGCGGCATCTCGTCGGCGCACGCTGGCCGAGGAAGTGGCCAAGGTCGAGTACGGCATCGTTCGCCATGCGATCCGGCTGCAGGTGATCGTGCTTCGGTACGTCAAGGCGCTCCTCGTCATCGTCGCCACCTCGCTCGCCTCGTTCGCGGGGCAGCCGCGGTGAACGATCAGGCCGCCATCGCAGCTGCCGACGAGCGTTGGATCGCCGGGGTGCTGCTGGTGTGGGCCCCCGTGGTGGTACTCGTCGTGGGTGCCCCGGTGCGCTGGCTCGAGCGCTTGCTGAAGGCCGAGGGTGCCCACCACACCGGGCTCGGCAGAGATCGCGAGCTCACCCAGGTCGAAGACGTCACCGCTCGGGCTGCAGCGTTCACCTGGGTGCTGGCATCGGTGGCTGCGGTCAGCTTGCTCATCGACCACCCAGTGACCGACCAGGGCAGGATCGTCACGATCATCGTCATCGTCGGATCCGCCGCCGCGATGGCTCTGAACGGACTCCGGCGGGTCGTCCGGTCGCGGTCAGCCGAGTAGGAATACGATCATGATCTCGCTCGACGACCTGCTCTCCGATCTCGCCGAACTCGTGAGCGTGGAGTCGCCTTCGCACGACCTCGTGGCCCTCGACCGCGTGCGCCGCTGTGCTCTCCCGCATCATCGAGCGGCGACTCGGATCCCGCCCGCACGTGATTGCCACCGAGGCCGGCCCGATCGTGCACTGGAGCGCCGGCGGCGCACCGAAGGTGCTCGTGCTCGGGCATCACGACACGGTGTTCCCGATAGGCACGCTCGCCCACCGTCCGTTCACGATCGCCGGCGGTCGGGCCACCGGCCCGGGCGTGTTCGACATGAAGGCCGGCATCGTGCAATCCGTGCACGCCGTTGCGTCACTCGCCGATCGGTCGGGCATCGAGATCCTGATGACGCCCGACGAAGAGGTCGGTTCCGACGCATCGCGCGCCGCTGCTCGAGGCCCGCGCCCAGGCATGCGGTCGCGGTGCTCGTCGTCGAGCCGAGCGCAGACGGCGGAGCTCTGAAGACGTCGCGCAAGGGGGTGGGCACGTTCCAGGTGGTCGTCCACGGCAAGGCATCTCACGCCGGGCTCGAGCCGGAGAAGGGCATCAACTCGCTCGTTGCCGCAGCCGAGTTGATCGGCACGATCGCCACGTTCGGCGATCCCGCACTCGGCCACCACCGTCACGCCCACGATGGCTTCGGCAGGCACCGCCGAGAACGTCGTGCCGGCCGAGACCAGGGTGCGCGTCGACGTTCGCATCGAAGAACCCGCCGAGCAGCACCGGCTCGACCTGGCCATGGCCGAGCTCGCCGCCGCCGGCACGTCCGTGCCCGGCGCGACGGTGGAGATCCTCGGCGGCATCAACCGCCCGCCGATGCACGCGTCGGCGTCGGCGTCGTTGTTCCCGGTCGCCGAACGGGCCGCGGCCGGCCGTGGGCATCGCCGACATCCGCGGCGTGGGCGTGGGCGGCGGCAGTGACGGCAACTTCACCGCGGCCCTCGGAATCCCCACCCTCGACGGCCTCGGCGCGGTCGGCGGCGGCGCACATGCCGATCATGAGCACGTGATCATCGACACGATGATCGAGCGCACGAAACTGCTCGCCGAGCTGATCGCTCTTCTCTGAGCGGCGTCGCCGAGAGCCTGGCGGCCGCCCCAGCGAGCAACGGCCGAGAGAACAGCCCTACAGATCGGGCGAGTCGACCGCCGGGGCCTCGCTCGTGAGGGCAGTGAGGTAACCCATCGCCTCGGCGGTGTTCATCGGAGTGGCGAAGTAGTAGCCCTGCGCGTGATGACAGCCGAACGCTCGCAGCTCCTCGAGTTGCTCGTGGGTCTCCACGCCCTCGGCGATCGCTGCGAACCCGAGCTCACGTGTGAGCGACAGCACCAACTGCATCAGTCCCGACTCGCCATGGATCAGGCTGCGATCGATCTTCACGTAGTCCGCGGAGAACTGCTTGAGCATCGACAGGTTCGAGTAGCCGGTGCCGAAGTCGTCGATCGCGAACCGCACACCGAGCGCTCGGAGTGCATCGAGGCGCGGCTGGGCGGCGTTGAGCTCGTCCATCACCATCTCCTCGGTGATCTCGAGCGTCAATGCCGAGGCAGGCAGATGGGCTGACGACAAGGCGTCGGCGATCACGTCGACGAGTCGGTGGTCGAGCAGTTGGTGACGCGACATGTTGACCGACATCGTCGAGGCGTGGTGCCAGGAGCCTCATCATGGAGGCGGTGTGCGACTGCCTCCCTCACCACGTACTCGCCGAAGGATCTGCGCGAACCCCGCACTCTCCACCACCGGCATGAACTCCTTGGGCAGCAGCAGTCCCGCGACTCGGATGCTTCCACCGCGGCGAGTGTCTCGAAGCCGAGCACGTCACCCGAGAGCGTGTTCACGATCGGTTGGTAGTGCAGCTCGATCTCGCGGTTCTCGATCGCCGAGCGCAGGTCGGCCTCGAGCTCCAGCCGCTCGTCGGCACGGACGCGCATGGCTCGGTCGAACACCGCCACACGGCGCCGCCCGGTGCCCTTCGCCGCATACATCGCCAGGTCGGCCTGCTGCACGAGCTCGGACGCACTGATGCCGCTGCCGCCGATCGCGATGCCCATGCTCATCGACACCATGTGCTCGCGGCCGTCGATCACGATCGGCTGGCGCACCACCTCGATGAAGCGCTGTGCGATCGCGGTGGCTCCTTCGGCCGTCGAACTCCTCGCGACACACGACGACGAACTCGTCACCACCGAGTCGGCCGACGAGGTCGTTGGCCCGGGCCGAGTCGACCAGTCGGGTGGCCACCGACGTCAGGAGCGCGTCACCCACGCTGTGGCCGAGGCTGTCGTTCACGAGCTTGAATCCGTCGAGGTCACCGAACAGCACCGCCACCGGATCGCCCGCAGCAAGCGATTCCGACAACGTCTGGAAGAGCATCTGTCGATTGGGGAGACCTGGTGAGCAGGTCGTGACCGGCCTCGAATGCGAGTCGCGACTCGAGGGCCTTGCGCTCTTCGATGTCACGGAAGATCGCGGCGAACGCCTCGAGCTCGCCGGCGTCGTCGAACAATCCCATCACCACCGCCGAGGTGGGACGGCGGTTGAGGTTCTGGTCGAACACCTCGAGCTCTCCGCTCCAACTGCCACCCTCACGAATGACGTCGACCACGTCGCGGAACAGCAGGCGGTGGTACTCGGGTGGGACGACGTCGCGAATCTCGCGCGAGTGAGATGCGCTCGGTGCCGAAGAAGCTGCGACCCGCCGGGTTCAGGTAGTCGGCGTGCGGACGAAACGAACCGACGCCGATGATGTCGCTCGTGCTGTCGGCGATGGTGCGGAACTGCTCGAGTTTGCGGCGGTTGTCGAGATCGCTGTGGATGTCTTGCAGCGTGATCGCCGCGCCGATCAACTCGCCCTGTTCGTTGGTCATCGGAGCGGTGTTGACCCGGATGTCTCGCGCTCCGAGCACCGGGTGCACCACGCGGCATCCCACGCCGTGCGGGGTGTCCGTCGTCGATGGCCTGGCGCAACTCGTCGACGACGTGGCCATCGCCGTGGTGGACGTGCTTGAGGAAGTCCTCGAGAGTCGCGGGTGCACCGTCGAGCTGGAGGAAGTCGGTGATCATCGCGTTCACGAGCGTTGTGCGGCCATCGAGGTCGACGGTCATGATCCCGATCGGCGCGGTGTCCACCGAGGTGCGAAGTCGCCGTTCGCGGTTCACCGCCTCGCGCGCGGCAACCACGGCATCGCTCATCACGTCACTGATCAGGCCGACCGCGATCGCCCCGATGACCGTGGGTGCGACCCGCAGCACCACACCCCAGGGACTGCCGAAGGTCTCGAACGTCACGATCGCCTGCGGCACGATCAGGAACGCGATGATCGGCCACGCCCGTCGCAGGCCGAGCGCGCCGCCGTACGAGATCGGGATGATCGAGAACCACGGGATCACCACGAGCAACCGGTCGTCGGCGAGGTGCAGGCAGGTGACGAGGAGCAACGTGATCGCAGCCGTGGCACGAGCCATCGGCCAGAACCGGTCGCCCGGCCACACCAGCGACAGCGCTCCGGCCACCTGTCCGAGGATCGCAGAGATGACCAACAGGGGATGGTGGAGCTGCGTGATGCCGTAGCCGGTGATGTGCAGCGACAGCCCGACGAGGATCAGCGGCTCGCCTCGCCGGAGCAGGTCGCGAGCGAATGCGGAGATGTCGCGCGCATCAGGTGGGTCGGCTGGCGAGCCCGTGGAGCCGCGGCGCTGCCACGGCACGCCAAAGGACACCCGATGCACTCCGCCGTGGCGCATGCGAGCCACGGTAGGGCCGCCCGAAGCGAGCTGCAAGGGCGGCAAAGGGCCGCGGCACAATGAACTCGGCATCGACGCGGGAAACGCGGCCGGAGGGCGGTCGAGCACTGTCAGAGGGTGACGCGTCTTGACGATCCGGAGCCGTGGAGCACGCTCGGTGGGATCGTCATCGCGACCCAACCCGGGCCGACTCGGGCCGACGATGGCCGGATCGTCGCAGTGCGGCGGGTTTCGGCGACCCGATCAGCGCGGCGTCAGCCGGCGGTGGGAGCGGCGCTGTCGCCGATGGCGAGCAGGCCACCGCTGCCGAGGGTGCCGGCCTGGCGGTACACCTCGAGCTTGGCCCGACTGTCGTCGATGTCGAGGTTGCGCATCGTGAGCTGACCGATGCGATCGAGCGGGCCGAACGCCTGGTCCTCCACTCGCTCCATGCTCAACCGATCGGGCGCGTAGGTGAGGTTGGGGCTGATGGTGTCGAGGATGCTGTAGTCGTCCCCACGGCGCAGGCGCAGGGTGACCTCGCCAGTGACGGCCGAGCCGACCCAGCGCATCAGCGGCTCGCGCAGCATCAGGCTCTGGGGATCGAACCAGCGACCCTCGTAGAGGAGGCGGCCGAGGCGCCGGCCCATCGTGCGGTAGTTCTCGATCGTGTTCTCGTTGTGGATGCCGGTGACGAGACGCTCGTACGCGATGTGCAACAGCGCGAGGCCGGGACCTTCGTAGATGCCCCGACTCTTGGCCTCGATGATCCTGTTCTCGATCTGGTCGCTCATGCCGAGGCCGTGGCGGCCGCCGATCGCGTTGGCTTCGAGCACCAGTTCGACCTGGCTCGCGAACTCCTTGCCGTTGATCGCGACCGGCCAGCCCTCGTGGAACCGCACCGTCACGACTTCCGACTCGATCGCGACGTCGTCGCGGTAGTGGGCCACGCCCATGATCGGCTCGACGATGTCCATCGACGTGCCCAACTCCTCGAGCGACTTGGCCTCGTGGGTGGCACCCCAGATGTTTGCGTCGGTGGAGTACGCCTTCTCCTTGCTGGCCCGGTACGGCAAGTTGCGTTCGGTGAGGAACTCGCTCATCTCGGCACGGCCGCCCAGTTCGGTGACGAAGTCGTGATCCAGCCAGGGCTTGTAGATCCGCAGGTGCGGGTTCACGAGCAGGCCGTAGCGGTAGAAGCGCTCGATGTCGTTGCCCTTGTACGTGCTGCCGTCGCCCCAGATGTCGACACCATCGTGGTGCATCGCCTGCACGAGCAGCGTGCCGGTGACGGCACGGCCGAGCGGCGTGGTGTTGAAGTACGTCTTGCCAGCGGTGGTGATGTGGAACGCGCCGCACTGCAACGCCATCAGGCCCTGCAGCACCAGTTCGGGTCGGCAGTCGATCACTCGGGCCAACTCGGCGCCGTACTCCTGCGCTCGCGCCTGGACGCCGGGGAGGTCGGGTTCGTCGGCCTGACCGAGATCGGCGGTGTAGCAGCAGGGGATCGCCCCCTTCTCGCGCATCCAGGCGACTGCGGCGGAGGTGTCGAGACCACCGCTGAATGCGATCCCCACTCGTTCACCCACCGGTAGCGACGTCAACACCTTCGACATAGGTGTGTGACGTTACCGGCCCGGATCTCGCTGACACGGTGGTCGAGCGGTGGTCGGGCCGCCGCTGACCGAGCCCCCGCTGACCGGCCGAGGATCAGTCGCGCTCGATCCACTGCCCGAGCAGCCAGTGGAAGTGACGGAGCTTGGTCTCCTGGTAGTTCGCGAGCGTGATGCCCTTGCGCAGCGAGCCGAGGCCCTTTTGAACCTTCGGGAGGTTGAACGTGTCCTGGTTGAACACGCGAGCGAGCATGCCCAGCTCCTCGGCCTTGGTCCAGTCGTCGTCGACGCCGAGCCAATGGATCGGGACTGCGGGTGGCTTCGGCTCGGTCGCGTCGTACGGCTCGAGGTACATGCACTCCATGATCGACATGTCGTGGCGGTCCTCGTAGGGCCGGAACCGGTAGACGATGCGGTTGTAGGCACCCCAGGGATGGAAGTTGGGGAAGAGCGTGTAGTAGATGCTGTCGGCCATCTCGGCGTCGCTGAGCTGCTCGGCGGTCTCGCCGAGCACGGTTGCGTAGCGCATCCGGCCACCCGCGCCCGTGACGCCGCGAGCGGTCATGCCGTCGGTGAACGTGACGAAGGAGGGCTCGTCGAGTCGGCGGTCGCTCACTGCGTCGAACATCTCCTGCTCCGTGGGCTCCCACTGCAGGTGTGGGCTCGGCGTGCCGTTCGGCGTGATCGCCCGGCTGAAGTTGCCGCTCCAGTCGTACTGAGTGTTGGCGTCACCGATTCCCGCGAGCAGTTGCGGATGGGTCGCCACCACATGGAAGGCTTCCATGAACGCCTCCTGCACGACCTTCCAGTTGGTGGGGAAGATCCGCGCGACGTGAGCCGCCTTGTAGCGCTGCTCCAGCGGCCACTTCTCGAAGTGGGAGGGCAGTTCGCCCAGGAAGTCCTCGAGCGGTTCGCAGTCAGGGTCCATGTTGATGAACACGAAACCACCCCACGTGCCGACCTTCACCTCGGGCAGGGCCCACTCGGCCTTGTCGACGTGTGGGAAGTCCCATTCACACGGGATCTGCTTGAGCGAGCCGTCGAGGTTCCAGCAGTACCCGTGGAACGGGCAACGCAGCTCGTATGCGTTGCCGTCGTGCTCGCGCAGCTGGCGGCCGCGGTGCAGACAGGCGTTGTAGTAGGCCTGGATCGTGTCCGGGGCAGAACGCACGACGAGGATCGAGATGTCGCAGATGTCGTACACGCACGTGTCGCCCACCTCGGGCACGTCTTCCTCGCGGCAGGCCATCTGCCAGGCCCGCTTCCACACCTTCTCCTTCTCGAGCTCGTGGAAGGCGCGGCTGGTGTAGCGCTCGCGCGGGATGTCGGTGTCGCCGAGGAACTCCCAGCGCTGCCATCGAAGCACCACCGGCACGTTCTCCGGCCTGCTGTCGGTGTCGAGCAGTTCTTGGTAGCTGACGCCTGGCGAACGGGCTGCGCCGCGAGTCGACGTGCCTTGGGTGCCTTGGGTGCCTTGGGTGACGGTCATGATGGGTCTCCTGTCACTCGCTCATCGCTTCGGCGGCCTGCTGGAAGCGGTTGGGCAGCTGCTCGCCCGCGATCCACAGGCACAGGTGCGGGTCGGCCTGTCGGATCTCGCCCTCCAGCCACTTGCCCTGCTCGGTGAACACGCCTCGCTGCCCGTTCTTCGTGACCTCGATCGTCCCGCTGACTGTGAGGTCGTAGATCGCTCCCGAGAGCGGATGCTTGATCGCACGCATCTGGTCCGAACCCCCTTCGGGTGAATGCCGTCGTGTCGATCAGGGACACTAGGGAATCGAACGGTCAACTTCCGGCTCGGAGCGCAACATCCCGGCCATCGACGCAACGCTCACCAGCAGCCCGGCCGCGGCGGCAGTGAGCTCGAGGAGGGCGAGCCGGTCGAAGCGGCCCAGGTCGCCGATGGCGATCAGCGCCCCGCTCACTCCGGCCACGATCCCGACGATGGGCAGGTAGCGCGTCGGGCGGCTCGCGGCGATGACCATCACGAGCGGTGCGAGGAACGGCAGGAGCTGCACGACGAACACCCGGGGCTCGGCCGATGGTCCGAGCCACCACGTGGACAATCCCATGGTGCGTGCGGTGCGCCACACCGAGGCGTACACGAGGACGATGCCCACCCACGCGATGAGCAACGTGGTGCGCCACGGCACCGTGAGCTCCCCCGACCGCGGGATCCGCACCCGCACGTCGTCGGGGGCGACGGTCGACGGACCCGGGTACGTGCCGGGTGCAGGCGGTGGGGGCAGGCTGCTCATCGCAGGGCGAAGCGTACGTCCGAGCCGGCGCGATGACGACCAGGAGCGCGCACGGGGAGCGGCGGGAGGGACCGGCTACCCTTCCGGCGGTGATCCGGTCCACGACCGCTCGGGCGGCGCCCTCGAACGACACCCTCACCATCTTCTTCCCGATGTGGAACGAACAGGCGTACATCGAGCGCACTGTCGCCGCCGCGAAGGCCGTCGCTGACGAGTTGCTCGAGGAAGGTTCGATCGCCGACTACGAGGTGATCGTGGTCAACGATGCATCCACCGACAGCACCGGCAGGATCGCCGACGCACTGGCCGCGGCCGACCCTCGCGTCAAGGTCGTCCACCACCCGGTGAACCGCAAGCTCGGTGGATCGATCAAGACCGGTTTCGCGTCCGCAACCGGTGATCTGGTGCTCTACACGGACGCCGACCTGCCTTTCGACATGGCGGAACTGCACAAGGCTGTGCGTCTCCTGCGGTACTACGAGGCCGACATGGTGAGTGCGTACCGGTTCGACCGGGTGGGCGAGGGCCCATCCCGGGCGATCTACACGTTCTTCTACAACATCCTCATCCGGCGGCTGTTCGGGGTGCGGATGCGTGACATCAACTTCGCGTTCAAGTTGTGCCGTCGTTCGGTGTTCGACCACGTCACGCTGCGCAGCGAGGGGTCGTTCATCGACGCCGAGCTGATCATCCGAGCCCGCAAGCTGGGCTTCGACGTCATCCAGTTCGGTGTCGACTACTTCCCCCGGACCCGCGGTGAGAGCACGCTTTCGTCGCTCTCGGTGATCAAGCGGATCGTCGTCGAGATGTTCAGACTCCGCCGAGAGCTCCGCGGCCTGACCCCGGTCAAGTAGCAGGCGGCGGCCAGGCTGCTGGTTCCCCGCGGGCGCGCGCCTGGAGACCGTTGATATCGTTCCGGTCGTCTGCCCGCTCGATCCTCAACCCGTCGACCCCACCTCCGATCAGGAACCCGTCCCGGAACTCCGGTGCAACCGTGAACAACAGCCGGCCTCCCGGCCCCCCGTCAGGGCGTCGTCAGCCCACGCGTCAGCACGGGGTTGCGCCGCGCCCGTCCGACGGCAGCGAATCGACGACCCGCCCGACGACCCGGCAAACTGCTCGTCCGGACCGTTCAGCGAGCTCTGCCCGAGCCCGTGCGGGACAGGATGCCGGTTTCGGAGATGCGAAGCGTTGGCTGCCGGCCATCGCTGCAGGTTCGGTCCTGCTCGTGGTCGTCGCGGCCGGCCTCTCCGGCCGCAGCGAGGGTGCGAGCTCCGAGTCCGCGCCCACGAGCGCGATTGCCGTGGCGAACCCCACCGACACCACTGCGACCCTGCCGTCCACGCTCGGCACCGACACCACGACCGCCCCGGTGCCCAAGACGACCTTCGCCGAGCCGCTCGCGAAGGGCTCCGCCGGTGAAGACGTGCGCCAACTGCAGACGCGGCTCACCGAGCTCGGGTTCGCACCAGGCACGATCGACGGTCAGTTCGGCAGCCTCACCCAGCACGCGGTGTGGGCGTACAAGAAGCTCGTCGGTGGCGCCACGTGGCAAGAGCTCGACAACAACGACTACAAGACCTCGGTGAGCAACGACCTGTGGCAGAAGATCCAGGACCCGATCACCATCGAGCCGCGCCGGCCCCAGGGTGCGGGCAGCACGCACGTGGAGATCTACCTGCCGTTGCAGGTGCTCGCCGTCTTCACCGACGACCGTCCGGTTTTCATCGCTCACATCGCCAGTGGTGAGCTCACGCCCGAGGGCATTCCCAACACGTTCTGCGAAACCGTCACGCTCGACGTCGACGAGAACGGCGAGCCACTCGACCCGCCGGAGGAAAAGGACGTGTGCGCCGAGAGCAAGACGCCCGGTGGCATCTTCCGCTTCACCCGCCGCTACGAGGGCAAGCGCGTCGGGCCGCTCGGTGGGATGCTCAACCCGGTGTACTTCAACTACGGCATCGCCATCCACGGTGCCGAGAAGGTGCCGACAGCACCCGCCTCTCACGGCTGCGTGCGCATCCACAACAAGCTGTCCGAGACCTTCCCGTCCTTGGTGGCCCGTGGCGACAAGGTGTTCGTGTGGGGCCACGACGGCAAGGAGCCGGAGTACTACACGAAGTCCGAGAGCCTGCCGTCGTTCAACCGCCCCGACCCGAACGCCACCACCACGACGTCGACCACCACCACGATCGCCGCAGTCGAGGCGCCCACGACGGTGAAGCAGAACGCGCCGACCACCACCAAGCCCGCCACCACCACGACGGTGAAGCCGGCGTCCACGACCACCACGGTGCCGACCACCACCACCGCAGCGCCGGCCACGACTGCCGCACCCACGGTGCCCACCACCGTCGCCAGCCCCTGACCCTCGGGCCTGATCATCTGCCGAGGTGCGATCGTCTGGTCGGCTCGGATCGTCAGCGAAGGCAGCCCGATCCGATCGTCGTCGGGCGCCGGTGACAGCATGGTGCGATGCCGGAGCAGGAGATCGAGCGAATCCCGTACGACGAGTTCGGGCTGTTCCACGAGAACGCCACCGAGTACGGGCTCACCTACGACGGCCCGCCCGCCGTCCGACGCGCCGAGGTGATCGTCACCGACGATCGTGCCGTGAGCGCCCTCGTGTGGGGCGACGTTCCCGCGGAGGCCATCGAGGTCGTGTTCGTCCATGGCGGCTCGCAGAACGCGCATACCTGGGACACGACGATCCTGGCCCTCGGCCGCTCCGCGGTTGCCGTCGACCTGCCCGGTCATGGTCACTCCGGTTGGCGCGACGACGGTGCCTACTCACCGATGAACCTTGCGGACGACATCGCCATTGCGATCGCCGAACTCGCGCCGAATGCCCGCCTGGTGGTGGGCATGTCGCTCGGTGGTCTCACCGCGATGGAGCTCGCCGTCCGCCACACTCACCTCGTGAGCTCGCTGGTGATGATCGACATCACGCCAGGGGTCAACCGGGCGAAGACTCAGGCCGTGGTCGACTTCGTCAACGGGCCGCAGAGCTTCCCGAGCTTCGAGTCGCTGCTCGCTCGCACGAAGGAGCACAACCCCACCCGCACCGAGACCTCACTTCGTCGGGGCATCCTCCACAATGCGAGACAGCTCGAAGACGGCAGCTGGGAGTGGCGATACGACCGGAGCAGTCATGCGCGTTCGGGCACCTCCGGGCCGGACGCGTCGACGAGCATCCCCACAGTTGCCGACGAGCCGGTCGAGGCACTGTCGCCGTTGTGGGACGACTTCGAGCGGATCACGTGCCCGGTGGCGTTGATTCGAGGTTCGCTGTCGCCGGTGGTGGACGACGACGACGTGATGGAGGCCGTACGCCGTCAGCCGTCGATCGAGCGTTGCGGTGGTGGATGGCGCAGGACACAGCATCCAGGGCGACCGTCCCGTCGAGCTGGCAGCACTGCTCGGGCGCATCCTCGGCTGACTCGGTCTCCGGGCGCCCATGTCAGATCCGCGTCGGTGATGACGACCGCGTCAACTGGTCGCGGCGAGCACGTCGACACGCATGCCGAGCACGTGTTCGAGCACGGCGCTGCGCTCATGCGCGGTGTACACCTCGAGGTTCACGTCGACATCGGCGCGGTGGATCGCCTCGATCAGCAGTCGCTTGCCCCTCGCGGTTGCCCGAAGCGCACGCACGCGTCCATCGTGACTGCGGTCGAGCCCGATCGCCACACGCAGGATGCCGGCGAGGGTGCGCACGATCTGCTGGCTCTCGGTGTCGAGGGCCTGGAACTCGGGGTGTGACGCTTTCGGGCCGCTCTTGCGGTGGTAGCGAGCCACCAGTGCGATCATCTCGATCTCGTGGTCGGTGAGGCCGGCCAGTTCGCTGTTGCGGATCACGTAGTACGAGTGCAGGTGGTGCTTGCTGTGCGAGATCACGAGACCCACGTTGGCGAGGGTGGCCGCGGCTTCGAGGTAGTCACGGCAGTGCTCCGGCAACTGGTGCATCGACGTGGTGGCGTCGTACAGCTGCAGTGCGAGGCCGGCGACGTGCGCACTGTGGGCCACGTCGTTGTCGCATCGAGCGGCCAGTGCGGCAACGCTCTGGCGTGAGACGTCGCGCAGGTGGTACATCTCGCCGTGCTCCTGGCCGCGAGCGATGGTGTCGAGCAGCACGCCTTCGCGCAGCGCTGCCTCGCTGAAGGTGAACGTCGTGACAGCGAAGGATTGGGCGACGCACTGGAGCACGATCGCCCCGGCCACGATGATGTCGGCCCGAGATGTCTCGAGCCCCGGGACCGACATGCGGCTCGCAGCGGTGCGCTTCGCGGTGAGCGCCTCCACCACCTCGTCGAGTTCGGCAGCGGTGAACTCGAACCGATTGAAGGTGTGCGGCGTGGTCGTGCCGCGGCGTGATGCGACGAGCACCGCAACGGTCTCGGCCGTGCCTGACGATGCGATGGCGATGTCGAAGCCGTGCTGAGCAACCTCCCGTTCGAAGCCGGCAAGGATGGAACGCACGTATGTGTGGCACTCGTCGACAGCACGGGGTGTGCAGTTGCCGCCGGGGAAGAAGCGGTCTGTGAGGCGGACGGCGCCGAGTTTGAAGCTGCGGGCCGCGAGCGTGGCCCCGCGCTCGCCGACGAGCACCTCCGTGGAGCCGCCACCGATGTCGACGAGCAGCAGCCTCCGGTCGAATGCTGGCACGGCTTGCAGGACACCGAGGTGGATGAGCCGCGCCTCCTCCAGGCCAGAGATCACCTCCACCTCGATGCCGGCGTCGCGTCTGGCGCGACCGATGAAGACGTCAGCGTTCTCGGCCTCACGCACCGCGCTGGTCGCGACAGCACGCACCGATGCGCCGTGGCTGTCGGCGATGCGCTTCATCCGCCGCAGCGTGCTCACGCCGCGCTCGATCGCATCTGCAGACAGCACCTTCATGTCACCACCGCCGTGACCGAGCCGGATGGTCTCCTTCTCGCGAGTCACGATCTCGTAGCCGCTGCCGCGAGATGCGGGCCACCACCAGGTGGAAGCTGTTCGTGCCGAGGTCGAGCGCGGCGACGACGCGGGTGTCGTCGTCCGGAGTGACACCGACGTCGATCGAGGCGGTCGCCACTTCAGCCGTACCTCAGCCGATCCTCAGCCAACCTGAGCAGATCCTCAGCCGATCCTCAGCCGATCGCGGTTCTGGCAGGCCGGCAGGCCGCCCAGCACACCGGCCCGGAACGAGTCGATCTTCTCGAACGCGGTGCCCACGATGTCGGTGGTGCTGGCCTCGTCGCCGAGCGCGACTGCCGTGACCACCGCTTCGTCGAGGTCACCCGCCGACAACAGGATCTCTTGGTTCGGGTTGCGCCGCGATCGGCCGACCGTCGGCGGTGAACTCGCCGGTCGGCACGATGTCGACGATCCAGGCGCCCACGAGACAATCGTTGAGCAGCTCGCGTGGCTCGCCGTCGAGCGAGCTCTGCAACGCCACCTGCACCGCATCGCTGTATGCCGACGCGAGCGGGTACCCGAACGACAGGTCGCCGAATCGCGTGTACAGGTCCTTCACGAAGACGTCGTCGTAGACGATCGTGTTGTTCCCGGCGCAGAAGGTCGCGTCGTTGCGCAGCTGATCGACGCTCTGGCCATCGCATGCCGGGGCAGCACCGTTCGGGTCGAAGGCGACGAACGTCGGCGGGGTGTAGGTGATGCTGGAACCCTGCAGCGTGGGCACCCAGAACGTGTCGAGTGCGATCGGCAGCGCAGCGAGGATCTCCTCGTAGGGCAGGTTGCCGCCGGTCGAGATCTCCTGCTCGTTGAAGACGAGATCGATCCGCGGGTTGGGGTTCTCGATGAAGTCCGCGCATCGTTCGAGGCCTCTGATGAAGCCCTCCTGAAACGCCCCGACGCGATCGAATGCGGATCCGTGGCCGAGCGGGTCGGCGACCACGTCGATGCCCGGAGGGTCGCGCACCTCGATCATCGCGATGATGCCGCCCTTGATGTCGTTGTCGTCGAAGCTGAGCGTGTCGCTCTCGCCGAGCGCGACGTGGGCCGCCCACGCGCCGGCGAAGCAGTCGGCTTGTTGTTCGGTGTCGACGGTGGGCAGGTCGAGATCGAGCACGCCGGCGCGAGCCTGGATCGCGTGCCCGAACTCATGTGCTGCAACCACGCCGACGGCTGCGGCACCCAGCTTCTCGACGAGGTCGGGCAGGAGCTCGGCGTCGTCGTACACGATGATGTCTCCGCAGGTCGTGTAGAACGCGTTGCCGGCGACCTGGGCGTACTCCATGCCTCCTTCGCAGGTCTCCGGCAGATCGGTGCGACCGGGGTAGTGCGCGTAGATCCTGGTGACCGGTTCGAACTCGGCGCCGTAGACGTTGGGGAAGTTCTCGCCCCACCATTGGGTGAGGTCGGCGAACGCCGCATTCAAGAAGTTGTCATACGGTTGAGGCGGTTTGTCGGGGCCGAAGTCGATGATGCCGCCGTCGACCGGCGGGGGAGTCGTGTCCTCGGTTGGTTCGAGCGGGCCGTCAGGAGTCGTCGCGGGGGTGCTGACCGGCGGTGCCTCCGGCACAGTGGTGTCGGCGGGCACTTCGTTGGATCGTCGGGCGGTGACGCCCTGTTGGGCGTCGCCGCACGCCGTCATCATCAGGCCCGAGATGATGGCGAACCCGAACCACGAGCGGCGGCGACACCGAAGTGATGGATTCCGACGCGCAGTCACGAAGCCGAGCATACGCGCACGATGATCGGCGACAGCTGTCGCTCTGGTAGGAACCAGCACATGGCTGAACGACCCGATGCTCCCGACCGCGACACGCTGCTCGCGATGTTCGAGATCCAATCCAGGATCAAGCAGTGCGACGAGCGCTTCCGCAGTCTTCTCACCAGCGGCCAGATCCAGCTGATCTACTACTCGCCCCGAGGTCAGGAGTGCATCAGTGCCGGCTGGGGGGTCCACCTGCGCCCCGACGACTACGTCGTCACGATCTACCGCGGCCTCCACGACCACCTCGCTAAGGGTGTCCCGCTGCGTGAGTTGTGGGCCGAGTTCCTCGGTCGCGCCACGGGCACCTGCAAAGGCAAGGGCGGCCCGATGCACATCACCCACCCGGCCTCGGGACTCATGGTCACCACCGGCATCGTCGGCTCGGGCATCCCGATCGCGAACGGCTTCGGCCTCGCCGCCCAGCTCGACGGCACCGATCAGGTGACGGTCGTGAACTTCGGTGACGGCGCCTCGAACATCGGTGCGTTCCACGAGGGTCTGAACATGGCCGGCGTCTGGAAGCTGCCCGTCGTGTTCGTGTGCCAGAACAACCTCTACGGGGAGCACACGCCGATGAAGATGTCGACCGGAGTCGACTACATCAGCGAGCGCGCCGCGTCCTATGGCATGCCCGGCGTGACCGTGAACGGCAACGACCCGGTGGCGACCTGGAAGGTGATGGGCGAGGCGATCGCCCGTGCCCGCGCCGGCGACGGCCCGACCTTGGTCGAGGCCCGCACCTACCGGTTCTACGGTCACCTCATGGGCGACGCGATGGAGTACATGCCCAAAGAGGAGCGCAAGGCCGCGATGGATGCCGACCCCGTCGTCGTGTATCGCGAGTGGTTGCTCTCCAACGGCCACGCCTCCGAGGACGACCTCGCCGCGATCGAAGAGGTCGTCACCGCCGCGATCGACGACGCCGTCGAGTTCGCGATGAACAGCCCGTTCCCCGACGCGGCCGAGCTCTACACCGACGTCTATGCGGAGGCACAGAAGTGACCGACACCACGACCGAACACCCCGTGCTCCCCATGGCGAGCGCGATCAACCAGGCGCTCGATGTCGCCATGGGCCTCGACCCGAAGGTGTTCCTCCTCGGTGAGGACATCGCCGAGCCATCCGGCGGCGTCTACAAGGTCACGATGGGCCTGTCGACGAAGTACGGCACGCATCGCGTTCGCAAGACGGCCATCTCGGAGGCAGCGATCATCGGCGCTGCGGTCGGTTCGGCGATCGCCGGCTACCGGCCGGTGGCCGAGATCATGATGATGGACTTCCTGGCCGTCTGCCTCGACCAGGTGACCAACCATGCCGGCAAGATCCGCTACATGTCCGGCGGCCAGACACCGGTTCCGATGGTGATCCGTACGTCAGCCGGTGCGGGTCGAGGATTCGGTGCACAGCACTCCGAGCTGCTCGAAGCGTGGATGATCCACACCCCGGGCATCAAGGTGGCGTTCCCGTCCACCCCGGCAGACGCGAAGGGCCTCCTGCTCACGGCGATCTTCGACGACGACCCCGTGCTGTTCATCGAACAGATGATGATGTACTGGGACGTGAAGCGGTTCGGAGGTCCCGTGCCTCCCGGTGACTACCGCATCCCGTTCGGCGTCGCCGACGTCAAGCGTGCGGGAACCGACGTCACGCTCGTGTCATACGGTCGCCAGGTGCACGACTGCTTGGCCACCGCGACCAAGCTCGCCGAGGAGGGCATCAGCTGCGAGGTCGTCGATCTTCGCACGCTCGTGCCCTGTGACGAGGCCGCGGTGTTCGCCTCGGTACACAAGACCAAGCGCGCCGTCATCGTGCACGAGGCCGTGCAACGGTGCGGTTTCGGCGCCGAGCTGTCGAGCCGCATCCACGAGGAGATGTTCTCCGAGCTTGCCGCGCCTGTGCAGCGCGTCGGCGGCGCCAACACACCCGTGCCGTATGCCAGCAATCTCGAGAGCGACTTCATCCCGCAGGTTCACGACATCGAAGCGGCGATCCGCAAGACCCTCTGACCCTGTTCGGGTCAGGTTCGATCCGGGGCTTGCCTCGCCGGTCGTCAGCCTGCCTGTGACGTTTCCAGCAGACGCACCATCTCGCTGATCTCCTCGAGCTGAGAGGAGGCCATCTGCGTCGCCATCAGGCGTACCTCGTCGGTCGCGGCGTGCGTCGCCGCGTGCTCGGCCATGTGGATGCCACCTTGGTGGTGTGCGGACATCAGCTGCACGAACAAGGCATTCGCATCGGCTCCGGTCGCGTCGGCGAGTGCCTGCAGGTCGTCCTGCGTCGCCATGCCCGGCATGCGGTCGAGGGCAACCGGGTCGCCCATCCACGTCATCGCCAGGTCGGTCTCGTTCACTTCGGACTCGCCGAAGTCGCGCAGCAACTGGATCATCCGGCCGACTTCGATGTTCTGTCCGATCGTGATCTCCCTCGCCACGATCGACAGATCGAAGTCGGTGTCGTCGTCGTTCAGGTAGATCAAGGCCATCTGTACTGCCTGTTCGTGGTGGACGCGCATGTCCTGGAGGAACCCGACGTCGGTCGGGTTGGGGTCGTCGAGGGCAGTGTTGTTGCCGATCAACCAGCCGAACGCGCCGGCGAGCACGGCGACGGCGACCAGGATCGCCGCGAGGTTCACCGGGTTGCGATGCCAGGGGAGGATCTCGACCTGGTCGGCATCACCAGTCTCCGTGGATTCGCCGGCGACGATGGAGGGCTCTTGTGCACCGGGCGTCTGGGGGTCGATCGACGTGCTCACGTGTCGTAGCTTCGCACGCTGGTCGGCTAAGAACACCGTCATGTCGACCCCCATCAGCATCCCCAAGCTCGGCGTGTCCATGAGCGAGGGCACCCTCGTCGAATGGCTCGTCGCCGACGGCGACAACGTCCAGCCCGGTGACATCCTCTACCGCATCGAGACCGACAAGGTGGAGAACGAGATCGAGGCACCCGTCGCAGGTGTGGTGCGGATCACCGGCGAAGAGGGCGAGACGTACGACGTCGGCACCCAGATCGGCTCGATCGACTGAACTGGTCGGGGCTCTGCCCAGACTCCCAGGCGGTGCGTCGGGAGTCAGTCGCGCCAGTCGTCGACCACGGCGGATGCGTTCGGCGCCGGCCGGTCGGTGGTGCTCGAGTGCTCGGCCGCCTGCAAGTTCGCGGCGGCGGCGGCGGAGAGGCCGATCACCATCGCACCGGCGATGAACATGCCGGCCAGCACGCGTCGCTGCAGTTGAGTGGCGCCCATGAGCGCGGCCAGCCGCTCCACGACGAGTTCGCCGGGGAGCTCGAGGTACAGCGCCAGCACTTCTACGTCGTTGCGGCGGAGCTCGATCGCGTTGGGCCGATCCTGGCCGCGCAGGGACCGAACGAGGCGCAGGTAGTTCGTCAGGAGCGATTCGATGTCGTCGGGATCGAACGAGATCGCCGAGCCGCCCGTGGAGAGCACGCCGCGGGAGTCGATCTCGAGGGGTAGCCGGTCGGGGCTGACGACCGTGAGGTCGATGCCGTAGAGCTGGGAGACCGCGTGGGCCTGGTCGCGCGACAGCGGTGTGCGTGCGGACTCGATCAACTTGAGTTGGCGGGCCGAGAACGCGCCGCCACTCGCTCGGGCAACCGCACGCAGGCTCATGCCTGACTGACGGCGGCGCTCGGCCAGCAGCACCGCCAACCGGCGCGCGATGCGTTCGTCGGAGACAGCCGGTGAGATGTTCGTGCTGGTGACAGCGGCGGTACTCATCGTCATCTCATCGGGTGACAAGTGGTGCCACTTGAGCAGTTCTCCTGCCTGGAGCACCGGGTTGGCGCCCGTCATCGCCGCCAGGCCCGTTCGGCCCGGCCAGGTCGAGCGCTGCCGCGCCCGCCAGCAGGCCACCGACCACGACACGTCGCTCTGCGGTCGCCATCGCGAGGACGCTCGCGAGGTATCGGGTCGAGTGATCGGAGCCTCGGAGGTGCTGCACCAGCTCCTCGAGGTCGTCGTGACGGAACCCGACACGAGCAGTCTCGTCGCCGATCGAGCGAAGGGTGCGAGCGAGACGGAAGTACGCATCCACCATCGACCGGGCATCGCCGGGCCGGAACGCGACCGACACCCCGCCGGCGCAGAGTGACGCGTCGTCGATCTCCAAGCCATGGCGCATGGGCGGGAGCGCCTCGCGCACCCTGATCCCGTACAGATCAGCGAGGCGGACGACGGTCGCGGCGTCGAGCGGCAGCAAACCTGCCTCGACATCGCGCAGGTCGCGCAGGGTGAAGTCGCCCTTGCTGCATGTCGCCACCACCCACAAGGGGCGCCGCGACCGTCGCCGTTCCGCCACCAGTCTGGCCCCGAAGTGACGTGGGAACGGCCCCGTCGCCACACCGATCTCGCCATGACGCTCGCGATCGAGGCGGCTCGGCACCGACCGGTCCTGCGTCTCGTCCCGCTGCCGCAGGCCACAGTCCATCACACTCATCACGCTCGTCTCGCCCGTCATGCCCACGTCATCGGCATCACGCCGGCGAACATCAAGGTGAAGATCGAGGGATCTGGCGTTGCGCCCGCCGGGGTGATCAGGAGCGCGCGGCGCGTTGGGCTTCGCTGAAGGGAACGTCCTTGTCGACGCGTGGCTCGGGGGGCAGGCCAAGGACACGCTCGCCGATGATGTTGCGCTGGATCTCGTCGGAGCCGCCGGCGATCTTGTAGCCGGGTGCGCCGAGCACGTGTTCGCTCCACGCGTACGTGCCCCACTCGCCGGTGTCAGCCACGAGCCGCGCACCGAGCACCTTGGAGATCACGTGGCTGGTGCGCTCCATGTTGGCGGTCCACATCAGCTTGCCGAGCGAACCCTCCGGGCCTGGGGTCTGGCCGGCTTTGAGTCTTCCGGCCGCGCGGCGGTTCGTGAACTGCGCGACCTTGTGCTGGATGTAGAGGTCGGCGAGATCCTGGCGCACGAGCGGATCATTGGCAACGCCGAAGTGCTGCGCCGCGGCGAGCACTTGCTTGTACCCGCCACCCGTCTGTGCGCTGCTGCTGCCGGCCGAGTGGTCGCGCTCGAAGCCGAGACAGGTGAGCGCGACTCGCCAGCCCTCACCGACGGGGCCGAGGCGCAGCGAGTCGGGGAGGCGTACGTCGGTGAGGAACACCTCGTTGAAGTTCGCGCCGCCGCTCATCTGCTTGATCGGACGCACGTCCACCCCAGGGGCGTCGAACGGCACGAGGAACGCGGTCATGCCCTTGTGCTTCGGCACGTCGAAGTCGTGACGGGTGATCGCAAGGCCCCACTGGGCAAACATCGCACCGGAGGTCCAGACCTTCTGGCCGTTGAGGACCCACTCGTCGCCGTCGCGTGCGGCCCGGGTCGTGAGCGACGCGAGGTCAGACCCCGCCGACGGCTCGCTGAAGAGCTGGCAGCCCCAGATGTCCTGCCGCATCAGCGGCGCAATGAAGCGCTGCTTCTGCTCGTCGGTGCCATATGCCGCAATCGTGGTCGCGATCAGGCCCATCGAGGTCGGCGGCAGCTCGCCGGCCGACGGCACCGCGACTCGCGACTCCTCGACGAGGAACGCTCGCACGTAGGAGTTGGGCAGGCCTCGGCCGCCGACCTCGACGGGCCAGTTGAGCATCGCGTACCCCGCATCGAACTTGAGACGCTGCCAGCGCTGACACTCGAGGAGGCGACGCTGCTCTTCGTCCTCGCTGATGTTGTGGAACACGGCGACGTTGTCGCTCCCGTGTCCCCACTCCACGTTGAGGTCATCCTCGGTGGCTGACGTCTCGACCGCAGGCAGCGGGGTGCCGTGCTCTTCGAGCCAGGCCCGGGCTTCTTTGCGAAACTGCTCGAGATCGGGGAGTGCCATCTGGGCGTCGGTGGTGCTCACGACCGAGCACCGTACGGCCGTACCTCGTGGGGCGACGAACCGGGCTAGCGGCCACCTGAGACGGCGACTACTGTCACACCGACCGTCGGGCCCTCCGGAGCGCTGCGGTTCGCTTCCGCAGGGGGATTCACAGGGGAATGAGGTCGGCTTGAGTCTGCTCGAAGTACAAGACGTGTCCGTCCGCTTCGGCGGGATCGTGGCGCTCGACGGATTGTCGTTCGACATCGACGAAGGTCAGATCTGTGGTCTGATCGGCCCGAACGGTGCTGGCAAGACCACGATGTTCAACGTCGTCAGCCGCATCTACCAGCCGACCTCCGGGCGGGTGATGTTCAAAGGGCAGAACCTGATCGACGCCCCCGCCCACGGGATCGCCCGCCTCGGCATCGCTCGCACGTTCCAGAACCTCGCCCTGTTCCCGACGATGACCCTGTTGGAGAACGTCATGGTCGGCGCGCACTCCCAGGGCAAGGTCGGCTTCGCCAAAGCGGTCTTCCGCATCGGCGCCAACACCGAGAACGCCGAGACGCGCGAGTTCGCCGGCGAGCTGCTGCACCAGTTGGGGCTGGGTGCGCTCATGTTCCGACCGGCGATGGGCCTGCCATTCGGCACGCTTGAAGCGGCTCGAGATCGCCCGTGCGCTCGCCGCCAAGCCGAAGTTCCTCCTGATGGACGAGCCCGCAAGCGGCCTCACCCATGGCGAGGTCGACGAGCTCGGCGACACCATCGTTGCCATCCGCGACCAGTTCAACCTGTCGGTCCTGCTCGTCGAGCACCACATGTCGATGGTGATGGGCATCAGCGACAAGGTCGTCGCGATGGAGTTCGGTCGCAAGATCGCCGAGGGAACGCCGGCGCAGGTGCAGGCCGACGAACGCGTCATCGCCGCCTACCTGGGGACCACCGAATGAGCTTGCTGAGCGTTTCCCAACTGAGGGCCGGCTACGGCCAGGTCAACGTCCTCCACGAGGTGGAGCTGATCGTGGAGCCGAGCGAGATCGTCGTGATGTTGGGCGCCAACGGTGCCGGCAAGACCACCACGATGCGTGCGATCAGTGGCATGCTCGCGCGTTCGGGTGAGCTCGTGTTCGAGGGCGTCAACATCACCAAGGCGTCGCCGGACGCGATCGTTCGGGCAGGCATCGCGCAGGTGCCACAGGGACGCGGCACCTTCCCCGAGTTGAACGTCGAGGACAACCTCCGCTGCGGCGCCTACATCAGGTCGGACAAAGAGATCGATGCGGACATCGCTCGCTGGTTCGAGGTCTTCCCCCGTTTGCAGGAGCGTCGCACGCAACGGGCCGGCAGCCTCAGCGGTGGCGAGCAGCAGATGCTCGCGATCGCCCGGGCGTTGATGAGCCGGCCGAAGCTGCTGCTGTGCGACGAGCCGAGCCTCGGTCTCGCCCCGCTGATCACCCAGGAGCTCTTCGCGGTCATCGAGCGACTGAACCGTGAGACCGGTCTTGCCGTGCTGCTCGTCGAGCAGAACGCGAACCTGGCGATGCACATGGCCCATCGCGTGTATCTCATCGAGACCGGGCGGATCGTGGCCTCCGGGTCTGCCGCCGAACTGAGTGCGGATGACTCCATCCGCAAGGCCTACCTGGGCTTCTGACTGGGCTGTGACTGGGGATTCAGAATGGCACTCTTCCTGCAACGACTCGTCGACGGGCTCAGCTCCGGCAGTGTGTACGCGCTGATCGCGCTCGGGCTCGTGATCATCTACCGGGGCACCGGTCATCTCAACTTCGCCCAGGGCGAGATGGCGCTCTTTTCCGCCTACGTCGTCTACCAGATGGGTGAGTGGGGTCTTCCGATCGGCATCGCCTTGATCGTCGGTCTCGCCACGGGGTTCGTCATCGGTGCGATCGCCGAGGTTGGCCTCGTGCGCCCGGTCGTCGAAGAAGTCGCCGTTCGCGGTGTTCATCGTGACGATCGGGCTGTTCCAGCTCCTCAACTGGTTGTCGGGCGCGATCTGGGGAGACCAGGTGCTGCCCAACTCGGGCGTCGGTTCCGAGCAACAGCAGTACCCGAGCCTGTTCCCCGACCAGCCCGATGACTTCGTGAAGGTCTTCGGCGCAGCGATCCGCTATCAGTCGCTCGGTGTGTTCGGGCTCACGCTCGTCGTCACGGCCCTGTTGTTCCTGCTGTTCAACAAGACCAAGTTCGGCCTTGCGATGCGGGCGGTCGCGAGCAACTCCGAGAGTGCGAAGCTCGCCGGCATCCGGGTCAACACCGTGTTGATGGTCAGCTGGGGTCTGGCGGCAGCGATCGGCGCCCTCGGTGGCGTGGTGTTCGCCGGCATCAACAACACCGTGAGCCTCGGCTTGATGTTCACCGTGTTCATCTACGGCTCCGCGGCGGCGACCCTCGGCGGTTTCGATTCACCGGGCGGCGCGGTGATCGCCGGTCTGGCGATCGGCGTGATCGAGGGCATGGCGGCCGGCTACATCGACTTCATCGGCCAGGAGATGAAACTCGCCGTGGCGTTCGTCGTGATCCTGGTGGTCCTCATGGTCAGACCGTCCGGCCTGTTCGGCACGGCAAAGGTGGAGCGGGTATGAAGTCGCTGGTCACGCTCAAGGAAGGCAGCCTGGGTCATTGGGCGCTGCGTGTCCTCGCCGCCGCGCTCGTCGTGGGAATCATGTTGTGGATCCCCACCAAGGGCGGCAACGGTCTCGTCACGTCGGCCACCGAGGCGCTCACGCTCATGTCGGCGGCGATGGCACTCAACCTCATCCTCGGCTACACCGGGCAGATCTCGATCGGCCACTCGGCGTTCTACGGCACCGGCGCCTACGTGACGGGCATCCTCGTGTCGAAGTACGAGTGGAACCCGTGGCTCACGTTCCCGTTCGCCTTCGTGTTCGCATTCGTTGTCGGCGTGCTGGTGTCGTTCCCCGCATCGCGGATCAAGGGCGTGTACCTCGCGCTCGTCACCTTGGCCTTGGCGCTCGTGTTCCCCAACCTCCTGCGCTGGCCGAAGCTCGAGTCGCTCACCGGTGGCGGCCCGGGTCTCCCGAATGCCGACAGCGCAGTCGACACGACCGGTTTCAACATCGGTCGTCGCGATGGACAGATGCGGAACTTCGAGATCTTCGGCTGGGACCCCTTCGGTGACCTCCGCGGTCAAGGTGCGATCCCGTTCTACTACTGGATCGCCGCAGGCATCGCGATCATCGTCTACCTCGTGATCCGTGGTGTCGTGAAGAGCCGCGCCGGCCGGTCGCTGATCGCAGTGCGCGACAACGAGACGGCGGCGGCGGTGATGGGCGTCAACCTCGTGGCCACCAAGGCCTTCGCCTTCGGCCTCTCTGCCGGCCTGTGCGCGCTGCCCGGCTCCGTGACCGCGATCCGCCTCGGCGCGGTGTCGCCCGACATCGCAACGCTCACGATCCTCGGCGCATTGACGTTCCTGATCATCATGGTGATCGGCGGCGCCGGTTCACTCTGGGGCCCGGTCATCGGTGCCGCGCTGTACGTGATCGTCAGCGACCGCACCGGTGGGTGGGCCGACGACGAGGCGATTCCCGGCGTGCTGCGCCCGTTCTTCGGCTGGTCGAAGATCCCGCCCGGCACGGGCATCTTCGCGGTGCTCCTCATCGTGTTGATGTTCGTCGCACCGAGAGGGTTGGTCGGGGTGTGGAAGCAGTACAGTCCAAGAGTCGTGCGCGTCGTACCCCGTCCAGCGGGTGTGGCGGCCCTCGACAAGCCGGCCCTCGTGGCCGAAGACATCACATCATCAACCTGACTCCAGAGGGGGAGAGCGAATGATCCGACGTCACAGGACCATCACCGCCGCCTTCGCTGCCGGTGCGCTGCTGCTCGCAGCGTGCGGTGGCGACGACGAAGAGACGACCACCACCGAGGCAACAGAGGCCACCGAGGCACCTGAGGCCACGGAAGCGCCCGAGGCCACCGAGGCACCTGGGGCCACCGAGGCGCCGGCCGCCACGGAAGCACCTGCGGCCACCGAGGCACCTGCCGCCGAGGGCTGGGCCGTGAACACCGACGACTGCATCGATCCCGACTCGGCGAACGCCCCGATCGAGGGCACGATCAAGATCGGTTCGGCGATGCCGCTCACCGGCGGTGTCGCCGCTGCGGCCTTCGCTCCGGTGAAGGACGGTTTCGACGCCTACATCCAGTTCGCGAACGAGAACGGCCTGGTCGACGGCTACTCCATCGAACTCGCCATCGAGGACGACCAGTACAACCCCGAGCTGACGCCTGGTGCCGTGAACACCCAGATCGACGCCGGCGCTCACCTCTTCGCGGGCATCATCGGATCGCCGAACAACGGCGCCGTTCGAGATCTGTTGAACGACGAGTGCATCCCGCAGCTCAACGCCCTCACCGGTTCGCCGGCGTGGGGCGAGGTGGCCGACTACCCGTGGACCACCGGCCTGTTGGTGCCGTACACCGTGGAGTCCCGCGTCTATGCGGCACAGATCGCCGAGCAGTTCCCCGACGGCGCCACCGTGTCGCTGTTCTACGTGAACAACGAGTTCGGCCAGATCTACGCCGAAGCGTTCAAGGATGTCGCCGGCGAGTTCGGGCTGGAGATCCTCGGTGAGCAGACGATCGAGGCCACCGACTCCAACCCGCCCACCTCGCAGGTCACCACCATCGCCAGCGAGGGCGCCGACATCGTCGTGGCGGTGCCCCTGGGCGCCGGCTGCATCTCGTTCCTCACGGAGATGGCAAACGCCAAGGCGCAGAACACCGGGTGGACGCCGCTGACGTTCGTCACCAACACCTGTGCCAGCAGCCTGATCCTCGGTGCCGCCGGCGCCGCGGCCGACGGTCTCTACACCAGCAACAACCTCATCGACGTCACCGACGAGGCCAACGCTGCGCTCCCGGAAGTCGGCGAGTACCTCGCGTTCATGGAGGGTTTGGGCAAGGGCGAGATCGTCTCCACGGCCACTGCCGGCTGGACCGCCGGTGAGGTCACGGTGGCGATCCTGGCACAGGCGGCAGCGTCGCCCGACGGGCTCACCCGCGCGTCGATCATCAATGCAGCACGCAACTTCGAGTACGTGCCGACGCTCGCCCGTCCGGGCGTGCAGGACAAGTCTCAGGGCGAAGAGGATCCCTTCCTCGCCGAGTCGCTGCAGGTGCTCACCTACGACGCCGACACAGCGACCTTCGACGAGGTGGGCGAGCTCATCACCGACTTCGAGACCTGACGGTCGGGGGCTCCGCCCCCGACTGCCCCGGCCCCATGACGATGTCGTGTGCTCGGGTTCACTCGAGGTTGACCCGTCCCGGGTCGTGAACCACCTGACGGTCGGGGGCTCCGCCCCGTCCGTCGTCGAGACCACGAGGCCCGTCCCGACAGGGGCGGGCCTCGCCGCGTTCGAGAGCGTCTTGGTCGCCCCGGTGACACACCCCAGGTCGGTGGGGTGTGTCCGGTGCAGGTCGGAATTGACCATCTGGTTAGATTCGGCCTCACGCTGAGCATGAGGGGGTTCGCATGGCGTTGATCGCCGCCGACCGGGCACGGGAGCGCCCTGACGAGATCGCGCTGCGCGACGACAGGGTCGCGCTCGGCTGGGCCGAGGTGAACGATGCGCTGAACCGGGTCGTCAACGGGCTCCACGCGCATGGACCTCGGTGCCGCACGGCGTGTGGCCGTGTACGCCGAGAACGCCTCGGAGATGGTGCTCGCCCACCTCGGCGCGCTGCTCGCGGGAGCGAGCTCGGTGCCGCTCAACTTCCACCTCAACGCCGACGAGGCCGCATACATCCTCGCGCGACTCGCAGCACCACGGTGCTGTTCGTCGGCCCGGAGAACCTCGAGCGCGGGCATGGATGCCGCGCGTCAGGCCGGTGTGGCCACCGTGGTCGCGTGGCGCAGCCCCGGCGCCGTCGCGGCAGGTGCCACCGCCGTGGGAGGACGTGGCTCGCCGCAGCGTCGGCCGACGAGCCGCGCACGCGACGTCGTCCCGCGTCCGAACCTGATGTACACGAGCGGCACCACCGGCGTGCCCAAGGGCGTCGACCTGGCGCCGACGATGTTCGCCGGCGGAGCGACCGTGGTCGAGCACATCGCGCGTGCTGCAACAGAACCGGTTCGCACAGCTCGGCACCCATCTCGTGGTCGGTCCGATGTACCACACCGGTCCGCTGTCGGGCGTGCGCATCCTGGCCGCCGGCACGCCGGTGGTCGTGCTCGGCCGGTTCGATCCCGAGCGCGTGCTGCGAGGCGATCGACACCTACCGGGTGCGAGACGACCGTGATGGTGCCGACGCACTTCAAGCGGCTGCTCGAACTGCCGGACGAGGTCAAGGCACGCTACGACGTGACGTGCGATGAAGCTCGATCGCCCACACCGGCGCCGCCTGCCCGATCGACGTGAAGCACCAGATGATCGAGTGGTTCGGCCCGGTCTTCAACGACGCCTACGGCTCCACCGAGGTGGGCACGATCTGCGCGATCGGCAGCCAGGAGTGGCTGGAGCACCCGGGCAGCGTGGGTCGGGTGATCCCGCCGTTCACCCGGGCGATCGTGGTCGACGACGACGACCACGAGGTGCCGGCCGGCACCGAGGGCCGGCTCTACTTCGAGGACACGCACGGGTCGCGGCATCGTGTACCCGAACGATCCCGACAAGACCGCCAAGGCGCACCTGCGTCCCGGCGTGTTCACGATCGGCGAGATCGGCTACGTCGACGACGACGGCTTCGTGTACATCACCGACCGGTTCAGCGACATGATCGTCGTCGGGTGGCGTGAACATCTACCCGGCCGAGGCCGAGCAGGTGCTGCATCGACCACCCCAGGGTGGCCGACGTCGCCGTGATCGGCGTGCCCGACGCCGACATGGGCGAAGCGGTCAAGGCGCTCGTCGTGCCGCTCGACCCGACCGACCCACCGACACCCGACGAGCTGATCGCGTTGTGCCGATCGAAGCTCGCCGGGCTACAAGTGCCCGCGCACGCTCGACATCGTCAGCACCGTCGGCCGCAATGCGATGGGCAAGATCAACAAGAAGGCGCTGCGCGCCCCGTACTGGGAAGGCAACCGGACCATTGGCTGAGTCTCCAGAACCGCTCGTCCTCGCCGACGACCCGGCGCCGGAGGTCCGTCGGCTCACGCTCAATCGGCCCGACCAAGCGAAACGCGCTGTCCAACGGGCTGCGCACGCAGCTGTTCGCAGCTGCTTGCGTGCAGCCGATGCCGATCCGCGACGATCCGGGTGATCGTGATCCGAGGCGCCGGGCCGTGCTTCAGTGCCGGGTACGACCTCGCCCAGGACCCGAACGAGCCGTTGCCGTGGCCGATCACCAAGGCCGACGGCGGCTGGGCCCGTCATGTCCTCAACGGCTGGTTCCAGATGATGGACCTCGCAACGCCGATCATCGCCCAGGTGCACGGGTTCTGCCTCGCCGGCGGCACCGAGCTGGCCACTGCGTGCGACCTCGTGTACGTCGCCCACGACGCCCAGATCGGCTACCCGCCGGTGCGCAGCATGAGCTCGCCCGACATGGCGTGGCACGTCGTGGCTGATGGGCATGCGTCGAGCGATGGAGGCGATGCTCACCGGCGACTCGATGTCGGGCGACGAAGCGGTGGATGCCGGGTTCGCGAACCGTGCCTTCGACGCAGCCGAGCTCGACGATCGCGTGCTCGAGATCGCCGCCCGGGTCGCGAAGGTGCCGCCCGATCTGCAGGCGCTCAACAAGCGGGTGGTGCACCGGGCGATGGAGGCGATGGGCATGCGCGACGGCATGCGTGCCACCGCCGACATCAACGCACTCGGCTTCCACCAGCGCAGCTCGCGTGAGTACTTCGCCCAGTTCTCCAAGGGCGTCACGACCGCGCTGTCCGAGCGCGACAAGGCATTCGGCGACTATCGCGAATCGTCGTCTCAGGGCGATCAGGGCGATCAGGGCGATCAAGGTGATCAGAGGTGATCGGAAGGTGAGTGGATCATGAGTGTGACCGAGGAGATCCTCGTCAGTCCCGAGGTGCTCGAGTGCCCCTACGACTTCTATCGACGCGTCCGCGAGGAGGCCCCGGTGCACCAGACGCCACTGGGCTTCTACGTGGTCAGTCGCTACGACGACGTGCTGTCCATCGTGCGCGACACCGAGCGGTTCAGCAGCGACATGCGCAACTCGTTCGTGTCGGGTCCACCGAGCGATGAGCTGAAGGCCATCCAGGCGGAGGGCTATCCGTCGGTGAACACCTTGCTCACGAACGATCCGCCGAGTCACACGCAGTTCCGTGCACTGGTGAACAAGGCGTTCACGCCCAAGCGAGTCGCCCAGCTCGAGGACGAGATCCGCGAGATCGCCAACGAGCTGATGGATCGATGGGAGGCGAACGGCCGCGTGGAGCTCGTCACCGAGTTCGCCGTCGGCCTGCCACTCACGGTGATCGCCGATGCATTGGGTGTCGATCGCTCGGACATGCCGCGCTTCAAGAAGTGGAGCGACGACTCGGTCGCTCCACTGTCGGGCCTGCTGACCGCCGAGCAGCAACTGGAGTGTGCCCGCAGCCGTGTGGAGATGCAGCACTACATGGTGGAACGCGTTCGTGAGCGCCAGGAGGCGCCGCGCGACGACCTGTTGAGCGATCTCGTCCAGGCTCGTTTCGACACCGGAGATCGCATCGGCGAACCGCTGGAGATTGCCGAGCTGCTCAACGTGATCGAGCAGCTGCTGGTGGCCGGCAACGAGACCACCACGAAGCTGATCGCAGCAGCGATGCTGCTGCTGATCGAACACCCCGACCAGATGGCGGCGGTGTCCGCCGACCCTGCATTGATCCCGAACCTCGTCGAGGAGGCACTGCGGCTCGAGAGTCCGGTCCAGATGTTGCCTCGCGTTGCCAAGATCGACGTGGAGGTGGGCGGGGTGGCGATCCCCGCCGGCTCGGTCCTGATGATGATGTATGGCTGTGCGAACCGCGACGACGCGAAGTACCCGGACGCGGCGAACTTCGATCACGCCCGGGCCAATGCCCGTACCAACCTCGCCTTCGGTCAGGGCCCGCACTTCTGTCCCGGAGCTGCGCTCGCGCGCAGCGAGGGGCGCATCGCATTCGAGACGTTGCTCGGTCGGGCGACGGGGTGGGCGCTCGACACGACGGTGGCGCATCCGACCCACCGCGAGCTGTCGATGACGCTGCGCGGCCTGTCGGGATTGCATCTCACCTTCGATCCGACCTCAACGACCTCTCCGACCTCGCGATTCCCGACCCGGTCGGAAAGGAGCCCGGATGAGCGTCTCGCTCGATGCCCTGCAGACGATCCGCTACGAGGTGGTCGACCCGGGAGAGCGCGGCGTCGCCGTGGTCACCCTCGATCGTCCCGAGAGCCGAAATGCGCAGAACAAGCGGATGACCTACGAGATGAATGCAGCCTTCGACGATGCGGCTCGGCGCAGCGACGTGAAGGTGATCGTGTTGCAGGCCGACGGCCCGCACTTCTGCAGCGGGCACGACATGCGCGACACCGAGAGCCACCGCGACTTCGATCTCGTCTCCACCCACGGCGGCTACGGCCGCGAGGGCCAGGAGGGGCAGATGGCCTGGGAGGAGGAGGTCTACTTCCAGATGTGTTGGAGGTGGCGCAACATCCCCAAACCACTGATTGCCGCTGCACAGGGCAAGACGATCGCCGGTGGGCTGATGCTGTTGTGGGTGGCCGACGTGATCGTCGCTGCCGACGACGCGCTTGTTCAGCGACCCGGTGGTGGGCATGGGCGTCAACGGTGTGGAGTACTTCGCCCACCCGTGGGAGTTCGGAGCGCGCAAGGCCAAGGAGCTGCTGTTCACCGGTGATTGGGTGGACGCCGAGGAGGCGCGGCGGCTCGGCATGGTGAACCACGTGGTGCCCGGTGACGAGCTGCGGTCGTTCGTGATGTCGATGGCCGCTCGCATTGCCAAGCGTCCGAGCTTCGCTCTGAAGCTCGCCAAGGAGAGCGTCAACCAGACCCTCGAGGCGCAGGGGCAGTGGACTGCGCTGCGTTCCGCGTTCAACATCCAGCACCTCGCGCATGCACACAATCGCGTGCGATTCGGGATACCCGTCGATCCGGGCCCGAAGAGGCCTGCCAAGGAAGAACAGCAGACCGGCTGATGTCTCGAAGGGCGCAGCCCGTCAAGCGGCTCGGCCGACCGAAGGACGTTGCCTCGGCGGAGACACACGAGCGCCTGCTGCAGGTGGCTCGTCGGGCGTTCGCGCGCGACGGTTTCGACGCGACCACCAACCGGCACATCGCCGATGCCGTGGGCATCACGACCGGTGCGATCTACCACTACTACGCCTCGAAGGCCGACCTGTACGTCGCGGTGTACGCCGAGGTGCAGGGCATCGTCTACGGCGCGTTCGAGACGGCGATCGCGCCTCACGAGACGCTGGTCGGGCGTTTCGGCGCCGCGCTCGACGCTGCGGTGGAGCTCAATCGAGAGGATCCATCGATCGCCGGTTTCGTCGTCGGCGTGGCGAGCGAGGCGCAACGTCATCCTGAGTTGCGGGACTTGTTGGAGATGCGACGAAGCGTGAGCGTGGGGTTCCTGCAACGGCTCGCGAACGATGCGAAGGCGCGCGGTGAGCTGCAGGACGACGTCCCGGCCGATGCGCTCGAGGACCTCCTCAACGCCGTGCTCTCCGGTCTGGCCCGGTTCAGCAACCAGACCGGAGATTCGGTTCGTCATGCCAACGCGGTGGCCGTCCTCAAACGGTTCCTCGCCGGCACGTTGATGAAGTAGCCCAGCGCGACGCCCGGCGTCAGCCGCCGGCGCTCATGCAGGGGATCACGTCCTGCATCAGCTGGGCCATGACCTCTCCGGAGAGGTCGCCTGCGGACTGGGCGATCGAGGCCATGTCCTCTGGCGACAGTTCGTCGAGGACACCCTTCACGCACTCCTTGTCCATGCCCGGCTGATCGCCGATCGAATCCATCATCTGTTCGACGAGTGCTTCTGACCCGATGCAGCCGAACAGCTTGCCCTTCAGCGCTTCGCCCTCGTCGCTGAGCGTGGGCATCTCGTCGTCACCGATGCTCTCGACCATGAGCTCGGCATCTGCATCGGACAACTCACCGGCGATCTTGTCGACGCACTCCTCGTCGAGGTCGAGGCCATCGGCCTTTGCCGAGTCCACGAGTTCATCCGCGACCTTGGAACGGTCGTCGCCGCCACCCCCTCCACCACAGGCCGTCAGCAGGGCGAGTGATGCGATGGTCGCGGTCATGATCTTGCGCATGGGGTCTTCCTTTCGCGGCCGGTGTGCGGCCTCGTCGGACTTCTCACTATCTCTGTCGGTGTCATCCATCGGTCGGACTTGACGTTTCCTTGAGGAATTGGCCGGCGGGCGCGCGAGTGGAGCGACCGTTGTGCTGCCGAGGAGCCGGTCAATCGGCGTTCGCGAACATGAAGAACCAGAGCAGCGCCGTGAGGGACAGGCCGTCTCCCACGTGTCCGGCCAAGATCTCCTCACGCAGCGTGGCGGTGGGCACCCACTCCACTCGTTCGCTCTCGCTCGGATCGCTCGGCGGTCCGAGATGGGTCGCACCATCGGCTGCGAACAGGTGAAAGGTCGCGTCGCTGGTGCCGTTGTGGGGGAAGTACGAGGTGAGGTGACGCACCGGCCCCGGCTGCCATCCGGTCTCCTCGACAGTCTCGCGAACGGCGGTCTGCTCGGGGGTCTCGCCCTCGTCGATCCGGCCGGCAGGCACCTCCCAACCCCAGGTGTCGGTCGTGAAGCGGTGCCGCCACAGGAGCAGCGTGCCGCGATCGGGATCGTGGACGACCGTGCCGGCCGCCTGTGCGGGCATTCGGATCACATGGTGATCGAACCGGTTGCCGCCGGGGATCTCGATGTCGGCGAGCGCGAGCCGGACCCATGGACTGTCGTAGATGGTCCGCTCGCCGTGCACGATCCACTTCATCGGGGCTCCTCGGTCATCACTGCTCCGCTCTGGCGCGGCTCGGTTGCCGGGCGGACAATCGTACGTGCGAGGATCAGCCCATGTCCGAACAGGTACTGGTAGCCGAAGGTGTGTTCACCTGGCCCTCCGACGAACCGCAGCTCATCGGGAGCCACTTTCCAGAGAGCGGCGTCACGGTGTTCCCGCGTTCGGGCGCCTGTCCGAAGACGTCATCACGCGTCGCCGAAGACGTGCTGCTGCCCCGGCGCGGCACGTTGTGGAGCTGGACCATCCAAGGCTTCCCGCCCAAGAACCCGCCGTACATCGGCACCGAGAGCGCGAAGGACTTCAAGCCCTACGGTGTCGGCTATGTCCAACTCGGCGATCAGGTGATCGTCGAGAGCCGCCTCACGGTCAGCGATCCTGATCAGCTGGAGATCGGGATGGACATGGAGCTCGTCGTGGTCCCCTTCACCCACGATGCACAGGGTCGTGAGGTGCTCACCTACGCATTCACCCCTGTCCAGAACTCGAACGACAACGGAGAACCCTCATGAGTGACGTTGCCATCGTCGGCATCGGTATCCACCCCTTCGGTCGCCATGACCTGTCCGGCATGGAACAGGGTGCAGTCGCTGCTCGCGCCGCCATGGAGGACGCGAACGTCGAGTGGACCGACGTGCAGTACGCGTTCGGAGGCTCCTCGGCAGCCGGTAACGCCGACACGATGGTGAGCATGCTCGGCCTGACCGGCCTGCCGTTCATCAACGTGGCCAATGGCTGCGCCACCGGTGGGAGTGCGTTGATCAGCGCCTACAACGCGATCAAGGCCGGCGCGGCCGACGTCGTGATGGCGATCGGCTTCGACAAGCACCCCCGCGGGGCGTTCGATCCCGACCCGGCAGCGTTCGGTCTGGAGAAGTGGTACGGGGACTCCGGACTGATGCTCACCACCCAGTTCTTCGGCATGAAGATCCAGCGCTACATGCACCAGTACGGCATCACGAAGTCCACGCTCGCCAAGGTCGCAGTGAAGAACTTCGAGAACGGCTCGAAGAACGAGAACGCGTGGCGCCGCAAGCCGATGAGCGAAGACGAAGTGCTGAACGCCGCGATGCTCAGCAATCCGCTCACCCAGTACATGTTCTGTTCGCCCGGTGAGGGTGGCGTCGCACTGATCCTCGCTCGGGCAGACCTGGCGACGAACTACACGTCGAAGCCGGTGTACCTCAAGTCGGCCGTGCTGCGCAGCCGCCCGTTCGGCAGTTTCGAGGTGTTCAACTCCTGGCTGTCACCCGACCGTGGTGACAGCCCGAGCGTGGCTGCGGCCAAGGGCGCGTTCGAGATGGCCGGTGTGGCGCCCAGCGAGATCTCCCTCGCCCAGGTGCAAGACACCGAGAGCGGTGCCGAGATCATGCACATGTCCGAGACCGGGCTGTGCGCCGACGGCGAGCAGGAGCGGATGATCCAGATGGGAGAGACGTCGATCGGTGGTCGCCTGCCGATCAACACCGATGGCGGCTGCATCGCGAACGGTGAACCGATCGGTGCGTCGGGTCTTCGCCAGGTGTACGAGAGCGTCCTGCAGCTGCAGGGACGTGCCGGTGCCCGCCAGGTCGAGAACGCCTCGACGGCGTTCACCCACGTGTACGGAGCCCCCGGCATCAGCGCCTGCACGGTGTTGACCGTCTGACGCGAGTCTTCTTGCGCAGGCGCGGCGCGCGCGAGTGGCTCGGGCCGATCGAGCGATCGGGCGATCCGGCTCAGTCGAGGCGGGTGCCGATCACCTCGTCGGGCAGGATCTTGGCCACGAAGGTGTAGATCTTGCCGTCCTCGTCGGTGGCGACGCACTCGAAGGAGCTGCCGACATCGGTGGTTGCCGGCTCCGCGCACACGACCTCGCTGTCGAGGCCGAGCTCGACGAGGACCTGTTCGCGGATGCCGCGTTCAGCGGATCCGGCCGGATCGAACTCGTCCTCGCCGCTGCATGCGTTCAGGGTGATCGCGAGGATGCCGACCGAGCCGACCAGGGTTGCGGTGCGTGAGATGGACATGGCCGCTCCTCCCGTGGCGTCGGGCCGATGACAACGACGGTCCGCCGAGCACGGGATCCGTCACGGGGGACCAGAGAGTGATCCGTGTGTCTCAGGCGTTGCGCACCGGTTCGAGCCGGGCGGCTCGAGTCACCCGACCGCGTTGCACGGTGTCGACGGTGACGAGCACGAGAGCGGCCCACACGAGCGAGAAGCCAGCGACGCGCCACAGTGGCAGTTCCTCGTCGTATGCGATCCAGCCGAGCAGGAAGTTGATCGTGGGGATCAGGTACTGCATCGGGCCGAGCACGGTGAGCGGCACGCGGTGCGCAGCCCAGGCGAACAGCATCAACGGCACCACCGTCGCCACGCCGGTCAGTGCGATGAGCAGGAACTGCCCGCCGGTCGCGGTCGACGGGATCGAATCGGCCTCACCGGCGAGCGCCGTTGCGACCACGATCGCCGGCACGACCACGATGAAGCTCTCGGCCGCCATGCTCTCGAGCGGCGTGAGCGGCACCTGCTTCTTCAGCCAGCCGTAGAGGCTCCAGGACGAGGCGAGGATCAGGGCCACCCAGGGCAGCTGGCCGTAGCTCACGGTGAGCACGATCACCGCGGTGACCGCGAGCGCGACGGCGTACTTCTGCAATCGATGCACGGTCTCGTGGAACACGATCACGCCGACGGCGATGGTGCCGAGCGGCGCCATGAAGTAGCCGAGCGCGGTCTCGATGACGCGCCCATTCACCACGGCGTACACGTAGGCGCACCAGTTGCATGTGAGCAATGCAGCAGCGAGAGCGACACGGCCGAGCAGCCGACGGTCACGGAGCATGGGGCGCAGATGAGACCATCGTCGCGTCGCCGTCAACACCGTGGCCATGATCAGTGAAGCACTCATGACTCGCCAGCCCACGAGCTCGAAGGCCTCGAAGTCGGTGAGCTGCTTCCAATAGATCGTGAGTGCACCCCACACGAGGTACGCGGTCAGACCGGCGACCAGACCGCTTCGCAGCACCGCGTCGTCGCGGTCGCCTGGTGGGCCGGCGTCGGTCATTCGTTGGATGGTCGCACGCACGCGTGCACGAGCTCGTTGATGGCGTCGATGCGCGCGAGCTCGACACCTGGATGCTGTTCGAGCGTGTCGTGCAGAAAGCAGAACGAGATGCCGGTGTCGGGGTCGAGCCAACAGATCTGGCCACCGGCGCCGTGATGGCCGAACACGCGAGGTGCGCCCTCGGGGAACCACCGCAGTCGCGCGTGGCCGTCGTCGCCCGCCACCACGCCGGCGATCGTGCGGTTGGCGGGCGTGTTGTCGCCGATGTTGAGGCTGCCGTTGCGTACCGTGCCGATGGCGTCGCGCATCCACGGCGACTCGTCGGCGAGGAACGACTGGTAGGTGAGCGCGACGTCGGCAGCGCGGGCACGGCCACCGCCACCCGGGATGCACGCCGCTTGGGCGCGCGGATCGTTCATCGACAGCAGCGCCGCGGCATCGACCGAGACCGCCGGGACCAGGTCCCAACGACCGAACACCCGCTCCAGCTCCAGGATCGCGTCGGTCGACGAGCCCGGGTGCTCGCCGTGGGCGTGGACCTCGACGACCGGCCCATCGACCTCGACCGCGAGGATCGCCGGCACCCCAGCGGGCGCTGTGACCCGCTCGTGGACCACCTGTGCGTACGGGTGGCCGCTGAGCGTCTCGATCAGCTCGGCGATCACCCAGTGCGCCGAGATGGGGTGGTACTCGGTCTGCGCGCCGGGCTGGAAGTCGAGCGTCCACTCGGCGAACTGTTCGCGGCGGCCGGCGCTCGAGCCCCACGAGCGCGGCGACATCGGCGCCTGCGGGAAGCCACCCTGCATGGTCAGCAGCTGCAGCACGCTCACCTCGGCCTTGCCGTTGGCACCGAACTCGGGCACGTACCGCGCCACGGGCGCGGTGAGCGACAGCGACCCGTCGGCCAGGTGGGGGAGCAGGGCCATGGCGACGATGGTCTTGGTGGCGCTGAAGATCACGAAGCGGTGCTCGGGTGTGGCTGCGCCAAAGGTGCGACCGGCGATGACGTCGCCGTCGACGGCGATCGCGTACTGCGCGGCGAGCGAGCGGCCCTCGGCGATCTCGGACTGGATGCGAGCCTCGAGGCGCACAACCGCAGCCTCGTCGATTCGGTGACCTCCCGTCGTCACCGCTGCTTCCAGCCGTTGTAGTAGGTGATCTTCTCGACCGGCAGGCGCGAGCCGGGCTTGAAGTCGTCGCCGGTGTAGTACGCGACCGGGGTCATCGCCACCTGACACACGTTCTCCGGGATGCCGAGCAGGTCGGCTGCCTCTTGCTCGTAGCCGAGGTGGAGCGTGGTCCACGCGGTGCCGAGGCCGCGGCTGCGGGCGGCGAGCATGAAGCTCCACACAGCGGGCAGGATGCTGCCGTACATCCCCGCGATCGCACCCTGCTTCAAGCCGGCCGACGGTTTGCCGATGTAGCACGGGATGAGCATCGCCGGCACCTCGTGGAGGATGTTCGCCAAGTGGTCGCTCGAGGCCATGATCCCACCAGCGTCGGAACGGCCGGTCTCGTGCACCGCGGCACGCTGGCTCTCGATGTACGGGGCGTAGGCCCGGCGATACAGCTCCGCGATGCCGAGCTTCTTCTCCGGATCGTCCACCACGATCCAGCGCCACATCTGCACGTTGCCGCCCGCGGGTGCCTGGGTGGCGATTCGGATGCAGTCCTCGATGAGTTCGCGGGGCACCGGCCGGGCGAGGTCGAGCCGCTTGCGGACGGCGCGGGTGGTGGTGAGCAGATGATCTGTCTGCCCGAGATCGAACGAGGTGGCCATGAGTTCGTAGAGTACGGATCCATGAGCACCCCCGGAGACTTGAACCCCCGAGCGTTGTGGCAGCAGGCGTTCGATGCCTCTCGTGTTCGCGAGGCCGACTACAGCACCATGTCCGGCATCCCACTCGAGCCGGTGTACGGACCTGCGGATGGCTCGGGCCCGTATCCGGGGGAGTACCCCTACACCCGTGGGCCGTATGCGTCGATGTACCGCTCCAAGTTGTGGACGATGCGCATGTTCGCTGGGTTCGGCACCGCAGAGGACACCAACTGGCGTTTCAAGGAGATCCTCAAGTCGGGTGGCGACGGCCTGTCGACGGCGTTCGACATGCCCACGCTGCTCGGTCTCGACTCCGACGATCCGATGTCGCTCGGCGAGGTGGGCCGCTGTGGCGTGGCGATCGACACCCTTGCCGACATGGAAGATCTTTACGCAGGCATCGATCTCGGCGAGATCACCACGTCGATGACGATCAACTCGCCGGCAGCCGCGATCTTCGCGATGTTCATCGCTCAGGCCGAGAAGGCCGGGGTGCACCGCAGTCGCCTCGGCGGCACGCTGCAGAACGACATCTTGAAGGAGTACCAGGCGCAGAAGGAGTTCGTGTTCCCTCCACGCCAGAGCATGCGGCTCGTGCGCGACACGATCTCGTTCACTGCGGCGGAGATGCCGCGCTGGAACAGCGTGTCGATCTCGGGGTACCACATTCGTGAGGCCGGCTCCACGGCTGCCGAGGAACTGGCGTTCACGTTGGCCAACGGGTTCGCCTACGTCGAGCTCGCGATGCAGGCCGGTCTGCCGATCGACTCGTTCGCACCACGGCTGTCGTTCTTCTTCAACGCCCACATCGACTTCTTCGAGGAGATCGCGAAGTATCGCGCTGCTCGGCGCATCTGGGCTCGTTGGATGAAGGACCGCTACGGGGCAAAGAGCGAGCGGAGCATGCAGCTGCGCTTCCACACCCAGACCGCCGGAGTGTCGCTGACCGCCCAACAGCCCGAGGTGAACATCGTGCGCACCGCGATCGAGGCGCTGGCCGGTGTGCTCGGTGGTACGCAGAGCCTGCACACGAACTCGATGGACGAGGCAATGGCGCTGCCCACCGAGAAGTCCGCGCGCATCGCGCTGCGCACCCAGCAGGTGATCGCGTACGAGACCAACGTCGCCCATGTGTCCGACCCGCTCGGTGGCTCGTGGTTCGTGGAGGAGCTCACCGATGAAATGGAACGCCAAGCAGAAGCGATCTTCGCCCAGCTCGATGAATTCGGCCACGGCAGCATCCTCGAGGGCTGCATCACGGGCATCGAGGAGAACTGGTTCCAGGGCTGCATCGCGGATTCGGCCTACACGCTCGAGCGGAAGATCAACAACGGTCAGCGCATCGTGGTGGGCGTGAACCGCTTCACCGAGGGCAACGACGACGCCGAGATGGAACTGCTCGAGATCACCAACGAAGACGAGGCGCGTCAGCTGAAGCGCCTCGACTCGGTACGCCACGACCGCAATCAGTCAGCCGTCGACGAAGTGCTCGCCAGGCTGGCTACCGAGGCTGCAGATCCCGAGGTGAACCTGATGCCGACGCTGGTGGAGGCAGCGATGTCGTACGCGTCGCTCGGCGAGATCATGAACACGATGGCGGATGTCTTCGGCCGCCACGTCGAAGTCCCCACCATCTGAGCGAGGACTGCCCTCCGGGCTGCCCGCAACGTCGTGCTCGCTGACCCTCGCGGTGCCATGATCTGGTTCGTCGGGACCCGGTGGTCTACCTTCACGAACAGATCGACGAATGGGGGTTTGCGATGATCGATCCGGAACAGATGCCGAAGCTGCTGGGGGAGTTCCTCGCCCGGCAGCAGCCGGCGTGGCGCAACATCAAGGTCAGCTCGTACGAGGTGATGACGGGTGGCTACAGCCGTCTGCTCGCGAAGGCGATCATCACCCATGATGAGGGCCACGAGGTGCTCGTGCTGCGTGGTGATCCGCCCAGCGACAAGATCCTCATCCACACCGATCGCGAGCTCGAGTGGGACCTCGTGCGGGTGCTCAACACGAACGGCATACGCACACCGAAGGCGCACTTCTTCGATTCCACGGGCGAGCATCTCGGGACCAAGGCGTTGGTGATCGACTTCAGCCACTCGCAGTCGTTCCTGCCGTATGTGGCCAGTGGCGGTTCGATCGAGGGTTTGGCCGAGCGACTGGCCGAAGCGCTCGCGAGCTACCACGCGATCCCGATCGAGTCGCTTCCCGCGCAGATGGAGCGACCGGAGGGCTCGGACGCGTACCTCTCGAAGCGCATCGACGAATGGCGGCGCACGGCGGACGCCCATGTGGAGGACCTGCCGATCCTGCGGTACATGGCCGGCTGGCTCGACGCCCATCGTCCCGCGCCCGTGCCGCTCACGCTGATGCACGGCGACTTCCAGAGTGCCAACCTGATGATCTCCGACGACCGACACTTCGAGATCCTCGACTGGGAGCTCGCGTCGATCGGCGACCCTCGCGAAGACATGGGCTACTTCAAGGCCGTCGCCCAGATCGCGCCACCCGATCTTCTCGACGATGCCGGCTGCGCGGCGATGTGCGCGCGCTACCGCGAGCTGACGGGTCTGAACGAGATCCAGGTGAACCCGGCCACGGTCGCGTACTTCTTGATCCTCGGCGTGATCGGCACGGTGCGGCGCCTTCTGGAGGGCGGTGCCGACTACGCCCGTGGCACGAATCACCTCATGGCCTCGGTGTTCAACATGAACTCCGTGCAGTTCGGCCAGAGCGTGTGGCTCCCGACGGCCGATGCACTCGGCCCCGTCCTCGACGAGTTGGCCGCTGCGGCGGCGCAGACCCAGGAGACCATCTGATGCTCACCCGCCCCACCACTGAACAGGTCCTCGTCGGCATCGCGGACGAGTTGCGCGACACGATCGCCCCCGAGGTGCGCAGCGAGCCGCTGCGGGTGCTCCTCGGCCAGATCGATCAGATCCTGCGCGGCCTCGCGGTTCGTTCGGCACACGAGATCGCGTGGATGCACGAGGAGGCCGACAACGTCGCTGCGGTCACCGGCACCGATGTCGGCTGGCCGTCGTCGCTGCATCTCGAGGATGTGTGCACCTGGTACCACTCGGTCTCGCGTGCGTTGTCGACCGCGCTCGACGAGGCGTTCGCCGCAGGCGACGCCGCGCGTGTCGCGGAGCTCAAGCTGTTGCTCGATGCTCGGTCGGCGACGGAGATGAGAATCGTCGGAGCGCTCGAGCTCGTCGGTCGCGGGTGAGGCGACGCGTCGTCGGCGTGGAGGTGGTGGATGTGTTGGCAGTGGTGGCAGTAGTGGTGCTCGCACTCCTGACCGGTGCGTGCTCGGATGACGAAGGCGGTGACGCGGACGGGGTCGCTTCGGGGGGCACGATCGGTGTGGCCACCCTTCCGCCGGTGGCGACGACGGTTGCGCCGGTACCCGAACCGGTCACCACAGCGCCGGCCCCGACCGTCGCAACTGCGACGGCTTCACCCGCACCCACCACTTCGGCGGCTCCGGTGCCGACTGTGCACGCCAGCACCACGACGTCTCCGCCGGGCACGACTCCACCCACCACCGCACCGTCACCACCATGCCGGTTGGATCTGATCGTCGAGCAGACCCAGACCGGATACGGAGGAATCACCCCGTCCGACCTCAACTGTGCTGAGGACTGGGCCGCATGGATCGGCCGGCCCGACGACGAGCTCTCCGACGGCTTCTTCGCCATCGCACGTTGGACGGGGTCGTCATGGGAGCTCCAGAACCTTGGCACCGCGGGTGTGTGTGCCGACGCCGGTGTCCCCGACGATCTCTGGGATCGACTGGGCTGCTTCGAGTAGCGAGCAACGTGTGTTCGCGTCGACCCAACGCGATCGAGCCAACGCGATCGAGTCAACACGGTCGCTGGTCAGATCGGCCGCCGGAACGCGTTGCCGCGATCGGCGGTGCCCTGTCTGAACGTCGCCGCGTCGATCGGCATCGTGGTGGCGACCTCGTGGCGTTCCGTGCCTTCATGGACACAGATGCGGTGGATGATCCGCCACTCGCCGGAGCGGCATTCGTAACGATCCACGTAACGCCCCCACCACGTGTCGAGCATCGCCACGCCGTCGACGATCGATCGGAGGTAGGTGACGTTGTAGACCTCACCGTGCGCGGTGATGTCGTCGACCACGTCGATCCAGTGGTTCATGACGCAGTGCATCGTCGATTCGAAGCGCGCGTGCGTCGACACGACTCGCTCGCAGAACTCCATCGCGTTGCCCACGAACACGCCGTGATCGTCGATCGCTTCGGGCCAGTACGCCGACTGCATCGTGGCGAGATCGAGCCGATCGACACCACGGCTGTAGCGGGCCGCGATCTGTTTGATCTGGTCGTGGGCGGTGAGCCGAGCAGTGGGAACGACGTTCATCGATCGTCATGTTGCTCCGACCCGACAATCGCGAGCGACGTGGAGCACACTGAACGATCGTCGGGGCACCTCCGTGCCGCGAAGTAAGTAATTGACCGGTCAGTAGTTCACTGACAAACTCGGGACGGGCTGGTTTTGGGACCAGCTCGCTCGACATGGGAACAAGGGGGATCCATGAGTTCACGTGGTATGCGTGCGCGGCCAGCGCTCGCGTTGTTCTGCGGCCTTGCGTTGTTCGCGGCTGCATGTGGTGGAGACGACGAAGAGTCGACGCCCACCGATGCACCGTCGGCAACCGAAGCGCCAGGGGCGACCGAGGCACCGGACGCGACAGAAGCACCGGATGCGACAGAAGCACCGGATGCGACAGAAGCACCGGATGCGACCGAAGCACCGCCCGAGGGCGACAGCGGCATCTCCGACGACACGGGAGGCATCGGCGCCGAGAAGTTCGCTGCCGATCTCACCGCCGCTGGTGAGTCGCCGCTCAAGGCCGAGGGCGATCCGATCATCATCGGTTTCCAGAACCCGGAAGGCGACCCGAACGGCTCGTTCCCCGAGTTCTCGCTGGCCGCCGAGGCGACCGTCGAGTACATCAACAACGAGCTCGGTGGCCTCGGTGCCGACATCGCCAATGGTGTGCCGGGACGTCCGATCGAGTTGGTCGTCTGCAAGATGGCGATCACACCCGACGACTCGCAGCGCTGCGCGAACGAGCTCATCGCGGAAGAGCCTGCGCTGGTGTTCTCGAGCATCAACTTCTTCGGCAACCACTTCCCGACGTACGCCGCAGCCGACGTGCCCGTGATCGTGATCACGCCGATCACCGTCGGCGACTTCACCTCGCCCGGCACCTATGCGATCGGCGGCGGCGGTGGCTGCCTCGGCGTCCACACCGGTCTGATCGAGTTCGCCACCACCGAGTTCGGTGACATCGAGCGCCTCGGCATCCCGTGGGCGGACACGCCTCCTGGCGTGGTCTGCTACTACGACCTCGAGAAGAAGCCGGTCGACGTGCTCAACGGCTCCGTGCCCGGTGATGCCGAGCGTGGCCGGCTCGATGCCCAACCTCACCAGCATCGGTGTGCCCGTGAAGCCAGCCGTCCCGGACGTCACGCCGCTGGTCACCGAGGTCCTCGACTTCGATCCCGAGGTCGATGGTCTTCTCGGCTCAGGGTGCGGACTGCTGGAACTGGGTCGACGGCCTGGGCCGTCTCGGTTGGACGCCGGACAGCATCCCGCTCGTCCTCTCCGGGGTCGTGCATCGACTTCGACGCGATGGCCGCCGCCGGCGACCTCGCCAAGGGCATCTACTTCGTCGGCGCTCCCGGTGCCGTGCTGAACCCGATCGAGTCGATCACCGACGCTCGCGACAAGTTCGAGGCGACGATCTACCAGACGAAGCTGATCGAGTACGGCCTCGATCCGGCCGAGCTCAACAAGGGCTTCGCCACGCAGGGTGCCACGGGTCTGCTCTCACTGTGGGAGTACGCCAGCAAGATCGCCGCCGACGGTGGCGAGGTGACCGGTGCAGCGTTGGGCGAGGCGTATGCCAGCGTCGGCTGGTGATCACCTGTTCGGTTCCACGCCGCTGTCGTGCTCGACGGCGCCGGTGCCGTACGTCGCCGTGTGCAACTCCCAGGTGAGCGCCACGCAGTGGGACGGCGAGAAGCTCGTGCCCGTGCGTGACCGCTTCACGGGCCTCGACCTGGTGGCCGGTACCGAGCTGAAGCCCGGTCCCGACGCCTGACATCCATCCACGAGTTCGGCCCTGGCCGGCACCCGAGGGTGTCGAGCCAGGGCCGTTCGTGTGCACATGTGAGAGTGACGAGAGGTGCGGTCGTGGGGCGACCCACGACCGCACCCTCGTCCGCTCTCTCTGACATCCGGCTCGCCGGGCTGATCGATCCGTTCGATCGCTCGTCCGCCGGGTTCTCGCTTCCATCGCTGCTGGGGGCAGCAGCACCGACTCGACGGAGCACAGGTGAGCGACATCATCTTCTTCCTGCTCGCAGGACTCGGCCTCGGATCGCTCTACGCGATGCTCGGCACTGGTCTTGTGATCGTCTACCGCGGCTCGGGCGTGATCAACTTCGCCCAGGGCGCGTTCGCCATGTACGGCGTGTTCACCTTCGACGAAGCTCGCCGCAACGGCTACCTGCGGCTGCCATGGTTCGACTTCCTGCCGACGCACACGTTGAACGTGCCCGTCAGCATCAAGCTGAGCGAGGAAGGGGCGTCCACCCCGGTGGCGTTCGTCCTCGCGATCTTGATGGCCGTGCTCATCGGGCTGATGGCGCACTTCCTCGTGTTCCGCCCGCTGCGCAGCGCCGCACCGCTCGGCAAGGTCATCGGCTCGCTCGGCGTGATGCTCTATCTGCAGGGCGTCGCGCAGATCAACTTCGGTGGCACCGGCCGCCAGCCCGAGGCGATCACGCCCGATGGCGTGTACGAGAACTTCCTCGGTCTCGGCAAGGCGTACCCCCAAGGTGCGGTCTGGGCCCTCGTGCTGTCGATCATCCTCGGTCTCATCCTGTGGGGCGTGTTCCAGTTCACCCGCTTCGGTCTCGCCACGCGTGCTGCGGCGAGCAATGAGAAGGGCGCCGTGCTGCTCGGCTATTCACCACAGCTGCTGGCCGCCCTCAACTGGGTGATCGCCTCCGTGCTCGCCACGCTCGCAGCGATCATCCTCGGCCCGATCGGCGGTTCGCTCACGCCGGTCGGTCTCAGCGCTCTCGTGGTGGCCTCGCTCGGCGCCGCCCTCATCGGTCGGCTCCAGTCGATCATGATCACGGTGTGGGGCGGGCTCGCTCTCGGTGCGATCCAGTCCCTGCTCGGCTTCTGGTCGAGCAAGGACTGGTTCCCGAGCTTCCTCCGCTCCGGAGCGCGCGACGTCGTGCCGCTGGTGGCCATCTGCCTCGTGCTGTTCCTGCGCGGCAGGAGCCTGCCGCTGCGCGGCACGGTGGAGGAGAAACGCCTGCCGCTCGCCCCGTATCCGGTGCGGATCAAGCAGCACATGATCGTCTGGGCGGTGGTCGTCGTCGTGGCGTCGGTGCTGTTCGAAGACAGTGGCCGTCGATCGGTCTTCGCGCTCGCGATCGTCACGTCGTTGATCGCCGCGATCCTGATGCTGTCGATGGTCGTGGTCACGGGCTACGTGGGACAGATCTCCCTGGCGCAGATGTCGCTCGCCGGCGCATCAGCGTTCGTCATGGCTCGAATGATGGCCGACGGCTCCGTCGACATCGCCAACCCGTTCGCGGTGAGCGGTCCCGGGTTGCCGTGGCCGATCGCCGCACTGATCGGCATCATCACCGCGATCATCGTCGGCGTCCTCGTCGGTCTCCCCGCAGTCCGCATCCGCGGTGTCCAGCTCGCCGTGGTGACGGTGGCATTCGCCATCTCGCTGCAGACGCTGTACTTCGAGAACGACAAGCTCACCGGCCTCACCGCAGGTTCACCCGCCAATGTGAAACCGGCGAGCGTGTTCGGCATCGACTTGAAGTCGATCGGTGACAGCGGCCTGAAGGATCGGCCCGAGTTCACGATCTTCGTGCTCGTGGTACTGCTGGGCTGCATCGCTCTCGTTGCGAACCTGCGTCGCAACGGCACCGGGCGTCGGTTCCTCGCCGTGCGGGCCAACGAGCGAGCAGCCGCAGCGGCCGGGATCAACGTCGCACGGACCAAGTTGCTGGCGTTCGGCATCGCCGCAGGTATCGCCGGCATCGGCGGTGTGATGCTCGGCTTCAACCAGAACCAGGTGTCATCGGCCGGCTTCGTGTACCAGGCATCGCTTGCCTACCTGGCGTTCGCCTACCTCGGTGGCATCACGTCGATCAACGGCGCTGTGGTCGGAGGCCTCCTGGCCCCTGCTGGCCTGATCGCGATCACCGGCTCCTACTTCTTCCGCGATGCGGAGATCGAGAACTACACCGCGATCCTCGGTGGTTTGGGCATGATCGTCACCGCGATCCAGAACCCGAACGGCATCGCTCCAACGCTGCAGCCGCTGTTCCAGCACCTCGGTCGATGGTTGCGATCCGCTCGCGGTCCGGAGTGGCTCGCCGCCGGCAAGCGCCTCGGACCCACGTTCCTGGTCGGTGTCGTGCTCGGCGCGCTGGTGTGGCCGATCCGGGTCGACAGCTACAGCTGGTTCTGGATGCCGTTGCTCGGTGGCGTCCTGGCGCTGTTCATCCGAGGTCTCTACAAGCAGGCGAAGGCCGGCGGGCATGGCGGCCCGCCCGTCGCACACGGCAACACCCCGGCCCCGGTCTCCTCCGGCGCCACCCCGATGACTGCAGAGGTGCGATGACATGGCGCTGTTGAAGACCTACGACATGACCGTGCGCTACGGCGGACTGGCCGCGAATGCCGATGTGAACCTCGAGGTGCCTGCGGGCAAGCTCGTCGGTCTGATCGGTCCGAACGGGGCCGGCAAGACCACGTTCATCGACGCGATCACGGGCTTCACCTCGGTGTCGTCAGGGCGGGTCGAGTTCGACGGACACGACCTGGAGGGACTCACGCCCGACAAACGGGCACACCTCGGCCTCGTCCGCACCTTCCAATCGCTCGAGCTGTTCGAGGACCTCACCGTGCGGGAGAACCTCCTCGCCGCGGCTGAGCAGCCGACGTGGTGGTCGTTCCTGGTCGACCTGATCCGACCTCCCAAGACCTCCCCGGAGAACGAGGCTCGCGTTGCCGAGGCGCTGTCGGTGCTCGGCTTGCAGGGCATCGCCGACCGGCTCCCGATGGATCTCTCCCACGGCCAGCGCAAGCTGGTGGGCGTCGCCCGTGCGCTGGCGGCTCGGCCCAAACTGCTGCTGCTCGACGAGCCGGCCGCCGGTCTCGACACGAACGAGAGCCGGTTGCTCGGCCAGCACCTGCGCACGTTCCTCGACACCGGGACGACCATCTTCCTCATCGACCACGACATGGGCCTCGTGCTCAACGTGTGCGACTACATCTACGTGCTCGACTTCGGCAAGATCATCGCCGAGGGCACGCCAGCGGACATTCGCAAGGACCCGGCGGTGATCGGCGCCTATCTCGGCCAATCCGCTGGTGAGGCACAGGCACGGGCCGGCGAGGCACTCGCCGCGCGTATGGCCGGCGGCACCTCCGACAACGAACAAGGAGCCGACCATGTCTGATCGCACCGCACTGGTGCAGCTCACCGGGTTGCACACCGGGTACGACGGCATCCCCGTGGTCCGCAACCTGAACCTCACGATCGGTTCCGGTGAGGTGGTGGCACTCCTCGGCCCGAACGGTGCCGGGAAGACGACCACGCTGCTGACGATCTCCGGTCTCCTGCGCCCGGTCGAGGGCACCGTCGAGGTGCTCGGCCAGGACACCGCCGACGAGAGTCCGTACAAGGTCGCTCGCCGCGGCCTCGCCCACGTCGCCGAGGATCGCTCGCTGTTCTTCGAGCTCACGGTGCAGGAGAACATCAAGCTCGGTCTGCGCGGCACGCGAGCGCAGAACAAGGCCGCGTACGACCGCGCGATGGAGCTGCTGCCTGCACTCGCCCCGTTGGGCAAGCGAGCTGCCGGCCTGCTGTCGGGCGGTGAGCAGCAGATGCTCGCCATGGCACGAGCGATCGTCAGCGAGCCCAAGTGCCTGCTGGTGGACGAGATGAGCCTGGGCCTCGCGCCGATCATCGTGGAACGCCTGCTCCCGATCGTGCGACGCATCGCCGACGAGACGGGCTGCGGTGTGCTGATCGTCGAACAACACGTGCACATGGCACTCGAGGTCGCCGATCGCGCCTATGTGCTCAATCACGGCGAGCTCGTGCTCGAGGGGGCAGCTGCCGACCTTGCGAAGAACCGTGAGCTGCTCGAGTCGAGCTATCTCGGCGATGGTGCATTGCACTGAGGGCGCGATCGTTCGTTCACTCCTCGCCTGACAGGCGGCCTCGTCCGCCTGCACTCGTGATTGGAAGACCCCTCTCGTGAGCGGCCCCGTGCACACTCGATTGACCTGCGTCGGAGCGAGTGGCGTCTCCCTCGTCGCCGACGCCTATGGTCACCCCGACGATCCGGCTGTCCTGCTCCTGCACGGTGGTGGTCAGACCCGGCACTCCTGGGGCGGCACCGCCGCAACGCTCGCCCGCAAAGGCTTCTATGCGGTGAGCGCAGACCTGCGCGGTCACGGCGACAGCGACTGGGACCCCGACGGGAACTACGGCTTCGACATGTTCCGGCTGGACACCGAGGCCTGGTGCACGATGCTCGGTCGGCCGGCGATCGTCGGGGCGTCGATGGGGGGCATGGCCGGCCTGTGGACCGAGGGTGCTCGCGCCGAGGAGGGACGCCCATCCGCCGGTCGCGCCCTCGTCCTGGTAGACATCGCCCATCGCAGCGAGCCCGAGGGCGTGCAGCGCATCATCTCGTTCATGACCGCCAGCCCCGAGGGCTTCGAGTCCCTCGAGGAAGCCGCCGACGCGATCGCCGAGTACATGCCGCATCGACCGCGACCGGCCACGCTCGACGGACTTGCGCGCAACCTGCGCCTCGGCGACGACGGCCGATGGCGCTGGCACTGGGACCCGCGCTTCATGGACCCCGACCGGCCGCGGAACAGCACCACTCCGGGCATCTTCGGCGAGCACGCGCAACGGCTCTCGATGCCGGTGCTGCTCGTGCGTGGCAGGATGAGCGACGTGCTGAGCGACGAGGCGGCCCAGGAGTTCCTGACACTGGTGCCGCAGGCGAGGTACGTCGACGTTGGCGACGCTCACCACATGGTCGCGGGCGACAAGAACGACAGCTTCACCGACGCGGTGGTCGAGTTCCTGGCTGGGCTCCGCTGAACGACTGCGCCCGTTCGGGTTCGGCGCCGGCATCGGTCGGGACGGGAGCGCCGGATGCAGATCCGTGTGGCGGTTGACGCCGCAGGGGCCGCCGCACTGGCAGCCGACTCGATCGCTCGCCGGCTCCGGTTCGCGGTGTTGCGCCGCGGCCACGCATCGGTGGCGTTCAGCGGTGGGTCGACCCCTGCGTTGATGCTGGCCGACCTGGCGACGATGTCCGTGCCGTGGCAGTACGTGCGAGTGTTCCAGGTGGACGAGCGCATCGCTCCAGACGGCGACCCGCGTCGCAACCGCAACCTGCTCGACGTGTTGCCGGTGGCCGCACATCAACTCCAGGCGATGCCGGTCACCGTTCGCGACCTGCAGGCGGGCGCACGACGCTACGCCGCGAAGCTGCCCGACCGGTTCGATGTCGTCCACCTCGGGCTCGGCGACGACGGCCACACCGCGTCGTGGCCGCCCGGCGACCGGGTCATCGACTCGGAACGATCGGTGGATCTCTGCGGCGAGTACGCCGGCACGGCGCGGATGACCCTCACCCCACGGGTGGTGAACGCTGCAAGGGCGCGCGTGATGCTGGCAGTCGGTGCGAGCAAGCGCCCGATGATCGAGCGGTGGCTCGGAGGCGACGCCACGCTGCCCGTGCAGCGGGTGAGACGCACGGACATGCTGGTCGTGGTCGACCATGCTGCCGAGCCGACGACACCCGCCGCGTCACGGCACTAGTTTCGGCGGTGATGGACACCCCCGCCTCGCCAGTCGACGTCACCCCGGACATCACCACCACACCCGAATGGGCAGCGCTCCTCGCCACCCCGCCGCCGCCTCACCTGCGCGAGCTCTTCGCCGCCGACCCGGTACGTGCAGAGCGCTACACGACGGTCGCCGGCGACCTCCGCGTCGATTGGTCGAAGAACCTCGTCGACGAGCGTGTCGTGGCCGCGATGCTCGACGTCGTCCGTGCCAGCACGTTCGTGGCCCGCCGGGACGCGATGTTCCGCGGCGAGGCGATCAACACGACAGAGCGCCGGGCAGTGCTGCACACGGCGCTCCGCGCGCCGGCCGGGACGAGCGTCGACGTGGCCGGTCGCAACGTGATGCCCGACGTGCACGAGGTGCTCGACCGCATGGCCGCGTTCGCCGACAGGGTGCGTTCGGGTGAGTGGACCGGTGCGACCGGTGAGCGCATCCGCACCGTCGTCAACATCGGCATCGGTGGCAGCGATCTCGGCCCGGCGATGGCCTATCTCGCCACCCGTGCCTTCGGCCACCCCGATCTCGCGTGTCGCTTCGTGAGCAACGTCGACGGCGCCGACGTCGTGGACAACCTCGCCGATCTCGATGCGGCGACCACGCTGTTCGTGATCAGCTCCAAGACGTTCACGACCATCGAGACGATCACCAACGCGTCCGCCGCTCGTCGCTGGCTGATCGAAGCACTCGGCGCCGATGCCGTGCCGCACCACTTCGTCGCAGTGAGCACCAATGCCGTCGAGGTCGCGGCGTTCGGCATCGACACCGCCAACATGTTCGGCTTCTGGGATTGGGTGGGAGGGCGCTACTCGGTCGACTCCGCGATCGGCCTGTCGGTGATGATCTCGATCGGCGCCGGCGGCTTCCGCGAGTTCCTCGACGGGTTCCACACCATCGACCGACACCTCGTGGACGCCCCGCTCGAGGAGAACGTGCCGGTGATCATCGCGGCGCTCGGCATCTGGTACACGAACCGGCTCGGCGCCCAGAGCAAGGCGGTGCTTCCGTACGCACACGAGCTCCGTCGCTTTGCCGCCTACCTGCAGCAGCTCGACATGGAGTCGAACGGCAAACGAGTGCGCCTGGATGGTTCGCCGGTCACCACCGGCACCGGACCGATCGTGTGGGGCGAGCCCGGCACGAACGGTCAACACGCGTTCTACCAACTGCTGCACCAGGGCACCCATCTGGTGCCGATCGACTTCATCGGCTTCGCCCAGCCCAACCACCCGTTGGTCGCCCAGCACGACCTGCTGATGTCCAACCTGTTCGCGCAGGGCGAGGCACTCGCGTTCGGCAAGACGCTCGAGGAGGTGCAGGGCGAGGGGATCGCCGAGCACCAGCAACCGCACCGCGTGTTCCCGGGGAACCGACCGAGCACGACGATCCTCGCTCCACGGCTCACCCCGTCGGTGCTCGGCCAGCTGATCGCCCTGTACGAACACGTCGTGTTCGTACAGGGCTGCGTCTGGGGTGTGAACAGCTTCGATCAGTGGGGTGTGGAACTCGGCAAGGCGCTCGCCAACAAGATCACTCCAGAGCTCACCTCAGATGCGGTCCCCGCCCATGATGCGTCCACCGCAGCGCTCATCGCGTGGTACCGCTCCAACCGGCGCGGCTGAGCACGACCGTGGAGTACGACCCGTTCGCGCCCGACACGCTGGCTGACCCTTTCCCGGCCTACGCGTCGCTGCGCGATGGCTGTCCGGTGCACCGATACGGCGAACGCGGCCTCGACTTCATCACCCTGTCGCGACACGCCGACGTGCTCGCGTCGCTCAAGGATGTCGACACGTTCAGTTCGCGTCAGGGGCAGGGCCCGTTCCGCAGCGAACCGATCGCCCTGTTCGACGACCCGCCGTCGCACACCTTCTTCCGCCGGCTCGTCATGGCATCGTTCACGCCGCGAGCCGTGCACCAGCGACAGGCGATGATCGAGACGCTCGTGAGCGAACTGGTGGATGCGCTGTTGGCCATGCCCGGCCGGCGCGCCGATCTCCACGACGTGCTCGCGATGCCGCTGCCGACGATCGTGATCGCGCGGATGCTCGGCGTGCCGGAGGACCTGCGTGACACGTTCAAGCGGTGGAGCGATGCGCAGGTCGCTGGCATGGGTGCCGGCGACGTGGAAGAACAGCGACGAACCCGTCGCGACATGCAGGACTACTTCCTCGGCGAGATGGCGCAGCGACGTGAGTTGATCACTGCCGGGCGGGAGCTCCCCGACGATCTCGTGAGCGCACTGGTGGCGGCCTCGATGCACGAGGAACGGCCGATCACCGATGCCGAGTTGTTGTCCTTGCTGACTCAGTTGCTCGTCGGCGGCAACGAGACGACGACCTCACTGGTGACCAATCTGGTGTGGCGGCTGCTCGAACGTCGCGATCGATGGCGTGCGGTCGTCGCCGACGAATCGCTCGTGGAGGTCGCGATCGAGGAGAGCCTGCGATATGACCCGCCCGTGCTCGGCCTCTACCGCGCCACCACGTGCCCAGTGGTGCTGCACGGCGAGACGGTCGACCCCGACTCGAAGGTGATGCTGCTCTGGGCGAGCGCAAACCGCGATGCAAGCGTGTGGAGTTCGCCCGAGGAGTTCCGACTCGACCGTGAGCTGGCGGCGTTGCGTGGCCGCCACCTCAGCTTTGGCTTCGGCATCCATGCCTGCCCCGGCGCACCGTTGTCCCGACTCGAGGCACGGCTCGCGCTCGGCGAACTCATCCGCCGAGTGCCCACACTCGAACTCGACGGTGTGCCAACCCGGATCGAACCGTTCTTCCTGTGGGGTCGTCGTTCACTGCCTGTGCGTTGGTGACGGAGGCGAAACGGCCATCGCTCGCGCGGTGCCGGCCGACGTGATCGGCTCCTGATCGGGCTCGACCCGTCGACGGGGGCATACTGTGTGGCACCATACAGATCGCGAGCCGGGTTGCCGAGAGAGCACCGGCCGAGGCACGCCTCGGATCGCACACCGACCCGTGAACCGACAATGGAGGCAGAGAATGAGCGACACCTCGATCGAACTCGATCAGGCAGAAGAGGCGGCGTTCCGCGAGCGCTGCCGGGCGTTTCTCGAGCAGCACGCGACCGGTGTCGGTGCCGGCCGGGCCGGCAGCACCCACGATCGCGGAGCGTCGCTCATGGCGGGTGCGAAGAAGTTCCAGGGTGCGCTCGCCGCGGCCGGCCTCGCCGGGTTGGTGTATGCCAAGGAGTACGGCGGCGCCGGTCTCACCAGGGCTCATGACCGCATCTGGCGTGAGGAGACGCGACAGTTCCCGGACATGACGTCCGAGCTGACGATCAGCCACGGCATGTGCTTGCCTGTGATGAACGACTTCGGCACGCCCGAACAGAAGGCCCAGTTCATGGCCGACAACATCGCGGCCCGCACCGTGTGGTGCCAGATGTTCTCCGAGCCCGGTGCCGGCTCCGACGTCGCGAGCCTGCAGACCAAGGCCGAGCTCGACGGCGACGAGTGGGTGATCAACGGCCAGAAGGTGTGGACCACGCTCGGACACCTGTCGGACTACGGCGTGCTCATCGCACGCACCAATCCCGACGCGCCGAAGCACGCCGGCATCTCGATGTTCATCGTCGACATGAAGGCGCCGGGAGTCGACATCCGCGCCATCCACCAGATCGATGGTGGCAAGCACTTCAACGAGATCTTCTTCTCCGACGTGCGGATCCCGAAGAACTGGCTGCTCGGCGAGCTGAACAACGGCTGGAACCAGGCCACCGCGATGCTGATGTACGAGCGCGTCGCGATCGGCACCGGCTCCACCAGCGGCGTGAGCCACCCGAACGCCGATCGCCTCATCGCTGATGCGGTGAAGCTCGGCACGATCAAGCAGCCGGTGTTGCGCCAGGAGCTGATGCGCCTCTACTCCGAGGAGACCACGAAATCGCTCGTGGCGATGCGCACCCGCGCCGAGATGAAAGCGGGCAAGGCCCCCGGCCCCGGTGGATCGCTCGGCAAGCTCCACGGCGCCAAGATCGCCCGTTCGATGCGTTCGATCACGAGCGACGTGCACGGTGCCGACATCATGGCCTACGAGGCCGATGACAAGGCCGCGTTGCTGGCCCGAAGCATCCTCACGAGCTTCTCTGCCAACATCGCCGGTGGCACCGACGAGATCCAGAAGAACATCATCGGCGATCGTGTGCTCGGCCTGCCCCGCGAGCCGGCGGTCGACACCAAGCTGCCGTTCAAGGATCTCAAGGTCGGCACGCAGCGCGAGAACTGACCACACCGACCAACCCGAACGCGATGGGTCTCATCGCGGGTGGGTCAGGGGCTCTGGAGGAAGGCGAGGACTGCGAGCACCCGTCGGTGCTCGCTCTCGCTCGGGGCCAGGTCGAGCTTGGCGAAGATCGAAGAGATGTGCTTCTCCACCGCACCGTCGCTGACAGTGAGGGCGGTCGCGATGGCACCGTTCGACCGGCCCTGTGCCATCAGCGCGAGCACCTCTCGCTCGCGCGGGGTGAGCGCGTCGATCGGTTCACGTCGTCGGGTGCGCACGATCAACTGGGCCACCACCTCCGGGTCGAGCGCCGTTCCACCGTCGGCCACGCGTCGCGCGGCCTCGACGAAGTCGCGTACGTCGGCGACGCGCTCTTTCAACAGATAGCCGAGGCCGATCGTGCCGGTCTCGATGAGCTCGGCCGCATACCGCTCCTCGACGTACTGCGACAGGACGAGCACCGGTGTCCCCGGACGGGCCAGGCGCAGTTCGACAGCGGCGCGTAGGCCCTCGTCGGTGTGCGTGGGTGGCATCCGCACGTCGACGATGACGAGATCGGGTGCATGCGCACGAACCGAGGCGATCAACTGGGTGGCGTCGCCGAGCGCGTCGACGACCTCATGGTCGTACTCGGCGAGCAGTCTCGTGATGCCCTCGCGCAGCAGCACGGAGTCCTCGGCGATCACGATCCGCACGGCAGCTCCGCGACGATCGACGTGGGACCACCGGCAGGGCTGGCGATCGTGAGTCGGCCCTCGACCGCAAGGACCCGGTCGTGCAGGCCCTGGAGCCCGCCGCCGGAGGCCACGCCGGCGCCTCCGCAGCCATCGTCGTGCACCTCCACAGTCAGTCGGTCTCCTCCTGTGAGCGCACCATCGTGCAGCCGAACGATGGCATGCGTGGCGCCGCTGTGCTTGGCCACGTTCGTGAGCGCCTCGGCGACCACGAAGTACGCGGTCGATTCGATGCGGGCGGGAAGCCGGCGGCGAAGGTCGCTCTGGAGCGCCACCGGCACGGCGCAACGCGCAGCGAGTGCCGACACCGCTGCGTCGACGCCGCGGTCGGTGAGGACAGCAGGGTGGATGCCTCGCACGAGGTCGCGCAGCTCGGCGATCGCCTGCTTCGCGTCGTCGTGGGCTCGGCCGATGAGCTCGGCAGCATGTGGATCGTCGCTTGCTTCGAGGCGGTCCTTGGCGATGCCGAGGTTCATCGCCAGGCTCACGAGCCGCTGCTGCGCACCGTCGTGCAGGTCGCGCTCGATGCGACGCAACTCGCCGGCTGCGCTCTCCACCGATGCGTCACGGCTCTCCTGCAGTTGGGTGACGCGCTTCACGAGCACCTCGTTCGGACCCCGTGACAAGAACATCCGCACCAACCGGCGGTCACCTTCTGCCATCGCTCGGATCGCGCGGGGCGTGATCGCGAGGAACGTGAGGCCGACGGCGAAACAGCCGGCGTAGGCGCCGACGAGACCGATGCCGGTGAGTCGGAACGACCCCCACTCGAAGCCGCCGTCGGGCAGCGCCCAGTCGTAGAGCGGAAACGTGACGAGTCCGAGCGCGATCGACCACATCGTCACGGCGACGGTGAAGGTGATGATGCCCCACGGCAGCATCACGAGTCCGTAGGCAAGTCCGTGCCAACCGGCACGGTCGCTCAGACCCGAACGGATCCGTTGCCAACTGCCGGTCGTCGGTGGAAGGGGGAACGGCGCCGGCACCTCCTCGTCGAGGAACACGCGGGCACGCCATCGCTCCAGCACGCCGATCCACCGGCCCGACACCACGGTCAATGCAAGCAGTGGGAGGCCGATCACGGTGATTGCCAGGCCGACACCGAGGGACATCATCGTGACCGCCCACGTGAACAGGGCGATGCCCACCGGGAGGTCGAGTAGGAGGTGCACCGTCTCTCGCCATGTGCGTGCCGAGAGCAGCGGAGCGATCAATCGCTTCATCTCGGCGCACCCTCCAGCAGTCCACGCGACCTGTCTGCGGCGACGACGAGGGGCACGACCGTGTGTGAATGGCGTCCTTCGACGTCGAGCCGGGGCAGCACCCGGGCCAGTCGACGTGGCAGCCACCAGTTGCGATCGCCGAGCAGTTCCATCGTGGCCGGCACGAGCACCATGCGCACGATCGTCGCATCGATCAGCACGGCGACCCCGAGTCCGAGGCCGATGAGCTTGATCGCACGAAGATCGCCGAGGATGAAGCTGCCGAACACGCAGACCATGATGGCAGCCGCTGCGGTGATCACCCGAGCGGTCGATGCGAGACCTTCCACTACGGCGGTTCCGTTGGGCATGCCGGCGTCCACGCGTTCCTTCACCGACGAGAGCAGGAAGACCTCGTAGTCCATCGACAAGCCGAACACGATGGCAAACAGCATCATCGGTGCCCAGGGCTCGATCGGGGCGCCTCCGTCGATGCCGATCAGGCCACCGAGCCAGCCCCATTGGAACACCATCACGAGCACGCCGTATGCGGCACCGATCGACAGCAGGTTCAACACGACGGCCTTGAGCGGGACCAGGACCGAGCGGAACACTGCCATCAGCAGCAGAAAGCTGAGTACGAGCACGGCCCCGATGAACCAGGGCAACCGGGCCGACATGCGTTCGGCGAAGTCCACGTCGCCGGCTGTCGCTCCGCCGACGTGCACCACGGTGCCCGCGGCGCGTGCCTCGGCGAGCAATCCGTCGCGCAACTCGTGCACCAACTGGGCGGTCGCCTCGTCCTGGGGTCCGGTGGTGGGGATCACGGTGAGTACGGCCACCGCACCGTCGGGCGAGAGCGTCGGTGGTGCGACGCGAGCGACGCCGTCGATCGCCGAGAGCGGCCCGACGAGTGCTTCCACTCGGTCGTTCGCGGCCACATCGGGGGTCGCCGCGACGAGGAGGAGCGGACCGTTCTCGCCGGGCCCGAAGGCGTCGGCGATGCGGTCGTAGGCAGCACGTGTGGTGGTGCCGGTCGCATCGTTGCCGAGGTCGGCGGTGGCCTGGCGCATGGCGAGTGTGGGCGCCCCGAGCGCGATGAGCGCGGCGAACCCGGCAGCGGCGAACCCTGCCGGGTGGCGTTGGACGAGCCGGCTCCACCGATGCCAGCCCGTCTCACGCACGGCGTCGCCGCGGGATCGGTGGAGCGACAGCCGGTCGAGGCGCGTGCCGACCGTGCCGAGCAACGCGGGCAGCAGCGTGATCGCAGCCAGCACAGCGATGAGGACGGCGGTGGAGGTGCCGAGCGCGAGGCCGTAGAGGAACGACAGGCCCATGAGGAACATGCCCATCAGCGAGATCATGACGGTCACTCCGGCGAACACGACGGCTCGACCCGCGGTGTCGATCGCCTCCACCACGGCATCATGGACGCCTGCCTGGTCGGCCGCTCGGCCACCACGACGGCGCAACGCCTCGCGGTAACGGGTGACGATGAAGAGCGCGTAGTCGATGCCGACGCCGATGCCCACCATCGACGCCACCTGCACGGTGAAGTCGGGCGTCGGGACCACTGCCGCCCAGAGCTCCACGCCAGCGAGACCGATCACGATGCCGGCCACCGCCGTCATGACCGGCAGGCCCATCGCGACGACCGAGCCGAACGCGACGAGCAGGATCACGATTGCGGCAAGGAGGCCGAAGCCTTCTGACGCCGGCACGCCGCCCTCTTGGAACCATGGACTGGAGAAGTCGATCGACGTACCGGAGGCACGTAGCGTGCTGGTCTCGCGCATGATCTCGTTCACCACTTCCCCTCGGTCGGGGTCGAACTTCACCTCGGCCGTGCCGACGGTGCCATCAGCGGATCGCACGCCGTCGACGAGCGGTGATGTCGCTTCCAGCACGCCCGGCAGCGCGCGCAGTCGGATGAGGAAGTCGTCGATCGCCGGTGCGGCCGCATCGAGGCCGCGATCGTCCTCGAACACCATCAGCGCCGAGCCGACAGGATCGTCGGCGAAGTGATCGACGTAGAGCTGGTAGGCCTCGTCGGAGTCGGTGCCCTCGAGGCCTCCACCCTGGGCATCGTCGCCACCCCATGCACCCGCGGCGACGGTGGACCCCACGATGAGGAGCAGCCAGGTGACGATGACGAGTCGTCGGTGGCGCACGGAGAAGGACGCGAGTTGGTGGAGCATGCCGTCAAGCATGAAGACAGGCGCTCTCGCCCACCATCCGGCCCCCAGGCGTCTCCAGGGTGGGGCTGGCCCTACCCCGACATGTTCTGGTCGCGCTGGCTTGGGTTCATCGCAAACGTGCGCGACCAGAATGGCGTGGGGACGGCCGCCGGCCGGCCTGCGTGCTCAGAACGGCGTTGGCGATCCCGTCTTGTTCTGGTCGCGCTGGCTTGGGTTCATCGCAAACGTGCGCGACCAGAAGAGCGTGGGGACGGGCGATCAGTTCGCTTCGCGAGCGACCACCATGCGTGTGCCCGACCACGTCGCGGCCATCTTCGCTCCGCTCGTCACGCCGGCGTCGACCACGAGGGTCTGGCCGGTCACGTAGCTGCCGCCGTCGCTCATGAAGTACAGCACCGCCTCGGCGATGTCGCTCGCGTGGCCGGCGCGACCGAGCGGTGAGGTGCGGGCGATGTGCTCGGTGACCTTCTCGAGGTCGTCGGGGTTCCCGGTCGTCACGTGGGCGGTCATTGCGGTGGGGATGCTTCCTGGCGCGACAGCGTTGACGCGGATGCCGCTGGCGGCGAGCTCCGAAGCTGCCGAACGGGCGAGCCCCACGACACCGGTCTTCGCCACGCTGTACGCGTGAGGGCCGAGGCCACCCTGCACCCCGGCGATCGACGATGTCATCACGATGCTGCCGCCGTTCCCGGCCGCCTGCATCGCCCGTGCCGCGTGCTTGACGGTGACGAACACGCCGCGGACGAGTACGGCGATGGTGCGGTCGAAGTCCTCCATCGGTGTCTCGGCGATCGGACCGGCAACGCCGACGATGCCGGCGTTGGCGAAGGCGCCATCGAGGCGACCCCACGTGCTGACGGCGAGGTCGATGGCCGCAGCCACGTCAGCCTCCACGGTGACGTCGCACTTCGCGAAGCGTGCTGCATCGCCGAGCGAATCGGCGACGGCCTGCCCGCGGGCAGCGTCGTAGTCGGCGACGACGACCCTGCCACCCTCGGCGACCAGCAGCCGGGCGGTGGCTTCACCCAGTCCGCTGGCTCCACCGGTGACGACTGCGACCTTGTTCTCGAAACGATTCCCCATGGTCGGCGACCCTAGGCAGCGGGTCACCAATCGGGCGAAGCGGGCAGTGTGCTCAGGCGAAGCGGGCGGTGTTCTCAGGCGAAGCGGGCGGTTTCTCAGGCGAAGCGGGCGGTTTCTCAGGCGAAGCGGGCGGTTTCTCAGGCGAAGCGGGCGGTTTCTCAGGCGAAGCGGGCGGTGTTGGTGCCAGCGTCGATGACGTAGGTGGCGTGGACGAACATCGGCGCTCCCGGTTCCTTCACGGTCTCGACCATTCGGTACTCCGCGCTCCACAGCGACGGTGTCACGGTGTGGAGGATGTAGCCGCGGTGCTCGAGCTCCACGTCGACGATGTCGGGGATCGCCTTCACCACATCGGTCACCGCGGGGTCGATCAGTCCACCCGAGGAGATGGAGGTGGCCACCAGTTCGACGGCCACCGCGGTGCCGGTGCCGCGTTCACCTTGGCGGATCATGCCGGCGCCGGCGAAGTGGATGTCGCCGGTGAGCACGACGGTGTTCTTCGACGGGTCGAGCGAGTCGACGATCCGGTTGCGTTCGACGGGGTAGCCGTCCCACTGGTCGTAGTTCAGCACGGCCCCGCCGAGGGTGACGTTGCCGAGGACCGTCTGCTGGGCGATCACCTGCCACAGGGCTGTTGCTGACCCGAGGGTGTCGAGGAGCCACCCCTCCTGGGCATCGCCGAGCATGGTGCGCGATTCGTCGAATGTCTCCGCGCACGGCGGGTCGAGACTGAGGTCGGGGTCGCCGCAGGCCTGATCGGAGCGGTACTGCCGGCCGTCGAGGATCGCGAGGTCGACGAGGTCGCCCCAGCGGGCGGCCCGGTAGATCGTGTAGTCAGCGGCGGCGGTGTCGGGCGCCGGGAGGTTCACCGGCTGGTGCTCCCACCAGGCCTGGTACGCGGCATGGCGGCGATCGGCGAATGCGGGGGCGTCGGCGTCGTCTTGCGGAACGAGCCCTGCGTAGTTGTTCTCCACCTCGTGGTCGTCCCAGGTGACGAACCACGGGCACGACGCATGCGCCGCCTGCAGATCGGCATCGCGCTTGTACAGGGCGTATCGGTTCCGGTACGCATCGAGCGTCGTGACCTCGTCGGTGCCGTGTGTGCGCACGACGAAGTTCTCGCCGATCGTTGCCGCCCGGCCCTCGTAGATGTAGTCGCCGAGGAAGGCGACGAAGTCGACCTGTTGGTCGGCGATGTCGCGGTGGGCGGTGTAGAAGCCGTCCTGGTAGTTCTGGCAGCTCGCGCTGGCGAAGCGCAACTCGTCGACTGCTTCGTCGGCTCCGGGAGCGGCGCGGGTTCGACCCACCGGACTGATGTACCCGCCGGCCCGGAAGCGGTAGTGCCACCAGCCCGGATCGAGCGCGACGAGCGCGTGCACGCTGTGGCCCTGGTCCTCGGTCGCAGTTTCGGTGCCGCTCGCCACCACGTCGGCGAAGGTCTCGTCGGCGGCGATCTCCCAGAGCACGTCGATGTCATCGGCGGGCATGCCGCCACCGTTCAGCGGGTCGGGGGCCAGGCGGGTCCACAACACCACGCCGCCGATGCCGGGATCACCGCTCGCGACGCCGAGGGTGAACGGGTCGCCTCCGAGGTCGATGGCCACGGTGGTGGCAGGCGCGGTGGGAGCGGGTGCTGCGTCGGTCGTCCCGGGTGTGCTGTCGGTGGTCTGGTCGGTCTCGCCGGTCTGGTCGGTCTCGCCGGTCTCGGCGGAGGTCTCCCCGGTCGGGCCGGCGACGTCGGCTGCAGGGGACTCGTCGTCGCTGCACGAGCTGAGGACGGCTCCGGTCAGCACTGCGGCAGAACCGGCCAGGAAGAAGCGGCGTGAGATCGGCTGCATGGAGAGAGTCTTGCGGACCTTCGGCGTGACGGGCGAGCGGGCGGGAGGCTGGCAGACGGCGGCGGACGAGCGGGCGGACGGCGGCAGACGGCGGCAGACGGCGGCAGGGATCGCCGTCGGCGGGGTCAATGGGTGAAACTGTCGCCCATGACCACCACGGATCGTCCTGCACCAGTGTCCCTGGACGGGTTCAACCCGTTCAGCGAGGCAGTGCAGCAGTGCCCGCACCTCTACTACCGAGCGATGCAGGAGCAGGCTCCCGTCTTCCATGTGCCCGGCACCGACCTGTACATGGTCACCCGGCACGAGATGGTGACGCCGATCCTGCGCGACACGCAACTCTTCTCCAACCGGTTCGGCAGCGCCGGCGAACCCGCCACGGGTGAAGCCGCGGCGAGGATCAAGGCCGTGCTCGCCACCGGTTGGCCGCCGGTCCCGACCATGCTGACGGTCGACCCGCCGTACCACACCCGCTATCGGGGCACGGTCGCGAGCTACTTCACGCCGCGCAAGATGGCCGAGCTGCGGGCGCCTGTGGAGGCGATCGTCGATCGATTGATCGACAACTTGCCCGAGGGCGACTTCGACCTGGTGCCGAACTTCGCGGTGCCGCTGCCGATCGAGGCGATCGCGTGCATCCTCAACGTGCCGTCTGATCGCATGGCCGACTTCAAGCGGTGGAGCGATGACTCGATCGCCAACATCGGCACGACGATCACCGATGACCAGCGGATCGCTGCCTTTCACGGCATCATCGAGTTCCAGCACTACTTCGCGGCACAGCTCGAAAGCCGGCGTACCGATCCACAGCAGGACCTCATGACGGATCTCGTGAACGCGGTGATCGACACCGATCCGGCCGAGGACGGGACACCCGGACAGAAGCGTCCCCTCGACATGGCCGAGATGCTGTCGATCGTGCAGCAGTTGCTGGTCGCCGGCAACGAGACCACCACCAAGGCGATCACCGAAGGCATCATGCTGCTCGCGCAGCACCCCGAAGTGTTCGCCAAGCTCAAGGCAGATCCTGCCGGCTACTCGCTCTTGGTGACCGAGGAGGTGCTGCGCCTGTCGACGCCGACGCAGGGCATGTTCCGCGTCGCCACCCGCGACACCGAGCTCGCAGGTGTGCAGATCCCGAAAGGCTCGCGCCTGGTGGTCGTGTACGCCGGGGCCAACAGGGACGCCAGTGTGTGGGGCGACGACCCCGACCGCTTCGATCCGGATCGCCCGAACCTGAAGGACCATCTCGCGTTCGGCAAGGGCATCCACTTCTGCCTCGGTGCACCGCTGTCGCGGCTCGAGATGCAGGTGGCCTTCGAACATCTCGGCCGCCGCATCGAGCGCATCGAGTTGGCGGACGACAACGAGTTCCGGTACTTCCCCAGCTTCATGTTGCGTGGCCTGACGGGCTTGACCGTCAGGATGCACAAGGGCGCACGTGCGGACGGGGCGCGAGCAGATGTCTGATCGCGTGCTGGTGGCCAAGGTGGGCCTCGACGGCCACGATCGTGGCGTGAAGGTGGTGGCTCGCATCCTCCGCGATGCCGGCTTCGAGGTGATCTACACCGGCTTGTTCCAGACACCCGAGAAGGTCGCGGCTGCGGCGATCGACGAAGATGTCGATGCGGTGGGTCTGTCGATGCTGAGCGGTGCACACATGACCCTCGCCCCGCTCGTCGTGGCCAAACTGCGTGAGATGGGGGCCGACATCCCGGTGGTCGTCGGCGGGATCATCCCGGACCGCGACGCTGCCAAGCTCCGCGATGTCGGGGTGGCCGGTGTGCTGACGCCAGGCGCGACCGCAGACCAAGTCGTCGCGTGCATGCGCGACGTGATCGCCGTCAGCCGCAGCTGACATCCCCCTGACGGTGCCTGCTGGGGAGTTGTCGGTCGATCTGTCGGAGTTGGTGTCGGAGTTGGTGTCGGAGTTGGCGTCGGAGTTGTCTGGGAACAGCCACGCCCTTGACCCGCCATCGCGTACATTCACTCCGATGGGTCCGTCGCCACTGGAACGAGTCACGAATCTGCTGACGCTCCTGCTGGAGACGCGCGTCCCGCTCACGCTCAAGCAGATCTCCCAGGAGCTCGCCGGGATGTACCCGGACAAGCACGTCGCTCTTCGGGGAGCGTTCGAGCGTGACAAGGCGCTCCTTCGCGACATCGGGGTACCGATCGAGACCGAGGTCCTCGGCGGTGACCAGGCCGGTGAGACCGCGTATCGCATCGACCGTGACCGATACGAGCTCCGCGGGCTGCAGCTCGACGAGGACGAGCGTCACGCACTGCAGATGGCGGTGGCCACGATCCGCTCCGACACCGGCCAGGAGGGCGTGTGGAAGCTGGGAGGGTCGGTGCTGCCCAGTTCGTCGGTCGTGACCAACGTGGCCCAGCACGAGGCGCTCCCCATCCTGCGCGCGGCATCGGGCAGCCGGAACACCGTGACGTTCCGCTACCGCGGAACCGAGCGCGAGCTCGATCCGTATGGGCTGTTGCTACGCGAGGGGTTCTGGTACGTGATCGGCCACGACCATCGTCACGCGGAGGTGCGCACGTATCGAGTGGACCGCATCGAAGGTGAGGTGGCGCTGCGCGCCGGAGCCGTGTTCGAACGCCCCGACGGCTTCGACGTGCGTGCTGCCTTCCCGGCTGACGCCAAGCTGCTCGGAGAGAGCGACGACGGCGCGAGCACCGCCGAAGTGGTGGTCGATCCGCCGTTGGCGGAGGTTGTGCGGCGTGAGCTCGGAGCGGCCGCAGTCGTCAGCGAGGATGCGACGGGCGCAGTGGTGTTCCGTGTGCCATGCGTGAATCGTGATGCGTTCCGCTCGTGGGTGCTCGGTCTCGGCGATCACGCAGAGGTGCTCACCCCGCCCGAGGTGCGCGCCGACCTGGTGGCTTGGCTGCGTTCGATCGCGACGCTGACCGGTGGTCGCGGTTCCGATGGGGATGTGTCGTGAGCTCGAAGGGACCGTCTCCGTTGAAGGTTCGCTTGCGTCGTCTGCTCGTGATCCTGCCCTGGCTGGCTGAGCGCGGCAGCGCGTCGCTGGCCGAGATGTCCTCGCGGTTCCAGATCAGCGAACGAGAGCTCGTCGCCGACCTCGAGCAGGCGGCGATGTGCGGGCTGCCGCCGTTCCTCGACGAGTTGGTCGATCTCTACATCGATGACGACGGAATCGCCCACATCGATGTGCCGCGCTTCTTCACCCGACCACTGCGGCTGACGGCGCCCGAGGGCTTCTCGCTCCTGATGGCCGGGCGGACAGCGCTCTCGATGCCGGGGGCCGAGGCGGACGGTGCGTTGGCGCGTGCCCTCGCCAAGCTCGAGGCTGTGCTCGGTTCCGACGGGATGGTCCTCGATCTCGCCCAGCCGGCGACCACGGAAGAGCTCGTTGCTGCCGTCGACGAGGCCGCCGAGGTGCGCGTGTCGTACTGGTCGGCGTCGAGCGACGAGGTGACCACGCGCCTGGCCGTGCCGCGGGCGGTGTTCTCCGATCGCGGCCGTTGGTATCTCCTCGCGGACGATGACCGATCTGGTGAGGAGCGCACGTTTCGCATCGACCGAATCCTGTCGTGCGAGCGCACCGGCCGCATCGACGAGAGACGCGAGGTCGATGTGCCGGGTGGCGACGATTGGTTCGACGACCTCCCGGCGCTGAACACGGTCACGCTGTGGATCGCCCCGGCCGGCCGGTGGGTGGTAGAGCGCTTCCCCGTGCGTTCGATCCGCGACCACGAATCGGGCGACGGCTCGCAGGTGGTGGAGCTCGCGGTGGCGAGCGAGAGCTGGCTTCGTCAGCTCCTCGTGCGGTTGGGAAGCGACGCCAAGGTGCTCGCACCTGACGAGTGGCGCGACCTCGGCGCGCGGGCGGCGAGCGAACTGCTCGCGACTCGCTACGCCGCCGATTGACGACCGTGCCGGTGGAGCCGGTCACTCGTCTGTCGAGACATCTGTTCGTGGATCTGCTCGCGGCTGGTGATGCCGTGCGCGGCCAGCAGGTGCGGGAGCACCGCCGCTGTGGCGTCGGCGTCGGCGAGCGCATCGTGGGGCCTGACCAGTACGACCCCATATCGCTCGCAGACCGCACCGAGGCGGTGCGGCATCGTGCGATCGGGATCGAGACGCCGGGACAGCCGCAGGGTGCACAGCGTGTGCTCCACAGCGAGCGCGGCGCCGGCTTCGTCGGCAGCTTTGCGGAGAAAGGCGAGATCGAACTCGGCATTGTGGGCCACGAACACCGCACCCTCGATGGAGGTCGCCAACCGCTGCATCACCTCGGCCAGGCGGGGCGCGCCGCGGACGTCGCGGCGGTGGATGCCGTGCAGCCGGGTCGGCCCGACGCGATGGAACAGCCGGCGGCGGGGGCGGACGAGGCTGGCCCACCGTTCGACGATGGCACCGGTGCCGTCGACCACGACGATGCCCACTTGGAGCACGCGATCGCGGCGCAACGAGAGGCCGGACGTCTCGACGTCGACCACGGCGAAGCGCAGCGTGGGATCGTCGAATGGGTTCACGCCGCCACCTTATGCGGCAGGTGTGACGCATGATGTGGTCGGGCGTGGCGTCGGCAGCGGCGGTCAGTTGACGCTGGCGCGGGCGCGCACACCGATCGGCGCGGCGACGGTGTAACCGGCCAGGTGTCGATCCTCTTCGCTCTCTCCACCCCAGAAGCCGTATTCGTGTTTGCTCCGGGCGAACTCCTGGCACTGTGATTGAACGGGACACGTGGTGCACAGCAGCCGGGCCTGGGCCTCGCGTCGCTCTCGCGCCTGAGGGCGCTCGGCTCGGGGCGGGAAGAACAGATTGGTGCGACCCTTGCAGACCGCATGCTCCATCCAGGTCCGACCGTCCATCAGCTCGATCAGGATCGAGTAGTCCTGATCCTCGAACTGAATCAACTCGACTGCTGCCATCGCCCCTCGGCTCTCTGTCGCCG
>CAWBTC010000016.1:0-71602 GCA_963791635.1 uncultured Acidimicrobiaceae bacterium
CAGCTACCACTACGACCTCGCAGCCGGTGCCACCATCGTGTTCGTCACCGTCGTGGCGTTCTTCGTGGTGTTCGTGCTGCAGTCGGTGCGAAGTGCTCGTCATGGTGCCGTCACGGCGGTGGCGTCGTGACGACGGTCGTGTGCCGCGACCTCGGCATCGGCTACAACCACCGCGCCGTCGTATCCGGCATCGATCTCACGCTCGAACCCGGAGAAGCTCTTGCGCTGGTGGGTACCAACGGATCCGGCAAGTCGACACTGCTGAAGACGATCATGGGTCTGTTGCCAACGGTGTCGGGGTCCTGCGCCGTGCTCGACGACGCACCCGGCGCATCGCCCACACGTGTCGGCTACGTCGGTCAGGCCCATCCGACGAAGTTCCTCCTTCCGCTCCAGGCCATCGACGTCGTCCGCATGGGACGGTACGCATCGCTCGGGCTGCTGCGTCGCGCCGGGACGCGCGACCGCGAACTCGTGCGGAGCGCCATGGACGAGATGGGTGTCTCGCAACTCGCCGGCACACCGATGCGCTCGCTGTCGGGCGGCCAGCAACAGCGCGTGCACCTCGCCCAGCTGATGGCCCGCCATGCGGACCTGCTGGTGCTCGACGAACCCACGAACGGCCTCGACCTCGCCGGGCGCGCCGCGTACCGCGCGATGGTGGCGGCCGCCCTCGATCGAGGTGCTTCTGTGGTGATCGCGACCCACGACATCGCCGACGCACAGCACTGCCACCAGGTGTTGCTGCTCGCCGGCAGAGTGGTCGCGCAGGGCACTCCCGATGAGGTGCTGACTGCGGAGCACCTGCTCGACACGTTCGGCATCGCGCTGCGCAGCGTGCGCCACGACGACCACGACGACCTCATCCTCACCGAGGAACCTCACGAGCACGATCACGGCCACGATCACGGGCACGGGCACGGGCACGGGCAGGATCACGGGCACTGACCCAGATCTCCCGATCACAAGCAGGCGAGCGACCGTCGGTACAGTGCGCAACGTGACCGACACCGCTGCTCCTTCCCAGGTCCCCCTCGTCGACTACCTCGTGTTGGGTGATCGCCCACACCTCGTGGCCCACCGGTGCACGGCGTGCGGAGCACGGTTCTTCGACCGCCGCAATGCCTGTGCCGGTTGCTTCGGCACCGCATTCGAGCCCGTCGACATCGCCACCGAAGGCGAGGTGCGGGCGTTCACCATCGTCACCTTCGCTGCCCCCGGCGTACCGGTGCCGTTCGCGTCGGCGATCATCGACTGTGGTGGAACCAGCGTCCGCGGCAACATCATCAACACCGAGCCGGATCCGGAGCACGTCAAGCTCGGCATGCGAGTACGACTCGCGACCTGGTCGCTCGGCACCGACGACAACGGCACCGAGGCCATCGGCTTCGGCTTCGAGCCGGCCTGATCACCCAACCTCAGTTCCAGCACTTCCCGCACTTCGCACCGACAAGGAGTCCCCAATGGCCGAGAACGTGTACATCCTCGGGATCAACATGACGAAGTTCGGCAAGCACGCCGACAAAGACGTCGTCGACCTCGGCGCCGAGGCCGCGATGGCCGCCCTCGCCGATGCCGGTGTGACGATGCGAGAGATGGGAATCCTCGCGGCTGGGAACCTGATGAACGCCGGCGCAGGTTTCGGTCAGCGGCTGCAGAAGCAGATCGGCCAGACCGGCATTCCCGTGTACAACGTGGCCAACGCATGCGCCACCGGCGCTACTGCGCTACGGACCGTGATCATGGCCGTGAAGGCCGGCGAGGTCGACTATGGCTTGGCTGTCGGCGTGGAGAAGCTCGCCGGCGCGGGTCTCCTCGGTGGTGGTGGCTCAGCCAAGAGCGACGGCAAGGTGTGGTCGCCGTCAGGCCGCTACGGTGCGGTCGCACCCACCGACGGTCGCATCGGCACCGATGCGATGCCCGGCACGTTCGCCCAGGTGGGCATGGAGTACGGCCACAAGTACGGCGGCGCGTCGTTCGAACTGTTCGCGAAGATCAGCGAGAAGAACCACGCCCACTCCACGCTCAACCCGCTCGCGGCCTACTCGAAGCGCTTCACGCTCGAAGAGATCATGGGCGACATGATGATCGCCTACCCCAACACCCGACCGATGTGCTCGGCCAACTGCGACGGCGGCGCAGCGGCCGTCGTCGTGAGCGAGACCAAGCTGCGCACCCTGTCGCTCGAACAACAGCGCCGGGCGATCAAGATCTCTGCCTCGGTGCTGACCACCGACCCGTACGAGGAGGCCTGCCAGGTGCTCCCGGACGTGAACACCCTCACCCGCAACGCCGCGAAGATCGCCTACGAGCAGGCCGGCGTCGGACCGGAGGACCTGAACCTCGTCGAGCTGCACGACTGCTTCGCCACGGCCGAACTGGTTCACTACGACAACTTGATGCTCTGTCCGGAGGGCGGCGCGGTCGACTTCTTCAACTCCGGCGCCCCGTGGCGCGACGGCACCACCCCGGTGAACGTGTCGGGCGGACTCCAGAGCAAGGGTCATCCGATCTCGGCGACCGGCATCGCCAACGTCTGGGAGGTGTGTCACCACCTCCGCGGTGAGGCGGGCCCGCGCCAGATCGAGGGCGCCAAGGTCGGCCTCGCCCACGTCATCGGCCTCGGCTCGGCATGCGGCGTGCACATCTTGGAGAAGAGCGCAGCCTGATCGCTCCGGCGTGTCACAACGCCGGTCGCACGAACGTCGACATGGTGGAGGTTCCACCCATGCCCGACACCCGTTCACGTCATCTTCCCGTCCCCCTCATCGGCGACCCCGATCGCTCGGCGCCCCCCTACGACCTGATCGTCGTCGGAGCCGGCATCGCCGGTCTCGCAGCCGGTCTGACCGCGCTCACCACCGCCGGTGGCTCGTCGCGGCCGAGGGTGCTGCTCCTCGACGCCCACCCGGCGGGGGGCAGGGCACGCACCAACGAGCACAACGGCTTCCTGCACAACATCGGTCCGCACGCGCTCTACCGCACCGGTGCGCTCGCGGCATTGCTCGATCACCACGACATCGCCGTCTCAGGCGGCACTCCCGCCTCGGTCGGAGCCCGAGCCGTGCGCAACGGCACAGCGCACCTGCTGCCGACCCGTCCGGTCGAACTGCTGCGAACCCGGCTGCTCTCGCGATCCGATCGCCTTCGGCTCATCGCGCTGCTGGCGCGGATCCAGCGAACCGACCCCGCCCGGCTCGTGGGACGCCCGGTCGCCGAACTCACCCGTGATACCGGCGGGCGGGTGCGCGAGTTCCTCGAGATGTTCGTGCGGGTGAGCACCTACACCGACGCGCCCCAGATCCTCGACGCGGGTGCTGCGGTCGCTCAGATGCAGATGGCCCTCGGACCGGGGGTCCGCTACCTCGACGGCGGGTGGGGGTCGATGGTCACATCGATGGTCGACGCATTCGAGGCACTCGGCGGCGAGTTGCACACGAGCGTCGAAGTGCGGGCCGTGAGCACTGCTGGCACCACTGGCGCGGCTCTCGCACCTGGAGCGACGGATGCCGCTGACGGGCGCAGCCTCGTGACCGTCACCACGGCAACCGGAACGCTGGTGAGTCGTGGCGTCGTCGTTGCCGCCGGAGGGCCCGAGGTGGCCGAGCGTCTCACCGGGGCGGTGGTGCACGGGCTCGACCGTGTGACGCCACCGGTCACCGCCAGCGTCGTCGACCTTGCGCTCAGGGACGGTCGGCCGGCGCTCGCCTTCGCCCTCGACGCGCCGCTGTACCTGTCCGCCCACGCTCCATCGGCGCGCCTCGCACCGAGCGGCTGCGGACTCGTGTCGATCATGCGCTATCACGCCCCGGGTGCCGACGCCGGCGATGCATCCCTTCGTCGGGCCGAGCTACGGGCCTTTGCCGGCACCGTCGGCATCACGCCCGACGATGTCGTTCACGAGCGGTACATGCATCGCCTCGTGGTCACCCATGGTTCGCCGACGGCGGCCGGTGGAGGGCTCGCCGGCCGACCGACGGTCGACGCGCTCGACCTGGCCGGTGTGTACCTCGCCGGCGACTGGGTCGGTGACGTGGGCCTGCTCGCCGATGCCTCGGCCGCCAGTGGGGCGACCGCAGCGCGAACGGCGTTGCGGTCGTGCGCGAGCATCGCGGCATGACCGCCGCTGCCGATGTCACACAGGATCCCGCACAGGATCCGCGGCTCGCCGTGTTCGAGCGCGAACGACCGCGGCTGGTCGGTCTCGGCTATCGCTTGCTGGGTTCGCTCACCGACGCCGAAGACGTGGTCCAGGAGGCGTGGATCCGCTGGAGCCGGGTGGAGCTCGCATCGATCGAGCGACCCGCAGCCTGGCTGACCACCATCGTCAGCCGCCTCGGCCTCGACCGGCTCCGGGCACGACGGCGGGCACAGGTGGAGTACGTGGGACCGTGGCTGCCCGAGCCATTGGTACGACCGATGTTCGAGGCCGATTCGGCCGACGCCACTGATCCGGCGGCCAGGGCAGAACTGGCCGATTCGCTCACGACGGCGTTCCTGGTGCTGCTCGAGCGCCTGTCGCCGGATGAACGCCTTGTGTTGTTGCTCGTGGACGTCTTCGGCGAGTCGCTGCTGACAGCGTCGTCGACGGTGGGCAAGTCGCACGACGCCACCCGGCAACTGGCCGTTCGCGCCCGCCGCAAGCTCATCAGCGGCACAGCCGACAGCGGGTGCGACGTGGTGCCGAGGGCGCGAACGGCCCCACGCGAGCAGCTCGCGATCGCAGCGGCTTTCGTGGGTGCGGTGATGAATGGTGACCTCGATGCGGTGCGCTCGATGCTCAGCCCAGACGCCGTGCTCACCAGCGACGGCGGACCGAACCGGCATGCAGCGCGCCGTCCTGTGGTGGGAGCCGACCGCATCGCACGGTTCCTGGTGAACCTCTCGCGACGGCTTCCCCCTGACGGCGTCGACTTCGAGCCGATGTGGGTCAACGGATCTCCCGGCATCCTGGTCACCGTGTCCGGGCAGCCGTTCATGGTCAACGTCATCGACGTGATCGGTGAACGGGTGGTGCGCCAGTACTCGATCGTGAACCCCGACAAGCTCACCTCGATCGGACGTTCCATCGAACTCGTGTGACCGCCGTCCGCGACCGTTGCTCAGAAGAGGCGGATCGACGACGTGCGAGCGGTCGTACGGATCAGGTTGCCGGCGACATCGGTGATGCCGGGCGCGGGCTGGAACGAGAAGGTTGCGTTCGTGGCCTGCGTGCCGAGCGCGGTGCAGGTGCCCGTACAGGCGGCGCCAATGGTGACCACGGCCGTGCGATCGCCGTTCGTGAAGGTCACCGCGGACGCATGGCTGTACGACACGTTGTTGGTCGACACGTAGCCGTTGCCACCCGTGGTTCGCGCGCCGTTCGTCAGCCCGTTGATGGTGAGCCGGTCCGCGCCGGTGGTGTTCGGATCGGTGAAGGTGACCGTCGGCGCTGAAGGGATGGATCCCGTGGCGAGCGGTTCAGTGAACAACGCCGACAGCGTGTCGCCGGCCTCGACTCGGCCGTCAGTGACACCGTTGGTGTCGGTGAACGACACCAACAGCGGTCGGGCACCATCGGTCGGGGCTCGCGCAGGGAACGTCGACTGGTTACCGGCGGCGTCGCGGGGTCCGGTGGGGGACGCGCTCAATGAGACCGTCATTGCGCCGACGCCGGTGTCGAGCGCACCCGCGCCCTCGGTGATCGTGATCGTCCCCGAGGTACCCGATGCGGTGACGGTGAACGTCGTGGCACCCGACGGGACGTTGGCGAGCGACCAAGGGGCCGTGGCTGTGGTGACGGCGGCGAGCGTCTCGGTCCAGGTGATGGCAACACGGTCGACGCGCCCGTTCCCGGTGGTGTCCTGCATCACCATCGTCGCAGGCACTGGAGGTGCTGCGTCGGTGGGTGTGCGACTGGTGAAGGAGGTCGTGTTGCCGTACGCGTCACGGATGCCAGCGGAGTTGACCGACAGTGCGACCCCGAAGGTCCCGACGGCGGTGGTCGCGGCACCCGACCCCTCGGCGATCGCCAATGTAGCGACGTTGCCGGCCACGGTGACCCCGGCGAGCGTGCCACCGGACGGGATGTTGGTGAGCGTCCACGGCGTCACTCCGGCCGTGTACGGCGCCAACACGTCGTCGAAGGAAGCGCGGACTTCATCGATGCGCCCGTCGACGTCGACGTCGTGCGTCGTCAGCGATGTCAGCACCGGCGGGATGACGATGGACACCGCAGCTCCGGCAACACTGCCACCCGAGCCGATCACGTACACCGAGTGCGGAGCATCGGTGGTACCGGCGGGCAGCACGACCGATACCGCCTGGCCGGTCGTGACGGACACCGTCACCGGTGTTCCCACCAGCAACGGCCCACTGGGCGAGTCGAGACGGAAGGTCAGTGCCTCACCCACGACGAAGCTCGTGAGGGTTCCGGCCACCGTGGCGGGCAGCGTGGTGATCGGCATCGCCGTCGACCAGGCAACGGTTGCCGACAGCGTCGTGATCGTCGCGCTCGGGTCACTGGGTGCACCGCTCCACGAGCCGAGGATGCCACGCACCCGATACGACCAGGTACCCGCAGGCACACTCGATTCCGTGCACGACGTCGCGGCGCTCACCACATCACATGTGGGCAAGGTCGCGACAGCGGCACCGAAGGAGTCGAGACGTTCGACGACGTAGCCGCTGGGTGGCACGCCTCCGCTCAGCGTGATCGCTGTCCACGAGACGGTGACGTTGCTGCCCACCGCGACGGCGACGGGTGCGGATGGGACCGGGATGTTCTGCGAAGCGGCAGAACCGACACCGGTGGCGAAGGATCCGTATCCGGCGGCGGCGCGCAGCACACCGCCGGACACGAAGACGACGACCCCGACGAGCAGGCCGACCGACACGACGATCCCGACGTGAGCTGCACCCGTCACGGCCACTCGGCACTGCGACGTTCGCGGTGCAACGTGCCGACGGGATGCAGTCATGTCAGTTCTCCGCCGGGCAGCGGCCTCATTCGTCCGAGGTCAGACCTGGGTTCCGGTCAGCGTGAGGGCGATCGTGAACGACACGCCCTGGCAGCCGTCGGGGGCAGCGGCGATCATGCTGACCACATCGGGGATCGTCTGGGTCGCGCTCGTCGCACCACCGGCGACGTTGATCGTGAGACCAGTGGCAGAGGCAACGCTGACGTTCGTGATCGGACACGCACCGGCGTTGCTCGACGTGATCGCTCCAGGCGTCATCGCCGTCAGTTGCACGGGGTACGGATTGGGGTTGGTGAGGGTGAACGTGATGTCGCCGTCGGCGGCGCCCGGGTAGAGCGTCGCCGGACCAGCTGCTGCGGTCACGGTGATCGCCTGCGCGGTGAGGGCGGTCGACGTGCCGGAACCGGTTCCGCTGGCCGACCACAAGGCCCAGGCAACGCCTCCACCTGCGGTGAGGGCGGTGACCGCTGCAATGACGCCGATCCTCCGCTTCCGTCGGCTGCCCGTGCGCTCGTTGTTGCTCATGGTGATGACTCCCGTGCGTGCCTGGTCCGTCGTCGTCACGACCAGTTCGACGGGTGTGTCATCGGAACGCCGGACCCACTCCTGAGTCCGAGTCCCACATCGCCCACCGAACCCCTCGATCTGGGGTGCCGCATATGTGGGGGTTCCGTGCGGAATGCGCGGTGTTGCGCCGACGAGGCTCATCGGAGCCCGGTGCCATCGGAGCGCGGTGTCATCGGATCCTGGTTCCCTCGAGATGGACGATGCGGCCCTCGTCGATGGAGCGATGTGCGGCGACACCCATGAGCACCGACCACAGCCCGTCGTCGACGGTGACCTCGGCAGGCCTGCCCTCGCGCACACACGCCGCGAACCTGCGGTGTTCGACGAAGGACGAGCCGTGGTGGAAGCCTCCGTAGGTGACATCGGTTGCCGTCGGGGCCTGCAGCGTGCGCACGCCAGAACGGTCACGAGGCCCGACGTGGACGACGTCGCCGGGAACAGCCGTCTCGAGCTTGGCCCGATCGCCCACCACGGTGATCTCCTGCTCGTGCCGTCCACCTTCGGCGAACATCGAAAGGTCGAGGGCGCCGCGCACGCCGTTGGCGAAGTCGACGATCACGAAGGCGTTGTCGACGATGTCCGGAACTCGGCCGTCGTAGACCTCGTCGAGGTGGTTGACGTCCTGGCCGCCCGAGGCCATCACCCGCACCGGATCGGCGCCGGCCACGAGTCGCATCAGGTCGAAGAAGTGACAGCACTTCTCCACCAGCGTGCCTCCCGTGTTCGCCGTGAAGCGGTTCCAGTTGCCGACCTTCACGAGGAACGGGAACCGGTGTTCACGGATCGACACCATGCGCGTGGTGCCACACACCCCGGTACGGAGCTCCTCGAGCAGCGCTGCGATCGCGGGCATGAACCGGTACTCGAGACCCACCCAGGTGACGGCGTCGCGATCGGCAGCCCGCCGCTGGACGTCGAGGCAGTCAGCCACGGTGGTGCACATCGGCTTTTCCACCATCACTGCGAGGTCGGTCGCGAGCGCATCGCGGAGCACGTCGGCATGGGTGTGGTTCGGGCTCGCGATCACCACCGCGTCGAGGTCGTCGCGGCCCAACAGCTCACGATGATCGGCGTACGTGTCGACCGTTCGACCGGCGCATGCAACGCCCCATTCGAGCGAGCTGGGCACCGGATCGGCGAGCGCGACCACCTCCACCGACGGCAGGCCGTCGACCAGATCGGCGCGACCGAGGTGGACCAGGTTGGCGACGTGCTCGCCGCCCATCATCCCGGTCCCGATGATGCCGTAGCGGAGCGGGCGAGGGACGCGTGTCGTCGATGCGGTCGTCGGTGCGGTCATGGTCGACGATTCTCTCAAGTGCCGCGACGAACCCGGGCACGCGGTCCGAACTCGTCAGACGAGCAGGCCCAGACGGGTTGCCTTCTCCACGGCAGAGTTGCGGTTCGGCACGTCGAGCTTGCGGAGGACGTGGGCGACATGGGTCTTCACCGTCTCGGTGGAGACATAGAGCTGGTTGGCGATCTCGGCATTGCTCGAGCCCGACGAGAGCAGGCCGAGCACCTCGCGTTCACGCGTCGACAGCATCGGCTGCGCAAGGGGTTGCCACCGGCCAGCGAGTTGGCGCAGCGCGTCTTCATCCAAGACGCAGGCGCCTCCTGCGACCGTGCGCACAGCGTGCACGAGCGAACTGGTGGGGGTGTCGCTGCAGAGCACGCCGGCAATGCCGGCGTTCACAGCGGCCGACACGATGCCGACATCGGTGGAGTTCAGCAGCATCACAGCGCGAGCGGTGTCGGACGTGGCGCGCAGCTCACCCATGACGGTGTGGCACGACTCGTTGGGCGGCGGCTCATCCAGCACGACAACCGTGCCCGGATGGCGAGCGATGACCGCGATCGCCTCGTGAACGGTGGCCACGCAGGCCACGACATGGAAGTCTGCTTCGTCGTCCAGACGGAGCTGCACGGCTTCACGCAGCACTCGATGCTGTTGCACGACGACGACGGGGATCACTCGCGGATCCCCCGGGTGGCGCACATCGTCGATGGCCGCAGCGGTCATGGCGTCGACTGTCCACCCTCGGCGGCCGTCTGCAACCAGGCTGTCGAACGCAGTGGACATCTCTGGCCCTGGAATCAGCTCCCAGCACGCTCCCGCCACGCTCGCGCCGACACCGACTCCCCGTCGTGAGCACCACCGGGACGCACACGCATCAGGTTCATTCACCCGTTCGGGGGACACTGAACCCCCCCAGGTACGGCCCCCCCAAATGAGTCACCCGGAACTTCCGAGACGGGGCCACACACGTCATTGTGTACCCATCCCCGGCGGATTCCGGGATGCTCGACGGTCGAGCGATCACAGGAGTGACAGAGGAGAGCAAGGAAAAATGGCGGGCGCGGACAGCTCAATGGCAATGGCACCGGACGACTTCGTCGACGGGAACTCGGCTCTGTTCCAGCGGCGGAGGGAGCTGCAACGACAGCTCGCCGACCTCGACGAGGAGATCGCCGACACACGGACGGTGAGCCGGCTTCGCCGGCAGATCGAAGACGTCACGTCCGAGATCGTGCAGTTCAACCTCGGACTCGTCCGCTCCTACTGCAAGCGCTTCACCGCGAACTCGAGCCGCGACGACTCAGCCGACTTCGAGGCCGCCGGGCTGCTCGGCCTGATGCGGGCGATCGACAGCTTCGACCCCGCCCAGGGCCGCTTCGGACAGTGGGCCTTCAAGCCGATCCAGCGCGAGGTGCTGCGCGCCGTACGCGACGCCGACCACCCGAACGTGAACCTCGGCGATTTCGAGCGTCGCCCCGAGATCCTTCGGGCGTTCCGTCACCTCCAGGGTGACGACGACCGCTACAGCCCATCGCACGCCGAGGTTGCCACCGTCGTAGGCGCGACCATCGACCAGGTTCGCCGCGTGCTCAACCCGCCGAAGCTCGAGTCGGTCGACCAGGTCGCCTCCGATCAGAACGATGCAACGCTCGGTGACACCATCGAGAGCTCGACCCCCGGACCCGAATCGGTGGTGGTGTCGAGCATGATGCTGTCGGCCCTGCGCACCCACGGACTCACCGCCCTCGATGCACGTGAGCTGTTCGTCATCGTGCGGCGCTTCGGTCTCGACGGCGAGCCGCCCGAGAAGCTCGCCGGCATCGGTGAGACCCTCGGCCTGTCGCGCGAAGCCGTCCGCCAGATCGAGGCCAAGGCCGTCGCCAAGATCCAACACCCGATGGTGCTGCGGAAGGTGCAGCGGCACGGCCGAGGCTGACCCGGCCACACCGGCCAGTTCGGCCGTTCACGATCTGTGATGCAGCGTCGCCTCGTCTATCGGTTGGTGTGGTGGGCGGCGAAAGAGCGCACCCGCGCCTTCTCGTCGTCACGAGCGTTCGGATCGAGGAGTCGCTGATCGCACACGCGCCTGATCCACCGACGAGCGTCGTCATCGATCGTCGTGCCCTCCATCGGGCCGGCCGCCGTGATCATCACGTTGTCCGGATGAAGGTCGAGATGCAGGATCGCCTCACCGTCGCTGAACCTCGGAAGATCGATGTCGCCAGCCACGATCGAATGGACACGGGCGTGGAGTGCCGCGAGTTCTCGGCCGAGGCGAGGGTCAGCCTCGACGGCTCACCACGCAGGACTCGCTACCGCCCGGGCTGCCATGAACCCCCAGCTCAGGAAACCGACCGACAACCGGCGATATCCGATACGTCGCCGACTGATCACGCATGCGATTCGGTGATGGCCGCTGACAGACGGAATCGTCAGGTGTTGGCTTGAGACACGTTGAGTGTCATCGAGATGTCATCCACTGACTGGCCGTCGATGCGAAAGCGATCAGGCGTGCGACCGATGACCTGGAAGCCGTGGCGAACGTAGAGCGCTTGTGCCCCAGGATTGTCGGAGAACACGCCGAGGTCGATCCAGTCGATGGATGGCTGCAGACGAGCCCAAGCGATCGCCGCGTGCAGGAGGAGGCCGCCACCTCCGCGGCGTCGATGCCAACGAGCGATGCCCATCCCCATCTCGACCCGGTGAAGCTCGGAGCGCAGCGCCCCGCCGCCGAGGTGGAGGTTCCCAACGATCTCGTCGCGATCGAACAGCCCCCAGGCTCGACGCCATTCAATGGCATCGATCGGGGTTGACCATCGAGTCAATTCCCGAGCTCGCCCGGCTTCCGTATCGAAGGGTTCGGAGACGCTGTACGGGTGCGAATGGCCCTCACCGTCGGCACCTGACCCCGCCTCGACCTCACAGACGAGACGTAGGTAGATGTCGACGTCGTCAACCGCAAGCGGCCGAACGCTCAGGATGTCCTCCGCCGTCGGCACGCTGCAAGCGTAGAGATCCCCCGCAGGTCGAGGACATCAGGACCAGTGGCAGCAAACGCGGTACCTGGACAAGCGACGACTTCTCCGATGACCGTGCAACCGGCGGTAGGGCAGACGAGGGGCTCTGGCCGCCCATCGTCCCGACGGTGGTGCTCGTCGAGTCGCTCCAAGGCCACGTAGCGCGAGACGCCAACGCGAACCGCTTCCTCAAGATCTGCATCGTGGAGTCCGAGGTCACCCCCGCCATCGCACGGCGGGCCGCCGAGCTCAGGCGTCGTGCCCGGACCGGCTCTGCCGTCGACGCACTGGTGGTCGCGCTCGCCGAGCCGGGCGGCACCGTCCTCACGGGAGACAAGGCCGACATCGAAGCGCTGGCCGCCCACGCCCGAGGAGTATCGGTCGAACTGATCTGATCGAGATCGAGATCGAGATCGAGATCGCCGCAGGGTTCGAGGGCGTGACGACGCGCCGACAACAGAGCCGGCGGTATGGGGCGGGTGCAGATGGGTTGATCTGTGCGCGGTCTGCTCTTGCAGAACGCGTCCCGAGCGGGCAATCTAGCGCGCCGAGCTGAGTTGAGAAAGCGTGTCATCACGGCGGCTGGGGATGTCGGGTGCGCTGCGGGTGGCGACTGGGCGACGGTCCTTCAACGGGTGGAAAGTGGTAGGGAACCGATGAACCGCAGGGACCGTCGAATGAGAATGTTGCGTACGGGAAGGCTCGTCGTGCTGATTTCTGCCCGCCGTTCTCGGTGCTTGTGGTGCCGGCGTGGCGACGTCGGAATCAGCTCCGTCGTCGACTGCGAGCACTGCAATCGCCGACGTGTCGGCGACATCCGCGCCGTCTGTCGGTTCATGTGCGGCGATGCCGGCGAGCCGCCCTCATGGCCGATTGGCACCATCGAGGGCCTCGCGACCTCAAGTGATCTCGCAGGCTGGGCGGGCTCAGCCGAGGACGCGGCGAGGTCGCCCTTTCGGAGTTCGGCTTGAGGTCGGCACGGCTGGTCACGATCGAGTTCGAACAGGCGCTTCGAGGCGATCAGAGCGTGCGCTCGGTGTCAGTGATCGATGACGGTTCGGGCCGCGGCTCGTGTCGGTCGACTCATCGATCGTGTTCCGCGCCGAGATCGACGACCCCGCGATCGCAGTGGCCGTGGGCATCGATGGTCCGCTCATTCGCCGACCCAGGGATGAACTCGGTGCTCGACGTCGTCGACAACGTCGCCGCCTCTCGATGCGGAGAGTTCACGGGTTCATGATGGCGGACGGCGTCTACGCCGAGACTGTCGTCGAACCCGTCACGTCCGAGTCATTCGTGGCGTCGACCGAGGCTGTCACCGATTCGTACCCCGTCGATGACGTAGTCCGCGTCGTCTCCGATCCTGCCGTGGGGCCGAAGCTCGAGAATCCCGACTCGCCTCAACGTGCCAAACCGAACTGCCGGTTGATCGGGGCGCGTAGGGACTCGCGCGAACAGCCATCACGGGCAATTCTGCGCTGATGGGGCCGGTGTGCTGGATTGCGATTCTCCTCCGTCGGAGTTCTGCGCCCACGGAGTTCGGATGAGTTACTGGCTCGGGGCCGAGAGCGAACGTGATCGGGTCGTGGCATGGGTCGCTGATGACAACGAGCGTGGAGATTTCGCTGTCATTGCCGATCGCCATTGCATCGGTTGTCGTGGTCGTGGGTTCGCAGTGGCCTGTCTAGTGAGGTGGCGTTCACGGCGACGGGGATGATGGCGTTCTTTGCACGATGCACGACAGGCGGAGCATCCTAGGGGTTGCAACCACGCAGGCCTGGCGAGGACTGATCCGGCCGTCGTTCGCATGCCAAAGTGCCTCTGCTCGATGGACGTCAGCGGTCCCCGAAGCATCCTGATGGCGTGCCCCGCTCGATCGCGACCCGAAGCCTCAGGACTGGCGTCTCGACGTTGAGAGAGAATGCAGCGACCTCTACCTCAGACTTCTCGAGGAGCCGCGAGCGCTCACGTCAACGAGGCAACCCGGATGGTTGACCTCGTGGACGCGTGGCGAGCGTCGAGCGAGAAGCACACGCGCTGATGGCTGCACTCGCTGAGGTCGACCGGCTGACGACGACATAGCTGCCGCTCTGCACGACTTGAGGCCTACGCTCGCCGCCAGGCACGGGCACGATGCGCTGCCAGGCGACGCGGTTCACGCCGGGCTGGAGCGAACGGGTGGCAATGACTCATGGAAATCTTTGCCTGGGTGATGTGTCCGCTGATGACCATCCGCGGCGTGTTCGTTACGTCGCGCGGCCGCCGTGTGACGTATTTGCGTGAGGGACAAGCCGACTTCATCGATAAGGAGCTACCGACTTCTACGTCAAGCAATCCACCTGCGACCCGAAGGATCGGATGCATCACCACCTCGGCGGGATCGAGGTCAGTCTCGTATCATCGAGTGTGGGTGGGCTGCTGATGATGGCAGTGTCGAGGCGACGAACGCCTACCTCATCGATAGCCGTGCCGAACTGCCGATCGGGCTGCGATGACGCTTGCGGGAAGCATCCTCGCAGGGCAAGTGTGGGCAGTGCTCGTGGATGTCGAACGACACTCCTCCTAGGAAGGCTAACTGTCCGACAGTCGTACTGGGACCTCCCTCCTGCGAAGGTCGATCGGCGGGCGTGGTAAGCGGGCGACGATCGCCGACGTCGACGCTGGTGTAGCGGTAACAGTGGCCGGTTGTGCGCGACTTCAAAGCTGAGGAGGCGGATTCGTGAGCTTCCTTGCCGATGCTCCGGTCGTTCAGGTGCCGTGTTGACACGTGGCTGAAGATCGATATGGATGCAGTGGACGGGAGCTGGTGATCAGCTTGTCGCTCGCCCGAGCTCACTTCTGCGACGCTCGTTTCGACGCGTATGCCACAGGTGACCAGGAGAGTGAAAGCGAGGTCCGCGTTCGATCATTGAGTGACGAGTCGATGGCCTGGATCGGTTGTGGAGGGAACGGACGTTGAAACGAGTACCGCATTGGTGACGCTGGCGACACGGATGGTGGCCGCAACGTGATCAACTGATAGCCGCTGAACGGGAGCACGTCGGAAGCGAGGGAGAGCACACCGCCGGGCACCGTGCGAACTGCCGCTCGGCGCTAGTTCGCCCGACGAGCAGGAGAGCGCATAACGACGGGCGCCAGGAGCCGGCGGTAGGGGACGGGCTCGGGTTGAGTTCATGCCGACGAACGATGAAGCTCGGAGCATGGCTCGAATCACTCAGCTCGTCGTCGACAGCCGTGCGCCCGCGTCGCTGGCTCGGTTCTGGGCGGCGGCGCTCGACGGCTTCGAGATCCGTCCCTACGACGATGCGGAGATTGCCAGGCTGGCGGCGATGGGTCGCACACCAGAGACCGACCCGTGCGTCATCCTCGATGGCCCGGCGTTGGAGGTGTGTTTCCAGGAAGTGGCGGAGCTGCCGGACGGCAAGCGGGCCGTGCACCTCGACATCTCGACGCCGAAGCGTCCACTGGAACGAGACCACTTGGTGTCGCTCGGAGCGTTGATCGTCCGAGAGTTCGATCGTCACACCTGGATGCGTGACCCGGAGGGCAACGATTTCTGCATCACCGACGGATAGCCGGCGGTAGGGGACGGAGGCCAACCGCGCAGGTGCGGCTGGCGTCATGGGCGTCAGCGGAGGCGTGCCGTCGTGAGCGTCACGACGAGCGGCCGAGTGACTTGTCCCTCGAAGTGCTGTTCGATGAAGGACTCGATGTCATCCAACAGGCTGAGTTGGTCGTGCGCCGACATCATTTGCGTCCCGGAGTACGAGAGCATCAGCTTGCGGTATCGGGCGGCGGTGTATGTCTGGTCCCAGTTCCATCTGAGAACGCTGACGTCGAGGTATCTCTGATCGCCTTCGAGGAGGGTCCGCATCGGGGGGTCGGCACCTTCGTGGGTTGACGGAGAAAACCCTGGGTCTGCCTGCCCGTACTTGTCGTAGATCGGCTGGACTGCAGCGAAGAAGCCCCTGTCCGCAGGCGAGGCCACCTGGATGAGATCGACCACCGCGATCAGCCCGCCTGGCTTGAGCACCTCGGCTGGGCGGTCCGTCTGCGCACGTGGTGAGATCCAGTGGTACGCCGTTGCAGAGAAGACTGTGTCGAAGCGTTCGGAGAGGGGCAACTGCTCGAAGTCGGCGATGCTGATCTTCAGGTGATTGGTGGGCAGATTCGCCCGGAGATTGGCCGCCGTCGCCGGTCCGATCTCCACGGCGTGAACCGATGCGCCGCAGGCGAGAAGGTCCTTCGTTGCCTGGCCAGTACCAGGACCCACCTCGAGGATCGTCGGGCGAGGCGGCAACATCTGGAACAGCGCCTCGTACAGCGCGGCCGGGTACGAAGGACGAATCTCGTCATAGATCTCTGGTACCTCGTTGAACGAGAGTCGCTTGTCCAACGGAGCCACCACGTCCGACATCATGCCAGCCAACTCAACTCGCATCACCCCCGCCAGCTGTCCTGACCGGGACCCAGCGCGTCCGACTCAGCACCCGTCGCCGCAAAATGGTTACCCGGCGATAGGGGTCAGCGCAGAGGCGGTGGTGCCGTCGATGGCTGTCGATGACTACTGTCGCCCGGATGCTCGCGGTAGCCGGTGACGCAAGCCGTGACGTCGCGTCGAATGCGACCGGTTCAGCGCTCGTGGCGACGGTCATCCTCCTGGCCGCCAGCGCGGCTGGCGTCTGGTGGCTGGGCCGCGGTCGAACTGTTCACCGGCCACTCGCCTGGTTCTCAGCGCTCGGATCGGTCGCCGTTGCCGTCTCGTTCACCTTGGCTCGGGACGGTGCACCTGAGACGTTCCGGCCCGGCGACGTGTTGGCATGGGCGGGGTCGGGCTGGGATCGACTGGGTCACGGCGATCTGCTCGGCAGCAGCCAGTTCCTGCTGAACGTCGCCTTGCTCGTCCCGGCCGGTGTCGCATGGGTCTGGCTGACCCGGCGACCGGGACGAACGCTGCTCGGACTCGCCGGGCTCTCGATGCTCATCGAGAGCGTGCAGGCGGTCACCGCGCTCGGCGCCGCTGACATCACCGACGTCGTCGCCAACACCGTCGGTGCTGCTGTCGGCGTGGCAGCGGGCGCGTTCGTCTCGACGGGGATCGATCGCTCGGGCGGGTCGGATCCCTCACCCGCCGTGGGGCGGAAACGTGCCGTCGTCGCCGTGGGTACCGCCGTCGCTGTATCCGCCGCTGTCATCGTGTTGATGGGAGGCGCCGATCGGCACCAGCGGGGCATCCGCCACGAGCTGGAGCACGCGTTTTCCGATACGAGCTACGCCGAGCTCGATGCCGTGTTGCGGGGCGATCCGGACGCTCCCGATCGGCTCGGCCCCGGCGCACGATTCGACGACAGCGAGCAGATCTTCGGAGCGATCTCGGTACGCGCCGACGGTTTCCGCTACACCGAGAACCAGATCGAGCTGCGATGGCCGGCGCTGTTCTTCGGGCTCCGGCGATGCGTGTACGTGACCTGGACACCGACTGCCGTCAACCTCAACGATCGTTCTGGATCGGCGTGCACCGACTTCATCGGCTGATCCACGAGAAGGAGACTGACAACGTCCCGCGTTCGGGGGCAGTGCAGATGCGATGATCTGAGCGCCGGCCGCTCTTGCAGGAAGCGCACATACCGGGCATCACGTGAGCATTAGGTGCGGGTGGTCAGGCTGGAATCAGGGTCGAATGACCCTTGACAATGCTGGGTGGATGAGCTTTCGGTGAGAAAACAGTTCACGAGTGCGAATGAGGGGGTCCTCATGCGTCGGCTTTCCATCATCTTGGTTGGGATCTGTGGACTGTTCGTCGGATGCAGCCCGGATGGCCGATCGACCAGCGAGTCGGTGGGGGTGGGATCAACGGAAGCGGCAACCGCTACCGAAGCTTCTCCCGCGGTCGTGGACACGACGGCGACAACCGTCACCAGCACCACGATCGTCAACAGCACGACGACGGTCACGACCGCTGCGCCCGAACCTTCTGTGCCGATCGACACGCCGATCGCTTCGGCGGCGGTGGCGTTCACTCTCCCCGAGGGCTTCGAGTATCCCGAAGGGATCGCGGTCGACCCCGCCAGCGGGCGGGCATATGTGACCTCCACCCCAACCGGTGCGGTGGCCGTCGCCGAACCCGGAGCGGACGTTGCGTCGGTGTGGCTGCCCGCGGGCACAGACGGTCGGACTCTGACGCTCGGCATCGAGTTCGACACCGACAGCCTCTGGCTGGTCTCTCCACCCGCGATCTGGGAGTACGGAGTCGACGGTGGTCTGCGTGGTCACCACGTAGCAGCCGAGAGCGGATTCCTCAACGATCTCGCGATCACCGACCAGGGCATCTACGTGACGGACTCCTCCAAACCAGTGCTGTGGTTCCTGCCCAACGGCTCGAGCGCAGACGCACCCCTTGTGCCAATCGACTTCTTCATGACCGAGGATGCGATGGGCGAGCCGTTCCAGTTGAACGGAATCGAAGCTCTCGACGACGGCACCCTGTTGGCGGTCCACTTCTCGAACGGCCAGCTCTTCCACATCGACGCCCGCTCGTACCCCAGCGGTGGGATTACCATCGGGTCGGTTGATCTCGGCGGGTACCTGCTCACGGTGGGGGACGGTATGAGAGCCAGAGGCAATGTGCTCTGGGTGACACGCGGCGCTGCGGGTGACACCATCGACCGGGTCGCCCTGTGCCCGTCGCACGACTGTGGCATCGTCGTCGCCGGATTGCCGGATCCGGCGCTGTCATTCCCCACCGACGTCGAACTACGCGGTGACCAACTCCTCGTCGTGAACTCGCAATTCGACAACGGTGGCGGGCTGGGCAACGGAGTACCGACGAAACCGTTCTTCGTGTCAGCCATCTCGATCATGGCTCTCTGACGGCTGCCCGACGCCTCACCGATCCTCCCGAGCTGCACGATCGGCGCACACGTCGACAAGTTCAGTCCGTCGACAGCGGTCGGACTCGTCCCACGCAGATCTGTGGCTCGCTCGGCGCTATCTGACCCACCCCCCTCGGGGAGCGCATAACGACGGCCCCGAGGCGGCGCCGGCACGCGCTGGCCCGTGGCAAAGGTTCCGGTGTGCCGCGCTCACGAACATCGGTCACGGATCACGCTCAGCGGTCGATCGGCCGTCAGCGGGCAATGGCGGATGGCCACCCTTGGGCAGCGCCCGATGGCCGCCGACACCAATGCTGGTTCGCGCTGGTCCGAGCTGGTTCGCGTTCGCGCGACATCTCATCGGATGTGATCGCCGCTCGCGTCTCGGGTGACCCCGGGGGACGGGCGGCACCTGGCGAGTCACCCGTCAATCACACTCGATCACCCTGTCGTGTTCGGCCCCTCCGGGGACGGTCTGGCCAGAAGCCACACGGATCGTGGCTCGGATCACGCTCACGGAGGAATCGAGATGTCCACCCGGACCATCGAGTCGACGCACCATCGGCTCACGTCATCGCACAAGAACGCGCAGCGCTCCCTGCACACCGTCCAGGTAGAGGTCGCGAACCCGTGGGCCGGCCGCCAGTCGCCGTGCACCCCAGCCGAGGAGCTCGCCTTCGTCGAAACGCTCGAAGTGCTCAGCGGTGACCACGACGTCGACGAGTTCGAACGCCGGGACGTCACCGTGCTCATCACCGCGCTTCGTTGTGGTCTCACCCCAGATGTGCTGCTCGCACAGGCACCCGGAGCGCGTCCCTCCCGCCTTCTCGCCGCCCACCGCGAACTCGAGGGTCGACGGCTCATCGCCGAGCACGCCTGGCGCACGATCAGCGTCGACCCCACACCGGTCACGTTCGAGACGTTCGCTTCGTGCGCCGCCGAGCTGCTGCCTGCTGTCATCAGCCAGGTGGCGCTGTACGCGCACGACCAGGCACGCCTCGGCGCCGCCATCGAGGACGTCGCCGATCAGGTGACCCGCACAACGCGCAGGGTGCGGATGCTCGAGCAGCGCCTGGGCGAGACCGCGACCGATCCCGACAAGGCACGCGAGCTCGGTACGTTGCTGTACGACTTGCACGGTCAGGGCGCGTGGAGTCTGCCGACGTTCCTGCCGTCACGCGTGGGTTCGCTCGTGCCTTTGCGCATCGGTGCGCTCCTCGGTGACGACATCACGGCGCAACGGCGCGCCAGCTGAACGAACGCGCCGACCACCACCGACCCCATCCCCAGGGGGACACGATTCGCCCGTCGCCCGCTGTCAGCAGACGGCGGGCGGCGGCGCGTCCTGCGGACAACTCGCGGTCAGCCAGAACCACCGGCGCAGGAAGGCCGAGGCGGGCCTGACGTACGATCGATCCATGGCCTCCGCGCGACCAGCACGATGAGTCCGCCCGGCCCCTCGGCGCGGACGCCGGCGGACGCGTGGGTGCGTCTGCCGCCCACCGATCTCCTCGCAGCAGTCCAGCTGCAGCCCGCGCCGGACATTCCGCTCGCGTCGATTCGCGAGCTGTTGCGACCGCTCCACGACGCGAACGGCCAGCTCGTCGATTGGCTGCTCGTCGCTTCCGGATTCGAACACCACGACGCCGTCAGCGAGTACTGGCGCTGGCGAAACACGTGGCGACGTCACTGGCCCATCGGCCCGATCAGCAACGTCGCCAGCCTCATCGATGTGATCGCCGACATCGAGCACGATCGCGACCGAGGGCTCGACCAACTGCTCGCGGCAGTGCTGGCCGCGGCGGGACGACCGGTCACCGTCTCACCCGACGAAGCGCCGGCCCTCATCACCGGACTCGTCACGGTCCGCCTCGCGCTCTCGGTCGACGACCGGACGGGGCACGGCATCGTCGACGACATGCCCGCACTGTCGCGCGGCGCCGGCTTGGCACGCACCTGGGTGACGCCCGCCGGATCTCACGACTCCGATCCCTCCGAACACGACGTGATGCTCGGCGGCACACCCACGTCAGCCGTCGTGCTGCGCCCCGATGCCGGCGCGTCGGGGCTCGTCGTGCTGCACGGCGGCCCACCACACGAGGCGTTCACCGGCGTGACAGCAGTCGACCTGCGCGGCGAGCACGCGATCGTGCTCAACGACCGCGGGACCTCGCTCCGCCTCGATCTCTACGAGGCGCGGCCGCTGTCATGGCTGGTCCCTCGCTCGTTGCGCTGGCACGTGCGCGCCGTGCCAATCGTAACCGTGTGGGCACTGCTGTTCGAGGGCCTCGGAGCAGCGCTCGCAACAGCAGCGTCGTCGGGGGAGCCGCTGGTGATCTCGGGTGACGTCGAGGTTGCCTGACCTGGGACGGACGACAACCCGACGAGGTGCTTGCCACGACGGGGGGCACTCGGGACAGTCTCTTTGCGTGATGAGCGACACGACCGAGAACGTCCGCGATGCCCTCAGCAGCATGTACGGCGCTGTCGCCGCGCTGATCCGCGAGGACCGGATCGGGATGGAGTTGCTGCTCGACGATCTGCGTGGGAGCTTCGAGGACCTCACCGAGCTGTTGGCGACGCTGGCCTTCGCCACGCTCGATCGCCTCGACGCTGCGCTCACCAGCGGCGCCGCGCTGTCACCTCGAGAGACGCGTGGCCTGGCCCAGCACCTCCTCACCGAGGCGCATCGCTACGCCCTCGTCGATGCGATCCCTGTGCAAGCTGCGGCTCGGCGCCTCGACGCAGTTCGTTGCCACGATCACGAGTTCGTCGCTGCCGAGGTGATGCACGCCCGAACCGTGGCCTCCGACGCCGAACTGCTCTTCGGCGCCGTGGCCCTGCTGGCCGCGACGGTGAACGTGTGGGCCGACCGGTCCGGTCGCGCGATGCACAAGGCGATTGCCGATCTCTGCCTCGCAGCATCGGTCGAGCCCGCCGCCTGACCGCTCTCCGGTTCACCGGTTCACCGGTTCCGCGTGTTCTCGAAGATTTCGGTTGCGCACCGGAGCGCGCGCCGGACGGTCAGGTCCAGCGGTCGATGCAACCGACCGCCACGTCGAGCGAGGATCGCCCGACGCGCTCACACGAGGAGACCCAACCACATGGCTGCTGCCCGCCCGCTGGACGAACTGATCGAGCACACACCCGAGCTGCCCTGGCTCGACGATGCAGCATGCGGTGATCTCGACATCGCTCGTCTCGACCTTTTCTTCGTCGAGGCAGGACGCACGATCGCGTCGTCGACGGTCGCCTTGTGCCGGAAGTGCCCCGTGCGTCGCGCCTGTCTCGACCACGCCTACCAGCACGAGATCGTGAGCGGCTACTTCGGTGGCGTCTCGCCCGGTCGCCGTCGCGTGCTCAGCCACGCGGAGGCCATCGCCGAGATCGAACGCGACGGTCGCTGACCCGGCGTCACCGTGTGATCGACCGGATCGGCAGACACCGCGAGGTCGCTCCACGACGCAGTGATCGACGCAGTGATCGATGGACGAATCGCTGGAACCAACGCTGAGTGCCTTTACAGCTGCCTTCCCATGGCGTATACCGACCACATCGATGTTGGCTGAGCCTCACTGAAGAGCAGCACCAGTTGCACCGGTACTGAGGAGTCCCGTGTCAAGCGCCGAGGGACCAACAATGCTTTCCTCGAGAGCTGATCGGGGGCGGAGGATGCGCAGACGAATGGGCGCCGTGATAGTGGTCGGTGTCGCGGTCGCGTCGGTGATGAATCTTGGACTGCATGTCGAGGCTCGATCGGCACGAGCGGCCGATGTGTCCGCGGTGGGCGGCTCGGGGCTGATCGCCACCGGTGACGACCACACGCTGGTGGTGCGTACGGATGGGAGCGTCTGGGCGTTCGGCTACAACGGCTTTGGGCAGTTGGGTCATGCGGAGGGCTCGACGCCGGTGGCGAGGCGGGTGGCGGGGCTGTCGGGGATCGTCGCCGTGGCGGCGGGGTCTGGCCATAGCTTGGCGTTGCGTTCGGATGGCACGGTCTGGGCCTTCGGCTACAACCGCTATGGCGAGTTGGGCAGCGCGACGAACAATGGGACCAACAACGCCAACCCGGTGCCGGCGATGGTTGCCGGCCTGTCGGGGATCGTCGCCATCGCAGCGGGCTACGACCACAGCCTGGCACTGGACTCGGATGGCGTCGTTTGGGCCTTCGGCAACAATCGGTACGATCAGTTGGGCACGTTGTCGAACTTCGGAGCGAGCGCGGCCAACCCGGTACCGGCGGTGGTGTTCATCTTCGGCACGGCGCGGGTGAAGGCAATCGCCGCCGGCAACGGCTTCAGCCTGGTGGTGCGGACCGATGGCACAGTCGTGTCGTTCGGCAACAACTACTACGGTCAACTGGGTCGGGCGACGAACAACCTGACCGCCAACCCGAATCATCCGATGCCGGTGGTGGGGTTGTCGGACGTGACGGCCGTCGCGGCCGGCTACGACTACAGCTTGGTGCTCGGGTCAGACGGCACGGTCCTGTCGTTTGGCCACAACAGCTCCGGTGAGCTGGGGCGGCCCGAGAACAACACCGCGAATCCGGTACCAACGGACGTGGGGTTGTCACAGGTGACCGCGATCGCTGCGTACTACCAGAGCCTGGTGCTTCGCTCAGACGGCACCGTCGTGTCGTTCGGCTGGAACCGGCACGGTCAGTTGGGTCGGGCAGCGAACGACAATGCGAATCCGGTGCCCAGTCTCGTGGCGGGGCTGTCGGGCGTGACCGGGCTCGCCGCCGCAAGTCACCACAGCGTGGTGGTGCGTTCGGACGGCACCGTTCTCGCGTTCGGTCTCAACAGTTCCGGTCAGCTGGGCGTGGCGACGAATTTCGGGACTGCAACGCCCAATCCGGCGCCCGTGTTCGCAGCGTTCTTGGGCGTGGCGGCATCGCGCTTCGTCGCGGTGACACCGACACGGGTGTTCGACACCCGGGCCGGCTCCGCGGTGGGCTACACAGGACCCAAACCGGGCGTGGATTCCACGGTACTGGTGACGCTCGTCGACAGGGCCGGCATCCCCGTCGACGCGAGCGCGGTGACCGGGAACCTGACCGTGACAGAGACCTCCGGCGCGGGGTTCGTCCAGGTGTTCCCGACCGGCGCAGGAACGCCCGGCGCGTCATCGAACGTGAACGTTGAGCGGGCCGGTCAGACCATCGCCAACGCCATCACCGTCCCCATCGGCGCTCGACGGCACTTTGAGTCTGTACTCCCAATCGGGAGCTCATCTGGTGCTCGACATCACCGGCTACTTCGTGCCCACCGTGCAGCCGAACGCGGCCGGGAGACTCGTCGCCGTGACACCAACGCGGATCTTCGACACCCGCCCCGGCACTGCCCTGAACTACACCGGGACGAAACCAACCTCCGGCTCGACCACGCGCGTGCAGGTTATTGGCGTCGGACCGGTGCCGGCGACGAATGTGGCCGCGGTCGTCTTGAACGTGACCGCCACCGAGGCCAGCGCACCAGGCTTCGTGCAAGTCGCACCGGCCGGCGCACTGGTAGCAGGAACGTCATCCAACTTGAATCTGGAACGCATCGGACAGACCATCCCGAACCAAGTGATCGTCCCGATCGGCGTCGGTGGCGGAATCGAGATCTTCACCCAATCCGGCACCCATCTCATCGTGGACGCCGCCGCGTACATCACCAGCCCGTCGGCGCCGACATCACTGAGCGGACTGTTCGTCCCGGTCACTCCCGGTCGCGTGCTCGACACCCGGCCAGGGACAACGACCGGCTACACCGGCCCGACTCCTGGTCCTGGGGTCACCGTCCGCGTCGATACAAACAACAAGGCCAGCATACCACCCGCAGGTGTCGGCGCCCTGGCGACCAACGTCACCATCACCGAAGCGGCTGCAGCCGGGTTCGTGCAAGCCGCCGCGACCGGAACGCTGCAGGCAGGGACGTCATCGGTGTTGAACGCCGACCGCGCCGGCCAGACCATCGCCAACAGCGCCATCATCCCGCTCAGCGACGGCCGCTTCGATCTGTACACCCAATCCGGCGGCCACCTCCTCACCGACGTCTTCGGCTGGTACGTCGCCTGAACGGTCTTCTCCTCGGTCGCGCGCCGAGGAGCCTGGGCACTTTCCTCGAGACAAGACCCAACGTCAAACCGAGCGAGTCGTGTGCTGCGGCTGAACGAGGAGGAGTTCGGAGGGTCAGGAGAACAGGCCCATGCGCAATGCACGAGCCACGGCTTGGGTTCGATCGCGGGCGTTGAGCTTGTCGAGGGTGCGGGCGAGGTGCGTCTTGACCGTGTCGGTCGAGATTCCGAGTTCGACACCGACCTCCGCGTTGGTCATCCCTTCGGCCACGCGAGCCAGCACGGTCAGCTCGCGTGCACTCAACGCCTTCATCGTGCGCGCCGACTCCGATGCCTGGCGCCGCTGCAGCAGAGCCGTGATCGCCTTCGGATGCAGATGCCGTTCACCGCGCGCCACGGCACGCACTGCAATGCCGAGTGCGTCCACTGAACACGTCTTCGGTACCACGCCGAGACAGCCGTGTTCGAGAGCTGTCTCCACGATCACCGGCGTCAGTTCGCCGGTGAGCACCACCACACCGGCCGTCGGATGCGCAGCGAGCAGCTCGGTGATGTGTGCGAACGCAGCACCCTTTGGGCCCATCGACGGCTCGATGACCACGACATCCGGGTTGAGCTCGTCGTAGGTGCGCAGGAGCCGCCGAGGATCGTCGATCGTGCCGCACACGTCGAGGTCGAGCGCACCGAGGTAGAGCACGGCACCGCGCACGGCAACCACCTGGTCATCGGCCACCAGCACGCGGAGGCGACCGTCTTGGTCTGGCACGGCCGAACTCTATTGCGCATCGGCAAACCCGGCGGGCATGCAAGACGGGCACGCGAGGCGGGCGTGGACGACGGGGATCGGCTGCCGCAGTCGCCCGGTGGGAAACGAAGCGTTCGTTCACGAGAGCCCCCGAACATCGTGGCGCGGAGACCACGCCGACGGACAGTCGAAGTCTGAACGTGGCTCGCCCGTCAGCTGCCACCCGAACCCAACGAGAACGTGATCGTCCGCTTCGACGGCGCTCGACCCAGATCACGCCAGGAGCTGATGTGCGGACTCTCATCGTCGATGACTCGCATCCGATGGAGCTCGGTCCGTCGTGAAGCCGATCCGAGTGCTCATCGTCGAGAACGCGGCCGTCGCGCGCAACCGGCTCGCCACGGCCATCGACGACGACCCCGATCTCGAAGTGGTGGGTATCGCCACGAGCGGTTCGATCGCCCTCGCCGAGATCGAACAGCTCGAACCGGACATCATCACGCTCGGTCTGGAATCGTCCGAGATTGATCGCATCGCGACGCTGCGGGAGATCCGCAGGCGCGGATCGCTGCCGGTGATCATGCTCAGCACGCTCACCGAGCGCAGCGCAAGCGCAACCCTCGAGGCCTTGGCGCTCGGCGCGTCCGACTACGTCACCATGCCTGCCATCGTCGACAGTGCGACCGCGGCCGTGGATGCGGTGCGGCGCGAGCTCATCCCCAAGATCAAGGCGTTGTGTCCGACGAACGTTCCGCCTCCGCCGGCGCCGCCCATGACGACGAAGGTCGGTGCGGTCACGCCAACCGGTCGCTGCGAGCTCGTCGCGATCGGCTCATCGACAGGTGGTCCGAATGCGCTGTCCGCCGTGATCGGTCGGCTGCCCGCCGGGTTCGACAAGCCGATCCTCATCGCTCAGCACATGCCTGCGGTCTTCACCCGCTATCTCGCCCAACGACTCGATTCCGGATCGAGGATCCGGGTCCGCGAGGCGGAGCAGGGCGACATGCTCGAACCGGGGCTCGCGCTGATCGCACCCGGCGACCACCACATGACCTTGCAGCGTTCGTCCGCCGGTGTTGCGGTCGAGCTCGACCAAGGACCGCCGGTCAACTTCTGCCGTCCCGCCGTGGACGTGTTGTTCCGGTCAGCAGGGGAGGTCTTCGGCGGTGACGTGCTCGCCGTGGTGCTCACGGGGATGGGACACGACGGTCGCGACGGGTGCGCAGCCCTCAAGCAACGCGGCGCCACCGTGATCATCCAGGACCAAGCCTCGAGCGTGGTCTGGGGCATGCCAGGCGCCGTGTACCAGTCGGGGCTCGCCGACGCCACCTTGCCTCTCGACGACATCGGCGACGCCATCAACGACGCCATCAGCCAGCGTGCGTCCAACGGTGCCAGCGCGGAAGAGACGATCTAGATGCCCACCACCACCGCTCACCCGTTCGGTCTTGTGCGCGACTCGAAGCTCGAGCAGCCCGCCGCCACTCCCCATCCTCCATCTCGATCCTCGCCACACCCGCACCCGGCGCCCGGCACGGTCCCTCGCCATCAGTTCACAGGAGCAGCACCAACATGTCCACGAGCGTCTTCCTCGGTCGCCAGCCCATCTTCGACCGCAAACGCAGGACGTACGCCTACGAACTGCTGTACCGCAACGGCACGGAGAACCTTGCGTTCTTCCGCGACCCCGATGACGCCACTCGGCGGGTCCTCGAGGTCGCGATGCTCGAGTGGGGCTTCGACCGTGTGGTCGGTGACCGCTACGGGTTCATCAATGCCGCCTCTGGCATCCTCCACAGCGGGATCCTCGACATCCTCCCTGCCGATCGCGCCGTCATCGAGCTCGAGGCAGGGATGGTCTTCGACGCGCCGGTGCTCGACGCGGTCCGCGCCGGCCATGCGCGGGGTCTCCGGTTCGCTCTCGACGACGTGATCGCGCTCGATCGACCCGGCTTCGCCGACGTGGCCCCGTTCATCAGCGTGGTGAAGGTCGACCTCCAGGGCGTGCCCACTGACGAGCTGGCCAAGCTCGTGGATGACGTGCAGAAGCTGTTCCCAAGCGCGTTGCGCCTCGCCGAGAAGTTGGAGGAGCACTCGGAGTTCGAGCTGGCCAGCCAACTCGGCTTCGACCTGTTCCAGGGCTACTTCTTCGCGAAACCTGAGGTGATGGGCCGGACCGAGCGCCCTGCGAACCTCACAGCCGCCATCCAACTGATGGCCGAGGTGAACCGTCCGGAAGTGGATCTCGACCGGGTGGAGCAGCTCATCGCCACCGACCCCACCCTCGCATACGGCCTGCTGCGCTTGGTGAACTCCAGCTCGTACGGGCTCACCGTGCACGTGCAGTCGATCCGTCACGCGATCGTGATGCTCGGTCTCGCCCAGGTGCGCCACCTCGCCGTGCTGCTGACGATGGCCACCTCGGCCCAGGCGGTCAGCGAGGAGCTGATCGTTGTGGCCGCCACCCGCGCCAGGATGGCCGCAGGGATGGCCGGTGACGACGAGCCCCTCGCCAACATGTGTTTCACCGCCGGGCTGCTGTCGGTGATCGATGCTGTGTTCCAGTGCCCGATGTCGGAGCTGGTCGCCGACCTGCCATTGCAGACCGACGTGCGTCGTGCGCTGCTCGACGGTTCGGGCCCGGTGGGCGAGATGCTGGCCGCGGTCTACGCCTTCGAGCGGGCCGACACCGCTGCGTTGGAGCGGCTGCACCCCAACGGCGCTGTCCAGCTGCGCGAGTGGTTCGGCGACGGTGCCCAATGGGGCGAATCCCTCCGCCGCGATCTCGCACCGCTGACCTGATCCGCACCCGGTCGCACCGGTCCTTGCGCGATCACGGCCCGGGGGTCATCCCCCGGGCCGTGATCAATTCGCTGTGTGACTGCCGACCTGAACCGCTCAGGACTGGTCGGGGCTGATTCGGATCACTGCATCACGAACTCGAGGAAGTACACCTCGTGCACCTCTTCGGGGTAGGCGTTGGACAGTCGCTGGGCGAGCAGTTCCTTGATGTTCTCGCGACCCTCAGGCTCCTGGAGTGTGGCCATCGAGTTGCCCGACAGGGTCGACACGATGATGTCCTTGGCGGGCGCCGTGTTCAGCGGCTCACCAGCACCCTCGCCGACGGCCTCGCCGACGACACCGGGGCACAGACCGAGCGACACCGTCACGCGAGGTAGCGACCGTCGTTGAGGTTGATGCTCATCGACTCGAGGTCGAGCGTGTTGTGCTCGGCCGTCGCCGCATCGGTGCCGGCAGCGCAGCCCTCGAGCTGCAGGATCGTGGTCGGTGTGACCGCGCCCGGAGTAGCAGCAGCGCCGCGTCCCCCCAGCATGTAGCCCACACCCGCGAGGGCGACGCACATGCCGATGAGCTTGACGGGGCTCTTCTTCTTCTCGCCGTCTTCGCCGGCTTTGTCGTCCTTCTTCTTTCCCATGAGTGACCGTCCGTGTCGTGGTGTCTTCCTGGAGTCCGACCTCGCGCTCCACTCGGGACGAGGCTGGACCTTCGATGCTTGACTGTCCGGGGACGAAGCCGCCGGTGCAAGGTGCCTGACTGTTCCTAGCCGTCGATTCCCAGCGCCGGATCGAGGGAGATGTCCGAGACGATCACGATCTCGACGCGCCGGTTGGCGGCCTGCCCGACAGCCGTGGCGTTGTCGGCGACGGGATGGGTGTCGGCGTAGCCCGCCGCCGAGAGCCGGGTGACGTCGAAGCCCTCGAGCTCCATGAAGCGCAGCACCGACACGGCGCGCGCCGTGGACAGCTCCCAGTTCGACGAGTACCGGGCGTTGTTCACCGGCCGCGAGTCGGTGTGGCCCTCGATGGCGAGGGCGTTGGGGATGTCGCGGAGGGTGTCGAGCACGCTGCCGAGCACCTCGAGCCCCTCCGGCCGCAGTGAGGCCCGACCACTGTCGAACAGCACCGCCGAGTTCAAGATGCTGAGCACCAGCCCGCGTCCTTCGAACCGGAACGCGACCTTGTCGCCGAAGCCCTGTTCTTCGGCATCCACCTGAATTGCGTTCTCCACCTGCTCGAGCTCGGTGAGTGCCTCCTGGGCGGCCTCCTGCTCGGCTTCCTGACGGGCCTGCTCGATCTGGAGCTCCGTCGGTGTCGCCAGGCCCGTGCCGTCACCGTTGCCGGTTCCTTCGGCGTTTGCCGGCATCACGTTCGCGTCGAGCACACCCTCGCCGCCGTCGAGCGGCGACGTGCCGCTCTGGCCCTCGCTGATCGTCACCACCTCCGAGCTGCCGCCGCCCCCGAACTCTGAGCGGAAGCTCTCGGCGAGCTTCTTGAACTTCTCGAGGTCGGTACGGCCGATGGCGAACAGGACGAGGAACAGCGCCATGAGGAGGGTGAGCATGTCGGCGTAGGGGATCACCCAGGCCTCGTGGTTCACGTGTTCTTCGTGCTCTTCGTGCTCTTCGTGCCTGTGTCCCTTCTTGCCGCCGTGGCCGCCACCGCTCACGACGACGCCTCGCGGAGCGCCTCCGCCTCCTTGGGCGAGAGATAGCTCATCATCGTCTCTTCGATGACGCGCGGGTTCTGGCCACCCTGGATCGCGAGCACCGCTTCCATCACCATCTCGCGGGCTTGGGCCTCCTGCGCGGAGAGCCGCTTCATGCGGGCCGACAGCGGCAGCATCACGCCGTTCGCGAGGAACACGCCGAGGAAGGTGGCCACGAACGCACCGGCGATACCGGCGCCCAGCTTCTCCGGCTTGTCGAGCTCGCCGAGGGTTGCGATGAGACCCACCACGGCGCCGATGATGCCGAAGGTGGGGGCGAAGATGCCGTACGACTGGCACCAATCCGACGCCACCTTGTGGCGCATCTTCATCGCTTTGATGTCGGTCTTCATCACCTGGGCCACGGCATCCGGATCGCTGCCGTCGATCGCGAGCTGCAAGCCGCGCTTCATGAACGGATCGTCGAGGCCTGCCATCTCCGACTCCAGGGCGAGCAGCCCCTCACCGCGGGCCTTGCGGGCGAATTCGACGAGAGTCGTGATGGTCTTCTCGCTGTCGATCGGCTTGTCCTTACCCATCAGTGCCTTCAAGATCGCGGAGAACACCCCGGTGGTGGCGGTGAACTCGTAGCTGGCCATCGTCGCTCCCAGAGCGCCGCCGGGGACGATGAGCAGAGCAGTGACGTTGACGACCAAGAAGACGGGGCTGACGTGGTGCGTCTGCCGCGCCGAACATCACCAGCACGAGCGCGAGGATGAGCCCGACAAGTGTTGCAGGCATCGGTCAGCCCTCCTTCGCGAGATCGTCCGGCTGACAGCTGGCCGGATCATCGTCGTCACGGTGCACGGTGGGCATCGGTGCGACAGCAGCAGCGGCATGCACCGGGTTGACCTGCACCGGGTCGAGACCGCCGAGCCCTCCCAAGCCGGCGACGGGGTCGATGCCGTCGACAGCGAGGCGGGCCGCGAGTGCGATCGACCGGGCGCGCAGGTAGATCACCTGCTCGACGATCTCCTCCGGCGATTCGACGACGACGTACTCGGTACCGTTGAGCAGGTGGACGACGGTGTCGTGGTGCCCCTCGAGGCGTTCGATGTGGTCGGGGTTGATGTACAGCGGGTCGTTCTGCCGCAACCTCGTGAGGCGAATCATGTGACCGACTGTGCTGCGTCGACGCAGATGCGCCATGAAGGAAAGGGTTGCATTCCGGCTGCGTTCCCGGACGATCCACTCCGTGGAACCCGCCGAGGATCTCTCTCATCAGCTCTGGACGATGCGCGAGTTGCTCGAGCAGCTCGTCTACAAGCTCGAGGTGCAGGGGCTCCTCCTTGCGTCGGCACGGGCCCGATGGATCCCATATGTGACCGCCGAGCTCGAGGCGATCATCGAGGCGATCGGGGAGATCGAAGCGTTGCGTGCCTCCGCGTCGGGCCGCCTTGCCCGCAAGCACGGCCAACCCCAGAACGCGAGCCTGGCCGAGCTCATCGAACATGTCGAGGCCCCGTGGTCCGGCCTGCTCGCCCAGCACCGCCTCCACCTCCTGTCGCTCCAGGCCGAGATCGAGGAGATCTCGCGGGCGAACCACGAGATGGCCAAGCGAAGCCTGATGCGATCCCGCGAGATCATCGCCTCGCTCGGCGAACAGACGGTCGACGTGTACGACCCCCGCGGCATGACCACCCCGCTCGCCGTGGGCTCGCTCCGATTGGATCGGACGGTCTGACATGGCGAACCTGTCGTCGCTGAACACGGCGTTCTCGGGCATGAACTCGCAGAGGCGGGTGCTCGACGTCATCGCCCACAACATCGCCAACGCGACCACCGAGGGGTACCACCGCCAGCGCGCCGAGCTGCAATCGCTCGGCCGCAGTGACACCAGCGGCGTCTTCAGCGGCCGCTCGCGCAGCTACGGCGTCGACGTCACCGGCGTCACCCGTGCGTACGACGTCTTGCTCGCCAGCCGCGCCGTTCGCGAGGACGCTTCTCGCAGTGCCGCGAACATGACGAGCACCTCGATGTCGACCGTCGAGGGCGTGTTCCCCGAGCCGACCGATCTCGGCCTCGCTCACCAGCTCGACGTCTTCTGGGGATCGTGGACCGATCTGGCCAACGATCCAGGCGGCCTCGCCTCGCGCACCCAACTGTTGGAGAACGCCAACGACCTGACGACGAACCTCCGGCGCTCGTCGAACGATCTCCAAGCGATCGCCGACGGCGCCACCGCCCGGATGAACACCATCGCAGCCGAGGTGAACGACCTCGCGGACCAGATCGCCAACCTCAATCGCACGATCAGCACGTCGTTCGGTGAGAACCTCGACCTGCTCGACCAACGCGACGTGTTGGTGGGCCAACTCGCCAACCTCACCGGCGCGGTCGCCCGACCGTCCGATGCCTACGGCGTCGACGTGTACATCAACGGTCGGGCGATCGTCAGCGGCACGATCGTGCAACACGTCGACGGCACGACTGGTCCGCTCGTCTGGGAATCCGACAGCGCAGCGGTGAACCCTTCGTCCGGCGAGGCTCAGGCGCTCACCGCGGTGATCACCGACGTGGTGCCCCGATACAAGACGCGGCTCGACGACATCGCCAGCACCCTGGTCACCCAGGTGAACGCGTTGCACACCACCGGCTACGACCAGGGCGGCACCACGGGGCGCACCTTCTTCGACCCGGCGAACCTCACCGCCGCCACGATCAGCCTCTCCGTCGACGTCGCCGGTCAGCCTGCGAACATCGCCGCCGGTGCCCCAGTGCTGCCCGGCCCCGTGGCTCCTGGCCCGCTCGACGGCGAGCTGGCCCGACAGATCGCTGCGCTGGCCGACTCGGCCACGGGCGCCGACACGAAGTACCAATCGCTGATCACCACCCTCGCCGTGGAGACCCGGTCCACCGCGGGGTCGGGCCGCGATCCAGGACCAGGTTGCCGACACTGCGATCCGCGATGCCGACTCGGTCGGATCGGTCAGCCTCGACGAGGAGATGGCGAACCTCACCGCCGCCCAGCGTGCCTTCGAGGCGAACGCCCGGGTGATCACCGCCGTCGACGAGATGCTCGGCTTCTTGATCGAGCGCACCGGGGTGGTCGGCCGATGAGAGTGACCAGTTCGATGATGTTGCGATCCACCCTGCGCGACCTGAGCCAAGGGCTGAGCCGCCTGCAGGAGACGCAGAGCAAGCTGGCGTCCGGCAAGGAGATCACACGACCGTCCGCCGATCCCGGAGGCACCTCGAGCGCGATGAGCATGCGCCAGGACCTGCGCCGAGCCGACCAGCGCCTGAGGTCGCTCAACGACGCCCAAGGTTGGCTCGAGACCGCCGATGCCACGTTGACGTCGGCGCTCGACTCGCTCGGTCGCGCCAAGGAGATCACCGTCCGTGCCGGCAACACCGGTGCACTCGGCGACCCGGTCGCGCGCCAGGCGCTGGCCACCGAGGTCCGATCGATCCGCTCGGAGATGCTGGCGCTCGCCAACACCAACTATGGAAGTCGATCGATCTTCAACGGCACCGCAGCCGGCGCCGCGTACGACCCCAACGGCGTGTACCTGGGCAACGGTTCCTCGATCATCCGCGACGTCGCACCGTCGACGTCGATCGCGGTCAACCTCACTGGCCCCCAGGTGTTCGGGACAGCCGGCGGCCCGGTGGGCGATGTGTTCGAGACACTCGACCGACTGGCGAACGCGATTGCGGCCGGCGACTCGGCGGCGATGGCCACCGAACACGCCAACCTCGACTCGTTCCGCAGCTCCGTCGGCGCAGCGACGGTGGAGATCGGCACCAGGTCGGCACGGCTGGCCGAGGCCAAGACGCGGGCCGAGGACAGCAAGCTGCTCGTCACCACCCAGCTCAGCGAGGTCGAAGACGTCGACATCGTCGAAGCGCTGATCAAGGTGAAGGCTCAGGAGAACTCCTACCAGGCCAGCCTCCAAGTGGCAGCGAAGATCTTGCCCGTATCACTGCTCGACTACCTGCGCTGATCCTGCATCCCGCAGGTCATCCTGCAGGCCTCAGGCGGTCGTCGACTCGCCGGATCGCTCGTCGACCCACGGCCGCGGCGACATCCCAGTGGGAGCGGCTGCATCGACGTCGACGGCCTCCAGTGCCTGACGCAACACCTTGTTCACGAATCCGACCGCGATCCACACGCTGAAGGCGACCCCGAACGAGCGCATCAGCGCCATGTCGAGTGCCACACCGGTCAACGCTGCGTCGTACAGCGAACTGCCGGTGAGCGCAGCCGATGCACCGACCGAGATGCTCAGCTTCCAGGGCGCGAGCGGACCCGGATCGGGCGTTGGCACCGCCCCGACCCCGTCCAGGCCTTCCAGCTTCTCCTTGTCCTGCTTGCCCATCTCAGCTCCTGTCAGTTTCTTCGTGCCGCACCCGTCAGCGGATGCCCGACCTCGATCGCCCGTCAGCGCCGTCAACGCCGGGCGGGTGGGATCAGGCGGACTCCCACTCGGCCTCAGCCTCGACCTCGCGCTGGTCACCCGTCCGCAGCACCACCCGCACCGAGAGGCGCTTCACACCCTCGTCGCGTTTGAGCGACTCGATCAACTGATCGGTCGCAGCGACGGCCAGCTCCACCTGGCGACGTGAGGGCGCGCTCGACGATCCGCCCTGACGCGGCGAGCGGATGCCGCGGTCGCGTTCGGGGTCACGATCCTCCGCCATCTGCTCGAGTGCATCGGCGTCGATCTCCAGAACGGCGTGCACAGAGCCGTTCGTCTCGCTGCGATCGACCGTGCTCACCAGTCCAGGATCGTGGTCACCTTCGAGGGCCCTGCGCACCGACTCGGCCATCCGCGCCATCCGCGACATCTCCGCCTGGTCGGCATCGTCGTTCGGAGGGCGACCGATCGTCGCGAGCTTCGACGGCGACGCGAGCGCACGTGTGTGGTTCGCGGCGGACGCGGCCGACGCCGCCCTGGCGATCTCACCCGAGCGGGGCGGCAGGGTGGGCAGCACCTTCGGTCGCGGCACGTCGACGGCAGTCGTGGCAGCAGCGTCGTTGCCACGGTCTCCGCCGGCGTCGGTCCTGTCTGCACCGGCTGCCGACGGGTGGTCGATCACGGTCGGGCGACCGACTCTGCCGCGCGTGCGATCGCTGCCGAACACGGGCTCGAGCAGTGATCGCCGACAGCTCCTCGATGATCTGCTCGACCCGGACCATCGTCGGTGGCGTCGCGTACACGGGTCGGCGACCGGCATCGACGGCCGTGCTCGGCGCGAGGATCATCGCCGGTGCCGCCGCCTGGGCCGGGTCGGGTTGGAACGTCTGTTGCTCGGCGGCCTCGGCCATCAAGGCGGCGAGCACCTCCGACAGCACCGGGTTCACTGCGGCGACAGGCTCGTCGTTGCGCTGGTCGTTGCGCTGGTCGAAACGACGACCGACCCAACGAGCGGCGGGTGTGGTCGCCGGGTTGGCCGGGTTGGCCGGGTTGCGGTGCCGGGTTGCCGGTGGCCGGGTTGGCCGGGTTGGTGGCCACTGGGGATGACGCCGCGCCGAACTGCTGAGCGAGGCGTGACTCGAACTGGACGCGGTCGTCGACGGTGGACTCGGCGACGATCCGCTCCAGCGCTTGCTCCATGGTCTCGTCGTCGAGCGCAACGGTCACCTCGACGCCCAGGTCAGAGGCGAAGAACCCACCGATGCCACCGCGGCGGATGCGGTTGGCCGCCACCACGCGCACCCGTGTCCCGAGCGATGTCTCCGCGAGCGCGATCGCCGCTTCGAGCGTGGGTGCTCGGAAGCGCAGGGTGTCGGAGCTGTCGGCCTCCGCTGCTGCGGCGACCTGCACCTGGTTCGTGGATGTGTCACTGGACGGCGTAGGCATCGAAGTCCTCCGGGCTGGAAACGAACGGCTGGGTCACGGGGTTGAGCTCGACGTTGGCGATCACGTCGATGTGCAAGTGGTCGCCGATCTCGGTGTAGGCCACCACCAGCACGCCGGGAACGGTGGCGCGCACCAGACGGGCGAGGGCGCTGCGCAACGGCGCCGAACAGACGAGCACTGGCGTGATGCCGTGGCTCGCCGTCGCGGCAACGAGTTCGGTCAGTTGACGGATGAGCGCATCGGCCTCGTCGGGCAGCAGTTCGAGCTGGCTGACGCCATCGGCGATGCGCAGGCCCTGCATGAGACGGTTCTCCGAGGCAGCCGACATCGTGACGGCAGTCAGCCGACCGTCGACCGAGAGGTCGGTCGTGATCGCCGGGCCGAGGTCGTGACGAGCGGCCTCCACCATCGCCTCCACCGACCGCTGCGTGCGGGCGCGGTCGCCGATCGCTTCGAGGATGCGGACGAGGTCACGGATCGGCACGCCGTCGTCGAGCAGACCCGACAGCACGCGCTGCACCTCGGCGATCGTGACGCCGATGTTGTTGAGATCGTCCACCACCTGCGGATCCGTCGCCCGCACACCGTCGATGAGCACCTTCACGTCGGTGCGGCCGAGGAGTCGACCCGCCTTGCGCCGCACGATCTCGGCGAGGTGGGTGACGATCAGGGTGGAACGGTCGACGACGGTGTTGCCGAAGATCTCGGCCTGGGCCTGGAACTCGGCAGGCACCCAACGGGCGGCGAGGCCGAACACCGGCTCGCGCACGTCGTCACCGGGCAGGCTCTCGAAGGCGTCACCGATCACGAGCACGCGACCGGCGGGGGCGATCCCTCGACCGACCTCGACCCCATGGACCTTGATGACGTAGGTGCCTCCCGGGAGATCGGCGGCGTCACGCGTGCGGATCGAGGGCATCACGAAACCGAGCTCGGATGCGATCTTGCGCCGCAGTGCCCCGACACGGTCGAGGAGGTCGCCTCCGCTCGCGTTGTCCACCAATGCGATGAGATCGAACGCGATGTTGAGCTCGAGCGGTTCCACCCGCGCATCGACGGCGAGCTGCTGAGGCGACGTCGGGGGCGCGGCCTCCACGGATCCGGGAACCACCGGCGGCAGGTCCTCGATGGCGAGTTCGGCCTCGAGCGGCAACCGACTCGAGACGAACACCAGCGTTGCGCCGATGAGGATGAAGGGCAGCTTCGGCAGGCCCGGGATGAGCGCCATCAACAGGATCACCATGCCGGCCGCCCGCATCGCAGGGCGTTGGCGACGGAACTGCGCGAACACGTCGGACCCGAGGTCGCTGCCTCCTGCTGCACGGGTGACGATGAGACCAGCCGAGATCGACACAAGCAGTGCCGGGATCTGCGACACGAGACCGTCACCGACGGTGAGGAGCGAGAACGTGGTGATGGCTTCGCCGACGGGCATGCCCATCTGCACGACACCGATGAGGAAGCCACCGATGAGGTTCACCATGGTGATGACGAGGCCGGCGATCGCGTCGCCCTTCACGAACTTCGAGGCACCGTCCATCGCGCCGTAGAAGTCAGCTTCGTCGCTCACCTCCTTGCGGCGGCGTCGTGCGTCGTCCTCGCCGATCACCCCAGCACTGAGGTCGGCGTCGATCGCCATCTGCTTGCCGGGCATCGCGTCGAGGGTGAATCGGGCGGTCACCTCGGCCACACGTCCGGAACCGTTCGAGATGACCACGAACTGCACGAGCGTCAAGATCAGGAAGATCACGAGACCAACGACGAGACTGCCGCCCACGACGACCGAGCCGAAGGTGGCGATCACCGCTCCGGCATGGCCGTTGGAGAGCACCGCACGCGACGTGGCGACGTTGAGGCCGAGCCGCAACAGGGTGACGACCAGCAGCAGCGAAGGGAACGAGCTGAACTCGAGCGCCCGCTTGACGTTCATCGACACCAGGAGGATGAGGATCGAGGTGGAGAGGTTCGCGACGAGCAAGACGTCGAGCACACTCGACGGCAGTGGGATCACCATGACCGCGACGACGAGCACGACGGTGCCGGGCAGCATCACCTGTCCCAGTCGACTCTTCTCCAAAGCTCCTCCGCCCCTGTCCGGCCGCATCCTGCGTGTGTCGTTCCATCAAGGACCGGAACCTTCCTGCGCATCTGCGCATGTCCCGGACGATCACAACTGTTCGCAGGAAGCCGACCTTGTCGAGAAGGTTCCTGGGGCCGTCACCGCCCGCTGCCGCCCTCGGGGGCCGCGGTCAGCGATGCCCCTCGATCCCGATCGACGAGACGACAGGAGGTCACATGCAGCTCGAGACACGACGGTTCGGCACGATCGCCGTCGGCGACGATGACGCCTTCGCCGTGCCCAACGGGATCCCGGGATTTCCCGACCTGCGCCGTGTGGCGCTGCTCGGCGCCGGCCCTGCCCCAGGGGTGAACCCGAGCGACGAGTCCTCCCTGTTCTGGATGCAGGATCTCGACGACGGCGACCTGGCATTCATGTGTCTCGTGCCGTGGGAGATCTTCCCGGACTACGAGATCGACATCGACGAGACATCGCTCGGCATCGCCGACGAAGGCGACGTCCGCGTGCTGTCGCTCGTGACCGTGCACCGCGATGCGGACACACCCCGCCTGACTGCCAACCTGCGAGCACCGCTCGTCGTCGACGTGCAGAACCGCAGGATGCAGCAGGTGATCCTCGCCGACTCGCGCTGGCCCATCCGGGCACCATTCGGCGTGCTTGCGGCGAGCGAGGTGAGCTGACATGTTGGTTCTCACCCGACGTGTCGGGGAGAGCATCCTGATCGGTGACGACATCGTGGTGACCGTGTTGGAGCTCAACCGCGATCAGGTGCGCATCGGCATCCGTGCGCCTCGCTCCGTCAGCGTGCACCGCGAAGAGGTGTACCAGGAGATCCTGATGTCGAACCAGGCTGCGGCAGCCGACGATGCAGATCTCGTCGCCACCATGGTCGGCCCGTCACCGTCGTTCAGCCAGCTTCCCCGGCGGCGCTGACCCGACTCCTCGAGCACCACGGCCCGAGGTCTCTCCGTGTGGAGAGGCCTCGGGCCGTCTGCGTCTGCGGGCGGGCCCGGACGATCGTGTGTCAGGCCGCCGGGCGACGCTTCGGCCGACGGCCGGTGATCCCTTCGAGCATCGTGTCGTCGACGTGGTACTGCCGGGGCAAGGGCAGCACCGACGCCGAGAGGATGCCGCCGCGCAGTCGGCGAACGAATGCCAGCACCTTGGCCACGGCTTCGTACAGCTGGGCCGGGATCTCGTCGCCCACCTCGCACGAGCGCCACAGTGCGCGAGCGAGTGGCTTCGCCTCCACGATCGGCACACCCGACTCGCGCGCCTTTTCGCGGATGCGCAGGGCGATGCCATCGATGCCGGCAGCGACCACCCTCGGCGCGCCCCCGGCGGTCGGGTCGTACCGCAAGGCGATCGCCACGTGCGTCGGGTTCGTGATCACCACGTTGGCGCTCGGCACGTCGGACATCATCCGGCTCCGTGACATCGCCATCTGCATCGACCGGATCCGTTGCTTGATCTTCGGGTCGCCTTCACTGCTGCGCATCTCGTCGCGGATCTCCTGCTTGGTCATCTTGAGATCCAGGAGTCGGCTGCGACGCTGATAGAGGAAGTCGAACAGGGCGACGACGATGATCGCGTAGCAGGTGGCTCGGGTCATGGCCATCAGAGCTCGGGCGCTCTCGGACAGACCGTCCATGAGCGGGACCCGGCCACGGTTGGTGAGGTTCTCCGCCACGCGGTTGATGTGCGGCCAGCAGAGCCATCCGATGAGCGCGCTCTTGGCCACCTGCTTCGCTGTCTCCCAGAACGACTTCGCGGAGAACAACCGCTTCACACCCTCGATCGGATTGACCCTCTTGAAGTCGGGCTTCAACGGATGCAGTGAGAGCACGAGGCCTGTCTGACCCACGTGCGTGACGACACCGACGAGCGTGCACACGCCGAGGAACGGCATGACAGCCATCAGCCCCCCGTACATCGCCTGGCCGAGGAGATCGACCACCTTCTGCGAGTCCGGCTGCACGGCGATCGTTCTCAGCGATGCCAGCGAGCGGACCGCCGACGAGCTCGTGGCGGCGATGGTGGCCGGGATGATGTACGTGGCGACGAGAAGGGTGATCCACGGGCCGAGGTCCTGCGACTTCGACACCGTGCCCTTCTTGCGCGAGTCCTTCCTCTTCTTCTCCGTGGGGGCCTCTGTCCTCCCCTCGCGCTTGCTCATCCGGAGAACACCCCCAGCGCTGCACGCAGGCTCCGGCCGATCAGCGAGTCGACCGTCTCCGGGAGCAGCATCAGGGTCGCGCCGAGCAGTGCAAAGGTCAGGAGCGACTTCACCGCGAAGCCGATCACCAGGATGTTCAACTGCGGCGCGGCCTTGCCGAGGAAGCCGAGCGCGACCTCGGTGCAGAACAGCGCGGTCAGCACCGGCAGCGCGATCTCGATCGCTGCCGCGAGCAGCGTCGCCACGAGCTTCGCAAGTGTCTCGGTGACCTTCGCCCCGTCGATGTGACCCATCGGCGCCATCTCCACCGATCGGATGAAGGCGCGCACGATCATCACGTGGCCATTGATCGCGAACAGGATCGCCACACCGAGCAGCTGGTGCAAACGGCCGACCGGTGTGGAGTTGTTCCCCGACAACGGGTCGATCACGGCACCCATGCTGAAGCCGACCTGGAGATCGATCAGCTCCCCGGCGGACTGGATCGCCGAGAAGATCACGAAGACGAACAGCCCGAGGGTGAACCCTGCGAGGAGCTGCGTGAACAGCATCCCGACGAGATTGGCCGTCTCGAGACTCTGCACCTCTTTGCCCACCTGATTGCCGAGCAACAACGCGATCGACACGGCGACCGCTACGCGCACCCGTGGCGGGATGGCCGGAGTGTTGAACGGCGGACAGATCGAGACCCATGCACCCGCGCGTACGAGCACCAGACAGAACCCCACGAGGGTCGCCGGGTCGATGAACAGGCGCATGATGTGGCGGTGCCCGTCAGCCGTTCAAGAGCGCGGGCACGCCGGCCATCAGCTCGTTGCCGAACGACACGAGCGTGGCAAGCATCCAGTTGCCGCTGACGGCGATGACGACGGCGCTCCCGATGAGCTTGGGCACGAACGTGAGCGTCTGCTCCTGCAGTTGGGTCACCGACTGCAGGAGTCCGATCACGACACCGACGGCGAGCACCACTGCGAGGAACGGGCCGGCCACCTTGGCCGTCACGATCAACGCACGCGTGCCGATGTCGATCACTTGTTGACTGGTCATTGAGAGGTCCTCTCGACTATCCGTATGAGGTGAGCAGGGTCCCGACGACGAGCATCCATCCGTCGAGCATCACGAAGAGCAGGAGCTTGAAGGGCAACGACACGAACGACGGAGGGAGCATCATCATCCCGAGCCCCATCAGGACTGCAGAGACAACGAGGTCGATGATGAGGAACGGGATGAAGATCACGAAGCCGATGATGAAGCCGCTCTTCAGTTCGGACAGCACGAACGCTGGGATCAGCGCGTTCAGGGGCACGTCGTCGCGCGCCACGGGCGTCTCGGTCTTGGACGCATCGAGGAACATCTCGAGCTCGCCTTCGCGCGTGTGCGCCAGCAGGAACTCGCGCAACGGACCCTGGGCTGCATCGAGCGCATCACCCGTGGTCATCTCGCCGGCGAGCAGCGGATCGAGCGCGATCTCCTTCATCTCGGTGAGCGTCGGGCCCATCACGAACAAGGTGAGGAACAAGCTGAGGCCGACCACCACCTGTTGCGGCGGCACCGTGGGGATGCCCAGTGCATTGCGAGTGAGCGACAACACGATCACGATGCGGGTGAACGACGTGCAGAGCACGAGCAGGCTCGGCGCGATCGAGAGCACCGTCAACAACAGGATGATCACCACGGAGTTCGACGACTCCTCGGTGATGTTCGGGAAGTTCACGTCGATGCTCGCGTCGGACGCGTCGCCCTCGTCCGTTCCGACGCCGGTGGTCGTGCTCGTCGGGCGATCGAACGGATCGGACACCTCGGGCATCTCGGGCACCTCGGGCACTTCGGGAGACGACGGCGCCACCGAGACCACGCCGGCCGCGACGACCGGGGTGGCTCCGACCAACGCGGCGAACCCGGCCGACACCAGGGCGATCATTCCGACAGCGAGGAACCGGAGCGCTCGATGACGACGTGGGGGCGCCGGTCGACGCGGCGGAGGGCAGCGCTCATCCACGTCGCGTCGTCGCTTCCCGCAACGACTCGAGCAGGCCGACCGGCCGCGACGTCGTCGGATCGATCGCCTCGCACACCACCGGTCCGGTGATCAGCGCGTCGATTGTCGCGTCGGTCGCCTCCGTCGAGGCGAGCCACTCGGCGAGATCGAGCTCGGCCAGCACGGCCGGCGCTGCCTGATCGGATGCGGCGAGCAGGAAGACGCGCTCAGCGAACTGCACGGCCACCACCTGCGTGGTGCGACCGACGCCGACGCGACCGAGCACTCGCAAACCGCGACGGTTCCCCGCGACTCGCTGGCTGCCGCCACCTCGTCCCTTCAGACCACCAGCGCCTCCCAGACCACCCAACCCGGCAAAGCCGCCCAACCCGGCGAGACCGCCAGACCCCGACGAGCCCGAGCGCGGCGATCCACGACGCGGAGACCTGCGCGGCGGACGAGACGAGCTGATCGGTGCGAAGCCCTGTCGCCGGCGCAGGATCCAGAATGCGCCGAACATCAGGCCGAGCACGACTGCGAGCGACACCAGCATCCGGACCACGAGGTCGACGAAGCTGACGTCGGTCATCGCGTGTGCTCGCCGGTCGGAGCGATCTCGGTGATCCGGATACCGAACTCCTCGTCGATCACCACCACCTCCCCAGCGGCGATCTTGCGTCCGTTCACCAGCAGGTCGATGGGTGACCCTGCAGCACGGTCGATCTCCACCACCATGCCCGGCGCGAGGCCGAGCAGGTCGCGGACCTGCATCGTGGTCCGGCCGAGTTCAGCCGTCACCACCAACTGGACATCGTGGAGCACGCTCAACGACGATGCCGACCCAGCGCCGAGCAGCCCGCCCAGGCCATTGCCGGTGTCGAGATACGCAGGTTCGAACGGCTCGGCCACGGGCCGCGAGTCGGGCTCGCGTGGGGCCTCGCGGTCGACCTCGCGTGCGGGCTCATCCATCGGCAGGGTCACCCCTGCAAGTGCCGTGAGCGAGCCCCCATCGAGGATCTCGGCGATGAACGACGGCGTGATCACTCCGGCTTTGGCGACCGTCGTGGGCTGCAGGGTCGTACCCGCTGCGGAGTTGATCGCTTCGGTTGCCTCGGCGAACGTCGAGGTCAGGAGCGAGGCGTTCGCGAGCAGCCGGTCGGCCACGTCATCGTTGACCGCGAGCACCAGCGAGCTCGTCGGGTCACCCTCGAACGGCATGCTGAGGACGGCATCACCTTCGTCGATCGGCCAGTCATCGCTCGTTCGCGACTCATCGCCGAGTCCGAGCTTGTGCGCCAGCACGAGTGCGGCGGCTTCGATGCCGGCGATCAAGCTCGCCCGCGAGATGGCTGTGTCCGTCACGTCAACTCCTGTTTCGCCGTGAGGCCCGGGTCGTGGGTCGGGGCGTTTGCCCGTGCCGCCCACTGGATCTCCCCCGGATGAGGTCTGGATGCGAGGGACTGTGCCGTCTCGGCCTGATCTGTCAGGCAGGTCTCGTGCGTCTGGCCACGCCGTCAGCGAACACCCTGCTTCGTCAGCGGCAACGGTCTCGACGGCTGCATCGTCACCTTTGGATCAGCCTTGCTGTCGATCAGCATGGCCAATCGACGGTTCTTGCGCCCGATGCGGGCCCGGTGCGTCGGCGTCTCACCGACGAGGATCGTCAACGGTTCGTCGAGCGGATGGCTGAGCGGGATGATGTCGCCGACACGCAGCCTCACGATCTCGTCGGCCGTCATCTCGACCTTGCGGAACTGGGCTGACACCGTCACCGACGTCTCACCGAGGTGCCCGTTCAGACGCTCACGCGTCTCGGCCATGTTGTGCTGCGACTGGCTGCCGTACAGCGACGTGGCCGACAGGGCCTCCAGGTGCGGCTGCAGACTGGAGAACGGGATGCACAACGTGGCCGTGCCGGCGACGTGCTCGATGCGGATGTCGAACGACACCACGATCACCATGTCGGTGGGCGCGGCGATCTGAGCGTATTGAGGGTTCGACTCCTGACTCATGATCTTCGGCTCCGTCGCCACGACGGGCTCGAAGGCATAGCGCATCTCGGGGAGCGCACGCTCCAGGATGCCCCGAATGAGCTGGAGCTCGAGCTCCGTGAGCGGGCGAGCCGGGTGCTCGACGTGGCCCGTTCCTCCCATCATCAGCTCGATCGCGCAGAACGCAACCTCGAGCGGGAGTTGGAAGATCGCAGCACCGATCAGCGGCTCGAGGCTCACCATCGTGAGCAGGTTGGGGTTGGCGAGATCTCGCACGTACTCGTCGTAGGAACGCTGTTCGACCGACTTGATCGTCACCTGGGTGACGCTGCGCAGCTGTGACGCGAGCATCGTCGAGAACCCGCGGGCGAACGTCTCCTGCACGATCTGCATGGTGCGAACGTGCTCTCGCGAGAGCGTGCTCTGCCGGCGGAAGTCGTAGAGCTTCGGTTCACCCCGACGGCGACGCCCGCTCCTGGCGGAGCCGGCTGTCCCGTGGGTTGATGCGGTGTCTGACATCGGTCTCGTGGTGCTCCTGGGGTTCGCGGTCGTCGGGTGACGTCCTTGACTGTCGGGTGCGACGTCGATCTGTCGATCAACGCCAGGTCGGGGTCAACCGGGATCAGCTCGATCAGCGCCGCAGGTTCACGACCTCCTGGAGGACCTCGTCCGACGTGGTGATGACACGGGCGTTGCCCTGGAAGCCGCGCTGGGCGACGATCAAGCGGGTGAACTCCTCGGCGAGGTCGACGTTCGACATCTCGAGGGTGCCAGCCGACAGCAGGCCGCGGCCGCCGGCACCGCTCACGCCGACCTGGGCGATACCGGAGTTGGCGCTCTCGCGCCATGCACCGGCGATGCGCTCCAAACCCTGTGGGTTGGTGAACACGGCGAGGGCGAGCTGACCGATCGCCTTGGTCCGACCATTCGAGTAGCTGCCGGTGATCACACCATCCTGACTGACGTTGAACGCCTGCAGCACACCGGCTGCTGCACCGTCTTGCTGGATCACCGACACCGTGGTGGAACCGGCGAACTGAGTGACGCGGCCAGGGCTGCCCGCTGCACCCAGGTCGAGCACGAGGGGGTTCGGGTACCCGGGGATGAGACCGCCAGCGACGTTCATGTTGCGGTCGGCCGGGGTGACCAGCTCACCGGACCCGTTGAACGTCACGATGTTGTCGGTGATCGCGAAGGCCGTGGCCGACGGTCCGTATGTGCCCGTCACGGTCCAGGAGTTGGCTCCACTCTTGGTGTACGTCAGGTTGATCGGCGTCGTGGCCCCCTGCTCGTCGTAGCCGGTGAGGGTGAGCGTGGTCGCCGTGCCGATCGGCGCTTCGGCGGAGAGGTTGCCACCGAGGGTGACGTTCTGGCTCTGGTTCGGGTTGAGCAGATCACCCACCCGGATCTGCACCGGGCCCACGGGCGAGTTGGTGTTCACCGCACCGGTGACGTCGGCCTGCCAGCCCTGGACGAGGAAGCCCTCTGCCGTCGTGAGGTTGCCGGCGGCGTCGAGGGTGAGCGCTCCGCCACGGGTGTACATCGTTTCGTTCGATGCTTTGACCACGAAGAAGCCGTCGCCCTGGATTGCGAGGTCGGTGCTACGGCCCGTGCGCTGAAGCGCGCCTTGGGTGAAGGACTGAACGGTGCCGGCAAGTCGCGAACCGAGGCCGATCTGGGCCGGGTTGGTGCCGCCCTGCGCGCCGGCCACCGGTGCGCCAGCGCCCTGGAGGGTCTGGGTGAGCACGTCAGAGAACACCGTGGTGGAGCTCTTGAAGCCAACGGTGGACACGTTGGCGATGTCGTTGCCGACGACGTCGAGCATCACCTGGTGGTTGCGGAGGCCGGAGAGGGCGGTGGACATGGATCGGATCATGATGGGTTCCTTTGGTTCGAAGATCTGGTGAGTGCGTGGGTGTCTGGCGAGTGGTGGAGATCAGGTGCCGGTCGTGCCGGTCGTGCCGGTCGTGCCGGTCGTGCCGGTCGTGCGTGGTCGCGGTCGTCGGATCGTGGTCGATGCCGGGAGCGGTGCCTGGGCGATCGAGAGCACCGAATCGATCGGCACGTCCCACGTGCCCGGCGCGCAGCACCATGGTCGAACCGGCGAACGACACCGACGTCACGACCTCGCTCACGGGCACGCCGTCGGTGCCGGCAAAGGTGACCTGCCTGCCGATGATCGATCCACCGAGGCTGAGCCGGTTGGTGGCGCTCGCCTCGGTGATCGACTTCGAGATCTGGTCGAGCTTGTCCACCACGCTGAGCTGGGCCGACTGAGAGATCATCTCGGAGGCATCGACAGGCTTGCTGGGGTCCTGGTACTTCAGTTGGGCCACGAGCAGCTTCAAGAAGGCATCGCGGTCGAGCAACGTCGCGTTCGCCGCAGCGGCCGCGGCGCTGGAGGCCGTGCTTGCGCTCGAGCCGGTCGAGCTGGTGGAGCCAGTCGAGCCGGCGGTGGCCCCGGAGTTCGAAGCGTCGGCCTCGGTGCGAGTGTTCAGGTTCGGTGCCGAAAGGACACCGCCGACAGCGGTGATGGACATGTGTGGATCTCCTGGGCGTGTGCGGGCCGTGAGGGCCGGGGTCAGATGAGGAGGTCGAGACCGCTGGTGGCGGTGACGACGGGTCGGGGCGAGGCGGTGGCGGACAGGACGCGAGCCGCACTGACTTCGGCGCGGACACCGGCGACGCCCGTCGGGCGGTCCTGCTGGCCACGACCGTCGCGATTCGGGGTGTCGCGGTGGCCGATGTCGAGTGAGCCGAGCGTCGTGCCGGATGCCTCCAGTTCTCGACGCAACTCGTGGGCCGAAGCCGCAAGCGCGTCGCCGACGGCACGGTCACCGGCGGTGAGGCGCAGCTGCAGTCCACCGGCGCCGTTGGCCGCCTGCAGCGTGAGCGGGCCGAGACCCTCGTCGGACAGATCGATCGACATCCGATCGAGGCCAGGCGTGCGCAGGAGATCACCTTCGCGGGTCGAGCGCGATTCGACGGCAGCACCAGCGGCGGTCGTCTCGGATCCGGCGACCGTCTCAGAGACCGAGGCGACGTCTCCCGTGACGGCGCCAGGGGCGACCGCGGCGGTCGTGGGCAGAGTTCGGGCTGATGGTGCTGCCGGGCGTCGACGCGGTGTCGGTCTCGGCCTCGCCGCCACCCGCCGCTGTCGGTCACGACTGCCGAAGCGGTCGCGGCGTTGACCACCGCGATGGACGACGCCGCAGCGCCCGGCTCGCCCGCTCGAGCACGTGCCTGCAGGGCACGCGCAGCGGGCATCACGGTGATCGGGGCGGGCTGGTCGGTGCCACTGCGTGCCGTCGAGCCGGCGGAACCGAGCGGTGCACCGGCAGGGCTCGCCGGCACCGTGGCGGACCGTCCCGCTGGGGATGGTGTCGGGGCTGTCCCGGCACCGTCCGACGGAGCAGCGGGTGTGTCCTGGTCGGTCACTGCCTGCACGAGCGAGTCATCGGCCGGCGTGGAGTGCCGCTCCGACCGAGTTCCGATCGCCGTCACCGTCGAATCGCCCGCGAGGTCGGACGAGACCGACGGAGTCGCCACCGACGCTGACGTCGAATCGACCGCGGCAGCCGCCGAGGCCGGCGGCGCGACGTTCGACGCCACCGTGCCATCGATCCGGGTGGTGCCGGTGACGCCGACGGCCGCGGTGCCCCCGGCGGATCGGGAGACCTCCGAGCTTGCCGGGATCTCGACCTCCATCGGACGCCTCGGACGCCACGGACGTCACCGCCGGCGCGAGCGACGGTGACGCCAGTTCGAGCCGCGCCACCGCCTGCACCGGCGCGGTGAGTGGCACCGCGAGGGCAGCGGTGTCGACCAGCGTCATCGACGAGCTCGGCACGACGGTCGACTCGTCAGCAGAGTCGGCACAGTCAGCATCGACCGGTTCGGTCGTGTCGTCGATCTCGTCGATCGCGCCTGTCTGACTCGGCGGCCTCGGTCTCGTCGGTCTCGTCGGTCTCGTCGGTCTCATCGGTCTCGTCGGTGTCAACGGTCGCACGAACTGCGTCGACGCCGCCGTCGCCGGGTGACTCGTGCTCCCCACGAAGTAGCTGAGGGTGCACGTCGTGTCGGGCGGGGCCACTGACGACACGAGCCCCGCTGCCGCCGTCGGCGCGATCGGGCGCGGTGCGACTGATGCCGGCAGCACGCGTCCGGCTCGACTGGTTCCCGCCGGGGGCCGGACGATCGTCGATCCAGAGCGCCCGCTCGAAGTGGGCATCGAAGCGCTCTCGCGCCTCGCCCGCCTGCTGGCGGGCGGGGTCGACTGTCGGTGCCGCGAGGTCCGCGACTGGCACGCCGCGACCGGTGCCGCCGAGGTTGGTGACGTTGCTCATCAGATACGTCCTGTTGCGTCGAGAACCTTGGTCAGATAGCGCTCGGCCTGGGAGCCGGGCTGCACACCGCCGGCCCGGGCGATCGCGCCAGGGCCGACGTTGTAGGAAGCGATCGCCTGCTCGAGCGATCCGAAGCGGTCGAGGGCACTGCGCAGGTAGCGCCCTGCGCCGTCGATGGCCGAGGCCGGGTCACGGGGGTCGACACCCATCGAAGCCGCCGTGCTCGGGAGGAACTGCATCATCCCCACCGCACCTGCGCTGCTGACGGCATCGGTACGAAAGCGTGACTCGGTGTAGCCGATGGCGGCCAGCACCTTGGGCGGGATGCCGTAGCGCGCACCGACCTCCTCGAACAGCGACGCATAGGGCGTGCCCGGCGACACCGCACCGTCCACGCCCGGCGTGCTCGAGGTGCTCGAGGTGCTGGTGGTGCTCGAGGTGCTGGTGGTGCTCGAGGTGCTGGCGACGGCATTCGAGGCGTTCGCTGCGGAGGCGACCGAACTCGCTGCCCCGGTCGCACCCATCGACATCGACGGCGACATCGAGGCGACATCGACATCGACGGCGAGCTCTGGTCCCACTGTGCCTGGAGCTCGGCGACGGCCGCCTCGAAGACCCGGTCGAACGTGGCGCCAGTGGTCGACGGATCCGCTCCCAGGAGGTCGGTGATCGACGGCGACGGATCGACGGCGAGTGCTGCGGAGACGGAGCTTGTCGAGGCTGTCGAGGCTGTCGCACTCGTGACCGGCGATCGACGCTGACGTGCTCGCAGTGTCCACGGGCAGCGGGCGGCGCACGCCGAGGCGCTGTTCGATCTGGCCGATGCGAGCCTGGACAGCAGCGACAGCGGCAACACCGGCGATACCGCTCATGCCAGCTCACCACCCGGTTGACGGCCACGACGGGCGAGCACGAGATCGTCGATCTCGAGGATCTGCTGACGCTCTGCCTCGGCGTCATCGGCCTCACGCAGGCGTGTGCCGAGGCGGTCGAGGGCTTCGACGCGTCGAGCAGCGATGGTCCATTCGTCGCGTGCGACGACGGTGTCGGCCAGCGTCTCGTCGGTGATCCGGTGCTGGGACTCGACGGCGCGCAGACCCGCATCTCGCACGGCCCGCATCGCGACCAGCCCGTCGGTCGACGTGGTCGCGTCTGCCACCCGCTCGAGGCGCTCCCAGGTGTGCTGCTCAGCGCTGACAGCCTGGTGGTGCGCGGTGCTCCGACGGGCGAGCTCGCCACGCGCGCCACGCTCTTGCAGCGAACGCACCCGAAGTACGGCCTGCAGCCGCTCGCGCTTCATGGCCGACCGCCCACGGGACCGAGGATCTCGCGCAAGCGGGCGAACGAACGTGGGGCATCCCATGCGTCGTGTGTTCGCTGGGTGAGGAAGCCCCTGATGACGTCGCGCATCGCAACCGCACGATCGACGGTGGGGTTCGTGCCGGGCACATAGGCACCGATCTCGATGAGATCCTTCGCCTCCGCCTCGGCGGCCATCAGACGGCGCAGTTCGTAGAGCAGGTTGCGCTCGTCCTCGGAGGTCACGGCATTGGTGACGCGAGACACCGAGGCGAGCACGTCGATCGCCGGATAGTGATTCGCGTGAGCGAGCTTGCGGGACAGCACCACGTGACCGTCGAGGATCGATCGGGCCGCGTCAGAGATCGGCTCGTTGTGGTCGTCGCCGTCGACGAGCACCGTGTACAGCCCTGTGATCGACCCCACCTCGGCGGCGCCCGCGCGCTCGAGCAGACGCGGCAACAGGGAGAACACGCTCGGCGGGTAGCCGCGGCTCGTCGGCGGCTCGCCGGCACTCAGGCCGATCTCGCGCTGGGCCATGCAAAACCGGGTGAGCGAGTCCATCATCAACATCACGTCGGCACCCTGATCACGGAAGTACTCCGCAATTCGGGTGGCGACGAACGCCGCCCGGAAGCGCACGAGTGCTGGCGCGTCGGAGGTGGCGATCACCAGCACCGACCGTTCGAGGCCCTCCGGGCCGAGGTCGTTCTCCACGAACTCGCGCACCTCACGACCTCGTTCCCCGATCAATGCAACAACGTTCACATCGGCGGCGGTGTTGCGGGCGATCATGCCGAGCAAGGTCGACTTGCCCACGCCGGAGCCGGCGAAGATGCCGACACGCTGACCGCGACCAGCGGGGATCAGGGTGTCCCAGGCGCGCACGCCGAGGGACATCTTCTGGTCGATCATCGCTCGACGCATCGGGTGCGGCGGCTCGCCGTCGAGCTCGACGTCTTCGAGGCCGAGGATCGGGCCGCGGTCGTCGATCGGCCGCCCCATCGCATCGATCACCCGGCCGAGCAGCGCCGGACCGATGCCGACCGACGACGGCTTGTCCGATCCTTGTACCCGGGCGCCGACGCGCAGGCCGCGTACCTCGCCGAAGGGCATGCAGGTGATGGTGCCGTCGCCGACCGCCACCACTTCGCCGTTCAGGTCGATGCCGGGCTCGGCGATGCGCACGCTCGCACCGATCGGCAGATCGAGACCCTCCACGTCGAAGCGCAGACCCAACACCTTGCTGATGGCACCCGAGCGCACGGGCCGCATCGCGTCACGGGCGCGATCGAGGCGGACTGCGAGATCGTCGTGCAGGTCGGCGAAGGCGATGGGCAAAGGGAGCTCCTGATGGTGTCGGTCCCCGATCCGTGGGTTCCTCCAACGGCGTCGTCCCTGAGCCGAAGTTCGTGTTGGTGTTCTCTCTGGATCGTCCGGGTTGCCCCGGGCGTGCACGGATGTCCGTGCCTGGCGTGATGGTGACGAGCCGTGCTGGTCGTTGCCCCTACGAGTCGTGCTGTGGTGGCGCCTTACGACACGTACTCATCGGTGCCTCGGGTGACGACCACCTGACCGCTCTCCTCGAGCGCTCGGATGACACGGACGATCGCGCCCTGTGCCTCTTCGACGGTCTTCATCTTGACGGCGCCGAGGAGTGTGATCTCCTCGTCGAGGTTCTGCGCCGCACGTTCCGACATGTTGCGCATGATCTTCTGCTTGACCTCGGCGCGAACACCCTTGAGGGCGGTCGCCAGCTCCTTCGCGTCCACCTGGCGCAGCACCAGTTGGACGGCCCGGTCGTCGAGGGTGACGATGTCCTCGAACACGAACATTCGCGAGCGCACCTCGTCGGCGAGCTCTTCGTTGTGGTGCTCGAGACCTTCGAAGATCGACCGCTCGGTCGCGCGGTCGGAGCGGTTGAGGATCTCGATGAGCGTCTGCACACCGTCGGCCGCGGCCTGGTTGGTCTGGCTCTTCACCACCGACGACAGCCGCTTTTCGAGCTGCCCCTCGAGCATCGCGATCACTTCGGGCGAGCTCTGGTCGAGTGTGGCGATGCGGATCGAGACGTCACGCTGCAGCTCCTCGGGCAGACCCCCGACCACCATCGATGCGATGTCGGCGTGCACGTGGGCGAGCACGAGGGCGATGGTCTGAGGATGCTCGGCCGACAAGAAGTTGAGGATCTGGCGCGGGTCGGCGTTCTTCAGGAACTCGAACGGCGCCTTGACCATCGTCTCTTTGAGGTTCTCGATGATCTCGCTGGCCCGGGTCGAGCCGAGCGATGCCTCCAACAGGTCGTGGGCCGTCTGGAAGCCGCCGCTCTGCAGGTGATCGCCGGCAACGACGAGCGCGGCGAACTCGGTGAGCGCGACGTCACTGTCTTCTTTCTTGATCGTCTGCGACTTCACGATCTCGGCGGTGATCTGGGTGACCTCCTGGTCGCCCAGCAGCTTCAGCACCTTGGCCGAATGCTCCTGACCGAGCTTGAGCAGCAGGATGGCCGCCTTCTGCGCACCGGAGAGATCGGAATGCGGGATCGCGGGGAGTGCATCGCTCATCGGCGGGCCCCAGCCTTGTTCTCAGCGAGCCAGGCACGCAGCACGTTGGCCACTTCTTGCGGGCGGCGGTCGGCCATCTGAGTCAGCTCGTTCATCACGATCGCGTCTCGGTCGGGCGGGCGATTGATCGCGATCGGCACCACCTCGGTCTCGCCGTTGGACGGATTGATGGCCGAACCGGGGCCGAGCGACGGCCGCGGGCCGGTGGTGATCTCTCCGATGTTGATCGGCGTCGCAGTCACCTTGCGAGCGTTCTTGGCACTGCGGTACCCCAGGATCAGTGCGACGAGGATCACCAGCAGGACCGCGATCGTGCGCGCCATGCCCATCATCTGGCTCTTGGCCGCAGCGGCTTGTTCTGCCTTGGCGAGCTCGTCGGCCTCGGCGCTCGCGGTCGTGTCGAATGGCATCGCCGTCACCTCGACCTTGTCCCCCCGGGCCTCGTCGTATCCGATCGCCGCCTCCACGAGTGCCTGGATGGACTCGATCTGTTCGGGCGGCACCGTGGCCTCGTCGACGACGATCGCAACACTGACGTGATCGACTGTGCCGGGCACGATCGTGCGCTGCTCGACCACACGGTCGACGGCGTACTGGGTGTCGGCCTCCTCCTTGATGTAGCCGGAGGCCGCGACCGGCGTGGCGGTGCCGTCGTCGACGGTGATGTCGTCGGCGGTGAGCGCGCCGTCAGGACCGAGAATGCCCGTCTCGCCGGTGGCGCCGTTGCCAGCAGCGTCGGCGCCGTACTCCTCGCGCGAGGCGCTGTTGGCGATGACGTACGGCACTTCGTCCGACTCCGGATCGAGCGTGCCGTAGTTCTCCGACGTCTGCTGTGTCTGGTCGAGATCGAGCTGCGCGGTCACGGTGACACCGACCTTGTTCGGCCCGAGGGCCTTCGCGAGCATCGCGGCGATCGACGCCTGCGTACGTGCCTCGTACTCGGCCGTGGCCTTCGCCCGCTCGCTCGTGCCACCGCTGGCGCCGCCACCGGTGCCGGTGCCGCCGGCCGAGAGCACGGTGCCGTTGGCGTCGATCACGGTGACGTCCTCGGGCTTCATGTCCTTCACCGACGATGCCACGAGGTGCACGATCGCCTCGACCTCGTTGCTCGCGATGCCGCCCACACCCTGGCCGGCCACCAGCACCGACGCCGTCGGCGTCGCCGGCTCGTCGACGAACACCGAGTCGTCGGGAAGTGCGAGGTGCACGGAGGCGCTCTGCACGCCGTCGAGCGCGGTGAGCGTCTTGGCCAACTCACCCTCGAGCGCACGCTGATAGTCGATCCGCTGGCGGAACTCCGACGTGGTGATGCCTTGGTTGTCGAGCAGTGCGTAGCCCTCGTTCGAACTCGGCAACCCCTCTCCGGCGAGGGCGACGCGCAGGTCGTACACGTCGTCTTTCGGCACGAGCACGGTCTTGCCGGCATCGGTCAGGTCGTACTGCACGCCACGAGCGGCGAGCGAGTCGACCACCGATGCAGCATCGGCCGCGTTCAAGTCGGTGTAGAGCGCCGTCATCGGCACCGTGTCGGACGTCCGCGACAGCACCAACCCGCCGGCGATCACGGTCAGCAGCACAGCGCCGAGGGTGATCTTCTGGATCGGGGTGAGCTTGCCGGCGAGGTCTCTCGCCCGGCCGAGCGCGTTGGGTTGATCAGTGGTTGCGTTGGGTGGCATTTAGACCTGCATGCGCATGATGTCGTTGAAGGCCTCGACGGCCCTGTTCCGCACCTGCACGGTGAGTTGGGTGAGCAGTTGTGCCTCCGTCGAGGCGATCGTGTAGTCCTGGATCGACTGCAGGTCACCGGTGGCAGCCTGCAGTGCCAGGTCGTCGGCCTTGGCTTGCGCGACCGAGAGCTTGTTGAGCTGATCGGTGAGCACGTTGCCGAACGACGGGCCATCCGTGCCGCCGCTGACGGCAGCGGTGCGATTGCCGGGCTGGATCGCTCCGGTGAGCGTGACCGGCGAGATGGGCATGATCGGGAGGGCCACGATCACTTCCCGATCGACAAGATGGTCTCGTAGGCCTCTTTGGCGCTCTCGAAGGAACGCACGTTGGCCTGGTACCCGCGCTGGGCGAGCTGCATGTACACCATCTGGTCGGTGAGCTGCAGGCTCGGTCGGCGCACCATCCCCTCCTCGTCGGCCAGCGGATGACCCGGTTCGTAGGTGACGATCCCGTTCGGGTCGCCGAACTGCACGCCAGACACCATCGCGCCTTCGCCGATGCTGTCGTCGCCGATGATCGGTTCCACCTCGACGAAGCGCTCCTGGAACGCGGCCTCATCCGTGCGTACGACGTTGTTCATGTTGGCGACGTTGTCGGCGACAGCGTTCAGCCACGTCTTGTAGACGCCCATGCCCGACGTGGCGACGCCGAGGATCGAGAAGATCTCTGACATGCGGTACCTCCTTGCAACGATCAGTCAGCGGATGAAGTGGACGGGTGGGGTGGATGGTCTGGTGATGGGTAGGTGGGTGGGCGGCCATCCGTGGCCCCACCGGTCACTGACCGGTGATTGCTGTTCGCAAGAGCGAGTACTTGCTGTTGAGCGCTTGCACCACGAGTCGTTGGCGCAGAACGTTCTCCTTCTCAGCGAGGAGCTCGAAGTCGATGTTCACGTTGTTGCCGTTCGTGCGCGTCGCCGCGAGTGACTCGGCTACCGACACGTTGGTCGCCGAAGGCGCGCCATCGTCGAGCGCTGCGCGGAGGCTGTCTTCGAAGCTGACGAGGCGGGCGCGGTAGCCCGGTGTCTCGAGGTTCGACACGTTCGCCGCAATGGCCTGCTGGCGTGCATCGAGGCCGTTGATCGCCATGTGCAGCGCCTGGGTGGTGCCGTCGGAGATGCCCGACACGCTCATGACGCTCATGACGCCTGTCCCCGCACCCTCACCGCTCGCCCGCAATCCGCCATGCCTCTGACTGTGTGGATCGGCTGTGATTTGCAAGCAGCGTCGACCAGGACCTTCGTCAAGAGTTTCATGAGGCGAACACCTCGCGTAGCCGATCGAAGACGGCAGGCAGCTGGGCGTCCACCTGCAGGGCGCCGCACAGTGCGGTGCACCCGCCGCGCTGCACCGATGCGTCGGCGACGATCTGTACGTCGCCGGCGCGATGCCCCATCACGACCGCCGAGTCGAGCACCGCAGCGAGATCCGTGGGGTTCACCCGGAGCACGACGTCGCCGCGATCGGGCACCATGTTGAGCGCCCGTTCGACACTCGCGACGGTGATGTCATCGAAGGTGTGCAGTTCGCGCCCCGACGATCTCCTCGGCGAGCGAGACGGCGAGCGCGAGCACCTGCTGCTGGAAGTCGTGGAGGATGCCCAGGTCGACGTGTTCGATCTGATCGAGTGCGTCGGCGAGCGCCGACGCCGCCAACTGCATCTGCTCGGTCGCTCGTCGGTGTGCGTCGACGGTCGAGGCAAGGGCTGCCTCCGCCTCCAGGCGTCCGGTCTCGCGAGCTTCCGCGAGCGCCTGGGAGTCGGCAAGGTTGCGTGTGATCCGGCCGGTGTTGGTGCTCGTCAGCCTCGGCGGCTCGAATCGGGGGGCCTGCAGCCGAGTCGGCTCCAGTCGCGATCCGGACGCGCCGGCGGTCACCGGAACAGAACGGGTTCGTCCGTCGAGTCTGCTCTGATCCACTGGCTGATGACCTCCGCAACGAACTGTGGGTCGGTCTCAGCGACATGCTCGGCGAGCGCTTGGGCGTACTCCACCGTCATCTCCCGACCCTGCGTTCGATCGTCCGAGATGTCGATGATCTGTCCTGTCACGAATGACGTGGGACGACGCGCATCGGGCACGGCGCCGGCACTGGTCAGCTCGGCTGCGTGCGTCGCCGCGCGAGCCTGTGCAAGTGCCAACGTGTGCGCAGCGGATGGCGACAACGGATGGCCTGAGCGGCGCCGGCGGCGAGCACTCGGCGTGAAGCTCATCGCCATGATCGTCGTGCTGATGATCAGCACGACGACTCCGACGACCAACAGCAGGGTCAGCAGGTCGGCGGCGATCATGACGGGTTCAGATCTTCTGGTCGAGCGTCGATCCGCTGCTGGCCAACGCGAGGCGCGATGGCCGCGCGACAACTGGACGATCGCTCAGCATCTGATGCGCGAGCTCCGTCAGACCAGCGGTCTCTGTCAACAGCGACATCGCCCACGGCTCGAGGCTCGCGGGCATCGGCAGCACGTTCGCCGGGATCTCGAACCCCGGCGGCGCAAGGGTCTCGTCATCGACCCTGTCGAGCGAGCTCAGCGACAGGAGGAAGGCGCGCTGCTGTTCGATGGCCTCCGCATAGGCGCGCAGAAGATCGTCCCACACCGCGATGGCCGTCGCCTCGGCTGCGTCGGGTGGGCGAACCATCACGCACGCACCGAGAACGGGCGGCGAGCGGTGTCGGCACCCGCGAACGCGGGGACGGGCCGGGTGACCGGAGCAGCGAGTGCGGGAGAGACCCTCGGCTGTGCGGGAGGAGACGACTGTTCGAGCGCCGTCGTGCTGATCGCTGCCTGCCGGAACGCGTCACCGAGACCGGCGAGCAACGTGCGCGCTTCGATGGCCTTCTTCGCACTCTTGTGCACGTTGGCGGCGGTGAGGAGCTCGATCACGTACCGGTAGATCGCAGCGAGCTGAGGGGCGTGCTCCCAGGCGTCCGTGTCGAGCATGCAGTGCAGCTCGTGCACCAGGTCCTGCGCGTGGATCAGCAACTCGTGGGAACCCTCGATGTCGCGTGACTGGAGGCCAACGAGCGCTGCGGCCAGATCGCGGTCGAGCCGGTCGAATGCCATGACCACGATTCGGGCCGGCGAGGCCGTCTCGAGACCCCCTTCGGTGAACTTGGCTCGAAGTGACTGTGCTGTCATGACTGACCTTCCGTGGTTCGTCCGGGGGCGATGATGGGTGTCGATGATGAACGCTCCGGCGCCGCGATCGCGGGGCCGGCGGGTGACGCTCAGCGGCTGCTGTTGCCGAGGCTGTTGATCTGGCTCGTCAACCAGCTCTGCTGGTTCTGCATCGAGTTGAGCAGGGACTGGACCTGGGTCCATTGACGCCGGTACGAGGCCTCCTTGACCACCATTCGGTCCTCATAGCGAGCGATCTGTTCGTTGTACGCGGTGGAGCGGCTCTCGTAGGTCTTGGCCGAGCTGGCCAAGGTGCCACCGTCACTGACGGCGAGCGTGACCAGGCTGACGAGGCGGGCCGCAACACCCGGTGAGTACTCGACGGGTCCGAGGGTGCCGATCTGACCCTCCGAGATGTCGACCTCGAGGCCTCGGGCGGGTGATGTGTCGGTGTCGAGCAACCTGAGTCGCTGCCCGACGCCGATCGCAGTCTTGCCGTCGATGGTGCCGACGACGTCGGTCCCGGTGTTCGTGCCCCAGGTGCCGACGCCGAGGACGTCCAGGTTCGTCTCGAATGCGCCGGTTCCGCCGTAGTCGACAGCGGTGAGGCGCACGCCACCACCGCTCGCCTCGGCGTTCACCTTGAGCCCAGCGCTGGCCATGGCCGCGTTCAGCCCGGCCACGATGTCGGCTGTCGATGCTCCTGGCGCCGCGTCGTAGGTGGCCGTCACGCTGCCGACTCGCACGCCGACGCGCTGTCCGAGCGGCGATCCTCCGACGAGCACGTCACCAGTGGTCGCGCGTGTGGCCGCCGTGGTGACCTCGATCGCATAGCTGCCGGCAATCGTCTTGTCGGCTGCGGCCGCGAATGCGACCCCGTTGGTCGAACTACCTCCCCGGGCGAAGACCCGCTCGACGGAGGCTGGGTCGTTCGCAAGCGCTGCAGTGAAGATCGAGCGGTCGAACTTGAGTTGTCCGTCACGTTGCACGTTGATGCCGATCGACGACGCGAGGCCGTTCGTGGCGTCACCGACGAGCGCGGTGACGGCGCCACGAACCTGTTCCGCCAGCCGACGGATGCCTGCATCCGCGGAGAGCGGCGACGCCCGCTTGGTCTTCGGGTCGAACTTGGTCTGCAGGTTGATGTCGGCGAGCACCGAGTTGATCGAGGTCACGAGGCTGTTCACTGCGTCGGCGGTCGAGCTCTCGTTGAGGCCGACGCTGACGCTCACCTGCGCGGCCGACTCGGTCAGTGCGGTGAGGGACACGCCTGGCATCACCTCGCTGAAGGTGTTGCTGCCCGATGTCACCGAGTAGGCACCCGGTCCACTGCCGATCGTGATCTGGGCGTCTTGAGCCACCGATGTCTGGATCATCCCGCCGAGTCCCGAGAAGATGTCCTGGTCGAGCGCGACGGTGCCGTTGACACCGGTCGACTTCGAGTTCACCTGGAGCAACCAGTTGCCGTCGGACACCTTGACCGCAGATGCCGTGGCGCCGACGTTGGCGCTGTTGATCGCGGCGGCAACGCCCATCAGGCTGCGGTCTCCGGTGGACACGACGGCGACGGTCGAGCTCCCGGCACGCAGCCCGGCGCTCACGTCGAAGGTCAAGTCGCCGGTGCCGGTCGCGACAGCGACCGTGCCACCGATTCCGGCCGACGTGACGGTGGCCACGGGATTGGTGCCGATCTGCACCTTGCCGTCGGTGCCGGCGATGGCGATCGCATCGACCGCCATCCCGAGCGCAGCGAGCCCCGAGCCGCCGGTGACCTGGACGGTGGCGGCTGAACCTTCGTGGGTGGTGGTGAGGCGCAGCCGACCGGTGCCGTCCAGCGCGACGGTGGCACCGCCACCGGTTCCATCGATCGCGGTCTGCACGGCGTCGACGAGCGATGCCGGCGTGTAGGTGCCCGCGGCAATCGTGAGCGTGCGTGCTGCACCATCGATCTCGAGATCGATGGTGTCGTTGACGCCGGTCGTCACCACCGTCGAGCCGGCGACTGCTGTCGTCGCCGACTTGACGGCGCCGACGGTCGCTTGGGTGACCGTGACGGTGTACTTGCCGTTGGCGACACCGACCCCGACGTCGGCTGAGCCGAGCCCGAGCTTGGTGGTGGTCGTCGACAACGCGAGCGAGGTGGCCGTGGTGACGACCGAGGTGTTGCTGGCGACGGTCTGCGCCGTGCGCATGCCGTGAGCACGAGCAAGACGATCGACGGTGAAGCTCATCGAACCCGACGAGGCGGTCGGCGACAACGAGACAGAGACGGCGCTCGCGGACGACACCGTCGACGAGAACTTGCTGATGCCGTTGGCGACGAGTCCCGAGGCCAGGCCCTTCAGCGATTCGAAGTTGTTGCGCAGGCGGGTGACGGCGTCGCTCTGCAGTTTGACCGCCGACTGGCGAGCGGTGAGCCGATCGATCGGTTGCCGGTCGGCTGCGATGAGGCCGCTGACGATCGACTGCACATCGATGCCTGCTGCCGTGAAGCTGATGCTGTTCGACATCGTGGTCCTCCTCGTGGGCGCAGTTCAGGTCAGGTCGGGTCGGGATCAGGTGGGGATCAGGTCGGGATCAGGTCGGCGTTCGTCGACGCTCGCGCGTCACGGACGAGAGATCAGGAGATGGGCGAAAGGGGGCCCGGCAGCGCCGGGCCCCCTTCCTCCGTCGGACAGCAACCGATCAGCGCAGGAGCGACAGAATCGACTGCGGGATCTGGTTCGCCTGAGCCAGCATCGCGGTGCCGGCCTGCTGGAGAACCTGGTTCTTGGTGAACATGACCATCTCCGAAGCCATGTCGGTGTCACGGATGCGGGACTCCGATGCCGAGAGGTTCTCGGTGGTGACCTGCAGGTTGTTGATCATCGACTCGAAGCGGTTCTGGAGCGCACCGAGGGAGCCACGGGTGCTCGAAACGGTCGAGATCGCCGTGTCGAGAGCCGTGATGGCCGAAGCTGCACCAGCGTCGGTGGTCACGTTGAGGGCGTTGACCGACAGGGTCGTGGCCGAGACGCTGGTGATGTTCAGCGACACGGTCTCGCCCGAGTTGGCGCCCACCTGGAAGGTGCCGCCGGTACCCGCCGCAGCGGTGATCGCACCGGTGAGGCCCATTTCCGCCAACGGCGTTCCCGTACCGTCCGCCAGAGCGAACGTCTGGCCGGCGGTGAGACCGGACACCTCGATCGTCAGCGCCGAACCGGCGCCAACCGTCTGGGAACTGACCTTGACCTTGCCGGCGAAGGCGTTGCTCGCGGCCGACAGCGCCGAGTTGATGGCACCCTCGATCGAAGCTGCAGCGTTCGCCCCGGTGACGCCTGCCATTGCCGACAGATCCACCGTCACGGCACCCGTGCCGTTGATGTTGATGGAGAAGTCGTCGCCGGCCGTGTGGGTGATCGCGTTGTCTGCGTCGAAGCCGGTCACCTTGGCGGGGCTCACACCGTACGAACCGTCGAGCAGTGTGGTGGCACCGAACTTGGTGGTCGTCGAGATGCGGGTGATCTCCGTGCTGAGGGCCGTGATCTCGGCCTGGGCCGCAGAGCGAGCTGCCGTGTCGTTCGCACCGGTGTTGGCGCTCTGGACGGACAGATCACGCATGCGGTTCAGCATGGTGTGGACTTCGTTGAGCGCGCCTTCAGCCGTCTGGACGACGCTGATGCCGTCCTGGGCGTTGCGGGTTGCCTGGCGAAGACCGCTGGTCTGGGCACGCAGGCCCTGGCTGATGACGAGGCCGGCGGCATCGTCCGCAGCGCGGTTGATGCGGAAGCCTGACGAGAGCTTCTCGAGGCTCTTGCCGAGCTGAACACTGGTGCCGGCCAAGTTGCGTGAGGCGTTGTTGGCCATCACGTTCTGATTGATACGCATTTTCTCCCTACCTCCGTGTGGGGTTGATGATCGGGTTCCAATCCGTGGATCCCTGCCCTGCTTGGGCCCTCATCACTGTTCGGACCCCTGCGATGTCTGCAGGGGTTTGGGAGGTGAATCCCCCACCGTTCCCCCGGACTTCCCCCGAATCGCCCCGGACGACCACGTGTCACGATCTCCGATGACGATCCGACCACGACGGTGCCTCACGCCTGGGTCGGACGGAACTCCCAATGCCATGGTTCGCGCGGTACTGCCTCCACGAACCCGAAGCGGTAGCCGTTGGAGCGCAGCCACGACAGCGTCGCGGGATCGTTCACATCGGCATCGACAGCGAGACCCCATCCATGGTTGGAAGTGCCGGGCACGGCGCCGTAACCGCCCTCTGAGTACAGACCCTTGCGCTCGACGAGATCCACCTGCTGCTCATAGGTGCGATACGAGTCCGTGATCCGCAACGTGATGCCGTCGGCGGCGGCCGCCGCGCACAGCCCCCTTCCACGCTTCGGCGGCCGGGGCGAAGAGCACATGGCCGCCCTGGCCGATCGATTGCAGCGCTCCGCTCGGAATTCGGCCGTTGCCGTACGCCTCCAGCTCGCTCGGCACAGGCATCGGACCGAAGCCGCCGATGCGCCCGACGCTCGCGCCCGCACCACTCGAGATGCGTTCGGTGTACGCACCGCTCGGCGACGTTGCCGTCAGCCGTGCCGATGCTCGATCCTGCCGTGGGTCGTGCTTGCAGTGCCTCCTGGTAGACAGCCCCGAAGGGGTCGAAACCGGCCGCCCAGGGGTCAGGAGCGACGGTGTCGAGCGCAAGCGGGGCCTGGGATTGCACGGCTGCGCTCTGCGGCGCGACCCGCTGGCGGATCGCCGCCAGGCGGGCCTCGATGGCGGAGATGGGACCGATCGAGAGCATGGTGTCGATGACCGTCCGGGGCCTGATCATGACGTCCAGTCGGCCGGCGCACCCTGAGCGGCGTCAGTGAACGGCGACGGCGCCGGAACCTGCCACTGGCATGGCCGCAGTTCGGTCGGTGAGCGTCATCCACCCTCGACACGGCATGATCTGCGCCCCATGGGCGCGGGCCGCGAGCGCGGCTTCGTCGTCATCGGTGACGAACAGGATGGGCAGCTCCGGGTCCACCGGCGCAACGAGCTCCCACAGCGCATCCCGCATCGACCCACCGGGCGCCATCGGCACCACCTGCACGTGGTCTCGTCCCGGTGCGTCCGCGGCCTCCGCACCCATCACGACCGCGACCTGCGTCCCGAAGCGTGACGCCACGAGTTCGCTGGCATCCACCGTCCAGCGTCGAGCGGTGACGAGGTCCGCGCCCGGCCACGCGGCCAGCGAGAAGCTGTCGCCGTCGACGAACACGTTCGGCACCGAGCTTCGACGACCCAACGGGCGCATCACCGGCCGGTATGACCAGTGCTGGCTGCGCTTGACCTGCAGCGCAGGATGAGCGGCCGACTTCGGCGGCCTCGTCCGCTCACGCAGCAGGAGCGTGCTGACCGCGAGCGGGACGGCGAGGAACCACCACGGACCGAACACATCGGTGATCCGGTGCCGCCACACCCACGCCGTGGCGAGCACCGCACCGAGCGCTGCCCAGCCGGCGTACACCAGGACGACACGCCACCACGGCGTTCGAGTCGGTCCGGGCTCGCCCGCCGGCGCAGCCGCGAATTGCTGGCCGCTCGGCCTGGCCCTGGCCGGCCTGGCCCTGTGCGAGCTCAGCCTGTGCGAGCCGGGTTGCACCCGAGCCGTCCGGGCGCGCGCCGTTGGCCGGCGTGGCGGCCGGCCGGCCGCCCGGCGGGCGCGGGGCACTGGAGACGGTGTGCTCGATCAGTTGAATGCCGACAGTCCAGCACCCTGAGGCATGCAGAACGCGGCAATCGCTGTCTCACTGCCCGACCCCAGACGTGACGCCTGGCTGGCGCCTCCCGTGGTGCCCCGCGCCGTCATCGCACGGCGACGTAGGATCGCCGGCGGTGGATGAGCCCTTGATCGACGTCTTGATCGTCGAAGACCACGACATGGTGGCGCAGGCCCTTGCGGCTGCGTTGGCGGCGACGGGACGGTTCCGCGTCGGCGGATGCATGCGCACCCGGGCCGAGGCCATGCATGCGATCACCGCCCGTCCGCCCGACGTCGTGGTCCTCGACCTGCGACTCGCCGATGGAGACGACACCACGGCGTTCATTCCCGACATCCTCGCGAGCGCGCCCGACTCGAAGGTGCTGATCGTGAGCGCCTGGGGCGATGATTGGTCGGTGTCGCGTGCGGTCGAGGCAGGCTGTCACGGCTACCTGCTGAAGGAGCAGGGCCTCGAGGAGCTCGTCGAAGGCATCCTCGCGGTGGCACGCGGGGAGGCGACGTTCGCCCCGTCGGTGCTGAGTCGTGTGCTCAAACTGCTGCGCCCGGGAACGGTGACCACCGAGACACTCACGGCTCGTGAGACCGAGGTGCTGCGCCGGCTCGCCGACGGGCTCACCACCGAGCAGATCGCCGCCGACCTGTACGTGAGCGTCAACACGGTTCGCAACCACGTCAACAACATCATCCGCAAGCTCAACGTGCACTCCCGCCTCGAGGCCGTGAGCTATGCGATCCGCAACGGCTTGATCCGCGTCGGCTGATCCCCTCAGGCCGCCGGGCGCGGGATCGTCTTGTGGACGCGGGGCAGTTCGATGAACGTGCGTCCGGGAGTGAGCTCCACCACCGCCCCATCTTCAGCGGTCAAGGTGAACGGCACCAGCCGGTCGCTGCGGGTCCAGGTCGCGGCGATGTACCGGCCACCGGTGAAGACGAATGCACGGCCGGATCCGATCGTCTGCGCGTCTGGGCTGTCGGAGATGCCGGGCAGGTACGTCATCTCCAATACCACCACGTTGTTGGTCGTCACTTGTCCGCCGAGTGCGTCCTCGTGCGGCCGGTTCTCCATCGTGCGCCGGTACAGACCAACCGCCTCGTCCCACTCCCAACGCACGTCGATCGAGTCGAGGGTGATGAGTGCGCCAGGGCTGGGCACCCCCGCCACCGCTTCGCCGTCACTGCGGTACGAGAACTGCTGCTGGGGCGGCTGCGACCCCTCGGGTGCCTGGCTCCAGAGCGAGCCGGTGTCGGAGTACAGGTTGTGTGGAGCCGAGCGAGCGCTCGACCGGAAGTACACCGGAGCTCGACTCGGACCGATGTCGACGAGATCGCTCGCCCGGATGGCGTTGGTGACGGTGCGGTTGCCACCGCTCCATGCGAACAGCGGATGGTTGAACGAACCGAACAGGTCGATGTCCTGCAGGCGGCCCGAACGGATCGGGCCGACGGGGTCTGCCCCCTGGCTCTGGAAGACGAAGGCGAACCGTGTGAGGTTGTCGTTGACGATCTCTTCCACGACGATGTCGGCCTCGTTCATCCCACTCTGCGGACGAGCACCCGGCGCGTTGTCGATCTTCACGACGAGCGCCGGCAGCGCGGCGATGAACGGGTTGCTCGCCAGCACTCCCGTCAGCGGATACACCGGGGGAGGCGGCTCGGTCGTGGTCGTGACGGCCTCGGTGGTCGTCGTCGACGCCGGCGTGGTGGTGGTGGGGGCTACCGACGTGGTGGGTGCCACAGACGTGGTGCTCGCGACGGTGGACACCGTCGCGGTTTCGGCGGCCACCGTGCCGTCGCCGTCGCTGCACGCGGCGATGCTCATTGCAGCGAGCAGCGGGATGAGCGTGACGATGCCGGAAATGCCGGAAATGCCGGAAATGCCGGTATTGCCGGTCGTGCGGCGTCGGGGACGTGATTTCACGATGGGACTCCTCGATGTTGATCGACCGGGCCGCCATCCCGAGAACCTCACCAGTCTGCCGTCTCCGGGGAGAAGTCGGGCATCGGCCACGGGGGTCGACGGTCACGACGTGGGCGCCGAGCGACCGCCGCATCGACCGCCGCTTGGACCAGGCAGCGGATCAGCCTCCCGACAGCGCCTGCATCAGCACCACCTCGTCGATGCCGTCGAGCGAGGTGTCGAGCTCACGGCATCGTTCCTGGCCGAGGAATACCACCATGTGCTGACGCAGCTGTCCCTGTTCATCGACCACACGGAACCCGATCCCGGGGAACTGGCGATCGAGGTCGGACAGCAGCTCGCGAACGGTGACACCCTCGGCCGTCACGTTGGCCTCACCGGCCGTGTACGACCGCAGCGGCGTGGGGATGCGCACCTTCACCGCCGCACCTGGGTGACCTCGCTCGGAGACATCAACGCGCCCCGATCTCCAACGAGTAGATCTCGGGGAGGTGCGCGGCGATGCAGCGCCAGCTCTCGCCCTCGTCGGCGCTCGCCCAGATCTCCCCACTCGTCGTGCCGACGTAGAGGCCCAGCGGGGTCCCGCCGTCCGCGCACATCGCCTGCCGTTTCACGGTGAACCAGCCGCGGGCCGGCAAGCCGCGGTCCTGTCGGTGCCAACTCGCGCCTGCGTCGCGGGTGACGTAGACAGCCGGCCGGCCGTCGGGGCTGGTGCGCGGCCACACCTCGGTGCCGTCCATCGGGAACACCCACGCCGTGTCGGGATCGCGTGGATGCAGCTCGATCGGGAACCCGATGTCACCGACCTCGGGCGGCATGTTGTCGCCGATGCGCTCCCACCGATCCGATGGCCGGTCGATGCGATAGATGCCGCAGTGGCTCTGCTGGTACAGCCGATCGGGTTGGGTGGGATGCATCCGCACGCAATGCGGGTCCTGGCCCCATTCGGGATTCGGATCGGGCAGGAAGTCGACGGTGCAGCCTGTGTTCATCGGCCGCCAATCGAGACCTCCGTCGGCCGATTCGAACACTCCCCCGCCCGAGAGCCCGATGTAGAGGTGCGCAGCGTCGCGGGGATCGACCATCACGGAATGCAGCAGCGAGCCGTCGGGCGTGCCCTCGGTGTCGGGCCACTCGGCCCACGTGCCCCAGTTCGAATGGTCGTTCCAACCACTGACCGGCGCCCACGTGTCGCCACCGTCGCTCGAACGGAACAGACCCTGTGGCGAGGTACCCGCGTACCAGACTCCAGGCTCGTCGGCGTGCCCAGGAGTGAGCCAGAAGACGGTGCGGACGGCTCGCCCATGTGCGTCACCCGGGACGAACGCCGGCGGGCGGCTCGCCTCGGTCCAGGTGACACCGACGTCGGTCGAGCGGAACACGGTCGGACCAAGATGGCCCGTCTTGCAGGCCATCACCATCGTCGTGGCATCGCGTGGATCGATCACGAGGTGCTGGACGATGTGTCCGAGGAACATCGGTGGGGTCGTCGCCCACTGCTCGCGTGCGCCGTCCGACACCAGGATGAACGCGCCCTTCCGGGTGCCGACGAGCAGCATCGGACCATCGAGATCGGGTGGCATGTGGCGAAGCGACGGCTCGAGGTCGTGGCGTGGGATTCCAGCGAGGTCGGTCATGGCGGTCCTGTCGTGGATGGTCGTTTGATGGTCGTCTGATGGTCGTCTGATGGTCGTTGATGGTCGTGTTCGATGACACGTCACGAGTGCCGACGAGTGCCACGATTGGACGATGGCAGCGCTGTGAAATCATCGCTCATCGCGCGTGCGGCTGCGGACCGCTGCGATCCGCGGACCGGGTCCGCCCTGGGCTGCGACGCCCGGTCAGCCGATGCGACGGCGGAGCTCGACGTACACCTCGTGACCGGTGATCGCGGCCAGTTCCTCGGCGAGCGACTCGACCACCGCCCGGTCGCCGATGTACGCCTCGGGCTCCTCCGTGCAACACCAGGCCATGGTGTCGCCGTCATCGCCCCAGTCGTCGCGGGTCCACCCGTGCACCGTGGCGATCTCCACGTCGTCGCACATCTCCCAGTCCACCTTCACCGGCAACTGCCAGCACACCGACGGCTTCCAATCGATCGGTGACTCGCCGGCGTCGAGCGCACCAAGGTGCAGCGCACACCCAGCCCCACCGACGAAGTCGGTCCGGTTGAGGAAGATGCAGGCGCCATCGACGACGCGGGTGTTGGTGAACGTGTCATCGCTGAACACCCCGCCGGCTCCAGCCTCAGCGCGGAACTGGAATCTCTCGGCGGTCAGCGTGGCTGCGAGCGCCGCCACGTTGCGCGCCTCGTCGAGGCCGTCGAGCTCGGCGCCGAGCGAGCAGCAGCCGTGGCCCAGGTGCGCGGCCTTCTCGGGGCCGATGCCGTGGCAGCCACGGCCCCAGATGCAGGTCCAGTTCGAGGTGAGGAATCGCCGTTCGAAGCGCCACAGCGTGTCACCGGCATCGACCTCCACGTACGCCGTGTCGCTCGAGTCGACGCTCGGCTCGTGCGGGCGATCGGTGGTCATCGCACCCCAGCCTTGCGCTCTGCGACAGGGTCCTGCTCGCTGAACCACGCGATCGCTCCATTCGCTGCGGCCACAGCGGTGCTGAACGAAGCCTGCAGCAAGTACCCGCCCGTGGGGGCCTCCCAGTCGAGCATCTCGCCGGCCACGAACACGCCGGGTCGGCGGCGGAGCATGAACCGCTCGTCGACCTCCTCGAGGCGAACGCCTCCGGCAGACGAGATCGCCCTGTCGATCGGCATCGTCGCGACGGTGACGAACGGCAGCCCCTTCACCAGTGCAGCCAGCGCCGGCGGCTCGGTGGGCAGCCGGCGACCACCGAGCTCGCGCACGAGTGCCGCAGCGACCGGAGAGAGGCCGGCGCTGCGTCGCAGCACGGTGCTGGTGGAATCGCCACGACGCGCTCGGGCGAGACGTTCGGTCAGCTGCTCGAGCGTTCGATCAGGTTGGAGATCGATGGTCAGCGTGCACGTGCCACCCTGTTCGATCGCGTCGCGGGCGTTGGCAGCAAGCGCGTAGACGGGGCCGCCTTCGATTCCCGCAGCGGTGATCATGATGTCGCCGCGCACCCCGACGCCATCGAGGACCAGCGTCACGTTCTTCACCGGTGTGCCTTCGTGACGGTTGAGGAAGTCGGATCGCCATGTGGAGCACAGGCCGCAGTTCGCCGGCCGCAACGGCGCGACGTCCACACCGGCGGCTCGCAGCACCTCCACCCAGCCGCCGTCAGAGCCGACCCGCGGCCAGCTGGCGCCGCCCAGGGCGAGCACGACCGCATCGGCCGTCTGCTCGATCGGGCCCGCCGGTGACGAGAGCCGAATGGTGCGGGGCCGCTCGCCGAAGCCGACGAGACGATGGCGCGTCTCGATCGTGACACCCGCCTCGACGAGGCGTGCCAGCCAGGCCCTCAGCAGCGGTGTGGCCCGCAACGACGAGGGGAACACGCGCCCGCTCGATCCCACGAAGGTGGGCTCGCCGAGGCTGGCGCACCATGCCCGCAGCGCTGCGGCATCCCAGGCCCGTAGGGCGGGTTCGAGCCGTGGGCCGGCGGTGCCGTAACGGGTGAGCAGGTCTTCGATCGATTCGCTGTGGGTGATGTTCAGCCCACTCCGACCGGCGAGCAAGAGCTTGCGGCCCACGGACGCCATGTGGTCGTGCACCACGACCGTCCACCCGCTCGCGGCCAGCACCTCCGCCGCGATGAGCCCCGCCGGGCCACCTCCCACCACCGCGGCCGACGGCCGGCGGTCGGGTGACGAGGGCATCCCGTCAGGCTAGGAGTCAGCCGTCTGATCGTGACTCGCGCCGAGCTTCGTCCGCGCGACCTGCAGCGCCCATCGGCGTCGAAGTGTTGCGAGTGTCAGCGAGCTCGCTGGCGGCGGGTGGCGTCGAAGGCGTCGAGCGTCTCGAAACGCTGGCGTGCCCCCTGGCGCGTCGTGCCGAGCTCGGCGCCGATCACGTCCCACGACAGGCCGATCGGGGCACCCGTTTCAAGTCCTGCTGCCGGCGAGCGCAACGGGCCTGTCGGTCGATTCCAAAGCGCAGGCAGAGCAAGTGCGCTCGATCGCCATCGAACGCCTCGGTCGACGAATCGGCGTACTGAACGCCCAACTCAGACGGACCTCGACGAAGCACTTCGACTCCACCTCGCTCTCCGACCCCTCAGCCAAGCCGCTTCTCGGACGCCGTCCGCTGCCGCGATACGGCGCCGGATCGCCCGACCCCTTCGCGCCACAGGGAAGCGTGTTGGCTCAGATCACTTTTCCCATGTGGATGTCTTCGGGCTCCAGCTCGAGGAGCTCCGGCAGCGGCTGCGCCATGGGCCGATAGCCGCGAGCCAGGTAGAAGCGCACCGTGTTCTCGGTCGGCGTCGCGCTGACGATGATCTCGGTGTCACCGGAACGGCGTGCGATCAGTTCCAGCTCGACGGAGAGTCGGCGGCCGATACCTGCGCCCCGGAAGCCCTGGCTGACGTGGAGAAATCCGAGCTGAGCAATCGCGGTTCGGATGTGCGGCACGACGACTCCGATGCCAACAAGCCGTCCGTTCGAGAACGCGCCACGCGCGATTCCGCCACCGTCGACGTGGTGCACGAGGGCTCGGTGCTGCGCGTCGACGGAGTGTTCGCCGTGTCCGTCCGGACTCCAAGCGGGCGCGCTCCAAGTCCCTCGGCGCGCGACGAGTTCCGTACCACGTTGCTCGAAGAGGACGTCGATGCGCTCGGTGCGGTCGATCTCGCCGACACGCGGGAGCTCGTTGCGCTCAAGATCCCGGATCTCGACGGGCGGCTCCACCCCGCAACCTTGCCACGCGAAGGGAGGCGCGGAGTGCCCAGGATGTGCGCTCTTCGCGAGGCATCCGGACTGACTCACTGTGTGGATCGGTGGCCCTGGTCGGCAAGCCAGGCCCGAGCTCGTCCGAGGCGACAAGCAGCCGTCGACGACCCGGTCGCGCTCCCGATGGATCGGTTTCCGACCGGTCCGCTGATGGTGCGCGCCCACGAACTGCGCTCCAACGTCACCCGACACGATGCTGCGTAGATGGCACTCGCGGAATCGCTCGACTACACCCCTCGTCACCGCCGACGCCAGGCTCTTACGCGCCGGCATCCGATGCCGTGTCGAAGTGCTCGCCGTCTGACCCAAGCCGAGCTGCCGTTCGGCGGCCGCTGCAATACTCGTGGTCGTGGAGACGGGCGAACGAATGCTCATCTGGTGCGAAGGCGGCCCAAGCTTGGGACGTGCCGTGCACTTTCCGCCGCCATTCGAGATCGAAGTCGAAGGTGGCATGTACGTCCTCGTCGATGAGGGCTCGCCCGAGCAATGGCACTACCAGTTCGTGAGCGAAGCCGACCTCGCTCGGTAGCGCAGCCGAGTCTCCGTTCTGTACTTCGCTGATGCATGGGTCGAAAAACGACAAAAGGCCCCGCCCGTTGGCGGAGCCTTCCTCTGTCACGACTCCAGCGGTCAGCCGGTGCCGTTCAGCGCGCTCGAAGGGACTCGAACCCCTAACCTTCTGATCCGTAGTGGAAATCGAGCCCGTCCGTCTCGTGCCGCCATGTATCAGATCATGCCGCTGAGCAGGGCAAATACATTGATCGCCGGACGGGGTGGGACTCGTTGGTACGGGTTGGTATCAGCCGTTTTGATACATATCTGATACATCGCCGTTCGGCGGTCGAAATCAACCTTCTGACCGCCTGGCATGCACGGCCAGCGGCGGAGGTCCACATGTATCAAGTGAAACGGACCACGCGAATCGCTGGCCATCTCCGGCTCCACGGTGGCATCAGGGGCCCACGGGTGGGGTGCAAAGCGGTGCCGGCACGCGAGGATGCGGGGATGCTCGACTCGCTTGGTGTGTGCGCGGTCTGTCACCGGACGAAGGCTCCGGGGAGCTGGTCGGCTACTGGCGACGTCTTCGTGTGTGTTGATTGCCAAGTCGACGCTCGGCACTTCCTCGAGATTCAAGACCAGATCGACGACGAGCGCCGGCGGGCAGGCCATGACGGCGGTGCGGAACCGGTGGTCGATCCCAACGCTTGAGGCGCGTTCCGTTTGATCGTCCAGCACCACGCAACCGTCATCTACCTGAAGCCGTGGCTTGAGCTGCTCGCCTGCGACAGATCGGGGCGGCCCAGCCCGGAATGGACCCGGGTGGCCGGAGTAGACATGTGCAGTGTTCGACGACCTCGGCGATGATCCCGGCTGGCAGTTGTCGTGGAAGACCTTGGTGTCGGGCCTTGTGCCGCGAAGTGGTCCCAGCATGGCGAAGAACAGTGCGGATTCGCTGCAGCTGCTCCGCAGCATTTTCGTTCGCTTCTGCGTAGCGGTGGTGCTGATCGGCGTTGTTGTTGTGGTTCTGGGCGACGTCGATCCCGAGCAACCCGACCGGCCGGCTCTCGCAGTTCCGATCGTTGTTGGTGTGGGCGTCATCTGCCTCGCGCTCCAACGGATTCTTCCCAGGCCACTTGACTGCTCGACCCCTGCGACCCTCGCCGCGACGTACCGCACGAGGTTCTTCCTCCGCATCGCGTTCGCTGAGGCGTGCTCGCTCATCGCGTTCGCGGTCTACATCTCGATCGGGCCCGGTTGGGTGTATGCCGTCGGCCTTGCGTTCACCTTGTTCGGTTTCGCCTTTGCCGCGCCAACGGTCGCAAGACTGCGCGCTGATCAGGATGCTCTGAGCCTCAGCGGCTGCACCCTGTCGCTCGTCGCAGCCCTGCGTGCTCAATGAACTGGCGACCTGGACGGCGGCGCTTCACCAAGTGACGGGGCCGGGCATATCGGCAGTTC
>CAWBTC010000017.1:0-1217558 GCA_963791635.1 uncultured Acidimicrobiaceae bacterium
CAACGGTTTGCTGCTGTTCACGGATCATCGCCTCTTCGCGCCTCGCGGTCTGCGACTTCGCACGACACCCCAGCCCCCGACACCACGGTGATGGTGTCGGGGCGTCGGGGCGCTGTTCAGGCGGCGGTGAGAGTCGCTGACGTCGTCGGGCGCCACGATGGAATCATCGTCGAGTCCGGCGAGCTCGTAGCCGTCGGCGTGTGACTTGCTGAGCGCAATGGCGAAGACCAACAGGCCGAACAGCGGCTTGGCGAGGACGTCGCCGATCGAGTAGCCGACCTGCCGGGCGACTTCGGCCGTGGCTGCGTTGTCGATCACTGAAGGGGCGATGTAGGCCAGTGGGTACACGCCCCACGTCGCCAGGATCACGTAGCGCAGGCCGTCGACCAGCTTGCGGACATGCGGGCTCTGCCGACCCAGCGACTTGCCGAGTTCCACGAACAGCACGTACAAGATGTACAGGAACGGGATCGTCGAGGCGACTCCCCACACCGTGCGCGCGGTGGACTCGGGGTCGGCGATCTCGCCTGGCCAGCCCAGGGCGATCATCGCCACCGCAGCGATCGAGAGCCGGACGATGAGGCTGCGGGTCTTGCTCTTGGACAGCTTGAGCACGATCACCAGCTCCGCCAGCAGCAGCGGCACGGTGAGCAGCCAGTCCACGTATCGGTAGCCCTCGTTGAACGGCCGCCGTCCTGGACCCAGCGACCGTCGACGAAGCTGAACGCCTCCGAGAAGCTGCTGAAGATCCGCAAGTAGTGGTACAGGGCGATGCCGACGACGAGCGTCGAGATCGTCACTGCCATGCGGTGGCGCGGGCGATGCGGTTCGGCTCAGCAGGAAGAACAGCGCCGACGCGCCCATGCAGGCGATGACGAATGAGAAGGCGTTGTAGATCAGGTTGTACTGACCCTCACGCAGGACGAGTTCCATGGACGCTCCTTGGGTTGGGGTCGCAACGATGCGACCCGACGAGGAAGTTAGCGATCCTTAGTCCTAATTAGCTACTTATAGTGTGATTTGTTGCTGGGGGCTAGTCTGTCGGGGTGAGCGAGACGGACGGAGCGCCACTCGACCTTCGGAGCGCCGCCGCCGAACTGGGCGTTCACTACCAGACCGCCTACGGATGGGTGCGTAGCGGTCGCCTCCAGGCGGAGCTCGTCGGGGGCCGTTACATGGTCGCTCGGGGCACTCGATGCAGCGATGGTCGAGCGCCACACGGCCGCGATCCACAACCACCCGGCGCACCACGACTCGAACGTTCGGCGAAGCGGATGCACGATGCGTTGGTCGTCGGCGATGAGCCGGCCGCCCGGCGGCCCGCCCTGAGCCTCTGAACGAAGGAACTTCGATCGCGAAGCTCATCCAGAGAGGTGTTCGTCCCTCCGCTCGTTCGCATCGGGACGTCGTGGCATGACGGAGCCTGACGATCTGGGTCGAGCACCGTGCATCGGCGATCGTGGAACGGGTCATCGGTGAGCTCGCACCAAACCCACGAGGGCGTCGCACGGGGGAGCGCTCGTCGCCGCAGTCAGTGGTGATCACCACTCGCTGCCGACAACGATGGCCGCCGCGGCGCTGCGACAGGACAGTTGGCACGTCGAGCACCTCGGCAGCAACATGCCGCCTGACGAACTCGTGCGCTTCTGCGCGGAGAGCACGATGGGCGTGGCAGTGATCACCTCGACGAATTCCGACACCGCGAGCATCGCGAGCGAAACCGCAGTGGCGTTGCCGCGCAGCCGGCACACCCGCAATCGTCGGTGCTCCGGCCGAACTCTCGACGAGCTCATCGAGCTGGCCCGACTGGCCAGCCGCACAGGTCGTCGATAGAGGCGGAACGGTCCGGGCCGTCGTGTCCCGAGCAGCGCGCTGCTCGGGACCGTCAGTCTCGAACCATGACGGGCGTTTCTTGACGCTCGCTGGGGTGGTCTGCTCGGGACCGTGCGAATGTGAGAGCAATGAATCCCGAACGAATCCTGAAGGGCACGTTCCTGCTGGCAGCCTTCGCGAGCTTCCTGCTGAGCGTCACTCTCTACTTCCAGGCGGACGGTGACATCGAAGGTCGCCTGAACGCACATACGTCGGTGTCTGGGTACCATCGATTCTTGCGCTCGGTGCCTTTGTTCTTGCACATCGGCGTCCTCCGCAATGACCAAAAAGGCCTCTTCATCGCTGGCTCGATCGTCTCTGTCGTCGTGTTCACCGGCGGGTTTCTCTATGCGATGCTCAGCTTCGGTCGCTGGGCCGATCGCGACGATGCAACGCCTCGGACGCCGCCAAAGCAGGTTTGAGAGTCGACACCCGGCGGGCGATGATCCGGTGTTCGGCGCCCCAGGAACACAAGACGAGCTCGGCGACGCCAACGCAGCTCTGTGCCCTCAAGTCGGTCCGAGCGACGTGAACAGCGCTCGACCTTACGTTCGGTCACCCAGATCGTGGCAGGCTTCCGATATGTCGCCGGCGCAACACTCCGGCCAGCACACTGTGACGACCGAAGCCGAATTGGGGGCACTGATCGGCTCACCTGGCGAGCGGGTCAAGATGAAGCTCCTCACCGAGGTCGACGACACGGCCCGAGAGTTCATCGAGCGCTCTCCGTTCGTCGTGGTCGCCACGTGCGATGCCGACGGCCGGCTGGACGCATCTCCCAAGGGAGACCCACCCGGATTCGTCCACGTGATCGACTCCAAGACGCTCGCAATCCCCGAACGGAAAGGGAACGCTCTCGGCTTCGGGCCCCGGAACATTCTGGCCACCGGCCGCATCGGTCTGATCTTCATGGTCCCGGGACAGCGCGAGACCTATCGGGTCAACGGAACTGCCCACTTGACACGCGATCCGGAGCTGCTCGATCGGCTCGCGGTGTCGGGCAAGCCTGCGCTGATGGCGACGGTGGTCGAGGTGGAGGAGGCGTTCTTCCACTGCGGCAAAGCGATGATCCGCGCCAAGCTGTGGGCCTCGCCTGACGAAGCCGAAGCCGACCGCCACCCCATCGCTGAGCAGATCGGCGCAATTATGGGCGACGAGAAGTTCGTGGAACTGGTCGCGACCGATCTCGAACAGAACTACCGGGACGGCCTCTACTGACCTGCTAGGACGGTCCGAACCCCGGGTCGGGGCGAGTTCGGCCCTTCTCCGGCGCCACAACACGCACCGCTGAGCCAAGAGTGCGGGCACGTACTTGACGCTTGAGGGGCCGATCGGGCTATGTGATCGTGCAACATTCGTGCACCAGCGACATGGGAATGGTGTCGCACCGCGCTGTGCAGCGAAGATCGACGACGCCGTTACCACGACGAACAGCAGCGACCACGCAATCACAGACCCCAAAGACTCCGCTGGTCAGCGAGGCGGAAGCTGAGAACATCACGCCGACAGTTGCCAGATCTACCAGGACTGTTGGAGCGGGTGACGGGAATCGAACCCGCGTTCTCAGCTTGGGAAGCTGATGTTCTGCCTCTGAACTACACCCGCATCGGCGGCCCGCCAGGTTGCGGAAGGCTCGTCGTGGTGGGCGAAAGACTAGCGGCCGAACCCCCCAGTCGTCATCTGCGGGGCGGATCGGGCCTGCTCATCGGGCCGTCGAGATTTCGAGGTTTTCTGCTCAAGTTGGAGCTGACATCTGCCGATGACGATGCGTGCTCCTTCGTCCCGTGCGCCTTTCCGTCGCGCTCACCCTTGTTGTGGTCGGCCTGCGCTGGATCGTGAACACGAACCCATGGTCGGGTCCCACCCTCATCCGGCTGAGTGAGACACACGGCGTGCACCTCAACGACTGGGTGAGCTTCGCCTGTTGGTCGGCGGCCGTACTGATCGCTTCTCCCCGACTCGCCCAGACGCCGATCCCGGCACTGCTGCGGCGCACGCCGCTCGACTGACGTCACCGACGGCGATCACGCTCGCCGATGGCGTCGACCTGTCGGCTCTGAACCTGGCGGACCGCCTCCACTAGTAGGTTTGCGCCGTGATCCTCTCCGACCGGACACTGCGAGAGCAGATCGACAGTGGCCGCATCATCATCGAGCCGTTCGACGCAACCATGATCCAGCCGTCCTCGATCGACGTGCGCATCGGCGACCTGTTCCGTGTCTTCCGCAACCACACCTCGGCCGTGATCGACGTGAAGCAGAACCAGGCGGATCTGACCGAGCTGATCACCATCGCCGACGGCCACGCGTTCATGCTCCACCCCGGCGAGTTCGTGCTCGGCAGCACTGCGGAGCGCATCGGTGTTCCAACTGACCTCGTGGCCCGCATCGAGGGCAAGTCATCGCTCGGACGACTCGGGCTGATCATCCACTCCACGGCCGGTTTCATCGACGCCGGGTTCGACGGACACATCACGCTCGAGCTGACGAACATCGCCACCTTGCCGATCACGCTCTATCCCGGCATGAAGATCGGCCAGGTGAGCTTCATGCAGATGACCACACCGGCCGAGAACCCATACGGCAAGGGTGCTCGCGGCTCGAAGTACCAGGGTCAACGCGGGCCGACTCCGAGCCGGTACTGGGAGAACTTCCAGGAAGGTTGAGCCAAGCCTGCGGCCGTCCTTCGACACCGCCCGCAGATCACTTCGTTCGACTTCGTTCGATTCGTTCGACTTCGGTCAAGGTGTTGCCCACACCGTTCCCATCGGACTGATGCGGGGCCACACTGTCGAGATGGAGCAGCGGGCGTTGATCCTCCGTCACCTCACGGGTTCGTTGACCCGCACCGAATCGTCGACTCTCGACGAGCGCACCGTCGAGCGCCTCTACGGGTTGTCGGCCATGCACCCGGCGACTGAGCCGCACGACCTGCGCGCCGTCGCCAACGCCCTTCGAGATTTCGACACCTCGCGCTGATCAGCGTCGTCGGAGGTGGTCTGGGTCGTCAACCGACTCGCCCCCGACGCGATTGAGAGCCAGGGGACTCGATCGGGCGATCAGGTCGCCTGGTTGTCGCGGGCGATGGTGGCGGGGTCGATCCCGTCGGCCTTTGCCTGGGCGAACACCTTTGCCTGACCGATGAAGTCGTGCTTGGCGGCAGCTGCGTCGTGCAAGTTCGGCAGGATGTCCTGCAGCTGCTCGAGCGTCAGTGCGGCGAGCGAGTCGAAGGTGAGGACGCCCGCATCGTGCAGCACCTTCTCCAGCGCCGGGCCGATCCCGACGATCAGACCCAAGTTGTCAGGCGTGACGTCGCCGGCCGTGAGCGTCGCCGTGCCGGCGAAAGCCTGGACCGTTGCCTCCTCGTTGGCCAAGGAGCCAACGCTGGATGGACTGGTCGACGGCGCGATGGTGTGGGCGAGCGGCGCATCCTGGTTGGCCAGCTTGCGCTCGCCGGCCTCGATCGCCTCGAGCAGGTGGATCGAGATGTCGGCGACCTTCATCTGGTCCTCCTCCACGCCGGCCGCCTTCACGCCGTCGTCGAGCATGATGTAACAGAACGGGCACGCCGTTGCCACACGGGTGGCACCTGTGCTGATCGCCTCGAGCGCACGCTCGTCGTTCACCTTGGTGCCGATCGATTCCTCCATCCACATCCGGGCGCCGCCGGCGCCGCAGCACATGCCCTGGGTGCCGTTGCGCTGCATCTCGACGATCTCGATGCCCTTGATCGAGCCGACGACCTTTCGCGGCGCGAGGTACACGTCGTTGTGGCGACCGAGGTAGCAGCTGTCGTGGTAGGTGATGCGCTCGTCGAGCGTGGCCTGGCTCACATCGAGTTGGCCGCTGTCGATGAGCTGTTCGAGCAGCTGGGTGTGGTGGATCACCTCGTAGTGACCGCCGAGCTGCGGGTACTCGTTCTTCAGCGTGTTGAAGCAGTGCGGACACTGGGCGATGATCTTGCGCACGCCCATGCCGTTGAGCATCTCGATGTTCGGCATCGCCAGCATCTGGAACAGGTACTCATTGCCCGAGCGGCGGGCGGAGTCGCCTGTGCACATCTCGCTCGGACCCAAGATCGCGACGTCGATGCCCGCACGCCCGAGCAGCTTGGCCATCGCCTGGGTGACCTTCTTGTTCTTGTCGTCGAACGAGCCGGCGCAGCCCACCCAGTACAGGTACTCGGCAGTGATCGGTTCGCCCGGATCCAGCACGGTGACGTCGTCGAGGCCCTTGGCCCAGTCGGCGCGCTCGCCCTGGTTCATCCCCCACGGGTTGCCCTGGTTCTCCATGGCTCGGTAGGCGTTGCCGAGCTCGGCCGGGAAGTTGCTCTCCATCAGCGACAGGTAGCGCCGCATGTCGAGGATCTTGTCGAGGATCTCGATGTTGACGGGGCAGATCTCGTCGCAGGCCTTGCAGCTCGTGCAGCTCCAGATCTCTTCAGCCGAGATGCGCTCGAACAGCGAGTTCGACGAGATGGTGATCTCGGCGTCGGTGCTGAGTGGCGGGCTCACATGACCATGGGCTGCTGACGCGGCCATCACCTCGCCGGTCTTGAGCACGATCTCGCGCGGGTCGAGCGGCTTGCCCGTGGCGTGCGCCGGGCACACGCTGGTGCACCGACCGCACATCGTGCATGCATCGGTGTCGAGCAGCTGCTTCCAGGTGAAGTCCTCCACCACGCTGGCGCCGAAGGTCTCGAGCGAGGTCTCGGTCAGGTTCGGCATCGCCCGCATCGCACCCTTGGGGCGATCGCGGTCCTTCAAGTACATGTTCAACGGCGACGTGAACATGTGGCGCAGCATCGTGATCGGCAAGATCGCCAGGAAGGCGAGGAAGCTCACCACATGGGCGCCCCACCAGATCTGGTGCCACAGCTCGAGGTTGTCAGGGCTCATCCCGTCGAAGACCTGGGCGATCGGGTAGCCGATGAAGCTCCACTTCTCGAAGCTCTGCATGCCGTCTTCGGCGATGCGGAAGCCCTCGGCCAAGTAGCCCGACAGGCCGATCGCAAGGAACACACCGAGGATGAGCGCGTGCTCGGGCTTGGTCTTGATGCGGATGCGATACGGCCGCTGTACGTAGCGACGCACGATCGCCCACACGATGCCGCCGACGAACACGAGGCCGGCGAAGTCGGCGAAGGCCGAGTACGCCATGTACGTCTTGCCGTGGAGGAACTTCAGGTCGACGGGCAGTTGATGGTCGACCTCGAGCAGGGTGGTGACGCCGAGCAGCGCCAGGAACCCGAAGTAGATCATCGAGTGCATCAGACCGGCGGCGGAGTCACGCAGCAAGGTCTGCATGTACACGCCGGCCCGGAAGTCGGCCAGACGGCGCTTCACGTTCTTGGGTGTGGTGCGGCGGCGATCGGGCGCACCCCGCTCCCAGTTCTTGACCCGGTCGGCGAAGGCGAAGGCTCCCCACACCAGCATCGCCGGCACCACCATGTAGAACGCAGCGACGAGTGGGCCCGGGATGCCGTCGAACACCTCCCGGGTGATCTCACTCTCGCTGTGCCAGCCGGTGATCAGCGGCACGACACCGGAGAGCAGGGTGAACACACCCATGCCGATGCCGATGCCGAGCACCAGCTGGTGCGGCTTGATGCGCTTGGGACCCTGGACCTGGGTCTCAGCCGGGGCGGAAGTCGATTGCGTGCTCATGGCGTCGCGAACTGTAGTTCGCGCCGGTCGGGGGTACCGCTTTCGGCCCGCCTGCAGATCGCCTCGCCGTGCGTGCTCGGCGGCTCAGCTGGTTGCTGTGGGCCTCGCCTCGTTCCTCGGCTCAGCTGGTTGCTGTGGGCCTCGCCTCGTTCCTCGGCTCAGCCGAAGTACTGACGATCCAGATCGCGGATGCGAGTCGCAAGCGAGGCGAGCAGCTTGTGTGCCAGCGCCGGCACGTCGTCCACCACACCGAGGAAGGTGCGCTGGCTGAGCAGCAAGAAGGTGCAGTCGGTCTCGCACACGACCGTCGCGGTGCGGGGACCGTGGTCGAGCAAGGACAGCTCACCCACGATCGTGCCCGGGCCGAGGTTGACGACCTTCTTGCCGTTGCGCTTGACCGTCACGGTGCCGGCGAGCACGACGAAGGCCTCACGGCCGGTCTGGCCCTGATCGACGATGAGCGAGCCCGCAGGCATCGTCACCTCGTCACCGGCTTTGGCGATCTTCTCGAGGTCCTTCTGCGAGCAGCTGGAGAACAGCGGGATGTTTCGCAGGTGTTCGACGTGTGCCTTCTTGCTTGCCATGGAGCGGAGCATAGACCGCTCGTGAACTCGTGCGTGACGTGCGGCCAATGCGTGGGTGACAGAGATGCCACGACGTCGAACAGGCCGATTCGCCGCGCGAGCCCGGTCGTACACTGCGAGCCGATGTCAGCTTCCGACGATCCAACCGCTGCCGCTCCCCCACGCTTGTCCCTCGCCGGAACTCATCGTTCGCGGGTCGCCCCGGACCGCTCCTGCTGGTCATCGCCGACGGAGTCGGCATCGCCCCGCCCGGCCCGTCGAACGCGGTCACCGAAGCCGACACCCCCACGCTCGACGCGCTGGTCGACTCCACACTGTCGACCTCGTTGCTCGCCCACGGCGCCGCGGTGGGCCTGCCGTCCGACGACGACATGGGCAACAGCGAAGTGGGCCACAACGCCATCGGCGCCGGCCGCATCTTCGCCCAGGGGGCGAAGCTGGTGAACCGAGCGCTCGCCACCGGCAGCCTGTTCCGCAATCCCGTGTGGCAGACGGCGATCCAGCACGGTCGCGCTCACACGATGCACTTCCTGGGTCTGCACTCCGACGGCAACGTGCATGCGAGCAACGACCAGCTGTACCACCTGCTCGAGCGTGCAGCGGAGGACGGCGTCACCCGTGCCCGGCTCCACATCCTCCTCGACGGTCGCGACGTGCCGGCGCGTTCAGCGCTCGACTACATCGCCCAGACCGAACAGGTGCTGCAGAAGATCAACGAGCAGCATCGCGCCGACTTCCGCATTGCGTCCGGCGGCGGCCGGATGACCATCACGATGGATCGCTACGGCGCCGACTGGGCGATGGTGCAGCGCGGCTTCGAATGTCACACCCACGGCGTCGGCCGCCCGTTCGTCTCGGCCACCGACGCCGTGGAGACGATGTACGCCGAAAGCGACGTCGGCGATCAGTACCTCGACGCGTTCGTCGTGGTCGATCAGGCTGGCATCCCGGTGGGCACGATGCACGACGGCGACTCGGTCGTGCTCTACAACTTCCGTGGCGACCGAGCAATCGAGATCTCCCAGGCCTACGAGGATCCGAACTTCGCCAGGTTCGATCGCGACGTCGTCGCCCCACACCCTGCGGTGTTCTTCTGCGGGATGCTGCAGTACGACGGTGATGCCCTCGTGCCGAAGAACTACCTCGTCGACCCGCCGGTGATCGAGCGCACGATCAGCGAGTACCTGTGCGCCGAAGGCGTGCACAGCTTCGCGATCAGCGAGACCCAGAAGTTCGGCCACGTCACGTACTTCTGGAACGGCAACCGCTCGGGCTACATCGATGCATCCCTCGAGACCTACGTCGAGATCCCCAGCGACAACGTGCAGTTCGACACCGCGCCGGCGATGAAGGTGCGCGAGATCACCGACCGCACGATCGAGCTGCTCCGCACCGGCGAGTACCGGTTCGGTCGGCTCAACTTCCCCTCCGGTGACATGGTGGGCCACACCGGGCACCTTCACGCAACGATCGAGGCGATGGAGGTGATCGACGAGTGCATGGGGCGCTTGATCGCCGTCATCGACGATCTCGGTGGCGTGCTGGTGTACACCGCAGATCACGGCAACGCCGACATCATGTTCACGGAGAGCGGAGGTGTGCGCTCGCCGAAGACCTCGCACACCCTCAGCCCTGTGCCGTTCGTGATCCACGACGCCGCGTGGCACGGTGAGTACCGCATGGCCCCGCCCGATGGTGCCGGCCTCGCCAACGTGGCGTCCACGCTGCTGGAGCTGCTGGGCTTCCGGCCGCCCGCCGACTACGAGCCCGCGGTGATCGCGTTCTGACCCGAACCAGGCACTCCGAACCGGGTGCCGCGGGCTGGGTAGCGTCACAGCCATGACTTACGGCTTCGATCGGTACCTGCGCTACGACGAGCTCACCGAGTGGCTCCACGACACGGCGGCGGCGCATCCGAACCTGCTCACGATCGAGTCGTATGGCACCTCGTACGAGGGTCGTGACCTGTGGCTGGCGACGGTCACCGACGCCTCCACAGGCTCCCACGACACCAAGCCTGCGCACTGGGTCGACGCGAACATCCACTCGGTCGAGGTGACGGCGGGCGTTGCTGCGCAGCACCTCATCCACCACTTGGTGACCGGCTTCGGCGCCGACGACACCGTCACCCGTGCGTTGCGAACGCGCACGTTCTACGTCGTGCCGAGAGTGAACCCCGACGGTGTGGAATGGGCGATCGCCGACTCACCGCAGTTCCGGCGCAGCAGCGTGCGGCCGTGGCCGTGGCGCGACGCCCACCGCGCTCCTGGACTCTTCGAACGGGACATCGACGGCGACGGCCGCATCCTCTCGATGCGCATCCCCGACCCGAACGGCGCGTGGATGGTGAGTGAGCTCGACGCCCGACTGATGACGCCGGTACCGATCGACGGCACGCTCCCGGGAGTGCCCAGGTACCGCATGCTGTACGAGGGCGAGGTGGTCGACCACGACGGCTTCACCGTCCCGATACCGCGGCCGGCCGAGGGCCTCGACATGAACCGCAACTTCCCGGCGGGTTGGGGCACCAACGTGCGCGGCAGTGGCGATCATCCCTTGAGCGAGCCCGAGATCGATGGACTCGTGCGCGCGATCATCGCCCGTCCGAACATCTGTGGCTACAACGCCTACCACACGAGTGGTGGTGTGCTCCTGCGCCCATCGAGCACGACTGCCGACAGCAACCTGTCGCCGATCGACGTGTGGACCTGGAACCAGTTCGGCGAACGCGGGGTGGCGCTCACCGGCTACACGGTGCACTCGGTGTTCGAGGACTTCACCTGGGACAAGAAGGTGACCATGAGCGGCGCTGCCGACGACTGGGTGTACGAGCACCTCGGTCTGTTCGGCTGGACGACCGAGTTCTGGGACGTGATCCAGGCGGCCACTGGCACGAAGCAGTCCACCCACTTCTGGTACGTCGGACCGACGGAGGCCGAGGAGCACGCGGTGCTGCAATGGTCCGACGAGCACCATCCAGAGATGTACACCGACTGGTACGCGTTCGACCATCCGCAGCTCGGCCCGGTCGAGCTCGGTGGCTGGGACGACATGTGCACCTGGACCAACCCGCCGCTCGGTCGTCTCGCCGCGGAGGTGCGCCCGCACGCCGAGTTCGCCGTGCATCAGGCGCTCGCCGCGCCCGAGCTGGAGGTGCTCCACGTTCTGAGCGTGCCCTTGGGTGCCGACACCTGGCGCGTGGAGATCGGTGTTGCCAATACCGGATGGCTCCCGACCGACGTCACCGTGAAGGCACGCACGGAGCACATCGTGCTGCCCATCGCCGCGACGATCGAGGGCGTGGAGGTGCTCGGTGGGCCTGCACGTCTCGAGCTCGGTCAGCTCCAAGGACGGTCTGCGGCACGCTTTGCCGCCAAACAGGACGGCACGCCCGACCGCACGCTGGCCACATGGGTCGTGCGGGGTGAGGCCGGCCACGACCTGCGCGTACGAGTCGAGCACCAGCGTGCCGGAAGCGTCGAGGTCGCGGTGGTGCTCGGATCGTGAACCCTCCTCCGGGAGCGGTGCCACCCCGGGCTTCCTCCGATGCGGTGCGCCGCCTCGTGCCCGACCACGCCGGTCCAGGTGTGGAGCGGCAGGTGTCGACCGACCAGGCGAACACATCGATCGCGGTCGACGAGACATGGTTGGTGAAGTGGTTCACCCGACCGGTGCGTCGATCCGACCTCGCCGTCGTCGATCACCTCGCCGAGGGCGGTTTCGTTCACATGCCCATCTACGTGGGCGCCGTCACCGACGACACCGGAGCCGTGCTCGCCGTGGTGAGTGAGCTGGTGGCCGGCGCCACCGACGGATGGGAGTGGTACGTCGCCGACGTGATCGGCTGGCTCGACGGTGTCGACGGGTCGGGTGCTCCTTCGGCCGCCGTGGCGCTCGATGCGCTGGTCACCACGGCAGCTCGGATGGGAGCGATCACGGCCGATCTCCATCACGCGCTCGCCACGGCCGGCACCTCGGTGATGTCGTTCGCGCCGTTGCGTGCGGCGATCGCCGAGCGACGGCACCAGGCGGTGACGCACACGACCGGCGAGGTGGGCCGACGAATGCGCGTCCGGCTCGGACAGATCGATGCCGCGCTCGCCGACCTCGACGGGATCGAGGAGGTGAGCCGTGCAGCGCGTGCACGGCGATCTGCATGCCGGCCAGTTCCTCCGATCCGGCGATCGGTTGCTGCTGATCGACTTCGATGGGGACCCGATGACCGCATCGGACGACCGGTTGGCACTTCAGCCGGTGGAACGTGATCTGGCTGCTCTGCTGCAGTCCCTCGATCACGTCGCTCGGGTGGCGAACAGCCGACGGCCAGGAGGCGACGTCACCCCATTCATCGTCGCTGCGGTCGGCGCGGCCGAGCGCGCCTATCGCGAGCGTCACGTCGTGGAGGACCGGTTGCTGTGGCCGTTCCGTGTGGCCCAGGAACTGCACGAGTACGCCTATGCAGCGCTGCACCTGCCGGCGTGGGCGTATGTTCCCGACGCTGCGCTGCAGGCCCTGTTCCCGCGCGGAGACATGACCGAGTCGTCGACTCGCCCGGGAGGCACCGATGTCTGACATGGACGCGGCCGCGTTCCTCGCCGACGTCGAGATGAAGCCGCGTGTGCTGCGTGCGCTCGCCGATGCACTCGACGACGGTGCGGTGCGCTGGCAGCTCGCCGCGATGCCAGCGCGCGTGCTGCTGACGGGTATGGGTTCGAGCTTCTTCGCCGCCCAGTCGGCCGCGTTGCGACTCAGGCGCGCCGGCGTTGCCGCGGTCGCCGAGCTTGCCTCGGTCGAAGCGTCGTGGCCGTCCTCGCCCGACCTGCTGGTGGTGGGCATCTCGGCCAGCGGAGGCTCGGAGGAGACCCTCGGCTTCGTCGCGGGCCATCCCGGCTTCACCGCGCTCACCAACGTCGACGGATCGAAGATCACGGCCGGTGCGGCGCACGTGGTGCCGATGCTCGCCGAGCCCGAAGCCAGTGGGGTTGCCTGCCGCAGCTTCCAGCACACCCTGGTCGCGCTGCTCGCGTTGGAGGAGCAGCTGACAGGTATCGACCTCTCGCTCTCGGAGAAGGTGCGTCGATGTGCCGACGCGACCGAGATGCTGCTCTCCGAGCGTTCGTGGCTCGACGACGTCACCGCCGCCCTCGACGGACCACACGGTGTGTACGCGATCGCCCCGTCCGAGCGCATCTCGAGCGCGCTCCAGGGTGCGTTGATGGTGCGCGAGGTGCCCCGCCGCCCGGCCGACGGCTGCGAAACGGGCGACTGGAGTCACGTCGATGTGTACCTCACCAAGACGTTGCAGTACCGGGCGCTGTTGTTTCCCGGCAGCCCACACGACGCAGCCGCGCGCTCGTGGCTCGCTCAGCGGGGGGCGACCACGGTGATGGTGGGCGAGGGCGTCCCGATCGGCAGCAACGACACCCACAGCGACCACACCCGCAGCGACCACACCCACCGCGACCACACCGACAGCGACCGGACGGTGCAGGTGCGGTACCCGGGCGACGACGACCGGTTGGTCGCGTTGCTCACCGAGGTGCTCGTGCCCGAACTCCTCGCGGCCCGTTGGTGGCTGACTGCCCACTGAACGCGCGATCGGGTCGCACTCCGTCCCCGTCCAGGTAGGTCGTACGGCACATCCAGGGGTGGGGTCGTTCTCGGATTGGTCAAGAACGCCCATCCGCCGTCGCTCTGCCCTGACCAGCGTGGTTAGCGTGCAACGGATGCGGAGGAGCTGGACCAGGGCGGCACGTTTCGGCGCGATCGCCGCGGTGTTCGCCGGTGCGCTGGTGAGCCTCGGCGGCACCACGCCCGCCGGCGCCGCTCCCGAATCGTTCGTCGGCCTCGTTCCCGCACGTCTGCTCGAGACTCGTGGTGGGCTGGCGACGATCGACGGTCAGTTCCAGGGCGATCGGCGCGGTCGGTGCTGCGTCGACGACGAACCTGCCGGTGCTCGGTCGTGGTGGTGTGCCTGCGGTCGGTGTGGGTGCGGTGGCGTTGAACGTGACGGTGACCGAGCCGACGGCTGCGAGCTATGTGACGGTGTTCCCGACGGGTGCGTCGCAGCCGACTGCGTCGAACCTCAACATGGTGGTCAACCAGACGGTGTCGAACATGGTGATCGTGCCGGTGGGCGCGGGCGGTCAGATCTCGTTGTTCAACCTGGCGGGCCAGACGCATCTGGTGGTCGATGTGCTCGGCTGGTTCCCTGCGGGTGCGAGCTTCGGTGGCCTCACCCCTGCTCGGTTGCTGGAGACTCGCCTGGGTGCCGGCCTCGTGACGATCGACGGTCAGTTCCAGGGCGATCGGCGCGGTCGGTGCTGCGTCGACGACGAACCTGCCGGTGCTCGGTCGTGGTGGTGTGCCTGCGGTCGGTGTGGGTGCGGTGGCGTTGAACGTGACGGTGACCGAGCCGACGGCTGCGAGCTATGTGACGGTGTTCCCGACGGGTGCGTCGCAGCCGACTGCGTCGAACCTCAACATGGTGGTCAACCAGACGGTGTCGAACATGGTGATCGTGCCGGTGGGCGCGGGCGGTCAGATCTCGTTGTTCAACCTGGCGGGCCAGACGCATCTGGTGGTCGATGTGCTCGGCTGGTTCCCTGCGGGTGCGAGCTTCGGTGGCCTCACCCCTGCTCGGTTGCTGGAGACTCGCCTGGGTGCCGGGCTCGTGACGATCGACGGTCAGTTCCAGGGCGTGGGCGCGTTGAACGCCGACCGCACGTTCGACCTTTCGGTGCTCGGTCGTGGCGGTGTGCCGGCAACCGGAGTCGGAGCCGTGGCGCTGAACGTCACCGTCACCGAACCCACGCTGGGCAGCTTCCTCACCGTGTTCCCCGCCGGCCAGCTGCGGCCGACCGCATCGAACCTGAACATGTCGACCGGCAAGACGGTGTCGAACATGGTGATCGTGCCGGTGGGCGTGAACGGACGGATCTCGATCTACAACCTGGCCGGCACCACCCAGGTCGTCGTCGACGTGCTCGGCTGGTTCCCTGCAGCCGACGTGGTCACGACCACCACGACCACGCCATCACCTCCCATCCCGTTCACTCGACTCGTGAACGCAGGCACCAATGGCATCGCCACGGGCGGCGCCACCGGCGTGTCGATCAGCGCGAACGGTCGGTACGTCGCGTTCGCATCCCCGGCGAACAACATCGTCACCAACGACACCAACCCTGGCACCGACGTGTTCGTGCGTGATCTCCAGACGAACTCGGTCGTCCGCGTGTCGCTCCCCTCGTCGGGTGGCAATGACGATGGCGAATCGGTGGAGCCGTCGATCAGCGCCGACGGGAGCCGCGTCGCGTTCCACACGAACGCCGCCCTCCTTCCCACGGATACCAATGGGGTGCTCGACGTCTACGTCCGCGACCTCTCCTCGGGGAGCACCATCCGGGTGAGCACGCCCAACCCGGGCGGCACGGCTGGCGATTCCACCTGGCCGGCGATCAGCGGCAACGGTCGGTACGTCGCCTTCAACTCCTTGAGCGACAACCTCGTCATAGGTGACACCAACCTCCACATCGATGTCTTCGTCCGCGACCTCAACACCAGTTCCACCGAGCGGGCCAGCGTTGGTGCCGGCGGCACGCAAGCCAGCGGTGGCTTCGGTTCGTTCGATCCCGACGTGAGCGACGATGGCAACCTGGTCGTCTTCTCCTCAAACGAGACCAGCCTCGGCGGGTCCGACTCAACGGTGCGCCACATCTACGTGCGCAACCGATCGGCCAACACCACCACGCTCGTCACCCGCGCCACCAACAACCAGCCGTCGGCTGCGGGTGTCGCGCAGGACCCGTCGATCAGCTCCGACGGAGCGTGGGTGATGTTCCACTCGACGATGTCCGACCTCGTCGACGGCGACACGAACACCGTGGAGGACGTCTTCCGTGTTGCCGCAGCCGGTGGCTCCCTCACACGGGTTGGCCTGTCGACCTTCGAGGGCCAGACCGAGGGTGCGAACACGATGATCAACGCCAACGGGCGGTACATCACCTTCAGCTCCGACTTCAGCGGCCAGCGCGAGATCTACCGCTACGACGCCGAGCTCGTGACCACCGCGACGTTCAGCGTCGACACCGCCGGAGCGCCGGCCAACGGTGCGTCACGCGACTCGGTCATCAGCGGCGATGGACGCACGATCGCCTTCCTCTCCACGGCCACCAACCTGGGTGGCTCGTTGAGCGGCGGGGGCAGCAACGTGTACGTCCGCTTCGTCCCCTGAGTCTGATCCGTCTGCTGCAGCACGCGTCTCACGTGCCGAGCTCACGATCAGGCGGGGGTCGGTTGGGGGCCGCGCACGAGCTTGCCCGGCAGCCGGCCGGTGTGCTCGCCGTCGGCGAAGGTCTCGACCCCACGCTTGAACGTGTGGCGGTAGCCACGGGCGGTCTGCATCAGGCGACGACCACCGGCGGGCAGGTCGTGCACGATGTGGGGCGGATGTGCGGCGAGGGTGCTCATGTCGACCACGTTGAGGTCGGCCAGGTAGCCAGGGGCCACCACACCACGGTCGTGCCAGCCCACGTGCTGCGCGGTCCGCTGGGTGATGTGGTGCACCATCAGTTCGAGCGGAAGCGGGTCGTGGCGCCGGTCGCGCGACCACAGGGCGAGCGCCGTGGTGGTCATGCTGCCATCGCTGATCGCGCCGCAGTGTGCGCCGGCGTCGCTCAGGCCGACCAGCGAGTTGGGGGCGAGCAGCATCTCGCGGACGTCGTCGAGGTTGCCCTTGGCGAAGTTGAACAGCGGCATGTACAGCAGTTGGTTGCCGTCGCGCTCCACGAGCAGGTCGAGCACCAACTCGACCGGATTGCGGTTCGTCGCCGCAGCGATTGCTGCGATCGACGTGGACGGATCCGGCTCGTAGTCCACCGGGTCGCCCATCGCGAACAGCTTGTGGAAGCCGTTGGTGAGCTCGAACAGCATCCCATCGATCGTGCGGGCGGCGTGCTCGGCAACGATGCGGGTGCGGCGGTCGTCATCACGGAGTGAGTGCACCAGTTCGGGCAGCGACAGAGCAGCCACCTCCTGGAACGAGGGGCACAGGATCAGTGGGTTCAGCGTCGCGGTGAGGCCCTGGAGGATGCCGATCGGGCGGGCGGACACCTGGGTCTTCAGCGGCAGTCCGGCTGCGACGCACCCATCGACCCACGCCATCATCTCTCGCCAGCGGTCGGGAAGTGGCTCGGGCTGTTGCACGGTCATGCTCAGCGGACGACCGGTGGCAGCCACCAGCGAGCGCATCATCGCCATCTCTGCCTTCGTGTAGTCCACGTCGGGAGACTGGTAGGCATCGCTGATCAGCTGGATCACGCCGGTGCCGGTCTCGGCCATCGCGCTCGCCAACGCAGTGAGCTCGTCGATCGAGCTGTATCGCGTGCCGAGCGGCGCGCCGTCGCGGGTCCGGTGGATGTACGTGCGGCTGGTGGTGAACCCGAGTGCGCCCGCGGCGACGCCGGCCTTCACCTGAGCGGCCATCGCCGACAACTCATCGACGGTTGGCGTCTCGTCGGGGTTCGCCCCGCGCTCGCCCATCACGTACACGCGCAGTGGTGCGTGCGCGACCTGCGTGGCCACATCGAGCGAGTACCGGCGACGACCGAGCGCGTCGAGATAGTCGGTGAAGGTCTCCCAGTCCCACGTGAGCCCCTCGGCGAGCGCGGTGCCCGGGATGTCCTCGACGCCTTCCAGCAGCCCGATCAACCAGTCGTGCTGATCTGGAGTCGGCTTGGCAGGCGCGAAGCCCACGCCACAGTTGCCCATCACGATCGAGGTGACCCCATGGATGCTGCTCGGCGCGAGCACCGGGTCCCACGTCGCCTGGCCGTCGTAGTGGGTGTGGATGTCGACGAAACCAGGAGTGACCGTGAGGCCCTCGGCGTCGATCTCGCGGTGACCGCGACCGCCGATCTTGGCCTCGACGGCGGTGATGCGGTCGCCGTCGACAGCGACATCGGCCTGCCGTGGTTCAGCGCCGGTGCCGTCCACCACGGACGCGTTGCGGATGACGAGGTCGTGCGCGCTCATCGCCACATTCTGGCGCACCACCCGCCGGCGATGTCAGATGAGCGACACGGACACCCGACGATCGGCGAGCAGCGGTATCACCTCGTGCGGCTCGATCAACCCGGTGGGCACGTCGTCACGCCATCGCCGGAATGTGGCCCGCCGACGATGCGTGCACCGGCGTCGGTACCGACACCCGCTCCTCCACCGGCCGGGCCGCGCAACCGAGGCGCACGCCTCCGGCGAGCGCTGCAGCCGTGAGAGCGGCGGTCGTGAGGAACAGCGCGGCCGCTCCACCGGCCGCGTAGAGCGGAGCCGCCATCGCCGCGACCAGCGCCGCCGCGATGGTTGCGAGCGCTTCCCCGATGCCTTGCGCGGTGGCAGCACGGCGACCGGGTACGGCCCAGCCCATCGCGGCTGCACCGGCGGCACCGACGATGGTCTGGCCGCCTGACTCGAACAGGCCGATGATCACGATCACCATCGGCACGCGGACGAAGCCGTAGCTGACGATGACCGCGACGTTGGCCGCGCCGCCGCGGGCGGCGGCGCGGAACGGGCCGAGACGGTCGGCCTGTCGTCCCGCCCACGAGGCCAGGAACATGCTCGGCACGGCGAAGGCCATGAGTGCAGCACCGATCAACCAGTCGCTGGAGCCGATGTCGGCGAGAAAGCGGGGGAACAGCGCGTCGTAGGCACCGATCGGGATGAAGAACGCAGTCATCACCAACGAGGCCGCCACGACCGATCGATGACGCAGGAGGCGAACACCTGCGGTGAGCGAGCCGTGCTCGGTGACCGGATGCACCGCGCCGGCAGCGAGCGAGACGTCCGGCTTGGCGAGCAAGGCCGGCAGGCCGGCGACCAGGGTCAAGATGCTGGCGATCACGAGTGTGGGCACCACCCCGAATGCCACCTTGCCGGCGACGGCGAGCAAGGGCCCGATGGCCATGCCGCCGAGCTCGATCGACTGGAGCCTTCCGATCTGGCGGCCCGGCGCGTCGCCGGAGCGGCGCACGATGAGACCGATGGCGGCCGGGGTGAACGCGCCATAGGCGAGGCCGGCGCCGATGCGGCCGGCGATGAACCAGTGGATCGAGTCGCCGATGGCGTACATCACCGTCGAGATCGCCATGGTGACGATCGCACCGTTGATCACCAGGCGCTCACGGCCGCGGTCGGCGTGGGGGGCGATGAGCGTCTGGGCGACGAGCGCGGCGACGAAGCCGGCGGTGGCGATCCATCCGAGTTGGGCGGTGCTGATGTTCGCACGGTCCTGCAGCGCGGGCAGGAGGGGAAACACGACCATGAACGACGCCGAGATGGCGAACGCTCCTGCTTCGAGTGAGCGCATCTGGCGCCGGGTGGACGTGCTCTGTGTTGACCACATGGCCAACAATGTATTGGCCGAACGGCCAACAAGCAACGTTCCAGCTAGGCTGTGTCCGATGGCACGGATGCAGCCGGAACGACGTCGCGCGACGATCCTCGACGCGGCGGTGGCGGAGATCGCCGAGCGAGGTTTCGCCCGCACGACGTCGCGTCATGTCGCGGCTCGGGCCGGCGTCACCCACGGCCTGTTGCACCACTACTTCCCCGACCACGACTCGCTCCTCGCCGCTGCGTTCGAGATGGTCGCCCTCGAAGAGATCGACGAGGCGAACGAGGCCCTCGCTTCCGATCGCGATCCGCTTGCGCAGATCCGAGAGATCACCGAACCGTACGGTCCCGGCGGGGGTGAGCAGGCCTACCGGTTCTGGCTGGAGGCGTGGGCGGAGGCCTATCACTCGCCCAAGCTGCAAGAGACCTCGCGGCGTCTCTCGGTCGCCTGGCACGAACTCGTGGTCGGCGTGATCGAGCGAGGCAACACGGCAGGCGTCTTCCGATGCGACCATCCACACGAGGCCGCGTGGATGGTGGTCGCGCTGAGCGACGCGTACGCCCTGCAGTGCAAGATCGGCTCAGAGCTCGAGCCGCACGAGATGAACCATGTCCTGTGGCGCCTCACCGAGCGCGAGCTCGGCCTCGAGGAAGGGGCGCTGGCGCGGCCGTCGCCACCGGGTATGGAGCCGACCGCGCCGAGCACCCACTGATCCGACGGTGGCTCGTGAGCCCGATCGTCCCCGCTGCTCTCCCGACAGTGGGTCTCCTGCCTTTCCCGACAGGAGCAGATCAGCGACTCATCGATGGTCAGTCGTCCCGAGCCCGAGGCGCGCGACGGTTGGATGCGGTGCCGATGATGCGAAGCAGCACCTCGGCCGGCGCGGTCACCGCATCGCTGAACGCGCTGATGGCCCGGTTGGTTGCGCTCGCAGAGCGTGCGCGATGGCTGCTCATCGCCTGAGCGGCGGCATGCTTGGTTTCCCGGTGCTGTGTCATGTCGATCCCCTTGTCGTCCAGTGGCACCGGCGCGCTCATCGAGCACGGCCGGTACGAGTGACGGTACGAAACCTGCCCGATGCGTGCTGTCGGGCGTCCGACACAACGGGATGCGATCCGTGTCACGAATCGTCGCTGCAGCGCGGCGTGGCACTCGGCGACGGCAGCCGACCTTTCCCTCCAGGATCGAGCTGGAGCTACTGTCGGGACATGCGTACCAAGCTCCTCGCGGATCTCGAGGAGCGGTGCGCTGGGCTCGTGACCGATGGGCTGTTCAAGTGTGAACGCGTGATCGCCACACCGCAGACGGCCCACATCGAGCTGGTCGACGGCACGCGTGTGCTCAACCTGTGCGCGAACAACTACCTCGGTCTGGCCGACCACCCGGTCCTCGTCGACGCTGCCAAGCACGCGCTCGACGAGCACGGCTACGGCATGGCCTCGGTGCGATTCATCTGTGGCACCCAGGACGTGCACAAGAAGCTGGAGGCGCGCCTGTCAGCGTTCTTGGGAACGCAGGACACGATCCTCTACTCATCATGCTTCGACGCCAATGGCGGTCTGTTCGAGACGATTCTCGATGCGCAGGACGCAGTCATCTCCGACTCGCTCAACCACGCGTCGATCATCGACGGCGTCCGCCTCTGTCGTGCCAGTCGCCTGCGGTACGACAACAACGACATGGCCCAGCTCGAGCAGCGCCTGCAGGAGGCTGCTGACGCCCGGTACCGGTTGATCGCCACCGACGGCGTGTTCTCGATGGACGGCGTGTTCGCGAACCTGCCGGCGATCTGCGATCTCGCCGATCGCTACGACGCGATGGTGATGGTGGACGACTCGCATGCGGTGGGGTTCACCGGCGAGCACGGCCGCGGGTCGCACGAAGCGGCGGGCGTGATGGGCCGGGTCGACATCATCACCGGCACGCTCGGTAAGGCACTCGGCGGTGCATCGGGCGGCTACACCTCCGGCCCGAAGCAGCTGATCGATTGGCTCCGTCAGCGCAGCCGTCCGTACCTGTTCTCAAACAGCCTCGCCCCGGTCATCGCCGACACCACGGTGCACGTGCTCGACCTCCTCGAGCAGAGCGACGGGCTTCGTCGCCAGCTCGATCGCAACGCGACGCGCTTTCGGGCGGCGATGACCGAGGCCGGCTTCACGCTCGCCGGTGCGGGGCATCCGATCATCCCGGTGATGCTCGGTGATGCCAAGGTGGCTGGCGAGATGGCCGAACGGCTGCTGACCGAGGGCATCTATGTGATCGCGTTCTCGTACCCGGTCGTGCCACAGGGCACGGCCCGCATCCGAACGCAGATGTCGGCCGCCCACACCGACGCCGACATCGATCTTGCCGTGGCCGCGTTCGTGAAGGTCGCGACTGCAATGGGGGTGCTGGCGTGAGGGCATTGGTGAAGGCCAAGCCCGAACCGGGGCTGTGGATGAGCGATGTGCCAGAGCCCACGTTGGGGCCGCGCGACGTGAAGATCCGTGTGCGCAAGACCTCGATCTGCGGCACCGATCTCCACATCCTGCACTGGGATGCGTGGGCGCAGGCCACGATCCCCGTGCCGATGGTCGTGGGCCACGAGTTCATGGGCGAGATCGTCGAGACCGGCTCGGCGGTCGCCGGCCTCGAGGCAGGAATGCGTGTGGCCGGGGAGGGCCACGTCACCTGTGGGCACTGCCGCAACTGCAAGGCCGGCCGCCGTGAGTTCTGCCACCACCACACCGGCGTCGGCGTCACGCGGCCGGGCGCGTTCGCGGAGTACGTGGTGATCCCAGCGGAGAACGTTTTCGTGGTGCCTGCACACATCAGTGACGACGTCGCCGCGATCCTCGACCCACTCGGCAACGCCACCCACACAGCGCTGCGCTTCGAGAGCGTGGGTGAGGACGTGCTGATCACCGGTGCTGGTCCGATCGGCGTTCTGGCTGCAGCGATCGCGCGGCACGTCGGGGCGCGCCACGTCGTGGTGACCGACGTGAACCCGTACCGCCTTGCGATGGCGGCACGACACGGTGCGAACCGCGTGGTGGACGTGCGCAGCGAAGGCCTCGGCCCAGTGATGGCCGAGCTCGGGATGACCGAAGGCTTCGACGTGGGAATGGAGATGTCGGGCGCCGAGGCGGCGTTCAATCAGATGCTCGACGCGATGAACCACGGTGGACGGATCGCCGTGCTCGGCATCCCCTCCGGCCCGATGACACTCGACGTGAACGACGTGATCTTCAAGGGGCTGGAGATCCAGGGCATCTACGGCCGGCGGATCTTCGAGACCTGGTACAAGATGGCTGCGATGCTCCAGAGCGGCCTCGACGTGAGCGGCGTGATCACTCATCACCTGGCCGCCGCCGAGTTCGAGCAGGCCTTCGCGATCGTCGAGACCGGCGAGTGCGGCAAGGTCGTCCTCGACTGGACCTGACCGCCTCGTCGTGACGGTCGACAAGACTTCACCGATGGACGTGCTCACCACCACCGATCCCGCCGAGGCACTGAGGTGCGCCGATCGATTGCTCGCCGCCGATCCTGTTCGTACGAACGTCATCGGGACCCTGCTCCGCCAGCGGATCGCGAGCGGTGAGCCGGGTCGGTACTGGGTGGCCCGTCCCGACGATCCACTCGGCGTCGCGATCCAGTCGCCGCTCGACTTCATGGCGACCGTCACCCCGATGCCCCAGTCCGCGGTCGAGGCGATCGTCAGCGCCGTCCACGACCAGGGCGTCGTGTTGCCGGGTGTGGCCGGCGAGGCCGCGACTGCGGCAGCCTTCGCGGGAGCCTGGACCGAGCACACACGCAGCGGCGCGCTGCCTCACAGCGGGCAGCGCATCTACGAGGTCGCTGACGTGCAGCCGCCGACGGATGTACCGGGCGAGCTCCGACCGGCCCGGTCCACAGAGCGCGACCTGCTCGTCGACTGGCTCGGCTGGTTCGCCGAGGACACGGGTGAACTGGTCGACCCTGTCGCCGTCGTCGACCGCCGGCTCCCGCTCGGCGAACTCTGGATGTGGGACGACGGGCAACCGGTATCGACCGCCGCACTCACCGAGTCGGCTGCAGGAGTGGCACGCGTCCAAGGCGTCTACACACCACGGCACCGTCGCAACCGCGGGTACGCGAGCGCGAACGTCGCTGCGCTGAGCAGCCGAGCAGTGGCGGACGGACACCGGTGCGTGCTGTACACCGATCTGGCCAACCCGACCTCGAACGCCATCTACCGGGCCATCGGCTATCGGGCGGTCGCAGAGGTGCTGCGCTATCGGTTCGAACCACTCCCACGTGAGCGGACGTGATCCCAACCCGAAGTTGAGTCATCTCGACTCATGTTTCATGATGGCGAGGTTGATGGTCGACGAGTGACTCTCTAGGCTTGCATCAGGTCCTCTCAGCATTGCTGCCAGACACCGAACGAACCACGCTCTCCCCCGCAACCACTCTCAACCCCCCTCAAACCCCCTCAACCCTTTGAAGTAGGAGCATCCCATGGCTAAGGCAGTCGGTATCGACCTCGGCACCACCAACTCCGTCGTTGCCGTCCTCGAGGCGGGCGACCCGGTCGTCATCCCCAACTCCGAGGGCGCACGCACGACGCCGTCGGTCGTTGCGTTCAGCAAGGCCGGCGAAGTGCTCGTCGGCGAGGTCGCGAAGCGTCAGGCGATCACGAACCCCGATCGCACCTTCCGCTCGATCAAGTCGAAGATGGGCCAGAGCTGGAAGAGCGACGACATCGACGGCAAGAAGTACACGCCTCAGGAGATCAGCGCGCGCACGCTGATGAAGCTCAAGCGCGACGCCGAGGCGTACCTCGGCGACGTCGTGACGCAGGCCGTGATCACGGTGCCCGCGTACTTCGACGACGCCCAGCGCACTGCCACCAAAGAAGCCGGCCAGATCGCCGGGCTCGAGGTCCTCCGCATCATCAACGAGCCGACGGCTGCCGCCCTCGCCTATGGCCTCGACAAGGGAGCCGAGGACGAGACGGTCCTCGTGTTCGACCTCGGCGGCGGAACGTTCGACGTGTCGGTGCTCGAGATCGGTGACGGTGTGTTCGAGGTCAAGAGCACTCACGGAGACACCAAGCTCGGTGGTGACGACTGGGACGAGCGCGTCATCGATTGGCTCGTCAAGCAGTTCAAGAGCGCCCACGGCGTCGACCTCGCTGCCGATCGGATGGCGGCCCAGCGTCTGAAGGAAGCGGCCGAGAAGGCCAAGATCGATCTGAGCCAGGTGCAGCAGACCCAGATCAACCTGCCGTTCATCACCGCCACACCCGAGGGCCCGCTGCACCTCGACGAGACGCTCACCCGCTCGAAGTTCCAGGAGCTCACTGCTGATCTCCTCGAGCGCTGCCGTGTCCCGTTCGAGCAGGCGATCAAGGACGCCGGTCTCACCAAGGGCCAGCTCCACCACGTGCTCCTGGTCGGCGGCTCCACCCGCATGCCCGCCGTGCAGGACCTGGTGCAGACGCTCACCGGCAAGGAGCCGAACCGCACGGTGAACCCCGACGAGGTGGTCGCCGTCGGCGCAGCAGTCCAGGCTGGCGTGCTGCGCGGTGACGTGAAGGACGTTCTTCTCCTCGACGTCACTCCGCTGAGCCTCGGCATCGAGACCAAGGGTGGTGTGATGACCAAGCTCATCGAGCGCAACACCACCATCCCCACCAAGCGCACCGAGGTGTTCACCACGGCTGACGACATGCAGCCCAGTGTGGAGATCCACGTGCTGCAGGGCGAGCGCGAGATGGCCGGCTACAACAAGACGCTCGGCAAGTTCCAACTCGTCGACCTGCCGCCGGCCCCGCGTGGTGTGCCGCAGATCGAGGTCACCTTCGACATCGACGCCAACGGCATCGTGCATGTGTCCGCCAAGGACCGGGCGACGAACAAGGAGCAGTCGATGACCATCACCGGTCAGAGCACGCTCGACAAGAAGGACATCGACCAGATGATCCGTGATGCCGAGGCACATGCCGAGGAGGACCGTCAACGTCGCGACGAAGCCGAGGTGCGCAACAACGCGGACTCGCTGGTGTACCAGACCGAGAAGGTGCTGCGCGACCAAGCCGACAAGGTGTCGGCCGAGGACAAGGAGCTCGTCGACGGCCCACTCGCCGAGATGAAGACAGCGCTCGCCGGAAACGACATCGCCGCCATTCGCGCCGCCCACGAGACGCTGATGGGTGCCACGCAGGCCTTCAGCCAGAAGTTGTACGAGGCGGCCTCTCGCGACGACGCGGCGGCTGCCGGCTCGTCGGCGAGCGGCCAAGCCGGCACCGGTTCGGTGAACGACGACGAGATCATCGATGCCGAGATCGTCGACGATCCCGCCGAACAGAAGTGAGCCGGCCGTCATGACCGAACCCACCAACGATCGCGCGGCCGGATCCGATCTCGAGGTCGATGACCTCGGGACCGAGTCCGGAAGTGAGGTCGATGCCACGGGCACAGCCGCCGACGCTGTGGCGGCCGACGCCGCCGCCGTGGCAGCGGCAGCGGCAGTGTTCGACCACGACGTCGAGACGCTGCTGGCAGAGCGCGATCAGTTCAAGGACATCGCTCTCCGCCTGCAGGCCGACTTCGAGAACTACCGCAAGCGCGTCGCCACCCAGCAGGCCGACGAGATCGACCGGTCCACCGGCAAGCTCGCTGAGTCGCTGCTGCCGGTACTCGATGCGTGCGAGGCCGCCTTCGCCCACCGGGTGGAAGGCGTCGAGAGCATCTGGTCCGCGCTCATCGGCGCGCTCCAGAAGCAGGGTCTCCAGGCGCTCGACCTCGCCGGCAAGCCGTTCGACCCCGCGGTCGCCGAGGCCGTCATGCACGAGCCCGGTGACGGAGCTGCTGGAGAGCCCGTCGTCGCGGAGGTGCTGCGCTCCGGCTACACGTGGAAGGGCAAGGTGCTGCGCCCAGCGATGGTGAAGGTGCAGGGCTGACATGGCTGCGCAGCGCGAGTGGTTCGAGAAGGACTACTACAAGCTCCTCGGTGTCCCCGAGACGGCGACGCCGAAGGAGATCACCAAGGCGTACCGCAAGCTCGCGCGCGACAGCCACCCCGACACGCACCCCGGCGACGACGCTGCCGAGGAGCGCTTCAAGGAGGTCAGCGCCGCGTACGACGTGCTCGGCGACGAGGCCAAGCGCAAGGAATACGACGAGGTCCGACGGCTCGGCCCGATGCCTGGCTACGGCCCGCGCGGGCCGGGTGGAGGTCCTGGCGGCAACAGCTTCAACGTCGGTGCCGACGGCCTCGGCGACATTCTCGGCCAGATGTTCGGTCGTGGCCGTCGCGGCGGAGGAGCCGGCGCCGGAGGTGGGCCACAGCGCGGTTCCGACGTGGAGGCCACGCTCACGCTCGACTTCGCCGATGCCGTGCGAGGTCTCACCACCACCCTCTACCTGACGGCCGACGCCCAGTGCGGCACATGCGCTGGATCGGGAGCGAAGCCCGGCACCTCGCCGAAGGTGTGCTCGCGCTGTGGTGGGCGCGGTGTGATCGACGACAACCAAGGCCTCTTCTCGTTCTCCTCGCCGTGCCCCACCTGTGCGGGCCGCGGCGTCACGATCGAGCAGCCCTGCCCCACCTGTTACGGCACGGGTGTGGAGAAGCGCCAACGCGAAGTGCAGGCGCGCATCCCAGCCGGAGTGGCCGACGGGCAGAAGATCCGCCTGAAGGGCCGTGGCGCGCCGGGGCGCAACGGTGGTCCGGCCGGCGACCTCATCGTGGAGTGCCACGTGGTGGGTCATGCCCGGTTCGCGCGCGATGGCGGCAACCTCACCGTACGCGTGCCGATCACCTTCGATCAGGCCGCGCTGGGTGGCGAGGTCGACGTTCCCACCCTCGACGGACCGACCGTGAAGCTGCGACTCAAGCCCGGTACCCAGTCCGGCTCACGTCACCGTGTGCATGGCAAAGGTGTCGTCACCGCCAAGCACACCGGCGACCTCATCGTGACCGTCGATGTCCAGGTGCCCAAGCACCTCACCCACGAGCAGCGAGTGGCGATCGAGGCCTTCGGCGCCGCCACTAGGGTGGCGAGCGGTGGCGCGGCCGATGCTGCCGGCGCATCCGGGCACGCCAGCGGAGAAAGGGTCTGATCATGCGATCACGCAGTCACGCCGTCTACGTCATCTCAGTGGCAGCCGAGCTCGCGGGCATGCATCCGCAGACGCTGCGCATCTACGAGCGTCGCGGGCTGGTGGCCCCGGCACGCACCCAGGGTGGCAATCGCCGCTACAGCGATGTCGACATCGACCGCCTGCGGCGAATTCAAGATCTCGCCGCCGATGGGATGAACCTCGAGGGCATCCGACGTGTGATGGAACTCGAGACCGAGGTCGAGTGCCTCCGCGCAGAGAACGCCGAACTGCGCGACCACGTGGCCGCCGCTGAAGCCGACGCCTCGCGTCGCGCGCCTCGTCGCGACCTGGTGCCGCTGCGTCAGACCGTCGCCATCTTCGGCGGCCCGCGTCTCGGCGATCGCCGCTGATCCCCGTTCTGGTCGCGCATCTTCGCGGTGATCGCGGTGGTTCGCGACCAGAATGCTGCGTTGATCGCGGATGAGAACGGCGGCCCGCGTCTCGGCGATCGCCGCTGATCCCCGTTCTGGTCGCGCGTCTTCGCGGTGATCGCGGTGGTTCGCGACCAGAATGCTGCGTTGATCGCGGATGAGAACGGCGGCCCGCGTCTCGGCGATCGCCGCTGATCCCCGTTCTGGTCGCGCATCTTCGCGGTGATCGCGGTGGTTCGCGACCAGAATGCTGCGGTGGGCTTCTGACGTCGATCAGGCCAGCGAGGCGAGCCACGCCTCGTGCGTGGCGTGTACCCGCTGCCACAACCGACGTCGCGCGGCGGCGTCCACGTCGTCGAGGGTGAGGCCGAAGATGTCGGCCAATGCCTCGAACCACTCGGCCTGTGTGCCGAGCGTTCCGACGTCGGTGGCCGACTCGGCCACACGGCTCAGCACCTGACCGCGGACGATGTCGACCCCGTCCGCGTCTCGCCGCTGCACGGTGATGACCTTCACGAACACCGAGTCCGGTGCCGTCGACAGCACCACGTTGCGCGCTGCGAAGCGGCCGATCGTGGTCGGTGTGAGCTCGAACACCATTCCGGTGAACGAGCCGAGGCGGTGATGCCGGAACCGCCAGTCGGCGAAGTCGAGCGCTGCGGGTTCGAGTTCGTACTGCAACGGCCCTTCCCGATACTCGCCAGCGGCGAGTGGCAGCGGGCCGTGGATCGCATCGCCCAGACCGGCATCGACGTACCAGGTGCCGTCGGGATGGTCATCGGTCGCCAGACCGTGGACCAGCAGCACGAGGTGGTTCTCGATCGCCTGCGGCGTGGGGCCATCGGGGCCGTACACCCCGCCGGCATGCAGCGTGACGTCGTAGCCGAGTGCACGCAGCAGCACGCTGAAAGCACCGTTCACATGGAAGCAGTAGCCGCCGCGACCCGAGTGCGCGATCCGGTGGACGGACTCGAGGGGGTCGACGGTCCACCGTTCGTCCATGTGGATCCACGTCGTCTCGTACGGGATCCGTTCGAGCTGTGCCCGATGCAGTCGCCGGAGCGCATCGGCCGACGGTGGCTCAGGATCGACGCGCAGTCGCCGGAGATAGGCACTCGTGTCGTCGTCGAGTCGCATGTGTGTTGGATCTGCTGCCGGTGCGTCGGTGATGTCAGCTGAGGCGCTCGCCGGCCGCCGTGACGACCGAGTGGTAACGCGGCCAACAGGCCTGCAGCCATGCCGGGTCGTCGTCGACGAACGCGGCACGCACCTGGTTGCGGATCTCGAGCGCCGCCGGAGCGTTGGGGTCGCCGTGTGCGTGCAACACAGCGTCGGCACGGAGCGACTGGAGCACCGTGATCCCATCGACGGTTCCGTACTCGATGCAGATGCCGGTCACCTCGGTGTCGGGCGAGAAGCCGGCGGCTGCCGCGAGCCAGTCGCCGGCGACTACCGCCGACACGCTGGTGCCGTCGTCGAGCGTGGTGACGTCGTGCCACCACGCGATCTGACGCTCGTAGGCAGCGTCACCGGGACCGTCGGAGCTGAGCAGCGAACCGTGACCCCATGGCCCGAGGCCCGTGTGCAGATCGATGATCGCGCCACGTCGCACGCCCGCGAAGCGGCGGGCCGTGAAGTCGCGAAGCCATCGGTGTGACCACGTTGGTCCGGTACCTCCGTAGAACAGTCCGGTGGGATGGTCGAACTGCCCACCCTGGATGATCTGCTGCAGTCGCTCCATGCCGACCTCCTGCAACTTGCCCATCAGCCCGACGAGCGTGCGTTCCTGCTCCTCGGCGGTCCACGAACCGGGCACGAGCAGGTCGGCGAGCTCGGTGTAGCCGCCGTTGGTCGGGGTCGGCATCGACCAGTCGACGAAGTTGCGGTTGAGGTCGACGTTGTCCTCGTTCACCCGGCGGACCCATGAGAACCCGTACGGGTTGAGCGCATGCACGAACACGAGCGTCGGGCCATCGGTGTCTCGATCGAGGGTCTCCAGGTGATGTCGTTGCAGCGCCGAACCGAGGTAGCCCTCGACACCATGAGTGCCGGAAACGATCAGGATGATGTCCTCGGCATCGGCCGGCCCCACCTCGGCGACATCGACGAACAACTCCTCGTTCTCCAGCCCATGCATTGGATGAGGGAACGACGCGATTCGCGCGCCACTCGCCGCGGCCGCGTCCAGGAAGCCTGTGCGAGCATGGACGTACGACGTGGAGAGCGGAGCGATCACGTCGGCAACGTAGTCCTGCGCCATCCAGGTCGGCCAGGTCGGCCAGGTCGGCCAGGTCGGCCAGGTCGGTCACTCGGAGCCGCAGCGCAGGTGCGCCCGAGCATCAGTCGTTCGTCTGGCGCATCGCGATCGTGCCTTGACGGGTGGACGGTGCAAGAGTCCGTCGATGACGTCGGTCGAATCCTTCTATCAGGCGTCGGCGACCGCCTGCTTCGTGATGCTCGGGCTGTGGTGGGCGGCGATGACGAACCGCTCTGCCGGAGCGCTGAGGACCCCGCGAGCACGGCGGCTCGCGTCTGGACATCCACGTGTCGTTTCTCGTTCCGGGCTTGATGAGCCTGGCCGCCACCTTGAGCGGTCCATCGACACTGCTGTGGCGGAGTGCGTTCGTCGTGATGACGATTGCGGGCATCGTTGCCGCGATCACGATCATGAAGATGACACCGGTCGCACACGGCGAGAAGTTGCGGCGATACCTGCGCCTCGCCTCCGTGGTCGTCTACATCGCGATGGCGCTGTTGGCGATCCGGCCACAGCTGGTGGCGGACATCGGTTTCGATACGGTGACGCCACTCCAGGTGGAAGGTCTTCTGCTGTGCTTGCTGATCGCGTGCGGGGCGTCCTCGGCCTGGTCGTTCATGGTGGCGATCACTGACGATGCAGTGTGATCAGACCGGGCAATGGTGGAAGAGCCCCTGGTTCGGCGCGACCCGGATCAGATCGGCGGGCGCCTCGGAGCGTCATCGGTGAGGAGCCGTGCCGCTCGGTCGTAGGTGAGGTAGTTCCACGACCAGTTGACGAGCACGTTGGCGCGGTTGCGAAAGCCCATCAGGTACACGAGATGCAGACCGAGCCAGGCCGTCCAACCCACGAACCCGGTGAGTCGCCGTCCGTTCGGGAAATCGACCACCGCCTGGTGCCGACCGATCGTGGCCATCGACCCCTTGTCGACGTAGCGGAACGGTTCGGTCGGGCGGCCCGCCAGACGGTGGCCGATCTGGAGGGCCACGTGCTTGCCGCCTTGGATCGCCGGTTGGGCAACCTGAGGCAACGGCATGTCACGGTCACCCGCGATGTCGCCGATCGCGAAGATCTCGGGCCGCTCGGGCGTCGACAGGTCGGGGGCCACGACGATGCGGCCGCCACGACCGAGCTCCACGCCGAGCGTCGCCGCGAGCGGATGTGCACGCACACCAGCAGCCCACACGAGCGTCTGCGTGGTGATCCGAGTGCCGTTGCCGAGCACCACTTCTCGGGGAGTCACCGACGCGACGCCCGTGCCGGTGATCACCTCCACTCCCACCTTGGCGAGGCTGCTCCGCGCATGCTCGCTGCTCGCCTCGCTGAACGCGGCCAGCAAGCGCGGCCCGGCTTCGACCAACACCACACGTGCCCGGCGCACGTCGAGTTGCGGGAAGTCCTTTGCCAACACCTTCGTCAACAGCTCCATCAGGCCGCCGGCCATTTCCACACCGGTGGGGCCACCGCCGCACACGACGACGTCGAGCGCACCGTCGGCGACGATCGAAGGATCGGTGGCCGCAGCCTCGAACCTGCCGATCACGTGGTGGCGCAAGGCGACGGCATCGGCGGCCGATTTCAACGGGAATGCGTGGTCGTCCACACCGGACACCCCGAACGACGTGCTCACGGCACCCGCAGCCATGACGAGCGTGTCGTACTCGATCGGCGTCCCTCGATCGGTGTGCACCACCCGAGCCGCCGTGTCCACCTCGGTCACGCGGGCCATCCGCACCGTGACGTTTCGTTGCCGGCGGAAGATGCCTCGCACCGCGTATGCGACATCGTCGACATCGAGGCCCGCCGTCGCTACTTGGTAGAGCAGCGGCTGGAAGGTGTGGAAGTTGTGGGCGTCGATCAGCACCACGTCGACGGGCTCGTGCCTGAGTCCTTTCACCACGGCCAAGCCACCGAAGCCGGCGCCGATCACGACCACCTGATGACGCCGCTGCACGGGTCAGGCTCCGAGCAGGCGTTCGATCACGACGGCCACACCGTCGTCGAGGTTGCTGAGCGTCACTTCGTCGGCCAATGCCTTCGTTGCCGGATGAGCGTTCTCCATCGCAACCCCATGACCGACCCACATCAGCATCTCGTGGTCGTTGAACTCGTCGCCGAAGGCCAGCACGTCGGTCGCGTCGACTCCCAGTTCCCCGCAGAGGTAGGTGAGCCCGGTGGCCTTGTCGATACCGGTCACGCCAACCTCCACGCAGTCAGCGCCCATGTGCGTCACCGAGACGTCGTGACCGAGGATCGTCGGCAAGAGGGCCAGCAACTCGTGCGCGCCGTAGTGATCGTGGAACACCATCAACTTGACCGCCTCGGTCGCGCCGCGTGCCGCCTGCAACACATCGCTGGTGGGCGGGGTGGGAGTCGGTGCCGGCATTCGTTCGGCGAAGCCTCGCTCGTGGGCGAAGCCGGTGTCGGTGGCCAGTGCGAAGCGGTACGCCGTGTCGATGTGGCGCAACTGTTCCACCACCCCTGTGGCGAGCTCGATCTCGAAGCGGACCGAACGCAACACCTGCTGATCGGGGAGCGTGGCCACCACCGAGCCGTTGGCCATCACGCCGTGGGTGACCGCCTCACCCAACTGTGTCATCAGCAGGTCGACCATGAACGGTGGGCGACCGGTGGCGAGGACCACGTACCAACCGGCGTCGCGAGCCGCCTGGAGCGCCCTCGCGTTTCGGTGTGAGACCTCGCCGTTGTGGCCGAGGAGGGTGCCGTCGAGATCTGTGGCGAGCAGCCGCATGTCGTTCAGTCTTGCCGCAGAGGTTCAGCCGGCCTGCATCAGCTCCACCAGCTTGCGGCGCCACTCGACGCTGCACTTGTCGGCCTGGACGCTGACGAGGGTGGTCTGGTCGAGCGGCAGCACGCCGTCGAGCTGTTCGAGCATGCGCTTGTCCTCGGCGCCGATCGCGATGTCGAAGCGCAGCACCTCGTCGGAGGGCACGGTGAAGTCGTCGTTGCGCCACACCACGAACGTGAAGGAGGCGGTGACATCGTCGATCGGGGTGCTGAGCAGCAGCAGGATGTGTGACAGGCCGGTGTGATAGGCGATCGTGCTGCGCACGTCGAAGGGAAGGTGGAACCCCGTACTCATCTTCCGTTCCACCACATCGCCGATCTGACCGCTGACGGCGGTGCCGCCCGCGGTGTTGTTGGCCTTCACCTCATAGGTGTATCCGTGCCAGCCGTTGTCGAGTTCGTGGACGTCGAGCCGCGGGATGCGGGTGTCCTGGGCGATGCCGAACGTGCCGAGGTGCACCCACGGGAAGTGGGAGAAGTCGAGGAAGTTGTCGGTCATCCGCGTCGCTGACGTGTGCCACACCTCCACTGGTGTGTTGAGCCGACGGAACGACGGATCGGTGTCCTCGGGGATCACCGGCAGCTCGTGGGCCGGGGTGCCGAGGCACACCCAGACGAGCCCATACTTCTCGGCGACCTGGTAGGTGGCGAGGTGGGCGCGAGGCGGCGGGGGCACGTCCTCGCTCGCCGACGGCACACGGACGCAACGGCCATCGACACCGAAGGTCCAGCCGTGATACGGACACACGAGACACCCGTGCTGGACCGTGCCTTTCGAGAGTGGTGCCTCGCGGTGGGGGCACCGATCGGGAGCGGCCACGAGTCCGGATGGCGACCGGTAGAGCACCACGCGGGTGCCGAGCAGCGTGACCGACACCGCGGGTGATGGTCACATCGGCGACGCGCGCGACGGCGTACCACGCGTTGCGCAGCGCGGCGTTCTCGCACAGCACGGACGTCGGGCGGTCGATCGGTCCGTTGTCAGGCATGTTCGGCGGCATGTTCGACGGCATGGTGTGGCAACCTTTCGAGATGTCGGAAGCGGTGGAGACCTTGGTGCGCGGTTCTGACGTGGTGACCATGGATGCCTCGCACTCCGTGATCGCCGATGGTGCCGTCGCCGTGGCAGGTGAGCGGATCGTTGCGGTGGGGAGCTTCGGAGCCCTCCGCGCGGAGCACCCATCGGCCGAGGTGGTAGGTGACGGTACCGGCATCGTGACGCCGGGATATGTGAATGCCCACCAACACCTCACCGGCGATCGCTTGATCCAGTCGTGCATCCCCGACGCGATCGACTCCCAGGAGGCGATCTTCGGTTGGGCGGTGCCCGTGCACTCGGCGCACACCGGTGACGACGACGAGCTGTCGGCGATGCTCGGCTCGATCGCCGCGGTCGTCAACGGCATCACATGCACCGTCGAGGCCGGCACGGTCGCCCATCCCGACCGGGTGGCGGCCGGCATCCGTGCCGTGGGCATGCGCGCGACGCTCGGCCAGTGGGGCTGGGACACCGAGGGTGTGCCGTTCGGCGCGCCCGCCGCCGAGGTCATCGCCCGGCAGGAGGCCCAACTCGATCGGATGCCAGCGGGTGGTCTCGTGGAGGGCTGGGTGACCCTGGTCGGTCACGATCTGATGAGCGATGAGCTCGTGGAGGCGGCGAGCGAACTCGCCCGACGGCGCAGCGTCGGACTCACGTTCCACATGTCGCCGCACGCCGGCGATCCGATCAGCTACCTCGCTCGTACCGGTCGACGTCCGGTGGAGCACCTGGCCGATCTCGGTGTGCTGGGCGCGCACGTCTTGATCGCGCACGCCGTGCATCTGAGCGAACACGAGATCGAACTGCTGGTGGCCTTCGACACGGCGATTGCGTCGTGTCCGTGGGCGTATCTGCGCCTCGCTCAGGGCTTCACGATGGCGCAGCGCCATGGCGAGTTCGTGGCCGCCGGCGGCCGGTTGGGTCTCGGGTGCGATGCCGAGAACGCCGGCGACGCCGTCGATGTGCTGCGCGCTGCGGCGTTGTTCGTCGGCCTCGTGCGCGACAGGGCCAGCGATCCGTTCGTGATGACGGCGCACCACGCCCTCGAGCTCGCCACCATCCGTGGCGCACACGCGATCGGGAAGGGCCATCTGATCGGCTCGATCGAAGTCGGCAAGCAGGCTGACCTCGTGGTGCACTCCACACGCGGGCCACAGTTCACGCCCCGCGGCACGGATCCCGTGCGGCAGCTGATGTGGGCCTCCGACGGCAGGTCGGTCGAACATGTGCTCATCGCAGGGCGTCAGGTGGTGCGCGACGGGAGGTGCACGACGGTGGATCTCGACCTGCTCCGCGACGAGGCTCGCAGTCGACGGGACCGTCTCCTCGATGCGCACGGGTAGAGCCTAGGCGACCTCCGAACGTTGGTCAGACCATCAGTCCAAGAGCCGCTGGAGGGCGTGCTAGCTTGCTCGCATGAAGCCGAACACACTGATCTTCGTCGACTTTCCCTCGGACGACGTCGAAGCCTGCGCCGCCTTCTACGGCAAGGTGTTCGGCTGGATGGTCGAAGGTCGCCCGACCGGCGTGTTCCACCGCGGCGTGCCGGGCGGCTACTTCCCGCTGGAGGACGGCAGTGACTCCACCGTCGGCAACCTGCACGTCGGGTTCGCCGACGTCGGCAACTACCGGCCGCATCCCGATCCCGCCGGAACCGACCCCCACGCCGTCGCGACCGGTGGTCGCGGGGTGCGCGTGTGGATCCTCGTCAGCGATGACGACAACGAGGATGCGATCCTCGCTCGTGCCGAGGCCGAGGGGGCCGAAGTGCTGTGGCGTCACCACTACTGGGCCGAGTTCAACGGCTTCAACGGCGCCTTCCGCGATCCGTGGGGGACCGAGGTCGTGCTGTGGACCAAGGGCGGCGAGAACCCTGTGATCCCGGAGGGCCACACCAGTGAGTGATCCGCAGCAGCCGCAGCCAGGTCTGCCCGAAGGGGTGTACACGGGCGTCGCGCACGAGGGCCCGCTTGCCGGGTCGCACTCACAGCGCCCCACGACGGTGCGGTGGACCCACATCGCTCTGCCCTCGACCGACATCGACGCCAGCATTGCGTGGTACGAGGAGTTCACGCCGTTGCGTCTGCTCGACCGGCGTGAGGACACAGATGGCTATGGCGCGTGGCTCGGTCACCCTGACATGGTCGACAAGCCGTTCATCCTCGTGCTGGTGAGCTTCTTCAAGGACCAGGACAAGGGCCGGCAACCGATCATGGCCCCGTTCGCCCACATCGGCATGGAGATGCCCACCAAGGCCGACGTCGACGCGATCGCGGAGAAGGGCAAGGCGGCCGGATGCCTGTCATGGCCGCCCACGCTGATGCCCGACCCGATCGGCTACATCTGCGCCCTCACCGACCCCGATGGCAACATGATCGAGTTCTCGTTCGATCAAGGCGTCTACGAGAAGGTCCAGGAGGTCTGGGGGTCGTGACCCCCAGCGAGGTCTGCACGTCGTACCTCGCCGCGTTCGCCACTCGGTGATGCCCAGCAGGTGGTCGCCCATGTCACGGACGACTTCGTCAACGAGCACACCGCCGCGCTCGGGAGCGGATGCGAGGGCAAAGAAGAGTACTCGCGCCGTGTGCCGAACTTCCTGGCCTCGATGCCGCAGCTGCGCTACGAGGTGGAAGACGTTGTGGCCGACGGTGATCGCGTCGTCGCCGCGTACACGTTGCACGCTCACGTGAACGACCGCGATGTCTCGGTGCGCGGCGTGATGCGCTTCATCATCCGCGACGGCCTGATCGCCAAGCGCACCGACTATTGGGACAGCTTGGTGTTCCAGCAGCAAGCGGGGATGGTCTGACGCTCGTGAGCATCGGCACGCGAGTGCTCGGCCACAGCGGGATGCACGTGAGCGAGCTCGCGCTCGGGGCAATGATGTTCGGTCGGTGGGGCAACACCGATGTCGATGAGTGTCACCGCATGGTCGACCGAGCGATCGACGCGCGGCATCACGTTGTTCGACACCGCCGACATGTACGACGATGGTGCCTCGCGAGGAGATCCTCGGCGAGGCGCTGCACTCGCTGTGTGCAGGCGCGACGCAGTCGTGCTCGCGACCAAGGTCGGCAACCCGATGGGCGGAGACCTGCCCGCTCCGGGCTGTCGCGGCGATGGATCGAGAGGGCGTGCGAGGACAGCCTGCGACGGCTGCGGGTCGACCACATCGACCTCTACCAGATGCACCGGCCCGACCCGGCGACGCCGATCGAGGAGACGCTGGAGGCGCTCGACCGGCTGGTTGCGTCGGGCAAGGTCGGCGCGATCGGTACGTCGACGTTCAGTACCGCGCAGCTCGACGAGCTGCACGCACTGGCCGGCGATCGAGGCTGGACGCGGCCGACGAGCGAGCAGCCGCCCTATTCGGTACTCGCCCGCGGCATCGAGACCGAGGTGTTGCCCACGCTTCGTCGTTGGGACGTGGGCGCGATCGTGTGGGCGCCGCTCAACGGGGGCTGGCTCACCGGCAAGTACCAGCGAGGCGACGGCAACGAGCGGTCGCGAGCACAGCGCCAACCCGATCACTTCGACCATCGTGACGAAGTGATCCGTGCCGAGAAGCGGACGTCGGTGGATTCTCTGATCGGCATCGCTGCTGATGCCGGCATGTCGTTGCCGCAGCTCGCGCTCGCGTTCGTGCTCGATGATCCCACCGTCAGTGCCGCGATCATCGGCCCGCGCACGTTCGAACAACTCGATCAACTGCTGTCGCTCGGCCCCCTCGCGCTTCCCGCCGGTCTCCGCGAGCGCATCGATGCGGCCGTGGCCCCCGGCTGGAACGTGAATCCGGCCGATGCCGGCTGACCGCGACCGCGTTGTCAGCGGAGCGCGCGGATCGGTTGGATCACCAGGTGGGGAACTTGGCCTTGTCGGGCAGGCCGCTGCGAGCGGTGATCGACTCGCCCATCCGCTGGGCTTCGGCCCACATCCGATCCTCGTCGATCGTGGTGCAGTGGCCGTCTTCCACGACGACCTTGCCGTCGATCAACACGGTGTGCACCCCTCGTCCGTCGGCCGACCAGACGAGTTGGTTCATCACGTTCAGCAGTGGTCGCCACTCGGGTCGGTCGGTGTCGTGCAACACGAGGTCGGCCTTCATTCCAGGCACGAGCGCACCGATCTCGTCGTCCATCAACATCGTGCGCGCACCGCCGAGCGTTGCCATCTCGTAGGCCTTCTCGGCCGGGAACATCTGCGCGTCCACGCGAGCGTCCTTGAACAGCCCCGCGACGAGATAGGTGGCTCGCATCAGATCGGAGTAGTTCGACGCGTTGTTGCCGTCGGTGCCGATCGAGACGTTCACACCTCGCTGCACCATCTCGGGCATCTTGCCGACCTGGGTGACGCCGTAGGCGACCTTCAGCGCGGTGGTGGGGCAGTGAGCGACGCTCGCCCCCGACCCGGCGATGATCGCCAGCTCGGTGTCGTCGATGCGAACCGCATGAGTGATCGCGACGTTGCGGTCGAGCACGCCGATCTCGGCGAGGTGGACCATCGGGCGCTGGCCGAACTCGGCGATGAAGCCGTCGGGATCGAGTTGTGCAGGCGACATGTGGAAGCTCATGCCCACCCCGTGCTGGTCCGACAAGGCCTTTGCTGCCTTCCACAGCGGATCGCTGCAGGTGGTGTGGCCGACGAGGATGCTCCACGCACCGATGCGGCCATCGGCATGCGACGCGTGCACGTCGAGCTGGTGCTCGAGATGAGCGATCGCGGTGTCGGTGCTCTGGCGGTACACGCTCGGCTCGGGAGGGAGGTCCCACACCCAACGGCCAACGCGCCCGCGGATGCCCACTTCCACCAGTCCGTCGATCACATCGTCGAGGAAGCGGATCGTGCCGGCCTCCAGGAACGTGGTGGTCCCCGAACGCATCATCTCCACCGCGGCGAGCTGTCCGGACAGTCGCTCTTCGGCGGCGTCGAACACCGAGTAGAGGGGGCACAGCCATTCGAACACGTTCTCGACGAACGGTGTGTCGTCGGGGACGTAGCCGCGCGTCAGCGGCTCGCCGGTGATGTGGATGTGAGTGTTCACCATGCCCGGGGTGAGCACGAACCGGTCGCCGCCGAGGACGCGGTCGGCGGTGTACTGCCGATGGATGTCGCTCGCCTTGCCCACGGCGACGATCGTCGAACCATGCACCGCCACCGCCCCGTGGCGGATGATGTCGCGGTCGGCGTTCATCGTGACCACCTGCCAGGCCTCGACGATGACGTCCACGTGCTCCGGGACGTGCTGTGGGACCTGCTCTGGGACCGGTGCGGCTGGTTGCTCGCTCATGCGCTGTCTCCTGTTGGCGGGGTCTGCGGCTTGTCGGCCACGTAGACGAAGTTGAAGCCGATCGGCTCGATCAGGCGGATGCCCGCGAAGCCCGTGTCACGCAGCCAGCTGGTGACCTGCGCGTTCGTGAGCATCCCACCCCGAGCAGTGTTCGCCAGCATGGTCATCCCCATCTGAACGCCGAACGGGTTGAACTTGCGGTCGTTGTCGGCGAAGTAGTCGGCGATCAGGACCACGCCCTCCGGCTTGAGTGCATCGAAGGCCTTGGCCAGCAACGACCTCGACCGCTCGTCGCCCTCAGTACGACAGATGTGACCGAGCACCACGACGTCGTACTCGCCACGCTCGATCTCGATCTCGTGGAAGTCACCCTGGCGAAATGACACACGATCGCTCGAACCGCGCTCGTCGACGGTGTGCACGGCGAGATCGATCACGCCGGGCAGATCGTTCACCACAGCGGTGCTGCCGGGTGACTGCTCGAGGATCGCGATCGCCCACGGTGCGCGGCCGGCGCCGAGGTCGAGCACCCGCAGGCCAGGGCGACGAGCCCAGCCGAGGCGCAGTCCGAGACGAGTGGCCGCCCGGAGCTGCGTGGGGAACGTCGCCTGCACGAGCGGGCCGTAGAAGGCCTCGGGGATGCTGTCGATCGGTTGCGCCACCACACCGGTGCGGATGGTGTCGGCAAGCCGCTCCCAGTTCGCGAGGGGTCCGGGTGCCACCCGCACGAGTGCTGCCATGGACGCCGGGCCGTTCGTGCACAGGTAGCGCTCCGCGGTCTCGGTGAGCTCGTAGACCTCGCCGACCTGGTCGAGGAAGCCGAACGAGACCATCGCGTCGCACAGATGCTGGAGGTGCACCGCCGACACCGACAGGTCGTTGGCGAGCGGGCCGACCTCGGCGGGACCGACGCGCTCGATCACATCGAAGAGTCCGAGCTCGATCGCCGCGACCAGCATCCAGTACGACCCGACACCTTGGATGATGCCCCACACCGGACCTGACGGCGGCGGCTTGTAGTCGCGCCAGGGCCGGCCTGTGTGGGCCATCGTGTGGCCCTTCTTCAGCTCGGGGTACGGCGAGTCGGTCCCCATCAGACAACAGCCATCAGACAACAGCCATCAGGCGCAAGGTGCTCACGGCTCGAGGAGGATCTTGCCGAAGAAGTCGGAGCGCTCCATCTTCTGCTGCGCCTCGGCACCATCGGCCAGAGCGAACACGCTGTCGACCGGAGCCTGGAAGCCGCCTTGTGGTCCTGAAGAGGTGTACATCGCCCACGCTTCGCCGAACTCCTCGTACCGGTACGGGTCGGAGCCGAGGATCTGAATACCCATGTGGAACATGAATCCGAGCGAGGGGATGGTGGCGGTGTCACCCGTCGTGTTGCCGCAGTTCACCAGGCGGCCGCGAACACCGAGGGCGAACATCGACTGGGCCCACAACGCCGGGCCGACGTGGTCGAACACCATGTTCACCCCGGCGCCGTCGGTGTGTTCGCGTGCGAAGCCAGCAACGTCGGTGGTGCGGTTGTTGCACGCCGCGTCTGCGCCGAGCGCGAGTGCCTTCTCGCACTTGTCGTCGGTACCAGCGGTCGCGAGCACCCGTGCCCCGGCGTGCTTGGCCAGTTGGATCGCGGCCATCGACACCCCGCTGCCCGCGGCGTGCACCATCATCGTCTCGCCTGCGGTGAGCTTGCCGACCGGGAACAAGGCGTGCCAGGCGGTGAGCCATGCGGTCGGGAAGCATGCAGCCTGATGCCACGACATCGCGTCGGGGATGCGGTGCACATGCGACGCAGGCGCCAGGCACTGCTCGGCATAGCCACCGGCGACAGTGCCGCCGATCACGCCGAGATCGCCGTACAGGTCGCCCATCCCGGCGAGCTTCGATCCGACGTGCACCTCGGACAGAGAGGGGTCGATCACCACCCGATCACCAACGACCACCCCCTCGACCTCTGCGCCGAGATCGACCACGGTGCCCACCACGTCCATGCCGGCGATGTGCGGCAGCGTGAAGCCGGGCATCGCGAACCAGCCGTTGCGCTGCACCACGTCGAGGTGGTTGAGGCTCGTGGTCGCCACCTGCACGATCACGTCACGCGCTCCGGGCGTGGGATCGTCGACGTCGACGTACTCCAGCACGTCGGGTCCGCCAGGGCGCCGGTACAGCAGGGCTTTCACGATTGTCTCCTGATGGGTAGCAGCGATGGGCCGCAACGATGGGTTGTCAGGTGAGGCCGCGGATGAACGGCTGGGCGAGCGCTCGCGGCTGTCGGGTTCGCGTCGCGAACACAGCGGTGACGACGAGCGCCACGACGTACGGCAAGCTCGCCGCAAGCTGGGCGTTGATGCGGTACCCGAGCGCCGGGAGTGTCTGTTGCAGGGCGAAGAAGTAGCCGAACAGCACGCATCCGAGGAGGGTCCCGCGCAGGGTCCACCCGCCGAAGATGACGGCAGCGATCGCGATGATGCCCTTCAGCCCCACGTGTCCCGGCGAGTACCCGCTGATCGCGATCTGACCGAGGACCAGGACGCCACCGCCGAGACCGGCACACGCGCCGGCCACCATGATCGCCTCACGGCGACGCCGATTCACATGGATGCCCGAGACATCGGCCGATTGAGGGTTGTCGCCCACCGAGCGGACCTCGAGACCCCATCGCGTACGGAACACGAGCCACCATGCGATCGGCACCACGGGCACGATGAGGTACATCGGCCACGATTGGCCGAACAGCGCATCGCCGACAAGTGGGATGTCGTGGAGCAGCGGGATCTTCGTGGGCTTCACGATCGAGGTGACAGCCTCCCACTTGCTGTCGAGGAACAACGCAAGACCGAGCACGAACAAGTTGAGGGTGAGGCCGACCACGAACTGATCGACGGTCAACTGGTGGCTGAGGTGTGCCTGGGCGAGCGCGACGACGACGCCGGCAAGCATCCCGGCCACGAGCGCGATCGGTACGACGTCGATCGCGCCCCACGTCACGGCAGCCGTGTAGGCGCCTCCGATCATCATCGCTTCGATCGAGATGTTCAGCGTGCCCGCCTTCTCCGCCACCCACTCCCCGACAGCCGCGAACGCAAGCACGATTGCAAAGCGCATCGCGGACTGGTACATGGCATCTGCGGACAGCACATCGCCGACGACTGTCGTGATGCTGGCGATCAGGCCGATCATCGGGTCGCCACCACGACAGGCTCGTCCGTCGACACCGGCGCGGGAGGTGGCGTCGCCCGCCGGCGTTGGATCGCCGCCACGGCCGGCGGAACCAGTAGGGCGAGGACGAGCAGGGACCGCACGACATCGACGATCGAACGTTCGACACCGGTGGCAGCCAGGAAGCCCGAACCGGTGCGGAGCATCGCGAACACCAACGCCACGGGGATGCACGCAAGCGGTCGGTTCCTGGCCACGAGAGCGACGAGCAGACCCTCCCAGCCGACGTTGTTCGCGAAGCCGGGCGTGTAGCGGTAGTTCGCCGATCCAGCGGCGAGCATCGCCGCGCCCGCGAGCCCGGCGAACGCCCCACTGATTGCAAGTGCGGAAGCGCCTGCGATCACCACGGGCACACCGATTCGCTGGGCGGTGCGGGCGTTGCGGCCGAGCACCGTGAGGCGAAAGCCCCAGATCGAACGGCTGAGCAAGAGGGCAACGACGATCGCGAGCGCCAGTGCAACCGGGACGGTCCAGGGGAACTCGTTGCCGAACACGCGGATCTTGCCGATGCGGGTGCTGAAGTCCACCTGAGCGCTCGTCTGCACCCTGTTCGGTTTGTTCGGGTCGTCGTCGAGCAGCAGGAACGTGCGCGTCAACAGGTATCCGGTGCCCTGTGAAGCGATGAACACCAACAGCAACGTGGAGATCACCTCGGGCACCTTGCGCCAGTACTTCAAGAGTGCAGCGATGGCGGCCCACGCGCCGCCGGCCACGACCCCGGCCGCGAGGGAGAGGATCAGCACGAGCGGGCCCGAACCGTTCGTGGCGACGTAGGCCGCTGCGGCCGCCCCGACGGCCAGCTGACCCTCCTGACCGATGTTCACCAGCCCGCCGCGGGTGGCGAGGATCGCGCCGAGTGCGACGATCAGCAACGGCGCTGCCTCTGCGAGGGTGTCACCCCATCGGCCGGCGTTGCGAACGCTCCCGTCGACGAGGGCCGTGAGCACCTTGCGCCATGGTCCGCCGGTGATCGCGATCAACACCGCCGACAACGCAAGGGCCGCCGCCACAGCGAGCGCGTAGAGGCCGACGAGCTTCGCAGCGCGCGTTGTGGTCGAGGTGCTGCTCGTCGAGGACACGGACGAGGTCATCGGTGTGCTGCAGATGTGAGGTCGGCGGGGCTGACATCGTCGGCGACGCCGCCGAGCAGCAGTCCGAGCCGCTCCGATGTGGCTTCGCTGCGGTCGAGTTCGCCGATCACCCGGCCGCGAGACATGACGACGATGCGATCGGACAGCTCGAGGATCTCCTCCAACTCTGTCGACACCAGCAGCACGGCGATCCCGGAGTCGGCGGCAGCACGGAGGCGGTTGCTCATGTACTCGATCGCGCCGACATCGAGACCGCGGGTGGGTTGTGCGGCCACCAGAACGGTCGGCTGCTGGCCGAGCTCTCGGGCCAACACCACGCGCTGCTGGTTGCCGCCCGACAGGCTGGAGAAAGGGGCGTCGGGTCCTGCCGCCTGGATGTCGAACTCCTGCATCAGCGTGGTGGCTCGACGGCGCATGGCGGCGCGGTCGACGATGCCGAACCGGGCGATCGAGCCCATCCGGTCGAGCATCAGGTTCTCGGCCACCGACAGGTCGAGCACACAGCCCGAGTCATGGCGGTCCTCGGGGATCACCCCGATGCCGAGGCGGGCCATCGAGCCGGCGCGACCGGGTCGGGCGGCGCGGCCGTTCACCGACACCGAGCCGGCATCGAGTGTGACGAGGCTCGAGAGCAGATCGCCCAGCTCGCGCTGGCCATTGCCCTCCACACCGGCCACGCCGACGATCTCGCCCGCACGAACGTGCAGGCTGAGATCGTCGAGCACCGGCACCCCGTCGCGCACGACGCGGGCGCCCTCGATACGAAGCACGATGGGTCGGTCTTCGGCGGCACCGGCCGTGGCGACCGCGCCGGTGCGAACTGCACCGTCGACGAGGTCGGTCGCGCCCAGCGCGGCAGCACTCGCACGCAACGACACCTCGCGGCCGACCATCGCGCGAGCGAGCGCGCCGGCCGTCGCATCGGAGGTGCGGCAGCGCTCCACGACGCGACCCTGACGCATGATCGTCACCGTGTCGGTGGCGTGGAGGATCTCGGCGAGCTTGTGGCTCACGAGCGCCACGGCTCGCTGTTCGGCTGCCACGACATCGCGCAAGGTGGTGAACAGCTGGTCGCTCTCGGCCGGGGTGAGCACCGAGGTGGGTTCGTCGAGGATCAGGATCTTGGGGTCCCTCCGGAGACACTTGATCAGCTCCACCCGCTGGCGAAGGCCGGCGGAGAGCTCGCTGACACGACGGTCGGGGTCGATCTGGAGGCCGTAGTGGTCGGCGGTCTCCATCACCTGGCGTCGGGCAGCGTTGCGGTCGAACGTCGAGGCGTCACCGAGCAGCACGTTCTCCCACACGGTGAGTGCTTCGACGAGGCTGAGGTGCTGATGCACCATGCCGATGCCGAGCTCGGCAGCGGTCTGGGGGTCATGGATGACGACCTTGCGGCCGCCGAGCGCGATCGTTCCCTCGTCGGGCTGCACCAACCCGATCAGGATCTTCATCAGCGTCGACTTGCCGGCGCCGTTCTCGCCGAGGATGCCGTGCACTTCACCCGGCAGGAGCTGGAGGTCGACCTCGTCGCAGGCGCGAACCGGCCCGTAGTGCTTGGAGACCGAGGACAGACAGACCGCGGGGGCGAGCGCCGCGGCGCTCGCCCCCTCGGCCGTTGCGTCCGTGTCGCGATGACGGGACGTGGGCAGGTTCACGACCTCAGCCGCCTGAGTACGCCTGGCCCTTGATTGCACCGAAGTCGGCCGCGAAGTCGCCTGCAGCGATGCTGGCGTACACGTCGTCCATCGCGGTCTGCTGCTCCGCAGTGGCATCACAGATGTCGGCGCCCGGCTCGGGATCGACACCGACCTTGAACACGCGGACGTCGCCCTCCTTGAAGGTCCCGTCCAAGATGCCGACCAAGTTGGCCGCGAGGTAGTCGCCACCGTCGAACTTCACCTGGATCTGGTAGTCGAGATCGTCACGGTCACAGGCATCCGACGAGCCGGCTGACATGGTGATGAGACCCTGTTCGTTGGCCAGCTTCACGAGCGGCTCGTGTGCCCCGCCGAGGTATGGATACACGGCGTCCGCACCGTTGGCGATCGCACCGTTCAATGCTTCGGTCGCACCAGCGGTGTTGTCGAAGTCGAACGGGAAGGCGCCGGTGGGGATGTAGGTCATGGTGTAGGCCGGATCGACCGCTTTGAGGCCCATCTCGTACGCGAGGTACGCCTCCTTTTCGAAGTTGAGGTCGCAGCAGCCGATGAACGCCACGTTGTCGCCGCCCGAGTCCTTCAGCAGCAGACCGGTGGCATAGCCCGCGGTGTAGCTGATCTCGGACGAGTCATCCTGGCTCTGGGCGAGGCCCGGGTCGCCGGGGTATCCGGCGCCGCAGTTGCAGTACCAGAAGATGTCGGGGTACTCGGCGATGAGGTCGACGAGCGGATCGGCGATCTCGCTCGCCCCGACCAGGATCACGTCGACGCCTTGATCGGCGAGGTTCTTGAGCTCGGTCGCCGCGTCTTCGGTGGTGATGTTGTCGACGATGATCGGCTCGGAGAAGCCGTTCTCCTCAGAGACCGCGATCGTCTGGTCGACGAGCGCCTGGTAGTACGCGCCATCGTCGCGGGGACCTGCCGCAGCGACGCCGAACAGGACCGCGCCGTCTCCGTTGGTGTCGAGGTCGAGTGGGGCGGCTTCGGCGGTCGTGGTGGCAGGTGACTCCTCGGCGGCGGTCGTGGCTGGTGCTTCGGCTGCCGTGGTCTGCGGTGCGGCATCGGTTGCCACGGGCGCAGTCGTCGTGTCCGTGCCGGCGTCTTCGTTCTCGTCGTCGCCGCAGGACGCAGCAACGAGGCTCAGGGCGGCGATGGCCGCCAGTGCGATGTGCGTTTTCCTCATGGTTCTCCCCCACGTTCGTGGTGTGTCGGTGTGTACGTGTCGTGTCTTGTTTTTTTTGTGTCTGTGTCTGTGTCTGTGTCTGACGGTGGTGTTCTGGATGGAGCTGTGCTCCTGGGGTTCCTCCCGCTCCCCTCGTGCTACCTCCCCGCCTCGGCGAGCTCGACGAGTTCGGCGAGCATCGTTCGCTTGTGGCGATAGGCGGCAGCGAGCGGCTCGCCTGCAGCGAGCGCATCAGCAACCAGCACTTCGGCGGCGGCGTAACGCGTCGCGGCAACGAGCACGTCGTCGGCCCGGTCGGCAGGGATACGGACGCAGCCCGAGGGGTCGATCACGATCACATCGTCGGTGGCGATGGCGACGGCGTCCACCGACACCTGCTGTCCGACGGACAGCAGGTGAGCTGACCCGTTCGGACCGACCACGCGTTCACCGGCGGCGAGCACGGGCAGGCCGATCTTGGTCATCTCGTCGCGGTCGCGAACCCAACCGTCCACCAACACGCCGGTGGCTCCCTGCTGGCGCGCAGCGCCCGCCAGGATCTCACCGAACACGGCGCCTGGCACCGGCCGAGCGCCCGCGAGCACGACCACCCGTCCGTGCAGATCACCGGACAAGACGTCGTAGATGGGGCTGAGGCCCGGCCCGGCGGTGTCGTGGCAGAGCTGCACCGTGAGGGCGCGGCCGGACACAGCGACTGCCGCAGCGACCACCGGGACCAGAGGTGGCGTGAGCCAGCCGTCCATCCCCCACAGCGCGAGCACGTCGGCGATCGCGGACACGGGCGCGAGCGTGGAGCTCACCGTTCGGGCCAAGCCTTCCGGTAGTGCTGAACGAGCCACTTGTTGAACTGCACGTGGCTCTCCTCCTGCCAGGAGTACCGACCGCGTGCCGCGTACCGACTGTGCATGCCGCGCTGCACCTTGGTGGTGGCGTCCTGGTCTTGCTTCACGAACACCTGCACGCCCGCGTCGCTCATCGTGAACAGATGGTCGAACATCGGGTGTTCGAGCGCCGATGGGTGGAACAGGTAGCCGATCTCCACGTCGATCGTGTCGGCGGTCTTCGGCCGCACGATGAAGAAGAACGCCTGGTCGGGCGCGGTGCCGAAGCACAGCGTCGGCGGCATCAGCGCGAAGGTCGAGCGGGTCCGCTCTTCGTCGGTGAGTTGAGGGAAGACCGGCATCAGCGCCTTCGTGGTGGCGTTGAAACCACCATCGATGTGGATGTAGCCGTTGGTGCGGAAGATCACGTTCGAGCCGGGTTGCCAGTCCACCGGGAACGCGGCGAGTTCGCTCGGACAGAAGTCTTGAATCGTGTGGTGGAGCTTGTTGGCGTGGTAGCCGTCGTTGAAGTTCTCGAACATGACCTTCCAGTTCCAGGGAAGGTCGGTGAGGGTGAACGTTCCAGGGCAGGCCGCGTGCTCGAGGTCGTAGTGCTCGAGATACGGGGTGTAGGTGGCGAGCGTGGGGCCGAGCGGCTCGGCATTCGGGTCGCAGTGCACGAACACGAAGCCCTGCCACAGTTCCACCTTCAGCGCCGGCAGGGGATGGTCCTTCTTCTCGAAGTCCTTCGTGCGTTCCATGGCCGGCGCACCGAGCAGCCGACCGGTGAGGTCGTAGCTCCACAGGTGATAGGGGCACGTGAACTTCGTGCAGTGGCCGTCGTCGTCGGCGATCTGCATGCCTCGGTGCTGGCAGATGGAGGAGAAGGCGTGCACCTCGCCGTCCTTGGCACGAGCGACGATGATCTGCTCGCCGTTGCCGGTGGTGGTCGTGAAGTAGTCGCCGGGCTCGGGGATGCGGCTGGCCACGCCGACGCATTGCCACTGACTGGCGAACACCGCCTCGTACTCGAACGCCAGGAACTCGTCAGAGGTGTAGATCTCCGGCGGCATCGTGACCGCTGTGGCGTAGTCGGTGGTGCTCGCGTCGAACGACGCCAGCAACTCGTTGGTGAGGATGCTCATGCGGGTGACCTCCCGGCGGTCTCACGACGCCCCGACGACTCGGCAGCCGGGTCGCGCAGCAGGAATTTGCGGATCTTGCCCACGCTGGTGCGCGGCAGTTCGTCGACGAATTCGATGTCGCGAGGGCGCTTGGCCTTGGTGAGCCGGTCGGCGCACCACGAGTGCAGCTCGGCGAGCGAGGGAGGGTTGGCCGGATCGGCGGCCACCACGAACGCGACCGGGACCTCGTCGCGGATGTCGTCGGCGCGCCCGACCACCGCTGCTTCGAGGACGTCGGGATGGGCGGACAGCACCTGCTCCACTTCCACGGTCGAGACGTTCTCGCCGGCCACCTTCAACACGTCCGCACGTCGACCGGCGAAGGCGAAACGACCCTCGGCGTCGCGCACGGCGCGGTCGCCGGTGAGGAACCAGCCGTCGCGGAACGACGCGGCCGTGGTGGCCGGGTCGTCGAGGTACTCGAGGAACAGCGTGGTACCAGGCATGCCTCCGACCACGATCTCACCCGTCTCCCCGGGATCGGCCGATCGTCCATCGCCGGCCTGCACGTCGACCCGGCAGCCCTCGGTGACGAAACCCATCGAACTCGGCACCGGGAGCTGGGGCCGATCGGTGAGCACCGCCGGGATGGTCTCGGTCATGCCGTACAGCTGCCGAGGTTCGCAGCCGAGCAATTCGCTCAGCGCTGCGTACTGGTCGTCCGCGATGTTCATCGCATACCAGCAGTGCTCGAGCACCAGACCGGACACCGGCGTCGCTCCGCGCTGGAGGATCATCCGGATCGGCGCGGCGAACAGGCTGGCGTGCGTCGCGCGATGTCGGGCCGCCTGCGACACGAAACCGCTCGCGGAGAACGTGTGCATCAACGCGACGGACGCGCCGACCGAGATCGCAGCGGCGAAGCTGTAGTACTGCGCGTTCGCGTGGAACAGCGGCAGCACCACCAGTTGGCGGTCGGACGCGGAGAGCCCGGCGGCCCTCGCCATCGTCGCACCCGCGAATGCATAGTTGGCCTGGGTGATGACCACGCCCTTCGGTGCGCCGGTGGTCCCCGACGTGAACATCACGGCGGCCCGATCGAGCGCGGTGGCCTCCGGCCACGTGGCGACCATGTCGGTGCCGAACGACGCGAACGTCGTGTCGGCCTCGTCGGTCGTGACGGTGTCGATCGCGATGCCGGCGGTCGACACCGCCTCGCGGTACGTGTCGGCGCGGGCGGTGGCGCAGAACCCCACGAGCGGGTTGGTGCGGCGGAGATGTCCGGCGAGCTCGTCGGCCGCGCCCTGCGGATCCGACGGCACGATCCACCCTCCGATGGCGTTCGTCGCGAGCCACACGGCCACGAAGGTGGGCGAGTTCGTGAGCGCGAGGTGCACCGCGTCGCCCCGGCCGACACCACGATCGCGCAAGGCTGCAGCGACGCGGCGGACGACGAGATCGAACTCGCCGTATGTCCAGTGCCGCACCGAGCCGTCAGGGGCCTCGAACGCGAGAAAGCTCGCCTCGGCCGCTGCTGCGACCGAGCGCTGCCACTCACCCGAGAAGGTGCCCGGATCGGTCACGTCACGACACTCCGGATCCGTTCGCCGGCGCGACGGGGGTGCCGTATCCGCCACCGCCGGGCAGGTCGAGGCGCACATGGTCGCCCGGTTGCAGCGTGACTCGTGCCTGCGTGCGAACCGGTTCACCGTTCACGGTGAAAGCGCCCGCACCGCCCTCGAGGCCTCCGAAGATTCCCTCGGGCGGATGCGAAAGACGTGAGGTGACGGCGTTCAGCTGCCACGCCCGTTCGGTGTCGACGGTGAACTCGATCGTCTGACCGAGACCGCCGACCTGGGCGCCGTCGCCACCGCTGCCGCGGCGCAGCTCTTTGCGGAGGAAGCGGATGGGGGCCGAGGCCTCGACCACCTCGATCGGCACGGCTGCGACGCCGGTCGGGTACGAGCAGGCGGACAGACCGGGCTTTGAGGCACGTGCGCCCACACCACCGGCATAGGTGAACATCGCCGTGATGAACGGGCGACCATCGTCGTGGTTGCCGCTCACCTGCATCGTCCACACGGCGCCCGACCCCTCGGCCATCGCCTGTGCGGGTCGGATCTGGGCCAGCGCCTTGAGCAGCGCGTTCGGCAGGAACATGCCCACGACGTGCCGCGCGGTGCACGGCTGCGGCGACACCGCGTTCACGATCGAGCCGACCGGTGCTTCCACCTTGATCGGAGCGAGACTGCCATGGTTGTTCGGCAGCTCGGGGTTGAGCACCGAGCGCACGGTGAACGTGGTGTAGGCGTGGGTGTAGTTCTTCACCACGTTGATGCCGTATGGGCTCGCGCCCGACGAGCCCTCGTAGTCGACCGTGATCTCGCCGGCTTCGGGGTCGACGATGACAGCGCAGACGATGTCGATCTCGCTTCCGTCGGCCAGGTCGAGCACGGCGCTGGCGCGATAGGTGCCCCCCGGGAGCTCACGGATGCTGGCGCGGGTGGCTGCCTCGGAGCGGGTGATGATCTCGTCGGCGAGGTCCTCGATGTCGTCGAGGTCGTGGCGATCGCACAGCGCGCGGAGACGTTGAGCTCCCACTTCACCACTCGCCATCTGGGCGTGCAGATCGCCTGCCATGTGATCGGGTTGGCGCACGTTGGAGAGGATGAACTTCCAGGCGTCGTGGTTGCGTTCGCCGGCGATCATCAGCCGCACGATCGGGATCCAGATGCCTTCCTCGAACACATCGCGCGCGCCGGCGCCGATGCCGTAGCCGCCGACGTCGGTGTGGTGGATGGTCGAACCGAAGAACGCGATGACACGACCGCCACGGAACACCGGGTAGAGGACCGTGACGTCGAGCAACTGACCGGCCGTCTTGTACGGGTCGTTGGTGATCAGCACGTCGCCTTCGACGAGGGAGTCGGTGGGGTATTCCTCGAGGATCGCGGAAGCGGCCCGGGCGAGGGAGTTGATGTGGCCGGGCGTGCCGGTGACGGCTTGGGCGACCATGCGGCCGCGACGGTCGAACACGGCGTTGGCGAGGTCACCGGCTTCACGCACGATCGGCGAGAACGCGGCGCGCTGGAGCGCACGGGCCTGTTCGTTCACGGTGGCGATGAGGCTCTGCCACAGCACCTCGAGCTCGATGGGGTCGAAGGTGCGGGTCATCGCGTCATTCCCTGCCTGTTCTGGCCGTCGCTCGGAGTGGTCCGCTCGGCGAGCAGGGAACCGTCGGCCAGGACCGAGGCGGTCCAGTTCGGTCGGATCACCGCCGTGGTCTCACGCTCTTCGACGATCGCCGGGCCGACGATGTGTTGACCGATCCCGAGATCACCGCGGCGGTACACCGGGGTGTCGATCGCCGTGGCACCACGGTCGAAGCGCACCGGCCGGTGACGCACGGGCTCGCCGACCGCAGTACCGACGACCGTGGTCGGATCGACCGTGGCCGCTGGGGCAAACGCGGAGAGGCGCCACGTGACGGCCTCCACACCAACGTCGGGAATGGTCAGCCCGTAGATGCGGCGGTAGTCGGCTTCGAACATCTCGACCACCTGGGCGTCGGTCGCCGGCCAGTCGGCGCCGCTGCTCTCGCCCACCCAGATCGTGATCTCGTTGCCCTGGCCGAGGTAGCGAGCGTCGAGGCCGTAGCGGAAACGGATCGCCTCCGGGGCCACGCCGGCGGCAGCCAGGACCCGGCGGCCCTCCTCGCGCAGCTCGTCCAGCAGTGCGTCGCGCTCGGCGAGATCCACCGTGGACAGCCCGCGGACCATGCTCCGGGCGAGGTCGATCCGCACCGGTGTGACGAGGGTGCCGAAGGCTGACAGCACGCTGGCGTTCACGGGGAACACGACTCGGGGTGACTCGAGCAGCTCCGCCACACCACACGCATGCACCGGACCGGCGCCGCCGAAGGCGAGCACGGTGACGCCGCGCAGGTCGGCGCCCTGTTCCACGGCATGCATGCGCGAGGCGGCGGCCATGTTCTGGTTCACCAGCTCGTGGATGCCGGCCGCGGTCTCGTCGGAGGACAGCCCGAGCGGGTCGGCCACCGATGTGAGGGCGGCTGTGCAGGCGTCCATGTCGAGGAGCATGTCGCCACCGAGGAAGAACGAGGCGTCGAGCAGACCCAGCGCGAGATCGGCGTCGGTGACGGCGGGCTTGGTCCCGCCGCGGCCGTAGCAGGCCGGTCCGGGATCGGCGCCTGCCGACTCGGGTCCCACCTTCAGCAGGCCGAGCTCGTCGATGCGCGCTTGGCTCCCGCCGCCCGCGCCGATCTCCACGAGATCGACCGACGGGACCGACACCGGGAAGCCCGATCCCTTCTTGAAGCGATAGATGCGGGCGACTTCGAAGGTGTTGGTGAGCTCGGGCTCGCCGTCGACGATCAGGCACGACTTGGCGGTGGTGCCGCCCATGTCGAAGCACAACAGGCGATCCTCGCCCAAGCGCTTCGCGAACCAGCTGCCGGCGAGCGCACCGGCAGCAGGACCCGACTCGACCAGGCGGATCGGGGCTCGGGCGGCGTCGTTGGCCGACACGACGCCACCGTTGGACAGCATCATCAGCACCGAGCCGCCGAAGCCCTCACCGGCGAGCCACTTCTGCAGCTCGTCGAGGTAGGGGCCGATGATCGGCATCGTCGCTGCGTTGCAGGCCGTGGTGATCATGCGCGGGTACTCGCGGATCTGCGGCGAGATGTCCGCCGAGATGCACACCGGCACGCCGAGCTCGTCGCGCAGGTGCTCGGCGACGGCGCGCTCGTTGGCCGGGTTGGCGTAGGAGTTGATGAGGCACACGCCCACGGCCTCCACCTTCGCGGCACGGAGCTGCACGGTGATCGCGGCGAGGCCGGCCGAGGAGGGGCTGTCGACGGCACGACCCTGCGGATCGGTGCGCTCGTCGATCTCGACGATGCGATCGCGTGGCACCGGCGGGGCAGGGAACTCGATCTGGAGGTCGTACATGTCGTAGCGGTGCTCGTTGCGGATGAGCAGCGTGTCACCGAAGCCGGTGGTGGTGACGATGGCGGCCCGGCCGATCTTGCCCTCGATCAGCGCGTTGGTGATGAGCGTGGTGGCGTGCACGATGGGCGCCGTGATGTCGGATGGACGTACGCCCGCCTTCGCGAGCAGTTGCGTGACACCGATGCGCACCCCGTCGAGCGGAGCGCTCGGGGTGGTGAGGGTCTTGTCGACGACCACCCGACCCGAGGCGGCATCGAACAGCACGACATCGGTGAACGTCCCACCGATGTCGACGGCGAGCCGCCAGTCGGCGCTCACGGCGCGTCTCCCGGGGAGCTCTCGTTCGCCCTCTCGAGATCGTTCGCGCCGGCGCTCTGCGCCGGCAGAGCGCCGCGGGCAGTGCGCGGCGGGGCGAACACGTCGAGGATCCACACCTCGTCGAGCTCGTCGTCGCCGATGAACAGGCTCTCGCCGTGCCACACGGTGGTTGGAGCGAGGTAGACGTCGCCGGCGTGCAGCACCTTGCGGGTGTGATCGTCGGCGCCGCCGATCCGGAAGTCGAGCGTGCCGCGCATGATGACCCCGAGCTGTTCGTTGACGTCGTGCTTGTGCAGCACCGATCCATCGGCGCCGCCCTTGATCCGCCAGAACCAGAACTCGAGATGATCGCCGATGATCACCCGACGGCGGAAACCCGCTCGGTCGGTCTCGACGAATGCGTCGTCGTCGAAGAAGAACGTGTATTGATCGGTCGGGTTCGCGGGGTTCACAACAGACGCTCCACCATGCGGCGTTCGACGTCGTCGAGGTGGGCCACCACCGCAGCGACGGCCTTGCGCGCATGTCCCTTCACCACGGCCTCCGCGATCGACCGATGTGCGGCCATCGACGATTCGATGATGTCGCGCACCTCGGCGCGGTTCACCTCGGCGTACAGCAGCGACGAGAACTCCCCAGACCCGAACAGCCGGGCGAGTGCCTTGGCGTGCACCTCGTTGAGCAGTGGGTTGCCGCAGGCCCGGGCGAGCGCGGCGTGGAACTTGCGGTCGATCTCGCGGAACTCCTCGAGGTCGCTGGTGACGGTTGCAGCAAGTGCTGCGATCTCATCTCGCTCGGTCTCGGTGGCCCGCTTCGCAGCGAACTCCACGATCGCGGGCTCGATCACCTGGCGAACCTCGAACAGCTGAGTGACGAGTGCCTTGCGGTCGTCGCCGGCGAAGTTGACCTCTGGCAGCTGTTCAGCCACCACGCTGCGGTTGCCGCGGCGCTCGAGGTAGCCGGCGATCACCAGGCCCTGGATGGCTTCGCGCACCGAGGTGCGCGCGACACCGAACTCCTGACACAGCACCCGCTCGGCAGGGAGCGGCGTCCCGGGCGCCAACTGGCCGGTGTGGATGGCGTCGGCGAGGCGCTGGCGGATCTCGGCCGAGACGGTCTGGCGGGTGACGGGGTTGAAGCTCGTGGAGCTCATCGCAACCCGACCGTTGCGAAGTGGGCGCGCTCGGCGTCGAGATCGAGCGGGTCGACGATGGCGAGGTGCTCGGCCTTGCCCCAGTGCTCAGGTGGTACGAGCCACATCACCTCGAACTCCAGCCCGTCCGGGTCCTTTGCGTACAGGCTCTTGTTGGCGCCGTGGTCGCTCGCGCCGACGAGTGCGCCAGCAGACCGCAGGCGTTCGCGCATCGCGGCGAGCTCCTCGAGCGTCGGCACCTCCCACGCGAGGTGGTACATGCCGACCGTGCGGCCGCCGGCTTCGCTGGCGGCGGCATCGTCACCGATCGTGAAGAACGCGATGTCGTGGTGGTTGTCGCTGGCGGGTGCGCGCATGAACACGAACGCGCCGTCGGGGTGCTCGATCACCGTGGTGAACCCCAAGACGTCGGCGTAGAACCGTTGGGTGCGCGCCGCGTTGCGGACGTAGAGCACCGCGTGGTTCATTCTCGTGATCGGCATGGACACCACTCCGTCTCATTCGTCACGACCCGTGGCGGGCCGAAGTTGGACTGATGGTCTGACCATAGCGGATCGCAGCGGGAGGGTCAGGCACAAACCTCGCGATGAGAGATGAGCGTCGCTGCCGACCCCATCTTTCATCGGCCTCGTCGTCTGCCGAGCGCGATGAGAGATCCGGTCGCCACCGACGCTCATCTCTCATCGCGGTGTTCGAAGTCGTTCGTGACGGGTCAGTGCACCGTGCCCACTGCCGCGATCGCGCGGCCAGCGCACGCGCGTAGTTCGGCCAGCCGCGCCGGGCTCATCGCGGACACTGACTCGGGATCGCCGAGTGCGGCGAGTGCCGGCCAGACCGAGCGGTCGATCTTCGAGGTGCACAGCGCGACCGGCCATGGATCGACTCGGAACACCCCGGGAGCGGTCTCGGTGAACCGGGCGGTCGCGAGCAGACCGTCGAGCGTGCGCTGGTCGGCGTACTTGCCCGAACTGGGGGTGCCCATGCCCGACACGAAGTTGCCGAGGCTCCAGTGCACGAACGTGCCGTTGACGTACGCCAGATGCTGCACGACGTGGGGTCCGTGGTGCACCAGCAGGTCGATGCGGGCGTCGCCGCGGGGTTCCGTGATCGCGTACGCGAATTGGACGTCGGTGTTCGTCGGCTCTCGCTGCAGTTCGGTGCCGAGGTGGAGACTGACGATCACGACCTCGGCTCCGCGGGCGCGCACAGCGCGCACGTCGGTCACCACCTGCTCCGCGGAGACGGCCCGATTCAGCATCCACCGATCGCGGGGCGGCACGGTGTTGGAAGACCGGGTGTAGGCGAGGTGTGCCACGGCGATGCCGTTCACGGCGAACACCTCGGCGACCGCCTCTTCTGGGGAGCGGGCGGTCCCGGTGTGCGAGAGCCCGGCAGCATCGAGCGCAGCGAGGGTGGAGTCGATGCCGGGTGTGCCGATGTCGAAGCTGTGATTCGAGGCCGTGCTGCAGCGATCGAAGCCGGTGTCGGCCAGACCCTGCGCCAGTTCGTTCGGTGCGAGCAGGAGGTTGCCACCGAAGGGCGATCGGCCGTACTGTCCGGCGCGTTCACCCGGCGCACCGATGGGGAGCTCGGCGTGGCAGATCGCGAGATCGGCGGCGGCGATCACCGGGGCCACGGGGGCGAACACCGGGGCGAAGTCGTAGCGCTGGCCCGGACCGGCCGCAACTGCCCCGGCGAGGTTCACGGACGACTCGTTGAGGACGTCTCCGCCGAGGGCGACGAGGAGGGTGCGTGGTGGGCGCTCGAGCCGCGTGGCCGGTGCAGCAGCCTCGGCTGGGCGGTCGGCCGGGATCGATGGTGGTGCTGCGGCGGCGACGGCAGCGATCGCGGCACTCGCGACGGTGACGCCGGCGAGCAGGATCGTTGAGCGGCGCCGGAGCATCGCCAGTGGATGTTAGGTGGATGTTAGGTGTGAATGTTCGGTGTGGCGAGCAGTGAGCAGGGGCCTCGAGCTCAGCTGGGTCGACCGTGGCGAAGGCCTCGTGCAACGTGCAGGTCGGACAGCTGTGGCGGAATTCATACCCGCGTTCCACGACGGAAGTTGATACGAGACGTAGCAGGTTTTGTGCGTCGGGTTACACTGCCCGCATGGCGATCGACCCGAAGAAGTGGACCATCAAGACCCAGGAGGCGGTGGCCGCCGCCATCGACCAGGCACGGTCGTTCAGCAATCCGGAGCTGACACCCGATCACGTGATGGCCGCCGTCGCCCGTCAGGACGACACCCTCACCCCTGCCGTGCTCGCCAAGCTGGGCCTGGCTCCGTTGATGATCCGCAACAAGGCCGACGAGGCGGTGGCCAAGCTGCCCAAGGCCTACGGCGGTGACGAACCGAGGATGAATCGCGAGCTGAACAACGTCTTCGACAACGCCGAGAAGTACCGCAAGGACCTGAAGGACGACTACCTGTCGGTCGAGCACCTGTTGCTCGCGATGAACGACCGCCTCGGCGTTGGCAGCGAGGAGCTGCTCCAAGCGCTGAAGGAGGTGCGCGGGAGCCACCGGGTGAACAGCCAGAACCCCGAGGAGCAGTTCGCCGCACTCGAGAAGTACGGTCAGGACCTCACGGCCAGGGCTCGCGACGGCAAGATCGACCCGGTCATCGGCCGCGACGACGAGATCCGCCGCGTCATCCAGGTGCTCAGCCGCCGAACCAAGAACAACCCGGTGCTCATCGGCGAGCCCGGGGTCGGCAAGACAGCGATCGTGGAGGGTCTCGCCCGCCGCATCGCCGACGGCGACGTGCCAGAGGGTCTGAAGGGCAAGCGCCTCATCGCGCTCGACATCGGCTCGATGCTCGCCGGCGCCAAGTACCGCGGTGAGTTCGAGGAGCGGCTGAAGGCCGTCCTCAAGGAGATCACCGACGCAGCCGGCGAGGTGATCACCTTCGTCGACGAGATCCACACCATCGTCGGTGCCGGTGGCGCGGAGGGCGCGATGGACGCCGGCAACATGATCAAGCCGATGCTCGCCCGCGGCGAGTTGCGCATGATCGGTGCCACCACCCTCGACGAGTACCGCAAGTACGTCGAGAAGGACAAGGCGCTCGAGCGTCGCTTCCAACAGGTGTACGTCGGTGAGCCGAGTGTCGAGGACACCATCGGCATCCTGCGCGGCCTGAAGGAGCGCTACGAGGTGCACCACGGTGTGCGCATCCAGGACTCGGCGCTCGTCAGCGCCGCGGTGCTCAGCGACCGCTACCTCACCAACCGCTTCCTCCCCGACAAGGCGATCGACTTGATGGACGAAGCCGCCAGCAAGTTGCGGATCGAGATCGACTCGCTGCCCACCGAGATCGACATCGTCGAGCGTCGGGTCCTGCAACTCGAGATCGAGCAGGTGGCGCTCCAGAAGGAGACCGACATCGCATCGAAGGAGCGGCTCGAGGCGATCGAGACCGAACTTGCGGAACTGCAGGGGCAGACGGCCGAGATGCGTCGTCACTGGGAGGGGGAGAAGGAGGCCATCTCGGCGATCCGCATCCTCAAAGAGGAGCTCGAGCAGCTGCGCACCGTCGTGGAGCGCGAGACCGACCTCAACCACGCGGCCGAGATCCGCTACGGCCGCATCCCCGAGCTCGAACGGCGGATCGAAGATGCGACGAAGCACCTCGACGAGCTCCAGTCCGGCAACCGGATGTTGAAAGAAGAAGTCGATGCTGAAGACATCGCCGAAGTCGTCAGCAAGTGGACCGGTGTGCCCGTCACGCGCCTGCTCGAAGGCGAGATGGCCAAGCTCGTCCACCTCGAAGAGCTCCTCCACCAGCGCGTGATCGGCCAGGACGAGGCAGTCGTCGCAGTGTCGAACGCGATCCGTCGCTCACGTGCCGGGCTCAGCGATCCCAACCGGCCGATCGGCTCGTTCATGTTCCTCGGACCCACCGGCGTCGGCAAGACCGAGCTCGCCCGGGCAGTGGCCGAGTACCTGTTCGATGACGAGCGGGCGATGGTGCGGATCGACATGGGCGAGTACATGGAGAAGTTCTCCGTCAGCCGCCTGATCGGGGCGCCCCCGGGGTACGTCGGCTACGACGAGGGCGGCCAGCTCACCGAGGCGGTGCGCCGTCGCCCGTACAGCGTGGTGCTGCTCGACGAGATCGAAAAGGCGCACCCGGACGTCTTCAACGTGCTGCTCCAGGTGCTCGATGACGGTCGTCTCACCGACGGCCAGGGTCGAACGGTCGATTTCACCAACGTCGTGATCGTGATGACGTCGAACCTGCCCGGCGATCCGCTCGGGTTCTTCAAGCCCGAGTTCATCAACCGCGTCGACGAGATCATCCGGTTCCGGTCCCTCACGGAGGCAGATCTGCAGCACATCGTCGGCATCCAGCTCGGCGCGCTGCGCAAGCGGATGGCCGATCGCCGGATCACCCTCGAGGTCACCGAGACGGCGATGCACCACCTCGCCCACGAGGGGTACGACCCGAACTTCGGTGCGCGACCTCTCAAGCGGGTGATCCAGCGCGAGATCAGCGACCCCGCTGCCGTGCTGATCCTCGAGGGCAAGGTGGGCGACGGCGACGTCGTGACGGTCGACTTCGTCGACGGCCGGCTCACCCTTCAGAGCTGACGACACGGCCACCCGTCACGACGCGTCACACTTGCGGTGTTGAGAGGGGGCGCTCGTGGTCTATCGAGTCGTGCAGTGGGGGACAGGCAACGTGGGGCGGATGGCGCTCGACGCTGTGATCGGCCGACCTGACATGGAGCTGGTGGGGTGTTACGTCACCTCGCCCGACAAGCACGGCCGCGATGTCGGTGAGCTGCTCGGGCGGGCGGCGATCGGGGTGACGGCAACCAACGATGCCTCAGCGATCGAGGCGATGGATGCCGACTGCGTGCTGCACATGCCGTTGCCGTCGGCGCAGGCGAACGACGACAACCCCGGCCACGACACCGACGTGCTCTGCGGGTTGCTGGCGAGCGGCAAGAACGTCGTCACCTCCGTCGGGTACGTGCACCCGAAGAGCTACGGCCAGACCGTGTACGGACGACTGCAGGCCGCGTGCACGTCGGGCCATAGCTCGCTCCACGGCACCGGGCTCAACCCTGGTTTCCAGGCCGAGCTCGTGCCGCTGTTGTTGAGCGGGCTGTGCCAACGCATCGACCGGGTGCTCGTACGTGAGTCGAGCGAGTTCTCCAGGTATCCCTCGGCGCAGGTGATCATGGGGATGATGGGCATGGGGAAGGCACCGGATGAGTACGCCGCCCACAGCGCCCGCTACAGGGCATGGCTGTCAGGGCTGTTCACCGAGAGCGTGATGCTGGTGGCCGACGGCCTCGGCATCGACCTGGACGGCGTGGAGGTGGAGGAAGAGACCGAGGTGACCGACGAAGCGCTCACCATCGCCGCGGGCACGATCGCGGCAGGCACCGTCGCTGCTCAACGCTGGACGTGGGCGGGGATGCGCGATGGTCACGACGTGATCCGGCTCGAAGCCATCTACAAAGCAGCCCCGCAGGTGGCACCGGAGTGGACGAGCCCGGCATGGGTCACGCGCATCGAAGGCTCGCCGCGCATCGTGTTGGAGGCTGACCGGTGGTTGACCAACGGCCTGCTCGCCACCGCGATGCATGCAGTTCACGCGGTGCCCGTCGTGTGCGACGCCACCCCTGGCGTGAAGACCTTTCTCGATCTCCCCCTCATCGTCGGCAAGCACACCGTTGCCTGAATCAGGTGATCATCTCTGACGGCACGGGGTAGCGATCGAACCAGGCTGCAATCGAGGCAGCGCTCTCCCCGGCGCAGACAAGGGCGAGCTCGTCGATCGCGCGATCGAAGTCGGCGTCGGTGGTGCCTGCGTAGGAATCACTGATCGGACCCCACTCGTCCCACGGCAGCATCTCGACCTTGTTGAGCGCCGCCACGTCTCGGATGGCGTTGCCACGGATCTCCCCGGGCCCCCAGTTCTCGGTGCCGTCGACCCCGAAATCCATCGGGTCGGTAGCGCCGGCCCGATGAACAGTCCCTGCGCCACCCGACACAGCCCTTCGGGCCCGAGATCGAGCTGACGAACCAGCGCAACCTGATCGTCGGAGAGCTGAGTGAGCGACCCGGGCAGGGCGTAGAAGCTGACGTCCACCGCCGGATGCTACGAGCCCGGACCGCCGGACTCGACGACCACTCTCGGCGCGGGGACGGATCACTTTGACGAAGCCTTGACGAGGTCTTCAGCCGAGATCCCTGAAGTTGTCCGAACCACTGCCGATACCCCTGGGGCTCCTTCGCCGAAGGGCCGCAGGGTGATTTGGGAAGGAGAGCAGGCGTGCCCGTACAAGCCGAGATCGAACATCTGCTGCGACGCACCGAGTTCGTGGCGCGGCCGGCACGCGTGGCCGAGCTCATGGCGTTGCCGACGCTGGCCGACGCGGTGGACAACGTCATCGACTTCGCACCGAACGCCAACCCACAGCTGCGTGCCGACCTCGTCACCCACAACAGCAATGACTCGTTCACCCAGCGTGTCGCCGCATTCCACTGGTGGATCGACATGATGGCCACCCGACCGCGCCCGCTGCAGGAGAAGATGACGCTGTTCTGGCACGGCCACTTCGTCACCGAGTGGGACGAGGTGGGCCGTACCGATCAGATGATGGAACAGAATCAGCTGTTCCGGAACATGGCCGTCGGTGACTTCAGGGCCCTCACCCACGCCATGTCGCTGCAGCCGGCGATGCTGATCTACCTCTCCAACGGCGTCAACGTGAAGGGCTCACCGAACCAGAACTTCGCCCGCGAACTGCTCGAGCTGTTCACCCTCGGGATCGGCAACTACCTCGAAGACGACGTGGCCGAGACGGCCCGCGCCTGGACGGGATACAACTACAACGGCAACACCCGTCTGTACGAGTTCAGGACCAACTCCCACGACTATGGCGACAAGACGATCTTCGGCACTCGTCGCAACTGGAACGGCCCGGAGGTCATCGACGAGATCCTCCTCACCAACACGGGCAAGCAGCTCATCGCTGCGAAGTTCATCGCCCGCAAGCTGTGGGAGTACTTCGCGTACCTCGACCCGGCGCAGAACATCGTCGACGACCTCGCCAACGTGTTCGTCGCGAACAACCTGTCGGTGCTCGAACTGCTGCGCGCGCTGTTCAACCGCTCGGAGTTCTACACGCAAGGGTCGACCCAGGGCCTGGTGCGAACCCCGACCGAGTGGGTCGTGGCGCTCCTGGTGCAGACCGGGTTGTCAGCAGCGACGATCAAGGTCTGGGACTACGGCGACAGCATGGGTCAGCGGATCTTCGATCCGCCGAACGTCGCCGGCTGGAAGGCCAACGGCTACTGGATGACCACCAGCGCGTTGAGCGGCCGGGCGAACCTGGCGAAGAAGGTGGCGTCGTTGCTGCGACTCAACGGTGGGTTCGACAACCTGATCTTGATGTCGGTGGCGCAGTCGGTCGACCAGGTCGCCGCCTACTTCGGCATCACGCTCTCGGCGATCAGCCGCCAGTCGCTGATCGATGCCCACCAGGCCGAGCGCATCGCCGCCAACGGCAGCAACAGCAAGGCGATCACCAACCTGCTGGTGATGACGATGTTGACCGCAGAGATGAACGTGGCGAGCCCGGCATGAGCCCACGGCACCATCTGCATCACCAGCGGCATCACCAGCGGCATCACCAGCGGCACGACCTGCGACACGACTGACACGAGGAAGGGCTGATCGTGCTCGATCCCGACATCTCCACCGAGGACGCGCTCGACCTCCTGTCTCGTCCCGACACCTGTGACGAGGCCGTCGGCCCGCGCGGCTGGACCCGACGCACGTTCCTGCAGGCCATCGGTGCCGGTGTGTTCGGTGGGGCTGCCGTGGGCACCATCGCCGGCGAGTTCTTCGGCGGCGACATCCCCGACGCCTGGGCCGGTACCCCGATCGGCGCCAACGACGGCATCGTCATCGTCGTCACCCTCTACGGGGGCTACGACGGTCTCAACACGTTCGTGCCCTTCGGCGATGCGAACTACTACGCCCGTCGCTCCAACATCGCGATCCCGCAGAGCCAGGTGCTCGCGGTCAACGGCAGCGTCGGTTTCGCTCCGCAGCTCACCTACATGAAGGCGCTGTACGACGCTGGTCAGGTCGCCGCGATCCAGGGCACCGGCTATGCGAATCCCGACCTGTCGCACTTCACCTCGATGGCGATCTGGATGAACGGCCGATTTGGCAGTGGTCCGCCGTCCACCGGTTGGGTCGGCCGCTGGCTCGATGGACAGCCGGCCAGTACCGCTGACCTGGCCGCCGCATCGCTCGATTCGTCGGTGCCGTTGCACATGCAAGGTGAGGTTCGCCGCGCGGCCGGCATCCCGCCCAATGGCGGCATGTTCGGCTTCGACAACTCGTCGGCCGACCAGCGCATGTATGCAGGACTACGCGCGATGTCGACCGTCACGGGCGGTCGAGGGGAGTTGTTCGACACGTTCAACGCGACGATGCGCCGCCAGCTCGACCTCGCCAACGAGGTCTCGCCCGCATTCCGTACGGCACTGCCGGGTGGCGGCGAGCTCACCCGTGAGCTGACGATCGCGGCGCGCCTGATCAACGCGAACATGGGACTGCGCGTGTTCGACGTGTCCCGCGGTGGGTTCGACACCCACGACAACCAGAACAACGCACTGCCCGGCCTGCTGGTCGATCTCAACGCCGGTCTGCAGGCGTTCTTCGCGACCCTGCAGCCGCAATGGCAGAACCGAGTGACCATCCTGGTGATGTCCGAGTTCGGCCGCACCCCGGCGTCGAACGACTCGGGTGGCACCGATCACGGCACGTCGAACACCAGCTTCGTGATCGGCACGAACGTGCGCGGCGGCCTGTACGGCCAGATGCCTTCGCTGACCACCCTCGACCGCAACGGTCGGATGCTGTCGTATGTCGACTTCCGCTGGATCTACGGCACGCTGCTCGATTCGTGGCTGGGGGGCGGTGCGACCACGATCCTGAACGGCGGCTACGAGAACCTCGGGTTCTTCCACGCCGGCCCAGGAGCGGCGTCACCGAACACCACACCGGTGGTGCTCGGTCCCTCCGTCGCCAGTGGCTTCGTCTCCACGGCACCCCAGCGAGTGTTCGACACGCGCGACGGCACCGGCGGGGCCAACGGCCGCACCACGCCGCTGCAGGCGGGGGAGGCGTGGGCGTTCCCATTCGCCGGTCTCCACGGCATCCCTTCCGACGCGACCGCCGTGGCGCTCAACCTCACCGCTGTCGACGCATCCGTGGCGACCTACGTGTCGGTGTGGCCGGGCGGCACGCTGAAGCCGTTCACCGCCAACCTCAACCCGGTGCCCGGTCTGGCCGTGCCGAACCTCGTGATCGGCCAACTCGGCCCGGCCGGCACGCTGAGCTTCTACAACAACTCCGGCACCGTGAACCTCCTGGCCGACGTCGTCGGCTACTTCACGCCCTCGAGCAACCTCCGCCTCCGTGCCCTGACCCCGGCGCGCCTGCTCGACACCCGCGACGGCACCGGTGACGTGCTCGGCGCGGTCGCAGGTGGTTCGACGATCGATCTCAAGGTCACCGACCGTGGTGGGGTGCCGGCCAATGCGAAGGCGGTGGCGCTCAACGTCACGGTCACCGAGCCGACATCGGGCAGCTTCCTCACCGTGTTCCCCGCAGGCGACGGTCGTCCGCTGGCGTCGAGCGTGAACATGGTGCGCGGCCAGACGGTACCGAACATGGTGTTCGCGCGGGTCGGCACCGACGGCAAGGTCAGCATCTACAACAACACCGGCACGGCACACGTGGTGGTCGACGTGGTCGCGGCGTTCGCCGACAACGCTCCCGGCCGTCTCGTCGCCGTGCAGCCCGCGCGCGTGCTCGACACGCGCGAGGGCATCGGCGCACCGCTCGGCAAGGTGGGTCAGACGCCACTCGTGTTGAGGCTCACCGGCCAGGCCGGCATCCCCGGCTCGGGCGTGAGTGCAGTGTTGATGAACGTCACGGCAGTGATGCCCGACGACAACACCTTCATCACCGTGTATCCAACGGGCGGCGACCGCCCGCTGGCGTCGAACCTCAACGTCGTGGCGGGACAGGTGATCCCGAACATGGTGCTCGCTCGGGTTGGCGCCGACGGATCGGTCGCGATCTACAACAACGCCGGATCGCTCGACCTCGTCGCCGACGTGATGGGCTACTTCACCGGCTGACAGCAGAGGGAGCTGGCGCGCCTGGTGTCAGCGCGGCGTCAGCGCGGCGACGACTCGGCGACGAAACCGATTGCGTTGTCGATCAACCTGCGCACGTGCTCGTCGGCATAGCTGCTCGGTCCGTCGCCCGGTTGCAGGTACACGATGCGGGATCGCTCCACCGTGTGCGTCCACCCGACGAGATCGGGTCCGGCGGGGTGGCTCCATCCCTCCCGCGAGTTCCGTCGGCCGCGGATCGCCTCGTCGGCGGAGAAGAAGTGATCGTCGGTCATCGGGTGCGTGGTGCGCAGCAACGGCGTCATTCCTGGCGCAACCGGTGGGATCAGGTACAGCTCGTCATGCACCTCGAATGTGGGTGGGATGCCGGCGCACACCGGGTGGTCGGGCGCCAGCACCTCGATGGTGTGGTCGACGTCGAGCAGGTATCCGGAGTCGGGCCACTGCTGGCCCCACAGCTCGCCGGCCGCGTAATGGAAGCGGGCACCGACGATCTCTGCGTACCGGTGCCATGTGGGCCAGGAGGCCATCGCGTGGTGGAGGAAGACCATCCCCACGCCGCCTGCGAGCAGGGCCTCGAACCCGCGGATCAGCTCGTCGCTCGGCGCCACGAGCTCGAGGGGCGGGTCGCCACGGGTGAACGCGAGACCGGGCATGTCGTAGAACACGATCGCATCCACGCCGTCGAGCATGTCGCTCGCCAATCGATCGGGGTGAAGACGGCCCTGGGCCTCCGGGTGTTCGACATGTTCGTAGACGATCGAGCCGGTCTCGACGAGCGAGTCGAACAGTGCAACGAACGGCTCGCGCTCGAACGGATGCCCTTTGGTGACGAGCAGGACTCGGTTCACGGTCACTCCGAGGCACTCGGTCGCCGCTCGCGGGCGACCTTCCACGCAAGCCAGATCAGCGGCAGCTGGAACGGCAGCCGCAGCCACGCGGCAGCGGCAGAGTCGAAGGGCGGGTCCATCTCCCGCATTCCGCCGTCGAGCGCGGCCTGGATGTTGGCGGGGTAGACGCCGACGAACGTTGCGAGCGCGAACCATCCACCGGGCCGGCGCGTACGCGGCATGGCGATCAGCACCGCGGCAGCGAGTTCCGCCACGCCGCTGAGGTGTGTGATCAACCGGGCAGAGCCGGGCATCCACTTCGGGACGAGCGGGTCGAAGAACTCGGGCTTCGCGAAGTGCGCGATGCCGGCACCACCGAGGATCGCGACGAGCGCGATCGCTGCGGGGGACGGGAGGGAGGAGCGACGCATGGTGTCACGGTACGGGGAGTGGGAACACGGTGCCCGATCGTGCGGTTGCTCCGACGATGCAACTCGATGCAACTCGATGCAACTCGATGCAACTCGCCGTTGTGGCCTGGCACCGTTGTGCTCATGCGGAGTCGGCGCTCGTCGTCGTGAGTCGGTGCGGTTCAGCTTCTGCGGTAGCGGGCGATCGCGATCGGGGACATCACGGCGATGATCGCCAGCGACCAGATGATCGAGGCCGTGACGGGTCCGGCCGTCTCGCCTCCCAGCATCAGCGCACGCGCCGCCTCCGTGGTCTTGCTGACCGGCTGACGGACCGCCCACCACTCCAGCCAACTCGGCATGGTGCGCGGGTCGACGAATGCGTTCGAAGCGAACACCAACGGCGCGAGGAGCGGGAAGGCCGCGGCTTGTGCCGCCTCGCCGTTCGGGACGCTGAGCCCGATCAGCACGAAGATCGACGCGAGCGCCACCCCGAACAGCACGAGCACACCGATCCCCCCGGCGACCGCGAGCACGTTGGTGTGGGTGCGGAAGCCGACGATCATGCCGATGCCGACCATCAACAGGATGATTGCCACGTTGCGAACGGTGTCGGCGAGCACGCGACCGCCCAGCACAGCGGACCGCGCCATCGGCAACGATCTGAGGCGTTCGAGCAGGCCCTTGCCCTTGTCATCGGCGAGGCCCACGGCGGTGTTGATCGCACCGAACGACACGGTCTGGACGAAGATGCCGGGCATCAGGTAGTCGACGTAATCGCGGCCGGGGATCTGGATCGCCCCGCCGAACACGTAGCGGAACATGAGGACGAAGATCACCGGCTGGACGAGCGAGAACACCAACACCTGCGGCACCCGGCGCATGCCGGTCAGGTTGCGACCGGTCATCGCGAGGGTGTCGCGGATGGCCCAGCCGATGCCGCCGCCGGATGTGGCCGCCGCCGGGCGGAACGACGGGTTGGTCGAGGCGAGTGTGGATTGGGTGGTGCTCATGAGCGGGTTCCCGTCAGGCTGATGAAGACATCGTCGAGGGTCGGTTCGTGGAGATCGATGCGACCGACCTCGAGGTTGTTCGTGTGGAGCGCGTTGAGCACGTCGCGCACGGTGGCCGCGCCTCCCCGCAGCGGGATGCTGACGGTCGTCTCGTCGTCGATGGGCCGAAACGCTCCGAAGTCGCCGAGTACGTGTGCGGCCCGAACGGCGAGCGCTGCCTCGCGGAACGACAGGGCCACGGTGGTCTCTCCGAGCGTCGACTTCAGCTCGGCGGAAGTGCCCTCGGCAACGACGAGGCCGTGGTCGATCACCACGATCCGGTCGGCCAACCGGTCGGCCTCCTCCAGGTACTGCGTGGTGAGCAACACGGTGGTGCCGTCGGAGACCAGCGAGGAGATGACATCCCAGAGGTCCTGACGGCTGGCCGGATCGAGACCCGTGGTCGGCTCGTCGAGGAGCAGCACCGGCGGATGGGTCACCAATGCTGCCGCGAGGTCGAGTCGGCGGCGCATCCCGCCCGAGTAGGTGCGTACGGTGCGGTTCGCCGCGTCGCTGAGATGGAACTGGTCGAGCAGTTCGGTGGCACGCTCGGCAGCGGTCGACTTCGCGAGGTGGTTCAGCCGGCCGACGAGCGTGATGTTCTCGTGGCCGGTGAGGTTCTCGTCGACCGCGGCGAACTGACCGGCGAGGCCGATTCGACGCCGTACCTCGTGGGGATGGGCCGCGACATCGATGCCGGCCACCTCCGCTCGTCCCGATGTGGGCCGCAGGATGGTGGTGAGGATGCGCACCGCGGTGGTCTTTCCGGCGCCGTTCGGGCCGAGCAGGCCGAGGACCGTGCCGGTGGGGACCTCGAACGACACGCCGTGCAGTGCGTGGACATCGCCGTAGTGCTTCACGAGCGTGTCGGCCACGATCGCAGATCGACCGGATCCACGGGAGGCGGGGGTGATGGACATGTGGTTCACCTTACCCGATGGTTGAGTCAGACCAACCTTTGTCTCAGGTGAACATCCCTCGAGCATCTCGGTACACTGCCCTCATGACCGGGCGCGATGACGAGATGCTCTGGGCGCGCCTGATGACCTTGTTCGCCACAGCGCGCAACTCGATGTTCGCCATCCTCGCCCGACACGACCTCACCCCACCCCACGGGTTCGCCATCTCGATGCTCGACGGCGGGCCGATGCGGATGAGCGACATGGCCGTCCGGATGACCTGCGACGCGTCGTACATCACCGCCGTGGTCGACCGTCTCGAAGAGGCGGGTCTGGCCGAGCGGCGCACGAGCCCCACCGACCGGCGGGTGAAGGAGATCGCGCTCACGCCCGCAGGCGAGCACGTGGCTGCCGAGGTGCGACGTGCGATGGACGAGCCTCCGTCGGCCATCGACCGGCTCGGCCCGACAGAGCTGCGCACGCTCTCGACGTTGATGGCGAAAGTGGTGCCCGACCACGAGGTCATCCGGGACGCCTTCCGCATGCCACCACCCCGTGTCTGATCGTGATGCGGCACACACGTTCGTCCTGATCGCCCATGCCAGCCATGCCGCCCATGCCAGCACCGCACGATGACGCCTGCCACGCCAGCACCGCACGGTGACGCCGTGACTGCGGCAGCCCGCTCGACTCCGGCCGTCGACGGGGTCCGCATCTTCCGGCTCCTGCTCGCCAATGCACTCCTGGGCAGCGTGATGAGCAGCTTCGTGTGGTTCGCGCTCACGTTCTGGACCTACCTCGAGACCCGCTCGGTGATCGCGACCTCGGTGATCGGGGGCGGCTTCGCCGTGGCGTCCGCACTGTTCGGCATGCTCTTCGGCACCTACGTCGACCACCACCGGAAGCACACGGCGATGGTGCTCGCCTCGGGATCGGCGCTGCTGTGCTTCGCACTGGCCGCGCTGCAGTACGCACTCGTCCCGAACGACGACATGCATCGGCTGTCGAGCCCGCACTTCTGGCTCTTCGTGACGCTGATCCTCTCCGGTTCCGTGGTGGGCAACCTTCGTGGCATCGCGCTGTCGACCACCGTCACCCTGCTCGTCCCCGACCAGCGACGCGACCGGGCCAATGGGATGATCGGCACGGTGATGGGCATCTCGTTCACGCTCACCTCGGTGCTCAGCGGCCTCGTGATCGGCCGACTCGGCATGGGATGGGCGATGGTCATCGCCGTGTCGTTCACGGCACTCTCGCTCGCACATCTGCTGACGATCCAGGTGCCCGAAGAACGGCCGGCGAGCGCCCACAGCGCAGACGGTGAACGAGCCCCGTTGATGGATGTCCGCGGCGCGGCCGGTGCCATCCGGGCTGTGCCGGGCCTCGCCGGCTTGATCGGCTTTGCGGCGTGCAACAACCTGCTCGGCGGTGTGTTCATGTCGCTGATGGACGCCTACGGCCTCTCACTGATGTCGGTGGAAGCCTGGGGCGTGATGTTCGCAGTGCTCAGCCTGGCGTTCATCGTCGGCGGGATCGTGGTCACGCGCCGCGGGCTCGGCTCGCGCCCGCTGCGGGTGGTGCTGGTCTGCAACCTCGTCAACTGGAGCGTGTGCGCGGTGTTCACCGTGCAGGCATCGGTGGCACTCCTCGCGGGCGGCATGCTCGTGTGGCTCGCGCTCGTTCCGGTGATCGAAGCCGCCGAGCAGACCGTGCTCCAGCGCGTGGTGCCGTTCGAACTGCAGGGACGCGTGCTCGGATTCGCCCAGACGATCGAGAACGCGGCCGCGCCGGTGACCGCGTTCTTGATCGGGCCGATCGCTCAGTTGGTCGTGATCCCGTTCATGACCGACGGCGCCGGGGCGGATGCGATCGGGGGTTGGTTCGGCACGGGTGACGCGCGCGGGATCGCGCTGATCTTCACCGTCGCCGGCCTGGTGGGTGTCGTGGCCACGCTCGTCGCCAGCGCCTCTCGGTGGTACCGGGCGATCACCGTCGCTGCCCAGGAGGCTGCGCCGGTCGTCGTCGGCTGAGCGACGACCGCGCCGGGGCGTCAGCGGCCCTGGCGTTCGCGGATCGCGTTGGCGTGGGCGGGGAAGCCCTCGTGGTCGGCGAGGGCGAGGATCGACGGCGCCATCCGGGCGAGCGCGCGGCCGTCGGCGCGTGCCACCGCGGTGCGCTTCATGAACGTCTCGGCCGTGATGCCCGACGACACCTGCGCGAAACCGCTCGTGGGCAACGACGCCGGGCAGCCGATGACGAAGTTCGCCGCGCTGAACGGGGTGTGCTGGCCGACGAGGATCTCGCCCGCGTCGGTGAGCAGCTCGAGGGTGGCGTCCATCACCGACTCGTCGACGGCGAGCTGGAGGTGCTCGGGTGCGTACGCGTTCGCCACGCTGGCTGCGATCGCGAGATCGTCGACGAGCACACAGCCGCCGTTCATCCCGAGCGAGGCTCGGGCAGCCTCGGCACGAACGTCAGGCAGCGCAGCCAGCTGACGCTCCAGCTCGGCATCCACGCGATCGGCGAGCGCGACCGACGTGGTGATCAACACGACCGCTGAGTCCGTGCCGTGCTCGGCCTCGATCAGGAGGTCGGCCGCGACCAGCAGCGGATCGGCGCTCGCATCCGCGATCACGACGCTCTCGGTCGGCCCGAGGAGCATCATGGTCGCGACGCCGTGGCGCTGCATCTCCACCTGGGCACAGGTGACGGCGGGGGAGCCCGGTCCGACCACCTTGCGCACCTTCGGGATCGACTCGGTGCCGAACCCCAGCGCCGCCACACCGGCCGGACCGTTGACTCGGAACACCTCGGTGATGCCGAGCTTGCGGCAGACGGTGAGCACCGCAGGATCGACGTCACCCGCACCACCGGGCACGGGCGGCACGACGAGCGCGATCTGCGGCACGCCGGCTACCACAGCCGGGACCCCGAGCTGGTACGCCACGCTCGGATATGAGGCCTTGCCACTCGGCACGAACAGACCGGCCGAGGCGATCGGTGAGATCTTCTCGCCGACCACGAGGCCGGGCTCGCTCTCGAAGGACCAATCGGCGGCCCGCCTGATCAGGTGTTCGTTGAATGAGCGCACGTGGAGGATCGCATCGTCGATCGCCGCATCCACGTGGGACGGCACGCTCGCCGCATCGATCTCGTCGGCGCTCACGCGCAGCTGGTGCGGTTCGAGTTCGATTCGATCGAACCGGGCGAGCGCCCGACAGACGGCAGCATCGCCGTGCACGCGAACGTCTTCGATCAGCTCGCCGATCGATCGACGCAGCTCGGGATCGAAGATGTCGTCGAGCCCGCGGTGCAGCAGTGCGCTCCGCTCACCCACCGACATCTCGGCCCACCGCATCCGGCGCATCACACTCGGCGTGCTCATCGGCCACGACGGTATCGGCGCCTGCTTGCGATCACCCGTGCCCGATCGGCCCGAAGCGGACTACCTCTGGACTGGCTCTGGACTGGCTCAGGACTGGCGCTGGACTAGCTCTCAGCTTTTTCGGCCAGCCGTTCGAGGGTGCGCTCCATGCCGGCGCGGTTGTGGCTCGCTCGGTCGGCCACCCCGCTGAGCGGCTTGCCGAGCTTGGTCACCAACCAGCCGCGCTGATCGGTCCAGGTCTCGGTGACGATGCACGCCGAGCTGTTCGCACGGCGCTCGCCACTACCGCCGTCCTCGCCACTGCCGCCGTCCTCGCCAGCGGGCTCGAAGCGATACGACCAGTGGGCGATCTTCATCGGTCCGACGGCGACGGAGAACCCGAACGAGCGGTCCGGCTCGCACTCGTCGACGATGCACACGGTGGACCAGGTCTTCTTGCCGTTGCGGTTGGCACCCGAGAAGCGGGCACCGAGCGTGGGGCCGCTCGCACCCTTGGACCACGTCGCACCGGTCGTCTCGGGGGACCAGTGACCCATCCGGGTCACGTCGCTCACCATCTGCCACACCTTCGACACCGGCGCAGCGATTCGTCGGGTCACACTCACAACCTGGGTGTCTGCCATCGTCGGGACGCTACTCGTCCCGCGGTACCCCGCAGGACGGTTCGCGACTGGGCCGGATGGCCCGTCCGGCCACGGTGCCGGAACCCTCACCGACCACACCGATAGCGTTGCGCAGGTGCGGCCACCTCGAGCGAAGCCCAGCGGCCAGGTGGCCGACGCGCTCGGCTCGCACCGGGTGCTGGTGGTGTCGCCGCACCTCGACGACGGCCCGCTCTCGGCGTTCGCGCTCATGTGTCGAGCCGCCGAGGTGTCGCCCGACGTGGAGTCGATCACCGTCTTCACTGCGCCGAGCGCCGATGGTGCGCCGAGCGATTGGGACCGCTACAGCGGGTTCTCGTCGAGCACCGAGGCGATGGCCTCGCGCTACGAAGAGGACCGCTTGGCGATGGAAGTCGTGGGTGTGCGTACGCGCTACCTGGACCAGCGCGAGGAGCTGTACCGCAGGCAGGGCGACTCCGAGACAGCGGTCGCCGCGATGCAGCAGCAGCTCCGCGACATCGTCGCCGAGCAGGATGTGCCCACCCTCTTGGCCATCCCGGCCGGACTGGGCGCCGTGCCCTCGTGGTTTCGACTCCAACGCCACAAGCTCTCGATCCCGCTGCTGCGGGTGAAGCCCGGTGGCGCGTCGCACACCGACCACCTGTTGCTGCGCAAGAACCTGCTCGGGTTTGCGCTCGATCTCGGTCCGGTGTCCTCGGTGATCGTGTACGAGGACCTGCCCTATGCCTGGGGCGGTGGCTTCGCCGACCTGGTCGCCGACCTCAACGCGAACGGCCGGCGGGCGGTGCGCGAGTCCCTGCCGGTCGACCTCGCACGAAAGGACGAGGCGTTGCGTCACTATGCCTCGCAGTACCAGATGTTCTTCCCGAAGTGGAGCGACCGCCTGGCCGACGTGTTCGAGCCGGTGGAGCACTACTGGTGGGTGACGACGAACTGACCCGCCGAGAAAGCGGTCGGCGAGCATCCATCAGCTAGGGTCGGCACACGTTCCGGCACACCCCGGATCACCGAGAGCGGGCGTTCACCATGGCCTGCGTGTGAGGAGCGTTCTATGCCGGTCACCGTCGTCGTCGGCGCCCAATGGGGCGACGAGGGCAAGGCCAAGGTCATCGACCTGCTGTCGAAAGAGCACAGCTTCGTCGTCCGCTATCAGGGCGGCCACAACGCCGGCCACACCGTCGTGGTCGGAGACGAGCGCTACGCCCTCCAGCTCATCCCCAGCGGCATCCTCTACGACCACGTCGTCCCCGTGATCGCCAACGGGGTCGTGGTGGACATGCCGACCCTGTTCAACGAGGTCGACACCCTCGAGCGGCGCGGCATCTCGTGCCACCGGCTCCAGGTGAGCAGCCATGCTCACCTCATCTTCCCCTGGCACCAGGCCTGGGACGCATTGTTCGAACACGGTCGTGGCGACGCCAAGATCGGCACGACGCTGAAGGGCATCGGTCCTGCGTATGCGGACAAAGCCCGTCGCGTCGGCATCCGAGCCGGCGAGGTGCTCGACCCGACCGCATTTGCGGCCATCGTGGCCGAGCGTGCTGCGATCGAGAGCGACGCGCTCGTGGCGGCGGGAGGTGAATCCCTCGATGTGGCTGCGATCGTTGCCCAGTTCAGCGAGCTCGCCGCCCGTCTTGCCCCGCACATCGCCGACACCGTCAACTTGCTCCACGATGCGCTCGCCGGCGGCCACCACGTGCTCCTCGAGGGAGCACAGGCCACGTTCCTCGACCTCGATCACGGCACCTACCCCTACGTCACGTCGTCGAACCCGACGGCGGGTGGTGCATGCGCAGGTACCGGCCTCGGTCCGCGCGACATCGACCGCATCGTCGGCATCACCAAGGCGTACACCACCCGCGTGGGCGCTGGTCCGTTCCCCACGGAACTGCTCGATGCCGTTGGCGATCGGCTCGTCGAGATCGGCCGCGAGTTCGGCACCGTCACGGGTCGCCGCCGCAGACCGGGCTGGATCGACTGCGTGATGCTGCGCCACGCAGTGAAGGTGAACTCGCTCACCGAGCTCGCACTCACCAAGCTCGACGTGCTCGACGGCTTCGAGACCGTGAAGGTCTGCGTGGGCTACCACGTCAACGGCAAGCGACTGGCCCACTACCCCGACCGGGTCGACCTGCTGGGTCAGGTGGAACCGGACTACATCGAGCTGCCGGGCTGGAAGCGCGAGCTGCGCAGCATGCGCCGGCCGAGCGAGCTGCCTGCTGCGGCCCGCGCGTTCGTCCAGTTGGTGGAGGCCGAGGTGGGCGTGCCGATTTCGGTCGTGGGCGTCGGCGCCGAGCGCGACGACTACCTGCACTGGGCACCCACGGTGGGTGCCGAGGGATGATTCCCCGCTACACCACTCCGGAGATGGTGGCGGTCTTCGCCGACGCGGCGCGCTTTGGCCGTTGGCTCGAGATCGAGTTGCTCGCGACCGAGGCCCACGTTGCGCTCGGCATCGTTCCGGCCGAACACGCGGTGGCATGTCGAGCGAACGCCCCGGTGGTGGACGACGCGTTCGTCGCCTCGGTGTCCGAGCGCGAACTCGTCACCGACCACGATGTGGCTGCGTTCGTCGACGTGGTGCAGGGCACGATCGGGGCGCCTGCCGGGGCGTGGATCCACTATGGCCTCACCAGCAGCGACGTGGTGGACACGGCGTGGTGCTGGATGCTGCGAGATGCTGCCGATCTCCTGATCGACGCGTCGACACAACTGCTCGCGACCCTGGTGGCCCTCGCTGATCGTCATCGCCACACGGTGATGATCGGCCGCACCCACGGAGTGCACGCCGAGCCGACCACGTTCGGCGCCAAGGTGGCGCTGTGGGCGCTGCAGGTGGGTCGCGACCGCGAACGACTGCGCGCGGCGCGCGAGACCGTGTCGGTGTGCAAGCTCAGCGGCGCCGTCGGTACCTATTCGAACATCGACCCGAGCGTGGAGCGCCTCGTGGCCGAACGCCTCGGACTGTGCCCGGTTCCTGCCACCCAGGTGATCGCTCGCGATCGCCACGCCGAGTACCTCTGGGCGTGCGCCGCGGTCGGTACCACCTTGGAGCTGATCGCCGTGGAGCTCCGCCATCTGCAACGCACCGAAGTGCGCGAGGTGCAAGAAGGGTTCAAGCCCGGTCAGAAGGGATCCTCTGCGATGCCGCACAAGAAGAACCCGATCTCGGCCGAGACGATCAGCGGACTGTCCCGGGTACTGCGAGGCAACCTTCAAGCCGGCATGCAGAACGTGGCGCTGTGGCACGAACGCGATATCTCGCACAGCTCAGTTGAGCGCGTGGTGCTGCCGGATTCGTCGATGCTGGCGCACTATGTGATGCGTCGGGGGCAGAAGCTGCTCGCTGGCCTCGTCGTCGACGAAGCGAGGATGTCGACAAATCTCGCCTCGAGTCACGGGTTGGTGTTCAGTCAAGGAGTGCTGCTCGCTCTCGTGCACGCAGGACTCTCTCGCGACGACGCGTATCGGATCGTTCAGCAGGCAGCGATGCGAGCGTGGGACGAACAGACCGACTTCCGTACCCTGCTCGAAGCCGATCCGTCGGTGGCGGCACTCGGTTCTGCCGCGCTCGACTCGGCGTTCGACCTCGACCGCTCGCTTCGCAACGTCGGCGCAGTGTTCGAAGCGCTCGACGACCTTCGTGTCTGACGTGACCCGGCAGGTTCAGCCGGCGGCGCGGCCGATCCCGGCGGCCTTCAGCACGGCGGCTTCGACGCCGACGTCACGCCATGTGGCGTAGCTGATGCCCTGACGCTGACTGTATGCCTTGGCGACCTTCACGAACTCGGCTTCCAATGCGGTGAGGTCGACGCCGGCACTGATGGTCTCCAGTTCTTCGGTGAGGTTGCGGCGCTCTTGGATGAGTCGCAACTCCTCGAGAGGATCGGCGATGGTGAGTTCGGAGTCGATCTTGGCGAGGCGCGCCTTGATGGAATCCGGGGTGCGCTTGCGACCTCGCTTGGGCTTGTTGGCACGCAACGCATCGAGGTACTCGCGCACCGCGCGTCCCTCGATGCGACCTGCGGCCATCGCGGCTTTGTGCTGATCGCTCAATGGATTCTTGGGACCCTTCTTTGCCATGAGCCCAAGCGTAGCCACAGACATGAGCTGGATCTCGCATCCCGTTCATTGTTTCCAATTCGCTGGGAACGGCTGTCGGAACTGAGCCCGTCGCTCCCGGGGCGACCGATCGGCGAACGGCGCCGGCCGAGTAGCGTCGCCGTCGACATGGATCTCGGTGCACTGTTCGAACTCGTCCCACACGGCCCTGACACCTTCGTCGGCGTCGGCCCGAAGTATCCCTGGGGTGGCCTCTTCGGTGGCCAGATCGTCGCCCAGGCGCTGCGCGCCGCGTCCGGCACCGTCGACCCCGAGCTCGAACCGCACTCGCTGCGCGCGTACTTCATCCGCCGAGGCGACCACACCGAGCCGATCCGCTACGAGGTCGACCGGATCCGCAACGGCCGCAGCTTCTGCACGCGGCGCGTGGTGGCCCGCCAGGCGGTCGGCGCGATCTTGAACCTCGAGGCCTCGTTTCAGCGCCCCGAACCGGCGGCCGACCTCCAGACGATGTCCATGCCGCTCGGCATCCCCGGTCCCGACGAGTGCGCCGAGGACACCTGGACCACCTCGTTCGCCCGTCGTCCGGTGTCCCAGGAGGCCCTCCTCGCGGCAGGTGCGCTCGGCGCCGGCCGTGTGGCCGCATGGTTGAAGGTGAACGACGTCGTCGCTCCCGACGAACTCGTTCACCGGTGCTGGCTCGCATACATGAGCGACGACATCCCGACCGACTCGGTGCGCCGAGCGCTCGCGGAGAGCGAGGACCCGCCGGTCACCGACATCGACACCTGGTGGCAGGGAAGCTTCGCGGCGAGCCTCGATCACACCGTGTGGTTCCACCGCCGGATGCGCGTCGACGAGTGGCACCTGTACGACTTCGCCTGCCACGGGTACGTCGGCGGTCGCGGCGTGTCGGTCGGCCACGTGTTCACCACCGACGGCGTCCACGTGGCGACGGTCGCACAGGAAGTACTCGTGCGTCGTGGCCGGGCCGCCGCCCCGGTGCCCGAGGCCGGCGCGAACCCCGGCGAGTAGGGTCGGCCGGCGTGTCGTCGTTCACGGACCCCGCCCGCCAGGATCTCCCCCCGCTCGACCCGGCCCGCCATGCACTGCGCGAGCACGTGCTGCGTCACAGCGTGAAGCGCGGGGACTTCACCCTGAAATCGGGTGCGAAGAGCACCTGGTTCCTCGACACCAAACAGACTGCCTGTCGACCCGACGGGGTGCTCCTCATGGCCGACGTGGCACTCTCGCTGATCCCCGCCGACGCCACCGCAATCGGCGGTCTCACGGTCGGTGCCGACCCGGTCGCCTACGCCGTCGCTGCGATCGGCGCGACGCGCGGCTTCACGCTCAAGAGCTTCACCGTTCGCAAGGAGGCCAAGGACCACGGCGTCACGGGGCGTCTCGCCGGTGCATTGGAGCCGGGTGACCGGGTGGTGATCACCGAGGACACCGTCACCCGTGGCACCTCACCCCTGGAGGCCGTCGAGGTCGTGCGCGAGTTCGGTGCCGTGCCCGTGCTCATCACCGTCATCGTCGACCGAGGTGGCACGTGCGGTGCGATGGCCGAGGCGGCCGGGGTGCCGTTCGTCCCGATGCTGACCGCGCTCGACCTCGGGTTCGGGTTCGGCACCTGACGCACTCTCACCGCGTCACGCCGCGCCCTCACAGCCTCACACCGCGTCACACCGCGTCACACCGCGTCGGTCAGGTGCCCACGCCGGCCGCAGCACCTGCTTGGGCGCTGGTGGCGAGCAGGAGCGCATCCTCGCTCGGCATCGGGCGACCGATGAGGTACCCCTGCACGAGTTGGCAGCCGAGCTGACGCAGCACCTCGAGCTCGGCGCCGGTCTCCACGCCCTCGGCGAGCACGACGTAGTCGAGGCCCTTGGCGAGTTCGACCATCGCCCGCACGATGCATTGGTCCTGGGTCGATGCCGCGATCTCCGCCACGAACTCGCGATCGATCTTCACCATGTGCACGGGGTAGCGGCGCAGGTAGGCGAGTGAGGAGTAGCCCGTACCGAAGTCGTCGATCGCCACCCTGATGCCGGCGAGCTTCAGCTCGCGCAGTCGATCGAGTGCCTTGTCGGGGTCGTCGAGGAGCATCGTCTCGGTCATCTCCAGCACCAGCCAGTGCGGCGGCACGTCGTGGCGGCGCAGTGCGTCGCGCACGCGACCCAACAGATGCGGTGATTGGAGCTCTCTGCCCGAGATGTTCACGTGCACCACCAGTGGCTCCATGCCCTGGCTGAGCCGTTCACGGTTCCACGTCGCCACGTCACGGCAGGCGAGGTCGAGCATCCGGTCGCCGAGCGCCGTGATCAAACCGGTCTCCTCCGCCACCGGCACGAACCGGTCGGGCCGCACATCGCCCAGCACCGGGTGCACCCACCGGGCAAGGGCCTCGAAGCCCACGAGCACGTCGTCGTCGGCTCGCTTCACCGGCTGGTAGGCAACGCTGAGCTCACGACGTGCGATCGCGCTGCGCAAGCCACGTTCGAGCAGCACCCGTTCGGCCGCATTGACGCGCAGACCTTCGTCGGCCACGTCGTAGCAGTTCCTGCCTCGGTCCTTCGCGCGGTACATCGCCAGGTCGGCGTCGTGCAGCAGGGCATCGGCCGAGGTGTGTTGCGGTCCGGCGTGGGCGATGCCGATCGACACCGACACGTGCGTCTGCTCGTCGTTCAGCTCGAACGGTTCGATCAATGCTTCGAGGATCCGTTCCGCGATCCCGCGGACGAGTTCGGTGTCACCGGCGCTCTCGCACAGGATCACGAACTCGTCCCCACCGAGACGGGCGACGGTGTCGATGCTGCGCACACACCTCATCAGCCGCTCGGCGGCGATCGTGAGGAGCTTGTCGCCGGCACCGTGACCGAACGAGTCGTTGATGTGCTTGAAGCGATCGAGGTCGAGGAAGAGCACCGACGGCCATGCCCCGGACCGGCGCGCCCCCACCAGTGCAAGTTCGATCCGTTCGGTCACGACGGCTCGGTTCTGCAGCCCGGTGAGCGGGTCGTGCGATGCCTGCCAGGCGAGCCGCTCGCGGGCCGCCTCGCGCTCGGCGTTGTCGGTGACGATCACCAGACCTCCGACGCACAGGTCGTCATCGGTGAACGGGATGATCACCACGTCGGCCGCTACCAGATGATCGGCGCTCACTTGGGTTGCTCCGTCGTTGAGCAACTCCCGACCGGTGGCGGACACCAGCCGGACGTCATTGCGAACCCATCGACCACCGAGCAGCACGTCGTCCAGCTCGGCGATCGGAAGCATCGGACGCGCACCACCGTCGCGGCCGACCATGAACAACGCCTCGTCGAGCGAGCGGTCGACCATCGACACGGCAGGCCCGAACAACCGTTCGGCCTCGGGGTTCGCGTTCGAGATGCGGCCCGAGCGTTCGATCACGACGAGCGCAGTGGTGACCGAGTCGAACACCAAGTGCAGGCGATGCCGCTCCGAAGCGAGCACGTGAGAGGTCTGCACCTGCAACTGCTCGTACATCGTGGCGAACTCCTGAGCGGAGACCTCGAGCGTGCGCTCGACCAAGGTCTGCGCTCGATCGGCGTCCGTGTACGAACGCTCCACCCGACCGACGAAGTCGACCCACTGCACCGCCGTCGGTGCCTCGCCCCCGATCGCGCAACGCTCCAGCTGGCGGGCGAGGAGGGGATGGCGCGTCGAGGTCGAGTCCACCGGCAGGTGTGCGGCGTGCTCGTGTTCCTGGCTCGTCATGGGGGTGGTCAGCCTTCCTTGGGTTCCGGGATGTTCGTGTCGCCGGTCGTGGGCAGCGAGCCCGATGTGCACGAAGTGTCCGAAGTGTGAGAAGTGTGAGAAGTGTGAGAAGTGGTGGATCTGCCGGGCACGGATCGCTCCGCGAACGTGGTGATGCAGATGGTCTGGTCGAGCACGTCGGCGCCGTGGTCGGTGGGGGCGAGAGCGCCGTACGACCAGCACGCGACGAGCGGCGTTGATGCCGGCATCGCATTCATGACGGCGTCGAGCTCGTCCTCGACCCGCTCGCCGAGCACCCGACGGCGACCGGCAGCGCTCACGACGAAGCACAGCGCCGCTTCCTCGATGCGAGCGGCCTTCGCCGCGGTCTCGGCGTCGTGGACGAGATCGGCCGGCGACGCTCGCAGCAGCCTGGCGGTCGCTCCCTGGGGTACGTCGCCCGACATCGCGACCGAGCCGTCCAGGTGAAACCGCAGCGGTGAGCGCACGGAGATCTGGTCGTCGAGATCGCGGATCTCCATCGGGATCATCGAGCTGTTCGCGAGCAGATCGTCAGCCAGGGTGCCGAGGTAGTCGGCGTAGAGCTCGGTTGCCGTTTGGCCGTCGAGCTCATGGATCACGTTTCCGTGCGTGTTGGTGACGAGACGTTCCGGGCCGACCGGTAGCCAGCCCGTGCCGGAACCGTGCGCGACCTCGAGCTGTTCGCCGTACAGGCCGATCGCGCTGAGCTGACCTTCGACGGGCACGTCGCCAACCACGGTCCATGCCCGCTCGTACCGAGCTCCGTCGGCGGCGAGCACACCGACGACGTCCACCTCGGGGAGCACATCGGTGATGCCTGCGGCGATCGCCGATCCGTTGAACGTCAGTCCGTCGGCGGCCAGCACGATCACCCTCAGGCCGGGATCGGCCAGTGTCTCCGCGATGTCACGTCCGGCGCGACGTGCCGAACCCGCCGTTCGGAGCGCCGCGGTCGCCGACCGGACCGTCGTCGTCTCGAAGCGCACGACAGTGGCCACGAGGGCACCGTCGTGAACCCGGCCGCCGATCGCTTGGCCGGCTGTCGACCACCCGAGCAGCGCTTGGCCGTCCCAGGCCGACACCAGCAGCCCGATCGGGTCGAGTCCCAGCTCAACACAGCTGTCGATCACCTCACGGTCGCCCATCAGCAGCACCATCGAGGCACGTCCGTCCGGCTCGGGGGCAGCGGGAAACCACCCGTCGGCTGCGCGCCAGGTGAATGTTTCCGCGATCACAGTGGGATCATCGGTTCCACAGCGCCACGCCTTGAGCGCCGCCTCCCCCTGGCGGCTCAGGTGGCAGCTCAGGCGGCGCTGGGCTCGACGCCGGCAGGCAGGTCGGCGAGCAGCGCGTCGCTCACCCAGCAACGGGTGAGGTGCAACGTGTTCGTGATCCGCACGACGCGCTTGGGCTCGTCGAGACCCTTGCCGCACATGCTCACAGCGGCCTTGATGCAATCCTGCTCGGTCGGCAGCACCATCGGCATGCGGCTCCGGCGCACACCGCTCGGTCCGGCCGTGAAGCAGTTGATGTAGGTCTTGGTGAAGTCGATCTGTGCGGCCACGGCCACCGGGATGAAGTCGGCGAAGCCGATGCCCAACACGTTGCCACCGGACACCGGCGTGATGCCGAGCAGCACGATCGTCGACACCTTCGGAGCGTCGCCGTCGGGCAGTCCGTGTACCCAGAACCGGCCGGTCACGTTCGGGTCCATCGTCGTGCCGCTGATGTCCTTGCCGCCTTCTTCGATGATCAGTACGTCGATGTCGAGGAACGGCAGCGGCGGCACCAGTCCACGGGCGTACTCGGTGAGATCGCGTTCGACTGCGCCACCCACGTCGTCACCGGTGAGTGCCTCGATGCGCACGACATCGCCGCTGGTCGATTCGATCGACGCCACCCCTCCGAGGAGTCGACCCGTCGCCCGCAGCGCGGCGATGCCAGCGAGCAGCCGGTCGCGCATCTCGACTGGACCGCACGAGTGGATCTGCGCCGCTCCCGGCTGCTTGCCGAAACCGACGACCGCCATCTTCGTGCAGCCGCTCTCGATGGGGCCCTTGAAGCACGTGTGAGGTTTCACCCTGTTCACCGGGAAGATGCGATCGGCCGAGGCGGCGTGGCGGTCGAGATAGATCGGCATCCCGCCCGGCGTGCGAGCCACCTCCACCGTCTCCATCGTCGCACGGATCTCGGCGCCGATGGCCTCCTCCGTCATCCCGAGCGACTCGAGCATCGTGCGCTGACCCTCTGCCGTTGCACCGCCGTGACTCCCCATCGCCGGGACCACGAACGGCTCGGCGCCGAGCGCCCGCAGGCCGCTGATCGCGCCGCGCATCAGCCCGACACGATCGGTGAGCCCTCGGCTGCCGCCACCGACGGCCACGGTCATGCCCGGCGTCACGGAACCGGCGAGTGTGCGCACCACCCGGTCGTGCGCGGTGCTCGCGACGTCGTCGATCGCTGGCGGTTGCGGGATCGGCAGGCGCACCTCGTGCAACGCCGGCACGGTGAGATCAGGGTGGAACGGCAGCTCCACCCCGGTGAGCAGTTGCTCCCAGGGGGTCATGGGCGCACCGTAGTGGAGCGCGCTCCGACGCCAGCACGCGCGCCGGCCGTTCAGCGCACGTACGAGGGCGCATAGGACAGGACGTACGGCAGCTGTTCTCGCACATGGTCACTGATCGATCAGTGCGGATCGTCCGAGGTCGACCCGATCGTCTGCCCGTCGCTCAGCACACCGTCCACGATCCGCACCATGCGATCGGCGAAGTGAGTCATGCGGGTGTCGTGCGTGACGATCACGGCGGCGGTGCCACGCGTCCGCATCTCCGACTGGATCAGCTCCATCACCTGCTCGCCGATCTTCGTGTCGAGCGCCGACGTCGGCTCGTCGAACAGCACCAGCGACGGGCTGTTGAACAACGCGCGGCCGATCGCGACGCGCTGACGCTCACCACCACTCAGCTGTGACGGCAGGTTGCTCGAGCGGTGTGCAAGGCCGAGCTCGACCAGGAGGTCCTTTGCTCGGGTCTTCGCCGACCTGCGGTCGGCGCCTCGCTTGCCGGCGAGCTCCGAGACGACGAGGAGGTTCTCCTCCGCGGTGAGGAACGGCACGAGATTCACCGATTGGAACACGAAGCCAACCTTCGAGCGGCGGAACTCGGTCAGCTCACGCGGCGAATGACCGGTGATGTCCTCACCACTGACGATCACCGTGCCCTCGGTTGCCGCGAGCAGCCCGCCCGCGATCGACAGCAACGTCGTCTTGCCCGAGCCCGACGGGCCGAGGAGTGCGACGATCTCACCGGCTCCCACGATGAGCGATGCGTGATCGATCGCGACGATCGCGTTCTCGCCGGTGCCGTACACCTTGCGCACTCCGGCGAGATGGAGCGCCGGACCGGCGGTGACGGCAGCGCCGGCGCTGACCGAGGCGGACGGGGTGGATGAGCTCATGTGGCACTCCCGATGGCTGAAGCAGGATCGATCCGGGTGACTCGGCGCAGGGAGATCGCACTGCCGAGCACAGCGGCAACGACGACGGCGATGAAGGTGAACACGTATCGACCGGTGGTGAGCTGCAGCGGCACCTCGCCCAGCAGTGCATGGTCCGCGAGCCACGCGAGGAGACCGCCGATCACGAAGGCGATCACCGCTACCACGACTGCTTGCAGCACCACTCCCGCGAACAATCGACGCGTCGACGCGCCGATTGCCTTCAGCACGCCGTACAGCCCGGTGCGCTCGAGGGTGAGCAAGGAGAAGAACAGGCCCACGACGGCGAGGACGACGCCGAGGGTGGAGTAGATGATCGCGTTGAACGTGCTGCCTTGCTCCTTCACACCGGGGAGTGCGTTCACGGCCTCATCACGAGTGAGCGTCGACGTCGACCCGGTCGCGGCGTCGATCGTCGCGGCCAGATCGCCGTTGCCGCGCACCACGAGCACCTGCGCCACACCGTCGGCCACGAAGGCGTCGGGCCGGTTCGCGTTCTGCACGTCTCGCCACATCTCGAGCGTGACCCACAACGCGCCCTGCTGGAGGTAGTTCGTGTCCTCGACCCAGCCGTCCACCACGATCGGGATCGCGGCCGGGCCCACGAGCAGGGTGTCGCCGATCGACACACCGTCGTCCTGCAAGGTGTCGTCGGCCCACGCGTGGCCGACGGGTGGAGGATCGGGCACCCCGCTCGGGGCGAGCTCGTAGCCCGCCACTGCGACGTCGGCGAGATCCGTCTCGTCGGGTACGGCGGCACCGAGCAGTGTGAAGCCCAGACCGCCGACCTCGATCACCCCGTCGGCGCTGGTCACCACCGCGCGCATGTCGGCCGTGACGCGACTGCGCAGGAACGAGTCGCGAGCGGACTGTGAGTACACGATCACGTCGGCGTCCTGGGCACGGATCGCGCCGGTGGACCCGAGGAACAGACCATCGAGGAGACCACCGAGCAACAGCAGCAGCACGCTCAGGAACGTGAGCACGATCGCGGCGACGGTGAAGCGGCTCGGTCGCCGCCGCAGCTCGGTGAGCGCGAGGTTCATCAGACCTGCACGCCTGCGCCCGTGGTGGCGGCGATCGGATCGATGCGCAGCACGCGGCGCACGGCCGCGAGTGAGGTGAGCAACGCCAGCACGAGCACCACCAACGTGGTCGCGATCACCGGCATCGGCTCGACGGTGATGCCGAGTCCGCTCCCGCCACCGAGCGACGCGAGCCAGAACAGCAACGTCGCGAGCACGGCACCCGTGAGCACCACGATCACCACCTGGATCAGCAGCGAGCGCACCAGTGGGCCGGCAGGTGAACCGATCGCGCGCAGCAAGGTGAGTGCGCCAGCCTTCTGGAACGTGACGATCAGGAAGAACAGTCCGGTCACCAACGGAACCACGAGGTAGAACAGCAACAGGATCACCGAGAAGCTCTGACGCACGCTGGCCACGCCGGGCGACTCGTCGACCGCCTGTTGGCGGGTGAGACCTTGGGTGCCGGCGACCGCAGCGGTGACCGCAGCGGCCACCTCCGTCGGGTCCGCACCGTCGACCACGCGCACGGCCATCACCGACGGGAGGACTTGCTGGGCGTCGGGGTTCACGGCACGGCGTGCGGATTCGTAGTCGGCGAAGTCGACGAACAGCACCGGCGAGACCGAGTAGTTGATCTCCTCCGCCAAGCCCACCACGATGAAAGAGGCCTCCGTGCCACCGACGTTCGCCACGACGGTGACGGCGTCGCCGATGTCGAAGCCGTCCTTCGCGTTGCGGCTGCTTGCCACGGCCTCGCCGGAGGTCTCGGGTAGCCGGCCCTCGATCACGCTCGTCGGCTCGCCCGGTCCGCCGAGTTGATACCCGAAGATCACAGCGTCCTGCTCCTCGCCGCCTGCGACCACCGTGAAGGTGCCCTCGCCGAGCGGCGCTGCGACACCAACGCCTTCGACCGTCGCGATCGCCGTCGCCTGAGCGGGCAGGATGATCGAGCCCTCGATGTTCTTGCGGGCCTGGGCGTTGTACACGAGCACGTCGGCCGACTGGTTCTTCAGTGCACCGATGAACTGGTTCACGAGCCCGGTGAGCAACGCCTGCTGGAACAAGATCAGGAACACCAGCAACCCGACTGCGCCTGCGAGAAGCCCGAAACGGACCGTGGCACGACGCATCTCCTTCAGGGCGAGGAACACCGCGTCACCCTGGCAGAAGGGTTCGGAGCGCGCCAATCGGGCGCGTCAAGGCATCAGCCGGCGGTATGCCTCAACCACCGGTGCCAACTCCTCCGGCGCCGCGCCGTGCAGGATCACTGCGTCGGCGCCGAGCTGCATCTGGCGTGCCACGGCCGCGGCGCACTGCTCGGGCGAGCCGGTGGCCGCCGGGGCGAGCCACTCGTCGGGGATGAGGGTGGCAACGTGCTCGAGCTGCTGCGTGGTGGCCTTGCCGTCCAGTGCACCCCGGAACCCTGCGACGAACGGATCGCTCCGGAACCGGGCGAGCACGTCGGGATCCCATCCGTTCGTGCGCACCATCAGGTCGCCGTACGCCTGGAGGTAGGTGGCGAGCCGCCCCACCGTCTTGTTCAGTCGGACGTCGTCCGCCAGCCAGTCGCCCACGACCGCGAAACAGCTCCACACCGTCACATCAGCAGGATCGCGACCAGCCTGATCCGCCGACTCCTTCACGGTGCGCACGCATCGCTGCAGCGTTTCGTCGGTGAAGAACGTGTGGAGCAGCACCTCGTCGAAGGCCCGCCCGGCGAGCTGCAGGCTCTGCGGTCCGAACGCGCTCGAGGAGCATCGGGATGTCCTCGCGGAAGTCGGGATCGAGCGCCAGCACCGGGTAGGTCCCGCACGGTCCGTCGTGGCCGACCACCACCTCGCCATGCCAGAGCCGGCGCATCAGCGCGGCGAAGTCCTCGAGCTGCGCAGTCGTGATCCGTGGCAGGCCGAATGCGTCGAACATGCGGTCCATGCCGCGGCCCAAGCCGAGCACGAAGCGGCCGTTCGTGAGACGGTGCATGGTGGTTGCATAGCTGGCGGTCACCACCGGGTGACGGGTGTTGTGGTTCGTGACACCGGTCGCGATGCGCATCCGCTCGGTCACGGCGCCTGCAACTCCGCTGATCGTGGCGATCTCCTTGATGTTGAAACGTTCGCTGAGGAACACCGTGCCGAGGCCGAGCGCCTCGCCATCACGACACTCCTTGATGAGGTCGGCCGGTGACCTCGGTGCGCCGGCGAGTCCATAGAAGCCCAGTTCGTCGAGCGGTCGCGTCGTCGGTTCGATCATGGGCGTCATGTTGGCTCGTCCGGTTCGGCGACCGGGTACCGGGGCGGAGTGCCGATCGCGCGCGCTCGTCGTCACGACGTTGGTGACAGGTGTCAGGCCTCGTTGCACCGCATCGACTTCCGAACTCGCGCACCCACGCGCCAACATGCGGTGTGCGAGAACTCAATGGTGTGGTCGTGGTGGTCGTCGGGGCGACGGGTGGACTGGGTGCCGCCATCGCTGACGAGCTCCGCGCCCGTCGCGCCATCGTGTTGGGTGCGGGGCGGCATGGGCCCGACATCGTCGCCGACGTGCGCGACTCCCGCGCCGGTGACGCCATCGTTCGTGGTGCGTTGGGCATGCAGGGCCGCCTCGATGGCGTGGTGAACGCGGCGGGCATCGTGGCCTTCGGTGATCTCGCCTCAACGGATCCAGGGGTGATCGAGGAACTGTTCCTCACCAACGCGCTCGGGCCACTGTGGCTTGCGCGTGCAGTGCTGCCCGCCCTCGCCGAGAGCAGCGGCTTCTTCGCCACGATCAGCGGTGTGGTGGCCGAGGAGTCGCTCGCCAACCTCGTGCCCTACTGCGCGTCGAAGGCGGCCATCTCCCACGCGATCCCGGGCCTTCGTCGAGAAGCCCGCCGACTGGGTGTGCACGTCGCCGACTTCCGTCCGCCGCACACCGAGACCGGGCTCGCCGGGCGTGCCATCGCCGGCACCGCGCCAAGCTTCGGTCCGGGACTCGACCCGGTGGCGGTCGCCAAGCGCATCGTCGAGGCGATCGCAGCCGATGAGCCTGAACTCGCGTCCACCGACTTCGCCTGAGCGACGTAGCGTGACGCGATGAGCCCCACCGTCACAGCGCCCACGCTCACGCCACTGGCCGACATCGGCGCCATCGTCGAGGCGGCCCGCCTGGCCTTCGCCGCAGGACGGACTCGACCGCGCGGTTGGCGCGTCGAGACGCTTCGTCGCCTGCGCGAGCTGGTGACGTCGCACGAGGACGCACTCCTGCGCTCGCTCGCGGCCGACTTCGGCAAGCCCGCCTTCGAAGCGTGGGCGACCGAGATCGGCTTCCTCCTCACCGACATCGACCACACGATCGCCCAGCTCGACCGGTGGATGGCGCCCCAGAAGGTGCCGACACCCATGGCGTTCCAGCCTGCGTCGTCGCGGATCGAGCGGGAACCGCTGGGCGTCGCCTGCGTGATCGCCCCGTGGAACTACCCGGTGCAGCTCCTGCTCCTGCCGATGATTGCTGCGATCGCCGCCGGGAACGCCGTGGTCGGCAAGCCGAGTGAACTCGCTCCGAACTCCGCCGATGCCGTCGCTGCGCTGATCAGCGAGCTCGGCGAGCCCGCGGTCGCGCTCGTGCTCGGTGGCGTGGCCGAGACCACTGAGTTGCTGACCCATCGTTTCGACCACATCCTCTACACGGGCAGCAGTCGCGTCGGCCGAGTGGTGATGCGGGCGGCGGCAGAGCACCTCACCCCCGTCACCCTCGAGCTGGGTGGCAAGAGCCCCGCGATCGTGAGCCGGCATGCCGATCTCGAGGTCACGTCACGCCGCCTTGCATGGGGCAAGTTCATGAACGCTGGTCAGACCTGCATCGCCCCCGACTACGTGCTCGTCGAACGAGAGGTCCACGACGAGCTCGTCGAGCAGCTGCGATCGCGCATCCGTGAGTTCTACGGCGACGACCCCGAGCGCAGCGCCGACCTCGCCCGCATCGTCGACGACTCACACTTCCACCGCCTGGAGAAGCTGTTGCACTGCGGCACTGTGGCCATCGGCGGTCAGAGCGATGCCGACACCCGATACATCGCCCCCACCGTGCTCACCGGCATCACCCGTGACGATCCCGTGATGAACGAGGAGATCTTCGGGCCAGTGCTCCCGATCATCGCGGTCGACTCCCTCGACGAGGCGGTGGCCTTCGTGAACGCCGACGAGAAGCCGTTGGCGCTGTACTCGTTCAGCGCCGACGACGCCGAACACGATCGGGTGCTCTCGGGCACCAGCAGCGGTGGTGTGTGCATCAACGGCACGATCATGCACATCAGCAATCCGCATCTGCCCTTCGGCGGCGTGGGCGAGAGCGGCATGGGCGCGTATCACGGCAAGGACGGCTTCGACACGTTCAGCCACCGGCGGGCCGTGCACCAACGTGGCACCCGGCTCGACCCGGCACTGCTGTACCCGCCGTACACGAGCAAGAAGTTCGCCCTCGTTCGTCGGGGCCTCGCGCTGCCCGACCCCCGCGACCTGTGGGCCAGGGCTCGGGGGTCGATGCGGCGGCGGCGTGCCCGCTGACCGGCTGGCCGGCTGGCCGGCACGAGTCGATCAGCGCGTCGCGTAGATCAGTTGGCGGGTGTCGGAGACGATGCCGATGCGGCAATCCGCGTCACGGCGCACGCAGTTCTGCAGCCAGGTGGCGCTGACGGCGGAGTCCCAGGCGGTGATGATGTCGCCATGCAGCGAGTACCCGCCGGGCCCGGTGTACACGTCGCTCGAAAGTCGCCAGCCGGCGCTGGTGCCCGACGTGACCGGCCAATGGACGTTGTAGGTGATCTCCGGCAGCGCCACCGGGTGGCTCGCCGGGCACCCGACGCCGTAGGTGCCGTACGCCAGGTGGCTCTTGTGGTCGGCGGAGTCGAGGTTCCGGCCGTCCCAGCACTGCGGGAACCGGACCACTGCCCAGAGGTCGGTGCCGGTCGCACAGCTGGGGATTGCGGGGGTGGAGCCGACGATCATCGTCGGGCCGTTGTTCGTGTCCACGCCGCAGGTCCACCGCACCGTGTCCTGGCCGGCGTCTTGCGGCTGGGGTGCGGTGGCACGGGCGTTGCCGGCGATGATCTTCAGCCCATTGGGCAGCGTGGGGCTGATCCGGGAGAAGGGCGTCCCCTGGTAGCCGCTCTTGTAGTACACCTGATTCATGCTGGGTGTGACCGGCCGACCCGCTGTGTCGAGCACCGTCGGCACCCAGTAGGACGACCGGTTGGAGATCCCGCCACTGCACGTGGAGTTGCCGCTCGACAGCAGCGACGCCGACGTCGAGGCCGCGACCGATGCGGTGTTTCCGAAGTAGGTGTGCAGGTGTGCCGCCCCGGCGCTCCCAGGGAACACGATCGAGTCGTCGGCGTTCATGTGCGAAAAGAAACAGGTCACCCGGAAGTTCCCGGTGCCGTCACCCGATGCCTGGATCGGGCCGCTGAAGGGCTGCGTGCCCGAAGCGGACGTGCCCGCCGAGGGCGACGGCAGCGGGCCTGTGACGGTTGCGCCTCCCATCTGGGGTGAGGCCGGAGGTTGGAACGGAGGTTGGAACGGCGGTGAGGAAGCGGGTGCCGTGATCGATGGTCCCTCGACGGGGGCGGCTCCCGGGACGGCGGTGACGACGGGGGTCTCGTTGGCCGGGGTGGCGGCTCCACCTACGAGGGTGACGCTGGCGGTGGCCGACCATTGTCGTGGCCCGCGCTTGGTGACCGCACGCACCTGCGCCTCGTAGGCGCCGCCCGGCGTGAGCCCACTGATCGTCCGGGTGCGGGCAGTGAGCCGGGTGATCGTGATCGCACCGTCGAGGCCGGTGCCCGCGTACACGAGGTCGTACGAGCGAGCACCACGAACGGCGGTCCAGGAGATGGTCATCGACGTCGCACCTGCGGCGGTCATCGTCACCGGCCCCGGTGCCACCCCGGTCCCCGCCGTCGATGGTGCGCAGGCCTGAGGCGACATCAGCATCGCCCCCGAGAGAGCGACCGCCATCGTCAGCCGACGTGTTCCTGGGCGCCCACTTCCCGGCACACCACGCCGCTGCTGGAGGCGGGGGTCGGGATCCGTTGACGCGCGGTGATGGCCGGTGCCGCCCAGCACCTTGGTGAGCAGTGTGAAACGCATGTCATTGAATCGTCATGTTTCACGTCTCGCCTGAGTGCGGGAATCGTCAAGACTGCCACCCGCTGACGATCACTGAGCGTCGAAAAGCCCCTGTTGACGGAAATCATTACGAACACATGACAAACCGAACGATTCCACGAGTTGCACCGAGCGCGCGATCGATCCGCGTTCTCAGGTGCTGTTGACCGTCGGTCGGCCCCTGTCAGTCGGCCCTGTCAGTCGGCCAGGGCGAGAAGGGCCAGCACGTGGCTGCGGAGGGCGTCGATGCCCGTCCCCTTGGCTGCGCTGACCCAGAAGATGTCACCCTCGTGCAAGCGGCAGCCTCTGGCGAGCTGCTGCTTGCGCCCGGCGAGCTTCGACGGCTTCACCTTGTCGATCTTGGTGGCCACGATCACGGTGGTGATCCCGTTCGCCTGCACCCAGTCGATCATCTGCGAGTCGAGCTTGGTCGGGCCGATCTCGCCATCGACGAGCAGGAGCAGTGCCTGCAGGCTGTCGCGTCCGAGGAGGTACCCCTCGATCATCGGCCCCCACTTCACCTTCTCCCGCGTCGGCGCGGAGGCGTATCCGTAGCCGGGCAGGTCGACCACCGTGGCACCGGTGGGCAGCGTGAAGAGGTTGAGCAGCTGGGTGCGGCCGGGGGTGTTCGACACACGAGCGAGCTGCTTGCGGTTGGCGAGGGCATTGATGAGCGACGACTTGCCCACGTTCGACCTGCCGACGAGCGCGACCTCAGCAGTCGACGACGGCAAGTCGGCCACTCGCGGCGCCGAGGCGACGAAGGTGAGCTGCAGGGGTCCGGCCATCCGTCCAGGCTACGGCCGGTACACGCCGGGTTCGGGGGTGTCGGTCCGTCACCTCGACATCGCGCGACAGGCGATGCCCGCGGCGTGATGCCGGAACCGAGCAGAGCACAGATGCTGCCCCGAGCGATGTCGAGGCCGACGCCCCGGAGTCCTATCGCTTCCAGAACAGGTGATGGGTGACGCCGCTGGGGCTGGGGACGGAGTCGAGGTGGAAGCGGTCGAGCAGGTCGCTGTGGTGGTTCCAGAGGCGTTCGCCCCGGCCGAATTCGATCGGTGCGACGGCGATGTGCAGGGTGTCGACGAGGTCGGCGTCGAGGAACTCTCGGATGGTCGCGACGCCACCGCCGAGGCGCACGTCCTTGCCGTCGGCGGCCGCTTTGGCTTGGCGGAGGGCGTCGGCGGGTGTGGCGTCGATGAAGTGGAACGTGGTGTCGGAGAGCGTCAACGAGGGTCGCGCGTAGTGGGTGAGGACGAACACCGGGGTGTGGAATGGTGGTGTGTCGCCCCACCATCCGGTCCAGTCGTGGTCGGCCCACGGTCCGCGTATTGGTCCGAACTTGTTTCGTCCCATGACCTCGGCGCCGATGTTGTGCGGCATCTCGCGGGTGAAGTAGTCGTCGAGTCCTCGGCTGCCGCCGGGATCGGTTCGGTGGGGCCAGCTTGCGGTGGCCCCAGCCCAGGCGAACAGGTCGGCTGGGTTCGCGTGCCCGAAGGGCCGTTCGAGGCTCTGGTGCTCACCGGCACCGAACCCGTCCATCGACACGCCGAAGCACTGCACGCGAAGGAGTTGAGTCATCTGTTGCTCCCTTTCTGGTGTGGGTTGTTCCCGGTCCTGCCCGATCCGGGGGTCGCCAGCGGCCCGTCGCGCCCGGGTCCGAGGTCCGCGTCGGCACCACGTGTTGTGCCCCAGCGATCTGGCGGCGTCCAAAACGATTCGAGGTCGGGCGCGCCGGATGGAACATCGAACTCGGTTTGGGTGAGCACGATCGCGAGGCTCGGAAACCAGAAAGCCCCTGCCGGATCATGCGATCGAGCAGGGGCTTCTCGGTGGTCGAGACCGGCGTCGATCCGGTGACCCCACGCTTTTCAGGCGTGTGCTCTGCCGACTGAGCTACTCGACCGTTGTTTGTGGCTGTCGGTGCGGGCCTGCGAACAGGCTCCGCACACAACATCCGCACGAGCTTTCGCTCGCTGCGGTCCCGACGGGGTTCGAACCCGCGACCTCCGGCTTGACAGGCCGGCGTGAACTCCACTTCACCACGGGACCATGAATGGTCACTGCACCCCCAACGGGATTCGAACCCGTGCCGCCACCTTGAAAGGGTGGTGTCCTAGGCCACTAGACGATGGGGGCTAGGAGATTCTCCGGTTGAGAGCGTCGAAACACTAGCACCGAGTCGTTGGATTCCCACCAGCAGCTCCGGTCGCCACGGTCACCGCGGTCGCCACAGATCGTCGCGCCGTCGGGCCCGGGCGCGGCAGTACGTTGCCCCTATGCGCCTCGACGTCGACCCGTCCCTCGATCCGGCGGCGTACTCGTTCGTCCACCGCATCCGAGTGCGATTCGCCGAGACCGACGCGATGGGCATCGTCCATCACAGCAACTACCTCCTGTACTTCGAAGAGGCTCGGGTCGAGTACCTCCGCGCGATCGACAGGCCCTACACCGACATGCGCGCCGACGGCGTCGACCACGCCGTGCTGGAGTGCTTCGTGCAGTACCGCCGCCCGCTCGCCTTCGATGACGAAGTGGACGTCCATCTCGTGCTCGCGGGCACGACCCGCGCCACGTTCCAGATCGCCTACCTGCTGACCGTGGGCGGCGAGGCGCGAGCGACTGGTGTGACTGCTCACGGCGCCGTCAATGCGCGGGGACGTCCGGTGCGCCTCCCAGCCTGGCTCACCGATCTCCGGGGGCCACCGGCGAACAGCTGATCGTTGTCGTCCGGCATCGTCCGGCATGTCCGGCATCTTCCCGGCATCGTCCCGGCATCGTCCCGGAACACGGTGGTTTGGTCGCCGCTGCCACGTTCCGTGGGATTCGGGTTACGAATGGGGGTCGAAACCCGTCTCCGGGCGGCGCCTCGACCTCACCTGCGTACGGTGAGCGCCATGTACCTGGGCATGGTCGTCGGCCTCGGCGCCCGTTCCCTGCGGCGCCCTGCAGCGACTCGCGACGTCCACGCGGGGGATCTCCCCACGTTCGTCGGATCCCGCCCGCCAGCACAGGAACGGGCACAGGCGCGAGCATGAGCACGTCACCGCGGGTCGGGTTGTGCACCGACTCGAACGCGCAGTTGCCGCCCGTGCTCGCAGCCCGGTTCGGCGTGGAGGTCGTGCCGGTGACGATCACCGTGGACCACGAGGAGTACTTGGAGGGCGTCGACCTCGACGCCGACGCCTTCTACGCCCGATTTCACGGCGGCGGGCGACCGGAGATCGCCACCAGTCAGCCGAGCCCCGGACAGTTCGCCCTCGCCTACGAGGAGCTGCTCGATCGCGGATGCACGGAGATCCTGTCGATCCACGTGGCCAGTTCCATCTCCGGCACGCTCAACTCGGCTCGCCTCGCCGCTCATCGCCTCGGCGCGCCCGTTCGCCTGATCGACTCGGGCACCGCCGGCTTCGGCATCGGCTGCTGCGTGTGGGCTGCCGGCGAGGCGCTCGAGCGAGGTGCCACGATCGACGAGGCAGCACTCATGGCCGAGACGCTCGCGCCCCGAATCGGCAACGTGTTCGTCGTGTGCCCGCTCGACCTGGCGCGTGCCGGCAAGCATCGGGCGGTCGGTCCGGCCGCTCGTGAGATCCGCGTCCTCGAGATGCGGGATGGTGTGGCCGAGGTCGTCAGCGAAGTGGCCACCGTCCTCGATGCCGTCAACACGATGGCGGCTGCCGTGATCGGCTCGGGCACGCATCTCAGAGTGGCGGTCGGTCATGCCGACCTCACCACGGAGCCGATTGCGGACGTGCTGGAGCTCGCCGTCGGCGAGACCGCCGTGGTCGACGAGGTGGTGCGTTACCGGGTGGGCCCGTCGGTCGGTGCAACGACCGGACCGGGCATCGTCGAGTGCTTCATGTTCGCTTCGACAGCGACCTGACCGTCCACTCCAGCAGCCAGCTGAGGAACCCGTAGAGCTGGTGCTCGGCGGCCAGCGGGTCGTCTGGATCGACGTCGTCCGGGTTGTCGTCCTCGCCGAGATCGAGCACGGTGCCCAGCACGAGTCGCACGCCGTTCAACGCCTGGGCGAGCGCGAGCACCTGGTCCTCGGTCAGCGGAGGTGGTGCGGTCAGCGCAGACATCACCATCTCGATGCCGGCGAGGCGGGAGGCGACCAGCTCTTCGCGCATGAAGCGCTGATACTCGGCGTCCTGCTCCGCATGCTGGCTCAAGTGATAGGCGGCAGGAAAGACACGCTTGAGCGCCGGGTGGTCGGACGGTCCGAGCAACAGCGAGCGCATCTCGTCGAGCAGGTGGCGCACCACCTCGCGCTCGCCGTCGTCGATGTTGATCCGGAACCCCTGTTTGGTCCGTTCGACGGGTGGACGGAACTGCCACCGCGCCACGGTCAGTCGTCCTGCTGCATGGTGGCCCAGAGGCCGTGCTCATGCAGTCGGAAGACGTCGAGCTCGGCCTTCTCGCGGCTGCCGTTGCTCACCGCGGCGCGGCCCTTGTGATGCACGTCGAGCATCAGTTCGGTCGCCTTCTCGAGCGAGTAGCCGAACAGCTTCTGCAACACGAACGTGACGTAGCTCATGAGGTTGATCGGGTCGTTCCAGACGAGCACCACCCACGGACGATCTGGATCGATCGTCTCGTCGGTCGTCGGCTGGTCGACGACTGCGGGGGAGGGGGCCACCGGCATGTCTACAGTTTGCCCGGTCGTGACCCGATCTCCAGCGGTTGATGGTGGTTCATCCTGGTTCATCCTGGTTCATCGTGGTCGATCCATGGTTCTTCCATGGTTGATCCATGGTTCCTGGTGCGTGGCGGTTGGCTGCGCTTCCCGGCGGCCCGTACGATGCTCATGCAATGGCTGTCGGCGCCCGACCCCTCGTTCCCTCCCGGTTGGCGCCGGGTGGCGTCGTTCACGGTTCGACGCGCACTCCCACGACCAAGTTCCAGGGCTACATCGCGCTTGCGAAACTGCGAGTGGTCGAACTGCTGCTCGTCACCACGGTTCCCACGATGGTGCTGGCCGAGCGAGGTTGGCCCAGCACCTGGCTCGTGATCGTCACCCTGTTCGGCGGCACCCTCGCCGCCGCCGGAGCCAACGCGATCAACATGGTGGTCGACCGCGACATCGACGCGCTGATGGCTCGCACCGCCGGCCGTCCGCTGGTCACGGGCCTGATCACGCCACGGGCTGCACTCGTCTTCGCGATCGCGCTCGAGATCCTGGCCTTCGGCGTGCTCTGGCGGGGCGCCAACCTGCTCTCGGCCTGCCTCACCATCAGCGCCACCCTCTTCTACGTGTTCGTCTACACGATCTGGTTGAAGCGCACGAGCAAGCAGAACATCGTGATCGGAGGAGCCGCCGGTGCCGTTCCCGTCCTCGTCGGCTGGTCGGCCGTCACGAACAGCGTCAGCTGGACCTCGTTGTTGCTCTTCGTCCTGATGTTCTTGTGGACCCCTCCGCACTTCTGGGCGCTCGCGATCCGCCACGTCGACGAGTACCGGGCTGCGGGTGTGCCGATGTTGCCGGTCGTGGTGCCGTTGGAGCAGGCCATCAAGAACATGGTGGTGTACACCGCGTTGCTGGTGCTCACCAGTCTGGCCCTGGTACCGGTCGGCGAACTGGGCTGGATCTACGGCATCACCGCCGTCGTCTCGGGCGCTGGCTTCTTGTGGGGCACCGTCGACCTCGGCCGTCGGCCCAGCCCGCAGCGCTCGATGCGAGTGTTCGCCTACTCGATCACCTACGTGTCCGTGCTGTTTGCCGCGATCACCGTCGACGTTCTCGTGCGCCACGGGTTCTGATCGCAGCCTGAGCGCCACATCCCGGACCGTCAGAGATGACGGGCACATGATTTCCGCCGCGGACCCGCCCTGTGGGTAATCTCGCTGCAGCAATCCGTCATCATGCGACCGGCGCCCCCCGGGTTCGGTCGTCCACCAGCACACCAGACACCAGGACGTCTCGCGCGGCCTGAGACGAATCGAGCTCGTTGCACATGACCACCATCGATCCCCACGTTGCCGGAGCAGCCGTCGACCATGTCGATGCTCACTCCGGTGAACGCGCCGATGGCCTCCTTGCCTCGGTGGCCGACTGGATCACGACGACCGACCACAAGAAGATCGGGCGTCTGTTCATCGGGGCCTCGTTGCTGCTCCTGCTGGCCGTCGCCGCGCTCGGCGCGCTGCTCGGGATCGAACGCATCGACGGCACCGACGACCTGCTCGACGCAGGCGCGATGCCGCAGCTGTTCTCGCTGTACCGCCTCGTGCTCACCTTCGGTGTCGTGGTGCCATTCGGGCTGGGCCTGTCGGTCGCGGTCGTACCGCTCCAGCTCGGCGCACGGGCACTCGCATTTCCCCGTCTCGCTGCGGCCGGCTTCTGGGCATGGCTCCTCGGCACCGGCATGGTGATCGGCTCGACCATCGCAAACGGGGGGCCAGGTGGTGGCGACGAGAAGATGGTCCAGCTGTTCCTCGTGTCGATGGCGCTCGCCGTCGTCGGTCTCATCGCTGCGGCCGGCTCCATCGCCGTGTCGGTGCTGACCACCCGCGCGCCCGGCATGAACATGCGTCGCATGCCCCTGTACTCGTGGTCGGCGCTCGTCCACGCGCTCGGGATGGTGCTCGCGCTCCCGGTGCTGTTCGGCGTGCTCGCGCTGCTGTTCATCGATCACAAGTACGCCCGCACCGCCTTCGGAGGCAACGTCGGAATCGCGGAGTGGTTGCGCGTGTCGGCCTCACAGCCGGCCACGGTGCTCTATGCAGTGCCGGTCTTCGGCCTGCTGCTCGAGACGGTGGCGACCGCCACCCGCAAGCGGCTCCCGATGCGAGGCATCGGGCTCACCGGCATCGGCCTCGCCGGCATGGCGTTGCTCGCCGGCGTCGCCCAGGTGGATGCCGGACTGTCTCGCGACATCATCGACATGAACCTCGGCGACGCCCTGCGTGAGATCGTTCCCTACGCCGTGCTCAACGCACTGCCACTGCTCGGCGGCGTGGTCGTGCTGTTGGTCTTCCTGCTCGCCGCCGCCGGACGTCCTCGCATTCAGTCGCCCGTGCTGTTCGCGTTCTTCGGCGCCGGCATGGTGCTCGTCGGACTGGTCGGCAACGCGCTCTACCACGTCGGCGACGCGCAGCTCGTCGGCACCGTGTTCGAGGAAGGCGCCTGGATCTACGTGAGCTACGGCACGGTGATCTCACTGCTCGGTGGGGTGGTGTACTGGGGGCCGAAGCTCTGGGGCCGGAGCATCGCCGACAACAAGGTGCTCCCGCTGGCACTTCTCGGCGTGCTCGCGACGATCCTGGCCTCGCTGCCGTACTACGTCGCCGGCTTCGCCGACCAGCCCGCCGGCGCCACGCTGTTCGACTACAGCGGTCCTTCCGAGCTGTGGAACACCCTCGTGGCGGTCGGCCACGGTCTGATGGCGCTCACCGTTCTCGCCTTCGTCGGTCTCGCCCTCCAGTCGTTCACGAAGGGCGCAGACGCCGGTGACGACCCGTGGGACGGCCAGACGCTCGAATGGGCGGCCCCGTCGCCCGCCCCGGCCGACAACTTCGCCGATCTCTACATCATCTCGTCGGCCGAGCCCTTACTCGACCTGAAGCCCGACCTGAAGCCTGCTCGCTCGGAAGGGGCTGTCTGATGTACGCACTGCCCGCTGCACCGCCGCCGGCCCCGCGCCGTCAGTTGTTCGTCGGCACCGCGGTCGCCTGCGCCGCTGCGACCACCTTGTTCGGGGGCATGATCGCGATCTACTTCCGCTTCCGCCAGGAGGCGCTGTCGGTCACCGATGGCGAGTGGAAGCCGACCGCTGTGAAGGTGCCCGAGGTGCCCACGAACGTGATGCTGCTCGCGTTCTTGTTCATCGGGATCTTTGCCCAGTGGGCCGTCTATGCCGCCCGCCGCGAGCACCGCAGCAACACTGGCCTGGCGCTCGGTCTGGTGGCGCTGCTCGGCCTCGCCGTCATCAACTCGCAGGCCTTCATCTACCGCCAGATGGGCCTCGCCCTGCGCGAGGGCACGTACCAGACGATGTTCTACGCGCTCACCGGAACGTTCGTGGCGCTGATGATCGTGGGTCTGGTGTTCACCCTCGTCGCTGCCTTCCGGTACCTCGGTGGGCGCACAGGCGAGCGCGAGATCATCGCGGCCCACGCGATGTACTGGTACTTCCTCGGAGCGATGTACGTCGCGCTCTGGTTCGTCGTCTACGTCACGAAGTGATCGGGTAGGGCACGCATGTTCACCACGGGTTCCAAGCTCTTCATCGGCGGCAGCGTCCTGGCCGTCGTCGCAGCGATCGTCTTCGGCGTCAGCTATGACGGGGCAGCCGCCTGGTCTGCAGCGATCGGCCTCATCTCCGTCGCGATCGCGCTGATGTTCCTCATGGGCATCAACTTCTGGGTCCGCGACTCCAACGTCGGCGGGATGCAGCGCGACGCCACCACGATGTCAGCCGCGGCGCAAGGTCGACCCGGCAACAGCATGTGGCCAGCGATCGGTGCCGTTGGCGGAGCCCTGGTCGCGATCGGCCTCGTCGCGACGCCGGTCGTGTTCAAGGCCGGCATCGTCGTGTTGCTGATCGCGTTGTTCGAGTGGCTCGTCCAGGCCTGGTCCGATCGGGCCTCGGCGGACAAGCGCTTCAATGCTGCTGTCCGTGGCCGGATCATGCACCCGCTCGAGTTCCCGGTGCTCGGCGCCGTCGGCCTGACCGTGATCATCTACTCGTTCTCGCGGATCATGCTCTTCCTGTCGAAAGAGGCTGGTCCGGCGGTTTTCGTGATCCTCGCGGCACTGATCACCGTCGGCGGGTTCCTCTTCGCCAGCAAGGCGACGTTGAAGAACAGCGTCATCGCCGGGATCTGCACCGTCGCGACGCTCGGCCTCGTCAGCACCGGTGCCGTGATGGCGATCGACGGCGAGCGCGAGATGCACGAACACCCGACCGTGAGCAACGAGCCTGCGGTGTGCGCCAGCAACGACGAGACCGAGGTCGACGAGAAGGGCTCGCAGACCGTCGCTGCCAAGAGCAACGTCGCTGCCACGATCATCTACAACGCCGAGGGCCAGCTCTACGGCCAGCAGGTCGGCACCGGCGACTACAGCCGCACCATCACCTTGCCCCGGAGCACCACGTCGCACATCATGTTCCGCAACCTGAGCGACGAGGACGTGCGGCTCACGGCGACGCTCGGGTCGTTCGTCACCGATGTGAACGGCACCCCCGTCACCGAGAAGCCGGTCACCTGCACCACGCTCGTCGAGCCCGATGGTCGTCAGTTCATGACGCTGTACTACCCGAAGTCGAGCGCCGCCACCCCCGACGATCCATACACCTTCGTGGTGCCGGGTGTCGAAGGGGCGAGCGTCGAAATCGTGGTGCCGTGAGTCATGGCATCGCGACGTGTCAACAAGCATCATCAAACATCAACATGGCTACCGTGAGGAACGTGCCGCACATGACCCGTCGTAGGACAAGTCGTCGCAAGCCGCTCGTGCTGGGCCTGTCGGTTGCCGCCGTTGGACTGCTGGCCGGCTGCGCCAAGGATGCGCCGCAGGACACCTGGCAGCCCAAGGGCGAGAACGCGCAGAAGATCCAGGACCTCCAATGGCCGGTGTTCCTCGTCGCCGGCATCGTCGGCGTGATCGTCATGGGTGCGATCGGGTACACGGTGATTCGTTACCGTGACAAGGGCCAGTCGATGCCCGAACAGACCCACGGCAAGCCGGTGCTCGAGATCTTCCTCACCATTGTCCCGGCGGTGATCCTCGTCGGCGTCGGCATCCCGACGGTCGGTGCGATCTTCGACCTGGCCGAGGAGAGCGACACCGAGTGCATCATCAATGTCACCGGCCAGCAGTGGTGGTGGGAGTACGACTACCCGGCCCAAGACGGTTGTGGCGGCATCGCCGAGCCGATCGTGACCAGCGGCCAGCTCGTCATCCCGGCCGACACGAACGTGATGCTCCGCCTCACCAGCCGCGATGTCATCCACTCGTTCTGGATCCCGGCCCTCAACGGCAAGAAGGACACCGTGCCCGGTCGAGTGCACACGCTTCGGATGCAGGCCGACCAGCCGGGCATCTACGCCGGCCAGTGCACGGAGTTCTGCGGCCTCAGCCATGCCAACATGAAGATGGAGGCTGTTGCCCTGGACCAGGTCGACTTCGACACCTGGGTGGCCAACCAGCTCGCGGACTACGTCGCTCCCGAGGCAGGCACGCAGGCAGCGCTCGGCGAGGCAGCCTTCACGGCGAACTGCGCCTACTGCCATCAGGTGAACGGACTCACCTCCAGCTCGCCGGATGGCACCGTCACCCCGGTGCTCGCCAACCCGGACCAGTTCGTCGTCTCGGGTTCGGCCCCCAACCTGACGCACCTCATGACCCGCAACACCTTCGCCGGCGCGACGTGGGACCTCCTCACCGAGGAGTGCCGCGACCGGGTGTGGAGCGCGTCGCCCGAGGAGTTCGGTGCGCTCTACCTGCAGGGCGTCACCGAGGAATGCCTCAACTCGGTTGACCTGCGTGAGTGGCTTCGCAACGCTCCGGCCAAGAAGCCGATGTACTCCAGCGACGCACAGAAGGCCGAGAGCGGCGGCAAGGTCCGCGGCATGCCGGCCCTCGGCCTGAACGAAACCCAGATCGACCAGATCATCGCTTACCTCCTCGAGCGGAACTGACGGAGCACACAGATGGCCATCATCGAACGACCCTCCACCACGCCGGCGCTCGCCGGTGCGGGTGCACCCGCCGTCGTCACGACGTCTCAGGCGTACGGCGTCCTCAAGCGGCCCGTGTCCACCACGGGCTGGCGCTCGTGGGTCTTCACCGTCGACCACAAGAAGATCGGCATCATGTACGGCGTCGTCGCGATGTTCTTCTTCATCGTGGGAGGCGTCGAGGCACTGCTGATCCGCCTGCAGCTCGCAGGACCTGAAGGCACGGTGCTCAGCGCCGGGCTGTACAACGAGATGTTCACGATGCACGCCACGACGATGGTGTTCCTCTTCGTGATGCCGATGGGCGCGGCGTTTGCCAACTACTTCGTCCCATTGCAGATCGGGGCACGCGACGTGGCGTTCCCCCGCATCAACGCCTTCGGCTTCTGGTGCTTTCTCGCCGGTGGCATCTTCCTCAACACCTCGTGGTTCCTCGGCGGCGCAGCCGACGGCGGTTGGTTCATGTACCAGCCGAACGCGAATGCGCTGTTCTCGCCCAGCCACGGTGTCGACTTCTGGGGCATCGGGCTCCAGATCACCGGTATCGCATCGCTGACGGGCGCGATCAACCTGATCACCACGATCCTCAACATGCGAGCTCCTGGCATGACGCTGATGAAGATGCCGATCTTCACGTGGATGTCGCTCGTCACCCAGTTCCTGCTGTTGTTCGCCATGCCGGTGATCACCGTTGCGCTGTTCCTGCTCATGTTCCAGCGCGGTTTCGGAGCGACGTTCTTCGACGTGTCCGCAGGCGCCGACCCGCTGCTCTGGCAGCACCTGTTCTGGATCTTCGGACACCCCGAGGTGTACATCATCGTCTTGCCTGGCTTCGGCATCGCCAGCGAGGTGCTGCCGGTGTTCAGCCGCAAGCCGCTGTTCGGCTACCGGTTCGTGGTGTTCTCGGGCGCTGCGATCGGCTTCGTCGGCTGGGGCGTGTGGGCGCACCACATGTTCGCCAGTGGGCTCGGCCCGGTGAGCGTGGCCGTGTTCTCGATGGCGACGATGCTCATCGCGATTCCGACCGGCGTGAAGATCGTCAACTGGATCCTCACCATGTGGGGCGGCAAGATCTGGTTCTCCACGGCGATGCTGTTCATCGTCGGCATGATCGCCCAGTTCACGATCGGCGGCCTCTCGGGCGTCACCCACGCGGTGGCTCCCAGCGACACGCAGCAGACCGACACCTACTACATCATCGCCCACTTCCACTACACGATCTTCGGCGGCGCCGTGATGGCGCTGTTCGCCGGCTTCTACTACTGGTGGCCGAAGGTCTTCGGCAAGCTGCTCAGCGAGACGCTCGGCAAGTGGAACTTCTGGCTGATGATGATCGGTGTCAACCTCACGTTCGGTCCGATGCACATCATCGGTCTGCAGGGTCAACCTCGACGGATGATGAACTGGACCGAGGCACGCGCGGGCGAAGGCTTCTTCAACATCGGCTTCTGGAACCGTGTCGCATCAGTGGGTTCGCTGACGATCTCGATCGGAGTGCTGATGTTCCTCATCAACGTGTGGCAGACCCACAAGAAGTCGTCGACCACGCCGAAAGCGCCGCTCGACCCGTGGGATGCACGCAGCCTCGAGTGGATCACGGCGAGCCCGCCGAAGGAACACAACTTCGATGCGATCCCCACCGTGCACGCACTCGATGAGTTCTTCCACCGCAAGTACGAGGTCGACCACGACACCGGTGAGGTACGCAAGGTCGCCACGGCCGAAGACATCCTCGCCGCCGAAGAGGCCAGGGGCGACAAGCACATCCACCTGCCGTCGCCGTCGTACTGGCCGATCATCCTCGCCATCTCGCTGCCGATCATGGGCTATGGCGTGATCTTCAATCGCCTCCTGATCGTCGCCGGAGCGCTGATCCTGCTCCTCGCGATGTTCGCGTGGGCACTCGAGCCGTCGGTCGCCGACGACTCGGACTATGACCCACCTGCCGACGCTGGTGGGAGCAACAAGGAGTTGGCGACCATTGGCTGACATCGCAGTTCACGAACCCGTCTCTGACGGGCACGACGGTCATGGTGGGCACGATGACCACTCGGCCCACGGGGCGCATCACACGTCCACCGGGCTGAGCAACAACAAGATGGCGATGTGGATGTTCCTCGGCAGCGAATGCCTGCTGTTCGGGGGGCTGATCTCCACCTACATGCTCTACCGCGGTCGGCATCCAGCGGACCTCGGGCCGGACCAGGTGTTCGACATCCCGTTCACGTCCATCTCCAGCTTCGTGCTGCTGATGAGCTCGCTGACGATGGTGCTCGCCGTCTCGGCCGCTGCTCAGAAGGACGATCGTCGCACCAACCTGTGGCTGACGGTCACCGCACTGCTCGGCGCCACCTTCGTCGGTGGCCAGGTGTACGAGTTCACGAGCTTCTATCGCGAGGGGCTGGGCTTCACCTCGAGCCTGTTCAGCTCGAGCTTCTACACCCTGACCGGCTTTCACGGTGTTCACGTCACCGTCGGCATCATCATGCTGATGGCCCTCGTCGGCATCAACAAGCGCGGCCGCATCCCCGGCGACAAGGCCGAGGTCGTCGAGCTGGTCGGTCTCTACTGGCACTTCGTCGACGTGGTGTGGATCATCATCTTCACCCTCGTCTACCTGATCCCGTCCTGAGCGAGGACTCCATGAGCAGCACCGCAGAGCACGTCGACCACGTCGGAGGCCAGGACGGCCATGACGGCCATGACGGCCATGACGGCCATCAGCCACATGTGCACGAGCACAAGCCCGACAGCTACTACATCAAGGTCGCGCTGATCCTCGCAGGCATCACGGCGCTCGAGACCTCGACCTACTGGGTCGACTTCGGGGCGTTTTTCCTGCCCACGCTGTTGATCCTGATGTCGATCAAGTTCGTCATGGTTGCGGCGCTGTTCATGCACCTCAAGGGCGACAGCAGGATCTTCACCTACCTGTTCTACTCAGGCCTGCTCCTCGCGATCCTCGTGTACATGGCGTTCCTGGCCACGTTCCGCTTCTTCGCTCCCACCTGACCCACCTGCGCTGACCCCCCTCAGCCGACCCACGGAGGCGACCAGTGTTCGCCGACTCCTCCAGCGCCACCACCTTCACCGATCCTTGGGCGTTCAACGCCCACCCCGAGGTGTGGGTGCTCGTCGCCTTCTTCGTCGGGGCATACATCTACATGGCGCGCGTCATCGGTCCGAAGGCCGTGCCTGCCGGGCAAGCGCCGGTCACGCGCCGCCAGATCACGTACTTCGCGGCTGCGGTGGCGCTGTTCTGGTTCGCCGCCGACTGGCCGGTCCACGACATCGGTGAGGGCTACCTCTACTCCGTGCACATGTTCCAGCACTTGGTGTTCAGCTACGTCGTGCCGCCGCTGGCCCTGATGTCGATCCCGCCCTGGGTGGCCCGCACGATCATCGGCGACGGCCGCGCATACCGGGTGTTCCGGTTCTTCACGACCGCAGTGATCGCGGGTGTGATCTTCAACGTCGTGGTGATGATCCTCCACATTCCTGGCATGGTGAATGCGTCGGCCGACAACGGCCCGCTCCACTACGGCCTGCACCTCCTCGTCGTCAGCACCGCATTGTTGATGTGGTGCCCGGTCATCGGACCGTTCGAGGAGTTGCGCCTCTCGCACCTCGGCAAGTGCATCTACCTGTTCTTGATGAGCGTGGTGCCCACCGTGCCCGCTGGGTGGCTGACCTTTGCCGAAGGCACCGTGTACAAGCACTACAACACGCCCGTCCGTGTCTGGGGGCTCAGCCCCACCGACGACCAGCAGATCGCGGGCGCGATCATGAAGATCGGTGGCGGGATGTTCCTCTGGTCGATCGTGGTCTACCTGTTCTTCAAGCGCTTCTCCCGTAACTTCGAACAGGAGAACACCTACGTCCGGTCGGCACAGATCCCGGCAGCGGAGATCACGGGCAACGACGAGACGACCCTCACGTACGAAGACGTCACTGCGGCGTTCGACCGCGCCGATCCGCCACAGCCGACGTCCCCGTCGCCGTCGCCGCCCCTCCAGCCCTGATCCCGGCTCAGCGCTGGCTGTCGAATCGGAACAGTCGCCTGGCCATCAGTGGTGTCACCACCGCCCAGACGCCCAGCACGATCCAGCTCGCCCGAGGACGCGAGCCTGCGTCGGCGAGCGTCTCACGCAACACGTCGGCGAGTGCTCCTGACGGCAGCGCCCGGGCCACTGCCCGCATCGGAGCAGGCAGCTCATCGAACGGGATCACCATGCCGCCGAGCAGAAGCAGGACGAGGTAGAGCCCGTTCAGCGCAGCGAGGTTGATCTCGCCTCGCAAGCGACCCGCCATGGTGAGCCCGATGCCGGCGAAGGCGACCGTGCCGGCAACGACGGCGACTGCGGCGAGCACCCAGTCGGGAGACGGTGGGCTCCAACCGAGGGCGTAGGCCACCGGCACGAGAACGGCGAACTGCACGAGCTCGACCCCGGCCACGGCCGCGATCTTCGCCGTGATCAGGTTGCCGCGACCGAGAGGCGTGGCGCCGAGGCGCTTGAGCACGTGGTAGGTGCGCTCGAAGCCCGTGGCGATGCCGAGGCTCACCATCGCCGTGCTCATCACGGCGAGCGCGAGCACACCAGGGGCGAGGAAGTCGACGGGGTCATCGGTGCTGGTCGGCAGCACGTCGACCAGGCTGAAGAACACCAGCAGCATCACCGGGATGCCGAGGGTGAGCAGCAACTGCTCGCCGTTGCGACTGACGAGCTGGAGCTCCGTGCGCACCTGGGCTCCCAGGCGGCTCACCGAACATCCTCGTCGGACGAGTCGATCGTGGATGGTTCCGACGCTGCGATGGTGAGTCGCCGGAACACGTCCTCCAACCGCTGGGCACCTGCCCGGAGATCCACCAGCGGATGACCCTGGTCGCCGAGCCATCCGCTCAACCGTGCGACCACTCGAGGATCCGAGGCGACACGCACGAGGTACTCGTCGCTCCCGATCGCCGTCGCCGTCAACCCGGTCGCGTCGGCGAGTGCCGTCAGATCGATGCCAGGAGCAGTGCGGAAGCGGATCTCTTCGTGGCCGCGTCGCAGTTCGTCGAGCGAGCCGTCGGCGATCACTTCGCCCTTGTCGATGATCACCACCCGGTCGGCAACACGCTCGGCCTCGTCGAGCTCGTGCGTGGCGAGCACCACGGCGCATCCGCCATCAGCGAGATCACGCACGATCGTGCGGATGGTGTCGCGCCCGAGCACGTCGACGCCCGAGGTCGGCTCATCGAGGAACGCCACGTCGGGACGCGCGGCGAGGGCCAGCGCGAGCGCGAGCCGTTGCTTCTCCCCGCCGCTCAAGCGCCGCCACGCCGTCGTTGCGCGATCCCCGAGGCCGACAGCACGGACGAGCTCGTCGGCATCGGCGCCCCTGGCGTACAGGGCGCAGTAGTGACGGACGGCGTCGCGCACGCGGGCGCTCGGGTACACCCCGCCCTCCTGCAGCATCACGCCCATTCGTTCGCTGAGCGCGCGCTGGTCGTCGGCTGGGGTCATGCCCAGCACGCGTACCGCACCGGAGGTCGGGCGCCGGTATCCCTCGCACACCTCGATGGTGCTCGTCTTGCCGGCGCCGTTCGGTCCGAGGACGGCTGTCACCTGGCCGTGATCGGCATGGAACGACACGCCGTTCACCGCGACCAGGTCGCCGTAGCGAACCGTCAACTCGTCCACTTCGACGGCGCTCACCGCTCGATCCTGTTCAGCTCGATCACGATCTGCACCATACGTGCGCGACCTGCGACGAGACCAACGAGCTGCGGGCGTCGCGGCCGCCGGCGCGGTGTGAGCCGGGGGTCACCACACAGGAGTCGTCAAGGTTCGGGGCCGAGTCGTCAAGGTTCGGGGTTGAGTCGTCAAGGTTCGGCGCAGCAGTGACGATGAACAGCCCGTGACCCGCATCTCCGTCATCGTGCCTGCGCACAACGAGGCTCGCTGGCTATCGGCGTGCCTCGACGCGATCGCGCTCGCGGGGCGTTCGGTCCATGCCCAGCCCGAGGTGGTCGTCGTCGCCAACCGATGCACCGATCGGACCGCTGATCTGGCCGAGGAGTTCGGCGCCCGCGTGGTCGTCGACGAGTCTCGCACGATCGCCGCGGTGCGCAACGCCGGAGTCGCGGCTGCGACCGGCGACATCCTCGTGACGATCGATGCCGACAGCCTCATGTCGCCGCGTGCGCTCGGTGAGGTGGAGCGCCACCTCGCAACGGGCCTGGTGATCGGTGGAAGTGCGCCGATCGTGCCCGAACGCCGGTCGCTCGGGATCGGCCTGACCATGGCCGTCGTGCGAGCCGGAGAGCGCGTCACGGGGCTCGGGGGCGGCATGTATTGGTGTCGCACCGACGACTTCCACGCGATCGAGGGCTTCAACGCTCGGATGGTGATGGCCGAGGATCTCGACTTCGCTCGCCGACTGCGCGAACACGGCCGTCCCACCGGTCGCCGCTTCGTGCACCTGCGTACGGCACCGGTGGTCACCTCCTGCCGGAAGTTCGACCGCTTCGGCGATTGGCATGCGTTCGGACTCATCCGCCACGCCGCCGAGGTCAAGGCTTCGATCGATGGCAAGGACCGAGCGTTCGTCGACCGCTACTTCTACGACGTCCGCAGCTGACCCGCGCCGCGGCCCGACCCGCACCGGCAATCGCGTCCCGGCCCGCCGAGGTGGCCCAGTAGCCTGACGGTCCTGTGATCGACATCCGCCAGCTCCGCAACCAGCCTGACCTCGTGCGCTCCGCGATGGCCCGCCGCGGCAGCCCGGGTCTGGTCGCCCAGCTCGACGAAACCCTCGCCCTCGACGAGCGAGCCCGCGACATCGTTGCCAGCCGCGACTCGATCCGCGCCCAGGTGAACGACCTGTCCAAGCAGGTGGGCGCGCTCCGCAAGGCTGGCGACTCCGATCAGGCCGAGGCCCTTCAAGCTCGGTCTCGAGCCCTCGGAGAGGAAGAACGCACCCTCGCCACCGAGCACGACGACGTCCAGGCGGCGGTGCGCGACCTGCTGCTCCGGATCCCCAATCTGCCGCACCCTGACGCACCCGACGGCGAGAACGATCACGACAATCCGATCATCAAGGGCCCGTTCAACCTGCTCGACGAGTACCCCGAGCACCAGCGCGTGCCGCACTGGGAGACGGCCACGGGTCTCGGCATCCTCGACAACGAGCGCGCGACCAAGATCAGCGGTGCGATGTTCACGATGCAACGTGGTCTCGGCGCGACGCTCTCTCGGGCACTGTGTCAGTACGCGCTCGACATGAACGCCGACGCGTTCGAGGAGATCCGCCCGCCGTCGCTGGTCACCACTGCCACGCTCACCGCGACCGGTCAACTGCCGAAGTTCGCCGACGATGCGTACGCGATCGAACGTGACGACCTGTGGTGCATCCCCACCGCTGAGGTGCCGCTCACCTCGCTGTACAGCGGCGAGGTGATCGACGAAGCACAGCTGCCGATCCGGATGATGGCGTACACACCGTGCTACCGCCGTGAGGCCGGGTCGGCGGGGCGCGACACGCGCGGGATGCTGCGCGCCCACGAGTTCGACAAGGTGGAGATCCTCGCCGTGACCACCCCTGCGCAGGGCGCCGAGATGCTCGTGGAGCTGCGCGATCGCGCCGAGCAACTGATCTCGGGCCTCGGTCTGCCGTACCGGATCATCGAGATCTGCACCGGCGACATGGGTCAGAGCCACCACCGCAGCTTCGACATCGAGGTGTATGCACCTGGCTGCGACAACTGGCTCGAGGTCAGCAGCGTCAGCTGGTTCCTCGACTACCAGGCCCGTCGCGCCGACATCCGGTTCCGCACCGCTGGCGAGAAGGGCACTCAGATCGCCAACACCCTCAACGGTTCCGCCCTTGCGGTGCCCCGGGTGTGGGCGGCGATCATCGAGAACTACCGTCGGCCCGACGGCAGCATCGAGATCCCTGACAAGCTGCGCCCCTACATGCGCGGCGCAACGCAGATCGCGGCCGGCTGAGTGCTCCGATGACCCTCGCATCGCGTCGCCACGAGTACGAGACCTCCGGACTCGATGTCGCCGATGTCGCTTCTGACCCGATGGCACAGTGGCAGACGTGGTTCGAACAGGCCAGCGAGGCGGGCTGCGTGGAGCCGAACGCGTTCGTGCTCAGCACGCTCGACGACGACGGGTTCCCACAGGCGAGATACCTGCTGGCGCGCGGCGCCGACGAGCGGGGCTTTTCGTTCTTCACGAACTACGACTCGGACAAGAGCCGCCAACTCACCGGGCACCCGAAGGTGAGCCTGCTGTTCACCTGGTTGCAACTGCACCGACAGGTTCGCGTCACCGGCATCGTCGAGCGACTGCCCGACGACGAGAGCGACGACTACTTCGCCAGCCGGCCGCGCGCATCGCAGCTCGGCGCGTGGGCGTCACCGCAGTCGAGCCCGCTCGCCGATCGAGGTCAGCTCGACGAGCGAGTGGCGGACATGGAACGCACCTTCGCCGACGTCACCGAGGTACCACGTCCGGTCTTCTGGGGCGGGTGGCTGATGCGCCCGACGTCGTTCGAGTTCTGGCAGGGCCGTCCGAGCAGGTTGCACGACCGCTTGCGGTACCGCCGGGTGGAAGCAACCGATGCGTCGGGAACCGATGGCACGCCCGGCGGGGGATGGACGATCGAGCGCCTCGCCCCCTGATCGCTACGGCCCAGGTCGACCGGTCCGCTCAGTTCGCGAACGTGTGCAGCTGTCCGCCGTCTGCGGCCAGCCGGGCCAGCAACGGTGACAGCTCCCAGTGGCGGCCGCCCAGCGATTGGCCGTACTCGCGGACCTTGGCGACGATCTCGCCGAGGCCCACGCTGTCTGCCCAGTACATCGGACCACCGCGGTACACGGGCCAGCCGTAGCCGTTCACCCAGATCACGTCGATGTCGCTGCCGCGGATGGCGATGCCTTCGTCGAGGATCTTCGCCCCCTCGTTGATCATCGGGTACAGACAGCGCTCCAGCACCTCTTGATCCGAAACCGCGCGCTGGACGATCCCCTTGCCGATCGCGAACACCTTGATCAACTGTTCCACCTCGGTGTCAGGTGTCGACTCGCGTGTCTCGGCGTCGTAGGTGTAGTAGCCACGACCGTTCTTCTGGCCGCGGCGGCCGTGCTCGCACAGCACCTCGCGTACGTTCGCGCTCGACGAGGTCGACTCGTTCCAGCCGATGTCGAGACCGGCGAGGTCGCTCATCGCGAACGGGCCCATCGGGAAGCCGAAGTCGTACAGCACCCGGTCGACCTGCGCGGGGGTGGCGCCCTCGAGGATCATCCGCTCGGCCTCGGCGCCGCGCATGAACAGCATCCGGTTGCCGACGAAGCCGTTGCACACGCCGACGAGCGCGGCGATCTTGCCGATCCGCTTCGCCACGGCCATCGCCGTCGCGATCGTGGCGTGCGACGACCGCTCGCCGCGTACCACTTCGAGCAGCTTCATGACGTTGGCCGGTGAGAAGAAGTGCATCCCGATCACGCTCTCCGGCCGGGAGGTCACGGCTGCAATCGCGTTCACGTCGAGCGCCGAGGTGTTGGTCGCGATGATCGCGCCCGGCTTGCAGATCTGATCGAGCTCGCGGAAGATCGACTGCTTCAGCTCCATGTTCTCGAACACGGCCTCGATCACGATGTCGCACGGTGCGAAGTCGGCCTTGTCGATGGACCCGGTGATCAGGGCCATGCGCTGCTCGACGGCCTCGGCAGGGATCGAGCCGCGTGCCGCAGAGCGCTCGTAGTTCTTGCGGACCACGGCAAGACCACGGTCGAGGGACTGCTGGTCGCGTTCGACGATCGTGACGGCGATGCCGGCGTTGGCGAAGTTCATCGCGATGCCACCGCCCATCGTGCCCGCACCGAGCACACCGCACGTGCGAATGTCGACGACGCGAGTGTCGGCCGGGACGTCGGGCACCTTGTTGGCTGCACGCTCGGTGAAGAACGCATATCGCTGGGCACCCGACTGTGGCCCGGTCATCACGTCGCGGAACAACTGAGCCTCCACCTTCAGACCCTCGTCGAACGGGAGGTTCACCGCGGCCTCGACGCAGCGGATGTTCGCTTCGGGCGCGACTAGGCCGCGGGTCTTGCGCGCGATGGAGGCACGGAACGACGTGAACAGCTGGTCGTCGCCGCGGGCCACAGCCACCTTGTCATCACGGTCGCGCACTCGGGTGAGCGGGAGCTGCTCGGCCACGGCACGGTTGGCGAGCGCCACAGCCGTCGCGCGCAGCGCGGCGAGGTCGCCGTCGGTGACCTCGTCGATGAGCCCGCACGAGAGCGCCTCTGCCGTTCCGATGTGACGACCGGACGTCATCAAGTCGAGTGCCATTGGGGCCCCGGTGATGCGCGGGAGTCGTTGGGTGCCGCCCGCCCCAGGCAGGAGGCCGAGGTTCACCTCGGGGAGACCGAACTTCGCGGATGCGAGTGCGACCCGGAAGTGAGCGCACAGGGCGACCTCGAGCCCGCCCCCGAGGGCCGTGCCATGGATCGCCGCGATCACCGGCACGGGCGCGTTCTCCATCGCGTCCTGGATCTGCCGCAGCCCGGGGCCCTTCGGGGCGCCGCTGAACTCACTGATGTCGGCACCGGCGATGAACGTTCGACCGTCGCAGATCAACACGATCGCCGCCGCGCCGTCTGCGACCGCCTGTGTGAGCCCGAGCAAGAGGCCTTCCCGCACGTGATGGCTGAGGGCGTTCACCGGCGGGTTGTCGACGATGATCAGAGCGGCGGATCCCTCGGTCTCGAGACGGACGGACTGCGTGAGCGAGGTCATCGCGACAGTCAAGCAGCCGGGGCACGAGGCCCGGGACCGTGTGCGCAGTTCAGCGGTTCAGTGGGGCCAGGAGTCGACGGCGTCGACGAGGCCGTCGACCAGCGCCTGGGTGTGGGGGGTGAGGCCCGGCCCTTCCCAGTCCCAGAACAACGGTGTGGTGCCACGCACGCGTGGCGGCAGCTCGATCTGCACCCCCTGTTTCGGTGGCAGGTTCACCGGGTTCTTCGGGTGCAGACCCTGGAGCTCTTTCGGGATCCGTTCGAGATCGGTTGCGATCTCGTACGCAGGCAACCGGTGACGCAGTCGGTCGCCGACGTGGTGGGCAAGATCGCGGTTCTGACCGCCCACGAGCAACGTGGTGAAGTACCCGCGGCGCCCGAAGCCGTGCACGGTGATGACCGTGTGCACGTGATCCATGAACGAGCGCAGCCGCGGCGACACCGCCGGGTCGAAGCGAGTGGAGGGGATGTGGCGCTCCATCCCCTTCGGTTGATGTACGCCGTAGTAACTGGCGCCGGTTCGTTCGGCTGCGGCGCGGGCGATGATGTCGGTCATCTCCTCGAGTGCCCCGCCGTGGAAAGCCATGAACCCGAACGTGGAACGCAGCTCGCACACCTCGTCCACGCCTGGCGTCGCGAGCAGCTCCGCGAACTGGTCGCTCATCTCCTGCTCATCGGCTGGATCACTCTGCTCCGGGGGGATCAGCGTGCGGCGGCTGGCGTCGCTTGGTCACCAACGTTGCCACGATCGCCGCTCCGACGATGAGCGCCAACACGACGCCGACGGTCCGCCAGTTGCCGTTCAAGAAGTTCTGCGCTTCGTTCTGGACGTTCTGGACCGCATCGGTGATCGGATCGCCCTCTTCTTGGATGTCGACCTTCCAGAAGTACCAGAGCAGGTAGAAACCGGACAACAACACGAAGGCACCGGCGATCATCTCGACGTACTGCATGCTCGAACGCAGAACCTTGAGCAGGCCCGAGTTGGCCACGGCAAGCGTCACGGTGAGAGCCGAGATCAGCAGTGCCATGCCGGCGCCGTAGGCGACGACGTTGGCGACGCCGGCGGCGTACCCGCTGGAGTTCGCGGTGCCGAACAGCGTGGCGATGAACAGCCCGATCGTGCATCCGATCGATGCCGTCGCGTAGGCGATGCCGTAGACGAACATCGAGCGCACGGTGCGGTCCCGCCCTCCGGCATCGAGCTTGGGCGTAGCGATCGGCAACCGATACCCGAAGAGCATGGCGATGCCGAGCGCGATCAGTGCCACCCCGATCACGGCGGTGAGGTACTTCGCGTTCTCCTGGATCCAGGAGGTGAAGAGCTCGCTCACCAGACCGACGACCAGGAAGATGCTCAAGAAGCCGGCCGACACCGCGGCGCTCACGACGAGCGCTCGGGTGAGGGGGGCACGCTGGTGTCCCGCATCGTTGCTCTGCAGGCCGAGGAAGTACAAGAGATAGGTGGGCAACAGCACGAACCCGCATGGGTTGACCGCCGCCACCATGCCGCGGATGAAGCTCAGGGACAGATTCACGCGAGCAACTGTTCCACGTTGGCGCGGAGCTCGTCCTCGTCGAGGACTCCGGTCTGCTCGACGATCGATCCGTCGGCAGCAACGAAGAGCGTGAACGGGGCCGTGGCGATGCCGATGGTCGAGCCGTACCTGTCGCCGACGTCGCGGAGCAACTCGTACTTGACCCCGCGATCACGTGCGAACGACTCGTTCACCTCCGGTGTGTCCAATGGGTTGATCCCGACGAACCGCACCCGGTCGCCGTACTCCCCATGCACCGCTGCAAAGGCGGGCAGCTCCTTCCTGCACGGCGCACACGTGGAGTACCAGTAGTTGAGCACCATCGGCTCGCCGATCAAGTCGGCAGTTGAGATCGGCTCACCGTCGTTGGTTTCCAGATCGATGGCCGCCAGTGCATCGCCGGCCAGCTGCGGGTTCGTCTCGATCGACGGTATCTGAGCGGTGCCCGGGGAGCCGAGGATGGCGATCTCGTCGTCGCCGGAATCGCGGCTGAGGGCCCAGCCGCCGAGCACGCTCACGACGACGGCTGTTCCGATCGAGACGCTCAGCAATCGACGGTTCACGGCCACCCCACGAGGCTACCGACCGTCGCTGCGCCGGACGGGGGCGGGGCGGGAGACTCCGTGCGCCTCCTGCCACAGTCGGGGGGTCACTGTGGCAGGAGGCGGCATCGGGACGGTCGCGGGATCGCTGTGTGCGTCACCCACGACCAGAACGATGTGCGGTTGTTCTGGTCGCGCCGTTCCGCGCGTGGGTGGCGGTTGGGCGCGACCAGAACGATGTGCGGAGGTCACGTGGCGAGGGCTACGCGACCAGGTGGGCTGGGATCGGGCACTCGTCGACGACCACGAGGGGCCGAGGATGTTTGGGCGGACGCCCCCTCGGTCTCTTGTGGACGACGATGCGCCCGTTCTCGATCAACTCCCCACCCCACACACCCCACGGCTCGGCACGGTCGAGGGCACCGTCGAGGCAGCCCGCGGCGAGCTTGCACTTCGAGCAGATGGCCTTGGCCCGGGCGATGTCGAGGACGTCGTCGGAGAAGAACAGCTGTGAGAGGGTGCCGTGACCATCGGCGCACCGAGCCTGCGGGGTGCGCAGGGTGACCGGAGCGTCGATCGGGGTACCCGGCTGCTCGTCCGCCTGGACGAGCTCGTCGAACACCCGGTCCACCGTCTCTCGCGTGAGCGGCTCGCGGTCGAGGTTCATGCCGGCGGAGAGGGTGGTGGAGTCGAGAGTGGGGGTGTTGGCAAGAGTGTCGATGTTGGACGTTGCGTACATGGGATCTGTTCCTTCTCGGAGACGGCACGTGAGGGGGAGTACGGGTGGACGACCGGCAGTGGTGCCTGCGTCCGGAAGCGGAAAAAGCGAAAGGCCGCCGGGATCTGTGATCCCGACGGCCTCGGAGCGAAAGCTTCCGAACGCAAGCACTGCTTACGACGGAGGAGCTCCGAGGTGTCGGGCCGGGCGACGCTTGGTGGTGAAGCCCATGTGATCGGCGAATGCAACCGAATCCATGGTCGTCCCCACCGAGGCATTCCACAGGTAGCCACCGAGCACGCTGCAAGAGCGCGCGCCAGCGGCCATGCGGCCCTGCTGCGGTGCGGTCGTGCAATTCATCTCGGTGCGTTCTCCTGGTGCGTCGTGTCTCGGATGGCCCGCCGGACAGCGAACCGTGGTCTAGGCAATCACCATCGGCCGGTGAGGTCAAGTCATTTACGCGAAGTACATCAGCCAGACATCACGGCGATCGCCGAACGACGGCTCCATCGAGGCCGATCGACCCCTGTGAGGGCGGTGATCGACGGGAGAAGTCCATCGACCAGTTGGTCTCCCACTCGGCACCGTCGGCGGAGAAGGCTTGCTGCCAACGAGCGTGGTCGGCGTCGCTCACCGTCCACGTGAAGCGGACCGTGATCGGTCGGCCGTCATCGGTATCGGCACCTTCGAAGGTGCCGACGGTGCCGTCGAAACCACCGACCACCGGTTGCTCGAGCCGGCCTGCGCCGCTGTTGACCCAGAAGATCGACCACTGCCGTGCTGCGAGGTCGAACACGCGAAGCGTGAGGCCCGAGAAGCCACGCGCCGGGCAGTCGACCTGATCCACGTTCGCGACCCCGCCGAGACGAGGCTCGCACCAGGAGGTTCCCTCGAAGCAGTCCCAGTCGTCGCTGCCCACCCATCGTTCGGTCAGACGTCGGTGAGCGACGTGCCAGGCGCCGGAGAGGAAGTCGAAGTCGGTGATGTGTCCACGATGGATGGTCATGTGAATGACCGTAGATGCGTCAGCGGACAGAATCTGTCCGTTGATTTGGTGATGATTCTGCGATGATGTCGACTGGCATGGACACCGCAGAACGACTGCTCGTACTGCTCGGCCTGCTGCAGCACCGGTGGCATTGGCCGGCTGACGAGCTGGCCGACCGGCTGGGTGTGACGCCGCGGACGGTGCGTCGCGACGTGGTGCGGCTGCGGACGTACGGCTACCCGGTCGATGCGTTCGCTGGGCACGGCGGCGGGTACCAGCTCGGGCGGGGCGGGTCGTTGCCACCCCTGCTGCTCGACGACGACGAGACCCTCGCAGTGGCGCTCGGGTTGGGGGTCGTGGGCACGGCAGCCATCGCAGGCATCGACGACGCCGCACTCTCCGCCCTCGGCAAGATCGAGCAGCTCCTGCCGGCTCGGTTGCGAACGAGGCTCGACGATCTCGGGATGGTCACCGTGACGCCGTTCGCACCGACGGGAGCTTCTCGCGCCGACCGACGCGTCATCACCTCGTTGGCGCGCGCTTCGTCGGCCCGGCTCGTGGTGGAGTTCGGCTACGTCGACGGGCGCGGGGCCGCGAGTCGGCGGCGGGTCGAGCCGGTCCGTCTGGTTCATGTGCGTCACGCGTGGTATCTCGCCGCGTTCGACCTCGATCGCAATGACTGGCGAACGTTCCGGGCCGACCGGATCGCGTCCGTCGACCTCGGCGACCTCCGCTTCGCGCCGCGTGACGGACCCGACCCGGTGGAGCTGGTCTCGCGGGCTGCGCCGCCGTCGGCGTTCGACCACCGCGCCGTCGTCGCCGTCGCTGCGGCTCCCGACGAGGTCCGGCACCGGGTGCCGACGTCGATCGCACAGGTCGAGCCCGGCGGACGTCACGGAGCCGAGTCGAGCACGTTGGTGATCGGAGCCGACGACCTCGACTGGTTGGCCACCTACCTGATGGGGCTCCCCTGGGAGTTCGAGGTGATCGAGCCGGGGTCGTTGCGACAGCTGGTTCGCCGCCGTGCCCGTGCGCTCGCCGCCCGACACGGCACCGTCCGCCGGCAAACCTGAGCGATCGACCTGATGGGCAGCGTGTCGGCGTCCGGTGGACCGCTGCACGGCGACGAGCGAGACTCGGCGGGTGCTCAGCTCTGGCCAACCGTCGTTCGTCGCGATGCCCGACCTCGGGTCGCTCGTGATGTTCGGTGTGGGCTGGACCGCCGGATGGGTGGCGTTGTGGCGCGCCCGCCAGCTGCCGCCAGGAGCGCAGCGGCGTGCCGCACGCGTCTCGGTCGTGGTGCCGGCTCGTGACGAGGCAGCGTCGCTCCCGGTGCTCCTTGCGTCGCTCGCTGCCGAGCTGCACGTCGACGACGAGCTGATCGTCGTCGACGACCACTCGACCGACGCCACGATGCACCTCGCGACCGCTGCCGGCGCCAGGGTGATCAGTGCGCCGCCGTTGCCGGCCGGCTGGGCGGGCAAGCCGCACGCCTGTCACATCGGGGCTGACCGGTCGGCCAACGAGGTGCTCGTGTTCCTCGACGCCGACGTGCGGCTCGCTCGGGGCACCCTCGATGCGCTCGTCGAGCAGCTCGAGCGTCACCCCGACGAACTGGTCTCGTTGCAGCCGTACCACCGTGCGCAGCGGCCGCACGAGCAGGCCAGCGTGCTGTTCAACGTGGTCGCGCTCATGGGGTCGGGGGCGTTCACCCCCTGGGGCGAACGGGTGCCCACACGGGTGGCGTTCGGTCCTGTCGTGGCGGTTCGTCGCGACGCCTACGACCGTGCGGGTGGCCACGCTCATCCCGACGTGCACTCGGCGGTGCTCGAAGACGTCGCGCTCGCCCGCAGGTTCCCCCGGTCGCGCCTGTTCGCGGGCACCATGGACGGCACCTCGTTCCGCATGTACCCGCGCGATCTCCGTCAGGTGATCGAAGGCTGGACGAAGGGGTTCGGGATCGGCTTCGATGCCGCACCGTGGTGGGCCGTCGCGCTCTCCGCGGCGTGGGTGACGTCACTCGCCGGAGGCGTGGTGACGTCGGTGTGGTTCGCGTGTGCCTCGGTGGCGCAGCTCGCGGTGCTCGCCCGACGAGCCGGACGGTTCACGTGGTGGGCGGTCGTCGGCTACCCGGTCTGGGTGCTGCTGCTCGTGGTCGTGTTGGTCCGCAGCCTGTGGCACCGCCGTCGAGGCGGCACGGTCAGCTGGAAAGGCAGAGGCCTCCAGCCTGATCAGGAGACGGGCTGATCCGGCACCGACGCCTCGGTGGCAGGCGCCTCGAGAGCCTCGGCGGCCGCGGCAGCCCCGGCTGCAGCTGCGGCCGCGACGGCTGCGGGCGAGGTGCTGGGCACGAAGATCCGCTCGCGGTAGAAGCGCAGCTCGGTCACGCTCTCGCGGATGTCGTCGAGGGCGCGGTGTGTGCCCACCTTGTACGGCCGGCCGTTGGTGAGGCCCGGGTACCAGCGGCGCACGAGCTCCTTGACGCTGCTCACGTCGATGCTGCGGTAGTGCAGCCAGTTCTCGATCTCCGGCAGGTAGGCATCGAGGAACCGGCGGTCCATCCCGATCGAGTTCCCGCACAGCGGCACCTTGCGCGCCTCGGGCACCCACTGCTTGATGAACTCGAGCGTCTTCGCGCCCGCTTCTTCGAGGGTCACAGGGCTCGTCCGGATCGCATCGAGCAGCCCGCTCTTGGTGTGCATCTCCACGACGATCGGCTCCATGAGGGCCAACGACTCCTCGGGCTGATGGACCACGAGGTCGGGTCCTTCGGCCACGACGTTCAGTTCGTCGTCGGTGATGAGGGTGGCGATCTCCACGATGACGTGCTTCGACGGCTCGAGGCCCGTCATCTCCAGATCCATCCACACCAGCACGAACGGCAAGACTACGGCACGATGAGCACCTCTGACACCCAGGACCCGAGCAAGCAACCCGTCCCCGTGAAGCTCGCTGCGACGGTGATGCTCGTGAGGGACCGCGAGGACGGCGTCAGCGGGGTCGAGGTGTTCATGCTCCGCCGCACGCTCGCGGCCGTCTTCGGCAGCGGGATGTACGTGTTCCCGGGCGGGAAGGTGGAGACCCATGACGGCGAGGATCTCGAGCATGCCCATCGTCTCGCCGCCATTCGCGAATGCTTCGAGGAGGCCGGCGTGCTCCTCGCACACGACCCGGCCGGCAACACCGTCGTCGACGGGCACCCGGCGCTCGCCGCCCGCATCGGGGTGCACGACGGCTCGATCGACCTGCTCGAGCTGTGCGAGCAGCACTCACTCGTGCCTGCGACCGAGCTCCTCGAGTGGGTGGCGCACTGGATCACCCCGAAGGGCGAAGGCGCCCGCCGGTTCGACACCCGCTTCTACCTGGCTCCGGCGCCGGCGGGGCAGCACTCGGTGCACGACGACAACGAGACCATCGCCAGCATGTGGGTCTCGCCGCTGGAAGCGCTCGACCGCGCAAAGGCAGGTGAGCTGACGATGATGCCCCCGACCGTCGCGAACCTGGAGTTCCTGGCCGGCTTCGCGTCGGTGGACGAGGCGATGGCGACAGCGCGCGAGTTGCCCGCACCGCCGTGCATCCTGCCGAAGATCGTGTTCGTCGACGGCAAGATCCAAGGGATCAAGCTGCCGGGTGAGCCGGGCTACGACGAGATCGAGGACTGACCTCCGCCCGGCGGTCGTGCCGGTGCCTGACAGCCAGACGGCAGATCAGGACGCAGCGGCGTCGCGAGCGTCGAGCGCGGCGTTCACGAGGCCGATCAATCGGGCAGAGCAGCCAGCCATGTTGGTCGGCGGAGCCACCTCGTCGATGATCTGCTGCGCGATCGCCCGGAACATGTCGGCCGCGGCCCCCGTCCCATCGAGCGACACGGGAGTGCCTGCATCGCCACCGGCAGCCACTGATGACTCGAGCGGCACCTTGCCGAGCAACGGCACGCCGATCTCGTCCGCAAGCGCCTGGCCCCCGCCTTCGCCGAACAGTGCGTAGGTCTCGCCGTGATCGCAGGTGAACGCGCTCATGTTCTCGATCACGCCGCAGACGCGCAGGAAGCTTCGCCGGGCCATGTCTGCCGCGCGAGCCGCCACCTTCTGCGCCGCGAGCGCCGGGGTGGTGACGATGAGCAGATCGGTCCGCGGGAGCATGCGGGCCAGGCCCATCTGGACGTCGCCGGTGCCAGGAGGCATGTCGATCAGCAGGTAGTCGAGCTCGCCCCAACGAACGTCGTGAAGGAACTGCTCGACGGCCTTGGTGAGCATGAGTCCGCGCCACATCAGCGCCGTGTCCTCGTCGACCAGGAAGCCGGTGCTCACGACCTTGAGCATGCCTGTGCCCACCTGGCGCTCGTTGGGGATGATCTTCGGCTTGTCGCTGCCCTCGACCGCCCTGGCCTCGAGTCGTTCGTCGATGCCGAGCAGGCGCGGCACCGAGAAGCCCCAGATGTCGGCGTCGAGCACGCCCACGGTGAAACCCTGGGCGGCGATCGCCGCGGCGAGGTTCACCGTCACCGAGCTCTTGCCCACGCCACCCTTGCCGCTCGCGATGGCGAGAATGCGCGCCGTGACCGGGATCTCGGTGTCGGGGGCGTTCTCGCGAGCGTTCCAGCGGGCCTTCAGCATCACATCGCTGCGCTCCTCGCTGTTCATCTCGCCCCATTCGATCCTCACCGCGGTGACGCCAGGGTGCACGGCAACTCGACTCTCGACGTCCTTCTTGATCTGGGCGCGCAGCGGGCAGCCACCGATCGTCAACTTCACACCCACCGTGACAGCGCCATCGGAAGCGACCGATACGCCGGGCACCATGCCGAGCGACACGATGTCCGCGCCGAGTTCGGGGTCGATGACCGAACGGAGGAGGTCGAGGACCTGTGTCTCCGTGGGCACCTCCGGCGCCGACGGCTGTCTGCCGGCCAGGTAGGGGTACCAGGGGTACCGGGGTACCAGGGGTACCAGGGGTGAGGTGTGGTCCACGGAATGATTCTACGGGAGCCCGGGGTTACACTGCCGTTCGTACCACTGGTTCAGCCGGACTCAAGGAGAACCCCACTGTGATCACCCTCACCGACACCGCCGCATTCAAGGTCAAGGAACTGCTCGAAGCAGAGGGCGCCACCGATCTGGCGCTGCGCGTCGCGGTCCGCCCCGGCGGCTGCAGCGGGTTCTCGTACGAGATGTTCTTCGACGGCGACGTCGCCGCGGACGACGAGAAGGCGCTGTTCGGCCCCGACGAGGCGAAGGTCGCCGTGATCGTCGACCAGGCGTCCAAGCAGCTGCTCGAGGGTGCCACCTTGGACTACAAGGATGGCCTCAACCAGGCCGGGTTCTCGATCACCAACCCGAACGCCACCCGCACCTGCGGTTGCGGCTCCAGCTTCAGCTGAGTGCTGGGCTCGCGTGAGCAGCTCCTGAGGGGCTGGCGCGAGCGCTGGGAAGCTCCGGTCATCGGCTGGGACTTCTCCGAGTTCGGTGACGGCTTCGACACCGAACACCCGCCTTGGGACTACGACGAGGTCGCCCGTGCGCTGTTGCGACGAGCCCGTCATGTCCTCGATCTCGGCACCGGTGGTGGCGAGGTGCTGCTGCGCCTGGCCGATGCCTTGCCGCCGGACACGGTGGCCACCGAGGGCTGGCCGCCGAACCTGTCCGTCGCCGCCGCCGCCCTCCGACCTCGCTCGATCCCGGTGGTGCGCTACGACGCCGAAGCCGACGACCGGTTGCCCTTCGACGACCGACGCTTCGACCTCGTGCTCGACCGTCACGAGGCATATGACGGGCGCGAGGTGTGGCGTGTGCTGCGTCCGGGAGCGGTGTTCTGTACCCAGCAGGTCGATGGTCGCGATGCCCAGCACGTGCGGCGGATGTTCGGGGCCGACTCGCCCTACGCGGACGTCACGCTCGATCGGTGCCAGGACGACCTCGAACAGACGGGCTTCGAGGTGGAACGGTCAGAGGAATGGGCAGGCACGCTGACGTTCTCCGACGTCGCGACCTTCGTGCGCTACCTGGCATTCGTGCCCTGGGAGGCGCCCGACGATTTCAGTGTCGACGGATACGCCGACGTGTTGCTGTCGGTGCACGGAGCGATCGCTGACGGCGAGCCGCTGGTGGTGCCGAAGCGGCGATTCCTGATCGTCGCCCGTCGTGCGTGATCGTCGCCCGTCGTCGATCCGCGTGATCGGCGCGGTCAGGACAGCGACTCGGCGAGCAGTTGGGCGAGCTCGTCGGCGTCCCACACGATGTCGATGCGCCGCACCACGATGCCGTTGGCGTCGGTGATCCAGATCACCGGCTCGTAGTCGAGGGTGTACTCCGTGACCGCAGGGGCGACCTCGGTGGCCTCGGCGTCGGCGTACACCTCCGAGTGGACGAACGTGGCCATGTCGCCGTACCGCTTCGACGCCTGGATGAGGAACTCGAGGCCCGGTCCGCAGGTTGCCGTCGCACAGTGCGCCGGCGTTCCGATCAGGTACACCACGGGCTTGCCGGCTCCGAGCGCCTCGGTGAGGGTGACGTCGTGGAACGGGCACGCGCTGCCCTCGATCTCCTCGCGAGTGCACACCGGCGTCACGCCGCGAGCGTCCTCGAACGTCGGCGTGTCGAACGGCGGGAGCGCGGTGCCGACCGCGGGGATCGAGACCTCCGACGCATCGAAGATCAGGAATGGCGTCGGGTCGCCGATCGCGCCGTCGAGGGCGAACTCGTAGAGCCCGCGAGTGGGGATCGTGGTCGTGATGCTCCAGTAGGGCACGTCGAGACCGGTTCCGCGGCGTGGTGCCGTGATCGTGTCGATCGTCTCGCCCTGTTCGTTGCGGATGACACCGGTGAGCACGTCGGGGCCGGTGGTGAGCATCGAACCCCGGTTGTCGGCGATCGAGATCGCGAGCCTCACGTCGCCCGGAGTGATCCGCTGGCCTGAGGGATACCGGTTGACGACGACGAAGCCGTCGGTCGCGGGCGTGATCGTGTCGTCGGCAGGGGCGAGGGTCGCGCCGGGAGTGGCGGTCGCTCCACTCGGTTCGTCATCGCTGTCGCCGCAGGCAGCAGCCAATCCGCCGAGTGCCAATGCACCACCGATCGCCAGGAACTGCCGGCGAGAGCGAGGCACGGTGGGAGCCGGCGGGCAGGCGGCGGCTGGGGACGCGGAGCTCATCGGGTGAGGGCTGTGAACGCCGTTGGCAGGGGCGGGCGGCGGTCGCATCACCGCCTAGGTTAGGGCCACCGCGGCACCGAAATCCGCGCGACGATGCACGCCGTTGTACGTCAGGAAGAGGCGTCCATCCGATGTCTGCGGCCGCGCCGCGCAGGAGTCCCACGTGCGTCCCATCTCGCCCTCGCCGGTCCAGGTCCTGGCCGAACAGCGTCGACGTCAGTGGCTTCGTCTCGTCCTGGTTGCACTCGTGTTGTTGATGGCGGTCGCCGTCGGCGTGAGCCTGGTGGCAATCGAGAGCGACCTCGAGCGTCGCGTCCGGGAAGAGCTCGAAGCCGACGGTCAGGTGGGCATGCGGGTGTCGTTCGCCGGGCAGGACGCCACGGTGGTGTGTGGGGTGCCCACAGATGATCCGGTGGCACTCGTGGCACTGATCGAGGCCGTGCGAGGCGTGCGCGAAGCTCACTTGGACGCCTCCTGCGGACGCTCGCTCGGCCAACCGCGCATCGGCGCCGACCCGCCGGCGTCGATCACACCGGGGTCGGTCGCGACTTCGACCGACCCCGCTGTTATCGACCAACTCTCCGAGGAGGCGGTGACCACCACGACCGCGGTCGGGTCGTTGGCGCCGGGGGTTCCGGGGGTTCCGCCGACATCACAGGTTGGCCAGGATGGCGAGGACGCGGCCCGGGAGCTGTCGCTGCGGGTGACGGCAGAACTGGCGGATGGTCGGATCGTGCTCTCGGGCACCGTGCCCGATACGGCGGCACGCGACGTGTTGGTCGCGGCCGCCGAGACCTCGACCGCTCCCGCCAACGTCGTCGACGAGCTCGTCATCGACCCTGACTCCGCGATCGGTGTCGGTGACCTCGACGCCACGCTCGATCGGCTGGCGACGCTGCTCGCAACCGTCTCGTCCGACCTCGTGAGTGGCACCGTCCGGCTGGAGCGCGGTGACCTGTCGCTGACGGGCGTCGCTGCCACCGAGGTCCAACGCGCTGCACTCGAGACGGCCGCCGAGGAGGCCGGAGCCGCAATCGCAGTCACCGACCGGCCGGTCGCCGCCGCTTCTGAAGCCGATCAGCTGGCCGATCTCTTGAACCGCATCGTGCAGGAGGGCCCGATCCTGTTCGAGTCGGCGAGCGCGGTGCTCACCGCTGACACCGAGGCTGTCCTCGACCAGGTTGCCGCGGTGGCCGAGCGCTACTCCGGCGTGGCGATCCAGGTGATCGGCCACACCGACTCTCGCGGCAACGCGGCAACGAACCTGCTGCTCAGCCGAGAGCGTGCTCGGGCGGTCCGCGATGCGCTCGTGACCCGCGGCGTGACCGCGCCGATCACGTCGACAGGACGCGGCGAGCGTACGCCCGTGCTCGTCGGTGGCATCGAGGATGCCGATGCCAGCCGACGTGTCGAGTTCGTGGTGGAAGCCGACGAGTCATGAGCGCCTTCCTCGACCCGCGAACCCACCACATCCAGACCCACCACCCCCACCACGTGAGGACGATCTGATGCCCTACACCGTCACGAAGCTGATCCTGTGGCTCGTCGGTGCCGCCGTGCTGGGCTCGATCGCCGGCTATCTGTTCCGGGGCCGCCCTCATGCGATCGAGCCAGAGCGGCACCCATCGGCCGGACCGCGTCCCACGGACGACGACGAACTGGCTCGCTTGCAGCGGAAGGCGGATCGTCTCGACACCCAGCTCTCGCTCGCACTGGCCGAGCGCGATCGACTGCGTTTCGAGCTCGAGCAGCCCCGCGGTCGAGACGCCGAGTCCTCGGAGTCCGCCGGGCTCGTGGAGTCCCCGGAGCCAGCGGAACTTGCGGAGCTCGCGGAACCGGCCGACGGATCGGAACCCTCCGACCGCCACTCGATCGAACCAGGGGTCGAGTCGTCGTCGATCGACGCCGACTGAGTTCCGTGATCGCTCGCGCCGTGCTGGGCGGCGATCGTCCGTGGAACCGAACGTCTTGTCGGGAAAGGCCCAGATCAGGGTCCATGTCGGCCCTTGCGCGCTCGAAAAGAACACGCGACGATTCTGCGCCGAGTTCGTCAGAGATCCATCTCGATCCGCACGTCGCGTGACATCCGCCGCCGAGGAGCACCGTGTCCAGCACCCCTCATCTGTCCAGCCCTCGCACAGGCAACCTCCGTCGCCGTCGGCGCGTGCTCGCCGTCGGCGTGCTCGGCCTGGTCGGCCTCGGCGGCGCGATCGAGGGCGTGCCACGCATCGAGGGTGACCTCGAGCAGCGGGTGGAAGCCGATCTCCGGGCAGCAGGCATCGACGGCGTGACGGCGTCGTTCTCGGGTCAGGACGGCACCCTTCGCTGCGCCGCTGTGCTCGCGGAGCCAGCAGCTGCGATCGCTGTTGCCGAAGACGTGTGGGGTGTGCGCGTGGCCGAGCTCGATGCGTCGTGCGAGGCAGGCTCGACCGACACGTCGGCTGCAGCGAGCGCCACCGACACAACAGACGCCACGGACACAACAGACATAGCGGACGCTACAGACGCGACGGACGCGACGACGGCAGAGGCACCCGCGACGAGCGAACCGATCGACGAGACAGCGACCACCGAGCCCCCGGCGACGAACGCGACGCCGGCGGCCGGATCGGGTCCCGACGTCACCGTCGAGTTCGCCGACGGGACGCTCGTGCTGCGTGGCACCGTGCCCGACGAGGCCACCAGAGCCCGGCTCGTCGCCGCCGCCGAGGCGGTGGTCGATCCCGAGAACGTGGACGACCAACTCGTCATCGACCCGAGCGCGAGCGGTGAGCCGGAAGCGGTCGATGCCGCCGTCGGCGGTCTCGCCGGGCTGATCGATGTGATGCCCGTGAACCTGGTGAGCGGTACGGCCCGCCTTGTCGGTGGCGAGCTCACGCTCGAGGGCGTCTACGTCGACGCCGATGCACTCGCAACCGTCGACGACGTGGTCGCAACGGCTGGCGCCGACTCGTCGCTCACGCCGCGCGAGACCGCCTCGGCGTCCGACGCAACGGCGCTCGCAGACGAGCTCAACGCGCTGGTGGCCACCGACCCGATCCTCTTCGAACCCGGGAGTGCTGTGCTCACCACGGACGCGACCTCAGTGGTCGAACGTGTGGCCGCTGTCGCCAACGGTTTCGACGGCCTGGCCATCGAGGTGATCGGCCACACCGACTCCGATGGCGACGCCGCCCGCAACCTCGACCTCAGCGAGCGTCGAGCACGCGTCGTGCGCGATGCGCTCCAAGCGCGCGGCGTCACCGCCACGCTCACCTCCACCGGTCTCGGCGAGACCGACACCGTCGTCACCGGTGGGGTGGAGGACAAAGCGGCGAGCCGCCGTGTCGTCTTCGCCGTCGTCGCCGCCTGACCCGCCCCCTGCCAACCGGTCCCTGCACTTCCCCGCACTTCCCGCACTCTCCCGCTCACGACAAGGAACACCACCCATGCCCTACACACTCGCCAAGTGGATCGTCTGGCTCCTGCTCGCCGCTCTCGTCGGTGGCATCATCGGATATCTGTTGCGGTCACTGCGCGGCGATCATGCGGCAGCGGCGCCTGCTCGGCCGGCGACACCCGACCCAGCCGTCGCCCGAGCTGCGGAACGCACCGCCGCCGACGCCGAGGAACTGACGCGACTGCGCGCCGAGGCCACACAGCGCGACGCCCATTTCGACCTGCTGGTCGCCGAACGCGATCAGTTGCGCAGCGAGTTGAACGACTGCCGCTCGCAGTCGACGCTCACGGGGGTGCACGGCGTCGCGGCGATTGCGGTGGCGCCTGCACTGAGCGACGAGGCGATTGCAGAGGGCGCGGTGGTGCTCGGTCGTCCGCTGCGTCGCGACGATCTCAGTGTGGTGGAGGGCATCGGCCCGAAGATCTCCGAGCTGATCCAGGCTTCGGGCGTCACCACCTGGTGGGGACTTGCGAACGCCGACGTGGGTTCGCTGCGGGCGACCCTCGAAGCGGGTGGACCCACGTTCCGGATCCACGATCCCGGGACATGGCCGATGCAGGCGGAACTGCTCGCGAACGGCAGCTGGGCCGAGTTCAAGGAGCTCACCGATCGACTCGACGGTGGACGGGCCTGAGCCCTCTAGATTTGCGGTATGTCGAAACCACTCGGTCCCTACACCCCTGTCGTCCGCGCGGGCGATTGGATCATCGTCAGCGGTCAGTTGGGCATCGCCGACGGTGCATTGGTGGCGGGGGGCGTCGGTGCCCAGACCGCGCAGGCAGTTGAGAACCTGAAGGCGCAGCTCGCGAGCGCCGGTGCCACCCTCGGTGACATTGCGAAGACGCTGTGCTTCCTCACCGACATGGACACCTTCGCCACGTTCAACGAGGCCTACGTGGCCGGGTTCGGCACTGCCCGCCCCGCGCGCAGCACCGTCGGAGTTGCCGCGTTGCCCTTGGGCGGAGCGGTCGAGATCGAGGCCTGGGCCTACAAGCCCCTCTGAGGTATGGTTGGGACCGTGCCAGGTGTGATCGCCATCCTCGTCGTGCTCGTCGTGCTGCCCATCGTGGTGTGCATGAGCGGCGCGGTGCTCGCCGCCGTCCTCGGTGGCGCGCTCAACAAGGACGCCGAGGTTCGCGGCGAAGGCGGCGAACTGCTCGACCTGAACGTCTGACCGCTCGTCGGACCGTGATGCATCAGCACGACACCTCGATGGAGGTGCTCACCCAGGCGGTCCTGCGCTACTCCGTCGAGCGGATGCGGCTCGACCCACCGCCGCTCGATTCGTCCCGTCCCGCGACCGACCTGTCGGTCATGGCCGGCCGAACGGTCACCCCGCAGGGCATCGGCGGTCTCGAAGCGCTCCGCTTGTTCGGCGATGTTCTCGCGCCTGCGTGCATCAGCGTCGATCACCCACGCTTCTTGAGCTTCGTGCCGGCCGCACCGACCGAGGCCTCGATGCTGTTCGACCTCGTCGTCGGCGCATCGAGCATCTATGCCGGGTCGTGGATGGAAGGCGCCGGTGCAGTGTTCGCCGAGAACGAGGCGCTGCGGTACATCTGCGATCTCGTCGGCCTGCCGGTCACGTCGGGTGGCGTGTTCGTCAGCGGTGGCACGGGCGGCAACCTGTCGGCGTTGATCGTCGCCCGTTGGCGCTGGCGGGCGCGAGCCGAGGGTCGCTACGACCGGGTGCGCGGGTTGATCATCGGTTCGTCGAACGCCCACTCGTCGATCGTCGCGGCTGGTCGAGCGATGGACGCCGACGTGGTGGAGGCACCTGCCGACGAGCGGGGTCGGATGGGCAGCGCGTCCCTCGATGCGACGATCGAGGCCTTGTCGCCAGAGGATCGCCAGCGGCTGTTCGTGGTGGTCGCCACGAGCGGGACCACCAATGCGGGCGTCATCGACGACCTTGCTGGTGTGGCCGACGTGTGTGAACGCCATGGACTCTGGCTGCACGTCGATGGTGCCTACGGCGGCGCAGGTCTGGCAGCGCCCAGCGTGCGTCACCTGTACGACGGCATCGAGCGCGCCGACAGCTTCATCGTCGACCCGCACAAGTGGCTGTTCGCTCCCTTCGACTGCTGTGCCCTGGTCTATCGCGATCCGTTCGAGGCGCGGCGGGCTCACACCCAGCACGCCGAGTACCTCGACGTGCTGCACGCCGGCGGTCATCCCGACGGAGGCGAGCACGATGAGGACTGGAACCCGAGCGACTTCGCTCACCACCTCTCCCGTCGCGCGCGGGGGTTGCCGTTCTGGTTCAGCCTCGCGACGTACGGCACCGACGCGTACCGCGATGCAGTGGAGGTCACACTGAAGGTCGCTCACGAGGGGGCGCAGCTGGTGAAGGCTGCGCCGCACCTCGAGCTGATCATGGAGCCAGAGCTCAGCGTGGTGCTGTTCCGCCGTGTCGGCTGGACCCCAGCGCAGTACCGGGCGTGGAGCGACCGGCTGCTGCGCGACGGCACCGCGTTCGTGACGCCCACCGGCTGGGCCGGCGAGACGGTGCTCCGGTACTGCATCGTCAACCCACGCACCACGGTGGCCGACATCCAACTCGTCGTCGATTCCCTCCGAGACTCGTTGGAACCCGACGCCTCGTGACCGACCTGCTGGTCCGCAATGCGCGTCTGATCGCCACGCTCGACGACCGGCGACGCGAGCTCACCGGCGGTTGGGTGGCGATCACCAACGGTTTCGTCGAGGGCGTGGGAACGAGCACCCACCCCGAACCTGTGGCCGACCGGGTGATCGACGCCACCGACTGCCTGGTGACGCCGGGCCTGGTGAACACCCATCACCACATCTTTCAGAATCTCACCCGCGCCTTTCCTCCGATGACGGACAAGCCGCTGTTCGGTTGGCTCCAGTCGCTGTACCCGCTCTGGGAGGCGATCGACGAAGAGGCCGTTCACGCCTCTGCGTTCGTGGGTCTGGCCGAGCTGGCGCTCGGCGGGTGCACCACCTCGACCGATCACCTGTACCTGCACCCGAAGCACGGCGGCGACCTGCTGGCGGCGGAGATCACCGCCGCCCGCGAGCTGGGCATGCGCTTCCATCCGACTCGCGGTTCGATGAGCCTGTCGGTGAAAGATGGCGGCCTGCCTCCTGACTCGGTTGTGCAGCCTGACGACGAGATCCTCGCGGCGAGCGAGGAGGCCGTTGCACGGCACCACGACCGCGGGTTCGGCGCGATGGTGCGCATCGCGCTCGCACCCTGCAGCCCGTTCAGCGTCACCGAGCAGCTGATGGTGCAGTCGGCCGAGCTCGCCGAGCGGCTCGATGTGCGCCTGCACACCCACTTCGCGGAGAACGCCGAGGACGACGAGTTCTCGCTGGCCACGTTCGGATGTCGGCCGATGGAGTACCTCGAGCGCACCGGCTGGTGCACGGACCGCACGTGGGTTGCCCACTGTGTGATGCCGAACGGGGACGACATCGCCCGGCTCGGTGCTGCGCAGATCGGTGTCGCCCACTGTCCGAGCAGCAACCTGATCCTGTCGTCGGGCATCTCGCCGATCGTGCCGATGCGCGCGGCCGGTGTGAAGGTGGGCCTCGGCGTCGACGGCTCATCGTCGGCCGACAGCGCCTCGCTGTGGCTGGAGGCGCGTCAGGCGATGCTGCTCGCCAAGCTGCGCGACGGACCGCACGCCGGCACGGCGAGGATGGCACTGGAGTGCGCCACCGTGGGAGGGGCGGGATGCCTCGGCCGGGAGGGTGAGATCGGCGTGATCACGCCCGGCGCCGTGGGCGATCTCGCCGTCTGGAAGCTCGACGGCCCGCTGTTCGCCGGTGCACTCGCCGATCCGATCGAGGCGTGGTTGCGCTGCGGCCCGATCGGGGCATGGCACACGATCGTGAACGGTCGCTCGGTGGTGACCGAAGGTCGCGTGGTGCACCCCGCGCTGGACGAAGTGCTCCGCACGCATGCGCGCCACGCCACACGAATCCAGCGGCTGAACGACTGAACGACTGAACGGCCGTGACCGCGCGTTCTCAAGGCCCGGCCTCCTTCCAGGAGCCGACGGCCTCGCGAGCGCAGAAGATCGCAACCACTGCTGCCGCGAGCGGGTCGGTCCACCACAGCCCGAACGCTGCGTTGAGTGCGAGGGCTGCGAGGATTCCGGTTGCGAGGCACCCGTCGAGGAACGTCATCGATGCCTCCGCTGCGAGCGGAGCGTTGTCGGCTGCGCAAGCGGTCAAGCGCTTCAATCGTGCCAGGCCGAACATGACGAGCGCGGTGATCGCCAGGTACGCGATGCCGAACGGTGATGAGTCGGCCGCTTCGCCGGTCACAAGTGTGTAGACGCTTGCGATGGCGAGATATGCCGCGAGCGTCGCGAACGAGAGCGAAACGAGTCGGAGCGCCCGTCTCGATCGACCGCTCGCACCGTGGTCGGCGATGTACCAGATGACCACGACCGACGCGAAGACCTCCACGATCGAATCGAGGCCGAAGGCGATCAGGGCAAGCGAGCGAGCGGCGATCCCCAGACTGATGGTGACGAACACCTCCATCAGATTCCACGCGATGGTCGCGTACTGGAGACGCCGGCCTCGGTGGAGCAGTGGGTGCGGTGCGTCGGTCATCGTAAGGATGTCGGTGCACCGACCTGGGGCAGCGAACCGGGGGACACGCCGATCAGCATGGCATGCCGGCTGCTGTGATCCGGCAGCATCACTGCGGGCAACGCTGACCCGAACCTGCTCATCGACAACCGGATGATGCCGCGAGTTCCGCCAGGTGAGGCGTGACGGATGTTGCATGACACCGTCTCCGGCGACCTGGCGACCACACTGTTGGACCATGGCTGCCCCCGAGCCGACGGTTCGCTACTACGACACCCGCACGCCTCCGAGCCGGTGGGCGATGAGCGGTGCGCTTGCGGCGATCATCGTGCTGCTCTCGGCTGCGGTCACCTGGATCGCCACGGACGGTTTCGGCCGCACTTCGGCCAGCACGGCCGGTCAGGTGGGCGCCGGCGGACTGCCCGCAGGACAAGGTGGCGACTCGGCGGCCGTGGACGTCGGTGGTGACGGCGGCGGACTCAGGATCGCCACTGATGCGACCTCGGTGGTGATGATCGGCGACTCGATCACGCAGGGTTCGACTGACGAGATCAAGTACACGCTTGCAGCCGGTGGCTTCACCGACGTGACCGTCGACGGCGTGACGAGTCGACGTATCGAGGCAGGTGGCCGCGGATCGCCCGAGTCGGGACTGGCCGCGATCTCCCGCCAGCTCGCCGATGGCGCCGATCCCGACGTGTGGGTGATCGCCCTCGGTACGAACGACATCGGCAAGTACACCGGGTCCGAGGAGTACGGCGCGCTCGTCGCGCTCGTGATCGATGCACTCCCCGACGACCGTCCGCTCGTCTGGGTCGACTCGTATCGGGTCGACTACCTGGACGACTCGGTGCTGTTCAACGAAGCGTTGCGGGCACAGCTCGGCGGACGAGACGGCACCGTGGTGGTCGACTGGTTCGATGCGGTGGGCCAGGACGATTCGATCCTTCGCGACGGGGTGCACCCCGACCGTGACGGCGAAGCGTTGTTCGCGGCGATGGTGGCCGAGGGCCTTGCTCAACTCCGCTGATCAAGCGCCCCAACGGCTCTGGCCGAAGCGGTAGCCCACGGAACGCACGGTCTGGATGAGGTTCGCGTGCTCCTCGCCGAGCTTGGCTCGCAGACGACGGATGTGCACGTCGACGGTTCGCGCGCCGCCGTAGTACTCGTAGCCCCACACCCGTGACAGCAGCATCTCGCGGGTGAACACCTTGCCCGGGTGTTGGGCGAGGAACTTGAGGAGTTCGTACTCCATGTACGTCAGGTCGAGCGGTTTGCCGGAGATCGACGCCTGGTACGTCTCCAGGTTGAGGGCCAGCCCGCTGTACTCGACGAGGTCGGGTCGCACACCGGCGCCGCCGCGCCAGAAGAGGTGCTTCAGGCGGGCCTCGACCTCGGACGGGTGGAACGGGGTGAGGCAGAAGTCGTCGAACAGGTCGTTGCGCAACTCCAGGTCGGCCAGCTGTGAACCACTCACGAGCACCAGGAGGGGTGACACCGGGGCATCGCGCTTGCGCAGCGACCGGCACAGCGCCCAGGCACCCTCGGGATCGGCGTCGCAGGCGACGATCGCACCCGACCAGCCGGAGGCCGGCTCGTTGCGCGAGGCGTCCTCCGACGAACCGACGGCCTGGTACTTGTAGCCGGCCATGGCGAGCGTGCGGGCGAGCTCCGGAGGCGGTGGGTCGGGGAAGACGGCCACGAGCTCCACGGTCAGAGCGCCTTCAGGTAGCGATCGATCTCGAATGCGCTCACGTGTGTTTTGTAGGCCCGCCATTCGCTGCGCTTGTTGCGCAGGAACCACTCGAAGATGTGTTCACCGAGCGCCTCCTGCACGAGCTCGCTGCCCTCCATCACCCGCAGCGAGTCGCTGAGGGACTGGGGCAACTGATCGATGCCCAACGTGGCGAGCTCGGCATCGCTCATCTCGAACAGGTTGGCGTCGGCCTCGGGTGCGAGCTCGTAGCCCTCGCGCACACCGCGCAAGCCGGCAGCCAGCAGCACGGCGAACGCCAGGTAGGGGTTGCACGCTGGATCGGGTGAGCGGTACTCGATGCGGGTGGCGCTCGGATTGCCGCGCTTTGGAATCGGCACCCGGATGAGTCCGCTGCGGTTGTTGCGGGCCCAGCTGACGTGAACCGGGGCCTCGAAGCCGGGCACGAGGCGCTTGTAGCTGTTCACCGTCTGGTTGGTGATCGCCGTGATCTCGGCGGCATGGCGCAGCAAGCCGGCCATGAAGCTCTTCGCCACCGGCGACAGGTTGTTCGGGTCGTCGGCGTCATAGAAGGCGTTCTCGTCACCTGCGAACAACGACAGGTGCACGTGCATCCCGCTGCCCTGCACGCCCTCGAGCGGCTTGGGCATGAACGTCGCGTGGACTCCGTTGGTGGCAGCGACCTCTTTCACCACGAGCCGGAACGTCATGATGCTGTCGGCCATCGTCAATGCGTCGGTGTGGCGGAGATCGATCTCGTGTTGGCTCGGGGCATCCTCGTGGAAGCTGTACTCCACCGGGATGCTCATCGTCTCCAACGTGCGGATCGTCTGCTTGCGCAGCGAACCGGCGACATCGTTGGTGGTGAGGTCGAAGAACCCTCCCTCGTCGAGCGGCACCGGGGTCTGACCGCGCTCGGGCGGTGCGAAGTAGAAGAACTCGATGTCGGGAGCGACGTAGAACGTGTAACCCATCTCGTGTGACGCATCGAGCTGACGCCGGAGCACCTGGCGGGGGTCGCCGTGGAACGGCGTGCCGTCGAGGTGGTGGATGTCGCAGAACACGCGGGCCTCAGCCGCCTTCGGGTCACCCCACGGCAGCACTTCGAAGGTGTTCGGATCGGGGATCGCGAGCACGTCGCTCTCCTGGATGCGGCTGAAGCCGTCGATCGACGAGCCGTCGAAGGTCATCCCGTCCTCGAGCGTGTTCTCCAACTCTGCGGGGCTGATCGCGAAGCTCTTCAAGTTGCCGAGCACATCGGTGAACCAGAGGCGGATCAACCGCACGCCTCGCTCCTCCACCGTGCGCAACACGTAGTCACGTTGCTGATCGAGCACGCCCATCACTCCAGTCTCGTCGTTGCCGGCCGGATCCGGTCACGCGGGTTCAGTTCCTGAACGAAACACATCGGGAAATGCGACGGGGGACCGACGTCGGCCGGTCCCCCGTCGAGGTTGTCGACGTTGTTGAGGTTGTCGAGGCCCGGCCGAGGCCAGGTCGATTGACGACCGTCCGACGACTTCGTCAGGCGGCGCCGCAGACGCTTTCGAGGATCAGGCGGGTGACCACGTACGGATCGGCGTTGGCGTTCGGGCGGCGGTCCTCCGCGTAGCCCATGCCGTCGCGTGCGACCTGCCACGGGATGCGGATGCTCGCGCCGCGGTTGGACACGCCGTAGCTGAACTTGTTGTACGGGGCGGTCTCGTGCGCGCCGGTGAGTCGGCTCTCGATGTCGTGCCCGTAGCCCTTGATGTGGGCCTCGACGCGCTTGCCGATCGCCTTGCAGGCAGCCTCGATGGCCGGGTAGCCCTCGCGCATCGCCTTGGTGGAGAAGTTGGTGTGCGCGCCGGCGCCGTTCCAGTCACCCTGCATCGGCTTGGCGGCGAAGGACACGACCACGTCGTAGTCCTCAGCGATGCGGTGGAGCAGCCAGCGGGCCACGTACATGTGGTCGCTCACCGTCAGCGCGTCGGCCGCGCCGATCTGGAACTCCCACTGACCGGGCATGACCTCTGCGTTCGTCCCCTCGATCATCAGGCCGGCGTCCATGCAAGCCTGGGTGTGCTCTTCGATGATCTCGCGGCCGATGACTCGACCGGTGCCGACACCGCAGTAGTACGGGCCTTGCGGGGCGGGGAAGCCACCGTTCGGGAAGCCGAGCGGAGTGCCGTCCGGCTTGAGGAAGGTGTACTCCTGCTCGATGCCGTAGATCATCTCGTGCTTCGCGTACTTCTTGGCCGCCTTCTCGAGGGCGGAGCGGGTGTTGGTGGGGTGCGGCTTGTCGTCGATGGCGCTGTGCACATCGCACAGCACGAGGACGTTGTGCCCGCCACGGAGCGGGTCCGGGCAGATGAACACCGGCTTCAACTGACAGTCGCTCGACTCACCGCTGGCCTGGTTCGTCGACGAGCCGTCGAAGCCCCAGATCGGAGGCTGCTTGCCGTCGGCGAGGATCTTGGTCTTCGATCGGAGCAGCGGGGTCGGCTCCGTGCCGTCGATCCAGATGTATTCAGCTTGGTAGGCCACAGGTCTTCCTTGTCGGTTCGGGCGTTAGGGGCGGCGGCACTCTCGCAGCCGTCCGTTGCCCGTCCGTTGCCCCTCTGTGAACGCTGTGTGAAGCCGATCGGGCGCTGTCCGTTCCGGTTCAGCTGGCGACACGGGTACGGAACCAGTCGACGGTGGCACGCGCCTGCTCGGCCAACGGTGTCGCAGCGAGATCGAAGGTCCGCTCGGTAAGGGTCGCGTCGGCGATCCACGGTCGGTCGAACTGGTAGCTGGTCTCCCGGAGCTCGCGCATCATCGGCGAGAACATGCCGAGCACCTTCAGGGCTGCGGCCGGAATCGCGCCCACCTTCACGCTCGTTCCGGCGGCAGACGCCAGTGCCTGCACGGTGTCGAGCTGCGAAACGGCAGGTGCGTTCGGGACGTGCCAGGCGTGCCCCCACGCCCGTTCCTCGGTGGCGATCGCGACGAGCGTGCGCGCGACGTCGGGCATGTAGCTGAAGTGGTGGGGTACGTCGAGTGAGCCGAGCACCGAGACCTTCTTGCCGGCGAGCACCCGTGGCACCACGCGCGCACCCATCGCGGAACCGAGCACCTCGGGCCCGATGAAGTCCGATGCCCGGGCGAGCGTGCCGCGCAGACGCCCGGCCGCATGTGCCTCGAGGATCTCGGTCGCCATCGTCCGCCGGACCATGCCCTTCTTGCCGGTGGCGAGCATCGGGTCGTCCTCGTGCAGCGGCATCGGCGCGGAAGGGCCGAACGCGTAGAGGTTGTCGGTCATCACGAGCACCGCGCCAGAGTGCTCCGCAGCCTTCAAGAACGCTTCGTGCATCGGCGGCCAGTCCGTGGCCCAGCGGTGATACGGGGGGTTGACGCAGTTGTACAGCGCCGCGGCACCGCCGTGCCGGCCGGCGAGGCGGCTGAGGTTCGCGACATCGGTGACGTCGCCGCGCTCGAGGGTGATCGCGGGGTGCGACGGGCCGGTGCCGCTGCGCGTGAGCACGGTGACCGTGTGGCCCTGCTCGGCGAGGAGGCGGGCGGTGGCGGTGCCGACGGGGCCGGCGCCGACGACGAGGTGGTGTGACATCTTGTGGTCCTTCGTGTCCTGGAACGAGATCGAAGCTCTCTTGTGAGAGCACTGCTCACCCTACTCATCGGTGCTCAAGAAGCAAGAGCACCGCTCTCGTTTCGGAGTGACGCTCGCTACACTTCGGCGGATGACCGGGGTACGCGCACGTGTCAGAGCCGAGCTGACAGCCGAGATCAAGACGATCGCCCGCCGCCAGATGGCCGAGGAGGGTCCGGCGAACCTCAACCTGCGCGCCATCGCCCGCGAGCTCGGCATGGTGAGCTCGGCGATCTACCGCTACTTCTCGAGCCGCGATGAGCTGCTCACCGCGCTGATCGTCGACGCCTACAACGAACTCGGTGAGGCGGGCGAGCTCGCCGATTCCACGGTGCCGGCCGACGAGGTCGAGGCGCGGTTCCTCGCGGTCGCGCACGCCGCCTATCGGTGGGCGCACGAGCACCCGAGCCGGTACCTCTTGCTGTTCGGCACCCCGGTGCCCGGCTACGCGGCACCGCAGGACACGATCATGCCCGCAACTCGGTTCACGTCGTTGATGCTCAGGATCCTCGACGAGGCTGCACGGCAAGGAGCGGTGCCCGCCGTGCGGCCCCACGTGCCGGCCGGGGTGAGCAGCGACTTCCAACGCATGCGCGACCTCACCGGAACGAGCGCGAACGACGAGCTGATCCTCGCCGGAATGCAGTCATGGACCGGTCTGTTCGGTGCGATCGGGTTCATCCTCAACGGTCAGCTCCACAACGTGGTCACCGATGTGGACGACCTGTTCGCCGAGTTCGCTCGCCTGCTCGCACGTCAGGTGTTCCACAGCGTCGACCCCGCTGAACGGTCTGCTGAACGGGTTGCCGACCGGTCGTCCGTCGCCCGCTGAACTGTGCGGTGGGAACCGCAGGCGGCACCGACACGTCGAACAGCCATGACCGTGAACACTGCCCATACCCCACCCCTGGCCGGGCTCAGCCGCCGGCAGCTCCTCGCCGGTCTGGTTGCCTCGCCCGTCCTGGCCGCGTTCGTGACCGCCTGCGGTGACCCGGGCGTCGGGCCCGGCTCGGGCGCAACCACCGTGCCCGACACCACGCTGCCCGGTCCGGCCGACGAGATCGCCTACAGCACCGACCCCGACAGCGCGATCATCCGGCTCGGCTACGAAGGCGGCTTCGTCCCCGTCGACACGTACTTCGTGAACCTCCCGACGCTGGTGATCTCCGGCGATCACCGGGTCTTCGTTCCCGGGGCCATCCCCGCCGTCTTTCCCGGCCCGCTGGTGCTGCCGATGGGCGTGCGTTCGATCTCCGACGCCGGTGTCCAGACGCTCCTCGCTCGCGCCTCGGTGGCCGGCCTGCTCGCCTCCCCGCCCGACTACACCGCCGAGATGATGGTGGCCGATGCACCCGACACGGTGGTGCGCCTGGCGGTCACGAACGGGTCGTTCGAGCACCGCGCCTACGCGCTCGGGATGAGCATCGACGACCAGGGATCACTGACCGAGGAGGTGACGCCGGCGCGCCGAACCCTGCTCGACTACGTCCTCGCACTCGGCGACCTCGCCACGACGGTCGGCGCCGCAGAGCTCGGCGAGGAGACCGTCTTCGAACCGGACGAGTACCGGCTCCGGGCGACGCCGGTCACGGAGGCAGATCTCACCGGCATCGAGCCGCCGCCGACGATCGTCGAGTGGCCGACGACGACCGGTCTCGATCTCGCGACCGCCGCGGATTGTGCCCGGCTGAGCGCCGAGGCTGCCGGCACGCTGTTCGCCGCCGCAGACCAGCTGACCTACTTCTCTCAGGACCGTGTGCTGTACCGCCTCGCGGTGGCTGCGGTCCTTCCCGGCGACCCCCTGTGCTGAGCCTGTCCGCGACTCGCGGTGGCCGGGCATCGAGCCAAGGGTCTTGGTAGGGTTCGCCTCGGCGTGGCGGCCGGACCTGCCCCCGGCTCCGGGCGATCTCCAGGAGCAGCCGTGGACCCCCTCGATCACCGCCGACGTCGCCGTCGTCGCCGACCCACCCGCCTGTCGGCCTGCCGCATCGTCGTCGCTGTCGTCGTGGCCGTCGCCTCGATGGCCATCGTGCCGGTCCTCTCCCCGGCCACCCCGGTGGCGGCCCTGCCATTCGGATACAGCGACGTGCTCGTCGGGAACACGCCGGCACCAGTGGCGGTGCGACGCCTGCCCACCGGCGTCGTCGCGGTCCTCGGCAAGGCCGGCACCGTCCATCTCGTGCGCGACGGTGCGGTCGTGCCGACGCCTGCGCTGACGCTTGTCGACGTCTGCTCCCAGAGCGAGCGCGGCCTGCTCGGCATCGCCGCCGCGCCCGATCTCGCGATCACGGGGTTCGTGTACCTGTACGCGACCCGCGTCGCGCCGTCGGCGCCGGGCGGCTGCGTGAATCGCGTCAGTCGATTCACGATGACCGATGACGTGATCGACCCCGCAAGCGAGGTGGTGCTCGTCGACGGGGTCAGCTCCGTGGCCGGCAACCACAACGGCGGCGACCTGGAGATCGGCCAGGACGGGATGCTGTGGATCACCGTCGGCGACGCCGGTCGTGATCCACGTGGCGACTCCGGGAGTGCGGGAGCGAACGATGCGGCGCAGGACCTCTCGCTGCTGAACGGCAAGATCCTGCGCGTCGACCCGACGACCGGCGGCCCGGCACCGGGGAACCCCTATTCGGGCCCAGGCACGGAGAGCTGCAGAGTTCGTGGGAACACTGCGTCGACGCCCACCACGACGTGCCAGGAGATCTACGCATCGGGCCTTCGCAACCCGTGGCGATTCGCCTTCGACCCGAACGCCGCCGGCGTGCGTGTGTTCGCCAACGATGTCGGCCAGGGCGCCCGCGAGGAAGTCGACGAGATCGTCGCTGGCGGCAACTATGGCTGGCCGACCCGCGAAGGCGCCTGTCCACAGGGCCGGAACCCGCCGTGCGCCGGCCCGAGCGGCGGGGAGATCGATCCGATCACGGACTACCCGCGAAGTCAGGGGACCTACATCACGGGCGGCGCGTTCGTGCCGAACGGCATCTGGCCGACCCAGTTCGATGGCGCGTACCTGTTCGGCGACGGTGGCAGCGGTCGGATCTGGGTTCGCACCGCGTCCGGCACGGTGAACTACGCCGCGTCGTTCCACGTCGCGCCGGGAATGTCCGACATGGATTTCGTGCCCGAGCCCGGTGGGTTGTCGCTCTACTACGTGGTGACCGGTTCGGGGCAGGTGCGCAAGGTCACCTTCCCCACCCAGCCGATCCCGACGGCGTCGGCGCCACTGCGCTACCTACCGCTCGCGGCCGCCGAGCGGGTGTTCGACTCGCGTCGTGCGGTCGACGGCGGAGTGCCGCTCACCGGGAACGCGGCGCGGACCATCGCCATGGGGGTCGACGGCGCGATGACGCGAGCTGTGCTCGTGAACATCGCGTACGTGGAGCCTGCCTCGTCGGGGTTCCTCACGGCGTGGGCGGCCGGCGCCCCCCAACCGTTCACCTCGAACGTCAACGCGCTCGAGGGCGAAGTGGTTGCGAACGCCACGGTCGTGCCGGTCGACGCGCAGGGTCGGATCCAGCTGCAGACCAACGTGCCTGCTCATGCAGTGGTCGACCTGCTCGGCAGGTTCGAGGACAGCGCCCGGTCCGGTGTCGGCGGGCAGGTTCGTACCGCTCGCACCGAGTCGTTTGATCGACACCCGCGAGGCATCGGCCACGGACAACACCTACACCGAACGCGTCGACGTGCCGGTGCTCGTGGTCAACGCCCCGGTGGCAGGTCGCAGCGGGGCGCCGGCGGGAGCGGTGTCAGCCGTGGTGTTGACGGTGACCGCGGTGTCGTCTGCTGCGGCTGCAGGTGGCTGGGTGAGCGTCGCGCCTGGCGGAGCTGATCGTCCGCCGATCTCGAACCTGAACAGCAATGGACGCGGCGACATCCGCCCCAACCTCGTGGTCGTTCCGCTCGGAGCCGATGGCTCGATCGATCTCCACCTGTTTGCTGTCGACGACGTGATCGTGGACGTCTCGGGCTACTTCACCGATGCCGGCACTGGGGCGGCCACGGCGGGCAGGTTCCACACGCTGAGCAATCCGTACCGTGAAACCGACACTCGAACGCCGTTCGGCTTCGAGGCCTTCACCGGTCCCGGCACCCGGGTGCTCGACCCGCGGGTCGTGCCGACGGGTGCGAGCGGTGTGGCCCACAACCTCACCCTCGTGAACAACGCCGGCGCCGGGTTCGTCACGGCGTACCCCGATGGCGGGGTGCCGTTCGCGAGCACCGCCAACGCGAGTGGCCCCGACCAGTTGCGCGCCGCCAGCGCCTTCACCCGGATGGGCGCCGATTCACAGGTGCGCTACTACTCGATGCTCGCCACCGATCTCGTCGTCGACATCACCGGGTGGTTCGAGGGGTGACGTCCACAGAGCGGACTGGCGGCCCGGATCGACCGGCAGCTCAGAGGGACTCGGGGACGTTGGCCTCGAGTTCGGCGAGCCAGGTGGTGGCTGCGGTGTCGGACGGCGCACGCCAGTCGCCGCGCGGCGACAGCGATCCGCCGGACGACACCTTCGGCCCGTTCGGCATTGCAGATCGTTTGAACTGGCTGAACCCGAAGTACCGGCGGCAGAACACGATCAGCCACCTGCGAATCGTCGTGAGGTCGTACGCGACCTTCTTCTCGTCGGGGAAGGCGTGCGGCCAGTCCCCTGCGTCGAGGTCGTGCCACGCATGCCACGCCAGGAACGCGATCTTCGACGGCGTGAACCCGTATCGGAGCACGTGGAACAGCGTGAAGTCGTGCAGCGCGTACGGACCGATCGTGCCCTCCGTCGACTGCACCGTTCCATCGGCACCGGCAGGCACGAGCTCGGGCGTGATCTCGGTGTCGAGGATCGCCTGCAGGGTCGCGTCGACGTCGCCGGTGAACTGCGCCGACGAGATGACCCACCGGATGAGGTGCTGCATCAGTGTCTTCGGCACGCCGCCGTTGACGTTGTAGTGGCTCATCTGGTCTCCGACGCCGTAGGTGCACCAGCCGAGCGCGAGCTCCGACAGGTCGCCTGTGCCGAGCACGATCCCGTCGCGCTGGTTCGCGATCCGGAAGAGGTAGTCGGTGCGCAGCCCGGCCTGCACGTTCTCGAACGTCACGTCGTAGACCGGCTGACCCTCGGAGAACGGATGGTCGATCTCGTCGAGCATCAGCCGCGCCGTCGGGGTGATGTCGAGCTCGGAGGCTGTCACGCCGAGCGAGCGCATGAGGGCATGGGCGTTGGCCTTGGTGTGATCGCTGGTCGCGAACCCGGGCAGGGTGAACGCGAGGATGTCCGTGCGCGGTCGGCCGAGCCGGTCCAGGGCCTTCGCCGCAACGATGAGCGCATGGGTGGAGTCGAGACCGCCCGAGACACCGATCACGATCTTCGGGTGGCCGATCGCCCGGAGCCGTTGCTCGAGTCCGGACACCTGGATGTTGTAGGCCTCGTAGCAGTCGAGCTCGAGACGGGCCTCGTCGGCGGGGACGAAGGGGAAGCGCTCGACCTGGCGGCGCAGCCCGAGATCGCCGTCGGGGGCGCCGAGGGTGAATGCCACGGTCCGGAACGACGACGTGCGAGCCGCGTGCGTGCGCCGGTTGTCGTCGAACGTGCCGATGCGCATCCGTTCGGCGCGCAACAGGTCGAGGTCGACGTCGGCCACCGACCGGCGCGGCCCGTTCGGGAACCGCTCGGTCTCGGCGAGCAGCAGACCGTTCTCGTAGATCATCGTCTGACCGTCCCACGACAGGTCGGTGGTCGACTCGCCCTCCCCGGCCGCCGCATACACGTACGCGGCGAGGCAACGCGACGAGGTCGACTTCACGAGCAGTCGGCGGTCCTCGGCGCGACCCACCGTGATCGGCGAGCCCGACAGGTTCAGGAGCACCGTCGCACCAGCGAGCGCAGCCTCGGAGCTCGGGGGCACCGGCACCCACATGTCCTCGCAGATCTCGACGTGCACCACGAGACCCCCGACGTCGTCGGCGGTGAACAGCAGGTCGGGCCCGAACGGCACGTCGGCACCGGCGAGCCGAATGGTTGCGCCGCGGAGGTCGTCGCCCGGTGCCATCTGCCGTCGCTCGTAGAACTCACGGTAGGTGGGCAGGTAGCTCTTCGGCACGACGCCGAGCACCCGTCCTCGGTGGATGACGACTGCGCAGTTGTAGAGCCGGTTCCTGTACCGCAGGGGGGCACCGACGGCGATCACCGGCAGCAGATCCGCCGTGCCTGCGGTCACCTCGGTGAGCGCGACCTCGACCGCGTCGAGCACCGCGTCCTGGAGGAGCAGGTCCTCGATCGAGTATCCGGTGAGGGTGAGCTCCGAAAAGACGGCGACGGCGACACCCTCGTCGGCACATGCGCGGGCCTGCTCGAGCACCGCGGCTGCGTTGGCCCGTGGGTCGGCGAGGGTGGTGCGGGTGGTCACCGCGGCGACACGCACGAGCCCGTGCGCGTACAGGGAACGGAAATCCATGCGCACATCCTGCCTGTCGCGGGGCCGAGCCGCGCGCGTTCGACGCCGATCCACCCTGGTCGGCGACCGGCGGAACCCCTACGTCCGAGCCAGATGGCGCCTGACGGCGAGCATCGCGCCCACGGTGCCGCAGGCGAGCAAGGCGCTCATCGCGGCGGGCCAGCCGAAGCCGGACCGCTCGTAGAGTGCGGTGGCCGGCACCGACACGATCGCTCGTCCGGAAGTTCCGGCAGCGATCATCGCCCCCACGCCGCGGGCGGGCGAGCCGGGCACGAGGCGCGAGCCGATCGCGAGCGAGCTCACGATGGCGAACTCGAAGCCCAGGATCGCGATCACCAGCAGCACGATGCTGACTGCCATCTGGTCGTGCCACACGGCGAGCACCAGCCCGGTCGGCACCATCAGTGCCGCGCCACCCGCGGTGCTGAGCTCCTTTCCCCAGTGGTCGGTGTTGCGGGCGGAGGTGAGCGAGGCCACCAGCTCGCCCAGCCCGAGCGCCACGGTGATCGCCGCAAGTCCGACGGCACCGAGCCCGAAGGTGTCCTCCAGCCAGCTGCCGAACGTGACGAACAACGCCTGGCTCGCGCCCATGAGACACGTCACCGACAGCACGGCAGCCAAGCCCCAGCGAGGGATCTTCCCGGTGGCTGCCCGTTCGGGACGCTCGTGACGCGCCGGCAGCGGCGTCACCCGGCGGTGCACCACCGCGGCCATCACCAGCGCTGCGGAGGCGCCGGTCAGATAGCCGACGCGCCAGTTCGTCGCCGCGGTGATGAGGCCCATCGTGCTCACGCCGATCAGCAACCCACCCGCCCACGACGTCTCGGTGAGCCCGACGATCCGACCGCGACGCTCATACGGCACCTGTTCGGCGATCCAGGTGGTGAGCCCCAGGTCGAACAGCACCTTGCTCTGCGACAGCACCACCAGCGCCAGCGCCAGCCACACCACGTGCTGGGCAGACGCAGCGAGGGTCGCCCCGAGCGCCACCGACGCCAGCCCACCTGCCATGGCAGTGCGTTGCCCGAGGTGGTCGGCCAGACGACCGGTCAGCGGCGACAACAGGCCGGCCAGCTCGGCGAACGCGAGCGCCACCCCCATCTGCCCGAGCGACACGTCGAGCCCGCTCGCGATCAGCGCGACGAACGGGTAGGTGTATCGGTAGCAGGCGTTGCCGGTGACCCGGGCGAACGTCAGCGGCACCAGATTGCGGTGCACCTCGGGGACGTCGCGGTCGTCGAGGAGGCTGTGCAGCACGCCCGACGACGCTAACGGGCGGCCGCGTCGAGCACTCGCTCGGTAACCTTTCAGACCCGTGGCACTCATCGTTCAGAAGTTCGGCGGCACCTCGGTCGCGGACCCCGACCGGATCCGCGCCGTCGCCGAGCACGTGGCGTTCACCAAGAGCCGCGGCAACGACGTCGTCGTGGTGGTATCGGCGATGGGCAAGGCGACCGACAACCTGCTCGCCCTCGCCGACTCGGTGTCCGGCACCCAGTCAGGCCGCGAGATGGACATGTTGCTCACCACGGGTGAACGCGTGTCCGCCGCACTCACCACGATGGCGCTGCAGGCACTCGGCGTCGATGCGGTGAGCTTCACCGGCAGCCAGGTCGGCATCATCACCGACAACGTCCACCGCAAGGCGAAGATCCTCGAGGTGAAGGGCGACCGGGTCCGAGAGGCCTTGGCAGCGGGCAAGGTCGCCGTCGTCGCCGGCTTCCAGGGCGTGAGCATCGACCGCGAGATCACCACCCTTGGTCGAGGCGCCTCCGATCTCACGGCGTCGGCGCTCGCCAAGGCACTCGACGCTGACGCCTGTGAGATCTACACCGATGTCACCGGCGTGTTCACCGCCGACCCGCGGATCGTGCCGCAGGCGCGCAAGCTGCATCGCATCAGCTTCGATGAGATGCTCGAGATGGCCGGTGCCGGCAGCAAGGTCCTCGCACTCCGCAGTGTCGAGTTCGCCCGCAACCACAACGTCCCCCTCCACGTCCGTTCCAGCTTCACTTGGGAGCAGGGCACGTGGGTCACCGATCAGCAGGAGTCGAACATGGAAGAGCCGGTCATCTCCGGAGTCGTCACCGATCTGTCGGAGAGCAAGGTCACGATCGTGGCCGTGCCCGACCGCCCAGGTATCTCGGCTGCGCTGTTCGAGCCGCTCGCCGCGGCCAACGTGAACGTCGACATGATCGTCCAGAACACCAGCCACGACGGCACGACCGACATCAGCTTCACGATGCCGAAGTCCGACATGGCCACCGCTGAGTCGATCGTGAGCAGGGTGGCAGCGGAGATCGGCGCACGCGGCGTCGAGCACGACAGTCAGATTGCCAAGATCAGCCTTGTTGGCGCCGGCATGAAGTCGAGCCCCGGCATCGCCGCGAAGATGTTCCGCACGCTGGCCGACAACGAAGTGAACATCGCGATGATCTCCACCTCCACCATCCGCATCAGCGTGGTCACGTCGTCGGCCGATCTCGAGAAGGCGGCGCGCTCGTTGCACACCGCGTTCGGGCTCGACTCTGGCGAGGTGTACAGCGCCCCGCTTCCCGACCGCAAGTAGGGCGTGCCACACTGAACGCCACCATGAGCCGGCGCAAGCAGCACGTTCCTTGGACGACCGCGGGAACTGCGTCCGAACAGCAGCACTCGGCCGATGAGGTCGTGCGCGAGACCGGTTGGGTGTTCAACAACCGCACGGGCGGCAGCCTCGACCTCGCCAAGTTCGTCGAGACCGGGGATCACGAGACGCTCGCCTACCTGCAGGCGTTCTCGCTCGATGCTGGGATCGACCGCCAGACCCTCGTCGAGATCGGCGCCGGCATCGGCCGGATGACCGCCAGCTTCAGCCGCATGTTCGCCCGGGTGGTGGCCTGCGATCTCGACGGCGCCTTCCTCGAGCGCTGCCGCGAGACCGTGGCCCAGTTCGGCCGACCCAACCGGTTGCAGACGTGCCATGTCGACGATGGTCGGACCCTGCTGATCGCCGATGACTCGGCCGACCTTGCTTTCAGCTACATCACGCTGCAGCACTGCCATCCGGCCGATGCGATGGCGCTCACCCGCGAAGCCATCCGGGTCACCCGCCCCGGTGGCCACGTCGCCCTCAACTACCGCACGTGGACCATCAGCGACGTCATCCTCTGGCCGGTGGGCAAGGTCGTGCGGGCCTCGTTCCGCATCCCCGGCCTCGGCGGTGCCCTCGCCCGCCACCGGGCGACCGCACGACTCGGCTGGCAGGCGAACCGCCTGGCGCCCGCAGCCGTCCTGCGCGAGGTGGCGCCGCTGCTCGACGACGTCCGCCTGGTGCGTTCCCCGAAACGTTCGCCGTTCGGCACGGCGGTCGTCACCGAGGAGACCTATGTCGGCGTGCACCGCAGCCATTGGTGGCTGATCGGCACCGTGCGCTGATTTCACTCCGGGGCCGGCATGGGCACAAATCCCGGTCCTCGCGATGGCACCGTTCGGTAACCTGACGGGCATGAAAATCGGCGTCGTTGGAGCAACTGGTCAAGTCGGCACGGTGATGCGCACGATCCTTGCTGAACGGAACTATCCCGTCGATGAGATCCGCTTCTTCGCCTCGGCTCGTTCAGCGGGCAGCACGCTGTCGTGGAACGGCACCGACATCGTCGTCGAAGACGCCGCCATCGCCGACCCCACCGGACTCGACATCGCCCTGTTCAGCTCCGGCGCGACATCGTCGAAGGAGCTCGCCCCGAGGTTCGCAGCGGCCGGCGTGATCGTGATCGACAACTCGTCGGCGTGGCGGATGGACCCGGATGTGCCGCTCGTGGTGAGCGAGGTGAACGGTGCCGAGATCGTGAATGCGCGCAAGGGCATCATCGCCAACCCGAACTGCACGACGATGGCGGCGATGCCGGTGCTGAAGCCGCTCCACGACGAGGCGGGTCTGGTGCGCCTGATCGCCAGCACCTATCAGGCCGTCAGCGGCGCGGGTGGCGCCGGGGTCGACGAGCTCGACAAGCAAGCTCGCGAGGTGGTTGGCAGCGCGCGTGAACTCACGCACGACGGTGATGCCGTCACGTTCCCCGAGCCGTCGAAGTTTGCCAAGCCGATTGCGTTCAACGTGTTGCCGTATGCCGGCAAGTACGTCGACGACGGCTCGTTCGAGACCGATGAGGAGCAGAAGCTCCGCTACGAGACCCGCAAGATCCTCGCGATCCCCGACCTGCGCGTGAGTGGCACGTGCGTGCGCGTGCCGGTGTTCACCGGGCACTCACTCAGCATCAACGCCGAGTTCGAACGGCCGATCACCGTGGCCCGCGCGCTCGAACTGCTCGCAGCGGCGCCCGGCGTGGTGGTGAGCGACGTGCCCACACCGCTGGAGGCCGCCGGTCGAGATCTGTGCTTCGTCGGCCGGGTGCGTCAGGACGCCTCGGTGGACGGCGGCACGGGGCTGGTGTTGTTCATCAGCAACGACAACCTGCGCAAGGGTGCAGCGCTCAACGCGGTGCAGATCGCCGAGCTTTTCGTCGAGTAGAACGGGCGGCGATCACGATCTCGGCTCGAGGTACGGGGGCGTTCCAGAGCGTGGGGTCCGAGCGATTGGGAGAGGGCCCGGACCCCACGCCTGGCCGCCGCTACGTTCGGGCGGAAGGCAACGGCAACCGGAAGGACTGACGCCATTCACCCGGGTTTCGTCGCGTGCGGATCGGAGTTTCCCACCCGGGTCCAGCGGAGCCGGTCCGCACACGGTCAGTTCGGGTGGTCCGCGGACCGCTCGAAGGCCAGCGGCCCGTCGTGCAGCACGGTGTTACGCACGGCCACCGGACCGGTCTCGGTCGTGACCACGACGACCGTCGGCTGCATCGCAGAGATGGCGCCGGTGATCTCGCCGACGGTGACCCGATCACCGACCGCGAGGTACCGGGCGATGGCGCGGCCTGCGGCGATCTCGCTGGAGATGTCGCGTCCCCCGGTCCCGATCAACAAGGCGATCGCGAGCGCCGAGCCGAAGGCGATCGCCGCGACGAGGATGTTGAGGATCGTGGTATCGATCCCGAGCTGGCCTGCCGCGACCAGGCTGACGAGGGCGATGATCGCCAGCTCGACGGTGCGGAGCAGGCCCTTCGGCTGGCGCCCGGTGGCGCGCAGCATCGCGCGGCCCACTGCGGTGATGACGATGCCGGCAACGATTCGACCGCCGATGACCAACAGACCCGCAACGACCGCCCGGGGGAGGAACTTGGCGAGGTCGCCCGGGAGCGGCTTCAGGCTCTCGGGGCTGGCGACACCAAGGGCGCCGATCAGGCCGAGCGCGCAGCAGAGGCCGAAGACGAAGCTGCCGGCGCTCTTGGCCGACTCACGCACCGCCTCCTGGGGTCGCGAGGTCATCCACTTGCGGGTGATCGGGGCGATGATCGAACCGAGCACCAGCCCACCGATCGCCAGCCCCACTGCGATCAGCACGTCTTTCATCTGTCGTGTCCTTCCGTCGCGTCGAGTTCGTCCGGGTCGACGCCGGCGCCGTCGCTCTGGTCGGTCTCCGTCTCGTCCGGAGCACCGAACACCACCTTGAGCGTCCGGAATCCGATCGTGAGCATGTCGGCGAACACCGAGCCGGCCTCACGCAGTCGTGGGTCGACCGTGATGCGCGAGATCACTTGTTCGGCGAACTCGTGCGGCGGCACCACCGTCTGGCTGATCGCGGCGACCTGACGATCCTCGAGCGCCGTGAGTCGGTCGAGGCGGTCGATGTCCTCGGGATGCTTGTCGAGGTGCCGTTCGAGCTTGTCCGGCTTGACGGCGAGCCAGGAGAGCAGGGTCGCGTCGCTGTACTGCGTCATGCGGCACCCCCTTCGCCGGCGAGGCCCGCCTCGGCGACGCTGCGGGTGGCGAAGGCCTCGAGCGCGCTCGATGTGCGGATCAACTGCTGACGGGCCCGGAAGAGACGGGTGCGCACGGTTGCCGTCGGGAGCTCGAGCACCTCGGCGATCTCCTCGTACGACATCCGGTCGACCTCGCGGAGCACAACGATCGTGCGCCCCACTGGATCGAGGCGGCTGAGTGCCGCCCAGATCTCGTCGCGGTCTGCCTGGAGCAGCGCGGAATCCTCGACCGAGAGCTGCCCCGGACGCTCCGGCAGCTCACTCGGTGCCGTGACGTCCTCGCGGCGCTTGCGCAGCGCCGAGATGGCGGTGTTGTGGGTGATCCGCAAGAGCCAGGTTCGGATGCTCGAATCGCCGCGGAAACTGTCGAGTGCCTGCCACGCCTTCACGACCGACTCCTGCACCACGTCCTCGGCGAGCGAGTGATCATGCACCACCGACACCGCCACCCGATACATGCCGGCGCTGTGATCGCGGATGATGTCCTCGATCCCCGGGCGCGCGTCGTCGTTCGTCGTCGGATCGGCGGGGATGTTCCCGGCTGATGTCGCAGAGGTGGGCCGACGTTTGCGTGGTCCATCGACGCCCTTGGTCGCCACATCGTCGCGTCGTTGCGCAACGGTGACGTCGGCCTCAGGACGCGGGGGATCCATCGAATCTGCGTCGTCGAGCTCTCGCATGTGGTCGCTCATGGGCAACTGCACGGGATCGTGCGGCACCGGGGACACCCGTCGGCATAGCGCGCGATGGCGGCGTCGAGTTCGACGTCCATCTGGTTGGCGAGCGAGGCGACCCAGGCGAGCACATCGGCGAACTCGTGTTGCATCTGGGCGGGCGACCCCTTGCGGACAGCCTGGGCAAGCTCACCGATCTCCTCGGCGAGCCACGCCACCGTGGACGGGACGCCACGTGCACGATCCCGAGCGCCGTACGTGCGCTCGATCACCTGCTGCAACTCGGCGAGTTCCACGGCCGCGCAGCGTAGTGGGATGGCCGGTAATGTCACGCAGCCATGCGAGTCGCGCGACACCGCGGCCACTGAAGCGACTGGGCTGAAGCAACTCAAGCGGGCCGGGCCCGATGCCGAGCCCGAACACTTGTGGTCGGGGTGGGGAGATTGAACACCCGGCCCACCCTCACCACCACCACCGCAGGCGACACGGTCCGCAACCGCGACCGCTGGACCATCACCGCCGCCCATGACGATGGTTCGATCACCGCCCGTTCGCACGCAGGTGCTGCGGCCGTGACGTTGCCGGCCGGATATGTCCGCGAGTTCGTGCAGCTCCGACCTGTCCCAAGCTCGCCGCGAGGCGAACCTCGACGGCGGCGCCGCCGACCTCGCTCGCGACAGGGCCAGCAGCGCCACCTGGCGAACACGCCGCACACTCGAGCGTTCCGCAACCAGAGCGACCGAACTGGCGGCCCGGAGCGCCGAACACGGCCGACCGGCTCGAAGCTGCCTACCGACCCGCTGCGGAGCAACGAGAGATCGCACGCGTGGCGCTCGTCCAGGCCACCCGGTGCCTCGAAGCGCACGACCAGCAAGCCGTCGAGCTCACCCACTACCGAGCGGACGACACCGCCCTCGACCACGCGATCACCACCTGGCGCAGCTGGGCTGCCGGCAACACCATCACCGACGCCGACCACGACCACGCGAACGAACAGCTCGCGCGACACGTCGAGACGGTCCCGGAAGCCCGAACACTCCTCACCACCCTCGCCCCAGAACACCCGGCACTCCGCCCGCCCGCACGACACCTGATCGAGCCGACCTCGACTACGGCATCGAACTCTGATTCCCGTGGGCTCTGGTGAACCGACCGGCATCAAGGTAAGTTGACGACGTGGATCCCGTCATCCTCGCGAGCGCACGCAAACACGCGTCGCCGATGAGGACATCATCCACGGCTACCACCATCCGATTCGCGTGCTCGTTCTCGACGACCTCACGATGCTCATCGGCCCCGATCTCACGGCGCGACTCCTCGAGATCGGCGTCAGCACTCGCGAGGGAATCGACTTCATCGTTCACGCCATGCCGGCCCGACCCAAGTTCATCAGGTGACCCTCATGCCTCGATCGATCCAAGACATCCTCGACCACGCCGACCAGCTCGCCGAGCGCTTCGAGAACTTCGACCCCGACGACGCCGTCGAGATCCCGGTCGAGGAATACCTCCTGCAGCGTGCCGTCATCGCCCGCGCTCGCACCGAACAGCAACTCCTCGACGCCGTCTCGAAGGCACGATCCGCAGGCATCTCATGGCAGAAGATCGGAACCCTGCTCGGGACCTCGGCACAAGCCGCGCAACAGCGCTACAGCTCAGCCCTCGAAACCACCTGAGCCCGCCAGCCTCACTCGATTACCGGAATATCTACAGATCGGAGCGGCCTATTCAACGACAGGGGGACCGGCGGGCGGAGGGAGCTCAAACCCACGGTGGTAGCCGAGCACCTCTGTGGTTCCATCGGCGGTAACGACGAAGAAGACATAGCTGGTGCCTGCGTCCTTCCCTTGGCACCAGGCGGCGGTGTCGTCGTCAGAGTGACCGGGCAGGGCGTTGGGCCACAGGCGACTCCCTGGCGCCGGCCCGCCAGTGACGTTTCGGATCTCGCCAACAGTGGTCGACAGCGACTGAAAGAAGTCGTACTGGCCGGGCACCGCCGAGGCGCACAGCACATCAGTCGCCGTGAGGGTCGTGCTCGTCGCAGGCAGCGATGATGTCACAGCAGAACGGTCGGAAGCGTCGTCGGAACATCCGGCCACAAGCACCGAGAAGAACAACGCCAACGCTCGAACCAAGGGTGCACGACGTCTCTGCACCGGTGCAGACTGCCCGACGCCGGCTCTCCTGTCCACCGTGCCCGGATCGACAGATCCGCGCTCTCAACCGGGCGCCCGCACCACCACGCCGGGGAGGTCATCGAAGCCGGTGAGATCCGCAGTGACGACGATTCGAGCGGTCGCCAGTGCCGTGGCGGCGATGATCAAATCATGCGCGCCTCTGGGCCGGCCGGCGCGCCGGACGGCTGCGAGCAGTGTGGTGTGAGCCCGCGCGACGTCGAGGTCATACGCAATGACGGGGAGCACCTCGAGCAGATCCTCGACGAACGCTTGGCGATTCAGCTTCCGCCGCCCCGTTGCGAGTTCGACCCCGACACCGAGCTCTGCTGCGGTGATCGCTGCGATCGCTGGCTCGTCGTCGTCGGCGATCAATCGGTCGAGATCGAGTTTCCGTCGCTCGACTGCGATCAACACGCTCGTGTCGAGCAGGAGGGCAGTCAGAACCGCTCCTCGGTGACCAGCTGCGATCGCAGCTCTACGACTTCTTCGCTCCAGGCGGGATCGATGCGGTGGCGTCTCAGGACGTCCTTGGCACGAGCCCCGGACGCGACGCGCGCCGGCTCGAGTTGAGCGATCACCTTGCCTCGACGAACGATGACGAACGTCTCGCCACGGTGCTCGACCGCATCGAGCAGATCCGCGAAGTTTCGAGATGCTTCTGTCGCGGTGATCTCAGGCATGAAGTCAGATTATCTGAGATGACCCTGCAAGGCAACGCGGATCGCGCCCGATCGACAGATCCGCGCCGGGGTACAGCCCGGTCCGGCGCTCCTGGTACACCTTTGTGATGGACCATCGGAACCGCGTCCGCGAATGGCTGGACAATGCCAGGAACGCTGGCTTCTTCCCATTCGAGGTGAGCCAACCTGCATCGACCGATTCGTCCCTGTCAGGGTTCGGCGGTGACTCGTATGGGCGCCTGCACTGCGGCATTGCTCACACGATCGACGGCTGCGAAATCTCGATCGAGACCATTGTCGATGACTCTGTCGATGACACAGGGTCCGACTACGACTTCTGGATCCAGCGCCTCGTTCTCGGTGCTGTCCAGTCGCAACTCGAGACAGACCTGACGTTGCCGTTCGCGTTGAACCTGACATTTGAGGAGCGGTCCGCCGAGGTTCTCGTCGAAGGAACCCCGGTTACGTTCCGCGGCATCATCGGGAGCGGTCTCGACTGGCACATGCGCGCCGACATCGACTCGCAGACGACGGTCGTCATCCAGGGTCCTGCTGGTTCGAGCGCGCCAACAGCGATCCGCCGTCGCGGTGACCTCAACCTTGTCGGGCTTGACATCGACGGCTGAGGCGTCCGACCAGCACGTCCGATTCTCGCGTGCCGGGATGTCGTGTGCGCTCCGTTGCGCCCAGCGCTACGCAGCGCACGCGACGCCCGGCCGACCATGGACAGACCGCACGAAATGCCCGGTATGTGCGCTCCTTGCAAGCGGTTCGAGAGCACGATTGCGCCCACCAGCTCTTCCGCTGTGAGGTGCAGGGATCACCCGGATATTGCTCGATATTCCGGTGATCGGGTCGGCCTGATCTCTTGCGCCGAACGCCCGGTCTGGGCAATCGGCGAGCTGGTCGAGCTGGTGCCCGCCGATCCGGTTTGTCGGGATGATGTGGTTCGTCACTCGGGGCCGAAGACGAAGGATCGCGCCTTCCTCCTTGGTGCCTTCGTTGTTCTCCAGGTGCTCCAGCAACTCGTGCGCGAGGCCCGCCACGGTCATCGACTTCTTGCGGAGATCGACCTTGGCGTCCTGCTCCCGTTGCAGCTCGCGGAGCTTGTCGGCGACCGCCTTTCGGGTCGGGCCGGTCACCTTCTTCCTGAGCCGCTTCCCGTCGGGACCGACGCCGAGGCCCACCGACGCGATCCACCGCTCGACCGTGACGCCGCTTCCGGGACGGATGTAGTCGCTGCGGTTTATCGATCCCTCGCCGTGCGAGCGGGCGTTCGTCTTCCTCGACATGGCAGGAACCCTTCTCTCGACGTGCCGTCAGGTTAGACACCCGAATGGCTCCCAAGATGGCTCCCAAGATCCTCGAAAACGACAAGAGCCCCTGGTCTGGCTGCATTTGCAGGCCCGCGACCAGGGGCTTCGTGGTCGGGGTGGGGAGATTTGAACTCCCGGCCTCCACGTCCCGAACGTGGCGCGCTAACCAAGCTGCGCTACACCCCGAAGGTGCGACTGCGGACTCTATCCGGCGGGAGCCGGTTCTTCCTCCGCCGAATCGGAGGCGGTCGCGTCGATCGGGGCGGGTGGGTGAAGGATCCGGTCGACCGCGACCTGCAAGGTGAGCGCGTCGAGGGGTTTGATCACCCACCCGTCCGCCGCGCTGCGCTTGGCGAGGTGGAGGTCGGCTCGACGGTCGAGCAGCATCAGGACCGGGACATGGGGCAGCAGTCCCGAGCTCTCGTCGAGACGCAGGGCCATCGTGACCGCCATCGCGCCCATGGAATCGATCTGGAGATCGAGGATCGCGAGGTCCGGGGTGCGTTGTTGGATCACGCCCGTCACGTCCCGGCCGTTGCGGCAGACCGTGAACGAGGTGTCGGGACCGGAGAGGGCCGCAGTGACCTCGTCGAGGACGAAGTCGGCGTCGGTGGCGACGAGGATGTGCACGTCGTGCACGCTATCCCCTGGGCGTGTCCGGGCCGAAGAGCAGGGCCCGGATCTCGTGCAGCGCGCGGGTGTCGTGCACGTCCTCGGCCAACATCGGTACCCAGCACACCGGCGCCGGCATCACGTCGGCCACCAGAGGTGCGAGCTGGGCGTGTTCCGCAGCGGCGATGGCCACCAGCTCGTCATGGTTGGCCCAAAGGGCGGCGGTGGATCTCGTGCGCTTGGTGCCGCGGTCGGGTGTGCCGAACGTGGGCGTCGAGCGGTTCACCACCAGGGCCGACACCCCGAGGTGGGCGTCGGCGAGGCGGGCGGCGAAGTAGCGGGCCTCGTCGACGGTGTCCCGCTTGGGTGCGGCGACGAGCACGTACCGGGTTGCATCGGAGCGCAGCAGTGCCATCACCCCATCGGCCCGGTTGCGAAAGCCCGCCTCCATCCCGTCGAAGGCCTGGAAGAACGCAATCGCATCGGCGAGGACGTCACCGCCGACCACCTTGCCGATCGTGCGCAGCACCGGCTGAGCGGCGACGTTGAGCACCTTGAGCCCGCGCCGGGTGGGCATCATCAGCAGCTTGAACAGCGGGTGATCGAGGAACCGGGCGAGGGTGCCGGGCGCTTCCAGGAAGTCGAGCGCGTTGCGGGTGGGCGGGGTGTCGACGATCACCACGTCGAAGCGGTCGTCGTCGTGCAAGGCGTGCAGCCGCTCAGCGGCCATGTACTCCTGGGTGCCGCTCAGCGCGCCTGCGATGTTGCGGTAGAAGCGATTCGCGAGGATCCGCTCCGCCTGTTCCGGGCTCGGGGCATTGGCTCGCACGAGTCCGTCGAAGGTGGCTGCGGTGTCGAGCATCATCGCCCACAGCTCGCCCTCCGGGGCGTGGGGAGCATCGATGGGCAGTCTGGCCGGGTCGTTGCCCAACCCTCCGGTCAATCCGAGGGCGTCCGCAAGCCGCTTGGCCGGGTCGATCGTCACGACGACCACTCGACGTCCGTCGCGAGCGAGTTGCAGGCCGAGCACGGCAGCGATCGTCGTCTTGCCCACGCCGCCAGATCCGCAGCAGACCACGACCTCCGACTCGCGCAGCGCCTCGGCCAACGGATTCATCGCCATCACAGGCCGGCAGCGAGTCGGGCGACATCGTCGCCGGTGAGCCCCGCGGTGACCAAGTGGGGCAGGCGGATCTGCTCGATCGCGAGGGCATCCGAGAGCCGAGCCAGTTCGCGGCGATGCATCGCCCGTCGGCCGTTGCGGAACGCCGCCGAAGCAGCGAGCACCGGATCGGTTCCGGCCGGGATCTCGAGGTCGATCCCGTCATCCACTCCGTTCACGACCACCGGGCCGAGCTGGACACCCACCCGTTCCTCGAGCGCGTAGGCGGTCTCGATGAGCTCGTTCACGGGCGTCGTCTCGGGCAGCGTGACGAGCACGACCTGACAGCGGGCGGGGTCGGCCAGCATCTCGAGCACGTCGAGGGCCTGCGTTCGGATCGGACCGCCACGCACCGTGTCGAGCAGGCCTCGAGCCGAGAGCAGGAAGGTGATCGCATGGCCCGCCGCGGGTCCGTCGACGAAGATCACGTCGTGGTCGCCACTGCGCTCCAGCGACTTCAGCTTCCCGAGCACGACGATGTCGTCGATGCCGGGTGCTGCGGTGGAGACGACGTCGATGACGCCGCTCGCCGCGAGTCGCTTGGCCACTCGCCGCAAACCGTGTGCTTCGAGGTACTCCGCGAGGGCGGCGGGCGCGGTGAGCGACAGGTGCGGCAGATCGCCGACCAGTTCGCCGAGGGTGGGCTTGCCGTCGAGGTCGACCGCGAGGACGCGAAGTCCGGCGTCGGCTGCTGCACGCGCCAGAACTGCCGTTACCGTGGTCTTCCCGACGCCACCCTTGCCGGCCACGACGACCAACCGGGTGGTGCTGAAGAACTCTCGTGGAACCAGGCGCTTCGGAGGCACTTGTGCGCAGACTAGTCATCGCCCTGCTCGGCGGCCCCCTCGTGGTGGCTGCCGGACTTGCCTCCGGTGCCGCCGTCGCCAGTTCCCCGCCCGAAGCCACCGCGCCCGATGGCACGGACGTCGGTGTCGACGTCGGAGGCACGACCGACGGCGCCTTGGGCCCGGTGGACGTGCTCCAGGTGACCGGCCTGTTCGACGGTGTGGTGATCGAAGCGATCGACGATGCGATCGAGCGCGCGGCCGACGACGGCTCGCAGGCACTGATCCTGCAGGTGAACTCCGGTGGCTCCATCGCCTCGCCGGAGGAGATGAACGCTCTCATCCAACGCGTCGCCGACTCGCCGGTACCGATCGGCATCTGGGTGGGTCCGTCGGGCAGTGCCCGCCTCTATGGCATGCCCGCCCAGTTGATGGGCGTCGCCGATGTGACCGCGATGGTGAGCGGCAGTCGCATCGGATACACCGGTCGCCTCGTGGAGCTCGACGGTGCCGAGGTCGATTTCGGTGCAGCGGCCGATCGGTTGCGCTCGGGTTCGCTGTCGTTCCAGGATGCCCGCACCCTTCGTGCCCTCAAGCTCGACACGCCCGACGTGGGCGTGCCGACGATCCGCAACATGGTCGCGGCGATGGACGGCGTCATCGCCGACGGGGTCGAGCTCGACACCGTTAGTGAGGGTGTCAACGACGAGGGCGGCGCCGAGCTGCAGGCAACGCTCGTTCGCTTCTCGAAGCTCGGTCTCGTCGACCAGCTCATGCACACCGTCGCCAGCCCGCCCGTGGCGTATCTGATGCTGCTCATCGGCCTCAGCCTGCTCGTGTTCGAGTTCTTCACCGCGGGCGTCGGCGTGGCCGGTGTGGTGGGCGCCGTGTGCGCCTTCCTCGGCTGCTTCGGCCTGGCCGAGCTTCCCGCCCGCGGCTGGGCGGTGGCCCTGTTGGTGCTGGCTTTTGCCGCCTTCTCGGTCGACGTTCAGGTTGGCATCCCGCGCCTGTGGACCGGGATCGGTGTGGTCCTCGTGGCGGTTGGCAGCCTGGTGCTCTATGAGGCGCTCCCCGGCACGAGCATGGGTGTCGGCTGGCTCACGATGCTCGTGGGCGTCGGCGGCACGATGCTGACGTTCATCGTCGGCATGCCGTCGATGACCCGCACCCGGTTCGCGACCCCCACCATCGGTCGCGAGTGGATGATCGGCCAGCTGGGCACCGCGGTCGGCGCCATCTCTCCGGAGGGCGTGGTGACGGTTGCCAACGGTCGCTGGCGTGCCCGCACCAACCGGGCGACGCCGGTGCAGGCCGGTGAGGCCGTGCGCGTGGTCGCGATCGACGGGGTCACGTTGGAGGTCGAGCCCGAAGCGGGTGGTGCCCGTGACTACCGTGAGCGCCGCCCGTCGACCGATCGTGCCGAGACCGACGTCAACGAGACAGTCGTCGCCGCCACCGAGCGATCCTGACGCCCTTGGGGACGGCTCCTGGGCAGTCCGGCTGTCCGTGGTTGCGCCCGTCGTGTGACTCATGCATCACCATTTGAGAGGTTCCCCGCCATTGTGCGGGTCGCGTGATGCCACATAGGGTTGGCCCCGGAAAGGGGCGTGAACGTGGCGTTGCGTCGCGACGAACAGTACGAAGGCCGCGAGTGGCAACAGGATGCTGCGTGCCGGGGAGAGCACTCGGCGGCCTTCTTCCCTCCGCCGCATTCCGAGCGCAAGGAGCTCCGTGTGGCCCGCGAGCGGGTGGCCAAGGCAATCTGTCGGTCGTGCCCCGTCTGTGTCGAGTGCCTCGAGGACGCGATCTCCACCCGGGAACCCCATGGTGTGTGGGGCGGCCTGAACGAAATCGAGCGTCGGCACCTCATCGAGCAGTGCGCGACCGCCGGCGAATCGCACGTGACCGCGACGCCGGCTCCTGCGACCAACTCGCCCAGGTCGGGTGCTCGTGAACCAGGAGCGAACACCGCCGCACGTGATCGCGGTCGATAAGCGCACGTGGGTGCAGGGACGACCGGCGGCATACAGTACTGCAGGCAAGGGCTTGCCGGTCGTGCTGCTGCACGGCTGGGCGCTCGGACAGCACACCTATCGCGACGTCGTCGAGCGGATCGCCGCTGAAGGGGTACGCGTCATCGCTCCGTCGATGCCCGGTTTCGGTGACACCGGAGAGCTCCCTGATTCGTCGTTCTCGCTGAGTGGATACGCCGCATGGGTGGCCGACCTGCTCGATGCCCTCGAGATCGACGAGCCCGCCGTGGTCGTCGGACACTCCTTCGGCGGTGGCGTGGCCATCCGATTTGCCCACGACCACCCCGAACGCACCCGCTCGCTGGTGCTGGTGAACTCCGTCGGCGGGTCGTCGTGGCAGCGCGGGAACACCCTGCGGTCGATCACCGAGCGACCACTGTGGGACTGGGGCCTGCACTTCCCCGCCGACGTGTGGCCGATCCGTCAGGCGACACGGGTCCTCCCCGTGATCGCAGAGGACCTGATCCCGAACCTCGTGCGTCATCCGCGCGCACTGATCAAGGTCGCCAACCTCGCCCGTCGTGCCGACCTCCGTGCCGAGCTGGAGACGATGCGCGACAGGGGCACCCCGATCACGATCATCTGGGCCAGTCGCGACGGGGTGGTGCCGCGTGCGTCGTTCGAGGCGCTGTGCGTGGCCAGCGGCGTGCAGGGCACCGTGGTGGACGGCAGCCACAGTTGGCTGCTGGCAGACCCGGATCAGTTCGGCGAGGTGATCACCAACGACATGAGCATCGCCAAGGCGGCCCGGGCGATGGAGGCGGGTGCGCCCACCGAGCGTCGGCGTGGGATCCGTCGGGTGCAGTCACTCAGCCGGGCAAACGCGGACCGCCGATCCGAAGGTCGCCGCGCCGACGGGTGACGCCCCGGGCGTCGAGCTCGTTGGCCAGTGGGAGCGCATACTTGCGGCTCACGCCGAGCTCTTCGCGCAGCTGCGACATCGTGATGCCCTCGGGGTTGGCGACGAGGAGGCGTGCCACCGTGTGCGCAGCAGTGTCGATCGCCTCGGGATGGAACACGATGCCGTCGCGCTCGACGAGCAGCCCGCGGCGGAGCAGTTCGCGCAGCGTGGCCCGATCGACTCCCGTCGGTTCGGCCGGCGAGGTGCCACCGGCACGTACCTGTGAGAGCACCGGATGGTCGGCGAAGTCATCCTTCGCATCGGCGGGCAGTGCACGACCGCCGTCGACGCGCACGTCGGTGAACGTCGCGAGCACCGCGCGTTCGCGCTCGTCGAGCGCGGCGACGTCGAGGCCGAGCGCGCCTGCTGCCGCGATGCGCTCGTGCAGTGAGGCATCGGTTGTGGCGAGCGCGTCGGGTGCGACGACCCACCGGTCGATGGTGGGGGACACCCGCTCGCCGGTCCACGCCTCGACATCGTCGACGTCAACCCAGTCACGCTCGGCCACGAGGGTCTCGATGGTGCCGTCCGGGCGAGCCTTCGAGGCGGGCAGCACCGGTGCGACATCGAGGATCTCGCCGCCGCCGACGGTCTCGTTGCGGCCCGACTCGCGCAGCACGTAACGGTCACCACGCACGAGCGGGAGTGCTCTGGACAAGTGCAGTCGGACGAGGCCCCGATCGCCCGGCATGATCGTGTCCGGGCCGAGGATGCGGACCTTCGTGGGCCACTCGCCCGAGCCGACGTATGCCACGTACGCGCCACGACGCGACACGTCGTGGTCGAGCGCGTCGAGCACCTCGAGCGTCGCGTCGACACGACGGCTGGGTCGCCATTGGGATGCAATCACGAGGGCATCGCCCCGCTCGATCTGCTGATGCTCCACCCCCGACAGGTTGACGGCCACTCGGTTGCCGGGGCCGATGATGGTCTCGGCGCGGCCGTGCCGTTGCAGCGACCGCACCCGAGCGTCGCGGCCTGCGGGCACGACGTCGACGCGTTGATCGACCGACAAGGAGCCGCCGGTGAGCGTGCCGGTCACCACGGTGCCGCTGCCGCGGGCGGCGAAGCTGCGGTCGACCCACAGCCGCGGCCGATCTCGATCGGCGGCCGATGTCGTGCGGCTCACCAGCGTCGTGAGCTGGCTGCGGAGCTCGTCGAGGCCTTCTCCCGTGATGGCACTGACGGCCACGATCGGAGCGTCGGCGAGGAACGAGCCGGCGAGGCGATCGATCACGTCGAGCGTCTGGAGTTCGAGCCATTCGTCGTCGACCAGGTCGCGCTTGGTGAGCACCACGAGGCCGGAACGCTGACCCAGGAGTTGGAGGATGCGGAGGTGCTCCTCGCTCTGGGGTTTCCAGCCCTCCGTGGCGGCGACCACGAACATGCAGGCGTCCACGCCACCGACGCCGGCGAGCATGTTGCGCACGAAGCGCACGTGGCCCGGCACGTCCACGAAGCTCAGCTCGGTCCCATCCGCAAACGTGGTGTGGGCGAATCCGAGATCGATGGTGAGGCCGCGCTTCTTCTCCTCGGCGAAGCGGTCGGGGTCGGTGCCGGTGAGGGCCAGTACCAGCGACGACTTGCCGTGGTCGACGTGACCAGCAGTGGCGATGACGCGCATGGTTGCCGAGCTCAGTTCGCGGCGATCGCCGTGGCGGCCAGGTGATCATCATCGACCGGATCGACGGTGCGCAGGTCCAGGAACGTGTGGCCGTCGCGCGCCCTGGCCACGATCGGCGGTTCGGCAGCACGCAACCGGATCAGCCGGTCACCGCGCAGCCGCACGCCATAGGACGCCATGGTGGCGCCCGGAGCGGAGCCGGCACCGGGCAGGGCTTCCAGCGCGAGTGCCATCGCACCGTCGATGCGAGCGGCGAGCGTCTCGGCCCTGGCCCGGAGCTCCGCGACGGGCGTGGCAACCATCCGCCAGAAGGGCACCTCCTCGGCTGCTCGTCTGTTGAGGTAGGAGAGCGCCGTGGCCTGCAAGGCGGCGAGGGTGAGGCCACCAGGACGGAGCGCGCGAGCAAGAGGGTGACGGCTGCACTCGGCTACGAACTCGGCGCTGCCGGCGATGATGCCGGCCTGTGGGCCGCCGAGCAGCTTGTCGGCGCTGAACGTGACGAGTGAAGCACCGTCGACCAGGGTCTGCACCGCGGCGGGCTCACCGGCCAGCCAGGCAGGTGGCGGACCGTGCAGCCACGGGCAGGTGGCGTCGATCAGCCCGCTGCCGATGTCGGCGACGACCGGCACGCCGAGCGTCGCGAGCTGAGCGACCGGGGTCTCCTCCACGAAGCCCTCCACCCGGTAGTTGCTCGGGTGCACCTTGAGCACGAGTGCGACGTCGGCGTTCTTGCGGCCGAGTGCACGTCGGTAGTCGGCCAGGCGGGTGCGGTTGGTGGTGCCGACGTCCACGAGGTGGGCACCCGACTGTTCCATCACCTCCGGCACACGGAAGCTGCCGCCGATCTCCACGCTCTCGCCCCGGCTCACCAGCACCTGCCGACCATGAGCGAGAGCCCCCGTCACGAGCAGTACCGCAGCTGCGTTGTTGTTGACGATCATGGCCGCCTCGGCGCCACAGAGGCGGGCGTACAGCTGGCCGACGGCGCGCTGGCGCGAGCCGCGCTCGCCGGTGCCGAGATCGAACTCCACGTTGACGGCACGTGCCGGCTGGCTGAATGCCACCGGAGCGCGCCCGAGGTTCGTGTGCAACAGGACGCCGGTGGCGTTCACCACGGGCGTCAGCAGGGTCCGACGGAACGCCACGGCTCGGGCGGGTGCGCCGTCCACGTCGTCGGCGGCGATCGCCTCGCGGGCGAGGTCGACACAGATCGCGTGGGGAAGACCGCTGCCGGCGAGTGACCGGGCGAGCGTGTCGACACTGGGTGGTCGGGCGGGGCGTGTTTCGCCGGGCCCGTCGTTCGTCGGGGGTGGAGCGGATGTCGAGGGCCGTGGCATCGCCTCGGAGCGTAGGCTGCCCGAGCGATGCTGTCCCTTCCGATCGTCCAGCTCGACCCGGAGCTGCCCCTTCCCAGCTGTGCCCATCCAGGTGATGCGGGTCTCGATCTGCGTGCTCGCGAGGACGCGCTCGTTCCGGCCGGTGGTGGTCGGGCATTGGTGCCCACTGGGATCGCGATTGCGATCCCGATCGGTTGGGCCGGATTCGTGCTGCCGCGCAGTGGCTTGGCGCTGAGGCACGGGATCAGCGTCGTGAACGCGCCCGGCCTGATCGACTCGGCATATCGGGGCGAGGTCAAGGTGATCCTGCTCAACACCGATCCCGCAGAGGACTTCAAGCTCGCGCGGGGCGAGCGGATCGCCCAACTCGTGGTGCAGCGTGTGGAGGAGGTCACCTGGCACGTGGTCACCTCGCTCGACGGCGAGGATCGTGGCGGCGGTTTCGGGCACAGCGGCCGGCACTGATGATCCCTGCCGACGATGCACGCGTGCTTGCGCTGACGAGGGCCGTGCAGACCGGAGACGTCGGGATGCTCGAGGCGTTGCTGGTCGAGCACCCGGGGCTTGCCACGGAGCGCTTCGGTGATGATCACGTGTCACGGACGAGCCTGCACGTCGTGACCGACTGGCCGGGCAACTTCGCGCGTGCGGCCGAGACCATCGCGGTGCTCGTTCGTGCCGGAGCCGACGTGAACGGCCGATTCGCCGGGGCCCACGCCGAGACGCCGCTGCATTGGGCGGCGAGCAGCAACGACGTGGCCGCGATCGATGCGTTGCTCGACGCCGGCGCCGACCTGGAGGCAGATGGCGCGGTGCTCACCGGTGGCCCGCCGATGGATGATGCGATCGTGTTCGCCCAGTATCTCGCCGCCCGCCGTCTCGCAGACCGTGGCGCGGTCACGAAGTTCTGGCATGACGCGCCGCTGGGTCATGTGGACCGGGTGCGGGATGCGCTCGATGCCGCACCGAACGACAGGGTCGACCGCGAGCAGATCACGAACGCGTGCTGGCACGCGGCTCGAGCGGGGCAGTTGGCCGTGGTCGAGCTGCTCGTCGAGGCAGGTGCCGATCTCTCCGTCGCCCTCTGGGACGAGCGCACCATCGTCGACGCTGCCGTCGTGAACGGTTCCGCTGACGTCGTGGCCTTCCTCAGCAGTCGCAGCGATCCGTTGAACGAGCACTGAACCTGCCGGATCATGCATCTGCCGTAACGTGCGTGCTGGCGCCGAACGGCTTCTGGCGTCGTGCGGGCAGGCAGGACTGGAGGTGCACGTGTTGCGGAGACATCTCGCTGTTGCGTGGTTCGGCCTGGTGGCGTTGCTCGGCGGACCCTTGGCAGGGTGCACCGACGACGGTGCTTCCGGTGGCCCCGTATCGTCGGTTGACTTCTGCACGAACGTCGAGAACTTCGAGGCGCTGCAGGCGGAGGGCGATGCCCTGTTCGAGTCCACGGAGGACGCCCCGGTGGAGCAGCTGCGTGACGTGTTCTCGCGGTTTCGCGATGCTGTGGAGGCGCTGATGGACTCTGCCCCGGAGGCGGTTGCCGACGACGCGGCGCTGGTGGGCGCCACCACCGAGGCGCTCATCGACGCGTTCGAGCAGGCTGATTTCGACTTCGTGGCACTCGCCACCGATCCACAGTACGCAGACGTGCTGGCCGGCCTCGACGACGATCAGATCACCGAGGCGAACGACCGCCTCGCAGTGTTCTTCCGCGAGGAGTGCGGCAACGACTGACCCGGCCTGAGTCGAAGGTTCGCGTCAGGCCTGCTCGTCGGTCGGGCAGAGGGCGCGAGCGAGGCGGGCCGATGCGTCCCGAACCACTCGGCGGCGAAATCCACGAGCGCTCGCTGCGACATCACCGATGTGACCGCAGCGCCCACGGCACCCACGCGCTGCGCTCCCGTGGCAGCGAACGCTGCGCCGACCGCTTCGAAGTCGTCGGTGGCGATCTCCACGTCGTCGAAGGTGACCCACGTGCGCACCCCGTCCACGAGCACCGGCGCGCCCTGCGTGGAGCGCTGCTTGCCCTGCCAGTCGGCACGGTGTTCGGCCAGGTGCAGCGATGTGTTGTTCGCATGCCCCACGCCGATCAGCACGACGACGGCATCGAGGTCGTACAAGCGGGCGAGAGGCGACCGCTCACCGAAGCCGTCGGCGAGTGAGTGCTCCTGGATGATCGTCGGCGCCTGCGGGCCGAATGCGAGGTGCGACACCATCGGGTGTTGGCTGCGCTGCACACCGGGCACGCGGTGGAACGTCTCCACTACTGCGCCCATCTGACGCGTCGGCGTGAGGTGCGGATCGAACGCTGGCATGTGCTCGCGCAGGATCGGCCACCACCACTCGGGAACCGGTGGGTTCTGCCATTGCGCCGGATCCGACCAGTCACTGCTGTGGCCGGGCATCGTCAGGGTGCCGCTGGGGCCGACGGCATCGAGCAACGCCTCCACCACGGCGTGCGGGCCGCCGACGACGTAGCCGAGCGTGGACATCGACGTGTGCACCACGAGGACGTCGCCCGAGTCGATGCCGAGGGCGCGGAGATCTGCGGTGATCGAGGCACGGGTGGCTGGCCGTTCTGTGGCGGTGATGACGTCGCGTTCGCTCATCGGCGTGGGTCGATCACTTCCAGGCGAAGACCGGTTGCTCGAACTCGTCGACGCGTTCATGGAGCCGGCCTTCGATGCCCACCCATCGGAACTGCACGAGCACCGCACCCGTCGGCGCATGGATGAGGTCGCCACCGAGGGGCACCTGCACCACCGGCCGGTCGCTCTCGGGGATCGCCACGAAGCGGGGCGAGTCGGCGCGGCACAGTTCGTGCAGGCCGATGCGGTACGCATGGGCGACTTCATCGGGGTTCGGCGCGAGCGTGAGGCCGGCGCCGCCCCACACGACCACCGGGGTCATGACGTAGCCGGAGCGCGTCGCGTAGTCATCGAGAATGCCGAGCACGGCGTCCTGGCCGAGGCGGACGCCGAGCTCCTCGTCGAGCTCGCGCAGCGCGGTCTCCACGGGCGTCTCGCCAGGATCAACGCGACCACCCGGCAGCGCCCACTGACCGCCGTGGCGGTTCATCCGCCACGCTCGCCGACACAGCAGGAACGCGGCGCCGCCGGACACGCCCCGCATCCGACCGTCGAAGCCGGCGATGTCGCCGGGGGTGACGGCGAGCGCATCGGCTGTCACCTCATACGGGTCGTCGTGATCGTCGGCAGCGCTGTCCACCACGACGATCGCGACGGCAGCACGCTTGCGGTCGTCAGGCGCGATCGTGCGCACCGAGTGGTCGGCTAGGTGGCGGCGCATGCGCTCGCGGAGCACATCGTCGAGCGGGATCATCCGCCCGACCCATCAGTGCGATGTGGGCGATCCTGAAGGGCAGCAGTGGGTGGCAGCACGTGTGCAGCCAACCACGTCGAGATCGGCACGGCCGACACGAGACCGATCGAGCCCACCAACGAGCGCACCACCTCCACGGCCACGAGCTCGCGTGTCACGATCGAACCGACCGATTGACCGGCCTCGCTGAACAGCAGGAGCAACGGCAGCGCCGCTCCTGCGTAGGCGAGGAACAAGGTGTTGACGGTGGACGAGATGTGGTCGCGCCCGATGCGCAGCGCGCTGCGATACAGATCGATCGACCCGAGGTGGGGCTGTGCGGCGCGCAGTTCGGCAACGGCTGACACCTGGGTGACGGTCACATCGTCGAGTACGCCGAGCGAACCGATCACGATGCCGGCGAGCAGGATGCCGCGCGGATCGATCGGTACTTGCAGCGCATCGAGCATCTGCGTGCTGTCGTCGGTGTAGCCGGTGAAGTTCGCCAGCCGCACGAAGATCCACGACAGCACGCCGGTGATCACGAGGGCGGCGAAGGTGGAGAGCAAGGCAACGGTGGTCATCGAGCTCACGCCGTGGGCGAGGTAGAGCGCGATGAATGCGATCACCGAGGCCGCCACCAGCGCCACCAGCACTGCCTGGTTTCCGTCGAGGAGCGATGGCAGCAGGAAGACGACGATGACCCCCAGGCTGACCGCCAGACCGGCGAGCGCACCTGCACCCTTCCATCGCCCGAGCACGAGGATCGCCATGGCGAACAGCAACAGCAAGAGCAGCATCGGTGTGGAGCGCTCGTACTCGTAGAACGAGTAGTTCGTGGTGCCGTCGATCGCGGTCGAGGCGAGCACCTGGACGTCATCTCCGGCGGCAAGGCGTTTGCTGGCTCCGGCGGTCGACTCCTCGAAGGTGAACACCTCGCCAGACGAGTCGCCTTCGGTGATGCTCAGTTGGGCGAGGGAGCACGCCAGGGTCGCGTCGTACGAACACGGCTGGACGGTGACCGTCTGGACTCGCGCCGCGATGGGGTCGGCATCGAGGAACGCAGGGTCGCGCGACGTGCGATCTCCCGACGGCCAGAGCAGCACGAGGCCGACCAACGTGAGCGCGCCACAGACGGCCACCACGATGCGCAGCATCCGTTCGATCGGCGCGGCGACCTCGGCCTGTCCGTGTCCGAGACCATGTCTGTGTGCGCCGCCCATTGGTCACGCGACGGCGGCGGCGGCGGACAGTCCGCTCAGTGCTGCGCCCTCCATCCGGGGTCCGGCGAACGCGTCGCCGGCGACCGCGAGGGACGGCAGGTCGTCGGGGCTCCAGTGCGGGTGGGGCCAGATGCGGCGTGGCGTGGCGAAGCGCCACCGCTTCAGCTGGCTCTCCACGATCACGGCGTCGCCCAGGTATGGACGGGCCAGCTCCATCAGCGCGTCGTGCGCTGTGACGGGATCGTCATCCCAGTGCGCCTCGCTCCACTCGGGGTTGGCGTTCAGGGTGACGGCGGGCAGCAGGCTGATGCCCTTTGCGTGGTGGTCGGCGACGAAGGTGAACGAGGGGTCGGCCTGCACACCGCCCGGGGCGGGCACGACGCTCGGCCGGTCGAGCACGACCAGCAGCGCGAGCGTGCGGTCGTATTCGGTGCGCCACAACTCCTCGGGCATCGCCACCTCGGCCGAGACGAGCAGCGAGAAGGTCTGTGGCAGTGGGCAGGTGACGATGAGCCCGTCGGCGTGATGCACGGTGTTGTCGTCGAGCTTCACCTCCCAGGGGTGCGCGCCGCCGGCCGCTTCGCCTCGGTGGAGGGAGAACACGAGCGAATCGCATCGAACGTCGAGATCGCGGGCAAGGTGCTTCGCGAGTGCGTTCATCCCGCCGTGGACCGCGTACCGAGGGTGGCCGTCGGGGTCGGGGCCGAAGCCCCGGCACCACTCGAACACCACACCTGCGTCTTGCCACTCGCGCACATGGGCGGAGAACTGCTCGGAGCGCACGGTGAAGAACTGCGCCCCGTGGTCGAGGCGGGCATCGCCGATCCGGCGCGTGGCGAGGCGACCACCGGGCGAGCGGCCCTTGTCGAACAAGACCACGTCGTGTCCCCGCGCCCGAAGCTCACCTGCGGCCATCAGCCCAGCGAGGCCGGCACCGACGATCGCGACCCGCTTGGGTTTCGGATCGCGCTGGATCATCCGGTGGGCGCGAGCGCGTCGGCAGCGGATGCCTGTTCGCGGGTGACCCGACCGAGGAACTCGAGCAGCACCCGGTTGAACGTCGTGGCGTGCTCGACCATGAAGCCGTGCGCAGCGCCGGAGATCACGACGAGCTCCGCGTTCGGCAACCGATCGGCGATCTCCTCGCTGTCGCCACGCGGGGTCAGGATGTCCTGGTTGCCCACCATCACGAGCGCCGGCACGGTGATCTCGCCGAGGCGGTCGGCCATGGTCTCGTCGGTGGCGAGGATCGCTCGCACCTGCGCCACGAAGGCATGTGATGTCCGGCCCATCGCGAGCGGGCCGAGCCAACCGAACGCCGGCAGCAGCCGGCGGAACGAGCGTGGACCGATCACCCAGCGGGCGGCTTCGCGCGTCATCGCCCCCATGCCTCGCTCACTGGCATGGGTGGCCCAACCGGTGAGCAGCTCGCGGCGCCAGTCGTGGTTGCGGCACGCGGTGCACGCGAGCGTCAGCGACCGCACTCGTTCGGGGTGCCTCAGAGCGACGATCTGTGAGATCGCCCCACCCATCGAGGCACCCACGACGTGCGCAGAGTCGACACCGACATGGTCGAGCACGGCGATTGCGTCATCGGCCATCTGCTCGAGGCTGTAGTGGCCGAACGGCTTGTCGCTGCGTCCTGCGCCGCGGTTGTCGAGGGCGATCACCCGGTATCGGGCGGCGAGCACGAAGCGCTGCATGTCCCAGCCGTGCTTGTCGGCGCCAAGGCCCTGGATCATCAGCACCGCAGGCGCGCTGTGGCGACCGAGGACCTCGTAGTGCAGACGGATCCCGTCGGACGACCGTGCGTACGCCATCAGCCCTCCCCGAGCCAGTCGATCGCAGCCATGCCCGTCTGCACGCCGCCGAGCTCGTCGAGGATGCGCTGCAGATGACGTTGTGCGGCCTCAGCGATCTCGATCTCGGCCAGTGGACCGCGTCGCTTCTTGCGGAGGCGTATCGGCGGACCTACCTCGGCGCGAGCGGTGCGGTTGAACAGACTGCTCATCGACGCGACCGGGATGACCGACACTCCCGCGGTGACCGCAGCACCGACGAGCTCGTGGTCGACGATGCCGGCAAATCGCGGGTGGTTGGTGCTGGAGGTGGCCATCACCACGAGCTCGCCATGGCGGAGCGCGCCGTGCACCTCGGCCGGGTTGTCGAGCAGGGCTCCGATCCGTCGAAGCCCGGCGCCGAAGGGTGCATGGTCGGGGCGGCCGACGAAGCGCACAGGGCGATCCGTCACCTGCGACAGCGCCCAGGAAACGTAGAGCGGACTGAACGACCACCGGCGCTCGTTGGTGACGAGGAGCGCACCCGCCTTCGCCGGGAGGTGGTGCAGTCCGCCGACGCTCACGTTCCAGCGCAGGCGGGCGATCGGCCACAGCAGCCGCACGAGGTGATCGTCTCGGCCCCACTCGTCGACTGAGTGGTCGGGGAGCAGTGGCTTGAACGGAGCGATGACTGCACTCGCGGTCGAGGCCACTGCTCGTCGGGGAAGCTCGATCAGCTGTGCCATGTCAGGCGACTCCGTGGAAGCTGGCTGCGGGCATCTGCGGCTTGGTGATCCGCACGACGCTCTCCCAACGGAAGAGGCGATCGATCACCTCGGGTGTGGTCGTGGTCGGCACGATGCCGAGGACGTCGAGTGCAGCACCGCCGTCGGCCAACCGACCGCGGTGCAACACCTCCATCACGTGCTCCGGGATCGGTGCGCCCCCGAGGTGCGACAACTGCCGGGCGAGGTACCACTCGGGCCCGACGAGCGGGAGCGGGATGCGCTTGCCGCGCATGATCGCTTGCAGACCGGTGATCGCCCCGGGCGCGACGACGTTGACCGGCTGCTGGAGGCGGAGCTTCGCTGCGGCCACGAAGGCACGCGCAGCATCGGCATCCTCGACGACTGCGAACGGAGGATCGGCCAAGATGCTGAACGGCACGACGGGCTGGCGGAGCAGCCGGCCGAGCGGGCTCGGCACATGCGGGCCGAGCACGGGCGCGAGGCGCAGGGCGCCGACGGCAACGCCGATGCGGTCGGCAACCGACTGGGCGACGGTCTCGATCCGTTCCACCATCCGGCCGAACTCGCTGGTGGGGTCGGGGGCGACGGTCTCGTCGGGGCGGGTGAGTGCATGTCGGCTGCGTCCGTAGATCTCGATTCCGCTGCGCACCACGATGCCTTCCAGCGACGGGCACTCCGCGGCAGCTCCGAGGATCGCGGTGGTCGCGTCGTTGGTGAACTGTTTGGCATGGGCCGTGCCGGCGCGAGCGTCGGGCTCCCAGACGGCCAGGTGGATCAGCACATGCGGATCGAACGTGGTGACCACATCGACGATGCGGTCACGGTCGGAAGGCTCGATGCGGTGGAATTCGGTCTTGCGGAGACGGCGGCGAGGCGGGTCGACATCAATGCCGCACAGCGAACCCACCCAGGGTTCCTGCTCGAGCAGTGATGCGACACGGCAGCCGAGCTCGCCTCCCATCCCGCTCACGAGCAATCGTTGACCGCCCATGGCTCGAACGCTACCCGGTCAGCTGCCCGATTGGAGGATCGCGAATCGCACGTGGACGTGGGCCGACAGCTCGATCTGACCGGCGCTCACCGCCATCTCGCTGCCGGATGCCGTCATGGCACGCATCATCGGCCCCTGCTCGGCCACCGGCATCGGGCCCGGGCCAGTGGAGATCGGCACCTCGCTGACGAGCTCCACCGCACCGAGCTGCATGCCGAGCGCCGTCACGTACGCGTCGGCCCGCCGGCGGGCATCGAGCGCGGCGCGTCCGAGGAGGTCGTGGCGCACCGGGTGCTCGGCATCGACTTCCCAGACCAGGTTGCGTACCTGGGCTCCGGCGTCACCGACGGCCAGCCGGAGCAGTGTTGGCAGCCGGTCGGGCTCGTCGATGGTGACGGTGATCGCGTTCGAGGCACGGTGGCCCACCAGGGTGTTCTGATCGCGGCGGTACTCCCACTCCTCGGCCACCGTGACCCCGTCGGTCACCCAGTCGCGCCGATCGAACCCGAGCTGTGAGAGTCGGTCACCGAGGGTGATCGAGCGTTCGCTGACCTGGTCGAGCGCTGTTGCTGCGTCGGCAGCCACGACCGACAACCCGAGGCTGACGACCACTCGATCCGGCTGCACGAGCTGTTGAGCGCTTCCCATCACGATGACCGATGACATCCGGCGAGTCTGGCACGCCATCCTCAAGGGCGTCCCGCACCGCGCCGATACCAGGAATGCATGAATGAGCGGACGGGCGCCGAGCCGTCCCCTGCGGGGACGGGAGCCACCGTGTCTCGTGACGACCTCCGCCATCTCTCCCTGTGGAACCGCCTCTCGGCTCGGGTGCAACGTCCGCTGCTCGCGCGCCCGGCGCGGCGCTCCTCGAACCGGTGGATCGTCGCGCTGTCGTCGATGGTGTTGGTCGTGCCGGCGTTGCCTGCAGCGGCACCGACCGCGGCTACCTCACAGGCGCGGGTGGTCGCTGCTGCGCCGACGAACTGCACGACGATGTACACCGTCGTGTCGGGCGACTCATGGTTCGCGATCTCGAAGAAGACGGGCGTGTCGATGAACGCGCTCTACTCGGCTAACGCGACGAGCGCCGCGTCGCCACTGTTCCCAGGGATGCAGCTGTGTCTGCCCGCCGGCGCGACGGTCACCACGATGCCGGGCACGACGACACCCGCAGTCGGCCAGCTGGCGGTGAACCTCAGTGCCTTCCCCGCTCAGGGACCGTGCTGGTTCATCGACTCGTGGCAGGCGCCGCGCGGCGGTGGTCGTCTCCACGAGGGCGTCGACGTCATGGCAAAGGCGGGTCAGTACGTCTACGCGGTGCAGGACGGCACACTGTCGAAGCAGACCCTCGATCGCTCCGGCTCGCTGTCGGGCAACGCCTGGTGGCTCACGGGCAACGACGGCACCTACTTCTTCTACGCTCACCTGTCGGCGTTCGCCCCCGATCTGAAGGTCGGCTCCAAGGTCGTGGCAGGCCAGATCATCGGATACGTGGGCCGCACTGGCAATGCGTCCGGCGCCCACCTGCACTTCGAGGTGCACCCCAAGGGCGGTGCTGCGGTGAACCCCACACCGATCGTGCGAGCGGTGGACGGCTGTCGGAACACCACTCCTGCGCCCCAGCCCGGCGGCGTGCTGCCGGCAACGCCGAGCACGCTCCCGCCGGCCGGTTCGGGTGGCACCGCCACCACGATGCCACCGGTCACCACCCCACCCGTCACGGCCGCTCCGGCGCCTGCGGTGCCGACGAACACTGCGCCGACGGCACCTGCCGCTGGCGCGTCGTGGCAGTTCTTCTCGCCGAAGACCGCCTACGACTCGACCTGGAGCGCAGGATCGCTCGCAGCGTTCACGCGTCAGGCCGTGAAGGTCAGTGGCCTCAGCGGTGTGCCGTCGGGGACGTCCGGCGTGCTCGTACGACTCACCGTCGCCGGCGCCTCCGGGTCGGGGTACCTCGTCGCCTACGCGTGCGAGACCGGTGCACCCGTCGCGTCACAGCTGAGCTTCCGTCGCGACGGTGTTGCTGTCGGTACCTCGATGGTGCGTGTGGCGAAGGGTCAGATCTGCGTGATGACCAACACCGCGGCGAAGGTGAAGGTGGAGGTGCTCGCCGCACAGGCGGCAACCGGTGTGGGACTCCAGCCGATCACGGCGAACCGCGTGCTCGACACGCGCACCACGGGTCGCCTCGCCCCCGGCAACCAGATCCAGATCGCCAACTCCCTGCTCGGCGCTCCCGGCGATGCGCAGGCACTGTCGGTCGCTGTCACGTTCGTGAACCCCGATGCCGCCGGCACGTTCTCGCTGGGCTTCTGCGGTCAGGGTCTGTGGAGCACCGCGATCGGTGCCGACGCCGTGTCGTCATTCGCGATGACGATGCGGGTCAGCCCGTCGGGGTGGTGCCTCACGAGTTCGGTGTCCACCGACGTGATCATCGATGTCACCGGGGTGTGGGCGGGACCGTCGAAGGTGTCGACGGTGGATCCGCTGCGGATCTTCGACTCCCGATCCTCGGGTGGCGTCGGCCAGAGTGGCGTCCCCGTGCAGGTGGCGGGACTCGGTGGCGTCCCCGCCGATGCCACGACCGCGATGCTCGCGATCACCTTGGTCGCGGGCGGAAGCGGCACCAGCGTGTTCGCCTACCCGTGCAACGAGGGTCACGGATCCGGCACCGTCATCGCGTCGGTGTCGAACCGGGTCGCGACCGCTGTGGTGCCCGTGCGTCTCAGCGGCGGCCAGGTGTGTGTGAAGAGCATCCACCAGGCCGACGTCATCGTTGACGTCGTCGGCGCCGGATGACATCTGGCCGCCCCTCGACCCGGTCGGCCCTCGGATCAGCCGAAGCCGCGTGAGTCCTGCTTCAAGGCGGTGTCGACCGACAGCGCGGACGCCACGACCAGCGCGTTGAGTGGCTGTGGCAGCCGGGCGTGGATCTGCACCACGTAGTTGTCGGCCGTGGTGAAGAGGGTCTTCGCGACGCCTTCGAAGGTCTTGGTGATCCGGGCCACCTCGGTGCCGGTGTGGTCCTCGATCCGGAAGTCCCACGCCCGCCAGTTCTCGGCTCTGATCGAGCCGTAGGTGTGCTCGCCGGCCTGCAGGGTGAAGTGGATCTTGCCGAACACGTTGTCCTGCACGATCCGGCCGATCTCGCGGTCTTGGCCGTCGCTCACCACGACGGTGCTCTTGAGCACCTTCGCCGGTCGGGTGAGGCGCAACACCACGTTGTTGTTGGCGTCGGTGATCTCGAGCCGGTGGGTGAGGAACTGGTCGAGGCTCGAGACCAGGCGCAGGACCTTCTTGGCCGTGCTCTGGCCGACCTGGTTCACCGCAGCCAACTGGCGACCCTCACGGTCGAACACGCCGTACTGGTTGTTGAGCTCGATGATCTTCGCCTTCTGGTTCACGACCAGCACGGGCTCGTCGAAGATCGAACCCGAGCCGGCGAAGGCGGGCTGTCCGACGGCTGCGCTGCGCCGCGTCCCGTCGCCAGAGGTCATTCGCTGGATGAGGGCCGGATTGGCCTCGTCGCCGACGGTGAGTGCCGAGTCGACGCGATCGAGTCGGGTGGCTGCCTGCTGGACCGGATCGGTGGCTGTGATGCCACGGTTGCTGACGTGATCGGTCCAGGCCTGGCCGTCCCAGTAGCGGTGCTCGTTGCGCCCTGTGGGGTCCGGGTACCAGTTGGCGGGCGTGGTGCTCATCGCCCCATTGTCGCCGAGGGCTCAGCGAAGTTCGTGCACCTTCAGCATCACCTCGCGCCCGAACGGGTCGAGTTGACGGCCGGCGATGCGTTCGATGACGGTGATGGCCCGCGACGGGTCCTCGACGAGGCCGCTCCAGCGGATGTAGCCGCCCATGATGCCGACGAGGCGATCGTCGACGTTCTCGTTGTGGACGATCACCTTCACGTTGTTCTCGAGCAATGCGTGGAGCTCGGTGTAGAACGTCTTCAGCCACAGGTCGAGGTCGTCGACGCCGGTGAAGGGCCGGTGCCGATACGGCAACGACAACTCGTCGTAGTTGTGCAGGTTGTGCGGCGCCGGGATGATGCTGACGAGGCAACCGAAGCCGTTCTCGCGCAACCAGATGATCTCCTCCTGGCGGCGGACCCGACGGTGGTTGTCGCCGTAACCACCAGGGCGCTCGCAGATGGCGAGCTTGTCCTTCATGATCCAGGTGAAGTTGCGCGGGGTGATCCCGAGGGCCCACTTCCCGCGGAGACGGGGTGGCATCAGGGACTCACTCGTGGGCGCGACATCGAGCTTCCAGGATATCCGACCGGGGATCGATTCCTTTCAGGCGAGGCGGCCGAATCGGCTGCGCGTCTGGTGCAGGGTCGGGTGCGCGTCGGGTGCGAGTCGGGTGCAGGGTCGCCGCTGGGAGGCACGCATCCCGCCGGCTGCGGTTCACGTGCCGTGGAGGGTGAGCCGTTGGTGCGAGCGGCTGACGCGCCGACCGCCGCCGACGTCGCACGCGAGCGCTCTGCCAGCAGCCACGTCGAGCACCCGCTGCACGGTGGCGGCGTCGGGTGGGTGGCCATCGCCGCTCAACCAGCGCCGCACCGCCCGTCGGGCCAAGGCGATCGGTGCCGCAGCGAGGATGCGAGCGTCGGCCGGGTCGAGCGCGGCGGCCAGTTCATCGAGGAGATCGCCCTCGTCACGGAGGAGATCGGCCTGCCTCGCCAGCACGGGCACGAGGTCTCGAGCGGCCGCCTCCGTCAGGGCGGGCAGCAGGTCGTGACGCACACGGTTGCGCAGGAACCGCCGGTCGTCGTTCGACGGATCGTCGACCACGGTGAGCCCGAGCTCCGTGCAGATCTCGCGGGTCTCGTGCCTCCGAAGGGCGAGCAGCGGGCGGCGATGACCTGGCCGCATGCCGGCCAGCCCGTCGAGGGCGGCGCCGCGCAGCAGGTTGATCACGACGGTTTCGGCCTGGTCGTCGGCGGTGTGGCCGGTGAGCGCATCGGTGGGGAGTGCCGCGTAGCGGGCCTCCCTGGCCCGTGCTTCGAGGTTCGGACCCTCGCCCACCTGCACCGTCACGCTCCTGGCGGGGACGCCGAGTCGCTCGGCAGCCCATGTCACGACCTCGAACTCAGCGGCAGAACCAGGCCGCAGGGCATGGTCGACGTGGACAGCCGTTGGTCGACAGCCTGCTGTGGCGGCGAGGACGAGGAGGGCGATCGAGTCGGCGCCTCCGGAGACCGCGCAGGTGACGGGAGTGCCCGGGGCGGGAAAAGTGCAGCGTGCAAGCACGGGCTCGAGTGTGTCGAGGAGCGACCGCGACAGCTGCGAGCGGCGCGAACGAGGGTCGGCGGGGCTGGCACCGTCGGTCGAAGGTTCGATCGTCACGGCTGCACCGGGGAGTACCGGTCGCCGGTCAGTCGTCGCGGCGGGCGCGCTTGCCGGGGTAGCGCTGGGCGGTGACCTGCTTGAGGTAGCCACCGACGACGGCGACCACGCCGAGCACGGACGCGAGGGTGAGGATCACACCGATCCACCAGTGCCAGATGTTCGCGGCAAGCATGGGCGCCAGCGTAGCCAGTGGCGCACCGGATCCAGCCAACCAGCGGCGATCAGGCAGGCGGGCGAGCAGAGCCGATCAGGCCCCGTCGGGACCCGCGTTCAGCTCGTCGGTCGCTGCGTACGGATCGTCAGGAACCCTGCGGCCACCGCGTTCGTTCGGCTGGTTGGGCTCGTCGGGGTCGCCGAAGCACTTCTGAAGCTTGGCGAGCAGGCCGGGCGGCATCTCGTCGGACTTGCACTTCTGCGACACGACCACCTTCAGCTCGGCGTGGAAGTCGAACGCCTGGAAGCAGTCGGGGCAGCCTTCGAGGTGGGCGCGGATGGCGACATGGGTCTCCTCGGACAGCTCGCTGTCGAGGAAGGCATCCAGTTCTCGCAGTGTGTCGTTGCAGTCAGCCATGGGTCGCGACCTCTGTGGGGCTCTCGGTCGAAGCGCCGAAGGGAGTTGCGAGGCCACGTGCCTGCGCGTAGTCGAACAACCGCTTCTGCATCGCCTTTCTTCCCCGATGCAGCCGCGACATCACGGTGCCGATCGGGATGTCGAGCATCTCGGCGATCTCTTTGTAGGCGAATCCCTCCACGTCGGCGAGCAGCACGGGCAGTCGGAACGACTCAGGGAGCTCCTCCAGCGACTGCTTCACCTCGTCATCGGTGAAGAGGTCGAACATCTGGTCCTCTGCGCTGCGCGACGTCGCGTGAAGGGCGCCGATCCGCTTGTACATGTACAGGTCCTCGACGTCGTCGAGGTCCGTCTCCGTCGGTCGTCGCTGCTTGGCGCGATAGGTGTTGATGAACGTGTTGGTGAGGATCCGGAACAGCCAGGCGCGCAGGTTGGTCCCCTCCTGGAACGAGCCGAAGCTGCGATATGCCTTGAGGAAGGTCTCCTGGACGAGATCTTCGGCGTCGGCGGAGTTCCTGGTCATTCGCAGGGCAGCGCTGTACAGCTGGGGGGCGTACTGCATCGCCTCCTCGGTGAACGCGGTCCGATCGGCCATGGCGTCGACCCTAACGCACCTCGCTCGCAGCCGCCGTGGGCGATCGGCGTGTCGATCGAGGCCGCTCCAGGCTCCTCGTCAGGAGCCGGTCCGGGAAACAAAACCGTCGAGGGCGGCCACGAAGCGCTCGAGCATGTCGGCCAGCTGGACGCGTTCGTCGGGCGCGTACATCCCCAACAGGTAGGCCATCAGGCGACCTCGGCGCTCTGCGACGTCGGCGCGGCGAGACACGCCGGCGTCGGTGATCGTGACCATCACGACGCGGCCGTCGTCGTCACCGGGGCTTCGGCTGGCAAGACCAGAACGCACCAGGCGCTGAACGGCGCGCGTGGCTGTGGAGGGGTCGACACGGAGCGCATCGGCGAGCTCGCTCATCCGCCAGCTCGGCTGTTGCGCGAGCAGGTCGAGGGTGTCCATCTGACCCTGTTCGAGTGCGTCGTCGCCACTCCCGAACAGGTGGTCGCGCAGAGCACTCATCGCGGCACCGCGGCGCAACTCGATCCAGGAGAGTCCGATGCGGACGGCCAGTCGGAGCTGCTCGGGGTCGGAGAGATCGACGTCGGTGTCGGTGGCGGTGGCGGTGGCGGTGTCGGTGTCGCGCCAGGGGTCGGCCACGGCGTCGGCCGTGGCCTCCACGGGGTGATCGTCCAGGGGCTCGGCGGGCGACATGCTGGCGTTAGGGTACCGAAGATGGGCAGGACCAATGACCTCGGACGATGACCTCGGACGATGACATCTGACGGTGACCTCGGTCCGGCTGGGCAGACACCGCTCGAACTGGTGGGCGTGATCGCCACGCAGGACGTGATGCTCACGCCAACCCTTCGTCACGTCGAGATGTTCTCGATGCGTGGCCTGCTCACCGTCTTGTGGCACGAACCGATCGGTGACGAGGAGCCGGCGGCCGCGCTCGTGCTGTGCGGTGGCGCCATGGGCGGCCTGCTGGGTCCCGCCGAGGGCCTGTATCACCGGCTCGGGGTCACGTGGGCCGCACGCGGCGTGCCCGTGCTCCGCGTCAGCTACCGCAGACCGAACGATCTGGACGCGTGCTGCATCGACGTCGCAGCCGCCGTGCAGCTCGCGATCGGTGGCGCCGGTGCGCAGCGGGTGGTGGTGATGGGGCACAGCTTCGGTGGTGCGGTTGCCGTGCGGGTCGCCGTGGGCCTCGACGCGATGGTGGCCGGCGTGGTGACGTTCGCGACCCAGTCGGCCGGATGCGAGTTGGCAGGAGGATTGGCGGGTCGACCGCTGTTGTTGTTCCACGGCGAACGAGACGAGATCCTGCCGATCGAGGCCAGCGAGATGGTTCAGATGATCGCCGGCTCGGGCGAACTGGTGCGCCTCCCCGGAGACGGACATCTGCTCGCCAAGAGCGGGGACGCGATGTGGGAGCGGTTGGAGGAGTGGTTGCCTCCGGTGCTCGGCCGACAGATCGGGTGAGCGCTTCCGCATCACCCGCGCATCCGCCTGCCCAAGACGGCAGAATTGGTGCATGGCACTGCGGCTCTCGCACATCGACCAACTTCGTGGGGGGAGCTTCGACGTCCTCGTCGTGGGCGGTGGGATCAACGGCGCGGTGACCTCCGCTGCGCTCGCCGGTCGGGGTGCGTCGGTCGCACTCATCGACCGCGGTGACTTCGGCCACTTCACGAGCCAGGAGTCGTCGAACCTGGTGTGGGGCGGGTTCAAGTACCTCGAGCACTACGAGCTCTTGCTCGTGTTCAAGTTGTGCCGGTCGCGGAACCGTCTGATGAAGGCGTACCCGGACAACATCAAGGAGATCAGCTTCCTCGCCAGCCTCGACCATTCGTCGCCCTACCCGCCGTGGTTCGCAGCGCTCGGGGCGCTCGGCTACTGGGGCATCGGGCAGTTCGGCACGCGCCACCCGCGCCTGTTGAGCGTCGCCAAGATCCGCGACGAGGAACCGGTGATCGACACCACCGACGTCCGTGGCGGCATCGAGTACCGCGACGCGTACCTCGTCGACAACGACGCGAGATTCGTGTTCTCGTTCGTGCGTTCAGCGATCGAGGCCGGCGCAACCGCCGCGAACTACGTCGAACTGGTCAGTCGCAGAGCGCAGCGGCGAGCGCTGGGTGGCCCGATTGCGCGACGTCGACAGCGGTGAGGAGCTCATCGCACCTCGGCGAAGGTGATCGTCAACGCCGCGGGGCCGTTCGTCGACGAGCTCAACCGGTCGTGGGGCACCACGACCGATCACCGCATCGTGTATTCGAAAGGCATCCACCTCGTCGTGCCGCGGCTCACCACCGACGAGCACCAACGGGTGCTCGCCTTCTTCGACGACACCCAGCGGCTGTTCTACGTGATCCCGATGGGCAGCCGATCGGTCATCGGCACGACCGACACCCGCATCGACGAGCCGTTCACCAAGGTCGATGACGTCGACCGCGAGTTCCTGCTCGATCAGATCAATCGTCGACTCGCGCTGCAGCAGCCGCTCACCGCCGCTGACGTGATCGCCGAGCGTTCGGGTGTCCGGCCACTCGTGGTCACGTCGTCGGGGGGCGACCAGAAGGAGGTCGACTGGACGTCGCTCAGCCGCAAGCACGCGATCGAGACGGATCGCCGGATGCGCCTGGTCACCGTCTTCGGCGGCAAGCTCACCGACTGCCTCAACGTCGGTGAGGAGGTGGCCGAGGCTGTCGAGTCGCTCGGGGTACCGCTCGAGGCCGATCTGCAGAACTGGTACGGCGAGCCGGCCGCCGCCACCCGGGCGGAGTTCTACCGCCAGGCCCGCCTGATCAAGCTCGACGCGCTGCGCACCAAGCCCGATGTCGAACCCCTCAGCGATCGCCTGTGGCGTCGATACGGGCGGCGGGCGTTCTCGATGCTCGAGGCGATCCGCGACAACCCACGCATGGGCGAGGACATCATGGAGAACGCCGACTACCTGAGGGTCGAGCTCCACCTGGCGGCGACGACAGAGATGATCACGCGGCTCGAAGACTTCATGCGCCGCCGTTCGAAGATCGAACAGGTCGTCCGCGCCGAGGATGTCCGAACCTCGGCCGGGCTCGAGGAGGTCGCGCAGATCCTGTTCGGTGACGACGCCGAACGACGCCTCCGCGAGTACCTCGGCTGAGTCCCGAGCCCGGACTGCTGACGGCTGACCCGTCGGTCAAGGGCTCGGATCGGTGATCGGCGGCCCCGGGTCGGTCGTCGTCGGCGGGTCGGTCGTCGTGGTCGGCGGGTCGGTCGTCGGCGGCGGTTCGGTCGTCGGCGGCGGTTCGGTCGTCGTCGTCGGTGGGACCGGGGGTGAGGTGGTCGTCGTCGGCCGCACGGTCGTCGTCGTGGCGGGCCGGACAGTGGTCGACGGCGCCGGGGCGACGGTTGTGGCCGGGCTCGGCGCGAACGAGGTCGTGGCGGTGTCATCGACAACGGCCGTCGGTGACTCGTCGGGCGCGTCGGTGTTGGCCGGTTCGTCCGCTACCGGTTCATCTGCTGCCGGTTCGTCTGTGACCGGTTCGTCCGTGACCGGCGCGCCCGCTGCGTTCGGCCAGCGAGGCCGGTGCCTTCCGGGCGTGATCGTGTCGTCCAGGAGCTGCTCGATCACGGTTGGCGGATCGGTCGCCACCGGCACGGTCGCCACCGGTTCGGTCGCAACGGCCATCTCCACCACCGGTTCGGCTGGAGCGATGGTCGTCGAAGCGGCGGAACCCTCCGCGACCTGGGACGGCAGGGCTGTGGCCTCGGATGCGATCGTCACCGGCGACGCGGGGATCTGGGCAGCTGGAGGCGCAGCTGACCGAGGTGCCGACGCCGCCAGGGACGTACGTGCGGCCACGGTGGCCAGCACGCCATCGCCGTGAGCCGCCGCACCGGCGATGACCGTGAGGATCCCGACGAGCACGGCCGCGCACGCCCTGGCGCGGGAGTGCTGCTCGGTGTCATCGGTGCCCTCGGACGTGGGCGCCAGCTGCAGAACGGGTGCGGACGCGTTGGACGCGTTGGACGCGTGTGGACGCGTGGTCGACGCGAGCGCAGGATCTGCACGATCGGTCACCACGCGTCAGATCGGAACCGCACACCAAGCAGATCGGGATCCTCACATCGGCCATGTCGAACCCTCCGGCTCGTCGCGGTCCTGGCGGGCCGCGCCGGTGCCGAGAACTCCGGCGCGCCGGGGACATGGCGTGGTTCGCGAGGATCAGATGACTGGATCGTCCGGGCGTGCACCATCCGGTCAAGCAGGACGCGACCGCCTGTACACCCGTGCCGGGCGTCCTCGCCGTTGCTCAGCCGGCGTCGGCGGACGCGTTCAACTCGGAGATCACTGCGCCCTGCGGGATCGCTTCTTCCACGAGCCCGCGCACGAACGCGAGCGCGTCCGCCTCATCGTTCACCGAGACGTGCTCGGTGATGCTCACCGTCTTGGTCCCCAGCTCGTGCGAGGCGAGGCCGAAGCGATGATCGAGCTCCGTCATCAACGCCTCGGACGGAGCCTTGCGGAGCGTGATCACCGCGTGTACGTCGAATCCCATGACGTGCAGTCTTCACCATGCGTGAGGCCTTGTGATCCCGGCATCGCGCAGCCGACGACGGCACGCCGACCCTGTGCCATTGTGCCCTTGTGACCCCGTCTCGGGAGCGCGCATCGTGCACTGGGGAGGTGCGTCCGATGAACGAGCACTTCGACAGTCGCATGAATCAGTCCGACACCACGTTGTGGCGGATCGAGCGTGATCCGAGTCTGCGGACCACCATCGTCGGGCTCGCGATCCTGAGCAAGGCGCCCGATTGGGATCGGCTGCGGACCCGCATCGACGAGGTCACCTGGGAGATCCCGCGCCTGCGCCAGAAGGTGGTGTCGCCTGCTTTCGGCATCGGGACCCCACGCTGGGTGGAGGACACCGGGTTCGATCTCGACTTCCACCTCCGCCGGATCGTCGCCCCATCGCCCGGAACGCTGCAGACCGTGCTGGATCTGGCCGGCCCGATCGCGATGGCTGCATTCGACCGGGACCGTCCGCTGTGGGAGTTCACCCTCGTGGAGGGTCTCGTCGATGGCCGGGCGGCACTGGTGCAGAAGATCCACCACTCGGTGACCGACGGTGTCGGCGCGATGCGAATGGCCCGCATCGCGTTCGACGAGCACGTCGACGAACTCCATCGATCGACGCCCCGGCACCTCATGGGCGCTGAGCACCGGCCGAGCGGTCTGAGCCTCGCGATCGACACGATGAACGAGCAGGTGAGTGACATCGCCCACCTCGCCGGCAAGACGATGACGGCCATGCCCGGCATGCTCGACAGCTTCATGCGCCACCCGGTGCGGGTGGCGACCACGGTCGTGGGTACCGCCGAGTCGATCTTCAAGATGGTGCGGCCGGCACGATCGCCACTGTCACCGGTGATGCGCGATCGCGGCATGTCGCGCCGGCTCGTTGCGATCGATCTGTCACTCGAGGAGTTGAAGGCGTCCGGGCATGCGGCAGGAGGGACCGCGAACGATGCCTTCCTGGCCGCGATCACCGGTGGCATGCGTCGCTACCACCTCCATCACGGTGCCGAGCCAAAGGCGCTCCGCGTCACCATGCCGATCAACCTGCGGACGAGCGGTGACGCGATCGGCAACAACCGCTTCACGCCGGCACGGTTCGCCTTGCCGATCGACCTGGTCGATCCGGTGGAGCGGATGCACCAACTCGGTGAACTGGCCCGGTCGTGGCGAAAAGAGCCCGGTCTCAAGTTCACCGATGTCGTCGCCGGTGCGCTCAACCTCCTGCCGGAGCCAGCGACGGCAGCCATCCTCGGATCGATGTTGAAAGCGATCGACTTCGTCGCGACGAACGTGCCCGGACTCGACCGTCCGATGCACCTGGCAGGTGCGACGGTCGAGCAGCAGTTCGCGTTCGCGCCGCCCTCGGGTGCTGCGTTCAGTGCTGCGCTGCTCTCGCACGTCGACCGATGCACGTTGGGCATGGTGATCGACACGACCGCAGTGCCCGATCCCGAGGTGCTGGCCGCGTGCATGGCCGAGGGCTTCGAGGAGGTCCTCGACGTCGGCCGAGCAGCGACGCTCGGCCGGCCTGCAACGGCGAAGAAGGCGACCACGAAGAAGGCGACCACGAAGAAGGCGACCACGAAGAAGGCGACCACGAAGAAGGCGACCACGAAGAAGGCCACCGGCCAGTCCACGAGCACGAGCGCGTGAGTTCACCAAGGCAGTGGCCGGTGAACACCTGCGGAACGAGTTCGGCGGTCGGGCAGGCGCTCGGCCCATTGCACGACCACCTCGTTGCCGAGAGAGGTGGTTCATGAGGGTCGTGTCCGACACCCGTTCGCCCGTGCTCGGTTCGTTCGCGTTCGGCGGGTCGCAGCTTGGCTACGAGGAGTACGGGACCGGCGATCGGGTCTTCGTCTACACCCACGGGCTGCTGATGGACAGCGGGATGAACCGATCTCTCGCGCGGACTCTGGCCGAGCAGGGAAACCGGGTGGTGCTCCTCGACCTGCTCGGACACGGCCGCAGCGACAAGCCGCTGCGGGCATCGGAGTACCGGATGGATGCCTACGGCCGCGACGTCGTCGCTCTCCTCGACCACCTCGGCATCGACCGGGCCGTGATCGGCGGCGTCTCGCTCGGGGCAGGTGTGAGCCTGCAGGTCGCCGTCGCTGCACCCGAACGAGTGCAGGGGCTGGTGCTCGAGATGCCCGTGCTCGAGTGGGCCGTCCCGGCGGCAGCACTGGTGTTCACCCCGTACCTGCTGCTGATGCACTACGCCAGCAGGCCCGTCGGATTCGTGGCCCGGCAGTTCGCCAGGCTCCCACGGACGTCGCACGACTCGTTCAACAGCGTGCTGCACATCCTGTCGTCGCCACCCGAAGTGACCAAGGCTGTGCTCCACGGCATCCTCACCGGTCCGATCACGCCCACCGAGGAGGAGCGGGCGGCCATCGCCGCTCCGACGATGGTGATCGCCCACTCGCGCGACCTCATCCACCCGTTCAGCGATGCAGCAGCGCTGACGGCGCTGCTGCCCAACGGGCGGCTGGAGCCCGCCTCGTCCATCCTCGAACTGCGCATCGCGCCCCGCCGGCTCACCGACCACCTCGCCGCATTCCTCGATGAAGTGTGGGCTTCACCAGCTCGGCCGCCCGTGGCGAAACGACGCCCACCGCGAAGCGGTACCGTGAGTCATGGCTGATCGACCGGGTCCGGTGCTCGTCACCGGCGCGAATTCCGGATTCGGTCTGGCCGCGACGCTGCGGTTCGCAGCCCGCGGCTGGGACACGTGGGGCACGGTGCGCTCCAAGGCGAAGGCCAAGGTGCTGGTCGATGCTGCTCGGCAGTCAGGGGTGTCCGAGCGGGTGCACCCACTCGTGCTCGATGTGTCGGACCACGACGCGGTGGTCGCGCGATGGCCCACCCTGCCGCCGTTCTATGCCGTGGTGAACAACGCCGGCTACAGCGAGCTCGGTGCGGTCGAGGAGGTGACTGCGGCGCAGGCAAAGCGCCAGCTCGATGTCAACCTGATCGCACCGGCCATCGTCTCGTCCTGCGCGCTCCCGGCGATGCGCGAGCGCGGCTCGGGACGGATCGTCATGGTCTCCTCGATCGCCGGCCGAGCCGCGGTCTTGCCGTTGAACGCCTGGTACCACGCCTCGAAGTTCGGCCTCGAGGCGTTGTCTGACGTCCTTCGCATGGAGGTCGCATCGTTCGGCGTGAAGGTGGTGGTGATCGAGCCGGGGTTCTTCAAGACCGAGATCGAACAGCGCGCCAAGGAGCAGGCGGCCGAACGCGAGACCGACGCCGGGTCGCACTATCGAAAGGCGTACGGGCGCATGCAGACCGTTGCGGATGCGATCTCCTCGCTGGCACCACCTCCGGATCTGGTGGCACGCACGATCGTCACGGCAGTCGAATCGCGCCGACCGCTGCAGCGGTATCTCGTCGGCGTCGACGCGCTCGCGATCGCCGCGGCGAACCCGCTCGTGCCGCGAATGGTCACCGACCCGCTGATGCGCTTCATCTCCGACCTGCGCAGCTGACCGCGACCGCCTCGACCCGGCACGGCATCCGCTGAACAGCTCCGGTGATGAACAAGGCAACGAGTCGTGGCCGGCGGTTGGTCGGCGAACACCTGCGGAACGAGTTCGGAGGTACTCGGCGCGTAGCGTTGCGGCATGGGGACCACCGATCCGTCGTTCGATCTCGCACAGCGTCTGGCCGTCGTCGAAGCGCGACTTGCCCGCCTCGAGGCGAAGGAGGCGGTGCTGTCCACGTTCAACGAGTACCTCTACTCCCTCGACGTCGGGTACCCCGACGAGTTGGTTCGTGCGGTGTTCACTGCCGACGCGACGCTGGAGGTGATCAACTTCCCGCCCGGCACGATGGCCGACCTCACCTTCGTCGGGCACGACGCGATCCGTCCGCTGTACGTCGACCACACCGTTGCGGCACCTTCGATCCAGGGCGGACACCACGCGACGAACATCGCCATCGACGTCGCACCCGACTGCTCGAGTGCGCAGCTGTCCGCCTACTTCATGACGTCGACCGCTGCGGTCGGCTACCTGCAGGGCGGGCAGTACCAGGGCGAGGCCGTCCCCGACGGCGACCGCTGGCGGTTCCGCCACTACCGGATCCTCAGCGGATGGGGTTGGCGGGTGGCGAAGGATTCGATCCGTCCGGTGACCGACCCGATCCCGGCTGAGCGGGCATGGCGAGGGGCGCGCCCCGCTGTGTACACGCAGGGTCCGCGCTGATCAGCCGCGGCCGCCTGCGACGGCGAACGTCTGGCCGGTGACGAACGAACCTGCCGGCGATGCCAGGAACACGACGGCGGCAGCAACGTCGAACGGTTCGCCCAGCCGGCCAAGAGGAATCGACTTGGCGAGCGACGGCAGGGCCGCATCGGTGACGCCGCCGATGGTCGAGAGCGACTCGGTGGGGACGATCCCGACGGCGAGCGCGTTGGCGCGAATCCCGCGGGGACCGAGCTCGGTGGCGAGCGTGCGGGTGAGGTGGTTCATTGCTGCCTTCGCCGCGCCGTAGGCAGCGAAGTTCGGTGACGGTCCGAGCGAGCTGGTGGACGAGATGCCGATCAACGACGAGCCCGGCTGCATCACCGGGCCACAGGCTTTCGCCGCGATGAAGTGCGGCCGCAGGTTCAGGCCGAACTGGGCATCCCAGTGCTCGTCAGGCATCTCGATGGTCGGGTAGGTGCCCTTGTGTTCGGAGCCGCCGGCGTTGCTGACCCACACGTCGAGACGCCCGAGTTCGGCCACGGTGCGGGCGACGAGCTCGGCGACGAACCCGCTATCGGTGATGTCGCCGGCGACACCGATGGACCGTCTTCCACGCGCGTGCACCTCCGCGACGACGGCATCGATCTCGGTCTGTCGACGCGCGGTGACCACCACGTCGGCACCGCAGTCGGCCAGGCCGATGGCGATGCCGCGCCCGATGCCCCGGCCCGAGCCGGTCACCACGGCGACCATGCCGTCCATCCGGAAGCGGTCGTACAACGACCCGCTGCCGTGCTCGTCGCTGCGTCTGCCGCTGAGGCCATGGAGAGCCTGCCTTGCCTCGGGGTCGTCACGTCGACGTTTCGGTCGAGTGGCGCGTTGCTATCACGCACCTCCGGCGCCGATCGTGTCGGACCGAGGTGGTCAGCAGGGCGCACGCGACACGGGCCGTTCCGGGCCGGCGCCAACCTCATCCTTGGGACAAGCAAGACGAGACGGAGTACTCGGCGCCCGCGTCGAGCGCCCACGTGCTGACGACGCCGATGTACGACGGCCGTTTCACCAGGACGTCGTAGAGCCCGGGGTCGACGTCGATCACGATGGAGGGGACGTCGAAGCGACAATCCGCGTTGGCCTCGGAGTACACGACCGACATCATCGAGGCGGGGACCGTCTCGATCCGGCTCTCGGGCCCGCTCATCACGATCTGCAGCTCGTCGGGGTGGTCGTTGTAGATGACCAGGTGAGTGCGGCCGGAGCCGCTCCCTCCGCGACGCGGCGGCCGTGCGAACCCGTCAGTGTCCAGACCTGCCGATTCGCGCTCCTGTCGCGCCTGAGCGATGAGGACGCGGGCGAGACCGCTCCGCGCAACCTCGAACCGGGGATCGGATGGAACGTTGTCCAGGAACCACTGGTAGGACTGCTCAGCCCCGTCGAGATCACCGACGTATTCCGAAGCTTGCGCACACAGCAACGTCTTGGTCGCGATGAAGCCCTCCCTCAGGGCGATCGTTGCGGTGGGCGCGGATCTCGTCGAGCCGGCCGCAGGCCGAGATGTTGTCGAGCAACGCCGCTTCGACCGTGGGGGCATCGGGGTGCAGCGAGAGATCGGTCAAGAACGCGATCTGGAAATCGGCCAGGGCCTCGAGGTCGTCCCGTGCGCTGGCGGCGGTCATGCACGTCTGCAGGAGTGCAGCGTGGTCGTCCGGGCGATCGGCGAGATCCACCAGCTGTCGCACCTCGTCGAGGTCCGCGCAGGCGGAGAGGTTGTTCAGCACGAGGCTGGTTGCAGGGTCGACGAGCGCCGCGTCGTCACCGGACCGCAGCACTTCCATTGCAAGGGTGTAGGCATCCTCGCTGCGGCCGGAGATGTCGTAGCTCGTGGCACATCCAAGCCTGACGTCGCTCACGGTGACGGGGTTCACGACGGAGAACGACTGTGCATCGAGTTCGTCGCAGGTCTGCGGGGTGAGTGCGGCCCATCCGTTCGTGTCGTAGAGCTGCTGGATGTCGGCCGCGACAGCGTCGCGGAGCAGGGTGTCGGGCCGATCGTGGAGGAACGCCAGGTAGGCGGCGAGAACATCCGCGGCGTCGCCGGAGCCGGTACCGGCCGCGAGAAGGTCGGAGCACTCGGCGCGTTCCTGCCTCGCTTGATCGACCGCACCCGAGGATGCCACCCACGCTGCGTCCTCGAGCAGCTGGTCGTACCGCTCGATGACGGCGGTGCATCGCCCGTCGACGAATGCGGCATGGGCGTCCGCGAGCAGCCGGTCTTGTCGTGACGTCGCAGTGTCGTCTCGCATCCAGGTCACGACCAACCCGACGGCCACGAGCGCGACGGCCACGAGAGCGACGGTCAGCGTCGCGACGACGAGTGCGCGTCGCCCACGGCGCCGCGGCGCCTTCGATCGATCCGGCACCACAGCCGCGGGCCGCGACACCCCTGGAGCGTCGTGCGAGGGTGCGCCCGACTGCGCCGGTTCGTTGACCTGCGGCGGCTTCCAACGATCTGGGCCGGCATCGCCTGGACCTGGGAGCGACCGGTCCCGGTCGTGCATCGGCGGTCGTCCGGCATACGCCAACTCTCGAGACGGCGAGTGGTGGACAAGCACCTGCCCGACCCGCGGTTGGGCAGGTTCGGCACGCTCGTGGACTCCACGAACGTTGCCCATCGCGTCGATCACGACCCGGTCACTCCTCCCGAACGGGAGCGCGAGCAGCAACCCGGCGAGGGCGATAATGCTCCCCACCAGGCACACGCTGGGGATCACGCCCGTCTGGGCGTCGGCGATCTGCTCGCGGGTGGCGATGTCGAACGTCGCCGGAGCGAGGAGGGCGGTCGCGAGAACCAGCCCGGAACCCAACACCCAGGATCCGACTCGAGCGTACGAGCGGCCCAGGAACAGGTACGGGTGGCGCCGATCACGGAGCTGTCGCTGCAGGTTCTCCCGGGCAACGGGTCTCGAGGACCGTCGGGTGGCGCGGTCACACGTGCGTGCCGCCTTGCGCACGGCGACACCGAGGTGATCGGTGGCCGCCCAGGTGTTCGTCGAGGCGTAGAACACGGCGAAGCCGATCCACAACAGGATGGGCGGGTACGCATATGCGAGCACCCTGCCGCCGTCATCGGCGACGTACGACCACGTGCTCGACCACCACGCCGACTCGCTCTCGAGTCCGGCTCGGAACGCCGCCAGCCGGATGCTCGAGACCAGTGCCGTCATCAACGACAGGACCATCGCAATGCTCGCGAGCCGGAAACCGACCCATTGACGGGTCGTCACTGCGGTGGCCCGGTACGACTCCTTGGGCCGCGGTGTCACGACCGGCTCCGCCTCGAGGTGGAGATCCTGGACAACAGGCGGAGCGAAGGTGACCGGTGGTCGATCCGGGAGCTCTTCCATCGCCGGCTCCTCGTTTCTCGGCTCGGCCGTCGGCGCAGGTGGCTGCCGGTCGACGCGACGGAACCACCACCACACGGACAGGGTGAACAGCAGGAACACGCCGACCGTGATGAGCACGACACGGACGTTGGTGCTGCGGAGCGACTCGCTGAGGTCACCGGCTGGGTTGATCAACGTGTGGAAGAACAGCGCGGTGACCGTGAGCATCATGATCCACCAGCCGAGACGGCTCCGCCGACGGAGGGCGGCACCTTCGCTACCGGGGAACGCCAGCAGGTTGGCGAACAGGTTCTCCACCGTCACCGCGAAGATCAGGACCAACAGCGTGACGAGCGCGCTGACCACGCCCTGGGCGATGCCGCCACTGCCATCCAGCATCTCGTCCAGCGGCGCAGCCACGGCCCACGCGCCGAGCCCGATCGCCGCGGTACTGCCGAGCCCGACGGCCGCGAGACGTGCCTCGTCGCGTTCGGACACCTCGTCCTCCATCGAGAACGCCTCGGGGGTGCCGATCAGCAGTCCCGGTACCAGCCCGGCGAACTTGGTGAGTGCCACCGAGGCCACGGCGAACAGCACGAGGGCCGGTTTGACGATCAGCCGTGCCGGCACGCCCCAACGTCGCGCCGAGCGCAACTCCACGAGATCGTCTCCGGTGCCGACGGCGCCGAACGCGAGGGTCATCGCCACGAGCACGAACAGCCCCGACGCGGTCCACGGTCGCCAACCAGGTTCGAGGAACGAGAACAACACGCCGTAGAACATCAGCACGCCACCGATGCGCACCGGTTCGCCGGCGCGGCCCAGGTGCCGGGCGACTGCCTGGTCGGCTCGTCCCCACCACGCACCGAGAGCCTTCGCCGGCCGGATGAAGCCCTCGAGAGCATCCTCGTGAGCGACGAGCGTGGTGTTCAACAGGCGGACACCCACGGTGAGCGCCACGACGGCGAGCGCAGCCAAGATGAGGTTGGCGTACACCACGGGCGGCTCGGTCGACACGTCCGATGGTGAGGGGATGTTCGCCGCAACCTCCGGAGAGAACGTCCCCCGCGGCCGGAACTGCCCGGCGTCGGGCGCCGGCTCGGGGGGCTGGACGAGCTGGGCGTCCCAGCTGGGGAGGAGCTCGACCGAGGTCACATCGGTGAGGAGCAGGCGCTCGGGGATCTCGATCGACGATGTGACCGCCTCGGGCAGCTCGAACCAATACTGACCGCCGACGATCGTTCCGTCCGCGGCGCGGTAGATCACGCCGATGTCGATGCCGGCACCGACGAGTTCGGCCGCCACGGTCATCGTCGCGGTGACTCCCGAGAACGCACCGTTCTCGTCCTGCATCACGACATCGTCGAACGTCACCCTCGAGTCCGGCGGGGTGTCGAGCTGAGCCCAGCTCACAACGGCGGTCACGTCGACGGTCGCCGACGAAGGCGCCCACGTGAGCACCGTGCCGACACCGATCGTCCCGCCTGGCTCGACGCTTCCGATGCTGTTGACGAAATCCGCCCCGACGATCCGGCCCGACTCGTCGCGGAATGTCGCGGTGACCTCGACGGCCTGTGCGACCCAGCGATCGCGGTTCGGGTTGCGGAGCAGTGCAGCCCATGAGGTTCCGGGATCGAGGTCGTCGTCGGACCAGCTGAGTCCCGCCTCGACCACCTCGAGCGGGCGGACACCGGGAGGTGGGTTCGTGGGAGCGCCACCCGAGATGTCGTCGCTCCAGTCGACGTCGGCTTGCACACTGATGTTGGCGCTCGACTCGACGTCGAAGAAGAGCAGCGCTTCGGCACCCACCTCGGCACCGGCGGGAACCGCTGCCCATCCCTCGCGAACACCGAGCAGGGTTCCACTCATGTCACGGAGCACGAACATCGGATTCGCCCAGGCGTCGGTCGCCAGGGTGGAGCGAATCGCGATGACGACGTGTCGATAGCCCTCCTCGGTGAGGTCGTCGGAGACCACCTCGGCGGCGAGCTCGCCCCGGTCGTCGCGGTGCGGGTGAACCACTGCACTCCGGAGATCGCGAGGGTCATCCTCGCCGGCTCGGCCGACAGGGAGGCGTCGGTGAACGACCCGACGGCCTGGGTGTCATCCGGTGCGAGGTGGCCGAACTGCTGCACGTCTGATCCGACGACGTTCCCCGAGTCGTCGGTGAAGGTCGCCTCGATGGAGCCAGAGGCCCATGCGTCCGAATTGGGGTTGTGCAGTATCGCGCCCCAGCGGGTGCTGGAGTCGCTGTACTCCACACGGTCACCGAGCCACTGGAATCCCTGCTCCACCACATCGACTTCGGTGAAGGTCGGCGATGACGACCGTGGCTGGGCGGGCCCCACGACACCGAGTCCGATCACCAGCGCCAGCAGTCCCGTCAAGCTGAACATGGTCCTCCGCATGGAGCACCTCCTTCGATGGCTCCTCCACTGAGCCGTCCAGTGTCGACAACTGGTCGTCAGCTGCGGAAGAACCCACTGATGTCGGCGATGAGGTTGGTGCCGGTCTGGGTGTAGATGACGATCTGAGCTCCCGGCAGGATCGCGGCGTTCGGAATTGTCTGTCCGGCTCGCTCGAGGTTGAGGTTGGAACTTGCCCCTGGGACGAGCGAGCCGTAGGCGCCGCCCTGCACGAAGCCGGCGGCGCTCGACTCGGTGGCAGTGATGTTCAGGACCACTGCGCCGACCCCTGACGAGGGCAGCCCGTCGAAGTCCACGCTCACTTCGTCACCCGCTTCGGGCTTGCTCCGGTTGATGCCGTTCAGCCGCTCGGCGTTGTAGTTCACCGCAGACTCCGGACGGGTGTCGAGCACTCGTTCAGGGATGACCGGGACGAACAGACCGGAGGTGGATGCAGCGGTCATGCCGTTGCTGAACCAGCCGAACACGTCCACGATCAGGTGCGTCCCGGACTGGGTGAAGAGATCGATCTCGCCGGTAGCGGAGACCGGCACGGTCACCAGGTTGGGGATCGTCTGCCCTGCCCGCACGACGTTGAGATTCGAGGTCGCGCCCGGGACGAGGGCACCGGCGGGGGCGGCCTGCACGTAGCCGGCGCCGCTTGATTCCGTAGCCGTGATGTTGAGCACGACTGCAGTGACCTGGCCAGGAGGGAGTCCCGCGGCAGCCACCGGGCGCGCTCGCACGACGGCACCGGCGGATGGCTTCGACCCCACGTAGTCGACGGCGGAGGCCGCACGGGTGTCGAGCACTCGTCGAGGAGTGATCGCCGTGTACCGCCCTGCAGCGACCGGGCCGGCGACGTCCACGAAGTAGCCGGACACATCGGCGATCAGATGCGTGCCGACGCTGCTGAACAGCGTCACCCGGCCGCCGAGGCCGATCGGAACGATCACTGCGTTGGGAATGGTCTGACCTGCCGACTCCGCGTTGAGGTTCGACGACGCTCCGGGAGTCCCCTGACCCGTCGGATACACCTGCACGTACCCGGCGCCGGCGGATTCGGTGAGCGTCACGTTGAGGGCGACGGCGACGGCGTTCAGCGGGATGCCGGCCCGCCCGGTGATCTGCAGTTCGACCGGAACCATCGGACCGGGCTTGGAGCCGGCGTAGTTCACCGACGTCGCCGGCCGAGTGTCGAGCAGCCGCTCGGGCGTCAACGGGACGAACGCCGCCCCGATCGCGGGATAGCTCGGGCAGTCCGTGGTCGGCGTCGGCCCGATCAAGGTCGTCTCGACGCGACTGGTCGACTCCTCGATGAGCGAGTACGAGCTGCTCCCATCGTCGGAGTGCTTCGTCATCACCCAGTTCGCCGGTGTGCTCCCGATCATCACGCCCACCCCGTACCGGAAGAAACCTGTCCCCTCGATCCACATCGCGTCCCAGTTCACGGCGTACGACAGGTCGACTCGCGCCGTCGCCGACTCCGTTGCACACGTGATCGTGAACGAGTACTGCGCGCCCGAGGGGCCGGTGACGTTTCTCGTCCCTGCACCTGCCAGTACCCCTGGCGCAACGAACAACGTCGCCGCGGCCGCCGCCGCGAGCGGGACTCGTATCAACGAGATCGACCGCTTCATGATCGACACCTCGATCCAGGGCCGGCTGAACCGTCCCATGGCCTTACGGTACGACGTCCCTGGCGCAGCGGTCAGTGCCGATGGTCCTGAGAAACGTCGGCGTCCGCGTCGCGGAGGTGGGAGTGGACCTCCCCGGACCATCACGACAGGAGCGTCATCCTCTGTGGCCCGATCGTCCATTCCACCCGCCTGATCGCGCCACTCCGGCCGAACATCTCCTGTGACTGGTCGGTCGTGAGCGCAAGGCCATCCCGGTGTTCCCTGGTGCCGTCGTCGCGGACGATGTCGACCCCGTCGAGCGCCCCCCGAGCGATCGTCATCGGGACCGAACAGAAGGTGAACGTCGCCGAAGCAGGGCCGTCGTCGCCGTCGTCCTGCGGCACCACCTCGCTGAGCGGGAGCAGTCCGGGTGACAGCGAGATGCACCCGTTCGCCACCCTCAACCCGAGCTCGCCGAACCGGGCCAGCACCTCTTCTTTGACCTGACCGGTCATGCCGGGCTGCTGCGCGCCGGCGTGACCGGGAGTGTGCGAGTAGCAGTCGGTCGGGATCGCGCCGTACTCCTCTGGCGTCTTCCGGAAGCCGAGGCCCGAGCGGATCCGGCGGTATGCGTCTGCCAGTCGGTCGACGACGTCGGCGGGAGCACGATGATCGACGGCCGACCAGTAGGTCTCCTGCACTGCGAGGAGCAGCTTGGCGACCATGTGCCAGTAGACCGAACCGATGCCTTCGTAGCCGTACATGCTGCCGGAGCGCCCGGTGAAGGAACGGTGGTGGAACACCTGCTCGTACAACTCGGTGATCACCGCGCGATCCGCATCAGGCAGGCCCGTCTGGTCGAGCAACCTCGCCAGCGCGCCCTCGTTGATGAGGTCGGGTCGGAACCGCAGCCGACCGTCCGGGTCGGTCGCAAAGATCCTGTCGAGCGAACCCTCGTCCCCGGTCAGCGCCTCGGTGGCTCCCGCCGGCACGATGTTGCGCTCCATGAACGGCGGTAACTCGACCACCGGGTACAGCATGAAGCTCTGCTGGTCGGGGCGGTACATGTCGGAAGCGAACAGCGCGTCGATGAGAGCCAGCGATGCGTCTGGGTCGAGCGCGCCAGACGAGAGCAGCGCGACCTGTCCCTCGAGCATCAGGCCCAGATGATCGACCTGCACCGTGTCGTTCGTGGGGAACGACACCCGGTTGTAGGAGTGAAACAGGCCATCGGTGCGCTGCGCACCGAGGATGGACTGCTCCAAGTGCGCCCCCGCCACATCGCACAGCCGCCGCACGTCGGCGATCGAGACCTCGAGCGTGGTGTGGTCTGTTCCACTGCCGACACGGCGGCGGTGCTCGGACGCTGCGGTGCCGAGCGCGTCGACGACGGAACGCCGGCTCCGATCGTCGATCGGTTGGGTGGCCGGAGTCTGCTGGAAGACGGCGAGCACATCATCGAACCAACCGGAGGTGGAGGACGAGAGCGCGACGGTCTCGAGGCTGCCTCCGTCGAGCAGGGCACTGACGAACCGCAGGTACCGACGCAGGTGATAGAGCGTCACCATCGACAGCCCTGGGCCCGCCAGCGCGTTGTTCGCGTCGTTCCACTCCGGGCGCTGGGTGTTGAGCCAGATGCCGCCTCCCGGGACGAGGTTGGAGAGCTTGGCGAGCGGCGGGCACGAGCAGCTTCTCGAGCAGCGTCGACGTGCGCAGCATCGCCCCCGTCGGCGTCGGCCACGCAGCTGGCCGTCCGCACCCGAGTCGCTGCTCGCGCGGTCGATCGCCGCCGCAGCGCGTCGTGTCGAACGTGATCGTGTTGCTTCGGGTCGTCGAACGATCGCCTCGAGGTCGGCGATCACGTAGGGCACGTCGGCGTACGCGAAGATCGGCCGATCGAGCCAGCTCCCGAGCGCCCGGGCTCGTGGCGCTCCCAGTGCTTCGAGGAGCCGGAGCAGGTAGATGATCTGGTGGTCGCCCCAGTAGCCGATGTGGCTCCACGGGTCGCGGGGTCGGCCACCTCCCAGTCGATGCCCGCGCGGGTGATGCGGTACGGGTTGTAGCCGTCGACCGTCGAGGCGTTCACGAACATCGCAATCACGTGCTGCGAAGAAAGCCGGGAAAGACTGCAGCAAGGCTTCCCAGTTCTGGAAGATGTCACGCCAGTTGCCCTCGTAGCGACAGCAGCTCGCCGCCGTCGTCGTTGCGAACCTGGATCGAGAAGCGGTTCCAGGGCCGGCTGGGGTCGCCGTGGCGGCGGCTGAAGGAGAGCGGCAGGTATTCGCAGTACGAGCCGGGTCAGGTCGTTGTCGTCGATCGCGACTGCGCCGGCGCGCAGGGCTGCCACGTCGGCCCACCGACCCAGCGATTGGAGCCAGACCGCGGGTCGGTCCGCCACGTCGTGGTTGCGGGCCCGCACGAACTCGACGAGGTCGGCGACAGGCACCCGATGGCCGTGAGGAAAGACACCGCCGCGCATGCAGTTGAACAGCACGTTCGACAGGTGATGCGCATCGGCGACGCGGTCTGCGGTCGACTGATCGGCATCTGCCCCTGCCAGCAGCGCGCGCAGGTCGCGCGCGACCCGGCCGCGATGTCCTCGCTGACGATCCGGGCGGCGTCGAGGCTGGCCGCAGTGAACTGCGCGGCGAGGACCTCGGAATGCGTACGACCGATGTCGGCGACCATCATCCATGACACCGATCCCGACTTGGGCACGCTCACCGGACCACGCAACAGGTATGCGCCCGGACGACCCGTGAGCAACGCCCGCGGAAGCGCCGGTTCCCCCTGCACCGTCGCTGCGACCGCACGACCGTCGAGGTCGAGCACGGCGCCGGGGAATCCGCGACGACCAGACCGAGGTGGCCGTGAGCGATTCGGCGGGCTCGGCGCGGTCGGTGATCAGTGCCTCCAGCGTGTACACGGCCAGCGTGCCCCACGACCCGGTCTCCGAACGTTTGTATGAATTGACCAGGTTCGAGAGGGTCTGCTCGGTGTGCGCAGGCACGCCCGCGGGCATCACGTCGAGCAGGCCGTCGAGCACCTCGAGCTCGGCGCCCAGCCCGATGGCATCGACGATCTCGACCGTGCGGACCCAGCCGTGTGTGGCCGACGGCTCCCACGTCGCCCGAAAGCGAAGACCCCACGAATCGTGGTGCTCTTCGAAGACCAGTCGATCCCCGAGGACGCTCTTGGCGAGCGAACGGGTGCACGCCGCAGATCGCTCGGCGGCAAACGGTCGCCACAGCTCACGTCGGCCGTCGATCTGCCGCGCGATCACGGTCACCGGGCCGGTGATGCCCACCGCTCGGTGCAGCCTGTCGTCGGTCTCGTAGGGGAAGATCGCGTGATCGGCGTCGACCCGGCCGGCCGTCAGCGCACCCGTGCTCGACACGAACATCCAGAGGTCCGTGTCGGACACGACCGTCATGAGGAACGGCTCCATGCGCTCGACACCGTCGATCCGGTAGTGCTCGACACCGTCGAGCGGCGACAGCCCTCCGCGCACCATGTGATCCACGATAGGTCTCCTCGTCAGACCCCGTGACACGCAGTCCGCTCAGGAGCCGGGTACGGACGCGGGTGGTGACCGCGCACTGTGTGGCGTGACTCCAGGGCGGATCAGCGGCGACGCTCCGTTGGGCAAGCGTTTGACACGGGCATCTCGGGAGACACTGTCTCAAATGGAGGACCGCCGTTGACCTGGAGCCCATTGACCTGGAGCCATGTCGGACTTCGGTTGATGGGTGACGAATCGTCTTCGGTTGATTGGTCACACTCGTTCGTTCAGATTGTGGCTCGTTCGCCGGACACGGAGGCCCGCTTCTTGCGAATGTCACCAGTGGTGGTGCGTTGCTCGGTCCGGAGGAGGTGGTCGCCGTCGAAGAACTGCATCACCTCAGGAGTGACCCAGACGTCGATGTTGCGGCCGGCGGCGGCGACGCCAAGACAGACCTGTTGCCAGTTCACGCACACCACGCCGACCTTGCTCGCCCGCCGTGCTACCCACACGCCATCAATTCGAGCCGGGTCAGGCCTCGCCGACGCAATCGCCCGCAATGTGTCACGGGCGCGAGAACATCACGTTGGAAGCGCTGGACCGGGGTGTCCATCCCGATTCCCTGGTGCGGGCGGTTGGTGTTGTAATCCTCGACCCATTCATCGAGCTCGGCCTGTGCCGCTGCAAGGCCGGCGTATCCATCTGCCACAACTCCATCGGCGTCCCGCGTTCCCACCGCTTCCACTTCCGGTCCCGAGGCCGACGAGCCGCCGGGTCGATCAGGTTCAACCGAACCAACGCCCGATACACAGCGGCTTCCGACGGCACCGGATCCACACCCCGACGGCCGAGCTCGAACACCAGGTGTCGCGGCCCCCAACCCGCCCGCCTCATACCGCGACAACCACACGTGCAACGTCTTGCGCGACACCCCGAACCGGGCTGCCACGTCCGTCACCGTGTCCCCATCGCGGATCACCGCCAGAACCGCCAGAACCGCCGCTCACTCACGCTCATCTCCCTCATGCCGGGGGAGTGTCACGCATCAACCGAAACAGCTGTCACCAATCAACCGAAACACCGTCACCCATCAACCGACGCTCCCCAGGGAAGCATCAGCCGAGGTAACACAATTGACCTGGAGCCCAGAGAGAGAATCGAACTCTCGACCTTTTCATTACGAGTGAAATGCTCTACCGACTGAGCTATCTGGGCGCAGTCGGGGAGTCTAACGACGAGCGATCGGCGATCACACGGAAATGGTGGCAGCTGATCCCGTGCTCACACCGCAACCGTGAGGGCGGGGCTGCCGTCGGCCCGGGCGACGCACAACAGGGTGGCCGCGACCTCGAACCCGGTCGCCGCACGCAGTGCCGATGCGTACGCCTGGAGCTGCGGCCGGTAGCGATCGGCGAGCACGGCCGGTGCCTCCAGCACATGGTCGGTCTTGAAGTCGACCACGACGAACCGACCGTCCTCCATCCACACCGCGTCGATGATGCCGTACACGCCTTCACCGTCGACCTCGGCACCGACGTACATCTCTCGACGGACCGTCGCGGTGCGGGCGACGGTGGCCATCCGCGTGAACGCCTCGCTGGTGGCGATCGATCGGACGAGTTGCTCCACGTACGGGTGGAACCGCTCGGGTACCTCCTCGGCCCGGCACTGCTGCGCCACAAGGGCGGCCACTGCTGGCAACGGGTCGTCGAACGACAGCACCTGCACCACGCCATGAACGGCCCGGCCGACGCGGGTTCCGTAGCGGCCGATCTGGTCAGGGAGTGCCGCGAACGAGCGTGGCGGTTTGCTGTGGACGCTCTCGCCCTCCTCGCCTGTCGGCCCTCCGGCGTCGGCCGCCAGGCGTGTCGAATCGGGATCGACCGGGTTCGGCTGCCTCGTCGGAGTCCGGGGGCAGTGGCGGTCGCTCGAGGAACGCGGTGTCGTCGGCGACGAGTCCTTGAGCAGCCGCCGCGGTCGGGACAGCGACGAGTGCATCGTCGTCGCGGTGGCGCATCTGGGTGGCCGACCAGCTGGAGCGCACCTTCCATTCGGTGGCGCGCGGCGGTGGACGATCGACGTGGTCGTCGAGCTCCACGATCGCGGGAGGGTCGACCACACGGGCAGGTGGCAGATCGACCATCGGCTCGGTCTCGGGCAGGAACGGCAGCATCTCGGCCGCGGTGGTGGACGACGAGCGTCTGCCATGGTGGAGGCAGACGACGAGGTGATCCTTGGCGCGCGTGAAGGCCACGTAGGCGAGGCGCGTCGCTTCGAGCCGGCCGAGCATCTGGTCGTCCACACTGCTGAACCCGCGCGTCTTCAGCCGTCCGTACTTGAGCTCCATGGTGCGTTCGCCGCTGGGTGACGTGGCGAACGAGGCGCGGACGTGGTTGCCTCCCGGGCGCTGGCGCCCCATGCCTGCCGCCATCACGATCGGGAACTCCAGGCCCTTCGCAGCGTGCACGGTGAGGATGTGCACGGCGTCCTCGTCGGTCTCATCGGTGGTGACGTTGCTGCGGTCGTCGTTCTCCACGCGCATCGCCACCCACGACAGGTACTCGCCGAGTGACCCGCCCGTCTGTTCGTACCACCAGCGCGCCTCGTCGAGCACCAGCCGCAACCGGCGCCACGTGGTCGTGTGCGCGCCATCGACCAGCGACGCCGCGTGTGCGGCACTGCGCCGCGCGATCTGGTCGGCCAGCTCGGGCATCGGGGTGCGATGGCGTGCGTCGGCCCAGCCGCGCAGTGCTGTGATCGCCTGCAGCACGGCGGGATGTCCGGTTCGGTCGGCAGGCGCGTACAAGCTCCACGTGCCACCTGCGTTGCGGTGGGCGACCAGTTCCACATCGCTGATCGCGAGGACCGAGGTGCGCAACGCCGTGACCACCTTGAGCGGTGAGGCGGTGTCATTCACGGCGGTGAGCACACGCAACAGGTCGCGCACCTCGCGGGTGTCGTACAGCAGCGCGCCGCCCTCGATCACGTAGGGGATGCCGGTGCGACGGAGCGCGGGCTCGAGGTGGGTGAGGTCGGCGCGGGTGCGCACCAACACCGCGATGTCGGCGAAGGTGGCCGGACGCTCGGCGTCGTCGTGGCGCACGATCCACGAACCGTGAGCGGCGGCGATCATGCGGGCGAGGTCGCGAGCCTGGGCGCGGGCGGCGAGCTCGGCCGGCACCTCCATCGCACCTCCAACGACCGTCACCGTTGCCGGTGCGTCGGGGACGTGGTGGTCGAGTGCGGCGAACGGCACCTGGCCAACGATCTGGTCGGTGGCGAACCAGTCACGGAACAGAGCGTTCACCCACCGAAGCACGCCCGGGCGGGACCGGAAGTTCGTGGTGAGTTGCAGGGGGGTGAGGTGCGGCAGTTGGTGGAGGCGTGCGAACAGGCCGACATCGGCCTCGCGGAATCCGTAGATCGACTGCTTCGGGTCGCCGACCGCGAACAGCACCGGGGTGTGTGGCGCGGCGCCGGTCTGGTCGATCGTGGCAAGGTCGGTGTTGAGGTCGGTGTTGAGGTCGGTGGCGGGAGTGGTGAGCGCCTGGACGATGTCGTACTGGACGATGTCGGTGTCCTGGAACTCGTCGACGCAGAGGTGATCGATCTCCGCACGGATCCGACGGCACACTTGGGGCTGCCGGCTGAGCAGCCGACGGGTGAGCACGAGGATGTCGTCGAACGACAGGCTGCCGCTCTGGTACCGGGCGTGTGCCTCCGTGAGCACGAGCGGCACCAGCACGTGCACGAGGTGGCGCACCGAGGTGTCGTGGACGATCGACTTCACCGACGCGAGGCATGCCTTGACCTCGTCGCGGGCAGCCTTGCCGTCACCACCACCGGTGCTGCGGAAGTGGGTGGCGGTCGGCACTGCGGCCACGGCCTCGACCATCGTGGGCGCAGCGAGACACGCGTCCACGCCGGCGAGCAGGTCCTGGATCAACACGCGCAACTTCAGAGGCACGTCGCGATCGGCGGCCAGCTCATGCACGCGCGTCAGCGCGTCGCGGCATGCCTGCTGCCACGGCACTGGTGGTGCGAGCACGAGCTCGTCGAAGCGATCCCACTGCCGATCGACGAGCTCGATCAGTGCATCGACGTGACCGATGCCGTTCTCGGCCACGAGCACGTCGATCGCATCACGGAGTGCGGGATCGTCGAGTGCCTGCACCCGTTCGAACATGCGGTAGCGGATGCGCAACGCCCGGTCGCGCACGTCGGCGCCGGAGAGCAGCTCGTCCTGTGTGGAGAACACCGGCGGGAGACCGGCCTCCAGCGGGTGCCGGCGGAGGATGCCGAGGCAGAACGAGTGGATGGTTCCGACGGTCATCTGTTCCACGTCGGCCGTCATCGCCGACGGCAACTTCGCCCGAAGCTTGTTGACGAGGTCGCGGGCGGCACGCTCGGTGAAGGTGATGGCAACGATCCGCGACGGATCACCGTGGTGGGCGAGCACCTGCTCGAGTCGGCGGATCAACGTCTCGGTCTTGCCGGCACCGGCGCCGGCGGAGACGACGAACGAGGTGTCGATGCGGTGGATCGCCTCGTCCCGTGCCGGCTGGTCGGCCAGCTCTGGCGTGGCGAACAGATCGAGCTGGGTGGCGCTCACGATCGCGTCCTCGTCGACGGGCGCGAGGCCGATGAAGTCGTCGCGCGAGGTCGAGTGGATCGTCGTCGAGCTCGCCGCTCCACTCGATGCGGCGCTGGTTCACCTCGAACGTGCCGAGGCCGTCGGGGGCGCAGACCTGACACCCCCATGTGCCCACTTCACCGGGCTCGAAGCGGCCGCGCCCGATCGCGTCGGCGATCTCGTGCAACCGGGCGTGCAGTTGCTCACGGACCTCGGGCGTCAGCTCGAGATGGATGTCGTCCGCCGACTCGGGGCGACCGACGAAGCGATAGCTCGACGCCGTCACCGGTTGGCCCATCAGCTGCTCGACGGCCCACCCGTAGAACGCGAGCTGGAGCTTGTCGCGGTCGGGCCCGAGTGGTTCGAGCGCGGAGATCTTGCGGAATGGGACGTCGCTGCCGGACTTGAGGTCCATCACTCGGATCGTGCCGTCGTCCAGCCGGTCGAGCCGATCGATGGAACCGCTGAACCGAACTCGGTGCGCGCCGTCGGAGGACACCCACGTCGGCGGGTGGGCGCTCACCGTCGCTGCGCCGCCCGAACGCGAACTCCGCTGCCACCGGGACAACCTGGTCGTGGCGTTCGATCTCGAGTCCGCGGCCGATGGCCGTCAGGATCTGGGCTCGCCGTGCGCGCCACATCTCCGGGTGCCCGAGATGGTGGGCGGCGAGGAGCGGTGCGGCGAGCTCGTCGAGCACTTCTTCGGCACGGGCAGCCATCGCGACGACGTCATCGGTGTCGGCGATCCACGCCTCGTCGGCGTCAGGGTGCGCGTCGATCCACTCCTGGATCAACCTCTCGAACACCGAGTGGATCACCGTTCCCTTTTCGCGAGGTTCGATGTCGGTGATCTCCGATGGGTCGGTGTCGTCGAGGCGGGCCTCGAGCACGCGGGTGACGAAGTACTCGAGCCCGCAGGTGACCCACTGTTCGAACGACGTGATGCCGACCTCCACCGGATCGCCGTGAGCATCGATCTTGGTGAGTGGGTTCGCGCCGGCGAGCTCACCGACCTGTCCGTCGAACTCGCCTGGCAGTGGCTGGGCGCGCGACGTGATCGCCCGTCGTCGGCGTGACAGGCGCGGGGTGGTTCGATCCGGATTGCGGGTGAACCACTCGTCGGCGTCGAGCCACGCGGTGTCGTTCGATTGCAGCTGTGCCGCGTGCGATGCGACGTGCTCGTGGGTGGCCGGCTGAGCGGCGAGCAGCGGCGATGGGTAGAGATCGCCCCCCGAACGCACGTCCCAGCGTGACCAGGTGACTGTGACCGACTCGGCGGCTCCGTCGAGGGCGGCGAGCATCCCGCGCTCGTCGCGCAACGGACGGTTCGCCGGTCCGGTGAGCACCCCCAGCGGTTCGGCGCCGTGGGCGCGGGTGAGGACCAGATCGTCGGCCACGCGGCCTGGGAGCAGGTGGTCGTTCGCCCCGAGCACGAACGCATGGTCGAAGACCGCCCCGGTGGCGCCGACGATCTGGTCGACGAACACGCCGGCTCCCTTGCTCTCGGTGGTGATCACGTCGGAGTCGAGGAATGCACTGACGAGCCTGACGAGGGTGGCGGTGCGGAGCGGGAGGCCGAACTGTTCGATCTCGGCGAGAACGCCGAACACGCCTTCGAGCTGATCGGCTGCCTCGCGTTGCCAGGTCGGGTACCCGACCCAGGTGTCGAGTCGCCATTGCACGTCACCGCAGTGGGTCGTGAACCATGACTCGAGCGCAGCGGCAACGGCGGACCACGTCTTGGCTGCACGAACGGCATCGCGATGGATCCGCTGGAGGCGCACGAACCCGATGAGCGAGCGGTGCGCGGCGTGGTCGCGGTGGTCGGGGTCGTCGGGCAGCGCCGACTCGAATGCTGGCCAGTCACGCTCGCCCACGACGCCGTGGCGTTGAGCGAGCCGGTTCCAACGGTCAGCCCGTCGTGCGAAGGTGCGCACGATCTCGTTGCCGTCGTCATCGGTCCCCGTGTTGCCGGTGTTCCGTGTTGCCGGTGTTGCCGGTGTTGCGGCCGAACGGTGCGAGCCGGGCGAGCTCGACGAGGGTGCGCCGGTCGAGGCCGTCGGACACGACCGACATCATCAATCGCAGCACCTGCCCCGCCACCGAGCCCCTCAGCTGAGGTGTCACCTGGCCGCGTGCCGCCACACCGGCTGCCGCGAGCGAGGCAGCGATTGCACTGCGGTGCGGACCCGACGGTGGGTAGAACACTGCGATCCGGTCGGCAACCACGCCGTTGTCGAGCAGGCCGACGATGCGACGTGTGACCTCGCGCACTTCCTCGTCGTGGTCGGGGCACGACACCACCGTGGCAGGGCGATCTGGCGCCGCGTGCACCGGTGCGGTGACCTCGGTGTTCAACAGGCGCGAGATGTGCGGAGCGACCGACAGGTCGGGTGTGCGCGATGTGGTGGCGACCACCTCCACGGCAGGGGCACGGGCGACGAGGGCCTGCAGCATCCCGACGTGCGCGGGGTTGAACTGCTGGGTCACCACCAGTACCACAGGCGCGATGCCACCCAGCTCGCCATCGAGGTCGACGTCGAGGTCGAGCTCGCGCAGCCGTCGCGTGGCGATGCGGACGACCTCGGCGGAATCGAGCAATCCCTGGCCGAGGAGGCGCTCCCGGACGGCGGCCACGATCTGCACAACGGCGGACGCGCTCTCGCGTCCGGCCGCAAGCGAGGCGAGTGCGGCGAGGGGATCGGCCGGCAACGTGAACGCCCCGACGAGGGTGCCGGCCGCGCGCACGATCGCATCGTGTGTGGCCGGATGGTCGGCACAGGTCGCAAACGCGGACGGCCGCGTGCGTGGGTCGGCGAGCATCTGTTGCACCACGGCCAACACCGCGACGTCGGGTGCCATCCGGCGTCCGGCGAGCTCGGGCGTGGCGATCTCGTTGGCCAGGCGCAGCGTGCCGCCGATCTCCGCACCGCACGATCCACCGTTCAGTGGGAGGGCACGACGCAGCCCGTCGACGGTGGCACTGTCGGGCGCGACCACACGAACGAGTCGCAGCGGATCACCCGCCTGCAGGCGACGGATCGCATCGCCCACCGCGGCAGCCATCGGGCGGCCGGGCATCGTCCATCGAACCGGCGCTGGTTCGGTGGGGTGATCGGTCGGCAGTGGCGCGAACACGCCGTCGGGCTCGGACATCTACACGTAGTACCGGGGGTGCCAGATGCCGCGCGGGTCTTCGCCGGCGATCGGCATCCGCCACGTGCTCAGGCGGGTGGTCGGCGCGTCGAGTCGAACGGCGCACAGCGCGCGCGGCTGATCCGCGGTGCCGTCGACGTAGCTGTCGGCCCAGTCGTCGCGGGTGTAGCGCTTCGCGATCTGCCGGTAGATCGGCTGCCACGCTGCGTCGTCACCCGGTGCGTACAGCACCTCGACGGTGCCTTGCACCACGACCTTGCGGTAGGGGCTGGCCTCCTCGTCGATGCTGATCCCCACCCTCGGGTCGCGCAGGAGGTTGCGCCAGATGACCGCAGGCTGGCGCGGCGTGAAGCAGATCGCGCCGTCGTGGACGATGAACCACAGCGGGAGGACGCGCGGCATGCCGTCGTCGTCGATCGTGCCGATGCGCGCCAGGTGGCCGGGCTCCGCGAGGAAGGCATCGACGTCGTGTGGGCTGAGCGCGGGCACGTGCCGAACCTACCGCGCAGGTGTGACAGTCATGAGGCGGGAACCGAGCAAGCGCGACCCGTCAGGCGGCGGGGAGGTCGAGCAGCAGGTGCTGCAGCAGCAGCGCCTCGTTCGGGTTTCGCTCCAACGCTTCGAGCGCACGGTGGATGCGATCGACCGCGTGGACCGCGGCCTCGGGCCTCGCGGCGGTTCCCGCCACCAATGCGTCGCGGTACACACCCGCCATCACCGCCAGGGCGCTGCGCAGCTCGTCGGTGCGGTAGCGACGCACCTCGCGCTTGTGCTTGTCCTCGAGCGCTTTCCGGCCGCTCCCACGCTCGCCGGCCGCGGCGACCCGGGTCTCCAGTTCGGCGATCTCCGCCGCATGGATCGGCGTGAGCGATGCGGCGGCGTCGTCGGCGAGCTTGGTGATCTCCTCGACGATGGTGACGACGGTGATCCGGTACCGTCGAGCCGGCGGGGCATCGCGGCGAACGCCTCGCGACGCGCGGCGAGGCCGGGGTCGCTCACCAGCACTCGGGCTCGGTCGAGGTTGCCGGCCGATGCCGCTGAGGCGGATGCAGATGCCCCGGGGTCGTGGCCCTCGCTCACGAGTGCGGCGGTGATCGCGTCAGCGGGGATGGGTGAGAACTCGATCCGGACGCAGCGCGAGGCGATCGTGACCAGCTCGGAATCGACCTGATCGGCGAGCACGATGAACACGGTGCTGGCCGGCGGTTCTTCCAGCGTCTTGAGCAGGCGGGCCGCGCCTTCAGCGGTGAGGAGATGGAACTCCTCGAGGATCATGATCTTGCGGTCGCTCTCGATCGGTGCGAGCGACGCGGTGCGGATGATGTCCTCGATCTGCTCTCTGGCGATGGCCGCGCCCACGCGGCGCACCTCGCGGACGTCGGGGTGCTCGCCGGCGAGAGCAAGACGGGCGGAGCGGTGCTCGGGATGATCGCCACCTGCGAGCAGTGCGGCCGCAAACGCTCGCGATGCCTCGTCCTTCGTCGATCCGGGAGGGCCGACGAACAGGTAGGCGTGCACGGGGTCGGCCACACAGCTCGCCAGCCGCCGTACGGCGCGTTCCTGGCCCACGACACCGTCCCAGACACTGCCCAGCACATCAGCCCGCACATCAGCCCGGACTCCGTGGTCCCCGGAGCCCATCAGATGCCCAACCGGTCGCGCACGGTGCGGCGGATCGAGGCATAGACCTCGTCGATGCCGGGGTTTCCGTCGACCACGACCCAATGCGTCGGGTCGCCGGCCGCCATGTGGGCGAAGCCTTCGCGCACTCGCTGGTGGAAGTCGTCGCTCTCGCGTTCGAACCTGTCGAGCTCTCGCCCGTGCATCCGGCCGGCCTGCACCACGGGGTCGACCTCGAGCAGCAGCACGAGCTGGGGCCAGTGTCCGCCGATCGCCCAGCCGTTGATGTGGCGCAGTTCGTCGACGTCGAGGCCTCGGCCGTAGCCCTGATACGCGAGCGTGGAGTAGACGGTGCGGTCGCTCACCACGTGCCGACCGGCCGCCAGCGTGGGCAGCACGAGCTGCTCGAGGTGCTGGGCGCGGTCGGCGGCCGTCAACAGCGCCTCTGCCCGGTCGGCCAGGTCGGTCACTGCGGTGTCGTGGAGGATCGCCCTGATGCGTGCGCCGACGGCTGTGCCGCCGGTCTCACGGGTGAGCAGCGCGCCCAGGTCGCCAGCGAGGCGTGCTGCGTGCGTGCTCTTACCGCACCCTTCCGCGCCTTCGAAGGCGATGTAGCAGCTCGACTCGTTCACCGGGGTCGCACGCTAGCGGCGGCCGGTGTACGGTGAACATGAGATGTCGATCCCGAATATTGGGAACGCCATGCAGTCCACTCTGGAGAGGAGGAGTGCCATGTGGATCCCCGTGACCATCGCCGCTGCCTGCTTCCAGACCGCACGCACGGCGACGCAGCAACGCCTGCGCGCCCTCCTGTCGGTCAGCGGTGCCGGCTTCGTTCGGTACTTGTACGGCGCGCCGGTCGCGATCCTGGCGGTCGCAGCTGTGGCGTCGATCGACGGCCTGCCCACGCCACCCGCACGGTTCTGGCCGATCATCGCCGGTGGTGGTCTGGCCCAGATCGTCGGCACCGTCTTCATGATCAGCGCCTTCGACGCCCGCGACTTCGCGATCGGCACCGTGTACACCAAGACCGAGGTGGTGCAGGTGGCCGTGTTCTCCCTCGTGATCCTCGGCGAACCGTTGCGCCCGCTCGGATGGCTGGCCACGCTCGCGTGCTTCGCCGGCGTGGTGGTGCTCGCCGGCGGACGTCGTGTGTTCCAGGTGCGCGACCCCGCAGTCCTGTTCGGTGTGGCCGCGGGCGGGGCATTCGCACTTGCGTCCGTGGGCATCCGTGCGGCATCGCGGTCGCTGATCGACGGCCAGGTGGGCGACGGTCATGTCGTCGCGCGCGACTCGTCACCCTTGCGGTGATGAACACGATGCAGATCGTGATGCACGGCGGCTACCTCGCAGGGCGCGAGCGCGACCAGCTGCGGCTCGCATTCGTGCACTGGCGGTCGAGTTCGGTCGTGGGTGTGCTGAGCGTGTGCGGCTCCGCGTGCTGGGCGCTCGCGTTCACGCTGGAGAACGCAGCGCGCGTGCGCACGTTCGGTCAGGTGGAGTTGTTGATCACGTTCGCCGTCGCCCATTGGTTCCTCGGCGAACGACACGGCCGCCGCGAGTACCTGGCGAGTGGACTGGTGCTCGCCGGCGTGATCGGCGTCATGGTCGGCGGCTGACGTCGACCGAGCCCCGTGAAGAGCCGAGTCGGATCGCTCAGCCGATGCGAGGGGCGGCCTTCTTGGCTGCCACCTTCTTCGCAGTGGAGGTCTTGGCTGTGGCCTTCTTGGCGGCGGGTGCGCGCTTGGCGGCGGCCTTCTTCGTCGCCTGGGCCTTCTTCGCTGCCGGGCCGCCCTTTTCGATGATCGATTCGCGCCGGATCGCGAGCAGCTCGTACGCACGCTCGGGCAGCATCGTCTCGAGTCGGTCGCCTTTGCTCAGCGAGGCGTTCGTCTCGCCATCGGTGACGTACACGCCGAACTTGCCGTCCTTGGCCACCACGGGCTTGGTGCTGATCGGGTCGATCCCGAACTCACGCAGAGGGCCCTTGGCCGCCAGGTTCGCCCCTCCCCCACGACGGAACACCTTGGGCTGGGAGAAGATCAGCACGGCGTGCTCGAGCGTGATCGTGAGCAGCTGCTCTTCGCTGTCGATGTTGCGGAAGTCCTTCTCCTTCTGCACGTATGGCCCGTAGCGTCCGTTGTTGGCGATGATCGCCACTCCGTCGGCAGGATCGACGCCGACGGTGCGGGGCAGCTTCAACAGATCGGCTGCATCGCTCACGCTGACCTTGTCGAGCGTCATCGTCTTGAACAGGCTCGCCATCTTCGGCTTGTCGAGTCCGGGCGGCAGGTTGTCGGGAGTCCCCCACTGCACGTACGGCCCGTAGCGGCCGTTCTTCGCGAACACGGGCAGACCCTCGAGCTCGCCGATCGGCTCGTCGCTCTTCGGCAGCGCGAGCAGTTCGAGCGCCTTTTCGACGGTGAGCTCGTCGGGCGTGAGGTCGTCGGGAACGCTGGCGGTGTCGTCGCCGCGCTTCACGTACGGCCCGTACTTGCCGGGCTTCACCACGATCACGTTGCCGTCGTGGTCGAGCCCGATCGGGAACGTGTTGATCTCTGCCGCATCGATGTGGTCGAGGTTCTCTGCGACGAGCCGCTTGAGACCGGGCTGCTGATCTTCTGCATCACCGAAGTAGAAGTGCTGCAGCCAGTCGACCTTGCCGCGCTCGTTGCGAGCGATCGAGTCGAGGTCTTCCTCCACGCGTGCGGTGAACTCGTAGTCGACGAGATCGTCGAAGTGCTTCTCGAGCAGGCCGACGACGGCGAACGCGGTCCACGTTGGCACGAGCGCCTGCCCCTTCTTCCACACGTAGCCGCGGTCCTGCACCGTCTGGATGATCGACGCCCAGGTGGAGGGTCGTCCGATGCCGAGCTCTTCGAGCTTCTTCACCAGTGACGCCTCCGTGTACCGCGCCGGCGGGCTGGTGCTGTGGCCGGTGGGCGTGAGCTGGGCGACCGACACGGGCGCACCGACCGTGAGCGGTGGCAGCAGCGCCTCGCGCTCGTTCTCGGGCCCATCGCTTGCGTCGTCGTCGGCGGATTCGACATACACCTGGCGGTAGCCGGGGAACGTGATCGTCGTGCCGCTCGCCGCGAACTCGGCATCGGTGCTCGTGCCGCCCACACGGGCGACGGCGCCGAGGCGCACGCTGACGGTGGTGCCTGCCGCGTCGGCCATCTGTGATGCAAGGGTGCGCTGCCAGATCATCCGGTACAGCAGCATCTCCTGGCCGTTGAGCTCGCTCGACAGCGAGTCGGGCGAGCGCAGTGGGGTAGTGGGGCGGATTGCTTCGTGTGCTTCCTGTGCGTTCTTGATCTTGCTCGAGTACTGCCGCGGCCCGCTCGACAGGAACTGGCTGCCGTAGCTGCGGCTCACCTCGGCGCGGACTGCACCGAGGGCCTCCTCGCTCAGCACCACGTTGTCGGTACGCATGTAGGTGATGTAGCCGCGCTCGTACAGGCCCTGAGCGAGGCGCATCACTTGCGAGGCGCTGAGGCGGAGCTTGCGACCGCCCTCCTGCTGCAGGGTCGAGGTCATGAACGGAGCCTTCGGCGTGCTGCGGTAGGGCTTCTCCTCGACGGAGCGAACCGTGAACTGCGACGAGCCGAGCGCGTCGGCGAGCGAACGGGCGCGGCGCCTCGTCGACCACCACGACGTTCTTCTTGGGGTTGCCGTCGGACGTGAAGTCCTTGCCGGTAGCCACCTTGGTGCCGTCGACCGCCACGAGCGTGGCGTTGAAGGAAGGCGACGTGCCGGTCACGCAGATCGATGTCCCAGTAGCCGGCGGTGACGAACGCGATGCGCTCGCGCTCGCGCTCGACGATGAGACGCACCGAGGGACTCTGCACGCGACCAGCCGACAAGCCGCGGTTCACGCGGCGCCACAGCACCGGGGAGACCTCGTAGCCGTACAGGCGGTCGAGCAACCGGCGGGTCTCGGCGGCGTCCACCAGGCCGTAGTCGAGGCTGCGCGGGTTGTTGACCGCCTGGTCGATGGCGGCTCTTGGTGATCTCGTGGAACACCATCCGCTTCACCGGCACCTTGGGCTTCAGATACTCGAGGAGGTGCCAGCTGATCGCCTCACCCTCACGGTCCTCGTCCGTCGCGAGGTACAGCTCGCTGGCGTCCTTCAGGGCCGCCTTCAGGTCCTTGATCACCAGCTTGCCGCGCTCGGTGAGCTCGTACGTCGGGGCAAACCCGTTGTCGACGTCGATGTTCAAACCCTTGCTCGGGAGATCCGCCACGTGGCCCACAGAGGCGCGCACGTCGAAGGCCGCACCGAGGAACTTGGAGATGGTCTTCGCCTTCGCGGGCGATTCGACGATGACGAGGGGCTTGGCCATTGGCAGGTATCGCTACGGCATGGCGGCAGTGGTTGTCAAGCCGCGCCCGTCGATCGAACGTCGGTGGACGTCTGTGCGCCCGAGCGTGGGACGGTCACGAAACGGCTTCGCAGACGGCGCGGGAGCCGTCGATCGCGAGTTCGACTCGCTCACCGGGGGTGAGGTCGGCGACACCTGCGACGTGGACCGAGGTGAGCACGTCGAGCACATCAAGCCGCACTCCCAGGATGGTGCTCGACCCCTGGAACGTGCAGGTGGTGACGGTGCCGGGAAGTCCACCCTGCTCGACGACCTTCAAGTCCTCGGGGCGCACCAGCAGGCGGACCGATGTGCCGCCGTCCTGTGAGAGCTGGGCCACGACGACGGGTTGGCCTCCGACGTTCACCGCGCTGTTGCCCATCACGGTTCCGGGCAGCTCGTTCATCGAACCGACGAAGCGTGCGACGAACGCGCTCGCCGGGTGGCGGTACACATCCCGAGGTGTGCCGAGCTGCTCGAGACGGCCGTTCGACATGACCCCGATGCGGTCGGAGATGGCCAGTGCCTCCTCCTGGTCGTGGGTGACGAACAACGTGGTGATGCCGAGCTCGGTCTGGATCCGCCGGATCTCGTCGCGCAGCGTGGATCGCACCTTGGCGTCGAGCGCGCTGAGTGGTTCGTCGAGCAGCAGCACCTGCGGCTGCACGGCCAGGGCGCGGGCGAGGGCGACACGCTGGGCCTGGCCGCCGGAGATCTGGTGCGGATAGCGGTCGGCGAGATGGGTGAGCTGAACGAGCTCGAGCATCTCTGCCACCCGGCGGTGCCGTTCGGCGCTGGCCAACTTGCGTGTGCGCAGGCCGAACCCGACGTTGTTCGCGACCGTGAGGTTCGGGAACAGCGAGTAGCTCTGGAACACCATGCCCATGTTCCGCTTGTGGGCGGGGGTGCGGGTGATGTCGGCATTGCTGACGAGCACGGCACCGGAATCGGCGAACTCGAACCCGGCCGCGATCCGCAGCGCCGTGGTCTTGCCGCAGCCCGATGGGCCGAGCAGTGAGATCAGCTCGCCCGGCTTGACGTCGAGGTCGAGGCCCTCGAGGGCCACGGTGGGGCCAAAGGTCTTGCGGACGGAGACGTAGGTGAGGTTGGTCACAGGTGTCCGGGCTTCTCGATCATGGCCGCGTGGACGGCCTGGCGGGCGAACGATCTGCGCTTCGAATCGCGCTTCTTGGTGGCCACGCTCAAGAGCACGAACAGCCCGATCGTGACGAGCAGCGCGAGCAGGTTGAGGCCGTATCCACCCTGGGGTTCACGCGACGGTGAACGTCGCCTGGAAGCGCGGCAGCGTCTCTTTGAGCAGCGTGTCGGCGATGGTGAACTCGCCGATCACCACGGCGGCCGTGAGGAACGAGGCCGAGATGATCGCCGTGCGCAGGTTGGGGATGATCACGCGCAGCACCGTCGATCCCCAGCCGGCGCCGAGGCTGCGCGAGGCATCGACCAGGACGCGGAGGTCGATTGCCTTGAGGCCGGCGTCGAGTGAGCGATACGTGAACGGCAGGGCCAGGATCACGTAGAACGGGATCAGCGAGAAGTCGGAGTTCAGGAACCAGCGTGCGTGCGGCTGGATGATCTTGATGCCGGCCACGAGCGCGATCGCTGGGATCATGTACGGGAGCACCGTCATGAACTCGATCAGCGAGCGTGCCTTGGGCACCCGCAGATGCGTCCAGATCGCGGTCGGCAGCAGCAGTCCGATGGTGAGGGCCACCGTTCCCACTGCCAACTGCAGGCTGAGCTTGAGCGCCGGCCAGAACGCTGGGTCGTCGAAAGCCTGGGTGAGCCCGTTCAGCGACCACTTCTTGAACAGGGTGTCCCAGCCGAGCAGGATCGTCGGCACGTTCTGCAGCGAGTACCGGGCGAGGGTGAGCAGAGGAGCGAGGAAGAAGATCGCGCTGATCATCAGCACGAGGTTGGGGATCAGCCGTCCGAAGCGGCGACGAGGGCGACCGGCGCTCGCCGGAGCGAGACCCGTCGGCGCGGTGGGTTGGCCGCCGATCTCGGGGTCGACCGGAAGCGGCTCGACCGGGTGCTGGAAGTTCGGATCCATCAGCTCTGCCACCGTTCGGCCCGCTTGCGGGCCATCCAGTACAGCGACATGCAGACCACCATGATGATGATCATCCACGCCGCGAGCGAGAAGCCGACAGCGTCCTCGCCGATGCTCACGTCGCCGCCGAGGAAGAACGCGATGCGGATCGGGACGATCTTGGAGTTGTCGGTGAGGATGCGGGCGGTTGCGTACGCGGCGAAGGAGTTGGCGAACAGCAGCAGGAACCCGCCGAGCAGCGATGGGGCGAGCACCGGCAGGCCGACGCGACGCCAGTACGTCCAGCTGGTGCCGCCCAGGTTGGCGCAGGCCTCGCGCCACGACTGCTTGAGGCCGTCGATCGCGGGCAGGGTGATGAGCAGCATCAACGGGATGTTGAAGTAGGAGTAGACGACGATCAGACCGGTGACGTTGCCGAGGTCGAAGTCGCCCGTCGTAGAGGTCCCAGCCCATCCAGTTGAGGATCTTGGTGCCCACGCCCTGGCGGCCGAGGAGGCTGAGGAAGGCGAATGCGAGCGGCAGGCCGCCCATGTTGGCGGCCACGCCCGAGAAGGCGGTGACGAGGTTGCGGAGCCAGCGAGGCCGGGTGGCCGTGGCGGCCGCGTAGGCGAGGAGGGTGCCGAACACCACACCGATGGCGGCAGCGCCGGCGGAGAACTTGACCGAGAACTTGAACGCTTCGAGGTTCTGGCCCCGGAAGGCCTCCCGCATCGCGGAGAGGGAGAACGAGCCTGCCTCGGTGTTCGTCGCGTTTCGGAACACGCTGATGGCAGGGACGAAGAGGAACAGGACCAAGAACGCGAAGAAGGGCAGGAGGCCCAACCACGCAAGGTCCCGACGCGCCCTGGGGGGCGCACCGGCGGTGCGCCCCCCATCGGCAACGACGTCACTGATGACGAGGTCGGTCATGCAGACACTGATCGTTCTGGATCAGATTGCTGGTCAGGCGTCGGCGACCATGGGGCCCCACTGCGCAGCAAGAACTTCCTTGGCGGCAGCGATCTGGGCCGGGGTGAGGAACGACACCTGGTCGAGGAGCTCGTCCGGCGGCAGGTTCTTCTTCGACTCCTCGGTCACGAGGCCCTTCTCGGTGATGGCCAGGATGCGGGCCGGCACGGCACCACCCTCGAGGTAGCCGAGGGCACCCTCGTCACTGAAGATGTGCTCCATCCACAGCTGCGAGCAGGCCTGGTGTGGGCTGTCCTTCACGACACCCTGACCGTAGAAGCCACCGTAGATGCCGTCGGACGGGAAGTTGACCTCGATCGTGAGGCCCGCGTCTTCGAGGGCGCTCTGCAGACCCGGGACGTTGTAGCTCCAGTCGATGGCGATCGGCGTCTCACCCGACAGCACGGTTTCCTTGGTGACATCGGTGCCACCGAGGTTGCCCGATGCCTTGAGGTCGGCGAAGAACTCGACGCCGGGCAGGATGTCGTCGGCCGATCCACCGTTGGCGATGCTCGCAGCCATGACGGCGGCGAAGGCAGCGCCGGCTTCACGAGGGTCGCCGTTGAGGTTCACGAGGCCCTTGTACTCGGGCTTGGTGAGGTCGGCGAAGCTCTTCGGTGCGTTCGACACGATGGTCGTGTTGGTGCTGATCGCCATGATGCCGTAGTACGCAGCGGTCCAGTTGTTGTCGGCGTCCTTCAGACCGTCGGGGATCTCCGAGTCGGTCGTGAGCACGTACGGCTCGAACAGGCCCTTGTCGACCATCTCCTGCGCGATGGCGGGGCTGACGTCGACGTTGTCGGGCATGTCGTCCTGGCCCGAGAGGGTCTCGACGGCTTCCATCTCTTCGGCCGAAGAGGCGTCGGGGCTGGCGACGGGATACTCCACGCCGGGGTACTTCTCGCCGAAGGAGGCCAGGATGCCCTTGTAGTTCGCCCATTCGTCGGGGAGGGCGATGAGGTTCACCTTGGCGCCGTTGTCGAGGCACTCCTGGTACAGGGCAGCGAGCGGATCGTCCGACGGGGCTTCGGTCGCGGCCGGTGCCTCCGTTGCCGCCGGTGCCTCCGTTGCCGCGGGTGCCTCGGTCGCCACCGGCGCCTCGGTGGCTGCGGGCGGATCGGTCGCGGTGGACTCCTTCTCATCGTCTCCGCAGGCTGCCAGCAGGATGCCGGTGGCCGCGAGGACTGCGAAAGTCTTGCGGGTGTTCATTCTCATGGGGTGATCCCCTCCCTGTTCACGGTTGGTCGAGACGCGAGTGACCGTACCAGTCGGGCGTGCAGCCGCGTGAAGGACGCCCTGATGGGAGATGTCCGTCAGGTGAACAACGGGTGAATCGACCGAGCGGTGACGATCGGAGCGCTCGACCGTGTCGGACCGCATCGACCGCGGATCGCGTGGGGATCTGCGGTGTCAGACCAGTTCGTGCTGGCGGTCGTCGTCTCCGAGTCCGCCGGCACCTTCGCCGTCACCCTCGTGGAGGTGCGAGTGGCCCTCGACGTCGATCTTCGGAAGGATCCGGTCGATCCAGCGCGGAATCCACCAGTTCTTGTTTCCGAGCAGCTCCATCGTGGCGGGCACGAGGATCATCCGGACGATGGTGGCGTCGACGAACACGGCGACGGCCATGCCGAGGCCGAACAGCTTGAGCTGGCGGTCGTTGCCGAGTACGAAGGCGCCGAACACGCACACCATGATCAGCGCGGCAGCGGTGATCACGCGAGCGGTCGCGGCGAGGCCGTCGGCCACGGCTCCGGCGTTGTCACCCGTGCGGTCGTACTCCTCTTTCATGCGCGACAGGAGGAACACCTCGTAGTCCATCGAGAGGCCGAACACGATCGCGAACAGCATCATCGGTGCCCAGGCCTCGACCGGGCCCTCCTTGCCGATGCCGAGGAGGCCCGCGCCCCAGCCCCACTGGAAGATGGCGACGATCACTCCATAGGCGGCACCGACCGACAGCAGGTTCATGATCACGGCCTTCAGCGGCACGAGCAAGCTGCGGAACACCGCCATCAGCAGCAGGAACGACAGCACCAGAACGGCGGCGATGAGCAACGGCAATCGCTTGCCGAGGTAGGCCGAGAAGTCGATGCTGCCGGCCGTGAAGCCACCGACGTTGACGTCGAGGCCGGTCGCCGGAAGCGCCTCGCCACGGAGCCGTTCGACGAGCTGGGTGGTGGCCTCGTCCTGCGGGCTCGTGGTCGGGTACGCCGACCACAGCCAGGTGCCTGGCGCGATCTCGGCACCGGGCGAGGCGAACGAGATCCCGTCGTCGGCATTCAAGGCAGCATCGACGGCGAGCACGGACTCAGCGGTCGCTGCCGGGTCGGTGGAGACGAGCACGAGCGGACCGCTGCTGCCCTCGCCGAAGCCATCACCGAGGAGGTCGTAGGCGCGGCGCGCTGGTCTGCTCTTCGGGCAGGTTGCCGGTGTCGCCGAAGCCCATCCTGATCGAGAACAGCGGAATCGCGAGCACGAGGAGCACCAGCGCGCCGCCGAAGAAGAACGGCCACGGCCGGTGCTGGATGCTGCGGCTCCAGCGGTACCAGAACTGGTGCTCGCGGGCCTTGTCGTGGCGATGCGGCAGCGGGGTGCGCAGCGACGAGCCGACCGTCAGGCGGCTGACGAGCATCACCACCGTCGCAAGACCGATCGCGATGAGCAACGCAACACCGACCGCGAGACCGGTGAAGATGCCGGCGAGTGCCAGCAACACGAACAGACTCACCGAGATCGCGGCAGCGCGGCTGGTGGTGTTGATGCGGTGGCCGACGAAGCCGAGCAGCGCGGGCAGGAGGGTGATCGCCGCGAGCATCATCACCAACACCCCGGTCGCACCGGAGATGGCGAGTCCACGTACGAACTCGATCCCGATCACGAAGAGACCGAGCAGCGAGATCATCACGGTGATCCCGGCGAAGATCACGGCCCGTCCAGCGGTGTCGACCGCCTCGACCGTCGAGTCCTCCGGGTTCATCCCGTCACGCAGGTTCTCCCGGTAACGAGTGACGATGAACAGCGCGTAGTCGATGCCCACACCGAGGCCGATCATCGCCGTCATCTGTGCCGAGAAGTCGGGCATCGTCACCACGTTCGACCCGATGCCGACGATGCCGATGCCGATGCCGAGCCCGAACAGCGCCGTCCCGATCGGCAAACCCATCGCCAGCACCGAGCCGAATGCGATCAGCAGGATGATGATCGCGGCGAGGATGCCGAGGAGCTCGCTCTCGGGGAACTCGAACACTGCGAAGATCTGGCCGCCGTACTCGAGCCGCAGGCCTGGGACATCGATCCCTGACGCCAGCCCCTGGATCTCGTCCGACAGCGCGATGTAGTCGGCCTGATCACGCTGGGTGACAGCGAGCTCGGCGAACGACACCGGCGCGATCTGGCTGTTGAACTGCGCACTGTTCGGGTCGTACGTGACGTCGACGCCCTCGATCTCGCCGACCTTGGCGAACAGGTCGGTCATCGCCGCTTGTACAGCTTGGTCCTGGGTGCCTTGAGGGGCCGTGAAGACGATCTGCGCCACGTCGCCCGCGGCCTCGTCCAGACCTCCTGCTTCGAGTGTGTCGACGACTTCCTTCGACTCGCTGTCGGGGAGGTCGAAGCTGGTTCGGAAGTTGGTGCCCACCGCACTCGAAATGGCGGTGAGTCCGATGAGCAATGGCAGCCAGATGGCGAAGGTCATCACCTTGCGGCGGCGAAAGCTCCAACGCGCGAGTCGAGCGAGCATGAGGGGAAGTCGCTTCCTGTCAGGTGGATCGAGGAGATCCGGCGGGTTCTTGGGGACCGGGGCACGCAGGGGGATTCGGCCGTCGCAGACCGCGAACGGCCCACGCACGGTGTGGAAACACTACCGTTCGGGCATCGTGGAGTCCCTGAATCCGCCGTTTCCAGCGCGTGAACCGTCGCATGACGGAGGTGACGTCCGTCTCGGGTGGAACTCATCGCTGCACCGGTCCTGGGAGGCGTTGGGGTCGTCAGGCCGACCGGGCCGCGCCTCTCGGCTCGATCGCGGGTGGAGCACGATCATGTACGACGTCGACGAACCACCGGTGCGCGTTCGCAACATCGGCGCCGACGTCGCCGTGGGCGACTGGGTGATCATCAGTCCCGATGGCGAGCGGGTGGAGACGGTGATCGAGCGGTTCAGCGCCTTCACGCGCCGTGCCTCCTTCGAAGGGAACCGTGCGGTCGCTCACACGATCGCCGCGAACATCGACACCGTCGTGCTGGTGCACTCGCTGTCGACCCCTCCCAACCAGCGACGGCTCGAGCGAGAGCTGATCCTCGCGTTCGACAGCGGCGCCCGCCCTGCGGTGGTGGTCACCAAGAGCGATCTCGTCGACGATCCGGCGGAAACGATCGCAACGCTCGAGGCGGTCGCCGTCGGAGTGCCCGTGATGCGGGCAAGCGGCATCAGTGGCGAGGGCGTGGAGCAGTTGCGTGCGCTGGTGCCGCCGGGGCAGACGATGGCACTGCTCGGAGCCAGCGGCGTCGGCAAGAGCACCCTCATCAACGCGCTCGTCGGCGGCGAGCTGTTGCGCACCAGCGAGGTGCGCGAACAGGACGGACGCGGCCGTCATACCACCACCGCGTGCGAGCTGGTGCGGTTGCCCGGTGTCGAGCACGGCTGGCTGATCGACACACCCGGCGTGCGGGCGGTGAGCCTGTGGAGCAGCGGCACCGGCATCGAGCGGGCGTTCGCCGATGTGTTCGACCTCTCTGAGCGCTGCCGCTTCCGCGACTGCAAGCACGAGGACGAACCTGGGTGCGCGGTCACGGCCGCGATCGCTGCCGCCACGCTCGACCCGCGCCGGCTCGACGCAATGAAACGACTGGTGGCAGAAGAACTCGCACTCGAGGAGGAACAGCGGGCATGGGAGAAGGCGCAGGACAGGCGAGGCATCCGCAAGAAGGGCCCACGTCGATCCGGGGCCGAGGGCTGACGTGGAGCCGACGGGAGCTGACGGGGAGCTGATGAGGAACACGATGACGATCTCGCGTTGCCAGCCACGCCGGTACGACTCGGACGACAGGGCATGACTCGACTTCACCCGAGCGTCCGGCTTGGTGCGATGTTCCGGCGCGAGCGTGCACCGGAGGAACTGGTGCCGTGCGCGCAGGCGATGAATGCGCTCGGCCTCGACGAGCTGTGGATCGTGGAGGACTGCTTCTGGGCTGGTGGCCTCACTGCCGTGGCCGCGTCGTTGGCGGCCACGGATCGGATCGCGGTCGGCATGGGCATCGTGCCGGGTGTGGCCCGCAACGCGGCGATCACGGCGATGGAGCTGGGTGGGTTGGCGCGGATGTTCCCGCATCGGTTCATCGCAGGCGTCGGACATGGTCTCGCATCGTGGATGCGACAGATCGGTGCGTTGCCGCCGTCGCAGCTGGCAGCGCTCGAGGAGACGATCGTCGCACTCCGTTGCCTGCTCGACGGTGAGCGACTCACGACGTCGGGCCGATACGTGGTGCTCGACGACGTGCAGTTGGTGTTCCCGCCTGCCGTTCGGCCGCCGATCGTGGTCGGCGTCACCGGGCCGAAGGGGATCGACATCGCCGGCCGGGCTGGCGATGGTCTGCTGCTCCCCGAGGGTTCGAGCCCCGCGTTCGTGCGCGCCGCGGTGCAGCGGTTGGGCAAGCCGGCAGCGTGCGTGGTGTATGTGTTGTTCGCCGTCGATGACGACGCCGAGGTCGCGCAGGCGATGGTGGCCGGATCGGTCGACGAGTTTGCGCCAGGCGAGGTGGACGATCGTCTTGCCAAGTTGGGGAGAGTGGAGCAGGTCGCTGCTGCCGATCGCATCGAGCGCTACGCCGTTGCGGGCGCTCCTGCCGACTGCGCCCGCGCGATCGACACGTTGGTGCAGGCGGGCGCGACCAGCGTGGTGGTGGTGCCGGGGACACCCGCGGGGAGCGATCAGGACGAGCAGGTTCGACGCTTCGTCGGCGAGGTCGTTCCACTCCTCACTGCGTGACTCGTGGTCAGAACTCGCCGCGCAGCCAGAAGGGCTCGGGCGCGAGCGTCAGGAGCTCAGACGGTCGCGCACCTCGATCGCACGCGCCAATCCGGTGAGCTCGAATCGGTCGAGCAGACGCTGGTTGGTGCACACGAGCACGAGGTCGCCGCCCCACTCGCGGGCCCGGCCGGCAGAACCGAGGAGGACGCCGAGTCCGGCATCGTCGATGACTGCGAGTCCGTCGAGGTCGACCGCCACGACACGGCCAGGCTCGTCGGTGAGGAGGCGGGTCATCGCGTTGTGGAGCGCCGGCACCGACCCCAGATCGAGCTCGCCTTCGAGCACGAGCGTGGGGAGCTCACCGAGCTGCATGGTGCGACAGATCAGATCCACCGGGCGACGATACCTGCGCGAGGTGTCAGGGCGGCTCGAGGGTCATGACGACTGTGGCGTGATGGGCCACGTCGCCGAGGAGCGAGCCGATGAGGGGAACATCGGTGCGAGTGCTGGCGTGCACCTCCACCAGCACCACGCCCGCTCCGGTCGAGGCACCGATGCGGACGCCACCGAGTCGAGCGCTCACGAGCACACGCCGAGCTGCCGTCGATGCGCTGTCGACCGCTGTGGCAGCCACCGAGGCCGCGCGAGCGCCCTCACGGGCGGCGTGCTGCACGAGCAACTCGTCACGAACGACCACCGCCACCTGCGCCACCCCGAGGAGCATGAGGAACACGATGGGCAAGCACAGCGCCAGTTCGACGACCGCCTGACCTCGGTCGCGTGCTCTCGTGGGACGCGGTTCAGATGCGGCCGAGAACGGCATCGATCACCCGGTCGAACAGTCTGCCGATGCGGCCGGCTCCGCCGCCGGCGGTTGCCCAGGTGACGACGAGGAGCGCGACTGCCGCCGCGCCGAGCATGACGAGCGCATACTCGGTGGTGGCCTGGCCGACATCGCGCCGCCGCAGCGCTCGCTCGAGTTCGGCGGGATTCGTGTCGTCGTCATCGAGCGAGCCCGGTGCATCAAGTGCATCGAGTGCATCGAGTGCGATGGCGGCGCGGACGTAGTGGCGCAACAGGAACTGGGACATGTGGTCCTCCTTGAGGATCGGTCGTGGCAGGGGGGAGGGAACGAGGGAGCTGGCGGGTGCTCACGCGGAGCGCAGCGTCGAGAGGGCCCCGATGAGCACGGGACCGATGGCGATGCACACGAACGATGGCAGCGTGCAGCACACGAGCGGCACGGCGAGCCGCACGGGGAGGCGACGAGCCTCGATCTCGGCCGATCGACGCCGGTGGGCCCGGGCATCGTCTGCGATGCGGTCGATCGTGGGGGCGAGCGGCAGGCCTGAACGCTCCGCGGCGCCGATGGCGGCCACGAGTCCGAGCGCCCGTGTTCCGAGGTGCTCGACCAACGCGTCGAGCGCATCGACGAAGCGGTCGCCCTGCCCGCAACGCTCGACCACGGCGATGACGGCAGGTGAAAGGGCCGGCGGCACGTGGGGAGCGAGCTCGACGAAAGCAGCCGGCGCTGGTACGCCGGCCTGCAGCGTGAGGACCAGCAGATCGAGCAGGTCGGGCATCGCACCGTCGAGCTGCGCCTCACGTCGGCGTCGATCGAGGAACGGGACCCCACGGCGGCGATGAAGCGATGTCGTGCGTGCTGCGGGAGCGGAGATGACGGCGCGCGAGCGTCGTCGTGGGCGTGCGACGGCAAGCACCGTCAGCGCCGTTGCGGCACCGACCACCAGGGCGCCGCTCACGAGCGCACCCCAACCACTCGACGCATCCACAACCAGCCGGCGACGTTGAGGCAGATCCCGAACCCAGCAATCGTCACGGTGACGGGCGACGACCCATACGCGTCGCGAACCGACACACTGGTGGCCACGCCCCAGGCGGCGAACGCGAGCGGAAGGACGGTGAGCACCCGAGCGCTCAAGCGTGCCTGCGCAGCTTGAGCAACGCGTTCGCAGCGCCACGCGTGGCGCTCGCGCACGACGGTGTTGGTGCGGTCGAGCACGTCCGCCAGCACGTGGGTGTGCTGGACGCCGAGCCGGAGCGCGTGCGCGAGCAGGTCGCGTTCGTCGCCGCGTGGCGCATGTGCGTCGATCGCATCCGGCACGGTTGAGTGGCGCGCGAGTGCCATGGCCACCTCAGGAAGCACGGAGGGTGCCGCATCGAGCGTGTCGGTCAATGAATCGCGAAGGCTGCGGCCCGACCGCACCTCACGGGTGACACGCTCGATCACATCGACGAGGTCGAGCGAGGATGCCCTCCGAATGCGGAGGTCTCCCTCCGCACCCGGACGGCGGGCACCGGATCGGGCGACGCCGGGTGCGAGCACGAGCACCACCGCGCTTGCGGCGAGCAGCACAACGATCGACGTCATGCGCGCCGCCGGATGAGCGGACGGTGGGTGGTGTCGCGATCGGCCAGCAGGTGCACCATCGCGTTGTCGGGATCGACCTCCACCACTTCGCGAACGAAGCGTTCACCGGTGCAGTCGCGTGCGAGGTGCACCACAACGTCGATCGACCTGGCCACCTGGGCGCGCACGTCGACCAGTGGCCAGCCCGGCGCCGCTGCGAACCACCAGCGACGACAGTCGCGCGAGTGCGTCGGCCGCCGAGTTGGCGTGCAACGTGGCGAGCGAACCGTCGTGACCGGTGTTGAGCGCCTGCACGAGATCGACGGCTTCGTCACCGCGGATCTCGCCGACGATCAGGCGGTCGGGACGCAACCGCAGCGCGGTACGCACCAACGCGGCCATGTCGATCGCCGCGACGCCTTCCACGTTCGACGGCCGGGTCTCGAGTCGCAGCACGTGCGGGGATCGGAGCCGAAGCTCGGCGGTGTCCTCGAGCGTGATCACGCGATCGAGCGCGGGGATCCGTGAGCCGAGTGCGTTCAACAGCGAGGTCTTGCCCGACGAGGTGGCGCCGCTCACCAGCACGTTGCACCGCGACGCGACGATCTCTTCCAGCACCGCCACCACGTGGGCGGCGCCGAACGCGTCGAGCGGCAGGTCGTGCTGTGAGAACTTCCGGAATGCGAGGCATGGTCCATCGGCGGCCACGGGCGGCAGTACCGCGCACACTCGGGTGCCATCGGGGAGCCGAGCGTCGACCACCGGTGAAGCGCGATCGAGCCGCCGGCCGAGTGGTGACAGCACTCGCTCGATGATCACGTCGACCACGCCGGGATCGAGTTGACCGACGTACTGCACGCCGTGTGCGCCGCGCCGTTCGACCCAGACGTCGCGCCCGGCGTTCACGAGCACTTCTTCCACCCGGTCGTCGTGAATCCAGCGGTCGAGCCCGCCGAGGCCGAACACCGTCCGGCTCATGCGGGCTCGCCGAGCGAGATGAGACGCCCGCCCGCATTGCGGGGTGCTGCGGCCACCATCGTGGTGCGCGAGCCGCCCTTGACTGACCAGTAGAGCGTGTACATGCCGACCCCCACAGGATTCGAGTGATCACACCGGGGGAGGCGGGCCGGAACCTATCCACGATGCGTCACCGCAACAACCCTCGGGCAGTCACCGGTCGGCGGGATCAACCGACGGGCTCACCGGGCTTGTGATGATCGTGTCCCTTCGATTGCCGGTGAGGCATCATGCGCGGAGCTCTCGTCACGAACAGAAGCGGTTGCGGTTTCGACTCCGAGTGCAGCGAATGGGAGGCCATCGAGCGGCCCGCGCGGGCACCGAGATCACCACCTACATCGACCACTCTCACCACCGACCCCACGCCGGCTCCGCCACCACACCTATCGAAGTCGCCGAGACCTGGCGCAGAATGCAAGACCTACAGACCGACGCGACGTGAGCCGACAACGACGAAGGGGTCCTTCGCCTCTCCTCCCTTGCAGTGCACGACGCGGTGCCAGTCAGGGTCTCACGACCACGGTGTCGCAGCCGAAGAACGTGTAGTCCGTGGTGCCCGAGGTGAATCGGCCTTTCACGCAGCTCTCGGTGGTGCTCGTCGTCAGGCCGCTCGCCGATGGCTTGAAGTGCATCACGCCGTCGCGGTCGCGGTCACGGGTGCGCTCGTTGAGCTCGAAAGAATCCTCAAGGTGCAGCCGGTCGTGGATCTCGGTCGCGCCCGTCGCGGTGGCCACGTTGAACAGGTTGGTGCGCAACCCGAGCCGAACGGTCGAGACGTTGATGGTCGCAGCATCGAATGCGAGCGGCAACCCGTACTCGCCTGCCTTGGTGGTCAACGCCGCCAACGTGGCATCGGTGTTGAGGTTGATCGAGTTCGGCGTGCCGCCGGGCCGGATGTTGATCGCGATCGGCACGACGCAGTCGATCGTGAACGTTCGCGCTCGCCGTGTTGTTGGTCGACACTGGATCGGTATCGACCGCATTGGCGAGCGCCAGGGTGAAGCCGATCGTCACGACCTTCTGCCCCGGCGTGGTGCACGCCAACGTGACGCCCGGCCGCATCGTGCGCGGCGTCCCGATGGCCAACGCACTCAGCGCCGTGGTCTGGCTCGACGGGCTCACCGTCACGCCGGCCGAGGCGGTGGCCGCTGAGCTCAGCACCACGTCGATGGGGGACGACGGTCCAGCGTTGGCCACGACGACTCCGAACGACGCGGAGGACGGTTGACCGATCAGCACCTCCAACGGAGCGGTCGTCGCCGTGCTGGTGATGCTCACGTCGGCAACTGCGACGACCAGGGTGGTCTCGGTGTCGGTGTCGTTGGTGCCGTTCGAGTCGAGACCGTTGAGGTTCGACACTGTCGCGGCGTTCGAGATGGTCAACGGTCCGCCGTTCACGTAGACGAGATCGGCGGGGGCACCGACAGTGATGCTGACAGCCCGCGAACTGTTCGCCGGCAGATCGCCCATGGCGCAGGTCACGACTCCAGCGGTCGCCGTGCACCCCAGGCTGGCGGTGACGAACGTGACTTCCGACGGCAGCGTGTCGACGAGACGAGTCGAGGTCGCCGGGTTCGGCCCGTTGTTGGTGACCGTTGCCGTGTACACGAGTTGCGTCCCGGCGGCGACCGGATCGACCGAGTCGGTGAGGGCGACCGTGAGATCGGTGGTGTTGAGGTCGTCTCGGAGAGCTTGCAGCTCGGCGAGGAGCGGCTCCGGCGTGGTCACCGGGTTGATGGCGCCGTCGGCCGACTCGCCGAACTGGCGGAATGGTAGCGACACCCTCGTCCAATCGTTGAAGCCGTTCAAGGTGCTGTTCGTCGCGGTGTTGGCGCACCCCGAAGGCCCGCCGCCGGTGGCATTCGTATCGATGTTGATGGTCTGGTTCGACTCGGCGGGCGGATCGACATCGGCGTTCCAGTTCGTCGGCTGGTCCAACCCAAGCGCGGTCTTGCCGCCGCCGGAGTTGGTGAAGACGAACCGGTTCGATGCGTCGGTGCCGTCGAGCACGCCGCCGTCATCGAGGTCGTTCTCCTTCAGCTGACCGAGGGGTGCTGCGCCACGACTCGAACCATCGAGAGCCTGCCGCGGTGGTGAGAAGTCGAGAATCGTGCCGCCACCGACCCGGTTGATCCCGAACTGGTTGTCATAGTTCATGGCACTGACGTAGTTGGACTTGCAGTTGGCGTCGACATCGCCGCCGTGGCGGAGGTTCAGCGTGTGACCGAACTCGTGAAAGATGGTGCCGCCGTCATGGTTGAAATCCATGAAATCGTTGCCGCCGATCTCGCCCCAGCCTCCGCTGCTCGGGCACGTCCCCGGCAGGGCGAGGCTGGTCGCATAGCGGAAGATCCAGCCGCGAGCAGCGACGTCGAAGTTGGCGCGCTTGGCTGGGTACCAGGTGGAGTCGAGATTGCAGGCGCCGATGGTGGGCACGACGCTGCCGCCGCCGAGGTTGTCGCCGACCAAGCAGTCGACATCGGCGCCGTCGACGCTCGAGTCGCCGTCGTTGTCGACCCCGTCGGAGCAGTTGGGTGTGCCCGGGTCCTCGACACTCGCATCGAGGAACACGCAATCGGGGTCGCCGCCGTCGCGTACACCGTCACCGCCGTTGTCGATGCCGTCGGTGCAGGTACCGCTCGCCTGACCCTCTCGGACGTTCGACATCGACGAGGGCGCCCGTGTCGACCCAGAGGTTGACACCGTTGACCCCGTCAGGGTTCGAGAGCGGTGCGGTACGGAACGCCGCCTTCATCGCCTGGATGTCGGCGCGACCATTCGGCGACTGCCCTGCTTCGTAGTCGAGCTCGAGAAAGAGGTCCTTGTGCAACGGGTTGGCGCCCATCGCCGGCAGATCCACATCGATCGTGGCGTCGCCGTCGGCGTTGAAGCCGTTGCGTTCCCACGAATCGAGCAGGCCGTCGCCGTCGCCATCACCGTTCGTCGAGTCGATCGACACCTCGAAGCAGACCTTCACGTGGTCGCTCTCAGCGCCCTCGGCGCAGTTCAACGGCCACGCGACATCGCCCGACCAGCGACCAGTCGTCGGATCGACGCTGATCGACAGCGCCCGCCCCGCCGCCGGCTTCACGTCGGCCTGGTCGTCGTTGCTCTCGAAGATGCCGGTGTCGGTGCAGAACGGCGTGTCGCAGTCGTCGTTGTCCCAGATCTCGATCTCGACCGGCACATTGCCCGCCGCGGCGTCAACCGTGCGCGAGAACGCCCACTCGGTCGTATCGAGGGCGAAGTCGGCAGGGAAGATGTAGCCGACCCCGAACTCGAAACCGTTGTCCAAGCGGTTCGGGAAGTTGTTCTGCTTGGCTTCGCCGTTGATCGTCACGCCTGCGTAGAAGTCACCCCACGGTCCTTGAGTGATGCCCGGATCGATCGAGTCGTCGGGTTGGACGATGCGGGTGATCGTGACCGTGATCGGCACGAACGGTGCGGCGTCCACTTGCGTCGGGCCGGCCAGGAACGCCGCCGGCGCCACCAAACCGATCGCTGCGGCCGTGGCCCAGATCGATCGTCCGATTCCAACCTTCGAGCGTGCCTGCGTCGCCCGACCGAGTCCTCGCCGCACCGTCATGATGAAACCACCTTCCGTCCGCAGGCGCGCCGAAGCTGCCACCCAGACACTGAGGCCCCCGCCTCCTTCGAAGCCGCTGCGAGTCGCAACCGCCGAACCCGATGATGCGCTTCCCGTCGCGCCGGTGCAAGGAGAGATGCTGATCGCCAGTCGGGGACTGCGGACGATGAGCCAGAGCTCCGCGGTGCGCGTGCCGGCCCTCACCGCTCCAGCCGCTCCGTACGAAGCGGCTGTTGTGCCACACCTCCTGAGGAGCGCACACGGACCAATCGGTCCGCTGATCACCGTTCCCGCGCTGCTGTACGCCGAGGTGGAAGTCGCCGACCTCGGCGACCTGCACGCACGTGCACTTCGGCGCTACACCGACCGCGGCATTGCGATCGAAGCGAACACCCGCCGGCTCATGCGGGTTCGCCGAGCGAGATGAGACGCCCGCCCGCAGTGCGGAGTGCTGCGGGCAGGCGATGGGCGAGCAGACCTGCATCGACGGCACGGGCGATGCCTGGGTCCCAGGCGATCTCGGCAACGACCGGTACACCGAGTGCGCACTCGACGTCGCCGGTGCCGAGCCCTCGTCCGGGCTCGTGCACCACCACGGTGCCGGTGGCCAGCCCGGGCAGCCGCATCGCGCGGCGCAGTGCGAGGTAGCAGGGGCGCACGATGATCAGCGAACGAGCGGCGCACGTGTGCAACACGCGGTGGCGGCCATGGCATCCCGCGTCGACGGTCACCACCATCGATCCCAGCGCGCAGGCGTGAGCGAGCCGTTCGGCCTGCACGTCGTCGATGTCCACACCCGACTCGAGCGGGCCGGCGGGGACGAGGTGGAGGCCGGGGGAGACCTCGACGGCGAGCTCGATGAGCGCGTCGGCCGTGGCGTGCGGCGAGGCGAGCCAATCTCCGACGCCCGGGCCCGACGGTGCTGACACCCCGAGCGCGGCAGGCAGGTCGCCGCCGAGATCGACCAGCAAGGTGGGCCGCGACCGGGCCGACGACAGTGCGATTGCGGCGGCCACCACCGTGGTGCCCGAGCCGCCCTTGACGGACCAGCAGAGCGTGTACACGCCCACCCCCAGAGGATTCGAGTGATCACACCGGGGGAGGCGGGCCGGAACCTATCCACGATGCGCCACCACAACAACCCTTGAGCAGTCATCGATCCAGGGCCGGTCAAGGCGAAGGCGGCTACCCCGTCGGCCCGCGAGGCCATAGGTGTACACGGTTCCGTTGTGGGGGTTGATGGCGATGTCGACGAACGCGGTGAGCCCCGTCATCGCCACCGAGCAATCAACGGTGGTAGCGGTCGAGCATGTGGCGTCCTCGGCCCACGGGTTCACCCGGTAGACGTTCGACGAGCCCGGCCGGAATGGGAAGCCTTTGAGTTCGCTCACGCTTGCCGCGAGTGTCGGCGTCGCAAGATCCCACCCAGACAGGATTCGAGTGGTCACACCCGGGGAGGCGGGCCGGAACCTGTCCACGATGCGCCACCACAAGAACCCTCGGGTAGCGTGCCGGCACACGTGGCGCGAGGAGGTGTCCGGGCACCTGGTGGGCTCCACCGCCTTCAAAGCGGCTGGGACGAGCGATCCTCGTCCGGCGGGTTCGATTCCCGTCCACCTCCGCCACGTGCTCACCGGCCCGATCGACCGAGATTAGCCCGACGGCAAGGTCGGCCGGCCGACGGGCAAGACGCGGGCGGCAGCGGTCGCCTCGCGAAATCGCCACATCTCCAACGCCGAGGAAGCGGCTCGCTGTGGCCCGCTCGCCGAGGGCTTCTCGGTGACCACCACCCTCGCCGAGCTCGGTGCATGGTGGCTCGAGAACGTCGCCCGCCACCGAGTGCGGATCACGACGCCGTCGACCTACCGGAAGCAGTGGCGCCTGATCGCCGCCGACCTCGGGTCCACGCCGGTACGTCAGCTGCGTACCGATCAGGTCGCGGCGTTCGTGTCGCGGATGGTCGATCGAGGGTCGGCGTCCCGGGCCACGAACGTGCGGACGCGCTTGGTGCAGGTGCTCGACGAGGCGGTGAGCCTCGAGCTCGCCGAGGCCAACGTCGCGAAGAAGGTGCGGCGCCCGCGGGTGCCGAAGGTGACGCGGCCGACGCTGACGCCGGTCGAGGTCGTGAAGCTGCTCGACGCGTGTGACGAGCGGTTCGTGGCGGTGGTGGCGTTCTGCTACCTGCACGGCTGGCGGGTGAGTGAAGCGCTCGGTCTCGCGTGGCAGGACCTCGACCTCGAGGCCGGCACGGTGCACCTGCGGCGCGGGTCCACGTACGCCGATCGCGAGGGGATGGTGCTCGGGCCGACGAAGACCCGCGGGACCGCGGGCTGGCAGCTGCTCGGTCCCAGCGTGGTGCAGCTCCTTATCCGCCGGCGCGAGCTGCAGGCGCTCGACCGGGAGCGTGCGGGCGGTGGATGGCCGCCGGTGGAGTACGAGGGCGTCGTTGCGTCCGGGTGATCCGCGGAGCGTCGTCCTGTCCGTGCTCGTCGGCAGCGATCTATCCTGACGTCGTGGCCGTGCCGATGCTGACGGAGCTGCGGAGTCGCAGGAGCGAGATCCTCGATGTCGCGCGTGCCGCGTGGCGCCTCGAGGGTGCGCGTGTTCGGTTCGGTTGCACGCGGCGAAGCAACGGAGACGAGCGACATCGACTTCCTCGTCAATTTCGAGGAAGGCCGGAGCCTTCTCGATCTGGGCGGCCTGCTCATGGACCTGCGGGACCTGCTGGGCCACGACGTCGACGTCGTCACCGAGGCAGGCATGCGGTCGCGGGTCGGTAGTCGGGTCCTGGCCGACGCTGTCGACCTGTGAGGGGCGACCGTGACCGCCTGCTCGACATGAGCGAGATGTGCGCTCTGCTGATGACACACGCATCGGATGCGCATGCCCTGGAGCACGATCCCGTGGTGCAGGCGGCCGCTCAGCGCTGGATCGAGGTGCTCGGCGAAGCCGCCTCGCACGTGTCCGACGAACTCAAGGCGGCGCATCCCGAGATTCCGTGGCGGGAGTTGGCCGGCGTGCGGGTGGTCCTCGCTCACGCCTACCACCACGTCGATCAGGACATCATCGGCGCCGTCGTGGCTCGAGACATCCCAGCGCTGCAGCGCGACCTCGCCGTGATCATTGGCGACCTCCCTGCCGACGACTGACCGCCCACCGGTCAACGGGCCGTTGGGAAGTCCGTGAGCGCAGCGAGCACTGCGAGCCGCGCCGGCTGCCACCAGCGGTGTGCGCGTCGGAAGCTGTCGACCTCGATCCGTTCGACCAGATCGCTCACGGGCTGCCCGAGATTGTCGTCGTAGCGGTGGCCGATGGCGTCGATGTCGACGAAGTCTCGATCCAGGAGGCCGGCCAGGATCTCACCCACCGTCGACTTGCCGGTGCCCGCAGGGCCGATGAGCGCGATCGGCTTCATTCGGCCAGCCTGTCACCATCGCTCGGCCTCCAGCCGGCTCTCGGCGATCGAGACCTCCGCCGGGCGGCACCGTCGTCGTTCTGCGCTCCCACTCTGCGGCCTGTACCCCGCGTAGTGCGGCAGATCTGGAGCGTTCCAGACCGGCACGCGGGGATGATCAATCGGTGTCGACGAAGGTGCCGCGCGCGAGGACCGAGGCGATGAACTCGCGATTTGGATGACGTCGCCGATAGAGCTCGTCCACGACGCTCGGCACGTCGAACTCGGCGGAGCGATGCTCCACCTCGGTGCGGTCGGGACGGCTGTCGATGAGCATCCAGCTCGCCGCGCCGCCCCTCCGCGGCAGACCGACGCTGCCGGGATTGAGCACCCTGATGCCGCCGACCTCTCGATCCGTCGGATCGTGCGTGTGACCGCCCACCACCCAATCGGTATCGATGTCCACGAGGAGATGACCGATCTCATCGTCTGTCGACTTCATGTCGAACCCAGGTCCGTCATCGGAGGCCGGCGATGCGTGGATCCCCAACAGTCGTGTGCCGTCGTGAAGCCGGGTGGTCTGGCGATCGGGGAGTGCGTCGAGGACTCCGAGCGCTCCAGCTTGGTCGAGGACGCCTCGTGTCCAGGCGGCGGCAGCGGCCATGAGGCCGTATCGGCGGACCAGGTCGACGTCGACCATCGCGGCTTCAGGTGTCGCATGGGGGTGCGGTTGATCGTCGGTCAGCACGTACCTGTCGGTGTTCCCCGCGACGAACGCGACATCGTCGAGCTCGGCGAGCATCTCGAGCACCTCGACCGGATGAGGTCCGAACAGCACGAGATCACCGAGCGCCCACCACCGCTCGACACCGAGCCGCTCACCGTCATCGAGGACCGCACGGAGCGCGCCGGCGACGCCATGAATGTCGGAAATGACCCCAAGCCGCATGGCGCGACCGTACCTGCGGTGGTAGGTCTCCCCTTGTGGGCAGGACCACAGCGGCCGGGCAATGACAAGTAGCGCCGAGTGCCCGATCGGGACGCGTTCTGCAAGGGCGCTCGGCGCACAGATCATCTCGTCTGAGCGGCGTCGGTGCGTACGCAAGGTTCGACCGTGAACCACTTGGCTCTCACGGTAGCTCTCAGACGGCCCCTGGCCGGAGGGTGTGAACAGGCTGAGCTGGGGTGACGCGTTCGTGGGCGGAGGCCCGTCACCTCCGCCACGTGACCAGGTTCTTCGCGCCTCTAGTGGGCGCCATGGTCACGGATTGGTCACGGCACCTCGGCGCGAACGGCGTTGTACGCCTCCATGGCCAACCACCGGTTCGACCGACCTGGCAGTCCTGCGATCTGAGTGAGAATTCCGGCCCCTTCCAACTGGCGCAGAAGGTTCGTGGCTCCCTGGTTGCTGATGTTGAGTCGGTCTCTCACCTGCTGCGTGGTGATCATTGGACTGGCGATCAGGGAGTCGATGAGCTCGTGCGCCCGGCTCCGCGAGCCGGACAGCCGCTGCCTGTATAGGTCGCCGATGTCGAGGAGTTGTTCACTGCGACGAATTGCATCGTTCGCTTGCGCCTCCACTGCTTCGAGGAAGTAGCGAAGCCAGGTCTGGACGTCGCCCCGTTCGCGCACTCCTTGCAGGGCGTCGTAGTACCGGTCCTTGTTCTTCTCAAGGTAGGTACTCAAATGTAGGAGTGGTTCAGGTAGATGCCCGTAGTGGACGAGCCAGAGGATGATGAGAAGCCGTCCTAGACGCCCATTGCCGTCGAGGAAGGGATGCAACGTCTCGAATTGGTAGTGCAGCAGCGCGCACTTGACGAGAGGAGGGATTTTCAGTGGCTCGGCAGCGAAGTCGATCCAGTCGGCGATCCCATCCGGCAGTTGTTCATGTGGCGGAGGCACGAACCGAGCGGTTGCTGGATCTGCGCCACCGATCCAGTTTGGACGGCTACGAATGACGCCCGGCTCTTTGTCCTCGCCTCGGACGCCAGTGAGGAGCATTCGATGTAGTCGAGTGATCAGGTCAACCGTCAGGGCTTCCGTCTTGATGAACGTCAGCCCGAAGTACAACGCCTTGATGTAGTTGAGGACTTCTTGAACGTCATCGTCGACGGCCCCACCGGACTCGGCCTCATACAAGTCGTCCAGCGTTGCCTGAGTCCCCTCGATGCGCGTACTGGACAGGGCCTCGCTGCGAATGTACAGGTCTGCCAACACCCACGGGTTTTTCAGCCGGCCTCCGGCACCCACAAGGCGTCCAAGGGCGCGATCGGCGTCCGACAACGCCGAAGACGTGTCCTCGTCGAGCTGTAATGACCTCGGTATCGGGTGCGGTAAGTAGACGCAGTAGGACGGCGGCCCACCGTATCGACCGGCTCGACCGAAGATGGTGTCCTGGAAGTCGTGAGAGTCCACCGCGCGAAGGTACAACGAAGTCGGCACTTTCATGTGACCTTCACGAAGACCATCAACTTTGGTTGCACCTCTTCTTCGCTGCCGACACTGATGGGCGGTGTCGTCAGCCGAGTAGTGCGTCGGCTCAAGCTGCAGCACTCTCATCATCCCCCGGCATCACGTGCGCGTACACCTTGAGCTGCAAGCTTCTTGAAAATCGTGCTGCAAGCTTCCGGGTTTGGTGCGCTGCCATCGGAGTTGGTGAGGAGCCGGTAGCCGGCTCGATGCCGTGTGGTGGTGCCAGGCTGGCTGCATGACGGCGATCGCACTCATCGGCCCGGCGGGTGCCGGCAAGTCGACGGTCGGTGAGATTCTGGCCGGCCTCCTTGTTCGCGACTTCGTCGACATCGACGCGATCGGCGATCGGTACTACGAGCAGGTCGGGCAGCCGATCAGTGATCTGGTCGAGCGGATCGAAGTCGATGGCTTCCGACGCGCGCATCGATGGTGGCAGCCGGCGCGGTTTGCAGCGCTTGCCGCGCTCACAAGCTTTCCGACGGCGGTGATCGCACTGGGCGCCGGTCACAGCCATTTCGAGGACGAAAGGTGGTTCGAGGAGGCAGAGCGCGCCCTCGAAGCCGTGTTCGTGGTGCTGCTCCTGCCGTCGCCCGGCCCGACGGAGTCGCTGCGGGTGCTGCGCGAGCGATGCGAGCGTGAGAAGGGTACCGACTGGATACGGGACGGCCACGATTTCCTGGAGGAGTGGATCGGCTCGGAACAGAACCGCTCGCTGGCCGACCTCGTCGTCTTCGCGGACGGACGATCCGCGACGGACATCGCACGCCAGATCGCCTCGGAGGTGAGCCCCGATTCGGTCTGACGAACCGGCGAAAGGCCGGCTGTCACGGAACGCGACGGAACCTGCACCGCCACGGTGACCTTCTGTGTGCATAGACCACACCCTCGTCGCATCAGTTCGGGTCGAGGTTGGTCGGCGAGATCAAGCTTTGTTCGATGCATTGATGCTGTATAGAGTTGCTGTATGTCATCGACCCGGACACAGGTGTACCTCACCGAGGAACAACGCCGGAAGGTCGACCAATTGGCCGACGCCGAGGGTGTCACGATGGCCGTGATCATTCGCCGGGCGCTCGACGAGTACCTGACCGATGACGCCGACGCGACCACAGCACTTGCGGCCACGTTCGGCGTCGCCCCAGGTGCGGACGCGCCGTCTCGCGACGAGTGGCAGCGTGTCTGATCTCCTGGTCGATACCGACGTTTTCATCGATCATCTCCGTGGCGCGGCCGCTCTCGTCCCAGGCCGGCATCGGCTGCACTACTCGGTCGTGACCCGCGCAGAACTCTTTGCCGGCAGCACCGCCACGAACCTGTCGAGCCAGCTGCTCGCGCCCTTCCGAGAACTCGCGGTCGACCGTGCGATAGCCGAGCGAGCCGGTCGGGTCGCTCGGGAGTTCGGAGTTCGACTTCCCGACGCGCTCATCGCTGCCACGGCGCTCGAGCACGGACTGGGACTTGTGACCAGGAACCGCAAGCATTTCGACTCGATCCGAGGACTCCGGCTCCGGACGCTCTGACCGTGCCAATCGGCAGGTAGTTGCGCGATGTGTCTCTCAGACGGCGACGACATCGACGAGGTCGTTGAGGGCTCGGAAGTCATCCGGATTGCGGGTGTAGAGAGGAAGCCCGACTGAACACGCAGTCGCTGCGAGCAGTAGGTCGACGGCTCGCGCTCCGCGAGCTTTCCGGCCGGCTGCAACAACAGCGGCGTAGACACGGCCATACGCGCGTGACGCCTCGGAGTCGAACGGCAACGGGTCGAAGACCGCCTCGGCGCGCTGAAGCCGGTCTTGCCGTCGAGCCCGCTCGTCGGGGTCCTGAGTCGCATGCGGACCCGCGGCGAGCTCGGCCATCGTGATCGCGCTGATGGCCGACTCGATCGGGAGATCTGCGGGGTCGAGGCGTTCGAGGTCGATGATGACCGAGGTGTCGAGCAAACCCCGCAGCCGGCGTTGGTCAGCCACGAGGCGCTGCGTCCTGATCCGCGATGTCGTCGAGGTCGGCGCGGAACCGGTCAGCGTCGATCGTTGGCGCGTTGCGGAACATCGCGAAGACGGCGTCGGTGGACACGAATCGATGACGGCGCATCGGAGTCAGCTCTCCGACGGGCGTCCCGTTGCGAGTGACGATGAAGGTCTCTCCATGATCGAGGCGGCGCATGATCTCACCGCTGTCGTTGCGAAGCTCGCGTTGTGTGATTGTTTGCGCCATACCCACAACGTAGCACGCCGTGCTACGTACGCCAACCAGCGCGCGACATCGGCAGGTCTGGACGGTATCGAACTGATACCATGCCCGCATGGCCATGACTCTTCGGCTGACGGACAACGAACAGGACGCCCTGCGCGAGCGCGCCGAAGCGGAGGGTATCTCGATGCAAGAAGCGGCCAGGCGCGCCGTGCGCGAGTTCGTCGCGCGGGGCCAGCACCGCGACCGTGTCGCCACCGCAGCTGCGCTCGTGATGGACCGGCACGGCGACGCACTGCGCCGTCTCGGCGAATGAACGATCCGGTCGAATACCTCGACCTCGACGATCTGATCGACCTCGCCCGAAGTCTCCTGGGTGACCCACCCCCGATCCGCGACGTCGGCCTCCTCGGGTCGGCCGCGGCTCGACCCCAGGCAACGGCGTTCGGACACGACGCCTACCCGGACGTCGTGACGAAGGCCGCAGCGCTGCTGCAGTCGATCGTGAACAATCACGCCCTCATCGACGGCAACAAGCGCCTCGGCTGGCTCGCCACGGCCGTGTTCCTCGAACTCAACGGCTTCAACGCATCCACGATCTCCAACGACGACGTCTACGACCTCGTCATCTGGATCGCCTCGACCAACCCGTCTCTTGAGGACATCACCACCCGGCTTTCACGACTCCTGGCGCGTCGCCGTCGACGCTGACTTCGACGCGCCCGATCTACAGTTCGGATCGTTTCGATGTCTGGAACGGCTCGGGCTAGTCGACAACCACGTATTCCTGAAGAAGGCCAGGGAACGTAGCGTCGAGGTAGTCGCGCTCCAGCGATGCTGCTGCGACGTCGGCCTTCAAGTCGAACACCCAGCTGAGTTGAGCTGCGACGAGATGGTTCCACAGGGCGGCGACGTTCTCGGCGGGTGAGAACTCGGGAAGACAGCCGTTGTTGGCGATCTGTACGGACTCCGACGATGGGTCCAGCCCGTAGGTTTCGACCAGCCCCGGGAGCCGACCGTGTTGGTAGAGGCGGCACCCATCCATGAACACGACGTGACCGGTGTTGCTGAGCACGACGAACCGTTTGGGTGCTGCCAGCCACGCGTAGACCGACTGGCTGTAAGAAGGGTCGACAACCGAGTCGGCTCCTGCGACGAGGAGCATCGACGGCTTGTCCGGCGGGGCCTTTCCGGCGAGGTACTCGTCGAGGTCGAACCCGGCCGCTGGAGCGAACAGCTCTCCTACGGCGACAGCATCGTCGGGCACCGGAGGCGTCCCCGCCGCTGAGATCCAGGTGTCCACCTCGGGAAGTGTCGCTGCGAGTGTCGCATCGCGGCCTCCGGCCGAGTAGCCCTCGACGGCGATCTGGTCGATGGCGATCGCGTCATACAGAGCACTACCGCTCAGCGAGCCTTCCGTGCCCATGAGCCTGATGGTGTCGGCGATGGTCGCTAGGTCGCTCGGAGGGAGTGTGTCCTGTCCAGCCAGGCGTGCGGTGATGTCTCGGGAAACGTGCTCGGGTGCCGCGACTACGAAGCCCCATGATGCAAGGTGGGCCGTGTGCAGCGAGTTGTTGAAGCGGGTGTTGCCCCATCCGTGGCTGAACACCACCAACGGAAAGGGTCCGGACATGCTGGCTGGCGCGTCCAGCCATGCGTCGGGCACTGACGTAGCCCATCCGAGCGGCCACACATCGGACGCAGTACCCCACATGTCGGCCGCGGTATAGGAGAAGCTGATCGCATCAGCCGGTAGGGCCTCGCTGTCCACCGGATAGAACACAATGACCGAGCGGCTGTCGTCCAATTGCATGTTGACGACACCAACCGCGAACGGGCCTCGCTCGGAGAAGGGCTGTGGGGAAGCGCTCCGCTCCGCTGACGTCGACGGAGCGATCGAGGAAGTTGTTTCCACAGAGGTCGACGCAGCGCTCGAATTGCTCGATGGTTGCGTGGGTACGGACCCGAACCCGGACCCGGTCCCGCCACCGCACGCTGCCGAGAACGACGCCGCGATCAGCAGAACGAGCGACCCGCGAGATACACCGTACTGGAACATGGCCCTCTCCTTGAGCGGCACCGACTCGTGGTAGTGCAAACGGCGCACATTGACCTGCGCGTAGTCGGCTGCCTCTGGTCCCAGTAGAAGCCTTCGAGGACCGAGCGGCAACAGCCCAACGTCCCATCGCCACGTCCGCCCACCTGATGACATGCCCCGAAGGCCATCGCTGTCCTCACGGCGTACCTATTGCCCGGTATGTGCGCTGTCTGCAAGAGCGGCCGGCGCACAGACCATCCCGTCTCAGCGGCAGCGGTGCGCCGCAGAGTGCAGCCACGAGGCACTTGGCTCTCACGGTAACTCTCTAATAGCCCCTGGCCGGAGGGTGTGAACAGGCTGAGCTGGGGTGACGCGTTCATCGGCGGAGGCCCGTCCACCTCCGCCACAAAGACCCAGTTCAGAGCATGTTTTCACACTGCTTGGGTGTCCTCGACGCGCTGGCGGCGGTCGCGTGATCAGTCGTTGGCGGGCTGATCGGCGAGGAGGTCCTCGTCGTATCCGGTGGTGAGCGCGGCCCGGATCTGATCGGGGAAAGGTAACCCGAATTGGCTGGCAATGATGTCTGCTGCGTCCGGCGCTTCGGCGAGCTCGGCCCACAGGTCTGGGTCGAACAACCGGCCTCGTCTGACCGCCTTTGCGCAGTGGACATAGACCTCGGCGACCTCGACGACGATCGCCAGCTTCGGTCGCGCCATCACCGTGGAGAACAGATCGAGGTGCGCTGTGTCAGTCGACAGTCGCGCCGAGCCGTTGAGGCGCAGCGTCTCGGAGCGTCCGGCGTGGATCATGAGCATGCCGATCTTCCGGGTCATCGCGATGTTGCGAATCGAGTCGATCAGGTTGTTGCCGGTCATGTCGCCGATGACGACGTGCTGATCATCGACGGGCACAAGAAACCCCGCAGGTCCTCCTCGTGGTGATGCATCGCAATTGCCGTTCTCGTCGTGAGTGGACAGCACGGCGAACGTGCAGCGGCGGACGAACTCCGTCGAAGCAACGTCGAGGCGGTCTTGCTTCTTCGCCTCGATCTGGGGGAGCGGGGCGCGGTAGATCGCGGTGAGATCGATGTCGGTCATGTCGGTAGGCCTCCTCGTCCCGGCTGTACGTCTTGTCTCATGATGCGAGCGCCTGTCGTCATGGTCCTTCATTCGTTCGATCGAACGAATAATAGACCGAGTCGTTCGACACGTCAAACGATCTACGCAGTAGTGTCGAAGGCCATGGCATCGAAGCGGCGCCAACCCCCCGATCGCCAGGATCTGGTCGAGCGTGTGTTGTTGGCCGGGCGGCGTGTTGGGCATGCGGCCGTGTTGTTCCACACGCGGGTGGCCGAGCACTTCGAGCTCGGACCCGCTGACCTCAAGGCGCTCGACATCGTTGAGCGCCACGGTCAGATCACCCCCGCCGACCTTGCAGCCGAGATCGGTTTCGCCCCAGCGAGCGTGACCGCAATGGTTGATCGTCTCGAAGTGAAAGAGCTGCTGCGCCGCGTCCCGCACCCCACCGACGGGCGTCGGCTCCTCGTCGAGTTCCATCCCTCTGCAATGGAGCGGATGATCCCCCTCTACGACGAGTTTGTCCGCTCTCTGCACGAGATGCTGTCCGACTACGACGAACGCGAACTCGCGTTCATCGAACGCATCTACAACGAGACCGCCGACCGCCAACTGGCAGCGGCCCACAATCTCCAACAAACGTCAGAGCCGAATCCTTCGCGTCCACGCCGCAAGAGACGCGCCAGTGGAGTTGCCTGAGAGATGATCCGTGGCCGCCGTCGCATGCAACGACCGCGTCATCACCCTCACGTGCTCCGAACTCGGTGAGGTGGCGGGCGATGGAGGGGTCGCTGAAGATCGATCTCGGTGGAGGGCTGTGCAGTGTTTGCGGCCCGTCGCAACCGGGTAGAGATCAGACATGATCATCACTGGACTCATCTTCCTCCTTCTCGGCGCATTGCTCTCGATCCCGCTCCTTTGGACCATCGGCGTCATCGTGGTGGTTGTGGGGCTGGCGCTGATGCTGTTGGGCCGGTCCGGTCGCCAGGTCGGCGGCCGCGCCCACTACTGGTGATTCGCTGACGTTGGTGACTCGTCCGTGCCCGCGGCACCATTGGTGGCTTGACGGTTCAGCTCTGCGAGGCTGGCCGCGATCAGCCGGCCGACGTGCACCTGGCTGGTACCGATGCGTCTCGCAATCTCCGTCTGGGTCAACCCTTCGAAGAATCTCATGTGCAGGATCCTGCGCTGTCGCGGTGCCAAGCGGTCGAGCAGCGTGGAGAGCACGTGCCGATCCAGGAGGTCTTCGAGCGCCGGCTCGGCGGCTGGTATCTGGTGTGCACCGGATGACTCCAACGTGCGAGTGAAGTAGGCGTCGTTCGCCTCCAGCGCCTCGATCACGGTGTCGGTCGCCAGCCCCATGCGCGTCGCAATCTCCGGCACCCGAGGCGAGCGACCGAGCTCGCGTGCCAGGTCGTCGCGAGCCGAGATCGCCGAGGCAATGATGTCCTTCGAGCCACGCGGCACGTGCACGGCCCACGTGCGATCACGAAAGTGGCGCCGAAGCTCGCCCATGATCGTCGGAGTCGCGTACGCGCCGAACGGCACACTGCGATCCGGGTCGAAACGCTCGATTGCCTTCAGCAGCCCGATTCGAGCCTCCTGGACGAGGTCGTCGAACGGTTCGCCGCGGTTCGAGAAGCGCCTGGCGCTCCGCGTGACGAGCCAGTCGGCACGCGCGACGATCTCATCGCGCAGGACTTGATCTCGTGAGATCGCGTAGCGGCTCAGCGCCTGTCGCAGCCACTGTTCCTCGGCCTCGAAGGAGAGGACCTCGGAGCTCATCCCAGCGTTTGTTCGGCCACGGTGGCCCAGATGAGAGCCTGGTCGTCGACGATCGAGATGCCGTGCGCGTCGGCCACGTCGGCCAGCACCGTTTGCGACAGCAGAAGGTCGGGGTGCTGCGGATCGAACACTGCGGCACTCGTACTCGCTCGCACGATGAACGATCGCCCGTCGACATCGAGGTGCACGTCGATCGGGGCGCCGTCGCCGTGATCGATCAGGGCAATCAGGACCTCGCTCACTGCGACCTTGATCTTCTCGATCTCGTCGATCGTGAAGCCGGCGAGCGTCGCCATTCCGCTTGCTGCCAGACGCAGCACCTGCGACAGGGAAGGGTCGGGCGGAACCCGGACCTCGACGGGACCGATCACCGCGGTGGCACCCGATCGTTCGAACAATGGGGAGTCGGTCACCTTGTCTCCTTGGGCAGAAGTCTCGTGCAGCAGTCCGCATCGTGAACAAGAGGTCGGACACCGCATTCTCGCAGCAACCGCGCCACCGCTCGCCCATTCGGAAGTTTGAGATGCCGTTGCTTCGGGTATCACCGTCTCATGCTCGCTGCTGGTCTGTACATCGGTGGAGGCGCTGGCCTCATCATCCTCATCGTCGTCCTCGTGCTCGTTCTCCGACGATGAATCCTGCGAATCGTCGAGAAGGAGCCGGCAATGAACGATGAGAAACGACCGCGGGTGGGGCTGTTCCGTGGACTGGCGGCGGTGCTGCGTGCCGCCGTGCACGGGTTCGGCGTGGTGCTCGGCCTGCTCGGCCGAGGCCTGGCGGCTCTCACGCGAAGCTCGTCGCGCACCGACGGCGACGGCGACGGCAAAGCCTGATCGACCGGCTGAGCGCTGCGTCATCGCCACGCGGCTCGACATCGTTGCGCCACCACCGCCCGCTGTTTGGTCTGGCCACGGATCGCTCGCAATCTCCGTCGTCGCTACCTGACGGCTCGGATTCGGTCGGATCAGTGTTGCTCAGGCGCGCACTTCCACCTGGTCCCGCGTTCCCCAGTTCCCACGCCGAAGCGTGAGCAACGCGTAGATGCGCAGTGGTGTCAGGAGCACGACGTGAAGCACCGTGTAGACGGGCGCCAGCGCGAACGTGACGAGTTGCGACCGCAAGCTCGCACGCGGCCGCCCGAAGTAGCGCACGTTCCGCGCATACGCGAGCGCGACCCCATAGAACATGTACTGCCAGGGAAGGAGTTCGCCGGTCAGCGGCTGGCGGATGTAGACGGCGTTGATCAAGGTCAACGAGAACACGAGCCAGATCGCCAGCTCGGCAGAGCTGATCCAGAACGGCCACCGTCGCACACCGAAGTGCCGCAGCGTCCACAAGGACTCGCGAAAGAAGCTCTTGTTCCACCGCAGCTGCTGGCGGCGGAAGTGGCCGAGCCGTTCAGGCACAAGGGTGTACGCAATGGATGAGTCCTGCAGAACGGCACGGCCTGTCAGCAGTGCGTACTGCGTCATCCGGCGATCGTCTCCGAATTGCACCGGCACGCCGAGGAAGGTCTGGTTGACGAAATCGGCAAGGTGCTCGCGGACCACTGCGGTCCGATAGAAGCTCAGGCTGCCGCAGCAGCACACGACGGACCCGACAGTCGAGTAGGCCGCGCGTTCGAACAGGAACGCGTTTGCGTAACGCAGATCGATGAGCCGGGTGAGCAGGTTCTTGTCGTGATTCAGTGCTCGCACATTGGCGGTCACGGCGTTCACATCCGCGTCGGCGAACGGGCGAAGCCCTTCGGCGATCGCTGACTCGTCGAGCTCGGTGTCCGAGTCGATCGTGACCACGATGTCGCATGCCGTGCGTTCGAACGCATGCTGCTGGGCATGCCGCTTGCCGCCGTTGCGTGCGAGCCGGTGTACCACCGCGCCGGGCCGGCCACCGAGCAGTTCGGTGGCGACATGCAGACAGCCGTCGTCGCGAGATCCGTCGTCGATCATCCAGATCTCGTCGGGCTGGCGGGTCTGGCGGGCGACCGAGGCCAAGCAGCGCCGAAATGCCTCGGGGTCCTCGTTGTAGAAGCACACGATCACGGCGACCCGGATGCCGGGTGGTGGCTCCGTCGTCACCGGCCTGTATCGGACGGAGCCGATGAACTTCGCCGTCAGCAGTGCCAGCGCACCGAACCCGTACCAGCGCCCACCGCCTCCGCTCACCACGGAAACCGTGGCGACGGCGATCATGCCGACGCCGAAGAGTGCGATCGACACGAGGTTTCGGTGTCGCCGAACGGAGGTGTCGTTTGATCGTCGCGCGGTGAACCGCTGATCGTTCGGATCAGTCGCACCGAGCTGTAGGTGGAGCGCTTCGGTGACCTGCTCGTTGGTGGCCAATCCGTGTTCCACGAGGATCTCGCCGAGTCGTCGAGGATCGCCGAAGTCCTGCTCGTACCTGGTCAGCAACGAATCGGCGGCGCTGATGACGCCCAGTTGCTCGAGCATCTCGCCGAGTCGAACCGGGATGCGGTCCGACGGCTGCCGCACGATCTCGACGGTTCCTTGGTCGGCCACCGCCAACTCGGGAACGGTCGGCGCTTCATCGACGCCGCGTTCGTCTGCCGTTGCTGCCTCCGATCCGCCGATTCGACTCACGGCACCGATATCGGACGCACCAGGCTCTACCTTGAACACGATCACGGTGCCCGAGGTCATCGCGATGAGAGATGAGCGGCGGTGCCGATCGCATCCCTCATCTCGATCGCTGGTCGATCGCTGCCCGCCCGTTCCGTTCGACCTGGCTCGGATCAGACGACTTCGCGGACGAACGCGTCGCCGCGCACGAACCGCTCGAACTCGTCCGCGAAGAAGGCGGCAGCTCTCGACCACGTGGAAGACGTACTCCCCGACGAATGCGGGGTGATGATCACGTTCGGGAGCGACCACAGCGGGCTTTCCCCGGGGAGTGGTTCGACTTCGGTCACATCGAGCGAGGCCGCACCGATGTGGCCGCTCGTCAACGCATCGATCAGCGCAGCCTCATCGATCAACTCGCCTCGACCGACGTTCACGACGTGTGCTCCCGCCGGCAGCATCGCCAGTTCGGTCGCGCCGATCATGTGGCGGGTCTCCGGGGTCAAGGGGAGTGCCAGCACGAGCGCATCGAGTCGAGGGAGGAGCTCGTGCAATCGATCGAGTGTCCACGTCTCGCACGGCTCATCACCGGAGACCGTGCGGCGCAGGCCGATCACGTGCATGCCGAACTCCCCTGCGAGTCGTGCCGTCTCGGCGCCGATCGGTCCGATGCCCAACACCCCGACCACGGTGCCCTCGACATCGCCGACATTTCGGGTGCGCCACTCACCAGCGGCCTGGTCGCGCAGGAACCCGGGCAGGTCGCGACGCAACGCCAGAAGACTCATCAGCACGTGGTGTGCAATCGACCGGCCGGATGAGCCAGAGGAGTTCGTGAGCCGCGACCCGCGATCGATCAGCATCCGGAACACGGGGTGATCCACGCCGGCACTGCCCGAATGCAACCACCTCAGGTTCGGTGCCTCGATGCACACCTTCATGTACGACGGGGTCCATCGGGGCCACATGTCCATCGACAGGAAGGCGATCTCCACCCGTGCGGCGTCTGCTTGGGGCACCAGTTCGCCCGGGACGAAACGGATCCGCTCCAGATCGGGCGCTGCTGCCAGCAAGCGGTCACCGACCGCGTCCCACACCGCGTCCGACACGAACACTCCGACCATCCGAGCCACGGTAGGCGGTGCCGATCGAATCGGTCGACACCTGCCCTGGGTCAGTGAGCGAGCTTCGGATCCACTCGGCACTCGACGTGACGGTCGGCGCCCACTTGGTAGCAGTGGACATCGTTCGGGTTGCCGGCGTACAGCGCCAGCGGATCGACGGTGTCGCCACGCCCGTCGGGGAACGAGCACGGCATCTCCACTGCACCACCTGGCGTCCATGGAGCCGGGCAGGGTTCGTCGTGCAACGACGCCACGGCTCGCGAGATGTAGTCGGCGGCGCCGTATGCACCCTGGATCGTGAAGTGCACGCCGTCGCTGGTGAACCAGTCGGTGCGGTTCGCCGTGTACGCGTTCCAGTCGAGCTGCATCACATCGGGGAACGCCCCGGAGGCGATCTTGTCGCGGATGATCCGGTTCTGGATCGCGAAACCCTCTGCCTGTGACATGCCGCCCGTCGGGTTCGAGTACGTGGAGCGCTCGCGGTAGGTGAGCCACAGGATCTGGTAGGCGCCCTTGGCCCGTGCGGCCGCCACGGTCTGGTCGAACGCCGTGGCGAAGGTGGTGTGCCAGTCGTTGTAACCCGTCATCACCACGAGAACATCGAATGGATCGTGATCTCCGATCGCCTCGATCGCGTTCGGCGGGCGTCGACCTTCTCGACCACGACACGAACTCCCCACGAGCCGACGACACGACTCTGCGTCCAGCACGAAGTTCGAGCCACCGAGCGCCTGCTGGGACTTCGTGTACCAACGCACCCCTGCCAGCGTCGAGTCGCCGATCAGCACGACCCGTTTGGACGTGTCAGCGACGGGGGTGTTCGGTGCCATCGCGTCCGTCGAGGTGGGCAGCGGGCTGCCGGTGAACCAACCGGTGATGTCCACCACGAGCTGCGTGCCATTGCTGGAGTACGCCGCCAACCCGGACCAGGAGGTTGCGGTGATGCCGAACTGGGACACGTTCTGGTTGCGTCGGTCGGCATTGGCCGTGGCCACCAGCGGACGATCCGTGCCGGCCGGGTGCACCGTCAGGAAGCCACCGCGCCACGTGCGAGTGAGCGTCCAGTTGCCGGCCACAGCGGCGACGGGGCCACCCGTGACGGCGCTGCTGTCGAGTTGCACCGTGCCGCCGGGGAAGAGCGCGGTGTCGTCTCGGGTGTCGATCAGGCGAGTGGGCGGAGCGGGAACGAAGAGACCGTCGTCGGACCATGGTGCTGACTGTCCGGTGAACCAACCCGTCATGTCGACGATGAGGTGTTCGCCGGCCTGGCTGAAGACAGTGAAGCCATCGCCGTTCACCGGGACCAACTGGCCCGTGGCGCGCACCTGACCGCGGCCGTCGGTGTTCAGCGAGCTCGACAGAGGGCGCTCGGTACCGGTGGGATAGACGGTGAAGAAGCCGGCGCCCACCGAGTCGCTCGTGGCGATGGTCACGGCGATGGCGGTCGCATCGGCCGGCACACCGGCGGGGAGCGGAATGGTCACGGTTCCGCCCGCAGGCAGGCGCCCGTCCGCAGCGCGGGTGTCGAGCAGTCGTTCCGGCGAGGTCGCGACGAAGCGTCCGGCGGTGGCGCCGCTTGTCGCCACGAAGGCACCGTTCACATCGATCACCACGTGGGCGGAGGCGCTCGAGCTGACGGCGAGCGTGCCGTCGGTCCCGATCGCGATGATCGCTCCGTTCGCCCTCGTCTCACCGGCGGCGTAGTTCACCGTGGAGGTCGCCGGGCGGCCCATGTCACCCGGCCACACGGTTGCGAAGCCTGAAGCTCGCGCCTCGGTGACGGTCACCGACAATGCGAGTGCCCTCGTGCCCTCGGGGATGCCGCATCCGCCGAAGGTCGCAACGATGACGGTGTCGTGATCGCCGAGCCGGACACCGTCGGTGCGCGAGTCGAACAGGCGACACGGCTCGAGCGGCCGGAAGGCGGCAGCTGTCGTCGATGGTGCAGCTCCGGCATCGCGGACCGACACGGGTGCCAGCGGGGCCCCGACGAACGATGCGACCGTGATGGTCGCGACAGCGAGAGCGCCGATGCGGCGTCGCCGTCGCCGTCGCCCGGGCGAGCTCACGGCTGGCGAACGCCGTCGTGGTAGTGCAGTTCGTGACGCATCGTGCCGTCGGAACGCCACTTGCGCACGGCCGCTTCTCCACGTGGGCCGTCATGACGGCGACCGCCGCTGTAGCGCTCCTCGTAGTGGATGCCGCCACCTGCGTAGTAGCCGCGCACGGCCGGGGTGCGCGGATCGGGGTCCTGCAGCACTCCTGCCGTGTAGTGCATCTCGTACTTCACCTGACCGTCACCACGGTGCACGCGATACGCCGGGTAGCCCTTGGTGGGGTCGTCGAGATGGCCGGCGGTGTACCACGCCACGTAACGCTGCTCGCTGGGGAACGTTCTGCGCACGCGACCGGTGAACTCAGGTGGGATCTGTTCGTCGTCGTCGATGTCCAGCGTCGCGATCACGCGGAACGACATCGAGTTGGGGAGCAGCTCCATCACTGAACCCCTGTACCGCGAGCGCGACCGTCGAACACCACGACACGTCATCGGCCATCCGGCGAGGGTTCTTGAGGGATCGCAGCCGTTTCGATCGCGCGCTGCGTGGGGACGATCAACCGGTCGCCGTGCGGCGACGCTGAGGTCAGACGGCCAGGAGGTCGCGAGCTCCGGTGTCGGAGCTCGGGTGACGCAGCTTGCTCATCGCACGCGCTTCGATCTGACGGATGCGCTCACGGGTGAGGTTGAAGTGCTCGCCCACCTCTTCCAGGGTGCGCGGCTCGCCGCGGTCGAGGCCGAAGCGCAGCTTCAGGATCTCGCGTTCGCGTTCGTCGAGCGGCGCCAACAACCGGGCGATCTCGTCGGGCAGCAGCGCTGTGGCGGCAACTTCGAACGGGCTCTCTGCGGAGCGGTCCTCCACAACGTCACCGAGTTCGGCGTCGCCGTCTTCGCGGAGCGGCTCGCTGAGCGACAGCGGCTCGGCAGCGAAGCGCAGTGCCTCGGTCACCTTGTCCTCGGGCATCTCGACTTCTCGCGAGAGCTCTGCGAGCGTGGCGGGGCGGCCATACTTCAGCTCGAGGCGGCTACGCGCCTTCTGCAGGCGGGCGAGAGTGTCGCCGGCGTGCACCGGCAGACGGATCGTTCGGCCCGTGTTGGCGATGCCGCGGGTGATGGCTTGACGGATCCACCAGGTGGCGTACGTAGAGAACTTGAAGCCCTTGCGCCAGTCGAACTTCTCGACCGCGTGCATCAGTCCGAGATTGCCTTCCTGGATCAGGTCGAGCAGCGGCAGGCCAGAGGCCTGGTACTTCTTTGCGATCGACACCACGAGGCGCAGGTTCGACTGCACGAACGCGCGTTCGGCGTCTTCTCCCTCGCGAGCCAGGCGCCGAAGTTCACGCTTTTTCGTGGCGGACAGTTCCTTGCCGGCGGCATCCAGTTCGCCGAGCGCCTGCTTGCCTGCTTCGATCTGCTTGGCGAGGCGAACCTCATCGTCCTTGGTCAGGAGGGTGTACTGACCGATGTCGGACAGGTACAACCTGACGAGGTCTTCTTCATCTCGCTCGACGCGATCTTTCGCCACAGAAGTCCTCCGGTGCTCGGTCGGGTCAGGTCGGCCGTGTGAGAGATGCACGATACCGACGGCCATCACTCCACCACACCAGTCAAGAGGAATCCCCGGCGGCATCAGGAATCCTGATCCGAAGTTCGAGCGTATCGCTGGAATCGTTGCCCCAGCGGTGGCTGTGCGCCGCGGACAGTGGTCGCCGTCGAGCGCATCGAGCGCATCGAGCGCATCGGTTGCGACGGCGTCAGCGAGGTTGGGTGAGCGCGATGTCGAGCGAGCTGAACAAGAACTCCTGGTGCCGCGGCTCAGGAGGCACGCCGGAGATGCCCGACGCGATTGCGAGGAACACCTGACCGCGGGCCACGTCGATCCAGACGCGGACGACGCCTTCAGCTGTCGCTCCGTCGCCGTTCGGAGCCGTGAACGCGGCGTCGTAGGTGAGAACCGCACCATCCTCGCGAGACGCGACGAACGGGCTCATCGTCGAACCTGGCCAGGTGGCCTGCAGGTCTGCGAACGCCTCGTCCTGCGCGACGAGCGGGTCGACGGTGTCGACGAGACGCGCTGCGACGAACCGTTCACCGCGGGGGTGCGAGATGACGAGCCGGCCCGGACCGGGCAGTTCCACGACCCAACCGACCGGCGGGGTGACAGCCACCGGGCCGTCGAGCGCGAGCGAAGGGTGGACCGAGGTGAGGCGGGCCACGGGCAGTGCGGCCAACGGCACCTCTGCCCCGACTGCGGGTGTCTGCAGGAACGAGGCGTACAGCTCGTCGGCAACGCCTTGCGAGAAGACGGCACCCGTCGTGTCGTCGAGCGTGGTGTACACGTCGGTGAGCGACACGAGTCCGTCGGCACGGCGCGTGGCGTCGATCACGCCCTTGTATCCGGTGCCGTCGGCGGCCATCACGCGGTAGTACACGACGTAGCCGTCGACGGCCGATGCGCCCGACGTGTCGATCGGCTGAGGAATGGCTTGCGAGTAGGACGCAGACGCGTAGAGCGCGTCGAATCCGTCCACGTACTCCTGCATCGCCACGAGCGGGTCCTCGCCAGGTGGGCGGTCGCCCACCTGCGCGTAGAAGCGCAGGCGCCCGTCGGTGATCTCGACCCCGGGACCGACGGCGGTCTGGGTGAAGCCCTCCGGGAGGGAGTACCGGACCGCCTGGCCGAGGTCGACGACGCCTGGTGTGGCGACGCTGTCCGAGGGCGGCGGTGCGAGGGCGGTCGCAGATGTGACGTCGAGGGTCGTCCGGGTTGCGTCTGGCGCGACCTCTGCCGACAGCGTGGTGTTGCCCGAGTTCACCCAGCGCTGGTGTCGCTGGTGTCGCCTCGCATCGACCACACGGCGACGCCGCCTGCGGCGAGCACGAGCACGAGCGACATGGCCGAGGCGATCCAGATGTCGCGTCGACTCGTGCGTCGAAGGCGATCACCATCGCGGGGTCCGCATCCCGTGGCGGTTCCGCCCGGCAGTTGGTGCGGAGAGCACGACAGGTCGCTCCGGCATCACCACGCGTTCGGGAGCCCGACGACGGCTTCGCGTCGAACGGGGGCGGCGGCAGGTCCGACATCGACGGCACGGTACCGCAGGCCGAGATACGCTCCGCGGTCGTGTCCGATGGCTTCCCCGACCTCCCGACCGACGCCGCGAGCGAGCCTCGGGCGGAGGTCGAGCTCGCGATCGTGACGATGCGCTTCGACGCGGCCGACCCCGGTGCGCTGCTCGCCATCCTCGCGAAGTACGTCGTGCTCACCCGGATGCAGCCCGGCTGCCGCAACGTCGACCTGTGTGCGTCGGTCACCCAGTCAGGTCGCTACCTGCTGGTCCAGAAGTGGGACTCGGCGGAGGCGCAGCGCGTCCACTTCGACAGCCCGGTGATGGTCGAGATGGCCCGCTCGTGCGTCGGGATCCTCACCGGTGCTCCCGACATCGACCTGTGGGACGGGCCCAGCGCGCACGACCTCGCCTGAGGCGTCGTGGCGACGTAGATCGATCGAGCACGATCTCGCAGCCTCGTACGGGACCGATAGCCTGATCGACGGGAATCGTGCTTGCGATTCCCGCTCTTCGACCCCAGGAGCGAGCGATGTCCAACCCCTACCTCAACGACAAGGCGATCGCAGTGGCAGCGCAGGCGGGCTGGGCTGCCCCTGAACCCTCCACGCAGGTGCTGGGCCCAGCTCGAAACACCCCGATCACCGACGGTGCCATCTCGTCGTGGCGCCCGCGGGTGATGACGGTGCAGGGCACGATCACCGCGACTGGCGTGCTCCTCGTCATCCTCCTCGCCTCGGCAGTCGTCGGCTGGATGTCGACCGACGAGCTCGGCAACGGCCGCGTGTCGCTGCCCGGACTTGCGATCGCCGGCATCCTCGTTGGTTTCGGGTGCGCAATCGTCGTGCACTTCAAGCCGCTGTTGTCGAAATTCCTCGCCCCGATCTATGCAATCGCTGAGGGCTTCTTCCTCGGCGCGATCTCCAAGGCATACAACGAGGCCTACGACGGCATCGTCATCCAGGCGGTCGGCGCCACCCTCGGTGTGTTCTTCGTGATGCTCGTGTTGTACCGCACCGGTGTCATCAAGGTCACCGACCGCTTCCGTCGTACGGTGATGATGGCCACCCTCGGCCTGATGGCGTTCTACCTCGTGTCGTTCGTGATCAACCTTGCCGGCGGTGAGGTCAAGTTCCTGCAGTCGGCCAGCCTGCTCGGCATCGGCTTCAGCATCTTTGCCGCGACCCTCGCTGCGCTGAACCTCGCACTCGACTTCGACTTCATCGAGAAGGGTTCGAAGCAGGCCCTGCCGAAGGGCATGGAGTGGTACGCGGCGTTCGGCCTGCTGATCACCCTCGTGTGGCTGTACCTCGAACTGCTCCGTCTGCTCAGCAAGCTCAACCAGCGCTGATCATCCCAGCTCTGGAAGCCACAGGCATCGGCATCCGTCAGAGGGTGGCGAGGTAGCCGAGCAGTGCGTCGTTGAAGGCTTTCGGGGCTTCCTGCTGCACCCAGTGGCCGGCACCGGGCACGATCGTGTAGCCACGGAAGTCGGGCAACGTCGTCTGCATCCGTTCGATGCCGGTGGGGTCCATGAGGTTCACTCCGTCGAGCTCGCCGGTGATGAAGTACGACGGCATCGCGATCCGCTCGGGGCCGAGGTCTTTCACGAGCTCGTAGTTGGCGTCGAGGTTCCGGTAGTAGCTGACCGGACCGAAGAAGCCGGAGTGTGCGAACTCGGCGGCGTAGACCTCCAGGTCGGATGATGTGAGCCATCCGCCTTCGGGCCCGGGATACGGCAGCGCCGGTGGCTCCTTGCCCATCACGTCGAGGAAGCCGGTGCCCTCCATCGGTGGTAACTCGGTCGGCATCTCGCGCCCGACCATCGCCGCACCTGATGCGCTGTACAGGAAGCTCGCCATCGAGTGGCGAGTGTCGGCCTCGAGCTCGCGCTCGGGCGGGCCCACCTGCTGGAAGTAGAGGATGTAGAAGAAGCGATCGGTGTAGACCATCTTCATCAGCGCCGTCGGTGCGCCGGGCCACGACGTGCACGGCACGCTCACTCCGACCACCGAACGCACCCGCTCGGGATGCATCCGAGCCGTCTCCCACACGATCAGCGAACCCCAGTCGTGGCCGACGAAGACCGCCTGCTCCTTCTCGGCTCGATCCAGGAGCGCGAGCAGGTCACCGGCGAGGTGCTGCACCCCGTAGGCGCCGATGTCCGTCGGTGCCGACGAGTGGCCGTAGCCGCGTTGGTCGGGGGCGATCACGTGGTAACCGGCCGCGGCGAGGGCCGGTATCTGGTGGCGCCACGAGTGCGCCAGCTCGGGGAAGCCATGGCTGAGGATCACGGTGGGGTTCGCCGGATCACCGGCCTCGTGCACCCGCAGGGTCACGCCGTTGACCTCGACATCGTGGACACAGATCTCGCTCATTCCAGTGAGTCTCGCGTGCCGAAAACGCGAAACGGGCACCGGCGCTCGGCGCCGGTGCCCGCTTCAAGGTCACCCGAGACCAGCGATGGTCACTCGTATCGCAGCACGATCGAGTCGATTCGCGCCGCAGCAGTACACGTGTCTGAGCCGAAACCGCCCGAACGGAAGATGCTGAAGTTGAACGTGTCACCGGCCTGCAATGTGAAGGAACTGACTGGCGACTGGAGGTTGAACGTCGACGTGTTCGAACTGTTTGTGGTGCTCCCGGCCGTGCCATCGCCGAGGTTGGCGATGCCCGTTGAGGCGCCCGGTCCGACGATGAATCCGCTTCCCGCCCGCGACAGGCTGACTGAATTGCCACGCCACGCCACACCGCACGACGTCGCCGAGGTGTGCCAGTTGATCGTGCCGACGATCGCACCACCGGTCGTGTAGTCGGGCGGCAGCACGAAGTTGAACGTCGCACTGTCGCTGTCGACATCGTCGAACGTGATGCCCATGTTCGCACCGAAGCCGTCGAGTGTCGGCGTCGCGGTGCCAGCGGCTCCGAAGACGTTGAGGGCGACGAACTTCCCGTTGTCGGGGGCGTAATAGCCCGCGATATCGGCGATGACATGTGCGTTGCCTGTCAGGTTGAACACGCTGACCTGGCCTCCCGCACCCACCTTCACGGTGACGAGGTTCGGGATCGTGATACCGGATCCCCAGTTGAGGTTCGAGGCCGTGGGACGCGTCGCGCCCGCCGGGTACACGGTGAGGAAACTGGAGGCATTGGTGCCAGTCACGGTGACGTTCATGACGACTGCTGAAGCATTCGCGGGCACACCAGCTACGCCTGTTACAGCGAAGGTGTGGGTCTGTCCCGAACTGAGCGGCCCAACGAAACCTCCGACGTTCTCCGGTGCCGGACGTGTGTCGAGCACGCGGGTCGGGGCGATGGTGACGAACGAGTTCGTCACGACATCGCCGGGCGCTGCAGACGCGTAGTGAAGGGCGGTTCCAGCGCCGAGAGTCACCGCAACGGCGGCGCCGATCGCTGCCCAGCGGCTCCGCCATCCCGATCGGCGGTGGAGGGCGAGCTCGGCGACTCTGGCCTCGAGGTCCTGGATCTTTGCTTCGCTGTTCAATGGTCCTCCCAATCGGATGTTCGTACGCTCCGCGCGCACGCCCTCACATGATCGGCCAAAGCAGGAACGATGTCCAGGATGTTCGTGAGGATCGGCACCTCGATGCCTGACTTCGACCGCGCAGCGCGCGGGAATCTTCAAGATGCGGAGGCGCTGCGACTGATCTCGTCGAGTTCGCCCCAGGTCAGACCGTCGCTCGACCAGAGCTGGTCAAATGCCCTGTCCGCCAGATCGTTGAAGCCGTGACGGTTGCGGAAGTTGTACTTCCAGCGCTGCCGGTTGACGGGCAGGCCGATTCGCTCGAGTCGGCCGACGCAGTACGTTTCCCATGCAGCGAACTGGGCGAGCGACAACTCGTCATCCGCGGGTGCTTCGCCGAAGCCGCCGAGCAGGCGATCGCGGGCGCGCAGGAGCACCCGACCGAGCGCCGCCGTGGTTGCTTCCTCGCTCTGATGGCGGGGCCTGCGGGTGTCCTCGAACGCGCCGCTCTCGACCCGGATCGTCACCACATCGCCGAGCACCACCGTGATGCGGGCCAGCGGGGTGGTTTCGTCCACCTCGATCACGACCGGACGGTCGAGACCGAGCGCGGCGACGAGGCTCTCCGCCACGCGTTGGATGAGGGTGGCGTCGAAGTGGACGTACTGGAACGCCTGCGGGATGACGGTGACGGTCATGTGAAGCCGATCAGGACGCAGTGAACTCGCGGGCGGTCGCTTGCATCTTGGCGACCGAAGCCTTTCGTTCCTCGAGCGCGGCGAGGCTCACTTCGGCGATCTCCTCCACTTCGTCGTCGGTGAAACCAGCGAGCTCTCGGAAGCGACGGGCCAGTCCGATCGGCGACTCATGGCTGTCGGAACGGGTGCCGCCGTAGCTGAACAGCTTGTCGACCACACTCTGGAACTCGAGCGCCTTCTTGCGACGGTCCGGGTCGCTCTCCGTGACGCGGCGCAGCCAGTCGCTGCCCATCTTCACGTGGGTCACCTCGTCTGCCAGCATCCAGTCCTCGCAGAACTCGAGGTACGGGTCGCCGGCGAGGTCGCCGAACTCCTTCATCGTCGTGAACACGTCGATCGCAAGTCCTTCGAGCGCGCGGTTCACACCGGCGAGACGCAGGATCGGGTCGCTGCTGCACGCAGCCTGGAACAGCACCGTGTTCTCGGCGAACTCGCCGATCTCGCCTCCCATCCAGTCGCTGAGCTTGACGCTGATCTCCACGTGACGCGCCTCGTCCCACGCCTGGCGGGCCATGTCGAGCTTGAGCGCGAATGGCACTGCATCAGCAAAGGAATCCTCGCCGTGAGCGTCGTCCTGTGCACGCCGAGCGCTGTCGCCGGCGGTGCGGAAGTCGTGGCACGTGCGGCCCGCGCCCTCGAGCGCTTGGATCTCACCCACGAAGATGCCGTGCATCAAGCCGCGAGCTGCCGCGCTCGCGTCGGGTCGACTCGGCACGAGGCGGTTCGACTTCTGACGCGGCTCGTTCGTGCCGAGCGCACTGCGCGGATCGGCCATCCGTTCCTTCATCGTCACCTGGTTGAACCTGGCGTCGCGAGCCAACTCCTCGACGGGGAAGAACTTCCTCATGATCCACCTCCCGCTGTGGGTGTCGAGGCGGCTGAGGGACCGCCGATGCTGCCTGGTCCGGCGATGCCGCCGGCCTCCAGCATCAACTGCTCCAACCGAGCCTGATGCGCAGCCGCCCGATCGACTTCCTCGGGCGTCTCGATCAGCGATTGGATGAGCATCTCGCCGTCGCGCCAGTCGTCGAACTCGTCCTGAAGGATGAAGTTGATCGAACGGATGGTGGGGGTGTCGGTGATCTGGCTCGTGTTGTTCTTGTGAAAGGTGTACGCGGCGATGAAGCGGGGGATGAACACCCGGTAGACACCGACGAGCTTTTCGATGGTCTGCTCGGGTGCCTCGGGCTCGGTCATCGCCTCGACGAACCGAACCATCGCCTCGTTCGCCGGTTGGGTGAGCCGATCGGGGTTCATCTCGCGGAGCTCCGGGAGACGCTTGTGCCACAGCTCGGCATGCCACGCGTGCTTGTAGCAGTGGGTGCCGAGGCGCATCTTGACATCGAGCTCGGGCACCGTGGCCACCCAGCCGCCGAGCGCCTCGAACAGCTTCATCTCGGCCCACTTGTAGTTGCCGACCCGCCGGGCCGACTCCTCCACGTCGAACAGCCCGGGCAGCTCGCGCCGATCCCACGGCGCGAACGGTGCTCTCGGCTTGTACGGGTCAGCCACAATCCCCCCAAGGTCGTCGACGACATCGTTCGGTCGAACGGCACCGTCGCACGTGCACCGTGACCTTACAGCGACCCTACAGCGTCGCGGCCGCCGGTCGTTGGGCCGAGAGCAGCAGTTCGATCTCGTCGGCAGACGCAGCGCGGTGGACCGCGTCTCCCTGGACGCTCTGCACACTGCCTGTGCGCAACCAACGGAGGCTCTCGGCATCATCGACTCCGAACAGGGTGAGGCCGAGGCCGAGATCCGCGGCCACCTCGACGATGGCCGAGATCAGGAGATCAGCGGTGCTGCTCTGATCGCCCAGGACAGTCCGATCGATCTTGAGGGTGCTGAACGGCAGGTCGTGAAGGCTCAGGATCACGGCCGCGCTGCAGTCGAAGTGGTCGAGGGTCAGGCGCAGGCCGGCTTCGTCGAGTCGCCGGAGCGACGCTCCGGTTTCGGCGTCACCCAGCGTCAAGCCGGCTTCGGCGATCTCGAGGCCGATGACCCCCCTTTCGACGCTGGCATCGCCGATGGTGTCGATGATCCTGGTCACGAGGCGCTCGTTGCGAAGCAGAGCGGAGGCGACGTTGATGTTGATCGGGACGCGGTGGCTCTTCTGGAGCCAGATCCGGTGGTGCTGCACCGCGCGTTCGAGCTGGACCACGACGATGTCGGCAGCGATGTTGCTCGAATCGAGGACCTCACGGAGATCGTCTGGCCCCAGCAATCCGAGCGATGGGTGCATCCATCTCAGAGAACCCTCGACGCCGACGATCGAACCGGACTTCCTGTCGACGATTGGCTGGTAGTACAACTCCAGCTCGTGTTCACGTACAGCGCGGCGGATCTCGCCGACGAGCATCATCCGATGGGGAGCCGAGGTGTCGTTGCTGACGTGATAGGCCTCGTGTCCCGAACGCAGGCGCTTGGCTCGGTTCATTGCCGCGTCGGCCTGGCGCAACAGCTCGTCCGGTGAACCGTCCGGATTCCATTTGATGCTGGTGCCGATGCTTGCCGAGATCTGCAGCGTGAGCCCGTTGCGCAGCGTGACCGGACGCTCCAGAGCTGTCACGATGCGCTCTGCCCATGGGGTGGCATGCGCGAAAGCGAAGGGAACGAGGACGGCGAACTCGTCGCCGCCCAGCCGGGCGGTCAGGCTGCCATCGATCGAATCGGTGAGGATTCGAGCGACCGCGGTGATCGTCTCGTCTCCGCATGAATGACCGAACGCCTCATTGATGTCCACGAAGTCATCAAGATCGAGGACCGCGAGGAGTGAGCCGACCGGGGCGTCGCGGATGAGTTGACGTAGTCGTGCCCGGTTCGGCAAGCCGGTCATGGTGTCGACGAATGCGAGTTGTTCGAGTTCGCCCTGAGCGCGCATCAGGTCGGAGACGTCGTGGAGCACCACGGCGCAGTGTCGGTTTGGGAGCGGGCTGACGACCATCGAGAACCACCGATGTTCGTCGAGGACCGGGAGCAGCGAGTCGTTGATCACGATCGCCTCGCCTCCGAGGGCGACCTCGGCAACGCGAAAGCCGAGGCCGCGATGGGTCGTGTCGTCGAACGCGGTCGGATCGAAATCGATCAGTCGAACGCCCATGACGCTGGTGTGCGCCAACCGGCGAGTGGCCTCGTTCTCGTAGACGATGGTGAGCGATCTCGGATCGTCGGGATCCTCGAGGTGAAGCACCGTCACGGCGACATCGAGTGAGTCGATCAGGCGGTCGAACCTGGTCAGCAGTTCGTCTGTGTTCATCGAATCGGTGACGTCGTAGGTGAGGCCGTACAGACTTCTCACCCGGCCATCGACGCCCTTGGAGGTCCTGCCGATCTCTTCGATCCAGTGATAGGCGCCGTCTTGGTGAAGCTGGCGGTACCTGATCCGATAGTCATGTCCAGCCGTCACGGCATCGACGATGACGCCTGTCGCCACCGACACATCGTCGGGGTGCACCTGCGCCGACCACTCGGCCTGGGTGATGTCCTGGAACTGCGCTGACTCGCCGAAGAACACGTGGTAGGTCGTGGTCGGTCGAACGGGGAGATCAGCGGTCTCGAACATTGCGACGCCGAGGCCCTCCGCGATCCCGATGTTGAAGTCGATCGAGCGTCGCACCGTGCTCTCGGTCCACCGACTCGGAACGATCGTCGCAACGATGGCCGCGGCGAAGATCAACACTTCGATCGCCCAATCGTGCGGTCGTCCGACGGCGGCGCCGATCGTCATCGCCGCCGCTGCCACGATCGACAGCACGAAGACGGTGGGTCGAACGGTGACGTGAGTGTTGAAGGCCATGATCACGACACAGCACATCATCGCCGGCACCAGCATCTCCGGCACCAGAGCGACCATCACCCCGAGACTGATGATGTCCCTGAGCCACACGTAGGGTGCGAGGACACCGGTGCACCGGAACAGGATCCACGTGATCGGGATCCCGGGGTACACCACGATCGCCGCGCCGGCGACCACCCACGGAGATCGATCCCGAAGGGTCCACACGAGCGCAGAACCCATCAGGGCGAAGCCAAACATCCGCAAGACCGCTGCGAGGCGGAACAGTCGTTGGGCTTCCTGCGACGGCAGCGGGAGGACTGCCACTCGTCCGAACGTCGCCCAAGGCGATTGTCGGTTGCGCATCAGTTGACCATCGCCTTTCCTTCAGGTGCTCAGTTGGATCAACAATCATTCCTATGGAATGACAGCATGCGCACGTTCGTCAGATCGGGTGCCGACATCGCCCGGCCGGAGTGCGTCGGAGGGCCGATCAGACGGCAACGACCCGACGTTCGGCGTGAGTCGAGAGGAACGTCTTCAGCTCCGTCGTCGTCATCGTCGGAGCGACGTACGGCCCCTGGATCAGGTCGACACCATTGTCGACGAGCCACCGGAAACGCGTCCCGTCGCAGACGTTCTCGACGGCCACGATCTTCCCGCGTCGACGGCACGTCGTGATGAGACTGCTGAGGAGCGACTCGTCGACGGCGAACAGGCCATCGAGGAACTCGGAATCGAACTTGTAGCAATGCACACGGGCGCTGGCGAGCGCGGCCGCCGTGGTCAGGCCCGAGCCGAAGCGATCGATGGTGATCCGGAAGCCCGCATTGGCAAGCCGAGCGACGGATCCCTGGCCGACTTCGTGTTCGAGCATCATTTGCAGCTGTTCGATCTCGAGACCGATGGCGTGCCGTGGCAACTCGGCATCGGCGAGGACCTCGATCATCTGCGACACGACCGACGAGTTGTGGAGCGTCCTGCCGTTGACGTTGATCGACACGGGTACGTCATGGCCGGCGGCGCGCCACGTGCGTTGGTCGGCTATGGCCTGCCCGAGCGAGTAGGCCACGATGCCCGCATTGAGGTTGCTGAGGTCGACCATCTCTGCGAGCTCTCCTGCAGAGAGCAGACCGAGCGTCGGATGACGCCACAGCAAGAGTCCCTCCACCGATTCGACCTTGGCGGTGGTCGCGTCGATTGCCGGTTGGTACCGGAGTTCGAGTTCGCCGTCGAGAAGGGCACGGCGCAGCTCTCCGAGCAGCATCATCCGGTGTGGCGACGAGGAATCGTTCCTGGCGTCGTAGATCTCGACGCCGCTGCGGTGCCGTCTTGCTTGCGTGAGCGCGACGTTGGTCTGTCGGAGCATCTCGTCAGCAGGCATCTCGAGTCGCGTCTTGGTCGTGATGCCAGTGCTGATCGACGCCTGCAGGGTGAGACCGTTGGGAAGCGTCACGGGTTGCGCGAGTGTCTGGGTGATCCGTTGCGCCAGTTCGTTCCGGGCGCCGACGCTCGGGTGTGCGAGCAGACCGAAGCGGTTGCCGGACAGCCGAGTCAGGGTGGCACCAACGGAGACGCTCGAAAGCACGTGTGCCACGGCGACGAGCATCTCGTCGCCGCAGGCATGTCCGAATGCCTCGTTGACGTCGCCGAGCTGGTCGAGGTCGATCGCGAACAGCATCGAACCAATCGGCGCGCGAACGATCATCTCGCGCAGGCGCGCCAGGTTCGGCAGTTCGGTCAGAGGATCGACGTACGCCAGATGCTCGAGTTCGAACTGCGCTGCCCACAGTTCGGTGACGTCTTCCATCACCGCGACGCACTGGCCGTCGGAGAACGGGCTGACAACCATCGAGAAGAGCCGATCCGCACCGTTCACTGTGATGTGGGCGTCCGGCAGTCGCCATGTCGGCCCCCCGGCAGCGACTGCGGCAATGGCGTAACCGACGCCGCGATGTGCCGCGGTGTCGAACGTGTCGGGGTTGAGGTCGATGAGACGCTTGCCCAGGTAGTCGCCCGCTGTCATGCGCGAGGCCGCCTGGTTTGCCCACACCATGGTCAGCGATGTCGGGTCATCGGGATCAGCGAGGCGGAGCACCGAGATGCTGACGTCCACGAGATCGGCGATCAGGTCGTGCCGGGCAAGTTGCTCGTGGGACTCCACCTGTTCGGTGATGTCGATGGCCACGCCGTACACCTTCACCAGCGCGCCGTCCACGACGACGCGCCCGATCTCTTCGATCCATCGGTAGCAGTCGTCGGCGTTGCGCTGGCGGAAGCGCTCGCGATAGTCACGACCTGCGGCAACCGCCGCATCGATTCGATCGCTCACGCCGGAATCGGCTGGGTGCAGCCTGTCGAGCCATTGCCGCTCGCTGAGGAGGGGCGTGGACGAGGGCGACTCGGGTCCGGTGAAGTGGACCATCGTCGTCGGCTCCCCATGCGTCCCCTCGCTCTGGAACATCGTGACGCCGAGCGCGTTGGCGATACTGGAGTTGAACGCGAGCGACCGCTGCATCACCTCGGCCGAGATCTGCGTCGGGATGACGATGGCAGCGACAGCGAGCGGGAAGACGGCCACCGAGAACAGGGCCGCACCAGACGAATGTGCGATCACGGCCCCCCATGTCGCCACGACTGCCGCTCCGCTGAGGATCAGGGCACCTCGACGCTCGATCGTCTGGCAGTTGAACGCGATGATCGCCAGCATCCCCATCATCGCCGGCGTGAGGAAGGCTGGAGCGACTGCGGCGAAGACAGCGAGGGCCACGACGTCGCACAGCAGGACGACCGGGGCCAGGACGCCGGTTCGACGAATGATCGACCACACGAGCAAGGTGCACGGATACACGTACAAGCAGATGGGCGCCAACAACCAAGCTGACGACTCGCGTGCCGACCACAGGACGGCCGAGCCCATCACGACGACGGCACTCGAGCGAATGATCGCCACGGCCCGGTAGTACCGCCGCCGATCAGTCGGGGCGGACAACACCAAGGCGGCGGTCGAAAAGGGGGCCCACAGCCGTTGCCTCAGATCAGCCATGCCCACCCTTTTCTCCCGCAGATGCGGGGTTGAGATACCGAACAGTATTAGCGGTCACGATCTGGAGTGCGGATAGATCCGACCCAGGCCACATGTCACCCCAACGTGGTCATCGGTCGGTCAACCACGGCTCGGCGGCCGACCGCGCCGCCAATCCAGTTCGTCTGTGCCCAGCGCAGTCGCGGGCGGGCCATCGGTCCGGTACTCGAGCAACATCGCCCGCCAAGGAGCTTCCAGCTCGAGCTTGCCGAGGAGCGCGCTCACGCCCCACACCACTCGGTCGAGCATGACGAACGACGGCGGCATGTCGATCTGCTCGATGACTCGTGCGTGCGGGCCGTTCAGATCGGTGATCCGCTGCACCGTGTCGCGCATGAAGTCACGCGTGAAGGTGAACGTCTCGGTGAGATAGGGCCGGTACGGGCTGCTCACGTAGTCGTAGACCGCCTGAGGCTCGAGACGGTGGCGATCGCGCAGGAATCCCGACTGCTCCATCGCCGCGACCAACAGCTCTGGATCGCGATCGACGATGATCGCATCCATGCACGGCGCGAGGCGTTCCCATTCGCCGGGCGCCCACCGCTTCACCATGCCGAAGTCGAGGAAGGTGACGTCGCCGCTGCGGCTGAAGCGATAGTTGCCGGGGTGCGGATCGCCGTTGAAGACCCCGATCCGGAGGATCGCGTGCTGGGCGAAGCGCCAGATGCTCTCGCCGGCACGCCGCTTCGCCTCGGGTGAGGCCTGGGCGATGAAGTCGTTCCACGACAGCCCATCGACCCAGTCGGTGGTGATCACCGTGGCACCGGACACCTCGCCGACGACGTCGGGGATCGACACGAACGGGTGATCGGCGAAGGCGGTGCGGAGCTCACGGATGTTGGCGGCCTCGATGCGATAGTCGAGCTCGTCGCGCATCCGAGTACGCAGCTCGTCGACGAGCGCTCGTGTGTCGAGCCCTTTCAGGGTGAACGAGCTGACGAGTCGGTACAGCACGTCGGCGTTGGCGAGGTCGGCCTCGATCGCCTGGCCGACGCCGGGATACTGCACCTTGACGGCCACGTCGCGTCCGTCTCGGGTGACGGCTCGGTGCACCTGGCCGATGCTCGCCGCAGCCACCGGGTGGGGCTGCCAGTCGAGAAACACGTGCTCCGGTTCGCGGCCGAACTCGGCCCGCACGACGGAGGCGGCGAGCTCGGGGGTCATCGGGGGCGCATCGCTGTACAGCTGTGACAGCGCCTGCTGTGCGGGCTCGGGCAGCGCCTCGACGACGAAGCTGATCAGTTGCCCCGCCTTCATCAGCGCGCCCTTCATGTTGCCGAGCTCGCGTGCGACGTCATCGGCGGTGCGCAACGAGAAGGCGTCGTCGAGGGCGGGTCGCTCAGCGTGAGGAATGAGCCGGCGCCGCATCCGGTGCACGACGAAGCGCACCCCGTTGCGTGCGGTCAGGCGCCAGACTCGCGCGGTGCGTCGGAGACGATGCACCAGCGGAGACGACCGCATCGATTGCCACGATCGGTCTGCGGGGCTCACCGATCGCTGAGCCGGCGGGCCGTCGGGTGGTCGGCCAGGTGTTCGTCGGGGATCGACTCGCCCGTGACCTCGTCGGTCCAGTAGTCGCCGCTGTCGAGGCGGGCGAGCGCCACCTCGACGTCGGCGAGGTCTCGTTCGATGCCATCGAGGTCGAGCGGGGTCGCGTCGTGTGACCTCGGTGTCTCGACCATCTCGACCGTCGCGTCCATCTCGACCGTCTCGACCGTCTCGACCGTCGCGTCCGTCTCGACCGTCGCGTCCGTCTCGACCGTCGCGTCCAATGGGGTGGGGGGTGGCGGGGGCGTGGGCCGCGTGGTCACGCATCGTTGCGTCGGACAGTTCGGACAGGTCGGACAGGTCGGACATGGATCTCGAGGCTACCGACCGGCCGCGAGCGTCACCAGCCGGCCCAGGTCGATCTCGGTTCCGACAGCGATGACCACGTCACCCGAGTGGATCGCCGTGTCGGGATCGGGGTTCGAGCGGAACACGCCGCCCTCGTCACGTACCGCCAGCACCAGCACGCCGGCCTGTTGGCGCAGGTCGAGGTCGCGAAGGTTGTGGCCGGCCAGTTTCGAACCGGCCGGAATCACCACCTCCTGCATCCGGAACTCCATGCTGCGTTCGTGCATCACCACGTCGATGAACTCGGCGACGTGTGGGCGCACCACGAAGCTGGCCATGCGCGCGGCTCCGAGCTCCTGCGGGTTCACGACCCGGTCTGCGCCGGCGCGGTTCAGCTTGTCGATGCTGTCCTCCTGGCGGGCACGGGCGACGATGAACAGATCGGGGTTGAGTGTTCGTCCCGAGAGGGTGACGAACAGGTTGGCGGCATCATCGGCCAGTGCCGCCACGAGCGTCCCGGCACGCTCGATGCCTGCGGCTCGTAGCGTCTGGTCGAGGGTCGCGTCGCCCACCACCGTCGGGTACTGCACCCCTTGCACGCGATCGGCGTTGCTGTCGACGATCACCACTTGCTTGCCTGCCTGTGCCAGGTCACCGGCCACGGCACGACCCACTCGGCCCCAACCGCACAGCACCACGTGGCCCGACATGTCGGCAATCTTGCGATCCATTCGTCGTCTCCCCACCATCTCGCTGAGCTGACCTTCGACCACCACCTGCACCACGAGCGTGAAGGTGTAGAGCACCAGTCCGACCCCCACCACGATCAGCACGATCGTGAACAGCTGCTCTGGCGGTCCGAAGACCCCGAGCTCGCGGAAGCCGACCGTCGTGACGGTGGTGACCGTCTGGTACAGGGCGTCGAGCAGCGACAGCCCGAACGCCATGTATCCAGCAGTGCCTCCCACCACGACCAACGCCACGCCGAGTGCGGCGAGCCGGAGACGGGCGAGCGGGCTGGTCACAGGGCGAACGCTAGCCATCGATTTCACGTCGACCGGCAACCGGTCAGCCGGATGCGACGTGCGGGCGAACGGGCGAACCGATGCTGAACGTGACCGGCAACCCTGGGGCGCGAGGGGAGCGTTGGCCTACTGTTCGGCTGTGGCCGATGTACGACTCACCTCACTCACCAAGGTGTTCGATGGAGTGACGGCGGTCGATGACGTGAGTCTCGCCATCGCCGACCATGACTTCATGATCCTCCTCGGGCCGTCCGGGTGCGGCAAGAGCACCCTTCTCCGGATGATTGCCGGACTCGAGGATCCGACGATGGGCGATGTCGTGATCGGTGGGGTTCGGGTCAACGACATCGAGCCCAAGCAACGCGACGTGGCGATGGTCTTCCAGAGCTACGCGCTGTACCCACACAAGACGGTGCAGGCGAACATCGAGTTCCCGCTGAAGGTGCGCGGCGTGCCCAAGACGGAACGTGCCGAGCAGGCTCGCCAGGCGGCCGCAACGCTCGGTCTCACCGAGTACCTCGGCCGCAAGCCGGGGCAGTTGAGTGGCGGCCAGCGTCAGCGCGTCGCACTGGCACGGGCGATCGTGCGCCGTCCGGCTGTGTTCTGCATGGACGAGCCGTTGTCCAACCTCGACGCCAAGCTGCGCGGCGAGACACGCGCCGAACTGGTCGCGCTGCACGCTCGTCTGGCGAGCACCTTCGTGTACGTCACCCACGATCAGGTGGAGGCGATGACCATGGGGACCCACGTGGCGGTGATGAGCCGCGGGCGTCTCGAGCAGGTGGGCACCCCCCAGGAGGTCTACGCCCGGCCCGCATCGGTGTTCGTCGCCCAGTTCATCGGTACGCCACCGATGAACGTCCTGCCACCGGGCACGGTGGGCAGCCGCCCGCTCCTCGTCGGCATCCGTCCCGAGCACCTCGAGTTCGACCCAGCCTCGACCCAGCGGGTGACGGTGTCGCTGGTGGAGCACCTGGGCCACGAGACGCTGGTGCATGCCCGACTCGGCGAGACGCCGGTGGTTGCTCGCCTCGACGCAAGTGCGGTCGCCCCAGCCGTCGGTGACGAGTTGGGCCTCGGTTTCCCCGAGCGACACCTGCACCTGTTCGACCCGGTCACGATGCAACGGGTCGACGGATGACATCCACGCGTAGCGCCTCGTCCCGACGTCGATGGCGCGACGCGCCGCTTGCGGTGGCCCTGTTGGCACCGTCGTTGCTCGTCCTCGGCGTGTTCGTGCTCTACCCGCTCGGGCACGCGTTCTGGTTGGGGCATCAGCGATGTGACCCCACCGGTGCGAACTGTCGCAGCAACGGCTGGGATCAGTACGTCGACGTCTTCCGTAGCGAGGAGTTCCAGCAGGCCTTTGGTGTGACGCTGCGGTTCGCGCTGCTCACGGTGCCGGCCGGGCTTGCGCTCGGCGTCGCGCTCGCCGTGCTCGCAGACAAGCAGTTGCGCGGGATGGGCTTCTTCCGCACGGTCTTCTCCTCCACCGTGGCCACGAGCGTGGCGGTCGCATCGCTGATGTGGTTCTTCCTCCTCAACCCGAGCGTGGGCGTGTTCGCCGACTGGCTCGGTGGTGTCGCGAAGAACCCGGGTCTCCTGCGCGACGAGGGGACTGCGCTGTGGGCGGTGGCGATCAGCAGCATCTGGGCCAACCTCGGGTTCACCTTCATCGTGGTCACCGCGGGCCTGCAGAGCATCCCAGCCGATCTCTACGAGAGCGCCTACGTCGACGGCGCCGGTGGGTGGATGCGCTTCAGCAACGTCACGTTCCCGATGCTCGGCCCCACGCTGCTGTTCGTCGGTGTCGTGCTCACCAGTCGCGCCTTCCAGAGCTACGGCGAGTTCGACCTGCTCACCGGTGGCGGTCCCAACGGGTCCACCACGTCGCTCACCTATCTCGTCTACGGCAACAACTCGATCATCAAGAACAACGGCGGGCTCCAGGCGGCGGTTGCCGTGCTGTTGTTCGTGGTGCTGTTGGCCTTGTCGCTGTTGCAGATCCGGGGCGTGGAACGGCGCGTGCACTATGGCGACTAGCACCAACCCGCGCGGCTGGCGGCTCGTTGGCCGCTACTCCTTGCTGATCGCGATGACCATCGTCGTGCTGTTCCCGATCTGGGTGATGCTGGTCGGTGCGTTGAAACCGGGCAACAAGGTGCTGCAGGATCCGCTGCTGCCCACCAACGTCACGCTCGACACGTTGCGTCAGGCGTGGACCGACGGCAACCTCGGCCGTTCGCTGCTGAACTCCACGGTGGTCGCGCTGATCGTCACGGTGGCTCAGGTGCTCACAGCGGTGCTGTCGGCGTATGCGTTCGCGTTCTTGAAGTTTCCGGGTCGGACGCTCGTGTTCGGTGTGTTCCTGGCCACGCTCCTCGTCCCGTTCGAGGCGACGGTGGTCGTGAACCGCGCAACCGTGCAAGACCTCGGGTGGCTCAACAGCTACCAGGGGCTCGCGGTCCCGTTCCTCGCCACTGCGTTCGGCACCTTCCTCGTACGCCAGGTGTTCCTCACGCTGCCGAAGGATCTCCGCGAGGCGGCGCGGATGGATGGCCTCGGCCATCTCGGATTCCTCCGTGAGGTGGCGGTGCCGCTCGCCCGACCGACGCTCGGGGCGCTCGCTCTGTTCAGCTTCCTCAGCACGTGGAACCAGTACTTGTGGCCCACCACGATCAGCACTGACGACGACTGGAACACCGTCCAGAGCGGATTGCGTGCGCTGGCGCAGGCGCAGCTCGACAAGCCCAACTTGGTGATCGCGGGCACGGTGATCGTGGCGTTGCCGATCTTCGTGATCCTGCTGATCTTCCAGCGCCAGCTCGTGCGCGGCCTCACCGCAGGCGCGGTGAAGGGATGACGCGCCGCGGGCGGACAGCGACGTCGGTTGCCGTCGTCGGCTGCCTCGTGCTCGCCGCATGCGGCTCGGGGGAGAGCATCCTCGAGGCGGGCAACGAGGTGCGCCCCACCACCACGCCGCCCACGACGGTGCCCGGTCAGACGACGGTGCCCACCGCGCCACCCACCACCGAATCGCGTCCCATCGATTCGTTGCCGCCATGCGACACCGCTGCTCTCGACGAGGCCGCCTCTGCCGGTCCAGTCGAGATCCTCTTCTGGCACGGGATGTCGAACGAGCTCGGCCGCGAGCTCGAGCGGATCGTTGGACAGTTCAACGCGACACAGGACCGGGTGGCGGTGCGCCTCGAGTTCCAGGGTGGATACGAGCAGACGATCGACAAGTACCTCCAGAGCGACACCGCCAACCGGCCCGATCTCGTGCAGATGCCCGAGTACACGGTGCAGCTGATGGTCGACACGCAGAGCAACGTGCCGGTGCAGGCGTGCATGGAGGATGCCGGCTACGACGCGTCGGGCATCCTGCCGGCGGCGCTGAATGCCTACGCCACCGAGAGCATCCAATGGGCGATGCCGTTCAACGTCAGCAACCCGGTGCTCTACTACAACAAGAAGGTGTTCCGCGACGCAGGTCTCGACCCGGAGGCGCCGCCGCTCACCCTCCAGCAACTCAGCGAGTACGGACGCGCGATCCAATCGACCGGTGCCGCCTCGTACGGTGTGGCCTTCGACAGCGCACCCGATGGTGGAGGGGGTTGGTTCCTCGAGCAGTGGCTCGCGAAGGAGGGTGAGTACTACAGCGACAACGCGAACGGTCGGTCAGCGCCGTCCACCCGGGTGCTGTTCGACGGCCCGACCGGCGTCGAGCTGCTCACGGGGCTACAGAACGTGGTGCTCACCGGCGGTGGCGTGTACGTGGGCGAGAACCCTGGCGGCACCGATGCGTTCCTGAAGCTCGCGGATACCACCGCGCCTGCCTCGATGACGATCTCCACCTCGGCCGCGCTCGGCGCGGTGCTGCAGTTCGTGGCCGGTGGGATCATCCCCAGCATCGGAGTGGACGATCTCGGCGTCGGTCCCATGCCCAGCCCGAGCGGAGCGCCCGGAACGCTGATCGGTGGCGCCTCGCTCTGGATCACTGCTGACCGCGGCGATGCGAAAGCGGCAGCCGCATTCGAGTTCATCACCTACCTCGTGAGCCCGGAAATCCAGTCGGAGTGGGCTTCGGCGACGGGCTACGTGCCGGTCAACGCCGGGGCAGTCGAGCTCGAACCGCTGCGAACGGTGTACACCGACGATCCTCGATTCAAGGTGGCCTACGACCAGGTGGCGCAGACGCCTGACGAACCGACCTCGAACGGGCCGGTGCTCGGTCCGCTCCGCGAGGTGCGGGTCACCGCCGCGTCGGCGATGGCGCAGATCATGAACGGGGCCGACCCGCAGACCGCACTCACCGAGGCGGCCAACCTCGCCAACGCACTGATCACGGACTACAACGCTCGCCGCTCATAGCACCAACAACGGTTCTGGTCGCGAGACCCCGCGGATTCCGCACGTGTTCGCGACCAGTTCGATGAGCCACTCCCCGGCCGTCGAGCGGTGCAGGATTCTGGTCGCGCCTTCCCGCTCGCTGCGCGTGTAGACGCGACCAGAAACCTGCGCAAAACGACTGACGACGTCGACGGGTCGCCCCGATTGCAGGGATCCGCCGCGGTGGGTGCTTTCCGATCGACGGATCTCGCTGTGCATCTGTGGGGAAATGGACCTACGACGAATCAGCGCATTCACCCGTGCACATCACGGGCTCGTCACGCGAGCGATCGCCCAGCAACTTGGCGTGGGCGAGGACTCCTGGTATCGGGCGATCGGGCACGGCCCGCTCGAGATCGTCCATCCGGGGGTTGCCCGGGTTGCGGGCTCGCCGATCACTCGCGAGCAGCGGGTGCTCGCGGCGGTCTGGGCATGCGGCGACGGGGCGATGGCATCGCACCGATCGGCTGCGACCCTGTGGGGAGTGCGCCGTCCGGACACCGATCCGATCGACGTGATCGTCGATCGTCGAACGACCAGCGCGCGCCTCGCCGGCATCGTGGTGCATCACCCGCGCGATCTCGCCGAGCTCCGTCCGGTGATGCGACGCGGGATCCCGACCACCACGCCAATGCGGATGCTTCTCGACCTCGGAGCCGTCGATCGCGACGGAGTGCCACCAGCGCTCGAGGACATTCTTCGCGGGCGAGTTGTCTCACACCGGGGCATCGCCGAGTTCCTCACCCGGCATCGGAGGCGAGGCAGGCGCGGGACGCGTGCGCTCCACGATGCTCTCGATGCGAACACCATCGACGGTCGGCCGATCGACAGCCTGCTCGAAAAGCGGATGGCCCTCCTGGTTGCACGCCACTCGTTGCCAGACGTGGAGTACCACGCGGTCTGCGCCGGATACGAGGTCGACTTCCTCGTCAGGGGGACGAAGATCGTGCTCGAGTGCGACGGTTGGTCGGCGCATGGAGCCGATCGCGAGCAGTTCGAGTTCGATCGCGAGCGCGGTCCTGACCTCGCCGCCGCTGGGTTCATCGCCTGTCACTTCACCTGGACGCAGATCACGCGCAACCCGGCGCGAGTGGCGAGCCGGATCGAGGCTGTGATCAGGACGTGGGCGCCCGAACGACTGATGGGAACGTATGCGTCGGCCTGAGCTTCTGGTCGCGCATCCTTGCGCCGCCGGCGGCGGTCCGCGACCGGAATGCTGCAGGCTCAGGCGTTGGCCTTTCGTTGCCGCGTTCTGGTCGCGAATCCATGCGAGTAACGCGGGAATCGCGCGACCAGAACGGCGGGCAGGTGGACGCGCCCTGCCGGTAGCCTCGGCGGCATGGCAACTCCCTTCCCCGCCCTCGATGGTTCCGCGCCCAAGCAGCAGCAGTTCAAGGAGGCACCCGAGCTCGGGATCGACACCTCCAAGCGCTACACGGCCACCATGGAGACCACGCTCGGCACGGTCGTGATCGCGCTCGATGCGATCAATGCACCCAAGACGGTGAACAACTTCGTGTTCCTCGCCGCGCAGCACTACTACGACGGCGTCGTCTTCCACCGCATCATCAAAGGGTTCATGTGCCAGGGCGGTGACCCGACCGGCACGGGTCGCGGCGGACCCGGCTACCGCTTCGACGATGAACCGGTGAAGCAGCGCTACCAGATCGGATCGGTCGCGATGGCCAACGCCGGCCCCAACACCAACGGCAGCCAGTTCTTCCTCATCAGCGGCCAGAGTGGTGTGCAGCTGCCGCCCCAGTACAACCACTTCGGCCAGATCGTGAAGGGCCTCGAGGTCCTCGATGCCATGCAGGGCGTCGACACCGATCGCAGTGACCGTCCTCGCGAGGATGTGGTGATCAACTCGGTCACCGTTTCTGTCGCCGACTGATCCGCCGACCGATTCGCCGACTGATCCGCTGCGTGGCCACCTGCAGCTGATCGCTCACCGACCGAGCCGCTGAGATCATCCCAGTTCCATGACCGTCGAGCTCTCCCTCGCACAGGCGCGTCGCATCGCGCTCGCGGCGCAGGGTTTCACCGACGCTCGCCCCACCGGGCGTGTCGATCGACGTCACCTGCGCCGAGTGCTCGACCGCATCGGCATCATCCAGATCGACTCGGTGAACGTCCTGGTGCGCAGTCAGGAACTCCCGCTGTTCGCGCGACTGGGGCCACATCCGCGTTCGATGATCCCCGACGCATCCGCCGCCGGCGACCTGTTCGAGTACTGGGTGCACGAGGCGACGCATGTGCCGACGGAGCACCACCACCTCCATCGGTGGCGGATGGAACGCGACCACAAGTGGGGCCGGTACTTCCAACTCCGCGAGCGTCGGCCCGCCTACATCGAAGAGGTGTTGCAGCGGGTGGCCGACGACGGCCCATTGACGGCGGGTGATCTCGACCAGCGAGTCGGGAAGAAGGGCACCTGGTGGGATTGGGACGACGGAAAGGTCGCTCTCGAACACCTCTTCTGGAGTGGGCAGATATCGGCGCGTCGGCGCCCGACCGATTTCGCCCGACTCTACGACCTCACCGAGCGGATCATCCCCGCGCACGTCCTGGCACGTCCGACGCCGACCGAAACCGAGGCGCGCAAGGACCTGCTGGTCCTTGCGGCGAAGCACCATGGTGTCGCCACGATGGACGACCTCACCGACTACCACCGCCAGAAGAATGCGCCCTGCAAGCCGCTGCTCGCGGAGTTGGTCGAGGAAGGGCGCCTGCTCCCGGTTCGTGTGCAGGGCTGGGACAAACCGGCATTCCTCCACCCCGACGCTGCACGTCCTCGCCGGGTGAACGCCCGTGCACTGCTCAGTCCGTTCGACCCCGTGGTCTGGCATCGCGACCGAGCTCTGCGCCTCTTCGGGTTCCACTACCGGATCGAGATCTACGTGCCCCAGCCCAAGCGCCAGTACGGCTACTACGTGCTGCCGTTCCTGCTCGGCGACCAATTGGTGGCTCGCGTCGATCTGAAGTCCGATCGCGCTGCCGGGTCGTTGCTGGTGCCGGGCGCCTTCGGCGAGTTGGGCGTGCCGACCGGCGAAGTGGCTGACGCGCTCGCGGCCGAGCTGGTGCTGATGTCCTCCTGGTTGGGACTCGAGCGTGTGGTGGTGGGTGAACGAGGCGATCTGGCGTCCCCGTTGGCCCGGGCAGTTGCTCACTACGCTCGGCGGTGATGTCCGAATCCACCGAGGAGCCGATCCGCTCCACGAGCAACGTGTCCGGCCGGTCCGTGCCGATCGACGTCGGCGAGGATGCGGTCGATCACGTTGATCGAATGCCGCGATGGGTCTGGCGCGCGGTGACCGTCTTCTGGTCGGGGGCGCTCGTCGCACTCGTGGTCCGCGAGCTGTTCGGCAAGCTCAGCGAACTGCTTGTGGTCCTGCTCGTCGCGTTGTTCCTGTCGCTCGCTGTGGAGCCGGGGGTGAACCGTCTGGCACGACGTGGGTGGCGCCGTGGGTCGGCCACCGGGGTGATCCTCGTGACCGTCGTGACGGTGTTCTTGATCTTCGTCGCTGCGATCGGCACGCTCGTCGCCAGCCAGATCGCCGACCTGCTGCAGAACTCCGAGACGTACGTGACGCGCACGGTCGACTTCTTGAACGACACCTTCGACACCAACATCGATCCTGCCGACGTCATCGCCGAGATCCAGGACGAGGACGGCCGCATCCAACAGTTCATCACCGACCAGGGCGACGAGGCTGTGCGGGTCTCCTTGAGCGCGCTCGGTGTGGTGTTCCAGGCCTTGACCGTGATGCTGTTCGCCTTCTACCTCGTCGCTGATGGCCCCCGGTTGCGACGAGTCATCTGCAGCAGACTGCGACCATCGCGTCAGCGGCGGGTGCTCGAGGCGTGGGAGTTGGCCATCGAGAAGACCGGCGGCTACCTCTACTCGCGGGCGCTGCTCGCCGGCCTCAGCGCAGTGTTCCATTGGGTGGTGTTCCAAGCGGTCGGGACACAGGCGCCGCTCGCGCTCGCGCTGTGGGTGGGTCTCATCAGCCAGTTCCTACCGGTCGTCGGCACCTACCTCGCGGGCCTCCTGCCGGTGATCGTCACGCTGATCGACTCACCGGTGAAAGCCATGGTGATCGCGATCGCGATCCTCGTGTACCAGCAGATCGAGAACTACGTCTTCGCGCCGCGCATCACGGCTCGCACGATGGAGCTGCACCCCGCGCTCGCCTTCGGCTCTGCGATCGCCGGCGCAGCGGTCCTCGGTGCCGTTGGCGCCATCCTCGCACTCCCGGCGGTGGCCATGGTGCAGGCGTTGATGAGCAACGCCGGACCACGCTTCGAGGTGATCGACACCGACCTCACCCGGGTGCCTCGCCGCCGGGGGGAACGACGCCGGGAACCGATGCGACGACCTCCCTCCGATCCAGAGGGCTCACGATGAGCCTGCCCGATGCGTACGTGCCTGTGGCGATCACGTCCCGCAGCGGCTTCGACGAGTCGGTGCACTTCGGTGCGCTGGTCGCCCTCGGCATCACGGGCGAGGTCGAGTTCGCGTACGGAGATCCCGAGGTGCGGATCTACCCGAGGAGCGCGAACAAGCCGATGCAAGGGATTGCGATGCTCCGTGCCGGGCTCGAGCTCCCGCCCGAATTGCTGGCGCTGGCGTGCGCGAGCCACGACGGGATGCCGATGCACGTCGACGGCACCAGGCGGATCCTGGCGACAGCGGGACTCGACGAGTCGGCGCTCGGCAACACGCCGGACATGCCGTACGACGAAGAATCGGCCTTCGCTGTGATCCGAGCCGGCACCGGCCCGACGTCGGCTCAGAACAACTGCAGCGGCAAGCACGCCGCCATGTTGGTCACGTGCACGCGCAATGGCTGGGCTCACGACGGCACGTACCTCCACACCGACCACCCGCTCCAGAAGCGCGTCACCGAGACCATCGAATTGCTTGCGGGTGAGTCGGTCACTCACATCGGCGTCGACGGGTGCGGTGCCCCCGCGCACACGATCTCGATCCATGGTCTGGCTCGTTGCTTCCATCGCATCGCCGTCGGCGAGGCGGGCCCGGAGGGTGACGCGGTGTTCGACGCGATGACCGCGTTCCCGCAGATGGTCGGCGGCCAGCGGAATGACGTGACCGATCTGATGCGATATGTGCCGGGCCTCCTCGCGAAAGAGGGCGCGGAAGGGGTCTTCGCCGCCTCGCTGCGCGACGGTCGAACCGTGGCGATGAAGATCTCCGATGGTCGTGAACGAGCCCGACCACCGGTGATGCTCGCAGCGTTGCAGCGGCTTGGTGTCGATGTCTCCTCGGCGGTGGTTGGCATACCGCAGCACATCAGGGGACACGGTCGGGTGGTGGGCGAGGTGCGGGCGCTGGTGCCATGAGTCCCGCCCCGATCCCGTTCGTCACGCTCGAAGATCCTCGCTACGGCGACGCGGTGCAGGTGGCACCGCTCGTGCGTCGGGTGATCGCGAACAACCCGTCGAAGTTCACCTATCACGGCACCGGCACCTACCTCGTCGGTGAGGGAGATCACGTGGCGGTGATCGATCCGGGTCCGATCGACGACGATCATCGCGATGCGCTGTCGGCGGCGCTCGCAGGCCAGCGGGTGAGCGCGATCCTGGTCACCCATTGCCATGCCGATCACTCGCCGCTGGCCGCATGGCTCGCGGCCGAGACCGGTGCGCCCACGATCGCCTTCGGCCCGCACCCCCGACTGGACGATCCCGATGCCGACGACCCGGTGACGGCCGCGACCCGGTGAGGCCGACGACGTGACGGCCGACGACACGTCGACGGCGGGAGGTGCCGAACCTGTCGAGGGCGAGGTGAAGATCGAGGAGTCGACCGACTTCGACTTCGAGCCCGCGCAGCGTGTGGCCGACGGCGAGGTTGCCGCTGCCGGGCCGGGGTACACGTTGCGCGCCGTGCACACGCCAGGACACACGTCGAACCATCTGTGCTTCGCCTTCGAGGAGCAGCGCGCCCTGTTCACCGGCGACCACGTCATGGGTTGGAGCACCACCGTCATCGGGCCCCCCGATGGCGACATGCGCGCCTACTTCGAGTCGTTGCGAAGAGTGCTCGGTCGCGACGACACGACCTTCTGGCCGACCCACGGCTCACCGGTCACCGCCACGCGACCGTTCCTCGAGGCGTTCCTCGCTCACCGGCTCGATCGCGAAGCCCAGGTCCTCGCCGCTGTGCGCGACGGTCGGACGAACATCGCCGAGATGGTGAAGGTGCTCTATGCCGGTGTGCGTGAGGAGTTGCACAAGCCCGCGGGTCGCAGCGTGTTGGCGCATCTGATCAAGCTGGTCGATGACGGAGCGGTCGTGACCGACGCCGGTGCCCGACCCACGCTGAAGGCGGTCTACCGCCCGGTCTGACCGACAGGAGTCGGTCAGTGGTGGTGGCTGTTGCGGTCGCGATCGAGGTGGCCGGCGTCGTAGTGGGCGCGCAGCACGTCGGCTCCGAAGTCGAGGTGAGGGTTGCGCCAAACGGTGTGCACATGATTCGCGCCGCGCTGGGTGTTGTCGTACTCGGCGAGCAGCTCCGCACCCTGCACGCGGTAGTAGTGACCCTCACCGGGTTCGAGGCTGCCCGCCCAGGCGAATCGCAGCGCGCCGAGCGCCTCGTCGGACGCGTACTTCGCCGCTTCGGCATCCGCGAGCTCGTCGGGGATGCGGTGCACGTACACGTCGAGCAGTGCCCGCAGCATGTCGCGCTGGTCGGCCCGCAGCGCGTCCGCGCCCAGACCCGATGGCACCCGGGTCAGCCGCACTGCCTCGATGTGCTCACGGGTGAGCCCGACCCGTGCCTCGGCTTGCGCCTGCACGGCGTCGATGCGTGCGAGCTGCTCGCCGTCGAAGCGTTGGCGCCAGACTGCGCCGAGCGGGAGCGGAAGATCGCCGTCACCGGTGCCGTACTCGGCGCGGTTCGCGCTCACCAGGTCCGTGGGCGCGACGGGTGCCAGCAGCGCGATGCGCAATTGTGCGTCGTCGAGGGAACGGACGAGTTCGCGGCCGAGGTCCTCGGCTCCCGCGAGAGGTCGCAACGGGTGTGGGCCGAGGAGTGGGGCCGACGCCGGGTCGGCGCCGAGGAAGATCGGCGTCATGCCGACCACTTCGCCGTCGACGATCACGTGGTTCACCGACACGTGGTGGCCGCCAAAGCGCCAGCCCCACGGCTCGGCGGCCGTGGGGTCACCGAAGATGCGTACGTAGTACAGACCTGGATCGCGGAGACGTTCGCGGCCCCACGCGGTGCCCCATGCTTCGGTCGCATCGAGCACGTTGTCGAGACCCATCACAGTCGTCACCGTCACGTATCCGGCGCGTGAGAGACCCGTTGCGACGAGTTGGTGGGTGAGCTGCTGTTGGCGCGGCCGCATCGCCGAGATCGGTAGGCCACCATGATCGGTCGGTGTGTAGAACCAGCGAGTGCGCTCGGCATGGTCGCTGAACGGCCACTGGGCAACGGCTCGCTGATGATCATCGAGAGTGTCGAGCAGCGCGCTGGCGACATCGGCCATCCTCGATGCGAGTTCCCTGCGAGGGTTCGTCACGGGCCCTCCTCCCGCAACCGGAAGAGCACGTCAGGATCGGTGGGATCCCATGTCCCGCTGACCTGCGATCGCTCACCGAGCCGGCGGGTGCGATCGATGAGCTGACGGCCGAGTGCCAGCTGTCCCTGCTCCCACGCAGCGAGCGCCGACGGCACGTCGGGATGGACGGCCAACGCGTCGGCGAGCGCCCATGCGTCAGCCGCAGCCTTGGCGGTTCCCGCGGCGGCGTGGGGGCGCACGACGAATCCGGCGTCACCCACGAGGCACGTGCGGCCGAACGCCATCCGATCGATCTCTACGTCGTAGACCACCTGGAGGAAGGGCTCGTTCGCGGCCAGTACCACCTCCGCCAACACCGCCGGCAGGCGTGCGGCAGCGGTGGCGCGTACCTCGGCGACGTGTTCCGCCCGGGCCGTGCCGGGCGGCAGCGAGATCTCGCGTTGGGTGCCGCCGTTGTCGAACAGCACGTCGTGCAGATCGGTGCCGTCGAGGTAGTTGCGGTACCAGACGAAGTTGAGCTGTCGTTCGCGTGGACGCACCGAGCCATCCCCGCCGGGGATCGGATACACCAGGATGTGGCTGTTGGCGTAGACGTAGTACGAGATCGCATCGCCGAGGCGGGTGGCGGTGGCTGGGTCCAGCTGCGACTCCGGCACCATCCCGCGCCATGCCACATACCCGGCGTATCGGTGGCGTGCCTCCGGCAGCAGCTGCCGACGGAACCCTGACGCGACACCGTCGGCGCACACGAGGAGATCGGCCTCGACGTGGCGGCCGCTCCCGAGATGCACGATCACCGTGTCGCCGTGCTCGTCGCGACCCACCACCTCATGACCGAGCAGGTAGCGCTCGCGGCCGAATGCACTGAGCAGCTCCCGGTACACGGTGTTCCAGGAGCTGAAGTGATAACGGTGCCGCTGCTCGTACGTCGTGGCGCCCGACCGGTCGAGGTAGCGGATCACCTCGGTGGAGGTGCTGAGCTCGTCGAGCGACTTGCCGACCCGCTCGACGAGGTAGCGCGAGCTGTCGGGGAGGAACCCGATGCCGGCGCCGCGTTGCTCCAGTTCTCGACGGGAGCGCTCGTAGATGGTGACGTCGTGGCCGAGATCACGAAGCAAAAGGGCGGAGGTCAGTCCACCCAAGGAGCCACCGGCGATCGCGACCGTCCAGCGCTTTGTCATGACAATTGCCCTCCTTGCACAGATCACTTTGCGCTTGCATCCCCGACCGTGTCAATCCAGCCAAGGTCATCGTTATGGAAGGTCGCGACGTCGTTGCAACGGTGTTGCCCGCGTGGAGGCAACGGCATAATGTACGCACATGAATCGTCGGCCCGCGACCCGACCGACCGTCCGGTCCGAAGCGCAGTCCGACGCGCGGTCCGACGCGAGGGCCGGTGCCACCGCATACAGCATCGTCGCCGAGCGAATCCGGCGCGAGATCTCCCAGCAGCGCTACCCGCGTGGCGTGGCGTTGCCCACGGAGGCCGATCTCTGTGAGCAGCACGCCGTGAGCCGGCAGACGGTGCGGAGAGCGTTCCAGGATCTCGTCGCCGAGGGGCTCGTGTATCGCATCCCGGGGCGAGGCACCTTCGTGATCGACGCGCAGGGCAAGTACATCCGCTCCTCCGGTTCGATCGACGAACTGATGGCACTGTCGCTCGACACCGACCTCGACGTGCTGTCGCCCCCGACGATCGGCATCGACATCGAGGCGGCCGGACGACTGCACCTCGACGCCGACGATGTGGTCACGATGCGGTTCCGTCGTCTCCATCACGGTCGGCCCTACTGCATCACCACCGCGTATCTGCCCGTGACGGTCGGGCATGGTCTGGCCGACATCGCCGAGTTCCGTGAGGCCGGCGTTCGCCGGAACATGACCGGGCTCAGCGTTGTGCAGCGGGTGACGGGCCGTGCAATTGCAGGTGCCGACCAGACGATCAGCGCCATCTCGGCGTCGGAGGAGGCGGCCACGCTGCTGGAGTGCGAGGTGGGAGACCCGCTGCTGCGCATCGATCGGCTCTACTTCGACCACGCGGGTGACGTGATGGAGCTGGCGATCAACCAGTTCAACCCCGCCAGGTACACGTACCGCTTTCAGATGCGTGCGCACGACGGATGACCGTACCGCAGACACCTCGACGCGCGATCGCGGAGGCGCTCGTCGCGGCGTGTCGGGAGGCCGGCACGACACACGTCTTCGGCGTGCCGGGAGGCGGGTCGAACCTCGACGTCGTCGGCGCCGCACAAGCGCAGGGGCTCGAGTTCGTGCTCGTGCACAGCGAGACCGCCGGGGCGATCATGGCCGGCGTGATGGGCGAGCTCTCCGGTGCACCCGGGATGTGCCTGGCGACCCGCGGGCCCGGTGCGACGAGTGCCGTGAACGGTGCCGCACAGGCTCTGCTCGACCGACAGCCGATGGTGATGGTGACGGACTGTGTCCCCGAAGCCGACTGGCCGCGTGTGTCGCACCAGCGCCTCGACCAGGCGTCGTTGATGTCTGCAGTGACCAAGGCATCAGTCGTGCTCGACGGTCGCGACCCGGATGCGCCATCGCGGGTGGTGTCGCTCACGCTCGACGGCCGCCCGGGTCCCGTGCACGTCGACATCGACCCGACGGCCACGCAGACGCGGCCCGATCGTGCCCGGACGGAGTTGCCGCCGGCAGGCAACGAGCTCGTGCGTGCCCTTGAGCTGGCGACGACCGCACGTCGACCGGTCGTTGTCGTCGGTCTCGGCGCCGTGATGCAGCGACCGACCGAGCGCGAGGCGATCGCCGCCGCGCTCGACGACCTCGGGCGCCGACTGCACGTTCCGGTGCTGTGCACCTACAAGGCTCGCGGGATGGTGTCGGACGCTTCGGCGTGGTGGGCTGGTGTGGTCACCGGGGCCACGATCGAATCACCGGTGCTGCATGCGTCCGATCTGATCGTCGGCGTCGGCCTCGATCCGGTCGAACTGATCCCGGCCCCATGGCCGTACGCCGCTCCCGTGGTGCTGGCCGGGGCATGGGCCGTCGACGACAGCACCTACCTCGGCGACCGCTGTGTCGCCGAGATCGTTGCCGAAGCCTCCGCGACGGTCGCGGTGATCTCGGCTGCGCTCACCTCTGACTGGCAGGAGGGGGATGGGGCAGCATTCGCTCGCGCCGCGCTCGACGAGGTTCTCGCGATCGTCCCGTCCAACCCGTCCGGCCTCGTCCCGCAACAGGTGGTGGCAACGGCTGCCGCGGTCGCGCCGGCAGGCACGATCGCGACGGTCGACGCCGGGGCGCACATGCTCGTGGCGATGCCGCTGTGGCCGGCCTCGGCGCCCTGCGAGCTGTTGATCTCGAGCGGTCTGGCCACCATGGGCTTCGCTCTGCCGGCAGCCATCGCTGCCGCGCTGGCGCGACCCGGCCGTCACGTCGTGTGTTTCACCGGCGACGGTGGATTGGGGATGGTGCTCGCCGAACTCGAGACCGTCGTGCGTCTCGAGCTTCCGGTGGTGGTGGTGGTCTTCGACGACGCTGCCTTGAGCCTGATCGCTGCGAAGCAGCAACCCGACGGTCATGGCGGGACCACGGCGGTGCAGTACCGGTCCATCGACTTCGCGGCCATCGCTTCGGCATGCGGCATGCGGGCCGAACGGGTGGACGACCTCCCTGGGTACGAACGCGCCCTGCGCGTCGCATTCGCCATGGCGGGGCCGACCCTGCTCGACGTAGCTGTCGATCCGTCGGCTTACGGCGCTGTACTCGACGCGATCCGGGGGCCTCGGAGCATCTCTGGCTGACGCTGTCCTTGAATGTTCATTCGTGACAACATTTCCCCACAACTTCGGGGGATCCACAGGAGGACAACATGTCGATCAAGGTCGCCAAGTTCCGCGACGTCGCGGACGGACTGCAGCCAGGCCAGTTCGCGGTGGGTGAACGCCAGCAGGTGAGCTCGATCTCGGACATCGATCCGATGTACAAGCAGCTGATGGACAAGCCGTATGCCTGCGTCATGTCCGTCATCGGCCCGGACGGTCGCCCAGGCCTCACACCGATGTGGTTCGACTACGAGGGTGACAAGGTGCTCGTCAACGTCGCTTCTCATCGAGCGAAGACCAACTGGATCCGCAAGAACCCGGAGCTGACGATCATCATCGTCAACCCGGAGAACATGTATCACTGGGTCAGCATGAAGGTCACCGTCGAGCGCGAGATCCTCGAAGACGACGCGGCCGAGGGCAGCTGGGTCACCGAACAGCTCAATCGGATCTGGAAGAAGTACATCGGCCAGGGCGACGAGTACGGCTTGCGCGATCCCTCGATCGAGGAACGCCGGGTGCTCTTCGTGTGCAACGTCGACAGCGTCGCCACGTTCGGCAAGAGCTGAGCCTCGTAGCAACCCCCGTCGCGTGCTCCTCGACGTCGCAGCGACGACACGTGCCACCGGCGATGCTCGGACCGATCAACGAGCACTCGAGCCGATCAGGAGTACTGGTCGAGGATGCTGGTCTCGGTCAGGCGATCAAGGGTGTCCTTGATCGCCTCGGCCAGGTCGTGGTCCAGCCCGGGCACCGCCGCGATCTCAGCGACGGTCGCACGCTGCAGGCGGGCCAGCTCGCCGAAGCGGTCCACCACGGCCATCGCGAGGCTGGGTGTGACGCGGCCAACGCGGGCCAGCAACCGCAGGCCTCGCGGTGATGCCGGATCGTCACCCTCCAGCCCGCTGCCGACGTAGTTGCCGGTGATGGCGGGGTAGTCGATCGCCACGAGCTCGATCTCGTCATCGATCTCGCTGTACACCTCGTCGAGCTGCAGCCGAAGCAACCGAGCGTCCACCCCGAGCTCGACGATCATCGTCTCCAGTTCGGTTGCGATGCGGTGCACCATGTCGCCGCGCTGCACCACCGCCGCCACGTCGCGGACGGTCACCACGTCCTCGAGCTCGTTGGCGGTGAGCGCGCTCAACGCATCGTCGAGGCGGGCCTTGTAGCGCTCCAGGGTCTGCAGCGCCTGGTTCGCCCGATCGAGGAGGCGGCTGATGTCCTGCAGCTGGTGCTTCACCCCACCCGCGTACACGTTGATCACGCCCATCTCCTCGCTCACGCTGACCACCGGGACGAAGAGCGAACGGGCGACGCGTTCGGCGGTGCGGTGTCGGGTTCCGGTCTCGCTGGTGGGCACCGTGGGATCGGGCACGAGGTGCACGTTGGCGCGAGCGATGCGGGAGGCGTCCGCGCTGAGGATGATCGCCCCATCCATCTTCGCCAGCTCGCTCATCCGCTGCGGGCTGTACGCAGCATCGAGAAGAAACCCGCCACTGCAGATGGCCAGCACGTCGGGCCCGTCGCCGACCACGACGAGGGCACCCATCTTGGCGCGCACGACGCGATCGAGACCATCGCGCAACCGCGTGCCCGGCGCCACGGTGGCCAGCGCAGTGTGCAGCGCGTCGGCGGCCGGGCCGAGGGTCGTCATGGCCGGGAGTCTACGGAAAACCGAGTCCGGCCGCGGCAAGCGCTTCGGTCACTGTGGCCACTCGCATGACGTGCATGCCATCGAGACCCATCGGTGAGTTGGCCGGCACGATCGCCCGGCGGAAGCCGAGACGCGAGGCCTCGATGAGGCGTCGCTTTGCGTGCGACACCTGGCGCACCTCCCCAGCGAGACCCACTTCGCCGAACACCACGAGGTCCGGTGGCAGCGGGTGGTTCGAGATCGCACTGCACAGCGCGAGACACAACGCGAGGTCGGCGCCCGGCTCGCCGAGCTTCACCCCGCCCACCGCCGATGCGTAGACCTCGTAGTTGGTGGTGATCACTCGAGCACGACGCTCGAGCACGGCCAGCAGCAGGGCGAGCCGACCGGGGTCGAGCCCTTGAGCGCTCCGTCGTGGAGAGCCACCTGCCTGGTGTTGCGTGGTGAGTGCTTGCACCTCCACGAGCAACGGTCGCTGGCCCTCGAGCGTGGGTAGCACGGCGGAACCGGCGATGCCTGTACGGCGGTCGGCGAGGAACAGCTGACTCGCGTCCGGCACACCGACGAGGCCCTCTTCGACCATCTCGAACAGGCCGAGCTCGTCGGTGGGACCGAACCGATTCTTCACTGCGCGGAGAAGTCGCAGCGAGTGATGACGGTCGCCCTCGAAGCTGAGCACGACGTCGACGACGTGCTCGAGCGTTCGCGGCCCGGCGAGACCGCCCTCTTTTGTGACGTGCCCCACGAGCACGACCGGCACCCCGCGGGTTTTCGCCTCGTGGACGAGGCGGGCGGCGCACCCTCGCACCTGGACGACGCTGCCCGGTGCCGAGCCGAGCTCGGGATCGGCAACGGTCTGGATGCTGTCGATGACGACGAGGCTGGGCCGCACCTCGTCGAATGCGGTGATCACATGGGGGAGCATCGTCTCCGCGAGCAGCCACAGATCGGGCCGCAGCGCACCCAGGCGCTCTGCTCGCAGCCGCACTTGCGGTGCGCTCTCCTCGGCGCTGACGTAGAGGCTGCGTCCGGGCCAGGCCGCGAGCAACTGGAGGAGCAGGGTGCTCTTGCCGATGCCCGGCTCGCCGCCGAGCAACGTGACCGACCCGGGCACGAGCCCGGTGCCGAGCACCCGGTCGAGCTCGCTCACGCCCGTGGCGCGGGGCCCGCCGAGATCGCCCGGCACGTCGGAGATGGGGACGGCGACGGCCGACGCTGCGAGCAGCGAGAGCGTGAGGGGCTCAGGCCCTTCCACGTCCTCTGTCAGTGTGTTCCACGCCTGGCAGGTGATGCACTGACCGGCCCATTTCGGGAACGCGGAGCCACAGTCACTGCAGCGATAGACGAGTCGGAGCTTGGCCACGGTGGAGAACCTTACGGACGGGGTGTGATGCAGCGTGGCGAGGAGTGGGCGGAGGCGGCGAAACTCTCACGACATCTGGTCGTCGTGGTACACGCGCTCGTACGGCAGATCGGCCAGGCCGCGCTCGATGCGGCGCATCGAGCGGTGACGGCGGCGGCTGCGCCGCGCGACGAGCAGGATCGCGATCACCGCCAGGGCCACCCACGCCAGCAACAGCACGAGGAGCACCGTCGCCAGAACCGGCCAACCGCCACCACGCTCGAGCGACTTCACCGACGTCGCCTGGATCACCGTCTCCGAGCCGTCGAGGGCCACGATCCAGTCGATCGGGATCGACCGATCGGTCGCCGTGGTCGGGGCGTCGACGACGCCGCCAACGTCGACGTCGGCGTCGGCGTCGACCAACCGACCGGTGGTCGAGCGCACCTCGCCGGGTACCCGGAGGCGCAGCACCACCCCGACGGTGTCGATCGGCGCGGCACCCGACGCGGCGATCTGCTCGGCGTAGGGCGTGCCGCCGACCGTCGCCAGCAGATCCGGATCGGCAAACGCCTCCAGACCGCTGTCGAGGCGACCGGTGCCGGTGATCGAGTACGAGATCTCCGAGATGGTGGCGACGCGCTGGATCGAGATCGACTGGAGTGGACCGGTCGGACCATTCAAGGTCGACAGCAGCGCAGTCGCCTGTTCGGGCGTGTCGAAGGGGTGGACGATCATCAGTGCAAGCCCGCCGCCGGACGTCGGCTGTGCGCCTTCTGTGGACCACCCGGCGGCCATCAGGTCGTCGGTTCTGAGGTCCTCGGCGAGGCCGGGGGCGGCTGCGACCACCGCTGCGTCGGCGACCACCGTCACGGACAGCTCGCCACTGCCGTTCTCGGCCATGTCGACATCGATCGTGACGTCCACCCGACACGACGCCAGCAGCAGCACGCTCGCGACAACAGCCACGAGTGCCCCCATCCGGCGCGGCAGGTGGGGTGGTCCGATCACGGCGCCGATTCTGTCAGCTCGCGCCGGTCGGGGCAGGCCCCGGTCGTCCCACGTCGCGACCGACGCCAGTGCGCCGATCACGTGTGGCAGTCGGTCACTCCGACGCGGGCGGCTCGATCTCGGGCGCTCCGGTTGCTGCGAGCTCCACCACGGCCGGGGGCTGGAAACCCTCGACGCCGCGGAACGTGAGGCGCTGCTCGCCGGGACGATCGGGATCCTCCTCGGTGTCGACCACGATGATCTGACCGGCGTGGAACTCCTTGTACAGGATCTTCTCGCTGAGGGCGTCTTCGATCATCCGCTGGATGGCGCGACGCAGCGGTCGAGCTCCGAGCTGCGGGTCGTAGCCCTTCTCGGCGAGCAGTTCCTTGGCGCTCTGGGTGAGCTCGATGCCGAGGCCTTGGGCCTCCAGCTGGCCGGTGAGACGCTTGGTCATCATGTCGACCATCTGCATCACCTCTTCCCTGGCGAGCTCGTGGAACACGATCAACTCGTCGACACGGTTGAGGAACTCGGGACGGAAGTGGGTCTTCAGCGCGTCCATCACCTTGTCCTTCATCCGCTCGTAGGTCATCGCAGCGTCGCCCTTGGTGAAACCGACGTTGCCCTTGCGCAGATCGCTCGAACCGAGGTTGGAGGTCATGATCAGCACGGTGTTGCGGAAGTCGACCGTGCGACCCTGGCTGTCGGTGAGGCGACCCTCTTCGAGGATCTGGAGCAGCGTGTTGAAGACGTCCGGGTGTGCCTTTTCGATCTCGTCGAACAGGACCACGCTGAACGGCTTGCGCCGAACCGCTTCGGTGAGCTGGCCGCCCTCTTCGTAGCCGACGTAGCCGGGAGGCGAACCGACGAGGCGGCTCACAGTGTGCTTCTCCATGTACTCGCTCATGTCGAGTGCGATCAGCGAGTTCTCGTCGCCGAACAAGAACTCGGCAAGGGTCTTGGCGAGCTCGGTCTTGCCGACGCCGGTCGGTCCGAGGAAGATGAATGAGCCGCTGGGGCGCTTCGGATCTTTGAGGCCCGCACGGGTGCGTCGCACGCTCTGGCTGACGGCCTTGATCGCGTCTTCTTGGCCGATGATCCGCTTGTGCAGCTCGGCTTCCATGTTGAGGAGCCTGGCGGTCTCTTCCTCGGTCAGCTTGTACACCGGGATGCCGGTCCAGATGCTGAGCACCTCGGCCACGGCCTGTTCGTCGACCTCGTCGAACAGGTCGACGCCGCTCGCCTTGACCTCGGCCTCCTTGGTGGCCTTCTCTTCGAGCAGCGACTTCTCTTGGTCACGCAGGCGGCCGGCCTCTTCGAAGCGCTGCTCTTCGACGGCGCGCTTCTTGGCCTCCTGCACGTCGGTGAGCTTGGTCTCGATCTCCTTGAGATCCGGCGGGGTGCCCATTCGCTTGATCCGCAGGCGAGCGCCGGCCTCGTCGATGAGATCGATGGCTTTGTCGGGGAGGTGGCGATCGCTGATGTAGCGGTCGGACAGGTTGGCTGCGGCAACGATCGCCTGGTCGGTGATCGTGACCCGGTGGTGTGCCTCGTACTTGTCGCGCACACCCCTCAGGATCTCGATCGTGTGGACGAGGGTCGGCTCTTCCACCTTCACCGGTTGGAAGCGACGCTCGAGTGCTGCGTCTTTCTCGAGGTGCTTGCGGTACTCGTCGGTCGTGGTGGCGCCGATGGTCTGCAGCTCGCCTCTGGCGAGCATCGGCTTCAGGATCGATGCGGCGTCGATCGCGCCCTCGGCGGCACCGGCACCCACGAGGGTGTGGATCTCGTCGATGAACAACACGATGTCGCCGCGGGTCTTGATCTCTTTCAACACCTTCTTGAGGCGCTCCTCGAAGTCACCGCGGTAGCGGCTGCCGGCGACGAGCGCGCCGAGGTCGAGGGTGTAGAGCTGCTTGTTGCGGAGCGTGTCGGGGATGTCGTTCGAGACGATCTTCTGGGCGAGGCCCTCGACGATCGCGGTCTTGCCGACGCCCGGCTCACCGATCAGCACCGGGTTGTTCTTGGTGCGACGGCTGAGGATCTGCATCACGCGCTCGAGCTCACGCTCGCGCCCGATCATCGGGTCGAGCTTCTTTTCGCGAGCGAGCTGGGTGAGGTTTCGACCGAACTGGTCGAGGATCTGGCTGCTGCCCTTGTCGCCCTGCTCCTCTTTGGGAGCGGTCGTTCCCGAGGCGGCGGCCTGCGGCTCGCCCTTGCCCTGACCGCCTTGATAGCCGGAGAGCAGCTGGATGACTTGTTGGCGCACTCGACTGAGGTCCGCGCCGAGCTTCACGAGCACCTGGGCGGCGACGCCTTCGCCCTCACGGATGAGGCCGAGGAGGATGTGCTCGGTGCCGATGTAGTTGTGCCCGAGCTGGAGCGCCTCACGCAGCGACAGTTCGAGAACCTTCTTCGCGCGGGGCGTGAAGGGGATGTGGCCCGACGGCGACGAACCACCCTGGCCGATGATCTCTTCGACCTGGCTGCGCACGGCCTCGAGCGAGATGCCGAGGGACTCCAGTGCTTTCGCAGCGACGCCCTCGCCTTCGTGGATCAGACCGAGGAGGATGTGTTCGGTGCCGATGTAGCTGTGGTTCAGCAATCGTGCTTCTTCTTGTGCCAGCACGACCACCCGACGAGCCCGATCGGTGAAGCGTTCAAACATGACGGAAGCCTATCGGGGGGTTCCGGAAGCAACGTGGCAGACAGGGGGGGCCATCAGGCCCATTCCGAGTGACACGTGTGACGTCTGCGACGGGAATACCCACAGCGCTGTTCGTGGTCGGCACCCTGGCTGACCTAGCCTTGCCCCCCATGGCGCAGCTGCCGTTCTTCACGCTCCCGGGCATGCCGGGCGACGTCGAACGCATCGAGGCCGCGCTCGTCGAATCGGTGCGCACGCTCGATGCGTATCTCAACGAGATCGCCTCCCATCTCATCGTCGCCGGCGGCAAGCGCCTGCGTCCGGTGCTCACCCTGGTGGCAGCACAGATTGCTGACGGTCCGTCGACCGACGACGCTGTCCAGGGGGGTATCGCCTGCGAGCTCGTGCAGACCGGGTCGCTCTACCACGACGACGTCATGGACGAAGCCCCCACCCGTCGTGGCGTCGAGACCGTCAATGCGAAGTGGGGCAACCTTCAAGCGATCCTCGCCGGCGACTTCCTGCTCTCGCGGGCGTCGGAGATCGCGGCGTCGCTCGGCACCGAGGTCGCCGCCTTGCTGGCCCGCACGATCGGCCGGTTGTGCGAGGGCCAGATCGAGGAGCTGCGGCACACCTACAACGCCGCCCGGCCCGAGTCGTCGTACCTCGCCTCGATCGCGGGCAAGACCGCATCGTTGTACGCGACATCGGCGCGCATCGGCGGCATCGTCGGCGGTTTCGACCGGCACACGATCGACAGCCTCACCGAGTACGGCGAGGCGTTCGGCATGGTGTTCCAGATCGTCGACGACCTGCTCGACATCACCGCCACCGACGAGGCCCTCGGCAAACCGGCGGGTCACGACATGGTGGAGGGCGTGTACACGCTGCCCGTCTTGCGCACCCTTCAGGCCGGCGGCATCGCCGCAGCCTCGCTACTCGACATCCTCGGCCGACCGCTCGAGGCGAGCGAGCGCGAGAAGGCGCTCGAGATCGTCCGTACACGCGGTGGGGTGGAGAGCGCTCTCGTCACCGCTCGCGAGTGGGCGGCAAAGGCCGTCGCCGCGTGCGAACCGCTGCCGTCGAGCGCCGCCACCGACGCGCTCCGCTCGGCTCCCGACGCGCTCCTCGCCAGTCTCGACGTCTGACGACCCCGTCGCATCTGATCGCTGGGGACCCCTCCAGCGAGCGTGGGCTTCACACGCAGAACATCGCGTCGAGTGCCTCGCCGTTTCGTCCCCGAGGCGGCCTTCGGGATCACCCGCCGCGCTTGGCTGTCGAACCGAGACGGTCGAGTCGACGGTCCCATGCCGGGCCGGTCTTCAACAGCCAGCTCACCGCTTCGGCCAGGCAGTCGGTCGTCGCCCGGTAACGCACGTCGCGTCCTTCGCGTTCGGTGGCGACCATGCCCGCGTCGGCCATCACCTGCAGGTGCTTGACGATGGCCTGGCGTGAGATGGTGAAGTCGGCGGCCAGCTCGGTTGCAGTGTGCGGGCCGTTCCGCACAAGGGTCTCGATCAATCGCCGGCGCGTCGGGTCGGCGAGCACCCCGAACAGCCGGTCGAGCAGACCGAGATCGGCCTGGACGGCACGCTTCGGACTCACGTGCGCATGAGCGCGGCCGAGCCGAGACACAGCACCAGCAATCGCACGTCCCACGTGACGGCCGCCCGGCTCGAGTTGGCGCTCGCAGAGGCAAAGGTCTCGGTGACGCGAAGCCCACTGCGATCGCCCGAACGCACGATCTCCAGCTCCACCGTCGAACGCTCGTCGTCGGTCCACCAATCGAACGTCACGCGCTCACCGTGGTCCACGGTGCGAACCCGGATGTAGCGGGTGTCGTCGCCCTCTCGGATCACACCGGCTGCCCCCGGTCGGACGTCGACGCTGCCGTCGTCGACGAGCCACTCGTGCCACCGGCTGCCATCGCCGATCAGCGACCACAGTTCGTCGACAGAGACATCGAGCTCGACCTCGCGGGTGACGGTGACCGGTGCATCCATGTGTGGAGCATAGCGCAACCTGGCGGTTGCACATTCCGCCGAACAGTCCTAGGGTTTGTGCAACCATATAGTTGCACATCAGTGCCGTCCAAGGAGGAACCCGTGCTCGTCCCGACCGTCATCGAATCCACCCCTCGGGGTGAGCGCGCGTTCGACATCTACTCGCGACTTCTCGCCAACCGCATCGTCTTCCTCGGCCAGGCGATCGATGATCACGTCGCCAATCTGGTCGTCGCCCAACTGCTGCACCTGGAGTCGGAGGCGCCTGGGCAGGACATCCAGCTGTACATCAACTCGCCGGGTGGCGACATGACCGGCTTGTTCGCGATCCACGACACGATGCAGTACATCGCGCCCGACGTCGCCACGATCTGCGTCGGGCAGGCCGCTTCGGCCGCCGCGGTACTGCTCGCGGCCGGCACTCCTGGCAAGCGCTACGCGCTCCCGAACGCCCGCGTGCTGATCCACCAGCCACACGGCGGGGCACAGGGCCAGTCGAGTGATCTCGAGATCCAGGTTGCGGAGGTGGTGGAGATGCGGACGCGCATGATCGACATCCTCCAAGAAGCAACCCACCAGCCGCGTGAACGGCTCGTGGCCGATCTCGACCGCGACTACATCGTGCGCGGTGATCAGGCGGTCGCGTACGGACTCGTCGACCACATCATCGAGCGTCGCGAGCTCGCCGATCCGAAGGCCGCCATCACCGCACGAACGACCAGTACCTCGACGAGCACCTCGACGAGCACCGCGGCGGCCGAGGTCGCCGCTTGACATCTCGGATCGGCTTCGATCCCGTGCATCGTGCTCGCGCGACCGGCATCCTCGTCAAGCCCCTGGGAGGACTCGCCGTCATCGACGACGTTCAGGAGTCGGGAGCGACCTGCAACACCGTCGAAGCGAGGCGGGCCACGGTCTCCGGGGCGCCGAACTCGTCGTGGCGCAGTGAACCCGACATGATCCGCAACAAGGTGTCACCCACGAAGTGCGATCGAACGGCAGCACTCGTCGCCTGTCGCATCGCGGCCGGCCGGCCGAGCAGGCGACCCCACAGGCGGGCGAGCTTGTACTGCTCGGCATAGGTCTCCGACACGAGGCGGGGGTAACGCTGGAGTGCCGTCGGGCCCTCATCGGTGAGCGCGGCATGCAACACATCGGCGGCCATCCGGCCGGTCTCGTACGACGCGTCGATGCCCGCTCCGGTGAACGGGCTGGCCACGCCGGCCGCATCACCCACCACGAGAAAGGTGGGTCCGGCGGTCGGCTGCACCGAGCCTCCCATCGGCACCCGACCCACGCGAACGACGCCGGTCGCGGCCGTCGGTTCGATCTCCCATCGCTCGGCGAGGTCGGCCACGTACGCATCGAGCAGGTGCGCCACGTTGGTTCCCTTGAAGTCGCGGGCGGTGCTGAGCAACCCGACGCCCACGTTCACCGTGCCGTCGCCGACGGGCGCCACCCAGCCATAGCCCGGCAGGGCGTGGCCCGTGCGGTCGGTGAGGTCGACACCGATCTCCAGATGGTCGTCGCCGGTGCGAGGTGACGGCCAGTACGAGCGGATCGCTGCGGCGTAGGGCCAGCGGCGGGTGCGGAACGTGCCGAGCGTGCGCCCGAACGGGCTGTTCGCCCCGTCGGCGACGATCACGTACCGAGCGGCCACCGACTGCATGGTGCCACCGGGCGTGCGGACCAGCGCGCCGCGCACGAACCCGCGCTCCACGACCGGTTCGATCGCTTCGTGTCCGTAGCGCACGGTGGCACCTCGGGAGGCGGCGTGTCCGAGGACGGCGAGATCGAGGTCGCGACGGCGGACCACGCAGGCGTGGGTCGGCCCATCGTCGTGCTCGGGCCACGCCAGGGTGAGCCGGCGCTCCTGGCGCACCACTCGCACACCGGCGAGCGAATGCCAGGTGCGGAGATGGTCATCGAGACCGAGGTCGTGCAACTGGCGCACCGCCCGGGGGGTGAGGACGTCGCCGCAGGCCTTCGAGCGGGGGAAGACACGCCGTTCGACGACGACGACGTCATGGCCGCGAGTCGCGAGCCATGCGGCGGCGGCACCACCTGACGGGCCGCCTCCGATGATCAGGACATCGGCGGGCGATCCTGTCGGGGCGCCGGCCACCGACGATCAGGGCTCCGCGTCGGCTGTGTGACCGTCGGCCGGCACCGTGCCGACGACGAACGTGTCGGGGAGCTCGTCGGCCACGTTCGCAAAGGTGATCGAGCCGTCCTCGAGCCCGACCCAGGCCGGGGCCTCGGGGCTGCACCACTTCTCGTACTCCTCGAGATACTCAGCCGTCGGATCGGCGCCGCCGAGGGTGAAGCGCTCGTGGCACACGACCGCAAGGATCTGGGGCTCGGTGAGACCGCCACCCTGCGCTGCACCCTGAGCCGGCATGATGCCCCGCGCCTGAGTGAGATGGGCCCCGCCTGCGCGGTTGGGATCGCCGTAGCTCGTGATACCTGCATTGCCGTACGCCTGCGATCCTCCGTACACGAACCGCAGTTGGTCCTCGATGTGCGGGAACGTCTTGAGCACCTCGCCGCCGGCAAAGGGGTACCCGGAGCCCGCGACTCCTTCGCCTGCAGAACCGTGGCAGCCCGAACAACCAGCCGGATACACCTCGGCGCCCTCGCCGAGGGGGCCGGAGACCTTGGCCTCTTTGAAGGTGAGACCGCGGACGTACATGAACGTCCACAGCGGCAGGAGGCTGAGGGTGGCCATCGCCCAGAACGGGATGCGCTGGCGCGCCTTGGCGGCAGCGACGGCAGGGATGTCGGGCTTCGGTGGGGGAGGCGCAGCGGCCTTGGCGGGCGCAGCGGGCTTCGCCGGCGTCGCCGCTGCAACGGTGGCCGGCGCTGACGACGAGGCGGCAGCGGGTGCGTCGGCAGGCGCCTCGGCGCCGTCGGCCTTGGCTTTCGCGGCCTTGCTTCGCTTGAGGAGGTGCTCCGGGATCTCGGTCACAGGAGAGCACGATAGACGTCCGGGCACCAGAAAACGGAATCTGTCGTCAGCCTGTTTCAGGTCGATGGTCCAACGCATCGGTCATGCGCGGCGGATGTCGCGAGATGCGGTCGCACACGTCACGCGATGCACGAGTTCACAACCGACCACCTGCGCCGTCGGGCGTGGTAGACCGATTTCCACACCGTTGCCGGCGACCCTTCGTCGCCACCGGTCCGCCGGTCGATCGTGAGCTCGTCTCACGGTCGTTCCTCAGCGAACTGGTGTCGCCCCCGGGTCAGATGACTAGTGTTCGTGCAGCGGTTCACATGGCCGCGCGACGGCCCCTGATCGCCGACATCCACCACAGAGCCTCGACAGCCTGAACAGCAATCTCAAGAGCAACAGCAATCTCAAGAGCAACAGCAATCGAAGTCGCAAGGGAGTGACGCCGACGTGCAAGCAATCGATGTCCTGAGCTGGCCTGGCATGAACCAGGCGTTCATCGTGTCGTTCGTCGCCACCACCGCACTCGCTCTGCTGGCGGTGCCGTATGCGAAGCGGCGCCCGGCGGGCACCCCGTTCACCTGGGGCGAGGCGATGCTCGCGGCGGTGTGGACCTTCGGCGTGATGTTCCTCGCGTTCGGTGTCGTCCCCCACCAGTGGATCGACCATGCCGACAAGGACCTCGGTTGGAACAAGACGAAGGTCCTCTTCGGGCCGTTCGACATCCTGAAGCCGAAGGCATTGGGTGGGCAGTTCCCGATGACGCTGCAGTACGAGGCGATCCGTGACGTCATCGTCGTCGTGATCCACCTGTGGTTCTTCGGCCTGATCATCTACCTGTGGGCCATGTGGCAGAACCGCGGCAAGCGGGCTGCGGCGGCCAGCACTGCCATCGCCACCTCCACCTACGGTCGTCCGCTGGTGAAGAAGGCCTGACATGGCACGTACCGACGCGAACCCACCGATGATGCCGTTCACCGACGCGTATCAGTTGGTCGAGGTCGACGCCGACTACCTCTCGAAGGCGGTGAAACCCAAGCAGTTCATCCACATCGACCAGTCCGAATGCATCATGTGCGAAGGCTGCGTCGACATCTGCCCGTGGAAGTGCATCCACATGGTGAACCCGACCGCCATCGCCGAAGCGTCAGGCACCGAACTGCCGGGTACCGACCCGAGCGACAACGTGCTGTTCATCATCGATGACGACATCTGCACCAGGTGTGCACTGTGCGTCGATCGGTGCCCCACCGGCGTCATCATCCTCGGCAAGGTGGGAGCACCCGACAGCAACGGCAACTCCCACACCCGCACCAACAACCACGGCTATGCCTACGGCATGCGCCTCTGACAGGCGAGAACGGTAAAGGAATCACCCCAGATGGCAAAGATCATCGACGAGTCACCTCGCCCCACCGCCAAAGACCGCGTCAACAAGCTGGTCAACGACACGCAGGGCAGCCAGGCGTGGAACAGCATCTTCCGGCCCGGTTCGATCTTCCGCAAGGGCTACACCGACAGCCCGCGCAACCGCAGCTACGTGGTCATGAACTCGGTGCTCTACCACCTGCATCCGGTGAAGGTGAAGCGCCACGCGGTCAAGGTCAGCTACACGCTCTGCCTCGGCGGCCTGAGCTTCTTCCTGTTCATCCTGCTCACGGTGACGGGCATCTTCTTGATGTTCTTCTATCGTCCCGAGGCCACCCAGGCCTGGAACGACATCTCGAACCTGCAGACCTCGGTCACCTTCGGGTTGTTGGTCCGAAACATGCATCGATGGGGCGCGCACCTCATGGTGCTCAGCGTGTTCCTCCACATGGCCCGCGTCTTCTACCACGGTGCCTACAAGGCACCCCGCGAGTTCAACTGGGTGATCGGCATCGTCTTGCTGATGCTCACGCTGCTGTTGTCGTTCACCGGCTACCTCCTCCCGTGGGACCAACTGGCCCTGTGGGCCGTCGCCGTGGGTACCAACATGATGGGCTATACGCCGGTGTTCGGTTCCGAGGTGCGATTCGTGCTCCTCGGCGGCAAGGAGATCGGTGCCGAGACGTTGCTGCGCTGGTACGTGCTCCACGTGCTCATGCTGCCCTTCGTGATCGTCATCTTCATGGCCATCCACTTCTGGCGAGTCCGCAAAGACGGCGGCATCTCGGGTCCGCTGTGATCCCCGTGCCCGATCTGAGCTCCATGTCCACCTCGTCGGTTCCTGTCCATCTCGAAGGGAGTCACTCGTGACCGAGATCCCCGAACACCTCCTCAAGCGGGCCCAGGCCGCACGTGAAAAGCGGCAGCTGAGGGGGCCGCGGAGGCAGCACCTGCTGCTGCAGCGGGGTCGGAAGCAGCCGCCGACCCGCGCATCCCGGCGCACCTGTTGGAGCGCAGCAAGTCCGCGAAGGCTCGCGCCGAAGGCGCTGCGTCAGACAGCGGTGGTGGTGGCGGCGGTGTTGCCCTGCAGGAGAAGGTCGCGAGCGTGGTGCAGGCGGTCCCCACCGGTGGTGGCGTGCCCGTCGGCGCCGGCCCGGGTGGCAACACCCAGCGGCTGCTCACGGTCGTCAAGAGCGGCTCGATCCAAGAGGTGAAGGCGACGCCGATCGACAAGGTGCACACCTGGCCGCACCTGCTCGCAGCGGAGTTCGTCGCCGCACTGGTGTGCACCGCGTTCACGTTCGTGTTCTCGGTGTTCGTGAACGCCCCGCTGTTGCAACTGGCGAACCCCAACCAGACACCGAACCCGTCGAAGGCGCCGTGGTACTTCCTCGGTCTGCAGGAGCTGTTGACCATGTTCCACCCCATGGTCGCCGGTGTGACCATCCCGGGCGTCGGCATGATCGTGCTGATCCTCGCCCCCTACATCGACAAGAACCCGTCCAACAAGCCCGAGGATCGCAAGTTCGCGATCTCACTGATGACCGTGCACCTCATGTTCTGGGCGGTGCTCGTCATGATCGGCTCGTTCTTCCGTGGACCGGGCTTCAACTTCACCCTGCCGTGGCGCGACGGCCTGTTCTTCGAGCTGTGAGGTCCGCATGAGTTCAGCTGCTGTCATTGCCATCGTCATCGGGGTCGTCGTCGTCCTCGGCGCGATCGCGTTCTTGACCGTCGCTCGCCGCAGCGACGTCCGCGGCGCCGGCGCGTTGTCGCGAGAGACCAAACGTCGTGACCGCGACGCGGACATCGACCTGCCGAGCGGTCTCACCGGCCGCGAGGTCGAACGTGCCGCCGTCTCCGACCGGTCCAGGTCCTTGGTGAAGGCCGAGACGATGGCCCCGGCCATGTGGGTACCGCCCGACCCGGAGGCTCTCGGTGTCAGTCGCCGCCAGTTCCTCAATCGCGCCACCGTCGGCTTGATGGGCGCAGGCATCACGTCGTTCGCCGCTGCTGGTTTCGTCGCGTTCCTCTGGCCGATCGCACGCGGTGGCTTCGGTGGCAAGGTGAACGTGGGCAAACGCGACGACATCATCGCCAGCATCCGTGCCAACGGCGGGTTCTTCTATGCCCCCGAAGCACGTGCCTGGCTGACGGAGTACCCGGCGAGCGCCCTGCCCAAGGCGGAGGCTGCGTACGAGGCACCGGTGCTCGCATCGCTCCGGAGCGGCCTCATCGCCTCGTACCAGAAGTGCCCGCACCTCGGTTGCCGCGTGCCCAGCTGCACCAGCAGCCAGTGGTTCGAGTGTCCGTGCCACGGTTCGCAGTACAACAAGGTCGGCGAGAAGAAGGCCGGCCCCGCGCCGCGCGGCCTCGATCACTTCGCCTTCGTCGTCGGGGCGAGCGGCGACCTCGTGATCGATACCGGGATCATCTTCCAGGGCAAGCCGATCGGCACGAACACCACCGGTCAGGAAGCAGAAGGCCCGCATTGCGTATGAGCTCCGCGACCGCAGCGCGTTCGTCCGTGCATCTCGACATCATGAAGGAAGGCGAGTAGTCCATGCTGGCTGCAAGTACGACCGCGATCGGCTGGGTGATCTTGACGATCACCGTGCTGGGGTGGGTGGTGTACTACTTCGCGAACCGTCGCTCGGCCCAGGCCGAGCTCGGGTCCGAGGTCGAACTCGCACCGAATCGCAAGCCCTACTACGACGACGAGACGCTGGAAGGCAAGCGTCTCGAGCGCGTGCAGGTCTTCGGTGTGCTGCTCCTGGCACTCATCGTCATCATCCTTCCGCTCTACTGGGTGTTCGAACCCAGTCGGCAAGCGGGCGCGACCACGGGCAAGGAAGGGCGCTTCGTGAGCTGGGGCGGCCAGCTCTTCGCCACCACGGCCGAGGGTGGCTTCAACTGCGCCGGATGCCATGGCGCGAGTGGTGGCGGCGGTTCTGCTCCGTACTCGATCACCGATGCCAACACCGGCGAGGTCAAGGCGGTCACCTGGACCGCACCGGCTGTGAACACGATCTTCTACCGCTACGACGAGAGCGAAGTGAGGTTCATCCTGGTCTACGGGCGCCCGTTCTCGCCGATGTCACCGTGGGGCATCGCCGGCGGCGGACCGATGAACGACCAGCAGATCGAGACCTTGATCGCCAAGCTGTGGTCGTTGCAGATCCCGCGTGAGGGGTGCCCCGACGACGATCCGAACTGCGATGTCGGTGTCCTGCCGGCAGCGGAGAAGGATCGCATCGAGTCAGACGCCACCGTCGCAGCGGAGGCGCTGGTGGCCGCAGGCAAGTACGCCACCGTCGACGAAGCGATCGGCGAGGCGCTGTTCAACCTCAGCACCTCGAGCGGCGCGTACTCCTGCGCCCGCTGCCACACGCAGGGCTGGAGCTGGGGAGATCCCGGTGTGACCGGTCAGGGTGCCTTCGGGTGGAACCTCACCGGAGGCGCGACCGCCAAGCACTTCCCCGATCAGGCGGACATGGAGAGCTTCATCGCGGTCGGCTCCGAGTACGGCAAGCGGTACGGCGTCCAGGGCCAGGGAAGCGGTCGCATGCCGGGCTTCGGTGCGATGCTCACCGCGGAACAGATCGAAGCCGTCGTCGAGTACGTCCGGAGCCTGTAAGTGAACTCCTTCCTCCACCTCCACAGCGTCGTCAACTCGATCGGCGTCCTCGCGACCGAGTCCGGCGTCGACAACGGCCCCGGCGCCTGGATGCCCGAGCTGCGCGGCATCCTCACCGTCATCATCGGCGTGTTCACGCTGATGGGCAGCGTCTACTTCATCATGATGACGAACATGGGAGCGCGGCTCGCGTTCCTCGTGGCCTTCGCCAGCCTCGCGGGGTGGTTCTTCCTCATGGGTGCCATCTGGTGGATGTACGGCATCGGCCTGAAGGGACCCGAGCCCACGTGGGATCCCGTGCCTGGCCGCACCGTGCTCCAGGATCCGACCGCGCTGCGATCCTCAGGCGTGCTCGACTCGCCGGTCGAGGTCGCTGCCGACACCACCGCCACGGCCGTCAACGTGCAGGAGCAGTTCGTCGCGGAGGGCTGGAAGCAGCTCGACCCGTCGGCTGCCTCGTTCGGTCAGGCATCCTCGGCGGCAGAGGGCTACCTCATCGACTCCGGTGCGTTTGCCGGCGGCGACTACCAGGTCGTCAACGTGTTCGACATCGGTGGGGAGCGCTACCCGCGCTTCGCCGACGGCGCAGTCGACTTCGTCGCCTTCTGGCACAAGCCGCGCCACATCGTGGTCGAAGTCGCGCCGGTGGTCGCCGTGCGCCTCGAGCCAGGCCGTGCGCCGGCAACACCCCGCATCGACGAAGCGCAACCGCACCAGTACGTCTACATGGTCCGCAACAAGGGCGCCAAGCGCCAGCCGGCTGGCTTCATCACGATCGGCTCGCTGATCGTGTTCTTGATCACGTGCTATCTCCTGCACAGTCGCGACAAGCGCGTCCTCTACAACCGCAGCCTTCCGGCGCTGCCGCAGCGGGCATAGGGCGATGGGCCAGTACCTCCCGGTCGTCGTCCTGCTGGCGCTGGCCGTCGTCTTCGGCGCGTTGAGCTTCTTCGGATCACGATTGCTCGCCCCACGCCGGCCGTCGTCGGCCAAGCAAGCCCCGTACGAGTGTGGCATCGTCCCGAGCCGTGAGCCGCCGGAGCGCTTCCCGGTCACCTTCTACGTCGTCGCGATGCTGTTCATCATGTTCGACATCGAGATCATCTTCATCTACCCGTACGCCGCCGATCGGAGCTTCCTCGGTTCCTATGCGTTCTGGGAGATGCTGGCGTTCAGCGTCGTCTTCTTCGCAGCCTTCGTCTACGTGGTCGCACGTGGCGCGCTCGATTGGGGGCCGGTGCAGAAGTCCCGACGTCTCGTCGAGTCGATGTCGGAGGGTCGCACCACGTCGAGCACCATCCGCCGAGTGGGTCTCGAGGGTCGTCTCGACGAGCCAGGTCATGAGGAGGCTGCCTGATGGGCATCGTGCAGGACGTTCGCGATCACGGCCTCGGTGGGCTGGAGCACAACTTCATCACGGGCAAGATCGAGGACCTCGTCAAGTGGTCGCGAAGCCGCAGCAGCTGGCCGGCATCGTTCGGCCTCGCGTGCTGTGCCATCGAGATGATGGCCACGGGCGCCGCCCACTACGACATCAGTCGATTCGGCATGGAGGTCTTCCGAGCCTCGCCGCGCCAAGCCGACATCATGATCGTGGCTGGTCGAGTCAGCCAGAAGATGGCACCCGTGTTGCGCCAGGTGTACGACCAGATGATGGAACCGAAGTGGGTCATCTCGATGGGTGTGTGCGCCAGCAGCGGCGGGATGTTCAACAACTACGCGATCGTGCAGGGCGTCGACCAGGTCGTTCCCGTCGACGTGTACGCGCCGGGCTGCCCGCCCACGCCCGAGACGCTCATCCACGCGATCGAGACGCTCCACCAGATGATCGAAGACGGTGAGATCACCCGCCGTCGCCAGGTCACGGGGGCGGGTGCAGACGTGCGGATCACCGAGATCCCGGCGGCCGCACAGCCGGTGCCGGTGCTCCTCGGGGTCCGCTGAGCCATGGCGGAGATCATTGATCCGGTGCAGCAGACTGCGCCGGAGCCAGTCACCGTTCACGGGTGCGCGCTCGTCTTGGCGCTCGGTCAGCAGGTGCTGTTCGTGCCACGCGACCGGTACGCGACCGTCGTCAAGGCACTCCTCGCCGACGGTTACGAGATGTGCGTCGACCTCACCGCGGTCGACTACCTCCTGATGCCCCACCGATCGCTGCCGGTCGGCATCGCTGCCGAGCGGTTCGAGATCGTCGTCAACCTGTTGTCGCTGAAGGATCGCAAGCGGATCCGGATGCGTACGCAGGTGCCCGAGAGCGACCCCACGATCCCGACGCTGTTCGATCTGTACCCCGGATCGGAGGCAATGGAGCGCGAGGTGTACGACATGTTCGGCATCGTGTTCACCGATCATCCCGACCTCAGCCGCATCCTGATGCCCGAGGACTGGGACGGCCACCCGCTCCGAAAGGACTACGACGTGGGCCGGATTCCGGTGCAGTTCAAGGGAGCGCCGAACTGATGAGCATCCTCGACACGATCGAGCAGGGCAACGAGCCCGAGCAGGGCCTCAAGCCGCGCAGCGAGCTCACGGCTCGCGAGTTGCTGCGCGAGGTGGGCGCCGTGCTGCGCATGAGCGAGGCCGAAGCGGCCAAGCTCGGCGACCTCCCGGCCGATCCCTCCGAGGATCAGACCATGATCATCAACATGGGCCCGCAGCACCCCAGCACCCACGGTGTGCTGCGCCTGATGCTGGAGCTGCAGGGTGAGACCGTGCTGCGGTGCAAGCCGATCATCGGCTATCTGCACACCGGCATGGAGAAGACCGGTGAGCAGCTGACATATCTGCAGGGCGGCACGAACGTCACCCGCATGGACTACCTGAGCCCGCTGAACAACGAGCTGGTGTTCTCGATGGCCGTGGAGAAGCTCCTCGGCATCGAAGACGACATCCCCGAGCGCGCCGTGTGGATGCGGATGCTCCTGAGCGAGCTCAACCGGATGAGCAGCCATCTGCTGTTCATGGCCACCAACGGCATGGACCTCGGTGCCGTCTCGATGATGATCTACGGCTGGCGCGAACGCGAAGAGGTGCTGCGGTTCTTCCAGAAGGTCACCGGGTTGCGGATGAACCACAACTTCATCCGTCCGGGCGGACTTGCAGCCGACCTGCCGGCCGGATGGCGAGACGACGTGCTCGGTCTGCTCGAGCTGATCGAGCCACGTCTCGACGAGTACGACGTGTTGATGACCGGCCAGCCGATCTGGCGCGACCGCCTGCAGGGGGTCGGTGTGATCACCGCCCAGGAGGCGATCGCCCTGGGCGCCACCGGCCCGATCCTGCGCGGCAGCGGCGTGCCGTGGGATCTCCGCCGCGACCAGCCCTACCTGCGCTACCCCGAGCTCGACTTCGACGTCATCGTCGGCTCCTACGGGGATGCATTCGACCGGTACGCGATCCGACTCAACGAGATCCGCGAGAGCATGAAGCTCGTCCGCCAGATCCTCGACCGGATGCCGAGCGGTGACTTCCGGATCCAGAACAAGAAGGTGACGCCCCCGCCGCGCGCTCGCATCGACGAGTCGATGGAGGCACTGATCCACCACTTCAAGATCTTCACCGAAGGCTTCAAGGTGCCCGAGGGCGAGGTGTACGTGGCGATCGAGAGCCCTCGTGGCGAGATCGGCTGCTACATCGCGAGCGACGGATCGCCCGTGCCGTACCGGATGCACGTGCGTGCGCCATCGTTCGTGAACATCCAGTGCCTGCCGCACATGATGCGAGGTGGGCTGGTGGCCGACGCTGTGGCCGTCATCTCGAGCGTCGATCCCGTGCTCGGAGAGGTTGATCGATAGATGGCACGTCTCAACGACGACAACCTGCGCCTGGCACAGGAGATCATCGGTCGCTACCCGCGCCCGCGATCTGCGACGATCCCCTTGCTGCACCTCGCGCAAGAGCAGCACGGCTACCTCACGAACGACGCGATCAAACACGTCGCCGAGCTGGTGGGTGCCTCGTCGGCCGAAGTGTTCGGCACGGCCACGTTCTACGAGATGTTCAAGTTCGAACCCGTGGGCAAGTACCTGATCAACATCTGCGGCACGATGTCGTGCGCGCTGATGGGCGCCGAGGAGCTGATGCACCACGCAGAGCAGCGTCTCGGTGTGAAGGTCGGCGGAACCACCGACGACGGCTTGTTCACTCTCGAGCACGCCGAGTGCCAAGCTGCCTGCACCGAGGCCCCGTGCCTGCAGGTGAACTATCGCCACTCGATGCGGGTCACCCCCGGCGATCTCGACGTGCTGATCGACGATCTGCGCTCGGGCAAGCTCGACGGCGAGATCCCGGCCCATGGCACGCTCGCCCGAGTGCGCCAATCGATCCCCGCCGACAAGGCCGCCGGCGTCGTGACGCCCGAACAGGTCGGCGCGCCGGCCTGGTTCCCTGCAAAGGAACCCTCATGAGCACCTATCGCTGGGCACCGGGATACATCGATGACGGCGATCGCCCCAAGATCGTCACGTCTCGCTTCGAGTACGAGGACAGCTACACCCTCGAGCGCTACCACGCCACTGGCGGATACGAAGGTTTGAAGAAGGCACTCGCCAAGGCACCGAACGAGGTGCACGACGACGTGCGCGGCGCCACGGTGCTCGGGCGTGGTGGCGCGGGCTTCCCCGCCGGGGTGAAGTGGGGCCTGATGCCCGCCGACAAGTACCCGCGCTACCTCGTCGTCAACGGCGACGAGAGCGAGCCCGGTACCTACAAGGACCGCCTGCTGATGGAGCGCGATCCTCATCAGCTCGTCGAAGGCTGCCTGATCGCTGCCTACGCGGTGGGCCTCGCCCAGGTGTTCCTCTACATCCGTGGTGAGATGCCGCTGGCTCACGAGCGAGTCGCGGTCGCGCTCAACGAGGCGTACGCCGCCGGCTACGTCGGCAAGAACATCCTCGGCACAGACTTCGGCGTCGACATCGTGCTGCATTGGGGCGCTGGTGCCTACGTGGTCGGCGAGGAGACGGCGCTCATCGAGAGTCTCGAAGGCAAGCGCGGCGAGCCGCGGCTCAAGCCCCCGTTCTTCCCCGCCGCGATCGGCCTCTACGGTCAGCCCACGGTGGTCAACAACGTCGAGACGCTCGCGAACTTGCCCTGGTTGCTCGTCAACGGTGTGGAGGCGTACACCGCGATCGGCACGGCCACCAGTCCGGGTACTCGCATGGTCGCCGTCAGCGGTCACGTGCAACGTCCCGGCGTCTACGAGATCGTCAACGGCACCACCACCTTCCGCGACCTGCTCTACGGGCAGGAGTTCTGCCAGGGCATCCGCAACGGCAACGAGCTCAAGGCGTTCGTGCCCGGCGGCGGTTCCGCCCCCTGGTTCACGCCCGAACAGCTCGACCTCCCGTTCGAGGGCAAGCTCGTCGGGGCTGCCGGATCGATGCTCGGCTCCGGCGCGGTCATCGTGATGGACCACACCACCGACATCCCGGCTGCGGCGCTGACGCTCACACGGTTCTACGCCCACGAGAGCTGCGGCCAATGCACGCCGTGTCGTGAAGGTGGCACCTGGATGGAGCGCGTGCTCCAGCGCATCATCGACGGCAACGGCACGCCCGCCGATCTCGACCAGCTGATGGAGATCGGTGAGTCGATCTGTCCGGGTGACTTCCCGCACGCAGCCAGCTCGTCGCTCGGTCTCGAGGCCACGCCGTTCCCGTACAAGATGACGACCATCTGCTTCGTCGGCCCGTCTGCCTATGCCCCTGTCCACTCTGCGCTCACGCTGTTCCGAAGCGAGTTCGATGCCAAGATCACCCGGCGCAACTCGATCCCCGTCGCCGTCGCCGCCCACACCTCGCCGGCATCCTCGTCCGAACCGGCCGGAGCTCATCGATGACCGCCACAGACAACGTGGGAGCGCCGAACGTGGACGCGGATGCACCACCGCCCGATCCGAACGCCGTGCAGGTCACCATCAACGGTGTCGCGCACTCCGCCCGCAAGGGTCAGTTGATCATCGACGCCGCCCGCGACGCCGGTCAGTACATCCCACACTTCTGCTACCACGAACGGATGACCCCGGTCGGCAAGTGCCGGATGTGCCTCGTGGAGGCCGATGGCGGACGCGGCCCCGCGGTCACCGTGTCGTGCATGGTGCAGGTTGCGCCAGACATGAAGATCGAGACCGCATCGCCGATCGCACAGCGGATGCAGGAGGGTGTGCTCGAGCTGTTGCTCGCCAACCACCCGCTCGACTGCCCGGTCTGCGACAAGGGCGGCGAGTGCCCGCTGCAGGACCAGACGATGAGCCACGGCCCGGGCGAGAGTCGCTTCGTCGAGGAGAAGCGGCACTACGAGAAGCCGATCCCGATCAGCGACCTCGTGTTCCTCGACCGTGAGCGCTGCATCCTCTGCGATCGATGCACTCGCTTCGCCGACGAGGTCGCCGGCGATCCGCTGATCCACTTCATCGGGCGTGGCAACGACACGCAGGTGATGACGTTCCCTGACGAGCCGTTCTCCAGCTACTTCAGCGGCAACACCGTGCAGATCTGTCCGGTCGGCGCACTCACCGCCAAGCCCTACCGCTTCAAGGCTCGTCCGTGGGACCTCGACGAGGTGGAGAGCACGTGCACCACTTGCTCGGTCGGTTGCCGCACGGTCGTCCAGTCGAGCCGCGACGAGGTGCTCCGCTACCAGGGGGTCGACAGCGATCCGGTGAACTGGGGCTGGCTGTGCGATCGCGGCCGTTTCGGATTCGAATCGGTCAACAGCGACCAGCGGCTCACCGAGCCGCTCGTGCGCTCGGCCAACGGCCTCGTCCCGACGAGTTGGAACGCCGCCCTCGCATCGACGGTCAAGCTGATCGAGGACGCCAAGTTGTCTGCCGGTCCAGAGAGCGTCGCCGTGATCGGCGGTGCACGTGGGAGCAACGAGGACGCCTTCGCGTGGGCGCGCCTCGCTCACGACGTGATCGACACGCCCAACGTGTACGCCCAACTGGGCGACGGCATGCCGGTCGGTATCCTCGGGATGCCCGCGCGACGATCAACGATGTTGCATCTGCAACGACCATCGTGCTGCTCGCTCCGGACCTGAAGGAAGAGCTCCCGGTCCTGTACCTCCGCGTCCGCGATGCGGTGCAGAAGCGCAAGGCGACGGTCATCGAGTTCACGCCCAAGCAGGGCGGCGTGACACGCCACGCGTGGAAGAGCATCACCTACGAGCCGGGAACGCAGTTGGAGGCGGTCACCGCTGCCCTCGCCGCCCCCGAGATCGCCGCTCAACTCGCGAAGGGGACGGTCGCCATCGTCGTCGGTCGGGCGAACCTCGCCGAGACCTCGGCTGCCACCGTGCAAGCCCTGCAGGCGCTGCTGGCCGGGGTGCCTCGGGCCACGGTGCTGCCGGCGTTCCGTCGCGGCAACGTGGTGGGTGCGCTCCAGGTGGGCATGCGCCCGCGCACAGGCGGCCTGGACACCCGTGGCACCTTGCAGGCAGCGGCCGACGGCCGCATCGAGTGCCTGCTGCTCGTCGGCGCCGATCCGCTGTCCGACTTCCCCGACACCGATCTCGCCCGTCGTGCGCTGTTCGGCGCCCGCCGGATCATCAGCGTCGACACGCACCTCTCGGCTTCGTCCGACCGCGCCGACGTGGTGCTCCCGGCGGCTGCCTTCGGCGAAAAGGGCGGTACCACCACCAACATCGAGGGTCGCGTCACCACCCTCGGCAGGAAGGTCACGCCGGCAGGCACCAGCCGTCCTGACTGGATGATCGCCGTCGCCATCGCGCAGGGCCTCGGTGTCGACCTCGGCTATCGCAGCGTCGACGACATCACCGATGCCATCGCTCGGATGGTGGATGCCTACGAAGGCGTCACCCGCGAGGCGCTCGCCTCGTCGCCCGACGGGGTGATGAGCCGGACGCCGGCGTCGATCGATCCGATCGACGCCGTCACGGCCGAGATCGGTGTGCGCAACAGCTACGACTTCCGCCTCGTGGTCAGCCGGAAGCTGTACGACGCCTCGGTTGGCACGTCCTCGAGCCCGTCGATGGCGCACCTCGCGCCCGGTGAGACAGCTCACCTCCACCCGCTCGACATCGAGCGTGCCGGTGCCATCGCCGGCACCGACGTGAAGGTGATCAGCCCGCGTGCCACGGCGATCATGCGTCTCGAGGCCGATCACACGGTGCTTCGCGGCACCGTGTGGGTGCCCTTCAACCAACCGGGCGGTTGCGTCGGCGACCTCATCGACTGCACGGCTGCCGTCACCGATGTCCGAATCGAGAACCTCTGATGCTGGCGCTCGACCCGCTCCTGATCGGCGATCTCGATCTCGGGGACGTCCTCGTCGTCCTCTTGAAGGTCGTCGTCGTCTTCGTCGTCGGACTCGTGGCGACCATGCTCATGGTGTGGTTCGAGCGAAAGGTCATCTCGGGGATGCAGAACCGCATCGGCCCGAACAAGGCCGGACCGTTCGGCCTCCTGCAGACCCTCGCCGACGGCATCAAGCTGTTCTTCAAAGAGGACCTGATCCCCGAACGTGCGGACAGGTTCGTGTTCAAGCTCGCGCCGTACCTGTCGTTCGTGCCGGCGTTCCTCGTGTGGGCGGTCATCCCACTGGGCGGCGACTTCACCGGTGACAAGCAGGGCCTCGTCACCTGGTTCGGCCGCGAGACCCGAGTGCAGCTGGCCGACCCTCAGGTGGGTGTGCTGCTGTTGCTCGCGTTGAGCGGCATCGCCGTGTACGGCATCATGCTCGCCGGTTGGGCATCGGGCTCGAAGTACCCGCTCCTCGGCTCGGTGCGCGCATCGGCTCAGATGGTGAGCTACGAGGCCGCCCTCGGGATGAGCATCGCCGCGGTGCTGCTGCTGGCCGGAACGCTCAGCACGAGCGGGATCGTCGACAGCCAGGACGGCTTCACCAACTGGCACCTCGTGTCCACGGGCGTGTTGCCGTTCATCATCTTCCTGCTGGCGGCGACCGCCGAGTTGAACCGGCCCCCGTTCGATCTCGTGGAAGCCGAGCAGGAGCTCGTGGGCGGCTTCAACACCGAGTACTCGAGCATTCGATTCGCCCTGTTCTTCCTCGCGGAGTTCATGAACACGATCACGATGAGCGCCGTGATCGTCACGTTGTTCTTCGGTGGCCCGCAGCCGCTCTCGATCGACATCGGCGCCCTCGAGTGGAACGGTGACCTCTTCCTCGGACCGCTCAACGGCACCGTCTGGTTCCTGCTGAAGCTGCTGGTGTTCTTGTACGTGTACGTCTGGTTCCGCGCCACGCTGCCTCGTCTGCGCTACGACCAGTTGATGAACCTCGGCTGGAAGATCCTCATCCCGGCGTCGCTCGGCTGGTTCATGTTGCTGGCGGCGTTCAAGCTGGGTCAGGACGAGGGCTGGAACCGCGTCGTCGTCGGCGTGGTGGGCCTGGCCGTGCTGTCGTTCGGCGCAGCGTTGTTGTCCGCGGCGACCAAGGTGAGCGCCCGCAACCGTGAGCGAGAAGGGGCGATGTTCTGATGGGCTACTTGGAAGGGTTCGGCATCACGATCCGCCAGCACCGGCTGTTCGGCGGCAAGCGGGTCACGACCTCCTACTCGGGTGGACGACGCGCCAAGTTGGGCAAGAGCACCGAGGGCAGCGACGAAAAGATCGACAAGCCGGAGCGAATGCACGGCCGCCACGTCCTCAACCGTTACGAGGACGGCATGGAGAAGTGCATCGGCTGCGAGCTCTGTGCAGGTGTGTGCCCCGCCAATTGCATCTATGTGCGAGGCAAGGACAACGATCCGGTGAACCCCACCTCACCCGGTGAGCGGTTCGGCTTCGTCTACGAGATCAACTACCTGCGCTGCATCCACTGCGATCTGTGCGTGGAGGCCTGCCCGACTGAAGCCATCACCGAGAGCAAGATGTTCGAGTTCAGCTTCACCAATCGCAAGGACGCCATCTACACGAAGACCGAGCTGGTGGTGGACGACTCGGGCAAGCCCAAGCAGATGCCCTGGGAGGACTGGCGTGACGGCGAGGACTTGTTGACGAGCGGTTGGATGCGGGCAACGGCACCGTCGGGTGATGCCGACTTCGTCGGCGAGGTGGGCTGGAGCAACGAGTTGGGCTACGGGCTGCGCGCTGGCGAGCCGAAGCAGGACATCGCGGATGCGCCGAAGACCGTGAAGACGATCTCACGCGGTCCGGCGTCCGACGCCTCGGCCGCTTCGAACTCCCATGGGGGACACTGACGATGGAGTTGTTCGTCTTCGTCTGTGCCGCGGCCATGGTGCTGGTCGGTGCGGTGGGCGTGATCGTGCGCAACCACCCGGTGCACGCGGCCCTGAGTCTCGTCCTCACCCTGTTCGGCGTCGCCGTGCTGTTCGTGGCCCAGGATGCCCACTTCCTGGCCGCGGTTCAGGTGATCGTCTACGCCGGAGCGATCGTTGTGCTCTTCCTGTTCGTGATCATGTTGCTCGGTGTCGACAACGCCGAGGACCTGCAGATCGAACCGATCTCGGTCCAGCGTCCGTTGGCATCGATCGTCGGCGCCGGCACGCTCGCGTTGCTCATCACGGCGGTCACACAGGGTTCCGACGCCATCCGATCGGGTGCCGGGGCTGGGCTCGATGATGCGACGGTGACCGGTGATGCCGACAGCAACATCCGCCAGATCGGTCGCGATCTGTTCAGCGATCACGTGTTCGCATTCGAACTCGTGTCGGTGCTGCTCGTCGTTGCCGTCGTCGGCACGGTCCTGCTCTCGCGCCGTCCCGACAAGCTCGAGCCCGGTGGCGCCAAGTGATCGCGGCGATCGAACCCACCGCGACCTGGTACCTCGTCCTCGCTGCGCTGCTGTTCTGCATCGGCATGGTCGGTGTGATGGTGCGCCGCAACCCACTCGTGATGTTCATGTGCGTCGAGTTGATGCTCAACGCTGTGAACCTGAGCTTCGTCGCGCTCGCCAAGGATCTCGGCGACGTCAAGGGGCAGACCATCGTGTTCTTCGTGATGGTCGTCGCCGCTGCCGAGGTCGTGGTCGGCCTGGGCATCATCGTTGCCATCCTCCGTCGCAAGCCACAGGCCACTGCTGACGACATGGCGGAGCTGAAGGGCTGATCGTGGTCGACGTCGTCTGGCTCATTCCTGCACTGCCGCTCGCCGGTTTCGCGCTCATCCTGCTGTTCGGGCGCCGCCTCGGCGACCCGAAGGCCGGCTACGTCGCGTCGACGATGATCGGCGCCTCGTTCCTGGTCACCGTCGGCGTGTTCGCCGACCTGATGTCGAAGACCCCCGAGGAACGTCGCCACATCGCGACGTTGTTCCGCTGGGTGCCCGTCGGCGACCTCCAGGTCGACCTCGCGTTCCTCGCCGATCCGCTGAGCATCACGATGTGCCTGTTCGTCACCGGCATCGGCACGCTGATCCATCTCTACGCGGTGGGATACATGCACGGCGACGAGCGCTTCTCGAAGTTCTTCCTGTACATGAACCTGTTCGCGCTCAGCATGATCGTGCTGGTGCTCGGCGAGAACCTGCTCGTCACCTTCCTCGGGTGGGAGGGAGTCGGGACCTGCTCGTACTTCCTCATCTCCTTCTGGCACGAGCGCGAGAGCGCGGCGACCGCCGGCAAGAAGGCCTTCGTCACGAACCGCGTCGGTGACTGGGGCGTGATGATCGCGATGTTCCTGGCATTCCAGGCGGTCGGCACCGTGAGCTACGGCGGTCTCAACGCCGCAGCCGAGACCGGCGCATTGAGCGAGAGCACGGCGACGGCGATCGCGATCATGTTGTTCATCGGTGCGTGCGGCAAGAGTGCACAACTGCCGCTCTACCTGTGGTTGCCCGATGCCATGGAGGGCCCCACCCCGGTGAGTGCTCTCATCCACGCCGCCACGATGGTGACCGCCGGGGTGTTCCTCATGACCCGGGTGAACCCGGTGATCGCCGTCTCGGCCGAGTGGGTTGCGTGGACGATCGCGATCGTGGGCTGTGCGACGGCGCTCTTCGCCGCGACCATCGCCGTTGCCCAGAACGACATCAAGAAGGTGCTTGCGTACTCCACGGTCAGCCAACTCGGGTACATGTTCCTGGCCGTCGGTTCGGGCGCCTATGTCGCCGCCATCTTCCACATGGTCACCCATGCGTTCTTCAAGGCGCTGCTGTTCCTCGGCTCCGGCTCGGTGATCCATGGGATGCACCACGAGCAGGACATGCGCAAGATGGGTGCGCTGCGCGTGCTGATGCCGGTCACCGCGGTCACGTTCATCATCGGTTGGCTGGCGATCGCGGGTGTGCCGCCGTTCGCCGGCTTTTGGAGCAAGGACGAGATCCTGCTCTACGCATTCGCGAAGAGCCCGGTGCTCTACTTCGTCGGGCTCGTCACGGCGCTGCTGACGGCCTACTACATGACCCGTCAGGTGATCATGGTGTTCTTCGGCGAGGCCCGGTGGAAGGACCATGCCGACGAGCATGGCGCACACGGCGACTTCCACCCGCACGAGAGCCCGAGGACCATGCTCGTGCCGTTGGTCGTGCTCGCGGGTCTGTCAGTGGTGGGCGGCGCGCTGCAACTGCCGTTCTCCTCCGACCTGCACTTCCTCGAGAAGTGGCTCGAACCGGTGATCGAGTTCGGTGAGGCCGACATCCACGGCACGTGGGCGTACGACAACAAGTACCTGTTGCTCGTCGTCGCCGTCGTCGTCGCCGTGGCCGGCATCGCCGCCTCTGTCGCCGTGTACGGCAAGAAGAAGGTGAAGGCCATCGAGCCGGTGATCCTCGAGCAGGGCTGGTACTACGACAAGGGCGTCAGCGCGTTCATGGGTGGTCCGGGTCGAAAGGGTTTCGACGCGATCGCCTGGTTCGACGCCAACGTGATCGACGGAGCCGTGAACGGTGTCGCGAAGCTGGTGCAGGCGACCGCAGGGCAGGCACGCAAGACCCAGAGTGGTTTCGTTCGTCAGTACGCCGCCGCGGTCGGTGTCGGGGTCGTGCTGATGCTCATCTGGTTCGTGGTGATCCGGGGGATCCTCTGATGTCGTTCCCGATCCTCACCTCGTTGGTGATCGTGCCCGCCCTGGGTGCGCTCGCCGTCGCCCTGCTCTCGCAGCGCCGCCCGGAGTGGATCAAGCTCGTCGCGATCCTCACGAGCGTGTTCACCGGGGGACTCACGGTGTGGGTGCTCTCCTCGTTCGAGACCGCCGACAGCGGCTTCCAGTTCGTGAGCAAGCACGCCTGGATCAAGCCGTGGGGGATCTCATGGCATCTCGGTGTCGACGGCATCTCGCTGTTCCTCGTGGTGCTCACCGGTGTGCTGTTCCCGTTGGTGATCCTCGGCATCGACCCGCACCACGACCACAAGCGCTACCTCGCATGGATGTTGCTGCTCGAGGCCGGGATGATGGGCAGCTTCCTCAGCCTCGACCTGTTCCTGTTCTTCGTGTTCTTCGAGATCGTCCTCGTGCCGATGTACTTCCTCATCGGTGGCTGGGGCTACGAGGGCCGTGTCCACGCAGCCACGAAGTTCTTCCTCTACACGATGGTCGGCTCGGCGTTCATGCTCGTGGGCATCGTCACGACGGCCTTCCTCGCGAAGAACAATGGGGTCGGAACGCTCACCTTCGACCTCGTCGTGCTGGCGGAGAAGGCCGACTTCGCGACGTCCACGGGGCGATGGTTGTTCTTCGCGATCGCGATCGCGTTCGCGATCAAGGTGCCGATGTTCCCGTTGCACACCTGGCTGCCCGATGCCCACACCCAGGCGCCAACGGGCGGCTCGGTGATCCTTGCCGGCGTGATGCTGAAGCTCGGGACCTACGGTCTGGTCCGCTTCGGTGTGTTCCTCTTCCCCGAGGCCGCCCGATGGAGTCGTCCGTTGTTCCTCACCCTGGCGGTGATCGGCATCGTCTATGGGGCGATCGCGGCGACCATGCAGAAGGACCTCAAGCGACTCGTCGCCTATTCGTCGGTGGCTCACCTCGGCTTCATCGTGCTCGGCACCTTCGCCCTCACGTCGCAAGCGATCACCGGCGCCACGATGCAGATGATCAACCACGGCTTGAGCACGGGTGCGCTGTTCCTCCTCGTCGGGATGGTCTACGAACGTCGGCACACGCGCCAGATCGCCGAGCTGAACGGCATCCAGAAGGTGGCACCGATCTTCGCCGCCGCCTTCATGGTCGTGATGCTGTCGTCGATCGGCGTGCCTGGTCTGAACGGCTTCGTCGGCGAGTACCTCATCCTGACCGGCTCGTTCCTCACCGCTCGGTGGTGGACGGTCGTGGCCGCCACGGGTGTGATCCTCGCCGCGCTGTACATGTTGTGGGCCTACCAGCGGGTGTTCCACGGCGAGCCCGACGACGCGAACCGGTCGTTCCCCGAACTGCGCACGAAAGAAGCGGCGGTGCTGTTGCCGTTCATCGGTCTCATCGTGTTCACCGGTGTGTACCCCAAGCCGATGCTCGACCGCATCGAGCCGAGTGTGAAGGCCCTGATCACTCACGTGAGCGAGAAGACCGGATACGAAGAGCCGATCGTCCCTGAGCCGATCGAGGTCGGGGCGCAGGCGATCCGCGAGATCGACGAGATCCACGAGGAGGCGCAGCCGTGAACGTCGAGACGCTCACCGGTCCCCCGATCTCCTGGTTCGACCTCAGCCCGCTGCTGATCCTGCTCGGCGCCGCGCTCGTGTTGCTCGTGATCGCATCGCTTACGCCTCGGTGGCCCCGCGGTCTCTACGCTGCGTTCACTGCCATCGCGGCCGGCGCCACGATGGTGATGGGGTTCGTGCTGTGGGACGACGTCACCGATCAGGGCGCCCGCACGCTCGTGGGCGGCGCCATCGTGCTCGATGCGTTCTCGATGTTCGCCACGATCGCCATCGCGATCAGCGTGCTGCTGGCCAGCCTGATCACCGACGACTACTTGCGTCGTGAGCAGATGGACGGCCCCGAGGTGTACGCGCTGTACCTCACCGCCGCGATCGGCGGCGTGTCGATGGCGATGGCAAACGACCTGATCGTGCTGTTCCTCGGTCTCGAAGTGCTGTCGATCTCGTTCTACGTGCTGGCGGCCAGCCATCGCCGGCGGATCGAGAGCCAGGAGGCCGGCATCAAGTACTTCGTGCTCGGTGGTTTCTCCTCGGCGTTCTTCCTCTATGGCATCGCGCTGATCTATGGCGGCACGGGCCACACCCGCTACGACGAGATCGTCGGTGCCATCAACGGCGTCGTGCCCACCGAGCGCAAGGACGCCCTCGTGCTCGCCGGCGTGGCACTGTTGCTCGTCGGACTCGCGTTCAAGGTGTCGGCGGTGCCGTTCCACTTCTGGACACCCGACGTGTACCACGGTGCTCCCACTCCGGTCACCGCCTTCATGGCCTCCGCCGGCAAGGTCGGCGCGTTCGCAGCGATGTTGCGTGTCCTCACTCAAGCGCTGCCGAGCTGGCGCGACGACTGGCGACCGGTGGTGTGGGTGATCGCCGTCGCCACGCTCGTGATCGGCTCGGTTCTCGCCGTGGTGCAGACCAACGTGAAGCGGATGCTCGCCTACTCGTCGATCAGTCACGCCGGGTTCATCCTCGTCGGGGTGGAGGCCGCCGGTCACGCTGCCGGTGAGGCCGATCCGGGCCGTGGAATCTCGGCCTCGCTGCTGTACCTCCTGCTCTACGCGGTGCTGGTGCTCGGGACGTTCGCGATCGTCACCGTGGTCGGTCGCACCGGTGATTCGCAGACCGATCTCGGAGCGTTCCGTGGCCTCGGCCGCACCCGTCCCGCGCTCGCCCTCGGAATGACGGTGCTGCTGCTGGCCCAGGCCGGCGTGCCGCTCACCTCGGGCTTCATCGCCAAGTTCGGGGTGATCGAGGCGGCAGTCGACGAGAAGAGCTACGCGATCGCGATCATCGCGATGCTCGCCTCGGTGATCGCCGCGTTCCTGTATCTGCGGATCATGATCAGCATGTGGATCGCCGATGCCGAGGCCGGCGACGATGCACGCGAGCGAGTGCGCTTGCCGTTGTCGACCACGATCGCGATCGTGCTCGCCGTCGGCTTCACGCTGGTCGTGGGTGTGGCGCCGGGCTGGATCATCTCGGCTGCCGAGAACGCCACCACGATCACTCGGGGTGCCCTGCCCTGATCCGGCGCGCCGGCGTGATCTCAGCAGGCGTGATCCCAGCCGGCGTGATCTCAGCCGGCGTGTGCCGCAGCCCGGCGGACGAATTCGTCGAACAGTGATTGCTGGGCGCGCTCCACGCTGGTGGTGTCTTCGGGATGCCACTGCACGCCGATCACCCATGACGCCGTCGTGTGCTCGACCGCCTCGATCAGCCCGTTGGGGTCGTGGGCGACCGGGCGCAGATCGCTGCCGAGCCGATCGAGGCCTTGGTGATGCACCGAGTAGCAGTGCTGCAGCTCGGTGACGCCGGTGGCGGCGGCGAGATGCGAGGCCGCATCGATGCGCACCGAGTGCTCGCACATCCAGTGGCCGCCGTCGTCGAGGTCCTGCACCAAGGTGCCACCGGTCGCGACGTTCAGGACCTGCATGCCCCGACAGATGGCCAGCACCGGAAGATCGCGGTCGATCGCGGCGCGCACGAGCGCAAGATCGAACTCGTCGTGCAGTCCGACCATGCCGTAGAGCGCATCGGTGTTCGGTTGCTGTCCGTAACGGTGTGGCTCGACGTCTCCTCCGCCGGGCAGGAGGAGACCACCGATGCGGTCAAGGTAGGTGTGCACCATCTGTGGGGCGGTCGGCAGCGGTGGGAGCAGCACCGGCAGACCGCCGGACTTGGCGACGGCGCGGCTGTACGGCTGGCTGCTGGAGAATGCATCCCGTCGGCCTTCGTCCGAGAACGACAACACGCGACCGCAGATGCCGATCAGGGGCGCGAGGGGGGCAGCGTCGGTCATCGAACGGCCGTCTGGCGCAGCAGTTCGTCGAACAGCGCCTGCTGCTCGGGATCGGTCGCGGCGGTGTCCTCAGGATGCCACTGAACCGCAACGGTCCAGCGTGCGCCGTCGACCTCCATCGCCTCGGGCATGCCGTCGTCGGCAGATGCGACGAGCCGCAGGCCGGCCCCCAATGTGGCGATGGACTGGTGGTGCACGCTGTGGCAGGCAACGGGTCGCTCCGAGCGAATGGCAGCGGCGACGCGGCTGTCGGCGTCGACGGTGACCGGGTGCTTCGCGAACCAATGGTCGTCGGAGCCGATGTGCTGCACGAGGTCGCCGCCGAGTGCCACGTTGAGGATCTGCATGCCACGACAGATCGCAAGCATCGGCTTGTCCACCTCCAGCATGAGGCGCACCACGTCGAGCTCCACCTCGTCGTGTTCGGGCACGATGCCGTACAGCTCATCGGCACTCGGTTCCTGGCCGTAGCGCCGCGGGTCGACGTCGCCACCACCATGCAGCACCACCGCGTCGACCCGGCTGATGAGCTCTGGCAGCCGGTCGTGAAGTGACGGGATGGGCGGCAACATCAACGGCACGCCACCGGCTCGCTCGACGGCCCGGAAGTAGGTCTGTCCCGCCGCGAAGCTCTCGCCACGAACGCCTTTCGATTCCGGGCTGAGCCGACCGACGATGAGCACATGCGCTGCCACGGGGCCATTCTGCCGGGTGAACGGTGATCCGACCACTGGAACTGGCCGTCCCCGCGAACACCGACGTGCCTGTCGGGCGGACTGCGACGTGCCTGTCAGAATCGAGGGCGTGCCCGACCCGAGCTCCGACCATCAGTCCACCATCGTCCTGCGCAACCCTGCGACCGAGGAGGTGGTGCGCGAGCTCCCGCTCGCGACGAGAGCCGACGCCGACCAGGCGATCGCGCGTGCGGCGGTGGCGGGACCGGGCTGGCGCGCCATCGCCCCTGCCGACCGGGCTCGCTTGATGCGACGCTTCGCAGACACGATCGCGGCCCATGCCGATGAGTTGGCAGCCCTCGAGACCGCGAACATGGGCATGCCGATGGGCAACAGCACATGGTGCGCGAACGCGGCCGCCGACGTGATCCACTACTTCGCCGGTGCGATCGACAAGCACACCGGATCGACGATCCCGGTGGCCGGCGGCGTGGACATGACGTTCCACGAGCCGCTCGGAGTGGTCGGTCTCATCACCCCGTGGAACTTCCCGGTGCTGATGGCGTCGTGGAAGATCGGCCCGGCACTGGCCGCCGGCAACACCGCGGTGCTCAAGCCCGCCGAGATCACGCCGTTGACCGCTCTGCGGCTTGCCGAACTGGCGCTCGACGCGGGCATCCCCGAGGGCGTGTTGAACGTGGTGGTGGGCACGGGGCCCGAGGTGGGGTGGCGGTTCGTGGAGCACCCGACGGTGCGCAAGGTCGCCTTCACCGGCTCCACCGCTGTCGGCAAGCGGATCATGGCGGGATGCGCAGATCAGGTGAAGCGGGTGACCCTCGAGCTCGGTGGCAAGAGCGCCAACATCGTCTTCGCCGACGCGGACATCGAGGCTGCCGCTGCGGCGGCCCCCGGTGCGGTGTTCGACAACTCCGGCCAGGACTGCTGCGCGCGCAGCCGGGTACTCGTCGAGCGATCGGTGTTCGATCGCTTCCTCGGCCACTTCATCGAGGCATCGAGTCACTTCAGTGTGGGCGATCCCACGTCACCGAACACGGCGATGGGACCGCTCGTGACTGCCGAGCACCTCGCCCGCGTTCGACGTTTCACCGACGGGTTGCAGACCGTGTACACGGGCACGGTGCCTGAGGGCCCGGGCTACTGGCACCCGATCATGATCGCGACGAGTCCCGACAACTCGGCGAGCATCTGCCGCGATGAGGTGTTCGGACCGGTCGTGGTGGTGATCCCGTTCGACGACGAGGCCGACGCGATCCGCATCTGCAACGACAGCGACTATGGGCTGTCCGGCTCGGTGTGGACCGGCGATGGTTCGCGTGCGCTGAGGGTTGTGCGGGCGATGGATGCCGGCGCGATCAGCGTGAACTCCAACAGCTCGGTGCGCTACTCGACGCCGTTCGGCGGCTTCAAGCAGAGCGGGCTCGGCCGCGAGCACTCGATGACCGTGCTCGACCACTACAGCGAGCTGAAGAACGTCTTCATCGCGACGGGTGGCTGAGTCCCGCCGGATACCGTTGAGCCGATGCGCGCCCTGCTGATCGCCAACCAGAACGACGCCGACGCGGGGTTCGTCGGCGAACGGTTCCGCTGGCATGGGTACTCGTTCACGGAGTGCTTCCGCGAGGATCCCCAGGAGTGGCCCGAGCTCGACGGTCACGATCTCGTCCTCCTGCTCGGAAGCGAGTGGAGCGTGTACTGGCCGGAGATCGCCGACAAGGTGGCGGCGGAGGCCGCACTCATCCGCGCCGCACACGAGCGAGGCGTGCCGCAGTTCGGCATCTGTTTCGGCAACCAGACGATGGCCTTCGCGCTCGGCGGCACGGTCGAGCGGGCCCGAGAGCCCGAGATCGGATGGTATGACGTGGTGAGCGACGTGCCCGACGTCATCGCAGAGGGTCCGTGGCTGCAATGGCACTACGACGTGGTGACGGTGCCGCCCGGCGCCACCGAGCTCGCCCGTAGCGCGGTCGGTCCCCAAGCCTGGCAGCTGAGCCGCAGCTTCTGCACCCAGTTCCACCCCGAGGTGCACGAGGCGATCGTGGCGCGCTGGACCCATGGGCCCGGCTCCGCCGAGCTGGAGAAGTTCGGTTCCTCGGCGGAGCAGGTGATGGACGAGACCCGAGCGAACATCGGCGTGAGCCGCGAGCACGCGAACCATCTCGTCGACTGGTTCGTCTCGACCCGCTGAGCACCGACAGCAGGTGTCGTTCTCGGTCGTCACTGCTCCGTCAAGAGGCCTCTCGAAACCGTGCTAGAACACCGGCCTGTTCGGGTCAGCGGTCGTGGGGATCGCGCCGGGCGAACCGGGAGGTCATTCATGTCGACCATCGACGAAGACCGCGACCATCTGCACTCACTCGGGTACGCCCAAGAGTTGCATCGCGGCATGAGTACGTTCAGCAACTTCGCGATCAGTTTCTCGATCATCTCGATCCTTGCTGGTGGCATGACGAGCTTCTGGCTCGGCATGGTCACCAGCGGACCGCGGGTCATCACCATGGGCTGGATCATCGTGGGCGCGTTCGCCCTCCTGGTCGGCATGGCGATGGGAGAGATCTGCTCCGCGTACCCGACGGCAGGCGGCTTGTACTACTGGTCGGCGAAGCTCGCCAAGAACAACGCGGCACGGTGGTCGTGGTTCACCGGGTACTTCAACCTCATCGGCCAGATCGGTGTGATCGCGAGCGTCGACTACGCGCTCGCCGTGTTCATCGCCTACTTCATCCGATTGTTCGACGACGGCTTCAAACTCACCGTCGGATCGGTGTTCATCATCTTCCTGGTCGTGTTGATCATCCACGGGCTGCTGAACACCTTCAGCATCAATCTGGTGAAGGTGTTCGGTGACATCAGCGTGTGGTGGCACGTCGTGGGTGTCGTGATCATCGCCGCCGTGCTGTTCATCGCACCGAGCAACAAGCGTGGGATCGGCGGCGCCTTCGATGCCGCGCCGCCCGGGCTGACCGGTTGGACCGGCGGTGCCTTCGTGTCGGTGTACCTGTTTGCCCTCGGCCTGTTGCTGGCGCAGTACACGATCACCGGGTTCGACGCGTCTGCCCACGTCAGCGAAGAGACCAAGGGTGCCCGCACCGAGGCCCCGAAGGCCATCGTCCGATCGATCTACATCTCGGCCATCGCCGGTCTCGTGATGAACCTGTCGATGATCGCTGCACTGCCGAAGAAGGACGACCCGGACGGTCTGTACGGCGCGATCGTCTTCGGCAGCGCCAACGACCCGTTTCTCGTGAACGCCGGTCCGCGGCTGATCTCGAGCGCCGTCGGCACAGGTGCCGCGAAGCTGTTGATCTTCATCGCGATCATGGGCCAGTTCTTCTGCGGACTCGCGTCCGTCACCGCCAACAGCCGGATGATCTACGCCTTCAGCCGTGACAACGCGTTGCCGGGCTCGAAGATCTGGCACAAGGTGAACCCGAAGACCCGCACACCGACGAACTCGGTGTGGCTCGGCGTGGCGCTGTCGGCCATCGTCGGCTCGTCGTCGCTGTACGTCCGTGGCACCGGTGCCGGCCGCTACTCGACGGCGTTCTTCGCGATGACGGGCATCTGCGTGATCGGCTTGTACATCGCCTACGCGATCCCGATCTACCTCCGTCTCACCAACCCCGACTTCCAGGTCGGCCCGTGGAACCTCAAGGGCTATCACAAGGTCGTCGGTTGGACGGCCATCGCCTGGATCGCTGTCATCACCATCTTGTTCTTCGCTCCACTCTTCTGGCCGTTCTGGACGCCATGGGGAGACGAGAACAAGTTCCTCGACGACGGCGCAGGCAACTCCTTCTTCAAGATCAACAACTTCAACTTCACCGGCCCGTTGATCATCCTCGGTGCTTTGCTGGTGATGGCGTACTGGCGCTTCAGCGGCAAGAAGTGGTTCACGGGTCCGAGGGTGCAGGGAAGCCGCGAAGAACTGCTGGCGATCGAGCGCGAGCTCGACGCCCTGGAGCACGGCAAGCCCCTCTGACATCGGGGCCACTCGCGCCGAGTGATGCGAGCGGGAGAACGAGCCGGCCGGCGGGCCGGCTCGTTCGCGTCTGTCGAACAGGCGGCCGCGGTGAGGCGGACAGCCCGATCCCGCGGTCAGAATCACATGACGGGGTGTGCAGCCTCGTCGAGCCAGGTCGTGAACTCGGGTCGAGCCACGAGCTTCTCGCAGTTGCCGAGTCGCTCGTCGGCGTACGCGACGAAGTCCGTGTCGAGGGTGCTGATCGCCTGCTGCACCACGGCCCACATGCCCTCACGGAACTCGCTCATCACCTTCATCAGCTGCAGCCGCGCCCACCGAGCCGGAGTCACCGAGCCGAAGTACAGCCGGAGCAACTCGTGCTCGGCGGGCTCGGACAAGCTCGCGTTGACACTGAGGTTGCCGAGGTCGAAGAACACGTCGTTCATGCCGGCGTACTCGAAGTCGAGGAGCCACACCCGGTCGTCGTCGAAGAGCACGTTGCCGGGCAGGAGATCGTTGTGACACGGCACCAGTGCCGTTGGCGCGACCGAGAAGGCCTTTTCGATGCGCCGGCTCTGCTGGTGGAGCCGCTCGTACGCAGACGGTGGCATCACGTCGTAGGTGGCTGCGTCGCGGGCATGCCACTCCACCACACGATGGATGGGGAACGAACCCTGCAGGGCACCGCTGCCGTGAAAGCGCTTGAGCAGCGGCACGAGGTCGGCCAACCGTTCGGCGAAGGCTGGTCCCTCGAGGTGATGGCCGGGCACCAGCTGGGTGATGAGGGTGTGCACGTCGGGCAGTTCGCCGAGCACCGGAGGACCGATGCCATGCGTTGCAGCGCGCCCGGCGGCTTCTTTTCGTTGGCTCGATCGATCCCGAGCAGCTCGGTGCGCTCGCCAGGGACCCTCGCCACCCACTCGACACCGTCGACGGTGACGATGTAGTTCCGGTTGGTGATGCCGCCCTGCAGCGGGCGGATGATCGGCGCTCTGCCCACCCAGACGGGCACACGCGCGACGAGAGACTCCACTCCGTCCGACCTCATGAGCATGTAGGTGTAGCACCTCCGGGACGGTGCATGTCGACCGACTGCGCGCGACGGACCTCCGAGAGCGGTGATGTCGCTGCTCAACGGGCTGCGCCGACACGTCCGATCGCGGTTCGGTAGACGGCCTCCACGGCCCGCGTCAACGCGTCGGGGTCGAACGTGCGCTGTGCCGCCCGCAGCCCCGCGGCCCCGATCGCGGCTCGCCGATCGGGTGAGCCGAGGAGCTCCACCAGAGCTGCCGCAAAGCCTGCCGCGTCGCCCACCGGCACCACCCGCGCCGTCACGCCGTCGACGAGGTGGCGAGTCACGTTGCCGACCGCAGTCGTGACCAGCGGTGCGCCGATCGACAAGCACTCGGCGACGGCGAGTGGTGAGCCCTCCCACACCGACGACAGCGCCACCACGTCGGCGGCGTGCATCTCGTCGATCGGATTCGGCCGATGCCCGGCGATCACCACCACCTCATCGAGGTCCAGCCGGTGGCGTTCGTTCTCGACCGCGGCACGCTGGGGACCATCACCCACCATGACCGCGCGGACGCCCGGGAACTGTGCACGCACGAGCGACATCGCGGCGAGGAACATCATCAGATCCTTCTGTGGGTGATGTCGCGCCACGATCACCACAAGGGGGGTGTCGTCGCCGATGCCGTACGAGGCGCGAACGGCACCTCGGTCGAGGGTCGAGACGCGCTGCGGCGATACGGGGAGCACGTCGTGGCGCCGGTCGGCCGGTTGCAGGTGGGCCACGCGCTCACCGATCTCGGGGCTGATCACGATCACGTCGTCGACGCGCCGCACGATCGACTGCTCGATGCGGCCGAGCACGCGCTTGGCGACGCCTTGCTGGGTACCGGCGACGAGGTTGTGGACGGTGAGCACCACCGGTGGCCGCGAACGGTGCCCGAGCGTGAGGAGGACGAGCGCCGCTTTCAACCCGTGAACGTGCACGACGTCGGGAGCACCTGGCCCCGTGACCAGCGGCCGCAACTGGATCCGCGCGTGCCGCAGCTGGCGGGGGTCCCACGAGGTCGGCACCGTCACGACCGCGTTCTGGCCGCCCACGCCATCCATCACCCCGGACGGGCCGGCGACCTCGACGATCCAACCGAGGTCGCGGAGGCGGCGTGTGAGTTCGCCCACGTGCACACGGATGCCACCGCTGGACGGACCGAGCAGCTGCAGCACGCGCCCGTTCGTCGGAGCCGTCGCGTCGGTGTCTGACATCGGCGGACGGTGTAGCACGATCCGGCCCGGTGGCTGCAACGGCGTTCGCATCCCCGCCCGCCGCCTGACGGGCACCGAGGCCACGTGCCGTTCCCGATCCGGTCGACGCGGGTCCTCTCGGGGCGGCGTCGTAGTGTGAAGCGATGGGCCTGTTTCCGTACGCCGATCGCTATCCCGTCAACCGCGAGCTCCCTGCGAGCGGGCGACCGCGGGCCGAGATCCTCGCCCAGATCGAGGAGATGTCGGTCGCCGAGGACGCCATCGCCCACGAGGGCAAGATCAGCGGCTCCATCTACTCGGGCGACGCGGCCCACTACGCGTTCTTGAACGAGGTGTTCGGCCACTACAGCCACGCCAACGTCATCCAACGCGACATGTACCCGAGCGCGACGCGCTTCGAGGGCGAGATCATCGCGATGACTGCGGCGCTCATGCACGCACCCGAGCCATGCGGTGTCCTGACGAGCGGCGGCACCGAGAGCCTGATGAACCCGCTGTTGGTCTACCGCGAGTGGGGGCTCGAGCGCGGCATCACGCGGCCGAACCTGGTGCTCCCCACGACCGCACACCCCGCGCTGCACAAGGGGGCGCACTACTTCGGCATCGAGGTGCGCATGGCGGAGGTGACCGACCAGTTCATCGCCGACATGGCATCGGTGCGCTCACTCGTCGACGAGAACACCGTGGCGCTCGCCGGATCGGCGGGAACCTATCCACACGGTCTGATCGACCCGATCGGTGAGCTGAGCGACCTCGCGGTCGAGCGGGGCATCAACCTCCACGTCGATGGCTGCCTCGGCGGGTTCATCCTGTGCTGGGGTGAGGAGCTCGCTGCAGGCGTGCCCGTGTTCGACTTCCGCCACCCGGGTGTCACGTCGATCAGCGCTGACACGCACAAGTACGGGTTCGGGCTGAAGGGTTCCAGCGTGTTGCTCTACCGGACCCCGGAGCTGCGCCGGAAGCAGTACTTCATCAAGCCCGACTGGTCGGGGGGCATGTACACGTCGCCGGGGATGAGCGGCTCCCGTTCGGGCGGCATCATCGCCGCTGCATGGGCCGCCATGGTGAGCCTCGGCCGCGAGGGCTACCTCGCGATCGCCGCCGACATCTTCCGCACCGCTGCACGACTGCGCGAGATCATCGGCGAGCACCCCGAGCTGCGCGTGCTCGGCGACCCCAAGTTCAACGTCGCGTTCGCGGCTACGCCCGGCGAGGTGCTGGGAGAGGATCCGATCGACATCTTCCACGTCAACGATGCGCTCGCCCTGAAGCAGTGGCGGATGAATGGGCTGCAGCACCCGCCGGCCGTGCACTTCTGCATCACCCGACCGAACACGCTGCCCGGGGTGATGGACCGCTTCGCCGCCGACATACACGAAGCGGTGGGCTACGCCCGCGAGCGTCGCGGCACCCAGCCCCGCTCCGGCGCCACCTACGGCGCCGGTGGCGTGACCATCCCTCGTGACACGGTTGCCGCGGGCATCTCCGGCTGGCTGGACGCCACCCAGTCCCTCCCCCCGACCTGACGGAGGTGAAGTCGGAGGAGATGCCTCCCACGTGCGGCGGAGCCGCTCGCCCGAAGGGCGGAACCACGGACGTGCGTGATGGCGGGTGAAGTCGAAGAAGATGAGTCGAGCAGTCGAGCAGTCGCAGCAGTCGAGGTGCCGGGCGAGCGGTGCTTTCGTCGCGGTGCCGGTCGTGTTCGCGGGTGCGGGGGCAGTCGGGGGCGGAGCCCCCGACCGTAGGGTTTGTGAGCCGATTCACGCGGCGTAGTAGCGTCGAGAGTGATGTCAGAGTTTCTTCGCGACTACCTCACCGTGGTCTGGTTCGGGGCGATCGCCCTCTTGCTGGGCGGACTGCTGCTGGGGATCTCGGCATTGGTCCGCCCGAACAATCCCAGTGCCCAGAAGCTGATCGCCTACGAGAGCGGTGTCGACCCTGTGGGCGACGGCTGGTCGCAGAGTCAGGTTCGGTACTACATCTTCGCCCTGCTCTTCGTCGTGTTCGACGTCGAAGCAGTGTTCATCTTCCCGTGGGCCACGCAGCTCGAACGGTACGGATCGTTCGGTCTCGTCGAGATGGGTATCTTCGTCTTCGTCCTGCTCCTTGGCCTCGTGTACGCGTGGCGCAAGGGCGTCTTGCGCTGGGTGTAACCACATGGGATTTGTCGACAAGGGGCGGATGCCCAAACCATTGACGTCCCTGTTCAACCTCGGGCGTTCGTACAGCCTGTGGGTGTACCAGTGGGGCCTCGCATGCTGCGCGATCGAGATGGGCGCTGCGTTCGGGTCGCCTCGCTACGACGTGATGCGCCTCGGCGTCATCCCGCTGCCTGCCAGCCCTCGCCAGGCCGACCTGGTGGTCATCTCCGGCACCGTCACCGACAAGATGGCCCCGGCGATCCGGCGTCTGTACGAGCAGATGCCCGAGCCCAAGTACGTGATCTCCATGGGCTCGTGCGCCAACTGCGGAGGCCCGTACTGGGACAGCTACTCCGTCACCAAGGGCATCGACCAGATCATCCCGGTCGACATCTACGTGCCCGGCTGCCCGCCCCGTCCGGAGGCCCTGCTCGAAGGCGTCGTGCTGCTCCAACAGCGCATCAAGAACGAGGACATGGGCGCCCGCTGGCGGGGCGAGGGGACCAAGGCCCTCGTGAAGGATCCGATCGTCGTGGGCGGTGGCCCGATTGAGTGAGGTGACAGGCGCCGAGACGCCGGCGCTCGCCAGCGACACCCTCCGCGAGGGCATCGTCGAGATGATGCGCGCCGCGCTCGGCGACCAACTCGTCGACGTCAAGCTGGTGGCGAACACGGACCTGTGGGTGCGCGTCACCACCGCTGCCTGGCGCGACGCCGGCCGCGCACTTCGCGACGGTGGCTTCCACTACTTCTGCTTCCTCTCGGCGATCGACTGGATGCCGAGCCCGTACGGCCGTGGTGAAGACGACCCGACGGCACCGGCACCCGAGCGCAAGACGGAGATCGTGCAGGGTTACACCGGGGGGGAGACCCGCTTCCAGGTGTTCGCTCGCGTGACCGACATCGAGCGTCACGTCGGCGTCACCATCAAGGCCGACGTGCCCGACGTGCCCGGAGATGCCGACCAGGGGCCGATCGTCGACAGTTGGGTCACGAACTACGCCGGGGCCAACTGGCACGAGCGGGAGTGCCACGAGATGTTCGGCATCCGCTTCGCCGGCCATCCCGACCTGCGCAACATGTACCTTCCCACCGAGTTCGAGGGCTACCCGCTGCGCAAGGACTTTCCGTTGCTCGCCCGTCACGTGAAGCCGTGGCCCGGCATCGTCGACGTCGAGCCCCTGCCCGGCGAGGGCGACGATGCTCCGGCAGGAGCCGGCGAAGGAGCCTCCGATGACTGACCTGATCGATCGTCAGAAGCTCAGCTACATCGCAGCCCAGGCTGCCGATGCGCGTCTGAACGTGGAGCTCGAGACCGAGGGGATGACCCTCAACATCGGACCGCAGCACCCGGCGACGCACGGCACGCTGCGGATCATCGTCCGCCTCGACGGCGAGCAGGTGGTGTGGGCCGATCCGTCGGCCGGGTACATGCACCGCGGCTACGAGAAGCTCACCGAGGTCCGCACCTTCCCCCAGGTCACCACCCTGATCAACCGCATCGACTGGCTCGGGAGCTTTGCCAACGAGGTGCCGTTCATCCTGGCTGCCGAGCAGCTGATGAACATCGAAGCACCGCCGCGGGCTCAGTGGATCCGAACGATCCTGTTCGAGCTCAGCCGCATCGCCAACGTCTCGCTGTTCCTCGGAGACCTCGGCGTGCAGCTCGGCGCGATCACTCCGGTGTTCATGGCGTTCCGCGACCGCGAGTACGTGCTGAACCTGATCGAGGGCGCGACCGGAGGTCGCTTCCACCCGAACTTCGACCGCATCGGCGGCCTCAAGGACGACCTGCCCAAGGGCTGGATCGACGAGACCCGTCAGGTGATGAAGAAGTTGCGGAACTTCTGCGATGAGATCGAGAACCTGCTCTTCGGCAACAAGATCTTCCAGGACCGGACCCGCGGCATCGGCGTCATCCCGCCTGCCGTCGCCCAGCAGTACGGCCTGTCGGGCGCGAACCTGCGCGCCAGCGGTGTCGACTGGGACCTTCGTCGCGACCAGAAGATCGCACTCGCCTACGACAAGGTCGACTTCAAGGTCTGGACCCACCCGGACGGCGACAGCTTCGCCCGCTGCTGGATTCGCCTGCAGGAGACACGCGAAGCCACCAAGATCGTCGACCAGCTCCTCGACGGGATCCCGTCAGGTCCCGTCATGGCCAAGGTGCCGCGGATCATCAAGGTGCCAGAGGGGGAAGCCTGGGTGAGCACCGAGAACCCGCTGGGCGAGATGGGCTACTACGTCGTGAGCCAGGGCGACCTCGGTCCGTTCCGCGTCAAGATCCGCACCGCCAGCTTCAACAACATCTCGATCGTGCCGTGGGCCTTGCGCGGTGTCTACGTCCCCGACGTCATCACGATCCTCGCCTCGCTGTACTTCATCCTCGGAGACATCGACAAGTGATCGCAGTCGACTTTCCCTATTGGGCACAGTCGCTGTTGCGGGTGCTGGGCGGTGCCGTCGCCGTCCTGCTGCCGGCGGGCACGATCGTGTACCTGTTCCTGTTCAAGATGATGAGCTTCATGCAGAGCCGTCTCGGCCCGATGGAAGCCGGCCCGTACGGCTCGTTGCAGCTCGTTGCCGAGGTCGGCAAGTGGTTGCAGAAGGAAGACATCCAGCCCGCGAACGCGGACAAGCGGATCTTCAAGATCGCTCCGCTGATCGTGCTGGTGAGCACCTTCATCCTCGTGGCTGTCGTGCCGTTCGGCCCTGATGCCTACTTCACCGATTTCGAAGCGGGTGTGTTCTACGCCTTGGCGGTCAGCTCGGTCAGCGTGCTCGGCATCCTCATCGCCGGGTGGTCGAGCGCCAACAAGTACTCGTTGCTCGGTGGTCTGCGCGCCGCAGGTCAGCTGATCGCCTACGAGCTCCCGATGGTGCTCGCGGTCGTCGGTGTCGTCATCCAGGCCGGCTCGATGAACTTGCAGCAGATCGTGTTCGCCCAGAACGCAGGATCGATCTTCGGCTGGGACGGCGTCGGCAATCCCTACGTGCTCACCCAGTTCGTCGCCTTCGGTGTGTTCATGATCGCGGTGCAGGCCGAGCTCACCCAGACCCCGTTCGACATGCCGATCGCCGAGAGCGAGCTGGTGTCCGGCTACATGACCGAGTACTCCGGTTTCCGCTTCCTGATCTTCTTCATCGCCGAGTTCGCCAACGTCGGGATCTTCGCCCTCATCGCCAGTGTGCTGTTCCTCGGTGGCTGGGGCGTGCCCTTCAGCTGGTTCGGCTGGGGCTCGCTCGACGCGGTCGACGACTGGATGAACGTGGTCGGTCCGCTGATCATGTTCGCCAAGATGCTCGCCCTGTCGTTCCTGATCATGTGGGTGCGTTTCAGCTATCCCCGTCTCCGTGAGGACCAGCTGCAGCGCTTTGCCTGGAAGGTGCTCATCCCCGTGTCGCTCGTGAACATCATGCTGACTGCGATCTTGAAGGTGGCGTTCTGATGGGGTTCTTGAAGGATCGCTACAACGAGTACGGCAAGGGAATGTCAGTCACGCTCAACACCTTCGTGCAGACCGTGAAGCCGCGCAAGCTCGGCGGTGGCGCTGCCACGGTGCAGTACCCGCATGAGAAGGAAGCGCCTCCCATCCGGGCCCGCGGCGTCATCGCCCTACGAGAGGACAACTGCACCTCGTGCATGCTGTGTGCTCGCAGCTGCCCCGACTGGTGCATCTACATCGAGGGTCACAAGGAGCTCGCCCCGCCGCGAAGAGCCGGTGGCGCACCCCGCAAGGTGAACAAGCTCGATCGATTCGACATCGACTACGCGCTCTGCATGTACTGCGGCATCTGCGTGGAGGTCTGCCCGTTCGACGCCCTGTTCTGGAGCCCTGAGTACGAATACAGCGAGCCGCACATCGCCGACCTGTTGCACGACAAGACCAAGCTCGGTGAATGGATGGAGACGGTGCCCGAGGCGCCCGAGCTCGAGGTTGGCGCGGAGAAGAAGAAGTGAGCGCTGTGATCCTCGCCGCCGACGACATCTACGTCGCCCAGAACATCGGTTTCGGCATCATCGCCGCGACCATGATCGTGGGCGCGCTCAAGGTCGTCACCAGCAAGAACGTCGTTCATGCAGCTCTGTCGCTCGTGCTCGTCCTGGGTGGTGCCGCCGCCCTGTACCTGCTGCTCGCGGCTGAATTCGTCGCCGTCACCCAGGTGCTGGTGTACGTCGGCGCCGTGATGGTGCTGTTCCTCTTCGGCGTGATGCTCACCCGGGCAAAGCTCGGCCGCGAGGGTGACCTCAACAACAAGAACGCTCTGCTCGGCGTGCCGATCGCGCTGTTGATGCTCGGCGTCATGTCGTGGGTGCTGATCGACGGCTTCGAGGACACCAAGCTCCCACAGGACGGCAGTCAGGTGTCGATCGAGGCCGTCAGCGACAACATCTTCCGGCCATACCTGCTGCCGTTCTGGGCGCTGTCGTTCGTGCTGCTCGCGGCGGTCATCGGCGCCATCGTGCTGGCCAGGAAGGACTGAGGCCGCGATGTTGATCAACAACTTCTTGCTGCTCGGCGCGGTGCTGTTCTGCATCGGTGTGTACGGCGTGATCGCCCGGAAGAACGCGGTGATGGTGCTGATGAGCATCGAGCTGATCCTCAACTCGGTGAACATCAACCTGCTCGCCTTCAGTCAGCTCCACGACAACGTCGACGGCAACACCTTCGCGCTCTACATCATCGCCGTGGCCGCCGCCGAAGTCGGCGTGGGCTTGGCGATGGTGCTGCTCATCTATCGCAACCGCAAGAGCATCTCGCTCGACGAACTCTCCGAGATGAAGGGCTGATCCGTGTTCGCCGAAACAGCAGCAACATCGAGCGGATGGTTCCTCGAACACGCCTGGCTCATCCCGGTCATCCCGGCGGTCGCCTTCGCGATCATCATCGTGTTCGGCAAGAAGCTCCCCATGCAGGGCAGCGAGGTCGGCCTCGCCAGCATGTCGGCCTCACTCGTGATCGCAGTCGGCACCACCTGGCAGTGGATCCAGCGGGTCGATGCGGTGCATGGCAGCGAGGGCGAAGGCGCGCTTGCGCGCGGGGTCTTCGGCTTTGCACGCGGCCTCGTGCCGCGGGCCGCCGAGGGTGGCGAGCCGTACGTCGAGCCCGTCATTCGTAGCTGGACCTGGTGGCAGAGCGGAGGGATCGAGTTCGGGCTCGGTCAGCACATCGACGGCCTCGCCGTGATGGCGCTGCTGCTCGTCACGTTCATCTCGACGCTCGTGCAGATCTTCTCGCTCGAGTACGTGCGTGGTGATCGCCGCTACACCCACTTCTTCGCCAGCATCACGCTGTTCAGCGCCGGAATGCTCGCGATGGTGCTCGCCGAGAACACGGTGCAGCTCATCCTCGGCTGGGAGATCATGGGCCTCTGCTCGTTCCTCCTCATCGGCCATTGGTGGGAGGAGCGGGCCAACAGCGAGGCTGCGCTCAAGGCGTTCTTGACCGTGCGCGTCGGCGACATCGGTCTGCTCGTCGGTGTGGCGATCCTGTTCGGCGCCTTCGGCACGTTCAGCATCCAGGAGACCAGTCGGATCGCGATGGATCCGGCCACCAGCCAGACGGTGTTGCTCTGGGCGGCGATCGCCCTGTTCGTCGCGTGCATCGGCAAGAGCGGTCAGTTCCCGTTGCACACCTGGCTGCCCGACGCGATGGCCGGCCCCACTCCCGTCAGTTCGCTGCTGCACTCATCGACGATGGTGGTCGCAGGCGTGTTCCTGGTGGCCCGGCTGTATCCCGTGTTCTACAACGGCTTCGACATCGCCCAGAACGGCAACAGCGCCAACCTGATCGCGGTGATCGGTGGCATCACGATCGTCATCGCTGCCGGCCTTGCGTTCGTGCAGAACGACATCAAGAAGGTGCTTGCCTACTCCACCGTCAGCCAGCTCGGGTACATGATGATGGGCCTCGGCGTCGGCGCGTGGACCCCTGCGGTGTTCCACATCTTCACCCACGCGTTCTTCAAGTGCTGCCTGTTCCTCTGCGCCGGCTCGATCAGCCACACGGCCAGCCACCACAGCTTCGACATGAAGAAGGACATGGGCGGGCTCTTGCGGCGGATGCCGATCACCGCTGGTGCCTGGATGGTCTCGACGCTCGCCCTCTGTGGTGTGCCGTTCTTCAGCGGCTTCTTCTCCAAGGACGAGATCATCGACAACGCCGACCACAACGGCTACAAGGTGTTCTTCGTCATCGGACTCATCGGTGCGTTCATGACCACGGCGTACATGACCCGTGCCACGTACCTCACGTTCTTCGGCACGGCACGTGGCGCCGCTGCCGGCGAATCCCACCACGACGAGTCCCTCGCAGCCGACCACGAGTTGGCGCTCGCGACCGTCGGCCATGTCAGATGCCGGTCACGGTCACGTTGCGCACACCGATCACGGTCACGATGACGATCACGATGCGCATGCTTCTCACGGCAAGCCTGCCTTTGGCATCGTCGGTGAATCACCGATCCTGCTGGTGTTCCCGCTGATCATCCTCGGTTTCCTCGCCGTCGTGAGCGGCTACATCAACGCCGCCCCGTTCCACATCGAGAAGTTCCTCGAGTGGGTCGAGCCACGGGCGGGCGAGTTCGCCCCGGCGATCGACCATGCGACCTTCACCTGGGCGAAGGCGATGCCGTCGATCGTGCTCGTCGCGCTCGGCTTCGTGGTCAGCCTCTTGATCTGCAAGGCGGTCTTCGGTGAAGCCGAGTCGAAGCTGAAGGGCCTGACCCAGCGGAGCAGAGCGCTGGGCGCTGGTCATCGCTTCTTGGTGAACAAGTACTACCTCGACGACCTCTACGAAAAGGTCATCGTCCACGGTGTCGCTCACCCGATCGCTCAGGCCGCCTATTGGATCAACCAGAACGTCCTCGACGGCATCGTCAACGCGTTCGGCAAGGGCGGCCGCAAGACTGGTGAATGGGTCTACAAGTACGTCGATCAGGGCGCCATCGATGGCCTCGCGGTCGACGGCAGCGGCAGAGCCGCACGCGGGACAGGTGGCGCACTTCGCCCCCTGCAGTCAGGCAAGGTCAACCAGTACGGAGCGTTGCTGTTCGGTGCCGCAGCAATCGGTGCGCTCGTACTCGTCATCGTCAACATCTGAGGACAGCTGAACCATGGACGTCATCTCCGATCAGAACTGGCTGCTGAGCCTGGGCACGTTCTTGCCCCTCGCCGGCGTGCTGGTGATGCTGCTCATCCCCAAGCGTGAGGAGCTCCTGCACAAGCAGGTGGCCCTCGTCACGGCGCTGGGTACGTTGGGTGTGGGCATCTACACCCTCACGCAGTTCGACTACGACAAGGCCGAGCAGCTCCAGTTCTACGCGAACACCGAGTGGATCAGCGTCATCAACAGCGGGTACACCATCGGCCTCGACGGGATCAGCCTGCCGTTGTACATCCTGTCGATGGTGATCACCGCACTGGTGATGATCTACAGCTGGGACCACATTCCGTCGCCGGGCAATCCCAAAGCGTTCCTCATCTTGATGCTCGTGCTGCAGACGGGTATGGCGGGCACCTTCATCGCCCAGGACCTGATCCTCTTCTTCGTCTTCTTCGAAGTGGTCCTCCTGCCGATGTACTTCATGATCGGTGTGTGGGGCGGGGAGCAGCGTCAGTACGCGTCGCTCAAGTTCTTCCTCTACACCATGTTCGGCTCGGCTCTGATGCTCGTCGCTTTCCTGGCGCTCTTCTACCAGACGGGTCGCGAGAGCTTCGCGATTCCGTACCTGATCGAGCGGGGCATCGAGATCCCCGAGACCACGGCCGTGTGGATCTTCGCCGGGATGTTCATCGGCTTCGCCGTCAAGGTGCCGATGTTCCCGTTCCACACGTGGCTGCCCGACGCCCACACACAAGCGCCCACCCAAGGGTCGGTCATCCTGGCCGCGATCCTGCTGAAGCTCGGCACCTATGGCTTCGTGCGCATCGCCATCCCGATCCTGCCGCAGGCCGCCGTCAAGTGGGCACCCGCAATCGGCATCCTCGCCGTGATCGGCATCATCTACGGCGCCCTCGGCTGCCTCGCCCAGACCGACATGAAGCGTCTGATCGCCTTCAGCTCGGTGGCTCACATGGGTTTCGTGATGCTCGGCATCTCCACGCTCACCGCCACCGGCATCAATGCAGCACTGTTCGGCATGGTCGCCCATGGCCTGATCACCGGCATGCTCTTCTTCGTTGCAGGCAGCATCAAGGAGCGCTATCACACGCTCGAGATCAAGCGACTCAGTGGTCTGCTGATCCAGATGCCCAAGCTCGGCTGGATCCTCGGCTTCTGCGCGATGGCATCTCTCGGCCTGCCCGGCCTCGCCGGCTTCTGGGGCGAGTTCCCGGCGATCCTCAGCGCCTACTCGCCTGCCCCACAGCTCAGCGAGGAACTGTTCCGCGTGCTGATGGTGATCGCGGCACTGGGCACGGTGCTCGCTGCCGGCTACCTGCTGTGGCTGTACCAGCGCACCGCGTTCGGTGAGCCGAACCCCGAGTTCACCTCCCACGGCCACGGCCATGCCCACGCCGTGGGTGCCGCAGCCAATGACGAGCACCACGACGAGATCCACGACGTGAACATCTACGAGTGGATCGCCTGGACCCCGCTGCTCATCGCGATCGTCGTGCTCGGTATCTACCCGCAGCTGATGTTCCAGGTCATGGACCCGGCCGTCACCCAGCTCGTGGAAGTGTTCAACAAGTGACCGCGTCCATCCTCGCCGCCGCTGTGGACTTCACTGCGCCGACGGTCGATTACCACGCGCTCGCGCCCGAGATCATCCTCGCGGCAGGCATCTGCCTCGTGCTGCTCGTCGACCTCTTCGTCGAGGAACGTCAGCGGTGGATCACGTCCACGTTGTCGGGCTTCGTGCTGCTGGGCGCGTTCATCCCGGTGGTCACGCTCGCCGTCGTCGGCGACGACGTGCGCAACGCGCTCGGGGGTGAGCTGCTCGACGGTCGCTACGTGGTCGACGAGTACGCATTGATCCTGAAGGCGTTGTTCCTCGTCGCCGGCTACGTGGTGGTGTTGATGAGCTCTGACGAGATCGAGAGCGGCCACTACCACCAGGGCGAGTACTACGTGCTCTTGCTCAGCAGCGTGCTCGGCATGGTGATGATGGCGTCGTCGCGTGATCTGATCAGCATCTTCGTGGCGCTCGAGTTCCTGTCGATCCCGGCCTACATGCTCGCGGCATGGAACAAGCGCAACAGCAAGGGCAACGAGGCAGGCATGAAGTACTACCTGCTCGGTGTGTTCGCCTCGGCGATCATGCTCTACGGCATGAGCCTGCTGTACGGGGTGACGGGCACCACGCTCCTCAGCGAGATCGGTCCGGCGATCACCGCCAACGGACAGTTCAGTGGCATCGAGGCCCTCGCCGTGGTGTTCATCGTGGTGGGGTTCGCGTTCAAGATCAGTGCCGTGCCCTTCCACCAATGGGCACCTGACGTGTACGAAGGCGCACCCACGCCGATCACCGCGTTCTTGAGCGTGGCGTCGAAGGCGGCCGGTTTCGTGGCGCTCACGACGCTGGTCTTCCTCGCCTTCCCGCTTGCCTCCGACGTCTACCAGCCGTTCATGTGGGTGCTCGCTGTTGCCTCGATGACCGTCGGCAACCTGCTCGCTCTGCGCCAGACGAACATCGTCCGCATGCTCGCCTACTCGAGCATCAGCCAGGGCGGGTTCATCCTGATGCCGCTCACGGTTGCCGGAGAGGCCGGGGTGGGCGAGTCGGCCCTGAAAGCCGTGATCGTCTACCTCGTCGTCTACGCCGCGACGAACCTCGGCGCCTTTGCGGTGGTGATCGCAGTGGCGAAGAAGACACGGAGTGGCGAGATCTCGAGCTACGGCGGCTTGTTCTCGTACGCCCCCGCGCTTGGCGTGTTGATGACCGTGTTCCTGGCGTCGCTCGCCGGCATCCCACCGCTCGGTGGATGGTTCGCCAAGTTCGGTGCGTTCAAGGCCGTGCTCGACGCCGACACCAACTGGGGTTACTCGATCGCGATCATCGCCGCGCTGAACACGGTGATCGCGGCGGCCTACTACGTCACCGTGATGCGCGAGATCTGGATGAAGCCGGTGCCCGATGGCGACGCGACGCCGATCCGGACGCCGTCGTCGATCCAGGCCGCACTGGTGATCACCTGTGGTGCGACGATCGTGCTCGGGGTGCTGCCTGATCTCGTCGGCCGTTTCGGCGATCTCACCGATCTCACCGGTGCCCTCAGCCGCTGATCCGCCGGGCACCGGTCACGGTGCCCTCGACGACATCCGACGCGCCATCGACGGCGCAGGTGGCGCGGTGCGCTTCGACGAGTTCGTCTCGCTCGCGCTCTACGGTCCACACGGCTTCTACACGAGCGAAGGCCGCGCCGGTCGCCGAGGTGACTTCCTCACCTCGGCCGAGGTGGGGCCGCTGTTCGGCACCGTCATCGCCAGGTGGATCGACGCCGAGTTCCACCGACTCGGGAGACCGGACGACTTCGAGGTGGTGGAGGTGGGTGCCGGACCCGGCACCCTGGCCCGATCGGTGCTCTCCCACTGGCGGAGCGCTGGCGCTTCGGGCCATCCCTACACGGCGGTCGAGACGGGCGCACCGCAGCGTGGATCGCACCCAGAGGACATCACGTCGCTCGCCGATCTCGCCGAGCGGGACGGTCGCCCGATCACGGGCGTGGTGATCGCGAACGAACTGCTCGACAACCTCCCGTTCCGCCTGCTCGTGTGGGATGGCACGTGGCGCGAAGCGTTCATCACCGCAGCGCCCGGCGAACCGCGCCGTCTGCTCGAGGTGCTGCTGCCGCTCGACGATCGCCCTGCGTGGCTCCCGGCCTCCGCGCCGCACGGTGCACGCGTGCCGTGGCAGCAGGCAGCCCACGATTGGGTGCGCACGACGAACTCGTCGATCGTCGCCGGTCGGCTGGTGTGCTTCGACTACGTGACGGCGCGTACCGCGGAACTCGCACTGATGCCGTGGAGGGAGTGGTTGCGGACGTACCGCGGACACGAACGTGGCGGTCACTACCTTGCGTCACCAGGCGGCCAGGACGTGACCACCCAGATCGCTCTCGATCAGCTGCCGGAACCGGAGGTCGTGCGCACACAGGCGCAGTTCTTGCAGCGGTGGGGGATCGACGACCTGGTGGAGGAAGGCCGGTTGGCATGGGAGGCAGCCGCCGCAGCACCGACGGTTGCTGCGATGAAGATGCGCAGCCGGGTACGTGAGGCCGAGGCACTGCTCGATCCGTCCGGTCTCGGTGGATTCCTGGCCCTCGAGTGGAGCCGCTGACAGAACCTCCCGTGGGTGGGAAACGACGACGCGCACGGGGTAGCGTCGCATCCCTGTGGGATCTGACCAAACAGCCGGGCCCGAGTCGGTCGCGCTCGCGAAGGACCTCGAACAGCAACACCTCGCCGAGATGGCCGGCGCGGACGACGAGCACGCCGGTGGTCATGGCCACGGCCATCACTCCAAGGCCGGTACCGCGATGCTCGCGCTGGGCGCACTCGGCGTCGTGTACGGCGACATTGGCACCAGCCCCCTCTACTCGCTGAGGGAGGCGTTCAACGGCAAGGGCCACGAGCTCGTCGTCGACAAGGCGAACGTCTACGGCGTGTGTTCGCTCGCGTTCTGGTCGCTCGTCATCATCATCTCGATCAAGTACCTGTTGTTCGTGATGAAAGCCGACAACAAGGGTGAAGGCGGCATCCTCGCGCTGACTGCGCTGGTGATGCGCAAGCGCGAGCCCCACGTCACGAAGGCCGGCCTGCTCGTCGCGCTCGGCATCTTCGGTACCGCACTGCTCTACGGCGATGGCGCGATCACGCCCGCGATCTCGGTCCTCAGTGCCGTCGAAGGACTCGAAGAGGTCAACGCGTCGTTCGCCGACGCGGTCATTCCGATCTCCATCGGCATCTTGATCGTGCTGTTCCTGGTCCAGAGCCGGGGGACGGGAGCGATGGGCAAGATCTTCGGCCCGATCATGATGGTCTGGTTCGCCACACTCGCCCTGCTCGGCCTGTCGAAGATCGTCGACGGCCCGGCGATCATCGGTTCGATCAACCCGATCTACGGCCTGCAGTACTTCACCCACGAACCGATGAAGGCGTTCCTCTCGCTCGGCTCGATCTTCCTCGTGGTCACCGGTGGCGAGGCGCTGTACGCCGACATGGGCCATTTCGGACGCAAACCGATCACGTACGGCTGGTACGCCATGGTCCTGCCGTCGCTGGTGCTCAACTACTGGGGCCAGGGCGCTTTCCTGATGGCCAACCCTGAGGTGGTCGACAAGCGCTTCTTCTTCCTGATGGCCCCCGAGTCGTTGAAGCTGCCGCTCGTGCTGCTGGCCACGATGGCGACGGTGATCGCGTCGCAGGCGCTCATCTCTGGCGTGTTCTCGCTCACGGCTCAGGCCGTACAGCTGGACTACCTCCCCCGGATCGAGATCCGCCACACGTCGCATCAGCAGTCGGGCCAGATCTACGTCCCGCTCGTCAACTGGGCGTTGATGGTCGTCTGCGTCGGGCTCGTCATCGGGTTCAAGTCGAGTGAGCACCTGGCCGCGGCCTACGGCATCGCCGTCACGATGACGATGGCGATCACCACGTTGATCTTCTTCAAAGTGCTCGTCGATCGCTGGAACTGGGACCGATGGAAGGCATTCGCGGTCTGCGTCCCGCTGTTCGTCATCGAGCTCGGCTTCCTCGGCGCGAACATCGTGAAGATCCCGAAGGGCGGATGGTTCGCCCTCGCAGTCGCGATCGTGCTCATGGTGCAGATGCAGACCTGGCGAAAGGGACGGGCCCTCGTGGCTGCTCGCATCCACCGTGGCGAACGTCCGATCGCCGAGGTGCTCGACGAGGCCGCCGACATCAAGCGCGTTGCCGGCACCGCGGTGTTCATGTTCAAGGACCTCGGCAAGGCACCCCCTGCTCTGGTGAACAACCTGAAGCACAACAAGGTGCTGCACAAGAACACCCTGATCGTCTCGGTCGACACCGACGAGGCGCCACGCGTGGAGCCCGACGAGCGTCACCGGATCACCAAGGTGGAGCCAGGTGTGTTCCAGGTCCTGCTCACCTTCGGGTTCATGGAGGAGCCCGACGTGCCGTTGGCCCTGTCGCAGATCGATCATCGCGAGATCACCTTCGATCGGGAGAACACGACCTACTTCATCGGTCGTGAATCGATCGTCGCCGGCAAGGCGCCGGGCATGCACCCGGCATTGGAGCACTTGTTCGTGCTTTTGAACCGAGGTGCCGACAGCGCGAGCCGGTTCTTCAACCTGCCGGCCGACAAGGTGTTCGAGGTCGGCTCGCAGGTCGAGATCTAGCCCGCGCCTCGGTCGTCGTTCTCCGGGTCAGACGCCCACGGTGAGCGTGGCAGCGAGGCCGCTCGTCACGTCGCCCGTGATCGCCAGCAACTGGTCCTCGACACCATCACCGAAGATCTGATCGTCAGCGTTGTCGGTGTCGCTGGCGAGCGCATCGGTGTAGCCGGCGGCCGAGTAGAACGCGTCCACGCCGTCGTCGTCGAAGGCCATCTGGCTGGTCAGCAGCTTCGAGCCGTAGGTGCCGTCCTCGAACACCTCGAATACCTCGAAGTGGATGTGCGCGGCTCGGCCCTGGTACCGGCCGGGGAGGATGGTCTGGAAGGTGACCGTGCCGTTCGCGTCGGCCACCTGCACACCGCGCAGCCACGAGAAGTCGCTGAAGTCGCCACCGAGCATCGGGGAGTTGTACTGGGAGTACTCGCCGGCCTGGTTGCAGTGCCACACGTAGACGGCAGCACCGGCCTTGGGCGTGTCGGTCGACGCGTCGAGCACCGTGACCGTCAGGGCCATCGGCACGCCGGCCTGTTCGTTCGCGCCGCCGATGTCGGTGCGGATGTCGGAACGAACAGATCCGGACTCGGCCAGGATGTTCGCCGTCGTGCCCGCACCGTTGTCGTTGGTGCCGTCGGAGGGGAACGGTCCGCCGGTCTCCTCGGGCGTCACACCGACATCGGTGCCGCCGGTGCCGCCAGTGACCGCGGTCGACGGAGTCGGTGCCGTCGAACTCGAAGCAGCGGTCGATCCGGCGGATCCGGTCGATCCGGCAGACGCGATGGACTCGGTGGATGCGGTCGAGGTGCTGCTGCTCGAGTTGTCGCTCCCGCACGCGGCGAGCACGACTGCGCCTGCGGCGGCGCCGAAGAACCCGAGGACTCCGCGTCGGTCGACGACGCGGGTGAGCATCGAGGCGTGGTGGGCGGAGGCACCGTGGGACGGGAGGGGCTGACGGGGATCCTGCTGCATGCGCGCAGTCTGTGCGGGTGTTGTGAGCGTCGGCCGTGAGGGAGATGTGAGTTCGGTGTGAGTCGGGACCGGTGAATCGCGCCGTCGGGAACGAGTCGGGACGACCGGATCCGCCTCGTGGGGCCTTTGCTACGGTCGGGCTCCGCACGCGTTGCGTCTGAGGGGGTACCGAGGTCATGAGCGACAACAGTTCGAATGCGATCGACGCGCTGCAGTGGGAGAATCGTCGGTTCCCGCCATCGGAAGAGTTCAGGAACCAGGCGCTCGTGGCGGGCACGTTCATGTACGACGAGGCAGCGGAGGACGACCTCGGGTTCTGGGCGAAGCAGGCGGCCGCACTCGTCGACTGGTCCACCGACTGGCACACGATCTGCGAGTGGGACCTCCCGTTCGCGAAGTGGTTCGTGGGCGGCGAGCTCAACGTCTCGTACAACTGCCTCGACCGCCATGTGCTCGCGGGTCGCGGCGACAAGGTCGCGTTCCATTGGGAGGGTGAGCCGGGCGACAGCCGCACGGTCACCTACGCCGAACTGCTCGACGAGACCCAGAGGTTCGCCAACGTGTTGAAGGGACTTGGTGTCGGCAAGGGTGACCGCGTCAACATCTACCTCCCGATGATCCCTGAAGCCGCGGTGGCGATGCTCGCCTGCGCTCGCATCGGTGCGGCCCACAGCGTGGTGTTCGGCGGTTTCAGCGCGCACTCGCTGCGCGACCGCATCAACGATGCCGAAGCGAAGGTGCTCATCACGGCCGACGGCGGCTATCGGCGCGGCGACGTGTTCGCCCTCAAGCCCGTCGCCGACGAGGCACTCGATTCGACACCGTCGATCACCGCCGTGGTGGTCGTGCGCCGTGGCGGCAACGACGTCGAGATGCACGACGGCCGCGACCACTGGTACCACGTGCTGATGGCTGATGCCGATCCCGTGTGCCCGGCGGAGCCGATGGACAGCGAGCAGTTGCTGTTCTTGCTGTACACCTCGGGCACGACCGGTAAGCCCAAGGGCATCATGCACACGAGCGGCGGCTATCTCACGCAGGTCGCGTTCACACACAAGTACGTGTTCGACCTCCACGACGACGACATCTACTGGTGCACCGCCGACGTCGGCTGGATCACCGGCCACAGCTACATCGTCTACGGCCCGCTCGCGAACGGAGCGACGCAGGTGATGTACGAGGGCGTGCCCAACTACCCGGGCAACGATCGCATGTGGGAGATCATCGCCAAGTACGGCGTCACCAAGTTCTACACAGCCCCCACGGCCATCCGGACGTTCATGAAGTGGGGCGTCGAGCAGCCGGCCAAGCACGACCTGTCGAGCCTGCGCGTGCTCGGCTCGGTGGGCGAACCGATCAACCCGGAAGCCTGGATGTGGTACCACGAGCACATCGGTGGCGGACGGTGCCCGATCGTCGACACCTGGTGGCAGACCGAGACCGGAGCGATCATGATCAGCCCGCTTCCCGGCGCGACCACCACCAAACCGGGGTCGGCGACCTTTCCACTGCCGGGCATCGGGGCGGAACTGGTGGACGAGACCGGTGCCCAGGTGGCGCACGGCGGCGGTTACCTCACCCTCACCCGCCCGTGGCCGAGCATGTTGCGTGGGATCTGGGGCGATCAGGAGCGCTATCGCGAGACGTATTGGAGCCGTTTCGAGGGTCGGTACTTCGCTGGCGACGGCGCCAAACTCGACGACGACGGCTACGTGTGGCTGCTCGGCAGAGTGGATGATGTCATGAACGTCAGCGGTCACCGCATCTCCACCACGGAGGTGGAGAGCGCTCTCGTGGCGCACCCGTCGGTGGCCGAGGCAGCGGTCGTGGGAGCCTCCGACCCCACGACGGGTCAGGCGATCATCGCCTACGTCACGCTGCGCGGCGGGGCAGAGGTCGACGAGCAAGTGCTGCGCAGCTTCGTCGGTGATGAGATCGGCCACATCGCGAAGCCGAAGACGATCTACTTCACCCCTGACCTGCCCAAGACCCGGAGCGGCAAGATCATGCGGCGCCTCCTCCGGGATGTGGCCGAGGGTCGCAATCTCGGTGACACGAGCACGCTCGCCGACGCCAACGTGGTGACCGAACTGCAGCGACGGGCGGCGGACGTGCCGGCCGAGGACTGAACCAACCTGCGATGCGAGCAACGGCGCAATGGCGCGACACCCCGCACGAGCCGAGCCGTGCCGTGATCGTCGACATCGACGGGGTGCTCTCCGATGCGTCGCAGCGCCAGCACTTCCTCAAGAACCCAGAGGGCCGCAGGGACTGGCGGGGGTTCTTCGGCGCCGTCGGTGACGACCGGCCACTGCGCGCGGTGCCGGCGCTGCTCGGCCTCCTCGATCCCGATCTCACCGTGGTGCTGCTGTCGGCCCGGCCGGCATGGGTGTTCGAGACCACCCGTGAGTGGCTCGAACGCCACCAGATCCGCTGGGACCTGTTGGTGTTGCGGGCCGATGATCAGTACCTCGGGGCCGCCGAGTTCAAGCGTGGCGTGCTGCTGGAGCTGCGACAACGAGGGTTCGTGATCGAGTTCGCCCTCGATGACGACGAGTCGATCTGCGAGATGTACCACGACGAGGACCTCCATGCTCTCTACGTGCACTCGGGGTACTACGTCGCTCCGCCGGCCCCCGGCACATCCGCCTGACCCTGCGCCGGCGGACGGAGTCACCCGGTCGGCAGCGGGACCCTGGCGAGAAAAGGCTGGCCGAGCCCTCAAGGGTGCCTCAAGCCGTGCCGATATCTCACTCGTGGTGGACGGGACCGACAACCAACCGACATCTGAGCGACAGCCGGATGAGGGCGATCGTGCTGGCGCGTCCGGCTCGGGGCGCGACAAGCCCGTCAGCTTCGACTTCAAGCTCCGTCTCGGCTCCCGGGAAGACACGAACGCCCAGCTCTCGGGCCGCGCGACGGGCGAACTGGTGCAGCTGCACGCCATCGACTGGGACTCTCTGACGGCTCCACCAGAGGAGGCACCCCGTTCGTACAAGACCGACGGCGATCTGCAGTCGATCATCGTCGAGCTGGCCAACCAGATCGCCGGCCCCGATGCCAACCCGAACCCGGTGGTGCACGTCACCGCGTCGGGGACCATCGCGACGTCGCGCCGTGCCGCCCGGCCCGAACCCGCCGCTCGGCCCGAATCTGCCCGGCCCGAATCTGCCCGGCCCGAATCGGCGATGTCCGACCCGGCTGCCAAGGTGGCGACGCCTGCCGAACCTCCGACGCGCCCGCCCGCCCCCGCCCCCGTCATGCCGACCCTGTCGCTGGCACCGCTCCGCACAACCCCGACAGCCCCGACAGCCCCGACAGCCCCGAATCATCACGACGCGATCGCCTCGCCGCTCGTCGCGAGCCCGCCGGCCGCTTCGTTGCCCGCCGCCATCGACATCGCCGTCGACACGCTCGAGCCTGGCCTCGAGATGCCGGCCGAGACCGCGCCGGAGGCCGAGCCAGAGATCACCCCGTCCGACGACGTCGGCACCCACCACGGCAGCGACGACGACGGCGCACTCGCCGCCGCGGCTGCTGCCGCGGTCGCTGCCGCACGCGCGCCATCGGTCGCGAACTCCCCAGCGGCTCCTGCCGTCGACGTGGCACTCGTGCAGCCGCACGCAGCCGACCCGAGCCTCCCTGCCGAGGCCCCGGACAACCCGCCCGTCCTGGCCGGCCCGGTCGCGGTCGCCACGTCAGCCGAGGCATCCCTGCCGCTGGTCGAGCCCGTGCCGGTCGAGCCGATGCCTGTGGCTGTCGTGGCCGCCGCGGCCACAGTCGCTCCTGTCCCGCCCTCGCCGGCCCAGCCCACCACGGCCCAGCCCACTCCGGCACCCGTCGTACAGTTCGTGTCGGGTGAGGCAGCGATGGCCTCCAGCGCAGCGCCGGCTTCGAGCGTGCCGGCCGCACCCGCACCGGCCCTGTCGCTCGCTCGCATCGAGCGCAAGCCCAACGCCGAGCGACCCAGCAAGCCCGTCGACTTCCAGGCGCTGCTCGGTCAGGCCGGCCTCCAGTCCGCTGCGGTGAAGCGGCGCAAGAAGCGGCACCCCTTCCGCGTCCTGTTCAAGCTGGTCGTGCTGCTCGGCATCCTCGGAGCCGGCCTGTACTTCGGCAAGATCTACGTCCTCGACAAGCGCTGGGACGCCGAGCTGAAGCCCTTCGCCGAGGCGGTATCCGCCGAACGCGAGCTCGAGTGGAAGCGTGCGGTCAAGGTGGAGGTGCTCCCGGCCGAGGACTACGCCACCAAGCTCACCACCAGCTGGCTCGGCATCACCGAGATCGAGCTGGACTCGACGACCGCCGAATGGCGTGCCATGGGTCTGGCCGAGGGTCGGATCGAGCCGAGCATCATCGGCAGCGGCGCAATGAGCAGCCGACCTGTCTTCTACGACCCGATCGATGCGAAGATCTACGAGCTCGAGGACACACCCGACGAGCTCCGCGAGCTGGCGATGGACCGTGCCCTCACGATGGCGCTGCTCGACCAGCACTACGAGTGGAGCGCCGGCCTCGCCGATCTCGACCCAAGCCAGCGGACCGCGGTGCGGGCCATGTTCGACGGCGACGCCGTGTCGACCGCGATGGCGATCGTCGATCCGAGCGACGCCGACAGCGCCGAACTCGTGGAGCAGGTGAATGAGATCGTCGCAGATCATGCAGAGGATGCTGTGGGCGCGCCGCGGTATGCGGTCGACCTCGTCGGCGCCGCCGGTGGCGTGGCCAAGCTGTTCGACGGCGCCGACGGCGTGACCGGTCGCGACGAACTGCTGCGTACGAAGTTGCGCAGCGACGCCGGCCTTTTCGATGCTGCACGAGGACTCGAGTACCGTCCGGAAGACCTCGGTGGCGAGCTGACCGAGGCCCGCGGCATGTTGTACTGGTATTACGTCCTCGCTGGGAGGCTCGAGCCTGGCGCGGCGTGGGACGCCGTTCTCGCGTGGGATGGCGACAGGGTCGTCGTCTCCCAGACAGCGAATGGCTACTGCGTGGAGGCGACGATCGCCACGTCCGACGAGGTCGGCCGCCAGCGCCTGCTCAGTTCACTCCAGCAGTGGGCGGCGCTGGGACCGGTGGAGGCAGGCGCCAAGGTGACCGAGATCGGCACGGAGCAGCTCTCGGTGTTCTCGTGCGATCCCGGTCCGGAGTTCGACACCGTCGCCTCGGATCAGATCGCAACGTTCGGTGAGTCGACCGTCGAGCTCACCGTCATCGGTGACCTCGAGGCGCGCGACGACGCCCAGCGTGCCTGTGTGGTGAACGCAGTCCGCGGGTTCGACGTGCCGGCGATCATCGCCACGGGCGACCAGGCGCAGATCGCACCGGCGCTCGACGGCATCCGTGCCGCCTGCGTCGGCTGAGTGCGAACAGGGGACCACCCGCCGACCGGAGCGCTCGAACGATGTCAGTCGCGGAAGTTGTTGAACTGCAGCGGGATCTCCAGGTCCGCGCCCTTCAGCACGGCCATCACCGCTTGTAGGTCGTCGCGCTTCTTCCCCGTCACCCGCACGCTGTCGCCCTGGGTCTGACTGCTCACGCCCTTCGGACCCTTCTCCTTGATCATCCTGTTGATCTCACGGGCCTTGTCGCTGGAGATGCCCACCTTGATCGTGACGATCTGTCGGACGGTGTTCTGCGTGGCCTCTTCGATGGTGCCGTAGTCGACACCTCTCAGTGACACGCCGCGCTTCACGAGCTTCTCCTCGATCACCACCCGCAGCGCGGCGAGACGGTCCTCGCTCACGGTGCGAAGCGTGATGATCAGCTCGTTCTGTTCGATCGAGGAGTTCGTGTTCTTGAAGTCGAAGCGGTTGGCGATCTCTCGCTGGGCCTGATCGATCGCGTTGCGTACTTCCTGGCGATCGACTTCGGAGACGACATCGAAACTCGGCATGACGTCATGGTAGGCGGGGGAACCGGCATCGAGCCGGTTGGTCGCTGGTCGTGCAGCCCGGTAGCGTACGAGGCCGCAACCAGGGTCGGTGCCCGAGCGGCCAAAGGGAGCAGACTGTAAATCTGCCGGCACAGCCTACGAAGGTTCGAATCCTTCCCGGCCCACCACTGTCGATCGCCAGGCCTCGTCCCGAGACCTGGCGATCGTGGTTTTCGCGACAACGCACAGAGCACCCACCCCATGATCCTCATCGACGCCACCCGGCTCGCCGCCGCCCGCCCGAACCGGCCGCTCTTCGGTGACGTCTCGATCACCGTGAGCGACGGTGATCGCGTCGGGGTCGTCGGCATCAACGGCTCGGGCAAGACGACCTTGCTCCGAATGCTGGCGCGAGAGATCGAGCCGCAGGCGAACCCGGATGGGGTGATCGGGACGGTTCGCTGGGGGCGCGGTGTTCGAGTCGGTGTGCTCGCCCAGCAGCCCGAGCTCCCGCCCGGAACGGTGCGCGACGCCGTCGGCCATTCGTGGCAGGGCGAGGCGATGCTCACCCGGCTGGGCATGGGCGACATGCTCGATGCCGACACGGCCGACCTGTCGGGGGGTCAGGCCAAGCGAACCGCGCTCGCCCGGCTGCTCGCCGCTGACCACGACCTGCTCGTGCTCGACGAGCCGACGAACCACCTCGACCTCGACGCGATCGCGTTCCTCGAGCGCTGGCTGACCGACTACCGAGGCGGTCTCGTGATGGTCACCCACGACCGCCATGTCCTCGACCGCGTGACGAACCGGGTGCTCGAGCTCGACCGGGGGACCGCCTACCTCCACGTACCGGCCGGTTGGCACGCCGGCTCCGGGTACGCGGCCTACCTCGACGGGCGAGCGGTGCGCGAGGCTCAGGCAGAAGCGGCCGAGCAGACTCGACGCAACTTGGCGAAGAGCGAGCTGGCATGGCTGCGTCGCGGAGCGCCGGCGCGTACGACGAAGCCCAAGGCTCGCCTGGCCACCGCCACAGCGCTCGTGGAGGCCCGAGCAGGCGCGCCGGCGCGCGCCGGGGACCTCGCCCTTGCGATGGGCAGCCAACGCCTCGGCTCGAAAGGCGTGGAGCTGCGCGACGTCTCGTTCGCCTGGCCCGACGGCACGGTCGTGCTCGATCGGGTGACCGTTCAGCTCGAACCGGGTGATCGGATCGGCATCGTTGGCGCCAACGGCGCCGGCAAGTCCACGCTGCTCGATCTCGTGAGCGGTCGGCGTGTGCCCACGGGGGGCAGTGTCGAAGCAGGTGCCACCGTGCGCATCGGCTACTACGACCAGCTGGGCCGCGAGCTCGACCTCACGCAGCGGGTGCGGGAGGCGGTTGCCGGCGACAAGGGCCAGCCGTCGCTGGAAGACCTTGCTCTCATGCGGCGGTTCTGGTTCGACGGTGACGGACAGTTCGCGCCGGTCGGCACGCTCAGCGGTGGCGAGCGGCGGCGGCTGCAACTGCTGCTCACGCTGGTGGAGCAACCCAACGTGCTCCTGCTCGACGAGCCGACGAACGACCTCGACCTCGACACGCTGCGCGCCCTGGAGGACCTGCTCGACGACTGGCCGGGCATCGCCGTCGTGGTGAGCCACGATCGGGCCTTTCTCGACCGTACCGTCGACGAGGTGTGGGCGCTCGACGGTGTCGGAGGCGTGCGTTCCGTGCGCGGTGGCGTGGCAGGTTGGCTGGCCGAGCGCGAAGCGGCAGCCGAGATCGCGCGAACGCGTCCGAACGCCGCAGCGCCGCGGGGCACTGCAGCAGCACCTGCCGCGAAGCTGTCGCGCACCAAGCCCGTCGTCGGCCGCAGCCCGTCGACCGTGCGCCGCCAGCTCGGCCAGGCGGAGCGTGCGGTGGTGGCGGCGACCGACCATCGCGACCGCCTCACGGTCGAGATGGGATCGCTGGCCGATCATCGCGAGCTCGCTCGCATCGGCGGCGAGCTCGCAGCAGCTCAGCGTGTGCTGGATGCGGCCGAGGAACGTTGGCTGGAGCTCGCGGCCGAGGCAGAAAACCTTGGCCTCGACCCGTCACACTGAGCGCTCCACACGATGGACCCCTGTCATGATCCACGACGATGACGGGTGGTGGGTGCGTGGCCTCGAGCGAGGATGCGAAGGGTCTCGCGGCTCCTGACCGCTGATGGGTTCGAGGTCGGGCGCGGGCGGGCGAGCCCTGAGCACGTCAGCCGAGGAGGTCGATCAGGTCGCCCACGGTGTGACTCGACTCGATCCGGTGACGGAGGTGGGAGGTGCGGTCGATGCGATACGTGTTGCGGCGGCCGAGCTTTTCGCGCACCACGATCCCGGCGTCCTGCAGGTTCTCGACAATTCCGAAGACGGTGCGTTCCGTGACGCCCACTCGCTCGGCGATGTCCCGCAGGCGAGCGTCCGGATCAGCGGCGAGACACATGAGCACGTGTCCGTGGTTGGAGAGGAAGGTCCAGGGAGCTCGGTCGGACATCACATCACATTACCGGCTCTCTGCTTCCGGAAACAGATCACCTGAAAGGGCAGGTTTCGTCACCTCACGTTCACCATTCATCCTTGGATCACCAGGGAGTATCTGCGATTCGTCATGATTCGGTAACGTTGACCACGCTCAGTGCGCGATGATGTCGCGGGGTCTCCGGCGGGGGACTCGAACATGTCATGAGAGGGGACGGCGGATGACCGCGATCCATCGTCGATCGAAGGCAAGCGACACAGTGACCGGCGAGGACAAGAGCCTGCAGACGACCATGCCGCGCCGGCGCGAGGTCGAGGCCGATGGCGTGCCGACGTCCCCCGGGCCGCTGTCGTTGCGTGACTTCGGCATCGACCCGCGCACCGTTGTGATCGCTCTGTTCAGCTGCTGCGCTGTGCTGACGGTCGCCGGCGTCGTGGCTGCCCGCTTCGCCGACGACGAGCAGTGGAAGTACCAGCTCTTCGAGCTGAACATCGAGGCGAACGTGCCCACATGGTTCAGCGCCGCGCAACTGGGGCTTGCCTCGCTCCTGGCGTGGGTGTGCGCTTCGCTGCACCGATCTCGTGGGTTGCCCGGAGTGACGTCGTGGCGGCTGGTCGCAGCGGCGATGCTGTTCGTGTCGGCCGACGAGGTCGCCCAGTTCCACGAGCAGATCAGCTATCAGGTCCGCGACACCCTCGACACGGACGGCATCCTGCGCTTCGCCTGGGTGATCCCCTACGGAGCGGCGGTCATGGTGCTGGGTGTGGTCCTGCTCGGATGGTGGCGCTCGCTGCCCGCGATGACTCGACGGCTGCTGATGCTGTGTGCCGTGGTGTTCATCGTCGGCGCGCTCGGGCTCGAACTGGTCGAAGGTGCCTACGAGAGCTGGCGGGGCAAGGACTTCGGCTTGCGTGTCATCACCGTCGTGGAGGAAGCGCTCGAGATGTTCGCGATCGCGGCGCTGATCGGTGCGTTCCTGCGGCACGTTGGCCAGGTCAGCGCGATGGCCCCGGTGGCAGATGTCGGCGTTCGTGCAGCAGGCACTGCATCAGTGCGACGTCCAGCCAGCGATTGAACTTTCGGCCGGTTTGGCGTTCGATCCCGATGAGCTGGAACCCGCAACGGGAGTGCAACGCCCGTGACACATCGCCCGATGCCTCGATCCGAGCGAACACCGCGTGGAAGCCGCTGCTCTCGGCGATGTCGAGCAGCTCGGTCAGCAGGAGCGTGCCGATGCCCTGGCCGCCGCAGTCGCGTCGCACGTAGATCGAATCCTCCACGCTGGTGCGGTATGCCGCTCGTTCTCGATACGGAGACAGCGCCGCGAAGCCCACCACCTCACCGCTGATATCGGCGCTTTCATGCGCGGCATGCGCGGCATGCGCGGCATGACCGGCATGACCGGCAGCGGCAGCGACCGTCGACAGGTCCTCGGCGACGACCGCCGCGAACGCGCCCGATCGCGCCGCCAGCCAGAGTCGCTGGTCGTCGAGTGATCGGGGCACGAGGTCGAACGTGGCCGTCGTGGAGAGCACCTCGTGGTTGTAGATCGAGCGGATCGCTTCGGCATCACTCGGTCGCGCCTGGCGGACCACGACCCGCCTCGTTCGTGCCGACACAGCGTCTGCAGGCGGGTCGGCAGGGGGGTGCGCAGGGGGGTGCGCAGGGTCGTCGGCGGGTGCTGGTGCCACGACGTGGGAGGGTATCCGGCCAAATTGCCTCGCAATGGCGTTGTTCGCGCGGGAGGGGGCACCGCTATGCTGATGCGCTGACCTGCGGCGTGCACGCGCGTCACTGCCCTCTTAGCTCAGTAGGTAGAGCAACGCCATGGTAAGGCGTAGGTCGTCGGTTCGACTCCGACAGAGGGCTCGACCAGCCGGTCGTCGTCCGACTCGGGCCCACGTCGTGAGACGTCGTGGTTCCCGCCGACGGCGTCGCCCGGACGGCAAAGCCCTGGCGGCGTAGCTCAGATGGTCAGAGCATCCGGCTCATAATCGGAAGGTCACCGGTTCGATCCCGGTCGCCGCTACCAAACCACGTCATTCCCTACTACAACCATTCCGAAACAACATTCTCACCAGGAGAGGGTCTCCCCATGAGCAAGGCGAAGTTTGAGCGTACGAAGCCGCATGTCAATATTGGTACGATGGGTCATATTGATCATGGGAAGACGACGTTGACGGCGGCGATTTCTAAGACGTTGGCGGATCGTGGGTTGGCTTCGTATACGCCGTTTGATCAGATTGATAAGGCGCCGGAGGAGAAGGCGCGTGGGATTACGATTTCGATTGCTCATATTGAGTATGAGACGGTGAATCGTCATTATGCGCATGTGGATATGCCGGGTCATGCGGATTATATCAAGAATATGATTACGGGTGCGGCGCAGGTGGATGGTGCGATTTTGGTGGTTGCGGCGACGGATGGTCCGATGCCGCAGACTCGTGAGCATGTGTTGTTGGCGCGTCAGGTGGGTGTGCCGTACATCGTGGTGGCGTTGAACAAGGCTGACATGGTGGAGGATGAGGAGTTGCTCGAGTTGGTGGAGCTCGAGGTGCGTGAGTTGTTGAGTGAGTATGAGTTCCCGGGTGATGATGCTCCGGTGGTGCGGGTGTCGGCGTTGAAGGCGTTGGAGGGTGACGCTGGGTGGCAGGCCAAGATCATGGAGTTGATGGATGCTTGTGATGCGAGTATTCCGGAGCCGTTGCGTGAGTTGGATAAGCCGTTCTTGATGCCGATCGAGGATGTGTTCACGATCACGGGTCGTGGCACGGTGGTGACGGGTAAGGTTGAGCAGGGGATTGTGCATACGGGTGATGATTTGGAGATCGTTGGTTTGCGGGTGACGCAAAAGACGGTGTGTACGGGTGTGGAGATGTTCAGGAAGTTGTTGGATGAGGGTCGTGCGGGTGACAACATTGGGGCGTTGTTGCGTGGGACGAAGAAGGATGATGTGGAGCGTGGTCAGGTGTTGTGTAAGCCTGGGAGTATTACGCCGCATACGAATTTTGAGGGTCAGGTGTATGTGTTGTCGAAGTCGGAGGGTGGGCGTCATAAGCCGTTCTTCAACAACTACCGTCCGCAGTTCTTTTTCCGGACGACGGATGTGACGGGGACGATTCAGTTGCCTGAGGGTACTGAGATGGTCATGCCTGGTGACAATGTTGCGATCACGGTTGAGTTGGGGAAGCCGATCGCGATGGACGAGGGTTTGCGTTTCGCGATCCGCGAAGGTGGACGTACCGTGGGCGCCGGCCGCGTCACCAAAATCACGAAGTGATCACGACGTGATCACCAGGTGATCACCGATCGGTCCAACTTCTCAGCGAACAACGGAGTGCCTGATGGCAAGAAACGACAAGCGGGTGAAGATCACCCTCGAGTGCACCGAATGCAAGCGGCGCAACTACATCACGATGAAGTCGAAGATCAATGATCGCGAGCGACTCGAGATGAAGAAGTACTGCTCGCACGACCGTCGACACACCACGCACAAAGAGACTCGGTAGTCCTTCCGTCGGGCGTCGCCTTCCTCACCGGGCGGCGATGTCCGCGGAGGCTCCCTCGGAGCGGGCTGATAGCGTTGGCTCGCCCTCAGAGGGCAGTAGCTCAGTTGGTAGAGCATCGGTCTCCAAAACCGACGGTCGGGGGTTCGAGTCCCTCCTGCCCTGCGTTGTTCCGACGTGCCCGGAACGGCCTGGACACTCAGGTATCCACCAGACGTCAGGCAACACTCAGAAAGGCACACACTTCGATGTCACTCGACGACCTGAATCGTGAGCAGAAGCGCTCGCTGAAGCGGATGGGAGCCCTGAACGACCAGGGCGTGCCGACTCGCGCCCAGCCTCAGGCCCGTCGTGCCGAGGCGAGGGTGGGCCCGCTCCAGTACCTCCGCGAAGTGCGCGACGAGATGCGCAAGGTTGCGTGGCCGAAGTGGCCAGAGGTTCGCCGCTTCTCCATCATCGTGTTCGTCACGGTGGTCCTGTACACCGCCTACGTGGGCGGCCTCGACTCGCTCTTCGGTGTGCTCTCCGGCTGGTTGTACGACTGATGACCGACCATGACCCGCAAGACCCGCAAGATCCGCAAGATCCGCAAGACACCGACGCGAACGACATGAACAACATGACTGCAGACACTCCTACCGACGAACTCGACACCGCTGCCGACATCGCTGTCGACATCTCGCGATCGACACCGACACCGACACCGATGACGACACGGCTGATGTCGCCTTCGACCTGACCGGCGAAGCCGGCGACGGCGAGGCTGACGATGCCGACAACGACGCCGAGATCGACGCCGAGATCGAAGCCGAGATCGTCGACGACCCGTGGACCCGTCCGGGCGCCTGGTACGTGGTGCACACCCAGAGCGGGTACGAAAAGAAGGTCACGGCCAACCTCGGCGCACGCATCCAGTCGATGAACATGGAGGACCGCATCTACGAAGTGGTCATCCCGATGGAAGAGGTCGAGGAGTTCAAGAACGGTCGCAAGCAGACCGTTCAGAAGAAGGTCTTCCCCGGCTACATCCTCGTTCGCTGCCAGATGGACGACGAGAGCTGGTACTGCATCCGCAACACCCCGGGCGTCACTGGCTTCGTCGGCCAGAGCCGCCACGGCCAAAAGCCCACGCCGTTGTCTCGCCGCGAGGTGCAGACGTTCCTCGCCGCCAAGGGCGATGGCACGGGCGGCATGCCCACGCGCAAGAAGCCCAAGCTCGAGTACGAGGTGAGCGAGAGCGTGCGCGTGAAGGAAGGCCCGTTCGCGGACTTCGCCGGCACGATCGCCGAGATCAATGCCGATCACATGAAGCTCAAGGTGCTGGTGAACATCTTCGGTCGTGAGACCCTCGTGGAGATGGACTTCAGCCAGGTCTCGAAGCTCTGATCCTCAGCGCGGACCGCACGTCAACAAGCTCTCAGAAGCAAGGAAACAGTCATGGCAAAGAAGAAGGTCGCTGCGATCATCAAGATCCAGATCCCGGCGGGCAAGGCCACTCCGGCCCCGCCGGTCGGTACCGCACTCGGTCCGCACGGCGTCGGCATCATGGATTTCGTCAAGCAGTACAACGCCGCGACCGAGTCGCAGGTGGGCACGATCATCCCGGTCGAGATCACCGTGTTCGAGGACCGCTCGTTCACCTTCATCCTGAAGACGCCGCCCACCCCGGTGTTGTTGCGTCAGAAGGCCGGCCTGCCCAAGGGCTCCAGCACCCCGGGCAAGACGATCGCGGGTTCGGTCACCGAGGCCGACATCGAAGAGGTCGCGAAGATCAAGATGCCCGACCTCAACGCCTACGACCTCGAGGCTGCCAAGGAGCAGGTCCGGGGCACGGCCCGGTCGATGGGTCTCAAGGTCGACGCCTGACGACCCCAGCCGCGCACGTGCGCGGTCGCCGCCGCCGTCCTCGGCCGTCGGCAATCCAGTCGTCCAGCAATTCAGCAATCCAGTAATCCAGTAATCCAGCAATCCAGCGCTCGACCGGGACGACCTCGCCCGGCGGCGTCCACCACGAGGGAGACAGCACATGTCCGGCAAGAAGTTCGCGAATGCGACGAAGAAGTACGACGTCGATGCCCAGTTCACACCGACCGAGGCGCTCGGCATGGTGAAGACGATGGCGTCGGCCAAGTTCGACGAGACCGTCGACATGGCCGTCCGTCTCGGCGTCGACCCGCGCAAGGCAGATCAGATGGTGCGCGGCACCGTGGCCCTGCCGAGCGGCACCGGCAAGGACGTCCGCGTCGCCGTGTTCGCCAACGGCGAGGCAGCTGACGCCGCACGCGCGGCCGGTGCTGAGTTCGTCGGTTCCGACGATCTGGCCGCCGAGATCGAGAAGGGCAACATGAACTTCGACGTGGCCATCGCCACGCCGGACCTGATGCCGCTCGTCGGTCGTCTCGGTCGTGTGCTCGGCCCCCGTGGCCTCATGCCGAACCCCAAGACCGGCACCGTCACGCAGGATGTCGGCCGTGCCGTCGCGGAGTTCAAGGGCGGCAAGGTCGAGTACCGCACCGACCGCTACGGCAACGTGCACGTGCCGCTCGGCAAGGTGAGCTTCGAGCCGGCTGCGCTCGAGGTCAACTTCCGAGCGGTGATCGATGAGCTCCAGCGCGCAAAGCCGGCATCGGCCAAGGGCCGCTACCTGCGCAAGATCACCATCAGCTCGACGATGGGTCCCGGCGTGAAGGTCGACACCAACCGCCTCCGCCCCGACATCGACTGACCGACGTTTCGAGCGACGGGTCTCACCGATCCGCCGCCGCCCACGAGGCGGCACCTGTGTTCGTGCCACGGCCCGGTTCGCTGCATTGCGACCGGGCCTCGGCGTCTATCGATGTGGCCGCTGCGATCAGGGCAGGGAGAACTGCTGGCTGCTCGAGCGGGAACCGGCCGCGTTCGTGAGCGTGAGCGTGACGGTGTAGCTCCCGTTCGACAGCGTCCAGGCGGCGTTCCACCTCGTGTCCCAGGAATGGTTGGCCCCGATGCACGTGGAGTGGCTCCCACCCGAGCGGGTGATGAACGTGGTCCCGCTGAGTGACCAGGTCCACGCGCCGCACCTGTCGGCGCTCGGCGCCGTGAAGATCGCCTGACCGCCGCCCAGCTTGTCGACGGTGATCCCGCCGACGACGGGAAGTGGTGGAGGCGGCGGAGGTGCGGTCGCCGTGGTGGTCGTCGTCGTTGTGGTCGTCGTCGGAGCTGTGGTCGACGTCGTGACGGCCGACCGGGGTGGATCGGTCGTCGTGGTGGTCGTGGTCGATGCCGCGGGAACCGGAGCAGTCGGAAGCGGTGTGGCCCCGGGAGCGGGCGGCGAGGCGACCGAGGTCGGCGGTGACCTTGGGGCGCGAGGCACCGTGGTCGTCGTGCTTCGCCCGACCGTGGTGGTCGGACCGGACGTGGTGCTGGGGGGCGCGGTCGCAGCCGGATCTGGTGGTACCGGGCCGCCGCTGGCGACGAGGGTGCTCGAGGTGGTCGACGCCGGCGAGCCTCCGCCGATGGTCGCCTCGGGCGCGATCGTGTTGCTCGTTGCCGGTGCGTCCGACCGCTCGGCATCGCGAACTGTCGGGCCACCTCGGTCGCGAGTGAGGGCGAACGTCAGCCCGCCGATCAACAACACTGCGGCGGCGATCGCCCCGACCAGCACGACGTTCCGTCGCGGGGACTCGGTGGCGGTGACCGCGTAGCTCGGCTGGGGCCACGAGGGCCCGACCACATCGGCACCGGGCGGCTCACTGCCACCGTCCGCCCCACCCGCAGCCGCCCCACCTGCAGCCGCCCCACCCGCAGCCGCCCCACCCGCAGCCGCTGTGGCCGCCGTTGCGCCTGCGCCGCAGGCGCGCATCTCGACGGTCGGCTCGTCTGTTGTCGCGCCGTTCGGAGCGCCGCCGCCTGCTCCGGCGGGGCCGGTCGCGAGCGGCGCGACGGAGGCGGGGCGCAGGGAGATCTCGCCCTGGCGAGCGGCGACGATGGACGCGCCGAGGGCGACCGCATGCTTGGGATGAGCATCGAGCGCGATCGGTCGACCGAACTCGGAAGCGACCATCTGGGCGATCAACGGGATGCGCGAGGATCCGCCGACCAGGAGCACCGCGTGGAGCTGCTCGGGTGTCACACCGGCCGAACGCAAGGCGCGGTGGGTGACGACCATGGTGTCGGCGAGCGCAGGCCGGATCATCGCCTCGAACTCCGAGCGGGTGAGGCGCACCCTCGTCTGCACCGCCGGCAGGATCACCGGGATCGTCACCTCCGTGTCGCTGGAGAGCGCCTCCTTGGCCCGCACGCATTCGTCGTGCAGCCGGGCCATCGCCGACTGTGCGACGGGGTCGTCCAGGTCGAGATGGTCGATGGCTCCTCGCACCGCCGCGGCCACGTGGCGAAGCACCGCCTGGTCGAAATCGATGCCACCGAGGCGCTCGATGCCCTCGGGCTCGCCCAGCAACTCGAAGCCGTCGTCGGTGGTGCGCATCACGGCGACGTCGAACGTGCCGCCTCCGAGGTCGTAGACCGCGATGGTCGCACCGGGCTCGAGTCGACTCTGCGATGCGTAGTGGATGGCCGCAGCCTCAGGTTCGCTGAGGAGCACGACGCCTTCGAGGTTCGCCCTCGACACCGCCTGACGGAGGAGATCGATCTTGTACGGCCCCCAGTTCGCAGGATGGGCGACGGCGATGGTCGACGGGTCGCCGCCCTGACGCTCCTGGACCGCTGCGACGACGGCCTCCAGTTGGCGGGCCAACAGCGCGTCGATGCTGTACGGGCAGCCACCGAGCAGCACGGGCGTGGTGTCGCCCATCCGCCGCTTGAAGTCGCGAGCGAGGCGACCCGGGTCGTCGACGCCGCGGCGGGCAGCGGCCTCTCCGGTGAGCACGGTGCCGTCTTCGCAGAGGAACACCACCGAAGGGACGGCAGCCGACCGGGTGCCGAGCTCGATCACCTCGAGCGCACCGTCACGGTCGATCGCGGCCGCCGTGTACGTGGTGCCGAGATCGACACCCAACGTGTATCCCATCGCACGCTCCTCCGCTTCGAGTTCCATGTCGTGCTCCGCCGCACGGCATCGGTCCTCGCCCGGTGGAGAACGTAGCCGCGCGATCGAGTGACGATCCACGGCCAGCCGGGTGATCGATGGGGTCACTCATCGTTGTTCGGTGCCGCGAGGCGAACGGATGGGTCGCCGCTAGCATGTCCGGCCGACACAGGAAGTTTTTCCGGTCGCTCGCCGAAGACAGCTGGTCCAACCGACACCTACGGGCACTGCCCAGGGATGTCGGGCGGAGAATGCGAAAGCGCCAGCCGAGGTGGATGCTGCCGAGTCGCTCGAGTGTGCGTGCGTGCACGCCCGACCTCTTGCTCCTCGCGGTGTTCGCTTGTTAGCGAGCACCCCGAGTTGAAGCGAGAGGAGGTGTACAACACACATGGACAATCCCCGACAGGAGAAGGTCGCCGTCGTCGACGAGGTGACGGCCAAACTCAACGAGGCCAGCGCGGTCATCATCACCGAGTACCGTGGCATGACCGTCGGTCAGCTTGCTGCGCTGCGTCGTCAGTTGCGTCCGGCCGGCGGCGAGTACAAGGTCTACAAGAACACCTTGGCCCGCTTTGCTGCCGAGAAGGCCGGTCTGCCCGGCCTCGCCGAACTGCTCACCGGCCCGAGTGGCATCACGTTCGTCACGGGCGATGCCGCTGCGGTCGCGAAGGCGCTCCGCGATGCATCGAAGGCGAATCCGCATCTCGTGCTGAAGGGCGGCGTCATCGGCGGCACGGTCATTTCGGCCAAAGACGTCGAGTCGCTCGCCGAACTGCCGAGCCGCGAGGTGCTCCTCGCCCAGCTCGCAGGTGCCCTGCAGGCCCCGATGGCCAAGATGGCCGGCCTGCTCCAGGCGATGCCGCGCAGCTTCGCGTATGGCATCAAGGCACTCATCGATCAGAAGTCAGCTGCCTGAGAGCCGCTGAACCGAAACAACTCACATCACAACATCACGCAAGAACTCATCCAAGGAGATAGATCATCATGGCTCTCGGCAAAGAAGAGATCCTCGACGCCATCGGCGCACTCACCGTCATCGAGCTCAGTGAGCTCCTCACCGCCTTCGAAGAGAAGTTCGGTGTGACCGCTGCTGCCCCCGTGGCCGTTGCGGCCGCTGCATCGGGTGGTGGCGCCGCTGCCCCCGCCGAAGAGGAGAAGGACGAGTTCGACGTCATCCTCACCGACGCAGGCGCCCAGAAGATCCAGGTCATCAAGGTCGTGCGCGAGCTCACCAGCCTGGGCCTGAAGGAAGCGAAGGACCTCGTGGACGCTGCCCCGAAGCCCGTGCTCGAGAAGGCCACCAAGGAAGCTGCCGAGGCAGCCAAGGCCAAGCTCACAGAAGCCGGCGCAGGCGTCGAGATCAAGTGATCTCCGGCCGCTCGTCCGAGCGGCTCGGTCAACGCTGATACGACAACCGAACGACATACGCACGACAACCGAACGACAGCCGGCACGACAACCGGGTCGGTTCGGACGACGAAGGCCCGGGGCGCGATCCCCGGGCCTTCGCCGTTGCCGCGGGCCTTCGCCGTTGCCCGGGCCGGCCACCCGCTCATCGCCCATGGCGTGCCGGCTCCGAGCACCGACCGAGGACTCCGATACCGTGCGGCGATGGGTGATCGCCTCGTCTCGTTGGCTGCCGGCACCGTGCTCGATGTCGGACCAGCTGATGCAGTTGCCGTCGCGGCGGCTGCTGGATGGCCTGCGGTGGGGCTGTGGTTCGACCCGACGACGTGGACCGATGCGACGACCAGGGAGGTGCGACGGCGACTCGACGACACCGGAGTCGTGGCACTCGACATCGAGCCGGTGATCCTCGGTCGCGGTGATGACGGTCGTGATGGTGGGGAGCGAGTGCTCGACACCGCCGCCGCGCTCGGTGTCCCCCACGTGCTCATGGCGAGCGGTGGGGCGGACGAACACCGTGTGATCGAGCGCCTGACCCAGCTGTGCACCTACGCCGCGGCTCAGGTACCGGGAGTGCGCATCGCGCTCGAGTTCCTGCCGATCTTCTCGGTCTCATCGCTCGCTCAGGCGCTGTCGATCGTGCGCCAAGTGGACCGGCCAGAGGCGGCGGTGCTCGTCGACACCTTGCACCTCGCCCGCTCGGGGGGCGTGCCCAACGATCTCGCCGGCGTGAGTGCGCACCTCCTGCCGTATCTGCAACTGGCAGACGCAACCGCTGACGTGCCGGCCGACCTCGCCGGTCTGCGTGAGGAGGCCCTCTACGGTCGGCTGCTGCCCGGCGACGGCGTGTTGCCGCTCGCCGAGGTGCTCGCGCTCGTTGCCGACGTGCCCGTGTCGGTGGAACTGCGATCGAGTGCGCTGATGGCCGATCACCCCGATCCGGTGGATCGAGCTCGGGCGGTGCTGGCCGCGACCCTGCGGGTGCTCGCTTCGACGGCGTGATCGAACCCGCGTCAGCGGCCGACTCGGCGCGCGGCCTTGTCGGCGAACGCCAAGGAATCGGCGGCCGTGAGGACCGCGTCCACGTCGGCGAGCGGTGGGCAGGAGGCAGCGCCCACCGACAGGGACACCGGTGAGCCGTGCACCGGGACCTCGCGGTGCATCCTCTCGCGCACCGTGGCCACCAACGTCGAGGGGTCGATCTCGCCGCCAACCACCAGGATGCCGAACTCGTCGCCTCCCAACCGCGCGACGAGCGCACCTCGCGGGGCTGCATCGACGAAGACGCGCGCCGCAGCGCGGATGAGTTCGTCGCCGGCCTCGTGGCCATGGGTGTCGTTCGTCTGCTTGAGCTGATCGAGATCGCCCATCACCACGGTGACCATGCTGAACTGCGGATCGGCGGCGAACTCCACTGCTGCGCGGGTCGTGGCTTCGTTCCAGGCCAAGCGGTTGCCGATGCCGGTGAGGGCGTCGAGGCGGGCCGTCTCGAGTGCTACCTCGAACGCCTCGCTGATGGCAACGGCCTGCTCGAGGTGCTCGGCCCGGTCGCGGGCGAGGAGCGCGAGGACGCCGATCGGGGTGCTGGCGAGCAGCACCGCCCACAACGATCCGTCGCAGGCGATCACCGCAGTGAGGCCGATCGGGGCGAGCATCGCATCGACGGCATAGGTCCACGCCATCGGCTGTGGCAGCACTCGCCACGACATCCCGAGGGCACGCACGCGCACGAAGGCGACGAGCGCATCGGTGGCGAACTGTGCCACGAACGCGAGCAGGTACCACGGCCACCAGTGCAGCGACGGCACCTCGTCGAGGATCGACAGCACGAGTACGGGGCCGACGGCGTTCCACCCCGACAACGCAGGGACGAGCACGCGACGCACGGCACCGCTGCCGGGGTCGGTGCCATGGGAGCCGATCAACAGGCCGACGAGCACCACGCTTGGCACCAGCGGCAGCGGCGCCAGGAACAATGCGGCCACGAAGATCGGAGCGGTCGGAACGGAGCTGCCGCCCTTGGACTCGAAGGTGATGCGCGAGGCGATCCCATGGACGACGCCGAGCGACACGGCCGTGACGAGGCCGGTCCAACTCGGCGTGCGCCAGACCACGATCAGGGCTGCGCACAGCAGGATGTAGCCGCCGCCGAGCATGAGCGCGCTGATCCGGTCGGCGCGCCCCGGCCGTCGGTGCGAGCGCGCGTCGGCCAAATCGCGCACATCGGCGACCGCGCGCGCGGCCTGGCGGCCCGCTTGATCGATGCCGACCGCTTTGTCGGTGGCCGAAGCGGAAGAGGACGATGCCGACGCTGATGCGGGCGCGGTCGCGGACACGTGTGTCACGTCTTGGGCCGGCCCCGGCCCCAGCTCGTTTCGGCGTGTCGCGCCGTCGCCTGAGTCGACTTCATGTTCGTCCTGTCGTGCCCCCCGAGCGCGCCGTACGTGCGGCTTGGAGTCCCGATCAGATCTTCGGCACCGAGTCGTTCCCACCCGAGCGGGTGGGAGACATCTTGACGATTCCCAGACGGAACGAGCCCGAGTCGTCGCCGGGTCAGCCGGTGCCCGTCGTGTCGGCAACGGCAACGGGCGGCGGCACCGAGTGCCACCGCCCATCGTCGTGCGTGTCCGTCACCCCCGTGCCGGAGCTGCGCCCACGGAGCCCGTCAGCGGCTCGCTGCCGGGTCGATGCGAAGTGCCCGCAGGTGGACAGCAACGGCGTTGCCCGCGCCGATGCTGCCACCCGAGGCTGTGGTTCCCGCCACGATCGCCATGGCCGTGATGATCCGGTGCCAGATGTGTGCCATGTCGAAGTCCTTGTCGTCCGTGCTGATGTCAGGTGGTCAGGTGGGTCAGGTGGTCAGTGAGCGTGAAACCGACCGCTGTGGCGATCAGCGGCTGACCCACGGGTCGATCATGACGTCGTCGACGACCCAGGCCGCCGGCGTGTTGATCGAGGTGAAGCTCAGCCGGATCCACTGCTGACCGTTGGCGTCGCGAAGGTTCGGGAGCATGATCCGCGGCGACACGTTCCAGCCGGTCGACGAGGTGCCGACGGTCCACGTGTTCACGGCCTGGCCCAAGTCGCTCTTCACCTCGATCTTCACCTGCAGGTTGGCACTCCCGTTCCCGGTCGGGTTGCGATAGAAGAACCGCATCGAGTCCTCGTCGGAGTTGACGCACATGAACGGTGCCTCGGCGGATCCCCCGCCGGGGATGCTCAGCGCCTTGCTGTGACTGGCGCCGTTCACCTTCCATGTGGCCTGGTCGTTCTTGGTGGTGACACCGCTGGTGAGCGTCCATCCGCCCGTGCCCGACTCGAACGTGCCGTTGGTGACCGTGAAGTACTGGTTCGAGTCGCCCCACTGGCTGAATGCCTGCTTGGTGGAGCGGGTGGTGCAGTTCTCGGCCGCATCGACGCCGCCGGCGCCGATGCCGCCGGCCGCAACGGTGGTGCTGGTGATGATCGCCGTCGCCGTGAGGAGTCGCTTCCAGTGCTTCATGTGTTCTTCCGTCCGTGTGCGTGGTCCGCCGGGGGTGTGGTGGGGTTGTGATGGGGGTGTGGACCGTGTGGGCTGGAGGATGCGGACTGTGGCACCGCGAAGGCAAGCGTTTCGGAGCCATCTTGAGAGACCTCTGAGTGATGGGCCCCGCGCGAGGGGTGGAAGTCAGACCATGCGTCACGGTCCATCACGTTCAGTAGGGCATCACCCGATCGGGGGATAGGCGCTGGCGCACGTGTGGCGGCTTCGTCGTCCATCTGTCCCGACGTGCGCCCGACGTGCTCCCGACGTGATGCCGGAGCTCGCAAAGCCTTGACTTGGCGGTGCACGAGTGCTTACCGTTTGCGAACTGACGAGCCGTCCGGCCTGTGCCGGCTGCGGTTGACGTTCGCCGTCCCCGGTGGATAGGATCGTTCGTTGCCGTGCGTCTTGTCTCCTGCCTCCTCACGAGTGCCGTTGACGCCGCGCGCCCCGATGCCGACCGCAACGCCGATTGCACTTGAGGAGTGACCCTGTGGCTTCCCGCTCCACGTCTCGCGAACGCTATTCCTTCGCCAATCTCGCCGAACCCCTCGAACTGCCGGACCTCATCGCGGTGCAGCGCGAGAGCTTCGACTGGTTCTTGAACGAAGGCCTTGCCGAGACGTTCCGTGACATCTCACCCATCAAGGACTTCAGCGAGGCGCTGCAACTCGAGCTCGAACTCGACCCGGACGACGAAGACCTGCGTCCGCCGCCGAAGTTCACGGTGGAGGAGTGCAAGGAAAAGGACATGACCTACAGCGCGCCGATCTTCGTGCGCGCCCGGTTCATGAACCGCAACACCGGTGAGATCAAGGAGCAGACGGTCTTCATGGGTGACTTCCCCATGATGACGGAGAAGGGCACCTTCATCATCAACGGCACCGAGCGCGTCGTCGTGTCGCAGCTCGTTCGTTCGCCGGGCGTGATCTTCGAAGCCGGCGAGCGCTACCGCCTCCGCAACCTGAGCAAGCACCAGCTCGTGAAGGGCACCGTGCACCCGTACCGCGGTGAGTGGATGGAGTTCGACGTCGAACACAAGCCGGGCAAGGACGTCACCGCCGGCACCCGCATCGCTCGCAAGCGCCGCATGAGCATCTTCATCCTGCTGCGTGCCCTCGGCTATGACGAGGAGCACGCACCGGGTTTCATCGACCGCTTCGTCAGTCACTTCGACTTCCTCGAGGGCCAGTGGGAGAAGGAGCGTCACATCGCTCCCACCCAGACCGAGTCACTGGTCGAGATCTACAAGCGCGCTCGTCCGGGTGAGCCGCCCACCCCGGAGTCGGCTCGGGCCTACTTCCGCAACGCGTTCTTCGAGAACCGTCGCTACGACCTGTCCCGCGTGGGTCGGTACAAGCTCGACCGCAAGCTCGGCTCCGAAGTCGCCAAGCTCGACGAGTTGTTCGGACCCGGCACCATCGATCTCGGCACGACGTTCCGCACCGACAACGACGACCCGACGAAGATGCCGGCCTACAGCGACGAAGTGCTGCGCCCCAACGAGGTCGTCGCCGCGGTCAGCTACATGCTCCACCTGGTGAAGCAGGAGCCGGGCTACAGCCTCGACGATCAGGACCACTTCGCAAACCGCCGCATCCGCTCGGTCGGCGAGCTCATCCAGAACCAGGTGCGCATCGGCCTCAGCCGCATGGAGCGCGTGGTCCGTGAGCGGATGACCACCCAGGACGTCGAGGCAATCACCCCGACCACCTTGGTGAACATCCGCCCGGTGGTCGCCGCGATCAAGGAGTTCTTCGGGACCTCGCAGCTGTCGCAGTTCATGGACCAGGTGAACCCGCTGTCGGGCCTCACCCACCGTCGTCGTCTGTCCGCACTCGGCCCGGGCGGTCTGTCCCGTGAGCGCGCCGGCTTCGAAGTCCGTGACGTGCACTTCAGCCACTACGGCCGGATGTGCCCGATCGAGACCCCCGAGGGTCCGAACATCGGCCTCATCGGTGCACTGTCGACCTTCGCCCGCGTGAACGAGTTCGGCTTCATCGAGACGCCGTACCGCGTGGTCAAGAACGGAAAGGTCACCGACGAGATCCGCTACATGGCTGCCGACGAGGAAGAGAAGTACGTCGTCGCCCAGGCGAACACTCCGATCAATGCCGACGGCACCTTCAAGACCGAGCGGATCCTCTGCCGTCGCAGCCCGCAGGCCGCGAGCCTCGAGGACCTCAAGCGGATGCTCGAGGCCGAGAGCTTCTTCGGTGCCACCACCGACATCGCGTCGGTCACGCCCGACGAGGTGCAGCTCATGGACGTGAGCCCGCGCCAGATCGTGTCGGTCGCCACGGCGCTCATCCCGTTCCTCGAACACGATGACGCCAACCGCGCGCTGATGGGCGCGAACATGCAGCGCCAGGCAGTGCCGCTGCTGCGTGCGGAAGCCCCGTACATCGGCACCGGCATCGAGGACCGCGCCGCGCGTGACGCGGCCGACCTCATCCAGGCGACCGGCGTCGGTGTCGTCACCGAGGTCAGCGGCGACGCGATCACCGTGCAGTACGACGAGACCGGCAGGCAGACCTATCGCCTGTCGAAGTTCCGTCGTTCGAACCAGGACACCTGCATCAACCACCGCGTCCGTGTCATCGAGGGCGACAAGGTCAGCAAGGGCACCATCCTCGCGGACGGTCCGAGCACCGATCACGGCGAGCTCGCGCTCGGCAAGAACCTCCTCGTCGCGCTGATGCCGTGGGAGGGTTACAACTTCGAGGACGCGATCATCCTCAGCGAGCGCCTCGTGAAAGACGACGTGCTCACGTCGATCCACATCCATGAGCACGAGGTCGATGCCCGCGACACCAAGCTCGGCCCGGAAGAGATCAGCCGGGACATCCCGAACCTCTCGGACGACATCCTGCGCGACCTCGACGATCGCGGCATCATCCGCGTCGGCGCCGAGGTCGGCCCCGGTGACGTCCTCGTCGGCAAGGTCACGCCCAAGGGCGAGACCGAGCTCACGCCGGAAGAGCGCCTGCTGCGCGCGATCTTCGGCGAGAAGGCCCGCGAGGTGCGCGACACCAGCCTCAAGGTGCCCCACGGCGAGAACGGCAAGGTCATCGACGTCAAGGTCTTCAACCGTGAAGACGGCGACGAGTTGCCCCCCGGCGTGAACCAGCTGGTTCGCGTGTACGTGGCCCAGAAGCGCAAGATCTCGGTGGGCGACAAGCTCGCCGGCCGTCACGGCAACAAGGGCGTCATCTCCAAGATCCTCCCGATCGAGGACATGCCCTACACCAACGACGGCATGCCGGTGGACATCATCCTCAACCCGCTGGGCGTCCCGAGCCGCATGAACGTCGGTCAGGTGCTCGAAGCGCACCTCGGCTACGCGGCCCGCTGGGGCTGGCAGGACGTGAAGAACGGCAAGAAGATCGGCGACGACCCGATCCGTGGCACCGAGACCAAGACGCGTCCGAACACCAAGCCGTCGGTCTTCGTGGCCACTCCGGTGTTCGACGGCGCCCACTGGGACGAGGAGGAGACGGCGGGCAAGCACCCGACGATCCAGAGCATCCTCGAGAACCTCAACCCGGAATCGGCCGATGGTGTTCGTCTCATCGGAACCGACGGCAAGACCGAGCTGTACAACGGTCGCACCGGCGACAAGTACGACAACCCGGTCACCGTGGGCTACATGTACATCCTGAAGCTCGCCCACCTGGTCGACGACAAGATCCACGCCCGCTCCACCGGCCCGTACTCGATGATCACCCAGCAGCCCCTCGGCGGCAAGGCACAGTTCGGCGGTCAGCGCTTCGGTGAGATGGAGGTGTGGGCCCTCGAGGCCTACGGCGCGGCGTACTGCCTGCAGGAGCTGCTCACGATCAAGTCCGACGATGTGCTCGGTCGCGTGAAGGTGTACGAGTCGATCGTGAAGGGCGAGAACGTCCCCGAGCCGGGCATTCCCGAGAGCTTCAAGGTGCTCATGAAGGAGATGCAGGCGCTGTGCCTCAACGTCGAAGTGCTCCAAGCCGACGGCACGGAGATCGAGATGCGCGAGATCGACGAGGACGTCTTCCGTGCGGCCGAAGAGCTCGGGATCGACATCAGTCGTCCCGAGCGCGGCACCGACGACGACGATCGCGAGCGCGCTGCGCGCCGCGAACGCGCCTACTGACCGAACGAGCTTGCTCGTTCGGAACATCCGAACTGATTGAAACGGCCGCCGTAGGCGTCCGACCCCCGGGGGTACTCGGGGGTGTCCCCCGAGAGTTGCGACGAGGAACGAGGAGCGACAGAGATGCTCGATGTGAACATGTTCGACCAGCTGAAGATCGGATTGGCCACGGCCGACCAGATCCGCACGTGGTCACACGGTGAAGTCAAGAAGCCCGAGACGATCAACTACCGCACGCTGCGTCCTGAGAAGGACGGCCTGTTCTGCGAGAAGATCTTCGGACCGACTCGCGACTGGGAGTGCTACTGCGGCAAGTACAAGCGCGTCCGCTTCAAGGGCATCATCTGCGAGCGCTGCGGTGTCGAGGTCACCCGCTCGAAGGTGCGTCGTGAGCGGATGGGCCACATCGAGCTCAGCGCTCCCGTCGTCCACATCTGGTACCTCCGCGGGACCCGCAGCTGGCTGGCGTACCTCCTTGCCGGCATCGAGCCCAAGGAAGAGCTGAAGGCCAAGCAGCTCGAGAAGGTCATCTACTTCGCCGCGAACCTCGTCACCTATGTGAACGAGGATTCGCGCCACGAGAACATCAGCACCCTCGAGGCCGAGTACCTCGAAGAGCGCGATGCGATCCAGAAAGAGCTCGAGCTGGCGATCGATCGTCGCTACAAAGAGCTCGAGGACGAGGCGACCAAGAGCGAGGCAGAGGGCGCGGACGCCCGCAAGCTGAAGAACACCGCTGAGAAGGAGATCCAGGCGATCCGCGATCGCTACGAGATGGAGCTCGACCTCTTGCAGCGCACGTGGGACGAGTTCCGCAAGCTGCACGGTCGCCTGATCATCGACGACGAGCTGCTGTGGCGTGAGCTGCGCGACCGCTACGGCGACTACTTCGAAGGTGGCACCGGCGCCGATGCGATCAAGGCACTCATCGACCGCATCGACTTCGACGAAGAGGAGCGCAAGCTCCGCGACGCGATCGACACCACCACCTCTGGTCGCAAGCCGCTCAGCGCACAGCGCAAGCAGAAGGCGATCAAGCGCCTCAAGATCGTCGCCTCGTTCAACAAGCGTGACGAGAACGGGCGTCGCGTCAACGACCCGAAGGCGATGATCCTCGACGTCGTGCCGGTGATCCCGCCGGAGCTGCGTCCGATGGTGCAGCTCGACGGCGGCCGCTTTGCGACGTCCGACCTCAACGACCTCTACCGCCGCGTGATCAACCGCAACAACCGCCTGAAGCGCCTGCTCGATCTCGGTGCCCCCGAGATCATCGTGAACAACGAAAAGCGCATGCTCCAAGAAGCTGTCGATGCGCTGTTCGACAACGGTCGTCGTGGTCGCCCGGTCACGGGTCCCGGCAACCGTCCGCTGAAGTCGCTGTCCGACATGCTGAAGGGCAAGCAGGGTCGCTTCCGTCAGAACCTGCTCGGCAAGCGCGTCGACTACTCGGGCCGTTCGGTCATCGTGGCCGGCCCGACGCTGAAGCTGCACCAGTGCGGCCTACCGAAGCTGATGGCGCTCGAGCTGTTCAAGCCGTTCGTCATGAAGCGTCTCGTCGACCAGGAGCTGGCGCAGAACATCAAGAGCGCGAAGCGCATGGTGGAGCGTCGTCGGCCGCAGGTGTGGGACGTCCTCGAAGACGTCATCAAGGAGCACCCGGTGCTCCTCAACCGTGCACCAACCTTGCACCGCCTCGGCATCCAGGCCTTCGAGCCGGTGCTGGTGGAGGGCAAGGCACTGCAGATCCACCCGCTGGTGTGCACCGCCTTCAACGCCGACTTCGACGGCGATCAGATGGCCATCCACGTGCCGTTGTCGGCCGAGGCCCAGGCCGAGGCACGCGTGCTCATGCTGAGCGCCAACAACATCCTGTCGCCCGCATCGGGACGTCCGATCGTGACACCGAGTCAGGACCTCATCATCGGCGGCTACTACCTCACCGAGGAGCTCGACGCCGTCGGCGCCGCGCCCCGAGTGTTCCGCCACCTGTGGGAGGTGCTGCGTGCGCTCGACGAGGGCGCGCTCAACATCCACGAGAAGATCACGATGCGTCGGCAGATGTCGGACGGCACGGTCGACATCTTCGACACGACGCCCGGTCGTCTCCTGTTCGAGGAGGCCCTGCCGGCCGACTACCCGAAGCGCTTCGGTCACATCGACGAGTTGATCAAGAAGAAGGAGATGGGCGTCATCGTCGAGCGCCTCTCCGACAACTACAAGAAGTCGGAAGTCGCCGAGGCCCTCGACGCGATCAAGAACGTCTGCTATCGCTGGGCGGCACAGAGCGGTCTGACCGTTTCGATCGACGACGTCAAGACCCCGAAGTCCAAGAAGGACATCCTCGACAAGCACGAGGCTCAAGCCGACAAGGTCGAGACCCAGTTCAAGCGGGGCATCATCACCGACGGCGAGCGTCGTCAGCAAGAAGTGCGGATCTGGACCGATGCCACGGCCGAGGTGCAAAAGGCGATGGAGGCCGAGTTCAAGGCCCAGCGGTTCAACCCGATCGACATGATGGTCGGCTCGGGCGCCCGAGGGAACATGACCCAGATGCGCCAGATCGCCGGCATGCGTGGCCTCGTCGCCAACCCTCGCGGCGACATGATCCCACGTCCCATCAAGAAGAACTTCCGTGAAGGTCTCGAGACGCTCGAGTACTTCATCGCCACGCCGGGTGCTCGCAAGGGCCTCGTCGACACCGCCCTGCGTACCGCCGACTCCGGCTACCTCACCCGTCGTCTCGTCGACGTGGCGCAGGAACTGATCATCCGCGAGGTCGATTGCGGAACACACCTCGGTGTCTGGATCGAGAACGTCGGTGTCGACACGGCCAACAAGCGTGCGTACCTCGAGACGAAGCTGTTCGGCCGTGCACTGCTCAACGACATGACGCTGGGCGACGGTTCGGTGCTGAAGCGCAACACGCTCGTGGGTGACCCCGAGATGGCAGCGTTGCGTGACGATCCGTCGACGACGCGCATGCGGGTGCGTTCGGTGCTCACCTGCGACGCAGAACTCGGCGTGTGCGCGCTGTGCTACGGCCGTTCGCTGGCCACCGGCAAGTCGATCGAGCTCGGCGAGGCCGTGGGTGTCATCGCCGCCCAGTCGATCGGTGAGCCAGGTACACAGCTCACCATGCGGACGTTCCACACCGGTGGTGTGGCGATGGGCAAGGACATCGCGGGCGGTCTGCCTCGCGTGGTCGAGTTGTTCGAGAGCCGGACCCCCAAGGGTTCGGCCCGACTCGCCCGTGCGTCGGGCGTGGTGCGCATCTCCGAAGACGAGGGCAAGGGCATCCCGGTCACCGTTGTCGACGACCAGGGCGAGGAGCACACGGTCGTGCTCCCCACCGGGAGCCGGCCGATCGTCGCCGACGGCCAGGAAGTCAGGGCTGGCGACCCGATCACCGACGGTCCGTTCGACCCGAAGGAGATCATGGAGATCAAGGGCATTCGCGAGACCCAGCTGTACCTCGTGGAAGAGGTCCAGAAGGTGTACCGCGACCAGGGTGTGTCGATCCACGACAAGCACATCGAACTGATCGTGCGTCAGATGACCCGTCGTATCGGCGTGCAGGAGCCCGGCGACACCGGTTTCCTGCCCGGCGAGCGGGCCGACGCCAAGGTGTTCCGTGACACCAACAGGCGGATGGTCGAGGAGGGCAAGAAGCCCGCCGAAGGCCGCCCGGAGATCATGGGCATCACGAAGGCGTCGCTCGCGACGGAGAGCTGGCTCTCGGCCGCCTCGTTCCAGGAGACCACCCGGGTGCTCACCGAGGCCGCCATCGACGGTCGCGGTGACAACCTCCTCGGTCTCAAGGAGAACATCATCATCGGCAAGCTCATCCCGGCTGGTTCGGGCATGATGCACTACCGCCAGTTCAACATCGAGGCGCCGGACTATCAGCCGATGACCTCGTACTCGAGCGATTTCGACGAGGATCCAGCTGCTTGGCTGAGCAACATCCACGGCACCTACTCCACCGAGGAGCCGGTCGTCGAGGTTGATCCGTCGAGGTCTGATCCGTCGAGGTCTGATCCGTCGAGGTCGGGGTCAGTCGACTCCGGCACGACACGACGGCGATCGCACACGAGCGACGAGCGCGCCGGCCTCCGGGTCGGCCGCCCGTCGCTCGTGGCGTTTTCGGCCGATCAAGGTGGCCCGCGCACGAACTGCTGCCAGACTGTTCGGGTCCGCCAACCACACAAGGAGTCGTTCGCATGGGTTTGCTCGACAAGTTCAAGAGTCTCACCAAGGGTCGCGAGAAGCAGATCAAGCAGGGCATCGACAAGGTCGCCGACGTCGTCCAGACGAAGGCCCCCGATCAGCACGATGCCAAGATCAACCAGGCCGCCGACAAGGCGAAGGGTCTCGTCGACAAGCTCGACGGCGACGCCAAGTAGTCCCCGAGTAGCCCTCGAGTAGCCCCCACGTAGCCCGGCGGGAACCTGCCCCGCCACGTCCGTCCGGATCCCGCTCCGCCGGTGCCTCTGAGCATCAGGCGCGGCGGGATTCGTTCTCTCAAGTCACCTGCTTGACATGCCGATATCCGTCCCGACCGTCTCGAGCGGATGGTGCGGCGTCAGGGACGGGCGCGGGTCAGGAGGACAGGGTCATGCGGGCATTCCACCAGAACGGGCAGTCGCACGCGGCGCATGTCGACGTGCTCGACCACCACGATGCTCGCCAGCGTGGCACCGCACGGGCGACCCCGTGGTTCGTGCTCGCGGCGTTGGCGTTCCTGGCGGCGCTCAAAGCGCACTGATCCGGGCGGGCACCCGTTTGCGCAGGGTGGTCACACCCTGCTGACCTCGCGAGACGAGTTGCCCGATCGTTGCTCGATCGTGCTCCGTCGTGCACGCGCGGGTTGCCGGTCGTGGACGCGCACCTCTAACATTGCATGGTCCTGCGTGGAGCTCTCCATGCAGCTGTCACCCGACAGAGTTGTTCTCGCACTGTCACAGTTCGCAAAGGTAGACGCGTGCCCACGATTCAGCAGCTGGTTCGCCAAGGGCGCACCACCAAGTTCTCGAAGACCAAGACGCCGGCCCTGAAGGGGTCCCCGCAGCGTCGTGGTGTGTGCACCCGCGTGTACACCAACACTCCGAAGAAGCCGAACTCGGCACTCCGCAAGGTCGCCCGCGTGCGGCTGTCCAGCGGTGTCGAGATCACGGCGTACATCCCCGGCGAGGGCCACAACCTGCAGGAGCACTCGATCGTGCTCGTGCGTGGAGGACGCGTGCGCGACCTGCCGGGCGTGCGCTACAAGATCATCCGCGGCGCGCTCGACGCAGCCGGCGTGAAGAACCGCAAGCAGAGCCGTAGCCGCTACGGCGCCAAGATGGCCAAGTAGTACCGGGAAAAGGAACCGCAAGATGCCTCGTAAAGGACCCGCTCAGCGCCGAGAGCTGCTGCCCGATCCCCTGTACCGCTCGCTGCTCGTGTCGCAGGTGACCAACAAGGTCATGCTGCACGGCAAGCGCACCGTTGCCGAAAAGATCGTGTACGACGCCCTCAAGATCGTGGAGGAAAAGACCGGTGCCGAGCCGATCGCCACGCTCAAGCGCGCGATCGACAACATCAAGCCGCCGCTCGAGGTCAAGAGCCGCCGCGTCGGTGGCGCCAGCTACCAGGTGCCGGTCGAGGTGCGTCCTCGCCGTGCGAACACTCTGTCGATCCGCTGGCTGGTCGACTTCAGCCGCAAACGTCGTGAGAAGACGATGGCCGAATGCCTCGCCGGTGAGCTGATGGACGCCGCCAACGGCCTGGGCGCTGCGATCAAGCGTCGCGACGACATGCAGAAGATGGCCGAGAGCAACAAGGCCTTCGCTCACTACCGCTGGTGAGCATCGGCCGGTTTCGACCGGCACCCGAGAACTGACGAACCCGCCCGCGAGGGCGGGTTCGCTCGTTCTGACGAGCAGTCGATGATCTCGTCCGTTCGGGAACCGACCGGCGTGCGGTGACGTCCAACCGGGCATGAAGCGCACCTCGAATCGTTCACGGGTCGCCATCGCGATCATCGCTGCGACCACGGTCGCCGTTGCCGGGTGTGTCGCCGACGACCCCGACGCGGCGCCCTCGACCACTCGACCGACGTCGACCACGGCCCCGAGCCGCACCGATCCGACGGACCCGACGGAGCCCGACGGGTGACACCGAACCGGGGGATCCCGCCACCGGTACCAGCCTGCCGCGCACCTCCGGCTTCGGCCGATCACGACTGACGTTCTTCAGCGATTGTCCTGACCTTGCTCGGCTATCTGCAGACGGAGTCGCTCGAGCGGGTGACGCCATGGGGATTCGGTGGCGGCTACCCGTACTCCCGCGGCGGCCCGATGCCGATGGCTGCTGAAGACTCGGCCGGCGCTGCTCCCGACGCCACTGAAGCACCGGCGTTCGACGAACAGGCTTCCTCCGACAAGGTCACATCCGACGGATTCTCGACCACCAACACCCAGGAGGTCGGTGTCGACGAGGGCGACATCGTGGAGACCAACGGCACCGAGGTGTTCGTCGCGGGCCAAGATGGCGTGCGCATCGTCGACGTCGCCAGCGCCCGTGTCATCGATCAACTCGACGTTCCCCAGGGCACGCACCAGTTGCTGCTCGACGGCGAGCGGTTGCTCGTGGTGACCGCACCGTGGACAGGGGTGGAGGACACGATCGTGTCGCTGTTCGACGTGACGGATCCGTCGAACTCGTCGCTGATGCGACGCAGCCATCTCGAGGGGCGTGCGGTGGCGAGCCGGGCGATCGACGGCACCGCCCGCCTGGTGCTCAGCTCCACGATCGCTGTTCGTCTGCCGTTCGTGTATCCCGATCAGTTCGGCCTCGACGAGGACCGTGCGCTCGAGGAGAACCAGCGCATCATCCGTGAGAGCTCGATCGAGCAATGGATGCCTCGATGGTTCGAGGAGAACGGCGATGGCTCGTTCGGCGACATGAGCGCCTCGCTCGATTGCGCGAACGTCGCCGCTCCCCGCGAGTTCGCCGGTCTGGGCATCTCGTGGATCGCGACGCTCGACATGCGGGCGGGCGCGAGTCCCGTTGGTTCGGCCGGCATCGTGTCGAGCAGTGACCTCGTGTACGCATCGGCGTCCAACATCTACATGGCCACCCAGCCGTGGGATTGGTTCAACCCGGCTGCTGACACCATCGTCGACAGCGGGCCGGTGTCGGAGCAGCCGCCGACGTTGATCCACCAGTTCGCTCTCGGCGCAGACGGGACGGCAGCGTGGGTGGCCTCGGGTGACGTTCCTGGTCGTCTGCTCAACCAGTTCTCGATGGGCGAGTTCGAGGGCGACCTGCGGGTCGCGTCGACGATCGACGATCGGAGCGGCAACGGCTCGAGCGAGTCTGCCGTGACCGTGCTGCGGCCACAGGACGGTGAACTGGCGCAGATCGGTCAGGTGACCGGACTCGGCATCACCGAGCAGATCTACGCCGTGCGGTTCATCGGCCCGCAGGCGTACGTGGTCACGTTCCGCCAGACCGACCCGCTGTACGTGGTGGACCTCAGCGATCCGACGAACCCGAGGGTGACCGGCGAGCTGAAGATCCCCGGCTATTCGGCGTACCTGCATCCGGTGGGTGAGGGGCTCCTCCTCGGTGTCGGTCAGAACGCCGACCTGTCAGGTCGCACCACGGGCACGCAGCTCTCGCTGTTCGACGTGAGTGATCCGGCGAACCCACAGCAGCTGTCGACGCTGCAGATCGGCGGCTACAGCGAGGCCGAGTGGGACCACAAGGCATTCCTGTACTGGCCCGAGGACGGCACGATCGTGATCCCGAGCTCGCCGTTGTGGGGTTCGTGCCAGGTCGCCGACTCGTGTCTCGCCGATCAGCTGAGCGACAGCAATGGAGGCGGCGTGATCGTTGCCCAGTTGCAGGGCACGCAGCTCGTCGGTCGGGGCGTGATCGAGCACGAGATCGACGGGTTCACCGGCTGCTGGAATCCGCTCCAGCGCTCGATGATCATCGGTTCGGAGATCGTCACGATCGGTTTCGATCAGGTGCAGTTCACCGATCGGGCGTCGCTCGCTCGGCGAGATGCGGCGAGGTGGGGCAGCCCGGACCAGTACGGGTGCTACTACTACACGGAGTGATCTCCTCCGAACGTCGCACTTCACGCACCGCACGATGCATTCGCACACTCGCAGCCGTGGTCGTCTCGGCGACCACGGCTGCTGGCTGCACCGGCAACGATCCGGTAGCCGAGGCCGAACCGAGCTCGACGGCCGCAGTTGGCGCAGCGGTTGCCTCGACGACGCAGAGTGGAAAGTCGGTGGCTGACTCGGAGCCCGCCACCACGCCGGCGCCGGACACGACCGAAGCGACGTCCACGATGGCGATGCCGACCACGACCGAGGCGACCGAGGCGACCGCCACGACCCAGGCGTCGACCACGACCGAAGCACCGGTGCCCGTGGCGCCGCCGCCGACCACGTTGCAGGCGCTGCCGACGTTGCCACCGTTCGTCGAGACCCGCCAGATCGGCACCTCGGTGGAGGGCCGGCCGATCACCGCCATCCGCCGCGGCACGCCTGGTGGACGCGTGGTGCTGGTGATCGGGGTGATCCACGGCGACGAGGCGGCAGGTCTCGCGATCGTGGACCTGCTCGAGCAGTACGAGGTGCCGGCGAACGTCGACCTGTGGTTGGTGGATGCGATGAACCCCGACGGCGTGGCGAACAACGACCGTCACAACGCGAACCAGGTGGACCTCAACCGGAACTTCCCCGCCGACTGGGGTCCGATCGGCGTGCCGGGCGACGGTCAGTATGCGGGTCCGTCGGAAGCGAGTGAGCCGGAGACGCAGGCGATGGTCGCGTTCATCACCGAGATCCGGCCCGATCTGGTGATGTGGTACCACCAGGACCTGTTCCGGATCAGCCCCGGCAAGGGTCGCGATGGTGCGATCCGTCAGCGCTACGCCGACCTGGTGGGTCTCCCGGTGGTATCGATCACAGGCGGCATCTACACCGGTGTGGCCGCCACATGGGCCCGTCGTACGATCGATCCCGGTGTCGCCTTCATCGTCGAGCTCGGTGAGTCGCTCACCGCAGAAGAAGCCGACCGCCACGCGACGGCCGTCCTGACGATCGCCAGCGAACCCAACTGACCGCGTTTGTTCACTCGCGCACCCATACGGTGCGTTCGTGCGCACACGCGAGGCGGGCCACTCGGCGTTTGTTCACCAGCGATCCTATGCGGTGCGTTCGTGCGCACACGCGTGGCGGGTCACTCGGCGTTTGTTCGCCAGCGAACCTATGTGGTGCGTTCGTGCGCACACGCGTGCTCGGGTCTGGTCAGGGCTTGGTGTTGACGGCGATGAGCTCGCCGGTGTCGTACACGGTCGGCTCGCTGGTCCAGACGTAGTCGTCGTCGGGCTCGGTGAAGCCGTTGGCCCAGAACGTGATCGAGTACGTGATCCGCGCCGTGATCGTCACCTCTCCCGGCCCGGGTGGCGTCCAGGTGCAAGCACCGTTCACGCCGGGCTCGGTCTGGTCGGCAAGCACAGGGAACGCGGGGAGTGCGCCGTCGCCCGGCTCGGGAGGCTCGCCCGGCACGCACGACACGATGCCGCGGAACGGTGCCGACGGCTTGTCGGGGTTCGGGGTGAACTCGACGATGAAGTCCATCTCGCGTGGTTGGGCGATCAACAAGATGGTGGCGCCGCGATAGACGAGCGAGTTGCCGCGCTGGGTGCGCCACGCGTCGGGTTCGATCGCGAGCCAGGCCGGGTAGCGAGTGACGAGTCCGCCATAGGTGTCGACGATCGGGTTCTCGAACACGACCGGCCGGTCGAGCTGGAGACGGTTGCGGAGCAGATCGCCCATGATCCGCGGATCGAGCAGCGCGTCGACGATCGGCACCTGGATGATCGTCACCCGGTTGATCTCGTAGAACACCCGGTCGCAGAACACGGTGAAGGTGCGCAGGCCTGATTCGAGCGGGCCACTGGACGCCACGTCGGTGACGTCGGCCGGCAGCACGCGCGGTGGCAGGTCGAATGCGATCGCCACACCTTCGACGAAGTGGTACGTCGAGGTGACCACGGTGCCTCGCGGCACCCGCTCACCGTTGGACAAGAGGAAGTCGTCACGATCTGCGGTGAACGAGCACGTGCGCGCCGGCCCGCCCGCGTACGTGGCGAACCCGGACGTCGGTGGGATCGCCGTCAGCCGCTGGATCCCGCCGTTGGCATCCCGCACCGACACCGTCCGAGCCCCATCGAGCACCGCCGGCGGAGGCGTGTCGTCTGAGTCCGCCACCGATTCCGGCGCCGGGCGGAGGAGCGGGAGGCGGCGCCGGCAGCAAGACAGCGACGAGCAAGCGCTAGAGACATGCTGCTGGTCTCCGCGGCAACGATATCGACCTTCCAATCGCCCGCGATCCGAGCCATCGTCGCGAGCGGTCGCGCTTGTCTCTAGGTCGCCGCGTGCAGGCGTCCCGTCGCCTTGGTCGGAGTACGAACTGCCTCGTCCTCGAGGTAGCAGTCGAGGACCACAGCTGTCGTCGTCGGTGCGCTGATCTCCGAGGACATAGGGGCGAAGGATGACGCCACTACCCAGAGTCAAGTCGACGTATCCGCCTTCTCGTGCCTCGGCGAAGACTCTCTTCGAACTGGCTCGCCACCGTCGATGAAGTACTTGCGCGAAGTCGGGGTCGTCAGTTGTAACGGTGGTCGATCGCGGCGCGGTAGTAGGTCGTGACGGCGTTGGCGTAGGCCTCGAGGATCTCGATGTCGTCGGGCTGGACGGTGAAGACACTGGGGTCGTTCGGGTCGGGTTCCCAGGCGAGGTGCACGTAGAGGCCCTCGGGCAGCAACTGGCGGGTGTCGCCGGCGGTGTTCACCCCGGGCGCACTCGCGACCTTGATCCCGAGTGCGTCGGAGAACATCGGGCCCGTCAGCCCCGAGTCGGCCACGGTGCTCGCCACAGCCTCGGTGGTGACCGTGTCCGCGACCGTGATGTCGACCGCAGTGTCGACCGTGGTGTCGACCGCAGCCGTGTCGTCGACGACCTCGCTCGTGGTGGTTGCTGCACCTGCGGCCGACGGCGCGACCGTGGTGATCTCGGCCACCTCGTTGCCGCCCGAGCAGGCCGCACTCGTGCAGATCGCGAGCAGCGCGAAGCCGAGGATCCGTCGTCGGTGGTTCGTTGTCATCCCGCGAGCGCCTCCAACGCGATCCCTGGGCGGTCCGCCGTGCGTGGCAGCCTAACGAACTGCTCCGCCAGCAAAGTGGGGCAGTCGCGCCGGTCGATCGGAAAACATCGTTCTACGCTGCTCGCATGAGTTGGTCGTGCCCGAACTGCGAGCGGCGATTCGCGAGGCAGGGTCAGGGGCATGAGTGCGCCCCGGCGATGACGCTCGAGGAGTACTTCTCCACCGGTCCTGCTCACGAACGTCCCGTGTTCGACGCCGTCCATGCCTTCGTCTCGTCGCTCGGCGAGGTGCACGTCGAACCGGTGTCGGTGGGCATCTTCCTCAAGCGGTCTGGTGGGTTCATCGAGTTGCGACCGAAGACGAAGTGGGTGGCGATGTCGTTCCCACTGCAGCGGCGCATCGTCCACCATCAGATCGCGCGCAAACCGATCGACGCAGGTCGGTGGGTCTACCACGTCGTCAACCTCCGCACTCCCGACGACCTCACCGATGACGTGAAGGCGTGGCTGGTGGAATCATGGGAGCTGACGTCGTGATCGGTGTCGAAGAGATCGCCCGGCGGTGCGCGGTCGAACGGCATCGATCTCTCGTCGGTCACGAGCGTCGGCGCGTACGACGAGCTCGTCGACGCAGCGTTCCGACTGGGCGGTGCGAGCGATGCAACCGTGCTCGTGCTGGGCAACACGCGTGCGCTGTGGCCGCATCTCGAACGCTTCGTGCACGACCACGACCACGAGCTCGACGATCCGGTCGACACCTATGCGATGCACACCGTGCGCGAGGCGATCGCGGACGTGGTCGACGTGGTCGACGTCCGCTTCTCGCACGAACCGCCACCCCGTCGAATCGCCATCCAGCGGCTGGCCGATCGGGCCGGGCTCGCCTGGCTGTCGCCGAGTCACCTGTGCGTTCATCCCACGTACGGTCCTTGGATCGCCCTGCGCGCCGCCGTCGTGCTCGCCCGACGGCTCGACACGGTCCCGCAGGCCGCGACACCTCCGTGTGACTGCGAGGCCAACTGCCTGCCCCGGCTGCGCGACGCGATCGCCGCCGGCGAGCCGACGACCAACGAGGAGATGACAGCGCAGTGGGAGATGTGGGTCGCGATGCGCGACGCATGCCCGGTCGGCCGTGAGCATCGCTACGGCGAAGAACAGATCCGCTACCACTACCTCGGCCGACGACCGTCGACCTGGCCGACCTGGCCGACCGGATCAGCCTGAGTCACGTCGACTCAGACGACGGCACCGACGATCCAGCCCTCTTCTTCGACCACGGCGCGTGCCAGGTCGTCGTCGAGCGCTGGTGCGAACAGTGGGCCGAGCTCGCCTCGCTCGTCGAGGGCCTCGAGGTGCTCGCTGAGCGCACACACCTGACCGGCGTCCTTCACGGGATGGCGGGCAGGATCCGGTCGACCGATGGAGCTCGGCCAGATCTCGGCATGGATGATCATGTTCCGCCGGCCACGGACGGGGTCGGGTGTGAGCCCCGTCTCGAACGGCCAGATCTCAGAGCGCGACCTGAGCGATGGGTGATGACGCAGCGCGTGCACCACGGGCACACCCATGAGGGTCTGGCTGCCGACGCTGCCGGCGCCGGAGAGCTGCCAGACCGAGGCGGGCCGCATCCCCGCGTCGCGCAGCGCCTGTTCGGCATGGCGGTGCTCGGCCAGGCCGTCGTGCGGGAAGCCGGGGCACTTGGTGCGTGACAACGTGGGAGAGACGTGCTTGTCGGACGTGGTGCCCCAGAACGGCCCGGGCCCCTCGCTGATCGCAGCATTCAGCTCGGACGCGACCTCGAACCGGTTGTTGGCGTTGTCGGGCCGGTCGTCGATGTTCACCACCAGGTGTTGCCAAGCCGCGGCCCAGGCAGGCTCGCCAGGCAGGCCCGCTGCCTCGGCGAAGCCGGTGGGATAGCCGTACGGCATGTCGAACCCGACGAGGATCCGCTGGTGTGGATGCACGGTGAGCAGGCCGACGAGGTACTCGCGGGCATCGGCCCGGGTGGGGTGGTTGATCGGTTCCTGCACGTCACGCCCGCGCTCGGTGACGTGGGTCCAGATCGAGTCCGCACCGCGCGTGGGGACGGAGCTGGCGCTCCAGTCGACGACCACGTAGAGGTCGAACAACGGCTGATGATCGATCATCACGAACATAGGTATCGGCTGATGGAGGGAGTTCTGTAGTTTTCCGGGGGATGACCGGCATCCCCCGACGCGCCGTGGCCGACGCCAGTCGCTACTTCGACCGCTGGCTCGCCTTCCAGCAGCAGTTCCTGCGAGTTCCCGGGGTCCAGGCAGCGGTCCTTCACGAGGGTGATCTGCTGCTGTCGACGGCGCACGGCCTGGCCGACCTCGAGGCGGGCGAGGCGCTCACAGATCGGCACCTGTTCCGCATCGCATCGCACTCGAAGACGTTCACCGCCACGTGCGTGTTCCAGTTGGTCGAGCAGGGCGCGCTCCGCCTGGATGACACGGTCGGTCAGTGGATCGAGGCGCTGCGCGAGTCGCCGATCGCCCGTGTCACCCTGCGCGAACTGCTCGCCCACGGCGGTGGCGTGGTCCGCGATGGGTGGGACGGCGACTTCTGGCAACTGTTCAACCCGTTCCCCGACCTCGACGAGTTGCTGCACGCAGCCCGCGATGCGTCGGCGGTGCTCGACCGCAACGAGCGCTTCAAGTACTCGAACGTCGGCTACTCGCTGCTCGGCCTCGTGATCGAGGTGGCAAGCGGTGACCCCTACAACGTCTACGTGGCCGAGCACGTCGTTCGCCGACTCGGGCTGGAGAACACCGGGCCCGAGCTCGACCAGGCTCGCTCGGGGGAGTACGCAGCAGGACACGGCTCGCTCAGCTATGCCGACACACGGCTGCCGATCGACCACATCGACACGCACGCGATGGCATCGGCCACCGGCTTCTACTCGACGGCTTCGGACGTGGTTCGTTATGCGTCGGCGCACTTCCTCGGCGACCAACGGCTGCTGACCGACGATTCGAAGCGGCAGATGCAGCGCACCGAGTGGGAGGTCGAGGGGACGGGCACGTCGTACGGGCTGGGCCTGGGCATCAGCGTGATCGGCACCCGGCGTCTGCTCGGCCATGGTGGTGGCTATCCGGGCCACATCACCCGGACGTTCTTCGACCCGGTCGATCAGTTGGCCGTGTCGGTGCTCACGAATGCGATCGACGGTCCCGCGATGGGCATGGCGACGGCGTTGGTGCGACTCGTCGACCTCGCGGCCGGCGGATCCGCGGCCGGCGGATCTGGCCCATCCGGCGAGCGCGGCGTCGCCGCTGATCCGGGCATCGACATCACCCGCTTCTGTGGACGGTTCGCCACCTTGTGGGGGGTCTACGACGTGGTCGACCTCGGCGGGCGGCTGTTCCAGATCGATCCCACCCAACCCGATCCGGTGGTTGCGCCGTCGCATCTTCAGGTGCTCGACGATCACACCTTGCGGATCGCGAAGACGGTGGGCTACGGCTCGGAGGGCGAGCGGTTGAGCTACACCTTCGACGGCGACGGGTCGGTCGCCACCGTTCGCGGGGGCAGTGGCACCACCGCCTACCCGTACGAACAGTTCCGGGTCGCCGCCGCACGCCACGGGCGCGTCACGCTTGGTCATGGTGTGCGAGGTTGAGCACGCTGGTCTCAAGTGTTCGGCAAGAGCCTCGCCGATCGCCGTCGTCACAGGACGGTCAGGAACGTGGACATCTCGACTTCGACTGCTGCACTCGCGAACCTGGCAACCGGTCGCCTGCAGGCTGAGGTGGCGACCAAGGTGCTCGGCAAGGCACTCGACACCCAGGTGGATGCTGCCGCCTCCCTGATCGAGGCGCTGTCGGTGTCGGAGCCCGCAGGGCTGACGTTCTCGTCGTCGGGTTTGTCGTCGGGTCGAGCCAGGAACTTCATCGCCGACCTCTGATCGCAGGCCCGACCGGCAAGCGGCGACCGAAGGTCGAGTCGTCAGATCGAGTCGTCAGATCGAGTCGTCGACGATCGCCCGCAGGTGCGGCCACGCCGCAGCGAAACCTGCGTGCAATGGGCGCTCCGTCACCTCGTCGACCGGCACCCAGTCGACTGCATCGGTCTCGAAGTTCATCGACCGCCCGAACGGACCGTCGACCTCGATCACGACCGTGGTGTACTGCCAGTCGACAGCCGGGTCGAACACGTACTCGCCCAACAGCCGGTGCCCGGTCGGCACTTCGCCCACCTCTTCGCTCGCCTCGCGCAGTGCAGCGTCGTAGGGCGTCTCGCCTTCGTCCATCGCTCCACCGGCCACGCTCCAGGTGCCGCCCTCGTGGGCGAAGGCGGAGCGCTTCTGCAACATCACCTCAGCTGGTCGGCCGTCGGGCCGCGTCACGAACAGCACACCGGCCGCACCGAAAACTCCCCATCGCACGTGGCCGTCGCCGCACCGCATGAAGCCGTCGCCCGATCGTCGTCCACCGCCCGAAGAAGTCACGCCGAGCAGTCTGGCCCACGTGAGGAGACGGTGCCCGATCGCATCGGACGTCAGTGCTCGGTGTGCGGACCCTCGACGTCGACGACATCGATGACGACGACGTCGCCGATCGGGTCCGGCACGACGTGCGGCCCCTCCGCCCGGGTGACCGGGTACGGGATGCAGCCGGGCTGCACGCCGAGGAGGCGTAGACCCGACAGGTCGCCGGCCTGGTACTCGTCCCAGCCGTTGGCGTAGGCGTACATCAGCTGCGTCGGGTCGGTCACGTGCGACAGGCCGATCGCATGGCCGAGCTCGTGGGCCAGGGTTCCGGTCAACACGTCCTCGCCGTTGTGCGTGGTGTTGAACGGCAGGTCGCTGCGGATGATGACCGAGCCACGAACGATCTGACCGGGGGCGTAGCTGAAGCCGCCGATGCCGAGCACGCTGCCGGTGAGTGACGAATTGTCGGCCGACGTGCCCCAGCGCACCGTGATCTGTCCGTTGGCGGGCGCGGGGATCGAGGGCACCTCGGTGACGACGAGGTCGAGGTCGGTGGCCTGGCGGGCCTGCTCGATCGCGTTGTCGAATGCGATGCGGGCATGCGGCTGCGCGCCGGTGAAGCTGACCTTCACCTGGATGCTCTGGCACGGGTTCCAGCGGGCGTAGCTGCCGTCGGTGTAGGCGACGCTGAACTTGTAGGACGTGGAGAAGACCGGCGTCGTCGCAGGCGTCGTGGCCGGTGCCGCGCGCTCTGCCGTGATGAAGTAGCCGGTGGTGTCGATCACCAGGTGCGTACGTGCCTGAGCGAACACGTTCACGCCGAGTGCCGATGCCGGGGTGATCGTGCCGGCCGCCAGCACCTGGCGGCTGAGCGCGTTCGAGACTGCGGCCGTCGGTCGGCTCGCGCCCGCGGGGTAGGCAGTGAGGAAACCGTTGTCGGCCGGGTCGACGATGGTGATGTTCATCGCCACCGACCCCGCCGTGGTGACGCTGAACGGGAAGCCCGCCGTGATCAGGGTCGCCGCCGGACCGATCGGGGCGAGGACGCCAGTGGCACCGCGGGTGTCGGCCACGCGGGTGGGGGCGACGGGGACGAACAGGCCCTCGGTGCTCGACGGTGAGCCCGCACCGGTGAAGTAGCCGTTCACGTCGAGCACCACGTCGCCACCGCGTAGCGAACTGATCTCGAAGCGACCGTTGGTGAGCGGCACGATCGCAGACGCGGTGGCCGGTGCTCCGGCGAGTTCGGTGTTGACGACACTGGTGCCGGGCCATGCGCTGCCGGCGGGCCACGCCGCGTACCAACCAGGCTCGCCGATCGCAGTGAACGACACCACCGCGGCTGCCGCGGTGGCCGGCACGCCGACAGTCGTGGCATCGATCGTGCGCACCTCGGTGGCGGCGATCGGATCGCCGCTCTCGCGGGTGTCGAGCAGGCGTGCCGGGCCGAGCGGCACGAGGCGACCGGCGGTCGCGACCTGGGTCGGGCGGAACACGCCGGTGAGGTCGACGACGAGGTGGGTGCCGGCCTGCGTGAAGAGTCGGATGTTGCCGTCGGCGCCGATCGGGGTGATCGCGAAGTTGGCGCGGGTCTGGCCGGCGCGATCGACGTTCAACGCGCTCGTGTCGGGCACGGCTCCGTCGCCCCACACGGTGACGAAGCCTGGGCCGCGTGCATCGGTTGCGACGACCGTGATCGACGCTGCGACCGCGTCTGCCGGCACACCCGGTCTCGATCGCACGGGCACGGTGACCACCGCTCCCGCCGTCGGTGCCGCGGCGCCGCCGTCTCGCGTGTCGACGAGTCGGATCGGTCCGACCGCGGTGAACGCGGTGCTGGTGAGCGCCGCGCCAGCGGGGAACGATGACGTGAACACGGGTGTCGCGAGCCCCGACAACGCACAGATCAGGATGAGCAGAGGTGTCGGCCGCCGGAGCACGTGACGGCATCGGCAAGCGTTCCGGCGCGCCTTGAGTCAAGAGAGATCTCGATTCACTCAAGATCCGAACGCATCGCGTGACGGTCAGTCGTGATCACCGAACGCTCGCCGTTTCGACGTGGAGTTTGCCGACGTGGAGTTTGCCGACGTGGAGTTTGCCGACGTGGAGTTCGTGCCGACGCACAGGACCCAGATCGGCTGACCACGGGTCTCGAACACCTCGGAGCGTCGATGCTCCACATAGGGTGAACGACGTGTCGACTGCGGACGAGGAGCATCCCCGATCACCGGCAACGGTGAGTCAGGGCAACCTCGACCGTTTCACCGGGTTCGCCGATCTGTACGACGAGCACCGGCCGTCACCGCCCGTGCGGCTCGGCCCGGTGCTCGCGTCGTATGCGGGTGCGGATGCCCCGGTCGTGGTGGATCTCGGCAGCGGTACCGGACTGTCCACACGCTGGGCTGCGTCCTGGGCAGGTTCGGTGATCGGTGTGGAGCCAAATGCAGACATGCGGATGCAGGCCGAGGCGCGCCGGCTCCCGAACGTGTCGTTCTGCGAGGGAGTCAGCCATGACACGCGGCTCGACGCGGGTTCGGCCGACGTGGTGCTGGCGGTGCAGGCGATGCACTGGATGGAGCCGGTGGCAACGCTGGCCGAGGTGGAACGGATCCTCGCGCCACATGGCGTGTTCGCGGTGATCGATGCCGACTGGCCGCCGGTGTCCGGTGTCCGAGCGGCCGAACAGGCGTGGGTGGTGCTGCACGAGCGGATCCGAGTGCTCGAGGCGCGCGTGGCTCGGGGTGAGCAGGGTGGCGTGCTGCGTCGGCCGATCAGTCGTGACGATCCATCGTTGGTCGACGACGACCTTCACGACCCGCACCGCAACCGGGTGATCCCGGGTGGGGTGCAGAGTTGGTCGAAGACCGAGCATCTGGCGCGGATGCGGCTGAGCCGCCGATTCGTGTTCACGCGGGAGCTGTTGTACGACGAGGTGGTGACCGGAGGCGCCGATCGGTTCGGAGCGCTGATGCGCAGCCAGGGCAGCTATCAGGGACTGTGTCGGCTCGGCCTCACCGACGACGAGATCGGGGTCACCGAGTTCGATGCGGTGGTGGCCGAGGCGCTCGACGGCCATGAGTCGTTGTCGTTCTCCTGGCGTGTGCGGATCGGCATCGTTGCCTGACGAGAGTCCCGGCACGACGGCCGGCGATGACCGGGTGTTGACCACTTGTTGACCCGCCCGTGGGATGGTCTCGAAACGGATCAGCGGTCTACCACTCGGCCCTATGTGGTTGGGAGAGCATGTGGTGGATTCGCACCACGGCGCCTCGCAGAGCCGTCGGCGTGCGATCGGGGCGGCCGATCGCTGATCCGTATGAACTTCGGGGGATGGGCGGATCGTCCCGATGTGCGAGTCGAGGGTGGGGAGGCAGCCCCGCCGAACCACCCTCGCTCGGATGCACCCACATGGTGCAGCCGGTCGTCGGCTGCCAGTGCTGCCAGGGTGGTCGACCACCCCCCGGCCGACTTCCTGGCAGCACTGGTCCGTCGTCGTGGCGGCGAGTGAGATGCTGATCCCCCGTCCCTTCCCCACGTCTGGTCGGTACCACCGTCGATGAAGCCCCACCCCTGGTTCGAGTCCCCCACCGGCGTGGTGATCATGAGCCACCACGGCCGCGTGAGCAGGAAGGATCGGGCGGGCACCGTCGGCGCGATGGTGGCTGCCTACCGACTCGGCTACCGCTGGTTCCAGATCGATGTGGTGCCGATCAAGGACGACCTGATCTCGCTGCACGCGGTATTGGGTCGGCGGCCAGGCTTTCGCCGCCTCACGCACGAGCAGGCGAAGGAGGCACTCGGCTACCCGGTGTCGACGCTGCGCGAGCTGCTCGACCACAGCGAGATGCCGGATGCGCGATGGAACATCGAGGTGAAGTCGCGAACGGCGCTGCCGGCGCTGATCAAGGAGCTGAAGCGCTCGATGGCGCTGGACCGTGTGATGGTGTCGGCGCCTGTGCATCCCCGGATCGTGCGCGAGGTGCGAGAGACCTTCGGGGATCTGGTGGCGGTATCAGCACCCGTGAACCACGGAGGCATCTTCGGGCGGACGTTCACGCTGCCGAAGCTCGACCCCGACGGCATGCAGGTGCACCGATGGTTCGGCCAGAGGGCTCGCCGCGTCCACGGGAACGGACCGACGCGGGTCCAGTCGTGGACGATCGGCAAGCCGGAGCACCTCGAGGCATGCATTGCCGCCGCGTGTGATCCCGTGGTGAAGAACAGCGACGTCGAGACCCGCGAGCGGCTCCGGCAGATGGGCAAGTGGCCTGAGCTGGATCGGTCCGAGATGCGTGGCTGGGGCGCACCTGCGGCGCCCGATCAGGATGCGCGAGTCGCCAGGCGTCCCCCGACACCGGAGCACCCGGCGACCGAACAGGCAGTACCGACAGGTGCGGTGTCTGATCAAGTGACCGGTCCAACGCCCGATCCATTGCCTCCTGATCGGTTGCCCCCCGATCGGTTGTCGCCCGAGATCGAGGTGCTGATGCTCGGGGGTGGCGGGTGGCGGGGCGCGTTCGGTTCGATTGGATCGCTCGCGTATCTGGAGTCGACCGGACGGTGGCGTCACGTGCGCCATGTGGTCGGCCTCAGCGGTGGCTCGTTCGTCGCCGGCGCATTGGGTGCCAAAGGTGTCGACGATGACCAACCCTGGTCGACGCTCGCACGGCTCACCCGCGAGATGGTGGGGCTGAAGTGGCGGATGCGTGCGGCGATGGCGGGGCTGGTGCTGCCGTTCGCCGTCGTGGCGGCTCTGGTGTGGTGGTGGACCCCGATGTTGCTGTTGGCGCCCACGATCCTGCTGTACCTGAGTCGCCTGGTGATCAGCATCGGGTGGCGGCGGATGCTGAAGCGACTGTTCGACGATGCCGGGCCGCGTGACGAGGGCAGGCGTCGGTACGTCGTGTGCGCCACGGGACGGTCCTCGGCGCGGCCGCACTTCTTCGTCACCGGTGACCTCGAGAGGCTCCAGACCGACAGCTCGCGCAAGGGGGAGGATTGGGGACGCGTCGTTCCCGCCGGCTGGACCTGGACCGATGCCGTGGTGTCGTCGACGGCGCTGCCGTGGGTGAACGGCTATCGCACCGTGACCGACCGGGCCAAGGGCCGAGCGGGCAAGGGGGAAGTGTTGATCGACGGCGGCGTCGTGGGGATCTTCGGACGGCAGTGGTTCGACCAGGCGCTCCTCGGCACCTCGCCCGGTGATTCGAAGCGCACGCTGGCGATCGACACGGGCCGCAAGCATCGTACGGGCGGGCGGCTGACCGAGACGATCACGAGCCTGTCGACGGTGGGCCTGCTCTCACGTTGGGTGCAGATCGCGCTCGACGCATCGTTCCGCAAGGAGATCGAGCGTGCCGATCGGGCAGAGAACGAGGCCACCTCCGGTCGAGTGGTGATGAACCTCGTGCGCGTGGCGGAGACGGATGTGGGCGATCACCACGACCAGGAGGCTCGGTGGCACGAGGTGGTTCGCCGGCTGGAGCACGGTCGGTGCATCGTTCGGCGCTTCGGTCTCGTCGGTCTGTCGGAGAGGAACTGCCTCACGACCGTCACCGTCGCAGTCGTCGCCTGCATCGTCGACATCGAGGGGTTCGCTTCTGCCGAGCACGTGCAGCAGCAACTGCGCGACATCGAGGAACGGCTGCGTGAGATCGGCGCTCACCTCGAAGTCGGTGATGCGCTTGCGGCGATCTGGGAGGACCTCTGATGGGAGGCGGCCGGTCGAAGTGACGCGACGACCGCATGCGCTCGATCGGATTGACGCGACCTTTAGGTGCCTTTAGGTGGAGTGGGCCGCCCGGAGTGCAGCATCGAGATCGAAGTCGGCTGGTTCCCTGCGGCGAAACCATCCGCTCGAGCGACGCCCAGCGTGGCCGTCACAGCCACGCAAAGAGCAGATCTTTACCAAATCCTTCATGTTCGACGCGGTTCCGGGCGATAGATGCTTGAGAGTCTTGCCGCCACACGGGCGGCAGAGAATCCTGCCGATGCCCTCGCGAGCGAGGGCGAACGGGTCGGCGCAGACCGGGGAACGGGACAATGAAGAGCGGAGCAGCGGTGAACGACGTGCACACGAGGGCGAATGTGGGCGTCTCCACCGTTCGGCGGTGGGCCGGCATCGTGGCAGTCGCTCTGATCTCGGCGGGTTCCGTCGCCGCGCTCCCGGTATCGCAGGCGCAAGCGGCCGCGCCGGTCCTGACCGTGACGCCTTTGACCTGGAACGTGATCGGCCTCGACAGCAACACGCCTGCTACGGGGCCTCACCGGTTCCCGGTCGGGGCACGCGTGTGCAGTGACGTCGGCGGCGCAACTGCCAGCAACGTCTCGGCGGTGTTCTCCTGGGACTCGGCGAACTCGTTCGTCAACCTGCGACCTGGGTCGCTGAGCACGATCGTGCTCGGCTCGATCCCTGCCGGAACGTGCGTGGACGCGTATTTCGAGGTGGAGGTGACGAAGACCGCCGCCGCCTTCGACACGACTCGCCGCTACCACGTCACCGCTACGGACGCAGGTTCCGGTGTCAGCGCCGCCTCACCGCAGCCCAGGGAGATGTACGTCGAGCACCTCATTTCCCAGAACCGCAACGGTGTGACCGCCGTGAAGTTGAACGGTACGACAATCCCTGCTGGTGGCACCATGAATCTCGTCGTGGGCAACACGTACACCATCGAACTGGACGGATACACCGCAACCCAGGGCTACAACCAGCTTGAGGCGTTCATCAACTTCCCGAACACGATCTTCCGCACGGTGGCAGTCACGAGCACGTTCACGGCCGACACCTCGCCGAACCTGTCCTCACCGCTGGACAAGCTGTACTCCGACGTGTGCCTCTGGGACAACGACCCCAACAGCCCCAACTACCGCTCGTGCATCGGCGATGACGGCAAGGCCGGCGGCACGGTCACCACCACCTACACGGTGACGATCCTGAGCGGTGCCGGCACCAGCGAGAACCTCAACAACCTGCTGTACGACTTCTCCGGCAGCAGCTACCACTACAACGCCGACTACTCGATCGGTGGCGTGATCGCACAGATCGTCAGCCCGGCCTCGGTCACGATCTCGAAGGCGTTCGTACCGAAGGCAATCGCGCCCGGTGACACCTCAACGCTGAATCTCAAGCTCGCCAACCCCACCGGCGACACGTTCACCGGCGTCAACTTCACCGACCCACTGCCGGCGGGTGTATCCGTGGCCAGCACGCCGGCGACCAGCTACAGCGGATGCGGTGCGGGCGCGTTCTCGCCGGCACCCGTCGGCGGTGCCACCTCCCTCGCGTTCGCCAACGGCACCCTGCTGCCCAACAGCGTGTGCACCATCACGGTCAAGGTCACCGCACCGGCGGGCGTCTACCCCAACACCACCGGCCACCTGTTCATCAACTCGTCGGTAGACACCGGCAACTTCGCGCAGGACACGTTGACCGCGTCCAGCGCCCCGGCGTGCATCGCCGGTCAGACACTCGCGGCATGGACCGTTCCGACCGGCACCGTCGCCAACCCCCCTGACATCCTCGGCGGCCTGCCCACGACCAAGGCAGCGAACGTGGCGACGGCGTTGGCAGTGGCCAACGTGCCGGCGAACACTGCGATCATCACCGGCAGCGGACACGGCGACACCACGTCCTGGCGGACGTACGGCTACAAGAACGCCGGTCAGGACGTCCAGTTCCAAGTGGACACGAGCGCCTACACCGGCGTGTCGATGAGCTTCTGGGTCGCGAGCCCGGGCGGAGCGAACGGGCCGAACAGCCTGCTTGCCTCCTACAGCACGGGCGGGGCGTTCACGGCGCTGCCGACGAACCTGTTGCCGGGTGCGGCGTTCACCCAGGTCACCGTTGACTTCACGGGGCTGACCAGCACCACCGGTGTGACCACCTTTCGCCTGACCGCGACCGGTGCCAACAACGACAACATCGGCGCCAACCTCGACTACGACGACATCAGCTTCACCGGCTGTGGCGTGCCGGCACCGGCACCCACCATCGCCAAGTCTTTCTCGCCGACATCGATCGTGAAGGACGCTACGTCCACGCTGACGTTCACCATTGCCAACACCGCGCCGGGCAACCAGTCGATCACCGGCGTCACGTTCTCCGATGTCCTGCCTGCGGGTCTGTCGATCCTCGACTCGACGGCGACGAGGTGCACCGTCGGCACACTCACGACGACCGCCGCCACTGGGACGATCACACTGACCGGCGGCACCATCGCAGCCGGGGCCACCTGCACGTTCAACGTCACCGTGACCGGTACTACCGCCGGGAACTACGACAACGTCACCGGGTTCATCGCGTCGACGGAGAGCGGCGTCACCACCAACTACGCGACCGACTCGCTGCTGGTGGTCGCGCCGTCGGTGATCGCGAAGTCGTTCTCCCCGTCCGCGATCCTGACGGGCGCGAACAGCACATTGGCATTCGTGCTCACCAATCCGAACCAGCAATCGGCACTCAGTGGCCTGCAGTTCACCGATACCTTGCCGGCCGGTGTCACCGTCGCGACCACTGGTCCCACCGCGATCTGCGGTGGCTCGCTGACCACCACTGCGCCTGCTGCGATCTCGTTCATCGGCGGCACGCTGGCCGCAGCAGCCAACTGCACGTTCAGCGTCGCGACCACCGGCGCGACCACCGGTACCAAGCTGAACACGACCAGCGCAATCTCGTCTACAGAGGGCGGCGCCGGTAACAGTGCGCAGGCGACCCTGCTCGTGAACGATCCGTTCGTCGAGATCGACCTCAACAAGCAGGTCTCGGCCGACAACGTGAACTGGTTCAAGTTCGTGGGCGTCCCCGTGGGCGATGCCGTCTCCTACCGCTTCTCGATCTACAACGGCGGCCAGGTGCCCTTCACCGCCGTCTCGGTCGTCGACCCGACCCTCGCTGGCGGTCCGTTGGACCCTGTCACCTGTAGCTTCGCGACGCCGCTCGCCCCTGGCGCCACCACCTCCTGCGTGACGGGACCGGTCGCGTCGGTGCTGGGCCTGCACCCGAACACCGCTACCGCGTCCGGCACGTATGCGAGCGGCACTGCGTTGTCGGAGCCGTCCATCGCAACCTACGCGACGCCCGGTTTGAGCATCGTCAAGAGCGCTGCGGAGTCGAACTTCGTCGCTGCGGGCGATGTCCTCCACTACAGCTACCTGGTCACGAACAGCGGGTTCACCCCGCTGCTGGGGCCGGTCACCGTTGCCGATGACAAGTCGGCCGACGAGACCTGCCCCGCCGTCGCCACGGTCGGCGACCTCGACAACTACCTGGATGCCGGCGAGAGCATCACCTGCACCGCCACCTACACGGTGCAGCCCGGCGATGTGTCCGGCGCGTCGGTCACCAACACTGCTCACGCCACAGCCGACGGGGTCACGTCGCCGGATGATTCTGTCACCGTTCCTCTGCCTGTTACGGCCTCGGGCGCTCCTCCGGCCGGCCCGCCCGTCACCGACACCGATTCGGTGACCGTCACCGCGACACAGTCATCGTCGATCACGGTCGTGAAGACTGCCCTGCCGACTGTGGTGTCGGCCGTGGGTGACAACATTGCTTACAGCTTTCTGGTGACCAACACCGGCAGTGTCACGCTCACCTCTGTTGGCGTCAGTGACCCGTTGGTAGGTCTGTCGGTGATCTCTTGTCCTGGCACCGTGCTCGCACCTGCTGCTTCGATGACTTGCACCGCGTCGTATTCGGTGACCCAAGCGAACCTCAACTTCGGTTCGATCAGCAACACCGCCACGGTCTCGGGCGCTCCTCCGGCCGGCCCGCCCGTCACCGACACCGATTCGGTGACCGTCACCGCGACACAGTCATCGTCGATCACGGTCGTGAAGACTGCCCTGCCGACTGTGGTGTCGGCCGTGGGTGACAACATTGCTTACAGCTTTCTGGTGACCAACACCGGCAGTGTCACGCTCACCTCTGTTGGCGTCAGTGACCCGTTGGTAGGTCTGTCGGTGATCTCTTGTCCTGGCACCGTGCTCGCACCTGCTGCTTCGATGACTTGCACAGCGTCGTATTCGGTCACCCAAGCGAACCTCAACTTCGGTTCGATCAGCAACACCGCCACGGTCTCGGGCGCTCCTCCGGCCGGCCCGCCCGTCACCGACACCGATTCGGTGACCGTCACCGCGACGACAACACCGCAACTCAGCGTCGTGAAGTCGACGAGTTCGACCTCCTACAACGCAGTGGGTCAGGTCCTCGATTTCACGCTCACGATCACGAACACGGGCGACGTCACACTGTCGAACGTGTTCGTCAGCGACGCCTCAGCGGCCGTCGGGGTGTGCACCCCGACTCTGCCGACGACCATGGCACCCGGTGACGTGAGCGTGTGCAGCGCCGCCCACGCGGTCACCCAGAGCGACATCGATCATGGCAGCTACGACAACGTCGCCATGGCTTCCGGCACTCCGCCGGGTGGCCAGCCGTTCACGGTCGGGAGCAACGCAGTCACTGTGCCCGCGATCCAGAACGCAGCGGTCGCGGTCGTCAAGGCGACGAACGTTTCGAGGTTCTCGTCGGTCGGTCAGCAGATCGCATACACCATCACTGCGACGAACGTCGGCAACGTCACGATCACCGGTGTGACGATCATCGACCCCAACGTGGAGATGGGCCTGTGTGCCCCGATCGCGCCCACAACGCTCGCGCCCGGCGGGTCCGTCACCTGTGCTGCCGTGCACACCGTGACCCAAGCCGATCTCGACGCCGGCAGGATCGTCAACACCGCCCGCGTCGAGGGCGACGCCGGGCTGATCCCGCTCATCCGTGCCTCGAACACGATCACCGTCGTGCGCACCATCCCGGTGCTGCCCGTGACCGGCGGCGACAGCTCGCTGCTGCTGACCTGGGCCAACTGGTTCGCCGCCGCAGGTGGCGTGGCACTGCTGGCATCGATGCGCCGTCGCCGGGTCCGGAGCAACTCTTCGCACTGAGCACGGCCGGCAGCGGCCGACCGAGACGGTCGGGTTCCAAGCGGCGATCCGCGGTCTCCTGGACCCGATCCGAGCCGCCATGCCAGCACCAAGTCTCGCCGGAGCCACGCCGGAACATCACCATTGACCATCGCGTCCGACAAGAACAAAGCCGTCCTCGCCCGCCACGTCCGCAACCGGCGCCTCTACGACGCCATCGACCAAGCGGCGTTCTGCGGCTCACCCAAAGCGGTCTGCTGCGCGTTCGGGTCAGACGATCGGGAGATCGTCGAGCACCGGCCGCCACAGGTGAGCGGCGTCGAGCTGCGTCACCATCTTGCGCGCCGTGATCAGGTGGGCCTGGGTTCGCTCCCGATCGCCCAACGTGGCGGCCAGCAGGGCGAGTCCTCCGTCCACCGGCCCGTGCGTGCTGATCCCGTTCCAGGTCATCTGGCCGGCATAGGGCGAGAGCCGCTCATAGAGGGTCTCGGCAAGATCGACGTCGGCGGCATGCCACACGGGCGCACAGATCATCGTCGTGAGGGCGGTCCAGGTGGTGTCCTCCACCAGGTCGAGCTTGCGTTCCCGCAGCAGGTCGAGCAGTTCGCGTACCGCGTGATGGTCGTCGCGCGCGTCGGCGACGACGCAGGCGAGCGCCCGCCACGAGGTGAACTCGGGCTGCGCTTGCACTCGTCCCATGACGAGGTCCCACATCTCGCCGAGTCTGCCCTGGGTCTCGCGAATGGGGATCAGGAGCGCGGCGAGGATCGAGATCGACCACGTTTGCGAGTAGCTCTCCAGTGACGTCTCGAAGGCCTCGATCGCGAAGCGCTCGGCAGCTTCGAGGTCGCCGCGCAAGAACGCGTGCGCTGACTCGGCTTGCAGCAGGCCGCGGTCGCGGGCGCGACGACGGACCTTCGGGGTCAGCTCGCGCATGCGCTCCATGCTGGCATCGACCAGGACCGGGTCGGCGGTGACCAAACCGAGGCCGAAGTGCACCCATGCGGCTTCCCACTGGGCCTCGACGTCGTCGAGTTTGGCGAGGTGCTCCGCGGCGTGCCACCGCAGCGGCAGATCGTCGGGGTGGGCGAGGCCGAGGTGGGAGTTCATCAGCACCGAGCGGATGAGGTGCTCGCTCTCGCTGCGGAGGGCGACGTCACGGGCTTCGAGGTAGAGGCTGCGTCCGAGCGCCGAGTCCTCCGACGACACCATCAGCGTCGCTGCGCCGGAGAGCAGTTCGGCGCGGGCATGGTCGGTGAGATCGAGGGTGAGCGCGTACTCGAGGTGGCGGCGGGCTCGTTCGTCGACACCGCCCGCAACCGTCGTGAAGCCATGCAGACAGAGCTCGGTGACGGTGCGCACGAGGAGGTCGTCGGCTTCGTACTCGCCGGCCAGTTCGGCGGCTCGCAGCAGTTCGATGTCGCTCGCGGGGAGGTTGCTGCGGCGCAGACTGGTACCGAGCAGGTGGCGCAGCTCGGCCTCGACCAGCTGGCCGGTCATGTTGAAGCGCGCCACCACGTCGAGGCCGCGACGCGCCCACTCGATGGTGCTGCCCCACTCGAACATCCCAGCCTGTTCCTCGGCGGCGTCGCAGCAGGCGCGGGCGGCGCGAATCGGGTCGATCTCTGCCGCAGCGAATGCCTGCGGCGCGATCGCGACCGGACTCATCTGGCAGGTCTGCAACGCACGGCACAGCTCGTCGTGCCACGACACGCGTGAGCCCATCGGCACCATCGCTGCGAGCGCGTCGGCGACCAGGCCGTGCACGAACTGACCGGTCTGCGGGCCGTGTTCGGCGACCCCTGACGCCGCCAGGTCGGTGAGCTGGGCGCCCAATGAGGGCCCGTGCTGGAGCTGGATCAGGCCGTCCTCCTCGGCGGTGATCAGCTGCTCGCCCGCGCGCCGGCGCAGCAGACGCAGGGGCGCTATCGGGAACGACTGGCCGAGCAGCGCCGCCAGCTGGAGCAGCTCGCGGGCGCTGCGGGCGAGTCCCGCAGTTCGTTCGGTGACGGCGGCCTGCAGGGTGAGCGGCACGTCGGTACCCAGCTCGCCACGGCTGATCACGTCGAGCAGCAGCCCGAGGAACAGCGGGTTGCCGCCGGTCTGATGGAGAAGGCTCTCGCTCAGCTGGTCGTTCGCGCGAAGCGGCAGCGTCTGGCGCAAGAGCTCGTCGACTTCGCTTGCGTCGAACGGCGGCAGCTCGAACACGGCGATGCCGGGGGAGTCCGCGATCGTCGGATGCGGGGGCGGCCGAGAGGTGAGCATCAAATGAATGCCGTGGCGATCGAACAGTGATTCGATCACCTCGGCCGAGCTGGCGTCGAGCCAGTTCGCATCCTCCACGATCAGCACGGCTCCAGTGCCGATGAGCGCCATCTCGAGAAGGTCGGTGAGGCCGGTGAGGAGCTCATCGCGAGTGGTGGGCGGCACCGATGCCGCAACCGGATCGCCGATGATCCGGGTGGCCGCGTTCATGAGTCGCTTCGAACGGAGTGCGCGGGCAGTGCTCTGCGGCAGCACCTCGCCGAGTTCTTCGATGATCATCGCGATCGCCTGCATCGGGCGGAACGGGTCCTCCAACGCGGTGGCGCGCACGACAGGCACTCGTTTGGCATCGAGGCGTTGGCCGATGAGGCGGGTGAGTGTGGTCTTGCCCACGCCAGGATCGCCCAACAGCAGCACCGGCTTGGTGGCGAGTGCGTTCACGATGCGTTCCACCCACTCGTTGCGAGGCAGGAGCGTGGTGATCGCCGACGGCATCGTGAGCCGGTCGATCGGGGGTGGCACGATCGGGTTGCCGATCTCGTGGCGCAGGATCTGCGACTCCATCTCGGCCACCTCCGGAGCGATGACCGCACCGATGTCGGCGAGTGCTTCGCTGTGGGCGCGGATGACACGGACGGCCTCCACGTGGCGAGTCGCGAGCGTGTAGAGCTTGGCGAGTCGCATTGCCACATCGCCACGAGTGGCATCGTCGGCGAACATCTGCTCGAGCAGCGCGACCGAGGTGGTGCCGGTGTGGCTGGCGGCCTCGGCGTCGGCGAGGGCCATCACGACCTCGTCGCGCAGTGCGAGCAGCCGCCATCCGGCGGGGTCGACGAGCGGGCAGTCGACGTTCACGAAGGGGAGCTGCCCGCGCCACTGGGCGAGGGCGAGCGAGTACTGGCGGGCAGCGTCGGCTGGCGGCAGATCGCGGGCGCCGGCGACGAGCTGCTCGAAACGGGTGGAGTCGAGCAGATCGAGCGGGCCCTTCAACCGATAGCCACCGCCGGAGTTCTCGATGGAGAGACCGCGGTCGAGCGACTTGCGGATGGTGCTGATCTGGGTCTTGAGGCTGCCGCGCGACCGCGGGGTGTCCTCGCCCCACACGCTGTGCAGGAGTGTGTGCGTCGGCACGACCGCACCGGCCGCGGCAGCAACGATCGCGAGCAGTTCGCGACGCTGGGAGCTGAGCGACACTTCCTTGCCGGAGGAGTCTCGGACACCGACCTCACCGAGCACGCTGATCGCGGGACGCACCAGGCCGCGGTCGTCGATCACCGCGACCCGCCTCCTGTGCGTTTCATGTGAGTGATGCTACGCAGCGTGGTGTGAACGCTCGGTACTCGTCGGCACCACGAGCGTGGTTCCAGATGGCCCGGCACATGCCGTCGTCAGAAGCCCAGGCCGTCGACGATGCGGTAGTCGTAGCCCTGTTCGGCCAGGAACCGTTGCCGGTTGGCGGCGAATGACTGATCGACGGTGTCGCGCGTGACGATCGTGTAGAAGTTCGCCTGTCCGCCGTCCTGCTTCGGGCGCATGATCCGGCCGAGGCGCTGAGCCTCCTCCTGACGGCTGCCGAACGTGCCACTCACCTGGATGGCGACATTCGCCTCGGGGAGATCGATCGAGAAATTCGCAACCTTCGACACGACGAGCACCTTGGTCTCGCCGGTGCGGAAGCTCTCGAAGCGCTCCTCGCGGATCTTCTGCGCGGTCTGCCCGGTGATGAGTGGTGCATCGAGCTCGGCGGCGATCGTCTTCAACTGGTCGACGAACTGGCCGATCACGAGCACTCGGTCGCCCACGTGCTGGGCGACGAGCTGGCGCACCACGTCGGCCTTGCGGGGCGTGCATGCTGCGAGGCGGTAGCGCTGTTGCGGATCGGCGAGTGCGTACTCCATCCGGGCGTCGTCGTGGAGGCCGACGCGGATCTCGGTGCAGATGGCCGGCGCGATCCACCCGTGGAGCTCGAGCTCCTTCCACGGCACGTCGAACCGCTTCGGCCCGATGAGGCCGAACACGTCGGCCTCCTTGCCGTCCTCACGGACGAGGGTGGCGGTGAGGCCGAGGCGGCGCACGGCCTGGATGCGTGCGGTCGCGCGAAACACAGGAGCCGGAAGCAGGTGGACCTCGTCGTAGATGATGAGGCCCCACTCGGTGCGATCGAACAGGCCGAGGTGCGGGTAGAGCTTGTGCAGCACGTCGTTGTCGGTGTCATCTGCGACCGTGGGATCGGTGCCGTCACTGGTTGCGCGCGTGATCGGTCCGAGGTCGCCGGACGGGTCGCCGGACGGGTCGTCGGCCTCCCCCCGCTTCTTCTTGCGCACGGGTGACCAGGTGAGCACCTGGTACGTGGCGACCGTGACGGGGCGGATGTCCTTGCGGTCGCCGGAGTACTCGCCGACCTGATCCTCGGTGAGCGAGGTCTTGTCGAGGATCTCGCGGATCCACTGGCGGGCCGAGGTGATGTTGGTGGCGATGATGAGCGTGTGTGCGCCGGCGGCCGCGATCGCGGCGAGCCCGATGACGGTCTTGCCGGCACCGCATGGCAGCACGAGCACACCGTTGCCTGCGGCATCGATGCCGTTCTGCCACCAGGCGCTGACGGCGTCGGCCTGATAGCCGCGAAGACTGCACGTGAGCTGCGCGTCGGTGAGCACGCTGCCCTCGGTGTACCCGGCCTCGTCGGCCACGGGCCACCCGAGCTGGAGCAGCGCCTGTTTGAGCGCGCCGCGGTCGCCGAGGCGAACGGCGAAGCGATTGCCGTCGAGACGCTCGCCGAGCATCTGGCTCACGTGCTTGTCGCGGGCGACCTCCACGAGGAGCGGCACCTCGTGGCTGACCAGGGCGAGGCCGCCGCTGTCGAAGTCGCGGACGAGCCGGAGGCGTCCGTAGCGGCCCATCTGGTCGTGCACCTCGGCCAACACGCCGCTCGGCACGGGGTACTTGGCGAGGTCGTTGAGGGTGGAGGCCACCTCGCCGGCGTGCATGCCGGCGACGGCCGCATTCCACAGCGACAGCGGGGTGATGCGGTAGGTGTGGATGTGCTCGGGCGCCTTCTCCAGCTCGCTGAAGCGTTGGAGTGCTGCACGTGCGTCCGCGGCGCGTGGACTGGCGAGTTCGAGCATCACCGTGAGGTCGCTCTGCACGATCAGCGGATTGCTGGGATCGGTCACGCGCTCACCAGCCGTCCATCAGGGCTTCGAGCTGGGCGACATGGGGATGGAGCACTTCGGGCACGCTACGGGCCTTGGCCCGCGGTTGCACCCGGCTGATCACCTCGCCGGGCGGGGCCGGGTCATCGGTGCTGCTGGGGGCAAGGCCGGCCTTGCGGAGGGAGGCCATCACCTTGTCGAGCGGGAGATCGCTGACGGCGACGGTGGGGGCGATGAGGGAGAGTCGGGCCGAGCGCACTCTCACCGCCGCGGCCAGGCCGAGCACGTCGTCCGCGGTGACGACGGTGGCGGCGGTCCGGGCGCTGAGTCCGCCGCGCTGTCGCTCGACGTCGACCAGCATCTGCGCCACCACCTGCGCGACGGGAACGGAGGAGTTCTCGCTGAGGAAGTCGAGCAGAGTCTGCGCAGTCTCCCCGGCGGCCATCTCGGTTGCGATGCGGGTGCGGTCGAGGCGCAGCACCGCCACGCTGCCTTTCGACTCGGCGGTGCACAGGCGGTCGAGGCGGGCGCGCACTGCTGGGTCGAGCGCCGGCGGAGCGATCACCGAGTAGTCGGCCTGGACGACGAAGGTGAGGTCTTGTTCGGGCAGGAGTTGGTGCAGCGACATCGGCTCGGTGAGCACGGTGCGAGCGAGCGCTCCGAGGCCAACGGGGCCGGAAGCGGGGCTGAGGCCGAGGGTGATGAGGTGGGCATGGAGGTGCTCGAGATCCACCCTGCCGGCGATGACGTGCTGCGCCTGGATCCATGGGAGGAGATTGCCGGGTTCGATGCCGTGGCCATCGGGGAGGGCGAGCATGTCGGCGATCACCTGACGTCGCAGTACGGACTCCAACGAACGGGTTTCGCCCGGTGTGTCGAGGCCGTCGAGCCAGGCGTCGACGAGCTGGATCCACTGGTCGGCGATGCCGAGGCGGCGCCACTCGGCGGTGCGCTCGGCGCTCACCTCGTAGCGGTGGATCCAGTTGGCGTTGCGGCCGCGACCGACGAACTCGCTCATCTGCGTGATGACGCCGAGACCGAGGGCGAGGTGTACGAGTGGAGCGACGTGCTCGATCGGCCAACCCATTCGCTTGGCGATGTCACGGATTGCCTTCACGCCGATGCCGCCGGTCTTCAGTCCGGGGATGGGCTCGGTGCTCACCTGGCGGAGCAGGCTCTGCAGGGTGCTGAGCGCGTCGGGATGCGTGGGTGCGTGATGGTCGAGTGGCTTGAGTGTGGCGGCGGGAACCACGGGCCACTGGGCGAACGTGCGCCCGTTGACCGCCGTGAGCGTCTCGAGCCACAGGCCCACGTGGCGCATCTCGCGCTCCACCCACACCAGACCGATGTCGATGAAGCGCTGCAGCGCTGCCGATTGCGCGGTGAGCTGTGGGCGCACGCTGGCGGGACGCTGGTCGACCGGGCTGTAGAGGCGGAGCTGCCACCAGTTGTTGGTGAGCCGATCGCCGGCGATGCCGCGGCCGCCGGCGGCCAGGAGCCGGTCGAACATCTCACGCTCGTGCGGTTGGAAGCCGTCGATCAATCGTTCGAGCCGCTTCGGGGTGCCGATGATCTCGCGAAGTGCCTCGATGCGCTGGCTCTTGCCGAGCGGGATGTTCTCGAGGCCGAGGTTGTCGAGGTAGAGCCCGAGATGTTGCTTGGTGATGGCTTGGTCGAGGACCATCCGGTCGATCGGTCGGCCGGGGCGGGCGACCATGTCGCCCACCCCGGCGCGCAGGCGAAGCGACTCACCGGTTGCCCGGTCCACGACGAGGAAGCGGTCGGTCAGGGCAGACACCATCCGATTCCGCTCCGGTTCGGGGACGGGTTCGAGCTCCTGGTCGAGCTCGTCGGGCGTCACCTCGCCGCCGCGACTGGCCAGCACGACCAGCAGCTGCGAGGAGGCGGCGTCGAGCAGCTCCATCGTGAGCCGCACCACGTGCGGGTTGGCGAGTGCTCCGGCCAGCTGCTTTCGGCCCGGGCTGCGCGTGCCGGAGCCGAGCCAGACCCGAAGGGGTCCGGTGCCGACACACCAGGCGGCCAGGTGGGGTTGGAGGGCGATGCGTCGAGCGAGCTCGTTGCCGTCGAGCGCGCTGATGGCGGCGGCTCGGTCGGCAACGACATCGTCGATCATGCCGGGAACCTATCGCCAGGGTGCGATGAGCCGACCGGCCCATTGCCGCGCAGCGTCGAGCGTGTTGAGGTGTTGTTGACGATTCGGATGGATTGTCGAGCGGACGATTCGAAGGCGGGCGGCCATGACACAGCATCTGATCTCGCCGACTGCGGCGATGGACATCACGGGCGTGGAGGGCATCGAAGCGTGCTGGGCACTCGACCGGTACTCGCATCCGCAGCTGGGTCTCACGAAGGTCGGACTCCTGCTCGGACGGGCGAAGGTGGGCGGGCTCGGACCGGCCGGCGTGGCGTTGGCCGAGCGGATGGGCGAGGTGGCGACGCGTCAGGAGCTGCCCGGCGACATCGTGGTTGCTGCGGTGCCGTCTGCATCGTTCCTCAGCAGGCAGATGGCTGCATGCGTGGGGTCGACGATCGAGCGTCCGGTGGAGCAGCTGCTGGGTGTGCGCGGTGGAGTTCTCGGCATGCTCGACGGATCGGTGCGTGGCCGCATCAAGGCCAAGGTGCGCAGGGCGCCGGAGCACGTGCTGCTGGTGGACGATGCCGTGCGGTCGGGTGAAACGCTGAAGGCCTGTGCCGCCCTCCTGCGCGAGCGAGGCACGACACACGTGTGGGCATTGGTCGCTGTGGCGATCCTCGACGCCGACGCCGGCGATCCCCTCGCGAGCTGGTGACCCGCAACGCTGTGATGAGGTCGTCGAAGGGGCGCGATCACGTGGATGCGGCCGTGGTGGAACCGCGCCTGGACTGATGCGAGGCTGACCCTCGGCCACAAGGATCTTCTCGGAATTCTGGCCGACGAGTCGGTCCAAGACGCGTTGGCGGAGGCCGCTCGCGTCTGGCCGGTCCAGGGCGTGCCATCGAACCCGCCCGGCTGGTTGATGACGGTTGCCAAGCGCAAGGCGATCGATCGGAAGCGGCGGGCGTCGAGCGCATACCGGCGCACGATGGCAGCGGCCTCGCAGCTGATCGGCGAGGCGGCCGAATCCGAGCCCGACGAGGGAGGTGACCCGATGATCGACGACGAGCATCACGTCAGCGATGACCATCTGCGGCTCGTGCTGCTGTGTTGTCATCCGGCGCTCGACCGTGACACGCAGGTCGCGCTCACGTTGCGCATGGTCGGTGGGTTGAGCACCGCCGAGATCGCGTCAGCATTCCTGATGCCCGAGGCGACGTTGGCGCAGCGGATCGTGCGAGCCAAGCGCAAGATCCGTGACGCGGGCATTCCGCTGTCGATCCCATCCGATCTCGACAGTCGCGTCGACGCGTTGCTCGCGGTGTTGTACCTGATCTTCAACGAGGGTTACCTCACGCACAGCGATCGCGACGAGGTGGTGCGGGTGGACCTGGTGGACGAAGCAGTCCGACTCACCGCGCTCGTCGCCGAACTGCTGCCCGAGCACGCCGAAGTGGGCGGGCTGCTGGCGCTGGAGCTGTTCCATCGCTCGCGGCTGATGACGAGGACGGACGCGATGGGCGACCTCGTGCTGCTGGAGCAGCAGGACCGCACGAAGTGGGATCTCGACGGGATCCGCGAGGCGAACGCAGTGCTGCATCGGGCGATCCAGCGGATGCAGCCAGGGCCGTATCAGTTGCAGGCGATCATCGCCGGGCACCATGCGAACGCACGCGTCTCGGCCGACACCGACTGGCCGGCGATCGCAGCGCTGTACCGGCAACTGGTGGCGATCACGGCCTCACCCGTGGTGCGGCTGAACCATGCGATCGCAGTCGCGATGGCCGATGGCCCACACGCAGGCCTGGCGATGCTCGCAGACCAGGTGGGCCTGGAGAGCTATCACCTCTTCCACTCGGCGAAAGGCGAACTGTTGGCGCGTGCGGGCGATGAGGGCGCTGCGCGACGAGCGTTCTCGACCGCACGGGGGCTTACCGACACTCCGGCCGAGCAGCGCCATCTGGAGCGCCGCATCCGGGAGCTCAGCTGACGACTTCGGGTTCGAGTCCGATCGGTCAGACCGAGTGCAGGGGGCGAGGAGCGGAGGCGCAGGAGCTGATCAGCTCGATCGTCGCCCGGTCGAACACCACCGGATGGTCGTGCAGCCACATCGGGAGCCGGCGACGGTGGAGCACCGGGACTTCGTCGAGGCGGGCGAAGAGGCGAGCGTCGCTGTCATCGAGGAGCACCACCGGCCGGCACTCGATGTCGCGGTCGCACAGGCTGCTGACCAGCTGCGACACGAGCTCGGCGGTCAGCTGGGCGGCCGACGGACCACGACGGCGATCCGCGCCGTTCCAAGGAGTGTGCCGGGCGTTGTCGGTGGGTGCAATCGATGCGGCACGGGTGACGATGACGAACAGACCGCCCGGGCCGAGCACGATCCGCCGGTCGACGCCCGTGACATCGAGCTGTTGCCACCCGAGAGGCAGGATCTCGTTGAGGGGAGCCTGGAGCTGGAGTTGGTCGACGACGGGGTCGGACGGGCGGGAGTTCGTCATGGTTGTCTCATCGGTTCGTCAAGGCTTCGTCTGGAGCGAAAATCTCCTTCGGCCAGCACGAACACCTCACGTCGGGCGGTGTGGCCCGGCGTCGGGCCCGCAGGTGACCGTGCCCGTGCGGGTCAGGTGAGCGAGCGGAGTGCGGTGCCGATCCGTTGCGCGGCTGTCGTGAGTGTGGCCGGGTCGTCCTTGCCGTATGCGAGCCGCAGGTGACCACTCCCGGACTTCGTGAGCTCGTACATGGCCCCCACCGCAACGCGCACGCCTCTGCCGGCGCACTCGAGGGCGAGCGCGGCTTCGTCGACACCGGCGGGGAGCTGCACCCACAGGGCAACGCCTCCGCAAGGCGACGAGCAGGTGAGTGTGGGCGCGTGCTCGGCGAGCCCGCGTACGAGGGTGTCACGTCGCTCCGCAAGGGCGGCGCGCAAGGTGAGCAGATGGCGTTGCCACCCGGGGGAAACGAGGAGCTCGGCAGCGGTGACCTGGAGGAGTGGGGCGGCGAAGAAGTCGGCGGCGAGGCGGGCGCTCACGAGACGGGCGAGTGCAGGTCCACGGGCGGTGACGGCGGCGATGCGGAGGCCGGGAGCGCTGGCTTTGCTGAGCGAGCGAATGGAGATCACGTGGCCGTGCTGATCGTCGCTGATGAGAGGTGGCCCGGTGGGGCCGTCGAGGTCGAGGTCGCGCACCCAGTCGTCCTCCACCACGAAGCAGCCGAACTCCCGCGCGATGGCGAGCACCAGTGCGCGACGTTCGGTGGAGAGCACCGAGCCGGTGGGGTTCGAATGACGCGGTTGAAGCACCACGAGGCGGGCACCGCTGCGGGCGAGCACGTCGGCCAGCGCATCCGGGATCACGCCATGGTCGTCGGTGGGAGCGGGCGTGGGCACGAGTCCGCTCAGGGTGGCGGCCACGACGGCGCCGGGGTAGCACGGGTCTTCGAGCACAACTGGGTCGCCATGGCGGGCGAGCACGCGGAAGATGCTGTCGAGCGCGGCCTGTGCGCCGGGGGTGATGAGCACGTCGGCACTGGTGAAGGGTGCGCCGAGCTCGGCGGCGAACACCTCGCGCAGCAACGGGATGCCCTGCGGTGGGCAGCGGTCCCATGCTTCTGGGCGGCGGCTGCTGCGGGTTGCGGCCTTGGCGAGCAGATCTCCTGCCTGCAGCGAGGGATCGGGGAATGCGTTGTCGAGGGCGATGGTGCCCGAGGTGCGTTCGTGGGCGAGGTGCTCGAGCCCGCTGGGAACGACAGGCGAACGGCCGAGCACCACGGTCTGCCACGAGTGATCGACGGTCCCAGTGCCGGCGATCGCGGGTCTCGTGACGAACGTGCCGTCGCCCGGGCGAGTGATGGCGCGGCCTTCCATCACGAGTTGGCGGACCACGCGCTGCACGGTGACCGGGCTGACGGAGAACCGCTGCTGAAGCTGGCGCACGCTCGGCAAGCGGTCACCAGCGCGACCCGTGCTGCACGCGTCGCGCAAGAAGACATCGACGCTGTTATTGTAAACCGTGACCATCGTCGATAACGCTACTCGAGCCGAGCGAGAAGCGCGCGGCCTCGCTCTGGGCTTCATCGGGGTGGCGTGCTTCAGTGCCTCGCTCCCGTTCACGCGGGTCGCGGTCCGCGATCTCGGGGTGATCTTCCCATCGTTCGGCCGGGCAGTGCTCGCTGCCGCGCTCGCCTCGATCGTGCTTCGCGTCACGCGCACGCCGATGCCGGGCCGTCATCTGTGGAACCGCATGGCGATGGTGGTGGGCGGAGTGGTGGTGGGGTTTCCTGCGTTCACGGGTCTGGCATTGCAGCACGCGCCGGCGGGCCACGGCTCGGTGGTGATCGGTCTGCTACCTGCGGCCACTGCTGGGTGGTCGGTGGTGCGCACCGGCGCGCGTCCGTCGGGTCGATACTGGTCGTTCGCCGCGCTCGGCGCGGGGGCGATCGTGGTGCTGACGATCGCTCGGGGCACCTCGGACGTGGCACTCGGTGATGTGTACCTGTTGGGAGCGATCGGGAGTGCAGCCGTCGGGTACACCGAGGGCGCCGTGGTGAGTCGGGAGATCGGCGGGTGGCAGACGATCAGTTGGGCCGTGGTGTTCGGCCTGCCGATCACGGTGCCGCTCACCTTGATCGGGCTGGGGCCCGTGGGCTTCGACGAACCGCTGACGGCGTGGATCGGCTTCGTCTACCTCGGCTCGGTGTCGATGTTCCTGGGCTTCTTCGCCTGGTATGCCGGGTTGGCGATGGGCGGCATCGCGCGAGTGAGCCAGATCCAGTTGTTGCAGCCCATGCTGTCGCTGATGTGGGCCACACTGTTCCTGCACGAGCGCCTCGATGTGTTGATCGTGGTCGTGGCCATCGTGGTGCTGGCATCCGTCGCCGGTTCGCGACGCTCCGCCATCGCATGAACGCAACGACCTCCTGAAGGGATCACCACATGCCGCGTACTGCCATCACTGCGCCGGGGGCTGCTGCTGTCGGGCCGTACTCACATGCAGCCGAGCAGCACGGCTTCGTGTACCTGAGCGGGCAGACCCCGGTCGAGCCGGGCACGACGACGCTCGTGGGTGGGGGCATCGAGGCGCAGACGCGTCAGTGCCTGGCCAACCTCGGTGCGGTCCTGGCGTCGGCCAGGCTCACCCTCGCCGACGTCGTGAAGTGCAGCGTGTTCCTCACCGACATGGACGACTTCGCTGCGATGAACGCGGTGTACGCCGACGTTTTCGCGCAGCCGTATCCGGCACGCACGACGATCGGTGTGGCCGCGTTGCCATTGGGTGCCTCGATCGAGATCGAGATGGTGGCGGCACGTCCGTAGCTCCGAGCAGGGTCGTTGACCGTCAGGCGACGGAGGAGTGTTGCTTGGCTGCCTGGTGATCGCCCCGAGCGGCCAGCAGCCACGCGATCGTGCCGACCAGGCCGAGCAGGCCCGAGATCAGTGCGATACGAGCTGCGGTGTCACGAGGGCCGCGCGGCAGCACCGCGGAGGCGAAGCCTGCGACGGCGCCGACGGTGCTGATGGCGGCTGCGGCGTAGTTGATGGTGCTGCTGTCGGTCTGCATCGGAGCCGACAGTAGCGGTTCTCTCAGACCCGTTCCGGAGGCGTCGTCACGCAATCGTCCACCCTCGAGCGTCAGTCGTGCGAGAGCGAAGGGATGGGGGCGGCGTGTTCGACGATCAGGGCGATGGTCTCGCTGTCGAGTTCGGCGGGCAGGTTGCTCAGCCAACGGTCGAGCATGTGCTCGTGCACGATGTCGACTCCGTCGGGGCGGGGCACGATGTGGGCATCGTCGCCGGCCAGCACGATCACCGGGGTGACGGGGATCTCGATGCCGCAGGCCCAGCTGAGCAGCTGTGAGGCGAGTTCGGCGGTGAGGCACGGGGTGCTCATCTGGTTCTGATGATCGTGCGCCCAGGGCCGGTTGGCCTGGAGACCGAGTGGCATCGTGGCGTGGCGGCGCACGTCGAGCACGAACACGCCCCCGGGGCCGAGGACCACCGGGCGATCCACGCTGGGGACGTACAGGTGGTGCCAGCCGCCTGGCAGCAGATCGGTGACCAGGGTGGCCTGGCTGGCGACTTCTTCGACGAGTCGGATCAGCGGCGGTGTGAACGTCATGGATCCTTCATCGGTTCGTCAAGCTTCCGTCTGGAGGGGAATCTTGTGATCGACGCAGCGTGAGATGAGCACGATCCGGCGGCGGGCGCACTGAGCCGCGCGCCCCGCCGTCGAGGCGCGTCCTGGCGGATGCTGCTGCGTGGGTGTACCGGCATCGGTGGCGACCTTGTGGGCCCGCCGGGTCACGTCCGTCGAGCCTCACGACGGTGACGGTACCGCTCGTGTTCGAACGGGCGGCGACGGGGGGTGAGCCACCGAGTGAACACTCCATGGTCCCGTGATGATGTCGTCGCCGTCGAGCAACTGTGACCGGCGATCGGCCGACGCGGTCGCGCGACTGTCGGCAGCCGTGCGGTCGATCGGGAGTCGCGGCTGGGCGGTCGGTGCAGCGCCGGGGGTCATGGCTTGCTGTCGGCGTAGGGGGCCAGGTCGATGCCGGGCCAACGTGAAGCGACGTCGCGCAGGGTCTGCTCGTTCCAGTACTCGTGGCCCGGTTTCGGGAAGCCGAACAGGTCGCGCTCTCGAGGGTTTGTGTTGGCCATGAGCGACACGAACGACGGATGGTTCGCTCGTCCTGGCCAGCTCATCTTGCCCAGTCCAGGATGGCGGTGGTGGCGAGTCGAGATGTTCTGTGGTTGTGACGCCTTCGTCGCCGTCGACGTTGGCGCAGCCGTGCAGACCAGCGATGCTGTCAAGTCCGCTTGCGCGGGTGATCAATGTGACGAGCGATTGAAGGATTCCCGTGGCGAAGAAGCAGCCGACCAAGGCACCCCGGTTCGAACCGATGCAGTACTGGCGCAAGCTGTGCTGGGTCACCCCCCAGATCGTGATCAGCGGCGATCTGCCGGAGGGCGCTGCCAAGGGTCGTGGGCTCGATCAGTGGGTCGCCGCAGGCGTGACGCACATCATCGATACCCGCCTCGAGCACAGCGACGAGAAGTTCGTGGCCAAGCATGCGCCCGACATGGGTTACTCATGGGTGGGCGTGGACGACCATGGCGGTCGTCAACCTGACACGTGGTTCGCCGAAGGTGTGGCCGCAGCCACCGAGGCGCTGGCCACGCCCGATGCCAGGGTGATGATCCACTGCCACATGGGCGTGAACCGCGGTCCGTCGATGGGCTTTGCGGCGATGTTGGCCACGGGACACGATCCCCTCACCGCGCTCGACACGATCCGCGAAAGCCGCCCGATCGCAGCCGTCATGTATGCCGAGGATGCCATTGGGTGGTTCCACCGTTCGCGTGGTTCGGACACCTGGGTGGCCGAGAACCAGACGAAGGCAGTGCGCGACTGGTTGAACGCCAACCCGATCGACACCGATTGGATCAGCAGCCGCCTCTGGCACAAGGGCGGCTGAGGCGCCGACCCGAGTCTCGGCGATTGCCCGGACGTAGGCCAGGCTCGCGACGGCGAATGGTGCCGTGAGCCCCCGGCCGAGCCTGATGTTCTGCCTCAGAGATAGCCGGGCTGGTCGGGTTCGGGATTTCGGTAGCCGGGGTCCTTGGTCTCTTCGAAGAACGGCTTGCCGCCATGGGCTTGCACGATCTGGGGGCCGAAGTGGTCCGATGCCATGGCGACGGTGCGGCAGATCTGGGAGAACTCGTCACGTCGGTGTCATGAGCGCAAGCGATTCGCCCACGAACATCACCTGCTGGCCCAACCACATCGTGCGAACGAACGACAGTCTGGCGTTGATCTCGTTCAGCGATTCCAGCAGCCAGGCTTCTTCTCCACGTCCTGTGCCACCACTGCGAACACCCGGATGACCGGCACCTCGTCTCCATCGACGCGGGCGAAGAAGCCGGCGTTCTCGATCTTGATGAAGTAGTCGCCGCTGTCTCGCGGGCACTGCCTTCTCGATGCCGGTGAGGCGCTCGATCAGCGTCTCGAGGTGCGAGCGAGCGATGTCGTTGTTGAGACCCACGACGCAGGATGTTGACACAGGGCGGCCGAACATTCCCTCGACGGGGAGCATCCGGCCGATCAGCGTTCGACGTGCACCTTGGTGCGGTAGGGGCCAACCTGCCACGCAGCTCGACGGAACGGCAGCCACTCACCGAGTGGCATCCGCAACCGATCGGCGACGATGCCGAGCACCGCAGGGTTGTAGCCGAGACCACAGTGGCTGCCGTACACCTCGACGTTCTCCGATCGCGGCCCGGGCACATCGACGCACGAGCGCCACGGCACCACGCCGTCGGACTTGGTGAACACAGCCGTCGACGGCACCGTCGGCGCACCCGTGTACGGCTCGCGCCGGAAGTCGACCGAGTGTGGACGACGCAGACCGTGGATGGGGGCCGTGCGATCGAACCAACGACCGACGTTGGTCTCCTCGGCGCCGGTGAGTCGGAACGGGCTGCCGAGCGTGATGATGTGCCGCACCTTCTCCGGGAAGCGTGCCGCCAACGCCCGCGAGTACAGACCGCCGAGGCTCCATCCCACGAGCGTCACGGGCTGACCGCCATGTCGCTCGTGGATCTCCTCGAAACGGTTGATCATGCCGTCGACGATGCGCTGCGACGGGCCCAGGTTCTGGCCGAGGTGCCAGCCGTGCACCGAGTAGTCGAGTCGGGCGAGCACGTAGCGCAGCGAGTTGGTCGACTGGTCGGAGGCAGTGAACCCGGGGAGCACCATCACGGGGCGACCATCGCCGGTCGGCAGGCGGGTCAACAATGGAGTCAGTGCCGTGAACGCCAACAGCTCGCCGGTTGCTCGCGCCGGCTCGGTGGCGAACGTGACGGCCGATGGATTCCGGAACTGAGGCTGCGTCGGCATGCCGCCAGTCTTTCACCCAAGCCCCGCCGTCAGCGCCCCCGGCGCGCTGAACGCTCGGGATCTCGCTGAACGTTGACCGGCGGGTGCTCGGGTGCAAGGGGTGGCAGCATCTGCCTGTTCAACCTTGGCGCCACGCATCTCATCGTAGACATCGCCGCCTGCATCATCGGCCCAGCACCTGCATACGTGGCGGGGGAGACCACAGCGGCGGCATCGCGTCGCCGCACTGGGCGTGCCGACTGCCTCGCCCTCGCCGCCCTCGCCGCCGGCTCAGAGAGCGCCAAGCGACTCGGTACGATCCGCACCGGGTGACGGCGCGTCGTCGCTCGTCGAGGGACGGGGAAAGCCATGGCTGTTGCGGGTGCATCGGAAGGACTGCGCGAGATCGTGGTCGGGATCTCGGAGGCACCCACCTCTCAGGTGGCTGCTCGGCGAGCGGTTGAGCTCGCGGTGATGGCGGGCGCCCGCGTCCACTTCGTCACGGCGGTGGAACTCGCCACACAGGAACGCGTCGGTGTGGCCACCGACGTGTTCGTGTTCGACAGCCTCGAACTGGGACGCGAGAGCGTCGAGCGGTTCGTGAGGTCGATCGACACCGACGTCGAGTACACGGTGACAGCGGTGGAAGGCCCGCCCGCACGCGTGTTGCTCGATGTGGCGAACCAGGTGAAGGCCGATCTGATCGTGGTGGGCAACGTGCGGATGCAAGGCCTCGGCCGCGTGCTGGGCAGCGTTGGCAACGAAGTGCTGCGCCACGCGCCCTGCAGCGTGCTCATCGTGAAGACCGTCTGAACGACGGCCGCCACGGCAATCCGGGGTCGGCTCGGCTGAGGCTTTGTCGGGAGGGTGGCGTCAGCCCAGAGCGCCCGCTGGGCCGTCGTCGTCCTGGAACTCGGGAGCGAAGCACTTGCCCACCACGTCGGCCACGTCCAGAGCTTCGCCATCGGCGAGCACATCGAGCACCTGCTGGGTCAACAGTGTCGGCACCGGCACGAACCCGAAGTACGAGATCAGGTCGTTGCCCACCGGCAGCAGACGCGCCACCACGTGCGATCCCTGCTCGAGGTGCGTGCCGCGCACCGAGGAGATCCGCACCTCCTCGTCCGACGTCATGTCGGTCAGTGCCAGCCAATCGGCGCCGTGGCCGTCCACGCGGTAGAGCGAGCGATCGGCCAGCAACCACAACGACGCAAGCTCCCGCTCGTCCTTGGGCAACAACCTGCTGCGTCGATCGATGAACCGGCGGAATCCACCCAGCTCGTCCAACGCGAGGTCGTAGATCAGTTCGCTGTCGATCACCTGCGACAGCAACTGAGCGCCACCGCCGGCGGCATCGACCAGTGCCATCGCCAGTTCGGCCTGCTCGTGCGCCAGGTGCTCGCCGACGAAGCGACACCCCTTGCGATACAGCCACGCGGCACGGTCGTGGAGCGGGAACTGCTCGTTGCCGAGATGGCATGCCTTGTACTTCTTGCCGGAGCCGCAGGGGCACGGATCGTTGCGTCCTGTCGTGGTCTTCGGCCTCGACAGAAAGGGTTCGATCTCGCCCCACACCACGCCGCCGACGTGTGGGTCGTCGGCTCGAACCTTGCCGGCGCGCAGCAACCTGGCTGCCTCCCGCGCATCACCGCGGTCGGCGGCGATCCCGGCAAGCATCGCATGCGCCCGAGGATGCGGATCGTGGGTCACGGCTCGCTCAAGCGCGGAGATCGCTTCGTCGGTGCGACCGAGGATCTCCCAGCACTCCGCGGCGACCACCTCCGGGCCGCTGCATCCCGGCCCATCGGCCACGTGCTCCAACAGCGCAGCACTGAACGACAAGAGATCCATCGCGCTGCGGCCGTGCTCGATCGCCTCGTGAACGAACACCCGGCACACGTCGGCGCTGTTCAACGCCATCGCCAACACGAACGCGTTGTCCTGCTGTTCGCCTTCGACCCCGAGCGCGTCGGCACGGTCGTCGACCACGGAAGAACACGCACCGAGCAGCATCATCACCGAGGTCGTGTCGTCCTTGGACAGCTCGTGGTGGGCACGCAGTTCGTGGAAGCGCCGGGCGGCGTTCGCCTCGGTCCAGGCGGTGCCGATCGGGCCGATCCAGTCGCCGTTCTGCTCGAGCCCCGCCTCGGCGAGCAGTGCGGTCATCGGCGGGATCGGTTGTGAACGAAAGACCTCACCGTGGTCGACGAACGCTTGCACGAACACCATGCCGTGCTCGGCGATGCGCACCGCGTCGGCATCCTCGTCGCCGTCGAGCGGATCGTCGATCACTTCGGCTTCCAGATCGAACGCGGCGTGGAACGCGCTCGCCATCGCCGGGTCCACCCTGAGGCTGCCGGTCGCCGGCGCAATCGACACGCCGTCGCGACGGAACTCGAAGATCGCGGACCGTCCGGCGACGTCGCTCAACCACCCACTCGGACCAGTGAGACACACACAGGTGTCGTTCAGCTCGTGATGCACGACCCCGATCGAGTTGCCGCGTTCGTCGAACAGCTCTGTCTCGTGCCAGTGCCAGAAGGTGATCACCTCCACTCCCTGGTCGAGCTCCAACGAGTCGCCGGGGTCGGCCGGTACGTCCAACCACCACTTCGAGCCGTGCAGCACCGACGGCAGGTTCACCCACTTGTCGCCAACCGGCACGTTGTCGTCGCCGAGCAGTTCGAACAAGAGGTCGTGGGGATCGGTGCCGAGCCGCAGGCTTGACGCCTCCATCGCCTCGACCAGTTCCTCGGGCGTGTGCGGACGTTCACGGAGCAGCGCGTGGGCTCGATCGCTGATGGCTTCGAGACTCGACAAAGTGGTCACGCCCTCAGTGTGGCAGGCCGTTCGCCGACGCGAACCGGTGCGTTCCGCACCCGATCCAGGTGGCGGTGCCCATCTCCGCAGGGTGATCGTCGAAGGTTTCACGTGGTGAGAGACACTTCCATCTGGACCGGATCGGTGGAGAACGGTGCCAAAGGTGGGAGAATGGGTATCCCAGATGGCTTCGGCCGAGGAGAGTGCCGGACGATGACGCCTGACCAGTTCAAGAAGTGGTGCCCGGGCCTGTGGCACGTAGCCCCCGGTGGCACCTGGGAGATCATCCGCGAGGAGGGTTTCAAGACCGCCGCCCAGCTCCAGAGCGTGGCAGTGCCCGCCGGTGACGGCGGCGCCGAGACCGTGGTGATCGAGACCAGCCAAGGTTCGTACGTTCGCAAGCGCCGCGATCCGGGCTCCTACATGGGCGACGAAGACACCGTGAACACCTGGGTGAACATGCTCGATTCCCGCGTGTACCTCTTTGCCAATCGCATTCCCATGGACAAGCTCCTCGCGAAGCAGCTCGCCCGCGACGACGGCGCCCAGGACATCCTGATCATCTCCACACAGCGGCTCCTCGACGCAATGCGACCCAGCATCGAGCTCAGCTCGCAGAACTCCAGCGCCGTGGCCCGTGTGCCGGGCCCCGAGAAGCTCGCCGAGATGTTCCTCCCGCTGTCGCGTTTCCCCGACAAGCGCCCGGCCGAAGTGACCGTTCTCGGTGGTTTCGATGCCAAGGGCATCGTCATCCGCGCCGAGCGCCACTACGCCGACGGTCACTACGACGTTCTTGCTGTCTGATCGGTTGAGACACTGATCAGGTCTGACCTGGTCACCGTCACATCCTGGTCGGATATCGGGCATGTCTTCAGCAGCGGGTGATCGCTGCCGATGAATGAACATGTCGTTGAAGCGGATGCCCCTGCTTTTCGCAGACGTGTGCCGAGAGTGTTCCTCCGAAGTGGCTGCCAAGGCGGTGGCCTTCTACGACCCCGCCGACAAGCGCGTCGTCTGTCAGGCATGTCACGGCCCTGAGGCGAGCACCGACCCCCTGGCGTCCCTCCTCACCACGCCATCGCTGCTCCACACGCCACCCGCCGCTGCAGGCTTCCCGCCGCCGGTCCGGGGCACTGCGGTGGCAGGACCCCCCACCGGGGTCAAGCGAGGCAAGTCGCCGATCGCCAAGCGCCGGGGAGGCCAGTCCGAGCGCGTTGATCGCGACCGTACGTTGGGCGCCTTGCTCGCGGGCGCGTTCGTCACAGGCGAGACCGGTGGGCCGATCGTGGTGCTCCACAGCCGCCAGGCCCCCAACACCCGTGGGGTGATCGACCACCTCGTGGTCGCGTCATCCGGCGTGTGGGTGATCGATGCGGCGCCCGGCGGCAAGGCAGAGCACCGACAGGTGGGCACCCGCCGATCGCCAGAGACACGCCTGTTCGTGAACGACACCGACCAGAGCGAACTCGTTGCCGGGATCGCCTGGCAGACGAATGCGATCCGAGCAGTGCTCGATCCGATCCACCTGGGCGAGTCGCCGATCCACCCCACGATCGTGCCGACGTCGCACGATCAGGGCAGGTTTGCCAAGCCGTTCGAGATCGACGGCGTGCGCGTCACCTGGGGCAAGCATCTCACCGAGCTGATCGCCCAACCGGGCCCTCTCGACGAGCCGACGCTTCGAGCCATCACGATCCAGCTCAACTTGAAGCTCGCGACGAAGCGCTGATCTGCGCGGTCGCGATGCTCGTCGGGCAGGCCACCCGACTCCGGCACCCGGGCACCCTCGTCCGTGGTCGTTGTCCCGGTCGGGCGAATCCGTTGCTCCCCCATCATCTCTCGGGCTCTCTAGGCTTGACGCATGCTTCGACTCGCCGCCTTCGTGCTCGCCGGGTCCTTGGTGCTCGCAGCGTGCAGCGCTGGTGACGAGTCAACGGATGCCTCCAACGACTCGATCGTGCTGCCGGCCAAGGTGTCGGCCACCACGGTCGCTGACGCCGTACCGTCCACCACCCGACCCGCAGCCACCGATGCAGCGCCGTCGACGTCTGTGGGCGGACCTCTCGTGGCTCCGATCGAGCTCGACCCGTGTCTCGTCGGGACGTGGAGCGTGTCGGTGGAGACCATCGGACTCCTCGTCGCCGCGGCAGTGCTGCCCGTGCCCGACCTCTCCCTCGCCCGCGGCGGCTTCACCGTCGTGTTGAACCCCGACGGTGCGGCGGCAGGCGACGCCGACTTCACCGCTGCGTTCTCCTTCGGTGAGACGTCCGGCGAGGCCGATGTTGCGTGGACCGGCTCTGGCACCTGGAGCACGTTCGACGGCAGCGTCACGCTCTCGCTCGATGAGCAACAGGGTGGCCTCACTGAGGTTCGCCTTGGCGGTGCCGCACAACCCGACAGCGCGCTCGAGGTCAACCTGCCACTGTCGGGGGGTCGGTACACGTGCACCGACACCGGACTCGAGGTCACCGGCACCACCGGTGACACGACCATCCCGCTCATCCTCGAGCGCTGATCGGAGTCGTGGCCCGCACCCGGCGGTGAGGTGACAGCACCGAGCAGCAGGTACGACGGGGAGACGCGGGTTCACTGACGACGGGGCGACGATCCTGGGTGGCCCCCGGTCGGCAGGTGCCGCACCGCGTCAAGACTCTCTCTGGTCCGACACCACGAGTGGTGATCCGGGAGTGATGGTTGGCACGAGACACCCCTCGGTCGGACGGTGGTGAGATGTGCTGCTTGACGAATCCCGCTTTCGCCGGAGTCTGATCGTCGCCGCGCTCATCGTCACCTCGATCGTTCCCTCGGCGGCGGTTGCCGACGGCACCGGCACGCAGGTCTCCGCCGAGTTCGAGGTGGTGGTGGTCGACACCGGCACGCCGGTGCCCGAGGTGCGCACCGAACGAGTCACGGGCGGTGAGTTCGTCGCCCTGCTCCGCGACGGTGACCCCGACACCGCCGTCTCCCGGCAGTCAACGTTCGCGCCGCTCGCGCCGCTCACCGTCGACCCGATCCGCGATCTCCAATGGCAGCTCGACGAGATCCACGTCGACGACGTCTGGGCCGCCGGGATCACTGGAGCCGGGATCACCATCGGAGTGGTCGACACCGGGGTCGTCGGCGACGACCTGAACCTCGTTGCGGCCGCCGACTTCACCGGGGGTGCCGCCGGCAGGTTCGAGCACGGCACCACGGTTGCCTCGATCGCCGCCGCGACGCGCGCCAACGGCAGGGGTGGCAGCGGCGTGGCACCCGGTGCATCGATCGTGTCGGCCAAGGTGTGCTCGGGTGGCTCGTGTGCATCCGACGACATCGCCCGCGGGATCGTGTGGGTGGTCGGCCAGGGCGCCGACGTGGTGAACATCTCCCTCGGTGGACCCGCCAGCGCGGTCGTCGCTCAGACCATCGACTGGGCCGTGGCCCAGGGCGTCACCGTCGTGGCAGCGGCCGGGAACTCCAGCTGCAGCACTGCCCACACCTCGGGCTGCGACCCCACCGTCGACAACATCACCTACCCGGCCGGGTTCCCCAACGTCATCGCCGTGACGGCTACCAACTCCAGCGGCGCCAGCCCGTATTGGACCAGCAAGGGCAAACGCTCCATCGTCGCCGCCCCCGGAGAGTCGGTGTGGTACTCCACCAACGGGTTGTTCGGCACCAACGGCTCGGGCACGTCGTTCGCCTCGCCGGTGGTGACGGGGATCGTCGCTCTCATGAGCGAGGCGGAGCCGACGCTCACGCCAACCGAGATCCAGGCCGCGCTGATGCTCTCGGCGATCCCATCGCAGGTCGACCTGATCCAGCCGACCGTCCCACGTGCCTGGTACTACGGCGCTGGCGACGTCGACGCTGCAGCTGCGATCGCGATGGCGTCAGCAGTTGCCGACTCAACGCTGATTGCGCCTTCCGTCATCAGCGGCAACCAGTCACTGAGCGTCTCGTGGCCTGCCGTCTCCGACGCCTCGTCGTACTCGATCACCAGCGCTCCTGGCGGCAGTGTCACCACCACCACCACCGGCACGACGATCACCGGGCTCGAGAACGGCCGCACCTACGTGCTCTCGGTCTCCGCCGCCACACCGGGCGGCATCGAGCTGCTCGAGCCAACGTTCGGTGTCCCCTCATCGGCCGTCGCCGCACCGTCGCTCGCCGGCGTGAGTGGTTCCACCGCGGGTCAGGGTCGCGTGTTCGCGTGGTTCAACACGCCGCCCGCGAACGTGAGTGCTTCAGCGACGCTGAACGGAGTGCGGCTCGGCTCGTCGAGCATCACCGAGTCGCCGACATCATCGGGCAACTTCTACGCCTCGTGGCCCACCACCTCACCTGTCGCCAACGGCGCGCTCGACGTGTGGTTCGAGAGCGGACTCGGTGCCACCTCCCCACATGCATCATCGATCGTCTCGGTCACGCGGCTGTTGCAAACGCCGCCGGGCGTCAACTCGTCGACCGCCGCTGGAGTCACGACCGTCACGTGGAACCCGTCCACCGTGCTCGGTGGACCGTTCGACGGCGACTTGGCCACGAGCTACGTCGTGAGCGCGTTTGGATTCCGCAAGGCCACCGGCTCGTCCGACAGCCGTGAGAACCTGACCACCAGCTCCAACTCGATCCAGCTCTCGCTGTGGGAAGGGGTCACCTACTCGGTGTACATCACTGCACTCCACGCGCCGACCGGGATGCAGTCGAGTTGGTACTCCACGACCGTGCTCGCCCTCCCCCCACCCCTTCCCGCACTCGCAAACCCCACGGTGACCCCGAGCGGCACCAACGTGATCGTCGGCTTCGACACGCAGGCTGCAGCAGACGCGATCCTGCTCACGAGCTCGGAGCAGGTGCCGTTCGTCGTCGGTCCCCCGCAGCCCGCGGGTGGTGGGCGGTCGCAGGTGACGGTGTCGCTGTCGACACTCGCGCTGGAGCCGGGCGATGCGGCCCGACTGTGCGTTGCCGCCACTGAGTACTTCGACGGCACTGCGTTCTCGCAACACGGCGCATGGTCGACCGGCGTCTCGTTCTACGCGGGGACGAGTGCCGGCACCGACAACGACTCGTGCACCACCAACAACCCTCCGGGCGTGACACCGCTCAGCACCACGACGACTCCCTCCACCACGTGGCCCGCGCCGATCACCACGACGACGATCGCTCCTCCCACCGGCGTGCCGTCCGCAACGACGACCTCGACGATCGCCCCGGCCACCACGGCACCGGCCACCGCCACACCCGCCATCACCGCACGGGCGGCACGGTTCGAGCCGATCACCCCCGAGCGACTTGTCGATACTCGCCGCGCCGATGGCGCGGCAGTCGCGGCGCGCGTGCTCGCCGGTCAGACCCTGCGCGTCCCGATCGCCGGCAAGGGCGCGATCGATGCCAACGCCACCGCGGTCTCCGCGAACGTGACCGCTGTCGGCGCCACCGCCTCAGGCTTCCTCACGGTCTGGGCGTGCGGTTCCGACCGGCCTCGCACCGCCTCGGTCAACTACACCCGCGGCAGCGTGGATGCGAACGCGGTCCTCGTCGATCTCGGCGGCGGGGAGCTGTGCGTGTACTCGATGGCCACCGTCGACGTCGTGGTCGATGTCACTGGAGTGTTCGTCGGCACCACCCGTGCGTTCGAGCCGCTCACGCCCAGTCGCGTCATCGACACCCGCGAATCCGGCCGGCGCCTGCCTCCTGGCGGGACGATCGCGATCGCGGTCAGCGGCAACAACGGTGTGCCGGTCGACGCCACTGCCGTCACGCTCAACGTCACGGCTGCCAACCCGGGCAACGCCGGCTTCGTCACGTTGTGGCCGTGCGGTAGCGAACGCCCCGCCACGTCCAACCTCAACGTGACCGCCGGAGACACCCGGCCCAACCTCGTGACCGTGAAGGTGGGTGATGGCGGACGCGTGTGTGTGTACAGCCAGGGTGCCGTCGACCTCGTCGTCGACGTCAGCGGGTGGTGGGGAAGCACCGGCCGCTACGCCTACGCACCGGTTGCCCCCTTCCGGCTGGCCGACACACGAGAGACCCCTGGCCTATCCCGACTCGCCGCCGGTGCCGTCTTGCGCGTCCGTGCGACCGGAGTGGGCGGCGTGCCGACGAATGCCCGTGCCGTGGCCGCGAACGTCACCGTCGTCGATCCATCGGACGCGGGCTTCGTCACGATCTGGCCATGCGGGGAGCGGCCCACGGCGAGCGCCGGCAACTATCGAGCCGGCGCCATCCGAGCGAACGCCGCCATCGGCGCCGTCACAGTCGACGGGGACCTCTGCCTGTTCACGCTCGCAACCACTGACGTCGTGATCGACATCACTGGCTACTGGAGCTGACGGCCCACTTCGAAAAGAAGTGGTCTCACCGCGGAACTCCGATCGGGTGGCGTGCATCAGTCCGCCTTGCCGTCGACGCCTGGAGTCGCGATCTCGATGCCGCGCACACTGGACGCCCGAGGTGTCCGGGCGCAAGATCGACGGATGCGCCCGTTCGTTGCACTCCTCGCCGCCGTCTTCGTCGCGGCTGCCGCCGGGTGTGGCGGCGATGTCGGCGGCGTGATCGCCGAGAGGGCCAACCGTGCCGGTACGGCGCTCGACCCGACAGTCGGCCCGGCCGGCCCCACGGCAGTCCCGAATCCCCAACGATCGGTGCCCAACGGGTTCCCGAGCAATCCGGTGCCTGTCGATCAGCCGGTCCAGCCGGTCCAGCCGATTCCTGACGTCTCGGTCGAGCCGCCGCCGGGCGGCGCCACCGGCAATGGCGATGCTGTGATGTTCCGCCCGTTCACCGTGGTCGATCCGGCGAGCAATGGGATCGCCGCACTCGACGTGCTCGTTCCAGCCGGTTGGGAGGCGTCGGGCAGCGTGGAATGGATGCCGCTGTGGGCTCGACTCGCGATACTGCACACACGCGTCCGTGACCCCTTCACCGGTCTCACGATCGATTGGCTGCCCGTCCAGAACTTCATGTACTTCACGCCGCCGGCAGGATTCGAGGTGCCGATCGGTGGCAACTACCAAGGCAAGGCCTACGTGCCTCCGATCACCGATCCGGTGCAGTTCGTGCGCGAGTTCTGGATGCCCTCAGTGCTCTCGCACCTCCAGAACGCGACCGTTGCCTTCGTCGAAGACCAGCCGGCGATCGCCCAGGAGGCCATCCGCGGCTCCGATGGCAACGCAAGCGCAGGCGCCTGGCGAATCCGTTACGAGTACGACTTCGAGGGTGTGGCATGGGAACAGGACGTGTCGTTCTCCTTGCTGTGGGTCGGCAACGACCCGCTGTCGTGGTATGTCAACCTCGCCTCGACGGCTGGCGCTCCGAGGGGTGAGCTCGACCGTCAGGCGGGTGTCGTCTCGGCGGTCATCTCCAGTCGCAGGACGACGGTCGAGTGGGAGGCCAACTATCGCCTCGTGACGCAGCTCTTCTACCAAGGCATCCAGCAGCAGATGGCCGACACCGTTCGCTTCGGCGAGCTGCTTGCCCAGTACCGGGCAGAGAGCCAGGCCCTGCAGCAGCAGGTGTTCGACGAGCGGATGGCGTCCATCGACCGGCAGAACCAGATCTTCCGCGAAACCCTCGGTGGTGTGCAGGGCTACGACGATCCGGTGAACGGAGGAGTGGTGCAGTTGCCACTCGGCTGGGACACCTACTGGGTGAATCAGCAGGGCGAGTACATCGCCGTGTCCGATCCGGACTTCGATCCCAACACGCTGAACGACGGCGTCTGGACCCAGCTCGAACCCCGAGCTTGAACGGCCTCGGTCGCCTCGCACGGATCGACAACACGATCATCACCGGATGAGCGATCCGGGCGTGCGCGTTTCGGCAATCGTTGGGGTTCGAGTTGAAATGACCAGAACGCGCTGGTATAGTTCTTGTCATGACGACCAAAACCAGGCGAGGGAAGCCGCCGGCGGGCTACGACCCTGCACAGTTCCCGGCGTTCGCGGTCACCGTGGACGTGGTGATCCTCACGATGGTCGACGGCGAGCTGCAAGTGCTGCTGGTGCGGCGCGCGCAGGACCCGTTCGCGCAGATGTGGGCGATCCCTGGTGGCTTCAAGCTCCCCACCGAGACGCTCGACGAAGCGGCCCGGCGAGAGCTCGTGGAGGAGACCGGTGTCGATGCGGCCCGCATGCTCGCCCAGTTCGGTGCGTACGGCGACCCCGATCGCGACCCGCGGATGAACGTCGTCACCGTCGGCTACGTCGCCGTGCTGCGTCATGTCGGAACGATCGAGGCCGGTACCGACGCCGCCGAGGCCGAACTGCATCGGGTGAGCGACGTGCTCGACGGTCGCGTCGAGCTCGCCTTCGACCACCTCCGCATCATCAGCGACGCGATCGCCCGTGTGCGCACCGACCTCGAGGTCACCGGCATCGCGACCTCCTTCGTCGGCACCACCTTCACGCTCGCCGAGCTGCGCGCCGTCTACGAGGCGGCGTGGGGTGTGTCGCTCGACAGCGCCAACTTCCGCCGCAGCGTTGCGAGCGAGGCGGGCTGGGTGATCCCCACCGGTCGTCGTGCCCCATCGGGCTCGTCGGGCGGCAAGCCCGCAGAGCTGTTCAAGGCCGGCAAGGCGTGGAAGCAGGGTGGGCCCATCCGCCGCCCGCGATCGATCAAACGGGGAGCCTGACATGCGCGCTGTCGTCCAGGACAGGTACGGCAAGCCAGAGGTGCTCCGCATCGAAGCGGTGGAGCGTCCTGCACCCTTGCCCGGTGAGGTGCTCGTCGCCGTGCACGCCTCCACGGTGAACCGCACCGACACCGGCTTCCGCTCAGCGAAGCCCTGGATCTCTCGTGCCTTCAGCGGTTGGCGCGGGCCCAAGCACCGCATCACCGGCGCCGAGTTCGCAGGCGTCGTCGTCGAAGCGGCCGGCGATGTCACCGACTTCGCCGTGGGTGACCGCGTGTTCGGTGTGAACATCGAGAGCTTCGGCGCGCACGCCGAGTACATGCGCATGCGGGCCGCCGGTGCGATCGCCCGTCTGCCCGATGGCATCTCGTTCGACGAGGGCGCTGCGGTCTCCGACGGTGTGGTGCTCGCGAACAACTACCTGCAGCGTTGCGCGCTCGGCCCCGATCGAACGATCTGTGTGTACGGAGCCTCGGGATCGATCGGCACCGCCGCAGTGCAGCTCGCCAGGCAGACGGGGGCACATGTGACCGCAGTGTGCACCTCCGACACGCTCGATCTGGTGCGTTCGCTCGGTGCCGACGAGGTGTTCGATCACGCCGCGATCGACTTCACCACGCTGGGCCGAAAGTGGGATGTGATCCTCGACGCGGTGGGCAAGCGCAGCTTCCGGCAGTGCCGCACATCGCTCACGAAGCACGGGATCTACTTCAACACCGAATTGGGCTTCCTGTGGGCAAATCCACTGATCGCGGTCGTGACCAGATGGTTGCCAGGACGATCGGCGCCGTTCCCGATCCCGCGCTACGGCAAGCCGGACATCGAGTCGGTCGCGGCGCTCCTGGCCGACGGCAGGTTCCGGGCAGTGATCGATCGGCGCTACCCGCTCGAGCAGATCGCCGACGCTCACCGCTTCGTCGAAACCGCCACCAAGATCGGCAACGTCGTCATCACGATCGCCGAGTGATCCGCCGAGTGATCCGCCGATCCTCATGGATCGATCACATCTCCTCGGCATGATCCTCGGCGTGGGAACGTCGCGGTTCATGTCGGTCGTGCTGCTCGTCGGGCTGGCCTCGGCGTGTCAGGCCGGCGACGACCGCGGGTCCACAGTGACGGTCCGGGCGAGCACCGTCTCCACGTCGTCGCTGGCGCCCCTCGACACCGACGAAGATGCCGCTGCGACAGACGTGACAGACGTGACAGACGTGACGGACGCAACGGGCGTGACGGACGCGGCCGTTGCTCCCGTTGTTCCGACGAGCACTGCAGCGCCCGGCGGCACCGTTGCCGTGCCCGCCACGTTCGGCGTCGTCACACTCGAGGGGGTGGTCACCGATCGCTCGCGGAACCGGGAGGTGCCGTACCTCGTGTATGCGCCCGTCGGCTTGACCGGGCCTGTGCCGTTGATCCTCGTGAGCCATGGCGGCGCAGGCAACACGCGCGGGCATCTGGCGGCACCGCATCTCGGCACCACGTTCGCCGCCGGTGGCTTCGTCGCCGTCCACCTCGCCCATGCGCCCTCGTCGGTGACGGCCGGTCAGCTCACCGACCGTCCTGCGGATGTGACCTTCCTGCTCGACCAGCTCGAGGATGGCGCGTTGGCCCTGCCCGCCGACTTCGCCGGCACGGTCGACCTCACCCGGGTCGGCCACACCGGCCATTCTTTCGGCGCGTACACCGCCCACGCGGTCGGCGGTGCCACCTACCGACGCACGTACCGCGACGAGCGCATCGACGCCATCGCTCCGATCTCCCCACAGGGCCCCGATCAGTTCGGTGCCTTCGACGACGGGCCCACCGACAACACCTGGATCACCGTGACCATCCCGGTCTACAACCTCATCGGTGGTGCCGAGATCGACTCGAACGCCGTCGACACCATCGATCGGCCAGGCTGGCGGCTGGTGCCGTTCGACCGCTACCCCGGCACCAGCGACACGTTCCAGACGATCATCGACGACCAGGTGCACGCTGACATGTGGCGCGAGGGCAGCGCCGATGTGAAGCGGTTCATCGCGATCGAGATCCTCGAGTTCATGAGGGTCTACGTCGCCGGCGTCGAGACGGACCCCTGTGCCATCGGCATCGGCGACCTCTCGCTTGCTCACACCGAGCGCCGGCCGGCTACCGGCGGCAGCCTCATCACCGCCTGTTCCTGAGTTGCACCTGGCACCGAGGTGTGCGATCCGCAGTGCCGCGCTCGGATCAGTCGTTGTCGAGCCTGTCCAACAAGTGATGGACGCCGTCGGCGAGCTTGCCCTTGAGCCCGCCTTCTTCGGCGATGGCCTCCAATCGTGCATCCACGATGCCGAGGCGCGCCCGCTCGCTCTCCAGGATCGAGATCTTGCCGTCGTGGTCGAGGTCGAACGCCTCGAGCTCGTCCGCGGTCGGCTGGTTCGGGTCCTTGGCATCGGCGGTGTCGGCGGTGTCGGAGGTGTCGGTCACGAGGTCAAGTATCGCCGATGTACCGTCGAGAGGATGATCGGTGGCAACTTCTCTTCGATCGCTTCACGCCGTCGAGCACGGTTCGCTCTGACGGCGGATGGCGCTCTCGGCGGACCAGCGCGGTTCCGTCGCGCCCGCTGCACCCTCTGCACCCGCTCCTCCGTCGGCGACGCTGGACTCGACGGGATCGAGAGCTGAGTCAGGTTGCGCGTCCACTACAGCCGGGCCTACTGCGACACGAAGGTCGCGTTCGACACCACGCGCAAGGCGCAGGCGATCGCCCAGTCGATGATCGACCAGCCCATCCGTCGTGCGCGACTGGTGGAGCCCGAGCCCGTCACCCGGGAGCAGCTCGAGGCCGTACACCATCCTGCGTATGTGGACGCGGTGCTCACGGGTGAACCGCGCCCGCTGGCACTCACCAACGACCTCCCCGGCTGGGATGAAGGCCTGTCCCGTGCGGTGTGCGCCAGCACCGGCGGCGTGCGAGCCGCGGCACTGCACGCGCTCGAACACCACACGATCGCGGGGTCGCTGTCGAGTGGCCTGCACCACGCGCGGTTCGCGTCGGGGTGGGGCTATTGCACGGTGAACGGACTCGCGCTCGCCGCTCGCAGCGCGCTCGATGCCGGCGCACGACGTGTCCTGATCCTCGATCTCGACGCGCATTGCGGCGGTGGTACCGCCGACCTCGTCATGGACTACGACGGGGTGGAGCAGGTGGACGTGTCGGTCGACCCGTTCGATTACTACGGTCACCACGATCGCGCTCGGCTGGTGCTCACTGACGGCCCGCGCTACCTGCACACCGTTCAGCACACGCTCGACGAGATCGAGCGTCCACACACCATTGACCTCGTGCTCTACAACGCAGGCATGGACCCGCACGAGAGGTGCGAGGGTGGGGCTCCCGGTATCAACGCACTCACGCTCGACCGTCGGGAGCGGATGGTGTTCGGCTGGCTCGAACGACACCGTCTTCCTGCTGCTTGGGTGCTCGCCGGTGGCTACACGAACCAGATGTCGATGGATGAGCTCGTGAATCTGCACCGTCTCACCATCGGGGCTGCGGCACGCAGCGTGGTCGCGTTGACCTGACCTGAACTCCACCTCGATCGGGTAGCTGCCGATGGATGCGCATGGCCTGCACCAGCACGATCTCCGTCGCCGCCTTCGCAGGCGCGCTCGTGCTCTCCGGATGCGGCGTCGTCCCCGGTTTCTACTCCGAGAGCGCGGAAGAAGATGCGCTCGTCGACGATTGTGTCGAGTTCGTGCAGATGGCGGCGTTTGCCGGTGACGTCGAGCCGCAACGAGTTTGGAACGGCGCCGGTCAGGATGCATCGGTGCTGCGCGACCACTGCGAAGGTCTTCTCGAGACCGATCCTGAACTGCTCGATGACTACGCACAACGCAAGCGGGTGTTCCTGCGCGAGATGAGCACCACCGACACCACACCGGCCAACGTGATCGACGATGTCACGAGTGGCCCGACGTGCAACCCGAACTACTCGGGCGTGTGCCTGCCCTTCGACGAGGACGTGGACTGCCTGCCCGGCGACGCGGACGGACCGTGGTTCATCGAAAAGACCGTGATCGTCCAGGGCGACGACGAGTTCGAACTCGACGACGACGACGATGGTCTGGGCTGCGAACCGAATCCCGGTGCACCGACCGGGGCCTGAGGCCGCACTGCGTGCACGCCGACGAAGGTGTGAGTCCAGCGAGGGAACCGCCCAGAGGGGGCGGCAGCAGGATCCACCACAATCCTGCCGCCAGCCCGCTCCTTGGGGGATTTTGCAACGCCGGGTGATTCCGCCGAACACCCGGCGTTACGCCACTCATGATCCGCGAGCTTCGACGATCACGCCATAGGCCATTGGGACCACTTCTCGATGCGGCGCACATCGCACGGAGCGCAACCGGAACATCACGCCGCCACTGAACGTGGCGGTCATCGGCGCGTCTGGCACCTGTTCCCAATCTGGCGCCTCCGCACGCCACGACTCGACCCGCCAATCCGTCATGGAACCGCAATGGAACTGTCCGAAACTGACAGATCTGCCGCGCAAATGCCCTGTATGTGACTCTTCACCTGCCAACTTCGTCACGAAATTGCAAAACATGCCACCACTTCCGCGGGCGGCTGTACTACGGTCCTCCCGTCCCACGCAACGTGGGCAGAGCGCGGCAGTTCAGCACCACGAAACTGCGCCGTGGTCCTGAAGCGGCGGCCCGCCGTAGATCGGACGATCGGCGCCAGGTGTTTCGGGTGTTTCGGGTGTTTCGGGTGTTTCGGGTGTTTCGGGTGTTTCGGGTTGGTGGGAATCCCGGCGGATTCGGCGGGCGGCGGGGCGCGACAGGAGATGGTGATGTTGGGACAAGTGGTGCAAGAACTTGGAGGGTGGTGGAGCGGAGTGCTCCACCCGTTCGACAGCAGCCACCTCGTGCTCATGCTCGTGGTCGGTGTGCTCGCGGGCATCGCCAGCACGCAGGGCCGTGAGCCGTGGGTGGGGCCGTTCGCCTACGTCGTCGGCACCTTCGTCGGCATCATCGCGGCGGCGATCGGCATCGAGGTGCCGTTTCTCGACGGAGCAATCGTGGCCGGCCTGTTCATCGGTGTCGTGCTGATGCTCGCCCCGCCGCCGCGCATGAGCACCGTGCTGCCCCTCGCCGCAGTGGTCGGTGGTGTCCTCCACGGCCTGTCGTATCGCCACGACGACAAGGCAGGCGGTGCCGTTTGGTACGTCCTCGGCTTCGTGTTCGCCACGGTGCTGCTGCAGACCTTCGGAGCGATCATGGGTTCCGCGATCGGCCGCTCGGTCGCAGCCCGTCGCAGTGTGGCTGTGTGCGCCGCTGCGGCAACCGTCGTCATCCTCGCCATCTGACTCGCTCCGACTCGCTCTGACTCGCTCCGACTCGCTCTGACTCGCTCCGACTCGGTCTGGCACCTTCTCGGCCGACCTCGATCCGACCTGGTCGGACATTCAGCACTAAAGTTTCATCCGAGATCGGTCGTGCTGCCGTACTCCTGCCGATACCACGATCCGACACCGGAGTCGTGACCGACAAGGAGCCCACCATGAAGCGCCGTCTCATCACCGCAACCGTCACGTTGTCGGCCGCCCTCACCCTCTCGGTCGCCGGAAGCGCCAGCGCTGGCGAGACCGACACCATCGTCGAGAACGCGAGTGCCGACGAGCAGTTCTCCACGCTCGTTGCGGCACTGACCGCAGCCGATCTCGCTGGCCCGTTCGACGCCTGCGACGACGACAAGACCACCGTGTTGGCGCCCACCAACGACGCGTTCGAAGCCGCCTTCACCGCCCTCGGCGTGACAGCCGCGGAGGTGCTCGCGAACAAAGAACTGCTCACGACGATCCTCACCTACCACGTCGTCGCCGGCGAGGTACCCGCCGCCACCGTCGTAACCCTCGACTCGGCCACCACCCTTCAAGGCGAGGATGTCACCATCGCCGTCAAGGGCGACAAGGTGATGCTGAACGACACCGTGAACGTCGTCGCCACCGACGTGCAGTCGTGCAACGGCATCATCCATGTGATCGACGGCGTGCTCCTGCCTCCGAGCGTCGTGGCAAGCCTGGCCGCCGAGACCACCGCGATGCCCAACACCGGCGCTGAGTCCGGAACGCTCGCCCTCTTCGCTGCCGGCCTCATCGGTGCTGGTGCGCTCGGTCTGTTCGGTGCTCGGCGCCGCGCTGCCCGCGTCGAGGCCTGACGCTTCAGGTCCCCGCCCGCTCGACCTGTCATCAGACCGACGACCGGTCCGCCGCCGATGTGCGGCAACCACATCTCCCAGCGCCGGCGCCCCACGTCTCCTCCCGACGTGGGGCGCCGGCGTCTCCGGGGTGTCGTGCAAGCGCGCATCGACAACACGGCGCAGAACGGAACGGAACGGAACGGAACGTGTGAGGACGACGAGGCGCGGGACTGGACGCACCGCCGTGGTCGTTCTTCGTGCTGGGCGGGTCGCAGTGGTCGGGGTCGCAAATGGTCGCCGTTGGTCGCAGTCAGTGGAGTCAGTGGAACTCAGTGGAAGTGAGTTTCTGCGGATGTCAGTCCTCGTCGGCGGAGGCATCGGTGCGGTAGCGGATGTAGGCCGCAACCATCACCACGAGTAGGCAGTTGAACACCGAACCCACGATGAGTGTCAGGCCGGTGCCGACGTACGGACGTTCCGTTCCCGTGCCGAACTCATCCAAGGTGTCGCGCACTTGGAGCAGAGCGACCAAGCCGAAGACGATGCCGAGCACCATCAGACACCACGCCAGCGTCTCCACCACCGAAGCGATCCTGTGAGCGTGGGCCCTCAAGTCGACGCCGGAGGATCCGATCGGCAACCGCGCCGCGGGCAACGGAACCTCGCCTCCGGCTTTGCGATAGTCGTCGATCGACCGACGACGCAACGCGTCGATCTGTTCGTCCGTGAGGATCTGCCCCGTGCGGATGCCGGCGTCGAGCGCCGTGTCGCGGTCGATCTCGATCTCGCCCTCGGCGGCGCTGGCACCTGGCGAGCGCACGATCACTCGTCGCTCGGCGAGGTTCACGAAGTACGGCATCGGCGGGACCGTAGTCGGCACCGAAGTGCATCTCCGACGCTGGAGATGGTGGCGGGAGTGGTCGTGCGAGCACGGCGGCGACGACGCAACGACGAGCAACGGCACCGCAACGACGACACCACCTCGGATCGTGCCATCGCTCGCCGATGCCGCTGTACGGCGCGCGGCGATCGGGGAGACTGGCGACATGACACAGCTCCTCCCTCGCACAGAACCCGAGCTGGGCACCGCTCTCGAAGTGCACCACACGACCTGCACCCTCGACTGCCCCGACACCTGCTCGCTCGCGGTGACCGTGACGCTCGGTGCCGACGGTCGTGGGCGGATCTCCGACATCGATGCCGGCCCGGGCAACGCGCTCACCGATGGCTGGATCTGCGCCAAGGTGAAGAAGCACATGCATCGGGTGTACGCGCCCGAGCGGGTGATGACGCCCCTGGTCCGCACCGGCGCAAAGGGTTCTGGGGAGTTCCGTGAAGCCACGTGGGACGAGGCGATGACGCTCGTTGCGTCCCGCATTCGTGATGCGGTCGACGCGACGTGGCAAGGACTCGGTGGTCGCGTTCACCTACAACTCCTCGGCCGGCACCGTGGAGCGCAACAGCATGACCGAAGCGTTGTTCGCCGCCCTCGGGTCCACCGTCGCAGAGCACACCATCTGCGCCCACACCATGGGTGCCGCATGGGACAGCGTCTACGGCGACATGGCCTCGGCCGATCCGCTCGACGTGGTGCACGCGCAGCTCGTGATCGTCTGGGGTGCCAACCCCACCGTCTCGAACACGCACTTCCCACCGCTGGTGCAGCGCGCCGTCGACACTGGCGCCAGGGTCGTCGTGATCGACCCGCGTCGCACGGCGATGGCCAAGCGTGCCGATCTCCACCTCGCGATCCGCCCTGGCACCGACACGGCGCTCGCCTACGCGATCGTGAACCAGTGGCAACGCCACGGGCAACTCGATCGTGAGTTCCTCGAGGCGCACTCGACCGGTGCAGTCGACGTGCTCGCACACAGCAAGGAGTGGTCGCTCGCACGGGCCGCCGAGGTCACCGGGCTCGAAGCCGACGACATCGCCGCACTCGCCGAGTGGTGGGGCACCACGCGACCGTCGATGTTGCGCATCGGGTGGGGTCAGGAACGCAACGCCAACGGCGGTGCCGCGTGTCGGGCGATCCTCGCCCTGCCGGTCCTGGGTGGACACTTCGGTGTTCGCGGCAGTGGTGTGATCGGCTCGACCAGCGTCAGCGAGATCAAGACGCATCGCAGGTGGCCGACGTTCGAACGTCTCGAGCGCCGCAGGTTGCCGCTGCACCAGGTGAGCCAGTGGATGTCACCCGGGTCCGACGATCCGTGCCGCGTGCTGTTCGTGCAGGGAGCGAACCCGGTGGTGATGTGCCCCGACCAGCACGCTGTGGTCGCCGCGTTCGAACGCGACGACGTGTTCACCGTGGTGCACGAGCAGGTGCTCACCGACACCACTCGCTATGCCGACGTCGTCCTGCCCGCCACCACGGCGTTCGAGATCGCCGACGTCACGTCCGGCTACGGCACGTACTCCGTGCAGCCGGTGCGACCGGTGATCGACCGGGTGGGGGAGAGCCGATCCAACGACGAGGTCGGCCTCGCGCTCGCACGTGCGCTCGGCTTCGACTGGGACCCGCCCACGGTGGACGTGGTGGTCGACGACGCCGGCCCGCGCGTCGTCGATGTGCCGCGACAGCAGTTCGTCGATACGGCGCCTGCTGGCGGCCGTGCGGTGCTGGTCGACCCGGAACACGGTCTGCCGCGCTACGTCCCGGTGGCGGCCACACACCCGCTCACACTGATCAGCCCCGCCTCGTCGAAGCTGGTGAACTCGATGTTCGGTGAGTTCCAGAGCCCGTCACCGGCAGTGTTGATCCACCCCGACGATGCTGCGGCCCGCGGGTTGTCGGCTGGGCAGCAGGTACGAGTGTGGAACGACCTCGCGTCGATCGTCGTGCCGCTCGAAGTGCACGACGGCACACGTCGCGGTGTCGCCGTGATGAGCAAAGGTGTGTGGCTCCGCAATCACGAACAGGGGTGGGGCGTGAATGCGCTCACTCCGGCCACAGGCGACGCACTGGTCAACGGCGCCTGTTTCAACGACACGTTTGTCGAGGTCGCTCCGGCCTGAGGAGCAGAGCGCCGCGGCCTGCGGAACTCGGGGCCGGGCGAGGGCAATAGCCTGCGGGCATGGCGACGCTCGTGCTCACGGTCATCGGTGATGACCGGTCAGGTCTGGTCTCTGCGCTGTCTGGCGTGATCGCCGCGCACGGCGGCAGCTGGGAGCGCAGCCAGATGGCGCGCCTCGCCGGCAAGTTCGCGGGCATCGTGCTCGTCGCCGTGCCCGACGACAGCGCCGATGCCCTCGTCCGAGAGCTCGGTCCACTGAGCATCGATGGTCTGCTCGACGTCACGGTGGAACGCACCTCCGATCCCGGCGGCGCCGCCGACGCGACCCGACTTGGGCTCGAACTCGTCGGGGCAGACCGGCCAGGGATCGTGCACGACATCTCCCGCGTGCTCGCATCGCGGCAGGTGAGCATCGAGGAACTGCACACCTCCACTCGCGAAGCCCCGATGGCTGGCGGGATGCTGTTCGAGGCGAGGGCGACCCTGCTCGCACCGTCGAACGTGCCGATCGCCGACCTGCGCGCGGTGCTCGAAGAGCTCGCCAACGAGCTCATGGTCGACATCTCACTCCACGCCGATTGATCGAGGACCCTGTCGAGGTGGGCGTCGAGGTGGGCGCCGTAGGATCCGTCGGATGTGCCGCAACATCACCACACTGCGCGGGCTCGATCCGGGGGCGACGGCGGACGAGATCGAGGCCGCAGCCCGTCAGTACGTCCGGAAGGTGAGCGGGGTGCAGAACACATCGGCCGCCACGGTCGAGGCGTTCGAGCGCGCCGTGCTCGTGATCACCGAGGCCACGTCGGTGTTGCTCGCCGAACTCCCCCCGCGCAAGCAGCCACCTCCCACGCTGCCGCCCCTTCGCCGGATCGCGATCAAGCGAGCCGGCGTCGGCACCGCCTGATGCACGAGAGCCCGCTCGGCGGGTGAGGCCGGCTCAGATGTCGACGATCAGGATCAGCGGCCATGCCGCGCCCACGCCGCTGCGACGGTCGAGCGGGCCGGCCGTACCGTGACACTGGTGGGACCCGAGTCACGGTAGGCCGACTCGACCGAACCCGACGCCGGGCGAGCGCGGGATCCTCCAACGGCGCTCGTGCGGCGCACCGTCAGGTGGTGCTCGGTCGAAGACCGCCTGCCCCGGGCGGCCACGACGGCCGAGCAATGATTCGACTCACGCGGTCCCCTTCTCGTCGCGAGAGATTCGTCGGAGGAGCCCGGATCCGTCGTTTCAGGCGGTGCTCCGCCTGCACACCCACCCGAGTACCACGTGCCCACCCGGGGTGGCGGCTGGCACTCGGACGGGTCTTGTGGCACTCGGACGGGCGTGTGGGACTCGGACGGGCGTGTGGGACTCGGACGGTGTCAGGTCGAGAGGGCAGCGGGGTAGACGTCGCCGAGTTCGGCGACATCGGTGATCTGGTCGACGGGCGGGCCGTCGATCTCGACCTCTGCGAACTCGAGCACGTCGAACACCACCGGTCGCGTGTTCGTGGCGTTGTCGCTCTCGAACCGCAACAACCTGCCGTCGTCGACCGCCAGCCAGTAGACCGCTCGCTCGCCGTAGCGCAGCACCACCACGTCGACATCGCGCAGTGTGTCGGTGCGGACGAACGCGGAGCCGGGCTCCTGCTCGATCAGCAGCGGGTTGTCACGTTGCTGTGCCGCCAGCCCTGTCACCAGCGCAAGTGCCTGATCGAGCTGGCGGCCCTCCGGATCAGGATCGCGCACCACCCACGGCGAATCGGGCAGACCCGCCTGCTCGAGCAGCGGCGCGAGATCGTCGCGCGCTTCGAGCACCGCGTCGTCCGACCAGAACACCTCACGCACGCCCTGCTCGACGTTGCGAGCGCTCACCTGCGCGTACCCGCGGTGCTCGCGCCAGTCGACCTCGCCCTGCAGGTTGAGCGTGGCTCCCTCACCCACCTGCACGGCCAGCTGGAACGTGGCGCCACCCCGATCCACGTTCTGGAACAGCGCATTGGCGAGCAGCGACGACTCCTCCGAGGTCAGCGGTCGCTCGGTGCTCGCCGGCGCCTCGTCACCGCCACAGGCTGCGACGACGAGCGCGCTGCACACCACGACCGTCGACCAGAGCCGCCGACTCATCGGGACGGCACCTCGATCGCGGCGAGGTCGACGACGGGCGGGATCGGGGAGGCGGACGTCCATGGTGCGGTCGCCGCGTCGGGCATCGACCTCTGCGGACCGGGCACCGGCACGTCGCGATAGTCGACCCCCTTGGGCGGCTGTGGCTGCTCCCACGTCACGGCATCGACCGGCGTCACCAGACCGGGACACGGCATGAGCTCCTCGATCCCATCGGGCAGCGAGGTGGCGAAGGTGTTCCCCGCGAAGCAGTTCGCTCCGGAATGATCGATCGACGCATCGGGCAGGTACAGCAGGTCGAGCTCGTTGTCCTCGACCAGGTTGCCCTCCACGGTGTTTTGCTCCGGGGTGAAGATCCCGAGTCGCACCACGCCGATGCCGAACGAGCTGTGCCCGCTCACCCGGTTGCGCACCACGGTGTTGGCGGTTCCCCCGCCGATGGCGATGCCCCCGCCGAAGAACCCGTTCGCGATCTCGGGGGTCGCCGCCTCGGCGTTGTCCACCACGAGGTTGCCGGCAATCACCGTCTCCGCCTGTGGCGCGAGCAACTCGCTCTCCTGCGAGTTCGGCGTCATCCCGAGCCGGTTGTGAGCGAACACCGAGTCGATCACGTACACCCCGCCCGACGCATTGGTGCCGTAGTAGCCGATCGCGTTGTACTCGGCCACCGAGTCGCGCACGACCACGTCGCACGGTTTGCACTGACCGACGTAGATGCCCGAGTCCGGATGGCCACTCACGTAGACCTGCTCGATCAGCCCACCGCGGGATGCGAACGCATACACGCCGTACAACCCGTTGTTGTGGGCCGTGACCCAACTCACCCGGTAGCCGGTGAGGGAGTCCTCACGGCTGCCGTAAACCGCCCCCGGATCGCGCGACCCGTCCGACTCGATGGCACCGTTGAACAGCACGCCGTTCTGCTGGTACCGCCGTGCCGTCAGGTTCTCCACGGCCACCTCATCGGCGGTGACGGTGATGCCGTTCGACAGCCGGTCCTCGCCGTCGAGCACCACGAGGTTCCGATCGGTGCCGCGCAGGACGACACCATCGGTGTCGACCGTCACCGCCTCGTGGTACTCGCCAGGTGCGATGAGGACCAGATCGCCGGGTCGCGCCTCGTCGACCGCCGCTTGGATCGTGGCGTACTGCTCGGGCACCCGGCGCACCGTCACCTCGTCGGTCGTGTCAGCACCACAACCGGCGACACCCCACACGGCCACCCCTGCGATGAGGGGCAGGCCGAGTTTCACGATCGAAGGGCCTCTGAGCAGGCATGTCGCGACAGCACTCAAGATTCTGCTCACCTTCCGCGTTCAACTTGACGATATCAGGGGGCATTTCGCGTCGGATCGATGCTGCGTCAGGGCAGCGCCGGAGCGAACCGGGTGGAACCAACCGTGAACGATCCTGAGTCGAACGCCGAACATCCGTGGTGGACCCGTGCCGCGGTGATGGCCGGCATGGCATACCTGGGCTGGCGTGCCTTGGCGACGCTGGACGGTGTGCCGTTGTGGCTCGGCTGGCCGGTCCTCGTGATCGAAGCGCTCGGTGTGTTCGGCGTGATCGTGCTGCTCCTCGGACTCGCCCGACAGCCGCTCCACACCGACGACGAGGCCCACGCCACGTCCAAGGCAGACGTCATCCTGCGCGTCGAAGCCGAGCCGCTCGGTCGGATCGCGGCCACCCTCGCCGGACTCCGCCACGCGGACAACATCGCCTCGACCACCATCTTGACGTTCACCGAGCGAGAAGACGTGCGGCGGCTGGCCGGCGAGCACGGCATCGACGTGTACTACGTCGATCCTGAGGTGGATGCCACCGGTCTGCAGATGGCACTGCGCGTCGGCAAGAGCCCGTTCCTGATCGTTGTCGACGCCGGCGACGTGCCGATGCCGAACATGGCCGACGTGCTCGTACGTCACGCCTACGACGGCCACATCGCCGGCGTGCGCGGAGCCGTCGACAGCTGGTCGACCGACTCCGCCGAACACGACTCGCGAGGGCGCCATGTCCTGCGCTTCGAGCGCGAGGCCCTCTACCCGGCCGCCGGACGGGCTGCGGTGCTGCAGGGTTCGGGCGTGCTCCTGCGTCGTTGGGCGATCGAACACGTCGGCGTTCCGAAGGGACCGCGTCGCACCGTCGAGCTGCGCCTGTCGATGCGGCTCCGCAGGGCGGGTCTCGAGATCGTCGCCCCAGCCGACCCCGTGCTCGTCTCGGTCTACGCGGCGAACACGGCGGCCGCGGTGTCGCTCGAGCGTCGCCGAGACACCGCGGCCGTGCTGAGAATGCTGCGCTCCAGCGATGGACCCCTGCTGGCCCGCGGGCTCGATCGACGCGACCGCGTCGCGCTGCTCGCGACCTTCGTGCGCCCGCTGTCGGGCATTCGTCGAGCGCTGTTCATCACAGCGGTGATCGCTTCGTTGCTCGCAGGTGAACTGCCGATGCGCGGTCCCGTGCTCGGCTTCGTGGGTCTGTGGCTGCCGTGGATGGTGCTGCAGGCGATCGCGCTGCGCAAGGCCTCGCTCGGCCGGCTCGACTGGGGTGACCGGGCGCGTTGGTCGTTCATCACGATGGGTTCGTCGGTCGCCGCGCTGTTCGGTGCCGGCGATCCTGTGATCGGTGCAGGTCGGATGCAGCCCCGCCATGGCGCATTCCGCGAGTTCACCTCCAACCGGCCGATCGCGGTCACGCTCGCCGGTCTCGCCATCGTGGTGCCGCTCGTGGGGATCAGTGACCGCTTCACCGACTGGCTGCCAGCGATGGCCATCTCCGAGCGGGCCGCGCTGCTCGCCGTCACGATGTGGGCGATCGCCGTCATGCTCGACGTGATGCGATGCCTGAACGGGACGCGTCAGCTCCGTCGTGCACCTCGCATCACCACCGAGTTCGTCGGCAGCGTCGCCGACGCGGGCGCCACGATCGTCGACCTCACCCCTTACGGCGCCGGCGCGATCACTGACGAGCCCGTCGAGGTCGGCCAGGAGGTACAGGTCTGCTTCGACGTGCCGAGCATGGTCGATCGCACGTCGGTCGTCGCCGTCGGTGTGGTGCGCAGCGTGCGGGCCACGCCACATGGCTCGATCAGCGGCATCGAGTTCATCTCGATGGATCAGCATTCGAGCGACGCGCTCTACGAGTACTGCGAGGTGATGCACTCGCAGGTCCACTTCTCCTCACAACCTCGGGGCCGTGCCGAGCGGCGTGCTCAACCCGCTCCGCCGCGCATCATGATCCCGCCGCGACGCATGGGCGTGCGCCTCTCGGCAGCGATCGTGCTCCTCGGTGTGGTCGTCGCGACTGCGCCGCCGTTGCGCACGATCGAGGCAGCACCGGTTCCTGCCGGTGGCAACATCGTCGTCCGCCTGTTCCAGGACCACAACGCGAACGGCGTACGCAACCTCGCAGCTGATGTCACCAACCCTGCGCTCGACAGCGGTGTCGCCGGTGCAACCGTGACGGCCACATGCCTCACCGACGATGGCGGCGACACCACCGCGGGGACCGGTGACGGCGAGACCTACGCCGCGGCGGTGACGGCCGTCGATGCCGGCGGTGGCGTCTACAACCTGACGAACCTGCCCGGCACGCCGTGTCGCATCGAGGTGACCGTGCTGCCTGCCGGGTTCGAACCCGGACCGCTCGGCATCGACAACGGTGGCCTCGTGCAGTTCGCCGCTTCGGGGGCACACCTGCTCGTGGGTGTGAACCGTCCGGACGAGTTCTGCCAGGACAACCCGACGCTCGTCACCAGCTGCATGACCTTCGGCGATCCCGTCTACGGCGCCGGCGCCGGCTTCGCCACGATCAAGTCGTTCTCCTACAGCGCCAGCGGCTCGTCGTGGGGCGGACCCGTCCCGACCGAAACCCCCGTCGCGCTCGCCGCGAACAGCGAGATCGGCAGCGTCTTCGGCATCGAGTACCAGCGGGCCACCCGAATGCTCTACCTCGCGGCCTACACCAAGGTCTACGCCGGTTTCGGTCCCGGCGGTCCCGGTGCGATCTACCAGATCGACCCGAGCACCGGCGGAGCGACCGTGTTCGCCACCATCCCGAACGCGGGCAGCCTCGCCGACCGTGCCACGTACGCGCCCAACCCGAGCTCCGTGTCGGGCGACTGGCTGCAGGACGGTCAGTACTGGGACGCGGTCGGCACCACCTCGCTCGGCGACCTCCATCTCTCGCCCGACGGATCCACGCTCTGGGTCGTGAACCTCGCCGACCGCCAGCTCTACCCCGTGGACACGGCGACAGCCACGGTCGGCGCCCCCGTTCCGATCCCGCTCGCGACGGGCGCCGCCGGCGCATGTGCCCCGGCCGACGTGCGGCCCTTCGGTCTCGGCCGCCTCGACGCCCAACTGCTCGTCGGCTCGGTGTGCAGCGGCCCGACGACCAATGACCTTCGCCTGTACGTGTACGGCTTCGACCCGGTGGCGACAACCTTCACTGCAGCTCCGTTGTTCGAGTCGTCCCTCGTGTACACCCGCGGGAGGCCCGGCAACAGCTGCGGCCCCAATGGCGCGCTCGGCGACTGGAACCCGTGGACGTCCCGCAACGTCTTCGATGGTTCGAGCACGCCCGTGTATTGCGCCTACACCCAGCCGATGCTCAGCGACATCGAGGTCGACGACGATGGCTCGCTGATCCTCGGCATCCGAGATCGCTTCGGCGATCAGGCCGGCGAAGACGTGCCTGCCGGCACCAACGGCGGCGGCGGCGAGGGCGTCGCCGGAGGCGAGCTGCTCCGTGCCTGCCCATTTGGCAGCACGTGGGTGCTGGAGAACAACGGTGTCTGCGGCACGCGTACGTCGTCGGCTGTCGGCACCACACAGGGCCCTGGCGGCAAGGAGTTCTACACCGACGGGTTCGCGACGACGACCGGTCCGGGCAGCAACCACCAGGAGGTCTCCATCGGTGGGCTGGCCAAGGTGCCCGGCTTCACCACGGTTGCCCACACCGTGTTCGATCCGAGCACCACCAACGGTTCCGACTGGCGGGCCGGCGGCATCCGTCGCAACAGCAACGTCACGGGCCTTGCCATGGGCTTCTTCCAACTGTTCGACAAGTGTGACAGCTCGGGTCTGAACTGCCCTGTGGGGCGCTCGAAGACGCTCACGTTCGGCAAGGTCAACGGACTCGGTGACTTGGTCGCGCTGTGCGACATGGCGCCGGTCGAGGTCGGCAACCGCGTCTGGGCCGACGAGAACGGCAACGGCATGCAGGACCCGGGCGAGCCGGCGGTGCCCGGTGTGCCGGTCAGCCTCGAGATCGGCACCACCACGTACACGGTCGTCACCGACAGCAACGGCGCGTACCGATTCTCCAGCGACGGTCGGTTCAGCGACGCGCCCGGCGTGGACTTCGGTGTGCCGCAGATGACCGAGGGCGCGACCGCCACGATCGTCTTCCCCACAACGGTCACCATCGGTGGGATCTCGCGTCCGATCACGAAACGTGATGCAGCCGGCTCCAACGACGCCGTCGACTCCGACGCGGACGAGGGCACCGGCCAGGTGGCGATCTCCGTCGGCAGCGCCGGCGAGAACGACCACACGTACGACGCGGGCTACGCCTCGCGCTACTCCGTCGGCGACCTCGTGTGGGACGACCGCAACAACGACGGCAGCTTCCAGGTGGGCGAACCAGGCATCGACGGTGTCACCGTCCGCCTCTCTGTCGACGCCGACGACAACGGCATCCCCGACGGCACTGCGCTCGCGTCGCAGACGACGTCGAGCGGGGGCTACTACCGCTTCACCGACCTCGCTCCCGGGACGTACGTCATCGAGGTGGCGACACCGACCGGATTCCGATCGAGCACCGGTCAGAACACGTCGGCCACCGGTCCCCATGAAGGCGCCGCCACGCCCGATCCTGACGGCGTTGCCACCGACGGCGACGACAACGGCAGCGCCACCGATGCGAGCGGCGCGATCGTCCGTTCGAAGTCGGTGACGCTGGGTTCGTTCGAGCCTCTCGGTGAGCCGACCACGCCGGGCCACGCCGACACCACCGAGGACGAGCGGGCCAACGCGACGGTGGACTTCGGCTTCTTCCGTCCCCTCTCGATCGGCAACCTCGTCTGGGATGACGCTGACGACAGCGGGGTCGTCGACACCGGTGAAGTGGGCATCCCCGGTGTCACCGTCATGCTCCGTCAGGGCGCGGCGGTGATCAGCACGACCACCACCGACATCGACGGCCGATACCTGTTCCCATTGCTCTCGAGCGGCCAGTACGAGGTGGAAGTGGTCGCCCCCGTCGGGTATCAGAGCTCGACCGGCCGCACGGGCGCGGATGACTCCGAGCCGGCACCGGATGCCGACCTCGACAACGACGATGACGACGACAACGGCACGAACGCCTTCGGCGGGATCCGCACGGCGACGGTGGACCTGACCCCCACAGCAGAGCCGACCGCCGACATCGACGCCACGCCCGTCGGCGTGACCGATCCGGCCAGCGACGACGACGCCAACTACACCCTCGACTTCGGTCTCTGGCGACCCGTCAGCGTCGGCAACCTCGTGTGGTCCGACGTCGACGACGACGGCGTGTTCGACATCGGCGAGCCCGGTGTGCCAGGCGTGCCCGTACGGCTCTACGCAGCCGACGGCAGCACCGAGATCGAGGTCGGCGCGGACGGCATCCTCGACACCGCTGACGATGCGCCCGGTGGCATGGTCACCGACGCCATCGGCCGCTACCGGTTCACCAACCTCCGCCCCGCCACGTACCGAGTGCAGGTCGCGGTGCCCTCCGGCTGGCGTACCTCGTCGATCGCCGACGGTGGCGACGCCAACGACGACACCGACAATGACAACAACGGCGGTAGCCGTGTCACGGGCAACGCTCTCGCCGGCCACGTGGAGCTCTCGGTCGGCACCGAGCCGGTGAACGACGGTGACAGCGACGCGACCTCGAACCTGTCGGTGGACGTCGGTCTGTTCCAGCCCGTCCCGGTGATGTCGCTCGTCAAGGCCACCAACGGCTGCGACGCCGACACGCCCACCGGGGCCACGGGTCCCGCTGGCGGGTGCCCGCCCGGCGACGGCACCACCAACCCTGTCGTGCCCACGGGCGGCGCGGTCACGTGGACCTACGTCGTCTCGAACACCGGCAACGTCGCGCTCGACAACGCACAGGTCACCGACGACCGGGTCCTGCAGAGCGTGGTCGACTGCAACGGCGCCGGCGCCGGGAACGGCCAGCCGTTCACCCTTGCCGTCGGCGCAGCACTCACGTGCACCGCCACGGGCTTCGCCTCCGGCGGCCAGTACGACAACACCGCCACCCTGACCGCAGACGCCGAACTCACACCGGGCACCGTCGGGGCGATGACGCCCCTGACCGAGATGTCACACCACTTCGGCACCGACCCCGGGCTCGCGATCAAGACCTACACGCTGCTCGCCGATCCGGGAGCGACCGTCGGAGGTCTGTTGACGGCAACGGCTCCCGTGGTGACCGGCACCGACGACGCCGACCTGCCAGGCGGGTCCGACATGGTGGCCAACCATGTCGTGCCCGATGGCACCGGGGTGTGGTGGGCCTACGCCGTGACCAACACCGGCAACGTGCAGCTGTCCGACGTGCAGGTGGTCGACGACCGCCGCGGGCTCGTGTGTCAGGGCCTCACGCTTGCCGCCGGCGCCACCTCATGGTGCGTGCTTCCGGGCCCGATCGGTCTGGCCGACACCACCACCGGACAGTACGGCACCACCGGCACTGCCACCGGTGTCGACGCGATCAGCACTCCGACTGGCCCCGCGTCGGTCGGACCGGTGAGCGATCCGACGCACGCGTTCGTGCCGACCCCGGCGATCACGATCAAGAAGTACACCAACGACGAAGATGCCGACACTGCGCCCACCCGGCCGCAGATCGACGCCGGGACCGGGGTCGTGTGGCGCTACGCGGTGACGAACTCCGGCGACTGGCCGTTGTCGGCCGTCGCAGTCGTCGACGACCTGGAGGGGTCGATCAGCTGCCCGGTTCTGCCAGGCGCCCCCAGCCTTCTCCTGCCTGGCCAGTCGATCACCTGCGCCGAGACCGGTGTCTCGACGCCCCAGTTCGCCGGAGTCGACTACGTCAACCTCGGCAGCGTCACCGGCACCCCGGTGCCACCGTCCACCGGCGCGCTGCCCAACCCGGTCGACGACGACCCATCGGGGTACCGACCGCTCGTCTCATCGATCGGTGACCGGGTCTGGCTCGATGGTGACGTCGACGGCGTGCAGGACGACGGCGAACCCGGCGTGGCGGCGGTGACGGTACGCCTTCTCACGCCGGGCGACGTGGTGGTGGCCACCACCACCACCGACGCGAACGGCCGGTACGCCTTCACGGGTCTCGACCCGGGCACCTACCTGCTCGAGTTCGTGCCGCCCGCTGATCACCTGATCACCGATCGCGACACCGGTGGCGGCGGACCCACCTCGGACGAACTCGACTCAGATGTCGATCTGACGACGCGGCGGACCGCGCCCACACACCTCGGCGGCGGCGAGAACGACCTCACCTGGGACCTCGGCGTCTTCCGCCTCGCGTCGCTGGGCGACAGGGTGTGGTACGACGGCGACCTCGACGGCGTGCAGAACGACGGCGAGGCCCCGGTGGTCGGCGTCACGGTGCGGCTCTTCACGGCCGGCGGCACGAGCTTGGCCGTCACCGCCACCGACGGCGCCGGGCTCTACGCCTTCACCGGTTTGCGGCCCGGCGGCTACGTCGTCCAGTTCGAGGTGCCATCGGGCTACAGCGCCACGACTCGTGATGCCGGTGCCGATCCCTTGGCGGACGAGCGCGACTCCGACGCACATCCCCAGACCGGTCAGTCGCAATTCGTGGAGCTCGGCTCCGGTGAGCATGACCCCACGATCGACGCAGGAGTCTTCCAGCGTGCCGCGATCGGTGACCGAGTATGGGAAGACGGCGACATGGACGGCGTGCAGGACAGCGGCGAACCGGGCGTGCCTGGTGTGGTGGTGTCGCTCTACGGCCCTCGTGGCATCGCAGTCGACAGCACCACCACCGACGCAGACGGCATCTACCGATTCACCGGCCTCCAGCCCGGCGCCTGGTCGATCGGCGTGTCGAACCTGCCTGCCGGCATGGTCGTCACGTCCCGCGACCAAGGCGGCGTCGACGCCGTCGACTCCGACGTCGACCCCGTCGACGGCCTCGCCGCGGCCACCGATCTCGCTGCCGGCGAGACAGATCCCACCTGGGATGCGGGCATCGTGCGGGACCCGGCGTCGAACGTGCCGCCTCCGGGCACGCCGAGTTCGACCGTGTCGCCCTCCAGCAGACTCCCGGTCACCGGAGGCGAGGCGCTGCAGCTCCTCGTCTTCGGTTCGGCCCTGCTCATGATCGGTCTGCTCATGGTTCGCGCCCGTCGCCCACACGCCGTCTGAGGTCGGCGTCGTGCGCTCTCAGGGCGCTCGTCCGGGCCGGCGATACGTGGGAACCCGCTGGGTCGGACGGTAGCATCGACCCTTGTGCCCGCGGCCGGTCCGGCGTGCGCGCCAGCAGCAACGTGTGACGCAGTTCGGCGTCGCATCAGGTCGACGACGTCGTCGAAGTAGAGGAACGAGAACCAACGATGGCCAAGCGCGAATTCCCCCTGGAGCGCACCCGCAACATCGGCATCATGGCCCACATCGATGCCGGGAAGACGACCACCACCGAGCGCATCCTCTACTACACCGGCAAGAGCTACAAGATCGGTGAGGTCCACGACGGTGCAGCCACCATGGACCACATGGCCCAAGAGCAGGAGCGTGGCATCACGATCACCTCCGCTGCCACCACGTGCATCTGGAACAACCACCGCATCAACATCATCGACACGCCTGGCCACGTGGACTTCACCATCGAGGTGGAGCGCTCGCTGCGTGTGCTCGACGGCGCCGTCACGGTGTTCGACTCCGTCGCCGGCGTCGAGCCCCAGACCGAGACCGTGTGGCGTCAGGCCAACAAGTACAAGGTCCCGCGCATGTGCTTCGTCAACAAGATGGACCGCATCGGTGCAGACTTCTACCGCACGGTCGACATGGTGAAGACCCGGCTGAACGCGGTTCCCGCCGTCATCCACCTGCCCGTCGGTGCCGGCGGCCCCGAGAGCAACAAGCCGTTCGCCGGTCTGATCGACCTCGTGAAGATGAAGGCGCTCATCTGGCTCGATGAAGAGCTCGGCGCCAAGTGGGACGAGGTCGACATCCCGGCAGACCAGATCGACGAGGCCAACCAGTATCGCGAGGAGCTGTTGGAGACGATCGCCACCAGCGACGACGAGCTGATGGAGAAGTACCTCGCCGGCGAGGACGTCACCGAAGAAGAAGTGAAGCGGGCGATCCGCAAGGGCACCCTCGCGTTCGACTTCGTGCCGATCCTGTGTGGTTCGGCGTTCAAGAACAAGGGCGTCCAGCCCATGCTCGACGCCGTCATCGACTTCCTGCCGAGCCCGCTCGACATCCCGCCGACCACCGGCGTGAAGCCGCACCACGAAGACGAGATCGTCACCCGCCAGGCCAGCGAAGCCGAGCCGTTCGCCGCGCTGGCGTTCAAGATCGTGGCCGACCCGTTCGGCAAGCTCACCTACTTCCGGGTGTACTCGGGTTCGATCAACAAGGGCGAAGAGGTCTACAACTCCACCAAGGAACGCAAGGAGCGCCTCGGCCGCATCCTGCTGATGCACGCGAACCAGCGCGAGGACCTCGACGTGGCCATGGCCGGCGACATCGTGGCCGGCCTCGGCTTCAAGGACACCACGACCGGCGACACCCTGTGTGACCGCAGCAACCCGATCATCCTCGAGCGGATGATCTTCCCCGAGCCGGTCATCCACGTGGCCATCGAGCCGCGTACCAAGGACGACTCGGACAAGCTGGGCAAGGCGCTCAAGTCGCTGTCCGACGAGGACCCGACGTTCCGGGTGCGCACCGACGAAGAGACCGGCCAGACGGTCATCTCGGGCATGGGCGAGCTTCACCTCGAGATCCTCGTCGACCGGATGATGCGTGAGTTCAACGTCGATGCCACCGTCGGCAAGCCGCAGGTCGCGTATCGCGAGACGATCACCAAGACCGTCGAGTCGGTCGAGTACCGCCACATCAAGCAGTCCGGTGGTTCGGGTCAGTTCGCGGTGGTCAAGATCTCGCTCGAGCCCAACCCGGGCAAGGGATACGAGTTCGCCGACAAGATCAGCGGCGGTCGCATTCCCCGCGAGTACATCCAGCCGGTCAACCAGGGCATGCAGATGGCGCTCGACTCCGGTGTGCTCGCCGGCTATCCGACCGTGGACGTCAAGGCCTCGCTCGTCGACGGCCAGTACCACGACGTCGACTCCTCGGAGATGGCGTTCAAGATCGCCGGTCAGATGGCGTTCAAGAAGGCTGCAGAGATGGCCAAGCCGGTGATCCTCGAGCCGATCATGGCGGTTGAAGTCGTGACCCCGGAGGACTACATGGGTGACGTCATGGGCGATCTCAGCAGCCGCCGTGGTCGCATCGAAGGAATGGAAGCACAGGGCAATGCCCAAGTGATCCGGGCCTCGATCCCGCTGTCGGAGATGTTCGGGTACTCGACCGACCTGCGCTCGCGCACCCAGGGCCGGGCCACCTACACGATGCAGTTCGCGCAGTACATGGAAGTGCCGCCGAACATCGCCAGCGACATCATCAAGCGCGTCCGCGGCGAGTGATCGCTCGCTGACGCCTCCAGCGTCGGCAACCGCACCGCACACGGCCCGGGCCTCTGCGAGGAGCCCGGGTCGTGTCGCGTCCCGGCCCGGCAACTCGAACGGGTCAGGTGACCGCTTCGTCGAGGGCCAGGTTCACCTCTCGGGCCTCGCGGCGACGCGAGGTAGCCGAGGGCGACCAGCACCACCACCATCGCGATGCCCTGCATGAGCGACACCCGCTGGTCGAGGAACACCCACGCGGCGATCGAAGCGCCCACTGGCTCGGCCTGGATGAGCAGCGACGACACCGACGAGTCGACCCTCGGATGCGCCCAGGCCACCAGACCGTGGCCGATGAGGCCCGGGCCGATCGCGAGCATCACGACCCACCACCAGTCGGTGCCGCTCACCTCGCCGAGGTCGGCACTGACCGCGACGACGATCGCGGACACCATGACCGCACCGGCACCGGACATGACGGTCATGAACTGCACGGTGTCCACCTGCTCGCGCACCCGCTTGCTCACCAGCAGGTACGCCACCCACACCAGGAGCGAGGCGACCGCCCAGGCGTAGCCGATCGCGGTGTTGGCGTCGGCGCCGCCGCCGGGCGCAGCGAGGACGGCGAGCACCACACCACCGACGGCGACGATGGCACAGCCGATCTTGGTGGGGCTCAACTGCTCACCCATGAACCGCGCCGCGATGGGGAGTGCGACCACCGGGGTCAGTGCTCCGACGATGAGCGCGATCGCAATGCTGACGTACTCGAGGGTGATGAAGAACGCACAGATGTTCAGGCCGAACAGTGCCCCGAGCGGTGCAGCGCGGCGGATGTCGGGCCACGTGGGCACGCGACGCATCGCCACGGCGACGACGAGCATCACGGCGGTTGCCACCCACATCCGCCAGAACGACAGGACCTCGCCACTCGCGCCGGTCGACTTGCCGAGCACGCCACCGAACGACCAGAAGACGTTGGCCATGGACACCGCCACGATGCCGAGCCTGTGTCCGCCGATGCCACCGACGGCGCTCGACGCGTCGATCGCATCTCCAGTCGCAGCTCCTGCCGCGGCGCCGCTGGGTGTCACCGCGGGGTGGATGCCCGATCCCGGCTCGGACGGCGGGTTCATGACGGCATCACGGCCGACGATACCGAGCGTCCGCCGCTCGTTCACGACTCGCCGGCGACGAGCGCCGTGGCCTCGTCGCACGCGTCGGGCTGCTCCTCCTCGGCCTGGCGCACCTCTGAGGCGGGCGAACGCTGCTCGCCGGCCTTCCACGCGTCGAGGTACGGCGCCGGCCAGATCCGTCCGCGCCGCACTTGCCACTCCGATGCGGGACAGGCCCACGCGATCCCGAGATGGGTGTGGCACTCGGAGTTGCGGGCATTGCCGGTCTGGCCCATCACACCGAGCGCTGATCCGGGGTCGACCCGTTGCGCCGGCGCGACGGCGACCTCGCCGAGGTGCGCCACGTAGTAGCGAACCCCGTCATCTCCGAGCATCGAGACGAACTTCCCGCCGCGCGTGGCGGGGTCGTCGACCGCCGGATCCCAGCGGTCGACGATGCTCACCTCGAGCACGGCGCCCGAGGTGGGTGCGACGACGGTCGATCGACAGCCGAACACGTCGACGGCCGGGTAGTCGTGGTGCGTGGTGCCGTAGCTCACGACGCGACCGACGAAGGGGAACACGTACACCGGTGAGGTCGTGGTCGTGGGCACCGTGGTCGTGGTCGTGGTCGTGGTCGTGGTCGTGGTCGTGGTCGTGGTCGTGGGCACCGTGGTGGAGATCGCCGGTCCGGTCGTCTCGGGAGCGGTCGCCGGCGTCCGTCGCGGTGAGCCGATCGCGTCGTCGGTGACGCCCGTGCACGAGGTCTGCCCCGCGATCACGAACACCGTTGCGAGGGCGAGCACCGGTCGGGACACGTCGGCAGTGTGGCAGGTGGACACTCAGCCAGCGTGTCGAGAGTAAGTTCCGTGGTCGATGGGTCGGATCCACTGCCGTCGAGCATGCGCACTCGTCACGGCCCTCGCGTTGCTGTCCTCGTGCAGCGAGACCGCGACAGGTCCGTCGGCCGACTCCGCCACTGCGAACACCGATCCAGCTGTCACGACCGAGCTGGCCACCGTCGCGAGCCCGGATTCCAGTCAGGCCACGGGCCCCGACACCAGTCCGGACACGACCGTTCGGCCGGGCGGCACGGCCGCCACCGATTCGTCCGACCCGGTCGCCACGCCGACCACTGCGACGGAGTCGTCGTTCCCCAACCCGGTCGCTGCAGGTCCCTGTGCGCTCACCGCCGCCGGCACCACCGGGGCGATCACGGCGGTCGTCGATGGTCAGTTGCTCGAGTTGTCACCGGACGGGTCGAGCGCGCAGTGCCTCGCCGAGCTCGACGCGGAACCGTCCGGGCCGTTGCAGTGGTCACCCGCGGGAGATCAGGTGCTGTCGGGCGGCGACATCGTCGTCGACGCCGATGGTGCCAGGGCCACCGGATACTTCGCCGAGAACCGTGGGGTGCGGTGGTCGTACCCGACCGGCAAGGCGCTCGTGGCGCCGGCCGTGAAGGACGGCGCGCTGGTGTGGCGTGACTCGCACGATGCGAGCGATCGCCTCGATATCAGCTTCCTCGCCCACACCGATGTGGCCGTCTATCACCCGGCCGGCAAGAACATCATCGCTGCGGGCACCGCCGCCGACGGCGTCGAGGGCCTGTTCCTCGCCAGCAACCGCGGTGCCAACGTGCAGCCGATCGCCACCCTCGACGACACCGCCACCCAGATCGTCGAGATCGAGGCCGACGTGAACGGATCGACGGTGTACTTCGTACACGACCACGGCGACGAGATGCACATCCACGGCAGCTCGCTGCCGTCGCTCGGTCTGTTCGACGTGTACGAGAGCTCCGAACCGGTCGGTGACCTCACCCTGTCGACCGTGATGGGTGGATCGCTCGCGTTCCGGGCGGGTGAGTGTGCGGGCACGGTGCGCACGATGGTGGTGCCCGGTGGGAGCGGATCGGCGCTCGATCTGTCGAGCGTCGATGCGAACCTGCGCCTGCAGGGAGCCGAGGCGATGCTCGGGCAGTCGGTGTCGCCGATCGGGTGGCTGGCGATCGACCAACTGGTGGTGGCCGTTCGGTCTGCTGGCTGTAGCGGGCCGGCCGACGTGTGGGTACTCGAACTGAGTCCCGACCGGCTCGCGGGCCGACAGGTGCTGTCCGGCACCGAGTTCGTCGCGGTCCGGTCGGTGGTGAGCGCCTTTGGCGAGATGCCCGACGACATCAACTCCCAGGCACCTGGTTGATGACACCTCGTGCGGCCCGGTCGGGCCGCTCCGGGTGAGGGTCGCTGCGAGTCATCAGGAGTTCGCGAGGCGCGCCATACTGTCGGCCATGGTTGTCCCGGGGAACGAGCGCTCGTCGTACGCGTCTCCGGGGCGCCCGGTCCGCAAGCTCGGCCGACCGCCGCAGGTGAAGGCCCACGACACCCGCCGGCGGATCCTCGACATCGCACGTGGCGTGTATGCCGAGCGCGGCTACGAAGCGGCGACGAACAAGGAGATCGCCGATCTTGCGTTCATGACCACGGCGGCGCTCTATTACCACTTCCCCTCCAAGCGCGACCTCTACCTCGCCGTGCACGACGATGCTCGCGACCAGGTGTACACGCGGTTCGAAGAGGTGCTCGACCCCACGCAGTCGTTCGCCGATCAGCTGCTCACGATCCTCATGGCGACGCACGAGCTGAACGAAGAAGACCCGACGCTGGCCCAGTTCCTCGCGGCCGCCCGCACCGACATGAAGCGCCGGATGGACCTGCAGCAAGCGCTGCACGAACGCGCCAGCCACCGTGACCACTTCTTCGAGCGGATCGTCGACGCAGGGGTGAGGTCGGGCGAGATCACCCCTGCGAACCGCCCGCTGGTGCAGGTGTTCATCACCGCCGTGATCGCCGGCATGACGGATGCGCTGAGCGACGATCAGGACATCCACCTGCGCGCGATCGAAGCGGTCAGGGCCGTCCTCGCCGGCGATCTCGTCCACTCGCCGAAGACCCGCCGCACCCGCGCCAGTTGACGCGGAACCAGCGCCACAGATCTCGCGCAACAGGATGGGTCGGTCAGGCGGGTGTCGTCTCGCGGACCCGGGGCTTGGTGAACTGCATGCAGCCGTCATCGAGGGGGGCCTTGCGGAACATCTTCTTGTCCCGGGTGTAGCTCTGTGGGTTGATCCACGGCTCACGGTCGCCTTGCTTGGGGAGCCGGTGCATCACGCGCTGCATGTAGCCGGCGGAGAAGTCGTCGATCCACGGGCGCTGCGGCATGTTCGCGTCGGACGGGCGCAGTCGGGGTGTGCACTGCACGGTGCCGGTGTCGCGCATGTGGTTGAGCAGACGACACGCGTACTCACTGGTGAGGTCGGCGCGCAGCGTCCACGACGCGTTGATGTAGCCGAACGCGGACACCAGGTTCGGCACCCCCGAGTACGACATGCCCTTGTACGTCCAGGTGTCGGCGAAGTCGACTCTCTCGCCGTCGACGGCGAACGTCGTCTCACCGAGCGTGACGAGGTCGAGGCCGGTGGCGGTGATGATGATGTCGGCATCGAGGTGCTCACCCGACGCGAGCGTGATGCCCGTCTCGTCGAAGGTGTCGATCGTGTCGGTGACGACCGAGGCCATGCCACCTCTGATCGCCTTGAACAGGTCGCTGTTCGGCACGAGACACATCCGCTGGTCCCACGGGTTGTAGGTCGGTGTGAAGTGCTTGTCGACGTCGTAGCCCTGGCCGAGTTCGTTGCGCACCCGCTTGAGCAGCGTCTGCTTCACCTTGTCGGGCTGGGTGCGCGTGCGACCGTAGAAGAACTGCTGCAACGCGACGTTCTTCTTGCGCGTGATCGCATAGGCGAGCTTGCCGGGCAGCACCCTGCGGAGACCGTTGGCGATCGCGTCCTGGTCGGGAGCGGACACGACGTAGGTAGGGGAGCGCTGGAGCATCGTGACGTGCGCTGCCGTGTCGGCCATCGCCGGCACGAGGGTCATCGCGGTTGCGCCCGAGCCGATGATCACGACCCTCTTGCCGGCGTAGTCGAGGTCGTCTGGCCACTTCTGTGGGTGCACGATCTGCCCCTGGAAACGGTCGCGTCCGGCGAACTCGGGCGTGTAGCCCTCCTTGTACGAGTAGTAGCCCGAGCACATGAACAGGAAGTTGCACGTGAGTCGGACGGTTTCGCCCGTGGCCTTGGTGGTCGCGGTCACCGTCCAGCGTGCGTCGTCGCTCGACCACTCGGCGGTGGTGACGAGGTGTCCGAAACGGATGTGTCGGTCGATGTCGTGCTCGGCGATCGTCTCGCGCAGGTACTCCATGATCGACGGACCATCTGCGATCGACTTGGCCGCGGTCCACGGTTTGAACGAGTACCCGAGGGTGTGCATGTCGCTGTCGCTGCGCACGCCCGGGTAGCGGAACAGATCCCACGTGCCGCCGATGTCGTCGCGACCCTCGAGGATCGTGTACGTACGGTCGGCGCAGAGGGTCTGCAGGTGATAGGCGGCGCCGATGCCGGAGATGCCCGCGCCCACCACCAACACGTCGAAGTGGTCGCTCATCCGCCCGACCCTACTCAGGCGATGCTGAATGTTCCGGTTCGCATCTTCTCCCGACGTCGGCACGCGGATCACTCCGGGCGACACGCAGTTCAACCGGATGCCGTGTGGCGCCAGGTCGACCGCCAGCGACGCGCTCATGTGGATCACACGAAGGCGTGGGAACGCCAGGCCCGCCGAACCGGGGCTGCCGATGCCCGAAGGGAATGTCCCTCGGCTGCACACGAGTAAGTGATCGGCAGATAAGTTACGGCGCGTCCGAAGTGGGGGACCAGAAGAGGGGTGTGTCATGGGTGTGCTCGACGGCCGTGTCGCGTGCGTCACGGGAGGAACTCGAGGAATCGGTCTGGCGTGTGCCAAGGCCTTCCTCGACGAGGGGGCGAAGGTCGTCATCAACGGCCGCGACGCCAAGAAGGCTGCAGGGTCGATCGCCGAGTTGAACGCTGGCGACCGGGTGCACTTCATCGCGGGCGATGTGAAGAAGCGCGAGGATTGCGAGGCGATCGTGCACGGCACGGTCGAGCACTTCGGCAAGATCGACATCCTCGTGCCCAACGCCGGCGGCGGCAGCGACTACGCCCCGGTGGCGCAGATGACCGACGCAGCGATGGAAGACGCCATGCTGTGGAACTTCTGGCACACGTTCTGGACGATGCGCACGGCGCTCAACTACATGATCCCCCAGGGCTGGGGCCGGATCATGGCGATGAGCTCGGTCGAAGGCAAGATGGGCAAGCCGGCGATCTCCAGCTACGTCGCCTCGAAGCACGCGATCAACGGGCTGTGCAAGTCGGCAGCCAAAGAGGTCGGCACGATGGGCATCACGGTGAACGCGCTGTGCCCGGGCGCGATCGAGACCGACGAGATGCGCACCGCCGGCCCGCCGGCAGCCGCAGCGATGGGTCTCACCTACGAGGGCCTGCTCGAGGTGTTCGCTCAGCAGTCGGCGATCAAGCGGCTGAACGAGTGCGAGGACGTGGCCCTGGTGGCCGTATTGCTGGCATCCGATGCCGGAGCTGGAATCACGGGATCGATGATCTCGATCGACGGCGGCACGTCGCCGTACTGATGCAGGGGGACTGAATCACATGGAAAGCGTGGCCAACAGCAAGAAGTTGGATGGAAAGGTCGCCTGCATCACGGGTGGCACCCGCAGCATCGGGCGAGCGATGGCCGAGGCCTTCCTTGCCGAAGGCGCCTCGGTGGTGGTCAACGGTCGTGACGAGGCCAAGGGCCTGACGTGCTTGGAGGAGATGAACGCCGGCGACCGCGCTGCCTTCTACGGCGGCGACGCCTCGAAGCAGGCAACGGTCGAGGGTCTCATCGACTTCACGATCGAGAAGTACGGCAAGCTCGACATCTGCTGTCTGAACTCGGGTGGCGTCCTCAACACCGCGCCGGTGTTCGCGATGACCGACGAGGAGTGGAACCTCGAGATCGACTGGAACCTCAATCACGTGTTCTGGGGCATGCGACGGGCGTTGCAGCACATGATGGAGCGCCAAGCAGGTCGGATCATCGTGACGTCGTCGGTGGAGGGCAAGCTCGGCAAGCCCGGCATCCCCGGCTACGCGGCGACCAAGCACGCCGTGAACGGCCTCGTCAAGGCGGCCGCCGCCGAGGTCGGAGCACTCGGCATCACGGTCAACTCGATCCTGCCGGGCATCATCGAGACCGACATCGTGCGCGAGACGGGTCCCGACTCGGCCATCGCGATGGGTGTCGCCGGCTACGACGAACTGATCGACATGTTCTCCCAGGAGAGCTCGATCAAGCGCCCGAACAAGGTGGAAGAGGTGGCCGCCGTTGCGGTCATGCTCGCCAGCGACGCCGCCCGCAACATCACCGGCAACATGTTCCCGGTCGATGGCGGGACGATGCCCTACTGATGGGCGAGATCTGATGGGCGAGCTCGTCGACGGGCACCTCGGGCTCTCGGCCGACGAGGTGCTCACCACCACCCGCGCGGTGCGCAAGCGGCTCGACTTCGATCGGCCCGTTCCGCGCGAGCTGATCACTGAGTGCGTGGAGATCGCGCACCAGTCACCGTCGGGGTCGAACACGCAGCGCTGGCGCTGGGTGTTCGTCGACGATGCGGCCACGAAGCTGGCGCTGGCCGAGATCTATCGCAAGCACTTCTTCGTGTATGCGCAGACCTCGGGCAAGCCACAGGCCGAGCATGCTGGTGACGCCGTACAGCAGTCGGCCACGTACCTGGCCGAGAACTTCGAGCGCGTGCCGGTGATGATGGTCCCGTTGCTCGCCGATCGGATGACCGACACCACACCGGTTGCGCGCCAGGCGTCGCGGTGGGGTTCGATCCTGCCCGGCGTGTGGAGCTTCATGCTGGCGGCGCGAGAGCGCGGGCTCGGATCGGCCTGGACCACCATGACGCTGCAGAGCGAACGCGAAGTCGCCGACCTGCTGAACATCCCGTACGACGAGTACACCCAGGCTGGTCTGTTCCCCGTGGCGTACACCATCGGCACGGAGTTCAAGCTCGCCAAGCGTCCACCGGCCGACAACGTCATCCGCTGGAACGCCTGGTCCTGATCCAACGCGCCGGGCGTCCGAGCGTCCCTGTCAGGGAATGGGGACGAATCGGTCGAGGGCGGCGAGTGACTGCGCGGCTCCGGTGACGTGGATGACCTGCCAGCCGAGCGCTCTTGCCGGCTCGAGGTTCTGGTCGAAGTCGTCGAGATAGAGGATCTCGTCGTGGGCCACGTCGAGCATCGCGGCCGTGGCTGCATAGATCGCAGGTTCCGGCTTGCGTGAGCCCACGGCGAACGACTCGATCACTGCGTCGAAGTGCTGGAAGCCGATGTCGGCCTCCATCGTCGGCCGGAACTCGACGAAGGTGTTGGTCAGCAACCCCGTGCGGTACCCGGCATTGCGGAGGGCGTCGATCCGCTCGATCACTTCCGAGAGCACGCGGTATCCGCCCTCGAGCAGCACCTCGATCTCGTTGCCACGCAGAACGATGCCGGCTTCGTCGGCCCAGGGTCCGAGCAGTCCTTGGATCTCGGCGACCGCGATCTCCCCGCGTTCACAGCGGTGCCAGGGGTGATCGGCGACAGACTCGCGTGGCCCCAGCAGCACGTGCAGCAGTTCGTGCATCGTGGTTCCGTGGCCGTCGGCGATGAATGCCACCTTCTCCACGATCGGGCTGATCAGGACGCCACCGAAGTCGAACACCACTGCCCGGATCGCCGCCATCAGCGGCGAAACTAACCGAGGAGTAGGTTGCACCTCGGGCCGAGCTGCCCAAACGCCCGAAGCGCCGAGGGGACCGACATGAGTGAGCAGGCAGGCAAGAACTACGTCGACAGCTACGAGGACGTGTCGACGTTCTCGCTGGCGGGTGAGCGCGAGCAGACGCTGCTCGACACGCAGACCGAGTGCACGTTCATGTGGAGCACGAAGGACGGCGACCCCGTCGGGGTGATCATGAACTTCGTCGCCCATGATGAGCGCTTCTGGGTCACCTGCACCCGGCGTCGCAAGCGAGTCGCAGCCGTGGAGGCGCGCCCCGCGTTGCGGTCGCGATCTCGAGCCGCGGCACCGACATCGGGGTGAGCCAGGCCGTCACCTACAAGGGCAACGCGATCGTGCACGATGACGACGAGACCCTCGCGTGGTTCTACCGAGCGCTCGCCGAGCGGGTACGCCCAGGCGACGTCGCGAAGCAGGACGCATTCGTGCACCACCTCGAGAGCCCGGGTCGTGTGGTGATCGAGATCGTTCCCACGGATCGCATCGGCTTCGACAGTGAAGCGATGTTCGCCAACTCACCCGCCGGCTCCAGCACCACCAAGGTGACGCGCCGGCGTTGAGCATTCGGACCGCCGCCCGTGCGTCGGGCGTCAGGCGGTGTAGCCGCCGTCGACGACGAGGACGTGGCCGGTGACGAACGCGGCGAGATCGCTCGCGAGGAACAGCGCCGCGCGAGCAATGTGATCGGGCTGGCCGGCGATGCGCAACGGGTTGCCCGCGATGACCTTCTCGATGTCCATGCCGCCCGCCCTGAGTGGCGCCATCTGGTCTTGGACGCCCGGGGTGTCGATCACTCCGGGCGCGATCGCGTTCACACGGATGCCCCTCGGCCCCAGTTCGGTCGCGAACGCTCGCGTGAGTCCCATCACGCCCGCCTTCGACGCCGAGTAGGCCGTGATGTTCGCGCCGCCACGGATGCCGGCGATCGACGCAATGTTCACGATCGAGCCACCTTCGGTCATCCATCGAGCTGCATCGCGCGAGGCGCTGTACTGGGCGCGCAGGTTCACCTCGAGCATCCGACTGACGAAGTCATCGGTCACCGCATCGATCGGGCCGGTGGTGGGGAAGATCCCGGCGTTGTTCACGAGGATGTCGAGGCGTTCGCCGTCCGCCGCCGCCGCGACGGCATCACGAAGCTGTTCGGCGTCGGTGATGTCGCACGTGACGTACGAGGCAGACCAACCGTCGGCGACGATCGCGTCGGCGGTTGCCCTGCCACTCGGGTCCACGTCGGCCACGGTCACGTGTGCGCCGGCCTGCGCGAGCCGCCGAGCTGTCGCCGCACCGATGCCCCTGGTCGCGCCCGTGACGAGCGCACGCTTGTCGCGCAGATCGATGAGTGCGGCAAGGTCGGGCAACGTGTTCGCGTCCATGACGCGTCACTGTACGAAGCATCGTCGTCGTCGCGAGACATGGACGTCCCGAGTCGACGAGGTCACCGACGACCGAGTCGAGGTCGGCGTGGTTGCGGTGCGCGACAGCCGACCTCGTCGGTGCCGCTACGAGCCACTAGGCAGGATCGGTGAGGAACGCTCGACTCAGTGCGGCGAGCTCGTCACGACGCCAGCGCTGCGATGCGTCGGCGTGCGGCACCATCACGTCGGAGCCGTGGAAGGAGCCGGAGTAGACGTGGAGCTCGGTCGGCACGCCGGCGCGGAGCAGTGCCTGCGCGTAGGCGATGTCTTCGTCGAGGAACATGTCGAGATCACCGACCGTCACGATGGCCGGCGGCAGGCCCGCGAGGTCGATCGCCCTCGATGGGGCCGCATACACCGAGACGTCGCTCGATCCTGCACGACCATCGAGGTACGACGACCAGGCGATCGAGTTGGCGGAGCGGTTCCACACCCGACCGTCCGTGATTGCGTGACTGGAGGCCGTCTCGTTCCGGTCGTCGATCATGGGATAGCGGAGCAGCTGAAAGCACGGACGGACGGTGCCGCGATCGCGCGCCATCAATGCGAGACCGGCGGCCAGACCGGCACCTGCGCTGGCTCCACCGATCGCGATCCGCGAGCCGTCGATTCCCAAGGCCTCCGCCGCGCCGAACAACCACACCAGGCCGCTGTAGCAGTCTTCGATCGGTGTCGGATCGGGGAACTCCGGCGCCAGCCGGTACTCGACCGATGCCACGACGATGCCCAACGAGGTCGCGTACGCCGCACACAGGGCGTCGTCCATCGACACGTTGCCGAGGATCATCCCGCCGCCGTGCATCCAGTACAGGGCGGCAGATCCTGTGTCGGCCGAGCGAGGCCGGTACAGACGCACGAGCAGCTCATGGCCATCTGCGGTCGACGTGTGATGGTCCTCGACGACGACGCCGTCGGGGAGTTCAACCGGTGCAGCGCCCAACATCGCCATCAGTTGGGCTCGACCCGACTGGAGGTCGGAGAAGTCCATCAGATCGGGTGGCAGGAACCCCAGGATCTCCCGGTGCGGCTGGTCGGTGCGGGGTTCAAGATCCATCGGAGGCCCGATCGGTTGCTGTCGTCCCCACAGCTGCGGCCTCGACGGTCGGGGGGCTTCCTGCCGTCGGTGTCACCGATGCCGGTCGGCGCTTCGCGACCTTGACGATCGCCTGGCGACTTGCGACGGCGACGGCGACGATCAGCACCAGGCCTTCGAACATCGGCTGCATCCAGTCGATCTCACGCGGGTACCGGAGTCCGATGCCCTTGATCCCGAACGCCAAGGTGTACACGGCGATGATCGTTCCCCAGACGTTCGGGCGCCCTCTGAGCTGGCTCGCTCCGAAGAACACCGCGCCGACGGCCACGAACAGCAGCGGCGGGCCGACCGACGAGGTGTACGTCGCGAACTTCCACGAGTAGATCAATCCGGCGAAGCCTGCGATGCCGGCAGATGCGATCAGCGCTCCCCACGACAACCGATCGGTGTTCACACCAGAGAGACGCGCAGCTTCGCGGTTGCCTCCCGTCGCAAACATGTGGCGACCGATCGGCGTGTGCTCGAGCACGTACCACACGACGAGGGCCACGATCAGTCCGTAGAAGAAGTAATAGGGCAGCGAGACCTGGCTCTCCGACCACGGCCACTTGAACGAGAAGAGGTCGCCCTTGCCGAAGTTGACGTAGCTGTCGCTCAGCGCGGTCGTGATGTTGCCGCCGTCGTGGATTCGGCGGATCAACGCAGCGATCACCTGGCTCATGCCCAGGGTCGCGATGAAGCTGTTGACCCGCAGCTTGACGACGATCAGCCCGTTCAGCGCACCGACCGCCAGGCATGCGACCATGCCAACGATCGCCCCGACCGCATCGGGGAGATCGGTCTCGAGGGCCATCTTGTTCACGATCACGAGGCTCAACGCCATGGTGGCGCCGATCGACAGGTCGAAGGTCTCGGTGGTGAGCGGAATGAGGAACGCGAGGGCCAGCATGCACACGATGACCTTCTCGGTCAGCACGAACTCGATGCTGCCGTTCCACAGCAGGAAGTTGCTCTCGGTCAGGCCGAAGAAGATGAAGAACGCCCCGAGGAGATAGAGACCGCTGAAGCGGTTGAAGCCCAGCCTCGTCACCCAGGATGATGCAGCCACCCGCCTGACGTTGTCGTCGGCAGATGGCATGTCGTCGGCACCGTCGCGGTTCCCTGCGGCAATGGTCGTGGTCATCGTTGTCCTGTCTTGGTGGTCGAGAGTTGCGATCGTTCTACGTTGTCGGCCGTCATGTCGGCCCCGATCAGCTCGTCGATGATCGACCCATCGACCATCACGATGATCCGATGGGCGACACGCACGAGCTCGTCGGTGTCGGTGGAGACGACCACGACAGCAGTTCCCTCCTGCGCAGCTTGGTCGATCAGACGCAGGATCTGGTCCTTCGCGGCGACGTCGACGCCACTCGTGGGCTCGTCGAGCACGAGGACGCTCGGCGCGAGCCTGAGGCTGCGACCAAAGAGCACCTTCTGCTGGTTGCCGCCGCTCAGCACGGAGATCGGCACCGCGGTACCGGAGGTCTTCACATCGAGCCGCCCGATCCAGTCCTGCACCTCGTCGGTCTCGCCGCTGTGGTCGAGTCGACCGCGGCGCCAGTTCCGCCAGACGTTCGCGAGTGTCAGGTTGTGGCTCACCGACGCGAACGGGATCACACCGTGGCTGGCTCGGTCTGCGGGCACGAATGCCATCCCCGCCTGGATCGCCGCGCGAGGATCGAAGTTCGGAATCGGCTTGCCGTCGACGACGACCTCGCCGGCGTCGCTCGGCGCTTGTCCGGTGATGAGCTTGGCGAGCATCTCGCGGCCAGAGCCGGTGATGCCGGCGACCCCGACGATCTCGCCGGGCAGTACATGGAGATCGACGTGACGGACCGAGCCGCCCGTGAGTCCGCTGATTCGAAGCCCGCCGACATCCGCCGACATCGCGCGTTCGCCCTGACTCGTTCGTTCGAGTTTGTGGCCGATCATCAGCTCGATCAACCGCTCGTGGTCGAGGTCTGCGGTCGGTTTCGTCGTGACACGTCGACCGTCGCGCAAGATGCTGACCTCATCGGCGATCTCGAACACTTCGTCGAGGTGGTGCGAGACGTACAGGATCGCCACGCCGCGTTCCTTCACCCGACGGATTGCCTCGAACAGGCGCTCCACATCAGCGCCGGGCAGCGAGGCGGTCGGCTCGTCGAGCACGAGCAGTCGGGCTCCGTTCTCCCAGCCGCGCATCGCTCGTGCGAGAGCGACGGCGGTCTTCTGCGATGGCGCGAGCATGCCGACGGGAGTGCGGACGTCGAAGTCGTCGAACCCGAGCACGAAGAGATCGCCGAGCGTCTGCTTGACATCGGCGCGCCAGTCGATCCGGCCACCCCGCCTCGTCGTGTAGCCCACGCCCATGGCGATGTTCTCGACGGCATCCATCGTGTTCACCAGTCCGAGATCCTGGTGGACGAAACGAATGCCGGCCGCGGCCGCTGCATGGCCGTCCCCGAGGCGGAGGTTCGCTCCATCGAGCACCGCGGTGTAACCGGGTTCTGGGGCGTGGTATCCGGCGAGGATCTTGATCAGGGTCGACTTCCCCGACCCGTTCTGGCCGACGAGTGCGTGGGTGGAACCCGGTCGGATCTCGAGGCTCACGTCATCGAGCGCGACCTGTCCCGGGAAGACCTTGGACAGGTGCTCGATGGTCAACAGTGGTTGCACGACTCGTTCCCCTCGCGACGCGTGTCCTGTCGTGACGAGTCCCCAATGGCGTCCGGCAGGCGTTCGGTCGGTATATTAACTTACGGATAAGTAAGTGCCCGAAGCGAGCACCGTGCTGCCTCGGCCAAACAATATGGGGGAACTGATGAGGAAATCCGTACGCGTACTTGCGCTCGTACTGCCACTGATGCTCGTCGCCGCTGCCTGTGGTGACGACGAGGAGACGACGACGACCGAGGCGACCGAAGCCACCGAGGCGACCGAGGCAACCGAGGCGACCGAGGTCGTGACCACCGATGCCGAAGCCGGTGGCGGCGAAGGTCTCGCAGCTGCGCAGGCGGTCGTCGATGCCAACCTGGTCATCCCTGCCGACATCGGCCCGACGATCCCGCTCGAGTCGATGCCTGAGGTCAAGACCCTCGCATGGCTCGAGTGCAGCCTCCCGTCGTGCATCCAGATCGGTGTCGGGTTCAAGAACGCCGCAGCGAAGCTCGGCTGGAACCTCGAGGTGATCTCGTGGTCGACCGATGCCGCCGCTGCGTTCCAGCAGGCGATCGACCTCGGTGTCGACTACGTCGCGATCACCGGAACGGCTCCGGCGCTGATCCAGGATCAGCTCGACCAGGCAAAGGAACTGGGAATCCCGCTGGTGAGTTGCTTCGATACCGCTGAGCCGCTGCTGGCGGAGAACAACATCTTGATGCAGTGCGGTGACGCCTCAGCTGTCGAACGCGCGGGTGACCTCATCGGAAACGCAATCATCGCCGACTCGGGTGGTACTGCGAACGTGCTGATGGTCAACATCCCCGACTTCGCAGTTCTCGTCACCGAGCGTGAGAGCTCGAAGGCCGCATACGCGGCGAACTGCCCGGATTGCACCTTCAACGAGCTCGCGCTCACCCTCGACCAGCTGCTCGCCGGCGAGGTCGCCGGTGCTGTCCTGTCCGCAGTGCAGGCAGACCCGAGCATCGACTACATCCATCTCGCGTTCGATGGTCTCGCCGGCGGTGTCACGGCCACGCTCGCCGAAGCCGACCTGCTCGAAGGTCGCAAGGTCGTCGGTGTCGACTACAGCGGCCCGGTCCTGCAGGAGATCGTCGACGGGACGATGGCGTTCTGGACGACCAACCCCAAGGAGTACTCGGCATGGCTCATGGTCGATGCGGCAGCTCGTCATGCCATCGGCCAGGAGAACACCGAGGAGCGTGCGAACGCGATTCTTCCCACGTTCCTCGTGAACTCCGCCGACGTGGCCCAGCCGCTCATCGCGACCGATGGCTGGCCGGGACCGACCACGATGGCCGACCAGTTCGGCGCCCTCTGGGGCGTCTGATCTGCCGGTGAGTCGTCCGGTCCGCGCGGACCGCAACACGTGAACAACGAGGAGGGCCCGGGCAACAGCCCGGGCCCTCCTCGCGTGCCGGCCTCGAGGCGACCTCGTCTCGATCCAGGTGAGAACGTCGAGCGCTCCCGCGCTTCGAGGCGTGGTGAGCAGGCGACACGTTCCGACAGGTTCCGACACGTTCCGACACGTTCCGACACGTTCCGACACGTTCTAGGTGTGCAGCGTGCGGCTACACTTATTGATCGACGAGTCAATTACGGGCTCGACGTCGATGGTTGCCTTTGGGGAGGTGACCGATGGAGGAATCAATGACCAGTCATCAGGGCGACAGGCCGAACGCCCCCCGCTCCCCGGGCATCAGCTACCAGGCGCTGCTCGATACCGATACGCATCCTGTGCCCGCGGTGCTGCGGCTGGAGTCTCCGAAGTACCTCGGGAGTGCCGACGTCTCGATCGACCGGTACATCAGCCGCGAATGGCACGAGCTCGAGAAGGCGAAGCTGTGGAGTCGCGTCTGGCAGTTCGTCTGTCGCGAGGAAGAGATCCCGGTCGTGGGCGACCATCAGGTGTACACCATCGCCGGAGCGTCGTATCTGGTGGTGCGCACCGCCACCGACACGATCCAGGCCTACCCGAACGCATGTCTCCATCGTGGCCGCCAGCTCAAGGACTACGACGGTCGGTGCTCGGAGATCCGGTGCCCGTTCCACGGCTTTGCCTGGGAGCTCGACGGCGACCTGAAGGACATCCCGGCGCGGTGGGACTTCGATCATGTCGAGGCCGACAAGTTCAAGTTGCCGCAGTGCAAGGTCGGGGTGTGGGCCGGGTTCGTGTTCATCAACCCCGACCCGAACGCCGAACCACTCATGGACTTCATCGGCGAGATGGCCGACCAGTTCGCGGTGTGGGACCTCGGCAACCGCTACAAGCAGGCACACATCGCGAAGATCGTGCCGTGCAACTGGAAGATCGCCCAGGAGGCGTTCTGTGAGGCGTTCCATGTCAATGCAACGCATCCGCAGGTGATGCCGTACCTCGGCGACACGAACAGCCAGGTCGACGTGTGGGAGAACTTCGCCCGAGTCATCTCACCGGGTGGTACCGCCAGCCCCAATCTCGAGTGGACCCCCACACAGGACCAGATGATGCGAGCGATGCTCGATGTGCGCGACGACCAGGCATCGCCGATACCGGTGACCGAGGAGCAGTCGATGCGGGCGATCGCGTCGATCGGGAGCCGCGAGCGGTGGCGCCCGATGGCAGGCGACTGGGTCGACCGGATCAGCGACGCGGAGATGATGGACAGCATCGACTACACGCTGTTCCCGAACTTCCACCCCTGGGGTGCGTTCAATCGCATCGTGTATCGCTTCCGTCCGAACGGCGACGATCACCGAACCGCGCTCGATGGAGGTGTTGTTCCTTGCGCCGTTCATGGGTGAGCGTCCGCCGCCGGCGGAGATCCATTGGCTCGAGGACTACGAGTCGTTCGCCGACGCCCCCGAGCTCGGCATGCTGGCCAAGGTGTTCGATCAGGATCTGTTCAACATGCCTCGGGTGCAGAGTGGGCTCGAGAGCACTCGCAAACCGGGCGTGACGCTCGCCAACTACCAGGAGTCGAAGGTGCGTTGGCTGAACAACAAGCTCGACGAGTGGTTGGAGCGACCCTGATGCTCGGAATCCGCCACCCATTCACGAGCGCTCTCCACGAACGCGACGGCGAGGGCAACGTGCTCGTCACCGCGACCGATGGCACCTGGGGCCGATTCACCAAACAGGGCCGTTGGCTCGAGGGCGACCTCCGCGAAGCGGACCCGCACTTGTGCGGATGGGTCGCAGGCCCCATCATCGCAAATCACCGGATGGTGGAGACCGTCCCGAAGCAGTAGCCGAAGCAGTAGCCGAAGCAACAACCGAAGCAGGAATCGAAGCAGGAACCGTCGGGCCGCACCCCGACGCCACTCGCCGACACAACCGAGGAACTCACTCATCGAGACACGACCGGAGGGGGTCAGCGTGAGCAGGGAACAGCTCGTGTCCATGACACGTCGCAACATCGCCCACAGCAAGAACGGCACGGTGCCGCTCGACGACAGCGTGAAGCGGGTGCCGTCGACGAACTACTACGACCCCGACCGGTGGGCGATCGAGATGGATCGCATCTTCCGACGTGTTCCGCTCGTGCTCGGCTTCAGCGTCGAGCTCGTCGAGCCGAACTCGTACAAGGCGCTCGATGCGATGGGGACGCCGGTGTTGCTCGTGCGCGGCGACGACGGAGTGCTGCGCTCGTTCGTCAACATGTGCAGCCATCGCGGCGCGCAGGTGATGGCGGAGGGTGCGGGCGTCACGCCGGCGCTTCTCGTGCCCGTACCACGCGTGGATGTACGACACCGAAGGCGCGCTCGTCGGCATGCCGACAAGGAGAACTTCGGCGAGATCGACATGTCGTGCCACGGACTCACGCCGCTGCCGGTCGCCGAACGTGCCGGCACTGTTCGGTGGCATCACGCCCGGCATGCACTTCGACATCGACGAGTTCCTGTCCGGTTACGGCGAGATGCTCGAGCACCTCGACCTCGCCAACTGCACCTATCGTCGGCAAGCAGAGCGTGGGTGGTCCGAACTGGAAGCTCGCCTACGACGGCTACATGGACTTCTACCACCTGCCGATCCTTCACAAGGACACGTTCGGCGCCGACATACAACAACAAGACGATCAACGACTGCGTGGGGTCCGCACCAGCGCAACGTGCAGCCCGACGAGCGATACCTCGCGCTTCGAGGACATCGCCGAGGACGAATGGCAGACGCGAAGATGGTCGGCGGCGTGTGGACGATCTTCCCGCACGTCTCGATCGCCAGCTTCGACGGCGGCGGCGGCGGGCGTAGATGATCTCGCAGCTGTTCCCGGGCGACACGCCCGAGACCTCGCTCACCACGCAGCACTTCCTTGCAGTCGACGCGCCCGACGGAGACCGTCAGAACGCGATCGAGAAGCAGATGGACTTCCTGCTGCACGTCGTGCGCGACGAGGACTACTACACCGGCAACCGCATCCAGCGCGCTGTGAAGACAGGCGCGAAGAAGGAGTTCATCTTCGGCCGCAACGAAGGACCCTGTCAGCGCTTTCACGAGTGGGTGGAAGACCTGGTTCACGCCGACACCGAGGCCGACACCGCCGAACTGTTCGCGGGTGCCGGCGAGTTCCACCATCCGTGACCCGCGGATCTCGCGTCGTCAGATCCGGCCAGCTCCGCTGATCCCGCCACGCCGCCGTCAGACCCCGACCGATGCGCGACCTCATCCTCAGCCACTTCAGCCTGGCGCGGCTGCACCCGATCGACGATCGCATCAGGCTGGCTTCAGCGCACGGCTTCGACGGCATCGGGCTGTACGTCGGGCACTACGCCCAACTGGAGCACGACGGCTTCGCGCCCCACGGGATACAGGAACTGCTCGACGAGCACGACATCAGGTTGTGCGAGATCGAGGTCATCGGCGCACTCGGCGTGGGCAAGGAAGCAGAACAGCGACTCGAGGTCGCGTTCCGCATGGCCGATGCCTTCGGCTGTCGGTACATGCAGGTGATCGGGCCGGCCGGTGATGATCTCGACGCGGCGGCACGGGCGTTCGGGTCGCTGTGCGACCGTGCCGCCGACCACGGCCTCGTACTCGGCATCGAGTTCCTTCCGTTCACCGACATCGTCTCGGTGCACGACGCACGCCGGATCGCCGAGGCGGCCGATCGTGCGAACGGCGGCATCTGCATCGACATCTGGCACCACGAGCGGGGCGCTCGCGACATCGACGCGATCGCAGCATTGCCCGGCGAGCTCATCACGGGCATCCAACTGAACGACGGCACCCGCGTGCCCGAGGATTCGGACTACTACACCGACTGCCTTGCCAATCGCCGCCCGATGGGTGACGGCGAGTTCGACGTGCAGGCGTTCCTCGACGCGGTGCACGCCACCGGCACCGCCGCTCCGTGGTCGCTCGAAGTGTGCAGCACCACCGGGTGGGCGAACCCGGACGAACACATCGCCGGCATCGCCGCTGGTCTCAGGAGGTTCGGATGAGCAGCGGGCAGATCGATCTGCACGACATCGACGTGATCGTGCTCGGTACCGGCGCAGCGGGGCTCACCGCCGCGCTGGCGGCGAGTGCGCAGGGCGCTGCGGTGCTGGTGCTGGAGAAGGCCGACACCGTCGGCGGCACATCGGCGTGGTCCGGTGGGATGGTGTGGATCCCGTGCAATCCGCACCAGTTGGCGGCAGGCATGAGCGATTCGCGCGAGGAGGTGCTCACCTACCTCGACTCGTTGTCGTACGGCATGATCGAAAGGCACCTGGCGGAGGCATACGTGGACGGCGGCCCGGAGATGATGCGCTGGCTCGAGGCCGACACACCGGTGCAGTTCGAGCTCGTCGACGGCTTCCCCGACTACCACCCCGAACGACCCGGCGGCAAGCCCGAGGGCGGTCGCTCGCTGGAGTGCCCGCTGTTCGCGTTCGAGGAGCTGGGTGGGTGGGCCGAGCGCGTGACCCGGGGACCGCAGATGGCCGGCAACACGACGATGAACGAGACCACGCTCGGCCGAGGTGACACACCCGATGCCGACGAACTCGCACGTCGTGCGATTCGCGACGAGCGGGGGTGCGGTCAGGCGCTCATCGGACGGTTGCTGCGGGCCTGTCTGGACCGCGGCATCGAGCCGCTCACGGGCATCGCCGTGAAGCGCCTGGCGATGGACGGTGATGCAGTGGTCGGCGTACATCTGTCGGACGGCACGATCCTGCGGGCACGCGGCGGCGTGATCCTCGCGACCGGCGGCTTCGAGAAGGACCCCGATCTGGTGCGTAGCTTCATCCGTGGTCCCCTCGAACGTTCGGTGTCCGTGCCCACCAACACCGGCGACGGCCTGAAGATGGCGATGCGCGCAGGCGCCTCGATCGGCACGATGCGCGAGGCGTGGTGGGTGCCCACGATCGATGTGCCGCACCCCGACGGCAACGGCACGTTCGCATGGATGGTGAACCGCGAACGCACCCGTCCGCGGACGATCATGGTGAACCGGGCCGGCCGGAGATTCGCCAACGAGGCGTCGAACTACAACGCCTTCGGAGCCGCGTTCCACCAGATCGACTCCACCGCGTTCGAGTACTCGAACCTGCCCGCCTGGATGGTGTTCGATCAGGCCTACCTCGCGCGCTACGGCCTCGCCGGCTATCGAGGCGAGGGCGAGCCGCCGGAATGGCTGGTGCGTGCCGACTCGATCGAGGAGCTCGCCGAGCAACTGGGCATCGACCCGGGAGCGCTCGCCGACACCGTGGAGCGGTTCAACGGTCACGCCGAGGCCGGCGCCGATCCCGACTTCGGGCGTGGCACGAGCAAGCACGACACCTGGTGGGGCGACGCGGCGCAGGAAGGTGCGGCCACCACGCTGGGTCCGATCGACACCGCTCCGTTCTGGGCCGTCGAAGTTCACAGCGGCGCGCTCGGTACGAAGGGTGGCCCGCGCACCACGGCCGAGGCCCAGGTGATCGACCTTGACGGCGTTCCGGTCCCCGGCCTGTATGCGGCGGGCAACGTGATGTCGTCGGTGATGGGCATGACCTATGGCGGTGCCGGCGGCACCCTCGGACCGGGCATGGTGTTCGGGTTCCTCGGTGGCCGCGCCGCGGCACGGGCGGCGATGCAAGGTTGAAAGCAACAGCGACGACAGGAGCCGAGGTACGACGATGAGCAACGAGCGCTTCTCGATGGATGGCAGGGTGGCCGTGGTGACCGGCGCCGCTGGGGGGATGGGGGATGCGATCACGCGCACGCTCGTGGGGGCCGGCGCCCGGGTGGTCGCCTGCGACCGAGCGGCCGAGCCGCTGCGCTCGCTCGCGGGCTCCCTCGGCGACGCGGTGGCCGACGTGGCCGGCGACATCACCGATCCCGATGTCGTGCGGCTCGCGGTGGCCACTGCGGTCGATCGATTCGGTCGGCTCGACGCCGCAGTGAACGCTGCTGCGGTGGAGTTCGAGACGGTTCCCCTGCACCTCACCACCGACGACGACTTCGAACGGATGATGCAGATCAATGTCTCGGCGCTCTTCCGGTGCATGCGCGCCGAACTGACGGCGATGCTGGCGGCGGGCAACGGCGGCAGCATCGTGAACATCGCCAGCACGAACTCGTTCAAGCCGCAGCCCAACCAACCTGCCTACACGGCGAGCAAGCACGCCGTGCTCGGCCTCACGCGCAGCGCTGCGCTCGACTACGCCGCAGACGGCATCCGGGTGAACGCGATCTGCCCCGGCACGATCGACACGCCGATGCTGCGCAATGCGATCGAGCGTCGCGGCCGCAACCCCGAGGAAGTTGCCAAGCGGCTCAGCCGTTTCGGGCGCTTCGGCACGCCACAGGAGATCGCCGACGCGTGCCTGTGGTTGTGCAGTGACGCCTCGTCGTTCACCACTGGCCACGCCCTCGCCGTCGACGGTGGCATGCTCGGCGCCTGATCGCAGCGGTGGTCACCGAGATCGGAGCAGCACCTCTTGGGCCAGCGTGGCCACGAGCGTGCCGCCGGAGGTTCGGATCGTGCCGATCGACAGGCCGCGACCGCGTCCGGTGGCGACAGGCACCAGTTCGCTGAGCATCCACTGGTTCATGTCGACCGGCCGGTGGAACCAGACGCTGTGATCGAGGCTGACCGACATCCGATTCGCATCCGCATCGAGGGAGGCGTGCGGCTGCCGGGCGGCGCGGGTGGGGCCGTGGTCGCTCAGATACGCGAGCGACTGCAGATGCAGCAGTGGGTCGTCCGGCATCGGCACCGTGGGCCGGAACCACGCGCGCCGTGCGTGTGAATCGTCCATCACCGGTACGTCGCGCGAGTCGAACCACGGTGTCGCGTATCGGCCCGTCGGGAGCGCGTCTGGAGCGGGTACACGCTTGGTCGCCGGCAGTGCGTACTCCAATCCGGGCTCATCCGCGTGGAAGTCGGCCGTCATCACCAGCACCGATCCGACGGACTGGCGCACCACGACGCGCCGAGTGGCAAAGCTGGCACCGTCACGGGTGCGCTCCACTTCGTGACGGAGGTGCTCGCGGCTGCGACCTCCCACGAGGAACGAAGCGTGCAGGGCATGAATCGGTCGGCCGTCGGGCACCGTGAGCTGCGCAGCCCGTACCGCCTGGCCGATCAGCAGACCGCCGAAGACATGACCTCTCGAGCAGGGCAGGCGGCTCTCGAACACGTCGGGCTCACCGTCCACGGGATCGAGGGCGAGCCGATCGGCCATGGTCGGCGACTCGTCAACATGGTCCGGCATCGGGCGGAAGGTACCAGTGCGAATCACGTGACCCGACAGTGGAACACTCTCGATCATGACGCTCGCCGCCGAACTCGAAGACCGACTCGCGATCATCGAACTGACGCATCGCTACTGCTGGGCACTCGACTCGAAGCAACTCGAACTGCTCGACACGGTGTTCCTGGCAGACGCCACCGCGGAGCTGCGATCGGCGCCACTCGAGGGGCTCGAGGCGATCCGTCGCCGCATCGGCGCAGCACTCGCTCCACTCGACGCCACCCAGCACACCGTGACGAACCACATGATCACCGTCGATGGAGACCGGGCCACGAGCCGCTGCTACCTCCACTCGCAGCACATTCGCTCCGGGGTGGAGGGTGGCGAGCTGTACGTGATCGCCGGCCGATACGAGGACGAGCTGGTACGCACGCCCGACGGCTGGCGGATCTCCTTGCGCCGGATCGTCGGCGTGTGGACCGACGGCAACCTCGAGGTCGTCCGCGGCGGCCGCAGCCCCGGCTGATTCCCGATCAGACCGAGACCCCCGCCAGCCCCGACTCGGACCGATCGCGACTGAAGCCGAGACTCGGGCTCAGTCGGCGTGAGCGAGCACCTCGAGCTCCATGCCGTCGACGTCGCGGAAGAACAGCGACCAGTCTCCGCCGAGCTGTTGGATCTCACCGATGTCCGCACCTGCTGCGACCAGCCGCTCCTTCACCCGTTCGAGCGTGGCCAACGAGTCGACGGCAATCCCGAAGTGATCGATCGCCCCGCGGCCGCCCTGGCGTCGGCGCTCGCCGATGATCTCGTTCGCCGGGGCCTCGAACACGTTGAGCGCAGCGCCGCCGCCGAGGTCGATGATGAACATGCGGGGATGGTCAGCCGTTGCGTCCATGCGGAACGTCACCTGTGCGTCGAAGACCTGCGCGTAGAACGCTGCAAACCGATCGAGATCAGTGGTGAGCGTCGCAACGTGGTTGAAGCCGCTCGTGATGGCCATTCCGATCTCCTGTGCTGGTGGTCGACTGATGAGCCTACGCCGCGTCAGAGCATGGTCGGTCGGGGCGCAGGGCCAGTAGCTGCGGCGGAGTCCCGATCTGCGCTCAAGTGCCCGTCGAATCTTGCCGATGTTCAGATGATTCGTCGACGTCCGACATCGCGGAGGTTTCACGCACATGCACGCACTCGTTCTCGGTGGCTCGGCCTTCATCGGTCGCCAGCTCGTCGACACGCTGCTGCAGCGCGGTCACAACGTGACGGTGCTCAATCGCGGGATCACCCCGACGGATCTCCCCGAGGACGTGGAGCGGCTCATCGCGAACCGCCTCGATCACGCGTCGATGGTGGCTGCCGTGGCCGACCGCACCTGGGACGCCGTCTTCGACGTGTCGGGCTACGTGATGGCCGCCGGCGGAAGCGACGTCGAGGCGCTGCTCGACCTGTTCGCCGGGCGAACTGCGCAGTACGTGTACGTCAGCTCGATCATGGCCTACGACCAGTCGATGCTGGGCATCGCCCCCTGGATGGAGGACTTCCCGACCGACCGCAGCGGTCCGAACACCTATGGCGGGTTCAAGGCCACGGTCGAGGCGCAGCTGATGGCGCGCTTCGAACGGCGCCAGTTCCCGGCGACCGTGGTGCGCCCGGCCGCCGTGTACGGGCCGCGCAACAACGTGTTCGACATGGAGACGCCGATGTTCCTGCGTCTGCTCCAGGGTCGGCCGATCCTGCTCCCACACTCTGGTCTCGTCACCGCGTCGTACGGCCACGTCGAGGACCTCGCCGATGCGATGGTGTCGATCATCGGCAACCGCAAGGCGATCGGCGAGGTGTTCAACATCACAGCTGGGGCTGTCACCACCCGCCGCTACATCGAGATCCTCGCTCGCGTGGTCGGTCGCGAGCCGAACATCGTTTCGCTGTCCGACGAGCTCCTGGCGGACCTGCCTCCCGGCGTCTTCGGTCACCTCTTCTCGGCGCGTCACCACGCCGTGCTGTCGATCGACAAGGCGCGCCGCGTGCTCGGCTTCGAACCGCGGTATGACATCCGCTCAGGCCATGCCGACGCGTACAAGTGGTTCCTGTCGCGAGGCTACGACCGGCTCGAGGCACCGCTGTCGGACCCGGTGTGGCGTTCGACGTGGAACTTCGATGCCGAGGAGGCCGCTGTCGGCCTGCTCCGCGGCCTCTCGTCGGCCGGCTCGCGCGGGTGATCAGCCCTCGGTGAGGACGGCCGCGAGCTGATCGACGATCGACGGAGGCGCGGCCTTCGGCAGCGAGATGATCGCGAGATCGGCTCCTGCGGCGTCGAATGCCGCACGATCGGCCAGCAACTGGTCATCGTCGCCGCTCCAGCGCAGCAGGAAGCTGGTGATGATCTCGCTCGGGTCGCGGTCGATGTCGGCGCACGCACGCTGCAACACATCGCGCAGCTCGGCGAACTCCGCCGGATCGGTGCCGCCGTAGTTCCAATGGTCGGCGAAGCGAGCGGTGAGCGGAAGGGTCCGCCTGCGGCCGCTGCCGCCGATGCAGATCGGGAGCTTCGCCTGGAGCGGCTTCGGGTTGTTCATCGCCTCGACGAGCCGGTAGTGGTTGCCGTCGAAGGTGGTGATCTCGTTCGCGAAGAGGCTCTCGAGCACGTGCAGGCCCTCCTCGAAACGGTCGAAGCGTTCCTTGAGCGAGCCGAGCTCGATCCCGAACGCCGTGCACTCCTCCTCGTTCCAGCCGGCTCCGACGCCGAGCTCGAGGCGGCCGCCGGACGTGATGTCGAGGGTGCTCGCCATGTTCGCCAGCACCCCTGGGTGGCGGTACACCATGCCCGTCACGAGCACGCCACCTCGCAGGCGCTGCGTCTCGTGCAGGAGCGCGGTCAGCGTGATCCACCCCTCGAGGCAGTCCTCGGTCGAGTCACCGAACAAGGGGTACAGGTGGTCGAAGGTCCAGCCCGACTCGAACACGTCGTGCTGATCGGCGCGCTGCCACACCTCCAGCAGCCAGTTCCAGGTGGTTCGTTGCGGCGAAGTGCTGAACGCGTGACGCATGGATCCACTGTCGCACACGTCGCACACGTCGCACACGCCGAGAAGCGCGCACGAGTTCCATCCGAGGCGAGTCCACCTCGGTCCGTCGCCGGTCGGGCCGCCGCACTAGACAACAGCCATGAGCGCACCCGACCAGCGTCCCCACGTCAGCACCGACGACTTCCTCGCGATCGAGCGGCTACAGCACCGCTACGTCGATGCGGTGATCCATCGCAACGGCGTCCAGTGGGCCACGACCTGGTCCGAGGATGCCACCTGGGACCTCGGACACGGCCGCCTCGTGCAGGGCAAGGCGGGCATCGTCGGCCTCTGGTACAAGGCGATGCAGGGCATGCACGCAGTGTTCCAGGCGGTGCACACCGGCGAGGTGCGATACGGCGACACCGCCGGTACCGCCACGGGCCGCTGGTACATCAACGAGTGGTACCGACGCGCCGACGGCAGCAACAACGTGCTGCTCGCGCATTACGACGACGAGTACGTGAACGTCGATGGCGAGTGGTTGTTCTCGAGGCGCTTCCTGCAGAGCCACTACTCCGGGGCCGCCGATCTCACCGCCGAGTTCACGAACAACCACGACGCGCTCGTCGAGCGCGGGATGCCCAGCGACGTCTGACCCGGCGCGCGCAGCAGTGGCGCCATAACTGATCGGTCGGTAAGATAATCGCTCGTCCGGCTCGGGGAAGTCGGGCCTCGCGGAGCGCTCTCTGCGACGGATCACCAGGGGGACATCACTGTGGAACGGTGGATCACCGACACGCCCAACAGCGCGCGCTTTCCGTACTACACCCGCGCCAATGCTGATGAAGTGGGTCCTGATCCGTTCAGCCCGCTCGGCTGGAGCATGGTGTGGATGCGGGGCTGCAACCCCGGCGTCGCCAAAGGTTTCGCTGAGTTCGGTGTGGTCGACATCAGCGAGTACGACCTGACACCGCTGCAGGTGTTCGGCAACCGCGGCGGGTACTTCTACAACCCGATGTCGCTCAGTCGCCTCATGGGCGAGCGCATGCCCGGCGCGACGGCAGAGGCGATCGACAAGGCCTACTTCGGCGACCACCCGGGTGTGCCGCCGTACGAACCGCATCCCGATGATGTCAACGAGGCTCAGTCGGCCAAGCTCGCCGAGAAGATGGGTTGGGTGATGACCACCCCGTCGTACCCCCGCATGCACGATGCGTCGGCGATGGCCAAAGAGACAGTGGCCAACCGTCCTGACTTCACGACCCTCTCCAACGAGGAGTTGGTCGCCTATGCACGTCGCATGACCGACAAGGTCGAAGAGGCGTGGATCCCGTACACCGTCGTGTGTCTCGGCGCGTCCTTGCCGCCCGGTGCGGTGCAGGCGGTGTGCGAGGTCATCGGTCGCTCGCAGGACGCGGTGAAGGTGCTCGCGGCCGTCGGCAGCGTGGAATCGGCCGAGGCCTCGTTCACGATGTGGGACATGAGCCGTCTCGCGAACTCCTCACCTGCGCTCACGGTCGCATTCGAGGCCGGAATCGATGGCTTCCTCGCTCGACTCGACGCGAGCGATCCGGACGTCGACGAGTTCCTGAAGCTCTGGGACGGCCTCATGGCCGAACACGGTCACCGCGCCCCGAACGAATGGGACGCACGCCCCGATTCGTGGACCACCCGTGCCGACATCCCGTTGCGGATGATCGATCGCCTTCGCCACCAGAGCGACGAGCGCTCACCACATGTGGCCAAGGCCGCCGCCGCCGCCGAGCGCGAGCGGCTCTCCACCGAGCTGCTGGCTGCGGTCGAAGGCGATGCAGAGGCGCACGGCACCCTGGCTGCAGGTCTGGCCGCGGCCGCCAACTGGTTCGGCTGGCGCGAGCAGGGCAAGTACGCGTGCATCCGGCTCATCCACGAGGTGAAGCTGGCGATGTACGAGCTCGGCGGACGCATGGTCGAAGCCGGCGTCATCTCCGACAGGCACCAGATCTTCAACCTGCTCGATACCGAGATCGACGACTTCCTCACCGACCCACAGAAGTACGCCGACACGATCGCCGAGCGCGAGGTCGGGTTCAGGGCCCTGCACGAGGTGGATCCGCCGTACATCGTCGGCAACGGACGCGGCGACGAGCCGATCAACACCTGGCCGAAGCGCAACTCGGCGAACGTACCGCAGGCGAAGGCCGGCGACGTGCTGCAGGGTGGCCCGGGTGCGCCAGGCGTGATCACGGGTCGAGCACGTATCGTGCTCGACCCGATGGAAGCCCCGGACATGGAGCTCACCGACATCATGGTGGCCCCCACCACCGACCCGGCGTGGGCGCCGCTGTTCCTGTCGGTCGGTGGCATCGTGGTCAACGTCGGCGCCGTCGGCAGCCATGCGGCGATCGTGAGTCGTGAGCTGGGCGTGCCGTGTGCGATGTCGGTGGTGCAGGCGACCCTCCGCATCCCCGAGGGCGCCCTCATCTCGGTCGACGGCTCCACGGGCACGGTCACGGTCCTCGAGGTCTGACCTTCCACGAATGCACTGCGGTCCCAGCGTGGGCCCGTTCAGGCGCGGGCGGCGGTGAGCACGCGCCGCATCGCGTCGGCGCTCACCTGTGCGGCGCGGTCGATGGGGCCGGCCCACAGATCGGCCGAACACACCTCGACACCGATCGGTGCAGTCGAGCCTGCCGCATCGAGGATCTGTACGATCTCGACGAGTGCGAACTCGCCCTCGCCCGGCGGCACCCGGTTGGTGAGGCAGTCCGTGTAGTAGTCGTCCAGCTGCGCTGCAACGGTGCCGTCGTTCCACTGAGTGGCGATCACCTTGTCGCCCGGGATCGCGCGCAGATGGTCGAGATCGTTGGTCGACCTGGTGAAGTGCCAGGAGTCGACGCACAGGCCACCGTTGGCGCGGTCGGCGTCGAGCACGATCTGCAATGCGGTCGTCGAGTCACCGATGTTGGTCATGCTCGGCACCCACTCGAGTCCGACGAGCAAGCCGTGGTCCGCGGCGCGATCGCACAACGCGGCGAACCCCTCCGCAGCGCGGTCGAGCGGGCCGGCGGCATCGCCGATCACCTGCACGTAGCGGCATCCCCATCGGTCCGCCATCTCGTACGCGAGCGCTTCCTGCTGGCGGCATGCCTCGTCCGCGCCGGGCACCGCCCAACCGCGCAACGTCTCGATGTTGGCGACGACGAGACCGGTCTCATCGAGTGCGGCGTCCACCCGTTCCAACTCCGCGGGCCTGTCGCGCAGCTTCGCCCAGGCACCGAGGAACACACCGATCGCCGAGTATCCGGCGGCGGCCGCGGCGTGGATGCGGGGCAGCACCTCGTCGCCGCGAGGTCTGCTGAAGTGGTCCCACACGAGATCGCTCGGACCGAGCTCTCGTGCAGTCCTGCGGATGATGCTGGCCATGCGATGCATTCTCGTCCATCCAGGTCTCACGATCCGTTGCCCGAGGCGTAGGTTCGCGACATGACCGATGTCCGCGACGTCCCCGTGGCCCCACCCGGTTCCGCACGTGCTCCTGGGCCCACACTGCACGAGCAGCTGCTCGCCGATCCCACGCCACCGCCGTGGCCGTTGCTCGAACAGTCGCCGGTGTTCCTCGGCGACGAGGACGTGCCGTTCACGAACTACACCTCCCCCGAGTACGCCCAGGCGGAGTTCGACCACATGTGGTCGAAGACATGGCAGTGGGCTTGTCATGTGGACCACATTCCCGAGTCCGGCGACTACTACGTCTACGACGTCGGTCCGCATTCAGCGCTGATCGTGCGCTCCACGGACGGAGCGATCAAGGCGTACTACAACGCATGCATGCACCGCGGCACACAGCTGCGCAGCCCCGGGACGTGCGGCTTCGCCACGCAGCTGCGCTGCCCGTTCCACGGCTGGACGTGGTCGCTCGACGGTGACCTCGTCGACCTGCCCGACCGCTGGGACTTCCCCCACGTCGGCGACGACTCGCACCGCCTGGCACAGCTGAGCGTCGACGTGTTCGCCGGATTCGTGTGGGTCAACTTCGATCCCGATGCCGCGCCACTGGCGGACTACCTCGGCGTGCTGCCTGCGCACTTCGCCGAGTTCGGAATCGATGACCGCTACATCGAGACCCACGTTCGCAAGCGGTTGCCCTGCAACTGGAAGGCCGCTGCCGAGGCATTCCTCGAGGCGTACCACGTGCGCGAGACACACGCGAGCGGCCAGCTCGGCGACGAGGTGACCACGCAGTACGACGTGTTCGCGCCGAACATCAGCCGATTCGTGCACACAACGGGTCTCGACAGCCCGCAGCGTCCGGTGCCTCGTACCGAGCAACAGATCCTCGCCCACCTCACCCGCAACATGCGCCACGGCATGGATCCGCTCGAGCTGCCCGAAGGCGTCCGCGCTCGCGACTTCTACGCGGGCTACCTGCGGCGCGAGATGAGCGCCAAGTACGGGCGTGACTTCTCACAGATCAGCGAGTCGATCACCCTCGACTCGATCGAGTACTTCGTGTTCCCCAATGCGTTCTTCTTCCCTGGCCTCTCGCTCGGCATGGTGTACCGGTTCCGGCCCGACCCGAACTCGATCGATCACAGCTACTTCGACTTGTTGATGTTGCGCCCGCGCCCGCCCGAAGGCGACACGCCTGAGCCACCCGAGGTGATCGAGCTCGATGTCGACGACAGCTACACGACCGCGAAGGGCCTCGGCGGCTTGGGTCGCGTGTACGACGAGGACACCGCCAACATGGCTGCACAGACGCGTGGCTTCCGATCGAGCAACAAGCGGGGCCAAACCCTCGGCAACTACCAGGAGGTACGCGCCCGTCACCTCCAGCAACGCGTGCGCGAGTTCCTCGACGCCGGAGGCTTCGCCCGGACGGACTGAACGCCCGATCGTCAGTCGAAGATCGGGTCGGGCATGCCGTCGCGCCCGCTTGGTACGTAGTTGCCCTGCATCGGTTGGCCCATCGGCGAGATGTCCGACCAGTCCATCCGCAACGTTCGTCGAGCGATCCTCCACACGTCGTCGCGCGATTCGAAACGGTCGATGTAGCGACCGTTGAACGTGATCATGGTGCGCCCGTCGCCCTCGCCGTCGACGACGACGTGGTACGCCAGCACGTAGGACTCCACCAGCGCGGCGTCGCCGTCGATCTCGATCGTCACGTTGCTGAGACGGTGCTGCGTGGCCGCGAACTTCGCCCGCAACGAGGCCAGGACGTTCGGGACGAACACGCCGATCGGTGTCGGCTCGCTGCTGCCGTATCCCTCGAGCATCGCGTCCGAGTGGAATGCCGCCTCGATCGCCGGCGCATGGAGGCGGTCGATGCCGCGGCAGTAGCTGCGCAGTGCATCGTCGATGGCAGCGCGGATCTCGAGCTCGGTGAGTGAGGTCATGCGCGGGACGCTACTGGCGGATGCCTCGACGATTCGAAGGGGCCGACCACGTACCCGTACGCTGCAGCTGATGGCAGCCGACGTCGCCGAACTGGGAGATCTGAGCGACCTGCGTGACGGCCAGTTGCGCGTGTTCCCCCAACTCGGTGATCACGGCGTGGTGGTGTGCCGCGTCGCCGGACAGCTCCATGCGGTCGAGGACAACTGCTCGCACCGCGACGCCAAGTTGTCCGAGGGTCGGTTGCGCGGTGGCTTGCTGACCTGCCCTCTGCACGGCGCGCAGTTCGACGTACGCACCGGCGCCCACCAGGGGCCGCCGGCATCGATGCCGATTGCGTGCTTCGCGATCGCCGAGGTCGACGGCGTCGTCTCCGTGCAGCTCGACGGCTGAGTGCCCGTCGGGCCACTGGCTCGTTCGTCAGCCGATCGGTGTGACGGGATCCTGTCCGGCCAGGATCGCGAGCGCGTTGCGAGCGGCCAGCGCGGCCATCGCAGTGCGAGTCTCCACGGTGGCTGAACCGAGGTGTGGGATCAACACCACATCGTTGCGATCGAGCAATCCTTCGTTCACTTCCGGTTCCTTCTCGAACACGTCGAGACCGGCACCGGCCAACTCGCCACGCTCGAGTGCGATCACGAGCGCGGCCTCGTCGACCACGGGTCCGCGAGCGGTGTTGATCAAGAACGCGGTGTTGCGCATCGAGGTGAGTTGCGCAGCGCTGATGAGGTGATGGGTCTCGGGAGAGTACGGGCAGTGGAGTGACACGACGTCGCTCGTGGCCAACAGCGCTTCCATCGACAGGTACTCGGCGTCGAGCTCCTCGGCGATCGCAGCATCGACCGGTCGTCGGTTGCTGTACCCGATCGTCATGCCGAACGACCTCGCTCGGCGAGCGAGTGCGGTTCCGATCTGACCCATTCCCACGAGGCCGAGCCGGGCGCCCTGCAACCCGGTACCGAGCATCATGAACATGCCCCACTGCCACGGCTCGCGTGAACGGATGAGCCGCTCGCCCTCGCCGAGGCGACGCGTGGTCATCAGGATCAACGCCATCGCGATGTCGGCGGTGGCGTCGGTGAGGACGCCTGGGGTGTTGGTCGCGACGACGCCGCGCTCGCGGCACGCGGCGATGTCGATGTTGTTGTACCCCACGGCCACGTTGCACACGGCCCGCAGCTGCGGGCCGGCCGCATCGAGCAGTTCGGCATCGATCTTCTCGGTGAGCAGCGACACGATCACGTCGGCGCCTGCGACGCGGCGCAGCAGTTCGTGACGCGGGATCGCCGTCTCGGCGTGCCACGACACCACGTCGTGATCGGCGCCAACCAGCAGGTCGAGGCCCGGTTGCGGGATCTTCCCCGTGACGACCACCTTTCCCAGGACGTGCGCCGTCATGACGTCACCCACTGACCCAGCAGGCCGAGTGCCTCGGTGATCTCCTGCTCGCCGATTCCCGAGTACGCGAGGCGGACGTAGTGCTCGACCTCGCCGGGCTGCGGCCTGCCGAAGTGGCGGCGGGTGCAGAACGAGACGCCTGTCTCGTGCAGCGCTGCGGTCGCGAAGTCGGCGACGTCGGTGAAGCCCTTGGCCGCCATCGCCCCGGTGACGTTCACGAACAGGTAGAAGGTCGCGTCCGGTCGCGCCGTATGGACGCCTGGTATCGCATTCACACCGTCGACGGTCGCATCCCGACGATTGCGCAAGATGTCCACGAGCGCCTTCGGACCCGACTGGTCGCCGGTGAGGCCCTCGACGCCGGCCCACTGCACGAAGTGTGCAGTGCACGACTCGTCGTTGGTGTTGATCTTCGTGATCTGCTCTGCCACCGTCACCGGAGCGATGGCAGCGCCGAGGCGCCACCCGGTCATCGCGAACTTCTTGGAGAACGTGTAGAGGATGATGGTGCGGTCCTGCATGTCCGGGAGGCTGGCGATCGAGGTGCTCTCGCCCGCGTAACGCATCTCGAAGTACGCCTCGTCGCTCAGCACCCACAGATCGTTGGCGATCGCGAGCTGGGCGACGGCCTCCATCTCCTCACGGCTGCTCTCCGATGACAGCGGGTTCTGCAGGTCGTTGTAGATGAGCGCCTTCGTGCGCGGCGTGATGTGCGCCGCCAGGTACTCGAGGTCGAGCGCGAAGCCGGTGGACGTCTCGATGTAGCGGTACGGGACGGCCGTGCCGCCGAAGTACTCGATCTGGCTCTCGTAGATCGGGTAGCCGGGGTTCGGATACAGCACCTCGTCGCCAGGCTCCATCACGGTCTGGATGAACTTACCGATCACCGGCTTGCCGCCGGGCTGGACGACCACATTGGCCGGTTCGAACGACAGCCCACGGCGTGATCCCACGTCGTGGGCCAGCGCCTCGCGCAACGGTGTGATGCCTGCCGCCGCGCAGTAGCCGGTCTTGCCGTCGGCGATCGCTCGGTCCATCGCCTCCACCACGTTCTGCGGCGTGGGCAAGTTCAGGTCGCCGAGGTGGAACGGGAACACGCGGTTGCCCCGCGAGGCCCACTCGGCAGCGGCCAGCGAGACCGCGAAGGCAGTCTCGGTGCCAAGGTTCTGGAGGCGTGAGGCAAGGGGCATCGAGAAAGTATACCTTTGATATATTAGGCCAGGAACCGAGCCCCTCCGTGCTCTGACCAGCACGAGTGGATCACGCGGTGACCTCCACCACTGCCTCGATCTCCACGCAGATGTCGAACGGCAGCTCGGCCATGCCCACTGCGGACCTGGCGCCGCGGCCGGCATCGCCGAACACCTCGATGAACAGCTCCGAGCAGCCGTCGATCACTGCAGGGGTGCGGTTGAACCCAGGAGCGGTGTTGACCATCCCCAGCACCTTCACGACGCGCGACGACACGATCGAGCGAGCCGATCTCGTCACGCAGCTTGGCCAGGAGCTGCAAGCCGGTGAGCCTGGCCGCGGCACGAGCGTCGTCGACGGAGATGGTCCCGCCCTCGGCGAGGCCGACCTTGCCCGTGACGTAGGTGCCGTGGGAGTCGACGGGTCCCGCACCGGACAGGAACACCAGGTTCCCGGTGCGCACGGCAGGGTCGTACATCCCGGCAGCGGGGCTGGCAACGGGCAGTTCGATCCCGAGTTCGATGAGGCGTGATTCGGCGTGCATCCGGCCATGCTGTCACGACCGGCTGTCACGACCGGCTGACCGCTGCACGACACCCCCACGACATCTCGCGTCGTTCGACACGTGCGACGTGCTGGAACTGGCGCCGGAGGGGTGGCGGCGGCCGAACGGGCCGCTAGACTCCCTGCGTTCTTTGACAACCCACTGGATCCGAGCAACGGAGAATTTTCATGAGCAAGGCGAAGTTTGAGCGTACGAAGCCGCATGTCAATATTGGTACGATGGGTCATATTGATCATGGGAAGACGACGTTGACGGCGGCGATTTCTAAGACGTTGGCGGATCGTGGGTTGGCTTCGTATACGCCGTTTGATCAGATTGATAAGGCGCCGGAGGAGAAGGCGCGTGGGATTACGATTTCGATTGCTCATATTGAGTATGAGACGGTGAATCGTCATTATGCGCATGTGGATATGCCGGGTCATGCGGATTATATCAAGAATATGATTACGGGTGCGGCGCAGGTGGATGGTGCGATTTTGGTGGTTGCGGCGACGGATGGTCCGATGCCGCAGACTCGTGAGCATGTGTTGTTGGCGCGTCAGGTGGGTGTGCCGTACATCGTGGTGGCGTTGAACAAGGCTGACATGGTGGAGGATGAGGAGTTGCTCGAGTTGGTGGAGCTCGAGGTGCGTGAGTTGTTGAGTGAGTATGAGTTCCCGGGTGATGATGCGCCGGTGGTGCGGGTGTCGGCGTTGAAGGCGTTGGAGGGTGACGCTGGGTGGCAGGCCAAGATCATGGAGTTGATGGATGCTTGTGATGCGAGTATTCCGGAGCCGTTGCGTGAGTTGGATAAGCCGTTCTTGATGCCGATCGAGGATGTGTTCACGATCACGGGTCGTGGCACGGTGGTGACGGGTAAGGTTGAGCAGGGGATTGTGCATACGGGTGATGATTTGGAGATCGTTGGTTTGCGGGTGACGCAAAAGACGGTGTGTACGGGTGTGGAGATGTTCAGGAAGTTGTTGGATGAGGGTCGTGCGGGTGACAACATTGGGGCGTTGTTGCGTGGGACGAAGAAGGATGATGTGGAGCGTGGTCAGGTGTTGTGTAAGCCTGGGAGTATTACGCCGCATACGAATTTTGAGGGTCAGGTGTATGTGTTGTCGAAGTCGGAGGGTGGGCGTCATAAGCCGTTCTTCAACAACTACCGTCCGCAGTTCTTTTTCCGGACGACGGATGTGACGGGGACGATTCAGTTGCCTGAGGGTACTGAGATGGTCATGCCTGGTGACAATGTTGCGATCACGGTTGAGTTGGGGAAGCCGATCGCGATGGACGAGGGTTTGCGTTTCGCGATCCGCGAAGGTGGACGTACCGTGGGCGCCGGCCGCGTCACCAAAATCACGAAGTGAGCTGAGGAACCATGGCCCAGTCCAGCATCCGCATCCGCCTCAAGGCGTTCGACCACGAGATCATCGATCAGTCGACCCGCAAGATCGTCGAGACGGTCACCCGCACCAACGCCACGATTCGTGGTCCGATCCCGCTGCCGACCGACAAGCACCGCTACACGGTCATCCGCGGTCCGCACATCGACAAGGACTCGCGTGAGCACTTCGAGATGCGCGTCCACAAGCGGCTCATCGACATCGTCGATCCGAACGCGAAGACCATCGACAGCCTGCAGCGCATCGAGTTGCCCGCCGGTGTCGACATCGAGATCAAGATCCAGTCGAGCTGACGCTCCACTGAACTGATTCACCTCGGCAACGGCAGGGGGTGGCTTCGGCCATCCCCTGCCGTTGCGTTTTCCGGCGCGCCATCGTCCGCGGTGCCGACGCGATCTCGGCGGGTCATTTGGATCATCCACCCGAGGTGGCCTTGCTCGCGGCCGCCGCCACCGATAGCAAGGGGGGATCGAGCCGAACGATCCCTCCGACACTGCCGCCGCCCCCGTTGCTCCGGCGCGGCCGGCGGCACTGCCGCCGCCATCATGTGCGGCGCGACCGTCAGCCGACGACCGCGCCCCGCTCGCGCCGCTCGCGCCGAACACGGTGCGTGTCACCGACCACCTCATGCCGACCTCGATCGGCTTCGGGGCGCCGATCCCGAATCGTCGCCGCGACCGCCGCGAGCGCCGACGTCGTGGCGACCCGAACCGTCGCAAGCTGGTGGTGCTTGCGTTCGTCCTCACCATCGCAGCATGGATGGCGGGTCTGCTCGGAGCGCTGATGGGCAGCGAGATCGCCGACCAACGCGACGCGCCGCCTCGTCGTGCCTCGACGCTCGGCATCGCGGTCGCCGAACCACGCACCGATGCACCGGGCCCGATCGACGTTGCCGCCGTGACCGATGAGGTTGCGATCAGCGTGGTCGCGATTCAACGTGTCATCGGTGTCGACGGCGAGCTCGGCGAGTCCGCCGGCACCGGCCTGATCGTCACCGCCGACGGTGAGATCATCACCAACGCGCACGTGGTTGCCGACGCCGACACGGTGAACGTGCGGCTGCCCGGCGAGAGTGAGCCACGGGTGGGCGCGGTCGTCGCGGTGGACGCGTCCAACGACCTTGCGCTGGTGCGCATCGATGCGTCCGGGCTCAGCCCTGCCACGTTCGCGGACCCCGACGACATCCGTGTCGGTGACGACGTCGTGGCGATCGGGTATGCGCTCGACCTCGACGGCGACCCGAGCGTCACCCGGGGTGTCGTGTCCGCGCTCGACCGCACCCTGGCAACTCGCGCAGGCGCTCTGAACGGCCTCGTGCAGACCGACGCGGCGATCTCGTCGGGCAACTCGGGCGGTCCCCTCGTGGACGCCTTCGGGCGAGTGGTGGGGATCAACACCGCCGTGGCGTACGGCGACGTCGACACTGCGGCCAACAGCCTTGGTTTCGCCATCGGCGTGGCCGAGCTGCTGCCCGAGTTGGAGGCGCTCCGCGGGGCCGCCGCCGGCGCTGCGCTCGAGCAGGGCTATCTCGGCGTCGGCCTGGAGCCGCGCCACGACGGCGGACGAGGTGCGGTGGTGACGCAGGTGGAGCTCGGCTCAGCAGCCGAGCTCGCAGGCATCGTCTCAGGCGACGTGGTGGTCACCGCTGACGGCATCGACGTCGTGGGCGCCGACGATCTGATCGCGACCGTCGCGCGACCTCCCGCCGGACACGTCGGTCGCGCTCGGCATCATGCGCGCCGGGCAGCGGCTGGTGCTGACCGCAGTGCTCACCGCCCGTCCTGGCGAGCCGGCGGGCTGAGTCAGCCGCCGGTGGCCGACTGCTGACTAGAGCACCTGGAAGAGCACGAGCTTGATGCCCGTGGGATCGATCACGGCGAGGTTGCGGTGCCCCCACGGCTGCACGGCCGGCTCCTGGTGCAGCGTCAGACCGTGGGCGCGCAACCGTTCGAGGGTCACATCGAGGTCGTCGACCTCCGCTGCCACGAACAGCCCTGACACCGGGTCGGGCGCGCCCTCGAGCAACTCGATCCTTGCGCTCTCGCCATGCCCGAACATCCGTCCACGGCCGCCGGCGGTCCACTCCTTGGTCACCGGCCAGCCGAGCACCTCGCCGTAGAACCGGCAGGCCTCGTCGAACCGATCGGTCACGCGCACCACTCGTAGTTCCATCGGGTCAGGGTACGCCAGACCTCTGCTGCAAAAGTAGGGTGCCGAACATGCCGGACATCGATCTGCAACTCGACCCGCATCTCGGAGGGCGGCGGCCGTTCGGGCTGAACTACTGGCCGCTCCCACAGGATGATCCGGGCGTGGAGATCCCTCGCGAGAGCATCCGTCTGGTGAGCCCCGACGGGGCGCTCGTGCGCGGTCTGCTGTGGACCCCACCTCGTGGCACGCCGTGGAAGACAGCGGTGATCCTCAGCCATCCGCGTGGGGATTTCTCGGTGCACTACGCGTGCCCGCTGCTCGCTGCGGCGGGCTATGCGGTGCTCGGCTTCGGCACGCGCTACATGAACAACGACACCGACTGCCTGCACGAGAGCTGCATCATCGACGTCAACACCGCGTACGAGGAGATGAAGCGCCGCGGCGCCGAGGCCGTGGTGCTGCTCGGCAACTCGGGTGGCGGCAGCCTGATGGCGATGGCGAATGCCCAGCTCGGCATCGGCGACGGCTGGATCGGCATGGCTGCACACCCGGGTGAGGGTGTGTTCATGAACCAGGTGATCGACCCGAGCGTGGCCGACGAGAACGACCCGTTCAGCACCGTGCCCGAACTCGACATGTACCACCCGGACAACGGCTGGCGGCCGTGGCCTGAGCCGTGTGTGTACGACCAGGCATGGGTTGGTCGCTACCGCGAGGCGCAGGTGGCGCGTGTGGCCCGCATCGATGCGATCGCGAAGGCGAGCATCAGCGAGTCGATCGACGCCGGTGGCCGACTGCGTGGCATCGACAAGGCGGCCGACCCAGTCGGTTGGCGGGAGCAGCGTCGCCGAGCCGTGTTCACCAAGTACCTCACCATCTACCGAACCCTCGCCGACCCGGCGTACCTCGACCTGTCGATCGATCCCGATGATCGACCGATGGGCTCGCTGTTCGCGTTCCCCGACCCGTTCGATGCCAACTTCGGCCGAGGCGGCCTCGCCCGCACCATGACGGCACGCGGCTGGTTGAGCACCTGGTCGGGTCTGTCCAGCCACGCCAGACTGGCCGCCACCATGCCTCTCGTGACCGTGCCCACGATCCTGCTCCACCCCACCGCCGACACCGAGATCCGGATCCGGCAGGCGAAGGAGATCGTTGACAACAGCGGTGCCGCAGACAAGGTGTACGTCGAGCTGACGGGTGCTCCGCACTACCTCGAAGGCCATCGGCCGGAGGCCCTCGGGCTCGTCGCCGACTGGCTGGCGAAGCGCTTTCCGTGACCCGTGTGTGCGCCGGTCGACGGAGCCGTGCGCTGTCGCGTGCCCTCGGTCCGATCGGTCTGATCCTCGCCGGGTGTGCGGGCACGTCGTCTGATCCGTCGGCACCGATCGCCACCGCCGCCACGGTGGTCGACACAGCAGATGCGAACGACAGCGACGAGCCCGCAGTCGTCGAGATCCGCGCCGTGATGAGCACGACCGTTGGGTCGTGCGAGGACTTCGGTGTCGGGATGCGTCTCGACGGCCGCCGCTGCCACGTGCTCTCCGATGCCGTGGCGTTGGGCGACTGGGTGGCCGACGCGGTGGCCGAACAGCGAGGCGACCTCGGTTGGGCGGTGCGGGTGCAGGTGGCCCCCGATGCGTTCGCCGCCACGCGCGACGCGTTCGAAACGGTGGGCGCCGATCGCTACGTGCTCGTTGCCGACGGCCGCGGGATGCTCGAGTTCTCCTACGCCGCCCTCGCACAGGAGTCGGCATTCGGGCCGCTGCTGTCCGAACGCGAGGCGATCACCGTCGCCGCGGTGCTCCGTGGCGAGCCGCGCCCCGACCGTCAGGGCCTCGACCGTCCGAGCGCCGAGGTCGGTGATGTGTGGCTGGCTGCACTGGGCGTGCACGTGTGCGGTGAGTGGCTGGCGAACGCCCCCGTCTCGAACCTCGAGGCCGACGTCCACTCCCACGGCGACGGACTCGTCTACGTCCATCCGATGCACAGCGATGCTGCGAACAACGACACGGGCCGTGACGCCACGCTGGGCCGCTTCCTCGCCGAAGGGGGGTGGAGCGCCGACGAGGACGGCTTCACCCTGTGGGACGGTGTGACCGTGCGCACCGGCGACACGTGCCCCGACGGTCGCCGGGGCATCGTGCGGTGGACGGTCGACGGTGTGGACGTCTCCGGCGACCCGAGCGATCACCGTGTGGGTCATCGCCAGGTGATCGTGCTCTCGTTCGACCCGATCGGCGCTGACCCGGGCGAACCGCCGCAGCTCGCGTCATTGCCGGTGCCGAGCCTCGGTCCCGACTTCGGGGGCACCAGCGGCTGACGGTGTCGCGGTGGCCATCCGCTGAGCGAAGGGAACGTCTTCGCGATCTATCGTGGGGCCGACCCGGGATCGACGGGTCTGCACCGTTGGGGGTCGGATCATGAAGTTCGGAGTGTTCTACGAGCTGCAGCTGCCCAAGCCGTGGTCGCGTGATGACGAGTACGTGCTCCTCAACCACGCGCTCGACCAGGTGGAGCTGGCCGACCAGCTGGGATACGACTACGCGTGGGAGGTGGAGCACCACTTCCTCGAGGAGTACAGCCACTCCTCGGCGCCGGAGGTGTTCCTCGCCGCTGCCAGCCAGCGAACGACGAACATCCGCCTCGGTCACGGCATCGTCCAGTTGCCCACCAACCACCCTGCCCGGGTGGCCGAACGGGTGAGCACGCTCGACCTGTTGAGCCATGGCCGAGTCGAGTTGGGTGTGGGCGAGGGCAGCAGCGTCACCGAGCTGCATCCCTTCGATCGCCGTTTCCGCGACAAGCGGGCGGTGTGGGAGGACGCGATGCGCTGCCTCATGCCGATGTTCTGGGAGGAAGGCTGGGAGTACCACGGCGAGTACTTCGACTTCCCGCTCCGCAACGTCATCCCCAAGCCGCGCCAGTACCCGCACCCGCCGTTGTGGGTCGCGTGCAGCCAGCTCGAGACGATCGAGATGGCGGGCCGCCGTGGCATCGGTGCGCTCGGGTTCCAGTTCGTGAGCGCCGAGGCCGCACAGGCCTGGGTCCACGCGTACTACAACTCCTTCACGAAACGCTTCGACCCGCTCGGCCCCTATGCCACCAACCCGAACATCGCGATCGTCAGCCAGTTCATGTGTGCTGAGACCGACGAGGAGGCTCACGCTCGCGCTGACGGGTCCACCTTCTTCCAGTTCGCGCTCCGCTTCTACAACGACAAGGGACCGCTGGTTCCCGGCACCGTCAGCCTGTGGGACGAGTACCAGACGTGGAAGGCCAGCACGGCCGGGCAGAAGGTCCAGGGAGGTGGCCTGATCGGCTCACCGGCAACGATCCGCCAGAAGCTGCATCGCTTCGCAGAGTCGAACGTCGACCAGGTGATCCTGCTCAACCAGGCCGGCCGCAACCGTCATGAGCACATCTGTGAAGCGCTCGAACTGTTCGCGACACAGGTGATGCCCGAGTTCCATGCGATGGAGCCCGACCATCAGGAGTGGAAGCGCCAGGTGCTCCACGGCGAGGTCGAGCTCGACGAGATCGACACCGATCCGTACAACGCGGTCAGCCTGCAGTCGACCAAGTGGAAGCCAGGCACCGAAGTCCCGGTCGCCGGAGGTTGATGTCGTCGAACCTCTGCCGGCCCCGAACTGGGTCGAATTGCTCATTCGGTTCCCACTCCTGGCGTCGCGAGGTCGTGGCTCGACGACCACCCCATAGACTCCCCCGCCTACCAGACGTGGTGTCGAACCCGGGTCGTCGACCTGGTGCGAAAGGGTGACGTGGAACTTTCCTTTGTGATCAGTGCCATCCGGCGGTACCTGTGGCTGCCGGTGTTGGGGGCGCTGCTCGGTGCGCTGGCCGGTTTCGCGGTCGAAAACCGCGGTGGCTCGAACTACGAGTCGGAAGCGATCATGCTGGTCACGCCGCCCAGCGAATCGCGAGTGAACGTCACGTTCACCTCCGACCCTGACCGCTACGTCGTCGGCGAGCTCAGCGTGCTGCGGTCCACCGCGCTTGCCGAGCGGGTCGCGAGCGAAGTCGGAGGCGGCATCTCGACGATTCAGGTGAAGGTCGCCACGGTCTTCACGCACGAACCCCGCACCGACATCGTGCGGGTGGTGGCCTCGACGGCCGATCCCGAGCTGTCGAAGCTGATCGCAGATGCGTACCTCAAGCTCTACTTCAGCAGGATCAAGGCCGCCGTCGACGAGCAACAGGGTCCCGAGATCGATCGGCTCGACAAGCAGCTCGCCGAACTGAACACTTCGATCAGCGCGGTCGACACCGAGATCGACGCCACCATGCAGCGCTACATCGACGCGTTCAACGCCGATCCAGAGAACGTCGGTTTCATCCCGGCGCTCGAACAGGTCGCACCCGACCTCGTGTCGCGCAAGGCGAGCCTGCAGGCCGAGTACAGCCAGATCCTGAGCAGCAAGACCCAGCTCGAAGTGAGCCAGCGACTTCGTGTCACCAGCCAGGTCGTCCAGCAGGGCACCGTGCCCGGCGATCCTGAGCCTCCGAAGACCCTGCTCGTCTATGCCGGTGCCGTCGGTGGCTTCTTCGCCGGCCTGATCGGTGCCGTGCTCCTCGGGCGGTTGTCGCCGAGGCTGCTCGATCCCGCCCAGGCGAGCGAGGTGCTCGGACGCCCCGTGGTAGGCGAGTTCCCTCGTGCCCGCGCGCTGGCCAAGTCTCGTCGCGCCGCCCTCAGCGGCTTGCCGCCGAACGTCATCCCGTTCGTCGACAACCTGTGCGTGCGAGCAGAGGCGAGTGCACGACCCGGTGCCTCCCTCGTGGTCGTCGTCGCCGGCTCCCAGCGTTCTGCCGGCACCACCACACTTGCTGCGGCGATGGCCAACCGCTACGCCGCCCTCGGTTCACAGGTGTTGCTCGTCGACGCCGACCTGCGCCACCCCGAGGTGACCGCCTTGTTCGCACCCGGCCGTCCCGGCATTGCGGCCCTCCTCAACCACATCGAGGAGGCGGACGCGAGCGGTATCCGCCGTCGGCCGAGCCTGGGTGACCCGTTCACGCCGAGCGGCGTGCCCGGCCTCAGCGTCATCGGTCTCGGTGACAAGTCAGCCAGCGCACCGCTGCGCCGCCAGAACGTGCAGGACGTCGTGGAAGCGGCCTCGCGCCATGCCCACGTCGTCGTGTTCGACGGTGGTCCGCTGCTCGACTCGGCCACCACCGTGCAGCTCGCCCAGGTGGCTGACGCCGTCGTTCTGACGATGCCGATGAAGCGGCAGCGAATGGATGCCCTCGCTGGTGTGGTGCACCAGATCCGCGCCTCTCGCGCCGAGCTCCTGCCCGTCGGCACGCCAGCCGGGCGTGTCCGCTCGTCGGCCACACCCGTCGTGGTCTCGCCGCCCGACGTGCAGCTCAGCCAGGAACCCCGCCGTCAGCCATGACGTCACTGCAGCTGCCGCCGCTCGTCACACCAGGTGATCCGTCGCGGCCGCAGCACTCCGGGCTCGGAGCGACGGAAGGCCGGATCCCGTTCGCGGTCGGCATCGCGATCTTCCTCAGCTCGATCGGCTCGCTGATCGAGTTCAACTACATGTGGTACGTCCAGATCGCGCTCGTGCCGATGACGATCTTCGGGTGCGCACTGCTCGGCATCGGCACCAAGCCGATCCGTGACATCCGGATCGAGATCTGGCTCTTCCCGATCCTCGCGTGGGTGATCATGGCGATCGGCTGGACCCAGGGTGATCCGGTGGAGGCAGCTCGCCAAGTGCTGCTCAACCTGGCACTCATCGTGTCGGTGCACGTCGCTGCGAGCATCTTCGATGCCCGTGCGGTGCTGTCGTTCCTCGCCAAGGCATCGGTCGTGATGGCGGTGCTCGTGCTCTGCGACGCGGTGCTCCGCCCCGCGGACGCGTTCTCGCTCGGCCGCAGTGACGTCGGCCTGTCCGACCTCGGACTGCGCAGTTTCTTCTACCAGAAGAACTCGCTCGGTGCCGCGCTGGTGCTGGGCTTCGCGCTGCGCTCCGCGCTCAAGCTGGTGTGGCTCCGCACCGTGTACACGGCGCTCGTGGTCGTCCTCTTGATCCTGTGCCAGAGCTCCACCTCGATCATCGCCGCAGCGGCGATCGCGGTGATGCAGTGGCTCAGCGGCCAGATCGTGGCCGAGCGGCGTCGCGGCGGCAGCGGGAGCACCTTCATCTTCACCGCCCTCGCGATCGGCCTGGTCGCCGTGGTGGTGTCGGCCCGCGATCAGATCTTCGGCCTGTTCGGCAAGGACGCCACCCTCACCGGCCGAACCGTGATCTGGCGCTACTCATGGAGGGCGATCCAGGAGCATCCGTGGGCCGGCTACGGCCCTGCGGGCTTCTGGGAGACGAGCACCGCTGGCCTGTCCGACCTGCGCCACGCCTCGGGGTGGACCGTGATCGGTTCGCATCAAGGCCTGCTCGACCAATGGCTCGAGTTCGGTGCGATCGGCGTGATCCTGGTGCTCGCGGCCTACGCGGCCTGCATCGTGCGGGTGGTCTCGCGGATCATCGCCGGTGACAGCTCGCCGGTGGTCCCGGCGGCCCTTGGCTTGTGGACAGCGACGATCACGGCGAGCCTCACCGAGGGTGTGCTCATCCGTCCGGGTCTCGTCACCGTCGGCCTGGTGAGCGCGTTGCTGCTCAACACCCCGCTGTCGGTGCCGACCCGCGCGGCCACCGGGTTCGTCCTCCCGGCCGACCGCTCTGCGCTGCCGTGGGGGTCGCCGCCGGCGCCGTCACGACACCTCGGCCAGCCCGGCGCCGCTGGCAACCACCAGCACCCGTCGGACCCCTCGTACCCGTCGATCGGGAACTCGTCGCCGGACGTCACCCGATTCAGTCGGGCAGACCCCGGCGCAACGACCGAAGACTGAGCTTCGATCGCCACCAGCGCACCGGACCCATCTGCGCGGCCACCTGATCCTCGAACCGTTCGACCGCCTCCCAGGCGAGGTCAGCGTCGGATTGCTGTGCGCCCCGTGGGTCGAACACGGCAACCGTCGCCGCCTCCGCTGCCGGGGTGAGCAGCCGGGCAGCGTCGCCGACGGTACGGCTGCCGACGATGACCAGCTCGCGGTCGGTGGACGAACGGCGTGTGCGTACACCGGCATCGATGAGCACGTCGACGCCCGAGCTGAACGCACCCCGAGTGCGACGGGCGATGATCGTCTGTTCGCGCCGCCGCCGCCTCCTGTGCCGCTTCAGCCAGAGCACCACCACGACATAGGCGACGACGAGCACCACCAACCCGACGCCGACGGCCGCGGCGCGAACCACGCCAGGCGACACACCCTCGGTGACGGAGACGTCGGTCGTGGTGTCGGCTTCGTCCTCGGGCACCGTGGTCCCGGGCGCACCCGGCACCGTGGTGGGCGGAGGCGGCGTGATTGCATCGTCGACCGGAGCCACGGCCCCCTCGCCGGCCGCGGGCGGTGCGTCGACCTCGGCATCTGGCACCGGATCGAACCGCACCCAGCCGAAGCCGGCGAACTCGACCTCGGGCCACGCGACGGCCGACGACGACACGGCCTGGGTGCCCCCGTCGGAGGTGAGCACGGTGTCGAAACCGACCGCGATGCGCACCGGCAGTCCGGCCCCAGCGGCGAGGACGCCATAGGCGGCGACGAACTGCTCGTCGCGGCCACGCCGAGTGCGATCGAGGAACAGCTCGAGGATCGCCATCGAGTGACCCGACGGGGTGTCGGCATCGAGCGTGTACTGATCTCGCAAGTAGTTCGCGATCGCCTGCGCCCGTTGGAAGTCGGTGCGGGTGCCGGCGGTGATCGTGGTGGCCAGTTCGAGGACGGACGCCGGCAGCTCGTATCCCGGTTCGAGGACGTCCCCGGCACCCGTGCCCGCCGGTGCGGCCGTCAGCTGGGCCGGCAGTGCCCCGGTGGCCTCGAATTCGAGGGAGTAGGTCGTGCCTGCCACCGGTTCGTCCAGTGGCAGGAGGCCGCTGCGTCCACCGTCGATGCGGACGTCGGCCGTCACCTCCAAGGTGTTGCCCAAGGTGGGGAGCCAGAGCGAGTCGAGAGATCCGACAGTGACCTCGGTGGTGGCCGCAGGGTTGTCGGTGATCGGCTCTCCCACGTGGTTGCCCGCGCGGCGGTAGTCGGCGGCGGGAAGCCATGCCCGACCGTCGTATCGGGTGAGCCCGACGAGGCGCCACCGCGCTCGGTGTGGGCAGGTCGCTGCCGAACATGACCTCCTGCGGGGTGCGCAGGCGCCACTCCTCGACGCGAGCGAGGGGGCTGAGCGCATCCTGTGCGGCCGAGGGGAGCTCCACCGCATCACGTGGGTCGTAACGCTCGCTCGAGGCGATCCCTCCGAGCAGCAGGGGGAGCGCCGCCGACGCGGCCACGATCGCAGCTGCCCAGCTCGCGCCCACGCGGGAACGCCCGCCGACGTGCTGCCAGCGGAACACCAAGAGCGCAGCGACGGCGAACGCAGACACGGACCACATCGGCGGGGCACCGGCCGGAGCCGAGAGCAGCGCGATCAGACCGATGAGACCGAGCGACGGCAGCAGTGCAGCGGCTGCGGCGCCGCGCACGGCGAGGTCGACGGCCACCACCGAGGCGATGCCGACCGCGAGGGCGACGGCGCCGGTGGATGCCGGCAGCGTCGGGGAGGGCCACACTGCGGCGACGACCTCGTTGATCCCGGAGCTCAACGCATCGACGAGATCGTCGGGCACCGTTCCGTCGTGGGTGAGCACTCCGACCACCCCCGTGCCGACGATGCCCAAGAGCGCGGTGACGATTCGCACGAACCACGCAGTGCGTGCCACGAGCGTCATCGCCGCTGCGGCAGCCAGCCCGGCACCGACCACCGCCAGCGCGGCGTAGTCGTCTGTGAAGATGCGCGTGGTCTGCTGCGCAGCGATCGCGACTGTGGCCGCCGCAGCGAGAGCCACCATCCAGCGCTGACGTTCGGGCTCTGGCCGAGTGCTCGCGGTCATCAGAACTTCACCCGCCCGCTGTTCCAGTGCCGGGCGAACTGCTCAGCGCTGGTGGTATCGGTGTGGTGGACGGTGAGGCGTGGCAACGGTGCCGATCGATCGTGGAGTCGGATGACGTGCAGGCGCTGGGTGAACGAGGTGGTCGCGGCCATCTGCGTGATGAGTGGCGAGGCGGCACCGGCGACCAGGAAGATCTGGTCTCCGGGGTCGGTCGTGAGCTTGAGTTGACCCACCGACAGCGTGTCGTCGAGCGAGGTGCGCTGGACCCGCGTGAACAGCTCCAGCGCCTCTTGACGTTCTCGCAACGGGCGGGGCCGACCGGGTGCGAGTGGGTCGCGGGTCTTGGCCACCACCGGGATGTTCTTCTCCAGCGACTCGCAGACCAAGCTCGCGGCGATCTCGACCGCGTCCTCGAACAGCAGGTCGGTGACCGAACGATCGACGGTGTCGAGGATCACGCACCGGGTGGTGCGGCGGAGTTCGAAGTGGTCGCGCACCATCAGCGTGCCGGTCTTGGCCGTACTTGCCCAGTGCACGAGCCGCGAGTCATCGCCCACCACGTACTCGCGCAGTGAACGAAAATCCGCGAGTGGGTCCTCCGAGAAACGCATCACCGTCGCGCGGGTCTGACGCATGCGATTGCCGCTCTCGGGAAGGCGCAGCGAGTGGATCGTAGGGTGCACCAGGATCTCGTCGGTCACGTCGTGCTCCACGGTCCGCACGGCAAGGCCGAACGGATCGGTTCGCTCCTCGAGCAGTGGGCCCACGAGGTGGGCGCCGCGGCGCAGGGCCTGCAGGCGGTAGGTGACGATGGTGGACAGCGTCGGATCGATCTCGGGCAGATCGATCGGCACGGCGTGACCGGCGAGTTGGTCGATGATCCGCGTGGGAGGTGCGGGTCGGTCGGCCGTGGCCTCGAGTGTGATGCTCACCAAGGCACCGCGGGGGACGAATCTCGGGGTTTCGACGCGACGGAACTCGATGGGGGAGGTGACGCGCGGGACGGCGACGGCAGCGATCAGCACCAAGGAGGCCACGAGCGCCAGCACCAGGAACTCCCGGTAGCCCGTGACCAACCCGACGGCCGCGAGCGCGACCGCGCTGACGAGGACGGCGGTGCCGTTGCGGTTCAGCCGGGACGCCGACCGGCTCACAGGTCGTTCAGCGGCTGTGGTGCCCGCGGGACGGGCACTTGGTCGAGGATGCCCTGCAGCACCCCCGACTCGGTCAGCCCGTCGATCTCGGCTTCTGCGGTGAGGGCCATGCGATGTGCGAGCACCGGCACGGCCAGCGTCTTGATGTCGTCGGCGGTGACGAAGCTGCGGCCGTTCGCCATCGCGAACGCTCGCGCGACGGCGAGCAACACCAGGGTGCCACGCGTGCTGACACCGAGACGGAGGTCGTTGTGCGTGCGGGTCGCCTCGACCAGGTCGGCCACGTAGCCGTGCAATGGGGCGCCGACGGCTACCTCGCGAGCGCACTCGATCACGAGACGGAACTGGTGCGGGTCGAACGCAGGTGGCATGTGATCGATCAACTGCTGGCCGGGGCGACGATTCATCACCTCGATCTCGGACTCGCGATCGGCGTACCCGAGCGAGATCTTCATCGCGAAGCGGTCGAGTTGCACTTCTGGCAACGGGTAGGTGCCTTGGAAGTCGAGGGGGTTCTGGGTGGCGACCACCATGAACGGCGACGGCACCAGGCGGGAGACGCCGTCATAGGTGATCTGTCGCTCCTCCATCACCTCGAGCAGCGCTGCCTGGGTCTTCGGGGAGGCGCGGTTGATCTCGTCGGCGATCAGGATGTTCGTGAACGCTGGGCCTTCACGGAAGAAGAACTCGCCCTTCGTCGGGTTGAACACCGACACGCCCGTGATGTCCGACGGCAGCAGGTCGGGGGTGAACTGCACCCGGCGCACGGTGCCGCCGATCGCCGCGGCCATGGCTTTGGCGAGCGAGGTCTTGCCGGTGCCCGGCTTGTCCTCGATGAGCAGGTGTCCCTCGGCCAGGAGACAGGCGACGGCCAACCGGACCTGTTGCGCCTTGCCTCGGATCACACTCGACACCGACGACTCGAGCAACTTCACGGCTGCGGCACCCTGCTCGCGGCTGAGGATGGGCGGGGAGGTGATCTGTTCGGTCATGGTCCTGGTGGTGGGAGAGTCGTTGGGGTCGGCGGGGCAGAACTGGTGACCGTGATGGTGATCTGACCACTCGCGACGCCGGTGTTCGGATCACGGATGGTGTAGCTGAGGATCACCGGTCCAGCGGGAACCGTACCCGATCCGTGTGTGTACGTCACCAGCCCACCACTGATCGTGGCCGAGGCAGGCGCTGCGAATCCGGTGACCCCGGTGATCGTGAGCGCCGCCGCGGTTCCGTCGGGGTCGCCGTCGTTCGCGAGGACGTTCACCGCCACGCTGGGGGTGAGGAACAGATCGAGGCTGGCGGCGTCGCTGACGGCCACCGGTGGCCGGTTGGTGATCGTGACGGTGATCAGGCCCTCGTCGGTGAGCGCACCGCCGCCGGTGCCGTCTGCCACGACGTAGGTGATCGTCACGGCACGGCTCGCGCTGCCCGCCGGGATGGTGAAGCCGGCAGCCGGGACGAAGCTGACGCTGGTGCTCGTGAACGTGACGGTGCCCGTGCCGGCTGAACCGGCGGACAGCGCTGCGCTCTGCACGACCAGTGCGTCACCGGGATCGGTGTCGTTCGTGAGGGGGTTGATCGTGATCGGACTCGTCCCCGTCGGCACGCTGACGGCGTCGTCGACGGCCACCGGAGCAGCGTTGGCGACGGTGACGCGCACGGTGGCCGGCGCACTGATCAGGCCGCCGGGATCTGCGATGCGGTACGTGAACGTCGCGACGCCCGTGAAGCCTGCGGTCGGGGTGAACAGGATCGCCCCGGCGGTGAGCGTCACGGTGCCGCCGGTGCCGGCCGCAACCGAGTCGACACGCAGCGGTGAGTCCAGATCGGGATCGGTGTCATTGGCGAGCACGGGCACGGCCGGTATCGCTGTGTTGCGTGCCGTGGACACGGCATCGGCATTGGCGACCGGCGCCCGGTTGACCACGATCGACACGGTGCCGTTGGCCACCTGGCCGCAGGTGTTGCGTGCGCTGTAGGTGAACGTGGCCGTGCCGTTGAAGGCGGCCGGCGGGGTGTAGACCACCGAGGTACCGCCACCTTGGAGGGCGATCGTGCCTTGGTTCACGCCGCCCACGCTGATGGCGTTGCCGGTCGGTACCGCGGCGAACAGCGGCACCGTGACCGGGGTGTTGAACCGGGTGTTGGCCGAGATCGGCGGCGTCGACGGAAGCGCCGGACAGGGGGTCACGGTGATCGTGACGGTGGCCGTGTCGGTGGCCCCGTTGGGGTCGCGCACCGTGTAGCCGAACGTGGCCGTGCCACTGAACGCAGCCGACGGGGTGTACACCACCTGGCCACCGGAGATCGCGGCAGAGCCGGCCGTGGGGGGCGACACACCCGTGACGCCGACGAGGGTGAGGGTGCCGCCGTCGGGGTCGACGTCGTTGGCGAGAACATCGACGGTGAACGGCAGGGGCAGGGTGGTGCCGGCGTCGTTGGCGGCGTTCGGCGGCGAGTTCGGCACCGGCTGCACGACAACGCTGATCGTGCCGACAGCGGTGAGGCCGTCGTTGTCCGCGATCGTGTAGCGGACGGTGTAGTTGCCCACCTGCCCCCCGTTGAGGCGCACCTGGTTGCCTTGCAGGACAGCGGTGAGGCCGCCGCCCGACGGTGCGCCGATGCCCGTGATCGACAGGCCGGCCGAGGTGCCATCGGGGTCGATGTCATTGGCGAGCGGGCTCACCACGGTGCTCGCGCCCACGATCAGGTTGGCGAGGTCGTCGGTGGCCTGCGGCGCGATGCGCACCGGTTCTGCGACCGACACGGTGACGTTCGCCGTGGCCCTGCGACCGGTGTCGTCGACGATCGTGTAGGAGAACGTGACGACGCCCGACGTGGAACGGCCGGGGGTGTAGACGAGCCTGCTTGCCGAGCGGTCGACCGAGCCCGACGCCGGCTGGGTGAAGCTCTCGATGCGGAGCGCGTCGCCGTCGGGGTCCTCGTCGTTGCCCAGCACGTCGATCGACACCGCGGTGCCGAAGGCGGTCTGGGCGACGTCGTTGTTGGCGATCGGCGAGCGCTCGGTGACAGGACGCGCCACGACGGTGATGGTGATCGTGGCGGTCGACCGACGGAGGTTCGCATCCTGGATCGTGTACGTGAGGCGGTACGTGGCGAGCGACTGGTTGGGCGGCGTGAACGAGATCGTCTTGTCGCCGTTCACGACGGCGCGCCCCGCGCGCACCACCGGCGGACCGGCGAAGTCGATCGGGAGTCCGTCGGGGTGACTGTCGTTGGCGAGCGGCGCGATGATCGCGATCTCACCGGGGAAGATCTGAGTCGTGTCGTCGCGGGCGACAGGTCCCGATCCGGTGGGAGCGGTGACGGAGACGGTGACCGTGGCGTCGGCGGTGAGGTTGGCGGAGTTGCGAACCGTGTAGGTGAACTGCACCGTGCCTTGGATGCCGGCGGCCGGTGTGAACTGCAGGGTCGTGGGGTTGAGGCGCACCACAGATCCCTGACCGTCGGCGGGCTGGCTCCACGCATCGATCGTGAGTTGACCGCCATTGGGGTCGACGTCGTTGACCACCACGTCGATCGGGATCGCGACGCTCGCCGAGGTGGCGAGGTCGTCGACGGCGATCGGCGCCGCGGCGGCGTCGACGGGCTCGACCCACACGCTCACGCGCCCGGTGTCCTGCTGGCCGCTGTCGTCGGAGATCGTGTACGAGAAGCTGAGCAGACCGGACATCGCGGTCGAGGGGAGCACATCGATTGCACGGTTGTCGACGATGTTGATCTCGACGCCGCTCAAGTCGCCCACGTCGACGATTCGGATCGGGTCGCCGTCGGGGTCGGCGTCGTTGCCGAGCGCCTCGATGCGTACTCGCACGCCGGCCGATGTGGCGGCGCGGTCGTCGCGGGCCACGGGTGGCCGGTCGGCAGCGCTCGGCTCGACGACGTCGACCGTCACCGTCGCCTCGGCCTCCTCGCCGTACCCGTCGGTCACCCGATAGGTGAACTCGTCGCGGCCGACGAAGTCGGCTGCGGGCTCGTAACGAAGCGCGCCGTCGGTGCCGATGGCTGCCGTGCCGTGCTCGGGTTCGCTGACGCGGATCACCGACAGCGGGTCGCCCTCGGCGTCGGTGTCGTTGTCGAGCACCGGCACGTCGGCGGACACGCCGACGAAGGTCTGCAAGCGATCGTCGCCGAGCTCGGGGGCGGTGTTGCGGTCGGAGCCGATGATCTCCACTCGGATCGTGGCCGAAGCGGTGAGGCCACCGAGATCGACGATGTCGTAGCCGAAGGACACGTAGCGGTCGGCCGACGTCGGCGGTGGGGTGTAGGCCACCCGAGCGCCGTTGAGCACCGTCACCGAGCCGTCAGCTGGATCGATGGGGTCGACCTGTGTGATCGACAGCGGATCGTCCTCGGGGTCGACGTCGTTGGCCATCGGATCGATGGTGATCGACCGACCGACGCGGGTGACCACCTCGTCGTTGTTGGCCCGCGGGGCATCGTTCACGCCGTTGTCGTCGAGTTGGGCGGTCTCTGCTGCATCGTCGGTGAACACGCCGGCCACGTCGGCGTTCTCGTCGATCTGGCCGACCCCATTGGCGGAGTCGCCGCCGGCGCCGATGATGATCGTCCGTTTCGAGAACTTGTCGAGCACGACGTAGGCGCCGCGATCGACGCTGAAGGCGAACTGCGAACCCGGATCGTCGGCCACGATCGTGCCGGTCACCGTGGTGCCCATGGTTCGCCGGGCGGACGGGGCAGCGCGGCGCTTCGTGCGCGAGTCGCCCGATGCCCACTCGATGATGGTGACCGTGCCAGTGCCCGCACGGGTGATCACGGCATCGGTCCGGTTGGCGATCAGTTGCCCGTCGGCGAGCGTGGTGGCGTCGAAGGCAGCGGACACCTGTACCTGACGGAGCGGGCCGTCGGGGGTGAGGCAGGTGAGCGCTCCGGAGGTGAGCACACTGGCGCACTCCGCTGCGGGGTCGGAGTCCTGCAGCAGCGCTGCCGATGCGCCGAGGTCGAAGGAGGTGTTCTGGCGGATCCAACGCAGTCGAGACGTGCTCGGGTCGACCACGACCGGCTCGACGCCCACCACGGCGAGGGTGAGGTCGGTGCCGGGCGTGGCGAACGACGCCGTGCGGTTGAGCGCGGTGCCGTCGAAACTGGCATACGACCCGTCGGCGTCGTTGACCACCCAGAGCAGGCCGTCGGCAGAGCCGCCCCAGTCCGTGAAGCCCTGCTCCATGACCACCCGTGCGCCGAGCGTGCCGTCGGCGTCGAGACGCTGCATGCGGCGGGCTGCGGGGTCGACGAGGTAGGCGGTGATCCCTGCGCCGACGATCTGCGCCCGTGGCCCGGTCACGATCGGGGCGTCGACGGTGGCGACCTCGCTGCCGTCGCGGCCATCGAGGACCTGGACCGTGCCGTTCACGCGGTCGTGGACGAACACGGCACCGCCGCCTTCGGCGACGTCGTACTCGACCTCGGGGACCGCAGCAGCCCCCTCGTCCACTGCGGTGGGGTCGTCGCCGATCTGGACGGCGAGGCTGGGACGCTCGCTGCGCGCCCCGGCGAGCACGACGCGGCCGCGGGTCTCACCTGACAGCCACACCGAGGCGGGGCGGACGTCGACGGCCGTGGTCGCCTCGGGACGAGTGATCACGATGGCCGTGACGGCCGCTGCCAGGCAGAGGAGCAGCGCGGCGGCCTTCCAGACGACATCGAAGCTGATTGGTGCACCGACCACCGACGGAATGGAGCGACCGCCACTGGCTGCGGTGCCGCGCCGCAGCGTCGGGTCCACGGCGTGCGTCGCCGTCACGAGACGCCCCGGAGCGATCGACCATGGCGGTGCAGCACTCCTCCCACGACCGCCTCCTTTCCGCCTGATTGCTGGTGCCGCTGTCGAACGCACCTGAACAGACCCCGTATCTGCGGGTTCACCTGCAGGTTCCGTCCTGCGTGACAGTCTAGAGCGTGGATCCGTGCGACGGAATTCGCCCTCTGAACAGCTCGAACTGCATCTGTCGTCGAGCGCGCGTCGTTCGGCCGCCCGAGGGCGTTCGGGTCCGAACATGAGAATCATGAAAATCGCCACTCATGGTGGTGCACCCTGACGCCGATGCTTGTCTCGTTCGACCTACGGTCGTGGAGCGGCTCCGGATGGTTCAGGAGCCGGTTCAGTCATGTCTCGGGGACGGTCCGGTGATGTCGGATCGTGGCCGAGTGGGTCGTACGGATCAGCCGTGTTCGGCCGCGAGTGGTGATGGAAGGTGCTTCGGTAGTGTCGGAAACCATGGTTCGAGTCGGAATCGTCGGTGTCGGGAAGATGGGCCTGTCGCATCTGGCCCTGTTCAACGCGCATCCACAGGTCGAAGTCACCGGGATCTGCGAGCCGCAGTCCTTCGTCGCGTCTGCGGTGGAGTCGCAGACAGGTATCGAGACGTACAAGTCGCATGAGAAGTTGATCGACAACGCGCCACTCGATGCGGTCGTCATCGCGACGCCGAGCTCGACGCACTTCGACGCCGCGATGTACGCGATCGTGAAGGGTCTCCACGTCTTCGTCGAAAAGCCCCTGTCGCTCAGCGCAGCCCAGTCGTGGCAGATGTCGCAGGGAGCGCTCCAGGCGGGTGTCGCCAACCAGGTGGGCTACCACAACCGGTTCATCGCCACGTTCGGCGAGGTACGGCGGCTGGTGCGCTCCGGTGCGATCGGCGACGTGTACCACGTCGACGGGCGGGCCTTCGGCCAGGTGGTCACCAAGCCCAAGTCCGGGTTCACGTGGCGGTCGAAGAAGTCCGAGGGTGGCGGATGCCTGCATGACTACGCATCGCACGTGGTCGACCTGATGAACTGGATCGTCGGTCCGCCGCAGAGCGTGCTCGGTGCACGCCTCACGAACATCCACTCCAAAGACGTCGAGGACGCGGTGTACGCGCTGTTCGGGTACGCCGGAGGGTTTTCGGGTCAGCTCGAGACGAATTGGAGCGACGAGGCTCATCGCAAGATGAGTACCTCGATCACCGTCTACGGCACGAACGGCAAGATCCACGCCGATCGCCAAGAGTGCCAGGTGTTCATGAAACCCGGCCATTCCGTCGAGGGCTACCCGAGCGGGTGGACGATCAGGTACATCACGGAGCTCCAGCAGCCAGTGGCGTTCTACCTCAGAGGTGAGGAGTACTCGGCGCAGGCCGACAGCTTCGTCGCTGCCTGCAGGGAGCGGAACACGGCACCGCTCAACTCGTTCGCGAGCGCCTACGAGACCGATTGGACCATCGACCAGATCATGAAGGCGAGCGGGGAGTGACGACGATGACGATGGACCGCATCCTGTTCGGCGACAACCAGTTCTTCGGCGTGAACCACATGTCGGAGGAGAAGGCGCGGGCCCAGGCCATGCGCTTCCGCACCGTGGACGACATCATCGAGGTGCTCGACATCGCCTACGACGCCGGCATCCGGACGTTCATGTGCACCACCCATGATGCGATCGGTGGTGTGGCCGACCACGTCCGCGCGAATCCTCAGCGCTACGCGGACTTCACGTTCTTCCCGGGCATGCCCTATGCCCACAAGTACGCCAACGCGGTGAGCGAGCTCGGCGTGATGGAGACCCTGAAGCAGTTCGCCCCGGGCGGTGTGGTGGAGACCTTGTGGAAGGGCGCCCGCGCCGGTCTGCGCAAGGACGCCGAGCAGTTGATGAACATGCTCGTCGATGCCGAGATGAAGCGCTTCGTCGGCACCAAGACCCCGGTGATCTTCCTCCAGAACGTCGTCGCCGACCTCCTGCTCGGACTCGGCATGGCACCGATGTTCAAGTCGTTCCACGACTACGTCCGCGACAACTACGGAGCCGAGGCAGGCTTCTTCAGCATGAACATGCCGCGGTTGCTCGACACGCTCGAGTCCGTCGGCATCGACAACCCGATCATCTGCTGCAACTACAACAAGATCGGCTTCCGCATGTCGGGAGGCGTCGACCTCTACGACCGCACGATCGAGACCCGGCGAGTGCGCTGCGTGGCGATGTCCGTGCTCGCGTCCGGTGCAATCCCGGCTGAGGAGGCCATCCGCTGGATCTGCGAGCGCGCGCAGATCGAGTCCATCGTTTTCGGTGCCTCGTCACGCGGGAACATCGTGCAGACCAAGCAACTCATCGACAAGTACAGCGTGGGAGTCCAAGCATGACCGACACCGTTGCCACACCGGCTCCGCATGGTTCGCCCACGGGCAAGCCGAAGTCCTTCCGGCGCGTGCCGGTCCTCAACGTGTACGTCGATGACATCTCGATGGACGATCTCCTCGACATCCGCGAAGGCGCCATCGCGACGCTCCACGTCGACATGATCGTCAAGCTCCAGCACGACCGCGAGTTCTACGACATCTGGCCCACCTTCGACATCGTCACCTGCGACAGTCAGTTCCTCTACTTCGCCCTCAAGCTGCTGCGCCGTGGCGTGTGCATGCGGGTGTCCGGCTCCGACTTCTTCCCGAAGTTCTACATGCGGCATGCGAACGACCCGTCGGTCACGGTGTTCCTCTGTGGCGCCGCCCCTGGCATCGCCGAGAAGGCCCAGGCCGACATCAACACCAAGGTCGGTCGCGAGATCATCGTGGGCACCGCATCCCCCGCGTTCGACTTCCGTGACGGCACGCCGGACAACGACGCGCTGATCGAGCAGATCAACGCTTCGAATGCCACGGTGTTGCTCGTGGCCCTCGCCGCCGGCCGCCAGGAGAAGTGGATCGCGAACAACCGCCACCGGATGCCGAACGTCAAGCTCTACCTCCCGCTCGGCGGCACGATCGACTACGAAGCGGCCGCCGTGAAGCGTCCACCGGCGTTCATCACGAACATCGGTCTCGAGTGGTTCTGGCGCCTGGTGCGCGAGCCCAAGCGTCGCTGGCGTCGGTATGTCGTGGACGAGCCAAAGGTGATCCCCTACCTCGTGCGCGACGCGTTCGGGAAGTACCGGAATCCCTTCGCGAAGTGAGCGCCAGGTGACACCGGATCGCGAGATGAGACCGCCGGTCGCGATCTCCGTCGTGATCCCCGCCGGGTCGGTCGAAGGCGACCTGACGACGCAGTTGCGCGCGGTGCTCGCCCAGGAGGGAGCAGCGCGATTCGAGGTGATCGTGTCGCTCAACACGAACGATCCAGCTGCTCGTCGCGCGCTCGATTCCTGTCTCGCCGAGCTCGGTGATGACCGGGTGCGTGCCATCGACTCCAGTCAGGTGCGTGGTGCAGCTCACGCCCGCAACGCCGGTGCCCGCGAGGCGCTCGGTGATCTGCTCGTGTTCTGCGATGCCGACGATGTCGTGCGTCCCGGGTGGCTCGCCAACCTCACCGCTGCGCTGGTGGGCGACACCGCACGATTCGACGCGGTCAGCGGACTGTGCGTCGACTTCACCGACGAGGGCGACGCGCCGAAGTGGTTGCCGCCCCCACCCACGAACGCTCTGCCCACCTTCCTCGGGGTGCCGTACCTGTTGTCGGGAAACCTGGGCGTCAAGCGCTCGGTGTTCGAGATGGCGGGTGGCTTCGACGAGACGCTGACCCGCTGCGAAGACATCGCGCTGTCGTGGCAGTTCCTTCGCAAGGGGGTGCCGATCGGTTTCGAGCCGTCGGCGATCCTCGACTACCGCATTCGTGCCTCGGTGCCGAAGATGCTGCGTCAGCACTACCACTACGGCATCGGCATGTCCGAGGTGCTGATCCGCCACGGTCGTCCGGGCGAGGACGGTGCCACCGGAGCGGGCACCCTGCTCCGGCCGAACAACTCCAAGGGCGGACTCCGTTCCCCGGTCGCCGTCCTCCGCAAGCTGGCCATCGCCACCGGGCGCGTGGTCGGCATGGTCCGCGAACGTCGGCGGAAGTAGCTCGGTGGCACCAGATGTACACCGCGACCGCCAGATCGGGGGGCAAGCCCTCTCGTTCCAACCATCCCAGCTTGCGGAGTCGACCGCGGGCTCCACGCCACGATGCCGGCGGTGATGGCGGTGCCGGCGGTGACGGCGGTGACGGCGGTGACGGTGTCGCAGCCGATCCCCCCGACGGCCACGCGCCCCGCGACCCCGAAGGCCACGGCGAAGGTGAGCACGAGCGCCAACCGGGGGGAAAGTTGACCGGACTCGCGCGCAGTCTGAAGTCGAACAAGCTGGCGCGTGACTCGATGTGGGGCATGTCGCTCGAGGGCGTCAGCTTGGTGTCCACCATCGTCGTGTTCTCCCTGCTCGGTCGCTCCCTCGGTCCCACGGACTACGGCGCATACGTGTCGGTGTTCACCATCGTCAACCCGATGGTCACCCTGACCGCGTCCGGTGTGTCGCTCGCGCTGATGGAACACGCCGTCCGCCGACAGGAGTCGCTGGAAGAGACAGCGAGGTCGTCGCTCACGATGTCGCTCGCTCTCGGCAGCGTGCTGACGGTGATCGGAGTCCTGCTGTCGCTGAGCATCGTCGAAGAGATCGCCGTCCTTGCAGTGATCACGATCGTCATCGGCGAGTTCCTCGTGTCGCCGCTGTCGATGATCGCCGCTTCGACGCTTCAATCCGGCTCGTCGTTCCGCGACGCGACCAAGGTGCGGCTCGCGACGGCGATCGCGAGGGCAACGGTCGTCGTTTCCCTGTTCGCGACCGGTCATCTGACCGTCCTTGCGTACGTCGTCGCCAATGTCTTCGTGCTGCTCCTGGTTTCGGTCGTCGCGCTCAACCTGGTTGGCCGCAAGTTCGGGTTCGCGTTCCTCCCCGGCCGGTTCCGAGTGCCGATGCTGAAGACGAACGGGACGTACTCCGTGGGCATCTCCGCGTACTCGTTCCAGAACGACGGCGAAAAGACCGTGATGACGGCGAACAACCTCACCACCGACACCGGTCTCTACACGGCCGCGTACCGTTTCGTGATGATGGGGTTGATCCCGATCGGCGCCTTCATGTCGGCATCGCACACGAAGATCCTCGAGCAGGTGGAGAACGAACAGGGCCACCACCTCCGACTGTCGGCGAAGTACGCGGCGATCCTCGGCGTGTATGGACTCGTCTTCTCGATCGCGGCGTTCTTCGCGGCGCCGCTGCTGCCGCTGCTCGTCGGTGACAAGTTCGAGGAGTCGGTGGAGATGATGCGCTGGATCTCGCCCATCGTCTTTCTGCGCTCGATCGGCGCCACACCCGTCAACGGCTTGCTGGGGCTCGGTCGGATGGGGACGCGCACCCTCGTGATCGTGGTGGTCGCCGCCATCAGCGTGGTGCTCTACATCGTGATGATCCCCATCTGGGGATGGAAGGGCGCCGCTGTCGCCACCATGATCGGTGAGGTCCTCAACGTCGTCACCGCATGGGCTGCTCTCATCGTTCTTCAGCGCAAGCACGATCGGTTCCTCGCCGCTGAACCTCTTGCACCTCGCACCCCCTTGGAGACCATGTCATGAGCGGCGTCCCCCCATCGTCGCCGTCGCCGTCGGCACCCGTGGATTGGAAGGATCAGCGCATCAAGGTCGCGATCTGCACCTATCGCCGGCCCGACCTGCTCGGCCGTCTGCTCCGGGCGATCGTCGATCTCGACGCCAAGGCCCAGCCGTCGTCGCTCGGCGTCGTCGTCGTCGACGACAGCCCCGAACGCGAGGGTGGCGCCGTGGTGCAAGCCGTGCTGGCTGATGCGGCGTTGCCGATCGAGTACATCGGTCTCGGTTCGCAGAACATCGCCCAGGCTCGCAACGCCGCACTCGAGGCTGCTCTCGCCGGTTCGGACTGGGTCGCGTTCCTCGACGACGACTGCGCGCCGCACCTCGATTGGCTCGACCGCCTGTTCGAGGTCCAGCACGGCCACGACGCGGACATCGTCACGTCCGGCGTCCGCTATGTCGCCCCACCGACTGCGCCGGGCTGGCTCAAGGAGGACAACTTCATCGAGGACTTCAACCCGTACGGCGACGGTGACGTCCCCGATCACGGGTGCATGGCGAACGTGCTGCTGCGATCCTCGTGGTTCCTCGAGCACGGCGACGTGCGTTTCGAGCGGCACCTCGGCGAGACCGGCGGCGAGGACATGCTGTTCCTCGACAGCGCGGCCGGAACGGGTGCGGTGATGCGGTGGAGCTCGTCGGGCCTGGTCGATGAGCAACTCGCGTCCGATCGCCTGAACCTGAGGTACATGCTCTACCGCGCCCTCTGGTACGGCAACAACAACGTGCTCGTGAACCTCCAGGCCGGTTGGAGCTCGCGGTCGCGTCTGATGCTGCGTTGCGGCAAGCGGTTCCTCCTGCTGATCGTCACGACTCTGGCCACTGTCGTGCGACCGAAGCACTTCCGGTGGCGCAAGCGCCTCGCCGAACTGTTGCATATCATCGGGATGGCCACCGGCATCGTCGGGGTGAGGTTGAAGCACCGATGAGCGACCACTTCCACGTTTCCTCGAAAGCTGTTCCGGCGCGGGACGGGTGGCCGACATGAGTGAGCCCGACCTCACCGTGGTGATGGCCACCAAGGACCGGCCCGATCTCGCGCTGCGGATGTGCCGCAGCGTCCTGCGCAGCCGTGATGTCGAACTCGAGGTGGTGGTCGTCGACGACGGCTCGTCGCCCGAAGCCGCCTCGGCGCTCGCCGCGCTCGCCGCGACTGATGGCCGCGTGCGGCTCCTCCGCAATGACATCTCGTCCGGTCCGTCGACCGCGCGCAACAGCGGCCTCGAGCTCGCCAGAGGACGGTGGACGTCATTCGTCGACGACGACGACATCGTGGGTCCGGAGTTCTACCGCACGGTGATCGATCGCCTCGACGCTGCCGGGTCCTCCTGGGGCTTCGGCGCCGCGGTCTCGATCGACGACGACCTCAACGTGATCGGCAGCCGCACCGCCCGCGCTCCGACGCCGATGCTGCGGGCACTGCTGCAGGAGAACATCGTGCCGGCGAGTGGCCTGGCGGTCACGGCCTCCACCGCCGTGCTTCGTGCCATCGGCGGATTCGACGCCGACTGCGTCGGTGTGGAGGATTGGGATCTCGTGATCCGCCTCGCCCGCGAGTGCGAGCCGGTGACGGTGGGAGAGCCGATGCTCGCGTTCCGCAGCGTGAGCGTCGGTTCAGTGAGCGCCGACACGCAACGGTTGCACGACGCAGCGAAGGTCCTGCGCCGCAAGTTCGCCGACGAGTACCGCCGCCTCGGCATCGATGTGGACTGGGCTGCGCTCGATCGTTACCTCGTGATGGGCGATCTGGCGGCCAAGCGTCGACTGCCTGCCGCCAAGCGGTCGTTGCGGGCGGCGTGGAAGCGCCGGAGCCCACGTCTCGTTGCCAAGGCACTGCTGATCTTCGTCAGCCCCGGCCTCGCCGCGCGACAGACACGTCGTCGATTGTTGACGATGGTGCCGGTGGCGTTCTCGTCGTACGCCCGGATCTGGATCGACGAATTCGCCGCCGAGACCCGCGCCGCCTGAACAGCTGGCTTCTGGCTTCTGACGGGGGGAGCAGTCAGTCCGCGCCGTGAGCGCGACGCAGCGCTGCCTCGAGGCCGACCACGTTGCGATAGATGTCGTGGGCGGCCGCCACCGCCTCGCGGGCGGAGGCCACGATCCGGTCGCGGCCGGGCGACTCGAGCGCCGAGCGCACGGCATCGGCGAGCGCGTCGACATCCCCGGCGGGCACGACCCACCCCGTGCGATCGTTCACGACGAGCTCGGGAATGCCGCTGATATAGGTGGTGACGACCGGAACACCGATGGCCATCGCCTCCATGATCGACACGGGCAGGCCCTCGGCGAACGACGGCAGACAGAACACGTCGGCCTCGCGCAAGGCCGCAGCGACCGCCGACGGCGCCAGTGGACCGACGAACTCGACGAGGTCGGCGACGCCCGCGCCGAGCGCCGCTGCCCGCAGATCGGCCTCGAGCGGACCTGAGCCGATGAACCGGGCTCGAACGTCGACGCCGCCGGCACGGAGCCGGGCCAGGGCTTGCACCAGCACGACATGACCCTTCTCGGGGGAGAGGCGGGCGGTGATCACGATCGTCGGTGACTCGGCCGGCACGCGCGTCCCGCGGAATGCGAAGTCGTCGAGGTCGAGCCCGCAGCGGACGATGTCGATCTTCGGCCAGGCCGCCACGGGTGCGATGCGCATCAGCTGCGACCGGGTGTAGTGGCTGATGCAGACGACGCCGTCAGCGGCCTCGAGTTTGTCGGCGAGGCGCGACGTGTCCTCGGTGACGAACTCGTGCCAGCCGTGGATCGTGACGGACCAGGTGAAGCGCCGGCCGCCGCGTGCGACGTCGTTCGCGAAGGCGGCGGTGAACCAGGCCACGGTGGCCGGTACCTGCCCGAAGTGGGCGTGCACTCCCTCGCAGCGCTCGGCACGACAGTGACGCCACACGAGGAGTGCCTCGAGGAACTGCAACAGCTGCTTGCGGATCCGGGTCAGGTCACCTCGGGTGCCACCGATCGCTCGCCGGATCCCGCGCAACGTTGCCACCGGATGGCGGACCATGGTGGTGGCGAGGGTCAGTGCCGTGCCGGCCGAGGCAGACTTCACCACGAAGGTGCGAGCGGCGTCGGAGCGGTCGAGATCGGTGAGGAGCTGGCTGTCGGGTGCCCGGTTGAGGGTGATCGGGACGACCTCGATCCCACGGGCTTCGAGCGCGTGGATCTCGCGCTGGATGAAGGTGTGCGACACCGCTGGGTAGTCGGTGGCGAGATAGGCGATCCTCATGCCCGTTCGAGGCTACCGAGGGCGGTCCTCGGGGCGAGAACACCGGCCGGACATGGGGACAAACGGCCCATCCGACCATCACTCGGCCCCAGCTCGACCAGCCCCGTCCCCATCTCGGGCTGCCAGGGACGACGCTCACGAAGTGTTCGTCGAACGGGTTGGCGCCGCCCACCTCGGGCCGGTAGCGTTGCGAAGTCAATTTACGTCCGGGTGCGCCCTTCTCGCTGCCGCCAGTCAGTGCGAAGGGGACCATCCGGCAACAACTCAACTCGGTGCTCCGCCGGTCAGTACGACCTGCGGAGCATTTGCGTGAACGGCGCCCGTTTCTCCGGCGCTCCAGCGGAGTTGCCAGAAGAGTTGCCAGCAGAAGTACCGGCTCAGACACGTTGAAGACACCGCCCGGAGTTCGCCGGGTCCGAAGGAAAAGGCTGCCGACATGGCACTGAAAGCGATCGTTGGCGAGAAAGTCGCCATGAGCCAGGTGTGGGTCAACGACAAGGTCGTTCCCGTCACCGTGCTCCGCGTCGAGCCTGCACGCATCGTGCAGGTGAAGACCACCGAGCGCGACGGCTACACCGCCCTCCAGGTCACCTATGGTCAGAAGGACGCGAAGAAGCTCACCAAGCCCGAGGCCGGGCACTTCGCGAAGGCCGGCGTTCAGCCCGGTCGTCGTCTGGTGGAGCTGCGTCTCGACTCCGTGGACGGCTTCGAGGTCGGCCAGGAGATCACGGTCGATCAGCTCGCCCAGGGCGAGAAGGTCGATGTCACCGCAGTGAGCCGAGGCAAGGGCTTCGCCGGCGGCATGAAGCGCCACAACTTCAAAGGTCAAGGCGCCAGCCACGGTAACCACAAGCACCACCGGGCCCCCGGCTCGATCGGTCAGGCCAGCTTCGCCGGACGCGTGTTCAAGGGATTGCGGATGGCCGGCCACATGGGCCACGAGCAGGTCACCACGCTGAACCTCGAGGTGGTCGAAGCCGACACGGAGCGCAACCTGCTGCTCGTGAAGGGCTCGGTGCCCGGCCCGAACGGTGGCGTCGTCATCGTCCGCAACGCCGTCAAGGGAGCCAGAGCATCCACCGCGAAGGTTTCCACTGGTAAGAAGGGAGCGCAGTGATGGCCGCCATCGCCGTGAAGACCGTTTCGGGCAAGAGCGCCGGCGACGTGCAGCTCGCCGAAGACCTGTTCGGCATCCAGCCGAACGTGCCGGTGCTGCACCAGGTGGTCACCGCCCAACTCGCGGCCCGTCGTGCGGGAACGCAGAGCACCAAGACCCGCGCCGAGGTATCGGGTGGCGGCAAGAAGCCCTTCAAGCAGAAGGGCACGGGCAACGCCCGCCAGGGCTCGATCCGCGCCCCGCACTTCAGCGGTGGTGGCGTCGCCCTCGGCCCGAAGCCGCGCAAGTACGACCAGCGCACTCCGAAGAAGATGATCAAGCTCGCGCTCCGTTCGGCGCTGTCGGACCGTGCTGCCGAGGGCAAGATCATCGTCGTCGATCAGTGGGGCTTCGACGCCCCGAAGACCAAGGCTGCCAAGGCCGCCCTGGCCTCGCTCGGCATCGATGGCAAGGCGCTCGTGGTCGTGGATCGTGACGACATCAACACGATCAAGAGCTTCCTCAACCTGCGTGAGGTGCAGCTGATCGAGCGCGCCGAGCTGAATGCCTACGACATCCTCTGCAACGAGTACCTCGTGTTCACCAAGGCCACGCTGCCCACCTCGGCAGCGGCGGCGTCTTCGACCGTCGCCGCATCGGCGGTTCGCTCGTTCGTCGGTGCCGCGCCTTCGGCGACTGCCGCACCTGCCACCGCCGCACCTGCCACTGCCGACCTGCCGAAGGGCGCCGTCGTCGGCGCCGCCGACGGTTCGGCCCCGGTCGGGTACGAGATCAAGGGCAACGGCGACTCGGGCCTCTACCACGTGCCCGGCAGTCGCTTCTACAAGCAGACCGTTGCCGAGTTCTGGTTCGCCTCCGCCGAAGATGCCGAGGCAGCCGGATTCCAGCTGCCCCCCAGCCAGCGCGAACAGCGCGGATGAGGACCCGTCATGAAAGACCCCCGCGACATCATCATCGCCCCCATCGTCTCGGAGAAGAGCTACGGCCTCATCGAGCAGGGCGTCTACACGTTCAAGGTGCACACCTCCGCCAGCAAGCCCGAGATCCACGACGCGGTTGAGGCCATCTGGGGCGTGCAGGTCGTCAAGGTGAACACCCTGAACCGCAAGGGCAAGAAGACCCGAGCCCGCCGCGCGAACAAGCAGGGCTCCAAGCCCGACACGAAGCGCGCCATCGTCACCCTGGCAGCGGGCAACGAGATCCCGCTGTTCGAGAACTGAGCAACGAGCCATGGCCATTCGCACCCGCAAGCCCACCAGTCCCGGCCGTCGTTTCCAGACGACCTCCGACTTCTCGGAGATCACGAAGACGACTCCGGAGAAGACCCTTCTCGCCCCCACCAAGAAGTCCGGTGGGCGAAACGTCTACGGCCGCAAGACCGCCCGCCACCGTGGTGGCGGCCACAAGCGCCAGTACCGCATCATCGACTTCAAGCGCGTCAAGGACGGCGTGACCGCCAAGGTCGCTGCCATCGAATACGACCCGAACCGCACCTGCCGCATCGCCCTGTTGCACTACGCAGACGGCGAAAAGAGCTACATCCTGGCGCCCAAGGGCCTCGAGGTCGGCGCTCACGTGCGCAGTGGTCACGGCTCGGACATCAAGCCAGGCAACGCGATGCCGCTCCGGTTCATCCCGGTCGGCACCGTCGTCCACAACGTCGAGCTGCGCCCCGGTCAGGGCGGCAAGATCGCTCGTTCGGCCGGCATGGCCGTTCAGCTGGTCGCGAAGGAGGGCGCCTACGCCACCTTGCGCATGCCGAGCACCGAGATGCGCCGCGTGATGATCGACTGCCGTGCCACCGTCGGTGAGGTCGGCAACAGCGAGCACGAGCTGATCACGATCGGCAAGGCCGGCCGCAACCGCTGGAAGGGCCGTCGCCCGCAGACCCGTGGTGTGGCCATGAACCCCGTCGACCACCCGCTGGGTGGTGGCGAGGGCCGGACGTCCGGCGGTCGCCCGCCGGTGTCGCCCTGGGGCAAGCCCGAGGGTCGTACCCGCAACAAGAAGAAGGCGTCGCAGCAGCTCCTCGTCCGCCGCCGTCGTACGAGCAAGGGTCGGAGGTAATCACCCATGTCACGCAGTCTCAAGAAGGGCCCCTTCGTCGACGACCACCTGCTCAAGAAGGTGGACGCACAGAACGCCGCCGGTGAGCGCAAGGTCATCAAGACCTGGAGTCGTCGCAGCACCATCATCCCCGACATGGTCGGGCACACCATCGCCGTCCACGACGGCCGCAAGCACGTGCCGGTGTACGTCACCGAGAGCATGGTCGGTCACAAGCTGGGTGAGTTCAGCCCGACGAGGACCTTCAGGTACCACGCCGGCCAGGAGAAGAACGCAAAGGGTCGCCGCTGATGACTGGTCCCAAGCTCAACGAGAAGTCCTTCGTCGCCGGTGAGCGCGCCGGCACCAAGGCAAGCGCCAAGTACGTCCACATGTCGGCGTCGAAGGTGCGTGTCGTGCTCGATCTCGTCCGTGGTCTGCCCGTGAAGGCAGCCGACGAGGTCCTGCAGTTCACCGACCGCGAAGCCGCCGTCGTGGTGCGCAAGGTGCTGGCCTCGGCCGTCGCCAACGCCGTCCACAACGACGAGCAGGACGCCGACGAGCTGTTCGTGCTCGCGTGTTACGCCGACGAGGGCCCGACGCTCAAGCGGTTCACCCCGCGTGCTCGTGGACGCGCCGGTCGGATCAAGAAGCGCACGGCTCACCTCACCGTCATCGTGGCCCGTCTCGATGACGATCGCCTCGAAGTCGTGCAGGCCCGCGATGCCCGTCGCACCGCCGCCGGCCGCCGTCGTGCCGCCACAGGTGGAACGGTTGCGAGCCGTCGCGACCGCGTCGAACGCAGCCGCCAGCGAGCCGCCGGCTTCAAGTCGGGCGACGCGGACGCCTCCGAGTCGACCGAGTCGACGGAACCGACCGGAACGACTGAGTCGGACACCGCAGGCGCGGCTGACACCGTCGCCGCACCGACGTGGGTCGGCTCTGCCGCTCCACTCGCCGATGGTGGCGCCCCCGAGGGTTTCGACATCAAGGGCAACGCCGACTCGATGCTGTACCACCTGCCCGGCAGTCGCTACTACAACCAGACGGTCGCCGAAGTGTGGTTCGACACCGCCGACAACGCCGAAGCCGCAGGCTTCAGCGTCCCGGGCAGCACGACCAAGTCCGGTGACGCTGATGACGCCGAGACCGCCGCAACCGCCGAGACCGCCGCAACCGCCGACGGCGAGGAGAGCTGACACATGGGCCAGAAGATCAACCCCTACGGCTTCCGCCTCGGCGTGACCACCGACTGGAAGAGCCGCTGGTTCTCCGACCGTGACTACAAGGAGTACCTGACCGAGGATTGGAAGATCCGTCGGGCGCTCATGAACAAGCTCGAGTCCGCTGCGGTGAGCCGCATCGAGATCGAGCGCACCCGCGACAAGGTCCGGATCGACATCCACACTGCTCGTCCGGGCATCGTGATCGGGCGTCGCGGCGCCCAGGCCGACGAGCTCCGCGCCCTGCTCACCCAGATCACGGGCAATCCCAAGGTGCAGCTCAACATCGTCGAGATCAAGAGCCCCGAACTCGACGCGGCACTCATCGCCCAAGGTGTGGCCGACCAGCTGGTCAACCGCATCGCCTTCCGTCGTGCCATGAAGCGCGCCGTGCAGAACGCGCAGCGCGCCGGTGCCCTCGGCATCCGAGTGCAGTGTTCGGGCCGCCTCGGCGGCGCCGAGATGAGCCGCACCGAGTGGTATCGCGAAGGTCGGGTGCCGCTGCACACACTGCGCGCCGACATCGACTACGGCATGCGTGAGGCCCGTACCTCGAGTGGCCGCGTCGGCGTCAAGGTGTGGATCTACAAGGGCGACATCGTGCCCTACAAGGCCCTGACCGACGACAAGATCGCCCGCGAGGCGGCCATGGCCGTCGGCGAGACGTCGGGAACCGCAGCCCCGCGCCGCGTCGTCAGCTCGTCGGGTCCCCGCAAGCTCGACGAGATCGAGCCGGAGGCGGCACCGCTCGTCAAAGAAGCCGATCCCGAGCTCGAGAAGCTGCTGGACGAAGAAGAAGACATCGCTCGTCGTACCCACGAAGGGCACGAAGCACCTCACTTCCGTGGGGAGGACTGACCATCATGTTGATGCCGCGCAAAGTCGCACACCGCAAGCACCACCGAGGTCGTACCACCGGTATGACCAAGGGCGGAGCCACCCTCGCCTTCGGTGAGTACGGGATCCAGGCCCTCGAGCCGGGCTGGCTCTCCGCCCGCCAGATCGAAGCCGCACGTATTGCCATGACACGCGCCATCAAGCGCGGTGGCAAGGTGTGGATCAACGTCTTTCCCGACAAGCCCGTCACGAAGAAGCCGGCCGAGACCCGCATGGGCTCCGGCAAGGGCAACCCGGAGTTCTGGGTGGCCGTCGTGAAGCCGGGCCGCGTCCTGTTCGAGCTGTCGTTCCCGAACGAAGAGACGGCCAAGGCCGCCATGAACAAGGCGATCCAGAAGCTGCCGATCAAGGCTCGCATCATCACTCGCGAGGAGATCTACTGATGGCCCGCTCGAACGTCGAGCTCAAAGAGCTCTCCCTGTCGGCGCTGGTCGACGAGCTGCGCGCGACCAAGCAGGAGGCGCTGAACCTGCGTTTCCGCAACGCGACCGGTCAGCTCGACAACAACGCCGAGATCAATTCGGTGCGGCGTCAGATCGCTCGCATCAACACCTACATCCGTCAGCGCGAGATCGCTGCCGCCGAGAGCGGGAAGTGACCATGGCCGAAGAAATCGCCACCCCCAGTAGCCCAACCACCCCGAGCAGCCCCGACGCTCCAGAGGCCGAGGCTCGCCACGCACGCAAGACCCGCGAAGGCGTGGTCGTCTCCAACAAGATGGACAAGACCGCCGTCATCGCAGTGATCGAGCGCGTGCGCCACCCCAAGTACGGCAAGTTCATGCTGCGCACGAAGAAGCTGTACGCCCACGACGAGACCAACGACGTCAACATCGGCGACAAGGTCCGCGTGATGGAGACCCGTCCGCTCAGCAAGTCCAAGCGCTGGCGCGTCATCGAAGTGTTGGAGCGTGCGAAATGATCCAGCAGGAATCCCGTCTTCGCGTCGCCGACAACAGCGGCGCCAAGGAAGTGCTCTGCATCAAGGTGCTGGGCGGCACCCGCCGTCGGTATGCGTCGATCGGTGACATCTTCGTCGCCGCCGTGAAGGACGCGATCCCCGGCGCCGGCGTGAAGAAAGGTGACGTCGTCAAGTGCGTCGTCGTCCGTGTGAAGAAAGAGAAGCGCCGTCCCGACGGCAGCTACATCCGTTTCGACGAGAACGCGGCCGTCATCATCAAAGACGACCTCACCCCGCGTGGCACGCGCATCTTCGGCCCAGTCGGCCGCGAGCTGCGCGACAAGAAGTTCATGCGCATCGTCTCCCTGGCCCCGGAGGTGCTCTGAGATGAAGTTGAAGAAGGGTGACACGGTGGTGGTCATCGCCGGCAAGGACAAGGGCAAGCAGGGCGAAGTCGCCCAGGTCTTCCCCGCTGACAACCAGGTGATCGTCAGTGGCGTCAACACCGCGAAGAAGCATCAGAAGGCCCGCAGCGCGAACCAGCAGGGCGGGATCATCGATCGCGACATGCCGGTCGACGCCAGCAACGTCATGCTCGTACACAAGGGCAAGCCGACCCGCGTGGGCTATCAGCTCGGCGCCGACGGCAAGAAGGTTCGAATCGCCAAGCGCACCGGAGAGGTGATCGGGTGAGCACTGAAACGAAGACCGCGCCGCGGCTGAAGCAGAAGTACAACGACGAGGTCAAGAGCGCGCTGCTGACGCAGCTCGGTCTGACCAACGTGATGCAGGTGCCCAAGCTCGAGAAGATCGTGATCAACATGGGCGTCGGCAAGGCGACCCAGCAGCCCTCGCTGCTGGAGGGCGCCGTGCGCGACCTCACCCAGATCTCGGGCCAGAAGCCGATCGTCACCAAGGCCCGAACCTCCGTGGCCAGCTTCAAGCTGCGCGAGGGTCAGTCCATCGGTTGCAAGGTCACGCTTCGAGGCGACCGGATGTGGGAGTTCCTCGACCGCCTGATCGCCGTCGCGATTCCCCGCATCAGGGACTTCCGCGGACTCCCGGCCAACAGTTGGGACGGCCGTGGCAACTACACCTTCGGACTGACCGAGCAGACGGTGTTCCCCGAGATCGACTACGACAAGATCGACAGTCCTCGGGGCATGGACATCACCATCGTGACGACGGCAGCCAGCGACGAGCAGGGCAAGGCTCTGCTCGATGCGTTCGGCTTCCCGTTCAAGCGCGGCACCGATGTGGATGCCGCTCCGAAGAAGATCAAGCGTCGTGGCCCGGTGCGCGGTGGCAAGGGTGCCTCCAAGCCTGCGGCGAAGAAGAAGAAGTAAGGAAGGGCAACGAGATGGCAAAGAAGTCCCAGATCAACAAGGCGAACGCCAAGCCCAAGTACAAGGTGCGCGGCTACACCCGTTGCCGCCGTTGTGGTCGCGCCCGTTCCGTCTACCGCCAGTTCGGCCTGTGCCGGATCTGCCTCCGTGAGATGGCTCACGCAGGCGAGATCCCGGGTCTGACCAAGGCCAGCTGGTGAGGAGGAATCATGCTCACTGATCCCATCGCTGACATGCTCACTCGTATTCGCAACGCCAACACGGCGATGCACGACGAGGTCCGCATGCCCTGCAGCAAGCAGAAGGTCGCGCTCGCCAAGATCCTCGAAAAGGAGGGCTACATCGGCAGTTTCGCCGTGGCGCCGTCCACATCGGGCCCTGGCGACGTGCTCACCATCCAGATGAAGTACTCCGCCGATCGTCACCGCACGATCTCCGGGCTTCGCCGCATCTCCACCCCTGGCCTGCGGGTCTACCGCAAGGGCAACGCGATTCCTCGCGTGCTCGGTGGTCTGGGAGTGGCCGTCCTGTCCACCAGCAACGGGCTGATGACCGACCGCGATGCGCGCAAGCGCAACGTCGGCGGCGAAGTCCTCTGCTACGTCTGGTGATCGATTCACCGATCAGATAGGTAGAGACATGTCCCGCATCGGTAAGGCCCCCATCGCCGTTCCCGGCGGCGTCGACGTCAGCATCGCTGGCGCCGACGTCACGGTGAAGGGCCCCAAGGGCTCCCTCAGCCGCACCGTTCCCGGCGCGATCACCGTCCGTCAGGACGAGGGCCAGATCATCGTCGAGCGTCCCGACGACGCCCGCGAGAGCCGCTCGCTCCACGGGCTCACGCGCACCTTGGTGAGCAACATGGTCGTCGGTGTCACCGACGGCTTCTCCAAGGAGCTCGAGATCATCGGGGTCGGCTACCGCGCCGAGGCCCAGGCTTCGACGACGCTGCGCCTCGCACTCGGCTTCAGCCACCCCGTCGTCGTGAACGCTCCCGAGGGCATCACCTTCGAGACCCCGTCGCAGACCCGGATCATCGTGAAGGGCATCGACAAAGAAGTCGTCGGCCAGGTTGCCGCCAACATCCGTTCCATCCGAAAGCCCGAGCCCTACAAGGGCAAGGGCGTTCGCTACCTCGGCGAAAAGGTCTTGCGCAAGGCCGGCAAGACCGGAAAGAAGTGAGGACGCCATGACGAAGGTCGCTCAGAAGCGCCGCGAGGGCCGGCTCATCCGCCACCGGCGTGTTCGCAAGAAGATCCACGGCACCGCGCTGCGCCCGCGCCTCGCGGTCTATCGGTCCAACCGGCACTTGGTGCTGCAGGTCATCGACGACGATCTCGGTGTGACCATCGCATCGGCGTCGAGCAACGAGGCCACCCAACGCGCGGCCGGTCGTGGCTCGAACGTCGAGGCCGCCACCCGTCTGGGTCAACTGGTCGCCGAGCGTGCGAAGGCCGCCGGCATCGACAAGGTCGTGTTCGATCGCGGTGGCTTCGCCTACCACGGTCGGATCGCTGCGGTCGCCACCGCAGCCCGTGAAGCAGGTTTGGAGTTCTGATGGCTGGTCCCAGCAACTACGGCAACCGCGACAACCGCGGCAACGAGCCCACGCCCGACCCCAACGGTCTTCGCGAGTCGCGGGTGATCACCATCAACCGCGTCGCAAAGGTCGTCAAGGGTGGCCGTCGCTTCAGCTTCACTGCGCTCGTCGTGGTCGGTGACGGCAACGGACGCGTGGGCCTCGGCTACGGCAAGGCCAAAGAAGTGCCCCTCGCGATCCAGAAGGGCACCGAAGAGGCGAAGCGGAACCTGTTCGATGTGCCGCTGGCCGGCAGCACCATCACCCACCCGATCATCGGCATCAACTCCGCCGGTCGGGTGTTGATGAAGCCTGCAGCGGCCGGTACCGGTGTGATCGCCGGCGGCGCCGCCCGGATCATCCTCGAAGAGGCCGGCGTCCACGACGTGCTCTGCAAGTCACTCGGCTCGTCGAACGCAATCAACGTTGCTCGCGCGACGATCAACGGCCTCAAGTCGTTGCAGCGCCCCGACGTCGTGGCCGCTCGTCGCGGCCTCGCCGCGGAGGACTTCGTGCCGAAGGGCGTCCTGAACTCGTACAACGAGCGCCAGAAGGCGCGCGCCGCAGGGGAGAGTCACTGATGCCCGGTCGCAGGCCCAACACCTACGAAGGTGAGAAGACCCTCACGGTCCGCCAGGTCCGTTCGGCGATCGCCAACAAGCCCAAGGCCGTCGGCACCCTCCGGGCGCTCGGCCTCGGCCGGATCGGCAACGTCAACACCCTGCCCGACCGTCCCGAGATCCGCGGCATGCTCGCTCGCGTGCCGCATCTCATCGAAGTCACCGAAGACGAGGGGAACACCTGATGCGCGTCGACGAGCTCTCACCCTCACCGGGATCCAACAAGGCCAAGAAGCGCGTCGGTCGCGGGATCGGCGGCAAGGGCGGCAAGACCGCCGGCGCCGGCACCAAGGGCCAGCACGCCCGTGGTCGCGGCAAGGTCGCACGAGGCTTCGAAGGTGGCCAGATGCCCCTCAAGCAACGCGTGCCGAAGCTGAAGGGCTTCAACAACCCCTTCCGCGTGGAGTACTCGCCGGTCAACCTCGACCAGGTGGCCGCGCTCGGCGAGTCGTCGGTCGGCCCCGAGGTGCTCGTGGCCAGTGGACTGGTGCGCAAGGGAACGTTCGTGAAGGTGCTCGCCCGCGGCGAGATCACCACCAAGATCGACGTCAGCGCCCACGGTGTGTCGAAGGCTGCGCAGGTGGCCATCGAGGCTGCCGGTGGCACCGTCACGATCATCCCGCTGCCGTTCAAGTCCGGCCGGCCGCCGGTCAAGGGCAACCAGTTCACCAACCGCTAGTGAGCCCTGGGCCTGGCGCTCGGCGCGAGCAGTCAGGTCCTAACATCACCCCGTCGTTTCTCCAACCGGCACTCGTCGCCTCGAACGCCTCCTAAGGAGCCTTGTGTTCTCGAACATCAAGAACATCTTCAAGGTCCCCGATCTTCGCAACAAGATCATCTTCACGTTCGGGATCGTCGCGTTGTACCGACTCGGTGTCGCCATCCGCGTCCCCGGCATCGATGCCGACGCCGTCAAGCAGTTTCAGGACGGCTTGCTCGAGTCTCAGGGAGCGCTCGGGTTCTTGAACCTGTTCTCGGGCGGCGCGTTGGGCAGCTTCTCGATCTTCGCGCTCGGCATCATGCCGTACATCACCGCCAGCATCATCATGCAGGTGCTCGGTGTCGTGATCCCCAAGCTCGAGCAGCTCCAGCAGCAAGGTGCCGTCGGCCAGCGCAAGATCACCCAGTACACGCGCTACCTGGCGATCGCGATCTCGCTGTTGCAGGCCACCGGCCTCACGTTCATCTTCGGTCAGGGTCGAGGGAGCGCGTTCTTCGGCGCAGCTCAATCCGTCCCGAACGTCAAGCTGCTCCCCGACGGCATGTGGCCGCGAGGCTTCCTCGTGATCGTCACGCTCGTCGCCGGTACGGCGGTGATCATGTGGCTCGGCGAGCTGATCAGCCAGCGCGGCATCGGAAACGGGATGAGCATGATCATCTTCGCATCGGTCGTGAGCGACCTGCCGTACAGCTACTTCTCGATCTTGAAAGAGAAGAAGTGGTTCGTGTTCGCCATCCTCGTCGTGCTCAGCATCGGCATCGTGATCGCAGTGGTGCGCGTCGAGCTCGCCCAGCGACGCATCCCCGTCCAGTTCGCCAAGCGGGTGGTGGGGCGCCGGATGTACGGCGGCCAGAACACCTACATTCCGCTCAAGGTCAACCAGAGCGGCATCGTGCCGATCATCTTCGCCAGCTCGGTGCTGTTGTTGCCGGTGCTGTTGTCGAACATGCTCGGCAGTGGTGAGGGATGGCGTGGAACGGTGGTCGACTGGGTCGACGAGTACATCGTCAACAGCCAGAACATCGTCTACATCGTGTTGTTCTCGCTGATGATCGTCGCCTTCGCCTACTTCTACAACTCGATCGCGTTCGATCCGATCCGCCAGGCCGACCAGCTGCGTCGCCAGGGAGGGTTCATCCCCGGCATCCGTCCCGGACCTCAGACCGAGCGCTACCTCGCCAAGGCCGTCAACCGGATCACGCTGCCGGGCGCAGTCTTCGTCGCGATCATCGCGATCCTTCCGTACCTGCTGTTGTGGGTCGGTGACGTCCAGAGCTTCCCGTTCGCAGGCACGACCGTGCTCATCGCGGTCGGCGTGGCGCTCGAGCTGATGCGCCAGATCGACAGCCAGCTCATGCTGCGCAACTACGAGGGATTCCTGAAGTGATCGTCGGGCGATCGGCCCACTGCTGGAGCTGCTCAACCGCATGATCCCCGGCGCGCGGCTCATCCTCCTCGGCAGGCAGGGCGCCGGCAAAGGAACGCAGTGCGTTCGCTTGTCGCGTCATTTCGTCGTGCCACACATCTCGACCGGCGACATGCTCCGCTCAGCCGTGCGTGAAGGCACCGAGCTCGGTGAGATGGCCAAGCACGTGATGGACGCCGGTGGCCTGGTGGGCGACGGGGTCATGATCGGCATCGTCGCCGAGCGGCTGAACCGTGACGATGCCCGAACCCGTGGGTACATCCTCGACGGGTTCCCGCGCACGGTCGGCCAGGCGCTCGAGCTCGACCGGATCACAGCCGAGCGACCGATCGACGTCGTGCTCGACCTCGACGTTCCCCGGAACCTGGTGCTCGAGCGCATCACGGCGCGGCGAGTGTGTCGTGACTGCGGCACGAACTACATCGCCACCGGCCGCGAACACCTGCCATGGATCTGCGATGTATGTGGCGGCGACGTCATGCAGCGCGACGATGACACGACGGACGCGATCAATCGACGTCTCGACCTCTACGAGGAGCAGACGTCGCCGTTGATCGAGCACTACCAGAAGCTCGGCCGTCTCGTCGTGGTCGACGGTGTCGGCACGCCCGATGGTGTCTTCGCGCTCCTCACCGCTGCTGTCGACGCCTCCCGGAAGGGTTGACCGGGGTGCGGCAGCTGCCGACCCGACGCGAACAGGACCTCGCGGCCATGCGCAAGGCCGGACGTGTGGTGGCCGAGATGCACCAGGCGATCCGTGAGGCCGCCCGTCCGGGTGTCACCACCGGCGACCTCGATCGAGTCGCGCGTGAGGTGATCACACGCCGTGGCGCGTCGAGCAACTTCCTCGGGTATCACGGCTTCCCTGCGGTGATCTGCGCATCGGTCAACGACGAAGTGATCCACGGCATCCCGGGCGATCGCGAGCTGCTCGACGGCGATCTGCTGTCGGTGGACTGCGGTGCGATCGTCGATGGCTGGCACGGCGACGCCGCGTTCACCATGGGCATCGGCACGATGACCGACGACGACAAGCGGTTGGTGCACACGGCCGAGCAGGCGTTGATGGCCGGGATGTCGGCGATGCATCCCGGGGGTCATGTGGGCGACATCGGGGCCGCGATCGCTGCGGTCGTGTCGGCAGCAGGGTACGGGTCGCCTCGCGACTACTGCGGACACGGGATCGGTCGTGCGATGCATGAAGAGCCCGATGTGGCAAACCGTGGGCGACGCGGCAAGGGACCGAAGCTGGTGGCCGGCGGCGTACTCGCGCTCGAGCCGATGCTGATCGCCGGCGGCCACGACGAGGTGACCGAACTCGACGACGGCTGGACCGTGGTGACCGCGGACGGCTCTCGTGCCGCCCACGTCGAGCACACCGTGTTGATCACGAACCGCGGTCCCGAGATCCTGACCAAGCTCTGAGCAGCTCTAAGCAGCTCTAAGCAGCTCTAAGCAGCTCTGAGCGCGGGATCGACCTGCCCTGTGGAGGTGTTCGACCGGCCCGAGGTCAGCGCTGGGCGACGCCGTCGATCACGACGGCGGTACCGGCGTAGATCGTGTGCCGCACCTTGCCGCGCAGCGTCCGGCCGGCGTACGGGGTGTTGCGGCTCTTGCTCGCGAGCTTCGACGGCACCACCGTCCACTCAGCGCTCGGATCGAAGACTGCGAGGTTGGCAGGCTCGCCGACGACGATCGGCCGCCCGTGGCGAGCGTCGAGGTGGGCGATCGCAGCCGGCTTCCAGCTGAGCGCAGCGACGATGTCGGCGAGCGGCATGTCGAGCTCGGTGATCGACAGTGCGAGCGCGGTCTCCAGGCCGAGCATGCCGGGTGGCGCCTGGTCGAGCGGCGCCTCTTTGGCCTCGGGCGGATGGGGGGCGTGATCGGTCGCGATCGCGTCGATCGTGCCGTCGCAGAGGCCCGCCTTGATTGCGGCGATGTCGGCCGGGGTTCGCAGCGGCGGGTTCACCTTGTAGACGGCGTCGAAGCCGGCGAGCATCTCGTCGGTGAGCGTGAAGTGGTGAGGCGCGGCCTCTGAGGTGACGGGCAGGCCGTCGGCCTTCGCCGCACGCACGAGTTCGACACTGCGGGCGGTCGAGAGGTGGAGGAAGTGCACCGGGGCACCGGTCAGCCGGGAGAGCTCGATGTCGCGGTGCACCATCAGTTCCTCGGCCAACGCCGGCCAACCGGGGAGCCCGAGGGTGCTGCAGCACGAGCCCTCGTGCATGACGGCACCCTTGGTCATGCTCGCCACCTCGCAGTGCTGGGCGAGCGTGATCCCGAGCGGCCGGGCGTACTCGAGCGCACGCCGCATGAGCGCCGGATCCTGCACGCCGTTGCCGTCGTCGGTGAACAGGGTGACGCCTGCAGCTGCCAGCTCGCCCAGGGGAGCGAGCCGGTCGCCGGCCCGGCCGAGGGTGATGCAGCCGGCCGGTGCGACCTCGCACAGACCAGCCCGAACAGCCTGGGCGCGCACGAACTCGATCGTCGGCAGTGAGTCGTGCGCCGGATCGGTGTTGGGCATCGCCACGACCGCGGTGAAGCCGCCGAGTGCAGCGGCGCGACTGCCGGTCTCGATGGTCTCGGCCTCCTCGCGGCCGGGCTCACGCAGGTGCACATGGAGGTCGACGAAGCCGGGCGACACGATGCATCCGGTGGCATCGAGCACGGTCGCGCCGTCCATGAACCCGGGGAAGGCCGGGTCGATCTGCAGGCCGGCGCCGACAGCGACGATCGTGCCGTCGGCGATGGCAACGTCGGCGCGGCGCTCGCCCTGTTGGTCGAGCACCGTGCCGTTGACGATCAGGATGCGGGTCACGGTCGGGTTCCTTTCTCTCGGCTTCTGTCACGGGAGCTGTCACGGGAGCTTTCACGGGAGCTGTCAGGAGCTGTCAGGAAAGCTGTCGGAAGAGGGATCGGCGGTCATCTCGCTGCCGCTGCCGAGCAGTTCGAACAACACGGCCATGCGTACGGCCACCCCGTTGGTCACCTGGTGCAAGACGGTGGAGCCGGGCAGTTCGGCGGGATCGACCGCCATCTCCACACCTCGATTCATCGGGCCGGGATGCATCACGAGCACATGGTCCTGCAGTCGAGCGGCGCGGGCAGGGGTGAGTCCGTAGAGCGTGGTGTACTCCCGCAGCGACGGCACGAGTGCGTCGAGCATCCGCTCGCGCTGCATCCGCAGGAGGTAGACGACGTCGACTTCGCCGATCAGGGCGTCGAGGTCGTGGCTCACGTCAACCGCCCAGTTCGAGATGTCGGGCGGCAGCAACGTGGGTGGCGCCACCAGCGTGACGCGGGCGCCGAGGGCAGTGAACGCCTGCACGTCACTGCGGGCGACGCGGCTGTGCTTGACGTCGCCGATGATCGCGATGTGCAGGCCGTCGAACCCGGTGGTGCGGTTGAGGCACGAGCGGATGGTGTAGCAGTCGAGCAGCGCTTGGGTGGGGTGCTGATGCCAGCCGTCGCCGGCGTTCACGATCGACGCAGTGGTCCACTGTGTGATCTGCTGCGCCGCGCCGCTCGAGGCGTGCCGCACCACGAACGCGTCGACGCCCATCGCCGTGATCGTCTCGATGGTGTCGCGCAGGCTCTCGCCCTTGTTCACGCTGCTCGACGAGACGGCGAAGTTCATCACGTCGGCGCTGAGCCGGCGGGCGGCGGTGTCGAAGCTGGTGCGGGTGCGGGTGGAGTCCTCGAAGAACAAGCTCACCACGGTCTTGCCGCGCAAGGCCGGCACCTTCGGCATCGGGCGTTGGTTGATCTCCACCATGTGGTCGGTGAGGTCGAGGAGGTGGTGGATCTGAGCCGTGTCGAGGTGGCCGATGTCGAGGAGGTGCTTCACGTCAGCTCCACGCCCTCGACGGTGACCGAGACGTTCTCGTTGCGTGACGTCGGCAGGTTCTTGCCCACGAAGTCGGGCCGGATCGGCAGTTCACGATGACCTCGATCAACGATCACGGCCAGCTGCACCGTTCGTGGACGGCCGTGGTCGTTCAGCGCGTCGAGCGCGGCACGCACCGTCCGCCCAGTGAACAGCACGTCATCGACGAGCACCACGTGGGCGTCGTCGAGCGTGCCGGGGATGTCGGTCACGCTTCCGGGGACGATCGGTCGCATGCCGACGTCGTCGCGGTAGAAGCTGACGTCGAGGGTGCCCACCGGTACCTCGCCGGCGCCGTCGATGAGGGCCAGAGATGCCTGGAGCTGGCGGGCGATCCACACGCCACCCCGCTGCAGTCCCACCAGCACGACCCCGTCGGTGCCGTGGTTGCGTTCCACGATCTCGTGACCGATGCGGGTGATCGCCCGCCGTACGTCGTCAGCAGACATCACCTGTCGCGCGCCTTGAGCGGCCACGTGTGCTCCTCTGTGTACGAGCCTCACGGGACCCGTTTCACACGCTGTCGAGCGTACTTGCCGTCGGCGCGTGCTTGCGAACGATCAACACCGACTGTTCACCAACTCGCCGGGTCACGGACACTGGCGGGCAAACCCCCTGCAAGGAGGGCTCCGTACGGTCGGGCCGGATGAGTTCCATGTGCAGAACGCAGCGGGGTGTCGGCGTGATCGGTGCCATCGATGAGGAGCTGCGCTCGCAGGTGCTCGGCCGGGTGACGGACGAGCGTTCCGGTTGGCAGACGGTGGGTCGGAGCTGATGCGTGGACGCTTGCTGATCGCAGTCGCCGTCGGTGGGTTGCTGCTGAGGATGTTCTCTGGGGTGCTCGGTCTGACTTCGGACACGACGGTGACAAGCGTCCGCACTGCCGACCCTGCGACGGCGACCGGCCTCGATGAGCCATCGGTCGCCGGCGCCGCAGCTCCCGCTGCTGGTGATGTCGCGTCGACCGCGGCGGACGCTGCGCTGGCGGTCGAACTCTCCGATCCGGGTGCAGCGGCACCGGGGTTCCAGCCGGTCGCGGCGGCATCGCCGGCACCGGCGACCGATGCGAGGCGACCCGAAACGGTGCTCGTTCCTGTTGCAACACAGCCCGCCCTCAGCGACGCCGCAACCGCCGCAACCGCAGAAACCGCCGCAACCGCACCGACGAACCCACCGCCGCCGGCCGTGACCCCACCACCCCGACCACCACGACCACGTCGACCACCCCGACCACCACGAAATCCACGACCCCGTCGATCGCTGCGCCCGCCGTGACGGGGACGACGCAGACGCCCGACCAGCGAGCGCCAACACGGTGATGTCGTCGAACCCAACGTCTGGATCCGTGACGAGCAGCCAGCCCACCGTGGCCGTCCCGGCGACGCTCGCGACACCCGCCTCGCCGGCCGGTCACTCCCACGGTCACTCCCACGGTCACTCCCACGGTCACGACGGTGCGGCCCGTGCCCGTTGCCACGAGCTCTCCCTCGCCCACCTCCGCGCCACCCACGGCTGCGTCACCGGTGTCCACGAACGTGGTTGGTGGACCGGCGATCGACACCAGCCGGCTTCCGGGACGTGCGCGCGGCATCGAAGGTCAGACCATCGCAAGCAGCGGTTCGACACCGACCGTCACCGACGGTGTCGGTGCATTTCGGACGTTCTGCGCGATGTCGCACATGGCGTTCGACGATCCGATCGTCGCGCCGGCGCGTCCCGGGGCCTCCCACTTGCACACCTTCTTCGGCAACTCGGGGGTCGACGCGTTCTCGACGGCTGCGTCCGTTGCTGGTTCGGGCGGATCGACCTGTCGCGGTGGGACTGCGAATCGCAGCGCCTACTGGGTGCCGTCGATGATCGACACAACCACCGGTGCTCCTGTCGCCCCGGCGTTTCTGATCTCGTACTACAAGTCCGGATACCTCGGTGTGCAGCCGTTCGAGATCAGTGCCTTTCCCGAGGGGTTGCGGATGATCTCGGGACGTGCGGGAGCGACGGCGCCGGATACCACTCCCAGCTGGCGTCGTGCAGTGAACTGGAACTGTGGCTTCGACTCCACCGGGAGCGGCACGGAGTTCACTCCCGGGATGCAGCAGTGCGCCGCCGGGCACTTCGTCCGGCTGACGCTCGCGTTCCCTCAGTGCTGGGACGGACGCAACCTCGATTCCGCCGACCACCAGCGCCACATGGCGTGGGCCGACGGCACGGGCTGTCCGTCGACGCACCCCGTCGCCGTCCCTCAGGTGACGATGAACGTCTACTGGACGGTGCCTGCCGGCGGGAACGGCCGTTGGCGCCTGTCGAGCGACATGTACAACGGCGGTGACGCCGGTTGGTCGGGCCACGCAGATTGGTGGAACGGTTGGGACCCGGCGGTCGAGCAGATCTGGATCGATCGCTGTGTGCGGGCAGGGATCGACTGTTCAGTGGAGATGCTCGGCGACGGTCGATCACTCGTCGGTGGAGGGTTCTGAGCCCGTTGGCGAGGGTCAGTCGCGAACGACGACGGGGGAGCCGATCGACATCGCGTTCGTCGCCCAGATCATGTCCATCGCCTGGTTCGTCACTCTGACGCACCCGTGCGAGGCGGGATAGTTCGGCACGCTGCTGTAGCCGTGCACGGCCACCCCTCGGATGAAGAACCGCGGACGGTAGAGCACCCCGAGAGAACCTTCGTAGCGGGGCTCGTCACTCACGCGGTACACCCGGTGGGTCCCACTCGGCGTGATCGCCTGATCGGCGATGAGGTTGCCGCTCTTGTCGCGCCACGTGTACGGGTAGTCGCCACCGGTGGACACGTTGAGCACCCACTCGGCTCGGCCGCCGCGCACGATCATGCCGAGCTGTTCACCCTTGTCGATCAGCATCAGGTCACCGGTGAGCCCCGGTGTGGGCCGGCACTGCACGGTGTTCAGCGCCGCGGCCGTCGCTTCGTCGAGGTTCCCCGACGGCGGCAACCCCGACCACTTCTGGAACGCCATCACGGCCTGCCGAGTGGTGAGACCGTACGAGCCGTCGGCCGCGCTCAGCCAGTAGCCGAGCTCGAGCAGGCGTTGCTGGCCTCGCGCCACGGTCGTGGTCGTGGAGCCGTTGACGATCGCTGCGACCGGGCTCGCAGGTGACGCGAGACAACCGGTGCCGACGGCGGGACGGGCGTTGCTCGGCGCTCCGAACGGCGCCGTGACCGGGGTGCCGAGGTAGAAGCCGGCGACATCGGCGACGAGGTGGGCCCCGGTCTGGGCGAAGACATCGAAGCCCCGGGTCGACACCGCGACGGTGGCGTGATTCGGCAGCGTCTGGGCGGCACGCACCACGTTCAGAGTGGAGGTGCGGCGGCTCTTGTCAGCTGGGTCGTACGCCCCAGCAGGCGACAACGACACATATCCGCCGGCGAGCGACTCCGTGGCGGTGACGTTCAACACCAGGGCGGCCACGTCGGTCCGACCGATCGCCGGGTTGGCGAACACCGGCACCTCCACGTTCCAGACGGGGAGCGCCATCTGTGACCCACCGAGCGGGTTGAGTATCGCGTCGCGGGTGTCGAGGAAGCGGGTGGGGGTGGTGAGCGGGACGAACAGGCCGTCGGTCGACACAGGCGCCGCCTGGCCGGTGATCACACCGACGAGGTCGACCACGAGATGTCCACCGCTCTGGCTGAACACGTCGAAGTCACCCTCTGCATCGACGGGGACGATCACCTGGTTCGCGGACACGTGCAACCCATACAGCGAGTTGAGGTTGGCGGCGGTCGGCGGGGTGGGCGCATCGGACGGATAGACGGTCCAGTAGCCCGGAGCTGAACCGATCGTGGTGACGTTGAGCACGACGCCACCGGCGCCGGCGGCCTCGGGGACGCGAACTTCGGTGATCGACTGTGGCGCGAGCACGAGGAAGTCGCGGGTGTCGACCACGCGGCGCGCGCTGGCGAGCGGCTGGAACCGCCCGGCACTCGTGGCGCCGCTGACCTCGTAGATCCCGAGCATGTCGACGACCAGATGGCCGCCTTTCTGGCTGAACACGTCGACCATGCCGTCGGTGCCCACCGGCACCGTCACCAGGTTGGGGATCGCGAGGCCGTCACCGAGCAGCGACCAGCGCTCGTCGACATTGAGGTTCGATGCGGTGGGAATCGGCGAGCCGTGGGGGAACACCGTCCAGAACCCGACGCCGGCGGCACCGACGACGGTGATGTTGAGCACTGCTGCGCGGGCGGTCTCAGCGGCAGGCAAGGGCGCGACACCGGCGACGCGAACCGAGACAGTGGCCCCTGCGGGCAGCGGCGACGCCGCGTCACGGGTGTCGAGCAGTCGCGTGGGAACCGGCAGCGCGACGTAACGCGTGGTGTCACCAGGCGCTGCATGCGCTGTGCCACCGGCAAGTGGTCCCGGGCCCGCGGGCACCACGACGGCGGTGGCTGCGACGCCGACCACCGCCGCGGCGATCAGCGCTTCTCGGAGCGCGACTCGACCCATCATTCTCAGCTGCAACCGCACCCCGCAGAGAGTAGTCGCACGAGTGCGGAATGTGCACGCGGGTCTCGACCTCGATGTGGAGCGGAGGTCGAGGGTTGCCGGTCGCACCCGGCGATACGGCAGATCCGTCCCCCCCGGGTCCCCGTGTCAGCGCCTGGGTGGACGGATGCCGCGGAACTCCCACTCGCCGCCCAGGGCGGTGGACACCACCTCTTCACTCTCGGTGGGCTGATGGCCGACGTCGCCGCGGATCGGTGTGGGGCCGGTGACGATCGTGTTGGTGAGCGCGCCGAGTCCTTCCACCTCCACGGTCACCACATCGCCCGGTTGCACGGGTCGGCTGTAGGCCGGCGTGCCTGAGAAGATCATGTCGCCCGGCAGCAACGTGATCGTGCGGGCGAGGTCGGCGACGAGGTAGTGCATGTCCCAGGTCATCTCGTTCGTGTTGCCGTCCTGGCGCACCTCGCCGTTGACGATCGTGCGGATCCGCTTGTCGTGGAAGTCCCAGTCGGTCACGAGGGTCGGGCCGACGGGGCACAAGGTGTCGCTGCCCTTCACGCGCAGCATCGAACCGGCGTCGGTGTCGCGGAAGTCGTGGAGGCCGTAGTCGTTGCCGATCGAGTAGCCGGCGATGTACTCGCCCGCCTCGGCCACGCTCACGTTGCGGCACGCCCTGCCGATCACGATGACGACTTCACCCTCGTAGTTCAGCCACTTGCAGCGATCGGGGCGCACCACGTGGCCGCGATGGCCGTTGAGCGCCGTCGTCGGCTTCTGGAAGTAGGTCGGGGTCTTCGTCAGCTCGATCTGGAACTCCTTCACGCGACTGACGTGGTTGAGGTGCACGCAGAGGATCTTCGACGGTTCGCTGGGCGGCAGGTACACGGCGTCTGCCTCTGCGATGCGGCGGCCGTCGCCGGCGACGAGGTCGTCGCCGTCCGGCGTCACGGTGGTGACGGAACCCTCGAGCAGGATGCGGCTGAAGCGTGCCATGTGGAGACTCCCGGGACGATGTGATGTCGATCGGCGGTGTGGGCAACCGGCCGTGTGATTTCGTTTGGATCCTAATGATTAGGATCGGCCCCCATGGCCGTTGGATTCATGTTCCCCCGCACTGCGACAGGGAAGTCGTCGTTGGTGCCGTCGCCGCCGTGGCACTACAGCGGGCAGATGCTCACGATCGAGTACCGCACCGATCCGGCTGCCGTGGCGGAGTTGCTGCCTGCGCCGCTCGAGCTCGCCGACGAGGACCCGGGCGCGGTCGCGGTCATCTGGGCTGACTGGCAGAGTTGTCGCGACGATCTGCAGGAGCTGATCGATCCGGTGCGCAGCCAGTACATGGAGACCTTCGTCGTCGTTCGCTGCAAGCACCGGGGCAAGCTCTACAGCCGCTGCGTCTACATCTGGGTCGACAAGGACTTCGCGATGGTGCGAGGCCATCATCAGGGCTACCCGAAGAAGATGGGGGAGCTCTACATGACCCGCGCCGTGCGCGTCGGCAAGGCCGGACCGCGCCTCGAGCCGGGTGGTCGGTTCGGTGCGACCTGTGCTGCATACGGACGTCGGCTCATCGATGCCACGTTCACGATCACGGGCACGTCGGACGATGCCGGCTTCGTCAATGCGCTGCCGATGCTGCACAGCCGGCTCATGCCGGCGATCGAGGGCGACGGAACCGACAGCCTCCACGAGCTCGTGACGATGAGCGGCTTCGACGCCGAGGTGGGGCCGTGCTATTCGGGCGATGCAACGCTGCAGTTCCACGAGTCGCCCGTCGAGGAGCTCGAGCGGATCGCGCCGATCGAGGTGATCGGCGGGTACTGGCGAGAGGTCGGCACGTCGTGGAAGCAGGGCACCACCCTCGAACGGCACAACCTGGAGGAAGTGAGGCCGTCATGAGCGTGCGTCCCGCATTCGAATTCGTCAACGGCCCCTCCGACGCGGACATCACCGACCCCGACGCCTACGTGCACGGCGTGCCGTATGCGACCTTCGAACGTCTTCGCCGTGACGATCCGGTGAGCTGGTGGGACGAGCACGATGGCGGCAAGGGGTTCTGGGCGATCACACGCTACGACGACCTCATCGCGGTGAGCCGGCAGGTGGAGATCTTCTCGTCCGCTCAGGGCGTCACGCTCGAGGAGATGGAGCTCGACGACTTCCACGCACGTCGCAACATGCTCGAGTTCGACCCTCCGGAACACACCCGCTATCGGCGCCTGGTGTCGAAGCCGTTCGCCCGTCGTGAGGTCTACGCGTACGAGAACGGGATTCGGTTGCTCGCTCGTGCAGTCGTCGACGAGGCGCTCGCCGGACCGACCACGTTCGACTTCGTGGAGAAGATCGCGAAGCAACTGCCGATGCGCATGCTCGGTCGCCTGCTCGGCGTGCCCGACGACGACGGCCCCTGGCTGGTGGAACGCGGCGACGCGCTGCTCGGCAACTTCGACCCGGAGTTCACCGACACCCCGCTCGGTCTCACCGATACCGACGAGTTCAAGCACATCCCGTTCCGGTCGCCGGCAGCGCTCGACCTCTACAAGTACGCGGAGGCGGCGGCGGCCGAGCGGCGAGTGCATCCCACCGACGACGTGATCACGCGGCTCCTCGCACCGACCATCGATGGCGAGCAGATCACCGACCTCGAGTTCAAGAACTTCTTCGTGCTGCTCGTCAGCGCCGGCAACGACACCACCCGCTACACGATGGCAGCTGGGATGAAGGCACTCATCGAACACCCCGAGCAACTCGCCGAGCTCCGCGACTCGATCGGCAAGGACCCGACCGTCATGGAGCGAGCCGTGGAGGAGATCCTCCGATGGGCGACCGTGACGATGCACTTCCGTCGTACCGCCACGCGTGACGTCGAGATGCACGGCAAGCAGATCGCAGCGGGCGACAAGGTGGTCATCTGGTTCGTCTCGGCGAACTACGACGATGCCCAGTTCCCCGACCCGTACCGATTCGACATCCACCGGACACCGAACGAGCACGTCGCGTTCGGTCGGATGAGTCCGCACCTCTGCCTCGGAGCGCAGCTCGCTCGGATGGAGCTGAAGGTGCTGTTCGAGGAGTTGCTGCCGAAGCTCTCCGACGCACAGCTCGCGGGCCCCATCGACCGGTTGCGGTCGAACTTCATCGCCGGCATGAAACGTGTGCCAGTGAGTGTGTCGCTGTCGTGAGGCCCACGCGTGGCGCTCGGTCGTCGGCCTTCGGCCGGTGACCAGTCAGATATGTTTGATCAATCATCCACGGGGGAGAACCATGAGGACCACAACTGCTGTTGTTGCTGCATTCGCAGCGCTGGCTCTGATCGCTGCTGCATGCGGCGATGACGAGGAGACCCAGAGCACCGACGCACCAGCTGCGACGGAGGCACCTGGTGCGACGGAGGCACCTGGTGCGACGGAGGCACCGGGAGCCACCAGCGGTGGAGCATCCGGCGACTGCACGCTCGAGGAGCCGCTGAAGATCGGCTATGCAGCCGACTACGACCTCGGCGGCATCGGTGACGTGCCCGGTGTGAAGGGCGCCCAGTACACCGTCGACCAGATCAACGCGGCCGGCGGCGTCGGCGGCAAGCCGGTGGAGTTCGAGGTCAAGCAGATCAGCCAGACGCCACCCGACCCGGCAGCTGCTCAGCGCGCGGTGCAGGAACTGCTCGACGGTGGCGCCGACATCCTGCTCGGTCCCCCGTTCTCCGACTATGGCCTGCCACTGCTCGAAGTGACCAAGGGTTCCGTCCCGGTGCTGTTCGTGACCAGCACGGAGATCACCCTGTCCGATCCCGCGCAGGGCGCGTTCCTCGTCTCGTTCGACGACCGGGTGCAGGCATCTGCTGCGGCCGAGTTCGCAACCAAGCAGGGGTACAAGAGCGCCGTGACGTTGTCGTCGTCGGACATCCCGTACCTCAACATCACGACGGGCGCGTTCACCGAAGTGTTCACCGGTGCTGGTGGCACCGTGGACAAGGATCTGTCCTTCAACCTCGGAGACACCGACTTCTCGGCCCAGGTGAACGAGATCGCAGGGATGGATCCGCAGCCGGATGCCGTGTACTCGGCGTTCTTCCTGCCGGAGGCCGGCATCTTCTTGAAGCAACTGCGTGAAGCGGGTGTCGAGTCGACGGTCATCAGCGCAGACGGCTTCGACGCCAGCGAGGTGTGGACGGTGGGTACCGACGCCGAAGGCGTCTTCTTCAGCAGCCACACCTTCCCGGCCGGCGATGCCAACGGCGTCGAGAAGTTCCTCGCCGACTACGAGGCCGCGAACGGTGAGCCGGTGGGCACCGTGGCCTTCGGTGCACTCGGTGCCGATGCGGTGAACATCGCCGTCGCAGCGACGCTCGGCGCCTGCTCGACCGACGGTGCGACCCTGATCGAGGCGATGAAGAACGTGAGCGTCGACACTGTCACCGGCACCACGAGCTATGTCGGCGTGGGTGGTACGCCCAAGCGTGATGTGTCGATCCTGACGGTGACCGATGGCGAACCGGCCTTGGCTGATGCCTTCTATCCGTCGGTCGTGGCCGGCGGCTGACTCGGCCGGCACCGCAAGCACCGGACAGAACTTCGTGATCCTCGAGGTCGATCGGCTCACCACCCGTTACGGGGCACTCACTGCGCTCCATGCGGTGTCGATGCATGTGGCGGTCGGTGAGCTGGTCGCTCTCGTCGGCCCGAACGGGGCCGGCAAGACGACGCTGCTCTCGTCGGTTGTCGGGCTGTTGAAGCCCGCCGACGGCGCCGTCCGGTTCGAAGCCAGGGACATCACCGGGTTCGACCCGGCGGCCAACGTGGCCGCCGGGTTGGCTCTGGTGCCGGAGCGACGCCGGATCTTCAAGGACCTCACCGTCGCGGAGAACCTGCGGTTGGCCGCCGCCACCGTCGCCAAGCCGCTTCGCAAGGCCCGGATGGACGAGATGGGCGAGTTGTTCCCCGCGCTGCGCACGAAGTGGGACATCTCGGCCGGGTTCTTGTCAGGTGGACAAGCCCAGCAACTCGCCGTCGCCCGGGCCCTGATGTCGTCACCGAAGGTGTTGCTGCTCGACGAGCCATGCCTCGGGCTCGCACCCACGATGGTCGACGTGATCTTCGACCTGCTCGGACAACTGCGCTCGGAGGGTCGCACGATCCTGGTCGTCGAGCAGCAGGCCCAGCGCGTGCTCTCCGTGGCCGATCGTGGCTATGTGATGCGCACCGGTGAGATCGTCGCCGAGGGCTCGGGTCCCGAGCTCGCCGGTCGTTCCGATCTCTTCGAGACCTACATCGGTGGGTCGTGAACGGCACCGGAGCTTCGTGATGACCCAGTTCGTGCAGAACCTCATCGACGGACTCGGCAACGGCAGCACCTATGCGCTCCTCGCGGTCGGTGTCTCGATGTTGTTCGGCGTGATGCACCTCGTGAACTTCGCCCATGGCGAGCTGCTGACGATCGGTGCGTACGTGATCTATGGGATGCGCAGCAACGACATCTCGTGGTGGGCAACGATCCCGGTGGCGGTCCTGTCGGCGGTGGTGCTGTCGATGTTGATCGAGTTCGTCGCGTTTCGTCGCGTTCGCACGGCAACTGCGTTCACGTTGTTGCTCACCTCGTTCGCGATCGAGATCCTGTCACACGCCGTCTGGCGCATCGGCGTGTCGTCGACCCCGCGCCGCTACGAGGCTCCCGACATCGCGTTCAAGGTGGTCGAGGTCGGACCGTTCAACATCGAGGTCTGGGACGTGGTGAGCATCGCCGTTGCCGTCGCGTGCTTCGTCGGTACGGCGATCATGCTCCGCACCACGATGTTCGGCCTCTCGATCCGTGCTGCGAGCGAGGACTTCGACGCCGCCCGGCTGATGGGCGTGAAGGCCAATCGTGTCATCTCCGGCGCGTTCGCATTCGCTGGTCTGCTCGCGGGCATCGCCGGTGCGATCTGGCTGGTTCGACGCGGCCAGGCCGACCCACGCATGGGTGCGGAGCCGCTCCTCAAGGCGGTGATCGCGGCGATCATCGGCGGCCTCGGCAGCTTGCCCGGCGCCGTCGTGGGCGGTCTGTCCCTCGGCATCGCCGAGGTGTACTTCCGATCGTGGTTGCCGAGCGACCTGCAAGGCCTCACCGACAGCTTCGTGTTCGTGGTGATCGCGGTCTTGTTCGTGGTGCGGCCGCAGGGTCTGTTCAACGTCGCGTCGGCGGAGCGTGTGTGATGACCACGACCCTGCCCTCAGCGACGTCGGCATCGCCCCCACCGAACCCGCGTGTCGTTTCGCGGTCGCATCTTCGCTCTGCCGCGCTCCCATCGCTCGCTGCCAACTGGGTGCTGCTCGGGCTGATCCTCGGCGTCGGCGTGGTGTACGCGTCGGGCGGCAGTTCGGCGCGCGACCTGCTGATCTCCGACCTGTTCATCAACATGATCCTCGTCCTCGGTTTCCAGGTGTTCATCGGCAACACCGGGGTGCTCTCGTTCGGGCATCTCGGCATTGCGAGTGTGTCGGCCTACACGATGGCCCTGCTGGCAGTGCCCTCCGACCGCAAGACCGTGCTCCTCCCGAACGCGCCGTGGGGGATTCCGGAGATCGAGCTCAGCCCGCTCGTTGCGACGGTGATCGGTGTCGGTGCCGGCCTCGTCGTCGCGACGTTGCTCGGCCTCGTCGCAGCGCGCACGTCCGGCCTGGCCGCGACGATGATCACCTTGGCGTTCCTGGCGATCGTTCGTCAGGTGGCGGAGAACCGCAAGGACCTCACCGGTGGCGCCCAGAACCTCAGCAGCATCCCTCGTCTCGACGGGTGGACGTGGGCGGTGGTCGGAGCGCTCGTCGCGGTGACGATCGCCGTCTTCTTCCGATCGAGCAAGATCGGGCGCCTGGCGGTTGCCACACGCGAGGACGAGTTGGCTGCCGGCGCGATGGGCATCGAAGTGTTCACGCCGCGACTGCTTGCGTTCATCGTGAGCGGTGGCGTCGTCGCATTCGGCGGGATCCTGCGAGTGCAGTCGCTCGGTTCGATCGGCCCGTCGCAGTTCAGCTTCGAGTTCACCATCCTCGTGCTGGCGATGCTCGTGGTGGGAGGCATGCGCACGGTCACCGGCGCGATCGCGGGCACGGTGTTCATCACCGTCGGCAAGGAAGTCACCCGCTTCCTCGGTGACGGCCCCGACTTCCTCGGCTTCAGGTGGCCGGTCGTGGACGGTCTGCCCGACTTCTTCCTCGCCGGCTCGCTGCTGGCGGTGCTGCTCACCCGACCCAATGGTCTGCTGGGCGAGTTCGACCTCGGGCGGTGGGCCGCTGGTCGCATCAATCGGCTGCCTCCCGATGGTGCGGTGTCCGAGGAGGGGCTCGACATCGATGGGGTGGTCGCGCCGGCACCCGTTCCCGCCGCCTCCGGGGCGTTGGTGACCTCGAGACTCGGTGTGGCCTTCGGCGGGTTCACTGCGGTCGACGACGTGTCGATCACCGTGGCTCCCGGACGGATCCACGGTCTGATCGGTCCGAACGGAGCGGGCAAGACCACGTTCGTCAACCTGCTCACGGGTCAGGTCGAACCCACCACAGGCACGGTGCACATCGGCGGCAAGAAGTTGCACGGTGCGCCGTACAAGCGTGCCCGCGACGGTGTGAGCCGGACGTTCCAGAACCTGCGGATCTTCCCGTCGCTGTCCGTGCGGGAGAACGTTGCCGTCGCCGACCTCATCGCTCACGATCACCGGTCGCATCGAACGGGAGTGAGCGTCGACGAGTTGCTCGCGCTGTCGGGCCTGTCGCACATGGCCGAGCGCAACGCCTCCACGCTGGATTACGGCAACCAACGTCGGCTGGAGATCGCCCCGCGGCAGCGTTGCGACCCGACTTCCTGCTCCTCGACGAACCCACTTCCGGCATGAGCTCGTCGGAGTCGCTCGAGATGGTCGACCACGTGCGTCGCGTGGCGTCCGCGATCGGCGCGGGTGTGCTCGTGATCGATCACGACCTCGGCTTCATCACCAACATCTGTGAGCACATCACCGTGCTCGACCAAGGAGTCGTGCTGGCCGAGGGCACCGCCGAGGAGATCCAACGCGACCCTCGGGTCATCAAGGCCTATCTCGGCTCGGGCCACACCTGACATCAGATGCCGGCGGCGACCTTCGCTTCGCCGATGGCGTTGGTCCGCTGGGCCAGGATCACCCCGAGGATCACGACCGTTGCCCCGACCGCTTCGAGGAGACCGACGTCCTCTCCGAGGAACACCGCCGACCAGACGATCGCGAGCGCGACCTCGAGCGTCATGATCATCGCCATCACCCCGGGCGCCAGGTGGCGCAGGGCGCGGAAGAAGAACGTCGTTGCAGCGACGGTGGGGATGAGCGCGAACAGGCCCACCTCCAGGACCAGCCGAGGTCCTTCGGGCACGGTGAGTTGGTCGAAGAGCACGAGTGGGGTGAAGAACGCTGCGGCGCCGATGGTTGTCCATCCCGCACTCACGACCCCATCGACGCCGGGCGGCACCACGCGGTCGTTGAGGATCATGTAGGCGGCGAACAGGACTGCCTGGCCGAGTGCGAGCCCGACGCCCGAGACGCTGATCGAGTCGACACCCGTGAACAGCTCAGGAACGGTGAGCACCACCCCGGCGGTGATGATCGCGAGCGCGATGACCGTGATCGTGTCCAACGGCCGGCCGAGCGCGGCCGACCCCAGCACGACGAACGCTGGATACAGGTACACGAGCACGATGTACACGGAGGCATCGAGGCGCTCGAGTGCGAGGAAACCGACGACGACCACCATCCCCATCAGCACGCCGAGGGCGAACAGGCGGCCACGGGGCACGGCCATCGGGTCGGGGCCGCCGCGACGGCGCCAGACGGCGAGCGCGCTCCACAGCACCACCGAGGCGAGGGCGAACCTCCAGAACAGCAGTGATGCAACTCCGAGAGCACCGAGCAGGTCCTTGCCCACCACCGACGACAGCGAGAACGCGAAGGCGCTCGACACGGCCCAGGTGGCCCCGCGGGCGCCGTTGCGACCGATGTCGACCCGCTCATGATGCATCCGAGCAGTCTGGCGGGGCGATGCCGACAGCGACGGGTCAGACCTCGTCGCGCAGTGGTGTTGCCGGCCGTGAGTCGACCGGTGCAGCGGAGTTCAGAGCAACGACCCGACGACGTCGACGATGACGTGGCTGCCGTTGACGCCGGATCGCACCTTGATCCTGCCGTTCACCATGGTGACGACGGCTGCATTGGCCACGGTCTGGTTGGCGCCGGAGAAGTTCACCGTGCTGTTGCCCGGCCAGGCAATGCCGTCGGCATAGGCCGACAGGAAACCGCCGCCTCCCGTGGCGTCCGCGGTGAGGTTGATCACCGCTGCTCGCGCAGTGGCGATCAGCCGGCTCGACAGGTCGATGACCCGCTCTTCGTTCGCTGCGAACTTCGTCTGGCCGGCGTCACGAGTATCGAGTACCCGGGGCAGAGTGCCGGTGTAAGGGATGAACGCCTGAGCGGGTGGCACGTAACCGACGGTCATGCCGAGGATCGAGTCGCCGGCCGAACAGAAGACCTCCATGGCATAGGAGCCTCCGGCTGTCAGTTCGACGTTCGTGGAGAACGACTGGGTCTTGACCCCGCCGCCGGCGGCAGTCGACAACAGTGCGGTGACGGGCGCGAACACACCGTCGGCGAAGTTCCTCCGGTCGATCGAGATGATCGGTTGTCCCTGGTACGAGACGTTGATCTGACGCACGACCGATCCAATCGGGATCGGCAACGAGGCGCGAACCCGGTCCGGAGGGGTGAGCGGTTGCATGCCCGTGATCTCTTGGTACAGGCGGCGCTGCGTCGTCGGCGCGGCGGTGCCGGCAGTGTCGAAGGCGAAGGCATCCAGCGGCAGGTACACGAGGCCGGCGACCGTGGGATCGAGGGCCTCGGTCTGATCGCCGGGCGCGGCGGCGGCACGACCGGATGTTGCCGCGCCGACCAAACCGATCGCGCCGGCTCCGAACGCGAGACCGCCGAGCAGCGATCGCCGGCTGAAGTCGGTGGCGTTGGATTCCGTCGCAGGGATGGTGGGGTCGCTCATCGTGATCTCCTCGTGTCGATCGGTCGGTCGGGCGTGCTCGGGCCGATGTCGACGACACTACGACGATGAGCCAGGCCCTGTTGTCGGCAGGCCGACAGCCGAGGGTTCCGCAGCGGGGCCAGAAGAACGGCGGAAGAACGGTCAGAAGAACGGTCAGAAGAACGGGAGGTACTCCGACAGCTCCCAATCGGTGACCTCTTCCATCGACCACTCGTGACCGGTCTCGTCCCAGCGGCGGACCTCGTCGCGGCGGATCGCGAGATACGCCCGCACGAGGTCGGGGCCCATCGCCTCACACAACACCGCATCGCTTTCGAACGCGTCGAGCGCGCCAGCGAGGGTGTGCGGGGTGTGCCGATCGGTGTTCGGCTCGCTGTCGCCGTCGCCGCGCTGCGGTTCGCCACAGTCGAGACCGTCGACGACGCCGAGCAGCGCAGCGTTCAGCATCGCTGCGGCTGCGAGGTACACGCTCGCCGAGCCACACGGCATGCGGTTCTCGATCCGCGTGGCCTCGCCGCGCTCTGCTGGCACGCGCATCGTGCTGATCCGGTTGTCGAGGCCCCAGTTGGCCCAGTAGCCGGCGATGATGCCGGGCATCAATCGCTTGTAGCTGTTGATCGTGGGTGCCGACAGCGCTGCCAACCCTTCGTAGTGGGCGAGCAGACCACCGATGCACTGGCGCATCAGGCTCGACATGCCGTGCTCGCCGGACGGGTCGTCGAACACGTTGCGGCCGCCACCGGTCGGGATCAACGAGAAGTTGATGTGCAGGCCGCTGCCGACTGCGTCGGCCATCGGGCGTCCCATGAAGGTCGCCCAGTAGCCGTGGTCGTGGGCGATCTCACGAACCATGTCCTTGGCCATGAACGCCCGATCGGCCGCGTCGAGCGCCGGGCCGTACTTCAGGTTCATCTCCATCTGGCCGGGCGAGAACTCGGCCATGATGCCCTCGACGTCGAGCTCGCTCTTCTCGGCCGCATCGAACAGGGCGAAGGTGAGATCGCGGTCGATACCACCGAGCCCCACCCCGTACACGCGATGAGACGGCAGGTCGAGCCGCCCGAAGCCGCCGGGGGAGGCGGCGTCAGGCTGCATCACGTAGAACTCGAGCTCATAGCCGATCATCGGCTCGTAGCCGAGGGAGCGCCATGCGTCCACCGCTCGCTTGAGTGCGCTGCGCGGGGCGAGAGCGAGCGGGCCGCCGTCGAACTCGAGATCGGCGATCATGACGTCGGTGTCGACTTCCCAACCGGGGTGGCGCGTCTCCGGAAGCGGCACCGTCGACAGGTCAGGGAAGCCGACGTCCGCGGCGTAGCCGTCGACGGGCATGATCTCGCGGTTGATGCCCATCGTGAGGGTGGTGACCGCGTGATGGCCGTGTTCGTGAATGCGTCGCTCGGGGACGTATCGACCGTGCGACAGACCGTTGAGATCGCTCCACATGATCCGGATGCGTCGATTCGCCATGGGTGCGAAAGGTAGCAGAACCTTCGGAGAGATCGTTTGGGTCCGAACGACCTGTGGGTCGGTCGACCGATCGTGAGCCGACCTGCTGCGTCAGCTCACCAGCGGACGTCCATCCGGAGCGGGCCGCGGAACTCGAATCCACGGATCTCCACCCCGTCAGCGTCGTGCAGGTGCAGACCGGGGAGGCGTCGGAACAGGTGACGCACCGCGACGCGCACCGTGCTCCGCCCGAGCCACACGCCGAGGCACACGTGGGCGCCGGTGGAGAACGCGAGATGTGGCCCCTCCTTGCGGTGCACATCGAAGCGGTCGGGGTCCGTCCAGCGACGCTCGTCGCGGTTGGCGCTGCTGATGACAGCGGCCACCAGAGCGCCCTGCGGGATGGTGATGCCGGCCACGCCTGCATCGGCGGTGGTCTGGCGGGTCGACGTGGCGACCGGCGAGATCCAGCGGAACAGCTCCTCGCACGCGGCGCGCCACAGCGCATCGTCGCTGCGGCACTCGGCGAGTGCGGGCGGATGAGTCAGCAGTGCCCACGCCGCGAGTGCGATGCCGTCACGGGGCTCGTTGATCCCGCCCGACATGCAGAGGCGCACGTTGTTCACGATCTCGTCAGCGGTGAGACCGGTGTGCTCGAGGTGCGGTACCACGCGCTCGAGGATCGAATCGCCCGACTCAGCGTTCGCCCGCGCCGCGATGCCCGACAGCTCGGGGTCGTTCGCGAAGTTGGCGAGGCCGGTGCAGACGCCCCGGGTCCACTCACCGATCTGCTGCCAACTCGCGTTGTCCCACCGCAACGAATCCTGCAACGCCCGCACGGCGATGGGCTCCGCGTAGGCGGTCATCAGGTCGGCGCCCGTCGGGTCGAAGGCGTCGATCAACTCATCACAGATCTGAGGCAGGCGCTCGCTCACCCACTCGCCGGTGGCGGTGGGCGTGAAGCTGGGTTGCAGCGCATCCTTCAACCGACGATGCTCGGCGCCGTCGCTGCCGAGCATGTTCTTGCCCAGCACCGTGTTGAGCCAGCTCGGCTCGGTGGCCGAGGTGAACAGCTCGGGTCGGTCGTGCACCATCTGCACGTCGTCCCACCGCGTCACGAGCCACATGTCCAGGTCCGGCACGTAGCTGACCGGCTCGTCGCTGCGCAGCCGGGCGAGCGCCGGGTACGGATCGAGCTCCAGTTGGGCAAGGGTGATCGACTCGCCGATGGTCGTCATCGCTGAAGCGTAACGGTGCCACCAGGGTCGTTCGGACCCGAACGATCGCGGGTACCGTGCAATCGATGCGCGCCCTGATCATCCAGCACGAGCCCGACGGAGGCGGCCCAGCCCTCGTCGGTGAGAACCTCGCAGCGCGCGGCTACGAACTGGTGCTGCACCAGGTGAAGTCAGAGGGCTCCACCGAGAGCCACGCGCCATTTCCCGATCCCACTGCATTCGACGTGATCGTGCCGCTCGGGTCGGTGCACGGTGTCTACGACCGCCATCTGATCAGCAGCTGGATCGACCGGGAAGTGGCGATGCTGCGCCATGCCCACGACAGCGGTGTGCCGGTGCTCGGGATCTGCTTCGGTGCCCAGGCGATGACGGCTGCGCTCGGTGGCACGGTCGAGAAGGCTCCGGTGTCCGAGGTGGGCTGGTACGAGTACCACAGTGACGTGCCCGACGTGATCGATCCCGGACCCTGGCTCACGTGGCACATCGACCGGTGCCTGGTGCCCGACGGCGTGCAGGAGCTGGCGCGCAACGAGCTGTGCACCCAGGCGTTCCGGCTGGGGCGCACCGTGGGTGTTCAGTTCCATCCCGAGTCGACCGAGGCGCTGATCGGGATGTGGGTGGCGAACTGTCCGCCCGGCTACTTCGAGGGCCATGGCACGACCGCCGACGCGGTGATGTCCGGCTTCGCGATGCACGGCGAGGCGGTCGAACACCGAGCGAAGCGCCTCGTCGACTGGTTCCTCGACGAGGTCGCCCCCAGCTGACCCGCTTCAGCTGACCCGCTTCAGCTGACTGGCGCGGGCTGCTCCGTCGCCGCGATCTCGCGCCCGATCTTGTTGCGTCCGAATCGTAGGTACAACGACGGAACGATGAACAGGTTCAGCACCGTCGCCACGACGAGCCCGCCGAGGATGACGATCGCCATCGGGTACTCGATCTCTTGACCGGGGATGTTCCCGCTGAGTGCGAGGGGCACCAGCGCGAGGCCGGTCGTGAGCGCCGTCATCATGATCGGAGCAAGCCGCTCCACCGCGCCCCGGATGACGAGTTGCGGGCCGAAGACCTCCCCTTCGAACCGTTCGAGGTGCTGGTAGTGGCTGAGCAGCATGATCCCGTTTCTCGCGACGATCCCGAGGACGGTGAAGAACCCGACGAGCGATCCGAGCGAGATGATGCCACCTTGGACCCAGACCGCGATGGCGCCGCCGATCAGCGCCATCGGCAACGTGACATATGAGAGCACCGACAGCCGGAAGCTCCTCAACGCTGCCATCAGCAGGAGGAAGATGCCGGCTGCGGCGACGAGCGCCCATCGGCGCAGGTCGGCGGAGGCCTCCTGTCGAGCGGTGAAGTCGCCGAGCAGCTTGTAGCTGTACCCGGTGTCGAACTGCACGTTGTCCAGCTTGTCCTCGAGCTCATCGACGATGGATCCCAGATCACGCCCTTCGACCTCGGCGTCGACATCGAGACGACGCTGCGAGTTCTCCCGTTTGACGGCGTTGTAGGTCGGGGCGAGCCGAACGTCGGCGATCTCTGCGAGGCGGACATGTCCCCCTCCTGGAACGTCGAGCAACATGTTCTCGACATCGGTGACGCTGTCTCGTTCGCTGGGCGGAGTCCAGACGTTCACGTCGAAGGCCTGACCACCCGTGAAGAAGTCGCCGACCTCCTCGCCAGAGATCATCGTCGACGCCGCCCGACGCACGTCGCCAGGGCTGAGTCCGTACTCCTGAGCGGCAGCGAGATCGACCTCGACCTGGAGTTGGGTCATCGTCGTCACGAGCTCTTTGTGCTCCTCGATGACGCCATCGAGACCGCCCAGGATCTCGATGAGCTCATCGGCCTTGCTCGTGAGCACCTCGATGTCGTCTCCGTACAGTCGAATGACGATCGGATGCGAGGAGCCGGCCAGGACCTCTCGGGTCCGTTCCTTCAGATAGGTCTGGACGTCGCGCCTCAATCCGGGATACCGATCGACGACCTTCTGGATCTCGGCCAGTGTCGTGTCGTAGTCGACGGAGGGATCGACGCTGATCCAGTTCTCTCCGAAGTCGACCCCGTAGACCTCGTCGGCCTGCATTGCCTGACCGATGTGGGAGCCGAAGTTCCTGACGCCCGGGATCTTGGCAAGATCGCGATAGGCCGCTTGGCTGATGCGCACCTCTTCACCCAGCGAGGTGCCGGGCTTGGTGACCCAGTGCATGAGGAAGTCGCGTTCTTTGAAGTCGGGAAGCAGCTCCTGGCCGAGTCGCGGGACGATGCCGATGCCTGCGATCAAGATCATGCCGGATCCCATCATTGCCGGCAACGGGTTGCGCACGATGGGGGTGAGCGCCTTCGCGTACCACTGCTGGAGAACCCGCACGACCGGCGACGTCCGGTGCCTGAGCCGGCCGATCGACAACAGGATCAGGCTCAGTGCCGGCGTGACCACGAGGGCGATCGACATCGAGACGATCACCGCAAGTGCGTAGGAGAAGGCCAACGGCCGGAAGAACGCCCCCGTCAGTCCGGTGAGGAAGAACACAGGCAAGAGCGCGAGCGCCTCGATCAACGAGGCGTACACGACCGCGCCGCGCACCTCGAGTGAACCCTCGAGGATGATCGATGCGGTCGATTGAGGGCTCCCGGTCTCGCGTGCTTCACGGAGACGGCGGATGATGTTCTCGATGTCGACGATGGCGTCATCGACGACGGCCCCGAGTGCGATGATCAGGCCGGCGAGGACCATCGTGTTGATGGTGGTGCCCCGCCAGGCGAGCACCATCATTGCGGCCATCAGCGACAGCGGAATGGTGATCACGCTGATGAGGGCGCTGCGCCAATCGAAGAGGAACAGCAACAAGATCGCGAGCACGAGGATCGATCCCACCAAGAGTGAATTGGTGAGGTTGTCGATCGATGTGCGGACGTAGCTCGCGGGACGGAAGATGGTGGTGTCGATCGCGACGCCGGGCAGCCCGGGACGCAGTTCATCGATCGCCTCCTCGACCTTCTCGGTCACGTCGAGCGTGTTCCCCCACGGCAGCTTCTCGACGATCAGCATCAGCCCTGGCCCACCGTTGATGACGGCATCGCCGAACATCGGTTGCGCGCCTTCCTCGATGAGGGCGACATCGGCGAGCAGCACCGGGCCCTCGGGCCGGGTTTCGACCACGACCTCCCCGAGATCCTCCGCCTTGACGATCGGCAACACGTGCTCGACCTGCAGTCGTTGGTTGGGTGTCTCGATGTACCCGCCCGTCCCGATGACGTGACCCGGCTCGTAACGCAGGATGCCGGCAGCCAAGGCGTTCGCCGTGACCTTCATCACCTGATCCAGCGAGATGCCGTGTTCGGCGAGCTTGTCGGGCTGGACCTGGACCTGGGTCATCCGGATCCGCTCGCCGTACAGGGTGACGTTGGCGACACCGGGGACCCGCAGCAGCCTTGCTCTGATCTTCCAGTAGGAGAGCATCGACAGATCGATGACCGATAGCGAGTCGGAGGACACGCCGACCTTCATCGCCCGGCTGGTTGCCGACAGGGGCTGCAGCACGACCGGCGGCGCGGCCCACGTCGGCAAGGTGGCCGAGATCGTGGCCAACCGCTCCTGCACGTTCTGGCGGGCCTCCATCAGGTCGGTCCCGCGATCGAAGATCAACTCGATCGACGACAACTGCACCACCGATTTCGAACGCATCTGGTCGAGTTTCGGGAGACCTCCGAGCACCTGCTCGAGAGGCACCGTGATCAGGGACTCCACCTCGGTCGCCGACAGGCCGAACGACATGGTCTGCACCTCGACACGCGGCGGCGCGAACTCCGGGAACACGTCGACCGGCATCTGTTGCATCTGTCCGAACCCGAACACCATCAACGTGACGCTCAACGCCACGATCACGAAGCGGAACTGCAGGCTCTTTGTGACGATCCACCGCATGATCACGTCAGTCGCCTACTTCCCGATGCCGGTTTCCGCCCCGAAGAGCTCAGCGACGCCGACGACGACGACGAGAGTTCCGACCGCTGGCCCGGAGGTGAGGTACGCCGAGTCGTCCTCGATGCGGTCGATCTCGAGCTGCTCGCGGACGTAGACGTTGTCGCCTGTGACGACGTAGGCCCAGGCCAGCCCGTCGGCGTCGTAGATCACCGCGCCGTACGGAACAGAGGTCTGCGCGTCCCCGGCGGCGGTGACCTCTGCGGTCTGGAGCGAGATGCGTTCCGCGGCGTCTTGCGTGAGGGTGACTTGCTTGATCTCACTGCCGACGATGGTGTCCACGACTGCGGGAACGATCGATGCGGCAGCTGCCGGCTCGTCGGAACAGGCCGCCGACATGTTGCCGGCCACGAGCAGACCGGCAGTGATCATGACGATCCGATGCTTAGGCATGAATTCCCCCTGTGGGCAGCGCGTCGGCGCGTTCGACGTCGACGAAGAGTTGGCTTGCTCGAACATCTGGTGCGAACCGCAGGTACAAGGCGGGCACGATCGACAGGCCGACCACGAGGCTGCTGATGAGCCCGCCGATCAGGACGTACGCCATCGGTGAGACGATCTCTCCGCCGGCCGAGTTGCCGAGCAGGGCGATCGGGAGCAGCACCGCAATGGAGGTCACCGTCGAGATCGCGAGCGCGCCTGCGCGTTCGGCGGTCGCTTGGGCGACGATCCAGGCCCGATCGGTTCCGGGCTCGGACAGCTCCCAGTCCCGGCTTCGATGGCAGATCGCGCTGACGTTGCGAATTCCCATTGCGAGTGCGCCGATCAGCCCCGCGATGTGGCCGATGGTCAGGTCGCGACCGTCGATCAGCACGACGATCACGCCTCCGAGCGCAGCCACCGGCAAGGTGAGGAACATCAGAACGGCGAGCGTCCATCCACCGGTCGCGGCCTGCAAGATCAGCAGCACCAACACCGCAGCCACCAGGGTCGTGATCCAGACGCGGTCGACGGCCGCTTGATGCGCTGCGTAGTCACCGATCAGTTCGGCGTGGTTCGCCAGTGGGAAGTCGATCCCGGCGATGGCGTTGTCGACATCGGATGCAACATCGTCGGCACTCCGACCGCTCACCGTTGCCACGATGTCGATGACTCGGGCCGAGGCGTCACGCTCGATCATCGTGGGGGTCGGTGCCACCGACACCGATGCGACGTCGCCGAGCCTGACCTGGGTCCCGTCCGGTGCCTTGATCAGCAGGTCTGCGACAGTGCTCTCGCTCTGACGGAGTTCGGGGGTGCCGAGCACGACGACTTCGAACACGCGTTGATCCTCGAACAAGTTGCCGACCTCGATCCCTTGGATCAGCGTCGCCGCGGCACGTCGGATCTCGCCGGGCAACAATCCGACCTTCTGTGCCGCGTCGAGATCGACCTTGATCCTGAGGCTGGGCTCGTTCGGAGCGATCACGACTCGGGCGTTCTCGATGCCGTCGATGCCGGCGATCGTGCTCCTGACCTCCTCGGCCTTGGCGATCAGGATGTCGCGATCCTCGCCGAAGATCCGCACATCGATCGGAGCCAGACCCGGCTCGATGATGTCGGCGAGTCGCTCTCCGGTGTAGGTCAGCAACTCGGCGCGAACACCCGGATATCCATCGATGACTCGATTGATCCCCGTGAGTGCTCGGTCGTAGTCGGCGTCCTCGTCCAACCGCACGAAGAGCTCCCCCGAGCTGACGTTCACGACCTGATCCGAGGTGATCGCTCGACCGAGATGGCTTCCCACTCGGCGGACTCCTTCGACCTTGATGAGGTCTTCGTTCATCGTCGTGGCGATGCGGTCCATGGTTGCGAGCGATGTCCCTGGCGCCGCTTGCACGTGGATCAGCAGATCCGTCTCGCGGAATCTCGGGATCGTGTCCGTTTCGATCTCTGAAAGACCGATGAGCCCGATGGCGAGCAGCCCGACGGTCGCGCCAAGGGCGAGCATCGGCCGTCCTAGTTGGGGGCTGATCGAGCGGATGTAGAAGTCTCGGACGATGCGGGCGGCCCGGGGTTCGTTCGGGGTGACTGGAGAACGCCCGCAGATGAGGCTGCTCAGGGCCGGCACGAGGGTGAGCGCAACCAGCGACGACGCCACCGCCGCCAGGAGGTAGGACGTCGCGATCGCTGGGAGGAACGACTCGACCGCGAGGCCGTCGACCAAGAACAGAGGCGCCGCTGCGACCACCGTCATCGCAAGCGCGTACAAGGCCGGACCGCGCTGGTCGGACACGCCCTGTTGGATGAGCGCGGTCGGCGTCGTGGACTCGCCGGAGTCTGGCACGACAGCGCGAAGCCGTCTCGTGATCGCACCGATGGTCGACGTCGCGTCGTCGACGATCACGGCGATCCCGAGCACGAGACCGGCGACCACCATCGAGTTCACGGTTGCCTGGCGGACGTACAGCACCATGACCGCGACGAACCCTGATGCCACCGCCGCGATGCCGGCGACGAGGGCGCTGCGCCACTCGAAGAAGAGACCGATCAAGAGCACCGCGCCGAGGATCGTGCCGATCAGCACAGCCAACTGAACGGCGGTGATGGAGCGTGCGATGTAGACCGAGGGCTCGTAGAGCTCCGTGTCGACCTGGACGCCGACGAGGCCGGGGGCAAGACGCTCGAGCGCGTCATCGACCCGTTCGGCGACGTCAGCCGTGCTCTGGCCCGGGTACTTCTCGATGACGAGCAGCATCCCCGGCTGGTCGTCGAACACCGCCTCGCCGATCAGTGGTTGATGGTCTTCGACCACTGTCGTCACATCACCGAGGGTGAGTCCTTCGCCCTCTTCGATCGCCACGGCCGCGAGCTGTTCGGCGTTGACGATCGGCGACTGGTGTTGCACGGTCAGGCGCTGGTTCGGCGTTTCGATGAAGCCGCCCGCGCCTGGAGTCGAAGCTTCGAGGTAGGTCAACGGCGACACCCACAACGCGTTCCCCGTCGTCTCGATGATCTGATCCAGTCCGACGTTGTTCTCGGCCAGCCTCGCCGGATCGACCTGGACCTGGAGCTGGCGCTCACGCTGGCCGAAGATCGCGACGTTCGACACGCCGTCGACCCCGAGGAGGTTCGGTCGCAGGGTCCACCGAGCGAGCACCCCGAGCTCGAGGGGCGTGAGGGTGTCCGATGAGATGCCGACCATCATCACCCGGCTGGCCGATGAGACCGGCTGCAGCATCTGGGGCGGCTTTGAGACGTTCGGGAGAGCGGCCGCGCCGACGAGTCGTTCGGCCACGACCTGGCGGGCCCTGATGATCGGCGTGCCCGGCTCGAAGATCATCTCGATCGACGAGAGCCCGGGAATCGACCGGGATCGAATCGACTCCATCCAGGCGACGCCGTTGAGCAGGTCCTGCTCCAACGGAACCGTGATCAGTTGTTCGACCTCGGAGGCCGACAGACCGAGCGCTTCTGTTTGGACCTCGACCGTCGTCGGCATGAACTCGGGCAGTACGTCGGTCTTCATCGTGGGGAACTGCCAGAGACCCACGAGTATCAACACCGCAATGACCCCGACGACGGCTCGCCGATTTCGAAGACTCCATCCGACCAGCCAGAGCATTGGCCCTCCCCCTTCGTCCCCAGGCACCCCAACAACACCCGACAGGTTCGCCGTCACTCGTGATGGTGCCCTGCCCGCAACCGGCCCCTGACCTCACGAGCAGAACCCGACGACGCTACGTGCAGCAGCAGTCGCTCTCGAGAGGAGTCCCCAACTTCGGCGCTGGTCTTTTCACATCCCGAACCGTCCGAGGAATGCCCCCGCATTCCTGACGATTCCCGCACAGATTCTGAACAGAAACTGAACAGATGTCTTTGCTCGTTCTTATTCGCCAGGCTCGGGCAGGTCAAGCGTCATTCGCGTTACAGCTCTCTGTCACCGCTCGAGGCGCCGAGTGGAGCTCAGGTGGACAACCGTGATCGGCGTCAGATCACTTCGAAGTAGCGGTCGAGTTCCCAGTCGGTCACCGCGTCGAGGAATCGGCCCCACTCGTATCGGGCGGTCAGGCCGTACTGCTCGACCACCGCAGCGCCGAACGCGTTGGTGACGAACGGGTCGGCAAGGAACTCTTCTGCGGCGAGACCGAGGTGTTGCGGAAACCGCGTCGTCGCCTGCTGGTAGGCGTCGCCTGTGCTGGCAGGGCCTGGATCGGTCTCGGCACCGATGCCGGCCCTGATCGATGCGATCACGCCGGCGACGGCCAGGTACGGGTTCACATCGGCGCCCGGCACCCGCCACTCCAGCCGCATCGAGGACGCCCCGGTGCCGAGGACGCGGCATGACACGGTGCGGTTGTCGAACGCCCACGTGGCCCCGTGACCGGCGAAGTCGCTGGAGTTCGTGCGACGGTAGGAGTTGATCGTCGGTGCGTACCACGCCATCAGCGGAGCTGCGTGTGCAAGCACGCCACCGATCGCGTGGCGCATCGTGATCGCCATGTGATCCGGCGCGTCGTGGTCGAAGAACGGATGGTTGCCGGTCCCGTCCCGCAGCGACACGTGCACGTGGCACGACGAGCCCACCTCGCCGGCGTTGGGCTTGGGCATGAACGTCGCGGCCATCCCGGCCTGCGCGGCGACGTCTTTGACCGCGAGCTTGAAGATCGCGTGCCGGTCGCACATGTCGAGCGCGTCGGAGTAGGTGAGGTTGATCTCCCACTGGCCGAGTCCCCACTCGCCCTGGCTCATCTCCACGGCGAGTCCCGAGTCGTCGAGCGCCGTGCGGAGCCGCTGGAAGAACGGCTCCAACGCGTTCACCTGCTGGACCGCGTAGTCGGCGTGGAAGATCGTGCTGGGTGTGCGGTCGCGGTAGCCGCGACGGCGCAGGTCGTCGAGGCCGTCGCGATAGAGGTGGAATTCGAGCTCGGTGCCGACGTCGGCGGTGAGATCGTCAGCCGCGAGGGCCTCGATCTGGCGGCGCAGGATCTGCCGGGGTGCGATCTCCACGGGCGAGCGGTCGTGCTCTTCGACGATGTCGGCGAGCACGATCGCGGTCCGCTGCAACCATGCGGCGCGACGAAGGGTCGACAGATCGGCGATCAACAGGAAGTCGCGCCAACCCGTGTGCCAGCCGGTGTAGGGAACCTCGAGACCGATGTCTTGGGCGATGTCCCAACCGAACGTGCACGAGCTGACGGCGATGCCCCGCTGGTGGAACTCCTCGAACTTGTTCGGTGTCAGGCGCTTGCCGATCAGGCGACCTGTCATGTCCGGTGCGCACACGATCACGGTGTCGTACCCGTCGGCGGCGAGGTCCTGTGTCGTGAGTGGTGTGAATGCGGTCATCGGGTCAGCCATCCACCGTCGACGGGGAGCTGCACCCCTGAGATGAACGAGGCGGCGTCGGACAGGAGGAACGACACGGCATTGGCGACGTCCTCCGGCTCGCCCACCCGGTCGACCAGCAAGCGCTGGCGCATGAACGCCATCGCCTCCGGTCCCGTGATGTCACCACCACTGAACCGGGTGTTGATCGGGCCCGGGGCAACTGCGTTGACGCGGATGTTCTTTGCCGCGAGCTCGACGGCGAGTGCCTTGGTGAGCATCGGCACGCCGCCCTTGGATGCGTTGTAGTGCGGCTGGCAGTGACCCGACGAGCTGACCACGACGGCCGCCTCCACGGTCGAGAGGTTGACGATCGCGCCACCGTCGGGCATCGAACGTGATGCCACCTGGGCGACGATGAACTGGCCCTTGAGGTTCACGTCGACGACGAAGTCCCACTCGTCGTCGGTGAGGTGGTCGAGGTCGCTCATCGTCACGACGCCCGCGTTGTTCACCACGAGGTGCAGGCCCCCGAAGTGCGCCACGGTGGCCGCCACCGCAGCTTCCACCTGGCGCCGGTCGCGCACGTCGAGCACGAGCGCGATCGACCTCCCGCCGGCCTCGGTGACGAGCCGCACGGTCTCGTCCGCACCCTCGAGGTTCACGTCGGTGCACGCGACCGCCGCGCCGTCGGCGGCAAGACGCAGGGCGATGCCGCGGCCGATGCCCGACCCGGCACCGGTGACCAGTGCAACCTTGTGTTCGTGGCTGATGATCATGGTGCTCCCTTCGTGCGCCGGTCGCCGGACTGCACGGTCGATGATGTCATGGGCGTTGCCGGTGTCGATGGTGTCGATGGTGTCGCGGAGCGCGGCCACCACGCGCGCGCAGACGGCAGGCACCTCCGCGAGGTCGTCGGTGAAGTGGTTCGGCTTGAAGCACACCGACGTCCATCCCTCGGCGTGCAGGCGCGCGACATCGGCGAGGGCGAGATCGAGGTCGGCAAGGTCGTCGCTGCCGTGGAACGTGCCGCGGATGCCACCGACGAGCTCCAGCGGTTCGCGGCGCCCTGCGGCGTTCCATGCCCGGTGCAGACGCGCACAGCTCGTCAGACGTCGGATGCCCGAACGGGTGGAAGCCGCTGCCCGTGCATCACGAGCCGCCGGAGATGCGCGTCGGTGAGGTGCTCGCCGCCGAACCACATCGCCGGTGGCTGGGGCGGTCGTGGCTCGCACCACACCGGACCGAACGGGAAACGTGGACCCTGATGGTGCGCGGGCGACTGCGTCCATGCCGCTCTCATCGCGTCGAGTTGCTCGTCGAGGATCGCGCCGCGCTCGCGGAACGGCACCCGCAGCGCCTCGTACTCCTCCTCTGCCCAGCTCACGGTCGGTTGCACGACGAGGCGGCCCTGCAGCAGCAGGTCGAGCGTGCCCAGCTGCTTCGCGAGCAACAGCGGATGGCGCAGGGGTGCGATGACCGCGGCGAGCGCCACCCGCAGTCGAGTCGTGCGCGCGCCGATCGCCGCAGCGAGCACGACCGAGTCCGGCCAGGGAGTCGCCGGGTCCTGGTTGCCCGGCGCGGCGTAGTCGCCGCGCGTTGCTCATCCGCCCACGCGCGCCAGCAGACGGCCCGAGCACGACGTGTTCACTCAGCATCACCGTGTCGACGCCGGCCGCCTCCGCAGCGACGGCGAGATCGACCACGGCACCGAGGTCCTCGGGCGGGATGATCGTCCAGTTCTCGCTCAGCACCATCACGGCTCGCACGTCGGCGCGTCCTCCTCCTTCGCCGGCACGGCCGGCACGAGCCGATGGTAGGTGCCACGGGTTACGTTGGCCGCGTGAGGTGCGCATGACCGTAGGAGCCCGCCGGCAGCCGGAGTCGATCCCCGAGCTCGACATCGTGTCCCACGACGTCTACGAGCGCGGCATCCCATTCGAGGCGTACGACCGGTTCCGGCGCGAGGCGCCGGTGGCCTGGGTTGCCGAGGGGCCGCACAACGGTCATCACGGCGCCGGCTTCTGGTCGCTCACCCGCTGGTCGGACGTGGTCGACGTGCACAAGGATTGGCGCACGTTCTCGAGCGAGCTCGGTGGCACCGAGATCGAGGAGATGGAAGCTGATGCGATCCAAGCGCGACGCACGATGCTGGAGACCGACCCGCCCCGGCACACACGATTGCGCCAACTGGTGAACCCGCCGTTCGCGAAGCAGACGATGCAGCGGTACGTCGCTGTCGCGGAGGGATTGGTCGACGAGTTGCTCGACGAGGCAGTGGGTACCGGCGAGACCGACGCCGTTGCCGGGCTGGCGCGTGAGCTCCCGATCCGCATGCTCGTCGACATCCTCGGCGTGCCCCACGAAGATGCCCCGCAGCTGTTCCACTGGGCCGACCAGATCGTCTACAACGCCGATCCCGACTTCGTCGACGAGCAGGTGGGCGGAGTGTCCGATCGGGTCGATACCGATCCCTATCGGCTGCTCCCGTTCCGCAGCCCGGTGTCACTCAAGGTGTTCGACCACTTCGAGCGCCTGGCGGCAGCCCGTCGGGTCGACCCTGCCGCCGATGTGATCACGGTGCTCGCCGACGCCGCCGTCGACGGTGTCCCGCTGAGCGAGCGCGAGCGTGGCACCTTCCTGCTGCTGCTCCTCATCGCCGGCAACGAGACCACCCGCCACTCGCTGTCGCAGGCGCTGATCGCGCTCGCCCGCCACCCCGAGCAGTTCGCTCGTCTTCGTGCTGAGCCGGCCTTGCTCGACTCGGCAGTGGAGGAGGTTCTGCGGTGGGCGTGCCCGCAGGTGCACTTCCGGCGAACGGCCACCGTCGACACCGAGCTCGGCGGGCAGCTGGTCCGGGCCGGTGACAAGGTGATCACGTGGTACGTGGCTGCCAACTTCGACCCTGCCCAGTTTCCCGACCCCTACACGTTCGATCTCGGCCGTACCCCGAACCGCCACGTCACCTTCGGAGGGGGCGGCCCGCATCTGTGTCTCGGCCAGTGGATGGCTCGCCTCGAGGTGCGCGTGCTGCTCGCCGCACTTGTGCGCCGCGTCGAGAGGATCGAGCTGAGCGGTCCGCCCGAACGACTTCGCAGCAACTTCATCAATGGCATCAAGCGCTGCCCCGTGATCCTCCACCCTTCCCGAACCACCCCCCGCCCCCAACCCCAACCCAAACCGCGATGAGAGATGAGCGTCGGTGGCGACCGCTTCTCTCATCGGCTACCCGGTGCCGGGCGTAGGGTGCCCGATGGCCCGACGCCGAGCCGCAGCGACCACCCCGGACGACCGGCCGCTCGCGCCCCGCCTGTCGCCCGACCTGCCCGTCGTTGACCTTGCCGACCTCGCCGACCTCGCCGACGGCGACCTCAGCGAGGTGGAGCTCACTGGCAGCCTGCCCGCTGGTTTCGATGGACCTCTGCTCTTGCGTGAGGTGCGCCTCGCAGGTGCCTCTCTCGTGGGCGCTCGGATCGAGGGCTCGCGCTGGATCGATGTCGCCGTCACCGGCTGCGACCTCTCCGGCACCGACCTGCAGGAGTCTGCGCTCACACGTGTCTCGATGCGCGACACGCGCCTGTCGGGGGCGCTCCTCGCGTTGTCGCGCTGGCACGACGTTCGGTTCGAGGAGTGCCGGCTCGAGGCGGCGAATCTCGCGATGACCTCGTCGCAGCGGGTGCGATTCGAACGGTGCCGACTCTCGGGCGCCGATCTCAGCGGGGCGAAGTTCGATGGCGTGGCGTGGTGGGACTGCGACCTCGCCGAGACGGAGTGGACTCATGCCCAACTGACGCGGGTTCACCTCCACGGCTCGCGGCTCGACGGCCTGCGCGGTGCGTCGTCGCTTCGACCCGTGTCGGTCGATGCCGAACAGTTCGTGGTTCTCGCCGACCACCTGATGGCCGAGCTCGGCATCGAGGTCACGTCGCGTCCGGTCGACTGATCGCTGTCGTGCCACCATGGCGACATGACCCGCCAGGTGGTGCTCGCTCACTTCTCGATCCGCAATGCCACGTTCGTCGAACGGGCGGCGGCCACGCATGAGGCCGGTTTCGACGGTTTCGGGATGTACGTCGGAGACTGGTCTCAACAGCGCAATGCCGGCCGTTCGGACGATGACCTCCTCGGCATCCTCACCGAGCACGACACCAGGGTTGCCGAGCTCGAGGCGCTGCCGATCTTCGGCGACGCCCAACTCGACACCTTCGTCCACTTGGCCGCCGCATTCCGGCCTGATCGCATCCAGACGATCCCGCCGTTCACCGGTGGGGTGGATCGTGCCGCTGCGGCGGCATGGCTGGCGAAGGCGGCAGATCGGGTCGCGCCGTTCGGCTGTTCGCTCGCGATCGAGTTCCTGCCGTTCACCGACATCGGCGACGCGGCAGCGGCTGCGGAGCTGGTCGACCGCGCGGCCCGCCCGAACGTCGGGTTGTGCGTCGACTCGTGGCACGTGTTCCGTGGCGCCGGACTGATGTCGCTCGCCGGACTCGATCCGGGACTCGTGTTCAGCGTGCAGCTCAACGACGGGCCGCTCGATCCGGTGCTCGAAGACTACGTGCAGGACTGCCTCCATCACCGCGAGCCGCCGGGCGACGGCGAGTTCGACCTCCGCGCCTTCATGGATCTCCTGCCGCGCCACGTTCCCGTGAGCGTGGAGGTGCCCGACGACGACCTGGACCTGCGCAGCCCGGGCGATGCGGCAGCGATCCTGTTCGAGGAAACCAGCCGTTACCTCTGACGATCCCCACGCGATGAGAGATGCGGCCGCCACCGACGCTCATCTCTCATCGCGAAAGGGGTGGAAAGGGGTGTGGGGTCAGGCGGTGGCTGCGATGTAGCGGTCGGGGCGGACCAGCACGGCACGGCAGCCGTACGTGGCCCTCGGCTCCACCACGATCGGTGCCGCCCGATGGTGGTCGGGCGCGGTGAACGCGTCGTCTGCCGTGACCCAGACCCATCCGTCGGGCAGGCTCTCGTCGAGCCGGTCGGGTTGCGGCAGCTGGTGGCCCACTGGGAACGGGCCGCCGAGGTCGAGCCCGGGCAGACGCGACCAGCGAGTCGGATCGGGGCGATCGGGGTCGGGTGTCTCGGTCGGGTCGATCGCGAGTCGAGCGATCAGTCGTCCTGCCTCGATCGAGAGCGCCGTCACGGCCGCAACATGCGGTCGTCGCTCGGTCTCGTAGCTGTCCAGCAGTGCGTCGGACGCACCGTCATGGATCACCTCAGCGAGCTTCCATGCGAGGTTCGCCGCATCACGCACACCGCTGCACATCCCCTGGCCCATGAACGGCGGCATCTGATGCGCCGCATCGCCGGCCAGCAGCACGTTGCCGTCGCGCCACCGGTCGGCCTCGAGCGCATGGAATCGATAGCTCGCGGCCCGCACCAGATCGGCGTTCTGTGCGGTCACGCCCCACCCCGCCAACAGCCTCCACACGTCTGGTACGAGCTCGTCGTCGGCGAGACGGAACTCCCAGCGGCGATGGTGTCCGTGCGACGGCACGAACGTCGAGAAGCGCCGGCGATCACACACCTGCTGGATGACCCCGGGCAGAGCCGGAACAGCGGCGTCGTGCAGCATCACGTCGACCACCAACCACCGCTCGTCGAAACCGAGGTCCTGCAGCCCGATCGCGAGCTGCTCGCGGACCGGACTCATTGCTCCGTCGCACGCCACCACCCACCGTGCGGTGTGGCGGAGCTCGTCGAGTTCGGGCGCATCGACGCCGAGGTGCACGTCGACGTGTGCGTACTGCTCGAGTCCGGCGCGCAGCATCGCATCGATCTCCGGCTGCACGAACACGTAGTCCTCGTGCCAGCCGAGCACCGGGTCGCGCTCGAAGCCCTCGAAGCTGAACAGGGAGGTGCCGTTCGCATCGACGTACTCCATGCCTGCCGACACCGTCAGCAGCTCGCGCAGCTCGTCTTCGAAGCCGAGATGCTGGAACACGCGGGCGATCTCCGCATCGAGGTGACACGCGCGGGGTTGCGGATACGGCGCGCTGGATCGTTCGAAGACGACCGTCCGCAGTCCCCACATCCCGCACAGGTTGGCGAGGGTCGCGCCGGTCGGTCCGAGGCCGACGACGGCGACGTCGTAGGGAGCCGGTCCGGTACTCACATCACACCGGTGACCGGTCGGTCCAGTCGGTGGTGCCCCAGGTGATCGCGAGCAGGGTGGTGTCGCGGCCTGGCATCGCACCGTGCCAGTGCGGCTCGTCGGCCGGGCACACCACCAGCGTTCCGCGGGCCAGCGGCACCTCGCCGTCGGCCTCGGTGCCCACGCGGGCCTCGCCGCTCACGACGAACAGCTGCTGACCGCCGGGGTGCGAGTGCCAGAACGTCACGGCGCCGTCCGTGAAGTGCACGAGGGCGGTGTCCGGTCCATCGACGTTCGAGTCGATCTCAGGCGGCGTGGCGTTCAGCATCTCCAGCGTCACCGCGCCGGTGAAGCGGCCGCCGTAGACGACGTGCTTGTCGCCCTCATCGATCACCTTCACGCGCCGACCTTCCTGTCCGGGATCCTGTCCGGGATCCTTTCCGCGATCCTGTCTGCGATCCTGTCTGCGATCATGCCCGTGACGGCATCAGCGAACGACGACGCGGTTGCGCATCGTCCCCACGCCCGAAACGGTCGTCTCGATCACGTCGCCGTCCACGAGGAACCGCTGCGGATCCCGCGCCTCGCCCACGCCGCCGGGGGTGCCGGTCCACACGAGGTCGCCAGGGCCGAAGGTCATGAAGCGGCTGAGCCACACCACGAGTGCGGGGATCGAGAAGATCAGGTCGCTCGTGTTGGCCCGCTGCATCACGTCACCACTCACCGTGCCGGTCAGGTCGAGCGCGTTCTGGTCGTCGAACTCGTCGGGCGTCACGAGGAACGGGCCGGTGGGGCCGAAGGTGTCGTAGCTCTTCGCGATCGTGAACTGCTTGATCGGCAGCCGGAACTGCTCACCGCGGTCGGAGATGTCCTGACCTGCGGTCACGCCGGCGAGGTAGCTCCAAGCGTCGGCTTCGGTGGCGCCCTTGCACGTGCGGCCGAAGGCGATCACCACCTCGGCCTCGAAGTCGATCTCGTGGCGACCGGCCGGGGCGATCACGTCGTCGAAGGGACCGGCCACGCAGTTGTTGGTCTTGCCGAACAGATGCGGCTCGGTGGGGAACTCGCGGCCCGACTCGAGTGCATGCGTGCGGTAGTTGAGCCCGACGCCCAAGCCCTTTGGCGGACGGGGCACCGGGGCACCGAGGAGCGCAGGGTCGAGCACGGGCCACTCGCCTGGGGAGGTGCCGGCGACGAGGTCCTCGAGCAGCGGATGGTTGGCGAGGTCGACGTAGATGGACGGGTCGCTCCCGAGATGATCGTTGCTGGCACGTTCGACGTCGACGGCACGATCGACACCGTCGGCGTCGGTGAGCACGATCACCGCACGGCCCTGGAGGTTGGCGAAGCGCATGACGTATGCCTAGCGCGAGAAGGGACCGTCGAACCAGACGTGCACCTGACCGGTGCCCGCCGACGACTCGTAGTCGGAGAACAGCTCGCCGGCCGCGGTGCAGCCGCTGCCGCCCAAGGCCCCGACCATCAGCAGGTAGTGAGCGAAGAACGCCTCGGGGGAGTGCTGCCGGTACTCAGGCCAGAACTCGATGATCGACGCGTGGTCACCGGCCTGCATCCAGGCCAGCACGCGCTCGTCCGCGGCGCGCGCCTCGGGCGTGCGGATGTGATCGAGGCCAGCAGCCTCGTGCTGGGAGAACTCACGCAGCGGCCAGAACCGGTGCGAGAGACCGCCGGAGGCGAGCAACACCACGCGCCGGTCCAGTTCGCTGATCGCCTGTGCGAGGAGCTGACCGGCGAGCAGCCAGTCGGCAGGCGTGCCCGTCTGGCAGACGCTGAAACTCAGCCATGCCTCGTCGCTCTGCTGCAGAAAGGGGAGCAGGTTCGTGGTCGCGTAGTGCACGGGCAGGTACGGGTCGGCACATGCCAACGCGCGGGTGTCGTCACGCACGTTGCTGATCGCCTCGTAGCGCTGCGCCAGCTCAGGGTCACCAGGCATGTCGTAGTGGTGACCGCTCATCCCGCGAGGCAACTCGGAGCTGGTGAACATCCCCTCGCGCCGTTCGTGGGCGGTGAGGATGTGCTCGACGGTGGTGAACCAGTGCGAGTCGAACACGATCACGCTGTCGATGCCGAGCGGCGCGAGCTTCTCCCGGCGCATCCGGTGGAGGCCGTCGACCAGGGTGGTGCCCGCGGCGCCATAGATCGCCGTGCGGGCTTCGTCGCTCATCACGATCGGGGGGACGTGCGACACGATGGCCGCTCCGACGATCTGACCCATGGGGACGTGCTCCGATCCGAGAACTCGTTTGGCTCCAAACAAAATGTAGCCGCGTGCGGGACAGGTCAGCGGGCGGTCCCGATCGGAGCGAGCAACCGATCGCGCCGGTCAGTCGTCGGCGGTGGCTCGCTGAGCGCCGAGCAGGGCGGCGGGCCCGTCGTTGTCGAGCGTCGCGAGGACCGTTCGCAGCAGGCGAGCCAGTTCTCGGCGGTCGCTCGGTGAGAGATCGCTGGTCACCATCGCCTCGTGTCGGTTGAACACCGGCATGATCTCGTCGACGGCACGACGGCCCTTCGCCGTCGGGCTCACGATCACACGCCGGCCGTCGGTGGGGTGCGTGGCCCGCTTCGCGAAGCCACGTCGCTCGAGCGTGGTGAGCACCCCGGTGAGGGTGCCGCCCGTGATGCCGGCCTCGCTCGCCAGTCTGTGTGATTCCTGTTTGCCCCACACGCGCAGGACGAACAGCACGACGAATGCGCTCCAGCTCAACTGGTGAGGGCTCAGGACCTCGCGCTCCATGTGGTTGCGCACCGCGGTCGCCGCGCGGAAGACGTTGCTGACGGCGAGCAGTGCGGAGAAGTCGAACGATCGACCCTCGAACGCGTGGGCGACGTCGCGTTCGGCTTGACGCATCTGGGCATCGTCGTCACTGGAGAAGGCGCCGGGCACGGTGCGCGACACTATCGTTTGGACCCGAACGAGTTCAGGACTCGGGCTCCCCGACGTTTGCCGCCAGGAGGCATGCCATGACCAGCAGCGCCAGCACTGCCCACCCCCTGAACACCGTCGCCGGTGTGGAGGTGTCGGGCGATCACTGGATCGGCGGGCGCCGCGTCTCGTCGGCGGAGCGCTTCGACGACATCTCGCCGATCGACGAGCGGGTGATCGCGAGCATCGCCCGCGGGGGACCGGCCGAGGCAGGCGCTGCAGTCGCCGCGGCCAAGGCCGCGTTTCCGGCATGGGCCGCCACACCCCCGGTCGAGCGGGCACGGCTGTTGCACCGCATCGCCGATCTCGTCGAGGAACGCCTCGAACAGCTCGCCATCGTGGAGACCACCGACAACGGGGCGCTCCTGCGCAGCCACCTCCGCGGCGTGATGCCTCGCGTTGCCCACAACTTCCGCTTCTTCGCCGACTACCTCGTGAACGACCTCCACCACCCCGAGTTCGAAACCCGAGGTCACCGCAACCACGTCAGCTGGGACCCGAGCGGCGTGGCCGTGCTGATCACCCCGTGGAACGCGCCGCTCATGCTGGCGACCTGGAAGATCGCCCCGGCGCTGGCTTCGGGCTGCACCGTCGTGCTCAAGCCGGCGGAGTGGACCCCGCTCAGCGCGTCGCTGCTCGCCGACATCACTGCCGAGGCAGGTCTGCCGGCAGGGGTGTTCAACGTGGTCCAGGGCTTCGGCGACGAGGTGGGCGATGCGCTCACCGGTCACCCCGACATCAGCCGGATCAGCTTCACCGGGTCGGTGCCGACAGCACGGCTCATCGCGAGGTCTGCGGCCGCCAACCTGACGCCGTGCAGCTTCGAACTCGGCGGCAAGAGCCCGATGATCGTCTTCGCCGACGCCGACATGGACTCAGCGGTCGCCAACGCGGTCGAGCAGTACGACAACGCCGGCCAGGTGTGCCTCGCCGGCGTGCGGCTGCTGGTGCAGGACACGATCCATGACGAGTTCCTGGCCCGGTTCGTGGAGATGGCCGACGCCCTCCGCCAGGGCGACCCGCGTGACCTCGGCACCGACATCGGTCCCAACGTGAGCCGCGAGCACTTCGAGCGGATCGACGGCTTCGTGCAGCGGGCCAAGGCCGCCGGGGCCGAGGCGGTCATCGGTGGTGGCCCGAACTCCGACCTCGGAGGCCTCTACTACCGACCCACCCTGTTCACGAATGCCACGCCCGGCTCGGAGATCCTCACCCAGGAGGTGTTCGGCCCGGTCCTGTCGCTGCAGACCTTCTCGACCGAGGACGAGGCGGTCGCCCTGGCCAACGGCACCGAGTTCGGCCTGGCCGGCGTGCTGTTCACCGGTGATCCGGACCGCGCCTCACGGGTGGGGGCGCAGTTGGTGGCGGGCACCCTGTGGGTGAACTGCTTCTTCGTCCGAGACCTGCGGGCACCCTTCGGAGGCAGCAGGCACAGTGGCGTCGGCCGTGAGGGCGGAACCTGGAGCTTCGACTTCTACTGCGACGTGAAGAACACGTGCACGAATCAAGATCGGTGGACCGCTGGCCGATGACTCTCGTGTCGTAGCCGGTGCGGTTGCCCGTCTGCGGTGGACCCGTCGCGCTCGCAGCCGGAGATCCTCCGCGAGCCCGCGATGGCTTGCTACGGTGTTGGAAGTTCCCCGACCGCGGCGTTCCGCGACGGCGTTGGTGCAGCAGAAGTGCTGCGCAGCGGCCGTTTTTCGCATTCCGATGAGGGACTTGGCGTTGTGAACTCCGCCCGATAGCATGGCTCCTCGGCCCAGTTGAGCTTGCGCGTGCGCTTGCGACGACCGGGTGTCGAGATCTCTCGAGTAGTCCCGCCCGCCCTGTCAGTTGTGAGGAGCCCCCTCTGCCCAAGCCGAAAGACGACGCCATCGTGCTCGAAGGCACGATCACCGAGTCCCTGCCGAACGCCATGTTCCGCGTGGAGCTCGAGAACGGCCACAAGGTGCTGGCGCACATCAGCGGCAAGATGCGAATGCACTACATCCGCATCCTGCCTGGTGACAAGGTCCAAGTAGAGCTCACGCCGTACGACCTCACACGAGGTCGCATCACCTATCGATACAAGTAAGACCAAGAAGTCGGCTCTCTGCTGTGAGCCACCGTCCTGAGAAAGTACCGGTCACCATGAAGGTCCGCCCGAGCGTGAAGAAAATCTGCGAGAAGTGCAAGGTCATCCGCCGGCACGGGGCCGTCCGGGTGATCTGTGAGAACCCGCGCCACAAGCAGCGGCAAGGCTGAGGAAGCACACGACCATGGCACGTATTTCCGGCGTCGACATCCCCCGCGAGAAGCGGCTGGAGATCTCGCTCACCTACATCTTCGGCATCGGCAAGCCGACGGCTCAGAAGATCTGCGTCGACACGGGCCTCGACCCGAACCAGCGTGTGCGCAACCTCACCGAGGACGAGGTGAACAAGATCCGCGTCTGGGTCGACGAGCACATCACCGTCGAAGGCGACCTCCGCCGCGAAGTCGCGCAGGACATCAAGCGCAAGATCGAGATCGGGTGCCTCCAGGGCGTTCGCCATCGCAAGGGCCTGCCGGTCCGCGGTCAGCGCACCCACACCAACGCTCGTACCCGCAAGGGCCCCAAGAAGACCGTCGCCAACAAGAAGAAGGCCGTGAGGAAGTAACGATGGCTAAGCCGAAGCCGGGCGGTCGCCGCCCCCGCAAGCGCGAGCGCAAGAACGTCACCAACGGTGTCGTTCACATCAAGAGCTCGTTCAACAACACCATCGTCTCGATCACCGACACCGAGGGCAACGTCATCTCGTGGGCGTCGTCCGGTGGCGTTGGATTCAAGGGCTCACGCAAGAGCACGCCGTTCGCTGCGCAGATGGCCGCCGAGAAGGCAGCTCGCGCCGCGATCGAGCACGGCCTGCGCCGTGTCGAGGTGCAGGTGAAGGGACCCGGTTCGGGTCGCGACACCGCCGTACGCTCCATCCAGAACACCGGCATCGAGGTGACCTCCATCAAGGACGTCACGCCGGTCCCGCACAACGGCTGCCGCCAGCCCAAGCGGCGGAGGACCTGATCATGGCTCGCTACACCGGCCCAAAGGTGCGCGTGTCGCGTCGCCTCGGCACCAACATCTTCGAGAACGAAAAGGGTCGCAAGGCACTCGAGCGTCGTCCCTTCCCTCCCGGCCAGCATGGTCGCACCCGCCGCCGCAACGCCGGCAGCGAGTACCTGGCGCAGCTCCAGGAGAAGCAGAAGGCGAAGTACATCTACGGCGTGCTCGAACGACAGTTCCGTCGCACCTACGAAGAGGCCAACCGGCTCCAGGGCCCGACCGGCGAGAACCTGCTCCGTCTGCTCGAGCAGCGCCTCGACAACATCGTCTTCCGTGCTGGATGGGCGAGCACGCGCCCACAGGCGCGCCAGTTCGTCAACCACGGCCTGATCCATGTCAACGGCAAGCGCGTCGACATTGCGTCGTACCGCGTTCGCAAGGGCGATGTCGTGTCGCTGCCCGTCAAGACGCAGGCGATGATCGTCGTCCAGCACAACCTCGACACCCTCGACCGCCGTGTCGTCGGTTGGCTCGAGGTGGGTGACGGCGGCAAGCAGGTCACCGTGCGCGAACTGCCGCAGCGCGAGCACATCGATGTGCCCGTGCGTGAGTCGCTCATCGTCGAGTTGTACTCGAAGTAAACCTCGCTCGAGGAGCCGCCGGCAGGCGGCCTCCGACAGCTCAGTCAACGAACCGCTTCCCGTCAGAGAACGACCAGAGAGAGAACGAGGCGTCCTTCCATGCTCGTCATCCAGCGCCCCACCGTCGAATCCATCGGCGAGGAGGAGAACAACCGTCAGCGCTTCGCCGTCGGCCCGCTCGAGCCCGGCTTCGGCCACACCATCGGCAACTCGCTGCGCCGCGTCCTGCTCTCCAGCATCCCAGGCGCCGCCATCACGGCTGTTCGTTTCGACGACGCACTGCACGAGTTCGACACGATCCCCGGGATCTCCGAGGACGTCACCGACGTCATCTTGAACATCAAAGATGTCGTGCTCACCAGCACCAGCGACGAGGACATCATCGTTCGTCTCGACGTGCGTGGGCCGGCCACCATCACGGCAGCCGACATCAAGTGCCCGAGCGAGATCGAGATCCTCAATCCGAACCAGCACCTCGCCACGCTCAACTCGAAGGCCCGTCTCGCGGTCGACCTCACCGTCGGACGTGGTCGTGGCTATCTGTCGAGCGACCGCGATGCGCAGAACCGCACGATCGGTGTGATCCCGGTCGACGCGATCTTCTCGCCGGTGCGCCGCGTGATGTTCATCGTCGAGCCCACCCGCGTCGAGCAGAGCACCAACTACGACCGCCTCGTGCTCGACATCGAGACCGATGGTTCGATCACTGCACGAGACGCCCTCGCGTCGGCCGGCGCCACGCTGCGTTCGTTGGTCGACCTCGTCGCCAGCCTCAGCGACGAGCCTCAGGGCCTCGAGCTCGGTGAGATCGCCAGCATCGCTGCCACCTCGCCCGACCTCGATCTGCCAATCGAGGACCTCGACCTCTCGGAGCGCCCGCGCAACTGCCTCAAGCGCGCCCAGATCAACTCGGTCGGTGAACTGCTCACCAAGACCGAGGACGACCTGCTCAACATCACCAACTTCGGCCAGAAGAGCCTCGACGAGGTCAAGCAGAAGCTCGACGAGCGTGGCCTCAGCCTGCGCGGCTGAACCGAAACCCCCAGAGAGATTCACCAGGGAACTGAACAACCATGCCGGCAACACCCCGCAAAGCACGTAGTTTCGGCCACAGCGCCGCCCACCAGCGCCTGATGATGGCCAACCTCGCGGCGTCGCTGTTCGCCGCCGAGGGCATCGTCACCACCGAGGCCAAGGCCAAGGCGCTGCGCCCGATCGCTGAGAAGTTGATCACCAAGGCGAAGAAGGCCCAAGAGGGCGAGCCGCTGCGCATCCACCGCATCCGTCAGATCCAGGGGTACCTGGGCGACAAGGAGATGACCGCCAAGCTCGTCGGCGACGTCGCCCCGCGTTACCTGGATCGCAACGGCGGCTACCTGCGCATCCTCAAGCTCGGTCCGCGCCAGGGCGACAACGCCCAGATGGCCCGGATCGAACTCGTCTGATCCAGACATCGGTCCACCCCGGTGGCCGCGCTGACCTCAGCTGACAGCACCCGGCGTACGAACGCTGTGTCCGAGCCCGCCGCACCGCGGCGGGCTCGTCACGTTCTCCGTGCTCGATCACGATGACCGACGAGGCGGACATGTCGGCGAGTGAGCAGCTCGCGTTCGATGTCGCTGGACGCGCCGAGGGTGTGAGGTTGCGTCGCGCCAGGTTGCTCGTGGCATACGACGGCAGCAACTTCCATGGATTCGCCGAGGCGACGGATCAGCGCACGGTGATGAGCGTGCTGCGCGCCGCCCTCGAACGAGTGGTCCAGGCGGCGACGGAGCCGGTCGGTGCCGGACGCACCGATGCCGGCGTGCATGCGTGGGGGCAGGTGGTGAGCGTCGACCTCCCCGAGCGGACCGATCTTGCACGATTGGCTCACCGGCTGACGCGCATGTGCGGGCCCGAGATCGTGGTCCGCTCTGCGCACTGGTGCGCCGATCCGGACTTCAGCGCCCGCTTCAGCGCGTCGTACCGCCACTACCGCTACGACGTGCTCAACTCCTCGGCGCCGGTGCCGGCGCTCGCCGGCACCGCGTGGCATGTCGCAACGCCGTTGGAGCTGTGGGCGATGCAGTTGGCCTGCGATCCGATCATCGGTGAGCACGACTTCGATTCGTTCTGCCGTGCTCCGAAGATGCGTGGCGACCAGCCGGCGCCTTCGTTGCGGCGCCGGGTGATCCTCGCCGAGTGGCGCGACGTCGACAGCGACTACGGACCGTTGCTGCGGTTCGAGATCCGTGCGAACGCCTTCTGCCACCAGATGGTTCGCTCACTCGTGGGCACCATGGTCGATGTGGGCGCGGGCAAGATCCACGCCGGTGAGATGCGCAGCATCCTCCTGCGCCGAGAACGCGCGGCTGCCGGTCAGGTGGCGCCCCCGCACGGGCTCTCGTTGTGGGAGGTCGGTTACCCCGCTCCGCCGTCGGTATCGCCGAGTCCGACCCGCTCGCCCAGTTCGCCCAGTTCGTTCTGATCACGCAGATCGTTCTGATCACGCAGCCGGTCCAACCCGACGCCGCCGCGACCGAACGCGACTGCCGTCCACATCAGCCCGACGACGGTGAAGCCCGCGACGGCCACGACGAGGGCCACCGTCGTCGTCGCCGGATCGCTCGCTGTGTCGCTCACCGTGCCGAACACGAATCCATGCACCGTGGGCTCCTCTCGCTGCGCCGGTGGTCATTGCCGCCGGCCCGAGCCGATCCCGCCGATCGACCGCAACGCCATGCTCGCGCGATCGGCGATCGCAGACAGCGCTCAGATGCCGCGGATCGTCGCGAGGTACGGGCCGATCACCGTGGCGAGCTCGAGCAGCCGCCCTGGCTGGGAGGTGAACGTGGCGACGTATGCCTTGGTCGCGGTGACCGTCATCGCCTGGACGAACGCCAGCCGTTGGCTCGCACCACCGACGGCACCCAGCCAGGTGATCACGTGCACCTCGACGCCGTCGTCGCCGACGAGGCGGCGTTGGTCGACGATCTCGACCTCGGTGGCCTGGGTGTTGATGAAGCCGGTCGCGGCGACGACGTAGGCGTCGAGGGCGAGCGGGCTCGCCAGATCCTCGAGGGCGACGTTGACGTTGTCCCGGAAGCCGCTGGAGCCGGTGCCGGTGAACCAGCCGGTGAACTCGTCGGACTGTTGGAACTCCCATGCAGGATCGACTGCAATGGTCCAGCCGGCGGGATCGGAGAACAGCGTGGCGCCTCCTGGCACCGGTGGCGCCGGCAGCACTGACACCGTCGGGGCCGCGGTGTCTGCGGGAGCAGTCGGTGCCACCGTCGGCGGGGCGGTGGGCAGTACGACCGGTGTGCTCGTGGGCGTTGGCTCGCTCGGCGGCGTCGGCTCGGGTGCGGCGGTGTCGTTGACATCGGTGTCGGCGGGTGTCGTCGTTGCACCCGCGTCGGTCGCGTCGGTCGCGTCGGACGACTCGGTCGGGTTGTCGGACGACTCGTCGTCGCCCGAGCGGGTCACCCACAGCACCGCAGCGGCACCGAGGGCGACGGCGACGACCGCACCGAGCACTGCCGGCAGGCGCGAACGCGAGCGCTGCCGAACGTCGGGCGCGGCCGGCACGAGCGGCGTTGACGGCAGTTGCTGAGTGGCGGCGACGCCGTCGCGCGCGCTCGGCGAGGCACCAGGAGCGCCACCGGAGGCAGGGGCGATCACCGTCGGCGCGTCGGTGACGCCGACGGACGCACCTGCTGTGGTCGGCGCGGAATGGTCGGGGATCGAGTCGGGCGGTGCTGCCGCCGGCTCGGGTGGTGCGGGTCGAGCCGGTGTTGTGGGAGCCGTGGGTGGGAGCGGCTGTGTCGGGGGCGCGGCCGGTGCAGCCGGTGTGACGGGTGCGATGGGTGCGACGGGTGCGATCGGCTGAGGCGGCACCCGGGTGGTCTTCGGGGCCCGGGGGTCGGGCAGGTACGGGCGGATCGGCGGTGGCGTCGACCCCGCGGAGGACCCCTCGGAGGACTCGGGTGGAGCGGCCGGTGGGGGACCGGCTGGAGGCTGCCACGCCGGCTGCTGGCCGGGAGACGGCGGTGGGAGGTCGGACATGGTCGTCGAAAATACCCGTCGGTGTCGACGGATCGCGGGATGTCGGGCACGGAGCGTGACTCATGACCCGCTCGAACCGGCCCAGTCCCACCTGTGAGTGGTTACCAGAGATTGCCCACCCGTGACCAACGGATCCTTCGCCATAGTGAACGCTTCCCCCTCTGGCGGCTTCGGTCCGACTGCGTCGTGATAGCTGCGTAACCGGCGGTCTGGGGCAGCGCAGCGGGATGATCTGCGCTCGCCTCTACCTTGCGCCCGAGCGCCAGAGCGAATCCTCTTTGTGTCAAGTGGCAGCTTCGAGCCCGTTGTCGGGCGCGGCGAAGCAGGGCGTGGTCAGTGCTGGTTAGCGTGTCGCTCGGGTTCGGGAGTGACTGTTCCGAAGAGCCGGGTCATGTGAGGTGCGATGCCGGCCACGCTGGATTCCAGTGACGTCCTCGCGTTGTCCTCCCGAGCCCACTGGTCGATGTGGCGGCGAGCTCGGCAGGTGTGGGTCAGTTGCGGGTGTCGGCGGTGACGTGTTGGTAGACGGCGTCGCTGATCTGTCGCTTGAGGGCGCGTAGTGCTTCTTTTGCGGGTCTTGCCTTCGGTTTGCTTGCGGAGGTAGTAGACGCGCCCGGGGGTGTCGTTGCCGACTTGGGTGACCGCGGCCATGTGGATCGCATGGTTCAACTGGCGATCACCCCGCGGGTTCAACCGGTGCCGCTTCTTCGGCCGCCGATCGGCGGCTGCGTCGTGGGTCGGACGGATCATGTCGGCGTGTCTAGTGGCAGCGGTCATCGGAGTCTGCTGAGCTTCTACGGTGAAGTTCGCCAAGTCCCTCATCGCGATTGCGGGAGTCATGTCGATCGTCGGACCGCTCGCACCGGGCCGTCCGGTTGCTGCAGCCCCGCCGCGCGTGGAGTCAGAACTGTTCCAGCTCGATCTGCCGGGTGATGTCGCGTTCCCCGCCGGCGACATCGAGCGGGCCATCGTCTCGGTGAACGACGGTCTGGTCGGCGTCACGGTGCTGCTGGTCGGCTGGGAGTCGCCGCTGGGACCGAACTGGGAATTCGGCCAGACGGGCCTCGTCGTCGAGTTCGACATCGATGGCGACGGCGTCTCGGACCGGGATCTGGCGATAGCAAACAACGCTGGCATCGTGAGCGCCGTGGTGCGGACGCCGGACTTGTCCGAGGTGTGTTCGTCTGTCGCGCGCTATCAGGAAACGGCGACGTTCCTCAGCGCCTACTTCCCGACGTCGTGTCTGCGCGCTGCGACGGGAACACCGCTGTCGTTCCGGTGGGCGGCGTCGATGTTCTACGAAGACGTTGTCAGCGGCCTGTCATCGATCGACTCGGCTCCGAACAGCGGCTGGGCCGGTCCCTCGCTCGAGACGATCACACCGACACCGCCGCCGATCCCGCCGCCGCCGCCGATCCCGATTCCTGGGCCCGTTCCGGTTCCGGGTCCGTCAACGCGGCTCGGCCCGCCGATGGTGAGCCCGTCGTCGTGCGAGAGCGTGGGCGCCGGCGCCACGGGGGCGTCCGTCGACGGCTACACACCGGTCGACCCGTGGCGGCTGGTCGACTCGCGTCCGATCTCATCGACCGAGAACTGCTCGTTCGCATCGTTCGGCCGGCTCGCCGCCAACGGCGTGCTCGCCGTCAATGTCGGAGGGCGCGGGAACATCCCGTCGGGGGCGACCGGCGTCGCGCTCAACGTCACGGTGACTGAGGCGCTTGCACCGGGCTACCTCACGGTGTACTCGTGTGACCGGCCGCGGCCGACGGCGTCCAACCTGAACTACCGGCCTGGCGTCGAGGTGGCGAATGCCGTGTTCGCCGAGTTGAGTGCATCCGGCACGGTGTGCGTGTACGCCATGGCCGACACCCACGTGGTCATCGACGTCAATGGCTACTTCACTGCGCCGTCGGGCTTCCGGCCGTTGGCACCCGATCGAGCGCTGGACACACGTGGACCGGCCGGGACCGAGCTGGTACTCCCGGCCGGGACGATCACGTCCGTCCCGGTGGTCGGGCGTCCGGGAGTCGATCCATCGAGTGGCACCGTCGTGTTGAACGTCACCGTCGACGGCGCGACGGCGCGTGGCTTCGTGACGGCGTTTCCGTGCGGGGCCCAGCGTCCGAACGCGTCGAACCTGAACTTCAGCAGCGGCGTCGCCGTGGCGAACGCTGTCATTGCGAAGATCGGTGACGGCGGAGCGGTCTGCCTCTTCAACTCGGCGCCCGCTCACCTGGTGGTCGATGTGAACGGATCCTTCTCGTCGTCGTCCCGTTTCGCTGGCGCCGTGCCCGTCCGCCTCGCCGACTCACGCAACGGTGCAGCGACGGTCGACGGCATCTCCCAGGGTGGCGGCATCCACGCCGCAGGGTCGGTGCGAGCCGTGCAAGTGGCGGGTCGCGGTGGCGTTCCCTTGAGCGCCACCTCGGCACTGCTCAACATCACCGTCACAGAAAGCACAGGACGGGGGTTCGTCACCGTCTTCCCATGTGGCGGTGTCCGCCCGACGGCATCGACCTCGAACCCGCAACCTGGCACCGACGTCGCCAATGCCGTGTTCGCACGCCTCACCGCACACGGCGAGGTCTGCATCTATACGTCCGCCTCGACGCACGTCATCGTCGACCTCAACGGTTCGCTCTCCGTCTGAACGGTGGCTGCACTCACCGTCGTCGTGAGACGGGACAGCTCGACACCGTGCAGAACCGGCGGTCTAGGGCAGCGCAGACGGGATGATCTGCGCTCGCCTCTGCCTTGCGCCCGAGCGGGCAATCGGCGCTCCTGACCGTGTTCGGCCAGACGTCGGGTGCGCTGCGTAGCGCTGGGCGCAACGGAGCGCACAACACATCCCTGTGACGCGCCGGATCTGCCGCTCGGCGCCATCTGGCCCACCATCTCTGGGAACGCCTAACGACGGCTGCGAAGCCCTCGTGCGAGCGCTGGCGCGTGGCATAGGTGCCTGTTGTCGCGGTCGCATCCGTGCGCGACCATCACGCTTGGCGGTCGAATGGCCATCAGCGGCGAGCCCCACGAGGCCAACTCTGGGGGCAGAATCGCATGTCTGCCGACACCTCCCGGGATCAGGCCGCTCCAAAACGACGGCACGCGGTGCGTCGGGGCAGACTGGCCGAGCGAGGCAAGCATCGCGTCCTGCCCCACGGACGTGCCGGCACCCGAAGGAGGCCTCGTCGTGGCCGCACATCACACGACTCGCACGAAACGCATCCTCGTCTGCTCCACGCCGGTCGGACCGCTCGGCAGCGGTATCGGAGGTGGCGTCGAGCTCACCCTCCACGGCCTCGTCCTCGGCCTGTCGTCGCGCGGTCACCACGTCGACGTGGCGGCCCCGGCGGGATCGTTGCATGTCGGGGCGCGGGTGCATCAGATCCCTGGGAACCTCCAGGCGAGCAGTCAGACCCTGGGTCGCGACGCGCCGATCGAGATGCCGCCGTCGCCGGTGCTCGGAGCGATGTGGGACTGGGTGCGTGAGCACCAGGAGCACTTCGACGTGGTGCTCAACCTTGCCTACGACTGGTTGCCCTACTTCCTGACGCCGTTCCTCGACGTACCGGTGGCGCACCTGGTGTCGATGGGGTCGGTCAACGACGCGATGGATTCGGTCCTGGCCGAACTCCTGGCACTCCGCCCGGGGATCGCTGCCGTGCACAGCCGAGCCCAGGCGGCGACGTTTCCCGCGATCGCCGATCAACTGCGGGTGGTCGGCAACGGCATCGCCGTGGAGCGCTACGACGTCCATCTCAGTGCGGACGAGCCGGCGTCTCTCGGCTTCATCGGTCGGATCTCTCCCGAGAAGGGAATCGAGGATGTGTTCGCCATCTCCCAGGCCACGGGGATGCCCGTCAAGGCGTGGGGACTGATGCAGGACGAGTCGTGTTGGCACGAGGCCTCCGCTCGGCATCCCGGCGCGCAGGTCAGCTACGAGGGCTTCCTCGCCACCGACGACCTGCAGGCCGCGGTCGGTGGATGTACCGGGTTGCTGATGACCCCGAAGTGGGTGGAGGCGTTCGGCAACGTCGCGATCGAGGCGATGGCGTGCGGGGTGCCGGTGATCGCGTATCGCCGTGGCGGGCCGAGCGAGATCGTGGTCGACGGGGAGACGGGCTTCCTCGTGGATGCCGACGACGTCGATGGAGCGATCCTTGCGGTGGGTCGTCTTGGGGAGATCGATCGGGTCATGTGCCGCCAGCGTGTGGAGGAGCGGTTCTCCACCGACGCATTCGCCGAGCGGGTGGACGCTTGGCTCGACGACCTCATTCGGCTCCGCGCGCACGTCTGACGAGGGCCGTCGCGCCCCTGGCGGGGGGACGTGCAGGAAATTCGCAGTCGGGTCGTTTGCCGCTTTGGCCGCGACGCCCGTATCATTTCACGGTTCCCCGGCGACCTGCGCCTGGCGGAGACTGCTGTCGAAGGATTCGAGATGCGTACGTACAGCCCGAAAGCAAGTGAGATCGAACGCGCCTGGCACGTGATCGACGCCGAGGGCCTGGTCCTCGGCCGTCTCTGCACCGAGGTCGCTCGTGTGCTCCGTGGCAAGCACAAGCCGATGTTCGCCCCGCACTTGGATACCGGCGACCACGTGGTCATCGTCAACGCCGACAAGGTCGTGCTGACGAAGGGCAAGTCGGCCAAGGAAATGGTCTACCGCTACTCCGGCTATCCCGGTGGTCTGAAGAGCGAGACGTACCAACACCTCCTCGACCGCAAGCCGGCCGACGCAATCAAGCTCAGTGTGCGCGGCATGCTGCCCCACGGCCCGCTCGGCCGGCAGCAGATCAAGAAGCTCAAGGTGTACGCCGGTCCCGAGCACCCGCACGCCGCACAGAACCCCGTCGTCCTCGAAGTTGCAGCGGCCAAGGCCCGCTGACCCAGCCGGAAAGCGTCATCACCACCATGGCCACCAAGCCCCTCACCCAGACCACAGGCCGTCGCAAGGAGGCCGTTGCGCGTGCCCGTCTGCGGCCCGGCACCGGCATCCACACCATGAACGGCCGTCCGTTCATGGACTACTTCCCGACGGCTGTGCAGCGCATGATCGTCACCGAGGCGCTGCGGGTCACCAACACCGAGGAGAGCTACGACGTCGACGCCACCATCCACGGTGGCGGCGTCAGCGGGCAGGCCGGCGCGATGCGCATGGCGATCGCACGTGCGCTGGTCGAGCTCGACCCCGAGTCGCGCCCTGCGCTCAAGAAGGCCGGCCTCCTCACGCGTGATCCGCGTAAGAAGGAGAGCAAGAAGTACGGCCTCGTCAAGGCCCGCAAGGCCAAGCAGTACACCAAGCGCTGATCCAGCGTTTCGGCTGATTGCTGGATCTGCCCGGAGGCACTGGTGCTGCGCTTCGGAACCGATGGTGTGCGCGCTCGCGCGCTGACCGAACTCACCACTGACCACGTGTTCCGGCTGGGCAGTGCCGCTGTTGCGGTGCTGGGGACGGGGAGGTGGCTGATCGGCCGCGACACCCGAGAGTCGGGCCCCGAGCTGCAGGAGGCCTTCGCGGCCGGGCTCGTCGCCGGAGGTGCGCAGCCTGTGTTCGTCGGTGTCGTCCCCACGCCGGCCCTCGCCCACCTCTCGGCATCGCGACAACTCCCCGCTGCGATGATCACGGCGTCGCACAACCCATGGCACGACAACGGGATCAAGATCTTCGCCGCCGGAGGGTTGAAGCTCTCCGACGATGTCGAGCGAGCCATCGAGCGAGCCATCGAAGGCGCCATCGAAGGTCAGGCCGACGGTGAGGCCGGTGGTGAGGTCGAGCGAGCCGGTGCTGGACGAGAGACGCACGCGGTGTCGGCGGTGTCGGCGGTGTCGGCGCCCGCCTCGACGGAGCTCGGACACGCCGACTACGAGGCGTACCTGCTGAGCCTGTTCCCCGCCGGTGTGCTGTCCGGAACCAAGCTGGTGCTCGACTGCGCAAATGGGGCGATGAGCGTCGTTGCTCCCGACCTTGCCCGGGCGCTCGGAGCGGACGTGGTCGTGCTGCACGCCCGGCCCGACGGCCGCAACATCAACGATCACTGCGGCGCCACGGCTCCCGCGTCCCTCGCGGATGCGGTCGTGGCAGAAGGGGCGCAGCTCGGACTCGCCTTCGACGGCGACGGCGACCGCGTGATCGCCGTCGACCACCTCGGCAACGTCGTCGACGGCGACCGGTTGATCGCACTGGCCGCCCTGCAGTTGCGCGAGGAGGGCCATCTCGTCGACGACACCGTCGTCGTGACCGTGATGACCAACCTCGGGTTTCGCAGGGCGATGGAGCACCTCGGTATCCACGTCGTGGAGACAGCGGTCGGTGACCGCTACGTGCTGGAGGCACTCGATGCGGGTGGCTACGCCGTCGGAGGCGAGCAGAGCGGCCACATCATCTACCGGCGCCTGGCCACCACCGGCGACGGTCTGCTCGCGGGATTGCGCCTCGCCGAGCACCTGGTGCAGCGTGGGCGGACACTCGCCGAGCTGGCGGGCACGGTCATGGCCAGCTACCCGCAGGTGCTCGTCAATGTGCGCGTGGCCGAACGGCACCCGCACGTGGCCGACGAGCTCGCGATCGAGATCGCCGAGGCCGAGGCAGGTCTGGCCGGTGAGGGACGCATCCTCGTGCGGGCGAGCGGCACCGAGCCGTTGGTGCGGGTGATGGTCGAAGCCGCCACCACCGAGCTCGCGCGACGTACCGCCGACGACCTCGCGGCGGTCGTGCGCCGTCGCTTCGCAGGCGCCTGAGCGTCACGGTCCAGGTCGTCGCCAGGTCGTCGCCAGCTCGTCGCCAGGCCGGCCCCACTGGTCGTTGCCGGCGCTGTGGTGGTCAGCGGAGTGCCACGCCGTGCGCGAACGCGGCGAGCGCTCGCAATGGTCGCCGTCCGGCGCGCCGAGGCACATGGATCGGACACGGCGGCGGCACACGTTCAGCGGAACGTGGCCGTCTTGCGAGAACCTTGCCAGACGCCATACGAAGATGTGACGGGACAGGCACGGAGCGTGTCGGTACCCTGTCGTTCTTATGTGCGGCATCATCGCGGTCCTCAGTCGCCCGTCCACTCGACCAGTGCCGCCGGCAGCGGATGTGCTCGAGCTGCTGGACCGGGCGATCGCCGATCCCTCGATCTCCGGCGCTGCGCGCCTGACATCGTCGTGTGACATGTTGCTCCACGGCGTGCCAGGCGTCTGCGCCTTGGTCGGCCGTCACGAGCTGCTGGCCGGCATGAACGCCAAGCTCGACCAGCTCGAAGCACGGGCCAGCGAGTACGAGCGGTGGATCGAGGCCAGCACCGAGCTGACCGTCGAACAGATCGAGCAAGCGAACACCGAGCTGATCGCACTGCGCGACGCGACCTGGGCCATCCGGCGCGATCGCCTGCGCACGGCCCGCGAAGTCGATGGGCTCGCCGGCCGCGATGCCGGCCGGGCCGCCATCGCTGCCTATCTCTGCGTGCAGCAAGCGTTGTCAGCGCTCGATCGGCTCGAGGTCCGAGGTCGCGACTCGGCCGGTCTGCACCTGTTCGTGTGGAACCACGGTCTGTCGACGGCGGATCCGGCCGTGCAGTCACTGCTCGTCCAGCGGACCGCCGATCCTCTGTTCCAGAGCGGGTCGGTGCGTGTGGCGGGCGACAGCCTGAGCTTCGTGTACAAGGCCGCAGCCGAGATCGGCGAGCTCGGCGACAACACTCGTGCGCTGCGCGCTGCGATCCAAGCCGACGACCTCCTGCGACTCTCGCTGGCTCGTCCCGAGTCGCGGCTCACGGTGCTCGGCCACACCCGCTGGGCGAGCGTCGGCATCATCAGCGAGCCGAACTGCCACCCGCTGAACAGCGAAGAGACCGAGATGTCGGGCAGCGAGCAGCAGCGCCCGTACGTCGTGGCTGCGCTCAACGGCGACGTCGACAACCACGCCGACATCAAGGTGCAGCACGGGCTCCGCATCCCCGGGCCGATCACCACCGACGCAAAGGTGATCCCTGCGGTGATGGCGAGGCTGTCGATCGACACCAACGGCAACCTCACCGAGGCCTTCCGTCGCACCGTCGCCGGCTTCGAGGGCAGTGTGGCGATCGGCGCTGCTTCGGCCGCAGCCCCGGACAAGCTGTTCCTCGCACTGCGCGGCAGCGGCCAGGCGCTGTACATCGGCCTTGCCGAGGACACCTACATCGTTGCCAGCGAACCCTACGGCGTCGTGGAGGAGACATGGAACTACCTCCGCGTCGACGGCGAGACGCTGTCACCGTCAGGCAGCCGCGGCCAGGTCTTCGTACTCGACGCTGGCCATGCTGGCGAACTCGCCGGTGTGCACCGCTTCGCCTACGACGGCAGCGATCTGCCGGTCACCGAGGGCGATGTGGCCACTGCGCAGGTCACCACTCGTGACATCGACCGCGGTGACGCGCCGCACTTCCTGCTGAAGGAGATCACCGAGGCTCCGAGCAGCTTCCGCAAGACGCTGCGCGGCAAGATCGCCGAGCAGGACGGCATGCTGCGCGCTGTCGTCGGCGAACGTTCGCTGCCGAGCGACATCGCTGCACGTCTCGGCAGCGGCGCGATCACGAAGGTGCGCGTGATCGGCCAGGGCACGGCAGCCGTCGCCGGCCGGAGCATGGCAGCGATGCTCGACACGCTGTGCGAGGGGCACCTCGACATCGACCCGATCACCGCCACCGAGCTCAGCGGTTTCGCGCTTCGGCTCGACATGAGTGACACGTTGATCGTCGCCGTCAGCCAGAGCGGCACCACGACTGACACGAACCGCACGGTCGACCTGGCTCGCGGTCGAGGTGCCTCGGTGCTCGCGATCGTGAACCGCCGCAACAGCGATCTCACCGACAAAGCCGATGGCGTGATGTACACCAGCGACGGCCGCGACGTGGAGATGAGCGTCGCGTCCACGAAGGCGTTCTACGCCCAGGTGGCCGCTGGTGTGCTGTTGGCGTGCGCGATCAGCGAGGCCGCCGGTCTCGGGACGGCCCGCCGCCGCCACGAGCTGCTCACCTCGCTGCGCGAGCTGCCGGCCAGCATGGTGGAGGTGATCGCCGGTCGGGGTGACATCGCCGACGCGGCGCGACGTTTCGCTCCGTACAAGCGCTACTGGGCCCTCGTCGGCAACGGCCCCAATGTGGTCGCAGCCGAAGAGGTGCGGATCAAGCTGAGCGAGCTCTGCTACAAGTCGATCGCCTGTGACGTCACCGAGGACAAGAAGCACATCGACCTCTCGAGCGAGCCACTGATCCTCGTGTGTGCGGCCGGCCTCGTGGGCGGTAACGCCGACGACGTGGCCAAGGAGGTGGCGATCTACAAGGCTCACAAGGCCACCCCGATCGTGATCGCGACCGAGGGCGACGAGCGCTTCGCCGCCGCCTCCGCCGTGCTCTCGGTGCCCGCGGTCGACTCAGCGCTCGCCTTCGTGCTGTCGGCGATGGTGGGTCACCTGTTCGGCTACGAGGCAGCGCTGGCGATCGACGCTTCGGCACGGCCGTTGCGCGAGGCCCGCGAGGTCATCGAGCACTCACTGTCGGCCGGTGGCGACAGCGACCAGATCCTGCAGCGCGTGCGTGAGGGTGTCGTCGCGTGCGGCGAGCGGTTCCTCGACGGGTTGCGCACCGGTCTCTACGACGGACACCTCGAGGCCTCCAGCGCCGTGCGGCTCGCTTCGTTGCTGCGCGACATGGCGGGCGAGAACCCGCTCGAGGTGTACCAACGGGTGACCGGAACGGTGGCCACCCCGAGCGTGCTGATCGACGACCTCACCGCAGCGCTGACGCGTGCGATCGAAGAGCTCACCCGCCCGGTCGACGCGATCAAGCATCAGGCGAAGACGGTCACCGTCGGCATCAGCCGCAGCGACGAAGGCGTTCTCGACCGCCAGCTCGTCCAGGAAGTGCTCACCGCGGGCGCCGGCCGCGACCGGCTCAGCTACCGCACGCTCAAGGTGCTCGCCGATCTCGATCCTGCCGTCGACGCGGTGGTCGGCTTCACCCGGTACCGCATCGAGGGTGACCTGTCCACCGATGCCGTCATCTCGATCGTCGATCGCGGGGGCCTGTCGCGTGAGGTGACGAGCCGGGTCGACCGCAATGCACAGCTGCTCGGCACGAAGCGCCGCGTGGCCAGCGATCGCGAGGTGCTCGTCGCCAGGGGCCGCACCGATGGCCGCACCGTGATCTTCGTCCCAGAGGTGAAGGGTGGCACGTGTACCGGCATCACGCTGTTGCACGTCCGCTTCCACGATCGGCTGCCGGCACCGGTGATGCGCGGCGTGCTGCAGGGCTACGACCACCGCTACGACCGACTCGTCGACTGGGTGTCAGAGACCGAGGGCACCTTCCGCGAGGACCGCCTCGCCGATCTGCCCGTGGCGGATCTGTTGATCCTGCCGATCTCCGAGACCGCCGACCATTGGCGTTCGTGAGATGCTCGTGAGACGCTCTTGAGACAGCCGTGAGCGTGATCGGGATCGGTGTCGACGCCGTCGACATCGAGCGGTTCCGCCGCTCGCTCCAGCGAACGCCCTCGATGCGCGAGCGGCTGTTCACGCCACTCGAGCTCGAGTACGTCGCACCCAAGGCCGATCCGATGCCGTCGCTCGCGGCGCGTTTCGCCGCGCGCGAGGCCGTGATGAAGGCGCTCGGTGTCGGTCTCGGCGCATTCGGGTTCCACGACGTGTGGGTCACTCGCGCCGACTCTGGCGAGCCGTCGCTCGCGATCACTGGCCCGGCCCTCGCGCTGGCCGACGCCGCAGGGATCGACAGGTGGCACCTGTCGATCACGCACACCGACATCGTGGCGATCGCGTACGTCGTGGCGAGCCGCATCTCCTGACGCGACGATTTCCGGTCCGGCGGATGGCGTGTCGGTTCGGTCCGGCGGCGTTCGCGAGGTGGGCAGTAGCCTCGGTCGCGATGTTGCCGATCGTCACCCCCGCGGAGATGCGAGCCATCGACGCGGCTGCCACCGACGACGTGCAGGTGCTGATCGAGCGTGCCGGCTCCGCGGTCGCCCGGGCCGCAATCCGCATGCTCGGCGGGACATACGGCCGCACGGTGAACGTGATCGTCGGTACCGGCAACAACGGCAACGACGGCCGGGTGGCAGCCCGGCTGCTCGACGATCGCGGCGTGAAGGTGCGGCTGTTCCCGGTGGCGACGTGCCCCGACGAGCTGCCGCCGGCCGATCTCGTGATCGACGCTGCGTTCGGTACCGGTTTTCACGGCACCTGGCGTCCGCCCGACGTCGGCGGCACGCCAGTGCTGGCAGTCGACATCCCGAGCGGGGTCGACGGCCTCACGGGCTCAGCAGGCCCCGACGTGTTGCCTGCGGATCGAACGGTGAGCTTCGTCGCGCTCAAACCAGGTCTGCTGTTCAGCCCGGGGAGTCAGCTCGCCGGTGAGTTGGATCTCGTCGATGTCGGCCTCGACACCGGTGAAGTGCATGCCCATCTGTTGCAGGCCGCCGACGTGGCCGAGTGGATGCCGCCACGCTCACCGGTGAGCCACAAGTGGCACACGGCGGTGCGGATCATCGCCGGCAGCCGAACGATGCCGGGGGCCGCGGCGCTGGCCGCCGCAGGGGCACAACGCACCGGTGCGGGCATGGTGCAGTGGTCGACGCCCGGTGCAGAACATGCCGACCGGATGCCGCTCGAGGCCGTGCACCGCCCGCTCCCGAGCACCGCCTGGGCGGCGGATGCCCTGCGCTCGTTCGATCGATTTCACGCCGTGGTGCTCGGGCCCGGATTGGGTCGCGTCGACGACACGGCGGCGAACACACGTGAAGTCGCGATCCACACCCCCTTGCCGATCGTGGTGGACGGCGATGGTCTGTTCGCACTCGCGTGGAACGCAGAGGGTGCAGCGGCCCTGCTGCGCCAGCGCGAAGCGCCGACGGTGCTCACGCCGCACGATGGCGAGTACCAACTGCTCACGGGTGCGGCTCCAGGACCCGATCGCATGGCAGCAGCACGCTCGCTCGCCGAGAGCAGCGACACGGTGGTTCTCCTGAAGGGCGCCACCACGGTGGTCGCCGACCCGACAGGAAGGGTGCTCGTGGTGCGCGCGGGCGACGAACGACTGGCGACCGCAGGCACCGGCGACGTGCTGGCCGGGATCATCGGGGCGCTCCTCGCGATGCACATCGACCCGTTCGAAGCCGCGGCGATGGGCGCCTGGATCCACGGCCGGGCGGCGATGCTGGGACCCGCCATCGGCTTCGTCGCGTCCGACCTGCCCGACCTCGTGCCGCAGGTGCTCTCGAGCCTCCGCGGGGAGCAGTGACCGGGGGGATCGACCCTCGGGAACGTCTCCCGCCTGGCCGCTGGGCCTGGGCCGAGATCGACCTCGATGCGATCGCCCACAACGTGGCAGTGCTGCGCGCGGCGGTGTCGCCGGCCGACGTCTGGGCCGTTGTGAAGGCCGACGCCTACGGGCACGGAGCGGTGGCAGTGGCGCGTACGGTCTTGGATGCGGGCGTGTCGGGCCTGTGCGTGGCACTCGTGCAGGAGGCGGCCGAGCTGCGCGATGGCCTGATCGACGCACCGGTGCTGGTGATGAGCGAGCAACCGCCGTCCACCGCCGCCGACGCGGTGCGACTCGGCCTGATCAGCACCGTGTACTCCATGGCCCAGCTCGACGTACTGGAGGCAGCGGGCGCTCGCGGCCATCGCGTGCACGTCAAGGTCGACACCGGCATGCACCGCGTGGGATGCGCTCCAGCCGATGCGCTGGCGCTGGTGGAAGACGTCGAGCGGCGCGAGGCGTTCGCGCTCGATGGCGTGTTCACCCACCTGGCGGTCGCCGACGAGCCGTCCGACCCGTACACGACGTTGCAGCTGGACCGCTTCGACGAGGTGCTCGCCGCCATTCGTGCAGCCGGCATCGATCCCGGTCGGGTGCATACCGCGAACTCGGCCGCGGGTCTCGCGAGCTCGCGTCGCGCGCCACGATCTCGTGCGTGCCGGAATCGCGTTGTACGGCATCGAACCTGGCCGCGGGGTGGAGCACCTATGCCGCACGCTGCGCCCTGCGCTGTCGCTGTACGCGTGCGTGTCGCACGTGCAGCGGTTGCGTGCCGGTGACCGGATCAGCTACGGCTTGCGACATGCGTTGTCCCGCGACACCACGGTGGCCACCGTGCCCATCGGATACGCCGATGGTGTGCCACGCAGGCTGTACGAGACGCACGGGCAGGTGCTGGTCCAGGGCAGACGATGTCCGATCGTGGGCGTCGTCACGATGGATCAGCTGATGATCGACGTGGGTGGGCTCGACGTCCGGGTGGGCGAGCCTGTGGTGTTGCTCGGAAGCGACGGCAGCGGAAGCGGTGATCGGGTGAGGGCCGAGGACTGGGCGGAGCGCCTCGGCACGATCGGCTACGAGATCGTGTGCGGCATCTCGAAGCGGATCGCCCGTCACCACCGGCCCGACCGCGCGGCCTCGTAGACTCAACGCTCGATGCTGCAGCTGCATTCGGACTCGCTGGCAACCACGCACGCGATCGCCGCGGCGTTGGCCGGCCTCGTTCGCGCCGGCGACGTGATCGTGCTCGCTGGAGAGATGGGTGCAGGCAAGACAGCGTTCGCGCAGGGTTTCGGGGCGGCCCTCGGGGTCACGGATCACATGACATCTCCCACGTACAACCTCGTGCACAGTCACCCGGCGGGCCGGCTCACGCTGCACCATGCCGACCTCTACCGACTGACCACGCAGCACGAGGTGGCCGATCTCGCACTCGCTGAGCTGGCCGAGGCCGACGGCGTGCTGCTCGTGGAGTGGGGCGACGTGCTCGGCGGTGCGCTCGGCGAGCATCTCCTGGTCCGCCTCGATGCAGTGGACGACGACGAGGATGCCCGCGAGCTCGTGCTGTCTGCGCTCGGCCGTGCGTGGGCGACGCGGTGGGACGAGCTGTGCCGGGCCGTGGAGGCGTGGACGTGTTGATCCTCGGCATCGAGACCGCGACCGAGCAGGTGAGCGTCGCCATCGGCGGGCACGAAGGAGTGCTCGGCATGTTCGAGGTGTGTCGCGGCAGGCGCCACGCGGAGACGATCACGCCTGCGATCCAGTTCGTCTGCAAACAGGCCGACATCGAGCTGGCCGAGATCAGCGTCATCGCCGTCGACGTCGGCCCCGGGCTGTTCACCGGCATGCGTGTCGGGTTGGCCTCGGCGAAGGCGCTCGCGCAGGCCCTCCGCATCCCGATGATCGGGATGAGCTCGCTCGACCTGCTCGCGTTCCCGCTGCGACACACCGACCGAACGATCGCGGCTGTGATCGATGCTCGCAAGGGCGAGCTGTTCTATGCCTTCTATCGACCGGTGCCGGGCGGTGTGCAGCGCGTGCTGGAGCCGCAGTGCGGTCGAGTCGACGATCTCATCGCCGACCTCATGGCCCGGGGCGACGACGTGGTGTGCGTCGGCGATGGGGCCTTGCGCCACCACGAGGAGATCCATGCAGAACTGCGGTGCGAGTTCGCCGAGCAGTTCCTGTCACGGCCGTCGGCTGCGCCGATGGTGCAACTCGCCCATGCGCGTGCGCTTCGTGAGGAGTGGGTGAATCCGTGGGAGATCCAACCCATGTACCTCCGGCTCCCGGACGCCCAGATCAACTGGAGCACGCGGGCGCAAGGTTCCACCGACAACAACGACAACACCGACCACACTGGTGGCCTGGCGCGATGAGCGTGCTGTCGCGACTGCTCGGCCGCGCCGGTGGTGAATCGGCGACCTTGGTCGAGCCGATGCGCCGGCGCGACCTGCCGGCGATCATGGCGATCGAGAACGCCTCGTACCCGAAGCCGTGGACCCTGGGTGTGTTCCAGAGCGAGATCGAGATGTCGCGTCGCGGTGAGCGGCACTACGTGGTAGCCAGGCGCGACCAGAAGCTCGTCGGTTACGCGGGTGTGATGTTCGTCGTTGGCGATGCGCACGTGACCAACATCGCATCGTCGCCGGGCGCCCGTCGTTGCGGTGTGGCCACCCGATTGATGGCGGAACTGGCGTGGGAGGCCATCCGTCGAGAGTGCCAGGCGCTCACACTCGAGGTGCGATCCAGCAACGTCGGTGCGCAGGCGCTGTATCGCCAGTTCGGCTTCGCGCCGGTGGGTGTGCGCCAGAAGTACTACGAGAACACGGAGGACGCGATCGTGATGTGGTGTCATGACATCACCGAGCCGCCGTACCGCGAGCGCCTTGCAGAACTGTGTCCGGAGGCCGCACGATGACCGATCACCTGCTCACCCGCCCGTCGGGCGAGTTGGCTGGGGCCGTCGACGAGCACACCCTGGTGCTCGGCATCGAGACCAGTTGTGACGAGACCGCTGCCGCCCTCGTGCTCGGTGGCTACGACGTGGCCTCGAGCGTCGTCAGCACGCAGGTGGACATCCACGCGCAGTACGGCGGCGTCGTTCCCGAGATCGCGAGCCGCGCCCACCTCGACATGCTCAACCCGGTCATTGCCCGGGCGATCGTCGAGGCGGGCGTGCCGGACAGTCGTATCGATGCGATCGCGTGCACGATCGGTCCTGGTCTGATCGGCGCACTGCTCGTGGGCGTGTCGGCTGCGAAGACGCTGGCGCTCGCATGGGACGTGCCGTTCGTCGGTGTCCACCACCACGAGGCGCACCTGTACGCGGCGTTCCTGGAAGACCCCACGCTCGAGTTCCCGCTCGTCGTGCTGCTCGTCTCCGGCGGTCACACGATGCTGATCGAGATGCAGGACCATGGCCGCTACAAGTTGCTGGGCCGCACGATCGACGATGCCGCCGGTGAAGCCTTCGACAAGGTGGCCCGCTTCCTCGGACTCGGCTACCCGGGTGGTCCGGCGATCGACAACGAGGCGATGAGTGGCGACCCTGCTGCGATCCGGTTCCCCAGGGCGATGATGAACGAGGGCCTCGATATGAGCTTCAGTGGGCTCAAGACCTCGGTGATGAACCACGTCCGCAAGCACCCAGACGTCTCGTCGGACGACGTGGCCGCCTCGTTCCAGGCCGCGGTCGTGGACGTGCTCGTCACGAAGGCGCGCCGTGCCGCGCAGCAGGTCGGCGCGAAAGGCCTCGTGCTCGCCGGTGGTGTCGCGGCGAACTCGTCGTTGCGCGAGCAGTTCCTCGATGCCTGCGTGACCGACGGCATCCGCGGGTTCCTGCCGAGCCGCGAGATGTGCACCGACAATGCGGCGATGATCGCCGCTGTCGGCTGGCACCGCCTGCGCAGCGACGGTCCCACACCGCTCGACTGCGGCGCCTACCCCAACCTGAAGATCCCCGGCCTCACCTGACCACCCCACCGCGATGAGAGATGAGCCGCGTCTGTAGCGACCGGATCTCTCATCGCCGGCAGGCGGGCGTGGGACCGATGGGAGATCCGGTCGGCAGGGACGCTCATCTCTCATCGCTCGGCAGGGGCGGTACCCTCCGACGTGTGGGTGCGTTGCAGATCGGATCGTTCACACCGGCGGCGCCGGTGGTGCTTGCGCCCATGGCGGGTGTCACCAATGCGCCGTTTCGCGCGATGTGCCGGGAGTTCGCACCCGGGCTCGTGTACGTCAACGAGATGGTGATGGCCACCGCGGTGGTGCACGGCAACGCGAAGACCGAACGGATGATGACGTTCGGACCTGACGAGCAGCCGCGAAGTCTGCAGGTGTACGGCAGCGACCCGGTCATGATCGGAGAGGCGATCCGCAAGCTCTGTGCCCGTGGCAGCGTCGATCACATCGACATGAACTTCGGCTGCCCTGCTGCGAAGGTCACGCGCAAGGGCGGCGGTGCCGCGGTGCCAGCCAAGCCGAATCTGCTGCGCGCCATCCTGCGATCGGCCGTGGCTGCGGCCTCGCCCTACGGCGTGCCGGTGACGGCCAAGTTCCGCAAGGGGCTCTACGACTCGCTGCTCACATTCGTCAGCACCGGTCGCATCGCCGCCGAGGAGGGCATCGCCGCCATCGCCCTGCACGCACGAACGGCCGAACAGCACTATGCCGGTGCCGCCGATTGGAGCGCGATCGGCGAACTGAAGGCCGAGGTGCCGGAGATCCCGGTGCTCGGCAACGGAGACATCTGGGAGGCGGCCGACGCCGTCGAGATGATGCGCCAGACGGGCTGTGACGGTGTGGTTGTCGGTCGGGGTTGTCTCGGCCGCCCGTGGCTGTTCCGAGATCTCGTCGAGGCGTTGAACGGTCGACCCGCGCCGGCGTCACCCACGCTCGGTGAGGCGTGTGCGGTGATGCATCGACACGCCACGTTGCTTCTGCCGCACCTCGGCCCCCAGGTGGCGATGCGCGACTTCCGCAAGCATGCGTCGTGGTATCTCACCGGCTACCCGGTGGGTGGTGACATGCGTCGCGAGTTCGCAATGGTGAGCACGATCGGCGAACTCGAGGATCTGATCGCTCGGCTCGACCCGAGCATCCGGATCGTCGACGGTGGCGAGCGCATCCGCCGCGGCCACACCAACGGTCCCATCCGGGTGGTGCTGCCCTACGGCTACCTCGATCATCTCGACGATCTCACCGTTCCCGACGACGGTCAGGTCATGGCGCTGAGCGGTGGCTGACGTTGGTGCGCGCCGAGCATTCCGGCCGCCGATCGTGCTCGCATCGGGTTCGCCCCGTCGACGAGAACTGCTCGAGCAGCTCGGGCTCGTGTTCGAGATCCGTGCGGCCGACATCGACGAATCCGTCCGTGACGGCGAACCGCCGCTCGACTACGTGCAGCGCCTGAGCGTCGAGAAGGCGGCTGCGGTGCCGGTGCCTCCAGGCACGTTGGTGATCGCTGCCGACACCACGGTCGATGTCGACGGCACCATCCTCGGCAAGCCCGCCGACGACGCCGAAGCGCTGGCGATGCTGGCGGCGATCTCAGGGCGCCGGCACCAGGTGCACACCGGTGTGACGATCCGTCTGAACGATCGGTCTGCGACCGCTGCAGTGTCCACCTTCGTCGACATCGCTCCGATCGACGAGACGACGATGGCGTGGTACGTCGCCACCGGCGAACCGTTCGACAAGGCAGGAGGCTACGCGATCCAAGGCGCCGGTGCGGCGTTCGTGACCGGGGTCGACGGCAGCGTCAGCAACGTGATCGGGCTTCCACTCGTCACGGTGGTGCAGCTCGCCCGATCGCTCGACGTGCAGCTCCTCTGAGCCTTGTCGGGTCGGTCGCCTCTCGATCGCACGTGATGCACGAACGCACCGTGACGGTCGTTGCAGGAACGTGATCACGGGCCTGCTTGTGTCGGCTCACCGACGGGGGCGCCCCACCGGTCACGCCATTGCACCTCGTACGGCAACGTGGCGTCGAGTTCGACGATCAAGGCGTGGATCGCAGTGTCGGGGATCTGCACCAGCGGGAGGTCCTGAGGTTCGAGTCCGGGCTGGGTGATGACCACCCGGCGACCCTCGTTGGGCCAGGTGTTGGTGGCGAGGATGAAGGCCTTGTCGATCGAGCGGTAGATCGTGAGCTGCGGTCCCGGATCGGGATCGAACGTCTCGCCCATTGCGACCTCCGTGCCGGAGATGTGGACCTGGAAGGCATCGGCAGAGCCGTAGACCTCTGCCTGCCACTGCCCGTTCAGCGATCCCCCGATCTCGGTGTTCGACGTCGTCGCACCTGACACGACACCCGCAGCGGTGGTGGCCTCGATGACGGCGTCCTCCCACGCCTCTGGTGCGGCGAGCTCCAGATCGGATGCGAACGTGAGCAGTTCGTCGATCTGGTTCATGTTGCCGGCGACTCTGACGATCCTGCCGTCTCGCAGCACGAAGCTGACGATCCCGATGCCTTCGTCGAGTCGGCTCCGGACGACCGTGACCGAGTCGAACCGTTGGGACAAGGAGAACAAGCCTCCCAGGCCGATCAACGACAGTTCGGTGCGATCGACGGGCACCGTCCCGACCAGCTCATCGAGCAGCTGGGTGGTCGGGTTGGGCGGTGCGACATTGACCTGGATCCACTGGTTGCCGGTGGGATCGACGAAGCCGCTGATCGCGTCGGCCGTCGGGGTGGCGAACCCACCCGGGAACCACGCCACGTGCTCGGCCGCCCGTTGCTCGAGCCCATCGAACGGTCCGCCGGGCGTGAGCAGGTCGCCGTGGTCGATTCCCGATGGATCGATGCGCACGGTGGCCGCGATGCGGATCAGTTCGGCAAGCCCGACGCCGAATCCGGCGACGGTGAAAGGAGCGCCCTCGCTGACAGGCACGTCGATCTCGACGACGCCGTCTGATCGAGCGAACAGGAGCGCTGGTCGTGGCCCGGCCTCCACCCGGATCGCATCTCTGCGCAACCAGTCGCTTGATCCTCCCGTCAGCTCTTGGGACACGATGACGATCCACTTGCCGGTGTTCCTCGATGCATCCGGCGACATCCACACCTCGACTCGATTCCCGACGTCGGCGCCGGCTTCGAGTCGACCAACGGCGGATTCGGCCCATGCCAGTACGAACCGGGACGGTCCGGCAGGGAGCATGCCGGGGACATCGGCCGAGACGCCGGGAGGGAGGCCGGGTTCGGTCGTGGCGGTCGAACCCGGCTGTGTCGTTGGTGGCGTCGGTGGCGTCGTCGTCGGTACCGTCGTGGTGGGCGCTGTGGCCACGTCGTCGCCGCCCCAGGGTGAGGCGGCGATCACGCCGCCGGCGAGCAGCCCGGTGACCCCGACGACGGCGAGCGCGGTGAGCCACCGCGAGCGTGGCGGTTCGTCCTCGAAGGCATCGTTGCCGTCGCCGTCGAAGCCGACGAAGTCGGCGACCTCGGCGTGCCCGAATGCGCCGTCGCGCGGTGGCAGGAACTCGATCATGGTGTGGCGACCTCGGGTCCCGGCACGAGCACCCCGTCGGCATCGAGCCACTGCACGGTGTACGGCAACGTGGCATCGAGCTCGACGACGAGCGCGGACAGCGGTGAGTCGGGGATCTGCACGAGCGGTAGGTCCTGTGGCTCGAGTCCTGGCTGGGTGATCACCACACGGCGACCCACGTTCGGCCAGGTGTTGGTGATGAAGATGAGCGCCTTGTCGATCGAGCGGTACACGGTGAGATGCGGCCCGATCTCTGGATCCAAGGTTTCACCCATCGAGATGTATCGGCCGTTGATCGCCACCCACAAGGCGCTCGACGAACCGTAGATCTGCGCCTGCCACTCGCCGAGCGCCGACTCACCGATGTTCACAGGAGGCGAACCCTGCTGGTTGACTCCGGCGTCGGAGGCTTCGATGACGGCGTCCGTCCAGCCGTCGGGTTCGGCGAGTTCCAGCTTGGCGGCGAAGGCGAGGAGCTCATCGCTCTCGATCTGTCCTGCGACCGTGACGACCCGGCCATCGCGTAGCGCAAACGTGACGAAACCGATTCCGACGACGACGTCGCTGCGGACGACCTTGACCGAGTCGAACCGGCCCGACAGGGAATAGAGGCCCTCCAAGCCCGGGAGTGACAACGTCGCAGGATCGACGGGCGTCATCCCTGTCAACTCGTCGAGCAACTGTGTCGTCGGGTCGGGAGCATCCACCGAGACCTGGATCCACTCGCCGCCGGTGCCGTCGACGAAGGCACTGATCGCATCTGGTGTCGAGTTGGAGAAACCACCGGGGGACCAGGCGACGTCCTCGGCCACCCGTCGATCGAGCCCGTCGAAGGGTCCTCCGGGCGCGAGCAGGTCCCCGTGGTCGATGCCCCGCGCGTCGACGCGGACGGTGGAGGCGACGCGGATGAGCTCGGGGAGCCCCACGCCGAATCCGGAGATGGAGAAGGGCACGCCGTCGCTGACGGGCACCTCGATCTCGATCACGCCGTCGGGTCGAGCGACCAGGAGCGCCGGTCGTGTCCCGGCTTCCACCCTGGTCGCATCTCTGCGCAACGACTGGACGTCGCTGCTCGTCTCCCGCGAATCGATCACGATCCACCGGCCCGCGTTCCTCGATGCGTCCGATGACATCCACACCTCGATCGGATCGAGGCTGCCGAGCACCTCGTACTTGTTCGCATCGCTGATCGATTCGGCGAACACCAGAACGAACGACGTCGGCCCGATCGGGAGCATGCCGGGAACATCGGCTGAGACACCGGGCGGGAGGCCGGGTTCGGTGGTGGTGGTCGGAAGCGGCGCTGTCGTCGGCGGAACCGTCGGCGGAACCGTCGTGGTGGGCGGTGTGGCCACGTCCTCGCCATCCCAAGGTGCCGCAGCGATCACCCCTCCGGCGATCAACCCGGTGACGCCGACGACGGCGAGCGCAGTGAGCCACCGCGAGCGAGGCGGTTCGTCCTCGAAGGCTTCGCTGGCGTCGCCGTCGAAACCGACGAAGTCGGCGACCTCGGCCTCGCCGAACACGCCGTCGCGAGGTGGCAGGAACTCGATCATGGCGTCGCGACCTCGGGTCCCGGCACCGGCACCCCGTCGGCGTCGAGCCATTGCACGGTGTACGGCAACGCGGCATCGAGTTCGATCACCGCGACGAACACTGCCGAGCGATCGAACTCGATCAGGCTCGCGGCGATCTGGTCGTGACCCGCCTGGGTCACCACGATCGAGCGGGCGGAGTCGGGAAAGGTGGTGGTGGCGCGGAGCAAGGCGCGCTCGATGGTCCGGTACTCGGTCAGCTCGGGGCCCGAACCGTGCGAGAAGGCATTCGACGACCATGAATCGTCGGCGCCGATGTCGAACCTCCCGTCGTACACCGTGGCCTGCCAGTTGGCGGGTCCTTCACCGGAGAAGAACAGCGGTGCCCATTCGTGATCGAGGGCGAGGTCCACACCGTTCATCGTGTCGAGCAAGAGCGCCCGCCATGTTTCGGGCGCGGCCGGCTGGACACGACCCACGATGTCGAGCAGCTCGTGCAGCTCGACATCTCCTGTCACCAGCAGCTGGGTGTCGTCGCCGAGCTGCATCCGGGCGATCAGCCGATCGTTGCCCGAGGTGGTGATTCGCAGCTGCATGTTCCGACCGCTGCGGATCAGCCGATCGACGGTCGCAGCATCATCAGGTCCGTAGGCGTCCTCGGTCAGCGGCCGCGAGAGCACGAGGTCGTTGATCAGCTGCTCGTCGCGTCCGGTGGCCAGCACCCGGAGCTCGACGTAGTCGCCGTCCCGCGGGTCGACGTACGAGGTCCACGACAGCGCGGTACCGACCTGGTCTGCGCCGGGGTAGACCTCGGTCCCTCCGTTCACGACCCGGATCAACCCAGCGAAGGGTCCATCGGCCGCTTCGTCGATCCCGTGGTAGTCGAGGGTGTTGCGATCGCGGACGTCGGCGTTGACCGTGGCGGCGATCGTGACGAGGTCGGTCAACCCCACGCCGCCGCTGGTGATGACGATGAGTCCGGTGGGGGTGGCCACCTGGATCTCCACGACACCATCGGGTGCGGTCCACAGCAGGGCTGGTCGGTCACCCACCATGATTCGCACCCCGCCTTTGCGCATCGTCTCGACGCCGTTGAGCAGGAACTGTGAGTCGATGGCGATGAACGCTCCGGTGGTGCGCGACGCCAGGGTGTCGCGCCACAGGTCGTAGGCATCGCCTGGTCCGACGAACGAACCGTTCGACTGGGCGCCCACCGCGATGAACCGACCCGGTTGGTCGAGCACCCATCCGGCGGGTGTGGTGACGACGCCGTCGGGGAGGCCTCGTGCGGCAGAGCTGGCCACCCGCGAAGCCGTGGCCGCGATCGTGTCGGTCGTCGTCGGCATCGAAGATGTCGGCGGCGCGGCAACCGAGTCGTCCTTCCATGGCGCGGCAGCGAAGCTGCCGCCCGCGATCAACGCGATGACCCCGGCGACGGCCAGGCCGGTGAGCCAGGGTGAGCGCGGTGGCTCGTCATCGGACGCGGCGGAGTCGGCGCCGTCGAAACCGACGAAGTCGGCCGTCTCGGCGTGGCCGAACGCGCCGTCACGGGGTGGAACGAACTCGATCACGCGCCACTGCCTGTTCGCGCTGATCGGCTCCCACGGCGCGAAGCGGCTCACCACCGAGCCGTCGGCGGCCACCACCTCGACGGTGAACGCGCCAGCGGGTTCGATCGGCACCACACCCATGAATGACGTCTGATCAGCCGGATCCGTTGCGGCGAGTGGCACCGTCGTGGAGGTGCCGTCGGCGAACACGGCCACTGCCGTGGTGCCGGCGACATCGCTGTGGACGAGCACCAACGTGGCACCGGCCATCGTCACCGGGGTCATTGACGTGGCAGGCCGCCGCGGCGCGAAGAAGGAGTTGCCGCCGACCCGGACGTCCCATTCGTCCGACGAGTGCCAATGCCTCACCGACCAGTCGGTGCCGTTGGCCAGGACGCCAGCGTCGACGGTGATCCCCGGTGGTGCACGCGGCCCGACGTCCTGCGGAACTGAGGCGGTCTCGACGCTGCGCTCGGCCGCCGCCCACTCCTCGGCCGATACCAGTTCCACGTCGGGGAGCATCTCCAGGAGGTCACCGAGGTCGCCGGTGGTGAGCAGCGACATCTCGGTCTCGCCCTGCCGCCACCGGGCGACGAGGAGGTCGAAACCATCGATCGTCCGGTACCCGATCACGAGGTTCTCGCCCTCGAAGTCGTCCTTCGGTCCCCAACCGTCGGCCAGATTCACCTGTGCGAACGCAAGCGCAGCCAACCTCGCGACATCGACACCCGCAGGGAACACGTCGGGGGGTTGCTCCTCCACGAGGGTGACCTCGAAGCGGCCCGGCCCTGCGTACAACGCTCTCGTTCGCTGTGTTCCACCGAGGATCACCCGCGTCGCCAGTTCCATGTCAGTGGGAGTGGCAGCGATCCGTTCCAGCCCGGCGAGCAGCTCGGGTCGCGTGAACTCCGGACGGTCATCGACCAACTGTGGTCGGTCGTCGACGATCGCGATCGAGGCGGCCAGTGTGGTCATCTCGTCGAGCCCCATCCCGTACGCCTCGATGGTGACGAGGCGCGAGCTGTCGGGTTGACCGGCGTCGTACGCGAGCGACGCCACGCCATCGGGGCCCATCGTCGCGTGTGCGGCTCGGCCCGTCACCTCGATGGGGAACCACGATTCCGGGATGCCGGGTTCGAACTCGAGGAATGGTTGCAAGGTGATCGAGAACCACCGACCGGAGACGCGCGTGGCGCCCGGCGAGGCCCACACCTCGCCCCACCCGGAGAGATCGTCGAGCCGTGCCTCGCCCTGGGCGAAGTAGGCCGGGCGAAAGCCATCGGGTACGGGATCGAGGAGCCATCCGGTGCGGGAGGCGTCGAGCGGCGCAGCGGTCGCGGTCGTGATCGGTGCGGGAGCGATCACGGTCGTCGGCGTCGGCTCGGTGGTCGGTGGGCCTGCTGCGTCCTCGTCGCCACCCGACCAGGGCGAGGCAGCGACCACGCCTCCGGCCAGCAAGCCGGTCATGGCCAGCCCGGTCAGGATCGGCAGCCAGCGCGAGCGGGGCGCTTCGTCACGGGCGTCGGTGTCTTCCCAGTCGTCTGGGTCGAAGCCGACGAAGGTGGCACCGGCGCCACCATGTTCGGCGTCACCTGCGCCGAAGGCGCGCTCGTCCGGCGGGAGGAACTCGATCAGACCCGGCTCCGGTGGCACCTGTCCATTGTTCCATCGTGGCCGACTCGAGGGAACCCGGACCGGTCGTTAGCACTCTCGCCTCCCGGTTGCTAACGGAGGGGTCCGGCGCGTAACCTTGGCACTCGCGATGGTCGAGTGCTAACCGGCCGTCCACCCGTTCAAGTTCAGTACAACCACATCAGCACAAACCACAACAGCACAACGTGTATCAGCCAATGGAGGCCTGCACCATGTCACTCAAGCCGCTTGACGATCGCATCGTCGTGAAGCCCAACGAGGCCGAGCAGACCACTGCGTCCGGTCTGGTGATCCCCGACACCGCCAAGGAAAAGCCCCAGCAGGGCTCCGTCATCGCCGTCGGCCCCGGCCGCTGGAGCGACGACAAGGGCACGCACACCCCGCTCACCGTGAAAGTCGGCGACACCGTTCTGTACTCGAAGTACGGCGGCACGGAAGTCACGATCGACGGTGACGATCTCCTGATCCTCACCAGCCGTGACGTCCTTGCGATCGTCGAGAAGTGAGCTGACCCCACATGGCGAAGCAACTCAAGTTCGATGACGAGGCTCGTCGGGCCCTCGAGGCCGGCGTGAACAAGTTGGCCGACACGGTCAAGGTGACGCTCGGCCCGAAGGGCCGCAACGTCGTGCTCGACAAGAAGTTCGGCGCACCCACCATCACCAACGACGGCGTTTCCATCGCGAAGGAAGTCGAACTCGACGATCCCTTCGAGAACATGGGCGCCCAACTGGTCAAGGAAGTCGCCACCAAGACCAATGACGTCGCTGGTGACGGCACCACCACTGCCACCGTGCTCGCCCAGGCGCTCGTGCACCTCGGCCTGCGCAACGTCGCCGCCGGCGCCAACCCGATGGGCCTGAAGAAGGGCATCGAGAAGGCCGTCGCCGCGGTCGTCGAGTCGATCAAGTCGCAGGCCCGCGAAGTCGACGACAAGAGCGACATCGCTGCCGTCGCCACCATTTCGGCCGCCGATGCGTCCGTCGGCGAAGTCATCGCGAACGCGATCGACAAGGTCGGCAAGGATGGCGTGGTCACCGTCGAGGAGAGCAACACCTTCGGAACCGAGCTCGAGTTCACCGAAGGCATGCAGTTCGACAAGGGCTACCTGTCGCCGTACTTCGTCACCGATGCGGAGCGCCAGGAAGTCGTCCTCGAGGACCCGTACATCCTGCTGCACAGCGGCAAGATCTCGACCGTGCAGGCCATGCTGCCCACGCTCGAGACCGTGATGAAGACCGGTCGTGCGCTGGTGATCGTCGCCGAGGACATCGAGGGCGAAGCCCTTGCGACCCTCGTGGTGAACAAGATCCGCGGCACGTTCAACTCAGCGGCCGTCAAGGCCCCGGGATTCGGCGATCGTCGCAAGGCGATGCTGCAGGACATGGCCGTCCTCACGGGTGGTCAGGTCATCAGCGAAGAGGTCGGTCTCAAGCTCGAGAACGTCACGCTCGACCTGATGGGTCGTGCCAAGCGCGTCATCATCACCAAGGACAACACCACCATCGTCGATGGTGCGGGTGAGCACGATGACGTCACCGGACGCGTGAACCAGATCAAGGCCGAGATCGAGAACACCGACTCCGACTGGGATCGTGAGAAGCTCCAGGAGCGCCTCGCGAAGCTGGCCGGCGGCGTTGCCGTGATCAAGGTCGGCGCTGCCACCGAGGTGGAGCTCAAGGAGAAGAAGCACCGCATCGAGGACGCCGTCTCGGCCACTCGCGCGGCCATCGAGGAAGGCGTCGTCGCCGGTGGCGGTACCGCCCTCCTGCGTGCCCGCCCCGCAGTAGCGGAGCTCATCAAGACCCTCGAGGGCGACGAGGCCACGGGTGCGAAGACGGTCTGGGAAGCCCTCGCGGCTCCGGCTCGCCTGATCGCCGACAACGCCGGCCTCGAAGGTGCGGTCACGGTGCAACAGGTGGAGGCCGCGACCGGCTCCACCGGCCTCAACGCTGCGACCGGCGAGATGGTCGACCTGGTGAAGGCCGGCATCATCGACCCCGCCAAGGTCACGCGTGCGGCGTTGCAGAACGCGGCGTCGATCGCGGCTCTCGTGCTCACCACCGAGTGCCTCGTGGCCGACAAGCCCGAGAAGTCGGCACCGGCGATGCCCGGCGGCGGCGGCATGGGCGGCATGGGCGGCATGGGAATGATGTGATCCCCGGTTTCTGATGCGCCTTGCTCATCGGCCTCGGCCCGACGAGCACAGGAGCGTGAATCAGTGAACCGAAGGGAGCGTGTCTCGCACATCCTCCCGCTCGACACTCCAGCTCGACACCCCCGGTGTGCCCTCGTGGCCCCGGGGGTGTCGTCGTTTCCGGGATCATCGCGAGTGCGCGGGATCGACCTCCCGTCGCGAAACCCTTGCATGGCGGGCCGCCGGACCGGACGTTCCAAGCTGGGAGCACACCGCCATGGACCGACGCGAGATCTACAGCTTGACGGGATCGATCGTTCGCATCGCCATGCCCGGTGGCGGCGTGGTGGTGCTGTTCAGCGTGGAGTCCGCGGCCAGCACGATGGCCGTGATGAGGCCGTGCAACCGCGACGCGAGGGAGTTCGCTGCATCTCTCCAGCCGGGCACGCAGTTGGAGCTCACCGCTGGTGCCTTTGACGGTGTGCTCCACGGCACGCTCACCGTCGACCGATGGTCGCCGTCGCAGCGCATGCTCGTGGTGGACAACCCACCGCTCGAGTACACCCAGCGACGAGATGCCTTCCGCGTGCCGGCGACGCTGCCGGTTGACGTCATGATCGCCGATGCCGCGCACCCACAGGGCGCGTTCCTCGTGCGCGGCGTCACCCGCGACCTGTCGCAGGACGGGCTCTCGTGCACTGTCACCGGGGTGTCGCTCCCCGAGGGCACCGAGGTCGTTCTCGTCGTGCACACCCAACGCCAGCCGATCCTGGTCGTGGTGCGTGTGCTCGGGGCGCACCCCGACGTGGGCTCCACGTTTCGCGCCAGATTCGAACAGATCACCCCGTTCGAGCAGACCGTGTTGTCGGGCGAACTGCGCCGTCTGGAAGTGGCGAAGGTGAGCACCTCACGCAGCATGGCGACACTGCGATGACCGGCGACGAGCGTCTCTCGCAGCTCGCGCTCCTCTCGCTGCTCTCGGTGGTGGAAGGCGAGCCGCTCCTGCAGCCGGCAACGGTGGTGCACCGCGATCAGCACCTGATGCAGGTGCGCACCGACGGGCCGCTCACGTTGTCGATCGGCAACGTGGTTGCGGTGATGGAGGCGGCGAGCGACGGGCGCGACGCAGCGCCGTCGCTCGCGCTCGTGGCCGAGATGATCGATCCCAGCACCGCCGCGCTGCGGATGCTGGGACGGCGCCGCTGAGGGGTCGAGCGCCGCCGGTAGCCTGCGGCCCGTGGCGTCGAGCAACGGTTCGGGCAGTTCGGGAAAGCGACCGTTCTGGATGCACCAGGCAGTGGAGTACCTGCTCGGTGGCGTCCTGGTCGCTCAGGGCCTGCAGAGCCCTGCGCCGGTCGCGCCGTCGTTGGCGGGTCTGCTCGTGCTCGCCAATGCGTGCACTGTGCGCGACGGTGCGCTGTCGGCGTTCCGGCTCGTGAGCCGCAGCGCCCATCGGATCATCGATGTCGTCGTGATCGCCGCGGTCGTGCTGCTGGCACTGCAGCCCTGGACCGAGGTCGATTCCGGCGCTCGGATCGTGATGATCGGCATCGCCGCGGTGATGGGATTCGTGTGGTGGCAGAGCAGCTTCGCCGAGAAGCAGCGCCGCGAGACGATGGTCGCGCAGGGTGGCCTCAGCACCGAGATCGGCCGGCGCGCCGGCCGAATGGTCGGCGACGGAATCAACGCCGCCAAGCGTCTGGAGCGCCGGAAGAAGTCGTGACGGTAGCCTCACACGTCATGGCGTTCGACATCCCTGCACCCGACCTCAACAAGCTCATCGCTGCGTGGGACGAGTGGGAGACCGGTGCCGAGACCCCCGGCAAGGTGCTCTCGAAGCTGAAGACCGCCGGTCTGCACACCGTGCTCGCCGAGCTGCGCGACAGCGGCTGGGCCCCGTCCGCCGGGCCTGCGGCGGACTGATCCGTCGCAGCCTCGCGACCGTCGAGCAACTGCTCGTGATCCACGATCCCCGACGCCGCGGCGGCGACCAGCACATCCCCCGCCCCGACAGTTGGCGGCCCGGCTCGTCCGCACCGTGGGCAGCAGGCGACACCGACAACAGCGACACCGACAACAGCGACAGCGACAACAGCGACAGCGACAGAGACGACAGCAACGAGCGCGCGGAGCGCATCGGCGGTCGAGACGTCGCGGGCCAGCTCGGTGACGCTCGACTCGATGCGCTCCTCCGGGTCGTGCGCGTGCGTCAGCCAGTTCGGCTCGCTCCGCCGTTTCCCGGGGCGCGCAACTCGGCGGTGCTGATCGTTCTCCACGACGGGCCCGACGGCGCCGAAGCCCTGTTCACCAAACGCGCCCAGCATCTCCGCAACCACAAGGGCGAGATCAGCTTCCCCGGTGGTCGGATGGAGCCGGGGGAGACAGCCGAACAGGCCGCCGTGCGCGAGGCATGGGAGGAGGTCGCCCTCGACCCGGCACTGGTCGAGGTGCACGGGGAACTCGATCACCTCTCGACCTTGGTGAGCAACAGCTACATCGTGCCGGTGGTGGCAACCGTGTCCGCTCGGCCGCCGCTGCAGCCGAATGCCGGCGAGGTCGATCGCATCCTGTGGGTGCGGTTCGACGAGTTGGCCCACGCCGACACCTACCGCGAGGAGTGGTGGGGCGTCGGGGACGTCGAGCGGCCGATCCACTTCTTCGAACTCGAGGACGAGACGATCTGGGGCGCCACGGCACGGATGCTGCACCAGTTGCTCCGGCTCGCCCACGGGGTGGACGAACCGGAGCCGCCGGTCTGGTGACGCGGCACCGACAGGTGTGGCCACCGGCAGGTGTGGTCACCGGTCGGAGTGGTCACGGACCGCCCGCAACTCGTACGGCGGCGTAGAACGTCGTCGCCCATGCGAAACAAGACGGCTGGTCGTGCCAGCGACGGGCACGGCAGTGCGCGTTCATGTCGGTGTACAGCTGCCGGTCGACGCGGGCACGGTTGGCGGCTTTCCAGTACGTGGTACCGGTGCCGTAGCGGTGCTCCATCCGCTGGAGGTTGCGATAGCCGAAGTCGTGCCGGCGACACGGCTGACGGAAGTCGAACGTGCGGCCGGTGGACCCGACGATCGGTGCAGAGCACCAATCCGTGGTCCAATCGAACCAAGGATCGCCGTGATCGGCGATCGAGACGAAGTCGGTGATGCTCGTGCGATACATCACCTGTTCGATGAAGGCCAGGTCGCTGCCGACGGACTGGCCGACTGCTGGGATGGCGCCGGCGATGCGCGAGCCGGCAAGTGCCGGCGACAGGACGGTCAGGACGCTCGTGACCGCGACGAGCACTCGGGTCGTGGACCGCATGGTGCTCCTTGCCCCGCCGCCATCGGACCGGCAGCGGGGGGCGGAGTCAACCGGCGTCGCGGCGACCGCGCAACCTCGTCTCGACAAAGTGGTCAGCAGCGATCAGATCACGCGCGCAGGTGCGGAGCTATGCGAGCGACTGCAGCAAACTCCACCCGGCCCGTACATGACGTTCGTCGGTCGTGCGTCCGCCGATCGAGAATCGCAGGGCGACCCGACCGTCGAGCACGGTGCGCGTGAACAGCGCCTTGCCGCTCGCGTTCGCCCGCTCGATCAAGGAGTCGGTGGCTTCGTTGCCACGTCGCAGGGTGATGCACACGAGGTTGAGCGGGTGCGGCGCCACCACCTCGAAGCGGTCGTCGGCGCGCACGAGATCGGCGAGCAACTGGGTGGCAGCGATGTGGCGACGGATCATGTCGACCGCCTCGATCGCGCCTCCCGTGCGGATGGTGAACCACAACTTCAGCGCTCGGAACCGGCGTCCGAGCGGGATCTGCCAGTCGCGGTAGTCGATCGCTGCCCCTGACTCGGCGGACTTCGAGCGGAGGTACTCGGGCAGGATGCTGAGCGCACCGAGCAGTGCTGCACGATCGGCCGTGTAGAACAGGTCGCAGTCGAACACGACACCCATCCACTTGTGCGGGTTGGTGCAGTAGCTGTCGGCCAGCTCCAGCCCGTCGTTCACCCACCGCAGTTCGGGGGCGAGCGCAGCGATGCCACTCATCGCCGCGTCCACGTGCACCCACATCGCGTGCTGGTGCGCGAGCGGCGCGATCGCGGGAGTGGGGTCGAACGCCATTGAACTGGTCGTGCCGCGGCTGCAACAGACCCAGAACGGCGTCAGGCCTGCGGCGATGTCGACGGCGACCATCTCGGCGAAGGCCTCCGGCAGCATCGCGAAGTCCTCGTCGTGCGGGACGATCCGAAGCTGCTCGGTTCCGATGCCTGCGATGCGAAGGCCCTTCTCGATGCTCGAGTGCGCCTGGCTGGTCGAGTACGCCACGAGGTGGGTGGTGTCCCCGAGGCGGTTGATCGAACCACCCGAGATGCGCCATCGCGCCGCGAGGATCGAGGCGAGGGTCGCTTCGCTGGCGGATCCGTGGATCACACCACCACCGTGGTCGCTGGTCGACCTGAACGTCTGTGGGAGGCCGAGCAGGTCGACCATCCAGTCCATCATCAGCGTCTCCACCTCGGTGCAGGCCGGGCTGGTGACCCAACTCATGCCTTGAACGCCGAGGCCTGCAGAGGCGAGCTCGCCGAGGATCGAGGCGTACGACGAGTTGCCGGGGAAGTACGCGAAGAAGTCAGGGTGCTGCCAATGGGTGAGGCCGGGCACGATCACTCGGTCCATGTCGGCGAGCACCAGATCGAACGACTCGGGTGCCGTGGGCGGGTGTTCGGGCAGTTGGGCGCGCACGTCGCCTGGCTGCACCGTCGACGTCACCGGCCGCGATTCGATGGTCTCGAGGTAGTCGGCAACCCAGTCGATCAACGCCTTGCCCTGTGTGCGGAACTCATCGACGTTCATCACGCAACCTTCCTCCGACGGTCCGACCTACCGGCCACATGCTGCCATGGGCTCCGCTCGGGCGCCGAATGCGCGCCGACCGTGCGCCAGGCGTAGGTTCGCGCGATGCACCCCGACATCGATCCCGGTCGCTTCGCCGTTCATCGCCAGTCGCCCCGGGGGTTTGCCCAGGCATACGTCCGCGAGGGCGACGGCGGCGTTCCGCTCGTGTGCGTGCACGGGTGGCCCGAGAGCAAGCGGGTGTTCTGGCGTGTGATCGAACCGATGGCGACGGCAGGGTTCGAGGTGATCGTGCCCGACCTGCGTGGCTTCGGTGACAGCGAGGTGGGACCCGACGGGTTCCACGACGTGGCGAGCCATGCCCGCGATCTGTACGCCCTCGTGCACGATGTGTTCGGCCACGAGCGGGTGGTGCTGCTCGGGGGCGATCTCGGTGGACCGGTGATCCAGGATCTCGCGCTCCGGTATCCCGAGTGGGTCGACCGGATGGTGCTGTTCAACTCGCCACTCCCGTTCCTCAAAGAGGCGATGGCCGGCATCCCGAACACGCGACCCTCCCGCGAAGCCGCGGACTACTTCTTGCGCCAGGGCCTCGATGCTGACGGCCTCGCCGCGGAACTCACCACGCCGGCGATGCGACGCCGCTACATCGCCACGTTCTACACGAGTCGGTTCTGGGCGCATCCGGGTGCCTTTGCGATCCCTGATGAGGTCGACTTCCACACCGAGCCCTTCGCAGATGCGGCCACGTTGCGCGCCAGCTTCGGTGGCTACGAGAGCAGCTTTCACGAGCAGGCGCGCAGCGGGCCCACGCTGCTCGGTCCCAATGACCACACTCCGACGCTGTTGCTGTTCGGCACGAGCGATCACGTGATCTACCCGTCGTTCGACCGCATGGCTGCGACGGTGTTCGCCCGTCACGTCGGCCCGTTCCTCCTGCGCGACTGTGGTCACTTCGTGCCCTGGGAGGCACCCCACGCCCTGGTCAGCGGCACCGCAGCGTTCTGCAGTGACCTCCTTTCGCGCTGAACCCGCCGACGGCGTCGCGGGCGGCCGGATGGGTGGTTTCGTCGTCGGTGAGACGTACTCGGAGGCGGGGTGGCGGGGTGGCGGGGTGGCGGGGTGGCGGGGTCGCGGTGGTGGCGGAGTGGTCGGAGCTGGACGACGACTTGACTCTTGTCTGGTGACCTCGATGCCGATGAAGTGTTCGTGATCGGAGCTCGACGCGCGTGCCGTGCGACCCTCGCCCTGATGGCGCTCCTCGCCGTGCCCGCAGTGCCCGGCGCCACGCGCGTCGCCGACGCTGCCCCCGGGTGCGGCCGGGTCGGCCTCGATGAGGCACAGCTCGATGCGGCTTTCGCGACTCCTGGTCTCGGCGCCACGTCTTCTGCTCAAGGTTTCGGTGGCGGCGACTATCCGCACGCGTACCCACTCCCCGACGGCCGCATCTTCTGGATGTTCCAGGACCTCCACTTCAGCAACGACGAGAGCCTCCTGAATGACGTGGCCGACGGCAGCCCGACCAACGCCGCTCACAACGCTGGTCTGGTCCAGCAGGGGGAGTGCTTCACGATCCTCGGCGCTCGCGGCCGCGACTTGATCGGTGATGAGCAGACGGCGGACAGCCGCACCTGGTTCTGGCCGATGGACGGCGAGATCGGGGTCGACGGCAACCTCTGGATCTTCATGGTCGAGATGAACAACCCGAGCGGTGGTGGTGCCGGCTACGGGGCGGTGCCGGTGCGCACGTGGCTGGCGATCCTCGACCGGAACACCCTTCAACAGTTGTACTTCGAGCCGGCGCCAGATGCGTCGAACCGCCTCTACGGCTGGTCGGTGGTGTCGAACGATCAATGGAGCTACCTGTACAGCCATTGCTATCGGCAGTACGCGAACCCGGTGAACAACATCGGTCAGTTCGACGCGGCGTGCATGCCTCACACCTACCTGGCCCGCGTGCCGAAGGGGAACTTCGTCGTCGCGCCGGAGTACTGGAACGGGTCAGGTTGGACGACCAACTCGGCTGCCGCACAGGCCGTGACGTCGCGCAACGTGGCCAACCCGATGAGCGTGCAGTGGTTCGGCGACGTGTACGTGTCGGTCACCAAGGAGAACGAGTGGTGGGGGAGCCGTCTCATCGTCGACCGTGCGCCTGCGCCGCAGGGGCCGTGGACCACCGTCACCACACGGACCGTGTCGAACGAGATGAAGTGCACCACGTGCGGGAACTACGGCGCGTTCCTCATGCCGTGGCTCGACAAGAACTCGAAGATGGTCGTCGGGCTCTCGAGTGGTGGCGACTTCGATCTGTGGCGCCAGAACGCGTGGCTCTACCGCCCGACGTTCCACACCTTCGACGTGCCCGCCGCGACGTCACCGTTGGCCGGAGCGACGCCTCCATCGTTCCCTGCAGGGACCGCCAACGCCGGCTTCGTGCCGGTGGATCCCGAGCGAATCGTCGACACGCGTGAGACCGGCGCCGTGTTCGCCACGTTGCGGGGCGGGCAGACCGCCGTGCTCGATCTCCGCAGTCGTCTGCCCGCAGGTGCGACGGCGGTGGCGCTGAACCTCACGACCGATCGTTCGGAGCAGGACGGATGGGTACGGGCCTTCCCGTGCACCACATCCGAGCCACCCACCTCGAACGTGAACCCGGCCACGGGTCGCGTGGTCACCAACGCGGCGATCGTGCCCGTGGGCGACGGGCGCGTCTGCTTCACGTCGCTCGGTACGACCGACTTGGTGGTCGACCTCAACGGCTGGCTCACAACGGGTACGTCCACCGGGCTCGTGTCTGTCACGCGTCGACTCGTCGACACCCGCACCGGAGAAGGCGGCGCGTCGCGGCTCGCGGCCGGTGGTGTGATCGAGGTGGCGGTCACCACCGCCGGGTCGTCCACGACCGCCGTGGCACTCGGGGTGACCGCGGTCGATCCCGGGGCGAACGGCTTCGTGACCGCCTGGCCGTGCGGTGGGCAGCGCCCTGACGTGTCGAATCTCAATCCCGAGTGGATGGTGACGCGGCCGAATCTCGTCAACGTGCGCGTCGGGGCGGGCGGCAAGGTGTGCCTGTTCTCGCTGCAGCCCACCGATCTCGTGGTCGATCTGCTCGGTGAGTACCGAACGGGGAGCGGAGCCCGCTACGCAGCGTTGACCCCGCGACGCCTGCTCGACACTCGCGACGGTGCCCGGCCGTCGCACCAGTCGAACCTGTCGGACGTGATCGCGCTCGGCGCTCTCACTGCGGCCCAGGTGAACCTCACCGCCACCCAGACCGAGGCGGCCGGCTATCTCACCGCCTACTCGTGTCTCAGCCAGCCCTGGCCCGGCACGTCGAACGCGAACTTCGCCGCCGCGGAGACCACCGCCGGCGCAGCACTGATGAGCTCGTCGCGCGGCTACGGCTGCGTGTTCTCCTCGGCCCGCGCGCAGCTCGTGGTGGACCTGTTCGGCGTCTGGCGCTGACGCCGGGAACCGACACGGCTCAGGCGGTCGGCGTCCGGTCGGTCGGCGGCAACCCCGTCGGCGTGGGCCCGGTCGGCGTGGCCCCGGATGATGTTGACCCGGTCGGCAGGGGGCCTCTCGGCAGAGGGCCCCTCGGTGCGTCGCGCCGGCGAACGCTGCGGGCGACTCGCCAGCCGATGAACGCCAGTCCGGCGACGAGCACACCGAAGGTGATCATCGAGTGCCAGTCACCGCGGATCTGGTTGCCACACCCGGGGCGGGGCAACGAGCTCACGCAGTCACCGATGTTCGCATCCTCGGGGATGAACGGGTTGGTGCTCAACTCCTCTGTCACAGCTCGCTGATCGACTGTCGGGGCCGTTGCCGCATCGTCACGGCCGCATCCCACGGCCAACACTGCGACCGACAGCACGGTCGCGACCAGGTGCCGTCGGATGCTGAGGTGTTGAAGCATGTACCCATCGTGCCAGCTGTGTGGCTGGCCGGCGTCGTCGGCGTCGTCTGCGTCGGTGTGTCGATCGCCACGATGACCTGGCCGCACCGAATGGGCCGGCGAACGGGCCGGCGAATGGCCCGGCGAACCGGCGTCGCGGAATCTGCGTCGGTCGTCGCCCACCACGTACCATCGTTCGATGCCCTCCGGTTCCGCCGATCACGCCGAGCAGTCCATCGACCATCCAGTTCTGGTGGTCGATTTCGGGGCCCAGTACGCCCAGCTGATCGCCCGTCGCGTCCGTGAGCACCGCGTGTACTCCGAGATCGTCCCGCACCGCATCACGGCGGCGGAGGTACTGGCCAAGAACCCTGGCGCGATCATCCTGTCGGGCGGCCCGAAGAGCGTGCACGTCGACGGTGCTCCCACGCTCGACCCGGCGATCTACGACCTCGGCGTGCCGATCCTCGGCATCTGCTATGGCGCCCAGCTGATCGCGCAGCAGTTGGGCGGCACCGTTGGCCGCGGCCTTCGCGGCGAGTACGGCAGGGCGAAGCTCACCCGCATCGAGGGTTCCACGTCCACACTGCTGTCCGACGCCATCCCCGCCGAGCAGGACGTGTGGATGAGCCACTTCGATGCCGTCACCGAGGCTCCGTCCGGCTTCGTCGCCACGGCCAGCACGCCCGACGCGCCCGTGGCGGTGCTCGAGAACTCGGAACGCAAGATCTGGGGCGTGCAGTACCACCCCGAGGTGGTGCATTCGCCGTTCGGCGCGCAGGTGCTCGAGCAGTTCCTCCACACCCTCGCCGGATGTGATCCGACGTGGACGATGGCGTCGATCATCGGCGAGCAGGTGGCCTCGATCCGAGCCCAGGTGGGCACAGGTCGCGTGATCTGCGCGCTCAGCGGCGGCGTCGACTCGGCCGTGGCTGCGGCACTCGTCCATCGTGCGATCGGTGCCCAGCTCGTGTGCATCTACGTCGACACCGGATTGATGCGCCTCAACGAGAGCGACCAGGTGGTCGAGACGTTCAAGAGGAACATGGGCATCGAGCTCATCCACGTCAGCGTGGGCGAGCGGTACTTCGACAAGCTGGCCGGTGTCACCGATCCGGAGCAGAAGCGCAAGATCATCGGCGAACTGTTCGTCCGCATCTTCGAAGAACACACCGGGGGTCTGAGCGACGCGGAGTGGCTCGTCCAGGGCACGCTGTACCCCGACGTGATCGAGAGCGGTGGGAGCGACGGCACGGCCGCGGTGATCAAGAGCCACCACAACGTGGGCGGCCTCCCGGAGGACATGACCCTCAAGCTCGTCGAGCCGTTGCGCCTGCTGTTCAAGGACGAGGTCCGCACACTCGGCCACGAGCTCGGCCTTCCCGACGAGATCGTGCTGCGCCAGCCGTTCCCCGGCCCTGGCCTCGGCGTGCGGATCATCGGCGAGGTCACCCCTGATCGAGTGGAGATCCTCCAGCATGCGGATGCGATCGTGCGCGAAGAGATCGCCAACGCGGGCCTCGAGCGGGAGCTGTGGCAGGCCTTTGCCGTGCTGGCAGACATCCGCTCGGTCGGCGTGATGGGTGACGAGCGCACCTATGCGCACCCGATCATCATTCGGGCGGTCACGAGTGACGATGCGATGACGGCCGATTGGGCGCGACTGCCGTACGACCTGCTCGAGACGATGTCGAATCGGATCATCAACGAGGTTCGTGGTGTGAACCGGGTGGCGTACGACATCACGAGCAAACCGCCCGGCACCATTGAATGGGAGTGACGACGGCGAGGAACGAGCCGGAGGAACACCAAACTGGGGAGTGACGACGGCGAGGAACGAGCCGGAGGAACACCAAACTGGGGAGTGACGACGGCGAGGAACGAGCCGGAGGAACACGAAAAACTGGGGGACTCGGGGATGGTGACGGACGACCACCGGCGTCGATCGTCGCGCTGAGCTGCGGGGGCAGGGGGGATGACCTGGTGTGTCCCGACGGGCATCGGGACTCGTTCCTTGTCGCTGCCGTCACGAAACAGTCGCTTTCGACACCGGTTCGTAACATCGGTACACTGCAGGCGTCATGCGGAGTTGGTCTCGTCTTCGTGCTGCCTGCGCGGCAGCAGCCCTCGTCACCCTCGTGTCCGCCGTCAGCGTCCCTCAGGTCCGGGCCGACCAGGTCGATGATCAGCGCCGACGAGTCGAACAGATCGCCGACGAGTTGGACTCGCTCGACAATCAGCTCGGCGAACTCGAGGAGGCCCACGCCGCAGCCCTCGACCGGCTCGACCAGCTCGCGATCGAGATCCAACACGCCCAGGTGCGTGTCGACGCACAGAGCGCCGAGCTGTCCACGTTGCAGGGTCAGTTGGCCGACATCGCCGTCGAGAAGTTCATGTCGGGTGGCTCATCGGGCCTGACCCCGCTGTTCTCCTCGGCCGAGGGCTTCATCGACGATCTCGAGCGCAACGAGCTCGCCCGGGTCGCGCTCGACCAGGGTGCCGGCACCGGCGACGAGATGCAGGTGCTCGTCGAGCAGTTCGCCGAGGACAAGGCCGCACTCGACTCGAAGAAGAACGAGCAAGCCCAGCTGGTCGCTTCGCTGGTGGTCCGCCAGCAAGAGGGCGAAGCGCTGACGGTCGAACTGCAGCAGAAGTACGCACAGGCCCAGACCGAGCTCGGTCAGGCGATCGTCGACGAGCAGGAGCGCCGCGCAGCCGCCGCAGCCGCCGCCGCGCAGGCGCGCTTTGCTGCTGCGGCCGCCCAGCAGCAGGCCGCCGCGAGCAGCACCGCACGTGGCGGTGGTGGCTCCGGCACCGCACCAACCGCCACCGGTGACACGGGCAACACCGGCGACACTGGCGACACTGGCGACACTGGGGGCTCGGGCAACGACGTCGGTCCGGTCGCCGCGCCGGCAGCGACCCCCGCGCCTGCACCGTCGGCTCCTGCACCTGCCTCGACGGCTGGCATCGCGACCGGAGCAGCCCAGGGCCAGCTCGGTGTGCCGTACAAGTTCGCTGCCTCCTCGCCCGGTGTGGCCTTCGACTGCTCCGGGCTCACGAAGTACGCATGGGGCAAGGCAGGTGTCTACCTGCCGCACCAGTCGGCGGCTCAGTTCGCCTCCACGCCACACGTCCCGAAGGACCAGGCGCAGCCCGGTGACCTGATCTTCTACTACTCGCCGATCGGACACGTAGCGCTGTACCTCGGTGGCGGGATGATGATCCATGCCCCGGCGACCGGCGACGTCGTGAAGATCGTTGCGGTCAATTGGGGCAAGGTCGTCGGGGTCTCCCGCCCGGGCTGAGCTTCACTACGGTGGGCCGCCATGACTGCCCCCGTCCCGCCGACCGGTGATCCTCGCGGCATCGATCGCGAGCCCGTCACCCGCTGGCTGTCGGAGAACATCGACGGTGCCCTCGCCCCGTTCTCGTTCGATTTGATCGCTGGCGGGCGCTCCAACCTCACCTTCATGGTCACCGGGGCCGATGGCACGCGCTTCGTGCTGCGGCGCCCGCCGCTCGGTCATGTGCTCGCCACCGCCCACGACATGGCACGCGAGCACCGAGTGATCGCTGCCGTCGGACTCACCGGCGTGCCGGTGCCGCCTGCACTCGGACTGTGCACCGACGTCGAGGTGAACGGTGCACCGTTCTATGTGATGGGCTATGTCGACGGCGTGGTGCTCGACAGTGTCGACAAGGCTGCCGAGTTGCCGATGCAGCTGCGTCGCAGCGCCGCCGAGCACCTGATCGACGTGCTCGCCGATCTGCATGCGGTCGACATCGACGCCGTCGGTCTCGGCGATTTCGCGAAGCGAGAGGGCTACGTCGAGCGCCAGGTGAAGCGCTGGTCGACACAGTGGGAGAACTCCAAGACCCGCGAGTTGCCGGCGATCGACGAGGTGGCCGCGGCGCTGCGCTCACGCATCCCGACCCAGCACGGCGTGTCGATCGCACACGGTGACTTCCGCTTCGGCAACTGCCTGACCGACGTCCGGCACGGCCGCATCGCTGCGGTGCTCGACTGGGAGTTGTGCACCCTCGGCGACCCGCTCGCCGACGTCGGCTACCTCGGTGTGTACTGGTTCGACGGCGAAGCTGCGAACGTGCGCTCGAACGATCCGACGTCTGCCGGCGGATTCCCGCGGTACTCCGATCTGCTCGATCGCTACGGCGCTCGAACCGGTCGAGACCTGTCGGGCATCGACTACTACGTGGCGTTCTCGTGCTGGCGTCTCGCTGTCATCAGCGAAGGCGTGTACGCCCGTTACCTGCACGGTGCAATGGGTGACCAGCAGGTGGACATCGACCAGTTCCGGATCGGCGTCGATGGGCTGGCCGAGCGAGCGCTCGTCGCCGTGAGGAGGCTGAAGTGACCACCTCCACATCGAGAGCTGACGTGCTGAAGGGCTGGGACAGGGGATCGTTCACCTCCGCCGGGTTCACTCGCGACACGTACCGCCGCGGCGAGGGGCCGGCGGTGATCGTCGTGCACGAGATCCCCGGAATCACCCCGAAGGTGACCGCCTTCGCAAACGACGTCGTCGACGCTGGGTTCACCGTGGTGATGCCGTCGCTGGTGGGAACACCGGGCAGAGACGTGAGCGGTCCCTACCTTGCGGCGTCGATGGTGAAGGTGTGCATCTCCAAGGAGTTCACTCATTGGGCGATGAACGAGACGTCGCCGATCATCGCGTGGCTGCGTGCGCTCGCCCGTTCGCTGCATCTCGAACTGGGCGGTCCTGGCGTCGGCGCGATCGGCATGTGCTTCAGCGGCGGATTCGCACTCGGGATGATGGTCGACGACGTGATGGTCGCGCCCGTGCTGTCCCAACCATCGCTGCCGTTCGCCGTCGGCAAGGGCGGACGAGGGGCGGATCTGAACTTGTCGCCGGACGACCGTGTCGCGGGTCGCGCAGCGCGCTGCCGACGGCTGTCAGGTGCTCGGCCTGCGCTTCACGGGCGACAGGCTGGTCGGCACACGTTTCAAATCCTTGCGGGAGTTGCTCGGTGACGCATTCATCGCCATCGAGTTGCCGAGCAGCTCGTCGATGGATCACAGCGTGCTCACCGAGCAGCGCGACGAGCCGAGCGTGGCCGCAGTGATCGACTTCCTGCGCCGGAAGCTCCACACCACGTCGTGAACGGTCTCGGTGCGGCGTTCGCGGCCGCATCGGCGGCCCGGGTCGTTCAGCCGATCGCGTCGAGGGCGTGTTGCTTGGCTGTCTTGTAGTCGGCCTTGCCGTTGGCAGCTCGAGGGATCTGGCCGACGAACACGACTCGCTTCGGTGCCTTGAACCCGGCGAGCTGCGTCTTGACGTCGGCGATCACCGTGGCCTCGTCGACGTCGGAGCCCTCGACTCGTGACGCGACCGCGGTGACGGCCTGGCCGAACCTGTCGTCGTCGACACCCACCACCAGGCAGTCCTGCACGCCCGCCACGCGCTTCACGGCCTCTTCCACCTCTTCTGGGAAGACCTTCTCACCGCCGGTGTTGATGACTTGGCTGCCACGGCCGAGGAGGTTGATCGAGCCGTCCTCGTTCACCGTGGCCATGTCACCGGGGAACGAGTAGCGGACCCCATCGATCACCTTGAACGTGCGCGCGGTCTTCTCCGCGTCCTTGAAGTAGCCGAGCGGGACGTTGCCGCCCGCAGCCACCATGCCCACCTCGCCAGAGCCCGGCTGCACGAGCCGACCGTCCTCGGTGAACACCTTGGTGTCGGGCATCTGTGAGAACTTGGCAGTCGATGGGGGAAGGCCCTTCATCGACATCGAGATGCCCATCGCGCCTTCCGTCGAACCCATCGCATCGACGATCACGACCTGCTCGATGCGATCGAGCACCTGCTCTTTCACCTCGCTCGTGAACATCACGCCGCTGGAGATGATCATCTTCAGCGACGACGTGTCGTACGGCGAGCCTGCGTCGGACGCCTCGTCGATCGCCCGGATGATCGGTTTGGCGAACGCGTCGCCGACGATCGTGAGGTTGGTTGCCCGTTCGGCCTGCACCAGACCGAGCAGTTCGTTCGCATCGAGCGAGCGGTTCTGCATCGTCACGACCTGGCCACCGGCGAGCATCGGGATGAACGCACCCAGCCAGATGCCGGTGCCGTGCATGAGCGGCGCGCACGGGATCGAGATGAGTCGGTTGCCGGCATCGGTGGCCTGCTTCACGAGCGAGCCCACCTCGTCTGGGCTGTTGGGCACCGGGAGGCCGAGCAGTGGGAAGCCACCACTGAGGTAGCCGGCGGTCATGCCGCCCACGGCGTACATCACGCCCTTGGGCATGCCGGTGGTGCCACCGGTGTAGAGCATGTAGATGTCGTCTTCGTTGCGGGTGATGCGCGGCATCGGGTCGTGGCCGGCCACGGTGGTCTCGAACGCGTGAGCGAGGGGCACCTTGCCGCTGTCGCCGTCGTCGACTTCGATGAGCAGCTTCAGCTTCGGGAGTCGATCGATCACGCGGGCGACGCGCTCGCCGAGGGAGGAGTGGAACACCAGGGCCTCGGCGTCGGAGTTGTCGAGCAGGTACCACAGCTCGTCGTCGAGGTATCGATAGTTCACGTTCACGGCAACGCCACGCATCTTGAACGCTGCGTACTGGGCCTCGAGGTACTCGTTGCCGTTGTACAGGTAGAGGCCGATCTTCGAATCGGGACCGAGGCCGGCGCCGACGAAGGCGGAGGCGAGGCAGGCAGATCGCGCGTCGAACTCGCTCCAGCTGCGGCGGACCTCGCCGTGCACCACGGCAGTCGTGTCACCGATCTCGTCGGTGATGGCTTCCCAAACTGTTGCGAAGTGCAGTTCCATGCGCCGACTGTAGTGCCGGCCGTCACGCCCGCGTCGGGTTGAAGTCGGACGCCTGTTACCGGAAACGCGATTCATTCCGGCCGTCGTCTCGCCGGACGCGCAGACCTGTTTGGCGCTCAACCCACGGGGTGGCCGTACATCTCCAGCAGAGGATCGCTGATCAGCTCGAGGCGTTCGCCGTCGGGGCCGCAGAAGTACAGCGACGAGCCATCGACGTGGGCGTACTCGATGCCCTCGGAGTCGAAGCGGTCCTTGATGATCTGCCAGTGCTCGCGCTCGATGGAGATCGCCAGGTGGTGGTGGCCTCCGAGCACTTCGGCGTACTCACCGAGCGCGAGGCCGGGAAGGTCGAAGTAGGCGAGGGTGTTGCCGTGGCCGAGATCGAAGAAGAAGTGGGTCGAGCCGCCGTAGTCGCGGTTCTCGAACATCTCGATCAGCGGGAAGCCGAGCATCCCGTCGTAGAACTGGACGGTGCGCTCGACATCGCTGCAGATGAGCGCCACGTGGTGCACGCCCCGCGCCGTGCTGGCCGGCCGCACATCGCGGGGCCGGAGGTATCGCGCGGCGAGTTCGGCGCGGCGCGTGTCGAGTGCGGTCCGGGTGGCGGCGTCGACGCCGTGGCTGTCGGCGGGCGATCCGACCGCCTGCGCTGACTGCTCGCTCATGGTCGTGCCACCACGAACAGCACGGTGCCGTCGGTGCCGTCGGTGCCGTCGGTGGAGCAGGTGTCGGTGAGTTGCACCGTGTCACCCTACGCCGCACGTGATGTGGTCGACGCCCGTTCACCCACACGTACGAGCCAAAAATGGGGAGATCCCGGGGCTGAGCCCGGGATCTCACACCCGATGGGTCAGTGCCGGAGGCCTGCCCGGTCCCACACGAGTGGGATCTCTGTGATCATCATGCGCCGGGCGAGGGCATCGTGCAAGAGGCAAGAAGCGCCGCCAGGTGGGCGGCTGTCACGCCGCTGAGCGAGGCCAGTCGGTGGTGGCCGTGGCCTTCGGGAACCGCCACCACATGCGGTACTGCGATGGTGCAGCAACCCGCAGCATCGGCTGAACGCACACCGGTGACGGAGTCCTCGATCGCGATGCAATCGTGCGGATCCACACCGAGCCGCGCCGCTGCAGTGAGGTACGGCTCCGGATGTGGCTTGCCCATCGCGACGTCATCGCCGGCGACGACGGTTGCGAACGAACCGGGTGGCAGCAACGGCACGATCGCGTCGGTGAAGCGGGTCCAGCTCATCGTCACGAGAGCGCACGGGATGCCGGCGTCGTACAGATCGGCCAGGAGCTCACGGGCGCCCGGCCGCCACGGCACCCGATGGTGCACGCGCTCGATCACGCCGTCGAGCAACAGGTTCACGATCTCGTCGATCTCCAACGACAGCGCACCGTGTTCACGCATGTACGCCGCGGAATCGCGCAGGTCCTTGCCGACGATCGCGTGTCCATGGGCGTCGCTCCACGAACCGTTGCCGAACTCGGTCACGATCTCGTGCTCTCGCGCGATCCAATAGGGCTCGGTGTCGACGAGCGTGCCGTCCATGTCCCACAGGACGGCGCGCAACGTTCGCTCGTCCACCCCGGCCTGGCTCAACGCGGACCGCCGTCCACGTTCAACGTGGTCCCCGTCGTGTAACTGCTTGCAGCAGTCGCGAAGTACAGCGCTGCACCCACGATCTCGTGCGGCTCGCCGCCGCGCCCGAGGGCGAACCCGGAGCGGGCTGACTTCTCGAACGAGGCCATGTCCCACGCCTTGGAGATGTCGGTGAGGAACGGGCCTGGCACGATGCAGTTCACGCGCACCTTCGGCCCGAGCGTGCGGGCGAGGCCGTAGGTGAGTGCGTTCACGCCGGCCTTGGCAGCGCCGTACACGAGCTCGCTCGGGCTGGTGCGCTGCGATGCGACCGACGACACGAAGATGATCGATCCGCCGTCACCCGCGGCCATCCGTGTGCCGACGATCGCGGCGAGCCGGAACGGACCCTTCAGGTTCACGTCCATCACCTTGTCGTAGAGGTCTTCGGTGATCGCGTCGACCGACGGGTAGAGGGGCGACATGCCAGCATTGTTGACGAGCACGTCCACCTTGCCGAACGTGCGGTACGCCGCTTCGGCGAGCTCGTCGGCGCCCTGCCACGACGCGGCGTGGTACGCGATCGCGAGGGCACTTCGCCCGCGCGTGCGCACCTCTTCTGCCACGGACTCGCAGTTGTCGAGCTTTCGGCTCGCGATCACCACGTCGGCACCGCGATCGGCGAACGCGAGCACCATCTCGCGGCCGAGGCCACGGCTACCACCGGTGACCACGGCCACCTTGCCGGTCATGTCGAAGAGGTCGGTCATGGCCGAGTTCTTACCAGCCGCCGCCGCGCCTTGGACTCATCCGCTCGTCAGCTCTGGAGCGTGGCCAGTTCGGCGAGCGTGTCGTCGAGCGCATCGAGGCCGGCGGCGAGCTGGTCGTCGGTGTGGGCCAGGCCGACGTTCACCATGCCGCGGAATGCTGTGTACACGCCCCGCTCGAGCAGGCCGAGGTAGACGAGTTCCTGCAGCACGTGGTCGCGGGCGAACGCCTCGATCACGTTGGTGGGTACGGTCGCCGTGGCGTGCAGCGACATCATCGAGCCGAAGCCGCTCACGCTCATCGGCAGCGGGTGCCTCGTGCACACAGCTGCGAGCTGCTGGCGGAACTCGTCGCCTCGGGCGGTGTGGGCCTCGGCGACGTCGGCGGTGAACACCTCGCCCAACACCGCTCCGCCGGCGGTCATCGTCGCGATGTTGTTGTTGAACGTGCCCGCATGGCTGATCACGCTCGTGCGTGCGCCGGGGGTGGTGTCGTACTGGTCGAGCAGGTCGGCGCGTCCGCCGAAGGCACCGAAGGAGAAGCCGCCACCGATGTACTTGCCGTAGGTGGTGATGTCGGCCTCGACGCCGAGCAGCCGGAGCATGCCCTGGCGTCCGTGGCGCGACGTCATCACCTCGTCGGCGATGCAGACGGCGCCGGCGGCACGAGCTGCGCCGAAGACACCTTGGGCGAACTCAGGCGCCGCGGGGACGCACCCCCCGGAGCCGAGCATCGGCTCCATGATCACCGCGGCGAGCTGGTCACCATGCTGTTCGACGAGCTTCGTGGTGCCGGTGAGGTCGTTGTACGGGGCGATCACGAAGTCGTACGGCGCGTTCCAAGGTGCCGGGCCGCTCGCGAAGTACAGGACCCCGCCGTGGTATCCCCCGAGGAACACGAGCAGCTTCTTGCGGCCGGTGAACTGCGTGGCGGTCGTGATCGCCATGAGGTTGGCCTCGGTGCCCGAGTTGGTGAAGCGCACGCGGTCGATGCCGAATCGCTCGCACATCAAGCGCCCGAGCACGGCCTCGGCAGGATGCACGCCGCCCACGCTCACGTTCGTCTGCAGCGCGGCGGTCACCACGTCGAGCACGCGCCGCTCGCTGTGGCCGAGCAGGCCGGCCGTGTAGTCGCCGAGCAGGTCGATGTACTGGTGACCATCGGTGTCGGTCAGGGTCGCACCTTCGCCCGCCACGAATGCAAGCGGGAATGGCGGGTGGCTCAGCACCGTGCGGGTGTGGCCGCCGGGGAGCACCTTCGAGGCCTCCTCGAAGTAGCGCCGACTGCCGGGATTGCGATCGGCGAACTTCTGGCGAGCCCGATCGAGGAGAGCGGCGTCCATGGGCGCAGGTTACGTCCTGCAGCCGCACGCTCCAGGCACGACGACACTTCTGGTCGCGCTCCGACGCTGGGTTCGCGGTGCAGCGCGACCAGAACGAATCGGGGGTGGCGTCAGATGGTGCGAGCGGCTCGCCGTGCGTCGAGCACTGCCTCGAGCACGGTCCGCGGCGCGACACAATCGCCGACCTGCACCGCGGCGCCGGGCAGGGGGTCGGTCGGCAGGCGGAATCCGCAGTCGACGAGTGCGACCACGTCGATCGAGCGTCGCTCACCGCTGAAGCGGTCCTGCACGTCGACGGCCCCGGGCCGCACCGTGCGGAGCAACGTGCGCTTCTCGATGTGGACGCCGCGCTGGGCCAGACGCACGTTGGCGGGGGCGAGGTCGCCGCTGCGGCTCAACTCGTTGCCTGCGATCTGGTCTTGGGTGATCAGCACCGCGCGCTCGCCGAGCTCTTCGGCGAGGGCAACGGCGATCGGCCCGCCGATGGGATCGAACAGCGCGATGTTTCCTTCGGTGGGGAGCGCACCGTTGTTCCGGCGGACGTCGACGATGTCGAACACAACGGCATCATCGGTGATGTCGTACTCGCGCCGTCCGGCGCGAGCGCCAGTGGCCTGCACGACGTGTGCGCCGCCGAGCGATGCTCCGTCCGTTCCGAGCTGCACCTGCACACCGAGTTGTTCGCACTCGGACACGAGCCAGGCGACGAAGGGTTGCGCCGGACCAGCGATCGCGGCGATGCCGCCGAGGTGGTCGTCGCGCTCGATCACGGTGACGCGGTGGCCTCGCGTGGCGGCGACCCGAGCGGCTTCCATGCCGGCGACGCCGCCGCCGACGATCGTGACGTCGATTGCCGAGCGGGTGGGCACGTACCACTGCGGGTCGTCGGTCTCGTGGCCCGCGCTCGGCTCCACCACACAGGTGATGATCGGGTTGCGTGCGTCACGCACCTGGCACGTCTGGTTGCAGCGGATGCAGGGCCGCGCCCGGCCACTCCTACCGGCGGCGAGCATCCGTACCAAGTGGGGTTCCGCGAGCTGTGCTCGGGTCATCTCGACGGCGTCGGCGACGCCATCGGCGATCGCCCAATCGGCCTGACCGGTGTCGATCACCGAGCCTTGCAGGAACACCGGCGTGCCGGGGAGTGCATCGCGCATCCGACGGCAGAGGTCGATGTTGAATCCCGGTGGCTCGTGGAAGTCGGGGCGTGTCTTTTCGGCGGAGAAGATCGAGCCGCGCACGACGACGACGTAGTCGACTCCTGCGGCGACGAGTTTCGGTGCGAGCTCGACCGCCATGTCGGGCGTGATGCCGGCCCAAGGTGCGAGCTCGTCGCACGACAACCTCAGACCCACGACGGCGTCGCCCACGGCGCGACGCACCGCTTCGATCACGCGCTGCGCGAACAGGTGGCGGATCTCGCCGTACTCGTCACTGCGGTGATTGGTGAGGCCTGACAGGAACTGGCGCACGAGGCTGTGCTGGCCGGCGTTGATCTCCACGCCGTCGCACCCGGCGCGCACGGCCGCGGCCGCCCCGGACGCGAAGCCCGCGATCACCGCGTCGATGTCGCCGCGCTCCATCCACTTCGGCACTTCACGCGAGTTCACCTCAGGCACGCGCGACGGTGCCCACAGCGGCGTCTGGCTGTAGGCGCTGGAGCCCTGTCCGCCGGCGTGGTCGAGCGAGGCGAGCACGATTGCGCCTTCGGCGTGGCATGCCGTGGCGATCGAGGCCCATCCGTCGACACAACGTTCGGCGAGTGGAGCCCGCTCATAGGGCCAGTCGCTCGCGTGCACGCTCGCGCCCTCGGTGACGATCACGCCGCAGCCGCCTTGGGCGCGCAGTGCGTAGAACGCGGTGTGGCGCTCGGTGAGGCGACGGTCGTCGTCGGCGAGGTTTGTGACGATGGGCCCGAACATCACTCGGTTCGGGGCGATCACCCCGCGCAGCTGCAGCGGTTCGAGGAGACGCACGGTCAGGCGTCGGCGCGCTCGAGCACGAGGACGGGGATGGTGCGAGAGGTCTTGGCCGCGTACTCGGTGAAGAACGGCATGATCGCAGCCTGCTGTTCGTACAGACGCTGCCTCTCGTCGCCGTGAACCTCGGTTGCGCGGGCGGTGTAGGTCTCGGTGCCGTACTCGACCGTGACGTCGGGATTGGTGACGAGGTTGTGGTACCAAGCCGGGTTCGTGGGTGCGCCACCCATCGAGGCGATGATCACGATGCGGCCGTGATCGGTGCTGCACACCAGTGGCGTGGTGCGCCGTACGCCGCTCTTTGCGCCGGTGTGGGTGACGAGCACCATCGGCTTGCCCTCGAAGAAGCCTCCGCAGATCCCGGCGTTCGAACGGAACTCTTCGATCACCTTGGCGTTGAAGTCGTCATGTCCCTTGGCGTCGCTCATAGCGGCGACGTTACCCGGCACGCTCCGTCAGTGCGGCTTCGACACCGGCTTCGACACCGGCTTCGACACCGGCTTCGACACCGGCTTCGACACCGGCTTCGATGCTGGCTCGGTCGCCGGTCCAGCCGCAGGATGCCCCGTCGACCGCGAGGCCGACAGCTCGCTGCCCCCGACGAGGCGTTTGATGTTGTCGACGTGGCGAAGCAGCGCGAGCACCGCGAGCGCCGCCGCAGCTGTGACTTCCCATGCCGGGCTGCCGTCCAGCGCGATTCCGATGGGGAGCCCGACGAGGATCGCGAGCGAACCGAGCGAAGCCTTGCCCGTGACCTTGCGGACGGCGACCCACAGCACCGTGAGCACCGTGAACACCAGCGGGTGCAACACCAGGATCGCTCCGCCCAACGTCGCGACTCCCTTGCCGCCGACGAACTTGCGTGTCACCGGAAACATGTGGCCCAGCATGGCGGCGGCGACGAGCACGTACGTGGCCTTCGGCTCGTCGACCGCGAGGCCGGCGACGGCCGGGATCGCGCCCTTCAGGCCATCGAGGACGAAGACGAGGATCCCCCATGCAGTGCCCATCGTGCGGGCGACGTTCGAGGCACCGGGATTGTTCGAACCGACCGCAGTGATGTCGATGCCCTTGCTGCGCGCCACCGTCACCGCGCTCGGAAAGGTGCCGAGCAGGTAGGCCACCGGCACCAAACCCCAGATCATGCAGGTACTGTACGCGGCTCTGGAGGACGGGTCGGGAGTCCGCCCTGGCCGTGTCAGCTGCCGGCGACGGGGATGAGCTTGCGGGTCAGTGACACCGGCTTGCTGTGATCCATCGCCGGCTTCGGCGTCAGCGCTGCGTTCACCGTGGCCAGCGCAACGTCGGCGGCCCCGCCGACGCATTCGGGGTCGGGACCATCGAGCGGCAGACCTGTGAAGAACTTGGCCGCCATGCAGCCGCCCTGACAGGCGTTCCAGCTGCCGCAGCTGGCACAGGCTCCGGCGGACTGCGGCTCACGCAGTTCGAGGAACAGATCACTCTGCTTCCACACCCTGGCGAAGCCACCCTCGTCGCGCACAGAGCCGGCTTTGAACTCGTCGTGGATCACGAACGGGCAGGCGTACACGTCACCGATCGGGTCGATCAGGCACACGACGCGACCAGCGCCGCACATGTTGAGGCCGGGGAGCGCATCGCCGAGTGCGTTGAGATGGAAGAACGAGTCGCCGGTGAGCACGTTCTCGCCGTGCGCCATCAGCCAGTCATAGATCTGGCGCTGCTGGGCGTTCGTGGGGTGCAGGTCGTGCCACGCGTCGGCGCCGCGACCGCTCGGCCGCAGGCGAGTGACGCGGCAGCTGGGCGCCGTAGGAGTCGGCGAGCGCCTTGAACTCGTCGAGCTGGTCGACGTTGTGGCGGGTGACGACCACACTGATCTTGAACGGCCCGTTGCGCTCCACGAAGCCGGCTGCCTTCAGGTGCTCCATCGCCCGGATCGCAAGGTCGTAGCTACCGGTGCCGCGCACGGCGTCGTTGGTGGCGGCATCGGTGCCGTCGAGGCTGATCTGGATGTCGAGGTAGTCCATCGCCGTCAGGCGGCGGGCTTTGTCGGCATCGATGTACGCGCCGTTGGTGGAGAACTTCACGCCGATGTCGCGGCTGATCGCGTAGTCCACCAGCTCGAAGAAGTCGCGGCGCACCATCGGCTCGCCGCCACCGATGTTGATGTAGAACACCTGGAGGTCGTGGAGCTCGTCGAGGACCTGCTTTGCCTCGATGGTGGTGAGCTCGCGGGGGTCGCGCTGACCGCTCGACGACAGGCAGTGCACACAGGCGAGGTTGCACGCGTAGGTGAGTTCCCAGGTGAGGCAGATCGGGGCGTCGAGCCCGTGCTTCAGCTGGCCGACGAGGGATTCAACGCTCACGAACGATCTCCGAGGACTTGAGGGATGCAAACGCCGTCGCGAAGCTCGACCAACGAGCGGGAGCGATGTCGCATGCCTCGAGGGTGGCCGCCAGCGATGGGTGATCGGCCAGTTGCTTGGCCACCGCGACCACGTCGCCGTGCTTCAGGAACACGAGGCGGCGGTTGCCGTAGTGGTAGGCGAGCGCTCCGAATGGTTCGGGGCGCAACGCGACCTGCGGGTGCAGCTCGAGGGCTAGCTCGAGCACTGCTGTACCGCCGGATCGGACCATCGGGTCAGTAGACGCCGCACATGCCGTCGATCGAGATCTCCTCGACCAACAGCTCGTCTTCGACGGCGTTCTCGGCATCGACGTCCTCGGTGAGGGCCTCGGTGATGACGTTGTCGTTCTTCATGGGACGCGAGCGTAGCGGCCGAGCGGGTTCGTATCCCCGCCAGGCCGTTCTGGTCGCGCATTCCCGCCGAAACCGAGATGATGCGCGACCAGAACGGAAGTGGCGTCCGGCCTGCCGCCGTGTCGTCGTGGTTCTGGTCGCGCACTCCCGCCGAATCCGAGACGCCTCGCGACCAGAACGGAACTAGCGTCACCGGTCCTGTGTCGACGCTTGATCCATTTCCCGAGCTCGGGCTCGAGCGCGATCGTCTGCAGTTCTCGCGCGCCTGTCGCGATTCGATGATCGAGCGGTTCTCGAGCGTCGACCCGGATGCATCGGCGGACGAATTCACCAAGGAGTACGTGGAGGTCACGGTCGCCGAGGCGTTGGAGGACCTGCAGACCCCGGGTGCTGGCGATTTCTTCGGTCGCATCACCGAAGAGCTGCGGCGTGATGCCCCCGCTGGCGTCGAGCGCGACACGTGGTACATCGGTCGCCGCCACATCGAGGACGAGAACCACGAACCCGTCGTGGTCGACTGGCGCGCGCCGATCGCGGCGCCGTTCTATCGCGCCACCGGCGTCGACCCCCTCGGCCTCGCGCACCGTCGCCGCTTCACCCTTGCAGAAGGCGAGCTGGCCGCGTACCTCGACGAGCAGCTCGACGACCCCGATGCGGCGAGCGCCGCCAGCGGAGTGCCCGACCCGGTGCTGGCCGAGATCGGTGCAGCGCGTACTGGGGCGATGCGCGAGATCGTGGCGACCATCCAAGCCGAGCAGGACGTCGTGATCCGTGCGCCGATCGACCAGTGTCTCGTGGTGCAGGGTGGCCCGGGCACCGGGAAGACCGCGGTGGGTCTGCACCGCGCTGCGTACCTGCTGTTCGAGCACCGTCGACGCCTCGTGCGCGATGGCGTGCTGGTGGTGGGCCCGAATGCGGTGTTCCTCGACTACATCGGCAACGTCTTGCCGTCGCTCGGTGAGCGCAGCGTGCAGCAGCGCACCGCGCTCGACCTCTGCATCCCACGGCTGGAGGCGATGACCGGTGTCGACCCCGACGACGTTCGCCGCCGGAAGGGTTCACCCGAGATGCTCGCCGTGCTGGAGGCCGCAGTCACCCGCCACGTGCAGCTGCCGACCGAGCCGGTCCGCCAGCCGTTCGGCGCACGCACCCTCGTGTTCGAGGCCGACGAGATCGCGGAGTGGATCGGTCTCGCCCTCGATGGCAACTTGCCGGTGAACCGTCGTCGTGAGTCGCTGAAGCCGATCATCGACCGTGTGCTGCTGCAGCGCACGGGCAGGGACGGCGCCTACACCAAGATGGACGTGCTGCGCCCGGTGCTCACGAAGTGCTGGCCAGCGGTGCAGCCGGTGAAGCTCGTCGACCAACTCCTGGCCGAGCACGGGTATGGACCCTCGGGCAAGAAGCGGCAGTGGACGGCAGCCGACCAGTTGCTCGTCGACGAGGCCAACACCCTGCTCAACGGCACCCCGTTCACGTTCGGCCATGTGGTGGTCGACGAAGCCCAGGACCACTCGGCGGTCGCGCTCCGGGTGATCGGTCGACGCAGCCCGACGGGGTCGATGACGGTGCTCGGCGACCTGGCGCAGTCCACCACGCCCGCCGGTCAGCACGACTGGGACGCGGCGCTCGGTCACCTCACCAAGGCCGCCGGATCCGTGGCGCATCTCACCATCGGCTACCGCGTGCCCGGCACGATCCTCGATGTCGCCAATCGGCTGCTGCCGCACACAGGTGTGACCACGGTTGCCAGCACCAGCGTCCGCGTCGACGGCACCGAGCCCGTGGTGGTGCGCACGAGCACCGAGCAGCTGGCTGCGGCAGTAGCCGAGGAAGTCGCGGCGGTTCGTCACCGCCACCACAACACGGGCATCGTGGCGCCCGACCGTTTGTACGAGGCGATCGACCTGTCGCTACGCGAGCGAGGTCTGCGTGCCTGCCGCCGCGTGCAGCATCTCGAGCGCGACGAAGTGCCGATCTTCGGTGCCGAAGCGGTGAAGGGCCTGGAGTTCGACGGTGTGGTCGTGGTGAACCCCGCCGAGATCGTCGACGATGGTGGTGCGAACCGAGGCGCGCGCCTGCTGTACGTGGCGATGACCCGTGCTGTCCAGGTGTTGCACCTCGTGAGCGACCGCGACCTGCCGCCGGAGCTCGACGCCTGAGCCTCCGCCACACCGGAGGTGACCGGCTGACTGTGGCTCCGCCGAGTCGACTGGCTAACGTCCCGATCACTGTCGTCTATGACCTCTGGGGGTCCCCGTGAAGACCAAGGCTGCCATTCTCTGGGAAGTCAACACGCCGTGGAGCGTGGAGGAGATCGACCTCGATCCTCCCGGCCCCGGCGAGGTCCTGGTCAAGATCGCTGCCAGCGGCATGTGCCACTCCGACGAACACCTCGTCACCGGTGACCTGCCGTTCGGCCTGCCGATCGTCGGTGGCCACGAGGGTGCCGGCGTCGTGCAGGACGTGGGTGAAGGCGTCAGCTGGCTCGCACCCGGCGACCATGTCGTGTTCGGCTTCATCCCGAGCTGTGGTCGCTGCGTCAGCTGCTCCACCGGTCACCAGAACCTGTGCGATCTCGGCGCGCTGATGGGCCTCGGCCGCCAGATCACCGACGGCGGTTCTCGCCATCATGCTCGTGGACAGGATCTCGGCCTGATGTGCATCCTCGGCACCTTCGCCCACCACACCGTGGTGAACGAGGCGAGCTGCATCAAGATCGACAAGGACGTCCCGCTGGATCGCGCCTGCCTCCTCGGCTGTGGCGTGGTGACCGGCTGGGGCTCGGCCGTCTATGCCGCCGAGGTGAAGCCCGGTGACACCGTGGCCGTCGTCGGCGTCGGCGGCATCGGAGCGAATGCGATCCAGGGCGCCAAGCTCGCCGGAGCGAAGCGGATCATCGCGATCGACCCGGTGGAGTTCAAGCGTGAGAAGGCGATGGAGTTCGGTGCCACCCACACGTTCTCGTCGATGGAAGAGGCACTCCCTGGCATCCAGGAGCTCACGTGGGGCACGATGGCCAACAAGGTGATCATGACGATGGGCGTCGGTTCGGGCGAGGTGATCGGGTCGGCGATGGCTCTGGCCGCGAAGCGTGGTCGCGTGGTGGTCACGAACATCCACCCGGCGCTGGAGTACTCGGCGTCGATGAGTCTGCTCGACCTGACCCTGATGGAGAAGCAGCTCGTGGGTTCGTTGTTCGGTTCGGGCAACCCTCGCGCCGACATCCCGAAGCTCATCGGGCTCTACCGTGAAGGTCAGCTCGATCTCGACGGTCTGGTCACCACCGAGTACGACCTCGACGGTGTCAACGACGGGTACGACGCGATGCGTGCAGGCACGAACATCCGCGGCGTCATGAAGTTCGACTGAGCACACCGCACCGATGACACAGACGCCGGCGGCTTCGGCTGGACTCGTCGACCGTCTGCTCGGACAGGTGGTCGGCCGCCGTCGAGAACTGGAGCTGGTGGTGGCGGCCCTGGCTGCCGATCGTCACATCGTGTTGGAAGGTCCTCCTGGCACGGGCAAGAGCACTCTGTTGCGTGCCGTCGCGCACGAGCTCGGCATCGGGTTCGAGTTCGTGGAGGGCAATGCCGAGTTGACGCCTGCCCGTCTGGTGGGTCATTTCGACCCGGCCCGGGTCCTCACCGACGGATACACGCCCGAGGTGTTCGTCGACGGTCCGCTCGTGACGGCGATGACCGACGGATCGTTGCTGTACGTGGAGGAGATCAATCGGATCCCGGAAGAGACCCTCAACGTCTTGATCACGGTGATGTCCGAACAGGAGCTGCACGTGCCCCGGCTCGGCAAGGTCGCGTGTGCTCCCGGCTTCCGACTGGTCGCGGCGATGAACCCGTTCGATGCCGTCGGCACGGCCCGCATCTCGAGCGCGGTCTACGACCGCATGTGCCGGTTGTCGATGACCTACCAGAGCTCCTCCGACGAGGTCGCGATCGTTCAGCAGGCTGTCGCTGCACTCGATGTCGTTGCGGCCGATCCCGAGTGGCTCGGCAAGGTGGTCGAGCTGGTGCGGCGGACGCGCGATCACGCCGACTTGCGCGTGGGGTCGTCGGTTCGTGGGGCCATCGACACCGCGCTCGTGGCCAAGTCGCTCTCGGAGTTGCGGGGCCAGTCGCCCGAGCAGCCGAGCGTGGGGCTCGATGCGGCAATCCTTGCGTTGTCGGGTCGGGTGCGGATGCGTGAGGGCTCGCAGCGCACGAGCGAGGGCATCATCACCGAGTTGTGGGAGGAGATCTTCGGCCGGGTCGCAGGCGACGGCGACGGCATAGGTGATGAGGGAAAAGATGGAGCCCCGACAGGGGCCACCACCTCCCGCTGAAGCAGCCGCCGCGGGCGAAGGAAGGCTCGGAGGCCGACGAGGCGGTCGCGGAGGCGCAGAAGAAGTCGACCTCGCGCCGTGAGCTGGCGCGCAATCCGCGGTTCGAGCAGATGTCGCCCGAGGTCGGCGAGCTCGACGAGGCCGCTGTCGACGAGTCGATGCGCGACGACCCTGACGAGACGATGGCGTTGCTGGCCGACCTCACCGCGGCCACCGATCCGAAGCTGCGCGAACTGGCTCGCCGTCTGGCGGGTCGGCTGTTCCTGGAGATCAGCCGGCGTGGGCCTACCCGTCCGAGAGGCGTGGGCAAGCTCGTCGAGCAGCGGTACCGACCCGACGGAGGCGATCTCGACATCGACGCCAGCATGGAGGCGATCATCGACGCCGGTGGCGACCCACGACGGATCGACGCCGAGCTCCTGCGAATCCGGGGGTGGGTGCAGCCGGGCACGGCGCTGTGCCTGATGGTGGATCGGAGCGGCTCGATGGGCGGCAAACCGCTCGCCACCTCGGCGGTCGCCGCAGCTGCGGTCGCATGGCGTTCGCCGGTGGACTACAGCGTGCTCGCGTTCGGCAAGGACGTGGTCGTCGCCAAGAGCCAGGACGTGCAGAAGTCCGGCGAACACGTGGTGAACGACGTGTTGGCACTGCGCGGCTTCGGCACCACCGACCTCGCCGGTGCGCTGCAGATCGCGGGCGAACAGCTGCGCCGCAGTCGTGCGGGTCGCAAGGTTGCGATCCTCTTGAGTGATTGCCGGGCGACCGTCGATGGCGATCCGCTGGAAGCTGCTCGTGGGCTGGACGAGCTGGTGATCGTGGCGCCGGAAGGCGACAGTGACGAGGCGGAGGCGTTCGCGAGGCGAGTCGGCGCCCGACTGGCAACGGCGTCGGGTCCGAGCAGCGTGGTGGAAGCGCTCGCCGATGTCCTCAACTGAGCGGTCAACGAGCGGAACAACAGAGCGGCAACGAGCGGCAACGAGCGGAGCGTCAGCACTCCTGGTCCTTGGGCGGGACGATGCCCTTCGCGTTCTCCTCGGGACCGGGAACGGTCGATGCCGGGCCCTGATCGACGACGCTGGTCGTGGTCGTCGTACCGCTTCGGGTCGTGGTGGTCGGACCGGAGACGGTGGTGCTCGGGGCCGAAGTGGTGGTGGTGTCGAACACCTGCACGGGCGCACCGGCCAGCTCGGCTTCGCCTTTGAAGATCGCGAGGATCGCCTGCATGTTGTCGCCGTTGATCTGCGGCAGCAGTACTGAGTTGCCACCGACCTTCGCACCCTTTGCCTCGATCTGATAGGTGGCGATGCCGCCAGGCTCGAAGTTGCGGAGCACACCGACGAACTCGAGCATCTTGCTGACCGTGAGCTCCCGGTCGACCACGATGTTGTCCTGCGCAGCCTTGATCAGACTGCGGGCGACGGTGGGGTCGGTGACGCCACGGTCGAGCGCGGCCGACAGCACGCGGCGCAGGAAGTCCTGCTGGCGAGAGACACGACCGAGGTCGGAGAGCCCGTCGTTCTTCCACTTCCCACTGTCGTCCATGTACTGGTACTTGCGGGAGCGCACGTAGGCAAGGGCGTGATCGCCGTCGAAGGTGAAGCAACCGGTCGTGGGTACGTTCAGGCCAGTGTTGACGTCGCGCGCTGGGTACTCGAACGGCACCGCCACGCCGTTGAGGCCGTCGACGATGGTCTTGAAGGCGCAGAAGTCGATCTGGATGAAGTGGTCGACCTCGACACCGAAGTTGTTGTAGATCGTGCCGAGCAACCGCGTGGGGTCGTCGCGAACGTAGGCCGAGTTGATCCGGTTCTTGCTGCCACGACCGGCGATCGTGACCCAGAGGTCGCGGGGAAACGACAGCACGGCGGCCCGTTTCGTCGACGGGTCGACGCGCATGATCATGATCGTGTCGCTGCGCTCGCCCATGCTCTCGCGGTTGCCGAATGCCGCCGCGTACGGCGAGTTCGGGTCGAGGCAGGCGTTGTTGTCCGCGCCGGTGATGAGGAAGTTCTTCGCTTCCGGGTCGGCCTCGGGGAACGTCTCCGGCGGTGAACCCGGCTCGGTGCTGGCGGTCTCGCCGACGTCGATCGTGCCGGTCGGCGTCGTGGTGACGCTGTTGGACGGGCTGGTGGTACCGGTGAGGAAGGTGGACGCGGTTGGGTCTGCCAGCTCGACGCGAACGAGGGTGTTGCCGTAGTAGCGGCTGACCACCAACCCGCCCGCCGCGCCGAAGCAGGCGAGGATCACGACGATGTTCAAGCCGAGCAGCAGCCGCTGCGGCCAGGTACGGCGGCGATGGTGCTTCGCTGCCTTCGTGACCACAGGAACCTCGGCCGGCACCGTGGCATCGAATGAACTCACCGATTGCGGCGGATCTTGGGGAGGGACCGGCAACGACATGGCGCATCAAGGCTACAACTGCCGGGCACGCCGGAGCCGTCAGCCCGCGTCGATGGAGTGCACGCGCGGTCAGTAGACGATGACGCCGCGGATGTTCTCGCCGTCGCGCATCGCTTGGTAGCCGACGTTGATGTCGTCGAGCGTGTAGCGCTGGGTGATCAGTTCATCGAGCATCAGGGTGCCATCGCGGTACATGCCGAGCAGGCGCGGGATGTCGGCGCGTGGGTTGAGCGAGCCGAAGATCGTGCCCTTGATCTCCTTGTTCCACATCGCGAGCTGGAACAGGTTGACCGCGGCCTGGTTCTGCATCATCGGCGCGACCGCGGTGACCACGCACGTGCCGCCCTTGCCGGTGAGGCCGAGTCCGAGCTCCATCAGGTCGCCGTACATCACCCCGGGGGTCATGATCACCTTGTCGGCCATCTGCCCCCACGTGAGCTCGGTGACCGGGGCCACTGCCTCCTCCATCGAGGAGAAGGTGTGGGTCGCGCCGAACTCCATCGCCTTCTCCCGCTTGAACTCCACCGGGTCGATCGCGATCACGTGCTTGGCGCCTGCCATCTTGGCGCCCTGGACGGCGTTGATGCCGATGCCGCCGATGCCCACCACGATCACGGTGTCGCCGGGTGTCACTGCGGCCCGGTTGGTGGCAGAACCCCAACCGGTGGCAACACCGCACGACACGAGCGCAACGCACTCCATCGGCAGGTCGTCGTCGACCTTGATCAGCGAGTTCTCCGACACGCACGCGTGGTTGGAGAACGTGCCGAGCTTGGCCATGAGGCCCACAGGTTGATCGCCATTCACGAAATGGCGATGCGTGCCGTCGGTGATCATCCCGCCCCCGAAGGTGCCCCGTCCGTTGTCGCACAGGTTCTGACGCCCGGTGCTGCAGTAGCGGCAGCGACCGCAGCTCGGGATGAAGCTGGCCGACACATGATCACCCGGCTTCACACTGGTGACGCCCGGGCCAACGTCGAGCACGACTCCGGCGCCTTCGTGACCTCCGATGATCGGGAAGATGCTGTCGATGCCCATCATCGCCAGGGCCTCGGCCGGTGGCACCATGTCGCCGGTGACCATGTGCTCGTCGCTGTGGCACATGCCGGCGACCTTCCACTCGACGAGGACCTCACCGACGCGGGGAGGATCGATGGTGATCTCCTCCACCTGCCACGGCTGATCGAGCCCCCACAGCACCCCTGCGCGTGTCTTCATGGTTCGGTTGTAGCAGTTCCGGGAACCCCGATCGTCAGGGAACCGGTCAGGCAACGACGACGACTGCTGACGTCGTTGCTTGACTCGTGGGGCGTGGTGGGCGTGGTGCGGGGTCAGGCAACGACAACGACTGCTGACGTCGTTGCCTGACTCGTGGGGCGTGGTGGGCGTCGTGCGGGTCAGGCAACGACAACGACAACGGTGCCGATCTGCGCCCAGTTCCAGGTGGTGATCGCGTCCGCGGTGGCCTGGCGCACACAGCCGCCCGACAGCGGCTCACCGAGCTGGTCGTCGGCCTGCATCGGCACGCCGTCGCGCTTGGGGATCTCGTGGAAGCCGATGTTGTCGCCACGGCGGCTGTACGCGAAGCGGACCATGAAGCGCATGCAGATGTTGGAGTGCGCGTTCGAACAGGTGAACTCGCTGCGCGACCACACGGTGTACGTGCCGTAGTTCGGCTGATCGGTACGACCCGACACTCGATGGGTGTCGTAGATGGTGCCATCGTCCTCGATCAGCCACACGCGCTGGATTCCCTTGGAGTACACGACGCGACGGCCGGACCCGGAGTTCGCGGGGATCTCCAACGAGTCGCCGAGCTCGGTGCTGGGTGGTGCCTGAGTGTCGGCCACCTGCACGGCGGTGCCGCGGGTGGCGCCACCCGAGCTGTCGGCCGCATCCTCGATGTCGCCGCCTGAAGCGATCGGTGCCGCGACCGCGAGACCGACGACCGCGGCGAGGGCGATGACGCGGGAGAGACGCACTCGTCGGATCGTAGTGAGGTCGGCTGCGCGAGACGCAGGATCAGCCGGCGGGGGCATCGGCGACGGGAGCGAGGCTGACGTCGCACACGATCTGCTCGCCGGGGACGAACGTCACCGACGCGATCGAGCCGGCGTCGCGCAGGTCTGCGATCGCCGCCTGGATGGCGACGCATGCGGCGTCGGGCGCGTGCACGACGAGGGTGTCGATTGCGGCGCGCTGGCTCACCTTCGCCTCCGTCTTGGCGCGACGCACCTGAGCGAGCACCTCCGACACCGGCTCGATCGCCGCTGCGGATTCGGACGCCGGCACGCCGACGACGAGTTCGGTGGACGTCGGCCACGCGCTGGCGTGCACCGAACCGGCTTGCCACCAACGCCACACCTCATCGGTGACGAACGGCAGGAATGGGGAAAACGCGCGGGTGACGGCCGAGAGCGCCAGGCGCAGTGCTGCCCGGGCCGATTGGGCGCCTGCCTCGTCCTGCGTGCCGTACGCGCGAGCCTTCACGAGCTCGACGTAGTCGTCGCAGAACCACCAGAAGAAGCCTTCGGTGCGCTCGAGCGCTCGTGCGTAGTCGAAGCTGTCGAAGGCAGACGTCGCGTCGTCGATCACGCCGGCCAGTCGACCGAGCATCGCCTGGTCGATGGACGCGCTCACCGATGCGTCTCCGGCGGGCTCGCCGAAGCCGAGCACGAACTTGCTGACGTTGAGCAGCTTCAGTGCGAGCTTGCGACCGATCTTCATCTGACCCTCGTCGAACGCGGTGTCCACGCCGGGACGTGCGGCCGCGGCCCAGTACCGGACGGCATCGCTGCCGTACTGCTCGAGCAAGGGCATCGGCGTGACGACGTTGCCGACGCTCTTCGACATCTTCTTGCGATCTGGATCGAGGATCCATCCCGCGAGCGCCGTGTTCGTCCAGGGCAGCGAGCCGTGCTCGTAGTGAGCCCGGACCACCGTGGCGAACAGCCAGGTGCGGATGATGTCGTGTCCCTGAGGGCGCACGTCCATCGGGAACACTCGAGCGAAGAGGTCGGGATCGTCCACCCAGTGCGTTGCGATCTGAGGTGTGAGCGACGACGTCGCCCAGGTGTCCATGACATCTGGCTCACCGACGAAACCGCCGGGCACGCCCCGCTGCGCCTCGACGAAACCCGTGGGAGCGTCGGTCGACGGATCGACCGGCAACCGATCGATCGGAGCAACGATGGGTTGGTCGAACTGGGGCTCGCCGTGTTCGTCGACCGGGTACCAGAGCGGGAACGGCACGCCGAAGTAGCGCTGCCGACTGATCAACCAATCGCCGTTCAGACCCTCGACCCAGTTGCTGTAGCGGTGATGCATGTGGCTCGGGTGCCACGTCATCTGCTCGCCGCGAGCGAGGAACGTTGTTCGGAGGTCGGCCGAGCGCCCACCGTTGCGGATGTACCACTGGCGGCTGGTCACGATCTCGAGCGGCCGGTCACCTTTTTCGTAGAACTTCACCTGGTGCTGGATCGGGCGGGGCTCGCCGTGCATCGCGCCCGACTCACGCAACTGCTCGACGACGACCTTCTGCGCCTGCTTCGAACCCTTGCCCGCAATCGCGGCGTAGGCGGTTCGACCGGATTCGGACATGATCCAGTCGGGCGCCTGCGGGCTGAAGCGGCCGTCGCGCATGATCAGCGCCCGCGTCGGCAGGTCGAGCTCTCGCCACCAGATCACGTCGGTGAGATCGCCGAAGGTACAGATCATCGCGATGCCGGTGCCCTTGTCGGGCTCCGCCAGCGGGTGGGCCAACACAGGCACCTCCACGCCGTACAGCGGCGTGGAGACGGTGGAGCCGAACATCGACTGGTACCGCACATCATCGGGATGGGCGACGAGCGCGCAGCACGATGCCAGGAGCTCCGGGCGGGTGGTGTCGATGACGAGGTCGTCGTGGCCGCCCGATCGGGTGAAGGCCACCTTGTGGTAGGCGCCGGCCATCTCCTTGTCCGTCAGCTCTGCCTGCGCAACAGCCGTGCGGAAGTCGACGTCCCACAGCGTCGGCGCCTCGTGCTGGTAGGCCTCGCCCCGCGAGAGGTTGCCGAGGAACGCCTGCTGCGAGGTACGGATGCAGTGGTCGCTGATGGTCTTGTAGAGGTAGGTCCAGTCGACCGAGAGGCCGAGCTTGCGGAACAGTGCTTCGAACGCGACCTCGTCGTCGGCCACGAGTTGCTTGCAGAGCGCGACGAAGTTGGGTCGGCTGATCGGGATCTGGTTCTTCGGATCGGCCGACGTGGGGGGAACGAACCCGGCGTCGAACGGCAGCGACGGATCGCACCGGACACCGTAGAAGTTCTGCACCCGACGTTCGGTGGCGAGACCGTTGTCGTCCCATCCCATCGGGTAGAAGACCGCCTTGCCGCGCATGCGCTGGAAGCGTGCGATCGTGTCGGTCTGGGTGTAGCTGAACACGTGCCCGACGTGCAGGGAGCCGCTGACGGTGGGCGGAGGTGTATCGATCGCGAACACCTGGTCTCGGGTCGCGGAGCGGTCGAAGCGGTAGACCCCCTCGGTCTCCCACTGCTCTACCAGCGCCGCCTCGATGCCGTCGAGGGAGGGCTTGTCGGGGATGCCGGCCCTGCCGGATGGACTGCTCATAGCGCGCCAAGGCTATCGGCGCGCCGCTGCTCACCCCGGTGAGTTCTGGGCCGTGAGGTGGATCGGGGCGGACCTCACCTCGCGACTCGCCCCCGACTCGACTGGTAAGTCACCGGGGAGCGGATGACGATTCCTCGTAGGATCAGCGCCCATGTTGCACCTGTACGACACCGCCACACGGGAAGTTCGCGAGCTGCAGCTCCGCGAGCCCGGCACGGTGAGCATGTACCTGTGCGGACCCACCGTGTACGGCCCGCCCCATCTCGGCCACGGCCGAGCCACGCTCATCTACGACGTGCTGCGTCGCTACCTCGAGTGGACCGGCCTGCGGGTTCGTCTCGTCAGCAACATCACCGACATCGACGACAGCATCATCGGCCGGGCCAACCTCGAGCAGCGTCCGTGGCAGGAGATCACGCACACGTGCGAGGCGGTCTGGTTCGAGGCGATGGGCAAGATCAACGTCGCCCGTCCCACCGATGTGCCGCGCGCCACGGAGTACGTGGTGGAGATGGTGGACATGATCGGCCGGCTGGTCGACGACGGCGCCGCGTACCTCACCGACGACGGCTTGTACTTCAGCGTCGAGAAGGTGCCCGACTACGGCCTGCTCGTCCACCAGAGCCTCGACGACATGCTCGCCGGTGGCGGCGACCGCGAGGTGTTCGGCGCCGGCAACAAGCGGCATCCCGCCGACTTCGTGCTGTGGAAGTTCTCCAAACCCGGTGAGCCGTCGTGGCCCTCGCCGTGGGGCGAGGGTCGCCCGGGGTGGCACAGCGAGTGCGTGGTGATGAGCCTCGACCTGTTGGGCGAGGGCTTCGACCTCCACTGCGGTGGGCAGGACCTGAAGTTCCCCCACCACGAGAACGAGCGCGCCCAGGCCGTGGCACTCGGGAAGACCTTCGCGAACCACTGGATGCACCATGGGTTCGTGGTCGACGGCGAGGGCGAGAAGATGTCGAAGAGCCTCGGCAACGTGTCGAACCTGCTCGACCTGATGGAGCACTACGACCCCCGCGCCTACCGCATGCTGCTTCTGCAGTCGCACTACCGCGGCCCGGTGGCCGTCAGCCAGGACAACATCGACGCCTCGGTGAACGCGCTCGCCGGCCTCGACGCGTTCGCTGCGCGCACGTCGTCGGTGGCGGCTGCAGCGGCCGATGCCGATGTGCTCGCCAGGTTCGGTGAACGGATGGACGACGATCTCGACACTCCGGGCGCGACGGCGGTCATGTTCGACACGGTTCGCCGCGCGAACGCTGCGCTCGACTCGGGCAGCGCGGAGGCCGGCGCGCTGGTGGCTGCGGTGCACCAGATCTGCACCGCATTCGGTCTGGTGCTGAACACCGGTGGGGACGTGCCTGCCGCGGCCGCGGCGATGGCGGCCGCGCTCGACGGGGCCCGTGCGGCGAAGGACTTCGCCGCAGCCGACGCACTGCGGGCCGAGCTGCAGGCCGACGGCTGGACCGTCGAGACCACCAAGGCCGGCACCACCCTCCGCCGCTGAAACAGGTTCCGTGAGCGAACCGCCGTGTGACGCGGCGTTTGGCTCACGGTCCTCATCGCCAGGGCCGCTGGTCATCAGCGGTGAAGGTGTCAGTACGACGATCCGCTGCGACAATGGGTGCTCCGTGACGTCGCTGATCGATCCCCGCCGCACGCTCGGGGGACGCCACCCACCCGAGCCTTCGACCGATCCAGTTCGGCGCGCCCCGAGCGATGGGGTACCAGCCGAGCCTCGACGGGGTGCGAGCGATCTCGGTGATCGCCGTCCTCGCCTACCACGGGGGGTTCTCGTGGATGCACGGTGGCTTCTTCGGCGTCGAAGTGTTCTTCGTCGTGTCCGGATACCTGATCACCTCGCTGCTGCTCGACGAGCGCGAGCGAACCGGCCGTGTGGCGCTGGGTCAGTTCTGGCTCCGGCGAGCCCGGCGACTGCTGCCTGCGATCGTGCTGGTGCTCGCCGCGACCGGTGTGTACGCAGCGTTCTGGGGCGATGCCCAGGTGCAGTCCGACCTCCGTCGCGACTTCCCCTGGGCGATCTTCTACGCGGCGAACTGGGGTCAGATCGTCGGTGGCGCGCAGTACTTCGGCAACCTGTCGCCACTGCGCCACCTGTGGAGCCTTGCGGTGGAGGAACAGTGGTACCTGATCTGGCCGCTGCTGTTCCTCGGGCTGACGCGACTGTTCGCCCGCGCTCGGGTTCGCGCCGCGCTCCTGCTCGCGATGGTGGTGGGCGTGATCGTGCTCACGTGGTGGATGGCGCGCGAGCCACGGCTCGATGCGAGCCGTGTGAACTTCCTCTACCTGTCGACGCTCACCCGCTCGAGTGGTCTGCTGCTCGGCGCCGGCGCCGCGTTCGTGTGGCGGCCGTGGCGCAATCGTCGTTCGGGCGAGAGCCAGGCGTGGTGGTTGCTCGACGTGGTCGGTGTCGCATCCGTCGGCGTGCTCGGATGGCAGTTCGTCGACGCAATCCTCACCGACCGGTCGATCTACCGCTGGCAGCTCGCCGTGGTGACCGCAGCGTCGTTGGCGCTGGTGCTCGTGGTGGTGCACCCGGCATCGAAGCTTGCCCGGCCGATGTTCGCGTTCCGCCCCGTGGCCGAGATCGGCAGGAGGTCGTACGGCCTGTACTTGTGGAGCTGGCCGGTGTCGGTGGCGTGCGAGGCGTACACGGGCTCGTGGTCGCGGTTCGGAATTGCGATGGGCATCACCGTGGTGGTCGCAGAGATCTCGTACCGACTGGTGGAGACGCCGATCCGTCGCGGCGCGCTCGGTCGGTGGTTCGCTGCCGACCGTTCGGGGCATTGGCATGCGATGACCGCCTCGGGGCTGATTTCGCCGATCGCCCTGCTCGTACCGTTGGTGGTGTTCTTCGGGCGTGTCGACCACGTCGACCCGGCTGCCGGCGGGGAGGAGGCTGTGTTCGTGTTACCGGCCGCTGGCCAACTGGCGTCGGATTCGGTGGACTCGGCGGGCTCGGTGTTGGCTGGTACGCTGGCTCGGTGTTGGCCTGCTGGCTCGGCGCCCTCGTCGGGGTCGTCACCCGCGGTGGCCGACGACGCGGCGGCAGCGGCCTCCACGGGTGTGGCCGACTCGATCGCCGGTCCCGATTCGATCGTGGCGCCCACATCCTCCGACCCTGCTGCCACGCCCGCACCCTCCGGACCTGCTGCGGGGTCGCCGCCAGTGTTGCCGCGACGGATGGTGGTGGTCGGCGACTCGATGGCCCATTCGCTGGCGATCAACTTGCCCGACGGCATCGGGTCGACGTTCGCGATCGAGAACGGTTCGGTCGAGGGGTGCAGCGTCTATGACGACGGCGACGTGAAGTCGCAGCGCAGCAGCTTCTCCCGGTCGTTCACCGATTGCGTTGGTTGGGCCGACCGGTGGGTCGCCGCCGCTGTTGAATCGAGGTCGGATCTCGCGCTCGTGGTGATCGGCGCCTGGGACGTGTTCGACGTGGAGGTCGATGGCGTGCGCATCCCGTACGCCAGCCGCGCTGGGGATGAGCGCTTCCTCGCGGGACTGCAGCAGGGGATCGATGCGCTCGCGGCGAGCGGCGTGCACGTGGCGCTGCTGGAGGTGGCGTGCATGCGCCCTGAAGACGTGAAGGGCGCCGGGGTGCCGGCGCTGCCCGAGCGCGGCGACGATGCGCGCGTGGCGCATCTCAACGATCTGATGCGACAGGTGGCGGCCGAGCAGCCCGGCGTTGTGACCTTCGTGCCGGGACCCACGCAATGGTGCACCGACGAGAGTGTGTCGACCGATCTCGGCTACCGCTGGGACGGCGTGCACGTGTACAAGCCGGGGGCGAACCTGATCTACACGACGATCGCGCAGACCCTGCTCGACATCCCCGTCTGACCATCCGACTCCCACCGGGATGCTCGGATGCTCGGGGGTCGACCCGCGACGCAGGGTTGTTGTCAGTCGCTGGCATCAGCGGTGCAGGCAGCACCGTCGCACACATCGATGAGCGTGTCGTCGAACAGGAATGCGGCCTTCTGGGCGCGGACGTCGGCGTCGGCACGAGGATCCTCGTGCGGGTCGCGACTGGTGCTCGGCGGCACGTTCTCGAACGGGATCGGGTCGCTGCCCGAGTCCCAGATCACGAGTCCAGATCCGTCGCCTGGGTAGTCGATCGAGTCGAGGCCCCAGCCGGGTGCGATCTCGCCGCTGCGCCCCTCGGCGGTGACCGGCCGGTGGATCGGCACACCCATCGTGCGTGCGGAGATCATCGCCGTCAGCTCGCTCACCTGCCAGTCACCGAGTGCTACGTGCAACAACACGTCCTTGGCGTCGGTATCGGGATACGGGTTGCCGGTCACGTGGTGCACGTAGCCGGCTCCCTCGCCGCGATCCCACAACATCTGGGCGAGCGAGATGATCGAGAACGCGATCGAGGTCGTTCGGGTAGGCGGGTGCCATGATCGCCTCGTACGTCTCGAAGTCGACCGACCGTTCGAGCAGCACGCTGTAGTTCATGCCCGTCACGCCGAGCACCGAGCGCTCGATGTCGGGCGACACGGCGGTCAGCATCAGCCCCATGATCGCGCCCTGGCTGTTGCCGTCGTAGTCGAGATGAGCCGTGTCGATGAGCGGCGAGCCGTCGGCGAACGAGAAGACGGGATCGCTCACCAGACCCTCGTCGTGGATCATCAGACGTCCGAGGAAGATCTGATTGAGCACGCCCTGCTGCAGCCGGTCGGCCATCGTCGGGAAGTTCGAGAACTCGGCGAGGGTGGCGGCCGCGTTGCCGATGTCGTCCTCGCTCATGCCCGCCCACTTCGTCGCGCAAAACACGACGTTGTGCTCGGTCGCGAACGCACGCACGTTGCCGGCGCGGATCTCGAGGTTCGAGCCGAGGAGCCCGTGGCCGTACTGCACAAGATGTGCCGGTTCGTTCCCGGCGAGCGTCGTGTCGGAGACGATGCAGGCAAAGCCGACCTCGACGGTGCCGTTCTGCACCGGCAGTTCGTCGCCGGTGGGAGTCACCCCGTCGCCGTACGCGAACCGGTTGCCCGGCCCGCCGTCGCCGGTGAGGTAGTTGGGCACGGTGTACGTGCCCTCCACCAGGCTGGCGATGCCGCTGCCCTCGTCGCCTGGCGTGACGCCGGCGATCCGGAACGCCGGGGCGCCGGCACCCAACTGCGCCAGCGCATCGTCGCGGATGTGGAGCATGCGGCTCGACAGGTTCTCGGTGGTCGCGATCGTGAAGTCCCACGCGAGCAAGAGGTCGCTGCGTTCCACGCCGGCCGCATCGAGCGCGGCGAACGTCGCCTCCATCGAGTTGCGACGGTCCTCGATCTCGGGGAGATCGGTCGTGAGTCGGTCGCGGTAGGCGACGAACACGTCGCTCGGCTCGATCGCCTCACCTGACGGGTCGACGAAGTCGCGCAGGCCGACTGCGTACGTGGCCCCCTCGTCGAGTGCGACTGCGGGGTGGATGGCGAGCAGCCGATCGGCGTCGTCGCCAGCCTTGGCGTCGAGCTCGGCCCACAGGGGTACGCGCTCGCCGGTGGCGATGTCGACGAGCACCACCGGAGAGTCGCCGGCGAGAGATGCGGCCAGGTCGGTCCACGCGGGCAGGATCGCCGGGTCGACATCAGGGATGTGGGCGAGGATCGGCGTGTTCGGGCTGAAGCCATCGTTGCGGTTCCACTCGGCAGGGTCGACCGTGACGCCGGATTCGTTGGAGGGCATCCCATCGAAGGGCATCGAGATCCGGCCGTCGTGGCGATACGCGTTCGAAGGGAAGGGCAGCAGGCAGTGGCGAGCGTCGAGCGGGTCGCAGCCTGCTGGCGCGCCGTCGAGCGCAAGCGTGATCGCTGCGATCAGGTCAGCGCCTGCCACACCGCCCTCGCCGACGGATGAGCCGGTCGACGGTGCCTCTGCATCGGTGTTGCTGGGCGGGTCCTGCTCGACGGGTTCTGTCGTCGGCGTCGGTGTCTCGGGCGAGTTGATTGTCGCCGACGATGCATCATCGTTGCCGCTGCACGCTCCCAAGAGCGCGCACGCCAGAGCGATCGCAGTGGTTCGGCGGATCGAGCGGGATGCGGTCGTCATGTGCCAACTCTTGCAGCCGGCCGCACCTTCGTGACGCACGGCCGGGGATCCGGACGTTCCCGGTTGCAGACTCTTGTTACCGGGGGGTAACTTACGTATATGGCTGATTTCGGGTTGAACGAAGACCAGGTCCAGATCCAGAAGTGGATCCACGGATTCGCAGAGGACGTCATCCGTCCGGCTGCGCACGAGTGGGACGAGCGCGAGGAGTTCCCGTACCCGATCGTCGAGGAGGCCGCCAAGATCGGCCTCTACGGCTGGGAGTTCCTGATGAACGCGTTCGCCGACCCGACGGCGCTCACATTGCCGGTCGCGGTGGAGGAGCTGTTCTGGGGCGACGCCGGCATCGGGATGGCGATCATGGGTTCGGCCCTCGCGGCCGCCGGCATCAGCGGCAACGGCACCCCAGAGCAGGTGATGGAGTGGATTCCACAGTGCTACGGCGATGCCGCCAAGATCCAGCTCGGCGCGTTCTGCGTGAGCGAACCGGACGCGGGCAGCGACGTCAGCAACCTGCGCACCCGCGCCGTCTACGACGAGGCCAACGACGAGTGGGTGCTCAACGGCACCAAGGCGTGGATCACCAACGGTGGCATCGCCGACATCCACGTCGTGGTCGCTGCTGTCGAGCCCGACCTGAAGGGTCGCGGACAGGCGAGCTTCATCATCCCGCCGGGTACGAAGGGCCTCAGCATGGGCCAGAAGTACAAGAAGCACGGCATCCGTGCCAGCCACACCGCCGAGGTGGTTCTCGACGACTGTCGCATTCCGGGTCGCTGCTTGCTCGGCGGCAAGGAGAAGCTCGATGCCAAGTTGGCCCGTGCTCGTGAGTTGGGCCACAGCGGCGAGAAGCAGCCGGCGATGGCGACGTTCGAGGCCACCCGCCCGACCGTTGGCGCCCAGGCCCTCGGCATCGCCCGTGCCGCATACGAGTACGCGCTCGACTACGCGAAGGAGCGCAAGGCGTTCGGCAAGCCGATCGTGATGCACCAGGCGATCGCGTTCAAGCTCGCCAACATGGCCACCGAGATCGACGCTGCCCGTCTGCTCATCTGGCGTGCCGCATGGCTGAGCCGCAACGGCGGTTTCAGCAACGGTGAGGGCTCGATGAGCAAGTACAAGGCCAGCGAAGTGGCCGTGCGCGTGACTGAGGACGCGATCCAGATTCTGGGCGGCTACGGCTACACCCGTGAGTACCCAGTGGAGCGTTGGCACCGCGATGCCAAGATCCACACGATCTTCGAAGGCACGAGCGAGATCCAGCAGCTGGTGATCGCCCGGGCGATATCCGGCCTGCGTATCGAGTAGATCGTGTCTGGCGGTCTCGGCCGGCTGTCGACTGATTCGCTGTCGTCCCTAGCAGTCATCCCTAGACCGTGTGACACCCTCGGCGTATCGTCGCGGGCATGGCGACGATCCGTGAGAAGCGACCGGGCGTGTGGGAGGTCCGTGTCTTCACGGGCTCCGACGCGCGTGGTCGACCGACGCAGATGTCGCGCACGGTGCGCGGCGGCAAGCGCGAGGCGCAGCGGGTCGCCGCCGAGCTCGAATCGTCGGGCCGGCCAAGTCGCACGCCGGCCGGCCGCTCGGTGAGCGACGTGCTCGACGCGTGGGTCGAGCAGAACATCGACACGTGGGCACCGTCGTCGGCGCGCGATCAGCAGAGCCGCGTGCGCTCGATCAAGAAGGACCAGATCTCGCGCTGCCGCTGGCGCCGCCTGACGGTGGCCGACGTCGAGCGCTGGCACACGCGGCTTGCGCAAGGCGGGCATGGCCGACGCCGGCATCAAGAACCAGCACGGTGTGCTGCGTGCCGCGCTCTCGCAGGCGATGCGATGGGGTTGGGTGTCGTCGAACGTCGCGTCGCTCGCACGGTTGCGGTCGACGAAGACGCAGCAGCGAACCGTGATGACCGTCGACGACGTGCGAGCCGTGATGGCCGCGGCAGCGTCGATCGACGCCGCGGCCGAGTTGGCGTTCCGCATCGCCGCCGTTGCCGGCGCACGCCGCGCCGAGCTGGCGTCGTTGCGATGGACCGACGAGCACGACGGCCAACTACTGATCGACTCGGCGATCGAGATCACCAAGCGTGGCGAGGGCGCGCCGAAGCTGCGAGAGGCAGCGACGAAGACGGCCAACGTCCGCACGGTGACGCTCGACGCCGACACGATCGAGATGATCGACAAGCTCCGCCGAGCACGCGAGCCGTACGGCCCCTGGATGTGCGGCCTCGGCCCCGAACTGGTCAGCCCCGACCGCATCAGCTGGTGGTGGAAGCGAGCCCGGCAGATGTCGGGCATCGATGCGAAGTGGCGCCTCCACGATCTCCGCCACTGGTCGGCAACGGTCGCGATCGGCCAAGGCCACGACGTGCGCACCGTCGCCGGCCGCCTGGGCCACGCCAACCCAGCGATGACGCTCCGCGTCTACGCCCACGCCTTCGCCGCCGCCGACCAAGCGGTCGCCGCAGGCCTCGGCCAGATCCTGAAGGGAGACGCGTGACCACGCTGGTGATCGACGAGTCGGGCGACGACATCACAGGGCGGCATCGTTACGTCATTGGCGCGGGAGTGATCGTCAACGACCTCTCGGTGGTCCGGGCTGAAATTGCCGTGCTGTTCGCCCGGCGGCGTCGACCGTTCCACTGGGTAGCAGAAGGCTCGGTCATCCGTCACGCGATGCTTGACCTCATCGGTCGATTGGGCATCGACGTCTACGCAGTCATCAGCGCGGCCGGCTCGCCACACCATCTCGAGTTCGTCAGGGATCGGTGTCTCCGCGAACTATTTCGAGTGACGCAGCCCACGGAGCCCGATGCGGTGATCATCGAGAGCCGAGAGAAGTCCACGACGATCGTCGGTCAGAACCGGCTCGACTTCACCACCCTGATCGAGGCACGACATGCTGGAGATCTCGCCCCGACGGTTCACTACGAGTGGGCTCGAAAGACCGAGCAGCTGGTGTGGCTCGCCGATGCAGTCGCCGGTGCAGTTCTTGCTGCCGAGCGCGGCGACGTGTCATGGATCGATCGGCTCAGCCTTCTGACGAGGGTGCAGGTGGTGCGAGTGCCGCCCGAACGCGCATGAGCCCCGGCTCCCGCAATCGGCTAAACCGTCGCTGGCTCCTCCGGGGCTCTACTTCCTCGGGCTCAAGACGCCCGAAGCAACTTCAGTATGCCGAACCAGGGTCGCGATCGCAAGCGTTGGCGTTCGTGACGGGGCCCGACGCGCAGAACCCGGTTCCCCCACCTGCGGGTGGGCAACCGGGTCCACTTCCCACGGCGCTGGCCGTGAGCGTCCCACGCTTCGTCCAGTGGCCGCCGGTTCGCAAGTGAGTTGGACCGCCGACGCGCAGAACCCGGTTCCCCTGCCATCCGGCAGGCAGCCGGGTCCACTTCCACAAGGTACTCACCCGAGGCTCTCCCAGTATCCGCGCCGTTGACCGCTACCGCAAGACGGAAACGCCGGCGAGCAGGTGCGCGCAGAACCCGGTTCCCCTACCATCCGGTAGGCAACCGGGTCCACTTCCAAGGGCGCTTGCCCGAGGCACAGCCAGCATGCACCTGGGGTATGCGACTCGCAAGCCGATTTGGCGATTGACGTTGCCAGGCGTGCAGATCGGCGGTTGCCCGCTCGCTGAGAGCCGCCGAAGCGGGATGCGAGTCGGGGTCCGCGGCGCTTGGCGATCGGCAAGGATGTCCCTGTGGGCAGCGAACCGATGACACCAAGTCTGGCGGAGCTGGTCTCGACGCTGTCCATCGCCTCGGACCTGGGGATGGGTCGCCCGGTCGAGCGGGTACTTCGCCAAACGGTGATCGCCATGCGTCTGGCCGAGGTAGCGGGTGTGGATCCGACGGTCCGGGCCGCCACCTACTACACGTCGCTGCTCACCTGGGTCGGCTGCGCCACTGACACCAGCGACCTCGCCGTCCTCTTCGGCGACGAGGAGGGGCTCTATGCCGACACCCACGACGACGACCTCACGCCGATGGCGATGGGCATGTTCGTGGTCCGCCACCTCGGGCGTGGTGGCCCAGCGTTGCGACGCGTCGGGATGGTCGGGCGCTTCCTAGCGACCGCGGGACGGTCGGTGCAGAAGGTGATGGAGGCGCATTGCGTGGCCGCCGGGGACTTCGCCGACCGCCTCGGTCTGGGGGACGACGTGCGCACGCCGCTCCTGCAGGCCTTCGAGCGCTGGGACGGCAAGGGCGTGCCGGGAAAGGTCGGGAGCGAGCAGGTCGCCCCTGCCATCCGGCTGGTCCACCTTGCCGACAACGTCGAAGCGTTCCACCACGCGGGTGGCGCCGAGGTGGCCATCGCCGTGGCGCGCGAGCGGCGGGGCACGCAGTTCGACCCTGAACTGGTCGATTGCTTCTGCGACCATGCCAACGCGATTCTCGACAACCTCGCCGAGCTGTCGGCGTGGGACGAGGTCATCGCTCTCGACCCGTCGCTGGGCGTACCGATGGACGACGACTTGTTCGACGAGGCGCTGGCCGCGTTCGGTGACTTCGCCGATCTCAAGGACCCGATGCGAACCGGTCACAGTCGCGGCGTCGCCTCCCTGGCCGGCGGCGCCGCTTCGTTCCTCGGCCTGCCGCCGGATGAGGTGGCAAACATCCGGCGCGCCGGCTGGCTCCACGACGTCGGCGTCATCGGCGTGTCCAGCACCGTGTGGACGGAACCAGGTCCGTGGTCGGTCGGACCAGCGCGAGCGGGCCCGGACCCACCCGTACCTCACCGAGCGGATGCTCTCGCGCACCGCGAAGCTGGGCCGGATCGGGCAGTGCGCAGCTCTGCACCACGAGCGCCTCGACGGGTCCGGCTACCCCAAGGGGTTGACTGCCAGCTCCATCCCGGTCGGCGCTCGCATCCTGGCCGCTGCCGACGTCTACGACGCGCTGCGCCAGCCCCGGCGGTACCGGTCGGCGATCGATGCCGATGCGGCCGAGCGGGTGTTGCGCAGCGAAGTGGCCGCAGGCCGGATCGACGGCGACGCCGTCAACGCGGTGTTGTCCGCCGCAGGGCACCGGGTGCGCCGACGGGCGGGCCTGCCAGGCGGGCTGACACCGCGCGAGGTGGACGTCATCGTGCAGATGGCCCGGGGTGGATCGAACCCGGAGATCGCCGAGGTCCTCGGCGTGTCTCGGCGCACGGTTGCCTCCCACCTCGAGCACATCTACACGAAGCTCGGCGTGTCGGGCCGCACGGAAGCGGCGCTGTTCGCCATGCGCCACGGCCTCGTCGAGGAGCCCGCCGGCGACTGACCGAGGTTCTGGAGAAGTTCGGCAGGAACATCGGTCAGCTGACCGATTCGGCGATCGTCCGTCGTCGGTACAACGAACGCATGACCTCCACCCCGATCACCCGGACCGATCAGGCGACCACCGATGAGGCGCTCAAGTTCGCCGTCGCCGGCCGATTCATCGATGGACTCGCAGCGCGTGACTTCGACGCCGTCGTCGGCTCGCTCACCGGTGACGTGGTCTTCCGGGCGTTGCTCCCGAGGAGGGTGCTCGACCTCCAGGGCAGCTCCGCCGTGCGCACGACGTTCGACACGTGGTTCGGGACCGCCGAGCGATGGGAGCTGGTCGAGGCGGTCGTCGGCGAGATCGGTGGCCGCGTCCACCTGCGCTGGCGGCTGCGGTTGACCAACCCGGACGTCGGCCCGGGCACGTACCTGGTCGAGCAGCAGGTCTACGCCGACACCGGACCCGACGGCCGCCTGCGAGACGTCGCCCTCCTCTGCACCGGCTACCTCCGGGATCCGTCATGAGCGAGCTCGTGTGGGGCGCGTGGGACGACTCCGTCCGCGACGACCCGTTCCCGACGTTCGCCGAGACGCGGCGTCATTGCCCGGTGCAACACGTCTCGCTGCCCGACGGCTACGACGCCTGGGTAGTGCTCGGCTATGACGCCGCCCGCACGGCACTGGCCGACGAGCGCCTGTCCAAGAACATGGTCGCCGCCCTCGACCAGGACTCCGACGTGGTGGCAGCAGGGTTGCCCGGACCCGACTTCGCCCACCACATGCTGGCCATGGACGCACCGGACCACGGACGCCTGCGGGGACTGGTGGCGGAGACGTTCCGGCCGTCGCGAGTGGCGGCAATGCGACCGGCGATCGAGCGCCTCGCCGACGAGCTGCTCGACGCATTGGCCGCCGAGGGCCCCGGCACCGTCGTCGATCTGCGCGCCGGCTTCGCCCACCCCCTGCCCTTCGCGGTGATCTGCGAATTGCTCGGCGTGGACGACGACCATCGGCACACCCTCCACGACGCGTTCGCCGTTCTGCTACGACCATGGCCATCACCCCCGCCGCAGAAGGCGGTCGCCGCGTCCGAGGTCGTGACCGGCGCGCTGCGAGCCCTCGTCGCACATGCTCGGCCGGACCCAGACGGCGACCTCGTCGCGGTGCTCGTCGACGCTGTCCGTCGTGGCGAAGCGACCGAGCCCGAGGCGTTGTCGTCGCTGTTCCAGCTCGTGGTCGCCGGTCACGACACGACCAGCAGCCTGATCGGCAACGGCATCGTCGCCCTGCTCGACCACCCGGGCCAGATGGCGGTGCTGCAACGCGAACCGCGCCTGCTCCCAGGGGCGATCGAGGAACTGCTGCGCTTCACGGCCGCGGTGCCTCACGCCACCTTCCGCGTCACGACCGGGCCGGTCGACCTCGGCGGAGTCACGGTTCCGGCCGGCAAGCAGGTGCTGGTCGGCCTCGGCGCCGCCAACCGCGACCCGTCCGTCTTCGCCGATGCCGACACGCTCGACGTCACGCGTCGCGGCCGCCGGCACCTGGCCTTCGGTCACGGCCCTCACCACTGCCTCGGCGCACCACTCGCCCGACTGGAGGCCGAGGTGGCCCTCCGCCGGCTGCTCGATCGCTTCCCCGACCTGCGCCTGGCGGTCCCCCGCGACGAACTCGCCTGGTCGCACGGCGACGGGCTCGTGCTGCGCGGCTTGGCCGAGCTGCCCGTCGTACTCGGCCCCGACCGGGGCCGCCGTTCGCACATCCACATCACTCGTACAAACAAAGGAGCAACCACAATGACGACCACCACCAGCACCGATCGCCCCGTCGACAACGGCGTGAACGTCGAGGCACTTCTCGGCGCACGCGATGCGCTGTCGCAAGCACCCGCTGCAGCGGAGTTCACCTGGAAGGCGACATGCACCTGGCAGCGCGGCACTCACAGCCGCTCGACCGTGGACGGCTTCGCCGGCCTCGGCACCGAGCACCGACACACCAGCACCTACAGCTTCGACGTCGACCACCCCGAATGCTTCGCCTCCGCCGACAACGGCGCAACGCCGGTCGAGTACGTACTCGTCGGCCTCGCCGGGTGCCTCATCGCCGGCGTGGCCTCCGTCGCCCAACACCGCGGCATCCAGCTTCGGTCTGTCACCGCGACCGTCGAAGGCGAGATGAACGTGCTCGGCATCCTGGGTGCCGACCCGGACGTGCGCAACGGGTTCAACCGGATCACCGCCCGGTTCGCCATCGACGCCGACGCGTCTCGCGAGGACCTCGAGGCGCTGCTGGCCCAGTCGCAGAAGCGATCGGCCGTCTTCGACGTGGTGACCAACCCGACCGACGTCGTCGTCGAACTGGTCTGACCAGGTGCGGACCACCGCCGTCGTCATCGGAGCCGGCCACGCCGGCCTGGCGATGAGCCAGCGACTTGCCGAGCGCGCGGTCGAGCACGTCGTGCTCGACCGCGGTGAGGTCGCCGATTCGTGGTGCACGAAGCGGTGGCCGGGGCTGCGGCTGCTCACACCCAACTGGATGCTCGGACTGCCCGGCCAACCCGCCGAACACCCCGACCCCGACGGCTTCCTGACCGCGCCCGAGTTCGCCGACCTCGTGCGCGGTTACGCCCGCCGCATCGCAGCGCCGGTCCGCCCGTACACCATCGTGCGATCGGTGCAGCGGGCCCACCGGGGCTACGAGGTCCGGACGGATGACGGCAGTTGGCTGACGGACGCGGTCGTCCTCGCCACCGGCGCGAACTCGGTTCCCGTCATCCCCGGCTGCGCTGCGGCCCTTCCGCCGTCGGTCACTCAGCTCACCGCGTTCGACTATCGCGGCCCGAACTCGATCTCCGACGGCGGAGTGCTCGTGGTCGGCGCATCGGCAACGGGCGTCCAAATCGCCGGTGAGCTGAGGCGCGCTGGCCACCCGGTGACCTTGGCTGTCGGAGAGCACGTGCGGTTGCCCCGCACGTACCGCGGCCGCGACATCTTCTGGTGGCTGCACGCCATCGGCGTCCTTGCAGAGCGCCACGACGAGGTAGATGATCTGGCCCGGGCCCGTCGGCTGCCGTCGCCGCAGCTCAGCGGTGCAGCGGTGCCGGTCGACCTGGCGGCGCTCGCGGTCGAGGGTGTCCGCCTGGTCGGGCGGCTCACTGCCGTCGACGGCGGGATCGCCCGCTTCTCGGGCTCGCTCCGCAACGTCTGCGCGCTGGCCGACCTCAAGATGGCCCGCTTGCTCGCTCGCGCCGACGAGTGGGCGAGCAGCGCTGGTCTCGACACCGACCTCCCGCCGCCGGCACGGCCGGACAAGACCCCGGTCCCGGTCACGCCATGCCTCTCCCTCGAAATCATCGACGGCGACGTTCGCACCGTGGTCTGGGCCACCGGCTTCGGAGCCGACTACTCGTGGCTCGATCTCCCCGTTCTCGACCGGTGGGGCCGCCTCCGCCACGACGGCGGCGTCGTGACCGATGCGCCTGGGCTCTACGCGCTCGGCCTCCCGATGCTTCGGACGCGTGCCTCGACCTACATCCACGGTGCTGCAGCCGACACCGAGGAACTCGCTGGCCGATTGGTAGCACACCTCGCTCTCTGAGCTGAGTAGTTGCGAAGCGCCGCTCGAACGTTCTCGATGGTCTCGGACCACCCGGCGTGAACATCGCACACCGGGAACTCGCGATCCGTGGTACTTTCCATATCAGTTAATTGAAGCAGATGGAAAGTTCGGAGGCGGTCCCGGTGACAACAGCGAACGCAACGCTCGACGATGCACGGCTCGATGAAACCTTCGCCGCCCTTGCGAACTCGACGCGGCGGGCGATCCTGGCTCGCCTTGCCGACGGCGAGGCGAGTGTCAACGATCTCGCCGCGCCGTTCGACCTGACGCTCCCGGCGATCTCCAAGCACATCAAGGTGCTCGAGCACGCCGGGCTCATCACCCGCGGTCGGCGCGCACAATTCCGGCCCTGCACCATCGCCGCCACCCCGATCGCCGAAGTCGCGAGTTGGGCCGAGCAGTACCGGCACATCTGGGGTGACCGATTCGACCGCATGGACGACTACGTCCGGACGCTGCAGAACACCCACGACAAGAAAGAGGGATGACCAATGACCGACACGAAAGACGTCCAGATCCAACGCACCTTCGACGCACCCATCGACCTCATCTGGGCGATGTGGACCGAACCGGAGCACTTCGCCAACTGGTACGGCCCGATGGGCGCCAAGATCCCGAAGGCCGACATGGACGTGCGAGTCGGCGGCCGCCGCCACATCGCCATGGAGATGCAAACCCCAGGTGGCCCGATGCAGATGTTCTTCGTGGGTGAGTACCGCGAGATCGACCCCAAGACTCGTCTCGTCTACACCGAGAGCATGGCCGACGCAGACGGCAACCCGATGACCGCCGAGCAGATGGGCATGCCCGCTGGCGCGCACATGGAGACCTCGATCGTGGTCGAGCTCGAAGACCTCGGCGACCGCACCAAGATGACCATGACGCATATCGGCGTTCCCGCCGACTCTCCCGGTGGCCAGGGTTGGGCGATGGCGATCGACAAGATGGAAGCACGAGTCACCGAACTCTGCCGTTGACCAGCGGGCACCACCCCGATCGATACGTGACCACGCACCGGCGGTGAGGCTCATCGGGACGCGACGATCGAATCGGCGCGGGTCCACGCCGCGCTGCTGCCGCCCACCCGTACGTGCCTGTTCGGTCAGCCAACCCGATGGTGGCCCGTCGGAAAGGGCGGACCAAGCGACCGGCACGGTGCAAGATGCCATCCTCGCCGCCGCCTCGTCGGGCGAGGCGGTGGATCGGTCGCTGCCGGCCGAAGATCGTCGCTTCCGGACCAGCGGCGCCTGCGATCAACACTGGTCGGCAAGACCGAACACCTCCAACTCGCCGCCGCAGTCGAACTCCCACCACCACCATCCGGCGCTCAGGCGAACCACTCGCGACTCCGGGTCCGGTTGCGTGATGCGAAGCGCGGTCAACACCTCGCTCCAGCTCTGCAGTCCGTGACGGTCCCGGTAGTCCAGGAGTGCGGCCCGCGTGCGTGGCCCAGCAACACCGTCCACTGCGACGTCGGCACCGGCGTCATTGAGTGCCCGCTGCAGATCGGTGACCACCTCCCAATCGAGGTCGCCCTCGAGGCTCACTCCATCGGTGCCGGCGGGCACGTAGAATCCGTTGGGCACGAACGTTCCATCGTTCCACGCAAGGAACTCGGTCGATGGCATCGTGTCGTCGAGGTCCGCGGCGGTCGTCCCGAGACCGACCCCGTCCGCGGTGGCGAGCCGCGTCGGGACGAGCGCTGGATCGAAGACGTTCGTTGGCTCGCTCACCTTTCCTGGCCACCACGGACCGAGTGTCACGGTCCACGATGTCAGCAACGGCTCGGGGAACTCCTCGCCCAGAATGTCGCGGCTGCTGAAGGCGACCAGCAGGCCAGCATCCCGCCACCAGAGCACGTCGCCATCCTCGCACCCCACCATGCCACAGGTGACCAGCATCGGTCCCTGGGCCGCGTACCGCTCCGGTGGGCCGAGCTGGAGCGTGAGCCACGGCTCGACCTGGCGCCGGGGAGTCATGAACGCGTATGGCCCGAGCCCGTCGGGGCGGAGCACGACCGGAGCGTCCGACGGGATGGGTGTGGTGACCGGCGAGGAGGTGGATGGCTCGACGACGGACGTGTCCGTCGTGGGCGTGCTCGCGCTCGTTGAGGGTGCCTGCGTGCTCGATGTAGGCGGGGTGGGTTCAGTCGGTGGCTCGGTCACGATGGTGACACCGGTGGTCGTTGCGACGACCGAGCTGTCTTGTCCGGGCGCGACGGTCCCGTCCCCGCATGCCGCCGCGACCGATGCGACCGATGCGATCAGGAGCGAGCGAATCGCGAGTCGTCGACGCAACATCGCTCTGCCCACCTCCTTGCCGGATGGGCCCGCAGATGGTGGCCGGTGACCCGATGGCTCCGGTTCGACTCGATGAGGATGTCGCCCGAATGTCATGGTGCAGGTGTTCCCGGCGTGAAGCTCCGCTTGTACTCGCTTGGAGAGGTCGTCACGAACCGTGTGAAGTGCGGTCGCATCGCCGCGGTGCTGCCGAAGCCACTGCGGCGCGCAACCGCTTCGATCGACATCGTGCCGTGCTCGATGAGTTCGCGCGCACGCAGTACGCGCTGGCGGATGAGCCACTGGTGAGGTGTCGTGCCGGTGGTCTCTCGGAACCGTCGTGAGAACTGTCGCGTGCTGAGGTTGGCGTTGTGCGCCAACGTCGCGAGCGACAGATCCTGTTCGAGGTGGCCGATGGCCCATTCGAGCGTGCCGGCGAGGTTGTCGTCGGGCGCAACCGTCGTTGCCGGTGCCATGATGAACTGAGCCTGCCCACCGTGGCGGTGCGGGGCGACCACGAGCTGGCGGGCGACGAGGTTGGCCACCTGGGTTCCTTGATCTGTTCGCACCAGGTGGATCGCGAGATCAATCGCGGACGCCGACCCGGCGGACGTGAGGATGTCACCGTTGTCGACGTACAGCACGTCATCGTCGATGTCGACGTCGGGGTATCTCGATCGGAAGCGATCGGTTGCATGCCAGTGAGTGGTGGCGCGTCGCCCGTCGAGCAGGCCCGCGGCGGCCAGGAGGAAGGTGCCCGAGCAGAACGACACCATTCGCACGCCACGTCGGTGGGCACTGCGGAGTGCGCCGATGAGTGCCGGCGAAGCTGTTGCCGTTTCCGGCCATCCGGCAACGATGATCGTGTCGGCGGAGCGAAACGTCGAGAGACCGCGGTCGATCATCAAGCTGAGACCGATGTCCAGCCGGACGGCACCGGGCACCTCGGTCGCTACCGTGAAGCGGTACCACGGGATGTCGATCGGCGGCCGGCGACCGAAGACTTCGTACGCGACAGCAAGGTCGAACATGCTCGTGCCTTCACCGATGAGTGCAACGACCTTCATCTGCTTCGCATCGGCCATAGCGCGACTCTGGTGCCACGCAGCGAATCGGTCAATGGCGAGATTCTTGCGCCAGATGTCCTTTAGGCCACTTGCTGACAGCGAACGATCGGCGCAACCTGCCGAGATCCAACCTGCCGTCGGCTCTCGACAAAACGAACTGGAGACGCCCATGACTTCCATCGCCACACTCACCGAGATCCTGACCGACGAGATGCTGGCAGGGTTCGATGCCCGAGCCGCCACCTACGACCGGGAGAATCGCTTCTTCGACGAGGATTGGGACGAGCTTCGAGGCTCCGGCTACCTGCTCGCCGCCGTTCCTGCGGAGTTCGGAGGTTCCGGGCTCGGACTGGATGCCATCGCTCGGCTGCAGGGTCGGCTCGCGTATCACGCTCCAGCGACAGCGCTCGCCGTGAACATGCACGTGTACTGGACGGGCGTGGCCGCCGACCTCCTCCGCGCCGGCGATGCATCCTTGCGATGGATCCTCGAGCGGGCCGCCGATGGGGAGGTCTTCGCCGCCCTCCACGGAGAGGCCGGCAATGACCTCCCACTTGTTCTCTCGACCGCGACGGCCGAGAGGGTGCCGGGAGGGTGGAAGATCAGCGGCCACAAGCTCTTCGGAAGCCTCTCGCCGGTGTGGACGCTTGCCGGCTTCCACGCGATGGACACCTCCGATCCGAAGAACCCGCAGATCGTCCACGGCTTCTTGCCGCGCGACACGCCCGGTTGTGCGATCGTCGAGACCTGGGACACGATCGGCATGCGCGCCACGCAGAGTCACGACACCATCCTCGACGCAGCGTTCGTCCCAGATGCCAACGTGGCCCTCGTGTGCCCAACCGGTTTCAAGGGGGCGAGCTTGTTCCATGTCGCCGTGTTCGCCTGGGCGCTGATGGGGTTCTCCACCGTCTATCTGGGCGCAGCTCGCCGAGCGTTCGACATCACGATCGAACGGATGCCCGAGCGCAAGTCGGTTGCCTTGACGAACTCGATGGCTCATCACCCCGGCGTTCAACACCTCGTGTCGGAGATGCGCATCGCACTCGATGCCAGCGATGCGCTCCTGGAGCGGGTGTGCAACGATTGGACGACAGGTGTGCCGCACGACGACTGGCCGGTGCGTCTGGTGGGCGCACGACACTTCGTGATCAACCACGCCTACGAGATCGTCGACCAAGCCATGGACCTCTCCGGTGGCAGTGCAGCGTTCAAGGGCAACCGCCTCGAGCAGATCTTCCGCGACGTCCGCATGGGCCGGTTCCACCCGGGCAACACGCTGCTCGCTCACGAGTTGATCGGCAAGCTCTGCCTCGGCATCGATCCCGATGACCCCCAACGCTGGGGCTAGAACGAGCGAGAACGGGCATCGCTTCCTTCACCCGATCGTCACGGCAGCAGATCGGTCTCGAATCGACCGGCCTTGATCACCGCGACGATGCGCTCGGCATCTTGCAGGACCGTGACGTCCTGCGCCGGGTTGCCATCGACGATGACGAGGTCGGCGGAGGTTTCGGCCTCCAACGTGCCGAGCTTGCCGGTCGGATCGACGGCGAGTCCGCCGTCGCGGGTGGCGCACAGCAAGGCCTCGGCTGGCGACATGCCGAACAGGTCGACGAAGTACGCGAGGTCCTTCGCGTTGGTGCCGTGCGGCGTGATCGAGAGGCCGTAGTCGCCACCGATCAACAGCCGAACGCCGACCTCGCGCAGTCGTTTGACGGCACTGATCGTCTCGTCGATCTCGCGTTGGTAACCGCGCTGTTCCATCCGCGCTCGGCTCAAACCGATCTCGTGTCCACGTTCGAGCAGTTGGATCTCCCAAGCGATGCCCGGTCCGACGAACAAGCGATGCCGAGCATTGGCCAACATCTCGACCGCCTCGTCGTCGAGGAAGTTCGCGTGCCCCACGAAATCGACTCCGTGGCGGACTGCTTGTTTGACTGCGGCCGCCGACCTGGCATGGCATGCGACGCGCAGGTTGCGCAGATGGGCTTCATCGCATGCGGCAGCGACCTCGGCGTCGGTGTAGCTCAACACGCCGGGCGCTGCGTGCGCCGACAGCGCTTCGCCATCAAGGAAGATCTTCACGACGTCGGCTCCGGCCTTGGCCACCTCGCGCACTGCTGCGCGCACCGCCCACGGACCGTCGGCGATCCGTTTGCGACCCGCGCTGTCGATCTCCTTCGAGTCGGCATTGCTGCCGGTCGAACCGATGTCCTTCTCCGACGCCAACAGCCTCGGGCCCGGCACCCGACCGGAGTTGATCGCATCGCGCAGCGAGACGTCGATCCCTTGCGCTGAGCCGAAGCTGATCGCCGACGTGAACCCGAACCGCAGCAGCGTCCGCGCGTTGTCGACCGCGTCGAGCATCGCGACCGGGATCGGCTGGCGGTCGAGTTGGCTCGGGTGCGCATTGGAGTACGACAGGTGCACGTGTGACTCGGTCATCCCCGGCATGACGAACCTGCCGCCCACGTCCCGTCGTTCGACGTCGTCATGACCAACGGACGGAACGTCGCCGGTCGGGCCGGCCCACACGATGCGGTCGCCGTCGATCAGCACGCTGCCGTCGTCGATCACGGTCTCGTCGACCGCAGTGAACAGCCGGGCGTTGGTGATGAGGATCTTGCTCATGTCGTGACCTCCAGGCGAAGGAGTCGATGGGCGTTGGCGGTGAGCGACATGTCGAAGTCATCGACCGCGGTCGGTGTGTCCCACCCGCCGAAGTTGGTGCCGTAGACCATCCGGTCGATGCCGACTGTGTCGACGACGAGATCGCGAGCGGCACCCGGCTCGAGATGGGAGTCGAACCACAGCCGACGGAGTGACGCCGCGAAGTCCGACGCTCTGCCCCGGAACTTCGCCATCGAATCGAATCGTTGGGCGAGGAACGCGATCGCCCCGCCACCGTGGGACAGGCACACGTCGAGCTCGGGATGCCGGTCGAAGACGCCGCCGAGAACGAGCGACGCCGCCGCCAACGTCTCTTCGTAGGTGTAGCCGACGATGAGATCGAGGCCGAACCGTCGGAGCCGCGCATCGGGCGCGGGTCCGTGCCCATCGTTGGTCACGCCGTGAACGAACAGCGGCACGTCGAGCTCGACGAGCCGTCGGTAGACGCCGTCGAATCGGCGATCATCGAGCGCGCTGCCGTAGTCGGTCCCGATGTAACCGGCCACGAGACCGAGGTCGCCGATCGCCCGATCGAGTTCGACGACCGCAGCCTCTGGATCCTGCATCGGAAGCTGAGCCGATCCGAGCAGCCGGGCTGGGTGCCGAGCGACGAGCGCAGCCATCGCGTCGTTGGTCGCTCGGGCGAACGCGATCGCCGGGGCCGGCTCGATCCCACCGAAGAACGTCAACGGGTTCGGCGACAGCATCTGACGGTCGATGCCGAGGCGGTCCATCGCGACGAGGCGCTCGTCGACGTCCATGAAGACGCTGCCGCGGTAGGGAATCGGCTTCATCGTGTAGTCACCCACGCTGAAGAACTCGACGCCATCGATGTCGTCACCATGAACCGGCCCGTAGGTGCCGGCCGTGCCGAAGGCATCGTCGAGCACGACGTGGGCGTGCAGGTCGACCACCCCCGCCATCGTCAGGGGCCCGTGTCGGCGCCGGTATCGCCGCCGGCATCGGATGCGGCATCGGCTGCCGGCATGGCTGCCGGCGTCGCTGACGGCATCGAATCGGAACGTGCCGCCGTCGTAGACGGGTCCGCGATCCTGAGCCGCGTACAACCGATTCTCGGACCTGACGAAGCCGCCGCAGTTGTGGAGGACGTCGACCATCTTGGCGTAGTTCGGGTGGTCGAAGTGCTTGGCGAGATTCGCCGCGTCGGTCCACAGTTCGTACACCTGGATATGCGTGGGCTCGACCGGATCGGCGCCGAAGCAGTACGCCGAGCAGCCCGGCTCGTCATCACGGGTCGCCTTCTGTACCGGCGCCGTGAGGGTGACGGCGCGGTCACGGTCGGCTTCGGTCTCGAACGACAGCGTCGCAGTGATGATGATCATGGCGGTCCCCTTCGTTGCCGTCGCGACGGTACCCGTGCAGGTGTCCGGCGGTCGGCTCGAAGCCGTGGCGCACCGGGGCGTGCGATCGGCGCGTGCGATCGGGGCGAGGAACCGACGTTGCGCACGAGCGGGCGCGTCAGGATCATGTGCGGTTGCGCGGATGTTGAGATGACTGGCGCTCGTTGCCGCGGCGGTAGTTGCCCGTGAGGCGGGCCATCAGTTCCTGACCGTCGCTGGTAGCGACGTCGGCGAGGAAGTCCTGGGCGCGGCTCCCTCGCAATGTGGCAGCCGGTTTGCCGTGATGGCGGATCGCCACATCGCCGTTCGTTCGCACCTCGTAGGTGAATCCAATCGGGGCGGGCACAGTCGAGAGTGTGCCGACACGAGCCGGACCCGTCAATCGGATTGCGATGGGCGATGATGAGGTCGCGACCGAGCCACACGCACGAGCGCGCGGGCGATGTAGCGGTCGAAGTCGTACACGTTGCGTTCGAGGTACGAGAGCGGACCTCTGGCGAACTGGCGACCGTTCGCGTTGCGGCGCACCGCTTCGATCACCGGTTTGTCCTCGGCGTTCACCTCGTTCAGCAATGCCAGCACCGATTCGATGTAGGCAGCCGGATCGGCTTCCGTCGCCAACACCTCCGGCGCAACCGACACGTCCCACCGGATGCGCACCCGATCGGTGCCCAGCGGGCTGATCTGCAGGTACCAGAGCCAATCGGGCTGCAACTGCATCACATGCGTCGGGAACACCGCGGCGAGCACGATCGCCTTGCGCCACTCGCCCGTCAGCGACGTGTTCGATGGGTGCGCGACATCGGGGCCCTGATCGTGCACGACCACGTGGTGGGCCCAGTCGTCGGTGCCGGGATGCATCATGGTGTCGAGCGTGTTGTCGCCGTCCTTGCCGAACGTTGCCTTGTGCACCTTGAACACGTGATACGCGTCCATGAAGTTCTCGACGAGCAGCTTCCAGTTGGTCGCCCACTCGTCGACTTGTCGATGCACCGGCACGTAGTCGGCGATGCGGTACGGACCGACGATCTGCTGGAGTCCCGTCAGCCGCGGCCCGAGTGGTGGGGCTGCATGATCGTGGGTGGCGAAGATGAAGCCTTCCCACACCTCGAGTCGCACCGAGGACAGCCGATGCTCGTCGGGTCGCAGCGCTCCTGCCTCGCTTCCGGGCGCGGACATGTACGGCGCGCCCACCAAGGTGCCGTCGAGCCGGAACGTCCATGCGTGATAGGGGCACGTGATCCGGCCCACATGCCCGCAGTCGTCGAGCAGCCGTGAGCCGCGGTGAATGCACACGTTGTCGTGTGCCCGCAGTTCTCCTGCCTCGTCGCGAACCACGATGATCGATCGATGTCCGCCGCCGGACTCCGGCGAACCGGGTCCGGCGGGCAGGTCGGCTGTCAGGTAGTCGCCGGTTCCTGGAACGTCGGCCGTCCGACCCACGCACACCCAACCATCGGCGAACAAGGCCGAGCGCTCGGCGGCGAGCACCTCGTCCGATGTGTACGCCTCGAGGGGGAGCATGCGCCCGTGCGCGAAGTCGAGTTCGGCGTGCGAGCGCAGCTCATCGAAGATCGACATCGAGCACCTCTCCTTCGCGCCAGGGCAGCGTGGACGCCTCGATGACGAAGGCATCGTCTCGACGGCGGGCGAACGAGAACTCGCAGTCGACCAGGGCGATCACCCCATCTCGGTCGTCGCCACAGTCCGCGACCAGTTCATCGAGCCGTGCGATCCGCGGTACCGGCGCTGCACGGTCTCGGATGAGTACCGCTGCATCGCCGCTTCGGTAGACGTGTCGACCAGCACCATCGACACGATGCCCGCCCGGAGAGCGCGTGCCCGGCAGCAGACGCCACTCCTCCACGTACGCGCCGCTGGGGGCTCGCTCGATCATCACATCGTCGGACTGCCATTCGAGCAGGCCGGGTTCCGGGAACGCGGAGACCGGATGAAACGCGACACCGTTACCCCGGGTGAACCACTCCGCCGTGGCGCGCCTGACGCCGTCGTCGCCGATCTCGATCGATGTGCACACGGTGTGTCCACTGCTCGATTCGCTCGCGGTCAGCGAACGCAACTCCTCGAGCGAGCACTCGTCGAATCCGAGGCGCGTCTCCAGACGGCGATCAGCAGGCACGCGCACGTCGGCCATCTCCGACGCGAGCTGGAGCCAGATCACCACCGTGGTGTCGTCGCGCGAGCCGTCGGCGAACTCGATCCACGCCCGCTGCCAGCACCCGATCAGCTCGTCGGGAACCGTCTGTCCGGCGGCCCGGCGCGCTGCTTCGTCCATGGGTGCAGTCTGGCGCGTCGCTGCTGCGAGGTCTTCGACCGAGCCGGTGCGGGCGGGCCGAATGTGAGCGAGGCCCTTGCGACTGCGGCTGGATGTCAAGCGGCTGGGTGTCAGGCTGCTGGGTGTCAGGCTGCTGTGGCGACGACGTAATCCCAGCCGCCTCGGCGTTCCACCCGGTCGGCCGCATCGAAGCGCACGACCACGCTGGAGATGCCGGGCCAGTCCAGCGACATGAGGTGGCCGAGGGCCGCTGACCGCAGCTGGAGCGCCCACGCGGTGAGGTGCACGTCGGCGATCACCTGCGTCGGGTCCCAACGCGCAGGGATGCGGTCCTCGTCCACGTCGCCGAGCAGCACCCACACCTCGAGCTGCACGGGGTCGGCGATGTGCGCGGCGGAGCTGCACACGACGCGGACGCGAGCCGCTGCCTCACGGCCGCTGCCACACCGCATGCCGACTGCCTGGCCGCGGAAGGAGCTGATCGCCTCGGACGCCATCTCGGTGAACGATGGCCCTGCGGGCATGGCGATCGCAGTCGGCTGTGCATGGCGATGTCGGAACGTCGGCAGCCAGGAACGGAGGGCCTTCGCCTCCACCTGATGCGCACGCAGGTGCGTCATCGACGACGGTGCGTCGAGCACACCGGTGCCTGCGGACCTCGGGCCCATCCAGTTCATGCAGCCGACCGTGCGCTGAACGACGCGTCTGTCAATGCAGCTCTGATGGTGCTGGCCACGAGCTCCCGCTCGACGTGCGTGTCACGGCAGCGGTTGCGGCTCCCACTCGACCGGCTCGGTTGCGCCGCGCGTGATGGTGACGAATCGATCGACGCCCACTTCCATCCAGGGGCCGACCTCGCCGTCAGGCCACTGGACACGCACCTCGATGTCGGCCGCCGTGCCGAGGCCCGTGTGCCACCAACCGAGTTGGCCTCCGGCGTGCCCGCCGCCCACGGTGATCTCGCGCGCGATGACTCGCTCACCGATCCGCACCTCGAGCCAGGCACCGATCGCATCGACGTTGGGGGCGCCCTGGTCGAGCCTGACCTGGAGCCAGTGGCCCATCGACGACGCACCCTCGGGATCAGCGCTGCCGGCGTTGCGCCACAGCGTGATGTTCGCCCGACGGTTCACGACGACGATGTCGAGCAGCCCGTCGAGGTCGAGATCCACGACGGCCGCACCACGAGCCGAGTCGAACCTCGTGATCCCGGCCTCCTCGGCACCTTCCACGAACGTACCGTCTGCGGTGCCGATCAAGAGGTTGCTCGGGTCGCGCATCGCATGGTCGGTCTGGGCCTCCACGTTGCCCTTGGTGACGAAGAGGTCGATGAGCCCGTCGTTGTTCACGTCTGCGAACTCGGGGTGCCATGCGGTCGACGGAAGTACGTCATCTCCTGCGTACGGGCGCTGAGCCGTGACCCCGCGGCGCAATGCGATGTCGCGATACGTGGGGCCGGATGCTCCGGTGTCGAGCGTCTGCAGCTTGTTGTCGCCCTGGCTGGCGATGAACACCTCCGGGACGCCGTCGCCCGACACATCGTGGCTGGCGATGCCCATGCCCCACACCTGCAGCGGTCGCCATCCGTCGGCCGCCGTGTACGTCGCGGGCGCAGCCCCGGGCGAGATCCGCCAGAGCTGCTCGGACCCGTCGCGGTAGTAGTGGCGATCGTTGGTGACGCGCAGGTCGCGCTCGCCGTTGCGACGCCAATCGCTGAACAGCATCGACAGCGTGCAGTAGCCAGGAGCAAGCACCACCGGCGACGAGTACCGATCGCCGGTCGTCGTCGGACGTACGAGCCGGCTGGTGTCGCAGTCGAGCGTGTCCTCGACCAGGTAGTTGCCGAACGCCATCGTCGGAAGCGCGTTCTCCCCTTCCCAGGTGGCGCTGAACGCCGTCGTCCACGCGTCACCGCGGCTGAGACCGAACTGCTCGTTCGCAGCTTCGAACCGACAGTCGCCGAGCCCGCGAAGCACGACGTTGCCGTCATGGCGCAGCACGACGAGGTCGGCGATGCCGTCGCTGTCGATGTCGAGCGGGTAGGCGCCGGTGACCGAGGTCAGGTCGGTGACCGCCGACTCGGCTCGCTCGAACCTGAGCGGACCGCCACGGGGGCTGCGGTTGCGGAACAGCGCCGCCGGCTCGGTCCCGCCGGCCAGGAACAGTTCGGGTCGGCCGTCGTCGTCGCAGTCGAACGACGCGACACCACCACCGACGAAGTACTCGAACTCACCGTCGTACCGATGGTCGATGCCGGACCCATCGGTGTCGTCGACGAACTGCGGCGGAGCCGACTCGTTGGGCGAGGCCTCCGGCTTGGTCGTCGAACAACCGACCATCGCGACCGGCGCGACCAGGGCGATCGTGCACAGCGTCCGAGCGGCACCGTCGATGCCGAACGAGGAACGGCCGTGCTTGGTCACCCCGGGATTGAACCACACGCAACCCGAGCTGGTTACAGTCCCGGAAGGTGATGATCCATCGAGCACATCATTCGCGAAGCGGGACATCCGCCGCGGTGCTCGTCGTCTCGATGGTGTTCACCGGCGTGCTCGTGCCGGCGTGTTCTTCGTCCGAGTCCCCGCCGGCGTACCTGATCTCGGACTGCGCTCGCGAAGAGGTCGGAGGGAGATCCGTGGCTCGGGTGTGGGACGAGATCGTGCTGGATCTGATCCGCGAGGTCATCCCAGCGCCAACGGTTCACGCGAGGAACCTGTTCCACACGTCAGCCGCGATGTGGGACGCGTGGGCCGCGTACGATCCCGATGCCGACGGCTACTTCATCACCGAGAAGCGCACGGCCGAGGACGTCACCGCCGCCCGCGAGGCGGCTATCAGCTTCGCGGCGTACCGCATCCTGATGTGGCGATACGCGACGGTGTCCGACCTGACCACTGCGCCGGAGCGGCTGGCCGGCGTGATGACCTCGCTGTGCTACCGCACCGACTACGACGCGATCGACGGCGACGGCCCGGCGGACCTCGGCAACCGGATCGCCGCGACCGTGATCGAGTACGGCGCCACCGACGGCGCCCTCGAGGACGAGCGGTACGTCGACAGCTCGTTCCGGCCCGTGAACGAGCCACTGGTCGTTGCCGAGTCCGGCACGGTGATGGCCGACCCGAACGCTTGGCAGCCGCTCTCACTCGGCAAGCAGGTCGCGCAGAACGGCCTGCCGATCGCGGGCAAGGTGCAGGCGTTCATCGGGCCACATTGGGGACACGTCACCCCGTTCGCACTCACTCCGTCGTCTCAGGGAACGCCGATCGATCCCGGTCCGCCGCCCCGCCTCGGCGTGACGACGACCGACGACTCGTACCAGCAAGCGGCGCTCGCCGTCGTGCGTTTCAGCTCCGAGCTCGACCCTTCCGACGGCGTGCAGATCGACGTCGCGCCGGGCAGTCTCGGCGACAACACCCTCGGCACCAACGATGGCGACGGGCACGACGTGAACCCGGCCACCGGCTCTCCCTACCAACCTCAGGTCGTGCCTCGTGGCGACTTCGTCGCGCGCGCTCGCCGAGTACTGGGCGGACGGGCCACGCTCGGAGACCCCGCCGGGTCATTGGAACCTCATCGCCAATGCGGCCGCCGACGCTCCCGGTTTCGAGCGCCGCATCGGCGGCGCGGGCCCCGTGCTCGTCCCACTCGAGTGGGACGTCAAGACCTACTTCGCGCTCAACGGTGCGCTGCACGACGCGGCCATCGCGGCGTGGGGGCTGAAGGGTTTCTACGACTCGGCCCGACCGATCTCGATGATCCGCTACCTCGGCGGCAAGGGGCAGTCGAGCGATCCCGACGGAGCGTCGTACGACCCGGAGGGCCTGCCTCTCGAGCCGGGTTTGATCGAGGTGGTGACGACCGAGTCGACCGCGCCGGGCGAGCGCCACGAGGCTCTGGCCGATCACGTCGGGGAGATCGCGGTTCACACGTGGCGAGGGTTCCCCAAGGACCCTGAGACACAGACCAGTGGCGTCGGCTGGATTCTTGCGGTCGACTGGGTGCCGTACCAGCGCGAGACGTTCGTCACCCCGGCTTTCGCTGGGTACGTGTCCGGTCACAGCACCTTCAGCCGCGCCGGGGCCGAGGTGCTGACCGCGATCACCGGGAGCGAGTTCTTCCCGGGCGGCCTGTACGAGTCGCCTGTTCCGGCCGGTTCGCTGTTGCACGAGGAGGGACCGACATCGGAGTTGTCGCTGCAGTGGGCGACCTACTTCGATGCCGCCGATCTCGCCGGCATCTCTCGCTTGTACATGGGAATCCACATCACCGAAGACGACGTCGAGGGACGACTGATCGGTGCGCGTTGCGGCACGGGTGCATGGGACCGGGCCAGGGACTACTTCGACGGCACGGCGCAGCCCTGACCCTGCGACGGACGGTGGCCGTATCACGTCCTCAGAGTGGCGAGAGGGTTTGGTCGAGGCGACGACGAATGTGTTACCGTCAGGTAAGGACGCCCTGATCCGGCGTCCTGAATGACAATTCGAGGGGAGATTCAGATGTCAATTCGACGTTGGACTGCGATCGCCGTGGGAGCGACCTTGTTGCTCGCTGCGTGTGGCGACGATGAAGAGACCACGACGACCGAAGGTGGTGGCGCTACTGCCACGACAGCAGCCAGTGGTGGAGGTGGCGACTGCGTGGTCGGCGTCTCGTGGAACAACTACCAAGAAGAGCGCTGGGCCAAGTGGGATGAGCCGGCCCTCAAGGCTGCGATCGAAGCGGGTGGCGGCACGTACGTGTCGAACGACGCGAAGTCGTCGGCCGAGACGCAGGCCAGCAACCTCGAGAACCTGATCTCGCAAGGCGCAAAGGTGCTCGTCGTGCTCGCTCAGGACGGCACGGCGATCAAGCCGGCCGTCGCCAGCGCGATCGCCGGCGGTGTGCCGGTCATCGCCTACGACCGCCTGATCGAGGACCCGAAGGCGCTCTACGTCACCTTCGACAACGTCGAAGTCGGCCGGATGGAAGCCCGCGAGGTGTTCGCACTCGTGCCGAAGGGCAAGTACGTCATCATCAAGGGCAACTCGGCTGACGCCAACGCTGACTTCCTGCGCGGTGGCTACGAGGAGATCATCGGTGATGCCGTCACCGCAGGCGACATCGAGATCGTCGGCGAGACCTACACCGACAACTGGGATCCCGCCAACGCCCAGGCGTCGATGGAGCAGTTCCTGACGGCCGAGAACAACGAGATCGACGCAGTGCTGTCGGAGAACGACGGCATGGCCGGTGGCGTGGTCGCAGCCCTCGAGGCCCAGGGCCTCGCCGGCAAGATCCCCGTGTCCGGCCAGGACGGCGATCAGTCCGCCCTCAACCGGATCGCCCTCGGCACACAGACCGTGAGCGTCTGGAAGGACGCCCGCGAGCTCGGTACCGCCGCTGGCGAGGCCGCCGTCCAGTTGTGCAAGGACGCCGATCCCTCCAAGGTGGGCGGTACGGCGACCTTCACCACGCCTGGCGGCAATGACGTCGCCTCGATCCTGCTGAAGCCGATCCCCATCACCCTGGAGAACCTCAACGTGGTGCTCGACGCCGGCTGGATCGACAAGGCAACGCTCTGCAAGGGCGTCGACGCTGCGAAGGTCACCGTCTGCGCCTGACCTGACCGAACTCACGAGATGAGCGAAACACCCCCCGCCCGGCAACATGTCGGTCGGGGGGTGTTTGTCTCTCCCGTCCGTTTTCTGTCCCTGTCTCCCTCTCTCTTTCTCTTTCTTTCCAGGTACATCGCGATGTGGGGTGAACGATGACTGATTCAACGCCGACGATCGACGCGCCCAGCGGCACGCGATCGAAACGATCGTGGCGCGAGCTCGTGACCGCGAGCGAGGTCGACACGCGCCTGCTGGGGATGATGGTCGCGCTCGCGGTCATCTGGATCACGTTCCATCTCGTGTCGGGGTCGGGTTCGTGGTCCGACGGCAAGTTCATCACCTCGCGCAACCTCTGGAACCTCTCGGTGCAGAGCGCGTCCATCGCGATCATGGCGACCGGCATGGTGCTGATCATCGTCACGCGCAACATCGACCTGTCGGTCGGCTCGCTGCTCGGCTTCCTCGGCTACACGATGGCGCTGGTACAGACCGATGGCCGGATCTCGGTGCTCGGTTTGAACTTCACGATCGACAGCTTGAAGGAGCACCAGTGGTACACGTGGGTGGTCGCACTCGCCATCGGCCTGGTGCTGGGAGCGCTCGTCGGTGGGGTGCAGGGCTACCTCGTTGCCTACGTCGGTGTGCCGGCGTTCATCGTCACGCTCGGCGGCTACCTCGCTTGGCGGGGTCTCATCTTTCGTACAGGTGGCAAGCAGGGCCAGACCCTCGCCCCGCTCGACGAGACCTTCCGCTACCTCGGCGGCGCCCCCGAGCGCTCGCTCGGCGACTGGAAGAGCTGGGTCGTGGCGGGGCTGGTGTGCCTGGGCATCGTGCTCAGCATCGTCTTCGCCCGCCAGCGCCGCCAGCGTCATGACCTGACCGTTCGCCCGCTCGGCCTCGACGTCGGGTTCGCGATCGGGGGCTGTGTCGTCGTCTTGCTCGGGGTCTGGCTGATCGCCATCGGTTACGACTCGCCGATCGACGGCACGCCGGTCGGGATCGCCTACCCGGTGCTCATCCTCATCGGCGTGACGCTGCTGATGAACTACCTCGCCCGCCGGCGCCGCTTCGGTCGGTACGTCTACGCATACGGCGGCAACCCCGAAGCTGCCGAGCTCGGCGGCATCAACACCCGCCGAACGATCACCTACACCTACGTCGTGATGGGCATGCTCGTCGCAGTCAGCGCAGCCATCCAGACCGCCCGACTCAACTCGGCCACCACCAACCTCGGTGTGCAGAACGAGCTCGACGTCATCGCCGCCGCCGTGATCGGCGGCACCTCGTTCTCAGGCGGCATCGGCACCATCCCAGGTGCCGTCCTCGGCGCCGTGGTGATGCAGTCGCTGCGATCGGGCATGTCACTGCTCAACATCGATTCGCCGTCCCAAGACATCGTCGTCGGCGTCGTGTTGGTCACTGCGGTGGCGATCGACGCGCTGCTGCGGGTGCGCCGCAGAGGCGGCGTGCTCGGCGCGTTGGTCGGCGGTGTCCTCGTGGCTGCCTGGGTCATCCAGACAGGCCGGCCCTAGGCGATAGGAGCGCTCGACATGACCGATACCTCGACCCCCACCGTGGCGACGAAAACCGGCACGCCGCTGTGCGAACTGCCGCGACATCAAGGTGGCATTCGGTGGCCTGCACGCCGTCGACGGTGTCACGATCGACCTGTTCCCCGGCGAGGTCGTCGCCGTCGTGGGCGGCAACGGCGCCGGCAAGTCGACGCTGATGCACACCCTGTCGGGCGCCCACCCTGCCGACGAGGGCGAGATCCTCATCAACGGCCAACGTGTCGTCATCCACAATCCTCGTGATGCGCGGGCGTTTGGGGTGGAGGTGATCTATCAGAAGCTCGCGCTGGCCGACAACATCGATGCGGCCGGCAACGTGTTCCTGGGGCGCGAGCTGCGTACCAGGACGGGTGCGCTCGACGACGAGGCGATGGACTCGGCGACGCAGAAGGTGATGCAGCGCCTCAACCCGCGGTTCAAGAACCTGCAGACTGCGGTGAAATCGCTGTCGGGTGGGCAGCGTCAATCGGTCGCGATCGCCCGCGCGGTGCACTTCAACGCGAGGATCCTGATCATGGACGAGCCGACTGCTGCGCTCGGCCCGGCCGAGACGGCCCAGGTTCGCGAGCTCATCACCCAACTCAAGGCCGAGGGGATCGGCATCTTCCTCATCAGCCACGACATCCATGACGTGTTCGATCTGGCCGACCGCATCGCCGTGATGCTCCAGGGCAAGATGGTCGGCATCGTCAACAAGACCGAGGTCACCAAGGACGAGGTCCTCGCGATGATCATCATGGGCAAGCAACCCGCTTGAGATCGACCGACCGTACGAGTGAGGCTCGCTCGGGAGAAGGGCTCACGCCGGGAGCCAAGGGCCTCTTTGTGGGGGTGTCGATACTGAGAATCAGCTGAAGTTCCTGGTGGGTGTGGCCGATACATCTTGCCGATATGGCGGATTCGAGCGCACGGGGATGGGCGGCCGGGGGGCTGGCACGCTTTGATGCGCACCGGCTCCTCGACTGCGTCGAGGACGCGATCATGGTGCTCGACAGCGAGTTCTCCCTCATCTATGCCAATGCCGCGGTGGCTGCATTCCTCGACCAGGAGCCGGGCGGCGAAGCGACGTCGTTTGATCCGTCCCAGTTCGTGCACCACGACGACTTCGAAGACGCTCTGAACGGGTTCCTCGCCGTGGTCGGCACCGGCAACCGATGCTCGGTACGGATGAGGGTGCGCAGCGAGGAGGACTGGCGGCCGGTGGAGGCGACGTTGGTCGACTTCTCGGCAGACCCTGCGGTCGGAGGCGTGGTGGTGTGCTTCCGCAACCTCACCGAGGAGGAGCGCTTCCGCGAGTCGCTGCGCTCCCAGATGGAGCTCGCCCAACGCAACCGGGTCCTGCACGAACAGCTGCGGGAGCGACAACACTTCCTCTCGCGACTCGTGCGGATCCAGGCGTCGATCTCGCGCCGCGCCCCACTGCGCGAAGTGCTCGACGCCGTCGTGGATGGTGCGCACCAGCTGCTCGGAGATCCGGTGATCGGTGTCGAGCTGCAGCCTCCGGACGGTCCCGACGGCCTGCAGCTCGTCGCAAGTCATGGTCTCACGGGGCTCGATCCGTGCGAGGCCCTGCTCGACGATGTCGGCCTCGGCGAACGCGCCTATCACACCAACCGGCTGGTGCACACCGACGAACTCGACCCCGCCCCCTCCCGCAGCGGCGTCGCCGTACCGATCCGTCGGGCAGGACAGGCGATCGGCACGCTGATCGTGACGACCGACAAGGCGAACCGCACGTATTCGATGGCCGAGTGCGAGGTGCTGCAGTCGCTGGCCGACCACGCTGGTCTTGCGATCATGGACGCCCAGACCGTTGAGTCGATGAACGAGGCGCTCACCGACGAGCTCACCGGACTGCCGAATCGGCGGCTGCTGCTCGATCGGCTGCGGGTGAGCCTCGATCGAGCGGCACGTCACGGGCGCCCACTTGCATTGATGTTCATCGACCTCGACGGCTTCAAGGCGATCAACGACGGTCGCGGCCACGATGCAGGCGATGCCGTGCTGGTGGAAACCGCTCGACGGATCGGTGCAGAGATCCGTGGGCACGACACCGCTGCTCGACTCGGTGGTGACGAGTTCGTCGTGGTGCTCGAAGAAGCCGACCGGTTCACGGCAGAAGACGTGGCCGAGCGCCTGCTCGACTCGCTGGGCGAGGACATCGGCATCGGTGATCGTGCCTACGCGGTGAGTGCCACGGTCGGTGTCGCGATGTATGACGAGCCCGGCAGCCTCGACACCAGCCCCGAGGAGCTCGTCCGCCGTGCGGACATCGCGATGTACAGCGGCAAGGCCGACGGCCGTGGCCGCGTGGTGTTCTTCGAGGACTGGATGGGGCGTGCCGCCGAGGCACGGACCGAGCTCGAGGCCGAACTGCGACGCTCGGTCGGTGACGGCAGTCTTCAGGTGGCATACCAGCCCGTGTTCTGGACGGCTGACGGATCGCTCCACGGTTTCGAGGCACTCGCTCGTTGGGTGAGCCCCACACAGGGCGTTGTGCCGCCGAGCGAGTTCATCCCGCTCGCGGCACGGCTCGGCGTCGCCCGCCGGCTCGATCGGTGTGTGCTGGAACAGGCCTGCGCGGCGATCGTCAACCTCGGTGAGGCGGCACGCTCTCTCGAACTGACCGTCAACCTCTCACCACAGCACATCGACGATGATGACCTCGTCGACGGGATCATCGACGTGCTCGCCCGCACCCAGATGCCGGCCAACCGGCTGCTGTTGGAGATCACCGAGACCGACGCTCTCCGCGACCCCGAAGGTGCTGTCGGACGGCTGCAGGCCCTGCGCGGCCTGGGCGCCCGTCTCGCGATCGACGACTTCGGCACCGGCTACTCGTCGATGACCTACCTCGACCGCTTCCCGATCGACGTGGTGAAGATCGACCGGAGCTTCATCTCCAACATCGACCGCAGTCGTCGTTCGCGCCGGCTCTGCGAATCGGTGGTCGACCTCGCCCATTCGCTCGGTCTCGAGGTGGTGGCCGAAGGCGTGGAGACCGCCGAGCAGGCGGAGGTGGTGACCCTGATCGGCGCCGACCTGGTGCAGGGCTACCACTACCGACGCCCGGGTCCGGAGTCGTCCCTCGCCGCGCTGGTCGAACGCCATGCCGCTCGTTCCCTGACGACGCCGTGAACTGACGCCGTGAACTGACGCCGTGAACTGACGCCGTGAACGACGCCGTGAACCGACGCCGTGAACCGACGCCGTCACGCACCGTCGGCCGGCGCGATCGAACCGGCGATGTAGAACGTCGGCTCCACTTCGATCAGCGTCGCTGCGATCACCACGAGCGATTCGAGCGTGTGGTCCGGGCCGAGCTCCGCGCCGGACTCCTCGCTCGCGGACCACGTCACCGACACCGCAGTCGTCTCGTCCCACTGCACGCCAACGGAGCATGTGTCGGGCAGACACGAACCGTCGCCCTCGCCGTCGTTGACGACCGTACGTCCGTTCACCGGCCAGGTCATGCGACCGAGTTCGATCGGGTTCTCGAAGAAGTCGGGGATGGCCCTCGAGATCAGGACGAGGTCGGGCGCGCCTGCAGGGCCGACGAAGCGAGCCATCCCCACCTGCGGGTCGCCCGAACGGTCGCGCGTGGCCGACACGAAGGTGTAGCCGTCGGGAAGCTCCATCAGCGACAACGCGGTGAACTCGACAGGTGCCGGTGCCACCGCGCTCGTGGGAGTGGGATCGGTGGGGGTCGGATCGGCCGCGACGACTTCGAATGGCGCCGAGCTCCAACCGCCGAGTGCCACGCGGTACACGCCGGTGGGGAGCACGCGGGTCGTGATCGTGAGCGCCGACCGATCGCCGGGCCGCAGCAAGATGCTGCCGAAGCCGCACTCGGTGGCTTCGGTCACGCCGGTGTCGATCGCGTACGCCGGCTGGATCAACTTGGTCTGCAGGTCGTCTTGCGCGAGGCAGCCGGTGAACTCGACCGCCTCCGGAAACGAAGCGCCCTCGCGCACGACATACACCGCGTTGGGCAACAACTCCTCACCGGCAGCGTCGAAGGTGAGCTCGAGATCGATCGTGGTGACCCCGGCGACCGTGGACGCCCCGACGGTGGCGATGCCCAGTGCCGGCATGGTGGTCGTCGGGAGGACCGCTTGAGGCTCGGTCACCGGGCGACGAACTGCGGCGATCAGCGCGATCACCGCGATCAGCCCGGCCACCGCGGCGACGCTTGCGAGCCATGGGGCTGCCGGTCGGGTCCGTCGAATCCGAATCGGTGCGATCGCCACAGTGACGTGTGGCCGCTCGGACGCTGTCTCGCGGCCTCGGCCGGTCGCGTCGGCCCACACCTCGGGCACCTCGATGACCTGGAGTGCTGCGAAGCGGTCGGAGAGCACGGGGTCGAGCGCTGGCTCGGTCTCGCGTCTGCCGTCGGTCATCCGAGCCTCAGTTCGATCTCGTTCGGGTCGAGCTCGGCGCGGAGGGTGGCGTGCGCTCGGTGCAGTTGTACGCGCACCGTGCCCGGCGACGACCCGATCAACGTGGCGATCTCCTCGCTCGTGAAGCCACCCGTGTAGCGCAGCGCCACGCAGGCGCGCTGTTGTTCGCTCAACGCGCCGAGCAGCGCGAGGAACTCGGCGCTGGACGGCTCGATTCGCTCGTCGGTGGCGAGACGGCGGACCAGTTCGGCGCGTGAGCGTTCCTTGCCCAGCAGCCCGACGGCGATGCGAAACGCCGATCGCCAGACCCACGCCGCCACGTCGCCGACAGCATCGCCGCGTCGGAGCACCTGCGCGAACGCCTCCGCCTCGGCGTCGCTCGCGAGGTCGGGATCGCCGGTGAACGCGAGCAGAGATCGCCACAAGCGCGCGTGGTCACGCCGATACACGACTTCCACGCGCAGCTGTCCCATGCCCACCATCGTGGTGTACGGGGACCCCTCGATCGCGTCTTCGTGAGCAAACGACAGCTCGGCGTGCTCGGCTCAGAGGCCGCCGGCGACCGTGATGGTCTGGCCGGTCACCCATCCGCCACCATCGCATGCCAGGTAGAGCGCTGCGGCGGCGATGTCATCGGGGGTGCCGAGACGCTTCAGCGGGATGCGGGCGTTGGCCAGCTTCTCCAGGTCGGGCACGTCCATGTCGAGCGCCGTCATCATCACTTCGGTGGGCACGTAGCCGGGGGCGACGCCGTTCACCCGGATGGTGGGCGCCAGCTCGAGCGCCATCGTCATCGTCAGCGAGTTCACTCCGGCCTTGGCTGCACCGTAGTGACCGCTGCCGGGAACACCGCGGGTGGCTGCCGGTGAGGTGACGTTGATGATCGTTCCACCGTTGGTCATCCGATCGGCTGCGATCATCGACGCGATCCACACGGCGGTGAGGTTCAACCGGATGCAGGCGTCCCAATCCGCCTCGGAGAGCTCGCGCAGGGGGCGCGCACCGGGGAGCCGCCCGCGTTGTTCACCCACACGTCGAGGCCACCGAAGGTGTTCACCGCTGCGTCGGCCAGCGCTTCGAGCGCAGCCCGATCGGTGACGTCGGTTGCCACGGCGATCGCCTTGCCGCCGGCAGCGACGATCTCGTCGGTCACCCGTTGGATGCGGTCGACGTGGCGGGCCGCGACCACCACGGCAGCGCCGGCTTCGGCGTAGGTCTTGGCGATGCCCTCGCCGATGCCCTGGCCGCCCCCGGTGACGACAGCCACCTTGCCCTTCAGATCGAAACTGTGCACGAGATCCTCCTGCTCGAGATGGCCGTCGGCCGTGGTGTGAATCAGTGGCTTGCTGAGGGAATGACGCGTTCGCCGAACTCGCTCAGGCGGTCGAGACCGCCGGGCCCGGCGAAGAAGAAGGCGGGGATCATGACCCGACCGACACCGAGCGCGGCGAGCTGCTCGACGCCGGCGATGGGATCGGCCATCTGCACGCCGAACATCGCATTGATCTCGATGCTGTTCGGGTCGCGTCCTCCGGCATCGGCCGCAGCGCGGAGTCGGGTGATCAGACTGCCGAGACGCTCGGCGTCACCTTCACCGGGGAAGTAGCCGTCGGCGATCTTCACCGCACGTCGGATCGCCGCCTCGGTGTCGCCACCCACCAGGATCGGGATCGACGATTGCACGGGCCGCGGGCTGCAGGTGACGGGCGCGAAGTCGACGAACTCGCCGTGGAACTCGGCATGGGGTCCGGCCCACAGCGCACGCATCGCAGCGACGTACTCGTCGTTGCGAGCGCCGCGACGTTCCCACGACACACCGAGCGCATCGAACTCCTCCTTCATCCAGCCGACGCCCAGACCGAGCTCCACACGGCCGCCCGACAGACGGTCGAGGGTTGCCAGCTCCTTCGCCAACACCAGCGGGTTCCTCTGCGGGACGATCAAGATGCAGGTACCGAGACGCAACGTCGGCGCTGCAGCTGCGGCGAAGGCCAGCCAGATGAGCGGATCGGGGATCGGCGTGTCCGGCTCGGCCGGGATCTTGCCGTCGGCGGTGTACGGATACGCAGATTCGATGGTGGAGGGGAGCACAACGTGCTCGCCACCCCAGATCGACTCGAACCCGGCGGCTTCGGCTCGTCGACAGATATCAAGTGCGTTCTCACCATCGATGGCGATGCTGCTGGCGAATGCCAATCCGAACTTCATCAGTGCCTCCCTGGACCGTGCGATGCGGGCGGGACGTTACGCACAGGAAGCAAAACTCTGCGAGCCGGAACCGCGGTTGCCCGGCGAACGCGACGCGCGGCGATTCGTCGGCGAGGGCGACCCGGGCCATCCACGATGTCGGTCATCCCGGTACGTCGAGGAGTTCGAGCTCGACGTCGACGGGGTCGCCGTCGACGAGCCCCTCAGCGCTGCGCACCTGCTTCTTCACCGGGAGCACGTACGACTTGGATCTCGTGTCGGGGAAGACCGACGTGTTCCACGTCGTCGCGCCGACGGTCACCTTCACGCGCACGGAACCGAAGCCGCGTTGGGTGGATCTTGCGCTGGTGATCTCGTCGATCTCGTCGGCGTGCTCGAACGGCAGCGTGACGAAGTACCAAGGGTGCTGCCCCGGGTACCTCCACAACTCGGCCCGAAACCGGTAGGTCACGGCGCCACCGTAGTTCGACCCCACACCCAATCGCGATGAGAGATGAGTGCGCTACCGACGCTCATCTCTCATCGCGAGGGGCGGTGGGGTGTGGGTTGACGGCATACCGAGTATGTACCATACTCGGTATGTATGGCAGTCAGAGAAGGACTCCTGGCGCTGCTCCACGAGGGGCCCCGCTACGGCTATCAATTGAAGACCGAGTTCGAAGCGGCGACGGGCGGTGTGTGGCCGCTCAACGTCGGTCAGGTGTACACCACCCTCGACCGGCTCGAGCGTGACGGGTTCGTCGAGGTGCGCGGCGCCGAGGGCGAGACCGCTCCCGGGCAGAAGACCTATGCGATCACCGTCGACGGCGTCGCTGCGCTGGGCGAGTGGTGGGAGGCGGTGCCCTCTGACGACCCGCCACCTCGCGACGAACTGATGCTCAAGGTCTTGATGGCAATCGAACGCGCCGACGATCACGCCTTGCGAGTGATCACTCATCAGCGCACGGTGCTGCTCACCCTGTTGCAGGCCAAGCGCCGCGAGCGCCGTGCCGCCGGCGACGAGACCTTCGCCGCCCACCTGGTCACCGACGCACTGGTTGCCCGGGCAGAAGCAGATCTGCGATGGCTGGACACCTGTGAAGAACACCTCCAGCGCCGCGGCGCCATGACCGAGGGCGCGACCAAGGGCACCATCACGACCAGTCAGCACGCACACCGAAAGGCATCACGATGAACCTCGACTCCACCAACCCGACCGCCGCGCACGCAGCCGTCGAGTTCTTCGACGTCGTCAAGAGCTTCGGTGCCGGCTCGAACGAGGTGCGCGCCCTCAGCGGAGTGTCGCTGCGGATCGAGCCCGGCGAGTTCGTCGCGATCATGGGCCCCAGCGGATGCGGCAAGAGCACGCTGCTGCATCTGGCCGGTGGCATGGAGGACGCCAGCGCCGGCCGCGTGTACGTCGCCGGCCGCGATGTGGCCGACATGAGCATCACCGACCGGGCGGCGCTGCGTCGTCGTGAGGTGGGTTACGTGTTCCAGCGGCTGAACCTGCTCGCCTCGTTGACGGCGTTGGAGAACGTGTCGCTGCCGCTCGAACTGGAGGGGGTGAGCGCCAAGGAGGCCCGGTCTCGGGCTCGTGCGGCGCTCGCTGCGGTGGGACTCGACCACCGTGTGGATCGCTATCCCGACGACTTCTCCGGCGGCCAACAGCAACGCATCGCGATCGCCCGGGCGATCGTGGGTGAGCGCAGCGTGCTGCTCGCGGACGAGCCGACGGGATCGCTCGACACGGTGACGAGCGACGCGGTGATCGAACTCCTCGCCGAGCTGCCCTCCCGGTTCGGCACGGCCGTCGTGCTCGTCACCCACGAACCCCGCTTCGCCAGCTGGACCGACCGTGTGGTGTTCCTCCGAGATGGCCGCATCGTCGACGACACGGCGCGCCCGGTGAGCGCCGCGACCGGAGCGTTGCGGTGACCGACGTGCTCGACCGCCTCGGCGTCGACTGCGACGTCCCACCGATCGTCAGCGTGCCGCTCACGCTGTCGGCACAGACCGGCCGGTGGCGCACGGCGGCCCGACTCGCCCGGCGAGAGCTGCGCCGCCGCCCCTGGCGCACGCTGCTCTCGGTGCTGTTGATCGCCGTGCCGGTCGGGGCCCTAGTGGTCGCGGACGTCGCGTATCGCAGCGATCGGCTGCCTCCGGACGCCGCGCTGCGATTCGGCACCGCCGATGCCCGGCTGTCCGTATGGTCCTCGGGAGCCGACGCCCGGGCCGACGTCGATGCCCAGCTCCCCGCTGGCACCGAGTGGACCTGGTCGCCGTACGCCTACGTTCCGATCCGGTCGACCGCGAACCCGGACGAGCTGGTGGCCGCCACGGTCGTCGCCCGTGACATGAACGACCCGCTCAACGATGGAACGGTACGGAACCTGTCGGGTCGGCTCCCTACGGCGGACGACGAGGCCGTGCTCGATCCTGATCTTGCAGCCGACCTCGAGGTCGGGATCGGCGGCCGGCTGACGCTCGTGCGTCCGGACCAAACATTCAGCGTTGTCGGTATCGGCGAGATCGGCATTGACGCCGGAGCGCCTGGCATGCTGGCTCCCGGCTTCGATCTCACCGCGATCCGGCCCGAAGTGGTCACCTACGAGCTCTTGTTGAAGCATCCGTCCCTCGCCGCTGAGGCTGCAGGCGCAACGGGGTTTCCGCCAGCAGCACCCGCAGTGCCGTTTCCGGTGATCGAGATCCCTGAGATCGATGGGACGACGGGAGCGCCGGTCGGCATCACCGTCGGCCTCGAGCTGCGGTCCTCCGCCACGCCCGCCCCCGACCCGGGGACGTTGTTCCTCGGCTGGCTGTTCGGCGTATTGCTGATGGGGGTGCTGGGGCTCGTTGTCGCCGCGGCCTTCGCCGTCAGCGGTCGGCGACAGCTCGTGACGATCGGGCAGTTGAGCTCCACGGGCGCCGATCCGGTGCTGCTCCGGCGGTTCCTGGCACTGCAGGGCACCTGGACGGGTCTCGTCGGTGCCGCAGTCGGCGTCGCCGGCGGGCTCGGCCTGGTGCGTGTGTTCGCCGAGCCGATCCGCAACGACGGCCGGCTCGCCTGGCACCCGGCCGACTGGCTGATCGTCGCGCTCACGGCAGTGATCGTCGCAACGGTCGCGGCAATCGTGCCGACCCGATCGATGGCGGGAATGTCGGTGCTGTCGGCGCTCGGTGGTCGCCGCCCGGTGCCGCCGGTCCGTCGTCGCCAGCTGCCGCTCGGGGTTGCCCTGCTGGGTGGCGGGCTCGCCGTGATCTTCGTTGCCACCGTCTCGGCACACAATGCGAACAACGGCGGGTCCGACTTCACCGTGGCTGGCATCGCCGTGGTGCTCGCCGGCATGGCGGTCTTGGCCGGCGTCTGTTGCTTGTGTCCACTGGTGATCGACCTGGTCGCACGAGCTGGATCGCGCCGCCGTGGCGTGCCGATGCTCGCTTCGCGCAGCCTCGGTCGTCATCGCGCCCGGGCAGCGGCGCTGCTCGCGGCGATCGTGGCGGTCGGAGCCGCGGGCACCGCGATCGCTGCCGCCGGTGAACAGGAGGTGCGGAACGAGATCCGCGACTCGATCACGCGATGGGACCCGGATGTGATCATGCTCCGAGCGGAAGCGTTCGACGACCGGACCCAGCTGACGGAGCTCGTCGATCCCGATGTGGTGGCGCCTGACAGCCGATCGAAGATCGAGGCCATCGTCGGGCCGACGCGATGGGTACAAGCATCCACCGTGGGCACCGATCTCCGGTCGAGCCCCGTGTACGTGGCCGACGACGCGCTGCTGGCGTTGATGGGGTTGTCGGTGACGCAGCGAGCCAGCCTCGCCAAGCTGGACGTCTTCTCGCTCGACCCATCGTCCGGCGACGACGCATACGCGGGCTACGGAACGGGTTGGTCCGGGCAGAACATCACGCTGCCCGAGCCGGAGGTGGTGATCATCCCCGACGTGGCGTTCAACTACTACACGCCGTTCGTCACGCCGCAGTACGTGTCGAACGCGGGCCTCGAGCGGCAAGCGCCGGTGTTGTTCGGCAGGGCAGATCACGACCTCACCCGGACCGAAGTGGATGACATCTACGGGATCAACGCCAGCGACATCGAATCACAGGTGTTCGTCGATCTCGACCGCGACGCCAGCTACCTCGCGATCCAGACCGACTGCCGGTGTGGCAGCGACGAGTGGGTCAACTGGGTGCGCCTCGGCACCATCGGCGGGACGTTGCTGCTGATGGCGTTGATCGTCTCGCTGGGCATGGCGCTGTGGGCCGCCGAAGGTCGCGACGAGCGGGACACGCTGGTCGCCATCGGGGCGAGCCCGGCGGTGCTTGCCCGCATCGCCGGAGCCAAGGCGTGGGTGCTCGCATTCGTCGGCATGGTGCTCGCCATCCCGCTCGGGTTCGGCACGCTCAGGTTGGCGGTCGCCGCGGCGCGGCAACCTGCGACGTTCCCATGGCTCTTCGTCGTCGTGGCCGTCCTGGGGCTGCCCGTCGTGATCGGTGCCGTGGCGTGGGCGTCGAGTGCGATCGGGCAACGGGTGCGTCGCGTGACGGCCCCGAGCTCCTTCGCCGACTGAGCGGCACGACCGGACCGACGGTGGTGGTGGTGGTGTGCGACGCTGCCGCGCTGGTGATCGTGATCGGTGAGGGCTGATCCTGCACCGCAGGCGTCGTGGTCGACCGCGTTCGTGTCGACCACCCCGGGTCTGACCGAACCGTCAAGGTTCTGTCAGAGCGTTGACACCGCGTGAGCGCAGTGTCAACGTTCGCGCAAGGTCACGGCAGTCGATCTCGAGGCCGTGGACCGTCGACCCGTGGACACCCGGATCAGGTGTCGCGCACGGACGCGAGGTCGAGGTGAAGGCAATCAAGGCGGGCGCAACGCCGAGGACGCGACGGATTGCGGCAGCAATGGGCGCGATCGCGCTGATGACGTCGGCTTGCGGCGGTGGGGAAAGTGAGCACGGCGCCACCGAGGCGACCACCGCGTCCACCGGACCTGATCCAGCGTTGGTGGCAGTGCCCACCACGGGGGGCGACGGCTACGACCATGTGGTGGTGCTCACCGAGAACGCGCCGACGGGCGGCACCGGTGACGAGGTCCAGGAGACCGAGCCCGATGTGACCGGCCCCGAGGTGATCGAGCCCGATGTGACCGAGCCCGACACGCCGCGGCCGGGCACCACGCTGCCCGTGAGCACGGTCGCTCCCGTGGCGGAGGTGACGGTCACAACCGATGCGGCGGCCGCCAGCCTCGCTCCATCGACTGTCGTTGCGACCGTCACCACTGATGGGGCGGCCTCGCCCGCCGGGGCGATACGCACGGAGATCGCCTCGGGCACGCCCGACGTGCTGGTCACTCGCGCCGACGGCACCAGCGAACCCGAGATGATCCCCGACGGATCGCTGCAGACCGAGCGCGTCCTCACCCAGGCTGAGTTCGACCTCTTGGCGTCGTTCGCCGATCAGCCGTTGTCGGTACTCGTTCAGGACGTGGACGGCGTGGTCGGCGAGCCCGGTCGACGATACGTGATGATCCCTGGCCGATTGATCGAGGTGGCCGGCCAGAGGGCCTCGACCACGGCCACCACCACACCCGTCACCGTCGACGGGCCGGAGAACGACGGGCCGGAGAACGACGGGCCGGAGAACGGCGACTCGGAAGTCAGCGGGCCCGAGAACACCGATCCCGAGAACACCGGGCCGGAGAAGGAGACGGCCACGACCGAGCCGGCGGACACCGAGCGACCGGTGATCGGCGGTCCACCTTCGAAACCGCCGACGGACGACGAACTCCTCGCGGTGCTCGTCGAGCTGCCCGGCGTGGTGTCGGCCGAGATCGTCGCCCCCGGCGTGATCGCCGTCGTGCTGACTGGCGACCGTGAGGATCTGGAGAGGGTTCCGGGTGTGGTGTCCGTGGAGGACGACACCCTGTTCGACCTCGCGGCTGTCTCCGACGAGGGCGAGCAGTCGATGCACAGCAACTCGGGCTCGAGCTCACCGGCCGGGGGCGGACGGGCTCAGCTGCCGGGCACCACCAGGCCGCTCTCGTAGGCGAGGACCGCCTCGGATCGCGAACTCGTCGGCGCTGGTCGAGACCCGAGCCTGACATCCGTGATGCATGCTGGATGCGCCCCGATCGGGCGTGATCACCCCGCAGGGGTGTCAGACGACGACCACCTTGGTGCCGATGTCGGCCCACTCCCACAAGAAGTCGGCGTCGAGCACCGCCTGGCGCTGGCAGCCGCCAGACAGGCGGGTGCCGAGCTCGGCGTCGGTCTGGTACGGCGAGTCGTCCTCCACGTGCAACGGGATCGAGTGGAAGCCGATGGCACCGCGCTCGGTCTTCAACCAGCGCACCATCTTGGGCAGCCATGCCTTGCCGTTCCACGCAGTGGACACCTCGGACCTGCTGTACACCTCGTGGGTGCCGGGCAACTCGTTGCTGTACTTGCTGCCTGACACCAGCCAGGACCGGATGATCTCACCCTCGCTGCCCACTGCCCACACGCGCTGACCGCGCGGTCGTACACGAGGCGCCGACCAGAGCCCGAGTCCACGGGCAGGGGTGGTGCATCAGTGCCTGCCGAGGCGACCGACGACAGTCGGTACCCGGCGAGGTCCATCGCGCCGGGAGCCGGTGGCGGTGTGCGTGTGACGAACGATGCCTCGTCGGGCCAGATGCCGAGCGACAACGCCGACTCGCGGCCGACGATCCCGTCGATGTAGAGGTCGCGGTCGGCCTGCATCGCCTCGACGGCATCGAACGTGGTCTGCTCGAACTGACCGCTCAGCGCTCCGGTGTAGTACCCCTGCTCGCTGAGGGCCTGTTGAAGGCAGGTGACGCTTTCGCCACTCTCACCGATGCGCAACGAGAGCGTGGTCATGAGGCACACGTCGACACCACTGAGATCCTCACCGTCGAGGCCCGGGGCACCGTCTGTGGGCGGCACGGCAGCCGGATCGACAGCTGCGGGGACGGCCACCGGAGCAGCCGCCTGCAACGCAGGTGGTTGGCTCGTGTCAACCGCTGGCTCGATCGCAGCGGCAGCGGCAGCTGCCGCCGGAGCGACGACATCGACGGCGGTGTCCGCGTCGTCGCCGCGGGTGGCGAAGAAGCCGCAGACGAGCGTGGCAGCGACGCCGGCGACGAGGAGCGGGCGGCGGTCGACCTTGTGGTGACCGTGCGGGTGATGGTCGCGGTCGCGCAGACCGTGACCGTCGTGCCGACCGTGACCACTGCTGCTCGTGACCGGCACGTCGCGTGGTGCACGGGTGGCGTTCGACCGACGGCGGTCGGGCCGATCCTCACTGCGCTTGGTGTCTTCGCGCCGGCTGTCACCGCTCGTCGCACCGGATCGCCCGGCCGACGAGCGGACCGCGGGCTGGCCGCTGCGAACGCGGGCGGGCGACTGGCTGCGCGCCCGGTCGCGGGGCGGGGAGTGCGGCGTGCGGTCCAGCGGTGGGTTCATGTCGTTCCGTGTCCTGATCAGGGCAGTGCGGGAACACCGACGAGGAGGGAAACCAGGGCGCCTGCATCGTACTGCCTGACTACGGTCGGATCATGGCCATGCCTACCGACGAGCCCGCCCCGACCCCGATCTCCCCCGATGACAAGAACTGGACCTGGGTGCTCGAACGCCCGTGTCCCGACTGCGGCTTCGATGCTCTCGCCACGCCGGCGTGCGATGTGCCCGGCCTCGTGCGCAGCCAGGTGCCGATCTGGCGGGAGCTGCTGGCCCATCCTCACGCGCGGCTGCGCCCGACCGCCGACAGATGGTCGGCAGTCGAATACGGGTGTCATGTGCGCGATGTGTTCCGCCTGTTCGATCGGCGGCTCGAGCTGATGCTCACCGACGATGCGCCACTGTTCGCCAACTGGGACCAGGACGTGACCGCCGTGGAGCATCGCTACGACCTCCAGGACCCTGCTGTCGTGGCCGGTGAGCTCGCGGTCGCGGCCGAAGGTGATCAGTGCCAGGTTCGACTTCGTGGGCGACGACCAGTGGGCGCGTACCGGTGTCCGCTCTGACGGCGCCGAGTTCACCGTCGACAGCTTTGCCAGGTACTTCATCCACGATCCGATCCATCACCTCGACGACGTGCGCCGCGGCAACGAGATCCTTGCAAACGGCGCCTTGGACTGACGGCGATCCCGTTCTGGTCGCGTTGCGCCGCGGAACGGGCGAGAGATCGCGACCAGAACGCTGCGATCAGCCGCGCGAGCCGTCGGCCGGCGCCGTCGGCGACCAGAACGCTGCGCTCAGGATTTCGTTCTGGTCGCTTTGTGCCGCGGAACGGGCGAGAGATCGCGACCAGAATGCTGCGATCAGCCGAGCGAGCCGTGTCGGCCGGCGCCGTCGGCGAAACGTCGAGCGCCGGCCAAGGTCTCCCCAGAGCGGATCGTGGCGATGCCGAGCTCGGTCTCTCGGGCGAGCGCTGCGTCGAGCGGCAGCGACCACTGGTCATAGCTCGACGTGCGATCGCTGCGCATGCACCGTTGCGGGAACCCGGCGATCTGGCGGGCGAGCTCGACCGCTGCCGTCAGCGCTTGGCCCGTGGGCACCAAGCGGTTGGCGAGCCCCATCCGCTGGGCTTCCTCGCCACTCACGCCGCGCCCGGTGAGGATCAGGTCGAGCGCATGGCTGTGGCCGAGCAGACGGGTGAGCCGCACCGTCCCGCCGTCCACCAGTGGCACGCCCCATCGGCGGCAGAACACGCCGAACACGGCGTCCACGGCAGCGACGCGCAGGTCGCACCATGAGGCGAGCTCCAGTCCACCGGCCACCGCATGCCCTTCGACCGCGGCGATGACCGGCTTCGAGAGCAGCATGCGTGTCGGACCCATCGGACCGTCGAGGGCGACATCGGCGTCCACCCGGTTGCCGTTGCCGGTGCTCACCGCCTTCAGGTCGGCCCCGGCGCAGAACGTGCCCTCGGCGCCGGTGAGGACGGCCACCAACAGGTCGTCGCGCTCGTCGAACTCCCGGAAGGCGGCGGCGAGCGAGGCCGCCGTGGGACCGTCGACCGCATTGCGCACCTCGGGACGCCGGATGGACACCACCCAGATCCCGCCCTCGACTGCCTCAGCGCTGACCGTCTGCCGCTGTGCCGAGTTGATCGTTTCACCCATGTCGTGTGTCTACCTCGCGTTCTGGTCGCGGTCTAGCTCGGAAGGTGCGGAGGAGCGCGACCAGAACCTCACAGCAGCGAGTGCCTCAGGGGCGACGACCATTCCAGGCGACGAGGAGATCGATCAGCGGCGCGTCGGCAGGTACGGCCACGACGTCGCCGAAGGGCGCGCCCTCTGCCTCGACCTCGTCGCGTACCGATTCGTCCATCTCCGAGATCGCGGCCGCGATCAGTGCCGTCCGACCCTCGGCCGGAAGGCCGATGCGGATCGCCTCGTATGCCAGCGCCAGTGTCGGTTCGTGCCAGGCCGGGCTCTGGCCGGTGGCGATGGCGAGGTCCCATGTGTGCACCGTGACCTCGTTGGTGTAGATCGCCAGTGCGACTCGGCCGGGCAGTGTGGCCCATGGCAGCGTCAGGAGACGGTCGAGTACGTCCTCGGTCCACACCTCCTGCACACGGTGCGCAGCGACAGCCCATGCCGCGCTCCAGTCGGCGACAGTGGCGGCGCTGCCGAGACGCCACTCCTGGCCGAGGTGGAACGGATCACCTCCGGCGCTGACGACGGCCAGCCGCTGCATCACTTCGACGAGGTGACCGAGCATGTCGCGAACGTCGAAGTCGTCACATGGCGTGGGGAGGCAGAACTGGTCGTCGTTGACCCCGGCGATGGTCTCGCCGGCCGTCGCGACGGCGCGGGCGAAGAAGGGGCGGGGATCGTCCACCGCCAGGGGAGTGGTGAGATCGGGTGTGCAGGCGGGTGTCGTGATGTTCGTCATGTCGACCACCGTTGCAACCAAACCGGACGCCTTGTGTCCGGTTCTCGTGGAATGATCGAGGACATGAGAGCCGACCGACTCGTGGCCATTCTGCTGATGCTGCAACAACGCGGTCACGTGACTGCCGATGAGGTTGCGGTGGAGCTGGAGATCAGTGGACGGACCGCGCGGCGGGATCTCGAAGCGCTCGGCATGGCGGGGCTGCCGGTGTACTCGCAACAGGGCAGGGGTGGCGGGTACCGGCTCGCAGGCGGAGGGCGCACCGATCTCAGTGGACTCACGTCGGCCGAGGCGCGTGCGTTGTTCCTCGTGGCGGGACCGTCGTCGGGCACGACTCCCGAGCTGCGCGCTGCGCTGCGCAAGTTGGTGCGTGCACTGCCGGAACAGTTCCGCGCTGCAGCTGAGCAGGCGTCATCGTCGATCGTGGTGGATCGGTCCGGGTGGGGTGGACGCGAGCCGCGAGCCGCGCCCGATCAGCTCGAGGCGGTCCAGCGTGCGGTGGTGGAATCGTTGCAGTTGCAACTCGGATACCGCTCCCGCACCGGCGAGTCGACGACTCGTGTTGTGGAACCGCTCGGGCTTGCAGCGAAAGGATCGAGCTGGTACCTCGTGGCACAGACCGAAGCAGGTCAGCGCACGTTCCGAGTCGATCGCATCATGTCGATCGAGCACACGGGCCGGCCAGCCGCACGGCCGCCCGACTTCGATCTCTCGCAGGCCTGGCAGGCGATCGCTGACGAGGTCGACCAGATGCGAATGCCGCTGCGCGTCCGGGCGCTCGTGCGGCCCGAGTCGATGCGGATGGTGCAGTACGTGCTGGGCACACGTCTGCAGATCGGGGCGGCCGCGCCCGACAGGCGCATCGAGGTCGAGATCCGGGCCCGAGGTGCGGGCGAGATCGCGGGCGAGATCGGTGGCTTCGGCGACGCCGTCGAGGTGCTCGGTCCACCTGAGGTGCGTCGAGAGCTCGTCCGGCTCGCGGGTGAATTGTCAGCCCTCTACATCGACGCGCCGCCGTCGCCTGATCGACCGACGGGTGGTGCTCCGGTGAGTCCCTCGAGGCGGCGTTCGAACCAGGCGTCCGGACCGAAGGGTCCCTCCGCATAGTGCGTGATCTGGAACCCGCAGTGTTCGTAGAACGCGACGGTCGCTGTCCAGCTGGCGGTCGTCTCCAACACGACGGACCGCGCTCCCCAGCGAAAGGCGACCGCCACGAGCTCGTCGAGGATGCGTCGCCCCAGGCCCGCACCGCGCAGGTGCGTCGCCACAGACATCCGGAGCACCTCGACGTCGTGCTCGCTCCGTGGTGCCAGGGTGCCCGTGCCGACGATCGACCCGTCCGGATCCTCCGCGACCAGTGTGTAGCTGCCTGGGTGCGCGACAGCGAGATCGTCGAGATCGCGGTTGAGCGTCTGATCGACAGATCCCCAGTGCTCCGCCAATCCGGCAAGCACCAGTTCGCGCACTGCTGGTGTGTCGCGAGGCTCGATCTCACGGAGCCGAACTCCCGTGACCCCGCCGATCGCCCGAGGAGTACGGTCGGTTGGCATGGCCGCATTCTCCGTCGTCGCCCCTGCTTTCGTCGAGATGGCGCACCGCATCGTGTGGTGCACGGTGGCTACGACCCACGCGTCGGGCGCGCCGGCGCACGCGCGTGCTGCATCCGATCTGGGAGTTGCGTGATGAGCAGTTGACGGGGTGGGTGGCCACCTCGCCACTGTCGGCCAAGGCCGCCGACCTCGCCCACGAGGCCCGCGTGTCGCTCACCTACTGGACGCCTGACCACGACACCTGTACCGCCGACTGCGACTCGGCGTGGGAGAACGAACCCACTGAACGCGAGGCAGGATGGCGCAGATTCGTCGACGGACCGGCTCCCGTGGGCTACGACCCAGCGATGATCCCCGGCTGGACCGGGCCGGAGGCCGAGAGCTTCGGGATCCTCCGGCTCGAACCACGTCGGTTGCGGGTGATGCCGGGATCGCTGTTGATGACCGGCCAGGGCGTGGTCCTGACGTGGAAGCGGCCCGCCTGAGCGGGTTGCTCACCGCGTCCGCGTCAGAGGCCCGACGGCCCGACGATCGACGTCCTGTCGGGTTCAGTCGATCAGCACGCCGCCGAGCTCGATCAGTGCATCCACGTCGTGGACATCGTGGTCGAGCAAGGGCACCTCGCACACCGGTGCACCGTTCGCCAGCGCGACCAGTGTCTCGAGCTCGGCTCGCTCTTCCACGGCGAGTGCCGTCAGCTCGCGGTGGTAAGCGATCTGTTCGGACAGCGGACCGGTGATCGCGTCGAGTACCTCGTCGTCGAGGTGCAGCGACGGCGGCAGGGGGTGCACGAGGTTCACCACCACGCCACCGAGGCGGAACCCGCCATCGTGCAGTGCGGTCGCGAGGAAGCTCGCCTCGTCGATCGCCTCGGCGCGCGGGCTCGACACGAGCACGAACGCGGTGTGATCGGCTCGGAGGAGTGCGGACATCTCGGCGGCGCGGGTGCGCAGTCCGGCCTCGAGTCCCGAGATCGAGCGGAAGAACTCGATCGTCTCCTCCACGATCTTCGGTCCCGCGAGCCGCTTGACGGTCCACAGGAATGCACTCGATGCCGCGTTCGTCACCTTCGCGAACGAACGTGTGGGGATCGTGAGCGCGCGATACACCGGGTTCGACAGGAACTTCACCAAGCGGTCGGGTGCCTCGAGCACCTCGATCGCGTGGCGTGACGGCGGGGTGTCGATCACGACGAGGTCATAGTCACCGCTGTGGTGGAGTTGGTGCAACCGCTCGATCGCCATGTATTCCTGTGCGCCTGCCAACGAACCGGCGATGCTGCGGTACACGCTGTTGTTCAGGATCGACTCGGCTGCGTCGCCTGCGCGGTCGCGGATCAGCTGGTCGAAGGTCTTCTCGGCATCGAGCATGAGTGCGGAGAACGAACCAGGTCCTTTGACCGCTCCTGCCACGAGGTGCGGATGGTTCGAGCCGGCCGCGTCGATGCCCAGGGCATCCGCGAGCCGCTTGGCAGGATCGATGGTCACCACGACCACCCGACGGCCGGCGCGTGCCGCCGCCAATCCGAGCGCCGCGGCAGTCGTGGTCTTGCCGACGCCGCCGGGGCCGCACGTCACGAGGAGGTCGGCGGAATCGAGCAGGTGAGCGAGTGGCGCGCCCACACGACGGATGGTCATCGTGGCCGCTCCGGTTCGGCGGCCAACGCCTCGGCGAGCACGTCGAGATGGTCGGGCGTGAGTCGCGGGACCGTGAGCTTCGGCAGGATGAGTCGCGGTAACGGCAGGAGATCATCGAGTCGAGCGAGTTGCTCGCGCTGCACCTGCAGCCGGGCCCAGCCGTAGTGGCTCGACATCGTGAGGGCAGCTCTGTCGGCTGTCGACAAGGTCGTGCGGCTGCGTTTGGCGGCGGCGGCCGGGGTCAGTTCCAGCTCCGCGCGATCAGGCCAGCAGGCGTTCACCACCAGAGGAGCCAGCGCGAGGCCGAGTCGTTCATCGACGTCACACGCCAGTTCGATCAGCTCGTTCACCGGTGTCTCCTCGGCAAGGGTGACCAGCAGCGCCTGCGAGCGGTCGTGATCGGCGAGCATCTCCGCCACCTCGTCGGCTTGCTGGCGCACGGGTCCGCTCGCAACCACCTCCTGCAGCGCGCTCGCCGAACGGATGAAGGGCGCGGCGTGGCCGGCGGGGGGAGCATCGACGATGATGAGGTCGGCGGCCTTCGTGCGCTCGAGCTCTTTGATCTTGCCGAGCACGAGGAGGTGCTCGAGTCCCGGTGTCGAGGCCGCCACCATGTCGAGGGATGCGGCAGATGCAGCGCGGCGCAACAGGCCACCGACGCCCTTCAGTTCGAGGTAGTCGCCGAACGCCTGGTCGGGTGGGATCGTTCGGGCCCGCACACGACCGCCGCTTCCGCCGAAGGTGCGCAGCAGTTGTTCGTGCTTCGTGAGCGGCTTGCCGCCGAGGAGTGGGCCGAGGCCGGGCTTACCATCCACCGACGCGAGCAGGACGTCGGCGCCATTGCGTGCGGCGAGCAACGACAGCGCGGCAGCAACGGTGCTCGATCCGACGCCACCCTTGCCGGCCACGAACAACACGCGCGCCGCGCCGAGCCAGGTGGGTTCCACGACGACGAGGGTAATGGTCGGTTCCCTCCCTGGACCGGCAACGATGTCGGACGCTCGTCACGTGTGCCCGCCGCGAGGGCGTGGCGAGCGTTCGGCGCCGTCGACCAGACTGGTGGATCGGCGCCGGTTTCCGCACTGATGCGTCATGCCGTGAGGAGCCGTGAGGAGCCGTGAGGAGCCGCGTCGCCGTGCTGTGCTGGTGGGTCAGATCGGCGGCGTGACCGGTGTGGCATCGACCACCGCACCGAACACCGAGCGCACGGTCGCCGTCTGGCTCTCGACCGCCGCGTCGTAGGCGATCTCCGACAGGGTGGGGCCGTTCACGATCACACGTACGTCGGCCGTGCCGTCAGCGGGGACACCGAGGGTGTTGGCGGCCACCGTCGCCACGAGCGTGGCGGCGACACCGTCGGCGCTGGTGCCGCTCACCGCCGAGGGCGTGCGGAGCGCGAGGAGTGGGTCGGTGGTCGCCGGCGGGGTGTCGAGCGCCTCCCACTCGCCGCCCTCCGGGAACACCCAGCTGCCGGCCGACGTGATGACGTAGGCGACGCTGGTGCCGTTCGACCAGATGGTGAGGCGGGTGCCATCGCCGACCTTGTCGCCCTCGGCGACGAGTACCTCGGCCCCTGCGACGGACACCGAGGTACGGAAGTGGTAGCCGGCGGCGAGCGAGTCGAGCGACGCCTGCAGCATGGCCGGTGCATCGATCGGCACGGTGACCGCGGGGGCCTCCGTGGCCGGTGGTACCGGTTCGGGTGCCTTCGTCGTCGTGGGGTCGGCGGTGGCGGCCGCGAGGGTGATCACCGTCGCGTCCCCGAGCTCACCACCGGTGTCGTCGTTGCTGCACCCGCCGGCAGCGACGACCAACAAGGTTGTCGCAACGGCCGATGTGAGCGCTCGGCGTCGACGACCGCCGTGCAGGACCATCACCTGGACGCCTGCCCCGTCGTCAGCCATCGCTTCCCGAGTCGACGGCCACAGTGTCACCGGTCGATGGAGTCGTCGCCTCCGTCGGTGCGGTCGTGGGAACGGTGGCGCTGACATCGCTGTCGTCGCCGCCCTTGCCGCGGCGGTCCCCTCGCTCGTTGTCGTCGTCGCGCGTCGCTTCATCGTCTTTTTCATCGTCTTGTTCATCGTCGCTCGAGACCGCGACGTTGAGCGATGGATCGGGGGAGTCGCCGCAGCGAATCTTCTCGTCGACCTTCACGGCCAGCGACCCGTCGGCATTGCGCACACGGATTCGGACCCGCTCGCCGTCGGCGAAACGAATCTCGACGCCGTTGCCCTCCGTCTTCTGACGCTCGGGCGCGGGGATCACCTCGTCGATCGTGATGGTGCCGCCATCGGCGACGGTGAACAGGATCGACGCCGGTGTGCCTTTGCAGAGCACGCCGTTCCAGCGCTGCTTGCCGAGTGCGTCGACGCCGGTGAAGGACGTCTTGATCTTCGACAGGCTGATCTGCACCTTCGCCTCGGTGGACCCGTCGTCGTCGCTCTCGTCGTCGGTCTCGTCGTGGATCTCGACCTCGGCCTTGATCGTCAGCCAGCGGCTCTGGCCGTCCTGGCTGAAACGGATCCTGACCTTGGCGCCCTGTTCATCATCGTCGCCGTCGTCGCCGTTCTCGCCGTCGACGCCATTCCAGGTCTCCACCTCACCGATCTCGGCGTTCGGGCCGGTGACCGTTCCGACGACGATGCCGGGTGCGCCGCCGTCGTCGACGATCTCGAACTCGACACTGGCGGGCACGCCGGGGAACACCTCACCGGCCCAGCTGCCGGGGCCGAGGATCTCGATGAGCGAGCCGGCGCGAGCTTCGACGCGCTGGCCACCGTTCCTCGACTTCACGACCACCTTGGCCGTGCCGTCCTCGTTCACGAAGGCCACCTTGTTCGGGCGCGCCGCCACTGCAGTGAAGATGTCATCTTGGCTGAGCATCACGCTCGACAGTGCGCCACCGGGTCCGGTGGTGATCTCGACCGTGAGGCCGGCGCCGAACAGCGGCAACGTGAAGGTGGTCGCCGGTGCCGTGGCAGCCGGAGCCGCAGGGTCGGCGCTGACCACGTCGACGGGTGCCGGGGCATCGGTGGTCGGCGTGGTCGAATCGCTCGGCACCGTGGCCGTGCCGGAGCTCTCCGCATGTGCAGCAGCGCCTCCAGGCAGCCCGAGCAGCCCGAGGAGGGCGCCCGACAGGGCGACGGCACCCAACCTGCCGGAGCGCATCCCCGGTGCCCTGGTCGGTGTGGTGGTGTTTGTCATCTGCTCTCCCATGGCTCGGCTGCGCCCGCGGCGGCTGATCACCCAGGTGGCCTGGGTGTCACTGCGCGACACGTTGTTCATCGGAGGTGGGTTGGGTCATGGTGAGAGGTCTTGTGGCGACCTTGCGAGAGCAGCCACCGACCGTGGCGAGCAGCGCTGAAACACGACGAAGCGTGAAGGTCCACTCGGTGAGATCGAGCGTTCCCTGACCGGGTCGGACCGGTTCCGGGAGAGGCCGGGAGGGGGCCGGGAGGGGGCCGGTCAGGGCAGCGCGCCGACCGATGCCAGCGCGAGACGCAGCAACCGGTCCTGGCCCTGGGTCATCTGGCGGCGAACCGCATCGCTGACGGCCTCGTCGGGCGCGTACCACACCAGGTCGAGGGCCTCCTGCGTGGGCTGGCAGTCACCGGCCACTGGCACGACGTAGGCGAGGCTGACCGCATGGTGCCGGGGATCGTGGAACCCGCTCACCTCGGGGTCGGGGAAGTACTCGGCAACGGTGAACGGTGACGGGCTCGGTGGGATCTGCGGCAGCGCCACGGGGCCGAGGTCCTTCTCCAGATGACGGAGCAACGCGTCACGAACCCGCTCGCCGAAGAGCACCCGGCCGCTCACGATCAACCTGCTCAACGAGCCGTCGGCCGCCTGGCGGAGCAGGAGGCCGACCTTCGTGACGTTGCCGAGCTCGTCGACCCTCACGGGGACGGCGTCCACGTACACGAGGGGCACGTTGGCCCGAATGTTCTGAAGTGTCTCGTTGTCGAGCCAGCCGGTCTTGATGTCGAGTTGATCGCTCACGTGGTTCCTGTGAAGTAGCCGTTCACGTCGATGATGACATGCGTGGTCTGGTTCACGAAGGTATTCAACGCACCACCTGTCGACAGACGCACCATTCCGGCGTTCGCACGGGGATCGAATGCCGGGTAGTTGAGGTTGGAGATGAGCGGCTGACCTCGGTCGGCCGGGAACACCGTGAGGTAGCCCGCACCGGCCGCGCCGTCGGAGGTGAGGTTCATCGCAACAGCGCTCGCACCTATCGGGACGATCCCACCGGCTACCTGCACGACACGGTTCGTGAGCGTCAGGTGCACACCGGCACCGGCCCGGCTGTCGTAGGCGCGGCTGGGGGTGAGCGGGACGAACAGACCGTCGCCTCCCGGAGCTGTCGTCGGCCCGGTGATCCAACCCATGAGGTCGACGACGAGGTGAGTGGAGTTGCTCGCCAGGACGCTGATCGAGCCGTCCGCACCCACCGGCACGATGCTGAGCGTGCCCGACGCGAGGCCGGCGACGAAGTTGCCGTTGGAAGTGGTGAGGCCGGTGGCACCCGTGGCCTGTGCGCGGAGGAAGCCACTGCCCGCTGCTTGGTCGGCGACGACGTTGACGACGGCAGCCGACGCGCCGGCCGGAATGCCCACGACTCGCACGGTCTCGCCCGCTACCGGCCGGTGCGGCACCCACTCCGGTGGCACCGGGCCGCTCGACTCGGGACGGGTGTCGAGCACCCGCACCGGGTCGACCGCGACGAACCGCCCGGACGCCACAGCTGGCGTGGCGACGGCTGCAAACGTGCCCAGCAGGTCGACCACGACGTTGCCGCCCGCGAAGAGATAGAGCGTCACCGCGTCGCCCTCGCCCACCGGCACGATCGCGAAGTTCGGTTGCACCTGGCCCGGGGTGGCGACGTTGAGCGTGGACGACGTGCCGAGATTGCCCTGCAGCGTCGGAATCACCTGCACGTAGCCCGGCACCGACGTGTCGGTGGAGACCACGTTCAGCGCGACCGCCGAGGCGTCGCCCACGGGCAACACGAGGTCGATCACGGTGAACTGCGGGTGCGGGCCGATCGGTGCGCCTGCGGTGGCCGACGTGGCACGCGTGTCGAGCAGGCGGATTGGCGTGGCGAGCGCCTGGTACTGCGCCGGCCGGACATCGATCGTGGGCGCGGGTGGGGACGGCAGGTTCAACCGGCCAGTGCCGAAGGTGTTGTCGGGGCCGGCGTTGCCGAGGTCGGTCACGAGGTGCTTCACGAGTGCGGCAAGGTGCGGTCCGCTGGCCGCAAGTCCTCGACCGAGCAGAATTGCGGCGAAGCCGGCGGCGCTCGGTGACGCCGCGCTGGTGCCGTTGAAGCAGGTGACGGTCGGGCCGTAGCGAACGGGGCTGTAGATGCTGCTCTTCACACAACTCGGCGACGTGACGTCGGGTTTGGTTCGCCCGTCGTTCGTCGGGCCCTGTGAGGAGTAGTTGCCGATCGTGCTGCTAGCTGCCGGATCGACCGCGCCGACCGACACCAACGACGGGTTGCGCGAGTCGACCACCGGTTTGGCCGCGCTGTAGGCAGCCTGGCTGTACTCGAGGTCGCCGGCGAACAAGGCGACCTCGACCACGTCGGGACCTGCGTCGCCGCCCAACGCGATGCGCTTGATCTTCACCGTCACGGAGCCGGGGCAGCCGTACACGTCGGCGGCCTCGAGCGGCGGCGCGCCTGTGGACTGGCGGTCGTTGACGAGATCGACCAACAGGCCTGCACCGTTGTAGAACTCGATCTGGTAGTCGGTGACGAGGTTCGGCGCCTTGTTCCAGTCCGACCAGCGGATGCCGTCGAAGCCCACGCATCCGGAGCGATCACCGGCGATGGACAGCGCTGTGTCGACGCCGGGTCCTGGCAGGAAGTCGAGGTAACCGGATGCGTCGACGCCCTCGATGTAGCGGCCGTACGAGCCGTCGGCATCGTTGCCCGCCGAGTTGAACCACGTGATGCCCTTGGTGGCGGCGTAGTCGACCACGGCGGCGAGCGGGCCGGTGCCGTCGCCCGGGCCGTCGTAGGCGGCACCGAGCGACCGGGTGAGGATCGACACGCCGTTGGCGGCGAACCAGTCGATCGCGGCGCGCAGATCGCTGGCGGTGCCCACGGTCGCGAGCCACAGTTCGGCGTCGGGCGCGATGTCCTTCACGACCTCGGCGACGGCGACGCCATGCTCGTTCCCGGGCGCGCCCGACGGAGCGCAGAAGCTCGAGCCCGAACTGTCGAGACAGAAGGTGCGGATGCCCTTCGGTGGGATCGGGCCGTGTTCGGTGACATCCCACAGGGCGAGGTCGAAGAAGTCGACGATGCCGATGCGCACACCGGCACCGCGGATGCCTGCGTCGTGCCATGCGGCGGCGTTGGTGACGGCGATGTTCTCGCCCGACACCGGTCCGAACTCGACGCGGGTGGCCGTCTCCACCGCAGCGGTGACCGGACGGTTGGCAACGAGCGGGCTGCGCACGCCATCGGCGTCGTCGACGGCGGCGAGCTCGTCGACGCGAGCGGCAGCGATCGACACCTGCACCACCTCGCCGGGAACGGTGCCGGTGATCACACCACCGAGCCGACGGGCAGCGGCTCGTGTGCCGTCGGTGTCGTCGGTGATCACTTCGACCACGATCCGCTCCCCAGGCGCCGCGCCGGCAAGATCGTCGAGGAGTGCGGGGTCGGTGACCACTCCGTCATCGGGACCAGGCGTCGTGGGTTCGGCCTCGACGCTCCCCTGCCAGGCGAGCGCCACCACGAGGGACACCGACGTGCACGAGCGAGCGCACGCGAGCATCCGACGTGCGGCACGTGAGCGCAACGGCTCGGAGCGGGGCGTCATCGTCGGCGCCGCTTGCTCGGCGTCTTCGGAGCGGTGCGCGGGAGGGGTGGGGCGATCACGTCGGCGCCCGCCACGGACACGAGGATCCCGTCCGTGTCGATGTCGACCGGCTCGCTGTTCGCAGCGACGACGATCGGTGCCTCTTCGCGGGGCTTGCGACCACTGACCATCTGGTCGATGCCGAGCATGCCGGCTGCGAGCATCCCGCCGGCCGCGCCATGGCGACGCTTTGCATTCGCGACGCGTGTCACGAGGTCGCCACCGGCATCGAACTCGACCGGTTCGTCGCGGCATCGCGCTCGGCATCGTCGCAGCTCGACCGGTTCGTCGGCAGGCACGACCGCGAGATCTGGGTCGGATGCGTCGTCCGAGAGCTCGGGCGCGTCGTCGTGATCGGGAGCTCCGCCCATGGGTGAGAACCTACTCGCAACCGCCAGAGATGGGGTATCGCGCGATCGCACAAGCGCCGTCGTTACTGTTTCCATCGTGGTAGATGGGGATGCGATCCATCGGGCGGCAGCCGCCCTCCGAACTGCGCTGGTGGGCCGTCCCCTGACGCGTTTCGAATCACCCGTGCTCGAAGGTCCCGAACCGGCGGTCGGTCGCATCGTCGAACGGGTGGAGAGCCACGGCAAGCACCTCGAGATCGTGTGGGACGACGGTCTCATCCTGCACTCGAACTTGAGGCTCAGCGGCACGTGGCACCTGTACCGCCACGGCGAGCGCTGGCGTCGCCCCGGCACTCAGATGCGAGCGGAGATCCACACCGACGACTGGATCGCGGTCTGCTTCAATGCCCCGGTCGTCGAGACCTACCGGGAGTTCGATCGTTACCGCCACCCCGGGTTCGGTCCGCACGGTCCCGACCTCAGCCGCCCCGACGCTGATCTCGACGAGAGCATCAACCGGCTCTACCACTACCACGACCAACTGGCGCCGGTGAGCGAAGCGCTGCTCGACCAGCACGTCGCCAACGGCATCGGCAACGTGTACCGCTGCGAGGTGCTGTGGGCCTGCGGGTTGCACCCGTTCGCACCGGTGTCGGCGCTCGATGGCGACGATTGCTCGCACATCGTCACCACTGCGGCGGCGCTGCTGCGCTCCAAGCTGCGCCACAGCCCCCGGGTGACCGCGTCCATCGCGCAGCCGGGCTCGTTCGTGCGCGGCGACCTCGCCGTGTACGGCCGCAACGGCCAGCGATGCGCACGCTGTGGTGACACGGTGCAGGTCTGCCAACCCATCGAGAACGACCGGTTGCTCTACTGGTGCCCCGGTTGTCAGGTGCACCGATCGCTCGGCACCATGGAGCACCTCGGCGACGAGGCAATTCGTGAGATGGACCCACATCCCGCGGCGGCGAGGTTCCTGAGCAACCTGCCCTGGCGTCGCAGCCACCCGCTCGCCGGCTGATCAGCGTTTTCTGGCGCGAGCCGCCTTGGTGTTGTCCTTCGGGCGGCGCAGCTCCTTGCGCTTCACGAAGCGCAACCCGCTCCACGTGTCGTCGATCGCGCACACCTTGTTGTCCACCCAGCCCGTCCGCAGGATCTCGGCGCGCAGCACGTCCTCGGTGATGTCGGTCTCCACCCCTGAGGTGCGCTTCGGCCACGCGATCCACACCGCCCCGTCTGGCGGCAACGCAGCGGTGAGCTTCGGCCAGTCGGCCTTCAGGACCATCCGTTGGGTGTAGAACGCGATGACGATGTCGAGCGGGGGCATCAACGACTGCTGCCACACCGCATCTCCGAGCCCACCGTCGGCATGGAGCAGTTCGGCGAAGTGGTCGGGGGCGCGTCGAACGGTGAACACCTTGTCGTCGGCGAGCCCGAGCTTCCTCGCCAACGGCGTACCGGAGTACCCGACGTTCACGACATGGATCCCGTCTTCAGACCGGCGTTGCTGAGCACCTTGTCGACCTCGATCTCCACCACGACACGATCGTCGCGCACCTTGGGCTGCCGGTATCGCACTGCGTAGGCGGCGACTGCGGCAGCGATGTCGTCCACATCTTCGCTCACCCGGCTGGTGCCTTCGAACGTGAGCCAACGGCCTCCGTCCACCTGGCACACCGCGGCACGCCGACCGGCGCCCGCATGGGACGCCTTCGCCGCGGCGGCGAAGGTGATCACCCGCACGACGCCACGGTCATGGTCGTAGGTGAAGCCGACAGGCACCACGTGCGGGCTGCCATCGGCCCGAAGGGTGGTGAGCGTGGCCAGGTGCCGCTCGGCGAGAAACTCGCTCGCCGCCGGGCTCAGGGACTGCTGCATCCGCCCATCATGCCGTGACCACCCGAGAACCCACCGCGATGAGAGATGGGTTCGGATTCGGGTCAGGTGGTGGCGATGGCCTGAAGGATGTCAGCGTTGGCTGCCCGGCGAGCCGGGATCCAGGCGGCGATCACGGTCACCAGGATCGACATCACCACGAAGATCACGATGCTCACGATCGAGACGCTGAACGTGGTGAGACCGAGATCCGACAGTGCCTTCACCACGATCCATCCGAGGGTGAGGCCGAGCACGGTCCCCATCAGTGCCCCCAGCACGCCGGTGATCACTGCCTCCCAGCGGATGCTGCTGCGCACCTGCGGGCGGGTCATGCCGATCGCCCGCACCAGGCCGAGCTCGCGCCGGCGTTCGTACACGGCGAGGAGCAGCGTGATCACGATGCCGAGCACCGCGATGAACACCGACATCAGCAACAGGGCGTAGATGAAGTTGAGGAACCCGTCCACCTGTGACGACTGGGAGTCGATGAACTCTGCCCGGGTCTCCAGCTTGCCCGTGGGGTAGTTGTCGGTGACGGTGCGGATCGCAGCTTCCGCCTCGCCGCTCGACAGACCGGGCGACGACGCGATCAGCACTTGGACGATGAAGATGTCGCCTGTCCTCCCATCGAACAGGTCACGAGACACGATGATGTTGCTGAAGTCGTCGCGCTCGAACGTGCCGACGAGCGTGAGGTCACGGGTCTCCTCGTTCACGAACACCACACGTACGGTGTCGCCGATGGTGAGACCATCGCGGTCGGCCTTCTTGTCGGACAGCAGGATGCTGTTCTCATCGAGCTCCTCCCAGCCGCCCGCGCTGAACGGGAGATCGAACAGGCTGGCGGCGCGTTCGGGGTCGACCGTGAGCACCTGCTTGCCGACGGGCTGGCCCTCCTCGATCAGTTGGATCGGGCCGATGCCGATGCCGACGGCGTTGGACACCTCCGGCAACGCGTTGAGCTCGTCGGTCAGCGTCTCCGGCAGCCCGCCGAAGCCCTGATCGCTGGTGCTGACCGTGAAGTCGCCGGTGAACTGCTCGCCGATCGCTTCGCGGATCGACGTCTTGATCGACGAGCCGAGCGTCGACACCCCGACGAGCAACGCGAGGCCGATCGCCAGGGCGCCAGCAGTCAGCGCAGTGCGCTTCGGGCTGGTGGCAGCATTGCGCCCGGCGATCTCGCCGGACACCCCGCGCATCGCGGTGAGCGGCTTGGTCACGAGGCGGGAAACCGGGGCCGCGAGCAGCGGGCCGAGCACGACAAGTGCGGCGAACAGGCCGGCGACGCCCGGGCCGAGCCAGATCGCGTCGCCACTGACGCCGAGGACGGTGCAGGCGAGTGCACCGGTGAGCAGCACCGCTCCTGCGACCAGGCGGCGGCGGCTGACCGCCGAGCGGTCGACAGCGACATCGCGCATCGCTGCGAGCGGTGGCACCCGGCCGGACCGGATGGCGGGGGCGATGGCACAGATCAAGGTGACGGCGACGCCGACGATCACACTCACGACGAGGACCCAGGGCTTGATCGTGAGGGCGGTGTCGGAGGGACCGAATCCAGTCGCGGTCAGGATCTTGATGATCGCCGTCGCCAGCCCGACGCCGCCGACGAAGCCGAGGAGCCCACCGACGAGGCCGACGACGATCGCCTCGACGAACAGCACCCTGGTGACTTGACCGCGGCTCGCGCCGATCGCCCGCAACAGGGCGTTCTCGCGCTGGCGCTGGGCGGCACTGATGCTGAACACGTTGTAGATGATGAAGCTGCCGACGAACAGCGAGATGACAGCGAAGATGGTCAGGAAGATCGTGAAGAACTGCAGGCCTTCCTGCACAGCTGTCTGGTTCTCCTCGGTGATCTCGGCACCGGTGAGTGCTTCGATGTCAAGGCCCGTGTACTGCTGTTCGACCAGGTCGGCGAGAGCCTCGTCGGTGATCGAGCCGTCTCCGACCACCGCGATCGAATCGAGGAGACCTGGTTGGGCGATCACGAACTCCTGCGCCGTCGGCAGCTGGAACAGTGCCCATGTCGCGCCGCCAGACGTGTCGGAGCCGGCGAACGTGGCGATCCCCGACACGGTGAAGTCGCGGACGCCGCCGAGGCTCGTCACCTGCACGGTGTCGCCCAATGCGATGTCGCCTTCCTTTGCCGACCGGCGATCGATCACCACTTGGGTGGAGTCAGCCGGCGCAGCGCCTTCGGCGAGCGACCACGGCGAGCTCGCCGAGTCGATCCACACACCACCGAACTTCGGCGGCCCGTCCTGACCGATCGCGGTGCCGTCGGAGGTCGACAGGCGAGCGGGGCTCTGGATGTCTCCTTCGGCTTCGGCGACGCCCGGCAAGGCGCGCACCCCGGCGATCAACGAGTCCGAGATGCGGTCGCGGGTCTCGGTGCCGAAGTCGCCTTCGATGACGTTCGACGAGCGCACGAACGCATCGGTGCCTTCGTAGGCGTTGGCGAACAAGCGGTCGAAGCTGCCCCGGATGGTGTCGCTGAAGACGAACACGCCGCTGAGGAAGGCGCAGCCGGCGATGACCGCGAGCGAGGTGAGCAACAATCGACCCTTGCGAGCCATGGTGCTCTTGAGAGCGATGCGAAACATGCCGTCACTCCCCGAAGTTCTTCATGCGTTCGAGCACGAGCTGAGATGTCGGCTGCTGCATCTCGTCGACGATCTTGCCGTCGGCGAGGAACACCACGCGGTCGGCGTACCCGGCAGCCACCGGGTCGTGGGTGACCATCACGATGGTCTGCCCCAACTCGCGCACGGCAAGACGCATGAATGCCAGGATCTCGGCACCGGTGCGGCTGTCGAGGTTGCCGGTGGGCTCGTCGGCGAAGATGATCGTCGGCTTGCTGGCGAGCGCGCGAGCCACGGCCACTCGCTGCTGTTGGCCACCGGACAACTCGCTCGGACGGTGCTTCAACCGGTCGCGCAGGCCGACGGTGTCGATCACGCGGTCGATCCACTGCTGGTCGCCCTTCGAGCCACCGAGGAGCAGTGGCAGCGTGATGTTCTCCAGCGCGGTGAGCGTGGGTACCAGGTTGTAGGCCTGGAAGATGAAGCCCACGTCGGTGCGGCGCAGCTCGGTGAGCTGCTTGTCGTTCAGCGTGGCCAGGTAGGTGTTGCCGATGTAGACGCCACCGCTCGTGAGTGAGTCGAGACCGGCGAGGCAGTGCATGAGCGTGCTCTTGCCAGAACCTGACGGACCCATGATCGCGGTGAACCGACGTGCTTCGAACGCGACGGTGACGCCGTCGAGGGCGCGTACCTCGCTGTCGTCCTTGCCATAGATCTTGACGGCGTCGACGGAGCCGGCGGCGGCGGTCATGGTGGCGGTGGTCGTGGTGGTCGTGGTGGTCGTGGTGGTCGTGGTCGCGCCTGCGGGGCCGACGATGTCGGGAGCGCCGGGGGCGCCCGCCACGGACGACGGAAGGGGGGCTTGGAAGCTCATGCAACAGTTGTACCCCGATGACCGTTCGGACAGGTCCCCACTCCGACGGATTCGTGTCACCCTGGAGGCTGATCGAGCCTGCGATCAGGCCGGATCAGGCCGGATCAGGCCGGATCGGGCCGGATCGGGCCGGGTCAGGCGGGATCGCCGGGCGTGACGAGGCCGGACTCATAGGCGACGACCACCACCTGCACCCGGTCGCGCAGGTTCAGCTTCGACAGGATGCGGCCCATGTGGGTCTTCACGGTCGCCTCGCCGAGGTACAGCGAGTCTGCGATCTCTGCGTTGGACATGCCCTTGGCCACCAGACGCATCACGTCGAGCTCGCGCTCGGTGAGGTCGTCGAAGCCGGGCACCGTCACCGATGGATCCGAGGCCGGCCGACGCGCCACTTCCTCGATCAACACACGGGTGACCGACGGTGCCAGGAGGGCATCGCCGCGGGCCACGATGCGCACCGCCTCGATCAGCTGTTCGGCCGGCGCATCCTTCAACATGAACCCGCTCGCTCCCGCACGCAGCGCCTTGTAGACGTAGTCGTCGAGGTCGAAGGTGGTGAGCATCAACACACGCGGGGCGTCAGCCGGTGCGGTGATGTGGCCGGTCGCCTCGATGCCGTCCATGTGCGGCATGCGCACGTCCATCAGCACCACATGGGGGTTGCACCGTTGCGCCAGTTCCACCGCGGCCCGGCCGTCGCCCGCTTCACCGACCACGGTGATGTCGGGCTCGCTCTCCACGATCATCCGGAACCCAGCGCGCACCATTGCCTGATCATCGACGAGCATCACACGGATCATGTGGCCTCCGGGAAGGTGGCGTGCACTCGCCAACCGCCTCCGGGCCGCGGGCCCACGTCCAACGTGCCACCGAACATGCCAACACGTTCGCGCATCCCGATGATGCCGTATCCGGGATCATGCATCGGCGCGCCTGCACCACGGCCGTCATCGTCCACCGTCACGGTCACTTGGCCATCACCGCGGTTCACCGCCACGTTCACCCGGTCGACGCGGCCGGCGTGTCGACGCACATTGGTGAGCGCCTCCTGTACCACGCGGTACGCGGACAGCTCGATTGCGGCGGGCACCGTGGCGAGGTCGCCGGCGGTGCGCAGCGCGATCGGCAGGTCGGTGGATGCCGTGACGAGCTCTTCGAGGGTGGCGAGCGACGGCTGCGGAGCCAGTTCTGCGTCGACCGCACCGTCGCCCGCGTTGCGCAGCACGCCGAGGATCCGGCGCATCTCGCTCATCGCCTCGCGGCCGGTGGACTCGATGTTCTCCAACGCGCCGATCGCCTGGTCGGGTTGTGCGCGCACCTGCCGGCGCGCTGCACCGGCCTGGATGATCATCACGCTGACGCTGTGTGCCACCACGTCATGCATCTCGCGAGCGATGCGGGTGCGCTCCTGTTGCACCTGCTGCACGGCGAGCAGTTCTCGTTCGCGCTCGGCCCGTTCGGCCCGCTGGACGAGCTCGTCCGCGCGCTCGCGGCGACGGCGCATGTTGTCGCCGAGAAGGATCGAGCCGACGTAGAGCACCGAAGTACTGATCAGTGCCTCGACGACGACTCCGTCGACGGCGACGCCGACGCCGACGAAGCTCACGAGACACGCTGCGGTGACGACCCCGGTCACCACGAGGCGGCGGCCGGCGACGTAGGCGCCCAGTGAGTAGGCGGCCATCAACACGTTGAGGAATCCGGCCCCGACCATCTCGTTTGCCTGGAGGATGCACTCGCACACGCTGACCGCCACGAGCACGCCGACCGGCCATCGGCGGCGCCACGCAAGTGGCAGGGTGGACGCGAGCACCAGCATCGGTGACCACCAGGTGGGTGGGGTGGTCGTGGAGTCGCCGGTATCGCGGATGAGGATGTGTGCGCCCAGGGCGAGCGTGGCGAGGAAACCGGCGAGGATCGCGTCCGCAGATCGTGGGTGGGCACGCAGCCACAGCACCGGGCGCGGCCGGTTCGGCCTGCTCAACCTGCTCGCCAGTGCGGTCATGATGACGGAACCTATCCCCGCCGTGGGGAAACGCCGTCCCTCTCCAGGTGGATGTGCCGTACGCTTCCGGAGTGATGCTCTGCCCCTCTTGTGCAGCGCCCCTTGCCCCGGGAGCGCGCTTCTGCTCCTCGTGTGGCCATGGCGTTGCTGCAGGTCAGGGAGAGGAACGGCGCATCGTGACGGTGCTGTTCGGTGACGTCGTGGGCTTCACCGCGCTCGCCGAGCACCTCGATCCCGAGCAGGTGAAGCGGCTCATCGACGGCGTCTTCCAGCGGCTGGTCGACGACGTCACCGCCTTCGGTGGTCGCGTCGACAAGCTGCTCGGCGACGGCATCCTCGCCCTGTTCGGCGCGCCCGTTGCCCACGAAGACGATGCCGAACGGGCCGTGCGCGCTGCCCTGCGGATGCAGGACACCATCGACCGCCATGTCGAGGAGGAGAGCCCCGAGCACTCCCTGAAGATGCGCATCGGGATCAACACCGGCGAGGTGCTCGTCGGCACCCTGGCCGGTACCGACTACACCGCGATGGGCGACGTGGTGAACACTGCCTCGCGCCTGCAGGTGGCCTCACCCCCGGGTGGGGTGCTCGTCGGCGAAGCGACGTACGCACTCACCAACGACGTCATCGAGTACGGCCCGCCGACCGAGCTCCAACCGCGCGGTCGCGAGCAGTCGATCGCCACCTGGCTCGCTCGTGGCACGCTCGCCGCGCCAGGCGCACGCGTGCGCCGCACCGACTTGCGGCTCGTCGGACGCGACCCCGAGCTCGCGCTTGCCCGGGCCGCGCTGCGAATGGGCATCGACGAGCATCGCACCCTCTTGCTCAACGTCGTCGGCGAGAGCGGTGTCGGCAAGAGCCGCCTGATCGACGAGTTGCTCGACACGCTCGACGAGATCGGAGCCGGCAACGCGGCCGTGCTCGATGGCGTGTGTGCGCCGTATGGCGAGTCGAACGTGTGGTCACCGATCGCCACGGCCATCGTCGGCCACCTCGGGTTCGACTCGTCGCTCGCCGTCGACGTGCTGCGCGAACGGGCGCTCGTCAAGGCTGCTGCGCTGCATGAGGCCGAGGGCGTGACCCCCGAGGTGCAGCGAGCCGTCGAGGCGTTCCTGCACCTGCTGGGCCACGACTCTGCGCTCGACGCTGCTCGATGGCAACGTGCGCCGTGACGCGGTGCACCGGGCGATCACTCGTGTGGTCGAGATGCGCGCCGCCAAGGGCCCGCTCGTGTTGTGGATCGACGATCTCCACTGGGCCGACCAGGTGGTGTTGGATCTGCTGGAGCACCTCATCGGTGCCGTGCAGCGCCTGCCGTTCGTGCTCGTCACTTCGCTACGTCCTGGCAGTGATGTGCTCTGGCCACCGTCCACCGATCGCACCAACGTGTTGTCGCTGACGGTGCAGCCGCTGGCCCGGGCCGACAGCGACGAGCTCGCGATCGAGCTGCTGGGTCAGCTCACCGGAGCAGTCAACGACGGTCACACGGGCGAGACGATCATCCCCGACCAGAAGCTGCTCGGTGCGCTGTTCGACCGAAGCGGTGGCAACCCCCTGTTCCTCCAGCAGCTCGCCGGCGTGGTGGCCGAGGAAGGCCCGTCGAGCGAACTGCCCGATTCGTTGCGAGCCCTCATCGCGGCGCGGTTGGATCAGCTGAACGTCACCGAACGACAGGTGCTCGACAACGCCGCGACCCTGGGTCTGTCGGGCAACCTGGTGTCGCTCGAGCGCTTCGCGCAGGCGATGAACCAGCCATTCGATCGGCTCACGGTGTCGCAGCTGGATGCCAAAGGGTTCCTGGTGGTCGAGGGACAGCGCTGGAGGTTCCGCAGCGACTCGGTGCGCGAGACCACGTACCAGACGCTCACCAAGGCATCGCGCGCCCAACGTCACGCTGGCGTTGCCGCCACGCTTGCCGCCTACGTGCCCAATGCCATCGACGACCTCGCTCACCACAGGGCCACCTCAGCCGAGTTGGTCGCTGAGCTGGGTGCCGTCGAGCGCGTGCCGCCGACCATCCGCACCGATGCGGTGCGGGCGTTGTCGATCGCGGCGCGGCGTGCCCGCGACAGTGGCAGCCATCGCCTCTCGGTGCGCCACGCAACGCGCGCGATCGCGCTGATGAACGGCCACCCGTCGGAGCAGGCTGACCGAATCGCACTCACGCTCGTCCGCTGTGCCGGCTTGATCGAGACGCGCGACTGGGCCACGGCCCGCACCGATCTCGCCGGGCTGTTGGCCGACGCCACCGCTCGCAAGGACATGGAGGTCGAAGGCGAGGCCCGCCGCCTGTTGGGTTCTCTCCACCACTTGCAGGGCGATCCCGTCGGCGCGCGCGCCGAACTGGGGCTCAGCGTCGACCTGCTCCGCGAAGCCGATTCCCCGGCGTTGCTCGCCGATGCGTTGCGTCAGCGCGGCTTCATCGAGCTGTTCGGAGGGTCGTCGTCGGACGCCGAGTGGCACTTCGGCGAGGCCGAGGCCGTCTACCGTGAGCTCGGCGATGAGCGCGGTCTGGCCTACATCGAACAGCACCGCGCATGGTTGTCGTTCCTCTCGGGCGATCTCGATCTCGCCGATGAGCGGTTGCATCGCGCCGCCGACACGCACAACCGACTCGGCGATCGCAACGGCGTCGGGTGGGCGTTCGGATTGCTGGCGTTCGTGCGCTTCTTCCAACGGCGATTCGTGGAGGCAGAGGACCTGGCCACCTTGGTGCAGGCCGAAGCGATTGAGCGTGGCGACGACTGGGCCGCGGCGATGATGCTGACGCTCATGGCCGACCTGCGGTTGTGGCACGGCAAGCTGGAAGAGGCGATGTCGAGCGCCGAGCAGGCTCGCACGCGATTCCGACGGCTCGGCGACAAGTTCGGCATGGTGCAGGCGTTGGCAGCCCTGGTGCGCAGCCAGGTTGCACTCGGTCGTTCCGCAGGCGCGCAACGCACGATCGAAGAGCTGCTGTCGCTGGCCGAAGGTTCGCCCGCAGGCCCCGTGCCGCTGCTCGCCGTCGCCGGTGCGGCCATGCACCGTGGCGACGCCAAGGTGGCGCTGTCGATGGTGGCCCGTGCCGAGGAACAGATTCTGGATCGCACCGCCGGCAACTTCGAGATGTCGGTGCTGCACGCGATCGCCGCGGCGCAGGACGGTTCTCTCGATGAGGCTCTCGCTGCGCTCGACGAGATTCCTCCGGCAGCGCGCGAGCATCCCTTCGCTCGTTGCGCGGCGGCCCTCGTCGCGGCGCTCACTGGTGATGCGGCCGCGGCCGTGCGCGATGCTGCGCTCGTGGTCACCACACAGGGCTCCACCTACCTCGACCGGGCGATCGCTGCGGTCGCGGCCGCCGGCGCACACGGTGCGATGTCCGAACGCACGGCCGCTCGCGAGGTGCTCGATGCCGCGCTGCTCGAGTGCCGCGCCGTCGGCGATGTCGTCGCGATCGCGCTGTTGCTGCGGACGTATGCACACGTGGTGGGTGCCGACCACGCTTCGGGCACGGGCGACTCGTCGGTGTTGGGCGAGGGATGGCTGCACGTGGTGGAGGCTCTTCCCACGCTGGAGCCCGCAGCGTGAGCAGCTGGCTCGGCGGTCACACGAGTGAGGACGAGCTGCTCGCCGTGCGCACGGGTCTCGCCGACCAACTCGCGCAACTGCGCGCCGACACAGCGGGCGAGTGCCCCGGCCGTACGGCTGCGCTGATCGAGGCGCGCATCGGGCAGATGATCACCGGCTCGGGGATGCTCGACGGGTTCGCACCGCTGGACGCCGCGGAAGAGACCGTGATTGCTGTCGCCGAGCAGTTCGCGCTCGACGTGCACGGCATCGACGACGCCCTGATGGCTCGTCTCGGCGAACACTTCACGTCGACCGAACAGGTGGCGATCATGTTTCGCATGGCCTTCGCCGATGGCTTCACCAAGTTGCGCCGCGTGCTCGATCTCCCGGCGAACCGGCCTGCCGATCGAGGGACAACCGAACCCAAGGGAGCCAACTGATGTCGACCGTGCCCCGTCTGCCAAGTGCCCTCGCCGACCAACCGGCGAACTTCGGCACGATCCTTGCTCACCACATGGACCTCGCCACGGGTTTCGGCACCACCTATGCGACGTTCTGGTCGCAGGGGGTGCTCGATCATCCGACGAAGGAAGCAACCCGAATCCGCAATGCCCGCATCACCGACTGCGGGTATTGACGCAACGTTCGCTTCGCGGTCGCGAAGCAGCAGGGTTTGGACGAGACGCTGGTCGACCAGATCGATGACGGTCATGCCGGGTCGGCGTTGTCGAACCGGCTGAAGCTGGCGTTGCAGTTTGCAGACGCCTTCCTCGCTGCGAGCGGCCCGCCGACTCCCGACGTGCAGGAAGCGTTGCTCGATGAGTTCTCCGAGGCCGAACTCGTGGAGATGAGCATCGGCCTCGCCATGTTCCACGGTGTGTCGAAGATGTTGATCGCCCTCGGATGCGAGCCCGAGCAGATGGACATCACCGAGTCGCGAACCCCCGGCACCTGACACCATTCGTGAGCCCTGCCACGTCAGCCACGTCTGGCAGGTCTGGCAGGTCTGGCAGGTCTGGCAGGTCTGGCAGGTGGCGCGGCTCACGCTCGAGTTTGGTCAGGTGAGGAAGGTGAGCTCCGGGTCCGGACGTACGGGCGCGGCGACCTCAGTGGTGGCCCACCCGAGATAGATCAGCGCCGTCACATGCGTGCCCTCGTTCCACCCGCACAGCGCGCTGACCTCGTGGTTCGCGCCCTTTGGGCACGAGCCCCAGTACGTGGCGAGGCCCGCCGACGTGGCCGCGAGCAGCAGGTTCTGGATGCCGGCGGACACGGCGTCACGATTCTCCGCCGATCTCAGCGGCGAGTCGCCTTCGGCTGCACCGACCACCAAGACCACCGGCGTGCGCAGGTACTTGCCGCGCGCTTTCAACACCTTCTCGACCGGGTCACCATGTGCCTCCATCGCGTCCGCGATCGCATGGCCGAGCCGAGACCGGGCATCGCCCTCCAGCGCTGCGAAGCGCCACGGCCACGTCCGTTTGTGGTTGGGTGCCCACGTCGCCAGCTCGCACAGTCGGGTGATCAGGTCGTGCGGCACCGGGCGGGCGGCGTCGACGAGCATGCAGGTGCGGCGCGACCGGATCAGCGTGTCGAGGGCGTCGAGGTCCATGTCCCGAGGCTACGGGGGTTGCCGTCGATGTGAGGCTGCGAGTCAGAGGCCCCGGATGAAGCCGACGACCTCGTCGACCCAACGACGCCACAGCTGCGGCGGGTAGTCGTGGCCCATGCCTTCGATCAGCACGAAGCGTGCGCCCGGGATCAGTTCGGCCGTGCGCTCGCCGCCGCCCGGGGTGATGAGCGTGTCGGCGCTTCCGTGCATCACCAGCGTGGGCACCGTGACGGAACGGAGCTTGTCCGCCCGAGGCTTCGAGGCACGGATCGCCATGAACTGGCGACCGCTGCCATCAGGGCGGAACGAGCGCTCGAAGGCCCGTTCCGCATCGGCGCGCAGTCGCGTCTCGTCGAAGTACTCCGGGCTGCCCCACTCGCGTAGACCGTCGATCCAGCTCCGCACATGGCTCTCCAGATCGGTGGCCGGGGCAGCGGTGAGCAATGCAAACGCGCTCGGCGTGCTCTGGCCGAACTCCGGCTCGCCGGTGCTCGACATCACCGACGTCATCGACAGCATCCGCTCGGAGTGTTCGATCGCCATCGTCTGCACGATCATCCCGCCCATCGACAGGCCCATCACGTGCGCCTGGTCGATGCCCTCGGCATCCAGCACGGCGACCGCATCGGCGGCCATGTCGTCGACGACGTAGGCGTTGCCCGCCTCGCCCACCGGCGCGTCCGAGAACGACGTGGACAGGCCCACGTCGCGGTTGTCGAAGCGGATGACGTAGAGGCCCTCGGCGGCGAACATCTCGCACCAGGCATCCTGGTAGTTGACGCACTGGCTGCCGAGGCCGTTCACCATCAGCAGCGCAGGGTCGGTGCGCTCGCCGAAGGTCTCGTAGAACAGCTCGCAGTCGCCGTTGCGGGCCCAGCTCACCTCACTCGCCGATCAGTTGCATGCGGAGCTCGCGCTTGACGAACTTGCCGTTGGCGTTGCGTGGCAACTCGTCGTCGAGGAACCACATCCTCGCCGGGATCTTGTGCTTGGCGATGCGCGTGCCGAGGAAGCTGCGCAGCTCGTCCTCGGTGAGCGAGGCGCCGGGCTTGAGCACGATCGCCGCGGCTACGTCTTCACCGAGGCGTTCGTCGGGGATGGCGAACACGGCGGTCTCGGCCACGGCGTCGTTCTGGTAGATCACCGTCTCGACCTCGCTGCAGTACACATTTTCACCACCGCGCAACACCATGTCCTTGGCACGGTCGACGATGAAGACGAAGCCGTCCTCGTCGACCCTGGCGATGTCGCCGGTGTTGAACCAACCATCGCGGATCGAATCGGCGGTCGCTTCAGGCCGGTTGAGGTAGCCCTTGATCACGACGGCGCCGCGCACGCACAGCTGCCCGATGGTGTCGGGACCGGCGGGCAGGTCGTCGCCCGCCTCGTCGACGAGCTTGAAGTCGAGCGTGGGCACCACCGGGCCGCATGACGCTGGCTTCTCGATGAAGAAGCGGGCGGAGTTCGCCGTGACGATGCCATGGGTCTCTGTGAGGCCGTAGCCGGTGGACGGGGCACCCGTGCCTTTCAAGGCACCGGCGATCTTGTCGACGAGGTCGGGCTGCAACGCGGCACCGCCGCCGCCCATGCCCAGCAGCGTGCTCGTGTCGCGCTTGTCCCAATCGGGGTGCTGGAGCAGCTCGCGACTCATCGTCGGCACGCCGGAGAAGTTGGTGACGCCTTCACGCTCGATCAGCTCGAGCGCTCGGCCCGGATCCCATTTGTAGGTGAACACGATCCGCGAGCCGGTGAGCGTGGCTGGGTGCAAGAGGCAGTTGCAGGCCGTCACGTGGAACAGGGGCGTCGGGGCCATGAACACGTTCTGCACCGGGGACGCCGGGGGGTTCGTGGGCGAATCGATCTCGCCAGCGGCGATGGCCTTGGCCTCGGCCGCAGCAGTGGCGGTCGCCATGAATGCGAGGTTCATCACGTTGTGCACCGACCCGCGGTGGGTGAGCTGGGCGCCCTTCGGGAAGCCGGTGGTGCCCGAGGTGTAGAAGATCGTCGCGTCGTCGTCCGGGTCGATCTCGGTGGCAGGCAGGCCCGTCGGTGCCGTCGACGCGTCGACCACGTCGGCCCAACGGCTGGCGTCAGTCGGCAACGCACGGTCGGAACGCACGCTGATGACGTGCAACGGGGCGCCGGCGCGCACCTCGTCGAGCACCTGCAACACACGCTCGAGGCGCTCGTCGTCGGCGATCAGCACCTTCGGCCGCGAGTCGGTGAGGCCGTAGGACATCTCCGTCGGCGTCCACCAGGCGTTCATGCCCACCACCGCAGCGCCGATCGACACCGTGGCCCAGTAGCCCACGACCCACTCGGGGTAGTTGCGCATGGCGAGCGCGACCCGGTCACCGCTGCCGACGCCGTGGGTGTCTCGCAGCAGGTGGGCCAGGGCGCGCACCTGGGCGTCGATCTCGGCATAGGTGTACCGCTCGTCCTCGTAGACCACGTAGTCCTTGGAGGCGTGTGCGGCGGTGGTCTCCCACAGCACTCGCATGTTCGGGGGTGCCGAGGTGAAGACCTTGATCGGCACGTCGCGGACGACGATCTCCGACACGTCGAAGGGCGAGCCAGCCGCGGTGAGTTCTTTGCGGGCGGCGAGGTAGTGATGCATCACGGCGGCCATCGTTGCAGGAGGGGTGCGTTCGCTTCCACACGGACCGAGGAACCCAACTGTCGCGGCCCAGCAGGCCAGCGGAGCCGGCATCGGGGACCGGCGGAGATCGGCGACGGACCGGCCACCGAGAACGACACGTCACGTGCCTGGCGTCATCGGGCGTCATCGGGCATCATCGGGCATGGCCGACGCCGAGCTGAACGCACCCGCCGGATCCGCGGAACCTGTCGCGCGCCGGCACCTGACGGCGCTGATCGTCGGTCGGTTCAACCCGCCGCATCTCGGTCACAGCTACATGATCGAGTGGGCCGCCGAACGTGTCGAGCGTCTCGTCGTCTTCGTGAACACCCGCGACGGTGAGCTGGTGCCGGGCGAGCTGCGGGCCGGGTGGCTGGCCGATCTGCATCCACAGGTGTCGGTGGTGGAGGTGCGCCACGACCTCGACACGGACTTTGGCGACGAGCGTCTGTGGGCGAAGTGGATGGCGCTCTTCCGTGACAGCTGGCCGCACGATGCGGGTCCACACGCCGTGTTCTCGAGCGACCCGTACATCGACGAGCTCGCTCGTCGTTTCGGTGCCGAAGCGATCGTCGTCGACCCCGAGCGGATGACTGTTCCGATCAGCGCGACCCAGATCCGTGAGGCACCGGCCGACCACCTCCACCGCCTGGCACCCGACGTCCGCGCCTGGGTCGAAGTCAACCTGCTCTAGCGCCCTCTCACCCGAGTCCTCCAAACCCGGGCACCCGAGTCCCACGCGCCCGTCCGAGTGCCACAACACCATCCGAGTCCCACGCGCCCGTGCGAGTCCCAGGAGGTCGAACCGAGTGCCACGCGCCACCCCGGGGTGGCGCGTGGCACTCGGATCCCCTGTGGTTTGACTGGCCAGCGCGCGGGACCGCGTCCGTCCGTCCGCACGAAGCGCCGGGGGGCCATCGAGGGTTCTCCGTATGAAGCGTCCACCTGGCGTTGGCGACCGACCCGCCACCGCATCTTGAGCATGTCTTCGATCAGGCCGAGTGGCGTCCGAGTGCCACGCGCCACCCCGGGTTGGCGCGTGGCACTCGGATTGACCGGCTGGGACTCGGGTTGACGGGTGGGACTCGGGCTGCGCGGTGGGACTCGGGTTGACGGGTGGGACTCGGGTTGACGGGTGGGACTCGGGTTGACGGGTGGGACTCGGGGGGTGATCACGCGGCAGCGCCCCGCCGTCACGAGGACAGCGGGGCGCCGGCTTGCAGTGCTGACGGGGGGTCCCGGCACCCTCGAGGGGTCGAGTCGTCAGGTCACGCGTGACCCAGAAGCGGGTCAGATCAGGTGTTGGGCTGCCCGATGGTGCGCAGGTACGGCTTGACCGTCGTCCACCCCTGCGGGAACAGCTGCTTGGCCTCGTCGTCGGTCACGGCAGCGCCGATGATCACGTCGTCGCCGTCGGTCCAGTTCGCCGGGGTGGCGACCTTGTACTTGGCGGTGAGCTGCAGGCTGTCGATCACGCGGAGGATCTCGTCGAAGTTGCGACCGGTGCTCGCGGGATAGGTGATGGTGAGCTTCACCTTCTTGTCCGGACCGATCACGAACACCGACCGGACGGTCATCGTGTCGTTCGCGTTCGGGTGGATCATGTCGTACAGGTCAGCGACCTTGCGGTCCGGGTCGCCGATCATCGGGAAGTTCACCGGCGTGCCCTGGGTCTCGGCGATGTCCGCTTCCCACTTGATGTGGCTGTCGACCGGGTCGACCGAGAGGCCGATCACCTTCACGTTGCGCCGGTCGAATTCCGGCTTGATCCGGGCGACGTAGCCGAGCTCGGTCGTGCACACCGGCGTGAAGTCCTTCGGGTGGCTGAACAGGACGCCCCACGAGTCGCCGAGCCACTCATGGAAGCTGATCTCGCCCTGCGTCGTGGGGGCGGTGAAGTCGGGTGCGGTGTCGCCGAGACGGACAACCATGGTGGTGCTCCTTGCACGAGATGAACGGATGGAATTCGATCCAACCTCTCGCCAGCCTACCCAATTCCCGACCAATGCAATCGGGATTGACATGTGACCAGACGGTCACGTAAATTCGATCCTGTGGGTGAGGTCGAGCAGGCGGATGCGGTGTTCAAGGCACTGGCCGATCACACTCGTCGCGCATTGCTCGACGCATTGTTCGCCCTCGACGGTCAGACGGTGCAGGCACTGTGCGATCGGCATCCGGAGATGACCCGGTTCGGGGTGATGAAGCACCTGTCGGTCCTCGAGTCGGCGAACCTCGTCGTCACCCGGAAGACAGGCCGTTCGAAGCAGCACTTCCTCAACCCGATCCCGATCCAACAGATCAACGATCGGTGGATCGACAAGTACGCCCGACCGTTCGCCCGGGCGATGACCGACCTCCAGCGACGTCTGGAACAGCAACACATCAGCAACACGATCAGCAACACGATCAGCGACAACGGGAGGCAACACCATGACCACGCGACATGTGCATCGCATCTACATCCGCGCCACAGCCGAGCAGGTGTGGCAGGGGCTCGTCGATCCCGAGTTCACCCGCCGGTACTTCCACGACACGGCCTTCGACCAGCCACCCCAGGCCGGCCAGCCATATCGAACGACGATGTCGAACGGCGCGCCCGCTCTCGACGGGATCATCGAGGTGTGCGAGCCACCGCGGCGGCTCGTGCAGACGTGGCACGTGCTGTACGACGCGGCGATGACCGAGGAGCCTCCCAGTCGCGTCGAGTGGACCATCATCGACGCCGGTGACGGCATGGTCCGCCTCGACGTGGTCCACGGCGACCTGGCGCTCAGCCCGCTCACCTGGGCACACGTCAAGGATGGCTGGCCGTGGATGCTCGACTCCCTCAAATCATTGCTGGAGACCGGCGAGCCGTTGCCGGCCGAGACGATGAACGAACCCGACGCCTCGCCCGATCCCGTCGGCGACTGGCACCGGGCGCAGGCCATCGAGTGCAACAACGGCGTGTGGGAGATGGTGTCGGCCGAACGCACACCTGCCAACGACGAGGAGATGCTGCGCCGGGCGTATGCCTCTGCGTATCACTGGCAGCGGGCGGCACGGCGCACGCCGGTGAACGAGGTTCGTGCGCTCTACATGCTTGCCAAGGCACATCTCCTGGCCGGTGCTGCCGAGCAGTCGTTGCGCTACGCGGATGCGTGTCTGGCCGGCACGCTCGAACACGGGTTGGTCGACTTCGACCTCGCGTATGCGCACGAGTCGCGAGCGTGGGCGCTCGCCGCGGTGGGTGACATGGACGCATCGTTGGCCGAGTGGGCGACCGCGAAGTCGGTGCCGGTGCTCGATCCCGAGGACCGTGAGATCGTCGACGCCGACCTCGCCGACGCCCCGGTCACGGGCTGATCGCCGTCGCCGTCGTCGGAGACCTGCGCCCGCCCGGCAGGGCCCGCGCGGGCAACCGTTCGATCACGTGGCGCCGACGAGATGTCAGGCGCTGGGACCGGTGTCGCTCAGGTAGTCGCGCGACTCCCAGATGCGGCGATCGATGTACGACTGCAGTTCGCCCATGTACCAGTTCGCCTCGGTGGTGTACCAGCGTCCGGAGAACCAGCGTCCGACGCAACCCCACATGTCGCCGGCGGTGTAGTCGCGGCCTCGGGTGAAGTTGTTCAGCCAGGTCTCGTTGCCGTCGAAGCAGTTGCGCCACGTGGCAAGTCCGATGTCGAGGTTGTAGGCGGTGGAGCGGATCGAGCCCTCGATCCCGTCGGCGAAGTAGTACGCCTTGACTTGCATCAGACCGACGACCTGCGGGCACTCGCCGGGCCGGCCGTCGACGCCGATGCCGTGGCCGGGCAGGCACAGGATGGGGTCGGAGGTCCAGTCGCCGAGGCCGTCCATCTTGCCCCAGGCTTCCTTGGCCACCTGGGCGCGGAGCAGGTTCTCGTCGTAGCCCCACTTGCAGGCGGCCCAGCGGATGATGTCGTCGGTGGATCCGGTGAAGTTGCCGGTCGCACGCGGGAAGAACGTCGGGTGGGCCCGCCAGGTGGTGTTGTTGTAGGGGGCGTTCAGCGGCCGGGTCTCGGGCGATGGGTTGGCGCGCACCTCGGCAGCGCACTGCTCCTCGGTCGGGAGCTGAGCGCCCAGCGGTAGCAGGGCGTACACACCGGGCGAAGCCGCCGGGACGACCTGGGTGGGGGCACAGCCGTTGCCGCACTGGCCGAGCATCACGAGCGCAGCGCCGAAGCCGAACAGACGGGTGCCATGACGGCGGACGCGACGACCGCGCCGGGTCACAGGGGTGCCGGAGCGGATGTCCTGACCCGGCTGCTCGCCGAGGTGTTCGAGCCGATCGGGGCCGATTCGCGCAGAACGGGTGGACCAGGAACGCAACATGACGAAATCATGACAAACAGGTGTCGATTTCGCAACCATCCCCGTGAGTGTTCATCTCTGGTGCACATGCGTCAGTTCGGGGGGACGATGCGACCCTGGTGCAGATGGACCGTGTGCCGGGGATGCAGGGTGGCCGACCACGAGGCGTGATGCGTCGCCACGACGATCGTGGTGGTACGAGCACGTTCGGTGAGCTCAGCCGCGAGCATCGCGACCTGGGTGTCGTCGAGGGAGACGTCGGGCTCGTCGAGCACCAGCAACGACGACGGACCTGCGAGTGCCGCGGCGAGCGCAACGCGGCGCCGCTGTCCACCTGACAGACGACCGCAGCGCTCGGCGACGAGATCGTCGAGACCGACGGTGGTCAGCGCCCGGTGCACCATCGCCCGACGATCGCGGGCGTTCGGCGCCAGCTCACGCATCACCGCCATGACGTCGACGTGGTCGAAGACCCGCATCCGCGACGGCACCGTGTCGCGCTGGGGGAGGTAGCCGAGGGTCCGACGCACGGCCACGAGCGCGTCGGGATCGTCGGTTGCCCGGCCTGCCACGGTGAGACGGCCACGCTGAGGTGCCGTCACCGTCGCCAGCAGGCGCAGCAGCGTCGTCTTGCCGCTGCCGTTGTCGCCGTGGACGAGCGTGATCCCGGGACCGATGGTGAGCGACGGCACGTCGAGCTCGAACCGCGTGCCGAGGCGGACGGTGACACCATCGAGGTGGACCGTCGGGGCGCTCATCGGCCGTCCCATCGTTCGAGCCGCCGGCGACCGGTCGCCACCGCCACCGCAGCGATGATCGTGACCACCAACGCTGCCACCTGTCCGCTCGGACCGAACGGCGCCGCCGCGTCGTCTGCGAGTTGGGCCACGAGCACGACGAGCACCAACCAAGCCGACGCGGTGGCGCCGGCAGCGGTGCGCATGCCGACGCGGCTCCCGAGCGCGAGGGTGGCCGACGTGGTCGCCAACGACGGCAACAGCCATGCGAGGCGCAGCCATCCCGCCGACGGTGCGAGCATCACGCCGAGCGACGTGAGCGCGGCCCCGGCGACCAGGACCGTCATCGACCGAAGCAGGACGAGTCGGAGCCCCGACAGCGGTGCTGCGACGGAGACCTCGTGGGCGTGGTCGGCATGTGGGCCGTAGGCGAGGGCGACACCGGCGACCGGCACGAGCGGGGCGAGCGTGAGGAGCACCGCGAGCCGGCTTGCGTCGTTCCAGGACGCATCGCCGACGGAGATGGCGAACAGCAGCACGAGCCCCACGGACACGAACCAGGCGAGTCGCAGCGCAGGCGTGGCCGACACGAGTCGGGCCGTCGGCTCGGGCACGTGCAGTCGCAACAGGACACGCTCGAGCCGACTGCGCGGTGGGGCGCTGATCTCGCCCATCACCACATCGAGGTTGTGGGTGAGGCGAGCGTCGAGGTCGGGGATCATCGGAGGTCCTCCTGCAGCAGGTGGCGGGCGCGGGCGAGGCGGCTCTTCACGGTTCCCTGAGGGATGCCGAGCAGCACGGCCGCCTCGGTGGTGGTGAGCCCGTCGAGGTACACGGCGCGCACGACGTCGTGGAGATCGGCCGGAAGGCCGCCGAGCAGCGCGTGAGCGGGCGTCCCCGGCGCCGGGAGTGGTTCGGGCTCGGGCAGGTTGGCCATCGGTCTCGGTGCGGGTCGGCGACGCAGTTGGTCGATGAGCTTGCGCAGCGCGATCGTCCACAACCATGCGGCTACTTCGCCGCCGGTGTCGCGGTAGGTGCCCGCCGAGCGCCACACGGCGACGAAGGTGTCCTGCAGCGCAGTGTCGACGAGGTCCGGGTCACCACACCGGCGGTGCAGGCGCGTCATCAGCAGTCGCGCGTGTCGGTGGTAGAGCGTCTCGAGCGCGTGACGGTCGCCGCCGGCGATCGCGGCGACCACCATCGCATCCGAGCGTTCGAGGTCCACCCGCACCAGCGTGTCAGCCCGTCGGCTCATCAGCGGGGACTCCTGCGACTCGTCCGCCTCCACGTGCCACGCGTTCCCTGCGGAACGGGTACAGGAGCTGGCGGCCGATCGACAGTGGTACCGGCTCGTCCACGCCATAGCGCTGAGGGCCGGGGCCATGAGGCACGCGAAAGGTGCCGAACAGAACGTCCCAGACCGGGAGCAGGGTGCTGAAGTTCGTGTTGATCGCCTCGGGCTCGTTCGCGTGGTGCCAGTGGTGGAAGTCGGGTGTGAGCACGAGGTACCGCAGCTTGCGCAGTCGCCACCGCACGTTCAGGTGTGCCCAGATGCCGACGACGAACTGCAGCACGGCCAGGACACCCGTGATCTGAGGGTCGAAGCCTGCGGCCAGAACGAACGCGAACGCGGGGGCGATGAATGCGCCATCGAGCGGGTGGTTGCGGAATCCCGACACCCAATCGAGGTGGCGGGTGGAGTGATGGATCGCATGGAATCGCCAGAACAGCGGCACCGTGTGACTCCAGCGGTGGGTCCAGTAGATGAGCATGTCGAACAACAGGATCCCGACGGTGGTGCGCAGCCAGCTCGGCATCATTGACACCAACGGCCGAAAGGCCATGCCAGGCAGCCACGCCAGCGACAGGATGCCCAGCGCCACGGCTGCCACGAGACCGATGAACTGCAGGACCGGGGTCGCCACCGCGTACGTGAGGTCGGTGCGCAGCGCCAGCCGCCGGATCGGCACCGGGTGCCGCCGCCAGAACCGTTCGAGCGGCCAGGAGATCACGAACAGCACGGCGATCGCGCCCACCGCGGTGTTGCCGATCGAGATGCTGGCGACGCCGATGGCGGCGCCGACGATCGTGAGCAGGAGGGTGCGCCGCGTACGCGGGGAACGACGCCGGGCATCGGGGTGCGGCGCCGGCCATGCCGCAGTCGGTTGATGCACCGGTTGATGCACCGGTTGATGCACCGGTTGATGCACCGGTTGATCGAGGAGGGAGATGCTCATGCCGTCGTTAACGAGACCCGGGGCGCGATCGGTTCATGCCATCGTGAGCAGATGAAGGATCCGACCTCCCCTCCGGCCCCACATGTGACGCCGGTGCCGGCTCCCCCTCCCGCACCGTTGTTCGCCGAGCCGTACGTGGCGGTGATCTTCACGAGCGTTCGTGCCGCAGGTGATGGCCCCGACGACAACCCCGGTCACGACAACCCCGGTCACGACAACCCCGGTCACGACAACCCCGGTCACGCCGACGCCGAGGGCTATGCGGCGATGGCCGGCCGGATGGACTCCCTTGCCCGCGAGCAGCCCGGCTACCTGGGCATCGAGTCGGCCCGCGGCGCGGACGGCCTCGGCATCACCGTGAGCTACTGGGCCACCGAGGCCGACGCGGTCGCATGGAAGCAGGTGACCGAGCACCTCGGTGCCCAGCGCCTCGGGCGCGAGCGGTGGTATCAGCACTACGTCACGCGGATCGCCGTCGTCTCCCGCTCATACGCCTGGCAGCGCGAGAGCCGCTGACCGCCGACCGACCAGGGGTCACCTCGGCGCGAGGTACGGTCGCTGCCATGACGATCGACCAAGCCGCCGCCGACAAGCTCCTCACCACGACGCGCTCGGTGCGCAAGCGCCTCGACCTCACGAGGCCGGTGCCGATGAGGCTCATCGACGAGTGCATCGAGGTGGCCATGCAGGCACCGACAGGGACGAACGCCCAGAACTGGTCGTTCATGGTCGTGACCGACCCAGCGAAGAAGGCGGCGATCGCCGACTTCTATCGGCGCGGCGGCGAGGTGATGAGCGGCCAGGGGTATCCGCCGCCCCTGCCCGAGGGCGACCCGCGCGAGCACGTCATGCCGAAGGTGATGGAGAGCGCCGCCTACCTCGGTGGGGTGCTCGACCAGGTGCCGGTCTTCGTCATCCCGTGCGTGCAGGGCAGGATGGAGAAGGTGCCGATGATCGTCGCCCAGGCCTCCACCTATGGCTCCATCCTCCCGGCCGCATGGAGCTTCATGCTCGCCGCGCGCGCCCGCGGGCTCGGCACTGCGTGGACGACGATCCATCTCTTCTTCCACGACGAGGTGAGCGAGCTGTTGGGCATCCCACCGGAGTGGACGCAGACGGCGCTGTTCCCCGTGGCGTACTACACCGGCGATGACTTCAGGCCTGCGCACCGCCTGCCGGCGGCGTCGATGATCCACCGGGACACCTGGGGCGCCCACTGATGACTTCGCCGTCGCCCGGTACCTTGCGCGAGTTGCTCGCTGCGGTGCACGGGGACAACGAGCGGCCGTTCCTGCTCAACGTCGACGGTGAGGTGATGCACACCTACTCCGACGCAGCGTGCCGGTCCGCGCAGCTCGCACACGCCCTCGCCGCACGCGGGGCAGCCCCCGGTGAACGGGTGGCGATGCAGGTGGCCAAGTCGGCCGAGGCGATCATGGTCTACCTCGCCTGCCGCGCGTGCCGGGTACGTCCTCCTCCCGATCAACACCGGTTACACGGCCGACGAGGTGGCGTATCTCGTGGGTGACGCGGAGCCGGTCGTGGTGCTCGACGATGCCGCGCTCGTGGCGCTCGGCGTCGACGCGGATGCGATGCCCACGTCGTTCGAAGACCACGTCGCGACTCCTGACGAGCTGGCCGCGATCCTGTACACGAGTGGCACGACGGGAAAGCCGAAAGGGGCGATGCTCTCGCAGCGCAACCTGGCATCGAACTCGGCCACGCTCGCCCACCTCTGGGGCATGGGCGACGGCGATGTCTTGCTGCACGCGCTCCCGATCTTCCACACCCACGGGCTGTTCGTCGCCACCAATTGCTCGATCGCGAACAGCTCTCCGATGGTGTTCCTGGACAGGTTCGACGTCGAGGAGGTGTTGCGCGCCCTGCCGCGTTGCACGGTGATGATGGGCGTGCCGACCTTCTACACGCGGCTGCTCGCACACCCCGGGTTCGGGCCCGACGTGTGTTCGTCGATGCGGCTGTTCATCAGTGGTTCGGCTCCGCTGCCCGCATCGGTGCACGACGACTTCCGTGCCCGGACGGGCTTCGCGATCCTCGAGCGCTACGGCATGACCGAGACATCGATGCTCACCAGCAACCCCCTCGACGGTGAGCGTCGCGCCGGCACGGTGGGATTCGCGCTGCCCGACGTGGAGGTGCGCGTCGCGGGTGACGGCGGCGTGCTCGTCGCCGGCGAGGTGGGAGGCATCGAGGTCGGAGGCATCGAGGTGCGCGGTCCGAACGTGTTCGGTGGGTACTGGCGACGGCCAGAGCTCACTGCCACCGAGTTCACCACCGACGGATGGTTCCGTACCGGTGACCTGGGCACGTTCGACGCCGACGGCTATCTGCACATCGTCGGACGCTCGAAGGACCTGATCATCAGTGGCGGCCTGAACGTGTACCCGAAGGAGATCGAAGACGTCATCGATGGAATCGACGGCGTGCTCGAAACAGCGGTGGTCGGTGTGCCCGACGCTGACTTCGGCGAGGCTGTCGTTGCGATCGTGGTGGCCGCACCGGGGGCCGAGCTCGACGCTGCGTCGGTGCGGGCCGAGTCTCGTGAGCACCTGGCGTCGTTCAAGGTGCCCAGGCGCGTGCACGTGGTCGATGCGCTGCCGCGCAATGCGATGGGCAAGGTGGAAAAGGCCGTGCTGCGACGGCAGTTCGAAACGGGAGATGGGTCATGACCGAGCTGTGGCGCCGATCGGCGGTCGACCTCGCGGGCTTGATGTCGAGCGGTCAGGTGTCGGCGCGCGAGCTGCTCGCCGCGCACCTCGCTCGTATCGACGAGGTGAACCCGACTGTGAACGCGATCGTCACCTTCGCCATCGACCGCGCCCACGAAGACGCTGCCCGGGCAGACGCCGCGCACGCACGCGGCACGTCGCTCGGCGTGCTGCACGGCCTGCCGATCGCGCACAAGGACCTCGCCGAGACCGCCGGCATCCGCACCACCATGGGCTCACCGATCCTGGCCGACAACGTGCCGGTAGCGGATGAGCTGATGATCGAGCGCCTTCGCGCCGCCGGTTGCGTCACCCTGGGCAAGACGAACACGCCCGAGTTCGGTGCCGGCTCGCACACGTTCAACCCGCTCTTCGGCGCGACTCGCAACCCGCACGACCCGTCGCGTTCGGCTGGCGGATCGAGCGGCGGTGCGGCCGCGGCGCTGGCGAGTGGCATGGTGCCGATCGCCGATGGGAGCGACCTCGGTGGGTCGTTGCGGAATCCGGCATCGTTCTGCGGTGTCGTCGGCCTGAGGCCCACGCCCGGGACGGTGCCGAGCTGGCCGTCGAGCGATCCGTGGGATCCGCTCGCCACCGAGGGACCGATGGGACGATGCGCGGCCGACGTCGCACTGCTGCTCGGAGCGATCGCCGGGCCGCATCCGAACGTTCCCCTGCGCGGGTCGGCCGGCCCGTTCGGTCCGCTCGATCGATCGCTGGCAGGCCTGCGAATTGCGTGGTCGCCCGATGCCGGCGGGTTGCCCGTTGAGCGTGCGGTGAAGCAGGCGCTTGCCGGTGTTCCCGCGCGGCTCGGGGCGCATGGGTGTCTGGTCGCCGATGCGTTCCCCGATCTGCGCGATGCCCAACGCATCTTCCAGACGCTGCGCGCCGTGGGGTTCGAGCGTTCCCTCGGCGGGTTGTTCGACCGTCGGCCCGACGACTTGAAGGACACGATTCGCTGGAACGTCGAACTGGCCCGTCGGTTGACGGCAGCCGATGTGGGCGTGGCGCTGCGCGAACGGGGAGCGCTGCAGGAGCGGGTGCGACGCTTCTTCGAGCGCTACGACGTGATCGCGCTCCCGACCGTGCAGGTGGTGCCGTTCCCCGTCGAGCTCGACTGGGTGCGCGAGATCGAGGAAACGTCCCTCGACAACTACCTGCAGTGGATGCAGAGTTGTACCGACATCACGGTGACCGGATGCCCTGCGATCTCGGTGCCGGCCGGGTTCACGCCCGAGGGTCTCCCGGTCGGCCTGCAGCTCGTGGCTCCACCCGGCGCGGAGCTCCTGTTGCTCCAGATCGCACACGCGTTGGATCATGATGGCGCTCCGGGTGCTCCCTCACGGGCTCCAGCAGCGGGAGGAACCACACTGGTGGCGTGAGCGGTTCCGTCCTCGGGATCGTGTGCACTCATCAGCTCAGCTCGGTTGTCCAGCTCGGCTCCCGAGCCCGACGAAAGGAAACCAACATGACCGTCACGATCGCCCACATCACCTTCGACTGCGTCGACGCGGCACGACTCGCTCGCTTCTGGGCGGATGCACTCGGCCGTCCGGTCGACGAGGACGCTCAGCCGTTCTTCGCGTCGATCGGCTTCCCCGCACAACCCGGGCAGCAGGCATTGCTGTTCCTCCAAGTGCCCGAGGGCAAGACCACGAAGAACCGCATGCACATCGACCTCACCGCCAGCGGTGACCGAGCGGCAGAAGTGGCCCGCCTCGTCGGTCTCGGAGCGACCGAGGTCGGCGATCACGACGAGTGGGGCCACCGGTGGACCGTGATGAACGACCCAGAGGGCAACGAGTTCTGCGTCGCGTGATCGGGCGTACGCTCGGCGCATGAGCATCGCCGTGCCGCTGGACGACTTGGGCAACAAGCTGGAGGAGTTCGCCTGGGGCTATCTCGTCACGGTCCGCGACGATGGCCGTCCCCAGACGGTGGCGGTGCCAACCCGGTACGCGGACGGTGTGCTCACTGCGAGTGTGGGGAAGGGCACGGCGGCCAACGTCGTGGCGAGACCGAACATCACCGTCGTGTTCCCGGGCGCGACGGGCGAGGCGATGAGCCTCATCGTCGACGGTGACGCCCGAATGATCAGCGAGCACGTGGAGATCACGCCGACGTGGGCGGTGCTCCACCGTGCGGCACTCGGCCGCGACTGAGCGCGGTTCGAAGCGGACCAGCAGCGGCTCGCCGACCATGACTCGTCCGCTTCAGCGCTCTGACGCTCCGGAGCTCCGAGGCTCCGGAGCTCAGAGCCTCAGTTCGAGGCCGAAGCCGGCCGTGAACGCGTCGTAGTACGCATCGTCGTCGACGTGGTCACCGAGTGACACCCATTGCTCGTCGGTCATCGCGGCCCGGCCGGCGATCAGCTCGTTGCCTCCCCACGAGACGGGGTAACGGAGCTTCGGCTCGTCGGTGGTGACTGCGTGGTGGATGACGGCGCCCACCTCGAAAGGATCGGTGGCATTGGCCATGCCGGCGGCGTAGAACTGGAACAGCCGCCGATACGCAGCGTCGTACGCACCGCTCTGGTTCGGGGCATCGATGTTCTTCGCGAAGATCGCGCTCTTCGTCACGCCGGGCTCGACGATCACCACGCGGATGCCGAACGGGGCGAGCTCCTGGGCGAGACCCTCGCTCATGCCCTCCAACGCCCACTTCGATGCCACGTACGAGGTCTGGGCAAGGGCGGCCATCCGCCCGGCGATCGAGGTGATGTTCACGATCGCGCCGCGGCGGCGGGCGCGCATGCCGGGAACCACCTGCTGGAGGCAGCGCACCGCGCCGCACAGGTTCACGTTCATCACGTCGAGGTACACCGAGGGAGGGCACTCCTCGGCCACGGCGTTGCCGCCCACGCCGGCATTGTTCACGAGCACATCGACGATCCCGTCGGTGGCTTCGAGGATCCCCGCGAAGCCGGCCTTCACCGAGTCGTCGTCGGCGATGTCGAGCTCCACCAGATCGATCGCTACACCGGCGTCTTCGGCCATCGCCCGGAGCTTGGTCGTCTTCGACAGGCTGCGGACCGTGCCGTACACGGTGTGGCCCTGTGCGGCGAGGTGGATGGCGGTTGCGCGGCCGATGCCGCTGTTTGCACCGGTGACGACGGAGATCGTGCTCATGGCCGGACATCGTAGGACTGCTCATGCAGCGGGTCGGTCGAGATCGTCAGGTGGGACCGTGAGGTCATCGATCGGGTCGAACTCCTCGAACCAGATGGCGTCGGGATCGCAGGCGATGGCCAGGCTCTGCACCCGCTCGGGATGAGCGAGGATCACGTCCATCAGCTGCAGGCCCTGCAGCATGTGGAACCGGCGGAGCGAGTAGTAACCCTGCCGGTGTCGCTCGGGAGGTGGGCCATCGGTGGGTGGCTCGGACACGGCGATCGACAGCGTCTGGCAGAACGGCACCTCCAGGGCAGGGAGTTCGAGCCGGCCGACGAAAACCCCGACCGCGGGAGGCGGGTCGATGAGCATCGCAGTCACCTGCCTACGGGCGTCGAGCAGCACGAGGACTTCGTTGCTCACCGACCAGTCGGCGACCTCCATCGCAAGTGACGCCGCCTCGCCGAACGAGGGGATCACCAGCGGATCGTCGGGCTGGGGCAACCACACCCAGAACTCGTCGGAGTCGTACTCGAGGTGCAGGGCTCGGCGGCGCGAACGCGGCCGACCACGGCGGTGTGTGGACATGGTGGTCCTCCCGAACGAAGCGTGTCCCGGCGTGCGCGCGGCACGAGAGACATGGACGGTTCGGGGGAACGCGTGGGGCAACAGAGCCGATCGCACCATTTCTGGTGGACGTGGCCGTGGACGTGGACGTGGCAGCGGCCGCGGCAGCGGCGATGGGTGATCCGGGGGACCGGATCAGATCTACAGGACGGCAGCGACCTTCGGAGCGATGTCGTCGGGCGTGACCATCGGGCCGAGGCGCTCGACGAGGTTGCCGTCGCGCCCGATGAGGAACTTCTCGAAGTTCCACGAGATGTCGGCGCCGCCGGACTGCTCGCGCAGCCAAGCGTAGAGCTCACAGGCTCCCTCGCCGTTCACTTCGATCTTCGAGAACATCGGGAACGTGGCGTCGTACTTCGACGTCGCGAACTCGAGGATCTCTGCATCAGTCCCGGGCTCCTGAGCGCCGAACTGGTTGCACGGGAAGGCGAGGACTGAGAAGCCCTGGCCCTTGTTGTCTTCGTGGAGCGTACGCAGACCTGCGTACTGAGGGGTGAGGCCTCAAGCGCTCGCGACGTTGACGATGAGCAGGACCTGGTCGCGGAAGTCGCCGAGTGCCACCGGCTCGCCGGTGATCGACGACATCGTGAGGTCGTAGAGGTGTGACATGGCCGGCACCCTACCCGATCATTCCTGCACCACGTCGACCTCGAATCCGGTCGACGACACGGCTGCCGAGCACCAGCAGCGGGGAGGCCGCGACGATGAACGCGGCGGCGAGGCCATATGTCCACACTTCGGTGAGAGGGAGCTCGAACAGGTCGCGGCTCCACGGCATGGCGAAGGCCGACGCGAACAGCACGACCATCGTGATGACCAGCGCGAGGCGCAGCGCGTTGAGCGGACGCGCGACCCGGTACAGGTTGATCAACGCCACGGAGCCGGCCACGAGTACGGCGATGCTGCGGGCATCGTCGGGCGTCGACCGCGTCGTCGAGTTGCGCGATCGCGAACACGGCCATGGTGGCGCCGGCGATCACGAGGCCCGCAGGCACGGCTCGACCGAGCACTCGCCGGAGGAAGCCTTCCTGCACGCGCTCGGCGTTGGGCTCGAGGGCGAGGAAGAACGCGGGCACACCGATCGTGAACCAGCTGAGGATCGACAGGTGGATCGGTCGCAGTGGGTAGGCGAGGGCGAACACGCCGGTGAGCAACGACAGCACGACCGAGTAGGTGGTCTTGGCGAGGAACAGGCTGGCGACTCGTTCGATGTTGTTGATGACTCGCCGCCCCTCGGCGACCACGGCCGGAAGGGCCGAGAAGTTCGAGTCGAGCAGCACGAGTTGCGCCACGCCGCGCGTCGCCTCGCTGCCCGACGCCATCGCGATGCCGCAGTCCGAATCCTTGAGGGCGAGGACATCGTTCACGCCGTCGCCGGTCATCGCCACCACGTGACCTCGCGACTGCAGAGCCTTGACCATGGCTCGCTTCTGGTGCGGTGTGACGCGACCGAACACAGACGACTGCTCGATCGCGTCGGCGAAGTCCGCGCCGTTCTCGTCGAGGGGCAGGGTCTGTGCGTTCACGTTGTCGTGCCAGTGCTCGAGGCCGGCCCGTCTGGCAACGGCGCCGACCGTGACGTTGTTGTCGCCGGAGATCACCTTGAGCGTCACGCCCTGGTCGGCGAAGAACTGCAGGGTGGCGGCTGCATCGTCTCGCACCACGTCCTCCAGGAGCACGAGTGCGATCGGCTCGACCTCACACAACGCACACAGGGTCTCGGGCATCTCGATCCGACCGCTGGCGAGGACGAGCACGCGGCTGCCGTCCGTTGCGTGTCGCTCGACCGCGCCGCGCAGCTCGCCGGAGTACAGCTCGCCCAGCACGTTCTCCGGCGCGCCCAGCACCCACGATCCATGACGTTCGAAGGCCATCGAGCTCCACTTCCGGCTCGAGGAGAACGGCACCCGGGAGTTGAGCGTCCACCGGGTGGTGCCCGGGTAGTGCGAGGCGAGCGCGTGAACGGTCGCGTTCGGGTCAGGATCGAGGTGAGCCATCGCGGCGAGGACGTCGTCGACGTCGCTGCGATCCATCGGGCCGGTGCCGCGGCGGGGGAGCAGCTCCACCCCGGCGAGCGCCATCGACCCTTCGGTGATGGTGCCGGTCTTGTCGGTGCACAGCACGTCGACACGGGCGAGCACCTCGATCGCAGGGAGCTCCTGCACGAGGCAACGTCGTTCGGCGAGGCGCACGACGCCGACCGCGAAGGCGACGCTGGTGAGGAGCACGAGACCCTCTGGCACCATCCCCACCAGCCCCGCGACGGTACTGATCACCGCATCCTGCCAACGCTCGTTGCGACGCCAGAACTGGCTGCTCGCGAGCAGCACTCCGACCGGGATGATCATCATCCCGACCCACGTGACGATGCGGTTGATGTCGTTGCGCAGCGGTGAGTCGACGAGGGTGAAGCGACGGGCCTCTTCGGCGAGTTTGACCGCGTAGTTCTCAGCCCCGACTCTCGTCACCCGCGCCCGACCGGTGCCGGCCACCACCGCGCTGCCGCTCAGGACCTCGTCGCCGGACGACTTCACCACGGCATCGGCCTCGCCGGTGAGCAACGACTCGTCGATCTCGAGGCTGTCGTCGGTGAGCACCACGCCGTCGGCCACCACCTGGGCACCGGCACGCAGCTCGACGACATCGTCGAGCACGAGCTCGTGCACCTGCACGGAGTGCACCTCCCCGTCGCGCACCACAAGAGCCTGCGGCGCGCTGATGACACTGAGCGAGTCGAGCACCCGCTTGGCGCGCAGCTCCTGCACGACTCCGATCACGCTGTTGGCCACGATCACACCACCGAACAGGGCGTCCTTCGGTGAGCCCGCAGCGATCACGAGCGCGGCGAGCACCGCCACGATCAGGTTGATGGGCGACAGGACGTTGCCACGCACGATCTGGCCGATGGTGCGGGTGTGCACCGAAGGGATGGTGTTCACCTGTCCGCGAGCGATGCGCGCCGCGACGTCGGCAGCGCTGAGCCCCGTTGCAGCATCGGTTGGCGTGGGATCGACCCGCCCGGTCTGATCGGTCGGTGACGCCATGCGCCCGACCGTACAACGCGTGGGAGCGGTCCCGGTCGGGCGGGGCCGGGCTGACGTGAGACGTTCCGCCTGCGAATCGATCAGCGGTGGGGGCAAGACTGCGTGTCATGGCCAGCAGTTCGTCCCCTTCGCAGCTCGAATTCGATCCTGATGCGCTTCGGGAGAAGTATCGCGAGGAGCGTGACCTTCGACTGCGAAGCGATGGCAACGAGCAGTACATCGAAGTCATCGGTCAGTTCGCCCGTTACCTGCACGACCCATACGTGGCTCCCGTGGAGCGTGGCCCGCTGCACGACGACGTCGACGTCGCGGTGATCGGTGGCGGCTTCGGTGGTCTCCTTGCCGGGGCGCGGCTGCGTGAGGCGGGTGTGGAGGACATCCGCGTGATCGAAAAGGGTGGTGACTTCGGTGGCACCTGGTACTGGAACCGCTATCCGGGCGCAGCGTGCGACGTGGAGTCGTACATCTACCTCCCGCTGCTCGAGGAGATCGGCTACGTGCCGAAGGAGAAGTACTCACGAGCCCCTGAGATCCTCGAACACAGCCGGGCGATCGGCCGGCACTTCGACCTGTACCGCAATGCGTGCTTCCAGACCGAGGTGACCGAGCTTCGCTGGGACGACGGCGATGCCCGCTGGGTGATCTCGACCAACCGCGGTGACCGCATGCGCGCCCGATTCGTCGTGATGGCCAACGGACCGCTGCACCGGCCGAAGCTGCCGGGAATCCCAGGAATCGAGTCGTTCGAGGGTCACACCTTCCATACGAGCCGTTGGGACTACGCCTACACCGGCGGTGACTCGTCGGGTGGGCTCACGAACCTCTCCGACAAGCGCATCGGCATCATCGGTACCGGCGCCACCGCGGTGCAGTGCGTGCCACATCTGGGCGAGACCGCACGGGAGCTCTACGTGTTCCAGCGCACGCCCTCATCGATCGACGTGCGCGACAACCGTGCGACCGATCCCGACTGGGCCGAGTCGCTCGAGCCGGGCTGGCAGCGCCGGCGCATGGAGAACTTCAACAACCTCGTCTCGGGAGTGTTCGAGCCCGAGGATCTCGTGAACGATGGGTGGACCGACATCATCGGCAAGCTGTTGATCATGATGCGCCGAGGCGCGATCGAGGCCGGCACCGATCCGATGGAGGCCGTCGAGCTCGCCGACTTCGAGAAGATGGAGTCGATCCGGTCTCGAGTCGAAACGATCGTGAACGACCCGAACACGGCTGAGGCGCTCAAGCCGTACTACCGGCAGTTCTGCAAGCGCCCGTGCTTCCACGACGAGTACCTCGACACGTTCAACCGTGAGAACGTCACGCTCGTGGACACGCACGGCCGCGGCGTGGAGCGGATCACCGAGCGCGGCATCGTGGCCAACGGTGTCGAGTACGAGCTCGACTGCATCATCTTCGCGACCGGGTTCGAGGTCGGCACCGAGTACACGCGCCGGTCGGGTTACGAGCTCTACGGTCGCGACGGATTGACGCTCACCGACAAGTGGGCCGACGGCGCGTCCACGCTCCACGGCATGCACAGCCGGGGTTTCCCGAACTGCTTCATCTTCAGCAACACCCAGTCGGGTTTCACGGTGAACTTCCCCCACATGATCGATGAGCAGAGCCGTCATCTCGCCTACATCCTCCAGCACACGTTCCAGCACGACGTGCGGGTGATCGAGGCATCCGTCGAGGCGGAGGAGGCTTGGGTGCGCACGATCGAGGAGCTGGCCGTGAACAACGTGCGCTTCCTCGAAGCCTGCACGCCGGGCTACTACAACAACGAAGGCAATCCCGGGCAGCGCAGTGCGCGCAACTCCAGCTATGGCGCCGGAGCGATCAAGTTCATCGAGGTGCTGCAGCAGTGGCGCTCCGACGGCGAGCTCGCCGGGCTCGAGTTGTCGAGCTGAACGGCCGGACGGCCGGACGGCCGTCCGTCCGGCTGCTGTCAGGCGAGGTCAGGCTGAGTGGACCACGCGGCCACCGACCACCGTGCGGCGAACGCGCGCCGAGAGCAGGGCTTCGGGGCCGTTGGCGAACGGGTCGTCGTCGATCACCACGAGATCGGCGCAGGCGCCGACGCGAAGCACACCGAGACGGCCCTCTTCGAAGCTGGCCCACGCCGCGTCCTTGGTGCCGTGGACGATCGTCTCGTCGAGCGGCAACGCGAAATCGGGACGATTCGGCGGGAGGTCGGGCTGTTCCGGGGAGCGCCGTGTCGCGCCGATGTACATGTTCGGCAGCGGCATGTGCGGCGCCGTGGGTGTGTCGGTGCCGAACGCCAACGTCGCGCCGGTGTTGAGGTAGCCGGGCCAGTTGAAGCCTTCTGGCGCACGAACCGGGCCGAGCATCTCGGCCCAGTTGCCCGCGATGGCGGGGTCGCAGTGCACGGGCTGCATCGACGCCGTGATGCCGAGCGCTCCGAGGCGCGGGATGTCGGCGGCATCGGCGTACTCGAGGTGCTCGATGCGATGCCGGCGGCCGCTGGTGCCGTTGATCTGCTGGGCACGCTCGATCGCGTCGATCGCGCTGCGCACGGCGAGGTCGCCGATCGCATGGCACGCCACCTGGAGGCCGAGCCTGTCGGCGAGCTCCACCACGGGGTTCAATGAAGCGGCGGGCCAGATCGGCTCGCAGTTCGTGTCGTTGGTGTACGGCTCGATCATCGCCGCGGTGCACGCATCGATCGTGCCGTCGACCACGAGCTTGATGCCCGCCAACCGGAACATGCCGCCGGTGTACAACTCCTTGCGGCGGGCCGCTTCCTCCACCTGTGCCAGGTCGCTGGCGGTGTCGCCGGTGTTGCGCACGATCCAGTGCCCGATCACTCGCAAGGTGAGCGAGCCGTCGTTCTCCGCGCGGACGAACGTGGCGGCGTCGTCAGGGCCGACGGCCATGTCGACTGCCGTCGTGGTGCCCGACTCGTTGAGTGCTTGGAGCGCCGTGGCGAGATTGCGATCGCGAGTGGCGTCGTCGGTGCGGGCGAGGAACGCCCACATGTGGTTGTGCATCGCAGTCTCGAGCAGGTACCCCGTTGCCTGACCGGTGACGCGATCGCGGCGGATCTCACCGCCGATCGGGTCAGGGGTCTCTCCGGTGACCTCCATGACCGACAGGGCTGCGGTGTTCACCCACCCGCAGTGCAGATCGAACGAGTCGATGAACACCGGCCGGTCGGGGAAGAGGTCGTCCAGCATCTGTCTTGTCGGTTCGTTGTTCGGCACGGCATCGAACAAGAAGCTGGTGCCGAGCACGTACGGCGAGTCCGGGTTGGCCTCGGCCCATTCCACCAGCCGCCGTCGGATCTCTTCGAGCGAGGTGGCCGTGCGCAGTTGGGCCTTGCCGAGGGCGCTGCCCGTCATCAAGAGGTGCGAGTGGCCGTCGACGAAGCCGGGCATCACCACGCACCCGGTCACATCAACCCGCTCGACGTCCGGACCGGCTGACGCTGCGCACTCGACGACTGTGCCGACGGCGACGATCCGATCGCCATCGGTGACCAGCGCTTCCGCCCAGGGGTCCTCCAGATCGGCGGTGAAGACCCGACCGCCCACATACAGCTGACGCATCGTGCGATGCTGGCACAAACCACGCGTCCCGGACGATCGATCAGGGCGGGCCGCAGGCAACGAAGTCGTGCACGACTCCGGAGCAAAGCAGAGGGGGAACCGATGTTGGGACGGATGGCATCGAGGGTGCTGGCGTCGTTGGCGTTGCTCTGCGCGACCATCGCGTGGGTGGGGTGGGTGTACCTCCGCACGATCGGCGACCCGGCCCGTTCGGAGGACATTGCGACAGCTGTGCTCACCGATGAAGCCTCGTCGGAGCAGATCGCCTCCTCGTTCGCGCTGCAGGTGGTGCGCGCCTCGGGCATCGACCGCTCCAACATCGATCTCGTCGAGGGAGCGGTGGCCGAAGCGCTCGCCGATCCGCGGGTGACCACGAACGTGATCTCCGCCCTCGGCGCAGCCCATGCGAACGCTCTCGGTGCAGAGGACGACCGGCCCACCACGATCGACACCAACGCGATGGTGGCAGCCGTGCGCGAACGCCTCGCGGTGGCGTCACCGGAGATCGCAGCCCAACTCCCCGACGGCGTGATCCCCGAGATCACGCTCCCGAAGTTCCATCCGCCGGGCGTGTCCTCATTGCGCAAGGTTGCAGAGGCGGTGACGACGCTGCTCGCCGTCGTCGCTGCGCTGTTGTTGGTGGTGGCGTTCGCATTCGGCGATCGGCGCGGGGTGCTGCGCCGGGCGGGCATCTGGGCGTTCTGCAGCGGTGTCGCGTGGGCGCTGGTGCCGGTCGCGGTGGTCGCCGCCGCGAGAGCGTGGGCCAGTGATGTGGATGCAATCGTGGAAGCCGCGATGCGCGAGTCGATCAGCGGCGTGATGCCGGTTGCGATCGCGATGGTGGTCGGCGGCATCGTGGCCGTGGTGTTGTCGTTCGTGCCGAACCTGTGGCCCGACACGAATGACGTGAATCGTCGCGGGTCGGTGGTGCGGAGTCGCCCAGTGCCTGGCCCGACGTCGTACTCGCCACAGATGAATCCGGCGGCGCATCCTTCGGCCGGGGGAGCAGTGACGTCACCGACAGCGCGAGCCGACATCTATGTGCCGTCAGGAACGGCCACCCCGCCGCAGGACGTGCCGCACGCGCCCCGTCCCGCGCAGCAACCGGTGGCGGCTGAGCCGCTCCCGCTTCCCGCCGAGGACGTGGATCCTTGGTCGAGCTACTTCGGTCCGGATACCAAGCAGTGAATCGGACTCACTGATCGGTTCGTGTGCGATTGCCCCCTTGTCGAATCCGTCACCGGGGCGCACGATCACGGTGAGCCGCCGCGAGCGGCGCTGAGGAGGTCGTGCCATGGGCGAGCGATGGCGGCTGTGCCGAGGGACCTGCTCGTACCCGCGCGCGGCGGTTCCATCGCCGAGCGCGTCGATGAGCGGGTGACGCGATGCGAGTGCTCGCGACCGGCTCGAGCGGCTACATCGGTGGGCGCTTGGTCCCGAGGTTGATCGAGCGCGGCGTCGACGTCCGCTGCATCGCCCGCGATCCGAGCCGTCTCGTGGGACGCGGTTGGGACGGAGTCGAGTTCGTGCAGGGCGACCTGGTCGACCGGGACGCGGTCGCCAAGGCGATGCAGGGGGTGGACGTCGCCTACTACCTCGCCCACTCGATGGCGTCGGAGAAGGCGTTTCGGGAGCTCGATCACGAGATGGCGATCATCTTCGGCGAGGAGGCTGCCCGCGCCGGCGTGCGCCGGATCGTCTACCTCGGCGGACTCGGCGACCCCGACAAGGTGCACAGCAAGCATCTCGTGTCGCGCCAAGAGGTCGGTCGCGCCCTCGCAGGGGCAGGGGTCCCAACCGTCGAGTTCCGCGCTGCCGTCATCGTCGGGTCGGGCTCCGCCAGCTTCGAGATGATCCGCCACCTCACGGAGCGCCTCCCCGTGATGGTGACGCCGCGTTGGGTCGACACGAAGTGCCAGCCGATCGGTCTGAGAGATGTTCTCGACTATTTGCTCGAGGCACTCGATCATCCAACGGCGGCGGGTGTCTACGAGATCGGGGGCCGTGACGTCCTGAGCTATCGCGAGATGATGCAGACGTACGCTCACGTCCGTGGCCTCCGCCGAGTCATCATGGCCATGCCGGTCCCTCGGCCTCAGTTGAGCAGCCGGTTCATCGGACTCGTCACGCCCATCCCCTATCGGCTTGCCCAGCCGCTCGTCGAGAGCCTTCGCACCGAAGTCGTCGTCCGTGACGACCTGGCACTGCGCGAGTTCGCGGTGCGGCCGATCGGCTACCGGGAGGCACTGGCGCGGGCGCTGGCGCACGTTCGCGACGGATCAGGTGGAGACGACCTGGGCGTCGAGCATCACGACCGGCAGCGACCGTTTCGAGGGCCGGCGACTCTCGACCCACGAGGGGATGCTCTACGAGCGACACCGTGCGAACGTGCATGCGTCGGCCGAGGAGGTCTTCTCGGTGATCTGTTCGCTCGGCGGCGATGCCGGTTGGCCATCTGGTAACTGGTTGTGGCAGCTCCGCGGAGTGATGGACCGGGTCGTCGGCGGCGTGGGCATGCGGCGAGGCCGGCGGCATCCACGCGAGCTGCACATCGGTGAACCGCTCGACTTCTGGCGGGTCGAGGCACTGCAGGAGGCCAGGTTGCTCCGCCTGCGCGCAGAGATGAAGCTGCCAGGCGCCGCGTGGCTGCAGTTCGAGGTCGCAGAGCGTGCCGACGGCTGCACCGTGGAGCAGACCGCGTTCTACGACCCGCGCGGCTTCTTCGGGTATCTGTACTGGTACCTGGTGCTGCCGTTCCACCGCTTCGTCTTCCCGGGACTCCTTGCGGCGGTGCGCGAGCATGCCGAACAAGCTGCTGGTTCCCGGACGTCCGACCGACAGGTCCCGGTTCCGACCTGAAGCCGCGGCTGCGGAGACAACGGTCCAGAGCTCTGATCGGACCTGGAGGTCAGAGTCTGTAATCAGAGCTTGGTCACGAGCAGCCACACAGCGAGCGGGACGAGCACCCACAGCAGCACGAGCAGCACGATGGCGATCACCGCGAAGCTGTACGACGCGTCCTTCGGTGGAGTGCCCGCCGCGCCGATCGTCTCCCAGAGGGCCTTCATCGGTTGATCGGTGGTGAGCCGAATACGACGCCGTGCGACGCCGGCGGCGTAGAGGGCCGACCAGGCCAGGCCCACGAAGACGAGGGTGAGAACGACGGCGAGGATCACGATGCCGAGGGCACCCTCGAACGCCCAGCGCAGGAACGACTGGATTCCGGTGACGACGCTGGAGAGGATGGCGCCACCGAGCAGGAACGTCGGCAGGCCGAGCGGGTTCCCGCGGAAGGCCGGCTCGACTCGCGTTGCGTCGATGCGCGCCCGGCGGAGCATCACATGCTCCGGGCTGCCCCAGGTCGCATTGGCCTCGCGGCGCTCGTACAGCTTGCGGATCGAGCCGATCAGAGAGTTCTGGTGGCCCTTCACCACCCACCTCGTCAGCAGCCCCACGACGTAGCCGGCGATCGGTTTGAGCGGACCGATGGACGGCAACTTGGCGGCTCGGGCACCGTTGCGGTCGAGCACTTCGAGGGATCGCATCGCCAGCCGGTGTGCCTCTTCGAACCGGTCCGGACGCCACAGCGGGCGCACCTTGCTGAGCTCGCTGACGATGGCCTGCTCCACCTTGCCACTGCCGGCGATCTGCTCGAGCAACGCACCCTTTTCCTCGACGGTGTCGGCGCGCAGCACGCGCAGCGCATCGATGCGGTCGAGGACGAGTTCATCCATGCCCTGGTCGTCGGATCCATTGGCCGATCGGGTATCCGTGGCGCTGGATGCGGGTGGCGCATCCGCATCGGCGGTCTTCTTGGTGATGGTGCCGTCGGGCTCGCTCATGGCGGCGGAAAGTACCACGACCGGTTCCCGCCTCGATCCAGGAGTCGCTTGGCGGCTGCCCTCGCCGGACCAGGTATGTCGAACGGGAGCGCGCGCCATCGCTCCTCGTTCTGACGTCAGGGGAGGCGATGGATCACCAGCGGCACCGTCGTGCGGCAGCCGGCCTCGGCGAGCAACGCCGCGCACACCGAGAAGGACCAGCCGGTGCGCATCGTGGTGTGACACAACAGGATCGGGCCCTGCGGAACACCGCCGCGGTCGAGCAGGCCGATCGCCCGCTCGAGGTGGGCGACGACGGGAGTACTCGAGGAGTCCGCAGGTGGGGGCGGTCCGTCCCACGTGAACAGATCGAGCACGGGCAGCTTGCCGACCCGGCCGATGTGCTCGGCGAGCGTGCGATTGGCGTGCATCTCGACCGAGGCCGCGGCTGCGGCCACGACGGCGACCGGCCGGGCCGGCCATTCGCGCGCCCATCGGCGGAGCACTTCAACTGCGCCGTCGAGCAGCTCTGGGGGCAACGTGCCGTACGCGGTGCGTTGCAGCTTGACGAGCTCGTCGGCCCACGCCGGGTCGTCAGCGAACGCGACGGCACGACCTTGGCCGGCGCCGTTGATCCGACCTTTGCGGCTGACGCCGGGAGGCCACAGCTTTCGTGGCTCGATCACGATGTCGTTCCCGCGCAGGTAGTTGCGGGCTGCCTCGAGACGTTCGCCACTCGGCTGAGCGCCCGGTTCCGGCAGCTCGCCGGTGCACACCGAACAGCGGCCGCATGGCGCGGGCGACGGGTCGTCGAGCGCCTCTTGCAAGTAGGCCATCAGGCAGCCCCGTCCGTGGGCATAGCTGCGCATCAGGTCGGCCTCGGAGCGGCGGGTCGCGGCGAGCGTGTCCCACTTCTCGGAGTCGTGCACGTACGGCGTGCCCGTGGCAGCCCACTTCGAGCCATCTTTCGCGACGACGCCGTCGATCGCGAGGATCTTGAGCAGCGCCTCCAACCGACCGCGGCGCACGCCGGTGAGTCCGTCGAGCTCGAGCAGTGAACGAGGTCCGTTGCGGAGTGCCTCGAGCGTGGCATCGGCGTCGGCAGGGTTCGGGATCGACGCCGTGGCGAAGTACTCCCAGATCCGCTCGTCGGCGGGGGATGAGAGCAGCACCGCCTCGGCGTGGTCGACGGCGCGGCCGGCACGGCCGACCTGCTGGTAGTAGGCGACCGGCGTACCGGGAGAGCCGACATGGATGCAGAACCCGAGATCGGGTTTGTCGTATCCCATTCCGAGCGCTGAGGTGGCGACGACGGCCTTCACACGGTTGTGACGCAGGCGGTCCTCCACCTCCACCCGTGCCTCGGGCTCCATCTGACCGGTGTAGGCGACCACCTGGTGGCCGCAGCTCTGCAAGAAGCCTGCGAGACGCTCGGCCTCGGCAACGGTCAGGACGTAGATGATGCCCGAGCCGGCGATGGCATCGAGCGCGTCGGCCACCCATGCGTAGCGCACGAGCGGGGCGAGCCCGGGCACCACTGACAGACGCAGCGACATGCGGGCCAGCGTGCCGCGGAACGTGACCGTGCTCGCACCGAGCTGCCGTTCGACATCGGTGGTGACGCGACGGTTCGCCGTGGCGGTGGTGGCGAGCACCGATGCATGCGGTGTGGAGAGCAGGGCGCGGGCGAGGCGCTGGTAGTCGGGGCGGAAGTCGAAGCCCCAGTCACTGATGCAATGAGCCTCGTCGATCACCACCAGCCCCACCTTGCGCATCAGTTCTTCGAGCCGTGCGGCGAAGCGAGGGTTGCCCAGCCGCTCTGGCGACACCAGCAGTACGTCGAGCTCGTCGAGATCGAGCGCAGCGAAGATCGGATCCCACTCGTCGAGGTTGGTGCTGTTGATCGTGGCGGCGCGAAGACCGGCGCGTTGTGCTGCGCTCACCTGGTCGCGCATCGAGCGCGAGCAGCGGGGACACGACGAGAGTGGGCCCGGCGCCGGTGGACCGCAGCGCTGAGGTGGCGGCCCAGTACACGGCCGACTTGCCCCATCCGGTTGCCTGCACCACGAGCACACGGGCGGCTGGCAGCACGATCGCGCTGACCGCCTCGACCTGGTCGTCACGAGGGAGAGCTCCCGCACCGGCCAACCGTTCGAGCACGAGCGAGAGGTGCTCGGCTGCGAGCGGGGAGTGGTCGGTGGGGATCACTCGGCCAGCCTCGCACGCGGGTGCGACATCGGCTCCGCGAGGCGGGGTCGGTTCCGTCAGTCGTGTTCGACCGGCGCCACGCGGGCGGCGATGATCGGCAGCATCTTCACCGCGAGCTGCGGCACCTCTTCCAATAGTGCACCGAAACCTCGGCCGTCGAGATGCAGCAGGGTGGTGTCGGTCTTTGCCGTGACGGTGGAGCCACGGGGCCGATGGCCCAGCAATGCGAGCTCGCCGGCGAAGCCGCCGCTCCCGATGTCGGCGATGTGCTCGCCCTGCCGAGTCACCTCGAGCGTGCCGGACAGGACCACCACCATCTCGTGACCGACGGTGCCCTCCTGCATCAGCACCTTTCCTGCGGGTACCTCGAGCTCGGTCGAGATGCGATGGATGTGTTCGAGGTCCTTGCGGGAGAATCCGGAGAAGAGCGGAACCTGCAGAAGGTGATCGTCGTGCTGGCGCATCGTCGCATCATCGCACTCGCACCCAAGCGAGTGCGCAGCGGAGTCGGGTGTCTCAGCGCGGTCGATCCGTCAGTGATCCGCGAGGTGTGCGGTGATGGCGGCGAAGTAGCTGGCGGCGACGGCGAAGAACTCCCCATCGGCTTCGGGTTGTGAGGACTGCAGCACCATCACCGAGTCGTGTCTTGTGGAGATGTAGATGCTCTGGCCGTGGATGCCCGCCGCGTAGAGCAGCTGACCGGGATGATGGATGTACCACTGCGAGGTGTACGAGAAGTCGGTGCCGCCGCCCTCGTTGCCCCACAGGCTCGGACGTGGCGTACCGCCCGCCTTCAACCGAGCGATCACGACCTCTGGCACGAGCCGATTGCCGTTCCACGTGCCGTCGTGAGCGACGAGCAGGGCGAGGCGGAGCACGTCGGGAGCAGTTGCGCACATACCGCCGCCGGCGACGGCTTTGCCCAACGGATCGGTGGTGTAGAAAGCGTCCCGTTCGGCGCCGATGTGGCCATAGATCCGCTCGGCGAACAGCTGCGCGATCGGCGTGGAAGTGACCTGCTCGACGATCCAACCGAGTACCTCGGAGTTGGCGGTCACGTAGTGGAAGTCGATGCCGTGTTCGCCCTGCTTCCGCAACCCGGGCAGGTAGTCGTAGAGGCCGCGGTACGTCGCGCCCGCGGGCGCGTCGCGCATCCCCGCGGCGTAGGCGAACTGGGTGATGTCGGAGTCCGGGTCGTCGTAGATCTCGCTGAAGTCGATCCCGACCTCCATGTCCAGGATGTGGCGAACCGTTGCGTCGGCGTACGCCCCGCCGCTTCGTCCGAGCTCTGGCACGTAGTCGCTCGCCAGTCGTTGATCGTCGAGAGCGCCCTCCTCGATGAGCATCTCCGCGAGGAGCCCGGTGAACGACTTCGTCACCGAGAACAAGATGTGTCGGTTACGTCGCGTCTGCCCGTTGCCGTAGTACTCCTGTCGGACCTTGCCGTTGCGCCAGACGATCAAGGCATCGATGTGCTCGTCGGCGAGGTACCCGTCGAGCGTGCGCGTCGTGCCGATGTGATCGCTGAACGTGAAGCCCGTGAGATCGGCGAGCTCGGTGGGGAGCTCGCTCACGGGGCCGCTCCCACGATCCACCGTAGAAGTTGGCACGATCTGCTCGACCCGCTGGAAGGATCGGGGGGTGAGATCCGGCCGTCGCCAGTTCTCCTTGGTGATGTACGTCGCGGGTTGGTTCGATCCGTCATCCGGTCCGGGCATGTGGGGAATCTAGTGATCGCAGGTGCCTGCCGCCGGCCGTCGGATCAACACGCGGCACTTCTGGAATCGGCGAGGTGGCACGTAGGCTCACGTGCGATTTCCGCGAGTCGCGGGCATCCCGCCTCCGTAGCTCAGTGGATAGAGCAACGGTTTCCTAAACCGCAGGTCGCAGGTTCGATCCCTGCCGGGGGCGCCAGGAAAGACCAGCTCAGAGGCCACGATACTCTGAAGTGTGACTCACTCGGAGGCCGAAATCGGGCTCGTGGTAACGCCGTGGTAACGCTCTGATAGCTTTTCGCCATGGCGAGCGGGACCGTCTATCGCCGGGAGACCCCGGCCGGAGCCACCTCGTGGGTCGCCCACGTGACCTGGCAGGAGGGCGGTCGACGACGACAGTCGAAGCGCACCTACCGCACGAAGAAGGAAGCGCAGCAGGCGCTCGCCGAGCTGATCGCGACCCATCGAACCGGCACGTTCGTGGCGCCCAGCCGACTCACCTTGCGCGACTACTCGGTCGGATGGTTGGCCGGGCTCCAGACGCAAGGTCGCAAGGCCTCGACGTTGCGCGGCTATCGGCAGGTGCTCGACCTGTACCTGTTGCCGCGCCTCGGTCACGTGCCGCTGCAGGACCTGCGCACGCCCGACTTCGACAAGCTCTACCGCGACCTGCTCGTGGGCGGCAGCCGCAACGGGGGACCGCTGTCGATGACGAGCGTGCACCACGTGCATGCGACGGCGAACAAGATGCTGAACGACGCCGAGCGCAAGGGCCTCGTCACGCGCAACGTCGCCCGCCTGGCCGATGCGCCCTCGCTCACGACCGCTCGCTCCAGGGCTCCCGAGATGCAGGTGTGGACACCGGCGGAACTGGCGGGGTTCCTGCGCTCGATCGAGGGCCAACACAACGAAGCGTTGTTCCGCACGATCGCGATGACCGGGATGCGACGCAGCGAGGCTGTGGGACTTCGGTGGTGCGACGTCGAGCTGACCCGCGGCGCCCTCGTCGTCTCTCAGGCAGCAACGCAGGTCGACGGCGTGGAGCAGATCGACGCACCGAAGTCGCGGCGCAGCCGCCGTGTCATCGACATCGACCCGGCGACGACCGCGATCCTGCAGCGCTACCGCGCATCGCAGCGCGAGCTCCTGTTCATGCTCGGCATCCCGATGAAGATCGACGATCGCATCTTCACCACCGAGCTCGGCCGGCCGATCCGGCCGGACTCGGTGACGCAGGCGTTCGGCCGGCTCGTGGACTCGACCGATCTGCCGCGCATCCGGCTGCACGATCTGCGCCACACCCACGCATCACACTTGTTGATGGCGGGGGTGAACGTGAAGGTCGTGAGCGAACGTCTGGGGCATGCGTCGGTGAGCTTCACCCTCGACACCTACGCCCACGTCATGCCCGGCCAACAAGCCGAAGCCGCAGCCGCCGTAGCCGCCCTACTGGGACCGCCGTGAGCCGGAAAACGAATCTGCCCCGGCCGCATCACCATCGAGTGGGAGAGGCTGCGCGGGGGCTTACAGAGCAGAGCGTATGCGGTCCTTCCGGCCGTCGAGAAGTGCACGACGGGTTCTGGGGAGAGCTGGTTAGTGTTGGGCCGTTCCGAGAGGAGGTGTGACGTGACGTCGTTCGATCAGACTCGATTCAGGACCCCGCTGTACACCGTTGCGGAGGCTGCTCGCATCGTGGACGTGCCGGCGTCGACTCTCAACACCTGGGCTCAGGGGTACGTGCGGCGCTCGCTGGGTCGGCCCGCGGTGAGTGGCGACCCGGTCGTGACGCATCTTCCGGCATCGGGCCCTCGTCAACCGTCGATTCCCTTCGTGGGGCTTGCCGAGGCGTTGGTCTTGGCGGCGGTGCGACGCAGCGGCGTTCCGATGCAGCGCATTCGGCCTGCTCTGCGGCAGCTGCAGGAGGGCCTCGGCGTCGAGCACGCACTGGCGTCGCAGAAGCTGCACACCGATGGCGCAGAGCTTCTGTTCGACTACAGCGAGCTGCACGCGGCCGACGAAGAGGGTCGGCTCGCGCAGAACCTCGTCGTGGTCCGCAACGGGCAGCGGGTGTTCACCGAGGTGATCGAGGCATACCTGAGACGCATCGAGTACGGGGCAGACGGCTACGCGTCGTTGATCCGCTTGCCTGCATACGAACGAGCTCAGGTGGTCGTCGATCCAACCCGGGCGTTCGGCGTGCCGATCTTCGAGCGCGGTGGAGTCCGGGTGGATGACGTCCTCGAGCGCTTCTGGGCGGGTGAGCCGCTGGAGGACTTGTCGCTCGAGTTCGGCGTGCCCGCCGATCAGCTCGAGGACGTGCTGCGTGTCGCATCCCGACGGGCTGCCTGACCTCTTCCTCGACCGGAGCCTCGGCCGGATCAAGGTGCCGCAGGCCCTGCGCGATGCCGGCCTGCGGCTCGTCACCCTGGCGGAGCACTACGGCGTCCCGGCCGACGAGGAGGTAGCCGATGAGGAATGGCTGACGCTCGCGGGTTCGGAAGGGTGGGTGGTGTTCATGAAGGACACCCGCATTCGCTACAACCCAGCGGAACGCGCCGCCGTCCTCCGGCACTCGGTCCGGTGCTTCTGCCTCACGAGCCAGTCGTTGCCCGCCGACGAGATGGCGCGCCGCTTCGTCGATCAGATCGAGACGATCGCCGATGCATGCCGCGCCGACCCTGGTCCATTCATCTACGCCGTTCATGCACAACGCATCGAGCGGCTCCGCCTCGATCCCGAGTGACCACGGGCTACGGCCACGCGGACGAGACCACTGGAGACAGGACGATGACGAACGACAAGACCAACGTCCCGGCCGTCGGCACCTCGCAAGGGAGGGCCGTCACAGAGGCCCATATCGACCACATGGCGGCGGAGGCCGAACTTGGCTACGACGTGGCCACGTTGCGCCCCGGAGTTGGCCGCCCGCCGACGGGTTCTGACCCGGCCGAGGTCGTTCTGGTGCGGCTCGACCCCGAGATGCGCGCCGCGGTCGAGGCGCACGCCGCAGCCGATGGGATCACGGCGGGCGAGGTCATCCGAGAAGCGCTCAGACGCTTCCTCCACGTCGACTGACGAGTCGACCGTGGCCCATTCGCCGGCTCAGCGACTTCGAATCGGTTGAGTGCGAACCGGGCCTGGGAGCTTCGCTCCGGGAAGGTGTGAGCATGGGTGTGAACATCGATGTGAACTTCCCGGTGATGTTCCCGATGATCTTCCCGGCGATGTTCCCGATGCCTGCTCAGCTGGGGTGTGAAGTTGCTCTCTGGCGGGCTGCACAGGTGTGAAGTTGCGCTGCGTCCCGGCGCGATTGTCGCGAAATCGTTACACGGGACGGGGGTAGGTGTGAACATCGCCGGGAAGTTGATTTCGTATCGATGACGTCGTTCCGACCGTTGGGGTCGGGACTGCGGCTGTTGCCGCACTCCTCGTGGAGGACGTTCGATGGCGGACGAACCCGGATACCCATCCGACAGCGGTCGGCAGGCCCCCGACTTCCTGACGGTCGATCAGACGGCCGACGTACTGCAGCTGGGGCGGTCGACGACGTACGAGCTCGTCGGTCGTTTCGTGAGGAGTGCCGGCGCCGATGGCATCCCGGCGATTCTCGTCGGTGGCCAGTACCGGATTCCTCGGGCTCGGCTCGAGGAGTATGCAGGCCGGTCGATCACGTGGCCACCCCCGCCGCGCACCCGCAAGCATCGTCCGCACCGCTCGTCCCGAAAGGGCGCGAGCCCGACTGCAGAGCCGGCACCGCAGGCACCGGATCAGAGCGACGAGCTGCGCGCGCCGGGCGCTGCTGACGCGGCGCCCGGCCTCAAGCACGATCTCGACGCCGAGCCCGGGCGGCGAGCAGGGCAGGGGCTCGACGTCGGAATCGAGGCCGGAATCGGCGGTGCTGTTGATGAGACAGCTGCACCGGCAGCCGTTGTGCGCGACATCGATGAAGCTCCGACGGACGAGGCCGAGACTCGTCGGGACGACACCATCCACTCGCAGCAGTCGCTGCCGTTCGAGGGCTGAGTCGTATGGGAGCTCTCACGTTCTTGGTCCGGGTCTCGGGATGGACAGACGAGTGCACAGCGGCGGCGGTGATGTTCCCGTGACGGTTCGGGTGACGACGTTGAAAGGCGCGGCGGCTGGTGCGTACTACGTGGAGGCGTTGCCGAACTACTACCTGGACGCGGACGAGCCGAGGGGTATCTGGCACGGCCAGGCCGCCGGGATGCTTCGCCTGTCCGGCACGGTCGACGACGACGCGTTCCTTGCGCTGATGGCCGGGCTGGATCCTCGCGACCCGGACCGAGTGTTGGGCAACGGGTACTCGGAGAAGTCGGTGCGCGGGTTCGATGTGACGGCGTCGTCGCCGAAGTCGGTGTCGGTGTTGTGGGCGGTCGGCGATGACTGGGTGCGCGCCGAGGTGCTCGCTGCGCACGACGCGGCGGTGGCGGCGGTGGCCGGTTGGATCGAAGCGCACGCCCATACCCGGTTCCGGATGGGTGGTGAGGTGGTGGTCGTCGATGCGGAGGGGGTCGTGGCGGCGGGGTTCCGGCAGCACACGTCGCGTGCGTTGGATCCGCAGTTGCACACGCATCTGGTGGTGGCGAACCGTGTGAAGTCCCCGGACGGCCGCTGGCTCGCGTTGGATGCCAGGACGTTGAAGCGTGATCAGCGGACCCTGTCGGCGTTGTTTCATGCGGCGGAGCGTGCGGAGCTGACGCGCCGTCTCGGTGTGGAGTGGGGTCCGGTCGTGAACGGGATCGCCGAGATCGACGGGATCGACCGTCGGGTCCTGGATGAGTTCTCCACCCGCACCAAAGCCGTCAATGCGCGCCTGTCGGAGAAGTTGGATCGGTTCGAGCAGACGATGGGTCGCGAACCGACGCAGCGGGAGCGGTGGCAGCTCGAGCGGGAGGCAGCGGTGGATTCGCGGCCGGCGAAGGACCACGTCGTGAACGCCAACGTGCTGCACGGGCGTTGGTTCGGTCAGCTCCGCGATCTCGGTGTGGATCCGGAGGCATTGGTGGCCAGGGTGATCGGCCGATCCCTCGATGCGCACCGAGATGTCGGCGATCTCGACCCGCTCGTTTCGATCGACGCAGCAATCGATGCTTTGGCCGAGCAGCAGTCGTCGTGGCGTCCGGCTGAGATCGTCCGGGAACTCGCCGCACAGTTCCCGACGACGCTTGCCGCGACCGCTGAGGAGGTGGTCGCTGTGGCGGATCTGCTCGGCTATGGGATCGGTGCCGGTCAGGGGATGGAGCTCGGCCCTCCCGCACCCGCGAGTGTCGAGCGACGCGACAGCGACGGGCGGCCGATCACTGAGTCGGCGCTGGACCGGGCGATCACCCAGTGGTGGATCCTCGAGGAAGAAGCGTTCGTCCTCGATTGGGCCGCCCGTGGCATCGACCCCACCCAGCACCTGTCGAACCGGGCAACGCTCGACCGATGCCCGACCGAGTCGTCGAGTGCGCAGCGAGAGGCGGCAGCTGCGATCGCCGGGACCGCACCCGTGGTGCTGGTCGTGGGGCCAGCGGGGACCGGGAAGACCACGGCGATGCGCCCTGCGGTCGAGCAGTTGCGGGCTGAGGGTCGGGGGGTGTTCGGTGTCGCCCCATCAGCGATAGCCGCCGGCGTGCTGTCAGCAGAGACGGGGGTGCGGGCGGACACGATCGACAAGCTCCTCGCCGAACACCGCACCAGACACCCGAAGCCGATGTTCGATCTGCCTGCTGGGTCGACGGTGATCGTCGACGAGGCCGGAATGCTCGCCACCGCGAAGCTTGCCGAACTCATCCGGTTAGCCGAACAGCGGGCGTGGCGAGTGGCGTTGGTCGGTGACGCGCTCCAATTCTCATCGGTCGGGCGGGGTGGCATGTTCGGGATGATCGTCGACACCCACGGCGGCATCGAACTCGACCGCGTCCACCGATTCACCAACGACTGGGAACGCACCGCATCCCTCCAACTCCGCCGCGGTGACCCCGCAGTCGCTGACACCTACGACCGTGAAGGACGGCTCCACGGCGGCACCAGCGAGCAGATCGAACGAGCCGCCGTGTCCGCATGGTGGCGGCACCGCCAGGCCGGCGAGTCGACGTTGTTGATGGCGCCGTCAAACGAGACCGTCGATCGGCTCAACCAGGCCGCACAACAGCGTCGGATCCGCGCCGGCGAGATCGGCACAGGGGAGCGGCTCGAGTACCCGAACGGGCTCCGGTTGCACGTCGGCGACGAGATCGCAACACGGCGCAACGACCGGACGATCGAGACCGACCGGCACGAGATGGTCCGCAACCGCGACATCTGGACCGTCACCGCGATCAACGACGACTGGACGATCACCGCCCGTGGGGCGACCGGCACCGTCACCCTCCCCGCGGCGTACCTGTGCGATCACGTCGATCTCGCGTACGCCGTCACGGCGATGGGCGCACAAGGCCGCACCGTCGACCACGCCATCACCGTCATAGACACCGTCACCGACGTCCGCAACCTCTACGTCCCCATGACCAGGGGACGTGAATCGAACCACGCCTACCTCGCCGTCGACGGCGACGACACCGCCGCCGACGTGTTCGCCCGTTACCTCACCAACGACTGGATCGACCTCCCCGCCCACCAACGAGCCGGAGAACTGCACGATGCCGCTGACAGAATTCGAACCGCTCATTGCCCATTCGGCAATGACATTCCTGGGATCGACATGTGAACCCGGTCAATCACAGAACTCAGCAGGTGGGCCTCTAGCCGTTCACTATGGAAAGTCCCCAAAGATTGGCGATTGAATCCCAACGAACTGAGAACAACATCGTCTCCCCTGAGCAGGACGATTGCAGCCCATTCGCTGGAAGTCCGCCTATCACGATGCCAGTAGCGGCTTGACGTCCGTCAGAGAGCTGCTTGTTCAACGGCCCACCCGAGTCTCCGGGTCGTCCGAGAATTCCCCAAGCGCACTCGCGCTTTTGGACGATTAGATGAGGTATCGTAACTCCGGCACTCGGAACAAGAAATTCCGCATCCACCGACCATGGATTCGCGCAAGTCTCCCTCGAGAAGGCGCCGTTGTTGCAATACGATTGGTTCGTTGAGGGAACCGCCGTGCCATTAATTGCGCGCCACGAGGTGTCGTCATTTTCAGAGTAGGTGCGGCCCGTGTAGGTCGATCCATTCATCATAAGGACGTCTGGATTCGGGGCGTCTGCCATCACTGTTCCGTAGAAATTCCCGCCAGAGTTAAAGGTTTGGTTGAGATCGCCACAATGCCCCGCCGAGAGTGCGAACGCTCCGTACGCCGAGCTCCAGACCTTGTATCCCGATGAACAATAGTTGTTTGTCTGGTTGTTCTTGATTACGGCGCCCGCGTAATGCGGGGCGGCATCTGAAGGGCGAGAAAACAGGCCAACCTCTTGGTGTACTACATCCACCCGACCATGAAGCATGCTGACGGTTCGCTCGATGAGTTCCCACTTCTCGTCGGAGGCTATCATCACTCTGTCGTTGAACGGGACGTAGGCAATCACCGCAGCGCGGTCGAAACTCTCTTCGACAAGAAGACGCACGGCCTGGATGTCCTTTGTAGGAATGCAACTCCGGAGTATGTCGACCTTGACGCCGGCCAACGAGGGCAAACTGGCGATGTCAGGGTCCGGAGCCTCAGGTGATAGCACGATCGTCGGATTGCCCTCGCTATCGAAGACAACTGCGCGAACGCCCTGCAGACCAGGCCGTGGGGCGACGTCGACGTGTGGCTTGATGCCAAGCACTGCGGCATCGATAGGGGATTGAACATCGCCGAGACTGATCGACGTTAGTTCCGGAGTGCCCATCACCTCCGCTGTGATTTCTTCGGAACTTTCTGCCGCGTGGCCGCGAAGATCTACTTCGTAGTCAAGGGACTGGAACGCTGCATCGGTGCTGCACGCGGACACGTCGCCAACAGTCTCGAAGGACGCGCCCGCGAAGACTGGCGTGATCGCAACGCAAACCACCACAACCGGAACTAGGTACCTCAGTCGCATCGCTGCCCCCTGTTCTCGCTGAACTCACCAGCAGGTGCTGAATCGCCGCAGCCCGGACTCAAAATACGAGCGCTACGCGATCGTGTCAATCTGGGTTGCCTCTTGGTCGGGCGTGAAAGATCTGAAGGCCTGGCGGGTCTGTCAGGGTATGGGGATGCGCGATCCACAGCGGACACTGGGTGAGTTCGAGTCCTTTGCCGCGACGACCGGAGAGCGAGTCCGCCGGGCTCTCGTTGCTCACTACGGCGTGGAGGTCGGGGCGGAAGCATCGGCCGAGGCGATGGCCGTTGCATGGCAGCGGTGGGATTCGGTTGCGGAGATGGAAAACCCCGCCGGATTTCTGTTTCGCGTCGGGCAGTCCAAGGCGCGTCCGCACCTTCGTTGGCGCCGACGGAACACCGGCTTTCCCGCCTGGGATCTCGGTTCGGTCAGTGACGACGCAGCTGTCCTTGACCTGCTCAGATCGATGGCACGGTTGCCTGAAGCGAGGCGGGCATGTGTACTGCTCGTGAAGAGCTACGGCTTCTCCTACCGGGAGGTCGGTCGTCTGTTGGGAATCAGCGAAACCGCAGTGACGAACCACGTGCACCGCGGTATGTCTCAGTTGCGATCGATGATGGAGGTTCGCGCATGAGAAACCTTGAGAACCTGATCCACGATGCCGGCGAAGTGCTGGACAGAGCGGCGGAGGCACATTTGCGCTGCGACGTATCCGTGGAGCAAAGGCCACCGACCGGCCGATGGGTCGCGGCCGCAGTGGCCGTAGCTCTTGTGGCTGCAGTGAGCAGCGTGGCGATCTCGCGCTTTCGGGATGGCACTGGTGTGTTGATGTCACCGGCGAACTCGTCACAGTTGGTGCCGGTCGACCCAGGAGAAGACGCGGTGCTGTCGGCTTCGACCGTGGAGGGCCCGCCTTCGATGACTGCTCCGACGTCCGGCAGGACTGTCACCGTCGGTTCGGTCGGAGACGACGTACGTGCGGTCGAGAATCGTCTCGTCGCACTCGGATTTTTCGTCGGTGACCGAGACGGCGAGTTCGACGAGCAGATGGAACAAGCGGTGTGGGCTTGGAAGGAGCTTGTCGGAAACGTCGGTTGGCGCTCGTTGAATGCCGACCCGTTGATGTCTGTCGTCGACGTCGAGACCCAGAGGGCGATCCTGAACACGCCTCCGATTATTCCGCGCCGTCCGAACGGCGGGTCGACTACTCACGTCGAAATCTATTTGCCGCTCCAGGTCATGGCCGTGTTCACCAACGATGTGCCTGTACTCATAGCCCACATTTCTTCGGGTTCAATCGATGACGGGGGCAATGCAACAGCCTTCTGCGAGCGGATGACGATCGACACTGATGCGTATGGCCTGCCCATCGAGCCGCCTCAGGAGAGGGACATCTGTGGCGTATCGAACACACCTGGGGGCTTGTTTGAAATCAACATGCGAGGCGGGCGCACGCAGAGGGGCCCTCTGGGATCGATGTACCGGCCGCAGTACTTCAACAACGCGATTGCGGTCCACGGCGACGAAAACGTGCCGTCCTATCCCGCCTCTCACGGAACCGTCCGAGTGACGATGGAAGTCGCCGATGCGCTTTGGTCACTGCTCTCGCTCGGTGACCCAGTCTATGTGTGGGGTCAAGACGGAGCAGAGCCAGAGTCCAGCACGGAGGCTCCGAGCTTTCCCACATTCCTCAGCGGCCGTGACTCCTCGACTAGACCCGCCGACGGATGAAGCTGACGGACGGCAAGCGCCTGAGAACTGCGATCCCACCTCGTGGCGCGCAGCGAGATCCGGCAGGCGCGAGCCATCGTCGTCCGATGTGGCAACACGCTCGGCCGGACGGTTCGGTGCCCCTCGGAGGGTAGTGGAGGCGTCTCAATGTGCCCTCGCGTCGGGAGTGTTTGGTAACGCCGTGGTAACGGACGGTCCACAACAGGGCGGATTTCCTGGCACAGGTTGGACACACTGATTGGCGTCATACCTGCTAGATGGCACTGGACGGTACGGGTTGGTACTGCCTGGACTGGTTCTGGCGCGATTCCTAAACCGCAGGTCGCAGGTTCGATCCCTGCCGGGGGCGCCACGAACGACCAGGTAGACCGCTAGATCGCTGACGCTTGTCGCTGAGGCGAGGGGCGGCGGCCAATATGTCGGGCCCATACGGCCCTTACCACCCCGGCCGGACCTCGCGTTGTTAGGTTGCGCCGTTGGTGATGTCGGTGCGGTCGCAAGGTTGACGCAGTGCGGGGTTCGCTTCGCCAACGGCGCTCCGGGTCGTGGGAGTTGCGAGTGCACGCCGGTCGAGACTCGGCCACCGGCAAACGTGCGTACGTCACCCGGACGGTGCGCGGTGACCGTGACGACGCGGACTCGCCGCGCTCGTCGCGCAGATCACCGACTCGCCCACGTCGCCGACCTTCGGCACCGTTGGCGAGTCGTGCGACAAGTGGTGGACGTACAGCTCCCCGAACCTTGCGCCGACCGTGGCTCGTGAGTACCGGCGGCTGATCGATCGGCGAGTGATCCCGAGGCTCGGCCACATCAAGGTCGTCGAGCTTCGGGCGAGACGACCGTTCAGCGTGAACCGGTAGCCTTGGCTTTGGTGTGTCGGGAAGTCTGGTCGACGTGGTTCCGTCGACCCGAGGAGTTCTCCCGATGACAGCCCCGCAGGTTGCGAGCGCGCAGCCGACGTTCTTGCAGAGTGATCGAACGCTCGCCCGGGCTGTCCGTCCGTTCATCCGGTTCTCTCATATCGAAGCTGCAGGCGGGATCGTGCTCGTTGCCGCGACGGTGGTTGCGTTGGTGTGGGCGAACTCGCCGTGGAAGGCGGGGTACGAGTCGTTGTGGGCGACGAACGTGCGGTTCGAGTTCGGGTCGTATGTGTTCGACGACGACCTCGGCCATGTGGTGAACGACTTGTTGATGGCGGTGTTCTTCTTCGTCGTCGGGATGGAGATCAAACGAGAGCTCGTCGTCGGTGAGCTCCGCGACCGTCGAGCCGTCGCCCTTCCGGCGATGGCCGCTCTCGGCGGGATGGTCGTGCCGGCCGTGATCTTCCTTGCGTTCAACGTAGGGGGCGACGGTGCCCAGGGTTGGGGTATCCCGATGGCGACGGACATCGCGTTCGCGCTCGGCATCGTTGCGCTGCTCGGCAGCCGGGTGCCGTCCGCCGTGAAGGTGTTGTTGTTGACGCTCGCGATCGTCGACGACATCGGAGCGATCGTCGTGATCGCCGTCTTCTACACCGATCGTGTTGAGTTCAAGTTCGTGATCGCAGCTGCGGTGATCACGACTGGTGTCGTGTTGATGCATCAGGCACGCGTCGTGTATGCGCCGCTGATCGCAGTCGCCGGGTTCGCGCTGTGGCTCGCCGTCTACGAGTCCGGCGTCCATGCGACCATCGCTGGCGTCATCATGGGCCTGCTGACACCGGCGCGACCGATCCAGTCCGACCTCGAAGCGGAAGAACTCGTCAACGTGCTCGAGAACGACGACGACATCCGCGCCGACGAAGTCCGCGCCACCGCCACGTTGATTCGCGGTTCGGTGTCGGCGTGTGATCGTTTGATCGATGGCCTTCACCCGTGGACCAGCTATCTGATCGTGCCGATCTTCGCGCTCGCCAACGCCGGCATCGTCCTGTCGACCGGCTCGATCACCTCGCCATCCTCGGTGATCATTGGCGTCGCTGTCGCGCTAGTCGCCGGCAAGTTCATCGGTGTCACCCTGTTCAGCTGGATCGCAGTACGCCTCGGGTTCGGCCGGCTTCCCGACGGCGCTCGATGGGGACACGTGATGGGCGTCGGCGCAGTCGCAGGCATCGGCTTCACGGTCTCGCTGTTCATCACGGGCCTCGCCTTCGACGACACCACCATCCAGGACGACGCCAAGATCGGGGTCCTCGTCGCCTCGATCATTGCAGCGCTCTTCGGCGCTGTCATCTTCTCGGCGGTCGCCCGTCGTGACGATTCGTTGCGAGCCACGGCGCCTCCGCCCTCAGCGGACCGACCCTGACGAGTGGTGCCGGGGCGGCCGCTGGTACTTGGTGACCGAGGCGGTGCCCGTCATGAGTTCGGCGGCGACGGCCGCGAAGTGTCCGGGGACGATGAACGCGAGCCGTCCGGTGGTTTCGGCGACGAACATGATGGCGGCGAGAGGAATGCGGTAGCCGGCGCCGAGCCCGGCGATGATGCTGACGGCGACGGCACCGAGGATGTCGGCGCGCCGACATCGATCAGATCGTCAGCCGCATGTCTTGTACGGCATATGACGTCGAACGGGTCAGCGCACCGTGCTTGGCGCCCCTGCTGGCCGCACGAGCTCCACGGGGTCTCCGACACGGATGGTGCCGGGAACGAGGACCTCGGCATTGAGCGCGAGCTTTCCGTCGAAGCGGGCAATGATGTCCTTCAACACGCCACGATCGACCTCGAGTGTGTCGGGATCGACGGTGGTCATCGGGCAGCGGCCGCGACGAGAATCGAGTGCGATGACGACGTCGCCGATGTGGAGCTCCGCGCCAGGCCAACCGAATTCGCCGGTTCCTTCGACGCCGTCGATCACGATGTTCGGTCGCAGCCGGCGGACATCGCGACCGAACGCAGCCACTGCGCCGTCGGTGGCAACGAGCAAGGGGAGGACGTCGAAGCGCTCAGGACCGTCGTAGCGAGCGAGGGTCGCGTCTGCCCCGGCGGCGGCACGGACACGATCGAGCACATCTTCTGAAGTCCACGGTTGGCCATCGACGAGTGGTTCGCCGTCGGGGCCGAGTGTTGCGTGAAGGCCGAGCAGGTTGTGGTGACGTCGGGAGGTGCGTACGCCTTCGGGCCCGCGGACGTGAACGGCGCGGTCGCCGACGATGCCGTTGGTGGTGAGCTCGGCGACGTCGAGGTGTTCGCCAGCGAGGGTCTTGACGGGGTAGCGCCACAGGGCGCCGACGGTGAGGGTCATGTTGGGATCGTTTCGAGGAGTTGGTGGACGGCGGATCGGGCGGCGTCAAGGGGTTCGGTGTCGGCGAAGATGGTGCATTGCACGATCACGCCGTCGACGATGACGGCGAGCGCAGACGGGAACCACGACGGCGCGTTGGGATGGTCGCGGGCGGCGAGCCTGGCAAGGTGTTCGACGAGGTCGCGTTTGTGGGCGGCGATGATCTTGCGGTGGGAGTCGTCGATCTCGCTGGTCTCGGCGAGTGAGTTGATGAACGCGCAGCCGCGGTAGCTGGGTGTGGTGACCCATTCGGCGATGGCGTCGAACGTGGCGAGTACAGGGTCGGTTCCGCCCGAGACATGACGTTCGACGTTCGAGGCGAACCACGCCATCCACCTGTCGTGGCGGTCGGTCAGCCAGGCGGCAACGAGTTCGGCCTTGGACGGGTACATCGCATAGAGCCGCCGCATCGAGACACCCGATACGTCGCGGATGTCGCTCATCACCACCCCACTGATGCCGCTGGCGTAGAACAACTCGTCAGCCGCGCGCAGCACGGAACGCCGTGCCTCGTCGATGTGCATGGTGGCGGCCGGACTCATTGCAGTGGGAGCCCGGTCGTGTCACCTTCGGGGCGCGGTCCGAAGATGCGTCGCTCGTCGGCGGCGATGGAGACGTCGTTGATGCTTGCCTCACGGCGCCGCATGAAGCCGTAGGCGTCGAACTCCCAGTTCTCGTTGCCGTACGACCGGAACCACTGATCCTTGCTGTCGTGCCACTCGTACTGGAACCGCACCGCGATCCGGTTGCCGTGGAACGCCCACAGCTCCTTTCGTAGGGCGTAGTCGAGCTCTCGTTCCCACTTCGCCCGCAGGAAGCCAACGATCTGTTCGCGGCCTTCGATGAACTCGGAACGGTTCCGCCACACCGAGTCCTCCGTGTACGCGCCGGCGACGCGTTCAGGGTCGCAGGTGTTCCACGCGGCCTCGGCCGCGAGCACCTTCTGCCGCGCCGAGGCCTCGTCGAACGGGGGGACCGGGGGGCGGATCGGGGTGGTCATGTAGGTTGCTCCAAAGGCCATGAGAATGTATGTTCTCACGTTATGAGATCGATCATTCTCTTGTCAAGTGGCGAGACGTCCGGACGCTCCGCATGAGCGCCGACGCCGACGAGAAGCGACCCCCGCAGGTATGCAACCGGCGGGTGGACACTCTGTTTGGTGCAGATCGAACCCGACAATCGGCGCAGATACAACACGACGGATGGCGCTCGCCTGAGCCGACGTTGGTGGCTTCAAAGCGCAGGGGGCACCCGTTGCTCGTGGGACGTCATGGTGCCAAGGGCGCGTGCGATCAGGAGCGCTGAGATGATCTCGATTGCCCCTCCGACGGCGAACGTCGAGCGGACGCCGATCGCAGTGGCGAGGGCGCCGCTGCCGAGGGCGCCGGCGACGATGATGCCGCGAGTGAACATCCGCGCCGTGACGTTGACGCGCCCGAGGAGACGATTCGGGGTGAGGCGCTGTTGCAGTGATCTGGCCACGGGGATTCGAACGCCGGCTGGCACTCCGCCGAGGAACCAGATCACTGCGAGAACGCCGACCGACGTCGAGAACGCCATCGCCGCCAGCGCGAGCCCTTCCACACATGTCGCGGTCGCCAACGTCGTACGCGTCCCGAATCGTCTCGACAGCCCGCCGCCAACTCGTGTGCCAACGAAGGCGCCAGAGGCGCCGGCGGCGAGCACAGCACCGAACGACCACGCGGGACCTCCAGCGCTGTCGAGAATGAGGAGGACGAGCAGGCTGAATCCGGTTGCTGCGCCGAGGTAGTACACCATGGTTGCAACCGTGACCGGCCAGAGGATCGGATGCCGTCGCAGGAATCGGAAGCCCTCGGCAACGTCGGAGAGCAACGTCGGGCGCTCCGCCGGTCGGACTTCGTCACGGCGGTGGTCGTCGTGCGCGGCAGGATCGCTGGGAAGCCGGCGAAACGGAACGAGCGAGGCGAGGTAGCTGCCGGCATCCAACAGGAACGGGAGCCATGGAGCGAAACCGAACGCGGTCGCGCCGGCCGGCGCGCCGGCGAAGTCGTTGGTCACGATCTCGACGCTCGCGATGCGTCCGTTCGCGATGTCGAGTTGCTCGTCGTCGACGAGAGTCGGCACGAGCGCCACGACTGACGGATCGACAAGGATCTCGCCGGCGGTGATCAGGAACGCAACCACGCAGAGGTGCCAGATCGCGACGACGTCGCTCGCGACCGACCACGCGAGGGCGAGCATCACGACACCGCGCCAGCTCTGGGTCACCAGGATCATTCGCCGACGATCATGTCGATCGACCAACGCACCACCCAGGGGAGCGACCGACACCCAGGGGAGGAACTGCGCTGCTGTGACCGCGCTCACGAGCACCGGCGACGACGTCAGATCCGCAGCGAGCAGCGGGAGCGCAGCGAGCCGGATCCCATCGCCGGTGTTGGAGACCAACGAACCGAAGAACAACGCCCGAAAGCCGGGCCCGAACGATCGATCCGGGGCGCGCACGCGAGCAAGCTACCCGCGGAGTGGTCTGGTGCAGGCCGTCGATCGTGCCGATGTGATGGTGCGCCGCGCTGGATCTGATCACGTTGCCATCTGGTCCTGCGCCCGCACTTCAGCAGCTTTGGTGGGCGGTTGGTGCCGGTGCTCGCCGATCAGTGGTGGTGCCCACCGGCGCCGAGTTCAGGATTGAGTTGGTGCAAGATGCCCAGGGTGTTGCGGGTGTCCCAGATCTCGGCGAGCTTGCCCTCCTCGACGCGATACATGGTCACGCCGGTGAACTCCACGCATTGGCCCGTTGGCGGGAACCCCATGAAGGCACCCTGTGATGTGCCCTGCGCTGTCCATCGCACAGCACCGATGTCGCCTTGGGCGACGGTGAGGTGATCGGTGATCGTCAGGTCGGGAAACGCCGTCCATTGGTCGGCAAGCCACTCGATTGCGCCGGCCGGACCGTGGTGACGAGCCTCGCACGGCATTGCCGTGGGATGGACCAACACGTGGGGCGAGACGAGGTCATTGATCGTCGCGCCGTCGTGACCGTTGACGACGTCGTGGATCCACTTCTCCACCAAGCGACGGCTTGTCTCGCCGTCGACGGTCGACCCGCCGTCGTGGGGAGGGTCGGTCGCCATCTCGTGCTCATAGACCTGTGTCGCTTCCCCGTTGTCGAACCGAACGACCTCGATCCGACGGATCCGGGTGTCCTTCGACGCTTGAGCAGGGCCGAGAGCGACGACCACGTCATCGAACGCGGCGATCGTGTCGAGATCGATGTCGTGGACGACGGTCCGGTTGAACGCGTCGAGGTTCGCTGCGGCAGCTGGGGTGAGCCGGCGCGGCTCGGCCGGCGGGGCGACCCCCAGTTGTTGCATCTCGGCGAGGGAGTCCATGCCGAACCACATCTCGGTCAGCTGGCCGTGCTCGATCCGCACGATGTTGACCATGCCGTAGTCGAGCCTGCCTCCGGTGGGCGGTGGCGCGTGTTCGCCGTGCCCGGTGAAGGTCCCGTAGGTCGGCAGCAGCACCGCGACGAAGTCGCCGTCGGCGATCATCACCGGAATGGGATGCCACGAGTCGGGGGAGAGCTGCTTGAAGCCGGCCCACGTCGACACCATCCCATCGGGGCCGGCCCCGACCGTGCCCCCGAGCGGGTGGTGGAACACGAAGCCAGGCGCAACCACTTGGCGAACCGCATCCCAATCGTCGTTGTTGAACCCGTGGATGAACCTCGTCGCCGCCGACTTGTTGAGGTGACAGATCTCCGACGGTGATCCCATGCGAGCACGCTCCTGCTGGTGAACCGTCTCGATCTTCGCGCCCGACGGCGAACCGGTGACAGAGGCGGACGTCCCCGGCGACTTCGCCAGGTCTCGCCGAGGTCGAGACGAAGCAGCTCAGTCCCAGCGGAAGAAGCGCACTGACAGCGCCACCGAGCCGGCGAGGACTCCGGTGACCACCAATGAGGCCGAGGTCGCCCATCCGAAGCCGAGCCACGGGTCTTGCAGCAGGGTGACCACCCATGTCAACGGGAGAGAGTTCCCGATGCCTCGCATGGGTCCGGTGAGCACGTCGCGAGGTGGCCCAGCGCCCGAGAGGAGGAACATCACGAAGAACAACATGAGGCCCGCTCCCTGCGCGGATCGCGATGTGGGCAGGACCGATCCCAGCACCACACCCACAGCAGCGAAGACCAGGGCAGCCAACACGAACGCAGGGATGAACAGCAGGCCGTCGGCCGGCAGCAACTCCGTGCCGTAGATCAACGTGCTCGCGACGGTGATCGACACGGCACCCACGACGGCGGTCAACAGCGCGATCGCGATCTGGGAACCGAGGATCACCCACAGCGGCATCGCAGAGGCGCGGAAGCGTCGCAAGACACCTCGCTCGCGGTAGCTGGCGAGCCGTACGGGCATGCTCAGCACGCCAGTCGCTGCCATGACAAGACCGAGGTATGCGGGCACGTAGTACTCGGAGGGGCCGACGCCGCGCCAGACGTCCTCCACGGGGTCGACCTCGACCTCGTTGCCGAACACGCCGTTGAGCACGATCAGGAAGAAGAACGGCAACGCCAACGTGAACACCAGACTGAGTGGGTCGCGGGTGAACAACTTGAGCTCCACCCAGGTGAGCTTGCGCAGCGCCTTCACGTCGACACCACCGCATCGTGGGCGGTGAGGGCCAAGAACGCGTCCTCCAGTGATTTGCGTTCCGCCCGAAGATCCGCTGGGGCGATGCCGTGCTCGACGAGCGCGGCGGCGGTGTAGGCGAGCAGCGGCCCGTTGCCGTGAACCGTCACTCGCGAGCCGGTCCGGACGATTCGCTCCACTCCCGGCGCGTCAGCAAGCCACGGGAGGTCGACCGCGTCGGTCGTGAAGTGCACCGTCGGCCCGTCAGCATGCGCGGCGATCAGCCCATCAGGCGAGCCTTCGGCGATGATCTTCCCCTGGCTGAACACTGCCAGGCGGTCGCACAACCGCTCCGCTTCGTCCATGAAGTGAGTGACCAGCACCACTGTTGTCCCCCGAGCGCGGATCTGATCGATCAGATCCCAGGCGACACGCCGGGCCGCCGGATCGAGACCCGTCGTCATCTCATCGAGGAACACCAGACGTGGCCGGTTGACGAGCGCAAGCGCGACGAGAAGCCGCTGACGCTGGCCACCCGACAGCTTCGCGAACGCCGTGTCCCGCTTGCCGACGAGACCCCAGTCGGCAAGCAACTCCCGCCAATCTGCCGCTGCCGGCGAAATCGCGGCGAACAGATCCAGTGCTTCCCACACCCGCAACCGGTCCGGGAGCTCCGACTCCTGGAGCTGGCTTCCGACCATGCTGCGAAGCCGCCCCCGGTCTGCCTGCGGATCGATCCCGAACACCCGCACCAAACCCGAATCCGCTCGACGCAGACCCTGAACGCACTCAACGGTGGTGGTCTTGCCCGAACCGTTCGTCCCGATGATCCCGAAGATCTCGCCGAGCTTCACGTCGAACGACACACCGTCGACGGCCTTCGTGTCGCCGTAGCGCTTCCGTAAGTCGCTCACGATGAGCGCGCTGTCGATCCCGCCCGGATCCTCTTCGCGTCGCTGATCCATCTCAACTCGCCGCTTCGCTCACTCGCCGCTCAGTGGCGACGACGACGGGTGCCCTGAAGCCCCGAACGATCAACCAGAGGGCGAGCGCCTCGATGGTTCTGGCGACGACGTATCCCGCCAGTCCCAGCCACGCGGCGACCGTTCCAACGATGAACAGGCCCCCCACAACCCGTGCGGTACCTCGGTCTGTCTTCACTACTCTCGAGCCTCCTTCGCCGGCGTCGGCCGCGTCGCGCGTGGCATCGCCACTCGATGGATGCTTCAGATCCACGACGGGTGGGTGCCCGACGCGTTCTCGTGCACGATCGCGACGCGTGCTCGGTTCCACTCCGATCAATGCTCCGCCGATCGATCCGTTGCCAGGGCGCAACGTCCCAATGCCAACTGAGCCGCGACTCTTCGGCGCTTTCGACCTGCCTACGATGGTCGGGACAGGCGATCGGCGATCGAGAGAGCGAGGGCCCGGATGAGCCCCAGCACCGTGCAACCCAGCCCCTGGGTGTTGGCGACCGAGCCGACCAGTCTGGGCGACCCGACGAACCTGATCACGTTGGTCGATGGGCAGACGTTCTGCCTCAGTGGCCGCTCTGGTGACTTCAGCAACAACCCGACACACGGCGTGTTCTTCGCCGACATGCGCGTGCTCAACCAGGCGCGACTGCTGGTCGGCGGTTCACCCGTCGAGCCGTTGGCGGTCACGCTGGCCGACGCCAGCACTGCCACCTTCGTCGGCCGCTCGCAACCTTCGTCACCGTCCGAACCGCGGCTGTTGGTCGTGCGTCGCCGCAGCCTGGGGTCGGTGTGGCAGGAGGAGATCGAGTTGCGCAACACGGGCGGCGTCGCGTTGTCAGCCGCCGTCGAGATGCAGGTGGCCGCAGACTTCGCCGATGTGTTCGCGGTCAAGGAGGGTCGTACCGGGGTCGAGGGCACTCACTCGGTGGAAGCGGACGGGCAGAGCCTGCTCTTCGGCTGGCGCCTCGGCGACGTCCATCGCACGACGAAGCTGACCATTGAAGGAGTCGAGGCGGAAGTCTCCCCGAAGGGTTTCGCGTGGACGGTGCACCTCGACCGCCACGAGGTGTGCAGCGTGCGGTTCGACCTCACGGTTGCGCTCGGCAGCCGATGGATCGAGCGCGTCGATCACCACCCCAACCTCTCCAATGCGGCTGCGCGCAACCGTCACTGGTTGGCGGCCGTTCCCAAGCTGCGCACCGTGGACCGCAAGTTGGGGGCCGCCTACGACCGCTCCGTCGCCGACATCGGAGCGCTTCGGTTGCACGATCCATCGGGACGTCATCGCCCGGTCATCGCCGCCGGGGCGCCGTGGTACATGACGCTCTTCGGTCGCGATGCCTTGATCAGCGCGTACATGGCGCTGCCGATCGATCCGTCCCTCGCGCTCGGCGTGTTGCAGGCGTTGGCCGAACTGCAGGGCACCACCGTCGACCAGATGACGGAGGAGCAGCCAGGGCGGATCATGCACGAGACCCGCAACCTCGGCGTCGAAGCGTCCACGCTCACCGGTGGCAGCACGTACTTCGGTTCGGTCGACGCGACCCCACTGTTCGTCGTCCTGCTCGGGGAGCTGTCCGGCTGGGGGTTGACGGAGGAGGTGCTCCTCGATCTGCTTCCTCACGCCGATCGAGCCCTGGTCTGGATGCGTGACTACGGCGACTGCGACGGCGACGGCTACCTCGAGTACCAGACCACCTCCGAGCGGGGGCTGGTGAACCAAGGCTGGAAGGACTCCGGTGACGGCATCCGCTACCACGATGGGCGCATCGCCGTCGCTCCGCTGGCGCTGTGCGAGGTGCAGGGCTACGCCTACGCGGCGTACCGCGCCCGCGCATCGATCGCGGCGCGCCTGGGGCGTGCCGACGAGGAGGCCGAGTTCTCGTTGCTGGCCGAGCAGTTGAAGGAGCGCTTCAATCGCGACTTCTGGGTGAAGGAACACGGGTGGTTCGCGGTCGCGCTCGGTCCCGACAAGGAGCAGGTCGACTCGCTGGCCTCGAACATGGGCCACTGCCTATGGAGCGGCATCGTCGCCGACGAGCATGCCGCGGCGGTGGCCCGCCGCTTGATGTCGCCGCCGATGTGGAGCGGGTGGGGCATTCGCACCCTTGCCAGCGACGAGATCGGGTACGACCCGATGAGCTACCACTGCGGCACCGTGTGGCCCCACGACGGTGCATTGTGTGCAGCTGGGCTTCGTTCGTACGGTTTCGCCGCAGAAGCGCTCACCGTGGCGCGCGGGCTGTTCGACGCATCCGACGCCTGGGGCGGGCGCCTGCCCGAACTGTTCAGCGGTCTCGATCAGGCCGACGTCGGCACACCGGTGCCGTTCCCCACCTCGTGCTCGCCGCAGGCTTGGGCGGCGGCGACGCCGTTCCTGTTGCTGCGCACCATGCTGGGTCTGGAGCCCGATGACGACGTGGGGCTGACCATCGATCCGATCCCCGGTGCCATCGAGGACGACATGTACTTCATCGGTGTCCGGCGGCTGGAACGAAGGTTCGACGTTCGCGTCGACGAGGGCAAGGCGACGATCACCGAGTGGGCCCTCGACCGCCTCTCATGAGACCACTCACCGGTAGTTCGACGCGACGTTCAGCACTGCACGCTGCCCGAGCTGTCGGCCGGGGGAAGGTGGCGGAGCAGTGCCTCGGCGACACCCAGGCCCGACGCGGCCGATGTGAGCTCGACCCCGGCAGCGCGCACTGCAGCATCCGCGTTGGCGACGCCGATGGCGATCGCGGCGATCGCGAACATCGGCAGGTCGTTGGCTGCGTCGCCGATCGCAATGATTCGTTGTTGCTCCACGCCCAGCTCGGCAACCGCTGCCCGCAAGCCCGTGCCCTTGTCGCAGCCCTCGGGTGCAAGTGCGACGGACGCCTTGTTGACGACCAGGTGGCGGGAGCTGCCGGTGGCTTCGCGCACAGCCTCGACTGTCGCGATCCACGCAGCGGGCGCGCCGATCACGACGTGGCCCACGTCGAGCTCGGGGATTCCCGCGGCGAGCAGCCCGGCAACGAGGGCCGGCTCGACCGGCTCGGCGAGCAGCACCACTTCGCCGGTTGCCACATCGACCAGCACGCCGCCCTCCTCGCACACGGCCCGATCGCACAGGCCGACCACGGTCGGCACGACGTCGTGCAGGCTCTCCCACCGCCGACCGGTGACGATGACCAGCGTGTGGCCATCGGCGCGCGCCCGCTGCAGCGCCAGTGTCGCCGCCTCCGCGACCACCCCGCTGTCGTACAGCGTGCCGTCGACGTCCACCGCGATCACCATCTTTTCCACTCTGCCGTCATAGCGGGTTGTCGGATGGATGTGTGGTCATGGTCGAAGCGGGGCACTGGTCATCGGAGGGCGGTTGCGCGAGACTTCTCGCTGCCGCCGTTGGGTCGACCGACGGGCAGGGAACGACCAGCACCTCACGACGAACAAGGGGCACGATGTGGTCAGTGATCTGAACGGCGGGCGGCAATGAGGTCTCTCGTCGTCGCGGCAAATCGGCTTCCTGTGGAGATCTCTGCCACCGGTGAGGTCACCCCCAGCCCCGGAGGCTTGGCCTCGGCACTCGCACAGGTTGCCGTCGCCGGCACCACCTGGGTCGGCTGGGCCGGCCCCGGTGCAGGCCGCGTTGCACCGATGTCCCTGGGCGACGCCCGTCTCCACCCTGTTGCCCTCTCGGCCGGCGAGGAGGCCAGGTACTACCAGGGCTTCTCCAACTCCGTGCTCTGGCCGCTGTTCCACGGCCGCCTGCGCCGTGAGGAGATGAACCGCGCCTGGTGGCGCACGTATCGAGCGGTCAACGAACGCTTCGCGGTCGCCATCGCCCGCGTCGCGCAGCCAAACGCCACGGTGTGGGTGCACGACTATCAGCTGCTGCTCGTGCCGAGACTGCTGCGAGCTCGGCGGCCGGATGTGCGCATCGGGCTGTTTCTCCACATCCCGTTCCCGAATGCGCAGTTGTTCTCGATGTTGCCCTGGCGACAGGAGGTGCTGTCGGGAATGCTCGGCTCGGATTTGATCGGGTTCCAGGTCGCCGACGACACGGCGAACTTCATCAGCACGGCTGAGCGCCTGCTGCACGCCACCGCAGACGGTCACCGCCTGCGCATCGGTTCGCGCACGGTGGAGGTGGACACCTTCCCGATCTCCGTCGACTTCGCCCGCTGGGATGCGCTGGGCAACGAAGCGGCCGACGCTGCCACCGCGCTCCGTGCCGAGCTCGGGGTCGCCGCCGTCTTCCTCGGGATCGATCGGCTCGACTACACCAAGGGCATCAACCAGCGTCTGCAGGCGTTCGAGGAGCTGCTCGACGAAGGGCGGCTCGAGGCCGAACACTGTGCGTTCGTGCAGGTCGCTGTGCCCAGCCGCACCGACGTGCCCGCCTACCAGGACGAACGGATCGAGGTGGAGGCGCTGGTCGACCGGATCAACGCGCGGTACCGACGGCGCAACGGCCTCGGCCCGGTGCGGTACATCGAATCGTCGTTCGACGACACCGGTCTGGCCGCGTGGTATCGAGCGGCCGACGCACTCGTCGTGACGTCGTTGGCCGACGGCATGAACCTCGTGGCCAAGGAGTTCGTCGCGGCCCGCGGTGATGGTGACGGCATGGTGGTGCTCAGCGAGTTCGCCGGGGCAGCCCAGGACCTCGTGGAGGCCTTGATCGTCAACCCGTACGACATCGAGGCGATCAAGTCCGCGCTGATGAGTGCAGTTTCGTTCGAACCCGAGGAACGACAGAAACGGATGGCGGCCATGCGCGACAACGTCCGCCTCCATGACGTGCACCATTGGGCAGATCACTTCCTCGAACGATTGGAGGCCGTGCCGCGCACGCGACGTCGCCACCCGTTCCTGCGGTGGCCGGTCATCATCACCAAGCTCACGAGGAAGGCGCCTCCGGCGCGTACCGTCGCACACGACGGTGAACGCTGATGCGGATCGGGCTGATCGCACCCGCATGGCTGCCGATTCCGGCTCCGGCCTACGGGGGCACTGAGACCGTGGTCGACACGCTCGCGCGCGGACTGCACGCCGCCGATCACGACCTGCTGCTGGTGTGCCATCCGGACTCGACGTGCCCCGTGCCACGGGCGTCGGTGGTCCCGGCCGCCGACACGGTGCGAATGGGTCGGGCCAGCATCGAGTTGGAGCATGCGATCGGGGCCTACGAGCTGGTGAAGGGCTGCGACGTCGTGCACGACCACACACTCGCCGGCCCCCTGTACTCGGCGAGGTTCCAGGATCTCCCCGTGGTGGCGACCAATCACATGCCGTTCACGCGCACGATGACGGCGATCTTCGGTGCAGCCGTGCCGCGTGTCGGGCTGATCGCGATCTCTCACTCGCACGCCGCATCCACCACGCTGCCCATCGCCGGCGTTGTGCACCACGGTGTCGACCTCGGTGAGTTCCCAGAAGGCGCCGGCGATGGTGGCTACGTGGCTGTGCTCTCGCGCATGACACCGGAGAAAGGCGTCCATCGTGCCATCGCAATCGCGCGTGCAGCCGGCGTGCAGTTGCGAATCGCCGCCAAGATGCGCGAGCCCCACGAGCGCGAGTACTTCGACGAGTTCGTGCGACCGCACCTCGGCGACGACGTCGTGTACCTCGGTGAGCTCGGGGCCGCCGAGAAGCGCAGCCTGCTGGCTGGCGCGGCGGCGTTGCTCAACCCGATCAGCTGGCCCGAGCCGTTCGGGATGGCGATGGTGGAGGCGATGGCCTGCGGCACTCCTGTCGTGGGATGCCCACAGGGCGCGACCCCCGAGATCGTCGTCGACGGTGTGACCGGCTTCCTCAGCGATGACGACGACGAGCTGGCAGCCGGTTTGCGTGCACTGCACCGCATCGAACGCGGGGCGTGCCGGCAACGCATCGCCGAGCTCTTCTCGGCCGAGCGCATGGTGGAGGGCTACCTGCGCGTCTACGAACAGCAACGTGCGGCGGCCGCCCAGCGATGACGGCGGCTGCGGTGGATCGAATGCAGCGACAGCTGCAAGGGCAGCGCCGAGATGGACCGTGGAGTACGACCCGACCAGAGACGGGAGGTTGTCATGCGACAACGTTGGTCTGAGCGGATTCGCTAAGATGTCGACATGATGACCGGCGACATCCTGGCGACGTTGCGGCGACGAGCGGGCCGCACCCAGGCCGACGTGGCCGAGGCGACCGGCATTCCTGCGTCGGTGCTCAGTGCCTATGAACGTGGACGACGTCAGCCCAGCCTGGCGAACGCTTCACGCATCATCGATGCTCTCGGATACTCGGTGAAGTTCGACTTCGTGCTCGACCCCGCCGAACAGGCCCGCCGGCTGCATGATGTGCTCGAGCTCGCTGATGCGCTCCCGTACCGACCACGACCCCTCGCGTCGTCTCGACGATGACCTTGCCGCCCACCAGGCTCATCGATCGCATCGTTGCTGTCTGCGAGTCCCTCGATCAGGCGGGCATCCCCTGGGCGCTCGGGGGTGCACTCGCTCTGGCGTACGCCACGAACGAACCGCGGGGCACCCGCGACATCGACGTGAACGTGTTCGTCGGCTCAGCGGATGCGCGAAGGGTGTTCGCTGCACTGCCTGGGGGCGTCGCGTTCACCGAGGCCGACGTCGCCGAGGCCGGCACGCGAGATCAGGTGCGCCTGTGGTGGGACACGACGCCGATCGATGTCTTCTTCGCAGCCGAACCCTTTCACTTCGATGTGGCCGGGCGCTGCCGTGCGGTGCCGTTCGAAGGCCGTCGCATCAGAGTCTTGTCGGCTGAGGATCTTGCTGTGTTCAAAGCGCTGTTCGACCGCACCAAGGACTGGGCCGACATCGAAGCGATGGTCGACAGCAACGCGCTCGATGTACAGCTTGCTGCTGAGCGACTTGGTGGTCTTCTCGGCGAGGACCCACGCGTGGCGCGGTTGCGCCGCGCTCGCCGTTCGCTGAGGTTGCGCGAGCACGGTCTTCTCATCACCGAGTGATGGCTGCGGATGTTCGAACCCCATCACGCGGGAACGGGCGGAGCGAGGTGCTACAGCAGCCCGGCATCGCGGAGCAGGTCGATCATCAGGTCGGGTCGGCGTGTGTAGATCCCGTCGATCCCCATCTCGATCAGATCCTGCAGATCATCGGGGTCGTCGACCACCCAGGTGAGCACCGCAACGTCGTGGCGATGGGCGAAGTCGAGGAAGGCAGTGGTGATCCGCCGCGTGCCGTCATCCGCGATGAATGCGGGCTGGCTGACGAGTTGGTGGGTCACAAAGGTGGGGTCGTTGGCCTCGCGAGCTGCTCGTGTCGCGGCGCGTTCCGCGCTCGTGCCCGACGTGCGAAGCGTCGGGCAGAGTGTTCGGAACAACTCCACCTGCTCGTCGGTGTCCACGCCCACGTACACATCATCGGTGCGACCGAGGCGCACCAGCAACGAGCACACGGGCTCCACCGCGTTGATGCGTTGATCTTTCAGATCGAGCGTCACCAGTGTGTTCGGATACTGCACGAGGATCGATTCGATGGTGGGGATCGTGATGCCGCGGCCGCGAAACGGATGGTCCCCGTCACGTTCGAACCCCCACCCTGCGTCGAGGGCCACCAAGTCGCCGTAGGTCTTCTCATGCACGCTGCCGGTGCCGTCGGTGGTTCGGTCGAGTGAGGCGTCGTGAAACGCGATCGGCACCCCGTCGGCGGTGACCGACACGTCGGCATCGATCACATCGCCGCCCATCGCCATGCTGTGTTCGTACGCGTAGAGCGTGTTTTCCGGGTACAACCCGTCGCCGCCGGCGTGCGGGATGACCAGTGGGCGCCCGATGCGGAACGGGTTGTCCGTCGCAGCAGGCGAGATCGAAATCGCGGAGGCCGGCTGCGTCGCCGGCTGTTGGCTCGACGTCGTGGTGCATGCTGTGACGGTGCACCCGATGACGCACAGCAGCAGTGCGCGGGGTAGCGACGTCGTTCCTCCCCGACCCGTCGAGCGCCGGTGAGGCGAGTCAGCAGCTATGGCGTCGGCACCTTGATCGCGTCGAGGTCGATCTTCATCGGCACCGCGCCGGGAGTCGCCGGAACGGCGGGAGCGGTCAGCGCCTTCGGCATGTTCGGTTGCGCTGCCGGCTCGGGCTGTTCCTGGTAGGGCTTGCCCTTGGGGTTGAGCGAGGTGTCGAGGTATGGCGCGAGGTCGGCTCGACCCTGGAGCGTGTCGAGTGCCGCGGGCTCACCAATGCACGGGAACACCGTCTCGATATCGAGTGGTGCGCTCGTGGCGAAGTCGTTTCCCTGGAAACAACTCGGCCCGTCCTCCGGAACGAGCGAGACGAGGTCGAAGCCTTCCGGAGCGGTGTCGCGAATGACGTTGCCCACCACCTGATGACCGAACGACGGCCAGTAGGTGTCCAATGGATTCGGGGCGATGGCGATGCCAGCCCTCAGATGACCCTCCACGTAGTTACGTTCGATGATCGAGTCGATGCCGCCGGGGATCACGATGCCGACGCCGAACACTGCGTCGAAATCTGCCGTCTTGGCCTGCGCCGCGTCGCCGTTGTCGTTGCCGATGACCGTGTTGCCGATCACTGTCACCCGAGCCACGGGCGGGTACTTCTCGGAGTCGAGGGTGTTCGGCACGATGCCTGCGCGGTTGTTCTGCCACAGCGAGTTGACGATGATCACTTCGCTGGCGTTGGTGCCGGAGTAACCGAGCTGGTTGTACTCCGCGATGACGTCGGTGACCACGGCGTCGCACTGCTCGCACTGACCGATGTAGAAGCCTGAGTCCGGGCTGCCGGACGCGTACGAGTGATCGAACTGGCCATGGACCGAGTCGAACGCGTACACGCCGTAATCACCGTTGTTGACGGCGCTGATGTACGAACCTCGGTAGCCACTGACGCCGGTCCAGAAGAAGCCGTTTGCGGTGAAGTTCTTCGCCGTGATGTTCTCGATGGCCACACCGTCGGAGAGCACCTTGAATCCGTTGGAGAGCTCGAACTCTCCATCGAGCACGGTGGTGTTGCGATCTTCGCCACGGATCACGATCTCGGGCGAGGTGACCTCGACCGCCTCGTGGTACACGCCTGGTGCGATGAGCACGAGCGCGCCTGGCGCCGCCCGGTCGACCGCTTCCTGGATCGTTGGCACCTGTGACGGCACCTTGATCGTGCCGTCCAGCTGGGTCTCTGCGTCAACAAGCTCGGTCGTCGCGCCAGGGGTGTACGCGCCATCGCCGACGACCACCGTCCCGACCATTCCCTCGTCCTTCGAGCCGTGGATGTCGCAGAAGTACTCGAAGACGCCCGGCTCATCGAACGTGAACTCGTGCTCGTCGCCTGGGGTGAAGGCCTGCTGACCGACGCCGAACTGCTTCGAGGGTTCCAAGGGGATGATGTTGTGGTCGTTGCGTCCGACGTTCGTCCACACGACCTCCGTGCCGGGCCGCACCCTGATCACGGCGTTCGCTCCGAAGGTGTTGTCGTTGGCCTCCACCTCGACCACCGGGTAGTTCTCGTCACCGTCCGGGGCATCGCTCAAGTCGACGATGGTGAGCGCGCTCCGGGTGGTCGAGCTCGCTTCAGGCGTCGAGCCGGCCGCCGGTGCTGACGGTTGGGTCGGCGTCACGCGTACGTCTGATGGATCATCGGCACATCCGGTGACTGCCGCCACGACGGCGAGCGCGAGGACGGTTCTGAACCACGAGGTCGTATTCATCGGTCCGGACAGTACCTATCCGCACTCGAACGGAACGAAGTGCCTGCATCCGCTCGAGTTCGCCTGCGTCGGTCGGACGGAACGCGAGCCATCCGCGTCGACGTGGTCCAGATCAAGGCGCGTCCGGGTGGGCGCCGAACCATCGTCGGGCGTCAGCGCTCGCGAGTGCCGTGCAACAGGATCGGCCGGCCGTGGGGGGTGTGTTCCGCTGCCACGTGCCACGCCTCAGCCGTGGCTGCGAGCTCGGCGTGGGTGGCGATCTCGTGTGTGACGACCAGTGCCTCCACGGCGGCGAGCCAGTGCTCGTAGTAGGGCGTGGCAGGCGATGCAGCGATGCGGGCGCCCAGCTCGATCGCCAGCTCCGGCCACGCGAATGCACCCTTTTCGTGCAGCTCCACTGCGAGCGCGAAGGACGTTGCCTCCCACGGTTCGGCGAACGGCGGGCGCTCCTGGAGGTCGAGCGGGAGGTCGGCGGGGTCGAGCGCTGCAGTCATCCCGCACTCTCCAGATACGGCTCGAAGGCATCGACGCTGACCGAGGATCGTGGGTCGGCGCTGCGACCCCACAGGTCGGTCGCGGCGAACACCACCGTGTAGCACCACTGCGGATCGGGCTCGCCGAGCGAGTTCGTGTCGGGATAGACGAAGCAGCCGCGGACGCTCTCGATCGTGCCTTCGGTGTTGCGTGCATAGCGGGGCAGACGGGTGTGGCCGCTCGGGTGATCGTTGATCGTCCGCACCCGTTGACCGGCGGCGAAGCGAGCCGGCTTCGACGGCTCTCGGGTGTAGGGCGAGCCCGTTGCGAGCATCGAGGCCACGTTGTCGGCTCGCAGCGTCGGCCGGTTCGTCGACGCTGGCGGGGTCAGCGCCTGCCCGGCGGCGAGCTCGTCGGCACCGACGAGGCCGGCCTTCATCAGCAGCTGCTCGAGTCCTCGCGCCCAGATCTCGTAGTAGGTCGACGCGTAGTACACGGCCGGGGGGAGCGACTCGCGGGCGTGGCGGCCGATGTCGATGTTCCAGTGGCCGAGGCTGCCGGTGGCCAGGTTGAGCGCGAGGGCTCGCGCCTCCCACGCGGCATGGAAGACGGGTTCGTCGATCTCTGGAGCGACCGGACCGAAGCCCATCTGGCCGCCGAGGTCCTGCGGTCCGTTCACGAACCACCACCTGAGGCCGTCACGGCCGGCGTCACCGGGGCGATCACCTCGGTGCCGATCATCGAGTTGCGGGTGACGATTTCGGCGAGCCGATCCTCGCTCCATCCCTCGGTGCCGCCGGGCCGTTGCGGGATCACGAGGTAGCGCAGTTCGGCGGTCGAGTCCCACACCCGCACCTGCACGTCGTCGGGGAGCTCGGTGCCGAACTCGGCGAGCACGCCGCGCGGATCGATCACGACACGCGACCGGTAGGCCGGCGACTTGTACCAGACCGGCGGAAGGCCCAGCACCGGCCACGGGTAGCAGGAGCACAACGTGCACACGACCACGTGGTGGGTGTCGTCGGTGTTCTCCACCGCCACCATGTGCTCGCCCTGGCGGCCGCCGTAATCGAGCTCCGCGATCGCCGCCGTTGCGTCAGCACGGAGACGGTCGAGGTACGCGGGATCGCTCCACGCCCGCGCCACCACGCGGGCGCCGTTTCGGGGGCCGACGTCGTGCTGGTACGCGTCGATGATCGCGTCGAGTGCCGCGGGATCGACGTAGCCCTTGTCGATCAGCACCGATTCCAGGGCACGCACCCGGGCCGCGATCTCGGTGAGCTCGGAGTGGTCGTCGTGGTCGTGGTCGTGGTCGTGGTCGTGGTCGTGTTCGTGGTCGTGATCTTGGTCGGCGGACATCGATGCCATTGTGGCGCACATGTCGGGGGCCGGCCATCCGGCTGCGCTCCAGCCCGGCCACTCGCCACACCTCGCATAGGTCGAAGGTCCCTGGTCGGGACTTGGCAGTCGAGATGACAATCCATCCACGACGCGTCTGTAGGGCGTCGCAGTGGCATGCAGGAGGGGATATGAGTGCGACCGCGACGCTCGACGACGTGGCACAGACCGGGACCGAGCACTTCGACGTGCTCATCGTGGGTGCCGGCATCTCCGGCGTGGGCGGCGCGTACCACCTCTCGCAGCAGTGCCCTGACCTCAGCTTCGTGGTGCTCGAGGGCCTCGAGAGCTTCGGCGGCACCTGGCGGATGCACACGTATCCCGGTATCCGCTCCGACAGCGACCTCTACACCTTCGGCTACCGGTTCAAGCCCTGGACCAGCGCGCCGATCGCGACGGCCGAGGAGATCCTGAAGTACATGGGCGAGGTGATCGACGAGAACGCGCTCGGCGACCACATCCGCTACCACCACTCGATCAGCGCCGCGACGTGGTCGAGCGCCGACAACCTCTGGACGATCGTCGCCACCGATACATCGACCGGTCAGCAGCGGCGGTTCACGGCGAGCTTTCTCTGGATGTGCCAGGGCTACTACCGGCACTCCGAGGGCTACACGCCCGAGTGGCCGGGAATGGATCGGTATCAGGGCAGGATCGTGCACCCCCAGACCTGGCCGACCGATCTCGACTACACCGGCAAGGACGTGATCGTCATCGGCTCGGGTGCCACGGCTGCGACGATCGTCCCGGCGATGGCGGCCGACTGCAACCACATCACCGTGCTGCAGCGGTCGCCCACCTACTTCTGGACCGGCCGCAACGCCAACGATCTCGCCGACACGTTGCGCGAGCTGGACATCGACGAGACGTGGATCCATGAGATCGTGCGCCGCAAGGTGCTCCACGACCAGCAGGCGATCACCAAGCTCTCGTTCGAGGAACCCGAGTTCCTCCGCAACGAGTTGATCAACGGGATCAAGGCGTTCCTGCCCGACGACTACCCCGTCGAGGAGCACTTCTCTCCGACGTATCGACCGTGGCAACAGCGTCTGGCCTTCGTGCCCGACGGAGACCTGTTCAAGGGCCTCGCGTCAGGCAAGGCATCGATGGTGACCGACGAGATCGAGACGTTCACCGAGGACGGCATCATGTTGAAGAGCGGTCGGGAGCTCACTGCCGACCTCATCGTGACAGCCACGGGGTTCAACCTCAGCGTCCTCGGCGACATCGAGTTCACGATCGACGGGCAGCCGCTTGCCTTCCACGACACCGTCACCTACCGAGGGATGATGTTCACCGGCGTTCCCAACATGCTGTGGGTGTTCGGCTACTTCCGTGCGAGCTGGACGTTGCGTGCCGATTTGATCGGCGACTTCACCTGCCGCCTGCTGAACCACATGCGCGAACTCGGCGTGCAGCGGGTGACGCCGCGGCTGCGACCTGAGGACGCGGACATGCAGATCCTGCCGTGGATGGATCCGGAGAACTTCAACCCCAACTACCTGATGCGCAGCATGCATCTCCTGCCGCAGCGTGGAGACACACCCGAGTGGCAACACAGCCAGGACTACTGGATGGAGAAGGACGCCCTCCCTGCCGCTGACCTCGACGACGGCTGCCTCGTCTACGAGTAGTCCGTCCGCCTGCCATTGCACCCGGGCCTAATGTGCGACCCCATGAAAGAGCTGATCTACCACCGCATGCTCCTGCCGGCCGTGTCGCGCTACGCCGACGCGCCGATCGCCACCAACGCCGCGACAGGGGCCTCCGTCACGTATGCCGAGCACTTCGACGCCGTCGGCCGACTGATCGGCGGACTCCAGGGTCTCGGGATCGGGCGCGGCGACCGCTACGCGGTGATGACGCTCAACTCGGCGGAGTACCTGCAGCTGTATCACGCCGCGTTCCTCGGCGGTGGCGTGGTGAACCCGCTCAACCTGCGGTTCGCGCCGAAGGAGTTGGCCTACGTGCTGCGCGACTCCGGCACGAAGGTGTGCTTCGTGGATGCGATCTTCGCTCCGCTGATCGATGCGGTGAAGGCCGATGCCGGGCTCGAGCACGTGGTGCTCGTCGGACAGGGCGATGTGCCGCACACGGTGTCGTGGACCGATCTGCTGAGCGCCGATGCGGTGATCCCCGACGAAGGGGATGAAACCGACCCGGTCGTGCTCATGTACACCGGCGGCACGACTGGCCTCCCGAAGGGCGTGCTGCTCGATCAACGCGCCGAGATCCTCAACGCGTACCACGTGATGATGCGGCTCCAGTTCGACTCATCCGTCGTGAACCTGATCCAGACGCCGATGTTCCATGCCGCGTCGATGTTCGGCGTGCTCGGCGGACCGGCGCAGGGCGCTCACACGGTGGTGGTCCCGATGTTCGAGCCCACTGCCGTGATGAGCGCGGTGGAGACCTACCAGCCCACCACCACGGTGATGGTGCCGACGATGATCGGCATGACGATGGCGCACCCCGAGTTCCGCCCCGAGCGGCTCGGCTCGTTCACGGACCTCGTCTACGGCGCGTCACCGATGCCGCAGGCGCTGCTGGAGAAGATGCTCGCGCTCTACCCCGAGATGAGCATCTGGCAGGGCTACGGCATGACCGAGAGCTCGAGCGTGCTCACCTTCCTCGGTCCCGACGAGCATCGTGCTGGTGGTCAGTACCTCCGTTCGGCCGGCATGCCGCTGCCCGGCGTCGTGCTGTCGATCCAGGACGACCACGGCAACGAAGTCGGTGTCGGTGAAGCCGGTGAGGTGTGTGCGCGTGCGGGCAACTTCATGATCGAGTACTGGAACAAGCCCGAGGCCACCGAGGAGGTGTTCCGCGGCGGCTGGTACCACACGGGCGACGCCGGGTACCTCGATGGCGACGGCTATCTGTACCTCGTCGACCGCGTGAAGGACATGATCGTCACCGGTGGCGAGAACGTCTACTCGAGTGAGGTGGAGAACGCGATCGCGAGCCATCCCAGTGTGTTGCAGGTGGCCGTGATCGGCATCCCGAGCGAGCAGTGGGGCGAGGCAGTGCACGCCATCGTCGTGCTGCGCGAAGGCGTGGAGATCATCGAGAGCGAACTCATCGACCACACCCGTGCGTGGATCGCCGGATACAAGGTGCCCAAGAGCATCTCGTTCCGTGTCGAGCCGTTGCCACTGTCGGGTGCGATGAAGGTGCTCAAACGCGAGCTGCGCGCCCCGTTCTGGGAAGGTCGCGAGCGCAACGTCAACTGACGCACGCACGCACGCTCGCCCGCACGCCCTGCCCGATCAACAGGCCGTTTCGGTCCATCCCCGATCGGTCGCTCGCGGGATCGGGCCTTTCGCCCCTCGTCGGGGGCCGGATGCGGTGCCTTCATGGAGAGATGACGAGAGTCGAGAGGAGGCAATGATGCATGCGACGCCTGGATCGCAACTGATCATCACCGGCCACCACGTGGGTGAGCCCGATCGCACCGGAGAGGTGCTGGAGGCCCGAGGACCGGGCGGTACTGCACCGTTCCTCGTCCGTTGGGACGACACCGGTCACGAGTCGCTGCTGTTCCCCGGCAGCGATTGCACGGTCAAGGAGCTCGATCACGCGGAGGTGGTGTCATGAAGGTCGCCGATCTCTCCGCACGTCCGGCCGTGACGGTCGCACCCGAGGCCACCGTGGCCCACGCAGCCACGCTCATGTTCCGCGCCGGTGTCGGCTGCCTGGTGGTGGTCGACCACGACCAACTCGTCGGGATCGTCACCGATCGCGATCTCGTGGTTCGTGTGCTCGCCCACGGCATCCCGTCCGACACCCGGATCGACTCCGTGATGTCGACCAACGTCGTGGCCGTTGATCGCCATGCCGACATTCGCGAGGCGGTCGCCTCGTTCCACCACCACGCCGTGCGCCGCATGCCCGTCGTCGATGGCGACCAGGTGGTCGGCCTCGTGTCGCTCGACGACATGATCGTCGCGCTGTCGAAGGTGTTCGCTGACGTCACCCACGGGATGACCGCCCAGCTGGTGTTCCCGCACGGCAACGACGAACCATCGGTGCCGGTGCTCAGCCGCTGACGTGCCGCGGCATCAGTTCGTGAAGCGCCACGCGTCGCGGTGACGGAGCGATTGGTCGGGTTCACCGCGTCGCGAGGTCCAGCGCCACTGCGCCGAGACACGGCAGCCGACCGCGCCGGCGACCGGTGGCACCGCATGCAGCCACTCCTTCTGGCATGCACCTCCCATCACGAGCAGGTCGCCGCCGGCGGGCGAGATGTCGATGACGTCGCGCCACTCGTCATCGTCGGTGAATCGCTGACGGCCGGTGTCGGGACGGAGGTACCAGGGACGATGGGCGCCGAAGCTGACGACGGCGACCAGCGTGTCGTCGAGCCAGGTCATGCCCGTGTCACGGTGGAAGCCCAGGGACTCGCGCTCGTTGCGGTACTGGGTCAGCACCACTCCGGAGAACCGCACCCGGTAACGCCGCACCAGCCAGGCCTCGATCGCGGCCAGTGAAGGGTGCCGGTGCTGACCTGATTGGCGGGCACTGAGGCGCGTGTCGTCGACCCAACGCTCGTATCGGAACTGTCGACCCTGCTGCCACCGGGCGGTGGCCAGCAGTTCGGCGTGCGCCCGATCGGGTTCGACCACCAGTCCGCGCACAACGTCGACCCACGATCGCTCGTCGAGACGCACCCGCTGGGTGTCGGGCGAGGGATGGAGCCAGGTCGACAGTGCTGTGCCGGGAGCCGTCATGACCTGACCGTACGAAACCGGTGTGACAGCGCGTCCTGCGGCGTTCGCGTCTGTTCGTCCCTGTTCGCGTCTGTTCGCGGAGATCGAGCGAGGCGAATAGCGTGCAGCGCATGCGCCTCACCCCGACCGATCGCGATCGGTTGCTCATCTTCACCGCGGCCGAGCTCGCCCGCGCCCGCAGGTCCCGTGGCCTGCTGCTGAACGTGCCGGAGGCGACCGCGCTGATCGCCGACACGGTCTGCGAGGCAGCTCGCGACGGCGCCCGTCTCGTAGCAGCGGCGGCCGCCGGCGCCTCGGTGCTCTCCGTCGACGACGTGCTGCCCGGCGTGGTCGACGTCGTCACCGAGGTGAAGGTGGAGGCGGTGTTCGACGACGGCACCCGAATGGTCGTCGTCCGCGACCCCTTCGGCGCCGGTGCCGAAGGTCTCGGCGATGATGCACCCGGGGCGGTGATGACCGCCGACCGCGAAGCGGTCGCGCCAGCCGGCCTCGTGCGGCTGTCGGTCACGAACACCTCCGACGTGCCGGTGAGCATCACCTCGCACTTCCACTTCTTCGAGGTCAACCCACGGCTCGACTTCGATCGCGCCGCCGCATACGGCATGCGTCTGGCGATCCCCGCCGGGTCGTCGTTGCGGTTCGACCGGGGTGTGGCCGTCGAGGCGCCGTTGGTGCCGATCGGTGGGGCCAGGGTCGCGATCGGGTTCGCCGGTCTGGTCGACGGCCCGCTCGACGCGCCGGGAGCGAAGGAGGCCGCGCTCTCCCGGGCCGAGGCCCAGGGCTATCTCGGCGCCGCCGCAGGGAGATCATCATGAGCGACCACTCGCATCCCCATCCCCATCCACATCCGCACCGGCACGCTCACGGGGCTGTCGAGCACAGTCACGACGAGGGACACGTCCCGCACAGCCACGAGCACCCAGACGAGATCCTCCCGAACGACTATGCCGCCATCCACGGCCCGACCGTGGGCGACCGAGTGCGCCTCGGCGACACCCGCCTCGTCGTGCAGATCGAGTACGACGCGCAGCGACGCGGTGACGAGTTCCTCGCCGGCTTCGGCAAGACCGCCCGCGACGGCCTGCTGCTCAAGGCCGCTGCGGTGCGCGACACGTGCGACCTGGTGATCTCCAACGTGGTGATCATCGATGCGATGCACAGGATCGGGAAGGCATCGATCGGCATCCGCAACGGCCGCATCTGCAGCATCGGGCGTGCCGGCAACCCCGACATGCTCGACGACGTCGACGTGGTGGTGGGCACCGGCACGGCGATCGTGTCGGGCGAGGGCATGATCGCCACCGCTGGAGCGATCGACACCCACGTGCACCTGCTGTCCCCACGGATCATGGAGGCGTCGCTCGCCTCGGGCGTCACGACGATCATCGGCCAGGAGTTCGGACCGGTCTGGGGGGTCGGCGTGAGCTCACCGTGGGCGTTGCGCCATGCGTTCAACTCCTTTGATCAGTGGCCCGTCAACATCGGATTCCTCGGCCGCGGTTCCTCGTCGGATCCGGCACCGCTCGTCGAGGCGCTCGTCGAGGGTGGCGCGTGTGGGTTCAAGGTGCACGAAGACATGGGCGCCCACACCCGTGCACTCGACACGGCGCTGCGTGTCGCCGAGGACCACGACGTGCAGGTGGCGCTCCACACCGACGGACTCAACGAATGCCTCTCGGTGGAGGACACCCTGCAGGTGCTCGACGGTCGCACGATCCACGCGTTCCACATCGAGGGCTGCGGCGGGGGACACGTACCGAACGTGCTGAAGCTGGCCGGTGTGGCGAACGTGATCGGTTCGTCCACCAACCCCACGTTGCCGTTCGGTCGTGACGCGCTCGACGAGCACTACGAGATGATCTTCGCCTGTCACGGGTTGAACCACCATTCGCCCAGCGACGGCGAGATGGTGAACGACCGCATCCGCAATGGCACGATGGGCGCCGAGGGTGTGCTCCACGACATCGGCGTGATCGGCATCACCTCCTCCGATGCGCAGGGCATGGGCCGTGCGGGCGAGACCGTGCGCCGAACGTTCCAGCTCGCGGCGAAGATGAAGCAGGATCTCGACGACGGGCCCACGTGGCACGACAACGAGCGCGTGCGCCGATACGTCGCCAAGCTCACGATCAACCCCGCCATCGCCCATGGCCTGTCACACGAGATCGGCTCGATCGAGGTCGGCAAGCTCGCCGACATCGTCCTGTGGCGCCCGGATCACTTCGGGGCCAAGCCACAACTGGTGCTCAAAGCGGGGTTCCCGGCCTACGGCGTGACCGGGGATCCCAACGCCACTACCGATTCGTGCCAACCGCTCGTGCTCGGGCCGCAGTTCGGTTCGTTCGGTGCGACCGCCGCCGACCTGTCGGTGGCGTTCGTGAGCCAGGCAGCCGTCGACGCCGGCGACGACCACATGACCACGCGTCGTACCCGAGTGGCGGTGCGCAACACCCGAGGTATCGGCCCGGCCGACCTCGTGCACAACACGCGCCTCGGCCACGTCGACGTCGACTCGCGCACCGGGTCGGTGAGCTTCGAGGGTGAGGTCGTCTACGCCGATCCCGCAGACTCGGTGTCGCTCAGCCGTCTGTACTTCCTGTGACTCTTCCCCCGATCCCGCAGCCATTGGAGCCCACGCCATGACCACACCTCGCCTCTGCGGTTTCCGAATGCCTGCGGAGTGGGTACCGCACACGCGCACCTGGATGGAGTTCCCACCCGTCAACGAATCCTTCGCCGAGAACGGCACGGACGACCTCGCACATCTGCGCGGTGTGTGGGCGTCGGTCGCGAACACCATCGCCCAGTTCGAGCCGGTCTCGATGGTGTGCAACATCGGCGATGCCGAGATCGCCCGCTCGATGGTGGACGACTCGATCGAGCTGCATGAAACCCACATCGACGACGCCTGGGTGCGCGACAGCGGCCCGACGTTTCTCGTGCACCCCGACGGGCGGCTGGGTGCCACGCACTGGAAGTTCAACGCATGGGGTGATCAGGGATTCTCGCGCTGGGACGACGAGCAGCACGTCGGTGCCTACATCGCCGGCCTCGCAGGCGCTGAGCTGTTCAGTTCATCGATGGTCAACGAAGGTGGCGGCATCCACGTCGACGGCGAGGGCACCGTCATCGTGACCGAAACCGTGCAGCTCGACCCGGGTCGCAACCCCACGCTGAACGCCGAAGGAGTCGAGACCGAGTTGCGTTCGTACCTCGACGTCGAACGCGTGCTGTGGCTGCCACGTGGCCTGACCAAGGACTACGACCGCTTCGGCACCCGTGGACACGTGGACATCATCGCTGCCTTCCCTCGCCCGGGTGCGGTGCTGGTGCACGTGCAGACCGATCCCGATCACCCCGACTTCGCCGTGTCGCAGGCAACTCTCGACGTGCTGTCCAGGAGCACCGATGCTGCAGGCCGATCGCTCGAGATCATCGAGGTGCCTGCACCGCAGACGGGGTACGACGACGGTGGACTGGTCGATTGGAGCTACATCAACCACTACGTGTGCAACGGCGCGGTGATCCTGTGCTCCTTCGACGATCCCAACGACGAGGTGGTCGCCGGGATCCTGGCCGACGCCTATCCGGGTCGCGAGATCGTCCTGCACGATGCCCGATCGATCTTCCGCTGTGGCGGTGGCATCCACTGCATCACCCAGCAACAACCCGCCGTCTGAGCGACGAGGGGCCCGCTCGCTCGGGCGACGACACTGCGTCGGAAATGGGGTACGTTTCTTCCCTCGATCACATCTTTCGGAAGGAACATTTCATGAGGCGATGGAAGCAGTTCGGCGCAGCGGTGGCGCTCGCGAGTGTCACCACCCTGGGGGTGGCCGGCCACTCCACGGCAATCAGCGGCGGCGATGCCGACGGGCAACAACACCCGAACGTCGGCATCATCGTCATGTACACCTCCGAAGGCCGGTTCCGCTGCACCGCCACCCTCGTGGCTCCCGAAGTCCTCCTCACCGCGGCGCACTGCACCGACGGCACCCTCGGCAAGACGATCGTCTCGTTCGACACCGACATCGCTCAGGCCGCGCCGAGCAACCTCCCGACGGCGGATCCTGCGGTCGGCTACACCGGGGCCCCCGGCGTCGTCAACGGCAAGACCTGGTTCGCGGGGACCGCCGTCGGCTCGCCCGCCTATTCGGACTTCACCGACCTGGACAACTGGAACGATTATGCGGTCGTGATTCTCGACGCACCCATCGCGGGGATCATCCCCGCGCCGATTGCACCGGTCGGCTATCTCGACCAGTTCCGCCAGCCGAAGCTGAACAAGACCCTGTTCACGATGGTCGGCTACGGGACCCGGATCGGCAAGCCCGCCAGCGGTCCGCAGAAGGCCCAGCCGCTGAGCTTCCCGCTCATCCGTCGCACCACCACGGCTCCCGGCCAGAAGCTGATGCCGCAGATCATCCAGTTGAACGGCAACGTCAACGACACCCGCGGGGGTGGGGGTTCCTGCTTCGGCGACTCGGGCGGTCCGCTGTTCCTGAACGGCTACGTCGTCGGCGTCACGAGCTACGGCTACACCGCCAACTGCCGGTACATCGACGGCTACCAACGCATCGACCTCGCCATCGCCCGAGATTTCCTCGCGCCGTTCCTCGCCGGCTGACTCTCGAGCCGGTCATCGAGTTGGGTGTCGACCCAACCTCGACCTGCGCCACCAGAGGGGCGAGCGGCCGAGCCGCTCGCCCCTCGTCGCGTCTCCTATGGTGCGCCCGGCGACGTGGGTGCGTCGCCGTTGATCTCAGGGGGAACTCATGGGTGTGCAGCTCACCAAGGACTCGATCGATCTCGGCATCGTGATCCGTGATGCCGACAAGTCGTTGGCGTTCTACCGCGACACCCTCGGGTTCGTCGATGCCGGCTCGAACCCGATGCCGGGCGGTGGAGGCACGATGTACCGCTTGATGTGCGGCACCAGCCTCATCAAGCTCATCCACCCGGGCACCGAGCCCCCTGCGGTGGCACCGCCCGGTGGCATCCCCGGCGCGTACGGCTATCGCTACTGGACCATCACGGTCTCGAACCTCGCCGAGATCACCGACGCGTGCGCCGCCGCCGGTGCCAAGGTGGTCGTGCCCGTTCGCGAGATCCGAGGCGGCATCAGCATCTCCATCGTCGAGGACCCCGACGGCAACTGGGTCGAGTTCCTCCAGGCCGGCTGACCGTGGCGGTCGTCTCGTTCAGCCTCCGCCTGCGTCAGTTGGCCGTGTCGCACGCCGACCGTCCCGCGGTCACCTGCGGCGAGGAATCGGTCACCTATGCCGAGCTCGCCGATCGAATCGACGATCTCGCAGTCGACCTCCGAGACCGGGGGGTGAGTGAAGGTGACATGGTCACCATCGCGCTGCCGAACTCCGTCGACTGGTTCGTGGCCTTCGCCGCCGGCGTGGCGCCTCGGTGCGACCCCGCAGCCAGTGTCCGCGCGGTTGCCCCAGCGTGAGATCGACGCGATCGTCGAGCTCGCGAACCCGAGCGCTGTGCTCGGGGTGCCGGCAGGATCGCTCGCGGGTCGAGCGTGTCTGCCGATCGGCTACCGGGCGCCTGCTCGCGCCGCCGACTCGGTGCTCGAAGAGCTCGTCTCGAAGGAATGGAAGGCACCGACGTCAGGCGGGTCGACCGGTCGTCCCAAGCTGATCGTGTCGGGCGATCCGGCAGCATTCGACCCAGCGGTTCCGTCGGCGTTGACGTTCGGAGCCACCGGCCCGATGATCATGCCCGGTCCGCTGTACCACAACGGTCCGTTGATCTGGTCGGTGCAGGGCCTGGTGCACGGCAACGGCGTCGCCGTGCTCGCGCGGTTCGACCCGGAGGCCACGCTCGCCGCGATCGAGCGCCACCGCGGCGAGGTCGTCTACATGGTGCCGACGATGATGAAGCGGATCTGGCGCCTCCCCGACGACGTCCGCCTCAGCTACGACCTGGGCAGCCTGAAGTACCTGTGGCACCTCGCCGAGCCGTGTCCGGAGTGGTTGAAGCAGGTGTGGATCGACTGGCTCGGGCCGGAGCGGATCGTCGAGCTGTACGGCGGAACCGAGGGCCAGACCGCCACAGTGATCAGCGGCGTCGAGTGGCTCGCCCACCGCGGCTCGGTGGGCCGGCCGGCACCAGGCACCGTGCAGATCACCGACGCGGATGGCAACGAACTGCCGTCGCGGGAGATGGGTGAAGTGTGGTTGCGCAACCTGCGCGACACGCCCACCTATCGCTACGTCGGTGCCGAGCCACGCGCTCGCGAAGGCGGCTGGGAATCGCTCGGCGACATGGGCTGGCTGGACGAGGACGGCTACCTGTACCTCGGCGACCGTGCAGCCGACATGATCCTGTCCGGCGGTGCGAACATCTATCCGGCCGAGGTGGAGTTCGCGATCCAGGAGCACCCGGCGGTGCGCTCGGTGGTCGTCATCGGTCTGCCCGACGAGGACAAGGGCAACATCGTGCACGCGATCGTCGAAGCCGATGAGAACGAGGTGAGCGAGGCCAGCCTGCGCGAGTTCCTCGCAGACAGGCTCGTGGTCTACAAGATCCCGCGCACGTTCGAGTTCGTCGACGACGCGTTGCGCGACGACGCCGGCAAGGTCCGCCGCTCCGCGCTGCGGGCCGCGCGCCTGGCGGGCTGAGGGCCGCACTCGCGTTCCTGGAAGACTCGTGTCGTGAGCAATGGCCTGACGGACGAACGAGCACTCGACGGGTTGACCGCTGAGACGGTCGAGTTGCTGCAGACCATGATCCGCAACGCCTGCGTGAACGACGGCACAGCGGAGTCCGGGCAGGAGGTTCGCAACAGCGACGTCCTCGAGCAGTTCCTCGGGGGCACCGGCCTCGACCTGCAGACCTACGAGCCCACGCCCGGCCGCACGACGCTCGTCGCGCGCATCGAGGGGACGGATCCGAGTGCACCGAGCCTGTGCCTCATGGGCCACACCGACGTGGTGCCGGTGAACCGCGAGGGCTGGACCCGCGATCCGTTCGGCGGGGAGCTGGTGAACGGCGAGGTGTGGGGTCGTGGCGCGGTGGACATGTTGAACCTCACGTCGTCGATGGCCGTCGCATTCCGCCACCTCGCACGTTCGGGGTTCCGTCCGCGTGGTGACCTGGTGTACGTGGCAGTCGCCGACGAGGAGTCGGGCAGCGCGCACGGCATGCAGTGGATGGCCGACCACGAGCGTGAGGCGGTGTACGCCGACTACGTGCTCACCGAGAACGGCGGGCTGCACTCGGGGCCCAAGGAGCAACCGTGGATCGGCATCAACGTGGGCGAGAAGGGCGTCGCGTGGCGTCGCCTTCGGGTGCGGGGCACGCCGGGTCATGGCTCTGTGCCGTTCAAGGCGAACAACGCGCTGATGACCGCCGCGGCCGTGATCCAGCGCCTCGGTGACTACCGGCCCGCACCGCGTTTTCACGAGCTGTGGCGCACCCGGGTCGACACCCTCGGTGTCGACGAGGCGGCGCGCACCGCGCTGCTCGACCCCGAACAGATCGACGCCTTCCTCGAAGCTCTCCCCGTGCCAGGCCCCGGAGCGCATCTGCACGCCTGCACACACACGACGTTCTCGTGCAACACGATCGGGCCGGGCATGCAGTCCGATGGGTCGGTGACGAGGATGAAGACCAATGTGATTCCCGACTGCGTCGACATCGGTGTCGATGTGCGCACGTTGCCGGGAGAGGGCCACGACGATGTGGACGCGCACCTGCGCGCCGCGCTCGGTGATCTCTACGACCGGGTGGAGGTGCAGGTGGTGATGAACGATCCGGCAACGATCAGCCGCACCGACACACCGCTGTGGGACGCGCTCGAACGCTCCATCGTGAAGCCGTTCCCGACCGCCCGCCCGACGCCGCAGCTCGTCGTCGGATTCACCGACTCCCGCGTCTACCGGGCGATGGGGTCGATCGCCTACGGCGCCGGGCTGTTCAGTCCCGACCTCGATGCCTCCGACTTCGGCAGACGGTTCCACGGCAACGACGAGCGCATCGACGTGGAGTCGCTCCAGCTCACGACGAACCTCTGGCTCGACGTCGTCCGCGACCTGTTGGGTTGACGCCTCGGATCGGTGCTCAGTCAGTTGCCAGGAGACGCAGCAGTTCCAACTGGCTGCCCGCCTCGGGTCCCGCCATCGGACGATGGGCGCGCACGTGGGCGAGCGAGTCGCGCAGGGGCCATCCCGACAGCACCAGGATCGCAACGGCCGTCGTTCCTGCGCGGCCGATGCCGGCCGCGCAGTGGACGATCAGTCGCTCGCCGTCGGTGACCCGCTCGACAAGGGATCGGTAGAACGGTCGGGCGCGGTCGAGCTCAGGTGCGTGCAGGTCGTGGATCGGGAACCACACGGCGCGTGGATCGCGCTCGAGCCAGTTGATGTAGTGCGGGTAGCGGTCGTCGAGCTCATGTCGTTCGGTGAGGCACACGATCGTGTCGGCTCCCATCCGCGCGAGCAGCGCGCCGGGGTCTGGTGCGGCCACGTGCTTGCCGCAGAGCCACAACCGACCGGGCAGATCCCCGAGAGGGATCTCGTGGATCCCACCGTCGGTGTTCCACACCGGTCGTGTCGTGTTCACGATCGCCTGGTCTCTGCCTGCCGGGCGAGTCGGACGAAGCGGTGCACAGCGGCGTCGGCGGCTGCTGGGCGCCACAGCGCTCGGAACTCCCGGCTCAGGTCGAGGTCGGCCACGGGCACCGCCACCAACGAACCGGTCGCGATCTCGCCGGCAACTGCCAGCTCGCTGAGCACGCACGCTCCGTCGCCCGCCATGGCAGCGGTCTTCAACGTGGTCGTGGAAGCGAGCACGGCCAGCGGCGCGGCCAGCTCGAGACCGACCGAGGTGATCGCTGCCTCGAATGCGTCACGCGTGCCCGACCCCTGCTCGCGCAGCAGCAACGGCGCTGCTGCCAGCTCCGATGGAGCCAGTGGCGTGCGCCGGCGGGCCCACGGGTGTTCGGGCGAGACGACCACGGCGAGGGCATCGCCGCCGACGATCGCCGACGACAGGCCGGGGAAGCGCCGCGGCGTCTCCACGAAGCCAAGCAACACCTCACCGTCACCCACAGCGCGGGCGACCGCGACCGAGTTCCCGACGGCGAGATCCACCGGCACCCCGCCGGAAGCGCGGTGTGCGTGCAGCCAGCCGGGAAGCACGTATTCGGCAACGGTGAGGCTGGCCATGATCCGCAACGGATGCTGTTCGGCGCTCGCCCGCAACGCACCGACGCCTGCCGCGAGACGATCGACGGCAGCCAGCACGTCGTTGGCCCATTCGGCGACGGCATGACCTTCGGGCGTGGGCACCGATCCACCCGGCCCGCGCCGGAGCAACTCCACGCCGACCCGGCGCTCCAGCAGGCGCAGACGCTCGGTGGCCGAGGGCTGGGACAGGTGGTGCTGGCGAGCGGCTGCCGAGATGCTGCCGAAGCGGATCGTGTCGATGAACAACTCGAGACCCACGAGGTCGTCCACGCGCAACGTGTTCGCGAGCGCGGTTCGTGCCATAGGCACAGCCTATGGCACCCAGGAGATCACCGGGTTCACCATGCCATGGTGGGGGCGCAACATGCGATCGTGACCATCGCGCCCGTCGTCGACCACGGTCGACGCTCGCGTCTGCCGGCCACCTCCTCGGCCCCGATTGCGGGAGGGCTTGCCTTGGCGGGCGCCGGTGCGGTCGTGGGCATGGTCGTCCACGAGTGGCGTCCGACGGTGTCTGCACACGTCGTCGCGGTACTCGTCGGCATCGCGATCGGGAACCTCCCCTGGAATCAGGGTGCACCTCCGGCGGGCTTGCGTGTCGCGGGCCTTCGTGTGGCGGGCCGGCACGTGCTGCGCCTGGGCATCGTGGTGCTCGGCCTGCGCCTGTCGCTCGGTGACGTGGCCGCCCTCGGTCCGAGGATGCTCGTCGTCGTCGTAGTGGTCGTGGCGGCCACCTTCGTCGGGACGCGCCTGCTCGGCCGGCTGTTGGGGCTGTCGCCGGGCCTTTCGTTGCTGGTGGCGACGGGCTACTCGATCTGTGGTGCCTCGGCCATCGCCGCCGCCGAACCCTTCGCGGACGCGACCGAGGAGGAGGTGGCGTACTCGATCGCACTCGTCGCGCTCTGCGGCTCGCTGGCGATCGGGGTGCTGCCAGCAATCGGCGAACTGCTCGGCCTGTCGAGTGAGGTGTTCGGCGCATGGGCCGGTGCGTCGGTGCACGACGTGGGCCAGGTGGTGGCAGCGGCCTCCACTCGCGATCACGTGGCACTCGAGACGGCCGTCGTGGTCAAGCTCACCCGCGTTGCGATGCTGGCCCCACTCCTCGCAGTGGTGGCCGTCGGGGCGCGCCGCCGACCGCGGCCTGGTGCCGGCAACGCCGCCCTGACGACCGTCGCCCGCCCGCCGGTGCTGCCGTGGTTCGTCGTCGCGTTCCTCGCCGCCGCTGCACTCCGATCGACGGGCACCCTGTCGGTCGCCCAGCTCGGTCATGCCCGCCTGGTCGAGACCTTCCTGATCGGAGCCGGACTCGTCGGGTTGGGCAGCCAGGTGGTGTGGCACCGGTTGCGCCGTCTGGGCGGGCGTCCGCTGGTGCTCGGTGCCGCCAGTTGGGTGCTCGTGGCCGTGACGTCGCTGGTGGCGGTTCACACCGCGAGTTGAACACCGCGAGGTGAAGATCGCGAGTTGAACACCGCGAGTTGGATCAGACCAGACGACCGTTCTCCAGCCGCAGCACCTGGTCGGCACGGTCGAACGCAACCGCGCGGTGCGACACGGCCAGGACGGTCATGCCTGTTGCAGCAAGGTTGGTCCACAACAGCAGTTCGGTCTCGACGTCGAGTGCGCTCGACAGATCGTCGAGCACCACGAGCTCGGGGGCGTGCACGAGCGCCCGCGCCGCCGCAACCCGTTGGCGCTGACCGCCCGAGAGGCGCAGGCCGCGTGGCCCGATGAGCGTGCGCGCACCATCGGGCATCTCCGCGATGTCGGTGTGCACGGCTGCGAGCTCGAACGCCGTTGCGAGCGCGAGGTCGTCCATCGGGCCGAGCGCGACGTTGTCGGCGAGCGAGTCGGAGATGAGTTGCGGCACCTGGGGAAGGAATGCCGCGTTCGGCGGCACGAGAAACGCGGCTCGATCGAGGATCAGCTGGCCGTTCCAGAGCACGTCGCCCGACACGTCGGCACGCACGGAGAGCCCGAGCAACGCTCGGAGGAGCGTGCTCTTGCCCGAGCCGATCTCACCACTGATGACCGTGAAGCTCCCTCGGCGGATCCGGAACGACACGTCGTGCACGCCGGCACCGCCGGGGTACTCGGCACGCAGGTGGCGCACCTCGAGCTCGTCGAGGGGCATCCGCTCGGGCCGTACGGTCGTCGGCCGGCGGCGCAGGTCGCGCCGAGCGATCGGCAGGGCGCGGTCGCGCACGACGTTGACCGGGTCGCGGCCGGCCACGAGTCCGCTCATCCGGTCGAACGCCACCATGGCCTGCTTGCGCCGGGCCAGCATCCGGCCGATCATCCGTGGCAGGAAGCTCAACCATCCGAGGTACGCGGTGAAGATCGCGAGGTCGCCGACGGCGAACTCGCCCGATGCCATCGCGCCGGCACTCACCAGCAGCACCAGACCGAGGCCCACATCGGCGGCGCCCTGGCTGAACGCCCAGACGCTCTCGTCGAGCACGCGGTCGCGCACCGCCGTGTGCCGGCGCAGATCGACCAGCCGCTGCAGCCGGGCGATCGTGTTGTCCACCGCGTCGTTGACCTTCACCGTCGTTGCGGCGGCCATCACGTCGCCGATCATGCCGCTCACCGACGAGGCGGCCGCGCGGTCGGCTGTGCGGAACTGCTTGATCTTCGAATCCAGCGTGCGCGTCGCCAGCGCAACGCTCGCCAGTGGGATCAACAACACGCCCGCAGCGCGCGCATCGATGCTCCCGAGCACGAACGACGCACCCACGGTGAACACCAGGCCGGCGCTCACGTCGAGGATGCCGTCCACGAGCATCGCGACGTCTTCGGCGTCGTCGCGGAAATGGGTGATCGCCTCGCCCGCCGATCCAACCGGCTGACCCGCTTCGGGCCCGCCACTGGCCATCTGGGCGAGGAGCATGTTGGCGCGGAGCAACGTCTGGATGTGCACCCAGGCCTGTGTCCACACCAGTGCGCCGGCGTGGATCGTGGCCATTCGGGCGATCTCCAGGACGGCGATCGACAACGCGATCACGAACACTCGCCCGCTGCGCCCCTCGGAGAGAGCCTCGAAGCCCGTGCCGAGCAGCCAGCCGACCGCGATGGGGAATGTGAAGAACATCACGAAGAGGCCCCAGCCCAACCAGAACGCGCCAGGTCGGTGCTGCGCGGCACGCCAGGTGAGTCGCCAGACGTTCACACCGTCACCTCCCCGCTGGTCTCCGCGGCGCCAGTGCGGGTGCCGGTGCCGGTGCCTCCTGCTTCCTCGTCGAGGGCGAGCGCGAGCAGGTGGTGAAACCGACTGCCGTCGTCGGCCACGAGATCTGCTCGATCGCCGTGCTCCACCACCCGCCCGTGATCGAGCACCACGATCTCGTCCACGTGACGCAACGTCGACAACCGGTGGGCGATCACGAGGGTCGTGCGGCCGCTCATCAGTTCGGCGATCGACGCCTCGAGCTTCGCCTCCGTCACGGGGTCCACACGCGCCGTCGCTTCGTCGAGCACGAGCAGATCGGGTTGGCGCAGCCACACGCGGGCGAGCGCGAGGAGCTGGGCTTCGCCGGCCGACAGCCCGGCACCGCCGGCACCGAGTGCGCGGTGAATGCCGCCGTCCACGAGCGTCTCCAGGCCTGCGCGCCGCAATGCCTCGGCGACGGCATCGTCGCTGGGTGCCGGATCGAACAGGGTGACGTTGTCACGCACCGATCCCGTGAACAGTTCGACCTCCTGAGGGATCAACGCAACGCGTCGTCGCAACTCACCCCGCGGGATCTCCGTAACCGGCACGCCACCGAGCAAGATCTGGCCCCGGCTCGCGTCCACCAAGCGGAGCACCAGTCGCGACAGCGTGGTCTTGCCGCTGCCAGTGCGTCCGACCACTCCCACCGAACGCCCGGCGCCGATCACGAGATCGATGTCGTCGAGCACCTGTTGGTCGCCGACCGACTCGCGTCGTGAGGCATCCTCGTCTTGGAGGCTCGCATAGGTGCTCGTCGCCTCGGGTGCCTGGTTGTAGTCGAACGTCACGCGACGGAACTCCAATGACAGCGGGCCGCCGGCTGGGGAGATCGTGCCGCCCTCGTCGATCCCCGGCCGAACAGCGAGCAGGTCGATGACGCGCACCATGGCACCGTTCGCCTTCTGAACGGTCTCCAGCTGGTCGACGACGTCCTCCAACGGTCGCGACAGCAGCAACACGTACTGGAACAGCAAGAACGCGGTGCCGACGGAGATCATGTCGCCCGCCACCAATGCCGTGCCCGCGACGAGTGACACGATCGAGCCACCGGCCACGGAGGTCTGCACCATCCACCACATCCGCAGGAACGCACGCTCGCGACGCATCGAGCTCGCCATCGCCTCGGTGCTGTCCTCGACGAAGCGCCACATCGCATGCGTCGCTGCGCCGTTCGAGCGGAGGTCCTCGGCGGCAGTCAGCCGCTCCTCGATGCCGCCGTAGAGCCGCGCGTAGGAGCCCATCTCGTCCGACGATTCGCCGATCGCGCGGTGCCGGCTGCGCACCACCGCCCAGACGGACAGCGCCACGTAGCCGAGCGCGCCGAGGGCCAACCGCCAATCGACGACCGCCAGCACGCCGATCATGCCGACCACGACGAAGGCCGCACCGACGAAACGCGGCACCACGCGTCCGAGGAAGTCGCTGACCGATGTCACATCGCCATCCACCCGCTGGATCAGTTCGCCGGGGGTGTGCGTTCGATGGAACTCGTGGTCGAGACCGAGCACGTGCCTGGTGAGATCGATCCGGATCTGATTGGTGGTGCGCCACGCGGTGACCGTCGCGAACCAGGTGACGGCGACGTTGATCATCTGCGCCACCAGCGCGATCACCAAGAACACGAGTGCGAGGCGCGCGAGCTGCGACCGACCGGCCCCATCGGTTGCCTGGTCGACGATGTGACGCACCACGAGCGGACCGGTCAGTGCCAGGCCGGAGCTGACCGCGATGAGCGCGCCGAGGCCGACCCAACGCGAAGCGTCGGGTCGCAGCAGCGCGATCAACGCGCGCCATCGAGACGTGCTGGCCGTGGACATGACGACAGTGTTGTCGGCCGGGCGGTTCTCGGTCGCCCGAGTTTCGCTGGCGCGGGTCAGCTGGAGCGGGTCAGCGCGTGGCGAACGCAGCGGCCGAGACGCGTTCGTCGCGGGTGCCGAGCTCGAGCAGCTCGATCGGCTCGATCGAATCGGTGGTCTGGTCGGCGGCGAGGTCGACCCAGCTGACCGACGAGGAGCTGCCCTGCAGCGCAGCGGTGCCGTCGGCTGCCAGGGCAAGGATCCGATCCTCGAGTCGCCGATCGAGCTGCACGCCGGCAACCACGTCGACTGCCGCCGAGCCGGTCGCGCGGAACGCGACGACGCAGCCGTCCTCGCTGGCACCCATGAGCGAACCGTCGTCGAAGGACGTGACGATCGCGCCGGTGCGGGCATCGAGCAGTGTGTAGGGTCCGCCCACTTCACCAACGGAGAGGCACTGGTCGGTCGATACCGGGTCGAGGAACACCTCCACTCGATTCGGGACGTCCACCGATCGGACGAGCGTGCCGGTCTCGTCGACGAAGGCCACGAATCGCTGGCCGAAGAGGGCGAGCCGGGAGCGTCCCGCGACCACGATCGCGCCGTCGATCACTTCGGGATCGGTGGTCACGTCGGTGCCGGGCGGCAGCGGCAGCACCCCCGACAGTCGGGCGACCTCGTCGACCGATTCGTCACCGAAGTCCACCATCGACACCACACCGTCGGCCGTGACCACCACGGCGCGCGATTCGTCGACGAGCATCGCTCCGAGTATCGGCGCCGTCTCCACCGTGCCCACCCGGTCGCCGGTCACCTCGGACAGGTCGAGCAACACCGTGTCACCGCGGTTGGTGGAGGTCAGCACCCGGTCGAAGCCGAGGTCGGCGAGCGCGCCAGGCAGCGAGACTCCGGTTCGCTCGGTCACGTCGACCACGACCGTCTCGCGGCTGCGCAGCTCGGTGAACGCGACGTGGGTGCCCTCGTCGTCGACACGCACGCTGAGCGCATCCGCGAGTGGGTCGTCGGCTTCGGCGAGGGCGAGGAGGTCGATCGTGGCGGAGCTCGCTGCGTCGACGAGTTCGAGGCCGGTGCCGGTGGGCTCGTAGGCGATCAACAGCGACGTGCGACCCAGTCGGCGGAACTGGTCGAACGCGACATCGATCTCGTCGATCGAACCGTCCTCCAGGGTCAGCACGCCGACTCCGTCGGAAGCAGGATCGCCGCCGAGGCCGAGCAGCACCTTGCCGGTGAGTCCGATGTCGGTCACGCCGACGAGATCAGTGGTGGCCGTCGCCAGCTCCTCGCCCTCGCGGTCAACGACTGCGATCGACCCATCGGTGCGTTGGAGCACGACGGTGTCCCACCCGCGGGCACCGCCTGCAGAGCTCTGTTCGTCGGCGTCGTCTCGACCGAGCGCGAACCACAGACCGCCCGCAACGACAGCGACCACTGCGACGGCGACGATGGCGCGGCGCATGGCGTAGTTGGGCTGGCGGCGGCCGGCGCCGTACGTGTGATCGTCGGCCGCCGGGGGCGGCCAGGGGTTGCCCATGCCGCCTCACGTTACGCGGCCGCTCGCGGGTTCGGGCGTGACCACGCCGAGGCGGACGAGCGGGTGTCGAGCCGGTACCGTAAATGTGAACGCGAGGCCACGGCGGGGTGTGTCCTCGCCGCTGACCGGGGGACACGAGGGGGAACGGGATGCGACCGGTGCACGTCGCCGTACTGGGCGGTGGATCGTGGGGAACCACGGTGGCATCGTTGGCTGCGGCCAACGCGAGCTCTGTGTTGTGGGCGCGCGACGAGGCGACCGTGGCGGACGTGAACGAGCGCCACCGCAACAGTCGGTATCTCCCCGACCTGGATCTCCACCCCGGCATGCGGGCCACCGCCTCGCTCGACGAGGCCGTGTTCGACGCTGATGTGATCGTGATGGGCGTGCCATCGCAGGCGGTGCGCAGCACGCTGGCGGCGATCGCCCCCCTGATCCGTCACTGGGTGCCGATCGTCAGCCTCACCAAAGGTCTCGAGCAAGGCACGCGGCTGCGCATGACCGAGGTGATCGAACAGGAGCTCGCCGGCCACCCCGCCGGAGTTCTCGCCGGACCCAACCTCGCCCGCGAGGTCCTGGCCGGCTTTGCCGCCGCCGCCGTGATCGCGATGCCCGATGCCCACGTGGCCACTTCGTTGCAGAAGGTGTTCACGAGCCGGCGCTTCCGCGTCTACACCAACCCCGACGTCACCGGTTGTGAGATGGGTGGTGCGCTCAAGAACGTGGTGGCAATCGCTGCCGGCATGGCCGAGGGACTCGGCGTGGGCGACAACACCAAAGCAATGGTGCTCACCCGTGGCCTCGCCGAGATCACGCGTCTCGGCGTGGCGATGGGCGGTGACCCACGCACCTTTCCCGGGCTCACCGGCCTCGGTGACCTGATGGCCACCTGCTCGAGCCCGCTGAGCCGCAACCGCACCGTCGGCGTGGAGTTGGCGAAGGGCCGTTCGATCGGCGAGATCACCGCGAGCATGCGGATGGTGGCAGAGGGCGTGAAGACCTGTCGCGTCGTCGTCGAGCTGGCGCGCGAGTACGGGGTGGATGCGCCGATCGCGGATGAGGTGGATGCCGTGTTGAACGATGGCCGCACCCCGATGGAGGCCTATGCCGGGCTGGGTCGTATCGCCCCCACGTCGGAGTGGGACGGCACGGCCTGACCCGAACGCGTCGTCCCTTTGGCCGACCGTTCAGACGCGAGCGATCGCCAATCGGCCGCCGGCGGCGTGCTTGGCCTCGTACATGGCGTGATCAGCTGCGCGGACCAGCTGGTGAGCGCGATCGGGTGTGGTGCCCGCATCCCACCAGACCATGCCCACCGATGCCGTGACCATGAGGACCTCGTCGTTGGTCTGTCGGCGCACGTGCAAGCGATCCACGAGACGTGCGGCGATGGCCTCGGCCTCGTCCTCGGTGCAGGCCGGGATCAGGACCACGAACTCGTCGCCGGCCAATCGGGCCACCACATCGTCCGATCGCACCCCGGCCCGCAGGAGATCGGCCACCTCGACCAGCACACTGTCGCCGATCTGGTGACCGAGCGTGTCGTTGATCAGCTTGAACCGGTCGAGATCGACGAACAGCAGGGCGCCCGGGGCACCCGCCGCGAGGACGTCATCGAGGTGGCGGGTGAACAGCTGACGGTTCGGGAGCCCGGTGAGGAGGTCGTGGTCGGCCTCGAACCGCAACTGCGACCGTGAGAACTCGAGCGCGTGCACGAGCCCGGCCATCCGCGCCACGACGAGCAGGAACGAGATCACGGTGCCGATCACCACGAGTGGCACGGTCACCGCGACGCCGCGCCACCACTGCACTGCCAGCAAGAGTGGTGTCACGAGTGCCGCTGCGGCGAGCAGTACCAGCCGCGTGGTGCTGAGCAGTGCGTGATCGCTTCGCCGGGACGCATCGGCTCGACGGAGCGGGCGTGCTCCCGCCGCACCGAGCACACCGAAGGCCGCAATGGCCGCTGCTCCGCTGCCTCGGTGACCGAGATGATCGTCGTGAACGGTCGACGACAGCAGGATCGCATCGGCTGCGAGGAGCAGTACCACTGCACCGACCACGAACGGCAGCGCCGAACCGTCACCTGCCCGACGTTGCCGCCGCTCGAGGTGCCGGCTCCTGGGGTGTCGGCTCTTGGGGGGTCGCCGAGAGCCGCCCGCCACCAGGCGAATCACGAGCGCCACACACAGCAGGTCACCAAGTGGGGAAGCGGCGGCGACGACGCGTTGCATCCAGGTGATGGTGGGATCGGAGACCGACGGGCCGACGAGGTAGATCCAGCCGGCGAGGGCAATCGGGGTGACCAGGATGCCGGCATCGATCAGAGCCGTCCGGCCGCGATCGGTGGGGTCCGTGCGGACCAGCGCGGACAGCCCGAGTGCGAGCGCGAGGTAGGTCGTGACGCTGACGACGTGTGCAACGCCGGTGACGGCTCTGAGATCCGCCACGTGCCGGTCGACGACGACGAGCAGGTCGCCGATCGCGAACAGGGCGAAGCCGGCGGCGACAGGTCTCCATGCCGCGGCGATCGCCCGCTGATGATGCATGCCCACCGTGAACACCGAGATCGACGCCCAGGCCACCGCTTGGAACCAGATTGCTGCGGCCGAGCCGGGCAGGGCGGTCGAGACGAGCACCAGTGCGGCGATGCGCCCGACGAGGCGACGGCGGCCACGATGGTCTCGGTGTCGGTCGCCCGGTCGTGCTGGTCGTGCTGGTCGTGCTGGTCGTGCTGGTCGTGCTGCTGGACACGATGGTCCTCCATTCACGGACGTCAAGCATTCGTCAGGACGAACACTCACCGAAGTCATCGGCACGCCCGGCCCCTCGATTGAGTGCTTTCTCAACTCTTCGAGATCGCCGCTGAACCGGGCATCGCGCCGGTCAGCGGAACGTGACCGCCACGTTGACCGCGCCGATCGCTCCCGGGCGACGCTCGAGCGCGAGCTCGGCCAGCTGCGCGTCGATCGCTGCGCGCACCGCAGCGGGTTCGATCTGAGACAGGTCGGGCTCCCCGAGCTCGGCGTCGACACCGGTCTCGGCGATCAGGTGGCGGGCATGGGCCTCGTCCAGCGGTGACACGAACGACACCACGATCCCCGCCGCACCCGCTCGGCCGGTGCGGCCGGCCCGGTGCACGTAGTCCTTCGGGTCGACCGGCAGGTCGTACTGCACCACGCACGCGACATCGTCGACATGGATGCCGCGAGCTGCCACGTCGGTGGCCACCAGCGCACGCACCTCGCCTCGCTTGAACTGCTCGAGCGCGGCCTCCCGCTTGAGCTGGGAGTTGCCGCCGTGCAGCACGGCGGTGCGCACCTGGGCCTGCGACAACCGCCTCGCAATCCGGTCGGCGCCATGCCGTGTCTTGCTGAACACCACGGTGGCGCCGCTTCGCTTCACGAGTTTCACCAGCAGGTCGGCACGGGCGGCGTCGTGCACGAACCACCACAGGTGACGGATCGGAGCGAGTTCGGCAGGCTCGATCTCGCGCATCACCGGGTCGCGTTGGTACTCCTGCACGAGCACGTCCACGTCGCCATCCAGCGTGGCCGAGAACAGCATCGTCTGCCGATCGGCTGGTACCAGGTCGAGGAGTTCGCGCACCTGGGGCAGGAACCCGAGATCGGCCATCCGGTCGGCCTCGTCGACGACAGCGATCCTGACCGATCCCAATGACACCAGCTGTTGTCCGACGAGATCGAGCAGGCGCCCCGGCGTGGCCACAGCGATGTCGACGCCGGCGCGCAACGCGGCGATCTGTGGCACGAACGGTGCGCCGCCCTGCAGCACGTGCACCCGCAGCCCGCGGGCTGCGGCAACCGGGGCGAGCTCGTCGCCGATCTGGCGGGCGAGTTCTCGTGTGGGAGCGAGCACCAGCGCGCCGGGTGCGTTCGGTGCCGCGGTGAGGGTCCGCTCGACGATGGGGATGCCGAACGCCAGCGTCTTGCCCGATCCGGTGGGTGCCTTGCCGCAGACGTCACGACCTGCGAGCGCGTCGGGGATCGTGAGCTCCTGCACGGGGAACGGCTCGGCGACGCCGAGCGTGGCGAGTACGTCGACGAGGTCGTCGGCGACACCGAGGTCGCCGAACGACGCAACAGCGCGCCGGCCAGACCACTGATCGGTCGATGACGCCACAGGATCAGCCGAGGCGGGCGAGTCGTTCGCCGAGTTCGGTGCGGTACTGCTCGATCCGCTGCCGCTTCAGATGTTCGTAGCCGCGCACGATGTCAGGAAGTGAGGCGATCGCGATCGCCTCCGCGGCTCGCTCGGGCGTGAAACCGGCCACGAGTCGACCGATCGCGGCTTCGTACTCGGGGATGAGCGAACGCTCGGTGCGCCGCAGACGGGCCATGCCGAACACGTCGAGCGGCGTGCCGCGTACTCGCCGAGCGGCGCGCAGGGCGAGCATCAGCGGCCGAGCCCACCGGCCGAGGCGCAGTTTGCGCCGCAGCCCCATCGACCGCAGCAGCGGCGGGTGCAGATTCCACTGCACGCGCGCTCCCGACCCGACGACGGCTTCGGCGGCGGCCCGAGACGTCGGCAGGAGCAGGAGCCTGGCCACCTCGTACTCGTCCTTGTAGGCCATCAACTTGTGCAGATGCACCGCGACCACTCGGGCGAAGGCCTCGTCACCGGTCGCGACAGCTTGCTCCACGAGCATGCGGAATCGATCGGCGTACCGAGCGGACTGGTAGCCCTGAAGATCCGCTGACAGGCGATCGATCAGCGCCGTGACCGGCTCGACAGCATCGGACACCCCGGTCGTGTTGGAGGCATCGAGACGACCGGAGCGGAACGCAGCGATGTTCTTGTCGACTGCGACACCGTTGAGTGTGATCGCCTCCTCCACGCACTCGGGCCGCACCGGCACCGCGCCCTGCTGCACCGCCACGCCGAGGAGATACACATTGGCCATCGTTGCGTCGCCCGAGGCAGCTTGCGTGGCGGCGATCGCATCGATCGTCGACACCGAGCGACTGGACGAACGAAGGCGTCCGAGCGCCTCCGCGTGTGGGAACGACGTGCTGGGGTCGACCACCATCGCGCCGGTGCCGACCGAAGCGCTCGAGGCGACCACGACGGTGCGTTCCGGCGAGGCACCTGTGATGTGTGCATCGCTCGATGCGACCAGGAGGTCGAACGCGATCAGCGTGTCCACCGACGCGGCGCTCGCTCGGTTGGAGGCGCGAGGTTCACCGCGCGTGAGACGGACGTCGCTCACCACCGGACCGGCCTTCTGCGACAGACCCGTCTGATCGAGACCGCGCACGTGGAATCCGTCGAGCATGGCTGCTGTCCCGAGGATCTGGGAGATGGTCACCACACCGGTTCCACCGATGCCGCTGAGCCGCACCGTGCAGTCGTCCGCGTCGACCACCACGGTCGGGTTGCCGAGCGAGCTCACATCCACTGCAGCGCTGACCGGCGTGTCACGGCGCCTGGTGCGCAACGCTCGGCGGGTGGTGCGTCTCGACGCCCGCACCGTCATGAACGCCGGGCAGTCGCCGTCGAGGCAGCTGGCATCGAGATTGCAGCTGAACTGGTCGATGGCGGTCTTTCGGCCGAAGGCGGTGTCGATCGGTTGCACGCTGAGGCAGTTGCTCTTCGCTCCGCAGTCGCCGCATCCCTCGCAGACGCGCTGGTCGATCACGAGCCTCCAGCCCGGTTGCTCCACCCGGCCCCGCTTGCGATCGCGGCGGAGCTCGGCGGCGCACCGCTGGTCGTGGATCAAGACCGTCGTGCCGACCACGCCGGCAAGTGCCTCCTGGGCGTCGATGATCCTCGAGCGCGGCCACACGTCGACACCCAAGGGCAATGTGACCCCGCGATACCGGCCCGGATCGTCGGTGGTGATCACCACCCGGCGCACACCCTCGGCCAGGAACACCTTCGCCAACGCCGGCACATCGAGCTGCCCCGCCGGAAGTTGACCGCCGGTCATCGAGACCGCACCGTTGTAGAGCACCTTGTAGGTGATGTTCGTCCCGCTGGCCACCGCAGCCCGGACGGCGAGCATGCCCGAGTGGAAGAGGGTGCCGTCACCGATGTTCTGGAACAGGTGCGGCTCGTCGACGAAGGGCGCCATGCCGAACCACTGCGCGCCCTCGTTGCCCATCGCGGTGACACCCACGATGTGGCCGAACCGGCCTTGTTCCATCAGCATCACCATCGTGTGGCAGCCGATGCCGCCACCCACGAGGGCACCTTCTGGCGCGCGCGTCGAGGTGTTGTGCGGGCACCCGGAGCAGAAGTAGGGCGTGCGGTTGATGCTCAACGGGATGAGTCGGCGGTCGCCGAGCGAGGTTGGTGCCGGCGCGAGCCGATCGGGCGACAGTCGCTGCTCGAGGCGGGAGCGCAGCCGGGGGAGGATCACGTCGGCCGTGAGCGACCCGGTGGGCGGCAGCAATGCCGAGCCGTCCGGCGCACGCTTCCCGCACACCACCGGTCGCCGTGCCAGCGGGTAGAGGGCCTCGATGACGCGGCCCTCGAGCAGGGGGCTCTTGTCCTCCACGACGAGCACCTCGGTCAGACCATCGGCGAACTCACGCACCACCGCGATGTCGAGCGGCACGGGCATTCGCAAACGCAACAGGCGCACGCCCGCACTGCGCAGGTCGTCATCGGTGCGCAGGCCGAGGAGGCGCAACGCTTCGCGTGTCTCTGCGAAGGTGCTCCCGCCCGCCACGATCCCGATCCAGTCCTGCGGACCGCGCACCGTGACCGAGTTGAGGCGGTTCGCCACTCCGTACTGGCGGGCCACCTCGAGACGTACGTCGTAGAGCTCGCGCTCGACATCCAAGGTGTACGGGGTGAGCAGCCGCCCCGAGGGTGTGGGCTGGTAGGGCACGCGGCCGGTCGGGCCGTCGACTTCGACCACCGGGAGCACGGGCACGACCCGATCGGGGTGCAGCTCGACCGTGCCCGTCCCGTCGGCCACCGCCTCGATCACTTTGATCGCGCTCCACAGACCCGAGGCTCGCGAGAGCGCGACCGCGTGACGACCGAGATCGACAGCGTCCTGCACGTCGCCCGGGAACAGCACGGGGAACCGCAGATCGATCAGCGACGCGTCGCTCGACGACGGCAGCGTGGAGCTCTTCGCGCTCGGATCCTCTCCGACGAGGGCGACGGCACCGCCGTGGCGGGCGGTGCCGGCGAACATCGCGTGACGGAGCGCATCACTCGCACGGTCGAGCCCTGGGGTCTTGCCGTACCAGATGCCGAGCACCCCGTCGTAGCGACACGAGTCGAGCGTGACGCTGAGCTGCGAACCCATCACGGCCGTTGCCGCGAGTTCTTCGTTCACCGCCGGTTGGTGCACGATGTGCAGCCCGTCGGTTCCGGCCAGCTTCGCCACGGCAGCGGCATCGCGGTCGTAGGTTGCGAGGGGGCTTCCCGGGTATCCGGTGACGTAGGCAGCGGTTCGCAGCCCGGCGGCGCGATCGATCCGCAGCTGCTCGAAGGGCAACCGGGCGAGTGCTTGCGCCCCGCTGAGGAACACCACGCCTTCGTCGCTGCGGTATCTGTCATCGAGCCGGTAGGGCGCGGAGGAGCGTCGTGCCTGCGAGGCATCCGGATCATGGAGGACCACGGGCGCAGTCTCGCATTGCCGGTGAGGCTCGTCGAGCGAGGCCGTCGGTACCATCGCCGGCGATGACCCCTGCCATCGTCGAGCTGCAGCGCGCCGGCGCCGTGTTCTCGGTGCACGAGTTCGAGCCCGACCCTGCCGACCGCAGCTACGGCTTGGCCGCTGCCCGCGCGCTCGGCGTGGCGGCCGACCGCGTGTTCAAGACGTTGCTGGCAGACGTCACCGGGGGCGGGGGAGTCATCCAGGTGGTGGGCATCGTGCCGGTGACCGCGCAGTTGTCGATGAAGGAGGTCGCCACAGCGGTCGGGGCCAAGCGGGCCGAGATGAGTGCTCCGGCAACCGCGGAGCGGAGCACCGGCTACGTCGTGGGTGGGATCAGCCCCTTCGGACAGAAGAAGCGGTTGCTCACGGTGATCGACGAGACCTGCGAGCTGAGTGACACGATCTACGTGAGTGGTGGCCGTCGAGGGCTCGATCTCGAGCTCGCGCCGTCGACGCTGATCGAGGTGCTCCAGGCGGTGGTCGCACCCATTGCCGTGTGGTGATCGTTGTCGGGTGATCGTTGTCGGGTGATCGTTGTCGGGTGATCGATGTCGGGGATCAGCGGAGCTCGTCGAAGTCGACGAGGCGCTCGACGAACCGATCACGGTGCAACAGATGCGGGTAGTGGCCCTGGTCGGGCCACACCTCCACGGTGGCCGACGGCACCAGCTTGCGCAGCCAGTGGGTGTAGTCCTCGCCCGGGTCGATGCCGTGGAGCGACAGGTACGGCACCGTGATCGCGGCGGCGAGCGCCGCAACGGTCGCGTCGAGGTCCTCGGCGGTCGATTCGAACACGGTGCCCCAGATCCCGAGCACCACGGATTGATCGGCCCGCCGCAACGCACCGATCCGCTGGATCTCGTCGGCGCCGAGGGGGCCGATCATCGACTGGAACACCAGATCGATCGCTGTTCGGAACGACTCGTCGTCGCCGCGCAACATTGGTTCCAGCTGGGTGAGGCTGTCCTTGAAGTCCGCCAGGCGGAGTGGCTGGTCGACGTTGACGACGGCTCGTGGTCGGGCGACGGTGGCAAACGCGCTCGCGACGATGCCGCCCAGCGAGTGGCCGACGACCAGCGGTGAGGTCATTCCCGTGTCGGCAACGGTGTCGGCGACGTCGATGGCCATCGAGATCGGGTCGTACACGTCGCCCGTTGGCGACTCGCCATGTCCGCGGAGATCGACGCTCAGCACGTCGTAGCGCTCTGCGAGCGCTGGGATCAACGGATCCCAGGTGCGTCGTGACTCGGTGATCCCATGGACGAGGACGAGGGACGGTCCGCTGCCGGTGCGCTCGTGTGCGAGTTGCATCTCGTCACCGTAGGCGATGCCCGCTGGGTGCCGACGCCGGTGCAAGCCGCCGGTGCAGTTGCGGTGCGTTGCAGTGCGGATCAGAACCGGAGTCCCTGGGTCCCTCGGCGCAGCGCCTCGATCTTCGCGACACGCGTGAGCGCGGGCGGATGCGTCGCTTCCAGGTGTTCACGCAGGCTGTGCGGGCGTTCCCCGCCGCCCATCGACACCACGCGCCGAAGCGCGTTGGACAGTTGCGGACCGAAGCCGAGCAGCACCGCGCGCTGGTCGGCCTGGAACTCCGCACCCCGGCCGGTCACGTTGCCGACGGCATTGGCGACGAGCAGCCCACTCAGGAACATCCACGACACCGACGTCAGCGCGGCGCTCACGAGCCGACCGATCGCTGTGAGTGCGGCGGAGTGGCTGGCGTAGCTGTGAGTGGCAGCGGACGCCACGTTCTGCAGGAAGAAGCCGATCCGGGCCAGCAGCAGCACCGGCACGCTGAGCCATTGGGCCACGGTGAGCGCCACGGTGTGGAAGCCGAGGTGGTGGCTCAACTCGTGTGCGAGCACGCCTGCCAACTCGTCGCGCGGCAGGGTCTCCACGGCGAGTGTGGTGACCACCACCAGGTGGCCGCCACAGGCGAAGGCATTCAGTTCTTCTGCCGGCAGCACGGCCAGCACGTAGCGGTGGCGTGGGAGCCGGGCTGCTTGGAGCACGGATCGCCATGCGGTGTCGAGTCGCACCCGTTCGTCCCGGGTGGGCGGTCGCGCCCCGAGCAGACGGGTGAGCAACACCGTCTGGAACGGGCGGATGAACAACAGCACCGCTCCGGCGAGGTAGCCGATCGCGAACCAGGTGAACGAGACATGCCACGCCACACGGACGCCGAGCCAGAAGACTGCCAGCGCCGCGAGCGATACCGGCAGAACGATCAGGACCGGCACGAGCGCGGCAACCGCCGAACTCTCGACGCGCCGCCCTCCGACATGCATCCGCACACGATACGAGCCAGAATCGTTGTCGGTTCCCGTGCTCGCCACCGCCGTGGCTGCCAGCCCGCCGGCCACGAACGACCGCAGGGGGCGGTCCCGGGTCACGCTCGGCGCGAACCGGGCTCGACCAACCGTCAAGCTCTCGTCAAGGTCGACGCTCGCGGTCGTAGGTTCAAGCTTGTGCCAAGAGCCCTGGTGATCCGTGCATCGGCGGCTCAGCTTCATTAGCCTTTCCCCACGGGCCGCGCGCGTCGCGCCGTGCAGCGTCAGAGGTGCCGGCGCGTGAGACGGGTTGGGTGCTTGTCGAGAACAGCGTCGCGAACAGCGTCGCGGAGGGACACGGATTGGCGATTCGGGTGATGCAGTTGGTCGAGAACTCGGGCGTGACGAGGACGATCCGCGAGCTTCTCGATGATGCACGTGCCTGCCAGGTCACCGACGAGATCGCCGCTCGATCCATGGCGCAGCAGGCACGTGTCCTCGCCCGGTCGCTGAACGACCCAGCCGGCGAGGCCGAGGCGCTGTACCGCCTCGCCGCGATCGCCTACACCGCCGGTGAGCCCCATGACGCCTACGCACTCGCACTCGATGCCCGAGAGCTCGCCCGCAAGTGCGGTGCGGTCGTCGTCGAGTCGTTCGCCCTCAATGCGATCGGTCTGATCCATCAAGACGCTGGCAACTTCACCGAGGCCCTCGAGTACGGCCTGAAGGCACTCGAGCTGTATCGCACGACCGGGGATCGGGCAACCGAGGGGGCGCTGCTCAATGCGATCGCCTCCATCCATCACGAACTCGGCGACTCGGATCGTGCTCTGGTGACCTACGAAGCCGCGCTGAACGTCAGCAATGGCGTCGAGCTGCGCGATGCCAGTTGGTACGCGAACCACGTCCTGATCCTCCACAACATGGCTGACGTGCGGGCCAGTCGCAACGAACACCTCCTCGCGGTCAGTCTCGCTTCAGAGGCGCTCGATCTCAGTCGCGAACACGCTGTCGAGTACGTGCCGTTGCTCCTCACCAAGCTCGCGACCGTCTACATCGACCTGCGCATGCTCGACGACGCGGACCAGTACCTCGACGAGGCCGGACGACTGCTCGCCGATACGACGGCCGAGATCGACAAGGACGCCATGTTCGGCCTGGCGATGGTGCGCGGCAAGGCGGCGATCGCCCGTGTCGACCTGGCCGCGGCGGCCGACCACTATCGCAAGGCGCTCCAGGTCGCCGAGGAAGCGGTGGCGAAGCCCCGCCAGCTCACGGCGCTCACCTCGCTCGCCGACACGTGCAAGCAGCTCGGCCGGTTCGAGGAGGCGCTCGGCTATCAGGAGGAGCGATTCCGAGTTCACGAAGCGATCTTCAGCGAGGGCGCCGACCTGCGCATCAAGACGCTTCAGGTCGCCCATGACACCGAAGCGGCCCGCCAGCAGGCCGAGATCCTCCGCCTCCGCACCGGCGAGCTCGAGGCGCTCGTGCGGGGCCGCACGTACGACCTCGAGGAGTACCAGCTCGAGGCGTTCCAGCGTCTCGCCGTGCTCGCGGAGTTCCGCGACACCGACACCGGTGAGCACACGATCCGCGTCGGCGATCTCGCCGCCGCGATCGCGACCGAGTTGGGCGAGGCCTCCGGCTGGACCGCCCAGCTGCGCCTTGCGGGCCGGCTGCACGACATCGGCAAGGTCGCCGTCCCCGACTCGATCCTGATGAAGCCGGGCCCGCTCACGCCCGACGAGTTCGATGTCATGAAGACGCACACGACGGTCGGTGCCGAGATCCTCTCCGGCAGCACCTCGCCACTCATCCAGCTCGCCGCCGAGGTGGCGTTGAACCACCACGAGCGCTGGGACGGCACCGGCTATCCCTCAGGACTGCACACGGAACAGATCCCGATCAGCGGCCGCATCGTCACCGTCGCCGACGTGTACGACGCACTCACCAGCCACCGCACGTACAAGCACGCCTGGACCGCGCTCGAGGCGATCACGTACATCGTCGGTGCCCGTGGCGCCCAGTTCGAGCCACGCATCGTCGACGCCTTCATCGGCGTGATGCGGGTGGCGCACCCCGACCTCGCGCACGAGCTCGACGGTCTCACCGTTTCCTGACTCAGCCAGGTCAACGCAAGACGGTCTCGCCCGACAACGCGCGCATCACCCAGCCGCCGACGAACGCCGCCAACTCGTCGACATCGACGTCGAGCGAGCCGTTGCGCAGCGCATGGCTGAACGACGAGACCACACCGAGCACGCCCACGGCGTAGAGCTGCGGATCGCCGTCGGGCACCAAGCCCTGTCGCTGGGCGTCGCGCACCAACCGCACCACGTCGGTGGCATACACGTCACTGCCCTCGCGGAGCACCTCGGCCACGTCGGAGCCGCGTCCGCTCAGCTCGTCCTGTGAGCGTTCGACGTCGAGCAATGCGAAGTACGCGCGGTGCTCGGCCATGAACACAACCGACGCTTCGGTGCCCTGGCGGATCCGGGTGAGAGGGTCGGCGCCGGGGTCCATCGCTGCCGCCTGGGCGCGCCGGAGCTGCAGCCGCATCGAACGCACGAGTTCGGCGAACAGCTCCTCCTTGGTGGGGAAGTACCAGTAGACGAGACCCTTGGCCACCCCGGCAGCGGCACAGATGTCGGCGATGCGGGTGTTCGCATAGCCCTTCGAGGAGAACAGCACCGCCGCGGCGTCGAGGAGTTGTTGTTTGCGTTCGATGCCCTGTTCGGTGTGCGTGCGGCGCTCCGCTGGCCCCGTCGACGTGTTCACGGGCAACAGTGGATCATCCGCTTGACCGCCGGGTCAAGACGGCCAGGGCGATGCCTACACTTGGCCGCATGGGGGCGACACGTGATGAGCGCATCGAGACGCGCACTCGCAATCCGAAGTGGAAGAACCTGCCGGTCAGGATCGAGATGCTCGAATGCATCAACTGCGACGCGTGCCTGCGGCATTGCCCGCCACACTTCGGGGCGATCTTCAACCACGGGCCCGACGTCGTGATCGTTCCCGAGTTGTGCAGCGGATGCGACAAGTGCCTCCCGGCCTGCCCGGTGAACTGCATCTACCCGTTTCCCGATTGGGAGGCAGTGGGCGTGCCGGGGGAGTGGTGGGACGAGCCGCTCGGCCCCGACGATCCGTATCGCTAGCGCGTCGCTGACCCGCGGACCTACGGGTCGAGGTCCCCAGAGGTCATGCTCGCGGCCATACTTCCTCCATGAGCAATCCCTCGATGGTTCCTGTCCTGCCCGGCTGCGAGTCCTGGTCACACGCTGCTCCGACCTCCGATGCGCCGGGCGCCCTCGTGGTCCATGGATTCACCGGCGCGCCCTCGTCGATGCGCGGGCTGGCCGAGGCGTTCGCAGCTGCCGGCTTCCACGTCGAACTGCCACGGCTGCCCGGCCATGGCACGTCCGTCGAAGACATGAAGACGACCTCCTGGGCGGATTGGCACGGTGAGGCCGAGGCCGCGTATCAGCGTCTGGCTGCGCGTTGTTCGAAGGTGGTGGTCGCCGGTCTGAGCATGGGCGGTGCACTCACCCTGCGGCTCGGAGCCGATCACCCCGAGATCGCTGGTCTGGTGTGTGTCAACCCTGCGACCCAACCATCCGACGACATGATCGGACTGGTCCGCGCCACGATCGACGCCGGCACTGACGAGTTCCCGGCGATCGGAAGCGACATCGCCGATCCGGACCAGACCGAGATCGCCTACGCAGCCACCCCGTTGCGGCCGTTGCTGTCGTTCCTGGAGGACGGGCTCATCCCGCTGGCAGCGACGTATCCCACCATGGAGCCACCGCTGTTGCTGATGAACTCTCCGCAGGACCATGTGGTCGAGCCGGCTCAGGCCGAGTTCCTCGCCAGCACCTACGGCGGTCGCGTCGAGCGGGTCACCCTCGAGCGCAGCTTCCACGTCGCCACCCAAGACTTCGACCGTGGTCTGATCGAGGAACGTGCGGTTGGCTTCGCCCGCGGCGTCACGTCGTGACGACGTCGATCCCCGGCACCGGCCGGTTCGGCAGTCTCCCGAGCCCCTCGAGCGGGGTGCTCGAGATCGGCCCGCTGTCGATCCACGCCTACGGCCTGATGATCGCGCTCGGCGTCGTCGCCGGCGTGTGGCTGACCGGGCGTCGTCTCCAAGCGCGTGGCACCGGCACCCGCGACGACGCAAGCGGCATGGCGGTGTCGGCCGTGATCGCCGGCATCCTCGGTGCCCGGCTCTACCACGTGATGACCGACTGGAGCTCGTTCGAGGACGACCCGGCGCGCATCTTCCAGATCTGGAAGGGGGGCCTGGGCATTCCCGGTGGTCTGCTGGCCGGCATCACCGTCGGTTGGTGGGCCACGAAGCGGCGCGGGGTCGACCCTCGCGAGATGGCCGCCGCCGCGGCCCCGGCGATCCCGCTGGCCCAGTCGATCGGCCGATGGGGCAACTGGTTCAACCAGGAGTTGTTCGGCCGCGCGACCGAGCTGCCATGGGGCCTCGAGATCAGCGACGACAAGATTCCCGCCGGGTACGCCCCCGGCACGTTGTTCCACCCGACGTTCCTCTACGAGTCGTTGTGGAACCTCGCGCTGTGCGGTGTGCTGATCCTCATCGACCGCAAGACCCGGCCGCGCGCTCCCCGTCTGATGGCGATGTACCTCGTGGGATACGGCGTCGGCAGGTTCTGGGTGGAGGGCCTGCGCATCGATGAAGCCGACGAGTTCGGCCCGTTTCGATTCAACCAGTGGGTCGCGCTCGTGGTGGCAGTGCTCGCCGCGGTGTACCTCGTGTTGAGCGCACGACGCCCCGCCCTCGACCAGGCCACGACGCGACTCGGGCACGACACGCCGGTAAACCGCGACGAGCTGGACGAACTGGACACGCCGGCAAACCGCGACGAGCTGGACGAGCTGGACGAGGATCTGAGCTCGGCCGGCGCGACGGTGTCCGTCTCGGATGACGCCGATGGGCACGACTACGTTGCCCCGGATGAGCGACTCGACGATTCCTGACCCCGTCCTCTACGAACGGCGTGACCCGGGCATCGCACTGCTCACCCTCAACCGTCCCGAGCGCCTCAATGCCTGGAACGGCGAGCTCGCGGCGAAGTACTTCGAGCTGCTCGACCGGGCTGCCGCCGACCCAGAGGTGAAGGTGATCGTCGTGACCGGTGCCGGCAAGGGCTTCTGCGCCGGCGCCGACATGGACACCCTTCAGGCCATCGGCGGCGACAGCCGCGGGGCGCGGAGAGCGCTGCGGGTGGCCGTGCGCAGCACTACACGACCACTGTCCCCAAGCCGGTCATCGCCGCCGTCAACGGCGCGTGCGCCGGCATCGGCATGGTGCAGGCGCTGATGTGCGACATCCGTTTCGCTGCGGCGGGCGCGAAGTTCACGACTGCGTTCTCGCGTCGGGGGCTCATCGCCGAATACGGGATGTCGTGGATCCTGCCGCGCCTGATCGGCACGGCACGTTCGATGGACCTGCTGTTGTCCGGTCGGGTGTTCCTCGCCGAGGAAGCTGCGGCGATGGGTCTGGTGAACGAGATCGTTCCGGCCGGGCACCTGCTCGACCGCACGCTCGAGTACGCCGCCGACCTCGCGGTCTACGCATCCCCGACGTCGATGTCGATCATGAAGCAGCAGGTGTACGCCGACCAGACCCGAGGTGTCGTGGCGGCGAGCGAGGATGCGATCGAGCTGATGAAGGCGTCGTTGCGCCGGCCGGATTTCAAAGAGGGTGTGGCCAGCTTCCTCCAGAAGCGGCCACCCTCCTTCCAACCCCTCCAGGGCTGAGGCGATCGGCTCCGGTCAGCCGAGCTCGCGGAGGCGTTCGGCCACGACTTCGGGGATCACCGGGTTGAAGTACTCGTTGCACGCCACCTCGGCAGCCGCGATGAACCTGGAGGTGCCGGCGCGACGCCACGGCGACACGATCTCGATGTTGAACCACGCCGTCGGCCACTCGCCACCGTCGGTCGGGCGCTGGTTCAACCACATCATGTATGGCAACGGGACGTCGTCGTACAGCCGATCGAGCCGGGCGAGCACATCCACCAGCATCGCGGCCAGATCGGCGCGTCCTTTGTCGTCGAGCGAGGCGATGTCGGGCGTGCGCACCTTCGGAGCGAGCGTGAGCGCCACCGGGAACGTCGAGGCGCGGGGCACCCAGGCGAGCCAGCCGTTGTCGGCGCCGTGCTCTGCCACGAACCGTTCCTCGGCATCCAGTTCTGGTTCCCAGTCGGCGGCCAGCAGCCGTCCAGGCCGTTCGGGCACGTGGTCATATGCGTAGATCTGGCCGTGCGGATGGGCGATCGTGGCACCGACCTCAGGACCGCGGTTTTCGAAGATCAGGACGTAGTCGACGTCGTCGCGCGCCCCGAGGGTGAGGAACCGCTCGGTCCACAGGTCGATCACCTTGCGCGCTCCGCCTTCGCCGAGCGCGGAGAACGTCGCGTCGTGTTCGCTCGTGTACAGCACCACTTCGCACCGGTCGGGGTGCATCGCGGGCCAACGGTTCTTGAACCACCGCACGTCATAGGGATCTGGGGACTCGAGGCCGCCAGGGCAGAAGGGACATCCGGAGGAGGGGAGGTTGGGTCGTGCCTGGCGCGTGCCGACGACGTGGACGACGGTGCCGAGGTACGGATCGATCCGTGTGTCGGCTGTCGCTGCGACCTGAGCGCTCATGGCTGCCGTGGCGTGGGTGCGGGCGTGGGCCGCTGGGGGAGTCATACCGATCTCACCGCTCAGTCGGGGAGGCGGTCACCCGTGGCGCCGTCGAACAGGTGGAGCGCACCACGGTCGGGGACGAGATGGACGATGTCGCCCTTCATGATGCTGCTCAGGCCTTCGGTACGCGAGACCACCGTCAGCTCCGGATGAGCCACCGGCGTGCAGTAGAGGTAGGACTCGGAACCGAGCTCTTCGACCGTGATCACCTCGGCGTCGAGTCCACCCTCGCCGCGGGCGTGGAGTCCCTCGGGGCGCACGCCGACCACGACAGCGTCACTGGTGAGCGCCGATCGTTGTTCGGGTGTGAGGGCGATGAGCAGCGAACCGAACGATGCACCGTCAGGACCCAGCGTGGCGTTCATCATGTTCATCGCCGGCGATCCGATGAAGCCGGCGACGAAGCTGTTGCGCGGCCGCGTGAACAGCTCACGCGGGCTGGCGCACTGCTGGAGCAACCCGTCCTTCAGCACGGCGACACGGTCACCCATGGTCATCGCCTCCACCTGGTCGTGCGTGACGTAGACGGTGGTGACGCCGAGGCGGCGCTGCAGGGCAGCGATCTGTGTACGGGTCTGCACGCGGAGCTTCGCGTCGAGGTTCGACAGTGGCTCATCCATGAGGAACACCTTCGGCTGGCGGACGATCGCCCGGCCCATCGCCACTCGCTGGCGCTGGCCACCGGAGAGCTTGGCCGGCTTGCGATCGAGGTACTCCTCGAGGTCGAGGAGCTTTGCGGCCTCGTGCACGCGCTCGGCGATCTCCGGCTTGGGGAGCTTCTTGATCTTCAGATGGAAGCCGATGTTCTCGGCGACGGTCATGTGCGGATAGAGCGCGTAGCTCTGGAACACCATGGCGATGTCGCGTGCTCGCGGGGGCAGGTAGGTGACGTCGGTGTCGCCGATGTGAACGCTGCCCCCGTCGATCGGTTCGAGGCCGGCGAGCATGCGCAAGGTGGTGCTCTTGCCGCAACCCGACGGTCCGACGAGGACGAGGAACTCGCCGTCAGCGATCTCCAAGCTCAAGCGATCGACCGCCGGCCGCGGGGTGTTCGGATAGATGCGGCTCGCATCGGTGAAGGTGACGGTGGACATCAGGCCCTCCTGCGGGTGGCGCGAGACGTCCGCGGGAACCGCGGCCATGGTGGTGGTGCTGCTGGACGTGCTGTTGGACGTGCTGTTGGAGGTGATCGGTACTGCGGCCGTCGCGCCCGCAGCGCGGGTGATCGACTGGTCGACGAACTGTGGGTCAGCGATCACGAGTTGGCCGACCTCGGCATCGAGCACGTTGCGAGCAGCGACCGGCAGCCCCGGGTCGGTGATCAGTTCGGCCGCCGCGCTCAATGGTGAGATCGTGCTGAGACCAGTGACGTTCCACTTGGTGTGGTCGGCAAGCACGACGAGGTGGCCGGTCGCTTCGACGAAGGCGCGGTTGGTCTCGGCCTCCATCAGGTTGGGCGTCGTGAACCCGGCGCGCTCGCTGATGCCATGGACGCCCATGAACACGATGTCGAGGTGAAGCGACTGGAGGGTCTGCACCGCCACGGGACCGACGAGCGCATCGGAGGGAGTGCGCACACCACCGGTGAGCACGACGGTGCGGTCGTGGCGTCGGTGTTGGTGCAGCACCTCGGCCACCTGCACCGAGTTGGTGACGATGGTGAGGTCGGCGAGGTCGACGAGGTGGTAAGCGAGCTGCCACGTCGTGGTGCCGGCGGTGATGCCGATCGCACTGCCAGGGCGCACCCGTTCGGCGGCTGCGATTGCGATGGCGTGCTTGTCCGCCATGTTCCGTAGCGATTTGGCCTCGAACCCTGGCTCGTCGGTGCTGTGCTCGTCGCGCAGCGTGGCACCGCCGTGCACCTTGCGAAGCAGACCGGCCTCGTCGAGCAGATCGAGGTCTCGGCGCACGGTCATGTCGCTGACACCGAGGAGCACGGCGAGTTCGCTGACGCGGACCGAGCCGCGCCGGCGCACCTCGGCGGCGATGACCTCGTGACGTTGACGAGCGAAGGCACGGGCGGACCCGGGATCGAACACGTTGTCGTTCATCGTGTGAGCCCCTTTCCGACGCCTGTGCACGGCCGGATCCGGCCGGATCCGACCGGATCGATGTTCGCACAGTGCACGACGATGGGCAGAATGTCAACACGAAACGGACATGATCGAACACGAACGCTGTGCTGATGCGAGTGAACCGAGTGCGGTCGGGTCGCGCCTCCACATTCGTGTTCGATTATCGCACACCACGTCTTGACAGCGATCGGCGGTCGTGTCACATTGCGGGGTGAACACATCATTTCTACACCGTTCATCCGGACGACGTCCGCGAGCGCCACAAGCGTTGCGACACGACGGCCGGGGAAACGATTCCGAACCGTTCCGGTGTGTTCCGCATCCACGAGGGGGAGCCTTGTCCAACTACGAATCATCACCGAGCCCGTCAGACGTCGGGTTCTCGATCTTCTCGCGTCGCACCCTGCTCGCTGGTGCCGCCGGTCTTGCCGGTGCGGCCGCGCTTGCCGCCTGCGGCGATGACGAATCCAACAGTGGGAGCGAGTCCACCGAGGGTGGCGCCGCCACCACCGCTGCCGCCGCCGACACCACGGCCGCACCGAGCGGCGACGCGGTGACCTTCGGTTCGAACTACTCCGACGAGAAGCCGAAGGCGGCCATCGCCGCTGCGATCGCGGCCACGGGCGTGAAGGCCACGATCAACACCGTGGACCACAACACCTACCAGGAGAACTTCAACACCTACATCCAGCAGCCCGACGACGTCGTGAGCTGGTTCGCCGGCTATCGCATGCGTGCGTTCGCCAGCAAGGGCGTGGTCGGGGACATCTCCGATGTGTGGGCCAACCTTGGCGACCTCAGCGAGGGCTTCAAGAGCGCCTCGTCGGGCCTCGACGGCAAGCAGTACTTCGTGCCGCTCTACTTCTACCCGTGGGCGATCCACTACCGGAAGAGCCTGTTCGAGGAGAAGGGCTACGAGATCCCGACCACGTGGGACGACCTCCTCGCACTCGCCGAGAAGATGACCACGGATGGTCTCATCCCGTTCGCCGCCGCAAACGACGGCGGCTGGCCGCAGATGGGCATGTTCGACATGATCAACCTGCGCACCAATGGCTACGACTTCCACGTGTCGCTGATGGGTGGCCAGGAGAGCTGGACCGATCCGAAGGTTGCGAAGATCTTCGAGAACTGGTCGACGATCCTCGATCACTATCAGCCTGACGTCAACGGCCGAACGTGGCAGGACGCGGCGACGGCGCTCGGCGACAAAGAAGTCGGCATGTACCTGCTCGGTACCTTCCTGACGAGCAACTTCGATTCGGCGACACAACAGGACATCATCGACGACATCGACTTCTTCGCCTTCCCGGAGATCGACCCGGCCCATGGCCAGGACGCTGTCGAGGCGCCGATCGACGGTTTCATGATGGCCGCCAAGCCAGCGAACGAGGCCGGCGCCAAGGCGCTCCTCACCGCTCTCGGTGGCGCAGCGCCGATCGATGCCTACATCGCGATCGATCCGTCGGTGGTTGCCGCCAACTCCAAGGCCGACACCAGCGGGTACAACGCGTTGCAGCAGAAGTCGGCCGAGCTGGTGGGCTCGGCGAAGTACATCGCCCAGTTCCTCGACCGCGACACCGATCCTGACTTCGCCTCGCAGGTCGTCGGGAAGGGTTTGTCGGACTTCCTCGCCGACCCGAGCCAGATCGATACGATCCTGGCGACGATCGAAGAGCAGAAGCAGACCTACACCTTCGGATGATCCGCTAGGTTCGAGCGATCGAACTGGCATAGGAAAGGACCGGCACCGATGTCCACCGACCCTGCAACGGTCGCGGTACGGTCAGCCGAGAACGAGTCGACGGCGCCCCTTCCGGGGCGCCGTCGCCACTTTTCTCAGCTGAGTCGGCTCGACAAGCTCGCCCTCGGCGTGATGGTGGGGGTACCCGCCTTCTTGCATGTGATGCTCGTGTGGATCCCGGCGATCATGACCGGGATCCTCTCGTTCGCCGCGTGGGACAACCTCCAACCGGTGAGCACGGTCGAGTTCGTCGGGTTCCGGAACTACTGGCAGGTGTTCACGATCTTCGACAACAAGCTGTTCCCGGCGCTGTTCAACAACTTCGTGCTCGTGTTCTGGCTGTTCTTCTGCTCGGCGATCGGGATCGGGTTCGCCTATCTGCTCGACAAGAACGTGAGAGGCACGAGCTTCTACCAGAGCGTCTACTACTTCCCTGTCGTGCTGTCGGTCGCCGTCGTCGGCTTCATCTGGAAAGCGGTCATGTTCAACCGCGACAGTGGACTGTTGAACATCGTCTGGCCGGGAGGCCCGATCGATTTCGTCGGCGATCAGAGCAAGATGTTCTCGATCGACCTGCCGTTGCTCGACTTTCCGCTCGGGCTCTCGAAGAACTTCGCGGCGCTGCTGCTCGCGATGGCGTGGCGGCACATCGGCTACATCATGGTGCTCTATCTGGCGGGTCTCAAGAGCTTCGACCCCTCGCTGCGCGAAGCGGCCTCGATCGATGGCTGTAACGAGTGGCAGTCTTTCCGTCAGGTGATCTTCCCGGCACTGAAGCCGATCAACGTGGTCGTGGCGGTGATCACCGTGATCGAAGCGCTCCGCGCGTACGACATCGTGGCGGCACTCAGCGAACCCCGCGGCACTGAGGTGATGGGCACCCTGGTGACCAACAGCCTCACGGGTGAAGGCGGCGGGCGTGTCGGCATCGGCTCCGCTTACGGCATGGTGCTGTTCGTGCTGTGCATCGGCTTCATCATCTGGTACGTGATCAACAACTTCCGGGAGAATGAATCATGAGCGGCATCGGTACCCCGATGGTCGGTGTCCGTCGTGGTCCGCGGATGGTGCTGCAGGGCGTGATGATCACGATCGCCGTGTTGTGGTTGATCCCGATGGTGGCGGCGTTCTACGCGTCGTTCCGATACTTCGAGAGCGACAGCAACGTCAACGGTGTCTTCTCGCTGCCCGAGACGCTCACCCTGGACAACTACCGCGAGGCGTGGAAAGTCGGAGAGATCCCCCGTCACTTCTGGAACACGATGTTCGTCACGATCCCGTCGCTCGTGCTGATCCTGTTGCTGTCGAGCATGGTGGCGTTCGCGTGCAGTCGGTTCACGTGGCGCTTCAACATCTTCTTCCTCGTGCTGTTCACTGCCGGCAACCTGATGCCCCAGCAGGTGATCTTCCAGCCGCTGTTCCAGATCTACAAGAACGTGCCGTGGCCGGATTTCCTGAGCGACACCAACACCGGGAACCTGCTCGGCACCAAGATCGCGGTGATCTTCATCCACGTCGCGTTCCAGACCGGTTTCTGCACGTTCGTGTTGTCGAACTACATGAAGACCATCCCGAGAGAGCTCGGTGAGGCGGCGCTGGTGGACGGCGCGAGCGTGCCGCGTCAGTACTTCCAGATCATCCTCCCGCTGTGCCGACCCGCGTTCGCCGCGCTCGGAACGCTCGAGTTCACCTGGTTGTACAACGACTTCTTCTGGGGCAACGTGCTGCTGAACCAGGGCATCGAGAAGCCGATCACGTCGTCGATCGCGGTGCTCAACGGTCAGTATGCGAGCGACTACAACTTGATCGCTGCAGCCTCGATGATGATCGCCCTGCCCACGCTCGCGGTCTACCTTGCACTGCAGAAGCAGTTCATCAGCGGTCTCACGCTGGGCGCCAACAAGGGGTAGTTCCACACTCGATGTCTCTCCATCATCTCCGCGGCGTCGGCTCCGACGTCGTGGTCGACACGTCAACCGGTGTGCCGACGATCGTCCATTGGGGCGCTCCTCTGGGCGACGTCGATCTCGAGTCGGTGCTCGCAGCCGTCGCCCGACCGGTCAATCAGGGCTCGATCGATGTCGTCGCCCCGGCGTCGGTGGTGCCAGAACACGGCAGCGGCTGGCAGGGCCGTCCTGGTCTGAGTGGGCACCGTCGCGGCGGCACGGCGTGGGCGCCGCGGTTCAGCCCGACCTCTGTGGAACGGACCGAGCGCGGCCTCGTGGTGACCGCGAGCGATCCGACAGCGGAGCTCCGACTCGTCACCCGCATCGAGATCCACGATGCCCTCGTGGTGCAGTGCTCGCTCACGAACACCTCAGGCTCGCGTTACCTGCTCGACCAGTTGTCGGTCACCCTGCCATTGCCGCTCCACGCCTCGGACCTGCTCACGTTCAGCGGACGGTGGTCGCGTGAGCTCCATCCGGTGCGCTCCACGTGGAGCGTCGGTTCGGTCGTGATCGAGAACCGGCGAGGCCGCACCTCGCACGAACACGTGCCCCTGGCATTCGCCGGCAGTGCCGGGTTCGGCGAATGGCACGGCGAGGTGTGGGGCGCGCACCTGGCATGGAGCGGCAACCACTCCTTGCTCGCAGAGTGCCTGCCTGATGGGCGGCGTCTTCTGCAGCTCGGCGAACTGCTCCACCCGGGCGAGATCGTGTTGGAAGCCGGCGCGACGTACTCGACACCCGAGGTGATCGCCGTGTACTCGAGCGACGGTGCCACGCCGGCCAGCTGGGCCTACCACCGCTTCGTCCGCAGCCGTCCAGGTCACCCCATCCGGCCCCGACCAGTGCTGGTGAACACGTGGGAGGCGGTGTACTTCGACCACGACAACGACCGGCTGCGTGAACTCGCCACGGTCGCTGCGGCGGTCGGCATCGAGCGGTTCGTCCTCGACGACGGATGGTTCGGCTCGCGCCGCGACGATCGGAGCGGTCTCGGCGACTGGACCGTCTCGGCCGAGGTGTACCCGAACGGGCTTGCTCCGATCATCGACCACGTACGGTCGCTCGGGATGGAGTTCGGCATCTGGGTGGAGCCCGAGATGGTGAACCCCGACAGCGATCTGTTCAGGGCACATCCGGAGTGGGCGCTCACGACAGCCGGGTACGAGCCCGTCACCGGGCGCCACCAACTCGTGCTGAACCTCGCGATCGAAGGTGCGTATCAACACGTCCTCGGTCAGCTGGACGACTTGTTGCGCGACCACGACATCGCGTACGTGAAGTGGGACATGAACCGCGACCACGTGCAGGGCAGCGGTGCCGACGGTGCTGCGGGGACGCATGCGCAGACGCTCGCCCTCTATCGGTTGCTCGACGAGCTGCAGGCACGCCATCCCGGCGTGGAGATCGAGAGCTGCTCCAGCGGAGGCGCCCGCATCGACCTCGAGATCCTGCGGCGGACGCGGCGCGTGTGGACGAGCGACTGCAACGATGCCCTCGAGCGGCAGACCATCCAGCGCGGTGCGTCGATGTTCATCCCACCCGAGCTGATGGGCGCCCACATCGGCCCGCCGCGTTCGCACACCACGGGTCGCACCCACTCGCTGTCGTTCCGGGCGATCACTGCGCTGTTCGGCCATCTCGGTGTGGAGTGGAACATCTTGTCGCTCGACGACCGCGAACGCGAACAATTGGCAGCATTCATCGCACTGCACCAGCGGTTCCGCCCGCTGCTGCACAACGGCGACGTGGTGCGGTTCGATCCGCAGCACAACGGCACCGAGATCGCTTCCCATGCCCACGGCGTGTATGCGACCGACCGGAGCGAGGCGCTCGTTGCCATCGTGCAGCTCCGTACCGGGATGAGCCTCACGCCGCCGCCCGTGCGGATGCCCGGCCTCGATGCCGACCGCCGGTACCGCGTGTCCATCATCGACACGGTGAACCGTCTTTGGGGACCGGGGCGGGTCCCGCCGGGGTGGATTGCCGATGGCGTGGAGCTCACGGGTCGCCAGCTCGCCGTGCACGGTGTCCAACCTCCGACGATGCACCCGGAGACGGCGATCATCCTGCACCTCCAGGCCGCCGGCTGATCCGACCAGGAGTCGTTCGAGGTCTGTTCGGGTGAACGCCGGGGCAGTTCTTCGACCGGTCCTCGGTGCCGCGGACTAGGTTCGTCGTCCAGGGCCGCCGGCTGTGGCGTCCGGTGACGTGCCACGGGAGGGGGGACCAGATGCGGCATCGCGCGTGGGGGTGGCTGCTGGTCGTGCCGGCCACACTGTCGTTGCTCGTGGTCGCGCTCGCTCCGTTCCGTTCGTTCCATCAGCACCTGTCGTTGGCGGGCACCCCTGACCGGTTCGCCGCCACCGTGGTGCGCGCCGGACGTTCCGATGCCCGTGCGGCACTGTGGCTCGACAACGTGTTCGTCCTGTCGTGGGTGTTGATCGTGCCTCGGCTGTTGCGAGCCGGGCTCCAGCGCTGGGCACCGGAACGGCGCCGGATGGTGACGCGATGGATGGTGGCGCCCAGGATCGCGCTCTTCGCCGCGGCAGGCGATCTCGTGCAGAACGTGCTCGCGCTCGCGATGGTGGGCAAGCGCCAACCGGCGACAGCCTTCACGCTCGCGTTGGTGTCAGTCACGTGGATCACCTGGTTGCTGTTCGTCTGGGCGCTCGTCGCGCTGTTGCTGCTCGTGGTCGGGCCGTTGGTCGCCCCGGTGTTGCGGCCCGCGCTTCGACGCCTGTTCGCGATCTTCGACGGCATGGCCGGCACCCACCCACCACTCGTCGCCCTCGCGCCCGATGTCACTCCTGACACTGCACCCGACGCTGCAGCCGGGGTCGCGTCCGAGCTCGACACCGGAGCCGATGTGGCGACCATCGGGGTGTGCCTCTCGGGAGGTGGCATCCGTGCAGCGAGCGTGTCGCTCGGTGCACTGCGCGCGCTCGATGCGCCGCGTGCCGACGGTCCGTCGTTGTTCCTGCGCAGCCGTTGGCTCGTGGCCGTTTCCGGTGGTGCGTACACCGCCGGCGGGTGGCGCATCAGCCGGCGGGACGGCAATGCGATGCTTCCCGCTGCCACCGACATGCGTGATGGCGCATTCGATGCGGACCACCCGTGGTCCACAACGGTGCGCGAGCGGCGCCGGTTCCTCGACAACGGAACGCTGTCGATCCTCGGCGGGGTGCTCAACGTGGTCGTCCGCAGCGCATTCGTGCTCGGCGGGATCGCCTCAGCGCTCTACCTCCTCGGGCGAGCGGCAGGGCGTGCCGTTCGAACCCGCTCGGTCCACCCGTCGTTCCCGTTCACCGACGCCACGCTCGAAGAAGCGATCGTCTGGCGCGATCTCGCGCCCGCTCGCCTGGTGTTGCCGGGCGCCGTCCTGCTCGGCGTAGCGATCCTGCTGGCCGTCACCGCGTCGACGAGCGCACGACAAGAGCACCGGCGGCGGTGGTCGGGACCGGCGTTGCTCGCCGGCGTATCAGGCATCGGTCTGCTCGTCGTCCTCATCGGTGTCCCCACCGGGGTCGTCTACGGCCGGCGTCTGCTGGCCGATCTCCCATTCGGTGGTTCGGCCGAGGCGTCCGCCGGCGCGCTCGGCGCCCTGTCGAGCCTCGGCATCGTCGCCGCCGTGGCGGGTGCCCTCGCCGCCCAGCTGAAGCGCCGCTGGATGTCCCTCGGCGGCGTGCTGCTCGCGGCCGTGTCGCTGCTGTTCACCGGCAAGATCGCCGACACCTTTGCCTACGGCTACGACGGCATCTGGCGAAACGTGGCGTTCACGATCGTGGCCGTGGTGTGGCTCGTCCTGCTCGAAGTGGTGGCTGCCCATCGGCTCACGCTCGGTGGCGTGTACCGGAAACGGTTGGCGGCCACGTTCGCGTCGGACGGTGGCAGCGTCGCTCCGCTGCCGCCGCTGCCCTACCGGAACGAGCCGCACTGGGCGACGTACGCATCGGGGTCGGGGCCCGAACTGATCATCGCGGCAACGGCGCACACGACGTCGCCGACGTTCTGCGGGCTCCCGGCCTATGGCTTCACGTTTCGGCCCGACCGGTTCACCCTGCACGACCGCACCGACGGTTCGTCGGCGCAGGTCGCAGCGGGGGACTACCCGCGGGGATCGTGGTGGGACGGCTATCCGCGGGGCTGGATCGTCAGCCGGTCGATGGCGCTCAGCGGTGCAGCGTTCGCCTCGGCGATGGGCCGTCAAGCGCTCGGCACCACGAACGCACTGCTGGTCGCGCTCGACCTGCGGCTCGGCGCATGGGTGCCCAACCCGCGGTTCGCCCACTGGTTCGCCGACCCGGCAACGTCGCCACGTGTGCACCTCGGCTACCTGTTGAAGGAGCTGTTCAACCGCTACCACCCCGACCGCGATGCGTTCGTCTACGTGGCCGACGGCGGCCACCGCGAGAACCTGGGTCTCGTCGAGCTGCTGCGTGAACGACCCGACCTGGTGTTCTGCGTCGACGCGAGCGGCGACCGACCACAGTCGTTCCAAACCCTGGCCGAGGCGATCGAGCTGGCGCGAGTGGAACTCGGCGTCGACATCGACATCGACCTCGCCCCGCTCACCCGTGCGGAGCGGGCATCGGTCCCGCTCGACTGCGTGGCCGAGGGCACCATCGAGTACCCCGCATCGCTCGGGGGCGGCATCGGGCCGGCTCGTCTACGGTCGATCACAGCTGAGCGAGGCAGCGTCGCCGGCGCTGCTGCAGTACGGCGCGCTCGACGACCGGTTCCCCGACTACTCGACCCTCGACCAGTTCCTCACCGAGACCGAACACGTCCAACTGGTGGCGCTCGGAGCGGACATCGCAGAACGGATGGTCCGGCTCTACGAGACGGGCAATAGCATCCAACACTGTGTCTGACCGGATCACCACCGCCGATGTCGTCAAGGTGGCCAAGCTGGCCCGCCTCGACCTCGCCCCCCAGGAGATCGAGCGGATGACGGCGCAGCTCGACGGAATGCTCGAGCACTTCGCCGACATGGATGCCCTCGATCTCTCGCACGTCGTGCCGATGACGCAGCCCTACCCGTTGCGGAACGTGTTCCGTGACGACGTGGTGCAGCCTGGTCTCGACCGCGAGGAGGTGCTGGCCGTCGCTCCTCGCGTGGAGGATGGTCGTTTCCACGTGCCACCCGTCATCGGGCTCGACTCGTGAGCGCCTCGACTCCCGCCTCGCCCGCTCGCCGCGACGGCTGCGGCGATCGCGGCACGAGTGCGCTCGGGCGAGTTGCGCGCGGCCGACGTGGTGGAGCAGCACCTCGCCCGCATCGAAGCGCGCGAGGGCGAGATTCACGCCTTCAACCTCGTGATGGCCGACCGTGCCCGCGCTGCGGCGGCGGTAGTGGACGCGAAGGTGGCTGCCGGGCATCCGGTGGGCGCGCTCGCCGGCGTGCCGATCGCGTTGAAGGACAACATGTGCACCCGCGGAGTGCCCACCACGTGCTCGTCGAAGATCCTCGACGGCTGGAAGCCGCCGTACGACGCCACGGTGGTGACCAAGCTCGCTGAAGCTGATGCGATCGTGATCGGCAAGACCAACCTCGACGAGTTCGCGATGGGCTCGAGCACCGAGAACAGCGGCTTCGGTCCCACCCGCAACCCGCACGACACCAGTCGCGTGCCGGGTGGGTCGAGTGGTGGCAGCGCCGCTGCGGTGGCCGCTGGGTTTGCCGCCGTGAGCCTCGGCAGCGATACGGGTGGCTCGATCCGTCAGCCCGCCGCCCTCTGCGGCGTCGTCGGGCGTCAAGCCCACGTACGGCTACGTCAGCCGCTACGGCCTGATCGCATTCGCCAGCTCGCTCGACCAGATCGGCCCGTTCGCCACCACGGTGGAAGACGCCGCGCTCGTGCTCGACGCGATCGGCGGTCACGACGCGCACGACTCCACCTCGATCCCCGAGTCACACCCGTCGCTCGTCGCCGTGCTCGATCGTGGCGTCGAGGGCATGCGCGTGGGTCGGATCACCGACCTGCCCGAAGGCGCCGACCCCGACGTGATCGAACGACTCGAAGCCGCGTTCGACGCGCTCAGCGATGCCGGAGCGACGATCGTCGACGTACAGGTGCCGGCGTTCGGCTACGCCCTCACCGCCTACTACCTGATCGCTCCGGCCGAGGCGAGCAGCAACCTCGCTCGCTTCGACGGAGTGCGCTTCGGCCTGCGTGTCGAGTCGCCCGACACGAACTCGATGTACTCCGCCACCCGCGCCGCAGGGTTCGGCGACGAGGTGAAGCGGCGGATCATGCTCGGCACCTACGCGCTCAGCGCCGGCTACTACGACGCGTACTACGGCCGGGCGCTGAAGGTTCGCAAGCTGATCCACGACGACTTCGCTCGCGCCTACCAGCAGGCCGACGTGCTGCTCACGCCCACGTCGCCCACGGTGGCGTTCCCCTTCGGGGCCAAGGGTGACAACCCGTTCGCGATGTACCTGTGCGACCTGTACACGATCCCCACCAACCTCGCCGGGCATCCCGGCATGAGCGTGCCGTTCGGCACCGGTGCCGACGGCCTGCCCGTGGGCGTGCAGATCCTGGCCGGCACCCTCGACGAGCCGACGATGTTCCGGGCCGGGGCTGCGCTCGAACGGGCCGCCACTGCCGAAAGGAGCCGTTCGTGAGCGACAACGCACATGGCACAGGTTCGCAGCGACCGCGAGGCACACGACGATGCGCTGCACGCCGACCGCCTGCTCGAGGGCGGCTGGGAGCTGATCGTCGGGCTCGAGGTGCACGTCGAGCTCGACACCGCGACCAAGCTGTTCAGCGCGAGCCCGAACCGGTTCGGCGACGAGCCGAACACCAACATCGACCCGGTCACCCTCGGTCTGCCCGGTGCGCTGCCGGTGCTCAACCGGCACGCGGTCGAGCTGGCGATGCGCATCGGTGCGGCGCTCAACTGCACGATCCAGGCCTGCACCTTCCACCGCAAGAACTACTTCTACCCCGACATGCCCAAGGCGTACCAGATCAGCCAGTACGACCAGCCGCTGAACGTCGACGGCTCGCTCGATCTGCCCAACGGGGTCCGCATCGGCATCGAGCGCGCCCACCTCGAGGAGGACACCGGCAAGAGCACCCACGTCGGTGGCTCGGGTGGCCGCATCCACGGCAGCGACTACTCGCTGATCGACTTCAACCGAGCAGGTGTGCCGCTGGTCGAGATCGTCAGCCGGCCCGACATCCGCACGGCCGAGCAGGCGCGCCAGTACGTCACCGAGCTGCGGGCGATCCTCGTCGCCATCGGAGCGAGCGACGCGAAGATGGAAGAGGGCAGCATGCGCTGCGATGCGAACGTCAGCGTGCACAAGCCCGGCACGCCGTTCGGCACGCGCTGCGAGATCAAGAACGTGAACAGCGTGCGTTCGCTCGGTCGTGCGATCGAGTACGAGGCGCGCCGCCAGATCGCGATGATCGGAGCCGGCGAGACAGTGCGCCAGGAGACCCGTCACTGGGACGAGAACGACGGCCGCACGCACACCTTGCGCACCAAGGAGGATGCCGACGACTACCGCTACTTCCTCGAGCCCGATCTGGTGCCGCTCGAGCCGAGCGCACGAGTGGATCGCGGACGTCCGCGAGGCCATGCCGATGCTGCCGGGCGCGCGCCGCCAGCGGTTGGCGGAGCTCGCCGGCATCGCCGCCGACAGCGAGGCCGTGATGGTGGTCGTCGAGCGCGGCCAGGACCAGTACGTGGAGGCGGTTGGTCACGTCGGTGGCGACATCGGCCGCGCCGTCGTCTACGTGAAGGAGGCCTTCGCCGAGCAGGGGAGCGAGCCGGCGGTGCCCGCCACCGATCTGGCGCTGCTCACCAAGCTGGAGGTGTCGGGCAAGCTCACCGCCACCCAGGCCAAGACCGTGCTGGCCGAGCTCGTCGCCAACGGCGGCGGCGATGCCGAGGCGATCGCCGACGGCCAAGGGGTTCGAGGCGATGGACACCTCGGCGCTGGAAGCGATGGTCGATCAGGCGATCGCGGCGCAGCCCGACGCATGGGCGAAGTTCTGCGCCGGCGAGGGCAAGGCGATGGGCGCTCTCGTGGGTGCGGTGATGAAGGCGAGTCAGGGCAAGGCCGACGGCAAGATCGTCACGGCGCTGCTGGAGCAGAAGAAGTCGCTGGAGCGGGAGACGTCGCTGGAGCCCGGAGCGGAAGAGGGAGAAGCCGACGTGGAGTGGGGCCATCCGAGGACGGCCCCACTCCTTCAACGTCGTGAAGTGCCTGCGTGCAGGTCGGTCAGACGAGGCTGTTGTAGATACCTCCGGATCGGTCGCCGGGCTGGCCGACGGGCTCTGATCATGCGGCCCGCCGACCGTGGCGACGCTGGTGCACGAGCCGCCGCGACCGTCGGTGACGGTGGAGGCGATCCGGTAGACCCGGCCGTCGCCGAGACCACTCGCTCGGCGCGCAGCTCAGGTTCGTCCGGTTCCAGGACGGCGTCGATCGGAGTGTCACTGTCACCGAGACGTTCGTCGGTTCGTCCTGGGTGACCCCGGTGATGGTCCACGTGAGCGGGTCGCCGTCGGGGTCGGTCGCACCTGTCAAGGTGATCGCGACCAGCTTGTGATTCGGGGGCCAGAGCGCCGGCCCGGCGGTCACTGCGGTGCACACTGGGTTGTGGTTCAGCGTCGTGGTGGCGGTGGAGGTGTTGTTGGCGGGTACCGGATCGTATTGGTCACCGACGACGGTGCCGGTGTTGACGATCGAGCTGCCGGCGCTGCCGGCGATCACGTTGACCGCGAACGATGCCGAACCGCCGCTTGCCAGTGTGCCGGCGGCACACGTGACCACGCCCGCTGCCTCCGAGCATCCCGAGCCGACACGAAGGTGGTGTTCGGCTGGCAGCGAGTCGGACACGGTGACGTTGGTTCGGTCGCCGGCCCTTGTTGGTGACACCCAACGTGTAGCTGAACGCCTGGCCCTCGGTCACGAGCGCCGGTGCGGTCTTGACGATGGCCAGTCGGCGCCGTTGACGGTGATCCCGATGGTCTCGGTGAAGCCGGTTTGCTCGAGGCCGTTGAGCAGGAACTTGACCGTGCAGTTCGAACGTCGAGCCGCCCGGGTTCGCCGGATCGACCGTGATGGTCTCGTCGTAGGTGACGGTGCCGCCACTGGTGATCGTCTCCGCACTGGTGGCCACGAGGGACACGGTCAGGCCGCTGTCACAGCTGCCCACTGGCGTGACGGTCACGGGTAGGTTCTGCAGCGCAGCGAGGATCGCCGCAGCGACGGCGGCGTCGTCGACTCCACTTTGGAACAGACCACCCGTGGCGGCCGCGATCGCAGTGGCCTGGCCGGTGCTGTCGAGCTGGTCTGAAACCCGTGGAACGGCGATGACCCGGATACGGTCGCTTGGAGTGCAGCGATCGTGGAGGCCAGCGTCGCGCCGCCGCTGGGGTCGTGGCCCGGCGCATCGCCGAACCAGACGACGATCCGACTCGACCCGTCCGGAACCCGGTCGTCGGGTTCGACGCGACCTGGGTGAGGGCGTTCAGCTGTGCCTCCGGCGTGTCGCCCCCGCCACTGGCGGACCATGAATTGATCGCCGCCTGAGCTGTGGCGATGGTGGCCGTGACCGCCTGGTCGAGGGAGTACGGAACGGAGTCGGTGAAGTCCTTGTAGCTCCGACACCGAACTGCGAGTCGGCCTGCGCTGCCGGCACCGTGTTCATATGCTGGTCGCGCCAGCCTCACGTTCGCGATCGCACCACCCATGCTGCCTGTCGTGTCGGCGAGGAAGACGATGTCCGGCTTCGGCGGGCATGGTCGGTGTCTGACACCGTCTTTTTGAACGACGAAGCTGTCGCCCGGGTTGTTGGTGCTGATCACTGATGAAGGGCTGACGCCTGGGGTGGGGCTGGCGAGCGCCGGTGTGGCGACGAACATCGTCGTCGCGACCACCGGGCCGACCAGCGACCACAGGACGCGTCGGTGCCGTGTTGAACTGTGCATGGATCCTCCAAGTTGTTGGCTTCCGTCGGAGAACCGGACGGCCGTGTCGGCGCGCACCATCACCAAATCTGGGCTTCCCGCATCGCTCGGATCGAACATCGAAGCTCTGTCGTCGCTCGTGCCCAATACGCCCGCCTGCTCGGACTGCTCGTCGAGTGTCCACGATCGAAAAGCCAGGTCAGTGCATGAATGCGGCACCGGGACTGTCCGTTCCCCGCGTTCGATCGTCGACCCGTGCGAGGTCGAAGTCAATTCCCCTCTCTGTGACCTTCGGTACGTCCGGTCTGCAGCTGGGAGCCGTTCCGTTCTGGTCGCGCATCTCCGCGGTCTCGGAGACGATGCGCGACCAGAACGTGCTCGGTCGTCGGTCGTCGGTCGTCGGTCGTCGGTCGTCGGTCGTCGTAGACGGCCACCTTCGAGGCTTGTTCTGGTCGCATCTCGCGGTCCGCCGACGATGTGGACCAGAACGTGTCCGGTCGGCGGACGGAGGTCGCGTTCAGTCAGAGCTCGCCGGCGACGATCAGGTCGATGGCGCGCAGGCAGGTGCGGTGGAAGGCATCGGCGGCCATGTGGAGGTGGCCTTCTGGCGTGTCCTCTTCCTTGGTGTGGCTGAGGCCGTTCGTCGATGACGAGAAGATCATCACCGTCGGTACCTGCCGCGCCATCTCGCTCGCATCGTGCAGCGCACCACTCGGCAGCTCCACATCGTGACCTTCCACCTCGTGCACCGACCTGCGAGCCGCATCGAGCAGCGCCGGGTGGAACGGCATCGGCGGGATGCGGAAGATGTGCTCCCACTCGATCGAGCAGCCCTCGGCCTCGGCGGCTGCTGCGGCGGCGTCGTGCGCCTCGTCGAACATCGCCTGCAGCGATTCGGCCGAGATGTGGCGCATGTCCATCGTGATCCGCGTCTCGCCGGCCACGGCGGTCACCACGCCTGGCCAGCACTGGACGTGGCCGACAGTGGTGACGCCCTCGTGGCGTTCGCCGATCTCCGCGATCGCGAGCGCGAAGCGCGACGCTGCACGGAAGCTGTCGCGGCGCATCTCCATCGGCATCGTGCCGGCGTGGGCGGCCTGCCCCCGGAAGATCAGCCGTTCGCGCTCGATGCCCTTCGTGCCTGTGACGGTGCAGATGCCCTTGCCCATCGACTCCAGGATCGGTCCCTGCTCGATGTGCACCTCGACGTACGCCTTCACCTCGGTCATTCGCGTGCGGGCGCCATCGAGGTTGTCGATGTCGACCCCGTGCTGGGCGAGGATCTCGGGCAGCTCGGCGCCTTCTTTGTCGGTGAGGCCGCGCAGCACCTCGACGTCGAGCGTGCCCACACATGCCGCCGAGCCGAACAGGCTGCGACTGAACCGGGCGCCCTCCTCGTCGGCCCAATCGACGAGCGCCACCGTCACCGGCGGCGTGCCCTCAGTGGCGAGGGAGCGGAGCAGTTCGAGCCCGGACATCACGCCCAGCGCACCGTCGAGCCAGCCACCCTTGGGAACGCTGTCGAGGTGCGAACCGACCACGAGCGTCTCGGGGCGCTCGCCGCGCAGCACGGCCCAGAGGTTGCCTGCCTCGTCCTCGTCGACCTCCACGGGCAGACCGGTGAGCGACTCGCGCAGCAACGCCCGCGCCTCGAGCCACTCAGGCGTCCACGCCAACCGCCTGCTGCCCTCCGGGCCACCGGTGCGGTCGGCGAGCCTGCGCAGGTCGGCGACGACCCGAGCGGGCGAGTAGGCGGGAGTGTGGGCGGTGACGGGAGCGCTCATGCGTCGAAACCGTAGTTGCGCCGTACGACGCGCGCTCCGGCCGCCGCGAGCGTGGGCGTTGTCGTGCGGTTCAGGCGAGCAGCTGTTGCAGCTTGAAGCCGACGCCGGTGGGATCGGTCAGGTGGGCGATGCGCCCGTACGGGGTGTTCTCCGCCGGAAGAACGAGCGTGGCACCCAGCTCCACGGCCTGAGCGATGGATGCGTCGGCATCGGCGACGTTGAAGTAGATCGACCACTGCGCGGGTACCTCGCCGCCCCACACCGAGGCGTCCATGATGCCGGCCTGCTGGTCGTCGCCGCTCAACAGCGTGGTGTACCTGAACTCGGGTGTATCGCTCATCGTGTGCGTGTCCCAGCCGAAGACCTCCCGGTAGAAGGCCACCGTCGCGAGGTAGTCCTGGGTGTGGAGCTCGAACCAGGCAGGTGCGCCGGGCTCTGCGAGGATGCCGCAGCCACCATGCGTGCCCGGCTGCCAGGCCCCGATCGTGGCACCGCCGACGTCGCCGAACACGGCCATCGTGCCCAGGTCGCCCACCGGCATCGGGGGCACGAACACGGTGCCGCCGTGGGCGGCCACGGCCGCGGCGGTGCGCGCCGCGTCGTCGGTCTGCAGGTACACCGACCACATGTCGGGTGCCCCCGAACCGTCGTTGCCCATGCAGCCTGCGATCAGATGGCCGTCCTTCGTGAAATTGCGGTAGCCGCCGAACTCCTCGCTGCGCGAGCGGTCGACCTCCCAGCCGAACAGTGCGCCGTAGAAGGCCTCGGTGCGGGCCACGTCGGACGAGAAGATGTCGATCCAGATCGGGGCGCCGGTGGGGACGTGGGTGCGAACGGTCATGGTGTGCTCCTCGAGGGGTAGGTCGGAGGTGTGTCGTACTGACTGACCGGCAAGCGGACGCCTACCGGTAGCTGTTCCGACGATATGACGGATGGGAACTCATCGGCGCGCTCGTCAGTTGGAACAGCGTCGAATCGCTGCGGGTCAGCCGTCGTAGAAGTACGGGTCGTGGAGGCCCGACGAGCTCGCGTCGGCGGGGCGTGTCGGCCCAGGCGATCGCCTCGGGCGACAGGTGGTTCACCTCGTCGGTGGTGCGGATGCGCTGAGCGATGTCGCGCCGCCCGTAGTGCACCTGCAGGAACAGCCGGCCGCTGCCGCCGCTCGCCGGGGTGCCGCGATGCCAGGCATCGCTGACGAACAGCGCCACGTCGCCGGCGTCGCCTTCGAGGAGCACCGGCCGCCGCCCGTCGTAGGTGAGGTCGGGGTCGTGGAGTCGATCGGTCGGGGCGAGACGACCCGACCGATGGCTGCCTGGCACCACGGCCGTGGGACCATCGGCCCGGCGACACGCTCGCAGCAGCAGGTGCGCGCCGATCGCGAACACCGGGTATGGGATGCGGTCGTCCCAGGGCACGTCGGCGGGACGCGGCACGTGCGGACCGGCATCGCAGTGCCACGGACCGCCGGCGAAGCCGGGCGGGTTGTGCCACAGCGTGTTTGCGATGACGTGGCAGTCGTCGCCGAGCAGCGGCTCGATCGCAGCGAGGATGTGGGGGTGGGCGATCGCCCGATGCGCTGGCTCGGATCGGTTGAGCATCGCGTAGCGGAACTCGTCGCGATCGGCACGGCCGCGCTCGGGCGGGCATTCGCGGAACACGCGGTCGGCTTCGTCGCTCAGCTCGGCGATCTCGTGAGCCGACAGCACGCCGCTCAGCACCGTGAAGCCATCTCGTTCCAGTTCGATCGATGCGACGGGAGCGTCGTGGCTCGCCTGCACCAGTGCCAGGTTCTTGCCCACACGTCGGATCATGCTCCGATGCTAGATCCGACGATCGGAGCACAATCTGACGCGGTGCATCATCGACGGCCTGCGATGCTGGAGCGCATGGCGATCGAGTACCGCACCCCCACCGATGCCGAGTGGCCCGAGATGGTGCGCGCCGATGCGCGTGGGTTCGGGTGGGTGCCGACGCAGCAGCATCTCGATGAGCGCCGTCCGCTCATCGATCTCGAGCGATTTCGCATTGCGGTCGACCAGGGCCGGATCATCGGCATCGTCGGTGCGTTCGCGTTCGACGTCACGTTGCCGGGAGGCAGCACCGTTCCCGCTGCGGGCGTCAGCTGGGTCGCGGTCACCGCGACACATCGCCGTCGTGGGGTGCTCACCGAGCTGATCGCGTCTGGTGCACGCCGATGCCACCGATCGGGGCGACCCGGTCGCGATGCTGTTCGCCAGCGAGGGTGGGATCTACGGACGGTTCGGGTACGGCATCGCCTCGACGATGCGGTTCGTCGACATCGATCGTCGGTCGGCACACCTCCGATCGGGCCTGCCGGTCGATCCCGACGCAGTGCGCTACGTCGAGGGTGACGATGCCCGCGATCACCTGGCCGCCGTGTGGGACCGCTTCCGGCGAACGCGTGCCGGGGAGATCTCGCGTGACGCGGTCTGGCACGACACCGTGCACGTCGAGCGCGAGCGCCCGTCCGAAGGCTTCAGTGCGACCCACCACCTCGCCCACCGCGACGGCTATGCGGCCTATCGCATCAAGGAGCAGTGGACCGGCCGCCCGGAGAACACGATGGACATCGTCGAGTTCGTGCCCGCGACCCCGCAGGCGCACCTCGACCTGTGGCACGTCCTGCTCGGCGTCGATCTCGTTGCGTCGATGAGGGTGAAGAACCTCCCTTCGGACGACGCCCTGCCGTACCTGCTCAGCGACGTGCGACCGTTCGGGACGACCGTGATGAAAGACGGGTTCTGGGCGAACGTTCTCGACCCGTCGGTCACCTTCGGTGCGCGCACCTATGGCACCGTCGACCGGTTGGTGGTCGAGGCCGACGGGGTGCGCTGGGCGATCGAGTCGGACAGCGAGGTTGCCTCGTGCCGACGTGTGCGCACGAAGCCCGACCTCGTGACCGACGGTGCATCGCTCGGTGCACTGCTGTTCGGCGGCGTGCGGCCCTCGGTGCTGGCACGCGGTCGGCGTCTCACGGCGCGGGCCGACGACGTGTTGCGGCGCGCCGATGCGTTCTTCGTGGTCGGACCAGCGCCACACTGCTCCACGTGGTTCTGAGCGCGCCAGATCAACAGTCCGACGGAGTGCCCGATGGGCATCCGATGCGAACGTTGCGAGGCTCGCCGTCGCTCGCGCCGTTCCGGTCACGCGACTTCTCGATCATGTGGGTCGGCGCGCTGGTGTCGAACATCGGCACCTGGATGGAGACCGTCGCCCTCGGGTACTACGTGGCCGACACCACCGGCAAGGCGTCGTGGTCAGCCGTCGTGAGTGCCGCCGGATTCATCCCGGGTGCGATCGTCGGCCCGGTCGGATCGGCGATGGCCGACCGTCTGAGGCGCCGTCGAGTGCTGATCGTCACCAACACGATCGCCGCCCTGTTCGCCGTCGTGCTCGCCGTGTGGGTCGGCAGCGGCGACGCGACACCCATCGGTCTCGCCATCATCGGGTTCTTCGCAGGCGCAGTGGTGATGTTCGGGTTCCCGTCGTTCCAGGTGTCGTTGCCCGACCTCGTGCCACGTGAGCACCTCACCGCTGCCGTCGGGTTGTCGAATGCGCAGTGGAACCTCGGCCGGATCATCGGACCGGCGTTCGCCGCGCTTGCGATTGCGATCGGTGGGATCGAGACGGCGTTGTGGTGCAACGCAGTCAGCTTCTTCGCAGTGATCGTGGCCGTGGGGATGGTGAGTCTGCCGAGTGGCAAGGGGGAGCGACGCCCGGTGTTCGCTGCGCTGGGCGACGGGGTTCGCTTTGCCGCGCTCGAACCCGGCGATGCGCCGGATGCTGGTGGTGATGGTCGCCGTGATCGCGATCGCGTCTCCGTTCATCGCCTTCGTCTCGCAGATCGCGACGAACGTGTTCGACGGCGACGAGACCGCGACATCGGTGTTGGTCACGTGCCAAGGCGTCGGTGCGGTCACCGCCGCGTTCACCCTCGGGGCGATGACGAAGCGATGGGGAAGTTGGCGCGTGATGGCGGGCGCGTCCGCGGCGCTGTGCCTTGCGCTCGTCGCATACGGGCTGGCGCCCGTGTTCTGGACTGCAGCGATGGCGCTCGTGGTGGTGGGTCTTGCGTACGGTTACGCGTTCACCTCCTTCGCCGGCATCGCCCAGCACGAGGCACCCGACGAGATGCGCGGTCGGGTGCTGGCGGTGAACACGTTCGTGCTCGGCATCTTCTTCCCCGTCGGCACCCTCGTGCAGGGGGCGATCGCCGACGCCACCTCCCTGCGCGCGGTGACCGCCGGATCTGGTGTCGTGCTGGCGGTGCTGCTGATGATCGTTCGGCTGCGCTCGAAACGGGTGGTGTCGTGGTCCGCAAGGAGCTGACCGAGGTTGGTGATGGGTTGGTCAGGGGTGGACGATGGTGCCGGGGTCGCAGTTGCTGCCACACACTGCGACCACCACGCGTTCGCCTCGCTCGGGCACGTAGGCGCCGCACCGCAACGCCGCCAGCGCCGTCGCCCCGCCCGGCTCCGCGATCAGCCGAAGCTCGTCCCACAGCACCCGCTGCGCAGCGCGGATGTCGTCGTCGGTGACCAGCACTGCCTGGTGGACGAAGTGGCGCACGACCGACCAGGCCACCGACCCGAGGCGACGCGCTCCCAGCGAATCGCTGGCCACGCCGCTCACCTGCACGTCTTGGAGCTCGCCTGCCTCGAGCGCGGTGTGGAGGCACTGGCTGGTGACCGGTTCGACGCTCACGACCTTGCGCGTCTCGCGCACCCAGGCGGCCTGTCCGGCGGTGAAGCCGCCGCCACCGGTGGCGACCAACAGCGTGTCGTAGCTGTCGAGTTGGTCGCCCAGCTCTGCGGCCATCGTGCCCTGACCGGCGACGACGTCGATGTCTTCGTAGGGATGCACGAGCAATGCGCCGGTCTCGAACTGGTGCGCGTTCGCCGCCGCCTGTGCGTCGTCGTACAGCCCATCGATCACGTGCACGGTGGCGCCGAAGGATTCGATCCGCTCACGCTTCATCATCGGGCTCGTCGCCGGCACGAAGATCTCGGCCCGGTACCCGAGGCGACGGGCGGCGAAGGCGACGGCGGCGCCGTGGTTGCCGCCCGACGCAGCCACCAGTCCGGCAGCGGGCACCCCGGTTCCGGCGGCAGCGACCAGGATCTTGTTGAACGCGCCTCGAGCTTTGAACGACCCCGTGTACTGCAACAGTTCGAGCTTCAACGCGACACCGTGGGTGAGGCCGAGCTCGCCTGGCCGCGTCGAGATGATCGGCGTGCGACGCACGAACGGCGACACCCGGGCGCGGGCGGCCGCGATCATGTCGGGGGTGACGAGCGGCTCCGGCAGTTGCCCGGCCGCCGTGTCGTCGGACGCTGTGTTTTCGGACGGCGTGTCGTCGGACGCCGTGTCGTCGGACGCCGTGTCGTCGGACGTCGTGTCTGAGGGGTCCACGCCGGCGACACTACTGCTGGCCGCCGACCCGCCCCGGTCTCCCCGGCTGTGAGCGATCCCGCACCACCCGATCCCCTCGGGTGAGCCGAGGGCGGCGAGGTAGCGTGACGCCATGTCCGACGCCATCCCGTCTTCGACCCCCGGCAACACCCGTGTTCCCGGCACGCCGGTCGACGTGAAGCCCCGCAGCCGCGACGTCACCGACGGCTTCCAGAAGGCTCCTGCCCGAGCGATGCTGCGCGCGGTCGGCATGACCGACGACGACTGGGTCAAGCCTCAGATCGGACTCGCCAACGCATGGAACGAGGTCACACCGTGCAACATGACGTTGCGCAAGCTGGCGCAGTGCGCAAAGGCGGGGGTCACCGCCGCCGGTGGGTTCGGCATGGAGTTCGGAACGATCACCGTCAGCGACGGGATCAGCATGGGCCACGAGGGCATGCGCGCCTCGCTCGTGAGCCGGGAGGTGATCACCGATTCGGTCGAGACCGTGATGCACGGCGAGCGTCTCGACGGCTTCGTGGGCCTGGCCGGATGCGACAAGAGCATCCCTGCGATGCTCATGGCAGCGGCCCGTCTCGACCTCGCCAGCGTGTTCGTCTACAACGGCTCGATCATGCCCGGAGAGCACCACGGCGCTGCGCTGGACATCACGAGCGTGTTCGAAGCCGTCGGAGCGTGCGCGATCGGTGCGATCACCGCGGAGGAGCTCGGTGAGATCGAGCGCAAGGCATGTCCCGGTGAGGGTGCATGTGGTGGCATGTTCACGGCGAACACAATGAGCTCGATCGCCGAGGCGATCGGGATGTCCTTGCCCGGCACGGCATCGCCGCCGGCCATCGACGCCCGCCGCGAGGACGACGCCCGCCGCGCCGGTGAGGCCGTCGTGAACATGATCCGGCTCGGCATCACGCCGCGGATGATCATGACCAAGCAGGCGTTCGAGAACGCGATCGCTGTCACCTCGGCGCTCGGCGGCTCCACGAACGCAGTGCTCCATCTCCTCGCGATCGCCAACGAGGCAGGTGTCGAACTCGAGCTCCAAGACTTCAACCGGATCGCCGCCAAGGTGCCGCACATCGCCGACATGAAGCCAGGCGGCAAGTTTCACATGAGCGACCTCGACCGCGTCGGCGGCGTGCCGATGGTGCTCAAGCACCTCCTCGATGCCGGTCTGCTCCACGGCGACTGCCTCACCGTCACCGGCAAGACGATGGCCGAGAACCTCGCCGAGATCGATCCGCCCGCGCCCGACGGTGTCGTGGTGCATCCGCTCGACGCGCCGATCCACGAAGAGGGCAGCATCGTCATCCTCACGGGTTCGCTGGCGCCCAAGGGATCGGTGGTGAAGGTGGCCGGGCTCTCTCAGGAGCAGAAGAAGTTCGAGGGCATCGCCCGAGTGTTCGACGGCGAAGACGGCGCGATGGCCGCGATCCTGTCGGGCTCGATGCAGCCGGGCACCGTGATCGTCATCCGGTACGAGGGCCCGAAGGGTGGCCCGGGCATGCGCGAGATGCTGGCGATCACGGGCGCGCTGAAGGGCGCCGGCCGTGGTGCCGACTGCGCGCTGATCACCGACGGCCGTTTCAGCGGCGGAACGTGGGGCTTCTGCATCGGCCATGTGGCCCCGGAGGCAGTCGACGGTGGCCCGATCGCGTTCGTGCACGACGGCGACACGATCCGTATCGACACGCAGGGGCACACCCTCGATCTGGTCGTCGATGACACCGAGATCGCGAGGCGTCGTGCGTCGTGGCAACCGAACCCGCCCCGCTACACGAGCGGCGTGCTCGGCAAGTACGCCAAGCTCGTGCAAGGTGCCGAGACCGGAGCGATCACGAACATCCTGTAGGCGACCGGGCGGTTCCGAAGCGATCAGTCACCGAACGGCCATTCGTCGCAGGTCGGTCGGTACGCGACGTCCTCGCCGATGTAGTCGGTCCACTCTTCGGAAGTCAGGTTGCGGCCCGCTGCCCGGCATGCGACCGACTCCCAGGTCTCCGTGTCGAGGTTCCACTCGGTGGCGTTGTTCAGGGGTCCGTTGGCGTACAGACGTGTGCCATCGGGCGACACGACGAGCGGGGAGGAATCGTCAACGTTGCCGGCAGGGACCGGTTCGCCGATCGGCACCAGCGTCTCGCCGTCCATCAGCGCGATCGACGACGTGAACGGGTGGGCGGCGGCGATGAGCGACCCATCGGCGCTGACGGCGCCGCGAACGAGGCTCGTACCATCGATTGATCGCCCGCCCATGACGACCTGACCGGTTGTCATGTCGAGACGCCAGAGCCGACCGCCGAGTCCAGCGACGACGAGGTCATCGGTGCCGGAGATCTGGCTGACCCAGCCCTGTACAAAACCGCCTGCATCACCATGCGTCATGGTTCCGGTCGCAACGTCGAAGCGGACCACTCCGACGTTGGTCGTGATCGCGACCTTCGTGCCGTCGGCGTTGAACAGTGGCGGCCCCGTGAAGAAGGCGGCGATGTCAGGAAGTGCTTGGTCGATCGTGAACGAGGCGATCGGCGCGTCGCTCTCGACGTCCCAGACCTCGACCGAGTCATCGTTGGTCATGGCAACGCGAGTTCCGTCCGCGCTCACGTCGGTGATGTAGGACGAGGCGGCCTCTGCGTGCGTCCAGAGCACAGCACCGGTGGTGGTGTCGAACAGCGACAGGTGCGTGGAGTCTCTCGACGCGAGGCCGCCGAGCAGCTTGGAGCCGTCGGGCGTGAGCATCCACACCACCGGTCCCGATTCGCCAGCGTTGGGGAACATCGCGTCCAGGTCGATGCGTACCGGTGTCGAGGGTTTCGACGGTCGAACGATTTCGGCGTCACGCGGTCCACCAAGGACGAGTACGTCACCGGTCTCCGACGCGTCGAGCAAGCGTTCACCATCGCCGATTGGTGTCGAGAGCAGCGACGGTCCGGCGTTGTCGGTCCACAGCGCCAGCGCTCCGTCGTCGCCGGTCGTCACGAGGAGTTGCCCGTCGCCACTGAATGCGAGAGCACGGACGCCACCCAACATGCCCCGCAGTGGCTGTCCGACCAGGCGCTCGGCGCCGACGTCGTACATCGTGACACCGCCGTCCGCAGACCCGATCGCCATGATCGACGGGTTGGACGGGTCGAACGCGCCGGCACGAACCGACTGCGGCCGCAGGTCGGGCACGCCGGACAGTTGGCCGCCCGTGAGACCCCACACGACGAGCGGCCCCTGGTAGGGAAATGCCGCGAGCCACGCGCCGTCGCCGGAGTAAGCGAAGTTGTTCACGAAATTGGGCGGGTATTCGAGCGGGACCGTTCGCAGCTCCCGGTTCTCGTCGAGGTCCCAGATCGTCACTGCTGGCGGCGCGAGGTGGCCGACGGCGAGCGTGCCGTCGGGCCTGATCTCGGCGAGGTTGTCGGGCGATTCGGGAAGCTCGACATCGATTGCGCTGAAGGTGACTGCGTCGAACAGTCGCAATCGATGATCGGTCGTGGACACCATGAACCGTGACCCGTCGAGGGTGTACGTCGCCGTGAGGAACTCTGAGCCGTTGCGCGGGATGCTGAGCTCGGTGGTTGCCCGGGTGGCGACGACGTAGAGCCGAATATGCGTGTCGTCGGTCACCAGCACCGTCGTGCCATCGGGACTGACCGACACGCTGGGTGGCCGTGATGTCGCAATCGTTCCGATCAGTGAGCGTCGGCTCGTGTCGAATACCATCGCTGACCCCACGTCGCCGCCGAAGTCGCGCAGACCGGCAGTGGCGACGATGCGCCCGTCGCCGCTCACGCTCATCGAGGTCGTCAGTCGCGCCGGCCCGGCGACGAAGCCGATGAACGAGGACTTCACGTGTGGCACGCCGGGATCGGCGCCCGCGTTGCCCTGAGCGGCGCGCACCGACGAGATGTTGTGCGTCAACGCGGTCAGCAGGGCGCCCCGGGTGGCGGGTGTGTCAGCGTCGCGGTGGGCCTCGACGGCGAGGAGCATCGCCAGGCTCAGGTCTCGATTGACGTTGCTGTGGGACTCGGCGACGAGCCGGCTGGTCTGCGCCTCGACGCGGCGCTGTTGCGCCACGACTGCAGCGGCATCGGCTTCATCGGCGAGGGTCTCGGCGCTGGCCGCGGCAGCGTCGGCTTCATCGGCGAGGGTCTCGGCGCGGATCGCGGCGTCAGCGGCCCGGCTGCGTTGCGTCAAGGCGGTCACCGTCGCTCCGAGAGCGACGACCAAGAGCACGGCAAGCCCGCTCACCAGGGCCTTCAGCCGGCGCGTCGTGCGGTGCGCGGCGAGCAGTTCGCTGCTTTCCTGACGACGGCCCGCCTCGATGAACTCGATGTCGAGCGTGCTGACCTGATCGGTGTGAGCGCAGCTCCAGTCGACAGCACCGGTCAGCTTCGACCCGCGAAACAGATCCGCAGGATCACGGGATCGGCGAGCCCACTCCGCAGAGGCAGCGCTGAGCGCTCGCTGCACACGGAGGTCGTCGCGGGCTTCGTCGATCCACTCGCGCAGCCGAGGCCAGTCCCGAAGCAGTGCCTCATGGGCAGGTTCCACCGATTCCGCATCGATCGTGACCAGCCGAGATGCCGCCAAACGAGTCACGAGCGACCCGACTTCTCTTCCAGGGTGACTCGCACTCAGATCCGCAAGGGCAACCCTACGGCGGCTCACACCGAGGCCGTCGCCAACTTCGACCATCTGCAGCATCACCGATCCGAGCAGGCGCCGATCGTCATCATTCGATGCGGTGTACAGCGCCTCTGCCGTTTGGGTGAGAGCGCCGCGCACCCCACCGGCGGCCCGATACCCGGCCACCGTCAGGGTTCGGCCGTCACGTCGAAGCCACGTTTCGCGCAGAGCGTGTGCCAGGTGGGGCAGCACTCCTGGCTCGAGGCCCACGTCGGTCAGCGCGACCTCGACCAGGCCTGGTTCGAGCTCGAAGCCGCGTGCGTGGGCTGGGCCCTCGATCGCCACTCGAAGCTGATCATGCGTCATCGGGCCGAGCAACACGTGATCGGCTGCAACCGCGTTCGCCAGCTTCGGGTAGTTGGCAAGCCATCCGTACATGTCTGCTCGGATGGTGAGCACACGCGGCGCAGACCGTTCCATCAACGCTTCTACGAACTCGGCCGCCTCGACCGGATCGGTGCCCAACGTGAACAGCTCCTCGAGCTGATCGACCAGGAGTGGTGAATCGGCGTCGATCGACGCGATCGCCTCCATCGGATGTTCGGTCGGCGTGATCACGACGGCTCCGGCCAGACGCGGGGCGACGCCTGCTCGCAGCAGCGATGACTTGCCGCTTCCCGAGGCGCCGACGACGCCGACCAACGCCGAATGCGCGACACGGTTGATCACGTCGGACACCACGTCGTCGCGTCCGAAGAAGAGCTCTCGATCCTGCGGTTGAAAGGAGAGCAGCCCCGGGTATGGCGAGACCCCCGGGTCGGTGGGAACAGCGATCCCAGGGGTATCGATCGCGAACAACACCACTGGCTGATCGAACCCGACGATGCGATGAGGGCCGAGCTCGACCGTGCCGGTATCGGCGTCGAGGTCCGCAGCTGCCAGCCGCGCGGTCACGCCCGTCAGCAGCACCTGTCCGGCGTCGGCGATCTCACGGATCCGGCCAACACGGGCGTGGGTCGCGCCGACATATCCGCCTTCGGGAACCGCTTCGCCAGTATCGAGCGCACATCTGATCGGGATCGCGCGTGATGCCGCCGCCCTTTGGAGCGCGATCGCGGCCTTGACCGCATCACCGGCCCGCTCGAAGATCGCCGTGACGACACCGGCACTCGGCGTCTCGTCGAGTTGCCGGCCGCCATGGTCCTCCAACGCCGCGTCGACAACGAATGCGTGGTCGGCCCGCAACGCGATCCCCTCGTGCGGATGTTCCTGCCATGAACGACCCGTGATCACCACGTCTGATGACAAGTACGTCAGGATCCCGGTCGCCGCCGGTACCGCATCCCACCCAGCGCGGAGCTCCTCGACGAACTCACCCGGGGTCGCGGTGCGACGAGAAGGGTCTGTGGCCATGCCCCGGCGAATCGCCGCCTCGAGCCGTGTTGCCCGCTCAGGGTCGCGGATCCCCCAATCGGGCAGGACCCCGTGCGGCGGTGCGCCGGTCAGCAACCCGAAAGCGGTGGCCGCCAATCCGTACACGTCGACGGCGCGTGTCGGCGGTGAGGCTGTGATCGCATCCGGCGCACGAAACCCGGGGGTTCCACCCCGACTGCCGCCGCCCCGTGTCGATGACATACCGAAGTCGACCAACGCGATGTCACCTGTCGTCGTCAGGATCAGGTTCGCCGGCTTGACGTCACCGTGGACGATGATCGGTGTCGACTGATGGAGGTGGGTGAGCATCTGAGCGACCGGTGCCAACCATCGCAGAACCGTCGCCAACGGCAGACCCGGTCGACCGTGCTCAGAGACGAACGAGGCAAGATCGACGCCCTCGACCCAGTCCAGAACGAGATAGTGGTGGTCGTCCTCGAAGAAGTCGTCACGCGCGAGTGGCAGACCCGGATACGGAGGCAACGACAGCAACGTTCGGGCCTCGAGCATGAAACGCTCGGCTTCCCCGTCGTCCACCGGCAGGCGACGCCGTTTGAGCGCCACAAGCCTGTGATGGCGACGGTCCATCGCACGCAGCACGGTTCCCTCGCCGCCGCGACCGACGACCTCGAGCACGTCGTAGCGGTCGTTGAGCAGGAGCGAACCCGGCTCGATCACGTTCGGTCGTCCGGCTGCAGGTCGCCCAACGTCACCGCACCGGACGTCAGCGCAGCGTTCGCGAGCCGGACGCGCCGGCGGTCTCCCTCGAGAATGTCGAACTTCGTGAACAGATTGGCAAGGTGCTGCTTGATAGCCGCATCGGATACCACCAACAGCGCGGCGATCTCTCGAATCGAAGCCGGCTCGGTGAACGGGTCCCCGGCCAGCAGCGGCTGGCACAACGCCACGAGCACTTCGCGCTCGCGTCGCGTGACGACCGGCGGCGCGTCGATCGTCTCGGTCGTCGCCCGCCGACCGACGACGACCCCGCGCAACGTGACACGAGCGAGGCCCAACCGGACCTCCTCACCCGGTCTGATCGACCGACGCCCGGTGATTCGTTGACCTCCGACGAACGTTCCGTTGCGCGAGCCGAGGTCCTCGACGAACCACGAACCGCCGAGACTCTCGATCAACGCGTGGACAGCGGACACCGATCGGTCGTCGATCACGAGATCGCTGTCATGTGAACTGCCGACCGTGCACCGCGATGAGATGAGTGGCAACAGGTGTCTCCCCGAGCCGATCCACACCTCGAGATGGCCGTCCACCACTGCTGCCTCCAGTTCCAGCCGCGCACATCCCGAACCTCTCGATTCGACGCAGGATCGCCGGTGAGAGCAGAACCATACTTCCCACCGTCAGAGGGTGAGCTTCCCAGATGGCAAGGTCTCGGACCCTGACTCGGGGGCGAGGTTTCCCTTACCAGATGGGATGTCAGAAGCACCGGAGCAGCGAGAGATCGGCGATCGCCGATTTGCGACCATGTCGCGTGGCGGCCCCTTCACGCATCCCGCGCAGGCGGTATGCGGCGTTGTGTCACACTCACTGTCGACACGCGAGGGGCAGCGTGTCGACACGGAGGCCGACGTCGGAGCCCGATGCTCGATGGCGTCACCTCGCACTCGCCCCGGCTCCGGCCGGATCATCGTCGAAAGGACGACTCGATGCAGTCCACCAGAGCCCACTCACCCATCCGCGTCCATCGATCCCTCATTGCGAGTGCGGTCGTCATCGCCTTGACGATGGCCGCCTGTTCCGACGACGGTGACGACGCCGTCGCCCCGGTCACCAGCGCAACCGTCGCCTCCGGGGCCACCGCAGCCCCAGCCGACACCGAAGCACCCGATGCGTCCGGTGTCGCCAGCGACACCACTGCCGCAGACGACACCGACGGCGGCGCGTCAGCCGACGGCGGCAGCTTCTCCATCTCGATCTCAGAGCCGGCCGCGCTCGACCCGGCTCTGTCCTCGGAGGTGGAGGGCTTCCAGGTGACGCGGCTGTTGTTCACCACGCTCACGACCCTCAACCCCGACCTCGAGCTCGAGCCAGGTGTGGCCACAGAGTGGTCGGTGGCCGACGACGGCCTCACGTGGACGTTCGAGCTCGACCCGACCGCGAAGTTCTCCGACGGTTCGACCGTGGACGCCGGCGATTTCGTGTACGCGATCTCCCGCTCGGCCGACCCTGATCTCGCTGCGCCGGCCGGCTATCAGGGCTACCCGATCTCGGGCTGGGCTGACGTGCTCGACGCAGAGGCATCGGGGGGGATCGGCGACGTCGAGGTGGCGGGGGTGAGCGCGGTCGACGACGACACGCTGCAGATCGTCACCGACGCCCCGTTCTCGTTGCTGCCGATGCTGCTCACCTATCCGGTGTTCGCACCCGTCCCATCGGAGCTCGCCGACGATGCGGCGGCGGCCGAGGCCTTCACCGAGCAGCCGATCGGCAACGGCCCGTACCAGATGGTCGAGCCCTGGCAGCACAACGAGTCGATCACCTTGGTGCGCAATGAGAACTACGCCGGCCCTGCCGGAAAGACCGGCGAGATCGAGTTCCGCATCTACTCCGAGATCCTCACCTCGTACCGTGACTACCAGGCCGGATCGCTCGACATCGTGCGCGGCGTACCGCCCGAGGAGTTCCAGGCGGCCAAGGACGAGTACGGCGAACTGCTCATTCAGACGCCGACCGCGGCGCTCAACTACATCGGCCTACCGGTCGGCAGAGCCCCGTTCGACAACCTCGACTTCCGCACCGCGTTGTCGATGTCGATCGACCGCGAGGCCCTGGCGGATCGGGTGCTCCAGGGAGCGGTGGAAGCCGCGTACGGCTATGTGCCACCGCAGGTGCCGGGCGCGAGCCAGGAGCCGTGCGCGGCGTGTGTCTTCGACCTCGCCCTCGCGCAGGAACACTTCGAGAAGTCGGGCGTCGAGCCTGGAACGAAGATCGTCCTCTACGACATCGCCGACGATGGTCAGGCCGTGATCGAGTTCCTCACGAACACCTGGACCGAAGCGTTCGGCATCGAGGTCGAGGTGCGCAGCTTCGAGTTCGCGCAGTACCTCGAAGAGACAGCAGCGGACAAGGTCGAGGGTCCATTCGAGCTCGGCTGGGTCTGGGACTACCCGTCTGGTTACAGCATGATCCAGCCACTCTTCGGCAGCGCATCCGGTGCCAACAACCTGAGCTACGCCAGCGACGAGTTCGACGCGTTGATGACCCAGGTGGAGACGTCCACCGACCCCGCCGAGGTGCCGGATCTCCTCAACCGGGCCGAGCAGATCGTGCTCACCGACCTGCCGATGATTCCGATGACCTTCGGCCGTGACGCGGCGGTGCACTTGGAGAGGATCAGCGGATTGATCATCGATGCCGGTGCGCTCTACCGGCTCGAACTCGTCGAGGTGGCGGACTGATCGGCTGAAGGCACAGGGCGTCGGGGCGACAGCGAGTCGCCGGGATCGGTCGAGCAGGCGACGAAGGAGGTGATGAGGCCATGAGCGCTTGGGCGGTTCGGCGTCTCGGCGGTGCCTTCGTCACCTTCTTCCTCGCCACGGTGGTGGTCTTCGGCGTGACGTTCGCGCTGCCGGGAGATCCGGCACGCACGGTGGCAGGCGGACGAAAGGTCTCCCCATCAACACTGGAAGCGATCCGCGCTCGCTACCGCCTCGACGACAGCCTGCCGAGCCAGTACCTCCACTGGCTCGGCAGGCTGGTGCGGGGCGACCTCGGCGAGTCGTACGCGAGCCGGCGCCCGGTGACGGACATGTTGTTCGCGGCTCTGCCGGTGACGGCCATGCTGCTCCTGGCGACCCTGGTGCTCGAGGTCGTGGTCGGCGTGATCGCCGGCACTGCGGTGGGGATGCGCCGTGGTGGACGATTCGACCGCGTCCTGGTCGCGCTGTGCACGCTCGGGATTGCTGCGCCGCTGTTCGTCGTTGCGTCGGTCGGCCAGTACCTGCTCGGCGTGCGATGGGAGCTGCTGCCCGTGGCCGGTACGGACGACGGGCTCGTCGCGTACGTCCTGCCGGCAATCGTGCTTGCGATAGGCGGGACCGCGTTCGCGGTGCGGATCATGCGGACCGAGGTGCTCGAGCAGGCTCACCTTCCTCACGTGCGGACCGCCGCGAGCAAGGGCATCCCCTCGCGACAGGTGACTCGCCGCCATGTGGTGCGCAACTCGCTCACCACGATCGTCACCTTCTTCGGCCTGGAGGTGGGCGCGCTGATCGGCGGGAGCGTCGTGGTGGAGCGCGTGTTCAATCTCCCGGGTGTGGGCAACGTGATCGCCCGCGCGATCAGTCAACGTGACAACGTCGTCGTGGTCGGGTTCACGATGTTCGTGATCGTGGTGTATCTCGTGGTCGACCTGTTGGTCGACATGGCGGCGATGCTGCTCGATCCCCGGCTGAGAGCAGGTACGACGTGACCCGCCTCTGGCTTTCGAGGCTCGTGCGCCTCGCCCGGTTCCGCCTGGCCGTGGTGCTGATGGCGGTGGTGGTGGTCTTCGTCGTGGCCCCTTCCCCGATCATCACGCTGTCGGGCAACGGCGGCAGCGGGCGTTCGTGTTCCATCCGGGCCCAGGACGGTTCCTATCAGGACCGGCTGACACCATCGGCCGATCACTGGTTCGGCACCGATGCGCAGGGGTGCGATGTGTTCAACCAGGTGGTGCGAGGTGCACGACCCTCACTGCTGATCGGAGTGGGCAGCGCGCTGATGATCGCCGTGCTCGGTACCTCCTTCGGGGTGATCGCTGCTGCACGTGGTGGATGGGTCGACTCTGTCGTGCGTCGCCTCGGCGATGTCACGCTCGGCATCCCATTCGTGGTGGGCGCGATCCTGCTGTTGGCGCTGCTGGCAGGCGATCAGCGCAGCCCGTTCGAGATCGCGGTGGCCCTGTCGTTGCTCGGCTGGCCGGCCACTGCTCGGATCGCGCGCGGCTCGGCGCGATCCGTGCTCGTCAAGGACTACATCGAAGCCGCGAGGGCCGCCGGTGCCAGCTCGGTCCATGTCGTGTGGCGGCATGTGCTGCCCAACGCGCTCCCGGTGATCGCCGCGTACTCGAGCCTGGCAGCTGGTGCGTTGATCGCTGCCGAGTCGACGCTCACCTACCTCGGCATCGGGCTCCAGATCCCGTCGATCTCGTGGGGCCTCATGATCGAGCAGGGGCAGCGCTCGTACGGCCAGACCCCACACCTGATCATCTTCCCGGCCTTGTTCCTGACCGCCACGGTGGCTGCTTTCGTGCTGCTGGGTGATGCGCTCCGGGACAGCCTGGACGCCCAAGTGGAGATTGCGCAATGAGCACTCGGGTGTCGGCCGGTGTCGACGAGACTTTCAGCTGAGTGAGCCCTCGAGGGCGCGGAGCCGTTGACACGCGTTGAGCAGGAGGCGGTAGGTGATCTCGGGCTCCTCTTTGAGCAGTGGGCGCAGCGTGATCGATGCAAGCGAGTAGGCGCGCACCGGTGTGATCGCCGTGACCGTCGCCGACCGTGGTGCCTGGTCGAGCACAGCGAACTCACCGAAGTACTCGGCGGGTCCGAGCGTGGCGACCAGGCGTCCGTGGACCTTCACCGACGCGTCGCCTTCGACGATGAGGTAGAAGCGTCCGCTCCGGTCGCCCTCTGACACGATCGCGTCACCTGGCGCGAACGAGTGCTCCCGACACATGTCGGCCACCTGCTGCAGCTTGCGCTTCGGGAGGCCGGCGAACAGGCCGACGGTGCCCAGGAGTTCGGTGGGCGCAGACGAGCTGGTGACACGTGTCTTGGACATGGCCGCAGCGTAGTCACCATCGCCGGGTCGAGCGGACGGGCGGCGCGGTCGGTGCCGGCAGCGTCGCCGGGTGCGGCCCAGCCGGCAGATCAGCCGGCAGATCAGCTGATTCGGCGGCGGGCCAGGAGCAGATGCACGGCCCGCCAGCCGACCAACAGTGAGCCAGTGACCACTGTGGCGACCACGACGAACGATGCGGCCGTTCCGCGGTCGAACAGCGTGCGGCGCAGGACGAGACCGACCACGACGGTGACGATCCAGATGCCGGCACCGGTGACGAGTGCCTCAGGGCGCCGCCACGCACGTGCGGCCAGCCATCCTGCTGCGAGGCCGATGAGAAACGGTGCAGCGATCTTCACGGTTTCCTCGAACGCGCTGGCTCCCTCTGCGTGCGTGCGGCGGCCGGCTGCGACGAACCCGACGACTGCGATGACGTCGAACGCCGCGGCGCGTGCCGCATGAGGATCAGACACGGCTCAGTGCGCCTGGAACTGGCCGAGGCCGCCTTTGAAGAACAGCAGTGGCAGCGGCTCGGTCTCGGGATCGGCGTGTTCGAGCTCCACGACGCGACCCATCACGAAATGGTGGTCGCCGGCGTCGTAGACCTCGTCGATCGTGCAGTCCATGAACGCGATCGCCACGTCCAACACGGGTGAGCCGGTGATGTCCGACGGGTGCCACGCGACGCCTTCGAAGGGTTGCTCGATGCTGCTCTTCGCGAACTGCCAACACAGGTCGCCGTGGTCGTGGCCGAGCACGTTCACGCAGAACGAGCCCGACTCACGGATCTTGTGCCAGCGGTCGGACGTGACCATCGGCAGGAAGCCCACGAGGGGTGGATCGAGCGAGACCGAGGTGAACGAGCCGATGGTGAAGCCGACCGGTTCGTCGTCGAGGATGCCCGTCACGACGGTGACTCCGGTGGGGAAGTGGCCCAGCACCTGGCGGAACTTCATGGGGTCGATCGACATGAGGGCGACTGTAGACGCGGAGCCTGTCCGCGGTTCGGAGGGCAATGCTGTGTGCGATCCTGTGTGCGTGATCGACAAGCCAACCCTGCGTCGGCGGATGCGCCAGACGTGCGAGCTGATCGATGACCGCACCCTGCGGAGTGTGCAGCTGTGGGCCGAGGTCGCCGAGCTGCCCGAGTACCGATCGGCGCACATCGTGATGGCCTTCGACTCGATGGTCACCGAACCGGAGACCGATGGGTTGTTCGCTCGGCTCCAACGCGACGGCAAGGTGCTGGTGCTGCCCCGCATCGTCGGCGACCGGCTCGAACCCGCGCTCGTCGGCACAGGCACGATGCCGGCGACGTGGGGAATTCGCGAGCCGCAGGGGCCACCCGTCGATCCAGCGACGATCGACCTGATCATCGTGCCGGGGGTGGCGTTCACCGCCGCAGGCGCCCGACTGGGGCACGGCAAGGCCTACTACGACCGCTTCCTGCCCGGCACCCGGGCCTTCACCGTCGGTGCGTGCTTCGCCGAGCAACTCGTCGACGAGCTGCCGCTCGAGCCCCACGACGTCGTGCTGCACCGGGTGATCGTGGCATGACCCACGCCGGCACCGGAGGTACCATCACGATCGACGAGCTCCAGGCGGCCCACAAGGTGGTGGGCAGGCGCGTCCCGCCCACACCCCAGTACGCATGGCCGCTGCTCGCCGCTGAGATCGGTGCGGCCGAGGTGTGGGTCAAGCACGAGAACCACACGCCCACAGGTGCATTCAAGGTGCGGGGTGGCCTCGTGTACGTCGACCGGCTCGTCCGCGAACGGCCCGACGTGCGCGGTCTGATCAGCGCCACCCGCGGGAACCACGGTCAGAGCATCGCCCTGGCCGGCACCGCCGCGGGCCTGGCCGTCACGATCGTCGTTCCCCACGGCAACAGCCCTGACAAGAACGCTGCGATGCGTGCGTGGGGTGCCGAGCTCGTGGAGTTCGGGCATGACTTCCAGGCCGCGCGAGAACACGCCGAACAACTCGCCGGCGAGCGCGGTCTCGAGCTGGTGCCGTCGTTCCACGACGACCTCGTGCTGCGGCGTGGCGACCTACGCGCTCGAGCTGTTCGGGGCCGTCCGGGAAGCGGGCAGCGAGCTCGACACCGTCTACGTTCCGGTCGGACATGGGTTCGGGCATCTGTGGGGTGATCGCCGTCCGTGACCTGCTGGGCCTGCGCGCCGAGATCGTCGGTGTGGTGGCCGAACGTGCCAATGCGACGGCGCGGTCCTTCGCGGCCGGTCGTGCCAGTCAACACGGAGACGGCCGACACCTTCGTCGACGGCGTCGCCTGCCGTGTGCCGGTGCCCGAGGCGATCGATCGGATCGTGCGTGGCGCAGCGCGCATCGTGGAGGTCACCGAAGACGAGTGCGGCCGAGGCGATCCGGGTCCTGCTGCGGACCACGCACAACCTCGCTGAGCCGGCCGGTGCGATCGCCACCGCCGGGTTGTTGCAGGAACGCCTCCAACAGCGAGGGCGTCGTGTCGCCACCATCTTGTGCGGCGGCAACCTCGACGCTCATCTCCTGACAGAGATCATGGCGGGGCGGACCCCGCAGGTGTGATCGGGCCGCCCGGGGATCACCGCCCCGGCCGGGTCAGTCCTGGAGCTCGTCGTAGTACTCGCGGCCGAGGTGGGTGATCTGGTCCTCGCCCATCATCCACCGCAGCGTGTTCTTCAGCTTGGTGAGCTGCACGAACAGGTCGTGCTCGGGGTACAGGCCCGGCGCCACCTGCGGGCTCTTGTAGTAGAAGCTCAGCCACTCCTGGATGCCGCCGAGACCGGCGCGCTGGGCGAGGTCGCTGAACAGCACGAGGTCGAGCGCCAGCGGTGCCGCCAGGATGGAGTCGCGGCAGAGGAAGTCGACCTTGATCTGCATCGGGTAGCCGAGCCACCCGAAGATGTCGATGTTGTCCCAGCCCTCCTTGTTGTCACCACGGGGCGGGTAGTAGTTGATGCTCACCTTGTGGAACACGTTGCCGTAGAGGTCGGGGTTCTTCGTCGGCTCGAGGATGTCTTCGAGCACGCCGAGCTTCGACTCCTCCTTGGTCTTGAAGTTCTCGGGGGCGTCGAGCACCTCGCCGTCGCGGTTGCCGAGGATGTTGGTGCTGTACCAGCCCGACAGGCCCGAGCTGGCGGGCCTTCAGCATCGGGGCGAGCACGGTCTTCATCAGCGTCTGGCCGGTCTTGAAGTCCTTGCCGCTGATGGGCACGTTGCGCTCGGTGGCGAGTTTGCGCAGCACCGGCGTGTCGACCGCGAGGTTCGGCGACCCGTTGGCGAACGGCACGCCCTCGAGGATCGCTGCGTAGGCGTACAGCATCGACGGCGCGATCTGGTCGTCATTGGCGTCGATCGCAGCCTCGAAGCTCTCGATGTCCTGATGTGCCGGACCCGGCTCGATGAAGATCTCGGTGCTCGCGCACCAGATCATCACGACTCGCTCGACCTGCTTGTCCTCGCGGAACCGGTTGATGTCCTCGCGGATCGCGTTCAGCATCGCGCGCTTGCCGATGTCACCCTTGGTGTGCTCGCCCTCGAGGTTGCGGGCGTACTTGCGCTCGAACGCGGCAGGCATCGGCCGCACCTCGCGCAACGCGTCGGCGATGCCCTCGAGGTGCTTGCCGCTTTCGAGCACACCGGCGCGTGACGCGGCGACGTAGGCATCGTCGGGGAACACGTCCCACGCACCCCAGACGATGTCGTCGAGCGAGGCGAGCGGCACGAAGTCCTTGACCAGCGGGCTGCGGCCATCGGTGCGCTTGCCGAGCCGGATCGTGCCCATCTGGGTCAGCGACCCGATCGGGAGGCCCTGACCCCGCTTCACGAGCTCGACGCCGGCGATCAGGGTGGAAGCGACGGCGCCGAGGCCGACCGTGAGCACGCCGAGGCGGCCGGTGGCGGGGGCGATGGTTGGTGTCATGGTGTGAGCTCCGAGAGGGATCCGGTGGGCGGTCCGTGGCCGCGGCTGGCGATTTTCTGCTGCTCGTGCTGGTGCAGGCTGCTGCTGGCTGGTGCTGGCTGTAGATGCCACCGGGAGAGTGTGCGGTGGACCAGGCTAGGCCGTCCGGAGCCTCACAGAATCATCACACCTGGGGCCTACGTTGGTGCTCGTGGCCCGGACCGACCGGGAGAACGGAAGGGACAGGCATGAACCGCAGACTCCGTGTGCGTCGGATGCGACAGGTGCCTCGGGCGCCGCGGGCGCGTCGGGTGACGCGCCTGCGACCCGTTCGACGGCTCCTGCGTCGCTTGTTCCTCGGCAGTGCCATGGTCACCGTCGTGGCCGTCGTGGCCGTCGTCATGGGAGGGATCACCGGTCCAGCGGGCGGGGTCGCGACCGCCCACGCCGACGACGGCGACCTTCGGCCACGACTCGAGGCTGCCTGTGCCCGCGTTCCGACGGCCGAGACCCGGCTCCAGACCGCGATCGACCGGCTCGACGCTGACGCATCGCAGCGCGGATCGCTTGCCTGGTTCCGCGTGGCGGTCACCCGTGCCGAGTCGAACAACCGGCCACGGGTGGCCGCCGACCTCGAGCGTCGCCTCGACCGTCTCACCGCGCGACGGGCCTCGCTCGAAGACCGGCGTGCCCAACTCGACCGGCTCGTGATGCTCTGCGCCGAGCACGGCGTGCAGGGATGACCCGGCGCCGACGTTACGGCCGGGGTCGTCGTGGCCCACTCGTCACCGGACTCGCTGGATTCGCCGCGCCCGCCGTACTCGCCGTACTCGCAGTCGGCGGGTGTGGCGGCGAGAACGGGGGCGGCTCCGGGCCGACGTCGACGGCGACGGCCCCCGAGGCGTCTGCGGTCTCCGTGGTGACCGCCGACGACGCGGACACGGCGGATACAGCGGACACGGTGGTGGTCACGATCGATGGCACTGCCACATCGGTGGCCGCAGTGGTCACCACCATCGGCGATCTGCTCACCGAGGCTGAGGTGGCCGAACTCGAACAGGCCCTCGACGACCTCGATGGCCTCCTGGACGAGATCGACGCCGACCTCGCCGACGTGCCCGAGCCCTGATCAGCCGACCGCGAGACCCGGAGTCCGCGATCGCGGGTTGCCAATCGATCCGGATGCGTGGTTTACTTGCGCCCGTGCGCGCTTTCGCCCCGACCGGTCTTGTAGTCATCGTCGTGTAGACGCTCGCGCCCATACTTCGCGTGCGTCCAGGCCTCCCGATCGGGAGGCCGTTTGATTTTTCGGGCTCCGCCACCGCACCCGTTCCGTCGCCGCCACGAGACGTCAGTTCCGCCACCAGTCCGCTGATCCCCACCAGTCCGCCAGTCACCGCAGTACCAGGAGTCATCCATGAAGATCACCGGGGCCCAGGCCCTCATCAAGAGCCTCGAGATGGAAGGCGTCGAAGTGGTGTTCGGCCTCCCCGGCGGCTGCATCCTCCCGGCGTACGATCCGCTGCTCGACAGCACGATCCGCCACATCCTCGTGCGTCACGAGCAGGGGGCCGGCCACATGGCGGAGGGCTACGCCCATGTCACCGGCCGCCCCGGCGTCGCCCTGGTGACCAGCGGCCCGGCCGCCACCAACATGGTCACGCCGCTGATGGACGCGTACATGGACTCGATTCCCATGGTGTGCATCACCGGTCAGGTGCCCACCACGGCCATCGGCACCGATGCGTTCCAGGAGTGCGACACGGTGGGCATCACCCGAAGCTGCACCAAGCACAACGAACTGGTGATGACGGCACAGGATCTGCCCATGGCCGTGCGCCAGGCATTCCACATCGCCACCACCGGGCGCCCTGGCCCCACCCTCATCGACGTCCCGAAGGACGTGCTCACCACGATGATGGAGTGGTACTGGCCGACTGACGAGGAGGTCGTCGCCAGCCTGCCCGGCTATCGCCCGAACGTGAAGGGTCACCCGCGGATGATCAAGGAGGCGGCAAAGCTCATCCTCGAAAGCGAGCGGCCGATCCTCTACGCCGGCGGCGGCATCCTGAAAGCCCGCGCCGCCGAGGCGTTCCGCGAACTGGCCGAGCTCACCGGCATCCATGTGGTCACCACGCTCATGGCGCGAGGCGCGTTCCCCGACAGCCATCCGCTGTGCCTCGGGATGCCTGGCATGCACGGCAACGCCACCGCGATCACCGCGATGCAGAAGGCAGATCTGCTGATCAACCTCGGCGCCCGCTTCGACGACCGCATCACCGGCAAGATCTCGGGCTTCGCACCCGAGGCGAAGGTGATCCATGTCGACATCGACCCGGCCGAACAGGGCAAGGTTCGCAAGCCCGACGTGCCGATCGTCGGCGACGCCAAGTACTGCATCGAAGAGATCACGAAGGCGATCCGCGATCTCCTTGCTGCCGGCAGCGTCCAGGCCGACACCGGTGCGTGGAAGAGCCGCATCAGTGGATGGCAAGAGCAGTTCCCACTCAGCTACGAGCCGAGCGAGCCCGGCGAGGCGCTCAAGCCGCAGTTCTGCCTCGAGCAGCTCCGCGACAACGCCCCGCCAGGCACGATCCTGGTCAGCGGCGTCGGCCAGCACCAGATGTGGAGCAGTCAGTACTGGCACTTCGAGGAGCCGTACACCTGGGTGAACTCGGGTGGTCTCGGCACGATGGGCTTCAGCGTCCCGGCCGCGATCGGCGCGAAGGTTGCCCACCCCGACAAGACGGTGTGGGCGATCGACGGCGACGGCTGCTTCCAGATGACAGCGCAGGAGCTCGTCACGGCGTCAGTGGAGCGGATCCCGGTGAAGATCGCGATCCTCAACAACAGCTATCTCGGCATGGTGCGCCAGTGGCAGGAGATGTTCTACGACGAGCGTTACAGCGAGGTGTACCTCTCGCCCGACGTGCCCAACTTCGTGATGTGGGCCGAGGCGATGGGCTGCGTCGGGATCCGCGTCGACAGCCCCGAAGAGGTGCAGCCGGCCATCGACAAGGCCAACAGCATCAACGACCGTCCCGTCGTCATCGACTTCCGCGTCGATGCCCGCGAGAAGGTGTTCCCCATGGTCCCCGCCGGGTTCAGCAACGATGACGTCTTGCTCCCGGCCGCACAGGAAGAGCGCCGGAGCGCACTGCGATGAGCCCCACCAGCACCACAGACATCAACCACCACATCCTCTCGGTCCTGGTCCAGAACCGGCCCGGCGTGCTCGCCCGCGTGGCCAGCCTGTTCGCCCGCCGCGACTTCAACATCTACAGCCTCGCGGTCGCCCCTGCCGAAGAGGAGGGCTTCAGCCGGATCACGATCGTCGTCGACGTGGAAGGCACATCGCTCGAGCAGATCACCAAGCAGCTGTTCAAGCTGATCGAGGTCGTGAAGATCAGCGAGCTCGATCCGCGCCGCTCGGTGGAGCGCGAGCTGCTGCTCGCCACGGTGCGTGCCTCCGCTGACCAGCGCGGGCAGGTGGTCGAGCTCGTGAACATCTTCGAAGGCAAGATCCTCGCGGTCGGCGTCGAGGCGATTACCGTGTCGCTCGACGGCCATCCTGACAAGCTCGACGACTTCGTCGAGCTGCTCTCCGGGTACGGCATCGTCGAGCTCCAGCGCACCGGACGTGTTGCGCTTCCCAAACTCGATCGTGAGGCCCGTCTCCGCGCGGTCTCGAACAAGCAAGGAAAGGCTGGCTGAGATGGCCGCACAGATGTACTACGAGGCGGACTGCGATCCGTCGATCATCCGGGGACGCAAGGTGGCCATCATCGGCTACGGCTCCCAGGGGCATGCCCATGCACTCAACCTGAAGGAGTCGGGCGTCGAGGTGGTCGTCGGACTGCGGGAGGGCTCGAAGTCGGCCGCCAAGGCAGAGGCCGCCGGCCTCAAGGTGATGGGGATCGCCGAGGCCGCGAAGTGGGCCAACGTGATCATGCTCACCATGCCCGACACCGAGCAGAAGGCCACCTACGAGCAGTTCATCAAGCCGCACATGCGCAAGGGCAAGGCCCTGGTGTTCGCCCACGGCTTCAACATCCGCTTCAAGCGCATCCGTCCACCGAAGACCGTCGACGTGATCATGGTGGCCCCGAAGGGTCCAGGTCACCTCGTCCGTCGCACCTACACCGAGGGTGGCGGCGTGCCGGCGCTCATCGCCATCCATCAGGACGCGACCGGTGGTGCCAAGGAGCTCGCGCGTCAGCTACGCCGCAGCCATCGGTGGCGCTCGGGCCGGCGTGATCGAGACCACCTTCGCGGAGGAGACCGAGACCGACCTGTTCGGTGAGCAGGCCGTCCTCTGCGGCGGTGTCACCTCGCTGGTGCAGGCCGGGTTCGAGACGCTCGTCGAGGCCGGTTACCAACCCGAGATGGCGTACTTCGAGTGCCTGCACGAGGTGAAGCTGATCGTCGACCTGATGTACGAAGAAGGCATCGCCGGCATGCGCTACTCGATCTCGGACACCGCCGAGTACGGCGACCTCACCCGCGGCCCACGCGTCGTCAATGCGAAGACCAAGCTGGAGATGAAGAAGATCCTGAAGGAGATCCAGAGCGGCAAGTTCGCGAAGGAGTGGGTGGCCGAGAGCGAAGCCGGCCGTCCGAAGTTCACCGAGCTCCAGGAGACCGGTCGCCAGCACCAGATCGAAGCGGTCGGCGCCCAGCTGCGTTCGATGATGCCGTTCCTCGGTGCCGGCAAGCAGAGGGTGTCCGACGTCAGCGGCGGCTGATCCGACGATCATCCAACTCCGATTCGTTCTGGTCGCGCATCGTTGCGGAAACCGCAACGATGCGCGACCAGTTTCGTTTTCCGGCACGCGGTAATTCCGACTTGTTCAGTCGGGAATTGGACCAGTAGGGTGGCGCCGCCAACACGACGCCAAAACGACGGCAGTACGACGAGAGGGGAAGACAGATGTCGCAGGAGTGGGGTTTCGAGACCCGTCAGATCCATGTGGGCGGCGAGCCGGACCCGGCCACCGGTGCCCGCGCCGTGCCGATCTACCAGACCACGAGCTTCGAGTTCCGTGATTCGGCCCACGCCCAGAACCTCTTCGCGCTCGCTGAGATCGGCAACATCTACACCCGCATCATGAACCCCACGCAGGGCGCGCTCGAGGCGCGCCTGTCGAGCTTGGAGGGCGGTGTCACCACGGCCGTCGGCCTTCCCGGAGCGCTGGTGGTCGGATCTGGCCAGGCGGCCGAGACGATCGCGATCCTCACCCTTGCCGAAGCCGGCGACCACATCGTCTCCAGCCCGTCGCTGTACGGGGGGACCTACAACCTGTTCCACTACACGCTGCCCAAGATGGGCATCGAGGTCAGCTTCGTCGACGATCCGCACGATCTCGAGCAGTGGGCCTCGGCCATCCGGCCGAACACGAAGGCGTTCTACGGCGAGGTGCTCGCGAACCCGAAGAACGACGTGTTCGACATCGAAGGGGTGAGCAAGATCGCCCATGCGAACGGCATCCCGCTGATCGTCGACAACACCGTCCCGACGCCCTACCTCATCCGCCCGTTCGAGTGGGGCGCCGACATCGTGGTGCACAGCCTCACGAAGTTCATCGGCGGACACGGCACATCGATCGGTGGCGCGATCATCGACGGCGGCACCTTCGACTTCGGCGCCAGCGGCAGGTTCCCGAACTTCACCGAGCCCGACCCCAGTTACCACGGTCTGCCGTTCTGGCCCGCTCTCGGCGCCGGGTTCGTACATCATCAAGGCCCGAGTGCAGATGCTGCGCGACCTCGGTTCGGCGATCTCGCCGTTCAATGCGTTCATGATCCTCCAAGGCCTCGAGACACTGAGCCTGCGGATGGACCGTCACTGGTCGAATGCCGACAAGGTGGCTGCGTACCTGTCCGGCCGGCCCGAAGTCGAGGACTTGGCCTATGCCGGTCTGACGAGCAGCCCGTGGCACGAGCGAGCCAAGAAGTACGGCGGCGGCAAGGGCTATGGCTCGGTCATCGCGTTCAACATCAAGGGTGGCCGCGAGGCCGGCCAGAAGTTCGTCGAAGCACTCGAGCTCCACAGCCACGTGGCCAACATCGGTGACGTGCGCAGCCTCGTGATCCACCCGGCCAGCACCACGCACAGCCAGCTCACCGAGGAAGAGCAGATCTCCGCCGGTGTGTTCCCGGGCCTCGTGCGTCTCAGCGTCGGTCTCGAGTCGATCGAGGACATCCTCGCCGACCTCGAGATCGGCTTCGCCGCCGCTCGGTAATCCCGGGTCGGACACGTTCCTGCGAGCCGGGCCCGGCGCGCGTCCGCGTGACGCCGCCGGGCCCGTGCGCGTCACCACGACGAATCGGGCCGGACGACCCTGGCCGCCGTCGCGAGGGCGTGCCTACCGTCGAAACGTCACCGCACGTCGGTGTCAACGAGTTCGAGGGGGTCGTCGAGATGCACGCGTGGCGTTCGATCGGGGCGTGGCTCAGCCGGCGCACCATGGTGGTGCTGGTGGGCGTGTTGGGAGTGACGGCGATCGCGACGCTCGGTCTCGCTCGACTCGACTTCGCCACCGGCCAGGACAGCTACATCGACCCGGCCTCGAAGGTGGCCAAGGACAACGAGCGGTATCAAGCGCTGTTCGGCGGCGAGAACATGGTGGTGCTGTTCACCGTGCCCGAGGGGCGCACCGTGGTCGACCTGTTCACTCCCGACACGATCGCGCAGCTCGACGAGATCGAGCTCCTCCTCGCCGACAGCCCGACCGTGCAAGCGGTGGTGTCGCCCGTGACGCTGCTGGCCTGGACCCAGGACCTGATCACCTCCGGCACCGCGAGCGAGATACTGGCCCGCACGATCGAGCGTGAACCCGACGCCGGTGCCCAAGAACGCCGGCGGGTCGACGCCACCATCACGACGCTGCGCTTGGGTGCGGCAGGCGAGCAGAGCTTCGCCAACCCCGAGTGGGTGAGGTTCCTCGTGTTCGCCAACGACGGCTTCACGCTCGATGCCGACGGCGCACTGGTGTCGCCACCTCAGGACACGCTGGTGGTGCGCACCGCACTGCGAGCCTTCGTGCCCGACCCGCGCCATGCCGTGTTCGCCGCAATCCTCGTGGGCAACGCATCGCTCGACGACCTCGCGGCCGGCTCGACCGCAGTGCAGGATGCGTTGGCTGGCCGCGAGTTCGCCAACGCGACGGTGACCATCACCGGCACGCCGACGTTCCTGACCGACATCAACGAGTACCTGCAGGGCGGGATGCTCACCCTCGGCGCGATCGCGGTCGCGGTGATGATCGTCATCCTGTTGGTCGCGTTCCGGGTGCGCTGGCGCCTGCTGCCGCTCGCCGGCATGGTGATCGGCGTGCTGTGGGGCTTCGGCGCGTTCGGTGCCACCGGCACGATGCTGTCGCTCGTCACGATCGCTGGTCTGCCGATCCTGATCGGTCTCGGCATCGAATTCGCGATTCAGGTGCAGAACCGGGTGGAGGAGGAGCGCGCGATGGACCACGACCCGTCGCCGTTCGCGGAGACGATGGCGCACCTGGGCGGTCCCTTGCTCACCGCGACCGTGGCCGCTGTGATCGCGTTCCTCACCGTGCGCATCTCGAAGGTGCCGATGGTGCAGGACTTCGGTGTGTTGCTGTCGATCGGCATCGTCGCCCTGCTCGTCGCCGGTGTTGTCGTGCCGAACGCGATCCTCGGCGCACGGGAACGTCGGTCGCCGACCACGGTGGCGCCGCGGCTCGGCTGGGTGGAGCGCACGGTCGATCGGCTCGGCAGCCTCCCGCATTGGACGGTGTGGCCGCTGGTGGTGATCGCGGTCGCGATCCCGGTTCTCGGTCTGGCGCTCGAGGGTGGGACCAAGATCGAGAGCGATCCGGTGAACTGGGCTGACCCTGCGAGTGCCTCGATCGTCAACGCCCGGACCCTGGAACGCGAGACCGGGTTCGCCTCGACGCTCGGCGTGTTCGTCGAGACCGAGAGTGCCCCGAGCGAAGGTGTGTTCACCGATCAGATGGGCGCCTTCATGTTCGACCTCGTGCTCCGTTCGCTCGATGAGAACCCGGAGCTCGCCGAGGCATCGAGCCTGGCGTCGACCGTGGGTTGGTTGGCCGAGGTACCCGGCACGACGGTGTTGCCGCCCACCGGGCTCGACATGCTGCAGGCGTATCGTTCGGCGCCAGCATCGTTGCAGCGCGTGCTCGTCGGCGACGACGGTAACGCCACCCAGGTGCTGTTCCAGGTGGGACCGTCGTCGCTCGAGGAACGTGCTGTCGTGCTCGATCGCGTGAAGGCAGCGATCTCCGATCCAGGTGAGGGCGCGATCCTGCCGGCTGCCTCATCGGCAACACCGGGCGGTCTCGCCGTCGTGGGCGTCGGGCTGTTGGCGAACATCACCGCCAACCGGGCCGAGCTCACCATCGTTGCGCTCGTCCTGGTGGCCGCGTTCTTGATGTTGCTGTACCGCGATGTCGTGCGGGGCCTGCTGACGATGGTGCCGGTGTTGCTGGCCGCTGGCGCTTCCGCAGTGCTCGTGCGCACGCTCGGCATCACCCTCAGCCCGCTCACCACCGTGGGCGGTCCGCTCGTTGTGGCCACATGTGCCGAGTTCTCCGTGCTGCTCGTCGCGCGCTACTCAGAAGAGCGCGGGCGGGGCCTCGACCCGGCAGAGAGCACGCGAGTCGCTGCGGAGCGCACCGGACGCGCGTTCTTCACCTCGGCGCTGACGACGCTCGGCGGGTTCGCGGTGCTGATGTTCTCCAGCCTGCCGCTGCTGAGTGACTTCGGGATGGTGGTGACGATCAACATCGCCGTTGCGTTGCTGTCCGCGTTGGTGGTGGTCCCACCGCTGGTGCAGGAAGCCGACCGTCGCGGCCTGCTGATGATGGGGGAGCGGGCGGCCACGCCGCACCGTTCGCGAGCGACCGCCGGCGTCCTCTTGGGCGTCGCGCTCGCCGTCGCAGGTGCCGTGCTCGTGGCCGGAGCGATCGGCGACGAGGAGATCGCAGTCGCAGCACCGCCGATGATGGAGGCGGTGGAGGCACCAGCCACCATCCCGCCGACGACGACGACGCCACCGACCACCACGCTCGCCCCCGGCAACACGTTGCCGCCGGGGCCGGCGGAGCGGCCGAGCGGTCTCGTGGCCGGTGCGTTCTACGACGCATTGGTCGGCGCCGGCGTCGACCCGGGTGTCGCCCGGTGCGCTGCCGACGACCTGCTGGCCACGACGAGCGAGCCCGATCTGCTGGCGCTCGGGATCGCCAGCTCACCGCGACCGCCGGAGGTGGAGGCGCTCCTGCTCGCTGCCGGCCTGAACTGCGGTCTCACCGAGGAGCAGCTGGCTGCCGCTGGCGGCTGACCGACGCATCACTCCACGAGTGCCTCCAACGTCGGCACGATCTCGATGGGCGTCGGCATCGCGGCGATCTCCGCCGCTACCGATCGTGCGCCGTCGTCGCACGCGCCGGCGAGCAGTTCACGCATCATGATCGCGAGGTCGTCGGCCGTCCGATCGTTCATCTCTGCCACCTCGCCTGCGTCGGCGCGGGCGAGCGCGTCGGCGTTGTCCCACTGGTCGGCGCCGATCGGCACGCACAGCTGCGGGACGCCGGTTGCTGCAGCAGCGAGCAGTGTGCCCGCCCCAGCATGCGACACCACCAGCGCGACGCGTTCGAGCAACAGAGACTGCGGCACCCACGTCTCCACGCGCACGTTGGCCGGTGTGGTGCCGAGCACGTCGGCGACGGCGGGGTTCCCGATCGTGGCCACCACGTCGGCATCGATCGCAGCGATCGCGGTGAGGAGTGAGCGCCAGGGAGCCTGAAGTCCGACCTCCGTGCCGAACGTGACGTAGATGCCAGGCCGCTCGCGGCCGAAGTCGTCGAGCCAGGCTGGTCGGCCGTCGGCGCCAGTGGGGACTGCCACCGGCCGCATCGGTGTGAGCTTCGCATGATGGGTGCTCATCGACGGCGGGAACGGGTGGAGGTACAGATGGTCGAACCAGCCGGCGTCGCTCGGGGGCGCAAGCCCTTCGTCCATCCACAGGGGCGCCACGCTGTCGGCCACGCGTTCGGTGACTTCGGGCGAGACGACGTCACTGAACGCGACGGTGACGTGCGGGATGCCGCGGGAGCTGGCGAGTGGTGCCGCGGCCAGCTCGGCCACCTCGTGGATCACGAGATCGGGACGCAGTTCGTCGAACAGGGGGCGGAGCGCATCGCGCATCACTGGTGCCGAGAGGTTGCCGAACATGACCGGCATCGCCTCACGGCGACGGTCGCGCGGTGCGAGCTGTGAGAGGTGCCCGGCGAGCGCGGCGAAACGCACGTTGCGCGGTCCCGCGTCCGGCCCAGCCGGTCGGGTCTCGATGCCGAACGCCTCGATGCCACGGCACGAGCTCGGGCCGGTGGCCCAGACGAGGTCGTGGCCGCGCGCGTAGCAACGCGAGTGCGAGTGGAATCACGGGATGGATGTGGCCAGCGCCTGGCGTGGAGGTGACGAGGATGCGCATCGACGCTCCTTTCCCCGCAAGCATGGCCCACCCTGCTGCAAGGCGCTACCGCGGTCGCTTTGTCAGGGCGTGTCAGGGCGTGTCAGGGCCGCCCTGCTCACCCTGCTCACCCTGCTCTCGCAGGAAGCGCTCGAAGTCGGCGGCGAGATCGTCTCCGGTCGGCACCGACGCCTCGGCGCGACGGTCGTACTCGGCCTCCAGCATCGCGAGGTACAGGCCCGCTTGGCGGTCATCGGTGACGGCCTCGTCGTGCAGGAGCCGCCAGCGGGCGATGTCGTCGGCGAAGCGAGCGTGGCCTGTCGGCACGTCGAGCACGTGCTCGAGATGCTGCAGCAGAGCCACCGACGACTTCGGGTGGCGAGCGTTGCCGAGGTAGTGCGGCACGCCGACGCGCAGCGACACAGCGGGGATGCCGGCGCGGTCGAGGCGCTCCTGGAGCACCCCGACGAGGCCGGTGATCCCCTGATAGGTGGGGCGAGACAGCCCGAGCGCTCGGACGAGTCCGTCGTTGGTGCTGCTGCCCACCACGAGCGGCGGGCGAGTGTGCGGCACGGCCTCGGCCGCGGCTCCGACCGTCACTACGACGCTGCAGTTGAGCCGGCGAGCCACGGTGATGATCGAGTCGGCGAACGTCGCGAACCGCACGTGCGGTTCCACGCCCGACAGCACCAAGAGATCGTGGGCGCGGCCAGGGTTGCGCATCAGGCGGAACTCGTTGGAGGGCCAGCGGATGTGACGCTCGTCGTCGTCATCGAGGTAGACCTCGGGCCGCTCCTGGGTGAAGTCGAAGAACGGATCGGGGTCGATCCACGCGACCACGGGGGCGACGCGGTCGTTCAGCACTTCATCGAGCGCGCCCGTTGCGACCTCGGCGACGTCGAACCAGCCCCGCAGCGCAACCACCATGATCGGCGCGTGCAGCGGGCCGAACGAGTGCATCTCGTCGAAGGCGGTGGTGAGGACCTCGTCGACGTTCACGACGTCATCATCTCAGGTGACTCACTCGGGCGGAGCCGGCGCACACCGTGCACTCCGACGTGCTCACCGCAGGACGTCGACGACGTAGTCGACACTCTCGGTGAGCTTGGTCACGTCGGATGAATCGATCGCCGGGAACATGCCGACGCGGAGCTGGTTCCGGCCGAGCTTGCGGTAGCTGTCGGTGTCGACGATGCCGTTCGCCCGGAGGGCTGCGCAGATCGCGGTGGCGTCGACGCCGTCGATGTCGATCGTGCCAACCACAGCGGAGCGCTTGGCGGGGTCGACGACGAACGGGCTGGCCCACTCACGCGCGTCCGCCCACCCGTAGAGGACACGTGCCGATTCGGCGCACCGGGCTGCACACCACGAGAGACCGCCATTGCCGAGCATCCACTGGATCTGCTCGTTCAGGAGAACGAGCGTGCCGAGCGCCGGCGTGTTGTAGGTCTGGTTGGCGACGCTGTTGTCGAGGGCGATCCTGAGGTCGAGCGATGCCGGCACCCAGCGCTTGGCCGCACTGATCGCACGTATGCGATCGAGTGCTCGTGGTGAGCACGCGGCGAGCCAGAGCCCGCCGTCGCTCGCGAAGCACTTCTGGGGGGCGAAGTAGTACACGTCCACCTGCGCGGGGTCCCACAGCAGGCCGCCGGCCGCTGACGTGGCGTCGACCACCACGAGCGCGTCGCGCCCGGCTGTGGCCGGCCGCTGCAAGGCCATGGCCACGCCAGTGGATGTCTCGTTGTGGGTGAGCGCGTACACGTCGGCGCCCGACACCCCGTCGAGCGACGGATGGTCGCCCGGTTCGCCGCGCACCACCATCGGCTCGCCGAGGTGCGGAGCCGCGGCGGCGGCCTCGGCGAACTTCGAGGAGAACTCACCGAACACCGCGTGCGCGCTCACCTCATCGATGAGTGAGAACGTGGCGGCATCCCAGAACAGTGTCGATCCGCCGTTGCCGAGGAGGATCTCCCAGCCCTGTGGGAGACCGAACAGGTCGACCAGCCCCGAGCGAACGGAGCCCACCAGGTTCTTCACGGGCGCCTGGCGGTGGGAGGTGCCGAGCAGGTTCTGGTTCGCCTTGGCGAGGGCGAGCGCCTGTTCGGGACGGATCTTCGACGGACCGCAGCCGAATCGACCGTCGACGGGCAGCAGAGCGTGGGGGATCTCGATCGTGTGGGGTTCGATGCTCACCTGTCCAGTCTGCCCGGCGGCCAGTCGGGGCCAAAGCCTGGGCGAAAGTCCACCACTGCCCATCGGGCCCCGTCGGTAGGATCGAGGCCCGTGAACCGAACCTCCGCACGTCTCGCCGCGATCGCCGAATCCGCCACCCTTGCGGTGGATGCCAAGGCCAAGGCACTGAAGGCCAAGGGCGAGAACGTCATCGGATTCGGTGCGGGCGAGCCCGACTTCCCGACGCCGGAGAACATCGTCGAGGCCGCCGTCCGGGCGTGTCGCGATCCCAAGCACCACAAGTACTCGCCGGCTGCGGGTCTCCCCGAGCTGCGCGAGGCCATCGCGGTCAAGACCAGACGCGACAGCGGCTTCGAGTGTCAGAGCAGCCAGGTCCTGGTCACCAATGGCGGCAAGCATGCGGTGTTCACCGCCTTCGCCGCCTTGTGCGACCCGGGCGACGAGGTGATCTGCCCGGCCCCCTACTGGACCACCTACCCCGAGGCGATCACTCTCGCCGGTGGTGTGCCCGTGGTCGTGCAGACCGATGAGACCTCAGGCTTCAAGATCACCATCGACCAGCTCGACGCTGCGCTCACGTCGCGGACCAAGGTGTTGCTGTTCGTGAGCCCCGACAACCCGAGCGGTGCGATCTACTCGCCCGAGGAGGTCGAAGCGATCGGTCGCTGGGCCGTCGACAGAGGCGTGTGGGTGCTCACCGACGAGATCTACGAGCACCTCGTGTACGGCGACAACCGTTTTGTGTCGATGCCCACCGTGGTGCCCGAGCTGGCGAACCAGTGCGTGATCGTCAACGGTGTTGCGAAGACATATGCGATGACGGGATGGCGCGTCGGCTGGATGATCGGGCCGAGCGACGTGATGAAGGCTGCGATCAACTTCCAGTCGCACTCCACCTCCAACGTCTCGAACGTGGCGCAGGTGGCGGCGCTCGAGGCCGTCAGCGGCGACCTCAGCGCAGTGGCGATGATGAGGGAGACGTTTTCCCGTCGGGCGGTCACGATGCACCGGATGATCAACGACATCCCCGGTGTGTCGGCGATCGTGCCTCAGGGCGCGTTCTACTGCTACCCGAACTTCACGTCGCTGCTCGGCCGCCCGCTGGGTCCGAACGGCACCTTGAGCGCCACCACCCTCGAGCTCGCTGACGTCATCCTCGACGAGGCCAAGGTCGCCTTCGTGCCGGGTGAAGCCTTCGGCACGCCGGGCTACGCCAGGTTCTCGTTCGCCATGGCTGATGCCGACATGGAAGAGGGCATCCGCCGCATCGCCGCGTTCGTCGGCACGTGATGATCGCGGCGGGTGGCGATCCGTTCGGCTTCGATGCCGTCGGCCTCGACTGGCTGCGGGCCAAGAGCGGCGTGAAGTGGCACAAGCAGCCCGGGCTGCTCAATGCCTGGGTGGCCGACATGGACTTCCCGACGGCCCCGGTGATCCTCGACGCCTTGGGTTCCCGTCTGGCGCGAGCCGATCTCGGCTATGCGGACTGGGGGTACCCGCGCCCGAAGTCGCCCGCGTGCCGGGTGTTCGCGGAGCGATCCGCACGTCGGTACCAGTGGCACATCGACCCGGCAGAGGTGCGCGACTTCTGCGACGTGATGCAAGCCGTGCAGGTGACACTGCACCTCGCGACGTCACCCGGCGACGGGGTGGTGTTGCACACGCCGTGCTACCCGCCGCTGTGGAAGAGCCTTCGCCACATGGGCCGGCGCCAGATCGATGTGCCGGCCCGTGTCGACGCTGCCGGGGTGCACTTCGACTACGACGAGCTGGAGCGGCGACTCGCCGCCGAACCGGCGAAGGTCCTCCTGCTGTGTCACCCGCACAACCCCACCGGTCACCGGTTCGCTGTCGACGAGTTGGTGCGGTTGGTGGCGATCGCGGAACGCTTCGATCTCTTGATCATCAGCGACGAGATCCATGCAGATCTCACCTACGACGCCATGCACGTGCCGATTGCCTCGATCGCCGGTGCGGCCGATCGCACGGTGACGGTGCACTCGGCGTCGAAGTCGTTCAATCTCGCCGGCATGCGCCACGCGGTGGCCCACATCGGCCCACCGCATCTGCGCCACGCGCTGGTGGAGCTGCCCGATCACTTGCTCGGAGCGATCAACGTGATGGCTGCCGAGGCGACGGTGGCGGCGTGGGAACACGGCGACGACTGGCTCGATGCAGTGGTGGTCCATCTCGACCGCAACCGCCTGCTGTTCGCCGACCTCGTCGCCGAACACCTCCCGGCGGTCAAACATCGTCCGCCGGCGGCCACGTACCTCGCATGGCTCGACTGCCGTGGCATGGGCCTGGGAGACGAACCGGCGAACGCGTTCCGAGACGTCGGCCTCGAGTTGAGCGATGGCAACGACTTCGGTCCTCTCGGTGCCGGCCACGTGCGGGTGAACCTGGCGACCAGCAGGGCGATCGTGGAGCAGATCGTCGCGATGATGGCCTCGGTCTCGCTGCCCGCCTGATCCTCCAGGTCGCTACGCCCACCAGACGGGGTGGTGCAGGGCGAGGGCGCAGAGCAGCACCAGCAGCGCACACTCGGCGACCTGCTCGGCTGCACCCAACACGTCGCCGCTGATGCCGCCGATCTTGTGTCGAGCGAGCGCGCCCACGATGTGCACGCTCACGAGCGCCACACCGCCTGACGGCACGGCCCACCAGCCGACCGCCACCCAGGCGAACGCGCCCGCGATGCCGTACGTGATCGCGCCGCGGGCTCGGGTTGTGGCCTGGCCATAGTCGGCGCCGAGGCCCGAGTGTTGTGCGAGCGGCACCGTCGCCATCAGCGCCACGGCCGCGCCCCGGGCGAGGACGTGAGCGGCCACCACCGAGACGAACAGGGCGCCCGCGCCGGGCATCGAGCCGACCGCCACCGTGCGGATCACGATCGAGGCGCACATCGCCGCCACGCCGTAGGTGCCATGGCGCGAATCCTTCAGGATCTCGAGCCGACGTTCGATCGTGTACCCGCCGCCGAATGCATCGGCGATGTCGCCGAGGCCGTCCTCGTGGAAGGCGCCGGTGACGAGAAGGCCCGCGGTCACGGCGACCGCACCGGCGACGAGCGGCGAGGTCCACTCGAAGGCTGCCGCGCCGATGCCACCTGCGATCGCACCGATCACCACACCGGCGAGCGGGAACCACACCACCATCGCCGCCATGTCGGGCGCACTGCGCAACCGGATCGGCAGCCGCGTCAGGAACTGCAACGCGGCGAGGGGCCCGACTGCGGGCAACCCTCTCGGTCCGCGAGGCCCGCCCGGTCGCGCATCGTTCATCCGAACCATTCCGTGAACGTCGGCACCTCGGTGATGCCCGCACATGCCATCGCCACGAGCGGCACCGCAGCCATCGCACCCGAGCCCTCACCGAGGCGCATCTCGAGATCGAGCAGCGGTTGCTTTCCGAGTCGTTCGAGCAGCCGGCGATGACCCGGCTCCGACGAGCAGTGGCCCACGAGGCAGTGGTCGAGCGCGTCGGCACGGGCCGAGGCGAGCGGCATCGCCGCAGCGGTCACGACGTAGCCGTCGATCAGCACGGGCAGATGTCGATGGCGGGCGGCCACGATGGCAGCGGCCATCGCCACCAGCTCAGCGCCGCCGACCTCGCGCAGCACCTCGAGCGGGTCGAGCACTCCGGCGATGCGATCCACTGCGAGGCGCACCGCATCGCGCTTGCGGTCGAGTCCCTCGTCGTCGAGACCGGTGCCTCGACCCACCCACGCTGCCACCTCGCCACCACCGAGGGCGGCGGCAACGGCGGCGGCCGCAGTCGTGTTGCCGATGCCCATCTCGCCGAGCACGAGCAGATCTGCGTCGAGTCCGGCGACCGCGTCGCGGCCTGCTTGCGTTGCCGCTTCGAAACGCTCGATCGACATCGCGGACTCGAAGCGAATGTCGCCGGTGGGGCGCCCGACGCCGACGTCGATCGCTTCCACGGTCGCACCCGCCACTGCGGCGAATGCGCTCACGGTGGACTTGCCCGCACGGTAGGCGGCGAGCATGGCCGCCGTGACGTCCGCGGGGTACTTGCTCACGCCTGCGGCGGTCACGCCGTGGTCGGCGGCGAAGATCAACGCGGCCGGGCGGTGGACGGCGGGCACCGGCGAGCCCTGCCACTCGGCCACCCAGGCGGCGACCTCGTCGAAGCGGGCGAGAGCGCCCGCCGGGCGAAGGATGTCGGCGGCTCGGTCGCGAACGCGTGCACCCGAGGCGGTGTCGCCCGCGGGAAGGTCGGCGAGCGCCGTACGGAGCCATGTCACGACAGGACCTCCCAGGGGTCGACCAGCGGCACTGCCCGACCGGCCACGAGGAACAGCGAACGATCGGCCACGGCGACCATCCGTTGGTTCAGGCGGCCGAGGCCGTCACGGTACTCGCGCCCGAGCGAGGTGTCCGGAACGAGCCCGAGCCCCACCTCGTTCGACACCACGACCGTCGGGGCGACACGGTGTGTCAGGGCTGCGACCAGTTCGTCGACGGCGCGAGCCCGCTCGGCGGCGCCGGGCATGTGGTGGAACAGGTTGCCCATCCACACGGTGAGGCAGTCGACGATCACGAGTGCGTGCACGGGAGCGGCGAGGACCGCCGCGGCGAGGGCGACGGGTGCCTCTGCCGTGGGCCAGTCGGGGCGTTCCTGTCGGTGCGCGGCCACGCGGGCGCGAAGGTCGTCGTCGAACGGCTCGGTCGTGGCGATGAACACGACCTCGCCGTCATCGGCCTCGTGTCGCAACGCGATCTCGACGGCCAGCGTGCTCTTGCCACTGCGTGCACCTCCAACGAGGAAGGTGAGCATCAGTAGTCGATGCCGCGCTTGGCGGCGACGCCCTCGTCGTAGGCGTGCTTCACCTTGCGCATCTCCGTGACGGTGTCCGCCGCTGCAATCAGCGCCTCGCTCGCGTCGCGGCCGGTGACGATCACGCTGACAGTGCGCGGTCGATCGACGAGCGTGGACACGACCTCGTCAGCGTCGATCCATGCCCAGTTCATCAGGTAGGTGAGCTCATCGAGGATCACGAGGTGGTGTTCGCCACCGCCGATGAGCGCCTTCGCCTTCGCCCACCCGTCGCGGGCGAGGGCCTTGTCGTGCTCGAGGTCGCTCGAGTCCCAGGTGAAGCCGTCGCCTGCGTTCACCCACGTGACGCCGAGGTCGCGGCCCACCTTCTCCTCGCCCACCTTCCAATCGCCACTCTTCACGAACTGCACCACAGCGACCTTCCAACCGCGGGCGATCGCGCGCACCATCACACCGAATGCAGCCGAGCTCTTGCCCTTGCCGTCACCGGTGTTCACCAACAACAGCGAGTCGATGCCACGGAGGCCGAGAGGTCGGGGATCATCGGTCGGCGGATCCTCCGGCACGTCGGAGATCGCGTTCGGAACGGTGGCGTCGGAGTCGGTGGCGTCGGAATCGGTGGCGTCGCTCATGGGACTTGGGAGCGTAGCGATGACGCGCTAACCTCGCTCTGCTCGAACCCAGCGAAGTCCGGTTGAACTCCGGCACTGTCCCGCAACGGTGAAGCGTGCGAACCGCACCTGGCAACAGGAGCGCTCGACACGACAAGTCCGGTCGCCTGGCTCGAGCGCGAAGACCACACCCTCGAGGCAAGGGCGGCTCGCGACGGGGAGTTGCTCCGTTCGAACCTCAACTTGTCCTCCCGCTCGGAGGACCCGGTGTCCTCCAGAAAGCTCGGAGGATCCGATCAATGAAGCGACTCCAGAGAGCCCTTGCGCTCATGTCCGTGCCCCTCGTCGTGCTCGCCGCTTGTGGCGACGACACCGTCGACCCCGCCGCCGCCGTCACCGATCCGACAGCTGCCGTGACGACCGCAGCCACCGAACCGGCTGCGACGACAGGCACCGAACCGACGGGCACCGAACAGACGGGCACCGAACCTGCTGCAACCGACGCAGCAGCGGTGCTCTCGGCGATCGTGAGCCTGTCGCCGTCGGCCACCGAGATCTTGTTCGCGATCGGTGCCGGCGACCAGGTGATCGCCGTCGACGACCAGAGCAACTACCCAGCCGAAGCGGCCGCGAAGTCGACCGATCTGTCGGGCTTCGAGCCGAATGTCGAAGCGATCGCAGCCTATGAGCCCGACTTCGTGGTGCACGACGGCACCACCGATCTCGCCGCCTCGCTCGACACGCTCGGCATTCCGAACTGGGTCGGCGCGGCCGCAACGTCGTTCGACGACATCTACACCCAGATCGAGCAGCTCGGTGTCGCAACCGGTCACGTCGCAGAAGCGGCCGAGTTGGTGGCGAGCATGCAGACCGACATCGACGCGGCGCTCGCGTCTGCACCCGCACCTGAGACGCCGCTCGCGTTCTACCACGAGCTCGATCCCACCTTCTACAGCGTCACGTCGAACACGTTCATCGGTCAGGTCTACGGCCTGTTCGGTCTGCGCAACGCAGCCGATGCCGCGGAAGGCACGAGCGACTATCCCCAGCTCAGCGCAGAGTTCCTGATCAGCCAGAACCCCGACCTGGTGTTCCTCGCCGACACCAAGTGCTGCGGCGAGACCCCGGAGACCGTCGCCGCCAGAGCCGGTTGGGACGCGATCGATGCGGTTGCCAACGGCAACGTCATCGCGCTGGACGACGATGTCGCCAGCCGCTGGGGGCCTCGCGTGGTCGAGCTCGTGCAGACCATCGCCGACAGCGTGAACGCCATTCCGGTCGCGGCGGGCTGATCCCTCGTGCTCGCCGACCCACCCGCTCGGACCGCGACAGCACCTCGTGCCGCCGCGCGTCCGGGCCGGTGGTGGCTGCCGGTGTCGTTGGTGCTCCTCGTCGTCGCGCTGTTCCTCGGCGTGATGGTGGGCCCGGCCGGGAACTGGGGGACCGCGGACTGGAACATCATCTGGAACGTGCGCCTGCCGCGCGTCGTGCTCGCCGGCATCGTCGGTTCGATGCTCGCGTTGTCCGGCGCGAGCTATCAGGGCGTGTTCCGCAACCCGCTCGTCGATCCGTATCTGCTCGGCGTCGCTGCCGGTGCCGGTCTCGGCGCCACGATCGTCTTCGCGATCGGGCGCTCGTCGACGTCCGGCTGGATCATCGATCCGCTGCCGTTGGCAGCATTCATCGGTGGACTCCTGGCCGTCCTGCTCACGTACCTCGTCGGCTCGTCCTTCGGGGCGCATCGCAACGGGGTCACGCTCGTCCTCGCCGGTGTGGCGGTCACCTCGCTCGCCACCGCGATCCAGGCGTTCGTGCTCCAGCGCAACAGTGAGGTGATCCGCGAGGTGTACAGCTGGATCCTCGGCCGGCTCACGCTCGCCAACTGGGGTGACGTGCGCCTCGTGCTGCCCTACGTGATCGTGAGCAGCACGGTGCTGCTCATGCACCGCCGACACCTCGACGTCCTGCGCGTCGGTGACGACGAGGCGATCTCGCTCGGCACGCAGGTGACGCGTGTGCGTCTGGTCGTGGTGATCGCTGCCACGCTCGGCACCGCAGCGGTGGTGAGCGTCAGCGGGCTGATCGGCTTCGTCGGCATCGTGGTGCCGCATGCCGTGCGGCTGCTGGCCGGTGCGTCGTACCGCCGGCTGCTGCCGCTCAGCTTGGTGGTCGGGGCAGCGTTCCTGATCCTCGCCGACATCCCGGGTCGCGTGCTGCAGGACCCCGCGGAGACGCCGATCGGCGTGGTGACTGCGTTCTTCGGCGCACCGTTCTTCATCCTCGTGCTGCGCACGCGTGGGAGGGCGGTCGGATGAGCTCGCTCGCGTTCACCGAACTCGGCGTCCACTACGGCCGACGTGACGCCCTCGTCGGATTCACCGACACCGTGCGACCGGGAGAGTGGTTGTGCCTGATCGGTCCGAACGGCGCGGGCAAGTCGTCGATCCTGCGTGCCACGGCGGGGCTCGTGGCGCACACCGGCTCGATCGAGGTGGATGGGTCGCCGCTGTCGCTGCGCTCCTCGCGCCGCCGTGCCGAGCTCGTCGCGTACGTGCCGCAGAGTCCGAACCTGCCCGATGACATGACCGGTGGCGAGTACGTGCTGCTCGGTCGCAATCCGTACATCGGCTACTTCGGTGTCGAGAGCCAGCACGACTTGGCGATGGTGGCGAGCGTGCTCGACCGCCTCGATCTCGCCGAGCTCGCCGGCCGCGCGCTCGCCACGATGAGCGGTGGCGAGCGCCAGCGTCTGGTGATCGCACGTGCGATCGCTCAGGAGGCACCGATCCTGCTGCTCGACGAACCCACGAGCGCGCTCGACATCGGCCACCAGCAGCAGGCGTTGGAGCTGGTCGACCGACTGAGGCGCGAGCACGGGCTGACCGTGGTCAGCGCGATGCACGACCTCACGCTCGCCGGGCTGTACGCCGACCGGCTCGCGCTGCTGCACCAGGGTCACGTGGTTGCCACCGGTACCGCAGCGAGCGTGCTGCGGCCCGAGACGTTGAGCGAGTTCTACGGCGTGAGCGTCAGCGTCCACCACGAGGACGACGGGACGGTCGTGGTCGTGCCACGGCGCACGCACGCCTGATCTCCGCCCGATCCGGCGGCCGATCCGGGAGCCGATCCGGTGGGACGGATCGTGAGGACCGCGTGGCCGTCGTTCGGCGGGCGAGACAGGTACCGTCGGGCGCGTGAACGCGCCCCGCCTCGTGCTCCACATGTCGTACCACCCGTGCCGCCTCGACGATCGCACGATCGCGACCAACGCCAAGTTCCTCGAGGTGATGCACGAGTACGGCCATCGCTGGCCGGGCCCGATCGACCTGCTGCTCGAGCGCAGCACGCAACGGCGGGCGATCGAGGTGGTGGAGATTCCTCTCGACGATCTCCCGGTCACTCCGGTCGAGATCGATCGCAACGCGCTCCACTCGGGGCTGTTCCCCGCCGACGCCGTGGTGTACTGCGTGCTCGAAGGGGGCTTTCGCCACCTGGCGCAGCACGTGTCGAACGCCGATCGCCGTCTGGTGCGCGGCTGCGACGTCCCGGCGAACGTCACCGCCGAGTCGCTTGCCGCGGAGCCCAGGTCGCTGCCGCGCAGGCTGCGAGCGAAGATGTGGGTGGCCGGCGAGATCCGCGATCAGCGTCGCGAGGTGTCCCAGGCCGCAGCGCTGCACAGCAACCAGTACCCCGCCGCCGACTTCTTCGCGAAGCAGGCGCGTTCGTGCCATGTGTTCATCGACAACCCCTTGCGTGTCACGGATCTTCCGAACGCCGCACAGCGAGCAGCCCGATTCGAGCGCCTCCTGGCAGGCGGTCCGCTGCGACTCGTGTTCTCGGGCCGGCTCGACGCGATGAAGAACCCGGTCGACCTCGCCGCCGTCGCCCGAGAGCTGCGGGCACGGGAGGTGCCGTTCGAGTTCGACGTCTTCGGCGACGGTCCGCTGCGCGCCGAACTCGAACGCAAGGTGGCCGACGACGGCCTCGGCGGCCAGTTCCGCGTGCATGGTTTCGTCGACTTCCGCACGGAGCTGATGCCGTTCCTGAACGACACGGCCGACGTGTACGTGTGCCCGCACCGTCAGGGTGATCCGAGCACCACCTACGTCGAGATGATGTGCTCTGGCGTACCCATCGTCTCGTATCCGAACACGGCGGTTCGCCTGATGCGCGAGCGCCAGGGCATCGTCATCCTCGCGACACGGATGACACCGGCTGCGCTCGCAGACGAGCTGCGACGTGTCCACCTGCAGCGCGCCGAGCTCGTGACCGCATCACGAGACGGCTACGAGTTCGGCTCGACCCACACCGTGGAGGTCTGCTACCAGGGTCAGGTGGAGCACCTGCTCGACGTCCACGACCGGGCGAGCGACGTGCGGCGGCGCTGAGTCGTCCGCCGACGAGCGCGCCGGTTCGGTGTCAGGCCGGGTCAGGCCGGGTCAGGCCGGGTCAGGCAGGGTCAGGCAGGGTCGAACCAGTGGTCACCGCCGAGGATGCGATCGGCCTCGGCCGGACCCCACGAGCCGCGGAAGTACGGATGCACCGGACCGGGCTGGTCGAGCGCCGGTTGGATGACCCGCCAGGTCTGTTCCACGACGTCTTCGCGGGCGAAGCGTCGCGATGAACCGGCGATCGCATCGTCGAGCAGGCGCTCGTACGCCTCGCGCCGCTCGCCGAGTGCTGCCGCGAAGTCGACGGCGAGGTCGACGTTCTGACTGTCGAGGTGAGGGCCGGGTGTCTTGGCCTGCACGGTGAAGGTGACACCATCGTGCTTGCCGAGGCGGAAGCGAACGAGGTTGCGGTGCGGCGTGGGTCCGCCCGCCTCGTCGAACAGCAATGCCGGTGGTTCGCGGAACTCGATCACGACCTCGGTGGCCGACTTGGTGAGCGACTTGCCACACCTCACGTACCAGGGCACGCCGGCCCATCGCCACGAGTCGATCTCGAGGCGGGCGGCGGAGAAGGTGTCGACCTGCGAATCGGGAGCGACGCCGGGTTCGTCGCGATAGCCGACGTACTGGCCACGCACGAGGTTGGCCGGATCGATCGGGCGCATCGCTGCGAACACCTTGGCCTTCTCGTCCTGGAGGAAGCCTGCGTCGGGACCGACGGGTGGCTCCATCGCAACGAGCGAGAGCACCTGCAGGAGATGGTTCTGCATGATGTCACGAATCGAGCCGACGCCGTCATAGAAGCTGCCGCGACCCTCCACGCCGATCGTCTCGCTCATCGTGATCTGCACGCTGCGCACGTAGTTCCGGTTCCACACCGGTTCGAGCAGTGTGTTGGAGAACCGGAACACGAGCAGGTCCTCGACGCTTTCCTTCCCGAGGTAGTGATCGATGCGGAAGATCCGCTCCTCGGGGAAGACCGAGTGCAGCGTGGTGTTCAGTTCGGTCGCGCTCGCGAGGTCGCGACCGAAGGGTTTCTCCACCACGATTCGACCCCGCACGTTCAATCCGACCGAGGCGAGCGACTCCGCGACTGTCGGGAACATCGTGGGCGGGATCGCCATGTAGAACACGGCGTTCGTGCTGCCGGCGCGATCGAGCGAGTCGCGCAACCCCTCCCAGGTGGTCGGGTCGGAGTAGTCACCCTGGATGAGATCGAGGCGCTTCATCAGCGGCTCGATCGCCGAGGCGTGCGCGTCGGGGATCGACTGCAGGATCGAGTCGTGCGCGTGCTGGCAGAACGCGGTGTCGGTCCAGTCGCTGCGAGCCACGCCGATCACGGGGATCTTCAGCAGGCCGCGGTGCTCCAGGTGATAGAGCGCCGGGAAGAGCTTGCGCTTGGCGAGATCGCCGGTGGCTCCGAACAGCACCAGTGCGTCCGCGACGGGCTGGTGGGCGGTGGTCACTTCGGCGCCGCCCCATCTCGTGGTGGGGCTACCTCGTGATGTCCGCCGAACTGAGAGCGCATGGCCGACAGCACCTTGTGTGCAACGTCGCCGCGGTCACGCGAGTAGAAGCGGTCCCACAGCGCCGAGGCCAGCGTGGGGACGGGCACACCCTCGTCGACAGCGGCGTGCAGCGTCCATCGACCTTCGCCGCTGTCGCTCACGCGCCCGGCGAAGGCATCGAGCTGTGGATCTTGCACGAGTGCGGTGGCGGTGAGGTCGAGCAGCCAGCTCGACACCACGCTGCCGCGACGCCACAGTTCGGTGATGGCCCCGAGGTCGAAGTCGTAGCGGTAGTACTCGGGGTTGCTGAGCGGTGCGGTCTCTGCGTCCTTGGCGTGGGACTCCTTGCCGATGTCGGCCTTCGCCAGCACGTTGAGTCCCTCGGCATACGCCGCCATCAGGCCGTACTCGATGCCGTTGTGGACCATCTTCACGAAGTGTCCGGCACCGTTGGGGCCGCAGTGCAGCCATCCGCGCTCGGCCGTGCTGGGCTCGCCGGTGCGGCCCGGAGTGCGCTCTGCGGTCTCCACGCCAGGGGCGAGGGTGTCGAACACCGATGCAAGTTCGGTCACGGCCTCGTCGTCGCCGCCGACCATGAGGCAGTACCCGCGTTCGAGGCCGAAGACGCCGCCGCTCGTGCCGACGTCGACGTAGTGGATGCCTCGCTCGGCGAGCGGCGCGGCGCGATCGACGTCGTCGCGGTACCAGCTGTTGCCACCGTCGATGATGGTGTCGCCGGGTGACAGCAGGGGTGCCAGGCGGTCGACCGTGCTGGCGACGAACGCGGCGGGCACCATGATCCACACGTGTCGGGGCGCGTCGAGCGCTGCCACCAGTTCCTCCAGCGTGCCCACGCCGGTGACGGCCGGTGCATCGCTGTCGGCACCGGCCACGATGGCTGCGACGGCGTCGGCGCTCACGTCGTAGGCGACGCAGTCGTGACCTCCTCGTTGGAGGCGGCGCACCATGTTGGCGCCCATTCGGCCGAGTCCGATCATCGCGATCTGCATCGCAGCAGGTTGCCACGTCCAGGCGATGCCTGGGGCGTCCACGGCCCGAAAAGTAGAGTTCGCCCATGCCCGCGTCCGCCGACCCAGATGAGCTCCGCCGCGACGTGGAGGGCGCGACGAGTGCCCATCGCCGGCTGCTCGACTCGGTCGCCGGCCTCGGTGACGGCGACGTGCGGCGGCCCTCGCTGCTGCCCGATTGGTCGGTGGGCCATGTGCTCGCCCATCTGGCACGCAATGCCGACAGCCATGTGCGGATGCTCGATGCCGGTGCCCGCGGCGAGGTGGCCGACCAGTACGTAGGTGGCGCTGCGGGACGCGCTGGCGAGATCGATCGAGACGCACTGGCCGATGCGGCTTGGCTGATCGCCGACCTGCGCCGCTCGAACGACGCGCTCGAACAGCGCTGGGCGACGATGCCGAGCGAGGCATGGCACGGCGAAGGTCGCAGCATGATGGGGCCGGTTGCGCTGTCCGATCTGCCGTTCCGGCGTTGGCGCGAGACCGAGGTGCACCGTGTCGACCTCGGCCTCGGAGCGACCCCCGAGCAGTGGCCCGCTGTGTACGTTCGGCTCGAGCTCGTGCGGATGGAGCGCCAATGGGCAGCCCGCCGCCCGATGGGGCTCACGCGACTACCGGCAGCCGCGCTGGCCGCCCCGCCCGCCGAGCGCCTCGCGTGGCTGCTCGGCCGCGGCGACATCGTCGGTCTCGGCCCGGCGGGCATCTTCTGATGCCACCCGGGATCACCACGACGTCCAGCCGCGCCCCGCGCTCCATCCGCATCCGCATCCGGTTCGGTCGTCTTGCGCTCGTGATCATCGGTGTGGCACTGGCCGGCACTGCGGCGCTGCCCGCGGCGCCGGTGTTCGCCCACGCCTCGTTGGTGGCGAGTGTGCCGGCGCCCAGCTCGGTGTTGGAGGAGGCGCCTTCGGCGATCGTGCTCGACTTCGACGAGGCGATCGAGGCCGGCTTGTCGTCGATCCAGCTGTTCGACGCGGCACAGCGTGTGATCGATGTCGCCGAACCCACCGCAGCCTCGGGCGACGACAGCATCGTCACCGCGGAACTGCCAGCGCTCGACGATGGCATCTACGCCGTGGTGTGGCGCGTCGCGTCGGTCGACGGCCACATCGTCGACGGTGCATTCGGGTTCACCGTCGGCACGGGTGACGCGGGCGTCGGGAGCGACGGCCTCGTGGATCAGGTGCGTGGCGGAGTCGAGGCGTCCCGATCGGTCCAGCGTGCCGCCGACGTGTTCCGGTTCGTGCTCTACGTCGGACTCGTGCTGCTGGTCGGAGCCGGCCTGTGGTCGCTGGTCGTGCCATCGTCCGAGCTCACCGGCGTTCGTCGTCGCGTTCCGGTGGTCGGTTGGGTGATGGCGTTCGCCGGCACACTCGCAGGGTTCGGCCTCTATGGGGCATCGGCGGTGGCGGGCACCATCAGCGATGCGATCTCGCCCGAGGTGTGGGGCCGGGTCGACGGTACGCAGACCGGCCGGATGGCGTTGGTGAGAGTGGGATTGCTCGTTGTGCTCGCGGTGCTCCTGTGGCGTCGCGAATCCAGTGGCACGATGTGGTGGCGTCAGGCGGCCGTGGCCGCGGCGATCGGCGCCCTCGTCACACTGCCGGCGGCCGGGCATCCGTCCTCGGCCACCCCGAAGGCGCTCTACGTGCTGCTCGACACGGTGCACCTCGTGTCGATCGTGGTGTGGATGGGCGGTCTCGCACTGTTCGCGCTCGGGAGCCGCACGTGGCTCGACAGCGAGCCGGTATCTCGCGCCGTGCGGATCTTCTCGCGTTCAGCGACGGTGCTCGTGCCGGTGATCGTGATCACCGGTGCGCTTCAGACCTACGAGCTCGCAGGCGGGATCGAGACCCTCACGGACTCGTCATGGGGTCGCACCTTGCTGGTGAAGCTCTCGATCGTCGCCGTCGTCGTGGCGATCGGCGCGGTGTCGCGTTGGCTGCTGCAGAACGTGGGTGCCGGCTCCGTACGGCGCACGGTGGTGGTCGAGGCGGTGCTCGGCATCCTGGTGCTCGCGCTCACCGCCAGCCTGGTGACGCAGCCGCCGGCGGCAGCGGTCGAGGCGAAGGTCTTCAACGCCTCACTCACCCAGGCTGGCCTCATCGCCGATGTCACGGTCACCCCTGGTCGTGTGGGCGCCAACGAGGTGCATCTCGTGCTCACCCCACCAGGTGGCAGCCTCACTCCGGTCACGTCGGTGCAGGCGCGAATGTCACTGCCCGAGCGCGGCGTGCCGGCCACGCCGGTGACGATCGTCGCCGATGGCCCGAACCACTACACGGGCTCGATCACCCTCGCCTTCGCAGGCGACTGGACCCTCGAGCTGATCATCGAGGTCACACCCGGCAACACCCTGCTGCTCTCGGCCCCGGTGCCGGTCCCGTAGACGTCCTGCGGGCGGGCTGCCCTCACTCGCACAACTGGGCGTCGGACAGCGGGTTGGCGAACGCGTACAGGACGGCGAGCAGCGCGTTGTGCGTGGCGGCGTCGGTGAGCGGTTCGAGGTCGTCGACGAATCCATGGAGGCGGTCACTCACCTCGCGTGGCGAGCACGAATCGCTGTCCCCGTCGAGCGGGCCGTCGAGGTCGAGCCGGTCGAGCGCGTCCACGGGCAGGTCGCCGCGCTCGATCGCTGCACCCACGATGCCGGTCACCGCGATCACTGCGGTGTCGATCGCCCGATCGCCGAACGTGCCCTGGGCCCGCGCTCGAACCTGTTCGGATGACGGCGCCACGCCCCAGCGGTCGAGGGCCTTCATCGCAACGGGCGTGAGCAGCGCCGCACCGATATCGGCGGTCATCGCCAGGCCGACGCCGGGAACCGCTGCCGAGATCACGATCCCGGCAGTGTTGACGGCGAGCTGTGCCAGCAGGCGGTTCGCCACGGCGTCGTCGATCTCCGCGTCGCGCAACGCCACCTGCACCTGGGCGAGGCTGCCGGCGAGGTCGCGGAGGAGCGTGTCGTCGACGCGGCCGTCGGCGTCGAGCAACGGTGCGTCGGCCAACCGGGTCTGCTGAGTGGTCATCGCCCCGGCCATCGCGCGCCGTGCATCGCCCTGGTCGAGCAACCATCGAAGTGCGTTGTCGCCGTCGTCGTACGTCCACCCCCACGCACCGGCTCGCGGTCCGAGCGCTGCCAGCCATGGTGCGACCGCAGCCGCTGCGACTGCCGGTGCCGACCTGGTGACGCCATCGGTCACGGCAGGGAGCTCGTGCTCTTGCAGCCACTCGAGCAGGGGTCGCAACACCTCGCCCGCCGTCACCTCGTCGACGTGGTCGGGCGAGGTGCCGACGAGCAGCAGCCGAGCAATGGTGTCGTCGAACTGTGCCGACAGCAGGAGCTCGTCGGGCGGCACGCGACGGAGGAACTCCGTGGCTGCCGTCGGCCGATCGGCGAGGGTGCGGAACAGCACGTCGGCGGCGTTGTCGCCCCCAGTGAACGAATCGGGCCACAGCTCGCCGTGATCGCCGCCCTCGCGCCAGCGGTGGAGCACGAGCGCGCACGCCGCTGCCAGGACGCGGTCGTCGAGTTCGAGGTGGCGCAGCACCAGCGCGGCAGCGAGTGGGGTCGTGTCGAGCAACGCGATGGGGAACCAACGCACATGACCGTCGTGGGGCGCTGCTGCGGCGTAGCGCATCGCGGCGTCGGCGATCTGACGGTCGAGCGAGGCGATCCCGGCTCGTGCATCAGCATCGTCGGGGTCGTCGACGAGTCGTTGCCCGAGCACGAGTCGGCGGGCAGCAAGGTCGTCGAAGACGGCGACCCAGGCGGCATCGTCGAGCTGTTGGGTGCCCGGTGCGACGGCCGGTGCGAAGAGGGCCGACAGCCATCCGGCACCCGACGTGGCGGAGGCCGTGCCGAGCGGGTCGCCGGCGAGCACGGCTCCGACGGCCGCGAGCACGTCGGATTCCAGCGATCGCTGCACCTCGCGAACGGTGTGGATCGCCGCGGTGGCCAGCGGGTCGTCACTCCGGATCGCCGCCAACTGAGTGACGGCGGACCGGACGCGTCGGCGCAACGAATCGAGCAGCAACAGGTCGTAGCCGAGCACGGTCACATCAGTCCGCCGAGAGCCGTGGTCGTGGAGCGAAGCTCCACTTCGTCGGCCTGGCGTTCCAGCGCCAACGCGTGGCGGCGGAGCTCATCGGTCGCGGAGTCGAGCCGGCGTTGTGCCGTGGCGAGATCGTCCCGGCACCGGTCTGCCACGGGGCCGTGCCACACGTCGTCGCCGGCGCGTCGGCGGACATCGGCCACCGAACGTTCGGCCAGCTGACCGGCGAGCGAGCGCAACTCGCGGGCGCGCGTGCGCAGTCGGACGGCGTCGGGGTTCCCGGTGGTTGCGGGGATCGGCATCACCGCCAAAGAGAGACAGCGCGGACGGCCCGGCGGAAATCTAGAGGTGGGTGATCACCACGTGGTGAGGGAGTTGTGTCGTGGTGTCGATGAAGCCCTCCCCGATCACGGTGAAGCCCTCCCGCTCGTAGAACGCGATGGCCCGGTCTCGCGCGTTCGCCCAGACCGCGACGGCGTCGATCGAGCGGGCATGGGCCCGCCCGGCAGCGATCAACACCGAACCGATGCCAGAACCCTGCAGATGGGTCGCCGTCGCCATGCCGCGCAACTGCACGGCGGGGAAGGTTCCGTCGGGGGCGTCGCGAGGCACCCAGGTGCTGATGGCCACGACGTCGCCGTCGATGCGGACGCCGAGGTGGATGGCACCTGGAGCGTGGTCTTCGGGGAAGGACACCTCCTTGGTGGGCGTGTCGGCGCGGAGCACCGCGAGGCGAAGGGGGTGCGTCTCCTCGGCCGTGATCTCCACGATGTGGAAATCGGGGGTGCTCATCGGGCGGTTCTCCCGGCGAGATGCTCGAGCTCGCCGCCTGCTGCCGCAGAGCGGTACATGGCATCGACGATGCGGTGGGCATGCACTGCGGTGGCGAAGTCGGGATGGGCGGGCCGTGCCTCGACCACTGCTCGCACGAACTCGCCGTCGGGGTTCATCGATCCATCGAGGAGTGGGAGGGCTGCGGCCTCCAGCGCGTCGCCGTCGATGGAGCCGGTGGTGCCGTCGCTGTCTGTCCACGAGACCGGCCCGTACCAGTCGTCGCCCTCGATCACGATGTGGCGGCGCTCACAGAACACCTCGACACGCCGAAGGCTCGGGCGAGCCAGGTTGTCGTGCCACACACTCGTGAGCGTGCCGATCGCACCACTGGAGAATGCGATCGTCGCGTTGGCGACGTCCTCGATGCCGTCGTGGCCATGGAAGTTGGCCGTGTTGGCGCTCACCCGGGCGATGTCGCCGACGAGGAAGCGGAGCATGTCGACGTCATGGATGCTGTGCTCGAGGAGCGTGCCCGCCCCGACGAGCGCCTTGTCGGAGCGCCAGGTGGACGAGTAGTGACCCTGGATCGGGATGAACTGATCGTCGCGGAACACCACCGTCATCACACGGCCGGCAGCAGGATCGTCGATCAGGTGTTTGGCCCAGTTGTAGGCGAGCGAGCGTCGCAGGATGAGGCCCACTTGGTTGATGACGCCGGCTGCAGCGACCTGCGCAGCCATCTGCTCGGCGATCTCGGTGCTGATCGCGAGCGGCTTCTCGCAGAAGATCGCCAACCCGCGAGCAACGGCCTTGGCGACCTGGCGAGGGTGCTCGCTGGTCCAGGTGCAGATGTAGACCGCATCGCAACCGTCGAGCACCTCGTCCTCGGAGTCGCACACGTGGTGCCCTGCGGCAGCGGCGAAGGTCTCCGCCCGCTCGAGGTGCGGGTCGTACACGCCGGCGCGCACGACGCCGAAGACCGGTTCCACGCCGCTCCGGCGAAGGCTCTTCGAGTGGTACGTGGCGATCAGGCCAGCGCCGAGAAACCCGATCCGCACGTCGTTGCTCATCGCCGTCCGACACTAGGGCTTCCTACGTGGTGCTCTCGGCGGTGCCTGCTGCCGGCCCACCGAGTTCGAGCAGGGACACGACGCGATCGGCGAGCGCCGCCGCTTCGGCGGTGTCGTGGGTGACGACGAGCGCCGAGGTGCCGGTCGCGCGCAACACAGAGCCGAGGTCGGCGGCGAGGCGGTCGTGCAGCTCCGCGTCGAGCCCGCTGAGCGGTTCGTCGAGCAGGAGCACGGGGGGTGCCGGCGCGAGGGATCGGGCCAGTGCGACCCGCTTGGCCTCGCCGCCGCTGAGCGACGTGACCGAGCGGCCGGCAAAGCCGGCGAGGCCGACGAGCGCGAGCAGCTCCTCCACACGGATCAGCCGCGCTGCGGCCGCCATCTTCTGCATCCGCAGCCCGAACTCGATGTTCGCCGCGACGTCTCGGTGGGGGAAGAGCTGGTCGTCCTGGAACACCAGCCCGATGCCGCGTCGGTGCGGTGCCATCCGGGTGATGTCGCGACCATCGAGGTGGACCGTGCCGGCGTCGGGCGACAGCAGGCCGGCGATCACGCGCAGCAGCGTGCTCTTGCCGGCGCCCGACGGGCCTTGGAGCGCGACCACCTCGCGGTCGGCGACGTCGAGACGGACGCGGTCGAGCACGGTGCGCGCCCCGAACCGCACGGTGATGTCACGCACCTCGAGCACGGTCACCTCCACGTGGCGTCCCCCGTCGGTCGAGGAGCTCGACGCCGACGAGCACCACCGTCGTGACCGTCGCGAGCACGAGTGCCAATGCGGACGCCTGGGCCCGTGGCACGTCGCCGGCACGGGCGAGCAGGCGGGCGATCACCACCGGGAGGGTCTCGTCGCCGGTGCGACTCAGGAACGTCGTGGCACCGAACTCGCCGAGCGACACCGCAGCGGCGAAGCAGGCGCCGACGAGGAGCGGTCGCCGAAGGAGGCGCACGTCGATCTCCCACCAGGCCCGCACTGGGGAAGCGCCGAGCGTCGCGGCTGCCTCGCGCCAGCCGGCGGGGCGGGCGCGCAGCACGGGCAGCGCGGCACGCACCACGAACGGCACCGCCACGAGCGCGTGGCCGACGGCGACGAGCCACGGTTCGGATCGCCAGTCAACGGGTGCATGGTCGAAGGTGATGAGCATGCCGAACCCGATGGTGACCGCCGACGTGCCGAGCGGCAACATCGAGCCGACGTCGAGGAGCCGCCCGCCGGCACGTGCCGAACCGATCGCGAGCGCGGCGAGGGCGCCGATCGTCACTGCGAGCACCGTCGCCAGTGCCGCGGCGCGCAGTGACGCGCGCAACCGCGGCGAACGCGTCGATGCCGAGGTCGGCACCCCGCCGGGCGGGAGCGTGACCGAATCGCCACGCGGCGAGCGACCAGTGCCCACCCGGTCGCAGCGACGACACGGCCAGCGCTGCGAGCGGCGCGACGACCAGCGCAGTCGTGATGCCCGCGCCAGCGCCGACGGCGAATCGGGCTCGTGCAGTGCGGGGGCGCGCAGCGGGTTGCACATTGAGCCCGAGCGACACGGTTGCGCGGCGCTGCGTGCGCACGGTGATGCTGACCATCGCCGCCAGCAGCACGAGCTGCAGCAACGACAGCACTGCGGCACCACCGATGTCGCCGAGCTGGGTGGAGCGACGCGCGATCTCCACCTCGATCGTGGCCCGGGCGGGACCGCCCAGGATCTGCACGACGCCGAACGACGTGAACGTGAACAGAAATGCAATCGATCCGGCCGCCAGGAGCGCCGGGCGCAGCAGCGGCAATGTGACCTCACGAGTGGCGCGCCAGGGGCCGGCACCGAGGACGCGTGCGGCCGCAACCAGGTCAGCGGGCAGCTGTGACCACACGCCACCCACGACACGCACGACGACGGCGACGTTGAAGAAGACGTGGGCGAGCACCACTGCGAGCGCCGAGGTCTCCAACGCGTCAGGCAGGAGGGCGATGAAGGCGGCGCCGACCACGACGGTCGGCAGGAGGAAGGGCACGGTGAGCAGCGCAGTCAGAACCCGCCGTCCGGGGAAGTCCCATCTGGCGACCAGGAACGCCGGCAGGACGCCGGCGACGAGCGTCGCGACGGTGCTGAGCACAGCCTGCCAGCACGTGAACCACAGCACTTGGGCGAGCCCTGGTCGCCGCAAGGTGTTCGCGATCGCAGCACCGTCCACCACCTCGGCAACGAGGGTGACGAACGGCCACGCGTAGAACACGGCCAGGAACGAGAGCGGGAGCGCGAGCAGCGCGGCGCGCGCCGCCAGCGGCAGCGCAAGACCCGTGGGCAGCCGACTCAGCGCAGGACGATCTGCGTCCACGCGTCCACCCACGTCTCACGGTTGGTGTCGATGTCTCGCGGCGTGAGGGTGAGCGGAGCCTCGACGACGGTGGCGAACTCGGTGAACTCGGGTGGCAGCGCGACGTCGGTACGTGCTGGCCACACGAACAGGTTGAGCGCGACCTCCTGTTGGAACGATGCCGAGGCGAGGAAGTCGACGAGCCGCTGGGCTTGGTCCGGGTGATCGGTGCCCGCCAGCACGCCGGCGAACTCCACCTGGCGGAAGCACGTCTCGGACATCACCGAGGTGGGGGCATCGTCGCGTGGTGGGTCGGCGAAGATCACCTCGGCCGGCGGGCTGCTGGCATAGCTCACCACCAGTGGACGAGGACCGTTGCCGCTCGAACCGCTGAAGCTCTCGTAGTACGCCGTCGTCCACGAGTCGACGACCTCCACCCCGTTGTCCCGGAGCCCGGTCCAGTACTGCTGCCAGCCGTCGGCACCGAACTGGGCCACGGTGGCGAGCAAGAACGCGAGTCCAGGCGACGACGAGGCGGGGTTCTGCACCGTCAGCAGATCGGCGTAGGCAGGGTCGACGAGATCGGCGAAGGTGGTCGGCGGCGCGAGGCCCTGCTCCGCGAACCACTCGAGGTCGGTGTTCACGCACACATCGCCGAAGTCGACCGGGGTCAGCTCGCCACTCGGCACGAGCTCGGTGAGGTCGGGATCGATCGCTGCCAACTCGGTGCTCAGGTACGGCTCGAACGCCGGGAGTGCACGTGACAGGAGCGTGTTGTCGACGCCCCACATCACGTCGCCTTCGGGGTTTCCTGCGGTGAGGACTGCCTTGCTCACCATCGTGCCGGTGTCGCCGGCGATCACGAGCTCCACATCGATTCCCGTCTCGGCGGTGAACGACGCGAGCGCGTCGTTCAGGCTGGTGCCCTCGGCGGGGAACGAGTCGTAGGCAACGAGAGAGATGGTGACCGGATCGCGCGATCGTCGATCCCTCGCTGCAGGCGGTGATGATGAGCACCACTGCGATGGCGAGCGCGGATCTGCGCCCGAGGGATCTGGTGCGAGCGCGACCGTGACGGGCGATCATGAGCGCTCCCGGGGGGACCTGGGGGACCTGGGGGAGGGATCGTCCGGGAGGTGTTCGGGACGAGGGACGATGACGGTGAGGACACCATCGACGGTGAAGATGTGGACAGGGTGCCCGAGCGATTCGTTGCTGATCCCGCGGGTGCTGCCGATTCGGAGTTCCGCGTCCTCGAGCGGCCATCGGGCAGCGTGCACGTCGATGCCACGACAGGTGCCGTGCAGCGAGACGAGCGAGAACACGTGGCCATCGGCGAGGTCGAGGGTGACGGCGTGCCCAGGGTGGAGCACGTGCAGCGTGCTCGCCCCGAGGTGCGCAGTGATCGATCGCAGCGGGACGAGCGATGCATCGCCGAGTGCCACCACCGTCCCGAGCAGGTGGTCGAAGCGGTCGATGCCGGTGCCGCCGAACACGACGAGGTGATCGGCGCCGAGGGTGACGGCTCGGGCGAGGGCGAGGGCGGTGTCGGTGGCGTCCTTGTCGGCGGGGTGCCGTTCGACGGTCACCTCGTTCGACTCGGCCCACAGCACACCCTCGAGGCTGATGCTGTCGAGATCGCCGACGAGGTGCGTGGGCACGAAGCCTGCGGCAAGGGCAACATCGAGACCGCTGTCAGCAGCGATCACGAGGTCGTAGGTGCAGTCGGGAGCACGGACGGGTCCACCTCCGATGACCACTGCGACGCTGAGGCCGTTGGTGCCGGAGGCACCGGAGCTCGCGGTTTTCATCTCATCCCTCCGCTGGCATTACCCAGATCAGGTTCGAGGGTCGGTGGCGGTCGGCCACCCTCTCAGCCCGCCGTTCCCGCGAGCTCCCCTGTGTGTTGTGTCGTCTCGCAGGCTAGCTCTCGGGGAGCAGGGGTGCATCCTCGGCCACGGTGGCCTCCCGGTCAGCCGCCGGGGTGCGGCGGCTCTGGCTGACGACGGCGGCGAGACCGATCAGCACCAGCGCCATGCCGAGGAGTTGGATCGAGCGGATGGTCTGGTCGAGGATCACGAATGCCCAGACGACGGCGAGCGCCGGCTGTGCGACCTGGAGGATGCTGATCGTCCCGACGGGCACGGTGTGCTGGGCATAGACGATGAAGCCATGTGCAGCCGTGCCGGTCATCACCGCCAACAGCAGGACGTAGGGGATCGAGTGCACGGTGAGCTCGTCGAGGTTGCCGCTGACCAACGCGATCGGGAACACGGTCACCGATCCGATCATCATGACCGCGCAGAGGATCGCCGCGACCGACATCTCGGCACGGAGCCGCCGGCTCGTCAGCAGGTAGGTGGCCCACGAGAACATCGCCGTCACGATGATCAGGTTGCCGTTCCACGAGGCCACTCCGTTCGAGGGCACGTTGAAGAGCACCAGCATCAAGCCGGCGAACGACACCAGCCCGAACCACAAGGCGCGGGCGTTGATCCGCTCCTTGAACAGCAGCGCACCAGCAGGTACCAAGAGCACCGGCGTGAGTGCGCCGATGAACTCGGCGTTGGCGACGCTCGTCTTGGTGACACCTGTGAAGAACAACGTGATGTTGAGGCCGAACACGATGCCGGGCACGAGCGCCTTGCGCAGCTCGGCGCGGGAGATCCAGCGCCGCTCGGTGCCGCGCAGGATGACGGTCCACAAGCCCGTGGTCAGCACCATGCGGTAGAACGCCATCGTCGGGCCGGGGATGCCGGCCTTCTTCACGATCGTCGAACCGAGGCTGAAGCAGACGACGGCGCCGCAGATCGCGAGCAGTCCGAGCGAACGCGCTCGATTGGGGACCGCGCCTCCCGGCGTCGGTGGCGGGGACGCTCACGCGGTGGTACTTCGGCAGTCGAACGTTTCGATCGCGACACCCAGATGTGCCAAGGGCGCCGAGGTGGTCGCCTTCTTGCCGGCTTCGTTCACTCGTCTAGGTTGCCATGGAGCCACGTGATTCCACGAGAGGTGGGGCACGGTCGAGCTCACGGGGGAGTGCGCCATGGGACTGCTGGATGGTCGGATCGCGTTGGTGTCCGGCGGTGGCCGAGGCATCGGACGCGGCATCAGCGAACTGCTGGCTGCCGAGGGTGCTGCGATCGCGGTGAACTACCGCAAGGACCGAGAGGCCGCCGCTGACACGGTCGCCTCGATCGAGGCCGCCGGTGGGGTCGCCCGCGCGTACGAGGCATCGGTGGACGACCCCGTGGCGTGTGCCTCGATGGTCGAGGCAGTCGTGGCCGACCTCGGCGGGCTCGACACCCTGATCTGCAACGCCGGAATCGCCTCGCGCGGCCGTGCGGTGGCCGACACCGATCCCGAGGAGATGATCCGGGTCGTCGCCACCCACGCCTTCGGTCCGCACCACCTGTCGCGGGCTGCGCTGCCACACATCAGGGCCCGCGCGGCCGGCAGCGTCGGTCGTGGCGACATCGTGATGATCTCGTCGGTCGCCACGTCTTCGATGGGCGCCAACGGTGCGCCGTACAACATGGGCAAGGCGGCGATGGAGGCCCTGGCGTTCACCTTGGCCAAGGAGGAGCGGCCACACGGGATCCACGTCAACGTGGTGGCGCCTGGCCTGGTGGAGACCGACATGGGCGTTCGTTTGGCGCGGGCGTTCACCGGCAACCGCGACATGCCCGACCTCCGAGCCCTCGACGCAGGATCGCCGTTCGGTCGGGTGTGCCAGCCCCTCGACGTGGCCAACGTGGTGCTCTGGCTCTGCAGCCCCGGCTCGGGGTACGTGACCGGTCAGCGCATCGAGTGCAACGGTGGCGGTGCCTGACCCGTTCTCGACCAGGTGGGGTCCGACCAGGTGGGGTCCGACCGGATTGGGCGCCGGACGTGCTTGGGGGCCGACCGGATTGGGGCGCGACCGGACGTGCACCCGGCCGGACGTGCACCCGACGTCCACGCCGCCTCACCGGTAGCCTGCTCTTCGTGAGCCCCCTCGCCCCCGAGACCGACACGACCACGAGCACCCTCATCATCTCGGTCACTGCCGAGGCGCACGCCGAGCTGGTGCAACTGCGCGATGAGGAGCCCGACGGGGATCGCCTGGGCCTCCGGCTCGAGATCGTCAGCGGTGCGGGCGAGGACTTCCGGTACGACCTCAGCTTCGACGTCGTCACCAAGGCTGCCTTCACCGACGAGGTGCGCACCCATGTCAGCGCCGCCGGGGCCGAGCTCAAGGTGATCGTGCCGGCCAAGGATCTCGACTCGCTGCAAGGCGCAGTGCTCGACCGAAGTGACAGCCAGGGTCTCGTGATCCGCAACCCGAACAAGCCCCAGGTGCCGACGATCGAGGGTCTCACCCGCGACGACGCGTTGAGTGCCGAGGTCGAGGCCGTGGTCGCCGGTGAGGTCAACCCTGCGCTCGCCGCACACGGCGGATTCGTCACGTACGTGGGCCATGACGGCGAAGGAACCGCCTACCTCACCATGGGTGGCGGTTGCCACGGTTGCTCGATGAGCCGGATGACCATGCTCGACGGCGTGCAGACCATGCTCGTCGAGCAGGTTGGCGGCATCGAGCGGGTGAAGGATCTCACCGACCACGCGAGCGGCGAGAACCCCTTCTATCACTGACCCCTCGAGGCTCGTGCGCTCGACTCGGGACAGCCGGCTCAGCGGGAAGCGCGCACCTCGATGGTCTCGGCAGTCGGGTCGGCGGCGATCTGGCCCGGTGTGTATCGAACCTCACGAAGTGAGCCACGCGTGTAGATCTCGGTCTGCGACATGAAGTCGGGATCACGCGTCTCGTCGGGCTGTCCGTACGTGAGAACGGCCCGCGCGACTCGGGCCGTCGGGTCCGTAGGCGACCACCATCATGAAGCTGTTCCCTGTGCTGATCGGGTAGCGACCTTCGCGCGTCGTGAGGACGTCATCCCGCTCGCCCGGATCACCCTCGGGACCGAAGGTGTTGCCGCCAGAACAGCAGCCGACGATGCTGGCCGTGCCGTCGGTGTTGGTTCCTCCGGGGATCGAGATCGCATCGTCGACATCGCGCCCGTCGACCTGCAGATCGCCCAGCGGGGTGTCGATCGCGATGCCATCCGCCGTCATCGCCTTGGAGGCGACACCGAGGTTCTGCAGGAGGTCGACGTCGCGCCGGTCGTTGACGGTGTTCGGTGTGCCCACCGGATCGCTCGGATCGAACGGGTTGCGATAGAGGGCACCGGCATCGATCCGGTCGGTGCGGGAGAACAGGGCCAGGTACTCGCGCCACAGCACGGCCCCGCGGGCATCGCTGGTGTACCGACCGTCCCACCCCGCCAGCGTCGCGCATGCCGGAGCGATGTCGTACGGCTTGCCATCCACGAGCACGAGCGTGGTACGCGCACAGGCCGCGAGGACGCCGGGGAGCAGCAGCTCTGCGTGCAGCGACCGCTGCGACATGATCGCCGCCTCCACCTCGGCAGCAGAGAGCAGGCCGTCCTCGCCTCGCACGGCAGGATCGGTGAGCAGGATCGCGTTCATCCGGGTGCGTGCGCTCTGAGGGACACCCTCCGGTCCGGTCAGCGGCGAGTGGCCGGTGATGAGCTGCGCGGGGTTGGCCAGCCAGTGCGAGTCGTTGGCGTTGAACACGAAGTCGGCCCGCTCCAGCTGTGGCTGTTGCGAGAATGCCAGGATGCCTGGCCGCGTGGCCTCTGGGTCGTCGATCCACTCGTTCGCCGGGTTCGACCCGTCGAGCAGCACCGCACCGTTCTGTCCCACCAACGCTGCCGTCGAACCCTCGATCGCGATCGATGCCTGCCAGGCGGCGATCGCCTCGAGCGACAGGTTGGGTGTGGCTGCCGCATCGGCGTACCAGGCGCGGCCGTCGGCAGAGGTGGCGATCGTGTTGACCCACGGGATCGCGTTCGCAGTGCGGTGCACATCGATGAACTCGTCGAGGCTCTGAGCGGTCGCCATGCCGAAGAACTGCTCGAGGATGTCGGCATTGGTCAGGTTTGCGTCGCGATACGTGTAGGCCTTCTCGGCGGTCCAGCCGAAGGGCAGTTCGATCATCGGACCGAAGTGGCTCGCCCACATCGTGCGAGTCAACTCCTCCATCGACCCGTCGTCGGCCAGCACCTCGATCGTGATGTCGGTGGAGGTCATCGCTTTCGTCGTGTCGCCGTAGACGTAGCGCGTTGGATCGCCTGGTACCAGGCTCAGCTCGTAGAGCGTCATGCGGTTGCCGGCCGACACGGTGTGGGTCCAGGCGATCTGCTCGTTGAAACCGATCAAGACGCCGGGCACACCCGACAGCGTCGCCCCGTAGACGTTCATCGATGCGTCGCTGGTCAGCGTGAGCTGGCTCTCCCACAGGCGCTTCTCGCCTTCCCACGGGAAGTGTGGGTTGGCGAGGAGCACGCCGCCGCCGGTCTCGCTGAGCTCTCGGCCGATCGCCCAGCCGTTCGAGCCGAGGCTCGTGGTGGTCGTGGCATCGGAGGCCGGCGGCTCCGCGGGTGGAGCGGTCTGGATCACGGTCGTGCCCGGCGGGGTCTCGGCAGTCGGCGGCTGGGCCGTAGCGATCGGACCGATCAGCACGCCGCTCGAGGCGAACAGCACCACGTCGTTGAGGTAGGCGTAGAGGTCGGTGAGGGTGATCGGCTGCACCCACGGCTCGCCCTCGCACCAGCCGTTCGGACCCTCGTCGTCGAGTTCGGCGTTGAACCCGTCGACGTACCCCTGCACGAACTCGGCCAAGTCGTCGGGCTGGTCGGCAAAGCGCTCGTCGGCCGAGTCGTGGAGGGCGAGGTGCCGGTAGGCCAGGTCGCTGTTCACGTTCGCGTCGTCGTCGCCCGCGCCGAACCACTTCGCCCGCTCGCCGCGCACCTTGATCACCTGATCGATGAGCGTGCATGCGCGATCCTGGGCAAAGGCGTAGCCCTGGCCGAAGCCCAGACTGCCCCAGTCGTCGGCGACGATGTGGGCAACGCCGTACTCGGTGCGGGTGATCGCAGCGACGTAGCCGGTGAACTCCGCGACGTCGGTCGTGACGGGCAGCGTCTCGACGGGTGCTGTGGTGGAATCGGGAACGGACTCGATGGTGGGCGCCGAGGTCGGCGCAGTCGAGCCGTCGCTCCCACTGCACGCGCCGACGAACAACGCGATCACGATCGTTGCGCCGATCACCGTCATACGTCTGCTGGGCCGTCGTCGCATGGTGTCCTCCGTGTGGGTGCCGGTTCCGTCCATGGCTCTCGCCACGGTAGATCCCCGGTCGGCGATCGCGTCGGATCTGGGTGCTGCGTGGGGATAGTGTCCCGCGCGATGTCAGGCATCGTGAGCTACGGGGCCTATGTGCCCTACTGGCGGCTGCAGCGCAGCGCGATCAGCCGGCGCGCTCGGCAGTGGCGGCGGCACGGGCACGCGCAGCGTCGCCAGCTACGACGAGGACACCACCTCGATGGGCGTCGAGGCCGCGCGACGTGCGCTTGCGTGGGCGCCCGACGGCTACGTGCCCGTCGATCGTTGCCTTCGCCACCACGGTGCCCGCCTACCTCGACAAGACGAACGCCAACGCCATCCATGCCGCGCTCGCACTGCCGTCGTCGGCGGGTGCGGTCGACTCGTCGGCTCGGTGCGCTCGGCGAGCGGCGGCGCTGATGGTCGCCGAGTCTGCGGGACGGACTGGCCGTGATGTCCGACATCCGCACCGGCCTGCCCGGCGGGGCCGACGAGACCGAACGGCGGCGATGCTGCCGTGGCTCTGCGTCATGGGCGAGCGGCGACGATGTGATCGCCGAGTCGGCATCGGTGGCGCCGAGGCCACGGCCGAGTTCGTCGATCGCTGGCGGGTGCCGGGCGAGGTCACGTCGAAGCAGTGGGAGGAGCGCTTCGGCGAGTACGCCTACCTGCCGCTCGTCGAGCAATCGGTCACCGACGCGCTGAAGTCGGCCGGGCTCACCATCACCGAGATCGACCACGTCATCGTCACCGGCCTGCACACCCGCGCCGTCGCCGCGGCCCGCAGGACGATCGGTGCTCGACCCGACGCGCTCGTCGACGACCTCGCCGCGACCGTGGGCAACACCGGCGCCGCGCACGCCGGCCTCATGCTGTGCCGACGTGCTCGACCGGGCGCAGGCCGGCGAGACGATCGCCGTCGTCACGCTCGCCGACGGCTGCAGCACGTGGCTGTTGCGGGTCACGGATCGAATCGGCACTCGCCGACCGGTCATCACCGTGCGCGACGCCATCGCTGACCGGCAATGACGATCTCGTCGTACGCCAGCTTCCTCACCTGGCGCGGACTGCTGCGCCGCGAGCCGCCGCGCCGGCCCGAGCCCGACCGTCCGGCCGCGCCGCCGTCGTTGCGTTCGAGCAGCTGGAAGTACGGCCTGTTCGGTTCCCGCGACGAAGGCAGGCTTCGTGCACCTGCCACCTGCTCGCGTGTCAGCATGGAGAGTGGCGCGATCGACCGGATGGAGATGGTGCGCATGGCCGACGTGCCGGCCACCATCGCCACGTTCACCGTCGACCGGCTGGCGTTCAGCCTGAGCCCGCCCGTCGTCGCCGTGGTCATCGACTTCGACGGCGGTGGCCGGTTCCAGTGCGAGCTCACCGACGTCGACCCGACCACGGTGAAGATCGGCGACCGGGTGGAGATGACGTTCCGCCGGCTGTACACACAGGACGGCATCCACAACTACTTCTGGAAGGCCACGGCCGGTCCAGGGAACTGCAGGAGGGCAGCTGACATGGCATCGCACGGCATCCGCGACCAGGTGGCCATCGTCGGCATGGGCTGCACCAAGTTCGGTGAGCACTGGGACAAGAGCACCGACGACATGCTGATCGAGTCGTCGTCAGGCGGCCCTCGCCGAGCGCCGGCATCACCCTCGACGACGTCGACGCGTTCTGGCTGGGCACGATGGGCTCGGGTCTGTCGGGCCTCACGCTCAGCCGACCGCTGAAGATCCAGCACAAGCCGGTGACCCACGTCGAGAACTTCTGCGCCACCGGCAGCGAGGCGTTCCGCAACGCGTGCTACGCCGTCGCCATGCGGCGCCTACGACATCGCGATGGCGATCGGCGTCGAGAAGCTGAAGGACAGCGGCTACTCGGGTCTCGTGGTCAGTTCGCCCGCCAACGACGGCACCGGCTGCCACGGTCACCGCGCCGGCGTCGTTCAGCCTGCTCGCCCCGGCGTACGCGAAGAAGTACGGCGTGGACGATGCAGGAGCTGAAGGACGTGCTGACCCGCATCGCGTGGAAGAACCACAAGAACGGTGCGCTCAACCCACGTGCGCAGTTCCGCAAGGAGGTGCCGAAGGAGACCATCGCGTGCAGCCCGATCGTGGCCGGTCCGCTCGGCATCTTCGACTGCAGCGGCGTGAGCGACGGCTCGGCGGCGGCGATCATCGTGCGCGCCGAGGACGCCTACAAGTACACCGACAACCCGCTCTTCGTGAAGGCGCTGTCGTTCGTCGCCGGTCCGGCGACGGGCCCGATCGACCCGGCGTACGACTACACACGTTCGACGAAGTGGTGCACTCGGCCGACGACGCCTACGCGCAGGCCGGCATCACCGACCCGCGTGCCGAGCTGGCCATGGCCGAGGTGCACGACTGCTTCACGCCCACCGAGCTGGTGCTGATGGAGGACCTCGGGTTCGCCGAGCGGGGCATGGGGTGGAAGGAAGTGCTGGCCGGCACGTTCGACCTCGACGGCGAGCTGCCGGTGAACCCCGACGGCGGGCTGAAGTCGTTCGGCCACCCGATCGGCGCGTCGGGGCTGCGGATGCTGTTCGAGTGCTGGCTGCAGCTGCGCGGCGAGGCCGGCGACCGCCAGATCGCCATCGCATCGTCGCGGGCGGCAAGACCAAGGCGCTCACCCACAACCTCGGTGGCGGCCCGGGCGCCTGCGTCAGCTTCGTCAGCGTCGTCGGCTCGGAGCTCGACTGACGACCCGCGCGACTTCGTCGGCCTCGCACCGACTCCGACGAATCGGGCGATGATCGGCAGGTGGCGGCGAGGCGTGGACGCGAATCCACGTCCAGCGTCGAGGGTGGCCACGTGGCCGCTGTTCGCCAGCACCAATCGCTCGAACGCACCGCCGAGTGCATCGGCCACGACGTCGGAGCTCGCCGGATCGACCACGTCGTCGTTCGCGCTCGATGACGACCAGCGATCGGCACGGTGACCGCGACCAGGTCGAGCGTCAGCAACGCCGAGGTGCATCGCGAGCAGCGCCTCGATCGGCAACGACTCGTAGGCAACTTCTCCGACGGCAGATTGGCCGACCTCGATGCGATGTCGTGCCCACGCGACTGCCGCCACTCGAGACCATCGATCGCATCGGGATCGGCGGCGAGCGGGTTGATCGCCACCGACGGCGCGGCACGCGACCCTCGGCGGCGAGCGCCAGTGCGATGCACGGCGCCCATCGACTGGCCAACCACCACGTCGGCGTCCCACTCGCGGGCGGCGTCGAGCCAGTCGCCCGACACGACGCCCGACAGGTCTGCGGGGTCGCTGCCGTGGCCGGGAAGGGTGGGTGCGAAGGCCGTGTGACCGGCGGACGACAAGATGCACCGACGAGCGGCCACATGGTCGGCGCCGGTGCCACCGAGGCCGTGGAGGCACAGGACGCGGGCCACGGGCGGTGTCGGTCGACCGGCGCTCAGCCGAGCAGCGAGGATCGTCGCAGCAAGACGTCGGCCGGGTCTTCGAGGCCGATCGAGATGCGCAGCATCCCGTCGGTGACGCCCACCGCGACCGCCTCGTCGGGGGTGAGGCTGGCATGGGTGGTGGTGGCCGGGTGGCACACCAACGTCTCGGGTCCGCCGAGCGATGTGGCCCGATGCAGCAGCTGCACCGTTGCGAGGAAATGGTCGGCCGCCGGCTGGCCGCCGGCGAGCACGATCGAGATCATCGTGCCTCCGTGGCGCATCTGCCGCTTCGCGAGATCGTTCTGGGGATGGCTCGGCAGGCCGGGGTAGTGCACGGCCGTCACCTGCGGGATGATCGAGCAGTGACTTCGGCGAGGTACAGGGCGCTCGCTGCCTGATGCGAGGTGCGCACCGACAGGGTGCGGATGCCGCGCAGCCCGTTCAGCGCGTCGTACGGCGACGGTGTGGCTCCGTGCAGCACCGAGTACGCCCAGATCGCGTCGGTGTAGTCCTTCTCGCCGGCGACCACGCCGAGTGTGGCGTCGTTGTGGCCGGCGATGCCCTTGGTGGCCGAGTGCAGCACAGGTGCACGCCATGGTCGAGCGGGCGCTGACCGAGCGGCGTGGCGAGCGTTGAATCGACGATGGTCACCGGTCCGCGCAGCGCGCCGAGCTCGTCGAGATCGACGAGATCGAGCCGAGGATTCGACGGGGTCTCGGCCAGCACCAGCATCGTCTTCCCCGGTCGCACCGCGGCGGCGAAGGCTCCGGGAACGTGTCCGTCGACAAGGGTGGTCTCGATGCCGAAGCGGGCACATGGCCCTTGCAAGAATGCGAGTGTGCCGGCGTACAGACTGCCGTTGGGCGACGATGTGGTCGCCGGCCGAGCAGATCGACAGCACCACGCTGGCGACAGCGCCCATGCCCGAGGCGAACGCGATCGCGTCCTCCGCGCCTTCGAGGGTGGCAACCGCCTCCTCGAACGAACGCACCGTGGGGTTGCCGTAGCGGCTGTAGAACTCGGCGGCACGCGTGCCCGTTGCTCGCCGTCGAGCGTCGACGAGGCTCTCGACTCGCCCACACGGTCGACGCCCACAGCGCCGGGGCCAGCGAGCGTGCCGCTCGCGCCACGCCCTGCAGTGATGGCCTGAGTGGCGGGTTGGTTCTGCTCGGTCATCGGGTCCTCAGACTATTGCTCGCCGGCTCTCGCCAGACACGCGACTTGTCGAGAGGCGTACAGTCCTGCGGATGAGCGTCGATCTGGGTGCGGCGTACCGAGCGGCGAGATTGCGGATCGCCGAGTTGGTGTCCGACGATGTGGGCGAACTGGCCGTGGCGGCCACGCCCGAGTGGAACCTGCACGACGTGGTGGCGCACGTGACAGGGATCGTCGACGATGCGACGAGCGGGAACATGGACGGCGCGCCCGGCGATGCCTGGACCGCGGCACAGGTGCTACGCGGTCAGGGCCGTACGGTCGCCGAGATGGTGTCGGTGTGGCACGAGAAAGCACCGCTGGTCGAGATGACGCTGTCGTCGCCCGACGGGGCGAGCCGAGCGAACGCGGTGTTCGACATCCACACCCACGAATGCGACTTGCTGACCGCGCTCGGACGGCCGATCACGGTGCCGACCGATGTGCTGGCGTGGATCGCTGGGTCGTTCCGTGAAAGCTTCGCGGCGACGGTCGCCGAGGCGGGCCTGCCCCCGGTCGCGGTCGAGCTGAGTCGACGTCGAACTGTTCCGGTCGCGCCTCGGTCGACGCACCGCCGACGAGGTGCGGGCCTACGGCTGGTCGACCGATCCCGAGCCGTACCTCGAGCACTGGTTCGTGTTCGGTGTGGCGGAGCGCTCACTCGGTGAACAGGTGGCCTGATGATCGGTCGTCTCGACGAGGTGGTGATCGACTGCCACGACGCGCCGAGGTTGGCCGAGTTCTGGCTCGGCGTGCTCGGTGGTCGCGTCGTCCGTCAGAGCCACGAGTGGGTGGCCCTGTACCCGCCGCACGGCATCACCGTGTCGTTCCAGATGGTGCCCGAGCCCAAGACGGTGAAGAACCGGGTGCACCTCGATGTCGACGTCGACGATCTGGCCGACGCCACAGAGGCAGCCGAGGCGCTCGGTGCCATGCGGGTCGGCGACGTGATGTGGGACGAGCTCGGCGGGTTCCAGGTGATGGCCGACCCCGAAGGCAACGAGTTCTGCCTCATTCTCGGCCCCACCCCCGTCGCCTGAGTCTCCTTCGTGAGCGAGCGGTCCCCAGGTGGGCCCTCGAACTCACGAATGCTCAGCGGGGGCCGCGCAGGAGGCGGCCGGGGAGGGCGCCGGTGAACTCGTCGTCGGTCACGGTCTGCTGGCCGGCGACGAAGGTGGCCAGGTATCCGCTCGCCTTCTGCACGAGGCGTCGTCCCTGCGCGGGGAGGTCGAAGACCATTCGCGGCGGACCGAAGCTGAGACCCTCGTAGTCGATCACGTTGAGGTCGGCCCGCCTGCCCGGTGCGACGAGACCGCGGTCACCGAGGCCGTACAGACGCGCCGTCTGCTGGGTCTGGCGGTGCACCACGTACTCGAGCGGCAGCTTCGGGCCGCGGGTGCGATCGCGCGTCCAGTGGGTGAGCATGAACGTCGGCGTGCCACCGTCGCAGATCGCGCCGCAGTGCGCACCAGCGTCGCTGAGCCCCATGCGTGTATGGGGATGACAGCGTGGCTTCGTAGGTCATCGAGAGGTCGCCGTACGCGTAGTTGAAGAACGGTGCGTAGAGCATGCCGTTGCCGTCGTGGGCGAGCAGCTGATCGAGCACCAGTTGCATCGGTGGTGTGCCGGTGAGGTCGGCAAGCGTCGCAACGGATCGGTCCGCGGTGGGCTCGTAGTCGATGTCGCCATCGGCCACCGGCCACATCCGGCCGAGGTTGGCGAGCACCACCTTCGCGAACAGGCCGCCGTCTTCTGGCACGTCGTGGATGATCCGCCGGCGGCGCTCGGGGTCGGCCAGCGCCACGAGTCGCTCGGGCATCGGCAGGTGGGCGACCTCGGCGTAGGCCGGGTGGAACAGCAGCGGGTGCACGCTGCCGTGCAAGCAGTACAGGATGCCGATCGTGCGGCCGGCCACCTGGGCGTAGATCGGGAGGCCGTCGGCATGGGCCTCGTCGAGCAGTCGCAGCACGTCGCGCCACACCTCGGGAGCTTGATCGGGCTGGTTGAGGTTCACGCTCACGGGCTGGCCGGTCACGGCGGCGAGCTCGCGCATCCACGGCCACTCGCTCACCGGCAGGATCGTGTGCTCGGGCGCGAACTGGAACACGCCGTGGCCCGCGCGTCGGATGGCCGCGCCGATGCCGAGCAACTCGCGCGCATCGGCATGCGTGCCGGGCACCAGCTCGCCGTCCTTCGAGCGGTGCAGCGGCGTGCGGCTGGTCGAGAACCCGAGCGCACCGGCGCGCAGCGCGCCCTCCACCTGCACGGCCATCTGGGCGATGTCGTCGTCGGTTGCCGTCTCGTTGGCGGCGCCGCGCTCGCCCATCACGAACGCCCGCAGCGGACCGTGCGCGATCTGCGAACCGACGTCGATCACGTGCGGTTTGGTCGCAAGGGAATCGAGGTACTCGGGGTAGGTGGTCCAGTCCCACGAGATGCCCTCGGTCATCGCGCTGCCCGGGATGTCCTCGACGCCTTCCATCAGCGCGATCAGCCACTCGTGGCGGTCGGGCGCTGCCGGAGCGAAACCCACGCCGCAGTTGCCCATCACCACGGTGGTCACGCCATGCCAGCTCGATGGGGTGAGGTACGGGTCCCAGCTCGCTTGGGCGTCGTAGTGCGTGTGGATGTCGACAAAACCAGGCGTGACGAGGCTGCCGTCGGCGTCGAGCGTGCGGCGGCCCCGACCGGCCGTGCCTGAGGCATCGACCGAGGTGATGGTGCCGTCGTCGACGGTGATGTCGGCATGGCGTCCGGGCTCCCCGCTGCCGTCGACGAGAAAGCCGTTGCGGATGACGAGATCATGCACGTCGGAAGTGTGTCACGACCGAACCGGCCCAGCGCCGTCGAAGCTGCGACCAGCGTCATCCAGCATCCGTCATCTGCCGGATGCCGTGTCATCAGGATCGCAGTACGGTCATGACATCGAACGGATCTGGGTGGCCGACGACGAACCGAGCACACGGTTCCCGCTGTACAGCCGCGGCAACGTCGGCGAGGTGTTCCCGCACGTGCTGACTGCGCTCACCGCGACGCTGATCGGCGAGCACATCGCTCGCGGACAACTCGAGTCGATCGGTGAGATGGGAGCGCTGAGTCGCGAGGAGATGGCGGGTCCAGCGGTGGGGACCGGAGTGTTCGGCGGCTATCTGTACCAGAACGCCTCGACGATGCGGATGTTCGGTGTCAGGGCCCCAGGCATGTCGGTCGCCGACGTGGACCAACAGGTGATCGGCGACGTCCCCGGACTCCCGCCGTACGTTCGCCGTCCGGGCGACCGGAGTCTCCGCGCCAGCGTTCGCGTGGTTCGCCACATGGTGCGTCTCGTCCGCACGCTCGACCTGGCACCGCTGGATCAGGCGCGAGATGATGCACAGGCGTGGTTGGCCACGTTGCCCGATCTGACCAGTGCCTCGGATGCAGAGCTCTCGGACTGGCTGCGGTCGTACCCGCCGCGTCAGGGCGAGAGCATGCGGAGGCTGCTCAGCTCGAGCATCGGCGCCGGCATCCCACTCGGCCTGCTGCAGCGGCTCCTCGAACGATCGAACCAACAGGGCTTGCTCAACCGGATCGTCGGTGGCACCGGCGACATCGACTCGGCGCGGCTCGCCCAGCGGATGTGGTTGCTCGGCCGAATCGTCGCGGACGATGATGATCTCACGGCCGCCTTCGATGCCGGGCTCGATCGCATCGCCGAACGCTCACAGGCGACGGCACTGCCAGACGCGCTTGCGGCGTTCCTCGCCGACCACGGACATCGCTGCAACGACGAGTACGAACTCGCGTCGCCGGCATGGTCGATGGACCCGTCGCCGGTGTACGCCGCGATCGATCGACTTCGTCGCGCACCGCTCGATCGCGATCCCGCTGCGGCTGCGCATCGTCTGGCTGACGACGCCGAGGTGGCGCTCGAGGAAGCTGTTTCGAGGACCCGACGTCCGTTGCGGAGGATGCTCCGCAGGGTCGCTCACCAGTCGAGAGTGGGGGCCATCGGCCGCGAGCGGGCGAAGGACATCCTGGTGCTCGAGAACCTCGGCGCACGCCGGGTGCTGCACGAACTGATGCGTCGGGCGGCCGAACGTGGCGGACCGTCCGACCCTCGGCTCGGGTTCTGCGTGACGGCGAGCGAGTTGAGCGAGTTCGTCGCGTCACCCGGCGGCTTCGCACCGATCATCGCTGAGCGCGCCGCGCTCCGCGACCACCTCGACGCTCGGGTACCGCCCGACTGGTTCGAAGGCCGCATCCCCGATCCAGCGACCTGGAAGGTGCGCCGCGAACACGTTGCTCCGGCACCGGCTCGGGGCTCGGTCGTGCAGGGCATCGCCGTCAGCGGAGGCATCGCGTCGGGGCCGGCCCGGGTGGTGCACGACCCGGGCGATCCGCGAGGGTTGGAGCCGGGTGAAGTGCTCGTGTGTGCGATCACCGATCCGTCGTGGACCCCGCTGTTCCTCGGTGCGGTCGCCGTGGTGTGCGACTCGGGAGCGCTGTTGAGTCACGCTGCGATCGTGGCCCGCGAGCTCGGCATTCCCGCCGTGTTGTCGGTTCCGGGCATCACCGGCGTCGCCGACGGCACGATGCTCCACATCGACGGCACCACCGGCGAGGTCCATGTCGGCTGAGATCCGTGCTTCGTGAGTTCGCGGACCCGTCAGGGGACCTTGACCTCACGAAGGTCAGGTGTTGAGGCTCGCCGTCTCTGCGTGCAGCAGCCCGTTGGAGCTGATTGCGGTGCTGCTCTCGTAGGTGCGCATGCCGTGGCGGTCGGTGAACGTGCCACCGGCTTCCTCCACCACCACCATCACCGCGGCGAGGTCGTAGGGCATGAGGCCGACCGCATCGACGGCGAGATCGATCGCCCCCTCGGCGACCAGCATGTGTTGCCAGAAGTCACCGAAGCCGCGAGCGCGGTAGGCGCGCTGCTGGAGTGCCACGAGCTCGCCGGTGAGGCCGAGATCGTCCCAGCCCCCGGCGAAGGTGACCGACACCTGGGCCTCGTCGATCGACGCAACCGACGACACGCGGCACGGCCGGTCGCCACCTGTGACCGTGGTTGCGACGGCGCCGAGCCCGCGCGCCGCCCACCATCTTCGACCGAGCGCCGGCGCCGATACCACGCCGACGAGTGCGCCGTGTTCGACGTGGGTGAGGGCGATGAGACTGGCCCACACCGGGATGCCGCGCACGAAGTTGGAGGTGCCGTCGATCGGATCGATGATCCAGCGCCACGGTGAGGAGGCATCGCCCACCACGCCGTGCTCCTCGCCGTAGAGGCCGTGGTGCGGGCGGTGCTCGAGTACGAGGTCGGAGATCGCCAACTCGCTCTCCCGATCGGCTTCGGTCACCTCGGTGCGATTTGCCTTCCAGTCGAGGGTGTAGCTGCGCTGCTCGTAGTGGGGCAGCGTCACGGCATCGGCCGCAGTGGCGAGCTTCAACGCAAACGCGAGTTCGACCGCGAGGTCGTGGCCGTCGATCAGCTGGTCGAGGGGGCCGGCGGGGCCGGCGGGGCCGGCGGGGCTGGCGGGGCTGGCGGGGGTGATCACGTGTCGAACTCCGGGGCTCGCTTGGACTGCAGCGCATCGAGGCCTTCGGCCGCATCGGGGCCGAGGAAGTTGAGCATCTCGTAGGCGAGCGACGCCTCGAAGTTGGGTAGCGCCTGACGCAACCAGTGGTTCAGCGCCCGCTTGGTGTAACGGGTGGCGTCACGCGGTCCGCGGGCGAGCCTCTCCGCGATCGCCAACGCCTGCGGCAACACCTCGTCGGCCACCACCGCCTTGCTGACGAGCCCGATTCGTTCGGCCTCGCGACCGTCGATGAACTCGGCGGTCAGGAGGTAGTACTTCGCCTTGGCCATGCCGCACAGCAGCGGCCAGATCGCGACGGCGTGATCCCCGGCCCCGACGCCCAGTCGGATGTGGCCGTCGGTGAACCGGGCGTCCTGATCGATGATCGAGATGTCGGCCAGCAGTGCCACGGCCAACCCTGCACCGACCGCCACACCGTTGATTGCGCTGATGATCGGCGTGTCGCAGTCGATCATCGTCCGAACGATGTCGCCTGCCTCGCGCATCACCTTCATGGTCTGGGCGTGATTGCCCACCTGTTCGGCGATCCAGTCGAGATCACCTCCGGCGCTGAACGCCGTGCCCTCGCCGGTCACGACGACCGCTCGGATCGTGTCGTCGTGGGAGATGTCGTGGAACACCCTGGCGAGTTCGGCGTGCAGCACTGCGTCGGTTGCGTTGAGCTTGCCGGGGTTCGACAGCGTGAGCAGCACCACACCGTGATCGCGTCGCTCGATCAGCAACCGTCGGTACGAGGAGTCGTCCATCATGGCGAGGCTACGCACACGGGGTAGGCACCGTCAGGAACACAGGTAGCGCCATGCAGAACCGTGACCAGAACCGTGACCAGAACCGTGACCAGAACCGTGACCAGAACCGTGACCGGAACCGTCGACCGAACCACAGGCAGAAGTCGGTCGACCGGCCGCGAGCCGATGTCAGAGCAGGTCGCGAACGGCGGCCGCGATGCCGTCGGGATCGAGCCCGATGGCGGCGAGGATCTTCGCCGCATCGCCCTGCTGGATGAACTTCGACGGAATGCCGAGGTTGCGCACCGCCACGTCGGAGCGGATCGCGTGCACCTGGTCGGCAATGGTCATTCCGATGCCGCCGTCGCGGATGCCGTCCTCCGCGGTGAGCACCGCGCCGTGGCGGGTCGCGTCGGCGATCATCTCCTGATCGAGCGGGGCACAGCAGCGAACGTCCCAGATGGTGACCTCGATGCCGCCGGCGGCGAGCCGTACAGCGGCCTTCTCGGCGATCGTCACCATCTTGCCGATGGCGAGGATCGCGACCGAGCCGTCGCCATCGCGTACCTTGCGGGCCTTCGTACCGCTGCCGACCTCGTGCTCGCCCACGTGATGAGCGGTGCCGCGGGGGTAGCGGATGACCACCGGCCCGTCGTCGGCGAGCGACATCGCATCGTGCAGCATGACCTGCAGATCCTCGGCGCTCGCGGGTGCGAGCACGCGCATGCCCGGCACCTTCGCCAGCAGCGCCATGTCGTACACCCCGTGATGGCTCGCGCCATCCGGCCCGGTGATCCCGGCGCGGTCGAGGCAGAACACCACCGGGAGGCGGTGCATCGCAACGTCGTAGACCACCTGATCCCACGCCCGGTTGAGGAACGTGGAGTAGATCGCGACGATCGGGCGGAGGCCGCCCATCGCCATGCCGGCCGCGCCGGTGACGGCGTGCTGCTCGGCGATGCCGACGTCGAAGAAACGGTCCGGAAAACGTGCCTGGAACGGCAACAGACCGGTGGGGCCGGGCATCGCGGCGGTGATCGCGACGACTCGGCGGTCTGCCTCGGCCTCTTTGATGATCGCATCCGCGAATGCCTGGGTGTACCCCGTCGGCATCGCCGGTGGCGGACCGATGGCGGGGTCGAAGACAGGTGCGTCGTGGAGGTTCTTCTCGTCGTCGTCCTCGGCCGGCGGATACCCACGGCCTTTCTGGGTGAGCACGTGGACGACGATCGGACCCTCCGCCGAGAGCTCGACGGCGTTGCGCAGGCTCTCCTCGAGATCTTCCAGCGAATGGCCGTCGACCGGCCCGACGTAACGGACGCCGAGCGCTTCGAAGAACGACGGTGGCTGCAAGAACTCTCGCACCGCGGCTTTGAACGCCTCGACGCCCTTCTCGGCTTGCGGCCCCACGTACGGCAGGTTCTGCAGAAAGTGCTCGAGGCGGCGCTGGCGACGCACGTAGACCGGGTTGAGCCGGATGTTCGTCAGGGCGTGGGCGAGCTTGTCGGTCACGCGTGACGGCAGGCTCGGATGGTCGTCCATCGACTGCTCGAGCGCGGTCGGCATCGCGGCGGTGAGGTTCGAGATCGTCGGGGCGTAGGAGCGCCCGTTGTCGTTCAGCACGATGATCACACGCTGACCCGAGTGGCCGAGGTTGTTCAGCGCTTCGTAGGCCATGCCGCCCGTCATCGCGCCGTCGCCGATCACCGCAACGATGTGGCGGCGCGGATCGGTGCCCGCGTCGCGAGCGACGGAAAGGCCATAGGCATAGGACAGCACCGTGCTCGCATGGCTGTTCTCGATGATGTCGTGGTGGCTCTCCTCACGGTTCGGATAGCCCGACAAGCCGTTGGCCTGGCGGAGGTGCTCGAATCCGGCCTGGCGTCCGGTGACGATCTTGTGCACGTAGGCCTGGTGGCCGGTGTCCCAGAGGATCGCATCGGTGGGTGAGTCGAACACGCGGTGGAGGGCGAGCGTGAGCTCCACCACTCCGAGGTTGCTGCCGAGGTGGCCGGCGTTCTCGGCCACCGCCTGGACCACGAAGTCACGGATCTCGCCGGCGAGGTCGTACACATCGGGGTAGCCGAGCTTGCGCAGGTCGGCGGGTTCGCGGATGTCGGAGAGTGCCATGGCGAGGGCCACGATACCGCTGGGTAGAGAGTGCAAAGTGGCAAGCCGGTACCTTCGGCATGTGCCGATCACCACACAGCTCTTCGACCTCACCGGACACGTCGCCCTGGTCACGGGTGGCAACAGCGGCATCGGCCTCGGCATGGCCGAGGGCCTCGCGGCCCATGGCGCGACCATCGCCATCTGGGGAACGAATCCCGACAAGAACGCCAACGCAGCGGCGGTGCTGCGCGGCTCAGGCGCACACGTGCTCGACCTCGTGTGCGACGTGGGCGATCGACAAGCGGTGATTGCGTCGATGGCGGCCACGGTCGAAGCGCTCGGCCGGGTCGACTCCTGCTTCGTGAACGCGGGCGTGGGTGGCCGGGCCCCGAGCTTCGTGGGCATGACCGACGAGGAGTGGCACCGCGTGCTGCGGGTGAACCTCGACGGCGCGTTCTACACCGCACAGGAAGCGGTGAAGCAGATGGTGGCGCAGGGCGATGGCGGTTCGGTCGTGTTCACGACGTCGGGCTCCGCGTACTTCGGCCAGCAGAAGGGTCAGCACTACGGCGGTTCGAAGGGTGCCGTCATCTCGATGATGAAAGGCATCGCGGTCGAACACGCTCGGCATGGCATCCGCTGCAACGCGATCCTGCCCGGCTGGATCGAGAGCGACATGACCGCCGGCGCTTTCGGCTGGGACAAGTTCGTCGACAACGTGTTGCCCCGCGTGCCGATGCGTCGGTGGGGCACGCCCGCCGACTTCAGTGCCCTCGCGGTGTACCTCGCCTCCGGTGCGAGCAGCTACCACACCGGCGACGTGATCACGATCGACGGCGGATACCACAGCTTCTGACCAATCGCGATGAGAGATGAGCGTCGGTGCCGACCGGATCTCTCATCGGGTACCGCACCGCTGCCGAGGCGATGAAAGATCGATGCGCCACGGACGCTCATCTCTCATCGCGGAGGTTGACGGGCGAACGTGTGTACGATCTGGGCATGTCCTTCGGTCAAGTCTCCGGTCCGCCCGCCACCGCCAAGCAGGTCAACGAACTGCTGTCGCTCCTGAGCGAGGCGGGCCACAGCGATTTCCGCGACGCCCGCGGCCCGATGGGCTTCACGCAACGTCAGGCAGGTGGCAAGTTCAGCCGTGACGAGGCCGACGCTTTCATCCAGCAACTGCAGGACGAGGCCGATCGGCAGGCTGCCCCGGTTGCCGAACCTGCCGTCGCAGTCGTGATCGACGAGGCAGTGCGCAAGCTCCCGACCGAACAGCTCGCTGCCGAGCTCCAGCGTCGTGGCTGGATCGTCGCCGCCCCATGAACGATCGCCAGTGGCCTGTCAGCCGGCCGGCGTGTCCTGGCTGAAGACGTTCATCCACCGGCCGTCGCTCCACGTCCACAGCGAGCTGACGTACATCGACTCGGTCGAGTCAGGACCAGCACCAGGTCGCCGGAAGTCGGCGCGGTAGCTGAGGAGCTTCGCCGTGGGCGAGATGTCGACGACGCGAGTGTCGGCGATGGCGTAGCTGTCCACCGATGGTCCGCAGCGGAGCTGGTCGGCATGGTCGTCCCGACCGGCGAAGCCTGTGGGGTACACACCGAGGAAGTCGGGTGCGAGCAGCGCGAGGTCGGCTGCAGCGTCGCCGTGAACGAGCGCTTCCCACACACCGGTTTCGAGCGCGATCAGGAACTCGACGTTTGATTCGTCCATGGCCCGAGTCTCACACCGACAACAGGGTGCGTCGTTCCAGGTGGGACCGGTGTGCTGCTGGCGGGCCAGGGCAGATGTGCGGTGCATGCTGCGCGATGCTGTCGGGCATGGGGAAGATGATCGAGGGACATGCCGGCCAGCAGGCAGTTGCGGCGATGATGCAGTTCGGCACCGACGTGATGTTCACGTTGAACGGCGGCCACATCTGGCCGCTCTACGACGCGGCGCGAGACCAAGGGATGCGGGTGGTCGACACCCGGCACGAACAGACGGCAACGTTCGCCGCCGAGGCCTACGCCAAGCTCACCCGCAAGCCGGGCTTCGCCGCGCTCACGGCCGGCCCTGGCATCACCAACGGTGTCTCCGCGATCACGAGTGCGTGGTTCAACGGCTCGCCGGTCGTGGTGATGGGCGGTCGCGCCCCCGAGGGTCGATGGGGATCCGGTTCGTTGCAGGAGATGGACCATGTGCCCGTCGTGCAGTCGATCACCAAGTCGGCCGTCACGGTGAAGGACGCGAACCAGGCAGCCGCCGCAGTGCACGCTGCGGCGTCGCTCAGCATGACTCCGCACCGCGGTCCGACCTTCCTCGACTTCCCGCTCGACGTGTTCGGCGCCGCCAGTGGTGAGCTGCCGGCGGTGGACAAGTGCACCGGCAAGGGCGCCGCGCCCGACGACGCCGAGGTGGCCACGCTGGCGAACCTGATCGCCAACGCCGAACGACCGGCGTTCATCGTCGGCAGCGACGTGTACTGGGACGGAGCCTGGGACGAGCTGAAGGCTGCGGTCGAGCACCTGCGTGTGCCGTGCTTCTTCAACGGCCTCGGCCGTGGCACGTTGCCGGCACGCCACGAACTGTCGTTCCTGCGCACCCGCGGTCTGCTGAAGAAGCGGGCCGACCTCGTGGTGGTGCTCGGCACGCCGCTCGACTTCCGGCTCGGATTCGGCCGCTTCGGCACGGCGCAGGTGGCCCACGTGGTCGACAGCGTCGCCCAGCGCGCCGGTCACGTGAGCGTTCCGACGGTGTCCGGCGACAGCGCGCTCGTGCTGCGGGCGCTCGCGAACTACTCGGGCAGCCGCGTGGATCACGAGGACTGGATCATCGAGTTGCGAGCTGCCGAAGAGGCAGGCCGAGCATCGGATGCCGCACTGCTCGGCGCCGACTCGTCGCCGATCAAGCCCAGCCGCATCTACGGCGAGCTCGCAAAGCGCCTCGCCGACGACGCGGTCGTGATCTGTGACGGCGGTGACTTCGCCTCCTACGCCGGCAAGTTCGTCGAGGTGCAACAGCCCGGATGCTGGCTCGACACCGGACCGTACGGCTGCCTCGGCAACGGCCTCGGCTACACCACGGCCGCCCGCGTGGCCCGGCCCGACAGCCAGGTCGTGCTCCTCCTCGGCGACGGCGCAGCCGGCTTCAGCCTGATGGACGTCGACACGCTCGTGCGCCACAACCTGCCGGCGGTGATGGTCGTCGGCAACAACGGCATGTGGGGTCTGGAGAAGCACCCGATGCAAGCGATCTACGGCTGGGACCTGGCCTGCGACCTCCAGCCCGGCTGCCGCTACGACCAGGTGGTGACCGCCCTCGGCGGCGGTGGCGAGCTGGTCACCGATCCGGCTCAGATCGGCCCGGCACTCGACCGCGGCTTCGCCTCCGGTGTGCCGTACCTCGTCAACGTCGTGACCGACCCGACTGACATCTACCCGCGCTCGTCCAACCTCGCCTGACGCGTCGATGCCCGACGCCGTGGTTGTGATGCGGATCGGTCCGGTTCAGCCGCAGACGGACGCAGGGGCCGGAACGATCGCTCCGGCGGGGTCGAGGTCGAACATCGTCGACTCGTCGCGCAAGTAGCCCTCGGTCACGAGCTCGGCTTCGGCTGCCGGCGCTGCACCTTCGAGCATGGTGAAGGTGTCGATCGCTGTCTGCAGCGTCTCTCGTTCGGTGCCGCACGAGAGGTCGGCCACGACAGGGACGGCTTCGACGCCGTCCTGGATCTGCTCGGCCACGCTGCCTGCGGTCTCCTCGATCGCCTCGCCCGCAGCGCACGCACTCGCAGCGACCGGCAGTGCGAGCGTGATGGCAGCGAGAGCGAGGGCGAGGTGGTGGCGGCGGGTGCCGGCACTCAGTGCGCTTTGCTGTGAAATCGGTCGACCTCCACCAGGACCCGGGTGACCTTTCCTGCGGCCACCAGCCCTCTGGTATCGGATGCCGAGACGGTGAACATGAGTCGCCGACCCTCGATCTTTTCGAGCGTGGCCTCGGCCACGACCTCGACGCCGATGGCCGTCGGTTGGAGGTGATCGATCTGGACACGCATCCCGACGGTCGTGTGACCCGCTGGCAGGCGGCCGCTCAACGCGGCGCACGTCGCCTCCTCGCACAGAGCGATCAGCCGCGGGGTGCCGAGCACGTCGACGGTTCCCGAACGCAACGCGCGGGCGGTGTCGGCGTCCGCCACCACCATCGTCGCCTCGCCACGAAGCCCCACCTCGATGCTCACGAGGGGTCACCTTAGGACCGGAGCGGACCCACGAGGAACCCGGGTGGCCGGCCGGTGTCGGTCGGTAGGCTCCGCAGGATGATCGACCAAGACGTGCTCACGCGGGTGCTCGGGACGGCGGTGAGGAGCGGCGCCGACTTCGCAGAGGTGTTCGCGGAGGACAAGCGGTCCACCTCTGCCGGCCTCGACGATGGACGGATCGAGCAGGTGACGAGCGGTCGCGACCGCGGCGCCGGCATCCGCGTCGTGAAGGGTGACACCACTGGCTTCGCCCACACGGCCGACCTCACCGAGGGAGGTCTGCTCGCGGCCGCCGCGTCTGCCGCGGCCGCGGCCAGCCAGGGTGGCGGTGGGGTGCGAGAGGTGGCACTGACACGTCGGCAGGGGACGCACGTGAACACCGTGGAGCGCGCTCCCGACGAGGTACCCAAAGCCCTCAAGGTCGAACTGCTCCGCAGGATCGACGAGGCGGCCCGGTCCGCCGGCGCGTCGATCGTGCAGGTGTCAGCCGGATACGGCGACAGCAGCCGCCGCATCCTCGTGGCCAACACCGACGGTGTGCTGGCCGAGGACGAGCAGGTTCGCTGCCTCGTGCGGATGAGCGTTGTCGCCAACGGTGACGCCGGCATGCAGACCGGGTTCCAGAGCGCGGGCCAGACCATCGGCTTCGAGATGTTCGACTCGGTCGATGTCGAGGAGCTCGCACGTGACGCGGCGCGCATGGCGATCACCAAGCTCAGTGCCCGTCCCGCACCGAGCGGCTCGGTGCCGGTGGTCATCAAGCGGGGCAGCGGTGGGGTGCTGTTCCACGAGGCGTGCGGACATGGTCTCGAGGCCGATCTCGTCGCAAAGGGCGCGAGCGTGTATCGCGGCAAGGCCGGCGAGCTCGTTGCCTCACCGCTCGTCACGCTCGTCGACGACGGCACGATGAGCACCGAGTGGGGTGCGATCGGCATCGACGACGAGGGCCACCCGAGCCAGTACAACGTGCTCATCCAGGATGGTGTGCTCACCGACTACATGTGGGACTACCTGCGTGCCCGCAAGGAGAGCCGGGCGCAGAGCGGCAACGGCCGCCGTCAGAGCTACATGCACCTGCCGATGGTGCGGATGACCAACACCTACGTGCTGAACGGCACGGAAGAACCCGATGACATCGTGCGGGCGACCGAGAGCGGCGTGTACGTCGCCAAGCTCGGCGGCGGCAGCGTGAACACCGCCACCGGCGACTTCGTGTTCGGCATGACCGAGGCATACCTCATCGAAAACGGTGAGATCACCGAACCGCTGCGCGAGGGCAACCTCATCGGCAACGGCCCGCAGGTGTTGCGCGACATCGACCTGCTCGGCAACGACTTCGCGATGGGCAACCCCGGAACCTGCGGAAAGGACGGACAGGGGGTGCCCGTGGGCGACGGTCAGCCCACGCTGCGGGTGAAGACGATGACGATCGGCGGCACCGCGGCATGAGCGACTTCGAGAGCGCGCTGCAGCAGATCGCCGATGGTGTCATCGCCCAGGCGAAGCCCGGCGAGCACCTCGAGGCCTACGTCTCGCGCGACAGCGAGACCGACATCCGGGTGTACGAGGGCGAGATCGAGCACTTCGTGAGCGCCCAGAGCGAGGGGATCGGCATCAGGGTCATCCGCGACGGCCGCACCGGCTTCGCGTACGCCGGCACCCTCGACGGCCAGGCGATCGCTGACGTACTCGCCGAAGCGCGTGACAACGTCGAGTTCGGCACGCCGGATGAGTGGGCAGGTCTTGCCGAGCCCGATGGCGTCGACGTGGTGCGTCAGGAGTTGTGGAGCGACGTGCTCGCCGGCTTCGCCACCGACCGCAAGATCGAGCTCACCAAGGAGCTCGAGCGTCTGGCGCTCGCCGCCGATTCACGGGTGCGCATCGACGACGCCAACTACAGCGATGTCGCCGCCGAGAACGCCGTGGCCACCACGAGCGGCATCCGTCGCTCGGGTCGGGAGAACGGCTGCTACGTGAGCGTCAGCACCCTCGCGGACGACGGCGACGAGACCCAGACCGGCTTCGGATTCAGCGTCGGCCGCTCGCCCGAGGAGTTCGACCTCGCCAAGGCGGCAAAGGAAGCTGCCGATCGCGCCACCCGTCTGCTGGGAGCCACCAAGCCGGCGAGCCGTCGTCTCACGGTGGTGCTCGACCCGTTCGTCACCGCCCAGTTCCTCGGCATCATCTCCAGCACGCTGAACGGCGAAGCCGTGATCAAGGGCCGCAGCCTGTTCAAGGACCGGATGGGCGAGACGGTGGCGAGCCCGCTGTTCACCCTCGTCGACGATCCCACCAATCCGCTGGCATACACCGCCACCGAACTCGACGGCGAGGGCCTGGCCGCTCGCCGCAACGTGCTCGTAGATGGCGGCGTCCTGAAGGGCTTCGTGCACAACAGCTACAGCGCACGTCGGGCCAACACGGTCAGCACCGGCAATGCGGTGCGCGGCGGCTTCAAGGGCACCCCCGGCGTCGGCTGCCTCGCGTTGCAGGTGCAGCCGGGCGCTCGCTCGCAAGCGGAACTGGTCGCCGATGTCACCGATGGCGTGCTCGTGCAGCAGGTGGCGGGCCTGCACAGCGGTGTGAACCCGATCAGCGGCGACTTCTCGACCGGTGCCTCGGGCCTGCTGATCACCAACGGCCAGATCGGAGCGCCCGTGCGCGAGTTCACCATCGCCTCCACGTTGCAGCGGATGCTGCTCGATCTCATCGAAGTGGGTGGCGACATCGACTGGCTGCCGATGCGCGCTGCGGGCGTGAGTCTGGTGATCGGCGACATGACCATGTCGGGTGCGTGATCGCTCGCGGGCGGGCCGTGCGGATCACCCCTGTTCGGTGGTCAAGCCGCGCTCGTGTTCACCAGGACGCCGTCGTGGGTGACGGCGAACGCCTGGTACTCGTCGAACTGACCCACCCAGTCGAGGCCGCCGGGCCCCATCGCGCACGCGGTCGTGGCGAAGGCATCGGCCCAGGTGAGTGAGGGACCGATGACGGTCACCGATGCCCACGTGTCGGCGTCAGCTCCTGTTTCATCCCACAGGTGCATGCCACGTTCTGCAGTCCCCGATGTGGCGACGGCCCCGCCGATGACGGTGATCCCGGTGATCACCGCGCTTCGCTTCGACGGATCTGCGATCGCGATCGTCCAGCAGTCGCGGCCCGAGGGCTGGCCGTGGACGACGATGTCGCCGCCCACACCCATGTACCAGTGCTCGAGTCCGTGTTCCACCAGCAGGCGGCTCGCTCGCTCGGTGGCCCAGCCCTTCACGAACCCGGCGGGATCGAGCCGACCGCGGGCACGGATGTCGAACGCGCCGTTGCTGGCGTGCTCGAGCCAGGTGCAGGCATCGACGACGTCGATCACCTCGGACGAGCAGTCGACGAGGTCGAGCTCGCCGCGGTTCACACGGCTGATCTCGCTCGAGGGTCGAAACGTGCTGAACATCTGCTCGAGGCGTTCGAGCTCGACGAGCACAGCGTCGATCGCTCCGTCGGCGATCCGCGGGTCGATGTCGTCGTGGACGTGGATGCTCGCGACCGTGCCCATCACCTGGGCATGGCGGCGCATCGCTGCACGGTTCGGGTGGGCGGCACCCATCAGCCGACCTGACCCGAGGCGACCGCGTCGAGGATGGCCTGGAGCGACTGCTTGTAGGCGTTGGCGGTGATGGTCGCGCCGGAGATGCCGTCGAAGTTCGTGCCCTGCGCGACCACGGCTCGCTCGTTGAGCACCGGCACCGCTCGGTCGTTGATCTGCACCGACTTGCTCTTGCTGTCGGGAGTGATCGGTGCGTCCGACCAGCAGATGGTTCCGTCGGCCGCGACCGATGCCTGCACCTGAACCGGTCCCCACTTCGTGTTGACGGTGGGGCCGTTGTAGGTGGTGCACGTCGGGACGGGCGCCACGGTGGTGGCAACCGTTGCCGGTGCCGTGGTCGCCGTGGTCGCCGTGGTCGCCGGCACGTTCGCGGCCGGAGCGGTTTGGGCGGTGGTCGATTCGGTGGCAGCCGGCGTGGTCGGCGTGGAGATGGAGACCGTGGAGATGGAGACCGTGGTGAGGGAGACCGTGGCGGGGGTGATCGAGACGCCACCGACGCTCTCGCTCGCATCGCTGCCCGCGTCGACGATGGTGGAGGGGCGATCGAGGACGCTGAGCAGGAAGCCGCTGGCAGAGGTGAGTGCGATGGCGGGAAGGGCTCGGCGGGCGAGGCTCGGGTGCTGACGGGCGCGGGGACGTCGGGGGGTCATGGGGGTCACCACCAGGAGTGTTCGAAATGAAGGTCGGACGAGTCGATGCCGGCTCGGCGAAGGCCGTTGCGCGCAGCCGAGAGCAGACGATCGGGACCGCAGAGCACAGCCACCCTGTCAGCGACATCGGGAACGGCGGTGCGCAGCGCCGCGGCAGAGAAGGGGTCGCGGACCGAGAGCGACGCCGACGGGCCGACGAGCGTGAGCACGCGGCCGTTGCGTCGAGCCGCGAGAGCGACCAGTTCGTCGTGGTGGACGAGCTCGGCCTGGCTGTGGGCCCGGTAGAGCACCACTGGCTCGGCGCTCGGCGGCAACACCTCGAGCATCGCTCGTGCGGGGGCGATGCCGACGCCGCCGACAACGAACAGCACCTTTCGGCCGTCCGTGATGTCGGGGGTGCACACCCCGTACGGGCCGTCGACCGCCACACGTGTGCCGATCGGCAGCGACGCCAGCATCTGCGACGCGTCGCCGCGGTCTTTGATCGTGAACCGCAGACCGTCCTGTCCGGGAGCTTCCGACAGCGAGAAGGGATTGGAGCGCCACCAACCGTCGGCGGTGAGGGCTCGAAGGAAGCAGAACTGGCCGGGGGAGCCACGCATCGACCGAAGGCGGCGGCCGTGCAGGCGGACGGCGACGATGCCCGGTGCGACCGGCTCGATCGACTGGATGCGCAGCGGGCGCACCACCGAACGGATCACTCGACCCCAACGTCCCCAGACCAGGGTGGTGGCCACCACGACGTGGAGGACGATCCACGTCCAGCGGGCGATCGCGTCGTCGGTGAAGTCGGCGCCGATGACGATCTGATGCCCGAACGACAGCGCGAAGCCGAGGTACGCCGTGAGGTGCAGGAAGTACCAGGTTTCGTACGAGAGTCGGTTGCGCATCGTGCGCAACGAGGTGACCGTGACGATGCCGATCAGCAGTGCGCCGATCGTCGCGCCCGCCATGTACGGCTCGCGGCCGGTGAGGTCGGCGATCGCCGCCCCCCAGTGCCCGTCGACTTGCCACGCGACGAGGGCAGCGGCGACGTGCACGCCGACGAGGACCGCCATCGCCTCGCCGAGGAGACGGTGCCAGTTGAACAAACGGTCGAGGCCGTAGCGACGCTCGAGGATCGCGGGACGGGCGGTGAACACCAGCCCGACCAGGCCGGCCGCCGAGGCGGCGAGCCCGCTCAACTGGGTGATCCCGGTGGCGATGCCAGTGGTGCCCTCGGTGAAGCGGGTGAGGCCGCCGTGCATCGACCACATGCCGACCACGAGAGCAACGTACGCGCCCACACACCAGGCGATGTCGGAGTCGAGCACCCGCGACCGGCGCGCCGGAGGGAGGAGACGGCGCGCCGTCGCGGTGCTCTGGGCAGCCGCCCCAGTGGGGGAGGTGGCACCGGCCCGGGGGAAGGTCGGTGCATCGAGGCGGCTGCTCATGGACCACATGCTGGACCCCGACCGTGTGACCCGACTCTGACGAAGGTGTGAGTCCGGTGAGAGGCGTTCGACCTCGACGACCGCGTCAGCGGGCCAGGATCTCACTGACCGACCGGCAGGCGAGGCCGAGCGCATCCGCCCGCTGGGTGTCGAGGACCACGCATGCCGGTCGACTGAGGCCAGAGGCGGCGATCGTCGACGTCCGAAGCGCTGCCACCTGTTCGGGGCTGGCACCCAGCCAGCGGGCGATCAAGCGCGCAAACGTGGCTCGATCCACGGCGCCCGGCCCGGCCACGTGCAGTGGTCCTGAGATGTCCCGCCGGTCTGCCAGCAGCGACACCGCTCGGGCGAGATCGGATGCATGGACCGGACACCGCACCTCGTCGGTGAAGAACGACATCGACGTCCGTCCGTCGAGGGCGAGCTCGACATCGCGTTGGATCGTTGCGAGTCGGTCGGTGCCGTAGATCAACGAGGTGCGCACCAGCACTGCCGACGGGAGTGCGGCAGCGACAGCCTTCTCGGCCTCGACCTTCCAAGCCCCGTAGTCGGTGACCGGGGTGGGGGTGTCGGATTCGGTGTAGGGCTCTGGCCGTCCACCGAACACCACGTCCGACGACATGTGCACCAGCCGCGCGCCCACGGCTGCCGCCGCCCGCGCCACGTTGGCGCTGCCCTGCACGATGTTGCGTTGTTCGTCCTTCCGGTACGCAAGGTGGACCACTGCGGTCGGTTTCCACTCGCGACAAGCGGCGGCCACTTGCTCGGCGTTGGTGATGTCGAGTGTGCGCGAGGGCGGCGCAAGGAACTCCCAGTCCCGCGCAGCGGCGCTACCGACGAGGTGCCGGCCGAGGAACCCTGATCCGCCCGTGACCAGCATCAGATGCGTCCGACGGCTCCATCTCACGGGTTCACCGCCATGTCGATCAGCACCAGCACATCATGCCCGAACACATTGGATCGCTCGCAGCGGCTGCACGACCCCGGCGCCGCGCGATCCACTCGATACCCTCGCGGCGTGCCCCGACCTGCGCCGGCCGCCGTCGCCCGCCATCCTCACCTGGGAGTCGAGCTCGAACCGGGCTGGGTGCGCGTCGACATGCACAGCCACACGATGTGGAGCGGTGACAGCACCACGACACCCGACGAGATCGAACAGGCGGTGATCGATTGCGGCATCGACGTGCTGTGCATCACCGATCACAACGCGATCAAGGGTGCACAGGAACTTGCGGACCGGTTGCCGTGTCGCGTGGTGGTCGGCGAGGAGCTGCGCACCCACGCAGGCGAGATCATCGGGTTGTTCCTCACCGAACGAGTGCCCGTCGGTGTGCCTCCTGCCGAGGCTGCGCGCCTGATCCGCGACCAGGGCGGCGTGGTGTACGTGCCGCATCCGTTCGACCCGATGCGGCGCAACCTGGCGCCGGCGTCGCTCGATGCCCTGGTGGCCGAGGGTCTGGTCGACGCGATCGAGGTGATCAACGCGAAGACGTCATTGGCGAGCCTGAACCGACGGGCGAGCGAGTACACGGCGGCGCACGGATTGCTGGCCGGTGCCGGAAGCGACGCCCACGTGCCACTGGCCCTCGGAGCGGCATATGTGGAGATGCCCGACTTCGATGGTCCGCAGGCGTTCCTGGCCAGCCTCGCGACGGCACGCTGCGTGGGTCACCACTGGGACGAGCCGCGACCGTGGAGCGCCCGGGTGCTCCCGGGAACCTCGAACGGGTGACCGACCTCGACCTCGACCTCGACCTCGACCTCGACCGAACGCCGCCGTGCGTTCTCAGCCGTGCGCGATCAGGACGGCGAGTCGTTCGAGCGCTGCGGCGGCCACCGCTGGAGCTGCGTCCACCGGCACCGCCACGGTGACCGCGGCCGGGCCGACCTCCACCACCACGCCATCGCGCGCGACCACGGCGCCCGACGCGATCACGTCCACATGGTCGCCGGGTCGCAGCCGCAGTGACGACTCGTCGGTGGCCACGGCGACACGCCGCCACCCGGCGGGCACGAGGTCGTCATCGGTCCCGACATCTGCCGACACCAGCACCTCCCCGGCGCTCACGCTGCGGTGTGCGATGAGGCCGTCCGGACGGCCGACCACAGCGGTGGACGCGACGAGCGCGAGCGGCACCTGCTCCGCGTGTGCGACGACGGGGTCGCCGGGCGCGAGGTCGGCGGAGGCGAGCCAGACGGTGCGAGCGGCACCCCAGGCGCGGCGCTCACGATCGAGCGCCGACGACTGGGCGGCGACGATCGCGGCCGCAGCCAGGGCGAGGCCACCGACGGCTGTCCAGTGGACCGCGCGGTGTCGAGCGAGGAACGAACGGAGGTGGGCAAGGAGCATGGTGCCTCCCGGTTCAGGGACGCGCCGAGGAGGGCGCGATTGACGCAGGGGACGCAGGGGACGCCTGCGGGAACCCGGTCGGGCCACCCGCGGCGGACGCTATCGGCGGTCGCAGCCGAGTGCGCGAGACGACCGATGCCTGAGGGCGGGCCCGGTCAGTCGGAGGACGTGGCCGGGGCGGCCACGGGCGCGCTCGGTGCCGGCGTGCTCGACGAACTGTCAGAGGTCCCAGAAGTGCCAGAGCTCTCGGAGCCAGAGCTCTCGGAGCCGGAGCTCCCTGTTGAACTCGCCGCTGTCGAGTTGCTGGCCGACTTCGACGAACCACCTCGGCTGTCGGTCTTGTAGAAGCCCCCGCCTTTGAAGGTGACGCCGACGGGCATGAACACCTTGCGGACCGCCAGGACCTGGCCGGTCTGCGGGTGTTCGGCCTCGGTGAGGGAGGCATCGCTGAACGCCTGTTGGACCTCGATCGTCTCGCCGGTCTCGATGAACTTGTAGACGTATGTGGGCATTCGTCGCTCCGGGAGACTGGCAGATCGTGCAATGACAGATGAGCAGTGGCGGTCAGGTGATTAGCAGTCGAACTGCGCGACTGCTAATGGTATCGCCACCGATCGCCGCGGGCACTTCCTAGGATCGTTCCCATGCGTGTCCACACAGCTGTCGTCCCTGCCGCTGGCATGGGGACCCGGTTCCTCCCCGCCACCAAGGCGGTGCCGAAGGAGCTTCTCCCGATCATCGACACCCCTGCGTTGCAGCTGATCATCGACGAGGCGGTCGGCGCCGGGGTCGATCACATGGTGATCGTCACCAGCCATGCGAAGCCCGCGATCGAGGCGTACTTCCAGCCCCAGCCCGACGTGATCGCCAAGTTGCGCTCGTCCGGTCGTGACGACATGGCCGACCGGTTGGAGTCGATCGGTCGCGACGTCAGGGTCAGCTTCGCCTACCAGGATCAGCCGCTCGGACTCGGCCACGCCGTTGGCTGCGCGCGAGGGGCCGTCGGCGACGAACCGTTCGCAGTGCTGCTCCCCGACGAGTTGATGGGCGACTCCTCGCTGCTCGATCAGATGGCCCGTCTCTGTGAGAGCACGGGCGGCAGCGTGGTCGGTCTGAAGGCCGTGCCGCACGAGCAGGTGGGCTCCTACGGCGTCATCGACCCCATCGGCGATCTCGACGCCGATGGCGTGATCGCGATTCGCTCGATGGTGGAAAAGCCGAAGCCGGCCGACGCGCCGAGCGATCTGATCATCATCGGTCGGTACGTGCTCACCCCGGACGTGTTCGACGAGATCGCACGGGTGCAGCCTGGCGCGGGGGGCGAGATCCAGCTCACGGACGCGCTCAAGGCACAGGCAGCCCGGAGCCCGTTCCACGGGGTCGTGAAGGACGTGCTGCGCTACGACACCGGCAATCCGTTCGGCTGGTTGTCGGCTGTGATCGAGATCGGCTTGAAGGATCCCGACATCGGCCCGAAGCTGCGCGAGTGGTTGCCGACGCAGCTCGGCTGACCGACGAGCTGCGCTCGCTCGGTACCCCCGAGCGGGCGGTGTCGGAACGCGCCTACCTCAAGAGTCACCTTCAGCACTTCGGCACGGCGGTGCCGAAGGTCAGGGCGGTCGCGAAGGCGTACCTGCGCTCGGCCACGCCGTCGCACGACGAGCTCGTCGTGCTGATCCACGAGCTCTGGGAGGTCGACGTCCACGAGTGCCGGATGCTCGGCGTCGAGCTCGTCACGGCGGCGCCGGAGCTGTGGACCGTCGCCGACCTCCGCTGGATCGAGGGCCTCTTGCGCCGGTGCCACACGTGGGCGCTCGTCGACGATCTGGCTGCACGGGGCGTCGGGCGCATCGTCGCCGCTGATCCAGCGGGGTTCGCTGTGCTCGATCGATGGGTGGTCGACGACGACTTCTGGGTGCGCCGATCGGCGGTGCTGGCCTTGCGCGATCTCATGCGCGACGGCAAGCAGTTCGACCGATTCGAGCGCTACGCCGATCGGCTGCTCGCGGAGCGTGAGTTCTTCATCCGCAAGGTGCTCGGCTGGGTCACTCGTGAGGCTGGCCGCCGGCAGCCTGAGCTCGTCTCGGCGTGGGTGCGTTCGAACCTCGATCGAATCAACGGAGTGACGATCCGCGAAGCGGTGAAGTACCTCCCCGACGGCCCCGATCTCCTCATCGCCTGGAAGGCGCTCCGAGCCGGCTGAACCGAGTCCTCGATGGGACGGCATGGGAGCGACAGCACCGATCGAACGAATCGATCGTCTCAGCGCCTGTCACAGCGTGCGGCGGAACAGGGTGGGGTAGTCGAGCACCAGCCCGTGCTCGTCCACCTCGAAGTCCTGGCTCCATCCGGTGGCCAGCTGCGTGAAGCGCCAGCGGTGCGTGTCGAGCCTCGTGTACCGCTGGTGGTCTCGGTGCACCTCGAGCGTCTCGACGTCGATGTAGGCGACCGAGATGTCCGCCGTGTGACCCACGTGCAGGGGAAGCCGGCGGATCGGCAGCGTGTTGGTGAACGGCGTGATCGGCAAGTCGAGGTCGAAGCACCCGTCGAGCTCCACGCGGTGCGCGCCGTTCATCTCGCCCCACCGCCCGCCTCCGTCGGTGGCCAGCCAGAGATCGGGCTCGTCCAGGTCCCGGAACAGGATGAACTGGCGCACCTGCCACGAGGGTGACATCCGCAGCACGTACTGCACCCGCTCTCTCGTCACCACCCCGGAGGCCGTCCACCCCTCGTTCTCCCACACCAGGGTGAGCGTTTCCTCGCCGTCGCCGTCCCACGTGCGCCAGCGGGCGGTGCACCCATCGGACGAGAACGGCGGATAGGTGCTCACGGGGACAGTCTGCCGGGATGTTCGCTACCGTGCTCGGGTGATCCACGAGAGCGAGGCCCGCCAGTACGTGCTCGATCGTTGCCCCGCACTGGCGGTGCAGCACCTGGCGCTCGGCGAGTCGACCTGGCTGGTGCTGGCTCAGTCGGTGGTGGCCGGCGAAGACGTACCGCCGTTCGCGAACTCGGCCGTCGACGGCTACGCGGTCCGGGGCGCCGATGTCGTCGACACGCCGGTGGAGCTCGAGGTGATCGACGAGGTCGCAGCGGGTGCGGCCAGTGCGAAGACGATCGCCGCCGGTCAGGCGATCCGGATCATGACCGGGGCGCCGATGCCCGCTGGCGCCGATGCGTCGGTGATGGTGGAAGACACCGAACGCCTCGATGGCGGCAGGCGCGTGCGGATCAACAGGGGCGTGGAGCCCGGCGCCGCCGTACGCGGGGTCGGCGACGACGTCCGGGTGGGCACCACGCTGTTCCAACCGGGCGACGTCATCACCCCGTCGGTCGCCGGCGTGCTCGCAAGCGTGAACGCCCGCGACGTCGCCGTCGTTCGCCGTGCCACCGTCGCCGTGTTGTCCACGGGCGATGAGTTGATCGACGACGGCTCGGCCCTGCGACCCGGCCAGATCCGTGAGAGCAACAAGACGATGTTGCTCGGCATGGTGCGCGAGGCGGGCTGCGAGGTGGTCGACCACGGCGTGGTCCGAGATGACGAGGCCGCCCTCGAGGCGACGCTGCGTCGGGCTGCGGACGGATGTGATGCCATCGTCACGAGTGGCGGGGTGAGCATGGGCGACTACGACGTGGTGAAGGCGGTGTTGTCGCGCATCGCCGACATGCGGTGGATGCAGATCGCGATCAAACCGGCCAAGCCGTTTGCCTTCGGTCTGCTCGCCGCATCCGATGGGCGACAGGTGCCGGTCTTCGGTCTGCCCGGTAACCCGGTCAGCTCGCTCGTGAGCTTCGAGTTGTTCGCCCGTCCGGCGCTGCGCCAGATGATGGGCCACCCCGTGATCGACAGACCGCTCGTGCAGGCGGTGGCCGACGAGGCGCTCCGTCGTCGGCCTGATGGCAAGACCCACTACGTCCGGGTGCGCGGCGGCTTCGGCGCCGACGGTCGGGTGCACGTACGTTCGGTGGGCGGCCAGGGAAGTCATCAGCTGGCGGCCACAGCGACGGCCAACGGCTTCGCCGTGGTGACCGATGGCGACGGCGTGCCCGAGTCCAGCCCTGTCCCCGTGATCCTGTTGTCGGTAGTGTGACGCGATGGATCTCGTCGACTCTTTCGGGCGGACGATTCGTGACCTGCGCATTTCGGTCACCGACCGGTGCAACTTCCGCTGCACCTACTGCATGCCGGAAGAGGGCATGACCTGGGTGCCACGCAGCGAGGTGCTCACCTTCGAAGAGTTCGAACGCCTCGGTCGGATCTTCGTGGAGCGATTCGAGGTCGACGGTTTGCGCCTCACCGGGGGGGAGCCCACCGTGCGTGCCCATCTGCCGGTGCTCGTCGAAAAGCTCGCGCGGCTGCGCGTGCCCACCACGTCGAGTTCGCCGCTGGCGGGGCAGAAGCCCGATCTCTCGATCACCACCAATGGCGCCACGTTCCGGTTGCTCGCCCATGAGTTCCGCGATGCAGGACTCGACCGGGTGAACATCAGCCTCGACACGCTGGTGCGCGAGAAGTTCCACCGGATGACCCGTCGCGACGAGTTGCCGCGCGTGCTCGATGGAATCGATGCCGCGAAGGAGGCAGGCTTCTCGCCAGTGAAGATCAACGCGGTCGTCGAGCGCGGGGTCAACGACGACGAGATCCTCGATCTCGCCAGGTTCGGCCGCGACCACGCGGTCGAGGTGCGCTTCATCGAGTTCATGCCGCTCGATGCCACCGGTCACTGGATGAACGACAAGGTGGTCAGCCAGGACGAGATCGTCGCTGCCATCTCGGCCGAGTTCCCGCTCGAACAGGTGCCCGCGCGTGGCACAGCTCCAGCCGATCGTTGGCGCTACCTCGACGGTTCCGGGATGATCGGTGTGATCCCGACGATCACCAAGCCCTTCTGCGGTGACTGCGATCGGGTGCGGATCACCGCCGACGGCCAGTTCCGCACATGCCTGTTCGCCAACTCTGAGTTCGACCTCCGCGCACTCATGCGCGCTGGAGCGAATGACGATGACCTTGCCATGGAGATCCAACGCGCGGTCGGCCAGAAGTGGGCCGGCCACCAGATCAACCAGGTGAACTTCATCCGTCCCAATCGCTCGATGAGCCAGATCGGTGGCTGACGTCCGCCGGCGAGGCGGACGGTGGGCGACGAGATCAGCAGCGGCGGTGATCGCGACGATGGCGCTCGGCGCTGCCCTGGTGCGCGCCGCGCCACCGTCGATCGATCGGCCGGCCGACCACGTGGGCCTCGTGCCGGCTCGGCGGCTCACACCACCCGGCCCCCGCGTGGGCGACTGTTCGGTCCTGCCCGGCACGAACCCGTGGAACACCGACGTGAGCGGCTTCCCGTTGCACCCCCGCTCGGCCTCGACGATCGAGAAGATCCAGTCGGTCGGCGGCGACTTCCTCCACCCTGACTTCGGTTCCAACACCGAGTACGGCATCCCCTACGTGGTGGTGCCTGAAGACCAGGCACTGGTGCCGATCACGTACACGGCCTACGGCGACGAGAGCGATCCCGGCCCATTCCCGATCCCGCTCGACGCCCCGGTGGAAGGCGGCGGCGCCTCGCGCGGCGACCGTCACGTGCTCGTGGTGCGCGAGGGTTCGTGCGAGCTGTTCGAACTCTTTGTCGCACGACGATCGGGTGGTGGCTGGTCGGCCGACTCCGGGGCGCGTTGGAACCTCGTCACCGGCGACCTCCGACCGATCGGCTGGACGAGCGCCGACGCCGCCGGATTGCCGATCCTGCCCGGCCTCGTCCGCTACGACGAAGTGGCGTCGGGCGTGGTGCGCCACGCGATCCGCGTGACGTTCTCCCAGACGCAGCGAGGCTTCGTGCTGCCTGCCACCCACTTCGCCTCGTCGCGCACCGATCCCGATCTGCCGCCGATGGGGCTGCGGTTGCGGATGCGGGCCGACGTCGACATCTCGGGCCTCACCGGGCAGGCGCGCGTGATCGCCGAGGCGATGAAGACCTACGGGTTGATCGTTGCCGACAACGGGAGCAATTGGTACTTCCAAGGTGGCTCAGACCCCCGCTGGGACGACGACGACCTGGGCCAGTTGAAGCAGATTCCGGGCACCGCATTCGAGGTGGTCGACACCGGTCCGGTGCGCACCGGCTGATGGGGTGTCGACGTCGGCCGTGTCGTGGCCCCCGGCCGTTCGGCCCATCCGCGTGCGATTCTGCGCCGGATGCCTCCAGAGCGCGACGCAGTCACTACGCTGGGTCACCGCATGAGTGATCTGTCGTTCACCCATCTCGATCCACTGGGTCGGGCACGCATGGTCGACGTGACCCCCAAGGACCCCACACACCGACGAGCGGTCGCACGCTGCAAGGTGTTCATGAAGCCCGAGACCACCGCCGCAGTCGCGAACCGCGAAGTGAAGAAGGGCGACGTGCTCGCCGTTGCCCGCGTGGCCGGGATCCAGGCCGCCAAGCGCACGAGCGATCTGATCCCGCTGTGTCATCCGCTCCTCGTGGGCGCGGTGAACATCAACTTCGAGATCGGCGACGACTTCATCGCAGTCGAGGCCAACGTCGACACCGTCGACCGCACCGGGGTGGAGATGGAGGCGCTGCATGCCTGTGCCACCGCCGCCCTGACCATCTACGACATGTGCAAGTCGGCCGATCGAGGCATGGTGATCGGCGAACTGGCGCTGTGGGAGAAGACCGGCGGCCGTTCCGGCGTCTACCGGCGCGACGTGCTCGAGGCCCCGGGGGGTGACGTGAACACCGTCGATGTTTCGGATACTGTCACGAACGTAGTAGAATCGTAATGAAAGGCGAGACGGGCCGTTCCCTGGCGTTCAGGGTCGTGTCACCTTGCCTGCGAGCAACCATGACACACCATCACCGCCACTTCTCCCACCTCTCCCAGTTCTCTCACGAGATGCGGAGGGCTCGATAAGCATGGGCAAGATCGTCCTTCTCGCCGTCGCGGCCGCTTGGGCGGCCGTGTTGTTGCCCCCGCTGCTGCGGTCCCGGATGGAGAACCGTCCTGGATCCTCGGTCACCGACTTCCGTCGTCAGCTCTCCACACTGCAACGGGCGGTCCCGACGCGGTCGATGACCCCGATGCGCTCGATGGGTCGCCCGTTGGCGTCATCGCCGTTCCAGCGTCCCGTCGCCCCCGGCCGTCCGGGCCAAATGGCGCAACCTCTCCAGTTCCAGCGGGCGCACGTCCCCGAGCGTGTGCTCGACCGCATCGACCGGACGCATGGCGAGGTCGCCTACACCGGCGAGCTCCAACGCCGCTACGACCGAGAGCACCGCTTCGAGCGCGACCATCGCGACCTTCGCGGTCCTCGTGACGTCGCCGCTCGCCACACCCCGTCCCGCCGGGTGAACCAGCGCGAGGTCGTTCGTCGTCGCCGGACCAACGTGCTGTTCGTGCTCGTGATGCTCACTGCCGCCACGTTGTTCCTCGCGGCGACGACCAAGTCGTCGGCGATGGTCTACGCGTTCGCGTTCTCGTTCGTATCGCTGTGTGGCTACTGCTACAAGCTGGCCCAGCTGCGCCAGTACGAGCAGGACCGCACTGGCTACGACACCCACTGGTACCACGCCGCCTGACCGTCGATCGACCAGCGCCCGAACTCGGACGCCGCCTTGCATCCGTCGCCTGCATCCAGTGGTGCGAGCGTGGTGCGAGCGTGGTGCGATTCGTAGGGTGCAGAGGAGCACTCGCCGCTACACTCGGGTGCTCCAACGGGGGTGTAGCTCAGTTGGCAGAGCGCAACAATCGCACTGTTGAGGCCAGGGGTTCAATTCCCCTCACCTCCACCCAGGGAACCTGACCCGGACCCGCTCGAACCCGCAAGGCGCCGAGCGGGTCCGGTGCTTTTCGGCTGGGACCGGCACCCGACATCGGCAAGTACGGTGCCGGCGATGACCGCGCCTGCACCGCACCCGAGCGACGACCCCACCCACCACGACGCCATCGAGGCCTACTGCGGCCGGCTCAGCTACGTCGCGGGTGACGAGCTCACGGTGCACGTGCGCTGTACGACGGCGCGCTACGACGTCGAGATCTTCCGGTGGGGTGCGACTCGTGAGCTGGTGTGGTCGGCCACCGACCTGGCGGGTGTCGAGCCGCCGACGCCCGCCGACGCCGATGCTGCGGGGTGTGGTTGGCCGGCGTCGATCGCGCTCACGGTGCCGGTCGACTGGCGCTCCGGCTTCCACCACATCCGCCTCCGCGCCCACGGCGCACCCGACGATCGAGCTGTCGGCGATGCGTGCTTCGTGTTGCGTGCACCCACCGGTGCGCCGACGTCTCGGGCGCTCCTGGTGATCGCGACGAACACCTACAACGCCTACAACAGCTGGGGCGGTCGCAGCCTCTACACAGGTGCGACCGAGGTGTCGTTCCGGCGTCCGCTCGGCAGGGGCATGATCGACCGCCCGCACACCGAGCGCGACGATCGCAAGTCGCGGCCCGTGCGTTGGGACGAAGAACCCGACACCGACGGCGAGATCTACCAGCGGTACCGCCACGCGCTCGGGTACCCGGGTTTCATGAGCTCGGCCGGGTGGTTCACCTACGAGCGGCGGTTCGTCGAATGGGCCGAGGCCCAAGGCGTGGTCCTCGACGCTGCGGCGTCCAGTGACCTCGCGCTGCATCCGGGGCTGCTCGACGACTACGACCTCGTGTTGTCGGTGGGTCATGACGAGTACTGGTCGGCGGGCCAGCGCGATGCGGTCGAGCGCTTCGTCGCGGCCGGCGGCAATCTCGCCTCGATGTCGGGCAACACCATGTTCTGGCAGGTACGCCTCGAGCGAGGAGGTGACTCGATGGTGTGCCACAAGTACAAGGCGCACCTGAACGACCCGGTGATCGCTGCCGGCAACCCGCACGAGATGACCGGGATGTGGGCCGATCCGCTGGTCGGCCGCCCCGAGACGTCGATCCTCGGTGCCGGCTCCGCGTGGGGGCTCTACTCGCGTTTCGGTCAGGCCACGCCACGCGGTGCGGGCGCCTTCACCGTCTACCGCGACAGCCATTGGCTGTTCGACGGAACCGGGCTGCGCTACGGCGATCTGCTCGGCGCTCGCGACGGCGTGGTGGGCTACGAGACCGTGGGCTGCCGGCTGACGTTCGATGAGTACCAGTTGCCCATCGCCGCCGGCGGCGATGGCACACCGACCGACATCGAGGTCGTCGCGTTCTGTCCCGCCTCGAGCCTGATGATGGGGGAGTACCCGGCGTCGATCGCTGCGCTCGACGATCAGGGCGACCTCGAGTTCGTGGCCGAGCGGATCCACGGCCGCCTCGACGCGGACTCGATCGCTCGCGTGCGTCATGGCAATGCAGTCATGGTGGTGAGCCGCCCGTTCGGCGACGGCGGCGGCGAGGTGGTGACCATCGGGAGCACTGACTGGGTGTTCGGGCTGGCGGCAGACGCAGCGGTCGCCCGTGTGACGCGGAACGTGATCGACCGACTCCTCGCATGACGCGCACCACCGGCGACCGCGACCGAGGATTCGTGACGCCGGCGTGAACGCTGGCGCCAGTCCTTGTCAGTGCCATTGACATCGACGATGACTCTGTGGTTCGATTCGACGCGGGGAGGATGCCATGGGGGAGAACTCGGACGAGCGCTGCGATGACACGTGTCGGCAGCCGAGGTGACGACCACTGCGCGTCGACCGAGCAAGGATCGTCCGTCGCTGTCGCGCGAGCTGATCGCCATGACCGCGCTGCGGCTCACCCGCGATGAGCCGAACACCCCACTGACGCTCGCTCGTCTCGGCGCCGAGCTCGCGGCTGATCCCACGGCGATCTACCGCCACTTCCGCAACCGTGAGGAACTGCTGCTCGATCTTTTCGAGCACGCGTACGAAGAAGTACTCGCACGGTTCCGTCCGCCAGATGACTGGCGCTCATCGCTCACCGAGCTGGCGCGCGCGATCCGCACGGTGCTGCTCGAACGCCCAGCGCTGGTGGCCGAGGTGGGCTACCGATTCACGGGCGGTCCGCGCGAACGTGAGGCGATCCGCGTCACCAGTGCGCTGTTCCTCGCCGCCGGCCTGCCACAGGACGAAGCGTTGCAGCAGGTGCGCGTCTTCGGCGAGATGATCCTTGCTCATGTGATGATGTCCGCCGCTTCGATGTCGCTCCCGCCGGAGGTGCAGCGCTTCGAGCTGGACGTGGCTGGTCTCGTCTACGGCGTCGAGGTTGGCTCGATGGCTACCTATCAGCACGACACGTTCACCCTCATGCTCGACACGTATCTCGACGGCCTCACCGCGCGCCTGCGCGTCGCATCGCGCGGTCGAACCCGGCGGACGGCGTCGTGAGTGCTTGCGGGCGAACGACCTCTTCGGAGGTGCAAGGATCGGTCACCGGGACCGGTGCCAGCAGGACCAGCAGCTCGAACAGTACGAATCACACAAGGGGAGACACATGATGAGGATCCGCAGGAACGGGGTCGTGGCCATCGGCCTCGTCCTCGCCGTGACCGCCGCCGCCTGTAGCGGCGCCGACGCGCCACCGACGGCGACCAATGCGCCGGCCGTCACCGAGGCGTCCGGCACGGATGCGTCGGCCGACACCACCGCTCCCGCTGGTGAGGAGCCGAACACCACCGATGCCGGAGCCACAGACACAACGGCCGCCGGTGCAACGGAGAACACCATCGCCGGCGTGCCCGCCGGGGCAGACACGATCCTCACCCCGGCTCCGTCAGGTGAGGCCGACTCGGCCGTGTGGGCCACGTACCGCGAGACGTCGACGATCGATCCGCTGTACGCGTTCGACTACCCGGACAACACAGCGATGTCGATCGCTTGTGAGTCGTTGCTTCGCCAGAACCCCGACCTCACGATCGGCCCGGGCCTCGCGACGAGCGCCGAGTACGTGAAGCCGACGTCGCTGGTGATCACCCTGCGCGAGGGCATCACGTTCTGGGACGGCACGCCGATGACCGCCGCCGACGTCGTCTTCAGTCTGAAGCGCCAGCAGGATCCGGCCAATGGCGGGTTCTACGGCGCGGTGTTCGCGAACGTCACCGACATCGCCGCCACCGGCGACGCCGAGGTGACCATCACCACCGCCAAGCAGGACATGGCACTCCTCGGGGAGCTGTCCGGCCCGGTGGGTGCCGTGACGCAGCAGGCCTACACCGAGGAACAGGGTGCGGACTTCGGTACCGCTGCGGGAGGTGTGATGTGCACGGGCCCGTTCCAGCTCGACTCGTGGGTGGTCGGTGAGGGCGTGACCTTCACTCGCTACGACGGCTACTGGGACGACACCCTGCCACGGCAGTTGAAGAGCATCACGATCAAGGGCGTACCCGACGAGGCCGTGCTCACGTCCGGTCTGCTCACCGGGGAGATCGACGGCGCCTATGCGTCGCCTGCCACCCTCGACCAACTCCGGGCCAGCGACGCCGTGAACGTGTTCGAGGGACCGAGCTACGGCATCGCCGCGTTCATCGTCTCCAGCTTCGACGGCGCCCTCGCGGACAAGCGGGTGCGCCAGGCACTGTCGATGGCGATCGACCGTCAAGGCATCGTGACCGCGCAGTACAAGGGTGCTGCGTACCCGGCTCGTGCTGTAGCGGTGCCCGGTACCTGGGGCTACGCCAAGGACGAGTTCGTGAACGCATGGAACGAGCTCCCCGATGTGTCGGTTCCCGACCTCGATGCTGCCAAGGCACTCGTGGCCGAGGCCGGCGCAGAGGGTCAGGTCGTGCGCCTCGGCATGTCGTCGGAGATCGCGGGAATCACGCTGCAGGCCGGTGAGTTCCAACGTGCCCTCGAGTCGATCGGCATGAAGGCCGAGCTCGTCTCGGTATCGGCTGCGAACTACATCAACTTCTTCATCGACTCTGCCGCCCGTGAAGGCGTCGACGGGTTCTTCACCGTCAACTACCCGAACTTCGCCGACCCGTTCGGCCTGTATGGCACGTTGCTCGCCCCCGACGGTTCCCAGGCCTACAACGGCTACAGCGACCAGGCTGCACTCGATCTGGCCGAGGCGATCCGGTCTGAACCCGACGACATCGCTCGGGCTGAGCTGGTCGCAGAGCTGCAGAAGATCATCGTGGACGAGCAGTTGTGGATTCCGATCGTGGCGCCCACGAACGTGCTCATCATGAACAAGGACCTGAGCGGCGCACCATCGACGTTCTCCTACATGTTCGGCCCTTGGGCCGCCTACCTCGGCGCCGCCTGACGTCGGGCCACACCGAGACACACGTCACTCACGAAAAGGCCCAGCGATCGGGATGCTCAGGTTCGTCGTACGCCGATTGGCGATGCTCATGGTGACGTTGTTCGTCGCGAGCTTCGCCATCTACTCGGCGATGTACCTCGCGCCGGGCAACCCGATCGCTGCGCTGACCGGTGGGCGCACGCCGACACCTGAGGCGATCGAGGTGCTCGAGCAGCGCTATCACCTCGACGACCCGTTCCTGGTGCGGTACGTGCGCTGGGTGAGCGGAGCGTTCCGCGGCGACTTCGGCGTGTCGATCCAGCTCCGCCAGGACGTGTCGACCCTGATCACCCAACGCATCGGCACCACGGTGCAGTTGGTGCTGTTCTCCTCGCTGATCATCGTGGTCGTCGGTATCGGGCTCGGCCTGCTCGGCGGGTTGCGCCGCGGCATCGTCGACAACATCGTGATCGTGGTCAGCACGTTGAGCGCGGCAGTGCCGTCGTTCGTGGCGTCGATCATCCTGCTGTCGGTGTTCGCTGTGAACCTCGGGTGGTTCCCCGCTCTCGGCGGCGGCGATGGCTTCGTCAACCAGGTGAAGCACCTCACGTTGCCGGCCGTGGCACTGGCGTTCTCGTCGATCGCGCTCGTGGCGCGCATCACCCGGGCATCGGTGCGCGAGGAACTGTCGCGAGAGCACGTGCAGACGGCGGTCAGTCGAGGTATCCCGTACCGGTTGGTAGTACGACGTCACGTCATGCGCAATGCTGCGATCCCGATCACCACGATCGTGGGCATCACGGTGGCGTCGCTGTTCGCTGCATCCGCGGTCGTGGAGCGAGCGTTCGCCCTCAACGGGATCGGCTCCTACCTCATCCAGGCTGCGCTGTCGAAAGACGTCGCCGTGGTGCAGGGCATCTCGCTCGTGATCGTTGCGGTCTTCGTCGTGGTCAACGCGATGGTCGACTTCTTGTATGCGGTCCTCGATCCGAGGGTGTCGTTGGGAGACAGGGCCACATGAGCACCGTCGAGCTGCCCGCGACCGCGCCCGCCACCTCGGTGAGGCGCGACCGTGCAGGTCGTCGCGGCCTTCCAGGCCTACGCGGCACCGGCATCGTCGGTCACATGAGTGCGCTGGTGCTGCTCGTCGCCGCGCTGGTTGCGGCGTTCGGTGCCAGGTTGGCGCCGCACGATCCGGATCTCACCAACCTCTCGTTCCAATTCGTCGGCAGGTTCGAGAACCACTACCTCGGCTTCGACGGCCAAGGTCGTGACCTGTTCTCGCGGCTGCTGGTCGGGGCGCGTACGTCGCTGCTCGGACCGATCGCCGTGGTCGGGCTGTCGATGGTGCTCGGCACCGGCTTGGCCATCGCGACGGCATGGAAGGGTGGCCGCTTCGACCAGTTCGTGTCGGCGGCGCTCGACGTGCTGTTCGCCTTCCCGGCGATCGTGCTCGCGATCCTTGTGAGCGTGATCATCGAGCCTGGGTTGAAGGCAGCGACGATCGCGCTCGCGATCGCCTACACGCCGTACATCGCTCGCGTGCTGCGGAGTGCCGCGCTGAGAGAACGGTCTCGTGACTACATCGCCGCACTCGAAGTACAGGGCCTGCGCGCGACCGTGATCTGTGTGCGCCACCTCGGCCGCAACCTGTTGCCGCTCATCGTGGCTCAGGGAGCGATCCTGTTCGGTTATGCGATGGTCGACCTTGCTGCGATCTCGTTCCTCGGTCTCGGTGTGCAACCGCCGCAGGCGGATTGGGGCGTCATGGTGTCCACCGGTCAGAGCGGGGTGCTGCAGGGCTACCCGATGGAGTCGCTCAGCGCGGGTCTGTGCATCGTGGTCGTGGTCGTCGCCGTGAACCTCCTCGGCGAGCGACTCACCGACCGGGCCCAGTTGGTCACGCGATGAGCACCTCTGCGTCGGACGCCCTGCTCGAGATCGACGCACTCGCCGTCCAGTTGCCGATCAGCGGTGAGTTGCGTCCGGTGCTCCACGACGTGTCGTTCTCGATCCGCGCAGGTGAGGCACTCGGCCTGGTGGGCGAGTCGGGCTCGGGCAAGTCGATGACGGCCAGGGCGATCGCCCGTCTGCTGCCGACCGGTGCCGCTTCGTCGGGCACGATCAACTACGCCGGCGGCGACGTGAGTGCGTTGAAGGGATCGGCGCTGCGCACGTATCGCGCCGAGGTGGCGATGGTGTTCCAGGACCCTCGTGTCCACATCAACCCGGTGCGCAGCATCGGTGACTTCATGACCGAGGCGCTGTGCACCAACCATGGGGTGTCGAAGACCGACGCCTCATCTCGGGCGGTGTCGCTGCTGGCCGAGGTGGGGATCATGGACGGTTCCCGACGACTGGAACAGCACCCTCACGAGCTGTCGGGTGGTCTGCTCCAACGTGTGATGATCGCGAGCGCACTCCTCACCGAGCCGCGCCTGCTGCTGGCCGACGAGCCCACCACGGCACTCGACGTGACCACCCAGGCCGACGTGATGGCGATTCTCGACGACCTCCGACGTGAGCGCGGCATGTCGATGTTGTTCATCACCCACGACCTCGAACTCGCGAGTGCGGTCTGCGATCGCACTGCGGTGATGTACGCCGGGCAACTCGTCGAGATGCGGGTCTCGTCGAAGCTCCATGACGACCCGCTCCACCCGTACACCGCCGGATTGGTGGCCGCCCGGCCGAGCATCGTCGGCGACGTCGGGCGACTGGCGGCGATCCCTGGACGCCCGCGCTCGGCCTTCGAGGCCCCTGCTGGGTGCGCGTTCGCCGACCGGTGCAACCACGCGGAGGATGCGTGTGGCGCGTCACGGCCGTCGCTGCGGGTACTGGAGGACGGGCTCGTCCGCTGCCGGCGAGCCGACGAGCTGCGCGGCGGTCTGCAGGTCGGTGCTCGCAATGACTGAGAACGCCCCGCTGCTCGAGGTGCGCGGACTGTCGAAGACCTTCGGGTCGCTGGTGGCCGTCGACGACGTCTCGTTCGAGATCGCCCGTGGTGGCTCGATGGCGATCGTCGGTGAGTCGGGATCGGGCAAGACCACGATCGCGAAGATGATCGTCGGGCTGCTCGCCCCCACGGCCGGCGCAATCACTGCATGCGGGCGTGATCGTTCGCGCCCTGCGTCCGGTGCCTCGGAACGTCGCCGCCGTGGTGCCGAGGTGCAGATCGTGTTCCAGGATCCCTACAGCAGCCTCGATCCGCACCAGAGCGGCGCGTCGGCGATCGAGGAGGTACTCGCGCTCCACCGCGGCGGGTCAGCTGCCGAGCGGGCGGCCCGGGTGGCCGAACTCGGTGAGCTCGTCGGCCTCGACCCGCGCCAGCTGCAGGCGCTGCCCCGTGCGCTGTCGGGTGGTCAGCGCCAGCGCGTGGCGATCGCCCGTGCACTCGCAGCGGAGCCGCAGCTGTTGATCCTCGACGAGTCGGTGGCAGCACTCGACGTGTCGATCCAGGCCCAGGTTCTGAACCTCCTCGCCGACGTTCGCAAACGAACCGGCGTGTCGTACCTGTTGATCAGCCACGATCTCGCCGTCGTCCGCCAGATCACCGACGACGTGATCGTGATGCACCGCGGCTTCGTGGTCGAGCGTGGTCCCACACGAGACGTGCTCGATCGGCCCCAGGCCACCTACACCCAGCTGTTGCGGGCGAGCGTGCCGGCACCGGGATGGCGGCCCCGCCGCCGGAGCGAGTGGGTCGCTGCCACAGACGTGATCGAGGACACCGCGGGCTGACGACGCTGCTGGCTGAGCGGGCTGCTCAGCCGTCAGACCGGCAGATCACCGGTCGCTGTGCGCGTCGTGCCGTGATCGGTGAACGCCTTGATCGTGTTCTCGGCGATGCGCATCTGGTGGATCTCGTCGGCACCGTCGGCAAAGCGGGCCCAGCGAGCGTGCTGGAACATGTTCGCCAACGGGGTGTCGGTGGAGTAACCGAGGGCGCCGTGCACCTGAATCGCGCGGTCGATGATCCGGTTGAGGCTGTTGGCGACGAAGTGCTTGGCCATGCTCACCTCGGTGCGGAAGTCCTCGCCGCGGTCGATCTTGTATGCCGCGTGCAGCACCATCAGCTTGCACTGGTAGAGCTCCATCGCCGAGTCGGCGATCAGCCACTGCACGCCTTGCTTCTCGGCCAGGATGCTGCCGTGGCTGTAACGCTCGAGCGAGCGGCCGACCATGAGGTCGAGTGCCGTCTCGGCCTGGGCGATCCATCGCATGCAGTGGGCCAGGCGAGCAGGTCCGAGGCGGTACTGACCGAGCCGATGGCCGTTGCCGCGCCCGCCGAGGATCTGCGAGTCGTGCACGCGCAGGTCGGCGATGACGATCTCGCTGTGGCCACCGGGGCCGTGCATCGTCTCCACTTCGCGAACGTTGTTCCAGCCCTCCATCGGGAGGTCGATGATGAATGCGGTGTTGCCACCGCGCGAGCCCTCGGGCACGTCGAGCTCGGTCTTCGCGATGAGGATCGCGAACTTGGCGCGGTTGGCGCCCGAGATGAACCACTTGTGGCCGTTGATCACCCACTCGTCGCCGTCGGCGATCGCGTGGGTCTTGATCAGGGTGGGATCGGAGCCGGCCACCTCGGGCTCGGTCATCGCGAAGCACGACGAGGTGACGCCGTCGCAGAGCGGCCTCAGGTACTTCTGCTTCTGCTCATCGGTGGCCCAGTGCAAGAGCGTGTGCATGTTGCCCTCGTCGGGCGCCTGGCAGTTGAGCACCCATGGCCCGACGCGGGTCTTTGCCGCCTCGGCCTGCACCATCGCGAGCGCCACGTGGCCGAGGCCCATGCCACCCCAGTCCTTCGGCATGTGCGGGAGCCACAGGCCGGCCTTCACCGCCTGCTTGCGCAGGCCGATCAGCGTCGTGATGTAGTCACGGCGATGACTGTCGTCCATCTCCTCGCGGTGACCGAACGGCTCCACCGCCGGTTTGATGGTTCCGTCCACGAAGTCGCGGACTCGGTTGCGGATCTCCTCGTGCTCCGGCGCGAGCGTGAAGTCGATGGCCATCGGTGTTCTCCCAAGGGTCGTGAAGTGAGTAGGTGATCGTCGAGCATCAGGTGATGTCGAGCGAACGCATGAAATCACTACAGCATCTCCGCCGACGGCACCGAACCGGGCCCCTCGGCCCACAAGCTCCGCGACCCCGACGGTGGCCGCGCCTACCTGCGAATCCACGCCCAGGTCCTCAACCGTCCTGAGATGCCGGTGTTCGACGAGTCGAAGGCACGACCAGTTGTTCGTCAGCCACCTCACCGACCTCGTGGCGGCGTTGCTGGCCACGGAGATCTCCGCGGAGACGGCGGCCCTGCTGTCGGCGCGATCGGTGCCGACCGCACTCTGACCGCGGCTGCGGCTCGCTCGCACGGCGAGGTGCCGAGTACACCTGAGCGCATGAGTACTGCTGCCGCGAACGCGAACCCTGACGACGAGCTGTTCCACGCCGTGGGTGACCACCAGTCGTGGAGCGAGAGCTACTACTTCAACTTCGTCGACCCGTCCAGCGGGGTCGGAGCGTTCACTCGGATGGGCTTCCGTCCGAACGACGGCTGGGCAGACGCACTCCACGCGGTGTACCTGCCGGGTGGTCGGGTGGCGTTCACGTACGGCCGTCGCACCGATCTCACACCCGAGGTGGTGGCTGGCCTCGGTCCCGTCGATCCAGCCGTCGGCAACCTCACCCTTCGCCGTGGCGAGGCATTCAAGCGCTGGGACATCGTCTACTCGGGCGACGCCCAGGACTTGGACGATCCCAGTGTGATGCTCGCCGCCACCAAGGATCGGCCCGAGGGTTGGCACCGGCCGGCGCACCTGGAGATGGACGTCGCGTTCGAAGCGCTCAGCGAGCCTCACTACGCAGTGGGTGGATCCCAGGGACATTTCGAACAGACGGGCCGCGTGCGCGGCACCATCCGCCTCGGCGACGAGCACTGGGACGTTGACGCCTACGGGGTGCGCGACAAGTCATGGGGGCCGCGCACGTGGCAGGGGCCCAGCGGCAGCGCGGCCAAGGAGGCGGGTCCGGCCGTGGCGGAGAGCGGGTGCTTCCTCAACTGGTTCTCGATGAACTTCGGCGCTGATCTCGCGCTCGGCGGCGCCGTCGGCAAGACCGCTGACGGCTCCTTCCGCGGCAAGGGCTGGATCCAGCGCAACGGCGAGACGCTCGATCTCGACGACGTGACGATGACCACCGTGTACGACCCGACCAACCCGCTGCTGCACGAGACCGTGCAGCTGCGCGGCATCGACAGCGAAGGTGCGTCGATCGTGGTCGACGGGACCGTGCTGACGATCTGTCCGACGAAGATCCCGCGTCGTGATGGCGTGACGTTCGTGAACGAAGGGCTCGCCCGCTTCGAGACCGATGGCCCGGGGCGATGGCGGCCGGATCACGGGTTTCGGCATCGCCGAGCACTGGCACGCCGTCCGCGCGTGTCGACGCGTTGACGCGATGACGCGGCGAGCCCATCGCGATGAGAGATGAGCTCGCCACCGACGCTCATCTCTCATCTCTCTTCTCTGACCGCAATGCGGTTCAGCCGCCGAGGCGGTTGAGCTCTTTGAGGATCCGCTGGGGGCTCACCGGTTTCGGTGTGCCGAGCACTTGTGCGAACACGGAGATGCGCAACTCCTCGAGCTGCCAACCGAGGTCGATCACCTCGGCGGTGATGTCCGCTCGGTCGAGCTTGCGGAGCAGCTTGCCGTAACGCTGTTCGAGCGCGTGGATCTCGTAGAGGTTGCGACGGTCCTTCGCTGGATCGTCGGGCAGCTTCTCCAACCGCCGGCTGATGCCGCGCACGTAGCGCAGCACGTCAGGAAGGCGATGCGCCCCGGTGGCGATCACGAAGCCCGGCCGCACGAGCCGGTCCAGTTGGGCGAGCGCGTCCTCTGCCGAGGGTCGCACCGGATCGGCCTTCAGCTTCGCGAGTTGTTGCTCGACCTCGTGTGCCGCGGCGAGGATCGCGGCGACGATGGTGAGTGCGGTCGCGGTTCGCGGGGGCACCTCGTCGACGGCTCGCTTGCGAAGCGCGATGAACTCCTGTTCGGTCCACACCGGTCCGCCCTCCTCGGCGAGCAACCGATCGATGGTCGCGACCGTGCAGTCGCGGACGAGGTCGGCGAGGGGGAATTGAGCCCGGGCGATCGTGAGCCGCATGGCGTTGGTGAGCGTCGCCTCGGCAGCACGTTTCGACACGGGCACCGTGAGCAGCAACAGCCGTCGCACACCGAGGCGCATCACACGCTGCTGGAGAGCTGAGTTGGTCAGCACCCGGATCGACACCGAGTCGCCGTCGTCGACGAGCGCGGGGTACCCGCGAACGAGGTGATCGTCGGCGATCCCCTCGATCTCGCGGGGCAGGTCGCCGAGGTCCCAGTGCGTGATGCCGGTGCGCTCCTCGATCGGCATCACTCGGGCAACGGCTGATCGCACCCGCGGATTGAGTCTGGCTCGCAGCTCGTCGAGGTCCTTGCCGACGCCGAGGCGCCGGCCCTGCTGGTCTTCGACGGAGAACGACACGCGCAGGTGGCCGGGCACCTTGTCGAGTTCGAAGATCTCGGGCGGCACGATCACACCCGACGCATCGGTGAGCGCACGACCGAGCACGGCGAGGAACGGCTCGTCGGTGGGCGTCATCGGGAGCCGTCGCCAGGCGGCCGCGGTGATCTCGGCGATCGGGTGGAGCTCTTTGCGGTAGATCTTCGGAAGCGACTTCACCAGCGTGGTCACGAGCTCCTCGCGCATCCCGGGCACCTGCCAGTCGAAGCCGTCCGGCCGCACCCGGTTGAGCACGGCGAGCGGCACGTGCACGAGCACGCCATCGTCGGCCGCACCCGGGTCGAACCGATAGGTGACGTCCAGGCTGAGGTCATCCTGGGTCCAGGTGCCGGGGAAGTCGCGCGGATCGAGCACCGCCTCCGACTCGCCCCTGAGGGCAGACAGCTTCTCGGCCGTGAGCGTCAGCAGATCGGGGTCGGCCTGACGGACGGTCTTCCACCACCTGTCGAACTCGCGGCCCGAGGTGACCATCGCCGGCAACAACCGGTCGTAGAAGGCGAACACCGTGGCGTCATCGGCGAGATCGACGCGACGGACTCGCTCGCCGAGGTCGCGCAGGCTCTCCACGAACGCCCGGTTCGCCGACAAGAACGCGTGCGGCGCCTGCCAGTCGCCCTCTACCAGCGCGTGGCGGACGAACAGTTCGCGGGCCATCGCAGGGTCGAGCCGGTCGAGGTTGATCGCCCGTCCGCTCACCACGGGGAGACCGAACAACGTGGCGCGTTCGGTGATCACGGCCGAGCCGCGTCGGGCCTCCCAGCGCGGGTCGTCGTACGAGCGCTTGACGAGCTGACCGCCCAGGCGCTCGGCCCACTCGGGTTGAATCGGTGCAACGGTGCGCGCCCACAGGCGGTTGGTCTCCACCACTTCGGCGGCCATCACCCATCGGGGGAGCGCCTTGGCCACCGACGACTGGCCGGCGATCGCGAACTTCGAGCCGTGCGCGCCCCGATACTCGCGCGCGTCACGGCGGTCCGGGCGGGAGCCCGGTGCGGGCTCGTTGCCGGGTCGGCCGTCCCGGCCCGGTGGTGTCCCGCATGCCGATCTGCGAGAGCAGGCCCGACAACAGCGCTTGGTGGACCCGGTCGGGATGGCCTGCCTCGCTGCCGTGGCGGATGCCGAGCTGGCCGGCGACCTGGCGAAGCTGGCTGTACAGGTCCTGCCACTCGCGGACGCGGAGGTAGTTCAGGTACTCGGTGCGACACAGCTTGCGGAACTGGCTCGAACCGAGTGCCTGTTGGCGCTCGCGCAGGTGGTCCCACAGGCGCACGAAGGCGAGGAAGTCGGAGCCGTCGACCGTGAACCGGCGGTGCATCTCGTCGGCTGCCTGGCGATGCTCGGTAGGTCGTTCTCGGGGATCCTGGATCGACAGCGCAGCGGCGATCACGAGCACCTCCCGCACGCACCCGTGCCGATCGGCCTCGATCACCATCCGGCCGAGGCGGGGGTCGACGGGCAATCGCGCCAGCTGCTTGCCGAGCGGGGTCAACCGGCGACCGTGATCGTCATCGGAGGGGCTCTCGCCGATCGCTCCGAGCTCTTCGAGGAGCGCGAAGCCGTCGCGGATCGCTCGGGGGTCGGGCGCGTCGAGGAAGGGGAACGCCGCCACGTCGCCGAGTCCGAGCGCGGTCATCTGGAGGATCACCGACGCGAGGTTGGTGCGCAGGATCTCTGGTTCGGTGAACTCGGGTCGGCCGAGGAAGTCGTCCTCGGTGTAGAGGCGGATGCACACGCCGGCTGCCACTCGACCGCAGCGGCCGGCGCGCTGGTTTGCCGACGCCTGTGAGACCGGCTCGATCGGCAGCCGTTGCACCTTGAGGCGATGGCTGTAGCGCGAGATTCGCGCCGCGCCGGCGTCGACCACGTACCGCACCCCAGGGACGGTCAGCGAGGTCTCGGCGACGTTCGTCGCGAGCACGACGCGCCGGCCCGGGTGAGGCTGGAAGATGCGGTGCTGCTCCACCGCCGACAGGCGCGCGTACAACGGGAGCACGTCGGTGTGGCGCAGGTCGAGCCGGCGGATCGCGTCCGCGGTGTCGTGGATCTCGCGCTCGCCGCTCAGGAACACGAGCACGTCGCCGGGCCCTTCGCGGCCGAGCTCCTCCACGGCGTCGATCACGGCCTGCACCTGGTCGCGATCGTCGTCGGGGTCCTCGCCGATCGGTCGGTACCGCAGGTCCACCGGGAAGGTGCGACCCTCCACGGAGATCACCGGTGCCGGCCCGTTCTTGTCGCCGAAGTGAGCGGCGAATCGCTCGGTGTCGATCGTCGCCGACGTGATGATCAGCTTGAGATCGGGGCGCTTCGGGAGCAACTGGCAGAGGTAGCCGAGGAGGAAGTCGATGTTGAGGCTGCGTTCGTGAGCCTCGTCGACGATGATCGTGTCGTAGCGGCGCAGCATCCGGTCGCGCTGGATCTCGGCCAGAAGGATCCCGTCGGTCATCACCTTCACGAGCGTCTGATCGGCGACGCGATCGGTGAAACGAACCGAATAGCCGACTGCGGTGCCGAGCTCGACACCGAGTTCGTCGGCCACGCGTTCTGCGATGGTGCGCGCCGCCACGCGACGGGGCTGGGTGTGGCCGATCATGCCGGCAACGCCCCGACCGAGTTGCAGGCACAGCTTCGGCAACTGGGTGCTCTTGCCCGACCCGGTCTCGCCTGCCACGACCACGACCTGATGCTGCTCGAGCGCTGCGGCGAGGTCGCCCCAGCGTTCGCCGATCGGGAGACCCTCGGCCGGTGCGACCACGCCAGCGGAGCGCAACGTCTCGAGCAGGGCCGAGCGACGCGCGACGCGGGCATCATCGTGCGACCGGCGGCCGTGTTGGTTCTCGTCTCGGTCCCGACTCGGGTCCGCGTCGCGTGGCGTGTCCGTCATCGCCGTCGTCTTCGAACGTGTGCGACGGAGGGGGCGACCGCGAGGCGCTCGCGCGCCGCAGCGATGTCGGCGGAGATGAGAGGGAGCCCGACCTGCATGACCGGGCCGACGGTAGTCGCGAGACTCACCGATGCATCGTGTGATTCGACCGGCACCCCGAGCCGGATCGGGCGGTCCGCACGGAAAAGCCGAAGAGCCGCACACCGAAGAGCCGGGGGAGACTCGTTCGGTGTACGGCTCACGTGCCGACGGCGCTCAGCCTGGGGGGACGAGCACCTCGCCCAGCACGTGGATGACGCCATTGGTGGCCTGGACGTTGCCGACGGCGACAGCGATCCCGTTGATCGAGGTGTTGCCGGCATCGTCCTTGGTGACCTCCAGCTCGAGGCCGGCCACCGTTTCGAGCGTGTCCCCGTCCTGCATGTCGGACAGCGAGATCTTGCCCGCGACGACGTGGTAGGTGAGCACGGTGGCGAGCAGCTCGGGATCGGCGGTCACGGCATTGAGGGTGGCGGTGGGCAGGGCCTCGAAGGCTGCATCGAGCGGAGCGAACACCGTGAACGGACCGTCGCCTTTCAAGGTGTCGACGAGACCGGCCTGGGTGACGAGGGAGGCGAGTGTCGCAAAGCCCGGAAGGGTGGTGGCGACGTCGATGATGTCGCCGATCGGCGGCACCAACACATCACCCATCACGTGGATGACGCCGTTGGTGGCACCGACGTCGCCGGCGGCGACGGCGTTGCCATCGACGTACACCTGGTCACCGACGTGGCTGATCGTGAGCGGGATGCCAGCGGCGGTCTGGAGCTCACCGTCCTTCAGATCGGCGAGGGCGATCTCGCCCGGCACCACGTGATACGTGAGCACGGTCGCCAGCAGGTCGTTGTCCTCGACCGCGTGGAGGATGTCGGGTGGGATCTTGGAAAACGCGTCGTCGGTGGGTGCGAACACGGTGAACGGGCCGCCACGCAGCGTCTCCACGAGGCCCGCATTGACCACATACGCGGCGAGCTGGGTGAAGACAGTCGCCTGCAAGGCGGTCCCGACGATGTCGTACTCCCTGTCGGGCATCAGGGTGGTTGTGGGCGCCAAGGTGGACCCGGGCGTGGTCGTGGGGGGCGCGACATCGGCCGGGTCGTCCGAGCACGAAGCGCCGACCAGGGCGAACACAGCTGCCAGCGCGACCACCGTTGCAAGACGTCGCTGATGTGGGACAGGGTTGTGAGGCACGGGTTCGACCGTACCGATGGGGTCGGGAGGCCGGGCAGGGGCGCAGGTCACCGCGGCATGGGACCTAAGTCCCGGTTCGCGGTGCACGCGCTCGTTGACCGATCGGGTGCCCGTGGCTACGGTTCGGCCTGGTCTGCTGCGGAGCGGCCGTGAGAGGGGATCATGGGCAAGATCAGGTCAGCACTCGTTGCCGTGTTCGTGACTGCAGGCACGTTGGCGGTGGTGCCGGGAGCCCCGGCCGTGCCGATCGTGCATGCCGATGGGCCGGGCGTGGGCGCACCGTGGGTGGTCAGCCTCGGCGACTCGTACATCTCCGGCGAGGCCGGCCGGTGGGCCGGCAACAGCAACAACAGCTCGTCGAGCGTCGATGCCGGTGGGGCATCGGCCTACAACGACAACGCCACCGGCACCGCCGAGCAGATCACCCGGTGTCACCGCAGCACGGCCGCGGAGATCCACATCGGTGGTGGCATCAGCAGCCTCAACCTTGCCTGCTCCGGCGCCCGAACGAGCACGTTCACGAGCTCGGACGGGTACTTCAAGCCAGGCATCGACTTCTACGCAAGCGGTGCCAACAAGGGCCAGGCGCTGATGCTGCAGGAGTTCGCCGCCACCCACAACGTGACCATGATCCAGCTGTCGATCGGGGGCAACAACTTCGGATTCGCCGACATCGTCCAACGCTGTGTGACGAACTTCCTGACCTCGCCGTCGTGGTGGCCGAACTACTGCTACGACGACAGCGCAGTCACGTCGAACTTCACCACCACCAACGTCACCAACCAGACGAATGCGATCGTCGGGGCGATCACGAACATCCGCACCGCAATGGCAACCGCTGGCTACACGACGACGCAGTACACGATCGTTGCCCAGACCTATCCATCGCCGATTCCGCGGGGCTCGGGTTTCCGCTACTCGCAGTCGGGCTACACCCGCCAGAGCACCGGTGGGTGCGGCTTCTGGAACCGCGACGCTGACTGGGCCAACGACACGGCATTGACCAAGATCAATGGTGCCGTCGTGAGCGCGGCCACCTCGGCCAACGTGGCGAGTGGCAACGTGAAGATCATGGACGTCGCCGCGTCGTTCAACGGGCGCCGCCTGTGCGAGAGCGGCGTCAACCTGATGGAGAACTCCGGCAGGGCGAACTGGACCGTCGGTGGCGCCTCCGACGCGACCGAGTGGGTCGCCCAGATCCGCACCGTCAGCACCGTGTTCGGCCCGTACTACGTGCAGGAGTCGATCCACCCGAACTGGTGGGGCGAGAAGGCGCTGCGCAACTGCGTGCGTCAGGCGTACAACAGCGGGGCGCCTCGCGGTGGCACGTGCACCCGAGGTACCGGTCTCAACGGCAACGGCGAGCCCAACATGACCCTGCTGTAGCCCACCCCGTTCGCGATGAGAGATGGGTGGGCGGGTTCAAGTCGCTATCTCATCGCGAGGGGGTGCGGGACGTCAGCGATAGCTGCGATCGGCGAGGGATGTGCCTTCGCCGAGCGCGGCGAGCGCGAAACCTGCCGTGCGGCGATAGCCGTCGGTGACCGCAAGGATCTCTTCCGGTGTGATCACGTCGGTGATCCTGTCGAACCCGTCGGGGGCCCGCTCCTCCACGAGTTGCATCGGCAGCTCCGGGCCGAGGCCTCGATTGGCGAGCACGATCGCCCCGGTGGCGGGTCGACGCTCGAGGTCGTAACGCTCGAGCGCCTGCACCGGATCGGCGATGTCGCGCAGGCAGCCGGTGAGGACGCGGGCATCGAGGATCGCTTGCGACGCACCGTTGGAGCCGATGGGGTACATCGGGTGAGCGGCATCGCCGAGGAGCGTGGTGCGTCCGAACGACCAACGCGCCACGGGGTCGCGGTCCACCATCGGGAAGCGGAACGTGCCCGCCGAGGAGCGGATGAGCGCCGGCACGTCGAGCCAGTCGAACTGCCAGCCCTCGAACGGCCCGATGAACTCCGCGAGCACGCCCGGACGGTTCCAGTCCTCACGCTCGGCGAGGACGGTGTCGTCGCTGCGGAGCTCCGCGATGAAGTTGAACGCCTGGCATCCGTCGGCAAGGTCGGCCACCGGGTAGCCCACGAACTTCTGCTGGGGGTGCCCGGCCCACACCATCGTGCGACCGTCGAGAACCGGCGGCGCCACGGCCAGCCCACGCCACAGGAGCGCACCGTTCCAGCGGGGCATGCCCTCGTCGGGATAGTGCTTCGAGCGAGCGACGGAATGGATCCCGTCGGCAGCAACGACGATGCTGCCCCGCACCGACCGCTCCACGGCTCCACCGCGACGCGAGGCGAAGTGGGCGACCGCGTGATCGTCATTGCTCTCGAGGTCGACGAGGTGGTGGCTGGTGTGGACGTGCTCGCCGCCGATGCGCTCGAGCACGGCGTCGAGGAGGTGTTGCTGGAGGGTGCCACGATGAATCGACAGTTGCGGCCACCGGTAGCCGGCGGAGAGGCCACGCGGCTCGTCCCAGATCGGCTCGCCGCGCTTGGTGAAGTACGCGAGCGTCGACGGCTGCACGGACACAGGCGTCAGGCGATCGAGCAAGCCGATCGCGTCGAGTTCGCGGACGGCGTGGGGCAGCAGGTTGATACCGACGCCGAGTGCTCGCACCTCCTCGACGGACTCGAACACCTCCACGGCCCAGCCTGCATCGTGCAGGCTCAGTGCTGCGACGAGACCACCGATGCCGGCACCGACGACGACGATCGGATCGTTGGACGTCGTCACCGGAGGATCTCGGACAGGCGGATCGGACGCGACGGCAGCTGGCTCATCTGCATCGCGTGAGTTTCGTCCAACACTCCTGGCCGTGCGCGCATCTGCGGGCAGCACGATGAGAGATGTGGTCGCCACCGACGCTCATCTCTCATCGCGATGGGGTTGCGGACGTCAGTCGTCGTCGATCTCGGCGTACTTCTGGAGACGGGGCGGACCTGCGGGGGAGAGCTTGAACACGATCTCCCATGGATCGCCCTCGGGCCGACGCACGAGGATCCGACCTGCCGCAGCGGTGGTCGGCTCGACGCGCACGATCTCGAGCGGCCCGCCACGTTCGGCGCGCCAGCGATCGGCTTCGGCTCGGCGGCGGTCGTAGGGCTCGTCCAGGGCGACGTTGTCGGCGAACAGCGCGTCGGCGGCGGCGTCATCCCACTCGTTCAGCAGGGCCACGAGCCGCGCCGCGAACTCGTGCACGAGTGGCGCTGCGATCGGCTCTGCGGCGGGGAACAGACCGCGTGCGAGGGCGAGCTCGAACACTTCTTGGGTGAGCTCCGCCATCGGGGCGTAGGTGGCATTCGACAGCGCCACCACGCCGAATCGCCGCCCGACGCTCCAGCGCATGTTCGAGCCGTACCCCGGCAACCCGCCGGAGTGCGAGACCACACGCCCCATGAGCGGATCGCTGCGCACGCGCAGGCCCAGGCCGTAGCCGTTGGCAACCGTGCGGCCACGCCACGTGGCGGTGCCGGTGTGGCGATGGTGCTCCTGCATCTCCCGTCGTGAGGCACGCGAGAGCGGACCGCCATCGAGGCCGTCGCGTGCGGGGAACGCGTCGTCGAGCCAAGCGATCCAACGCGCGACGTCTGCGACCGTGCTCCACATGCCTCCCATCGGCGCGATCTGGCCGTCGCCGAGCGGATCCATCCCGTCGGGCACGAACGCGCCGTCGCGTACTCGAAACGGTCGGGCCCAGCCATCGTGGTCGGGCTGCACCCACGTCGTGTCCGTCAGCCCGAGCGGTTCGAGCAGCCGCTCCGTCGTGAGCTCCTGCACTGACCGGCCCGTTGCTCGCTTCACCACCCGACCGAGGAAGCCGTAGCCGAGGTTCGAGTAGTCGAACGAGCTGCCCGTGGTGCCCGAGAAGACCAGTCCGTCGCGCACGACCGCCTCGAGGCCGTCGTCGGTGATGTCGAGGTGCCGGTCTCCCCATGGGTTGTCGGTCACCACGCCCGACGACATCGTCAGGAGATGGCGGATGCGCACGGGGCCGGCATCGGTGGTGGGGCCCAGGACGCGAGCGAGCTCTGGAGCGTGGACGGTGATCGGGTCGTCGAGCGAAAAGACGCCCTCATCACGCAACGTGAGCACCGTCGCCGCGGTGAAGCTCTTCGTCATCGAGGCGATCCGATACACCGTGTGCAGGTCGGGGAGGCGTCCGTCGTCGAGTGCACCCGTGGCGCCGTGAGATGTGAGCACGCCGCCCGACACCAGGCCCCAGGCGATCGAGGGGCAGAGGTGCTCGCGAGCCACCCGGTCGACCTCACTCGTGATCGCCTCGACGAGGTCTTCGTGACACGACGAGGTCTTCTGACACGACGAGGTCTTCTGACACGACGAGGTCTTCTGACACGACACCGGGTGCCGGTGGTCGCGGATCCCTCACAGGGCGCCGACGATGGCGGCGAACAACTCGTCGTACGTGTCGGTCGCGGGGAAGTGCGGGAACTGTGCCTTGATCGAGTCGGGGGCACGGAACCAGAAGCCGGCATGGGCCGCGCCCAGCATGGCCGAGTCGTTGTATGAATCGCCGGCCGACACGACTCGGTAGTTGAGGCCGCGGAAGGCGTTCACCGCGTGCCGCTTCTGGTCGGGCATGCGGAGGCGATAGTCGATGATGTGGTCGTCGCGCACGATCAGTTGGTGGCACAGGAGCGTCGGCATCCCGAGGTGACGCATCAACGGGGCGCCGAACTGCTCGAAGGTGTCCGAGAGGATCACCACTTGGGTGCGCGAACGCAGGTGGTCGAGGAAGTCCCGGGCGCCCTCCATCGGGCCGAGGCCATCGATCACGTCGGCGATCGTGCTCATCGTCAGCCCGTGCTCGGCGAGCACCGCGAGGCGGCCTCTCATCAGCACGTCGTAATCGGGCTCGTCGCGGGTCGTGCGCCGCAGGGCCTCGACGCCGGTGCGCTCGGCGACGGCGATCCAGATCTCCGGCACCAAGACCCCTTCGAGGTCGAGTGTCACGATCGTCTGCTGGGGTGCCTCTGGCGCGCTCACGGCGGACATTGTTCCCGATCGGTGCAGCGCCCCGAAACCCGGGTCCGCCAGACCGGGTGGATCAGCGGTGAGCGACCTTGTTCCCTGGCAATCCCGCCGGCCCAGGCGCAGAGTGAGGACATGACCCGGACCGCGCGATCGCCGGATCGGCCCCGGAGGCCGAACCCTCCCCTCCCGGGCGACACCGACAGATCCAGCGCCCCAGGTGGGGCTCGGCCGCCACGGTGGTGGCGGAACTGGGTGACGTGGTTCGTGACCGGCATGCTTGCGATCCTCCTGGTCACGCAACTGGACCGAGGCGACGAGCCCACCGAGCTGACCTATTCGGCCTTCGTCGCACTGGTCGACGATGGCGCTGTCGCGACCGCCGAGATCTCCACTGACGGGTCCGTGACCGGCGAACTCGTGGCTGAAACGGGGGTGGACGGTGAAGGCGGTGAAGCCGTTGCGGGTGGCTCGGATGGCGCGGGTGGCGAGGCCTACACCACCACGGTGCCGATCGGGCTCGCCGGGGATGCATTGCTCGACCGGTTGGAGTCGCACGGCGTGGTGGTGACCGCAGTGATCTCGAAGAGCTCTACGGGCACTCAGCTGATCGGCTGGTTGTTCGCTCTCCTGCCGATCATCGCACTCGGCGGGTTGTTCGTGTGGATGAGCCGTCGAGCCGGCGGAGCCGGTGGCCGTGGCGCGATGACGAGCGTGTTCGGCATGGGGCGCTCGAAGGTGACGATCAGCGACACCGAACACCCCACCACCACCTTCGCCGATGTCGCCGGCTACGACGGCGTGAAACGCGAGGTGGCCGAGATCATCGAGTTCCTGCGCGAGCCGACGCGCTTCGCCGATGCCGGCGCCGTCGCGCCGCGTGGCGTGCTGATGACAGGCCCACCGGGCACGGGCAAGACCCTCCTCGCCCGTGCCGTCGCCGGCGAGGCTGGCGTACCGTTCCTGTCAGTGACCGGTTCATCGTTCGTGGAGATGTTTGTCGGCGTCGGAGCAGCGCGAGTCCGCGACCTGTTCACCGAGGCGCGCAAGCTGGCACCGGCGATCATCTTCGTCGACGAGATCGATGCGATCGGCCAGCGTCGCCAGAGCGGCGCCGTGATCAGCAACGACGAGCGGGAGCAGACGTTGAATCAACTGCTGTCGGAGATGGACGGCTTCGACCCGGCCGCCGGGATCATCGTGCTGGCGGCGACGAACCGGCCCGAGGTGCTCGACGCCGCCCTGCTGAGACCCGGCCGCTTCGACCGCCAGGTGGTGATCCCACTTCCGAACCAGTCCGACCGAACGGCCATCCTGCGGGTGCACTGCCGCGGCAAGCAGTTGGCGCCCGAGATCGACCTCGACACCATCGCCCGCGGGACGCCGGGGTTCAGCGGTGCTGATCTTGCGAACCTCGCCAACGAGGCTGCGATCCGCGCCGCTCGCGAGCGTCGGTCGACGATCACTGCGGCAGACCTCGAGGAGGCACGCGATCGGATCCTGATCGGCCAACGCGATGCATCGAACGTGCTGCTGCCCGAAGAACGTCGTGCGGTTGCCGTCCATGAGGCCGGCCATGCGCTCGTCGCCGCGTGCAGCGACCACGCTGACCCGGTGCACAAGGTGACGATCCTCCCCGCCGGCATGGCACTCGGCGTCACCCACCAGCTGCCGCTGCACGAACGGCACCTGTACAGCGAGTCGTACCTGCGCGACACGTTGTCGGTGCAGTTGGCGGGGCGCGTGGCCGAACGAATGGTGTTCGGTGAGGGGTCCACAGGGGCTGCCAACGACTTGGCGACGGCGACGTCGTTGGCCACCAAGATGGTGCGGGAGTACGGGCTGTCGCCTGAGCTCGGTCCGGTGGGCTATCCCTCGGGCGGCGCGATGTTCCTGACCGGAGGACCTGAGGTGAGCACCCGACCGTTCGGCGACGACACCCAGCGCCGAATCGACCTGGAGGTGGCTCGCCTGGTGCGTGAGGCAGAGGTGCAGGCGGGCACCGTGCTCACGGTGCACCGTGAAGCTCTCGATCGAATCGTGCTCGAGTTGCTCGAGCACGAGACCCTCGATGGCCCTGCCGTGTACGACCTCGCAGGTCGACCGATGCCCGTGAGCCGTCCGCAGGTGTTGACGCATCGCGCCGACCAGCACGACCAGCCCGACCAGCCCGACCAGCCCGACCATGCCGCCGATCAGCACGACCAGCACGACCGGACCGGCGACCATCCTCAGGAGGACCCGACATGCCACAGCGACACCATCGCCACGAACGCCACTCAGGTGACGGCGCCGACGTCGACGACGAGCTCGGCCCCCTGACCATCGTCGACGCCGAGTCGGGAATGCTCGCGCATGCCGACAATGAGGCGATCGCCGATGCGGTCGACGTCGATGACGAAGGCGATCTCTCCCCCGAGGAGGCAGCGATGCACATCGAGCGCTTCGATCTCGAGGGTTTCGACACCGACCGCTACGACCGTGAGCGGTTCGACTGATCCAAACGAGCACCCCCGGCAACGCACCCCGGCAACGCACCCCAACAACGCACCCCACGATGTCGGGCAACAACATCTCGACGGGCTGGCTTCCGGCCGGGGTGAGGTCGGTACTCTTGGCTCCACCAGGCGATCGAGGGGGAACCATGCCGAAGTCCGACCACAGCTTCCTGCCGTCCACCATGATGGACGACTACCCGCTGACGATCGCCCCGCTGTTCGCACACGGCCGGCAGGTGCATGCGAACAGCAAGGTGGTCACGTTCACGGGTGAGGGCTATGTCGAGTCGACCTTCTCCCAGGTCGCAGAGCGGGCCGACAGGCTGGCAGCGGTGCTCACCGATCTGGGCGTGCAGCGGGGCGACCGCGTGGGCACGTTCATGTGGAACAACCAGACGCACCTCGAGGCGTATCTCGCGATTCCTTGCATGGGGGCCGTGCTCCACACGTTGAACATCCGGCTGTTCCCTGAGCAACTCGCGTACGTGATCAACCACGCCGCGGACAAGGTGATCATCATCGACGCGTCGATCGCACCGTTGCTCGCCCGCGTCCGCGACCAGTTGACGACCGTCGAGCACATCATCGTGAAGGGCGCGGGTGACACGTCGGGCCTCGGGGAGAACCTCCTCGACTACGACACGCTCATCGACGCTGCGCCGTCGGGCTTCCAGTACCCCGAGGTGGACGAACGCTCCGGTATGGCCATGTGCTACACGAGCGGCACGACGGGTCACCCCAAAGGCGTGATGTACTCGCACCGCAGCACGTACATGCACTCGGTGATGGTGACGAGCACCGCCAACATCGCGCTGAGTGAGCAGGACCGGATGCTCGTGATCGTCCCGATGTTCCACGCCAATGCGTGGGGCGTGCCGTACGCGGCCTGGATGATCGGTGCCGACCTCGTGTTCCCGCAGCAGTTCCTGCAGGCCGGTCCGTTGTCGAAGGTGATCACCGACACCAAGCCAACCCTCACCGGTGCCGTGCCGACCGTGCTCAACGATCTGCTGAACAACGCACCGGACACCGACATGAGCTCGTTCCGTCTCGTGATGTGCGGCGGCTCCGCTGTGCCGCGCGGTCTGATCGAGGGCTATCAGCAGCACTTCGGGGTGCCGATCGTGCAGGGCTGGGGCATGACCGAGACCAGCCCGGTGTGCGCCATCGGCCATCCACCGAAGGACATGGCCGGCCAGAGCGAGACCGACTGGCGAGTGAAGACCGGCAGGATCATCCCCGGTGTCGAGTTGCGCATCACCGATGACAGTGGCGCGGTGGTGCCATGGGACGGCGACTCGCTCGGCGAGATCGAAGTGCGCGGCTCGTGGATCACCAGCGAGTACTACAACGTCGTCGACCCGGAGAAGTTCCATGACGGTTGGTTGCGCACCGGCGATGTCGCTTCGGTGATGCCGAACGGCTACGTGATGATCAGCGATCGCGCCAAGGACGTGATCAAGAGCGGTGGCGAGTGGGTGTCGTCGGTCGATCTCGAGAACACGCTCATGGGCCACCCCGACGTGCTCGAGGCCGCCGTGATCGGCGTGCCCGACCCGCGTTGGGACGAGCGACCGATGGCCTGCATCGTGCTCAAGCAGGGCGCCACCGCGACGGCCGAGGAGCTGCGCTCATGGCTGAGCGAGCGAACTGCGAAGTTCTGGTTGCCGGAGCGTTGGAGCTTCATCACCGAGGTGCCGAAGACGAGCGTCGGAAAGTTCGACAAGAAGGTGCTGCGCGCACAGCACCACGCCGGTGATCTCGACGTCGAGATCGTCGCCTGAATCTTCTCGGCTCAGCTCGCCTCGTTCGCCGAGCTGGGCGAGCTGGGCGAGCTCGGTCTGTTCGCGCTTCGACCCCCCGCCATCACGGCGTACGTGGTGGCGTGGGGCAGCAGCGAGTCATAGGTGCGGTGGGTGCGATGCATCCACCAGCGCTGGCCCCGCTTCACCCTCAGCAGCAGAGGCATCAGCTTGGCGTCGTCGGCGAGGAGCTTCTGGGCCGCGATGGGGTCGAGCTCCACACCGTGCACACGAGCGATCGAGACCATCGGGTCGACCCATTGGACCAGTCCCTCCTTGTAGAGGTGGGAGATCATGTCGTTCGAGCGCGCCTTCCGGCGTGGTGAAGCGCTTGACGAGCTTCAGCAGCTCCCGCTTCACCACCGGGCGCATCGCTGCCGGGTACTCGCGCAGGAATGCAGCTGTGTCGAACCGCAGGTCCTTGCGGCGCTCGTCGAGCAGGAACGGTGAGGAGAAGTCGATCTGGGTCGCGGTGGCACCGTCCCACAGCCAGTTGGCGGCGTTCACGTCGAAGCCGAAGTCGGGCCGGGTGACCGCCTTCGTTGCCACCGCGATCGCCTCGAGGAAGGGGTGGTGATCCGCCGGCGGCGCGGCGCGGAGCACGTTCGTGCCGAGCTGGGCTGTGTCGGCGATCGGCTGGTGGTGGTAGACCACCGCTCGGCCGTCGGAGCGCGTGATCACGTGCAGCGCGGTCGGCCAGATGCCGATTCCTGCCGCGCGCAGGACATCGAAGTTCTCCTCGCACGCGCGGATGTAGGTGGTTGCCCGCTCGAGCGTGTCGAACGGCGGGACGCGCTTCAGCGCGTGTTCGGGAGCTGTCGCCGGCCAGCCGAGCACGATCGTGACCTCGCCGTGGCCGAGCAGCTTCAGCGCAGACTCGTCGCCCGAGCGGATGGCCACGCCGATCGCCGTCTCCACCTCGTGGAGGTCGACGCCGGGGATCGCGTTCGCAGTGGTTGGGCTCACGCGTCGAATCGTAGGTTCAGGCCGATGCGTTGGTTGCGTCCGAGGCGAAGTCGATGGCTGCTGTGTCGACCACGGTCGCCGTGCGGCCGGGACCGGCCTGCCATGTCCAGTACATGTTGGTGTGTGCAATCACCTTGTCGGCCGGCGGAAGGCCGTAGCTGGAGAGGTCCTCGGTGGTGTGAGCGTCGCCCACGAGCACCGTGTCGTAGCCGCGCACGAAGGCACCGTGGAGCGTCGCTCGGATGCAGGCATCTGTCTGGGCGCCGGTCACGACCACGCGCCCCACTTCTCGCTGGGCCAGTTCGGCCTCGAGAGTGGTGGCCTCGAACGAGTCACAGTAGGCCTTGTGCACGACCGGCTCGCCCTCGTGGATCGGGAGTTCGGGCACGTACTGCCAACCCTCGGTGTCGTGCACGAGCTCGTCGGACGAGTGCTGCACCCAGATCACGGGCACCTGTTCGGCGCGCGCCCTTTCGACGAGGCTGCGGATGTTCGCGACCACCTCATCGCGCCGATGCGCACCGGCCACCACGTCGTTCTGCACGTCGACGACCACGAGGGCGGTGTTCGGCCGTTGCTGCAAGCTGGTCATGTGTTCCTCCTGGTCGGAACCGGGTGTGTCCGTGCGTGTCATTTGCTCGTGTGGTGAGGGCACACGCCGGTCCCCGCATCATGCCTCATCGGCGCGCGAGTGTGTGCTGGTCACTCTCGTTGACTGCGTTCGTTCATGCGGGTGCGCATCGCGTCGGCCGTCGCTCGTTCGACGGCGGTGCGATCTGACAGGCCCTCGGCGACTCGTGCCTGATCTCCGTCGGGGCGGTTCTGGCTGAGCTTCGCCTTGCCTTCGACGCGCAGATCGACGAGTTCGATGCCGACGATGCCGCGGGCGAGGCTGTGGATCCAGTCGCTCGGCGCGTCAGCCACCGCCCACGGCTCGTCGAAGTCGGCCTCGAAGCGCTCGGTCATCAAGGTCACCACGGCGCGTACCCAGTCGAGGTCATCGTGGGCGACGAGGCGACCGTGCACGTGGACGGTGGTGTAGTTCCAGGTGGGTACCACCTTGCCGTCGACCGGTTTCGCTGCGTACCAGCGTGGTGACACGTAGGCGTCGCCGCCGGTGAAGATCGCGAGCGCGGACCCCTCGCAACGCCATGCGGCGTTCGGCCGGGCAAGGTGCCCGACGAGCGACTCGCCGCGGCGGATCAGCGGCACCGGCGTGGCCTCGAACCCCTGGCCAGCAGGATCACGAGCAGGATCACCGGAGCGAACGACGAGGTGAGCGAGGGGATGGCGATCGACGAACGCGAGCGCTTCGTCGGCGGAGAGTTCGAACGCTGCCGGCCGGTACATCAGCTCGACAGTAGCGACGCCTCGATGCGCGGTGCCTCTCGAATCCGCAGGGCGCTGTTCACTCGCTGGCGTTCGAGGACCTGGTCGAGCGTCTTTGCCGCCTGCAGGATCTCGTGCTCGGAGAAGAAGCTCTGCACGTCGGCACTCACCGCGTCGCCGGTGAGCAGCTTCACCGAGTCGACCATGTAGATGATGGTGTTCTCGGGGAAGCGTTCGTTCGCGTCGTCCCAGTGGCGACGCACGAACGCCCATGCCTGTTCGCCGTGGTCGCGGTTGGCGACGCACCGGTTCAGCAGGAACGGTGCGTTCTGCGTGCGCACGTCGCCACTCATCGCCAGTTCGCACGTGCGCTGCACGAGCTCGGCCGTCGGGAAGTCAGCGAGCGCATACAGGTTGCGCAGCTGTTCCTGCGGCGTCGGAGCGTTGCGGAATGCGCCGAGGAAGTGTTCGTAGTCGGCTTCGTCGCCGACGGCAGCGACCACGTTTGTGGCGGCGGCGACCAGTTCGGGGTGCACGCCCTCGGGCGATTCCCAGATCCTGCGGCAACGCTGCTGTGCCTCCCGGTCCGCGCCGTGCACGGCGACGATGGTCACCAGCAGGCCGCGCAGTTTGCCCGTGAGGTCGTCCTCGTCGTCGGCCGGCTCCCAACTGAGGTGTGCCAGTGCCGGGCTGGCGAGGGCGCGCACCCGCGCCTGGAACGCGGTGCGAGCCGTCGCCCTCGACGAGTCGGCCGAGGCCACGGAGTGCGACGGTGATCGACTGCCACACCGCGAGGTCGCGTTCGCCGGCGAAGGCGTTGAGGAACGCCAGCATCTCGGAGGCACCGAGGCTGCCGGCAACGACCGCGTTCCACGCGTCGTCCACGAGGTTGTAGCGCTCGACCACCGACAGCGAGGTGATCGCCTCGCCGACGAGGCGAGCACGAAGCGTGCTGTCGTAGGCGACGCGAACGAAACCATGCCCACCTGCATTGACGACCGTGGGGGCGTCGGGTCGAGCGAGGTGGATGCGGATCTCGTCTCCGTCGAGCAGCACCTTGATCTCGTCGGAGGGATCGTCGCCGTTGCGCACGTGCAGCGGCACGACGAACAGCGTGGCGGCCGCCTCACCGAGACCGTCCTCGTCGAACGCGAACCGCTGCTGGGAGAGCACGAGGTGCTCGCCGTCGAGACGGGCACTCACGAGCGGGTACCCGGGTTGCCAGATCCAGCTGTCCATCATCCGCCGCACGGGCGTGAGCGGGTTGACGGCCTCGATTGCGTCCCACAGGTCGCTCGTGTCGGTGTTTCCGTAGGCATGGGTCCTGAGGTAGTGCTGGACACCGCCTCGGAACTGGTCCTCGCCGAGGTACTGCTCGAGCATTCGAAGGAGCGCTCCGCCCTTCTGGTAGGTCAGCACATCGAACATGCCCTGGCAATCCGAAGGCGCTTCGACGGGGAACTCCACCGAACGCGTCGCCGCGAGCGAATCGGTCTCGAAGGCGATCGTCCGCTCGAGGCTGAACGTGGCCCACCGCTTCCAGTCGGGGCGGTACGCGTCGCAGCAGGCGACCTCCATGAACGTCGCGAAGGCCTCGTTCAGCCAGATGCCGTTCCACCAGCTCATCGTCACGAGGTCGCCGAACCACATGTGGGCGAGTTCGTGGGTGACCACGTCGGCCAGCACCTGCTGCTCGGCTTGGGTGCTCGTGGTCGTGTCCACGAGCAGCAGGTTCTCTCGGTAGGTGATGCAGCCGAGGTTCTCCATCGCGCCGGCAGCGAAGTCGGGGAGGGCGAGCATGTCGCACTTGTCGGTCGGGTACGCGATGTCGTAGTAGTCCTGATACCAGCCGAGGGCGAAGGCGCCGACGTCGAGACCGAACCCGGTGAGGTGGGCCTTGCCCGGCACGTGGATGATGCGCAGCGGGATCGCGCCACCACCGAGCTTCGGCACCATCACCGGCTCGGTGGCCTCCAGCCGGCCCACCACGAACGCCACGAGATATGTGCTCATCGCCATCGTCTCGGCGAAACGGATGACGTGCTTGCCATCGGACCGTACGGCACGGTCGACCTCGGCACCGTTCGACACCGCGAGCAGGTCGGGTTCGACGACCAGTGTGACGCCGAAGACAGCCTTGAAGTCGGGCTCGTCGAAGCAGGGGAACGCCCGCCGGCAGTCGGTGGACTGCATCTGAGTGGTGGCGATCACCTGCTCGGTGCCATCGGCGGCGCGGTAGGTGCTGCGGTACCAGCCGCGGAGCTTGTCGTTGAGGGTGCCGGTGAACTCGAACTGCAGCACCACACGGCCGGGGGTGACGGCGTGGTGGAGAACCACCCGTTCGGTCGCGGCGTCGAGGGTGAACTCGACAGCCCTGCCGTCGATCGTGACCGACGCGATGTCGAGCTCGAGCGCGTTCAGCACCACCTCGTCGTCGGCTTCCACCACCGTGGCTTCGATCCTCGCCGACCCGGTGAAGCTTGCCGCGCCGAGATCAGGCTCGAGGACGAGGTCGTAGCGATCGGGGAGGACGGACCGCACGAGGCGGTAGGGGTTGTCGATCATCGAGGGCAGCGTAACGCCGGACCCGATAGGGTTGTCCGACGTGGCCGAGCAACAGCCTGTGACACCGGCCGATGGTCTCCACGGGCACTCGTCCGCGATCCGGTCCGACACAAGCATCGAGATCCGTTTCGATGTGGTCGGCGTGGGGAACGCCCTGGTGGACGTGATCTCGCATGCCGACGACCGGTTCATCGAGGCACACGATCTGGTCAAGGGTTCGATGACCCTCGTCGACACCGATCGGGCCCTGCAGATCTATCGGGCCCTCGGCAGCGCAGTGGAGATGAGCGGCGGGTCGGCCGCGAACACGATGTGCGGCATTGCGAGCCTCGGCGGCAACGCCGCGTACATCGGCAAGGTCAGCGACGACGATCTCGGCACGGTGTTCGGACACGACCTGCCGCGCTGTCGGTGTGCAGTTCCGTCCCGGCAGGCCCGACGGCGAGACACCCACCGGACGGTGCATCATCGTGGTCACCCCCGACGCCGAACGCACGATGAACACCTATCTCGGTGTGTCGTCATTGCTGTGCGTCGAAGACATCGACGACGTCTCGATCGCCGCCGGCGCAGTGCTCTACATGGAGGGCTACCTCTACGACCGCGACGAGGCCAAGGCGGCGTTCCGTCACGCCGCGAAGGTGGCCCACCGCCACGGCCGGCTGGTCTCGCTCACGCTCAGCGACTCGTTCTGCGTCGAGCGCCACCGCGACGACTTCCGTTCTCTGGTCGCCGACGAGGTCGACCTCCTGTTCGGCAACGAGCACGAGCTCGTCTCGCTCTACGAAGTTGCCACCCTCGACGAGGCGATCGAACGAGTGCAGCACGACTGCCAACTCGCCATCGTCACCGTCGGTGCTCGGGGCTGCCTCGTCGTCACACCCGACGGTGTGCTCCATGCGCCTGCCGAGCCGGTCGACCGCGTGCTCGACACCACCGGCGCCGGTGACCTGTTCGCCGCCGGCTTCCTGTACGGCTACACCCGCTCGATGTCGCTGGCAGACTGCGCCCGAATCGGTTCGATCGCAGCTGCCGAGGTGATCTCCCACGTTGGCCCTCGGCCGCTCGTCGAGCTCCACACCCTCATCTCCTGAGCCCGGCTCACGGGGTGCTGCCCCGTTCCACATCCCCAGAGGTCCATCCCGTGCCCGAATCCCGCCCCACTCCTGCCGTCGCAGAACAGTGGCTCGCCGCCGAGCCCGACACCGACATGCGCAACGAGTTGCAGCTGCTGCTCGATGGTCCCTCCGACGAGCTCGCTGCTCGCTTCTCCGGTCGTCTGCAGTTCGGCACCGCCGGTCTGCGTGGTGCGGTGGGTGCAGGGCCGCAGCGGATGAATCGACTCGTCGTGCGTCAGGCCGCCGCCGGTCTCGTCGACCACTTGCTCGCCACGGTGCCCGACGCGGCCGAGCGTGGCGTGATCATCGGCTACGACGCGCGACGCAAGAGCGATGTGTTCGCCCTCGACACGGCCCGGGTGTGCGCGGCGCGTGGTGTGAGGGCGATGTTGTTCCCGCACGTGGTGCCCACACCCGTTCTCGCCTGGAACATCGTCGGGACGAATGCGGCCGCCGGTGTGATGGTGACCGCGAGCCACAACCCGCCGGCCGACAACGGCTACAAGGTGTACCTCGGGAGCGGCGCGCAGATCGTGCCGCCCGCCGACGAGCAGATCGCTGCGCGCATCGACGCCGTCGACCCGTGCACCGTCGAGCTGTCGACGAAGGACCACCCGCTCATCGATGTGCTCGGCGGCGAGCTGGAGGTGGCGTACCTCGCCTCGGTGCCGGCGTGTCCGCTTCCATCCGGAGGTGTCGGGCACTCCGGTGGCCTACACCGCGTTGCACGGAGTGGGAGGTGCCACACTCGTCGCTGCGTTCGAGCGCGGCTGGTCACACTGCTCCGGTCGTGGTCGCCGAGCAGCAACACCCCGACGGCACGTTCCCAACGGTCGGCTTCCCGAACCCGGAGGAACCAGGCGCGATGGATCGGGTGATCGCCATCGCCGCTGCGAGCGGTGCGCGGATCGCGATCGCCAACGACCCCGACGCCGACCGTCTCGGTGCGGCAATCCCCGTGCGCTGGCCCGCCGCTTCGCCCGACGACTGGCGCAGACTCGGCGGAGACGAGCTCGGCTGGCTGCTCGCCGATCACATCCTTCGCCACACCGAGGGTGACGACCGGCTGGTGATCACCACGCTCGTGTCGTCATCGTTGCTCGGGCGGATGGCCGCCCGCCACGGCGTGCACTCGGCCGAGACCTTCACGGGCTTCAAGTGGATCGGCCACACCGTGCTCGAACGGCCCGACCAGCGGTTCGTGTTCGGCTACGAGCAGGCCCTCGGCTACCTCGTCACCCATCGCCCGCTCGACAAGGACGGCATCAGCGCCGCAGTGCTCCTGGCCGAAGTGGTGGCACTCGCCGAACAGGACGGCCTGAGCGTTCAGGACCTCCTCGACCAGATCGTGGCCGAGTACGGCAAGCACGTGATCGCCGACCGGTCGGTCAAGCTCGAGCCTGCCGTGGCCCTGGCTGCGGTGATGCGGATGCGCGAGCACCCTCCCACGGAGGTCGGAGGTCGCGCGGTCACCGAGGTGAGCTGGTTCGCCGAGGCGACGCTCTTGCGACTGCAGTGCGGCGACGAGCTGCGGTTGCAGGTGCGCCCGAGCGGCACCGAGCCGAAGGTGAAGCTCTACGGCGAAGGCATGTCGGTCGATCCCGGCCCATACCTCGACGCGCTCGCGAGTCTGCTCGTGCCTGCCTGATCAGTCATCGTCCGGAACGGGGGCCGGCTCAGGTCTGACGAGCCAGCAGGATCGGCGCAGCCTCTTCGAGGTGGGCGACCCAGGCGTCGGGGTTGTTCGGCTCGACGATCGGCAACACCACGAACTTGGTGGTACCCACCGCGACGAAGCGGTCGATCGTCGCGAGGAGCTGATCCCAGCCGGTGGGGACGAGCTCGTTCGGATCGGCAAGATCGGGACGACGCTTGGCCAACCCCGCCAGCACCTGCTCCGGCACGGCGCCCATCGCGTAGGGGATGAGCGCGCCGTAGTGGTCCTCGTCGATCGTGCGGTCGTGCTCGCTGAGCGTGGCCTCGATCGTCTCGCGGCCACGGGCAGCATCATCGGGGGTGACGAAGCTCGGAAGCCAGCCGTCGGCAAGGCGGCCCACCCGTCGCAGCTCGGATGGGGCGATGCCACCCAGCCACACCTCGAGGCGCTGCTGACGCGGTGCTGGCAGCACGCGCAGGTTCTCGTACCGGTAGCGGTCGCCGTGGTGCGTGAACGGCTCACCCGTCCATGCCTTGCGCAACACCTGCATCGACTCGTCGAACCAGGCGGCGCGCTCCATGCGTTCCACACCGAAGGCCTGCTGCTCGTGTGGGTCGGCAACGCCGAGACCGAACGCAGGCAGCAGTCTGCCGTCGGAGAGCCTGTCGAGGGTGGCGAGCTCCTTGGCGAGCACCACCGGGTTGCGGCCGGGGAGCACCATCACACTCATCCCGAACTTGAGCTTGGTCGTGCGGCCGGCTGCGAACGACATCGCGACCAGTGGGTCGGGCGCGTCGCCGCTCAGCCGTTCGCTCAGCCAGAGGCTGTCGAAGCGCAGACGTTCGAGGGTGTCGACCACCGTGGCGAAGCCGCTGTCGTTCAGCTTCGTGCGCACCCCGAAGCCGAATCCGATGCGGACCTTCACGATGTGCGTCGTGATGATCCGGCCACCTGCGCGAGCGCGGTGGTGATCACGTCGGCCGTCTCGTCGGGCATCGATGCGAACGGGGAGTGATCGGTCTCGAACGTCACGACATGGGCGCAGCGCTCGGACATGAGGAGCTGGTGTTCGGGGTGGACGGCTCGATCGAGCGAGCACACCACGTAGGTGGACGGCGTCGAGGCCCGAGGATCGCCGGTGACGGCTTGGGAAAACGTGGCCATCGGCTGCGGCGTGAGCCGGGCAAGTGCTGCCTTCACGATCTCCGGGGAACACGACCCGTAGAGAGCTGACGCCGCCAGATCGTGGTCGAGCACGCTCGTGCCGTCATCCTGCATCTGCAACGCGGCGCTCAAGGCCACCTCGTGACGAGGCATCGAGCCCAACGCGCCCGTGATGCTCTCGCCCTCGGCGAGCGCGAACGCAGCGAGGTACACGAGGTGCTGCACGTGTGGGCTCCGCACGGCGGCCTCGGTGATCACCGCGCCGCCGTAGCTGTGACCGACCAGTACGACCGGTCGGCCCCAGGCGTTCAGCACGTCGGCGACGTGCTGGGCATCGCCGTGGAGATCCCCGAGCGGCAGCGTCGAGGCACCGTGGCCCGGCAGGTCGATCGCCATCGACGCGATGCCGCGGTCGTCGAGGCGGGACTGCAGTGCCGACCAGCACCAGGCGCCGTGCCAGGCACCGTGCACCAGGACGACGAGTGGGCAGGACGTGGCGTCTGCGGACATGTGTGCATCGTGGCACACGTCCCGAGTGGTTCCCTGCGCCGGGCGCAGCGACCCAGCTGTCCCCGGTTCAACCCGGCATTCACCCACATCGGCACAGCCCCTGCATCTGCCTCAGCGCCGGACACCGCGATGTTCCAGCTTGACGCAGCGTCACTGAACTTGATAACAAGCAGACAAACTCTTGACAAAGAGCAGACACACTTGAGAAAGGAGCTCCCCATGAAGGGTGCTCGCTGGTCGTGAGACCATGACGTGCTCGTCGCCGACGGGCCCGTCATCCGCCGAACGTAGGAGGCGCTGACCTTCGGGCGGCGCCTCTTGCGCGTCCGGGCTCACCATTGGTGCAGGCGGCGCAGGGCGCGGTGGTCGTCCAGCCCAGCCGGCAGGCCGACGAAGAAGAGCACGACCACCGGGATCTGCACCGCTCCAGCCAACAACGCGAGGGTGCCCACCGACGTGGTTGACACGATGGCACCGCTGCCGAGAGCACCGATCAGACCGCCTGCCCCGAGCGACATGCGGTACAGGCTCATCGTGCGGCCGAGCAGCGGCGATGGGATGGCCCGCTGGCGGATCCCGATCGAGGTGATGTTGCCGAACGTGACCGACACGCCCCAGACGGTGAAGGCCACCATTGCGATGGGCCACAGATCGGTCGCGCCGAGCAGCAGGTAGGACGTCGCGTTCAAGGCCACTGCGACCACCATCGCCGGCTTGGCCGACAGCAGGCTGCGCAACCTCCCGGCGAAGACGCCTGCGCCCGTGGCTCCGAGGGCGATCAGGGTGAGCAGTGCTCCGTACCACGCCTCGTCGACGTGCAATTGGTCGCGCACGAACAACACCAACTGCGCGAGCACCGCTGAGCCGGTGAGCGCGAGGACGAACATGCCGATGCTGAGCACGACCAGAGTGCGGTTGTGGCGGAAGAACCGCCACGCCTCGCCCATGCCCTTCGACGCCGGGCCGACGTCGTCGTCGGGACCGATCGGCGCCTGAGGGCGCAGGCGGGTGAGCACCGATGCCGACACGGCGTAGGAGATCGCGTCGACGCCGAACGGCAACCATCCGGCCAGGCTGAACGCCCACGAGCCGAGCGGCGGGCCGACGAACTCGCGTCCGGTGTCCTCGGCCGCCTGCAACCGTCCGTTGGCCGTGTCGAGGTCGGCCGACGCCACCACCGACGGCACCACGGCCTGAGCCGCGGCGACGAACACGGCGTCTCCGGCGCCGATCAGGAAAGCGATGAACGCGAGCATCACCACCCCGATCGAGTCGAGCACGATCGCCGCCATCGCTGCCACGACGACCACACCGCGAAAGAGATCGGAGGCCACGAGCAGCAGCCGGCGGTCCAGGCGGTCGGTGAGGATGCCCGCCGGCACGGCGAAGAGCATGCCGGGCAACATGCTCGCTGCAGCGACGATGCTCAAGACGAAGGAGGGATCGGGGAGCGATGCCCCCACCAACGGCAGCGCCGTCACTGTCATGCCCGTGCCCACCGCAGACGCAGCGCCTGCAGTCCAGAGGAATCCGAACTGCCGGCCTATCCCTGCCCTCATGAACGATCGGTGCGTGCGGCAGCGATCGGTGCTCTCCGGGCATTGAGAGCGGGGCCGCTGAAGATCACCGGAAACACGCCACGATTCCTATCAGGTCGACCCCGGCGCTTGGGGGTGCCGCTGTCAGTCGCGGCGCACCGGCAGCGGGCGCGTGAGCTGTCCGTGCTCGAGATGGAACCAGCTCACGGCGGAGGCGGCCAGGATCACGCAGACGACGAGTGCGGTTTCACCGACGAGCGCGGAGAACGCGAGCGCAGCCGCGGCGGCCAGGATGCTGACGACGAGTGCGAGGCGACAGCTGGCGGCCCAGTCGACCTGGCGCTCAGGGTCGAACTCGTCCCATTCGCTCGTGTCCGCGGTCTCGTACATGCCCATGGTTCGGCCCATGCCTCTCTGACGTCCAAGCAACCTCGACGGTTCCTTCATCGACGTCGTTGTCCCAGAACTGGAGCATTTGTCATCGAATCGGCACACTGGAAGGCTGTGTCCCCGTGACGATCCAGCCGCTCGAACTGTTCCGCCTCGACGACCACATCGCGATCGTGACCGGTGCCTCCTCGGGCCTCGGCGACAGGTTCGCCCGGGTGCTGCATGCCGTCGGGGCCACCGTGGTGGTCGTCGCACGGCGCACCGACCGCCTGGCTGCCCTGGTCGAGGAGCTGCCCGGAGCGGTTTCGATCGCCGCGGACCTGTCGTCGGCCGATGACCGTGAGCGGGTGGTGATCGAGTCGATCGAGCGCTTCGGCCGCGTCGACGTCCTGGTGAACAACGCCGGTGTCGGCCACAAGGTGTCTGTCGAGCAGGAAGACCTCGGCACCTTCCGTCAGGCGATGGAGCTGAACGTCACTGCGGTGTGGCACCTGTCGAAGCTGTGTGCTCCGTCGATGATCGCGAGCGGTGGCGGCAGCATCGTCAACATCGCCTCGATGCTCGGCCACGTGGGCTCCACCCCGGTGAAGCAGGCGCACTACTGCGCCTCGAAGGGCGCCGTGGTGAACCTCACCCGCGAGCTGGCGCTTCAGTGGGCACGCAAGGGCATCCGGGTGAACGCGCTCTGCCCTGGCTGGTTCCCGAGCGAGATGACCGCCGGCATGGAGAGTGACGACGGCAGCCAAGCGTTCATCCAGCAGATGTCGCCGATCCCGCGCATGGGCCACGAACACGAACTCGACGGTGCGCTGCTCCTGCTCGCGTCGAAGGCGAGCACGTTCCTCACCGGTCAGAGCATCATCGTCGATGGCGGCTGGACCGCCCGGTGACACTCGCGATGAGAGATCTGGTCGCTACAGACGCTCATCTCTCATCGCCTGGGGGTCAGATCGGGGGGCGGCGATCGATCCAGGGGCGAGCCTGCTCGAGTTGGCTCGCGACACGGATCAGGACGTCCTCACGGCCATAGGCGGCCACCAACTGCACACCCACCGGCAGTCCCTCGGGTGTCCAGTGCAGCGGCAGACTGATCGCCGGCTGACCGCTGGAGTTGAACGCGGGCGTGAACGCCACGTACTTGGCCGAGCGAACCAACGGTGCCATCGGCGCCGCCGGATCGTTCGCGAACTCGCCGATGCGGGTCGGCGGCTCGGCGAGCGTCGGTGTCACCAAGAGGTCGAAGGCCGGCTGGTCGTCGGTTCCCGCCCACCACTGCTGGACGCCTCGGCGGAAGGTCACGTTCGCCGCGAGCGCTTGCGCGTACTCGACCGCGGTGAAGTGCTTGGCGAACTCGCTCTGGGCCCAGTTGTGCAGCTCCACGTCATCGGGGGTCAGCTCACGACCGATCGTCTCGCCGATCCGCACGAGGCCCATGCCCATGTTCGTGCTCCAGAGCGCGCTGAACTTCTTCGCGAAGTCGGGGTTCTTCATCGCGTCGGGGTAGGAGTGCTCCACGTGATGGCCGAGTGACTCCAACAGCGTTGCAGCGTCGTTCGCCGCGATGGCGCACTCGGGGTGGATCGCTGCGCCGAAGGGATGGTGGTCGAGCACTCCGATGCGGAGCCGACCGGGATCGGCTCCGAGCTCGTCCAGGTACGCACGAGCGGGCGGCGGAGCGATCACGGTGTCACCGATGCCGGGGCCTCGCACGGCGTCGAGCAGGCGCACGGTGTCGCGCAGGCTGCGGCTCACGCACAGCTCCACGCCGAGGTTGCTCTCGTCGCGGAACGGGCCGAGCGTGATCCGGCCTTGCGACGGCTTGAGGCCGACGAGACCGCAGCACGAGGCGGGGATGCGGATCGAGCCGCCACCATCGGAGGCGTGTGCGATCGGCACCAGGCCTGCGGCGACCGCCGAGGCCGACCCTCCGCTCGAACCGCCGGGGGAGTGGTGGGTGTTCCAGGGGTTGCGCGTGGGACCCCACGCCTCGGGCTCGGTGGTGGGCAGGCTGCCGAACTCGGGGCTGTTCGTGCGACCGGCGGTGACGAAGCCTGCGGTGCGAAAGCGGCTCACCAGCGTCGTGTCGGTCGGCGACGGGATCGCGGCGGTGCGCAGCGCGATGTTGCCGTTCGACAGGAGCTGACCCTCGTACGCGGCCCACAGATCCTTCAGGAGGAACGGCACGCCCCGGAACGGCCCGGCGGGCAGCGATCCGCCCGCCACCTCGCGAGCGTGGTCGAACCATCGGATCACCACTGCGTTCAGTACTGGGTCGATGCGCTCGATGCGCTCGATCGCTGCTTCCAGCAACTCGGTCGGGTGCACCTCACCACTCGCGACGAGCGCGGCTTGGTCGGTGGCGTCGAGCCAGCGGGTGTCGTCGGCGAGTGAAGTCATGCCGGCGGTTCTACCACTCGGGCGAAGGGGCTCCGGCCTCGACTGCCACAACCCGTGTAGGCAGCGCCGTCGCCGAACTCGGCTGCTCGTCTCACAGGCGTCGCGATAGCGTCGAATGCTGCTGTGCCGACCTCGTCCTCCTCACCGACTCCTTCGCCGATCCAGGAGTACACCGCTCGTGACGTGTGGCGGTTCGGGCCGGTGCGGCGGCTGTTGCTGAGCAACTTCGCCCTCTACGCAGGTGTGTCGCTCCAGGCGACCGCGCTGCTCAAGCAGGCCTTCGACCTCACCGGCAACGAGCGCGACATCGGGTTCATCGGGCTGGCCGAGTTCCTTCCGGCGATGCTGCTCGTGCTCGTCACCGGCAGCGTCGCCGATCGATTCTCGCGTCAGGTCGTGGCGCTCTTCGCGGTTGGCGGCGAGCTCGTCTGCTCGATCGCGCTCGCCGTGTACGCAGTGGGGCGGCCGACGTCGGTGCAACCGCTGTTCATCATCGCGTTCGTCTACGGGATCGCCCGGGCGTTCCAAGCGCCTGCGATCCGCTCGATGCCGCCGATGGTGGCGCCCGAGGGTGGGCTGCCACGCACCATCGCGCTGTTCTCGGCCACCTGGACCGCGGCGATCATCATCGGCCCGGCCGCATCCGGCTTCCTCTACGCGATCGATCCGTGGGTGGCCTACGCGGCATCGTCGTTGCTGATCCTCCTCGGTTGGCTGGGCCTGCTCACGCTCCGCTTCGTGCGTCGACCTGAGCCCCCTGATCCCGATGAGCGCCCGACCTTGCACTCTGCGATGGAGGGCCTCCGCTTCATCCGCCGCACGCCGGTGCTGTTCGCCGCGATCTCGCTCGATCTGTTCGCCGTCCTGTTCGGCGGTGCGGTCGCGCTGCTCCCGGTGATCGCCGAGGAGCGCCTCGACGTCGGCGACGTGGCTTACGGTTGGCTTCGCGCTGCTCCTGGCATCGGCGCCGCGATCATGGCCGTCTACATCGCTGGGCGACCCGTGACGCGCCGGATCGGCTCCACGTTGTTCATCGCGGTCGCTGTGTTCGGTCTTGCCACGCTCGTGCTCGGCACCACGCACAGCTACTCCGTCGCATTCGCTGCGCTGATCGTGCTGAGCGCGGCCGACATGGTGAGCGTGTTCATCCGGAGCTCGTTGGTGCCGCTCATGACACCCGATGAGAAGCGCGGGCGTGTGCTCGCCGTGGAGAACGTGTTCATCGGTGCGTCGAACGAGCTGGGTGCGTTCGAGAGCGGCGTGGCGGCGCAGGCGTTCGGCACGCCTGCAACAGTGGTCGGCGGAGGCCTCGCCACCCTGGTCGTGGTCGGCGTGTGGGCCGTGGCATTCCCATCGCTGCGCCGGATCGACCGCTTCGAGGACGTCGAGACGCAGCACATCTCCGCCTGAGTCGTCTCAGCGGGTGGTTCACAGCACGCCGGGTTGCGCTGCGGCAGCCACCCCGAACGAGTTCGAGACAGGCGCAGCGATGCGCACCGCCGGGTACTCGGCGTTCTTCACGAGCAGTGTGGCCGAGCCGTCGAGCAGGTTCCAGATCCACACGTCGGCCGGACCGTCGCATCCGAGCGGGCGAGCCGCCACCACCACCCGTGCGGCGTCGAGCCATCCGAGCGGTGACAACGACTGGCCGGCGAGCGGTGTGCCGTCGCCGACGGTGCGGGCGCCACCCGTGCGTTCGTCGAGCACCTTCGCGCTGGTGACGCTGTTGCACAGGCCGACCTTCCAGGCCAGCGATCGCGTGGCCGGACCGGGTGTGAGCTGCGAGATCGGTGCCTGTTCCGTGGTGAGCTCCACCAGGCTCAGGTCGCCGAGGAGGATCTGCTGGATGCGGAACTGTGCGCCGTTGTCCGACAACACCCAGATCGCATCGCCGGCCGGATCGGCTGCGAGCTCGAGGACGTCGAGCGCCGGATCGAGGATCGTGGCGAGTGGACGGACGCCGTCACCTGCGTCGGTCGCGGCGAACACGCCGCGAGTGCCGTCTTCGGCCTGACCGGCGGCGAGACGCACACCGCCGCCCGGGTGGGCGATCGCGGCGTTGGTGCGGCCGAGGAACGTGACGTCGGTGCGCTGGCTCGGGTCGGCTGCATCGCTTCGCACGAGCGTGCGGTCGGACGAGGTGGGCCCGAAGACGCCGGCACCAGCGGGGTGCTCCCAGGCGACCCGGGTGTTCGCGACGTCGAAGCCGCTGTTCCGGGTGCCTTGGACGTCGAAGATCGTGGCGAACGCGAGCAGCGCACGAGTCGAATCGGGCGACCACTTCACCGTGCCCCGTTGATCGGATCGCAGCTGTGCGAGACAGCGGACGATCGAGGCGTCGAGCGCCGTGCCGTACAACCGGTCGCCGACTTCGAAGGTCACCTCGCCCGCGGGCACCGGATCGGCATAGCCACACTCGGTGTCGGGCAGGGCGACCAGCAGCGGGGCGTTCGGGTCGCTGCTCGACGCGACCGTGGTGCTCGGCGCGGGTGTGGCCACCGGCAGGATCTCAGATGGCACGAGCGGGACGAGCGACGCAGTCGGTGGCTCGCTGGTCGTGGTGCAGGCGACCAGAGTGACGGCCGCGACGCACGTCGCAGCGACGAGACGCAGGCGACGCGGCCGACTCGTGGGGTCGGAGGAACCGGCGATCATCGGCGCTTCACCAGCCATCGGTACCGCTGCGCCTTCTCGTAGGCCGACTCGGCGGCGAGCATGCCGACGCTGGTGGCCATCGTCGGGTACACGTGCACCAACGACGCGATCTCACCGAGCTTGAGACCTTGCTGGATCGCAAGCGCCAGCTCGTGGACCACCTCGCCGGCTGCGGGTGCCAGCACGTGGCCGCCCACGATGCGCCCCTTGGCCGTCACCACCACGATCGCACCTGCGGTCGCATGGTCGGTTCGGGCGCGATCGTTGTGCTCGAGGTCGACGCGCCAGACGTCGACGTCCTCGCCGAAGCGGGCCTCCGCCTCGTCAGCCGTGAGGCCTGCGTGGGCGAGCTCGGGATCGGTGAACGTGCACCACGTCACGAGGTCGGACCCTGGGGCGCGGCCGGGGAAGAACATGTCGCGCACTGCCCGCAGGGCTGCGTTGCCTGCAGCGTGGGTGAACCGGTCACCGTCGGTGACGTCGCCGACGGCGTACACCGAGCGGAACGCAGTGCGTGCCCGGTCGTCCACCACCACGCCGGCGCCGGCACCGGTACGCACGTCGATCCCGAGCTCGTCGAGGCCGAGGCCGTCGACGTTGGGCCGTCGCCCGGTCGCGAGCAGCAGCGACTCGGCACTCAGCTCACGCTCGCCCGTGAGGGTGCGCACCGTGAGCACCACGCGACCGTCACGTGCACGGCGGACCGCCAACGGATGGGCGTCGAGTAGCACGTCCACCCCCTCGTCGCGCACGACCGTGGTGAGCACCGACACCAGGCTCTGCTCGTCCCGAGGAAGCAGGCTCGGGCCGTCCTGCACGAGCGTGGTCGTGATGCCGAGGCGAGCAAACGCCTGTGCGAGCTCAACACCCATCGGCCCGCCACCCAGGACGAGCACGCTCGCGGGCGGCCGCTCCAGGGCGAACAACGTCTCGTTCGTGAGCGGCTCGACCTCGTCGATGCCGGGCAGGTCGGGCACCGCTGGATGACTTCCGGTGCAGAGCAGCACGAACCGGGTCTGCAGCACGCGTCGGCCGCTCGCGGTTCCATCATCGTCGTCGATGCCGGTCACCGTGACCTCGTTGGGGCCGGTGAGCGTCGCGTGGCCGCGCACGATCTCCAGACCCATCGCCTCGTAGCGATCGGGGTGGCCGTCGGTGACTGCGATCGACGCCTGCACGTCGCGTCCCCGCTGCCACACTCGGGCGAGATCGATCACCGGCTCGGTGGCGCCGATGCCGAATCGGTCGGCATGACGGATGGTGTGGGCGGCCTTCGCCGACGCCAGCAGTGCCTTGGAGGGCACGCAGCCGGTCCAGAGGCAGCTGCCACCAACCTGGCCGCGCTCGACGATCGCCACCCGCAGTTCCAGCGTCGCCGCGAACTCGGCGGCGGTCATCCCCGCGGGGCCCATTCCGACGATCACGAGGTCGTACTGGTCGGGAGCCATCGCTCGACGACGTTACCGCGCCACCGTTCGTGACGGGGGGCCATCGAGCCAGCAGATGTACGCGACGGATCGGTCCGAGATGGCGTCAGTCTCTGAGCTCTGCAAACCTGCTTGAATTCCGGCCGGGAGAGGACGGAGTCATCATCCGGCGATCGACATCATCGGTCGGTCGCCACCACCACAAGGGAGTTACATCCATGAAGAACCTCGCCAAGGAGTTCAAGGACTTCATCGCCGGCGGCAACATGATCGAACTGGCGGTCGCCGTCATCCTGGCGGGCGCGATCGGTCGCGTGATCGCTGCGTTCACCGACGGGATCATGATGAACCTCGTCGCGGCGATCTTCGGCAAGCCGAACTTCGACGAGGTCAAGATCAAGATCTCCGACAAGGATCAGGTCCTGAAAGACGGCACGCCGGTCGACGGCACGTACCTCGAGATCGGCACGGTCATCACGGCCTTCATCGCCCTCGTGCTCACCGGTCTGGTGCTGTTCGCGATCATCAAGGCCTACAACAAGATGAAGGCGGCCAAGGACGAAGAGCCCGCCGGCCCGACCGAGGTCGATCTGCTGACCGAGATCCGCGATTCTCTCAGGAATCGCTGAAATCCCTGACGGGCGGTGGTGACACCGCACGGTCGGTCGGTGTTGCTCGAGTCGGGAACACCTGAAACACACGTCGAAGAGCGCGGGTGACTTGCGTCGCCCGCGCTCTGCGACTGCAATGGAGACGTCATGACCCCCCGCCGTGTTCGTCTCCGCGCTTCGAGCGCGCTCGCTGCACTCGCAGCGCTGTGCCTCTGTGCATGTGGAGCCACGGCCGAGGGTGGGAACACGACGGCAGCGCCGCCGGCCGCAACCGTCGAGCTGGGCGTGCTGCCGGCTCCGTTGCCCCAGGTCACGACGACCGTCGCCGACACAGTGGTCGAATCCACCGACGAGCCGGCGCCGACCACGAGCGAGTTCGTGGCGCCCGGCAATCGGATCCTGATGATCGGTGACTCGATCCTGGCATCCACCTCGAAGCGGTACAGCAACACGATGTGCGCGGCGCTCGTCCCGCTCGGGTGGCAGGTGGAGATCGAGGCGGAGGTGAGCCGCGGCATCGACTTCGGCGTCGACGTGATGCGTGCCCGCGGCGACGCTGGATGGGATGCAGGCCTGGTGTTCCTCGGCACCAACTACGGCAACGACGCGAACGAGTACCTCAAGTGGCTCAACCGGATCGTCAACGACTTCGGTGACGTGCCGGTGGTGCTGGTGACCGTCAGCGAGTACCGAGACGGGATGCGTGAGGTCAACGACGTGATCGTCGCGATGCTCGACGTGTACGACAACCTCTCGGTGGTCGACTGGAACGCATTGACCGAGGAGCGGCCCGAGCTCTTGAACGAAGACGGCATCCATCCGGCCACGAAGGGCCGAGTGGTCCTCGCTGAGGCGGTCGCCGATCACCTCGGTCAGGCTCCCACCACGCCCGGCAAGTGCCTCGACTCGGTGTTCACCGATGACAGCGACGGGACCATCGACGGGCGACCGAAGGGCAGCGGTTCCAGCCGCTCGCCCGCCACGACCACGACCGTCAAGCCCTCGACGGGCGGCACCACCACCACGACGAACCAACACCACCAACACGACCACCACGACGAAGCCGGGGACATCGACGACGGTGGCGAACACGACGCCCACGTCGGTGTCGGGCACCACCACGCCGCCGCAGACGACGGTCGCCTCGACGTCGCCCCCGCCGACACCGACCGACCCGCCCTCCACCACGCAGCCACCGAGCCCGCCGTCGACCTGATCTCGACCTGATCTGCCGACTCGGCGTCAGGGCGCGAGGGCCCGCCACGGTCCGCCCGGCAGGTTGCGCACCACGCCGTAGGCGACCACGAGCGCCAACAGTGCCGGTCCAGCCCAGGCCGGGAACCGCATCAGCGGGTTGCGGACGTCCCGGCCGAATGCACCGAGCAACCATGTGGCCCACGTGACCACGACCGCGAACAGCACGAGCGGGGTGAACACGTTCGACGACAGCGCCGCCGGGAGGTCACCCGTGAGCAGGTGATGCGTGGCGCGGGTGAGCCCGCAGCCGGGACACCACAGTCCGGTGGCCGCGTGAAAGCCGCACGCCGGGAACCTGCTGCCCGGTGCCGACGGGTCGGCGAGCGCCACCAGCGCGGCGGCGCCTGCGAGCGCGCACCCGCAGGCCACGGGTGCGATCTTCGACCATCGGGAGCCACCAGCGACGGTGTGGCCGACATCGTGGCGGGCACCGAGCAGCGCGCTCGGCCGCAGCTCGGTTGTCGAGGTCGGTCATGAGCTTCGAGGTTAGTGCGTTGTGTCGGGTGGTTTCCCTTGACACCATGGAGGGCCATGTTGCAGGTGCAGGACGTCTCGGTGGAAGTGGGTGGCAAGTTCGTCGTCGAACACGCCAGCTTCACCGTCATGCCCCGCGACAAGGTCGGCCTGGTGGGCCGCAACGGCGCGGGCAAGACGAGCTTCTTCAAAGTGCTCGGTGGCGAGGTCGATCCCACCCTCGGCAAGGTGTTGCGCAAGGGCGGCTTCGGCTATCTGCCCCAAGAGCCACGGATCGCCGGTCACCTCGAGAGTCGCAACGCGGTGACCCACGTGCTGTCCGGCCGCGGCATCGACGAGGCGATGGAGCGGATCGAGAAGCTCCGCATCGCGATGGAAGAGGACGCCAGCGACCGCAACGTCGCCCGCTACTCCAAGGCCCAGGACGAGTTCGCGTCGTCGGGTGGCTACTCGGCCGAGAGCGAGGCGCGCAGCATCGCCGCCGGCCTGGGGCTGAAGGCAGACCGCCTCGAGCTGCCGATCGGTGTGCTCTCGGGTGGCGAGCGTCGTCGCGTCGAGCTGTCGCGGATCCTGTTCGCCGGCAGCGATGTGCTGTTGCTCGACGAGCCGACGAACCACCTCGACATCGACGCAAAGGAGTGGTTGCTCGCCTACATGCGCTCCTACCGTGGCGCGTTGCTGGTCATCAGCCACGACCTCGATCTGCTCGACGAGGCGATCACTCGGGTGCTCCACCTCGACCGGCCGGCCGAGGACGCCACGGGCGCGGTGGTGGAGTACAAGGGCACCTACAGCCAGTACCGCATCAGTCGCGGCCGCCGACGAGGAGCGCCTGGCCCGCAAGGCAACACTGCAGACCAAGGAGATCGCCCGGCTGCAGACCGTGGTCGATCGCTTCGGGGCAAAGGCAACCAAGGCGGCGATGGCGCACAGCAAGGAGAAGCAGATCGCCCGCTTGGAGGCCGATCGGGTGCACGTGAAGGCCGGCGACCGGGTGCTGAGGGTGCGCTTCCCCGATCCGCCGCAGAGCGGCATCACGGTGATCGAGGCGACGGGTCTGTCGAAGGGCTACGGCGGGCCACCGGTGTTCGAGGACGTGAGCTTCGACCTCGGTCGTGGCGAGCGTCTGCTGGTGCTCGGCCTCAACGGTGCCGGCAAGACGAGCTTGCTGCGCATCCTCGCCGGCGAGACCACGGCGAACCTCGGCGACTTCAAGTTCGGTCATCAGGTGAACGTCGGCTACTACGCGCAGGAGCACGACAACCTCGATCACCGCGCCTCGTTGCTCGACAACATCCGCGCCGCAGTGCCGCTGGGCGTGATGCTCACCGAGACCCAGCTGCGCGGCCTGCTCGGCATGATGGGCCTCGCCGGCGAGAAGGTGTACCAGGAGAGCGGCACGCTGTCGGGCGGCGAGAAGACGAAGCTGTCGCTGGCAATGCTGATGGTCGGCCGCAACAACCTGTTGTTGCTCGACGAGCCGACCAACAACCTCGACCCGCCGAGCCGTCAGGCCGTCGCCGATGCGCTGACGAGCTGGAAGGGCAGCATCATCTTCGTGAGCCACGACACCGAGTTCGTGGAGCAGTTGCAGCCGACCAAGGTGCTGCTCATGCCCGACGGACAGGTCGACTACTTCTCGAAGGACTGGCTGGAGTTGGTCGATCTCGCCTGATCTCGCCTGATCTCGCCTGATCTCGCCTGACACCGGCAAACCGGCCGACGGCTACGGTGCTGCCATGCGAATCGGCACCATGGGCAACGCAGTCAACGACGGCACGATCGATCAGATCGTGGCAGAAGCACGGCAGGTGGCCGACGACGGTCTGCACACGTATTGGGTGTCGCAGATCTTCGGCCACGATGCACTCACCGCGCTCGCGGTCGTCGGACGCGAGGTGCCCGGGATCGAGATCGGCACCGCGGTGGTGCCGACATATCCGCGGCATCCGATGATGCTCGCCCAGCAGGCGCTCACCGTGCAGGCCGCGAGCGGCGGTCGGTTGGCACTCGGCATCGGCCTGTCGCACAAGATCGTGGTCGAGATGATGTGGGGGATGTCGTTCGACAAGCCGGTGCGCCACCTCCGCGAGTACCTGTCGGTGTTGATGCCGTTGCTGGAGGGCAAGCCCGTGGGTTTCCAGGGCGAGGACTACCAGGTGCAGGGCGGGGTGAACGTCGGCGGCGGATCGAGACCCAGTGTGCTGGTGGCAGCCCTCGGCAGCCAGATGCTGCGCGTCACGGGTGCCCTCGCTGATGGCACGTCCACGTGGTGTGTCGGGGCGAAGACGCTGCGCGAGCACACGATCCCGACACTGCGCCAGGCGGCGGCGGACGCCGGCCGGCCCGAGCCTCGCGTCGTGGCGGCGTTCCCGGTGTGCGTCACCGATGACGTCGACGCAGCCCGCACCCGCGCCGAATCGGTGTTCGCGATGTACAACTCGCTCCCGAGCTATCGGGCGATGATGGACATCGAAGGCGTGTCGGGTCCGAAGGACCTTGCGATCGTCGGTAACGAGGCCGAGGTCCGCGATCAGCTGGACGCGATGGCGTCGCTCGGTGTCACCGACCTCAACGCCGGCGTGTTCGCCGGCAGCCCCGAGGAGAACGACCGCACCCGGGCAGTCCTGCGCGAGTTCGTCTGACGGCGGCGGCCATGAGCTACGAGGGCATCGCCGGGTTGTCGGTGGACGTGGACGACGGCATCGCCACCGTCACGATCGACAGTCCGCCGATCAACCTGTTCACGATCGAACTGTTCTTGAACATGGCCGCGCTCGCGCAACAGCTCGGGGCGGATCCGGAGGTTCGTGTCGTCGTGGTTCGCAGCGCGAACCCCGAGTTCTTCATCGCCCATTTCGATGTGGCGGCGATCCTCACGTTCCCCATCGACTCGCCGCCGCCGACCGAGCTGAACGCGTATCACCAGATGTGCGAGGCCTTCCGCACGATGCCCAAGGCCACGATCGCCGTGATCGAAGGGCGCGTCGGTGGCGGAGGGAGCGAACTGGCGCTCAGCTTCGACATGCGCTTCGCGGCGTTGCCGCACGGCGAGCACCCAGGGGCGGTGTTCAGCCAGCCCGAGGTGGCGCTCGGGATCCTCCCCGGTGGCAGTGGCACCGTCCGGTTGTCGCGCCTGATCGGGCGCAGCCGCGCCCTCGAGGTGATCCTCGGGTGCGACGACATCGATGCTCGCACCGCGGAGTCGTGGGGTTGGGTGAACCGTGCCCTGCCGGCCGACGAGCTCTGGCCGTTCGTGCACCGCATGGCCCATCGCATCGCCGGCTATCCGCCCCATGCGGTGGCCGCGGCCAAAGCCGCCGTCGTGCGGGCCGAGAAGGGTGTGGAAGAGGATCTGCTGGCCGAGGGTGGCGCGTTCAACGGCACCCTCGGCGGGCCGGGCACACGCCGCTGCGATGGAGCGTTTCCTCGAGCTCGGTGGTCAGACCAGGGACGGCGAGCTCCGCCTCGGCGAACTGGCGGGAGAGATCTAACCTCCCTGGCCATGCCGTCGATCTCGATCCCCGCCAACCCCGCTGCCGTCACCGCCGACTGGATGAGCGAGGTGCTGCACCTCTCCGGCGCGCTCCCTGCGGGATCGTCGGTCGCGTCGATCGAGGTCGAGCCACTCGGTGCAGGCGTCGGCGTGATGGGCGAACTCGCCCGCATCCGTGTGTCGTACTCGGGCGACCGGGGCGACGCGCCCAGCCAGCGTGATCGTGAAGTCGCCCTCGCCGTTCGAAGAGAACCGTGCACAGGGCGTGGGTCTCGGCATGTACGAGGCCGAGATCCGCTTCATGAAGGAACTCGATGCCCACACGAGCGTGCGCACCCCACGGGTGTTCCTGGCCGACATCGTGAGCGGTACGGCCGAGTTCGTCGTCGTGATGGAGGATCTCGGGCACCTCGTCATGGGCGATCAGGTGGAAGGTGTGAGCGTGGCGATGGCACGCGACGCAGTGCTCACCATGGCCGACCTCCACGCCGGCTGGTGGGGCAGGGTGCAGACACCGGAGATGGAGTGGGTGCCGAGCGTGGTGCACGCCCGCATCGAGGGTCTGTCGCAGATGTGGCCCGCGCTGTGGCTGGGCTTCAACGCGAAGTTTGCCGCCTCGCTGCCTGCCGGTGGGGCCGAGGCAGGTGAGCTCATCTCGGTTCACTACTGGGCAGTGATGAAGAAGATCTCCGAGTGGCCGTGGACGTTGCTGCACCAGGACTACCGCGTCGACAACCTGTTCTTCGACGCCGACAACCGTGACGAGCCGGTGGTCGTGATCGACTGGCAGGGCATCGGGCGTGGCCCCGGCATCTACGATCTCTGCTACTTCCTCGGTGGCTCGCTGACGATCGAGGATCGCCGTGCCAACGAGCGCGAGCTCGTCGAGACCTATCACGCTCGCCTCGTGGAGCGCGGTATCACCGACTACCCGCTCGACACCTTGTGGCACGACTACCGCTTCGGCCATCTGACGAGTTGTTCGACGGCCGTGCTGGTCGGCGCGACGTTCGATCTCGCCAACGAGCGCGGCACGGCGTTGGTCGACACCCTCGCTTCGCGGCACTTCCAGGCCGTCGTCGACCTGGGCTCCACCGACTTGCTGAGCGAGCTCGACGGCTGACCGCTGCGCGACGAGACCGACCGGCGCCGTCAGTGCAGCCTGACCGGGGTCCCGCCGCCTGCGAACGCCTTGTTGACCAGATCGAAGAAGTCGTTGCCCTTGTCGTCGACGACGATGAACGCGGGGAAGTCCTGGACCTCGATCTTCCACACGGCCTCCATGCCGAGTTCGGCGTACTCGAGCACCTCGACCTTGGTGATGCAGTCCTGGGCGAGCCGGGCAGCGGGACCGCCGATCGAGCCGAGGTAGAAGCCACCATGGGTCTTGCAGGCGTCGGTCACCTGGCGTGAGCGATTGCCCTTGGCGAGCATCACGAAACTGCCTCCCGCAGCCTGGAACTCGTCGACGTAGCTGTCCATCCGTCCGGCCGTGGTGGGTCCGAACGAGCCGCTCGCCATGCCGTCGGGGGTCTTGGCCGGACCGGCGTAGTACACGCAATGGTCCTTCATGTACTCGGGCAGACCTCGGCCGGCGTCGATGCGCTCCTTGAGCTTGGCGTGGGCGATGTCGCGCGCCACGACCATCGGGCCGGTGAGCATCACTCGGGTCTTGACCGGGTACCTGCTGAGCGTCGCCCGGATCTCGTCCATCGGCCGGGTGAGGTCGATCCTCACGACCTCGTCCGCGTTCCCCTCGGCCAGGTGCTGAACCTCGATGTCGGGCATGAAGCGGGCCGGGTCGGTCTCGAGCTGCTCGAGGAAGACGCCCTCGCGGGTGATCTTGCCGAGCGCCTGGCGGTCGGCCGAACAGCTGACGGCCATCGCCACCGGACAGCTGGCGCCGTGGCGGGGCAGACGAACGACACGCACGTCATGGCAGAAGTACTTGCCGCCGAACTGGGCGCCGATGCCGGTCTGCTGGGCGAGCTCGAGCACCTTGGCCTCGAGCTCCACGTCGCGGAAGCCGTTGCCGAGCGTCGATCCGTGCGTGGGCAGCGAGTCGAGGTACCGGGTACTGGCGAGCTTCGCGGTCTCCACCGCTGACTCGGCCGACGTACCACCGATGACCACGGCGAGGTGGTACGGCGGGCAGGCCGAGGTGCCGAGGGTCTTCATCTTCTCGAACAACCAGGGCAGGAGCGTCTTTTCGTTCAGCAGCGCCTTGGTCTCCTGGAACAGGTAGCTCTTGTTCGCGCTGCCGCCGCCCTTGGCCATGAACAAGAACTTGTAGGCCTCTCCGTCGACTGCGCTGATCTTGATCTCGGCCGGCAGGTTGGTGCCCGTGTTCTTCTCTTCGTACATCGTGAGCGGCGCCATCTGGCTGTAGCGCAGGTTCGATGTGAGGTAGGTGTTCTGCACTCCGTGGGCGATCGCTGCCTCATCGCCGCCGCCGGTGTACACGAACTGGCCCTTCTTGGCCTTCACGATCGCCGTACCGGTGTCCTGGCACATCGGGAGCACCCCGCCGGCCGCGATGTTCGCGTTCTTCAACAAGTCGAGGGCGACGAAACGGTCGTTGTCGCTCGCCTCCGGGTCGTCGAGGATGTTTCGCAGTTGCTGCAGGTGGCCCGGTCGCAAGAAGTGAGCGATGTCGCGCATCGCTTCCTCGGTGAGCAGGGTGATCGCTTCCGACGACACCTGCAGGAACGGGCCGAGCGGAGTGTCGACGACCGAGACGCCGTCGGTGGTCACGAGCCGGTACGGGGTGTCGTCGGGACCGAGGGGGAGGATCTCCGTGAACGCGAAGTCGGACATGCCTGCAGGCTATGCGGCAGCGACCGTGCACCGCGAGTGGACGCAGGCTCTTGGAGCGTTCGGACATTGAGGTCGATGGTCCCTGGCCGACGTACCGAACCTGCGGGAACCTGGACCTGCGAACGACCGGTCAGGAGGCAGACCTCGATCCAAGAGATGCAAGAGATGCAAGAGATGCAGGAGGCAGAAGAGATGCAGAAGGTGAAGGTGTTGGTCAGTGCTGGGAGCAAGCACGGTGCGACGGCAGAGATCGCCGATGCAATCGGACGGCGATTGGAGGCGGCAGGTCATGAGGTGACGGTGCTGAAACCCAGCGACGTGACCCATGTGGAGCGATTCGACGCATTCGTCCTCGGTAGCGGGGTGTACGCAGGACACTGGTTGGCGCAGGCGAAGGATCTGGTGCACGAGGTGGGTCGCCATGCTCAGGACCGCCCGGTGTGGCTGTTCTCGTCGGGGCCGCTCGGCAGCCCGGCCGAGCCCGACCGAGAGGCAGTCGACGTCAGCTCACTGGTCCAAGCGGTGCACGCGCGGGGCCACGAACTGTTCTGCGGCAAGCTCGACAAGAGCCTGCTCGGCTTTGCCGAACGCGCGATCGTCGCCGCAGTCCGCGCGCCAGAAGGCGACTTCCGGGACTGGGGCGCGATCGAGGCATGGGCGGGGCAGATAGCAGGTCAGTTGGTGGCTGCAGCAGCCGTCTGAAGTCATCTGGACGGACCGTCATCTGGCCCGACCGGCTCAGGGGCGCGGCGTGCCCGCCAGGATCGCGCGGACCAACTCGATCTCGTCGGGTGTCGTCGGCGTGCGTGGTGTGATCACGCCCTCGTCGACCAGCACCGGCAACCAGTCGACGGTCACGTCGGGATCGAACGACTCCAGAACCAGCGCCGGGTCGGCTGCAGCTGACTCCGGCGTTCCGGCGACGAGTTCGAAGGTGCGGCGCGCCGCTGCCGAGCGGTCGGCCCAGGCGTCCGACGCGTTCACCAGCAGCCGGACGTTCGACAGCACCGCAAGGGCGGCGAGCGCCCATCCGACCGCGATCGCCCGCCGATCGAGTCGGCGCAGTTGGTCGATCGCCAGACCGAACGGTACGGCGAGCACCATCGCCGACATGTACTGATAGCGAGGCGAAGCAGCGGAGTCGAGGCCGAACACGGCGCGCTGCCAGCCGATCGCGAGCAGCACGGGAAGTGGCAGCACGGCGAGCACGGTCACCATCGACCTGGCGCGGGGCGAGAGCGGCGTGAGGAACACGACGACCGCGATGCCGAGCAACGCTGCCCCGGCGAAGAGGATCTGTCCGGTCATCCCGTTGAAGGTGGCAGTGAGCGCGAGCCGCGCGAACTTCAGCGCGCCGGTGAGCGAGGGGCTGCCATCATCTCCCACCGGATCGCTGCCCCATGCGAACAGCCACCAGGCATAGAGGATCGCCTGGGGCGCAACCGCCACGGCAGCCGCCGTCCACCGACGCCGCCAGCACAACACTGCGAACACAGCGACTGCGAAGAACGGCCCGAATGCGCTCGAGCTCACACCGACGATGCCTGCGACCGCGCCGGCGGCATCACGTCGACCAACCGGTCCGTCGTGGTCGATGAGGACCATGTGGGCCAGGAACGCCACGAGTGAGAGGTTGTAGGTCACCTGTACGGCGAAGACCACGTTCTCCCATCCGCTGCCGAACAGCAGCATCAGCGTGCACACCAGCACCGTGGTCCACTCGCTCACCCCGACGCGTCGACACAGTTCGCGGACGAGCACCACCGCCCCCACATGGAGCGCCATGTTGGCCAGCAAGAACGGCCAGTAGGAGTCGATGCCGAACACCTGCTCGATCAGCCAGTACAGCAGGAGGGGAGGTGTCATCCAATGGCCGTCCTGAGCGGTGAACAACCAGTCGCTCACTCCAAGCTGTTCACGCATCGCTCGCCGGGTGAGCACGAACGCCCAATCGTCGCGGATGAACCACTGGTGCCGGCCGATGAGCGCGAACACGACGAGCGCCACGCCGAGAATGGCCACCGACACCCGCCGAGGCGTGATCCGCCGGACGAGCGCCCATGCATCGGTCATCGACGCCTCACGACGATGCGCCACCAGAGCGCCAACAGTTGGCGTGCACTGCGGGCGATGGCCGGGAGGCGGAAGAACTGCGACTTGCCCGATGGGCGTGCGTAGTGGTGCACCGGAGTCTCGACGAAGCGGGCGCCCTGTTCGGTGAAGCTGCGCATCATCTCCACACAGATCACTCCGCTCGTAGATGTCAGCGGGCGGTCGATGATCAAGCGGCGACGGAACATCCGGAAGTCGCAGTCGGTGTCGCGCACCGGCAGCCGGAACAGGAGCTTCACGACGTGGTGGTAGGTGCGTCCGATCACCTTCCGGTACCAGGGATCGCCTCGGCCGAGCTTGTAGCCCTGCACCACGTCGATGTCGTCGGTCGCGAGCGGCACCATCAGTGCAGCTTCCGACGCGTCGTACTGCGCGTCGCCGTCGGTGTACCAGATCCAGTCGTGACGGGCGGCCGCGAAGCCGGTGATGAGGGCACCGCCGTAGCCCCGATTGCGCTCGTGATGGATCGGCCGTAGCCACGGCCGATCTGCGGCGAGCGCGTCGAGCACCTCCCGAGAAGCATCACCCGACCCGTCGTTGACGACGATCACTTCGACGTCGTCGACGAGCGGGGCAAGCGCGGTGTGGACGTCGTCGACCAGCCTCCCGATCGTCTCGGCGTCGTTGTAGCAGGGGAACATCGCCGACACCGACGACAGTCGCTGTGCACTGTGGTGCGGCATCGACTCGGATGTGGACGCGGATGTGGACGTCACGCGAGTCCTTCGGCGCCGAGTGAGGCGAGTGCGTGGGCGACCTGTTCCACCTCGTCGTCGGTCATCTCCGGAAAGCATGGCACCGACACGCATTCCCGTGCCCAGGCCTCCGCCTGGGGGCACGCGGCTCGCGTGAGATGGCGAAACGCAGGTTGTTGGGTGAGGGCCAGCGGGTAGTGCACACCGGTACCGACGCCGAGCTCGGCGAGACGCTGCCGTGTGCGGTCACGGTCCGCGGCACGGAACACGCACAGATGATGCACATGACGTTCGTGGCCCTCGTGCCATGCGAGACCCGGCGCGGCTGTTCGGTCAGCGCGCGACGATGCCTCGTCGCGCCTCGTTCCACCCGTCGAGCAGCGGGAGCCCGAGCCGCAGCCACGCGGCCTCCACCTCCGACATCCGGAAGTTCTGCGACACCCACTCGTGCACGTACTGCTCGGTCATGCCGTGCACGCGCAGCCGGCGAACTCGATCGAGCAACGCCTCATCGGCGGAAACGATCGCCCCACCGTCGCCGATTCCGCCGAGGTTCTTCGTGGGATAGAAGCTGTAGACCACCGCCGCCGATGCGTCATGGCGGTCGAGTGCCCCCATGGCCTGTGCGGCGTCTTCCACCACTGGCAGATCGGTGTCGGGCAGCGGCGCGGGTCGGCCGTAGAGGTGCACCACGACGACCGCCTTGGTACGCGGGGTGCGTGCTGCGACCATGGCCGTCTCGTCGAGGGCGGCTGTCGTGGGATCGACGTCGGCGAACACCGGCGTCGCGCCGAGCGCGCACACCGCCGACGCGGTCGGCACTGCGGTGAAAGCCGGCACGATGACCTCGTCGCCGGGCCCGACGCCGAGCGCTGCGAGCGTGAGCTGCAGCGCTCCGGCTCCGGATGACACCGTCACCGCACCTGTTGCGCCTGCCCAGGTGGCGAGCTCGCGCTCGAACGCGTCGGTCTCTGGTCCGAGCAACACCGTGCCGCTGGCGAGCACCTGGCCGACACGCGACACGTACTCGGCGACGAGCTCCGGCGCGTGCCGGCTCAGATCGACGACAGGTACCACGGGTGCTCACGATAGAAGTCGAGCGTGCGTCGAAGGCCGTCGGCGAGCTCCACTGCGGGAGCCCATCCGAGGTCTCTGCGGATCGCCGTGCTGTCGGTCTCGAACGAGCCGATGTCGATTCGACGGTGGACGGGCGGCCACGGCGTGGCGGTCACCTCGCTCCCGGTGCCGGCGAGCGAGGTGAGGACGTCGGCGATCTCTTTCAACGAGTGACTGCGCACGTGACCGACGTTGTAGACCGTGCCGACTGCTTCCGGCGCCGACGCTGCCAGGATCGCCTCGACGACGTCATCGACGAACAGGCAGTCCCGGCGTTGCTCGCCGCCACCGAACAGCTCGATCGAGCCGCCCTGCAGCGCCTTTCTCACGAACACGGGGAGAAAGCCCAGCTCGTCGCTCGTGAGCCGCTGGCGCGGGCCATAGACGTTCGTGAGCCGGAGCGAACTGATCGCCATGCGGTGGGCATGGGAGTACACCAGGTGCAGGTGCTCGCCGGCGAGCTTGGCCACGCCGTTCACGTCGATCGGGCGGGCAGGCGTCCGTTCGTCCACGGGGAAGGTGTCGACACGTCCGTACACCTGGCGCGTGCTGGTGTGCACCACGCGCGCGGTGGGGTTCTCCCGGCGCAGCATCTCGAGGAGCCGTGCGTGGGTGATGGTGTTCAGTTCCAGATCGCGCACCGGATCGGCCATCGATGCCGTGTGGCTCACTTGACCGGCGAGGTTGAACACGTGGCTCACGTCGCGCAGCAGCGGGGCGACGCGAGGATCGCCGACATCGGTCTCGAGCACCTCCACGTCGAGTCCATCGACGTTGCGCCGGTTCGCGCCGTGCTCGGCCACGACCGCATCGATGATGCGGACGCGCACGCCCTCTGCCACGAGTCGGTGCACCAGGTTCGATCCGATGAAGCCGAGCCCCCCGGTGACCACGCAGCCGCGGGCGCGGAGCGCGTCGAAGTCGACGTTGACGGGGGGCACGGCCAGCGATCGTAGGCGAGATGGACCTCGACCATCGCGGCGCGCCCGCGAGCTGGTCGAGAGGTGATCGACGTCGAACGAGACGTACCTGACACAATTCGGCGCATGGACGCCGACGAGTACCGCCGCATGGCCGACGCCGGCGAGAGCCACTGGTGGTACAAGAACACCCGCCTGCTGCTCGCCCAGTTGCTGGTCCCTCACCTGGAGGGTCGTGCCGTGGGTGGTCACCGTCCCGTGGTGCTGGATGCAGGCGGGGGCACGGGCGCAACCGGCGGGTGGATGACGACCTACGCGACCACGGTGCTCGCCGACTTCGAGCCGATGGCGCTCGAGGTGGCCCGCCAGGACCATGGTGGCACTCGTGGGATCGGGGATGGAAGTGGGCGCGGAGGCAGGCAGGGTGGCGGGCACGGGCTGCTGCCGGTGCAGGCCGACCTCAACATGTTGCCGTTCGCCGCGGGGACCTTCGACGCCGTGCTCTGCGTGACGGCCCTGTGCCACCGGATGAACCCCGACCCTGACGCGATCGTGCGTGACTTCGCTCGCATCACCCGACCCGGCGGTGTCGTGTGCCTGTGGGAGCCGGGGGTGCGCCGGCTGCGGCGCGGTCACGACGAGGTGACGCACACGGGCCGCCGGTTCAGCGTCGGCGACATGCGCGACATGGCGATCGGTGCCGGGTTGGTGGTGGAACGAGCCACGGGGGCCTACTCGTTCCTGGTGCCACCGGCCGCCATGATCGGTTTCGTGGAACGCACGGGCGACCCCAAGAGCGACGTCGGCCGCAACGAGAGCGGCCTCGGCGGTGTGTTTCCCGCGATGGCGAGGGCCGAGCGGTGGGTGCTGCGGCGGACGAACCTGCCCGCCGGACTCTCCGCGATCGTGGTGGCCACGAAGCCGGGTTGAGGGCTGTTGACGGCTGTTGACGGCTGTTGACGGTGGCGGTCGAGGGTCGGACCGGTCGGCGGCTACCGGTCCTTCATCCGTTTCGGCGGGGCGGCGGCCGGGTCGACGGGCCAGTGGTGCTTCGGGTAGCGGCCCGCCATCTCCTTGCGTACCTCGGCCCACGAGCCGGCCCAGAAACCAGGAAGGTCGCTGGTGATCTGGATCGGCCGATCGGCGGGTGACAACAGTTCCATCGACACCGCCACGCTGCCGCCACCGACGGCGGGGTGAACGGAGGTACCGAAGACGTCCTGCACCCGGACCGACACGGTCGGGTGGTCGCGCGAGTAGTCGATCGGCACCTGGCGTCCGGTGGCGGTCGCGAGCATCGCCGGCGCGAGCTCGGAGAGCTGCATCTGCTGGTCCCACGACAGCTGGTTCGACAGCAGCATCGGAACATCGAGTCGTTCGAGGTCGGCCCTGCCCGTTGCGTTTGGCAGGTAGGGCGCGAGCCAGTCGTCAACCGTGCTGAGGAGGTGCTTGTCCGACGTGTCCGGCCAGCCGTGATCGGGGAACAGGCGATGAACGAAGGCGATGCGGGCGCGCAGGGTGTCGGCGAGGCGCATGTCGAGCGCGCCGAGGCGCGTGTTGACGACGCGCTCCACGAGTGCTGCCGTGGTGTCGTCGCCAGGCAACGGGCTGCGAGTGTGGTCGCTGACGGTCATGTTGCCGAGCCGGGTCTCCACCCGGAGCACGAGATCGTTGCGCTGCTTGTCCCACTGCAGGAACTCACGTCGCTCGATGTGATCTGCGAGCGCCATCTCCAGTTCCTCCGCGTCGAGTCCCGCGGCCAGGCGGATCCGGGCGCTGGTGCGGTTGCCGTCGAGGTCGGCGGCCACCACGAACGGTTCGCGGGCCAGCGGGTCGTCCTTGCCCACCCAGGCGCCGCCACCGGTGCGCAGTTGGAACTGGCCGAGCTGGCTGCGGCGCACGGCCACACGATCGGGGAAGCCGAGCGCGAGCACGCTGCCTGCATGTGCCGCATCCACCTCGTCGAGCACGATGCGGATGCGCGCCCGTCGGGCGATGTCGAACGCACGATCGCGGACTCGCTCGACCACGCGCCGATCTGCCCGGTCATCCCGGTCGTCACCGCACACGAGGCGCACCCGGTACGACAGGTCCGACGGCAGTTCGTCCGCGCGTCCGCGCAGCACGTCGCGCTCGTCCACGATCGCAGCCACCACGCAGGCAAGCGGCTGCAGGTTGGTTGGCGCGGCCACGATCATCCGGGCGAGGCGCGGGTGGACCGGCAGGCCGAGCATCGATCGGCCTGTGTCGGTGATCGCGCCTGCGGGCGTCAGCGCCCCGAGCTCCAGCAGCAGCTGCCGAGCCGTCTGGAGCGCCTTGGCCGGCGGCGGATCGAGGAAGGAGAGCGACTCCGGCGTGGCCTGCCAGGCGGCGAGCTCCAGCGCGAGACCTGCGAGGTCGACCTGGGTGATCTCTGCCGGCAGGTGGGCGAGACGGGTGTTCTGCTCCAGTTTGCTCCACAGCCGATAGCACACGCCAGGTTCGGTGCGGCCGGCGCGTCCCGCCCGCTGGTCGGCCGACGCGCGGCTGGTGGACACGGTGGTGAGCCGTGTCATCCCCGAGCGCGGGTCGAAGCGGGGAACGCGGGCAAGGCCGGCGTCCACCACCACACGGATGCCCGCAACGGTGAGTGACGACTCGGCGATGTCGGTGCTGAGCACCACTCGTCGGCGCCCGGAGGGGGAGGGGGCGAGGGCGAGATCCTGATCGGAGAGCGAAAGCGCTCCGGCGAGCGGGCGGATGTCGACGTGATCGGGCACTCGCGGCACGAGGTTGCTCTCCACGCGGCGGATCTCGCCGATGCCGGGGAGGAACACGAGCAGGTCGCCGGTCTCGTCGCGCAGTGCGGTGAGCACGGCCTCGGTGACCGCCTGCTCGATGCGCACGCCCTTGGCGAGCGGCAGCGAGCGGATGTCGACGGGGTGCTCGCGACCCTCGCTCTCGATCACCGGAGCGGGTTGGTGGTCACCGAGCAGGTGCACGAGCTTGCGCGTGTCAGGGGTGGCCGACATCGCGAGGATCCGCAGGTCGGGGCGCAGGGCGGCCCGGACGTCGAGCGCAAGGGCGAGTCCGATGTCGGTGGGCAGGTTCCGCTCGTGCACCTCGTCGAAGATCACGATGCCCACGCCGGGCAGTTCGGGGTCGTGCTGCAGGCGGCGGGTGAGCACGCCCTCGGTGACGACCTCGATGCGCGTGTGCTCGCCGATGTGACGTTCGTCGCGGGTCTGGTACCCCACCGTGAGGCCCACGGGCTCGCCCAGCAGGCTCGCCATCCTCCGCGCCGCCGCTCTCGTGGCCAGGCGACGAGGTTCGAGCATCACGACGCGGCGGCCGTTCATCCACGGCTGGTCGAGCAGCCAGAGCGGGACGACCGTGGTCTTGCCTGCACCGGGTGCTGCGACGAGGACGGCGGCGCGCTCGTCGGCGAGGGCGATGCCGAGCGCATCGAGGGTGGCGACGACGGGGAGGTCGGCGACCGACGCGGGGATCGGCACCCGTCGTGGCTCGGGCTCAGCCCGCGAGTGCGGGCGTGCCGTGGAACGGGCCGGGATCGCCGGCGACCGGCAGATTCGGTCGTGACCAGGCGCACGAGGTGGCGATCGCATCGGCGACCTTGCGCCATTCGGTGGCGTTCCAGCCCTCGGCAGCGGCCTGGACGGTGCCGTCGGTGCGCAGGAACACGAACGCGGGCAGCTGCGCCAGGCCGAGGCTCTTCACGACCGAGCGGTCCGCGTCGCAGAAGACGAGGAAGTCGTCGGTGATCGGGCCGAGGAAGTCGCGAGCCTCGGCGCGGGTGCACGTGAGCACGAAGTTCACCCGGGCATCGGAGCCCCGGAAGCCGTCGAGCACGCGGATCGCGGTCTTCAGGATCCATGCGCTCTCGTTGGTGAACGGGTCGAGGACCACGCTCGCCAGGTGGAAGGTGGTGAGCCACTCGTGGAGCGGGCGGGCGTCACCGTCGAGCGAGGTGAGAACGACGTCGGGCGAAGGGTTCACGGCCACGGCCGACAAGCTACCAAGCCGACCCAGTCCGCCCCCAGCTCATGCCCGCCCACCCGAGTCCCAGCCGCCCACCCGAGTCCTACCGCGCAATCCGAGTCCCACGAGGTCGATCCGAGTGCCAGCCGCCACCCCGGGGTGGCACGTGGCACTCGGATGTCACCCGGACAGCTCGTCGGTGGCGTTCTATCGCCGGACGTTTCCTCGGCTTCGGGAACTGAACAGCTCGACTCAGCGACTGTGGGTCGATGATCATCACGACGACGTTTCGGCGCGCTTTGGCACTCGGTGCCGCAGGTGTGCTCTCGTTCACGGCATGTGGCAGCGACGACGGGCACACGTCGTCGGTTGCGACCGTCGCACCCTCAGCAGATGCGATCGTCATCGAGATCGACGGCGACGCAACGTCTCCGGGGACCCAGACCGTGCCGTTGAACTCGACCGTGTCGCTCCGGATCACCTCGGCCGAGGAGCACGAGTTCCACCTCCACGGCTATGACCTCGAAGACGAGGGCGCTGACATCACAATGACCTTCGTCGCGGACACCGCAGGTGAGTTCGACGTCGAGATCCATGGTGACGAGGTGGTGGTCTTCACCCTCGTCGTCGAGGGCTGATCGGAAGCACGTCCAGGGCACCCGAGTGCCAGCCGACACCCCGGGGTGGCTGCTCGCACTCGGATCGACCTCGTGGGACTCGGACTGCACGCTGGAACTCGGACTGCACGCTGGGACTCGGGCGGGCGTGTGGGACTCGGATCGGGGAACTCGGATCTTGGGAGGGAGTGCACGGGCGGCGGTTCGCCAGTAGGTTCGCGGCGTGCATCCCATCGAGCGGCTCCGGTACGTGGCTCGGGCGTCGGGTGGTGACCAGCGGATGCTCGTGCGTGAGACCGCCGGTGCGCTGCAGAGGCCTCCAGTTCGAGCCCGCTGGGCTGGTGATCGCCTGCCGACGCATCGTCGAGCGACACCCCACGAGCGGCCCGCTGTGGTGGTTCTGTTCGTCGCTGCTCACGTCGGCCCGCCCGTTCGATGCTGCCTACCAGTTGGCCGGCGAGGTGGAGAACGACCGCACACCCGACCACCTCTTCGATCTGCTGCCCGACGATGCCACCGTCTGCGTCGTGGGTTGGCCCGACCTGATCGGCGATGCGGTGATGCGTCGTGGTGACATCCGCGTGCTCGCCGTCGATGCCGACGACGAGGGCAGCGCCTTCGTTCGTCGGCTGCAACGGGCCGACATCGACGCCGAGGTGGTGCCTGCCGCAGGGATCGCTGCCGCCGCGGTGGCTGCCGATGTGGTGCTGATCGAGGCGATGGCGACGGGCAGCGACGAGATCCTCGCGTCGCCCGGCTCGCGGGCGTTGGCGAGCGTGGCCTATTGCAGCGAGGCGCCGACCTGGCTGGTGGCCGGTCGCGGCCGTCGCCTTCCCGAACCACTGTTCACGACGATGTCGACTCGGATCGCCGACGTGCGGGTTCCCTGGGACGCCGACGCAGAGCCGATGCCGCTCGCGCTGTTCGGTTCGGTGATCGGACCGAACGGGATGAGCGAGGCGACGCTGGCCGGCGTGCTCGACCCCGAGTGCGGGATGGCCCACGAACTGACGAAGCCGTCACCGATGTGATCGAGCGCAGCCTCAGCGCTGACCGGAGCGGTTGGGCTGCAGGTTCGCTGCTTCGGCCAGTCGGCCTGCCAGGCGTTGCTCGGTCGTGGGCACCAAGCCCACCGTCACCCGGATGTGCGGTTCGTCGGGACGCACCCGGAACGGATCACCCGGCGCCGCACCGATGCCTTGCGCGGCGAGGGTGAGCAGCGCGGAGCGCTCGTCGCGCACCCGCATCCAGAGGTTGATGCCATCGGCGCCCGTGGAGGGCACGCCGTGCGTGTCGAGTACGGCGATGATCGCAGCACGACGGGTTGCGTACTCCTCGCGGGCTGCGGCGACGGCAGCGAGTGTCGCTGGATCGTCGAGCATCTCCAGCAGCACCGCCTGCAGGATCCGGCTGCTCCAGCCCGGGCCGAGCAGGCGTCGGTTGGCGACGGCCGTGATCACCTCGCCGGCACCGCCGACCGCAGCGAGACGCAGGTCGGGACCGTGGCTCTTGGAGTAGCTGCGCACGTGCACCGTGCGATCCGCCAGCCAGTGGCCGAAGCTCACGAGCTTGCCGCTGGCGATGTCGCCGGAGTGGTCGTCCTCCACGATCACCGGACGCGCCTCGTGGTGCTGCAGGAGATCAGCCAGCACCTTGGCCCGCCTGCGTGTCATCGTCACGCCGGTGGGATTGTGGGCGCGGGGTTGGCAGAACACCGCCACCGGTCGTCGGTCGAGTGCCGCAGCGAACTGCTCGGGCACCATCCCCTGATCGTCGAGGTCGACGCCGATCGTGTCCGCGCCCAGCTGCTCCAACAGGTCGAGCAGGGGCGGGAAGGTGGGGTGCTCAACGACCACGCGGTCGCCCAATCGCACCACGACCTGAGCGACGCGGTCGAGTGCGTCCATCGCCCCGTCCACCACGGTGAGCTCCTCGGCCTGGAACGGCCAACCCGCTCGCAACCGTTCGTCGAGCGACGGCAGCACCGGCTGGTCGAGATAGCTGGAGGTGAGCGCTCGACCGCTCACACGGGCGATCACCGGACCGAGGTCCGGCAGCAGCGCCGGGTCGGGGGTGCCCGTCGACAGGTCGAGCGCGAAGTGGCCGGGTCCCTCCGTGACGCGCCGGTAGCGGCGCGGCGAGCCCGGTCCCGTCGGTTGACGGACGAAGGTTCCACGCCGGCCGCGGCGCGTCGATCGCCCCGACGAGGGCAAGGGTCTGCCAGGCCTCGCTGACCGTGGTGGGCGACACGCCGAGCGATCTCGACAGCTCGCGCACGGTGGGGAGGCGGTCGCCGGGCTGCAGATCGCCCGACGAGACGAGCCGCCCGATCGCTGCGGCGATGCCCTTCGCGCTGCGATCGTCGATCCCGTTCGAGATCACGGAGACGAGGTCCACCGGCGGCCTTTCCCGCCGATCCCGTGAACGGCGCGTGACGGTTTGTGCGGGCACAATATCGCCATTGTCAGCACCAGGGTGGAACATTACGATCCGCCGCATGAGCGACACGTCGACGGGGGGCCGCACCGTTCGCGCGGCACTGGTGCAGACCGATTGGCCGGGCACGAAGGCCGAGATGATCGACAAGCACGAACAGTACGCCCGTGACGCTGCTGCCCAGGGCGCACAGGTGATCTGCTTCCAGGAGCTGTTCTACGGTCCGTACTTCTGCCAGGTGCAGGACACCGAGTACTACGAGTACACCGAGTACATCCCCGACGGTCCCACGACGCAGCGGTTCATGGCGTTGGCCAAGGAGCTCGCGATGGTGATGGTGCTGCCGATGTACGAGATCGTGCAACCGGGCATCTACTACAACACCGCAGCGGTGATCGATGCCGATGGCAGCTACCTCGGCAAGTACCGCAAGCAGCACATCCCGCAGACCAAGGGGTTCTGGGAGAAGTTCTACTTCAAGCCCGGCACGGGCGGCTACCCCGTCTTCGACACCGCAGTCGGCAAGGTCGGCGTGTACATCTGCTACGACCGTCACTTTCCCGAGGGCTGGCGCGCGCTCGGCCTCAACGGCGCCGAGATCGTGTTCAACCCGTCGGCCACGCACCGCGGCCTGAGCGAGTACCTGTGGCGGCTCGAGCAGCCGGCGTCGGCCGTGGCCAACATCTACTACGTGGGCGCGATCAACAGGGTGGGCATCGAGCCGCTCGGCGAGAACGACTTCTATGGCCAGAGCTACTTCGTCGATCCCGAAGGGAAGTTCGTCGGTGATGTCGGTGATGCCTACAAGCCCGAACTGATCGTGCGCGATCTCGACATGGACAAGATCAAGCAGGTCCGCGACCGCTGGGCGTTCTACCGTGACCGTCGTCCGGACGCCTACGACGAGCTCGTCCAGCACTGATCCAGGGAAGGGGACCCCAATGGCGAAGACGCTCATCAAGAACGGCAAGGTCATCTCCACGACCGGCGTGATCGCGCAGGACGTGCTCATCGACGGCGAGACCATCACCGCGCTCGGCGCCCCCGGCTTCTTCACCGACGAGGGCTTCGACACCGTGATCGACGCGGCCGGCAAGTACGTGATCCCCGGTGGCGTCGACGTGCACACGCACATGGAGCTGCCCTTCGGTGGCACCTTCGCGAGCGACACCTTCGAGACGGGCTCGCGAGCGGCTGCATGGGGCGGCGTCACCACGATCGTCGACATGGCCGTCCAGAGGGCAGGCGAGAACGTGTTCGACGGCCTGGCCGAGTGGCATCGCAAGGCCGACGGCGAGTGCGCCATCGACTACGCCTTCCACCAGATCATCGGCGGCGTCGACGACGAGTCGTTGAAGGCGTTGCGGTACCTCACCGAGCACGAGGGGATCAGCAGCTTCAAGCTGTTCATGGCCTACCCCGGCGTGTTCTACAGCGACGACGGTCAGATCCTGAAGGCGATGCAGACCGCAGCCGATGTCGGCGCAGTGATCATGATGCACGCCGAGAACGGCATCGCCATCGATGTGCTGGTCCAACAAGCACTCGCCCGCGGCGAGACGGATCCGCGCTATCACAGCTACACCCGACCCTCGCCGCTCGAGGCAGAGGCCACGCATCGAGCCATCGTGCTCAGCCACGTGGCGGGCAACGTGCCGCTCTACATCGTGCACATGTCGGCGGGCGACGCGCTCAACGAGGTGGCCGCAGCTCGCCACCACGGCCGCAACGTGTTTGCCGAAACGTGTCCGCAGTACCTGTGGCTGACGCTCGAGGAGACCCTCGGCCAGCCGGGGTTCGAGGGCGCCAAGTGGGTGTGCAGCACACCGGTGCGCTCGAAGGACCACGACCCCGACTACATCGGCCAGATGGGCCACGGCCACCAAGGCGACCTGTGGAAGGGCTTGCGGATGAACGAGCTCGCCGTCGTCAGCACCGACCACTGCCCGTTCTGCTTCAAGGACCAAAAAGAGCTCGGTCTCGGCAACTTCGCCGCCATCCCCAACGGCATCGGCGGCGTCGAGCACCGGATGGAGCTGATCTACCAAGGCGTCGTCGCAGGTGAGCTGAGCCTCGAGCGGTGGGTCGAAACCTGCTCCACCACGCCGGCGCGGATGTTCGGCATGTACCCGAAGAAGGGCGTCATCGCGCCCGGCAGCGACGCCGACGTCGTGGTGTGGGATCCGAACACGAAGACCAAGATCGGCATCAACGACAAGCACCACATGAACATGGACCACAGCGCCTGGGAGGGTTGGGTGATCGACGGCAAGGTCGACACCGTGCTCTCGCGTGGCGCGATCGTGGTCCGCAACGACACCTACACCGGCCGCAAGGGCCATGGCCAGTTCGTCAAGCGCGGACTGTCGCAGTACCTCGTCTAGGAGACATCGTCATGAATCGCATCAGTCATTGGATCGACGGCAAGGTCGTCGAAGGGAGATCAGGACGCAGCGGGGTCATCTGGCAGCCGGCCACGGGTGAGCAGGCCGCGTCGGTCGACCTCGCCTCGACGGCCGAGGTAGGCGCTGCGATCGCCGTGGCCAAGGCCGCGTTCCCCGCATGGCGCGCCACCAACCTGTCGCGGCGCGCGGAGGTGATGTTCAACATGCGTGAGCTCATCTCCGCCAACCGCAAGGAGATCGCGTCGTTGCTGTCGGCCGAGCACGGCAAGGTGCTCTCCGATGCCCTCGGTGAGGTGGCCCGAGGCCTCGAGAACGTCGAGTTCGCGTGCGGCGTGCCGAACCTGTTGAAGGGCGGCTACAGCGAGCAGGCGTCGACCGGTGTCGACGTCTACTCGATCAAGCAGCCGCTCGGCGTGGTCGCCGGCATCACGCCGTTCAACTTCCCGGCGATGGTGCCGATGTGGATGTTCGCCAACGCGATCGCGTGCGGCAACACCTTCATCCTCAAGCCGAGCGAGAAGGATCCGTCGGCGTCGATGTTCCTCGCCGAACTGCTGAAGCAGGCCGGACTGCCCGACGGGTGCTTCAACGTGGTGAACGGCGACAAAGAGGCCGTCGACGCGCTGCTCACCCATCCCGACATCGCCGCAGTGAGCTTCGTGGGATCCACGCCCATCGCGAAGTACATCTACGAGACCGGTACCAAGAACGGCAAACGGGTGCAGGCCCTCGGCGGGGCGAAGAACCACATGCTCGTGCTGCCCGATGCGGATCTCGACATGGCCGCCGACGCCGCGGTGAGCGCAGCATACGGCTCTGCCGGCGAGCGCTGCATGGCCATCAGCGTCGTGCTGGCCGTCGACTCGGTCGCGGACGCGTTGATCGCCAAGGTGCGGGAGCGGATCCCGGCGATCAAGGTCGGCCCGGCGAGCGAGCCCGACAACGAGATGGGTCCGCTGATCACCAGCGAGCACCGCGACAAAGTGGCCGGCTACGTGGCCAACGCCGAGGCCGAAGGCGCCACGCTCGTCGTCGATGGCCGGACCGACGCGCCCGGTGGTGGCTTCTTCCTCAACCCGAGCCTGATCGACAACGCCAAGCCCGGCATGAAGTGCTACGACGACGAGATCTTCGGCCCCGTGCTCACGGTCACTCGCATCGCCAGCTACGACGAGGGCCTGCAGCTGATCAACGACAACAAGTACGGCAACGGGACGGCGATCTTCACCCGCGACGGCGGGGTGGCCCGCCAGTTCGAATTCGACGTGCAGGTGGGCATGGTCGGCGTGAACGTTCCGATCCCCGTGCCGGTCAGCTACTACAGCTTCGGTGGCTGGAAGGCGTCGCTGTTCGGCGACCAGCACATGTACGGCCCCGACGGGATCAACTTCTTCACCCGCACCAAGGTCGTCACGAGTCGCTGGCCCGATCCGCGCACGTCGACCGTCGACCTCGGCTTCCCGCAGAACCGCTGACGGCCGGCCGATGGAGTTCGGAGTCGTCCTCCAGACCACACCGCCGTCGGCGCGTGTGATCGATCTCGCCAAGCGGGCCGAGACGTACGGGTTCACCTATGTGTGGACCTTCGACAGCCACATCCTGTGGCAGGAACCGTACGTGATCTACAGCCAGATCCTGGCCGAGACCCGCAACGTGGTGGTGGGACCGATGGTCACCAACCCGGCCACCCGCGACTGGACCGTGACGGCCAGCCTGTACGCCACGCTCAACGAGATGTACGGCAACCGCACCGTGTGCGGCATCGGCCGCGGCGATTCCGCCGTGCGCGTCACCAACGGCGCGCCGACCAACCTCGCCACGTTGCGCGAGAGCATCCACGTGATCCGCGAGCTCGGCAACGGCCGCTCCGTCGAGTACAAGGGCAGCGAGCTGCGGCTGCCGTGGGCCGCCAAGAGCGAGCTCGAGGTGTGGGTCGCCGCGTATGGTCCGAAGGCGCTGGCGCTGACCGGCGAGGTGGGCGACGGGTTCATCCTCCAGCTCGCCGACCTGTCGATCGCCGAGTGGACGATCGGTGCGGTGCGATCAGCTGCTCAGGCGGCTGGTCGCAAACCCGACGACCTCACGATCTGCGTGGCCGCGCCGGCCTACGTCACCGACGGCACGGAGGCCGGCCTGGCCCACGGTCGCGAGCAGTGCCGCTGGTTCGGCGGCATGGTGGGCAACCACGTGGCCGACATCGTGGCTCGCTACGGCGACAGCGCTCCGGTGCCTGCGGCGCTCACCGACTACATCAAGGACCGCCAGGGTTACGACTACAACGAGCACGGTCAAGCAGGGAACACGCACACGGCGTTCGTGCCTGACGAGATCGTGGATCGGTTCTGCATCATCGGTCCGCCCGAGGTGCACATCGAGCGGATGCGGCAGTTGAAGGACCTCGGCGTCGACCAGTTCTCGATCTATCTCCAGCACGACGACAAGGACCACACCCTCGCCGCCTACGGCGAGAAGGTGATGCCGGCGGTCGCCGAGCACGTGCGGGCGAGGTCCTGATGGGGTCGCGCGTGTCGGGGTGCAGAACGGTTGGCGGATGATCCGTCGGCTCCGTCGCGTCCTGATGTTCGTCGTGGCAATGCTGCTCGTGGTCGCGCTGTGGGAGGGCTACAAGGCGATCGGACCCGCCAAGGGTGGCGACGTGCTCGGCCTCGGCATCTTGCCGCGTACCAACGATCAGGTGATGCCGCACGTGTGGTCGATGATCACCCGGCTGTTCGATCCCGCGCAGCGACAAGGCGATCAGACCGTGTTGTCGGTGGTGCTCGACGGTGCGTGGTACTCGTTCCGGATCGCCTTCGTCGGATTCGTGTGTGGCGTGGCGTTCGGCATGGCGATCGCTGTGATGCTCACCCGCTTCCGCCTTGCCGAGCGGGCGATCCTCCCGTACCTCGTCATCTCCCAGACCGTGCCGCTCATCGCGCTCGCCCCACTCGTGGCCGGCTGGGGAGGCAAGCTCCAGATCGGCGATTGGGTGTGGCCCAAGTGGATGTCTGCCGCGGTGCTCGGTGCGTTCCTTGCGTTCTTCCCCGTTGCGGTCGGCACGCTGCGCGGCCTCAAGTCGCCCGATGCGGCGTCGCTCGAGCTCATGGACAGCCTGGCGTCGCCATGGTGGCGCACGCTCGTGAAGCTGCGCTTCCCGTCGGCGGTGCCGTACATCGTGCCAGCGCTCAAGCTCGGCGGCGCCGGTGCAGTGATCGGTGTGGTGGTGGCAGAGATCTCGACGGGTCTGAAGGGTGGCATCGGGCGCCTCATCATCGAGTACTCGCGCCAGGCCACCTCCGATCCCACCAAGGTGTTCACCAGCATCTTCGGTGCGGCCCTGCTCGGCCTCACCATGGCCGCCATCGTCACGTGCATCGACCTCGCGCTCATGCGCAACCGACCGAGGGAAGCGACCTCATGAGCACTGCAACGGGCACACCGACCGCGGTCGAGATCACGGGGTTGAGGAAGGTGTTCAACGCGAACAAGCCCAACGCGGTGGAGGCGCTCGTCGATGTCGATCTGTCGATCGCGCCCGGCGAGTTCGTGTCGCTCATCGGGCCCTCGGGGTGCGGCAAGAGCACGCTCTTGCGACTGATCGCCAATCTGCTCGAGCCCACGTCGGGCACCGTGGTCGTGAACGGCAAGACCGCGGCACAGGCACGCCATGACCAGGACTACGGCATGGCGTTCCAGCAGTCGGGGCTGTTCGAGTGGCGCACTGTGTCGCGCAACATCGAACTGCCGCTCGAGCTGAAGGGCTGGGACAAGGCCAAGCGCCGGGCTCGGTCGCAGGAGATGCTCGAGCTGGTGAAGCTCGGCGACTTCGCCGGGCACATGCCGTGGCAGCTGTCGGGTGGGATGCAGCAGCGCGTGGCCATCGCCCGCGCGCTGGCCGCACACCCGCCGTTGCTGCTCATGGACGAACCGTTCGGTGCGCTCGACGAGATGACCCGCGAGCACATGCAGGCCGAGCTGCTGCAGATCTGCGCGCGCACGTCCACGACCGTCGTGTTCGTCACGCACAGCATCCCCGAGGCCGTGTACCTGTCGAACCGGGTGGTGGTCATGTCGCCGCGGCCGGGTCGGATCACCGAGATCATCGATGTGGATCTCGGTGCTGACCGCGACGAGGACACTCGAGAGGCCACAGCGTTCTACGGTCGCATCACCGCCGTGCGCGAGGCGCTGCGCGGCGTCGGGCTGGGCGCTGGCCCGCGAGGTATCGAGGACCGATGAGCCAGCGCGCCACGTTGGTCTCGACCGCCGAGGTGGTCCTGCCGCCGCTCGTGTTCGGCGCGCTGTTCTTCGGCGCGTGGGAGCTGTTGGTCGCAGCGTTCGACATCAAGCCGTACTTCCTCGTACCGCCGTCCGACATCCTCGTTCGATTCGTCGACAACATCGACCTGATCTGGGCCGCGATGCGCGTGTCGGGTGCCAATGCACTGATCGGGCTCCTGGTCGGTGCGGTCCTCGGTGTCGCCATGTCGTTCGTGCTGCTGCGGTTCAAGGTGCTCGACGAGATCGTCACGCCGCTGTCGATTGCACTCAACGCCGTGCCGATCTTCGTACTCGTAGCGGTGTTCAACAACATGTTCGCGATCACCAGCGAGGTGCCGCGCCGCCTGATGGTCACCCTCGTCGTGTACTTCGTGGTCCTCGTGAACGTGGCCAGAGGCTTGCGCCAAGTGGACGCCACCCATGTGGAGCTGATGCGCTCCTACGCGGCCAGCGACGTGCAGGTGCTGCGCCGGGTGCGCGTGCCCAACGCAATCCCGTACTTCTTCACCGCGCTCAAGATCGCCGCGCCGCTCGCCGTCATCACCGCGTTCGTGTCCGAGTACTTCGGTGGATCGCAGAACGGTCTCGGCAACAAGATCACGTCCAACTTGGCCACGTCGAAAAAGGCAGAAGGATGGGCATACGTGGGTGGCGCATGCCTCCTCGGGCTCGCCTTCTACCTGTTCGCCGTGCTGTTGGAGATCGCCGTCACACCACGCGGTGCGGGCGGCGGAGCAGAACGCGGTCGGGAGGGCGCATGAGCGCCGCCCGGCCCACCAGACCGCAGCGGCAGCCCGCCGTTGTCGGGGGAGGAGAACAAGAATGAAGCGCACGACCAGAGGAGCAATCGTCTCGATGCTCGCCCTGTCGCTCGTCGCCGCAGCCTGCGGCGACGACGACGAGTCGAGCAGCACCGAGGCCCCCGCCGCGACCGAAGCGGCCACCGACGAGACCGAGGCCCCAGCCGCGACCGAGGCGGCCACCGAGACCACTGAGGCCGCGGCGACCGAGACCACTGAGGCGGTGGCCAGCGGTGAGTGCACCGAGCCCACCGAGGTGAAGCTGCAGCTGCAGTGGGTGACCCAGGCACAGTTCGCCGGCTACTACGCAGCCATCGACCAAGGCTTCTACGCCGACCAGTGCCTCGAGGTGACGATCCTCGAGGGTGCCGTCGACATCACCCCGCAGGACGTGCTCGCCAACGGCGAGGCCGACTTCGCCATCGCGTGGGTGCCGAAGGCGCTCGCCAGCCGCGAGGGCGGCGCCGACATCGTCGACATCGCTCAGGTGTACCAGCGTTCCGGCACCCTGCAGGTCTCGTTCAAGGACAAGAACATCACGAGCCCGGCGGACTTCGCCGGCAAGACCATCGGCAACTGGGGCTTCGGCAACGAGTTCGAGGTGTTCGCAGCGATGACCGCGGCCGGACTCGACCCGGCCACCGACGTCACCAACGTCCAGCAGCAGTTCGACATGGTGGCTCTCCTGGCCGGCGACATCGACGCCGCAGAGGCCATGACCTACAACGAGTACGCACAGGTGCTCGAGGCCGTGAACCCCGACACCGGCGAGCTGTACAGCCCGGACGACTTCAACGTGATCAGCTACGAAGAGGAAGGTGTCGGCATGCTCCAGGACGCGATCTGGGCAGACGGTGCTCGCCTCGACGACCCGGAGTACAACGACACCGCGGTGAGGTTCGTCGCTGCGTCGCTGCAGGGATGGGCGTTCTGTCGTGACAACGTGCAGGCATGCGCCGACATCGTGCTCGAGCAGAGCCCGATCCTCGGTGCGTCGCACCAGCTGTGGCAGATGAACGAGGTCAACAAGCTCATCTGGCCCGCCGCTGACGGTGTCGGCGTCATCGATGCGGCCGCGTGGGACCGCACGGTCGAGGTTGCGTCGGGTGCGAAGAACCTGGACGGTGCGACGGTGCTCACCAAGCCCGTCGACGATGGTGCGTACACCAACGAGATCGTGGAGGCCGCGCATGTGCTGCTCGAGTCCCTGGGCGTGGAACTCACCGGTGACGGCTTCGAGCCGATCGAAGTGACCCTCATCGAGGGTGGCTCCTGATCCCTCGGGATCCAGCGCCGATGGAGAAGTCGATCACCTGAGGTGATCGAGTCAAGAGGGCGGACCGCTCCAGCGGTCCGCCCTCTGCGCGTTCGGGAACGGGTGATCGACCGTTGGCGGCCGAGCGTTCGCTGCGAGCCGAGCGCAGATCGAAGTCTGGGGCGGTGTCGCCGGGCGTGAGCATCGTCGGACTGTCTCAGGCGTCGAGGCGCGGCGCACCTTGTGGGTGTGGTGCCACCTCGCCGCGAAGCTCCTCGACGAGATCTACCAGACGACCCATCACGAGATCGGCAGCGATGCGCACCTCGTCGGCCGTCGGCTCCGTGCTCGGGCCGATCTGCATCAGCGACCGCACGTCGATCGGGGTGCCGACGCGGGTGGTGACCTTCGGGCGACGAATCACGTTGCGCACCAACGTTCGTACGAGCCGTCGGCGACCGACCACCTCGTGCGCGCCGAGCATCGCGACCGGGACGATCGGCGCATTCGAGCGGAGCGCCAGGCGCACTGCGCCTGTCTTGGCCCGCTCGGGCCACATCATCGGATCGCGGGTGAGCCGACCCTCGGGGTACAGGCCGATGGCCTCGCCCGCCGCCAGCGCCGTCGCTGCTTCGTCGAGCGCTGCCGACGCCTCGCTCGAGCCACGTTGCACGCGGATGAAGCCGAGCTTGCGGGCGAGGGCGCCGATGACGGGCACCTTGAACAGACCGGCTGCGGCCAACAGTCGCAGTTCGCGCCCGAGGCGCCGGCACGCGAGGGCCAGCAGGATGCCGTCGGCGTAGCTCGTGTGGTTGGAGATGACGATGATCGCCCCACTCGGGAGCGCCTGTGCCGCCATCTGCCGACTGCGTTGCTTGGCCACCTGCAGCCGGCTGAACACGCCGATGAGGGAGCCGACCACGGCCGCCAGGAGGCTGTAGAGCACTGCGCCGGATCGACCGGGATGCCGCCAACCAGGGCCCATCGCTGGACCCTAGACCCCCGGCACCCGGCGCGGGAGGCGATCCATCACGATCAACGGCAGCCGCGTGTCGTCTGCGGTGTGCAGTCGAACGACCTCTGCGAACCCGAGCCGCTGATACAGACGCACGTTGTCGTCGTTCGACGTCTCGAGGCAAGCGAGCGTCGACGTGCGGTCGCACTCGTCGAGCACGGGCCGCAGCAACGCACTTGCCAACCCCGCTCCGCGTCGGCCGGGGCGCGTCCCGACGGTGCCGAGGTACCAGCACGGCTCGTGCGGGTGATACGGCTGGGTCTGAAGATGACTGGCCGTCATCCGTTCGACGTCGATGAGTGATTCCTGAGCGGCTTGCACGTCTGCAATCAACCCTGCCGACCCTGGATCGTGTGGCGGGCGGATCGGTGGCGTCCAGATCGCAACCGATGCGACATCGTCGGTCACCCACACCGTGCCCCAGGCCATGCCGAGCTGGAGGTCGAGAGCGAACGACCGACGCATCCGGTCGAGTCGGTCCCGGTACGGGAAGGCCCACATCGCCCACGCGTAGTCCACCTGCGCGAGTGCGAGCGTCTCGGCAGCCGCGTCGAGGTCGTCCGCCGTCGCGATCCGGACGCCTGGCATCAGCGGGTCGCTCATGCCGGTGTCCACACGATCAGGCAACTGCAGCCGGTTCAGGTGGTCACATACGAGTCGGCGACGTTCAGCGCCTCGTCGATGATCGCGAGGCCCTGGTGCACCTCGTCGACCGGCGTGTTGCATGGCGGCACGACGTGAAGCCGGTTGAAATGAGTGAACGGCCACAGGCCGGCGGTCTTGCAGGCGTTGGCGAGCTCCACCATCGGCTTCGCGTCTGCGCCCGCGGCATTGAACGGCACGAGCTGTTCGCGCGTCTCGCGGTTCTTCACCAGCTCGATCGCCCAGAACGTGCCCATCCCGCGGACGTCGCCGATGCTCGGGTGCTTGGCCTTCAGCTTCTCGAGCTCGGGGCCGATGACGTCGGTGCCGAGCATGCGCGAGTGCTCGACGATGCCCTCTTCTTTGAAGATGTTGATGCTCGCCACGATCGATGCGCAGGCGAGCGGATGCCCCGAGTAGGTGAGGCCGCCGGGGTAGACCCGTTCGTTGAACGTGTCTGCGACGTGTTGGCCGATCACCACACCTCCGACGGGGATGTAGCCACTGTTCGAGCCCTTTGCGAAGCACACCAGGTCGGGACGAACACCCCACTTCTGGAAGGCGAACCACTCGCCGCAGCGCCCGAACCCTGCCATCACTTCGTCGAGGATGAGCATGATGCCGTATCGGTCGCACAGCTCGCGCACGGCCTGCAGATAGCCGGGCGGCGGGACGAGGATGCCGTTCGTGCCGACCACTGTCTCGAGTGCGATCGCGGCGACGGTGTGGGTGCCCTCCACCATCAGCACGGACTCGAGGTGTTCGAGCGCACGTTCGGTCTCTTCGGCGTCGGTGGTGGAATGGAACGCGCTCCGGTACGGGTACGGGCCCCAGAACTTCACCGTGCCCGGCAGGCCCGGCTCGCTGGCCCAACGTCTCGGATCGCCGGTGAGGGTGATCGCGCCTGCGGTTGCGCCGTGATAGCTCCGGTAGGTGGTGAGCACCTTGTGGCGGCCGGTGTGCAGGCGCGCCATGCGGATGGCGTTCTCCGCTGCCTCGGCTCCGCCGTTGGTGAAGAAGACCATGCCGAAGCCGTTGTCAGCACCGTTGTTCGCAGCGTCGACGATGAGCCGTGCGGCCTCGCTTCGGGCGTCGTTGGCGTGGAACGGGGCGATCGTGCAGAGCGTGCCCGCGTACTCCTGGATCGCGGCCACGAGCTTCGGGTGCTGGTGGCCGATGTTGACGTTCACGAGTTGGCTGGAGAAGTCGAGGTACTTCTTGCCGTTCTGGTCCCAGATCCAGCTGCCCAGGCCTCCCTCGATGACCAGGGGGTTCAACGCGCCTTGCGCGCTCCACGAGTGGAAGACGTGCTTGCGGTCGTTGGCGAAAGCGTTCTCGGGATGCGTCTCCAGGCTCATGCTCGCCATCGTATTCGCTACACGGTATGGCGTACAGAGTGCGTTCTGTACCTGTACAAAGGCACTGCCGGCTCGGCCTTCGCCGCAGTGAGTGGCGACGCCTGCGGCAAGGCGATCGACGGTTTCACGGGCGAGGAGGCGCGGTAGCGTACGCGTCATGGGTGAGATGACGACGTTCGCTTCCAACGGCCACACGTGTGACGGGTACCTCGCGGGCGACGGCAGCGGCCCGGGTGTGATCGTCATCCAGGAGTGGTGGGGACTCGTGCCCCACATCAAGGACGTGGCCGATCGCTTCGCCGCAGCCGGCTTCACTGCGCTCGCGCCCGACCTGTACCACGGTGAGTCGGCCACGGAGCCCGATGGCGCCGGCAAGCTGATGATGGCGCTCAACCTCGACCAGGCTGCCAAGGACCTGTCTGGCGCGGTGGCCCTGCTGCAACAGAAGACGGGCAACGTCAAGCTGGGTGTCGTCGGCTACTGCATGGGCGGCGGCCTTGCCCTCGTGCTCGCCACGCAACGCCCCGACGCGGTGGCCGCAGTTGCTCCCTACTACGGAGCGATCCCGTGGGCATCGGTGCAACCCGACTGGTCGGCGCTGAGTGCCAAGGTCGTCGGCGAGTACGCCGAGAAGGATGGTTGGGCCAGTCCCCAGGCAGCACACGACCTCGAGTCACAACTGCGCCAACTCGGCAAGGACGCCACCGTTCACATCCACGCCGGCGCAGATCACGCGTTCTTCAACGACGCCCGCCCCGAGGTGTATGACGCCGCGGCGAGCCAGGTGGCATTCGACCGCACCGTCGCTCTCTTCCACGACACCCTGTAGCCCAACACAACGGCTTCGTGAGCCGGCAGTCCCACCACGGGCCCGCGAACTCACGAAGCGTCGAGCGCGGCGATGGCGTCGGCGACGGCGATCACTCGCTGTGCGTTGGCCACGTGCAAGTTCTCGATCATCCGGCCGTCTACGGTGACGACGCCCTTGCCCTCGCGAAGTCCCTCGTCGAACGCGGCGATCACCTTTCGGGCGTGCTCCACGTCTGCCTCGGAAGGGGCCCACACGTCGTTGGCGATCTCGACCTGGCCCGGGTGGATCAGGGTCTTGCCGTCGAAGCCCATCTCCATGCCCTGCACGCACTCAGCGCGGAATCCGTCGAGATCCTTCACGTCGTTGTACACGCCGTCGAGGATCGAGATGCCCGCTTCACGCGCTGCGGCGAGGGCCGTGGCGAGGTGGGGGACGAGCGGGTGACGCCCGGCGGCGCCGAGTGACGAACGCAGCTCGCGGGCGAGGTCGTTGGTCCCCATGACGAGCACGCTCACTCGCGGGTGTGCAGCGATCGCGCGCACGTCGAAGATCGCGGTCGGCGTCTCGACCATCGCCCAGATCTTCAGCGACACCGGGGCACCGGCATCGTCGAGGATCGTCGAGATCTCGTCGAGCGCGGCGACCGATCCGACCTTTGGCACCACGACCGCGGAGGCACCACTGCCGGCCGCAGCGCGGCAGGTCGGCGGCACCCCACGGCGTGTCGAGACCGTTGCAGCGAATAGTCAGCTCACGGTTGCCGTACTCACCCGACGAGGCGGCGGCCACCGCGTTCGGCCGCGCAGCCTCTTTGGCTTCGGGGGCGACGGCGTCTTCCAGGTCGAAGATGATCGCGTCGGCCGGAAGGGTCTTCGCCTTCTCCACTGCCCGCTCATTGGCGGCAGGCATGTAGAGGACGGAACGGAGGGGATGCAGGTCGCTCATCGGTGTCTCCAGCTGGGTGCGGGTCGAGGTGTCAGTGCTCAAAGCCGTACGAGGCGGCGAGCTGGGGATCTCGGGCGGCGAGCTGGCGGGCCAGTTCGACGACCACGTGGCACTGCTTGACCGAGGCGTCGTCCTCCATCTTCCCGTCGAGCATGATCGCCCCGGTGCCGTCGCCCATCGCGTCGATGACGCGCTGGGCCTGGCGGACGTCGTCGGGACGCGGGCTGAACACCCGCTTGGCGATCTCCACCTGTGCCGGGTGGAGGCTCCACGCGCCAACGCAACCGAGCAGGTAGGCATTGCGGAACTGATCCTCGCAGGCGACGGTGTCCTTGATGTCGCCGAACGGACCGTAGAACGGCAGCAAGCCGAACGTGACGCAGGCGTCGACCATTCGGGCGATCGTGTAGTGCCACAGGTCCTGCTGGAACGTGGCGCGCGGCGCCGTGTACTGCGGTCCGTCCTCGCCCACAGGCGGGTCGACGCGCACGACGTAGTCGGGGTGGCCGCCACCGACGCGGGTGGTCTTCATCCGCCGATTGGCGGCCAGGTCGGCAGGGCCGAGCGAGAGCCCCTGCATCCGTGGCGAGGCGGCGCAGATCTCTTCGATGTTGGCGACACCGCGGGCGGTCTCGAGGATCGCATGCACGAGGATCGGTCGCTGCAGCTTCGCCTTGGCCTCCAGCTGGGCGAGCAGTCGGTCGACGTAGTGGATGTCCTCGGGGCCTTCGACCTTCGGGATCATGACGACATCGAGCTTGTCGCCAACGTCGGTGACGAGGGTGGTGAGGTCGTCGAGACCCCACGGGGAATCGAGGCTGTTCACACGCGTCCAGAGCTGGGTCGAGCCCATGTCGACGGTGCGGGCCACGTTGACGAGACCGGCGCGAGCGGCCTCCTTGTCCGCCATCGGGATCGCGTCCTCGAGGTTGCCGAGGAGGATGTCGACCGTCGGGATGATCTCGGGCAGCTTCGAGACGAGCTTGTCGTTCTGTGGCGGGAAGAAGTGGATCACCCGGCTCGGGCGGAACGGGATCTCGCGCAACGGTTCGGGGGCTCCGACGGCGAGCGGCTTGAAGAAGTCACGGGGGCTGCGCATCGATCTGCAAGGGTAGAAGCCATGTCCCGATTCGACGCAATCCTGTTCGACGCGGGCGGGATCCTGGTGCTGCCCGATCCCCACGTGCTCGGCCCGTTGCTCGCGTACTACGGCGGCGACCCATCGGTGAGCGCCCATCGCCGAGCCCACTACGCGTCGATGGCGGCCAAGAGCCATGCGGGTACCGGCGAGACCGTCTGGGACGAGTACAACGGCGCCTACGTCCGCGCACTCGGTGTGCCGGAGAGCGATCTCGAGACCGCCGCATTCGTGCTCGAGCGGACCCGCAACCCACATCTGTGGCGGTGGCCGATCCCGGAGAGCGTGGACGCGCTGCGACAGCTGGCCGCGGTCGGGGTGCCGATGGGCGTGGTGTCGAATGCGAGCGGCCAGATCGAAGAGGTGCTGCGGCGCAGTGCTGTCTGCCAGGTCGGTCGTGGTGCCGGTGTCGAGGTGCGGGTGGTGATCGACAGCCACGTCGTCGGCATCGCCAAACCCGACCCGCGCATCTTCGAACCTGCGATCGAGCACTTCCCCGGGATCGGCGGCGATCGGATCGCCTACGTGGGCGATTCGATCACCATGGACGTCGGCGGCGCCCGCGCCGCTGGACTGCACGCTGTGTTGCTCGACCCGTACGACGACCATCCCGAGGCAGACTTCGAGCGCATCTCGAGCCTCGGGGACCTGCTCGCGTTCGTCGAGTCGTGACAGCGCCCGACGACGCGTGCTCCGGCGTCCCCGGCCGGCCGGGTGAGCACGTGAGCGAGCAGTGGGCCGGCTGGCGGGCCACGATCGATCTTGCCGAGTACGAGGCGCGCTTCGTCCACGAGGAGGCGCACGGGGAGGCCGATTGCCTCCAGGCGCTGCATCCGCGCAGCGTGCTTGACGCGGGATGCGGCACCGGTCGAGTCGCGATCGAACTCCACCGCCGCGGCATCGACGTGGTCGGGGTGGATCTCGACGACGATCTGCTTCGACTCGCTCGCGCCAAGGCGCCCCAGATCCGCTGGGAGCACGCAGACCTCGCGACGATGCAGCTCGGCCGCACGTTCCAGGTCGTCGCCATGCCGGGCAACGTGGTGCTCTTCTGCCGTGCGACCGACCGGGCTGCGATCGTGGCGGCCTGTGCCGCCCACCTCGAACACGACGGACTACTGGTGGCGGGCTTCTCGCTCCGCCCGGGAAGTGGTGCGTTGTCGCTTCCCGAGTACGACGACGCGGCCGAGGCCGCTGGTCTCGTCCTCGTGCAGCGATGGGCAACGTGGGAGCGGTCCCCCTATGACGGAGGTCACTACGCCGTGTCCGTACACGGGCTCGATGGTGGTTGGATCAGTCGATTCGACCTGAATCATCGTTCGTAACCCGCCCTCGGAGGTGGTCCGACCACGCCGCGGGAGATCGTCAAGAAGTGTTCAAGAAAACCCCCCACATCGTCATCGAACCGTCAAACCCTTCGCCTGACGTGACGAACACCCCCGTCGTAAGATCGCATCAACCCCCCCGATCGACTGCAGAAGCGAGTGGGATCGTGATCCACCACCGCACCAAGAAACTTGAAGTTCGCAACCTCCGGCGGCGGCTGGTGGTGCTCGACAGCATCGCCCTCGTCATCGCATGGATGCCCGCGCAGGTATGGAAGTACACCGCGGGCATGGAGGTCTGGAAGTGGCTCGTGACCGAGGTCGTACTCGTCGCGAGCGGCCTCGCGCTGTTCCACTTCCAAGGTCTGTACCTGGCCCGTGTCGCCTCGAGTCGCACCGAGGAGATCCGCCGCATCGTGGGAGCGTCGGTGGTGCTCGGGATCGTGCAAGCGATGATGCTGGCCGCGATGAGCGTGGCGATCCAGACCCGGTGGTTGATCGCCGGTCCGTTGCTGTTGGTGGTGCTGTTGTTGTGGTTCCGCGGCGGCTACCGGGCGTGGTTGTCTGCCGCGCGTGCGTCGGGTCACCATCTTCGTGACGTCATCATCATCGGCGCGAACGCCGACGCGTTCGATCTCGTCGCGATGCTGAGCGAGCACCCCGAGGCAGGATTTCGGGCGCGGGGCGTCGTGGGCGATCCCGCACTGGCAGCGGTGCACGGGTTGTCGTCGTTGCACCTGGGCCAGACCGACGACGTCGTGGAGTTGTTGCATCGTCTCGACATTCGAGGTGTGATCATGGTGGTGGGTGCGTTGCCGGCCCGTGAGTTGACGCCATTGATCCAGGTGCTCGAGGACGAGGGCATCCACATCCAGGTGTCGAACGGGTTGCACGGCATGAGCCATCGCCGCCTGCGCGCGACGCCGGTGGCGTACCAATCGCTGTACTACTTGGAGCCTGCCGATTCAGGCAGTCCGCAGCTGTTGGTCAAGCGGTGGATCGACGTGTCGATCGCAGCCATCACGCTGGTGTGTGCGGCGATCCCGATGGCGGTGATCGCACTCGGCATCAAGCTCACCGATGGTGGGTCGGTGCTGTTCCACCAGAAGCGGGTCGGGTTGAACGGCGAGCTGTTCTACATGCTCAAGTTCCGCTCGATGGTCGTCGATGCCGAGGCGCGGCTGGCGGCGTTGCAGGCCGAGTCCGGCAACGAGCGTCATGGCCCATTGTTCAAGCTCGACAGTGACCCGCGGGTCACTCGCATCGGGCGGTTCCTCCGGGCGACGTCGCTCGATGAGTTGCCGCAGTTGCTCAACGTGTTGCGTGGTGACATGAGCATCGTTGGACCTCGCCCTGCGTTGCCGGCCGAGGTGGCCCAGTTCGATGATCGGTTGCTCGACCGGTTGCAGATGCCTCCGGGCATCACTGGTCTGTGGCAGGTGGAAGCACGAGACAACCCACACTTCGGTGCGTACCGTCGCCTCGATCTGTTCTACGTCGACAACTGGTCGCTCAACCTCGATCTCGTGATCCTCGTCGCCACGATCGAACAGGTGCTGTCCAAGGCTGTGCGGACCCTGCTCCGCCGGTCGAACGGGAGCGAGTCGATGGCCGCCGTCACCCCGCTCGACGCCGGGGCGAACGGGGCGAACGGGGCGAACGGGGCCACGGTCGTGTCGTCCGCGACGTCCGAGGGCACAGCTGCCTCCGGTGGCGCACTCCGCAGTGCCTGAACTGCGTGAACTGACACGTCACCTGATCGCCTGATCGCCAGACCTGCGCCAGACGGCCGAGGCGGCACGGATCATCCCCAGTCGTCCGAACCGCTCGTGCCCCTACGTGTCGCTGACGCCGCCACCGGTCTCGTACCGTGCTCGCGCGTGGGGGACCAGTTGACGGCCGAATCCGCTCGCGCCTCGACCTCGCTGGCCGGCACCGGGTTCTGGTTCTTGTGGGCCAACGCCGTGTCGCTCGCGCTGATCGTGTCAGCTGACCGTTTCACGTTCCTCTGGCTGGTCGAGGACACGCTCTCGTCGCCGACGTGGGCGAGCGGGTTGATCGTGTTCGCGCTCGGCGCGCCCGTGTGCGCCCTCGTGCTCACGGCTGGTGCGTTGGCGGATCGTCACGATCGGCGACGGATGATGCTCATCACCCAGACCGCCGGAACCACGGTCGTGGGCGTCGGTGCCCTCCTGGTGTGGACCGACGTGATCGGGCTGACCTCGGCGGTGGTGCTCGCCGCAGCCTTTGGCATGGTGATCGCATTCGCGATGCCGGTGCGCTCATCGCTGGTCCCGGCGCTCGTGGGAACCGAGCGCGTGATGCAAGCCGTCGTCTTGATGACCGTCGGCGCGAACGTGGCGATGATCGTCGGACCATTGCTGGTGGGCGGTGTGATCGAGGCCTACGGAGTGGGCTGGGCGTTCGCCGTGCAGGCGAGCTGCTTCTTGTTCGGACTGCTCGCTGCCACGCGCATCCACCCCCCGCCCCACGCCACCGCGACAGAGCGCCGTCAACTCCGGGTCGAGATCGCCGAGGCGCTGCGCTTCGTCTGGCACCACGAGGTCCTCCGCGCACTGTTCATCCTGCTGTCCGTCGGCGGCGGACTGATGGGTGGCAGCGCGTTCACGCTGTTGCCACGCATCGCGCGCGACGAGTTCGGCAAGGATGCGGCGGAGGCTGCACGCCTGTTCGCGTTCCTCGGGCTCGGCATGGTGACGACGTCATTGCTGCTGATGCGGTACCGCTCGCGGATCAGCCGTCGTGGTCTGGTGTTCATGTGCTCGATGGTGGTGGGGACCAGCGATCAGGTGCTCCAGGGATTCGCCCCGTCGTTCGTCACGCTCGAACTGCTGTTGTTCGTGTGGGGTCTCACCGGGGGGTTCTACATGAACCTCAACCAGGCATTGATCCAGGAGCTCACACCGCGTGACCGGATGGGCCGGGTGATGGCCCTGACGAGCATGGTCAGCGCCGGCCTGCTCCCCCTCGGCGGCTTGTTGTCCGCCCTGCTTGCCTCCACCATTGGAGCTCAGGAGGCGTTGAGCGTGTTCGGGTTCCTCGGACTTGCCTGCGTGTTGATGTCGCTGTGGCGTGCGAACGGCCTGCGTTCATTGCGCTGAGCGGGTTGGCGCCGACACCGATCAGAGCAGCTGGCGACCGGCGAGGGAGAGGTCGCTGGCAGGAAAGGCCGGCGGGTCAGGTGTCCGCGGTGTCGCAGAGGCGGCGAGCGATCACCTTCAGGCACAGGGTCTCGTCGGCGCCCTCGAAGATGCTCAGCACCCTGGCGTCAACGTACAGCCGGCTCACCGGGTACTCCTCGGCGTAGCCGTACCCACCGTGGATCTGCATCGCCTCGCGGGCGACCCACTCGGCTGCCTTGCAGACGTAGGCCTTCACCATGCTCGCCTCCATCGCGCCATCGCCCTTGGCCATGAGCTTGGCCACCGAGTAGGCGAACTGGCGGCCTGCTTGGATGAGCACTGCCATGCGGCCGAGCTTCACCTGGGTGAGCTCGTAGTCGACGATCGACGACCCGAACACCGTGCGGTTCTGGGCGTAGTCGAGTGCCGCCTCGTAGGCAGCCTGCATCACACCGACAGCGCGGGCGGCGGTCTGGAGCCGGCCGTTCTCGAACCCCTCCATCTGGTAGTAGAAGCCCTTGCCGAGGCCGTCGGCCTCGCCGATCAGGTTCTCGGCCGGCACCCACCAGTTGTCGAGCGCGATCTCGTAGCTGTGCATGCCGCGGTAACCGATGGTGTCGATCGGGCGACCCTCGAGCTTGCCGCCGGAGAACGCGCCGCCGGGATCCTGTGTGAACTCGAAGCCGTGGGCCTCACCGCGCGGCTTGGGCACGATGAACAAGCTGAGCCCGCGGTGGGTCTTGGTCCGGTCAGGGTCGGTGCGGGCGAGGAGCATCAACACGTCGGCTCTGCCGCCGAAGGTGCACCAGGTCTTCACACCGTTGATCACCCAGCCCGCAGCACCGTCGGCGCCGGGGGCAGGGGTGGCAGTCACCTTCAGACCGGCGACGTCGCTGCCGTAATCCGGCTCGGTGACGGCCACGGCGGCCATCACCTCGGCGGTGGCCAGCTTCGGGAGCCACCGCTGCTTCTGGGCCTCCGTGCCACCCTTGACGAGCGCCCGGGTGAGGATCTCGGGGCGGGTGATCAACGAGCCGCCGATGCCGAGCGAGCCACGGCTCAGCTCCTCGGTGGCCACGACCATGCCCATGTACTCGCCATCACCTCCCTCGCTGTAGCCGCCGTACGCAGCCGGCACGCTCAGGCCGAACACACCCATCTCGGCCAGGCCGGCGATGATCTCCTCAGGCACGTCGGCGTTCTGGCGGTGCACATGCTCAGCGCGCGGCGCGATCTCGTTGTCGGAGAACGAACGGAAGGTGTCCTGCACCATCTCGAACTCGCCGTCGAGGTGGCGGGGGCCGGGCGTCGTGGCGAGCGAGGCGATGAACACCGGATCCCGGTAGGTGGCGAGGAAACCGTGGGCGTCGGCCAGAGGCGTGGTCCCGACGCCCCAGAGTGCCTCACGGCCGGTCAGTCGGGTGATCAGGTCGTGTGCCATGTCGGCGGTGAACGCACAGGTGATCTTGGCCTCCAGGTCGCCCTTGCCGCCATAGTCGAGCAGCGACCGAGCCGTCTCCACCTGGGCCGCAGCATGGGCCAGGTCGTAGGCGAGGGTCTGATGCTTGTCAGGGCCACCGTGGGCCGCCAGGTGGCGGATGGCCTTGCCGACGACCCCATGGGCGAGCTCGATGACGTCGGCAGCGGCGTGGAGATCTGGTGCAGTCACAGGTCGAACTGTAGTGAGCCATCCTGCGGTGGGCCTCGTTCGCCTCGCAGCCGTTGCACCAGTCACACGGTGCTGTGCCAGTCTGGATGGATGCCGATGTCCGGGTCTTCTCCTCGTCCCCGCGCTTGTGCGTCTACTGCGGGTCCAACGCGGGCGCCGCACCGGCGTTCCGTGACGCCGCCCATGCCCTCGGTGAGGCGATCGCCCGCCGCGGCATCACACTGGTTTATGGGGGCGGCCATGTCGGCCTCATGGGCGTGGTGGCCGATGCGGCGATCTCAGCCGGCGGCGAGGTGATCGGCGTGATCACCGATCAGCTCGTGTCGGCCGAAGTGGCCCACCGGGGTCTGTCGGCCCTGGAGGTGGTGCCCGACATGCATCAGCGCAAGGCCAGGTTCGAGCAGCTGAGCGACGGCTTCATCGCCCTGCCCGGCGGATTCGGCACCGTTGAAGAAGTGATCGAGCTGCTCACCTGGAACCAGCTCGGCCTCGTGCGCAAACCGGTGGTCATGCTCGACGTGGAGCGGTACTGGGCGTCGTTGTTCGACTGGATGGATCAGGCCGTCGAGGCCGGCTTCGTCAGGCGATCGCATCGGATGCTCGCCCAGCGGGCGCACACCATCGACGAGGCGCTGGCGCTGGCGCTGGCGCCGGCACCCGAGACCCCGAACAAGTGGATCGACCGTGACACCGGGCAGGTTCCGGTCACGCCAGGCCCCGTGACGCCACACTGACCGCCGCCGAGACCGTTCAGTCGTCCTAGTTCAGTCGTCCTAGTTCAGTCGTCCCAGTTCAGTCGTCGTCTCCGCCGCGATGCTCGCCGTCGCGATCCTCGGCGGCGTCGTCATCGTGATCGACGGTGTGGCCATCGTCGATCGTGCCTGATCCGGGGGTGCTCTGCGAAGGCCCAGGGATCGCGGTCTGCCCCGACGCCTCTGTCGCGATTGGCGCGATGGGCGAGGCGTTCACCGGCGAGGTCGTCTGCGCCGGCACCGTGGTGACAGCAGCCGTCGCGGTCGTGTCGGTCGGCAGCGGTGTCGTGTCAACCGCGAGCAGGACCGGGTCGGCCGACGTGGACACATCGACCACGATGGTCGAGGTGGGGCTCAACGACTCGACAGTCGCAGTGCTCGTCCCGGGGACCGGGACCAGCGTGCGGGAGTCGTCGTCGGTGTCGAACACTTGGGCGTTCACGACCGCGGCCACCGAGCTCGCGGTGAGCACGCCGGCGACCGAGAGCAGGGTGGCGGTGCGGGCCTTCACGACGACGAGCGTACGGAACCGTCGTGCGGAGCTCCCCCCGTGAACATCCAAGAAACGTCCAAGACTGAGCGCAGCTCCGGTGGAGATCTTCGGATGCCACGACGGCGAGGCAAGAATGCAGCCGTGAAGATCCTGCTCGTGGAGGACGACAACTCGATCGCGGTGTCGTTGGTCGACGGCCTCGTCGCCGCGGGGTACGAGGTGGTTCGTGCGGCGACCGGCGCTGCAGCACTGGAAGCTGAGGCGGCAGGAGCTCCCGATGTCGTCCTGCTCGATCTTGGGCTCCCCGACATGGACGGACGCGATGTGTGCCGCGTCCTGCGTGGACGCAGCCGGGTGCCGATCATCATGCTCACTGCCCGATCCGACGAGTTCGACCGGGTGCTCGGGCTGGAGCTCGGCGCCGATGACTACATCACCAAGCCGTTCAGCTTCCGCGAGCTCGTGGCCCGTCTCCGTGCGATCGCCCGACGTGTCGAGCTCGACGGTGCTGCCGACACTGCCGACACTGCCGACCCGACGGCGTCCGGCGCGCCGCCCGCACAGCAGATCGGCCCGCTCGAGATCGACCGGCGCACGCGCCGAGTGTTCGTCGACGGCACCGAGGTGTACCTGACGGCGAAGGAGTTCGACCTGTTGGCCCACCTCGCCCGCGATCCGGGTGCAGTGTCGACACGTACTGAGATCCTCGAAGACGTCTGGGACGCACACTGGTACGGGCCGACGAAGACCGTCGATGCCCACGTGGCTGCGCTGCGCAAGAAGCTCGGCAACCACGGGTGGATCGAGGCCGTACGAGGTGTCGGCTTCCGACTCGAGGTACCCGCGTGACGACCTCGGCGCGTGAGATCGGTCCGGGGCCGACATGAGGTGGCGACTGGTAGCGGTGCTCGTCGGGATCACCGTTGCGGTCCTGCTCGCCCACGACCTACCCCTCGCGAGTCATCTGCGTCGAGTGGAACGCGATCGAATCGTCACCGGCTTGGAGCGTGATGCGTTCGTGATCGCCGGCCGATCGGAAGAAGCGCTCGAGGACGGCGACGCGCGCGCCAACCCAGCACTGCAGGGCCTCGTCGACGAGTACCGCACCACCACCGGCGCGCGGGTGATCGTCACGGATCGTGACGGCATCGCGATGGTGATCTCCGACGAGGAGGCCGCAGCGGGTGCCGACTACTCGACGCGACCCGAGATCGCAGCGGCCCGTACGGGTCAGCCGCAGTGGGGGCGCAGGGAGTCACGCACGCTCGGCACCGAGCTGCTCTACGTCGCGGTGCCTGTGCTGTCCGGCAACGACGTCAAGGGGGTCGTGCGCCTCACGTACCCGGCATCGGAGGTGGACCAGCGCGTCGACGCACGCGTTCGCGGGTTGCTCGCCGTCGCGCTCATCTCCGTGGCGATGGCCCTGGTGGCGGCATGGGCGTTCGCGAACACGGTGACCCGCCCTCTGCGTCGATTGCGGCTCGCCACCGAACGGCTCGCCGCCGGTGAGGACGGCGTGCAGGCGCCCGATGACGAGGGTCCGCCCGAGGTGCGCTCGCTGGCGCGCTCGTTCAACACGATGTCGTCGCGGTTGTCGTCGCTGCTCGGTGCTCAGCGGTCCTTCGCCGGCGATGCCTCGCATCAGCTGCGCACTCCGCTCACCGCGCTGCGTGTGCGCCTCGAGCAGGCGGCCGACTCGCTGGACGACCACCCGGAGGAGGCGAGGCTCCGGATCGAGGCTGCCACCTCGGAGACCGAACGCCTGCAGCACCTCGTGGATCAGCTGCTGATGCTCGCCCGCACCGAGGGCCGCGCCGTCGAGCGAGTCGTGGTCGACCTCGCCGATGCGGCACGCGAGCGGGTGGAGATGTGGCAGTCCCTCGCGGAAGAGGCGGATGTTCGTGTCGTGAGCTCGACGATGCCGGCAGCACCCGTGCTGGCCGCCCCCGAAGCGGTCGAGCAGGTCATCGACAACTTCCTCGACAACGCCCTGCGCGTCGCTCCCGCGGGGACGGCGCTCGAGGTGGTCGTGCAACGTGCAGGCGATGGCGTGGCTGTGCGCGTGCTCGACCGCGGACCCGGCATGACCGACTCGCAGCGGCTGCATGCGTTCGATCGTTTCTGGCGGGCGCCCGATGCGGCAAGTGGTGGTTCCGGCCTCGGTCTCGCCATCGTGCAGCGGCTGGTGGAGGCGTCCGGAGGCTCGGTGGAGCTGGCTGCGCGCGACGGCGGCGGCACGATTGCGAGCGCCGTGTTTCGCGTTGCCGTGGTCTGAGCTCCCGGCTGACTCAGACGCGAGGTGCTGCGGCCTCGGCCGCAGTCGCCGTGCACCAGTGAATCAGTGATGCGACGAGCTCCATCTGCTCGGTGCCGACCGATGCGAGCGACGAGCGGCCGGCACGGATCTCGAGCGCGTCATGGAGCACGTCGGCGAACATCGCCGGCGCGACGTCGAGGCCGTACTCGCCTGCACCTCGTTTCGACGTCACGCCTCCGTGAAACGCCGTGTGGTGGAGCCGCAGCGCGCCGAGCGCGCACCACTCGAAGCTGTCAGGGGTGAACCGGTGTGTCGGATCGGCAGCGCACGCCGCCCGCACGTCGTCGGCGAGGGGCGCCCAGTACGAGGCAAGGTTGTCGACCACGAACCGGACACGGGCGTCGACGTCGACGTAGGTTCCGAGGCGGTCGACCGACGGCCCGCGCACGGTGACGCCGTGTGTGGCGAGCACGTACCACGTGACCGGATTGAGTTCGAAGCACTCGCCGTCGTGGCGGAGGAGTCCCTCGAGGCTCCACGGCCGGTGCAGTGCCATCGGTGGGGTGATGAGATCACCCCACGCGACGTACGGACCGTCGATGCATGGGCTCGGTTGGTACGCAGCGAGCACAGCGTGGGCCGTGACGAGGTTGGCGGCATCCTCATCGGTCGCCGGTTCCGCCGTGACCGCGACGATGTCGATGTCGCTGTGTTCGGGACGCCAGTCGTCGAGTGCGAACGAACCCACGACGTACAGACCTTCCACCAAACCCGGCGCGCACGAGTCGACCACCTCCAGGTAGATGCCGAGTGCGGTGGCGACATCGATGGGTGCGGGCTCTGGTGCGGCCATGCCCGCAAGTCTGGCGCGGTGACTCCGCGGTGTACCTTCACGAACCATGCCCTCATCCGCCTTTCCACCGAATGTGCCGCCAGCTGTCGTGTCGATCGCCGATGACCTCTTCGCAGAAGGTGCGCCGCACGGGTTGTCCCTCGCGTTGGTGGTGCAGCATCACGGTGAGGTGGTGTTGGAACGCTACGGCCACCAGCCCGACACGCTGTTCGGTCCCGGCGGTCCGGTGACTGCCGACTCGACGCTCGTTTCGTGGAGCATGGCCAAGAGCATCACCCAAGCCGCCGTCGGCATCGCCGTCGGCGACGGTCTGTTGCAGATCGACGCGCCAGCGCCGGTGCCCTCGTGGCGGGGCACCGAGAAGGCGACGATCACGTTGCTCGACCTGCTGGAGATGCGACCCGGCCTCGAGTTCGTCGAGGACTACGTGGACGACAGCGTGAGCCACTGCCTCGAAATGCTCTACGGCGATGGCAAGGACGACATGGCCGGCTACGCCGCGGGGCTGCCTCTGGTGCATTCCCCGGGCACGGTGTGGAACTACTCGAGTGGCACCACGAACATCGTGTCGCGCATCGTCGCTGATGCCATCGGCGGCACCCAGGAGGCGATGGAGGCGTTCTTGCGCGACCGGCTCTTCCACCCGACTGGCATGAGCAGTGCGATCCCGAAGTTCGACACCGCTGGCACGTTCGTCGGGTCGTCCTACGTGTACGCAACCGCTCGCGACTTCGCACGCTTCGGACAGCTGTACCTCGACGACGGCATGATCGGAGACGAGCGGATCCTGCCCGATGGTTGGCGGGATGTCGCCCGAACACAGATCGCCTACGACGACGATGGAGGGTTCGGGTACGGCCGGCAGTGGTGGCTGTGGCCTGAGTTCCCCGGCTCCCTCGCATGCCACGGTTACGAAGGCCAGTACACGCTCGTGGTGCCCGATCGCGATCTGGTCGTGGTCCACCTCGGCAAGGTGCCTGCCGATGCGCGCTCGATCGTGCGTTACTCGTTGCGATCGCTCGTCACCGCCTTCGATTCCTGATCCGGCACGGGTGGTCGGCACGGGTGGTCGGCGCGGGGGCGTGCGATCGACTAACAAAGAGGGGTGCCTCAAGAGTTCGATGTGACTGCGACCGGGGAACTGCCTCGGGTCAGCATCGACGACACGGGTGGTCCACCGCGACCGGGCCGGTTCCGCGGGTTCCGGTTCACCCTGAAGCTGATCGCCTTCGTCGGCATCGTCTACTTCGCGGCCGTCACGGTCGTGCCCGGAGTCCGCAGGGCGGCGGGCGAGCTCGACCGGCTGAATCCGGGCTTCATCATCGCCGGCTTCGCCCTGGAGGTCGGCGCCCTGTACTCGTATTCGCTGCTCACGAGGGCCGCGCTCGGTGACGCCGGGCACTTGGTGACGACGTGGCGGCTGTTCCGCATCCAGATGAGCACGAAGGCGCTCTCCAGCATCGTTCCGGGCGGCAGTGCAGCGGGGTCGGCGCTCGGCTACCGGTTGATGACGCTTTCGGCCGTGCCGGGTCCCGATGCCGGCTTCGCGCTGGCCACGTCGGGCCTCGGCTCGGCGGTCGTCCTCAACGTCTTGTTCTGGGTGGCGCTGGTGATCTCCATCCCGATCCGCGGGGTGAACGGCGGGTACGCCTCGGCCGCCATCGCCGGTGTGTTGATCATGTCGTTCATCGGGGCGCTCGTGTTCGGTCTGCTCGAGGGTCAAGGACGAGCGGAACGAGTGTTCCGCTGGATCGCTCGCAGGCTGCGGATGGACGAGAACCGTGCTGCGGCCGGGGTGAAGCACGTGGCGATCCGCCTCGAGGAGCTCGCCGACGACCGCCAGTTGCTCGGCCGCACGATCGGGTGGGCCGCGGCCAACTGGCTGCTCGACGCCGCGGCGTTGTGGGTGTTCCTCTACGCGTTCGGTGAGCCGACCGATTTCGACGCCCTGCTCGTCGCATTCGGTCTCGCCAACGTGCTCGCCGTGGTGCCGATCATGCCCGGTGGTCTCGGCGTGATCGACGTCGCCCTGTCCTCGGCGCTCATCGGCTTCGGCGCTGCCTGCGGATGCGGCGTTGCTCGGCGTGGCGGCGTGGCGTCTCGCCCAGTTCTTCTTCCCGATCGTGATCGGTGGTCTCCTCTATGCGACGTTGCGCGTCGGGCCATGGAGCATCCATCGGCGTGAACGCTTGCAGCGTCTGCGTGACATCGCGGCCGAGCAGGCGAGCAATCCCGAGAGCGCGCTCGACTTCGCTGCCCGCTTCGGGCACCGGCCCCGTCATCCCGGCGATCCGACCACAGGTTCGATCGCGCGACCGCAGCAGCCCGACCCGTGGCTGGAAAAGGATCGTCCGAAGTCCGACCGCTGACTTGTGACGCACCCTCGGGGCAGACCGCTCTCTGGCTGCTCTACGATCGCTGCGGGCAGGCCCATCGGGGAGGGCAAGTGACGAGCACCGTCGTGAAACGGATCCGTGCTGCATGCGTCTCGGCGTTGGCGCGCCTTGGTGGAACGTGCAGGTGGGTCGATGTACAGCGGTGGTCGCCGCGAAGATGGGGCATCCAGTGGCGGGTGATCGTCGCCTCCGCGTTCATCGCCCTCGGTGCACTGATGGCGATGGGCCAGGTGGATCGAATGCTCTCGCTGATGCACCCGCCGGGGGAACCGTCGGGCTCGGTCACCACCATCGCCAAGCCGTTCGTCTCTGCCGACGACGTCGACCCAGTGCTCGCCAGCTGGGACGGGTGGCAGCAACGCAACCAGGAGCTCGGGTCAGCCGACGAGCAATACAGCAAGCCCCGGGACTACGCCGGATCGCCGTTGATGATGGTGCGCACGTGGTTGGCGATCGACTCGCTGCTCTTCGCGCCGGTGCTCGCCTACCTGCTCGCGTCGATCGGCTGGCGTCGGTACAACCGCGTGACCAACGAAGGCTCCGATGTCATCGACAAGGCCCTGAAGGAGGCGTTGCGGCTCGCCTCCCTCTACGTGCCGCTCACCTATCTCGTGGTCGATGCCGTCGTCGAGAACGGGCTCACGCTCACCATCACGCACGGATGGGCATCGGGCGACGTGCTCGCTTCGGCGCTCGGGCTCGTCTCGACGATCAAGCTCGCGCTCGTCGCCGCGCTGGCGGTGCCGATCGTGGTGTCGGTCCTCCGTCGCGCCGCGCCGGCGACGGTGCGCCGCAACCTGCGCGACTCCATCGTGACAGCTCGCTCGGTGCTCGTGCCCGCCGTGCTGGTCGTCGGGGTGCTGCTGCTCCTTCCGGGCGATGTCGGTGACCAGCTGTCCGACGTGGTGCGCAGCTGGAAGGCCACGCCGGTCCACTTCGTTGCCTCGCTGGTCACGATGTTCCTGCTGGGCGCGCTGATCGCCGCGGGTGGCTCGGCGCGGCTGAAGCAGGCGAGTGGAGGCAGCACGACCACGGCCCGCTCGGAGCGCACCTTCGTCCGGTTCGCGCTGGTGGGTGTGATCCTCTCGGTGGCTGGCTACGTGTCGCAGGCGCTCGAGGTGCTGTTCCCGATCGGGCTGATGCTCGCTGCGTTCGGAGCCCTGTCGTGGGCGCCACACGTGCGCGATCTCGGAGGGCGGACCAAGCCGTTCCAGCCGATCGGCGCGGTGGTCACCGTGGCCGCCGTGCTGCCCACGTTCGCCCTCACGGTCGCCGTCGTGCGGTCGGAGGTCGCGCCCGGGCCCTGGTTCGACTGGCGCATCCCGTTCGTGCTCGTCGCGCTGGGTGCCACCGTCGCTTCCTGGATCCTCGCCGAGCGAATCGTGAACGGCGTCGCTGCACTGGGGCGACCGGCGGCCATAGCCGCGACCGGCGCCGGGATCGCGCTCCTCGCACTCCCGCTTGTGGTCACGACCGATGACCTGGCACGCAGCATCGGCAGCATCGGTCTTCTCGGGTGGTTCGCCGTCTCCCTCTGTGCGCTGCTCGTCGGCATCGACGGGCTGCTCGGACCGGCGCGTGGTGCGCTTCGTGCCGTCCGCCTGAGCAGGTTCCCTCTGCTGACGGCGAGCATCGTGTTGCTGTTCGGCGCAGCCGCTGCCGACACCCAGCCGGGGTTCCACAAGGCTGAGCTGCTCGACGGGACCGACAGCCCTCCGGCCACGGTGACGACGCAGGCAGCGGTCGACACCTGGCTGGCGCGCTTCGACGGCGACTCGGGCGTTCACCCGATGTTCCTGGTCGCCAGCTCGGGTGGAGGTGCGCGTGCCGCCTACTGGCAGATCGTGGTGTCGGATTGCGTGTTCGGTGGGCAGGCCCCGTCCACGGCCCGGACGAACGGTCAGACCTTGTGCGCCGACGACTTCCCGCTCGACTCGGTCGCCTTTGCGTCGGGCATCTCCGGTGGCAGCGTCGGGCTGGCGATGACAGCGGCGAACGAGTGGGTGAACGGCGCCACCCCACTCGACGAGCGGTCGGTCTTCGATGGCGGCTTCCTCGATCCGGTGATGGGCAACCTGTTGTTCGTCGACCTGCCGAACGCCGTGTTCCACACGGACCGCCCGCGCGACCGGGCGCGAGCGTTGGAGGAGGCGTGGGAGCGCAAGGTGCCGGCGCTGAGCGAGGGGCTGTTCGAGCAGCAACTCGAGGGCGGTGCGGTGAGCAACTACCCGGTCCTGCTTCTCAACAGCGCCTCGGTCGAGGAGGGCTGCCGGATCAACGTGTCGGTGCTGGCGGCTGACCGCCGGACGACACCGGCAACGCCGTGCAAGACATCGATCTACGACACCGACCCGATCGCATCGGCGAACACTGGCCCACTCGTGGCGACTCGGGATGTGAGCGACTACTTGTGCGATGGCAGCGACCTGCGCCTCTCCAGCGCAGCCCTGTTGTCGGCTCGGTTCCCTCTGGTCTCACCGACCGGCGCGCTCACCTGTGGCGACGTCAGCACCTTCGCCGTCGACGGCGGCTACGTGGACAGCTCGGGTGCGAGCACGATCAGCGAGATGCTGCCGTCGATCGTCGACACGGTGACGGCGTGGAACGACGCACACCACGCTGGCGGGGCGTGTGTGCAGCCGGTCGTTATTCAAGTCGACAACGGGTACACGGAGGTGCGGCCGTTCAACCCTGCGTCACGCCCCGGTGAGTTCCTGGCTCCGATCGCTGGGCTCCGCAACGCATCTGGTGGGCAAGCCGACATCGAACGGCAACGGCTCGCGGCCATCGCCAACGATTCGCTCCCCGGCATGTGCGCCGCTCTGCCAGCGGGCGACACGGAAGCTCCACCGGTGTACTTCCACCTCTACCCGGAGTCGCACCCGGGAGTGCAGGCACCTCTCGGATGGGCGCTGTCGGAGACGTCGCAGGACGATCTCGAGATCGCCCTGTTCTCCGATCACAACCGAGCGCAGATCTGCGACCTCAAGCGGTGGCTGTCGAGCGAACCTGTCGCGGCCGAGGTGTGCCCCTGACGGCAGCCGACCCACTCTCAGGGTGGGTCGGAGAAGCGGATGTATGGCTCGACAACGACACGAGGGGCTGCTCGCGGTCGCCGATCGATCGGGCGCCGATGTCGACCGAGACCGCCAGGAGGACCGTGCGGACGACGACGAAGCCGGCGAACGGGCGCTTGGCGCGACCGAGCCAAGCGTTCGAGCAGCGCCGCCATCGTTCACCCAGCGGGCGCGCCCGCCCTCAGTTAACTAACGTCGCCTGCCATGACCGTTCACGAGCGCCCCTTCGGCAGGTACCTCGAAGACTTCGTCCCCGGCGACGTCTACCGGCACTGGCCGGGCAAGACCATCACCGAGTACGACGACCACCTGTTCTGCATGATCACGATGAACCATCACCCGTTGCACACGAACGACTGGTTCGCCAGCCAGAGCGTGCAGGGTCGCAACGTCGTGGTCGGCAACCTCGTGTACTCGCTCGTGCTCGGCATGAGCGTGCCCGACGTGAGCGGCGCAGCGATCGCCAACCTCGAGGTCGAGACGCTGCAGCACAAGTTCCCGACGTTCCACGGCGACACGATCCACGCCGAGACCCGAGTGCTCGAGGTGACGGAGTCGAAGAGCAAGAACGACCGGGGCACCGTGCTGGTGGAGAGCAAGGGCTTCAACCAGGACGGCAAGGAGGTGTGCTACTTCCGTCGCCGCGTCATGGTGTGGAAGCGCGACTTCGCACCTGATCGCACGCGGCCCTACGACGGAGTCGAGGTCTGGCCCTGACCCACGGCCGGTCGAGCGATCCCGGGTCGATCGACTCGGGGTTCGCCGATGCCGTGATCGCCTGGGGGGAACCGCGTCTGCGCGACCTGCCGTGGCGTCGAACACGTGATCCGTGGGCGATCCTCGTCAGCGAGATGATGTTGCAGCAGACGCAGGTGGCGCGAGTCGTGCCGAAGTACCTCGACTTCCTCGAAGTGTTCCCCACCGCGCAGGCATGCGCGTCGGCACCACTCGGTGACGTGCTCCGCCGATGGCACGGGCTCGGCTACCCGCGTCGGGCCAGGAACCTGCACGACGTTGCCGCGGTGGTCGCCGAACGTGGGAGGTTCCCCGACGCGCTGGACGAGCTGCTCACCCTGCCGGGCGTCGGCCCGTACACGGCACGGGCAGTCCTGGCGTTCGCGTTCGAGATCGATGCAGCTGTGGTCGACACCAACATCGCTCGGATCTATGCCCGGGTGGTTGGTCGATCACTCCGTGCTCTCGAGGTGCAGACGATCGCCGACGCCCAGGCGCCCGTCGGTGAGTCGTGGGCGTGGAACCAGTCGATCATGGAGCTCGGGGCGATCGTGTGTCGACCCGCGCCGACGTGCGAGGACTGTCCGGTGGCACCGATGTGTGCGTGGCGGGGGAGCAGCGCCGCGGACCCCGCGGTCGGCTCGGCCGGTGTCAGCACGAAGCAAGCCCGCTACGACGGGAGCGATCGACAGGCACGTGGTCGGCTGTTGAAGGCGGCCGGTGCGGGCCCGGTGGCCGTCTCCGCGATGCCCCGCGTCACCGAACGTCCCGCGGCCGATGCCGAACGTCTCGCGGCTGGGCTCGCCGCCGACGGGTTGTTGGTGCGTGACGGGCAGTCGTGGCGGTTGCCCTGACAGGTCGAAGATCCCTGTCGCCGCCGCCGTCGCCGGTGTAGACGTGGGGTGGAGGCAGCGTCGCAATGGCATTCACAACGGCATCCACGAATCGGCGTGGGGCCATCGATGTCGCACGCATCGGCGCCTTGCTGTTCGTGGTGATCGGTCACCTGACGCTCGCGGTCGTCGACCGCGGTGCCGACGGAGCGCTGCGCGGCGTCAACCTGTTGGCTCTGCATCCGGACGAGGCGTGGATTGCCGTCCTGGCGCCGATGCCGGTGTTCTTCGCCGCTGGCGGCTGGGCGAACGCCACGTCGTCGGGCTCGGCGGCCGTGCCACGACTGAGGGCATTGATCGGACTCGGTGCGGTCGTCGTCGTCATGTGGTCGGCCGCCAGCGTCGCAGAGCGCTGGATCACCGGCGAAGGTGGCATCGTGGCCGATGGCGCCCGCATCGCGACGCAGCCGTTGTGGTTCGTCGCCGCGTACGTCCCGTTGGTCTCGATCGGGCGGCGCATCTGGCCGGTGGCGCGACACCCCGTGTTCGGGATCGGCACGTGCCTGATGGTGCTCGCCGTGCTCGACCTCGCACGCTTCGCCTGGGGCGCGCCGACATTCGTCGGCTGGCCGGGGTTCTTCCTCGCATGGGGCGTCCCGTGGCTGCTCGGCTCGTGGTGGAGGTTTCGTTGGAGTGCACGACCCATGCGCGAGCGTCGCACTGGGCTGCTCCTGGCCGGCGGCGCGTTCGCAGCGGCCGCCACCCTGGTGCTCACCGCTGGATACCGACCGACCCTCATCGACGTGGTGGACGGTGAGCGTTCGAACACCACGCCGCCCACCTTGTTCACTGCGATCGCTGGCATCGCCCAGGTGGGTGTCCTCATGGTCGTTGCAGGCTCGCTGGACACGATCGCTCTGCGTCACGGCGCGCTGCTCCGCCGGGCAGGCGCGGCAGCGGTCGGGGTGTACGTCTGGCACCTGACCGCGTTCGCCCTGTGCGTCGCCGCCCTCGCCGCTGGCTTGTGGGCGCCCGAGAGGTTCACGCCGGCATGGTGGCTCACCAGGCCGTTCTGGTTCGCCGCGGTGCTCGCCGTCACCGCCGCACTGGTGGTGGCGACCGCACGAGTCTGGGCGCCGGTGGCGAAACGACACACCGACCGCATTGGTGGGCGTGCCGCAATGGGCATGGTCAGCGCAACCGTCGGTGGCGGCGTCGTCGGGTTGATCGGGCCGCGAACCACGATCGGTGCGATCGTCGGCAGCGTCGCGTTCGTGCTTGCCTGGTGGGCGCTGCGTGGCCCGAGTGATGCTGCAGCCGATCGTGGGCCATGAGGCTCCGGCGATTCAGCTGATGATCTGGCTCATGATCTCGTCGAAGGCGGCGTCGGCGTAGGCGCGCATCTCGTCGTCGGTGCGGTCCTGGATCGGGTGCGGGGTGAACACCCGCGCCACAGAGGGGAAGCCGAGCGAGGTGCTCTGCGCGACGGCGGCCGTGACGAACTCAGCGGAGGCGACGAACACCCCCGGCAGGCCCCTGCTCTCGAGATCGACGATGTCGTGCACACTGCACGACGTGCAACTGCCTCAATCGGCGAGTGCTTCGATCACCAACGTGCAGTTCGTGGCGATCTCGTGGCGGAGATCGACCGGCGCCGGTTTGGTGAAGGTGGGCTTCTTGTAGCGCTTCACCGTGGCACCGGCGTCGACGAGGCGCTGTTCGAGCCGGTCGAGGAAGACGTCGCCGCGCGGCTTGGAGATGTCGAGCAGTCCGATCACCTGGCCGGTGATCGACGTCGGCCGTGCCAGGCGCGTGCGCTCGGTGACGCGACGCTCGCTGGTGGGATCGAGGAGCAGCTTGCTCATGGTCCGACCCTACTTGCCGACCAGGCGGGTGACCGGCTTGGAGCCCACGTCACCGTTGGCCCACCCGCCGATCATCGCCGAGAACAGACCGGCGCCGCCACCGGCGTGCACGATGAGGATGCCGCCGGGCCGGAACTTCGGGAGCGTGGCGTCGCGCAGGTGGGCGGGAATGCCCTCGGCGATGCCGTGGGCGCCGCGCACGAGGTCTGCACCGGAGAGCTGCAGGCGTGCGTGGAGCTCGGCGAGCAGCCGGTCGCGATCCCAGCCTGCCTCGGCGAACACGCGACCGTGTTCCGGGCCGACGACGAGGATCACGTCGAAACCGAGGACGAGCTTCGGGTTGTGCAGGGTGCGGAGACACGCGGCGAAGGTGTTGGTGAGGCTCTCGGGATCGCGGGCGAGCTGGTCGACGATGCAACGCGGGCCCTCGCCGGGGAACACCGTGAGGGCGTTGGCGCCTGCGGGCATCCCGAGGCTCGTGGCCAACGGGGTGAACGGCGAACCATCCTCCAGCTCGGCGAAGCAGAAGCTGATCTTGCCTGGGTTGCCGTGGGTGGCACGGTCGACCTCACCGGGGCGGCCTCCGCCCACGTTGCGAACCACGAGCTGCACGGCACGACCGATGGTGAGGTTCGCCCGATTCCCCTGCCCGAGCGCGTTGCCGGCGGCGTTCATGCCGATCGCCTTGGTGCCCGGCCCGTTGCAGATGATCACGGGGCCGACTGGCATCGTGGTGGCGAGCACGCCGTGGATGTTGAACTCGTCGTTGCAGATCGCCTCCACCGCCGCGATCACCCACGGCAGGTACTCGGGCTTGCACCCCGCCATCACCGCGTTGATCGCGATCTTCTCGATCGTGACCTCGACGAGATCGGGTGGAACCACTGCGACCACCTCGTCGGGTGCCCGCGTGGTGCCCGTGAGCATGCGCAGCACGCGCTCCTCGGTGGGCGGCACCACCGGCAGCCCATCGGTGAAGCCGCGATCGAACATCGCCTCCATCTCGTCGTCGAGGTCGGCGAGCTCGAGACGCCGTGCCTTGAGCACGTGGCCGCTGAACCGGGCGCGCAATGCGTCGACGAGATCGGGGTCGACGCTCATCGAACCGCAGCCGGGACGCATCACGGGGAGGTCGTCGCCGAGGTGGCCGATGCCGGTGATGCGCTGCCACTCGGCTCGCGACCAGCCGACGGTTCGGTCGATCTCGATGCCGTTCATCACCTTGATCAGCGTCGGCACGGTCTCGATCTCGTGGTGCCAGCTGACGGCGAGATCGGCGTCATGCACCGGGGAGACGCTGCGCGGGAACGAGGGGTCGTCCTGGGTGTACACGGTGCACTCGAACTGGGCGAGCAGCGGAGCGACCATGCGACAGGTCTCGCACTCCGCTTTGACGATCACCACGAAGCCGTCTGGCAGCGTGTGGCGGTGCGGCGCCAGAGGCGTTTCGGGTGAGGTGCTCACGACAAGAACTCCAGGATCCGTGCGTTCACCGCGGCTGGCTGTTCGAGCTGCAGGAAGTGGCCTGCGTCATCGATGATCTCGATCGTGACGTTCGGCGTCACCATCGCCCGTGCACGCTCGGCGACCTCCACGCCGATGCAGCCATCGTTGCGCCCGTGGAGATAGAGCATTGGCTGCGAGGGCACGCCCTGTGCGGCGGCCTGGATCGCATCGAGCGCCGGGTCTTTGTAGCCGTCGCCGAGCGAGGCGCGGTAGTAGCCGAGCGCCGCTGTGAGGTTCGCCGGATCACGCAGGCAGTCCTTCACGTGGGCCGCGTCGACGACGCCGTCGTAGCCGGGCGACCAGTCGTTCCAGATCATGTCGATGAACGCGAGGTCGTTGGCCGGCACGACCATGTCGGCGAGGGCGTGCTGGAAGAAGAACATGTACCAGCTGCGCTTCAGTTGGTCGACGTTCGTGAGGAGCGCCATCGCAAATGCGGCACCTGGTGGCACAGCCATGCTGACGACCTTGTTCCATCGGTCGGGCTCGTGCACAGCGGCACCATGCGTGGCCGGCGCGCCCCAGTCGTGGCCGATGATCACGCCGGGCTCGCCGCCAGCGAGGGCGTCGTGGAAACCGATCGCATCGAGCGAGAGTGCTGCGGTCTGATAGCGACCGTCGGCCGGCACCGCCGTCGGCGCGTAGCCGCGCTGGAACGGCGCGACAGCCTGGTATCCGGCTGCAGCCAGCACGGGCAACAGGTGTCGCCACGAGTGCGCGCTGTCGGGGAATCCGTGCAGGCAGAGCGCGAGCGGGCCCTCGTCACCACACGCCAGATAGGTGAACTCCACGCCGTTGACGGTGGCGGTACGGGTCTCGATCGATGACGACATGAGCGCACCGTAGCCATGCGACGTGGACCGGTTCGACGCCGGACCGCCGATGGCTGCGACGCACGTCACGGACCATGCCGACGCTCGCTGTTGAGAGTCGCGTGCTGCGGGTCCTATCGTGATGTGAATCTGGGGTGAACGAGGGGTCGAGGTCACGTTCCATGGTGTCCGGGGTTCCACCCCGTGCCACGGCGATGACATCGCGCGCTACGGCGGCAACACGTCGTGCGTGTCCGTGGCGATCCCCGGCGCAGACCCGATCGTGTTCGATCTCGGCACCGGACTCCGCTACTTCGGTTCCACCCAGCCGCACGACGGCAGCTTCCGTGGCGCATGCCTGCTCACCCACCTCCACTGGGACCACACACAGGGTCTGCCGTTCTTCACGCCGATGCTGCAGCCAGGTGCGGAGTTCGACGTGTACGCACCGGTGCAGGAGGACGGTCGTTCGGTGGCCGAGGTGATCGGCGCGACGATCCACCCGCCGCTGTTCCCGATCAGCGTCGCGCAGTTCCCGGGCACCTTCCGTTTCCACGACCTCGCCGACGAGGAGTTCGACATCGGCTCGGTGCACGTCACATCCCGCCTCGTCCCGCACGTGGGCAACACCCTCGGCTACCGCATCGACTGGCACGGCATCAGCGTGGCGTACTTGAGCGACCACCAGCAGCCGTATGACGGTTCGATGCGCGCGAGCGAAGGTGCCCTCGAACTGGCACGTGGCGTGGATCTCTTGATCCACGACTCGCAGTACACGCCGGACGAGTTCGAGATGAAGTTCAACTGGGGGCATTGCACGGTCGACTACGCCGTTTGGTTCGCACACGCGGCCGGCGCCAAGAGGCTTGCGCTGTTCCACCACGATCCCACGCGACATGACGATGCGATCGATGTGATCCGCGACTGTGCGACCAAGGCCGGCTCGCTGATCGGCATCGAGGTGCTGGCCGCACGTGAGGGCCTCACCATCCGGCTCGATTGACGCCGGAGCGCAGCATGCACGTTGTCGGCTTCCTGGCCGAGTTGACCCTCGGGATGGTGTTCGTCGTCGCAGGTGCCAGCAAGGTCGCGCGGGGTAGGGAGTGGCCGGTGCAGGCCGCCGAATTCGGAGCACCGAGGTCGGTCGCCCTCGCTGTGCCGTGGTGGGAGATGTGCATCGGCGCCCTGCTGGTCGTGGGCCTGATGGCGCCATGGCCAGCGCTCGCAGCGCTCGTGAGCCTCGTCGGGTTCACCGTTGCGATCGCCGCACAGCTGCGCCGCGGCCGTCATCCGCAGTGCGCGTGCTTCGGCGCATGGAGCACTGCCCCACTCGGCAGACGGCACGTCGTGCGCAACACCGGTTTCGCCGTGCTCGCCGTGCTTGCTGCTGTGATCGGCTGACCGGCTCCCTCCGCCAGCCGGATGCGCCTCAGTCGGTGACGGCGAGGGCGAACGTCAGCACGATCGCCTCGTCGCGCCAGCGTTCGTAGCGCCCGCTCGGGCCGCCGTGACCGGCGCCCATCTCGGTGCGCAACAGCAGCGGGGCATCGTTGGTGCGCACCGCACGCAGCTTGGCGCACCACTTCGCCGGCTCGTGGTAGCTCACCCTCGGGTCGTTGAGGCCCGCCGTGATCAGCAGCGCCGGGTAGCCACGGGCAGTGGTGTTGTCGTACGGGGAGTAACTGAGCATGTAACTCGCGGCCGGCTCCTCGCGTGGATCGCCCCACTCCTCCCACTCGGTGATCGTGAGTGGCAGCGAGGGGTCGCTCATCGTGGTGACCGCATCGACGAAGGGCACCTCGGCGACGATGGCGTGGAAGAGGTCGGGGCGGATGGTCATGCATGCGCCGACGAGAAGGCCACCGGCGCTGCCACCGCGCAGGGTGATCTTGTCGGGGTGAGCCCAGCCGAGGTCGCGGAGGTGCTCGACACACGCGATCGTGTCGGTGAAGGTGTTGCGCTTCGCGAGGAGCTTTCCGTCGGTGTACCACCTGCGCCCGAGCTCACCCCCGCCGCGCGGGTGGACCAGCGCCCAGGTCCAACCGCGATCGAGCAGCGACAGTCGGGCGACGCTGAACCACGGCGGCATCGAGGCCTCGTAGCTGCCGTATCCATACACGAAGCAGCTGGCGGTGCCATCGGGGGTGTTGGCGCGGCGGCGCACGACGTCGACGGGGACGCGCGTGCCATCGGGCCCGGTCGCCCACTCGCGACTTGCCTCGTACAGCGACAGGTCGACGTTCGGTGTAGGTGTCTGCTTCAGGAGGGTGCGCTCGCCGGTCGCGAGCTCGAGCTCGAACACCGATGCGGGCGTGGTGAACGACTGGTAGGTGTAGCGCAGCGTCGTCGCATGCCACTCGGGATTGGCATCGAGCTCGAGCTCGTGTGGCTCGCTGTCGAGCGCGAGCGCATCGACACTGCCGTCACGGCCGATGATCCGGACGCGCTGCTGGGCCTGCGACCACTCGTGGACGACGAGATGGCCTGCGAACGGCTCGACGGCGACGATGCGTTGGCCGGCCACGTGGGGGAGCAACTCGGTCCACTCGCCCGGTGCATCCACCGGTGCACTCATCACGCGGAAGTCCTCGGCGTCGAGGTTGGTGAGCACGACGAAGCGATCACCCCAATGATCGAGTGAGTACTCGAGTCCCTCGGTGCGCTCTCGCACGCTGGCAGGGGTCGCCGTTGGGTCACCCGCCGGCAGAAGCCACACCTCGGTCGTGGTCTTGCTCGATGCCTCGAACACGATCCATTCCTCGCTGCGACACAGGTCGACGCCGAGGTAGAAGCGCTCGTCGACCTCGTGGAGCACGAGCACGTCGTCGGACTGGGCGGTGCCGATGGCATGGCGCCACACCTGGAACGGTCGCATCTGGTCGTCGGGCATCATGTAGAAGAACTGGCTGCCATCGGCGGACCAGGCGGCGCCGCCCCACGCCGAGGTGCCGACGAGCACGTCGGGGAGATCGGTGCCCGTCGCGAGGTCGCGGAAGCGGACGGTGAACATCTCGCTGCCGTCGACGTCGCCGCTCCATGCCGCCACCGAGTGATCGGTCGACACCTCGAGCAGCCCGAGCGCGAAGTACTCGTGCCCCGCCGCCTCGGCGTTCTCGTCGAGCAGCACCTCGGACTCGGCGGACTCGGCGGTCTCGCGGCTGGTGCCGCGGCAGTGGATCGGATAGTCGAGTCCTTCGACCGTGCGGGCGGTGTACCACCAGTCCCCCTTGCGGACGGGCACGGCCGTGTCGGTCTCCTGGACCCGCGACTTGATCTCGTCGAACACCGCCTGCACCACCGGCTCGTGAGGTGCGAGCCAGGCCTGGGCGTAGGCGTTCTCCGCCTCGAGGTAGGCAACGGTGTCCGGGTCGTCCCGATCGCGCAACCAGGCCCACGGGTCGGACACGTCGCCCGTGGGGCGCTGCCAGGTGTGGGCCACCTGCTTGGCGGTGGGCGGGACGGGGAACTGGGCGGTCGGCACGGCGTCGGGCACGGACCCGAGGCTAACGACGCGTTCCCACCTGTGCCCTGTTCGTGGTCGCCCAGGGTGGTCGCTCGGGTGATTGGGGTGCTGGGGTGCTGGAGCGGTTCTGGGTGAGATGTGTGTCGCTTGTCGTCCCGGATGACGAAACAGCTCCGCTTCGGTACTGTCGCCGGCGATGCGCGTGTGGATCGACCAGGACCTGTGCACGGGCGACGGTCTCTGCCTCGACCACGCACCCGACGTCTTCGTCCAACTCGAAGACGGCATCGCCTATGTAGCCGAAGAGGGTGTCGCCCTCAACGACCCGGGCGGCTCGGGCAGCCTGGCCTGGGTGGCGGCACGAGCGGAGCAGTCGGTGATCGACGCTGCGCTCGCCTGCCCGGGCGAGTGCATCTTCATCGAGATGGACCGCGTCAGCGCCGCCTAGACATGCCGGCTCGCGGGGCCGTCTCCGTACCCATTGGCTCCACCGGGTAGCCTGAGCGTGATGAAACGCACCAGCGTGGCGCACCTGAACTGCTCGGTCGCGCAGGCCCTCGAAGTGGTCGGCGAGTGGTGGACCCTGCTCGTGATCCGCAACCTGATGTTCGGACAGCAACGCTTCGAGGCGATCCAGGGCGATCTCGGCATTGCCCGCAACATCTTGAGCGACCGGCTGGGCACCCTGGTGGAGCACGGTGTGGTCGACCGGGTGAAGTACCAGGATCACCCCGAACGATTCGAGTACCGCCTCACCGAGAAAGGCCGCGACCTGTTCTCGGTGATCGCGGCACTGATGGCGTGGGGTGACAAGTGGGCGGCAACCCTCGGGAAGCCGATCGACCTGGTGCACGAGTGCGGGCACGTGACCACGCCCACCGTGGTGTGCGACCAATGCGGCGGTCGGCTCGATCTCCGCTCGGTGACCGCCAGGGGAGGCCCGGGTTGGGTGCCTCGCGGCGGCGACGACAGGCGCTGACAACAGGCGCTGACAACAGGCGCTGACAACAGGCGCTGACAACAGGCGCTGACGACAGCGTGACTTCGAGGTCAGTTGCGTGATGCAACGAAGCGGTCTACCATCGGCACATGAGCGATGAGACCGCGGTCGACCCCACGCCCGCCCCAGCGAGCCCCGAGTGGCACCCGAGCGCCTGCATCCTGTGCGAGTGCAACTGTGGCATCGAGATCCGTCTCGGCGGCGACTCCGGTACGCGCTTCGAACGGATCCGCGGTGACAAGGCCCATCCAGCGTCACAGGGCTACACCTGCGAGAAGGCGTTGCGGCTCGACCACTACCAGCACCAGCCACGGCTGACGTCGCCGTTGCGCCGTCGCGAGGACGGAACGTTCGAAGCGATCGACTGGGACACTGCGATCCGCGAGGTCGCCGAGCGTTTCGCTGCGGTCCGCGACACCCATGGCGGCGAGACGATCTTCTACTACGGCGGCGGCGGGCAGGGGAACCATCTGGGCGGGGGCTACAGCGGAGCAACGCTGCGGGCGCTCGGGGGGCGCTACCGCGCCAACGCGCTCTCGCAGGAGAAGACCGGCGAGTTCTGGGTGAACGGCAAGATGTTCGGTGGTGGCGTGCGTGCCGACTTCGAGCACGCCGAGGTCGCGGTGTTCGTCGGCAAGAACCCGTGGCAGAGCCACGGCATTCCACGCGCCCGCACCGTGCTGAAAGAGATCGCCAACGACCCGATGCGGGCGATGATCGTGATCGATCCCAAGCGCAGTGAGACCGCCGAGCTCGCCGAGTTCCACCTCCAGGTGAAGCCCGGGACCGATGCGTCGTGCCTCGCCGCAATGGTTGCGGTCCTCGTGCAGGAGGGTCTCGTGAGACGGAGCTGGGTCGACGAGCACACATCGGGCTTCGACGAGATCACCGCGGCGTTCGGCTCGATGGATGTCGACGCGGCCGCGCTGCGGTGCGGCGTGGATGCCGAGCTGATCCGGGCTGCAGCTCGGCGGATCGCCGCCGCCGCGAGCGTGGCCGTGTTCGAGGACCTCGGTATCCAGATGAACCGCCACAGCACGCTGAACAGCTGGCTGGAGAAGCTCCTGTGGACGCTCACCGGGAACTTCGCGATCCCGGGCGCGCAGTACATGTCCACGTCGCTCGTGAGCCTCGTCCGCAACACCGGGGCCAAGTCGGCCGGAAAACCCGAGAGTGCTTCCCCGGTGGTGGGAGCCAAGATCATCAGCGGCCTCGTGCCGTGCAACGTCGTGCCCGACGAGATCCTCACCGACCACCCTCGCCGGTACCGGGCGATGTTGGTGGAGAGTGGCAACCCGGCCCACTCGCTTGCGGACAGCCAGCGCATGCGGGAAGCGCTGGACGCGCTCGAGCTCGTGGTGGTCATCGATGTCGCGATGACCGAGACCGCGAGGCTCGCCCACTACGTGCTGCCGGTGCCCACGCAGTACGAGAAGTGGGAGGCGACGTTCTTCAACTTCGACTTCCCACACAACGTGTTCCATCTCCGCAAGCCCGTGTTGTCACCACCCGACGGGGTGCTGCCCGAGCCCGAGATCCACGCCCGTCTCTGTGAGGCGCTCGGTGCGGTACGACCCGAGCAACTCGAACCGCTCCGGGAAGCGGCCGAACGCGGGAGGGCCGAGTTCGCGACAGCCTTCTTCGAGGCGACGGCCGCCGACCCGCAGCTCGGCGCGCTCGCACCCGTGGTGCTCTACCGCACGCTCGGACCCACGCTGCCCGACGGGGCTGCGTCTGCTGCGCTGCTGTGGGGCGCTGCGCACCGCTGTGCCCTCGGCTTCGAGGCGTCCGTGCGCGGGGCGGGCTTCACCGGCGACGGACTCGAGCTGGGTGAGGCGCTGTTCGACGCGATCCTCGCTGGCCACCACGGTGTCACCTTCTCCCACGACGACTGGGATGCGGTGTGGCCCCGAGTGCAGACCGATGACCAGCGCATCCACCTCGTGATCCCGGAGCTGCTCGACGAGCTGGCCGGCCTCCCGGGTGAGGCACCGATCACGTGCGACGAGTTCCCGTTCGTGCTGTCGGCGGGGGAGCGGCGCTCGTTCACCGCGAACACGATCATCCGCGACGCCTCGTGGCGAAAGCGCGATGCCGAGGGTGCGCTGCGACTCAGCCCGGTCGACGCCGGCCGGTTGGGTGTGGACACGGGCGGCCGGGTGAAGGTGATCACGTCGCGCGGTGAGGCCGAGGTGGTGGTGGAGGTGTACGAGGGCATGCAGTCAGGCCACATCTCGTTGCCGAACGGCCTCGGTCTCGACGAGTCGGCGGGCGACGACGGCCTGCACCGAACCGGTGTGGCGCCGAACGAGCTCACCGACAACCAGCTGCGCGACTGGATCGCCGGCACGCCATGGCACAAGAGCGTGCCCGCACGGTTGGAGCCGGTGGGCTGAACCTCACAGGACATCTCAGGACATCTCAGGACATTCAGGACTCTCAGGATCGGAGCTGGCGCAGCACGCGGCGTACCTCGTCGGTCAGTGTGACCGGCCGGATGCCGCGTTCGACGGCGTCGAGGATCCCCTCGATGTCGGCGAGCAGGTCGACGTGGCGTGCCCGTCCGATGCGTGCCGTCGCGTACCCGGCACCGATGGCGACGGGCGTCGCCGCGACGGCGATGGGCGTGGCGACCACGACGAGGACTGCGGTCGCGACGAGGCTGAATCCGCCGACCGCGGCGCCTCCCGCGAGGGCTTCTGTGCGTTGCGGCGAGCGATCGGCCACCACCCGCACCAGGGTACGGTCGTGGTCGACGATGCTCGTATGTGCCTCGACACGGGCGAGCTTGCGGAGGTTGGCCGAGTTCGACCCGGTGCGCGCCAGGCGCTGCACGGTGCCGATCGCGTCGGTGCGTTTGCGCCACTCACCCCAATCAGGGGCGCTCCTCGACCGCCGCATCCCGTACTGACGCTGGAGGAGGTCGTCGAGCCTGCTGAGCACCGTGTCGACGTCGAGTGCGACGATTCTGTCGACCGTCGCTGCTCGAGGACCCACCACGCCGTCGAGCCGATGTGGTTTCGGTCGGGTGCCGAGTCGTTCGATCGCGAGCGAGACCCGGACGGCATCGGGATCGAGGCCAGCTTCGGTGGCTGCTTCGATCACCACCTGCTCGCTGAGCTGGCCGGTGGCGCCGGGCACCGACGGATGATCCGCGGTCATCTCGCTCGCGCGCCGCAGCACCCGGTCGACGGCGTCGCGTTCGAGCTCCACGGATCACAGGCTATGGCGGATCGGATCGGCCTCCGGCCAACCTCCGGGTGCTGGTGGGCACCGTGCCGGGCGATCCGCTGGCTTCGCGGTGGACGGCGCCGTCTGAATTGTTACTATGGCGGTAGTGCTAATTCGCCCGTGCAAGATCGCCTGCATCACCGCATGCGCAACCGGACACCCAGGGAGCCTCTCGTGACCTCGTTCGACCTCGACCTCAGCAAGTACAACCTCGGATGGAGCGACGAAGTCGAGTACGCCTTCGCGCCGAAGAAGGGCCTGAACCCCGATGTCGTCGACCAGATCTCGTGGTGGAAGGGCGAGCCGAAGTGGATGACGGCGCAGCGTCAGCGCAGCCTGCGCTTGTTCGAGCGCAAGCCGATGGCTCCGTGGTTCGCCACGAACATGCCCGACATCGACTTCCAGGACATCTTCTACTACCTCAAGCCGGCCACGGATCAGGTCAGTGAGTGGGACGACCTGCCCGAGCAGATGAAAGCGACGTACGAAAAGCTCGGAATCCCCGAGGCGGAGCGCAAGTACCTCGCCGGCGTCACCGCTCAGTACGAGAGCGAAGTGGTGTTCCACCGCAACCGTGAGGATCTCGAAGCACAGGGAATCCTGTTCTGCGACATGGATACCGCGTTGCGAGAGTATCCCGAGCTCGTCAAGCAGTACTTCGGCTCTGTCATCCCCGCCGCCGACAACAAGTTCGCCGCGCTGAACACCGCCGTGTGGAGCGGTGGCTCGTTCATCTACGTCCCGCCGGGCGTGGAGTGCGAGATGCCACTGCAGGCCTACTTCCGGATCAACTCGGAGAACGCAGGCCAGTTCGAGCGCACGTTGATCATCGCCGACGAGGGCTCGCAAGTGCACTACATCGAGGGCTGCTCGGCCCCGGTGTACACGAAGGACTCGCTGCACTCCGCGGTCGTCGAGATCATCGTGAAGCCGCACGCACGCGTCACCTACACCACGATCCAGAACTGGTCGCCGAACGTGTACAACCTGGTCACCAAGCGCGCTCGGGTGGAGGAGTGCGGCCACATGGAGTGGATCGACGGCAACATCGGCTCGAAGCTGACGATGAAGTACCCGTCGGTGTACCTCGTGGGCCCGAAGGCCACGGGCGAAGTGCTGTCGGTCGCGTACGCGGGCCCCGGTCAGCATCAGGATGCGGGCGCCAAGATGGTGCACGCAGCGCCCGAGACCACGTCGAAGATCGTGTCGAAGAGCATCAGCAAGGACGGTGGCATCACCACCTACCGCGGACTGGTGCGTGTCGACGAGGGCGCCTACGGCTGCAAGAGCCACGTCCAGTGCGACGCGCTGATCCTCGATGAGCAGAGCACCAGCAAGACCCTGCCGTACATGGAAGTCGGCGAGCGCGATGCGCAGATCGGCCACGAGGCGACGGTGTCGAAGATCGCCGACGAGCAGCTCTTCTATCTGATGAGCCGAGGCCTCTCCCAGGAGCAGGCCATGGGCATGGTGGTCAACGGCTTCATCGAGCCGATCACGCGCACCCTGCCGATGGAGTACGCGGTCGAGTGGAGCCGTCTGATCGAGCTCCAGATGGAAGGCAGCGTCGGCTGAGCCACCCGTTCCGGTGCGGTTGCTGAGCTAGCTTCGATCGGATGACGATCGAGCTGGTCACGACTGACGGGATCTTCGCCCTCGACGGCGGGGAGTGGGCGGTCACCAACAACATCTGGTTGGTGGGTGACGACCGTGAGGTGATCGTGTTCGACGCGGCCCATGATGCAGCGGCGATCACGGCCGCAGTGCACGGTCGACGAGTTCGCTCGATCGTGCTCACCCACGGCCACAACGATCACATCAATGCGGCGGTACCGCTGCGCGACGCGGTGGACGCGCCGATCGTGTTGCACCCGTCCGACCGGATGCTGTGGGACGTCGTGTGGCCAGGCGATTCGCCCGACCGAGACCTCGAGCCAGGTGCGGTCCTCGGCGTCGGTGGCCACGAGCTCGGCGTACTCCACACTCCCGGTCACTCGCCGGGCTGCTGCTGCTTCCTCGACGAAGCGTCGGGTGTGCTGTTCAGCGGCGACACCCTGTTCTGCGGCGGCCCGGGCGCGACGGGGCGGAGCCACAGCGACGAACCGACGATCCTGCGCAGCATCCGCGACACCCTGCTGCGGTTGCCGGACGAGACGATCGTGCACACGGGCCACGGTGACTCGACGACGATCGGCGCCGAGCGCGCCCGAGTGCTGTCCCGCGCCGCGGAACTCGGCGTCTGACACCCATTCGCGATGAGAGATGAGCGGCGGTGGCGACCGCATCTCTCATCGAGGCCGACGGCCCCGCAGGACGATGAGAGATCGGCCCGGTACGGACGCTCATCTCTCATCGCCAGGGGGTTTGGGGCGTCACGGAGTTCTCACCTGGCTCTGGCGTCGCCGTCCAGCGCGTGGGTCGCTCACTTGGCAGACTTGGCGCATGCCGATGCGACAGGAGTGCAAGAACTTCGAGAGCCGCACCTATCCGAACGGCGACACCGTGAGGAAGTGCAACCTCGACCTGGCCCCCGATGCGCCCTGGCGCTGTCCCGACAACTGCCCGAAGTACGAGCGGCGGATGGACGCGGGGTGGACGTACGGCTCGGTGGTGCCCCCGAAGACGCCGGATGACCCGCCGGGCCTCGACGACGGCAGCGCCGCAGCGGTCCTCGACGAAGCCGAAGACCACCTGAACGCCATCGGCGCTCAGGTGCTCGCCGAAGTCGAGGCTCAGCTGTCCGCCGAACGTCAGGCTGCCCAGCGCAAGGGCCTCAAGCGGTTCTTCCGCCGCCGCCGCTGAGTCGCGATCGAAGCGGCGGCCGTGGCTGGGGAATTTCTCCTATCCAGACAGTAGAATTTCCCCGTGCCTGCGTTCTCCCCTGACGCCGTTCGCGCGTCCGTACCTGTCGACCTCGATCGCCGCATCGCTGCCGCCGAGCGCGCCGCCGCGGCCGCATTTCCTTCCGCCGAGGAGGAGGTGTGGCGCTACAGCCGCATCGGCGAGCTCGACCTCGAGTCGTTCACACCCGGTCGCGCTCAGACCACCGTCGATGCCCCCGCCGGGGTCCACGTGGCGCAGGGGGCCGAGCTCGGCGATCGCGCCGATGCCGAGGACGCCGTCGACCTGTTCCACGAGCTGAACCGAGCGTTCATGGACGCGATCATCGTGTCGGTGCCGCGTGGAAAGGTGATCGAGGAGCCGGTCGTCATCACCCACCGCCTCGACACGGCCGGCGTCGCGGTGTTCCCGCGTCTGATCATCGACGCCGCCGAGGACAGCGAGCTCACCGTCGTCGAGCAGTTCATCTCGCCCGACGGTCTCGTGGCGCTGTGCGTGCCCCGCCTCGAGGTCGATGTCGCGGCTGCGGCGCGGTTGAAGTACCTCGGGGTGAACATGCTCGGGTCGTCGACGTGGCACCTCGGCCATCAGCGGGCGCTGGGTGCTCGTGACTCCAACACGCTCCTCGCAACGGTGGCGCTCGGCGGCGACTACGCCCGCGTGCGAACCGAGGCGCGAGTCACCGGGCAGGGCGCCAGCACCCGTCAGATCGCGCTCTACTACGCCGACGACCACCAGATGCACGACTTCCGCACCCTGCAGGATCATGCGGCGCCGAAGACGCACAGCGATCTGCTGTTCAAGGGTGCCGTCCAGGATCACGCCAAGAGCGTCTACACCGGCCTGATCAAGATCCGCCACGACGCCAAGGGGTCGCAAGCGTTCCAGACGAATCGCAACCTCACCCTCAGCTCTGGTGCATGGGCAGAGAGCGTGCCCAACCTGGACATCGAGACCAACGATGTGAAGTGCAGCCACGCCAGCACCGTCGGCCCGATCGACGAAGAGCAGAGGTTCTACCTCGAGAGCCGTGGCATCCCGCCGGAGATCGCAGAGCGCCTCGTGGTGCTCGGCTTCTTCGACGAGGTGCTCGAGCAACTCCCCGTCGGTCCGCTCGCCGCGCAGCTGCGCGAGCTCGTGAGCGCAAAGCTCCAGAGGAAGTCCTCATGAGCGCGACCGCAGCGATCGTCGTGTGTCGCTTCGATGATCTTGCGCCGAACTCGGCGCAGCGGTTCGTCGTGAACGGCACCCCGGTCGCGGTGGTGCGTCTCGGCGACGACCTCTACGCCATCGGCGACACCTGCAGCCATGCCGACGTGTCGTTGAGCGAGGGTGAGGTGATGTGCGACTCGCGAGAGATCGAGTGCTGGAAGCACGGGAGCGCGTTCAGTCTCGAGACCGGCGAGCCACAGACCTTGCCTGCCACGCAACCCGTGCCGGTGTTCGTGGTGCACAACGTCGACGGCGATGTCATCGTCGAATAGAATCGAACAAATCGACATCGACATCGACATCGACATCGAGATCTCACACGACTGCGGAACCGGAGCCTGACATGAGCACTCTCCAGATCACCGACCTCCGCGCCTCGGTCGCGGGCAAGCAGATCCTCCACGGGGTGAACCTCACCGTCTCCAGTGGTGAGGTGCACGTGGTGATGGGCCCCAACGGCGCCGGCAAGAGCACGCTCTCGGCCGTCGTGATGGGCAAACCCGGCTACGAGGTGCTCAGTGGATCGGTCACCCTCGACGGTGTCGACATGCTGGCACTACCTGCGTGGCAGCGCGCCCAGGCCGGTCTCCATCTCGTGTTGCAGTACCCGAGCGAGGTGCCGGGCGTGTCACTCGATCATGTGATGGAGCAGGCGCTCGTCGCTCGCGGTCGCTCCACCGAGGGTCTCGATGCGCTGCTCGAGGCCGAGGCTGCCCGCATCGGGTTCGCGCCCGAGCTGCTGCACCGCGCCCTCAACGTCGACCTCTCAGGTGGTGAGAAGAAGCGCAACGAGACCCTGCAGCTCGCAGTGCTGCAGCCCCGCATCGCGATCCTCGACGAGCTCGATTCGGGCCTCGACATCGACGCGCTGCGTGACTGCGCCCGTCGGGTGGAAGCTCTCACCAATGACGGCCCGAAGGAGCATCGTCTCGGCGCGCTCGTGATCACGCACTACAACCGGCTGCTCGAAGCGCTTCGCGCCGACATGATCCACATCCTCGTCAAGGGCCGCATCGTTGCGTCGGGTGGTCCCGAACTGGCCGATCAGCTCGAGATCGACGGCTACGCCGCATACGCCCTCAGCGACGACGAGCCCACGACGTCGGTGTCGAGCTCGTTGGACGACCTGTTCGCCTGACGTCGGCGAGGGCAGCCGTGGAGGTGGGCCAGGGTCATCTTCGCCGTCGACCGCGTGTGTGCCGACCTCACCGTTCGGGTGTGCAGTACCCGATCGCCGACACGACCAGTTCGTCGGCGGACATCCGGGCACCGCGCTGGCGGGCGTCCGGGTGGTCGCCGAAGGCGACGATGAGCGCGCGAGCCCGGTCGCGGTAGTCGAGGCCGTCCTCGAGCCCGACGGCGACCACGTGAGCATCGAGATGTCCGAGTAGCACTGCGGCATCGGCGACGCGCCCCATCGTGGCCAGTGCCAGCGTCGTCGACTCGAGGGTCTGCCAGAGCTTCTGCCAGTAGCGGATCTCGTACAGGGCGTCGAGCGCCTCGCGGCATCGGTCGAGGGCGTCCGGCGAACCGAGCCCAGCGGCGGCGAGGGCGATGGCGCGCAGCGCCTGGGTCTCGAACTGGAGGTCCGAGGCATCACGCGCGACATCGAGCGCCCGTTCGTAGTGTGCCCGTGCCGTCGTGAAGTCGGGCACGCTGACGCTGCGGTCGAGCAACGCGTGACCGTCGCTGAGGTGGCAGTACCCCACGAGGGACGGCGCGGGCACGCGTGCAGCGATCTCGCGCAGCTGATGTCGAAGAGGTCCGGCTCCGGCAGGGTCTGCGTTCATCGCTACATCGACGAGATCGATGAGGTCTTCGAAGTGATGGTCGAGATCCGCGATGTTGGCGACGGCGAGCTGCTCATGCGCGAACGCCTCGCGCACCTCGGCCGAGCCGGGGGGTGACAGCGGACCGGCTCCGGCGATCATCGACCAGCACAAGGCGGTGGACGGGTGGTCGGGGCCTGGAGCCGCGGCGATGCCTCGCCTGCCCCATTCGAAGCTTTCTTCGTCGAAGCCGTCGACACTGAGCCAGAACGCGTGGTATCCCATCATCTCGGTCGACGGTCTGCCCAACCGCTCTCCGAGCTCGAGGGTGCGCAGCGTCCACGACCGGTGCTCGGCGCGCATGTGGGTCTCGGCATCGCGGAACGTCGAGCGAACGATGGATTCGGCGCGCTCGAGGTCGTCCTGGGCGAGCGACCAGAGATGCGCGGCGCGCAGGTTGTCCCACTCGGCATCGATCGCCTGGGAGCCTTCGACCTGGCGTGCCGATCTGGCCAGGAGACCGAGCTCGACGGCGAGGCCTGCGTAGTGGCGAGCATGTCTGTCACGAAGCTCCGAGACCTCCCCGCGCACGTCGAGTTGCTCCTCGGCGAACTGGCGGATCGTCTCGAGCAACCCGTACCGGGTGGTGGATGCGATCCGCTCGGCAACCACCATCGACTTGTCGACGAGCTGGTGCACGAGCTCGACCACGTCGAGCTCGTCGATCGGCTCGAGGCCGCAGACCCGTTCTGCCGCCTTCAGGTCGAACCCTCCGCTGAACACGGACAGGCGCTCGAACAGCCGCTGCTCGTCTGGGGTGAGCAGCTGGTACGACCACGAGACCATCGCGCGCAGGGTCTGGTGCCGTTCGAGCGTTCCCCTGCCACTGCCGCGCAGGAGCCGAAAGCGGTCCTGCAGGCGATCGAGCAGTTCCTCCGGAGAGAGCGATCGCATGCGAGCGGCAGCCAGCTCGATGGCCAGTGGGATGCCGTCGAGGCGGCGGCAGATCTGCTCGAGCACGGCCTCGTGGCCGAGCGGGTCGAACGAGGAGTCGGCATCGCGTGCCCGCTCGCACAACAACCGCATGGCGTCGCCGCCGGCTTCGAGCGACGGGACGCGCACGACGCGCTCTCCTTGGACACCGAGTGCTTCGCGACTGGTCGCGAGCATCACCACGTTGTTGCATCGGGACTGGAACGCCGAGACGACGGCGGCGACCTCGGCGACGAGATGCTCGCAGTTGTCGATCACGAACAGCAGCCGACGATCGCCGATCCAGTTGACGATCACGTCGAGCAGCGGCTGTTCGCCGGCTGCCACCAGCGACAACGTCGCCGCGAGAGCGGCAGGTACTGCGCCATCGTCGGTCACCGGCGAGAGGTCGACGAAGTAGATGCCGTCCGGGAAGTCGCCGATTCGTCTCCAGGCGAACTCGATCGCCGAGCGGGTCTTGCCGACCCCCCCGGTGCCGGTCAAGGTGATCACGCGGGACCGGCGGACGAGGTCGTCGAGATCGGCGATCAGCCGCTCGCCGCCGACGAACTCGGTGGTCGGACGCGGGAGGTTGGTGCGGCTGCCGAGCACGCCGCGCAGCTCGGGGAACGAGCGCTGGAGCTGCGGGTGCCCCACCTGGTAGAGCGCGACCGTGCCGATGTCGCGAAGTCGGTGCATGCCGAGCGGCTGGAGGGTGGTCGTGGCCGGGAGCACCCGGGCGTGGATGCGCACCGGCTCGCTGACGACGATCTGGCCACCGTGGGCCGTGGCTGCGACACGTGCTGCGTGATGGATCGTCAGTCCGACGAGGTCGTCATCGAGCTCGGCAACTTCGCCGAGGTGCAGTCCTATGCGCACCCTCAGGCGCAAGCCGTCGGGCCAGTCAGCAGTCTCGAGGCCGATCTGGGCCTGCACGACTGCAGCGAGCGCATTGGACGGCGAGCCGAACGTGACGAAGAACGAGTCACCCTCCGTGCCGTGTTCGACGCCGGCCCAGTCGGCGATCGCGGCGCGGATGATGCGTCGATGCCGTTGCAGCATCTCGGGCCAGTGCTGACCGGCTCGCTCGAGCAACCCGGTGGAGCCTTCGATGTCGGAAAAGACCAGCGTCCGCACCGTTGATGCCACCGCCGGATCCTAAACCGAACACGCAGGGGCCCGGCTCCGGCGAGGCCTCCGGCGGCCCTACATGGCGCGCAGGCGGCGAATCCGCTCCTCGGTGGGCGGGTGAGTGGAGAACAGGCGAGCCGTCTTGGCTGCGTTCTTCCCACCGTGGGCTTCGGCGAGTGGGTTGGCGAGCGGGTTGTGGATGTATGCCTGGGCCTGGGCGGGCGCCACTGCCATCGGCCGGTGGACCGCAAGGGTCTCGATCCGCTCCAGCGCACTGGCCAGATCCCGTCCGGTGCCGAGGAGCTCGGCAGCACCGCGGTCAGCCTCGAACTCGCGCGACCGGGAGACGGCCATCTGGATCAGGCTTGCGGCGAGTGGAGCGAGCAGCGCCATCGCCATGATTGCAATGGGATTCGGCCGGTCCTCGTCGTCGCTGCCACCGCCGAACATCGAGGCGAACATCGCCATCTGGGCGACGTAGCTGATCGCGGTGGCGATCGCCGCGGCCACCGAACCGATGAGGATGTCGCGGTGCTTGACGTGCATCAGCTCATGGGCCATCACCGCCTCGACCTCGGCCCGCGGCATGGCGGTGAGCAACCCGTTGGTCGCGCACACCACAGCTTTTTTCGGTCCGCGCCCGGTGGCGAAGGCGTTGGGCTGGTCACTCGGGGCGATCGCCACCGTGGGCATGGGGAGCTTGGCGCGCTGGGCGAGATCGCGGACCATCCCGTAGAACTCCGGGTGATCGGATTCGGTGATCACCTGAGCCTTGGCCGAGCGCAGGGCGAGCTTGTCACTGAACCAGTACGAGCCGCCGACCATGACGAATGCGAGCACGAGGCCGATCGTGGCACCGGCTCGGCCACCGAGCAGGGTGGCCACGGCCACGATGAGACCGCCAAGAGATGCCAGTAGCACGCCCGTCTTCATCGTGTTCTTGAACATGGGAACAGGTTCCTTTCGGGAGGTGTGGACACCGTCAGGCGACGGTGAGAGATCCGTGTGAGGTGATCGGTTGTGCGCTCAGAAGTCGAAGATCTCGCCGAGGATCGACGACCGCTTCTTCTTCTTGTAGCCGTAGCCGTCGCGGGACTTGGACCGGTCGTTGTCATCGTCGTCGTCATCGTTCCAACGAGGCCTCCGATCATCAGGTGGGGAGTCGGGCCGGTACTGAGGGCGGTGGTCGGCGGCCGGCATCGGCATCACCGGCGCCGCAGCGGGCGCCGGCATCGGGAGGGCGGCGGCCGAACGCTCGATGAGCTTGTCGAGCTCGCCACGATCGAGCCACACCCCACGGCACGAGGGGCAGTAGTCGATCTCGATGCCCTGGCGGTCGGTCATCACCAAGTCGACGGCGGTGTCAATGGGGCACTTCATGCGGGGACCTCCGAGATCCGGTTGGGCAGCGGCAGAGAGCTGGGGACGACGAGGGGGTCTCGCCGGCGAACGACGAGCTTGCGGAGCTCCTCGAGCCAGAGCACCGAGGAAGCGACGGCGATGCACGCGAGCCACTGGGTGGCAGAGATCGACATGGTGTCGAACAGGGACTGCATGAAGCCGACGTGGGTGACCCCGATCTGGAGGAGGGCGACGATGCCCAACGACAACCAGAGCGCACCGTTCGTCAACGTGAAGCGGCTGAACACCGTCTGGCGGTCGCTGCGTGCGTTGAGGATGTTGAAGAACTGGAACAACACGAAGGTGTTGAAGGCCATCGTGCCGGCCGCGGTGGCGACGCCTGCCTCCGCTTCGGGGCCAGGGGCGAAGATCAGCACGCCGAGGGTCCCGATCGCCATGACCGAGGCGGCGAAGCCGACCGCTGTCCAACGCGACGGCGTGAGGATCTTCTCCGTCAGAGGACGCGGTGTACGGGACATGACGTCGGCACCGCCCCGATCGAGGCCGAGAGCCATCGCCGGCGGGCCGTCCATGATGATGTTCACCCACAGGATCGCGATGGCCGTGAAGGGCTTGCCGCTGGCGATGTCGAAGATCGCGGCGAGCAGGAACAGCGCGGCGAAGCCGAGCGTGGTGCTCAGCTGGAAACGCACGAACTTGACGATGTTGTCATAGATCGTGCGCCCTCGGTTGACCGCCTTGACGATGGTCGCGAAGTTGTCGTCGGCGAGCACCATCGTGGCCGCCTCCTTCGTCACCTCGGTCCCCGTGATGCCCATGGCCACGCCCATGTCCGCCTTCTTCAGCGCTGGTGCATCGTTCACGCCGTCGCCGGTCATCGCGACGACGTTGCCCTTGCGTTGAAGTGCGGCAACGAGACGGATCTTGTGCTCGGGGGCCACTCGGGCGAACACGGTGATGTCGTCGATTCGCTCGGCAAGCTCGTGATCGTCCATCTGGTCGAGGTCGTTGCCGGTGACCGCTTCGCCCGTGAGGCCGAGCTCGCGACCGATCGCAGCAGCTGTGGAGGCGTGGTCGCCAGTGATCATCTTCACGGCGATGCCTGCAGCGTGGGCCTCGGCGATGGCGGTCCTCGCTTCGGGCCGGGGTGGATCGACGATGCCGGCCAATGCCACCAGCGTGAGGTCGCGGACGAGTTCGATCGGATCGCCGCCACCCGCGGTGAACTCGTGCCAGTCGTCGGTCGAGAACTCTCGCTGGGCAACGGCGAGCACACGCAGACCATCCGAGGCGAGGCGGTGATTGTGGTCATGCAGCGTGTCGAGGTGCGCCTCGATCGGCTCGGCAGCACCGTCCGTGCCGATGACCCGGGACGAGCGGGCGAGCAACACGTCCGGAGCGCCCTTGACGAACAGTGTGACGCCCCGTCGGCCGTGGTTGTCGACGAGCTCGTGGGCGGTGGCCATGAACTTGTTGGCCGAGTCGAACGGAACCTCGCCGAGACGGGGATGGTTGGCGCGCACATCGTCGATCACCAGGCCACCTTTGGCGGCGAGCACCACGAGGGCGCCTTCGGTGGGGTCGCCCACGAGATCCCAGCGACCGTCGACCTCGCGGATCGCGGCATCGGTGCACAGCGCCATCGGCATCAGCGCGGCGTCGAGCGAGATGCGTTCGTCGCCATCGAGGTGGGCGATCGCTCCCTCGGGTGCGTAGCCATCGCCCGTCACCTCGTGCCTGCGCATCTGGCTGATCAGCTCGACAGCGGTCATCTGGTTCAGTGTGAGGGTGCCGGTCTTGTCGCTGCAGATCACGCTCGTGCAGCCGAGCGTCTCCACGGACGCGAGGCGCTTCACGATCGCGTTCTGAGTGGCCATCTTCGACACGCCGATCGCAAGCGTGACCGCGGTGACAGCGGGCAATCCTTCCGGGATCGAGGCCACCGCGAGGGCCACGGCGGTGAGCAGGAGGTCGCTCGCGCTGTCCCCACGGAGGAGGCCGATGACGAAGACCGCGATGACGATCACCGCAGCGAGCTTGGCAAGGCTGTGGGCCAGCCCATCGAGCTGCTTCTGCAGGGGCGTCTTGTCGGTCTCGGTGGCTCGCAGCAGGCCGGCGATGCGGCCGATCTCGGTCTCCATGCCGGTGGCGGTCACCACGTACTCGCCGCGGCCTCGGGTGACGGTGGTGTTCATGTAGACCATGTTCTTGCGATCGCCGAGCGGCACGTTCTCCCGGTCGATCGCGTCGGTGCCCTTGGTCGACGGCTGGCTCTCGCCGGTGAGCGCCGCCTCCTCGATCTCGAGGCTGTTCGCGAACAGCACACGGCCGTCGGCGGGCACCCGATCGCCCGCCTCGATCATCACCACGTCGCCGGGCAGCAATTCGCCTGCGGGGAGGTTCAGCAGTTCGCCGTTGCGACGGACGCGGGTCTGGATGACGAGCATCTTCTTCAGCGCCTCGAGCGACTTCTCCGCCCGGTTCTCCTGGACGAAGCCGATGAACGCGTTGAACACCACCACGACGAGGACGACCAGCGGGGTCTTCAGCTCGCCGGACACCGCAAAGGCGACGATCGCGGCGCCGATCAGGATCAGGATCAGGAGATCGGTGAACTGGGCGAGCAGCCGTTTCCAGCCGGGTGTCCGAGCTGCCTCGGCGAGCACGTTCAGTCCGTACTGCGCCGTACGACGGGCCACCTCGGTGGTGTCGAGCCCTCGGTCGGGTCGCACGCCGAGCTGCTCGGCGATGACCGCAGTGTCGAGGCGATGGGCGTCCGTGGGCAACGGTGCCCCAGGAGTTCCGGGGGAAGGGAGGGTCATCATCGGGTGCGTTGTCCTTCGGTCATCGAGCGATACCGAAGGTCTCTCCCGTTCGAACGGCGCGGCGACGCGCTGTCCGAACCACCGTGCCGGGTGCTCCTGTCATGACAGGAGCGCCGTACTGACGATCACGGTGCCGAGGGATACTCCCCTTCGCCGGCAAGACTAGAGGAGGATTTCCGGTATCACAACGCAGAAGTACGACCGGTAGGTTCTCCCAGGTGACTGCTCTGCACCCCAACGTCATCAAGGTGATCAGCGCCGCCGAGGCGCTCGGGCTGTCGATCGAGCCCCGCCACTACGCAGATGGCGCCAAGACGGCCGCCGACGCGGCTGCGGCCATCGGGGTCGAGGTGGGTCAGATCGTGAAGAGCCTGATCTTCGGTGTCGACGGCGAGGTGGTGCTCGCGTACGTGAGTGGCTCGAACCAGCTCGACGAGCGCAAGCTTGCCGCCGCCGCCGGCGGTACCAAGTGCGAGCGAGTCGATGCCGACATCGTCCGCGACACCACCGGTTACCCCATCGGTGGCGTCCCACCGTTCGGACACAAGAACCCGCTGCGTGTGTTCATCGACCCCGACCTGCTGCAGTACCCCGAGGTGTGGGCCGCAGCCGGCACGTGGCACGACGTGTTCGGCATCGAGCCCCACACGCTGGTCGAGGCAAGCGACGGCCTGGTCGTCGATCTGAAGCGCGGCTGACCCAACCAGTTCCGCAGTCGGCGCGGTGCTCGGCTGCCCTGGGTCTGCGGACAGTTGCGTGTACCGGGACGCTCCCAGATCCGGCCAGTCGAGTTCCCTTTGCTGCTCGGCGAGCGGCCAGTGATCACCACGTTTCACATCGCCGACGTTGCCTGAACTCCCGCACGTTTCGGGTGCAGAGGCCGTCCGCGCGCTTGAGCGCCTCGGGTTCGTCGTCGTGCGTCAGCGCGGCAGCCATGTGATGTTGCGTCGAGGGTCCGTTGGTTGCGTGGTGCCGCTCCATCGTGAGATCAAGCGCGGCACCCCTCGGCGGCGACTTGCGCCAAGCGGGTGTCGATGCAGAGACGTGCATCGCTGCGCTCGGTCGCTGACCGGATCAACGAGTTGGTCGAGGCACGCGACGGCCTGGTCGTCGATTTCAAGAAGGGCTGACCCGACCATCGTATGCTGGCGGTATGGATCAGTTGCCGGCGATCGAGGACAGTCGAGGGGTCGACCTCAGCCAGATCCGTCGTCAGCTGCGGATGTCGGTCGAGGACCGCGTCCGGCACATGGTGGAGGTGTCGAACGTGCTGATGGAGATTCGGGCGACGGTCCGGTTCGTTGATCCGCCACGAGCTCGATGAGCTTCGATCCGGTCGAGATCTGCGCCATCCTGACGGACGAGGAAGTCGAGTTCGTGGTTCTCGGCGGGTTTGCGGCGATCATTCACGGATCCCCGCTACCGACCGAGGACATCGATGTCATCCCATCACGTTCCGCGGCCAACCTCGAGCGGCTTGCAACAGCGCTGAAGCGGCTGGACGCGAAGATCCGCACCGGTGACGAACCGATCGAAACCAGGATCGATGCCGCATTCATCCGAAACATGCCGCACATGCTCAACCTCGTGACCCGATTCGGCGACGTGGATCTGGTGTTCACGCCAGCTGGCACGCTGAGGAACTACGAGCAGTGGCTCGAACGTTCCCGTCGAGCGCAGCTTCGGGAGGGTCTCATCGTCGCTGTTGCAGATCTCGACGACATCATTGCTTCCAAGACCGCTGCAAACCGGCCGAAAGATCAGCGGTCCTTGCCGTATCTCGAATCGCTACGGGATCAGTTGGGTTGAACGTCTGACACCGACGGGTCCAACCATCGGGTCACACGACGTATCCGAAGGTCTTCATCGACCCGATCTGATGCAGTGCGCACGTTGCCGAAATGGCGCTTCGTCGTTCGAACACGAGGTTCTAGGAGGCGAGGGCTCCGGAGAAGACCTGCCACGCGAGCAACGACTTCGCGACGAAGCTGAGCACGATGTACCGGCGCTCGCCGTACAGGTAGTCGGCCCACTTCCCCTTGGCCCGGTACTGCTTCCACTGCACGATCGCGAAGCAGTTGAACAGGATGAACAACGAGATCACGATTCCGTACACGAAGCCGGGCACGGTCGACTCGGCGGGGCCTTTCGGCGACGCGACGTTGATCGCCGTCGCGATCCAGGGCACTGCGCCGGCGATGCACCCGAACCAGAAGGGCAGCATGTCGCCGTCACCAGGTGTCGTGTAGCGCTCCTGGAGCCAGCCGAACAGGATCATGCACACGTTCACCCCGAAGATGCCGAGCAGGGCGATGTAGTCGGCAGTGCCGTTCAGCTGCAGGATCACGACGATCATGATCGACGACGACAGCGAGTACTCGACCCACCGGTACGGGTTGATGTGGTTGCTCAGCCCGGCGCTGTACTTCGGGAACACCTGCGGCGAGCTGACCAGGAAGTGGAAGAACGCAGAGAGCGCCATGAACGCCGCCACCATGTAGCTGATGTTCAGGTCGAACAGGTTGATGGGGTCCGAGAAGTTGCCGGTGCCGGGTGCCTCCGTCAGATAGGTGGCGTTGACCGGCAGTGCACTGTCGTTCGACAGCAGCAGGATCGCGATGAACGACACGAGGTGCAGGCACCCGGCGATCACGTTGAGCTTGCGGAGCTTGAGATGGCGAGGGTCCATCGCCGCACGCTATGGGCATTCTCGGATCGACGCCGCGTCGGAGCCCGTCGGAGCCCGCCGCCGGGCGGCATACGCTAGGTGCAGGGCGAACGTCACGATCGGGGGGATCGATGTCGACCATCGAGTTACGAGGCGTGAGCAAGGTGCACGGCGGCGACGGCCGCGACGGCCGCAACGGCGGCGAGGTGGACGCAGTGTGCCCCACCGACCTGTGCATCGGAAACGGCGAGTTCTTCGTGGTCATCGGCCCCTCTGGCTGCGGCAAGACCACGCTGCTGCGCCTGATCGCCGGCATCGAACGACCCACCAGGGGCGAAGTGCTGATCGATGATGTCGTGGTCAACGACGTGGGCGCGAGGGGCCGCGACGTGGCGATGACCTTCCAGAGCAGCGCGCTCTACCCGAACTTGCGGGTGGCCGAGAACATCGGGTTTTCTCTGCGGTTGGCGAAGGAGAAGCAGGAGGTGATCCAGCGCCGAGTTCGGGAGGTGGCCGCACTCGTCGGCATCGATCACCTGCTCGAGCGTTGGCCGCGTCAGCTCTCGGGAGGCGAGGGCCAGCGCGTCGCCTTGGCTCGCATGCTGATCCGCACTCCACACCTGTTCCTCATGGACGAACCGATGTCGCAGCTGGATGCCAAACTGCGCACCGAGTTGCGTTCGGAGATCGTGCAACTGCAGCGCAGCGTCGGCGTCACCACGGTCTATGTCACTCATGACCAGGTGGAGGCGATGTCGATGGGACACCGCATCGCAGTGATGAGACGCGGCCGGATCGTGCAGTGCGGAACGCCCCGTGAGCTGTACCGCCGCCCGATCGATCTCTTCGTCGCGCAGTTCCTCGGATCGCCGCCGATGAACGCCTGGCTGGCGCGAGCGGAAGCCGTCGGTGAGCAGGTGGCGCTGCGATGGATGCAGCACGAAGTGGTGCTCGACGCCGCGACCTCCGGGCGCTTCGGCGGTGCAGCCGCGCTCCATGGTCGCGAGGTGGTCGTGGGATTGCGGCCGGAAGCCTTTCACCTCGACGCCTCCGGTCCGCTCACCGTGAGTCCACGATTCACCGAAACGGTCGGCCCGCACCAGCTGCTCCATTGCACGCTCGGCGCGGTCGCGATGTGTGCCACTGATGATGATCTCGTCGCGTCGGAAGACCACCACGCAGCGATCGTCGTGGCCCTCGATTCGTCGTTCTCGTTCGACGTGTGGCAACCGCTGCACCTCGACATCGACACGGCTCAGCTCCACCTGTTCGACGCCGCCGATGGCTCGACGCTCGAGACGACGCCTCGGGCGCCGAACGATGTGAGCAGTACGGTGGCGGCCCGTGAGTGACGAACTCGTCGAGCGGGTGTTTCGCGTGACGGTCCGCGGTCGGTTCAGCGATCTCACGGAGCAGTCGAGGCAGTACCTCGTGGGCGCACAGCCCGAGCATGACCTGTTCGTCTCGGCGTTCACACCCGAAGGCACGTTCACCTACGACGCGCGGATCCAGTTCTTCAATCTCCGCTACGAGATCCGGTGCGGAGGTGACGATCCGCAGGCGCTCGCGGCGGTGACCGCTGAGGTGGAGGCAGAGACCTTCCTGCGCACCATGGGCTTCGGGCACCGTGCGCTCAGCGTCGATGTGGTCGACGCGTCGGCGATCTGGGACGGCGTGGCCCGGCGTCGGCCCGGCTGAACTCGGCCCGGCTGAACTCGGCTCGCCGGGTTCGCCGGGTTCAGCACCGTTTGCGGTCTGTGCCCGAAGCCGGCTATGAGACCTGTGTGAGGCCGCCGTCGACCACGAAGACCTCGCCCGTCACATAGCGGTTGCGTACCAGCGCGAGCACCGCCTCGGCGCAGTCGTCCGGTGTCGCTGAACGCTTGAGCGGCGCCATCTTTCTGACTCCCTCGTGCTGCACGTCCCAGTCAGAGGTCCAGGGAGTGTCGACCAGTCCGGGCGCGACCGCGTTCACACGCACCGGGCCGTGGCTCTTCGCGAGCAGGCGGGTCATCTGGTTGAGCGCGGCCTTCGACATCGAATACGCGATCGACGACCCCACCGGGCGGACACCGGCGATCGAGGTGATGTTCACCACGTGGCCCCCGCCGGGGGCATTGGACCGGCGCAGCAGCGGCATCGCCATCTTCGTGAGGTTCCAGGTACCGAACACGTTCACCTCGAAGGTCTTGCGGAAGATCTCATCGGTGAGCGCATCGAGATCGCGGTGGTCGACGAGCGTGGTCCAGCCCGCGTTGTTCACGAGCAGGTCGAGCTTGCCGAATCGCTCGACCGTCGTGTCCAGCAGAGAGCGACACTGCTCCTGGTCGGCGATGTCGGCCTGCACGTAAAGCGACTCGCAGGGCAGCGCCGCAGCCACTGCTTCGCCGGCGGCGGTGCTCGACGACGAGTTCACGACAACGGATGCTCCCAACTCCGACAGCCGCTGTGCCGTGCGCTCACCGATACCGCTCGACGACCCGGTCACGATCGCCACCATCCCGCTCAATTCGGCCATTGTCGACATGTGTCCGTCCCTCGTCGTTCCGCGCATCGTGCGCCTACGACGTGCCATCCTGCCAGCCGGCTCGCGGGCAACGATGGTCGCGCCGTGACGCGAGGCATTCGGTCGATGATGCGGCGGGGTCCGCCTGGTCAACAAGGACGGGCCGAACGCCGAGAGGTGCCGCTCACCGACCGGTGGATCTGTCACGCTGTTGGTGATGCTGCATCGAGCTGGCCCGCTGACGCGGGCCGTTCCCGACAGAGAAAGGTGCACTCGTGCTCAAGATCCAGGCAATTGCCCATGAGTCTTCGAACGTGAAGGTGACGTTCGCACTCCCCGCCGAAGCGATCGCCGGCAGCGTGTCGGTCCTCGGCGACTTCAACGGCTGGGACCCGTTGGCCCACCCTCTGAAGAAACGCAGCAATGGCACCCGCAGTGTCAGCGTGGAGCTGCCATCAGGTAAGTACCGATTCAAGTACCTCGCCGACGGCGGCAACTGGTTCTGCGATCCGAACCTCGACGACGTCGAGTTGAACGAGTACCACGCCGCAAACTCAGTCCTGCGAGTCTGACGGACAGGTCGTGCCCCGAGTTCAGCGGCGGGTCAGAGCGTCACACCGAGGCGGGTGAGCTCGAGCCGCACGACCGCGTCGGCGTCGACGCCGGTGAGGATCGTCACCAAGGGTCGACCGGCCCACGGGTCGGCGCCGTGCTGAGCACGCTTGGTGCGGGCCCAGGTCTTGCCTCGGCCCACCCCGTTGCCGGTGTCGACGCGGATGGCATGACGGACCGAGGAGAACCGCTCGGGGGTGAGCAGGTAGCTGATCGCCGTCGAGTCGTGCACGTGGATGCCGTCCAGGCCGGACTCGAGCGCGAATCGCCGGTAGTACGGCAGGATCGCGTGGAGGTGCCGGGCCCGAGGAGTGTCGACCGACCCGATGAGATCGAGCTGAGCGCCGGTCATCACGATCTGCTCCGTCACATCGAGGCCCGCCATCGCCACAGGGCACTCGACGCCGAACACGATGTCGGCGGCATCGGGGTCGTTGATGATGTTCGCCTCGGCTGCGGGCGAGGCGTTGCCTCCGCAGAACGCGTTGCCGCCCATCAACACGATGCCCGCGAGGTTGACGGCCAGTTTCGGTTCGGCCTGGACCGCGCGGGCGATGTTGGTGAGCGGTCCGAGCGGCACGAGCGTGATCTCGCCAGGTGAGGCCATCACCAGGTCGATGATCAGCTGCACCGCAGTGTCGTTCACCTTCGTGGTCGTTGGCTGGTCGAGCGGCGCGTCACCCTGCCCGTTCGCACCGTGGACGAAGTCTGCAGGTCCACGGAACTTCATGTCGAGCGGCGTATGTGCGCCTTCGGCCACCGGGATGTCGGTGCGCTCGGCGATCTCGAGCAGGCGGAGTGCGTTCTCTGTGCACGTCGTGGTGTGGGCGTTGCCGAACACAGTCGTGAGCGCGACGACATCGAGTTCGGGCGAGGCAAGCGCGAAGAAGATGGCCATCGCGTCGTCGATGCCAGGGTCGGTGTCGATGATGATGCGACGCGGCGTCGGAGTTGCGCTCATGAGGGCAGGATCACCGGCGTCAGTCGCTGTTGCGCCAATCGGACGGGTCGAGACCGAGCTTCTCGAACCGCTTGACGATCCACACCGGGATCTCCATCGGCTCGTCGTTCCTGATCGCCGCCACCTGCTCGCCGTCTTCTGCCCAGATGTGGCAGGTGTTCAGGTTCATCATCAGCCCGCGCTGGCGGGCATCGGGCGAGCCGAACGCTCCGGCACGGTCGCCGCTCTCGCGAGCCTGAGCCACGCGGAACGACCACATCGACTGCACCGCCACCGGCGCCATCGCCTGCAGCAGCGCCGTCGTGTGCGTGCACCCACGAGGTCCACCGAACAGCTCGCGGACCTTGTGCGTGAAGCCCCGGGCGATCGAGAGGCCGATCAGGTGTTGGTAGTGGTCTTGGATCTTGGGGCACGATGCGTGCGGGTGGATCTCGAGCGCGGCGTTGGCACCGATGATCTCGAGCGATGGCACCGAGATGTGCATGTCGACGATCATGTGGTGCACGGTCAAGGGCTCGGGATCGGTGGGCACATACAGGCCGGGCGGCTTCTGGTCGCGGACCGAGCCGCGCAACACGAGCGTGTCGAGCCCCTTGCGGTAGGCACGCACGACGTAGGCACGCTCGTGGATGAGCTGATCCGCGGGATCGATTCCTTCGGGGTGCGGCGCGATGTCGTCGAAGACCTCGGCGCGTGGCTCGAATGCCATCAGCAGAACTCCTCGTTCATCCACTCGACCGTCATCTGTTCCACCTGTGCCGGCACGCTGCCCATCGACGCTGCACCCCCTGTGGCGAACGTAGTCGGCACGCGTGTCAGGCGTCGGCTTGGGCGAGGGCCTCGGTCAGCGTGTTCCAAGCCAACACGGCACACTTGATGCGCACGGGGAACTTCACGACGCCCTGCAAGGCCTCGAGGTCTCCGAGCTTCACGTCGGCGGCGGCTGACGCCTCGTCGAGTTCTTCGAGCGACATCATCGAGCGGAACTTGTGCACCAGTGCCCGCACTTCGGCGACCGGCTTGCCCTTCACCGACTGGCTCATCATCGATGCCGAGCTCTGCGAGATGCTGCAACCCTGTCCACCGACCTTGATGTCGGTCACGATGCCGTCGTGGACGTCGAGGTACACATCGATCTCGTCGCCACACAAGGGGTTGTGGCCCACTGCGTGTGCGGCCGGCGGGGCAAGCTCGCCGCGGTTGCGGGGGCTGCGATAGTGATCGAGGATGATCTCGCGGTAGAGGTCGTCAAGGCCGGGCATGGGTGGCCCCTTTCGTTCGAATCATCAGTCAGAACCCGAAGATATCGGTCGCGCTGTCGAGGGCGTCTGCCAGCACGTCGACCTCTGACTCGTCGTTGTAGAGGTAGAAGCTCGCTCGGGCGGTTGCGGCGGCGCCGAGCACCCGCATCAGCGGCTTGGCGCAATGATGGCCGGCGCGCACGCACACGTTGCGCTGGTCGAGCACCTGACTGAGGTCGTGCGGGTGGATGTCACGGAAGGCGAAGCTGAACGTGGCGCCGCGTAGCTCGACGTTGGTGGGGCCGTGGATCGTGATGTCGTCGCCGAAGCGATCGGTGAGGGTGCGCAATGCGTAGTCGGCCAGCCGCATCTCGTGCCGGCGGATCTCGGCCATGCCGATGCCTTCGAGGAACTCGATCGCCGCGCCGAGGCCGATCGCCTCGGTGATCGGAGGGGTACCGGCCTCGAACTTGGCGGGCAGCTCGGCCGTCGTGAACCCGTCGAGGCGAACGTCGGCGATCATGTTGCCGCCGCCGAGGAAGGGGGGCATCGCGTCGAGCAGGGCTTCGCGGCCCCACAGCACGCCGATGCCCGACGGTCCGCACAGCTTGTGGCTGCTGAACACGACGAAGTCGGCATCCCAGGCCTGCACGTCGGTGACGTTGTGCGGCACGGACTGGCATCCGTCGACGATCGCGATTGCACCGGCCTCGTGCGCGGCTCGGCACAGCTCGCGCACCGGAGTGATGGTGCCGAGCACGTTGCTCATCGAGGTGAAGCTGAACGCCTTGGCGCCATCGAGCAGAACGGGCAGGGTGGTGAGATCGAGCTGACCGTCGGCGGTGAGTGGAACCCAGCGGAGCTCGATGCCACGTTCGGCGACGAGCATGTGCCACGGCACGATGTTGGCGTGGTGCTCCATGTGGGTGAGCACCACCACGTCGCCGCGCTGCAGGTTGGCGCGGCCCCATGACATGGCGACGAGGTTGAGCGCCTCGGTGGCGTTCTTGGTGAAGATCAGTTCGTGAACCTTCGGTGCGTTGATGAAGCGCCTGACCGCGCTGCGGGCGCCCTCGAAGGCATCCGTGGCCTCGGCAGCGAGCCGGTACGCGCTCCGGTTGATCGGGGCGTACGAGTGCTCCATGAACTGGCTCATCGCGTCGATGACGGCGCGGGGCTTCTGCGACGTGTTCGCGGAGTCGAGGTAGACGAGGGGGAGCCCGTCGATCTCGCGCGACAGGATCGGGAACTCCTTGCGGATCGACGCGACGTCGAGGGTCTTCGTCGTCATCGTCAGGCCCGGAAGCTCTCGTAGCCCTCGCGCTCGAGCTGCTCGGCCAGCTCCATGCCACCGCTGGCCACGATGCGGCCGCCGACGAGGATGTGGACGTGGTCGGGTTGCAGCTCGTCGAGCAGGCGTTGGTAGTGCGTGATCAGCACGACTCCCATGGAGGGCCGATCGGCCCGCACTTCGCGAATTCCCTGGGCGACGATGCGGAGCGCGTCGATGTCGAGGCCCGAGTCGGTCTCGTCGAGGATGGCGAGCTCGGGTTCGAGAATCGCCATCTGCATGATCTCGTTGCGCTTCTTCTCTCCGCCGCTGAAGCCCTCGTTGAGGTAGCGGTCGACGAACGAACTGTCCATCCCGAGCCGCTTCATCCAGTCCATGGTGGCCAACCGCAGCTCGAGCACCGACAGGTCGAGGCCTTTGCGGGCCGAGAGGGCCTGGCGGAGGAACTGGATCACGGACACGCCCGGGATCTCCTGTGGGTACTGGAACGCGAGGAACATCCCGCTCTTCGCGCGTACGTCGGTCGGCCAGTCGGTGACGTCGTCGCCCTGGAACCAGATGGTGCCCTGTGTGAGCTCGTACTCGGGGGAGGCGAGCAGCACGTTGGCGAGGGTGCTCTTGCCGCTGCCGTTGGGGCCCATGATCGCGTGCACCTCGCCGGCGTTCACCGTGAGCGACACCCCGCGCAGGATCTCGCCGGGTGCGCCCTCGGAGTCTTCGGCCGGGCGGGCGTGGAGGTCGTCGATGCGGAACAGCTCGGTCACGGTGCCAGTGTATTTCCACTATCGCCGTAGTGGAAACCCACGGTCGGGGGTTCCACCCCCGACTGCCCCCGGTCGGTGGTCACGTCGGCGGTTCCGCCACGGTCGGGGGTTCCACCCCCGACTGCCCCCGGTCGGTGGTCACGTCGGCGGTTCCGCCACGGTCGGGGGTTCCCCCCGACTGCCCCCGGTCGGTGGTCACGTCGGCGGTTCCGCCACGGTCGGGGGTTCCACCCCCGACTGCCCCCGGTCGGTGGTCACGTCGGCGATTCCGCTGATCGCCCGCGCTCGGATGTGCGCCTGGCTCAAGGACGGTCGGTGGCCATGTCGTCGAGCAGGGCGGTGATCTTCGCCACGTCGGTGCAGGGATGCACCACGCAGATCCGCATGCAGGTCTCGCCGTGCCACTTCGTCGGCACAACGAGGGCGATGCCCTCCTTCGACCGCTGTCTGCTCCAGGCGTGGTAGTCCTCCGCGCCCCAGCCCTTCCGGCGGAACAGCACGATCGACAGCTCGGGATCGAGCAGCAGGTCGAAGCAAGGGTGAGACTCGACGGCATCGGCGAACGCTCGGGCGGTGGCAAGGGTGGTGTCCATCGCCTCGGCATACGCGTCGGTGCCGTAGGTCGCGAGCGAGAACCACAGCGGCAGGCCGCGGGCCCGGCGCGACAAGTGGTACGCGTAGTCACTCGGATTCCAGTCCGCTCGATTCACCGCATCGAGGTAGTCGCCGTGTTGTGAATGCGTGCGGGCAGCAATCGTGGGATCGCGGTAGACGAGCGCGGCGCAGTCGTAGGGGGCGAAGAGCCACTTGTGAGGGTCGACGCCAAAGCTGTCGGCACGCTCGATCCCGGCGAGACGACGCCGGCCGTCGGGCGAGCAGAGCGCCGCGAGTCCATAGGCGCCGTCGACGTGCAGCCACAGATCGCGCTCGGAACACACGTCACCGATCTCATCGAACAGGTCGACCGCGCCGGTGTTGGTCGTGCCTGCGGAGGCGGCGACCGCGAACACGTCGAACTCTCCCGCAGCGTCGACGTCATCGAGTGCGCTGCGGAGTGCGGCGGCGGTCATCCGGTCACGATCGTCGATGGCCACCGGTACGACCTCGACGTCCATCACCCGTGCCGTGGCACGCACCGATGCGTGCACCTCGGTGGTGGCGGCGAAGGCGAGGCGACCGCGCCGGCCGCGCCGGTCGAGGTGATGTTGACGCGCGGTCACCAGTGCGCTGAGATTGGCGGCCGAGCCGCCGGACACGAACACGCCGCCGGCGGTCTCGGGCAGGCCGGCGAGCTCGGCCAGCCACCGCAGCACCTGGTTCTCCGCCGCGATCGCCCCGGCGCCCGCCTCCCAGTTGCCGCCGAAGATCGACGACGCGCTCACCACGAGGTCGAACATCGTGGCGGCGATCGTGGGCGCTGTGGGCACGTAGGCGAGGTTCATCGGGTCGTTCATCGGCCGGCAGGCGGGCATGATCACCTCGCGCACGATTCGCATCGCCTCGTGGCCGCCCGCGCCCGTCGGGCTGATCGCGTGGGCGCACTGCTCGTGGAGCACCTCTGGCGGCTGTGACCCCCACCGCGGGTCCTTCGGGTGGCGCAGACGTTCGATTGCGTATCCGATCACGGAGTCGGCGAACAGTTCGGTTGCCTCATCCCAAACGTGCATCGACGGCATCGCGACAACGTACCCGAGATCGCCGCCGAGATCGTTTGGCCCCGAACGACCCCCACCCCGGAAGACACCCGCGATGAGAGATGAGTTGGCCCGGACGGCCCTTTCTCTCATCGCCGCGGCGAGCGCTCGAAGTCGATGAGAGATCCGCTCGCCACCGCCACTCATCTCTCATCGAAGGGGTCGGGGAGTCCACGATGTTGAGCGGCCGCGTCACACATGGCACGGTGGGTCGATGGAGGTCTGCTGATGGACATCGACGGCGCGGCAGCACTCGTCACGGGAGGGAACCGAGGGATCGGCGAGGCGTTCGTGCGAGCCTTGCTGGCCGAGGGTGCCGCCCGTGTCTACATCGGGACGCGCGAGGTCGCGAACGCCGATTCGCTCGTGGCCGAGCTGGGTGAACGCGCCGTCGCCGTCAGGCTCGACATCACCGATGCCGATCAGGTCGCCACCGCTGCCCGTCGGTGCGGCGACGTGTCGATCCTGGTGAACAACGCCGGCGCGTTCACCGGGCTCACACTGCTCGAGGCGCCGGACATGGGGGCTGCCCGAGAGGAGATGGAGACGAACTACTTCGGCCCGCTCGCGATGTGCCGCGCCTTTGCACCGGTGCTGGCCCGCCACCCCCAGAGCGCGATCGCGAACGTCCTGTCGGCCGGCGGCCTGGTGGCGGTGCCGGCGATGGGTGGATACAGCCCGTCGAAGTTCGCGGCACGTGCGATGACCACCTGCGTGCGCGCCGAACTCGCCACGCAGGGCACGACGGTGGCCGCACTGATCGTCGGGTCCGTCGACACGCGAATGGCGGCAGGCGTCGTGGGCTGGAAGGAGACCCCGGCGAACATCGCGGCTCACGGCGTGCGGGCGATCCGCAAGGGGATCGACGAAGTCGACACCGATCTGATGGCGATCGAGGTGCGGGCTCACCTGGCGCGCGACCCGAGAGGTCTGGAGGCGCAGATGGCCCGCGGGCTCGGCCGAGGGCTGTCGACGGGCCGCTGAGCGTGCCCCGGACCTGGCCCGAACGATCACCGACACGACAAATCCCCTGACCGAACACTCACCGACCGAACACTCACCGACCGAACACTCACCGACCGAACACTCACCGACCGAACACTCACCGACCGAACAATCACCCGACCGAACGAACGACCACCGAGGGACCACCGATCCCCGGGGCGAACAGAGGAGTACTCCATGAGCGATGCGGACATGATCGAGCTGGCCCGACGGTTCATCGGCGCGATCGAGCGCGGTGACGTCGACGAGGTGCGTGCCTGCTACCACCCCGATGCCAAGGTGTGGCACAACACCGACGGCATCGAGCAGACCGTCGACGAGAACATGCGCGTGCTCACGTGGATGGCGCGCACGCTGACGACCCGTCGCTACCGGGTCACCCGGCTCGAGGCCTTACCCGACGGTTTCGTGCAGCAGCACGTGCTCGAGGCCGGCCTGCCCGGCGGTGGCACCTGGTCGCTCGATGCCTGCGCGATCGTGCAGGGCGCGGGACGGGCTGATCGTGCGACTCGACGAGTACATCGACTCCGCACAGGTGGCAAAGCTCACCGAGGCGCTCGGCGTGAGCACGCGGCTCGATCTGATGCGCCAGGTGATGGCCGCGTGGGCTGCCGGCGACGTCGACACCGTCGTCGGCCAGATGGCCGACGACATCGTGTGGCACTACGCCGCGGCCACTCATCCACCGGTGCGTGGCAAGGAGCAAGCACGAAAGCTCCTCGGCCGCCTCCAAGCCGAGATGCGCGACGTCGTGTGGACCGTGTTCGCCTCGGCCGAAACCGGCGATCGGCTGTTCCTCGAGGGAGTCGACTCGTACACGGCGGCCAACGGTGCTCGCATCGCCACCCCGTACATGGGGATCATCGAGTTCGACGGCGACCTCATTCGCGGGTGGCGTGACTACGTCGACCTCGGCGTCGCTGCGTCACAACGCAACGGCGATCCGAACTCCGCCCATGTGCAGGAGTTGCTCGACCGCCCGTCAAGTTGAATCCGCCGATCAGCCGGACGCGAGTGACGTCCAGATCGCCCGGTACGACGGGTACTCGAACGAGGCGTCCACGTACCCGGCCTCGTGAAGGGCACGGTGATAGCGGGGCAGGTTGCGGAACGGCACCCCCGAGTCGACGTGGTGGGCGAGGTGCCAGCCGATGCAGTACGGCACGAGGAACAGCCGGGCCGGGATCGATTGGGCGACCGAGTGCGTGGTCTCGCGGCGATCCGACGACATCTGCATGCCCCCGTGCTCGGCGATCGAGCGCAGTCGGTTGATCACCCGCCACACCGTGAGGAACGGTGCCAGCCACAACACCGGGTACACCCACCAGTGCCCACTCGCGATCGCGGCCGCGACCAGGGCGACCTGCACGATGTAGATCTTGTATGCCGTGCGACGCACCTTCGGGTCGGGTGACCTCCAACCGAGCAGGACACCTCGGAACAGTCTGATCCCGGTCCGGCCGGTCGCGTCACGGCGGAGCTTGCGGCGGAAGCTGTCCTTCGCGATCGGGTAGCCGCGGTACAGCGGGATGTCCGGCTCGTCGGGACCGAACTCCTGGCGGTGATGTGCCATGTGCACCCGCCGGTACGCATCGGTCGATGTGTACTGCACGAAGCCCAGCAGCCATCGGCCGACGAGGTCGTTCGCCCGCCGGTTCGAGAACAGCAGGCGGTGCGCAGCCTCGTGCATCAGCGATGCGAACTGGGCATGCGCCCGGCCCATCAACACGAAGGCGGGGATGGTGCTCCATGGCGCCCAGCGCACACCGGCCCAGATCACGAACCCGGTCTGCAGGTACAGCGCGAGCACCGACCAGGCGTTGCGCCACGACGGGATCCGTCGCAACTGCTCGCGGAACGCGGGGACGGGCCGACCGTCCTCGCGCACAAGTTCGGTCGCGTGAGCGACCGGCAAGTGGCTCGGGACCATCGTGTGCACGACTCCATCTGACCAACCCGTGTCGAGGAATGTCAACCGCGAGGGGCTGTCACAAGGGTCACTCCCTTCCCAGCAGGTCTTCCTTCCACGCCCGAAAGCGCGTGTGGTGCCTGCCGCTCGGGCCGTGGCCGTCGCCGCCGTTGTCGGGGCGTAGCCGGAACGTGTGCTGTACGGCGAGGTTGTCGCGGCGACACGCCCAATAACGGGCGTCGCCACCGGAGGCGGGTCCGGCCCGCCACAACAGCCACTCGCCGATGCGGCGTTTGTAGGTGGCCGTCGGAGTGTGGGGCAGATCCTGGCCGAGCTGCAGCAGCTCGGAGGGTGCTTCGATCCACGCGCCGGCGACGATGTTGCGATCGCGGGTGGGCGTGTCGGGGAGGTCGGCAGTGTGCACCGGTGTGGCGTCGTCTGGCCGCTCGTCGTAGCGAAGGGCGTCGTTCACGCTCGGCTCTGGCTCTGCATCAGCCTTTGCCTCTGCATCAGCGGTCGTTCCACACCGAACCAGCTGGCGGCGGCGAGCGCTGCAGTGATCGCCGTGGCGAGCAGGACGAACAGGGTCGCGCTGCCTGTGACCGCGTACATCGCCAGCAACTGCTGCACGGGCCAGGCATAGAGGTAGAGACCGTAGGAGAGGTCGACCCCGCGCAGCGCCGCGCCGAACGGCGCGAGCAGGAGCGCAACCGGTGGGAGCAGGAGCGCAAGTGCAGCGCTACCGATGTGCTCGGAGAGCAGGAGCGAGGTGCGGCCGGCGACGAGGGCGATCACGAGCGCAGCGAGCGGCATCCACCCGAGGAGGCGGACCCGATCACCGAACGCTCCGACGAGCGTGCCCGACAGGAAGACGAACAGCAGCATCACGAGCGTTTCGTCGGCGAGTGGGCCGACCACGAATCCCGTCAGCTCGGGGGCCTGGTAGTAGGCGAGCGCAAGTGCACCGGTGACGGCCCACGCGATCGACACGGTGCGACGTTCGCCCCAGCGGCGGACCACCAGCGCGAGCAGACCGATCACGATGTAGCAGCGGATCTCGTACGGCAGGGTCCACAGGGACCCATTGACGAAGCTCTCCCCGGTGGCCGCGCCATATGGGGTGGACGTGACGAACACGCCGCGGACCCCGTGCGACATCTCGATCGGGAACAGCAAGGCACGACCGACGTAGCCGAGCGGTCCGTCGGCTCCTGCGGTGACGAAGCCGCCGAGACCGCCGTGCTCGTGCACCCAGGCCAGCATCGCTACCGGGAGTGCGCTGAATGCGACTGCGACGGCGTAACCCGGAACGATTCGCACGGCTCGGGCACGGCTGAAGGCGCCGAGCGGTCGGCGCGCAGCCGATCGCCCGACCAACAACCCACTCATCGCGAAGAACCCGGCCACGGCGAACCCGCCGAGTGTGAGGTAGCGGGGCGCGATCGGCGACTGGGGTTCGCTGCCGAAGCCGCCGAGCGGCCAGGTGTGGCTGACGAGCACCAAGAACGCGAGCACCAGCCGGAGCGCATCGAAGCCGGGGGAGCGGCGGTCGACGAGGTCGGCGACCGTGACCGGGCGAGGCGCCCTCGCGGGCACGTCCGACTGGCCGGCGGCGGGCTCGGCGAGCGACGTCACCAGCCCCGGGCCACCCACTCGGCCAGGTGCGGTCGCTCGTTGCCGATGGTCGTGTCGATGCCGTGACCTGGCATCACCACGGTGTTGGCCGGCAGGGTGAACAACTTGTTGTCGATCGAGTCGATGATGCTCGCGAAATCACCACCGTCGAAGCTCGTGTTGCCCGGGCCCCCTGGGAACAGGGTGTCGCCGGAGAACAACACCGGTGAGCCCTCCACCAGGAACGAGATCGAACCGGGCGTATGCCCTGGGTTGTGGATCGCGTGCAGACGCAGCTTGCCCACCTCGATCACCTCGGCGTCGTCGAGGAAGACGTCGTAGCCGCAGTCCTTCAACATCGGTGCGTCCTGGCTGGTGACGGCCACCTCGTAGCCGGCCTCGCGCATCTGCGTGACGGCACCGATGTGGTCCCAGTGGCCGTGGGTTTCGAGCACGCGCTTCACGTCGAGTCGTTGGCACAGCTCCAGCAGCCGCTCGTGCTCGTTGGCGGCGTCGATCAACACCGACTCACCGGTGTGGCGGCAGCGGAGCACGAACACGTTGTTCGCGTACGGACCGACCACCACACGGTGGATCTCGAGTCGACCATCGGCCCAGTGCAACGTCGTCATGTCACGAGTCTTGCATTCCTCAGCTGGACACGACGTCGTAGCCGAGCGACAACGCGACCATGATCTGCGCCGGATCGAAGGTGACGAAGCGAACCGGCCTCGGAAGCCGGTCGGCAGCAGCGAGGTGCAACGCATCGCTGAGGCGCAGGGGCTGCTCGCGCATGAGTGCGGCGGCGCGGTCGAGGCAGCGCTGATCGACTGGCACCACCGCCACGCGATCCCATGTGAGCCGCACGAGGTCCTCCAGGTCGCTGCGCAACACCGGTTCGTCGACCACCCGGTCGATGAGCGCGAGCGACTCCATCAACGTCAGCCCGCTCGAGCACCAGTCGTGATCGGTCCGCATTGCGTCGAGCACCACGGCCCGGATCGGCTGGTCGAGGTGGGCGGCCACGAGTGCGCTCGCATCGAGGTAGACGGTCATCGGCGCCTCACACCGCTAGCCGCGGATCTCACGCAGCAACCGGTCGAGACGTGCATTGCCCCACACCGTGATGTGCTGATCGGGCAGCTTCCCATCGGCGCGTCGCGCCGGGATCAGTGCCCCAGACGACACCAGCGATGAGAGATGAGTGGCGGTGGCGCCCTCATCTCTCATCGCGGAGAGGGGGACGATCGCTGCGGCGGGCCGGCCTCCGACCGACACGATCGTGGGTTCACCACCCGCGGCGCGACGCACGTGGGCGGCGAGATCGGCACGCAGTTCGCGGATCCCGATCATGCAATATGTCGATTCATGTGTACGCAAGTGTACACAATTCGATTTCTGTCGGCCCCGTCGGCATCGCGAGACTGCCCACATGAACTTTGCCTTCACCGAAGAACAGGAAGAACTGCGCAAGACCGTGCGCCAGTTCCTCGATGCCAAGAGCGCCGAGAGCGCCGTGCGAGAGCAGATGGAGACCGACAACGGCTACGACGCTGCCGTGTGGTCGCAGATGGGTGAGCAGATGGGCCTCCAGGGCCTCATCGTCCCCGAGGAGTTCGGTGGCTCGGGCTACAGCTACGTCGAGCTCGGCATCGTCCTCGAGGAGATGGGCCGTGCCCTGCTGTGCGCACCGTTCTTTTCGACCGTGGTGCTCGCCGCCAACACGCTGATCCACAGTGGTGACGCTGCGGCCCAGAAGGCGCACCTGCCCGGCATCGCCAGCGGCGAGACCATCGCCACCCTCGCCTTCACCGAGCCCTCGGGCAAGTGGGACGAGAGCGGCATCACCACCCAGGCCTCGGGCTCGGGTGACAGCTGGACGCTCAGCGGCACCAAGATGTTCGTGCTCGACGGCCACACCGCCAGCCTGATCATCGTTGCGGCCCGCACGGCCAAGGGTGTCAGCCTGTTCACCGTCGACGGCGGCGCATCGGGTCTCACCCGCACCGCGCTGAGCACGATGGATCAGACCCGCAAGCAGGCCAAGCTCGAGTTCGCCAACACCCCGGCCACGCTCATCGGCACCGAGGGCGAGGGTTGGAAGGTGCTCGACCGCGTGCTCGACCTCGCCGCTGTCGGCCTCGCTGCCGAGCAGGTCGGTGGCGCCCAGAAGGTGCTCGAGATGGCTGTCGACTACGCCAAGGTGCGCGTGCAGTTCGGTCGCCCGATCGGTTCGTTCCAGGCGATCAAGCACAAGTGCGCCGACATGCTGCTCGAGGTCGAGTCGGCCAAGAGCGCGGCGTACTACGGCATGTGGTGCGCAGCCGAGCTCAACGACGAGCTGCCCTCGGTCGCCTCGCTCGCCAAGGCGTACTGCTCGGAGGCGTACTTCCATGCGACGGCCGAGAACATCCAGATCCACGGTGGCATCGGTTTCACCTGGGAGCACCCGGCGCACCTGTACTTCAAGCGTGCGAAGTCGAGCGAGCTGCTCTTCGGTGACCCGACGTACCACCGCGAGCTGCTGGCCCAGCGAATCGGCATCTGAGTCGGTCGCGGGCAGCGGCCCGCGCTGCGAACTCGAGGAACACCAGACGACGGCCCGGGGCAACCCGGGCCGTCCGCCGTCTTCGGGCAGGTCGCGATGAGAGATGACTGTGGCTGTGCCGGGCGCCCCTCTCATCACCACTGTCAACCACAGCCGACTGGGGCGCTGGATGAGGAATGCGGTCGCCACCGACGCTCATCTCTCATCGCGGGGGTTGGGGTGCCTGTCTGCTGCGGGTGACCCCTGCTTGACTGACGCGGTGACTGCTGTGCCCGACGCCTCCTCGCCGCGCGCCGGGCACCGCCGCCCATCCCGGGCCACGACCGTGTCGTTCGGTGTCACGGCAGCGATGCTCGCCGTGCTCGCCGTGATTGCGATGGGCGACGCCGTGCTCGAGTGCTCGTCGGTCGTGCGCGGTCGTCCCAACGACGGCACGAGCGGCGCGGTCTGGTTGAACTGGACGTGGGAGCAGACCGGGGGTGGACCGTTCCGGTCGGTCCAGTACGTCACCGGCGGCAACCTCGGCGACGTGTTGTGGCGCCCGCTGCTGATCGTCAACGTCGCGATCCTGGTGCCGATGTGGGCGCTCTCGAAGCTCGTCGGGCCCGTGTGCTCCTACAACATCTCCTTCGTGCTCGGGTACATCGCTTCTGGTCTCGGGATGTGGGCGCTCGCGCGCCACCTCGTGCGCAGCCGAGCCGCGGCGACGGTGGCCGCCGTGCTGTTCGCGTTCACCGCATTCAGCCAGTTGAAGGCGGAGTGGGGGCACGCAGCTGGTGTGTACCTCATGCTGTTCCCGTTGCTCGTCCTTGCGATCGTGCGGCTGTGGGAACGCGTGACGACGAGCCGGATCCTGGTGGCGGGACTGTGCTGGGGTTGCCTGCCCTACGTCGACGGCTACTTCCTCTCCTTCGCCGCCCTCGTCGTGCTGGGTCTCGCCGCGGGGATGTCGGTCAGCACGTTCCACCGCCACGGACGAGGCGCCGGCAGGTGGTTGCTCGGCCGGTTGGGTGCCACGGCCCTTGCGGGCGGCGTCGCGTTGGTTGTGCTGGTGCCCTGGGTGTTCGCCCTGTTGTCCGACTACGGGGCGATCAACGACCAGGTCACCCGTGGCGCAGACGACGCAGGTCGCTACAGCGCTCGGCTGTGGGAGTACGTGTTGCCGTCGCCGCGCCACCCGCTGGCGCCCGACTGGTACGAGACCTGGCGCATCGAACACATGCACCGCTCGAACCTGGCGGAGACGGCGTTGTACCTCGGCGTGGTCCCGATGGTGCTGGCCGGACTCGGTGTGCTGTCGGTTCGCCGAGCCCGCGCGACGAGCGACCAGCCCGACGCCGCGACCGACGATTCCGTCCAGTTCGGCCGCAGCACCGTGACCGCAGGGCTCGGCGGCCTCGTCATGGTCGGCGTGCTGTTCAGCCTCAACCCTGATGCGGAGCTGCTCGGCGTGCCCCTGCCGATGCCGTCGGAGGCGATCCGGGCGGTGTTGCCGCAGGTGCGCGTGTTCTCGCGGCTCGTGATCCTGGTGAGCACTGGCCTGATCGCGCTCGCAGCGATCGGGCTGGAGTCGGTGCTGGTCCGCGAGGTGTTGCGACCACGACGTCTGGCGATGGCCGGTGGCGTCGCAGTGATCGCCCTGTTCGAGTCGCTCACGTTCGCCCCGTGGTCACCCCCGACCTGGTCGTACGAGCGCACGCCGGCGGTGTTTGCCGCGCTCGCCGCCGACGACACCGTCGACACCGTCGCGCTGTACCCCATGTTGCGCGCCGGTGAGAACGGCGACGTGCTGGTGACGTACCAGCCCGAGCTGGGCAAGGTGCTGGTGAACCCGGCCAGCGACACCGGCGCGGTGGACGACCCGGCCGACGTCGTGCGCGGTCTCGCCGCGCTGTCGGACCCGCAGTCGCTGCCAGCACTGCGGATGCTCGGTACCGACGTCATCGTGCTCACCGAGGGCGGCACCGAGGTGACCACCTCAGGTCCGCCGCCGGAAGGGCTCGAGCTCGCGTCGACCACCACATGTGCGCCTCGCGTGCTCGGCGTGCCGGCCCGTGATCCCGATGGCCGCGACTGCTTGGCGAGCCGCGTGTACCGCATCCTGCCGGGACCAGAGGCGACCGCCGTGATCGCGCTCGGCGCGGGCTGGGGCGACTTCGAGGCAGACGGCTGGGGTGGCCGGCGCCCTGCCACCGATGGCGCCCAGGTGGCAGTCGTGAGTCGAACGAGCGGCGATGACGCGATCGTGCGATTCGAGCTGATCGCGCGCGACGGCGGTGGCGCCGTCGAGGTGATCGACGATGCCGGAGAGGTGGTCGAGCGCGTCGACGTCGGGACGACGTCGACCCCGGTGAGCTTCACCGCATCGGTCGGTCGGACGTGGGAGTTGCGACTCACCGGGGTGGCCGAGGTGTGGGCGAGCGGTTTCGACGTCGGAGACTGAAAACCCCTGGGGCCTGACTCCAGGGGGACCGACACCAGGGGGACCGACACCCCGGGGACTCGCGGCCGATAGCGTGCCGGCGTGGAGTCGATCACCTGGGTGTTCCTCGCCGCCGCCGCGGTGTGCACGTTCGTCATCGCCGCTGTCGTCATCGGCCGTGAGGCCCACCGCCTCGATGCCGTCTCGCCTCGATCGGTGTACATGATCGACGAGGTCGTCGAGTTCGTCGCCGAGTACCTACCGGTCGACACCCAGGCCCGTCTCACACCCGACGAGCTCGAGCAGTTGCTCACGTTCCACATGCGGTGGCTGCACGCCAAGGGTCTGCAGCCGACGAACGTCGTCGATCGCCGGCAGGACATCGACAGCCTGGTGATCGTGGGCGAGGACGACCTCACCGCGTATCTGCTCTCGGAGGCCGACCGCGCCGGCATCGAGATCCTCGACGACGTCGACGTGGTCCACGTCGTCGACGCACACCTCGCCTACTTCGAAGCCATCGGCGCCGTCGGCCCGAAGGCCATCGACCTGTGAGTCGGGGGATCTCGACCGGGCAACCGACAGAAATCCAGTAGCCCGCGAGCGGAGGCTGTGGTTGACTTTCCTCACCAGAGAGAGGAGGTGGTCCAACTGAACAGTGAATCTTGTCGTGGGACTCTGGAGGTGGTTGGCCGCTAGGCCTTCAGGCTGGACCGCCTGGCGAATCCACGCCAATCTCCGCTGAACTCCCTGCCGAAGCTGGTCCCGTCGGCGCAGTTGTGGGAGCTCGGTCTCGTACCAGTCAGCAACAGGGCAGCGGCTCGCGGGTCGCTGCCCTGTTCGCGTGCTGGGTGCGGTCCCCGGCTAGGTTGCACGCTCATGGAACGGCCGTCCCGCTTCGAACACACGCGATTCCTCGGCGACAAGCGCACGCAGCTGGTGTACGACCTCGACAGCTGGACCGACGTCGCCGTGATCGACGAGATCGTGGCCGCCGAGACCGGACTGTGCTTCGGCCCCGACACCCTCGTCGAGGCCCGCAACCGTGGCTACTCCCTGGCAACTCCGGGTATGAGCCGCCGCCACCGCAAGCCGCGCGCCTGAGAGGGACCCTGATCAGAGGTGAGGGCGTGAACGGCAGCTTCACCTCGGGAGGCCTGCAGTTGGCGCGCTATCTGGCTCGTCCCGCGGGGAAGGCAGATGCGCTCCCCGGTCTGATCCTGTGCCATGGCTTCCCGGTCGGTCCGCTCGACGCCCGCCAGAGCGGGCTCACCTTTCCCGAGTTGATCGACCGTGTCGCGAACGAGCAGCGGTGGGCGGCGATGACGTTCAACTTCCGAGGATGCGGCAAGAGCGAGGGCGACTTCTCGCTGCAGGGCTGGGTCGACGATCTGCGCAATGCGATCGATCACCTGATCGCCGAGGCGAACCCGACGGGCATCTGGATCGTCGGCACGAACACCGGCGGCTCGGTGGCCACGTGTGTCGCAGCCGATGACCCCCGCATCCGTGGGGCGGCGCTGCTGAGCCCCCGCGCCGATTTCGACGACTGGGCAGCCCAGCCCCGCCGGTTCCTCGAGCACGCCCGCGAGATCGGAGCGGTGCGCACCGCCGGCTTTCCGCGGGCATTCGACGAGTGGGCTCGTGAGCTGCGCCGGTTCCGGCCGGTGGACGCCGCTCGGCGCTTCGCGCCGCGGCCGATGCTCGTGATGCACGGAGAAGACGACGAGAGCGTGCCCGTGAGCGATGCTCGCCGCCTCGCCGATGCCCACGGTTCGGCCGAGCTGAGGATCATCAACGGCGCGGGCCACCGATTGCGGCACGACCCGCGCGCCGTGGCGGTCCTGCTCGGTTGGCTCGACCGCCAGAAGTCGACGCTGTAGGCCCGGCCGCCCTCAGGCGCCGTAGCCGTCGAGGTGGGTGCTGTGCCAGCGCCAGGCGCTGTCGACGATCTGGTCGAGGGAGCGCGTCGGCTCCCAGCCGAGCACCGACCTGATGCGTGTCGGATCGGCGTAGGTCGACACCGGGTCGCCCACCCGGCGATCGACGATCTCGTATGGCACCGCGCGGCCCGAGACACGTTCGGCCGAGTGGATCACGTCGAGCACGCTGCTGCCGACGCCGGTTCCGACGTTGAGCGACGTGGTGGCGCCGCCCTGGGCGAGGTGGTCGAGGGCCCGGATGTGGGCATCGGCCAAGTCGTCGACGTGGATGTAATCGCGGATGCAGGTGCCGTCCGGGGTCGGGTAGTCGTCGCCGAACACCTGCACGGGAGGTCGTTTGCCGAGGATCGCCTTCATCACCAGCGGGATGAGGTTGAGCGACTGGGTCCAGTCCTCGCCGATCACGCCGTCCTCGCTGGCACCCGCGGCGTTGAAGTACCGAAGGTTCACCGCGGTGAGTCCGTGAGTGACGCCGTACCAGCCGAGGATCTTCTCCACCATCGCCTTCGACTCGGCGTACACGCTCTCCGGTGCGATCGGGGCATCCTCGGTCACCGGCACAGACGGAGGGGTTCCGTTGACCGAACAGCTCGAGGAGAACACGATGCTGCGCACGTCGGCGGCGAGCATCGACTCGACGAGATCGACCGTTCCGGCGACGTTGTTGAGCCAGTACTTCTCCGGCTTCAGCATCGACTCACCGACGTTCTTGTAGGCGGCGAAGTGCACCACCTGGGTGACGCCCCTCGCCCGGCACAGCTCGGTGACCAGCGGCCGGTCACGGATGTCGCCGACGACGAGCTCGGCTCCGAGCAGCGCGTCGCGATGGCCGAGCTCGAGCGTGTCGAGCACCACCACGTCTCGTCCGCGGTCGCGCAGCATTCGGACGGTGTGGGAACCGATGTAGCCGGCCCCGCCGGTGACGAGGATGGTCATGATCTCTCCATGGCTGGGTTGGAGCGTCGTCGGACCCGACGCTCGGGTGCCGGTCAGATGGTTTCGTTCGTCCGGAAGTAGTCGATCATTCGCGCCAGCCCGTCGCGGAGCGACACGGTGGGCGCCCAGCCGTAGGTCGACGACACCAGCGTGATGTCGGGCTTGCGTTGCAGCGGGTCGCCCTCGCGCTCGTCCGGCAGCGCGACGGTGATGATCTCGCTGGTGGCGCCTGTCAGCTCGACAACGACCTCGGCCAGCTCGCGCATCGTGAACTCACCGGGATTGCCGACGTTCACCGGCCCGATGATCGGACCGTCGAGGACCGCGATCAGTCCGTCGACTTCGTCGCTGACATGGCAGAAGCTCCGCGTCTGGGTGCCGTCGCCGTGCAGGGTGATCGGTTGGTTGCGCAATGCCTGGGTGACGAAGGTGTTCACCACGCGACCGTCCTCCGGGCGCATCCGTTCGCCGTAGGTGTTGAAGATGCGAACGATGCGCACCTCCAGGCCGTGCACGCGGTGGTATGCCATCGTGATGGCCTCGCTGAACCGCTTCGCCTCGTCGTAGCAGCTGCGCGGACCGATGCAGCTCACGTTGCCGAGGTAGCTCTCCGGCTGTGGGTGCACGAGTGGGTCGCCGTACACCTCGCTGGTGGAGGCGAGGAAGAACCGCGCCCGTTGGGCGACCGCGAGGTCGAGCAGGTTCCGGGTGCCCGTGGAACCGACGGCGAGGATCTCGAGCGGCATCGTGGCGAAGTCGAGCGGTGACGCCGGGCTCGCCAGATCGAGCACGGTGTCGTAGTTGCCTTCGGCGACGACCGGTGGCAGCGGTTGGGTGATGTCGTGCTCGATGAGGGTGAACGCAGGATGGCCGACGAGGTGCGCGAGGTTCGTGCGACGTCCGGTCGCGAAGTTGTCGATGGTCGTGACGCGATCGCCGCGGGCCAGGAACACATCGGTCATGTGCGACCCGATGAAGCCACCACCGCCCGCCAGAAGATGATGGACCATCAGCGTCCGATGCCGAGATGAGTGAAGCCTGCGTGGTTCCAGGCGGCTCGTTCGAGCAGATTGCGGGCGTCGACGACGGTTCGCCCCGGCATGTTCGCGGCGACCAGCTTCGGGTCGAGCCAGCGGAAGTCGTCCCACTCGGTCAGCACGGCGAGCACATCGGCGTCCTTGGCCGCCTCGTAGGCATCGGCACAGATCGCCACGCCGGCCGGTACACCGGGCTTCGGTGCGTCGACGGTGGGATCGAACGCGTGCACCTCGGCGCCGGCGGCGAGGAGCCGGTTGATGATCGATACCGCAGGCGAGTCACGAAGGTCGTCGGTGCGAGCTTTGAAGGTGAGACCCCAGACGGCGACGGTCGCGCCCTCGAGCGTGCCTCCGGCGGCGACGCGGATCTTGTCGGCCACACGGTCGAACTGCTCGTCGTTGGCGGTGATGACGCCGGCCAACAGGTCGAACCGGTACCCGGCCTCGTTGGCGATCTTGAGCAGTGCTCTCGAATCCTTCGGAAAGCAGGAACCGCCCCATCCCGGGCCGGGGCGGAGGAACTCGGTGCCGATGCGCTTGTCGTAGCCCATGCCGACCACGACGTCGTTGACGTCCGCGCCCACACCCTCGCACACCGCAGCGATGGCGTTGATGAAGCTCAGTTTGGTGGCCAAGAACGCGTTCGCGGCGTACTTGATGGTCTCGGCAGAGGCCGGGTCGGTGACGATCACCTGGGCGCGAACCTTGTCATAGAGGTTGCCGACCGCGATTGCCGCCGAGCGGTCGTCGCAGCCCACGACCACGCGGTCGGGCCTCAGGAAGTCGTCGACGGCTGAACCCTCGCGGAGGAACTCGGGGTTGCTCACGACGCGGACGTCGGGCCGCTTGAGCACGCGCTCGACCACCTTGGTGCTGCCCACAGGCACCGTGGACTTGTTCACGACGATCGCCTCGTACGGCAACGCCTTCGAGATCTCTCGCGCAGCTGCCTCGACGTAGCTGAGATCGGCCGAGCCGTCCTCTCCTTGGGGTGTGGGCACGCACAGGAACGCGATCTCGCAGTCCGTCACCGCGTCGGCAGCACCGAGGACGAAGCTGAGGTTGCCCTTGCGCAGCCCCTCGGACACCAACTCATCGAGGCGGTGCTCCACGATCGGGATCTCGCCTCGGCGCAACTGTTCGATCTTGTTCTCGTCGATGTCGGCACACACGACCTCGTGACCGAGGTGGGCGAAGCATGCTCCGGTGGTGAGGCCGACGTAGCCGGTTCCGATGATGGCGATGCGTGTCACAGCCGAGAGGCTATCCAGCAGTCGGTTCGGCGACGCTCGCGCGGGTGGCCGATGAATCGATCGACCCAGCGTGCGAATCCGCGCTGACCTGGGGTTCTGGTCCGATTTCGGCATCCGAGGTTCCGAACAGGACCAGTCCGGCGAGAGCTGAGACGACGACGGCGTTGATCGCGATGAGCAGCATCGGCGTGATGCTCGGGCTCCACGGGAGTGGTTCGTCGAGCCAGATCTTGCCTTCGGCTCCCACGGCGAAGCGGCGCAGTGTCTGCCAGAACGCGGCCACCTCGGCGATCGCGAAGCACATCACGGCCGTCCAGCGCACGGCTGCCAGCAGCCGAGGATCAGGCCGGCGTTCGAGTGCGCGGTGCCAGCCGAGCATGCCGAGCATGCCGAGGGTGGCGTAGAGCGGCAGCGAGTAGCGGCCCTGCCAGATCAGTCCCGCAGATGCCGCACTGGCGACGTTGACGGCGATCGGGATGACGATGATGCCGATGCACACCGCGAGCGACGCCACCATCAGTCGGCGGTCGCGGGCCAGCACCACCCCGGTGAGCACGACGCCGGTGAAGACGGCGAACAGGGCATACGCGAACCACGGGATGCGGGTGTCGAGCCAGCCGAGGATGCCGATCATCTGGCGGAGGAGCTCAGGGGTGCGTTCCCACGTCGTGCGGGCCACCTCGCCGAGACCCATGTCCGTCGCGAGGCGCGGATCCTCGGCCGCAGCACCCGCGTAGCGGGACCATCCGACCAGGAGCACGGAAGCCACTGCGCTCAGGCCCACCGCCGGCACGAGAAACGCCCGGTTGATGAATCGTCTCAGGCCCCGGGCCCCGATGGTGAGGGCCATGACGCCGACGCCGCTTGCCACCCAGATCGCTGAGGCGAAGCGCGACAACAACAGCAGGGCCACGATCGAGCCGACGATGACGCCGGCGCGACGACCTGCAGCGCGATCGGTGTCGACGTGGAGGCACAGTGCCCACAGCAGCAAGAAGCCGGCGACTTCGAACCCGTTCGGGTTCACGCTTCCCGCGAGGAACAGCGTCATCGGGGTGAGGCCGAGCAGCAGCAACGGGCTGAATCGTCCAGCGCTCGAGCGACGGGCGACAGCGAACGCCGCTGCGATCAGCGCCGCGCACAAGGTGGCGGCGACGGCGCGGTACATGCGCTGGCTGGTCTCCTGTCCGGTGAGACGAGCGCCGCCACCCACGAGGCCGTACCAGAACGGCGGGTAGATCGCAGCGGTCGACTCGCCGGCGCCGACGGTGCCCGGCCCGGCGCATCCGGCGGACACCTCGGCCTGGAAGATGAAGCACATGATGTCCGGCGATTGGCCCATCTCCGCCGGCACGTCGAAGAGGCGGAGGTTGGACGAGAAGCTGCCCTCGATCGCCTCCCCGATCGCCTCCCCATGGGCGGTGCCATACGCCTTGTAGAGGTGAGCCGGTTCGTCCGGGGAACCGAACAGAGGGGTGGCCACGGTCCAGGTGAGCAGCACCAGGAGCGTCGCGACGAAGACGGCTGCCGGGAAGGCCCAGCGAGTGCGGTTCACGCGGTAGATCCGGGGACTGATCCGGTGGCCGGCCTCACCGGCAGGTCGAACGTGGTCCCGGTGAGCAGCACCGTGCACGCCCGCAACATCGCTTGGACGAGCGCGTAGAGATCTGCCGACGGTCGGCCGCCTTGGCGCTCGCGCATCTCGACGGGGATCTCTCCCAGCCGGTAGCCGCGGCGCGCGGCCACCAGCACGGCTTCGAACGTGTCACCGAGGTAGTGGGCAGGGAAGTCGGCCGCGAACGCGCCGAGCAGGGGGTTGCGGACGGCGCGAAACCCGACGTGGGATCACTGATGCGAGCCTTGCCCGTGCGACGGATCACCGACGACAACACCCGCACGCACAGGCGGCGAACGAAGGTCATCCGGTAGCCGTTGTCGCCGGCGAATCGACTCCCCACCACCATGTCGAGGGACTGCTCGTCGAGAGCTGCGAGGAGGTGGCGGATGTGATCGGCCACGTGCTGGCCGTCGGCGTCGACCTGGACGACCGTGGTGCAGTCGTGGTCGACCGCGTAGCGAAACCCCGTGCGCAGGGCGCCGCCCACGCCGAGGTTGATCGGCAGTTGCACGACCGCCGCCCCGTGTGCTCTCGCGATGTCGGCGGTGTCATCGCGGCTGGCGTCGTCGACCACGAGACAGTCGAATCCGGCGCCGCGAACCTCGTCGACCACAGCGGCGATGCAGTCGTGCTCGTTGTAGGCGGGGATGACGACGAGCACGCCGCGGTGCACGTTGGTGTCAGTGATCGGCACGTTGCTCCAACTCGTCGAGCCGTCGGGCCAGCAGCGCGTGCGCCTCGGCGGTGGTGCGCAGGCGCTCCTGGAGCTGCGACACACTGATCGACAGCTGCACGGAGATCGCCAGCAAGAGCACCGAGCTCATCGTCAACAGCACCGCAGTCGGCGTCATGTTCGCGAGGCGACCGAGGCGGCCGACGAAGGGCATGAGCGCAGCGGCGATCGCCACCAGGCCGCCGATGACGAGCCATCCGATGGCATAGCGTGTGCTGAGCAGCCGCTTGCGGGCGAGGCGGAGGATGAACCCGCCGATCACGATGCCGCCGAAGAGCAGCACGAGCGCCTGCTTGGCAGTGGTCGACATGGGCACCGAGCGTAGGCGATTGTCCCTCTGCCAAGCGGTGGGCGGCGTCCGGCCCCTGCTGATCACGACAGCCCGGTAGCGTTCGCAAGGCGATGCCCGACCAGCCGTACGCCGTCACCGTGCCGTACTACGCCAACCCCGCGTATCTGCGGCTCACGCTCGACAGCGTGGTGGCGCAGACCGATCCGCACTGGTGGTGCGTGGTCGTGGACGACTCGCCCGACGACAGCGCGGCGGCGGTCGTGACCGAGGTGGACGATGATCGGATCCGCGTCGAGCGCAACCCGACGAATCTCGGCGTCGCGGGGAACTTCAACCGTTGCGTCGAGGTGGCGAGAGCAGCAGGCGCCGAGCTCGGCGTGATCCTCCACGCGGACGACCTCCTGGAGCCCGACTACGTCGCCACGATGCACGCCGCGCACGCCCGCTGTCCCGACGCCGCGTGCGTGGCACCGAAGGTGACCGTGATCGATGTCGACGGGGCACCGCACCTGCCGTTGCCCGACCGGGTGAAAGCGGCCTTGTGGCCTCGACGGCTCGACCGGCTGAGCGGCGAGCAGGGACTGCGCGTGCTGCTGCGCGGACAGTTCTTCTACTGTCCGGCGGTGTCGTACCGATGGTCGTTGCTCGACCGGCCGGCGTGGGACGACCGGTGGCGGCAGGTGATGGACCTCATGCTCTACGGGCGGGTGATCCTTGCGGGAGGTGCCGTGGAACTGGAGCCGTCCCGCCTGTACCGCTACCGGCGCCACGCGGCGTCGGAGACCCAGCAGAACTCGGCCACGTTGTCGCGCACCGAAGAAGAGACTGCAGCGTGTCGGGAGCTGGCCGCAGCGGCGGGTGCCATCGGCTGGCGTCGAGCCCGTCGAGCAGGCCTGGTCCGCACGACCGTTCGGTTGCAGAGCGGACTGCAGGCCCTGCTGGCACTGGCGGGCGGGCGCTTCCGGGTAGCCGCCCGAGCGATCGGCCTTGCCGTTCGGCCGTGACTGCGATCGGTATGCTCGCCCGGATGACGACCGTTCCGCAGGGCTGCCTCAGTGTGGTGATCCCCTGTTACAACGAAGAGGCGACGGTCGCTTCCGTGATCGACACGGTGCTCGCGCAGCACTCTGTGGGCCAGGTGATCGTCGTCGACGACGGCTCCACGGACAAGAGCCGCGAGATCCTCTCGGCCCTCGACGAGCCGCGGGTCAAGGTGATCCTCCAGAGCGTCAATCAGGGCAAGGGTGCCGCGCTTCGCGCCGGTTTCGCCGAGGCCACGTGCGAGTACGTGGTCGTGCAGGACGCCGACCTCGAGTACGACCCGGAGGAGTTCGACCTGTTGCTCCAGCCGCTCGTTGCTGACAGGGCCGACGTCGTGTTCGGATCGCGTTTCGTGAGCAGTCGTCCGCACCGGGTGATGTACTTCAAGCACTCGCTGGGCAACAAGCTGCTGACGCTGACGTCGAACCTGTTCACCGACTTGAACCTCACCGACATGGAGACGTGCTACAAGGCCTTCCGTCGCAACGTGATCCAGAGCATCGTGATCGAGGAGAACCGCTTCGGGTTCGAGCCCGAGATCACGGCGAAGGTCGCCCGCGGTGGGTGGCGTGTGTTCGAAGTCGGCATCTCGTACTCGGGCCGCACCTACGCCGAGGGCAAGAAGATCGGCTGGCGCGACGGCGTGCGGGCCTTCTACTGCATCGTCCGCTACTCGCCGCTGGGCGTCCGCGCACAGCGGGCGGTTCGCCGGTGACCTCAGCGTCATCGTCACCCTCGCTGTCGGTGATCATCCCGGTCTTCAACGGCGAGGGTTGGATCGGTCGATGTCTGCAGCACCTCGAGGCCGCCATCATCGAGGCCGATATCGGGGCCGAAGTGCTCCTCGTCGACGACGGCTCCACCGATGGCACGGTCGCAGAGGCGACGTCGGCGCTGCGCGAGGGACCTGTCGAGTTGCACCTGATCTCGCAGTCCAACCAGGGCCGTTTCGCTGCTCGTCGCAAGGGTCTCGACGCAGCCCTCGCCGACACGGTGCTGTTCATCGATACCCGGGTCTTCATCGGCAAGGGCGCGCTTGCGTTCGTCATGCCTCAGGTGCGCGACCCGGCAACATCGGTCTGGACGTCCCACGTGGATGCTGCCACTGAGGGGAATCCGATTGCCGGATTCTGGCAAGCGATCGAGCACGTGGCTTGGCGGCGTTACTTCAAGGAGCCGCGCGCGATGTCGTACGGCATCGCCGACTTCGACTTCTACCCCAAGGGCACGACGGCGCTCATCGCCCCGCGCAAGATGCTCATGGACGCGTTCGATGCGTTCGACCCCACGGTGGACGATTGGCACAAGGTGAACGACGACACCGCAGTGCTGCGCTGGGTGGCCGAACGGGTGCCGATCAACATCTCGCCCGACTATCGGAGCACGTACAACGCGCGCACGACCGTGAAGGCGTTCCTGAAGCACGCCGAGCACCGCGGCACCGTGCTGATCGACGGGTACCTCCGACCGGGCGCTCGGTTCGCCGAGGCGATCGTCGTCGTGCTGGCCGCAACTCCGGTCGGGCTGTGGTTCCTGATCCGCCACCCGATCCGTGCGTTGCTGCTCGCTGCGGCTGGTTCGGCCGGTGCCGCCGTTGCCTCCGAGCGCCTCGGCGCACAGCGACACGACTCCTTGGTGCTCGGCCGCTACGCAGTGCCGTTCGGTGTGGCGTACCTCGTCGGCATGTGGCGCGGGGTCGCCTTGCGGGGGCTGTCGTGGAGGCGTCGACGTGCCGGTTGAGCGTCCCTTGCGGATCCTGATCTTCAACTGGAAGGACCTCGCTCACCCCGCCGCCGGTGGTGCTGAGGTGTACACGGAGGGCTTCGCCCGCGAGCTCGTGCAGCGAGGCCACAGCGTCACCCTGTTCGTCGCCGCCGTGGAAGGACGACCGGCGGAGGAGGTGGTCGAGGGTGTTCGGGTCATCCGGCGCGGCAGCCGGATAGGTGTGTACCGGGCCGCGCGTTCGTTCTGGAAGTCCGACGGGATCGGCAACTTCGACGCGGTGATCGACGAGGTGAACACCCGACCGTTCCTCACGCCTAGGTATGTGACGAGCGTGCCCGTGGTGGCCCTGATCCACCAGCTCGCACGCGAAGTGTGGCGGTACGAGGTGCCGCTACCGGTGGGAATCGTCGGTCGCTACCTGATGGAGCCGTGGTGGCTGAGGAGCTACCGGAAGGTGCGCGTTGTCACCGACTCGCCCTCATCGGCTCAATCGTTCGAGCAGTACGGCATCGCGGGCGCGCACCCGCTGCCGATCGGCGCGGCACCGATCGAGGTGCCCGATGTCGCGAAGGAGCCGGTGCCGACGGTGGTCTTCCTCGCCCGCTTGGTCGAGAGCAAGCGCCCGCATCACGTGGTCGATGCGTTCGCCCGAGTACGTGGCGAGTTCCCCGAAGCCCAGCTGTGGATGATCGGTGATGGCCCGTATCGCGCCAAGCTCGAGGGGCGTCATGCCGCCGGTGTCACGTTCTTCGGTCGCGTGCCCGCTCGAGAACGTGAAGAGCGCCTCGCCCGCGCACACGTGCTGGCTGCAGCGTCCGTGCGCGAGGGCTGGGGGCTCAATGTGAGCGAAGCTGCCGCGTGCGGAACGCCAACGATCGGCTACCGGGCTCCAGGACTGGTCGACTCGATCCCGGCATCCGGCGGTCATCTCGTCGACCCGACGCCCGAAGCGATGGGCGACGCGCTCGTACGGTTCTTCCGTGGTGACCTTCGCATCGACGTGCGGTCCTCACTCGTGCCGTGGGCCGAGGTCGCGGCCGCAGTCGAGTCGCACCTGTTCGCAGCGATCGAAGACTTCCGACAGGAGCGCACACAATGAGCAACAAGAGCAGCACAAGGTTCTACGGCCAGATCTCGATGGGGGAGGGTTGGGTGGCCAACCCGGTGCTCGAGGTGCAGGCTGGCTTCATCGAGCGTCGCCTCGGAGGTCTCCCGTCGGGTCGGATCCTCGATCTCGGGTGTGGTCACGGTTCGAACAGCCGCGTGCTCTTCGGCGACCGACCCGACCTCGATGTGATCGGCCTCGACGTGTCGGCCAAGGCAGTGACCGGGTACCTGGAGGTGCGGCCTGGTCTCGTCGGCGATGCTGAGCACCTGCCCTTCACCTCCGACAGCTTCGACCTCGTCGTGAGCGACGACGTGGTCGAGCACCTCGTGGACACTGATGGCTACGCGCGAGAGATCCACCGCGTGTTGAAGCCGGGGGGTCACCTGGCTCTGTCGACTCCCAACCTGGCGGCTTGGTTCAACCGGATCTCACTGCTCGTCGGCCTGCAACCGGCCTACTCCGAGGTGAGCTTCGAGAAGGTGTTCGGTCGCCCCGGCAGCGACATCGTGGGCCACCTGCGCCTGTTCACCTGCACGTCGGTCGTGCAGTTCCTCGAGTACCACGGCTTCGACGTGATCGAGGTGCGCTCAGCCCCGTTTGGCGCGCTGCCGACGCCGGCGCGTCAGATCGACAAGGTGGCTGCCAAGCTGCCCAAGCTCGGGGCCAACACCGTGGTGCTGGCCCGAGCACGCATCAGTTAGTCGTCCGTCACGCGGGCAGCGGGGCGGGGGCCTTTGCGATGCCCCGGGCGTGGTCGAAGTTGGCCTCGAGCCACGCATATGTCTGGTCGATGCCAGTGCGGAGGCTGGTGCCGTGGGTCCAGCCAGCGTCGGTGAGCTTGGAAACGTCGAGCAGCTTGCGAGGCGCTCCGTCGGGTTTGCCCGAGTCCCAGCTGATCGTGGCCGTCGGGTGGATCACGTCGATGAGGGTCTCGGCGAGCTCCTTGATCGACACCTCCACACCGGTGCCGACGTTGATGTGGCCGTCATCCTCGTAGTGCTCCATCAGGAAGACGCAGGCATCGGCCAGATCGTCGACGTAGAGGAACTCGCGCATTGCGGAACCGGTGCCCCACACCTCGATCTCGTTGCGACCCTCGAGCTTGGCCTCGAGCACCTTGCGCATCAGAGCTGGCAGGACATGCGAAGTCTCCAAGTCGAAGTTGTCGTTCGGGCCGTAGAGGTTGGTTGGCATGCCCGAGATGAAGTTGCAGCCGTACTGCTTGCGGTAGGCCTGGCACAACTTGATTCCGGCGATCTTCGCGATGGCATACGGCTCGTTGGTCGGCTCGAGGAGCCCCGTGAGCAATGCGTCCTCGGTCATCGGCTGCGTCGCAAGGCGTGGGTAGATGCACGAGCTGCCGAGGTACAACAGCTTCTTCACCTGGTACAAGTAGCTCGCATGTACGACGGTGGCGTGGATCATCATGTTGTCGTAGATGAAGTCCGCCGGACGGTTCGCGTTGGCCCAGATGCCGCCGACGGTTCCGGCCACGAGGTACACGTAGTCGGGGCGGTTGGCCCGGAACCAGTAGTTCACGGCAGCCTGGTCGCGGAGATCGAGCTGCTCGCGGCTCGCGGTGAGCACATGGGTGAAACCCGCCTGCTCCAGACGGCGGACGACCGCGGCGCCCACCAACCCGTGGTGACCTGCGACGTAGATCTTGGCGTCGCGGGGGGTGCTGATCTCGAACATGGCAGCCTCCTGCACAGGGGTGTGACCGAGGGGCCACGATAGTGGCTGGCGGTCGACCTACGCTGTCGCCGAGGAGGGTCCGTGGCGATCGAGGAACAGGAAACGACAGTCGATGCCAAGCTCGTCACCCGCTCGAGCGGCGTGGTGATCGGCATTGCGATGGTGGTGGCCAACCTCGCCAACTACGGCTTCCAGATCGTCGTCGGGCGGTTTCTCACCGTCGCCGAGTACGGCCTCCTGACCGGCCTGATGGCGGTGATCACGGTGATCACGGTCTCAGGCTCCGCACTCCAGACCACAGCAGCGCGTGCCATCGCGACCGGCGAGCACGAGGAGGGCGGCCACTTCATCGATGGCCTCACTCGGTCGACGTTGATGGTGTGCGTGGCGCTCATCGGCGTTTCGGTGCTGATCTCGCCGATCGCGTCGCGGTTCTTCAACATCGGCTCGCTTCCGCTGATACTGCTCGGCGTGTTCGTTGTCCCGGCGGCAGTCGACTCCATCGCGATCGGCCGCTTGCAGGGCCTGCAGCGCTTCACCGGCATGGCGCTGTACACCACGGCGCAAGCGATCGCGAAGGTGGCGGTCGCCACTGCGGTCCTCGCCGTCGGGTTCCGTGCCACGGGCTTGGTCGCCGGACTGGTGCTGTCGTCGACATTCGTCGCAGTGCTCGGCCTGCGAGCGACGCACGATGCAGGTGCGATCGATACGCATGCGCTGGACCCCGACGTGCGACGGGCGTTCTTCGCCTACACGCTGTTCTGGTTCATCCTCGGCGCCGACGTGTTGTTCGCCCGAGCGTTCTTCATCGATACCGACGCTGGCATCTACGGCGCCGCGGCGGTGCTCGGCAAGGCCGTGCTGTGGGTGCCTGTGGTCATTGCGCAGTTGATCTTCCCGCGCCTCGCCAAGAACTCGAAGGACGGTGAGTCGGTGTCCGACCTCGCCGTGCGCGCAGCGGCTGTGGTCGCCGTCGTGGTCGGCGTGTCCGTGGTGGCGTTGTACATGATGGGCGACTTGCTGTTCACCACGTTGTACGGCGAGCGATATGCCGCAGCTGCGGACACGGCCTGGAAGATCGGTCTCGCTGTCGCACCGCTCGCCCTCTTGAACCTGCTGATCCAGCACTTCCTTGCTCGCCAGCAGGGCCACTTCCTCGGCTGGATGCTCGCCGTCGGCGTCGTAGAGGTGCTCGCCCTGTACCTCGGCCCCAAGACCGACAACTTCTACGCGGGCGTGCTCGCAGCGTCAGGCATCGTGCTGTTGGCGGTCACGGTGCCGACCCATGCCTGGAGGCGCACGGCCCGGACGCTGTTGCGCCGCTCTGCCTGACGCAAGACCTTGCCGGTCAGGTCTGGTCAGGTCAGGTCAGCCGCGGCGACGGAAGTGGTAGAGGCCGACGGCGTACTCCATGGCGGCGATGTCGTCCGGGTCCGCCGGCGAGATCGTGCCGTCGGCGACGATCGCGAACTCCACGAGATCGAAGTCGGTCAGCGTCTCGATCGCCAGGCGCGGATCGATCACACGGTGTGCGTTGAAGACCACGCGGGCTCGGCCCACGGGATAACCGACGTAGAGGTGGCCCCCAGGTGTCACGGTTCCGCCGAGCGCCGTGAGGCCTTTGATATGGCCGATGGCGTCGAGCGGGTCGCCGTAGCGCCCGAGCCCGAAGTGCTCGAGGGCGTGGAAGCTCGACACCGACGCGGCGCTGATGCCGTCGAGCACCGAGGCATCGGCCTGCACGAAGCGGAGTCCTTCGACCGTTGACACGAGCGGCCGGATGTCGACCACGTCGACGGTGGTGAACGTCAGCAGGTGGGCGACGAGGCCGTCGATGCGCGACCCGACGTCCAGGTGCCGCTCGGGTTGCTGACGCTGGATCTGCCGTGCAGCCCAGAGGTCGGCGAGGAAGTACTCGCCGATCGTTCCGGCCGAGTCGCGTGCATCGGTGAGGGCCGGCAGGGCCTCGCGCAGTCTCGGCGGCGGCGTGCCCGCAGCCTTGCTCAGACGACGGAACTCGCGATGCTGGCGCACGAAGCGGGGCGTGTTCGCGATCGCCCGCACGGTTGCCCGCGGGTCGATGCCGGCGAGTGCGAGGGTGAGGCCGGCGCGGCGGGCGCCATCACGCATGGATGATCGTTCCCGACATCCGACGGACACTAGCGGCAGGCCGTCAGCTCGCCGAGGCTTCCACGGCGAGCAACTGGAAGTGGATAGAGCGGGGGTCGTCGCCCACCGGATCGCACGCGGGACCGTCGGGCGTGAGCGTGACCGTGACGGCGTCGAGTGGCCCGACCGAGACGTCGGGCACCTGCACGTCGGTGGCGCCACCCGGTTCCAACTCGATCTCCTGCGGCGATCCGACGCCCTCCAGGGTGATGGTGCCGCCCTCGCCACACGGGCCGTCGACCGCGAGGAAGCGGAGGACAGCATTGATCGGGACTGCCGTGGTGTTGCCGATGCTGATGGTCGCGGCCGATGCATCGATCGTCCAGAACGGGGCGCCATCGGCGGTCTCGCTGCCGATCGAGGCGCCGTCGACGGCGATGACGATCGGCGTTGGCGTTGGGGTTGGCGGGATTGGCAGTTCGTCGCGGACCGCAAGCGATCCGAGCAGCACGACACCGAGGCCGACGGTGAGCGCACCCACCGCAGGCACGTTCCGCAGTCGTTGCCACCGGCCATCCATCGGCCCGAACGCTAGCCGGGGTTCATCGTGTCACTTCGGTGCCCGGTGCTACGGTTCGCCCGATGTCGAGCAGGGGGCGGTGGCCGCGACCAACGCTGCGCTCATGGATCGAGGCGACGGTGTACCTCGGTGTCTCGATCGTGCTGCTCTATCCCGTGCTGGCCGCTCCGGTGATGGCCGACGACCTGTTCAACCCGTACTCACAGTTCGACGTCGCCGGCCCCGGGATTGCTGCGGCGGTCGACTTCGGCTGGAGCGCTTCCACGCAGGGAGGCAGCTTTCGGATCCTCGGGACGGTCACCGGCGCGGTCTACAACTGGCTCTGGCTCAGTACCGCCGCCTGGTTCGGTCTCGATCCCGCCGCCTTCTTCGCGATCACGAAGTACGTGGTGTTCGTGCTGTGCGCGGCGGCAATCGGGTGGTGCTGGTGCGGTCTGAGCGAGTACTGCAGCAGGTCGATCCGGTTTCGGACGGCATTCGTGTGGGTGTCGTTCGTGCTGTTCTCCACCGTGCAGATCCATGCGCTGTGGTCGAACGACCCGGTCGCGAGTTACCCGCTGGCCGGGTACGGCGCCGCCGCACTCGGGTTCGTGCTCATCGGCTCAGCCGCGCGGTTGGCGCAACGTCGCTCACCACGCAGCATCGTGCTCACCGCCCTCTGTGCCGGTGCCGCCGTGTTGTACTACGAACTCAACATCGGTGCGGTCATGGCATCGTTCGGCCTGCTGGCCGTCTCCTGGTGGCAGGCGCGTCGCGAGCGGCGCCCCGGGGCAGGCTCGATCGCGGTGGCCGGGCTGGCTGGTGGCCGGTCTGCCGGCAGCACTGGTGCTGTTCGGCCGAACCGTCACCGGCGAGCGGTCGACCGCGTACGCGGGCACAACGATCCGACTGTCGGGTGCTGCCGCCACCTTCGCACGTGGTGCGATCACGTCCCTGCCCGGCGCGGCATGGCAGCGGTCCAGCGATGCTCTCGGTGGCCGGGTGGGGTTGGTGTTCTTCGTGTTCGGTACGACGGCGTTGTGTCTCTGCGCCGGCTCGTGGTGGTTGACGTCGGGTGATTGCGCGCCAAGAGAGCCGACAGAGCCGACAGAGCCGATCCCGATGTCGCTGTTGTCGAGTGTGTCGTGCGTGCTTGCAGTGACGGTCTCTGCGACGTTCGCACTCGCGCTGCAGTCGGTCACCATCAAGGTGCAGGACGAGGCGCCAGGCCTTGGGTACGTGTACACGTGGTACGCGATGACGTCGTCGGCCGTCGCTCTCGGTCTCGCAGTGGTGGCCCGGGCGGCGTGGGTCCGACGCGGCGAGACGGTGGCCCGGGTGGTGCTCGCCATCGGTGTGTCGGTGCTGTTCGTGCAGAACACCGTGAACTGGCGCTTGTCGGAGCAGTTGGTGGTGAACTACGGCAAGAACGTCAGGCTCGTCGATGCCTTCGACGACGGGGTGCCTGCTGTTCAAAGGTGTGCGGCGCTGTTGCACTGGCAGGCCACCGTCTGGCCCGACTACTATGAGCAGGGCGTCACCGACGGGATCTCCGAGGCATTCGATTTCTACTTCGACGAGCCGTTCTGCCCGCTCGTCGAGACCGAGGACTGAACTGGTACGACCGACCGCCGCCAGTATCAGTGATCAGGGCCAGTGATCAGGACAGCCAGCTGCCATCTGCCATGCCGGCCTTTCGGCGTCCACGCAGTGCGAAGAGGTCGCGGAGCACGTTGACCACGGCGCCGGTGCCGGTGGTGCTGGAGAACTTGTAGTCCAGTTCGAGCGGGCCCTCGATCACCTTGAAGTGATGGTCGTTGGCGAGCACCAGCAACTCGAGGTCGTACGCGAACCCCTCGCTCGTCACGTGTGGCAGGCAGGTGGTCAGCAACGGGGCGCGGAAGACCTTGAGGCCGGTCTGCGTGTCGGAGACGCTGAGATCGAACAGGGCGCGGATCAACAGGCGCAGCACGCTGCTCTGGATCCGACGAAACCGCGGGTAGGACACGTGGGAGTCGGGGTGCACCTTGGAGGCCACCACCGCGTCGGCCGGCGTACGCTCCAGGAGGTCGAGCATCGGGGCGATGCTGTCCGGGTGGATGTCGAGATCGGCATCGATGAACACGACCACCTCGCCTCGGGCCAGGCCTGCGCCATGTTTGATCGCGAAACCCTTGCCTCGGTTGGGCTCGTAGTGCACGACGATGAGATGCTCGTGGCCGAACTCGATGGCGCGTGCCTCGGTGCCATCAGTGTTGCCGTCAGACACGACGATGACTTCATAGGTGCGGCCGATCTCGTCGAGCGCCTTGGTGAGCCGACGGAGCGCCTCGCCGATCGTCTCGGCCTCGCGGTACGCAGGGACCACCACCGAGAGCGAAGGCGCAGGGGAATCGTCGGTCGACATCACGCCCAGTCTGCCACTGCCATCGTTCGGCACCTTGCACACCTCGCGGCGAGGCTGTGGTCTACAGTCGAATGACTGTGCGGCCACACGTCTCGAGGATCCACCGTGGCTGACGCGGACCGACCGGATCTGGACCCCGTCCCACTGCGCGGCGGCCGGTTCATCGTGGCCACGAGCGGTTTCGCTGACGGGCCGTCGAAGGCACTCGGCAGGTTTCTGGTCGAGTCGGGCGCTGCCACGGTTCATGTCGTCACGCACCCGCTCGTGCCTGAGGGACCGGGCGAACACCGCGTCGACGAGCTGGTGTCGGGTGCCGTCCGGGTCGCCCGTCGGCCGAACAAGCCACCGCTCACCTACCTGTTCGACCCGGTCACGCCGCTGCGACTGCCGGCGGCCGACGTCTGGGTGAGCTTCAACTGCCTCGTCACCGCTCAGGGTCTCCTCCGCCGACGCGCCGGACGGGTGCGGCACGTGATCCACTGGAGCGTCGACTTCGTACCGGAGCGCTTTGGCACGAACCTGTTGACCAGGGTCTACGAGCGCCTCGACAAGTGGGCTGTCACGTCGTCGGATGCTCGGGTGGAGCTGTCGGATGCCGCGTATCACGGGCGGCTCGAGGCCTACGGGCTCACGGCTGCCAGGTGCCCCGCGGAGATCGTGCCGATGGGGTCGTGGATCGACGAGGCACCGCGCACCGGCCCCGATCGCCTCGTCGCGCCGCGACTCGTGTTCCTCGGCCACCTCGTCGAACGCATGGGAGTGTCGCTCGTGGTGCACCTCGCTGCGGAGCTCCGTCGCCGTGGCCGCGCCGTGCCGATCGACGTGGTGGGAGGCGGACCGATGCTCGAAGGCCTACGTGCCCTTGCATCCCAGAAGCAGGTGGACGATCTCGTGATGTTCCACGGTTTCGTCGCCGATTTCGCTGAGGTCGAACGTGTGCTCTCCGCCGGTGTCGTGGCCCTCGCCCCGTACGAGACGGACGAGTCGTCGTTCAGCCGCTTTGCAGATCCCGGCAAGCTCAAGGCGTACCTCGGAGCCGCGCTGCCGATCCTGCTCACTCCAGTGCCCCCCAACGCCACGGAGCTCGTCGACCATGCGGGGGCCGAGCTCCTCGAGCCCACCGCCACCGCCTTTGCCGATGCGGTTTGCCGGCTGCTCGACGACCCCGCCGAGTGGCGTCGACGCCATCGAGCAGCGGAGAAGCACGCGCGACAGTACGACTGGAACAGCATGTTTCGGAGTGCGTTGCCGCGACTCGGCATCTCGCTCGAATCGAAGACCACCGCCGATCAGCCCCCGAGGTGACGTTTCACATGTCCTCTGACATCACCGATCTGACGGACAGTGCGGGCCAGCCGGTCCGCGCCTTCGTCTCGTACGCCCAGAACTTCGAAGACGTCGTGTTGTGGCGCGCACTCGGCCACATCCCGAAGGGTCGCTATGTCGATGTCGGCGCCGCCGATCCTGTGGTCGACTCGGTGACTGCCGCCTTCTACGAGCGCGGCTGGCGCGGCGTGAACATCGAACCGGTGCCCGCCTACGCGACCGCGCTCGCGACCGAACGCCCGGGTGACCGCACGGTGGCGTGTGGCATCGGTCGCGCCGAAGGTGTCGCCCGGCTCACGGTGGTGGACGGCACGGGACTGTCGACCTTCGATGACCGTGCGGCGGATCTCGCTCGGCAGCGCATTGGCGACGTCGTCGAGATCGAGGTAGCAGTACGCACGCTCGATGACGTGTTGCGTAGCGAGGGGCTCGCCGGCGCCGACATCCACTTCATGAAGATCGACGTGGAGGGCCTCGAGGCCGACGTGATCGCCGGAGCGGCGCTCGTGGAGTGGCGACCATGGGTGCTCGTCGTCGAGGCCACCGTGCCCGGCTCCACCATCCAGGCTCATGACGTCTGGGAACCCGACGTGTTCGCAGCGGGCTACCTGTTCTGCCTCTTTGACGGGCTGAACCGCTTCTACGTCCACGAGTCGCATCCAGAACTCGAGTCGGTGCTGTCGTATCCGGCCTGCACCTTCGACCAGCCATTCGAACAGCGGCATCAGTACGAGACGCGTCGACTGCTGGCGAACCTCGAACCCCATACCCGCGAGATCGAGCGGCAACTGGAGGAGAGCCGCGGCGAGGTGTTGCGCCGGCAGGTGGCACTCGACGACCTGACCGACGCGCTCGACCGCGTGCAGCGCGACCTGCAGAAGTCGACGTCCGAGCGTGATGAGTACGCGCAGAACAGCGTCCGCTGGCGTCGGGAGACCCTCCAGGCTCACGTCGCGCTCATCGATGCGCGGCGGGCTCTCCACGACGACCGTGTCGGTCGTGGGCTGGCAGAAGCCGCCTACGGTGAGGTCGCCTCCCAACTGGCCAACGTCGAGGCCGAACTGCGTGCCATTCGGGCAACCGTCTCGTGGCGTGTGACAACGCCGCTACGGGCCCTTCGTGGCACGAGCCGTGGGCGGCGGAGCGACGAGGCCGCTGCATCGTCGGCCACAGCGCCCCCGGCATCCTCCGACGCCTCGAGTGCTTCCGGCGGTGTTGTCGACGAGCACGACGAGCACGACGAGCACGACGAGCACGACGAGTTCGTGACGCCCGAGGCAGCGGTCGTGTCGGCGTTCGAGATCCGAGCAGCACAGGCGGCGGAGCTGCTCCGCCGGGTGAGCACCGTCACCGAGCGCGTGGGGGCCGACCCGATCCGCGACTTGGCCGCCGCGATCACGTCGTCCGATGCACCGGCAATGGCTACTGCATGGCTCGGTCACGTCGTGGCCACCGGTCGCTACCCGGACGAATCGACCGTGCGCGCTCGAGGCGCGGACCGTCCGCCGTTCCTCACCGGCGGTACTCGCCGATCACCTCACGCGGCTCTTCCTCGAGACAGTCCGGGCGGGCACGTCGATCGTCAGCCACCTCGACATCATCGATGGTGGCGTGGTGGCCGACGTGACCCACACCGCACAACACGACTTGCAGACCGGCATCCAGCGGGTCGTGCGCGAGGTGACATCGCGCTGGCTCGATGAGCACGACCTCGTGACCGTCTGGTGGGACTACGGCCGAAGCGGTCTGCGGCGTCTCGGAGGGAATGAGGTAGAACGATTGCGAAACTGGCGCGACCATCTCCCATCGTCGCACGGTACACAGCTCACCGTTCGTTCGTTCGACGACGGTCCGCAGGACGTGGTGGTGCCATGGGGCTCCACCCTCCTCCTGCCCGAACTGACCGCCGAGCCGGCGCGCACCGAGGGGTACCGGGCGCTCAGCTGCGCTGGGGTGCTTCGGGGCATCTCGATGATCGGTTACGACATCATCCCGGTGACCGCTGCCGAGACGGTGACCGAGGCGATGTCGCACGTGTTCAGTCTCTACCTGTCGATGGTGAAGCGATCCAGCCGCCTCTCGGCGATCAGCGGCGCCGCAGCGGGTGACTTCCGGGCCTTCAACGACGCGCTGCGCTCCCAGGGACTCAGCGGGCCCCGGGTGGCCGCACATCTGTTGCCGCCGTCGCCGGCCGAGGTGCGCGAGAGCGATCTCGATCGGGTTCGCGCCGACCTCGACCTCGGCAGTGCGCCGATGGTGCTCGTGGTGGGCAGCCACGAACCGCGGAAGAACCACATGGTCGTGCTCGAGGCGGCAGAAGCACTCTGGTCGTCGGGTCACTGGTTCGACCTCGTCTTCATCGGCGGCAGCGGCTGGCGCTCGGAGGCCTTCGACGAGGAGGTCGAGCGGCTCATCGCCGGCAACCGCCCGCTGCAGGTCCGCAAGCGGGCGACCGAGACGGAGCTGTGGTCGGCGTATCGGCTCGCCCGGTTCTCGGTGTTCCCGTCGCTGCTCGAGGGATACGGCTTGCCAATCGTCGAGTCGATCGCCAGTGGCACACCGGTCATCACGTCGAACTACGGCTCGATGGCCGAGATCGCTGCTGACGGCGGGTCGATCATGATCGACCCCAACGACCTCGAGGCACTCATCCAGTCGATGAAGCTGCTGCTCACCGACGACGCCGAGGTCGATCGGCTTCGGCGGGAAGCGGCGGACCGAACGTTCCCGACGTGGGACGCCTACGCGTCCGACGTGTGGGGCTTCCTCGTCAGCGAGGCTTGATCCGCACCGGGTGCTCCGGGAGCACCCGTTCGAGTGGGGCCACGGCGTGGAGTTCGGCCCACACTCCGAACACCGTGTCGGCCACGGTGAGCTCCACCTCGTCGTGGCCCTCCGCGAGCACGGTGCCGTCATCGCCGACAAGACGGATGGTGAGCGGGGCGCCGGCAGCGGCGGCGGTGTCGGCATCACTCGAGGCCAGGACCGAACCGGTGAAAACGGGGAACGGTCCGGCACGGTGCACGAGGCCGGTAGCGCCCGGCATCGCCCGCCATGCCCCACGCGAGACGCGGTCGTCCCAGAGGGAGTCGATGAGGCCGGCCACATGGATCCGGAGCTGCGCGGCGTCGACCGGCGGCGCCGACTCCGAACGCTGCGCCTCGATCCACCAGCAGAACGAACGCTCCGGCGCGGTGGTCGCCAGCACCGAGCGTCGAAGCACCTCGGCCAGATCGTCGGGTTCGGGCATGAGCGGCAGCAGTGAACCGTCGGCGTCGATGCAGAGCCACTGCCCACGGCACGATGTGACCTCGAATCCCGCCAGGCGAAGCACCTCGGTCGCTTCGTCCGGGCTCGTCTCGACGACGTGTTCGGGATGACGCCAGTGGAGGGGGTGCGTGACGAGGCGGTTGGGGCTGTCGATCACGACGTGGCCGCCGACTCGGAGCACGCGTCGTGCCTCTTGCAGGAAGCCGACGAGGTCGTCGGGCCGGAGGTGCTCGAAGTTCTGGCCCGAGAACACCACATCGACCGAGCCGTCCGGGATGTCGGGCATGTGGCTGGCCGAGGCCACGAACCATCGTGCGTTGTCCGGTAGGTCGCTCGGTCGTGGACGGTAGAGCTCCACGCCCCAGTGCTCGGGCACGTGGCCGTGTGCTCGTTCGATCCAATCGAAGTACGACCGGTCGCTGCAGCCGACCGACAGCAGGATCCGCTCGGCCTGCACCATCCGACCCAACTCCACGGTGCGGAGCTCGTGCAGGAGAGCGTTGAAGTCGCAGAGCTGGATCGGCACCTCGCGAACGGGTTGATCGACCGCGTCGATCGACACCGGTTTCGCCGTGTCGGGGCCCGCCCGCAGCTGTGCCAGCTCGGCGCGCTGCGGCTCGAAGTAGGGGAGGAGGACTCGATCGGTGAGCCGGCGTGCCTGCTGCTTCAAACGGTCCTTCACGGCATGCCCCCCACACGAAGATCCCAGCTCGGGCGCAGGGTCATCACGCCTCCCGATTCGTACGGTCGGCCCGACATCACGTCGAAGCGCAGCGCGACGTGCAGGTGGTCGTAGACGTGCGAGCGATTGAAGTCGGTGATCGACGTGTGCAGGTCGTACGTGCCCGGGAGCAGCGACACGTCGTCGAGGGTGATCTCCACACAACCGCTGAGGCCCAGCCGATCAGGCACCAGGCCCACATCGCGGGTGCACGGGGTGGTGATGGTGCTCCCACCGAGCTGCTCGATCTCGAAGCCGATCACCGGTCGCGGAACCGAGGTCGCCGACTCGTAGTGCAACCGCAGTCGCACCGAGTCGCCGGTGCGGAAGCGCTTCACCGGGCTGGGGTTGTCGCCGGCGAACATCTCGACGCGAGTCACCTTGGCCTCACCGGAGCCACGGCGCACACTGCCGTCAGTGCCGCGCACCATGTCGCCGAGCATCTGCTCGGTGTACCGCTCGACCAGGTCAGCGGGGTCGCCCTCGCCGGTGATCACGCCGTGGCTGAGCCAGATCGCTCGGTCGCACATGTCCTTCACGGTGTTCATCGCATGTGTGACCAGGATGATGGTTCGGCCCTCGTTGCGGAACTCGACGAACTTCTCGAGACATCGCTGCTGGAAGGTGACGTCGCCCACGGCGAGGATCTCGTCGATGATCAGCAGCCGTGGGTCGACGTTGATCGCCACCGCAAACGCGAGGCGCACATACATGCCCGACGAGTATGTCTTCACCGGAGCGTCGATGAAGCTCTGCAACCCGCTGAACTCAACGATGTCATCGAAGCGGGCAGCGATGTCACGACGGCTCATCCCGAGGATCGCCGCGTTCAGGAACACGTTGTCGCGGCCCGACAACTCGGGGTGGAACCCGGCGCCCAGTTCGAGCAGCGCCGACATCCGCTTGTGCACCCGCACCGAACCAGCGTTCGGCTGCAGGATGCCGGCCATGCACTTCAACAACGTCGACTTGCCCGACCCGTTGTGGCCGATGACGCCGAAGACCTCGCCCTCTTTCACGTCGAACGTGACGTCCTTCAGCGCGACGAAGTCATCGAAGCGGTTTCGGCCCTTGCCCGCAACGAGCTGCTTGATCGAGTTCGCCTTGTCGTGGTGGAGGCGGAAGGTCTTGGTGACGTGGTCGACTTCGAGCGCGAGATCAGCCATGGCTCACATCTCCTCGGCGAAGCGAGGTGACAGTCGGTTGAAGGCCCAGGCACCGACGAAGAGCGAGGTGAACGACATCACCACGAGTTGTGCGAGACGGCCGACACCGGGCATCCGCAAGTCGTACACCACGTTGTGGATGGCCGTGATGAAGCTGCCGGTTGGACCGTAGTTAGCGACCCATCGCAAGGCGCTCACCTCGATCGTCGCCGGGTTGTAGATGATCGGCGTTGCATAGAAGAGAATCTGCGAGAGGATTCCCCAGAGGTAGTTGACGTCGTGGTAGAAGACGTTTGCAGCGCTGAGGAGCAGCGCGACGCCGGTGGTGAACAAGGCCAGCAGGCCGAGCACGAGCAGGAGCACGGGCAGCCACGGCAACACCATGTTGCCTGCGAGGAGCAGCGCTGCCGTGAGGACCGTGAGTTCGATCAGCAGCGTGACGAACTGGGCGACGATCACGGAGAATACGAGGTGCTCGTGCGGGAACTGCACCTTCTTGATCAGCCCGGCGCCGCCCTGCACCGACCCGATCGCAACGCCGACACTGATCGAGAAGAAGTTGAACGGCAACGCGCCCGAGAGGAAGTAGATCGGGAAGTTCTTGACGCCGCTCGGATCGCCGATGGGTGGGATGGCTTTGAAGACGTACAGGAAGATGACGCTGAAGATCGCCATCTGGGTGAGCGGGTTGAGCAGGCTCCAGGCCCAACCGAGGACCGACTTCTTGTACCTCGTCCTCAGCTCTTTCATGGCGAGCAGGTACAAGAGGTTGCGGTGTGCGGCCGCCGAACGGAGAGACATGGCGGCGCAAGTGTACTGACGAACCCCACGTCAGCCGGGTCGCCGCTCAGCCGTGCCGGCCCGGCAGTGCTTGGTCGCGGTCGTACCCGCCAGGTAGCCTCGCCCGGATGCCTACCGCTCTCATCACCGGAATCACGGGCCAGGACGGCCGTTTCCTGGCAGATCTGCTCCACGAGAAGGGGTACACGATCTACGGCCTGATGAAGGGCCAGAACAACCCGAGGAAAGAGCTGATCCAGCACGAGCACCCATACGTGGAGATCGTCGAGGGGGACCTCTGTGACTTGTCGAGCCTGATCTCGGCCGTCGCCCGAGTGCAGCCCGACGAGGTGTACAACCTCGCGGCCATCTCGTTCGTCGCGATGTCGTTCAACCAGGCTGAACTCACCGCCAACGTGACAGGCACCGGCGTCCTGCGCATGCTCGACGCGATCCGCATCGTCGGCGGCAGCCAGGACAACCCGATCCGGTTCTACCAGGCGAGCTCGTCGGAGATGTTCGGCAAGGTTCGCGAGACCCCCCAGACCGAGCTGACCCCGTTCCACCCGCGCTCGCCGTACGGCTGCGCGAAGGTGTTTGGTCATGACATCACCGTGAACTACCGCGAGAGCTACGGCCTCTACGCGTGCTCCGGCATCTTGTTCAACCACGAGAGCGAGCGCCGCGGCCTCGAGTTCGTCACGCGAAAGATCTCGAATGCAGTCGCCCGCATCAAGCTCGGGCTGCAGGAAGAACTCGTGCTCGGCAACCTCGATTCAAAGCGTGACTGGGGCTACGCAGGCGACTACGTCAAGGCGATGTGGGCGATGCTCCAACAGGACGAGCCCGATGACTACGTGATCGCCACGGGAGAGACGTACGAGGTGCGCGAATTCGTCCAGCGTGCCTTCGCGATCGCCGGCATCGAGGACTGGGAACAGTACGTCCGTCTCGACCCGAAGTTCTTGCGACCGGCCGAGGTCGACCTGCTGGTGGGCGATGCGACCAAGGCCGAGACCAAGCTCGGTTGGAGGCGTGAGGTGTCGTTCCCCGAGCTCGTCGAGCGGATGGTGCGCCACGATCTTTCGGTCGAAGCCGCCAATCTCGAGAACACCCACTGATGCATATGTCCGCCAAAGCAACTGCTGCCACCGTCGTCTCGAAGGGAATGTCGTTGTTGCCGGTGGGGCTCCTGCAGAAGATCGAGCTCGCTGCGCAGCTTGGCCAAGGCAAGGGCTGGGGCACCGATACGGTCAACAACGAAGTGCGCGCCGGATTGGGCCTTCACGGTCCGCGCAGCGCGCCCCTGGTGGTGGCCGACGTGGGAGCAAACGTCGGCACCTGGACCGAGGCGCTGCTGTCGATCGCTCCCGATGCCACAGTGCACGCGTTCGAGCCGAGCGTTGCCGCGTTCGCCGTGCTGTCGGATCGCGTCGGCGGGCGACACGGCGTTCACCTGCACCGCTCGGCCGTCGGGCGCGAGCCCGGCATTGCCACGTTGTGGGCGGACACCGCAGGCAGCGGGCTGGCGAGTCTCGAGCGACGCAACCTGGATCACCGCAACCTGACGTTCGACCACGCCGAGGAGGTGGAGGTCGTCAGGCTCGACGACGCGTTCGCCGGGCTCGAGTTGCCGACGTTCTTGAAGATTGACGTCGAGGGTCGCGAACTCGACGTGCTCACCGGCGCGACGAAGGTGTTGGAGTCAGTGCGGGTGGTGCAGTTCGAGTTCGGCGGCTGCAACATCGACACCCGTACGTACCTTCGCGACTTCTGGTACTTCTTCACCGAGCGAGGCTTTCGTCTGTCGCGGGTGGGCCCGCGTGGCGTGCGTCCCATGCAGCGTTACAACGAGATCGACGAGTTCTTCGTCACGACGAACCTGTTCGCTTCGCGCTGAGAACGACGACCGGTGGTTGTTGCGGGCGACCCCGAACAGAGGGGTGATCCCCGGCGCGCCGGCGGGCGACCGATAGCGTCGCCCGCCGTGTCTACCGGTCTTCGACGTCGGCGAGCGACGGTCGGCCTGGTGCTTTGCGTCTATCCAGTCTTGGTGATGGCGCGGGTGCTGTCGCCACACGGCAACCGTCACTTACGCGACGCCTACGCCCAACCGGATCTGTTGACCGATCTCGACGGGGCTGTGTGGATCACACGGATCCTCGACCACCTGGCCGTTCCATGGGGGGTCTCGGAGCTGATCGGGTATCCCGGCGGCGAGAGCCTGATGCGATGGCAGTTCTTCGCACAGGCGATTCAGTGGGTGTCGATCTTCTTGTTGACCCGGTTGTTTCCACCGGTGTTGTCCCTGAACTTGTTCGTGCTCATCGGATGGATCGCGACCGGGCTTGCTGTGTACGTGCTCGGTCGCCGCCTCTCGCTCCGTCCAGGGGCTGCCGTTGCCGCGGCGATCCTGGTGCAGATGCTACCGGCGATGCCGAAGATGGCCGCCAACTACACGAGCTACGTGTTCATCTGCGTGCCGATCTACGCAGTGTGCCGGGCGATCGACGTCGGCACCGAACCAGGGCGGCGCAACGTGATCTGGCTCGCCGGTGTGCTGGCCTTCACCGCGCTGTTCGATGCCTACTGGTTCTACTTCTCTCTCGCGGCGACAGCCCTTGTCCTCGCACTGAACGTCCGCACGCTGATCGATTGGCTCCGCGGCGGACCGCGTTGGGGGCGCCTGTTCGCGGTGATGGTGGTCACGTTCACGATCGCCCTCCCCGTCTGGCTCCTCGCGTCCTTGGGGGCGTCCCCGGGATCGAGTGCGTCTCGGTCGGCGTCAGTGGAGAGTCGGCCTTTCGTGATGGCTGGCCTGCGGATGCCGTGGCATTGGTTCCGCTCCTCCTACGAAGGCGTCGGGATCGTGGTCGGTGTGGTTGGCATGGCGACGATCGTGTGGTTGCTGTGGCGCCGCTGTGACGAAAAGGCGACCTCGGCTGCGGCGGTTGCGGTGCTGATGATGCTCCTGTCGACCAGGACGGGGTTCGACACGCCGTTGTTCCGCGTCGGTTCGCTCGCAGAACTCGCCCGCTTCGTCATGCCCGGCGTGCGATTCTTCCAGCGGTCGGCGATCATCGCCGAGGCGCTCCTCTGCATCTTCGCCGTGCGAGGTGCGGTCGCCCTGTGGACACATCTGCGCACCCACCCGTGGCCGAGCGGAAGTGCGCGATGGGTCACGACCGCGAGCATGTCGGTGCTCGCAGCGACCGGTGTCGTAGAGCTCGCGCCCTACGACAGGCCGATCAGCGCGCGATGGGACGACTTCGAGGAGATGCGCGACGTGCTCGCCGAGGTCGACCAACCCGTCGTGCTCGCCGTGCCCTTCGAACGGCACGGTCGGGCCTGGCTCGAGTTCTCGATGCTCGACGACGCCACTGCCGTGAATCAGCTCTATGGCAAGAGTCGCGAGGACATCACCGCCGTCGCCGCCAGCCGCGGGCCAGAGTGGTTCGCGTCGTACCTGTCAGCGCTTGGCGTGACACACCTGCTGGCGATCACTGGTGAGAACCGCTATCCGACGACGTACGAGTTCACGGAGCCCTGGTTCGTGGAGCGAGCCACCCTCGAGCTCGACAGCTACGGCGATCCACGCGAGGACGTCGTGCTCTACGAGGTTCGGGCGGAACCGGTCGCGTCGGAGGGCTGCGTCGACGTGTGCCGCATCGGGACAGGGTTCGACTTCGTGAACGCCGTCAACGTGCTGCGTGAACCGGATGCCACGCGCGAGCAGGGGCTCACGGGCGAGGTGATCGCTCGACTTCGGGGTTGGTGGATGCTCGACGACGCGATCGAGGTGCAGTTCTCGCTCCGTCAGCTCGCGACGGTCCGCTACGTCGTCCGAATGGGGATCGAGGTCACCAACCCGTGCGCCGACCAGCGCACGGTGATGGTGGAGCGGCTGGGAGTCACCGACACGGCCGTGCTCGGACCGGACGAATCCGCGACCCTGGAGTTCGACATCGCATCCGATCGTCCGACCGAGCCCGCCGTGGTGTCGACGGACGGTCCGCCGTGCGACGGCGGTCAGCCCGAGCCGGTCACGCTGAAAGTCGGCACGCCGGAGCTGGTGCCTCCGATCTGACCGAGCTCAGCGCGAGGGGAGCGCTGGCCAGGGCAGCCGCGGGTGGCGGGCGCGGATGGCATCGATCGCCTCGTCGGTGGCGAGGTTGGTGAGCGCGATCATCGATCCGGGCTGCACGCGGTACCGGCCGAGCATCTGCGGCACGAGGGCGGCATGACCTCCGGCGTCGGCGAGCTGAAGCCAGAGGTCCCAGTCTTCCCACCCGAAGATGTGGTCGTCGTCGGCCCGATATCCCCCGAGCCTCTCCCACGCGTCGCGTCGCCACATCGCCTGCGCATCGATGTAGTTCGCCGCGCAGAGGCGATCGACGTCCCACGCAAGTGCGCTGCGGATGTTCCGCTGTGCACCGAAGTCCTCGAGAATCGTGTACGCCGCAGCGGCATCGGGCTGGTCGCGCAACGCGTCCGCAAGGCGGGCGAGTGCAGTTGGGTAGACCATGTTGTCGGCGTCCATCACCATCACGAGATCGGCACGAGCCTCGGCGAAGCCGGTGTTGCGCGCAGCTGCCAAGCCCTCGTTCGCGTCCTTGCCGAGCATCACCATCGCGACGTCGGGATGCGCTGCGAGGTACGCCTCCACCACCAATCGACTGTGGTCGGTGGCGTGGTCGTCGATGACGATCACTTCGAACGCGACGCCCCGGCTCGCCACGATGCTGTCGAGGGTCTCCACCACCAGGTCGGCGTAGTTGTAGAGCGTGACGATTACGGTGACGTCCGGCGTCGCTGCGGCGAAGGCGGGCGTTTCGATTCGCACGACGTGCTGGGTGTCACCGTGGGCGAGCACGCAGGCCAGTTGATCGAGCCGTCGCAGCGCGGCGTTCTCCGCCATGGCGAGTTGCTTGGACCTCAACTGCAGCGCTCGCACGGGACGGAAGGGCCCGAGTCGCACGGGCGGTGTCACCCTGGTCCCGCCGAGTCGCCACAACCCTTTGGTCGGATCCGTGGTGCAGGCATGACTGGCGAGGCGCGGCAGGACGTCGCGCTCGAGCGCGTCCAGCACCCGTGCGACCTCGCGGCCGAGGGCGAGATCGACCATCACTGTCCGATACGCATCGCTGCGGATGTGTGCGATCCGGTCGGGGTCGGCCAGAAGTGCATCGACCGCGGCCGGGATCTCGTCGATCGAGGCCTCCACGAAGTGCAGCCCGGGCTCGAGTGGTGCGGCCCCTTCGGACGGCTCGGTGACGACCACGCAGCCGTTCGCCATCGCCTCGATCATCCGTGCCCACTCGAAGTACGGGGATGGCGTCACGCCGGCTGGCAGGTCGGCCGAGCGATCGCGGTGGAGATTCACCAGCAGGGTCGATGACGCGAGCAACTCGTGCTTCGAGCGGCCGAACACCACCCCCGGCGTGGTGGAGGTGATGGGGCGATCGAACCGGAACACACGCACCTCGGCCCGGTGCTGCCACAGGTGTGGCGCGAGTTCCGCCAGGGCGGCGCCTCGGCGGTCGTCGAGACCACCGAGGAACAGGACGTCGATCGGTCGCGGACCGGTGCGGGACACGTCGAGCGAAGGCACGCCGCCGAGGCGCAGGTGGTGCGCCTGCACGCCCACCCCGCGCAGCGCAGCAACGCCCTGTGGGTTGATGTCGAGTGTCGCGATGCCGCGGCGGCAGGCATCGACCGACAGGTGGAACCAAGGCGTGTCCGGCTGCTCGGTGCACACGCAGATGCTCACGGCGGCGGCTCGTTGCAGCTCGTGGGTCGTCGCGTCGAACAGTTCGAAGAACTCGTGCGGCGCCACGACCAGGTTGATCGAACCGTCGAGGGATGGCAGCGCGTCGTCGACGAGCACTGCCGAGCGTCCGCCCGCCGTCGCCGCTTCGACGAGCCAGTCGGCGATGTCGCGCATGAACCCATTGCCGTTGCGGGCGACGAAGACCTTGACCGGCGCCGTGGAACGACCCGGAGCGGTCATCGCACCCGCTCGCGCACCAGCCGGGCTGCCTTTGCCGGCGCTCGGCCGAGCTTGCGGATCGCCCGCCCCAGCGCTCCCTTCCTGTCCGGGTGGCGGCGCAGGTCGCGGAGCATGCCGGTCACCAGCGCATGACGACTCATCGCGGCAGGGAACGCCTCGGCCAGCGATCGCACCTCGGTGCGACGTTCGAGTGCCTCGGCGCGCAGCACGCCGATCTCTCGCTCGGCCAACTCGACTCGGCGACGCAGTTCGGCGTTCTCGGCCTGCAGTGCGGCCAGGTCCGTGAAAGGCATCGTGCCAAGATAGGCCGACCATGGAGGACTTCCGAGGATGACCACGCGCGGCCTGACACCCGTCGTCCTGCTCGTCGTCCCACCCGGAACGACGAGCGCAGGCCCCCTGGCGGCCGCGATCCGGACTGTCCACCCCGACTGGCGCGTCGCACCCGTGTGGGCGGGTGATCCCCACCTCCGCCCGATGCTCAACGGCAGCGACCGGGCCTGGTTCGGGATCGACGACGACCACTCGCAGGCACGTCAGCTGCAGCTTGCGTCGAGGGCACCGCAGGACGCCGCTGTGGTTGCGGGCGATCACGGCCGCTCGCCGCGCTTTCGCCGACGGAGCCGAGTGCGTCGTGGTGCTCGTGGTCGGCGCCGTGGCGGTGCTGGCGCCGATCGATGCGCTGGTCGAGCCGTTGGGTCTTCCGGGTACGGGCGGTCCCACGGCGGTGCTCGTGCCCCGCACCGTCGGTCCGCTCGCTTCGGATGGCTGCTCCCCGGGCGAGGGCGACCTCGTCGAGTCTGGATCGTGGTCGCCCGACGTCGTTGCCCTGTCGGCCGCATCCGGAGGGTTCCTCGACTGGCTCGAGCGTCGACTGACATCTGGCCCGGTGGCCGGGTCCATCGGTCAGATCCTGGATCGAGCTGCGCTCGCGTTCGGGCTGGCTGCGTGCACCGACCCGGCGATCGGCGTCGGAGCGTGGCGGTGGGACGTCGAGCGACCAGCACTCCTCGATCTGCCTTCCTTCGACCCCGCTCACCCGTGGACGCTCGACACCCGGTGCGGGGACCGCGCGAGAATCGACGTGGCCGCCGACCCAGTCCGCGCAGCGGTCCTCACCGCAGCGGCACCTCAACTCGCAGGCCATGTCGAGGCGATCGCCGTGCCAGGCGGTCTCCTGGTCGACGACGTGATTCGCGGGCTCGTGAGTGAGGCCGAAGCCTGCCCGGCCCCCTGGTCGCAGCCGGCGATGTTTCGCGCGTGGCTCGAGCCCCGATACTGGAGCGCGCTGCACGACAGCCGTCGCGATCTCGGCGCGGCATTCCCGTCGCCTCGTGGCCGCGACGCAGCGCAGTTCCGGAACTGGTGCCGGCGAGCATTCGTCGACGACCGGCACGGAGCGGTGCTGGGCGTGCCCTTCGAACCCGACGACCGTTGGACGTCCGCGCCCACACTCTCCACCACCGGGGTCAACCTCGTCGGCTACCTCACCCGTGAATCGAGCCTCGGCGATGTGGCCCGCCGGATGGGCCAGTCCCTCACCGACGCCGGCGTCGCAGTCTCGCCGCTTGCGTTCCAGCGCACCGCCAGCCCGCACGTCGACGATGCGGCACGTCCCGCAGGCGTCATCGCCGAGCAGCATTCCATCGCCGTGGTGAACGCCGACCAGTTCCCTGCCCTGGCGATGGACCACCCCGAGCTGTTCGCTGCCGGCACGCATCTCGTCGGGTACTGGTTCTGGGAGCTCGAGCACGTGCCGCCGCAGATGCGCAGCGCAGCCTCGATGGTGGACGAGATCTGGGTCGGTTCACAGTTCGTCGCCGACGCGTTCCGCGCCGCCGTCGACACACCGGTGCGTCACGTGCCGATCCCGGTGCCGGCGCCGGTGGTGTCCGCTCGCGACCGGGCGTCGTTCCCCACGCTCGCCCGATTCGGCGATCGGTTCATGTTCGCTGTCGTGTTCGACCACTTCAGCGTCACGGAGCGCAAGAACCCCGTCGGTGTCATCGAGGCCTTCCGCCGGGCGTTCGCCCCCGACGAGGGCCCGGTGCTCGTCGTGAAGTCGATGAATGCGTCGAAGCGCTGGCCGCAGCATCAACACGTGGTGGCCGCGGTCGGCGATCGACCCGACATCGTGCTGTGGGACGAGCACCTCGAACGGACTGATCACATGGCGTTCATCGGCTGCGTCGACGCACTCGTGTCGTTGCACCGAAGTGAAGGCCTCGGGCTTCACCTCGCGGAGGCGATGTGGCTGGGCACGCCGGTGATCGCCACCCGCTACTCGGGCAACCTCGACTTCATGGACGACGAGTGCTCGATCCTGATCGATGCCTCGCTCGTGCACGTCGAGCGTGGCGAGGGCGTGTACCCGCCGAAGGCAACCTGGGCCGACCCGGATCTCGACCAGGCCGCGGCTGCCATGCGCGTGCTGGCCACCGATCCGGCACGCTGCGCTGCGCTCGCTGCGGCGGGGCTGGCGCGGATGCAACGACAGCCCACGCTGGCGGAAACCGGCAGGCTGATCGCGGACCTGCTCGGCATCCAGGTGGCAAGCTGATCGCCATGAGCGCAATGGCCGGATTCCGTGCACAGATCGGGTGGATGGTGCGAGGGCGTTCGCACACCGTGGGAGCGCTCGACGCGCTGTCGACCGACTTGCGCGAGTTGCAGCAGAAGGTGGCCGGGCTGGAAGCGGCGATCCGCGACCTCCAGCGAAGCCAGCGAGACCTCGACGCGCGCCAGCTCGACGAGTTCGACCGCGTCCGCGCGGCCGTGGCCGCCGCGACCGACGACCTCACTGCTCGCGTGGAGGCGACACAAGCCCAGATCCGGGCACGCGCATGACCGACACGGTTGCTGCACGCCTGGCGCGTTGGGCTGACCGGGATGCAGCCGTCGGTCTCGACGCCGAGCTCGCCCAGGCTCGCCACCAGCTCGCCGGGCGCGACGGCGACGTGCGCGAACTGCGCGCACGGCTCGAGCAGTTGGGCAACCGAATCACCCAGCTCGAACTCGAACGGACTGCCCTCCAGCATCAGGTGGTTGCACTCCAGCGCGTGCCGTTCTGGCGTCGCGTCGTCCGCAAAGCGCGCTCAGTGGCGGGCCGGGCACTGCGCCGCTGATGACGTCCGTGAGCGTGATCGTGCCGAGCATCGGCACGACGGGCACCGTGCTCGGCCGTGAGCGTGTGTTCGTGCTGGAAGCCGTGCGATCGGTGCTGGCCACCGCCGGCGTCGACATCGACCTCGAGGTGATCGTGGTGTCAGGCCGGGAGATGCCCGCAGCGGTGGAACGGCACCTGATCGAACTCGGCGGCGGCAGTGATCGTGGTGGTGGCAGTGGCGGTGCGGTGCGGTGCGTCGACTACGACGCACCGTTCAACTTCTCGGCCACGGTGAACCTCGGTGCGGCCCACGCGCGGGGCGAGCATCTGCTGCTGCTGAATGACGATACCGAGGTGATCAGTCCCGACTGGCTCGACCGGATGGTGGATGCACTCGCTGCGCCGGGCGTCGGTGCCGTCGGTGCACGCCTGCTGTTCGAGGACGGCACGCTGCAACATGCCGGCCACACCTACCGCACATCGCTCGACCACGTCGGCTTCGGTCTTCCTGGTGACAGCGCAGGTCGGACGGGCATCCTGCGTCAGCGACGCAAGGTTGCCGGCGTGACCGCAGCGTGCATGCTCACGCCGATGCGCGTGTTCGATCTCGTCGGCGGCTTCTGCGTGTCGTTTCCCGGGAACTACAACGACGTCGACTACTGCATGAAGGTCAGGGCGTCCGGCCACGACATCGTCTACGAGCCGGATGCGGTGTTGTGGCACTTCGAGTCGAAGTCGCGTGTGACCGGCGTCCGTTCCGAGGAGATCGAACTGATCCAACGCCGGTGGCTCACCGAGCTGATCGACGATCCGTTCACCCCCGTCTCGCCGTGACTCCGACGACGTGCGATTCCGACGACGAGCGATTCCGACGACGCGCTCAGAGGTCGATGGCCACGCGTTCGTCGAAGCGGGCGTAGGGCGTCCACAGCGTGCGACAACCCCGGTCGAGCAGTGCCTGCGACAGCCCTCGGCCGGCCTCGTGCCACTGGCCCCCGGCCAGGTGCCGCGCCTCGCGCCACCCCCCGGAGCTCACCGCGGCTGCAGCCAGGCTCACGTGAGAGCACTCGCGTTCGATCAAGAGGTCGTTGCCCGACGTGGTTTGGCCCACCTGGAGACCGTCGAGCTCGTACCAGCGGTAGTTCGGCACGTCCCAGCCTGCGTGGTGCACCACGTCGTCGCGGTCGGCGATCAGCGAACCCACCGCGCCGGCACCCGGTGACAGTGCCAGGCCCACGAGTGCACCGAGCCAGTCGGGCGTGAGGTCGTCGCGGGGCGCCATCCCCGGAGCCACGCTGATCAGCACGTCGGCGGGGTGCATCAGCAGCGCTCGGTCGAGTGCTGCGGCGAGATGCCACTCACCGGCCACCGGCACGCGATCCCAACGCTCGGGCAGCAGGTCGTCGAGGAGCTCGATCAGCTCGCCCGGTGCCGACTCGGGGTGGGCCACCGCGAGTCGGACGTTCGGTCGGTCGGTGCCGAGCGCTCGGACCGTTGCCTCCACTGCCGAGCGATACGGTCGGATCGCGGCACCCTCGAAGCGCGTGGCGACCACCACGGTCACCGACGCCGTGTCGATCGCGTGGCGCACCAGGCGGTAACACCCTGCAACCGATCCGTGCACCACCTCGGCATCCAGGCCCAACCTGTCGACCTGCTCCTGCACCGCTCGCCGGCCGTTCTGGACGGCGTCGGAGAGCGTGCCGACGGCGCGCGACACCGAGGTGGAGATGTTGCGCCAGTGGTACGTGAGGACAGGCAGGTGCACGATGCGGCGACCCGCCGCGGTGATCTGCTCGGTGGCCCGCAGCACGAGATCGTGGTCCTGCGACCCGTCGAAGCCCGGACGGAACCCGCCGATGTCGGTGACCACCGACCGGCGGAGCACCGACAGGTGGCAGGTGTACATCGACGAACGGAACCGCTCAGGTGACCAATCGGGCTTCAGGAAGTGTGCCGATTCGCGGCCGTCGGCCAGCGTGTGTGCCTCGTCGGTGTACAGGTAGTCGATGTCGGCGCCCGCAGGGTCATCGAGCGCGGCCATCACGGTGGCGAGCCCGGTCGGCACGATCGCGTCGTCGTGGTCGAGGAGGGCGACGAAGTCACCGCACGCCATCGCCAGCGCGTCGTTCGTCGCGGCCACGATGCCGCCGTTCACCGTGCGGTGGCACACCTTGATCCGCGGATCGGCGTCGGCTGCCTGCTGCAACGCGGCCACCACTTCGGGCCGTGTGGAGCAATCGTCGACGAGGCACCACTCCCAGTCGGTGAACGACTGCGACCGTACGGAGTGCACGCAGGCGAGGAACGCCCCGAGGGGCGGGTCGTACACGGGGGTGATGATCGAGACACGGGGCCGGATGACCCGGGAATCTACCCAACGACTCGCTGCGCGGCTCGTTCCGATGTCGCAACGTCTTCGCGCACCGAGCCGCTGCTGAGGCTCACGAGGTCTCCCGGGGGCTCACGGAGCGAGGCCCCGTGGGTTGGTACCGTACGCGGGTGATGGCGGCGACCCCTTCCGGCCAGTGCCGTGTGTACGTGAGCGAACACGGCAACGTGTTCATGCGCGAGATCGCCGATCACCTCGTCGAGGCGCTGGCTGCAAGCGGCCGGGCTGCGGAGGTGATCACCGATCTCCTGCCCGAACCGCTCGCGCCCGGGGACGATCCACTGCAGCAGTTCGTCGTTGCTCCACACGAGTTCTTCGTGTTGTTCCCGGCAGGCGAGGTCGATCGTGTCCGGGCCGCCGACCACTCGGTGTGCATCAACACCGAACAACAGGGCACGCCGTTCTTCGATCTGGCGATGCAGTACGCGCGTCGCGGTCGCGTGGTGCTCGACATCAACACCCACTCGCTCGGCGCGATTCGTCGGCTCGGGCTGGCGGCCGTCCACCTGCCGCTCGGCTACGTGCCATCGATGGACCGGTGGCACGCCGACCATGATCGTCCTCGCTCGATCGACCTCGGCTTTCTCGGAGGTCGCACGCCGCGGCGCGAGCAGTTCATCGGTGGCGCGGCGGGTCAGCTGTGGGAGTGGCGCACCGACCTGCGGCTGTTCAGCTGGCACCGGCCAGCGCTCGCCGGTCAGTCCACCTTCACGAGTGGTGATGAGAAGTACGAACGCCTCGCCGACACCCGCATCCTGCTGAACGTGCATCGCGATGCAGAGCCCTACTTCGAATGGGCGCGCGTCGTGGAGGCGATTGCCAACGGCTGCGTCGTGGCGACCGAGACGTCGGAGGGCATCGAGCCGTTCCGCTCGGGCGAGCACGTGGTGATGACCTCGCTCGACGACCTCGCCGAGCAGGCCGTGGCGCTCTCGTTCGACGAGCCGCGCCGTCGGCGGATGGCCGACGTCGCCTACGAGGTGCTCACCACTCGGCTCCACCAGCGCACGCTCGTGGAGGCGGCGCTCGCCGCTGCGGCAGATGCCGTCGCATCGGGTCCATCGAGTCCATCGACGGCCGGCGCGTCCGGGGTTGCTCGCGCAGCAATCGCACGGCACGTGCCTGCCCGTCGCCACGCGCGAACCCTCCAGGGTGCGGCACACCCGACGGCCGACCGCCAGATGCTCGACAAGACGGTCCGCGACCTGAAGGCGGCGTTCCTCGGGCAGATCCGCACGATTCGTTCGATCGAGCGGTCGCTGGCCACGCTGCGGCACGGCGACCCTGATCACGTCGCTGTCAGCGCCACACCCGCGGTCACCAGTTCGACGCGGGTGGAGCCGGTGGTGTCGGTGGTGATCCCGTTGTTCAACCAGGGCCACTACCTGCGCGAGGCGATCGAGTCAGTGGTTTCCGCAGCACACGACCCGTCCCTGCCGATCGAGGTGGTGATCGTCGACGACCACAGCACCGACGGGTCGCTCATCGTGGCGCAGCGGATGCTCGACGAGCACCCGTGGCTGCCGATCACGCTTGTCGCCCGCGCTGCAAACGGTGGGCTGCCCGCCGCACGCAACACCGGGTTCGCTCATGCCGAAGGTCGCTACGTGTTCGCGCTCGACGCCGACAACCTCCTCTACCCGAATGGGCTCCTGGCGCTTGCACGTCACCTCGACGAAGCGCCCGACGACGTGGTGGCGGCCTACGGACTCCTCGAACGCTTCGACGAGACCGGCGCCGTGGGTCTCACCAGCCACCTGCCTTGGGACCCCGACCTCCTCGTGCACGGCGCGTTCATCGACGCCATGGCGATGTTCCGCAAGGACGCATGGCAGGCCCTCGGTGGCTATGCCGACGCGGATGGCATCTATGGCTGGGAGGACTACGACCTCTGGCTGGCCGTCGCCGAGCGCGGCCACCGTGCATCCCTGGTCACATCGGTCGTCGGCCGGTACCGTGAGCAGCCGGGCTCGATGCGCAAGATCAGCGACATCGACATCGCGACCAACTTCGTCACCCTTCGAGAACGGCACCCCCGACTCCCATGGCCGAGCTGACACCTGAGATGCACATCGACACCGAACGTGAGCTGCGGGCCCACATCGCCGAACTGCAGGCGAAGCTCGACGCGCGGACCCAGACCATCATCGGCCTCGGTGCGCGCGTCGCAGAGCTGCAGGGTGATGCGCCGCCGCCGCTCACCGAGCGGGTTCGAGCCCTCGAGGCCGAGCTCGCCCAGCTGCGAGCGACCAAGGTGCTGCGGTACAGCTCGGTGCCTCGCCGGTGGTACTCGAGGTTGCGAGGCGTGGCAGGTGGCTGAGCAGATGCGCGCCACGTGGTCGATCGATGGGCTCACGACGGCGCAACGGGAGCTGTTGGAGGCAGAACTCGAGACATCGCTCGCGCTGGCCCGAGCCGAGCTCGCCCTCGTTCGGGTGAGCCTCGCGACGGCTGCCGCGCACCTAGCGCGACCTTCTTGACGCGACCTGAACAGTAGATTGCCGTGAGTGCAGTTCAGACGGTGTCTGTTCCTGCCGATCCAGTAGCGGGCTGAGCTCTGGAGGATTCGTGCGGCGTCGCCACTGGTGGAAGTCGATCGTTGTGTGCGCGGCAGTGACCGCCGTGGGGGTTTCGGGTGTGCCTGTGGTGTCGGCACACCCGAGCGTGGACCCCCAACCGACGCTCTCGCCGGACGCCAGCCGTTCGACGAGCGGCGACTACGCCACCGACGTCTTCAGCGATCCATGGGACTTCTCCAACGACGAGGACGTGCCGCCGATCCCGCTCGTCGGCGCCGAGAACAGCTACGGCATCACCCGCGGCAGCGGCACGCTGACGGTCGCCTCGGTGAACAACACCACCGTGAAGCTCGTGCGCACGTGGGGCGTCGAGCTGCCATGGGGACGTGACGGCCTCATGGCGCCGGTGGACGCCAACCGCTACACGCACCTCTCGTTCTCGATGTGCCTCGACGCCGCCCTCCACATGGCGGTCCACTACTGGAACGCCGCCGGTGAGCAGGGCCTGTTGCCCTTCTACCCGGGCGCGGGGTGCCAGGTGTACAACCTCGACCTCCGCGACACCAGCGCCAACCCGCCTGGCTACCGGACCCCGTGGGCCGGTTCGATGACGCGTGTCGAACTGCTGCGCGGCGGCACGCCCACCGGCCAGAACCCGCTCGTCAACATCACCCTCGACTGGGTGCGCCTGCGCCGTGCCGACGCACCGGTCTCGCCGCCGTCAGGTGTGCCGATCCCCAAGGTGCTCACCCCGAACGTGGAAGGCGGCGAGGACTACGCCTCCTCGAACGGCAACCCGTGGGACTTCGACGGCCCCGACGACATCGCCCTCACCGGCGACATGACCAACCTCGGCTTCGCCAGCGGTGAGATGAGCGGCACCACCATCGGCAACGACAGCTTCGTGGAGCTGCCGTTGCGCTCGGAGACGAACCCGGACCGCTACCACCGGGCCACCGTGGAGATGTGCCTCGACGGCCCGATGGGTTTCGCCAACGCACCAGGCGGGGGGATGAACGCTCGGTTCGCATGGCTGCCCGAGAACTACCCGGCGTGGAGTGAGACGCAGGACATCATCGTCTACCCCGGCTGTCACCGGATGACGGTCGAGCTGTCGACCACTCCCGCCGCCGCAGTGAACGACGAGGGCACGATCCACAAGCGGGGCTGGCGCGGCCAGCGCTTCGAACAGCTCCGCTTCGACGTCAACGAGGATCCGGGCGTGCGCAACTTCAGCCTGCGCGAGATCAAACTCGCCGACGACGCTGCGTTCTCCGGCACCTACGGCATCTCGTACACCGATGTCGCCGGCGTCGGCGGCACCGCCGACATCTGGGTGACCACCAACCGCGGCGCCTTCGACGGCACGCGCATCGCCCAGAACCGTCCGGTGGTGGGTGGCGTGAACACCTTCACGTGGAACGGCACCTCCGCGACGGGCGCACCGATGCCGAACGGTACCTACTGGGTGTACGTCACGATGCGGAACGGCGCCAACGTGGGCACGGCGTATTCCACCGGTCCCGTACGCATCGAGAAGCCCGTTCCTGCCTCACCCAGCTTCTTCGTGCCGGTCAGCCCGGCCCGTCTGCTCGACACCCGCACCGGTGAAGGCGGCAACCTCGCCCCGCTCGGCCAGCAGGTGTTCACCGAGCTCGATGTCACCGGCGTCGGTGGGGTACCCGAGACCGGCGTGACCGCGGTGGTCCTGAACGTGACCGTGGACCAGCCCACCGCGCCCAGCTTCCTCACGGCCTGGCCGAGTGGCGAGACGCGCCCCGGCGTGTCGAACCTGAACTTCTTGCCCGGCCAGACCGTGCCCAACCTCGTCACCGTCAAGGTCGGCGCCAACGGCAAGGTCAACCTGTTCAACTCCACTGGCTCCGTGGACGTCCTCGCGGACGTGGTGGGCTACTACTCGAGCACCGCGCCGCCCGGCGGCGGTCGCTTCACCCCGCTGACCCCGACCCGCCTGCTCGACACCCGCAACGGTGTCGGTCGTGGCGGTGCGGCAGGTGCCGTGCCCGGTGGTCAGTCGATCGATCTGCTGGTGGTCGGAGTGGGAGGGGTGCCCGCCTCCGGCGTGACCGGCGTGGCCCTGAACGTGACCGTCGACGGCCCCACGGGCACCGGCTTCATCACCACCTGGCCCGCCGGTGAACCGCGTCCGAACGCCTCGACCCACAACTTCGCGCCCGGCCTGACAGCCGCGAACCTCGTGCTGGCCAAGGTGGGCGCAGGCGGACGCGTGTCGCTGTACAACTCCAGTGGAGACACCCACCTCATCGCCGACGTCATCGGCTACTTCTCCGCCAGCGGTGGCGCGTTCGTGCCGGTGAGCCCGCAGCGGTTGGTGGACAGCCGTGACGGCACCGGCGGTCTCGCCGGTCAGCTCGGCCCGGAGACGAACGTGGCCACGCCGCTCGCGACCGGCGTGCCGGTCCCCGGCAACGCCTCTGCGGTCGTGGTCAACGTGACGTCGGTGAACAGCTCGCTGCCCTCGTTCGTGACCGCCTACCCCACCGGCGCCAACCGGCCGACGGCATCGACGATGAACCCGCGACCTGGCGTGCCCGTTCCGAACCAGGCGTACCTGAAGCTCGGCGCCTCGGGCAACCTCGACGTGTTCAACTTCTCGGGCACCACCGATGTCGTGATCGACGTCTTCGGCTACATCGTCTGAGCCTGCCGATGGCCCGATCGGCCCGATCGGCCCGATCGGCTGATCGTCGCGACGGGCGGTCGTCCTGGCCGTCTTCCTGGCAGCGACGAGCACTGCCGCGCCGATGCCGGCGACCAGTCCTGCGTACACCACGACCCACGTGCCCGGCGCGAGCCAGCGGGTCGTGCGATCTGCATCGGTGAACCACCACGAACCCTCGGTCCCCGAGGCGTACCGGCGTGCCGCGACCCAGAACGTTGCGATCGCGCCGCCGATGGAGAGCAGCACCGTGGCCGGCACGAGACGGCGGGGGATCGGGCACGTGGTCGTGCCGATCGCGATCACGATCGCCATCGCTGCCACCGGCAAGCTGTAGCGGCCCTGCCAGATCAGCCCGACCCGGTCGTACAGCAGCACCTCGAACGCCACCGGTACCACCACCAGCGCGCCACCCAGCACGGCCCACGTGCCACGAGCCGGCAGTGGTCGGGCGAGCACCACCACGAGCACCGCCGCCGCCCAGCCGAGCACGGAGAGCCACGGGGCCCAGTACTCGAGCCAGCCCATCGACGCCACGAGCTCGGCTCCTGAGCGCGGCAGCCCCCCGATGGAGTCGCCGAACGCGGCGAACGCCGAGTCGGTTCCGGCAGTGCGATCGTCGTCGATCACCAGACCGCTCCAGGAGTTCCACATCATCACGCCCACGACCGCTCCTGCCGGTGGCGACCACAGCACGAGTCGCCGACGTCGAGGCATCTCGCCGCGGGGACCGAGCTCGACGACCACGAGCAGTGCGATCGCCCACAGCACCGCGACCGGCCGCATCGACACCGCGATCGCGAGCGGCACCGAGACCCACCAGTCGACTGGCGGGCCGCGGTCGTACACGACGCCAGTCGCGCCAGTCGCGCCATCGCGCCAGTCGCGCCAGTCGCGGCGAGGGCGACGAGTGCGATCTCGATCGCGTTCGGGTTCACGACGCCCCAGAGGAACCAGCACGACGGTGTGATCAGCGCCGCGACGAGCACGGCGTGATCTCCGTGAACGCCGAGCCGAGCGACGACCAGGCCGAGCACGATCGCGACGAGCGCTGCGGCCGAGAGACGGTAGGCGAGCGGGTCGTCAGCCACGCCGAGCAGGCGCGGTGGCAGTCCCACGAGCGCGTAGTACAGCGGGGGGTTGGTGCCGGCCGAGCTGGACACCGTCACCTCGCCGTCGCGCTCGCCATCGGCGCACCCGCTCGGCACGTCGGGGTCGTGGCGGTAGCAGGCGGGATCCCCGGTGCCGAGCCCCGCCGGTACCGTCACCGTTCGATAGCCCGGTGGCAGACCGTCCGCCGGTGCACCCAACAGATCGCCGTTCGCGACGGCGTGGGCACGCAGCACGTGCGCTGGCTCGTCGGGTCCGCCGTAGCGACCCGTCATCGCCGACCAGCAGGTGAGCAGGAGGCCGAACGCGGCGGCGGCGACCAGCCCACGGATCAGTTGCCGTCGAGCCGATCGATGCAGCGCGTTCAGGCGCTCGGCGCCGTCCAACGCCCGATCACGATCGTCTCGTTGTGCGTGAACACGCGGCCACCGGCTCGCGGCAGCGGGAACGAGAGCGAGCGTTCGGCCGTCACCCCCACGTCGAGCAGGATCGACGTGATCGCGGCAGCGTCGAGGAACGTGACATGGGTGGCATCGGAGGCCTGGCCGCGCTCCTGCGGACAGATCACGACGACCTGGCCACCGGAACGAAGAGAGGGCAGATGCTCCCCGACGAGCGCGGTCGCCTCCGACGGGGTCATGTGTTCGAGGACGTGGGCGAACAGCAGCGAATCGAACGAGCCCGGTACGTCGTCACCACTTCCGCGGAACGCATCGGTCACGTACGCGGTGAGCCCACGTGACACTGCGATGCGAACCGAGTCGACGTTGTGGTCGAGGCCGACACCGTTGCCATCGAGGTGGGCGAGGTTGCGCCCGACCCCGCAACCGATGTCGAGCACACGGCCGAGACCGAGGCGGCGGATGTTCCACCGGTACGGACGCTGCGGATCGAGCACCTTCCGCCAGCCGGTGCGAGGCGCCACGGAGGCCGCGAGGCGCTCCGCATATGCGGGATCGGTGGTATCGGGACGAGGGGTGGATCCATCCGTCGTGTCGTCCATCACTCCACCGGGCGGTCCTGCTTGTCGCGCTTGGCGGCCTTCGCCGCCTTCTTCCACTCGCGCACCTTGCCGAGCGAGGCGGTGTCGTGGATGTCGGCGACGCTGCGAGGAGTCGCGTCACCGAACTTGCCGGCGGCCACCTTCCACCCCTTCGGCCGCACGCTCATCCGCTTGCCGAGCAGCGCGACGAAGATCCGTGCCTTCTCGTCGCCGTAGCCCGGCAGCGTGCGCAGGCGGGCGTAGAGGTCGTCGCCGTTCGTCACACCGTCCCACACGCCCTCACCGCGACCGCCGAAATCGCGGGTGAGCACGGCGCACATCTCGTGAACGCGCCGACCCATCGAGGCGGGGAAGCGGTGGATCGCCGGCTTGTCGCAGCACACCGTGACGAACGCCTCCTGGTCCATCGCTGCGATCCGCGCCGCGTCGAGGTGGCCGAGACGTGTCTGGAGGGTCGCCGGGCCGGTGAAGGCCCATTCCATCGGCACCTGCTGGTCGAGGAGCATGCCGATCAACAGCGCCGTCCCGTCGGTGTTCAGGAGCTGGTCGGCAGCAGGATCGCCGGTGATGTAGAGGGTGCCGGTCATGCCGGGCACGCTAGCCGTGGAGGCCGGCACGAGGGGTTCTAAGGTGCGCGACGTGATCGCCGCCGTCGTGCCGACGTACGACCCCCCGCCGGGGATGCTCGAGGACTGCCTTGCCGCGTTGTGCGGAGGCGCCGGCGGACCTGGCGGGACCGGCGGACCTGGCGGGACCGTCGTGATGGATCGGCCGAAGAGCGCGCCCGCCGACGACGTGCACGTGATCCTCGTCGACAACGGTGGCCGCGCCGGTCGTCTTCCCCCCGACGTGCTCGCTCGGGTGGAGCTCAGCTCGCCGGGGGAGAACCTCGGGTTCGCCGCTGGCGTCAACCACGGGATCCGGCGTGCGCTCGAGCTCGGCGCGACCCGCGGTGATGATCCTCAACGACGACGTCGTGGTGGAGCAGGGCTGGCTCGCCCCGCTCGTGGCCGAGCTCGCACACGACCGAGTGGGTGCGGTGCAGCCGAAGCTGTTGTTCGCCGATGAGCCGCCCACGATCAACAGCCTCGGCGTGCTCCTCGGGCCCGACGGTGCCGGCACCGACATCGCGATGCACGATGCCGACGACCCGACCGACACCGCCCCACGTGACCTTGCCATCTTCACCGGCGCAGCGGTGCTGATCTCGGCCGAGTTCGCGCGTGCGACCGGCGGCTTCGACGAGCGGTTCTTCCTCTACTACGAAGACGTCGATCTCGCGCTCCGTGGAACCGAGCTCGGCTGGCGCTACCGGTTGGCTCCGGCAAGCCGCATGCGTCATCGCGGGAGCGCCACGGTGGCGACGATCGGGAGCCGGGCCGCGTTCTTCCGCGAGCGGAACCGAATCTGGGTTCTGTTCCGCCACCGACCGTGGGGCGATGTGCGTCGTGGGCTCTGGTTGTCGGTTCGGCGACTCCGATGGGCGCCACGCAGCGCGCACGCGAGGGCGTTGGTGAGGGGGGTGGCGGCCGCTCCGAGGCTCGTTCTTGACCGTCGTCGTGCCAGCAAGTCTCTCTGACACCTCAAGACTTCGTCTGATCGTCAGCCCGCTGTGGGGGTCGGCGGAATCGGTCTCAAGAGATTCCCGCAAAAGGTCCGATACCTCCTTGACAACGCAAGCGGACCACGGAGCGGGACAATGGCGAGAGCACGGATGATTGCAGCGGGGTTGGTGAGCTGCGCGGTGGTGCTGACCACCGTCGTCCCCGGACAGGGTGTGGCGGCGGACGCCACCCCGGCCTTCATCCCGGCGGAGGCCGACTGGCTCACGACCGTCAACTACTTCCGTGACATGGCGGGGCTGGCGCCCGTGAGCGAGGACGCCACCATGTCGGATGGCGCCTACAAGCACTCGTGCTACATGCTCCAGAACGACATCGCCCATGACGAGATCCCGGGCCGTCCCGGATACACCGTCGAGGGTGACAACGCCGGCAACAACGGCAACGTCGCGGTGTCGAGCGTGGCGGGCACCAGCGCCCGCAGCCACATCGAGCTGTGGATGACCGGCCCGTTCCACGCGATCGGCGTGCTGCGCCCGAACCTGCAGCGAGTGGGCTTCGGCAAGTGCGACAACCCGTCGACGCCGAAGTGGCGCTCCGGCGCCACCCTCGACGTGCTCCGCGGGCTCGGCCCGTCGGCACCACGCACCCAGCCCGTGCTGTTCCCGGGCAACGGCTCCACCACGAGCCTCAACAAGTTCATCGTCGAGACCCCCGACCCTCGCACCTACTGCGGGTGGAGCACGAGCGAGCCCACCGGCCTCCCGGTCATCGCGCTGATGCCCGAAGCGGTCAACGGCAGCGTCACCGCCACGGTGACCGGTCCTAGCGGCGTGCTGCAGACCTGCAGCCTGTCGAGACTCAACACCGATGGAACGGCACAGGCGATCCTCGCTGCGGACAACGCGATCGTCGCGATCCCGCGCAGCCCGCTTGCCCCGGGCACGTACACGGTCACGGTCACCAGCCAGGCACGCACGGTCACGTGGAGCTTCACCATCGATCCCGACGCCGCCTTCGGCACCGTCACTCCCGCACCGACGGCATCGCCGTCGGGTCCGGCAGTCGGCTTCCAGCCGTTGACCCCTGCCCGTGTGGTCGACAGCCGTGAGAACCTCGGCGCGACCCGGCTCGAGGCCGGGGTCACCAAGACCCTGCAGATCGGAGGCCGGGGCGGTGTGCCCGCCGGCGCCAATGCGATCAGCGCCAACTTCACCATCGTCGGCCAACCCGGTGCCGGCTACCTGACCGTGTGGAACTGCGCCGCCACCCGGCCCGTGGTGTCCACCGTGAACTTCACCGGCGGTGAAGTGGCCCCGAACGCCGCCACCGTGCCGCTCGACAGCGGTGGCCGCCTGTGCGTGTATTCCACGACCGCGACCGACCTGGTCGTCGACGTGAACGGCTACTACGGCACGGCCGGTGCAGCAAAGTTCACACCCATCGCACCCGCCCGGGTGATGGACACCAGGACGCCGCTCGGTGCATCCGGTCGACTCGCCGCTGGCCAGACGGTGGAGCTGCAGATCGGCGGTACCAACGGTGTCCCGAACGGCGTCAGTGCCGTCACGCTCAACGTCACGAGCACGGATGCCGGCCAACTCGGATACGTCACGGCCTACGCCTGCGACGGCGCTCGGCCGTTGGTGTCGAACCTCAACCCCACTCCCGGCCGGGTGCGGCCGAACCTCGTCGTCACCCCCGTGTCGGCGAGTGGCACGGTCTGCTTCTTCACCCTCAACGACACCGATCTGGTGGTCGACGTGACCGGATACCTGAGCTCGGGCTCGTTGCGCCGGTTCACACCGTCGGAGCCGTTCCGCTTCGTCGACACCCGCGACCGGGTGCGTCCCGAGTTGCACAGCGGCACTGGCGGAAACCAGTTGCAAGCAGGTCAGACCCTGGTCGTGCCGATGGCGGGCGTTCGCGGTGTCCCCGCCGGCGCCAAGGCCGTGTCGCTCAACCTCACGGTCACCAATGCCAATGGTCCCGGCTACATCACGGCGTGGCCGTGCGGCGATCGACCGATGGTGTCGACGGCCAACTACGAGGCCAACAACGCGGTGTCGAACGGTGCGCAGCTGCCGCTGTCGGCCGATGGTGCACTGTGCATCTTCTCGCTCCAGACGGCCCACGTCGTGCTCGACGTGAACGGTTGGTGGAGCTGAACGGTCGGGGGTTCCACCCCCGACTGCCCCCGGACCGCTGACCTCCGGTCGGGGGTTCCACCCCCGACTGCCCCTGGACCGCTGGACCCCTGGACTCCCGTCGGGGGTCCACCCCGGTCAGACGGCGTACGGGTCGACGGCCTCGGGGTCGATGTCGTAGTCGGCGATGGCCTTGGCCACGACGTCGGCGTCGAGCTGACCCTGACCGGCGAGCGCGTTCAGCACCGCCACCACCACATGGCCCTCATCGATCTCGAAGAAGCGACGCAGCGCCTCGCGAGTGTCGGACCGGCCCATGCCGTCGGTGCCGAGCGGCGTGAAGTTGCGGCCGGGCAACCACCGGGCCACCTGCTCGGGCACGATCTTCATGAAGTCGGTGACCGCCACGACCGGGCCGGGCGACCCGGCCAGCAGCTCGGTCACGAGCGGTGTGCGCGGCGCGTGGGTGGGGTGCAGACGGTTCCACCGCTCGGTGGCGAGCGCGTTCTCGCGCAGCGCCTTGTACGACGTGGCCGACCACAGCTCGACACCTACGTCGTAGCGGTCGCGCAGCGCCGTCGACGCAGCCTGCGCGGCACCACATGCTGAACCGCTGAACAGCAACGTGGCCTGCTTGCCGGCCTCCGGTGCCGCTGCGTATCGGTACAGCCCGCGGATGATCTGCGCGGTCAGGTCGGGGTGCTCCGGCTTCACCGGCATCGGGTAGTTCTCGTTGTAGAGCGTGAGGTAGTAGAAGACGTCGGGGTCGATCTCGGTCTGGCCGTACATGCGGTACAGGCCGGCCTCCACGATCGCGGCGACTTCGTAGGCGAAGGCCGGGTCGTAGGCCTGCACCGGTGGGACGGTCGAGGCGAGGACGAGCGAGTGGCCGTCCTGGTGTTGCAGACCTTCGCCCATCAGGGTCGTGCGCCCGGCGGTGGCACCCATGAGGAACCCGCGAGCGCGACAGTCGGCCGCCTGCCAGATGAGGTCGCCCACACGCTGGAATCCGAACATCGAATAGAAGGTGTAGAAGGGCACGGTCGGGACTCCGCGGTGCGAGTACGAGGTGGCCGATGCGATGAAGCTCGACATCGCTCCCGCTTCGGTGATGCCTTCTTCGAGGATCTGACCGTTCGCGGCCTCGGCGTAGCTGAGCAACAGGTCGTGGTCGACCGGCTCGTACTTCTGTCCTTGCGAGGCGTAGATCTTCAGCTCACGGAACAGCGCGTCCATGCCGAAGGTGCGGGCTTCGTCGGGGATGATCGGGACGACGTGGCGGCCGAAATCGTCGTCGCGGGCGAGGTTGCGGAGCAGGCGCGTGAAACCCATCGTCGTGCTGACCGACTGGCCGCCCGACCCCTTCTGCAGCTCCTCGAACGCACTCGGCGAGGGCAGCGGCAACGGCTTGGTGGGCTGCATCCGGCGCTTCGGGATGCTGCCGCCGAGGGCGCGGCGACGACCCATCATGTACTGGTACTCGACGCTGTCCTCGCGTGGGCGGAAGTACGGCGGCTTGTCTCCGTCGAGGGCCGACTCGGGGATCTCGTCGTGGAGGTACAGACGATCACGGAGCGCGAGCAGCTGATCCTTGGTCATCTTCTTGATCTGGTGGGTCGCGTTGCGGCCCTCGATCTCCGGACCGAGGGTCCAGCCCTTCACCGTCTTGGCCAGGATCACCGTGGGTGCACCCGAACCGAGGTTCTCCGTCGCCGCCTTGTAGGCCGCGTAGAGCTTGCGATAGTCGTGGCCGCCACGAGGGAGGTTCACGAGGTCGTCGTCGCTGAGGTGCTGAACCATCGACCGAAGCCGCGGATCGGGGCCGAAGAAGTTGTCGCGGATGTACGCGCCCTGCTCGATCGTGTAGCGCTGGAACTCGCCGTCGACGGTGGTGTTCAACTTGTTGAGCAGCGCGCCGTCGTTGTCCTGCGCGAGCAGCGGATCCCATTTCGAACCGTGGATCACCTTGACCACGTTCCAGCCGGCGCCGCGGAACACCGCCTCGAGTTCCTGGATGATCTTTCCGTTGCCGCGAACCGGCCCATCGAGGCGCTGGAGGTTGCAGTTCACGACGAAGATCAGGTTGTCGAGCTTCTCGCGACTGGCGAGCGACAGCGCACCGAGGGTCTCGGGCTCGTCGCACTCGCCGTCACCGAGGAACGCCCAGACGCGGCTCTGGCTGGTGTCATCGAGCTCGCGGTTGAGCAGATAGCGGTTGAAGCGAGCGTGGTAGAGCGCGGTGAGCGGGCCGAGGCCCATCGACACCGTGGGGAACTCCCAGAACTCGGGCATCAGTCGTGGGTGCGGGTAGCTCGACAGGCCACGGCCGCCGCGGCCGATCTCCCGGCGGAAGTGGTCGAGGTCGTCCTCGGTGAGACGTCCCTCCATGAACGCACGGGCATACGCGCCCGGTGCTGCGTGGCCTTGCATGTAGACGTGGTCGCCGGCATTGCCGTCGTCCTTGCCGCGGAAGAAGTGGTTGAATCCGATCTCGTACAGGCTCGCGGAGGACGCGAACGTGCTCAGGTGGCCGCCGATGCCGTCGGCCGCCTTGTTGGCACGCACGACCATCGCCGCTGCGTTCCAGCGCACGAAGGCACGGATGCGGCGTTCGATGTACTCGTCGCCGGGGAACCACGGCTCGGCCTCGCGCGGGATGGTGTTGATGTAGGGCGTGGAGACCGTCGCGGGGAAGCTGACCTGGCTCTCGCGAGCCCGCTCGAGCAGCTTGGAGAGCAGGAACCTGGCGCGCGGCTTGCCGTGCGAATCGATGACGGCATCGAGGCTGTCGAGCCATTCGGAGGTTTCACCTGGGTCGGAGTCGGGGAGCTGGTTGACATACCCGTCGAAGATCATGAGCCGTAGTCTCGCACCATTACCGATCGGTAACCGTGGGACCTCTCTACAGTGTTCGAGATGCCCGATATCACCCTGACTCATGCCCTGGTCGATGTCTGACCTCGTGATCTACACCGACGGGGCCTGCCAGGGGAACCCCGGGCCCGGCGGGTGGGCGTGGGCGATCTCGCCCGAGGGCAACGTCCATGGTTCGGGCGGTGAAGCGCACACGACCAACCAGCGGATGGAGGTCACGGCGGTGCTCGAGGCGCTGCGTGCCCATGCCGACCACCCGGTTGGTTCGATCACGATCGTGAGCGACTCGACCTATGTCGTGAACTGCTTTCGCGATCGGTGGTGGGTGCGCTGGCAGCAGAACGGCTGGAAGAACTCCAAGAAGGAACCGGTGGCGAACACTGATCTCTGGAAGCCGTTGATCGAGATCGTGCAGCGCGTCCAGCCCTCGTTCCGCTGGGTGAAGGGTCACTCCGGCGACCGATTGAACGATCTCGTCGACCGTCTCGCCGTCGAAGCCGCCAAGGGCCCGTTCGACCAGCCCCGGCCGGGTTCGGCGGCCGGCGCCGACAGTGCACCGGCACAGGACTCGCTGTTCTGACGGAAGAGATTGCGGCCGGTCGACGATCGGAACCCGCGGGAAGTCGGTCGGCGTCACACCGGCCGGGCATGCTCTCGGGATGGGAAAACGCACGAAGCAGCGTCGAGCTGCGGCCACCCATCGCGTCCACGCCGACGCCTCGTCCCGACCCACCGATCCGTCCGTCGGCCCGGACCGGTACGACCCTCGCGAGCAGATCGACCAGCTCGTGCAACAAGGGCTGCGCGCCGTCGCCGGCACGGTGCGCCCGGGTGATCTCCCATCGGTCGCCGACATCATCCGTGGGCTCGAACGGATCGACCGTGACGATCTGATCGACGACGTCGTCGTCTGCCGTGTCAGCCCGTTCGTGGCTGGCGTCTGGGAGCGGGGCTGGTCGCCGCTCGACCTCGTCCACGCAGTGCACCACGAGTTCGACCGCGGCATCGCCGGCCTCGTGGCCGACATGGTGTTGGGCGACGCCACGCTGCAGCGCCCCGATCGCCCCGATGCGTGGACCGATCAGCTCGAGGTCGTCCGCATCCGTTGCGGGCGCCGCTCAACCTCGCCCGACGACTTCGGCAAACTGGCCGACCGGTTCCTGCTCGCCCGCTTCCTCGTCCGGTTGCCGAACGTGGTGCCGGTCGTGATGCCGCCGTCGGCGTGGCGGACGGCAGCGGCGAGTGCCACGAGCGGTCCCCGACGATCGGACGACCAGGTCGACCCGCGGATGTTGGATCGGGTGCGCGCGTTGCTCGCCAAGGCCGAGTCCACCACCTTCGAGGCCGAGGCCGACGCGTTCATGGGCAAGGCGCAGGAGTTGATGGCTCGCTACGCGATCGACGCGGCGATGGTCGCGGCCGCGTCGGCGCTGTCGGGCGTGGCCTCGTTGGCCTCAGGGGTGCAGGCACGCCGGCTGCACCTCGACGACCCCTACGCACCGCAGAAGGCACAACTGCTGGGTGCCGTCGCATCGGTCAACGGTGGTCGCGTGGTGTGGCACGACGGGTGGGGTTTCGCCACGGTGATGGGATTCCCGGTCGAGCTCGATCTCGTCGAGCTCACGTTCACGTCGCTGCTCGTGCAGATGACGAAGGCGATGGCGGCTGCCGGATCCGGTGGAGGTCGCACGCGTGCGCCAGCGTTCCGCCGTGCGTTCGTGCTGAGCTTTGCCCAGCGGATCCAGGAGCGTCTGGAGGACGCGCGCCGTCGAGCAAACGAGCAGGCGAGCGTGCACTACGGCGGTGCGCTCGTGCCGGTGCAGGCAGCCCGCCGAGCTGCCGTGCAAGAACGTGCCGACGAGTGGTTCCCCGACACCACTCCGATGAAGTCGCGGTCGGTCGACGCGGGCGGCTGGTACGCCGGCCGCCGGGCCGCGGATGTGGCCCATCTCGAACCCGGGCTGGGAGAGATCCGATGAACCGGTCCCTGTCCTATGATTGTCCTATGACACTTCGGTCGGTGATGCTCCAGCTCAGGGAAGATCAGATCGCTCGTCTCGATGCGCAAGCTGCTGGAATCGGCGTCTCGCGGTCGAAGCTGGTGCGTGACGCCGTCGATGCATCGCTCGATCGGCCGCTGATCGTCGATGTGGCCGTTCGATACGCAACTGCGTACCCCGACGCTGACGCGCAGCTGCCGGAACCGGACGACTGGGGCGATCTCGAGGCGTGGCACGAGGCCGCCGCTCGACAGCGGCGCGGCGATCCGTCGACTGACGGATCGGCCGGCGGATCGGCCGGCGGATCGACATGGTGATCCGCCGACCGAACTGGGCCGAGCTGTGGTGGTGCGAGTTGGCTGATGCAGGCCGGCGCCCGGTGCTCGTGCTCACCCGACCCGAGGCCGTCGAGCGACTGCCGCGGCTGTTGGTGGTGCCGGCAACCACTCGGATCCGCGGCTTGCCATCGGAGGTGCCGCTCGACGAGACCGATGGTCTTCCAACGTCATGCGTGCTCAACCTCGACGCGCCGGAGCTCGTCCATCGGTCGAACCTCGTCGACTACATCGCAGTGCTCGGCGCACATCGATGGCGCGACGTCTGCGCAGCACTCGAACGCGCGATCAACTGTTGAACGGCATGGTCACCTGACGTCACGCGCCGCTGCGAGCGCAGCGTGTTGCGAACGGTTGCTGACCGACAACTTCGTGGCGACGTTCGACAGGTGGGCCTTCACCGTCTCGCGGCCCATCAAGAGCAACGTCGCGATCTGAGGGTTGGTCAGGCCGCGGGTCGCGGCGGATTCGTCACAGGTCCCCGTCTGCCAACCTATGGTGTCGCAGGGGGTTTGATGATGTTGTCTGCAGCTCTGCACGACCTGCTCTGGAGGAAAAAGCGCTTCGTCATTGCTCTCACTGCCACGTCGCTCGTGTTCTCGATGACGTTGGTGATGTCCGGTCTGGCGGCGGCCTTCCCGAATGAGATCGACCGATTGCTCGATCGTCTCGGCGGCGACCTGTACTACGCGAAGGCCGGCGCGAATGGGCCGTTCTCCGCGGGCGGGGTGGTAGCCGGTAGCACCGCACCCCCTGACGCAGCCGCGGTGCTCTACTCGGTGGCCACCGTCACGCTCGACGGCAACCTGAAGCAGGTGTCACTGTTCGGGGTCGATCCGACTGGTGCCGCCAACCCTGAAGTGTCGCGCGGGCGATCGTTGGCGACATCCGGAGAACTGGTGGTGGCCTCGTCATTGGGCAAGCGTCCGGGCGACACCATCGCGCTCGGCGCTCTCACCCTCGAGGTGGTGGGCGTCATCGACGACCTCACCTTGTTCGGTGGGCAGGGCACCGTGTTCCTCCCACTCGCCGATGCACAGGTGCTGGTCGCCGATGGCCAAGACGTGGCGTCGTTCTTCGTGGGACCGGCGACCGAGGCAAGGTCGTCCTCGTCGTCCGTGTCGTCCTCGTCGGCTGTGTTGGCTGTGTTCGACCGGTCGACGGCGAAGGACGATCTCATGCGTCCGCTCGAGGGCGCGACCGGATCGATCGCTTTCATCGAGATCCTGCTGTGGATCGTGGCCGCGTGCATCATCGGCTCTGTCGTGTTCCTGTCGGCGCTCGAACGCACTCGGGACTTCGCCGTCTTCAAGGCCACCGGAGCATCCACGGTCTCCATCGGTGTCGGCCTGGTCGCGCAAGCCGTGGTGATCGCGGTGTTCGCATCTGTCGTGGCGGTGCTGCTGTCGATGGTCCTCGCTCCTGCTTTTCCGATGCCGGTCGAGATCCCGACGTCGGCGATGTTGCTGCTGCCGATCCTGGCCGTGTTGGCAGGGGTGTTGTCGAGCCTGATCGGACTGCGACGAGCGGTGAGCGTGCCCCCGGCGCTGGCGTTCGGAGCAGCGGCGTGAACGGCTCACCTGCGGTCCGGCTGACGGACGTCGTGGTCAGCTACACAAAGGGCGACACGGTGGTCACACCGATCGACCACCTCGATCTCGATGTCGAACGGGGCTCGCTGGTGTTGCTGCTCGGTCCGTCCGGGTGCGGCAAGACCACGCTGTTGTCGTGCATGGCGGGAATCCTGCGACCCACCGGTGGCACGGTCGACGTCGATGGGATCGAGGTCTCCAGCGCCGACGATCGGCGACTGACGGAGTATCGCCGTCACACCGTGGGGATCGTCTTCCAGGCGTTCAACCTGATCCCCTCGCTCACGGCGCGGGACAACGTGGCGGTGGTGATGCGAGCCGCAGGTCGCCGTTCCCACGAGGCACGCACGATGGCGACGGAGTTGCTCGAATCGGTTGGACTCGGCGATCGGTTGCACCATCGGCCAGGTGACCTGTCGGGAGGCCAACAGCAGCGCGTCGCCATCGCCCGTGCCCTTGCACTCGATCCGCCGGTCATCCTCGCCGATGAGCCCACCGCCAACCTCGATCACGTGCAAGTGGAGTCGGTGCTCCGGATCCTGCGCGGCCTCACGAGCCGCGGGCGCACGGTGGTGGTCTCCACCCACGACCACCGCCTGCTGCCGCTGGCAGATCGGGTGGTCGACCTCGGAGGTGGCGCGCTCGGGCCGACGTTCGATCGGCATCACACGGTCGAACTCGCTGCCGGGGAGGTCCTGTTCGTGGAGGGTTCGAGCGGTGATCTGATCTTCGAAGTGCTGTCCGGCGAGATCGAGCTCACGCGGAGATACACCGACGATGACGACGACCGAGCGGTCGCCATCGTCGGATCAGGCGACTGCTTCGGCGAGATGGCGCCGGTGTTCGGCCTGCCGCGCTCGGCCACTGCTCGCGCCGTCGGGCCAGCGGTGGTGATCGGCCGCACGATCGACGAGTTCCGGTCGCTCCACGGTGCGGAGCTGCTCAAGCAGCTCGTCGGCAGAACCGCCTCCGCCGTCGACTGAGAGCTCACCGACCGGCTGCCTCGGCCTCCTGTGCGGCGACCTACCCTTCACTGATGCGCTGGTTGATGGGCGGGCAGGTGCTCGATGTGGTCGCGGGGGAGTTTCGCCGGGTCGACGTCGGCATCGATGACGGTCGCATCGCGACCATCGGGACCGGTGCCCGCCGGGGCCACGACGACGAGGTGGTCGACGTCTCCGGCTCGTGGCTGCTGCCTGGGCTGATCGATTGTCATGTGCACCTCACGTTGCCGACCGACGCAGGTGATCCGGTCGCGGCGGCGTCTCGTTCCGACGCAGCGGTGGCGTTGTACGCCGCGGCGGCTGCGGAGCGTACGCTGCTGGGAGGCATCACCACGGTGCGCGACGTCGGCGGCTGGAACTACGTGGAGATGGCGGTGCGCGACGCGATCCGCCAGGGCATCGGCCGCGGGCCGCGGATGTTCCTCGCCGGCCGACTGCTGTCGATCACGACCTCGACGGTGGAGTACTACCCGGGCATGTACGAGGTGGCCGACGGCGCCGACGCGGTGCGAGCGGCGGCTCGTCGCCAGCTCGCCAAGGGTGCCGACCTGATCAAGGTGATGGCGACCGGGGCAATGCTGTCATCGGAGACCGAGGACTCGCGGGCGATCCAGTTCACGCTCGAAGAGCTCCGTGCTGCGGTGGAGATCGCGCACGACAACTTCAAACACGTCGCTGCCCATTGCCATGCGGGTCGCGGCATCCACAACGCGATCGACGCCGGAGTCGACAGCATCGAGCACGGCACGTTCGCCGACGACGATGCGCTGCGCAAGATGGCCGCCGCGGGCACCGTGCTGGTGCCGACGGTGTGCGCAGGCGAGTTGCTGTTCCGCGATGATGCCGCGGTGGCGACGATGCCACCCCACCTCTTGCAGCGGATGCAGGCGTTCAACGACACCCATGTCGACACGTTGCGGCGAGCGCACGAGTTGGGTGTCACCTTCGCGATGGGCACCGACGCTGGAACCCCGGGGAACCATCACGGGATGAACGCCTGGGAGTTGGTGTTCATGACCGAGCTGGTGGGGCTGTCACCGATCGAGAGCATCAGGGCAGCGACAGTGAACGCAGCGCGGTTGCTGCGGCAGGGCGACGAACTCGGCAGGCTCGACGTCGGTGCGCACGCCGATGTGATCGCCGTGCCGGAGAACCCGTTGGACGACATCACCGCCGTGACGAGGGTGTCGATGGTGACGAAGGCCGGCGTCTTGGTGCGCGAGAACCTCGATTGCTGATCAGCGGGCGGCCGGCGTCGTGTCGACCACGAGCACCGAGCAGGTGGCGCCGCGCAGCACCCGAGCCGGCACGTCCCGGGTGAACCTGCCGCGACGGACGAGGCCCTGATTGCCGATCACGACCAGGTCTGCGTTCGTCTTCTTCGCCACGTCGAGGATGGCGCGGTCCGGCCGATCGAGCACCGTGTGCACCGTCATCGGCCGAGTTGACGACAGCTGCAGGGTCTCGAGCAGCCCGTCGGCGTGGCGCCGCGTCGTCGCCTCCGACTCGCGGTCGCGTTCGTCGACGGCGTACACGAGGTGGACGTCGGCGTCGGTGGCCCTGGCCAGTTCGAGCGCTCGCGTGCAGGCCGCAAGTGCCGTGGTGTGCTGGGTGACACCGATGACGATCGTGCTCATGGCAGCGCGGTCCCTCCTTGCCATCCGACCTGGTGTCCGACGACGGTTGAGGCACGGTACTGCGCAGGAGGATGACCGTTTGCCACGCGTCAGCGGCGCTGGCCGATCACGCCACGCGACCGGAGATCGGTGATCTGCGCTGGGCTCCGGCCGAGCTCGGCGAGCACCTCATCGGTGTGCTCGTCGAGCTTGGGAGCGTGACGGCCGAGCGAGGTAGGGGTGGCCGAGTAGCGAGCCGGCGGGCGCGGCTCGCGCACGTTGCCGAGCCATGGACGCACGTGTTCGACGAGGGTGCCGTTGTGCTGCACCTGCGGGTCGAGGTGCACTCGCTCGAGCGGGTTCACCTCTGCGCACGGCACATCCTGCGCGTGCAGCCTTGCGACGATGTCGGCGCCGGTGTGCTTGGCCACTTCGACGGTGATCAGGTCGCTCAACTCGTCTGCGTTGGCCTCGCGTGCCTTCATCGAGGCGAAGCGCTCGTCAGCGAGCCACTCGGTGGTGTCGAGTGCCGCACACAGCCCGGGGAACTGCGAGTTCGACATGCCCATGAGCGCGAGGTGTCCGTCGAGCGTGCGCCGCACGAGGTAGTTGTCGGCCATGTGCGGCCCCGGCGTGAAGCTGCCCTCGTCGAGCAGGGTGTGTTGCATCATCCCGTCGGGCCACAAGAACGCGAGCGCGACGTCGATCATCGACAGACGCACGTGCTGACCGCCGTGGCCGCGCAGCCGGGCGATCACGGCAGCCATCACGCTCTGGGCAGCGGTGTATGCCGTGACCTTGTCGATCACGACGTTGCGGATGAGCGACGGATCGCCCGACGAGTCCGCCTGCAAAGCGGCCATGCCCGACAATGCCTGGATCACGTAGTCGTAGCTCTTCTGATCGACATACGGGCCGGTCTCGCCGAAACCGCTCACCGACACGTAGATCAGGTCGGGTCGCACCTCACGCAGCGACGCCTCGTCGATGCCGAGCCGTTCCACCACACCTGGCCGGAAGTTCTGGATGAACACGTCGGTACGGGCGATGAGGTCACGGAACACCTCGACCGCTTCGGCTTGCTGGAGGTCGAGCACGACCGAGCGCTTGCCACGGTTGACGTTCGCCCAGAACGCCCCGATGCCTCCCACGCGGTGACCCGTGTAGCGCATCCGGTCGCCGCCTTTCGGCGACTCGACCTTGATCACTTCCGCACCGAGATCTGCAAGCACCGTCCCGGCGAGGGGGCCTGCGACCATCTGGCACGCTTCGACGACCGTGAACCCATCCATCGGACCTGGCATTGGCGTGACCGTAGTGCCATCGATCCGGGTTGTTCGGGTTGTTCGGGTTGGTCACCATTGCACGGGCTGGCCTATCGTCGCCGGTCATGGACATCAACGGAGCAAGCGCAATCGTCACGGGTGGGGCCTCCGGCATCGGTGCCGCCACGGCACGCCTCCTCGCTGCCAAGGGCGCGAAGGTGGTCATCGCCGACCTCCAAGAGGACAAGGGTCGCGAGCTCGCCGATGAGATCGGTGGTGCGTTCTGCAAGGTCGACGTCACCAACACCGACGACATCATCAACGCGGTGGAGATGGCCAAGAGCATGGGCCCGGTGCGCGTCCTGGTGAACTCGGCCGGCATCGGGTGGGCACAACGCACCGTCGGCAAGGACGGCCAGTACGAGTCGGCCGCCAACCTCGATGCGTTCAAGAAGGTCGTTGCGATCAACCTGATCGGCACGTTCGACTGCACCCGCATCGCCGCGACGGCGATGAGCTCCACGGAGCCGTTGGAGTACGGCGAGCGTGGAGCGATCGTGAACATCGCCTCGGTCGCGGCGTTCGACGGCCAGATCGGTCAGGCGTCGTACTCGGCGTCGAAGGGTGGTGTGGTGGGCATGACGTTGCCGATCGCTCGCGACCTCGCTGCCGTCGGCGTGCGGGTGAACACCGTCGCCCCGGGCCTGATCGACACGCCGATCTACGGTCAGGGTGAGAACAGCGAAGCGTTCAAGCAGAACCTGCAGAAGGGCGTGCTGTTCCCGCAGCGCCTCGGCTTCCAGCACGAGCTCGCCTCGATGGTCGTGGAGTGCATCACCAACAGCTACATGAACGCCGAGACGATCCGCGTCGACGGCGGCATCCGGATGCAGCCCAAGTGACTGTTCAGGTGGTGTAGTCGGCGTTGATCCGCACGTAGCCATCGGTGAGGTCGCAGCCCCACACCGTGGCCTCGGCGCTTCCGGCGCACAACGACACGTGGATGCGCACCTCGTCGCCGCGCATGTAGGCCGCGAGCGCGTCGAGACCGCGGTCGTCCACCGGCGCTGGGTACACCTCTTGGGTGCCGAAGCGGATGACGACCTTGGTCTGGTCGACCTCGGTGTCGTTGGTCGACTTGCCCACTGCCATCGCCACCCGACCCCAGTTCGGGTCCGCGCCGTGCACGGCGGTCTTCACCAGCGGCGAGTTCACGATCGCCTTCGCGACCCGTTTGGCCTGCACGACGTCGGCCGCGCCGTCGACGTGCACCTCGATCAAGGTCTCGGCACCCTCGCCGTCGCGGGCCACCTGCTTGGTGAGCGACAGCGCCACGTCGTGGAGGGCAGCTTCAAGCGCGGCGGGAGTGACGGCGCCGGCCACTCCGCTGGCGAGGACGATCGCAGTGTCGCTCGTCGAGGTGTCGGTGTCGACCGAGACGCAGTTGAACGTGCGGTCGATGACCCGGCGGAAGACTGCGTCGAGCTCGTCCGCGGCGACGTCGGCATCCGTGAACAGGAGCGTGATCAGCGTCGCCATGTCCGGCTCGATCATCCCGACGCCCTTGGCGACGCCGACCACGCGCGCCCCCGATCCGACGATCGTGGCCTCAGCGGTCTTCATCACCGTGTCGGTGGTCATGATCCCGGCGGCGACGGTGCGTGCGTCGGTGCCGGCCGGTGACGACGGCAGGGCCGCGAGCCCAGCGCGCACACGGTCCATCGGGTACTGACGACCGATCACGCCCGTGGAGGCGATCAGCACGTCGGCGACGGCCACACCGAGACGATCGGCAACACCGGTCACGACCTCTTCCGCGTTGGCGAGACCCTGCGGGCCGGTCGCAACGTTGGCGTTCTTCGACACGACGACGACAGCCTGGGCGCGGAGGTCGGCAAGGTTGCGACGGCTGACCACCACGCTCGGTCCGGCGAAGCTGCTCTTCGTGAACAGGCCGCTCGCGCTGCAGGGCGTGTCGGCAACCACGACGACGAAGTCGTCGCTGTCGTCCTTGATGCCGATGTTGGCGACATGGCAGCGAAAGCCGCGGGGGAGTGAGAGCTCGGTCACGGCTGGTGCGTCTGGTGCTCTTGCAGGCCCGCGCGCACCTTGTCGAACGCGCTTGCCAGCGCCGCCACCTCGGCAGGGGTCATCCGGTCGATGAAGTGCTTGCGAACGCCCTCCACGTGGTGGGGGGCTGCCTCGGCGAGCAGGGTGTAGCCGGCGTCGGTGAGCACGGCGAGCATCACCCTGCGGTCTTCGGCGGAGGGTTGGCGTGACACGAGGCCGCTGCGCACGAGGCCGTCGAGGCGACGGGTGAGGCCGCTCGGGGAGAGGCGCAGTTCGCCCGCAAGATCGCACATCCGGAGTTTGCGCTCGGGCCGTTCGGAGAGGCGAACCAGCACCTCGTAGTCGCCCATCGTGAGCCCGAAGGGCGCGACGTCCTCCTCGAGCCGCGTTCTGGAGAGCGTTGACGCTGTCGATGTAGTTGCGCCACGCCAGCATCTCGACATGGTCGAGCCAGCGGGTGGCGGTCGTCCTTGCTGGTCGCTCGGGTGCCATGACCTGGATCATATCGGTTGTTCAGAACAAAGGTTGCGATCGCAAGCGATTGTCTCTACAATAGTTGCTTCCGCAAGCAAACCCGGGAGCGCCTCCAGCCCCGGACATCTCGAAGGAGCACCAATCATGTCCAGCACCACCGTGCCCACCGTGCCCAACGCCGGTCTCGCCGCCCTCACCGCCGGCACATGGAACGTCGACGCCAGCCACTCGAACGTCGGCTTCGTCGCTCGCCACCTCATGGTCACCAAGGTCCGTGGTTCGTTCGGCAGCTTCGGCGGCTCGATCACCGTCGGCGACGATCCGCTGCTGTCGAGAGTCGAGGCCACCGTCGACGCAGATTCGATCGACACCTCCGACGACGGTCGCGACGGCCATCTGAAGTCGGCAGACTTCTTCGACACCGAGAACCACCCCACGTGGACCCTTGTCAGCACGGGCCTCGTCGCCAAGGGTGGTGCGCACTACACGCTTCACGCCGACCTCACGATCAAGGGAGTCACGAGATCGGTGTCGTTCGACCTCGACTTCGATGGTGTCGCCACGGACCCCTGGGGCAACACCAAGGCCGGCTTCACCGCCGAGACCGAGATCAGCCGCAAGGAGTTCGGGCTCGAGTGGAACGTTGCCCTCGAGACCGGTGGCGTGCTCGTCGGTGACAAGGTGAAGATCCAACTCGACATCCAGGCCGTCAAGGCCTGACCCGCATCGTCTCCGATCCTTCACAGGAGGAACACCGTCATGACCATTCGTCGGCTCAACCACGCCGTCCTGTACGTGCGCGATGCGTCGGCATCCGCCGCGTTCTACACCGAGGTGCTCGGCTTCCAGGTCACCGGATCGATGGGAGATCAAGCGGTGTTCCTCCGCGCGGACGGCTCGGACAACGATCACGACCTCGGACTGTTCAGCGTGGGCGCCCGCCCTGCGACCGCACACTCGATCGGCCTGTACCACCTGGCCTGGCAGGTGCCCACGCTCGAAGAACTCGTCGCCGTGCGGGCGAGACTGCTCGATGCCGGAGCGCTCGTCGGTGAGAGCGACCACGGCGTGAGCAACAGCCTCTACGCGAAGGACCCCGACGGGATCGAGTTCGAGGTGATGTGGGCAGTCCCGCGCGAGTCGTGGCCATCGCGGCCGTTCACCGGACAACTCGACCTTGCCGGATCACTTGCTCGCTGGCCGGGGGTCGATACCTCCGACCAGTGATCCGGTCACTCAGGGCACCGAGCACCCACCCGAACTCGCTCACGAGGCGGTGGCCACCACGACCGCCTCGGCACATCTCCGGCCACTGAACAACGCACCCTGGATCGACGCCGTGTCACGGTGGTCGCCGCACACGTAGAGCCCGTCGCCGAGCGCCACGCGTTGGCGTGGGTGGAACGGCGGTGACTGGTCGGGCTGGCCATGGGCGATGCGATACGTGCGCAGGTGCTGCCAGGCGTCGACCTGGCCGCCCCACCAGCTGCGCAGCTGTCGCCGAGCGGCGGCCTCGAGATCGAGGTCGGCTGCGGGATCGGGGATCGCAGCGGCGACGAGGTGTTGGCCCGCCGGCGCGTACGTGGGGGCGACGTTGCTCATCACGGCGACGTTCAGCACCGGGCCGCTGCGGGTGCCGTCGAGCACCACGTACTTGTTCGCTGTGGGCGCCGTGGGTGCAGCGAAGTAGACGCAGGCGACGTGTTTGGAGCCGACCGCGGACAGGCCGAGCAGCGCAGCAGCGGTCGGGCCCTCGGTGGCGACGATCACGGTGCGGGCGGCGACCACATCGCCCGAGCCGAGTCGCACGGCTCGACCCGTCGCGGTGGTCTCGATCGCGCTCACGTGGTGGCCGAGTCGAAGGGTGCCCGGCGCGAGGCCCGCCGCGAGTTGCGCAGGGATCGCACCCATTCCGGCCGCCGGCACGGCCGAATCGCCGATGGACAGCATCTGGAAGATCACGTCGAACATCCGCGCCGAACTCGCCAGCGACGGATCGAGCTGGATCCCGCCGAACAGCGGACGGAAGAAGCGGTCGATCATCCGCGGCGAGAAGCCTGCTGCTTGCAGATGGGCGAGCGTGGGTTCGTCGGTCCCCCGGAGCAACTGTCCCGCAGGGGTGCTCCGCACCCGGTGGCGCAGTGCGAGCAGCCGGAGTTTGTCGACGGGCGAGCCGATCGGTGTCAGCACCGTGGACACGAGGGTGGAGGGTCGGCGCAGCGGGTCGCCCACGACGTGGAACTTCGAACCGATGTGCACCTCGGCTCCCGGGTCGAATGCCTGCAGCCGAAGTGCCGTGAGATCGAGCTGACGTCGGGCCTCCGGATACGCGGTGAGCAGCACCTGGAACCCGCGGTCGAGCGTGAACCCGTCGACCTGATCGGAACGAACCCGGCCGCCCACTCCGTCGGACGCTTCCAGCACGACGACGTCGCGGCCGGCACGCTGCAGGTGTCGAGCAGCGCACAGGCCGGCAAGGCCGGCGCCGACGACGATCGCATCGACCTGCCCGCTCGGCGGGGTCATCGCCCCAGCAGTGCGCGCAGCGCGACCTCGAGGGTCGGGTGCCGGAAGATGTAGCCCGAGGCGGTCAGCTTCGACGGCACCACGCGCTGACCGGTGAACAGCAGCGCATCGGCGAGTTCGCCGCCGAGGAGCAACTTGGGTCCGAACGAGGGGATGGGCAACAACGCCGGCCGCTTGCAGCACCTTGCCGAGCACCTTCGCGAACTCGCGGTTGGTGACCGGGTGGGGTGCGGTGAGGTTCACGGGTCCCGCCACGTCGGCCGCGAGGAGGTGTTCGATCGCTGCGACCTCGTCGTCGAGGGAGATCCAGCTCTGCCACTGCCTGCCGCTGCCGAAGCGTCCACCGGCACCGAGCTTGAACAACGGGAGCTGCTTCTTCAATGCGCCACCCCCGGCAGCGAGCACGATTCCTGTGCGGAGGTGCGCAGTGCGCACCCCGGCGGCATCGGCCGCCGCTGTCGCCGTCTCCCACTGCCGGCAGATGTCGGCGAGGAAGCTGCTGCCCGGGGCCGAGGTCTCGGTGAGCTCTTCGTCACCGCGAGGGCCGTACCAGCCGATGGCCGATCCGGACAGGAATGCGGACGGCCGCTGCTCAGCCTCGGCGATCGAGCGGGCGAGCAGTTCGGTGGTGCGGAGTCGGCTGTCGAGCAGTTCGCGCTTGTAGGCAGAGGTCCAGCGCTTGTCGCCGATGCCCGCACCCGACAGGTTGATCACGGCGTCGACGCCGTCGAGCGATCCGGACGCCAGCGATCCAGCCGTCGGGTCCCATGTGATCTCGTCGGTGGCGCTCGCCGGACGCCGGACGAGACGCACGACGGTGTGGCCGTGAGACCGAAGCGACGATACGAGTGCGGTCCCGATCAATCCGGATGATCCAGAGACGACGAGGCGCATGAGCCGGACGCTAGGCCCGTCCCGGAGCCGTGCACGAACCTCCGTCGTGCAACATCTGTCACAGCCGCGCTCAGGTGTGGGACCTGTTCAGCCGATACCTCTTCGACTCCCTCGAACGGGAGTGATTGCCGATGGCCGGGGACGCGGCCAGAAAGTAGTGTCAGCACATGAACGGATCGCACGATCAGTCGCCGAACCCGTGGGCGGCGCCAACGTCGCCGGTCGGCGTTCCCTCAGTTCCACCGAGCATCCAGCCGACCTCCGAGGCCGTTGCGGAAGCATCTGGTGCACCGACCGTGGTGAAGCCGACACTGCCGCCGAGTGGCCCACCCACGTCGGTGGCGATTTCCGCCCAGTCGACCCCGCCGACTGTGCCGACGATGCCGACGATGCCGACGATGCCGATGGGCACACCGACTCGCCTGCCCGGTCCCGACCCCACGGTGGCGATGGTGAGCGTGGACGGCACCGGCAACGGTGTGGGAAGCGGACGTCAGCGTTCGAAGGGCGCACTCGTGGGAGCCGTCGTGGGTGTGACCGCGCTCGTGGCCGCGGGCGCGTTCGCCGTGGTGAAGATCACCGGCAACGACGCCGAGGGTGGCGCGGCGTCGCCGGCCGATGTGGGCACCTCCCTCACGACCGCCCTCGACAACGAAGACTTCCTCGGGGTGATCGACCTCCTGTTGCCCGGCGAGCGAGAGGCGTTCCGCGAGCCGATGATCGATCTCGTCGGTCACCTCAGCCGACTCGAGGTCCTCTCGCCCGATGCCGACCTCGCCAAGATCGGTGGCGTCGACATCCAGTTCACCGATGTGACGGTTCGTGAAGAAACGACGAACGTCGATGACATCAGCAACATCTACATGAGCGGGTCGTCGACGATCACCGTCAACGGCGACGAGGTGCCACTCGGTGACCTCGTGATCGACGAGCTGTTCGACGGAGAGCGTCCCGACATGGACGCAGAGGCGGACAGCTCCGAGTTCGAGGACACCAAACTGACCGTCGTCGAACGCGACGGCCGCTGGTACCTCAGCGCCTTCTACTCCGCCGCCGAAGAAGCGCGCGGCGGCGACGACATCCCCGAGACCGGTGTGGAGCCCAAGGGCGCCGACAGTCCCGAAGGTGCGGTGGATCAGCTGTTCGCAGCGGTGAGCGACCTCGACCTCGAGGACATGATCGCGACACTCGACCCGACCGAGGCCGAGGCGCTGCAGCGGTACGCACCACTGTTCCTCGACGAGGCCCAGATCGAGCTGGACGATGTCGGCCTCGAGTGGGCCATCACCGACACCGCGTACACCGTCACCGGTGACGGCAGCCGCCGTTCCGTGGCCATCGATTCACTCACCTTCGACGCGACGATCCCCGATGAGGGCACCGTGCACGCCGAGTTCAAGGATGGTTGCGTCACTGCCACGGGCGGGCTCGACGGCGACGTCGAGGAGATCACCTGGTGCATCGACGACACCACCGACTCGATCTTCGAGGGTGCGGGTATCGGCGATGACGAGGCAGCGAAGCGATTGTTCGAGGTGCTCGACGAGGCGCTCGCCGACTACGAACCCGGCGGTGTCGCCGTTCACGAGGTGGACGGCGCCTGGTACGTCAGCCCGATTCGGACGTATTTCGACGCGTTCAACGACCTGCTCGCGGCGCTCGACGTCGACGAACTCCGCGAGATCATCGGTGCCGGCAGCGACTTCGTGGAGTCCGTCTTCGAGGGCACGATCTTCGACAACGGCAACCTGATCGACGAGTCGTTCGAGCTCCCGGCCGACGAGGCGGCCGACGATGTGCCCGGTGAGGCGACCGACGAGGCCACCGACGAGGCGACCGAAGATGCCAGCACCCTCGATGCCTACACGCTGTGCTTCGAGGAGATCGACGCAGCGTCAGGTGTGGCCTGCATGAACGCTGGCATCGCGGCCGGCACCATCGACCCGGTGTTCGTCGCGCCGCACTTCCGGTTCGCTGAGTGCGGCGTGGCCGAGACGTACTGGAGCGACATCTACTCGCTCGGTGACGCCGACTTCGTGGCGATGGTCGAGGGCGCGTCACCGTGCTTCTTGAACCTCATCGCCACCGGCCAGGTGGAGTCGTGGGAGGTCGCCAGCGAGCTCGTCGCCCCGCAGTGCCTGGAGGGCAAGAACTGGTACACCACCTACGAAGAGGACTACAACGACCGCTTCTACGACTGCGTGGCGAAGGTGCGCGAGTCACTCTGACGGGAGCCATGAGCGGGGCTTGCCGGCTCTAGCCTGAGCACCGCCATGCGGACCCGGACCCTCCTCCTGCTCGCCGTCGCGTGCGGTCTCGTGATCCTCGTTGCCGGTGGCGTTCAGCTGTGGCGATTCGCCGGCGAGTCGGGCGAAGCCGACGCCGATCTGGCGATCGGCGGGCAGGCCCGGGCAGGCGATCTCGACGTCACCGTGGTGGCCGCAGACGAGGTCGACGGCCTGATGCGGGTGACGATGCAGCTGTCCGGCGTGGACGATCCGGACGGCCTCGACAACTTCCGGCTGATCGTGAGTGGCGCCGCGCTCGCGCCACTGTCTGCGACGCAGGCCGGCGGCAATGCCTGCCAGACGATGTCTGTCGCATCACAGACGTGCGACCTGGTCTTCGCCACGGCGACCGCCGAGGGGGCCGCCCGGGTGTTGATCGTGCGGCGCGGTGAGGACCAACACCGCTGGAACCTCACGGACGGCTGAGACGTCGTGAGCGACGAGCACGTCCCAGGTGATCACACCGGTCACGCCGGTGAGCTGTACCACGCCGACCTCATCGGGTTGTTGGAGCTGGTGTGGGGTGAAGGCTTCCTCTCGCCGGGAGGGCCCGACGAGGTCGATCTGGTCGTTGCCGGGCTCGACCTGACGGGCTGCCGACTGCTCGACATCGGCTGCGGCGTGGGTGGCGTCGACCGTCATCTCGTTCGTGCCCACGGGGTCGGTCACGTCACCGGGATCGACGTCGAGGACACGGTCGTCACCATCGCCCGAGACCGAGCCGAACGCGAGGGACTCGGTGATCGGATCACGTTCCTCACGGTGGAGCCCGGCCCGCTGTCGTTGCCCGACAGATCGTTCGACGTCGTGTTCTCGAAGGACTCGATCGTCCACATCCCCGACAAGGACGCCCTCGCTGCCGAGGCCTTCCGAGTGCTCGCGCCCGGCGGATGGTTCGCCGCCTCCGACTGGCTGATCGGCCACGACCACACACCGAGCCCGGAGATGCAGGCGTACCTCGCGGCCGAGGGGCTCGACTTCGGCATGGCGTCGCCCTCGAGGTACGAAGCTGCACTCACAGCAGTCGGCTTCGTCGACGTGGCGCTCACGAGCCGGCACGAGTGGTACCTGGGTGTGGCCCAGCACGAACTCGAGCAGATGTCGGGTCCCTGGTACCAGCCCGCGATTGCTCGGTTCGGGTCTGCGTTCGTCGACCACAACATCGACATCTGGACCGCCATGCTCGTGGTGCTCGCCACGGGGGAACACCGGCCGACCCATCTCCGGGCCCGCAAGCCGTGACCCGAGGTTCCATCGGGCTTCTTACCCGGCGGTCGGTGACGTGAGCCGAGCATTCCGGCGCTACCGTTTGCGATCCATCTCCGCCCTAGTGCGCCACCCGAGGAGCATCGCATGGACTCTGCCGCAACGACGTCCGATCAGTTCGATCTGGTGGTCATCGGTGGCGGCCCGGGAGGGTACGGCGCTGCGCTGTACGCCACCTCGGCCGGTCTGAACGTCGCGGTCGTCGAAAAGGCCCAGATCGGCGGTACGTGTCTCAACCGTGGCTGCATCCCGGCCAAGGCGTACCTCGAGACCGCCGCGGTGCAGCGCCACGTGGCCCACGCCGGCGACTTCGGCATCGAGTCGAGCCCGCCGGTGGTCAACTTCGCCACGTCACAGGCGCGCAAGCAGAAGATCGTCGATGGCATCGTGAAGAGCCTCACCGGTTTCATGAAGTCGAAGAAGATCACGATCATCGCGGGCACCGGCACGCTCGGCCCGAACCGCACGGTCACGGTCGCCCTCGACGACGGTGGCACGACCACGCTCAGCGGCACGAGCGTGCTGCTCGCCGCAGGCAGCGTGCCGCGCACGATCCCCGGCTTCGACGTCGGGGGTCCGATCATGACCAGCGACGAAGTGCTGATGCTGCAGGACGTGCCGAAGAAGATGATCGTCATCGGCGGCGGTGCCATCGGATGCGAGTTCGCGAGCGCGTTCTCCGACCTCGGCTCGGAGGTCACGATCCTCGAGGGCCTGCCCAAGATCCTCCCCGGTCTCGATGCCGACCTCGCCAACGTGGTGGTGCGCTCGTTCAAGAAGAAGGGCATCGAGATCAAGACGGGCGTGAAGGTCACGGGCCACACGCCGAACGGATTCGGTGGGACCCGAGTGCACTTCGGTGACGAGGGCGAGTCACTCGACGTCGATGCCGTCGTGGTCAGCGTCGGCCGCCGTCCGTTCGCCGATCACCTCGGTCTGCAGGGCACTGCGGTGAAGGTCAGCGATCGTGGCTTCGTCGAGGTCGATCCGTACTGCCGCACCGGCGAGCCGGGCGTGTACGCGATCGGCGACCTCATCAACACGCCGCAGTTGGCGCACGTTGCATACGCGGAAGCGATCCTCGTCACCAAGGACATCCTCGGTGAAGGGCCGGCCCCCGTGAACTACGACCGCGTGCCGTGGGCGATCTACTGCCACCCCGAGGTGGCCTGGGCAGGTCCGAGCGAGGACGACGCCCGGGCCGCCGGTCACGACGTTGTGGTCGCCAAGCATCAGTTCCGGTCGAACAGCCGGGCGCAGATCCTCGGTGAGCTGGACGGTCTGGTCAAGGTGATCGCGAAGAAGAACCCTGACGGAACGGCGGGACAGATCCTCGGGGTGCACATGGTGGGACCATGGGTGACCGAACAGCTGAGCGGCGGCTACCTTGCCGTCAACTGGGAAGCCACGGTGGACGAGGTCGCCGAGTTCATCCAGCCACACCCGAGCCTCACCGAACTGTTCGGCGAGACCGTGCTGTCGCTCACCGGCCGCAGCCTGAACGCCTGACCCCATCGTTCGCACCACCCCCAGCAGTCCTGACCGAAGTCCTGACCAAGCCCTGACCGAAGTTCTGAAGATGAAGACGTGAAGACCGAAACGGAGATGCCGACATGGCCGATGTGACCCTTCCGCAGCTGGGTGAGACCGTGACCGAGGGCACGATCACCCGCTGGTTCAAGAAGGTGGGTGATCAGGTCGCCGCCGACGAGCCGTTGTTCGAGGTGAGCACCGACAAGGTCGACACCGAGGTGCCGTCGCCGATCAGCGGCACGCTCACGCAGATCCTCGCCCAAGAAGGTGACACCGTGCCCGTGGGTGCCGTGATCGCCGTCGTCGGCAGCACCGATGCCGCTCCGCCTGCAACCTCACCGATCCCTGAGCCGGTCTCCGAGCCGGTCCCCGAGCCGGTCCCCGAGCCGGTCGCCGAGCCGGTCGCCGAGGCTGCGCCGGTCCCGGAGGCTGCGCCGGTCCCGAAGGCTGCTCCCACTCCCGTTGCCGAGGCCGCTCCCGCACCCGCTGCACCAGCTGCAGCTGGTGACAACCGGCTGCTCTCGCCCGTGGTCCGCCGCCTGGTGGCCGAGCACGCACTGGATCCCGACGACATCACCGGCACCGGCCCCGGAGGCCGGATCACCCGTGACGACGTGCTCGATCACATCGACCGCGTCGGCTCCACGGCCACCCCGGCCGCTGCTCCGGCTCTCGCGGTTGCTCCCGCTCGTGTCGTCGAAGCGGCTCCGGCTCCGGCACCCGCTCCCGCTCCGGTCGCCGAAGCGCCTCCCGTCGCCGCCCCTGCGCCCGCGGCCGCTCCGTCGAAGGCGGCGCCGGCTCCTGCTGCGCCGGCTCCTGCTGAACTGACCGTGAGCGGTGAGCGCGACTCGGCGGTGAAGCTCAGCAAGATCCGCAAGCTCACCGGCAACCACATGGTGATGAGCAAGGGCGTCAGCCCTCACGCGTTCAGCGTGGTGGAGGTCGACTACGCAAACGTCGACACGGCCCGAGCGGCCGTGAAGGCGAGCTGGAAGCAGACCGAAGGTTTCAGCCTCACGTACTTGCCGTTCATCACCAGAGCCATCGTCGACGCATTGGCAGAGTTCCCGCACCTCAACGCGAGCCTGGGTGACAACGAGCTCGTCGTCCACAACTTCATCGACATCGGCATCGCCGTCGACCTCGACTACCAGGGTCTGCTCGTGCCGGTGGTGCGTTCGGCCGAGACCAAGCGTCTCCGTGCGATCGCTCGTGAGATCAGCGACCTGGGGACACGCGCTCGCTCTCGGAAGCTGAGCCCCGATGAGATCCAGGGCGGAACCTTCACGATCTCCAACAACGGCTCCGCCGGCAGTGTGCTCACGATGGCGATCATCAACCAGCCTCAGGTGGCGATCATGAGCACCGACGCGATCGTCCGCAAGCCCGTCGTGGCCACGCTGCCCAACGGCGACGAGGCAATCGTGATCCACCCGGTGGGCAACCTCGCGATGAGCTGGGACCACCGTGCCTTCGACGGGGCATATGCGGCCGGGTTCCTCGTCAAGGTCAAGCAGGTCCTCGAAACCCGTGACTGGACCAGCGAGCTCTGATCGTCTGATCACGGACCGCGTGACCACTGATCGGCTCAGCTCCGATCGACTGACCGGGGTGCCACTGCGCGTCCGCTGGCTCGGTGCGGTGGCGTACCGCGAAGCGCTCGCGCTCCAACAGAGCCTGTTCACGCACGGGCACGAGCAGCACCTGCTGTTGCTCGAGCACCCGCACGTGTTCACCACTGGTCCCCGCACCGACCTGTCGACGAACCTCAAGGTCGACCCCGCGGCAGTGGGTGCCGAGCTCGTCGCGGTCAAGCGCGGTGGTGACGTCACCTACCACGGCCCCGGACAGCTGGTCGGTTACCCGATCGTCTCGGTGGCCAACTCTCTCGGCGCGACCGAGCACGTGGCTGCGGTGCAACAGGTGGTGGTGCGCACCCTGCACGAGCTGGGGCTCCCAACGGCCGGGGTGCTCGACGAGTACCCCGGTGTGTGGATCGACGCCGACGGACCGAACCCGCGCAAGATCTGTGCGATCGGAGTACGCCTCTCGCGGGGACGCACGATGCACGGTTTCGCTCTGAACGTCAGCACCGATCTCACCTACATGCGCGACTACATCGTGCCCTGTGGAATTGCCGACAAGCCGGTCACCTCGCTGGCCGAGGAGCTCGTCGCCACGGGTCGTGGCGTCTCGATGCGGGAGGTGGTGGATGCCCTCGCGCGACATGCCGCCGATGTGTGGGGTGGCGGCGAGATCGAACGCCAGGACGTGGCATGGAAGCACCGTCCCGACGACTTGTCGGCGTTCTCGCGAGGCGAGGGGCCCGGCAGCTCGGTCCGAACCGCCGCCGATCACGGCGTGTCGATCGAACCGGTGCGATTGTTGTCCCGATTGGGCCAGGCGGGTGTGACGACAGGGCTCGCGATCGCGACCCGCAAGCCCGAATGGCTGCGACCCAAGGTGGTGCACGGGCCCGAGGTGCTGTCGCTGAAGAAGACGGTGCGCGACTTCGGCTTGGTCACGGTGTGCGAGGAGGCCGGCTGCCCCAACCTCAGCGAGTGCTGGTCGGATGGCACAGCGACGTTCATGGTGCTCGGAGAGCGTTGCACCAGGGCGTGCGGCTTCTGCCTGGTCGACACGAGCAAACCACTCGATCCCGAGGCCGACGAGCCTCAGCGCGTCGCCGCAGCGGTCGACCGGATGCAGCTCGACCACGTGGTGCTCACGATGGTGGCCCGCGACGACCTCGCCGACGGCGGGATGGCCCACGTGGCGGCGTGCATCGCCGCGATCCGTGCCGTGCGGCCCGCGGCTCGGGTGGAGACCCTGATCAGCGATGCCAAAGGCGATCACGCGTCGCTGGAGCTGCTGTTCGCAGCCGGGCCCGACGTGATGAACCACAACATCGAGAGCGTTGCCCGCCTGCAGCGGGCAGTGCGCCCGTCGGCCGGCTACGCCCGCAGCCTCGGGGTGCTGGCTCGTTCGAAGGCCGCCGGTCTCACGACGAAGTCCGGCCTGGTGGTGGGCATGGGCGAGACCTCCGAAGAGGTCGATGGCTGCCTTGCCGACCTCGCCGCGGTCGGGGTGGACATCGTGACGATCGGCCAGTATCTCCGGCCGACCTCGCACCACCTCCCGGTGAGCCGGTGGGTGCTGCCCGAAGAGTTCGAGCGATGGAGGGTGCTCGGCGAGCGTTTCGGGATCGGCCACGTGGAAGCCAGCCCGCTCACCCGGTCGAGCTATCACGCCAAGCAGGCCGCCGGGCACGTGGGCGGGAAGGAATACCCCTCAAGTGCGGGGTGAGACGTCCGATAGAAATGGTCATGCGGGCACCGATTCCTCCCAACGAACACGAGCGGTTGGAGGCACTCCTCTCGCTCGACGTCCTCGACACCGCGCCTGATGGACGCCTCGACGAGATCATCGGGCTCGCCGCGGAACTGTGTGGAGTGCCGATGGCGGCGCTCTCGCTCGTGGACTCCGACCGGCAGTGGTTCAAGTCGCACCGCAACTTGCCGTGCACCGAGACGACCCGCGATGTGGCCTTCTGCGCCCACACGATCCTGAGCGAGTCGGTGATGGTGGTGGAAGATGCCACCACGGATGTCCGCTTCTTCGACAATCCGCTCGTGACCGACGAGGGCTTCCGGTTCTACGCCGGTGCCCCGCTGATCAGCGCCGACGGCCACGCCGTGGGCACGATCTGCGTGATCGACACCGTCGTCCGCACGATCGAGCCCTGGCAGGAGCAGATGCTGCAGGTCCTGGCACGTCAGGCGATGGCACAGCTCCGTCTCCGTCGTTTGGTGGACGACCACAACGAGGTGCTCGATGACCTCGACATGGCCAATCGCAACCTGCACTTCCTCGCGACGCACGACCCGCTCACCGGCGTGCTCAACCGGCGTGCCGTCACCGATCTGATCGACGGCCTGGTGACCGCCAACGGGAGTGGGTCGGTGTCGAGCGCGCTGATGTTCATCGACCTCGATCACTTCAAGGATGTCAACGACACCTACGGCCACGAGGCGGGTGATCGGGTGCTCGTCACGATCGCCGACCGCATCCACCTCGGCGCGCGCGGTGACGACGCAGTCGCTCGTCTGGCGAGTGACGAGTTCGTGGTGCTCATCCCGAACGCGGCCGACTACGCCCCGGAGGCGTTGGCCCGCCGCCTGCTGCAGGCGATCGCGGTGCCGGTGGACCACAAGGGCACGTCCATCAACGTCTCGGCCAGCATCGGCATCGCTCGCTGGGGCGACCATGTGTTGTCGGCCACCGACCTGATGCGCGATGCCAGTGCCGCAATGAACTACGCCAAGCTCGAGGGCCGCAACCGCACGGTGACCTTCGAGGATCGGGTCGCGAACGAGCTCACTCGCCGACTCGACTCGCACTCGTTCGTGCGTCACGTGGTGCACTCCGGTGCGATGCGGCTCGACTTCCAGCCGCTGTGGTCACTGTCGACGGGCGAGGTCATCGCCCACGAGGCGCTGTTGCGGTGGGACTCCCCAGGCGCACCGGTGATCGGCCCGGGGGAGTTCGTCGCCACGGCCGAAGAGATCGGCCTCGTCGGCGAGATCACGAAGTTCACGATCCGCGAGGGGTGCCGTCTCGCCTCCCGCCGCCGTGCTGTCGGTGAGCAGAACGCTGCCGTGACGGTGAACATCTCATCGGTGCAGCTGGAGCGTGACGAGGTGATCCTCGAGGTGGCGACCGCGCTGAACGACAGCGGGCTCGATCCGTCGGGTCTCATCCTCGAGCTCACTGAATCGGCCAAGCTGGCCGAGTCGGGGCCTGGCCAGGCGACGCTGCGCGAGCTGCAGCACATGGGCGTGAGAATCGCGCTCGACGACTTCGGCACCGGGTTCGCTTCTCTGGCGTTGCTGCGCAGCTTCCCGTTCGACTACATGAAGATCGATCGCAGCTTCGTCACCGTGCAGAGCGAGATCGATCGTGACGTGCTGCGCTCGCTGGTACAGCTCGGTCATTCGCTCGGGATGATGGTCATCGCCGAAGGCATCGAGGAGCCAGCTGCACTCGAGCAGCTGCGTGACGTGGGCTGCGACGTGGCACAGGGCTACCTCCTCGGTCGCCCGGGCCCAGTGGAGCCGTTCCAGCACATGGCGCCGCATCCGCTGATCGCGAGCCTCGCAACTCGCGACTGATCAGCGCGCGGCCGGGCCAGAATGGGCGGATGAGCAGCGCCCCCGACAGCACCGCCACCTACCTCGACCGCATCGCACGTGCCCGTGCGGTGATGGCCGAGCGAGGCGTGGATGTGTTGCTGTTGTCGGTGGGGAGCGACCTGCCGTACCTCAGTGGCTACGAGGCGATGCCGCTCGAGCGACTGACGATGCTGGTGGTGCCGCGTGACGGCGACGCGACGCTGGTGATCCCGCGGCTCGAAGCACCGCGGGTGGCTGAGCAGCCGGGCGTGTTCTCGCTGCGTCCGTGGAATGAGACCGACGACCCGGTGGGCATCGTCGCCGAGCTCTCCGGTCGTCCGTCGGTGGTGGCCATCGGCGACACGATGTGGTCACGTTTCCTCGTCGACCTGCTCGGCCACTGGCCCACGTCTGCGACGAGCTACGTGCGCAGCGTCGAGGTGATGAACCCCCTCCGAACCCGCAAGGACGCTGCCGAGGTCGCAGCGCTTCAGGCCGCCGGTGCTGCCGCCGACCGCGTCGCCGCGCAACTGCACGCCGGGGAGATCCCGCTCGTCGGACGCACCGAGGCACAGGTGTCGGCCGACATCTCCGCCCGGCTGATCGCCGAGGGTCACGACATCGTGAACTTCGCGATCGTGGCCGCCGGCGAGAACGCCGCCTCCCCGCACCATCACGCCGGCGGCCGTGTGATCGCCGCCGGCGAGATCGTGCTCACCGACTTCGGCGGCACGATGGCCGGCTACTGCAGCGACATCACTCGTTGTGTGTTCACCGGCGCGCCGACGGCCGAGATCGCCGCGGCGTATGACGTTCTGCACGAGGCCCAGGCCGCTGGTGTCCGAGCGGGGGTGGTGGGCGCTGCGTGCCAGGACGTGGATCGTGCCGCCCGCAAGGTGATCGCGGACGCGGGGTACGGCGAGTACTTCATCCACCGAACCGGTCACGGCATCGGCATGGAGGCGCACGAGGACCCGTACATGGTGGAAGGCAACGCCGACACGATCGAGCCCGGCCACGCGTTCAGCGTGGAGCCCGGCATCTACGTGGCAGGCAAGTGGGGCATGCGTCTCGAGGACATCGTGGTGGCGACCGACAAAGGTCCGCTGTCGATGAACTTCGCCGACCACTCCCTGGTCTCGATCGCCTGAACGGGTCAGCTCGCCTTCACCAGCAGCTTGCCGATGTTGCCGCCCTCGAACATGAGCTGCAGTGCCTCGGGATAGCGCTCGATGCCGTCGAGCACCGTCTCCGGCAGTGACACGACGCCGTCGCGAACCCATCCCGTGAGCTCGGCGATCGCCGGTGCGATCAACTCAGGCGTGTGGAAGTAGGCGAAGCCGGCCATCGTCGCCTGGCGCTCTGCGAGGCGCAGGTACAACGACGGACCCGTCACACGGTCCATGTGGTCGTACTGGGACACCGCGCCGCAGATCACCACGCGAGCGCCCATCGCCAGGTTGTCGAGCACGTCGTCGAGGATGGGAACGCCGACGTTGTCGAAGAACACGTTCACGCCGTCCGGGCACAGTTCCCGGAGGCGGGTCCGGACGTCGTCGTTCTTGTAGTCCACCGCTGCGTCGAAGCCGAGGTTGCCCACCAGGTGCGCGCACTTCACCGGACCGCCGGCGATGCCGATCACACGAGCTCCGTCGAGCTTTGCGATCTGTCCGGCCATCGACCCCACTGCGCCCGCCGCTGCCGACACCACGAACGTCTCGCCGACGCGTGGACGGCCGATGTGTCGCACGCCGACCCATGCGGTCACACCGGTGGACCCTCCGAGCGGGCCCAGATGCAGGCTCAGCGATCCGACCGTGTCGTCGATGGGCTCCAGGTGTGCAGGCTTCATGGTCGCGATGGTTTGCGCTCCGAGGCCGCCCTTCACGGCCCGACCGACCTCCCACCCGTCGGCAGCCGACTCGATGATGCGTCCGACGGCGGTCGCTCGGATCACCTCGCCGAGCCCGACCTGTTGGTGGAAGCCCTCGCCGCGAAGCATCGTGCGGGTGCCGGCATCGACCGAAACGAACTCGACACCCACGCGGACCTGGCCGGGCTCGATCGGCGCGACCGGTGTGGCTTCGACCGAGAAGCAGTCGGGGACTGCGGTGCCTTCCGGGCGGTGGGCGAGCACGATCCTCGTGTTGATCAGAGCGCTGGTGGTGTCCATGCGTGGATCGTCCCACAGGGACCCGGCTGTGCCTCAGCCGCACGACATCGCCCGTGGCCGGCGTCTGCTTCGATCGTGCGATTGTGCAAGGCTTCGTGCATGACGGCACTCGATGACCACACAGAAGCTGAAGCACGACTCCCGTTCCACATGCGCGGCAACTACGCGCCGGTGATGCAGGAGGTGGAGGCCTTCGACCTCCCCGTGACCGGCAACCTGCCCACCGATCTCAACGGGCGGTACTTCCGCAACGGAGCGAACCCGATGCATGGCCCGACGATGCACTGGTTCGCGGGCGACGGCATGCTCCACGGGATCCGCCTGCGCGACGGCAAGGCCGAGTGGTATCGCAACAGGTGGGTACGGACGAAGGCGCTCGCCGGCGCGGACCGCATGGATGCGCTGACCGGCACGATCGATCTCACGGTCGGGCTCGCCAACACCCACGTCGTTCGTCATGCCGGCACGATCTTCGCCCTCGAGGAGGGCAGCTTGCCGAACGTGATCTCGCCCGAGCTCGACACGCTCGGTCCGTACGACTTCGGTGGCCGCCTGAACACCCCGTTCACGGCTCACCCGCACACGTGCGCCGAGACCGGTGAGATGCACTTCTTCGGCTACGAGCTGATCAGCGCACCCTATGTCACCTATCACGTGGCCGATGCCGCCGGGAACCTGATCCACAGCCAGCCGATCGAGGTGGGCGGGCCGACGATGGTTCACGACTTCGCGCTCAGCCGCAACCATGCGATCTTCCTCGACATGCCCGTGGTCTTCGACCTCGATCTCGCGATCCAGGGCGGCATGCCCTTCCAGTGGCGGGAGAGCTATGGCGCTCGCATCGGGTTGCTCCACCGCGATCGTGCCCGCCAGGGCGAGCAGCCCCGTTGGTTCGACGTCGACCTGTGCTACGTCTTCCACATCCTCAACGCGTGGGAGAGCGCGGACGGCAACACCGTGTACCTCGATGGCGGCCGTCACGCCTCGATGTGGAAGGGCGGCGCTGACAAGTTCGAGCCGTGCTACATGCACCGTTGGTCGTTCGACCTCACCACTGGCAAGGTCAGCGAGGAGCAGCTCGACGACAGGTCGCACGCGTTCCCGCGCATCGACGATCGCCGCACCGGCCTGGTGAACCGCTACGGCTGGGCAGTCGGGCCGCGTCCGGACTCCGATCCGAACAGCATGACCTCGCCGACGAACGTGATGAAGTACGACCTCCAGACCGGTCAGCGCACCATGCACGACTTCGGCCCGACGACGATGAGCGGCGAGCCCGTGTTCGTGCCGGCGGGCGAGTCGGCCGGCGAGGACGAGGGGTACCTGGTGACCTACCTGTACGACACGAGCACCGACTCGTCGAGTTTCGTGGTGCTCGATGCAGCCGACATGAGCGCCGCACCGATCGCGACCGTGCCGTTGCCGCAGCGCATCCCGCACGGCTTCCACGGCAGCTGGTTCGCCGACGAGTGATCGGCGAGCTACCCGACGGGTGCTCCGCGACCGGCGACCGGTCAGATGCTGAACAGCGTCTCGTCCACCACTGGCGAATGCGAGATCAGATCGAGCTCGATGTCCGCGCCGCGAAAGCGGGCGACTGCACCGTCGGCGAGGGCGCAGTACTGCTTGCTCCCGCCGCTGACCGAGACCTCGACACACGTTGCCGTCGCGCCGGCGATGTCCTCGACGGACCCGACCGATGGACCGATGCGTGCGGCAGCATCGCGTCGGAGCCGCTTGGCCATGTCGCCGAACGCGAACTCGGGGGTGAGGCCGGTGTTGCTGACTGCGGCCGCCTGGATCCCGTCGTCGCACACGCCCGTTTCGAGCACACAGGTGCGGCTCGAACTGCCGTTGTTGACGAAGCGCACCGTGCCGATCGTGACCGACCGGCGGGCGCCGAGCTGGGTGACCTGTGCAGCTGACACGACGCCCCCGAACAGCAGGGTGGCCTGGTAGGAGACGGTGAACTGCGAACTGCCGACGTTGTCGAGCAGCTGGAGGACCGCGTCGATCGCCGGATCTCCGGTCGTGGTGCCCACCATGGTGGGCGTGTCCTCGAAGGAGGGCCGTTCACCCAACCCGCATGCGGTCAGCAACAGGACGGAGATCAGGATCAGCGAGATCTGTTTGGTCCGCTCCTGCCTCATCCCGGGCCAGCGTATCGGTGGCGGCGTCGCCGTCGTCCGGGGCATCACTGCGGCGGCGGCGAGGACCGACCGTGAAGACGCGCACAAGGGTGGCGAACGACACGATGCCGATGATCGCGATCACTCCGTAGCGAATCGCGGCCGAGTCGGCATCGGTGCCGGTCCGCAAGCCATGGATCGTCACCATCCAGAGCAGGGGATAGGAGAGGAGGTGGATGCCTCGCCACCACCGCCGCGACATTCGGTTGCGCAGCCACGACGACACCTGGATCGCGAGCAACAGGTACATCGCGACGACACCCCAAGCGACGGCTCCCGAGCGGTACTCGAGGGCGAACGGAACCATGATCTCGCGCCATCCGATCTGCATGAAGTTGTCGGCGACGAGCGCGCCGAGGTGGATCGCTGTGAACGCAAGCGTGAGGAACGCGAGGTGTCGGTGCAGGTCGAGCAACCAGCGGGGCAGGCCCTTGCGCTCGATGAGCCTGCTGATCCCGAGGACACCCCAGAGCACCGTGCAGGCGAGCAACAACATCGCCACCCATCCGCTCGAGCGGGAGAGGTACCAAGCGAGCTTGTCGCTCATGCCGGAAAGGCACCAACCGTGGACGTGGTGCCGTCGGCGTGCATCACCAGGCACGAGGCGTACTGAAAGCACTCGCGATGCGCGGGGTCGACGAAGGGCACCTTCGAGAGCGCGTCGGCCCAGGCAGCTGTATCGGCGACGACGGTGACTCCCACGACGTCGTTGGTGGTGCTCGCGCCGGTGGCCGGTGCCAGCAGGTGGTGATGGGGGCGTTGGCCCGAGCGCCACCGGCGACGCAGGGTGGTGCTGGTGGCGACGCCACCCGAGAGCAGTGACACCGAGGTGATCGGTTGATCGGTGCGCGGGTCCTCGACCTCGATCGTCCACACGTCAGCGTTGGGGGGAGTGCCGGCCACCCGCACGTCGCCGCCCACCGACACGAGCGCGCCCTCGGCACCGTGGTCGAGGAGGCCGGCCACGGTGAGGTCAGCGGCCAGGCCCTTGCCGATGCCCCCGAGATCGAGCCGCACATGCGCTGGGAGGCGCACCACGTTTCGAGTCTCATCGAACTCGATGCCCTCGCAGCCGGGCGCTGGGAGCGATGAGGCAGGTGTGCCACCGCCTCGCTCGCGGACGATGTCGATCGTGTCGTCGTACCCGAGTCGCAGCAGCGAGTCGTGCACGGTGGGGTCGAAGCAGCCGTCGGTCACGAGCCAGGCGGCGCATGCGGCGCGCACCGCCGTGACGGTGTCGGCGTGCACCTCGAGGGGTGTGCCCTCGGCCCGGTTCAGCCTGCTGATGTCGCTGTCGGCCAGGAATCGGCTCCACCGCCGCTCCAGTTGACCGACGCGTTCACGGGCCCAACCGAGGGCATCGGCATCCGCGCCGACCACGGTGACCGTCACGTCGGTGCTCATCGCACGGAACGCCAGATGTGCGGGGCGGTGTCCGAGACTGGCCGGCCTCACGTCGTGCCTCGCGACGTGTCGTCAGGCGGTGCCGTGAGCGGCGGCAACGTCGGCGGGGGAGGCGGGGCTGCCGTGGTGTCGGGAGGTGGGGGAGGCGGAGCTGTCGTGGTCGCCGTCGGGGTTGCAGTCGGCGCCGCAGTGTCGACCGGCGATGTCTCGGTGCTGCTGGGCTCGGTGCTGTCGGGCTCGGTGTTGCCGGTGTTCGTGTTGCCGGTGTTCGCGTTGCTCGATCCGGCGCGTGGGGCGGCGGTGGCCGGGGTGCCCGCGGGTTGGGTGAGTGCCGTGCCGACACCGGCGGTCGTGGTGGTGTCGTACGACGGCACGGGGACCGCGAGCGCAGGCTCAGTGGACTTGGTGGGGAGTTGGGCCTGGCCGGGCTGTTCGAGCACCGTCGTGGCGGTCACCACGGTCGAGGTGGCGGAGTCCGCCGCGGGACCCCGACTGGTCGCCCCGGTCGCCCCGGTCATGGCGGCCACCGGGACAGCGGCGGGACCTGGTGCACTCACTTCGTCGTTGCTCGGGGTGTTGTCGGCGTGGGCGATGAGGCCGACACCGGTCAACGTGGCCGACATGCTCACACCGGTGGCGATCGCCTTCGACGCCCGCGAGCGGCGGCTCATCCGGCCACGTCCAACGCGCTGACGAAGAGCGAGATGGTTGCGGCCAGCACCGCGAGCGCGACGACGGCTCGGGCGGCGAGGACTCGTGTCGTCATGGATGGGCACTCCCGGATGATGCGCGGATGGGGTGTGAGGAGAAGATGAAGAACCGCCTCTGATCGGTGGCGACCGTGCGGCAAGGACAGCCTTCGCAAGTCCATCGGCACATCGTTAGCCTCCCTTCAGTGATTGATCCCTGCGAGGCCCCGTGATTCGTCTCGATGCAGCGACGGTCCTCTTGCAGTGGTCTGTCGGAGGTCTGTTCTTCCTCTGGTTCACCACGCGGCGTCGGGAGGTCGGTCTCGGGTACGGCTGGCTGCTTCGTGGCACGTACGTGGCGATGACCCTCGGCGGTTTCGCCGCCGCGGTGGCCTTCGGGTTCGTTCCGGTGCGTGACATCGCTGCGCTGGTCGTCGCGATCGTGACCGTCGTGGTGCTCGCCACGTCGGTGCAACGCAAGGCAGCTGGCGTGTCCGGAGCCGAGGCCGACCACGACCGCCGCAGCGCACGAGTGGCCGAAATGACCGGCATCGATCGCAGCATCACGACAAGCGAAGCCGAGATGCGACGCGGGAGCGAGTTCGCGCCCTCACTCGATCTGATCGCCCCCGCCGTCGGTGTCATCGGCCTGATCGCGGCAGGCATCGATGCCAGCACCGGCGGCGCGGAGAACCTGGTCGTGGCGATCCTGCGCACGCTCGCTGGTGCGGCGTTCCTCGGTGCGGTCACCGACGCGATGCTGCTCGGCCACTGGTACCTCATGCAGCCGGGCCTGCCGCGCAAGCACCTCAACGACCTCGTGCGGGCGCTGGGCTGGGTGTGGCCGATCGAGGTGGCCTCACTGCTGTTGCCCACCGGCATGCTCGCCGTGTGGACCGGCGAGGTGGATGACGGGTGGAACGGCACGCTCGGCTGGTTCTGGGGCGCGTGCGCGGTCACGACGATCGTGCTCGTGTACGTCACCAAGGCAGCCCTGAAGGAGCGCTACTACTCGGCAGTGATGGCGGCCACGGGCCTGCTCTATCTGGCGATCCTCACCGCGTTCGGCACAGACCTGGTGGCTCGCGCCGTTCTCGCCGGCTGACGCCGCCGGCTGACGTCGCCCGACCTGGTACGTCCCCGACTCTGTTACCGGCGACCGATTTCGGGCAAACTAGGGGGATGCCGAGACCAGTGTGGAGTGGGACGATCAGCTTCGGCCTCGTCGCCATCCCGATCAAGCTCTTCCATGGTGTGAGCAAGAAGAGCGTCTCGTTCAACCAGTTGGACGACCGCACGATGAGCCGCATCCGGCTGAAGAAGGTGTCGGCCGACACCGGCGAGGACGTCCCCGACGATCACATCGTGAAGGGCTACGAGCTGTCGAAGGGTCGCTACGTGGTGGTGGATCCCGACGAGCTGGAGCCGTTCATCCCTTCGGCCACGAAGAGCATCGAACTCGAGGAGTTCGTCGATCTCGAAGAGATCGATCCCGTCTACTTCGACACCCCCTACATCGTGGCGCCCGACAAGACACCCAAGCCCTATGTGCTGCTCGCACGGGCGATGGAGGAGGCCGGAAAGGTGGCCATCGGCCGGTTCGTGATGCGCAACAAGCAGTACGTCGCCGCGCTGCGTGCACAGGACGGCAAGCTGTTGATGAGCACGATGGTGTTCGCCGACGAAGTCGTCAAGATCGCATCGATCGACGAGCTGGAGGGTCTCGACGAGATCGACATCAGCTCGAAGGAGGTGAAGATGGCCGAGGCGCTCGTGGAGAGCCTGTCGGCCGCCTTCGATCCCGAGAAGTACCGCGACGAGTATCGCGAACAAGTGCTCGACCTGATCGAGCGAAAGGCCGGCGGTGAGGAGTTCGAGGCTCCGGCCGCCGTCGCGGCAGCGCCGAAGGTGGTCGACCTGATGGCCGCGCTCGAGGCGAGCGTGAAGGCAGCCAAGGATGCGCGCAAGCGTCACCCGGCCGGTGGTCCACACGACGATGCCGCCACATCAGCCGCCACACCAGCCGTCACGCCAGCCGTCACAACGGACGAGATCGCGGCGAAGCCCAAGCGCGTCCGCAAGTCGGCGTGACCTCGCTGTCGATCGTTCGGAGCGGCTGAGCGGTGGCAGCGAGCAAGGGCACCCTTGTCAGCGTCGGCGGGCGCGATCTCACGCTCACGAACCTCGACAAGGTGCTGTATCCGGCGAGCGATCCTTCGAGTGGGTATCCCGGGCCGGCGTTCACCAAGGCCGAGGTGATCGACTACTACGCCCGCATCGCCCCGTGGATCCTTCCGCACCTCGCCGGTCGGTGCATCACGTTCCTGCGCTTCCCCGACGGTGCCGACAAGCCCGGCTTCTTCGAGAAGCGGTGCCCGAAGCACCGGCCCGAGTGGGTGCGGACCGCAACCGGTCCGGGGGATCGCGGTGGCGACATCGGCTACTGCCGCCTCGATGAACCCGCCTCGTTGGTGTGGTCTGCCAACCTCGCCGCGCTCGAGTTGCACGTGCCGATGGCCGACTCGGTGGATCTCGAATCGCCGCGTGCGGTGGTGTTCGACTTCGATCCCGGGGCACCGGCGACGGTGGTGGAGTGTTGTCAGATCGCGCTCGAGGTGCGCGAGGTGCTGGCGTCGGTGAAGCTCGAGGGTTTCTGCAAGACGTCGGGTTCGAAGGGCTTGCAGCTGTACGTGCCGCTCAACACGCCGTGCACGCACGAGGCCGCGAGCGACTTCGCGCTCGCGGTGGGCCAGGTGATGGAGCGCACACTGCCGGAGCGGGTGACCACGATCATGGCCAAGGTGGAACGGCCCGGGAAGATCTTCGTCGACTGGAGCCAGAACTCGCGCCACAAGACCACGATCGGGGTGTACTCGATGCGTGCCCGAACGCGCCCCTGGGTGAGCACGCCGGTCAGTTGGGACGAGGTCCAGCAGTGCGCCGATGGCGAGCTGCGCCTCGTCTTCGAGACGGCCGACGTGCTCGGCCGGGTGGAGGCGTCAGGCGACCTGTTCGAACCCGTCCTCACGCTGCAGCAGGCGCTGCCATCCCCCCGCTGACCAACCGCGTTTGTTCGCTCACGCACCCATGCGGTGCACTACTGCGCACACGCTGTGCGACCCGTTCAGCGTGTGCGCACATCAGCACCCATACGGTTCGTTCGTGCGCACACGCGGTGGGTCAGGAGGCGAGCGTGCCGATCAGCAGGGTCTGTTTGGGGGTGCCGTTCGGGTTGCGTTCGCCGGCGCGATTGGCCGCGACGATCACCTGGCTGTCGGTGAGGCGGATCCCGCCGGTGCCGGCGATGGCCTCGCCGGCGATCTCGTCGAGCGAGTCGCGTGACCAACTGGCACCGTCGGGGCTGTGCAGCAGGAAGATCTTCGGGCCGGCCGGCTGAGCGCCGATCGCTGTCGCAACGGCGTTCGAGAGATCCTCGTAGGTGTACGTGGTGACCAGGTCGCCGCCCGGCTCGCGACGCACCTCGATCGTCGGCCCCTGATCGCCGTACACGATCGTGACGAGGTCGGGGTTCGACGACGCCTCGAATGTCACGCTGGCGAGCACGTCACCCGTGACATCGTCGATCACGCGATGCGAGTAGCTCTCGTCGTCGATCTCCACGGTGATGCCATCCTTCGAGAAGATCACACCTCCGGCCTCTGCGATCTGGTCGACGAAGAGCGCGCCGATCATCGAGATGCCGTTGGGACCGATCGCCATCGAGCTGCCACCGAACGCTGCCTTCACGCCATCGGCGGGGAAGACGAGGCTGTTCAGCGACGTGGTGGTCCAATTGCCCGATGGGTCCCTCACTGCGACCACCTGCGTGCTCGAGGCGTAGTCGTAGCCGCTCACCACCAACCGATCGCCGATTGCACCGAAGCCTTCGATGTACGACACCGGGGTTGTGCCGAGATCACTCCACGAACGACCGTCGGCCGATGAGAGCAGGTGCGACACCGCGCCCCCGTCGGCGGTGGCGATGGCCACCGAAGCTGCGAACGAATCTCCGACGGCGACGAGTCGCACGTCGGTCGCAGCCGGATCGATACCGACCGGAGAGATCTCCGTGAACGTGACGCCATCGGTGGAGAACAGGAATCTCACCTCTGGGCGGATCCATGCCCGAGCGGCACGCTCGGAGACGCCGAGCTCGGCCCACGTGTAGGTCCGGTAGGTGCACGAGCCCGGGGAGGTTGTGGCGGTGCCGCCGGTCGTCGAGGTGGCCTGCGAGCCACCGAAGGAGATGGTGGTGACGGTGACGTCGGAGCAGCTCTCGCCATTCGGGACTCGGATGCCGGACTCGGTGTACTCCCATCCGAGGTCTCGAACCTCGGCCGGCAGCTTCGACTGCACGTCGATGTCGGCGGTCACCTGCGCACTCGCGAGCACCCCGGCAGACGTGGCGGCGATCGAGGTGGCGGCGACGCCCACCGAGGTCACACCCGCTTCGGCGAGGATCGCGCTCGTGTCGAGCGGCAGCAACGTCGTGGTCCACGTGCGGCCGGCGTCGTCGGACACCCCGATCGCAAGATCGCTCCGCCGTCCCGCTGCAGCCGCGGGGGCTGTGCCGTAGGTGAGGAACCGTCCGTCGAGCTCGGCGACGTTGCGGCCCGTCAGCGTCGGCGGGGACGTGACCTGTTCCCAGCTGAGACCATCGTCCGACCGCCAGAGCGCTCCCGAGTAGTCGGCGCTGAGCGGGCTGACCGCAGGTGCGGTCGACCACACGACGAAGGGGCCGGTGCCGGCAACGGAGTTGTCCGGGGCGCCCATGTAGAAGCTGACCGCCTCGCTGCTGTCGGGGTCCACTCGGTTCCAGACGAACGGCGACGGGATGAGCACCGGATCGCTGAGCGGCGTGCCCGAAGGGGGCGCCGTGTCGGGCGCCCCGGCAGTGTTGCCGGTGCTGTCGTCAGTGAGGGCTGCGACGACGCGGTCGGGGTCGTTGGGCCGGGACAGGACGTTGATCGCGGCGATCGATCCGGTGCCGATGCAGACGACCGCAGTCACGCCGACCGCAGTTCGGCGGCGGTGCTGGCGTTGGCGGCCGCGGGCGACGACCAGGTCGATCACCGGTGGGCCGAGATCGACCTGGCCGGCGCGATCGCTGAGCCGGTCCGAGAGTGAGCCGTGGCGACGGGGGGTGTTCATCAGTGGTTCTCCTCGAGAGGGGCGAGCAGGGGTTGGAGACGATCGAGGGCACGAGCGAGACGGCTCTTCACGGTGCCGGGGCGCAGACCGAGCGCGTCGGCTGTCTGGTGCTCGCTGAGCCCGAGCAGCAGGCGGCACACCACGACGGCGCGCTGGTCGATGTTGAGCGAATCGAGCGCTCGATCGATCGATGGGTCGGCCAGCGCTGGCTGCGAGACGTCGGTCGGTTGGGCGATCCAGATCGGTGGGTTGCGCTTCCAACGGCGCAGCATCGAACGGCTCCAGTTGAGAGCCACCCGGTAGACCCAACCGCCGGGGTTGTCGAGCTGGCTCACGTGCGCCCACCGTTGGTAAGCGCGAGCCATGGCCTCGTCCACTGCGTCACGGGCGAGGTCGTCGTCGCGGAGGGTGAGTGCGAGCGCACGACCCACCGACGTGCGGTTCGAGGCGTAGAAGTCTTCGAAGCTGGCGAACCGCAATCGTGTCTCGCCCACCACCGCCGGCTCTGAAGGGAGAGCTTCCGTGCCGCCTGCGGTGTCGATCGCGAAGTCCACGATCGGTACACACCCGTCAGCCGCGTTCGGTTCCATCAGATCCCGCCGTCGTCGGTGTGTGCATCGAGCTGGGCGAGGAGCGCGGCGATGTCGGGGTCGTCGGGGCGGAGCTCGGCCGCCGCAGCCCACGCCGCGCCGGCGAGGTCGGCGTTTCCGGCGAGCGCGGCGGCGCGCCCGAGCAGTACCCGCCAACGAGCCCGCACGGGGTCACCTTCGACGAGTCGCTGCCATTCCGCCAGAGCAGCGTCGGTGTCGGCATCGAGCCCCGTGATCGTCGCCCGGTCGAGAAGCAACGTCGCGCGAGCATCGAGCGCGATCGGGTCGTCAGGCGACCAGTCGAGGGCTGCCGTTGCATGCACGAGCGCAGCGTCGATGTCGGCCAGCGTGCCGCGCTCGCGGTGCACCTCGATCGCCACCGCCCGGTAGCGGAGATCGTCGGGGCGCAGGTCCACTGCCCGTTCAGCGGCCAGCACGGCGTCGTCGACGTCCCCTGTGGACACCGCTCGGTGGGCCTGACGATCGGCAGCGACGTCGAGCACCCCGGCGACGAGGGCGATCGGTGCGAGCACGAACGCCGAGGCGGCGAGCAGGCGGGCGCTCCGTCGGTCGGCGACGGCCTCACCGAGCGAGGTGGCGGCGACGAGCATCCCGGCGAAGAGCCACCACACCGGGTCGAGCTCCGACAGTGGGAAGAGGAGCAGCTGTTGACCGGCGTAGGCGATGATGCCGACGCACAGACCCATCGTCGACGGCCCGGCTGATCGCAGGGTGCGCATCGCGATCAGGACGACGCCACCGACCAGCACTACGTACACGACTCCGGCGAGCAGCCCTCCGACTGCGGTCACGTCGAGTGGGCCGCTGTGTGCCCGGTCGGGGAGCACCCGATCTCGACCGTAGTCGCGTTCGTAGTCGGCATCGACTGCGCCGGCGGCCGCGATGCGGTAGCCCTCCGGGCCGGCACCCAGCAGCGGCTGATCACCGATGATGCGCGCTGCCACCGCCCACTCGTCGAGGCGCGAGGCGGTGCCGTTGGCTCGATCGACGACGTCGTCGAGCCGCGGTGCGAGGAGGGCGAGCGCCAGCACGAGCGCGCCGGCTGCGCCGAGCAGGAGCCGTCTCGCTGGGCGACGGACGATGAGGACCGTCGCCAGCGCGACGCCGAGGCCGATCCACGCAGCGCGTGTGCCCGAGCCGACGAGTGCGATGGCGAGCATCGTGGCGCCGACACAACCGACGGTCCGCCAACGCCTCGACTCAGCCGCGTCCGAGGCGACACCAGCGCCCACCGGCAGCAGGAGGCAGCACGCTGCCCCGAGGAAGGCGGCCGAACCGAACGGCCCGGCGAGCCGATCGCTGTCGGTGGCGAGTGCGACGGGAGGCCCGACGAGCAGCTCCCACATCGTCCAGGAGCCGAGCCCGAGCGAGGCGAGCACGGCGGCCCTCAGTACGACCTGTCGATCTGGCGCGTGCCCCAACTGCTGACCGGCAGCGAACACGAGTGCGAACAGCCACCAGGTGATCAACCCGAGATGGCGGACGGGGTGCCCGAGCAGTGCGACCGCCACGTCACCGTTGATCAGTGCCGACACCCCCAGCAACCCGAGCAACACGACCCAGAGTCGGAGACTCGCACCGTCGAGCCGAACGGATCCCGTCCAGCACGCGGCCCCGCCACCAACGAGGCACAGCGTGGACACGAGCCACCACCGACCCGGCCCGAACGGACTCAGCCCGCCCGGATCAACCGCCATCACGGCAGCGACGACCATCGCCCCCAGGGTGAACGGAATCCAGCGCACCCCCATGCACTCCCACCGTACGTTCCCGGTTCCGTCGATCCGCTCGCGTTTGTTCAGTTGTGCCACCTCTGCGGTGCGTTTGTGCGCACACGCGAGGCCGATCGCCCGCGTTTGTTCGGTCGTGAACCTCTGCGGTGCGTTTGTGCGCACACGCTGTGGGAGCGGGTCAGGTGAGGCGGGTGACGCCGTCGACGAGTGCGGCTGTGCTCACGGCCGGCGCGACGCGGGCGACGACGCTGCGGTCGAACACGCTCGGCACCACGAAGGTGGGGGACAGCTCGGCCTCGGTGACCGACTCGGCGATCGCGATCGCAGCGGCCAGCTTCATGTTCTCGGTGATGTCGGTGGCGTTCACGTCGAGGGCGCCACGGAACAGACCGGGGAAGGCGAGCACGTTGTTGATCTGGTTCGGGTAGTCGCTGCGACCCGTGGCCATCACGGCGGCGAGGCCGTCGGCGGCCTCGGGGCGGATCTCCGGGTTCGGGTTCGCCATCGCAAACACGACCGGATCCTTGGCCATGTTGCGCAGATCGGCGGCGGTGATGAGGTCGGGACCGCTCACCCCGACGAACACGTCGGCGCCGTGCAGGACGTCGCCGATCGTGCCCATCTTGCGCGATGGATTGGTGTTGTCGGCGAACCACGCCTTGGCGACGTTGAGGTCGCTGCGCCCCTGGTACACCGCACCCGTGCGGTCGCAGCCCACGATCTCGCCGACGCCGGCGTTGATCAGGATCTTGCCGATCGCCACACCGGCCGCGCCCATGCCGGCGATGACCACCGACAGGTCCTCCATCTTCTTGCCGGTGATCTTCAACGAGTTCCACAGCGCAGCGAGGGTGACGACGGCGGTGCCGTGCTGGTCGTCGTGGAACACCGGGATGTCGAGACTGGCCTTCAGGCGCTCCTCGATCTCGAAGCACTCTGGCGCCTTGATGTCCTCGAGATTGATGCCGCCGAAGGTCGGCGCGATGCGCTGGACGAAGTCGACGACCTCGTCGGCGGTGCGGGCGTTGATGCAGATCGGGAATCCGTCGACGCCGCCGAACTCCTTGAACAGCAGCGCCTTGCCCTCCATCACCGGCATGGCGGCCTCAGGGCCGATGTCGCCGAGGCCGAGCACGGCGGTGCCGTTGCTCACGATGGCGACGGTGTTCTTGCGGATCGTGTACCGGTGCGACAGCCTCGGATCATCGTGGATCGCCATGCACACTCGGGCCACGCCCGGCGTGTACGCCATCGACAGATCGTCGCGGTCGTTCACGGGCGCTGACGACACCACGTGGATCTTGCCGGCCTCGTGCATGCGGAACGTTCGGTCCCACCAGTCCACGAGCGTGACGCCCTTCAACTGCTGCACGGCGTGGACCACCTGCTGTTGGTGAGCCTCATCGCGGCAGTGCACCACGAGGCAGCGGCGGAGTTCGGGGCCACGTACGTCGAAGCCGTCGAGTGCCCCGATGTTCCCACCCGCCTCACCGATCGCGAGACAGAGCCGGCCGAGCGTGCCGGGCACGTTGTCGAGACGGCAGTCGAGGGTGATGGAGAACGCGGCGGTGGGTGTCGTGGCCATGGCGGGACGATCGTAGGAGTCGGGCCGTGCCGAGCGCGAAAGCGATGGTGACCGTGGCCGTCAGTGGATGACGCCGGCTGCCCGCAGCGCCACCGCGTCGAAGCCGAGCTCGGCGGCGATCTCGTTGCTGTGCTCGCCGAAGCCCGGAGCCACTGCGCTCACCGTGGCCGGCGTGACCGAGAATCGAGGCGCGGGTCTCGGCTCGCGGATCGTGCCGGCCATCGGGTGCTGGCGCTGCACGAAGATCTCGTTGTGCACGACCTGCGGGTCGGTGGGGAGGTCATCGAGGGAGTTGACCCGTGACGCGGGCACGTCGTGGTTCTCGGCTCCCTGCATGAACTCGTCCACCGAGGTTCGCCCGGCGAACTCGAGCATCAGCGGGATGAGGTCACCCAGGTTCTGCATGCGCGCCACGGCATTCGAGAATCGAGGGTCGTCGCCGAGCTCAGGTCGGCCGTACGCCGCGAACAGACCCTTGAACTCGGCATCCGTGACGGCGCTGACGGCGACGTGGCCGTCGGTGAGGGCGGTGACCGCGTAGTTCGACCCGATGGTGGGAGTGCGGGTGACGTCGTCGTCGAGCAGGGCAGCATCCATTGCAGAGTCGGGCCACATGAACGCGACTGCGGCGTCGAGCATCGCGAGCACGATGTGCTGACCCTTCGCCTTGCCGGTGGCCCGGGCGTAGAGCGCCGCGGTGATCGCCTGGGCGGCGGTGTACGACGTGACCTTGTCGCACAGCAACGTGCGGAACAGCGCCGGTGCGCCGGTTGCCGGATCGGTCTGCACCGAGGCGAGGCCGGACGCGGCTTGGATCACGTTGTCGTACACGCGGCGGTGGCTGAACGGCCCGTCAGGGCCGAAGCCGCTGATGCTCACGTAGATCACGTCCTCGTTGATCGCCTTGACGTCGTCGTAACCGAGACCGAGGCGCTCCATCGCACCGGGACGGAAGTTCTGGATCACCACATCGGCGTCGGTGAGGAGTTCGCGGACGACCTCGATGCCCTCGGGCTTCTTGAGGTCGATGACGATGCTGCGCTTGCCCCGGTTGTTGTTGGCGAAGATGCCGGTCATCCCGCCTTTGCTCGTACCGAGGAAGCGCATGATGTCGCCCAGCCCCGGCGACTCGACCTTCACCACGTTCGCGCCCTGGTCGGCGAGCATCATCCCGGCCAGCGGGCCGGAGATCATCACGGACAGGTCGACGACCTTCACACCTTCGAGTGGCCCCATGGGGCGCATGGTGACATGTCGAGCGGCACCGCGGCCACCCGGAGGTTCAACGTGGATCAACCGAGCTCGGACTCGTCGGACCTGGCAACACCTGGCAACACCTGGCAACAGCGTCTTGCGGACGAGTGGTGCAAGGTTAGGCGGCGGCGGAGCGAACACCACGTGCCGCGACAGCACCGATGAGCGCACAGATGATCGCGAGCACGAAGCACACCCCGATCGCGTCGCGAAGGGCGAACGAGGTGCGGTCGGCGAACGCAACGACGGCACCGCCGACACCGCCCATGAGCGAGAAGCCGAGCGAATCGACGAGCTGCATCTGCCCGCCGGTGTCCCCCTCGCTGCCGTCCACTGCGTAGCTCATCGCCGCCACCGTGTTCGGGTTGTAGAGGATGCCCATGCCGAGTCCGCCGACGGACCAGCCGAGGAACGTGGCCCACAGTGGCCAACCCGCCCACAGCACCGGCACCGACAACAGGGCACCGAAGGCCCCGATGAGGAACCCCAGCTGCACCGCACGGTGTGGGCGAACGTTCGGCCGGCGGGCAACGAGCGCCTGCCCGCCGGTCCACGTGAGCGCGGCGCCGATGATCGTGAAGCCCTGCGCCATCGGGCTGGCACCGTGGATGCGGTCGGCAGCGAGTGGCACGAACCCGTCGATGCCCATGAACATCGAGGTCGCGAGCAGGCGACACATGAGCGTCGCCGGTTGCCCAGCGACGGCGCGGAGCATCCCGGCCGGCAGGAGTTGCGACAACATGCGTACGGCGAGCACCCCGCCGACGATCACGGTCGCGAGCGCCGCCCACCAGTCAGCAGATCGGATGCCGACCACGACCACCGCGACGCCGAACGCTGCAGCGGCAGCGGTGGCCATGCGCCGTCGGTCGGCTGCGAGCTCGGTGGGATCTTGGGTCGCAGTGGTGGGCCCGTATCGCCGCATCGGTGAGCTCGCGGTTGCCGCCACCGCGAGCGCGATCGGCACGATGCCGGCGAACACCCAACGCCACCCGAAGTGGTCCGTCACGAGACCGCCGAATGCCGGACCGACCAGACTCGGCAACACCCAGCCTGCAGACAGGTAGACGTACATCGCGGACTGCTTGTCCGCCGGGTACGCGCGCTTCACCAGTTGGTAGGCGACGGGTCCGAACCCGCCACCGCCTGCGCCCTGGAGGATGCGGCCGAAGACCACGACGGTCATGTTCGGGGCCAGAGCCGAGATGATCAGACCGATGACGAAGACGACGACCGAGGCGAGGAAGGTGGGGAACGGACCCTTGCGGTCTGCCAGTCGCCCTGCTGCCACCAGCGACACCATGTTGGCAAGGGTGTAGGCCGCAAGCGCGACGCCGTAGAGCGAGTCACCGCCGAGCTCGTCGGTGATCGTCGGCAGCGCGGTGATGACGGCCGTGGTCTCGAACGCCACGAGCATGACGCCGAGCACCAACCCGACGGCCAGCAACCGGAGCCCTCGTTCCATCGGCTGCGTGGAGGGAGCGATCGATTCGGACAGACGTGTCACATCGGCGACGACGGCGCGACGAGCGGCCACGGCCGAGTGCGCTCCATCGTCAACGCAACGTCCAGGAGCGCCTGCTCCGAGAAGTGGCGGCCCACCACCTGCAGCCCGATCGGCAGCCCGTCGAGCGTGCCTGCGGGGATCGAGATCGCTGCGTTGCCATGCAGGTTCGCGGGGAACGTGAGCTTGCCGTTGTTGCCGGCGCCGGCGTGTACCCCGCCGAAGCTGTTGGGCAACGGCCCTTCGGCATCGAACGCAACGTCGGGATTGCTCGCGGTGATGACGAAGTCGACCCCATCGGAAGGATCGAAGATCTGCGCCATCCGCTGGTTGAGCTCCATCCGGCGGCGTTCGATCTTGGCCCGTGCCTCGATGCCATAGCGCTGTGGCGCGACCTCGAGACCTGAGCGCATCTCGGGGGTGAGCACATCGGCGCATCCAGGCCATGCGTCGCCCAGTTCGGTGAAGATGCTGATCATCCCGCTGATGCTCCATGCCGCGCCCATCGACGGCAGCGATGTGTCGAGGTCGACTCGCGTCATGCCCAGTTCGCGGACGAGATGTTCGCCAGCTTCTTCGAGTTGGGTCCACATCGCAGGCGACACCACCGCACCGCCCCACGCCGCGTCGAAGACCACCCGAGCACCTCGGAGCGAGCCGACCTGCGCGCCCAGGTCACGCTCCCATCCGTCCTCGCGCGGGAGGCTGAACTGGTCGCGCGGGTCGTGGCCGTTGCACACGTCGAACCAACGCGCGGTGTCGCGCACGCTGCGCGCCATCGGGCCGATGGTCACCGTGTAGTTGCCGTTCTCTGCGCGCGGCCCGCGTGGGATGCGGCCGTAGGTCGACTTGAGACCGACCAGACCCGTGAAGCCGGCCGGGATGCGGATCGAACCGCCCCCATCTCCGCCGGTTGCGAGCGTGACGAGGCCGCCGGCCACTGCCGCGGCGCTGCCGCCGGAGGATCCACCGGGCGTGCGTCCGTGCTGCCATGGGTTGTGCGTGGCCCCGTGCAGCACGGTGCGGGTGACGTTCACGCCGCCGAACTCGCTCGCGGTGGTCTGGCCCACGGTGACTGCTCCACCGAGCCTCCGCAGACGGTCGACCATGAACGAGGTGTGCGACGCGACACGGTCGGCGAACACCACGGATGCCTCGGTGTCGGGCCACCCCGCCACCTGGTCGAGCTCCTTCACGCCGATCGGCACACCGCCGAAGGGGAGCGACACGTCAGCCGCGTGCGCGGCCGCCTCGGCCTCCTCGCGAGCGAGGTATGCGAAGGCATTCAGCTCGCTCGACTCGATCGCGGCGGATGACGCCTGGAGCTCTTCGAGCGGCGACCGCCGGCCGGAGCGGAACTCCTCCACGAGACCGCATGCATCGCCTGTCCATGGTGTGTCAGCCATGTCTCGAACGTAGCGGACGACGCATCGATCGGGCTCACGAAACCCGCTCAGCGCAGCGACACGTGCAGTGATAAGTGCACCGATCAGTGCGATGGTACGGTCGGCGACGTGGCTGAACCTCCGGTCCCCCCGTCGGCATTTCCGCCTCCGCCTCCGCCGCCGCCCGACGGTGGTGGGGCCGGCCCCGGCCCCAACGCAGGGACGTCGCTGCCGCCGCCCAACGCCGGTCCTGCGCCCGCGCCGGGCCAGGCGCCTGCGACGGGGCCGACACCGTTGCACGTTCAATCGTCGCCCGACTCCAGGTCGTCTGGGGTGTCCGGGATGTCTGAGGCGTCGGGATCGAAGGGATCGCGTCGATCGTTGATGGTGGTGATCGCCGCTGCAGTGGCTGTCGTGCTCGCGACCGTCGGATTCATCGTGACTCGCGGCGGTGACGACACCTCATCCAGCGACGACACCTCATCCAGCGACGACACCTCATCCAGCGACGACACCTCATCCAGGGACGACACGGAAGCCACCGATGAGCCCGCCGCAACGGATGACTCGGACACGACCACCGCAGTCGACACGACCGAGCGCGTCGACACGACCGAGGCGCCCGACACGACCGAGGAGGAAACGCCGGACACCGCACCTCCCGGTGCCGTCGTGGCGGGCGCGCCCGTCGGTCGATCGGGCACGCGGGAGTCGCCGGTGCCCGTCGGCGATGTGGCCGACCTCGGGGGTGGGTGGCGGCTCCAGGTTGTGGACGTCGTCGCCGACGCCACACCGGCTGTGATGGCGGAGAACGAGTTCAACGAGCCTCCGCCGGCAGGTTCGATCTTCACGATCGTCCGTGTGGCGCTCGGTTACTTCGGTCTCGACGACCCCGAATCGTTCTTCACGCCGACGATCTCGGGCATCGGTGCCTCAGCGGTTGAACTCGACACCGACTGCGGGGTGATCCCGCAGCCCTTCGACATCTTCAGTGACGTGTTTGCCGGTGGAGCGAAGGAGGGCAACCTCTGCTTCGTCACCACCCGGGCAGATCCGCCGGTACTGCAGCTGTACGCCTCCGCCGACTTCTTCACCGGCTCCGAGGTGTTCCTCGCTGCCACGCCGCCTCCGGCTCCTGGTGCAGCCTTCGGGCCCGCAATCGGACCTCAACCGGGTGCGGCGGCCACCTCCCAGCGCACGACCGGCGCAGTGCCCGTCGGAACGGCGAACGATGTTGGCGAAGGATGGTCGTTCGCGGTGATGTCGCCCGCGCGGGACTTCACCGATCTGGTGATGTCGGACAACTCGTTCAACGATCCGCCTCCGGAGGGGTTCCGGTTCGTCGGGGTCGACGTCGCCATCGCGTACAGCGGTGACGGCGCAGGAACTGCCTTCGACGTGACCGCAAAGTGGGTGGGAGATGGAAACGTCCAGCGCGACGCGTTCTGCGGCGTGGTGAACGGCGAGATCGACGTGTTCGCGGATGTCTTCGCCGGTGGTTCCGTGACGGGCACGATGTGCTTCGTCGTGCCGCAGCAGGAGGTGGGCAGCGGCGTCTTGTACGTGACCGGCGGCTTCGACAGCGAGCCCGTGTACTTCGCGACCAGGTGAACCCGACCCTAGAGTCTGGTTGACCATGGACACCCGATCGTTCCTCGGCTTGCGACAGAGCCACAACCCGTACCGATGGAGCATGGAGGTCACCCAGGGCGTCAGCACGATGGGCGGCTTCCTCTTCGGCGGCTCCGGACTCGGTGCCGCGATCTCCGCGATGGAAGGCACCAGCGGTCGCCAGACCATCTGGGCAACGGCGCAGTACCTCTCGTATGCCAAACCGGGCGAGATCCTCGACATCGATGTCACGATCGCGGTGGAGGGGCATCAGATGACCCAGGCCCGCGCAGTGTGCCACGTCGGCAACCGCGAGATCCTCACGGTGAACGCTGCACTCGGGGAACGGCCGATGGAGGTGTCGGGACAGTGGGAGACGATGCCCGACGTTGCGCCACCCGACCGGTGCGAGCCGCGACTCCACCGTCTGCCGGTCGACGGCACCATTTCCGACCGAATCGACGAGCGGCTGGCCAAGGGACGCGGGTACGACGAGCTCGACGGAACGCCAGGCGATGGTCAGACGCTCATGTGGGCGCGCATCCCTGACGTGATCGACGGGGTCGACGCAGCCTCGCTCGCCGTCCTTGGCGACTTCGTGCCGATGGGCGTGGGCCAGGCCCTCGGCGTGCGCGGCGGGGGGAACAGCCTCGACAACACCTTGCGCGTCGTTCACCTCGTGCCCACCGAATGGGTGTTGCTGGACATCCGTGTGCACGCCGTCGAGCGTGGGTTCGGACACGGCCTCGTGCACATGTTCGCCGAGGACGGCACGCTGCTGGCGACGGCCAGTCAGAGCTGCATCGTGCGTTTCTGGAAAGGTTGAGCCCCATGACCGACGTTGCCGACTCCGCCGCCCCGCTGCCGATCCGCCCCGGGATGACCGTGCCGTTGCCCGGTCCGCTGCACAGCCATCGCGACAAGCTCGTCGAGCTGGCCGACATGGGCTACACCGACATCTGGTCGGCCGAGGCCGACGGTGCCGACGCCTTCACCCCGCTGGCGCTCGCGTCGGTGTGGGAGCCGCGCCTGCGTCTCGGTACGGCGATCGTGCCTGCGTTCACCCGCTCACCGGCGTGCTTCGCCCAGAGCGTGGCATCGATGGCCGACGCCGCGCCCGGCCGGTTCGCGATCGGCATCGGTTCGAGCAGCAACGTGATCGTCGAGCGGTGGAACGGGGTGCCGTTCGTGGAGCCGTACAAGAAGGTGCGCGACATCGTGCGGTTCCTGCGCGACTCCCTCGGCGGCGAGAAGGTCGCGAAGAGCTACGACACGTTCGAGGTGCAGGGCTTCCGCCTTGCGATCCGGCCCGAGCAGCAGCCCCCGATCCTTGTCGCGGCGCTGCGCGAAGGCATGTTGAAGCTCGCGGCTCGTGAAGGCGATGGTGCGATCATCAACTGGCTGTCGGCCGACGATGTGACCAAGGTGGCCGGCGTGGTGCGCGATGCAGCTGGTGGCGTGCCGAAGGAGATCGTCGCCCGGATCTTCTGCTGCCCGAGCGAGAACGCCGAGGCAGTGCGCGCCGCCGGCAAGTTTGCGATCGCCGCCTATCTGAACGTGCCCGTGTACGCGGAGTTCCACCGCTGGTTGGGCCGAGGTGATGTGCTGCAGCCGATGTGGGACGCCTGGAAGGCGGGCGACCGCAAGGCCGCCCTGGCGTCGATTCCGGACGAGTTGGTAGACCAGTTGATCGTTCACGGTTCGCCCGAGCAGTGCCGAGCGACGATCCAGCGCTACTTCGACAACGGCGTGACGACCAGCAGTCTGGCGATCATGCCCTTCGACCCCGAGCTGAAGCACTGGGACGCCGTGAAGGCGCTCGCGCCCAACACCTGATCAGGCTGCGATCAGACCGCCGTCAGGCTGCCTGGTCGAGCACCCAGGCGGGAGTCAGGCCCTGGCGCTCGGCCAGCTGGCGGCGGATCTCGGCGATGTGGGCGAGACCACGTTCGCGGGTACGGCGGTCGAGGCGGAACTGGATGGGCAGCGGCGAGTCGATCGACAACGACAGCTGCTCGGGAGCCTCGGTGCGGGAGTTGCGGTGACGAGTTGCCATACCCGCATGATGCACAAGGGGTGTGACACGGCTGTTCGGTCGGGCATGCCGGTCTCGAAATCCGCCCATCCGATGTTCGGAGCTGGTGCAGACTCGGCATCGATGATGCCGAGCATCGACCAGATCGACCGATTCCTGACCGACCGCTTCGGTCCGGTGGTCGACCTGGTGACGCTCCAAGGCGGCGGCTGGTCGAGCGCGTACGGCTTCGTGGCGGGTTCGGACGAGTGGGTGCTGCGCGTCGGGCACCACCGCCTCGACTTCGAGAAGGAGTGCACCGCCGCGACCTGGTGCGAGCCGGGGCTGCCGGTACCCGACGTGCTCGAGATGGGCGACGCGTTCGGCTGTCACTACATCATCACCCGACGACACCACGGCACGAAGCTCGCCGATCTCGATCCGTCCCGTGTCACCGACGCGATCGAGCGACTCGTCGACGTGCTCACGGCGATCCGCCGAGTGGAGCTCCCCGGCCACGGATACGGGATCTGGCTCGCGCCGGGGGTCGATGCCCCGGCTGCGTCCTGGTCGGACCACCTCTGCTCGGTGGCGGATCGTGACGAGATCCGACTGATCGAGTGGCGACGAAAGCTCGCCCGACACCAGCGCGCCAGCGACGCGTTCCGACTCGGCTGTTCGAGGCTGGAGGCCCTCGCCGATGCGTTCCCGGCCACCCGCGGGCTCGTGCACGCCGACCTGCTGCTCAACCACCTGATCGGCCCGGACGGCTCGATCACCGCAGTGTTCGACTGGGGGAATGCGCTCGCCGGCGATCCGCTCTACGACATCGCCTGGATCGTGTACTGCATCCCGTGGTTCCCCGCAATCGAGCGTCGACATGTGCTCGACCTCGCCCGCCGACACTTCCCCGACGACGACCTCGACCGGCTGCTGCCGCTGTACGAGGTGCACATCGCACTCGGCGAACTGCAGTACACGGCCTACCTCGAGGACGTGGCCGGCATCGACGCCGCCACCGATCGGCTCGAACGCCTGATCGCAGGTCGGGACCAGCGATAGTCGAGCGATCGACGTTCAGGAACCGTCAGATGTCGTGGTCGGGTTCGAGGTACCAGGGGTCGTGGCGGCAGCGCCAGCGGATCTTGGCGCGGAGTTCGTCGAGGCGGTCGAGGTGGCGTTCGGGTGCGGGGTCGGTGTCGTGGTCGTGCATGTGGGGGAGGCGGTTGTGGACCTTGCATTCCAGTCGGCCGTTGAACTGGCTGGTCGGCCCGCCGTTGGCGTGGGGGACGATGTGGTCGGCGTCGCAGTCGTCGGCGGCGACGTCGCAGTCGGATCGGTGTCGGCAGCGTCGGTCGCGGACCTGGATGGCTCTGCGGACAGCTCCGGCGAAGGTGCGGCGGGACGAGACGGCGACGACGGTGCTGGGGCCGTCGAACAGGATGGATTCGATCTCTGCTTCGGCGAGGTGGGCGAGGAGTTGCCCGGGGTTGATGACGATGCCGTTGCTGAGCTCGCACAGCCGGTCGAGGGTGCGTTCGCCGATGAGCACGGTGAACAGCGGTCGCGGGCGGCGGCCGTGCTCGGGTGCGGTCGCGGAACGGCGTGCCATCTCGACCAGTGCTGCAGCACGCCGTTGGGCGGGGGTGCGGTCGATGTCGGCGTGGCGGTCGGCGAGGCGGATCTGTTCGGCGAGCCGGTTCAGTTCGTTCTCGACGATGGTGCCGTCGATGGCGTCGAGGGTGCCGTCGATCACGAGTGCTTCGTCGAGCGTGCGCGAGGCATGCAGTCGCGATTCCGTGACCGGCTGCGCCGTTGACGAATCATGGGTGTCATGGGTGTCGTCGGTGGGTGGTGCGTTCGCGTCGTCGGGTGCAGCCGCGGTGTCATCGGGTGTGTCGAGGTGATCGGGCTGTGATGCGGCTCGTTCGTCGGTGAGGCGTTCGTCGGCGTGGCCGGCCCAGTAGCGCACGACACGGGCACCGTCGGCGTAGGACAGGCCAGCGCACTTGTGGACGAGGAGAGCTTCGTCGCGGGCGAACAGGTGACGTCGTTCGGGTGTGTTGACGTGACCGAGCAGATCGAGGTGATCGATCGAGAGCAGGCCGGCGGCGACGGCGTCGCGGACCTGGGGGAGGTGGCGGATGCGGCGGGCCCGACGCAGGTCGTCACGTGCCGCTCCGACCGATGACCTGGTCTCGCGGGCGAGTCGGTGTGCGGGGCTGCGCGACCCGTCGGACTCCCAGATCCGCCGGGTGTCCCACTCGGCGAGCAACTCGGCGAACGCGACCGCGAACCGGGACCGCTCACGATGCAACTGCAGCACCGTCTCGTGCAACGTCGCGTCGTCGAGACCATCGGCACCGTCGGCCCCGTGTTCGAGCAGCCGATCGGTCACGTGGCGCAACAGCACCGCGACATCGACGTCACGCAGCACCTCGTCGATGCCCGCCTCCGCCGCGCTCGGATGAACCTCCGCTGTCCACACCCCCATCCTCGCAAGTGGGTGTGACATCGATGCCCGCCAGGACATGCGATGTCGAACACGTCTGCGACTCAGCGGCGGCGGGACTTCGATCGCGAGAGGTCGTCGAGCAGCGAGGCGGCCGACAGCACGGCGAACGTCGTCGCCATCGTGAATCCGACCCACTGCAGGTCGCCCCGAGACCGGTCCGTCGATCCGCACGTCGAGGTTCGGACCGGTCCTAGCCGACGACCAGGAAGCTGCCGGCGACGGAGATGACTGCGACGGCCACCGGGGTTGCCCACTTGGACCACGAGGGCACGGGCTTCCAGCGTGGGGCGAGCATCACGAATCCACAGATCGCCCCGGCAACGGCACCACCCACGTGGCCACCGATCGAGATGCCTGGAATCGCGAAGGTGATGAAGAAGTTGAGCAGCAGTGTGGTGCCGAGGCCTGTGCTCATGATGTTGACACCTTGGCGCTGCAGGCCGACCGCAGCGCACGCCATCAGTCCGAACACCGCGCCCGACGCGCCACCCGTGATGCCCCCGCCGCCGATGATGAGCACACCGAACGAACCACCGAGCAGCGCGGCGGCGTACAGCAGCCCGAACTTGGCCCGCCCGAGCGGCCGCTCGAGCAACTGACCCAACTGGTAGAGCAACAGCATGTTGAACGCGAGGTGGATCACACCGAAGTGCAAGAACCCGGACGTGACGAGCCGGTACCACTCGCTCCGGCCGCCGATGAGGAAGAACTCGTTCAGCCCGAGATCGAACTGGGCCTTCGAGACGCCGCTGCGCCCCCCGAGAGAACCGGGATCGGAGATCGTCACGTACAAGAACACGGCGATGTTGATCGCCATCAGCACATAGGTGACGAGGGTGTGCTGGCGAGCGTTCCAGTACTTGGCACGCGTGGCCACATCGGGCCGGGCGGCCTTCGCGCAATCGACGCAGTGCGAGCCCACGGCAGCCTGCACGAGACACTCGCTGCAGGCCGACTTGCCGCAGCGAGTGCAGCTGCGGCCAGCTTCGCGATCAGGGTGCCGGTAGCACCGCGGCAGCGTGCCGGCGCTCGGTGCCGGTTGCGCGGGCGGGGGAGGCGGCGGCAAGGACATGACGGAAGGCTACCGAGGAGAGCCCGGGCGGGGATCGTCGACGAGCTCGCCCATCAGCCCTCGGTCCCACCAGTCGCGCAGCACCGTCCAGGCGTAGATGCCCGTGCTGTGGCCATCGCTCCAGTCGATCGACAGGCCCCAGGCGCCGGTGAGCTCGGCATGGCCGATCGTGACGGTGTCGGCCATGCCGGGCCGTGGCCAGGCCACCTCACCCCGTTCTCGCCAACCACGGCAGCTCGCGCACGGGCAACCCGCACGAAGCGCGGTCACCGGGTACACGGCAACCACGCCGTCGTCGAAGGTGATCGTCACCGACCGCTCGCGGACGATGTCGATATCGGACGGGACAGCGGGCGTGGGGGTCACGGCAGAGCCGCGCTGAGGGCGAGAGCGACGAGCACGACGCCGATGATGACACCGTTGTACACCGTGTGCGCAGTCGTCGACTCCATCGTCGCATCGGAGGTCGAACCAGAGGCTCGGTAGGACCGCAGGTAGACGGTCAGGAAGTAGCTGCCACCGATCGACAACGCGAGCGCCGCTCCGATCGGGATGCCGATCAGCGCGTGCACCATGCCGAACTGCACCGTCTTGACGGCGCGGCGGCCGGCGGTCCAGTGCTGTGCGCCGCGGCGGAAGATGCGCTCCTCGGCGTTCGCGAACAACGGCAGCGCCGGCAACAGCATCATCATGAACGCCACCGGGATGATCCACTCCCAGATGGTGCCGGCCGTCTGGTCGGTGCTGCCGAACACCGGGTTGCCCTCCCCGCCGATCGCGCTCCACCACCCCCAGTCGAGGCCTGGCACGAGCATCAACCCACTCGCCGCGGCGATCACGACGGTGAGTACGAACGGCACCGGCCACACATGTCGCCATCCGATGCGACGGCGTACCTCGCGCACGATGGCTCGCCCTGACGCCGATCGAGCGACACGTACTCCCGTCACGAGCCGGGTGGCCATGAACCCCAGCACCGCCAGCGACAGCACCGTCGTGAGGACGTCGAGCGAGGCAGCGAGCACTCCTGGTGAGTGTAGGGAACGCATCGCACGAGGGGCGCAGTAGGGTCGGTGCCCATGGCGTGGGATTTCGAGACCGAACCAGAGTTCGAGGCGAAGCTGGCGTGGATGCGCAGCTTCGTGCGGGAGGAGATCATCCCGCTGGAGACACTCGCCCACGAGTGGCGTACTGCGCAAGGACGCCAGACGTTTGCGAAGATCGTCGCTCCGCTCAAGGAGCAGGTGAAGGCGCAGGGCCTGTGGGCCGCACACCTGCCACCCGACATGGGTGGCCTCGGCTTCGGCCAGGTGAAGCTCGGTCTGATGCACGAGATCCTCGGCCAGTGCGGGTACGCCCCCAGCATCTTCGGCAACAACGCGCCCGACAGTGGTAACGCCGAGCTCCTCGCAGTCGGTGGCACGCCCGAGCAGCGTGCGAAGTGGATGACGCCGTTGCTCGACGGCCAGATCCGCAGCTGCTTCTCGATGACCGAGCCGGGCGCCGGTGCCGACCCCACGCTGCTGTCCACCTCGGCCATGCGCGACGGTGACGAGTGGGTGATCAACGGCCACAAGTGGTTCTCGTCGAATGCTTCGATCGCCGACATCCTCATCGTGATGGTGAAGACGGGCGATCACGAGACGCCGTACAAGAACTACTCCATGATCGTCGTGCCGACGAACACCCCTGGGGTCAACATCTTGCGCGACGTCCCCACGATGGGCGAGCCCGATCACAAGACCGGCGAGCCAGGTGGGCATGCGGAGATCCTCTACGAGAACGTGCGCGTGCCGTTCGAGAACATCGTCGGCGGCGAGGCGGGCATCGGCCAGGGCTTTGCCCTGGCCCAAAAGCGCCTCGGCCCCGGCCGCATCCACCATGCGATGCGCTGGCTCGGCCAGAGCCAGCGCGCGTTCGACCTGCTGTGCGAGCGAGCGCTCACCCGCTACACCCACGGCTCGATCCTCGCCGAGAAGCAGATGGTGCAGGACTGGATCGCGGAGAGCTACGCCGAGATGCAGGCCGCTCGCCTCCTCACGCTGCAGGCAGCGTGGAAGATGGACCAGCTGCACGCTGCCGGAAAGCACTACAGCGATGCCCGGGTCGAGATCGGCGTGATCAAGTTCTGGGGCGCGAAGGTGCTCTACAACGTGATCGACCGTGCCATCCAGATCCACGGCTCGCTCGGCTACACGACCGATCTCCCGTTGGAGTCGATGTACCGAGCCGCTCGCGCCGCACGCATCTACGATGGGCCCGACGAGGTGCACAAGGTCACCGTGGCCAGGCAGGTGCTGAAGCGGTACCGCCCCAGTGAGCCCTCGATCGAGCACGTGCCCACTCGCCGGGCCGCTGCATTGGAGAAGTTCGCCGAGTCGCTCGATGGGCTCGCGATCAGTCACTGACGTTGATGGTCGAGGTTCTGAACCGGCTGACGACCGGTCTCTCGCTGGGCGCGGCGTTCGTGAGAGGCGAGCGGTGACCGGGCTGATTCAGCCGGCGCTGCGCGCGGTGCGAGCGGCGAAGGCGTCGGCCGCAATCGGCTCGCCCAGGAGATAGCCCTGCACCATGTCGCAGCCGAGCATCCGCAGCCGGTGCAGCTGATCAGCTGAGGTGACCCACTCGGCCACCACCTGCATCTCGAGCGCGTGGGCGAGCTGGATCAGCGCCCGCACGATCGGGTCGTCATCACCGTTGGCGCCGAGCGTGCGAGCCACGGTGCCATCGAGTTTGAGCACGTCGGCCTCGCACTCGCGCAGTGCCGTCAGTGAGCTGACGCCGACGCCGAAGTCGTCGAGGGCGAGCTGCACCCCGAAGCGGCGCAGCGTCTGCAGCGCTCGGATCGTGCCGCTCTGGGAGTCGTTGAGGGTGACCTCGTCGAAGTCCATGGTGAGCTGCGAGGCGTTGAGGTCCATCGAGCGCACGATCGAGGTGACACGCTCGACGAAGGTGCCCTCTTGGAGCTGTCGCGGCGACACGTTCACGTGCACGCTGAAGGTGCGCTCCACGAGACCGGCGGCCAGCCATGCCCGGGTGTCCTGACAGGCCTGGCTGATCACCCAGTCGCCGATCGGCACGATCGCGCCCGACTCATTGGCGAGATGCAGGAACTGGGCCGGCAGCAGTCGGCCACGCGTGGGATGGTCCCACCGCAGCAACGCCTCGGCGCCCACCACGCGGCCACTGTGGGTGGACACGATCGGCTGGTAGGCCAGACGCAACTCGTCGTCGGCGAGCGCTCGCTCGAGCTCGGCGGAGAGCTCCTTCTGCTCGACGCTCGCGGCACGCATCGCCTCGGTGTACATCTCGACACGGGAGCGACCGCGGCGCTTCGCGGTGTACATCGCCGCGTCGGCCTGACGCAGCAGGGTGAGGGCCGCGTCGGCCGACGACACGCCCTCCATGTGCGAGCTGTTGGCCAGAGCGACGCCCACGCTGACGGTGAGCTCCACCTCCACGCCGCGAATCATGATCTTGCCGCTCAGCGCGAGGCGGATGCGCTCGGCGAGCTCGAGCGCGGAGTGCTCGTCGATGCTGCCGTTGCAGAGCACGACGAACTCGTCGCCACCGATGCGAGCGATCACATCGGCCGGGCGGGTGGCGTGGGCAACGCGGTTCGCGACCTGGGCGAGCAGTGCGTCACCCACGTCATGACCGGCGTTGTCGTTGACGTCTTTCAACTTGTCGAGGTCGAGGAACAGCATCGCGACGTGGCTCCGGGTGCTGCGGATGCGGTCGAGCGCGTCGGCGGTGTTGCGGAGCAGGAGGATGCGATTCGGCAGGCCCGTGAGGCCGTCGTGCGTGGCCTGGCGCATGAGCTCGGCCTGCATGTGGTTGCGGGCGGTGACGTCGCGGATGACGCCCCCCCAGTACTCGATCACGCCCTGGTCGTCGCGATGGATCACGAGATCGACGTCGAGGATCCGTTCGAGTCCGTCGGGACCGCGGAATCCCACCTCTCCCGACCATTGCGAGGTGTCGGATGACATCAGCAGCTCACGAGGCATCTGATCGCGGATGGTCTGCAAGAGCCCGCGCACCGTGGGATCCCGGATCAGGTCGACCGCATCGTCCACGCCGAACAGCACACGAGCTGTCTGGTTCGTGTACACCGGCGCTCCGTTGCGGTCGAGGATGATCACCGCATCGGCAGACGGTTCGACGACGCCGAGCAGTCGTTCGAGCAACAGGCGCTTGCCGACCGTGTCGGTGTCGTCGACGGCCACACCGGCGTACCCATCGAGCCGGCCGAGGCCGTCGCGCATCGGGCTGGCGTTCACGCGGACCCACAGGAGGCGCCCGTCGCGGTGCCACACCCGGAACTCGACCACGAAGTCGGCCTCGGCCTCAGTGGCCGCCCGCCAGACGAGCTCGGCCTTGTTCCGGTCGGCGGGATGGGCATTCGACCACGGAGTGGTGCGCGGTGAGGGCACATCACCACCGAGAGCGAGGGCGCGAAACGCTGCATTGGCCGCGGTGAGTCGGCCCTCCCGGTCGGCTTGGAAGATCGCGACCGGCAACGAAGGCAGCGGCTGATCGATGGCTGATCCTGACTGTGGGAATTGAGGCGACGGGTCCGTCGTGCTGGTCACACTCAGCCCTGACTATACGTGCCGACGACGCTGAGACTCGCGAACGTTGCGCCGTTGACGAAGGCTTGAAGATCCGCGCCAGGCGTGCCATCCGCCAACTCGGTCTGCTGGTCGAGGAAGTGCACGGTGTACACGTAGGTGTGCACCTCGTTGGCTCGCGGGCACGGGCCGGTGTAGCCCGGCACGCCGCTGCTGTTGAGACCGACCGTGGCGAACTCGGGGATGATGCCCTCGCCGAGCGACGTGGACAGCGGATCGATGCCCGACATCACCCAGTGCACGAACGTGGGGTTGTCCTGGTCGACGAGCGTGATCGCGATCTCCACGGTGCCGGTGGGGGCAGGCGACCAGGTGAGAGCGGGTGCCAGGTCCAAGTCATTGCAGGTGTAGCGCGCCGGCACGATGCCGCCGTTCACCCAGGGCGCCTGCACGACGTCGTCGAGGACATCCGTCGGGATGTCGCCGGAGCCGACCGGGAGGGCGATGTCGCCCGAGCCCACCGGAAGTGGGTTCAACTGCGCGGTCTCGAGGGGGAAGTTCGGGTCGATCGACGTGGTCGTGGGCGCGGCGATGGTGGAAACGCTGCCCTGCTGATCGGGGCGGGGATCGCGCAGCGTGCGGCCGTCGTCGTTGCAGCTGGCGAGGATGATCCCGGTGCAGACGGACGCGGTGATCAACAGGGATGCCGCCCGCGCTCGCATGGAGGAGATGCTACGGCAGCCGACGCTCGGTAACGTGGTCACGTGACCCTGTGCATCCTCACCGTGCACGCCCATCCCGACGACGAAGCGTCGAAGGGCGCGCCCACCCTTGCGATGTATGGCCAGCAGGGCGTGCGCACCATCCTCGTCTGCTGCACCGGCGGCGAGGAGGGCGACCTGCAGAACCCGCACCTGCGCGAACCCGGCCAACCGTTCCACGACCTCACTCCCGAGCAGGAAAAGCGCGTGCTCGCCGAGTTGCGGCCGCTGGAACTGCAGCGTTCGGCCGAGGTGATCGGGTTCAGCGAGGTGGTGATGCTCGGCTACCGAGACTCGGGCATGCAGGAGACCGACGCCAACAGCCACCCCGACTCGTTCCACATGGCTGATCTCGACGAATCAGTCGGCCGGCTGGTGAAGGTGATCCGCGAGCATCGGCCACAGGTGATCATCACCTACGGCGACGACCAGCGCGGCTACCCGCACCCCGACCACCTCAAGGTGCACGACATCTCCATTCCCGCATTCGAGCGTGCGGGCGATCCGTCGTGGTACCCCGAGCTCGGCGAGCCGTGGCAGCCGGCGAAGATGTACTACTCCACCTGGAGCAAGGCCCGGCTCATCGCCGTGCACGAGGGCATGCTGCGCATTCGTGGTGAGTCGCCGTTCGACCAGGCGTGGCTCGATCGGCCCGGCCACGACGAACGGATCACCACCAAGCTCGACATCGGTGAGTACCTGTGGGCGCGCACCGGCTCGTTGAAGGCACACGCCACCCAGGTGGACCCGACCGAGGCCTGGTGGTTCGGCCTCGACGATCGCCAGCTCGCCGAGGTGTACCCGTACGAGGACTGGATCCTCGCTCGATCGCACGTCGGAGTGCCCCCCGAGGGTGAGTACGAGGACGATCTCTTCGCTGGCCTGCGTGAGCCGGCACGGCCGCTGATCAGCGGAGGCGACGAGTGAGGGTGCCGTGTCGTGTCCAGTACCGAGTCGCGTTCGGCAAGAAGGACGAGGCCGTCGAGGGCCCGGATGATGCCGACGTCGTGATCACGATTCCTGTCGCCGACGCCACGCTCGACCCGTCGGTCGCGTTCATGCAGGGCAAGTTGAAAGCAACAGGCCACACCGGTCAGCTGTTCGAGGTGCTGCGCAACGGAGACGCAGCGGCAGCGATCAGCCGGCTCGCATCGCGTCCCTGAGGGCCCGGTACCCGATCAGCACCGCGCCGCTGTCGCGCAGGAGCTCACGCAGCGTGTGATCTGTGGTGACGAGCGCGAGGTCGTCGATCCATCCCTCGGCCTGGGCCGACAAGGCGCGCACCTCGGGCGAGTCGATCGTCGGCTGCACGTGGATCTCGGTGACCCCCGGTTGGAGTTGACGGATCGCGTCGTACACGCGGTCGCGGCTCCCGGCCCGCCAGTCGTGGTCGAAGTGGTCGGGGAAGACCACCCCCTCTTCCGCGGCAAGGCGGCGAAAGGGGAACCCGGCCTGTTCGGCGGTGATGGTGGAGGGCAGCCGCACCGGGAGACGGAACTCCGTCGCAAGCTCGAGGTACACGTCGAAGAACTCGGGACGCAGTGTGATCGAGGTCAGGTGCGGCGCGAGGTGCGAGACGTCGATGCCCCATGCGATCGCCCGCTCGATCTGGGCGCGGCACTCGCGCAGCACCTCGGCCGGGTCGGCGTGCTCCCACAGGTCGGGCACGTCGCGAGGGAAGCCGCCCTCGCCCGACAACAGCGACGGGGCATGGGTGATCGGGCCGAAGCGATACGACTCGTGCTCACAGTTCAAGGTGAGGTGCACGCCGAGGTCGTCATCGTCGTAGGCGGCCGCGGCGTGGCGGGCCCACGGTGCAGGCACCATCAACGATGCGCACGTGGCGACGCCATCGCGCAGGGCGGTGTACACGCCGACGTTGGCGGCGTGGCACGACCCGAGGTCGTCGCAGGAGATGATCAGCAGCTTGGCATCGGGGGCGTAGCCCATCCGTTCGGCGAGTGATCGATCGGCTGTCATCGGCGCGAACGCTATCCCGAACCCGGCGAAGTACAGCCCGTCCACAACCCCAGCGCGGCCGTGCGCGCCGATTTCGCAGCGTCGACGAACTCGTCGACGTGGGCGACGTTGGGTGGGAAGGTGAGCAGCGTGGCGTAGCCGGTGCGGACGAGTTCGAGGTTCACGAACGTCCCATCGGTGGCGCGATAGACGTACGCGAGCAGCCGGTCGTAGTCGTCGCGGGCCTCGACATCGCGTTCCAATCGGATGGGGGTGCCCTCGGGCAGCAACGCCTTGGTGGCAGCAGACGCCTCCGGGCCGAAGCATTCGACGGGGGAGTCGGGCTTCACCGTCTCAGGGGTGTCGATGCCGATCAGGCGAACGGTCTCGCGTCGGCCGTCGATGTCGACGACGACGGTGTCGCCGTCGACCACCCGTTCGATCGTCGCGTTCATCGGCACCACCGTGCTTGCAGGACCGGCGTCGGCCCGTCGCCCGGCCGACTCGGAACGACACGCTGAGAGCGCGCAGGCACCGACGAGGAGAATCGGCACCGAACGCTTCATGCCGGGTGTCTATCGGCCCCCGGCGCATTTCGCCCGGCGGTCGGCCTGGATCAGAGGCGTTCGATGATGGTGCCGGTGCCGAGACCGCCGCCGCAGCACATCGACACCAAGCCGTACGTGCCGCCCGTGCGCTCGAGCTCGTAGAGCGCCTTGGTGAGGAGGAAGCCGCCGGTGCCACCGAGTGGGTGACCGAGGGCGATCGCGCCGCCGTTCGGGTTCACGCGTTCGGGGTTGGCGCCCACTTCCTTCTGCCAGGCGAGCACCACCGAGGCGAACGCCTCGTTGATCTCGAAGGTGTCGATGTCATCGATCGACAGACCGGTCCGGGCGAGCAATCTCTGGGTCGCGTCGATCGGGCCGGTGAGCATCAGCACGGGATCGGTGCCGACGAGGCAGGTGTCGACGATGCGGGCACGCGGCGTCAGGCCGAGAGCCGCAGCCTTCTCCTCGGTCATCATCAGTACGGCGCTCGCGCCGTCGGAGATCTGGCTGGAGTTGCCGGCGGTGTGCACGCCGTTCTCGCGGGCGACGGGCTTGAGGCTGGCGAGCTTCTCCAACGTGGTCTCGCGCAGACCCTCGTCACGGGCGACCGTGTGGAAGGTGTCGGCCAGGCTGCCGTCCTCGTTGCGGTCCGGGGCGTCGACGGTGACGTACTGGCCGGAGAAGCGGTCTTCTTTCCAGGCTTGCGCGGCGAGCTGTTGGCTGCGCAAACCGAAGGCGTCGGTGTCAGCGCGGGTGATGCCCCACTTGTCGGCGATGCGCTCGGCGCCCTCGAACTGCGATGTCATCTCGTACTGCTCGAAGTAGGTCTTCGGGATCGGGATGCCGAGGCCGAGGTTCTTGCTGCCACCCACGCCGATCGGGATGCGACTCATCGACTCGACGCCGCAGGCGAGCGCCACATCGACCACGCCGCTGCCAACCAGCGCGGCGGCGAGATTGGTGGCCTGCTGGCTCGAACCGCACTGGGTATCGACCGTCGTGGTCGCCACGCTCATCGGGAGCCCTGCGCTGAGCCATGCCGTGCGGCCGACGTTGAAGGCCTGCTCGCCCACCTGGCTCACGCAGCCGGCGACGACCTGGCCGACGTCGGCGGGATCGATGCCGGTGCGATCGATGATCGCCTTCTGCACGATGCCGAGCACCTGAGCCGGATGCAGGGTGGACAGCCCACCGTTGCGCTTGCCGATGGGTGTACGGACTGCGTCGACGATCACGATGTTGGTCATGGGCCGATCCTATGAGCGCCCTATGGTGGCGGACGTGTCCAGCTTCATCCCCTCGTTGCAGCCCACCGTGACCGTCGAGCGTCATCGCTACATCCACGTGATCGGGTCATCGGTGTTCGTGTCCGACAGGGTGGAGATCGAAGATGCCGAGCACCACTTCCTGGGTGTGCATCTCGGCGAGGCCGGCTCCGAAGCCGTGTGGGCCGTCGACGTCCCTCACGGTGAGGACCCTTCGTATGGCGCGGCCATCGATCTGTTCACCTACTTCGGCCGCTCGTCCGAGGAGGAGTGGGCGATCGCCGGTCGAGCCGTGCAACTGGCGGAGTGGGCGCGCACACACAGGTTCTGCGGCCGTTGCGGCACCCCGACCGAGCGCTCGGAGAACGACCGCTCGATGAAGTGCCCGTCCTGCAACCTGCTCGCCTACCCGCGGCTCGCGCCGGCGATGATCACACTCGTCACCCGAGGCGACGGTGCCGACAGCGAGGCGCTGCTCGCTCGGGGTGTGGCGTTCCGGGCGCCGATGTACAGCTGTCTTGCCGGCTTCGTGGAGCCGGGTGAGTCGCTCGAGCAGTCGGTGATCCGCGAGGTGCGCGAGGAGGTGGGTGTGGAGATCGACGTCCCGACCTACGTGTCGAGCCAGCCGTGGCCGTTCCCACACAGCCTGATGCTCGGATTCCGCGCGAACTGGTTGAGTGGCGAGGTCGTCTGCGACCCCAGCGAGATCTTGGATGCCCAGTGGTACCGCCGGGACGAGCTGCCGAACATCCCGCCGCGCATCTCGATCGCCCGCAAGCTGATCGACATGTGGGTCGCGGAAGGCTGAGATCGTCTCTGCGCTCAGTCGATCGCCCGGGTTCGTCCTTCCCAGTACGGGGCGCGCAGCTCGCGCTTGAGCACCTTCATCGCCCCCGACAGCGGCAGCGGCTCGCTGCGCAGCTCCACGGACTTCGGCGCCTTGAACCCGGCGATCGATGCACGGGCATGGGCGATCAGCTCGTCCTCGGTCACCGTCGCTCCCGGTCGGGGCACCACGATCGCGTGGACCTGTTCGCCCCACCGCTCGCTCGGGATGCCGATCACGGCCACCTGGAGCACCGCCGGATGACTGGACAACGCGTTCTCCACCTCGCTCGAGTAGACGTTCTCGCCACCGGTGACGATCATGTCCTTCGTGCGGTCGACGAGGTAGAGGTACTGCTCGTCGTCGAGGTAGCCCGCATCGCCGGTGTGGTACCAGCCGTCGACGAAGGCAGCGGCTGTCTCCTCGGGGCGTCCGAGGTAGCCGACGGCGAAGCTGCCTGCCTTCGCCCACACCTCGCCCACCTGCCCGTTGGGGGCTGGGCTGCCGTCGGCGTCGCGCACCGTGAGCTCCACACCGGGCGCGGCGCGTCCGGCCGAACGGAGCGCGGGCCCGCCGCGTCGATGATCCTCTGCGGTGAGACAGGTGAGGATTGCGCACGCCTCGGTCATGCCATACGTCTGGGTGAGCGCAAGGTGGGGGAGTTGCGTGCGAACCTGATCGAGCAGCACCGACGGCATCGGCGACGCGCCGTACGCCATCATTCGCAGCGTCGCGAACTTCGCCGGATCGAAATCAGGGTGATTCATCATCATCCCGATCATCGTGGGCACGAGGCCCGTGTGCGTCACCTGGTATCGCTCGACGTCTGCGATCAGGCGACCCGGGTCGAACGAACCGTGGATGACCGTGGTGCCACCGCTGCACGGCATGCCCAGGGTGCCCATCACACCACCAGCGTGGAACATCGGGGTGGCGTTGAGGAACGTGCTCTGCTCGGTGAAGAACCCGAACATGAATCCCAGGCGGTACACGTTCAGCGTGTTGGTGCGCTGCGTGTGCAGGACGCCCTTCGGCAGGCCCGTGGTGCCACCGGTGTACATCAACACCGTGAGGTCGTCCTCGTGCACGTCCACCACCGTCGGCTCTCCGCTCGCGGCGACATCGTCGAAGCGGGCATCGTGCTGGGCATCTGCCGGCAGGTCGCCGTCGGGGCAGATCAGCACCACACGCTCCAGCGAAGGAACCTGTTCACGAATCGCGGCTGCCACGGGAGCGAAGGCTGCGTCGACGTAGAGCACTCGTGAGCCAGAGTCGCGGAGGATGAATGCGAGTTCTGCCGGCGCGAGCCGGGTGTTGAGTGGATTGAGGACCCCGCCGCCCAGGAACGCCGCGTGCCACAGGTTCACGTAGTGACGGCTGTTGCCGGCCAGCACCGCAAAGCGATCGTCGGCAGCGAGCCCGAAGTGGCGGCGATGCGCGTCGGCCAGTCGCAGCGAGCGCTCGACGTGGTCGCCGAGCAGCTCGGTCGTGCCGTCGTCGTCGACGAAGGCCGGTCGATCGCTGCGGCGAGCCGCAGCCGTCAACAACAGGCGCGGATAGATCAGCTCTTCCATTGCACCCCCAAGAGCTCCGTGTGCCCGGATCGTAGCCGCAGAGGAATCGGTGACCGGGTCGCGAGAGTGTCGGCCGGCCGACACCTCGATGTCGTGCCTGTGGCAGCATGAGGCGATGTCTGGTGAGGGTGTTACGACCTATCGTCTCGCCCGCCATGTGCCGCGCATCGCCCTCGACTGGATTGCCGACGACGCGGAGCAGCGCTGGAAGTTGGTGCCGGGTTCGATGGTGTTCGCCGACATCTCCGGCTTCACCGCCCTGTCCGAGCGGCTGGCAACACGGGGTCGCATCGGCGCCGAGGAGCTGGTCGAGACGCTCAGCCGCGTGTTCGGAGCGATGCTCGAGACTGCGGCGACGCGCGGTGGGCAGTTGCTCAAGTTCGGCGGCGACGCACTGTTGTTCCTGTTCACCGGAGACGACCATGCGGTGCAGGCCTGCTCGACAGCCGTCGAGATGCGAGCCGAGCTTCGACGCGCATCCGAGATCCGCACCTCAGTCGGCAAGCTCAACCTGAAGGTCTCGACGGGCGCGCATGCCGGCGAGTTCCATCTGATGCTCGTCGGCGCACCCCACCGTGAACTGGTGGTGCTCGGCCCGGGCACCACGGCGGCGGTGTTGTGCGAGAACGCGGCCAACGCCGGTGAGATCGTCGTGAGCCAGGCGATGGCGGACCTCCTGCCCGCGGGTTCGGTGAGGCCGCGCGACGACGGTCAACTGATGCTGCGCTGGCGCGCGGCTCCGGTGGCGCCGAGCGGGCGGCTCCCCGCTCGCGCGTCCGACACCGTCGCTGCGTACGAGTTGATGCCGAAGATCCTCGCCGACGTGCTCGAAGGCGCCCGCCCCGATCCGGCGCATCGCGTCGCGACCGTCTCGTTCATGCGCTTTTCGGGGACCGACCAGATCCTCGCCGCCGACGGTCCCGATGTGCTCGCGGACAAGTTGCACGAGACGCTGCGCATCGCCCAGGAGGCGTTCATCGCCGAGGACGTCGCCCTGCTCTGCGTCGACTGCGACGTGGGAGCCGGCAAGATCTTCTGCAGCTCGGGTGTGCCGCTGACGAGCGAGGACGACGAGGGCCGCATGTTGCGGGCCGCGAAGGCGATCCTCGCCGCCGACCCTCCGCTGCCGCTGCAGATCGGCATCAACCGCGGCCACGTCTTCGCGGCGGAGGTGGGAATCCCATACCGTGCCGCGTTCTCGGCGATGGGCGACACGACCAACACCGCGGCGCGAATCTGTGGCAAGGCGCCCCAACGATCGATCTACGTGCACCCGGCCGTGCTCGACAACACGCGCACCCTCTATGAGAGCGAGCCCGTCGGACCGTTCTTGTTCAAGGGCAAGACTCAGCCGCAGGTGCTGTACGTCGTCGGCGAGGAGACGGGTGTGCGGGCCACGGTCGATCTCGACGAGCTCACGTTGCTCGGCCGCGACGCTGAACTCGAGCGGCTGTGCGGGTGGGTCGATCGTCTGGCCGATGGTCAGGGTGGCGTGGTCGTGGTCGCCGGCGCGGTCGGTGTCGGCAAGTCACGACTCGTGATGGAGGCGCTGACCGCGAATCGCGACATCCAGCACCTCGCGGTGCATGCTGAACCGTACGGCTCGAGCAACGCCTACCGCGTGTTCCGCGATCCGATGCGCGCCGTGCTGGGAGTGCAGCGTGGCCCACTGGAGGAGATGGGCGATGCCGCGCGCCGCTCGGTGTGTCGGCTCGCGCCGCACCTCGAGCCATACCTGACGCTCGTCGCCGACGTTCTTCAGATCGACGTGCCGTCGACGCCTGAGGTGCAGGCGATCCTGCCCCAGTACCGTCCCGAACGAACGGCCGATGTGATCGTGGAGCTGCTGGCCGCGCACTTCCCGGGACCGCTCGTCATCACCGTCGAAGACGCCCATTGGGTGGACGACGCGTCGCGCATCCTGCTCGCTCGGATCGATGCCGAGACCAGTGTGAAGCCGTGGTTGTTGATCGCCGTCCGGCGCGACGAGGACCTCGGATTCGACCCGACCGAAGCAGATCGAATCGAGCTCGAGCCGTTGCGCTCCGAGACGATCCGCACCCTTGCGGTCGCGGCCACTGAAGCGGCACCACTGCGTCCGCACGAGCTCGACCAGGTCGTCAACAGGTCGGTCGGCAATCCCCTGTTCCTGCTCGAGCTCATCCGGACAGCACAAGAGCTCGGCTCCCTCGACGCGGTCCCCACGTCGTTGCAGGGCACCATGGCGGCGCAGGTGGACGCGCTCGACCCGTTCGCCAAGCGGGTGCTGTCGTACGCAAGCGTGCTCGGACGCAGCTTCCGTCGGAATGCACTCGCCGAGGTGTTGAGCGCGGAACAGCTGCGGGTCGATGCCGCCACGATCGAGCGACTCCAGCGCTTCCTCGACGAGGACGGCCCCGATCGGTTCCGCTTCCGCAACGGTCTGGTGTGCGACGTCACCTACGACGGGCTCGGCTACAACCTGCGTGCCCGGCTCCATCGCGAGGCCGGCGAGGCGATCGAGCGCATCTCCACCGACCTCGGTGCCGATTCCACGATCCTGTCGCTCCACTACTCGCAGGCCGGCGACCACGAGCGCACGCGCTCGTTCGGGCTGATGGCTGCCGAGCGTGCGGTGCGTGCCCATGCCAACGTCGATGCTGCGGTTCAGTACGAGCGGGTCATCGAGGCGACGCGCCGCGCCACGCCACCAACCGCCGGTGCCGAGGACGAGGTGCGCCGGCTGTGGACCGCTCTCGGGGATGCCCGCGAGCGTGCCGGGTTGTTCGACGGCGCGCTCGACGCATATCGACGGGCGCTGACGCTTCCCGGCGCCGATGTGTTGGAGCGCGCCGAGCTCTCACTACGCCGCGCTCGGGGTCCGCGAACGCATGGGCAAGTTCTCGCTTGCACTGCGTGAAGCGACGGGTGCGAAGACAGCGCTCGTCGGTTCGACCGGTCAGGAGAGCGACCGCCTGCGTGCACGCGCGACGGCGTTCTCGGCGCTCATGAGGCAGCGCCAGGAACGCATCACCGAGGCTGCCCGTCTCGCGGAGATCGCCGCCGTCGAGGCGGAGCAGAGCAACGAGTTGAGCGCCTTGGCAGGCGCGTACCGGGTGATCTCGGTCGCTGCGCTGTTCCGAGGCGACGCATCTGCGCAGACGTACTGCCAGAAGGCGTACGACCTCTACTGCGAGATGGGCGATCTCGTCGGGCAGGCCCATCTGGCCAACAACCTCGGTGTCTTGGCGTTCTATGACGGACGATGGGACGAGACCCTCCGGCACTACCGCCAGGCCAGCAACGCGAGCCGCCGCGTCGGTGACTACGTCGGTGCGGCGCAGTTCGACGGCAACATCGCCGAGGTCCTCGTGAACCAAGGTCGCGTCGACGAGGCCGAACCGCTGCTCCGTGACGCCACCCGCGTGCTGCGTTCGTCCGGTTCGCCGTGGCTGGCGAGCTTCGCCGAACTGCAACTCGGGCGGGTGCTCGTGGTGCGTGGCGAGCTCGGTGCCGCCGAGATCTTGCTGCGCGGGCTCGTGGTCGAGTGCTACCAGATGGGAGTGCCCGCGTCCGCGTACGAGGTGACGCTGCACCTGGGCGAGTGCCTCGTCGAACTCGACCGCGCTGTGGAGGCATTGGCCGCGATCGACGACGCCACGGCGAGGCACAGCGAGGACATGTCGATCTTCGAAGGCGCCGAGGCGCGGGTCCGAGCTCGCGTGCTGGCGTCGCTGGGGCGTCTCGAGGAGGCCGTGGCGTGGATCGTGCGTGGCGTCGAGGTCACCCGTGCTCGTACGCTGGAGTTCGATCTTGCCCGACTGCTGCTGCTCGCCCGCGAGCTCGGCGCCGACGACTCCCGCATCGGTCACGACCTGGCGAACGAGGCGACGCGACTGCTCGACCGCCTCGGTGTCCGCTCCGCCGAGCTGACTGCCTGATCGTCTCGACCACCCTGACGAACGAACCCACGAACCTGCACACGCCGACGGCCACCCCGCCGCTGGGCGGGGTGGCCGTGAACCGTTCAGGCCGGTGTCGAGTCCGTGGTTGAGGCCGGAATCGGTGCGACCCTGGGGTCAGCTGATCCGAGGATCGCCGCCGCCGCTGTAGTACTGGGTCTGGGTGATGACGTTGCCCGTCGTGACCCGGGAGTCCGACAGCAGGCACCAGGCGACGCCGCCAGGATGGCCGATCACAGCAGTGCTGAACGGATTCAGCGGGTCGGCCGTCACGTCCGCGGGCACGCTGGTGCAGTTCGTGACGGGCACCTTCGGCGACGTGGACGAGAACTGGATCTCACGGGCGAGCTCGGTGTCGATCTGGGCCTGGGTCTTGCCGGCGATGTTCACCTGCCACACGATCTTCACCCGTGCCCGCACGTTCTGCGGGACACCGGTGATCGATGTGGGCGAGTTGTCGATGTACACCTCGTCGGGGGTCGACCCATCGGTCGCCTCGAGGTTCAGACCGACGTTCGCACAGTCCACCTGGTTCTTGTTGGGCAAGCGCACGTAGATCAGCTCCGACACGAACGAGTCCGCCGCCAGCGGAGTCGGACGTGTTGTCCCCAGCGTCCGGGAGCACCGACGTCGAGCAGGGCACGGTGTAGTCGTAGAACGAGGTCGACACGAGCAGGAAGATCGAGTTGAAGGAGCCCTTCGAGTTGGCCTGCGCGGGCGGATACGTGCCATCGCCGCCACCATCGAGAGCGATCTCGCTGCTGCCACCGATCGCGCGCAGTGTGAGGGCGCGATAGTTGTCGACGAAGGAACCGGCGGTGCCGATCCCCACCCGGTTGTTGTCAGCGGCGCCCGAGTCGGGGCCGTTGTCGGAGGTCGTGTTCAGCAGCGCCACTCCGCTTGTGCCGGGGGTGGCGTTGGTCGACCACGACAGCGACGCACTGAACTTGCCCTCGATGTCGAGCTCGCTGCGGTCGATCGAGATGTCGGCCGCGAACTTCGAGCCGAGCGTGACGACGATCGATTCCGGGGCGATGCCGACGCGACCCTCGTCGGTGGAGCAGTTGTTCTTGGTCTTGGTGCCGAATCCGGCGTTGACCTGACCGACCTTGCCGGTGCTCGACGTGAACGCGAGCAGACGACCGGGGCTGGTCACCTCGCACTTGTTGGTGACGGTGACGGTCTCGGTGTCGACCTCCGTACCGGCGACGTTGTACTGGACGACCCTCGTGCCGCTGTTGCGGATCTCCAACGACAGGTACCCGACGGAGGTCACGAGCGCGAAGTCGTCACTCACCGCCGCGCCCGCCGAGTGCGTGCCGATGCCGACCACGCCAGTCAGCAACACTGCCACTGATGCCAAGCCGACGATGCGGCCCTTCTTGAATCGAGTCATATCGAGGTACTCCTGCTCTCCCGTGCCAGGACATGGCGCGATGCCACGCCACTAGCCTCGCCCATCGATCGGTGACCGTCCAGAGGGTGTTGCAGGTCATTCCACGATTTCGATCGGCGAGTTCGACGCGGCGTCGTCCCGATGCACACGATCGGTGGGAACCACACGCTCTGCTGTCGGCTCGGCGACAGTTCGGGCCGGTGCGACCGAGGTCACCAACCCGCGCGACCGACCCGGCACACTGGTCGCGCATGTCGTCGTTGTCCGAGCTCCTCCCGCCTCCGGGCAGCGATCCGTCGGTGGTGCTCGATGCATTTGCCACCTGGGCAGCCGGGAGCGGCCGTCCGATGTACGCACACCAGGAGGAGGCTGCGCTGGCGCTGGCCGCGGGCGAGCATGTGGTGCTCGCCACCCCGACCGGGTCGGGCAAGAGCCTGGTGGCGATGGCGGGCGTGGTGTTCGCGCTCAACGACGGCCGGCGAGCGGTGTGGACCGCACCGATCAAGGCGCTCGTGGCCGAGAAGTTCTTCGACCTCGTCGAGCTGTTGGGTGCCGAGCAGGTGGGTCTCGCCACGGGTGATGCCTCGATCAACGCTGATGCACCGGTGCTCGTCTGCACGGCCGAGGTGCTCGCCAACCATGCACTCGTCGCCGGTGCCGCGAGCGAGTTCGGCTTCGCCTGCCTCGACGAGTTCCACTACTACGGCGACGGCGACCGAGGATGGGCATGGCAGATCCCGTTGCTCGAGCTCACCGGTTGTCAGATGCTGCTCGCCTCGGCCACCCTCGGCGACATGGCGCCGATCGTCGCCGACCTCCGCGAGCGCTCGGGGCGCAATGTCACCGAGGTGACGTCGGTGCACAGACCGACGCCGCTCTACCACCAGTGGCGGATGACGACGGTGAACGACAGCGTGCTCGAGGCAGTGAAAGACGGCCTCAGCCCCGTGTACGTGGTGCATGCCAACCAGGCGTCGGCCATCGAGCGGGCGCAGGGTCTGGTGAGCCTCAACGTCACCACCCGCGCCCAGCGCGAGGCGATCGCGGCAGCGCTGTCGAGCGTGAAGATGGCACGTGGCTTCGGTGAAACGCTCGACCGGTTGCTGCGCAACGGCGTCGGGGTGCACCACGCCGGCATGCTGCCCCGCTACCGCCGCCTCGTCGAGCGGCTGGCGGGCGAGGGCTTGCTGCCGGTGATCTGCGGAACCGACACCCTCGGCGTCGGCGTGAACATCCCGATCCGCACGGTGCTGATGACCGCGCTCACCAAGTTCGACGGCAACCGCGTGCGGACGTTCTCGGTTCGCGAGTTCCACCAGCTCGCGGGCCGCGCCGGGCGGCCTGGTTTCGACCCCGACGGGCACGTGTGGGCGCAGGCACCCGACCACGTGATCGACAACGCCAAGGCACTCAGCCGCGCCGGCGATGATCCCAAGGCAAGGCGGAAGGCCACCAAGCACAAGGCACCGGAGGGATTCGTCCACTACGACGAGACGACGATGAACCGTCTCGTGTCCGCGCGGCCCGAGCCGCTCGTCGTCACGCTTCCGGGTCACGGCCGATCTTGTCGCTTCAGTGCTGTCGCGGCCCGATGGGCCGGGTGCGCTCAAGCACCTGCTGCGCACCAACCACGACACCGACCAACGCAAACGCCAACACAAGAAGCGGGCGATCGCCGTGTACCGAAGCCTCGAGGCCGCCGGTGTCGCCGAGCGCCGTCGCGACGAGCACGGACGCTGTACGGGCGTGCGAGTCGGCACCCTTCAGGAGGGCACCGACGAGCGGGCAGCGCTGCGGTTCTCTGCGCCGCTGATGCCATTCGCGATCGAGGTCGCGGCCACACTCGACCACGACGATCCGGCCTACGTGCTCGACGTGGTGAGCGTGGTCGAGAGCGTGCTCGACGACCCCCGTCAGATCCTGTATGCCCAGCAGAACGCTGCCAGGGGTGCCGAGGTGGCGCGCCTGAAGAGCGAGGGCGTGCCGTACGAGGAGCGGATGGATCTGCTCGAGCACGTGAGCTGGCCGAAGCCGTTGGCGGAGCTGCTCGATGCGTGCTTCACCGAGTACCGCACCCATCACCCGTGGGTGGCCGAGGTGCCGTCACCGAAGTCGATCGTGCGCGAGATGCTCGAGTCCGGCGACAGCTTTGCCACCTTCGTCCGCCGCTACCGGCTCGACCGCAGCGAGGGTCTCGTGCTGCGCTACCTCACCGACACGTGGCGCACGCTCGACCGTTCGCTGCCCGACGACGTGTACGTCGACGAGCTCGAAGACATCGTCGACTGGCTCGGTGCGCTCATCCGCGCGACCGACGCGACGTTGCTCGACGAGTGGACGCTGCTCGCCGGCGGGCCCGTGCACGAGCACCTCGTCCCTGCGGCGCCGACCGTCGGGCCGGTGGGCCCGCCGGCGGCGTGGCGGACGGCGGTGCGCACGGCGGCGTTCGGCTGGGTGGAGCTGTTGGCCCGCCGTCAGTACGCGCTCCTCGCGCAACGCTGCGGTGAGCAGTCGGGCTGGGACGAGTCGCGGATCTGGGCGACGATGGCGCCCTACTGGCGAGAGCACGACTCGATCGGCACCGATGCCGACGCACGCTCCGCACGCGAGCACGAACTCGTCGACGAGGCGGGCCGATGGGTGATCACCCAATACCTGGTCGATCCGGCGGACACACGCGAGTGGCGGTTCGTCGCCACGGTCGACCTCGTTCGGGCGATGGCCGACGGTGCACCGACGCTGGAGATGCAGTCACTCGGGCCCTGGAATCCGGAGGCGCCGTCAGGCGAGCTTGTCGGTGAACCAGTCGAGGATGATCTCGGCCCGCTGCACCCGATGGAGGGGTGAACCGCTGCGCGACAGCTCATGTCCTTCGCCGGGGAACCGGTAGAAGGTGACGTCGCGGCCCAGGAGCCGCAGTGCCATGAACAGCTCTTCGGCCTGACCGATCGGGCACCGCAGGTCGTTCTCGCTGTGGAGCAAGAGCATCGGCACGGAGATGTCGCGCACGAAACGAACCGGGGAGAACGACTCGTAGGCAGGGGGGTCCTCGAGATGGTTCGGCCCCACCTCGGTGCGGAAGATCGACCCGATGTCGCTCGTCCACTCCTCACTGAGCATGTTGTTGACCGCTCGTTCACTGCAAATCGCGCGGAACTTGTCGCTGTGCTTGCCGGCGAGCCACGTGGCCATGAAGCCGCCGTAGCTGCCGCCGATCATGCCGACGCGCTCGGGATCGCAGAACACGAAGTGCTGGAGGACGTACTCGCGGACCGCGAGGATGTCATCGACGTCGACGCCGCCCCAACCGGTGCCGGGCGCCTTGCGGTGCAACGGGCCCATGATCGCCTGGCCCCAGTTCTGCTCGCGGCCCGACGAGCCGCGAGGGTTGCACATCACCACGACGAAGCCTGCTGCTGCTTGCAGCTGTGCCTCGTCGAAGTAGCTCTCGCCGTACTGCGTGTGCGGCCCACCGTGAACGTTCAGCATCACGGGGTAGCGGCGCTGCGGATCGAAGTCCGTCGGCCGCATGATCCAGGCATCGATCTCCGCCGTGCCGTCGGTGGTGGGCACTGCGATGCGCTCCCACCCGTGCGGCTGCGCCACGTCGTGGTAGCGCCCGGCAAACGTGGTGACGCGGCGTACCTCGCCCTCGCCGAGCACGAACAGGTCGGCCAGACCGTCGACCGTGCTGATGATCGCCGCCGTCGTGCCGCCGGCCGAGTCGAACTGCTTCACCGTGATCGCTCCATCGGTGAGGCGTTGCGGCGCCCCGCCATCGGTCGTGATCCGGAACAGATGTGTCTCGCCGCGGTCTTCGGCGACAGCGAGCAGTGAACCTGTCGACTCCCAGACGGGCGCACGCTGTCCGGCCGTCGTCTCGAAGGTGCGGTCGAGCGCTGTGCTGAGGTACGTGTGCACGCTGTCGGCGCCCGTACCCAGCCCCACCACGCCGACATGGGCGTTCTGCGGCATGGTGTCGGGGTCGTCGAAGCCGAGAAAGGCAACACGATCGCCGGTGGGGGAGACCGACGGCATGGAGTACAGGCCTGTGTGCGCAGTGATCGCGGTGATCGTGCCATCGAGGCCGACGCGGTAGAGATCCTGCGCGAAGTCGAGATCCCACGTCGTGTGCCGTTGGCCTGATGTGACCACGCCGCTCGAGTCGGAGAGCCAGCTCACACCGTCGTGTTGGAACTCGCCCGGAGTGAGGTTGCGCGGCGCGCTCGAACCGTCGGTGCGCACCACGTAGACGTGCTTCGGCCGGTCGACCACCCATCCGACGTCGTCGAGTCGGCCGAAGAAGCGTTCGATCTTGCGCGGTGACTGCCACCGCTCGTCCTTGGCCGAATAGCGCTCGTGGCGCGTGCGGCTGGTGAATGCGATCATCGAGCCGTCGGGGCTGAACAGCACGTCTGCGATGCTCTCGGGCATGGACGCGACCGTGCGGACCTCACCGGGCATGCCGATCGGCAGGAGGTGCACGGTGGCATCGCCGTCCGGTCCGTTGCGCCGAGATGTGAACGCCAGCCATTCGCCGTCGGGGCTCCACACCGGCAGGTCGTCGTCGTCGCCCGAGGTGATCGGGCGCGGTGAGCCGCCATCGACAGGAGCGAGCCACACCTGCGAGCGATACGCGTTCTCCCCCAACTCCACACGCGTGACGACGAATGCGATCTTGCTTCCGTCGGGGGAGACGGCGGGCGAGGAGGCCTGCAGGATGTTGCCGATGACCCGCTCGGCGATCTCGCGATGCGACATGGCCCCGACCGTAGCGGAGGCCCTCCAGCAGCGGGAGTACGCTCGGTTCGTGAAGTTCTCCGCCGAGTTCCCGATGACGGTGACCGGCAAGGTTCGCAAGGTGGAGATGCGCGGGAGCACGAGCGAGAACGAGAGCGCCGAGCTCGGGCTCGAAGCCGCCGCAGCCGTGCGAAACGCCTGACGGCGCGCGAGCATCATCGGGATGAACACACACGATTTCCTCCACGCACTCGCCCGGGACGGCGAAGTGTTCGCCCAGGTGTGCGGCGACGCCGATCTCGGAGCACCCGTGCCGGCTTGCCCGGGCTGGAGCGTCGCCGACCTCGTGTACCACCTGGGAGAGGTGAACCACTTCTGGCGGACGATCGTCGCCGAGCAGCGCGACACCTGGGAGGGCTACGAGCGGCCGGAGCGGCCCGCCGACGGCGAGTTGGTCGCGTGGTACCGAGACGGTCTGCACGCCACGGTCGCGGTGCTCACCGCAGCCGATCCGGCGCACCCGAACTGGACGTGGTCGACAGACAAGACCGCCGGCTTCGTGATCCGCCGGATGGCACATGAAACCGCGGTGCACCGTTGGGACGCCGAGCAGGCGGCGGGTCTCGACACCGGCATCGAGCCGCACCTCGCGAGCGATGGCATCGACGAGTTCCTGATGTGGTTCGCCGACGAACCGAACGAGGGCAATCCGGTCCCAGGCGGATCGGTCCACGTGCACTGCGCAGATGTGCCGGGGGAGTGGACCGTCGTGCTGGATGCCGAGGGCGCCTACGACATCGAGCGCGCCCATGCCAAGGGCGACTGCGCGCTGCGTGGCTCTGCGAGCGACCTGTTGCTTGCGCTGTGGCGTCGCCGGCCGTCGTCATCGATCGACATCGTCGGGGATGCCGACGTCGCGGCGAGGTTCCTCGCCTACCCCGCCCTCACCTGACACCGTTCTGGTCGCGCATCCCCCGCTCGATCGCAAAGATGCGCGACCAGAACGGGATGAACGGGTTACTCGGCGATGCCGACGGGCTGGCCGTCGATGATCTGGTCGAGGTACTCGCTGAGGCCGTAGCCGACCTTGCCCTCGTACGGACCGCTCGCGACGGTCCAGCGGGTCATTCCCTCGCTGATGCGGGTCATGAGCCAGTTGCCGTCGGGGTCCTGGCGGCGGTTGCGCAGCGGGATGAGGTCCATCACCTCGCCGGTGAACGACCACTCCTTGCCCGAACGTGTGGATCGCAGGATGCCGGTGATCCGGTCGTGGTAGCTGTCGTCGCCGCGTGTGGCGGTGGTGATGCTCACGTCGTCGCAGTAGTGGATCTGGCCCTGCTCCCACACGAAGCCACCGCGGGTGCCCGGGCCGTCCTTCTTCGCGACGCGGCTGGCCATGAATCCGAAGTCGCGGTCGACGTTCGCGGTGAGCCAGCGGTAGTACCACGGCGCCTGCCAGTAGCGCGGGCCCCACGAGTGGTCGCGCAGGCCGTGGCCACTGATCTCCCACTCCCGGTCTCCGACACGGATGGTGCCGTGTGCCTGGACGAGCTGCTCGTAATGGCCCTTGGCGAACTCCTCGCCCGGTGTCTCGTGCGGCGTGTCGGGCTCGCCGCCGAACATCGACGGCTTGCCTTGACCGGTGAAGGTGATGTGCACCTCGCACTCGCCGTACGGGTTGTTGGTGAACGCCTCTTTGGGGTTTGCCATCTGCTCGGGCTCGTCGAGCAGCACCACCTTGCCGGTGTAGTCGACCTTCAGCTCCTCGAACGGGGTGACCATCGTCCAGGCCATGCCGCCGGCGTCGAAGCGGTCGTTGTTGTCGATGCTCGGGCGCTTGTACATGAACCCGACGCTGCGCCGCTCCGTGCCCGGCTCGGGCGGGAGGTAGAGACAGATCGTCATCTCGGCGTAGCCCTCGTTCGCCCGGTTGCCGATGCGGAACCAGCCGCCCACCTGCTGCTCGGGATCGAAGCAGTTGATGTACATGCTCTCGTTGAAGTTGGACTCGGGGCCCAACTCGTGCATGTATTCGTCGGAGGGATCGAGACGGACGGCCATGCGGGCAACGTACAGAAACGAGCCGGCCGCCGCGTCAGCGGGCGCCCGCTCCGCCGCCCCCGCCGCCACCCCCGCCTCCGCCCGAGAAGCCCCCGCCCCCACCAGAGGTGTTGGGTGTGCTGGCCGACACGAACGACGAGCCGGAGGTGGTCTCCATGCTGTCGAAGCCGTCGAATCGGCCGTGCGGGCCCACGTACCACGTGCCGAAGGCCGGATCGGCCATCACCTGGGGCACGCGAGTCGCGAGGCCGCGGACGAGGTCGGCAGACACGCCCAGTGCCACTGCGTAGACGAGGTAGCGCTCCCACAGGATCAGGTGCCCCACCGGTGCATCCTCGAGCTGGGAGAAGTCCTTCAAGAACTTCTTCAGGCCGGAGGCCTTTGCGGCCGACTCCACGGATGCCTGGTTCCGATTCGACAGCAGCTTCGTGCCGAGGGCGAAGATGCCTGCGGCGATCGCCACGCCCCACCACCCGAGGCCGAACCCGGTCATCGCCTTCACGATCCCCCCAGAGATCGCGACGACGGCGCAGATGCCGGCGAGCAACCCGACGAGCTTGCCCTTGCTCTCGTCGGCGAAGCCGCGCTTGTGGTATTCCGACTTCACGCCTGCCGTCACGTCGTCGAGCAGCTTCTTCGCCGTCGTCTGGTTCGCCGTGGCCCACGCGGTGAGTTCTTCGGAGGTGGTCTCGGTGGACCCTCGGAACACGAACTCGAGGAGGTCCCGTTCGTACTGGAGCACATCGGGTGCGAACGGCTTGCCGAGCCAGAAGTACCGGTGCACCACCTTGTCGGGGCCCCACTTCTCCTCGCGCTCGCCGACGATGCGGAGATACCCACGCTGGGCCAGATCGACGAGGGTGCCGGCCACCGTGTGGCCCTGGTCGACGGAACCGCGGTTCAGGTTGGTCAACGCAACGGCGGGCGGCTCGTCGAGCGGTTCGCGCCAGTACTCGCCGAGCACTTCCTCGCTCTTGGCTTCGCGTCCACCCACGAGCCACAGGGCGCCGGCGCCGACCGCTCCGAGCGCGGCGAGCAGCGAGCTGAGCAGCCAGCCGTTTCGCCTTTCGGCGGCATCCTGGTCGCGGTCGGCAAGGTAGCTGCGCTCCTCGGCGAGGATCGTCGGGAGCCGGTTCTCGCTGCCGACGATGTTGAACGTCGCCGCCGGTGCCACGGCTCGGATCTCGATGAACTGGCCTGCCGGGACATCGGAGACGCGAGCGATCACCTCCGAGGTCGCGACGCGGACAACTCCGTTGGAGGGGCCATGTGCAAATGCCCGCAGGACGCTGATGTCGCCGTCGGCTGTCTCCGGCGTGGCCGGGTTCACGACGAGTGGGAAGCGGACGAGGATGTCGACCTGCCCGACGCCGGGGTGATCCGTGCCGAGGAACTCCCACTCGAGTTCGGTCACGTCCTGACCGGCGATCACCACCGGATCGACGAAGTAGGTGAGCGTGTAGGTGACCGTCGCGTCCGACGTCGGTTCGCGGAGCTTCCACTCCCACTCGCCACTGATCGAATCCTCCGGACGGATGACCTCGAGCGGGCCTGCTGCGTCTGCTGCCGTGAACCGGCCGATCTGGTTGCGATTGCGTTCGAAGCTGCGGATGCCGAAGTTGAACGGACCGCCGTCGAAGTCGTAGGTCCACTGCTCGGTGACGAGCATCGAGCCATCGGTGCGCAGCTCCGCAACCGTGTTGAGCGCGTCGAACGAGAAGGACTTGTCGCCCGATGCCTCCACGCCAGAGCCCGTTGCCAGCGTCACGGCGAGCACGCCGGCCAGCACACCGACGGCGATCAGAACAGCTCGAGCTGCTCCCAGGTGACTGCCACGTCGCTCACGGTTTGCCATCGAAGTCGTCCTTTGCTGCCGGGTCGGCGCACCTCGACCGAGTCGGGTCGCAGGTTCCGCGCGGAACCGTCCGCGTCGTACAACTTGATGCTGCCATCAGAGGAGATGCCCGACATGCGACCTTCGACCCAACGTCCGGCTGTGCCGCGCCGGAAGCGGATCGCTTCGCCCTTGCGCAGGCCGAGTTGTTCGAGCAAGAGAGGGTCGGTCATCGTCTGGTTCTGGCTGGTCGCCGGTCAGCCGGCGATGCGCGCCTGCAACTTGCGCATGCCACCCAACCAGCGATCGACATCGCCGGTCTTGCGCTGCAGGTAGGTGAGGACCTCGGGGTGGGGCAGGATCAGGAACCGTTCGTCGGTGATGGCCTGGAGCACGACCTCGGCCACGTCGGCGGGCTCGAGCACCACGCCGGCCGATCGCACGACGCTTCCGCCGAGGTTGGGTCCCCCGAGGTCACCGCCGTTGAGCATGTTCGTGTTCACGCCCTGTGGGCACAGGCAACTCACCCGCACACCCTGGTCGCCGTAGGTGATGCTCAGCCACTCGGCGAACGACACAGCCGCGTGCTTGGTCATCGTGTACGGCGCCGAGCCGATCTGGCTGAGCAGGCCGGCGGCTGAGGCGGTGGAGCAGAAGTAGCCCTCGCCACGCGCCAACCAGCCGGGCAGCAGGTGCTTGGCCGCCCACCGGTGGGCGTGGGTGTTGACGTTGAACGCCGTTTCCCACACGTCCTCGGGCGTGTCGAGGTCGGTGCCGATGCCGACGCCGGCGTTCGCGAAGAACAGGTCGATCTGGCCGAAGGTGTCGTCGGCTGCCCGGATGAGGGCGACGTTGCCCGCCTCGCTGCCCACGTCGGCGGCCAGTCCGAATGCACTGCTGGGACGGATGCCGTTCAGTTCGTCGGCGGTGCGCTGGGCGCCCTCACCGTTCACGTCGGCGGCAACCACGTTGGCTCCGGCAGCGTGAAAGCGGTGTGCCAGCGCCTTGCCGATACCGCCCGCGGCGCCGGTGACCACCACATGCCGCCCGTTCAGTTCCATGTGCGAATCGTAAGCGTCACAAACCCTGGCGCGGCACACCACTGAGGAACACAGTCTTGACGGTACGATGCAAGCACTCGGTCGTGATGGGCGGTTACGGTCCACGACAGGGGATTTCCCACTGCTCAGGAGGCACGATGACCGACACCAACGAAGCCGTCATCCACGAGGCGCTCACGATCATCGACAAGGCGCTGGGTCAGATGCTGTCGCGTGAGCTGGTGACGACCGGTGAGGTCACCGACGTGCTGCTCGATGTGCGCACACTCCTCACGGCGCCTGCGAAAACGCCGGCTCCCGCCTGATCAGACGGCGAGCAGGTCGCTGAACGCCCGCTCCATGCAGCGGCGCAGCAACTCGGGTTCGGTCACGGCGGCCCGGTCGATGTTGATCCCCATGTCGAGGCTGTGGTTGTAGCTGAGCAGCGTCAAGTTGAATGCAACGCCTGCCAGTGGTCCGACGGGGTAGTTCTCCAGCAGCTGTGCGCCGGCCACGTACATCGGCATCGGCGCACCGCGCACGTTCGATGTTGCGAAGTCCACCGTCTGTGCCTGTTGGCGGGCGAGCCGAGTCACGAGCGATGTCGGCAGCGTGGCGGCCACAGCGGCGAGCGTCTCGAGCGATCCGCCGGCTGACGCCTCGCGGGCGGCACCCGTCGCTGCCTGGATCGCCCGGAAACGATCGGCGATCGGCATGTCTGCCGTTGGGACCATCATCCGGGCGAGGGAGAACGCGTTCGAGCCCGACCCGTCCGTGCGGGTGCTGATCGCCATGCTGGCCCGTAGCTCGTCGACCGGGCAGTCGAGCTCGCGGTGGTAGCGGCCTGCCGCCTCGGCGGCAGCGGTGAGGAAGGCAGTGTTCAGCGTGCCGCCAAGCTTCTTCGCTGTCACCTTGGTCTCGTTGAACGGCGCACGGAGCACTTCGATGCTTCGTCGCAGCGAACGCTCGGTCCACAGCGAGGAGCGTGCCTGCTCGGTGTCGTTGAGCTGACTCATCACGCCGCGGATCGTGTCGGCGGCGGCAGTGCCGGCATCGGGAATGCCGGTCGGGTCGGCGAGGAGCTCCTTGATCTGACGAATCAGCCCGAGCGGCAGACGGAGGCTGCCGGCCAGCATGTCGCGGATCAGGTCCTGGTTGGCCTGGACCGAGGTGGTCTCCTCGGCCCGAACGAGGGTGGTGGGATCGATCGGCGGCGGTTCCGGGGCGTCACGGGCGAAGTCGAGGAACTGCAGCGACATCTGCACGCTGGTCTCGCCGTCGGCGATCGTGTGATGGAGCTTTTCGATGAGCGCGGATCGGCCGCCGCGGAGGCCGTCGACCACCACGAACTGCCACAGCGGTCGGGTGCGCTCGAACGGATCGCACGCGATGAGGCTGGCGAGGTCGAGCAACTGGCGCATCGACCCCGGTTTCGGCAACGCCATGTGACGGACGTGGTACCGGATGTCGAAGTTCGAGTCGTCCACCCACATCGGCGCAGTGAGGTTCACCGGCATCGGCTGCACCCTCTGTCGCAAGCGCTCCACCACGTGGGTGGCGCGCTCCATGCGCTGCACCAGCTTCTCGAAGTCCGGGGCACGATCGAGCAGGGTGACGTTGGCGAACACGCTGGAGAGGTGTGGGTCCTTCTCGAGCCGCCACATCAGCCCTTCCGCATCGCTCATCTTGCGGTCGAACTTCGGGAACCCGTGAGCGTCGGCCATGGATCCGCAGGCTAGGCCGGGTGTGCCTCCTCCGCCACCACGGGGATCACGGGGACCACGTCGACCACGTCGAGCACTGCGTAGTCGAGCACGGCATCTTCGAAGCAGCCCTTCAATCGGCGCTCGGCGGTCGGGCGCAAGGCCCGGTCGATCTCGATCGTCACCCGTGATCCATCGCTGACGAGCGACACCAGGTCGGGCTCATCGACGCGTGGCCGGCACAGCGCCCACATCGACATCACGGCGGCCTCCGGGGTGCGACCGCGCTTGGTGTCCACATCGATGACGACCGTGGTCCTGCCGGGTTCGTGGATGGCGCCGTCGGTGGACTGAGTGAGCCGACGGACGCCTTCGACACCGGCTCCGAGGAGCGCGGCCATCATCAGCCCGACCAGCACGCGTGCCCGGCGAGAGGCCGACCGGTCGGGCAGGCAGGATCTGTCGGTCGCCGAGAGCGGACCGCCCGCGACCGGACCGCTCGAGAGGGGGAGATCGAGCGGGATGATCGAGGCCGTGCGCCGATCGAGCGTGGTGCTGGCGAACGCACCGGCGACGCGCTCCAGCGTGTACGCCAGCAACGACAGGATCACGCCCGTGCCGAGCAGCACCGGGATGAACACACCGGTGTCCTCGCCGTCGGAGTGCAACCAGTCGAAGCGGCGCCGTGCCGCGGCGGCGTTGGAGGTGCAGATGACGTCATCTGCGCGTGGGGCCAGTTCGAGGTCGAGCCGCCGATCGAGCGCGCTCAGCCGACGAAGCACCAGCGACGTGGACAGCACGACGAGCAGGCCGATGGCCACCATGCCGGACACGATCGCGCGGTTCCACTCCCAACGGCCGATGTAGACGACGAAGTAGACGGTCGACCACCCAAGGACGCCGACGGTGACCAGCGTGCCGACGAGCCGGGCCAGACGAGCGATGCCGGTCATGCGGTTGCCCCCTCCATGATGCTGTGCGCGATGACCTCGACCGTGCCGGCCGTGCCGTCCACCACGACGCGCATCCCCGGTGTGAACCGAGCCCGTGCGCCGGCGAGGCCGGCCACCGTTGGCACACCCATCTCGCGGGCGAGGATTGCCACGTGCGACAGCGCACTGCCCGTCTCGGCCACCAGCCCGTCGAGCTCGGGCAGCACAGCAGCCAGGTGCGGTGCAAGATGCTGGGTCACCAGCACCACACCTTCCCCCGGCACTCGCGGTGCACCCGGCACGAGTTCGTGCACGACCGCACCGCTGCCGCGGCCGCCACCGGCGGGCAGACCGGAACTCGCCCCACCGGTGCTCTGACCAGAGGTGGCAACCGCCGATCCGCCGAAGCCGATCCGGAACGACGTCGGCAGCGGAGGACCGATCGGCTGTCGAGCCCGCGTCGCGAGATCGGTCGGGAGGCCACCGCCGGCAGCCACGATCGTCAACTCTTCGAGCGTGAGGTATCGGGCGAACTCGTCGGAACACAACCGCTGCACGATCCGCGACTGCAGCTCCTGCAACCAGCGAGCGCGCAGGCGGAGCGCGTCACGCAACGACAACTCGTCGACCGATCCCAGCGACCGGACCTGCCCCAGCGACCGGATCGGGGCGGTGACCCCTGCCGGCAGGTGGGGTGGGTGTTCCAGGGACGGCGCGGTGAGCGCCAGGAGCACGGGATGATGGGCGATGGCGTCGTCGTCGGTCCATCCGCGGCGTCTCGCATCGCCGAGTGCGCACAGCGCGACCAGCGGCGCCGACGTGGTCGACTCGGTTGCCGCCCCTCCGACGGTCTGCAGCAGCATCCCGCACAGCACCTCGTACGAGTGCACCGTTGCCAGCTCGGCGCTCGACCTGTGCAAGAGGTCCATCAGCTCGGCAGGAGTGCGTCCGTGGAGCGAACCCACGTCGACGAGATCGCGGTCGACGGTGTCGACCACCGCGGCGGCGAGCCGGGGGAGCGCGACTCGGAGTCGACCGACCCGCCATGCGGTCCCGAGACGTCGCACGATCGCGGTGAGGTTCAGCCGGCGCCGCCAGCTCGTGTGACCAGACGTGAGGCCGAACAGTTCGAGATCGACCGCGGCCCAGCCCCCGACGGTGGTGACCACGGGCGACGCGGCGAGCGCCGCGTCGCCGACTGCGCCTGTGGCGCGCAGGGCACGAACCACGCCCTCGCCGAGCGCGCCGATCCACAGTTCGTCCTCGAGCCTCGCCAGCGGTGCCGGGAAGGTCTCGGCCACGGGGCCGGCACCGAGCACGACGGCCCGCTCGTCGCCAAGGGGGGCGACGGCGGTCACCGGCCGGCTCTGCAGCAACCACAGTCGGTCGTCATGGTCCACCGCCCACTCCACGTCCTGGGGTGATCCGAATTCGCTCGCGGCGCGCTCGGCCATCCGCACCAGCTGTCGTCGGATCCGGCGTGTCAGTGCCACAGGTGTCGCCACCGTGGCGTGTTGCAGCACACGGCCGCGGCGCGACAGCACGTAGTGGTCCGCGGTGACCACGCCGCTCACCAGCACATCGGGGCGGGCGGCAACGACTTCCACGACCACGTGATCGAGCTGCCCGGTCACGGGGTCCACGCCGAACATCACGCCGCCGAGGTCGGTGTCGAGCTGCAGCTGAACCAGCACGCCGATCGGTCGGGCCACACCGTCGTCATCGCGCACGGCGTCTGCAGAGTCGATCACCCGCTGCGTCGCCGCCAACAGTCCGTCCCACGTGGCGACATCGAGCACCGACGTGAACCGGCCGGCCATCGACGAGGCTCCGATGTCTTCGATCGTTGACGACGATCGCACCACCACCGGGTGGATGTCGCCATCGATCGAGTGCCATGCAGCGCGCAGCACATCGAGCACCTCGGGATCGGCGAGACCACGTGCGGTCCCCGCTGTGGTGAGGACGAAGCCCGGCAGGGTGGGAAGTCCGACGCGTGCGCACCTGGCGATGTTCGCCGCTTTGGCGCCGGTCAGCTCTGGAACCGACGCCTGCGGATCCGTCAGCACCACGACCAGCATCACGTCTGCTCTCCCTCCGAGACCACCGTACTGTCGGAGCGCGATGCCGTCTCGGGCCGTAGGTCACTTGCGGCTGCATCGCGGCGGACGGAGCATCGAGTCGTGCGACGCGTTCTTCTCGCGATCTTCGTGGTGATCGCCCTCGTGGCCGGGGGCGTGTTTTTCACGTACCAGCGCCAGATCGTGTCCTACCTCACCCACTGGAAAGGCGGGCCGTCGGTCACGGTGGCGTACGAACCCTTCGACCCACCGCCGGCACTGCACCTGGCGGTCGCGGGCGACACCGGCGACAGTGGTTCCCGTCTCGATCGCCTCGGCGCTCGGATCGCCACGATCGGTGCGACACAGCGGTTCGACGATCTGGTGTTGCTCGGCGACCTCGTGTACCCGTCGGGTGACCCGGCAGCGTTGCCGAGCGTGGTCGACGAGCCCTTCGCCGATGTGCTGTCCCAGGGGACGGAGTTGTCCGCGATCCTCGGCAACCATGACGTCAAGCTCGGTCGTGGCGACGAACTGCTCGCCGAGCTGGGCATGCCCGGTCGGTGGTGGAGCCGGGAGTTGCCTGGCAGCGTGCTGCTCGTCGGTCTCGACTCCACCGACATGGCGAACCCGGACCAGCTCGCGTTCCTCGAGGACGTGCTGGCCACGACCCGGGCGACCTGGAAGATCGTGGCCATGCACCATCCGCCGTACTCGGCGGGATACCAGGGCTCGAGCATCGACGTGCGCGACGTGATCGCACCGCTGGCAGTGGAGCACGGGGTGCAGCTCGTGCTCTCCGGGCACGACCACGACTACCAACGGAGTGTGCCGATCGATGGCGTCACCTACGTCGTGTCGGGTGCCGGCTCAGGAACTCGTCGTACCGGTGAGGAGTGGTTCACCGAGGTGGCGTACTCGTTTGCGCACTTCCTCGACATCGGCGTGTTCGATGACCGGCTCGTGCTGCGTGCCGTGGGTCTCGATGGTCGTGTCGCCGACGAGGTGACGATCACTCCCTGACGTTCAACCGGATGACGTTCAACCGGATGACGTTCAACCGGATGACGTTCACGTCCGTGACGATCAAGAGGCGACTCAGGGGAACCAGATGATCGCCACCTGGGCGAGCACGAGGCCGATCACCATGCCGCCCAGTACGTCGCTCGGGTGGTGGATCCGCACGATCGCCCGGCTCAGCGCGACCACCGCCGCGATCGCGAACCACACCGGGGCATACGTCCAACTCGACCACACGGTGAGCACGCTGGCCGCGAAGAACGCGGAGGATGCGTGGCCGCTCGGGAAGCTCGAGGTGCGCGGGGCGCGCACGGGGAACCTCGGGTCGCCGGCCTGGGTGGGGCGGGTGCGGCGGAAGAAGCGCTTGATCACCTGGTTGACGATCAGGCTCTCCGCCCCGAGCAGGGCCGCGAACAGGAGCCACTCGCGCCACTCGCGGCGGACTCCGAGGCCGTAGACGGCGCCGATGACCTGCCAGATCAGGCTGAAGTCGCCGTACTGACTGGCGAGGTGGAACATCCGGTCGATGCCGCGCTGCTCACGCCACGGTTCGAGGGCACGATCCGCTCGCTCGTCGAACGCGGCGACTCGGGGGCCGAGACTCATGCTGCGGCGAGGCGGCCGAATGCGATGGGTGCTTCGAGCTTGGCGAGGTCGGGGTCTCCACCGAAGGCGGGACACCACGGCTGGAACGAGCACACCTTGCACAACGGGCCCTGACGCGGTCGGAAGTCCTCCGTGGTGCACGCCCGCTCGACCGCCTTCCACACTGCGGTGGTGCGCGTGGTGATGAACTTCACCGACTGCTCGGACGGGATCGCAGTGATCGTCTCGCCCGAGCGGAGGTACATCAGCCGGATGGCTGCCGGCCGCCGGCCGAGCACCGACTCGCACAGGAACGAGTAGAAGTGCACGCCGCCGAGCTTGGACTGCTCGTACTTCAGGCCGGGTGCCCTGCCGGTCTTGTAGTCGGTGACGATCAACTCGCCGTCGGGGTCGAGCTCCAGCCGATCGATGATCCCGCGCAACGTGAGGTCGCCCACCCGTGCCTCGAGCCGAAGTTCGAGCCCGACGTCGCGGATCTGGGTGGGATCCTCCATGTGCACGTACGACTCCATCAGCGTCCACGCGTCGGCGACGAAGGCCTCGTGCTGCTCCTCGTCGAGGCCGAGGAGCGTGAGCTCGGGATCGACCGCGTACTCCTGCACCGCCTGCTGGAACGAGCGGACGATCGCCTCACCGACGCGCTCGGACGCCTCGTGGGTGAACAACACCTCCAGCGCTCGATGGACCAACGACCCTTTGGTCGCGGCGGTGCTCGGCGGCTCGGGCAGCTTCTCGATGCTGGCGAAACGGAACGCCATCGGGCACGAGGTGAACGCTTCGACCCGGCTGGGCGAGAGGCTGGTGGGGACGGCGAAGCTCACGGGATCAGTGTACGAAAGGGGTGCGCGCCCGGGTGAAGGATCACGCCAGGAACCCGGCGACCAGCGCGGCCAGCTCGGCCGGATGGGTCATCGGGGCGAAGTGGTCGAGCTCGGGGCGTTCCAGGTACGTGCCGTTCGGAAGCATCTCGGCCACCCCGGCCGCGATGTTCGACGGCTGCATCGGCTCCACCTTGCCGGCGATCACGAGCACGGGCGTCTCGATCTCGGCCAGCACCCCCCACGTGCGATGTCCTCCGCCACCCTCGAAGGTCTGGGCCTCGGTCTCGGGCCGGCACTTCAAGTGCACCTGGCCGTCCTCGCCCAGCCGGAACCCGAACCGCACGTACGCCTCGAGCGCGGCGCGGGTGAACCCGCCGAGCGGCGGCTTCGACGCGTAGTTCTCGATCGCGGCCTCGAAGCTCGGGAACGCCGCTCGTCGGCGCCGGGCGCCCGCGGCGAGCGGGCTCTCGTCGCCAGGAGGGCGGATACCCAGGGGCGGGAACACGATCGGCTCGAACACCACGAGCCGGGAGAACAGGCCCGGGTGACGATGTGCCGCCATCAGCAGGCACGCCCCACCCATCGAGTGGCCGAACGCAGCCACCGGTCCGCCGAAGGCCTCGGCCATCGCCTCGCCCATCGCGACTGCGTCGTCGCCGTAGCGTTCCCAGTCGACGTGGCCGCCGGGATGTGGTGTGTCGCCGTGGCCCCGGTAGTCGAACGCGACCGCACAGAAGCGCTCGGCGAGCGTCTCGGCCATCGGCGCGTAGCAGCGGCCGTGGAATCCGGTCGCGTGGCTGATGAGCAGGCCGGGACCGTGGCCCCCGAGTTCATGGACAGCGATGTCGACGCCGTCGGTGGAGCGGATCGGCGTACGTACGGCGTGCTGCATCAGTTGCTCGTCGACCGCTTCGCCTCGTCCTTCTTCTTGCCGCGCCGTCGCCACCACATCCCGAACAGCCGGTCCAACAGCACGCCGATGAACATCGCGACCAGCAGCGACCATCGGATCGTGGTGTTCCAGTCGAACAGCCAGAAGTTGACCTCGATCCGCTTGCCGTTCTGGAAGAAGAAGACGACAGCGAGCACGGCGACGATGGCGAAGCCGATCAAGGCGGGACTGAAGCCGGTGCCGCCACTCTCAACGTTCGTGTCGTTTCTGCGATCCCTGGTGAAGTCTCGATCGTCGTTGGACATCATGGGTGTGACTTTACGCCTTGGGCTCGCGGGGCAGACCCAGCAACCGTTCGCCGATGATGTTGCGCTGCACCTGGCTGGTGCCGCCCGCGATGCGTCCGCCCGGCGCAGCCAGCATTCCGTACGCCTCGGGGCCCTCGAGCGACGCCTCGATGCCCGACAGGTCGCCGCGCAGCATCGATGTCTCGAACATCATCTCGGTGATGCCCAGCTTCATCAGCGATGCGGCGGTCGACGCGATCGGCCCCTGGCGCTGTGCCATCGCCTTGTAGCTGTTGCCCTTCGCGATCAGTCGGGTGAGCCGGTCCCGCTCGACGGCCGACAGGTCACGGCCGTGGGCGAGCCGGGCCATCGACTCCAGGCGTCGTTCGAGACCGATCACGCTCGTGCCGATGTGACCTCGTTCGCTGGTGAGCACCGCCATCCCCACACCCCAACCGCCGTGCAGTGGGCCGAGCAGATTGGCCGCCGGGAGATGCACGTCGGTGAAGAACACCTCGTCGAACTCGGCCTCGCCGGTCATCTGCCTGAGCGGCCGGATCTCGATGCCCGGCAGGTCCATCGGGCACAGGAAGAACGAGATGCCCTCGTGCTTGCGGGCCTCCGGGTCCGTGCGGGCCATGAGGATGCCCCAATCGCTGTAGCGGCCGCCGCTGCACCACACCTTCTGCCCGTTGACGATGAAGTCGTCGCCGTCCCGCTCGGCCTTGGTCGAGAGCCCGCCGAGATCGCTGCCCGCGCCCGGCTCGCTGAACAACTGGCACCACAGGCGATCGGCGCGCGCCGTTGCGGCGAGGTGCTCGGCTTGCTGCTCGGGGGTGCCGAAACGCAGGAGCGCGCCGCCGGTGAGCACCAGACCGACCATGTTGAACACGGGCGGCACGCCGGCGAGCGCGCACTCCAGCATCCAGATCGAGTTGTGCTCGGGCGTGAGGCCACGGCCGCCCTGCTCCACGGGCCAGTGGATGCCGGCAAAGCCGGCGGCGTGCACCTTGCGGTGCCAGGCCACGCCCTGCTCCACGAGATCGGGAGGGCAGATCGCACCGTAGTCGCGTGGTGCGCCCTCGCGGTTGGCGGCGAGCCAGGTTCGAGCGTCGAGCTGGAAGTCGTCGACCGAGATCATCGCCCGCCTCCCTCGAAGCGGATCATGCGAAGAACGGGAGGAACATCGCGGTCTCTTCCGCGAGGTTGCTCGGCGTGCCGTAACCCTTCTGGTCGATGACGGTGTCCCAGTTGTCGCGAAGGTCTTCTGGTGACAGACCGTCCTTGTGGTATCCCTGCGTCTCGGCGATGAAGATGTGAGCAACGCGACCTCCGCCGACGGAGAACGTCTGGCCGCTCACGGGGCAGTCCTCGTGAGCGAGGTAGGTGACGATCGGCGACACCAGCGCCGGATCGAGCTTGTCGCCGAGGGCGCCCATGATCGTCTCGGTCATGCGGGTGAGGGCGAGCGGGGCGATCGCGTTCGCCTTGATGTTGTACTTCGCGCCTTCGACGGCGAGGACGCGGGTGAAGCCGACGAGGCCCATCTTCGCGGCGCCGTAGTTGGTCTGGCCGAAGTTGCCGAAGATGCCCGCGGCCGAGGAGGTGGAGATGATGCGGCCGTACCCCTTCTCCCGCATGATCTGCCACGCGGGTTGGGTGACGTAGAACGCACCCTTCAGGTGGACGTCGAGCACGGGGTTGAGCAGATCGGGTTCCATGTTGTGGAACGCCTTGTCACGCAGGATGCCGGCGTTGTTGATGACGATGTCGACCGTGCCGTAGGCGTCGACCGCGGTCTGCACGATCGCCTTGCCACCTTCGGGGGTGGCGACGCTGTTGGTGTCGGACACGGCGTCACCGCCGAGGGACGTGATCTCGTCGACGACGCGCTCGGCCGCGCCCTTGTCGCTGCCACTGCCGTCGACGGCCCCGCCGAGGTCGTTCACCACGACGAGCGCCCCGCGGGAGGCGAGCAGCAGGGCGTGCTGCCTGCCGAGGCCACCGCCCGCTCCCGTGATGATCGCCACCTTGCCGTCGAAACCGAGTTCAGTCATGGCAGGGCAAGCTACTCATCGGGCTTTCCGGGTGTCGAACCAGCACCGACCAGTACCGACCAGCACCGACCAGCCGATCCGTTCGAGGCGTTCGAGGCGTTCGAGGCGCCCTACGCTCCCTTGATGATCGACGAGGTGCAGGGCGGACAGCGGCGCGAGCAGATCGCACGGGTGGCCGAGGGGAGCATCGTGGTCGCCGGCGTGGGTGCGGTCGCGCTCTTCCTGTCCGCCGTGGTCACCTTCGCCTGGGGCTTTGCCAAGGTGTGGTCCTTCGTCGATCTGTTGTTCGACGACGGGGTGGACAACTCGCTCGCGATCGTGAGGTTGCTCGAGGTGATCGACATCTACCTGCTCGGCGCAGTCGTGCTGATCCTCGCGATCGGCCTCGTCGAGCTCTTCGTCACGCCGTTGAGGCTGCCTCAGTGGCTCGAGATCCACAGCCTGGCGGACCTCAAGGGCAAACTCATCGACGTCATCCAACTGGTCGCCGCGATCAAGTTCCTCGAGAAGCTCGTGATCTCGAAAGAGCCGCTCGAGGTGCTCTGGTACGCGCTCGCCGTGGCCACGGTGATCCTGGCCCTGCTCGCCGTGCGGTGGGTGCAGAAGCAGGGCTGATGCCCTCAGTCGGGGCGTTCAGAGAACCGTTGAGCAGGGACTAGCCTGGCTGGTCATGGTGGGTGGCGGACAGCGGATCTGGCGTGTGGTGAGTCTCGGCCTCGGGGTGATCACCTTCGGCACGGCGATTGCACTGGTGGTCGACGACGTGCGTGGAGACCCGCCCGAGCTGGTCAGCGTGGCGGTCGACGTGACGTTGCCCCCGTTGCCTCTGCCGACGCCGACGACCGTGGTGGTGCCGGAGGCCCCGACCACGACGATCGTGCCGCGGCGCGAACGAACGGCTCCCACCACGACCGAGACGCCCACCACGCCCGCGCCGGCGCCCGCACCCACCGACGCACCGCCCGCACAGCCGACCGGTCGCGTCGCGACTGCGGCGCCAGCCCCCACGACCACCGCGCCGGTCGTTCCGGAGGTGCTCGCCGTGGTTGCCGCTGAACCTCCGGTCCCGATCACCGAGCCGGCCACCACGATCTCGACCGTCTCGAGCACCGAGCCGGTCGCGACGGCAACCACGATCTCGACGATCTCGACGATCTCGACGATCTCGACGATCTCGACGGTCGCCCCGACGACTCTGGCACCCACGACGGTTCCCACGACGGTTGCCCGCACGGTGCCACCTACGGTTGCCCCGACGACGACGGAGTGCGAGCGCCGCCGCAACGGCCGCTGCCGCGGCAACAACAACAACGACGACGACGACTGACGACGACTGACGACGACTGACGACGACTGACGCCAACCGCTCAGTCGTTGTCGTGCAGTTGGTGGTTGAGGCCGTCCCACTTCGCTGAGCGGGGGAGGGCCTCGACGGCACCCGATTGGCTGTGGCGGCGATAGAGCAGCCCGCCCGAACCGCTGAGGTGGCGGGCCTTGACGACCTCCACCCCGGTGGGCCCGTGCACTGCCACCAACGTGCCAGCTGTGACGTACAGGCCGGCCTCGACCACGCATTCGTCGCCCAGGCTGATCCCGATGCCGGCCTCTGCGCCGAGGAGGCAGCGCTCGCCGATGGTGACCTGCTCCTTGCCGCCACCCGACAGGGTGCCCTGGATCGACGCGCCGCCACCGATGTCGCTGCCGTCACCCACCACGACGCCGGCCGAGATGCGACCCTCCACCATCGAGGTGCCGAGCGTGCCCGCGTTGAAGTTCACGAACCCCTCGTGCATCACGGTGGTGCCAGGCGCGAGGTGGGCGCCCAGGCGCACACGGCTCGCATCCGCGATGCGCACACCGGACGGGATCACGTAGTCGGTCATCCGCGGGAACTTGTCGACCCCGTCCACCACGATCGAGCCGCCGGCACGACGCACCCGCCAGCGCAGCTCTTCGATGCCTGCGATGGGCGCCGGGCCGAGGCTGGTCCACGCAACGTTCGTGAGCTGGCCGAAGATGCCGTCGAGCTCGATGTTGCGAGGCGTCACGAACCGGTGCGACAGCAGGTGCAGGCGCAGATACGCGTCGCTGACGCCGGCCGGCTTGTCGGTGGTGTCGATCTCGATCGCGACGGCGCGGACATCGACGTTGCGGATGTCGTCATGACGCTCTGCCGGCGCGTACTCGTCGGCGACGCCCGGGTTCGTCGGCTCGCCCAGTCCGAGCTCCCGGAACCAGGTGTCGAGCACCACGCCGTCGGCGTCCACGGTTGCTAGTCCACGCCCCCATGCTGCAGTCATCAGAACACCTCGGGTCGAAGAGTGGGGAACAGGATGACCTCCTTGATGGAGGTGGTGCCGGCGAGCAACATGGCCACTCGGTCCATGCCGACCCCGAGACCGCCGGTGGGCGGCATGCCGTACTCGAGCGCACGAAGGTAGTCGAGGTCGAGGCCCATGCCCTCGACGTTGCCGGCTTCCTTGCCTGCTTGCTCGTGGTCGAAGCGCAGGCGCTGCTCGACAGGATCGTTCAGCTCGCTGTAGCCGTTGGCGAGTTCACGGCCGCCCATGAACAGCTCGAAGCGCTCGGTGAGGAACGGATCGTTTCGATCGACACGTGCGAGCGGCGAGATCTCCACCGGGTGACCGGTGACGAAGCACGGTGCGGTGAGCTGGTGTTCGGCCGTTGCCTCGAACACCTCCTCGATGATCTTGCCGCTGCCCCAACGGTCGACGACGGTCACGCCGTGTGCCGCGGCGAGCTCGCGGAGCTCGCCGACCGGTTGCGACGGGTGCACGGCGACGCCCGTGGCTTGCTCGACGAGGTCGATCATGCGTGCCCGGCGCCACGGTTGCTTCAGGTCGACGACCTCGCTGGCGTCGCCCGGACCGAGCACCGTCACGACCGACGTGCCCGTTGCGTCGACAGCCGCCTGGGTGATGAGCGTCTCGGTGATCTCGATCATCTCCGAGTAGTCGCCGAACGCCTGATAGAGCTCCATCATCGTGAACTCGGGGTTGTGGCGTGGGCTCATGCCCTCGTTGCGGAAGATGCGGCCGATTTCGTACACCCGTTCCATGCCACCGACGATGAGCCGCTTGAGGTGCAGTTCGAGAGCGATGCGGAGATACATCGTCTGGTCGAGCGTGTTGTGGTGGGTGACGAACGGACGGGCGTGCGCGCCGCCTGCCTCGAGGTGCAGCACCGGGGTCTCGACCTCGATGAAGCCGCGGTCGTGCAGGGTGCGACGGAAGCTGGCGATCATCTCGTGACGGATCTCGAAGTGACGGCGCGCCTGTTCGTTCACGATGAGGTCGGCGTAGCGCTGCCTGAACCGGGTGTCGGTGTCGGTGAGGCCGTGCCACTTGTCGGGCATCGGGCGCACCGCCTTCGACAACAGCTGGAACGAGTCGACCTTCACGCTGAGCTCGCCCTTGCGGGTGGTCATCACCGTGCCGTCGACACCCACCCAGTCGCCGAGGTCGAGCTGGGAGAAGGAGGCGAAGGCATCGTCGCCGACAACGCCCTTGGACACGAACAGTTGCATCTCCCCGCTGCGGTCGCGCATGGTGGCGAAGATCAACTTGCCCTGCTCGCGCAGCAGCATGACGCGGCCGGCCACCTGCACGCGCACCTCGGTCTCGGTCCCCGGCTCCAGCTCACCGTGGGCGGCGCGGATCTCGGCGAGGGTGTGGCTGCGGTCGAATCGGTAGGGGTACGGCTCGACGCCACGGTCGCGCATGTGGGCGATCTTGGCGAGGCGACGACCCGTCTCGGCGGGGAGGTCCACGGGCTGGTCAGGAGGGTCACTCACAGTCGTCAAACCGTATCTGGTCGTTCGCCTGCCAGGTCGGACGATTTCAGTGGTGGTACCGTCACCATGCGTGAAGATCGATCGGCGGGTTCTGATCGGCGGAGCCGTGGCGGGTGCCTTGGCTGTCGCTGCAATCCCTGTGCAGGACACGGGTGCGGCCCCGCCGCGCCTCGAAGCAGTGTCGGTCCCTGCCGCCGGGGCAGCCCCTGCCGTTCGCATCACACCGACCGTCGATGTCGTGTCGATCAACCAGTCGAGCCTGATGACGGCTCCGATCATTGCCGCTGCCGAGCGCGTCGCCTCCTCGGTGAACGCGCCCAGCGTGCACGGACGTTCGTTCAACGTTGGTCTGTGGGCCGTTCGTCGTGACGACGCACCGGTGCAACTCGCCGGCGAGGGTGAGGATGGGGTGTGGCAGTTCCCGATGAGCGCCACGGCGTTGCCGCTCGAGGCGATCGGCCGGGTCATGACCGCCCCGGTGGCGGGTGCGATCTCGCGTGGCCAACTGGTGCTCAACCAGACCTCGGCGAACCTGCGTGGTGCACAGGTGGGCGACACCCTCGACTTGATCGCTGCCGACGGCAACGCCCGTCGTTTCGTGCTCGGCTACATCGCCCCGGATGCCGATGTCGGCGGATCGGAGCTCGTCATGTCGACGGACCAGGCGGATGTGCTCGGTGCCGACATCGTGAGTCGGGTCGTGATGTTCGGCCAGATCCCGCGTGAGGCACTCGACCAGGCCCTCGCCGCCAACGGTCTCATCGATGGCCAGGGCGTGCGGATCAACAAGAGCTGGAATCCGTTCAACCCCGACAGCGTCATCAGCTCGACGCGCACCAAGGTGTTGCTCGGCGAGTTCGACTACCGGATCAACGGCGACGGCAACCTGAGCCTCGACCGCGACTGGGTGGCCGCAAGTGTGCAGCGGGTGGACTTCCGTTCGATCGGCATCCGGGCGAGTTGCCACCGTTCGATCGTCGGCGATCTCCAGGCTGCACTCGACGAAGTCGCCGCCAACGGTCTCGCGGGGGCGATCGATCTCGGCAACACCAACACCTACGGCGGCTGTTACAACCCTCGCTTCGCCCGGGTCTCGGCCAGCTTCGGGTCGGTGAGCCGCCATGCCTGGGCGATGGCGATCGACATGAACACCACCACCAACGCGCAGGGCAACACGCCGCGGATGGATTGCCGGGTGGTGCGCATCTTCCGCAAGCACAACTTCGCGTGGGGCGGGAACTTCCTCACCCCCGATGGGATGCATTTCGAGTGGGTGGGCGAACCACGCAACTCGTACCAGTACGCCTCGCGGTTCTGCCCCAACGTCCCCAGTGGCGGGATCGAAGACGGCATCGAAGACGGCATCGAAGGCGTCGGCCCGCCCGCCCGCACCGAACGGGATGTGATGTTCGCCGATGTCGGCATCGTGGGCCACGAAGACGACGACCAGTAGCCTCACCCCTCGTGGCGACTCGATTCGTGATCATCGGTGGAGGGCCTGCCGGCAACACCGCAGCGACCTTCGCAGCGCGTCTCGGCGCGGAGGTGACGCTCATCGAGCGCGATGTGATCGGCGGCGCGGCGCACCTGTGGGACTGCATCCCCAGCAAGACGATGATCGCGACCGGCGGGGCGATGGCGTTCATTCGTCGGCTCGAGGGCATGGGGCTCGAAGAGCGCGTGGCCGAGGTCGACGTCGAGGCGCTGACCGAGCGCATCGAGAGCATCAAGATGCGTCTCCAGCGCAGCACCACCAACCTGCTCACGAGCCAAGGTGTCGAACTCGTGCACGGTGCGGCGAGGCTCACGGGGCCGAACGACGTCGAGATCACCACTGTCGATGAGACGGGCACGCCCACGGTTCGCTCGGTCAAGGCCGACGCGATCCTGATCGCGACCGGCACCCGGCCACGCATCCCCGAATGGTGCTCACCCGACGGTGAGCGCGTGCTCACGACCCGCGACTGCTATCCACCGAAGGTGTTCCCCGAGAGCGTCACGATCGTCGGCTCGGGCGTCACCGGTGTGGAGTTCGTCCACATGTTCAGTTCGTTCGGTGCCAAGGTCACCTTGGTGGTGAGCCGCCAGCAGGTGCTGCCCGGCAAGGACCCGGAGGTCGCTGCGGTGCTGGAGGTCGACTTCCTGCAGCGCGGTGTGCATCTGCTGAAGGGCGCACGCGCGATCGGTATCGATCGAGTCGTCGACGATGCCGGCGCGGAAGAGGTGGTGGTTCGTTGCGATGACGGCCGTGTCGTGCGCAGTTCGCACGCCGTGCTCGCCATCGGCTCTGTGCCCAACACCGATGGCCTCGGGCTCGACGCTGCGGGCGTGGAGGTCGACCAGGGTGGGTACGTCCAGATCAATCGCCACTGCCAGAGCAACGTGTCGCACATCTACGCAGCCGGGGACATCAGCGGCAAGCTGCCGCTGTCGAGTGTGGCCAGCATGCAGGGTCGCAAGGTGGCTGAGCACGTGATGGGCCTGCAGAAGGTGGCGCACCGGCATCTCGACTACGACAAGGCCGCGAGCGCGATCTTCACCGAACCCGAGATCGCCGACGTCGGTCTGGCCGAGGCCGACGCCTTCGCGGTGGGCCGCAAGATCCGAGTCACCAAGGTGCCGTTCAGCTCCACGCCGAAGGCGCTCATCAACAACGACTGGCGCGGCTTCGTGAAGATCATCTCCGATCCCGCCACCGGAGTGGTGCTCGGGGGCTCGATCGTCGGTCGACATGCGGCTGAACTGATCAGCGTGATCGCGCTCGCCGTCACCGCCAACTTGAAGGTCACCGACATCGTGGAGAGCCTGCTCGTGCATCCGGCACTGAGCGAAGCGCTCGCCGAAGCAGCCGAGTAGGTCGACGTCGAGTGTTCGCCACCGATGACCGTCCCGCGCCCACGGTGCCTGCGGGTCTCGTGCTCGCAACGCTCCGGCGACGCGCCCTCGGCGCGATCCTCGACCAGTTCCTCGTGCTCGTCCCGGTTGCGATCGGCGTCGTCATCAGCGGCTACCGGCCGGGTGACGATCTCGCCGACGACACCTTGGTCTGGTTGAACGCGATCGCCGTGTCGGTGGCGTTCCTGTACGAGTTGTTGATGGTCGGTTTCCTCGGCCGCAGCGTCGGGAAGTTCGCGACCGGTACGCGCGTGGCCAGTCAGTCGACGGGTGTCCGTCCGGGCTGGTTCAGCGCCTCGCAGCGAGCTGTGGTGCCGGCCGTCGCAGCCGCTGTGCCGGCGTTGGGGTTCGTGCTGGGCAGCATCGTCTACGGCCTCGCAGCCCTCGGCCCCCTTCGCCAAGGCCTGCACGACCGAGCCGCCGGCACCCTCGTCGTCATGGCCCGCTGAGCCGAACGCGCGACAGGGCGTGCGGCGCGGCTCGCCGGCGGGCCTGAGCGCCAGGCACTCCTGCCACGAGGCCGTCGACACCGAGGAGCATGAAGCATTCGTCGAGTCGTTCCGAACCCGACGTCGTGCCGCCATCGGTGTCACACCGGTGGCGCAAGATGATCGCGTCGATCTGTTCGGTGTGGGCCCGGGGTGTGTCCCGGGTTCGTGTCACACCGGTTTCGTAGGATCGTTTCAGTCGTTCCGTGTTCCCCCGGAGCGTGATTGGGACCGTCGGGTCTCCTCGTCATCACGAACTTGGTCGATCGATGCCACCCCTTGGCGTGTGGGGTCGGGGGAAGGAGCGTGTGCATGTCCACGATCATCGACGACGACCCTCGGGTCGTCCCACCAGATGATGGTGGTGAGCTGTCGGATGCGGAGATCCTGTCCCGTTGCCGCGATCTCGAAGCCCGCCGGCGCGCAGATCTGGCGGAGCACATCCGTCTGTTCCGCGAGCTCGAGGCGCGCAAGCTGTACTACGGCGACGGTCATCGTGATCTGGCCGGGTTCGGACGGGCCGAGTATCGGTGGGCCGACCGCGACGCCAAGGCCCACCGCGATCTGGAACGGTTCGCACGTACCTGCCCGCAAGTACTCGACCAACTCGCGATCGGCCGTATTGGCAGCGCTCAGGCGTTCCTGCTCGCGCGGCTGTCGCGTGCACCGCGGGTGGGGATGTACGTGGCGGAGCAGATCGACGACTTCCTCGATCACGCCGCCAAGTTGTCGTATCTGGATTTCGAGCAGTACGTGACGGCGTGGAAGTACCTGATGGACCAAGACGGCCCCGACCCCGACCGCGCCCACCGCAACCGGAGAGCCACGCTCACCCAGTCAGGGTTGACCGGTTACCTGAACGTGGAGGGCCCCGCATCCGACCACGCCAGGTTGAAGACGATGATGGCCCATTTCGAGGAGATCGAGTTCCAACGCGACTGGGCCAACGCGAGAGAGCGTTTCGGTGCTGACGTCACCCCGGACCAGCTCGCCCGCACCGCCTCGCAGCGTCGCTATGACGCGTTCCAGGAACTGCTCAGGCACGTGACCTTGCCGAAGATGGTCGACCCCGACCTCACCGACGAACAAGCCGCCGATGCAGCGGACATGTCGCCGGAGCCGGACGGGCCCGTGCAGACCGTGCTCAACATCGTCATCGACGCCGAGTCGGCCGTCCACGGGCTCGAGCAACTGCTGGGCATCAATCTGACGGCGCCGGTGCGGTCACCGTTCGGACCCGACCGAGCGTTCTGCAACACCTTCGACGGCGACCCCATCGCGCTCCGCGACGCCGTGTTGGCCGGGATCGCCGGCAAGGTCCGCATCGTGCTCCGCGACTCCAACGGGCTCCCGACCGCGATGTCGTCGGCCCAACGGTTGTTCACCGGCGCGATCCGCGACGCCGTGTTGATGACAGCGACGCACTGCACTCACGACGGGTGCATCGTTCCCGGCTCGAAGTGTCAGGTCGATCACCTCCACCCACACGCACACGGAGGTGGCACGTCAGTGGAGAACGGTGACATGGCCTGCGGCCATCACAACCGATGGCGCTACCTCGCCAAGGTCGAGGTCCGACGACTCCCCGACGGCACCATCGCCACCTACCGGGCAGACGGCACCCGCATCGCACCACCACCCACCTGACCCCCACCCATGAACCCAACCCAACGAAGCACAGGCCCGCCGGGGCCCGCTCCCACACGCCCCGACCGCTGGCGAGCAGCTGACTCCTCAGCCGATGACGACGACAACGTCGCCGGCGCCGACGGTGTCGCCCTGCTTCACCTTCACTTCTTTCACCGTGCCGGCCTTCTCGGCGGTGATCTGGTTCTCCATCTTCATGGCTTCCAGCACGCACACGGCCTGGCCGACCTCGACGGCCTGGCCGACCTCGACCAGCACCTTCACGATCGTGCCCTGCATCGGCACCTCGACGTTGCCCGAACCGGCAGCGCCGCCGCCGCCACCGCTCGACGAGCGAGTCGGCTTCTTCGCGGCCTTCGCCGGACCGGCAGCCACCATCGGCATGTCGGGCACCCACATCTTCACGTCGAATCGCTTGCCGTTGACCTCGACGGTCGTGTTTCGCTGCACGAGGGGCCCGAAGGGATCGTCGCCCTCGGCCGGCGCTGCCGGCTTGGGCGCCTCGATTCCCGACAGGTCGAGCTTCTCCTCCACCCACTTGGTCGAGTGCTGCATCGCCTGGAAGTCGGGGTGCTTGAGGATCGCGACATCGGCGGGGATCGTGGTGAACACACCCTCGATCTCCATCTCCTCGAGTGCACGGATGGTGCGGGCGATGGCAGTCGGGCGGTCCTTGCCCCACACGATCAACTTGCCGACGAGGTTGTCGTAGTACTGGCTCACGGTGTCGCCGGTCATGTAGCCCGCGTCGAAGCGGATGCCGAAGCCGTCGGGCGGGACGAGCTTGGTGATCGTGCCAGGCGAGGGCAGGAACTTGCCACCCGCCGGGTTCTCGGCGTTGATCCGCACCTCGATGCCGTGGCCGTGCCGGCGGGCGGCGACCTCGTCCTGGGTCATCGGCAGTGGCTCGCCACTCGCGACGCGAATCTGCCACTCGACGAGGTCGATGCCCGTGATGACCTCGGTCACCGGGTGTTCCACCTGGAGGCGGGTGTTCATCTCGAGGAAGAAGAACTCACCGTCTTGGTAGATGAACTCGACGGTGCCGGCGTTGAAGTAGCCGACGGCCTTGGCCGCCTTGATCGCAGCCTCGCCCATGGCCTCTTCGATGCCGGGGCCCATCCCCACCGAGGGTGCCTCCTCGATGAGCTTCTGGTGGCGCCGCTGCGCTGAGCAGTCACGCGTGCTCACCCACACGACGTTGCCGTGCTGATCGCCGACGATCTGCACTTCGACGTGGCGCGGCCACGTGAGGTAGCGCTCGATGTAGATCTCGTCGCGGCCGAAGAACGCCTTGGCCTCCCGCTTGGCGCTGTCCATCGCGTCTTGCACCTGGTCGGCCGAGCGGATCACCTTCATGCCGCGCCCGCCACCGCCGTACGCGGCCTTGATCACCAGCGGCCAGCCGTGCTCGTTGCCGAACGTCAGGATCTCGTCGGCCGACGTGATGAACTCGGTGGTGCCGGGAACGATGGGTGCGCCGCCGCGCAGCGCAGCCTTGCGGGAGCTGACCTTGTCGCCCATCTCGTCGATCGCTTCGGGCGGGGGCCCGATGAACGCCACGCCTTTGGCGATGATCGCCCGGGCGAAGTCGGCGTTCTCCGAGAAGAAGCCATAGCCGGGATGCACACCGTCGGCGCCGCTCTGCTCGATCGCGTGGAGGATCGCCTCGGTGTTGAGGTAGCTCTCGGCCGCAGTCTGGCCGCCGAGCGCGTACGCCTCGTCTGCCAGTCGCACGTGGAGCGCATCCCGGTCGAGCTCGCTGTACACAGCGACGGTCTTGATTCCGAGTTCGCGCGCCGCCCGAATGACACGGACGGCGATCTCTCCACGGTTGGCGATCAGGATCTTCTGCAGCACGGTTGGCAATACTTGCCGAATGGGTCCTGTCGGTGCCACCTGGCATGTCGAGGTTGTGGAGGAGACCGGGAGCACGAACGCGGACGTGCTGGCTGCTGCCGCTGCCGGTGCACCGGATCGCAGCGTCCTGGTGGCTCGCCACCAGACTGCCGGACGAGGTCGCCTCGACCGCCGATGGGATGCCCCGCCGGGCACCAATCTCCTGGTCTCGCTGCTGTTGCGTGAGGTGCCCGAGCATCCGCACGAGTTGACCCAGCGGGTGGCGCTCGCTGCGCTCGATGCTGTCCGCGAGGTGGGTGGTGTGCACGCCGGGCTCAAGTGGCCGAACGATCTGCTCGTCGACGGGGCCAAGCTCGCCGGCGTGCTCGCCCAGGCGGGCGTGGTCGACGGCCGTCTCGATCACGTGGTGGTCGGCATCGGCATCAACGTCGGGTGGGCGCCGGAAGGCGGAGCCCGAGTTGGTGACGGGATCGACCCGCTCGACGTGCTGCACGCGTTGTTGCGTGCGTTCGACGCACTGCCGGCCGACGTGTTCGACCGCTACAGCTCGTCGCTGGTCACCATCGGTCAGCCCGTGCGGGTGGAGCGACCCGCCGACGTGGTCGAGGGCCGAGCGATCGGTGTGGGTCGCGACGGTCGCCTCGATGTGCTCGACACGTGCGGCATCCTGCACCACCTCGATTCCGGCGACGTCGTGCACCTCAGGCCCGCTTGACGTCCGTCGCACGGCGCCCCTCACTACGCTCCACCACGTGCTCCCCACCTCGGCCCCCCCTGTCGCGCCCGTGCCCGGTCGTCGTCCGGGCCGCTTCGGCGTGACCGTGGTGCTCACCGCGATGATCGCCGTGGCCGGCGCCGCCGGCACGCTCGTCTCGGCCCGCACGGCGATCGATCGAGTGCCGCGGGTGGACGGTGTGTCCGAGGTGCTCAGCCCGTCGGCGTCGAGCGTCGAGAACTACCTTCTGGTCGGCTCGGACAGTCGCGCCGGCAGCGACCCGAACTCGCCCGACTACGGCGGCATCGGCAGTGAGGCCGACGTCTCCGGCCCGCCGCGGAGCGACACGATGATGGTGCTGCGTCGTGACAAGGCGACAGGCGAGGCCGCACTGCTGTCGATCCCACGAGATCTGTGGGTGGACATCCCCGGCCGCGGCAGCCAGCGTGTGAACGCCGCCTACAACGACGGCCCTGCAGTGTTGGTGCAGACGATCCAGACCTCGCTCGGTCTGCCGATCCACCACTACGTGGAAGTCGACTTCTTCGGCTTCAAGGACATCGTCGATGCAATCGGTGGTGTGGAGATGTGCTTCATGTTCCCCGTACGAGACGAGAACACCGGGCTGTACGTGGCCGAGGGTGGGTGCTACCAGTTCGACGGGGTTCAGGCGCTCGCGTACGCGCGCAGCCGGAAGTTCGAGACGTTCATCGACGGCGCGTGGCAGATCGACGGCACCGCCGACATCGGCCGGACCAAGCGCCAGCGCGAGTTCGTCAACGTCGCGCTGTCGACGGCGCTCGAGCGGGTGAAGGCCGATCCGTTCGTCGCCGGCGAGCTGCTCGACAGCGCGGGCACCGCGGTGCGGATCGACGACGAGCTCGACGTGCTCGCGGCAGCGTCGTCGCTGCGGACGGCGGTGGGTGCAGGTCTCGCCACCTGGGAGCTCCCCGTGTACGGCGACACGATCGACGGCAACTCCGTCCTCCTGCTGGCGGATGGCTCAGAGGGCATTCTGGCCTATTTCCGCGGCGATGGACCTGCTCCTACACCTTCCGCCTGAGATCACCGGCCATACTTGCGGCACTTATGAAGGCCCTCATCCTGGCAGGTGGTGCCGGGACGCGTTTGCGTCCCATCACCCACACGAGCGCGAAGCAACTGGTGCCGGTTGCGAACAAGCCGATCCTCTTCTACGGCATCGAGGCGATGGTGGCTGCGGGCATCACCGAGATCGGGGTGATCGTCGGCGACACCCGAGCAGAGGTGATGGCGGCGCTCGGCGACGGATCTCAGTGGGGCGCGGCGATCACCTTCATCCCCCAAGACGCGCCGTTGGGACTCGCCCATTGCGTGTTGATCGCAGCCGAGTTCCTGGGTGATGACGATTTCGTGATGTACCTCGGCGACAACCTGCTCGAGCAGGACCTCGCTGCGTTCGTGGACGCCTTCGAGGCGGCACGCGAGACCGACGAGCCGCCCGCAGCGCAGATCCTGTTGAAGCGAGTGCCCGATCCGCACCGGTTCGGCATCGCCGAGCTCGATGCCGACGGTCATGTGGTGCGCCTGGTGGAGAAGCCGGCTGACCCACCGTCCGACCTCGCGCTGGTCGGGGTGTACTTGTTCGACAAGACGATCCTCGATGCCGTGCGTGCGATCGCACCGTCACCGAGAGGTGAACTGGAGATCACCGACGCCATCCAGTGGCTGGTCGACCAAGGCAAGCGAGTCCGCCAGGAAGAGCTCACCGGCTGGTGGATCGACACCGGCAAGCTCACCCCGCTGTTGGAGGCGAACCGCCTGTTGCTGGAGAAGATCGAGAACCGCATCGATGGCACGGTCGACCAGGCGAGCGTGGTCGACGGCCGCGTCGTGGTTGAAGCCGGGGCGATCGTGACGAACTCCACGTTGCGCGGCCCGCTGATCATCGGAGCGCGATCAGTGATCACCGACAGCTTCGTCGGCCCGTTCAGTGCGATCGGCAACGACTGCCAGGTGCACCAGAGCGAGATCGAGCACTCCGTGGTCATGGAGGGCAGCACCATCCGTGACATCCCTCGGCTCGAGGACAGCCTGATCGGCAAGGACGTCGTCGTCTCGCGCACCCAGGTGCGCCCGCGTGCGCTGCGCCTCATGGTCGGCGATCATTGCCAGATCGACGTCGAGTAGCTCCAACACGCCGTCAACCCCCGTCAACCCCCCGTCAACCCCGTCAGAAACCGAATCAGGAGTCGCACCGAAATGCCAGAGATCCGCGAGAGCGACCGCATCGCCGGTGTCCACATCGTCGAGCCGTCCGTCTACGGCGATCAGCGCGGCCTGTTCATCGAGACATACCGCCGTGAGTGGTTCCCCAACGGCCGCGAGATGGTGCAAGGCAATCGGTCCAACAAGCAGGCCGGCGCGCTCGTGGGCCTGCACTACCACCTGCACCAGGCCGACTACTGGTACTGCCCGGCCGGCACGATCCGCGTCGTGCTCCACGATCTGCGTGAAGACGGCCCCACCGATGGAGCCACCGAGTGCTTCGACATCAGCGGCGAGAACCACCTCGGTGTGTTCATCCCGCCCGGTGTGGCCCACGGCTTCGCTGCCCACACCGATGTGGTGATGACGTACCTGGTCGACGGCTACTACAACCCGTCAGACGAATTGGGAGTGAAGTGGGACGACCCCGTGATCGCCGCAGACTGGGGCATCACGGATCCGATCATGAGCCAGCGCGATCACGACAACCCGATGCGATCGGACCTGCCCGTCGGCCGTCGCCCCTACTGGCAGATGAGGACCTGACATGAGGCTGACCCGATGAAGCTGTTCGTCACCGGAGGTGCCGGGTTCATCGGTGCCAACTACGTGCGTCACGTGCTCGCCACGACCGACGACGAGATCACGGTCTACGACGCGCTCACGTATGCGGGCAACCTCGAGAACATCCGCGATGTGATCGACGACCGGCGATGCCGGTTCGTCCACGCCGACATCTGCGATCAGGACGACGTGCTCGACGCGATGCAGGGTCACGACGCTGTCGTGCACTTCGCTGCCGAGACCCACGTCGACCGCTCGATCAAGGACGGTCATTCCTTCGTGCGCACCAACTGCTTCGGCACCAACGTGCTCTGCGATGTCGCCCGCCAGATCGGGGTCGAGCGGTTCCTGCACATCTCCACTGACGAGGTGTACGGCTCGATCGAGGAAGGCTCGTTCTCGGAGACGGACCCGCTCGGTCCACGTTCGCCCTACTCGGCAGCCAAGGCCGGCAGCGACCTCATCGCGCTCAGCTACTACACCACCCATGGCCTGCCGGTGCTGGTCACGCGCTGCAGCAACAACTACGGCCCGTACCAGTTCCCTGAAAAGGTCGTCCCGCTGTTCACCACGAACCTGCTCGACGGCAAGAAGGTGCCGCTCTACGGTGACGGTGGCAACGTGCGTGATTGGATCCACGTCCACGACCACAACACGGCGGCCGATCTCGTGCTTCGCCAGGGCAACGTCGGCGAGATCTACAACATCGGTGCTGGCAACGAGATCACCAACAAGGAGCTCACGTACCGCTTGCTCGAGCTCTGCGGGCGCGACGAGAGCTTCATCCAGCCGGTCGCCGATCGTCTCGGTCATGACCGCCGCTACTCGATCACCCACGACAAGGTGAGCGCGCTCGGTTGGACGTGTGAGCACGACCTCGTGCAGGGCCTCGCCGACACGGTCGCCTGGTACCGCGACAACCGTGCCTGGTGGGAACCCCTGAAGGCGCGAGCTGCACTGTGAGGGTGCTCGTCACCGGAGCCGGTGGCCAACTCGGCCATGACACCGTGCTGGCGTGCGAAGCGGCGGGCGACGACGTGCTCGGAGTCGATCGCACGAAGGTGGACATCACCGATCGTGGCGCAGTGCTCGGAGCGATCACCTCGTTCAGGCCCGACGCGGTCATCAACTGCGCCGCCTGGACGGCAGTCGACGCATGCGAGGACGACCCCGACAGAGCGTTGCTGTGCAACGGCCTCGCGGTGCGGCATCTCGTCGACGGGTGCCATCGCGCCGGGGCCCACCTCGTGCACGTCGGCACCGACTACGTCTTCGACGGCACCCTCGACCGCCCGTACCACGAGTGGGACGAGACCAACCCCGAGAGCGTGTACGGCATGACGAAGCTGATCGGCGAGCGAGAGGCACTCGTCCTCGGCGCGTCGGCCGCAGTCGTGCGCACCTCCTGGGTGTGTGGTGAGCACGGCAACAACATGGTGAAGACCGTGCTGCGTCTCGTCGACACCCATGCGACGCTCGCGTTCGTGGCCGACCAGGTGGGTCACCCCACGTTCACCGCAGACCTCGGACCGATGCTGCGTCAGGTGGCGCTCGATCGTCGCAGCGGAGTGCACCATCTCACCAACCAGACGCCCACGTCGTGGTACGGCTTCGTTCGCGAGATCGTCGCCCTCACCGGTCGCGATCCCGACGCGGTGGTCCGCCCGATCACCACCGCCGAGCTCCAACCGCCGCGGCCTGCACCACGCCCGGCCAACAGCGTGCTCGACAACGCCGTCGCCCGGATGAGCGGCCTGCCGATGATGCGCGACTTCCGCGAGCCGCTCGCCGAACTCGTCACCAAGCTCACCGCCTGAACCGACTCGGATCACAGGCCGAAGAGCTCGAGGCAATCCTCCACGCCGTGAAGCGTGATGTCATCGCGTCGCAGGTTTGCCTCCCAATGCGACCGGGGCATCACGAAACTTGCCGAGGCCGCCGGCTCGTGGCGACGCAGATGTCGTTTGGTCCCGTTCGGGGAGTAGCCGAGCTTGCGGGTGACGCCCAGCGACGATTCGTTGTCGGCGAATGCAGCAGTGGTTGCGAGCTCGGCGCCCAGCCCCGCGAAGCCGAGGTGCAGGGTGGCGACGCGCATCTCGGTCCCGATGCCGCGGCCTTGAAACGCTCGGCCGAGCCACGATCCCGTCTCGAACGCCCGGAGCCGGCCGAAATGGTCGGCCATCAACCCGGTCGTGCCGACCACCTCGTCGTCGACCAACGCCGCGAAGTTCAGGCTCCACTTCTCGGGCGACCACTCGGCTCGGCAACGCCAGTAGTACTGCATGGTGTTGCGGAGGAGCGCCGGGCCTTCCACGTCGGTCCACTCGATCGTGAACGGCATGAACGCGGGGTCGTGCACACCGCGTGACGCCAGCTGCGCGAGTGTCAGCGCGATGTCGTCGTCGATGTATCTGAGCTCGAGACGCGGGGTCGCCACGCGCAGGTCGAACAACGGCCAGACCGGGTGTGCCATGTCGCGAGTCTTGCCTGCACCGTCACGCGGACGGTGACGAGTTTCAGTAGGCGGAGGCGGCCAGGCGCTCGGCTCGCTGCTGGTCGGCCATCGCGGCGATCTCGTCGATCTCCTCCGAGGCGAAGCCAGCCATCTCGCGGAACTTGCGGGCCAGCTGGATCGACGCGTCCCGGCTCTCGCCACGCAAGCCGCGGAAGTTGAACAGGCCATCGACGGTGCGCTGGAACTCGAGCGCCTGCTGCTGGCGCTCCTTGTCGTCCTTGGTGATCTCGCGCAACCAGGTGCTGCCCATCTTCACGTGGGTCACCTCGTCGGCGAGCATCCAGTCCTCGGCGAACCACAGCACCGGGTCGTTCATCTCGGCGGCGAAGTCGCGCATCGTGGTGAAGACATCGATGGCCAGACCTTCGAGCGCACGGTTCACACCGGCGAGCCGGAACACCGGATCGGGATGGCAGGCCGCCTCGAACAGCGTGACGGCCTCGGAGTACTCGCCGACCTCGGTGCCCATGTGGTCGCCGAGCATCAGGCTGATCTCGACGTGACGGGCCTCGTCCCAGCACTGCCGGGCCATGTCGAGCTTCATCGCGAACGGCGTCTCGTCGGTGGTGTAGTCGTACGCCGTCCGTCCGGCGCCCTCCAATGCCTGGATCTCGCCGACGAAGATGCCGTGCATCTGGCGGCGAGCCCGGTCGAACGACTCGTGGCTGGCCGGGTCCATCCGCCCCGCGTCGGCCAGCCCGTTCGGACGCATGTCGTTGAACCGGTCGGTGGTGCTGATCCGGTGGAACCGTTCGTCGCGGGCGAGGTCCTGCGGGGGCAACTGGGTGCGCATGAACAGATGGTAAACGTGACCATGCCGTTTGGCGAGGGCTGGAGTGCGCGAGGGGGCGCATGACCCACCCGGGATGACCGGCTCGGATCGGCCATGATGGTCACCGTGCGCGTCGCCTACACCCTCGAACAGTGCTGGGGTGCAGTGCCGGGGGGGACGGCGGTCGCAGCATTGCGCGTTGCAGAGGCGATGGAGGAGCACGACGACATCCGACTGATCGGTGTGGCGGGCCGTCACGCACATCTCCCGCCCGATCCTTGGATGCCCGACATCCCGGTGGCCCACCTGCCCCTCGCCGCGCCGTGGCTCTATCAGACCTGGTTGCGCTTCGGTTGGCCGAAGGTCGAGCGCGCCACCGGGTCCGTCGACGTGGCCCACGCCACGGGCCTCATCCCGTGCCCAACAGATGCGCCGCTCGTGGTCACCCTCCACGACCTTGCGTTCCTGCACGACCCATCGCACTTCTCCAAGCACGGTGTGCGCACGTTCAACGCGAGTCTCGAACGGATCAAGCGGCAGGCGGCCGTCGTGTTGTGCAGCAGCCAAGCGACCCTCGACGACGTCGCGTTCGCCGGCATCGGGGCGGATCGGTTGCGGCTCGTGCCCCTCGGTGTGGAGATGGAACGCGTTGCCCCCGACGAGGTCGGGCGGGTGCGCGCGCTCTACAACCTGCCCGAGCGCTACCTGTTGTTCGTCGGCACCGTCGAACCTCGCAAGAACCTGCGCGGCCTGGTCGCCGCGGTGGCGCAGCTCGAGGAGCCGCTGCCGCTGATCGTGGTCGGAGCCGACGGGTGGGGCGACATCGACATCCAGGCCGAGTTGCGGTCCGAGATCGACCTGCGGTTCCTGGGGTTCGTGCCGAGCGAAGACCTCAACCCGTTGTATGCCGGTGCCCACGTGTTCTGCTACCCGAGCGAGCGCGAGGGCTACGGTCTGCCGGTGCTGGAAGCCATGGCCCAGGGCGTCCCCGTGGTGACGAGCGAAGGGACGGCCACCGAAGAGACCGCGGGCAGCGCGGCGGTGCTCGTGCAGCCGCTGGATCCCGCCGACATCGCCCGAGGGATCACCGAGGCGATCGCCCGCCGAGTCGAGCTGTCCGCCAAGGGCTTCGCCCGAGCGAAGAAGCGCAGTTGGCGAGAGACAGCCGCACTGACGGCACAGGTGTATCGCGAGCTGGCATGAGCGCGTGCGGCACATGAGAGTTGCGGTCAACCTGATGTGGTGCGTGCCGGGCGACGTGGGCGGCTCCGAGCAGTATCTCGTGCGCCAGCTGGGGGGCGCGCTCGACGCCCGCCCCACGCTCGACCTCACCGTCTTCGCCCCGCCGGCGTTCGTCGGCCAGTACCGCACGATGCTGCCCGGCGTGCGGTTCGTCGCTGCGCCGGTGGACGGCCGTCGACGATGGCAGCGCATCGCCGCGGAGAGCACGTGGTTGTTCGGCACGACCCGCGGCTACGACCTCGTCCACCACGGCGGTGGCACGGCGCCGTGGCCGGCCCGGCGGCCGTTCCTCCTCACGATCCACGACCTCCAGTACCGCACGTTCCCCGAGTACTTCACGCCGATGAAGCGCCGCTACCTCGATGCGAAGGTCCCCGGTTCGGCTCGCCGCGCCGCGCTCGTCACCGTGCCGAGCGAGTACGTCCGCCAGAGCGTGATCCGCGAGCTCGACGTGGCAGCAGCGCGGGTCATGGTGGTACCGCACGGCTACGAGCCCGAGCTGCTCGTGGATCGCACGGGCGAGACCGAGCTGCGAACGAAGCTGTCGCTCGGTGACGGTCCGGTGCTCGTCTACCCGGCGATGACCGCGCCACACAAGAACCATGCCTTCCTCGTCGATCTGATGGAAACCGTGTGGACCGAGCCCGATCGTCGGCTCGTGCTGATCGGCGGGCCGGGCCTTGCAGACGCGGAGCTCGACGCACTGCTCGCCTCCGCCGTTCCATCCACCCGAGCGCGCATCGTGCGCGCCGGCCGGGTGAGCAATGCCGACAAGAACGGTCTGATCGCGATGGCCGAGGCGCTCGTGTTCCCCAGCCGCTACGAGGGCTTCGGCGCGCCGCTGATCGAGGCGATGGCGCTCGGCACCCCGGTGCTGTGCAGCGACGCCACGTGCCTGCCCGACGTGGCCGGCGATGCGGCGGTCGTCGCACCGCTCGACCGAGACGCCTGGGCCGCAGGATTGGGCGAGGTGCGCCGCCGACGCGACGAGCTGATCGTGGCCGGTCACCGACGCGTCGCGGCGTTCACCTCCCGCCGTTCCGGTGAGGCGTTGCTCGAGGCATACGACCGGGTGGCTGCGGCGTGACGTCATCAGCTCCGTCGTCAGCTCCGTCTCCTGCGAGCCTGCGGCTCGCGGTGCTGTGCCCGCACTTCGAACCCGACACCGCGCCGACCGGCGACGTGATCACGCGGATCGTCCACGAGCTCGCTGCACGCGGCCACGAGCTGCACGTGGTGACGTCGCTGCCCTGGTACCGCACCCACTCGATCGAACCGGGGTGGACCGGGAAGTGGGTTCGCCGGGAGACGACGCCATGGGGTTCGATCACACGCGTCAACCCGTTCCCGGGTGGCGACAAGGCCAACCTGGTGCGCCGCGCCCTCGGCTTCGCCGGCTTCTCCGTGCTCACAGGAGTCACGAGCTGGCGAGGAGGTCGCGTCGATGCCGTGATCGCGATGTCGCCGCCACTCACGATGGGGCTGACCGGCTGGACCACGCACCTGGTGCGTCGCGGGTCGCTCGTGTTCAACATCCAGGACGTGTTCCCCGATGCGGCAGTGCGGACCGGCGCGATCACCAACCGGCACGTCATCAGGGCCGCGAGCTGGCTCGAGCGCGTCAGCTACCACCGCGCCTCGGCGGTGACCGTGCTCAGTGACGACCTGCGCGACAACGTCGCCGGCAAGATGTCGCCCGCAGCCCGCGACCGCGTCCACGTGATCCCGAACTTCGTCGACGTCGAGGCGATCCAACCGGGACAGCGGGGCGCCCCGCTCCGGGCGGAGCTCGGCATCGGCGGCGAACCGCTCGTGGTGTACTCGGGCAACGTCGGCTTCTCGCAGTCACTCGAGCTGATCTGCGCGGCCGCTCGCGAGTTGCCCGATGTGACATTCCTGATCAGCGGCGATGGTTCGGCGAAGGCAACGCTGATCGATGCGGCAGCCGGCATCGCGAACGTGCGCTTCTCCGGCTACCAGCCGAAGGAGCGGCTGTCGGAGCTGCTCGGCATCGCCGATGTGCACGTCGTGCCGTTGCGTTCGGGCCTGGGGAACGTGAGCGTGCCCTCGAAGACCTACTCGATCCTGGCTGCCGGTCGGCCGATCCTCGCATCGATCGACCCCGGGACGGAGGTGCCACGGATCCTCGATGCCTCCGGTGCCGGGATCGCCGTGGCGCCGGACCGACCCGACCTGTTCGTCGCCGCCCTGCGGGAGATGCTGGCCGATCCGGAGGCGCTCGCCGCCCGCGGCGCCGCCGGCCGCGCCTGGGTGGAGGCGGCCGCGTCGCCGGCTGCCGTCGCACGTGCCTACGAGGAGCTGGTGCGTCGGCTGCCGGGATGCCGACAGAACCGCGACGTGGGCAGATAGCCTCTCGGACTCGTGGCTACGTCCTCATCGTCATCGTCCGCAAAGAAGGTCGCCAGGCTCGCCCAGCGGGGCAAGGGCAAGAAGGTGCGCTTCCAGGGCGGCACTCTCTTCCCGGCCGCCGTCGTGGGCGTGGTGATCCTCGGGCTGCTCACCATCGTCTATGCGCGCCAGAGCCGTCCCGACCCCGGCTCGTTCCCGCCCCAGGTCGGCGACCACTGGCACGCCGCCTACGGGATGTACGTCTGCGACGGCTGGCTGCCCAAGCTCACGGGCAACCAGGAAGAGACGCTCACCGATTCCGCAGGAAATCAGACCTACGTGAACGACCTGTTCGGAAGCACCGGCATCCACAGCCATGACGACGGTGTCATCCACTACCACCCGTACGGCAGCAAGTCGGTCGGCAAGCGCGCCCGCCTCGGTCTGTTCCTCGATGTCTACGGCGTCGAGCTGAGCGAGGGCCGGCTTGCGCTCCCCGAAGATCAGGGTGGCGACGTCTACGACGTCGACGACTATCAGTGCGGTGGTGAGGACGTCGAGATCAAGGTCGTCGCCTGGGAGAACTTCAGGGATACCGACAAGGGCACGACGAACATCACCGATCTCGCCGACGTGCGGATCACGAACGACGGCATGGTGTTCACCATCGCCGTCGTCCCTGTCGGCACCGACGTCACCATGCCGCCGTGGGCCGCGGACCTACGCGAGCTGGGTGCCGTCGATGGCGGCAACGTGCCCGACCCGACGGCCACCACCGTCGAAGGCACTCAGACGACCACGGGGGGATGATGCGGGCCGTCGTGCTCGTCGGCGGGTTCGGCACGAGGCTGCGGCCGTTGACGTACTCCGTCCCGAAGCCGATGCTCACCGTCGGCCACGTGACGATCATCGAGCGCCTCATCGACAACTTGGTGCGTGGCGGCGTCACCGATGTCACGCTCGCGCTCGGGTTCAAGCCCGAGCCGTTCGTGGAGGCGTTCCCCGACGGCACCTGCGCCGGAGCGATCCTCCACTACGCGGTTGAGCCCGAGCCGCTCGACACGGCGGGCGCGATCCGCTTCGCGGCTGATGCCACCGGCATCGACGACACCTTCGTGGTTGCCAACGGCGACGTGCTCACCGACCTCGACATCGCTGCCTTGGTCGACTTCCACCGGGCCAAGGGTGCCGATGCGACCCTGCACCTCATCGCCGTCGATGATCCCTCGGCGTTCGGTGTGGTGGCCCTCGGCGCCGATGGCCGCATCGAGCGGTTCGTCGAGAAACCGGCCCCCGGCACCGCGCCCAGCAATCTGATCAATGCAGGCACCTATGTGCTCGAGCCGTCCGTGCTGGCCCGCATTCCCGCAGGTGAGAAGGTATCGATCGAGCGGATCACGTTCCCGAGCATCGTGGCCGATGGTGCGATCTACGGCATGGCCACCGCCGACTACTGGATCGACACGGGCAAGCCCGATCTCTACCTCGGTGCGAACCTCGACCTCGTCACCGGCCGACGGCCGCAGCACGCCTGTCACCCCGTTGCCGACGGTGCCGACGTGCACCCCGATGCCATCGTGATCGATTCGGTCGTGGATGCGGGCGCGGTGCTCCACGCCGGCGCCCACGTCGAGCGATCGGTCGTGCTGGCCGGTGCTGTGGTGGAGCAGGGCGCCGTCGTGCGCGATTCGGTCGTCATGGGACACGTGCGCAGCGGCGGCTCGCTGATCGACTCGGTGCTCGGCGCCGGAGCCGTCGTCGACTCCGGCGAGGTGCTGGAGTCCGTCCGCCGCCCCGACCCCGATCAGGGCTGATCAGGCCCCCACGTGCGCGTCCTCGTCGTCGGCGGCGCCGGGTTCATCGGGTCGCACCTCGTCGACCGGCTCCTCGCGGAACGGCACACCGTCGACGTGGTCGACGACCTCTCGGCAGGCTCCCTCGCCAACCTCGCGACGGCGCGGTCGATGGGCGGGGAGTTGAAGATCCACCACCTCGACGCGTGTGCACCCGAGCTCGGCGCGCTCGTGGCGATGCGCGAACCCGAGGTCGTCTACCACCTCGGATGGTCGCCGCCCGGTCGTTCCGGCGCTGCCACGGCGGCCCGAGCGGTCCACAGCACCCTCAACGTGCTCGAGGCGGCGCGTGCCAGCGACGTGGGCAAGGTGGTGACCGCGTTGCCTGCCACCGCGCTGTACGGCGATGTCTCAGCGCGTGAGCTGCCGGTGAAGGAAGGTCGGGCCTGGTCACCGGTTGGTGTCCAGGGGGTGATCGCCCGGACGGTCGCCGAGTTGCTCACGGTGTATCGCGAGCAGCACGACGTGGAGTTCTCCGCACTCGCCCTCGCGAACGTGTACGGCGCGCGCCAACGCGTCGACGGCGGTGTGGTCGCGGCATTCGCCGCTGCGCTCGAACAGGGTCTGCCGGCTGCCATGCACGGTGACGGTCGCCAAGCGCGTGACTTCGTGTTCATCGACGACGTCGTCGATGCGTTCGTGAGATCGGCCACGCGCGGGAGCGGGTTGGTGGTCAACATCGGCACCGGTGCGCTCACGAGCGTCCGTGAGCTCTGGGGCCTCATGGCCGGTCCGGACGCGCCGCTACCACCCACGTCCGCGCCGCGCGCCGACGACGTCGTGCGGATCTCGCTCGCACCCACGAGGGCCAGGATCCATCTGGCTTGGGCGCCGTGGACCGACCTTGCGACGGGCATCCGCAGCCTGCGCTCCTGGACACACTGAGCTCTGTCCGGACCATCAGCGTGGGCCATCAGGTCGAGGATCGGGCCATGGGCCGAACGGATCACTGTTCGACGGATCCCGCCCACTCCGGGTGAACCCGTCGTATGGTGCTCGACGACAGATCAGGTCCATCAGGAGAAGTGACGAGATGAACAAGGCTCTTGCAACAGCGATGACGATGATGGCAGCGGGGGTGGTCAGCGTGTCCGCCATGGGCGGTACCGCCGGTGCCGCCGAGGACTGCCTCGCCGAGACGTACTCCTGGAACAATGCGACCCAGACCCAGTTGGCGACGTGGAACCCCTCGCTCGCCACCGGGCTCAGCATCCCGGCCCCGGCGGCCAACACCCACGTCGCCGTCATCTCGACGTCGTGGACGGCGTACGACCGCTTGATGGAGGAGAACCCGGAGCTCACCCGTGAGATCCAGAACGAGACCGGCGAGCGCTTCTCGGTGCGTGTCGGTGGTGCGCAGGTCGGTGGCCTCTCGGCTGATCTGCCCGACACGGCAGCCCAGGGTGCGGCGACCCCGTGGTTCAGCGGTGTCGTGAGCGGCTCCTTCGGCGGCGTCGACTCCGACGTCCCCGGCGGTGCGATCACCCTCCACCACTCGGGCGACAGCTCGTCGTTCAACTCCCTCACCCCGAAGGCCGTGACGATCACGGTCGTTCGGTGCACGCCACCGACGACCACTGCGGCCGCGGTGACCACGGTCGCCGGCCCGACGACGACACCGGCCCCCACGGTCGCCGGCCCGACGACGACACCGGCCCCCGCTGTCGGCGCAGGCGGCCCGACGACCACTGCTGCGGGCGGTGGTTCGGCCCCCGCCGTGCCCGGCGGTTCGCTGCCGGCAACGGGTGGCGACATGACCCTTCCGCTGATCCTCGCCGGCCTCGCCGCCGGCACGGGTGCCGTGCTGTTGATGGTGCGTCGCAAGGCCAGCGCCAACTGAGGAACCTGATCTGATCTCCGCTTGATCGTCCCACGATCGATACACGAACCGAGGCGTCCCGATGGCTCAGGCCATCGGGACGTCGTCGTTTTCGGCTGATCGGTTTTCGGCTGATCGGTTTTCGGCTGATCGGGTGCCGGCTGATCGGGTGCCGGTTCGGCGACGACTCAATGGGCGGAATCGAGCACGGCGCGGGCGAGTGCCGAGCCCACCTCGGGATCGGACATGATCGACGGCCACACCAGGCAGCGCATGCCGGTCGCTTCGACGTCTGCCGCCAGATGCCGATCTGCGGGGTCGATCACCAGCGTGCCCGCGATGTCGCGATAGAGACGGGCAACGCCGACGACCGAGGCCTCGTGACCCAGCTCGCTCATCATCCGGTCGGCGGGGCCCTTGAGCGCCGCACCGCCGACGATCGGGGACACTGCCACCACCGACGAGCGGCGCGCAGCGAGGAGGTCGTCGAGTCCGGCGAGGGTGCGCATCGGCCCGATCGACACGATCGGGTTCGACGGTGCCACCACCACCACGTCAGCATCTCGCATCGCGGCAGCAGCCGTGACCTGCAGCTCAGCCGTGTCGGCTCCATCGAAGCGGACCCCGCGCACGGGCACCGAGTGCCGCAGCCGGACGAAGTACTCCTGGAACGAGACGGTTCGGCCGTCTGGCTCTTCGGACGTTTCGAGGAGGTCGATCATGGTCGACACCCGCTGATCGGTCATCGGCACCAGGCGCTCGGGTAGCCCCCAGGCACTGACGATCTCCGCAGTCACCTCGGTGAGCGTGGCGCCCTCGGCCAGACGAGCGGTGCGGTAGAAGTGGGTGGCCAGATCGCGGTCACCGAGGTTGAACCACATCGGAGCGGCGGACGAACCCTCTGGCCGCACCTCGGCGTAGCGCCGCGAGCGACGCCATCGCGGTCCAGGTCTCGTCGACGAGCCCCCACCCGCGCTCGGGATCGATGGCCCCCGCCAGGGTGTAGGTGATGGTGTCGATGTCCGGCGAGATCGACAGGCCGTGCAGCACCGTGTCGTCACCGGTGTTCACCACGCCGACGACATCGGCGGATCCGACACCGCGCAGTGCGCGCAGGAAGCGGGCGGCACCGACGCCGCCGCACAAGACGGTGATCACGTCGAACCTCCCGGTGCCCGGTCGGCGAGCTCTTGGTAGAGATCGAGGAGTTGGTCGACCGTGGTCGACCACGACAGCTGCTGGCGCCGCTCGATGCCGGCTGCCACGAGCCGACCACGCTCGTCGTCGTCGGTGAGCACACGGTGCAGCGCAGCGGCCAAACCGTCGAGGTCGTCCGCCGCGGCGAGCAGAGCTGCACCCCCGGCGACCTCGGGGATCGAGCCAGCGGTGCTGGCCACGATCGGCACCTGTGCACCCATCGCATCGAGGAGCGGGAAGCCGAATCCCTCGTCGAGTGACGGGTACGCGAGCACGCGCGCATTGCGCAGCAGCCAGGCCCGCACGGGGTCGTCGACGTAGCCGGTGAACATCACACGGGCGCCGGTCTCGCGGGGGAGCGCATCCACTGCAGCGTCGATCGCCGGCCGGTCGTCGCCGTCGCCACCGGCGAGCACGAGCCGCAGGTCAGGGTGCAATGAAGCGATCTCGGCGAAGGCGCGTACCAACTGCGGCAGGTTCTTGCGCCGTTCCAGCGTCGCCACTGCCACGACGAACGCGCGGCCCTCGAGCTCTGCGATCGGGCACGTCGTAGGAGCCTCGGGCAACGGCAGGGCTGCGAGGTGCACGACGCGCACGTCGGCGCCCGCGAACAGCTCGCGCACTGCATCGGCGGTGGCATGCGAGCTGGCATGCACGACCGCGCCACCACGGATGGCGCGGCCGAGCACTCTGCCGGCACGGACCACATCGGGATGGGCCCGTTCGGGGTTGCGGAGGAACCAACAGTCGTACACCGACACCACGCGCGGGATTCGTGTGGGAGGAACCACGTAGTTCGTCCCGTGGACCACAGCCGCGCCGGCGAGCCAGCGGTCGGCCCGGGGATGATCGAATCGGCCCCACAACCGATGGGCGACGGCGGCGGGCAGCGGCAGCCGTCGAACGCCGTCGGTGGGGTCCGCGCGGTAGCTGATCAGGTACGGCATGAGTCGAAGCCGTTCGTCGGAAGCGAGCGCAACCTGCAGCGCAGCGACACCGGCGCCGATCCCGGTGCGGCGCCCGGCCAGCGGGCCGACGTCGAACGCGACCGGGAGTGGTGGCGGTGCCGGGGGTGTCATGGCGGATGCACGCTACCGCACGTGCCTCGGCCGTGACTCGTGACCCGTAGACTCCGCCGCCATGCCACGCGCCTTCATCACCGGAATCACGGGTCAAGACGGAAGGCACCTCGCCGAGTTCCTCCACACCAAGGGCTACGAGGTGTTCGGGATGGTCAAGGGCCAGAACAACCCGAAGATGACCGAGATGCGAGACGAGTTCCCGTACGTGGAACCGGTGCCCGGCGATCTCGCCGACCTGCCATCGCTCGTGAAGGCCCTCGACGTCGCCCAGCCCGACGAGGTGTACAACCTCGCGGCCATCTCGTTCGTCGCGATGTCGTTCAACCAGGCCGAGCTCACGGCCAACATCACGGGGACCGGTGTGTTGCGGATGCTCGACGCGATCCGCATCGTCGGCGGCAGCCAGGACAACCGGATCCGGTTCTACCAGGCGAGCTCGTCGGAGATGTTCGGCAAGGTGCGCGAGACCCCCCAGACCGAGCTGACCCCGTTCCACCCGCGTTCGCCGTACGGCTGCGCGAAGGTGTTCGGTCACGACATCACCGTGAACTACCGCGAGAGCTACGGCCTGTACGCGTGCTCGGGCATCCTGTTCAACCACGAAGGTCCCCGTCGTGGTCTCGAGTTCGTCACCCGCAAGGTCACCAACGCGGTCGCCCGCATCAAGCTCGGGCTGCAGGACGAGATCGTGCTCGGCAACCTCGATTTCAAGCGTGACTGGGGCTACGCCGGCGACTACGTCAAGGCGATGTGGGCGATGCTCCAACAGGACGAACCCGATGACTATGTGATCGCCACCGGTCAGACCCATACCGGTCAGGAGCTCGTCGAGCGTGCCTTCGCGGAGGTGGGCATCGACGACTGGCAGCGATACGTGCGACAGGACGCGAAGTTCTTCCGACCGGCCGAGGTCGACCTGCTCATCGGGGATGCGACCAAGGCCAAGGAGAAGCTCGGCTGGGAGCCCGAGGTCGACTTCTCGACGTTGATCAAGATGATGGTCGACAACGACATCGCGATGGAGACGGATCGCCTCGACCGGCGGTAGTCCCCGTCGGGGTGTCAGCCCTCGACGGGCATGTCGGTCATCGCCTCGAGCATCGAGGACTCGCTCGGCACCGCGCCCGACCGCAATCGGCCGCGGAGCGCCAACGCGAACACGACCATTGCTGATGCCGAGCCGATCAGCAGGCCGAGCTCGACCCGTCGGAAGACCTCTCCGTCGATCAACCATGTGGCGATCGCAAAGGAGATCATCCCCACCGTCCAGCCGAGTGCCACCTGGGCGTGGCCATGGAGGGCGATCACCGCCTGGGCGATCGCGAGGCCGAGCATGTAGAACGCGCTGCCGGCGGCGAGCACGGCGAGCGTGCGGCGAGTGAGGTCGGCGCCGAACAGGACGTCGGCAGCGAACGGCCCCAGGAACCAGGAACCCACGGAGCCGATGACACCCACCGCGACCACCAGCTTGATGAGTCGCCGGAAGCCGGAGCGGAAGTCCTCCATCTGTCCGGCCGCCGCCTGACGAGCAAGACGGGGGAGCAGTGCTGCCTGAACCGCCTGGAAGAGGAACAACGGGATGCGGGCGAGGATCACACCTTGACCGAAGCGGGTGACGAAGGCTTCTTCGTTCTCCGCCGCGAGCAGGCTCGTGGCGATCGGACCGGCGTTCACCAATGACGCGGCCATGATCGATCCGAGCAGCAGCCAGCCCAGGTTCGGGGTGACCTCGCTCCAACTGGCCGCAGGCCCGGGCTCGGTCCGCAGCTGGCCACGAGCGCCGACGACGATCACGCCGGCCAGCGGCGCGACCGCCACGGCCAGGCCGAACGCGCCCACGCTGGACACCCCCACCACGGCGAGCACGACGCAGAGCAGCACCCGCACGAGACCGTCGGCACCGAGCACGACGGCGTACGACTGGAACCGGCCCGACCCGCTGCAGATGCCACGGGCCAGGTGGGTCGGTGCATACGCAGAGATCGCGATGATGAGTGCGACGACCATCACCCAGTTGTCGCCGAAGTAGTCGCCGGCCAGCCAGGGGCTGAACACGACCAGCGCGAGCGTGATGATCCCGGCCAGGATCGCCCCCAGCGCGAAGACCTTCATCACCACCGGCCTGCCGCCGTGGCCGAGGGCGCGCCGGGCGGCGAGGGCCCGTCCGAGTTCCTGCTCCAGCGGAAGGAAGCAGCCCGGTGCCAGGGCGAACGTGGCGAACCACATGCTCACCACCGGCTTGAACGCCTCCTCGCTACCGAGCGCCGCCTCGCCCACCGCAAAGAATGCAAAGCTCGACAGTCCGGCCACCAGCAGGCCGATTGCCACCGGAAGGGTGCCCTCCGGGAGTGGCATGCGTGCAGTTGTCGATTCGGAGCGTGCCACCAAGCGGGCGAGGTTATCCGACGGCCGCGCGACCTCAAGCACCACGTCGACATGACCGACAATGTCGTATGCAGATTCGCCGCTCGGCTGCCGCCCTCGTCGCTTGGCCCGTCGCCGCAGCGCTCATGGCCATGTCCGTGGCCATCTCGACGATCGCGCCGGTGGCGATGTCCACGGCTTCTGCAGCTGCGACCACCCTCGAACTCGACGGCCACGGCAACGGTCATGGCATCGGGATGAGCCAGTGGGGGGCGTACGGGTACGCGGCCGACTTCGGTTGGAACGCAACTCAGATCCTCGACCACTACTACGGCGCGACGGTGTCGGGCACCACGGACGCGGCGTCGATCACGGTGCGCCTCATGAACCTCGACGATCAGCAAACCGCAGTCGTGCACGACAAGGGTGCGCTCGTCGTCGACGGGGTGCCAGGTGGCCCGTGGCGTTCGGTGGTGGTGCGCGAGATCGCCGACCGGAGCTACGGGGTGTGGGCGCGGTCGGACGCCTCGGTGTGCCCGGGGTCGGCCGACCCGCTCGCGACGCCGTGGACGCTCGTGGCCAGCGGCCTCGGTTCTGTCACCGTGCGCCCGTCGACGGACACCTCGGCCAGCACCGACGTCGCCGACCTCGCCGCGATCTGCGAGCCCTCGGGTCGCGTCCGGTCGTACCGTGGCGTGATCCGCGCGGTCAACGGGACCGTCGGGGAGAACCGCACCGTGAACGAGGTGCCGCTCGAGCAGTACCTGCGTGTGATCGTCGCCTCCGAGATGTCGGCGTCGTGGGCGGCGCGTGCCTCGGCGGCACTGCAGGCCCAGTCCGTCGCGGCGCGCAGCTTCGGGCTCGCGGAGAATCGCTACTCCTATGCGAAGACGTGCGACCTGATCTGTCAGTACTACCCCGGCGCGGCCTGGCGCACGAGCGTGACCGGTGCCTACACCCGCTCGGAGCACCCGTCGGTCGACGGAGCAGTCGCTGCAACCTCAGGAGTGGTCCGCCGGGTGGGGTCGACGGCCGGACCGATCGCGCTCACCATGTTCTCGTCGTCGTCCGGCGGATGGACTGCGGGCAGCACACTGCCCTTCCCGGCCGTGGAGGACCTCGGCGATGCGACGGTCGGCAACCCCCGTCACACGTGGCGTGCGTCGGTCGCGGCCTCGGTTATCACCAACGCCTGGCCGTCGATCGGCGAGTACATCGGCATCACGATCACCTCACGGTCGGGGCAGGGCGACTGGGGTGGTCGAGTGCTGACGATGACGGTCGACGGCACGGCCGGATCGGTGCCGCTCACCGGCGAGGCGTTCCGTCGAGCCGTTGGCCTCACGTCGAACTGGTTCGCTGTCGCTGGCACCGACACCGGCTCCGATCGATGCACGGGCCGCACCGAACCGCCCGTCGGCACGCCGTTGCCCGACGAGCCGCCGGCTCGGTTCGAGCCGATCGTGCCCATCCGCCTGATCGACACCCGCGACGGCTCGGGCGCGACACCGACCGCTGCGCAACCGCTCACCGGCGGCTGCACGCTGCAGATCACCCCGGAGGTGCCGGCCGGTACCACGGCCGTGTCGGTGAACCTGGTGACCGTGGACCCGGTGTCGCAGGGCTATGTGACCGTGTCTCCGTGCGGTGTGGCCCGTCCGTTCACCTCGGCGGTGCAGTCTCAGGTCGGGCGCATCGTCAGCGGCTCGGCGATCGTGCCGCTCGGCGCCGACGGCAGCTTCTGCGTGTTCAGCAACACGACCACCGAGATCGTGGTGGACATGAACGGATCGTTCGCGCCATCGGCGATCGCTCGCTACGAGCCGATGATCGCGCAGCGTCGATTGGACACACGCCTCTCGGGTCGACGGTTGGAGGCCGGCGAGGTGGTTCGGGTTCACACCCGCGGGTATGGCGGCGGAGCAGTCGACTCGACCGCTGCGTCGGTGACGATCCACGCCCTCGACGCGCTCGCGTCGGGCTTCGTGACCGCGTGGCCGTGCGACACGCCGCGACCGTGGGCCAGTTCGGCCAACGTGATGGTGAACTCGTCGGTGTCGAACGAGGTCGACGTCGCCGTCGGTCCCACGGGTGAAGTGTGCTTCCTCGTGAGTGCAGCGATGCACCTGGCGGTCGACATCAACGGTTGGTACGGCCCATCTGCCACCACCGACTACCACGCCGTCACGCCGTTCCGGCTGGCCGACACCCGCGAGAACCAGGGTTTCGTCGGGCCGTTCGCTCGCAACGTCGACCGTGGGATCCAGGTGGCCGGCGTCGGCAGCTTGCCGGGAGCCGGCGTGGTCCGGGCGGTGGCCGCGCAGTTCACCGCCGTCGATGCGGCCGGCGCGGGATGGGTGACGGTGCACCCCTGCCTCGCGCCGGTACCGCAGCTGTCGATGCTGCGGTACCAGACGAGGACGAACGTGGCGGTGCTCGTGAACTCTGCACTCAGTGCCACGGGTCGCTGGTGCGTGAGCACCAGCACGACGAGCCACCTGGTGGTGGACGTCAGCGGTTGGTTCGGGTGATCAGCTCCGGGTGATCAGATCCAGGTGATCAGGCAGCGCTGGCGAGCAGGCCACGGACCTGCTTGCGGGCGGCCTTGGCCACTTCGTGTGCCTGGCCGAGGAAGGCGCCTGCCTGCTCAGGCAGCTTGTCGCTCACGGAATCGAGCAGCGACTCGACGGCGGAATCGAGCTTGGTCTCGAGCTGGTCGAGCCGTGCATCGAGCTGGCCCAGGCGGGTCTCGAGGCCCTTCACGAGCTCCTCGACCTGGTCCTTGCCGAGCCCCAACTGCTTGACGACGCTCTGGTCGCTGAGGCTGTTCACCAGGTCGCGGCGACGCACCTGGACCTGCTGGACGGTGAGCACACCGAAGCCGATCATCACGTAGGCGGCGTCGCGCAGCACGCCGAGCACCTTGTCGGTGTCGATTCCTGCGACCTCGAGCTTGGAGAAGTCGAGCTTGGAGAAGTCGAGCTTGGAGAAGTCGAGCTTGGAGAAGTCGAGCTTGGAGAGATCGAGCTTGGAGAAGTCGACCGACGGGAAGGTGGGGATGCTGGCCATGGAGGAGGCGCCTTTCAGGAGAAGTCCCGGTGTTGCCGAGATTCGGACCGGCCGGGAGGAGACCGGACACGATGAACTGCGAGCAGTGTACCGCATAGTGCTAACTATTGCAAGCACCCGCACGCGCTTTGTCGAGGGATCCGAGCGACTGACCGATCGAGCCAGGGTCGCACCGCTAGCCTCGCTTGATCGTGGAACCCGCCAGCCCGCTCGCACCGCCCGTCGTGGCCGTGATGGTGGTCCACGAACCCCAGGAGCTGGATGACGTCGCCGGCGGACGCTGGTTCGACGAGGTGCTCGTGGGGCTGGCGCGCCAGGACTACGCCAACCTCAAGACCCTCGTCCTCGTCACCGGTGACGCCGGAGATGTGGCCGCCCGAGTGGCCATGGCGGTGCCTCGAGCCTTCGTGCGGGCGGTCGATGGCGCCGACGGTTTCGGTCGTGCCGCGAACGAGGTGCTCCGTCTGGTCGATGGCGACAACGGGTTCTTCTGCTTCTTGCACGACGACGTCGCGCTCGAGCCCGACGCGATCCGTCTCCTGGTTGAGGAGATGTACCGCTCGAATGCCGGCATCGTCGGCCCCAAACTGGTCGAGTGGGGCGACCCCACCGTGCTGCAGCACGTGGGGTACGCCGTCGACCGGTTCGGCGAGATCGACCCGCTCGTCGAGCCCGGCGAGACCGATCAAGAGCAGCACGACGCCGTGCGCGACGTGTTCGCTCTCCCGTCGGCGTGTCTGCTCGTGCGTGCCGATCTGTTCCGCAGCCTCGGCGGGTTCGATCCCGAGATCTCGTTCCATGGAGAAGACGTCGACCTGTGCTGGCGTGCCCATCACCACGGTGCACGCGTCGTGGTCGTTCCGTCGGCGAGGGCCCGTCACCTCGAGGCGCTCGACCGACGACGACCCGATCTCGCCCATGACGTCCTCAGAGCCCGGCACCGGATGCGCACCGTCGCCACGCTGACCGGCATCCGGCGCCTGCCGTTGCTCACCCTGCAGATGGTGCTGATCACTGTTGCCCAGTTCGTCGTCGGCGTGTTCAGCGGACAGGTGTCGCGCGCCGTCGCCGGCGTGCGGGCGATGGTGGGCATCGCCCCACGTGCACCGGCCGTGATCGCTCGTCGTCGGGCCGTCGCACCCGGGCGTCTCGTTCCCGACCGAGAGGTGGTGGGACTGCAGCTGCGCGGCAGCGCTCGTCTGGCGGCCTATCTGCGCTCACGCGATGCTCGTCCGGACGCGCATCGTGGCACCGGCCGTGCCTGGCGTGAACGGGCAGGCGCTTCGGCAGCGGTCGGCTGGATCGCGATCGTCGCGATCGTCGTGATCGGCGCCCGCGAGCTGCTCACCGGCGGCGTGCCGTCGTTCGGACAGTTCCTCCCGTTCGGCGACAGCCCGCGTGCCTTGTTCGACCAGTACACCTCGGGCTGGAACCCGGAGGGTCTCGGCCGCACCGGCGCGTCACCGACGGGTCTTGCCCTGATCTCGCTCGCAAGTGTCGGCACCCTGTTCCAGATGGGTTTGCTGCGCACGTTGGCGATCGTCGCACCGCTGCTGGTGGGGGCGGTGGGCATGTGGCGCCTGTCCGGGGCGTTCAGCACCACCAGGGCGCGCCTGGCGACCACTGTCGTCTACGTCGCACTGCCGCTGCCCGGCCAGCTCGTGTCGATGGGCCGTTGGGGCGCGCTGCTCACCTTTGCGGCGATGCCCTGGTCGATCGACGCGCTCCGGCGGTCTGCGGGCCTCGGACCAGGCCCTCGGGACGAGGTGGGGGAGCGCACGGTGGGCTTCGGCGCCCGTCGCCACGTGCAGCTGCTGGCCGGTGGCGTGCTCGTGGCCGCCATCGCGACCGCCTTCGAGCCCTCGTACCCGTTGATGCTGCTCGTCGTCGCCGTGCTCGTCGCCGTCGCCACCCTCCTCACCGGCGCGCCGGTGTTGGCGCCGGCACGGCTCGCGATCTCCGGAGTCGTGGCTGCGGCTGGTGCGGTCGTGCTGAACCTGCCGTGGCTGTTGGAGCTCGCAGGTGATGGAGGCTGGACAGCCGTCGTCGGGCCGCCTCGCATGGGCGATCGAGGCTCCTCGATCTTCGAGCTCGCCACCTTCGACGTCGGCAACGCGCGTGCCGTCGTGCTGGCGATCGCGCTGTACCTGCCGGTGCTCGTCGCGGTCCTGATCGGCCGCGGCTGGCGCCTCGGTTGGGCAGCCCGCGGGGGGTTCCTCGTGATCGGCTTCGGGTGGATGGCCGCGCTCGACGACAGCGGGTCGTTCCTGATCAGGCTCCCCGAGCCGGGCATCCTGCTCGTGCCGGTCGGCATCGGTGTTGCGATCTCCGCAGGCTGTGTGCTCGCCTCGTTCGAGCTCGACGTGCGCGGTGGCAGCTTTGGCTGGCGTCAGCCGCTCGCGATCGCGGCCGTCGCTGCGATTCCGATCGGCATGGTGCCTGCGCTCTTCGCTGTCGGCACGGGTCGCTATGACACGCCCGACACCACACTGGTCGGGCTTCTCGGCCAGCTGCCCGATGAGACGGAGTCGGGCGACTACCGCGTGCT
>CAWBTC010000018.1:0-543873 GCA_963791635.1 uncultured Acidimicrobiaceae bacterium
GCGCACCCGGTCGAGGCGTACGGGCTGCGGTTGACCCCGACGGTCGCACACTGGCGTACTCCGGCGACACCGGAACGTGCGACGAGCTGGTCGAGCTCGCCCGGGGGCGCGACGTGTTCCTGGCGGAGGCGTCCTTCATCGACAGTCCACCACCCGCCGACATCCACCTGTCCGGACGGAGGCCGGCGAGGTTGCCGCCCGGCCGGCGTGGGTCGGCTGGTCGTGACTCACATCCCGCCGTGGTCCTCCCGCGAGCACGCGATCGCGGCGGCCTACGCGGCCTCCGGCCCGGCGCATGCGGCGCCTCGCCGGCATGTCCTCGATATCTGACCGGCGCTTAGGCTCCACGCTCATGACCCGCGCCGACGGCCGCACCGCCGACCAGCTCCGCCCGTCACGATCACCCGCGGCTGGCTCGACCACGCCGAGGGCTCGCGTGCTCGTCGAGTTCGGCCGCACCCGGTGCTGTGCGCGCGTCGCTTCACCGAGGGCGTGCCGCGCTGGCGCAAGGGCAGCGGCCTGGGCTGGGTGACCGCCGAGTACGCGATGCTGCCGCGCGGCGACCAACACCCGCAGCGACCGCGAGTCGGTCAAGGGCAGGATCGGCGGCCGCACCCACGAGATCTCCCGGCTGGTCGGGCGCGCGCTGCGCGCGGTCGTCGACACCAAGGCGCTCGGCGAGAACACGATCGTGCTCGACTGCGACGTGCTGCAGGCCGACGGCGGCACCCGCACCGCGGCGATCACCGGCGCCTACGTCGCGCTGGCCGACGCGGTCGCCTGGGCCAAGGCCGAGAGGCTGCGTCAAGGCCGACGCCAGCCGCTGACCGGCTCGGTCGCCGCGGTGTCGCGTCGGCATCGTCGACGGCGAGCCGCTGCTCGACCTCTGCTACGACCGAGGACGTCACGCGCCGAGACCGACATGAACGTCGTCGTGACCGGCGACGGGCGGTTCGTCGAGGTGCAGGGCACCGCCGAGGGCGCGCCGTTCGACCGCGCCGTGCTCGACGCGCTGCTCGACCTCGGCGTCGGCCGGGTGCGCCGAGCTGACCGCGCATCCAGCAGCGCGGCGCTCGCGGCGTGACGTGACCGCGCGGTCGTCCTCGCGACGCGCAACGCGCACAAGGTCGAGGAGCTGCGCGCGGATCCTGGCCGACGCCGGGCTCGACGTCGAGCTCGTCGGCGTCGACGGCGTTCCCCGACGTCGCCGAGGTCGCCGAGACCGGCGCGACCTTCGCGGAGAACGCGCTGCTCAAGGCGCGCGCCGTCGCGGCGGCCACCGGGCTGCCCGCGGTCGCCGACGACTCCGGGCTGTGCGTCGACGCGCTCAACGGCATGCCCGGCGTGCTTCTCGGCCCGCTGGTCCGGGCGGCACGGCGACGACGCGCGCGAACCTCGAGCTGCTGCTGGCCCAGCTCGCCGACGTGCCCGACGAGCGGCGCGGCGCGCAGTTCGTCTGCGCCGCGGCGCTCGCGCTGCCCGACGGCCGTGAGCGGCGTCGTCGAGGGCCGGCTCGACGGCGCGCTGATCCGCGAGCCGCGCGGCACGCAACGGCTTCGGCTACGACCCGATCTTCGTGCCGGACGAGGACCCTGCGCACACCACGGCCGAGATGCACCGACGAGGAGAAGGACGCGATCAGCCACCGCGGCCGCGCCTTGCGCGCGCTGGCCCCCGTCCTGCGCGACCTGCTCGCCTGACGGAATGTGAGGGTGACGAACCGGGGCGACACGCCGCGTGTCGTTGTTCGTCACCGTCAGCGGGGTGTTGCTGGGTGCGGAAGGAGGGACTCGAACCCTCACACCCGAAGGCACGGCTCCTAAGCGCCGAGCGTCTGCCAGTTCCGCCACTTCCGCTGCGTACGTGGCGTCAGCCTAGACGGCGGCCGTACGTCCACAGGCCGACCGCGAAGACCAGCGCGACCGTGCCGCTGACGAGCAGGGGGAGCACGCCGTCGCCCGGGCCGACGTCCCACAGCAGGCCGGCCCAGAGCCCGGCGACCAGGATGCCGACACCGTTGAAGCCCTGGAACGCGCCCTGCGCCCGTCCGCGCGCGGCCTTGGGGGCGAGAGACGACACCCACGCCTTGCCGACGCCGTCGGTGCACCCGTTGAAGCCGCCGTAGAGGACGAGCACGACCAGCACGAGCGGGCCGCTGTCGAGCAGGCCGAGCCCGAGGTAGCCGATGGCGAAGAACACCAGGCCCAGGGCGTAGACGTGCGCCCGGGGCATCCGGTCCGACAGCGAGCCGGCGGGGTAGGAAACGGCGCTGTAGGCGAAGTTGTAGAGCGCGTAGCCGCCGACCACCTCGGCCGTGGACCAGCCGATGTCGGACAGGCGCAGCAGGACCAGGACGTCGGGGAAGTTGACCACGCGCGAAGGCCGCCAGGAGCCCGATGACCCTCTTGACGTCGCGCGACAGCGGTACGGCTGGCGCCACGGGCACCACGTCCACGTCCGAGGCGGCGGGCGCCGGGCTCCAGCGGGTCGATGGTCGGGGAGGCGGCCACCGCGACGGGTTCCACCTCGCGCTTCGGCTCCCGGATGAGCAGCACGAGCCCGGCAGACAGCACGGCCGGGATCACGGCGAGCCACAGCACCTGCCGCAGGTCGTCGTCGAGCAGGGTCAGCCCCACGAGCGCGATGAGCGGCCCGATCACGGCCCCGGCGGTGTCCATCGCCCGGTGGAAGCCGAAGGCCTTGCCCAACGAGTCCGCAGGAACGGCGTCGGTGATGAGCGCGTCCCGCGGCGCCCCACGGATGCCCTTGCCGACCCGGTCCACCATCCGTCCGACGAGGACCACCGGCCAGATCCACGCGGCCGCCACCACGATCTTGCCGACGGCGGCGAGGGAGTAGCCGGAGAAGACCAGGGGCTTGCGCCCGATCCGGTCCGACCCGCGGCCGGAGACGTACGACACCAGCGCCGCCACCCCGGTCGCCGCACCCTCGACGAGCCCGACGACCACGGGCGGAGCGGCGAGCGCACCGGTCAGGAGCAGCGGGAGCAGCGGGTAGACCAGCTCGCTGGCCGCGTCCTGCATGAACGAGACCAGGGAGACGACCACCAGCGTTCGGGTCATCCACGAAGGCCGGGTCACGAGGCCCACCCTCTCAGCCGGTTCGAGTCGTAGCCTTGCCCCATGTCTGACACGACTCGCAGCCCCGCCAAGCGCATCCTTCGCATCGCCCTCATCGGGCTGGCCGTCCAGGCCGCCATCTTCGCCGCGTCCCGCGCGGTGTCCCGCCAGTTCGAGACCGGTACGGCCGACGACGACGAGATCCGGCGCCTCGCCGTGATGAACGGGGTCAATCTCGAGTCGAAGGCCCAGTCGTTCCGCCATGCCCGGATCGACCTGGGCATGGGTGGCGCCAACATCGACCTCACGGGAGCCGCGCTCGCACCCGAGGGCGCGACGATCGAGGTCTACGGCGGCCTCGGCGGGCTCAACGTCACCGTCCCCGCCGGGTGGCGCGTGACCACCGAGTCCGACAACAGCTCCAACGGCTTCAACCTCGAGGACGGTCTCGAGGAGCCCGAGGACCCCGACGCCCCCCACCTGCACATCGCGTCGCACGCCCGGGCGAGCGGGGTCAACGTCGAGGTCGGCTGAACCGCGGGCTCGCCCTGCGGCGAGACCACGGACCGTGGCCGGGCGTCCACAAGCCGTGGCGCCGGTAGAGCGGCGCCCGGCTCGTCGGCGAGAGCGTGATGTACGCGCCGCGGTGCTCGCTCGGCGATCGCCTCGACGAGCGCGGTCAGGATGGCCGCCCATCCCGCGTCTTGGAAGCCGGCAGGACGGCCATGTCGATGATGTGGAAGTACCCGCCGTCGCCGATGACCGCCCATCCCACGACCTCGCCCGTCGGTACGTGCTCCACGTGCAGGCGACCAGGCGCCGCGCAGGCCGGCCTCGCTCTGCTGACCGACTTGGGGGTCAGCCCGCTCTCGAGCGCAGCCGGTAGTCGTCCAGCGGGGCGGCCTCGACCAGCCGCAAGTCGTCGTCCACGCGGCTCAGCGAGGCCGAGGTCGCGCAGCTTGGCGACGTGACCCTTGGCCTTCACGTTGTACTGCGCCTGCTCGAGCCGGCCGTCGGCGCCGACCACGAAGGTGGACCGGATGACGCCCGGTCACCGTCTTGCCGTAGAGCTGCTTCTCGCCGTAGGCGCCGTACGCGGTGAGCACCTCGCGCGTCGGGTCGGAGGCGAGCGGGAAGGTCAGGCCTTCGGCGTCACGGAACTTCGCGAGCTTCTCCGGCTTGTCGGGGGAGATGCCGATCACCGCGATGCCGGCGGCCGCGAGCGCGGACAGCGAGTCCCGGAAGTCGCACGCCTGGGTCGTGCAGCCGGGGGTCATGGCCGCCGGGTAGAAGTAGATGACCACGCGGCGCCCGGCGTAGTCCGCCAGCGAGACGACCCCGCCGTCGGCGTCGGGCAGGGAGAAGGCGGGCGCGACGTCGCCCGACGCCAGCTTGGTCATCGATGGCTCCAGGGGTCGAGATGCGGGGTCGGGCGGGAGCCCCGACCCTAGGTCCAGCGAACGCATCGGGCCAATCCAGGCGGACTCCCGCTCCGAATGCCTCATGACCTTATTGCCCAAGATGCGCAACAGCGTCCCTGGGCATAGTCTCCGAGCAGCGCAACGCGACCAGAGGAGAGGCCAGATGCACATCCCCGACGGCTACATCGACGCCACGACCTCGGTCGCTGCCGGCGTCGTCGCCATCACCGGGGTGGCGATCTGCCTGCGTGGAGCCCGCAAGGAGCTCGACGAGAAGACCGCCCCCATGGCCGGGCTCGTCGCGGCGACGATCTTCGCCCTCCAGATGATCAACTTTCCGGTCGCCGGTGGCACCAGCGGGCACCTGCTGGGCGGTGCCCTGGCCGCGATCCTCGTCGGCCCCTATACGGGCGCGTTGTGCGTGTCCGTCGTGCTCATCGTCCAGTCCCTGCTCTTCGCCGACGGAGGCGTGTCCGCGCTCGGCCTGAACATCATCAACATGGCCCTGGTCACCGTCCTGGTCGGCTGGTTCGTCTTCAAGCTGGTCCTCAAGGCGCTGCCCAAGACCCACACGTCGGTGGTGATCGCGACCGCGGTGGGCGCCTTCCTCTCCGTGCCCGCCGCCGCGCTCGCCTTCACGGTCGAGTACGCCATCGGCGGTACGGCGCCGATCTCGATCAGCACCGTCGCGGCCGCGATGGTCGGTGTGCACCTGCTCATCGGGGTCGGCGAGGCCATCATCAGCGGCGCGGTCGTGGCCGCTGTCCTCAAGGCCCGTCCGGACCTCGTCTACGGCGCCCGCGGCATCGCGGCCCCGCTCGAGCTCCGTCCTGCGCCCGCTCTCGGCTGAAGGGGAACGTCATGTCTCGCAAGGCCTTCTTCTGGAGCGGGCTCGTCGTCGCGCTGGTGATCGCCGGCATCGTGTCCTACTGGGCGAGCAGCGCCCCCGACGGCCTGAACAAGGTCGCCGAGGACCAAGGGCTCAACGTCAACGAGGAGGACTCGATCGACCGCCGACTCCCCGCTCGCGGACTACTCGACCGTCGGGGTCGACAACGAGCGGCTCTCCGGCGCCATCGCCGGTGTGGCCGGTGTCGTCGTGGTGCTGGTCCTCGCCGGTGGCCTGTTCCTCGTCGTCGCCCGCCGCGACGACGAGCCCGCAGAGACGTCCGCCTGACGTGGGCGCCGGCCACGGCGGCCGGCTCTACGTCGACGTCGACAGCCCGATCCACCGCCTGCCGCCGCAGACCAAGCTCGCCGCGCTGCTCGGCTTCGTCCTCGTCGTGGTGTCGACCCCGCGGCAGGCGTACTGGGCGTTCGCCGCGTACGGGCTGATGCTGCTGGCCGTGGCCCTGGCGGCCCGCGTGCCGGTCCCGCTGGTCCTGCGCCGGATGACCGTCGAGATCCCGTTCGTGCTCTTCGCCCTGCTCATCCCCTTCGTGGCCGAGGGACCGCAGACCACGGTGCTCGGGCTCTCCCTGTCGATCCCGGGGATCCACGCGATGCTGTCGATCCTCGCCAAGTCGACGCTCGGGCGTCTTCGCGTCGGTGCTCCTGGCGTCGACCACCGACCTCCCGGACCTGCTCCGCGGGCTCGAGCGGCTCCGCCTGCCGCAGCTCATGGTCCAGATCATGAGCTTCATGGTCCGCTACATGGACGTCATCGGCGGCGAGCGCGACCGGATGCGCATCGCGCGGGAGTCGCGCGGCTTCGTCGCGCGCGACGTCAGGCAGATGAGGATCGTGGCCACCAGCGCCGGTGCGCTCTTCATCCGGTCGTACGAGCGAGGCGAGCGCGTCCACCTCGCCATGCTCAGCCGCGGCTACACCGGAAGCATGCCGAGGCTCTCGGACGTCTCGGCGGCCCCGGCCCAGTGGCTGGCTGCGGCCCTGCTGCCGCTCGCCGCGCTGGTCGTGCTGATCGCTGCTTGGATGGGCGCACGATGAGCCGACCGTGCCTCGAGGTGTCCGGCCTCGCCTACGCCTACCCCGACGGGCACCAGGCCCTCTTCGGCGTCGACCTGTCGGTCGCAGACGGGGGAGCGGGTCGCGCTGCTCGGCCCCAACGGGGCCGGCAAGACCACGCTCGTCCTGCACCTCAACGGCATCCTGTCGGGGGGCGTCGGCACGGTCTCGGTCGCGGGCCTGCCCGTGCAGAAGGAGTCGCTCGCCGAGATCCGTCGTCGGGTGGGCATCGTCTTCCAGGACCCCGACGACCAGCTCTTCATGCCCACCGTGCGCGACGACGTGGCGTTCGGCCCGGCCAACCTGGGGCTGCGAGGTGCCGAGCTCGACGCCAGGGTGATGGAAGCCCTGGAGCTGGTGGGCATGGCGGAGTTCGCCGACCGCCCGCCGCACCACCTGTCCTACGGGCAGCGACGCCGCGTCGCGGTGGCGACCGTCCTGGCGATGCGGCCCGAGATCCTGGTGCTCGACGAGCCGTCGTCCAACCTCGACCCGGCCGCTCGCCGGGAGCTCGCCGACATCCTGCTGGGCCTCGACATCACGATGCTGATGGTCACCCACGACCTGCCCTACGCCCTCGAGCTGTGCCCTCGTTCGGTGGTCCTGAGCCGCGGCGTGATCGTGGGTGACGGAGCGACGCGAGACGTGTTGTGTGACGATGCCCTCATGCGCGCGCACCGGCTGGAGCTGCCGTACGGCTTCGACCCGGCGCACGTCGCTGACCGCTGACGCTGACCACGATCGAGCGCGCCCACGAATGAGGACCCTCATGGCCGAGACCGACGCTGAGACGACGACACCCGAGAAGACGCCCGAGCCCAAGCCGGCTCCGCGCCGGTCACCCGAAGAGGTCGCGGCCGAGCTGGAGACCGCCCGGCAGAGCCTGGTCACCCACGTCGAGGCCATCAAGGACGAGCTCAGCCCCGCCGCAGCTCGGCCGAGCGCCCGATCGACCGGGTCCGGCGGATCTTCGTGTCCGACGAGGGCAAGCCCAACGTCGCGCGACAGTCGCGATCACCGCGGCGGTCGTCGTCGTCTACGTCGTCTACCGCATCCGGCGCTAGCCGGTGCCGCCTCGCGGAGTCGTCGCCGAGACGCCACGGCGCCGGGCAGGAGTCGGTCTGGGACTACCCGCGTCCGCCGCGGGTGGAGCCCTCCGGCCGCCGCATCCGCGTCGAGCTCGGCCGGGCTGGTCCTGGTCGACACGACCCGCGCCCTTCGCGTGCTGGAGACGAGCCACCCGCCGTCCTGGTACCTCCCGGTGGCCGACGTCCTCGCCGGCGCCCTCGAGCCGGCGCCCGGCTCGTCGTTCTGCGAGTACAAGGGCAGGGCGGTCTACTGGGACGTCGTCGCCGGCGGGCGACGGGCGCCCGCTGCGGCCTGGTCCTACCCCGAGCCGGCCGCGGGCTTCGAGCAGCTCCGCGACCACATCGCCCTCTACCCGGGGCGCATGGACCGGTGCACCGTCGACGGCGAGGTCGTCCGCCCGCAGGAGGGTGGCTTCTACGGCGGCTGGATCACCGACGACGTCGTCGGGCCGTTCAAGGGCGGTCCGGGCACCTCGGGCTGGTGAGAGGTCACCTACGCTTCCGGCGTGGCTGACCCGTCCGCGCTCCCCATCAAGCTCCTGCACGACCGCGTGCTCGTCGAGCTCGACGGCGAGGCGGGGGAGCGGCGCTCCACCGGCGGCATCGTCATCCCGGCGACCGCGGCCGTCGGTCGTCGGCTCTCGTGGGCGAAGGTGGTCGGCACCGGGCAGAACGTCCGCACCATCGAGCCCGGTGACCGGGTCCTGTTCGAGCCGGAGGACCACGCCGAGGTCGAGCTGCACGGCGCGACCTACCTCCTGCTGCGCGAGCGCGACGTGCACGCCGTGGCGTCCTCGCGCGTCGGCGACGCCGACACCGGCCTCTACCTCTGAGCCGAGCGGCGCCTCCGGGTGACGGGCTTCACGCTCGGCGTGGTCGGGCGTACGGCGGATCGCCGGTAGAATTGAGCGCATCGGCAGGTCGATCTCCGGCCAGCCGCCCGTCGGTGCGCAGCACGATCCGCGCACCGGGCTCGTTCTCACACGAATCCGCTGGGTGTCCCGCACCCCGGCCTCTCAGGGACCGCGCCATCGTCTCGAGAGGTTCGTCTTCGCATGAGCACGCCCACGTCCAGCCCCACCACCGCGCCCGCCGCTCGCTGCCGTGCTTCGGCGAGCTCGGCCTCCCGCAGCCGCTCGTCGCCGCGCTGACCCGCGCCGGCATCACCGAGCCGTTCCCGATCCAGGCCGCCACGATCCCCGACGCCCTCACCGGTCGCGACGTCCTCGGCCGCGGCCGTACGGGCTCCGGCAAGACCCTCGCCTTCGGCCTCCCGGTGCTCACCCGGCTCTCCGGCCGCACGCGCCCAGCCGCGCCGCCCGCTGCGCCGTCGTCCTCGTCCCGACCCGCGAGCTCGCCGTCCAGGTGAACGACGCGCTCGAGCCGCTCGCCCGCACGCGTGGGCCTGCGCATGAAGACCGTCGTCGGTGGCATGTCCTACCCGAAGCAGGCCGAGGCGCTGCGCCGCGGCGTCGAGATCGTCGTCGCCACGCCGGGCCGGCTCACCGACCTCATCGAGCAGCGCGACGCCGACCTCGTCCGAGGTCGAGGTCGTCGTCCTCGACGAGGCCGACCACATGGCCGACATGGGCTTCATGCCCGCCGTCACCGCGCTGCTCGACATGGTCCAGCCGGGCGGTCAGCGCCTGCTCTTCTCCGCGACGCTCGACGGCGACGTCGACAAGCTGGTCCGCCGCTACCTGCGTCCACCCGGTCACGCACTCCAGCGTCCCCGACGCACGAGGAGACCGCGACGATGGAGCACCACGTGCTGCTCGTCGCCCCCGGCGACAAGGCGTCCGTCACCGTCGCACATCGGCGCCCGCGAGGGCCGCACGATCATGTTCGTCCGCACCAAGCACGGCGCCGACCGGCGTCGCCACCCAGCTCGCGCGAGCAGGGCGTGCGCCGCCACCTCGATCCACGGCGGCAAGCCGCAGGGTGCCCGCACCCGCGCGCTCGCCGAGTTCCGCGAGGGCCGTACCCCCGTCGCTCGTCGCCACCGACGTCGCCGCCCGCGGCATCCACGTCGACGACGTCGGCCTGGTCGTGCACGTCGACCCGCCCGTCGACCCCAAGGACTACCTGCACCGCGCCGGCCGTACGGCTCGCGCCGGCGAGTCCGGCACCGTCGTCACCCTCGTGCTGCCGCACCAGGAGCGCGAGGTCGCCAAGATGGCCGAGCGCGCCGGCGTGAAGCCGAGCAAGTCGCGGGTGCGTCCCGGCGACGCCGGCCTCGTCGAGATCACCGGCGCCCGCCAGCCGAGCGGCGTCCCCGTCCCCGAGCGTGCCGCCCGGGCGGAACGCCGGCCGGGTCCGGCGCGTCCTTACCGTGGGCAGGGTGGCGCCCGCTCCGGCGGTCCGCGTCACCCGAAGAGCCTCCGGGCCGCGCCCGGCGCGCGCACGCTGACCTGACGTCAGGACGGCGGCGCGGCCTGAGAACATGGTGCTGGCCCCTGGTGAACGACCGGGGGCTGAGTACGAACCGAGAGGGTCACGATGGGTAAGGCGTCACGAGGCAAGCGCGAAGGCGACGAGGGCAGCCGGCGCGATCGCGTCGATGCCATGCGTGAGGCCGACGAGCGCGGCCCAGCGCAGGCGCAACCTGCTGTGGGCGCTGGTGGCCGTCATCGCCGTCGCGGTCGTGGCCGGCTTCACCTACTGGGGCATCAACAGCCAGACCTCCGCGCGCGACACCCTCAGCGAGGACGTCACGACCTACCCCGTCGGTGAGGCCAAGCACGTGACCGGCACCGGTGACCTACCCGCAGACGCCGCCCGTCGGTGGCGACCACGACGCCGCAGTGGCTCAACTGCGGCATCTACGACCAGCCGGTGCTCAACGAGAACGCCGTGCACGCCCTCGAGCACGGCGCGGTGTGGATCACCTACAACCCCGACCTCAGCGCCGACGACGTGCAGAAGCTGCGCGACCTGATGCCGTCCTCCTACATCGTGCTGTCGCCCTACCCGGGCTGGACGCCCCGGTGGTGGCCAGCGCCTGGGGCGTCCAGCTCAAGCTGGACGGGGTCGACGACCCGCGCCTGAAGTCGTTCATCGACGTCTATCGTCAGGGCAGCCAGACCCCTGAGCCCGGCGCGGCGTGCGACGGTGGGGTCGGCACCCCGATCGGCGGCTGACCCAGACCGCCCGACCAGCCGGAGGGCGCGTGGCCACGACCGCGGAGTTCATCGACGCCATCACGGTCGAGGACCTCGACCGCGATCCCTACGCGATCTACGCCCGCCTCCGGCGGGAGGCGCCGGTGGCCTACGTCCCGGTCGTGGACACCTGGTTCGTCACGCGCTTCGCCGACGTCCAGGCGGTGGCCGAGCAGGCCGAGCTGTTCCCGGCGACCCACGGCGAGTCACCCGTCGAGCTGACGTTCGGCAAGCCCGCGATCATCGCCGTCGACGGCGAGGTCCACCACGAGCTGCGCCGCAGCTTCGACGGGAAGTTCCGGCCGCGCATGGTCGAGGGCTACATCGACGACCTCGTACGACCGATCGCCGTGGCCGCGGTCGACGGCCTCCGCGGGCGCAGCGAGGCCGAGCTGATGGCCGACTACTTCGAGCCGATCTCGGTCACGAGCCTCGCCGTCGTGCTGGGGCTGGGCGACCTGGGGCCGGACGTCCTGCGCCGGTGGTTCAAGGGCATGAGCGTCGGCGCCACCAACTTCGAGCACGACCCCGACAAGCAGGCGATCGCCGACGACGTGTGCGCCGAGATCGACTCGGTCGTGGTGCCGCGCATGGAGCGCCTCGCCACCGACCCCGACGACTCGACGATGTCGGGTCTGCTGCACTCCGGCCGCGACGCCGGGCTGCCCCCGCGACATCGACTTCGTCCTGCCGTCGCTGAAGGTGGCGATCCTCGGTGGCATGCAGGAGCCGGGGCACGGGGCCGGGAGCATCCTGGCCGGCCTGTTCACCCGTCCCGAGCAGCTGGCCGAGGTGAAGGCCGACCCCACCGCGTTGGTCCCGGCCGCCGTGGAGGAGGGGCTGCGCTGGATCGCCCCGATCGGTACGCAGCTGCGCCGGGCCGCCGAGGACACCGAGCTCGCCGGCACCGCTGATCCCGAAGGACGCGTCGGTGTCTGCCGTGCTCGCCTCCGCCAACCGCGACGAGACGGTGTTCAGCGACCCGGACGCCTTCGACCTCCACCGCTACGTCGGAGTCCCGCGCAGCCCGCAGGCGGCCTTCGGGTTCGGCAAGCACTTCTGCTCCGGGCACTCCTTCTCGCGCCACCAGATGCGGATCGCCCTCGAGGTGCTCCTCGAGACGTTCCCCGGCGCTCGTCGGCCGAGCCGGAGCTGCCGCCGGTCTTCAGCGGCTGGGAGTTCCGCGCGCCGCAGCACCTGCACGTACGCCTGACCTAGGACGGAGCCCTAGGGCTGCTCGACCCAGGCGCGGTCGCCGTCGACGCCGAGCTGCGACACCCCGGTCATGGTGCCGCCGAAGTGCCGCCGCACGAGCGGCGCCCCGAAGGACTCGAGCTCGTCGGGGTGCCGACCCTTCAGGGCGAAGGAGTCGACGAACCCGGTCGTGGTCAGGTCCGGCAGGACGATCCAGGAGTACGCCTGGAAGGGCTCGGCCGGTGGGTTGACGAGGATGAGCCCGGACCCGTTGAGCGGCTCGTACGGCCCGAGGAGGCTCGTCGGCCACCCAGCCGTAGAGGCCGGTCGGGCCGGGGCAGTCGGTGTGGAAGGTGCGCGCCTGGGTCGAGAAGAACAGCAGGTAGCGCCCTTCGTGGACCGAACTTATTTTTCTTTGGACTTAATGATCTGCCGGCACAGCGCCGAGGGTCGCGAGCAGCGCGAGCAATTCGGCCGTCTTGTCGCCATCAGCGCCGCATCCGCGCGATCTCGACATTCAGGCGCACCAGCGGCTCGGTGTTCGAGGCGCGCAGGTTGAAGCGCCAGTTGTCGAACTCCATCGACAGGCCATCGGTGTAGTCCACGCAGCTTCGCCGCCGCGCTTGTAGTGCGCCTCGGCACGCGCCAGCACCGCCTTCGCCCCGCCCTTCGGGTCGCAGCTTGCGGTTGATCTCGCCGCTGGCCGGGAACATGCGCATGCGCTCGCCCACCAGCTGCGACAGCGACTTGCCCGTCTCGCTGATCACCTGCAGCACGATCAGCCAGGGAATCATGCCGCTGTCGGCAGTAGGCGAAATCGCGGAAGTAGTGGTGCGCGCTCATCTCGCCGCCATAGGCGCCGTCGCAGTCGCGCATCACCTGCTTGATGAAGGCATGGCCGGACTTCGACAGCACCGCCTTGCCGCCGAGCGCTTCACGATGTCGAGCGTGTTCCAGGTCAGGCGCGGGTCGTGCACGATGCGCGCGCCCTTCTCGCGCTTCAGGAACACCTCGGCCAGCAGGCCCACGAGGTAATAGCCCTCGATGAAGGTGCCGTGTCTCGTCGAAGAAGAAGCAGCGGTCGAAGTCGCCGTCCCAGGCGAGGCCCACATCGCGCCTTGTGCTTGCGGATCGCGTCGATGGTGGGCTGGCGGTTCTCCTCCAGCATCGGGTTCGGCACGCCGTTCGGGAAGGTGCCGTCCGGCTCGTGGTGGATCTTGATGAACTGGAACGGCAGATGCGGCTCGAGCCGGTCGATGACCATGCCCGCGCCGCCGTTGCCGGCGTTGACCACCACCTTCAGCGGCTTGAGCTTCGGCAGCTCCACATAGCCCAGCAGGTGGCGATCGTAGTTGGCGTTGATGTCGACGCGGCGTGACCTTGCCCGGCGGCGCCGCCTTCGGCGGCAGCTGTGCCCGTCTCGATCAGCCTCGCCATGTCCATCAGGCCGGTGTCGGCGCTGATGGGCTGCGACTGCTCGCGCACGAACTTCATGCCGTTGTAGTCCGGCGGGTTGTGGCTGGCGGTGACCATGATGCCGCCGTCGAAGCCGCTCGGCGAAGGTGGCGAAGTACACGCCTTCCGTGCCGCAGAGGCCGATGTCGAAGACGTCGACGCCGGAATCCGTCAGGCCCCGAGGCCAGCGCCTGCGCAGAGCTGCGCGCTGGAAGGCGGATGTCGCGGCCCGACGCAGACGCGCTTGGGCTTCAGAAGGCCGCGTAGGCCTGGCCGATCTGGTAGGCCAGTGTCTCGTTGAGCTCGGTCCGGGATGCGTCCGCGGACGTCGTAGGCTTTGAAGGCGGAGAGTTTCACGGTGAGGATACCCCAGAAATTGACCGTTGGAGACAGTTCACGTATTTTACGTGAACAATGGCTTTGAAGCGAAACATTACCGTCGCGATTGATGCTGCGCTGCTGAAGCAGTGCGCGCGGCGTCGCGGCGCGCCGCGGCAGCAGCGTCAGTGCGCTGCTGGCAGACGAGCTGCGCGAGCTCGTCGCCAGCGAGACGGAGTACGCGGCAGCGGAGCGCAAGGCGCGCGCGCTGTTGCAGGCGGGCCTGCCGCTCGGCGGCGCTCGCATCGACGATCGTCAGGCGCTGCATGACCGATCTCGTATTCGTTGACACGAACGTCCTGATCTACGCTCACGATCGCGACGCGGGCTCTCGGCGCGATCGTGCAGCGGCCGCGCTTGGCGAACTGTGGGTAAATCGGTCTGGCCGGCTTTCGGTCCAGGTGCTGCAGGAATTCTACGTCACGGCCACGTCGAAGCTGCGCAGCCAGCCTCGACCGAGCCTCGGCCCGCGAAGTGGTGCGCAGTTACTCGAGCTGGGTCGGCGCGGCGGCCGATGTCGGGTTGGTGCTGCGCGCGATCGAGATCGCGGAGCTGGCGAAGTTGTCGTACTGGGACGCGATGATCGTGGGCTGCTGCAGAGCAGTGCGGAGCGAGCACCCTGTACACCGAAGACCTGGAAAAATGCTGGACAAACCATCGCCGGCATCACGATCGTCAACCCACTCGCGAGGTCGCCCGCCTAGCCGCGCAGCGACCGGCCGCGGCCAATCGCGTAGTACTCGAGGCCGAATCGCGCCACAAGGCTCGGCTCGTAGAGGTTGCGGCCGTCGAAGATCACCGGCTGCTTCAGCTTGGATTTCAGGGTGTCGAAGTCCGGACTGCGGAATTCCTTCCACTCCGTGACGATCGCGAGCACGTCCGCGCCATCGAGCGCTTCGAGCGCCGAACCGACCAGCGTCAGATCCGGGCGGCTGCCGTAGAGGCGGCGCGTCTCGTCCATCGCCACCGGGTCATAGGCTCGCACCGTGGCGCCAGCGGCCCAGAGTTGCTCCAGCAGCACCCGGCTCGAGGCCTCGCGCATGTCGTCGGTGTTGGGCTTGAATGCGAGACCCCACAGCGCAATGGTGCGGCCTTGGACCTTGCCGCCGAAATACGCCGAGATCTTCTCGAACAGAACCTGCTTCTGCGTGCGATTGACAGCTTCCACCGCTTCCAGCAGCGGCGTCTGCAGGCCCTGCCCGGCGGCCGTGCGTGCCAGCGCCTGCACGTCCTTCGGGAAGCAGGAGCCGCCGTAACCCGCACCCGGATACATGAAACTGTAGCCAATGCGCGAGTCCGAGCCGATGCCGACGCGGACCTTCTCGATGTCTGCGCCCACCCTCTCCGCGATGCGCGAGAGCTCGTTCATGAAGCTGATCTTGGTCGCGAGCATCGCGTTGGCCGCGTACTTGGTCAGCTCCGCCGAGCGCACGTCCATCACGACGAAGCGATCGTGGTTGCGGGTGAACGGTTCATACAGCGCACGCATCAGTTCCACCGTGCGCGGGTTGCTGGTGCCGACGACCACGCGATCCGGGCGCATGAAGTCGTCGATCGCAGCGCCTTCTTTCAGGAATTCCGGATTCGAGACCACGTCGAATTCCACCGACGCCTTGCGCCGCACCAGCGCCGCGTCGATTTCCGCGGCGACCTTGTCTGCCGTGCCCACCGGCACCGTGGATTTGTCGATGACGATTCGGTACTCGGACAAGTTCTCGCCGATGGTCCGAGCCACGGCGAGCACGTACTTCAAATCCGCCGAGCCGTCTTCGTCTGGCGGCGTGCCGACTGCGATCAGCTGGAACAGACCATGGGCCACGCCTTCGGCAGCGTTCGTCGTGAAACGCAAGCGCCCCGCCTTCGCATTGCGCTCGATCAGCGCATCGAGCCCCGGCTCGTGGATCGGCACTTCGCCGCGGTTCAGGCGCTCGATCTTGCCGGCGTCCACGTCCACGCAGAGCACATCGTTACCCGCATCCGCAAGACAGGCGCCTGTCACCAGACCCACATAGCCCGAGCCAAAAATCGTTACGCGCATGCTGAAAATACTCCGAAGAAACAGCAGACCGTCGGATTCGGCAGGAAGGATGCCCGAAACGAAGTTCGATTTCTGTGCGATCTGGGTCGTTTTCGGCATCGCCCTTCTGGAGCGACCGTGCTGTGATGAAACGACTGCCCGCCGACCCAGAGGCGCCGCACGCTTCAGGGTCCTTTATCTGGTCATACTTTGGTGATACCGTATGCAGATGAAGATTGCCATCTCCGTCCCGGATCAGGTCTTTCAGGCAGGCGAATTGCTCGCGCGCCAGCTCAAGCTGTCGCGCAGTCAACTGTACTCGGATGCGCTTGCGGCCTATCTCAGGAGTCGCGGCGCAGCAGAGGTCACTGCCCAGCTCAACGTCGTGCACATGGCAGCAGCCAACAACGAACTGGACCCTGCGCTCGCGAGCGCACAGCAGCGCGTGCTCGCCAGCGAAAGCTGGTAGCCGCTCATGAATGTCAGGCGGGGTGAGATCTGGTGGGCGTCGCTGCCAAGTCCGTCGGGTTCCGGCCCCGGCTATCGGCGCCCCGTGCTGGTCGTGCAGTCCAACCCCTTCAATGAGAGCCGCATCTCGACCGTGGTCGTCGCCGCCATCACTTCCAACATCGCGTTGGCCGACGCACCCGGAAACGTCCGCATGGCGCGGTCCGACTCCGGCCTCACCAAAGCGTCTGTCGTGAACGTTTCCCAGATCGTCACCCTCGATCGGACGGTATTGACCGAGAGGGTCCGTGCGGTGGCCGCGACCACCCTCAACAAAGTGGATGACGGCTTGAGATTGGTGCTGGCGCTCTAACGCGTCAATACTTCAGGTCAGCTTCAACGCAGCGAACAGCACGCCAAGGCCGACAGCCTGCATCGAGCCAAGACGAATCGTCATGCTGGCGCGGAGCAGTTCCATTTCCTTGCGAAGCGCAGCAATCGTGGAATCGAATTTCTCACCAGTGACCAGACCCTTGATCATCTCCCGCGTTGCCATGGCCTCCATGTGCCCGCGAAGCTCCGACTGAAGACCCGCGACAGATGAAGCAATCTGTCCGCCGAGCTCCGCACGCAGGCTTGCAGCCGATGACACGATCTGCGCCCCCAGCTCCGTACGAAGGCCAGCAGACGATGCGACGATCTGTTCGGTCAGCTGCTCCCGCGTAGCCATGGGCGCAATCTGTGCGCGAAGCTCGGTCCGCAGGCCGGCAGACGAAGCAGCGAGCTGCTCGGCCAGCTGCTCCCGCGTAGCCATGACCGCCATCTGTTCGCGAAGCTCGGTCCGCAGCCCGGCAGACGAGGCAGCGATCTGCTCGCCCAGCTCGACGCGCAGCCCGGCAGACGAAGCAGCAATTTGCTCAGCCATCTGCTCGCGCGTAGCCATGACCGCCATCTGTTCGCGAAGCTCGGTCCGCAGCCCGGCAGCCGATGAAGCGATCTGCTCGCCCAGCTCGACGCGCAGCCCGGCAGCCGATGAAGCGATCTGCTCGCCCAGCTCGACGCGCAACCCGGCAGCCGATGAAGCGATCTGCTCGCCCAGCTCGACGCGCAGCCCGGCAGCCGATGAAGCGATCTGCTCGCCCAGCTCGACGCGCAACCCGGCAGCCGATGAAGCGATCTGCTCGCCCAGCTCGACGCGCAACCCGGCAGCCGATGAAGCGATCTGCTCGCCCAGCTCGACGCGCAACCCGGCAGCCGATGAAGCGATCTGCTCGCCCAGCTCGACGCGCCACCCGGCAGCCGATGAAGCGATCTGCTCGCCCAGCTGCTCCCTGGTGGCCACAGCCGACATCTGTTCGCGCAATTCACCGCGAATGCTGGCGTTGATGCCGGTCAGCTGCTGATAAAACTCCTTGCGCATCAAGCCGTTCTGCTCCGCCATCTCCTGGCGGATTTCGGCGGAATAGCGCGCGAGCTGCTCCTTGAACAGCTCCATGCTGGCTGCGAGATCAGCCTTGGTGGCCAGCACCGTGTACATCTCGTGCTCCAGCGCTTCCACGACCGCGCGAGCTCGATCGCTCGGGACGTTGGCGCTGGCCAAAGCTTCGTACATAACCAGCCGGAAATTCAAGGCAGCATCTCCACGAGCCGACGAACGGCGAGTGCGTGAAATGCTATCGGGCAGAGCCTCGCGCGGCGAGCTGCAAATCTCGTGAAAAGGCCAAAGAATCCTGCGGCAGACTGCCGCCGAGCGCCCCTACTTCCCCGATCCTTCCCGCCCGTACCGATCCTCGAATCGGACGATGTCGTCCTCGCCGAGATAGCTGCCCGACTGCACTTCGATCATGTGCAGCGTGATTTTCCCTGGATTCTCGATGCGATGTTTCGCGCCCACCGGGATATACGTGGACTGGTTTTCCTCGAGCAGGAACACTTCGTCGTTGCGCGTGATGCGGGCCGTGCCCGACACCACGATCCAGTGCTCCGCGCGATGATGATGCAGCTGCAGGGACATCGACGCACCCGGCTTCACCGTCAGGCGCTTCACCTGGAAACGGTCCCCGGCATCGATGCTGTCATAGCTGCCCCAGGGCCGGAACACTTCGCGATGCAGCAGATGCTCGTCGCGCCCTTCCGCCTTGATCCGCGCCACCAGCTTCTTGACGTCCTGGACCTTGTCCTTCGGCGCCACCAGCACCGCATCCTTGGTCTCGATCACGACGTGATCCTTGAGGCCCACCGTCGCCACGAGCCGGCTGTCCGCGTGAAGATAGCAGCCGTCGGAATCCTCGCGCGATCACATCGCCATGCAGCACGTTGCGATTCGCGTCCTGCGGCACCGCATCGTGCAGGGACGACCACGACCCCACGTCCGACCAGCCCGCATCCAGCGGCACGACCACCGCATCCGCCGTCTTCTCCATCACCGCATAGTCGATCGAATCGCTGCGACACGGCTCGAAGTGCTTCGCATCGATGCGCGTGAAATCGAGATCCCGCGTCGCCGCCGCATAGCCCGCCGCACACACCTTCGCGATGTCCGGCGCGAACTTCTCGAGCTCCTGCAGATAGCGGCTCGCCTTGAACAGGAACATGCCGCTGTTCCAAAGGTAGTCCCCCGCAGTCGACAAACTGCTTTGCGCGGGCTCGCGTCCGGCTTCTCGACGAACTGCGCGATCGGATAGATCGGGCCCATGCCACCGCCGCGACGGATATAGCCATAGCCCGTCTCCGGCGGCGGAAGGCACGATGCCGAACGTGACAAGCTTGCCGGCTTCAGCCGCCGGCAACGCCGCGCTTCACCGCCGCCTGGAAGGCCGCGACATCGCGAATCACGTGGTCCGCCGGCAGCACCAGCATCAACGCGCCGTCGCCCGAGGCCGCGAGCGCCGCATGGGCCGCCAGAGCAATGGCGGGCGCGGTATTGCGGCCCACCGGCTCGAGCACGATGGCCGAAGGCGTTGTGCCGAGCTGGCGCATCTGCTCCGCCACCATGAAGCGGTGCGCTTCGTTGCACACCACCACCGGCGCCGCGACCGCCGGCATGCCGGCCAGACGCGCCGCAGTTTCCTGCAGCATCGTGCGGGAGCTGGTGAGGGCCAGTAGCTGCTTCGGGTGCAGCTCGCGGGACAGCGGCCAGAGCCGGGTTCCGGCGCCGCCGGAGAGGATGACTGGGGTCAGCATCTCCGGATTCTAAGGGAACCAAACTAAAAGGAGGCTAATTCAGGCCTTGCCGTGCACGACGGGACTGCAGATCTGTGACCTTGCGCTGCTCCATCGCCAAATCACGCTTCTCCAGAGTCACCAGATCGTGGAGTTCGGCCGCCGTCTCATACTCGACTACGGCGCGCTGAAGGAGCTGCAATGCGCGCTCGCAGTCGAAACTGCGCAACGCCGACATCATCTCCTTGAGCCACGTTTCGACTTCGTCCCACGGCAGCGCGTGCTCCACCGCACGCATGATCATCGGGTGGTCCGTTCCAGAGACGTTGTTGCCGATCAGAAGCTCCTCGTAGAGTTTCTCCGCCGGGCGCAACCCCGTGTAAGCAATTTCGATGTCCCCATCCGGGTTAACGTCGTTCCTGACTGTCATGCCCATCAGGCTGACCATGCGACGCGCCAGTTCGTCGATCTTCACGGGTTTGCCCATGTCAAGCACGAACACGTCGCCACCGCGAGCCATAGAACCCGCCTGAATCACGAGCTGCGCGGCTTCAGGAATGGTCATGAAATACCGCGTCACGTCCGGGTGCGTTACCGTGATCGGACCTCCCGCCCGAATCTGCTCATAAAAACGCGGCACTACTGACCCAGACGAAGCGAGCACGTTGCCAAAACGGACCATGCAGAAGCGCGTCTTGGCCGACCGCTGATGCAGACCCTGCAAGACGATTTCGGCGACGCGTTTGGTAGCACCCATGACGTTCGTTGGGTTGACCGCCTTGTCGGTGGAGATCAACAGGAAGGTTTCCACCTGCGCTTCAAGCGCAGCCTCCGCCGTGTTCCAAGTGGACACCACATTATTGTGGATGCCCTCGATGACGTTCTGCTCAACGATGGGTACGTGCTTGTAAGCCGCTGCGTGATAGACGGTTTGCACGCGATACGTTGTCAGTACATCCAGCACGCGATCCCGGTGGTGCGCGTTGCCAAGCAATGACACGAGTTCGACCGGATGTTTCTCCTGTGACAGGAAGGCCCGAAGTTCATGGTCAATTTGGTAGAGAGCAATCTCTGAACTTTCGTATAGAACCAGTCTCGTCGGCTGCAACCGGATGATCTGCCGACAGAGTTCTGAACCGATTGACCCACCCGCACCGGTCACCATCACAGACTTACCGCGAATGCAGGCGTCAAACAGTCGCGGATTGGGCGGCACTGGGTCCCGACCGAGAAGGTCGGCAACGTCGACTTCGCGGACCTCATTCACCCTGGCATTTCCCGCGATGATGTCCGACATGTCCGGGAGCGAGCGAACATGAAGGCCGAGTGGTTCCAGCATCGTCAGAATCTCGCGCTTGCGACGCCGTGAAGCCGTAGGTATCGCCAGCAGGACTCCCCGAACGTCGCGGTCGCTCACGAGGTTCTCGAGTGCTTCGGGGCCGAATACCTCCACCCCGTGAATCACCGTGCCGTGAAGCGACCGTTTGTCATCGATGAAGGCTACCGGCCAACATTCCCTGCCGCCCATCAGCGCAGCGCAGAGTTGCGCACCCGCATCACCGGCACCGTAGATCGCGACACGTTCCGCATTCCGCCCGGTGTACAGATTGAAAAGGTACCGCATCACCATTCTCGACGCGCCTACGTAAACGGTGGCCAGTGCCCAATAGATACCGAGCACCGAAAGATCGAGCTGGTCCGAGCCCAGATAGCGATCCACCGTGGCAAGAGCCACCACGGAAAGCGCCACTCCTGCGGCAACGGCCAGAAGGGCATTGACGCCGAAGTAGCGGACTACTGCCCGATAAAGGCCCAATCGCACGAAGATCGGAACGGACGAGAGTATCGACGTGACCAAGAGTTCAGGGAGGTTTATAGGCCCGAAGTCCAGTCCACCCGCTTTGAGGATCAATGCTGACCATAGCGCCAATGGAACAACCAACGTATCCGAAAGCAGCATCACACCCTGCTTCACGCGCCTGGGCAAAGACAGTATCCACTGCAATGGGCCGAGGGATTGAACGACGCTGCGGGCGCGAGATGATCGCGAGGAGTCAGATTCTGGCTTGTTCATCAAAGTAACTCGATCGTGCAGCTTGAGTAGAGAACCGCCGGCTCGGTGGGCAATTTACAGTAATGTTAAATCCAGGTACGGGGATTTCGCATGACGGAGTTCGCATTCCACGGAGCACCTGTCGCGCTTTAGCGACAATCGAAACAGTCGGGACTGCTTGCGCGCGCCTGAATATCGACTTTCGGTTCGCAGTGCTAGATTCGCCTGCCGCCGAGAGCGAGCAGTCGTTCGTGCGCCAAGGACAGATCGGCGTACTTGCTCTGCAGCCGTGCGTTTTCAGCCTCGAGCTCCTTCAGCCTGCGAAGCTGCGAGACATCCAGACCGCCGTACTTGGCTTTCCAGTTGTCGAAAGTCGCTTCGCTGACGCCGTGTTTGCGAACCAGCCCCGCAACCTTCGCGCCAGCTTTCCCCGTGCTTCAGGACCGCGATGAACTTCTCTTCACTGAACCGGGACTTCTTCACAAGAGTTCTCCTGTCGGAAAACTCTACTCCCGTCTGGTCCTATTCATCATACGGTTACACCCACATCATCCGTCCCGATCACATCGCATGCGAGCGTGCCAAGACCGGACGCTTACCTTCATCCAGCCGGGCCGACCGCTGCAGAACGGCCTGATCGAACGCTTTAACGGGGAGCGGTAACTGTGCTTCGTGTCAATTCGCAAACCTGGTCCGCCACGCCTCAACCAGCGACACCATTCAGTGCTGGGTTTGGCGCCGGTCGAAATCACAATCACGCGATAACAGTTTGTGTCTGCACTCTCTGCCCGTCAGTCCGTCGCAGCGGAAACCACATCTCGGATTCTCGCCGCTGCTTCATCAATAGCCTCGCTGCGCAGTGTATGGTGCACGAGGAACATCAGGCTGGTTTCGCCGAGATCCCGAGCGACCGGCATTCTATCGGCTGGACCGAATCCTGCGTCCCTAAAAGCGCGTTCGAGATAAACTTCGCTGCACGAGCCCACCGTACACGGCACACCCGCAGCATTCGCCTCGGCCATAACGCATCCCTGCTCCAACCCGCCTTCAGGAAATCCGGCTCGACGAACACATAGAAGCGATAGAACGCATGACCGACATTGGCGGGGGCCACGGCGAGCGCAGGGCGCGCAAATTCCGAAACCGTCGCGCAGGCGCGCAGCGTTGCGATTGCGAGCAACAAAACAATCTGGCAGTTTGCTCAGTTGGAGACTTCCGATTGCAGCCTGCATCTCGGTCATCCGCCAGTCTACCCAAACGTATGGGTAATCCAGCGGAAACCCGGCGGGTGCTGCGTGCTGTAGACGGCGTCGTAGTCACGCCCAATGTCCTGTAGGCCCACGCTCGCTTCCACGCAGCTCCGGTTCCATCCAGGACAAGCATCCCACCCTCGCCTCCGGTCGTGATGATCTTGTCCTGACAGAAGCTGAAGGCGGCTGTACATGCCCGAAGCCACCGACCGGTATCCCGTTCCACGTCGCGCCATGGGCTTGGGCACAGTCCTCGATAACGGTAATTCCGTGCTTCCGCGCCCAGTCCATGATGTCGGTCATCGGGCACGGCAGCCTCCGAGGTGCACGACAACCACCGCAAGGAGTTCGCGGTGTGCGCGCCGCCTCAAGCGTCGCGACGGTCACAACTTGGCTGTCGCAAGCGACATCCGCTATAACCGGACGGGCACCGCGCATGACGATGCAACTGGCAGAGGCCACATACGTACGAGCCCGCGTCAATACGTCATCGCCCGGCCCAATCCCAAACGCTACGAGCGCTAGTTCCAGCGCCAATGTGCCATTTGCGACTGCGACACCATGCTTGCGTCCCGTGAACGCCGCATACTGTTCTTCGATCGTCGACCCTGCTCGCCTGTCCAATAGTTGACCTTGCCGCTGCGCAGCGTTCGAACTACCGCGTCACGGCGAGTTTATTGACCTGGTTTGCTGTTGCTTCACCGACTTCGACGATTCTCGTCGGTGACTCGCGTTCGGCCGACGCAGCAGCCGACGCTGCAGACTCTAGCCAGCGTCAGTCGAACGTTGAGCTCGACCATCGCCGCAACCATTGCCTGCGAAGAATCCTCAACCTTTGTCCCCAATCGACGTGAATTATCAGCGAACCCACGGATCGCTTCAGACGCTTTCTCGATTCTGGTCAGTGAACGTATCTTCGAGTTCGATAGTGCCTGTGAGGGACCTATGTCCATCAAAAGAGTCCTTATCCGAGGCCGAGTAACTCGCGCAGATCACGTTCGCGATGGCAAGTTTCTCCTGCCACGTCTGCTTCGTCGGTGCTTTGGCTTCCTGGTCGAAGTTCAAGAGAAAATCCTTCAAGCTATACGCCTTCTGTTTCTTCCCTCGGTTGACGTTCGCCAGCATCTGGACGATCGAGGCGATACGGTAATCGGCGCGTAGTTCGTTGAAGACCGTGAACGGTTCAAGTTCGGCGAAATGCTCCCACCCGCGCAACTGTTTGGCCGTGAGGCTGTCGAGCATGCCCTCCGATGTTCACAATTCCGAGCCTCACGGCCAACCAATAGGCAAAGCGGCGGCGCGGCGACCGCTTTAGCCGTTTTTTGCTGCGTCGTCCGCCTTGACGTTCATCCCGTTCAGCTTGAGGATCTCCTTGACGATGCGCTCGGTCTGGTGGCGCATGACGGAGCTTCGGGATGTTCTTCGGGTCATCGGCATACCGGCGGTTCTCCGGTTGGGGCCGACAAGGCTCTTTGTGATGAGGCGCAGCCCGGCGGTCCGCTTCGCGTCGCCCTCGTTCGCCTCACTCCACTCGATTATGTCCCCGGCGGTGACGGACCCGATGCGGACCTTCTCGCCCGGCTTGTAGCCGTCGATGAGCGCGTATTCGACGGCCTGCCCGCCAACCTCAATATCGTCCATCGAGGCGTAAATCTGTCAGTTGTCTTTTCAGCCATTCTTCTTCTCCTCAAAGTCATAGACGGCAACGGTCTTGCCGGCGTCGTTCATGATGTATACTTTCCCTGTCCGGATGACTTTCTCTTGCCCAAACGCGAGCTGCCCGGTGAGCTGTGCGGTGGACATCGATCGCCTCGAAGACGACCTCCGATCCGCTATTTCGTGGGCGTTCAAGATGTTCGTCGGCATGGCGCACGGGAGGCCGGCATCGGTGCCGCAAACATCTGACGGTGGCGGGGTTCGGGCGCCGAGCGATGATGGGTACGTGTTGGCGCCAGAGGTGATGGCCGCGTACGCAGCGCTCACGCAGGACTACTTGTCTGATCCGATCGGCAAGTGGAACCGTGATCACGACGAGTTGATTGCTGCGCTGGACGAGCCGGGTGTCGGTCGGGTGCAGACTCGGAGTCCTTGGGGTGAGACCGATCTCGACTCGTGGTTCGCATTCGGATTGTGGGATCCGTTGGTGCATACCTGGGATCTCGCCGAAGCTGTCGGCCAGCCGACGATGGTCGATGCCCGACTGTGCGAATTGGCACTCGTTGCTGCCGTCGATTTCGATGCGAAGCACAACCTGCGGCGGCCCGCTGTCGCGAGCGCAGCTCGTCCGCCTTCGAGACCGGATGCGTTGGGTCGTCTCTTGGAGTTCGCCGGACGAGACCTCGGATGGCGTGCCGGTCAGCAATGACGCGACCGTGAATTGCATGCTTCGAGCACTGCACCAGGAAGCACCGTCGACCCGAGTGTCCCAGAACGCCGGATTGACGGCTGCAGACGGTCAGGTGTCCAGGGCTTTGGACCACCGGCGCGCCCAAGCGTCGAGTGGCTGAAGTGAGTCGCCGAGTTCACGGCCGAGCTTCGTGAGGTCGTAGTCGCCGCTCTCGGTCTGCACGACGAGCGATGCGTCGGTCAGGTCACGCAATCGTTCATAGAGCACGCTCGACGAGAGGCCCTCGCACGCCGCAAGCAGCGCACGGGCCCCGACGGGCCCCGCGCGCATCTCCCAGAGCACCCGCAACGTCCAACGGCGCCCGAGGAGGTCCATGGCAGCCATCAGCGGACGGCCGGTTGTCGATCCTCGGACCGGACGGCCAGGAACAGAACGGGGGCGAGCGTTCATGGTGACGGACTCGACAAGGGTTGTTCGACGTTTCTGATTCCGCAACGCTACCCTGCCGCTCACGTTTCGATTTCCGAAACGCGATGCCGAGAGGGAACCATGAGTCGAATCGAGCCCGTCCATCCGCCCTACAACAACGGCGTCGCAGTCCGACTCGATCTGATGATGCCACCGGGTGTGCCACCGATCGGCCTGTTTCGGACGTTCGTGCAGAACCTGCCGATGGCTACGGCCATGGGCGCGTGGGGTGGCTACGAGCTCAGCAAACGACTGTCACTCACGATGAGGGACCGAGAGATCGTGATCGATCGCACCTCCGCGAGATGCCGATGTGAGTACGAGTGGGGTGTCCACATCGCCTTCTTCGCAGAGCGAGTCGGGCTGAGCCAAGCTCAGGTCAGTTCGATCACCCATGGCGACGCCACCGACGCGTGCTGGACCGACGAGCGAGACCAAGTGTTGATCGAGGCCACGGATTCCCTCCACGACCGTGCAGACCTCGACGACGAACTGTGGCAACGACTGCGAGCACACCTGTCCGACGAGCAGGCCCTCGATCTGTTCATGCTCGCCGGGTGGTATCACGCGATCAGCTACGCAGCCAACGGCGCACGAGTCGACACGGAGCCCGGCGCCCCGAGCTTCGCTGACTACCACTGACCGCTCGACTGCCACCTTCCGCCGGATTCTCGGCCCACGTCCTGTGGCGTGCAGTTGTCAAGAAGCTTCAGTTGATGAGTGACGCCGGGACTGCGATTTGGGCGTAGACGCTCTCCAGGTCGCCGTGGTCGGGATCCGCCGTCGCGGCGGCGAGATCGTCGATCAGCAGATCGAACTCAGGACCCGTCGCGTTGTCGTACGAGTCCTGCATCGGACCCCACTCGTCCCACGGAAGCATCTCGATCTTGCGAGCAAGGCTCGCCAGATCGCGCATCGCGTTGCCGCGGATCTCTCCGACGCCCCAGTTCTCGGTCCCAAACACACCGAAGTCGATCGGGTCGTGCGCCCCGGAGCGGACGAGCTGCCATGCCTCGCCCGCGGTGAGGAACTCGCCGTCACGAAGATCGTCGGTCCTCGCTCGCGTCGGGGTCTCCAGGCCCAGGTACTCCGGGTCGATCCGGATCCAGCGCCCTTGCTCGCCGGACCAAAACTCGACGATCCAGTGGTCAACCTTCTTCGGCGGGACGAAGTACGTCGCGAATCCGCACCGCGCTCGCGCCGGCACGGCGGCCGCACGAAGGAACGCCGTCGCCAACGTGGCGAAGTGCCGGCAGGTGCCGACGACCCGCCGGTCGGTCGGACGCGTCTCGCCGAGCGGCGTTGCGGCATCGAGCTCCAGCACGCGGGCGAACAACACGGTCGACGGGCGTGTGTTCCGTTCCGTCAATCGCTGCTCGCTCAATCCGGCACCGCCCGCATCGCCTGGCGCCACGAGGAGGCGTTGGGCCACGAGGCACAGATCGGCTGGGCCCAGCTGGAGGTCGCGAATCATGTTCGCCTGCTCGACGGTCAGCTGCGTGAACGGCCCCGGCGCAGCGAAGAAGTCGAGTTCCACGAGCGTCACCGTACAACGCACCCGGATCCGGCCTGGCAGCCCTCAACCGCCGACCTCGCGTACGGTTCACCTGTGGCATTGAGCTATCCGGATCCTCTGTTGAGCGACGAAGCGCTCAGCCTCCGACCGTGGTCGTTCGATGACCTCGACTGCGTTCGCGAGGCCGGCACCGATCCCTCGATCCCGCCCGGCACGACGGTTCCTTCAAGCTGGACCATCGATGCTGGACGGGCATTCATCGATCGCCAGTGGAAACGCATCGAGTCGGGTGAGGGCGTCAGCCTCGCTATCCATTCGCTCGACCTCGATCGAGCGGTCGGCCTCGTGTCGATGATGCTGCGGCCGCAGCCCGGTGTCATCGGCCTCGGGTACTGGGTCGTCCCGAGCGCACGACAGCGCGGGTTCGCTCGTCGAGCAGTGATGCTGGCCGGCGGATGGGCGATCGGATCGGGCGGGTTCGCTCGAATCGAGGCCTGGGTCGAACCGAACAACGAGCCGTCGCAGTCGGTCCTGCACGCTGCGGGATTCGACCTCGAAGGGCGTCTCCGGTCCTTCCTCACGATCGGTGATTCGAGATCGGATGCCCTCGTGTACGCCCGAATCGCCAGTTGAGACAGCTGACCCATACCGCCGGTGTGCCGGCGCCGTTGTTATGCGCTCTCCGGATCGTCCGGCGATGCCGAGCAGTACGGCAGTTCGGCGCTAGCAGCTCTCTTCAGGGAGATTCGGTCTCGAGGTCGGCCCACTCCTGGGGCGTCGCTTGGCGGATTTGCGTCATGAACTCGGCTGTGTGCCGGGCGACATCGTTCCAACTGAGCGGGGCTTCGACCTGTGCCGGTGAGGACGAGAACCCGGTCGTCGGCGCCCGGCAGATCGCGTGCGGCGAGGACATGTTCCTCAGGGTGGTCGATGATGAAGGCGGCGACGGCGACGAGGTAGCGCTCGAACACATTGACCGTGACGGTCGACCCGTTGTCGAGTCGGCAACTCGACGCCGCTCGCCTCGGGTTCACGATGTTCCCATTGGTCTCATCGACCACGGCGACGCCGAACGGGTTGCCAGCCTGGACGTCGAAGCCGGGCACGTTCGAGTCCGCGGGTCGCTGGATCAGCGATCGTGCGAGTGCCAGTGCCTCGTCTCGTGTGAAGCCTTGGCTGCGCAGGAACGCTTCACTGCCGTCGGCGAGACGCCACGTGATCCCGCCCGAGTCGGCACCGTCGACCCAGTCCACGCGCGCCGCGCTCCCGTTGATGTCGACATCGCTCGTGAAGTCGGCGGGAAGTTCGTAGTCGGCGACGAAGCGTTCCACGAGCAGGAACGGCTGCGTCAGCGAGTCCGTCTGACGGGCGATGAACTGGGCGGCGATCGGCTGTGAGCTGACCCGCTCCAGCGGAGGGTCGACCTGCATCCCCCCAGCGACCATCCGCGCCCAGGTGGGCGTGCAGAGATCACTGTCGAGGATCGGCTGCGTCACCCCGGCAAGGTCGACCGGCGGCGAAGCTGGCGGTGGACGTCGTCGTAGGAGTCGTCGCCGGGTTCGTCGTCACCGTGGTGTAGTCCGTCGCGGACGCCGTTGAGGGTGTGGTGAGGGTCGGGGCCGCAACGACGGTCGAGATGGGCGTGACGGCGTCCTGCCCACCACAGCCGACTACGAGCACCACCATGGCCAAGAGACCGCTGGCTCCTACGCGTAGACCGGCCACCAGCCCAGATTGCCCGGTGAGGACGCTTCACGCAAGCGGTCATCCCGAGCAGGGCTGCAGATCTGCCGTAGCTATGCCCTCGCATTCAGGAAGGGATCGCGAGGTCCACGCATGCCCTTCACGTGGCACTTGCCGGAAGCCACGCGCACGGATTCGCTGGTCGCGGTTCGCCCGTTATGAGAGACGCGCACGATGTACGTGCCAGGGCGCTCCCATGGGCCCGAGTACGAACATCCTGACGCTTCCAGGATGAACTCCTCCGACCCATCGATCGCAACGACGTCGGCGTCGCAGATCGGGGTGCCCGTCGAGTCGGTGACGCCGACAGTCAGCGCCGCAGTCCCGTAGTCATCGCACGATGTGACGCACGAGGACACGAGCACCGTGCTCGCGAGCATTGGCAGCAAGTAGAGACAGGTCGCGGACCCCCGGAGCTTCGCCACAGGCGCAGCCTCTCGCATCCCCGGCTTCCATGTCGACCAGGCCAATCAACAGCGTCTTCGCCTGCCGACATCCTGAGGTAGCGCTAAATGCCCGGTCGGGACGCATTACGCAAGAGCGCCTGCCGAGCAGATCAAACTCATCTGCACTGCCACCTATCGCCGGTTGTGTTGGGTGGGGATGCCCCATCGCATGGTTCCGCCTGCACCCTTTCGAGTGGCGTAGGTCGGATGATATGAGCCTTGACTCATAATGAGTGATCACTCATACTGAGCGGGTGTGGGAGGTCGAGGTCACCGATGAGTTCGTCGCTTGGTGGTCGACGCTGTCCGATGCACAACGAGAGGCCGTGACGGATCGGGTCGACCTGCTCGCAGAACGTGGTCCGGATCTTGGCCGTCCGGTCGTGGACCGGATCCACAGTTCACGACATCAGTCGATGAAGGAACTGCGGGCTGCGAAGGGCGGGGCATTGCGCGTGCTGTTCTCGTTCGACCCGCGGCGCCATGCGATCCTGCTGCTCGGCGGCGACAAGTCGGGCGAGTGGAACGACTGGTACGGGTGGGCAGTCCCGCTCGCCGACGACCTGTATGACGAGTACCTGAGGGAACTCGACGAGGAAGGATTGATCTGATGGCACGAACCAAGTTCTCTCAACTCCGTGACGCGGTGGTCGCCGAGCCCGGCGCGCCAGAGCGACTCGCGGGCCTCCGCGCTGAGACCCTCGAGGAGATCCGGCTGTACGAGCTTCGTCATGGTGAGGCGATCAGCCAGGCCGAACTCGCCGGCCGGCTCGACGTCACCCAAGGTGCGATCTCCAAGCTCGAGCACTCCGACGACGTCCGCGTGTCGACACTGCGCCAGTACCTCGACGCGCTCGGCGCGCGCCTCGAACTCGTCGCTGTGTTCGACGACGAAGACCGCCGGGTGCCGATCCATCTCGGACGGGATGACGCCGCCTGAGGAAGCCGTCTGATCGCGCCCGTCGCGGTGATCGTCGACCCTGATGGACCAGGCGCCGGGCGCCGCCACACTTTCGCGAAGTTGTCAGGGCGCGGATGCTTGCCAATCTGCTTGCCAATCTACGGAGCGGGATTGGTCAACACAGGGCAACACTCGCTGGACGATCGGCTAGCGTTTGCCCTGCTCAGACAACACGGCACGAGACTCGGCAACACTGGACGGACGCTCCCGATCACCCTCTCAAGGTGGCGGCACGGGTTCGAATCCCGTTGGGGCTGCAAAGAAATGCCAGGTCAGGGCCGCTCTTCGGAGCGGCCCTCCTGCTTCTCAACGGCCCTTGCCAATCTCGTGTCAACCGGCACTTCGTTGACACACTTCGTCGGCGACTTCGTCGGCACTTCGTCGCCACTCAGTTGTTCGGTGCGGGTGTCGACGCCCGCACGATCGCCGGCCGCCTCGGCCACCGCAACGCGGCGACCACGCTGAACGTGTACGCGCACTTCCTCGCGAGCGTCGACCGCGACGATGCCGACATCATCGGCGGCGTCATCGAGTTCCCCGACTCTGAAGCCTCGTGACTCGTCGGATGCCCAACTTCCGGTTGACCTCCATCGAGACCCGTCGGCAGACTCGTGCCATGTGGAACGAGGCGATGGACGACCAGCGAGGTCAGGGTCAAGAGACCACACGACGGCTGCTCGACCTGATCACGGGCAGGCTCGCGTCAGGCGAGGAGCGGCCCGTCACGAACCAGCTGATCGAGGACCTGCGGGCTCGCTCGTTCACCGACGAGTGACCGCGACGTGACTGCGTCAACTACCGCACCCTGAGGCCGGGTTCCGTCGCACCAACCACCGTTCCACCGCCGCCCCTCCTTGGCTACGCTGGTCGCCATGGCGCATCGGATCTGGACAGCCGCAGAACTGGAGCAGCTCTCGCCGGCCGAGCAGGACGCGATCTTCGCTGCCGGGATCGTCCGCGACCTCGCTGACGTGCCACCGGAGTTCCTGGCACGAGTCCGTGCGCGTCTCGAGGATCACATCGCTGGCACCGAGTCGCCGGCCAGGTGACGACCGAGCGGCGCGTCGTTCGCCGCGACCGCGAGGTTCTTCGCAGACCTCGGCCGACAGCTCGATGCCGAGCGTGGGCCGGATGGTCAACCGTCGACCAACGACTTCCAGGTCTTCGATCTGTTTCGCATCGTCGAGACGTTCGCCACGCAGTTCGACACCCTGCCGGAGCTCATCCCTGGTCGCGCCGACTATCGCATGGTCATCGGCGTTGGCGTCATGGTCGCTCGATTCGCAGTGATCGGACAGTTGGCCGCAGATGGTGCCGTCGAACTGGTCCAGCTCGACATCGACACCGGCCAATCGTGGTGATCGCAGCTGGCACTACTGATTCCACAGCCAGTTGGTTCGTCACGAATGGCAACGGCCGCACCACCACGTACGCCCTCGTCGGCCGGTTCGTGGAGACCGATGGAGCCGAAGGGATTCCAGCTGTCGTCGTCGGTGGCCAGTACCGGGTGCCCCGCACACGCCTCGAGGCGGTGACCGATGGGCCGATCTCCTACCCGCCGGCCCAGCGCGAGCCTCGACGGGACGCGATGCGCCGTGACCATCGGTGCCATCGTGGCCCTTGGGGCAGCGATCCCGGAGCTCGCTGTGAGCGACGACCCCCTGGTCGAGTGGTCGACGAACGCTCTCGGTCGACGTTCGACACGCAGACTTTCAAGCTGGTGTCTGGTTGGTCAGACGTTCCGCAAGATGGTCGCCGACGCCTTGTCTTCCGGTGCCGTGGCGCGGTTTCATGCAGCCATTGCATTGCGCCCGGTGGCGCGACAGCTACGGAGAGGCGGAGAAAGTGGCACGGATTGCGGCAGGAAGTGCGGTGCGAGGCGGAACCTGGGGCGGGCGTCCCCGGCAAAGCGCAGCGCGGTTGAGACAATTGGTGGTGGCGGGCTCGCTGACCGCGATGATGGCTGGCGCTCTGAGCGCTGGTCTGGCCCCGGTGAGTGTGTCAGCCGCGGCGTACGACCCGGCGACGGACGCCTACTCGATGAACTCGGTGACCGGGCAGACCGGCGTCGAGGCCTGGTGGAACGCCGGGTACACCGGCCAAGGCGTCACCGTCGCGTTGATCGATTCGGGCGTCTCACCGGTCGCTGGGCTCGACGGCGCCGGAAAGGTCGATCTACGGACCCGATCTCTCGTTCGAGTCGCAGGCTTCGAACCTGCGCAACTACGACACCTTCGGCCACGGCACGTTCATGGCCGGTCTGATCGCCGGCAAGGACGCTGCGCTCACTGCGCCGTACGCCGCTGCACCGGCATCCGCCTATCGAGGCATCGCCCCGGACGCCAAGATCCTGTCGATCAAGGTCGCTTCCGCCGATGGAGCGACCGACGTGTCGCAGGTGATCGCGGCGATCAACTGGGTGATTCAACACCGCAACGACAACGGGATGAACATCCGGGTGATCAGCCTGTCGTACGGCACGAACACGACGCAGAAGGCAGGAGTCGACCCCCTGTCGTACGCGGTCGAGCAGGCCTGGAAGAAGGGCATCGTCGTCGTGGCGGCCTCGGGCAACTCAGGCTTCCAGAAGGGCGGCGGTGCGCCGGGGCTCGCCAACCCGGCGTACAACCCATACGTCATCGGCGTCGGCGGCTACGACACGATGGGGACCGCAGCGTTGACCGACGACACGATCGGGCAGCTACTCCGCCAGCGGTTGTGGTGCCACGTGCAAGAAGCCCGACTTCGTCGCGCCAGGGACGCACATGCAGGGCCTCCGCGTCCCCAACAGCTTCATCGACACGATGTTCCCGAGCGGCCGCATCGATGCTCGGTACTTCCGTGGCAGCGGAACGTCCCAGGCCGCGGCGGTCACCTCGGGGGCGATCGCGTTGATCCTGCAGAAGTACCCCACGCTCAGTCCCGATCAGGTGAAGCGGTTCATCACCAGCAATGCGACTCTGGTGTCAGGTGCCACGAGCACATGCCCAGGGCGCCGGCGAGATTGAACATGACCCAGTTGTTGGCGAAGACGCCAGGGACCTATGTCCAGAAGTTCTCGAACTCGACGGGAAGCGGTTCGCTCGAGCTGTCCCGGGGATCGGATCACCTCACCCAGAACGGCGTGACGCTGACCGGCGAGAAGGACATCTTCGGCAAGCCGTTCAACTCGGTGGCGGTCGCCACAGCGACGGCCAACGGATCGGCGTGGTCGGGTGGAACCTGGAACGGTTCGACGTGGTCCGGTTCGACGTGGTCCGGTTCGACGTGGTCCGGTTCGACCTGGTCCGGTTCGACCTGGTCCGGTTCGACCTGGTCCGGTTCGACCTGGTCCGGTTCGACCTGGTCCGGTTCGACCTGGTCCGGTTCGACCTGGTCCGGTTCGACCTGGTCCGGTTCGACCTGGAGCGGGCACAACTGGTCCAGCGGAAGCTGGGACTGAGACCGCCGGTCAGATTCCCCCACGAACCCACTCATGTGCGGTGGTCGACGTACCGATGAAGTCTTCGTGACCAGGCAGGACGGCTCGACGAGCGACCCTCAGGGGCGCGCGTCGAGCCGTCGTCACATTTCGACACGTACCAAGATCGCCCTGTTGTCCCTCACGATGTGGGCGACGGCCGGGCTGTTGCTCGGAGTGCTCCACGGTCACCAGAACTGGTCCTTGAACGCCCGGTGGCCGTGGTGGCTCTCGTTGAGCGTGCTCGCGATGCTGTTCGCTTGTACCGAGGTGTTCGCGGTCCATCTGCGCATTCGGGCCGACGCTCATTCGTTCTCGCTCACCGAGCTCCCGCTCGGGCTCGGTCTGATCTTCGCCCCACCATGGATCCTGATCGCTGCCCAACTGCTCGGGGCCGGATCGGCGCTTGCGGTGCACCGCAAGCAAGGACCGTTGAAGTTGCTCTTCAACACTGGTGTCTTCGCGATCACGACGGTGACGGCGATCGGCGTCTTCCATGCACTTGTGTCCACGTGGCAGCCGTTCCGCCCGGCGATCGTGCTCGCTGCCATTCTCGCTCTCCTCGTCGAGGCGGCCCTCGCCACACTGCTGGTGTTTGCGGTGATCTCGATCTCGGCTGGATCGTGGCGGCTCGTCGACCTGCGGTCTGGCATGACGTTCGGGATGTTGACGGCGACGTTCACCACCAGCCTCGCTGGAATCGCCTCGATCGTCGTCGCCTCTTCCCCCGGCCTCGCCTGGTTGTTGCTCGTGCCGATCACCGGCACGTACTTGGCCAATTGGGCATACACCACGCAACGGAGGCGCAACGAAGGTCTCGACTTCTTGAATCACGCCACCCAGTTGCTCAACCGATCGACCGAGCTCGACGAGGCGCTCATCGAGCTGCTGTGCCATGCCTGCGAGACCTTCAACGTCGCTGTCGCTGAGATCGTCTACCTCCCTGACCCCGAGAAGGACGCTGTCTGCGTCAGGGTCGAGCATGGTTCCTTCGTAGCGGCGTCCGCGGCGTCGGCGGAACGGAGTGCGCTGGCGCTGGACGTCGTCGCGCCCGGCAAGGCTCGACTCCTCCGGCCCGAGGTCGCGCCAGAGGACACTCGCCTGCTCGCCGCGTTGGACTTCCGGAACGCCGTGCTCGCCCCGATGCGTGGCGAGCATCGGATGCTCGGTGCACTGATCGTGGCCGACCGGCTGAGCCAGGTGGTCGACTTCGACGCCAACGATGTGCGCTTGGCGGACACCCTTGCCGGTCAGACGGCGGTGGCTCTGGAAAACGGTCGTCTCGAGCAATCACTCGAACAACTGCGCATCCTCGAGGCACGCCTCACGGAACAGGCGCTCCATGACCCGTTGAGCGGACTCGCCAATCGCACGCTGTTCCGCGACTCACTCCGAGCGCTGATCGAACTGCACGGGGGCATGCGCGGCGCCGTGCTGTTCATCGATCTCGACGACTTCAAGACCGTCAACGACAGTTTCGGGCATGCCGTCGGCGACGCCCTCTTGGTCGAAGTGGCGAATCGGTTGCGCAGGTGTGTCAGTGACCCCGACCTGACCGCCCGTCTCGGTGGAGACGAATTCGCAGTGCTCCTCACTGGCTCCGACGGCGACGACGGAAGCGCGACCGCTCTACGGATCCTGTCCGAACTCGAGCAACCCGCTCGCGTCCAGGGCTACGAACTCGAGATCCGAGCGAGTGTCGGCATCGCTCGGATCGATCCCAAGTCGGATCCAGAGGCCATCATGCGCAACGCTGACACAGCGATGTACGTAGCGAAAGCAGAGGGCAAACACCGCGCCGTCGAGTTCGAGTCGTCGATGTTCGAGTCGAACATCGAGCGCTTCAACCTCCAGTCGGAGATCGCCCGTGCGCTGACGTCCGCCCAGTTCGTCGCGTGGTTCCAGCCCATCGTCAAGCTCGCCGAACCAGCGCTGGTCGGCGCGGAGGCGCTGGTGAGGTGGAAGCACCCGACCCGAGGAGTCCTCGCGCCTGATGATTTCCTTGGCGTCGCGGAGCAGACGGGGCTGATCGTGGAGATCGATCGATCGATCCTCGACCAGGCCTGCGCCTGGTTGGCCAGGGTCGATGTCCGGTACCCAGGCCTCGTTCCATCGGTGAGCGTCAACCTGTCACCTCGGCACTTCAAGGACCACGAGATCGTCGCCGTGGTTCGCGCTGCACTCGAACGGCATGCACTGACCCCCGATCGGTTGTGCATCGAGGTCACCGAGAACCTGATGTCGGATCGGGCCGACGAGGCGACCGAGGTGCTCACACTGCTCGACGAACTCGGCGTGTCACTGTCGCTCGACGACTTCGGCACCGGGTACTCGTCGCTCAGCTACCTTCAATCATTCCCCGTGGACAACATCAAGATCGCAAAGGCCTTCATCGACGATCTGGACACCTCGCCGAGCCAGCGAGCCTTTGCCAAGGCGATCATGGCCCTCGCTGACGCACTCGAGAAGACGGTCATCGCCGAGGGCGTGGAACGACCTGAGCAGCTCGAGCTCCTTCGCGGATTCGGCTGCTCCGCAGGCCAGGGCTACTACTTCGGACGGCCGATGGAGGAGACCACGTTCCTCACATGGGCGCAACGGTTCGCGAACACGGAACCATTCGTGTACCAATACGAGCAACGCGTCTCGATGCTCTGACAGTCCCATCCGTCACCGCGCCAGCTCCCTCTCCGACCAAACTCCTCGTCCCGCCTCAGCAAGAACTCGGCGAGGAGCCTCGGGCTCTCGCGCTGAGCGACGGTCACGACCGCTGAAACTCCGGTAGTTGACGTACACGGTCTGCAGGCTCCACAGTTCGCCTCGATACAGCGTGGTGCGGGGCAGCACTCGCTCGGACCCGTCTTCTCACCTCTCAAGGTGGCGGCACGGGTGTGCATCGTTGTCGAGCGAATCCCTCAGACCCTGAAGGTCGAACGCCCGAACCTGAGCGCTCGAGGCCGGTGCGCGAAGCCATCGAGCAATCATCCTCGACTCCGGCCGGGAACGGAAAGAGCCGGCCCTCAACGGACCGGCTCTTTCGCTTGCGATGGTTGGGGAACAAGGACTCGAACCCTGAATAACAGTACCAGAAACTGCTGTGTTGCCAATTACACCATTCCCCATCGAGACCTTCTCGGAACCCGTGGAACACCGATTCTAACCACCACTGTCCGGGGCTCCCACCTCATTCAGCGGTGCACATCGCCACATGGCACAGCCACGACCGTCCACCCCGGGAACACCGGCGCCTGCCCGATACGTTGCGAGCTGCATGCCTTCCGTCGCGCTCTCCGTCCTCGATCTCGCCCCCGTCTCGTCCGGCAGTACGCCAGCCGATGCGCTGCACGCGTCGATCGCGCTCGCCCGTCTGGCCGATGAGTTGGGCTTCGGGCGCTACTGGGTCGCCGAGCATCACAACATGCCCGGCATCGCCAGCTCGTCGCCGGCGGTCCTGATCGCCCACCTCGCGCAGGCAACCAGCCGCATCCGGCTCGGCTCGGGCGGCGTGATGCTGCCCAACCACTCGCCCCTTGCGGTCGCCGAGCAGTTCGGCATGCTGGAGGCGCTGCACCCCGGCCGCATCGACCTCGGCCTCGGCCGTGCCCCCGGCACCGATCGGCTCACGGCTCGAGCGCTGCGCCGCGGCGCCGGCGACGAGACCGCAGACGATTTCCCTCGCCAGCTCGCCGAGCTGATGGGCTACTTCGAGGGTTCGCCCTCCGAATCCGATTCCTCGAGGAACACGTCCGGCTCCATCCACGCCGTGCCGGCCCGTGGCTACTCGCCTGACATCTGGCTGCTGGGCAGTAGCGACTACAGCGCCACCCTCGCCGGTCACCTCGGCCTGCCGTTCGCGTTCGCCCACCACTTCGCCGGGGGCAACACCAACGCCGCAGTGCAGGCCTATCGCGCCACGTTCCGCCCCGGCCAGATCGAGGTACCGAAGCTCGCGCTCGGGGTGAACGTCGTCTGCGCCGACACCGACGAGCACGCCCAGTGGCTGGCCGGCTCGGGGGCGCTTGCGATCGTCCGCCTCCGCCAGGGTCGTCCCGACGTGTACCCCTCGCCTGAGGAGGCCGCCGCCCACCTGTACACGCCGATGGAACGCGAGATCGTGCGCAGCTGGACCTCGAGCCACGTCATCGGATCGCCCGAGACCGTCCGCACCGGGCTGCTCGAACTCGTCGCCCGCACCGGCGCCGACGAATTGCTGATCACCACCAACATCCACGCCCCCGCAGATCGGATGAAGTCGTTTCGTCTGGTCGCCGACGTGATCGACCGAGTCGACGGCGAGCTCACCCTCACCCGCTGACGATCATCCGTGAGCCAACGGTCGCCTCACGCGGCGTTTCGCTCACGGACGACGACGGGCGGACCCGTCAGCCGGTGATGTCGAGGAGGTGGTCGAAACCGATGATGCGACCGACGGCCACCCCCGCGGCTTCCTTGACCTCGCGAGCGAACTCCTCGCCACCGGTGACCGTGGTGGTGGGCGTCGGCGACACGTAGGCGGTGAGGCCCAGTTCCTCGGCCGAAAGGCGGCTGCGCAACAGGTGGAACGGGTCACTCACGATCAACACCGATCGCTTTCCCAACGGCGCGAGCAGCTCGGCCACACCCCGCAACGATTCGTACGACGACCGGCCCTCGCCCTCGCGCACGATCGCGGCGTCGGGTACTCCCCGCTCGATCAGGTAGTCGGCCGAGGCATCTGCCTCCGTGAAGCGGTCGCCGGGCTGTTTGCCTCCGGTGACCACGATCGTGTCCGCATACCCGGCGACCCACAGCTCCAGCACGTGGTCGAGCCTCGCCTGCAACTGCAGCGACGGGCGCCCGTCGTACTGGGCCGCGCCCATCACGACGATCGCATCCACGTCCCTGGCCTCGTCGCTGCGACCGGTCGACCACACCTGGTACAGCGAGATCCCGAAGTACCCAACCATCACCAGCACGAACGCCAGCAGCGACAGGAACGCTCGTTTCGGCCAGCGCCGGCGCCGCAGGATCCGCACGCCACCCACGGGCGTGGGATCGACCACTGGCGCATCGAGCGCCGTGGTGGCGGACCAGAGATCGTCGCTCACGCGACGTGGACGCCCCTGGGGAGCGCACGCAGCCGGCGCAGCACCTCGTCGCGACCGAGCAGCTCCATCGCTTCGTACAACGGCGGGCCCGACGGTGCGTCCGGTGATCGCCACTCGGATCGGCGCCTGCGCCTTGCCCGGCTTCAACCCGTGCGCCTCGGCGATCGCATCGAACGCAGTCTTCAGCGCGTCGTGGGTCCACTCGCACGTCTCGTACGCAGTGATCGTCTCGGCGACGAGCTCTGCCGCGTTCTCCACGGCCCATGCCTTCGACAGGTCCTTCTCGTCGAACTGCGGATGCGGCAAGAACATGAAGTCCACGACACCCGGCGCCTCGGCCAGCGTGGTCGCCCGCTGCTGGATGAACGGTGCCATCGCGGCGAACTGGTCTGCATCCCAGCCTCGCGTCTGGATGCGCCTCACGCCATTGCGCGCACCACGGCTCGGCGGCCGCAACGAACTCGTCGACCGACATCGCACGGATGTAGGTGCCGTTGAACGCCGCCAGCTTCTTCAGGTCGAAGAACGCAGGAGACTTCGCAACGTCCTCGAGTGCGAAGGCCTCCTGCATCGCCGACCACGGCTGGATCTCCTCGTCGCCCGGCGACCAACCGAGCGTCATGAGGTAGTTCACCATCGCGTCGGCGAGGTAGCCCTCGTCGCGGTAGCTCTCGAGCGCCACCTTGTCGCGGCGCTTGGAGATCTTCTTGCGCTGTTCGTTGACCAGCAGCGGCACGTGCGCCCACACGGGCGACTCGTGACCGAGGGCCTCCCACAGCATCTGCTGCTTCGGCGTGTTCGGCAGATGCTCCTCGGCACGGATCACATGGCTGATCCGCATCGTCACGTCGTCGACCACGTTCGCGAGTAGGAACATCGGCGACCCATTGCCGCGCAACAGCACGAAGTCCTCGATCGTCGCGTTGTCGAAGACCACCTCTCCGCGCACGAGGTCGCGCACCACCGTGGATCCCGAGGGCACCCGGAAGCGCAGCACCCGACCCGCGCCCGGCCCGAGCCCGAGGTCGCGCGACCAACCTCCGTAGCCGGTGACGCCCTCGGCCTTGGCTCGCTCCTGGATCTGGTCGGGTGTCATCTCGCAGTAGTAGGCGGCACCGGACTCGAACAGACGCCCGGCCTCGGCCACATGGCGCTCGGCGTCGTGGCTCTGGAAGTACGGGCCTTCGAAGGTGGGGTCATCCGAATGGATGCCGATCCATGCGAGGGCATCGATGATGCCCTGGTTCCACTCGGGCCGGTTGCGATCGGCGTCGGTGTCCTCGATGCGCAGCACGAACGTGCCGCCAAGTCGCTTGGCGAGCGCCCAGTTGTAGAGCGCGGTGCGGGCACCGCCCACGTGGAAGTAGCCCGTGGGTGACGGTGCGATTCGAAACCGCGGCGGAATGCGAGGGGCGTCCATAGCTCGAAGCACGCTATCCGCGCTCCCCTGCCGGCAAGGGCCGCGCCGTGCCCGAGGACCGAGCGTCAGTGAGCTCGCACCGTGGTGAGCACGAGGTTGCGGAGTTGGCGCAACGCCACCGACAACGTGGTCACGTCATAGCTCTCGGCTCGGCGGATCTCGGTGAGCATCGCGGTTGCTCGGGTGAGCACCCGGTCGTTTGCGGTCTTCCAGACCTCGACGCCGCCGACACCCACGGCGTCCTCGGTGAGCTCAGCCAGCGCGGCCAGCAGATCGTCACGAAGCGCGGAACGAGCCTGGGTCTGCCACCGGTCGCTGCGCGGTAGTGCGCCGACGGCATCCCACAACCATCCCGCATCGACGGCCTCGAACATCTCCCAGTACGCCTTGGCGACCGTCGCCACGCCGGTGCCCGACTGCTGCGCCATCTCGATCACGTCGAACGCGGTGTGCGCCAACGGCCACATCGCCGAGCGCTGCGCCAGATCCTCCGGCACGCCCGAGGCGAGACGGCTCGCCTCGAGCGCAAACGTGAGGTCGCGCATCCGTCCGGTGAGCACCTCGTCCTGGGCAGTCGCGAGCCGTTCCATCAGAACGCGGAACTGCTGCACCACCTCGGCGATCGCCACCGGCGGTCGACGGTGCCGCAGGATCCAACTCACGCCCCGTTCGAGCATCCGCCGCGCTTCGAGGAACAGCTCCACCTGAACATCGAGGCGCACGTCGGCCCCGAGCTCTTCGATCCGGTCCCACCAACGAACCAGGTCGAAGACGTCGCGCGCCGCGATCCATGCGCGGGTGATGTCCACGACGCCCACCCCGGTGTCTTCGAGGATGCGATGGTCGAAGCTGATGCCCGAGATGTTCACCAGCTGGTTCCCGATCTGAGTTGCGATGATCTCGCGGCGCAGGCGGTGCCGATCGATCTGCTCGGCGAACCGCTCGCGCAGCGCCGTCGGGAAGTACCGCACCAGTTCGGGCTCCAGGTATGGATCGTCGGGCAGCCCGGCCTGGACCATCAGGTCGATGTTGGTGGTCTTCGTGTACGCGAGCAGCACCGCGAATTCAGGCGTGGTGAGGCCGCCGCCGCCTGCCTGACGCTCGGCGATCTGCTTGTCCGTGGGAAGGAACTCGAGCGAGCGGTTGATCCATCCTTCGGATTCCAGCGTGTTGAGGTAGCGCGCGTGAACGTTCACCATCGGCAGCGCCTGGCGGCGGGCGATGGCGAGCGCGAGCGTCTGTGCCCGGTTGTCGTCGAGCACCTGCTCACCAACCTCGTCGGTCATCGAGGCGAGCAGCTCGTCGCGCTCGCTGAGCGTCATGCCTGTCGACGTCATCACGTCGGACAACAGGATCTTGATGTTCACCTCGTGGTCGCTGCAGTCCACGCCGGCCGAGTTGTCGATCGCGTCGGTGTACACGAGCCCGCCGTTGAGCGCGTACTCGATCCGCCCGCGTTGGGTGAGGCCGAGGTTGCCGCCCTCGCCCACCATCTTGCACCGCAACTCGTTGCCGTTCACCCGCAGGCCGTCGTTCGCACGGTCACCGACCTCGGCATGGCTCTCGCTGCTGGCCTTCACGTACGTGCCGATGCCACCGTTCCACAGCACGTCCACCGGTGCTTTCAGGATGGTCGCCAGGAGCTCGAGCGGGGTGAACGTGGCTCGGTCGGTACCCAACACGCGCTGCATCTGCGGCGAGAGATCGACGTGCTTCGCTGTACGCGAGAACACGCCTCCCCCAGCAGAGATCACCGCCTTGTCGTAGTCGTCCCAGCTGCTGCGTGCGAGGGCGAACAACCGTGCACGCTCGGCGTACGACTCGGCCGGATCCGGGTCGGGGTCGAGGAAGATGTGACGATGGTCGAACGCAGCCAGCAGCTTCAGGTGTGACGACCGCAGCATGCCGTTGCCGAACACGTCGCCACTCATGTCGCCGATGCCGACAACAGTGATGGGGTCGCTGTCGGCGTTCTTGCCGATCGCGCGCGCGTGGCGGCGTACGCTCTCCCACGCACCTCGGGCGGTGATACCCATCGCCTTGTGGTCGTAGCCCGCGCTTCCGCCACTCGCGAACGCATCGCCGAGCCAGAAGCCGTACGACGCGGAGATCGCATTGGCGATGTCGCTGAACGTGGCTGTGCCCTTGTCGGCCGCGACCACGAGGTAGGGGTCGTTGCCGTCGTACCGCACGGTGCGCGGCGGCGGCACGATCTCGCCGTCGACGATGTTGTCGGTGAGGTCGAGCAGGCCACTCACGAATGCCTGGTAGCACGCGACGCCTTCTGCTCGGTACTCCTCCGGGCTCGACGTCGGCCGCTTGGGGAAGAAGCCGCCCTTCGCTCCCGTCGGCACGATGACCGCGTTCTTCACCATCTGCGCCTTGACGAGGCCGAGCACCTCGGTACGGAAGTCCTCGCGCCGGTCGCTCCAGCGCAGGCCACCCCGAGCGATCGGGCCACCACGCAGGTGCACGCCCTCCACGCGTGGCGAGCACACCCAGATCTCGAACATCGGACGCGGCAGCGGCAGGTCGGGCACCTTCGCCGGATCGAGCTTGAACGCCATCACCTCGCGGGTACTGCCGCGTGGGCTCCCTCGCGGTACACGTTGGTGCGGAGCGTGGCGTCCACCAGCATCAACAGGGCACGAAGCGTGCGGTCGTCATCGAGGCTGGGCACCGCATCGAGCAGTTGCGCGAGGCGTTCACGCAACGCTGCGTCACCGTCGGCAGGCCGCTCGAGATCGGGATCGAAGCGGTGCTCGAACAGCTCAACGATCACCTTGGTGATCGTTGCATGACGCACGACCGTCGACTCGATGTACTGCTGGCTGAACGGGAACCCGATCTGACGCACGTACCGCGCGTACGCGCGCACCACTTCCACTTGACGAGCGGTGAGGCCGGCACCGAGCACGAGCCGGTTGAAGCCGTCGGTCTCGATCGTGCCGCGGAATGCCCCCTCGAACGCCCGGCACAGCTCGGTCGCGAGGCCCTCGTCCGCGAGGTCGACACCAGCGGGCACCTTCACGCCCACATCGTGCAGATGCACGTGAGTGTCGTGGTCGAGGTGGAACGCGAACGCCCGCTCGTCCTGGGCGCGCATGCCCAGATGGTCGAGCAGCGGCAGCAGGTCGGCCAACGGGATCGATGCACCGTTGCGGTACACGCGGAAGCGCCACTCGTCGGGTCCCGCTTCGGCGAACCGCATCACCGTGGTGGTGATGTCGCCGCCGCCATCGGCGAGTGCGACGATGCGGGGCAGGTCGAGTGCGGCGGTGGGCGGGTAGTTCAGCTCGTCGTAGCCGGCCGGCAGCACGGGAGCAAGCCTGTCGAGCACCCCTGCCTGCGCGCCGAGCTCGCCGCGTGTGGCAGCGAGCCAGTCGTCGCCGGCCTGACCGACCGCGAGGGTGAGTGCCATGTGTGTGGTACCTCTTTCCAATCGGTGCGACGCCGTTGTCACACGTCAGGGTGCCACCAGTGTGGCATCTCAGCGCGAGACGACCGTTCGTTCGAGACCCCGCCTGTCCAGCGTTCTGGTCGCGGATGTCGGCGGTTCTCGCGGGAGATCGCAACCAGAACGCTGCGGCGGTCGCTCGAACACATCGGCCCAAGACAGATCGGCCTGCAGCGTTCTGGTCGCGGATGTCGGCGGTTCTCGCGGGAGATCGCGACCAGAACGCTGCGGCGGTCCCCCGCTCAGATCGGCCCGCAGTGTTCCGGACGCGATCCTCGGCGGTTCTCGCGGGAGCTCGCGACCAGAAGGATCGTGACCGATGGCCCGAAACCCGGGCCGGTGATGACGGGTAACGTGACGCCCATGAGCCGACATGTCGTCACCCGTCGGGGCGAAGCACACCCAGGACACCGTGAAGTTGCCGGAGGACTTGCCCGAGCCGGCGTGTTCGGCATGAGCGATGGCCTCACCAGCAACGTGCTCCTCGTGATCGGTTTCGCCGGGAGCGGCGTCGACTCCACCGTCGTGCGTCTGGCAGGCATCGCCGGCGCCGTCGCCGGCGCCGTGAGCATGGCTGCGGGCGAGTGGATCAGCATCTCTGCGCAGAACGAGCTGATCACTCGCGAGCTCGAGGTCGAGCGCCGCGAGCTCGGCATCAACAGCGAGGCCGAGCAGCGCGAGCTGGCCGAGATGTACGAGAGCCATGGCATGGAGTTCGAGACCGCGCGTCAGGCCGCCTCCGACGTGATGCGCGATCCCGAGCGCGCGCTGCTGGTACACGCACGAGAGGAGTTCGGGATCGACCCGAACGAGCTCCCGTCGGCATGGCTGGCGGCCGGTCTGTCCTTCGTGTGCTTCGTGCTCGGCGCGATCCTGCCGGTGATTCCCTGGTTCACCGGATCGGGCAATGGCGCCACCATCGCCTCGGTGGTGATCGGCGTACTGGCCGCAGCCGCTCTCGGATGGGCGATCGGCCAGTTCGCAGAGCGCAACCGCACCAAGGCGGCCTCCCGGCAGGTGCTGATCATGTTGGCTGCGTGCGTGGTCACCTACAGCATCGGCAAGGCACTGAACGTCAACGTGTCGTAGGTTCACGCCCGTGAATCAGATCAACGTCCTCGGTGAAGAGCTGCAATCGTGTTCGCTCGACCCGCTGACGGGCTACTACCGGACGGGGTGTTGCGAGAACCACGGTGACGATCCGGGCGTACACGTGGTGTGCGCCGTGATGACCGAGGAGTTCCTCGTCTTCAGCAAGCAGGCCGGCAACGACCTCAGCACGCCCATGCCGCAGTACGGCTTTGCGGGGCTCAGGGACGGCGACCAGTGGTGTCTCTGCGCGCCGCGCTGGCAAGAGGCGTTCGAGGCAGGGGCGGCGCCCAAGGTGCGACTCGCGTCGACCCACGTCTCGGCGCTCGAGTTCAGCTCGCTGGCCGATCTGCGCTCCCACGCCGTCGACGCCTGAGTCGGCGTCTCGACCGACGGCCGGGTCGCGACCGGCGGCCGAACGTGTGCCGGAAGTCGGGTTCGGCCGACGGGCGCCGACGCCGGCGGACGGGTACGGTCACTGACGTGCAGGTCCTCGACACCCCACCCCTGAAGCCGATGCTGCGTGGTTGGTCGCACGTGGTGGCGTTCACCGCAGTCGCCGTGCTCAGCGTGATCATGGTTGCGCTGGCCGAGGCGTCGGCGGGCGAACGCTGGGTGCTGCTGGTGTACGTGATCGGCACGCTCGCGATGTTCGGGGTATCGGCGCTGTACCACCGCGTTCGCTGGAGGCCCCGAGCGCTGTCGGTGATGAAACGGCTCGACCACTCGACGATCTTCCTTGCGATCGCCGGCGCGTACACACCGGTGGCCGCATTCGGCCTCGAGGGCTGGCAGCGTCCTGCCGTGCTGGTGACCGCGTGGGTTGGCGCCGCCGTCGGCATCACCCTCGAGTGGTTGCCGTTCCACGTGCCACGCCCATTGTTCACCGCCGTCTATGTGATCGTCGGCTGGTCGGCCACGATCGCCCTCCCACAGCTGTACGACGGCCTCGGTCGATTGGGCTTCGGTCTCGTGTTGGGCGGCGGCGTCGCCTACACCGTCGGCGCGGTCGTCTACGCGGTGAAGCGCCCCGATCCGTGGCCGACGGTGTTCGGCTTCCACGAGGTGTTCCATGTGTTCACGGTCGTCGGTGCCGGATGTCACCTCGCCGCGATCGCGTTCGTCGTCGTACCTACGTTGTGACCGATCGCGTTCCCCCCGGCTCGTGCGCGCTCGACCCGGCGCGTCACTGGTTGGCCGGCCAGATCCGCTCGCGGGTGATCGGTGACGACGCCGACCAGAAGGCGACGGCGATCATGTCCGTCCCAGGGCCGAGGTGGTTCGATGACGACCGCGTGATCCGGCGGGTGCACACCGACGCGTCGATGTTCGTCGGTGGCCTGAGTGCCCTGCTGCTCCAGTCGCTGCACCCACTGGCGATGGCCGGCGTAGCTCAGCACTCCGACTATCGGGCCGACCCGTGGGGCCGTCTGCAGCGCACCGCTGAGTTCCTCGCGGCCACGACGTTCGGTCCGATCCCGGTCGCTGAACGATCGATCGCCGTCGTGCGCAAGGTGCACGAACGGGTGGTCGGAACCGCTGCCGACGGCCGACCGTACGCGGCGAACGATCCTCACCTCCTGCGGTGGGTCCACGTGTGCGAGGTGAGCAGCTTCCTCGCCGCCTATCGACGATACGGCAGTGCCGCGCTCTCATCCGAGGATGCAGATGCGTACGTGAAGGATGCCTCACTCGTGGCCCGCAAGCTCGGCGTGAACGAGCCGCCCGTCAACGTGCGTGAGCTGAAGGGCGAGTTGCGTGAGTACCGATCCGAGCTGCAGAGCACCAAGGAAGCACGCGATGCGGCCCGCTTCCTCCTGCTCGAACCCCCGCTGCCCTTTGCAGCCAGAGCCCCCTACGCAGTGCTCGGCGCGGCCGCCGTCTCGCTGCTCCCTGTGTGGGCCCGGTGGCCATTGCGCCTGCCGTTGCTCCCGGTGAGCGAGACGATGCTCGTGCGCCCCGCCGGCGCAGCGATCACCCAGCTCATCCGCTGGTCGCTCACACCACCCACCGCCGCCTGAGCCCGTCGCGTCGCATCGGTCGCGCACCCAGGTACGGGCCCGCATGGTCTGGTCCCAGTGGACTGGTCCCAGTGGACTGGTCCCAGTGGTCTGGTCCCAGTGGTCTGGTCCCGCCGGTCCGTCGCGGCTCCACAGTGATGGGTACAGTCCGGCTCATCAGGACTGCACGACAAGGGGGGCCATGTCGCACGTCGAGGATCCGTCAGCATCGGCTGCCGGCAGCGCAGATCACCTACCTTCACTCGACGAGCCGATGCCGATCGACGGCGTCGACTTCTTCGACTCAGCGGTCAATGACTGCCCGTATCACGCCTACCGCACGCTTCGTGACGACGCGCCCGTGTGGTTCGACCCCCGTCTGAGGGGCTACCTGGTCACCCGCTACGACGACGTCCGCACCGTGCTCGTCGACACCGAACGGTTCGTCAACAGCGGCCGCCGCAGCATGCGGCCAGAGATCCAGTCGCTGTACGAGGAGAAGGGCTGGGTACCCGGACGCACCCTTGCGGGCCGCGACGACCCTGAGCACCGCCAGATGCGCGCGCTGTTCGACCACGCGTTCCGACCGAAGAAGATCGCCGAGCTCGAACCTGCGATCCGCGACCTCGCTCACGAGCTGATCGACGACTTCATCGATGCCGGTACGTGCGACATCGTGCGCCAGTTCGCCGTGCCACTACCGCTCATCGTGATCGGCGTGCAGATGGGCGCGAACCCCGATGACATCTGGCGGATCAAGGCGTGGACCGACGCATGGGTGCAGCGGCTCGGCCTGATGCAGACGCCCGAGCAGGTGATCTGGTCGACGGAGATGGAGATCGAGGCGCAGCACTACTTCCAACCGATCTTCGAGCGGCTGCGCGACGGGCCCGACGACAGCCTGCTGTCCGACCTCGTGAACACACCGATCCCGGAGTGGGGCCGGTGCCTCACCGACGAGGAGCTCCACGCCGAGATGATGGCCGATACCTTCGTCGGTGGCTCCGAGACCACCACCAACGCGATCTCGGGCGGCGTGCGCCTGCTCATCCAGCACCCTGACCAGTGGGTGCTGCTGAAGAGCGATCCCGAGCGCTACTTGCCCGTGCTGGTGGAGGAAGTGCTGCGCCTGGAGTCGCCGGTGCAGCGGCTGATGCGCACCACTGCAGTCGACGTAGAGATGCACGGTGTCACGATCCCGGCCGGTTCGCTCGTGCTCGTCGGCTACTCGGCCGCCAACCGTGACGACCGCCAGTTCGACGCACCCGCCCGCTTCGATCTCGACCGCACCGACGGCCGCAAGCACGTGACCTTCGGCTTCGGCACGCATCACTGCCTGGGCGCTCCGCTCGCCCGCCGCGAGTTGCTCGCCGGCTTTCGCGCGATCGTCGAGCGAATCGACGAGATGTGGTTCCTCGACGACACCGATCTCACCATTGCGCCGAACTACTTCCTGCCGCGCATTCCGCGAGCTGCGCATCGGCTTCCGACCCGTGGCCTGACGAGTCAGCTCGGAACGGCTGCGATCAGCGCGCAGGCTGCCTCGAGTGGGTCACGCAGCTGGGACCAGCGAGGGTTGTCATCGGGGGGGAACACGTTGAGCGACTGCTGGTCGCGGTCGACGATCGGGTCGGGCAGTCGATAGGTCCGATCGATGCTCGGCAGCCAGCGGTTCACCACGTCGAGTCGTAGATCGACCGTCCCCCACTCCCGCTCGTCGGTGGCGCAGTCCACGGGCACGAACCTGATCGAGATCAACCCTGACTCGGTTCCACCGATCACTGCAGGGAACTCGTCTGGCACGACGCCGATCGCCGCGCCCGGCGAGTCGACGAACCCCACGTCGATTACCTGGGCGCCCGGGAGGTCGGCGTCGGCCGAGAGGATCTCCAGGTCGCGACCGCTCGAGTTGAAGACGTACGCCTGCACGATCACCGACTCGCCATCCGGGGCCAACACCATCGGAGCAGAACCGCTGCCGCTGCCACAGCACTCCGGCCGCGGGTACAGGTAACCGAACCCCACGAGAAAGGAGATGGTGCCGACGGACACCACCACGCCGAGACCGACGACGAGTCGCACCCACCACGGGCGAGGCGGCGGGATCAGCTGATCGATCGGATCTGGTTCCGTCGGCGGTGCGGCGAGTGTGTTCACGGATTTGGCCTCTTGCGATCGGACGATGATTGTCATATTGTCTTAGGACAATGGGACAGTCAAGAGGGAACTCCACATGGCCAGCACGAGCCCGCCGATTGCTCGGCTGGCGAGGCATCACCACCGTCTCGGTGCTCATGCTCGCAGTGGCCGCGATCGTGCCCGTGCGCACCAACGACGGCAACAGAACTTCCAGTGCCGATGTGTGGTTGGTGCTCACCCTTGCCGTCCTGCTGACCGTCCTCTTCTACGTGCTCCTGAGCCTCGGCCTGCAACTCGCCGGCATGGACGGCGACGCCCCGCAGATCGCCCAACATCTCGCCGCCGACCCCGACCAGCAGCGCCTGCTCCAACGCTGGCTCGAGCGTGCCCGGTGGGCACGTTTCGTGGGAGGTTTCGCCGGCGTGGTGGCGTGGTTCTTCGGCACGCAGACTGAACGGCGACGTTCTCGTGTTCGGCTCCGGCGGCATCGCCGCCGGAGCCGTGCTCGCGGAACTGCACCACATCCGCCGACAGTCCGGCCCGCGAACTGCCCGCATCGAGGTGCGCGCGGTGAGCGACTACCTCACGCGCCGCGACGCTCGCCGAATGATCGGCGTGGCAGTCGTCGCGGGCGGTGCTGCGATCACCGGGGCGTGGGACAGCGACACCCGGTCGGCCACGTGGTGGGCATTCGGTGCACTCCTGGCCCTCGGCGTCGCCCGGCTCGCACAGCAGCGTGTCGCGACGCGGGCACGACCTGCCGTGTCCGACAAGCTCACCCGCGCCGACGACCTGGCAGCGCGAACTCGCGATCGGCCGAGGCCTCGCCCGGCCTGCCACGTTCTTCGCGCTCGCCCTCGTGGCCCGAGCCTGCTTCGCTCTCGACTCGACCATCGGCGAATTCGCCCAGGTGCTCGGGGTTGCGGCGTGGCTGTGCGCGTTCGTGCTGTGGTGGCACAACCGCAGGCTCGGTCTCGACTTCCTGATGAGCGGCCACCGCGATCCTGTGATCGCATGATCCTGTCGGTCGATCCCAGCCGGGCGCTTCCAGTGTACGAGCAGGTGCGCGAACAGATCCGACGGATGGTCGCGGCCGGCACGCTCGCACCTGGTGCTCGCCTGCCGACGATTCGACAGCTCGCCGCCGACCTCGGCCTCGCCAAGGGAACCATCGAGCGCGCGTACGAGCTGCTCGAGGGCGACACCGTCATCGAGCGCCACGGCCGCAACGGCACCTACGTCGCAGACGTGGCGCCGTCGACGAAACGTGAACGGACGGTTGGTCTCGAGCAGGCGGCCGAGGCCCTGGTGATCGTCGCCCGCCAGCTCGGCGCCGACGAGGACGACGCCGTACGAGCGCTGCGCGCCGTGTGGCAACGCCTCTGATCGCGGCCCGACTCAGCCGACGGTTCGGTATCGGGCGATGTCGTCGGCCGTCATCGTCGCACCCGCCGCGAGACCGGCGGCCTGCACCTCGGGATCCATGATCGAGGCGGTGTCGAAGTAGTCGATGGCGTACACGATCAACCCGTCACGCCGGCGACGCACGCTCGTGCCACGCGTCATGAACACACGGCTGCCATCGGGTTGCACCGCCATCTGCTGCCATTCCTGAACCGATGTGGAGCCGTCATCGAGCACGGGCCCGAGAGGTTCGAAGACCAGGTTGCCTGCCTTCGGCATGATGTCGTCGAGCCACGCGCGGATCGCATCGCGACCGCGGACCTCACCGAAGATCGGGTCGACGTACACCGAGTCGGTCGGGTGGAACTCGTCGGCCATGGCATGCCAGTCCACATCTGCCGACCGGGTCTCGGGCACGCTCGGGTCGGCGTGCCACACCGTACGGGGCCACTCGGGAATCGGCGCGGCCTCGATGTCCGCTTCGGGCGGCGGGGGGACCCGGAAGACCGAGGAGTCGTACACGTCGCACGCCCACGTGATCCATCCGTCTCGGTAGCGCCGAACGCTCACTCCCTTCGCCAACGGCATGCGATCGTCTCCGATCACGGCGACCATCTCCCACTCGTCGAGCGAGGTGCCACCCTCCCCATCGTCGAACAGCACGTGTGGCGCCTGCGGGACGAACTCGATGAAGTCGATCGACGCCATCGCCGGGATCAGCCAGTTGCGCGTCGCATGCTGACCATCGCACGCCCCGAAGATCGCGTCGAAGTAGATCGAGCCCTCCGGCTTCATGAAGTCGGCGATCATCTGCAGCGCGATCGGCTGGCGCCCGGGCTCGGTGAACCACGGGTTCGCCATCGCCGCCAACATCCCTGCTGCGTCGAGCCCTGACGGCTCGGTCACTCTGCGCTCGAGATCGGGCTCGCGCCCGGCCATCTCGGCGATGTACGACTCGACGAACTCGTCGGCAGAACGGACCACGACACACCCCCACAGGTTCGACAGCGGGCGGAGCGTACACGCCGGTCGGGTCGGGCATCGGGCCGGCGCTCGATCGAGCGAACACGCCGCCGCACAGCGCAACCGCACAGCGCAACGGCACACCACTATGGTGCGATCATGACGACCTGGACCGTGATCGACGAACAGCAGTCCCACCTCATCGAGTCGGGCGACACGCTCGTGCTCGACCCTGCGCTGCTCGGGTGGGACCGCAAACCCGAAGGCCTGTGCCGCGACGAGGTGTGCATCCCCGTGCCGACCGACGTGCCGGCAGGCGGGATGGAAGCATCGCTGCTGTCGCGCCTGCTGCAGCGCCCGATGGTGATCGACACCGCCGAGCACGTCGCCTCCTTCGCCGCACCAGCAGCCGAGCGCGCCGACGCACTTCGTTCCGGCATCGCACCTGACTTCGAGCTGCCCGACGTGCACGGGGTGCTGCATCGCCTCAGCGACTTCCGCGGCAAGAAGGTGGTCCTCTACGCCTATGCAAGTTGGTGAGGCTGTCGCTATGACCTGCCCGTGTGGCAGGCGATCCACGAAGAACTGGCCCCTCAAGGTCTCGCAGTGATCACCGTCGCGATCGACCGCTCACTCGACGACCCCCGCCCGTTCATCGAGTCGGCGGGCGCCACCCATCCCAGCCTCGTCGACGTCGATCACCGCGTTGCCGATCTCTACAACATGGTGAACGTGCCCACCGTGCTGTGGATCGACGAGGACGGCCGGATCGTTCGGCCACAAGACGTGCACTACGTGTCGAACGAGCTCGCGAGCATCACCAAGTTCCACAACCGCAAGCCGCTCGCCGCCCTGCGCGCCTGGGTGCGCGGCGAGGCACCCGCCTATCCCGGTGACGTTGCGGCCGACACCAAGGTCGCCGATGACACGCACCAGGAGGCTCGGGCGGCGTTCGCTCTCGGGTGGTGGCTGTCGCAAGACGGTCGCGCCGAGGCCGCCGAGCGGTGGTTCGTGCGCGCAGGCGAACTGGCACCGCATGACTTCACGATCCGACGCGGCTCGATGCCCATCCGCGGGATCGACCCGATGGGCCCTGCGTTCTTCGAGATGGCCGGTGAGTGGGCGGCGAAGGGCAACGCGTACTACCTGCCGCTGCCCGACACCGCCACCGGCGACGACGACTTCGAGGCCGAGCCGATCGCGGAGCTCAACCTCGAGGAGCTCGGCCGGCGGATCGAGCAGGGTCGATGACGTACGCGCCGAGCAGTCGCGTCTTCTACGACGCCGACAGCCACATCATGGAGCTGCCTGATTTCCTGAGAGCCTTTGCCGATCCCGACGTACGCGATGAGCTGCCGCTCGTGAGCTACTCGGCGTCACTCGTGACCGATGAGGAGGTGGCCGAGATCGTCGACAACGGCAACCGCCACAGCGACGAGCACCGCCGGCGGATGATCGACATGGGCGACTCGCTGATCCGCGAGGTGAAGGAGATCCAGGCGCTCGGCGCGTTCGATCGCGACGACCGAACGATCGCGATGGACCAGCTCGGCTTCGCCCGGCAACTGGTGTTCGCCACGCACAGCGTGGCGATGCCGTTCAACCCGAGCTCCAAGCTCGAACCTCGCCTACGCTACGGCGCGACCCGCGCCCACAACCGGCACATGCGTGAGTTCTGCGCGAACGACGACCGGTTGATGGGCGTCGCGATCGTGCCGCTCGACGATCCCGCGCATGCGATGGGCGAACTCGACTGGATCCTCGAAGGTGGCTTCGGCGCGGTCTGGGTGCCCCACCGCCCGTGCGGTGACAAGTCGCCCGGCCACGTCGAGCTCGAACCCGTTCTGGGCGCGTCTCGCCGAAGCCGGCCTGCCGTTCCTGCTGCACGTCGGCGGGTCGCCACTGCAGCTGTCGAAGGCATGGTCGAACACCGGCCGGGCGCCGGTGAAGGATTGGATGGGCGGCGGTGAGAACGTGCGCAGCAAGGACGCTGCAACGCTGCACCAGGGGCCCGAGACGTTCATCACGACGATCGTGATGGACGGGGTGTTCGAGCGTCACCCCGGCCTGCGTGGCGCCTCGGTGGAGCTGGGCGCGGGGTGGGTGCCCGAGTTGATCCGCCGCCTGGACTGGGTGACCGCGATGTGGGGTCGGGTGGACACCAACCTGTCTGGCTTCACCCGCACGCCGAGCGAACAGATCACCCAGCAGATGGCGTTCACCCCGTTCGTGTTCGAAGACGTCGCCCGGCTCGCCGACGAGTCGAACCCCGACCTGTACCTGTTCTCCAGCGACTACCCGCACACCGAGGGTGGGCGCGACCCGATCGCCCGCTTCGAGAAGGTGCTGGCGAACGCCACCGACGAGGTCAAGGACAAGTTCTACGCCGAGAACTTCCTCCGCCTCTTCCCCACCGCCGCCTGACCCGTTCAGGGGAGACGACCATCCGTGAGCCGAACCCGCAACATGTGCGGGTTCGGCTCACGGACGGCGCGTGGTTGATCGTTTCGGCTGTTGGTCTTGATCAGCAGTCCCGATGGCGCTCGTGAGGTCATACCGGGCAGGATCCTCGGGTGACGAAACGTGGATGGGTGCTGTTCTGGGCGATGGCGCTCATCTGGGGCGTGCCCTACTTCTTCATCCGGGTGGCGGTGGAAGAGCTCGAACCGGCGGTCGTGGTGTTCGGCCGCACCTCGCTCGCGGCGATCGTGCTGCTGTACCTCGCCAACCGAACGAGCGGCATCCGGCCCACGCTGCAGCATTGGCGACCGGTCGCCGCGTTCGCGGTCCTCGAGATGGCGATCCCGTGGATCCTGCTCACGACAGCCGAACAACACATCGCCTCAGGGCTCGCTGCACTGATCATCTCGTCCGTGCCGATCTTCGGTGCGCTCGCGGCCTTCACGCTCGGCGACCGATCCGCGCTCCGACCGATTCGCCTTGCCGGCATCGCACTCGGCATCGGCGGGGTCACCCTGCTCGTCGGCAACGACCTCTCGGGCGAGGGCGCCCCGCCGTGGTGGAGCATCGCGTTCGTCATCGTCGTCTGCATCTGCTACGGCACGGCGCCGTTCATCATCAGTCGCAAGCTCTCGCACGTTCCATCGCTCGGTGTGATCGCGATCTCCCTCAGCATCGTGTCGCTGATCTACCTCCCGATCGCCGCGGTGTCGCTGCCGTCGAAGATGCCGTCGTTCGATGCCACCGCATCCGTGGTCGGCCTTGCCCTCATCTGCACCGGGCTCGCGTTCATCGTGTTCTTCAGGTTGCTCGACGAGGTGGGCGCCGCCCGCGCAAGCGTCATCACGTTCGTGAACCCGGTGGTGGCTGTCACCCTCGGCGCAGCATTCCTCGACGAAGACCTCAGCGTGCCGATCCTGATCGGCTTCGTGCTCGTCCTGAGCGGCTGCTGGCTCGCCACCCGACCGACCCCAACCCCGACCCGAGTGACCTCGTCCGATGTCGAGCCGGTGAGGGCTTCGTCGGCACCGTAGGGTCGTGTCCGTGGCGGACGAGACCCAGCAATCGGATGTGCTCGCCTGCCCGCACTGCGGGCTGCCGTTGCTGCTCTCACGTTCCAACGCCGCTTGTGCCAGCGGCCACTCGTTCGATCGAGCCAAGGGCGGATACCTCAACCTGCTCGTCGGTGGCCGCCTGAGCTCGGGCGCTACACCGGGCGACACGCCCGACGCGCTCGCTGCACGTCGACGGTTCCTCTTGCGGGGCGGCTACGCCCCCATCGCCGCCGCGCTCACGGAAGCGGTCGGTCACGTCGACGCAGCCGTGCTCGACGTCGGCTGCGGCGAGGGGTACTACACGTCACACCTGCCTGCCACGGGCCGTTACGGACTCGACGTGTCGAAGCGCGCCGTCCAGATGGCTGCTCGCCTGTTGCCCGACGCGATGTTCGTCGTCGGCTCCGCCTACCGCCTCCCCGTGCAGGACCATTCGCTGTCCGCCGTCACATCGGTGTTCGCTCCCCACCCGCTGGAGGAGTTCGTCCGAGTGCTCCGGCCTGGTGGGCGTTGGGTGACGGTGACACCCGGCCCGATGCACCTCGTGGAACTGCGCCCATCGACCGACGGTGCAGCCGGTTCAAAAGCGCTCGACCGCCAACGACGCCGTGGCGAGCCGCCCGACGGAGCGGGGACGGCGCAGTCGGTTGGAGTTCCAACTCGAACTCGACGATTCCGGCGCGGACGACCTGTTCCTCATGACGCCCATCCGGTGGCAGGCGAGCAGCCGGCCACGGTTGCGATCGGTATCGGTGGACGTGTGGGTCGCGTCGGCCACGGTCCACCGGTCCTGACCGGCGGGGATTCGTAGAGTGTGCCGATGAAGTACACCAAGCTCGGCCGGACCGGTCTCGACGTCTCTCCCATCTGCCTCGGCTGCATGAGCTACGGGGTCTCCGATCGAGGTGCCCACTCGTGGACGCTCGACGAGGAGACGAGCCGAGGCTTCATCCGTCAGGCGCTCGACGCCGGCATCAACTTCTTCGACACGGCGAACGTCTACTCCGACGGCACGAGCGAAGAGATCGTCGGCAAGGCGCTCGCCGACTTCGCCAAGCGGGAGGAGATCGTGCTCGCCACGAAGGTGCACGGCACGATGCGCCGCGGCCCGAACGGTGGAGGGTTGTCGCGCAAGGAGATCATGTTCGAGATCGATGCCAGCCTCCGCCGGCTCGGCACCGACTACGTCGACCTCTATCAGATCCACCGCTGGGACCGCCGGGTACCGATCGAGGAGACGATGGAGGCGCTGCACGACGTGGTGAAGGCGGGCAAGGCCCTGCTACATCGGTGCGTCGTCGATGTTCGCGTGGCAGTTCGCGAAGGCCCAACACGTCGCCGCAGCGCAACGGCTGGACGAAGTTCGTGACGATGCAGAACCACTACAACCTGCGTGTACCGCGAGGAGGAGCGGGAGATGCTGCCGCTGTGCGTCGACCAGGGCGTCGGCGTGATCCCGTGGAGCCCGCTCGCCCGTGGTTTGCTCACCCGCGACCCGAGCGAGTCGACTGCTCGCAAGGAGACCGACGAGTTCGGCAAGACCCTGTACGGCACCGCCGACGTCGGGGTGATCGAAGCGGTCGCCCGCATCGCCGCCGAGCGCGGTGTGCCCCGCGCACAGATCGCCCTCGCGTGGGTGTCCAAGCACCAAGCCGTGACCGCGCCCATCGTCGGGGCCACCAAGCAGCAGCACCTCGACGATGCGATCGCCTCGCTCGACATCGTGCTCACAACCGACGAGATCGAGGCGCTCGAGACCCCGTACACCCCGCAGCCGATCCAGGGTCACGCCTGATCGCTCCGCCGGTCAGCCGTCGAGCAGATATGCGACGAGGTCGTCGATCTCGTCCGATGTCAGGCGCAACTGCGGCATGCCTGAAGTGGGCCCCACGCCCCCATTGAAGGCCGGCGACACGAACACGTCGGGCGCCGCCATCGACTCGGCGAGATAGTTCTCCGCCGACACGCCAGGCCTGCGGTCGCCTGCCCAGGACGATGCGTCGCCCAGCGATGGGAAGCCGGAGAACAGCGGGGTCGTGTCGGGTCCGACATGACACGACGCGCACCCCTTGGCGAGGAACAGATCGGCGCCGCTCGCAGGCGACACCGCGTCAACCCGGCGCTCCCCACGGCTCCACGTCGCAACGGTCAGAACGCCGAGCGCAACGGCGCTCGCCGCCGCCCACCGACCGACTCGGCTCATGCGACTCACGACCGAGCGCGGCCCGGGCGCGTCGCCGGGTGAGGATCGCATCTGCTGCGGCCAACACAGCGAGCGCAACCGTCACGGCGAGCATCACCGTACGAACGGCGGGCCAGGCACCTCCGCTCGTGACACCCGTGCCGCTTGCGTCGGTCACGTCCAGTTGGCCCAGCGCTTGCGGGGCGAACCAGCCCATCCGAATGCTCCACTCGTACGTGCCGGCATCGGCGAACTCGACGGTGGTGACGTAGTGGCCGACGATGCCGTCCCCCACCGCAGGGAAGAAGTCGAGCGCACCGTCAGCATGCTCGATCTCGATCCCGACCTCGCTGGCAGGGTCGTCGAGCAGATCGACCGGGGTCACGCCGTGCTGGAGGATCGTGAAGCCCACCTCCGCGCTCTGTCCGGCCCTGGCCGCGGGAACGGCGTCGAGTGATCCGACGGCCCACCCGCCTGCGGAAGCGATCGAGCCGAGGCCGACGACGACGCCGCCGACAACCAACGTGGTCGCAACGACGGCGGACCAGCGGGAACGTGAGTGGTGAAAGCGTGTCATGCCCGTCCGACACCTCCGCGGCGGATCAGGTTCCCGGGTTCATCTGCCCGGCGATGGCGAGAGCGGCGGCCAGGTCGGCACATCCTTCGATGCGGAACAGCGTGTCGCCGGCCTGCCACAGCAGCGTGTCCACTGCCACTCGTTCGATGACGACGTTCCCGTCGAGCGTCTCGTAGAGCACCTCGTGCGGACCTCCGGAGATCCACAGCCCGGGATCACCGTCGACCGTCACCTCTTGGATCTGGTCGGACGAACCGACCGTTTTGCCGATCAGGATCCGGTCGAGCGCGCCCGTCAGGGTCGAGATCAGTACCTCTCGGCCATCGACGGTGATGGTCCGGCTCTCACCCGGGCCCGGCACGTCGAACGACGGCGACGGCAGAGACACCGGCACCGACACCGGCACCGGCACCGGCGGGATCGTCAGGGATGGGTCGACATCGATCTGCAGACCGTCGAGCCCGAACCAACGAGCGATTGCCTGCCGTGCATCGGGTATCGCAGCGACGGCAACGCTGGTCGCCACCAGGACGGCCGCAGCCACAGCGAGCCAACGATGACCGGGGCGAGCAAGCTCGGGTTCATCGAGCCGGGCGAGCACGGCATCCTCGAGAAGTGGCGACGTGTCGTCGAACGCGAGCGCGTCACCCAACGCTGCAAGGCGCACCAACAGGTCGTGTTCGTCGATCATCGTCACTCCCCCGCCTGTTGGTCGCGTTCGAGTTCGACCCGCAGACGCGCGAGCGCCCGCGACGTGCGCGACTTCACCGTGCCGACCGCGATGCCGAGTACCTCTGCGGTCTCTGCCTCGCCGACGCCTGCCACGAATCGACAGCCGAGCACCTCGCGATCGTTTCGATCCAACCGGCGCAGTGCGTCGGCAAGCGCTTGCTGCTCCAGGCGCCGTTCGGCTCCCTGCTCGGCGCTTTCGTCGGTTCGCACGGCGAGACCGGCGTGGCGGTCGTCGCGACGCAACCGTCTCGCCCGGCCGCGCACGTGGTTCTTCGCGTGGTTCGCCACCACACGCAACATCCATGACCGTACCGAACCGCTCCCGCGGTACGACCCGAGGTGGCGATGCATGTTCACGAATGCGTCCTGCACGATGTCACCGGCCTCCTCGGTCGAACCACTGATCACCGCAGCCAACCTCAGCGCCGCACGCTGGTGTCGGCGGACCAGTTCGCCGAACGCAACCCGCTCACCGTTGCGGGCGCGCAGGAGCAAGGTGTCGTCGTCGTACTCGGTGAGATCGGCGGCGGGCATCGGTGATCGCAGTCTGCTGCCCCTCCGACACCGCGGTGACCATCAGGGTTCCACGACAACTGGTCGAGGCGAACCCGTCGAGCGAGATGACTGTCGGCGCGCCGGCCGCTGACAGCGCTCACCGATGATCGGCTCTCGCCCGCATGCATCACGAGCAGCAGCGGTGCCCCGATCGGCGTCGCTCAGCCAGCGACACCGAGGATCCGGATCGGCAGCTCGCGCGGACCGCGGATCTGGCCGACACTCCAGCGGGTGTCGCCGGCGAGTTCGAAGCGCGGGAAGCGCTTGATGAACTCCTCGATCGCGACCTTGAGCTCGAGGCGGGCGAGGTTGGAGCCGAGGCAGCGGTGGATCCCGAGCCCGAACGCAGCGTGGCGGTTCTCTTGGCGGTCGACGATGAAGGTGTCGGGATCTTCGAACTTGAGCGGATCACGGTTCGCGGCCGGGAAGGGCAGCAGCACCCAGTCGTCCTGCTTCATGGGGCAGCCGTGGAAGTCGTTGTCCTTGGCGACCAAGCGAGCCATGGTGACGGGAGCGTACGCCCGGAGGAACTCCTCGAGCGCAAAGGTCATCACCTCGGGGTCGTCGAGCAATCGCTGGTGGTCTTCCGGGTGCTGGGCGAGGTGCCAGAGCGACGACCCGATCGCCGACCAGGTGGTATCGATGCCTGCGATGAGCAGCAGGACGATCATGCCGCCGGCGACGTCGTCGCTGACCAGCTGACCGTCGATCTCGACGTTGAGCAGGTAGCTGGTGAGGTCGTCGCGGGGGTTCTCGTGGTGGTCCTGGATCTGGTTGTGGATGTAGATGCCCAGGTCGTCCATGCCCTCGCGGGTGCCGGGCTCTTCAGCGATGCGCTCGAGTGCATCGTGGACGAACTTGCGGAAGAGACCCTCGTCGGCAGCGGGGAAGCCGAGCATCCGGCCGATGACGTTGACCGGGATGTGCTGCGCGTACTGGACGGCCGCGTCGATGACGGTCTCGCCGGGGGTGACGTCACCGATTCGGTCGAGCAGTTCGTTGCAGAGCTTGCGCACTTCGGGTTCCCACGGCTCGATCTGCTTCGGTGCGAACGCTGGTAGGAGCAGGCGACGGGCCATGCCGTGGAACGGCGGGTCGCTGGTGATCGGCGGGGCTCCGCCGATCGGCGCGGGAAGCGACAGGTCGCCGGGCCGGCCGACCGACACCACGACGGCACGGCTGGTGAAGTTCTCGGTGTCATACGCGATCTCGTGCACGGTGTCGTGCGTGATGGGCACCCACATGCCGCCGTACCGGTCGGAATGCGCAACCGGGCAACCGCCCTCGCGCAGCTCCTTCCAGACCTGCGGGGCGGCCGGGTTGTAGGCCGGGTCGGCGTGGTCGAAGTCGTTCGTGAAGTCGGCGACCGGGCCATAGTCGTCAGCGTTGTAGGGCACGCGCTGCCACACGTGGGTGCCCTCCGGGGTGTCACCGAAGATCGGGAGGGCGTATTCAGCCCGTTGCGAGCCCGAGCGATCGATCGTGCTCTCGTTGTTGTCGACGATGTCGGTCATGTCAGCCGTTCTCCAGGATCTTGATTGCGAACTCGGGACAGTTCGATGCAGCGAGCCGGGCCTTCTCATGCAACTCAACGGGCACGTCACCCTCGGCGAGCAGCACCGCCTGGCCGAAGTCGTCGACATCGAACAACTCTGGCGCCAACGCGTAGCAGCGGTTGTGGCCCTGGCACTTCTCGGAATCGAGATGAACTCGCATGGGTGGAATCTAAAGGGCCAGAGCCGGTCATCGCCAAACATGACAGAGGCACGGAGCGTTTAGGGGTCGGCGTCGCTTGGCGAACAGGCCCTTGCGCCAAGCGTCTCGAGCGGGCGATGCGAGCGGGTGGTCAGGGTGGAATTGGGGTCGAAGGGCTCTTGTCGGTGTTGGGTCCCTGAGCTTTCGCTTGAGGACACGTCACGAGTGCGGATCGAGGTGGTTCTCATGCGTCGGCTTTCCATCACCGTGGTTGGGATCTGTGGGCTGTTCGTGGGATGCAGCACAGACGACGGATCGATCAGCGAGTCCGTGCTGGTGAGCACCTCGGGCGCGCCCACCGCTACGGATGCTCTTCCCGCGCCCACGGACAGCACGGCGACAACCGTCAACAGCACGACGACCGTCACGCCAGCAGCCACAGCACCTTCTGTACCGATTGACACGCCGATCGCTCGGGCGACGGTGGCGTTCACTCTTCCCGATGGCTTCGAGTATCCCGAAGGGATCGCTGTCGACCCCGTCAGCGGTCGGGCCTACGTGACCTCCAGCCCGACCGGCGCCGTGGCGGTTGCCGAACCTGGGGCTGATACTGCGTCGGTGTGGCTGCCTGCCGGTAAGGATGGTCGCACCTTGACGCTCGGCATCGAATTCGACCGCGACAGCGTCTGGCTCGTCTCGCCACCGGCGATCTACGAGTACGCGGTCGACGGTGCCCTCCGCGGACGCCACGTGGCCGAGGAGAGCGGGTTCCTGAACGATCTGGCAATCACTGATCAGGGCATCTACGTGACGGACGTATCGAAGCCGACGCTTTGGTTCCTCCCGAGGAACTCGGTGTCGGACGCACCACTCGTCGCGATCGATCTTTCGATGACGCAGGATGCGATGGGCCAACCGTTCCAGCTGAACGGGATCGAAGCCCTCGACGACGGCACCCTTGTGGCGGTGCACTTCTACAACGGCCTGCTCTTCCACATCGACGCCCGACCTCTCGGCGCGTACACCATCGCGACCATTGACCTCGGCGGGTATCTGCTCACCCTGGGGGACGGTATGAGGGCTCAAGGCCACGTGCTCTGGGTGACACGGGGTGCGGCGGACGACACCATCGACCGGATCGCGCTGTGCCCGTCGAACGACTGCGGCACCGTCGTGGCGGGTACCCCGGACGCAGCTTTGTCGTTCCCCACCGACGTCGAGCTCCGGGGCGATCAACTGCTCGTCGTGAACTCTCAGTTCGACAACGGTGGCGGGCTGGGCGACGGAGTACCAACGAAACCGTTCTTCGTGTCAGCCATTTCGATCATGGCTCCCTGACGGCCGCGGACGTCTCGCCGATCGTGGCGATCTGTGCGATCCAGGCACGTCGTGAAGTTCACTTCGTCGAGAATGGTTGCAGTTGTCCTGGGGCCGGCCACGCTGGAACACGACGAAACGACACCAAGCGGGCAAGAACCCCTTACAAACCAAGCTTCTTCGCGATCACCATGCGCTGGATCTGGTTGGTGCCTTCGTAGATCTGAGCGGTCTGGACCGATCGTCCAGCCCGTCCCAACGAGTCCCACCTCGTACCCCTGAGCTGGGCCGGGAGTCCAGTCAGTCCCGTTGCGTCGCATCCGGTACCAGTGAGTTCCAGGGAGAGAAGTTGGGATGGACCGGTCGGATCTGCTCGCACGCGCCCGCCGATCTGTGCGCGACGAAGCCCTTGCATCACATCCTCCATCAGGGCAATCGGCGCTACCAGCCCTGTGCTCGACGATCGGTCTACCCGACCACTCGCCGGGCATGTCTACGATCCCGTCGTGGACGCGCTCGAACTCCGATCCATCGTCTATCGACATTTCGTCGAGACTGGATCGTCGCCCACGCGACGAACGCTGAGCGAGTCCGTCGGCGACCTTCAGACGACCGACCGACTGCTGCACGAGCTCCATGATCGCCACATGCTCGTGCTGGACGAACGACCCACTTGCCGCGGTGAGATTCGCATGGCGTTGCCCTTCGCGGCCGACCCCACCAACTTCCGCGTCACCACGGATCAGGGCGCCTGGTGGGCGAACTGCGCCTGGGACTCCCTGGCCATCCTCGCTGCGCTGCACAGCGACGGACTTGTTCAATCCACCTGGTCCGATACGGACGAGCCGGTCGAACTCACCGTCGCTCACGGGCAACTGGACGACACAGAGGGCTACATCTCCTTCCCGCTCCCTGCCAGTCGATGGTGGGACGACATCGTCTTCACTTGAGGCAACATCACGTTCCTTCGGTCGAAGGACAATCAACCCGCAGGCGGTGAGTCGGTCGGCCTCGCCCAGATGTGGAGCCTCTCCCAAGCCTGGTACGGCGATCGCCTCGATCCGACGTTCAGCGGCAGGACGCTCGACGCAACGCAACGCCTACTCGACAACGTCGGCCTCACAGACGCGTTCTGGCAACTCCGAACCTGACCCTCGAGCTCCACCCCGGCTCTCAGTGCTCCTTCCTCACCGATCCGTCTGAAGCTGCCCGCCCCGATCTGCCGCTCCGCGTGGGGTCAGCTATCGGTAACCAGCCCGGCGATGCTGAGGTCTTGTCGTCGTCGGATGGCGATGGGCGGGCTCGTCCCGGTGACCCACCCCCACCGGGCCGCCTGCGACAGCGACGCCCGCAGCACGAGGTGCTGGTTCCGCAACGACGACTCCCCCACACCAGCCGCCCGCAGCCGGCTGTGCCACCGGTCGACGTCGGCCACCGTCAGCTTGGCGAGCGGCGTGCGGGCGATCTTGTCGGCCTTCACCAGCGACGCCCGGCTCGTCTGGTCACGCACCGTCGACGCCGCCCACGTGGGCGTGTGCGTCTCGAGCCAGGCATCGAGCGCGTCGGCCACCGTGCGGCCGTCGCTGCGAGCCGGTGGCGCGACCGTCATCTCGGCCGCAGCCCTCTGCGCGTCGCGTTTGGTGCCGCGCACCGTGCGGCTGACCTGCTTGGGTCGGCCCCGATCGTCGTTGCCGACGAAGACGCGCACCTCCCACACGCCCGGTGACCGTTCTCGGATCGTCGCCATGGCGGCGCACGCTACCGCCGGGGTGTGTCACTAGGGAGGTGACTAGGGATGAAGGCCTGGACGAAACGGCACCTGCGGCACCAAACGGGACGAAACCATTACAGACCAAGCTTCTTGCTGATCACCATGCGCTGGATCTGGTTGGTGCCTTCGTAGATCTGGGTGATCTTGGCGTCGCGCATCATGCGCTCCACAGGGAACTCGCTCGTGTATCCGTAGCCGCCGAGGAACTGCACGGCGTCGGTGGTGACCTGCATCGCCACGTCGCTCGCGTAGCACTTGGCCATCGCCCCGGCCATCGACAGTTCACCATGAGGATCGCCTTGGTCCGCGATCGCACACGCCCGGTAGACGAGGCCGCGAGCTGCCTCGATCCGCATCGCACAGTCGGCTGCCATCCACTGCAGGCCCTGGTTCGAACCGATCGAACGACCGAACGTGGTGCGTTCCTTCATGTACCCGAGCGCGTAGTCGAGCGCCCCCTGGGCGATGCCGACGGCCTGCGCGCCGATCGTCGGGCGGCTGCGGTCGAGCGTGTGCATCGCAATGGGGAAACCCTGGCCGACGTCACCGATGCGATGGGTATCAGGCACCCTCAGGCGATCGAAGCGGATGACCCCCGTCGGTGATCCCTTCACGCCCAGCTTGTGCTCCAGCTTGTCGACGTGCACGCCCCACGCCGCCTCCACGAGGAACGCCGTGATACCGGTGTGACGATCGTTCGACGTGCGCGCGAACACGGTGTAGAGGTCGCTGATGCCGGCGTTGGTGATCCACGCCTTCGAGCCATCGATCACCCAATCGTCGCCGTCGCGTTCCGCACGCGTGGCCATCGACGCGACGTCGCTGCCGGCATCGGCTTCGCTCAGGCCATAGCTGCACTGGCTGGTGCCACTGCAGATGCGCGGCAGGTACGTGCGCTTCAGGAACTCCGAACCGAAGTTGATCACCGGCAGCATGCCGAGCTTGGAGATGAGGAACTGCAGGCTCGTCGACGCGCAGCCACGAGCGATCTCCTCGGCGGCGATCGCCTGATCGACCAGCGATGCTCCTGACCCGCCGTACTCCGCCGGGTAGCTGAGCGCCGTGAGCTCCATCGACTTCAGCGCCTCGAACGTGGTCCACGAGTACGCGGCATCGCGGTCGATGTCACCGGCGAGCGGCGAGATCTTGTCGGCGACGAACTGACGGAGGACGGCGCGGAACTCCCGCTGCTCGTCGGTGAGGGTGATCGACTGCACCTCGGACATGTGGTGCCTCCTGGGAGATTCGTGACGTGGGTGGGTTCGACGGGAACGTCGGCGCAGATCGGGACGTCAGTGGGTGACGGCGTGATCGGCGCCAACGAGGTCGCGCCAGCGCCCCGGGTATGCCGCTCCCACCTGTTGCGGGGTCATCTTCAAGGTGCTGTCGGGCACGATGTCGGCGAGCTGGCGCTGGTGCTCGTAGCCGTGGTGGCCGCCCGCTCCCTTGAACAGCTCGCGGCGCAGCTCCACCAGTTCGGCGGGTGGGTTCGCATCGAGGAAGCCCCACGCAGTGAAGGCAATGGTGAAGTCGTGGATGACCGGTGCTCGGCTGAACAGCGACGCGCGCTTCAAGCCGATGCCGAGACATCCGGCCACGGCATCCTTCGTGGACTCTCCGGCGCCGATGTGGATTCTCGACTCGAACGTTCTGGCGATCTTGATCCCGAAGCCCTGATCGGGGCCCTGGTTGCCGAGGCGCGCGCCCGACGGCTGGAAGCCGTCGATCTCGCCGGGCCGGTCGGGCGTCCACGACTTCGGGACGTGGTCGGGCGACGAGTACGAGCGTGCATCGTCGACGGGCGACACGGGAGCGAACTTGGGGGCTGCCATAGGGCCCTCTTTCTACCCGACACCCACGCCAGACACGTCGTCCACCGGGGGATGTTCGACCGACCGATCGGGTTGTAGTGATCCGACGAGACCTTCCCAGTTCAGTGCTTGGCGTGGAGGAGGCCGTAGACGAGGCTCTCCTCGAGGGCTCGCCACGATGCCTCGATGATGTTGGCGCTCACGCCGATCGTGGTCCAGCTCCGCTCGCCGTTGGTTGCGTCGAGCAGCACCCGTGTGATCGCGCCGGTGGCCGTCGCCCCGTCGAGGATTCGCACCTTGTAGTCGGTGAGATGCACCCGGTCGAGCTCGGGGTAGGCCTCAGACAGTGCCACCCGCAAGGCCGTGTCGATCGCGTTCACGGGACCGTTGCCCTCGGCGGTGTGCACCGTACGAGTGTCACCCACCCATGCCTTCACCGTCGCCTCGGTGGTGAACTCGCCGCTGGGGAGCTCATCGGTGATCACGCGCATGCTCTCCACGCGGAACCAACTCTGCTCCCAACCGGCAGCGCGACGCATCAACAGCTCCAGCGACGCGTCGGCGGCCTCGAAGTGGTACCCCTCGTGCTCGAGACGCTTGAGATCGTCGATCACTTGGTTGACGGCCGGACCGTCCATCGCAAGACCGAGCTCCTCGGCCTTCATCTGGATCGTGGCCCGACCCGCCATCTCGCTCACCACGAAGCGGGTGCCGTTGCCGACGAGCTCGGGAGCGATGTGCTCGTAGGCATCCTTCGCCCGGGCGATGGCACTCACGTGCAGACCCGCTTTGTGAGCGAACGCCGACGAGCCGACGTATGGGGCCTGCGGGTTGAGCGGACGGTTGAGCACCTCGGCCACGTGGTTGCTCACCGAGGTGAGCCGCTCGAGACGCCCTTCCGGTAGACAGCTCATCCCGAGCTTCACCTGCAGGTTGGGGATCACCGTCGTGAGGTTGCAGTTGCCCGTGCGTTCGCCCAGGCCGTTGAGCGTGCCCTGCACGTGACGGGCCCCTGCGCGCACCGCGGCCATGGAGTTCGCGACGGCGCAGCCCGTGTCATCGTGACAGTGAATGCCGATGGTGACGTCGCCGCCGACGTGGCGGTACACGGCTGCCACGATCTCTTCCACCTCGTGCGGCAGCGAGCCACCGTTGGTGTCGCACAACACCAGGTGCGACGCACCCTTGACGATGGCCGCCTCCAGCACCCGCAGGCTGAACTCCGGGTTGTGCTTGTAGCCGTCGAAGAAGTGCTCCATGTCCACCAGCACCCGCCGGCCCGCCGCGGTGAGGAACGCCACGCTGTCGGCGATCATCGCCTCGCCCTCGTCGAGCGTGGTCTGCAGCGCCTCGAGGACGTGGTAGTCCCAGCTCTTGGCGACGATGCACACGGCAGAGGTGTTCGCCTCGAGCAGGTTGCGCAGGGTGACGTCGTCATCCACCTTGCCCTTCGGACGACGAGTGGAACCAAAGGCCACCATCGTCGAGGTGGACAGCTCGAGCTCGGTGGCCGCACGTGCAAAGAACTCGATGTCTTTCGGGTTTGCACCGGGCCAGCCACCCTCGATGTAGTGCACGCCGAGGAAGTCGAGCTGCTCGGCGATGCGCAGCTTGTCATCCACCGTTGCCGACACACCCTCGACCTGGAGGCCGTCGCGGAGCGTGGTGTCGAACACTTCGACACGTTGGCCGACCATCGCCGTGGTGGGGAGATCGCTGCTGGTTGTCATGGTGCTGTCCTGTCTGACCTGGGTGCTGGCGGGCTGCGGAGGTTGAGGCGGAGGGTGAGGCGGAGAAATGAAACAGCCGCCCCGAGGGGCGGCTGTTGAGCGCACGTGGGAGATCCACGTGCGCTATCGAATGATGATGTCGGCGAGGAGTTCGGCCAGATGTGACGTCACGGAGACGATTGTGTCGGGGCGCGGCTCGAACGTCAACCCGGCCCGGGGGGTCGGACCTGTGGTTCGTCAAGACAGCGTCAAGCCCTCACCGCACTCACGCCGCGCTCACACCACGCTCCGGAGCGTCCGCCTGTGGATTCCCATGTGCACAACCTTGTGGACGCGAGGTGGACGAAGGAGAAATTTCTGGGGATGACCGGGTTTCTCGGTGGATAACCCTGTGAGTTGAAAAATACCTCTTGACCAGGCCAAACGTGGGGAGCAAAGTGGGCGACGCACCGGCAAGCGCACGTCAACCGGGGCCCGAGGAACGGCCGCTCACGAGTGGGGAAACCGATGATGGGCAACCATCGAAGGAATCACCAGGAGTGAGGGGAACCAACCGGGTTCACGAGGTGGAAGCGAGGTCGGAGCAGGGCATGATCCGCCAGTCGGCGAGTCGTGAACCGGGCAACCGGGGAACGATGCGACGACAGTCGTCGAGTTCGGGAGCCGGGTGACCGGAGATCGACCGCGGCGGCGGTCGGCGAGCGAGCACCAGGCAACTGGGGCGACGACGTCGGCAGGTCGGGGAGCGATGTCACGGGCAACCGTGGGAGGACGAACCGGCTGTGTTGGTTCAGCTGCACCGGGCAACCGGGGTGGATGCGCCGACAAAACGGAACCGCCCGCCAGAGCGCAAGCTCTGACGGGCGGTGAAGCTGAACGAGACGAAGGCTAACGCCGGGCGATCGTGCAGTGGTGGATCATCCCACCAGAGACGCCCTGTCGGGTGCGCAGGCTTTCGGGCCCGCTGCGCCGGACAGGGCGTCTTGCCTTTTTCGGCTGGTGGCCATCCTGCGTGTCCTGCGTCCGTTCACGCTGCTCCCGTGCAGGCGACTTCGCTGTCGCCGGCGGATCTCGCAGCCGAGACACCCCCACGGCGGCGGATGCTCCGCTCAGACCGCGAGCTCGCACCAGTGCTCGTAGCGCGGATCTTCGCCACGGACTGCCCGGCCGTACACCTCGGCGATCGCCCGCGTCTTCGGACCGGGACACGGCACGGTGCGGTCATCGACGGAGTTCACCGCGCTCACCTCCGCCGCGGTGCCACAGACGAAGATCTCCTCGGCCACGTACAGGTCGCTGCGGGCCAGGTTGTCGACCCGGATGTCGAAGCCGAGGTCGCGGGCGATGGCCATCACCGAGTGCTGGGTGATGCCCTCGAGCGCACCTGCCGACAGCGGCGGCGTGATGATGATCCCGTTGCGTACGGCGAAGATGTTCTCCCCGGTGCACTCGGCGATCAGGCCGTTCGGGGCGAGCATGATCGCCTCGTCGTAGCCGGCCTTCAGCGCCTCCACCTTGGCGAGTGAGCTGTTCACGTAGTTGCCGACGGTCTTGGCGGCGGGCGGCATCGTGTTGTGGTCGTGGCGGGTCCAGCTGGAGATCTTCATCCGCACGCCCTGCTCGAGCGCGTCCTCACCGAGGTAGGCACCCCACGGCCAGCAAGCGATCGCGACATCGACCTTGCACGGCAGGGTGTTGAGGCCCATCTCGCCATATCCGTAGTACGCGAGTGGCCGCACGTAGCAGCTGGGCAGGCCGGTGGAGGCCACGGTCGCCTTGCAGGCGGCGATCAGTTCGTCCGGCGTGTAGGGGATGTCCATCCCGAGGATGTGGGCGCTGCGGAACAGGCGCTCGATGTGCTCGGTGAGGCGGAAGATCGCCGGCCCGTTCGCCGACTCGTAGGCGCGGATGCCCTCGAACACCCCCATGCCGTAGTGGAGGGTGTGGGTCAGGATGTGCACCTGTGCCTGGTCCCAATCGACCAGCGAACCGTTCATCCAGATCTTCGGTGTGGGTGTGATGGGCATGTCGTCAGCCTGCCACGACGGACGCGATGCGCGAGCCGATCTCAGTGGTGGTGCCGGTACCCGCCTGATCGCAGGCGGCGCGGATGCGATCGCCCGCCTCGTGCTCGCCGAGGAAGTCGAGCATGAGCGCCGCGCTGAGGATCGCCGCGGTGGGGTTGGCCTTGCCGGTCCCGACGATGTCGGGAGCCGAACCGTGCACAGGCTCGAACATGCTCGGGCCCGTGCGGGCCGGGTTGAGGTTGGCACTGGAGGCGAGACCAATGCCACCGCTGACCGCGCCGCCGAGGTCGGTCAGGATGTCGCCGAACAAGTTGTCGGTCACCACCACGTCATACCGGTGAGGGTCCTGGACGAAGTAGATGCACGCCGCGTCGACGTGGTTGTAGGCGGTGCCCACGCCGGGGTATTCGGCCGCGACGTCATTGAACGCTCGCTGCCACAGATCACCGGCGAAGGTGAGCACGTTGGTCTTGTGCACGAGCGTGACGTGCTCGCGGCCGTTGCGCTCGACCGCAAGTTCGAAGGCGTAGCGGATCGCACGCTCGGCACCCAGGCGGGTGTTCACCGAGCCCTGGGTGGCGACCTCGTGCGGTGTGCCCTTGCGGAGCACGCCACCTTCTCCCACATACGGGCCCTCGGTGTTCTCCCGGATGACCACGAAGTCGTGCGGCTCCGTGTGGCCTGGCGCCGTGCCGATGAACGGGCGCCGGTTCACGTACAGGTCGAGCTCGAAGCGCATCTTCAACAGCAGGCCACGCTCGATCACGCCCGGGGGAACGTCGGGCGTGCCGACCGCGCCGAGCAGGATCGCGTCGTAACCGCGCAGCTCGGCCAGCGTGGAGTCGCTCAGGATCTCCCCGTCGCGGAGGTAGCGCGAGCCACCCAGATCGAAGTCGGTGGTGTCGATGTCGACGCCCGCAGCGCGGACCACCTTGAGGGCTTCCGCGGTGACTTCGGGACCGATCCCGTCGCCGCCGATGACTGCGATGCGATGTGCCATAGGCCAGGCAACGTACCGCCGCACCGCGTCTGCGCAGAAACGCACCGCAGAGGTGCCGTTGTGCGCACACCCGGACCCAGCTGCACCGCGTCTGCGCAGAAACGCACCGCATGGGTTCCGTTGTGCGCACACGCGGCGGGCGACGGTGGCCATCGTCGACGGCAGTAGCGTCGGGCCATGGCTGTTGCGTACCTCATCGTCGAGTCCAAGATCTCCGACCCGGAGCAGTTCAAGCACTACATGGCGGCCGCACCTGAGGTGGTGAAGGCGTTCGCTGGCGAGTATCTCGTACGTGGCGGCCAGATCGAGGTGATCGAGGGCGACTGGGCACCAACCCGCATGACGGTGCTGCGCTACCCGGACATGGCAACAGCCCGAGCGATGTACGACAGCCCCGCCTACGTCGCGGCCAGAGCACTCCGCGCCGGTGCCACCGAGATGTTCAACATGGTTCTGGTCGAAGGCGTCGACACACCGGTCTGACCATGCGGGTCTGACACGCCGGTGAGCCCTCGTCTCCTGACACCACCCGTCTGTTCGATCACGGCAGCGGACGGCCGTGCCGATGCCGGGTCCAGCTGATCGCCTGCTCACGCACCCAGTGGCGCAACTCGAGGTGCGGATCGTTCACGGGTGATGTCGGATCGATGTCCACTCCGGCCGTACGCCAGGCTCGCCACACGTCGTCGCCGACCTGGCCGACCTGGCCGACGGGGCCGACGAGGCGGATCCGATCTACGCCCGCTGCCATCGGCTCGTCGACCAGCTCCACGCCGGCGGTCCGAGCGGCGACACGGGCCACATCCAGCAACGTCGGATCCGCACCTTCACCCGCCACCAACGCCACCCGGCGGAGCGGGCGGTATCGCAGCAGGTTGCGCTCGCACTCGAGACCTGACGGGTCATGCTCGACGGCGAACTCAGCGGCCCACACGCTGGCGAATGCCGACGAGTCGAGCGTGCCCGCACCACTCCATGAGCCGAATGCCTCCACGTAGTGAGGGCCGCCCGCCTTCGGACCGCACCCCACCGACGACCGCTTCCATCCACCGAATGGCTGACGCCGCACGACTGCACCGGTGATGTGCCGGTTGACGTAGGCGTTGCCCACCTCCACCTCGTCCAGCCAGCGGGCCACCTCACGCTCGTCGAGCGACTGGATGCCACCCGTCAGTCCGAAGTCGGAGCTGTTCTGGATCGCGATCGCATGATCGAGGTCGTCGGCGCGCACGATGCCGAGCACCGGGCCGAAGCACTCGGTGCGCTGGAACCACGAGCCCTGCCGCACCCCAAGGCGGACGCCTGGCGTCCAGGTGCGCTCGTCGATCTCGCGCGGCTCCACCAGCCACTCCTCACCTGGCTCCAACGTCGTCAGCGCCCGCTGCAACTGTGGCGACGGACGCCCGATCAGCGGGCCGGTCATCGTCGACAGATCCGTCGCCGGTCCCACCCGAACGCTCTGCACGGCGTCGGCCAGTCGTTGCCGAAAGCGAGGGTCGTCGTACAGCGGCGCCTCCACGATCGCGAGACTCGCTGCCGAGCACTTCTGCCCGGCGTGACCGAACGCAGAGCGCACCAGGTCCTTGATCGCCGCGTCCTCGTCGGCAGCCGCGGTGATCACCATCGCGTTCTTGCCGCTCGTCTCGGCGAACAGCCGCATCGATGGTCGCCAGTCGAGGAATCGCATCGCAGTCTCGTATGCACCGGTGAGGACGACGGCGCCGACATCGGGATGGGTCACGAGCCGCCGACCCACCTCATTGTCGGGGCACGCCACGTACTGCAGCGCGTCGGACGGCACGCCGGCACGCCACATCTGCTCGACGAGCAGTCGTGCCGTTGCTCGGACCTCGGGGGCCGGCTTGAGCACGACCGCATTTCCGGCCGCGAGCGCGGCCAACACCCCACCGGCTGGGATCGCGTACGGGAAGTTCCACGGTGACGCGACCACCACCACACCGATCGCCTGGAACCGCATGCCGCGCTGCTCACCCTCGACGATGCCGTCGAGGCTCGTGGCGTAGTAGCGGGCGAAGTCGATCGCCTCGGAGACCTCCGGGTCTCCTTCTGCCACCGTCTTGGCCGCCTCGTGTGCCATCAGCGCGAGCGTCGCGCCGCGCCCGCGCTCCATCTCGTCGGCCACATCCATCAGCACACCTTGACGTTCGGCCACCGATGTCGTTCGCCAGGTGGACGACACAGCCGTCGCCACCACCTGGTCGATCTCGTCGATCGAGTCGAGCACCGACACGTCCATCGGCGGCGGTGAAGCAAGCGCTGCCTCCACCCACACCCGATTCGCCGCGCTCGTCCAGTCCGTATCGGCAGCATTGGAGAACGCCGTCGGAGCGGCTGATGCGTCCGCGGCAGGTCTGGTGAGCGCCCGAGTCGGGCGGCGCTCCCCGGATCCGTCGCCCGCCGGCGCGAAGGCCGGAGCGATCCCGTCCCCATCGGTTCGCCTGTGTTGGGCTCGGCGGGACACGGTGGACACCTCGACCCGCGCTGCCATCGACGCCTCGAACCGCCTGCGTTGCTCATCCCATTCGATGCTGCCCGGCTCGAGCGTGAACAGCGAGCGAAGGAAGTTCTCCGGCGACGTGTTCTCGTCCAGGCGGCGGGTGAGATAGGCGATGCTCGACGGCAGGTCATCGGTGCGGACCACCGGCGCGTACAGCAGCACGTTCTTCGCCTCCCCGAGCACGGCCCTCGCTTGGGCCGGCGCCATGCCCTCGAGCATCTCCAGATCGATCTGACCCTGCGCGGGCAGGCTCATCGCCCACGCGATGTCGAACAGGTTGTGGCTCGCCACGCCGACGCGCACCGCAGTCGCCCAGCGCGGCTCGAGCGCCGACTCGATCAGGCGCTTGAAGCTCGCGTCCACCTCGTGCTTGGTCGCATACGGCGCCTGCTGCCAGCCGTGCAGCTCACTCTCCACCTGTTCCATTGCCAGGTTGGCGCCCTTCACCACACGGATCTTGAGTGTCCCGCCACCACGCTCGTGACGTGCGACGGCCCACTCGCACAGCTGCCGGCAGGCATCGTGCGAATCGGGTAGGTATGCCTGCAGCACGATGCCCGCGTGCACGCCGATGAACTCGGGTTCGTCGAGCACGCGCTGCATCGACGCGATCGTCAGCGGCAGGTCGCGGAACTCCTCCATGTCGAGGTTGAGGAACGTGCGCGGGCTGACCGATTCGGCCAGCCGGTACAGGTCGCGCAATCTGGCGGCGATCCGGGCCACCGAGTGCTCGAACGCCAGCACGTCGAGGTTGGCGCAGATCGCGGAGATCTTCAACGACACGTACGTGACGTCGGGCCGGGCGATCCGCTCGCGCAGCAGCACCATCCGCGCGTCGGCCTCGGCGTCGCTGAGGATCGCCTCCCCGAGCACGTTGACGTTCAATCGGAACCCCTCGGCCGATCGGCGTGCAACGTGGCGGGCGAAGGCCGGATCCTCGGCCGGTAGCACCACGCCCTGGGCCTCGATCAGAATCCGCCTGCGCACCAGCGGCATCACGAGCCGCGGCAACCGCGGCGCCACCACCGAGCCCATCCGCAGCAACGTTCGATCGATCACACCGAGCCCCGACGCGTCGCCCAGATCGCGCACGACCGCAGCGAAGCGGGCTGCGGCTCGCCGGTCATCGTCGAGGCGCAGCACTTCGTCGGTCAGCGCGAACGTGAGCTCGCGCAGCCCGGCGTCGTCGACGATGCGTGCGAGCCGCGCCTGGCGACGGCGTTCACCCCGACGCGTGTCACGCCGCGAGACGACCAACAGCGCCGCCGCACGGCTCACCGCCGCGCCGGTGTCGGCCGGCTCTGGACGGGTGGGGGTCGGGGCAGACGGAGGCAGCGTCATCACTCCCTCACTTGACCTGGGCAGAGCTAGCACCCAGGTGATGCCCGTTCCGTCGAATTCGTACCAATGAACGAGTGGTTCGTGAGCTCGGCACCCGCCACACGGGTCGCGGCCCACGATTCGCACGGTGCCAGAGCAGGGGACACTTCTCCGCGTGGTGCAGCTCAACGGACTGCCGCCGGTTCGAGCGCTCCGTACGATGTCCGGGTGCATCCTGTCGTCGCCGCGCTTCACGACGTGTTCGCCGGCGTGCCGCACACCATGTTCTGCGTGAAAGACGTCGAGGGCCGCTACCTCGCCGTCAATCAGGCGTTCGCCGAACACGCGGGCCGCAGCGTGGAAGCCGTGCTCGGCAGCACCGCGACCGACCTCTTCCCGCACGATCTGGCCGAGTCCTACGAGGCGCAGGACCAGCGGGTGCTGGCAACCGGCGAGGCGATCCGCAACGAGCTCGAACTGATCCTGCGCCCGGACGGCACACGCGGCTGGTACGTGAGCACCAAGACCCTGCTGCTCGACGAACACGGTGAGCTGATCGGCCTCGCCTCTGTCTCCTACGACCTGCGCTCGGGCACCGCTCCCGACGACCGGCACCAGCGCCTCCAGGCCGCGATCGACCTCGCCCGTCGCCGCTACGCCGAACCGGTGAGGGTCGACGAACTGGCCGAGGCCGCCGGACTCTCCCTCCCGCAGCTCGACCGGGCGCTTCGTCGCACCATCGGCCTCTCCCCCAAACAGCTCCTGCTGCGTGCCCGGCTCGACGAAGCGATGCGCCGGCTCGACGACACCGACCTCCCGATCGCGACGATCGCCAACGAGTGCGGCTACTACGACCAGAGCTCGTTCACCCGCCAGTTCCGGCGTGCCACCGGCCTCACCCCTGGCACCTACCGCACCGAGATCCGCCATCGCCGGTGAGCACAGCTGACCGACCGACAGCGACGGGTGGACGGCTCGCGGTGAGCAGGGCGTCGGTAGAGTGAAAGGTCTATGGCGAAGCACCACCTCTCCCGGTCGGCGTACGAACGGCTGAAGGCCGAGTTCGACGACCTCACCACACGGGGGCGCATCGAGGTGGCCAACAAGATCGAGACGGCGCGCCTGATGGGCGACCTCTCGGAGAACGGCGACTACCACGCCGCCAAGGATGAACAGGGCCACATGGAGGGCCGGATCCGTCACCTCGAGCATCTGCTCCACCCGCTCAACCACCAGATCATCGAGGTCGGCGACCCCGAGATGATCGGCCCTGGGAGCATCGTCACGGTCGTCTACGAAGGCGACGATGACGACATGGCCGAGCGCTACCTGATCGGCCATCCCGAGGAGAAGACCGACGAGCTCGACGTGATGAGCCCGCAGTCACCGCTCGGCATGGCGCTCCTCGGGAAGGGCCCCGGCGACGTGGTGGAGTATCGGGCACCCCATGGTGCACTGAAGGTCAAGGTGCTCGAGGTGGAGACCGCTGAGTGACCCTCCGTGACGGCGGGGGCATCTCGTCCCCCATCCTGCCGTCGGGTGCGGCCATGGAGCTCCCCGGCCGAGGCACCACGTTCGTGCGTCACGTGGAAGGCCCGCTCGGCGCGCCCACGCTCGTGCTGCTGCACGGCTGGACCGCCACCGCAGATCTCAACTGGTTCACCACGTACCACCCGCTCGGACGCCAGTACCGGGTGATCGCCATCGACCACCGCGGCCACGGCCGGGGCATCCGATCGAAGAAGCAGTTCAGGCTGGAGGACTGCGCCGACGACGCGGTCGCCGTGTGCGACGTGCTCGGCATCGACAAGTTCATCCCTGTCGGCTACTCGATGGGTGGGCCGATCGCGCAGCTGATGTGGCGCCAACACCCCGATCGCGTCGCCGGCCTCGTGCTGTGCGCCACGTCCGGCTACTTCGTCACCTCACGTGAGGAGCGGATGAGCTTCCTCGGGCTGTCGGGCCTCGCCGCGGTCGCCCGCCTCACCCCGCTGCAAGCCCGTCGCTGGCTCACCGCCCAGCTCTACCTGCAGCGCAAGACCGAGCAGTGGGAACCCTGGGCCGTGCAGGAGGCGAGCATGCACGATTGGCGGATGGTGCTCGAGGCCGGCAAGGCGATCGGCTCGTTCTCGTCACGGCCATGGCTCGCAGAGGTCGACGTTCCGACCTCGGTCGTGATCACGATGCGCGACCGAGTCGTGCCCGTGCGCCGACAGGTGCGACTGTTCGAATCGATCAAAGGTGCCGAAGCGTTCCGCGTCGACGGTGACCACGACACCGTGGTCGCGCAGGCCGACCGGTTCGTGCCCACGCTGCTGCGGGCCACCCACAGCGTCGTCGAACGAGCCGATCTGCGATCGCAGGTGTCCACCATCGCCTGACGAACAGGCCCCACGTCCGCTTGCTCGGGATCGGACATGCGAGTGCCACGCGCCACCCCGGGGTGGCAACTGGCACTCGGGTCAGCACCGTGGGACTCGGGTGGGGGTGTGGGACTCGGGTGGGGGTGTGGGACTCGGGTGGGGGTGTGGGACTCGGGACTCGGGTGGCCGCGTTGGTGTCGGGTCACGGCATCCTTGGGGCGTGAAGAAGCCGGTGATGCTGCTCCTCGGTCTGGCAGGTGGCCTGGCCGGCGGCGTTGCAGGTGCAGTGGTGCTGCGGCGCCGACATGACGTGCGCCTCCAACGCAACGTCGATCTCGCCTCGCTCGGACTGAAGGTCGGCGGCACCTACGCCTCGACCGCGGCCCGCAAGGTGTTCGCCACCGCCGAGCGGCGCATCGAACTCGACGACGAGCGCGCGCTGAAGACAGCAGAGGCGATCAGCGAGCGCCTCGGCAACATGAAGGGCGCGCTGATGAAGCTCGGCCAGATGGCGAGCTACATCGATGAAGGACTGCCCGGCCCCATGCGCGAGGCGCTCTCCCAACTGCAGTCGAACGCACCGCCGATGAGCACTGAGCTTGCCGCCCAGGTGATCCGCGAGGAGCTCGGCCGATCCCCCGACGAGCTGTTCGTCGAATGGGACCCCCAGCCCCTCGCGTCTGCCTCCATCGGTCAGGTACACCGGGCGATCGTGATCGATCCCGTGACCGGCCTCGAACGGGCCGTTGCCGTGAAGGTGCAGTACCCGGGCGTGGGCGAGGCGATCGAAGCCGACCTGCGCAATGCCGACCTCCTCGGCACCATCTTGCGGCAAGGCTTCGGCGGGCTCGATCCCGACGAGATGGTGGCAGAGGTCAAAGAGCGGATCACCGACGAACTCGACTACGAGCTCGAGGCGCGCAACCAGACGATCTTCGCCGACCACTACCGCGGCCATCCGTTCATCCACGTTCCCGAGGTGCTCAGCTCGTTCAGCACCCGACGCGTGCTCACCACCGAGCTCGTCACCGGCCACACGTGGGCCGAGGCCCTCACGTGGGACCAAGACCAGCGCAACATGATCGGCGAGACCCTGTTCCGCTTCGTGTTCCGGAGCCTCTACGGCATGCACTTGTTCAACGGCGATCCCCACCCGGGCAACTACCTGTTCCACCGTGACGGCAAGGTCACGTTCTTCGACTTCGGGCTCGTGAAGCAGTTCAGCGACAACGAGATGCGCACCTTCGTGTCGATGGTGCGAGCCGCTGCCTACGATCACGACGTCCCAGCTTTCCGGCGCACCGTGGAGGCGGCCGGCATGCTCCGCCCGGGCGCTCCGGTGCCCGACGACGAGGTGGGCGAGTACTTCAGCCAGTTCTATGAGAGCGTCCGCGAGGACAAGCACGTCACCTGGTCGGGTGAGTACTCGAGCCGCATCGTGCGCCACACGTTCGACCGAAGCAGCCCGATCTCGCAGTACGCCACGGTGCCGAAAGCGTTCGTGTTCATCCAACGCATCAACCTCGGCCTCTACGCACTGCTCGGCGAGCTCACGGCGAGCGGCAACTACCGCAAGATGGCCGAGGAGCTGTGGCCGTTCGTGCAGGGCCCGCCCAGCACACCGATGGCGGACGCCGAGCAGAACTGGTTGCTGTCACTCGCTCAGCGACCGACCGAGCCCGCACCGACAGGTTGAACACCGGGCTACAGCGGCGCGGATGCGGCCGTGGTCGCCCCCATGGGCGACACTCGACCTCCCGCTGGGCTCGCTCAGCTCGATGCAACTGACGCCGAGCTCGTCAGTTCCGCTCGGGCCAAGCGCGCCCGCACCGGCCCGGTCATCACCAGGTAGGCCGAGCCGGCGATCAGGCCAAGGACCGCGAACGTCGCGATCGCCACACGTACGCCGACCACTCCGGCCAACAACCCAGCGGCGAGGTTCGACAACGTGATGATCAGCGTGACGATGCCGAAATCACCAGCGAGGATCCGGCCGCGGATGTGATCGGGCGCCCTCCGCTGAAGGCCGTACGTGGACAGCGTCCACTGCGCACCACCACCGAGGTGCGCCAGGAACGTCAGCGGCGCCGCGATCGCCATCACGGGCGCGACGCTGAGGCCGAGGTAGCAGACGCCGAACGAGAGGCCGGCGCCACCACACATGAGCAACACACGCGACATCGAAGGTCCCACGAGCCAGCCCGCGATCAGCGGACCGAGCGCGACTCCCACGCCGCGTACACCGAGGAGCACTCCAGTGGCCGCATCGCCACCACCGAGCTCCTCGGTGGCCAGTACAGCCAGCAGGCCGACGATGCCCGCACCCATCGCGAACGTGGCCTTCGACGCCATCAACGCCAACAGCACCGAGTCGCGGCGTGCGTACCCGAATGCCTCGCGCATGTCGGCCATCGGGCGCATGCGTGCGGTGGTGCCAGCATCGGCCAGACGCGCCGCCTGCATCGGCTTTCGGATCAGCGACACCGCGAGTGCCGCGAAGACAAAGGACAGCGCATTGGCGATGAAGGCCACGTCGCGCCCGAACACGCTCGCCACCACACCACCCACGGCGGCGCCGATCGCGAGCATCGCACCCCACAGCGAACCGAACAGCAGCGCTGCTTTGGTGAGCTCCTCGGGCGACCTCGCAAGGTTGGGGAGCCCCGCCTGCGCGGATGGACCGACGAACGAACCCAGTGCCGAGATCGCGCTGAGGCACACGAAACCGAACCACAAGCTGTCGGCCGACCGCACCAGCAGCAACCCCGCCGCCGCCACCGCCTGCACCACCGACACGATGCGGATGATGTTGCGCCGGTCGAACCGGTCGGCGGCTGGCCCCGCGATCGCCGTCATGAAGAACGCCGGCAGCGACTGAGCCACGTAGACCATCGTCACCAGGATCGGCGCGTCGGTGAGCTGCTGAACGAGCCCGACGAAGGCCACGTACGCGAACCAGTCGCCCATGAACGACACCACCTGCGCCACGAACAGCGATCGGATGTCGGCGTTGGTCCGCAGCACGTTCCACATGTCTCACCCGTTCTAGCTGACGGCTCGTCGGGACGCCTGGCCGATACCCTCGCCGGATGCGTTTTCCCCGCTTCGCTCGATGTGTCCCCTTCTTGCTCGCTGCCACCGTCGTCGTCGCCGGCTGCGGCGACTCGCTCGAGGAGGGTTCGGCGTCGTCCACTACGGCTGCCACCGACACCACCGACACCACCGACACCACCGACACCACCGAGCACCACCGACACCACGGCCGACACGGTGAACCTGAACGTGCCGCCGAAGCCGACCGTCGAGATCCCCACCGGCGATGTCACCGAGCTTGCGATCACCGACCTCACCGCAGGCGAGGGCGAGGGCGCCGAGGAGGGTGACACCGTCGTCGTCCACTACGTGGGTGTGCGCTCCGAGGACGGCACCGAGTTCGACAACAGCTACGACCGCGGCCAGGTCTTCCCCGTCACCCTCGGCGCTGGGTCGGTGATCCCCGGTTGGGAGCAGGGCCTGCTCGGCGCGAAGGCCGGCGGCCAGCGCCAGCTCGACATTCCCGCCGACCTCGCCTACGGCGACAACCCCCAGGGCGACATCATCCAGCCCGGCGACGCACTCACCTTCGTGCTCGATGTGATCGCGATCGTGCCTGCCACCGATCCGGCCGATGCGCCGACCGTCATCGTCACGGGCGCCGCCAACCGCGACGACCTGCTCGTCGACGATCTCGTGGTGGGCACTGGCACCGAGCTCGAGCTCGGCCAGACCGCATATCTGCACCTGGTCGCGTACCGCGGCGACACCGGTGCGGAACTGACGTCCACCTGGGCAGAGGGTCAGCCTCAGCCGATCCAGTTCGTCGAGGAAGGCTCGCTGCCGGGCATCATCGAGGGCATGACTGGGATGCAGGTCGGTGGCCGGCGCCAGGTCGTGATCCCGTTCGCGGATGCCTTCGGCTCGGCGGGCAACCCCGATCTCGGCTTGCCCGCCGACACCGACCTCGTGCTGGTCATCGACCTCATTGCAGTCACCTGATCCGGCATCGGAGTGGCCGGCGAGCCGGTCACGTCACCGCGCGCAGATCCAGTCCGATGTCGAACACCTTGACCGAGTGGGTCAGCTCACCGACTGCGATGTAGTCGACACCGGTCTCACCAACCCGCCTCGCGGTGTCCAGCGTGAGCCCACCACTGGCTTCCAGGATCACGCCCCGGCGGATCTCGTCGCGGACCGCGACGGCCTGCGCCATCTCCTCGGGCTCGAAGTTGTCGAGCAGCACCACGTCGGCACCGGCTTCGATCGCCTCGCGCAGTCCGGCGAGTGAGTCGACCTCGATCTCCACCGGGATCGTGGCAGCCAGGCCACGCACCGCGGCGAACGCCTCGGCGACGCCACCGGCGGCCATCACGTGGTTGTCCTTCACGAGTGCGGCATCACTGAGCGCCATTCGGTGGTTCCGCCCACCTCCGCAGCGCACGCCGTACTTCTGGAGCGCCCGCAGCCCCGGCAGGGTCTTACGGGTGTCGCGCACCACCGCGCTCGTGCCCTCGAGCGCATCGGCCCACCGGCGGGTGATCGTGGCCACGCCGCTCACGTGGCAGACGAGGTTGAGCGCCGTGCGCTCCGCGGTGAGCAGCAGCCGTGTAGGTGCCTCCACCCGCGCCACCACGGTGCCGTCATCGACCCGATCCCCATCCGCGACGAGGTAGTCGAAGTCGCTCGACGACGCACCACACACCGTGTCGATCACAGCGGCTGCCAACGCGAGGCCAGCCACCACCCCTGCCTTGCGGGCACCGAACTCGGCCACGCTGCGCTGATCCTCCGGCACCGTGGCGGTCGACGTGATGTCGATGCCCCCGGCGAGATCCTCGGCGATCGCGTGGCGAACGAGGGCTGCGACCGAATCGGGGTCGAGTCCGCCGGCGATCAGACGGTGACGGGTGTCGTCGCTCAGCGGGTGGAACACGAACATCGGTCAGGCCTCGGATCTCGGGTCGGTCGCGTCTGCCCGGTCTGCCCGGTCGGTCCGGTCTGTCGGGTCGGTGCTGGCGGTCGTCGGGGCGCCGATCACCACGACATCACCGTCGTCGTCGAGCCGCACGTCGAGGTGGACGAGCCACACGTCGCGTGGCTCGGTGTGGTCGGTGCGGCGATGACAGCCGCGGCTCTCGGTGCGCGTCGACGCCGCCGCCACCACCGCACGTGCGACCGTGAGAAGGTTGGTGGCCTCCCACGCATCACGACATGCGCCACCATGATCGACCGTCACCCCGAGCGCAGCTGCCGCTGCATCGAGGCCCTCGGGTGAGCGCAGCACGCCCACGTGCCTCGACATCGCGGAGCGGATCGCGCTGCGTCGATCGGGGTCGACGAGGCGCAGGCCCGGGTCGGGGTCGTCCTCGATCCATGCCACGTCCTCGGGCAGCTCCCACGCCAGATCACGACCCACCCGGGTTCCGGCCACCACGCCCTCGGTCAGGCTGTTGCTCGCCAACCGATTGGCACCGTGCACGCCCGTGCACGCCACCTCACCCACGGCGTAGAGACCGGGCATCTCGGTGCGCCCATCGAGACCGGCCACCACGCCGCCGCACACGTAGTGCGCCGCCGGCGCCACGGGAATCCGGTCACGCGACGGCTCGATGCCGGCATCCCGACACGCCGCCGTGATCCCCGGGAACCGAGTGTGGAATCGCTCACCCATGTGGGTGGCATCGAGGTACACGTGGTCGTCGACACCAGCCGGGGCCGTCGCCATCCGGCGGCTGATCGCCGACGCGACCACGTCGCGCGGTGCAAGGTCCTCCTGCGGGTGCACACCGAGCATCACCCGCTCGCCCGCTGCGTCGTACAGGATCGCTCCCTCGCCGCGCACGGCCTCGCTGATCAGCGCCTGCTGTCCCTTCGCGTCCGGCCCGCGCCACAACACCGTCGGATGGAACTGCACGAACTCGATGTCGCGAGCCGGCACGCCGGCACGCAATGCGAGCGCGAGCCCGTCACCGGTGACCGCCGGCGGGTTCGACGTGCTTGCGAACACCTGGCCGTATCCGCCCGTTGCCAGCACCACGGCGCGAGCCGTCACGACGCCGACGGAGATCACGGTGCCAGCGGTGTCGATCCGGGCGATCCGCACGCCTGCTGCTTGGCGTTCGCCGGCAGCGTTCGTCCCCACCAACAGATCGAGCGCGAACGATCGGTCCATCACCTCCACACCGGCTGCGACCGCGTTCTCGTCGAGCGTGCGCTGCACCTCGGCACCGCTCTGATCGCCGCCCGAGTGGACGATGCGGTTGTGGCTGTGGCCACCCTCACGGGTGAGCGCCGGACCGGTGCCCTCGTGCGACGGATCGAACGCAGCACCGAGACGCATCAGGTACCGAAGTGCCTTGGGCGCCTCGGCCACGAGTGTGCGCACGTTGGCCTCGTCACACAGGCCTGCCCCGGCCACGAGGGTGTCACGCACGTGGTTCTCGAGCGAATCGCTCGGATCGAGCACGCCGGCGAGGCCACCCTGGGCCCACGCGGTACTGCCAGCGTCGAGGGTGTCCTTGGTGACGATGAGCGCTGTTCGGACCGGCCTCGCGGCCAACGCGGCCGACAACCCCGCAGCGCCCGAACCGAGCACCACGACGTCGACATCGCGCGACCAGGTCGCCGCCGGCGCGGCCAAGCGCCGCGGCAGGCGTCGCTCGCTCATGTGCGCGGCCGGTTCACGGACGTCATTCGCCCGAACGACTGGGCGTGCCGATCGCGATCATGCGCTCGACGCTGAGCCGGGCCCTGTCGGCCACATCGCGTGGGACCGTGACTTCATCGGTCATGGTCTGCAGCGAGCGCAACAGCTTCTCCGGTGTGATCATCTTCATGTACTTGCACACGGCTGCCCGGTTGACCGGCTCGAAGATCACCAGCGGGTTCGCCTTGCGGAGTTGGTACAGCATGCCGGTCTCGGTGGCCACCAGCACCTTGCTGGCCGTGGTCTGTTGCGCAGCGGTGATCATCCCCGACGTCGACAGGATCTTGGTCCGCTCGGCAGGCACCACACCGGACGACGCGAGGTACAGCGCGCTCGTGGCACAGCCGCACTCGGGATGGATGAACAGCTCTGCTTCGGGTTCGGCCTCCACACGGGCGCGGAGATCTGCGCCGTTGATGCCGGCATGCACGTGGCACTCGCCCATCCAGATGTGCATGTTGTCGCGACCGGTGAGACGTTGGACGTGAGCGCCGAGGAACTGATCGGGGCAGAACAGCACCTCGGTGTCCGCAGGGATCGACGCCACCACGTCGACCGCGTTCGACGAGGTGCAGCAGATGTCGGTCTCGGCCTTCACTGCCGCCGTGGTGTTCACGTAGCTCACCACCGCAGCACCTGGATGCTCGGCCTTCCACGCCCTCAGTTGTTCAGCGGTGATCGTGTCGGCCAGGCTGCAGCCCGCACGTTCGTCGGGGATCAGGACGGTCTTGTCGTAGCTGAGGATCTTCGCCGTCTCGGCCATGAAGTGCACACCGCAGAACACGATCGTCGATGCATCGACCGAGGCGGCCAACCGGGACAGGGCGAGTGAGTCGCCGACGTGGTGGGCGACGTCCTGGATCTCGGGCAGTTGGTAGTTGTGGGCGAGAATCACGGCGTCGCGCTCCTTGGCGAGCTGCCGCACCTCCTCCGCCCAGCCGTCGGGGAGCTCGGTGCTGGGTGTGCTGGTCACGGCGCCAGGCTACGCGGGCCGACTCACCGACCCGCCACGTTGTTCACGGATTCACGAACACGACCACAGGTTCGGGCGCGCATCACACCCGCCTCAGCGCAACGAATCCTGCTCACCCGCAACGCGGCCTGCTCACCGCAGCGCAGTGATCACTGCGACGCCGATGCTGCGCCCGGCGGCTGCGACGTCGGCGCCGAATCGCACTCCCGGCGATCGACTGAGTCGCTCGACCGGACCGCTGACGCTCACCGCCGCGATCACTCGGCCACCACCATCGACGACCGGCGCGCTCACCGAGGCCACCCCCGGCTCGCGTTCTTCCACGCTCTCCACCCAGCCGTCGTCGGTAGCCGGCGCACCGCCCAGCACCCGACCCGCCGAACCGACTCCGAGCGGCAGCAGGCTGCCCTCGGGAACGATCCAACGCAGCGCGTGCGGCGACTGCAGCGACACCACGCAACGCCGGGCATCGTCCTCGCGCACGTACAACTGCACGCTCTCACCACAGGTGTCGCGCAATTGCTGCAGGGCAGGCATCGCGACGTCTCCGAGCCCGAACTGGCCGGCCGCGATCCGGCCGAGCGCCACGAGTTCGAACCCGAGACAGAACCGTCCCTGGCCGTCGCGTCGGACCAGGTGATGCTGCTCGAGCGCGACCACCAGACGATGGGCGGTGGCTCGGGGCAGCCCCGATGCCTGCTGCAACTCGGCCAGGTCGAGCGGTCGCTCGCGCAACGCCTGCAGCAGCACTGCCGCCTTGTCGATCACCCCGACGCCGCTTACACTGTCCACATTCAGGAACGCTATCTCAGATTCTGAGATCTTGAGTCGAATGCTCGACATCAGCTGACATCTGGTGACATCAGGTGACAGCTGACGGGCGCCCATCAACGGAAGCGAGCGACATGCAGCCGAAGACCCTGCCCCAGAAGGTCTGGGACCGCCACGTGGTGCACGAGGCACCCGAGCAACCCGACCTGCTGTACATCGATCTCCACCTCGTCCACGAGGTCACCAGCCCGCAGGCCTTCGACGGCTTGCGGCTCAGCGGCCGATCCGTCCGTCGTCCGGATCTCACGGTCGCGACCGAGGACCACAACGTCCCCACGGCCGACATCGACCAACCGATCGCCGACCCGATCTCGGCCCGCCAGGTGGAGGTGCTCCGCGAGAACACCGCTGAGTTCGGCATCGTCAACTTCCCGATGGGCGACCCGTTGCAGGGCATCGTCCACGTGATCGCGCCCGAGCAGGGCCGCACGCTGCCCGGCATGACCGTGGTGTGCGGCGACAGCCACACCGCAACCCACGGCGCGTTCGGCGCGCTCGCCTTCGGCATCGGCACCAGCGAGGTCGAGCACGTGCTCGCCACCCAGACGCTCCCACAGAGCCGCCCGAAGTGGATGGCCGTGACGGTGGACGGTGCCGTTGCCGACGGCGTCACTGCGAAGGATGTGATCCTCCACATCATCGGCGTGATCGGCACCGGCGGAGGCATCGGCCACGTGATCGAGTACCGCGGCTCGGCGATCACCTCGCTTTCGATGGAGGGCCGCATGACCGTGTGCAACATGAGCATCGAGGCCGGCGCGAAGGCTGGTCTGATCGCTCCGGACGACACCACGTTCGCCTACCTCCGCGGTCGCGCCAACGCCCCGACCGGTGCCGACTGGGACGCTGCCGTTGCCGACTGGCGCACGCTCGTCACCGACGACGGCGCCGTGTGGGACGCGGAGGTCGTGATCGACGCTGCCGACATCCGGCCACAGGTGACCTGGGGCACCAACCCAGGTCAGGTCACCAGCATCGACGGCTCGATCCCCTCACCCGACAGCTACGACGACCCCACCACTCGCGAGACGGTCGCCCGCGCCCTCGAGTACATGGGTCTCGAGGCCGGGATGAGGATCCGCGACGTGAAGGTCGACACCGTGTTCATCGGCAGCTGCACCAACAGCCGCATCGAAGACCTCCGCGCCGCTGCCGCTGTCATGAAGGGCCGAACCGTCACCGTGGCGCGCGTGATGGTGGTTCCGGGCAGCCACGCCGTGAAGGCACAGGCGATCGCCGAGGGGCTCCCCGAGATCTTCACTGCCGCCGGTGCCGACTGGCGCGAGCCAGGCTGCAGCATGTGCCTCGCCATGAACCCCGACAAGCTCTCACCTGGTGAGCGCGCCGCCAGCACCAGCAATCGCAACTTCGAGGGCCGTCAGGGCCGCGGTGGCCGCACCCACCTCGTCAGCCCCGCCGTCGCAGCCGCCACTGCGGTCGCCGGCCACTTCGCCACGCCTGCCGACCTCGACCTCGAACCCGACCTCGGCGAAAGAGAGAGCGGATCATGAAGGCTGTTCACATCGTCACCGGCACCGGGGTGCCGCTGAAGCGGAGCGACGTCGACACCGACCAGATCATCCCCGCCGAGTGGCTGAAGCGGGTCGAGCGCACCGGCTTCGAGAAGGGTCTGTTCGCCACCTGGCGCGACGACCGCAACTTCGTCCTCAACGACGAGCGCTACGCCGGCGCGTCGATCCTCGTCGCCGGTCCGGCGTTCGGCGTCGGCTCGTCGCGCGAGCACGCGGTCTGGGCCATCCAGCAAGGTGGATTCGACGTCGTGATCGCGCCGAGCTTCAGCGACATCTTCCGCAACAACTGCGGCAAGAACGGCTTGGTGCCCGTGGTGCTGAGCGACGAGATCGTCACGCAGTTGTGGGACCTGATCGAGGCAGACCCGAGCACCCAGATCGTCGTCGACGTGGAACGTCTCGTGGTCGAGGTTCCCTCGACCGGGCTCTCCGCCACGTTCCCGATGGATCCCGCCACCCAGCACCGGTTCCTCGACGGGCTCGACGACGTGGGCATCACGCTCACCCACGTCAGCGAGATCGACAGCTACGAGGCGGCTCGCCCCGCCTGGCTGCGCTGACCCACCCGACGCGATTCGATCAGCCGGGATCGTCGCTCGACCCCGAGCACGTCGACGATCGAGTCGTCGGGCGCAGTGGCGACTCAGGCCGTTTGCGCGATCAGGGATCGATCCGGAACTGGTGGAGGTCCTTGAGCTTCGGGTTGTTCGAGAAGACCTCGATCGGCGGCCCGAGCTCGAGCCGCAGCGCCCGCTGCAGGATCCGCACCTGAGTGTGCTGGTTGTACTCAGCCATCGTGATCGCCCAGCCGTCACGTCCTGCACGCGCGGTGCGACCGCTGCGGTGCAGGTAGTCCTTTCCGTCGCCGGCCGGCTCGTAGTGGATCACCGCACCGATGTCGTCGATGTCGATGCCACGCGCCGCCACGTCGGTGGCCACGAGCACCGTGAGCTCGCCATCGGTGAAGCGCTTCAGCGCCCGCTCGCGAGCCGCCTGGGCGAGATCGCCGTGGATTGCGGAGGCCTTCACGCCGAGGTCCTGCAGCTTCTCCTCCACGCGATCGCAGGTGCGCTTGGTCTGACAGAACACGATGACCTTGCCGACCCCTGACGCGATCGCCGCAACGACTTTGTCCTTGTCCATGTGATGCACCGCGAGGAACAGGTGGTACATGGTGCCGACCGTGTCCGTGGGCGCATCGATCGCGACCTCGACCGGGTCCTTCATGTACCTGGCCACCAGGTGACCGACGTCGCCGTCGAGCGTGGCGGAAAACAGCATGGTCTGGCGTGGCGCGGTGCACTTGCGCAGGATCCACTCCACCTGAGGGGTGAAGCCATCGTCGGCCATGCGATCGGCCTCATCGAGCACGAGCACCTGCACACCGCTCAAGTCGAGCTCGTTCTCCTTGAGGAGATCGATCAATCGCAGTGGCGTGGCCACGACGACATCGACGCCGTTCTTCAGCTCGTCGATCTGCTGGTGACGCGAGGCGCCTCCGTACACGGGCAGCACGACCCGATTGCACTTGGCGGCCACCGGGATGAGCACCTCGGCGACCTGGAGTGCGAGCTCACGCGTCGGCACGAGCACCAACCCGAGGGGTCGGCGCGGTTCGGCGATGCCGTCGAGGCGAGCGAGCATCGGCACGCCGAAGGCGAGCGTCTTGCCCGAACCTGTTCGCGCACGTCCGCAGACGTCCTTTCCCTCGAGGGCCACAGGGATCGCCTTGGTCTGGATGGCGAACGGGACAGCGAAACCGGCTGAGTGGAGCCCCATGTCGACGAGCTCGGGGACGCCGAGATCGCGGAAACCGGTGGGGATGTAGGGGGTGTCCACGGTGATCGCCGTGGATGCGGGGGTGCGGTACTCGGCCGGCTTGGGCGGGCGCCGAGGGCTCCGCGGTGCGCCCTTCGGGCGTGCGTGGTCAGACATGTCTCGTCCATGATACCGGGGCTGTACTGGGACTCCCGGGACCGGCAGCGCCCGGTCGAGCCACTTCTGCTGTTACAACCGGGGGTGTGAGCCGACTCCCGCTGTTCGTCGTGGTCGCGCCCGGGCTCGAGCGGTTGGCCGCCGCCGAACTCGCGTCGATCGGCATCCCCACCGGCAAGGTGCGTGCCCAGCACGGCGGTGTCGAGGTCCAGGCCACGACGCGCCAGCTCTACGCGATCCACCGCTGGGCTCGGATCCCCACTCGTGTCCTGGTGCGGATCGCCACCGACACCGTCCGCAACTGGGACGAGCTACAGGTGCTCATTCGCTCCGTCGACTGGCAGCAGTACCTGCGCGGCGGAGACGGAGCGAATGCCTCTGGTGGCATCGAGGTGCACGTCGCCAGCCATCGCTCCGTGCTGTACCACCAGGGGGCGATCGCCGAACGCGTCGTCACCGCGCTCGGCCACCCCGTGGTCAAGGGCGGCCAGGCTGTGCACGTGCGGCTCGATCGTGATCGCGCCATGGTGAGCGTCGACGCGTCGGGCGAGTTGTTGCACCGGCGCGGTTGGCGCAGTGAGTCCCATCGCTCGCCGCTGCGCGCCACGATCGCCGCGGCGATGGTGCGGGCGAGCGGCTGGGATGGCACGACGCCCCTCATCGACCCGCTCGCCGGATCCGGCACGATCGCGATCGAGGCGGCGCTGTGGGCGGCAGGCAGACCGATCGATCGGCCGTTTGCGTTCCAGCAGTGGCCATCGTTCGAGCCCGGCACCTGGGCGAGCGTCACCGGCGCCGCCCGGCCCGACGTGTTGCGCGCCGCCGTGCTCGTCGCCGATCGCGATGCCGGCGCGTTCGCTGCACTCGAACGCCACCTCGAGAGCAGCGGACTCACCGACCGTGTGAGTGCCCAGCACGCGGCGCTCGCTGCACAGCAGTGGCCGAGTGCCGACACCGGTCGGCTACTCGTGATCACGAACCCCCCGTACGGCCATCGCGTCGGTGGCACCGGCAAGGGCGACCTACGCGACCTGTATGCGACGCTCGGCAGGCGGGTATCCGACACCGGCGCACGCCTCGTCGTGCTGGCGTCGGACCGCCGCCTCGCCGATGCCACGGGCCTCGATCTGGAAGAGCTCTTCCAGGTCGACAACGGTGGCATCCCTGTGAGCTGCCTCGCTTCGACCAGTCTCCCCGGCTGATGCCTCGGTGAACCGAGGGTGAACCCGGCACCCAACGGCTGACGCCGAGCCGCTGGGACTGCGCGCGAGCTGGAGGTCGGCAGCCGCCGGTCGATCTGCAACGATGCGGTCCATGAAGGTCGCACTCACGGTCAACGACTTCCTCCGTCGCGCCGAGCTCGTCTATCCGAAGCGGATCGGCATCGTGGACGAACCCGACCAGCCGGCTGAGTCGTGGGGCACGCTCACCTATTCCCAGGTGGGCCAGCGCGCCCGCGCGATCGCTTCCGGCCTCGACGCGATGGGCATCGGCGTCGGTGAGCGGGTGGCGATGGTGAGCCACAACTCCTCTCGATTGCTCACGGCGCTCTACGGCGTCAGCGGCTCCGGGCGCGTCCTCGTCCCGATCAACTTCCGCCTGGTCGCCGAGGAGGTGCGCTACATCATCGAGCACTGCGGGGCCCGGGTGATGATCGTCGATCCTGAGCTCGACGAGGCGCTGGCCGACGTCACCTGCGAGCACCGCTTGGTGATCGGCAGCGATACAGACCACGAACTGATGAGATACGACGTGGAGCCGCAGCCGTGGGCCTCCGACGAGGACGCGACCGCCACCATCAACTACACGAGCGGCACCACCGCCCGCCCGAAGGGCGTGCAACTCACGCATCGCAACATCTGGCTGAACGCCTCGACTTTCGGCTGGCAACTCGGCGTCAACGACCGTGACGTGTACTTGCACACCCTCCCGCAGTTCCACTGCAACGGCTGGGGCGTGCTGTACGCGGTCACCGGCATGGGCGGCAAGCACGTCATCATCCGCAAGATCGACGGCGCCGAGATCCTTCGCCGGGTGGACGAGCACGGCGTCACGCTCATGTGCGGCGCCCCAGCAGTCGCGAACATGATCCTCGATGCCGCAGCAGGCTGGGACGGTCCGATTCCCGGCCGTGGTCGGGTGCGAATGGTCATCGCCGGTGCACCGCCGCCGACACGCACGATCGAGCGCATCGAGACCGAGCTCGGCTGGGAGTTCATTCAGATCTACGGCCTCACCGAGACGACACCCTTGCTGACGATGAACCGGGCTCGGACCGAGCTCGATCAGCTCACGCCCGCCGAGCGTGCCATCAAGCTCAGCCGGGCCGGCGCTCCTGCGATCGGTGTCGACATCCGCGTCAGCCCCGACGGCGAGGTCGCGGCCCGCGGCAACCACATCATGGCGGGCTACTGGAACCAACCCGATGCGACGGCCGGAGCGATCCACCCGATGAGTGACGACCCGGCGGGCCCCGACTACTTCCACACGGGCGACGGCGGGCTGCTCGACGACGACCACTACGTGACGATCAGTGACCGCAAGAAGGACGTCATCATCTCGGGCGGCGAGAACGTCAGCTCGATCGAGGTGGAGGACGCACTGTTCAGCCATCCGGAGGTGGCCGAGGTCGCAGTGATCGGCATCCCCGACGAGAAGTGGGGGAGCTCGTGTTCGCGCTGGTGGTGCGAACCCCAGGGTCGACGATCTCCGACGCCGAGCTGATCGCCTACATGAAGACCAAGCTCGCCGGTTACAAGTGCCCGAAGCAGATCGAGTTCCGGGACGCGCTGGCGCGCACGGCCACTGGCAAGCTGCAGAAGTTCAAGCTCCGTGAACCCTATTGGGCAGGCCGGGCCAAGTCCGTCAACTGACGGTCCGCGCCCGCCGTTTTCCGCGCGGCTCGCTGACTCATGCATCAGTCAACACTGACCGACGCGTCAGGAGCACTATCTGTTGCATCAGTGAGTAGCAAAGCGCTGCCACACGTCGCTACCTTGCCGCCCGGCCCGGCGCCAAGGTCGAGCCATCAAGGGATGTGATCCAGCTTTTCAAGCGCTAGTTCGACTCGACGAGGAGGCGACAGACCAATGGAACGTTTCGACGGAACCGTGAACGCAGGCCGCAAGGGCATTGCATACGACTGGCAGTCGCTGCTCGCCGCAGCTGAGGCGTCGGCGCTCGACACCGAGCTCGCCGGTCTTTCCCTCACCTCGCAGTTCGCCGAGTGAGCCGGCACCCGGAACGGGTGCTCGTCCTTGGTTGTGGGTCGGTGGCCCAGTGTGTGGTGCCACTTCTCGTTCGTGATCTCGAGATCGACCCTGCGCGGCTGACGGTCGTCGACTTCACCGACAACCGCCACCGCATCGCCGATCAGATCGCCTCCGGAGTGACCTACGAGATCGACCGGCTCACCGCCGACAACCTCGACGAGTTCTTGTCGGCCCGCGTGTCCAGCGGCGACGTGTTCGTCGATCTCGCGTGGAACATCGACAACCCGACGGTCCTCGAGTGGTGCCGCGACCACGACGTCCGCTACCTCAACACCTCGGTCGAGGTGTGGGACCCGTACGTCGATCTCGCGAACACGCACCCACTCGACCGCACGCTCTACGTGCGCCACATGGATCTGCGGCGGATGAAGGCCCACTGGGGCGACAACAGCGGTGCGACCGCCGTACTCGAACACGGGGCCAACCCCGGGCTCGTCAGCCACTTCGCCAAGCAGGCCCTGCTCGAGATCGCCGCGGCGATGCTGAAGCGGGGCCTCGTCGCAGATCCAGCTGACGTTCCGATGTTGGAGGGCGCACTCGAGACGGCGTCGAACGACCGCACCGGCTTCAACGTGCTGGCGATGCTCACCGGCACGAAGGTGATCCACATCGCCGAGCGCGACACCCAGATCACGAACGTGCCCAAGGAGACGAACGAGTTCGTCAACACGTGGAGCGTCGACGGCTTCTACGAGGAGGGGATCGCCCCAGCCGAGATGGGTTGGGGGACGCACGAGATCCGCCTCCCCCCGATGCATACGTCCACACCGGCGAAGGGCCGCGCAACCAGATCTGCCTGGCCCGGCCGGGCATGGAGACCTGGGTGCGCAGCTGGGTACCGAGCGGCGAGATCCGCGGCATGGTCGTGCGCCACGGCGAGGCGTTCACGATGTGCGAACACCTCACCGTCGACGACCCGCTCACCGGCGCCGCCGTGTACCGGCCAACGGTGCACTACGCCTACCACCCGTCCGATGCGGCGATCAACAGCGTGCTCGAACTGCGGATGCGCAACTGGGAGATGCAACCCCGGCAACGCATCTTGAACGACGAGATCATCAGCGGCCGCGACGAGCTCGGCGTGCTGTTGATGGGCCATCCGTTCAATGCATGGTGGACCGGTTCGGTGCTCTCCATCGACGAGGCCCGCTCCGCGCTGCCCCATCAGAGCGCCACCACCCTGCAGGTGGCGGGCTCGATCGTGTCGGCGATCGCGTGGATGATCGACCACCCCAACGAGGGTGTCTGCGTCCCTGACGACCTCCCCTGGGACACCATCCTCGAGGGCGCGAAGCCCTATCTCGGCACCCTGTACTCCGGCCCCGCAGACTGGGATCCGGTCAGCACCCGCAACGACGTGTTCCCGGGCTGGAGCGTCGAGGGCGACGGCCTGAACACCGACGACCCCTGGCAGTTCACCAACTTCCTCACCCGGTGAGCACTCGCCGGCCGGCACAGGCCGGCGAGCGGGTGTTCACCGACTTCGTCGGCGCATGCCAGCAACGGTTGCGCCTCTCCCTCGTGGCTGCGTAGGGGCCGGTCGTCGGACGCGATGCCGCCGTCGATGCGCTCAGCTGGGCATGGAACAACTGGGACCGCGTCGCTGCACTCGACAACCCGGTCCCAGAGCAAGACGGCCGTTCCCGCTTCCCGCGGGGTATCGACGCAGCTCGACATCGATCGGGGCGTGGACCTCAAGCGGGTCAGGCCTCTACGATTGTGGATGTGCCCCGACGTTTGCCGGCCCCCGGGACGCTCTCCCCGATGTACTTCCTCTTCGCTGCGTCTCAGCGAGTCGGAGCGCTGCTTGCCGAAGCATTGGTTGATGCGCCACTTGACGCCGGGGCCTACGCCTTCTACAGCGCCCTCCGAGAAACACAGCCGACGTCGCCGACCGACCTTGCCCGCCACCTCGGGATGCCGGTCACAACGGTGCTCGACACGCTCGGCAGCTTGCAACGGCGCGAGCACATTGCCCGCTTGCGCAATCCACGTGACCGTCGGTCGTACCTCGTGCGCCTCACCGATGCGGGCGAGCAGTTGCATGATCAGACCGAGGCCCTGTTCAGCCAGGCTGACGGATTGCTGCTCGCACACATCGGTGATCGTCGCGATGAGGTGATCGAGATGCTGTCGTCGCTCAGAGACGCTGGCGAGACGGCGCTCGAGGAACTGCGGGGGCGCGGGCGCAACAAGCCGGGTAATGCCACGGTTCCGTGGCAAGTATCACGACATCGTGCTATTTTTCGACGATGTCACTTCCCCGGTCCCGTCACCGGTCACGTCACCAGTGGTGTGCTGCCGTCGTCGTTCTTGCTGCGCTCGGTGCCTGCGCCTCGGACTCTGGCGGCCCGTCAGCGGCGACCGTCACGGTTGCTGCCGCAACGTCGCCAGCGACACCTCCGGCCTCGATACTCCCGGCAGCGACGGTGCCGGGAGTGACGGACGCACCAACATCTGTGGCTCCGCCGAGCGATGCCCTGAGTCGTTGGACCGAGGATGTGCGGGTGCTGGGTGACGGCGTTCGTCGGGTCCATCCGAACCCGTTCTGGCGTCAGTCCGAGGCCGACTTCGACGCCTCGTTGGCCGCCGCGCCGACACGCCTAGCGGTGCTCGATGACACCGACGCGCAGGCAGAAGTGATGCGGCTCGCTGCCCAGATCGACGGCCACACCGGCGTCTATCTCGGTGAAGTCGGGTTCCATCTGTACGCCATCCACCTCTACGAGTTCGGGGGCGAGTACGCCATCATCGCTGCAGCGGACCAAGCACTGGTCGGTGCAACGGTGGTGAGCATCGACGGTGTGCCGGTCGCCGACGCCGCCGCTGCGGTCGCTCCGTACTCGCCGTTCGACAACGAAGCCACGATCGAACTCGTCGTCCCCACGTTGCTGACGACACCAGAGGTCCTGCACGCTGCGGGCATCATCGACGACGTGGACGCGCCGAACTACGTCGTCCGGTTCGCCGATGGAATGGAGCGGACGATCGATCCCGATCGATTGTCATGGGACGAGTTCGTGGCAATCGATCCGAAACCGATCGGTATGACCAAGATCGCTTCGATACCTGCGTTGGCCCGCGTCGACGAGCCGTTTTGGACGACGGTGCTGGACACCGGACCCGACGGCAACACGTTGTACTTGCAGTACAACGAGGTAGTTCGCGCGAGCGGCTCGCAAACGATCGACGAGTTGGCTGCTGAGGTTGACACGGAACTCAACGGTGGCGAGATCAGGCGGCTCGTCGTCGACCTCCGTTACAACCCGGGGGGCGACAACGACGAGTACGAACCCCTGCTCAGCATCTTGACGACGAACCCGGTGCTCGCACGTCCGGGGGCGCTGGTGGTGCTCATCGGGCGTCAAACGTTCTCGGCGGCAGTGCTCCTCGCGACCGAGTTGGGCAAGCGGACCAACGCGGTCTTCGTCGGCGAACCGACAGGAGGAAGCCCGAACCTCTACGCAAACCCGCGACCAGTGACGCTGCCGAACAGCGGCATCATCGTGAATGTGTCGTCTGATTACTTCGAGGTCGGAGGACCCAGCGACCATCGAGACGCGGTTGCGCCTCACATTTCGGTCGCCGCTGGTCTCGATGACTTCCTTGCTGGCCGCGATCCTGTTCTCGACACCGCGCTCGCGCTGGCGTGACCCGCCGTTCGTGAGGAACACGACCATGGTGGCGTGCGAGGCGCGCTCCAAATGTGGGTGCGGTTGGGTCACGAGTCGGAATGTTCGAAGACGCAGAACTCGTCACCACGACACTGCATGATCCCGTTCGATGCTCTGATCCAAGGCGCCACTCGCGCAAACAGGTTCGCCGGGAGTGTGCGGCTTCGCTGAGAATCATCGCTGAGCGAAGTGTGCGCCCCTGACCCGGCATTGGGTGGTGGCATCACCACCAACGTGTTCCGACGCTACGGGACATCCGCGCCGATGAAGCCAGTCGTGCCGTGCAGGGTCCGGATCAGCGACGGGGGTCCCGGCCGTTCCAGGCGACAAGGCGGTCGATGGCGGGGGCATCGCCTTGCAGGGGGACGGCCTCGGCGAACGGGATGGCGACCTGTTCGAGGCCCATGGCGGCCGAGATCTCCTCGAAGAGCGCTCGGCGGTTCTCCGCAGGCAGGATCGGGCGCGCCTCCAGCGCTGCGGTGACGACCGTGTCGTCCCAGTCGGGCTGCTGACCGGTCGCCGCCGCGAGGTCCCACGTGTGGACGGTCAGCTCGGAGAAGTAGGACGTCAGCACTTCCGCGCCGTTTCCCTGGATCCACGGCAGTGCCATGGGTCGTTCGAGCACGGCGTCGTCGCGCCATGCATCTGCGGCGTGCTTGCCCGACGTTACCCACGCGGCGGACCAGTCGTCGTTCGGCGCGTGGGTCTCGACCACGGAGAAGGGATCCTTGTCGTTGCCGAGCGCAGCGATGCGTTCGAGTACGCCGACGAGGTGGCTGAGTAGTGCGCGTACGTCCATCTCGGGGCACGGCGTCGCAGCGGTGAGCTGGTCGGGCCGGACTCCGGCGATGACGGCCCCGCCAGTGGCAATGGCGCGGTCGAGGATTGATCGGGGGTCGATGAAGCGGTGCGTGGTTGAGCTCGTGATCTTGGTCATGCTGTCATTGTGCGACATCAAACCGGTCAGATCACGACCGGTTTGATCTGGAAGAGTCGTCGATGCGAGCGCTCGATGGCTCGCCCGAGCGACCAACCCGCGCACTGCACTTCGGCCCAACTCGCAGTGGGACGAGGCTGCCCGATCGCGCCGGTTAGCGTGCGGGTTGCAGCGGGCTCGCGGCGCTTCGGGCCCGGGGTTCGCTGACTCCTGCCGAGCGTCGAGTGCTGCTATCAGGAGCCGGCCAGGCTACGTAGGTCGGCCCAGACGCGTTGTTCGCGGTCGGCGATCTCGGCCAGCGGCTCGGTCACCGAGTCGAGCATCAGGGCGGGTTCGTCGGCTTCGGCCGCAATCGCGAATCCCTTGGCGACCTGTTCCCACATGTCGCCGATCGTGGCAACCTCCGTCGCCGGCCCGGCAAGGCGCGGCTCGGCTGTGATCGCGGCGGCTTCGTTGAGGAACCGCGCGTACATGTACCGGAAGATCCCACCGCCGGTTCCACCACGATGGTCGATCATCAACGCGGTCGTGAAGCAGGTGCGACGCAGCGTCTCCCCGTCCAGCAGTTGCGGCCACTTCCGGGTCTCGCGCTGGGCCTTGCGGATCCCCTTCACGCCGAGGTTTGCGATCGGCGGCTCGAGCATCGCCCGACACACATCACCGATCGCCTCGCGGACGTCGTGAACCGTCGGTGGGCGGGCGCCCGCGAAGTCGAACGTGTACCACTCGTGACGGGGTGGGAACGGCTTGAACATCGACCCGCGGGCCTGTTCGAGCACATCCCAGTCGACCGGATGGAGCTCCTCGTCTCGATCGGCGATCAACACACGCTTCTTGTCGGGTTCGTAGCCGGCAGCCACCACGACATGACCACCGAAGTGGTAGTCGTCCGGGAAATCGAAGTACGGCAGCAGGCCCATGTCGAGATGCAGCAGCACCGGCTCGTGTGATTCGAGTAGCGACTGCAGCGATGTCTGTGCGGTTCTTGCGCTGGACGTGGTGTGCGACTCGACCCCGACGCCCGTCCGCCGACCGGCAGACCTCTCGAGGCCCTCGTCCTTCCCGCCTACGTTGCCCCGACCGCCGTAGAAGGGGTCGATCCCGGCGAAGTGGAAGTAGACGAACCCCAACCCGCTCCCGAGACCGAACAGCAACTCCTCCGACAAGGGCAGACCGTGGAAGTCGTACACGTGCCGCAACGATCCCGACACGCAGTGATGGGTCGTGTAGGTGGCGAACCCGGGAAACGGCTCGAACAACTCGGCTCTCCTCTCCAACGGATCATCACCAGCTTCGGACGAGTCGGGCTGGCCAACCAGAGCACAACGTCCCGCGCGACAGCCTGCCCGCCGCACTGGTCCATTCGATGGGCGTACGTGCTGTCGTGCACCTGCTTGCAAAGAACTGGCTCCGAGGCTGTCGTGGCCGCTCCGGATCCCGTGCGCACCACCTCGACGCTCGAAGTGACGACGCTCGCAAGTCCAGGGCGCTGCACTTCGACCCACGCAAATGCGCCCGAGTTCGTTCCCAGCGCCAAGCCTTCCCAGCACGGCGGGGGTGACGGCTTGGCGGAACGAGACGGTGATGATGTTCCAGATCATGATGAACGCTCCACCGATGAACATCGCTGCGGCGATGATCCAGACGTTGCTGGTGACGGCGGGCGCTCCGATGAAGAGGACCATTCCCGCGACGGTGAGGGTCAGGGTGCGGGCTCGTCCGAGTCGTGCTTCGAGGTGTTCGTTGACGAAGGTGGTGGCGATGCTGCCGGCCGCTGCGGTGAGGATGAGCAGCCCGAACTGCGGTTGATTGAGTCCGAGGATCGAGTCAGTGCCGACGGCGTAGAGCACGAACACGGCTCCAGTCGCCGAGGAGGCGAGGTTGGCCACGCCGACCATCACCGCCGTGGTTCGCAGAGTCGGGCGCGACATGAGGAACGCCTCATCGACGACAACGCCTACACCACAACCAACCTTGATCGTTGTGTACCGCAGGCATTGGACTCGAGCGTCCCCAAACGCCAGGACCGGGCGGCACTTGTGGGTCGTCCCAGGACGACCACGGCCTCACGATCACTCGGGGGCGTTCTGTGCCTCCAGCCAGGCGACCACGTGTTCGCGTCGCATGAACCGGGCCCAGGCGAGCGGCGTGGAATCGAAGTCGTTGTCGCGGGCGCCGAGGTCGGCGCCCGCATCGACGAGCTTGCGCAGCAGGTCAAGCTCGCCGGCGCCGGCGGCAGCATGCGCTGGTGTGCGCCCCGTCGCGGCAGGCACAGAGCCACTCTCGACCAGTTCCTCGACGAGCGCCCACCGCCCAAAGCTGGCTGCAGTGCTCAGCAACGCTGATGCGGTCTCCGGATCGACGGAAGCGACGTCGGCCAGCAACGAGTGATCGCCCCGGATCGCCCGCTCGGTCAACGGGTCAGCGCTGATCGGTCGTTGCCACCGATACAGATCACGCAACATCGAGATCTCGGCGCCGTGGTGGATGAACTCGTCGAGCATGTGCAGGACGTAGCCGGCTCGAGTGCCGTCGCTGTACTCACCGCCGACAGGACCGATACGACCGCCGAGCCGCTCGTCGTCCACCAATGCGAGGTGCGCATCCCAACGCGCATGGGCGCGGTCGAGCTGATCCAAAGCGTCGACCGCGGTGGCCGGTGGTGTGGGGTCTGGCGCATCCAGTCCAACCGCCTCGCCCTGGGGTGGCACGTCCAGCCACTGCGGCGCACGGTCCTCGCCGTACATGTCGATCAGATGCCAGAGGCGCCAGGCCAGCGTCGTGAACGGATCGGGGTGAACAATCGGCGCCCACTCGTGAAACGACGTGCCGTCCCGTCGTCTTCTGATCGACCAACATCCTGGTGCGGGTTCCCAGCCGTACTCCTCCTCGGCGAGGCCGTCGAGTCGCCGCCGGGTGCGTTCCCAGACGGTGTCGGACAACCTCTTCAGTTCCTCCGTCGTCTGCAGCATGACTGCGAGGCTACGTGCCGTTCGCCTCACGAGTCACAGTGTGGTCAGTACGGTGCGTGTCCTCGAACCGCTTGTTGGCGAGCCTCCAACTGTTCCGTCGCGACATCACACTGTTCCGTCGCGACATCACACAGTTCCATCACCCGATCATGACCAAGGGTTGCGACATCCACGACCCGGACAGGCGTCGGAGATTTCCCGCGGGAAATCTCTGCAGACCAGGCACGACGTCCGAACCGAACCTGATTGCCGAATCGGGCTCGGTCGGGTACAGTCCGAACCGATATGCGCACCTCCGGCCTGCTGCTCCTTCTTATGTAGGGCAAGCGACGCATCCTCGCGCTTGCCCGCCCCCAGCCTCCCGGCCGGGGGCTTCTTGCTTTTTCCGGCCGGCACACCGTCCGCTCGCCACACCAATCGACTCACCACTTCGACTCACCGCTCGCTCGCCGCTCCAGGAGAACCCACCGCCATGGCACCCGCCAACGTCACCCCGAAGAAGATGCCCTTCGAGAAGTACCAGCGCTACGTGCCGCTGGTGCTCCGCGATCGCACCTGGCCCGACGTCGTCGTCGACAAGGCACCGCTGTGGTGCAGCGTCGACCTGCGCGACGGCAACCAGGCGCTCATCGACCCGATGGACCCGCAGCGCAAGCGGCGGATGTTCGACGCCTTGGTGAAGATGGGCTTCAAGGAGATCGAAGTCGGCTTCCCGTCGGCCAGCCAGCCCGACTTCGACTTCGTCCGCCAGCTGATCGAGGAGGACCTGATCCCCGATGACGTCACGATCCAGGTGCTGGTGCAGTGTCGGCAGGAGCTGATCGAGCGCACCTACGAGGTGCTGCAGGGCGCCAAGCGGGCGATCGTGCACTTCTACAACTCGACGAACCCGCTGCAGCGCGACGTGGTGTTCGGCCTCGACAAGCAAGGCATCATCGACATCGCGGTGAACGGCGCCAAGCTGTGCAAGAAGCTCGAAGAGACGATCCCCGAGACCCAGGTGCGCTACGAGTACTCGCCCGAGAGCTTCACGCTCACAGAGCCCGACTACGCGATCGAGATCTGCCACGCAGTGATGGACGTGGTGGAGCCGACGCCGGAGAAGCCGATCGTGCTGAACCTGCCGGCCACCGTCGAGTGCTACACGCCGAACGTGTACGCCGACGTGATCGAGTGGTTCGGCCGCCACATCCGCCAGCGCGACTCCGTGGTGATCAGCCTCCATCCGCACAACGACCGAGGCACAGGGACCGCCGCCGCCGAACTCGGCGTCATGGCCGGAGCCGATCGCGTTGAGGGAACGCTGTTCGGCAACGGTGAGCGCACCGGCAACGTCGACGTGGTCAACCTGGCGATCAACCTGTTCGTGCAGGGCATCGACCCCCAACTCGACATCACCGACATCGACGCGCTGCGCCGGACCGCCGAGTACTGCAACCGGCTGCCCGTGCACCCCCGCCACCCGTGGGTCGGCGACCTGGTGTACACCGCGTTCAGCGGCAGCCACCAGGACGCGATCAAGAAGGGCTTCGAGGCGCTCGACAAGAAGGCCGCGGCGAACGGCGGCGAGTACCCGGAGTGGGGTGTGCCCTACCTGCCGCTCGATCCGAAGCACCTCGGCCGCACCTACGAGGCCGTCATCCGCGTCAACAGTCAGAGCGGCAAGGGCGGCGTCGCCTACGTGATGAAGACCGAGCACGGATTCGACCTGCCCCGCCGTCTGCAGATCGAGTTCTCCAAGACCATCCAACACATCACTGAGGACTCCGGCACCGAAGTGAGCCCGGTCGTGATGTGGCGAGCCTTCCAGGAGGCGTATCTCCCGACCGAGCCGAGGTTCCGCCTGATGTCTCACGAGCTGCGCAGCGATTCGGCGTCGGGTCGCACGGCGATCACGGCCCAGCTGATGGTGGACGGCGAGCACCGAACGATCGACGGTGAGGGCAACGGTCCGATCGACGCGTTCGTGAAGGCGCTGCGCAGCGGAATCGGTGCGACCCTCGACGTGATCGACTACGCCGAACATGCGATGGGTCAGGGCTCCGAGGCGATGGCCGTCGCGTACGTCGAGACCACGAGCGCGGAGCGCGGTGTGCTCTGGGGTGTGGGCACCGACCCGAGCACCATCACCGCCTCGCTGCGTGCGGTGCTCAACGCCTACGAGCGCGCGCAACAGGAACAACACTGACGGCGACGTCTGATCGGTCGACGGCACCCGTGATGCCCGCACGGGTCGTCACCTGCTCGAACGGACCGCGCGCCTGCGCTCGCAACTAAGCTCGGCACATGAAGCATTGGGCGGGTCGACTCGTGTGGCTGATGGCGCTGCTCGCCGCGGCGGCGATGGCCGCCCGGTGGTGGTCGGCCCGATCGGTGCCGCAGCCGTCGGCGAACCCGCAGTGGCCTCCGTTCGAGCCTCCCGTGCCGGCGCCGCGACCAGCGGTCATCCCGACCGTGAGCGACGCGCCGGATCCCGATCCAGCGGTGACGGCAGCGCCGGAGCCGACGAACCTTGCGAACCTTGCGAACCGTGCGGCGACGTCGATCGTGCAGGCGACAGACGGAGCGCTTCGCTGGGTGCTGCCGATCGACGGGGAGTGTCCTGAGGGGTACCCGGTCAAGGCGAACGACAACTCCGGCATCTACCACGTGCCCGGCGGTCGCTTCTACGCCCGCACGAAGGCAGAACGGTGCTACGTCGACGCCGGGTCGGCCGCCGCAGACGGCTATCGTGCCGCCAAGGCCTGAACGGCCCGCCAGCAGTTTCTGAACATCCGTCAGGGGAACAGCGATGAAAGTGTCCGTCGATTTCGATGTGTGTGCGTCCACGGGTGCCTGCATGCAGGTAGCCCCCGAGGTGTTCGAAGTGCGCAGCGACGGTTACCTGTACGTCCTCTTGGAGGAGCCAGGCGAGGAGTTGCGCGACAAGGTGCAGCAGGCTGCTGACATGTGTCCGACGGCCGCGATCACGGTCGAGGGCTGACCCCCTCTCAGGCCCCCAACACAACACACAGCACCTTGCGGCCACTGGCGGTGGTCGGAGTCTGCAGACCGTCTCAAGCCCACTCAACTCAATGGGTCCCACCTCCGATAGTTTGTCGTCCGCACGCGGCCCGGTGACCCCGAGCAACGTGTGGCGGGCGGTCGCCAAGTGGAACACAGGTCGGAGATGTGGGATGAACCGTCGCGTCGCGCTCGTGACAGCGCTCAGCAGTGCAGGAACGATCGCCGTGGCGGTGGTGTCGATCGCCGTCGTCTTTCAGTCGGCGGACCAGCAGTCAGCTGGCGTGCCCCTGCTCGACACGACAACGGTCCTCGTCGACGCCTCCGCGAGCACATCCGTGGTCATCGACGTGCCAGCGCCCGCCCAGCCCGACCCTGCGGTGCCGATCGCCGCGGCGCCGATCGCCACTGGTGCACCCAGTCCCACGGCGCCCACCTCGACGGGCGTGACGGCTCGCCCACCATCAGCTCCGCCGAACACGATCGCCATCTCCCCCGCCAGCACGGCCCCATCGAGTCCTGCGCCCGCTGCCGGTCCCGCGTCACCGACGACTCCACCGACTCCACCCGACCAGGCACCGTTGACGACCGGAACGACCGCTCCTCCCGGAACGTCCGCAACGCCGCCGGCCACATCGGCACCAGCGGCACCAGCACGACCGCGACCACGGCAGCGCCGCGGCCTGAGGGCGTGCCCGCCGACTGGCCGGCGAACAAGCCGATCCCGCCCGTGCCTGCCGACTGTGTGCAGCCTCAACTCGAGGACAACGGCATCTGGAACTGCCAACGCTGAACGCCACGATGGTGCCATTCGCGGAACGGTCAGCGTTGGAACCGCGGGCGGCCGGGCCGTCAACGGCCCGCTGAGTAGTGTCGGCCTCGACATGGGCCTGCACGAACTCCTCCGCACCGCGTGGCACCGAAGCGACTCGATGCTGTGCGTCGGGCTCGATCCCGACACGGCCAAGCTGCCGTCGCCACTCGACGGGGCGCCCGATGCGATCGAGCGGTTCTGCCTCGACATCATCGACGCGACCGCCGACGTGGTCTGTGCGTTCAAGCCGCAGATCGCCTACTTCCACGCCCACCGAGCGGAGCCCCAACTCGAGCGGATCTGTCACCACATCCGGTCGCAGCACCCGAACGTGGTGCTGGTGCTCGACGCCAAGCGCGGCGACATCGGGCCCACCGCCGAGCAGTACGCCCGCGAGGCCTTCCACCGCTACGGCGCCCACGCAGTGACGGTGAACCCGTACCTCGGCACCGACTCGGTGGAACCGTTTCTGCGACACGCCGGTCACGGTGTGTTCGTGCTGTGCCGAACCTCCAACCCGGGCTCGGGCGACTTCCAGATGCTCGCCGTGGACGGCGAGCCGCTCTATCTCCACGTTGCTCGTCGCGTTGCCGAGGAGTGGTCGCAGATCGGCGACTGCGGGCTGGTGGTCGGCGCGACGTACCCCGACGAGCTCCGTGAAGTGCGTCGTGTGGTCGGCGACATGCCGTTGCTCGTTCCCGGGATCGGCGCGCAGGGCGCTGACGTGGCCGCCACCGTCGCCGCCGGTGCTGACAGCCAAGGCTTCGGCATGGTGATCAACTCGTCGCGGGCGATTCTGTACGCGTCGAGCGGCGCCGACTACGCCAGTGCTGCCCGCGCTGCGGCGATCGCGACCCGCGACGAGATCCGCGCCGCCGGCACCCGCTGACCCTTGTCTCTTCGCGGGACGAAACCGCTCGCGATCACCCGACGAGGGTGTCGACCGAGATGATGCCGGGCGACCGACGCAGCGACTCGACGACATCGGCTGGCACCACCGCGGTCGGCGCGATCAGCATCACGGCGGTGCCGGGCACGGCCGCGCGGCCGACGTCCATGTCGGCGATGTTGATGCCGGCGTCACCGAGCAGCGTGCCGACAGTGCCGATCACACCAGGCCGATCGTCGTTCTTCACCATCAGCATGTTCGCGGCCGGTGGCACGTCGAACACGTGCTCGTCGATCACGACGATGCGCTGCTCACCACGACGGCCGACGATGGCACCCGAGATCTCATGGCCGCCACCTCGGACGGTGATCAGGTTGACGAAGTCGGCAGCAGTGGCGCAGTTCGTCTCGCGCACTTCGAGGCCGGCGTCCTTCGCGAGCTGTGGCGCGTTCACATACGTGACCGGCTCGTCGCTGAACAACCCGAAGAAGCCCTTGAGCGCGGCAAGGGTGACGATGCGGGTGTCGTAGCCGGCGATGTCGCCGTCGCAACACACCTCGAGCGTCGCCGACGACGAGTCCGCCGGCAGCGAACCCGGCAGAGAACCCGACAGTGAGGCGAAGAGCCGGCCGAGGCGCTCCGCGAGCGGCAGGTACGGCCTCAGCGTCTCGTTCGCCTCGGCCGCGTTCACATTGACCGCGAACGGCACGAACTCGCCGGCGAGGGCCAGCTGCACCATGTCGGCGATCGTGTCGCCGGCCTTGTCCTGGGCCTCACGCGTGGAAGCGCCGAGGTGCGGCGTGACGACGACGCTGTCGAGGGCGAACAGCGGCGAGCTGATCGTGGGCTCGGTGGCGAACACATCGAGCGCGGCACCGGCGATGATGCCTTCACGGATCGCGTCGGCGAGATCCTGCTCCACCACGATGCCGCCACGGGCGACGTTGATCACACGCAGGCTGGGCTTGGCCTTCAGCAGCAGATCGCGGTTGATGAGACCGGTGGTCTCCTTCGTCTTCGGCAAGTGGATCGTGACGAAGTCCGCCTCGTTGATGAGCTGGTCGAGCCCGAGCAGCTCGACCCCCATCTGGCGGGCACGATCGACGGAGACGAACGGGTCGTAGGCCACGAGGCGCATCCCGAATGCCTTGGCCCGGTCGGCGACGAGCTTGCCGATACGGCCGAGACCGACGATGCCGAGCACCTTGTCGGCCAGCTCCACGCCCTCCCACCGGCTGCGCTCCCAGCGGCCCTGGGTGAGCGCGGCGTGTGCCTGGGGCACGTTGCGCGCCTGCGCGAGCAGCAGCGCCATCGTGTGCTCAGCGGCCGAGATGATGTTGCTCTGTGGCGCGTTCACGACCATCACGCCACGTCGGGTGGCGGCGTCGACGTCGACGTTGTCGAGTCCGATACCCGCCCGGCCGACGACCATCAGGTCGCTGCCGGCCTCGAGCACCTCGGGAGTCACCTGAGTGGCTGAGCGGATGATGAGTGCGTTGGCGCCGACGATGTGGGTCAGCAGTTGAGACAGATCGAGTTGCACGTCCACGTCGTGGCCGGCGGCGCGAAGTCGGTCGAGGCCGCCCTCGGCGATCTCTTCGGTGACGAGGATGCGTGCCATCGGGTCCATCGTTACCGTCTCGATCGGGGCATCGGAACCGAGGTGAACAATTCGTTCACGACGTCGACGGCGGGTGCGACCTGGAGCCCGTCCACCAGTGACGAACCCGGCGCTCCCTAGGCTGCGCGGCGTGGGAGCCCGCAACACCGAGATCGAGCGTTGGTTCATCCGTCGTGGCGTGCCTCACTTCATCGACGACTACGCCCCCACCACCGACATCTGGAACCGCAGTCTGCCGATGCTGGTCATCGCCTATGTCGCAGGCGGCCTGAACGCGCTGAACCTGCGCGACTGGACCTGGCAGCGCAACGTCGTGACCGCGCTCGTGGTGATCGTGGTGCTGTTCGCCGGGTGGGCGGTCACCAACGTGGCCCGGCATCGGCGAGCGTTCGACGTGCCCGACGTGGTGGGCACGCCAGAGCTCGGCCTGTTCCTGATCGGCCCCACCATCCCATCGCTGGTGTTCGGGCAGTGGGGCGACGCGCTTCAGGCACTGGTCGAGGGCGCCGCCATCCTCGTGATCATCTTCCTGGCCACGAGCTACGCCGTCCTGGCGCTGCTCGGCTGGGCCGCCCGCCGCAGCGCTGCGCAGCTGCCAACGCTCGCGAGTCTCGTGGTGCGCGCGCTCCCGCTGCTCCTGCTGTTCACCACCTTCTTGTTCATCAACGCCGAGGTGTGGCAGGTGGCGGGCACCCTCACCGGGCTCCCGTACGTGGCCACGCTTGCGATCTTCTTCGTGCTCGGCGCAGTGTTCGTGCTGTCGCGAGTGCCCGGGATCATGCGCGGTCTCGCGACGTTCGCCACGTGGGACGAGGTCCGCGACGCCGCTGCGGGCACACCTGCGGGTGTGGTGGGAATGCCCGATGCCGGTGAGCCACCGGAGTTCGCGCTGTCTCGTCGACAGAAGGTGAACGCTGCATTGGTGACGGTCTTCAGCCAATCGCTCCAGATCACCTTCGTCGCGCTGCTGCTGACGCTGTTCTTCGCACTGTTCGGATTTCTGGCCATCCCCGAGACAACCACCGCAGCATGGACCGGGCTCGACCAGGTGCGCGTGATCGTCAAGCTCGGTGTGGGTGACCGCACGTTGGTGATCACCGAGCCGCTGCTGCGGGTGGCCGGGTTTCTCGGTGCGTTCACCGGGATGTACTTCACCGTCGTGCTCTCCACCGACGGCACCTACCGAGACGAGTTCGCCGACGACGTCGGCCCCCAGATCCGCCAGGCGCTCGCCGTTCGCGTCGCCTATCTGCACCACCGGCTCCGCACCGATCCCTCCTGACCAGCTCCGAGACCTCACCGGCCAATCGCGTCGACATCTCCTGGACGTCGCGTGAGCGCTCCGGGCCGGGTAGCTTGCGATCCACATGGCCGCCATCGTGGTCGGCCAGGTCAGATGCTGTTCCCGGAGGTTCGCATGTCGCACGAGTTCCTGTCGCCCGCCTGGATGGAGGCTGCCCGCGAGATCCGCGGGAAGTACGCCGACCAGGCCACCAAGGTCACCACCAGCATTCGCATGAACCAGGTGATCACCGAAGTGCCCGAGACCGTCGCGGGCGACCAGACCATCAAGACCTTCATGGACACCTCCTCGGGCGCTGTGGTGATGGAACTGGGCGAGCTCGAAGCCGCCGACCTCACGGTCACCACCGACTACGCCACCGCGTACAAGCTCTTCGTCGAGCAGGACCAGGCTGCCGGCATGCAGGCGTTCATGGCAGGCAAGATCAAGGTGCAGGGCGACATGATGAAGATGATGGCGATGCAGACCTCGATGCCCAACGACGAGATCGCCAAGACGATCGCTCAGGAGATCAAGGACATCACCGCATGATCAGGTGATCATCATGTTCTGATCGCTCGTCGGTCGGTCGGTGTTCGTTCGGTGTCCAGCCCGTGTCCAGCCGGTGTTCAGTCGGTGTTCAGAGGAGTTTCCTACGGTTCGAAGGTGACATCCCCCCGACCGAAAGGGTCCTCATGACCATCGACATGACCAGCGACGACACGATCAGCAATGCTTCGGCAAACCGGACGTTCGAAGACGTCCTCGCCGCCCGTCTCACCCGGCGCACGGTGATGGCGGGCGGTCTCGCGACCGCAGCTGCCACGTTGTTCGGCGGGTCCGCAGCCGTCGCTTCGCGGCCTGTCGACGTTCGCACCTCGTCGCTGCCGCTCCGCCGTGGCAACGACGGATCCGGCATCGGCTTCACGTCGATCCCACTGCAGGCAGGTCCGTGGCCGACCATCGCCCCCGAGTACGAGTGGAGCGTCCTGATCCCCTGGCGCGAGAAGCTCGACGGCAGCGGCACGTCGTTCCCGTACGGCCTGACCGCCGACGAGCAGGCCGGGTCGATCGGCATCGGCCACGACGGCATGTGGTACTTCGGCAACAACAAGCGCGGCCTGCTGTGCATCAACCACGAGTTCGGATCGACTCCCCACGTGATCGGCAAGCCGGCCCCCACATCGATCGACGACGTACGCGTCATGCAGCACGCCCACGGCGTCAGCGTGGTGAAGATCGAGCGGTCCGACGACGACGGCCCCACCTCCTGGAGGATGCGCGCCGACAAGCGCAACCGACGCATCCACGTCAACACCACCGTCGTGTTCAGCGGACCCGCTGCGTCGAGCGCACTGCTGCAGACCGCGGCCGGCAACCCCACGCTCGGAACGCTCAACAACTGCGCGAACGGGTACACGCCGTGGGGCACCTACCTCACGTGCGAGGAGAACTTCAACGGCTACTTCGGCCGGAAGACCGCCGGAACGAACACCGTGGAGCAGGCCCGCTACGGCTTCTCGGCGAACGGCTTCGGCTACGCCTGGCACCAGTTCGACGATCGCTTCGACCTGTCGAACCCTGCCTACTCCAACGAGGAGCACCGCTTCGGCTGGGTGGTCGAGATCGATCCCGAGAAGCCGAACAGTGCGCCGGTCAAGCGCACTGCGCTCGGCCGCTTCAAGCACGAGGGCGCCACGTTCGTCGAGGGCCAGGGCGGCAGGGCCGTCGTCTACACCGGAGATGACGAGCGGTTCGACTACATCTACCGGTACGTGTCTGCCAAGAACTGGCGCTCGATGCGGGCCAAGGGCATCAGCCCCCTCGACGAAGGCACGCTGTACGTCGCCGCGTTCGACGACGATGGCACCGGTCGGTGGCTCGAGCTCAGCCCGAACAACCCGGCGCTGGCGGGTTGGACCCTCGACCGGATCCTCGTGCACACCCGCCTCGCCGCTGATGCGGTCGGTGCGACCAAGATGGACCGGCCCGAGTGGATCACACAGGGCGCCGATGGACAGATGTACTGCACCCTCACCAACAACACGAACCGAGGAGTGGGGACGAACCCCGGCACCAATGCTGCGAACCCGACGGTGAACAACCAATGGGGGCACATCATCCGTTGGCGCGACAGCGAGCGCCATACCGGTCTCACCTTCACGTGGGACATCTTCGTCCTCGCGAAGGACGTCACCGACGCAGACGGCCAGATGTTCGGATCTCCCGACGGGATCTGGGCCGATCCCGACGGTCGCGTGTTCATCGAGACCGACGGAGCACAGCCCGGCGTGAACAACGATCAGTTGCTCGTGGCCGACAGCGTGACGAAGGAGATCCGACGCCTGTTCACCGGTGTGAGGAGCTGCGAGGTCACCGGCATCACCGTGACTCCGGATCGGCGCACGATGTTCGTCAACCTCCAACACCCGGGCGACGGCAACCCGGCCAGCTCCAACTTCCCCGTGGGTGGACCCGGCGTCGCCGCCGACCCAGCTGGTCCCGTCCCGCGCGACGCAACGATCGTCATCACGCGCCGGGATGGCAAGGTGATCGGGAGCTGACTCCTCCAGACCATGGCCGCGAACGGCCGCGCGACGGCCGCGGGCAGGAATGGCCATGGTCATGGTCGTGGTCGTCGTCACGGCCGGGCTCGAGGAGGGACGAGGATCGGTGAGCTCCGACCAAGCGGGGGGTCAGGCGCGCGGCCTGACCCCCGGTGGCTCAGATCGGACGAGCGAGCGGAGCCAACGCGTCGGTCAACTCGGACACGCTCCAACGTGAGTCGCGATCGACCCCTTGACCTCGTGACCAGCTCTCGATCATGGTGACGTTGCCACCCTGCACGAGGAACGTCTCACCCGTGAAGGCACATCCCTCGCTGGCGAGGTAGGCCACGAGCGGCGAGATGTTCGCGGGGTCCCATTGGTCGAAGCTGTCGGCTTTGGGGGTCATGATGTCTTCGAGACCGGGCGTCGCAAGGGTGAGCCGAGTGCGGGCCCCGGGAGCGATCGTGTTGCTCTTCACGTGGTACCGGACGAGCTCCTTGGCGACGATCTGGCTGAACGTCGCGATGCCGGTCTTGGCCGCGCCGTAGTTGCTCTGGCCTGGGTTCGCGAACAAACCGGACGTGGACGAGGTGTGCACGAGGTTACGCGGCTTGGTGACGCCCGCCTTGAACTGCTCGCGCCAATAAGCGGCCGCCCAGCGGGTCGGAGCGAAGTGACCCTTGAGATGGACCGCGATCACGGCGTCCCACTCCTCTTCGGTCATGTTCACCAGCACGCGGTCGCGCAAGATGCCGGCGTTGTTGACGAGGATGTCGAGGTCACCGAAGTGCTCGATCGCGGCATTGATCATCCGCTGCGCACCCTGCCAGTCGGCGACGTTCTCGCCGTTGACGACCGCCTCGCCACCCATGGCCTCGATCTCTTCGACCACCTGCTGGGCCGGCGAGATGTCGGCACCTGTGCCGTCGTTGGTGGCACCGAGGTCGTTCACCACAACCTTGGCGCCCTCCGCGGCGAACAGCAGTGCGTGCTCACGGCCGATGCCGCGGCCGGCACCGGTGATGATCGCCACGCGGCCGTCGAGTGCACCCATGTTCGGAACCCCTGTCTTGATGTGTCTTGATGTGTCTTGATGTGTCTTGAAGTGACTTGAAACGTCTGGAGCCTGAACACGGTCGGCGTGGTCGTCAGGGCTGGTCACGCCGCTCGCGAACGCAGACGACCGGAGTGCGATCGCACGCTAGCGACAACGCTGCGTCGGACGCGACTCGAAGCCGTCCCGGGACCCTCATCGGTCGGGCCGCTTCCGGTGGAGTTCAGGCCGGAGGAGCCTCGGTCGCCAAGGGTGGCTGCACCTCGAAGGTCAGGTCGATCAGCGTGCCTCGCGGGAACGTGGCACCGCCACCGATCGACACGCCGCCAACCTCGGCGAGCACGTTCACCCCGGCGGGATCGCCCTTCACCTGGCCGAGGCCGAGACCGGCCGCCGCGAGTGCGTCGGTGGCCTGCTGAACCGTGAGGCCGGCCAACGGCGGAACCGAGATGAGGTCGGGCCCCTTGGACACCACGACCGCCACCGTCGCACCCGGTGCCACGGCCGTCCCGGGGACAGGCTCCTGGGCGATGATCGATCCGGCAGGCACCGCGACGCTGAACTCCTCCAACGAGATGACGACCACCAGGTCGAGCGCCTCGATCGCAGCCGTTGCGTCAGCCAGTGTGAGCGCCGACACGTCGGGAACTGCACGTGGCTCCGGGCCGGACGACACAACGACCACGACAGCCGTGCCGGGCAGCACGGTGTCCCCCGCCGCCAGCGCCGGCTGATCGGGCACGGTCCACGAGATGATCTCGTCGACGGGCACCTCGTCGCTGAACTCCCGCTCACCGATCTCGAGTACGAGACCGAGCTCGAGCAGGTCGGCGGTGGCCTGTTCCACCGTCGCGCCGACGACCTCGGGCAGTACCCGCGGCGCCGGTCCGGTGCTGACGACCAGGGTGAGGTCGTCACCCTCCTCGAGCGTGGTGCCCGCGGGCGGATCGGTGCGGATCACCACGCCGACGGGGATCACGTCGTCAGATTCATCGAGGGTCAGCACGTTCCAGCCGAACTCGCTGACCATGTTCAGTGCCTCGCCCTGGTTGCGAAGCGCGAGGTCGGGGACATCGTTCGACTCGGTACGACCGATCCACACGAGCAGGCCGCCACCGACGGCTACGACCGCCAGCAGCGCGGCCAGCAAGATGACGAGGGTTCGACGCAGGCGACGCCTGTGTGTCGGCTCGGCGCCGTCGGGCTGAAATGGGGCCAGAGCGGCCTCAGCCTCGGTGGTGTCCTGATCAGCGGCGGGGTCGGCGGCGGGGTCTGCGGCGGGGCAGACGACATCGGTCAGCGACGTCGTGGCATCGACGTCAGGCTCTGGCGTGTCCGGAGTGACTGGCGTGCCGGGTGTGTCGGGTGTGTCGGCAACCGGCACGACTGGGGGAACACCGGCAGGCGGCGTTGCGGCGGCGGTGGTGGCCGCCGCGACGGAGGTGGCCAACGCCTGTTCGTTGTCGTCGGGAGTCGGGGGCGTGGCATCGCCTGTTGCGGCTGCCGGCGTTGCCGCTGTCGCCGGACTCGTGGGAACGACCGCCGTCGCCCGGGTCGGCTCGGGCAGCCACGGCTTGACGGGTACGCCGCTCGCGTCCGCCCCGCCTGCCTCGGCAGCACCGGCCTCGCCGGCCGCCACATCGGGTGCGGCCACTCGATCGGTCGTGACCTCGACGTCGCCGAGCTGGGCTGCATCGGTCGCCACAGCTTCGCCTGCATCCGGACGACGGATCATCCCCGACGGCGAGGTCGTGTCGGGCGCGACCGGTGCTGACGCGAAGACGCCGTCCGACACGAGGGCGAGCGGTGCTGGGCGGGGCAGCTTCTCGGCAGCTTGGTGCAACGCACGTCCGAACTCCGACGCCGTCGACCGATCGTGCGGATCAGGACGACCGGCACGCTCGAGCACGGCGGCGAGTGGGCCCAGGTCAGCGGACACCGGCAGCAGCTTGTCCACCCGGTTCGACAGCGTGGCGACCGAGGAATCACCCACGAACGGCAGCTGGCCGGTGACCGCCTCGAGCAGGCACAGGCACAGTGCATACACGTCACTCTTGGTGGTCGGCTCGTGCCCCTGTGCCTGCTCGGGCGACGCGAACTTGGCCTTTTCGATGTTCACCCCGGTGGGCTCCACCCACCACGAATCGCTCACGAGCCCGGCGAGGCCGATGTCGGCGAGGCGGAGTCGACCGTCGCCACCGAACACCAGGTTCGCCGGACGGATGTCGCCGTGCACGAAGCCGGCACGGTGGGCGATGTCGAGGCCGCGACACGCGTCGAGGCCGATCATCACCACCTGGGAGGGGCTCAGCTGACGGCCTCGATCGCGCAAGTCACGCAGGCTCCCCCCGGTGAGGTTCTCGCACACCACGTAGTGCACCGTGCGGCCGCTCCACGTCGACGTACCGATGTCGATCACCTCGGTGAGGTTGGGATGCGGAGCACGGGCGACCGCCTGCATGGTCGTGGCGAACCGTTCCTCGAAGCCCGGGCTCGCGCAGATGTCGGGGTGGACGATCTTCACCGCCACGGACCTCTGGGTCACCGTGTCGACCGCCTCGAACAACGCGACATCGGTGGCGGTTCCGCGCCGGCCGAGCAGCTGGAAGCGGCCTGCGAACACTCGACCACCGGTGGAACGTTCGATCGGACCGGTGGCATCGACACGTGCAGGCGCGGCATCGCCGATCGGCACCGCCACCTGGTCCTCGGACGGATCGGACTGGCCGCCGTCGGGCACGCTCGGAGACCCGTCCTGCTCGCTCATCGGAACCGCGACGCTAGCGGCTCGGTGCGCGCTCCGGGCGCGAGAGCTCGCGCGGACGGGGCGGGATGCGACCGGCTGCAAACGATGACCTGGGGCGTCGCGGAGGTGCCCGACATCGCCGATTCGAGCACGAACCACCACATGTGCGCGTCGCCGATGTGACGAGGGTGGAATCCGCCACGCCGGGCGCGAGACTGGGCAACGTGCCGACCACCAGCGCACCGACCGATCAACATCCCGACGACCGCGAATCGGGCCACCTGTCAGAGCCCTCGTCGACAGAACTGCCCGACCTGGCCGAACCGTCGACGCGCGGCTCCGACCCGCTCGCACGTCTGGCGCAGGTCGGCGCGGCGATGCCGCACGGTCGCTCCCGCAGCCGGATCGACGTCAAGCTGATGCTCGCCAGCTTCGGCATCGCGGTCGGTGTCGTCCTCGCGGTGCTCGGGGTCCTTCGTTCTGTCACCGGCCGCGAGCAGCAGGGCCTCCCCGATGCGATCGAGAACATCGATCCCATCCGCGGCGCCACGCAGGTGCCACAACAGACCCGAGTGTTCGTCGACCTGTTGAACGGCTACGAGGCGACCATGTTCATCGACGGCGTCGAGCTCGAGGTGTTCTCGCTCGACGGCGAGGTCGACCAACAACCGCCGGCGCTCGGCGGCGACCAGCAGGAGGTCATCGTCCCTCCCGGCGCGATCTACGAACCCGGCAACAACACCCTGACCTTCACGCCCGGCCCATCACAGTCGATCGAAGCCTTCGGCACAGGCATGCACACGGTGACGATCCGCTACTGGCTCACCGACGACGGGCCTGGTCGGTTCCGGACGTTCAACTGGACGTTCTACGTCGTCTGATCCAACTCGCCGGTCTCGAGCAGTGCCAGGAACCCGGCTTCGTCCAACACCGGGATGCCCAGATCCGTTGCCTTGGTCACCTTGCTGGCACCGGGCTCAGCGCCGACCACCACTGCGTACGTCTTCGCACTCACGCTGCCAGGGCTCTTGCCACCACGACCCTTGATCGCCGCCTCGGCCTCCTCGCGTGAGAAGCCCTCCAGCGATCCGGTGACCACCACGGCCTTGCCGGCCAGCACCTGCGGGAGGCGGCTCACCTCGACGTTGCCGAACTCCACACCTGCGGTGCGCAGCTTTTCGATCATCTCCCGGTTGACGTCCTTCGCGAACCAGCGGACGATCGACGCGGCGATGGTCGGACCGACGCCCTCGGTGGTGGCCAGGTCGGCCTCCGACGCGCCAATCACCGCATCGAGGTTGCCGAATGCGAGGCTGATCCCCTCCGAGGCGGACGGGCCGAGTCCTTTGATGCCGAGGGCGGTGAGCAACCGCGGCAGCGGGCGTGTCCGTGAGCCTGTGATCGAGGTGACGAGCTTCTCGGCGCTCATCGCGGCGAACCCTTCGAGTTGCAGCAGTTGATCGACCGTGAGGAAGTAGATGTCGGCCGGATCGCTCACCAGCCCGGCATCGCTGAGCTGGAACACGGTGCGGTCGCCGAGACCCTCGATGTCCATCGCCCCGCGTGAAGCGAAGTAGATGATGCGCTGGTCGCGCTGGAACGGGCAGGACGGCTCCACGCATCTCGTGTCGGCCTCCCCCTCCGGGCGGATGAGCTCGCTCTTGATCGCGCACGGGCACAGCGTGGGGAAGTGCCATTCGGGCAGCCCCTCGGGCCGCAGGGCGAGCACCGGCCCGACGACCTCGGGGATCACGTCGCCGGCTTTGCGCACGACCACGGTGTCGCCAGGCCGCACGTCCTTGGCGCGCACCTGGTCCTGGTTGTGCAGTGTGGCCATGCCGACGGTGGAACCACCGACGAACACCGGCTCGAGCACGGCGAACGGCGTCGCCCGACCGGTGCGGCCGATGGACACCTGGATGTCGCGAAGCAGGGTCGTGCGTTCCTCAGGCGGGAACTTGTACGCGATCGCCCACCGGGGTGCCCGTGAGGTGAAACCGAGCTGCTCTCGCTGGGCGAGGTCGTCGACCTTGGCCACCGCGCCGTCGATCTCGTACGGGAGGTCGTGGCGGTGCTCCTGCCAGTGCCGGCAGAACGCGTACACGCCGTCGAGATCGTCGACGACTCGGATCTCCGGGTTCACCGGGAACCCGAGCGTCGCGAGGAACTCGAGGGTTTCGCGATGCGACTCGAACACCGGACCACCCACCACCTCGCCCGATTGGTAGCACCAGAAGCTCAGCTCACGTGACGCGGTGACCTTCGGGTCCTTCTGGCGCAGGCTGCCGGCAGCAGCGTTGCGTGGATTGGCGAAGCGTGGCTGCCCCGCCTGTGCAGCGCGTTCGTTCAACGCCTCGAAGCTGGCGAGCGACATGTACACCTCGCCACGAACCTCGACAACGTCGGGCGCACCCGCCGGCAACCGGAGCGGCAGCCCTGCGATCGTGGCGACATTGGCCGTGACATCCTCGCCCACGCGTCCGTCACCCCGGGTGGCAGCCTGCACGAAGCGGCCCCCCTCGTAGCGCACGCTCATCGCGAGGCCATCGATCTTGAGCTCACAGACGAACCGGACCGGGGACCGCGGGGAGACCTCGGTGGGGGCCGGCTCGGTCGGCACCCGCCCGTCGGCCACCTGGCTGGCGAGGAGGTCGAGCTGCACTGCGGGGGCGGGAGCGGCGGAGGGGGGTGAGGCGGGTGAGGAACCGAGGCCCTTGGCGATCCGCTCGCCCCACGCCGTCAGCTCATTGATGTCCATGGCGTTGTCGAGGCTGGTCATCGGCACGCGGTGAGCGACCGGGGCGAAGGTGGCACCGAGCGTCGAGGCACCAACCCGCCGGGTCGGCGAATCGGTCGAGGCGAGACCGGGGTTGGCGTCTTCGAGGGCACGAAGCTCGCGAACCAGTTCGTCGTACTCGGCGTCGCTGACCTCAGGATCGTCGAGGCCGTAGTAGCGCTCGTCGTGATGACGGATGAGGCTGCTCAGCTCGGCGATCCGCGCCGCCGGGTCACCAGGAGTCGTCACGCCGGCGAGTGTAGGCAACCGGTGTGACGGAGTCGCTCGGTGTCAGGCGCCGAGGACGAAACGGGTGGCCGTTGCCTGATCGTGCACACGTCGGCCGACCTCACCGGTGATCCGATGCACTCGTTCGGCCACCGACGGACTGAGCATGCCGAGGCCGCACTCCGGTGTGATGAGGCATTGGGTACGGAGCAACACGTGGTCACAGCCTCGCTCGACGAGCTGGCACCACAGCTGGGTGAGCTGACGCCACGGTCGTTCCACGGTGGTGGAGATCGGGCCATCGGTGTGCACCGCACCCCACGCGACGATGCCACCACGGACGAGGAACTGCTGCAGGTACCCGGCGGCCTCGACGATCGAGGTGTCGACCGGGATCGACAGGATCTGGGGGCCGGCCCCGATCAACGACGCCCAGTCGGCATCACCGCAGACATGGAGTCCCGACAGTCCGCGTGATTCGATCGCGGCGAGCGCTCCGGAGACGAGGTCGATCGCGGTGTCGGGTGCGATCGGGAAGTTGGCGTCGGTGAGATCGACCATGTCCGGCTCGTCGATGAACACGAGCTGCCGGCACCCTGGCAGCGCCGACTCGACGGCGTCGAGGAGGTGGTGGACGTGCGCCCGCACGGCGCGCACCGAGACGGCGAATGCATCGTGTACAGGCACCCCGGCCCGCAGGAACGCCAGACCGAGCGTCACCGGACCGACGAGCTGCCACTTGATCGCCTCGAGCGGACCGCTCTCCGGATCCACGTGGTGCTCGGCAGCCAACTCGAGGAAGCGACGGAAGCCGGCGAACGCGTCGTGCTGGAGGTCGGTCGACACGTCGGCGAACGGATCGATGCCGTTGAGGTCGACGGAGATGGCTCCGTACTGGCCGACGGTGACGCCTTCGATCCCGAGCATCGCCTGGACGATGAGCCCTTCGGCCGGCGAGCGCCTCGGCAGCGAGGGCACGGTGGGGATCGCCGTCGCGTCGAGCGCAAAGCGGATGCCGGCGTCGAGATCGCGGTGGGGCAGGCTTCCGATGCCGACCGTGACGCCGTTGGCGATCCGCAGTGCAGCCATCGTTCTCTCCCCTCCTCTCGTCCTGGTCGTGGGTGCGTGCCCTGGGTACGGGTGTGGCAAACGGTGGTTCCGTCCGATCGCCGATCTCGCCGGATCTCGCCGGATCTCGAGATGCTCGCACGCCGGTTCTGCCGCCGACGAGACGGATTCGTCAACCCTCGGTGAACACCCGTCGCAACGACCGGGCCCGACGAGAACCTGCCGACGGACCACCGGCCCGGCTGCGGCGCCTGGATACCCTGACGCCTCGTGCAGTCGCCAGCCAAATCTCGTCAGATCCCGGTGCTCTGGGTGGCCCGCGCGTTGTGGCTCGTCGTCGCCGTGTTCGGCGGTGCCGGCTTCGGTGACGCGCTCGCCACACACAGCCGCGCAGTGCAGGTCACCGGCACGACAGGGCTGTGGGTCGGGTGGGCGATCGTGGCCATCGCGCTCGCGATCCCGGCCACGCTCGGCCTCACCGTGTCGCGCCTGACGGCCCCGATGAGCGCTGTCGCCGCAGTCGCCTCGTTGGTCGACGACGACGTCTCGTCGTCCACCGTCGTCGCGGTGGTGTCCACTCTGCTCGCTGCACTCGTGATCGGAAGCGGCGAGTTCGGCCAGGCGATGGTGCAGGCCTCGGCCTACGGCGACGAGCGGCGTTTCCCGCTCCGCCCACCGGCGGCGTTCTACTCGCCCACCATCGTCTCGTGGACCGTGCTCTGTGCTTGCGTGCTCATGGGTCCGCTCGCGCTCGCGGCGCGCTCCTGGGCGGTCGGCGCGGTGCTCACCGTTGCAGGGGTTGCGCTCGCAGTGTTCCTGGTGCCCCGATTCCATCGCCTGTCGCGCCGATGGGTCGTGCTCGTGCCGGCCGGCATCGTGTTCCACGACCACGTCGTGCTCGCAGAGACCGTCATGTTCCCGGACCGAATCCTCACGAGGGCACGACTCGCGCCCGTCGACACCCAGGCCGCCGATCTCACCGGGCCAGCGGGCGGTCACGCGGTCGAGGTCGCGTTGGTGGAGCCGACGACCGTGGTGCTCGCGGGCACACGCGACGCGCCGGCAGGGCGCGCATTGCACGTCCTCGCCTTCCTCGTTGCGCCGACGCGCCCAGGGCAGCTGCTCCGCGCCGCCGGCGAGCGCTCGATCCCGGTCGGGTGACCCGAGTCGTCAGCGGGCGATGCCGCCACCGAGCACGCGCTCGTCGGTGAGGTCGTACAGCACCACGCTCTGGCCGGGTGCCACACGTCGCTCGTCCTCGCGCCAAGTGAGCACGATCTCGTCCCCGTCGAGGCAGGCATCGGCTCGGCGCGGGGCACCGTGGGCGCTGCACTGCACGAGCACTTCGCCCTGCACCTCGCCCGCCGCCCATGTCATCGAGGCGACCCGACTGGTGCTGCGGTACAGGTGCTCGTCTCCGCCGACCGTGACTCGGCCGGCGTCGATGTCCACATCGACGACGTAGCGCTTCGGGCCGCCGCCGGGCAGCCCGATGCCGCGACGCTGACCGATCGTCACCAGTTCCACTGCGTCGACCGATCCCAGCTCGCTGCCATCCAGGTCGACCACCCGTGCGCGACGGAACCCGATGCGGTCGCCGAGGAACTGCTCGCGACCGCCGGACTGGGTGATGAAGCACACGTCCTGGCTGTCGGGCTTTCGCGCGGTGCGCAGACCGCCAACATCGGCTCGGCGGCGCACCTCGGCCTTGGTCAGGTGTCCCACCGGGAACAGCGTGCGGGCCAACTCGTGCTGCGGGAGCATGTGGACGACGTAGCTCTGGTCCTTCGCCGCATCTGCGCCACGGGCGACGTAGCGATGGCCGGCGTGATCGACGATGCGAGCGTGATGACCGGTTGCGATGGCGTCGAAGCCGAGCAGGTCGGCGCGTTCGCTCAACCGATCGAACTTCAGGTGCCGGTTGCACTCGATGCACGGGTTGGGAGTGATGCCACGCACGTGTGCATCGACGTACGGCGCCACGACGTGCCGGTCGAAGTCCTCGGTGAAGTTGAAGACCAAGTGGTCGATGCCGAGTTGTTGGGCGACCCGGCGGGCATCGTCGACGTCTGCGACCGAGCAGCAGCCGGTGTCGCTGTCACCACCCCACAACCGCATCGTCACTCCCACCACCTCGTGGCCTGCGGCGAGCAGCTCGGCTGCCGCGACCGACGAGTCCACGCCACCGCTCATCGCGCACATCACCTTCACGACGATGCCGCCCCGCTCGACGCGTGCGACCGGATCCGTGTGACAGCATCGGCGACCACGACGATCGCCCGATCGACGTCGGCCAGGGTGGTGGTCCGACCGAGGGTGAGGCGCAACGCTCCGACTGCCCACTCGCGGTCGATGCCCATCCCGGCCAACACGTGCGACGGCTCCATCGCCCCGGCCGCGCACGCTGACGCTGCGCTCGCACACACGCCGGCCTCGTCGAGCATGAACAGCAGCGCCTCGTTCTCGATGCCCTGCAGACAGAGGTGCGCCGAACCGGCCACCTTGTGGTCGTGTGAGACGGTCTCCATCACCCCGTCGAGTCGCGCCATCAGTTCGTCGACGAGTCGATCGCGGAGCGCGGAGAGCCGCTCTCGTTCGCTGTCGCGTTCGGTGTCGGCGAGTCGCAGCGCCGCGGTCATCGCGATGATGCCGGCCACGTTCTGCGTACCACTGCGCCGGTCGCGCTCTTGTCCGCCGCCGATGAGCAACGGTTCGAAACGAGCCGCACCGCGCGCAACGAGCACGCCGACGCCTTTCGGTCCACCGAACTTGTGGGCCGAGAGCGAGAGCAGGTCGACGTGTGGCGTCACGGTGCGCAGGTCGAGCCACGACGCAGCCTGCACCGCATCGGTGTGCACCACCACGCCGGGATTCGCCCGACGAGCGACCTCAGCTGCCGCGGCGACATCGGTGATCGCGCCGACTTCGTTGTTGACAGCCATCACCGACACCACCGACACCTCGGAGTCGACGGCAGCCGCGAGGTGCTCGAGGTCGATCCGACCACTGCGGTCGACCGACACGAGACGGCCGTGCACGCGCTCCACGGCGTGCAGGACCGCATGGTGCTCCACTGTCGAGCACGCCGCTGTGCCACCCCGTGCGGCGACCACGCCGAGCACCGCCGTGTTGTCGCTCTCGGTGCCGCCGCCCGTGAAGATCACGTCGCCCGGTGCACAGCCGAGCACCTCGGAAACGGTCTCGCGTGCTTCATCGAGCGCGGCCCGAGCCTGGCGCGCGAATCGATGGGAGCCGTTGGGGTTCGCGTACTGCTGGTCGAGGAACGGCAGCATCGCATCGATCGCCTCGCGGCGCATCGGCGTCGTGGCGGCATGGTCGAGATAGGTGAGCGCGCCGTCCCCCACGCCAGGCTGAGGCACTCGTTGTCGCGCCGAATGATGTCCCGACATGGGCGTCACGCTACCGACGAGCGATGATGCAAGGGTGCGGGGCTTCCGATCCGACTCATACGGCGAGGCGTTCGCCGACGTCTACGACGAGTGGTACGCGGACATCACCGATCTGGAGACGACCGTGTCGTTCCTGGCCGACCTCGCAACGAACGGCGGCACCAGAGACGGTTCGGTGCTCGAACTCGGAGTGGGCACCGGCCGGCTCGCGCTGCCGCTCGCGGCGCGCGTGGGCAGCGTGATCGGCATCGACAGCAGCCAAAAGATGCTCGAACGACTTGCATCTGCTGACCGGCACAGGACCGTCAAGACGGTGTTGGGCGACATGGTCGACGATCTGCCCTCTGGGCGCCACGAGGTGGTCCTCGCTGCCTACAACACCGTGTTCAACCTCACGACCGCTGCACGTCAGCAGGCGTGCTTCGACCGAGTGGCCGGCGCGTTGGCGCCGGGCGGTTCGTTCGTCGTCGAAGCGTTCATCCCCGACCACGACCAGGAGCGCCCTCGCGGATCACAGGTGACCGTGCGTTCGATGACCGCCGAATCCGTGGTGCTGAGCGCCAGCGTGTACGACGCAGCAGCGCAGTCGGCGGAGGGGCAGTTCATCGAGATCTCCGAGACCGGGGGCGTTCGCCTCCGTCCGTGGTCGATTCGCTGGGCCGATCCAGCCGAGCTCGACGCCATGGCCACCAACAGCGGCCTCAAGGTCACCCAGCGTTGGGCCGACTATGACTGCAGCACCTTCGATGCCACCAGCGATCGGCATGTGACGGTCTACACATCGGCGCGAAATCCAGAGCAGGTTCGTACTTGGCGAGAACAATCGCTCTAAGGTGGTCATTGCTGTGAGCCAACTACGTCTGAATCCACTCACCGGCCGATGGGTCACCATCGTCGCCGAGCGGGCCGATCGGCCCAGTGACTTCGCGCCCCGCGTGGCCGAGGTCGAAGCCGGGCCCGATCGCCCCTGTCCGTTCTGTCCCGGCAACGAAGAGGCGACCACCCCGTCGCTCGAACAGCTCGACGCCGGTGGCAGCTGGAAGATGCGCGTGATGCCGAACCTCTACCCGGCGTTCTCCGGCGACGAGCCCTTCTCGGTGCACCACCTCGGTCCGGTTCACGTGGAGGCAGAAGCCAGTGGCATCCACGAGGTCTTCGTCTACACCGCCGATCACAACGGTGGCCTGCACACCCTGAGCGACGTCGACGCGTCCGACATGATGCGGATCCTGCAGCGTCGCTTCCAGGAACACGCCAACGCCACCAACCTTCGGTTCACACAAGCGATCATCAACCACGGCCGCGAGGCCGGCGCCTCGCTCGCCCACCCGCACGGCCAATTGCTCGGGCTCCCGTTCGTGCCGGGTGAGGTGCTCGAAGAACAGCGCGGCTTCAGCCGCTTCGAGGGCGGTTGCATCCTGTGCGCCACCGTCGAGGCCGAGCTCGTCGACGGCAAGCGCGTCGTGTTCGCGAACGACGATGTCGTGTGCATCTGCCCGTTCTGGAGCGGCTCGCCGTTCGAGATGATGATCATCCCGCGCAGCCACGATCTGCACCTCACCGACTCCAACGACGCCACACTGGCGGCGATGGGCATCGCGATCCGTGACGCCATCGCACACCTGCGCGAAGCCGTTGGCGACGTGAGTTTCAACCTCGTGTTCCGGACGGCGCCGCACCACTACACCGGTGCGTTCCACTGGTACGTGAGCATCTGGCCGAAGCTCGTCACCACCGCCGGCTTCGAGCGAGGCACGGGCGTGCTGATCAACATCGTGCCGCCCGAGACTGCAGCAGTGCATCTGCGCGACGTCGCCGTCCACGCCTGACGCATTCACCCGCGAACCAACCGTCGAGCGACCACACCGTCATGGCAAACATCTCGGTATCGATCGAGATCGATGCCACACCGCAGCGAGTGTGGGACGAGGTCGAGCCCGTCGAGCGTCACGTCGACTGGATGCACGACGCAGTCGCGATCCGCTTCGTGACCGATCAGACCCGCGGCGTCGGCACCAGGTTCTTGTGCGACACCAAGGTCGGGCCGATCAAGCTCGTCGACAAGATGGAGATCACCGACTGGCGTCCGGGTGAGGCGATGGGTGTCCGCCACACCGGTCTGGTCACGGGGACGGGCATGTTCACCCTGTCGCCGATCGACCTCGGTCGCCGCACCCGGTTCACGTGGGCAGAGGAGTTGATCTTCCCGTGGTGGCTCGGCGGTCCGATCGGTGCGTGGATCGGCGGCAAGCTCGTGATGGGTGCAATCTGGCGGCGCAACCTGCGCGCCCTCGCCCACGTCATCGAAGCGGGCTGATCACCCGAGCAGGCTGATCACCCGAGCAGGCTGATCACCCGAGCAGGCTGATCACCCGAGCAGGCTGACACTCGCGATCAGGCCGAACTCGCGAGTAGGCCGAACACCGGCGACTCGACGGCGCGCTCAGTCCCAGCCGAGCTGGCGTGCTGCGGCGGTCACTGCGGCAGCGAGCATCACCACCACGACGAATGGCGCACGCTTCCGCACTGCCACCACCGCCACTCCCACACCGAGCGCCCGTGGATCGATCTCCAGGTGCTGTCCGGACGCAAAGGTGTCCTTGGCCACCAGTGCCGCCACCACTGCAGCAGGAATGAGCGCGAGGCAGCGGTCGACCACCGCCGGCAACTGCCGCCCGGCGAGCAAGAAGAACCCGACGGCCTTGCAGGCGAACGCGCCGGCGGCGAGTGTGAGCACGAGCGCCCAGGTCACGGCGCCACTCCGTCGAACGGAACGGGAGACCGAGGTCCGTGGCCATCCGGCGGCACGCCCACCAGCACGGCGAGAGCCGCGCACAGGATCGGAACACCCACCGGCAGGAACGGCACGAGTGCGAGGCACGTCGCCGAGCCGATCAGTGCGGCAAGGCGCCCACGCGCAGTACGCAACTGGGGCCACACCATCGCCACGTACGCGGCCGGGAACGCTGCGTCGAGACCGAACGTGACCGGGTCGATCGCGCTGCCGAGCACTGCCCCGATCAACGTGCCGGTGTTCCAGAACACGTACACGCTGAGGCCGGTGATCCAGAACGCAGCACGCTGTCGCACCGAGTCGTCCTGCGCCATCGACATCGCCGTCGACTCGTCGATCGTCAGCTGGGCTGCCACGAGACGCACCGGCAGTCGGCCGCCGATCCTGCGGCCCATCGACAGCGCGTACACCCCGTTGCGCGCCGCGAGCACCAGTGCTCCGCCGAGCGCCGACGCCGTCGAGCCGCCGGAACCGATCACGCTGACGGCCGACAACTGTGACGCTCCGGTGAACACCAGCAGCGACATCACACATGTCTGTGCCACCGATGCACCAGCGCTCACCGAACCGACCCCGAACGAGATCGCGAACACCCCGACGGCGGCGCCGAGGGTGACGCTCGCTGACACCACGGGCCGGAGCGCGCTGTCGAACCAGGGATGTCGGTGAGTCGTCACGGTGATCTGGAGGTCGGTTCGGTTGGGCGGTCGTCGCGTTCGTCGGTCGCGTTCGGTGCTCGCGCGACGATCAGGCGACGACGTGCATCATGGACGATGGGCAGCCAGCCACATCGCACCGAGCGGGGACAGATCGACGAGCGCCGAGCACGGCTGGCCCTGCCATGGCACCTCGTCGGCCAGCGTGGTGGTGCGACCTGCGTTGAAACCACTGCCACCGAACTGAACGGCATCGGTGTCGATGACGATGTCCCATGTGCCCGCCCACGGCAGGCCCACTCGATAGCCGCCGCGGGGAACCGGCGTGAAGTTCACCGCGCACGCCACGGCATGGTTGCCACCGTTGGCCCAGCGCAGGAAGCCGTACACGGATTGCTCGGCATCGTTGGCCTCCAGCCACTGGAAACCGAGTGCGTCGTCGTCGCGCTCCCACACCGCGGGCCATGTGTCAGCGGCCGCATTCAGCATGGTCACGAGATCGCGCACGCCGCGGTGGGGCGCGTGGTCGAGCAGGTGCCAGGGCAGTCCGGCCGAGTCGTTCCACTCGGTCCACGAGGCGAGCTCGGCACCCATGAACACCAGCGGAGCACCCGGCAACGCCCACATCCACGCGTAGAGCGCGCGAAGGTTGGCGAAGCGCTGCCAGTCGTCGCCGGCCATCTTGGCGAGCATGCTGCCCTTGCCGTGCACCACTTCGTCGTGGCTGAGCGGCAGCACGAACCGTTCACTGAAGGCGTACAGCAGACCGAAGGTGAGCTCATGATGGTGCCAACGCCGGTGCACCGGATCGTTCTTCAGGTAGCCGAGCGTGTCGTGCATCCAACCCATGTTCCACTTGTGGGTGAAGCCGAGGCCACCGAACTCGACCGGGTGTGTCACCTTGGGCCACGAGGTGCTCTCCTCTGCGATGGTCATGACACCCGGGCACTCCGTGCCGACCACCGCGGTCAGCTGCCGGAGGAAGTCGATCGCGGCGAGGTTCTCGCGGCCACCGAACTCGTTCGGCACCCACTCGCCCTCCTCGCGGGAGTAGTCGAGGTAGAGCATGCTCGCCACCGCATCGACACGCAGGCCATCGACGTGGAACTCCTGCAGCCAGTAGAGCGCGTTCGCGACCAGGAAGTTGCGCACCTCGTTGCGGCCGTAGTTGAACACGTACGTCCCCCAGTCGGGATGCTCACCCTGCCGGGGATCGGAATGCTCGTAGAGCGCGGTGCCGTCGAACCGGGCGAGGCTCCATCGGTCCTTCGGGAAGTGCGCCGGCACCCAGTCGAGGATCACCCCGATGCCGCGTCGGTGGAGGATGTCGACGAAGGCACGGAAGCCGTCAGGGTCTCCGTAACGCGCCGTCGGTGCGTAGTAGCCCGTGACCTGATAGCCCCACGATCCACCGAAGGGGTGCTCGGCCACCGGCAGCAACTCGACGTGGGTGAATCCGAGCGCGCTCACGTGGTCGGCCAGGGCCTCGGCCATCGAGCGGTAGTCGGTGAGCCCGTGACGCCAGGAGCCCAGGTGCACCTCGTAGATCCGCAGTGCGCGGTCGGTGCCGGTGGAGCGGTTGGTGAGCCAGGCATCGTCGCCCCACTCGTACCCGCTGCGACCCGCGACCACGCTGGCGTCCGACGGGGGACACTCGGCCGACGCGGCCATCGGGTCGGCCTTCATCACCACCTGACCGTCGGCGCCGTGCACCATGTACTTGTAACGATGACCCTGCAGCGCCCCGGGGCACACCGCTGACCACACGCCCGAGGTGCCCTGCGCCAGGAGCACCTCCGGCGTCCAGCCGTTCCAGTCGCCGACCACGTCGACACCACGTGCGTTGGGCGCCCACACCGCGAAGCGGATCGACCCGTCGTCGAGCTGGACCGCCCCGAGAACCTCCCAGAGACGACGATGCGTCCCTTCGCCGAGCAGGTGGAGATCGAGATCCGGGAGCAGCACGCCCCCGAGCGTAGGTGATTCTGAGGATCGAGTCCCGAGAGCACCAGCTCGGCAGACGATCGCACTACGGTCGGGGCAATGCGCGTGTTGATGCTGTCGTGGGAGTATCCCCCGTTCGTCGTCGGCGGCATCGCTGCCCACGTCGACGGGCTGGCGAGAGCGATGGTCCGCGGCGGCCACGACGTCGTGGTGTTCAGCCTGCAGCGGCATGAGCCCGGATCACCCGACGTGGCCGACGACGAAGTGATCGACGGCGTGCGGGTCCTGCGTGCCACGACCGAGTTGCCATGGTTGCCCGAGGGTGACCTCGTGGCGCGAATGGCCTCCGCAAACCATCAACTGGTCGGCCTCGCGGGGCATCTCGGCGACTGGCGTCCGGACGTCGTGCACGCGCACGACTGGCTGGTCGCCTGGGCGGGCGACACGCTGAAGACCCTGTGGGACCTGCCACTCGTGGCCACGATCCACGCCACCGAGCGTGGGCGCCATGGCGGGCACGTCCCGCCAGGAATGCCCGCCGCGATCAACGCGGTCGAGTGGTGGCTGACGTATCAGGCACGCGAGGTGATCGCGTGCTCGAAGTTCATGGTCCGCGAAGTGGTCGGCGGCTTCGAGTTGCCGATCGAGAAGGTGCATCTCGTCCCGAACGGCGTCGACCCGGCGCTGTGGAAGCTGCCGGGGACCGCGCCGGCCCGCGAGCCGCTCGTCGTGGCGTGGGGGCGAGTGCAGTACGAGAAGGGGTTCCAGGTGCTCGTGCGGGCGATCGCCGAACTGCGCAGTCGCATCCCCGAGGTGCGCTGCATCATTGCCGGTCGCGGCAGTTACCTCCCTGAGTTGCAGACCCAGATCGATGTCGAAGGCGTCACCGACATCGTCGACCTCGCCGGATTCGTGCCCGACGCCGACCTGCGTCGCATCCTGCAGCGCGCCGGATGCGTGATCATCCCCTCGCTGTACGAGCCGTTCGGCATCGTCGCCCTCGAAGGCATGGCAGCCGGGGCCCCGACCATCGTCGCCCGCACCGGCGGCCTGGCCGAGATCGTCGACGGCACGAATGCCGGGCTGCTGTTCGAACCGGGCAACCACCACGATCTCGCCGATCGGATCGAACAGGTGCTCGCCGATCCGGCGGTCGCGGCGGCGATGACGGACAAGGCGGCCACGCTGATCAACGACCACTACACGTGGGACGCAATCGCCGCATCCACGATGAGGGTGTACGACGTTGCACGTCGCTGACGGTTCCAGAGCAGATTCCAGCGTCTTCCAGAGCGATCCCCTCGTGTTCCACGAGCTTTCCACCTCGTTCCACCGGAGCACGCGCCGGCACGCCGGGCCGGAGCGTCGCTCGTCCCACCCCGATCAGCTCCGGTGAACGCGTCGTGGCAGCTCAGAGTGTTGGCACGACGGTCACCAGGAATCCGCCAGTCGCAGCTGCCCACCGTTGATGGGCTTGGTCGACTCGCGCTCTTCATACGGTCTTGACGGGGAACGACATCGGTTTCCACTACCCTCGTTGGCCATGCGTGCCGTCCGACACTTCACCGTCGTGCCCGCGATCCCCCCGGCTCTCGAGTCGCTGCGCGAGGTCGCCACCAACCTGCATTGGACGTGGGATCGCGAGACCAAGCACCTCTTCGAGCGTCTCGCGCCCGCCCAATGGGCAGCGTCGGGCCACGATCCACTGCGACTGCTCGCCTCGATCGAGCCCGAACGCTGGGCCGCGTTGGCCTGCGACGACGCGATCGTGCAGGCGACCCGTGAGGCCAAGGCTCGGCTCGATGCAGCCACCCAGGAACCGCGATGGTTCCAGGGTCGCACCGATTCGCCGCTGCACCTCGTGGCGTACTTCTCGCCGGAGTTCGGCATCAGCGAGACCCTCCCGCAGTACAGCGGCGGCCTCGGCATCCTGGCCGGCGATCACCTGAAGGCGACCAGCGACCTCGGCGTCCCCCTGGTGGCGATCGGTCTGCTCTATGCCGAGGGTTACTTCCGCCAGCGGCTGAACGCAGACGGTTATCAGGAGGAGCACTTCCCTCGTCTCGACACCAGTGGGCTCGCGCTCACCGACACCGGTGTGCAGGTCGAAGTCGACGTTGCCGGCGACACCGTCAGGGTGCGGGCGTGGGAGGTCGAGGTCGGACGGGTGAGGCTGTACCTGCTCGACACAGCGGTCGACGGCAACAGCGCCGATGGTTACGGCATCACCAACCGGCTGTACGGCGGCGACGCCGAGCACCGTCTGCGCCAGGAGATCGTCCTCGGCATTGCGGGCGTCCGCGTGCTCCGCGCGCTCGGTCTGCACCCTGAGGTGTTCCACACCAACGAAGGCCATGCCGGGTTCCTCTCGCTCGAGCGAATTCGCGAGCTCGTGTCGGGTGCCGGTGGTCAGGAGCCGTTGAACTTCACCGAAGCGGTCGAGGCGGTGCGCGCCGGAGGCGTGTTCACCACCCACACCCCGGTCCCTGCCGGAATCGACCGTTTCGAACGGCCGGTGATGGAGCGGTACTTCGGTTCGTTCGCCCGCGCATGCGGCACCGACTTCGACACGCTGATGAGCCTCGGCCACCGCCCCGACGAACCCGATGACACCCGGTTCAACATGGCGGTGATGGGCCTGCGCCTCGGCGGTCGGTCGAACGGTGTGGCCCAGCTGCACGGCGAGGTGAGCCGCGAGATGTTCGGTGGCCTGTGGCCCGACATCCCCGTGGACGACGTGCCCATCGGGGCGATCACCAATGGTGTGCACGCACACACCTGGGTCAGCGATCCGATCGATGCGATCCTGCGCCGGTCGGTGGGTGGCGTGTGGGATGGCGCCGACGCTGCCTCGTGGAAGGGCGTCGACGCGGTGCCCGCCAATGACATCTGGGCAGCACGCCGCGTCGGGCGCGCCCAACTCGTGGAGTTCGTGCGTTCGCGCCTCGGCGATGCGCTGCTCGACCCCGACGCGCTGACGATCGGATTCGCCCGCCGCTTCGCGACCTACAAACGGGCCACGCTGCTGCTGTCGCAGCCCGAACGCCTGCGCGAGATGCTGCTGAGCGCCGACCGCCCGGTGCAGTTCGTGTTCGCCGGCAAGGCACATCCGGCCGACCAGCCCGGCAAGGACATGATCCGCGATATCGAGCTGTTCGCCCGCCACCTGGATGTCGGCCATCGGTTCTTGTTCATCCCGGACTACGACATGGCGGTCGCCCGTCTGATGTACCACGGCTGCGACGTGTGGCTGAACAACCCCCGCCGCCCGCTCGAAGCATGCGGCACCAGCGGCATGAAGGCTGCGCTGAACGGTGCGTTGAACTGCAGCATCCTCGACGGCTGGTGGGACGAGTGCTTCGACGGTGAGAACGGTTGGGCGATCACCTCTGCCGACGACGACCCCGACACCGCCCGACGCGACCTGCGCGAGGCGACCAGCCTGTTCGGCCTGCTCGAACGTGAGATCGTGCCCCTGTTCTACAACCGCGACACCACAGGTGTGCCGCACGGCTGGGTCGGCGCGATGAAGCACAACTGGACCTCGCTCGGTCCGTTCGTCACGGCTGCCCGCATGGTCCGTGACTACGTGACCGAGCTCTACGAGCCGGCCGCTGCGAGTGCCGCCGCCACGTCCGCCGGCAACTGGGCCCAGGCCCGTTCGTTGGCGACCTGGAAACAGTCGATCATCGCCAACTGGAACAACATCCGCGTGATCGGCGTCGATGGTGACACCGGTGCCGCCCACGAGGGCGACGAGCGCACGGCACGTGCCCACCTGTACCTGAACGGGCTGCACGCGAGCGACGTGAACGTGCAGCTGCTGCACGGTTCGATCGACTCCACCGGCGAGTTCGTCGGGCGCCCCGAGGCGATCTCGATGACCCCGGACGCTGACGACATGTACTCCTGCACCTACGAGGTGCACGCGGCCGGTCCGTACGGCTTCACCGTCCGGGTGCTCCCCACGCACCCCGCCCTCATCTCAGCCGTTGAGATGGGCAAGGCAGCCTGGGCGAGCTAGACACCCCAGGGCCACGGAGGCGGGTGGGCGTCGCTCGGTAGGGTGCCGTCCGTGACCTTCACGTTGCTGCCCGCCGTCGATGTGGCCGACGGTCGGGCCGTCGGACTCGTCCAGGGCGAGGCCGGAACCGAGACCACCTACGGCGGTCCGCGCGACGCCGCGCTCGCGTGGCAGGCCGGCGGCGCGGAGTGGATCCACCTGGTCGACCTCGATGCCGCGTTCGGCCGTGGCTCCAACGCGGAGCAACTCGCGGCCGTGATCGGGGAGCTGGACGTCAAGGTGGAGTTGTCGGGCGGCATTCGCGACGACGCCTCGCTGGAGTGGGCGCTGTCCACCGGCTGTGCGCGAGTCAACCTCGGCACGGGTGCGCTGGAGGATCCGGCCTGGTGCGCGCGAGCGATCGCCGCGCACGGCGACCGGATCGCGGTCTGCCTGGACGTGCGCGTCGTCGGGGATCCGGACGGTGGTGCGCAGCACCGGCTCGGTGCCCGAGGCTCGACCCGCGATGCAGGCGACCTCTGGGAGACCATCGCGTGGCTCGACCGGGGCGGCTGCGCCCGCTACATCGTCACCGACGTGAGCACGGACGGCATGCTGTGCGGCCCCAACGTGGAGCTCTACCGGGCGGTCACCAGGGCCACGACGACCCCAGTCATCGCGTCTGGCGGGATCTCCACGATCGGCGACCTGGTCCTCTTGGCAGAGGCCGCGGCGACGGGGACGAACCTCGAAGGGTCGATCGTCGGCACGGCGCTCCACGCGGGCCGGTTCACCTTGCCTGAGGCGCTCGAAGCCATGCGTCGGTTCGACCTGGCCCGGGGGTCGGTCAGCGCCCCGTGAAGGCGGCCTTGCCCGGACCGTGCTCGAGGAAGCTCGCGACACCGATGCGGCTGTCGTCTGAGGTGAATGCCTCGGTGAAGAGATGTCGCTCCAACATCAACCCCTCGGCGAGGGTCTGGCCGAGGCCGCGGTCGACGGCCTGCTTGATGAGCGCCTGCGCGACGAGCGCTCCCCCCGCCACCTCGGTCGCGAGCGCCAACGCCCGCTCGTGCAACTGCTCGTTCGGCACCACCTCGTCGGCAAGGCCGATCCGCAGCGCTTCGTCGCTCGTGACCTGCCGGCCGGTGATCATCAACTCCTTGGCCCGGCTGGGTCCCACGAGTCGCGGCAGGCGCTGGGTGCCCCCGCCTCCAGGAATGATGCCGAGCAGGATCTCCGGCTGACCGAAGACGGCCTTCTCGCCGACGATGCGGTAGTCGCAGGCCATCGCGAGTTCGCAGCCGCCGCCGAGTGCGTAGCCGCTGACCGCAGCGATCACGAAGCGGGGCAGGGCGGCGAGCGCGTCGAGGGTGGAATGGAATCCGATACCGATCCGGTGCGCCTCCGCGGGACCGCCGAACTGGGAGATGTCGGCGCCGGCAGCGAAGATCCGCTCGCCACCGGTGACCACGACAGCGCCCGGCAGGTCGGCAGCGAGGTCGGCCAGCACCCCGCGGAGATCCGCCAGCACCTCCTGCGACAGCGCATTCACCTTCGGGTTGTTGAGCGTCACGACCGCGACACCGTCGTCGCGTCGTTCGAGGAGCACCAGATCGGCCATGCAGCCGACGCTACCGCCTTGCTCCAGCCCGGCTACAGGTCGCGCAACGACGCGGGATCTCCAGCGATGCGCGACCAGAACGCCCCGGGCCAACCGGGCGAGACGGGTCAGGCGCCGATGCCATCGAGCATCGCGTCGGCGGCGCCCCACGGATCGAGGTGTCGCTCGAGCACCTGCCGTTGCAGGTCCTCCCAGCGCTCGCCCGTCGCAATCTCACGGGCCCTTTGCTCGAGTCGGCGGGCCACGATCTCGCGCAACTCTTCGCGCAGGCGGAACGCTCGGCGACGGTCGAGCTCGCCCGAGGCGGTGATGAACGTGCGGTGGGCCAGCACGTTGTCCCACAGCTCCACCACTCCCGTGCCCTCGGTGGCCACGGCCGACAGGATCGGCGGGCGCCACGCATCGTGGGGCAAGTCGCTGAGATCGAGCATCTGTTCGAGGTCACGGCGAGTCTCGTCAGCACCTTTGCGATCGGCCTTGTTGATCACGAACACATCGGCGATCTCCATCAGGCCTGCCTTGTTCGCCTGCACGCTGTCACCCCACCCCGGGTTCACGACGACGACGGTGGTGTCGGCCTTGCCGGCGATCTCCACCTCCACCTGACCAACGCCTACGGTCTCGACGAGGATCCATGGCCGACCGATGGCGTCGAGCAGACGCACGGCCTCGGGCGTCGCGAGCGACAGTCCTCCGAGATGGCCACGTGTGGCCATCGAGCGGATGAACACACCCGGGTCGGTGGCGTGGTCCTGCATGCGCACCCGGTCGCCGAGGATCGCGCCACCGGTGAACGGTGACGAAGGATCGATTGCCAGCACGGCGACTTCGATGTCCTGCTTGCGCAGGTGGCCGATGGTCGCGCTGGTGAGCGTGCTCTTCCCGGCGCCTGGTGCACCTGTGAGTCCCACCGTGTATCCGCCGCCACCGAGGGGCGACGCGAGCCGACCGATCTCGCGGGCCTCGTCGCCACCGCGTTCGACGAGCGAGAGCAGGCGAGCGATCGCGGCACGATCGCCCAACCGGGCGTCGGCGAAGAGTTCGGCGGTGGGGCGGTAGCGGCGGCTCATACGGGTTCGAATCGTTCAGGGCGGTGGGGCCGCGGCTCGTGCAGCGCCGGTCGAATGATCTCGATCGTCGCTTTGGTGGGGGCGCGCATGACGTGAGCGGGTCTTTCGGACGGGGCGCCGCCCATTCAACCAGGAGCCACCGTACGATGGCGACTCATGAGAACACGTCCGAGCCTGGTCGGCGCGTCCGTGCTGACGCTCACGCTGGGGCTTTCACTGGCCGCCTGCGGTGGCGACGACGAACGCGCATCCACCACGTCCGTGGCGGTCGAGACGGCGGCACCGGCACCGCCGACGAGCACGACCCCGGCGCCCGATGACACGGCCGATCTCCTTCCTGTCGGCACCGGCGACATCGCGTTGCCCATCGGGACGGGCGACATCCCGTTGCCGGTGGGCTCGGGCGACATCCCCCTCCCTCCGGTCACGGCCGACCTGCCGTACTCGGTGGGCGTCACCATCGGGCTCGACTCGAACCCGTTGCGCATCGAAAGGGTCCCGCTCGGGTCCACCATCGCACTGTCAGTCACCAACCCCGACGTCGACGACGAGTTCCATCTCCACGGCTTCGACCTCGGTGACGGTCAGGTGGTGCCCGCCGGGCAGAAGGCCACGTTCACCTTTGTCGCCGACCGGATCGGCTCGTTCGAGCTCGAGAGCCACGAGACCGATTCAGTGCTGATGGTGCTCGAGGTCGTGTGAACCCCACACGAGCAGCGCTGCTGGCCCACCAAGGCGGGTGGGACGAGATCTTGCTGGTTCTCGGACCGATGCTCGTCGTGGTGCTGCTGCTGCGACTCGCGAAGCGTCGGGTCGATCGCAACCTGGCTGACCAGTCGACGATCGTGCCGCCACCGACCGATCACGGTTGACGCGCCTGTCGCCGCACCGGCTCACTGACCCGCGGTTCGTTCGCGATCAGCGGGGCGGGCGGCGTTCGATGGGCGCGCCCACCGCGGCCAGCCGGCCGACGAGGTCGTCGTACCCGCGGTCGATGTGGTGCACACCGCTGATCGTCGTTGTGCCCTCGGCCGCGAGGCCCGCCACGACGAGCGCGGCGCCGGCTCGGATGTCGGGGGCCCTGACGGGTGCACCGCTGAGCGAGAACCGACCGCGCACCACCGCGTGATGACCGTCGGTGCGGATGTCGGCGCCGAGCCGGCAGAGCTCCTCCACGTAGCGGAAGCGACCCGGATACAGGTTCTCGGTGACGATGCCCACACCGTCGGCCACGGCGAGCATCGTGACGATCAGCGGCTTGTAGTCGGTCGCGATGCCGGGGTAAGGCAACGTCGCGACGTCGATCGCCTTCAACCGCTCAGGAGCGAACACCGTCAGACCGTCGTGCTGGGGCACCAACTCGAGACCCATGTCGGTGAATCGGCGCAGGAGCATGTCCATGTGGTCGGCGCGAGCCCCGCGCAGGAACAACTCGCCGCCGGTGACCGCCGCCGCGGCGAGGTAGGTGGCGGCCTGGATGCGGTCGGCAACCGTCTCGTGCCGGGTCGCCTGCAGCGTTCCCGGCTCCACGCCGTGGACCACGAGTCGCGAACTGCCGATGCCCTCGATGTCGGCGCCCATCGACACGAGCATCGTGCACAGGTCTGAGATCTCCGGCTCGCGGGCTGCGTTGTCGATGACGGTGGTGCCCTTCGCGTGCACGGCCGCGGTGAGGATGTTCTCCGTGGCGCCCACGCTCGGGAACTCGAAGGTGACCTCGGCACCGTGCAGTCGATCGGCCACCGCCACGACGTCACCGTGATCGAACGTGATCGCTGCGCCCATCGCCTCGAGCCCGCTCAGGTGCATGTCGATCGGTCGTGACCCGAAGTCGTCGCCGCCGGGCAGCGAGAGACGCACCTGCCCGAACCGGCCGAGGAGGGGACCGAGCACGTTGATCGACGCTCGGATGCGTTCCACCAGTTCGTAGGGCGCCACCGGCGTGATGTCACCGGTGTTCACCATCAGCAGTTCGCCAGGAGCGGGTCGGATCGTCGCAATGCCGATCGCGGCGAGCAGGTCGCTCATGATCGCCACGTCGGCGATCTCGGGCACGTTGGTGAGGTGGTGTTCGCCATCGGCCAGCAGCGTTGCCGCCATCAACTTCAGCACCGAGTTCTTCGCACCGGGGACCACGACTTCACCTCGGAGCGGCCCGGACTGCTGCACGACGACCACTGCGTCGGAGGTCCGTCGGTCGGGCGCCCTCGGGTCGTCGCGGTCGATCTGGTCGATCTGGTCGATGTGACGACTCGGATCGAGCGGGCTCGGAGACATGGCTGCCCAGTATGCCCGGTATTACTGTCGGCACGTGCTCAGGCCCCCCAGCCGAGTCGTCCGGCTCTGGGCGACGTCCGACATCGAGCATGCCCGTCGTCCACGAAATGGACTGGTGTCCGAACGAGCCACCGCGACCGAGCCCGACCGCCCGGACATCGATGTGTTCGAACAGGCCGAGGGCCCGTTTCTCGACTACCGACGCACGGTCCAGGTCGTGGACGACCGGGTGGTCGACACGACCACCTACCGGCTCGACATCCCGTGGTTCGGCTGGCTCTTCCGCTGGCCTGTGCGGGCCTCGCTGAGGCACCGCGCCCCTGGCACCGGCGCGCAGCCGAAGTGGGCGCCGCCCGACCGGCTCGAGTCGCGTCACGTGTTGGTGCTCGGTCTCCTGGCCGCCGTGTCGATGCCGTCGGCGTTCGTGAACACGCTGTTCACCCAGACCGTGAACTTCGCTGCCGACGACTTCGGCATCAGCGAGCAGGGCCAGGGCGTCGCCGGTGTGGTGGTGCGCTGCGGCATCGTGCTGGCGCTGCCGTTCGCCGTGCTGGCCGACCGGTTGGGGCGACGGCGCATGATCGTGCTGCTCGCCTGGTTGGCGCCCACCCTTGCCTCGCTCGGTGCACTCGCCCCGAACTTCTGGGTGTTGACCGCGTCGCAGACCGTCGCCCGTCCGCTCGGCATCGCACTCGACCTGTTGATCGCGGTGGCCGCCGCGGAGGAGATGCCCCGCAACAGCCGGGCGTACGCCGTGAGCGTGCTTGCAATGGCGAGCGGCCTCGGCGCCGGCATCGCCGTGATGGCCCTCCCGCTGGCCGACCTCGGCACCGGTGGCTGGCGATTCGTCTACGTGTTGTCGCTCGGCTGGCTCGTGGCGGCAGTGACCGTGACGCGTCGGCTGACCGAGACACCGCGGTTCGAACACATCGTGGAGACACACCACGTGGGCGAGGCCCACATCGACAAGAAACGATTCGCGATCTTGGCCTCCGTGGTGTTCTTGGCGAACCTGTTCATCGCCCCGGCCTCCTTCTTCCAGAACCGGTACCTCGATGACGTGCGAGGGTTCAACGCGGCGACGATCACCATCTTCACCCTCACCACCGCCACGCCCGCATCGATCGGCTTCGTCCTCGGCGGTCGTCTCGCCGACACGGCGGGCCGCCGCCGCGTGCTGGCGATCTCGATCCCCTTGGCAACCGCGGGCTTGGTGTCGTCGTTCGCGGTGGGTGGTTGGCTGATGTGGCTCGCTGCGTTCGTGGGCGGCCTCCTGGCAGGCATCGCGTTTCCGGCGCTCTCGGTGTACCGCACGGAGTTGTTCCCCACCGGCCGGCGAGGCCAGGCAGGCGGTTTCATCGTGGCGATGGCGCTGCTCGGTGGCAGCCTCGGCATCTACGCGGCAGGCGAGCTCATCGACCGAGGGTGGAGCTACGGCGCCACCATGGGCCTGCTGGCGTGCGCCCAACTCGCGACGGCAACCGTGGTCTACACCACCTACCCCGAGACCGCTCACAAGACACTCGAGGAGATCAACCCCGAAGATGCCTGACACGGGTCAGCCGTGAGTTCGGACACTCCAGCCCGCGACCCGAACCCGGGGCTCAGGCTGTCGCGGGCGATGTCGGGAAGGTGATCTCGAACCGTGCGCCTTTCGCTGCGCTCTCGAGGCACTCGACCGTGCCACCGTGGAAGTCGACGAACCGACTCACGAGGAACAGCCCGAGCCCGGACCCCGCTCGGCGCATCCCACCGGGCGTTCGCACATGGGGTTCGAACACTGATTCCCGGTACTCCGGAGCCACTCCAGGTCCGGCGTCGTCGACCCAGAAGCGCACGCTCGCTCGCGTCGCGCCGGTGCCGATCTCGATCCGTGTGCCCTCCGGGGTGTGCCGGACCGCGTTGCTCAAGAGGTTTTCCACGCAGCGTTCGATCTGCAGCGGGTCGGCCAGAAACGGATGCGAACCCGCACCGAGCAGGATGTCGACTCGATGCGTGCCTGACGAGTACTTCGTGGCGATGCGAGCGACGATCTCGTCGAGATCGATGAGCTCACGTCGGGGTGCGAGCAGTTCGGCGAGCGACTCATCCGACGAGACGAGGTCAGCCAACATGTGGCTGGTCGACGCCGCGTCATCGCGAATCTGGGTCAGGATCGAAGCCACCTCGTCTTCGGACAACGAGGATGCACTCGAACCGAGCACCTCGGCTCGAAGGCGGATCGCCGCGAGTGGGGCACGGAGATCGTGAGACAGAGCGGAGAGGAGCGCGATGCGTTCCAGAGCTGATTCGGTGACGTGGTCGAGGGAGATCCGGAGTCGTTCGTTGAGCGTGAGCAACTCGGTGACATCGGTGAAGGTCGCCACTGCGCCGGCCGGTGTCAGATCGCTGCGGTGCAGCGGAGCGGCATCGACGATCAGCCATCTTCGTGTGCCATCAGGTCGCGAGACACCGATCGTCGCCCGTGGCGCCGCACCGCCGGACAGGATCGCCACCGACGACGGGAGCTCGGCTCCGGGCAACGGCGAGCCGTCCTCGTGAACGGTGTTCCAACGTGGATCGATCGGATGCCGACCCACGAGTTGATCGAGGCTGAGTCCGAGCGTGTGCTCTGCAGCTTCGTTCGCGTACTCGATCGATCCATCCTCTCGATGGATCACGACTCCTTGGGAGAGCGCCCCCACGACTCTGGAGAAGCGCAGGGCCTGGTCGGCGATCTCCTGGCGTTGCCGCTGGCGTTCGATGTCCGCGAGTCGAAGCTCCAGAAGATGCTCGACCTGACGTCCGAGCATCTCCAGCGCTTCGATCTGTGCCGGAGCCAGTTGTCGCGGCTCCACATCGATCGCGCACAGCGTGCCGATCGCCGAGCCCTCGTCGACGATGCAGATCGGCACCCCGGCGTAGAAGCGGATCGAGGGGAGGCCAGTGACGAGAGGATTGTCAGCGAATCTCGAATCGAGCGCAGCGTCGCCGACGACGAACGTGTGCGGATCGAGGATCGTGTGCGCGGAGAACGCCATCTCGCGCGGCGTCTCGGCGACGTCGAGCCCGACTCGCGCCTTGAACCATTGGCGGTCGGAATCGACGAACGTGATGAGCGCAGTCGGAACACCGCACACGATCGACGCGACACGAGCGATCTCGTCAAAGGCGAGCTCGGTGGGCGAATCGATGATGGCGAACCGATCGAGACGAGCGATCCGATCGATCTCGTCAGGCGGCAGATCAGCGCTGACGTGCACGACCGGCAAGGCTACAGGCGGGCCTCGGCGAGCGGTCGATCGCAGCTGCACCCACGTCCCTCGCAGCGCGCTAAGCGGATCAGAGCGACGCGATCATGTCCATGATCGCTGACGCGATCTGATCATCGGCATTCTTCAGGTCGTGACCCTTGCCCTCGATCCACACGTGCGCAACCGAATCCGGCGAACCAGGGATCGTCGCGGTCCATTGCTGCAACTCGGCAGGTGTGCCGAAGGCGTCCTTCGTGCCGTGGATGAACAGGCACGGCACGCGCACGTCCACGAGATGCTCCACGCGCAGCTTCTCGGGCTTGCCCGGTGGGTGGAGCGGATAGCTGATCAGGACCAGGCCGACCGCGTTCGGCACCAACCCGGCGGCCACCGCCATCGAGCACATCCGCCCACCCATCGAACGACCACCGAGCACCACCGGACCGGGGCCCATCGCAGCGGCTTCGTCGACCACCGCCTGGATCAGCACGGGCGCGCGGTCAGGCACCTTCTTCCCGGCCTTGCGATAGGGGAAGTCGGCGCGCACGCACACGCCCGGCGCCATGGCCTCTTCGATCGCGACCAGCGACGAGTGGTCGCGGTTCGACCCCGCACCGGGGAACAGCAGCAGCGACGCCGTCGCACGTTGCTTGGTCCGGCTCACGACGTGAGGATCTTGCGAGCGTGGCCGAGATCAGCGATCGCCTTGCTCGCCGCGGCATCGCTGCCGCCGTGGTCGGGGTGCACACGGCGCAAACCCTCGCGGTAGCGCGACGTCACCTCGCGCTTGCTCACCTTGCCGGTGCCCAGTGCGAACCCGAGCAACTCCAGCGCCCACGCTCGCGGGTCGGCCATCGCCGAGAGCGACATCGACGAACTGCCGGCCAGGTCGGCGATGAACGATGGCCCGATCGGGCCGCGCCAGCGCATCGCTCGTTGAAGCACCGGCACCAGCAGCCGCCTCGACGCATCGTCGAGCCGCTCGACGGCATACACCGCTCCGAGCACCTGGGCGAGTGCGCTCCCCTGCGAGCGCAGATCGAAGTGCACGCTGTCGCCGTCGCCCACGAGGCGGTGAACGCTCACCGCGAGCCCGTGGCGGTCGACCTGGTACCGGTGACGCAGACGCGGCTGCGGAACTCGACCGCCCTGCTCGACCTGATCCAGCAGTCGATGCACGTCGGCCACGAGATCGGGGTCGATCTCGGCCAGGTGGCTGGCGATCACCGCGCCGAGCAGCAACCCGCCGAAGCCGGGCGCTGGATCGGTCGGCAGCACGAGATGGCCGAGTGCCACTCGCCGCGTGGGGGTGGTCGGTCGGGAGTGCCACACCTCGAGTTCGGCGAGCAACATGGCGACGGCAGTCCGCGGTCTCGTGGGCTCAGACGTGGGGGCGGAGCAGCTCGTGGAGCTGCGCCGCCGAGCCCATCGCCGCCTGGTGGTCAGGTTCGTCGTCGTCGACGAGCGCATCGACGATGTCTTCGGCCAGCTCGCATGTGCGCTGCCACAGCTTGGTCGTGACGCCGAACGGGGCGACATCTGGATCGGCTACTTCGGTCGCACGGCGCAGGTGATCGATGCCGTCTGCGTCGAGCGGATCGCGCTGCAAGCGCTCGGCGGCGAGGAAGAAGGTGGTCAGCACCTCCGCGGAGGTCTCGTCCTCCGCATTGGGCAGATGGGCACCGCTGACATCGACGTACTCGCCGCTCTCGATGTCGTCGAGCAGCGCTTCCACCACGTCCTCGTCGGCGCTGGACACGAGCAACACCTGTTCCTCCCACCGGAACGGGATGCGGGCGTCGGCGAGCGCGATCGAGACCGTGTCGATCTCGGCGGCCGACCAGTCGGCGAGGTCGTACTCGGTGGTGGGCTCATCATCGGCCAGATCGATGGCAGCGGGGCGCTCACCGCTCGTCGTCATCTGATCGCCCTGATCCTGCGGATCCGACACGATGCCCAGCTCGGCCTCGATGCGCGCGATCAACTCATCGGCGGAGCGCTCCATCTCCTCCGGCACGATCAGCTCGTTGCCGTCCCAGGCGTGCGAGATCTCGGCATCCGCCATCGCTGCCGCCAGTTCGGCCTGCTGGTCGAAGTCCCACGCCGTGAGGTCGTAGTGGACCCGAGTGGCATCCGGATCGTTGGGGTTCCAATCGGTCATGGTCGTCCCGTCGAGACTGGGACCGGGAGGGGCCGATCCACGGCGCCGACGTTATCGCTCATGGGTTCGGGTGGCGACGTGGTGGGCCAGGAATGAAGCGATCCGCTGGTACTCGTCGACCTGGTGCTCGCGCTGGCGAAACCCATGCCCTTCCCCTTGGTACACGACGAGCTCCACCTTGGCGCCGGCGGCACGCATCCGTTCGACCAACACGCGACTCTGTCCGACCGGCACCACGGGGTCGTCGTCGCCGTGCAACACCAACAGCGGAGTGGTGATGCGATCGGCGAACCACGTGGGCGAACGGTCACGGGCTCGCTCGTCGATCTCCGGCAGCGGAGGCGGCTCGCCGACCAGGGTGCGGGTGTAGTGGCGTTCGAACCGATGGCTGCGCTCGGCGAGGTCGGCGAGGTCGGCGACCGGGTAGGTGACGACCGCCGCCGCCACGAGACCGGGACGGCGACGGAGGACGCCGAGCACAGTGAACCCGCCGGCCGACCCGCCGATCAGCACCGTGCGCTCCGGTGTTGCGAGGCCGACGCTGTGGGCGTGGTCGACCACCTCTGCCACATCGGTGACATCGAGCTCGCCCCAACGCGCTCGCAGCGCCTGCTGATACGCCCGGCCGTGACCGGTGCTGCCGCGATGGTCGGGCACGAGCACATCCCACCCCTGCGCCCGCCAGTAGGCGACGCGAGGCATGAACGTCACCTGCCACTGATCGGTCGGACCTCCGTGCAGCCAGCAGATCATCCGCGCCGGCTCACCCTCGTTGCGGTGAATGGGATCGGCGCGGTAGAGACGGGCGTGGATCACATCACCGTCGGCGGCCGTCACCTCCATCGTCTCCGGTTCGGCGAGCGCGTCGCGATCCCACGCGACGGTGGATGCCACAGCGACGACGCGTCGATCTCCGGTGACTGCGTCGTAGACCACGAGCTCGGTGGGCGTTCGGGCGCCGGAGCGCAGCGCCGCGATGCGACCCGCCGCCCACGACAGCTGTCCGTGCACGCCGCGACCGAGCTCGCGCGGGTGGTGAGCGGCGCCGGACAGCGCAGTCTCGACATCGACCAGACAGAGACGACCGAATCCGGCCTCGTTCCGGGTGAAGGCGACCTGTGTGCCGTCGGGCGAGATCGCAAACGACCGCTGCCCGAGCCCCCACGTCGGACCACCGTGTTCGAACGGCTCGTCGACGAGTGGGCGATCGCCCCACCACACGTTGTTCCAGCCGGTGTCGTCACGCACCCCGACGCCAGTGCCATCGGGAGCGAACCGAGGTTGCTGCACGCTGTTGGGCGGGACGAACTCGTCACGCACCGCACCGTCGAAGCTCACCCGCACGACGCGGGCGTGGTCCCACGGCATGTCCGGCACGTTCCACGCCGACCAGATCAGACCGGTGCCGCAGGGCATCACCTGGGGGTCGAAGCAGAAGTCGGCCGTGCCGTCGTCGAGGCGCAGCGAACGACCGGACGCGACGTCCACCTGCCACACCTCCGACTGGTCCACGAGGTACACCACTCGGCTGCCATCGGGTGACGCGTGCGGCGCCTGGGCGACGCGATCCGGTCCGTGATCCGTGAGCCGACGGGCGGGAGCTCTGCCGCCAGAGCCGCCAGAGCCGCCAGAGCCGCCAGAGCCGCCAGGGCCGCCAGGGCCGCCGAGTGGCTGCCACCAGAGGTTGCCGTCCACACCGGCGTAGACGATTGCACGGTCGCCATCGGCGAAGCACCAGCACCCGCCTCCGAAGCCACGGCCGACGCGTGGTGCCGGCGTGTCGACGACGGTCTCTGGCGCTGTGCCGTGAGGACCGAGATCGACGGAATCCGCCGGATAGCCGAGGTCGAAGCGAATGAGTGACGTGCTGTCCGCGTCGCCGACGGCGACCACCAACCACCGGCCATCTGCCGACAACCGAGGCTCGGTGAAATCGCGACCACCGACGCACGCGTCGATCGGGATCGTCGGGACGGGGCGCTGCACCCGCCCGAATGTATCGACTGACACGAGGAGCAACGCCTCGTGTGGGTTCCGCCGGCCATGCCGAACGCAAATCGTCGGTACGCACCGTCGACGTCTTGCGACACTCTTGACATGCCCACCTACGGGCACGTGAATGCAACCCGCACGGTGGCCTCCGACGGGAGCCCACCACGACCCGGCACTTCCTGCGTGCCCAACCAGGCAGTACCGTGACGGGTGATGAGCGCACCTGACCGAAACCTCGCACTGGAACTCGTACGTGTCACGGAGAGCGCGGCCCTGGCCGCGTCCCGATGGGTCGGACGAGGCGACAAGCTCGGTGCCGATGGTGCGGCCGTCGACGCGATGCGCACCGTCCTCAGCACCGTCCCGATGGACGGCCTCGTCGTGATCGGCGAGGGCGAGAAGGACGAGGCCCCGATGCTGTTCAACGGCGAACGAGTCGGTGACGGGACACGACCCGAGGTCGATGTGGCCGTCGACCCGATCGACGGCACCAGCCTCACCGCGCTGGGCCGTGCGAACGCCATCTCGGTGATCGCCGTCAGCGACCGAGGCAGCATGTTCGATCCAGGTCCATGCTTCTACATGACCAAGATCGCCGTCGGCCCCGATGCCGCCGGTTCGATCGACATCACGGCGACGCCCACACAGAACCTGCGCTGGATCGCAAAGGCCAAGGGCGAGAGCGTGCGTGACCTCACGGTCGTGATCCTCGACCGTCCTCGCCACGAAGAACTGATCGCCGAGGTGCGCGCGAGCGGTGCCAGAGTCAAGCTGATCGGCGACGGTGACATCTTCGGTGCGATCGCGACCGCGTGGCCCGATGCCGGCGTGGACGTGCTCTTCGGCGTCGGTGGAACCCCTGAAGGTGTCGTGGCCGCCGCAGCGTTGAAGTGCATGGGTGGCGAGATCCAGGCTCGCCTGTGGCCGCGCAACGAGTCCGAGCGCAACGCGTCGATCGCCGCGGGCTACGACCTCGACGCGGTGCTCACCACCGACGACCTCGTGCAGGGCGACAACGCGTTCTTCGCGGCGACGGGCGTCACCGACGGCGAGTTGCTCCGCGGCGTGCGGTTCACCCCGCGCGGCGCCCAGACCCAGAGCCTCGTGATGCGCTCTCGCAGCGGCACGGTCCGCTTGGTGGAGGCACACCACCGTCTCGACAAGCTCGCCAGCTTCGCAGCGGTCGACTACAAGTAGGACCCTGGCCTGGACACGACGACGCTCAACCGTCGGCGGAGACAGTCTTCAGGCGGGCGACGCCGACACCAGGTCGGCGTGATGGATCGCCGCGACGTCCGGGTGTGAACGGAGCCGGAACTTGAGCCAGTTCTCGCCGTAGGTCGAAAAGACCGGATCCCCCGGGTCCACGTTCTGCCCGCCGACTGCATCGGCTGCGAGCGCCGGTGGCAGTTCGATCGGCGAGCAACTGGCCTCCATGCACGGGTTGAAGAAGTACGCAACGGAGATCCGTTGACGACCTGCGGGCGGGCTCACCACCCGGTGGCGTGTGGCCCGCAGATATCCGCCGGTCGCGAGTTGCAGCATCTCACCGAGGTTGAGCACGTACGCCCCGGGGCGTCGCGCGACGTCGACGAACGTGCCTCCGAGCTGCACCTGCAATCCGCCGACGTCGTCTTGATGGATGAAGGTCAGCAGTCCCGAATCGTGGTGTGCGCCGACACCGTGCTCGCTGTCGGTCCGCTCGGGCAACGCCGGGTACCGGATGATCTTCACGAGCACCTCGGGGTCAGGCGTCACCAACGGCTCGAAGTGCTCCGCCGCCTGGCCGAGCGCCTCGGCGAGGGCGCGCAGGACGGTGCGCCCAACCACTTCCATCTGCGCCATCCAGGCCGTCACCACGGGCTGCAGTTCGGGGACGGCCGGCGGCCATTGGTTCGGGCCGCGCAGCCGCATCCACGGCGGCGCGCCCGCATCCGCCTCGACCTCGGGACGTTCCGGGCCGATGTCGATCTGGTCGCGCCAATCGGGTCGACCGCCGGTGTGTTCCATCCCGAGGCGGGTGTATCCACGAAAGTGCGGCGAGTTGGTGTTCGCGATCGCCAACCTGTCGGCCTCGGGGAGGTCGAAGAACCGTGCGGCCACCTGATGGACCTGGTCCTCGAGCTCGAGATCCACCCCGTGACCCTCCAGATGGGCGAAGCCAACGTCGTGGCAGGCGGCGCGCAGCTGGTCGACGAACATGCGCCCGGCAGGACCGGCCGGATCGGCGAGGTAGTGCCCGAGGTCGAGCACCGGGAGGACATCGGTGACGGCGTCGTGGGCGGCGTCGTGGACGGGCAGGTCGGTCACGGCACCGACTGTAGCGATCCATGCTGGCGTGGCTCTCGGGTCGGCTCGTGCCCTTGCACCGCGCTGCGAGGGCGATCAAGGGGGCCCGCCACGTCTCGATTCGTCCGTCTGCCACGACGCTCATACCTCGATCGAGGCGGGCGCGTGGCGTCAAGGTCCTCTCAAGCCGACCCGATCAGGTGCCGATGAATGAGGTCGATATGCGTGTACGGCGACCCAACCGGCGACGGACGCGGCGGCTCAGCCTCCTCGTCAGGTTCGCACTCATCAGCTTCGTGCTGCTCCTTGCCGTCGGCTTGGTGCTCGGGCAACGCCTCGGCGCGATCCAGCGCGAACGCAGCCTCGACGACGCCGTGAAGAGCGCTCAGATCGTGGCCCAGGCAGGGGTGCAGCCCCAGATCAGCCCCGACGACCTCGACAACGACTTCGCGCCCCTCGATCTCGAGACGCGCCAAGAGCTCGACGACGCGTTCGGTTCGGCGATCAGAGCCGACGGCGTCGTCCGGCTCAAGATCTGGAATCCGCAGCACTGGATCGTCTACAGCGACAATCCGCTGCTGGTCGGCCGCTGGTTCCCCGGCGACGACGGTCTGGAGCGGGCCCTCGCGGGTGAGGTGAACTCGCAGGTGACCGATCTCAGCCGTCCTGAGGAGCTGGAAGAGCGTGACTTCGGTCGGCTGCTGGCGGTCTATGTCCCGCTGCGGGCGACCGACGGGCGGTTCACGGACGACGCCAGTGGAACGGTCGTCGGCGCCTTCGAGATCTACATCCCGTATGCGCCGATCGCCGCCGGGATCGTCGAGGACACCCGCACCCTCTACCTGTCGCTGGCCGTCGGTCTCGCGGTGCTGTACCTCGCGCTGTTCCGCCTCGTCGCAGGAGCGTCGCGCCGCCTGCGCATCCAGGCACAGGAGAACGCGCACCAGGCCACCCACGACGCGCTCACCGCCCTCCCGAACCGACGGCAGTTGATGCTCGATCTGCAGTCGATGCTCGATCGTCGGTATGGCTCGAGGTACGTGGCACTCGCCCTTGTCGACATCGACCGCTTCAAGGAGATCAACGACGCCCTCGGCCATCCGAGCGGAGACTTGGTGCTCCATGCGATCGCGAATCGGTTCCGCGAGCAGATGCCCGACGCGACGGTCGCCCGCATCGGCGGCGACGAGTTCGCCATCGCAGCCGAGAACCTGCCCCACGCACAGGCGGCTCTCGCCGTCGCGACCCGCATCGAGGACGCGCTCCGCGAGCCGTTCGAGGTGGCCGGCATCTCGGTGTCCGTGCATCCGAGCATCGGCATCGCGATGGGTCCTGACGACGGTCGTGATGCCGACGAGCTGCTCCAGCACGCCGACGTCGCCATGTATGTCGCCAAGCGCACCGGCTCGGTTCGGCAGCTCTACTCGCGCGATCTCGATCACTACAGCCCCGACCGGTTGTCACTGGCCGGGGAGCTGCGCGACGCGATCGACACCGCCTCCGGAGAGGTCCACCTCGCCTACCAGCCAAAGCTCGACCTTCGCACCGATGAGATCAAGGGCGTCGAGTGCCTCGTGCGCTGGAAGCACCCCCAACGCGGGTTCGTGCCGCCGGCGGAGTTCCTCCCGATCATCGAGAACACCGAGCTGATCGCGCCGCTGACCTGGCTCGTGCTCGATCAGGCCCTCGGGACGTGTGCGAACTGGCGTCGTCACGGTCTCGAGATCCAGATGGCGGTGAACATCTCGGCCCGCACCATCGGGTCACCGGAGCTCGTACACGCGAGTGGTCGCGTCGCTCGAGAAGTACGCCCTGCCGGCCAGCGCGCTCGAGCTGGAGCTCACCGAGAGTGCCCTGCTCGGCGATCACAGCGTGGCCGCGAAGAACGTGAAGAGATTCCGCGAGCTCGGCGTGAGCATCGCGATCGATGACTTCGGCACTGGCTACGCGTCCATCGGGTACCTGACCACGATGCCGATCTCGGCGGTCAAGATCGACCGCTCGTTCGTCGACAGGATGTTCTCCGATCCCGCTGCGGCTGCGGTCGTGAACTTCAGCCTCGGTCTCGGACAGCAACTCGGCCTCGAGGTCGTTGCCGAAGGCATCGAGGACGAGCCGACGCTCGAGGAACTGCGCCGCCTCGGTTGCACCACAGCCCAGGGCTACTTCATCAGCCGACCGCTGGGTTCCACAGAGTTCCTGCACTGGCTGCTCGCCTGGAGCACTCGCCACCTCAGTCCCGGCGACATCGCACCGGAGCTCGACGAGCAGGCATCGCCCCCCGATGGCTCGGCCTACACCGGCAGCCCGTACGACCTGGTCGGCGTGTCCGCGTCGGCGGCCGCCGGTCCGTCCGCCATGTCGGGTTCGGCGACGGCACTCGCCCCGGCACCCCTCGCCCCGGCTGCGGCGACGGCCCTGCCGGCGCCGGTGCCGTTCGAAGACCTCGATCGCCACCGTGACGACGCCCGCGAACGAGACGACGACATCCCGACGATGCCGAAGTTGGACGGACTCGGCGCCTCAGCCGCCAGCCGTGGCTCGTTGCCGAGCGTGCTCGCGGCGTCGCTCACCACGACGTCCTTCGACGATCTCGCCCCGCTGTACGACCGTGGCCCGTCGCAGCAAACGGCCTCGGCTCCCTCCTTGACGCCGCCGATGTCACCGACGTCACCGATACCGGACTCAACGGTCGTCCGTGCCACCGCACCCGCCACCGCACCCGCCACCGCACCTGTGCCTGCACCGCCGGCCCCGTCCGGGCGCACGTCCGGGTTGAGCGGCGGTCCGATGCTCCCGGCACTCCCGGCACTGTCGCTGACGCTCCGGGGCCCCGGCACCTCCGACGACAGGTCGGCCCGCGCCGCACGCACCCCCGATGCCGCCGACGCCGCAGGCACTGTCGGCTCCGCCGATTCGTCCACCATTCCGTCGTCCGACGATGCGCCGGAGGTGCCGTCATGATCGTCCCGCCCATCACCGGCAGGACCGGTCGCGCCGGTCAGGCCAGGCGTCGCCGCGCCGCCCGGCGCTCAGCCCAGACACTGGCCGCACTGGTCGCACTCGCCGGTGTCGCAGCGTGCGGTGGCGGCGAATCGGCAGACAACGTCGAGATCCCCTTCGTCTTCGATCTCGCCCACGACCCCACGTCCGCGATCCCGGAAGTGGATCCCGAACGCCAGAACGTGATGGAGGCCGATCTCCTCCGCAACCGGCTGGAGAAGGAGTTCACCTGGCACGGAGTGACCCTCGCGCAGGTGATGCGAGCGGGGCACGCCGGTGACGCCTCACTCGACGCGTGGTTGAAGGAGCTCACGTCGAACACCGATGACATCACCGCCGCGGTTGGTCTTGTCTACGGCCCCACCGAAGCTCGTGCCTTCAACCAACAGTGGGCTCAACACACGCAGTTCCTCGTCGACTACGCGGTGGCCATCTCACGCGACGACGAGACCGCGGCGAATCTCGCCCGCGAACAGCTCGTGGCCTATGCCAGGGACTCCGGCACCTTCTTCCAGACGGTCACGAGCACGCGTCTGCCGGCAGACGCAGTGCGCGAGTTGCTCGACACGCACGTCGCGCACATGCTCGGCATGATCGACGCCGTCGACTCGAACGACACCGAAGGCGCGCTCGCTGTAGCCCTCGACGACAACGCGTACCTGTCGCAGATCGCTCAGGGCATCTCGTCGGCAATCGTGGGGCAGAACAGCCGCGCCTTCCCCGGAGCGCTCGAGACCGAGACGTCGCTGTACTGCTCGATCATCACCAAGGCGACCGGCGACTACGTACTTCGCGAGCTGTTCGTGCCGAGCGACGGGGTCCAGTCGGCCGCATCCTTCGAGGCCACCACAGGCATCTCGTTCGGTACGGTCGTGGGCGTGATCGACCAGTTGCAGGCCACAGATCCAGCGTTGGTGGCTCAGAGCGCCGACCTGGCCCTCGAGCGGGCGTTCGAGCACGCTCGACCCGTGGCCCCGTAACCCGTCGTCCCTCCCGGCGAGTCTCAGCGCTGCACGAGGCTCGACAACCGCCGGGTGATGCCCCGCGGCGTGATGCCGGTTGCGGAGGCCAATCCCTTGTAGATCACGCCGGGCACCGACATCGCCCGACCCCTGGCCACATCGTCCAGGCCGGCTTTGGCCACCTGCTCGGCAGTGAGCCACGCGAAGGCCGGATAGGTGCTCGAGTACGACTCGCTGTTGCTCACGCTCTGGAACTCGGTCCGGGTGAGACCAGGGCAGAGCACCGTCACATGCACGCCGGTGCCGCGCATCTCCTCGTGGAGGCTCTCCGTGAAGCTGGTCACGTATGCCTTGGTGGCGGCGTACACCGACAGCTTGGGCGCCGGCTGGAAGCTCGCCACACTGCTCACGTTGAGCAGGTAGCCGCGGCCGCGGGGCACCATCGTCGCAAGTGCGGCGTGGCTGAGACGCGTGAGCGCGCGCACGTTGAGGGTGATCTCGTCGTCGAGCCGGTCGGGGTCGAGCTCGTGGAAGTCGCCGGATGTGCCGAAGCCGGCGTTGTTCACCACGAGGTCGATCGGTTCGGTCGTGCTTGCCACTCGGGCCGCCACTGCGGCCATGCCGGCGTCAGATGCGAGGTCGGCGGCGAGCACCTCGATGCCGGTGTGCGCGTCGGCGAGTTCCTGCAAGCGCCCCACGCGTCGGGCCACGATCACTTGGGGCACGCCGGCGTCGGCGAGCCGGCGCACCATCGCTTCTCCGATGCCGCTGGACGCACCAGTGACGAGCGCGGATGTGAACGGGACATGAGCAGCCATGAACCCGGAGGGTACCGGGCCGCGACGCCGCACGTCAGGTCTCGTCGCCGCCCCGAGGAACCGGTGCGGAACCGGACGGATCAGTGGGCGAGGATCAGTGGGCGAGGATCAGTGGGCGAGGATCAGTGGACGCCGGCAGCGCTGCCGACGCCGCCGGTCGCGTTGAGACGGGCGTGCGCCCGGGCCAATGCGGCGGCAGCTTCTGCGTCGTGCTCGCGACGGAGCAGCTCCTCGGCACGGTCCTTGGCCGCGAGCGCACGGGCGCGATCGATCTGATCCGCGAGTTCCGCGGCATCGGACAGGATGCTGACCGTGGTACCGCTCACCTGCACGAAGCCGCCGTGGACGGCGACGTCGAGCACCGTGCCGTTGGCCAGCGTGATGCGAGTGTGGTTCTCGGTGAGAGCGCCGAGGAACGGGGCGTGACCGGGCAGGAACGCGATCTCGCCGCCACCGATGGTGCGCGTGATCACCTGGGATGCCTCACCCGAGAAGAGGACCTTCTCGGGCGACACGACCTCGACCTGCATGGTGGCCATGATCAGGCCGCGCCTTCTTGCAGCGCCTTCGCCTTGGCGAGCACCTGCTCGACGCCACCGACGTTGAGGAACGCCTGCTCCGGGACATCGTCGAGGTCGCCACGGACGATTGCCTCGAAGCTCTCGACGGTCTCGGCGACCGGCACGGTCTCACCGCTGACGCCGGTGAACACCTCGGCAACGTAGAACGGCTGCGAGAGGAAGCGCTGTACCTTGCGGGCGCGAGACACCGTCAGTCGGTCCTCCTCGGAGAGCTCGTCGAGACCGAGGATGGCGATGATGTCCTGCAGCTCCTTGTAGCGCTGCAGGATCTCCTGGACGCGTCGGGCCACGTCGTAGTGACGCTGTCCGACGACCTCGGGCTGGAGGATGGTCGACGTCGACGCCAGAGGGTCCACGGCCGGGTAGATGCCGAGCGATGCGATCTGACGGCTGAGCTCTGTCGTGGCGTCGAGGAAGGTGAAGGTGGTGAACGGTGCCGGGTCGGTGTAGTCGTCGGCGGGCACGTACACGGCCTGCAGCGAGGTGATCGAGCGGCCGCGCGTCGAGGTGATCCGCTCCTGCAGCTGCCCCATCTCGTCGGCAAGCGTTGGCTGGTAACCCACGGCCGATGGCATGCGGCCGAGGAGCGTCGACACCTCGGATCCCGCCTGCACGAAGCGGAAGATGTTGTCGACGAACAGCAGCACGTCCTGGTTCTGGACGTCGCGGAAGTACTCGGCCATGGTGAGCGCCGACAGCGCGACGCGCAGGCGCACGCCCGGCGGCTCGTCCATCTGGCCGAACACGAGGGCGGCCTTCTCGAACACGCCCGACTCCTCCATCTCCAGCCGAAGGTCGGTGCCCTCACGGGTGCGCTCGCCGACACCGGCGAACACCGACACGCCACCGTGGTTCTGCGCGACACGACGGATCATCTCGGTGATGAGCACGGTCTTGCCCACACCCGCACCGCCGAACAGGCCGATCTTGCCGCCGGCAACGTACGGGGTGAGGAGGTCGATGACCTTGATGCCGGTCTCGAAGAGGCGCTTCGACGGCTCGAGAGCGGCGAAGTCGGGGGCCGGACGGTGGATGTCCCAGCGCTCGATGTCGGCGAAGTCGGCGTTGTCGCCGTCGAGCACCTCGCCCCACACGTTCCACACGTGGCCGAGGGTGCGGTCACCGACGGGCACGTTCAGGCCGCGACCGGTGTCGCGCACCGAGGTGCCACGGGTGAGGCCGTCGGTCGGCTTCATGCAGACCGCGCGCACGCGACTGTCACCCAGTTGCTGGGCGACCTCGGCGAGGATCACGACGGGCTTGCCGTCGACCTGCACGGTGAACTCCAGCGCGTGGTTCAGCTCGGGCAGCGAGCCGCGAGGGAACTCGACGTCGATCACGGGGCCGGCGATACCGACGACGCGTCCGTCCTTGTTGTCCGTTTCCGTCATGGTCATGGGATGGTGTTCCTTGTTCTCGTTGCGCTCGAAGATTCAGTGTTGGTGTGCTTCAGGGGGTGTGCGTCAGGGGGAGTTCTTCTTGGCCTGCAGCTCGCGGGCCTGTTCGATCCAGTGTTCCCGGTCGACGCGACCGGGGAAGTCGATCTCGTCACCGATGCGGATCGCGTCCTGGGCGGTCCACGCTGCGATCTGGGCGAATGTCGTGATGCCCTGCTCGCGCAGGTGCGCGCCGATGACCGGGCCGATCCCGACGATCTCTTCGATGTCGTCGGGCTCGAGGACGCCGACAGCCGTTGCCGGCCTCGCGCTCACCGGACCGGTGTCGAGCGCGCCATCGAAGCCGTCGTCGGAGAGCGGACCGAGTCCGATGACGTGCACGTTCTTGGCATCGCCACCGAGAGCCTCGGCCCCACTGACGATCTCCATGATCTCGGTCGTGATCGAGTCCTGCCGAGCGCGGTTCATGATCCGGCTGAGGTTCTTGATCAGTTCCTCGGCATTGTCGGTCGCGCTCTTCATGGCCCGCTGGCGGAAGGCGTGCTCGCTGGCAGCCGCGTTGAGCAGGGCCGCGTAGATGCGGGCCTCCACGTAGCGCGGCAGCAGTGTGTCAAGGATCGTGCCCGGATCGGGCTCGAACTCGAAGTCGGCAGCCGTTCCAGCAGCGTCGACACCCTTGCCGTCGCCGCCGGCGACGGTCTGGCGGTCGAGCGGGACCAGTGGACGCTGAACCACTTCCTGCGAACCGGCCGAGATGAAGCGGGTGTAGACCAGCTCGACCCGGTCGACCTCGCCGCTCACGTACATCTCCATCACCTGCTTGCCGATGGTCTTCGCGTGGGCGTAGGTGGGGTTGTCGCTGAAGCCGGTGTACGTGGCACCCATCGCGTAGCCGCGAAAGCGGAAGTAACCCTCGGCCTTGCGACCCACGGCGATCACCGTGTAGGCGGTGCCGTTGATCATGCCCGCCTTGATCTCACCCTCGGTTGCGCGCTGCACGCCGGCGTTGTACCCGCCGCACAGACCGCGGTCCGCAGTGATCGCGATGTAGGCCACCTTGGCGATCGTGGGACGCCCGGCCAGGAGTGGCGACTGAGACGCTCCGCCTGCAGCAGCCAGGTCCTTGACGACCTCAGTGATCTGCTCGCTGTAGGGCACGGCGGCAGCAACCCGCTGCTGGGCCTTCACGATGCGGCTCGCCGCGATCAGCTCCATGGCGCGCGTGATCTTCTTCGTCGCCTGGACGCTGCGAATGCGCCCCTTGAGAATGCGCTCCTGACCGCCTGCCATGACTACTCCGTTGCCAGCGTCTTCGCGCTCTGAGCCTCGCCGAGCGCCGCTGCGTCGGTGGCCAGCACATCAGCGGCGTGAGCGGCAGTCAGGTCGGCGACGAAGCGGTCCTTGAACGAGGCGATCAGGTCGCCGAGCTCGCCCGGCACGTCGGCCTTCGGGTTGCTGCGCATCCCGGCCAGCAGGCCTCCCTGTGTGCTGCGCATGTGCTCGAGCAGTTCGCCCTCGAAACGACGGACCTGGTTCACCGGGAGGCTGTCGAGGTATCCCTTGGTGCCGGCGAACACGACGACGACCTGCTCTTCGACCGGCATCGGGCTGTTGAGCGGCTGCTTGAGCAACTCCACGAGTCGGTAGCCTCGCTCGAGCTGGGCCTTGGAGATCGCGTCGAGCTCGGAACCGAACGTGGCGAACGCCTCGAGCTCGCGGAACTGGGCGAGGTCGAGCTTCAGGGTGCCCGACACGCTCTTCATCGCCTTGATCTGAGCGGCGCCACCCACGCGTGACACCGAGATGCCCACGTCGACCGCCGGGCGGACACCCGACTTGAACAGGTTGTCCTGCAGGTACACCTGACCGTCGGTGATCGAGATCACGTTCGTCGGGATGTACGCCGACACGTCGCCGGCCTTGGTCTCGATCACCGGCAGTGCCGTGAGCGAGCCGGCACCGCGCTCGTCGGAGAGCTTGGCTGCACGCTCGAGGAGTCGGCTGTGAAGGTAGAACACGTCACCGGGGTACGCCTCACGGCCCGGTGGGCGGCGGAGCAGCAACGACACCTGACGGTACGCCTCGGCCTGCTTGGACAGATCGTCGTAGACGATGAGCGCGTGCTCACCGTTCTCCATCCAGTGCTGACCGATTGCGCAGCCGGCATACGGAGCGAGGTACTTGAACGGGGCCGGGTCACTGGCTGGCGCGGCAACCACCACGGTGTACTCCAGCGCGCCGTACTGGCGGAGGGTTTCGACGGTCTGGGCGACCGTCGAGCCCTTCTGACCGATCGCGACGTAGATGCACTTCACACCGAGGCCGCGCTGGTTGATGATCGCGTCGACGGCGACCGTTGTCTTGCCGGTCTTGCGATCGCCGATGATCAGCTGACGCTGGCCACGGCCGATCGGGGTCATCGCATCGATCGACTTGATGCCGGTCTGCAGCGGCTCGTGCACCGGCTTGCGACCCATGATGCCCGGGGCCTGGATCTCGACACGGCGCTGGATGCCGCCGACGATGTCGCCCTTGCCGTCGATCGGCTGACCGAGGGCGTTCACCACGCGTCCGAGCATTGCGTCGCCGACCGGCACCGAGAGGATGCGGCCGGTGGCCTTCACCGTCTGTCCCTCTTCGATGTGATCGGCGTTGCCCAACACCACGGCACCGATCGACGCTTCGTCGAGGTTGAGGGCGAGTCCGACGCTTCCGTCTTCGAACTCGAGCAGTTCGTTGACCGCGCAGTCGGGCAGGCCGCTGACGCGGGCGATGCCGTCGCCGACCTCGGTGACGCGGCCGACCGTGCGTGCCTCGAGCGACGGCTCGAAGCCCTCGAGGTTCTTCTTCAGCGCGGCGGCGATGTCGCCGGCGCTCAGCGTGAGTTCTGCCATGTTGTTCGTGTCCCTCGTGTCCTGGGGTCCCTGATGGGTTTCGTGCTTCTCCGCGCCTCTAGAGACGCGACTTCAACTGATCGATGCGGGTGCGAACGCTGCCGTCGATGACGGTGTCGCCGATGGTGGCCACGAGGCCGCCAAGGACCGACGGGTCGACGACGACCTTCAGGTTCACCTGCTTGCCGGTGGCGTTCGCAAGGGCCGCCGCGAGACGGTCCTCCTGGTCCTTGGTGAGGGCTACGGCGCTGCGAACCTCGGCCAGCTCGAGATTCTTCGACGACGATGCCCGGTCGACGAGTTTGTCGACGATGGCCGGCAGGTCACGACCGCGACCCGAACCGATCACCATGCTCACCAGTTGCACGGTGGTGCTGGTGGCCTTGCCGCCGAGGAGGTCCTCGACGATCGACTGCCGCTTGGATGCGGGGATCTGCTCGTCGGTCAGGGCATTGCGCAGCGAATCGGACGACTCGTAGCTGCGGGCGAACCGGAACAGCTCGTCTTCGACCTCGTCGATGGTGCCTTCGGCGCGAGCGATCTCGAACAGTGCCCGTGCGTAGCCGTCGATGCGGTTGTCGCTCACTTGGGTGCTCCCACTCTCGATGCGCCCACTCTCGAAATGAAGCTCTCGATGAGCTCTTGGTGCGTCGCGTCGTCGAGCGAGCCGGTGACCACGTGGTCGACGGCGGCGTTCGACAGGCGGGCGATCTCGGCGCGTAGCTCGTCGCCGGCGCGGTTGCCCGTCGCGGCGATCTCCGCGGCTCCGCGCGTCTCGATGTCGCGCAACTCTTGTTCGACTCGCACCCGACCGTCTTCGAGGACGGCTGCCGCCTGCGCGTCGGCGTCGGCGAGCAGGCGGGCACGCTCGCCGGCGATGTCGCCTTTGGCGGCACGGATCTGCGTCGCTTCCGCAGCCGCAGAGGTGCGGGCGTCAGCTGCGCCGTCGAGCTCGCCCTGAATTCGCGCCGTGCGCGCAGTCATGCTCTTCTTGATCGCCGGACCTGCGAACCTGATCAGGAGGGAGAAGATGATGATCGAGGCCAAGCCGCCCCAGATGATCTCCGGCGTTTCCGGCAGGATCGGGCTGTGCGAGACGCAGTCCCCGTTGGAATCGATGCCGCACTCAGCCATCGGGCGGATGAGGGATCCCAGAACGCTCATCGTGCCATCACCTCGTTGACGACTCTGGCGACGACCGATGCGTCAGGACGACGGCCGGTGGCCAGCTCGCCGGCGCGGCCGGCGACATCTGCGACCGCGGCATGGATCTGGTCGCGGACTGCAACCTTGGCGGCATCGGTCTCGGCTTGTGCGACGGCACGCCGTTCGGCGAGCCGGCCGTTGAGGGCCTTGATCTTGTCCTGGCGCTCGGCTTCGAGCGTCTGACGGGCAGCATCGACCTTGGCAGCAGCCTCGGACTTCACGACTGCGAGCTGTGCTTCGTAGTCGGCCACGTCGGCACGGGCCGCGGCACGCTCGGCGTCGGCCTGTTCGTGGTCGGCACGGATGCCGGCGTAGCGCGCATCCATCCCCGACTTGAGGCGCGGGAACAGATAGAAGCGCATCAGCAGAGCAAAGACGATGAACGATCCGGCGCCCCAGTACAGCTCTTTCAGCTCAGGAACGATCGGGCCGGGCCCCTCGCCGACTTCGGCACCAGCTTCGGTGGCGAGTCGGGTGGCGAGCCCCTGGAGATGATTGACGGCTGTCAACACATCAGCTCCATTCGGGTGGTTGTCTGGTGGTTTCGGACATGGTTTCGGACATGGTGTCGGACATGAATGGGATCTCAGTCGAACGGACCGGAAGACCGATCGACGGCCAGCCGATCAAGGGTGACCGTCAGAGGCCGATGAGGATGAAGACCACGAAGCCGATGAGGGCCAGTGCTTCGGTGAAGGCGATGCCGAGGAACATGGTGGTACGCACCATGCCGGCGGCCTCGGGCTGGCGCGCCATCGCCTCGACGGACTTGCCGACGAGGTAACCGATGCCGATGCCGGGACCGATGGCGGCGAGGCCGTAGGCGAAACCGGCGGAGCTGGCGGCGGCGGCTGCCTTGTCGGCGTCGCCCTGCAGCGGGTCGAACGTTGCGAGGACCTGGCTCAATGCTTCCATGTGACTGTCTCCTGTAATGAGGTTCTGGGTAGATGGAGAGTGGGTTGTTCAGCGGGTGCTGATCAGTGCTCGGGGTGAGCGGAACCACCGATGTACACGGCGGTGAGGATGGTGAAGATGTATGCCTGCAGGAAGGCCACCAGCACTTCGAACGCCGTGAGGAACACGAGCATGAAGAACGGCAGGATCGCCATCGGCTTGAGCAGCAGCTGCTGGGTCTCGGCGGTGACGAGCGACTGGGTGAGCAGGGCGAAGGTGACGAGCAGGATGTGACCGGCGAGCATGTTGGCGAACAGTCGGACCGTCAGCGAGAACGGGCGGACGATGATGTTCGAGATGAACTCGATGACGCCGACGAGCGGCTTCAGCGCGACCGGCACGCCGGGCGGCCAGATCGTGTTGGTGAGGTACTTGATTCCCTGGTGCTTGAGGCCGACCCCGTTGTAGACGACCCACACGAGAAGTGCGAGGAACATCGGGATTGCCATGCGGGCGGTTGCCGGCATCTGCAGGAACGGGATGATCCCCGGCACGTTGCAGAGGTAGATGAAGATGAACAGGCTCAACAGGAACGGCGTCCAACCGAGGCCGCTCTTGCCCATCGTCTGCATGACGATGCCATCCTCGATGAACTCGACGGTGGTCTCGGCCAGGTTGCGCACGCCCTTTGGGGCAACCTTGGCGTCCTTGTTGCCGGCGAGGAGGAACACGACGATGCCGATGATCGCTGCAGCAACGGCGATCAGCGCGATCTTGTTGAACGACGTGAAGATGTCCTGCCACCGGAGGATGGCGTTGATCTCGGGGAATTCGAAGGCTTCTGCGAGCACGTTGGGATCCGATCCTGTCGTGTTACGGGCGGGCAGGCTTGAGGCCTGGGTGGGCAAGGGAGATCGCGACGAACTTCAGCTCCCAGAGCAGGAGTCCGAGGTGCGTGACGATGATGGTCGCTCCGAGCGCCGGAAGTGAAATCCAGCCGGCGTCACGGACGACGAAGACCGCGAGGAAGATGAGCGCGAGCCGGATGAGGTATCCGAACAGCACGGCTCCCATCATCAGGCCGAGGCTGATGCGGGCCGTCGTCGCGACGAGGGCAGCGGCGAGCGCGAAGTTCACGAGCACGATGGCGATGGCGTACATCGACGACCACGCCCCGTCCATGCCCCAGATGACGCCACAGAGTGCCACGAGCACCGGAGCGACGAGCAGGCCGCGCTTGATCATGTCCTTCGACACCGTCACCTCGGGTGCTGGACCCTCGACACGGGTGAGCATCGGTTCGGAGTTCGTGCGCGACTGGGTCATGCGAGGGCCCCTTCGTTCGGCAGCTCGTTCGGCAGCTCGTTGGGTAGCTCGTTGCGACCGATCTCGGTGGGGATCTCGAGCGGTGCGTCGGCGAGGTCCTCGACAGCAACGCTCGCACGAGGAGCGCTTCGCAGCTCGGCGGTCCGCTCGGTCTCGAGCTGGGTCATCCGGGCGTCGTACGCGTACCACATCCGTACGAACTGGCCGACGACAGCGAACACGGTGCAGCCGATCATGAACGCAGGTCGGCTGTCGAAGGCCCGGTCGAGCGCCCAGCCGATACCGAGGAACAGGAGGATCACCAACGCGAAGTCCATGCCGCGACCGATGTTGTCATCGGCATCGATGGGCTTGGTTCGGGGAACGAGTTTCACGGGGTCCTGGCCTGGGGCACGCTTGTCACGAAATGCACCACAACGTCGTGGCGAGCTTGTGAACGCGAACACAATCTAGTCACACGGGAGCGCGTCTGCCAAACCGTAGCCGCGCTCGGATGCCACGGATCACGGGTGATCACCGGGGATCACCGGGGATCACCGGGTCGATGTCAGTCGATCCCTCGCTGTCGCCGGATCTGCGGGTGCAGCAGGGTGTACAGCGCGAGGCCGAGCATCGCGGCCCCCACCGGGATGTACGACACGCCGCTGTCGGTGATCACCGGGTAGAGCACGAACGCACTCAGCAGCGCCGTCCAACCCCACAGGATCAGCACGCTGCGGCGTTGTCCGTGGCCCATCTCCATCAGGCGATGGTGGAGGTGTCCTTTGTCGGCCGTGGCGAGTCCCTTGCCGCTTCTGGCGCGGCGGATGATCGCCCAGAGCGTGTCGAGGATCGGCACGCCGAGGATGAACAACGGGATGAACAGCGGGGCGAAGAAGAAGAACGCCTGCCCAGCCGACTCGCGCGCCGCGTCCGGCGTCTCGCGCCCGCCGACCACGCTCGTGCTGACCGCCATCAGCAACCCGAGCAGCAGTGAACCGCTGTCACCCATGAAGATCCGCGCGGGGTTGAAGTTGTGGGGAAGGAAGCCGATGCAGACGCCGACCGTGATGATCGCGATCAGCGGACCGATGTTCGGCTCGAGCAACAGGCCCTGCTCGCTCAGATGTTGGCTGTAAAGGAAGAACGAGAAGGCGCCGATCGCGACGATGCCGGCGGCCAGTCCGTCGAGCCCGTCGATCAGGTTGATCGCCTGGCTCATCCCGAGGATCCACAGCACCGTGACGAGCGGGATCCAGTCGTTGCTGAGGTAGGTGACGCCCAGGAACGGCAGGCGGAACAGGAACATCGTCACACCGAACCCGACGAGCACCGACCCCGCCACGACCGTGCCCGCCACCTTCGCCGGTGCGGAGAGCTCGCGCACGTCGTCGAGCAACCCGACGAGGAACAACACGGCCGCGGCGATGAGCACACCAAGGGGTTCGGAGTTGCGGGCGAACAACGGATCGAAACCGTTCATCAGGCGCGGAGACCGAACGCGGCGCAGAACCCGAGGAACATCGCAATGCCACCGACGTCGGGCAGCGGCGTGGTGTGCACGGTGCGCTCGTTCGGCTCGTACACCCAACCGGCGCGCATGGCGAACCGCTTCACGACCGGGGTCACGGTGAAGGTGATGATCGCAGCGACCGCCCCGACGAGCAGGTAGGCGCCGATGCTGGGCACGGTGGGAACGGTCCTCGCGCCGAGGTCAGTACGCGGGGAAGCGGCCGCAGAGAGCGGCGACGTCGGCCTTGACCGCGTCGAGCTCGCGCTCGTCGGTTCGGTGACGCAACGCGCGAGCGATCAGTGCAGCGATCTGCACCATCTCGGGCTCCTTCATGCCCTGCGTGGTGACCGATGGGGTCCCGATTCGGACGCCGCTCGTGACGAACGGGCTGCGCGGATCGTCGGGGATGCTGTTCTTGTTGAGCGTGATGCCTGCGCGATCGAGCACCGACTGGGCCTCCTTGCCCGTGAGGTCGGCGTCGAACGGGCGCAGGTCGACGACCATCAGGTGGATGTCGGTGCCACCGCTGACGAGGCGGAAGCCCTGCAGCACCAACGCCTCGGCAAGCGCGCTCGCGTTGACCACGATCTGGCGCGCGTACTCGGTGAAGCTGGGCTGCGCCGCCTCGTGGAACGCGACGGCCTTGCCGGCGATCACGTGCTCGAGCGGTCCACCCTGCCATCCGGGGAACACGGCCTTGTCGATCGCGGTCGCATGCTCGGCCTTCGAGAGGATGCAACCACCGCGAGGGCCGCGCAGGGTCTTGTGCGTGGTGAACGTGACGATGTCCGAGAACGGCACCGGGTTGGGATGGACGCCACCGGCGATGAGCCCCGCGATGTGAGCGGCATCGAACAGCAACAGCGCGCCGACCTCGTCGGCGATCGCCTTGAACGGCTCCGGATCCAGTCGGCGCGGGTAGCTGGTGGTGCCGGCGACGATCATCTTCGGACGGTGCTCGAGGGCAAGGTCGCGCACCTGGTCCATGTCGATGCGCTCGTCGCCGGGGGTGACCTTGTAGGCGACGAAGTGGTACAGCTTGCCGCTCGCGTTGACGGGCGAGCCGTGGGTGAGGTGGCCGCCATGGTCGAGGCTGAGACCGAGGACCGTGTCACCGGGGTTCAGCACCGCCTGATAGGCGCACATGTTGGCGTTGGCGCCCGAGTGGGGCTGGACGTTCGCATGGTCGGCGCCGAACAGCGCCTTCACCCGTTCGATCGCGAGCGACTCGATGTCATCGACGATCGCGTTGCCGCCGTAGTACCGCTTGCCCGGGTAGCCCTCGGCGTACTTGTTCGTGAGCGCGCTGCCCACGGCTGTCATCACGGCCGGAGAGGTGAAGTTCTCGCTTGCGATGAGCTGCAGACCCGTGCACTGGCGCTCGACCTCGCGGCCGATGAGGTCGAACACGACGGTGTCCGGCGCGGTGTCGCTGGGGAACGGCATGGATCAGAACTCCTGCTCGAGGGCCGTGAGCTGTTGCACGCGGCGGAGGTGGCGACCACCTTCGAAGTGGGTGGACAAGAACGTAGCGAGAATCTCCTCGGCAAGCCCGACACCCACCACACGAGCGCCGATGCTCAAGACGTTGGCATCGTTGTGCGCCCGCGACAGGCGTGCGGTGTAGAGGTCGTTGCACAGCGCAGCTCTGACGCCGCGCACCTTGTTGGCCGCGAGCTGCTCGCCCTGGCCACTCCCGCCGAGCACGATGCCGAGATCGGCTTCGCCGTCGCGCACGGCGCGACCGACGGCGGCACAGAACTGCACGTAGTCGACGCTCTCGCTGCTGTCAGTGCCCAGGTCGGTGACGTCGTGGCCCTGTCCGCGAAGGAGCTCGACCAGATGCCGCTTGAGCTCGTAGCCGGCGTGGTCGGATCCGATGGCGATGCGGGACACGGTGGTCGAGTGTACGACGAAGGAGACGGGGCTCCCGTGTGCCTCAGTTCTCCTTGTGACATGGTCACTCCGTAGCCTCGGCGCTCGTGACCCTCGATCCTCGCACCCCTGTCCTCGTCGGCGCCGGCCAGTCGCTGCACCGCGCCGCCGGACTCGCGGACGCACTCGACCCCGTGGCCCTCATGGCTCTGGCCGTCGAGGAGGCCATTGCCGATGCCGGGCTGAGCGGACTCACCGAGGTCGACTCGATCCGCGTGGTCGGTCTGCTCAGCTGGCGCTACGGCAACGCGCCGCAGGTGCTCGGCGACCGCCTCGGCCTCGCCAGCAAGGAGCACGCCTACACGACGATGGGCGGCAACAGCCCCCAGACGCTGGTGAACTCCACGGCGCTCGCGATCCAGGCCGGTGAGCTCGACGTGGCGCTGCTGTCGGGTGGCGAGTCGTGGCGCACCCGGATGCGAGCCCGCAAGCAGGGTGTGGAACTCGACTGGGAGAAGTCACCGGCCGGGTGCGAGCCGCGCATCCTCGGCGTGGACCTGGTGATGAGCCATCCGTCGGAGGTCGCCCGTCAGGTCGTGATGCCGGTGCAGGTGTATCCGATGTTCGAGACCGCAATCCGTGCCGCTGCTGGTCGTTCCCCGGAGGACCACCTCGTTCGTATCAGCGAGCTGTGGTCGCGTTTCAGCCAGGTCGCCGCGGCCAATCCGAAGGCGTGGATCCGCGAGCCGAAGACCGCCGAGGAGATCCGCACTGTCAACGCGGACAACCGGATGGTGGGCCTGCCGTACGTGAAGTACATGAACTCCAACAACGACGTCGACATGGGTGCTGCCCTCCTGATGATGTCCGTCGAGGCCGCCCGACGCCTCGGCGTGCCGGAGGAGCGGTGGGTGTTCCCCCACTCGGGCACCGACTGCCACGAGCACCAGTTCGTCAGCAACCGCTGGTCGTTCCACGAGACGCCGGCGATCGAGCTCGGCGGCAGTCTTGCGCTCGAACTGGCAGGCCTCGGTATCGACGACATCGACCTCATCGACCTCTACTCGTGCTTCCCCGCTGCGGTGCAACTGGGTGCTCAGAGCCTCGGCATCGACATCGAGCGCCAGGTCACCCTGACGGGCGGACTGCCCTTCGCAGGAGGCCCATGGAACAACTACGTCATGCACGCCATCGCCACGATGATGGGCGCACTGCGTGACCGGCCGGGGGCACACGGCCTCGTGTGGGCCAACGGTGGCTACACCACCAAGCACGCGTTCGGCGTGTACTCCACCACCCCGCCGGCTCGACCGTTCCGCCATGCGTACCCGCAGGACCAGATCGATGCCATGCCGCGCCGCGAACTCGCCGAGCCGGCCGAAGCCGTGGGCCGCACCACCATCGAGGCCTACACCGTGATGCACTCGCGTGAGGGACGGCCCGAGCGGGCGATCGTCACGTGCATCCTCGGTGACGGCCGCCGGGCGTGGGGTGACTCGGTCGACCCCGCCGTCACGGCAGCGATGTGCGAAGGCGAGTGGGTCGGCCGGGCCGTCGATCTCGACGCCGAGGGCACCCTCCACGTCGTCTGACAGGCGACAGGCGACAGGCGACAGGGACAGGCGACAGGACCCGAACACCCCGGGCCGGCCCGTACTGATGCCCCGGCGTGGCGGCGTCCCGGCGCGCGGCGTGTCAGACCGCGTCGCCGACGCCGAGCGCGCTGAGGTCGGGACAGCGGTCGACGAGCAGCGCGAGCGTGGCCGGTACGTCCACGTCGGAGACGTCGAGCGTGTCGTCGTCGGTCCAGGCCGGGGCGTCGTCGACGAACACCTCGACCGCGTTGTCGACCATCGGGCCGAACTCAGGGCCGAGATCGGCGAGCGCTGGCACCACGTCGTCGGCAGCGAACCGTCCCAGGCCGTCGAGCCACACCTGAGCGAAGAGGAAGCCCTCGTCACGGCCCGCCCCCACAGCCGTGAGTGCCGCGACAGCGCGGGCGGCACGTCGGTCGAGCGGACCGACGAGCTCGTCGAGCACTGTGTCGCGTTCGCCGACCACCGCGGCCGCCTCCACGTCCAGGAGTGCGCCGGCGAACTGGAGCGTTGCACGTTGCACCAGCGGCGCGGCGATCACCTCGAGGCGGGCGAGCTCGGTCGCCGACAGGTCGCCGAAGTTGGCGGCCAGCGTCAGGACCTGGCGCGTGCCGACGAGTTGGCTCCAGGCCTCGCACAACGGGTCGGCGTCGTCGAGGCCCGGCACGCCGCTCGCCGGCACCGTCGACGCGGCGGACGCATCGGCAGTGGACGCGGTCGTGCTCGTCGAGAGCGTTGCGTCCGTCGTATCCGTCGTATCCGTCGTATCCGTCGTATCTGGCGAGGCGCTGGCGTTGGTGATCCGCGGCAGCTTGCCCACATCCACCTCACCGCCGTCGGGTGAGGACGTTGAGAAGTCGGTGTCGTTGCACGCGACGACGAACACCATCAGGGCCGCCGCCGCAACGGACACTGCGACGACACGACGTACCGGGCGCGCGCCGACCGAGGAACCGGACCGTCGCACCGCACGTGCCATCGACGCGTGGCGATCCGGAGCTCTCACGGCCAGCAAGCGTAGTGAGGCCATACTCGTGGGCGATGTCGACCCGCCCCACACCTGCACGCCCCCGGATCCTTCTCGACTGCGACCCCGGTCACGACGATGCGATCGCGATCGTGGTCGCGACGCGTCACACTGACCTTCTCGGCATCACCACCGTCGCCGGCAACGCACCGCTCGAGCACACGACCCGCAATGCGATCATCATCCGCGATCTGCTCGGCATCGACACCCCGGTGCACACCGGAGCGTCGCGCCCCCTCGTCGCAGAGCCCAAGCACGCCGATTACGTCCACGGCGACAGCGGCATGGACGGCGCCGATCTGCCCGAGCCGTCTGGACCGCCGGCGAGCACCGACGCGGTCGGGTTCATCATCGAGACGTGCCGAGCGAACGAGGGTGTCTGGCTCGTGCCCACGGGTCCGCTCACCAACATCGCCCTCGCACTTCGCGCCGCTCCCGATCTCGCCGATCGCATTGCCGGCATCTCGCTCATGGGTGGCGGCACGTTCGGCAACCGCACGGCGACAGCGGAGTTCAACATCTGGGCCGATCCCGAAGCCGCTGCCGCGGTGTTCGACTACGGCGGGCCGCTGCTGATGTGCGGCCTCCAGCTCACCCACACGTTCCAGGCCACGCCCGAGCGGATCCAGCGCGTGCGTGACATCCCCGGTCGCCTCGCAAGCGTGCTCGCCGATCTGTTCGAGTTCTTCAGCGGCACCTACGTGAGCCGTCACGACAACCTGCGTGGCGCCCCGGTGCACGATCCGTGCGCGGTGATGGCACTCACACATCCTCAGCTGTTCGAGAGCCACGACACGCACGTCGCGATCGAGACACGCGGCAAGTACACGCGGGGGATGACCGTGATCGATCAACGCCGGCTGCTCGACCGCCCGAGGTCGAACTGCACGGTGGTCGACCGCATCGACGTCGACGCCGGCTTCGCAGTGATCGACGAGGCGATCGCCCACTTCAGCCACTGACCCCGATCCCCCACCCCCCGGCGATGAGAGATGAGCGGCGGTAGCGACCGCATCTCTCATCGCGGGCGGGCTGAGTGGGGCGTCCTCCGGACCTACTTCACCTACGCTGCCAACATGCGTGCAGCCGTGATGCGTGACTGGCAACTCCGGGTCGACGAGCTCCCGGATCCGACGCCGGGTCCTGGGCAGGTGCTCACCAAAGTGCTCGCCTGCGGCATCTGCGGCAGCGACCTCCACCTCCTGACTCATGGCGAGGAGAGCCGCAGGCTCAGCGACGAGCTCAGCGCCGACCGTCCCCCGGACCCGATGGCGCCGGTCATGTTCGACCCGTCGAAGGACACGGTGATGGGTCATGAGTTCTGCTGCGAGGTCATCGACCTCGGTCCCGGCTGTGAGAACCTGAAGGTGGGCGACGTGATCGTCAGCATGCCCGTGGCGTTCGATGCCTCGGGCCTGCACGGCATCGGCTTCTCGAACGCGTACAACGGTGGGTACGCCGAGCTGATGGTGCTCAACGAGTTGATGGGCCTCAAGATCCCGAGTGGCCTCCCGGTCGACATCGCCGCGCTCACCGAGCCGTTGGCCGTGGGCGTGCATGCGGTGGCGAAGAGTCGCATCGCGGGCGGCGACGCGGCGCTCGTCCTCGGCCTCGGCCCGGTGGGATTGGCGTGCATCGCCGAGCTGAAGATGCGCGGCATCGGACCGATCGTGGCCGCCGACTTCTCTCCGAAGCGCCGCCGGCTCGCGGAGCACCTCGGCGCCGACGTCGTGGTCGATCCGCGCGAGACGTCGGCAATCGAGGCGTGGCGCAAGGTCGACGGCATCCGCCCGTTGGTGATCTTCGAGGCGGTGGGCGTACCCGGCATGATCGAGCAAGCGATGCGGATGGCGCCGAAGGACGCTCGCATCCTCGTGGTCGGCGCGTGCATGCAGGAGGACCGCATCCATCCGATGCTCGGCATCGGTCGCGAGTTGAACATCCAGTTCGCACTCGCGTACGAGCCCGCCGAGTTCGCGCAGGCGCTCACGGCGATCGCCGACGGCAAGGTCGACCTCTCTCCCTGGCTGACCGGCAAGGTGGGCGTCGACGGCGTCCCGCAGGCGTTCCAGGATCTCGGCAACCCCGAGCAACACGCCAAGATCCTGGTCGTCCCCGGATTCCGGGATGAGGCCACGTGAAGCGAGACTGCCGCCTCGGCCCGAGGGCGTCGAGCCGACTGGACCTCCCTCAGGTCTCCTGCGATCCGTGCACAGACTCACTGCTCTGACGCGCGCTCGGGCAACGCGGGTAGGTTCGGCGGCATGAGCGACACCTTTCCGCGGCAGTATGCGCGCACGCAACGGTTCACGCTCGGCGAACCGCGCAACGTCATGGTGTCGGCAGACGGGCTGCGCGCTGCGTTCCTGCGCAGCCGCGCCGGCGACGACCCGGTCAACTGCCTGTGGACCCAGTCGATCGAGGACGGCACCGAGGTCTTGGTCGCCGATCCGGTCGCGTTGCTGGCAGCTGCAGATGCCGACCTCGATGCCGAGTTGCCGAGCGAGGAGCGAGCCCGTCGAGAGCGCATGCGCGAGGGCGCTGGCGGCATCACCGCGTTCGCGACCGACCGCACGAACACAGCGGCCTCGTTCACGCTCGCCGGCCGACTGTTCGTCGCTGGACTGTTGAGCGCGGCGGCGCGCGAACTGCGCGTCGAGGGTCCGGTGTTCGATCCTCGACCCGATCCGCTCGCCCGACGCCTCGCCTATGTGAGCGGAGCCAAGCTGCGCATCGCAGAGCTCGACGGCAGCAGCTGGGAGCTCGCCGGCGAGCCCGACGCCGAGGTCACCTGGGGCAGCGCCGACTTCGTCGCCGCCGAGGAGATGCATCGCTTTCGCGGCTACTGGTGGAGCCCCGACGGTTCGGCGATCGCTGCGTGCCGCGTCGACAACTCGGCGGTGCAGCGGTGGTGGATCGGCGATCCCGCCGACCCGAAGCGCGAGCCGCAGGCGGTGCGCTACCCGGCGGCCGGCACGGCCAATCCTGATGTCACGCTGCACGTGCTCGCGCTCGAGGGTGGATCGGCGGAGATCATGTGGGACCGCGAGGCGTACCCGTACCTGGCGACGGTGTCGTGGGCGGCGCCCGATCGGTTGATCCTCGGCGTGCAGTCGCGCGACCAGCGCACCTTCGTCGTGCTCGAGGCCAACCCCGTCACGGGTGACAGCGCTCCGTTGTTCACCGACTCCGACGATGCGTGGGTGGAGCTCGTGCCCGGCAGTCCTGCGGTGCTCGACGACGGGCGCCTCGTCGTGGCCGCCGATCGCGAGGGCCGCCGCTGCCTCCTCGTCGATGGTGAAGACGTCACGCCGCCCGAGGTGCAGGTGCGCTCGGTTGCTCACGTGGGCAGCGACATCACGTTCCTCGGCAACCCTTTGGGCGACGCCACCGTGCAACACGTGTACCACTGGGACGGCGTCTCCGTCAGCCAGGTCACCCACGTCGACGGCATCCACTCGGTCTCCGAGGGTCGGCCGCTCATCGTCCGCAGCGCGACACTCGACCGACCCGGCGCAGTGGTGAGCGCACCCGGACGCGCGCCGCTGCGATCGCTCGCCGAGGAACCGCTCGTGCAGCCGAACGTCACCCTTCACGAGGTCGGGCCGAACCGCCTCGCCACTGCCGTGCTGCTCCCGCGCGATCACGACGGCTCGAAACTGCCGGTGCTCCTCGACCCGTACGGCGGTCCCCACGCGCAGCGCGTGGTGCAATCGCACAATGCGTTCCTGAGCTCGCAGTGGTTCGCCGATCAGGGCTACGCCGTCGTGGTGGCCGATGGCCGTGGGACACCTGGTCGTGGCACCGAGTTCGAACGAGCGGTGCACCTCGATCTCGCGACCGATGTGCTGGCCGATCAGATCACCGCGCTCGAGGCCGCCGCCCATGAACACCCCGAACTCGATCTGTCCCGCGTGGCGATTCGCGGCTGGAGCTTCGGCGGCTACCTCGCCGCGCTCGCGGTGCTGCAACGTCCTGACGTGTTCCACGCTGCGATCGCGGGTGCACCAGTGACCGAGTGGCGGCTGTACGACACGCACTACACCGAGCGGTATCTCGGCGACCCGAGCGTCGATGCGGCACCGTACGCACGCAACAGCCTCTTGCCGCTCGCCCATCAGCTCACTCGTCCGCTGCTGCTGGTGCATGGCCTGGCCGACGACAACGTGGTCGCCGCACACAGCCTCCAGCTGTCGTCGGCGCTGCTTGCGGCCGGCAAGCCGCACGAGTTGCTCGCGCTCGTGGGCGTGTCGCACATGACACCGCAAGAGGTCGTGGCCGAGAACCTGCTCCTCCACCAGCTCGACTTCCTCCGGCGTGCCCTCTGCCACTGATCGGCCGTACAGCTGCGCCGAACTCGCAGTTCGGCTCGAGGGCGGAGATGTTCGGGGCCACGGAGAAGGGTGAGGCCCCGTGCGTGACAGAATCGATGTCATGAGCAAGCAGCTGAGGGACCTGTACGACGGCATCGCGGTGCACGCCACCGCCGACCGCGAGCACGAGGCCGCGGTCGAACTGCTGCTGCTGGTGATGATCGCCGACCACCACATCGACGGCGACGAGATCGACGAGATCCGGACGATCAGTGACGACCAGGGCTTCGAGTCCGACACCTTCTCGTTCGACCAGTATCTGGGAGAAGCGATGGCCAAGGTGCGCACCGCCGTCGCTGACGACGACGTCGAGTTGCTCCTCGATGACATCGACCACCGGATCTCCAGCTCGGTGCTGCGTCACTCTCTGTTCTCCGCCGCTCGTGACGTGGCAGGCGTCGACGACTCGATCGCCCCCTCGGAAGAGAGCCTCCTCGCCCAGGTGGCGGCACGCTTCGGCTGAGGCTGTGGTTGGGCGCTTCGGCTGAGGCTGCCGCCGGCGATGATGCCTACGGGTGCTCGCCCTGCACGAAACGGTCATGACCCGAGAGGTCGACGCGTACCAACACATCGACGAAGCCTGCCGCCTCGAACATCGCTGCGACGGCACGTCCCTGCCCCGCGCCGATCTCCAACAGCAGGGTGCCACCTGGCACCAACCAGTGCGGGGCCTCCGCCACGATCGTCGCCACGTGTGCCAGCCCGCCAGCGGGCGCGAACAACGCCAGGTGTGGCTCGTGGTCGCGCACGATCGACTCCACCGCGGGATCGTCGACGGCGATGTAGGGCGGGTTGCTGGCCAGCAGATGGAACGTGCCATGACGCTCGGCCGGTAGTGCCTCGAACCACGAGCCTGCGGCCACATGCACGCCGGCCGCGGCTCTGCCGATGCCTGCGGTGTTCGCCCGAGCGACGTCGAGGGCATCGGAGGAGGCATCGGTGAGCCACACCTCCATGCCGTCGTGCCACAACTCCATCGCGAGCGACAGGCCGATCACGCCGCTGCCCGTGCCGAGGTCGGCCACTCGCAGCGGCCGGGCGTGGGACCGCAACGCGTCGATGGCGTGATCCACGAGCAGTTCGGTCTCAGGACGTGGGATCAGCACGCGCTGGTCGATCATCACCTCGAGGTGGCGGAACGCCCAGTGCCCGAGGACGTACTGCACGGGCTCGCCGTCGGCACACCGGGCAACCATCGAGTCGAGGTGCGCAACCATTCGATGCATGGCCGGCTCATCGAGCACGGCGAGGAACGCCGCGCCGTCGGCACCGCTCGCGGTCTCGCAGATCCAACGCGCGACCGTTCGGTCACCGATGCGCCGTTCGGTCTCGGCCCAGAGCGTGCGCCAGTCGATCGTCTCGCCACCGATGTCGGTCATCTCGTGCCCATCTCGTGCCCATCTCGTGTCATCTCGTGTCATCTCGATGCCGTCGTCCGCGTGCGGTTCCTCGGCGAGAGCGGCCGACTCAGCCCTCGCCCTCGGACAGCTGGCGCGAGCGCTCGTCTGCGAGCAGGGCATCCACCACGTCGCTGAGGTCACCGGCCAACACGTCGGCCAACCGGTAGATGGTGAACCCGATGCGATGGTCGGTCACCCGGTTCTCCTTGAAGTTGTAGGTGCGGATCTTCTCGCTCCGTCCACCACCACCCACCTGCGAGCGGCGTTCAGCCGACATCGCCGCTGCCTGCTCGTCCTGCTTCAACTGCAACAGGCGGGAGCGCAGCACCTGCAGCGCGCGGGCCCGGTTCTGCAGCTGGCTGCGCTCGTCCTGCATCGTCACGACGAGGCCGGTCGGCCGGTGCGTGATCCGCACCGCGGAGTCGGTCGTGTTGACGCTCTGGCCGCCGGCACCACTGCTGCGGTACACATCGATGTCGAGATCGCGCTCGTCGAGGTCGACATCGACCTCGTCGGCCTCGGGCAGCACCATCACGGTCGCAGACGACGTGTGGATCCGTCCCTGGCTCTCGGTCACGGGCACGCGCTGCACGCGGTGCGGGCCACCTTCGAACTTCAGATGGGCCCACGCGGCGTCGCCACGCACGACGAAGATGATCTGGTTGAGGCCGCCGAGCTCGCTCGGGTCACTCGACAGCACTTCGAGCTTCCAGCCCTGCCGTGCCACCCAGGCCTGGTACATCTCGAACAGATCGCGGGCGAACAGGTTTGCCTCCTCGCCTCCCTCGGCGCCGCGGATCTCCATGATCACGGCACGACCGTCGTTGGGATCCTTGGGGAGCATGAGGGTGCGGATGTCGTCACCGAGCCGTTCGAGGTCGGCTTCGGCGTGGGCGTGCTCGGCTCGCCACAGTTCTCGCTCGTCGCCTGCAGAGTCGTTCATGAACTCCTTGGAGGTCTCGGCGTCTGCCGTGCGGGCACGAAAGGCGCGCATCGCCTCGACGAGGGGCGTGAGGTCCTTGTACCGCTTCGAGATCGAGCGCAGCCGTGCGGGGTCGGACAGCACTTCGGGGTCGCCCAGGCTGGTCTCGAGCAGGGAGTACTCGTCCTCCACGGCAGCCAAACGATCGATCACGGTGTCACGAGGCTAGTGGTGCGATCCGGCGCTCGCTCCGAGCCAACCCGATGCCAACCCGATGCCAACCAGATGCCAACCCGATGCCGAGCGGATCACACAGCGACGAAATGAGTGGGGACACGCACGAGCTCAGCCAGTCGTTCCTGCACGTCGATCACGTCACGCGCAGGTGCAGCGATGACGCACCGGTCGGCGCGGTGACGGGCGATCGCGTCCACGGCCCACGGCACCACGTCCAGATCGATCCCGGTGGTGCACACGATCAACGTTCCGGTGCCGGGCTCCATCGCTGCGCACGGCACCTGGTCCTTGAGGTTGGCGCGCGGCAGCGGTGGATCGACCACCACCAGCACGGCCGCGCCGATCAGGTCGGGATGCGCGAGGAGCCGGGCGCGCAGGCGACGGCTGGCGGCGAGTTGGTTGAGCGGGTGCTGCGGGGCGCCGTCGCGCCGATGTTGGGCAACGGCTCGCACCACGTCGCTCAACGCCTCGACCTTCGGGCGATTGCCATGGAGCAGCTGGAACGTCTCACGATCGTGCGCACCGACTCCCACCTCGAGGCGTACTTCGCCGGAGTCCGGATCGCCGACCACTCGGCAGACCTCCAACCCGTCGACCTCGCCGGCGAGCACCCCGTGCTCCTCCACCGGCGAGGCACCGCCAGCCACGATCAGCTCCACGAGCGACCGGTGAGCGTCGTCGGTGACACCCGGCTCGGGGAGCGGCTCGGCAACGGCGTCGAGGAGCGTGCGGCCGTCGAGGTGGGACACCTGGGTCGGCATCGTGAAGCCGAGCGCGCGGCGGGCGAGCACTCCGGTGCCCGACTCTGCCACCACGTGCAAGCGGGTCGCTTCGTTTCGCAACGCCCACGCGAGGGCTGCGCCGAGCTGGCGATCGGGCCCGCGGTCTGCCAGATCGTCGAGCAGCGTCCAGGCCGTGCCGTCGTCGGCCAGCAGCGCGGCGCCCGCCCCGAGCGAGCCGCTCACTTCGGTGGCTGTCCTGGCGTGGTCGGCCACGAGCGCGGCGATGCGCATCGTGTTGAGTCGGGCGCGACGGGCAGGGTCGATCGTGGACGCCATCACATGCAGGCTACCGGCGGGCATCGTGCGGGTCCGGGGCCGCCGCTCCGGCTCGACGATCAGGCGGTGAAGTACCCCATCACGTCGGCGACCAGGTCGACAGCGCCGCTGTTGTTGTAGATCGACGCTGCGCCGTCACCGCCGAGGCGGGCGACCACCATGTTCGGCACGACCTGGCCTGCCACGGCGTTCAGGTTCGACGCGACCGGACGCTCCACATCGGTGGGGAACACCGTGACGAACGTTCCCATCGTGGGCGCGACCGCGGTGATGTTCAACAGCACCGCCGAAGCACCGTACGACGGCACGCCACCGCGCCCGGCGAGGGCGAGCGAGAGCGCACCGCGGCCCAATGGCTCCTTCGGCGCGCCGGTGCCCTCCCTGGTGTCGAGCACACGGGCGGGCGACAGGGACACGAACCTCGACGACACACCTGCACCGAAGCAGCCGAGCACGTCGACCACCACGTGGGTGCTCCCCGAGTTGTTGTAGATGCTGACCTTGCCGCCGGCGCCCACCTTGGCCAACACCATGTTCGGCACGGTCTGACCTGCCGCCATGTTGACGCTCGAGGCGAGCGGCTTGTCCTGCCCCGTCGGCCACACCGTGAGGTAGCTCGACGAGCTCGGTTCGGTCGCAGTGATGTTGAGCGCGACCGCATCGCACGATTCCGACACGCCCCCTCGACCGCTCACCTGCAGATCGAGCGATTGTCCCGGGCCGAGCTGACCGAGGAAGCCCCCTGTGCCGTCTCGGGTGTCCAGCAGGCGGGCCGGAGCAAGTGCCTCCAGTCCCACGTCGCTGCCCGGCGAGAAGTAACCCACGACGTCGCCGACGAGGTGCACGGAGCCAGAGTTGTTGAACAGATCGATCGAGCCGCCGATGCCCACGCGGGCCAGGACGAGGTTCGGGATCGCCGCGCCCGGCACCGGGTTGAGGTTCGAGGCGAACGGTCGCATCTCACCGCTCGGCGACACGGTCACGAAGGTCGGTTCCGTCGCATCGACCGACGTGAGGTTGATCGCCACGGCGACGGCGTCGAGCGGGATGGCGAACTTGCCGGCGATGGTGAACCGCCACGTCTCGCCGGCCCCGAGAGGGATGTCCCTGCCCCCGGTGCCGTCGCGCGTGTCGAACACACGCTGAGGTGCCGTCGCCACGAATCCACTCGGTGTCGCCGGCGGCAACACCACCACGGGGATGTCACCACCGACCGTGCCGGGGGCGCCGGCGAAGAGACCGAGGTTCTCGAAGTTGCCGTTGAGGATGGTGCTGCCGCCACCGCCGAGCCAGCCGTCGAGCACCGAGCCGATCACCGACCGGAAGTCCACGTAGGCAGGCAGCCGGTCCCACTGATCGAGTCCGGCCAGAGTCGGTCCTTGCCCGTACAGTCCACCTTTCACGCGCGTGCCCATCACGAACAGCGGCGCAGCGGTGCCGTGGTCGGTGCCGCCCGACTCGTTCGACCACGACGTTCGGCCGAACTCGGACATGGTCATGATCGTCACGCGGTCGCGGAACGCCGGAGCGAGCGTGCCGTAGAACGTGGCGATCGCAGTGTCGAGGTCGCCCAACAGATCGGGATGGTTCGCGTTCTGATCGTCGTGGTTGTCGAACCCGTCGAGGCCGACGTCGATCACCCGCAGGCCGATGTTCGCGTTGACCAGCCTGGCCGCGATGGTCATCTTCTTCGAGAGGTTGCCTTCGGGCAGGGTCTGTTCGAACGCCGGCGCCACGTCATGGGCAAGGTTCAACTGGGTGCGCATCGTCGCGGCGAACATGTCGTGCCACTGACCGCGGCCCGATCCCGCGTTCGCCATCGCCCTGATGCCGTCGTACATCCGCAGGTCCTCGGCCCGGTTGTCGACGCCGAACATGTCGCCCCACGGGGAGATGCCCACCGCACGACGATCGTTGCCGATCAGGTGCAAGGCGACGGAGGAGTCGATCGTGGCCGCCGCGAGCTCGGCCTTGTCGGCCGAGACGCCGTCGAGCCAGCGGCCGATCCAGCCGGTGGTGGGTGCACCCGGGCCGAACCGGGCGTTCATCCAGATCGCCATCGACGTGAAGTGCGACAGGTCGGGGTTGGCGTAGCCGACACCCTGCACGATCGCCATCTGGCCGCGCTGGTACATCGAGTGCAGATACGGCAGTCGTGGATGCAGACCGATCTGTCCGTTGATCTGCAGCACCTGGTTCGCGGGCACTGCGATGTTCGATCGCTGCTGGTAGTAGTTGCCGTCGCCGAACGGGACGACGGTGTTCAGCCCATCGTTGCCGCCGTACAGCATGATCGTCACGAGGATGCCGTCGGCGGGGCCGATCGGCGGGCTGGCGAATGCATCTCGCACCGCGCTCGGGATCAGCGAGTCACCGAGCGTGCCGGCGAGCACTCCGCCGCCGAGGCCCATCCCGACGGCTTGGAGGAACCCGCGCCGGGTCCAGCCGTCCGGGCCGATCACATCGGCCATCCGGGACATGCCGGGCATGCCGGGCATGAGTGGGTGTTGTGCGCCAACGCTCAGCAAGCGGCGAGCATCGGCGGTGGAGATGTCCTGGTCGAGCATCGAGATCCTTCTTCCTGTCCGGCGCCGTCAGGCCATGTGCAGTTCGGGGCTGAGCATCGCCATGGTCAGCAGGTTCGTCGGAGCCCACCAGCTCACGTAGTCGTTCGCATCCCGCTCGGCCTGGTGGGCGGCGATCAGGGCGTTGCGGGTGGTCGTGCTGAGCGGCGCGATGTTGAAGTACGCGGCGACGTAGTCGACAGCGGCAGTGGTGGTCATCGAGCTCAGATTCGAAAAGCCGTCGTTGTTGCGCAGGTGCCACGTGACCCCGCGTGCGACCTGAGCGCGGCCACTCAACGCACTCGTGTTCAACCAGAACGCGTTCTGCTTCCAGCCCGCCACGTTGGGCGGGTTGAACACCGACTGGCCCATGCGTTCGCCGATCCACGAGGCGCCGAGCTCGTCGGGCGTCAGCCCGGTTGCGTGCATGATCGCAACGATCCACTCGACGGGTGTGCGCACCAGCCCTTGCCTCGCGGTCGCGCCGTAGAACTCGGGTCGCACGAGCAGGGCCCGCATCAAGGTGCGCACATCCAGATCGCTGTTCAGGAACACCGTCGTCAACGCGTCGATCACGTTCGTCGGACCACCCGGATGCGCGAAGAAGTCCCAGAGCTTGCGCACCATGAAGCGCGCAGCAACCTGCTTCTTGGCCGAGTTGTCGCGCAGGATCTCATCGATGATGCCCGGGCCGTTCCAGTTTCTCGTGGTGCCGAAGAAGGTCTTGTTCGCGTCGTCGTGGCGCCCCGGGTAGTACTGGTACTCGTAGTCGGGCCAATCGGCGTTGTATCCCGTCCAGGCGCGAGCAGCGGCTTCGACGTCGGCCTCGGTGTAGTTGCCGATCCCGAGCGTGAACAGCTCCATCAGCTCTCGGGCGAAGTTCTGGTTCGGTGCTTCCTTGCGGTTGTCCGCGTTGTTGAGGTACACGAGCATCGCTGGCTCGAGTGCCATGGCGTGGGTGAGCGTGCGGAAGTTCCCGAGCGCCTGGGTGCGATACAGCTGGTTCTGGTGCGTCATGTGGTCGGAGCGGCCGATGCCGTCCCACCACGAGCTCGTGAAGTGCCCGTGCCAGAACAGGGTCATCTTCTCCTGCATCGGCCTCGGTCGGCTCTTCATCGCATCGAGCCACCAATCGACGGCGGCGACGTATTGCTCCCAGCCGTTGTCCGGGTCGTACACCGCGAGGCCGGCGGGCACCGTGGGGTTCGCGTTCGGTGTGAAGTCGAGCACGTTGTCGACGGCTGCCTCGAGGGTCAGCGCGCTGAGCTCGGTGACACGAGCGGGTCTCGCGACGAACTCGGTTCGACGCAACAGGTGGGCGATGTCGGCGGGATCGGCCACGAGATCTCCTGACGGATGCTGCGGCTGCAGCCGCTGAACGGCTGCCGTTCGCAATGGGCGGTCATGGGGTCATCGGTCCGGCCCCCGGCGACTTGAGACCTTCGGTGCGGGGTCGTCCCGGATCCCCACGCTCCGTCGGCGTTCAGAGGGAAAAATGAAGACGACCCGGCCTTCCGGCCGGGTCGTTCAGTTGTCGTTCAGTTGTCGTTCGGGCGTTCGAGCGCGGCCGGCAGCGGCCGGAAGCGCCTGGGGGTCACTTGCCCTTGCGCTCGCCGTAGCGCTTGTTGAAGCGCTCGACGCGGCCACCGGTGTCGACCAGCTTCTGCTTGCCGGTGAAGAACGGGTGGCACTCGTTGCACAGCTCGAGGGTGAGATCGCCACCCTTGGTGGAACCGGTGGTGAAGGTGTTGCCACACGAGCACTTCACGGTCATGTCGGCGTACTTCGGATGGATGTCGGTCTTCATGATGCGCTCCAACGAGAAATCGGACGGCCGATTGTATCGCCGTGACGTCACCCCTCCACCGGGCCCCCGCCACGCTCTCCGGGTGCCCCGGAAGCCCCAGGTCAGGAGCCATCGACCATGAGGGATGGGTGTCACATCGAGGGTTGCTTGGCGATCTCGTTCAAGAACTCGTCGTTGGTACGGAACGTCTTGAGACGATCGACCAGCAACTCGAGACCGGGGGCCGCGTTGCCATCGGCGGCGAGCCCGGACAGCACCCGGCGCAGCTTCCACACCATTTGCAGTTGCTTGCGGTCGAACAGCAGTTCCTCGTGACGGGTGCTCGACGCGTCGACGTCGATCGCTGGGTAGATGCGGCGCTCGGCGAGCTTGCGATCGAGACGCAGCTCCATGTTGCCCGTGCCCTTGAACTCCTCGAAGATCGCGTCGTCCATGCGGCTGTTGGTCTCCACCAGCGCTGTGGCGAGGATGGTGAGCGAACCCCCTTCTTCCACGTTGCGGGCCGCGCCGAAGAACCGCTTCGGCGGGTACAACGCACCGGCGTCGATGCCACCCGACAGAATCCGGCCGCTGGCCGGAGCAGCAAGGTTGTACGCACGGCTGAGACGGGTGATGCCGTCGAGGATGATCACGACGTCCTCGCCCATCTCGACGAGGCGTTTCGCCTTCTCGATCGCAAGCTCGGCCACGTGGGTGTGCTCGTCGCTCGGACGGTCGAAGGTGCTGGAGATCACCTCGCCTTTCACCGTGCGGCGCATGTCGGTCACCTCTTCGGGCCGCTCGTCGATGAGCAGCACCATGAGCTTCACCTCGGGGTGGTTCTGCTCGATCGAGGTGGCGATCGTCTTCATCACCGTTGTCTTGCCGGCCTTCGGCGGCGACACGATGATGCCACGCTGACCCTTGCCGATCGGCGAGATCAGGTCGATGATGCGCGCCGTCATGTTGTTCGGATCGAGCGGGTTCTCGAGGCGCAGCTTCTCGTCGGGGAACAGCGCGGTGAGGTCCTCGAACCGCTTGCGGTTCTTTGCCGTCTCCGGATCGCCACCGTTGACGGTGTTGATCTCGAGCAGGGCCGGGTTCTTTTCGTTGCGACCCGCCGGCCGGCTGAGCCCGGTGACGTGGTCGCCCTTGCGGAGGCCGTACTGGCGGGTCAACTTCACCGGGATGTACGCGTCGTCACGGCTCGACAGGTAGCCGTTCACGCGGAGGAAGCCGTAGCCCTCGTCGCGCAGGTCGAGGTAGCCGGAGATCTTCACGGGCTCCGTGCTCAGGATCTCGTTGCCGTCGCGTTCGGCGCTGTCGCCGCTGTCACCGCGGTTGCCCGGGTCACCGCGATTGGCGCGGTCACCCCGGTCGTTCCGATCGGGACGGGCTTGCCGGTCGCGTGGCTGGTTGCTCCCACCGCCTTCGAAGCGGTCGCCTCCCTGGGGGCCGTCGCCGCGGCCCTTGTTGCGGCGCCGGCGTCGACGCCGACTGTTGCGGCTCTCGCCATCACCATCGGCACCATCGGCGCCATCACCGCTGTCACCGCTGTCACCGCCGTCATGACCATGGTCGTCGCCGTCACGACCCTGGTCGACGCCGTCGATGCCGTCTTCCGCATCCGTCGCCTCGGTCCCCGGCGTGGTTGCTGCGCCGGCAGCATCGCCGGCACCGGCACCGGCACCGGCACGGTTTCGGTCGCGGGGAGCGGGAGACTTCGGCGCGGGGGCGACCTCGGAGACGCTGAGCTCACCCGCCCTCACCAGCTCGAGTTCCCAGTCCGCGAGCGGCTCGCCATCGGGGCCGAGCACCACCTCGGGCTCACCTGAGATGGAAGGAGCGGCTGATGCGGTCTTGGTCTGCCTGGTCTGCTTGGTCGGGGTGGCCGCAGGCGCGGCTGCTGCCGCAGCGGCTTGGGCCTGCGGGACCGGCGAGGTCTCGGCGACTGCACCGTTCGAGGCCGCAGGCGCGCCGCCGGTGGTCTCGAGGATCTTCGTGATGAGCGTCGCCTTTGCGGCACGGGCGGTGGTCTTGATACCGAGTGCCTGCGCGATGGCGAAGAGCTGGTCTTTGTCCTTGGACTCCAGCATGGATTGTTCGAGAGCTTCCGCGGCCACCGGCCACCTGCTTTCTGACACGGAGGTCAGGACTCGGCGTGTGTCGTCGGCATGAGCCACGAACACGACCGGCGGCCCCACCACCAGAGGAAAATCGACCCCATCGCAACATCGGACGTGCGGGCGCACGGGCCGGAGACGGAGCGGTTCGGGAACCCGAACAGCGAGCACTGTAGCGACACCGACCCCCACCCGCAACGCATGGGGCAGACGAGAGGTCAGCGATCGAAGGTGGTAGCGACGAACCGCTGCACTGCCGCGAGGTCGTTCGGCAGCACGCTCGTGTGTTCCGGCCGGTCGAACAGGTCCGCAAGGTGGGCCGGCAGAGACGGGCGCACCCCCGTTGCGCGCTCCACCGCATCGGGGAACTTGGCGGGATGTGCCGTCGCGAGCGTGACCACCGGACCGGAGATCTCGCCACCGGCGCGCAGTGCGTCGACAGCGCCCAGGCCGACGGCGGTGTGCGGATCCACGAGCATGCCCGTCGCTGCGAACGTGCGGCCGATCATGTCGAGGGTGCCTGCATCGTCGACGCGTGCGCCGAGGAACCGGCCATCGAGCCATTCGGCCCGCTGATCATCCTCCACCGAGAGCTTGCCCGTGACACGGAACCGTTGGAGCTGTTCGGCGGTCAGTCCACCGTCGCGACCGTTCATCTCGAACAGCAGCCGCTCGAAGTTCGACGACACCTGGATGTCCATGCTCGGGCTGAGCGTGGGCACCACGCCGGAGACGGTCATGTCGTTCGAACGCAGGAACCGGGTGAGGATGTCGTTGGTGTTGCTGGCGACGACGAACTGCTCGATCGGCGCCCCCATTCGCTGGGCGATCCAGCCGGACAACACGTTGCCGAAGTTGCCCGTCGGCACGCAGAACGTCAGTGGCGTGGCCAGCGAGCGGCAGGCGGCGACGTAGTAGACGACCTGGCTCATCACCCGCGCCCAGTTGATGCTGTTCACGGCGCTGAGGCGCTGCGACTCGCGGAAGCTCGCGTCGTTGAACATCGCCTTCACGAGGTCCTGGCAGTCGTCGAAGGTGCCCTCGATCGCAACCGTGCGCACGTTCGGCGAGTCGACAGTGGTCATCTGTTTGCGCTGCACGTCACTCGTGCGACCGTACGGGTAGAGGATCACGATCTCGACGTTCGCACACCCCTTCACCCCGTCGATCGCGGCAGATCCCGTGTCGCCACTCGTCGCGCCGACGACGCGGATCCGATCGCCTTGCTGGGTGAGCACGTGGTCGAACAGTCGACCGACGAGCTGGAGCGCGACGTCCTTGAACGCGAGCGTCGGGCCATGGAACAGCTCCTGCACGAAGTGGTGGTCGTCCACCTGCACGAGCGGCACGGTGGCCGGGTGACGGAACGTGGCGTACGCCTCGTCGCACATGCGATCGAGATCGTCACGCTCGATCTGATCACCGATGAACGGGGCGATCACCGACGCGGCGAGTTGGGCGTAGGTCGCGTCGCGGCGGACGTCGGGCAGGTTCGGCCACTCGGACGGCACATACAGGCCACCGTCCGGTGCGAGACCAGCCAGGAGGGCACCGACGAACCCGATCTCGGGGGCGTTGCCGCGGGTGCTCACGTACCTCACGTCAGGATCCGATCACTCGCAGCAGGCCGCCGACGCTGCGCACCACGTCGAGTTCGCGGAGTTCGCGCATCGTCGCCTGCACTGCGGACTCCTTTGCCTCGTGGGTGATGAACACCAACCGCGCGTCGGGCGCGTTGCCCTCCTGCTCGGCCGCACGGATGCTGACGCCGTGGCGGGCGAAGACCCCGGTGACCGCGTGCAGCACGCCGGGCTTGTCGGCCACGTCGAGGCTGAGGAGGTACTCGGCAGAGGTCTCGTCGATCGGCAACGTGACGGCTTTGCCGAAGGTGCCGATCGCTCCGTGCGTGCCTTGCGACAGATTGACGGCCGCATCGATCACGTCGCCGAGGACCGCGCTCGCCGTGGGCGATCCGCCGGCACCGCGGCCGTAGAACATCAGCGAGCCGACGGCACGGCCTTCCACGAACACGGCGTTGTAGCTCTCGCGCACGCTGGCGAGCGGATGGGTGAGAGGCACCATCGCCGGATGCACTCGCACCGCCACCTCGCCGGTCGGCAGTTGCTCGGCGATGCCCAGCAGCTTGACCACGTAGCCGAGCCGCTTTGCGACTGCGATGTCCGTGGCGGTGATGCTGCTGATGCCCTCGTGGTACACGTCGCCGGCCACGACCTTCACGCCGAACGCGATCGTCGCGATGATCGCCGTCTTCGCGCCGGCATCGAAGCCCTCCACGTCGGCCGTCGGGTCTCGCTCCGCGAATCCCAGCGCCTGCGCCTCGGAGAGCGCGACCATGTAGTCGGCACCTTCCTCGGTCATCTTCGTGAGGATGAAGTTCGTTGTGCCGTTGACGATGCCCATCACGCGGGTGACGGGCTCGCCGCGCAGGCTCTCGCGCAGTGCGCGAATGAGCGGGATGCCACCGGCGACGGACGCCTCGAACAGCAGGTCGACGCCTGCAGCATCTGCCTGGGCGTAGAGCTCGGTGCCCACGTTGGCGAGCAGCTCCTTGTTCCCGGTGATCACGGGCTTGCCGTTCGCGAGGGCGGTGGAGATCAGCTCGCGGGCGGGCTCGATGCCGCCGATCACCTCGACCACGAGGTCGATCGTCGGATCGTTCACGACCGCGTGGGCGTCACGGGTGAGCATCCCCTCGGGCAACGAGATCCCGCGGTCCTTGCTGAGGTTGCGCACGGCGACGATGGCCACTTCCAGCCTCAATCCGGTCCGGGCCTCGATCGACACCGCCTGCGCCTGGATCAGCTGCACAAGCGGTGCACCGACGTTGCCGCATCCGAGCACGCCGATGCGGATCACGTTGTCGGTGCGATCGCGGATCTTGCGACCCGGTGAAGCGTGTTGAGCGTCTGGGGAGTCCGTTTGAGCCACCTCGTGAGGCTACGGGACGCCGCAGGTTGGTTCGTGCCCTCAATCCGCTCCGAGACCCGGAATCCACCCTGCTCGACTCACCCCGGACGCGCAACGGCCCGGTCGGAACGTTTCCGCACCCGACCGGGCCGTCGCACTGGTTCCCGCGAACCGTCTGCTGGGTGGACCTGGGGCCCACACGAGCGATCTCGAAGAACTGGCGTCAGGCCACTGGACCCGCATTGCGGCGGCCGCCGACCCGCACGAACCACACACCGGCGAGCAGGGCGAGGAAGGCGGCGACAGCAGTCACGAGTTCGACCTCGTTCTGACCCGTCGCCGGCAGCCTGGGCGTCGGCGGCGCGGCCGGCGCCACGGTGGTCGGTGCGGCAGCGAGCACTGCCGGCACGACGACCGGTGGCACGACGACCGGTGGCTGAGTCGTGACCGGTGGCTGAGTCGTGACCGGTGGCTGAGTCGTGACCGGTGGCTGAGTCGTGACCGGTGGCTGAGTCGTGACCGGTGGCTGAGTCGTCTCCGGTGGCATGGTCGTGTCCGGTGGCATGGTCGTGTCCGGGGTGCAGCCGTAGCCGCCCTGTTGGAGCACATCCTCGATGCCGCTGCCGTAGGGCGTTGGGCAACCGCTGTCGCCCTCGGCCGAGACGACGCCTTCGGGAGCAGCGATCAGGAGAGCGGCGCCCGCCAAGAACGCACCGAATGTCGTGATCATCGCGGTCCGCCACCGCAGTGATGTCCTCGTCCGGTTCATCCGTACCCTCCTGATCGCCTGGAGCCGGTGACCCGGCACTCCCGTGTCTGCAAGGTACGGGCGCGGCGCCTGCGTGAACAGGGCGTGGGGCCCCAATGAGCCGATCGACCCACATGGCTCCTGACGGCTCAGCGAGGGCGTTCGACGAGCCCGTGCAACTTGCGCAGCGCGATGACCACCTCGTCGAAACGGGGCTTCGACAGCACGGCGCCTTCGCGACGCACCTGTGCGGGATCCACGTCGAGGATCCGTTCGAGCTTCGCGTAGCTCTCTCGTCCCTCACGGTCCCACGAGCCCGTGCCCACGGCCATCTGCGGCTCGTTGTCGTGATGCTTGGAGGTGAGGGCGACGCCCACCAGCCGATTGCCCCGCCGGCCGAAGATCATCACCGGACGATCCTTGCCCTGCGTCGGGTCGTCCTCGTAGGGCACCCACGTCCACACCACCTCGCCCGGATCGGCATCGCCGTCGAGCGTTGGCGAGTACTCGATTCGCGCACCTGCCATCTCGGTGTCGGCCGAGGCGGCGGGCGCTGCGCCGTTGTCGGGCCGCCCGTTCGATCGCGACCCCGACGAACTGGGACGTGGCTGCTCAGGCGGGCGTTGGCCGGTCGTCCTGCGACCCGTGCCGCTCGAGGTGCCACGCCTGTCGCCCGACGAGCGGCGCTGCTGTCGTCTCGCCGTGTTGAACACGCCGATGGCCTTGCGCACCAGCCCGACGATCCGTGACCCGTTCATCGCGTTCCTCTCGCTCCCTTCGTTCGACCGGTTCGACCCGTTCGGCCTGTTCGGCTCAATCGCTTCAATCGCATCAATCGCGTCAATCGCGTCAGTCGACGTCGCACCGCAACAGGTCGTCGTACGTCTCGCGACGCACCACCAATCGCGCCACACCGTCGCGCACGAACACCACGGGCGGGCGAGTGAGCTTGTTGTAGTTGCTCGCCATCGAGTGACCGTAGGCGCCCGTGACCGGCGTGGCGATCAACTCACCGGCCGCGAGATCTCCAGGTACTGCGGCGTCGAAGATCAGCACGTCACCGCTCTCGCAGTGCTTGCCCACCAGGCGCACCCTGCCATCGCGTGCGTCGAGCACCCGATCGGGGACGAACGCCTCGTAGCCGGAGCCATAGAGCACCGGCCGAGGATTGTCACTCAGGCCGCCGTCGACCGAGACGTAGGTGCGCACCCCAGGGATGTGCTTGACCGCGCCGACCGTGTAGACGGTGATCGCCGACGACGCGACGATCGACCGGCCCGGTTCGACACTGACTCGGCTCCGCACGCCGAGTGCGGCGCACGCGCTCAGGATCACCCGGCCCCACTCGGTGATGGTCGGCGCCTCTTCGCCGCCCACGTACGGCACGCCCAGCCCTCCACCGAGCACCAGCTCGGGCAACTCGAGTGGCTCAGCGAAGCGGGCCATCACTTCTGCGGCGCGGGCAAAGCTGTCGACCGCGAACACGTTCGAGCCGATGTGACAGTGAACGCCGACGAGCTCCACTGCCGGTGACCGACGAGCGCGATCCACTGCTGCGTGGGCCGCCCCGTTGCCGAGGTTGAAGCCGAACTTCGAGTCGTCCTGGCCGGTTGCGATGTACTCGTGGGTGTGCGCGTGGACGCCTGGGGTGATGCGCAGCACCACGCGTGGCACAGGGAACCCTTCGCCGTGGAGCAGCTCGAGCCGGTCGAGCTCCTCGTCGCAGTCGACGACGATGTAGCGGAGTTGCTCCCCGAGTGCATACCGCAGCTCGTCGAGGCTCTTGTTGTTGCCGTGGAGCGTGAGCGCATCAGCGGGCACACCGGCCGACAGCGCCACGTGCATCTCGCCACCACTCGCGACATCGAGCAGCATCCCTTCCTCGTACGCCAGACGAGCCATGGCGCGGCACAGGAACGCCTTCGTCGCGTACACCGCCTGCTGGTGACCGAATGCGTCGACGGCCTCGCGGCACCGCCGGCGGAGATGGGCCTCGTCGTAGACGAACAGCGGCGTGCCGTACGTGGCGGCGAGCTCGGAGACGGCAATGTCGCCGATGGAGAGCGCTCCCGCGTCGACCGACGCAGTGTCGGGCAGGAGGTGCAATGGCAACGAAGGCATGGTGAAGGCCGACTCGACGACTACATCCGGTCGGGGGACTCGATGCCGAGCAGCCCGAGGCCGGTGGACAGGACGCGTGCCGTGAGGTCGGCGAGCGCGAGCCGGCTGGTGCGCAGTTCGTCGGTCTCGGCTCGCATCACTGGGCAGGCGTCGTAGAACGACGTGAACGTCTGAGCCAGCTCGAACAGGTACGTGCACAGACGATGTGGTGCGAACCGCTCCAGGGTCTCGGCCAGCGCACCGTCGAACGCGAGCAGCTTCAGCGCGAGCGCCAGCTCCTCGGGGGCGTCGAGCGAGGGCACCACCGAACGCACGGCGGCCGGGTCGACCTCGGCGCGGCGGAAGATGCTCCGGATGCGTGCGTGCGCGTATTGCAGGTACGGCGCCGTGTTGCCCTCGAACGAGAGCATCCGGTCCCAATCGAAGACGTAGTCCTTTGTCCGTTCGGTGGAGAGCTCGGCGTACTTGAGCGCGCCCAGACCGATCTGTCGACCGACCTCGTCACGTTGTTCGGCCGGCAGCTCCGGCGAGCGCTCGGCCATGATGTTCCGACCGCGTTCGATCGCGCCGTCGACGAGGTCGAGCAGCATCGCCGGTTCACCGCTGCGGCTCTTCAGCATCTTCCTGTCCTCGCCGAGCACGTTGCCGAAGTTGACGTGCACAGCGCGTACTGGCGACTGCAGCACGCCGAGCATCTCGGCGGCCTTCCACACCATCTGCAGGTGCTGGCTCTGGGGCGTGCCGATCACGTACACGAGCAGGGTGCCGTGCAGCCGCTCGATGCGATCGATGACGCACGCGAGGTCGCTCGTCGCGTAGGGGAACCCGCCGCTGCGGGTCTGCACGATCAGGGGCAGGGGATCGCCCTCACGGTTCGAGAACCCGGGTACCCACACAACTCGTGCCCCGTCGCTCTCGGCGAGCAGGCCGGCCTGCTCGAGTCGCCCGAGGGCCACCGGCATGTACGGCTGGTAGAAGCTCTCGCCGACGATGTCCTCTCGTGTGAGCAGCACGCCGAGCTTGCCGTACACGACGTCGAAGTAGTCGGCCGATTGGTCGACCAGCCGCTGCCACAGTGCCATCGTCGGCGCGTCCGTGCGGCTCTGCAGCAGGGCGACCCGGGCGCGGGACCTCTCCTTGAACTCGTCGCTCGTATCGAACTTGGCCCGGGCCTGCTTGTAGATCGCACCCGGATCGCTGAGGTCGAGCTCGGCCTCGAGGCCACCGATGTCGACCACGTGCTCGATGTTCATGCTCATCGGTGTGCCCCAGTCACCGACGTGGTTCTCGCTGATGACGGTGTGGCCGACGAACCCGAGCATGCGCACCGAGCGCGTCGCCGATCAACGTGGTGCGAAGGTGACCGACGTGCATCTCCTTCGCGACGTTCGGCGCCGAGTAGTCGACGACGGCGATCTCGGGCGACGCCGCCGGCTGCACGCCGAGGTGCGTCTCCGACGCGATCGTCGACACCTGCGCAGCGACGAACGACGCGTGAAACGTCACGTTGATGAAGCCGGGACCGGCCACCTCGAGTGCGGCGACCTCACCGAGATCTGCCGCCGCCACGATGTCGGCGGCCACGTCGCGCGGGTTGCGGCCGAGCTCCTTGGCGAGCGCGAGCGCACCGTTGGCCTGGGCGTGAGCACGATCGCTCGGCCGCACCACAGGATCGACGCCCCGGCCGGCGACACGTTCGAACGCTGGTGCGAGCAGGGAGGCGACGGTGACGAGAGGATCGGCCATGAAGGCCGCATCGTACCGTTTGCGACGTGATGTCCCGGAGGGATTCGAGGCCCGTGCGATCCGCCACTGACCACGGTCCTCAGCACCCGGTTGCAGCTTGAAGAGTGCGGCACGCTTCGGCCAGACGGGAGGGCGACAGCGTGGCCACCTTTCGTCGGAGGAGCTCACGGGGGATCGTGTGAATGTTGTCGAAGTTCACGACGCTGTTGGTCGGGACGCCGTCATCTACCGACAACTCGAGTTCGGAGACCAGCCCGCGTCGAGTACGGGTCAGTGCGGCGACGACAACAGCGCCGATGCGGTCAGCCACGGGATCGCGGGTGAGCACCAACACGGGTCGATCGCCGCCGGGAGTCGCCGCGAACCAGATGTCACCGCGTTGCATCGATCGCCCAATCCGACCAGTCCTCTGCCGGTCCCCAGTCTGCGATGTCGGCCAACACCCGTTCCCCCTCATCGAGCGGCTGGGCGACCCAGCGTTGTCCGTCCTGCTCCGTCGCGAGACGATCGAGATGCCGGCGCAACGCCTCGCGCAACAGTTCGGAACGATCCACGCCCAGCAGATCGGCCCACCGCCGAATCTCCTCTGCGTCGTGGTCGTCCACGCGAAAGCTCAGCATTGTCATACAAACATGCTACAACGTATGACACCGCCCCTCAAGGCTGACACCCACGGCAGGGCGGGGCTGGCGGACCTCGCAAGGCAGAGAACCCTCATCTCGTCCGACAGCCCGGCCGAGCACCCCAACTTCACACCGATGCTCATCGCGATGCCCCCCCCCCCGGAAGAATTGTCTTTCGGCACATGCGGCAGCGATGACATGTGCTTGCCGAGCCGTCTGCGACGCATCCCGTACTACAAGGTCGGTCACCTCGTCCGCTTCGACGTAGCCGACATCGACCGCTGGTTGGCGCTGAACCGCATCGAGCCGCCCCAGCCGAACCGCCCGCCCCGGCGCACCTGAGCTCCTGCGTGGGTTCAAGGTCGGACTCAACGGCCAGCACACCTCGCCGACCCCGCACTGGCAGCCCGACCGCACGCTTGATTGACGAGCCTCGAATCGTTCGACTTGATGGTCTCCAATCGTTCGGCTTGGGCATCTCCATTCGTTCGACTCGGTCAGCTACAATCGGCCAGATGATTCCAGGCCACATCGAGCGAAGAGTGACTGAAGTGATCATCGATCGGATGGCCGACGTGCCGGTCGTGGCGTTGCAAGGGCCTCGATCGGTTGGCAAGTCCACGGTGCTCAACCAGATCGCCCGGCAGCATGGCGCGACGGTCATCAACCTCGATCTGCCCGACGTTCGTGACGCCGTGAAGGCCGACCCGCAACGCGCCATCCGTCAACCGGGCATGGTGTTCATCGACGAATACCAGCGGCTCCCCGAGATCCTCGATGTCATCAAGGCCGAAGTCGACGCCGAGTTCCGCCCCGGCAAGTATGTACTCACCGGATCGACCAGGTTCGATACGTTGCCGAGGTCCACCCAGACGCTGACCGGTCGCATCCACTTCGTGTCGGTCTGGCCGTTCTCTCAAGGCGAACTTGCCGCGAGCCGTGAGACGTTCTTTGATGTCGCCGTCAACGAACCCGACCGCGTGCCGACCGGGTTTGGGGTCGCGTCGTCGTACGAGGAGTATGCCGAGCGGATCTGCGCGGGCGGGATGCCGGTCGCCATCCGCTCCAGCCGAGGCCGGAACCGCTGGTTCGATGACTACGCCACCTCGGCGCTCCAACGCGATGTCGCGGCAATCAGCAGCCTGCGTCGGGGGGCCGAGCTGCCCACCTTGTTCGCCCGCCTCGCCGGTCAAACTGCTCAGCCGTTGAACATCACCGCCGCTGCGAAGGTGGTCGGTCTCGAGGTCTCGACAGCGAGCAGCTATGTCACGTTGCTCGAAAACCTGTTCCTGATCCACCGGCTCCCGGCCTGGGGTCGCAACCTTCGAGCACACGCTGCGGCGCATCCGAAGGTGCACGTGGTCGACAGCGGCCTCGCTGCACGCCTCATGCGCCTCACCCCCGATCGGCTCGCCCGCCGCGATCCTGCAGCTTTGACCGAATTCGGGCATCTGCTCGAAACGTTCGTCATCGGCGAACTGCTCAAGCAGGCATCATGGAGCGACAACGTGACGGCCCTTGGACACTGGCGAACACACGACGGCCAAGAAGTCGACCTCGTCGCCGAACGCGATGACGGAGCCGTGACCGGTTTCGAAGTCAAAGCCGCCCGCAAGATCGAGCGAAAGGACGCCAGCGGACTCGTCGCGCTGCGCGACAGCCTCGGCGCCCAGTTCAACGCCGGATACATCCTCACCACCGGCGACGCCTCCTACCGCTACGACGACCGCATCTACGTCATCCCTGTCGACCGACTCTGGCGAACCGACAGCACCACGACCAACAGCCGCACGTGATCACAGCAGGTCGCGTCCGGCTTGGCGAACATCTGATCCCGCGTCGGTGACGGTCGCGATCGAGCCGTCGTTGTTGTATCCCGCACTACAAGGTCGGTCACCTCGTCCGCTTCGACGTAGCCGACATCGACCGCTGCGCTGAACCGCATCGAGCCACCCCAACAGAACCGTCCACCACGCTGACATCTGATGGCCGCCCAACGGCGCCTCCGCGACGACGGGGCGTCGATGGAAGCCTTGCACCGTTTGTAGTGCAGAGGCTGCACCCATTTGTAGTGTCCGTTCGATCTGTCGCCCTCGGATCGGCCGGTTGGACTCACAGTCGTTTCTCGGCCGCCGTGCGTCTTCGCGCCGAACCGAGGACTTGCTTTCACCGGATCTCGTCCCACACTCGTCCCGATCAGGATGAGAAATGACGGACAATCACGGTCTGATAGCGGTCGGTCGAGGATTCGACGACGGCCTCCCTACCAGGGATGATTCACCTGGTCAGGGCCAAGAAACGTGGCGCCCCCGGAAGGATTCGAACCTCCGACACATGGTTCCGGAAACCATTGCTCTATCCCCTGAGCTACGAGGGCGGGATGCAGCGAGGATACCGACCGGGACCCCCGGACGCTCGCACCGTCCAACGGTTCAGCGTCTCCAGGGTGGAATACCCAGCGGGGTACCGAGGTTGTCTGATCTGCCGCTCGATTTCCGATGAGCGGGTCATCGCACGAATGGAGTCTTCAGCATGTCCGCCTCGACCATCGACCTCACCGCAGTGACGTTCTCGTCCACCGTCGACTCGAACGACATCGTGCTCGTCGACTGGTGGGCGTCGTGGTGCGGCCCGTGCCGCATGTTCGCGCCGATCTTCGAAGCGGCCGCTGTCAACCATCCCGACGTCGTGTTCGGCAAGGTCGATACCGAGTCGGAACAGGGCCTTGCCGCCGGAGCGGAGATTCGATCGATCCCCACACTGATGGTGTTCCGTGAGGGCGTGCTCGTGTTCTCCCAACCCGGAGCACTCCCGGCGCACACGCTCGAAGACCTCATCACCCAGGTGAAGGCGCTCGACATGACGAAGGTGCACGCCGAGGTCGCGTCCCAGTCCGCCGACACCACCCGCTGACCCGGCCCCCAACGTCCCCACCCCTCGCCCTGGCCAGCACCCCCCGGCTGGCCAAGGATCCTTCGATGAGAGATGAGCGTCTCTCCCGGACTCGTCTCTCATCGCAGGTCAGGGGTGCTTTCCGTCGATGAGGAATGCGGTCGCCACCGACGCTCATCTCTCATCGCGGGGCTGGGCGGGTTGTCGGTAGCCTTGAAGGCCGTGAATCAGATGAAGAACCGCCTCCAGGCCCTTGCGCTGCTCGACCGCGCGTTGACGGCCATGACCGACGCCGAGCTCGAGGCCCTCGTCGCCTCGCTCCCCGAGGACCACGTGGCGGCACTCGACAAGCTCGCCGGCGCCCGGGAGGGTGGTTTCGACGACCCGTCCGGCCGCACCGTCGGTGTGCGCGCCGCTGTTGCGCGCGGCCGGATGAGCGGCGGACTCGAGCAGATCGCCACCGTGCTCACCGATCCGTGCTTGGCCGACTTCATCACCGAGCTCGGCGACAACAGCGACAACCCGAGCGAGGAGGATCTGCAGGCCGTGCTGCCCGCACAGATCGACAAGCACGGGCTCGCCACGGTTCGTCTCACGCTCGCCGCGTCCGTGGCCGGCGAGGCCGCCGCGTCGGTGATGCTCACCCGCGTGCTCAAACACGACGAGACCATCGCTCTCCCGCCTGTTCCCGAGCCACCTGCGCCGACCGTCCTCAGCCGTGAGGCCGACGAGGACACCAAGGTCCGCCGCAAGGCCGCCAAGGAGCGCAAGCAAGTCGAGGCCCGCGCCCGCCGCGAGCAGGCTGCCAAGGCCCGCAACCGCGTCTGACCGCCGACTGGAGCATTCCCGCCCTGACGGCCGGCACGATGCTGGGACCGTCGACATGGGACCGTCGACACCTGACACAGTCGACACCTGACACGGTCGTCGGCCGGCGAGACCAGGCTCGGTCAGGACGTTGCGAGCACTCGGCGTTCGTGGTCGAGCAACCAGGCCTTGGAGTCGAGGCCGCCGGCGAAACCGGTGAGCGAGCCGTTCGAGCCCACAACTCGATGACACGGCACGATGATGCTGAGCGGGTTCCGGCCATTCGCCGCACCCACCGCCCGCGCCTTGTTCGGATCACCGAGCGAACGAGCCTGTTCGCCATAGCTCATCGTGCTGCCGTACGGAATCGTGCGCAGCACCTGCCAGGCCGACAGCTGGAACGACGTGCCGATCGGATCGAGCGGCACGTCGAACTCCGTCCGATCGCCGGCGAAGTACTCCGCCAGCTGGGTGCACGCCGCAGCGAGGATGTCGGCGACACGAGGCACACAGCCGTCACCAGGATCACCTGCGTCGCGGCCTGCGATCGGTCGCGTCTCACCCTCCCAGAGCACGTACCGCACGCCGCGCTCGGTGGCACCGATGGTGAGCTCGCCAACGGGCGAGGAAGTCGTCGTGAACGCGACGGGGGTGGACATCAGTGGGTCCTTTCGACATGGCCGACGGCGCCGGCACGAGCAACTTCGAGGTCGGCCGTTGCGGGACCGACGGCGCGTGGCGACAGCGATTGCCAGAGATGGTGGAGTGCGTACGAACGCCAAGGGCTCCAGTTGGCCGAGAGCGCCGTTGCTGATGCCGGCGAGCCGTCGAAGCCGAGGCGTTCGACGGCGTGGCGAACGCCGAGATCGGTGGGCATGAACACGTCGGGGTCGCCGAGCGCCCGCATCGCCACGTACTGAGCCGTCCACTGCCCGATGCCCGCCAGTTGCAGCAGCCGGGACCGGAACTCGTCGCGATCGACCCCGAGGTCGATCACCAGTTCGCCGTCGGCGACCGCCCGGCAAGCTCCCAACAGTGCACGACGGCGTGCCGCCGGCATCGGCAACAGCTCCGGATCGAGGTCGGCGAGCTGGGCTGCCGATGGGAACAGCAGCGACGCCTGCGCCAGCTTCGCGTCGGTGACGTCTTCGGTGACATCATCGGGGCCGACGTGCGCCCGGTCACCGATGATCGCCGCGAGCCGACCCGCGATGGTTCGGGCTCCGGCCACGGACACCTGTTGACCGAGGATCGCCCGCACGAGCAACTCCGCGCCATCGACGCTGCCGGGTGAGCGGAGTCCCGGCCTCGCCGCGACGAGCGGGGCAAGCAGCGGATCAGCACCGAGGCGGTGGTCGATGGCCACAGGATCCGCATCGAGATCGAGAAGACGGCGGCACCGTTGGACGGCGGGCTGCAGGTCGGCAACCGAGGTCAGCCAGAGCGAGCATGCCACCGCCCCCCGCCCGTCCGGACGAAGTTCGGCCACGGCGGGCCCGCCCGCGAGGCGAAGGGTGCGCCGAAGGCTCGTGCCGTCCCAGGTCTCGACGCCCGGCACGGCACGTCGGCCCAGAAACGCGAACACCCCATCGGCATCGAACGGTCCCCGCACGGGCAGGCGCAACACGATCGCACCCGACGTCGTCGCGCTCGATGGGGCCGCACTCGATCGGGCCGCGCTCGATGGGGCCGCGCTCGATGGGGCTCGCCGCTCGCGCCGGAGCCGGTCGGCTCGAAGCTGCGTCGGTGACGTGGCGAAGACCTCGCGCACCGTGTCGTTGAACTGGCGGATGCTCGAAAAACCGGCAGCGAACGCGATGTCCGTCATGGTCATCGCCGTCGTCTCGATCAGCGTGCGGGCGGTCTGGGCGCGCTGGGCACGGGCGACGGCGAGCGGGCCTGCACCGAGTTCCTCGGTGAGCAGCCGGTTCAGATGCCGTTCGCTGTAGCCGAGTCGACGTGAGAGTCCTCCCACACCGTCACGGTCGATCACGCCATCGGCGATCAACCGCATCGCACGCGCGACGACGTCGGCCCTCACGTTCCAATCGGGCGAGCCGGGCGAGGCGTCGGGCCGGCAACGCTTGCATGCACGGAACCCACGTTGCTGAGCCGCCGCCGCCGTCGGGAAGAACGAGACGTTCTGTCGCTTCGGCGTGGTGGCCGGGCACGACGGTCGGCAGTAGATGCCCGTCGTGTGCACCGCGGTGACGAACCAACCGTCGAAGCGGCTCTCGCGGCTCTGCACCGCTGCGTAGCACTGGTCGTCCTGCACGTCACCCAGTGTGGCCGACCGGACGTCGATTCACTAGCGGGAATCGGACGGCTCCATCGACGCCGTCGCGGCAGCGGGACCGGTCAGTCCACGTCGATGCTCGTCACATCCACGCCGACCGAGAGCCACTGCATCGCTGCAGGGCCGATCACGACGCCGCGCACCGGTGTGACGTCGAAGTAGTCGCGCCCCCATGCGACGGTGAGGTGTCGCTGCGGCGGCACCTGGTCGTTCGTGGGGTCGACGTCGAGCCATCCGATCTCGGGCACCCAGACGCTCACCCACGCGTGCGAAGCATCGCTGCCGGTGAGCTTGACCTCGCCCGGAGGTGGCTGCGTCTCGATGTAGCCGCTCACGTACCGTGCGGCGAGCCCGCGGGCGCGCAGACACGCGATCATGAGGTGGGCGAAGTCCTGACACACTCCACGCCGGGCGACGCACACCGAGGCGATCGGCGTGGACACGTCGCTGAACTCGACGTCGAACACGAACTCCTGATGGATGCGTGTGCTCAACGAGCGGACGAGGTCGACGATGCCCGTGCCCGGCACGAACAGGTCGGCCGAAAGCTGATCGAGCTCGGCGATCGACGGTGTCGCCGCCGTCGGCGCCGCGAACGGACCTACGTCCGCAGCACGGTCTCCCCGCGCCATCCCGAGTTGCCGCACGACCTCGTCCCACGGTGTGGACTGCGTCGGCGCGATCTCGAACGGCACCGAGTCGACGTCCACCGTGCAGCGACCGGTCACGCCGAGGTGGTCGTGCGGGTGATGCACGCCGATGCGCACGACTCGGTTGCCGAACAGATCGGTGTGCTCCTCGATCTCGTCCGCGTCGGGCGTCACCTGGACCTCCGCCGACACGACGCGCTGCGCTGGAGTGTCTCGCGGCAGCAGATATGCGACCGTGTAGCCGTCGTTCATCGAGCGCCCGTACAGGTACTCGGTGCGATGCACCACGGTGAACCGCGTGGTCACGACGCGCCCATCACCATCGGGTTCACGGGATCGGCGAACCATCGGCGCACGACCGCGTTGCCGAGCTCCAGCAGCGGCCCGCGGGCGGCGAGCACCATCGAGTCGACCGACAACCGCCGTCCACCAGCCACCGAGTCGTCGATGAGCGTCAGCGCGCCGAGCGACGCCTGTTGCACGAGATCGGCGCCCTCCTGCCACGCGAGCGACGCCATGTGCTCGCGGAGACGGTCGAGCTGGAACGCAAGGCTGCGCGGGTTCGCGTCGTCGTGCACGAGGAGATCGAGCACCGCGCCGATCTCCACATCGCTGCGGTACCGGCGGCGGTACGCGACCAGGCTCTCGTTCACCGACAGCAGCGACTCGGCGAGCGGCTGGAACGCGAGCGGTTCGACGGCGAGACCAGCTGCAGCCTGCACCGAGCCCAGCACTGCGACCGCCCGCTCGAGCCGCCGGGCGAGATCGAGGAAGCGCCAGGCCGGGCCACGCACGGTGCTCTCCATCGACAGACCCGCGAGCGCAGCGAGATCGACGAGCACGATGTCGAGGTCGTCGGGCGCGGCATCGGCCGTGAGCAGATCCGCGCGGATGCGCGTGAGCCGGCCGAGCACGCGACCAGTGGTCGTCGACAGGAACTCGCGGACGGTGGTCGCCTCCTGGGCGAGCGCCGCGATCTGTGCAGCCACGGCCTGCTGGCCGCCGCGCAACTCATGGCGAAGCCGATCGGCGAACGGCACGGCCGCCATGCCCACGCCCTCACCGATACCAACGCCCACGCCCTCACCGACACCAACATCGGCCGTCGCTGCCGCGTCGACGACGATCGGCAACGCCTGCGCAGCGCGGAGCAGGGCCACCGCACCTGCCGCCCAGCCGCCACCACCGACCGTCAGCAGCGATGGGTCTTGTTGCACCTGTGCGTCCACGACCCGTGTGGTGCGCGCCGCCACCTCGGCTCGCTCGGCCGCCCGGCCGAGCCAGTACAGGGCATCGGCTGCACGCTTGGGCACCGACGAGCCGAAGTCCACCTGCGGGTGGGCCGTGCGCAGCTGGATGCGGCTCGGGGCGGGTCCACCCACCACCCACACGTCCTTCACGAGCTGCGCGGTCGGTGCCGCCGGGTCGTCACCGACGGCGAGCACTCGGCCGACGCCGCCGTCCATCACGGTCATCCCGTCGGGCGTCACGGCCAGCTGCAACCGCAACACCACCGCGCCGGGCACAAGGCTTCCGAAGCTGACCGGCGACACGCACGGCGCTGTCGCGAGCACATCGTCGGCACCGAGTCGCTCCAGCTCCAACGGCTCCCCGAGGAGGGCGGCCGCGGCCGCGGGCAGGTACGCCGCGAGATCGCGCTCCTCGGCGACGCTCGTGCCGAACGCGTTCGCCAGCACGACACCACCGGATTGCGCGGCCCACGTGATGCCCGGCACGCCGGCACCGCCGCCGGTGCGCGCATCCATCGGGTCGAGGCGCGCGTCCTCGAGTCGCCGGTACACGACGTCCACCGGCTCGAGACCGTCGAGGGTCCGCAGCCAGACACGGTTCTTGCGCACGACGAGGTCGCCGCCCTCGGCCAGGTGGAAGCCCATCTGCATCGCCAGGTACGAATGCTCCACGTACGTCGGGTGCGACGGACCGCCCGTCAGCACCACGGTGCGAGGGCTCTTTCGTCCAGGTGGCGACTGCGCCGCGAGTGCTCGCCGCACCACGGCGGCAAAGGTGTTGATCGGTGCTACCCCCGCAAGGCGCATCGCATCCGGCATCACCCGCGCCATCACAGAACGGTTCAGCATCGCGTAGCCCGCACCGGAGGGGGCGTCGGTGAGATCCTGCACCACACGCCACGACCCGTTGGCCACGCGCACGAGATCGACGGCATAGTGCACCAACCACCGGGCGGGGACATGCGATGCCATGCTGGTCCTCAGCGACCCGACGGAGAACAGCACCCGCGGCGGCACCACACCGGACCGAACGAGTCGTCGCTCGCCGTAGAGGTCGGCGAGCAGCAACTCGAGCATGCGGGCCCGTTGCGTGACCGATCGGGCAAGGGCGCGGAACTCGTCGTGGCCGATCACGAGCGGGACCGGATCGAGTCGCCACGGTCGACTGTCGACGAATGCCGGTTCCCCGTCGGCATGACCTCCCGCCGTCATCTCGTGCACGAGATGCCCGGCACCTTCCGCGTCGAGCAGACGGTCCGCCTGGCGCTGGTGGTCGAGCAGATCGGCGGGACGCATGTTCCCGAGCGCGGCACTGACCGACGACCAGGCGGGCCTGACCGAGCCGTCCTCGGCGACCGCCTCGTCGAATCGCCCGGACTGCGGTTGGTACAGCGACCGTGAGAGCATCACACCACCATCACCCAACACATGACCCATCACCACACATCACCCAACACATCACCCAACACATCACACGCTCGATCGTACGAACGCCTCGTGCACGACGTCGTTGATCGCGGCGAGGGCAGACTGCACGTCTTCCATCGCGGCGTCGAGACTCGCGCCGTCGTCGTCGCCCGACGCGGACACGGCGAGCACACGCTCGAGCTCGTCCATCACCGGCAGCGTGCGGCGCGAGCGCGGCAGCCGGCTCAGCGCTTCGCGGATGCGGGTCGCGCAACTCGCCACCGAACGCGGGAACGTGGGATCGAGCAGCAGGAAGCGCACCGCAGCAGCACCGTCGATCGGGCCACGGGTCGCTCGCTGGTACATCTGCAGCGCGCTGACCGAGCGCAAGAGGCCCATCCACTGCACGTCGTCGTGGATGTCGGCGATCGAGTCGCCGTCGGCTTTCTCACGCTCTGCAGCCAGCAACGTGGCGGCGCGGACACCCACCACGCGAGTCGTCATGTCGGCGCGCTCCAACGACTGCCCGAGGCGCCACAGCTCGTAGGCCTCGTCACGGTTCATCACCGTCGTCATCACACCGTCGAGTTGTTGGCACTCACCGATCAGATGCCCCAGGAATCGAGCCCGGCTGCGCCGTTCCACCCCGCCGGCGGCGTTCGAACTGACGTACAGGTACAGGTCGTTCACCGTCTGCCACGCCTCGCGGTGGATGATCTCGCGAGTGGTCCGGAGGTTCTCTCGTCCCGACTCGACCGACGACGAGATGCTGCCCGGATTGTGTTCGTCGGCCACGAGGTAGCGCACGATCGACAGTTCACCGACTCCGACCTTCTGGCCTTCGTGATGCTGCTCGAACAGGACGCTGCTGCCCGCAACGGCGAGCAACGGCTCCCACGTGGAGAGCGCGCTCGTGGGCAGGTCGATCACCATCTCGGTGTAGCTCCGCACGATGCGAGCGGTGTCCTCGGCACGTTCGAGGTATCTGGCGCCCCAGTAGAGGCTGTCGGCGACGCGCGAGAGCAGCATCGTCGTCAACCTGCTGTCGTCGAACTGCGGCGTCGATCCATCAGTCGGCCTCGACGATCCAGGTGTCCTTGCTGCCGCCACCCTGGGACGAATTGACGACGAGCGACCCCTTGCGCAACGCGACCCGTGTCAGACCACCGGCGGTGACGTAGCTGCCGGCACCGCTCAGGATGAACGGGCGCAGGTCGACGTGACGCGGCTCGATCTCGCCGTCGCACAGCGTCGGCACCGTGCTCAGCGACAGGATCGGCTGCGCCACCCAGTTGCGCGGATCGGCCTCGATCATTCGGATGTGTGCGTCGAGCTCGCTGCGGGTGGCGCGGTCGCCGATCAACAGCCCGTAGCCGCCGCTCTCGTTCGCAGGCTTCACCACGAGCTGATCGATGTGTTCGATGACATGGGCACGTTCGTCGGGGTAGTGGCACCGATACGTCGGGACGTTCGCGAGCAGTGGATCTTCGTCGGTGTAGTACCGGATGATGTCCGGAACCCAGGCGTAGACGACCTTGTCATCGGCCACCCCCGCGCCCGGAGCGTTCGCGATCGCGACCTTGCCCGCACGCCACGAGCGCATCAGGCCGGGCACGCCGAGCGTGCTGTCGGACCGGAACGCCTCGGGGTCGAGGAACTCATCGTCGATGCGGCGATAGATCACGTGCACCCGTTCGAGGCCGCCGATGGTGCGCATGTAGACGCACTCGTCGTCGTCGACCATGAGGTCGGCACCCTCGACCAGCACCGCTCCCAGGCGCTGCGCCAGGAACGAGTGCTCGAAGTACGCCGAGTTGTAGACCCCTGGCGTGAGCACCGCGATGGTCGGGTTGGTGATCCCGTCCGGCGCGATCGACACGAGCATCCGATTCAGTTCGTCGGTGTAGCTGTCGACCGGGAGGATGCTCTGTCTGGCGAACAGGTCGGCGAACACCCGCTTGCTGATCGCGCGGTTCTCGAGCACGTAGCTGACGCCGGAGGGCACGCGCAGGTTGTCCTCCAGGACGTACATCGTGCCGTCGGCATCGCGCACCAGATCACTGCCGGAGATGTGCGCCCACACGCCGTGCGCCGGATTCGCTCCAACGCACTCGGACCGGAAGTTCTTCGAGTCCTCGAGCAGCTCGGCCGGGAACACGCCATCGGCGATGATCCGTTGATCGTGGTACAGGTCGTCGATGAACATGTTGATCGCCCGGAGGCGCTGCTTCAGCCCCTGTTCGACATGGTGCCACTCGGACGCGGCGATCACCCGCGGGATGATGTCGAACGGCCAGGCACGATCGATGCCTCGCCCGTCGGAGTAGACCGTGAACGTGATCCCCATCGTCAGGATGTCGAGCTCGGCGAGGGTCTGACGCTCGAGCAGTTCGCTGTGCTCCAGTGTTGCCAGCTGATCGAGCAGTGCCCGCGCCGCTGCACGTGGCGTTCCGTCGGGAGCCACCAGCTCGTCCCACGTGTCGGCGTCGGTGCGCACATGTGCCATCGTCATCCGCTCACGTTCATCAGCCCGTGTGTCCTCACCATCACGACACTATGACAGTCGTGTGAACCTCCACGGGGCTTCGCCCTGGTCGACCCCGGATGGGTCAGACGACCTGGGGCTCTTTCGGCAACCCCAGCACGCGCTCACCGACGATGTTGCGCTGGATCTGGCTCGTGCCACCCCAGATGGTCTCGCTGCGGCTGAAGAAGAACGAGCTCATCATCGGGCTCACCGGGTAGCCGTCGCGACGCTTGTCGCGGGCGGCGCCCGGCCATGACCCGGTGGGACCGGTGGTGTCGATCAGCATCGAGTGCGCGCCGTTGATGTCGAGGGCGAGCTCCATTGCGGCTTTGTGCATCTCGGTCCAGAACATCTTGTTGGTCGCGCCGAGCGCGGCGACCCCGAGGTCCTTCGATCCGGCAAGCGTCGACGACAGCGAGCGGAGCCCGTTGATGCGCAGGATCTGGATCTTCGAGTAGTAGGACATGAGGCGCTGTCGGATGTCGGGGTCCTCGATGGTGCCGTGCTCTCTGGCCATCGCGACCATCAGCTTGTACTCCTCCTCGAAGCGGCGGTATCCGGTGGTGGCGCTCATGCCGCGCTCGAACGCGAGCGTGGAGTTGGCGACCTTCCAGCCGTTGTTGACCCCACCGACGACGTTGTCCTTCGGACAGCGGGCGTCGGTGAAGAACACCTCACAGAACTCGGCCGTTCCGTCGGGTTGCACGATGCCGCGCACCTCCACGCCAGGCTGACGCATCGGCACGAGGAGGTAGCTGATGCCCTTGTGCTTGGGCGACTCGGGATCGGTGCGGGTGAGGAGGAAGCAGTAGTCGGCGTGGTGGCCCCCGGTGGTCCACACCTTCTGACCGTTGATGACCCACTCGTCGCCGTCGAGGACCGCCTGCGTCTTGAGCGACGCGAGGTCGGAGCCGCTGTTGGGCTCGCTGAAGCCCTGGCACCAGCGCATCGTGCCGTTCAGGATCTGCGGCAGGAACTCGCGCTTCTGCTCCTCGGTGCCCCACTGCAGGATCGTCGGGCCGACGAGGGTGTCACCGAAGAAGTCGGCGCGCAGCGGTGCCTTCGTGCGAGCGAACTCCTCCGCCAACACCACGCCCTGCATGGTCGTGAGCCCTTTGCCGCCGTACTCCTTCGGCCAGGTGGCGCAGATCCAGCCGCCTTCGAAGAGCTTCGTCGGCCAGCCCTCGTTGAACGCCTTGCGATCCTCGGGGGTCATCTCGAAGTCGGCCTCCATCCAGCCGGCAGGGAGGTTCCCCTCCAACCAGGTGCGGATCTCGACACGGAACGCTTCGGCGTCTGCGGAGTAGCTCAGGTCCATGTCACCAGTATTGACCCACGGGTCAAGTGGGTGGAAATCCTGCGTGGGTTCACAGCCCGTTCACAGACGCCGAACCCGGGGGAAACCTGGGGTCCGTAACGTGCTGGTCAATGGCCATGTCCGCTCCTGCCACCCAGGTCGATGCCAACTCCACACCCCTCGGATCGGTGTCCCTCGGTGTGCAGGAGCGGGCAGTTCTCGCTGCGCTGCTCGCCAACCGTGGCCGCGTGCTCAGTCGACGAGAGCTCGCCCGTCAGGCTGGCCTCGCCGATCTGAGTGAGCGCCGGTGCGACAGCGTCCTCGTCGGTCTGCGTCGTCGCCTCGGCGGCGACGCGATCCTCACCGTGCGCTCTCGTGGCTGGATGTTGAGTCCGGCCGCCGAGGGCATGGCGACCGCGATGATCTAGAACAAGGGCCGATGATCGCAGCCGGACTCTCCGTCGATCTTGCACGCCTCCTGCTCGATCTCCTGATCGTCCTCGTCGCGGCCAAGGTTGCTGCAGAGGTGGCAGAGCACCTCAAGGTCCCGGCCGTGCTCGGCGAGATCGCTGCGGGTGTCCTCATCGGGCCCTCGGTGCTGGGCCTCGTCGAACTCGGTGGTCAGCGCGGTGTGTCGTTGGGGGTACTCGCCGAGATCGGCGTCCTGCTGTTGTTGTTGTCCGTCGGCATGGAGATGGACCTCGGCGAGATCGGCAAGGTCGGTGCGGCATCGTTGGCCGTGGCCATCGTGGGTGTGGTGGTGCCGTTCGCTGCCGGAGGTGCCGCAGCCGCTGCGTTCGGCATGGGCGGCAACGCGGCGGTGTTCTTCGGTGCCGCGCTCACCGCGACAAGCGTGGGCATCACGGCGCGAGTGTTCGGCGATCTCCGAGCACTCGCGACCGTGGAGGCACGCATCGTGCTCGGTGCGGCGGTCGCGGACGACGTGTTGGGCCTGGTCATCCTCACCGTCGTGGTGAAGGTGGTCACCGGTGGCGAGGTGGGAATCGGCACCGTGGCAGAGACCCTGGGGCTCGCGCTGGCCTTCCTGGCGGGCACCGGCCTCATCGGTGTGTTCCTGATCCCGAGGCTGTTCCGGGCCATCGGGAGGATCGCCACGTCGGGCGCCACGGCCTCGGTGGCAGGCTTTGCGCTGATGGTGGCGTTCGCCGAGCTCGCCGACCTCGCGAAGCTGGCGTTCATCATCGGAGCGTTCATGGCCGGCCTGGCGCTCGGTCGCACCGATCAGCACGACCGGATCGCGTCCGACCTCAGTGCCGTATCGCACGTGTTCGTCCCCGTCTTCTTCGTCAGCATCGGCCTCAACGCCGATCTGGCCTCGATGGCGAAGCCATCGGTGATCGCCGTGGCGCTGGTGATGACCGCGATCGCAGTCGCCGGCAAGCTCGTCGCCGGCTGGGCGATACGTGGCCGTCGCGCCGACCGCTTGCTGATCGGGATGGGAATGATCCCTCGTGGCGAAGTCGGCTTGATCTTCGCGTCGATCGGACTGGCCAACGGGGTCCTCGACGCCGATCAATACGGCACGCTGCTCATCGTCGTCCTCTTGTCGACCGTCTTGGCGCCGCCGATGTTGCGAGCTCGCCTGGGTCGAACCCCTCCTGCACCCGATGTCGCCATGGGCGCCACCACACCCGAGGGCGGATGGGTGGAGGTGCGCGGCGGCGAGGCGGTGCTGCGCGAGACGCCACCAGTGTCGGCCACCGTGCCCGTCGCGTTGGCGACTGCGCTTCTGGCACCGGCGGCGCCGCCGTCGGACGAGTTGCTCCAGTGGTTCGGCGAGCACCGCACGGCGCCGATCACCTGGACACCGGACGACACGACGGCGTTGGTGAACCTGCTGCGCATCGACGAGCCGAGGGCCTGGCGATTCCTCGACGTATCCGGAGTGCTCGAACGCGCCCTGCCCGAGGTGGCGCTCGCGATGCATCGGCGTCGTGCCGACATGACGGACCTCGACCCGCTCGGCTCGCTGCGCTTCGCCACGGTCGATCGGTTGCACACTGCGGTCGCGGCGCACACGCCCGAGTTCTTGCTTGCATCGTCCACGGAGCACCTCGCGCTTGCGGCCCTCGTCTCGGACGTCGGAGCGACCACCATCGAACGCGAGCAGCTCGCAGCGCGTCTCGCTCCCGATCTCGAGGCGCAGCGGATCATGTCCGTCGTGGACGACGCTCACGTGCTCCATCGTCGCGGCCACGACACCGGCGGGTTCGACGAGACCGAGGTGCTTCAGCTCGCGACTCATCTCGCAGATCCTGCGCACGCCCGCGATGCCTACCTTCTCGCTCAGGCGCTCGCCGAGCTCACGTCTGCACAGTGGGAGCGACTCGACCTGCTGTACCGCTTGATCACCGAAGCACTCGGCCACCCCGAGATCGTCAGCAGTAGCGCCACCAACCTCGCCGGTGCACGCCTGGCTGCCGCACAGCGCCTGCTGGACGACCCGGCACCTGTCGACCGGCTGCGACACACCGCGACGGCGCATCTGCTGTCGCACGATCCGGAAGTACTCGCTCGCCAGGCCCGCCTGATCGAACCGCTGCCACGTCCCGGCGTCGTGCGCGTGGCGGTGAGTCCGGTGGAGGAGGTCGACCACTGGGTGATCGACGTCGCCTGCCGCGACACGGATGGGCTCCTCGCACGCCTGACGGATGTCCTCGCGGACTCGCAGCTCGAGATCGTCCGCGCCGACATCGCCACGTGGCCCGACGGCGGCGTGGTCGACAGCTTCGTCGTGCGCTCCTCCGAGCGGCCGAGTGCACCCATCGTGGGCGCTGCGTTCGAGGCGGGTCTCAAGCGTCCGTTGGCTGCGGTCGGACCGGTCGACGTCCAGTTCACGGTCCAGCACGACGCGCTGCCGTGGTACACGGTGTGCACCGTGACGGCGGACGACTCGCCAGGACTGCTGCGCGCGGTGGCGAGGGCCTTCGCATCGGCGAAGGTGATCGTGCACTCGGCGCGGCTGTCGTCGGAGGACGGCCGCGTGAGTGACCGGTTCACCGTGAGCGATCGTTTCGGTCGCAAGCTCGACGAGAGCATCGTCGAGCGCGTCCGCCAATCGCTTGCGACCGGCAGCGGCCCGCGCCGCAGACGCTGACGCGCAGACGCTGGCGACCGCCCACCGAACGGCGCACGCGGGCAGACGCGCCGCCTCGTCCGGCCCATTCTCCGCTCACCCCGGTTCGGCCGCGCCTGCACCAGCGGTGGATCACCGAGCGCACATCGGCACGCGTCACGCCCGCCTCCAGCAGATGCACGCAATCGCCACACGCCGGAAACAGATCGGCGACGAGCGGGAAACGTGTCTCTCTTACCGTTCGCCCGACTCGCCCCAGCGTTGCGTCGAGCAGCCCATCACGCCCCTACACCCCAATTCGCGTTCCGCAGGAGGTACACGTGCGATCACGTCCCGCACTCAAATACATCGTCGGTGGTCTCATCGGCGCAGCCGTTCCCGCTCTGTTGGTCACCGGCTCGGCTTTCGCCGAGGAGAAGGAGCCGATCCAGCTCCTCACCGAGTCGACGAACCTGTTGTGGATCGTCATCGGCGCCACGTTGGTGATCTTCATGCAAGCCGGCTTCGCACTCGTCGAGACCGGCTTCACCCAGAAGAAGAACGCTGCCGAAGTGATGAGCACGAACTTCGCCATCTTCGGTCTCGGCTTCGTGGGTTTCCTGTTCATCGGATTCCCACTCGCCTTCGGCGGCTTCAGCTACCCGGGCTACTTCGGACTCGACGCCCCCATGAACGGCGATCCACTCATCGGCTCCGGCAACTGGGCTTTCCTCTGGCACGGATGGGAGCACCTCGGCGACAACGCATCGCCCGCGCTGCTCGCGTTCTTCCTCTACATGGTCGCATTCATGGACACCGTGGCGACCATCCCCACTGGCTCCATGGCAGAACGGTGGAAGTGGAAGAGCTTCGTGATCTGGGGCTTGTTCTGCGGCGCGTTCTACTACCCCGTGTTCGCAGCATGGACCTGGGGTGGGGGTTGGCTGGCCAAGACCTGGGACACCATGGGCCTCGGTGCCGGATACGTCGACTTCGCCGGCTCCGGCGTGGTACATGCTGTGGGTGGTGTGGCCGCGTTGGCTGGCGCGATGGTGCTCGGCCCCCGCATCGGCAAGTTCGGAGCCGACGGCAAGCCGAGGGCGATCCCCGGCCACAACATCCCGATGGCCATCACCGGCTGCTTCATCCTGTTGTTCGGCTGGTTCGGCTTCAACGCTGCCTCGACGTTCGCCTCCAGCGACATCCGGTTCGCGACCGTCGCCACGAACACTGCGATTGCTGCTGCTGTCGGCTCTGTCGTGGCGATGTTCTACATCACGCAGCGCACTGGCAAGCCTGACCCAGGCATGATGGTGAACGGCATGCTCGCCGGCCTCGTGGCGATCACTGCTCCTTGTGCGTTCGTGGCCCCATGGTCGGCAGCGCTCATCGGAGCACTTGCTGCCGTCATCGTGATCGAGGCGGTCTTCTTCCTCGAGAAGAAGGGCATCGACGATCCGGTCGGCGCCATTGCAGTCCACGGCGTCGGCGGCATCTTCGGTGTGCTGAGCGTCGGCATCTTCTCGAATGGCAAGTACGGCGGCGCCTGGAACGGCTCTGACGTCGAAGGCGTCAAGGGCATCCTCTACGGCGATGGCGGCCAGCTCGGGGCACAGGCTCTGGGCGCGCTCGTCATCTGCACCGTGATCTTCGGGTTCGCCTTCGCCTTCTTCAGCATCCAGAACAAGTACACCAAGGGTGGCATCCGGGTGACCGAGGACATCGAGATCTCCGGCGTGGACATCCCCGAGATGGGCGTCGCGGCCTACAACGACTGACACCTCGACCCAGTCACCCCAATCACCAGGCCCTTGGCGGGGGCCATGAGCTGAACGGCGTGCCGTTCATGCGCACGGGGATCGGAACCGGAAACGCCGGTCCCCGGTAGGGGCAGTCCCCGGGTCGTCTCCCACTCCAACATCTGGGCGTGAGAGTCGACCCGGGGGCGTTCCGGCCACACGATCTACACTTTTCTCACACGGAGGCTTCCGAAGGACATGAAACTCATCACAGCCATCATCAAGCCGTTCAAGGTCGACGACGTCAAGGACGCGTTGAAGGCGATCGGCATCCAAGGGCTCACGGTCGGCGAGGTCCGCGGCTTCGGCCGTCAGGGCGGCCACACCGAGACCTACCGAGGTGCGGAGTACAAGATCGACTTCGTCCCGAAGATCCAACTCGAGCTCGTCGTCGACGATGCCGTGGCCGACGAGCGCGATCGAGGCGATCACCTCGAGTGCTGCGACCGGCAAGATCGGCGACGGCAAGATCTGGGTCACCACGGTCGAGCGTCTGATCCGCATTCGCACGGGCGAAGAGGGCACCGACGCCATCTGACATCGTCCCGGCCGGCACCGACGGGTCGCCGAGCACGACACCATCGATCCGAGGGCGGTCCGGTCAGCCGGACCGCCCTCGGGTGCGTCCGGGGTGCGTGGGGTCGTGCGTCCGGGGTGCGTGGGGTCGTGCGTCGTTCAGGCGAGCGCTGACGTGAGGCACTCACGCAGATCGCCATGGCTGGCCGCCGGCAGCTTGCCATCGGGGCACTCGACGTAGAACACGTCCACGACCTCGTGGCCGAGCGTCGCGACCTTCGCCGAGCGGATGTCGTAGCCAGCGCCTGCGAGCGCATGCGAGAGCCGGTACAGCGTGGCGGGCGCATCAGGGGCGCGGACGTCGATCATCGTCATCGAGTCGGACGCCTCGTTGCTGATCAACACCTCGAAGCGGGGCAGCACCGCCGACGTGGCGCGACGCGACTTGCCCATGCTCTTGATCCGCTGCTCGAGCCGGGCGTCGATGTCCACGTCACCGGACAGCACGCCGCGCAGGTCGTGGGCGAACTTCGACCAGTTCGGAGCGGTGCCGTTCGCACGCAGGATCCGGAACTCGTCGACCGCCGTACCATCAGCACCGGTGAACGCTTCGGCGCCGACGACGTCGAGACCGTGCAGGGCCAGGGTGCCGGCGATCAGGGAGAACAGACCGCGGCGGTCGGCGCTGGCGATCCGCAGCATCTCGAAATCGCCGATCGACTCGTGTTCGATCAGCACCCCTCCACCAGCCTGCACCTGGTCGACCAGGTGTGAGAAGCGACTGTCGAGCGGTGTGGTGTCGCTCGGGTGGTGCTCGCCACGAATCGACATCGACACGGCGTGCACGAGTTCGTCGATCAGGGTGGCCTTCCACGACGACCACGCCGCCGGTCCGGTCGCTCGGCTGTCGGCCTCCGTGAGCGCCACCAGCAACTCGAGCGTGACCTGATCGCCGACGGCAGCGGCGACGTTCGCAGCCGTGCGCGGATCGGAGAGGTCGCGCCGGGTGGCGGTCTCCGACAGCAGCAGATGGTGCTCGATCAGCGCGCGCACCACGGCGACGTCGTCGGGAGGGAAGCCCATGCGTTCGCCGATCGAGTCGACGAGTTCGACGCCGGCCTCGGTGTGATCACCGGGGTAGCCCTTGCCGATGTCGTGGAGGAGCGCGCCAACGAGCAACAGGTCGGGACGCGACACGCCACGCATCAGCTCGCCGGCGTTGGCCACGGTCTGGAGGAGGTGACGGTCGACGGTGTAGGTGTGGAACGCGTTGCGCTGTGGTCGGCTGCGCACCGCCCGCCACTCGGGGAGGTAGCGGCTGAAGAGGTCGTAGCGCTCCAACGCCTCGACGGCGTGAACCATCGGCTGGCCAGCTCCCAGCAGGCTGAGGAATGCACGACGGGTGCGTTCGGTCCAGAGCTCACCGGGCTCCGAACCGCGGCTCGCCATCATCCGCAGCGATCGAGCGCTGATCGGGTAGCCGGCATGCGCGGCGGCGGCGGCCATGCGAAACACGAACGACTGCTCGTCGACATCGGCGTCGGCGATGATCTGCGCCTCGTCGTCGATCACCGTCACGCCGGCGACGTGATCGGGCAGCTGCTTCGACGAACCCTTGCCGCTGCGTTTCACCAGACGGTCCACCCGGCGCCAGAAGCGCTCCGTGGCCCATTCGATGGAGTGCGCAGCCGACGAGACCTCCAACATCAGCGCGTCGGCATCGAAGTAGCCCATCGCCTCAGCGACGCGGTCCTGGTCCTGCAGCAGCAGCGTGTTCACAAACCGTCCGGTCGCGCGGTGCAGTTCACAGCGCACGGCGAGGAGCACCTCCGCCGGTCCGGCGAGATCCTCGAACGGACCCTCGAGCGCGGAGCTGACGTCGGGGCGATCCATCGCGAGCGCCCACCGGATCATGTCGTAGTCGCGTAGTCCGCCACGTCCGTCCTTGAGATCCGGTTCGAGCAATGACGCGACGTCGCCGAGGCGCTGCCACCGCAGCTGCGCCGACTCGTGGAGCCGTTGGAGCCAGACCATCGGCCTGCGGCGCCACTGCTCGAGCGCGTCGTGTTGGAGTCGTTGCACGAGATCCGCATCGCCGGCAAGGCAGCGAAGGCGAAGGATCGTCGTCGCGCTCTCGAGGTCGTCGCTTCCCAGACCGAGCAGGCTCTTGGTGGTGTGCACCGCGGGACTGAGCTTGATGCCGCCGTCCCAGAACGGATACCAGAGGCCTTCGGCGATGCTGCGCACCTGTGCGTCGTTCGCCTTGTTCGGGTGCACCAGGACGACGTCGATGTCGCTGCCGGGGCAGAGCACGCCACCTGCGTACCCACCGGTGGCCATGAGCGCCCACCCGGACGGCAGCCCGGAGGCGAGGCTCTCGAACCAGGAGTCGGCTTGCTGCGAGAGCCGCCTCGCGAGGCCGCGTCCGGCGAGGTCGGCGTCGTTGACGAGCTGCGTGCGCAGCCGCTTGATGGTGGCTGCGTCGATCGGCTGGGCCATCGTCAGCGCCCTCGTCGCCGACGTGACCCGGCAGGTGATCCGGATCGTGGGCGTGCGCGTGAAACCATCTCGACAGTCTCACGTGTCGAGATGTCCGAGCGCACCATCTTGTGCTTCGCGTTCATCGACGCTTCTCGGAGCTGAAACACATCGTTCGTACCGTGCAGATGTGATCCCGTCCGACCGACGAGCTCGAAGATCTCGCTGAGCGAGCCGGGGTGGAGCTCGTGGGGTGGCCTACCGACCAGAGCCTGCGCCAGCAGCCTCGCCAGGGCGGGAGTGCCGCGCCTGCTCCTGGTCGCCCACGACGCCGAGGCGCCGTCGGCACTCGGGTTGGACGAGGACTGGGTTCGAATGCCCGCCGAGCAAGGGCGACGTCATCGCCCGACTTCAGCGCCTGGCCAGCGTGCTCGAACGGCTCGAGCACGATCATCCCGTCGTCGACCGGAACCACATCGTGCACTTCGGCGGCATGAGCGTGGTGCTCAGCGCCGGCGCAGGCCGCGTTCGTCTCGGTGCTGCTGGAGCAGCCAGGTCGGGTGGCCGACCGTGCACGACTGGAGGCCGTCGCTGTGGCCGGACGGCGCACCGGGGCCGAAGGCGCTCGACGGTGTGGTGTTCCGCGTTCGCCGGCGACTCCAGGGTCTCGGACTCGTGATCCGCAGCGCGCAGGGACGCGGCTTCTCCCTTGCCGCGAACGACTCGGGAAACGACCAGCGGACGGCCGTCTGAACGGCGAAGGGCACGCTGTGCCGCACGGTCGAGGATGCAACTCCGAGCCCACCCCCTAGATGGCGTCGACGCCGGATTCACCGGTGCGGATCCGCACGATCTGATCGATGTTGCTGACCCAGATCTTGCCGTCACCGATCTTGCCGGTTCTGGCCGCCTCGGAGATGGCGCCGACGATCTGGTCGACGGCGTCGTCGGCGACGACGATCTCGAGGCGGACCTTCGGGACGAAGTCGATGCGATACTCGGCACCTCGGTACACCTCGGTGTGACCGCCCTGGCGACCGAACCCTCGGACCTCGCCGACGGTGATGCCGCTGATGCCGGCCGACTGGAGCGCCGACTTGACCTCGTCGAGCTTGAACGGCTTGACGATTGCGGTGATGAGCTTCATGTGGTGCTCCTGATCCGTTCCTGTTGGGTTGCGGTTCGTTCGTCGCTCGGGTTCGGACGGATCAGCCGAGCGAACCGGAGTGGTAGGCGGTCTCGCTGTGCAGCGCGAGGTCGAGCCCAGTTGCCTCGGACTCATCGTCGACACGGACACCGATCGTGACGGCGAGCACCTTCATGATGGCGAAGGTGACCACGAACGACCAGACGATCGCGGCACCGTTGGCGAGCGCCTGCTCGAGGAGCAGCTCGATGTTGCCGCCGTAGAAGACGCCCTCCATGAACGAACCGCCGAAGAACTCCGGGTTGGCGAAGAACCCGATGAGGAGCGAGCCGACGAGCCCGCCGACGAAGTGGACGCCGACCACGTCGAGCGCATCGTCGTAGCCCGCCTTGACTTTGAGCTTGACGGCATAGCAGCACACGACACCGGCGACGAGCCCGATCCAGATCGGACTCATGCCTGACACGTAACCCGCTGCCGGGGTGATCGCGACGAGGCCGGCGACGATGCCCGACGCGGCACCCAGGTTGGTCGGGTGGCCGTCACGCAGCCATTCGACGACGACCCAGGCGAGCCCGGCCGCTGCAGCAGCGAGAAAGGTGTTCATGAACGCTTGAACGGCCTGGCCATTGGCAGCAAGCGCCGAGCCGGCGTTGAATCCGAACCAGCCGAACCACAAGATGCCGGTCCCGATCATCACCAACGGCATCGAGTGCGGCGGATGGCCCTCGGTGGGCCAGCCCTTGCGCTTGCCGAGCACGAGGACAGCCGCAAGTGCGGCAATGCCGGCATTGACGTGGATCGCGGTGCCACCGGCGAAGTCGAGCGAGCCGCGCTGGCCGAGCCAGCCGCCGTAGACCCACTTGAACACCGGCACGTAGACCAGCAGCGACCACAACGGGACGAAGATCGCCCACGCCGAGAACTTCATGCGGTCGGCCACGGCACCGGAGATCAGCGCCGGCGTGATCGCCGCGAACATGCCGAGGAACGCAATGGTCGCGAGCGTGCCTCCTGCGTCGTCGCCGAGGATGCCGATGCCGTTCAGGAAGGCGTTGTCGAACCCGCCGATGTAGTCGTTGCCGAACGGCGCCTGTGACAACGAATACCCGACCACGACCCACAGGATCGGGACGATCAGGACGCAGTAGAAGTTCATCATCAGCATGTTGAGGACGTTTCGTCCTCGGTCCATGCCGCCGTAGAAGAAGGCCAGGCCGGGCGTCATGAACAGCACCATTGCTGCCGACACCAGGACCCAGGCGACGTTTCCGCTTTCCATCAGTGCTCCGAGGGATGGGGTGCCGAGCGTCACCGGAGACGCACCGCACATGGGTAGGGGCCTGCGCACACTCCCGCGGAACTGTTACGTGTCTGTTTCAGGCGTGCCGCACCACCGTGAACAAACGGTTCGTCGACGAGGCGTCCCGACGATCGACCCGCCCGACGGTGTCAGCGATGGCGCACACCGCATCCGCGCTCGACGACTCAGCCCGACGCGACGTGTGCCTAGAGTCGAGGCGTGACCGTGACAGAGCCTGCACCCCCTTCTTCACCTGGCGCCGACGCACCGAAGGCCGAGCGATGGACCGCACAGTGGAAGGAGCTCTACGCCGAGGTGATCACCACCGGGCTGTGCACCGGATGCGCCGGATGCGTCGTCACGTGCCCCCATGACGTCATCGGCTACGAGCACGAGGAGGGCAAGTACAAGCCGTTCCACCTCGAAGAGGAACTCGGCCTCGACAACTGCATCCATGGGGAGAAAGGCTGCACCACGTGCACCCGCGCATGTCCCCGGTTCAGGGCATGGGAGCCGGCAGCGGACATGCACCTGTTCGGTCGAGTTCGCGAACCGAACGAGATGTCGGGCATCTGGCGCCAACTGCTGCTCACTCGCGCCGCGAACGATGAGGAGCACACGAAGGGCCAAGACGGCGGCTTCGTCTCGGCGATGCTCAACTGGCTGCTCGAGCACGACTACATCGAGGCGGCACTCGTGAGCGGCGTCGAGGCCGACGACGCATGGAAGGCCAAGCCCGTCGTGGTCGCCAACCGCGACGAGGTGCTCGCCACCGCGGGCAGCCGCTACACCTACTGCGCGAACCCGCTCGCACTTCCCGAAGCGAAAGCGCGCGGCTTCAGTCGGCTCGCACTCGTCGGCATGGGCTGCCAGACCTCGTCACCGCCGGTGATGTGGGACCGCAAGGCCGGCAAGGTGAGCAAGCCGTTCCTGTTCAACATCGGGCTGCTCTGCTCGAAGACCTTCGACGACGCGATCTTCCCCGAACTGTTCGAGGCCAAGTACGGCCTGAAGAAGCAGGACATGGTGAAGATGAACATCAAGGGCGTCTTCCAGATCTGGATGAAGGACGGCTCGTACCACGAGATCGATCTCAAGGAGTGCCACAAGTGGACGCGTGAGGGCTGCAAGAACTGCCCCGACTTCGCAGCAGAGCACTCCGACATCGCCACTGGCGGCATCGGCAAGGACAACGACTGGACGCTCACGATCGTGCGCACCGAGCTCGGCGAAGAGGTGATCAACCGGATGATCGCCGATGGCACCATCATCGCCCGCCCCGCCCAGGAGGACGAGGTCGCGATGAAGCTGTTGCGCACCCTTTCGATCGTGAGCCGTCGCCGTTGGCCCGAGTTCGCCGACCGAGCTCCGAGCGTGGGCGTCCCACCGCCGAAGAAGAAGGAGCCGGCCCCGGTCCCCGCGGCAGACGCAGCTCCCGCCCCAGACGACGCGGCACCTGCAGCCGGCTGAGTCCTCGCTCAGCGCACCGCCACGTTCGCCGCGGCGGCGACCGCAGCACGCATCACGTGCGGCGCCCGCCGAGGAGTCGCAAGGTGCCCGCGACGATGTCGTCCTCGCCGACGAGCACCAGGTTCGCGGCGTCGCCCAGAGGGATGAACGAGTCCTCCGCGGCGAGTCGCTCGATCGCACCGGTGTACCCACGCTCGGCCAGGCCCGACACCACGCCCTCACCGACGCCACCGCTGCGCCGGGTCTCATCGACCACGAGCACCTTGCCGATCTCGTTCGCGTGCACGAGCACCTCGTCGATCGGCATCGGCGCGAGCCACCGCAGGTCGAACACCCGAGCCGTGATCCCGCGCGCGGCGAGCCGGCGAGCGGCACGCAGCGACAGGTACAGACCGTTGGCCCACGTCACGATCAACACGTCATCGCCCTGCCGAGCGACGCGGCCCTGACCGATCGGCACCTGTGCGCCGCCCCAGCGCGGCGGGGCGACGTAGGTCGCGGTCCAACCGGAGTCGTCGGGCTGGTGCAGATCACGTGTGTGATAGAGCGCGATCGGCTCGAGGAACACCGACACGGTGCCGTCGACATCCGCAGCGGCCACACAGCTCCGCAACATCGGAGCTGCGTCACTGGGATGGCCCGGGCTCGCGATCACGATGCCCGGGATGTCACGCAGGACTGCCACGGCGTCGTCGTTGTGGAAGTGGCCGCCGAAACCCTTCTGGTATGCGAGACCGGCGACGCGCACCACGAGCGGGTTGCGGTACGCACCGTTGGAGAAGAACGAAAGGCTCGCGGCCTCCCCACGCAGCTGGTCCTCGGCGTTGTGGAGGTAGGCGAGGTACTGGATCTCCGGGATCGGCAGCAGCCCGCTCACGCCGGCACCGAGTGCGAGCCCGAGGATCGACTGTTCGTCGAGCAGGGTGTCGAACACCCTCGCCGCGCCTGCCTTCTTCGCGAGCCCGCGGGTGACGCCGTACACGCCCCCCTTGGCGCCGACGTCCTCACCGAACACCACGGCGTGGGGCATGGCCAACAGCACGTCGCCGAGCGCACGGTTGATGTTCTCGGCGAGCGTGAGCGCGCCTTCCGCTTCAGGCAGCTTGCCCCCGAAGAACGCTCGACGGTCCTCGTCGGATGCTGCCGACAGCGAGCGGGATGCGACGCTGGCAGGACGACGCGGTGACAACGGCGCCATCACTTCGGCAGCCGTCTCCAGGGTCCGCCGTGTGGACAGCTCGATCGCCAGCGAACGGATCTCGCGACGACCGTCGAGATAGCGCTCCACGAGAGCCGCTGGCGTCGTCACGCCCGCGTCGATCAGCAACCTCGCCGTTCCGAGCAGCGGGTCGCGAGCGAGATCGGCTCGGACCGACGCGGCGCTGCGATAGCCGCTCTCGACATCAGTGCCGGCATGGCCCATGAACCGCACCGTGCGGAGGTGCAGCACCGCAGGCCTGCGTTCGGCGCGCACCCACTCGGCCAAATCAGCCGCCGCGTCGAACGCGTCGGCGAGGTCGCTGCCGTCGGCCGCGGCGTAGCGGATGCCGGGTCGGTGGGCGAGAGTCGCCTCCACCCACCGGACCGGCGACGGCACGCTGATCCCCCAGCCGTTGTCCTCGCAGACGAACATCAGTGGCAGTCCGATGCCGTTGTGCGCGGTGTAGCCGGCCGTGTTCAGCGCTCCCTGGGCTGTCGAATGGTTCACGCTCGCATCGCCGAACGAGCAGACCACGATCGAGTCGTCCGACCACCGCGTCGGGAGGCCGAGCCGGCGGGCGCGATCGATCGCGAACGCGACGCCAACCGCGCGCGGGAGGTGCGAGGCGATCGTGGACGTCTGCGGGATGATGTCGAGCTCGGGATGGCCGAACACCTTGTGGCGACCGCCGGCGATCGGTTCCTCGGCAAGCGCCAACATGCCGGCCAGCACATCGCGCGCGCCTGCCAGGCGGGCCGGGCGAACCGCCGCGGACCGGGCGAGATAGAAGCCGCCCGATCGGTAGTGCAGCAGGGCGGGATCTGTGGGGCGCAGCGCCGCGGCCACGGCTGCGTTGCCCTCGTGACCCGCGGAGCCGATCGTGTAGTAGCCGAGACCCTTGCCGCGCAGCCAGCGCGCGGCGTGGTCGAGGTGGCGGCTCTGCAGCTGGGCGTCGAAGAGCATCTCGGTGTGATCGACGGTGAGCCGTGACCCGTCGCGCACCGGGTCACCCGCGCGCCGCCGTGGCGCCGCACTCGTGCCGGTGCGGCCCTCGCCGAGTACCCCGAACGCCTCCAACAGCGCCGTCTCCAGCCGATCCAGGTCGGGGGCATGCAAGTGCGTGTCGGCCACGGCCCGGACGCTACCGCTCGAAGCGGCCACCGGCCGCTGTGGCAAGCTCGGCACGTGCCACTGCATGCCCAAGCCGTGTCCCTGCTCGCCCTGATGGCCGCCATCGGCGACCCACCCGTCGACTCGGGCACGCCCGAGCAGGCACGTGCGGCACGCAAGGCCCGTCAACGACCTCCGGTCGAGGAGATCCATCATGCGGAGGACATCGACGCTGGTGGAGTGCCCGCCAGGTTCTACCGACCGAACGACCGACCCGACCGCGGCCTGTTGGTGTACTTCCACGGAGGCGGGTGGGTGATCGGAGATCTCGACTCGCATGACAACGTCTGTCGGGCGCTGGCCAACGGCAGCGGGCATGCGGTGCTGAGCGTCGACTACCGCTTGGCCCCCGAGCACCCCTTCCCGGCTGCCCTGGAGGACTGCGTCACTGCACTGCGATGGGCTCATGCGAACGCTGCGTCCCTCGGCTGTCGCTCCGACCGGCTCGCCATCGGAGGCGACTCAGCCGGCGCCAACCTTGCGGCCGTCGTGGCCACCATCGGTGTGGCGCCGCTGTCGTTCCAGCTGCTCGTCTACCCGGTCACCGATCTCACCCGGGCGCAGCCGAGTTACGACGAGAACGCAACCGGCTACTTCCTCACCAAGGACGCCATGGGCTGGTTCATCGACCACTACCTGAGCGGGGGCCAGGGTTCCCCCGACGATCCCCGCGTGTCACCGCTGTTCGCCAGCGATGCCGCCCTTGCCGACGGCCCACCTGCGCTGGTGATCACGGCCGAGTTCGACCCGCTGCGCGACGAGGGCGACTCGTACGCCGTCCGTCTGGCGAACCTGGGCGTGCCGACGAGCCACGTCCGCTTCAACGGCATGTTCCACGGGTTCTTCTCGCTGGCCGACTTCGTGGACGATGGCGCCGCGGCCAATTCGCTCGCCGCAGCTGCACTGAAGAAGGCCCTCGACCGCTGATTCGAGGCGGGCCGGTTTCGGTCGTGCACGACGCCGCCGCGCCGATGTTCCGATGTTCCGATGTTCCGATGGAACGTGTGGCACGATCCCGTGTGTGTCCACGCCTTCACACGCGACCGCCGGCGATGACCGCCGTGTCATCGAGCTGCGGGAACACCTCGCCGCGAACAACGGCATCGTCGGCCTCGAGGTACTGGAACCCTCCGAGATCGAACGCGCCGTCCGGCTCTTTCGCCGCGACGGCTTCGTCGTGGTCCGCGATGCTCTCGACGCCGAGCAGAATGAGTTCCTGCGTGCCGGTGTCGACGAAGTCGTGGCCGGCATCCTCGCACTCGACCCAGATCGCAACGGCAACCGCGGTTCACACCGCTACTCCTTCGGCGGATCGAGTCTCACGAGGAGCATGCTGCACCGGCCGGAATGGCAGCTGCTCATCGACCTCCCGACCATCACGCCCATCCTCACTGCGATCTTCGAGTCGACCGACTACATCGTTCGCTCGGCGAGCGGGGACTTCTGCCTGCCTGGCGCGGTGGAGTACCAGCCGCTCCACTCCGACATGCGCGACTTCGTCGATCGGGAGTCGACTCCGTACAGCTCGTTCCATGACCCGCGGGGTCGCCTGTCGATCCGCGACCTCCCCTGCCCCTACGTCTGCGTGAACTTCATGCCGACGGACACGACCAGGCTCAACGGTCCGACCCGCCAGATCCCTGGGACGCAGCACTCGCTGGAGCCGATCCCGAGGTTGTCGGAGGAACCCGAGTGGATGCGGCTCAGCACGGTGTGCCCGGCGCCGGCAGGAGCGGTGCAGATCCGTGATGTACGGGCGTGGCACGGAGGCACACCGAACGTGTCGGACAGCGTCCGGGCGATCCCCAACGTCGAGTACTACGCGCCATGGTTCCGGGAGCCGATGGTGCCAGGCATCACGCGCGCCGACCAGCTTCGTCTGTCCGAGCACGCGCAACGCCTGACGCGTTACGTCGTGGCCGACTCCGCCGACCCGCTCGAGACCGGTTACACGCTCAGCCCACCGCTCTGACTGCGCAGCCCGGCGTCGCGGTCTGCGCATCCGCGATCGCCCGTGCAACCGGCGGATGGGGACACCGAACCCGCATCCGTCGTATCGTTCGGTGCATGCCGGACTTGGTCTTCGCTGACCCGCGGCTTGCCGCGATCTACGACGAGATCGACGGTGACCGCTGCGATCTCGACCACTACGAGGCGATCGTCGGCGAGCTCGGCGCTCGCAGCGTGCTCGACATCGGTTGCGGCACCGGCGTGCTCGGCTGCCGGCTGGCAGCGAGCGGTGTCAGGGTGATCGGAGTGGACCCTGCACAGGCCTCACTCGATGTCGCACGAGCCAAGCCGGGGGCCGACCGGGTCACGTGGCTGCTGGGCGATGCGACCATGCTCCCCCCGGTGGCCGTCGATGCCGTGACGATGACCGGCAACGTCGCGCAGGTCTTCGTGCACGACGCGGAGTGGTCAACGACGTTGGCCGGATCTCGCGGCGCCCTTCGAGCGGGTGGCCACCTGGTGTTCGAGACGCGCGATCCTGCGTCTCGCGGTTGGGAGCAGTGGACACGCGGGCAGTCGATCTGCACGAGCGACACCGTCGCCGGCAGGGTCGAGCACTGGGTCGAGCTGACCGACGTGGAGTTGCCGCTCGTGTCGTTTCGCCACAGCTTCCGGTTCCTCGACGGCGGCGACATCGTCACCTCCGACTCGACGTTGCGGTTCCGCGATCGAGAGGAGATCACGGATGCGCTCGCGGTGAACGGATTCACGGTCGTCGACGTGCGTGATGCACCCGACCGACCGGGCCGAGAGCTCGTCGTCATCGCCCGCGCCACGCCCGGCATCGATCCTGGATGAGGGATCAGTCGGCGTGAGCGACTGCCGTCTGGCTCGCGACTACCTTCACCTTCAGCGGCAACGACACGGATCGAACGGCGGCGACGGTCGAGGTGCTGGCCGCCCGGACCCGAGAAGCGCTGACGTGACACGACCGGCCCTGCCCCGACAACAAACCGGTCGAGGCCGGGCACGCTCACGTCCACCACACCAGCCTCGCCGGCGAACGCATCGACCTCCCCGATGCGTCCGCAGATGCTGTCCTGTCGACCTGGACGCTCTGCTCCATCCCCGATGTCGACGCAGCGCTCGGCGAGATCCGCCGCATCCTCAAGCCGGGCGGCAGCCTCCACTTCGTCGAGCACGGCATCTCACCCGATCAGAAGGTGGCCCGCCGACAGCGCCGCATCGAGCCGATCAACAAGGCCCTCTTCGGAGGTTGCCACCTCACCCGAGACATCCCTGCGATCCTCGTCCGCGCCGGATTCGCGATCGACACCATCACCACCTACCAACATCCCAAGGAGCCCAAGCCCTTCGGATGGACCTTCGAGGGCCGGGCCAGCACGGCCTGACACAGCCCAACGAAACTCGCCGGCGGAATGCCGCTTCAGGGAACTGCACTGGCACCACGCCGACCAGCGCCGATCAGCGCCGAGGGGCAGCAGTTCGCGATCGGTGGACAGCCGCCCCAGCGGCACTCGCTGCGTCCGCTGCGCGGTGTCACACCGATGGTGCATGATGATCGTGTCAGTCCGTTCGGTGTGGGCCGGCGGTGTCATCGGGGCTGTCACACCGGTTTCGTAGGATCGTCAGAGTCGTTCCGTGTTCCCCCGGAGCGTGATCGGGACCTTGTGTCTCCTCGTCATCACGAACTTGGTTGATCGACCCCACCGGTGCTGTGTGGGGTTGGGGGAAGGAGCGTGTGCATGTCCACGACCATCGACGACGACCCTCAGGTCGTCCCACCACCCGATGATGATGGTGGTGGTGGTGAGCTCTCGGATGCGGAGATCCTGTCGCGCTGCCGAGACCTCGAAGCCCAACGCCGCTCGATGCTGGCCGAGCACATCCGGCTGTTCCGCGAACTCGAAGCCCGCAAGCTGTACTACGCCGACGGGCATCGTGATCTCGCCGGGTATGGACGGGCCGAGTACCGATGGGCCGACCGCGACGCCAGAGCACATCGCGACCTCGAACGCTTCGCCCGCACCTGCCCGCAAGTCATCGAACAGCTCACGATCGGCAGGGTCGGGGCTGCGCAGGCGTTCCTGCTCGCCCGACTGTCGCGGGCACCACGGGTGGGGATGTACGTCGCCGAGCAGATCGACGACTTCTTGGAGCACGCCGCCAAGCTGTCGTACTTGGATTTCGAGCAGTACGTGACCGCGTGGAAGTACCTGATGGACCAAGACGGCCCCGACCCCGACCGGGCGCACCGGAACCGGAAGGCATCGCTCACCCAGTCAGGGCTCACCGGCATGCTCAACGTGGAAGGACCAGCTTCAGATCATGCACGGTTGAAGGTGATGCTCGCCCACTTCGAACAGATCGAGTTCCAACGCGACTGGACCGAGGCCAGGGCACTGTTCGGTGCCGATGTGGCGGTGGACAAGCTCGCCCGCACCGTCCAACAACGCCGCTACGACGCGTTCCAGGAACTCCTCCGCCACGTCACCCTGCCCATACTCGTCGACCCCGAACTGAGCGACGACACCGACACCGACACCGACGCAGACACGGAACACACCGCAGACACTGCAGACACTGCAGACACCGCACCGGAACCGGACGGACCGGTGCAGACCGTGCTCAACATCGTCATCGATGCCGAATCCGCCGTGCACGGCCTCGAACAGTTGTTGGGAATCTCCCTCATGGCGCCGGTGCGGTCACCGTTCGGACCCGGCAGAGCGTTCTGTCAGACCTTCGACGGCGATCCGATCGCCCTGCGCGATGCGGTGTTGGCCGGGATCGCCGGCAAGGTCCGCATCGTGCTGCGCGGCGCCGACGGGCTCCCCACCGCCATGTCATCCGCAAGCCGACTGTTCACGGGAGCGATCCGCGACGCCGTGTTGATGACCGCGACGCATTGCACCCACGACGGGTGCATCGTCTCCGCCAGCAAGTGTCAGACCGATCACCTCCACCCCCACCACCACGGAGGCGCCACCTCCGTCGACAACGGAGGACTCGCCTGCGGACACCACAACCGATGGCGCTACACCACCAAAGCAAGAGTCGTCCGACTCACCGACGGCACCATCGCCACCTACCGACCCGACGGCACCCGCATCGCACCACCCGACTGACGCACCCGACCCGAACCTGATGCGAACCCGAACGAAGCGAGGCCCGACAGGACCCACACCGACACGCCCCAGACAGCGCGGATCGTCAGACCAACCAGGCCTCGCGCGAGATCGGGACGTAGAGCGACTCGCGCTCCATCGAGAACGGTGCGAGCTCAGCACGAACGGGGGCGCCGGTCGCCAACGCCGCCAGCTCGCGCCCGAACCACGAGGCGAACTTGAACCCGTGAGCGGCACCGAGTGCCACCGAGATCTGCGCGATGCCGGGGACGCGGTCGCACACGAAATCACGATCGGCGGTCAGCGTGTAGAGGCAGGTGGTCGTGCGAGGTGCTCCGAGTCCCGGGCCGACGAGGCGCTCCATGAACGCAGCCAGGCGCTGCTCCATGGCCGGGTCGGGGTCGAAGGTCCGCTTGTCCGGATCGACCTCGGCTCCTCCGCAGTCCTCGGCGCCCTTCAGCGCATCGATGACGCCGTAGACAGGGAAGCCGTAGAAGCTCGGGTCGTCCATCCAGATCCACACCGGCAGGTGTCCGATTGCGAACCGATCCAGGTCGGCATGCGGGAAGTAGCTCACCTGCTCGCGGGTCACTGCGAGGGGCACCTGCTGGCAGAGCGGTTCGAGCAGGCGGTTCGTCCACGCGTCGGCGGTCACGACGACGTGACCGGCGCGGATCACCTCCACGTCCTCGTCACCGTCGATCACGACCTCGACCTCGCCATCGACGACACGCAGTTCGCTCACTGGCGTGTGGGCGCGAAGCTCGGCGCCGTGGTCGACGGCGAGGCGCTGCAGGGTGGCCGTGCCCCGACCGGCAGGAACGATGCCAGTGTCGTCGCAGTGGATCGCATGCACGTCGCCGTTGAGCAGATCGCCTCGCGCGAACACGGGCCACCGGTGGCGCACCTCGTCGCCATCGATCCAGTCGAACGGCACGCCGGCGGCGGCGAGGCTGGCGGTGTACGTGTTCGCGTCGATCGCTGCATCGGCAGGGAACAGGTCGATGCCACCGGTCCGCGTGATGATCTCCACATCCGCGTCGCGCTCGACGGCACGCCACGCGTCGTAGGCACCGGCGGCAAGTTCGACGTATCCGCGGGTGTGATAGCTGCGGCGGATGATCCGCGAGTGGTCGTGCGACGCGCCACGCACGTGACCCAGCTCGAACTGCTCCAGACCGAGCACGTCCACACCCTGCTTCGCCAACCAGTAGGCCGTCGCCGAGCCGAGCCCGCCGAGTCCGACCACCACCACTGCACGGCTCTCACCCACCCCGGCCTCCCGCCGATCGCTCCACAGCGGTCACGCTACTCTGATCGTCCATGCAGGATTCCGAGGATCCGGTGATCATCGAGCGAGTCGCAGTGCCGGCAGCGGACGGCACATCCCTCGCAGCGAGGCTGCACCGACCCGGCGGCGACGGCCCGTTCGCCACGCTGCTAGAGGCGCTGCCGTACCGGATGGACGACATCACGTCCTCCTACGACGACAGCTACCTGCGGTTTGCGCTCGAGGGCGGATTCGCCGTCGTCCGCCTCGATCTCCGAGGCACCGGCAGCTCGGGCGGCACGCTCGTCGACGAGTACACCGACCTCGAACGCGATGACCTCCGCGCAACGATCGAGTGGATCGCCGAGCAGCCGTGGTCGAGCGGACGGGTCGGCATGTTCGGCACGTCGTACTCGGGCTTCAACTCGCTCCACATGGCAGCCGACGGTGTGCCGCAGCTCGGCGCAGTGGTGGCCATGTACGCGACCGACGACCGCTACACCGACGACGTCCACTACTGCGGAGGCGTGCTCCGCGCGCTCGACCTCATCGACTACCCGCTGTACATGGTGGCGATGAACGCACTGCCGCCCGTGCCATCCGTGTGGGGCGACGACTGGGAGGCGGAGTGGCGCCGACGCGTCGACGAATCGCCACCCTGGCTGTTGCAGTGGCTCCGCCATCCGCTCCATGACGAGACGTGGCAACGTGGGTCGATCCGCCTCGGCACCGATCGCGAGGGGTACGACCGGATCAGTTGCCCCACGATGCTGATCGCCGGATGGGCCGACGGGTACCGCAACAACACGTTCCGGACCGTGCAGCGCCTCGATGTGCCGTGGCGTCTGCTCGCCGGCCCGTGGGTGCACAAGGATCCCTCGACCGCGCGACCTGGGCCGAACGTCGACAGCGACCGCGAGATCATGGCGTTCTTCGACGAGCACCTCCGCGGCGGCGAACCGTCGAGTGCGCATCGGGCGCAGGTGTTCGTCCGCCGTCCCACGCCGCCGGCGCCCGACCTGGCGCACCAAAACGGCACGTGGCACGAGTTCGACGAGTGGCCCGTGCCGGGTTGGCGGATGGTGGAGCGACGCGTCACCGCGGTCACCGACGACGAGGTGACGGTCGACGAACTCGATGTTCGTGGCGACACCGGCATGTACGCCTGGAACTCGTGCGGCGGCGGGCTGCCGTGGGGCCAGCCGCTCGATCAGCGCCTCGACAACGCAGCGTCGATCACCTACGACTGGCATCACCACGACGAAATGATGCTGGTGGGCAACGCTGCCGTCTCGATGCGGGTGCGTTCATCGGCCACCGTCGGACACGTGTCGGTGAAGCTCTGCGACGTGGCACCCGACGGCACATCGACGCTCATCACCCGCGGCATGCTCGATCTCACCATGGCGGGCTGCTGGCCATCGGACGCGTTCGGCACACCGGGGAGAGAACCCAGCCCCGTGGTGCCCGGTGAGTGGATCGACCTGCGCATCGGGCTGGAGGCCACTACGTGGACGTTCCTGCCCGAACGTCGACTTCGACTCGCGATCGCCGGTACCGACTGGCCGAACTGCTGGCCACCGTCGCAACCGTTCGTGCTCGGTGTCGATCGTGGCTCGGTGCGCGTCGAACTGCCTGTTGTCGACGAGCTGCCGGCGCTCACCCATGTGTTCATGCCTGGACCCGGACCGAGCGATGACGAAGCCGACGGGGTCGAGTGGCGATACGAACACGACGTGCTCGGTCGCGAGAGCCGCGTGCACAGCCGCTACGGAGGCCGTCACGGCGGACATGACGGCATCGTGATCGACGACGTCTATGAGGGCTCGCTCGGCATCAGCACGACCGATCTCTCGCGAGGTTGGGCGACGGGTCGATCCCGTTTCGACCTCACGCTTGCGCTCTCCGACGGCACCACCACCGTGTGCAGCGCGGAGTCGGCGCTGCACATCACGAGCGACCACGAGTCGTTCCACGTCGAGCTCACCCTCAGTGCCTCACGCGATGGCGAGCCGTTCGCGCGACGAACCTGGACCGACACGCTCGCACGCTGAACCACCTGTCAGTCACGTCATCAGGTGCCAGTCGAGGAAGCGTTCGAGCCGGCGATGGAAGTCGAGGAACGGCTCGGTCCGCAGCAGCCCGTGCCCCTCGGTGGGATACGTGACGTACTCGTACTGCTTGCCCAGACGGCGGAGGGCCTCGATCAGCTCGACAGCCTGTCGGAGGTTCACCCGCTGATCGAGCTCGCCATGGGCGATCAGCAACGGTGCGCGCACCTGATCGATGCGATGGATGGGCGAGCCGGCGTCATACGCCGCTCGGTGGTCTCGCGGATGGCCCATCATCCGCTCCAGGTCGAGCCGGCCGACGAGATCACCCTGCGCCCACGACGTGAGGATGTCGCAGTCGCCGTACTTCATCACCGCAGCCGCGTAGCGGTGCCGTGGATCGTCCACCGCTGCATGCAGGGCCATGTACGAGCCATAGCTGGCACCGAAGATCGCGATGCGAGTGGAATCGATCCACGACAACGACGAGAGGTGGTCGTGCGCGGCCAGGCAATCGTGAGTGTCGGCGACACCCCACACGCCGTGGTTCGCCCGCTCGAAGTCACGCCCGTACGAGGTGCTCCCGCGGACGTTGATCGCGAACCAGGCGTAGCCCTTGTCGACGAAGTACTGGGCGACGCCGTCCCACTCGTCACCCGTGAGCGATGTCGGCCCACCGTGCGGCTGCACCACGGCCGGGGACGGCCGACCCGCCGTGGACGTGCGCGGACGGTAGAGCCAGCCGTGCACCTCCATGCCGTCGAGTGAGCGATACGTGACGTGCTCGGGGACCACGTGCTCCGCTGTCCGCACGACTGCCGGCGTTCGGTCGACGAGCACGCGAACCACGCCGTCGGGCATCACTCGGCACAGCCGTGCAGGTCGGTCGAACGCCTCGTGGACAGCGACGATCGAGCCGTCGGCCAGGGGCGACGGCGACGACCACGTACCGCCCGCAGCCACCACGCTGACACGTCCCGAGGCGACGTCGATGCGCACGAGATCGCTCACGCCTCGGCGCGACCGCACGCCCACCAGCTCCGTGCCGGCGGCGATGAACCGCAGCTCGCCGAAGTCGGCGTCGTCGTGCGTCACCCGGCGCGGCGCACCCGCGGTGCATTCACCTGTCTCCACCACGAACACCTCGTACCAACCGGTGAGTTCACTCGCATAGGCGAGCGTGGTGCCATCAGGCGACCAGGTGGCGCTGCGGGCGTTGATCGACGTGTCGCGCACCACGGTGCGGGTCGCGCCCGTTGAGACGTCGACGACGTGGACGCTGGTGCAGTTCAGATCGTCGTGGTGGAAAACGTGGTGCGCGACATGTCGGCGATCGGGTGACACGGCCACCCCGAAGCAATCCCCCGCAGCGCTGGCCAGCCGCGCCGGCCAGGCGTCGTCGACCGCGACGATGGCGAGCGCGGTCGTGTGATCACTTGCTCGATCGACACCCACGATGAGACGCCCGTCGTCGAGCCACTCGGGCGACGAGCCCTCGCACACCTTGGACGGGATCCCTCCGGTCACCGCGACGACGTGCACGTGACCGCCGTGGGTGTACGCCAACCGAGTGCCGTCGGGCGACCACGTCGCTCCCCCGTCGTCCCAGTACGCCACGAGTGTGCGACCGGTCGTGACACGTACGGCCTCGCCACCTTCCACCGACACGGTCCACGCATCGGAGCAGTCGTCATCCACCACGAACGAGACGGTTGTGCCGTCGGGCGACACGTTGGCGTGTCGCACGCGCTGTGTGGCGGCCACCATCTCGAGGCGCCACGATGGCGGAGGCCGCCGATCCGGCCTTCCCGGGTTCGGGATGCCGCCGCACTCGTCGATCCCCACCCACCAGCGCGGTGCCGTCACGTCATCAGGAGCTGCCACGGGCGGATCGTAGTGGTGGCCATCGACATGCTGGATCCGTAGTGTCGGCCCGATGTCGACCGATCACGTTCCACCGATGCCACGGCCCCGAGCCCGGAGCTTCGGGCTCGACTTCGGCAAGCTGCCCACCGGCCCACACAACGCGATCACCGACGTGCCCGGTGTCCGCGTGGGCCATGTCACGCTGTGGCACGGCGACGTGGCCAGCGGCGACCCGGTCGCCCGCACGGGCGTGACCACGATCGTGCCCGATGAGCCGCGCGCGATGTTCTCCCAGCCGATGGCGGCGGGAAGCGCCGTGCTCAACGGAGCCGGGGAGCTCACTGGTTCGCTTGAACTGCGTGAATGGGGCACGATCGAGACGCCGATCGTGCTCACCAGCACCTCGGCGGTGGGTCGCGCCTACGACGCCGTGGTGGACGCGATGTTCGCCGTCGGCGCCGATGAAGTCGTGATCCCCATCGTGGGTGAGTGCGACGACTCGTGGCTCGATGACATGTATCGGCGATGGATCACCGTCGACCACGTCCGCCAGGCCCTCGACCACGCAACGGGCGGCCCGGTGGCCGAAGGCGTTGTGGGAGCCGGCACCGGGATGGTCACGATGGGCCACAAGGCGGGCATCGGCAGCGCCTCGCGTCTGATCGACGGACTCGGCACGATCGGGGTGCTGCTGCTGTGCAACTTCGGAGCGCGAGACGACCTCCGCATCGGCGGCGTCCACGTGGGCGAGCGGTTGCACCGCGAGAGCACCGACGCCGCGCCCACCCTCGACTCGGGTCGATCGAGCAGCTGCCTCGGCGTCGTGATGACCGACATCCCGCTCGACGCACGCCAGCTCGAACGAGTGGCACGACGTGTGGGTCTCGGCCTCGCTCGCGTCGGTTCTGTGGCGCACCATGGCAGCGGCGACATCTTCTGCGCAGCGTCCACCACGAACCGCCAACCGCGTCACGCCACCGGACTCCGGTCGATGCAGCTGATCGGCGACGGCTCGCTGAACGACGTGTTCACCGCTGTGGTCGATGCGAGCGAAGAGGCCGTCACGAACGCGCTGTTCGTCGCCGACACCGTCACCGGCGTCGACGGTCACACCGCGCCGGGACTGCCCATCGAACGAGTGGTCGAACTGCTACGTCGATGACGCTCGGTCGGTGCGCCGGTCGCTGCCTCCGCCAGTTCGACCGCACGGCGGAACACCGCATCCAACATCGGCTCGGTGAGCCTGCCCGTGAAGGTGTTCTGTTGGCTGGGGTGGAACGAGCACACGAGCACCGGCCCACCGTCAGGCGTCAGGACCTCGGCCAGGTGACCGAACTTCGGCCGTGGCTTCACGGCGTACTCATGGCAGGCCACCTCGTATGCGAACGCGCCGAGACACACCATCACGCGAACGTTCCCGAGGAGCGCCAACTCGCGCTGCATGAACGGCCGGCACTCGTCGCGCTCGTCGGGCAACGGCTTGTTGCCGGGTGGAGCGCACTTGACCGCAGCCGTCACCCAGGCGTCGCGCAGGGCCAGCCCGTCGTCGGCCGAGACCGACGTCGGTTGATTGGCCAGGCCGGCTCGGTGCATCGCCCGGAACAGCCAGTCCCCCGAGCGGTCGCCGGTGAACACCCTGCCGGTGCGGTTCGCCCCGTGCGCAGCCGGAGCGAGGCCGAGCACGACGATGCGCGCTGCGCCGTCGCCGAAGCCAGGGATCGGTCGACCCCAGTACACCTGGGTGCGATAGCTGGCGCGCCTGTCGATCGCCACCTGTTCGCGCCAGGCGACGAGACGGGGACACCGCCGACAGTCACAGACATCGGAGTGCAGGCGGTCGAGTGAATCCACGTGGTTCACGTTAGGTTTCCGGTTGCCATGCCACCATCGAAGCCCTCCGCCGCGCCATCGGCGACCAAGCATCCTGCCGGGACGCTCGTGCTGCTCGTCCGCCACGGACAGACCCCCACCACGGGCAAGGTGCTCCCGGGCCGGGCGGCCGGTCTCCACCTGGCTGAGGTGGGCCGCGAACAGGCCACCCGTGCCGCCGAGCGCATCGCTGAACTGTCGAAGGTCGATGCCATCTACGCCTCGCCCCTGGAGCGTGCCCGCGAGACCGCCATCCCGATCGCTGCCGCACATGGCCTCAAGGTCCAGATCGACAAAGGACTCCTCGAATGCGACTTCGGCGACTGGACAGGCTCCGAGCTCAAGAAGCTGATGAAGCTGCCCGAGTGGAACACCGTGCAACGAGCGCCGAGCACGTTCACGTTTCCCAACGGTGAGAGCTTCATCGCGATGCAGACCCGCATGGTCAGCGCCATCGACCGGCTGCGCGCCAAGCACGACGGCGGCGTGATCGTGCTCGTCTCGCACGCGGATCCGATCAAGGCGGCGGTGGCCCACGCGATGGGCACACACATCGACCTGTTCCAACGCATCGTCATCGGCACGTGCTCGGTGTCTGCCATCGCCTACGGCATGGGCGCCCCGATCGTGCTCACCGTCAACTCCACCGGCGGTTCCCTCGCCGAGCTGCGTCCTTCATGAGCTGACGGCCATGGGCATCTCCTTCGACTTCGACGACGTGGATGCGTTCACCGTCGGCACCGTGGGCCGACCAGGCCAACGCATCTTCCTCATCCAGGCTCGGCACGGGCGCGAGCGCGTCACGGTGAAGTGCGAGAAGCAGCAAGCTGCGGCCATCGCCGAGCACCTGCGCACCGTGCTCAACGACCTGCCGCCGCCCGATGATCGCCCGATGCCGGCAGCGATGGAGCTCACCCCTCCGATCGAGCCGGCGTTCGTGCTCGGTGCGGTCGGTCTCGGCTACGAACGATCGACCGACCGGGTGCTGGTGCAACTCGACGAGTTCATTCCCGTCGACGAAGACGGCGAGCCCGAGTTGGAGGCACTCGAGGATCGCAGTCGCGTTCGCGTGTTCCTCACCCGCGGCCAGGTCTTGGCGTTCTGTGATCAGGCCGATTCGCTCGTGGCTGCCGGGCGACCGCCGTGCATGTGGTGCAGCATGCCGATCGACCCCGATGGGCACATCTGCCCGCGGATGAACTGACCACCCGTGTCTGACGGACCAGCCACGCGCGATCGCTCCGACCAGTTGGAGGTCCTGTCCCGGGGCGAGCTCGACATCGAAGGTCGAATGCCGTGGAGCAGCAACGCAACCTTCCTCGTCAACCTCGCTCACGGCGAGCGCAGGGCGCAGGGGATCTACAAGCCGCTGCGCGGTGAGCGTCCGCTGTGGGACTTCGAACCCGGCCTCCACCGCCGCGAGTTGGCGGCGTACGAGTTGAGCGAGGCGCTCGGCCTCGACCTCGTGCCACCGACGGTGATCCGCGATGGTCCACTCGGCGAGGGCAGCGTGCAGTGGTATGTGGACGCCGACCATCAGCAGCACTACTTCACGCTGCAGGAGACGCGCGACGACCTGCACGACGTGTTCCGGCACGTCGCCGTGTTCGACCTGATCGCGAACAACACCGATCGCAAGAGCGGGCACCTCCTCATCGACACCGACGACCACGTGTGGGGAATCGATCACGGCCTGTGCTTCGCCGCCGAGTTCAAGCTGCGCACCGTGGTGTGGGAGTACGCCGGCGATCCGGTGGTCGGTGATCTGCTGGCCGCCGTCGCTCGGGTGGCCGAGTCGGTGCCGCTGTCGATGGCCACCCTGCTGGCCGACGACGAGGTAGAGGCCGTGCGGGAGAGGGCACAGTGGATCGTGGAGCACCCGGTGCTGCCCGCCGACCACTCGGGCCGTCGCTATCCGTGGCCGCTCGTCTGATGGATCACGGCGAAGACGACGACCTCGACGAGCTGATCCACCGCGCCGATCTCGACGGACTCGTGCGTCTCGTCGATGCGCGATGCGCGTCACGGGACTGGGAGGGTCTGGTGCGGCTGCGTGACCGCACCCGTGCTGCTGTCCTCACCGGCCGTCAGCTGTGGCCGGCCGCCACGCTGGCCGAGTACCGGCTCGCGCTCTGGGCGCCGGCCGAATGGGCCGCCCGCGTGCTCGACGAGGAGAGCGGCAGGTTCACCATCGGCCCACTGACGGAGGTGGTGGCCCAGCACCACGACCTTGCGTCGTTGCGGGCGCACCTCGCACCCAGCCCCCGCCTCGGCTTCATCGCCCACGAGCGCGTGCTGCGCGGCGAGCAGGTGGAGGCCGAGGGTCTGATCGATGTGCTCGACCTGCCATTCGCACTCCAGTCGTGGGAGCCCGCGTACGCACTCGCGACGTACTCCGACGACGGCATCGATGCGCCGTCGCCCGCGCTACCCGAGACGGCACGCTTCGTGGCGATGGACGGTTCGGCGGCCACCGAGGTCGACGACGACATGGTGATCCCTGCAGTCCGCCAGCTGCTCGAGCCGTGGACCGCGTCGTCGAACGGCCGCGCCGACGTGATGTGCGTGGAGGCGAATGCGCCGGACGCACTCGCCACGCTCGGCATCGCTCATCCCCGCCTGGCCGTCCTCACCCCTGCCGAGGCACTGGCATGGTTGGCATGGGCCGGTGCGAGCGGCGGGGCACACGGGCGTCGACGCGGCAACGCGATCGGCCGCTTCGGAGCCTGGTGGGTGCTCGCCGCGCTGGCCGATGCCACCGACGACTGGCCCGTCGACCCCGATGAACTGGGCGACATGGCGGCCGAGCTCACGTGGTACTGGTGGGATGCGGGTGAACCGCGACTCGGCTGGGAGCTCCAGCTGGTGATCGAAGACGTGCAGGACGGCCTCAGCTGGGCGATCAGCGCCCGAGACGCCCACTGACCCAGCGGTCCGCGGGCGCGAAAAGGGGCGGCCTTTCGGCCGCCCCGATCCGGTCCAGACGTCGCTCCCTCAGCCGCGAGCTTGCAACGCCTCGATCAGTTTGGGCAGCACCTTGTGGACGTCACCCACGATGCCCAGATCGGCGATGCCGAAGATCGGGGCTTCCTTGTCCTTGTTGATCGCGATGATGTTCTTCGAGCCCTTCATGCCGACCATGTGCTGGGTGGCACCCGAGATGCCGGCGGCGATGTACACGCCAGGCTTCACGACCTTGCCGGTCTGGCCCACCTGGTAGCTGTACGGCACCCAACCGGCGTCGACGATCGCTCGCGACGCTGCCCGGTGCACCCTTCAACAGCTTGGCCAGTTCTTCGACCATCGCGTACTTGTCGGCCTCCCCGAGACCACGACCACCGGACACGACGATGGCGGCTTCGTCGAGCTTCGGACCCGTGCTCGCCTCGACGTGCACGGCCTGAACCGTGGCTCCGCCGGTCGCACCCAACTCGGGCACTGCGGCCGCGACGACCTCCGGAGCGCCGCCACCGGCGGACTCCGCAGCGAAGCTCTTCGGACGAAACGTTGCGAGGTACGGCGCCGCACCCGAGAACTTCGTGGTGACGAGCGTGTTGCCACCGAAGATCGGGGTGGTGACGCTGACGCCGCTTGCGGTGCTGATGTCGACGTTGTTGGTGAGGACGGTGCGGTCGAGCTTCACCGACAGGCGGCTCACCACGTCGCGCCCTGCGTAGTTCTGCGGGAAGAGGATCACGTCAGGGGTGTCACCACCATCGATCACCGCCTTCATCGCAGCCGAGACCGCCACGCCCGGCAGCTTGCCGCCGAGGTCACCGGTCGCGTACACCTTGGTCGCGCCGTACTCACCGAGCGCGGCGGCGATGCCAGAGGCGTCGCCTCCCACGAAGGCGGTGACGGTGCCCAGGCTGCGAGCCTTGGTGAGCAGCTCGAGCGTGCCCGTGGTGGGAGCGCCGCCAACGTCTTGTGCGAAGACCCATACGTTCGTCATGTCATTCGTCCTTTTCTCGATCCCGGTGTCTCAGCAGCCCGACTCAGATGACCTTGAGGTTCTCGAGGAACGCCACGATCTTGTTGAAGCCCTCGCCATCGTCTTCCACGATCTCGCCGGCCGCTCGCGCCTCGGCCTGGGTGATCTCGACGATCTCCTGACCGGCGCCGGCCCAACCGGCCGGGGTGATGCCCAGATCAGCGGCCGTGACCGTGTCGATCGGCTTCGACTTGGCGGCCATGATGCCCTTGAAGCTCGGGTAGCGGGGCTCGACGACACCGGCCGTGACGCTGATCAACGCCGGCAGCGGGCAGGTGACCTCGTCGTAGCCATCTTCGGTCTGACGGTCGACCTTGAGGGTGCCACCGTCGACGACGACCTTCTTGGCGAAGGTGACCGACGGGAGTCCCAGGGCCTCAGCCATCTGCTCGGGCACGGTGCCCGTGTACCCGTCGCTCGACTCGGTCGCGGCGATGATCAGGTCGGCGCCGCCGAGCTTGGTCACCGCAGCCGCGAGCACCTTGGCCGTGGTGAGGGCATCGCTCCCCTGCAGGGCCGGGTCGCTCACGAGCACACCCTTCGCGGCACCCATCGCGAGCGCGGTGCGCATCCCGCTGACCTCACCATTGGGGGCCATCGAGACGAGGCTCACCTCGCCGCCGCCGGCAGCGTCCACGAGTTGCAGCGCCATCTCGACGCCGTAGCTGTCCGACTCGTCGAGGATGAGCTTGCCATCGCGCTTGAGGGTCTTGGTGCCGGCATCGAGCGCACCAGGGGTGGCGGGATCCGGGATCTGCTTCACACACACGATCACGTTCATACGGTTGACATTGTTACCCACGGGTACCGGCTTCACCCAACCGGGCGCTCAACGGACCACGCTCAAGGACGCCAGCTGACGCCAGCTGATGCCAGGACTAGCGTTGGGTCCTTGCGGATCCTGCTCGTCGTCAACGCGTTCGCCAGCTCCGTGACCGCCCGCAACACCGTGGTCGTCCACCGCGAGCTCAGCCGCGCCAACGAGGTCGAAGTGGTCGAGACCAATCGCCGCGGCCACGCAACCCGGTTCGCCCAGGATGCCGCACGCCGAGGTCTCGACGTCGTGATCGGCTACGGCGGTGACGGGACGCTCAACGAGGTCGCCACCGGCGTGGCCGGCACCGACACAGCCCTCGGGGTGCTGCCCGGCGGCTCGACGAACGTGTTCGCCCGCACGCTCGGCACGGTGAACGACCCGGTGCGGGCAGCCACGCAGCTCTCGGCCGGCATCGCCGCCGCCGACATCGGCCCGATCGGGCTCGGCCAGGTGAACGGTCGTTACTTCTGCTTCCACACGGGCGTCGGCTATGACGCTGCCGTCGTGAACGAGGTGGAGCGACGAGCCTCGATGAAGCGCTGGCTCGGCCATCCGTTGTTCATCTATGCCTCGCTGAAGACGTGGTCGCTGGGATACGACCGCCATCACCCGCACTTCCGGGTGAGCGGTCCGGGCTTCGAAGTGCCCGACGGCTACTTCACGATCGTGCTCAACACGAACCCCTACACCTACCTCGGCAACCGCCCACTCGACCTCAGCCCCGCCGCCACGCTCGACCGAGGCCTCGTGGCGGTCACCTTCCGCACGATGCGAGCGACCGCGATCCTGCGATCCTTGGCCGGGGCACTGAAGGGCGGCGGTGTGCGACGGGGCGACCATCTCGACGTGCAAACGGATCTGGAGGAACTGACGATCACGTCGATCACCGAGGACCAACCGTTCCCGCATCAGCTGGATGGGGACTTCCTGGGCGACACGCGCGAGCTGCGCTTCCGGCACGTCCCCGACGCCGTCAAGCTCGTCCGGCCCGCCTCAGCTCCGATGTCCTGAGGAACCTCATCGAGCTGCGGCCTCGGCGAGCACCGCACGGGCCAGATCGGGGACGTTGGTGCAGATCCCGTCGATGCCCCACTCGATCAGCTCGGCGATCCGCACCGGGTCGTCGCAGGTCCACGTGTTCACGGCGAGACCGGCCGCGTGACACGCATCGAGCACCTCGCGTCGCAGCAGCTTGACCCACGGGTGCAGTGCCACGTGCCCTCTCGAGGTGAGCAGCGTCACCACGTCCTCGGGCACGACGCTCGTGAGCCAGGCGGTCCGGATCGGTGCACCTGCCTCGTCGGCGATCGCCCGGCAGCGGTCGATGGTCTCGATGCGGAACGACGAGATCACCCAGCGCTCGTGGTCGTCTCGGGCGAGCAGCAGCGCCATCGTCTTGTCGGCGATCGAGTCGCCGGGATCGAAGTCCGTCTCGTCGGGATCGTTCTTGATCTCGATGTTCACCCATGACACCTCGCAGGCGTCCAGCGCTGTACCGAGAGTGGGCACCGACGAGGGCAGGTCGGCTACGTCGACGTCGCGAATCAGGCGCCCGTCGGGCAGGTCGGGGTTGTGGTGCACCACGAGCACGCCGTCGCGCGACGTGCGGACGTCCAGCTCGACGGCATCGGCGCCCATCCGGCCGGCGAGGGCGAACGCCTCGACGGTGTTCTCGGGGGCCGCTCCCGATGCGCCGCGGTGGGCGATCACCTGCACGGCACGGGCGAGACGCCTAGCCGGCATGGCCGGCATGGCCGGCATGGCACGCGCGGTCGGCGTGACCTGCGATGATCCGCCCGTTCCTGCAGTCCGGTCGTCCGTCACGCTCTCCCCTTTCGTGATCGATGGGACACGACCCATCGCTGTCAGGCATGGCCCCCCACCTACATCAGATGACGCAAGGGCCTTTCCACTCTTGTGCTCGTGCTCATTGTTTCCTAGCGTTTCTGAACGGTGTACAACGACATCGTGAACACGAGCACAACCGTTTCCGAGCAGCTCCCCGGGCAGCTCGACGGGCAGGCTGACGGTCGCCTGCCCGCTGGTCCGGTTCACCTGAGTCGACGCCACACCTTGAGAGCACCACTTCCAGCGGCCGCTCGCGCCGCCCTGCACTGTCCGAACTGGGAGCACGCATCGTGACGATCCTTGCCTCGAGCCTCGCGCTCGCCAACGCCGACTACTCGTGGCGCCACCTGTCGATCTGTCGGGACACCGACCCGGATCTGTTCTTCCCGGTCGGCACCACCGGACAGGCACTCTTGCAGATCGAGCGGGCAAAAGAGGTCTGCGGCGAATGCCCGGTCAGCGCCGAGTGCCTCGAGTACGCGCTCGAGACGAACCAGGACTCGGGCATCTGGGGCGGCCTCGACGAAGAACAACGCCGCACCATCCGCCGCCAGAGCGCGGCACGCCAGCGCCTGCTCGCCTGAGCCGACGCAGCTCAGCTGCCGATCGGCACTGTCAGGTGCACGACCGTGCCCATCCCGTCGCGTACGTCGGTGATGCCGACGGCTTCGAAGTCTGCCTTCGTCCCCGCACGCATCACGATCGTGCCACCGAGTTCCGTGGTGACGAGGGTGCGCACGATCGACAGCCCGAGGCCAGTGGCCCGATTGAGCTCGAAGCTGGGGTCGAGCCCCACGCCGTCGTTCACGACCGAGATCGACAACACCCCCGGCGTGCGGCTCAACTGCACCACGACATCACCGCCCGCGCTGCCCTCCGGAAAGCCGTGGTCGATCGCGTTCTGCAGCAGTTCGATGAGCACCACCGACAGCGGCGTGGCCACCGTCGTGGGTAGACGACCGCCGTCGCCTTGGACAGTGAACCGGATCGGTCGGTCCTGCGATTGGAGACCCTCCTCCGACAACCGCAGCAGCGGCCGGACGATGTCGACGAATGCAACGTCGTCGCCGGCCTCTCGCGACAGCGTCTCGTGCACGACCGCGATCGTGCGGATGCGACGCACCGACTCGTTGACGGCCGCCTTCGCCTCTGCCGATTGCAGGCGGCGGGCCTGAAGGCGCAGCAACGACGAGATGGTCTGCAGGTTGTTCTTGACCCGGTGGTGGACTTCGCGAATCGTGGCATCTTTCGACAACAGCAGCTTGTCGCGCTTGCGCACCTCGGTGACGTCGCGGATCAACAGCAGACCGCCGGTCACCTCTCCGCCCGCCATGATCGGCATGCAGCGCGCCAGCAGCGTGATCTCGCCGGTCTGATCGAACTCCTCGATCACGGGACGTCGGGTCTCGAGTGCCTTGCGGGCACAGTTGTCGTTGAACCCCATCTCTGCCAGACGCATGCCGACCGCGTTGGCGTTGATGCCGACCCGGTGGAACACGCTCATCGCGTTCGGTGACGCGTAGCGAACACGGGCATCCTCGTCGAGCAGGATCGTGCCGTCACCGATTCGCGGCGCGGCGCTCGAGTCCTCGAGCGGACCCTCGCTCGGGAACGAACCCTCGGCCACCATCACTGCGAAGCGCTCGAAGATCGCGATGTACGTGCGCTCCAGCTCGCCGAGCATCCGGGTGTTCCGGCTGGAGGTCTCGCGAGCGAGCACCGCGACGACGTCGCCGTGAAAGCGCACGGGGATGGCAAGCATCCGCGCCGACTCCGCCAGTCCTTCCACCTCGATGTCGCCCTCGCACATCCCGCCGGTGGCCAGCACGTCGTCGAGCAACGGCCGGGCATCGGCGGCGCGGTCGCCCACGTAGTCCTCGACATAGATCGTGCGGGCGGTGGACGGACGTACCTGTGCCAGAACCACCCACTCGCGTTCGGCGCCGTCTGTCTGGGCTCCCGCCGGCGTGTACAGCAGCAGATCAGCGAACGACAGATCCGCGAGGAACCCCCATTCCGCCACGAGTTGCTGGAGATGTACGACCTGATCGTTCGACAGCGCCGTGCGCTGCCTCGCGACCTCCGCGAGCGTTGCCATAGTGCTCCGAGTGTGGCAGACGCACAGGGTCAGCCCCCGACACCGTTCGAGGAAGCCGTCCGCCGACGGCGGTTCCTCGCTCGACAGGATCCCGTTGGATGTGTCAGCGAGGGCCGACGAGGTGGCCGCCGAGGTCGAGCAGTGCCGGTAGATCGGCCACGTCACGAGTGAGGGCGGGCGCAGACACCGTGAGCGCCCCGATCGATTCGAGCTCGGCGCGGCGTTCCGCCTCGCGGCTGGCCACCACGGCCACGTCGTGGAAGCGCTCGCTCACCTCGGTGAGCACGCTGCGCACGTCACCGGCCACGGCCGCTGCCGCGACCGCGACCAGATCCACGAACGCTGCGTCGTCGGCCTTCGCGCGCAGATCCCGTGCAGCTCGGGCCGCGGCCGGCTTGCGAAGGTCGGGCGACAGCGTGCGGTTGAGCACCACGGCACCCAGATTCATCTGCCGGCGTTGCAGCTCGCGGGCCAGATACGCGGCCTCGTATGCCGGTGCGGCCTCCAGCGTCGACACCACCACGAACGATGTTCGCGGGTCGACGAGCAGCCGTTCCACCTCGTTGGCACGCGCGACGAAACCCTTCTCCATCGTCTGGAACAGCACGAAGAACTCGGCGATGTCCTGCAGGAACCGTGAGCCGAGCACGCGGTCGGCCACCTGGTAGAACGGTTTGGACGCCACCGTGAACAGCCGCGACCGGTACGGCACGGTCAGCCACCGCAGCAGGCGGCTGCCGAAGAACTCCTTCATCCGCCCAGGAGCGTCGAGCAGGTCGAGGGCACTGCGCGAGGGCGGGGTGTCGATGATGACGAGGTCGAACCTTCCCGAGGCGTGCAGCTCGTGCAGCCGCTCCATCGCGAGGTAGTCGTGGCTGTGGACGAACCGGCCGGTGATGTTCTGGTAGAGCGGGTTGGCGAGCACCCGATCGCGAAGTTCGTGGTCGGGGGCGTGGCGACGGATGAGATCGTCCCAACCGGCCTTGGTGTCGAGCATCGCCACCCACAGCTCACCGTGGCGCGCGGCCTCCATGGTCTCGTCGATCGGGGCGGCGGCACGCAGCATCGCCGGGTCCACCTGCACCTCGCGGCCGCCCGCACCACCCTCGCCCAAACCATGCGATCCGAGACCGAGCGCCGTGGCCAGCCGGCGCGCAGGATCGACCGTGAGCACCAGCACTCGGGCATCGAGACGGGTGGCGGCCATCGCGCCGAGGGCCGCTGACACCGTGGTCTTGCCGGTGCCGCCGCTCCCGCAGACGATGATCATCTCCTTCGACGCGAGGAGCGCGTCGAGACCCGGACGGTCACGGTCGGAACGGGAACGCCGGGCCATCAGACGCTCACCTCAGATCAACTCGTCCTCGATGGCCTGGGCCATCAACGTCACGACCCGGCGACCCGTGGCCCGGGTGAACAGCTCGGGCACGATCACGAGTGGCACCGTGCCAGACGGACCTGCCATGGCGGCGAGCTCGGTCCGCAGCCGGTCGAGATGGCCGGCACCGATCAGGCGTCGCGCCTCGACCAACGAGGAGGCATCCAGCACCGTGCCCACCGACGAGCCGATGTTGTCGATGAGCAGCTGGCGCGCCGTCGCGCCGGACAGCCGGACGAAGACGTCGTGCTCGCGCTCGGAGAACAGCGCGGGCAGCACGCGGTTCGCGAACACCGCAGCGATGTCGACGCCCGTGTCGGCGCGCACCCTCTGGGCCAGATCGAGCGACTCGGTGACCGGCATCTCCTCCGGCGTGGTGACGATCACGAGCCCGGTGCGGTCGGGATCGTCGAGGATGTCGATCATCCAGTTGGTCTGGTCGCGCACGAGGCCCACCTGCACGAGCTGGCGGATCGCTGCGGGTGCGCCGATCTGGGCAACGATGTGACCGCTGGCCTCGGCGTCGACGACCACGAGGTCGTAGTGCCGCTCACGCACCTCGTAGCACAGCTTGCCGACCGCGAGGATCTCCTTCACGCCTGGTGCAGCATCGGCGACGAAGTCGAACGTACGGGCGAGGGGACCGATGCGGCCGACGAGTGGGATGCGCACGAACAGTCGCAGGTACTCGCGCAGCGAGTCCTCGGTGTTCATCTCCATCGCGTGGAGATTTGGTGCGATCTCGGTGGGTTCGAACCGGAGTGCGGTGACGTCGAACGCGGCGGCGAGGGCGCCCTTCGCATCCATCTCGCACACCAGGGTGCGCTTGCCCATGCTGGCCGCCAGCTCTGCCAACGCGGCCGCGGTCGTGGTCTTGCCGACGCCACCCTTGCCGGTGACGAACAGCAGCTGTCGGTCGAGCAGCGTCAGGTGAGCCGCCTCAGCCCCCGAAGCCGATCTTGCGGTCGCCCTCGGCGGTGCCGATCTCCACATATGCGATCTTCGCGGCCGACACGGCAACCTGACGATCCTTCTTGTCGGTCAACCACAGCACGTCGACCGCACCTGTCAGTGCCGCCTCCACCTGGGCCCGCAGCGCATCGCGGTCGGTGTCGTCGGGCAGCTCGACGCTGAGTTCGCGCGGGGACTGGGTGACGCCGATTCGGAGATCCATGTCGGCGAGTGTACGGACCTGTCAGCCATGTTCAGTCGACTGAGATGCGCTCATGGACGCGCGTTGGGGCTGCACCACGTGGATGCACCTCGATGGCCAGATACGAGGGGTGCCCGACATTGACGCCATCGCTGTGCTGTCGCACACTCGACCCGTGCACACCCGCTCGATCCTGATCGTCACGTTCCCGGGCATGCAGGGCCTCGACGTGGTCGGGCCCTTCGAGGTGTTCGTCGGCGCCCGCCAGGTGATGGAGGGCGAACGACCCCATGACCCACCCGCGTACGACGTGCGCGTGGTGTCGTCCACGGGAGCACCGGTGAGGTCCGAGAGCGGTCTGTCGATCGGCACCGATCCCCTGCCCGAATCGCCGACGGACCGCTACGACACCGTGTTGGTGGCGGGCGGATCAGGCGTCCAGGCGGCTCGAACCGACGAGGTGCTCGTCGATTGGTTGCGGCGCGTGGCCCCCCACACACGACGGATCGGCACGGTGTGCACCGGCACCTTCCTCGCCGCCCAGGCCGGCTTGCTCGATGGTCACACGGTCACCACTCATTGGGCCCGCGCTGAGCAGCTCGCCGGCGAGTTCCCAGCGCTCGTTGTCGATCCCGATCCGATCTTCACTCGCACCGGTGACATCTGGACCTCGGCCGGGGTGACCGCCGGGATCGACATGGCGCTCGCCATGGTGGAAGACGACCTCGGCACCGAGGTGGCCCAGACCGTGGCGCGGTGGCTTGTCATGTTCCTTCGCCGCCCGGGCGGCCAGACCCAGTTCGCCGCACCGGTGTGGATGCCGCGAGCCGAGCGTTCGTCGGTGCGTGGTGTCCAGCAGTCGATCGAGGACGACCCAGCCGACGATCATCGGATCGCAGCGCTCGCCGGCCGCGCAGCGATGAGCCCTCGGCACTTCTCGCGGGTGTTCACCGACGAGGTCGGCGAGGCCCCCGGCCAGTACGTGGAGCGGGTGCGTGTGGAAGCGGCGCGGCGCCAGCTCGAGGACACCACCGACACCGTCGTCGTCATCGCCCGCCGCTGCGGATTCGGCACGGCAGAGACCATGCGCCGTTCGTTCCTCCGACGTCTCGGCGTCGCACCCGACCACTACCGCCGCCGTTTCGGCTCGGCCGCGTGACCCGACTCGGCCAACTCCCACCCAACTGACCCAACTGACCCAACTCCCCAGAGGAACCCACCATGCACGTTGCGATCCCCCTGTTCCCACGCTTCACGGCGCTCGACGCGATCGGCCCGTACGAGGTGCTGCAGCGCATCCCCGACATCGACGTCACCTTCATCGGTCACGAGCGCGGCGAAGTACGCAGCGAGAACGGCTTCCTCGGCATCACGATCGACGCCACCTTCGAAGAGCTCGCACACCCTGACATCGTGGTCTTCCCCGGCGGTGTCGGCACCCGCCCGCTGATGACCGACGAGCGAGTGCTCGACTGGGTGCGCAACGCGCATGCCACCTCGACGTTCACCACCTCGGTGTGCACCGGCTCGCTGGTGCTCGCCGCCGCAGGCCTCCTGCAGGGTCTGACGGCCACCACGTACTGGAGCGTGTACCCGATGCTCGCCGAGCAGGGCGCCACGCCCACTGCCGAGCGCGTGGTGGAGCACCTGCCCGAGCGACTCATCACCGCAGCCGGGGTGTCGAGCGGGATCGACATGGCACTCCGGCTCGTGGAGATCCTCTACGACTCGACGGCGGCCAAGGCGTGCCAGCTGATGATCGAGTACGACCCGCAGCCGCCGTTCGACTGCGGCGCGGTCGACAAGGTCGACGACGCCGTCATGACTCGGATCATCGAGTACGCCCAATTGCGGCAGTAGCTCTCGAGAGACCAAAGAGGCCCTGGACGGCCCGGGTGGATCGTGCGATTGTGAGTCGACGACGTCTCTGGTCCCCCCATCGCGAGAGCGCCGTCCTGAGATCCGGACGGACCGCGATCTCTCGACGAGAGGGGAACGGACATGCAGTTGTTCAGCCGAATGATCCACATGGCAGGGCCGGCCAGCGAGATCGGGCCACACGCCGAGGCGATGCGGGCCCATGCCAGCAAGAAGATCGGAGCCGAGGTCGCGCTGTGGAGCGGCCTGTTCGGTTCGCCGTTTGGGACGATGGTCTACACCACGCGCGTCGACGGTGTGGCCGGCGTCATGGCCAATCGCGCTGCGCTCGCCGGCGACGAGAAGTACGCCAAGCTGGCGGCGAAGGGGAGCGAATGGGCGACCGGACCCGCCGTGGACACGCTGCGCGAGTCACTGAAGGGCGAGTTGGCTGCGACCTCCCCGCCCATCGGCTCGGTCGCCACGGTGACGACGGCGGTGATCGCCGACGGCCGCTATGCCGAAGCGATCGGTTGGGGGCTCGAGATCTCGACGTACGTCGAGGGTGTGACCGGCATGCCGATCGGGTTCATGATGGACATGTTCGGCACCTTCGGTCAGGTCGTGTGGATCGGTGTCGCCCAAGACGCCGCCGCCGCAGACACGGCCAACGCCAAGCTCAATGCCGACGCCGCCTACGTCACCAAGCTCGGTGATGCGGGCAAGCTGTTCGTCGCCGGCATGTCACACCGGCAGATGGCGGTCCGCGTCGGCTGACGCAGTCGTCGCAGACGACGGATTGCTGCACCCGTCGTTGTTCCAGTCATCCGCCGACCGGAACAACGGCGGTCAGCTCACAGCACCACGACCGAGCGCAGCACCTCGCCGCGTTCCATCTTGTGGAACGCCTCCTCGACGTCGTCGAGGGTGATCGTCTCGCTGACGAAGCGGTCGAGGTCGAGCCGGCCCTGGAGGTACAGCGAGATCAGCATCGGGAAGTCTCGGCTCGGCAGGCAGTCGCCGTACCAGCTGCTCTTCAGTTGGCCGCCGCGTCCGAACACCTCGAGGTACGGCAACTCGAGGGTCATGTCGGGCCGTGGCACCCCGACGAGCACGACGGTACCGGCGAGGTCGCGGGCTTCGAACGCCTGCTTGTAGACGGCCGGGTGGCCGACGGCCTCGATGCACACGTCGGCCCCGTTGCCGTTCGTGACGCTCTTGATGTACTCGACGGGGTCGGCGCTCGACGCGTTCACCGTGTGTGTGGCACCGAACTGCCTGGCCCACTCGAGCTTGCGATCGTCGACGTCGATGCCGATGATCGTGTGGGCGCCGGCCAGGCGCGCCCCGGCGATCGCAGCATTCCCGACGCCGCCGCAGCCGAACACGGCAACGGAGTCACCACGGGTCACGCCACCGGTGTTGATCGACGCACCGATGCCGGCCATCACGCCACAGCCGAGGAGACCGGCCGCCGTGGCAGGCGCGGCCGGATCGACCTTGGTGCACTGGCCGGCGGCAACGAGCGTCTTGTCGGCAAACGCACCGATGCCGAGCGCAGGCGACAGCACGGTGCCGTCGGTGAGGGTCATCTTCTGCGTCGCGTTGAACGTGGAGAAGCAGTACTGCGGCTTGCCCTTGAGGCAGCTTCGGCAGGTACCGCACACGGCGCGCCAGTTCAAGATCACGTAGTCGCCGGGCGCCACGCCCGTGACACCTGCGCCCACCGACTCCACGACACCAGCTGCCTCGTGGCCGAGGAGGAACGGGAAGTCGTCGTTGATCCCACCCTCGCGGTAGTGCAGATCGGTGTGGCACACGCCGCACGCCTGGATCTTCACCACGGCCTCACCCGGGCCCGGATCCGGGATGACGATGGTCTCGATCGTGACCGGCTGGCCCTTGGCACGGGCGATCACTCCACGAACCTGCTGAGACACGACTGCTCCTCCTGACGGTGCGTCCGCCTCGTGGACGCCGATCGCGAACCGTAGCGCGACTGCGGTGAGGTCGACCCGGCTGGAAGGTCCGGATGCGCACCGGGGATCGTCGCGCCTATCCTCGCTTCGTGAGATCGAATCGGCGGTCGCAGGGAGCGCTGCTCGCGGTCGCCGTCTTGTCGTTCGCTGCGCTCGTCACGTCGTTGGTGAACGCGCGCAGCTCCGTGCACGCCGCTCCCGGCCGGCCATGCGCCCGGCCCGATCTCGTGCTCGCGGTGCCGGCGGCGTACACGTTCGCCTCGATCGGCGACTTCGGCGACTTCCCCACGACGGGTCGGGTCGCCGCCACGATCGCTGGCTGGAACCCCGAGTTCATCGTCACCGTCGGCGACAACGGCTACAACCCGGATGCCACGAGCAACGGTGCCGGTGGGTTCGTGTGGGCCGGCTCGCTGATCGATCGCAGCATCGGCCAATGGTTCTCCCCCTACATCGGGAACTATCAGGGCACCTACGCGGGCGGGCCTGCGCCCGGTCGCCCGTCACGGTTCTTCCCGGCACTCGGCAACCACGATTGGGATGGTGCGCCAGGCGGAGGCGTGTGGGCGAACCTCCCCTATCGCTCGTACTTCAGCCTCCCCGGCAACGAGCGCTACTACACGGTCCGCGCGGGTTCGGTGCAGTTCTTCGTGATCGACAGCGATCCGAGATCGCCGGGCAACGGCAGCCAGTACGAGACCGACGGCGTGAGCGCGACGTCGACGCAGGCATCCTGGCTGCGCGACCACCTCGCCGACTCCGATGCCCGGTTCAAGATCGTCCTGTTCCACCACCCGCCCTACACCTCTGCACCGCGAGGCAGCATCACGGTGTTGCGATGGCCGTTCGCCGAGTGGGGAGCGAGTCTCGTGCTGGCCGGGCACGAGCACATGTACGAGCGGCTCGACGGACCGGGAGGAATCCCCTTCGTGGTCGCCGGCCACGGCGGCAACACCCTCACCAACAGCTTCCCCAACAGCCCCTCCCCGGCCGTGAGTCAGGTGCGTGTCGGCGACCGGATCGGGGCATTGCGACTCGACGTCACCCCAACGCAGCTCACCCTCACCGCCGTCGGCCAGCCCGTCTCCAACGCCGCGGCGCCGTTTGCGACGATCGATCAGATCTCGGTCCCCGCCGCGCCGGTGCTGACCCCGAATCCGGACTGCGCGACCCCGCCCGGGACCACGTTGCCACCGTCGCGACGGCTCGTGGCGACCGCGACCGCAGGTGCCGATCGCCTCGGGTCGAGGCCCTGACCCGGGCGACGTCACCAGCCCGGTCACGGCCGGACAGCGGCCGGACGACGGCTCGGACGGCACTCGGACAGCGGTCGGACCGCGGTCAGACAGCCGTGGCGCAGAACGTGTCGCCCTGCGGCAACGAGGCCTCGAGCGATGGACGGGCATCGCCGCCGTAGAGCGCTTCGAGCATGCCCTTCACCATCCCTCGGTCGACCGCGCAGATCACGGGATGTTCGATCGCGACGTCACCGAAGGGGCAGTGGTTGTTCACGATCCGCAGCTGGTTGTTCCGCTGGTCGGTGTGCGCGGCGAAACCGTGGGCAGTGAGCGCATCGGCAACGGCGGCGAGCGCCGACCGCAGCGAGCGCTGACCGGCGGCGAGGTCGTTGCCGGTGAGACCAGCCGCCATCGTGGCGCCGTAGTCGCGGCCCACCTGCTCTGCCATTGCCTCGGCCTCTGCCCGCGGCAACAGTGAGAGCGCCTTGCCGAGCAGGGTGAGCACCAGGTCGTCACTGCGCACCGGAACGTCAGGCAACGATTCCGACGCGGCGCGATAGTGCTTCGACGGGCGGCCGGCGCCGGAACCCTCGGCACGTTCGATCGCGACCTCGAGATACCCACCAGCAGCGAGCCGGTCGAGGTGGTGACGGGCCACGTTGGGATGGAGCCCGAACTGGGTGGCCACCTGGGCGGCGGTGACCCCGCGTTCGGCCGAGCGGGCGAAGAGGTAGATGCCCCGGCGCGTCGGATCACCGAACGCGTTCGTGATCGCCGACACCGTGGCCGTGAACGCGCCCGCATCGCGATCGGCCGCGAGCGACGCCGATGACGCCGATGACGCCGATGACGCCGATGACGACATCTGGCTCGGGCTGGGGCGGTTCCGAGGCACGCCGGTATTCTACCTATGCGCGTAGTGGTAATTCGACGCACGCCGCTCGCACGCCAACTGCACCCCCTCACAGACCCCTGCCACCCCCTGCCACACCCCTGCCACAACCCCCTCACGATCGCCGACGGAGCCCCCCAATGCCCACCCAGGATCAAGTCATCGACGCTCTCCGTCCCGTGGAGGATCCGGAGCTGCGACGCTCGATCGTCGATCTCGGGATGGTTCGCAATGTGAAGATCGACGGTGGCCAGGTCGCCATCCAGTTCGCCCTCACCGTCGCCGGTTGCCCCCTGCGCAACGAGATCCAGACCCGGGTCACGACGGCGCTCACCGCACTGCCCGATGTGTCCAGCGTGTCACTCGACTTCACGGTGATGACCGATCAAGAGCGCGAGGCCGTGCGGATGATGTTGCACGGCAACCCGGGTGCGACCGCCGGCCAAGGTCAGGCTCACGGCCACGCCGAAGGGCGCAAGGTGCCCTTCAGCGAACCCGGCTCGAAGACCCGTCCGCTGCTGATCTCGTCCGGGAAGGGCGGCGTTGGCAAGAGCAGCGTCACGGTGAACCTCGCGGTTGCGCTCGCCTCGCAGGGCTACTCCGTCGGCGTGGTCGATGCCGACATCTACGGATACTCGGTGCCGCGCATGCTCGGCACCGACCACGATCCCGTGGCGATCGACCAGATGCTCGTGCCGCCCGAGGCATACGGGGTGCGCTGCATCTCCATCGGCTACTTCGTGCCCGAGGGACAGGCCATCATCTGGCGCGGCCCGATGCTGCACAAGGCGCTCGAGCAGTTCCTCACCGACGTGTACTGGGACGAGCCCGACTTCTTGCTGATCGACATGCCCCCCGGCACCGGCGACATCGCCCTCTCGCTCAGCCAGTACCTCCCACGAGGCGAGGTGTACGTCGTCACCACACCGCAGCCGGCCGCGCAGAAGGTGGCGGCGCTGTCGGCCGCGATGGCGGCGAAGGTGAACCTGCCCGTGAAGGGCATCATCGAGAACATGTCATGGTTCACCGGCGACGACGGGACGCGCTACGAGATCTTCGGCTCCGGTGGCGGCGAGGAACTGGCCGGTGACCTCGGCGTCCCGCTGCTCGGCAAGCTGCCACTCGTCCCCGCCCTGCGCGAGGGCGGCGACGACGGCCGTCCGATCACGGCGGTCGATCCCGAGAGCGAAGCAGCGCAGTGCTTCCAGGAGATCGCCCGCAAGATCGCCGTCGACCTCAAGCCCAAGAAGATCTACAGCCCCAGCCTGCGCATCAACTGAGCGTTGTCGGCCTGCGCGGCCGACCGAGCGCTCGGTGTCAGTCGCCCCGATGCCGCTGCTCGGTGAACGGGTCGCCGTACATGTGGTAGCCGTTGCGCTCCCAGAACCCGGGCTGGTCGGTGTCCTTCAGCTCGAGCGAGCGCACCCACTTCGCGCTCTTCCAGAAGTACAGGTGTGGCACGACGATGCGGACCGGGCCACCGTGGATCGGCTCGATGTCGTTGCCCTCGAAGGCGTAGGCGACGATCGCATCGTCAGCGGTGATGTCGGCGAGCGGCAGGTTGGTCGTGTAGCCGTACTCGGCGTGCTCCATCACGTACGACGCCGTGGCCTGCACGCCGGCACGTTCGAACAGGTCGCGCACGCGCACCCCTGTCCACGTCGTGTCGAACTTGCTCCACTTGGTGACGCAGTGGATGTCGAACGTGAGCGTGACCGGCTCCATCGCCTGCAACTCCTCGAGGGAGATGGTGAACGGATGGTCGACGAGCCCGGTGATCGCGAGATCCCACTGGCCCGGTTCGTAGGCGGGCACGTCGCCCACGTGGAGCACCGGGAAGCGGTCGGTGAGGTACTGGCCCGGCGGCAACCGTGCGGGATCGAGACCTCGGGCGACGAGCTCCTTGCGATTGCGATCGAAGAATCCCACGAATCCAGTCTGCACGACGCCGCCCACCGGAGGCACGTCGGGCCCACCTTGGCTATCGTGCCGCCCATGACGGACTTCGGGCCACCTCCCTCCGACTCGCCTCGGCCGCTTCCGACACCCCCCTCGTCCGCCATGCCGCCACCGCCACCGGCCATGACGCCGCCTCCCGGCTACGTCTCCTACGGCGGGCCCGGTTCGGCGATGCCACAGGTGTTCCAGCGAATCAAGGGACTCTCCAAGGCGATCGACGTGATGCTGATGATCAACCTGCCGTTGCAGGCCATCGGCATCGTCGGCCTGTTCCAGATCCAGGGCAAGGCCCGCGACTTCCTCGACGGTGAGATCAGCAGGAGCGACTTCGCCGACAGCACCCGCGTCAACCTCAACAGCCTCGCGGGTCTGCTCGTCCTGCCGATCGCGGTACTGACGATCATCGTGATGTACCGGATGTCCCAGAACCTGCGCTCCCTCGGCCGCCCGGGCGCTTCGTGGTCACCGGGTTGGGCGATCGGCGGCTGGTTCTGCCCGCCGTGCGCGATCTACGCGATCCCGTGGCTGATGTTTCGCGAGCTCTGGCGTGGATCGGATCCCAGCATCGCCCCGAACGACCCCACGTGGAAGCAGCGCCCGGTGAGCGCGCTCGTCAACGTCTGGTGGGTGCTGTACGGGCTCGTGCCGCTGATCGGTTTCGCAACGGCGGCCGGAGTCGTGTCCAACATCACCTCGACCGACGAGGAAGAGATCGCCCAGCGATTGGTCGACTTCGCCGCGATCAACATCGTTCTGTCCATCGTGGGCATCGTGACCACGGTGGTGTTCTTGCTGATGATGCGCCAGCTCACCTCCCGGCACATGCAGGCGACACGAGAACAGTGAGCCGGACGACGCGGCGATGACCATCTACTTCGTGCGCCACGCCAAGGCTGGCAGCAGGTCGAACTGGATCGGTGACGACCTCGAGCGGCCGCTGTCGAGCAAAGGCTGGCATCAGGCCCGCCTGATCGGCGCAAAGCTCGGAGCCTGCTCACCATCGGCGCTGTATTCGAGCCCGTACGTGCGCTGCGTGCAGACCCTCGAGCCGCTGGCCGGGCTGTGCGACCTCGAGGTGGTGGCCGACGCACGGCTCTGCGAGGGTGGCGCCTTCGAGCCCGTGCTCGACCTGCTGGCCGAGGTGCCCGACGGTGCGGTGCTGTGCAGTCACGGCGACGTCATCGCCGACACGATCATCGCACTTCAGCGTCGCGGTTGTCGGATCCTCACCGAGCCCGACTGGAGCAAGGCCACGGTGTGGTGGCTGGAACGGACCTCGGCCGGAGCGTTCGACACTGCGAAGGTCACGTCGCCGCCAGCGTGACCCGCCCCTGCACAGGATCGGCCGATCGGTCGGGCGGTCGACCTCGCAGCGCAGATGCCGAACCCGGCGGCGTCACGGGGCGGTGGTGGCAGCCGGCTCCGCATCGAGGCCATCGACGAACGACTGCACGAGACCACGCATGTCCGAGGGCGGGTTGCTGTCGAGGCACAGTCGTCCCTGCGCCTTGGCGAGATCGATGTCGGGCTCGGGCAGGAACCTCGCCGCCGTCACCGCATAGAGACAGTGGGCGTCCGCGTACCCAGGGTCGGTCGCGGCCACGCGCGCAAAGGCCGCGAGCGCTGCCTCGAGCGAGGTCTCGATGAGCGCGGCGTCGTCGGTGAGGGTTGTGTTCTGCACGAGGATCCACGCCAGGTAGGTACGTGCTTCGGCGTTGTCGGGATCCAGTTCGGTCACCCGCTGGAACCGATCGAAAGCAGCGGCGAGGTCGGTGCCGAGCAGCGAGCGCGCCTCGGTGAGGGCGAGTGCCACCTCGTCGGCCGGCTGGCCTCCGGTGATCGTCTGGCCGGCCACACGTTGACCAGATGAACGGGCGACGAGCCACCCGGCGAGCACGGCGATCGCGAGCACCCCGACGATCCACCCGGCCACGACCACCGGCTTCGCCCGACGCCTGGCCGGCATCTCGGCCCGGCCTGCGTCGATCGAGCGCATGACGGCTGCGGCGCGGGCGGTGTAGCCGTCGCTGAGCGTGTCGTAGTCGGCATCGTCGATGTCGCCGGCTTCGTACTCTCGCTCGAGATCGGCGATCGAGCGGAGCAGGAAGCGACGCTCCTCCTCGAGGCGCGCCAGGTCGTCAGGATCCATCGACGTCTGGGCCCTCGTCTGGCTTCCTGGAGGGTTCGCCGTCGAGGCCGGCGTGGCGCGCATCTGCGACCAGCTTGCGGTCTTCGTCGGTCGGCACGGTGTCGGCTGCGCGTTTCCAACGACGGAACGCGACCGTGAGTCCGGCCACGCCGCACACGAACGCGACGACCGGCAGGATCCACACCAGCGCGTCGATGCCATCGGCGCGCGGCACCAACAAGACCTGAGCACCGAAGCGCTGCTCGATGAAGGTGATGATCTCGTCGTCGCTCGCCTCGCCAGTTTCCACCTGGGTCCGGATCTCGGTGCGCAGCGAGGACGACGCGTTGTTGCGCGACTCGAACACGCTCTCGCCGTCGCAGATCGGACATGCCAGGCGTTTGCTGATCGCCTCGACGCGTTCTGCGGGAGTGAGCTCGCCGCCCGCCTGACCGAGGCCGATCGCCATCAATGCGGCCACGACCACGCCGAGGATGATCCATCCACGACCGCGCTTGAACCGGTTCCAGCCGGACGACGCCGGCGTCGCAGCCGTCACCGCCGTCACGGCCGTCCCTCGCGCATCGCCTGGAGCTCCTGAGCCACGCCGTCTGCCGTGACCGGCCCTGCGAACCGTCGCCGAACCGCACCGTTGGGGTCGATGATCCACGTCTCGGGCACCTGGGCCACACCGAAGTCGACCGATACCCCGCCGGTCGGGTCACGCACCACCGGCCAGTTGCCGCCGTTGTCGTCGAAGAACGCCGCCACCGCGCTGTCGCTCCCGCGATTGATGATCGTGTACAGCTCCGCCCCGTCGGTGATCTGCGCCTGTTGCTCGGCGAACGCAATCAGTTCGGGGTGTTCGTCCACACAGGGAATGCACGTGGGATCGAAGAAGTTGAGCACCACCCAGCTGCCCTTGCGGCGGCTGAGGTCGAACGGCTGATCATCGAGCGTCGTGCTCACCACGCTCGGGGCCGGACGGCCGATGAGGAACGACGGCACCTGGCTGTCCCCACCGGTGTCACTGGTCGCCAACACGACGAACAACCCGGCGAGCACGATCGCCACGGCGAGGGCGATGAACGGGGCGACACGCTTGCCATGCGCGGCCTCGTCGGTGCCATCGACTGCCGGTTCGCTCGAGACCGACGTGCCCGTCTCCGACGAATCAGACACGAGCGGCCTCCGGCTCACCGGGCACTGGCGCGGACGTCGGTGCGGTGGGGATCCGCCGGCGCTTGCCGGGGAACGCCGACAGCAGCGTGCCGACGGCGACGAGACCACCCCCGATCCACATCCACAGGATCAGCGGCTTGATGAAGACCTTGATCTGCGCCTCGGTGGCACCGGCCTCGCTGGCCTTTTCGAGGGTGAGGTAGATGTCCTTGGTGAGACCGGTCTTCACGCTCGGCGTGCCGATGTCCTTGCCCATTCGCGTGAACCGTGTGATGGCCGGCGCGTATGCCTGACCACCGTCGATGCTCACCTGCGCCTTCAGGCCGTCGGAGCGCTCGGTGCTGAACGCCTCCACCTCGAGCAGCTCGAACGTGTGGCCGTCGAAGGCCACCGGCTCGCCCAACTTCATCGTGAACTCGGCGACCCGGGTGTAGCCGTTGGAGGCGGCCAGCGCGACAGCGATGAGGATGATGCCGAGGTGCACGACCATGCCACCGTTGGCACGACCGACCAATCCGCGCCAGCCCTGACGGCGGGTTGCGAGCACGAGCTGTCGACCCGCCGCGCCGGCCGCGAACCCGCCGAGCATGAAGGCGGTGAGTGACGGCCACTTGTCGGCGCCCGATGCCACCGCGACCGCGAGGGCGACCGCGCCGACGCAACCGGGCACGAACAGCCGGTCGCGCAAGAGCTCGGTGCTGGCCTTGCGCCACGGCAGCACCGGAGCCACCGCCATGAGGAACAGCAACACGATCCCGATCGGCATCGACAATCGGTCGAAGAACGGCTGGCCGACGGCGATCTGGCGATCCTGGAGTGCCTCGACGATGAGTGGGAACACGGTGCCGAGCAGCACCACGAACGCGAACACGGTGAAGATCACGTTGTTGGCCAGGAACGCCCCTTCACGCGAGATCGGCGAATCGATCGCTCCAGGCGAGCGCAGGCGATCGCCGCGCCAGGCGATCAGCGACAGCGACACGATCACGATGACCCCGAAGAAGCCGAGCAGCCACGGTCCGATCGACCCGTCCGCAAACGCGTGCACGCTGTTGATCACACCGCTGCGGGTCAGGAAGGTGCCGAGGATGGTGAGTGCGAACGTGGCCACCAGCAGGCTGATGTTCCACACGCGCAACATGCCGCGCCGTTCTTGCACGAGCACCGAGTGGATGTACGCGGTGCCGGTGAGCCACGGCAGGAGGCTGGCGTTCTCGACCGGATCCCATGCCCACACGCCGCTCCATCCGAGCACCTCGTAGCTCCACCATCCGCCGAGGAGGATGCCGAGGCTGAGGAAGCCCCACGCGAGCAGCGCCCATCGACGGGTCTCCATCAACCACCCTTCGCCGACACGACCGGTGATCAGCGCAGCGATCGCAAAGGCGAACGGCACGGTGAAGCCGACGTATCCGAGGTACAGGATCGGCGGGTGGAACATCACGAGGATGTGGTTCTGCAGCAGCGGGTTGGGTCCCGGACCGTCATCGACCCCCGGCGCACCCGTCGCGAACACGTCGGTCGGACCGAAGGCGAGGAAGAAGAAGAACGCGGTGACGACGAACATCACCACCAGCGCCCAGGCGATCAACGAGTCGTCGAGCCGTTTGCGGTAGCGCCACATGATGAACGCCGTGTAACCGGCGAGCGTTGCGAGCCACAGCAGGATGCTGCCCTCGAGTGCACTCCACATCGCGGCGATGTTGAACAGCGTCGGTGTGCTCCGCGACCCGACGTCTTGCACGTACTGCAGATCGAAGTCGTAGGTGAGTATCGCGTTCATCATCACCGCAGCGGCCACGAGGGCACCCGCAGCAGCGAGCCAGGCGTAGTTGGGCGCGGTGCGCAGGATCCGGCGATCGCCGACCACGGTGGCATAGGCCAGAGCGATCGCACCGAACAGCGACGTCACGAGCCCGACGATCAACGCCGAATGGCCGAGCACGCCGTTGATGCTGGCCGCGGTCATGGCTGTGTGCAGGCGGCGTTGGAGTCGTCGAGCCGATCGGCGTTCTTCGCCTCATACTCGTTGGAGTGCTTCACCTCGATCTCGTCACCGACGAACACCCCGCCGGTCAGTCGACCGTGCACCACCACCGGCACGCACTCCTGGAAGATGCCACCCGGATCGCCTGCGTCGTAACGCACCGGCAGCGACACGCCGTTGAACTCGACCACGAAGTTGGTGACGTTGTCCTCGGCAGCGACGCTGCCCTCGACGACGTTGCCCTGGATGCGGAGCCGTCGACCGGCTTCACACCCGTCCTTGGCGCCGACCTCGTCGACGTTGCAGTAGTAGTCGATCGCCGACGACAGGAACTGCGTGACGATGACGACGCCGCCCCCGAGCACCAGCACGAGCACGGCGATCGCAGCCCAGCGCTTGCCCTTCCGGCGAGGTGGCGGCGGCGCGACCTCGTCGATGCGGGGGCTCAGATCCACGGCTTGTCCTCGTCGGGCAGCTGCCGGCCGAGCGCCTTGCCGCGCCGGAGCACATGCCAGACGAGCGCCGCCGTGCCACCGAACGCGGCCACGTAGCTGAAGAGGATGAAACCGAGATCGTCCATCAGCGCGCACCCTCCGCCGCTTCGCGCTGACGCTCGGCCAAGGCGAGGTCGAGGCCCTTGTCGTCGAGCGTGTCTTCCATCGCCATCACGCGCTGGCGGTGCAGCACGTACCAGACGTACGCGAGGGTGAAGGCAACGGTGCTGAGCGCGAGGGTGAACAACATCAACCCATCGAGTTCGACGTCGGTGGTGCGGTCGGCCACGCTCGCGTCCTGGTGCACCGAGCGCCACAATCGCACGCTGAAGTGCACCAGCGGTATCTCCAGCACGGCGAGCAGGGCGACCACCGCCGAGCGGCGAGCCCGTTGTCCGTGGCTGCCGCCGAGACCGCGCACCGCGAGGTACCCGACGTAGGTGATGAACAGGAACGCCGTCGTGGTGACACGTGCGTCCCACACCCAGAACGTGCCCCATGACAGTCGGCCCCACAGCGAACCGGCGAGCAGGGTGACCGCCATGAACAGCACGCCGATCTCGGCGCTGGCACCGGCGATGCGGTCCCAGGTGAGCGAGTGGGTACGCCGCCACAGGTAGGCGGCCGATGACACGGCGGTCACGACGAATGCGAGGTACGCGACCCACACCGTGCCGACGTGGACGTAGAGGATGCGGACGCTCTCGCCCTGGATGACGTCGGCTGGGGACAACACCAAACCGAACAGCGCGACCGCCGCCATCGACAGCAGCGTGACGATGCCGAGCCAACGGGTGAAGCCGGTGCCGGTGCCGCGACCGCCAACCAGGTCGGGAGATGGAGCGGCGGAACCAGTTGTCGGGGATGGGGAGTGGGTGGTGGCCACGGGTGCGCTGTCCTCGTTCCTGTTCATTCCTCGGTGACCTGTTCCTCGGTCACCTGTTCCTCGGTCACCTGTTCCTCGGTCACCTATTCCTCGATCAGGGGCCCGAACGCCAAGGTTCCCCCGACGCCGAACAGCGCCGCGAAGATGACGAGCATCCCGACCCAAGGCCAGCCCTCATCCGTCGCGGCACCACCTGCGCCGAGCGCTGCTTCTGTCGCCCGTGTCGCACCGATCAGTACCGGCGCCACCACCGGGAACAGCAGCAGCGGGAGCAGTGTCTCGCGTCCTCTGGTCCCGGCAGCGAGACCGCCGTAGAGCGTACCGACGAAAGCCAGACCGGTGGTAGCGGGAACGAGGGTGGTGACCAAGAGCACGGCCCCGAGCACGTCGAGCTGAGAGTTGTACAGCACGATCGCCAGCACCATCAGGAGCACTTCGAGCGCGAGGAGCTGCACGGCAAGCGCGAGCGACTTGCCGAGGAAGATGCCCGGAGGACTCACCCCGGCGACGCGCAGGGCGTCGAGTGCCCCGTCGGCCGTCTCGATCGCAAAGGACCGCTGCACCACGATGAGAAGACTGAAGATGGTGCCGAGCCACACCAGGCCGGGAGCGGTGCGCGTGAGGACGAGGTCGCTGTCGAGGGCGAACGCGAACAGCACCATCACCAATGCGGCGAAGGGCAGCACCTGGTTCGTCACCACCCGGCTGCGCCGCTCGACGCGCAGATCCTTCCCGGCGACGAGACGTGCGGTCCGCCAGATCGAGTTCGCCTCGTGGCTCACCATCAGCAACTCCCGCCCGTCACGCTCGAGGTGTCCTCGGTCGGGGTGCCGACCCGACCGCCGATCACATCGATGATCCGCGTCGCGAGGCTGCCCGCACGTTCGAGCTCGTGGCTGGCGACCATCACGGTGGCGCCGGAGGCGACCGCAGCCTGCAACGTGCGATCGAGCTCGTCGCGGCCGGCAGCGTCGAGGCCCGCGTGAGGCTCGTCGAGCAACCACAGCTGTGCGCGCCGGGCCACCAGGCAGGCAAGCGCCGTACGACGCTTCTGCCCGGCGGACAACCGACCGACACCGACACCGGCCAACCGGGCCGCAAGCCCCATCCGCTCGAGTGACGCCTCGACCTCATCGGCGCTGGCACCCACCGTCGCACCCCAGAACTGGACGTTCTCGCGCACCGTGAGGTCGTCGTACAGCCCGTTGGCGTGACCCAGCAATCCCACCCGTGCCCGCACGGCCTCGCGCTGGGTGCTCAGATCACAGCCAACGACCGTTCCGGTCCCGCGGGCCAGGGGCAGCAGGCCGGCACACAGCCGCAGCAGTGTGGTCTTGCCGGCACCATTGGGACCGCGCAACAGCACGATCTCGCCGCGGCGCACCGTCATGGTCACCCCGGCCAACGCCGGGAACCGGCCGAGCACGGCGACGGCATCGTCGAGTTCGACGACCGGCAGCATGTCGGACGCCGACGGCACGGTCGCCAGCGGCAGCGGACCACTGGGGGAAACGGCCGATTCCATGCGACTGCGACGCTAGCGGGCACCTCCCCCGACCTCGCGTGCCAGGCCAGGCCGGGGGCCAGCGAGTGACAGCTCGGGCCACGGGTCAGCCGATAGCGTCGGCGCCGTGATGCCGGGCGGCCCCCCTTCTGCGCTCGAGCCACCCGTTGCCGAGACCCCGGCGCCGGCGGCCGTCGACGCACTGGCGAGACTCGGCACGCTCGCGCCACCTCCCCCCGCAGAACGCTCGCGCCAGAGCCGATGGGATCGGGCACCGGAGCCCCACGACTGGCGCTGGTTCATCGGCGGCCTCGGCCGGGTGCTCATCTCTGTTGGCGTCTTGATGTTCGCCTTCGTGGGATACCAGCTCTACGGCACCGGCATCCAGACCGCCCAGGCACAGAACCGCCTCGAGAACGAGTTCGAGGATCTGCTTGCCACGGCAGGCGGTGCGGCCACCGACGCCCCGTCGGACACCGCTGACGCAACCGCGACCACGACCTCGGCCACCGAGGCACCGGACACCGTGCCGGCCAACGTCCCTGCGAGCAGCGATCCGCCAGCCGCCTCGTCGACGGTGCCCGCGGCGCGCCTCTCGCCGCCACCGCAGGGCGAGCCACTGGCCAAGCTCACCATCGCGTCCATCGGCCTCGAGAAGATCGTCATCGAAGGCGTCCGCACCAGCGACCTCGAGGATGGCCCGGGTCACTTCCCGGAGACGCCGCTGCCCGGCCAGTACGGCAACGCCGCGATCGCGGGCCACCGCACCACCCACGGTCAACCGTTCAACCGGATCGACGAACTCCAGGTGGGTGACGAGGTCGTGGTCGAGACCGTCGTCGGTCGGTACACCTACATCGTCGTCAGCCAGGTGATCGTCAGTCCGAACGACTACCAGCTGGTGATCCCCACGCTCGACTCCACGGTCGCCACGCTCACGCTCACGTCGTGTCATCCGAAGTTCAGCGCGAAGCAGCGCATCGTCGTCACCGCGGCGCTCGATCCGGAGCGCTCCGATCTCGTGACCGCCCCGTACGTGGCGCCCACCGGCGGCGCGGCGCAGTCGACCGTGATCCCCGGCGATGGTGAGGCGACGACCACCACCCCCGCCACCGAGGTCGCGGTCACGACACCCACGACAGCTACGACACTGGCCACGGACACGGCGACCGAGGCGACTGGAGGCACGGTGGCCGGCAGCATCGACGACGTCCTCGCCGGTGGCACCGGAGCTGTGGGCACTCCCGCTGATCTCGAGGAGACGGCCGCCGCCAGCCAGGACCTGTTCGAGAACAGCTGGTTCAGCGATCCGGGCGCCTTCGCGCAGGTGGCGCTGTGGGGAGTGATGCTCACGATCATCGCGCTCGGCGCCACCACGCTCAGCCGGCGAGCTCGTCGCAACTGGCTCGGCGCCCTCGTCGGCATCGTGCCGTTCATCGTGGCGCTCTACTTCTGGTTCGAGAACGTCAATCGCCTCCTGCCGCCGAACCTGTAGCCCGGCGGGCCGCTCCACTCAGCTGCCGCGGAACTCAGGACGGCGTTTGTCGAGGAATGCCGTGCGGCCCTCCTCGGCGTCCGCGCTGTCCCACGCGACACGGCGGGCTCGCTCGAACCGCTCGTCCACCTCGGTCTGCGAAGCCGAACTCTCGAGTGCGAGCTTGTGAGCCTGGATGGTGAGCGGCGCGAGGTGCGCCAGTTCGTCGGCCCACACCAAGGCCTCGGCGAGACCACCGAGACGGTGCACGCCACCCATCACGTGGAGTTGCTCGGCGGTGTAGGTCTGCGCGGCGAGCAGCATCCCGCTGGCCACGCTTCCACCGAACTCGCGCGATGCCCGCACAACGGTCCACCGATCGACCGCGAGGCCGAGCCTCGCCGCGGGGATACCGAACACGCTTGTCGGTGCGGCGACGCGCAGGTCGCAGGCCAGCGCCAACTGCGTGCCGGCACCCAGCGCCGGACCATCGACAGCGGCGATCGTTACGAGCCCGAGCGTCGTGAAGCCGTGCAGCGCGCGCACGAGCGCCTCGACGAACTCGCCGTCTTCGACGCCGGTGAGATCGGCGCCTGCACAGAACGCCGGCGGCGCTCCGGTGAGCACCAGCACACGGGCACCACCGTCAGCCGCCTGGTGCTGCGCGTCCGCGAGCCCCACCAAGGTGGCGTGGTCGACGGCGTTGCGTCGCTCCGGCCGATCGATCGTGGCCACCAGGACGCGATCGCGCCACTCCACACGTACCATTGCCCGACTGTATGCCGACCGACGCCGACGACCCCAGCCTGCGGGCCGCGCCCGCCCCACCGTCAGATCCGGTCAGGGCTCGTCGCCACCAGATCGCGCGGTGGACCCAGGTCGCGAACCGTGTCGGCTACCTGTGCTTCGGCCTCGCGATCGCGGTGTATGCGCTCACCTTCGCCGTGGGCTTCACCGGCACGATGTCGGCGATCATCGTCGGTGCGGTGATCGCCGGGACGATCCTGCTCGCCCCGGCGATCGTGCTGGGCTACGCCGTGAAAGCCGCCGAGCGCGACGACCGTGAGCGCGGGATCTGAACCCGACCGCTCCGACCCGTCCGGAATCGCCTCTCGTTGAGGTCGACCACCCACGCAACGTGAGTTCGGGGCACGTGTTCGCCAGGAAATCTCCGGGGGAAGTCGGGGGCGCGGCCGCGACCGTTACCCTTGGGTAACCGTTATGAACACACGACTTCCCGCAGGCGAACGCCGCGAGCAGATCCTCGACGTCGCGGTCCAGGTCTTCGCCCGCAACGGCTACCACGGCACCTCGATGAACGACGTGGCCGAGGTCGCCGGCGTGACCAAGCCCGTCCTCTACCAGCACTTCGACTCCAAGCAGCACCTCTACCTCGCGCTGATCGACGAGGTCGGGCTGAGGATGATCACCGCGATCGCGAAGGCCACCGCCGGTGCGACGAGTGGCAAGGCGATGACCGAGCTCGGGTTCCAGGCGTACTTCCGTTGGGTCGCCCAGGACCACGATGCGTTCCTGTTGCTGTTCGCCACCCAGGCCAACCGCGATGCAGCAGCCACGAAGGCGATCCGCAAGATCACCTCGGAGGCGGCTTCGGCGATCGCCCCGTTGATCGCAGTCGACATCGACCACGAGAAGCAGCGCACCATCGCTCATGGCCTGGTCGGTCTCGCCGAGGGTGTGTCCAGGCGTCTCGTCGAGCGCGGCGAGGACTTCGAGCCCGACGAGCTCGGCCGCCTCGTGGCCAACCTCGCGTGGGCCGGGCTGCGTGCCATCGGGCCCACCAGCTGACAGGTCAGCTCGCCCGGAACACGACGCCGCGATAGCTGTCGACGAACCCGGCCCGGCGGAGCACCTCGGCCACCGGTGACGTGCCATCGAGGGTGTCGCCGTCGACCTTGCGCACCTCCATCGAACGCGTCCGACCGTCTTTGACCCGCGCCGCGAGCGCATCGGCCCACGCCGGGCCACCCCAGGTGTCGAGTGTGTCGGGGAACGTGACGAGGTGATGCGAGCGCCGGTCGAACCACACCAGCGGCCGTCCTTGCCACAACACGACGAGCGCACCTGCGCTACGCGCCGGACGACCACGTGATGCGGGCCACGCGAGCGCGGCGCCAAACGGCTGTGCCGGGTCGGTGGCGGCGAGCACGATCGCGGGCGGCACGTCGTCGGGGTGCAGCTCCGGGTCGGGGGCTTCGCGCGCCGCCCGCAACCGGTCGACCGCACCAGGCACGCTGAACTGGGCTGCGCCGAGGCCGGCCACGAAGTATCCGCGCCGCGTCTGGCCGCGCTCTTCGAGCACCTTCAGCACGCCGTAGACGCCGGCGTAGCCACCGACCACGTTCTCGGCGAGCACCGCCTCGCGCGTGACGACGCCGTAGCGCTCGAGCATCTGCAGCGCCGACGCGTGTGCAGCCTCGGTGGGCCTCGGCACCGGCTGCAACAACGGTGCGACGAGGCTCCATCGACCGGCAGCCGCAGGTGGGCCGATGCGGGTCAGGCGCCCAGGGCGCGGCCGGCCCGCACGAGCCGACGGCTTCGGGGCGCCGGTGCGGGCGCCACCGACCACCGCCCGGAGCGGGGCGAGCGTGTCGTTGGTGACCTCACCCGCCCAGACGAGATCCCACAGAGCGGCGAGCACCTCGCCTTCGGTGGCGCTCGGCGCGGCTGATCGCAGCTGTGTCCAAAAGCTCGCACCGCGCTCGGCCAACAGGGCGCGAATCGCATCGTGGACCGGCCCCGGGGGTGCGTCGAGCGGCTCGATCGACGGGGCCAGCAGCGGCAGTTGGTCGGCGAAGAACAGGCGCACTCGACCGTCGTGCGCACCGACCGAACCGGCGCCGACCCAGATGATCTCGCCGGCCGTGCACAGCTCGTCGAGGTCGGCGGGGCGGTAGCCACGCACCCTGCTCGGCAGCACATCCGTCTCCAGCGAACTCGCCACCAACGCCGCGCCCTGCACCAGGCCGAGGGCCTCGACGACTGCCTCCAAGCCGCGCCGTTCACCGGGGATGCCATGCCATTGGGTGAGGAACCGGGCATAGGCATCGGGCTCGACCGGTTCGACCTCGCGCCGCAGCATCGCGAGCGACCGGCGACGCAGTTGCCGGAGCACGTCGACGTCGCACCACTCGCGGCTCGAACCATCCGGGCGGAACTCGCCACGCACGAGCCGCTCGTCCGCCTCGAGCGCGGCGAGCGCTCCGGCGATTCGTGTGCCCGGTGCCGCGAAACGCCGTGTGACGTCGTCGGCGACGAACGGCGCATGCGTGCGGGCATACCGTGCGACCAGCGACTCCAACGGCAGGGGAACTGGTTCGGTGAATGCCCGCGGCAGTCCCAGCGGCAACGAGCAGCCGAGCGCGTCGCGATAGCGAGCCGCGTCCTCGGCAGCGATGAACCGCATCTCCTCACCGATGCCCAGCTCGACGGCCCGGCGGGCGCGCACGAGCTCGTCGATCCACGCCCGCCCGTCGGAGCCTTCGCAGCGCAGGTCGATCTCCGCCGGACCGAGGTCGCCGACCTTGCGGAGCACGTCGTGCAGCTCGTCGGGGTCGCGGGCACGACGTCCCTCGCTGAGACACTGCAGCTCGAGTTCGAGATCGGCGAGCACACCCGGGTCGAGCAGCTCGCGCAGCTCCTCGGCGCCGAGCAGGTCGCGCAAGAGGTCGCGATCGAGGGCGAGCGCCGCGGCGCGCCGTTCCGCGAGCGGGGCATCGCCTTCGTACATGTAGGCCGCGATCCAGTTGAACAGCAGGCTCTGCGCGAACGGCGACGCCTTCGGCGTATCGACCGTGACCACGCGCACGGCACGGCTGCGCAGCTGGGTGAGCACCTCGCGCAGGGCCGGCAGGTCGAACACGTCCTGCACGCACTCGCGCGACGTCTCGAGCAGGATCGGGAAGCTCGGGTACTTCGCCGCGACGGCGAGCAGATCGGCCGCACGCTGGCGCTGCTGCCACAGCGGGGTGCGACGGTCGGGGCGTCGACGCGGCAGGAGCAGGGCGCGGGCTGCGCACTCGCGGAAACGGGCCGAGAACAGCGAGGTCTGTGGCAGCGACGACAGCACCAGCTCGTCGATCTCGTCCGGATCGATCATCAGCTCCTCGATCGGCAGCTGGTCGGCCGCCTCGGGCAGACGCAGCACGATGCCGTCATCGCCCCACATCGTCTCGACCGGCATGTCGAAGCGATCCATCAAGCGGCGTTCGATCGCCATCGCCCACGGGGCGTGCACCGGCGTGCCGAACGGGCTGAGGATGCACACCCGCCAGTCGCCGATCTCGTCGCGGAACCGCTCGACCACCACGGTGCGGTCGTCGGGCACGACGCCGGTGGCCTGTGCCTGCTCCTCGAGGTACATCACCACGTTGTTCGCGGCGCGCGCGTCGAGTTGATATCGACCGCCGAGCGCCGCGAGCGCCTCGGGCGCGTCGAGGGCCCGCATCTCTCGTTGGAACGCCCCGAGGGCTCGACCCAGCTCGAGCGGACGGCCCGGGCGATCGCCGTGCCAGAACGGCATCTTGCCCGGCTGGCCGGGGGCGGGCGTGACCGTGACCCGCTCGAACGTGATGTCCTCGATCCGCCAGGTGGACGCGCCGAGGATGAAGTTCTCACCGGGCCGGCTCTCGTAGACCATCTCCTCGTCGAGCTCGCCGACGCGCGTGCCATCCGGCAGGAACACGCCGAACAGGCCGCGGTCGGGGATGGTGCCACCACTGGTGACCGCGAGGCGCCGCGAGCCCTCGCGGGCGCGGACCGTCTCGTTGACCCGGTCCCACACGAGCCGCGGCCGCAGCTCGCTGAACTCCTCACTCGGGTAGCGACCCGAGAGCAGGTCGAGCACGTTGGTGAGCAGTTCGTCGCTCAGCTCGTGGAAGCATGCGCACCGGCGCACCAGCCGGCCGAGGTCGGCAACGGTGACGTCGCCCGTGATCGCCACGTGGGCCACGATCTGCTGGGCGAGCACATCCAGCGGGTTGCGGAGGAAGCGGGTGGACTCGATGTCGCCGTCGAGCATGCGCCGCACCACCACCGCCGCCTCCAGCAGATCGCCGCGGTGCTTGGGGTAGAGCGTGCCCTTGCTGGGTTCGCCCACCGAGTGACCGGCACGGCCGATGCGCTGCAACCCTCGACTGACAGCGCCCGGCGACTCCACCTGGATCACGAGGTCGACCGCGCCCATGTCGATGCCGAGCTCGAGGCTCGACGTCGCGACGATGGCGCGCAACGTGCCCCGCTTGAGCTCGTCCTCGATGACGACGCGCTGCTCACGAGCGAGCGAGCCGTGGTGCGCCTTCACCAGCTCGATCGACGGCTGGATCGTGGTTCCCTCGCCCTCGCCCTCGGCGCGTGCTGCGGCGGCCAGCTGATCGGCGTAGAGCTCGTTGAGCCGGGCCGCCAACCGCTCGGCCTGGCGGCGGGCGTTGGTGAACACGATCGTGGTGCGGTGGGCGAGGATCTGCTCGAGGATCCGCGGGTAGATGCTCGGCCAGATGCTGGTGCGCGCAGGGGCCACCGAACCCGGAGGCCCACTGCGCACGTCGGGGACAGGCGCCGAGGCGCCGCCGAGATCGCCCATGTCCTCGACGGGGACGACGACGTCGATCTCGAGCGTCTTGCGGATGCCGGCGTCGACGATCACGACCGGCCTCAACGCTCCGTCGTCGGTGTGGCCACCGAGGAAGTGAGCGACCTCCTCGAGTGGGCGTTGGGTCGCTGACAACCCGATGCGCTGGGGCGGCACCTTCGTGACCTGTTCGAGCCGTTCGAGCGACATGGCCAGATGAGCACCGCGCTTGGTGGCCGCCATCGCGTGGATCTCGTCGATGATCACCGTCTCGACGTTCGCCAGCGTGTCGCGCGCCGACGAGGTGAGCATCAGGTAGAGGCTCTCGGGCGTGGTGATCAACATGTCGGGCGGACGACGGATGAGGCCCTGGCGATCCTTCGCCGACGTGTCGCCCGTACGCATCGCCACCACCGGCTCGACGAAGGGTTCACCCAGTCGCTCGGCCGCGAGGGCGATGCCCATCAGCGGCGACCGCAGGTTCTTCTCGACGTCGAATGCGAGCGCGCGCAGCGGCGAGATGTAGAGCACGCGCGTGCGTTGCTTCGCATCGGGCGGCGGCGTGGTCGTGAGCCGGTCGATCGAGGCGAGGAAGGCGGTGAGCGTCTTGCCCGAACCGGTGGGCGCGCAGATGAGGGTGTGGGCGCCCTCGATGATGTGTGGCCAGCCCTGCACCTGCGGCGGGGTGGGCTCGGGGAACGACGACGCGAACCAGGCGCGAACGGCCGGGGAGAACCGGTCGAGCACGAGATGGTGGGCCACCCTCTCAGACTACGACCCGGGTGTCACACGATCATCGAGACGACCCTGACCTGACCTTGACCTTGACCTTGACCTTGACCTGACCTCGACCTGACCTCGACCTGACCTGCGGTGACCTGCGGTGGAGTCGCGCACCTCCGATCGAGCGTGGGTCGCGAGCTCGTTCCACGGCAGACTGACCAACCCATGTCGTCGTCCGTCACGCCATCCACCGTTCGATCCGGGACCCCGCGCGGGCCCACGTCCGCGCCACCGAGCGTGCGGCTGCGCCCCTGGCAGCGGACGGCGTTCGACCGGTTCACCGGCCACGAGTCCCGCGACTACCTGGCCGTGGCCACCCCTGGCGCCGGCAAGACCACGTTCGCCCTCGCCTGTGCACGCTGGGCGCTCGGCCAGGAGCGCCGGCGGCTCATCGTGGTCGCACCCACCAGCCACCTCAAGGTGCAGTGGGCGCAGGCAGCACATCAGATCGGTCTCGAGCTCGACCCCGACTGGACCCCCGCCGGCGGACTTGCTCGCGACGTCCACGGCCTGGTCACGACGTATCAGCACATCGCCACCTCGGGGACCGCACGGGTGCTGCGAGGTCTGGCCTCCGACGCGTTCGTGATCCTCGACGAGATCCACCACGCCGGCGACGACAAGGCCTGGGGCGACTCGGTGCGTCAGGCGTTCGAGCCCGCCCACCGACGCCTCTGTCTCAGCGGCACGCCCTTCCGCAGCGACGCCGCGGCGATCCCGTTCGTCACCTACGAGGCGACCGCCGAGGGCGACACGGCCTGCAGCCACTACACCTACGGCTACGCCGACGCGCTCCGCGATGGCGGTGTGGTGCGTCCCGTGTACTTCCCGCGCTTCGACGGGGTGATGGAGTGGAGCGCTCCCGACGGCAGCATCATCAGCGCCAACTTCCACGACGAGCTCGCGCGCGACCAGATGGCGCACCGCCTCCGCACCGCGCTGAGCCTCGACGGCGACTGGCTGCCCGCCGTGATCCGCCAGGCCAACGACCGGTTGATGGCCATCCGTAGCGCGCCCGACGGACAGCGCGACGCCGGCGGCCTCGTGATCGCGATGGATCAACAGCACGCCCATGCCATCGCGTCGCTGATCCGACGCAACTTCGGCGTGCCGGCCGACGTGGTCGTCAGCGACGACCCCACCGCGTCTGGCCGCATCGCCACGTTCGCCGCCGGCGACTCGCCGTGGCTCGTGGCCGTGCGGATGGTCAGCGAAGGCGTCGACATCCCCCGCTTGCGCGTCGGCGTGTACGCCACCACGGTCACGACCGAGCTGTTCTTCCGCCAGGCCGTCGGCCGGTTCGTGCGGTGGCAGCCCGAGCGCGGCGCCCAGAAGGCGTACGTGTTCCTGCCCGACGACCCGCGGCTGCGCGCCCATGCGTTCTCGATCGCCGAGGCCCGCCGCCACGTGCTGCGACCGCCCGCCCCTGACGACGACGTCTTCGCCGCCGACGACGATGCCCAGCTCGACAGCACCTCCATCGCCGACGAGCCCGAACAGCTGTCGCTGTTCTCTGTGCTCAGCGCCGTGGCCACCGGCATGAAGATCCACACCGTCACCGCGGAGGGCGTGGCCTTCGACGACGAGCCCGAGATCGGCGCCTCCACCCAGCTCGACGATCCCGACGTGATGGCCACGCTCGATCTCCACCTGCCCGACATCCCCACCGACGCCGGATTCGTCCGTGACGGTGGCCGCAGCGTCGCCGAGATCAAGGACGAACTGCGCGCCCGCAACGCCTTCGTCGCCCAGCGTCTGGTGGACATCACCGGGTTGGGTCACGGCAAGGTGAACGCCGAGATGAACCGCCTCGCCGGCGTGGCCAAGGTGAGCGCCGCCACGTCCGAGCAGCTCGAGCGGCGATTGCGGTACTCGGAATCGTGGCTGCGCCGGGCACGCGGTCGATAGCCCGGGGTAGCCTCGACACATGCCTGCGGTTGGAGAGCACCACCCGGCCTTCGAGGAGTACTGCGAGTGCATCTTCGAGCTCGCCGAGGACGACGTCGACGTCATCCAAGCGCGCATCGCCGAGCGCCTCCTGGTCAGCCGGCCTGCCGTCAGTGAGATGATCCGCCGGCTCGAAGCCGAGCAGCTCGTCACCATGACCGACGGCATTCGGCTGACGACTCGTGGCATGGAGCTCGGTCAGACCGTGGTGCGCCGTCACCGACTCGCCGAGCGCTTCCTCACCGACATGCTCGGACTGTCGTGGGCCGAGGCCCATCACGAGGCTGGCAAGTGGGAGCACATCATGAGCGACAGCGTGGAGTCCGCCATGGACCGCGTGCTCGGCAGCCCCACGACGTGCCCCCACGGCAACCCGATCCCTGGTTCGTCGTACGCAGCGCCCGACTCGACGCCGCTGTCCACGCTCACCGTCGGCCAGCGGTTCACCGTGAACCGCATCCCGGAGGAGCTCGAGTTCACGCCGGGCCTGCTCGACTTCCTGGAAGGGTCGAACATCCTGCCGGGTCGCAGCGGGGTGCTCACCGCCGCATCACCGGACGGCACGGTCACCGTCGAGATCGACGGTCGCCACGTCGGTGTCGGCGCGTTCGCCAGTGCGCGCATCCTCGTGATGACCTGACGAACTTCCCGAACCCGTGTCCACCGGGATCACGATGTGTGATCTCTGTCCTGCTCTTTGACGTGATCGTCGCCGGCGAGAAGGATCCACCCTGTGTCCACCCACCTCCGCCGGCGCCGTCGGACCATCAGCGGTCTCCCGTCGCTCGCCATACCGTTCGCGTTGATCCTCGTCGTTGCGACGGGGTGCGCGTCCACCACATACGACGAGACGCTCGCCACCTCCGACACCGACGTCGTCGCCACCACGACGACACTGCCCACGGGCTCCGCGGCGGAGCTGTTGCCCCTGCTGCGCGACGAGGCAGCCTCGTTGGCGGGCGTGATGATCGTCGAAGGCGACGACAGGGCTGTCGCCGATCGGATCGTGGCCCTGTGGGACGCCGTGAGCAAAGAGGTCGGCAGCACTCGCCCTGATCTGGTCGATTCCTTCGGCGACAACGTCGCGCTCGTCCAAAAGGCGGTGCAGTTCGATCGAGCGGCCGATGCTGACAAGGCGTCGAGGAACTTCGGCGCGCTCGTCGAGGCCTTCCTCGGCTCCTGAACCTGGCCGATCCCCGATCAGAACGGATGGACGTCGTCAGACCTCGTCGGTCAGCGCATCCCGTCGGGCACCGTGCCGGACATCGAGGATCGGGGATCGTCGATCGTCGAACGTCGATCGTCGGGTCATTTGCCTCTGGCCTGTGACGGGCCCGAGGTCTCATCGTGATTCGAAGGCGCCAACGTCGTCGCCCGTCGGTTCGAACGAGCCGCTCGACGCGACGGCGTTGTTCCGCCCGAGTCAGCGACAGGAGGGATCATGTCCAGCACGCCGGACGTTGGCCGTGAAGGTTGCGATTGCGGGTGCGGGCGGACGCGCGACGCCTGCGAGACGGCCGACGCGGTCCTCCTCGAGATCGTGTGGCAGCGCCTCGTCAGCGACGAAGGGGGCACGTGCCCGCGCTGCGGCGCCACGCAAGCTGCCGTCCATGCGGCCGTCAACACCCTCACCGAGGTGCTCGGTCCGCTCGGCATCGAGCCGACGCTCGAAACGCGCTCGCTGGACCGTGTCGCGTTCGAAGCCTCGCCGCTCGAGTCGAACCGGATCTGGATCGCCGGCGAACCCTTGGAGGCCTGGATCGGCGGTGAGATCGGGGGCACCCGTTGTTGCACGGTGTGCGGCGACAACGACTGCCGAACCCTCGAACTGGATGGCACCACGTTCGAGGCGATTCCGGAGCGGTTGATCGTGAAGGCTGGACTCGCAGCGGCGGCGTCGCTGTTGCGAGTCTGATCACGCGATGGCGGCCATCGCAGCGCTCGGCCCTCACCGACTCGGTCCGACCTGGGTCAGCGCATCGCGTCGGGCAGCGGATGGGCATGCACGATGCTCAGGCGCCTGGTGCTGCGTGTGAGCGCGACGTAGAGCGCCCGCAAGCCCTGTTGCTCGGCCATCACGATCGCGGCCGGCTCGACCACCACCACGCCGTCGAGCTCGAGGCCTTTCACGACACTGACCGGCACGACGGTGATCGCCGCGCTCGAGGCCGCTGCGCGTGGCCCGACCGTGCTCGATGCCGGCCGCGCTGAGCGCGTTCGACACCTCGTCGACCATCGCGTCAGCTGCCACGACGGCGATGCTGCCGCCGGGCATGGCGTCGGCGAGCGACGCTGTGGCCGCGGCCACGTCGGCGAACAACTGCTCGGGCGACGCAGACCGGAAGAACTCCGGCCGCTCGTCGCCTGCACGCACGCTGATGGGTGCACGCAGGGTGGGTGTGGCTGCCATCATCACCCGGTTCGCCAGCGTCATGATCCCGTCGGGAATGCGGTACCCGACGCTGAGGCCGATCACCCGCGACGGCTTGCTGTCGGGCAGGTGGGCGAGGATGTCGTCCCAGTCGTCGGGTGCCAGCGCGCCGGTGGCCTGCGCGATGTCACCCACCACGGTCATGCTGCCGTTGAGCGACCGGCGCGACGTCATCCGCAACTGCATCGGGGTGAGGTCCTGCACCTCGTCGATCACGATGTGCCCGAACGTGCGGATCTCCTCGTCCTCAGCCGGCTGACCCTTCCGGGCCGGGCGAGGACCGAGGAAGTTGCGGGCCTCGTCGAGCAGGGCGACGTCGTTGTCGGTCCAGCGCACCTCGCCCACCTCCGCCGCACGCGGACGATACAGCGAGAGGTACTCCTCCTCGGACAGGGACGTGTCGGCGGCCAGCTTGAGCAACGCCTTCGACCCGAACAGGTCGTGCAGCAGCTCGGCCGGCGACAGCACGGGCCACATCCGCTCGAGTGCCGTGCGCACCTCGGGGTACGCGCGCACGACGTCTTTCACCTCGGACGCATGCAGGTCACCCTCGCGCCACGACGCGGCCATGGCCGACCAGACCTCGCCCTCGACCCACTTGCGGGCGGCGTTGTGCCGGCGGAACCTGCGCTGCGCAGCGCGCACGATTCGAGCGCTGTCTTCGGGACGGAACCGCAGGAACCCGGTGCGGAACGGCACCACGAGGGGATCGCGCAGACCACGTTCGCGATCGGTGACGGCCTTGTCGATCACGTCGGCCATCCGCAGGTCGCCCTTGACCGTCGCGGTCAGCGGCCCATCGGCAGGATCGATGCCGTAGCGAGCCCACTCGACGTCCTGGACGAGGTCGTTCAGCACGACCTGATCCACGCCGGCTTCGCCGAGGGAGGGCAGCACGCGCTCGATGTAGCGCAGGAACACCCGGTTCGGCCCGATGACCAGCACCCCCTGGTCCTCGAGCGGGAAGCGGAACGTGTACAGCAGGTACGCCGCACGATGAAGGGCGACGACGGTCTTGCCCGTGCCCGGACCACCTTGGACGACCAGGACTCCGGCCTGTGGGCTGCGGATGATCTCGTCCTGCTCGGACTGGATGGTGGCGACGATGTCGCCGAGCTGACCGGTGCGACCACGTTCGAGCGCTGCGAGCAACGTGGAGTAGCCGCGGAGCGATCCAGGGCCTGCCCGATCCGAACCGGTGTCGGCCTCCTGGGCGTCGACGATGCTCGAGATGCCGTCGATGCCGGCATCGTCGCCGACACCGAGGTGACCGTCACCGAACAGCTCGTCCTCGAGGCCGAGCAGCGTGCGACCCTGCACGGCGAAGTGCCGACGGCGACGCAGTCCCATCGGCTCGCGACCCGTCGCCCGGTAGAACGGCTCGGCCACCGGCGCACGCCAGTCGACCACGACCGGCTCGCTGTTGTCGTCGGCCACCGCGAGGCGACCGATGTGGAAGCTCTCGATCTCGTCGGGGGTCTCGGCCAGGCGGTCGATGCGGCCGAACACCAGCGCCGCATCGCCCAGATCGAGCTTCGTGAGCCGATTGACCAGCGCTTCGTCGAAGACGTCGCGCTCGTACCGGGCTTGGAAGGTGCCGCCGAGTGTGGCCTCGCTCAGGCCGCGCAGCTTCCACGCGTCGGAACGGCTCTGTTCGAGGCAGTCGTACGCGTGGTCGATGTACGCCTGCTCCTCGGCAAGATCGGGGTGCTGCTGCGTCATGGGTCGGAAAAGCCTACCGGGTGCTCCTGCGGTGCCCACGTGAGCCTCAGGGACGCGCCCCTGAGCCCGCACCTTCGTCTCGGTCACTCACCCTCCCGGCCTGTGCCCCGCCAGCCGGATGACCGGCGATGACCGAAGGCATCGGCAGTGCTCGCCACCGCCTTGAGTAGCACTTGAGTAGCACTTGAGTAGCACTTGAGTGGCATCTGACCGTGGCCGGTCCCCCGCCTGGGGCGTCCCGCTAGCGTTCGCATCGCTATGACGTCCGCCGCCGCCGCTCGCACCGTCACCGAACCACCGTTCATCGCTGCAGCTCATGGTCGACCGGGCCGGCACACACCGGTGTGGTTCATGCGTCAGGCGGGCCGGAGCCTGCCCGAGTACCGGGCGGTTCGCGGCGAGGGCAGCATCCTGCACGCGATCCGTCAGCCCGACGTCGCGACCGAGCTCACGTTGCAGCCCGTTCGCCGCTACGGGGTGGATGCCGCGGTGCTCTACAGCGACATCGTGGTGCCGGCACACGCCGTCGGGTTCGGCATCGACGTCGCACCCGGCACCGGCCCGGTGGCCGAGCATCCGCTGCGTTGCGCAGATGATCTCGCACGGCTCCCCGAACTCGTTCCCGATGAGCACACCCCCTACGTGCAACAGACGGTGCGCAACTTGGTCGCTGAGCTGCACCACGACGTGCCGCTGCTCGCGTTTGCGGGCGCACCCTTCACGGTCGGCAGCTACCTGGTGGAGGGCCGGCCCAGTCGCACCTACCAGCACACGAAGCGGCTGATGCACACCGACCCGGTGCTGTGGCATCGGATGATGGAGCGACTGGCGCAGCACGCGGTCGCATTCATCGATGCCCAGCTGAGCAACGGCGCCCGGGCGTTTCAGCTGTTCGACTCATGGGCCGGTTCGCTGTCCGTCGCTGACTACCGAACCTTCGTCCTGCCTCATTCCACCAGTGTGTTCACCCAGCTGGGCGAACGACACCCCGGAGTGCCTGGCGTGCACTTCGGGATCGGGTGCGACCACTTGCTCGAGGCGATGCACGAGGCCGCTCGAGGTCAGGGACGAGCGACGCCGGTGATCGGCCTCGACTGGCGGACCCCGATCGAGACCGCCCGTCGACGCCTCGGCGCCGACCTCGTGGTGCAGGGCAACCTCGATCCGGCGCTCGTGTTGGCCGGCACCGAGGTCGCTCTCGCCGGCACCGATGCGGTGCTCGCCGACAACGCCGGCCACCCCGCCCACATCTTCAACCTCGGCCACGGCGTACAGCCCGACACCGATTGCGATGTCCTCCACGCGATCGTCCAGCACGTCCAGCGCGTGACCGCCACCACCCCGAGGGACGACACCCGATGACCGACCCCACATCGCCCGCAGGCCCGCGCACCGCTGTCGTGCTCATGGCCTACGGCACCCCTCGCTCGCGCGAGGAGATCCTCCCCTACTACACCGACATCCGCCGCGGTCGACCCCCGACGGAGGAACAACTCGGCGATCTCATCGCCCGCTACGAGGCGATCGCCCCGGCGGGAAGCGACATCCTCTCGCCACTCGCAGCACGCACCGAGGCACAGCGTGATGGCCTCCAGGCGGCGCTCGACGTGCTCGCCCCCGGCGACTACCGGGTGGTGCTCGGGCTCAAGCACGCCGCCCCGACGATCGAAGACACCGTCGCCGAGGTGGTCGCACAGGGCGTCCGGCGGATCGTCGGCCTGGTGCTCGCGCCTCACTTCTCCAGCTACTCGATCGGCCAGTACCTCGGCCGTGTGCGCGCCGCGGCCCAGGTCCACGCCGGCCACGACGTCGCCGGCGAGCCGGTCGAGGTCGTCGAGCCGGTCGAGCAGGTCGAGGTCGTCGGCATCGACAGCTGGGCCACCGAACCGGCGTTCGTCGAGTTCCTCGCCGCCGATCTGCGCGTCCGCCTCGCCGACATGCCGGCCGACACGAAGGTGCTCTTCACCGCCCACTCGCTGCCGCAGCGGATCATCGATGCGGGTGACCCGTATCCCGCGGAGCTTCGGGCCACGGCCCAGGCCGTCGCCGACCTCGTCGGTCTCGACGAGTGGAGCCAGTGGGCGATCGCGTGGCAGTCAGCAGGCCGCACGCCCGAGCCGTGGCTCGGGCCCGACATCGTGCAGGTGATCGACGAGCTCGCTGTCAGCGAGAACCACGCCGGTGCCGAGCGCGGCGTGGTGGTGTGCGCGTGCGGTTTCGTGGCCGACCACCTCGAGGTGCTCTACGACCTGGACATCGAGGCGGCCGCTCGCGCCGCACACCACGGACTGCGCTTCGATCGCACCGCCTGCGTGAACGACGACCCCGCAGTCATGACCGCGCTCGCCCGCCGAGTCATCGCCGCAGCCTGATGAGCGCTCACGTGATCCGCAGCGCATCGACGTCCCGGGTCGCGGTCATCGGCGGCGGGATCACCGGCGTCGCCGCGGCTCACGCGCTGCTGTCCGCACCCGTCACAGACCCGACGGATGCCAGCACCAGCGGGCAGGACCCGCACTTCGACGTCACCGTCTACGAGGCCCAGGATCGCCTGGGCGGCAAGATCCGGACCTCGCCGTTCGCCGGCATCGAGGCGGTCGACGAGGGACCTGACGCGTTCCTCGCCCGGTTGCCCTGGGCCACCGCCTTCGCCCGCCGCCTCGGCCTCGGCGACACGCTCGTGTCGCCGGCCCGCGGTACTGCGGCCGTGTGGTGGCACGGACTGCAGCCGATCCCCGACGGGCTGCTGCTCGGCCTGCCCACCGATGTGATGAAGTTGGCCCGCACGAAGTTGATCAGTTGGCCGGGCAAGCTGCGGGCGGCCACCGAGGTGCTACGCGGCGCCACGTCCCTCGAGCCCGATTCGATCGGTGCCTACGTCCGCGCCCGCTTCGGCGACGAGGTGCACGAACGACTCGTCGATCCCCTCGTCGGCAGCATCTACGCGGCCGACACCGATCGATTCAGTCTTGCTGCCGTGCCCCAGCTCGCCGACCTCGCAGGCGCCGGTCGCAGCGTGCTGCTCACGGCGCGCAAGCGCCCTTTGCCGACGCCGAGCGATGGTCCGGTGTTCTATGCACCGTCGGGTGGACTCGCCTCGATGGTGAACCGGGCGAGCGAACAGATCACCGCACTCGGCGGCACGCTGCGAGTGGGCCAGCCGTGCACCACCCTCGAGGCCGACGGTGCCGGGTGGCGAATCGACGGCGAACACTTCGACGCCGTCGTGCTCGCGTGCCCGGCCGCTCAGGCGGCCCGGCTGTTGTCGGGTTCCACGGTGGCCGATGGACTCGCCACCATCGACTATGCCGACGTCGTGATGGTCACGCTCGCCGTGCCGGTGGCCGCCTGGCCCGAGAGGTTGTGGGGGTTGTCGGGCTACCTCGTGCCGAAGCCGATGCAGCACCTGGTGACGGCCGTGTCGTTCGGGTCGCAGAAGTGGACCCACTGGCGCGCTGCCGAGGGTTCGGGGCGCGGCGACCAGGTGATCTTGCGGATCTCCCTCGGTCGCGACGGCCTCCCGGTGATGCACCTCGACGACGAGCAGTTGATCGCCGCAGCGGTGAGCGAGGTGAGCGAGCAGATCGGTGTCGACCTCCGACCGACCGACATCCGGCTCACCCGCTGGCAGCGGGCATTCCCTCAGTACCGGCCGCATCACCACCGCACCATCGCCTCCCTCGCCGACGAGCTCCCCGACTCGTTGGTGATCGCCGGGGCGAGCTACCACGGCATCGGCATCCCGGCCTGCATCCGTTCCGCGGAACAGGCCGCGACCATGCTGCGGCGGCGAACGCGTACGGCGTTAGGATGACCGCATGAAGGGGCGGAGCCTTCGACTCGATTCCACACTGCCACCAACACTCGGCCGGCGTTTGCGCAGGCCATTCGTGTCGCGCGGGCACCGCCGCGCCTTGACCGCAGGTTGGTGGCTGGGACTGCTCGCAGTGCTCGTACCCCTGACGGCGTGTGGCGGAAACGATGCACCGCGGGCAGAGGCGGCGGCCCTGCCCGCCGCCAGCGGGACGACCGGCCTGACAGACCTGAGCGAGCTGGCCGACGACCCCGTGCTCGTCGCACCGAGCACCGAAGCACCCGCGACCATCGAGAGCGCCGCGACTCTCCCCACCGAGACCGCTCCAGCCACCACGGTGCCCCCGACCGTCGTCCAGACCTTGCCGGTGCCCGACCCCCCTCCGCCCCCGCGGGCGAACGAGCCGTACATCGAGCTGGGCAGGATCCAGATCCCCGAGATCGGCATCGACACGACGTTGCTCCAAGGCATCAGCCTCAACACCCTCGACCTCGGGCCGGGCCACTGGCCCGGCACCGCACTCCCGGGGGGCGTCGGCAACGCCGTGATCGCCGGTCACCGGACGAGTCACAACAAGGTGTTCCGCAACATCGATCAGCTGGTGCCGGGCGACGAGGTGATCTTCTCCTCCTCTGAGGGCGATTTCGTCTACGTCGTACGCGAGACCACCATCGTGAAGCCCGACGCGCTCTACATCATCGAACAGACGAACGAGCCGACGGCAACGCTGTTCGCCTGTCACCCGCCCGGCTCGACCCGAGAACGGATCGTGGTGCACCTCGACCTGTCATCGAGCCCGACCGGCGCGCCGTCGGTGTAGGCCGCCACCAGTAGCGTCGATCCAGATGTCCGTCCCCCTTCCCGGCGCTGCCACCGGCGCGTTCTCCCGCACGAGCCTCTTCCCGGCCGCGCTCGCCCTCGGCGCCGGCTTCCTCGTCGCCCTGTCCCTGCCACCCTGGGGGTTCTGGCCGCTCGCGATCGTGGGCGTGGCCCTGTTCGAGGTGGCGCTCGGCGACACCCCCTCCGCCCGCGAACGCATGGTTCGTGGCACGTTGTTCGGCGCGGCATGGTTGTACCCGGGCATGGGTTGGATGTGGTTCCTCACCGCGCCCGGCTACGTCGTGGTGGGACTTCTGTTCGCCGCGTTGCACGGTCTCGCCGCAGTCGTGGCTCCCACCGGCCCGTGGCGGGTGATCGCCCGTCCGGCTGCCCACACCCTCGTGGAGGCGGTGCGGCTGGTGGTGCCCTTCGGCGGCGTCCCCCTGGCCACGCTCGCCGTCGGCCAGGCCTCCGGACCGCTGCTCGGTGTGGCTCGCCTGGGTGGCGTGATCCTGCTGACCTGGGTCGTGTTCCAGTTGGGCTTCGCTCTCGCCGGCCCGTCGCCGTACGTGCCACAGATGATGAAGCGCCGCGGTGCGCGAACCGAGCTCCACGGTGCCGCTGCGTTCCTCGCGATCGTGGTGGTGCTCGCGGTTGCTGCGATCGCCCCTCGGGGCGACGACACCGGCCGCACGCTGCGCGTGGCGATCGTGCAGGGTGGCGGTCCACAGGCGACGCTCGCGATCAACACGAACTCCCGCGACGTGGTCGACCGACACCTCGCGGCCACTGCCACCATCGAACCGGGCTCGGCAGATCTCGTGCTCTGGCCCGAGAACGTCATCGACGTTCCTGTCTTCGTCGACAGCGTCGAGCGCCAGGAGATCGCTGCCCAAGCACGCCGCATCGGTGCCCCGTTCGCGGTCGGCATCACCGAGGACGTGCCACCGTCGCCCGGCCGGGAGCTCGGCGCCTTCCTCAACGCCCAGGTGGTGGTCGACATCGATGGTCAGGTCGTGAGCCGCTTCGAGAAGGTGCGCCGCGTGCCGTTCGGCGAGTACGTGCCGTTGCGGAACGTCCTCGAAGCGGTCGGCGCGCCCGTCGACCAGATCCCGCGCGACGCCATCTCCGGCTCCGGGCCAGCGGTGCTCGACCTGCCCGACGGCACCCGGATGGCGGTGGCCATCTCGTGGGAGATCTTCTTCGGCTCCAGGGTGCGTGACGGCGTCGACAAGGGCGGCGAAGTGGTGATGAACCCCACCAACGGATCGAGCTACACCGGCACGATCCTGCAGACCCAACAGGTCGCGTCGAGCCGACTCCGAGCGGTGGAGACCGGTCGATGGGTCCTCCAGGCTTCGCCCACGGGGTTCAGCGCGTTCGTGGGTCCTGACGGCGAGGTCTTCCAGCGCACGTCGGTGAGCGAGCAGTCCGTGATCACCCAGGAGATCGCGTTGCGCACCGGCACCACCTGGTACCGAGCCCTCGGCGACTGGCCGTTCTGGCTGCTGCTGCTCGGTGCGCTCGGCGGAAGTCACCTGGCGGTGCGCCGCGGCCGCCGCGCCGTTGAGCCGGCACGCTCCCCTGCGCCCGACCCCTGACATGAACCGGTGACGTGAACCGGTGACGTGAATCAGTGACGTGAGGCCACACGCCGTGTCAGCTGGTCGCGATCCACGATCAGGATCGATCGTCCGGCGATGCTGATCCAGCCTGCACTCTCGAACGACTTGAGCGTCTGGTTCACCGACTGACGGGTGCCGCCCGTCAGCAGTGCGATCTCACCCTGATGGAGCTGGTGCCGTGCACGACCATCGGGGCCGCCGAGCTCGAGCAACGCCTTTGCGACACGTCCGGGAAGGTCGTGGAACACGAGATCGCAGCGCTGCTCCGTTGCCTTGCGGGCAAGGGATGCAAGCGCCGACGTGACCGATTGGAGCAGGCCGGGATGCATCGCCATCGCGCTGCGCAGCACGTCTCCCGGAACCGACAGCAGCGTGCTCGGTTGGAGTGTGACGGCCGTGGCGGTGCGCGGGCCGTCGTCGAGGGCCGCCAGTTCGCCGAACGCGTCACCCGGGCCCACGGTGGCCAGCAACACCTCGTCGCCGTCGTGGGACACGGTGACGAGCTTGAGCCCGCCGGTGGCCACGACGAGCATCGCCGTCCCGCGGTCGCCCTGGCGACACACGACAGCACCCTTGGGGTGGCTTCGCATCGTGGAGGACTCGGCGAGGTGATGCAGCGAAGCATCGGAGGCGCCCGCGAAGAACGGTGCGCTGGCGAGCAACTGGACGGTATCCACCCGGGGGAGGTTGCCACACAGCCACTGCGCATCCGTCATGCAGCCATGCCGCGTTGACGCCGCGCCGGCTCAGATCTCGACGAGCACCGTGACGGGGCCGTCGTTGACGAGCGCAACCCGCATCTCGGTGCGGAACCGACCGGTGGCGACGGTCGCTCCCAGCTCGCGCAACCGGGCGACGACGCGATCGACGAGCGGCTCCGCCTGATCAGGGCGTGCCGCTGCGATCCAGCTCGGGCGGCGGCCGCCGTTGGTATCGCCGTAGAGCGTGAACTGGCTCACCACCAGCACCTCGCGTGTCGTGTCGGCGACCGATCGGTTCATCACCCCGTCGTCGTCGTCCATCACCCTCAAGTGCCAGATCTTGTCGGCGAGCTTCACCGCGTCGGCCTCGGTGTCGTCGTGGGTGACGCCGACGAGGACGCACAGCCCGGGCCCGATCTGGCCGACCACGTCGCCCGCCCCGGCGGACATCACCGTGACCGACGCCTCCCGCACTCGCTGCACCAGTCCTCGCATGCGCCGATGCTGCCAGACTCTCACACCATGGTGGAGCTCCAGGCTGGACAGGCGACCGTGCTCGTGAGCCCGATCTCGGGCGGACGGATCGCATCGATCGAAGTCAGGGGTGAGGAGTTGCTCGTGACCGGCACGCCCGCGAGCGATCCGCTCCAGTGGGGCTGCTACCCGATGGTGCCCTACGCCGGCCGTGTCCGCGAGGGTCGGTTGATGTGGGAGGGCCGAACGATCCAGTTGCCGGTGAACCTCGAACCGCACGCCATCCACGGGAGCGGTTTCGTCGAGCGCGTGGGATGTGCTCGATCAGGGGATCGACCACGTCGAGATGCAGTGCGCGCTTCGATGGCAGTTCGGCGGCACCGCGCATCAGCACCTCCTCCTCACTGCCCGTGCACTGGTGTGCGTCCTCACCGTGACGGCCGGCTCCGAGGCGATGCCGGTCACCCTCGGCTGGCACCCGTGGTTCCGCAAACCGATCGCCGACGACCTTCGCTTTCGTGCGATGTATCGCCAGGACGCCGCGGGCCTGCCCACCGGCGAGCTGGTCGATCCGCCACCGCGCCCCTGGGACGACTGCTTCGTCGGTCCGCTCGCGCCGCTGGTGTTGCAGATCTCGCCGTTCGTCACCGTGACGGTCGCCAGCGATTGCGACCACTGGGTCGTGTACGACAAACCCGAACACGCCACGTGCGTCGAACCACAGAGCGGCCCACCCGATGCCGCCAACCTGGGGACGGCCACGATCCTGCAGCCTGGGGAGATGCTCCAGCGCACAATGTCCATTTCGTGGCAGACCTGACCGGGCAGACCTGACCCGGGAGCCATCTCGTTACCGGCCGGTAGCCTGTTTCGTCATGTCTGCACGGCGCTCCGCGCTCGACCCCGATGCGCCGCTGCGCCTTGCTTACCTCACGTACCGCGGCAAGCCGCACGTCGGAGGTCAGGGGGTCTACACCCGCCACCTCACCAAGGCCTTGGCCGACCTCGGCCACGAGATCGAGGTGTTCGGTGGTCAGCCCTACCCGGACCTCGACGACCGGATCCCACTGCACAAGCTGCCCAGCCTCGACATCTGGAACGACTACTACCCCGGCCGGTTGCCGGGTTACTGGGAGATCAAGTCCAAGGGTGACCTCGTCGAGGTGGCCACTCATCTGCGTGGCACGTTCGCCGAACCGCGTGCGTTCAGCACCCGTGTGCTCGGCCAGTTGAGGAAGCGCACCGCTGACTTCGACCTCGTCCACGACAACCAGTGCCTGGGCTACGGCATCTTGAAGGTGGAGGAACTGATCCCCACCGTCGTGACGCTCCACCACCCCATCACCCGCGACCGTGCGCTCGAGATGGAGCACGCGAAGAGCCGCAAGAAGCGCCGAGCGCTGAAGCGTTGGTACCGCTTCGTCGAGATGCAGGGCAAGGTCGCCAGCCAGATGCCACGCATCGTCGTGGTCAGCGAGAACTCGATCAAGGACATCCACACCGACATGGGCGTGAGCCTCGATCGCATGCGTCTCGTCCCTGTGGGCGTCGACCCCGACCTGTTCAAGCCGATCGAGGGTGTCGAGCGCCAGCCCGGTCGCCTCATCACCACGGCGTCGGCCGACGTGGCTCTGAAGGGTCTCGCCTTCCTGTTGGAGGCGATGGCCAAGCTCCGCACCGAACGCGACGTGCGGCTCACGATCATCGGAAAGCCGCGCGAGGGCCACAGTGCCGATCTCATCGATCGGCTCGGCCTGCGCCCGTACATCGACTTCGTCTCGGGCGTGAGCGACGAGCGCATCGTCGAGCTGTATGCCGAGGCCGAACTGGCCGTGGTGCCGAGCCTGTACGAGGGCTTCAGCCTTCCTGCGATCGAGGCGATGTGTACCGGCATCTGCCTCGTGGCCACCGATGGAGGCGCGCTGCCCGAGGTGACCGGCGACGACAACGACACCGTGCTCGGCTGCAAGGCCGCCGACGTCGAGTCGCTCACCGCAGCGATCCGTCGCGGGCTCGACAGCGCCGAACTGCGCGCCCGAGTGGGTGCCGCAGGTCGGCAGCGGGTCGTCGAGCGCTGGAGCTGGAAGCACTGCGCGCAGCTCACCGTCGACCAGTACCGCGAAGTACTGGCGATGCCGCACAACGTCGACAAGCTGCGCAAGAACGGCAGGATCTGACCTCGTGCTCACCATCAGGTTCGATCGGTTGGGCGTTCAGCCCGACGATCTCGTGCTCGACGCCGGCGCCGGCTTCGGCCGCCATGCGTTCGAGCTCGCGCGCCTCGGCGCGAACGTGGTCGCACTCGACTACGCCGCCGACGAGGTCGTCGGCACTCGCGCGACCTTCGGCGGAATGATCGCGGCCGGGGAGATCCCCGAAGAGCGGTACGTGGGCGTGCTGCGCGGTGATGCCACCAAGCTCGGCTTCGCCGACGGCAGCTTCGACCGCGTGATCACGAGCGAGGTGCTCGAGCACATCCAGTCCGATGTCGACGCGATCGCCGAGTTCGTACGCGTGCTCAAGCCGGGTGGCACGTTCGCGGCCACCGTGCCGACCTGGTTCCCCGAGAAGGTCAACTGGATGCTCAGCGACGAGTACCACGCTCCCAAGAGCGAGGGTGGGCACGTGCGCATCTACACCTCGACCGAACTGAAGGCAAAGCTCCGCAGCGCTGGACTCGAGGTCCTCGGCAGCCATCACGCCCACGCGCTCCACTCGCCCTACTGGTGGTTGAAGTGCGCGGTCGGTCCTCGTCGTACGGACAGCCGCGCGGTGAACGCCTACCGGAAGATGCTCGAGTGGGAGATCACCAACCAACCCGGCGGGATGAAGCTGGTGGAGCGCGCGTTGTCACCGGTGCTCGGCAAGAGCTTCATCGTCTACGGCCGCAAGCTGGAGCGTGCCTCGTGAGCGCGGTCCCTCACATCGCAGGCGTGCTGAGTGACGACGACGTGGTGCAGAGCGCCGAATCGATCGTCGCCTTGCAGCTCGACACCGGGATGATCCCTTGGTTCGTCGATGGTCACTGCGACCCGTGGAACCACGTCGAGACGGCGATGGCGCTCGACGTCGCCGGCTTCCACCACGAGGCTGAGCGGGCGTACGAGTGGCTCGTCGAGATGCAACGGCCCGACGGCAGTTGGTGGAACTACTACCTCCCCGATGGATCGGTCGAGGAGGCCAAGCTCGACACCAACGTGTGCGCGTACATCGCGACCGGCGTGTGGCACCACTGGTTGTGCACGTGGGATCGTGGCTTCGTCGACCACCTGTGGCCGACGGTCGAGCGGGCGCTCGACTGGGTCCTCGGCCTGCGCAAGAACAACGGCACCGTGCTGTGGGCGCGCACCGAGCTTGCCGAGCCGTGGGACTATGCGCTGCTCACCGGTTCATCGAGCATCCAGCACGCACTTCGGTGTGGTGCGCAGTTGGCGACACTCATCAACGAGCCGCGACCCGAATGGGCTGCCGCAGCGGAGCAGATGGCGTTCATCGTGGCCAATCATCCCGAGGCGTTCGAGCCGAAGGAACGTTGGGCGATGGACTGGTACTACCCGGTGCTCAGTGGTGCGGTCACCGGCCAGGCAGCGAAGGTGCACCTGGCCGACAAGTGGGACGTGTTCGCGATGGAAGGCAAGGGCATTCGTTGCGTCAGCGACGAACCGTGGATCACGGCGTCGGAGACGGCGGAGGCCTCGATCGCGTATGCGGCGAGCGGTGACCTGTCGACGGCCACCGACCTGTTGCTGTGGACCCGGTCGCATCGCCTTGACGACGGCTCGTACTGGACCGGCATCGTGTACCCGGCGCGCGAGCGGTTCCCGTTCGGCGAGACATCGGCATACACGGCGGCCGCAGTGATCCTCGCCGCGGATGCGATCACGGGTGCCTCGCCCGCGAGCGCTGTCTTCACCCCTCGCCCTCAGGACTGACGTCGTCGTAGCCGTCGAGCGTCAGGCCGCCGCCTGGGTTCGTGTTGCGGGCAGGGCAACGCTCTCGTCCACGCGCTGGCTCAGGGTTGACCGAACGCGATGATCTCGAGACCCTGTTCGACCGCTGCCCTCATTCGGCTCGGCTGGACCACCCCGGTGTCAAGTGAGTACACACGCGTCTTGTTGTCTCGTCCCGTGTCGAAGTCGCCGACGTAGCTGATGTCCCAGTGGCGTTTCGTCGCGTTCTTGACCGCTTCGGTCATCGCGATCGGAACGTCGATGGTGCGAGTCAGCGCCTCGAGCCGAGCGGCCGTGTTCACTGGCTCGCCGATGATCGTGTAGTCCATCTTCACCGACGATCCCATCGTTCCCTCGAGGACCGAGCCAAGGGAGAGCCCGAAACCGCTGAACAGCAGCTGAAGGGCACTGCCATCCGGCGCTCGGTCCCGTACTCGTTTCAGCTCAAGAAGTATGTCTGTGCAGCTCTGCAGGGCACCATCGGCGCTGTCGGCATCGAAGTATGCCATCACACCGTCACCGAGGAACTTCGTCACCTCACCACCGAGTCTGGCGATACCGCTGGAGCAGATCTCGAGGTAGACCGACACCACCCGGGACACCTCTTCGATCGGGAGCCTGTCGCTGATGGAGGAGAACGCGACCATGTCGGTGAACAGGACCAGGCGGTCCACCTTGTGGAGTGGGACGTCGAGCGGGTCGAGGCCCTGCATCATGATACGCGACACCGCAGGCTGGGTGAAGCGCTCGATGATGTGATGGGCATCGCTCATGCGGCCGAGCAGGAGCTTCATCGGACCGACGACATCGCCGCCGATGTTGTCGAGATCGAAGACCTTCATCGACCAATCCGGGAACAAGCGGTCCGCGATTTCCGGCTCTGTCCTCAGACAGATGATGTCGGTGTGACGATCGTCGCGAAGGACCCGGCCATAGAGATCGTCGATCTCCCACTCGTCGCCCTCGATGATCTGGAAGAAGATCTCGTCGAGTGTCAAGAGGATGCCGGTGACTCCGTCGCGTGCATTGCGGCGCGCCGACTCGACGCCGATCTGATCGATCTCTGATCGCGAGAGCGACCGCGCGAAGCTGCTCATGTAGACCATGCGCTTCAACGTGCCGTCGCCTCCGATGCACCACCGATCGGGACGACGCTAGTCGAACGCCGACCACCGCCAACCAGGTGGAGTCGCACGAAGGGCCGGAGGATTCGTTCCGATCGCCGGATGCCGTCGATCGATCTGCTCCAGCAGGACTGGCATGATGTCCGGGTGAGCATCTCCACCACCGACGCACTCGTCCCCCTCGCGATCGATGCCCTGGCCGCGTGTGGCGCCGCCGGCTTTGCGACCGACGGGCCTCACCTCATTCGCACACCCGTGACGGGCGCCTCGTTGGGCACCGTGGCCGGCACGATCGGCGTGGATGACGCCGTCGACCGGGCGACCGAGTCGTTCCGGGTGTGGCGCACGACGCCGGCACCGCACCGCGGTGAGTTGGTGCGGATCCTCGGGTCGCTGCTGCGAGCCCACAAGGTCGACCTCGCCCGGATCGTGCAACTCGAGGCGGGCAAGATCGAGAGCGAGGCGCTCGGCGAGGTGCAGGAGATGATCGACATCTGCGACTTCGCTGTCGGGCTCAGTCGTCAACTGCACGGCCTCACGATCGCGTCCGAACGGCCCGGCCACCGCCTGATGGAGCAGTGGCACCCGTTGGGGCCCACCGTGGTCGTCACCGCGTTCAACTTCCCGGTTGCGGTGTGGTCGTGGAATGCGGCACTTGCGCTCGTGTGCGGGAACACCGTCATCTGGAAGCCGAGCGAGCTCACCTCGCTCACCGCGCTCGCCACCGATGCGCTGCTGCGCCGCGCCGGCGTCGAGGTGGGGGCGCCGCCGCATCTCAACCAGGTGGTTCTCGGCGACGGCGGCGTGGGTGCCGACCTCGTGGCACATCCGGGCGTGCCCCTCGTGAGCGCGACGGGTTCGACGGCCATGGGCGCCAAGGTCGCACCGGTGGTGGCTGCACGCTTCGGTCGTTCGATCCTCGAGTTGGGCGGCAACAACGCGGCCATCGTCACCGAGTCGGCCGACCTCGAGCTCGCGGTGCGCGGCATCACGTTCTCTGCCGCCGGCACGGCAGGTCAGCGATGCACGTCGTTGCGCCGTCTGATCGTGCATCGCTCGCGATTCGACGAGGTGGTGTCGAGGGTGGGCACTGCGTTCGACTCGTTGACCGTCGGAGATCCGCTGCAGCACGACACCCTCGTCGGTCCCCTGATCACGCTGGGAGCCCACGACAAGATGCGTGCGGCGATCGAGCAGGCGGTGTCCGACGGCGGCAGCGTCGTCGCGGGTGGCGAGCGCCTCTTCGCCGACGAGGCGCCCGATGCCGCGTACATGCGACCGGCGATCGTGGCGATGCCCTTTCAGACCGACATCGTCGCCACCGAGACCTTCGCCCCAGTGCTGTACGTGATGGGCTACGACGAGCTCGACGAGGCGATCACGATGCACAACGCGGTGCCACAGGGTCTGGCGAGCAGCATCTTCACCACCGACGTGCGCGAGGCGGAGCGGTTCATGGCCGCCGACGGCAGTGACTGCGGGATCGCCAACGTGAACATCGGCCCGAGTGGCGCCGAGATCGGCGGCGCGTTCGGCGGAGAGAAGACCACCGGTGGCGGGCGCGAGAGCGGCAGCGACTCGTGGAAGAGCTACATGCGTCGTGCCACCAACACGATCAACTACTCGAACGACCTGCCGCTGGCGCAGGGTGTGCAGTTCGGCTGACCCCGTCCACCTCCGTTGGCGAACAGCTGCGGTGGTACCGTGCGCGCCACAGCCCTTGACCGAGGAGGTCGTCATGTCAATGACCGAAGTGCCCGCCCACCTGCGAGGAAACGGGAGGCCCGTCCAGGATGAAGTGACGCTGACGGAGCTCCAGGTGACCGGAACGATCCCCGCCGAGCTCGATGGCCGCTACCTGCGCAACGGCGCCAACCCGGTCACCGGCATGAGTGACCATCCCTTCTTCGGCGACGGCATGATCCATGGTGTACGCCTCCGCGATGGTCGGGCCGAGTGGTACCGCAACCGCTACGTGAAGACGCCGTTCATCGCCAACCCGCAGATCGACATCCTCGACCTGAGCGTCGCCCTCGACATGACGTCGTCCAAGGCCAACACCCATGTGATCGGGCACGCCGGCAAGATCCTCGCGCTCGAAGAGGGGCACTTCCCGTACGTCCTCGACGGCGGCCTCGAGACGGTCGGGCCGACGAGCTTCGACGGCAAGCTCACGGGGTCGTTCACGGCACATCCGAAGATCTGCCCCGTCACCGGGGAGCTGCTCGCCTTCGGCTACTCGGCCCTACCGCCGTATCTCACGTACTTGCGGGTGTCAGCCGACGGCCAGCTCGTGCAGCGTGAGGAGATCACCGTCGGTGGGCCGACGATGATGCACGACTTCAACGTGACGCAGAACCACATCATCTTCATGGACCTTCCAGCCGTCTTCGACATGGACCTGGCCCTCAAGGGTGAGATGCCGATCCGTTGGGACGACAACTACCCCGCACGCCTCGGCGTGATGCCGCGCAACGGCAACGACGCATCGGTGGTCTGGTACGACATCAATCCCTGCTACGTGTTCCATCCGCTGAACGCCTACGAGGACGGCGACAAGATCGTGATCGACGTCTCACGGATGAGCCACGTGTGGCGCGACGGCGGCATGGACTTCCCGAGCCCGATGTTGTACCGCTGGACCATCGACACCACCTCCGGCACGGTGTCCGAAGAGCAGATCGACGATCACCCGGCCGACTTCCCGCGTGTGCCCGACTCACGCATCGGTCTCCCGCACAGATACGGCTACCTCATGGGCTTCGACGTCGGGATGAGTCTCGAGAACTCGATCAACTCGTCGGGCACGCTGCTCAAGTACGACCGGGAGGCCGGCACCAAGTCGTCGATCGACGTTGGACGCGGCCGTCAGCCCGGCGAGGCGGTCTTCGTTCCGGCAGACAACGCCAAGGCGGAGGACGACGGGTACCTGATCACCTACGTATACGACGCACACACCGACCAGAGTGAGTGCGTGATCTACGACGCCGCGACGATGAGTGACGAGCCGATCGCGTCCGTCCACCTGCCTCGCATTCCGTTCGGGTTCCACGGCAGCTGGGTCAACGCGACCGTCGCCGACTGAGTCGACAGAGCCGCGCCGGGTCGATTGAACGAGCAGGTCTCGGTCAGTCGACCCGGCGCAGGATTCGAAGACTGCCGGTTGCGTTCACGAGCGTGAACCGGCCACTCTCGATCGCCGGCCGGAAGATCTGCTCGTACGGCGCGCTACCGCCATCGGCTGGGTCGGGGAACACGTCGTGGATCGCGAGCGTGCCACCCATCGTCACGTGCTGTGCCCACCCCTCGTAGTCGAGCCGGGCGGGCTCCTCGCCATGGCCACCGTCGATGAACACGAACGCCGCGGGCGTGCGCCAATAGGCAGCCACCGTGGGCGACTGGCCCACCATCGCGACGACGTGGTCCTCGAGACCCGCCTCGTACAACGTGAAGCGGAAGATCGGCAACGTGTCCATCCGACCGAGACGCGGGTCGACCACGGTCGGGTCGTGATGCTCCCACCCGCGCTGGTTCTCCTCGCTGCCACGGTGGTGGTCGACGGCAAACAGCACCGTGTGCGACACGCGTGCCGCCTCGGCCAGCCACACCGTGGAGCGTCCGCAATACGAGCCGATCTCGATGAACGGCAGGCTCGGCAGGAGCCGGCCCGCCTCGACCGCTGCGTCGTAGAGCGCATCGCCCTCATCAGCCGGCATGAACCCCTTGGCTGCAAGCGCGTGCGCCCGCATCACGGGATCGAGCGTCACGCGGCCACCATCGGAACCGTCACCAGGCATCCCAGTGGATGATCGAATCGGCCGGCGGACGGGCGGCCGGCTTGAAATCGGTGCCCTTGGTGTACGCGAGCGGGCTGAGGCAGATCTGCTGCACAGCGTCGAACGGGATGCCGACCACGTCGGCCACTGCCTGCTCCATCATCAGGTGCACGGTGGTCCAGCAGGTGCCGAGGCCACGAGCTCGGGCTGCAAGCATGAAGCTCCACATCGCAGGAATCACGTTCGCACCCATCGACGCCGCCATCATCGCCGGTGCGCCGTCGAGGCGTCCACCGACGGTGCACGGGATGACCAGCACCGGCGCGTCCCCCATGTGCTCGCCGAGGAAGTCCGCCGAGTCGGCGCTGCGTTGCTGCTGGGCGTTCGCGTCGGCCTCGCCCTTGTCGATCGAGCGGATGTACACGCCGTCCATCGACGAGTAGATGCCGTAGCACTGCCGGTAGATCTCACCGATCGCCTTGCGCTTGGCCTCATCGCGCACCACGACGAACTGCATCGTCATGCTGTTCGAGCCGCTCGGCGACTGCATCGCCAGACTCACGCACTCGCGCACCACGTCGTCGTCGACCGGACGGTCGAAGTCGAGCCGCTTGCGCACGGCGCGGGTGGTGGAGAGAAGCTCGTCGGGAGTGAGCGGCAGCAACGGCATGCGCCGCAGAGTAACCAAACCGTGCGCTGGACATGCACCCGTGACGTCGTCGATGCGAGACTGACCGTCGTGCAAGCCGCGCTCGACGATCTCGTCGCCCTCCTCGACCTCGAAGTGATCGAGGTCAACCTGTTCCGTGGGCGCTCGCCCGATGAGAACCGCCAGCGTGTGTTCGGTGGCCAGGTGGCCGGCCAAGCCCTCGTCGCGGCGACTCGCACGGTGGAAGCCAACCGGTTCGCGCACTCCTTGCACGGGTACTTCCTGCGGCCGGGTGACCCGACCGCACCGATCCTCTACGAGGTGGACCGAATCCGCGACGGCCGGAGCTTCACGACGCGGCGCGTCGTCGCGATCCAGCACGGGCGCGCGATCTTCAACCTCCAGGCGAGCTTCCACGTGCACGAGGGCGGACCCGACCACCAGATCCAGATGCCCGACGGCGTGCCCGATCCGGATTCGCTGCCCGACTTCAAGACACGGATGGCGCCGTACAAGGACCGCATGGGTGAGTGGTACGACCGACCACGTCCGATCGACATCCGCTACATGGACGGCGACCCGTTCAACCGCGCCGGCAACCCAGCCCAGGGTCAGCGGGTGTGGATGCGAGCCGCCGGTGAGCTGCCCGACGACCCCACCCTGCACGCATGCATCGTCACCTACGCGAGCGACATGACGCTGCTCGACACCACCGTGCTGCCCTTCGGTCTGTCGTGGGAATCACCAGGCATGCAGATGGCCAGCCTCGACCATGCGATGTGGTTCCACCGCGAGTTCCGTGCCGACGAATGGTTGCTCTACGACCAGGGAGCGATCTCGAGCGGCAGCGGCCGTGGACTCGCCGGAGGTGCGATCTTCAAACAGGACGGCACGCTCGCGGTCACCGTCGTGCAGGAAGGTCTCGCCCGGGTGGGAAACGAGAGGACGGAGTGATGGTGATGGCTCGAACGATTCGCACAGCGCTGCTGCTGTCGCTGTTCGTCATCGCTGCGTGCGGAGGCGACGACGCAGGCGCGCCCGATGCCGCGCCGGCTGTCACCTTCGCCACGCAGCCGTCCGTGGCCGCAGCCACGGAGACGACCGACGCTGCCGGTTCCGTGCCGCTGTCGACCGTCACCGGCACCTCTGCCGGCGGGAGCGATCCCACCGTTTCGGAGACAGCACCACCGATCACCGCCGCCACGCCAGCCTCCTCCATCCCGGTCACCACTCCGCTCGGCGATCCCACCATCGCACTGCTCCCGATCGGCTCGTTCGAACAGCCGGTCGACCTCGCCTGGCGCTCCGGCGACACGACGGCCTACATCGTCGAGCGAGGCGGCCGGATCACGCCGCTGCGCGACGGCAGCGCGGGCGCGACGGTGCTCGACATCACCGACCTCACCGAAGGCGAGGGTGAGCGCGGCCTGCTCGGGCTCACCTTCACCAGCGATGGCTCCACGGCCTACGTGAACCACACCGACAACTCGGGCGACACGGTGATTGCCGAGTACGCGGTCGGCACCGACGGCACCTTCGACGAGGCCAGCCGTCGTGTGTTGCTGACGGTCGATCAGCCGTATGCCAACCACAACGGCGGCGACGTGACGATCGGTCCTGACGAGATGCTCTACATCGGCATGGGTGATGGCGGCGACGGCGGCGACCCGCAGCGGTACTCGCTCAACGTCACGAGCCTGCTCGGCAAGATCCTGCGCATCGACCCAGCCCCGTCGGGCGCCTCGCCATACACGGTGCCCGCCGACAACCCGTTCGTGGGCGTGCCGGGTGCCCGCCCAGAGATCTGGTCGGTGGGGGTGCGCAACCCGTGGCGGTTCAGCTTCGACAGCGCCACCGGCGATCTCTGGATCGCCGATGTCGGCCAGAACGAGTTGGAGGAGATCGATGTCGCGTGGGCGGCCGACGGTGGCGGCCGCGGCTTCAACTTCGGGTGGAGTGCATTCGAGGGCACCCGTCGCTTCAACGACGACCAGTCACCCGATGGCGCGACGCCACCGATCCACGAGTACGAGCACGGAGACCAGGGCTGCTCGATCAGCGGCGGAGCGGTGTACCGCGGCACCGAGATCCCGGCGCTGGCCGGTTGGTACGTGTGGGGCGACTACTGCAGCGGCGCGATCCAGGGCCTGCGCGTGCAGGACCGTGCCCTCGCCCAGGTGCTCCCGCTGGCCAACCAGGACAAGAACACAGCAATCCGTGTCGGCCCCGACGGTGAGCTCTGGGCGATCTCGATCGGCGGCGAGGTCGCCCGCATCATCGCCGGCTGACCGGCTCGGTGGGCACGCGGTCTCGGCGCGGACTCCGAGCGCTCCGAGCGCTCCGTGCGCTCCGTCAGGCCAGGCGCCGGCGCATCGCGATGCGCGGCTGGACATCGAGACCGATGTCGCGTTCCAGCTGCCGGAGTGCTCGCAGCTCAGGACCACACTCGTGCGCGGCTATTTGAGTGAAGCCACGCCGCTCGTAGTACGGACCGTTGAACGGCACATCGCGGAACGTGGTGAGGGTGATCGCGTCGAAGCCCAGCTCGGCGGCCCAACTGCACACTCGGTCGACCAGGGCACCGCCGATGCCGCGGCACTCGTATGCACCACGCACGCTCACCTGGTCGAGGTGGGCGTCGTCATCCATCATCGAAGCGAGTGCGTAGCCGACGACGGCATCATTCGACGCTGGGTCGGTCACCACCCAGCTGCTCTCGTTGTCGATGTTGGCCATCAACACCTCGACGGCCGGCGGCTCGTCGTCGGCGATCTCCGCCAGGCCCAGTTCTGGCGGGAACTCGCGAAACCTCCGGCCGGCGTCCACCTCCACCTCACGCATTGCCTCGATGTCGGCCACCGTGGCGAGGCGGAGATGAAGCGACGGATCCATCGGGCCGATCATGCCACCCGCTCGAAACGCACCGAGCGCTCTGCGGGCGACGTCGACAGCAGTTTCACGGTGATCCGGTCGCCCGGCTCGACATGCGTGACGTCCACACGAGCGACGACGGCGACATCGCACAGCTGGATCCGGGCACCTCTGTCGTCGATGTCGGTCACGAGCGCCTCGAACGAGCGGCCTTCCTGACCTTGCATCACGACTGCCTCCACGAGATCCAGCACCAAGCGGTCGAGGCGGTTGCCGAGCGCATCGGCACGGGACATCACCTCGGGGAGCTCGGCGAACGCCGCCTGCACATCATCGGGCACCGGCCGCCCGTTCGCGAGGGCCAGCGATGCGAGCACCACGTGCCGGTCGGCCAGGCGCCGCAGCGGTGCGGTGGCATGGGCGTACGTGGCCGCCATGGCCGAGTGCCACGGCACCACATCGGCCTCGAACGGCACGTAGCGCGCGCCACCACCGGCGCGGCGCACCGCCAGGATCATCGCGCCGTGACGCGCGTCGTCGCCGCGCAGCGTTCGCTCGAACGCCATGAGCGACATGTCGTTCGGCCAGTCGACACCCATCGCTCGGGCGGTCTGGCGTAGCCGCTTCACCTGGCGCGGATCGGGTTCGTCCATCACCCGGAACAGCCCGGTACCGGCGTCGTGCAACGCACGGGCGACGGCGAGGTTCGTCGCCAGCGAGAGGGCGGCGTTGTTGTCCTCCGAGGCGAGTCGAGGCCGATACGAGATGCGATAGCCCCCGTTGTCGTGCTCCACCTCCTGCTCCGGTGCCTCGAGCCGGCCGGCACCGCGACGCTCGTCGGCGGCGGACATGCGCCTGGCGAACTCGGGCAGCTCGGCCGGCAGGTCACCCGGCCCGACGCGATCGTACGCGAGCTTTGCACGGCTGCGGATCAGCGCTCGCTCCACCCCGTCGAGTCGCGCCTCGCCCGCCGTGTCGAGTCGCACCACGAACACCACGGCGGGACGAGGGCCGTCGGGCAGCAGGCTGGCCGCACCCTCGGAGAGCGTCGTCGGGTACAGCGGCGCCTTTCGCCCAGGCACGTACATGGTGGTGCCGCGCCGCCAAGCTTCGCGGTCGAGGGGATCGCCGTGATGCACGAACCAGCCGACGTCTGCGATCGCGTAGTGGAGCAGCAGGTCGTCACCGCTGCGTTCGAGGTGGAGCGCCTGGTCGAGGTCGGTGGAGTCCGCCGGGTCGAGCGTCACGAACGGCAGATCGGAGCGGTCGACGTGTTCGGCACCTGGCGCACGGGTGACAGCGTCGCGGGCCGCCTGTTCCACCTCGGCCGGGAAGTGGTCCGGGATCTCCAGCTCCTGGCGGATGCGGCCGAGACCGTCGTCGATCTCCCGGGAGCGGGCGATGTTGGTTCGCATCGTCGACATCAGCGACCGACGAAGCGAGGCGATCGCTTCTCGAGGAACGCCCGGACACCCTCGCGATGGTCCTCGGTCTGGAACAGCTCTCCGAGGGAGGCGCTCACCCAGCGGCCGAGCTCGACCCAGTCGGGGTCGACGGCGGCGCGCAGCCCGGCCTTCAAGCGCTGCACGGCGAGTGGCGGATTCGCGGCGATGCGCCCGGCGAGCGCGCGTGCAGTCGGCAGGAGCTCGTCATGGGCAACCACCCGACTCACGAGGCGAAGCTCATGAGCGGTGGCCGCATCGATCACCTCACCGGTGAACAGCAACTCGGCCGCACGCTCACGGCCGACGAGCTGTGCGAGACGGCCGAGACCGGCAACGTCGCTCACGAGGCCACGGAGCACGAACAGCTCACCGAACCTGGCCCTCTCGCTGGCGACGCGGATGTCGGCCATCATCGCCAGCTCCATGCCCCATCCGACCGCAGCACCGTTGACCGCGGCGATCACCGGCACATCGGTGTGCAGCAGTGCATCGGCAGCGGGCGTGAGCCGTGGGGCGCGTGCGCCCGACCCGGTGTCAGCCAGCGGGGCCCTTCCCTCGGCGCCGCCGCCCATGACCTGACGAACATCGTCGCCGCTGCAGAACGCTGGATCGGCGCCGGTGACGATGAGGCATCGCACGCCGGCGGTGGGCGCCTCACGCACCAGCCGTTCGAGCTCTGCGTACATGCCCCACGTGAGCGCATTGCGAGCCTCAGGACGATGCAGGGTGATGACGCCGACATGGTCGTCGCCGACCTCGAACAGGACGTCGGTGCCGTCAGCTGGATCAGGATGGTCAGCGCTCACGGCCGCCGACCCTAGACCGCCCGAGACGCTCGACTAGCGCCGCGCCCCCATGAACATGCCCTTCAACGCGTCGTAGTGCTCGATGCAGTGACCGGCACCCAGCACGACCGCTTCGAGGGGGACGTTCGACATCTTCACCGGAACCTGTGTCTCACGTTCGATGCGGCGAGCCAGTCCACGGAGCAGGCCGCCGCCTCCCACGAGGTACATGCCACGCACGAGGAAGTCCTGGGCCAGCTCCGGGGGTGCCTTGGCAAGGCAGCGAACAACCGACGACACGATGCTGCTGACCACGTCGTCGATCGCGAACCGGATCTCCTCGGGCGTCAGCACGACGGTCTTCGGCAAGCCGGTCATCAGGTCGCGACCCGCGCACTTCTGCCTGGTTCTCGTCCTCGGACGGCTCGGCCGACCCGATCGCGACCTTCACCTCTTCCGCCGTTCGTTCGCCGACGGCGATGCCATGCTCGCGACGCACGTAGCTCTGGATCGCAGCGTCGATGTCGAAGCTGCCGACGCGGACGGCCTCGAGGGCGACGATGCCACCGAGGCTGATGACCGCGGTCTCGCTGGTGCCACCGCCGATGTCGATCACCATGTTGCCGACGGGCTCGTCGATCGGCAGGTCGGCGCCGATCGCAGCGGCCATTGGTTGTTCGATCAGTTGTGCGTCAGCGGCGCCGGCGCGACGTGCCGCGTCGGTCACGGCGCGGCGCTCGACCTCCGTGATCGCGGACGGCACGCAGATCACCACCTTCGGCCGGGTGAACCGGCTGACGCCGACGCGCTGCAACAGCAGGCGGATCATGCGCTCGGTGATCTCGAAGTCGGTGATCGCGCCACCTCGCAACGGTCGCACGGCCACGATGTAACCCGGCGTGCGGCCGATCATCTGCCATGCCTCACGGCCGGTGGCGAGGACCTCGCCGGTCTGGCGGTTGAGGGCGATCACGCTGGGCTCGTTGAGAACGATGCCCTTGCCCTTCATGTACACGAGCGTGTTCGCCGTGCCGAGGTCGATCGCGAGGTCGCGTGCCATGAGTCAGCCGTTCCCGTCCGCAGCCCCACCGGCTGCTGCTGCATCGGGGCCGCGCGAGTCGTCGGGCCCCGCGATTCCCGTCCCTCCGAGGTTGCCGGGGTTGCCGGGGTTGCCGGGGTTGCCGGGGTTGCCGAGGTTGCCGAGGTTGCCGACGTTGCCCGGGTTGCCTGCTTGTCCCGCTTGTCCTGCCTCGTCGTGTCGACGCGCCCGATCCATCACTTCGCGGCGCGCCTGCGGCGACAGCGCGTCGATGTGGCGACGGAACGTCTGCATCCCGTCGTCCTGACGTGGACGACGGCGCACGGCCAGGATCACCACGGCCACGAGGAGCGCGACGACGAGTGCGATGACGGCAACGGGCTCCAATCAGTTCTCCCGACCGCTGGGGACCGCCGACGAGGCGGCGGCGTGCGCTCCTGATGACACGGTGGGAACAGTGGAGGGCTCGACCGGTTGATGCGCTTGGGCGCCCCAGCCAGTCCCGGCGCCGGCAGCGCCGTCCTGCCAGGTCTCGTGCTTCCAGATGGGCGCGCTCGCCTTGAGCGCGTCGATCGCATAGCGAGCGGCCTCGAAGCCCTCCGGACGATGCGGGGCGCTGACCACGGCGACGACCGAGCTCTCGCCCAGGTCGATTCTTCCGAGGCGGTGCAACAGGGCGATGCGGCCGGTGTCAGGCCAGCGAACCCGCACCTCGCTGACGATCTTGGCGAACACGACGAGGCACTGCTCCTCGTAGGACTCGTAGTCGAGGTGCACCACGTCCGAGCGGAGCACACCACCATCATCGACGGCGTGGTCGCGGACGGTTCCGCTGAACAGCACGACCGCCCCGCACCGAGGGAGCACGGCCCAGTCATAGGCAGCTGCCACGGGCAGCTGATCGGTGGTGAGGCCGACCCAGGTGTCGCTGCTGTCGGGGGGCTGCACGCAGCGCATCGTAGCCGGTCAGTTCGCGCTCTCCCCGGGGGAGGAGACCTCGCGACGGGTTTGCAGCAGTCAATCCGATGACGATTCGCGGTCGATCGCGAGTCGAGCGCCTTCTCGGCCGTCGAGACGGGCCGTCACTGGGCCGTCACTCGGCCGTCACCGCGCCGACGGGGGCGATGCCACCGCGGCCCGATCGCTCACTAACGTATCGAACTCGTGGAGCGGAGTGGCCCCGATGATGCGCGCGACGACGCGCCGGACGACGCCTGGGACGACGACGCTCCGACGTACCCTGTTGCCCCGCTCCCGGCTCACGAGCGCAACTGGCGCCATCCGTCAGAGATCGGCGAGGCGGCCTGGGTCAGGAGCGAGCCGCCGGTGACCATCGGTCGCGGCCTGCTCGTCACGAGCGGTGCGATCGGCTCCGCCCTCGGCGTTGCCGTGCTCTACCTCCTGCTGCCGGCCGGCGGTTCGGTTCCCTCGGCGTCGCCGACCGCCACGTCATCGATGTCGTCGATCGCGTCGTTGCGGTCACCCCTCGCCACCGTCGCAGAGACGCCGATCGTGACCGAACTGCTCGACAACGGCCCGACCGAGGTGCGCCTGGATGGGCCCGGCCTGACGCTGCCCGCGCCGGACACACCCAGCACCATGCTCGTGATGGCCGTCGAGGAGCCGTCGCAGGCGCCCTTGTCGATCGCCGTCGCCATCGAAGGTGCCCCGTACATCGTCACGACGGCGCACGCGCTCGAGTCGATCGGCGCGGTGAACCTGTTGGGCCCCGGCGATGCAGAGCTCACCCCGCGCATGTCGGCCGAGCTCGTCTCCGTCGAGGGTGATCTCGCCTACCTTGCACCGTCGGCACAGATGGAAGTCGTGAGCTTTGCGTCCACTGCCTGGGCCGAGCCCGGACAGACGGTGACCGTGCTGTCTGACGATGCCACCGACGTGAGCTATGTCGCCGCCGGCACCTTCGGCGGTGTGCCTGAACTGGACGCGGGGCGCATCGTCGAGGGCACGCCGGTGATCGATGACGAGGGTGCGCTTGTCGCACTCTGCACCGTGGTGATCGATGGCGAGGGAGCGTTCGTGGAGTTCATCGCCGTGGAAGGCGACGCACCCGACGACGAACCGCCGCCGCCGTCGGACCCCACCGCATCGAGCGAACCGGTCACCGACGACACGACCACCGGCGACGGCAGCACCGGCGACGGCAGCACCGGCGACGGCGACGGCGACACCGGCGACGGCAGCACGGGCGACGGCAGCACCGGCGACGGCGACGTTGGCAGCGTCGCGACCGTCCCGACCACCAACGTCATCGCGTCCAGTGGTCCGTCGAGCGCGACGACCACCACCAGTACGGCGCCCGCAGCGTCGTCGGTGACCACCACCACCACGATTGCCGGTGCAACCGGTTCTACGACTACGAGCCCCGCGGCCTGGGTCGGTCTCCGCTTCGACGGCTCGTCGTCTTCGGCACCGCTCACGATCAGCGGCGTGGTCGCGGGCAGTCCTGCGATGATCGCCGGCGTGATGGTCGGCGAGCGTGTCACCGCAGTCGACGGCACCGCCGTGGCCACGATCGACGACGTGATCGCCGCGCTCAAGCGTCATCGTCCGGGCGACGTGATGAAGCTCTCCCTTGCGGCAAAGTCGCCGGGCACACCGGGTACCGCCGGGACGACTACGACGACGGGCAGCGGTTCGGGCAGCGGTTCGGGCAGCCGCACGATCAGCGTCGTGCTCGCGGCGTACGCACCCACGCTGTGACGACGACGGCGCTGGCGACGAGCGCGACCCCGGCGACCAGCATCCCACCGAGTGCCAGCTCCTGACGGCGCGTCGGCGTGATCATCGTCCACCACTTCGCTTCCGTCCCCTCCACGTAGGCCTGTTCGTTGGTGACGGTGGGTTGCCAACCGGCGCTCTTCAGGCGATCGTTGGCCACCAACCACGGCGAGTGCGTGTAGCTCCGCAGCCCGGGCGGGATCGGACCGTGCTGGAACCGCCACCGCATCGATGTGACCACCTCGGACACCCGGTCGGGCAGCTGGATGCGCGGACGAGCACCCGCCAGCGCCCGCACCGAGGCCGCAGGGATGCTGCCGTCGGGCGCCACGTTGAAGGCTCCGTCGAGTCGCCGCTCGGCAGCGAGCACCACCGCTGCGGCCAAGTCGTCGAGATGCAGGAACTGCGCCGGCGGATCGTCGATGGCGAAACGCTGCCCCATCCCGGCTGCGAGCGCCCGGGCCAAACCCGACGTACCGTTGGCGGCCATCGGAACCACGGGACGCAGCACTGCGACGGTTCGGTCGCGACCGGCGCGGCGCCAGTCGTCGGCCATCTGCTCCACGGCGGCGAGTTGGGTGGCGTATCGGAACTCGGTGTCCGGGCGAAGGACGGCGTCCTCGGTGAGCGGCACCGGGTTGTTCCGCCACGCGCCGTAGACCATCGCCGACGACACGACCACGAGATGCTCGGCGCGCCCGAGACCGGCGAGCATCTCGGCTGCTCCCGCGGTGATGCTCTCCCGGCGGCGAGCCCTTGTGTCAGGGTCGGAACCTCCGGTGTACAGGGCGATCTCGGCTTCCTCCAAGGGCGCGCTGTGGAGACCTGGCAGGGTGGCAAGGCGGCTGAGCACGCGAGTGCCGAGTGCGCTCTCCGCATCGCTCACCCACACGCCGGTCATGCCCATGCTCCTCGTTCGTTGCGGGTTCAGGTGTCGTTCGTTGCCGGTCGGCCGGACCCTTCGGCTCGTTGCGCTCCGATCGTACGTCGGGTCCATGTCTGCCTGAGATCGCCCGCACCGCAACCTGTCGCCAGGTCGCGTGCTCGTGTCGCGAGCGCGCACGCCGACACCCGCCGTAGCATGCCTCCATGGCCGATGACGACGCTGGCTCCGGGCGGGGCGAGCCCGACTTCAATCCGTTCGCGAACATGCCGTTGTTCGGTGATCTCGCGAAGGCGTTGCAAGGACAAGGGCCGCTGAACTGGGACGCCGCCAAGCAGTTCGCCGCACTCGCCTCATCCAGCGGCGCGGCGACGCCGGGGGGCGGCGCGCTGCCCGGCGCCGGCGAGGGCAACGTGGATCCCACCGTGCGCATCGCGTACGAGAACCTGATCCCGATCGCGGAGATGCACGTTCGCGACGTCACCGCCTACGAGGGTCCGTCAGCGAGCCTCGAGCTCGTCACCCCCGGCGCCTGGGCACAGCGCACGCTCGAGGCCTATCGCCCACTGTTCACAGAGCTCGCCGTGTCCCTCGCCCGGCCACCTGTCGACCCCGAGGGGTCTGGCGGCCCGGGCGACTCGGGTGATGGCGACGCCGGCTCGAGTGCCGATCCGATGATGGCAATGATGGCCGGGCTCAGTCAGATGATGGCCCCGGCGATGATGGGCATGTCGATCGGCTCGATGGTCGGACGGCTCGGGCTGCGGGCGTTCGGACAGTACGACCTGCCGATCCCGCGCACATCGGCCACGTTGCTCGTCGTGCCGCGCACCGTCGACCAGTTCGCCGAGGAGTGGAGCCTCCCGCTCGACGAGATGCGTCTGTGGGTGCTCGCGCAGGAGCTCATCGGCCACACCGTCTACTCCCACGCCGCCACCCGCGACGCGATCACGTCGCTCGTGCAACGCCACGTTGGTGCGTTCCGCGCAGATCCATCGAGCGTGTCGGAGAAGCTCTCCGAGCTCGACCTCGACAGTGATGACCCGATGAGTGCGATCCAGAAGGCATTCGCCGACCCCGAGGTGCTCCTCGGTGCGGTGCGCTCCGCCGAGCAGGTGGCGATGGCACCGGTACTCGATGCCTCAACAGCTGCCGTGGTGGGCTACGTCGACTACATGGTCGACGCAGTCGCGGCCCGCCTCATCGGTGGTGATGCCCTGCGCATCGCGGAGGCGGTGCGTCGCCGTCGGATCGAGGCGGGTGCCGAAGACGTGTTCATCGAGCGCCTCCTCGGCCTACAGGTCACGCCTGCGCTCGTGCAGCGTGGGAAGAACTTCGTGGCCGGCGTGGTCGACCGTGCGGGTGAGGCATCGTTGTCGCGATTGTTCGTCACCGCCACGTCGCTGCCCACTCCGGCCGAACTCGACGCACCGGGTCTGTGGCTCGCCCGCATCGAACTCTGATCCACGTGGGCCGCGCCGATCAGGGTACGCACGAGCGTGAGTACTCACCGTCGAGCTGCATCCCGTCGATCGACATCGAGCTCGAGCGATACGCGAGCGACAGCGCTGCAGCGTGTGCGTTGCCCCACCGAACGCTCCGGTACGGGGATCGGGACGACGAACGACTCGTCCTGTTCGACGGTCCTGCCGGCGCACCACTTCACGTGTTCATCCACGGTGGCTACTGGCAGGCGTTGTCGGCCACCGATTCCCTGATGCCGGCGCCGGAACTGGTGGCAGCGGGGCACTCGTTCGCCTCCGTCGACTACACGCTCGCGCCGCACGCCACGATCGGCACGATCATCGACCAGTGCGTGCGTGCCGTGCAGTGCGTGGTGTCCGAGCTGCGTCCGTCCACGGTCACCCTGTCGGGCAGCTCGGCGGGCGCCCATCTCGCGGCCCACGTCGCTCAGCGGTCACACGTGCGGATCGACCGCTTGATCCTGTTGAGCGGCATGTTCCAGTTGCGGCCCTTGCTGGCGACGTCGGTCAACGATGCGCTCGGACTCGACGAGGCCGCGGCTGCAGCATGGTCACTGCCATTGTCACCACGGCCGCCGGCGCACGTGGTGATCGCCCACGGAAGGAACGAGACCGCTGCCTTCAAGGCCCAGAGCGCTCGCCTCGCCGCGGCGTGGGGGGTACCTGCGGTGGAGGTGGACGATCGGAACCACTTCGATCTGGTGCACGACCTCGCGGCGATCGATCTCCGACTGGGGGCACCGGTGCCGGACGCGGTGGGCGACCAACGCCACCACGTCCCGACGTCCGACGACTCGCCGAGCGGCGACCGCGAGGTGGCGCTGGTGGTGGCGGCGGAACGCCCGGGCGCCCCGCGCCGGCTGGCGCGCGACCTGCTCCACCCGGACGTGCCGATCGCGCCCGCCACCGAGTGAATGGGTGCGCCACGGTGCGTCCGCTGTCCACGGCCTTGGTGCCAACCACGTAGAAGCCGGCCACCATGACGGCAGCGAGCCCCACGAGCACGAAGCCGACGCGTCCGGGCATCTGCAACAGCACCGGGAGGAGTCCTGCGCCCACCCAGCCGAACTGGAACCTCGTCTCGAACTGTGCAAACGCCCGGCCCCGGTTGGCATCGGGTGCGTCGCGCTGCACCACGGCCTCGAACGCAAGGCGGCCGATGGCGGCGGCGAAGTTCACCGAGCCGGCGAGCAACATGCCCGCCACCACCCCGCCGAGCACTGCGGTGCCGAAACCGGCGAGCGCGATCACGGACAGCGCGGCGATGAGCATCGTCTCCTCGCGCAGCCTCGATCGCACCAGCGGCGCGATCGCGTTGCCCGTCATCGTGAGCAGGCTCGCAAAGCCGAGCGCGAGCCCGAACCAGACGAGCCCTGCCTCCTGGGCGCGGAACCAGAAGAACAGGTGGAAGAACGTGAACCCCGCACTGGCGCGCAGGAGCAGCATTGCGTTCGACGCGAGGACCAGACGATCGGAGTGGAGCTCGGCCTGCTCGTTGCGGTCAGCCGAGCGGGCCGCGATCACCTCGCGGGGCAGGCGTGTGGCCGCGACGAACGCGAAGCCGAAGATCGCCGCCGCGTACAGCAGCGTGGCGTGTGCACCGATCGCCTTCTGCAGGATGCCGGCGGGAACGATGGCCACAGCGCCGATGAGGCCCGAGATGAGGCCCAGCTTGGAGTTGGCCTCGACGAGCTCCTCGTCGGTGCGCACCACCGTGGGCACCAGGGCGCTCTTGGAGATCGCGTAGGTCTTCTGCGCCACCATCGCCACGAACGCGAGCGGGAACAGCAGCAGGCTGTCCGCGTTCAATGCCATCAGCACCGACAACACGACGCGGACGATGGTGATCGCCTGGATGACGAGGCGGCGACCTCCAGCCATGCGGTCGATCGTCGGGCCGATCAACGGCACGACGAACAAGAAGGGCACGAAACTGATGCCGAGGAACAACAACACCCTGCTTCGCGCGGCATCCGCGTCGAGGCTGAACAGCACCGAGTCGGCGAGCGCCACCGCCATCGCCGCGTCGCCCGCGGCCATCGCCGCATGGGTGCGGGCCAGACGACCGAAGCGCGACCCGCCCGCTGTCGCGCCACGCGGGCCCGTGCGGGCGGCGGACGAGTGGGTGCTCACATCGGCATCGTAGGACGAAGACCGCTCCCGACGCTGTGCGCCGGTCGGCCGGTCACCGCCCTCGCCAGGTCTACTTCGACCGTTCGTACTTGTAGCCCAGACCTCGGATCGTGACGATCCGAGCGGGGTTGGCCGGGTCGGCCTCGATCTTGCCGCGCAGGCGTTTCACGTGCACATCGAGCGTCTTGGTGTCGCCGACGTAGTCGGTCCCCCACACCCGGTCGATGAGCACCTCGCGCGGCAGCACGCGGCCGGCGTTGGCAAGCAGCAGGTGCAGGAGCTCGAACTCCTTCAACGGCAGGCTCATCGGCACGCCGTCGACGAGCACCTGGTGCTCGTCCGGATCGAGCGACACGTCCCCGACCACGATCGAGCCGATGCTGAGATCGGCGACAGGCGCTGACGAGGCAGCGTTGCGGCGCAACACGGCGCGCATGCGGGCGACGAGCTCACGGATCCGGTACGGCTTGGTGACGTAGTCGTCCGCACCCACCTCGAGACCGACGACGGTGTCGATCTCACTTCCCTTGGCGGTCACCATGATGATCGGGACCTGCGTCTTCTTGCGGAGCTGACGACACACGTCGATCCCGCTGATCCGTGGCAACATCACGTCGAGCAACACGATGTCGGGACGAACGATGTCGAATCGTTCGATTGCTTCGTATCCGTCGCGAGCGACTTCCACGCGGAAGCCTTCTCGCTTCAATCCGACCAGAAGCGCATCGATGAAGCTCTCCTCGTCCTCGACGAGCAGGACCAGAGGAGCGTTCATGGCGCCTCCGGGATCCTGAGGGTGAACGTGCTGCCTTCGCCTTCGATCGAGGACACCTGGACATCTCCTTCATGATTGGTGGCGACGTGGCGGACGATGGCGAGGCCGAGACCCGAGCCGCCGGTCTCGCGACTCCGGGCGCGGTCCACGCGGTAGAAGCGTTCGAAGATGCGGTCGAGATCCCTTGCGGGGATGCCGATACCCCGGTCCTGCACCCGCATGCCGATGTAGTTGTCGTCGATGACGACCGAGACGCACACCTCCGCGCCGCTGTCGCTGTACTTCACGGCGTTGTCGATGAGGTTGCTGACCGCGGAGACGAGTTGACGCCGGTCGCCGAGCACGGCGAGCGAGGGATCCGGCTCGTGGAGATCGATCCGAATGTCGCGCTGCTCTGCTGCGGCGAGCGACCGGATGACGGCACTGCGGAGCACGTCGTGGACCGCGACCAGGTCGCGCACGGCTCGGCCGTCCAGTTCGATGCGCGACAGCTCGAGCAGGTCGTCGATGGATGTCGCGGCACGATGCGCCTCGTCGACCATCTTGTTCGCGAGACGGTGGACGACGTCCAGGTCGTCCTCTTCGGAGATCGCCTCGGCGAGAACTGCGAGCGCCCCGACCGGCGTCTTCAGCTCATGGCTGATGTTGGCGACGAAGTCGGTACGGACGGCATCCAGTCGGGCTCGTTCACTGATGTCTTCGATGACGACGAGCGCTCCCCCGTCGGAGCGCGGGGTCGCTTTCACCTGGATCACTCGTTTCGGCGGACCGAAGAGCTCGATCGACGTCGTCGACGGCTTGCCGGTGAGCGCCTGCTGCACCTGTCGGTCGACCGCCTCCTGCACGAGCACATCGCCGTGCCCTGTGCCGACACGGGTCGAGTGGTTCCGACTCATCACTGTGCCGCGCGAGTCGACGAGTTGGACGCCGATCGGCAACCCGTCGAGCGCCGACTGCGCACGTGCGAGTTCGACGCGCAGACGATCGACGACGTCACGCGCGTCGTCCAGATCGGATGACTCGCCGTGGATGGGTTCCCGGCGACGGTGAAGCAGTCCCATGATCGGTCGTGTCAGTCGGACCCGCCGCCGTCATCGGCGGTGTTGGACCGGACTGGTGAGGGGATGCGCGGGATCTCACCCGTGAGATCGACACGGGTACGGAACCTGGCAGCGCCCTGGTGCTCCGGCAGCCAGCCGGTGACGACGAACTGGACTCGCTCACCGATGTTCACCGCGTGATCGCCGATGCGCTCGTAGAAGCGGGCGACGACTGCCAACTGCACGGCAACCTGGAGGTCGATCCGTCCCGCGGCATGGCTCTCGAAGATGGCCTGCACGAACTGCTTCTGGAGGCCGTCAAGGTAGGAGTCCATGTCGTCGATCGCCGCTGCCTTGGCAGCGTCGTTCTCGACGAAGCTCTCGATCGCCGCGTCGTACAACTGCTGAGCCTGCTCGCCCATCCGGGAGATGATGCCGCGGAGCTTGGGATCGAGTTCGTGGCCATAGATGCGCCGAGCCGCCTTGCAGATGTTGCACAACAGGTCGGCGCTGCGCTCCACCTCGGCGACCATCTTCATCAGCGCGACCACCTGCCGCAGCTCACTCGCAACCGGTGCCTGCAAGGCGATGATCTGGTAGCAGTGCTCCTCCAGGTCGAGTGCACGAGCGTCGATCTCGTCATCGCCGCGAATGATGTAGTCGGCACCCTCGAGGTCGCCGTCCAGCAGGACGGCCGTGGCACGAGGGATGGACTCGGTCACGACTGCGGCGAGACGCACGAGCTCGTCCTTCGCGTGGGCGAGATCGTCGTGGTAGCTCCTCCGAAGTTCGTCCATCAGCCGAACCTGCCCGTCACGTACTGCTCAGTGCGCTCATCGTTCGGATTCGAGAACATCTTCCTCGTCCGGTCGAACTCGACGAGTCGACCAGTGCGCCGATCACTGTCGGGGTTCACCTCGGTGGTGAAGAACGCCGTGCGATCGCTCACGCGGGCGGCCTGTTGCATGTTGTGGGTGACGATGATGATCGTGTACTTCGACTTGATCTCCTGCATCAGGTCCTCGATGCGCGCGGTCGCGATCGGGTCGAGCGCGGAGCACGGCTCGTCCATCAAGATCACCTCCGGATCGACGGCGATCGCCCGCGCGATGCACAGTCGCTGTTGCTGACCGCCCGACAGACCCAGACCGGATGCCTTCAGCCGGCCCTTCACCTCGTCCCACAGCGCAGCGCCCTTGAGTGAGCGCTCCACGACGTCATCCAGCTCGGCCTTCTTCTTGACGCCCAAGAGGCGAGGGCCGTAGGCAACGTTGTCGTAGATGCTCTTCGGGAACGGGTTGGGTTTCTGGAACACCATGCCGATCCGCCGGCGGACCTCGGTCGAATTGACCGCAGGGTCGTAGAGATCCACCCCGTGGTAGGTGATCAAGCCCTCCACCCGAGCGGACTCGATGAAGTCGTTCATCCGGTTGAAGCAACGCAGCATGGTGGTCTTGCCGCAGCCCGACGGGCCGATGAACGCGGTGATCTCGTGCTGCCGGATCGTGAGGTTCGCGTCCTGGACGGCACGAAAGTCGCCGTAGAACACGTTGAGATCCGTCACCTCGAACACGTAGCGTTTCGTGCTGGGCGCTGCATCGGCGGCGTCGGTCACCTGGGTCTCCTGGCGCATCTGGTTCGTCTGGGCTGTCAGGTCTGTCACGGTAGTCATCTCCAGGTTCGTCACGATCCCGTGCGCTTCTTTTCGTATCGGTTGCGAAGCACCACGGCAATGATGTTGAAGAACAGCACGAGGACCAGCAGCACGACGCCGGCGGCCGCAGCCACGTTCTCGAACCCGAGCACCGATCCAGGAACGTCCGCCTTCGAGGACCAGCTGTAGATCGTCATGGGAAGTGCGGTGAACGCCCCGTCGATCGACGTACGAGGCAGGAGGCCGGTGATCGCACCGATGAGGATCAACGGTGCAGCTTCTCCGAGCGCACGGGCGAGCGACAACACGGTTCCCGTCAGGATGCCAGGAGCGGCGTACGGAAGCACGTGGTCGCGCGTGACCTCCCAGCGCGACGCACCCACGCCGTAGCCGGCGTCGCGGAGTCCCTGAGGCACCGAGCGGATGGCTTCGGAGGAGGTGATGATGATGATCGGGAGCACCAGGACGACGAGGGTGAGCGCAGCGGCGATCACCGTCTTGCCCTGCGTGACGGGATCGAGCCATCCGACGAAGATCGTGAGCCCGAGCACGCCGTAGATCACCGCAGGCACACCGGCCAGATTGCGGATGTTCACCACGATGAACCGGTTCAATCTCGAGTCGATCGCGTACTCCTCGAGGTAGATCGCAGCAGCGACGCCGAGCGGGATGCCGATCAGGATGATCGCGAGACCGATGAAGAACGAGCCGTAGAGGCCTGGCCAGATGCCGACCTTGTCGGGATCCGATCCGATGGTGCCGGTGAGGAAGCCGACACCACGCTCACGGAACACTGGCACAGCAGGCGACACGAGACGCACGAGCAGCGTGAACAGGATCAACAGTGTGATGAGGACGGCCAGGAGCAGGAGCACCTGCAACACGAGACCGGCCACGTTTCGATCGCGCCGTGTGAGGTCGTGGCGGACGCGCTCTTGCGTTGCCGAACGCACCGAGGGTGAGACGAGTGCCATCAGTACTTCTGCCTGACCCGGCGGACGAAGCGATCGCCGATGACGTTGAGGATCATGGTGAGACCGAACAGCAGCAGACCGAGGAAGAACAGCACCTGGTACGGGGCACCGACGCTCACTGCGTCGGTGCCACCAGCAGCGTTGGTCAACGCCGCGGTGATCGACAGCCCGGGATCGAGCGGCGAGGTGGCGCGCGCTCCGCTGCCGTCGAGGCCGCCGGCCATCGTTGCCACCATCGTCTCGCCGATCGCCCTCGACACAGCGATGATGATCGCTGCGACGATGCCTGACACTGCGGCTGGAATGACGACCTTCGCGACCGTGCTCGACTTGCGTGCACCGACGCCGTAGCTGGCCTCACGCAGCGACGACGGCACGGCGGACAACGCGTCCTCCGAGACCGAGGCCATGATCGGGATGATCAGGATCCCGATGCCGATGCCCGCGGCGAGCATGTTCTGCACCTTGTCGGGAGCAAACAGCGGCTGCACGATGTCCGGGGCGATGAACTTCAGTGCGAAGTAGCCCACGACGACCGACGGCATTCCTGCGAGCACCTCGATCACCGGCTTGAGCAACCTGCGAGTACGGGAGGATGCGTACTCGGACAGGAAGATCGCGGTGCCGAGACCGAAGGGGACTGCGACCACCATCGCGATCGATCCCATGATGATGCTGCCGAACAGCACGGTGGGGAGGTCGAACCGCTCGCGCCGTGGGAACCAGCCCGGCACCTTCGAACCGTCGATCAGATCGCCGATCGGCACCAGGCGGAGGAAGTCGATGGCACCCCGTACGAGCGTGAACACGATGAGTGCGCTGACGACGATCGACACGAGTGCAGCCAGACGGAACACGATCCCCATCCGGGCTTCCTTGTTGCGTCGCTTTCGGTCGCCTTGTAGGTCGGCGATCGTCAGGCTGGGTACGACAGACACGAGTTCCTTTCGACGGCGATGCCGCTCAGGTTCAATGCGGCGAGATGGCGATGACGGCGAGATGGCGAGGACGAGGACGGCGAGACGACGATTTCAAGCCGATGAGGATCGGCCCGGCCGTCGGAGGGGCGACGACCGGACCGATCCTAGATCGGCTGGATCAGATGCCCGCCCAAGCGGCCTTGGCAGCGTCCTGCTTGTCGGCGGCCTCGGCGACATAGCCGGCATCGGTCACCTGGGCGAAGCCCTGTTCCGAGAGGTAGAGGTCGATGTACGACGCGACCGCAGGGTTCTCCTTGGCGTTGTCGACGTTCACGTAGATGAACAGCGGCCGGGAGAACGGGTACGAACCGTCGGCGACGGTCTCGTCGGTCGGGGCGACGCACTCGCCGTCCTTGTTCGCGATCGAGATCGCCTTCATCCGCTCGGCCTCGGCCTTGAAGTAGGCGTAGCCCACCCAGCCGAGCGAGGTGTCGCTGCCTTCGATGCCCTCGACGATCAGGTTGTCGTTCGGGCTCGAGGCGTAGTCGGCGCGGAACGCGTCGTCGACGCCACGGTCTTCGGCGATCGACTTGGCGACGAACTCCACGAGGGTGTCGTACGTACCGCTCTCCTCACCGGGGCCGCTGATCACCAAGGGTGCGTCAGGCAGCGGGACGTATGCCGAACCGAGCTCGGTGGCGAGATCGTTGGCATCGCTCCAGTTCTCGAGGCCCTCCGACTCGGGGCCGAGCAGAGCGTAGAGAGCCGGGACATCGAGGCACTCCACCGCGGTGTTGGCCGGGCTGGTGGCGACGGTCAGGCCGTCGATGCCGACCTGCAGTTCGACGTAGTTGATGCCGGCGTCGGTGCAGAGCTGCGCCTCTTCGTCCTTGATCGCGCGCGACGCGCCGGTGACATCACCCTCGCCGGCGCAGAACTTCTTGAATCCGTCACCCGTGCCGGGACCCTCGACCGTCACGGCCAGGTCGCCACCGCTCAACTCGCCGGCGAGCTCGCCGACGCGGATCGAGATCGGTTCCACGGTCGACGACCCGGTCACGAAGACCTCGCCACCGGCGAGCTCGATGTCTCCCGACGGCGCCTCGGTCGCGGCTGGGGCGTCGGTGCCGGCTGGGGCCTCGGTGCCGGCTGGGGCCTCGGTCGCGGCTGGGGCATCGGTCGTCGCCGTCTCCTCGTCGTCGCCGCAGGCCGTGGCCAGGAGGGAGAGGCTGATGACGCCGGCCAGTGCCAAGCGCCGCTTCGAAGTGTTCACGTTGTCTGTCTCCTTGAGATCTGTGGGGAACAACAGACGTCACCGTAGGAACGTCAGATGTCGTTCATCTGTGGTTCAGGTGAACGAGAGGTGAACGAGGGCGAAAGCGACGGCGAACGGCTTCTTGGCGTTCGATCGGGTTGCGTCGAGGTGAACACGAGTCAGCGCGTTTGCGTGGCGTGCCGAGCACGAATCACTCAGCGGCCCGATGCGCCGTTCATGCCGGTCAGCCGGTCAACGTCGCTGCTTGTCGGCCACCCAGCGGTAGAACCGCTCCTGGGCGTCGCCTTGGTCGAACCGCTCAGGTCCGCGTCGGTGCCACAATCCGTCGGCGTCGAGCTCCCAACGCACGACGTCGTCGGCCCACACGTGCTCGAACACCGAGTTGAGCCACATCTGGTGCTTCGGATGGGTGACCGGGACCAGGACTTCGATCCGCTTGTCGAGGTTGCGCGGCATCCAGTCGGCCGAGCCGATCAGGAACAACGGGCCGTCGGGTTCGTCGCCGTCCCGGTGGTCACCGTGGGCGAACCAGGCGATCCGTGAATGCTCGAGGTATCGACCCAACAACGACCTCACTCGGATGGTGTCGCTCACGCCCCTCACGCCGGGCACGAGGCAGCAGATGCCTCGCACGAGCAGGTCGATGCGGGTACCGGTCTGCGACGCCTTGTACAGCGCATCGATGAGACCGGGATCGGCGAGCGAGTTGAGCTTGACCCGGATGAAGCCATCCGCTCCGAACGTCGACTCGTGCTCGATCAGATCGGCGAGCTGATTGCGCATCTCGCGTGGCGCGACGAGCAGGTTCTCGAACTCCTGCGTGCGGCTGTACCCGGTGAGGTGGTTGAACAGCTGCGTCACATCGGCACCCACCGCAGGGTCGCAGGTGATGACGCCGACGTCTTCGTAGATGCGGGCGGTCCTCGAGTTGTAGTTGCCGGTGCCGATGTGGCAGTAACGGCGCAGGCCGTCGTCGTCGTTGCGCACGACCAGCACACACTTCGCATGGGTCTTCAATCCCACGAGCCCGTACACCACGTGCACGCCGGAGCGCTCCAAGGTCTTCGCCCATCCGACGTTCGTGGCCTCGTCGAAGCGAGCCTTCAGCTCCACCAGCACCGCCACCTGCACGCCGCGCTCGGCAGCACGCATGAGGCTGCGGGCGATCGGGCTGTCTCCGCCGGCCCGGTAGAGCGTCATCTTGATCGATTGCACCTTGGGGTCGTCGGCCGCCTGGGCGATGAAGCTCTCGATGCTGCTGGCGAAGCTCTCGTACGGGTGGTGCACGAGCAGTGATCGCTCGCGGATCACCGAGAAGATGCTGCGCTCGGCCTCGTCGGCGGCGGCGATCCGCCCGGCGGTCACCGGCGGCCATGGCGTGTCCTTCAGATCGGGGCGGTCGAGACCGGCCAGCTGGAACGCGCACGTGAGGTCGAGCATCGATGCGTGGTAGGACACGTCTGCATGCTCGAGATCGAGCTCGCGGATGAGCAGCTCCACCATCTCGGCGCTCATGCCCGACTGCACCTCGAGACGCACTGCCCGGCCGAAGCGGCGGCGGCGCAGCTCCAGTTCCACCGCGGCGAGCAGGTCGTCGGCCTCCTCCTCTTCGAGGGTGAGGTCGGCATTGCGCGTGACTCGGAACGCCGCGCACTCTTCGACCACCATGCCCGAGTACAACAGGTGCATGTGCGCCGCGATGACCTGTTCGACGGGCACGAAACGGCTGCCGTCGGAGAGCGCAACGAGTCGCGGGAACACGTTCGGCACCTTCACGCGGGCGAAGCGGCGCTCACCGGTGTCGGGGTCGCTCACCATCGCGGCAAGGCTGAGCGCGAGGCTCGAGATGTACGGGAACGGGTGCGCCGGGTCGACGGCCAACGGCGTCAGCACCGGAAAGATGCGGCGTTCGAACAGCACCGACAGTTCGTGACGGTCGACGAGTTCGAGCTCGGCCCAATCGAGCAGGTGGATGCCCTTGCGCCGCATCTCCGGCAGCAGCGACCCGAGCAGAAAGCCCTCCTGGCGGAGCACGAACGAGCTGACGGTCTCACCGATCGCGGTGAGCTGTTGCGACGGGGTGAGGCCGTCGGGCGCCGTCACGGTGAGGCCGGCCGCCACCTGGTCCTTGAGCGCGGCGACGCGTACCTGGAAGAACTCGTCGAGGTTGCTGGAGGCGATGGCGATGAACTTCACTCGCTCGAGCAGCGGGATACCAGATTCGGCGGCGAGCCCGAGCACACGCTCGTTGAAGTCGAGCCAGCTGAGCTCTCGGTTGAGGAGCTCTGGATGCTCGGTGTTCATTCCTCGCTCGACTTGAGGAAGGTGGCTGCCGTCCATGTTCAGTCCGCTCTCGCTGTGATCGATACCGACGTCGTTCGCCCGAGCCGGGATCGTCGGGTGTTGCCGACCGAAGACGGTGACGCCAGTTGTGCTCAGTCGGATTCGGGGATGCCGAGATCCCATTCGATGGTGATGCGCTCTCGCTCGGCGTCGCGAATGATGCGCTCGCGATTGCGTCGGTACTGCGGATCGTCACGTGGCAGCAGCACGAGCCGAGCGAGGACACGGGCACGGAACTCGTCGAGCAACGTCCGGTCGCCGTAGTCACCGTAGACCTCCCAGTGCGGCGAGACCGGGCCGAGATAGACGATGCGTGCGTGCGCCCGCGGCGGCTCTGTGGCGATGTCGGTCATTGGAGATCCTCGATGTGTGCTGGCGTGAACCCGGTCACGGCGAAGCGCCGAACCGGAGCGCAAGCCTACCCGTCCATCTCCCGAGCCGTGGTCGAGCCCCACGGCGGTCGCACGCCCGAATGGACGGAACATCAGGTGAACGACCGCCGGCGATGAGTCCGACATCCGACACCCGTGTCGGTGCCGGAGACCACCGCATCAGGCGCGACACGTCATCGACCAGTGACTGGCCGCCATGACGAGGACCGGTGACGGGAACGCTTCCTGCTCCTGATGCGACAACAACCACGGCTGCGCTGCTAGATTTTCGGTGAATTCGGGAACCGTCCCGTTGCGTGGAGCGTCAGTACTGGTGATGTTCCATTCGGTGGTGCGGTTGTCGAGACCCTTCGGGCCTCGTGCGGGCGCACACCTGATCCGCGATTCGTCGCGGAACGACAAGGAGATCTCACGCCCATGCCGTTGCACTTCCCCTCGCGAGACACCGCTCGCCGCACGTCTCAGGTCACCGACGTCCCCATTTCGGTGAGCCGGCCGTCCGATGAGGACTCCACCACGTCCTGGATGAGCGGCGGCAACTGTCGCAACTATCCACCCGCCGTGTTCTTCCCCAGCGATGGCGTCGGCGTCGACCGCGCCCGCAAGATCTGCACCGATTGCCCCGTCGTCGATCAGTGCCTCGAGTACGCGCTCGACCAGCGCATCGAACACGGTGTGTGGGGAGGCTGCAGCGAGCGTGAGCGTCGCCGCATCCTGAAGCGCCGCCGAGTCGCCGGCGCCGCCAACGCCATCATCGGCTGACACTCGAACTGCTCGAACCGCTCGAACCGCTCGCGCCGCGACCGTTGCGCGCCTCGCGGTGAACGTGCCGGTTCAGGACAGTGGGCGGACGCGACAAGGGCGCCGTGCTCCCTCTCGGGGGGCGACGGCGCCCTTTGCGTTCTCCCGACGGCTCGAGCCGGCCGGTGCAGCGCTGCGCGGCGGCGCTGCGGATCAGTTGGTGGAGTCGGTCTTCGACTCGGCCGACGGGTCCTTTTGACCCTCGGCCAGGCCGGACTTGAACTCCTGCTGAGCCTTGCCGAGGTTCTTGGCCAGCTTGGGCAGTTGCGAACCGCCGAAGAGCACCAACACGACAACGATGATCAGGATGATCTCGGGCGGGTCGAGGAAAGCGAGCATGTGGTCAGGCTAGCACTGGGATCCAGCGATGGGACCTCGCGGAACGCTGCGAGGTCAGGCCGTCACCTTGCGGCTCGCGAGGGCGCGTTGGCGTCTCAAGCGGCGACGCTCCCGCTCGGAGAGCCCACCCCAGATGCCGAACTTCTCACCGTTGGTGAGGGCGTACTCGAGGCACTCGAGACGTACGACGCACCCGCGGCACACCTCTTTGGCCTCACGCGTGGATGCACCTCGCTCGGGGAAGAAAAGATCGGGGTCGACGCCGAGACAGTTCGCCTCGTCCTGCCAATTCTTCTCGTCGATCATCTCGTCCTGTGCTGGGTACGTCATTCGGCTGCCTCCACTGTAATTACAACCGTGTCATTGTCCACTATCACACCGTGTCAGTGCAAGTGCGGATTGAAAAAGAAGTGATCACATCGAACGCGAAGGGTGGCGGATCGCTGCGAACGTCCAGGATCGCTCCCTCGAACGTCGCGCGGTCCGCGTTCATATCGGCAACTGGCAGCGCGCGCAACGGCGTCTCGATCCGGCGCCCATCGCCCTCGCGACGGGCGCTGGGCGCGCCGGAGACGCGCTCTGGACGCCCCGGGACGACCGGGCTACTTCGCCTTGCCGGTCGCGCGGTAGTCCGAGCTGACTCGATACGCGCGCCGATCGATCGTGATCACAGCGGCTCGCACCCTCGCCATCTCCGACTTGCTCAGGCGCGACACGGACACGAGCTCGAGGGTCTCCGGCGCCGCGCCCGGCACGGCGAAGCCGATCTTGACGATGCCGACGCCCGGTGCGTAGTACTTGACCTGGACACCGTCGGCGGCCACGTTCGGGTCGAACTCATTCGTCACCAGTACGTTGTCGAACTCGCCTGCCGCAACGCTGACGGTTGCTCCTTTCGTGACGACTCGAGCACAGTCCAGGAAGTCGATCGACGGTGCGACGCCCTGCAGCGAGGGACCATCTCCGGGCCCGGTGATCTCCGGCGAGCCGGCCATATGGACGCCGCCTTCGGCATCCATCTGCCCGTTGATCCACGTGTTCGGCGCCCCCACGAACACGCCGTCGTCGTACTCCTCGGGGTACTCCCCCAGGTTCCACACGTTGCCGGCCGCATCCTGGGCAAAGAAGGCGAGCTCGGACTCCGTCACCGCTCCCTCGCTCTCGTCGACGTCCCAGATCACGACCGATCGGACGCCGTCGATGTACTTGGTGACGTCGGTGACGGTGAAGGTCACTCGATGGGGCACGCCGTCGACGTCACCTTCGAAGACCCGCCGCGTTCCCGGCACCATCGGCAGGAACTCGTTGTCGATCTTCGGCCGGCCGAACGAACTGCGGTCGAAGGTCGCCAGACGGTCGCACGGCACCTCGACATCGCCAGCGCCGGCCCGCACCGCCGCCACCGGAGAGGCGACCAGCGTCACCCCAAGAACCACAGACGCCAAGAGACGCCCCACCCGCTCGCTGTCCATCGGCCGCCGCCTTTGTTCGTAGTTGACCAATGGTGGCACATCGTGAAGCGGCCGCCGCGCGGCGAGGAGAGGGTGAGACGATCGGATTCAGCCGGCGCGGCGGGCGTTGCCGCCGCGGGCAAGCTGCTTCTTGTGCTCGATGAAGTCGACGAGCACGTAGTCGCCGAGGTTCTCGGGTGTGGTGAAGAACGCGCGACCGCGGTTGATGCTCGTCAGCTTCTCGATGAACGCCTTGAGGTAGCTGTTGGCATCGAGCATGAACGTGTTGATCCGGATGTTGTCGCGCGTACAGCGAACCACTTCGCGTAGCGTCGCCTCGACGGTCTCTTGCACAGGCGGGTAGTTGAAGAACACGTCGCCGCGACTCGTGATGTGAGCAGTCGGTTCTCCGTCCGTGATCATGATGATCTGCTTCGTGCCGGTCTGCTTGCTCAGCAGTTGGCGGGCGAGCATGAACCCGTGTTGCATGTTCGTGCCGTACACGAAGTCCCAACTCACTTCGGGCAGTTGTGCCGCGGTGAGGATGCGTGCCGTCTCGCTGAAGCCGACGATGCCCATGTAGTCGCGAGGGAACTGCGACGTGATCAGCGAATGCAACGCCATCGCGACCTTCTTGGCCGGCAGGAAGTTGTCGCGCATCGGCATCGACAGTGACAGGTCGAGCATCAGCACCGTCGATGACTTGGTGGTGTGCTCGGTGCGTTCGATCTCGAAGTCCTCGGGCAGGAGTCGCACCGGCGTCTCGGCGCCGTTGCGACGCACGGCGTTGCGGATCGTGCGGTGGAGATCGAGGTTGAACGGGTCGCCGTACTCGTACTGCTTCGTTTCGTACGTGCGCTCGTGGCCCTGACCCAACCGGTCGAGCTGGTGCTGGCCGCTCTTGTCCTTGGCGAGCTTGCTGAACAGATCCTTCAGCGCGTTCGATCCGATCTTGCGCAACCCCTTGGGAGTGAGCTCGAGGCGGCCTTCCTTCTGCTCGATCAGGCCGGCCTCCTGGAGCATCTTGGTGAGTTCTGCGAGGCGTTCGAGCGACCGGGCGGCATCGTCACCCATCAGCTCGCGGACCCGGTCCATGTCGGCCTCCGCCAGCGCGCCGGGGTTGGTGGCGTTGCGGAGCAGGTTCTCCAGCTGATCGAGGTCGCCGAGCTCCTGCATCGTCTGCATCGCCTGGCCCATGCCCATCGGCTCCTGGCCCTCGAAGTCGTAGCTCTGGCCCCACTGCATCTGCGGGAACATGCTTCTCAGGTTCTGGCCGAGTTGGTCCATCTGCCAGCGCAGGTCCATGTCCTCCATGAGCTGATCGCTGAGCTGCTGCAACTGCGAGCGCTGCTCTGGTGACATCGAGTTGAGCATCGCCTGCATCGCCGCCATGCGCTGGGCCATCTGCTCCAGCAGCTCGTCGAGGCTCTGGGGGTTCTCCGGGAAGAAGTCGCCGTACTGCTCCATGAACTGCTCGAACTGTGGGTCCTCACCCCGCTCTCGACGCTCGATCATTTCATTGAGCGCCGCCATCATGTCCTTCATCCGGGCCATGTCCTCGGGCGACATGTTCTGGACCGCACTGCTCATCTGGTCGACCATCTGCTGCATCAGCTGCTCGCGCAACTTGTCCAGCAGTTGCTCGAAACGCTGGGCAGCCTCGGCGGATTCGAAGTCGTACTCGCTGAGCTCGCGCACCTTGCCGGCGAGATCGTTGGGCAGCATGTCGAGTCGGAAGTTGCGGTCGGTCGCTGCGTTCCTGGCGGCATCGGCCCGGCGCTCGTCGCCACTCGTCTCGGCGTCGCGAGTCGCGTTCTCGATCGCGTGCCGCTCCTCGTCGACGATGTCGTTCAGCTCGTCTGCGATCTCCTGGTAGACGCCGCCGAGGTCGGAGCGGTCGAGTCGGTCCTGACGTTCCTGACGGAGCTTGTCCATCAGCTCGCGCAGGCCTTGCATGCGCTCACCGTTGCGATCGTTCATGCCCTGCTGCATCAGTCGCCGCAAGGCGCTGTTGATGTCGCCGTGGTAGAGGAGGTCGTCGTTCAGCTCGTCGAAGAGGGCGTCAGCATCGAGGTCGAAGCCCTTCTGCGAGCCGTCCCAGCGCGAATACGTGAACCGAGCTGCCATGACAGGACTGTACCCCCCAGCGGGACTCGGCGTCCTGGCTGGAGCACTGTCGGGCGACCTCGGCCCGAAGCATCTCAGCCGAAGCACTTCAGACCGATCGATGAACGGTCGATGACATATCTGCACGAACGATCGCCCCACCCTCCGCCATCACTTCCAACGAGATACCCTGGTACCGACATGCGAGTCCCCCGCACCTTCGCCTTCGCGGACCTCTCCGGGTTCACGAACTACACGGCTGCCTTCGGCGATGATGCCGCAGGGCGGATCCTCGGCGCGTTCCGCAGCCTCGTGCGCGAGATCGCCAGCCAGCGTGGCGTGCGGATCGCGAAGTGGCTCGGTGACGGATGCATGATCGTCTCGGTCGACCAGCCGAACGCGATCTCCTTCGCACTCGAGCTCGAGAGTCGCTCGGCCGAGGTGTGCGCCCCGCTCTCGCTGCGGGTGGGCATCGCCACCGGCTATGCGCTGCTGTTCGAGGGCGACGACTACATCGGTTCGGCCGTCAACATGGCGTCGCGTCTGTGTGACATCGCCGGCCCGTTCGAGGTCCTGCTCCCCACGATGCAGCTCGAGCGGATGCCAGAAGGCGTCACGGCCACACCTCACGGCTCGGTCGAACTGCGTGGCTTCCCCGGTTCGATCGAGGTGGTCGAGCTCGGCGGAACCCCGGTGTCGGCCTACAACAACGACACCAGCGAGCTCTGGACTCGAACCCCGTTCGGGTGATCGAGCCCGCAGCCCCCGCTGACGGTCGCAAGCGCGGCCCCGACGTGGGTGCCGTCATCGGTGCCCGCAGCAACGAATCACCGACCGCGCTCCAGGACGACCTCGAGATCGCCGCTGGCCTGCAGCTCGGGCACGTACGGATGACCGTGTCGTGGGTGACCGCGCAGCCCAAGCCTGGCGTGCTCGACGGCAGCGTGGTCGAAACCGTGAAGGCGACGACCCAGGCCGTGCGCGCCGGCGGTGGGCAGTTGTGGCTGGGTCTGCTCAGCCCTGAGGTGCCACGGTGGTTCGACAACGAAGGTGGCTTCACCGACGAGGCGACAGCTCGCCACTGGTGGCCGCGGTGGGTCGAGACGATCGCCGACGCCGTCGGTGACGACGTGGACGGGTGGGTTCCGTTCGAGGCGCCGTTCGCGATGGCCCACCGGCTCGAGCCGAACGACCCGCGCCTCCACGGCACGATCGTCGACACGCTCGTCGTCGCATGGCGGGATGCCTGGCGACTGCTGCACGGACCACATCCGATCGCGACCTCGCTCGACGTGCGCACCGTCGCCATCCCTCGCGATGACGTGGTCGCCGCCGAGCTCGCGCGGCGCGAGGAGCACCTCCGCTGGCACACATGGCTGCGTGCGTTGCGGGACGGCACCATCACGATCCCGGGCCGTGCCGACCGCGAACTCGCCGACATGGCCGGCTCGTGCGATCAGCTCGGCATCGCTGTCAGCGGCAGCACGGGCGCCGACCTCGAACCATTGGTCCACCGCACTGCGGAGGAAGGCCCCGACCGCCCGCTGGCGATCACGTTCCGTCCGACCGGCCGCGATCGCGACGCGCGCGGTGAAACGGTGGACATCGTCTCGCGTCGGGTGCAGGAACTGGGCGCCTCGTTCCCGCTGGCGCGGCTGACCTTCACCGACCTCGACGCGGTGTCGGTCGCCCGCGGCTGACCACTGCGGCTGCGATAGGTGGCGCCCGAGTGCGCCGCCCGAGTGCGGCGCCGGTTCGCGTCAGCTGCGGCTGCGATAGGTGGCGCCGCTGGCCGACGCGTCCTTGTTGAGTCGCTTCGACAGGTGCAGACCCTCGAGGACGAACTCGACGGCACCAGCTACGGCGGCCGGCGACTCGTCGCCACCGGTGAGCGAGAGCACCGCGGCGCGAAGCGCTGGGATCTGCTCCACGAGGTGGGCCTCCTCCGACGACGCGATGTCCTCGCCAGTGTGGGCGACGATGCCTTCCTCGAACGCGGCGATCACGTCACGAACCTGATCCGGCATCACCCGCTCCTTGTAGACGGTGAGCACTGCGCCCTTCACGAGGTTCTCGAGGATCACGCCGTCCCGGCCCTCCTCGAGCGAGTCGATCTCGATCTTGCCGCTCGATGACGCGGCGAGTGCATCGAGATCGCAGACCCGGGGCACCACCGTGTGCTCACCGGCGCGCAGGCCACGGCGCAGTGCATTGGCACCGAGCACCTCGAGGTTGCTCACCGAGAGCCGCACGCTCACACCGCTGCGCTGGTTCACCTGGTTGCTTGCACGCGCCATCTGGCTGAACATTGCCACCACCCGCTCGAGGTAGTCGGGCATGTGCACCGCGACGTCGCCCACCGACGCGGACCGAGCTTCCTGGCGCATGATCGCCACCTCGGTCTCGATGTCCAGCGGATAGTGCGTGCGGATCTGGCTGCCGAAGCGGTCCTTCAGCGGGGTGATGATTCGACCACGGTTGGTGTAGTCCTCGGGGTTCGCGCTGGCCACGAGCATGACGTCGAGCGGCAGGCGGATCTTGTATCCGCGGATCTGTACGTCGCGCTCTTCCAGCACGTTCAACAAACCCACCTGGATCCGCTCGGCGAGGTCGGGGATCTCGTTGATCGCGAAGATGCCTCGGTTGGTCCTCGGCACCAAGCCGTAGTGCAGCGTGAGCTCATCGCTGAGGTACCGGCCCTCGGCCACCTTGATCGGATCGACCTCGCCGATCAGGTCGGCGATCGATGTATCCGGGGTCGCCAGCTTCTCGCCGAAGCGCTCGTCTCGGTGGACCCAGCTGATGAGGGTGTCGTCACCACGGTGCTCCACGAGGTCACGGGCGTGCCGGCTGACGGGATGGTAGGGATCGTCGTTGATCTCGCTGCCTGCCACGATCGGCAGCCACTCGTCGAGCAGGCCGGTGAGCGAGCGGATCATGCGAGTCTTCGCCTGACCGCGCTCGCCGAGGAAGATCACGTCGTGGCCGGCCAACAGGGCGTTCTCGAGTTGCGGCATCACGGTGTGCTCGTAGCCCATGACGCCGTGGAAGAGCGGTTCGCCTGCGGAGATCTTCGCGACTGCGTTGCGGCGGATCTCCTCTTTCACCGGCACGGACTGCCAGCCCGATGCCTTCAGCTGACCCAGGGTTGCCGGAGTGGGGTGAGACGACGTCATGAGTCGACCCTACCGCGACGGGTTCCGTCCTGGCCCCGCTGGAACGGCACTCCGTTCACACTCGCCCCCGTACCATGAGTCGATGGATTCGCCCCCGGATTCGCCCCCGGATTCGCCCCCGGAAGCGCTCGCAGGAGCGCACAAGGATGCGATCGGGCGGTGGCGCGCCTGCGCTGCCGACGACGACGTGCGTCGCGATGGTGTCGGCCTCGACCACGACGACAGCGCGTGGCCGATCGTCGCGGTGCCGGGGCACTGGCGTTGCGTGCCCGAACTGAGCGACAGCACCGGACCGGTGATGTACCGGGCCGATCTCCTCCACGTTGCACCCGCCGAGGGCGAGCGGGTCTTCGTCGTGTTCGACGGCGTCATGTACCAGGCCGACGTGTGGCTCGACGGCGCATACCTCGGCGACCCCGAGGGCTATCTCGCACCACACGCGTTCGACATCACGGATCTGTCGCGGCTGTCCGACGCCCACGTGCTTGCGGTCGAGGTGTCGTGCCCGCCCCAGACCACCGATGGGCCCAAGCGGATCCTCACCGGCTCACTCCAGGACGGCTCGGTGTTCGACCGCCGTTGGAACCCGGGCGGGCTGTGGCGACCGGTGCGATTGGAAACCACCGGTTCGGTGCGCATCGACCGCTGCCGGGTGCTGTGCCGCGATGCGAACGACACCCGCGCCCACCTCCGCCTCACGGCACGACTCGACAGCGACGCAGCACGCTCGGCGAAGGTGCGCACCCTGGTCGATGGTGTGGTGCTCACCGAGCAGGACCACTCCCTCGCCAAGGGGACGAACGAGATCACCTGGAACCTCGATGTCACCAAGCCGAGGCTGTGGTGGCCGTGGTCGATGGGCGACCAGCCGCTCGCCGACCTGCTCGTGGAGGTCATCGCCGACGGTGTCGTGAGCCACCGAGCACACCGCCGCACGGGTTTCCGCGAGATCGCGATGGAGGACTGGGTGATCTCCGTGAACGGCGAGCGGCTGTTCACCAAGGGCATCAACCTCGCACCGTCGAGCATCGACTTCGCGGGCGCGCCGGCGGAGACGTTCCGCCGTGACGTCGAGCTCGCCCGTGAGGCGGGCCTCGACCTCGTGCGGTGCGTGGGCCACGTGACCCGCGATGAGCTGTACGACGCTGCCGACGAGCTCGGCGTGCTGGTGTGGCAGGACCTCCCGTTGCGCGGCACCTACGCCAGAACGGTGCGCAAGCAGGCGGTGGAACAGGCGCGCTCGGCGGTCGATGTGTTGGGCCATCACCCATCGATCGCAGTGTGGTGCGCTCACGACACACCCGAGACCACCGTGTTGCGCCAACAGGCGCCAACGTGGAACAAGACGATCCTCGACCGGTGGGTGAAGCGCGCGCTCGAGCACGCCGACGAGTCGCGGCCGGTGATCGCCAACAGCGGCGTCCCGCCGCACGTGTCCCAGCTCGACGGTTCCGACAGCCACCTCACGTACGGCTGGGGGCGAGGCGACGAACGGGACCTGCCGGGCTTCGCCGCGACCCTGCCGCGATTGGTGCGCTTCGTCGGAGCGTTCGGCTCGCAGTCGGTTCCCGACGATGCCGCGGCGTGGATCGACACGTCAGCGTGGCCCGACCTCGACTGGCCGGTGCTCGCCGGCCGCTACGGCGCCGACATCGAGGCCTTCGCCCGGCACCTGCCAGCGGTCGGTCATCCGAGCTTCGAACAGTGGGCCCGCTTCACGCAGCGCTACCAGGCCACGCTGTTGCGCCACCACATCGAGACGCTTCGTCGCCTGAAGTACCGGCCGACCGGCGGGTTCTGCCTGTCGTCGCTGGCGGATGCGGCGCCGCGAATCTCGACTGCGGTCCTCGACCACGAGCGCCGCCCCAAACTCGCCTTCGCCGCGATCACCGACGCCTGCCGGCCCGTGATCGTCGTGGCCGAGCGGATGCCCGACCAGGTGACCGTCGGCGACGCCCTCGCCCTCGACGTGCATGCGATCAGCGATCTCCACCACGTGCTCGACGGTGTGGTCTGCACTGCGTCGCTCCGGTGGCCCGGTGGCAATCATCGTTGGCAGTGGACCGGCGACGTACCCCCCGATGACTGCGTCCGCATCGGAACGATCCAGTTCGTCGTGCCGGACGCTGCCGGGCGGTCTCTGGCTCGACCTCGCGCTCGAGCACGGCGACGAGGTTGCCACAAATCGCTACGAAGCCATCGTGACGCGCTCGACAGCCCCCGGGGCGTCAGCCCGTCAGCCCGCCCGGGGCGTCAGCCGCGGGCCAGGACCTTGCGGTTGGCGAACTTGGACTTGCGGTAGTCCTGATTCAAGAGGGCGATCACGTCGATCGAGATCGACTTCGGGCATGCTGCCTCGCACTCTCCGTGGTTCGTGCACGAACCGAAGTACTCGTCCATCGTCTCGACCATCGCCTCGACGCGCTTGAAGCGCTCCGGCTGCCCCTGAGGAAGCAGGCTCAGATGGGCGACCTTCGCCGCGGTGAACAGGTTGGCCGCGCCGTTCGGGCACGCCGCCACACAGGCGCCGCAACCGATGCAGGCAGCTGCGTCCATCGACGCGTCGGCGACCGGCTTCGGGATGGGGATCAAGTTGGCATCGGGCGCCCCACCGGTGTCGGCGGTGATGAAGCCGCCGGACTCGACGATGCGGTCGAACGCCGCCCGGTCGACCATGAGGTCCTTGATGATCGGGAACGCTGTGGCGCGCCATGGCTCGATCACGATCTCGGCACCGCTCTGGAACTTGCGCATGTGGAGTTGGCACGTCGCGGTTCCGCGCTGGGGACCGTGGGCTTGCCCGTCGATCATCAGCGAGCACGTGCCACAGATCCCTTCACGGCAATCATGGTCGAACACGACCGCCTCGCGACCGTCGGAGATCAACTGCTCGTTGAGCACATCGAGCATCTCGAGGAACGAGGCCTCATCGCTGATCGACGGGATCAGGTAGCTCTCGAACCGACCAGCCTGGTCGGGACCGGACTGGCGCCAGATCTTGAGCTTGATGTCGGACAGATGGCTCACTTGTAGCTCCGGGTGGCGAGGTGGACGGTGGTGAAGTCGAGCGGCTCGACGTTGCGGATGGACTGCATCGGATCGCCGGTCCACTCCCAGGCGGCGACATGCGCGAAGTTCTCGTCGTCTCGCTTGGCTTCGCCCTCGTCGTCTTGGTACTCGGAGCGGAAGTGGCCGCCGCAGCTCTCGTTGCGCTCCAACGCGTCGCGGCACATCACCATGCCGAGCTGGAAGAAGTCGTCGACGCGACCAGCCTTTTCGAGCGTCTGGTTCGTGGAGACGCCGTCACCGGTGACTCGCAGATCCGCCTTGAACTCCTCGTACAGGGCAGGCAGCTCCGACAACGCCTTCTCGAGACCCTGCTCGGTGCGCTCCATGCCGCAGTAGTCCCAGATGATCTTGCCGAGCTCACGATGGAACCAGTCAGGCGATCGCGTGCCCTTGACGTCGAGGTACCCCTGATAACGCTGGCGGGCAGCTGCCTCGACAGCCTTGAACTCGGGGTGGTCGACGCCGGGAACCGGCTTGTTGAGCAACGGTGCCAGGTAGTTGCCGATGGTGTACGGCAGCACGAAGTACCCGTCCGACAGACCCTGCATCAGCGCAGAGGCACCGAGGCGGTTCGCGCCGTGATCGCTGAAGTTCGCCTCACCCGCTGAGTACAGGCCGGGGATCGTGGTCATCAACTCGTAGTCGACCCACAGACCGCCCATCGTGTAGTGACTGGCCGGGTAGATCCGCATCGGCGTGCTGTACGGATCTTCGCCGGCGATGCGCTCGTACATCTCGAACAGGTTGCCGTACCGCTCCTCGACGACGTCTTTGCCGAGCCGCTCGATCGCAGCGGAGAAGTCGAGGTAGACGCCGTTCTTGAGCGGGCCGACCCCCTGACCCTTGTCGACGGCGCGCTTGGCGGCACGCGACGAGATGTCGCGTGGGGCGAGATTGCCGAAGCTCGGATACAGACGCTCGAGGTAGTAGTCGCGCTCGGACTCGGCGATGTCGGCAGGCGCGCGCTCGTCGCCGATCTCCTTGGGGACCCACACGCGACCGTCGTTGCGCAGCGACTCGCTCATCAGGGTGAGCTTCGACTGGGTGTCGTCGGCCTGCGGGATGCAGGTGGGGTGGATCTGCGTGTAGCACGGGTTGGCGAAGTAGGCGCCGTTGCGGTGCGCGCGCCATGCCGCTGTCACGTTGCAGTTCATCGCATTCGTCGAGAGGAAGAACACGTTGCCGTAGCCGCCGGTGCAGAGCACGACGGCGTGCGCCGCGTGCGAGACGAGCTCGCCGGAAATCAGGTCGCGGGTGACGATGCCGGCACAGCGTCCGTCGATGGTGACGGTGTCGACGAGCTCAGTGCGATTCCAGAGCCGGACGTTGCCGAGGCCGATCTGGCGAGCCATCTGCTGGTAGGCACCGATCAGCAACTGCTGGCCGGTCTGGCCGCGGGCGTAGAACGTCCGGCTCACCTGAGCGCCACCGAAGCTGCGGTTGTCGAGAAGACCGCCGTACTCGCGGGCGAACGGCACACCTTGGGCGACCATCTGGTCGATGATGTCGACGCTCACCTCGGCAAGGCGGTGGACGTTCGACTCGCGGGCACGGAAGTCGCCGCCCTTGATCGTGTCGTAGAACAGGCGATGGACCGAATCGCCATCACCTTTGTAGTTCTTGGCGGCATTGATCCCACCTTGCGCGGCGATCGAGTGCGCACGACGCGGCGAGTCGTGGAACGTGAACGCGTCCACCTGGTAACCGAGCTCGGCGAGCGTGGCCGCGGCCGACGCACCGGCGAGTCCGGTCCCGACCACGATCACCTTGAACTTGCGCTTGTTGTTGGGGTTGACCAACTTCATGTCGCTCTTGAACGTCTCCCACATGTCGGGGACAGCGACGTTCGGAGCCTTGCTCTGGAGCTTGTCCGAAGCAGTGAGGTTGCCGGCAGTGGTCGTGAGTGTCGAGGTGCTCATGAATGGGTGCTCCTGGCCGAAAGACGGTGATCAGCCGACGATGCCCGCGAGGACGGCGACGGGGAACGAGACATTGCCGACGACGACGATCGCGGCGAAGGCGGTGGCGAACATCCGGCGCCACTGGTTGAACCGCGGGCTGTTCCAACCGAGGCTCTGGAAGATGCTCCACGCGCCGTGGTACAGGTGCACCCCGAGGGCGAGGTTCGCGAGGATGTAGAACACCGAGACCGGCACTCGTTCGAAACTGCGCACGACGTTGTCGTACACCTGATGCTTGTCGAAGTCGCCGTCGCCCAAGGTGTTGGTGACGCCGAAGGTGAAGTCGAGCAGGTGCCACACGATGAACAGCAGCACCACGACGCCGGTGAGTCGCATCGACCGGCTGGCGAAGCTGGCGATCTGGTAGTCGCGAGCGCTCTGGTACTTCACCGAACGCGCGTGGCGGTTCATCACCGTCAGCGAGTACGCAGCGTGGAGATGCAGGAGCAGTGCGCCGAGCAAGCCGGCACGCATCAGCCACAGCACCGTGTTCTCGGGTGCCAGCGGATACGCGAGGCGGGTGAGGAACTCGGCGTAACCGTTGAGGTCTGCCTCGCCGAGGTACATCTTCAGGTTGCCGATCATGTGGGCCAGGACGAAACCCATCATCGCGATGCCGGTGATCGCCATGACGTACTTCTTGCCGACGGCCGTGCCATAGAGATCGAGCAGGAAGAACTTCTTCTTCCGCTTCCCCACGTTGGTCGCCGTACCGGTGACGGGGCCACGGCGATTCGCGGGCTGGAGTGTCTGCGCCATGGCCGCGAACGGTACTCCTGCGAGTCCCCACGAGAGAACTCTTGACGCCAGATCGGCACGATCGCGAGGACGTTTCGTCGGTCACATGTGAAATTCCGTACACTCTGCCCGTTTCCACCAACGGTGTGTCCTGCGTCGGACGCGCCCTGAACCCACAAGGTGTTGCGGTGTCAGCTTCCATCCTGGCCGAAGGCGGCTATCAGGTATTCGACCTCAAAGGCGGTGAGTGGGCCGTCCTGCTGTCATCAGCAGGTGCAGCACTGCTCGCCATCGCGGTCGGCTTCTATCTCGTGAAGGACGTCCTGGCATACGACCAGGGCTCGCCGAAGATGCGGGAGATCGCCAAGGCGATCCAGGAAGGCGCCGCCGCGTACCTGCGACGCCAGTTCAAGACGATCGCCGTGATCCTCGTCCCGCTGGCCGTCATCGTCTTCGTGACGTCGACCGAGATCGTCAATCCGGATTCGGGAGTGACTGCGCTGAGCTTCGGCGAGGCCGGCCTCTGGCGAACCGTGGCGTTCGTGCTCGGCTGTCTGGCCTCCGGTCTCACCGGCTACATCGGCATGACGCTCGCCACACAGGGCAACGTCCGCACCGCAGCGGCCGCCCTCACCAACTCGATGCCGAAGGCGCTCACCGTCGCCTTCCGCACGGGCGGCGTGGCCGGCATGTTCACCGTCGGACTCGGGCTCCTCGGCGCCACGCTGATCATCATGGTGTTCCAGAACACCAGCTCGGTGATCCTCGTCGGCTTCGGTTTCGGCGGATCGCTGCTCGCGTTGTTCTTGCGCGTCGGTGGCGGCATCTTCACCAAGGCTGCCGACGTCGGTGCCGACCTCGTCGGCAAGGTGGAAGCCGGCATCCCCGAAGATGACCCGCGCAACCCGGCCACGATCGCTGACAACGTGGGCGACAACGTCGGTGACTGCGCCGGCATGGCGGCCGACCTGTTCGAGAGCTACGAGGTGACCCTCGTCGCGTCGATCATCCTTGGCGTGGCGGCGTTCAACTCGATCGGTGCGAACCCGGCGCTCGGCCTGGTCTTCCCGCTCGCCGCTCGCGCCATTGGCGTGATCGCATCGATCTTCGGTGTGTTCGCGGTGAAGGCCAAGGAGGGCGAGACCGACGCCCTGAAACCGATCAACCGCGGCTTCCTCGTCGCCGGTTCGCTCACGCTCGTCGGCACGCTCATCGTGTCGCTCGTGTACGTCGGCAACGAGTTCGACAACGCTGGCTGGAAGTGCTTCGGCGCCGTCGCCATCGGTCTCGTCCTCGCACAGCTCATCAGCCGCCTCACCGAGTACTACACCGCCACCCACCATCGCCCGGTGCAAGAGATCGCCGAAGCGGCCGAGACCGGTCCGGCCACGGCGATCCTCGCCGGTACGGCAAGCGGCATGGAGAGCAGCGTGTACGCCGTCATCGCGATCGCGATCGCGATCGGCGTGTCACTCGCGCTCGGTGGCGGCAACCTGCAGTTCAGCTTCTACCTCGTTGCCCTCACCGGCATGGGCATGCTCGCCACCACCGGCGTCATCGTGTCCGAGGACACCTTCGGTCCCGTCAGCGACAACGCCGCCGGCATCGCCGAGATGAGCGGTGAGTTCCACGGCGAGGCCGAGCGGATCATGGTCAGTCTCGACGCCGTGGGCAACACCACCAAGGCCGTCACCAAGGGCTTCGCGATCGGTTCTGCGGTCATCGCCGCCGTGGCCCTGTTCGCGAGCTTCATCGAGACTGCCGCCAACGAGTTGTTCCCGAAGGAGATCGTCGAGGAGGCGATCACCACCTCGCGTGGTGTGTTCGACCTGATCCCGATCAACGTCGCCGACCCGAAGGTGTTCATCGGCCTGCTGATCGGTGGCGCCGTGCCGTTCCTGTTCTCGGCCCTCGCCATCCGCGCCGTCGGCCGCACCGCCGGCGTGGTCGTGCAGGAGGTGCGCAAGCAGTTCGCCGACGGAAAGATCATGAAGGGCGAGAAGCTGCCCGAGTACGGCCCCGTCATCGACATCTGCACCGAGGCATCGCTGCGTGAGCTCGCCACACCGGCGCTGCTCGCCGTGCTGACCCCGGTGGTCGTGGGCTTCGGCATCAACTTCACCGCGCTCGGTGCGTTCCTCGCCGCTGTCATCCTCGTCGGCCAGCTGATGGCCAACTACCTCAGCAACGCAGGTGGGTCGTGGGACAACGCGAAGAAGTACATCGAGGACGGACATCACGGCGGCAAGGGCAGTGACCCGTATCGTGCGGCCGTGATCGCCGACACCGTCGGTGACCCGTTCAAGGACACCGCCGGCCCGGCCCTCAACCCGCTGATCAAGGTGATGAACCTCGTCAGTCTGCTGATTCTCCCGGCCATCATCAGCACTCAGGACAACGACGGTGCTCGGTACTCGATCGCCGCCGGCGCCCTGGTGGTGCTGATCGGTGCGATCGTGTACAGCAGCCGTCAGAAGGTCTCGCTCAAGGCCGCCTGACCCGTCCGACCGTGGGCGACGACGAGCCCACTTCGACCGTCAGCCCGGGCCGAACGCCCGGGCTGACGTCGTTTTCCCCGGTAGCGTCGCTGCGGTGTTCGCCCTCCTCGACTTCGCCAACGACTGGATCAAGACCGGTGGATGGATCGCATTGGCCGCGATCGTCTTCGCCGAGTCAGGATTGCTGATCGGCTTCTTCCTCCCGGGTGACTCGCTGCTGTTCTTCGCCGGCTTTCTTGCATCCGACGCCGCCTTCGAGCAGTTCGGCGAGCGCTACATGCCATCCCTGCCGGTCGTCGCCGGGGTGTGTGCGATCGCCGCCATCGCCGGGGACCAGGTGGGATACCTCATCGGCAAGAGGTTCGGTCCATCGCTGTTCGACCGGCCGCGGAGTCGATTGTTCAACCCGGTCAACGTGGCCAAGGCCGAGATGTTCTTCGCCAAGCACGGCTCGAAGACGATCGTGTTGGCGCGCTTCGTGCCGATCGTGCGCACCTTCGTGCCGACGGTGGCCGGGGTGAGCAACATGCACTACCGGACGTTCGTGGTGTTCAACGTGATCGGTGGCGTGCTGTGGGGAGCGGGGATCACGACGCTCGGGTACTTCCTCGGCGAGATCGACGTCGTGAAGGACAACATCGAGATCGCGGCGCTCGTCATCGTCGCCGTCTCTGTGATGCCGATCGCAGTCGAACTGTTGAAGCACCGGCGCGCGGCCAAGCTGTCACACGACTGACACAGATCCGGGTTCCGTTCCGGGAACCGACGTGACCGCGGGCACGTCGAACACCCATGGCACACGTGAACAACCACCGCTCACGCCGCTCGCGCTCCTGGGCGCGGCCGGCTCCGCTCGTGGGTGCCATGCTCGGGATCGTGTCGTTGAGCCTCGCCGCGTGCGCTGGGGACGACGAGGAATCGAGCATGGTCACCACCTTCGCACCAGCCGCGACCGACGCCGCATCAGGGTCGTTCTCGGAAGCAGCAACGGAGGCACCCGATGGCACCAAAGCAACCGAAGCACCAGAAGCAACCGAGGCACCGGCCGCCGCCGAGGCCCTGAGTGGCAGTCCCAGCGTCGGACAGGCGCCCGCCCCGCAACGGCTCCTCGCGATCGAGGTGACGGTGTCCGTGGAGGTCGCCGATGTCGCTGAGGCGTTGCCCGAGGTGGTGACCATCGCTGGACGCCATGGTGGCCAGGTCTACGGCAGCGACGTGCGCCTCGGAGATCCCGAGACGGCGACCGGGGAGATCGTCATCAAGCTCCCGCCCGAAGAGGTGGAGTCGGCGATCACCGACATGGTCGGACTCGGGCGCTCGAAGGGGCGGTTCCAGAACACCGATGACGTCACCGACACGGTGACCGACGTCGAGACCCGCATCATCAGTCAGCAGCAGAGCGTCGACCGGGTGCAAGCCCTGCTCGCCGAAGCGAAGGACCTGGGCGAGGTGGTGTTGCTGGAGGGGGAGCTGACGGCACGCCAACTCGTGCTCGAGCAGCTGTTCGCGCAGCAGCGCAACCTGCGCAACAGCACCGCCCTGGCGACGCTGACCGTGGAGCTGTCGGTCGCCCCGGAGGAGACGGTCGAGACCACCGTGCCGACCACGCTGCCCGTCGCCGACGACGAGAACGTCGGGGAGGCGTTCGCCACCGGTGGCCGGGCGTTCCTGACCGCTGGAACCGCAGTGCTGATCTTCTTGGGCTACACCGCCCCATTCCTCGCAGTGTTCCTGGTGGGGCTGTGGATCGCCCGAGCGATCATTCGTCGCCGGGCGCCACGAAGTCGATCAGCTGCTCCACCGCGCCCACCAGTTCCGGGCGGAGATCCGCAAACGACTGAACTCGATTCCGCAGGCGCGGCCAGAAGTTGACCGGATCGGCCCCGAGGGCCGCGCAGATGCCTTCTTTCCACGGGCGATCGCGCGGCACTCGGGGCCATGCGTCGATCCCGACGAGTTTGGGGCGCACGCCCTCCCACACGTCGACGAACGGGTGGCCCGTCACGAGCACGTGACGCGACACATGCATCACCTGCGTCGCGAGACGCTGCTCCTTCGAGCCGGCGACGAGATGATCGACGAGCACGCCCAGCTTGCGTTCGGGCGACGGGCCGAACTCGGCGACCGCGTCGAGGATGTGGTCGATGCCGTGCAAGGGCTCCACGACGATGCCGAGCTCGCGGAGATCGTCGCCCCACACGTGCTCGAGCAGCTCCGCGTCGTGCTTGCCCTCCACCCAGATCCGACTGGCGCGAGCGACCCGAGCCTTGAGCGGCGTCGCGGTGGCGATCGAGCCGCTCGCGGTCACCCGCGTGGTGGCCGCCGAAGCCGCGGCGTTGCTGGCCGGCCGGACGAGCGTGATCGGCTTGCCGTCGAGACGGAAGCCGCCCTCCTTGTAGCGGAAGTGCCGATGCACTCCGTTGCGGTCGCGCAAGGTGACGGCCTCGACGGTGATCTTCACGACGTCTCCGCAGAAGCCCGTCGCCCGGTCCTCCACGATCATGCCGGTGCGCACCGGAACCTCGCGGTACCTGGGCTTGCCGCGCTGCTCGGCGAGCTCCTGGAGGATGTCACGGCTCATCGACTCACCCACCAGCGGCTGCCACGGGTGGGCGAGGTGGACAGCACCTGATCGATCAGGAGGCCGTCGGAACGGCGGTATGGCGCGCGCACGCCGCGAGTGTCGTTGGGCATCGCGAACGATGTTGGCAGGTACGGCGCGCCCCACACGTGCACCCGCTCGCCCGGCCCGGAGAAGGCCAGCACCCCCTCGGTGAGCTCGACTCGTACATCCACCTCACCGTGCTGCCGGTAGCCGCTGCGGCCATCGGAGCCCGAGTGGTCGGCCAGCGGCTGCGGGTCGCCCGCGGCGTACCACTCCACGTCGAACGTGACCGGCACCGGTGTGCCATAGGCGCGTGCCCACGCCTCGGTGGGGTCTTCGAGCAGCACGCCATGCGCCTCGTTGCCGAGGCTCCACTGGCGGAACGGTTCGTCGCACTCGTGTCCGGCCCACATCTCCGGCGGTTTGATCTCCAGGCCGGCGCGCAGCCCGGTGCCGTCGAGCTCCTCGATGTACAGGTAGGGCTCGTTCTCGCGTACGAGCCCTGCCCAGTAGTCGAACCGACTGCCGCGCAGTTCGATGCCGACGTAGACGCCGACCAGCGCATCGGTGTCCTGATCGGTGGCCGACCCCCACCACCACCACGCCTCCACCGGCGCGTCGTCATGACGTCGCTCGTCGACGGCCGACCAGCCCAGGCGCGCTCGGTCGGTCATCGAGTCACGGCGCAGGTGTTGCCGGTGGGAGTGGCTCGTAGTACGGCCCGTCGTCGGCCGTAGCAGCGTTGTCGCCCTCCATCGCAGACACCATGTCGTAGAGCAGCGGGTCGATGTCGCGAGGCACGGTCCAGTCGAGCTCATCGGCAATGCCTGCTTCGAGCGCAAACGGTCGCAGGAACGAGAAGTAGACGTATGCGCCGCAGCGAATCTTGTCGTCGCGGGTCATGCGCGCGATCGCGCGGTAGTGCTGCGATTGCGCGGCACGCACCGCTGGCACCATCACATCCATCGCATCGAGGCCAACCGGTCGAAGCAAGCCGCCGTCGGTGGTGTAGAGCGCGAAGCCCACCGTGTGATCGAGGTAGTCCTCGGGAGTGGTGTTGCTCGTCCCGAAGTCGGTGATGCGGTCGATCGTGACGCCGTCGAGCACGAACACCGCGGTGAGGTACTGGTGCGGCACATTGGCCGCGACGTCGCTCCAGGAGAAGTCGCTCTGCGCGAGCTGGTAGTAGTCGCGCACGAGCGCCACCCGACCATCGGGCAGGAGGTACGGGCCGGTGTCGCCGGTACCGACCCTGGTGTCGAAGTAGAGCAGGAAGAGGTAGCTGACGAGCGTTGCGTTCCAGATCTTGATCCGCCGCCGATCGTCGTCGCCGACCACCCGCACGCCCCTCAGCAACTCGTCCAGCACCGGGCCGTCGTAGGGCGTGACGGAGTTGGTGTCCCACGCCTGCCGCGTGCCGTCGTCGCCTCGGAACGCACGGGCCGTCCGCTCCCAGAAGTCGGCGATGGTCGCCAGGTCGCTCACATCGTTGGCCCGCTCGGGGTCGATCATCGCGAGCACCTTGCGTCCCACCAACGGCAGGTTGGCGATGCTCCACAGATGGACGGAGTTCACCCGGCAGCCGGGCCGACGGGCACGCCGACCGATCTCCTCCGGTGGGAGCGCCTCCTGGATCCGCCGCATCATCTCCGGGTAGCGCAGGAGCGCCTCGATGCACGATGTGACGATGTACGCGCTGACCGGGATCAGCTTGCTCTCGAGCGAGGTCCGCTCGGCCGTGAGCTGACGCGAGATGTCGCCGTGGTACTCGAGGAACTCGTCGACGTACCGACGGCGACGCTCGTGGTACGGGCTGCTGTCGCGTTCACCCACGGATCACTCCGTGGTCGCTGCCGCAGTCGAGCTCCACCTCGGTGTCGGCTGCCGGCTCACCGTCGACGAACACGGCAGCCATCACGCAGGGCACCTGGAACTCGCGACTGACGATGCCGATGTGGCTCCTCGGCGTGCCGCCGGTGCAGATCACGCCGGTGAGCTCGTGATAGATCGGCGCGAGGAAGGTGGCGCCCGCGTCACGCACGAGGGCGATCACGCCCTCCGCGCCGTGGTCCATCAGGTCGAGCACGTCCTCGGGCGTCTCGATCGCCCGGAAGCGACCGCGGACAGCTGCCGCGTCGAACACCTTGGTTCCGGAACCGATCACTCGCGAGAACTGTGCCACGATCGGGCAGACTAGGCCCCGATGGTTCGCTACCTCAGTCTGGAATGGATCGACGCCCTCACCGCCGAGGTGGCCGCGAGCGCCGAGCTGGCCGCCCTCGCGAACGAGCACGAGATCGGCGTGACGCAAGCGGTGACGGGTGGCCCCGAAGGCGACGTGGTGTACCACCTCCAGGTGGGCGGAGGGCTGGCCACCTTCGGGGCGGGTACGGCTCGTCCCGAGAACGTCCGGATGGAACAGACCTGGGAGACCGCCGTGGCCGTGGCCACCGGCGAGTTGAACGCCCAGGACGCGTTCATCGGTGGGCGAATCCTGCTCACCGGCGACCAGCAGAAGCTGATCGCCTCCCATCCGGTGTTCAGGGCGCTCGATGCCGTGTTCGCAACTGTCCGCGGACGCACCGAGTACCGGTAGCGGGCACGACGAGGAGCCAGTCGACGTGCCCGAACTCCCCGAGGTGCAGGCCCATGCCGAACGACTCACGGAGCTGTTCCGCGGTCACGTGCTCGAGACGTTCGTACCGTTCAACTTCACCGCGCTCAAGACCGCCGTTCCCCGCCCCGACCAGGCATACGGACTCCCGCTGCTCGACGTCGGCCGCCGCGGAAAGTACCTGCTGTTGCGGTTCGAGCCAGTGGTGTTCGCGGTGCACCTGATGCAGGGAGGGCGGTTGCTCGTGGACGACAAGCTGTCGCTGAAGCCCCGCAACGGCCAGGCTCGGTTCCTGTTCTCCGACGGGCCTGCGCTGCTGCTCACCGAAGCGGGCAAGGAGCGCCGGGCGGGCGTGTGGTGCATGGCCCCCGACGCACTCGACGGCCCGCCGTTGCACCGTCTGGGTCCCGAAGCGCTCGAGCTGAGCGAGCAACAGCTGGCGGCACGTTTCGCCGAGCACAACATGCGGCTGCACGGCTTCTTGCGCGATCAGCACATGATTGCCGGGCTGGGTCGGATGCTCGCCAACGAGGTGTGCCATCGAGCGAAGGTGTCCCCCTTTGCGATGACCGGCAAGCTGGGCGCGCAAGGCGCTCATGTGGTGCGGGATGCGATCCATGCATGCATCGCGGACGGATTGGCCTACGAGCGCACCCGTACCGACATGAGTGCGTCGGCAGATCGACCGGGCGCAGTGCATGGTCGGGCCGGCGGGGCGTGCCCGGTGTGCGGCGACACGGTTCGCTCGGTGAGCTACAGCGGCTACACCGTCGCCTACTGCCCCACCTGCCAGACCGGTGGCAAGGTCCTGGCCGACAACACGACGAGCAAGTTCCTCAAGTAACCCGACGCCGCGATTCCGGTGCGATCCGGTGCGATCCGGCGCGGTCCACCGAGGTCGACGCTCGGATGGGCACCAGGATCTGCGCGATTACGCTCGCCGACATGCCGATCCACCTGCACGCCGAACCCTCCGACTACGCACCTTCGGTGCTGGTGCCCGGCGACCCCCGACGGGCAAGGTACATCGCCGAGACGTTCTTCGATCCGGGTGCGCGCTGCGTCAACGAGGAGCGGGGTGCGCTCGGGTTCACCGGCACGTTCAAGGGCAGACCGATCAGCGTCCAGAGCGTCGGCATGGGAGGCGCGAGCGCGGCGATCTACTACACCGAGCTCACCGAGCAGCTCGGAGCGACGCGCCTCATCCGCGTGGGGACTGCCGGTGGTCTGAAGACGGGCCTGAAGATGGGCGACACGGTCGTTGCAGTCAGTGCGACGAGCGACGATCCGATGATCGACATCCTCACCCAAGGCGATCCGCATGCGCCGACGGCCGACTGGCGGCTGGTGGAGCTCACGAGCCGGCTCGCCCGTGAACGCGGCGCCACGGTGCACGTCGGCCCGGTCGTGACGAGCGCGGTGTTCTACGACCCGCGGCCCGGGATCATGAAGCGCTGGAAGGACCGCGGGCACCTTGCGGTCGAGATGGAAGCGAGCATCCTCTACACGTTGGGCGCCATCCACGACTTCGAGGCACTGGCGGTCATGACCGTGAGCGACATGATCGGCGAGGAGGGCGACAGTGTCCGGATCAGCGCCGCAGAGCTGAAGGCCGGGGTCGACCAGATGATGGAAGTCGCCTGCGACGTGGCGATCGCCGACATCGCGGCCTGATTACCCGATCTGCGGGGTTGACTTCTCAAGTTCACCCGAATGAAGACCGATGCCTTCCTGTGTGACGACGATCGAGGAGCGCTTGGGGCCAGGGCGGCCGAGCATCGTGCGTGAGCGCGCCGAGCTCGACAGTGCCCCTACCCACTGGCGACTCGACGATTCCTGCAACCCCGATCCCGTCGTCGGGCTGGACGGTGCGTTGCAGGCACGCTTCGTGAACCAGTCCGCCGCCGACCTCGCCGGTGTCGAGACGACGGCCGCACTCGGCCGTGGGATCGACGAACTCGTCGCGATCGGTCTGCTGACCACAGAGGGCGCCGCGATCGCGAAGCGGGTACGGACCACCCGAGTCGCGGCACGCCACCTGAGCAGCCGATTCGGGCCCGACAGCACGCGCTGGTACGACATGTGGGTCGTGCCGCACGGAACGGATGGAGTTGCGTGCTTCGCACGCGACATCACCGAGATGAAGCAGGAGGAGCACCAACTCCGCGAGTCGATCGGCCGCGACTCGCTTACGGGGCTGCTCAACCATGCCGCGTTCCACGAAGAGATCTCCGCTGCCTTGACCTCCCATGGGAGCTCGGCCCCGGACGGCGGATCGCCCTTCGATGGGGGCTCGGCGAACGACGTGGCGTTGGTGCTGTTCGACCTCGACTATCTCAAGTTGATCAACGACGTCCACGGCCATCAGAGCGGTGATCGCGCCCTTCGGGCAATGGCCGACGCCATGCGGGCCACGACCCGCGACATCGACCGCATTGCTCGACTCGGTGGTGACGAGTTCGCCGCGCTGTTCGTGAACGTCGCCCGCGACGACGTCCTGCGGATCGCGGAACGCACGGTGAAGGCGGTGACCGCGACGTCCATTCCCGGAGTGGGATCGCTCTCGGCGTCGGCCGGACTCGCCTTCGTGGCATCGACGCGCGAGCCGGGCGACCTGTTCGATCGAGCGGACGCAGCCGTGTACGACGCCAAGGCCCGTGGCAGGGGGATCGTCTCCGTCGCCACCACGACCGACATCGCCTACGCCAGCCGCCGACGCGACGTCGAGGAGTCGGAGCCCATTCGAGAGTCGCCTGAGTTGATCGACGCGCGCGACGTCGAGACCGCCGCCCGCGGTGCGCTGCGCGAGTGGGTGCAGGTTCTCGCGTGCTCCGGCGGTTGCCTGGACCTGCTCGACCCCGGCGGCCGACGTGTGAAGGCGATCGCCTACTACCGCTTCGGTCATGACGACTGGAAGCTCGCAGAGCAGAGCTACGAGTTGAGCGACTACCCCAACACCGCCGCCGCGCTGGCGGCCGGTCGGACCTACAGCTGCAGGATCGACGACCCCGACACTGATCCGGCCGAAGCCGCGCTGCTGCGCGACCCGCGGCTTCTCGTCGCTGCTGTTGACGCCGTTGTCGTCCCGCGGCCGTGCGATCGGCATCATCGAGCTCTTCGACACCCGACCCAGGGTCTTCACCACAGCCGATCAGCGCACCGCGCTGGCACTCGCCCACCACCTCGCACCGCTGCTCGCCCTCCTCGGCGAGGCCGAGACCATCGAGCGGGCCTGACGCACAGACCGCTTCCAGGCGACTGGTCATCGGGGAACGTGTCAGCCTGGACGGACAGTGCGTCGAAGGTCGCTGACGTCGGCAACGGCCACACGGGCCGGCGAGATCGCGACGATCGTCGCCGGAGGATGCCCGACCCAGGCGTCGAATGCACCGGCTCGGACGTCACCCGCACGCACCTCTCCACACAGCACCACGACGGCCACTTCGCCTCGGTCTCCGAGTCCCTCCAAGCGGTCGCCGGCACCGAGGTCATGGAGCCTCAGCGCCCCCGTGACGCTGCCCCGGCGGAGCATCAGGTTGATGTCCACGATCGGTCCGTCCAGCAGGCGGCAGACCGTGTCGTCGTCACCGCTGAAGGCGAAGGCATCGTCTCCGTTGCGCAGGACGACGGAACGATTGTGACCGACCGTCAGGTCCATGCCGGCGCCGGAGGCGACCGCGATCCAGCGGTCGATGCCGGGCAAGGACGAGAACGGACCGTCGTTGCCGACGTCGGCGAGGCTGAGGCGCCACCGCCACGCTGTCCCGTCGCCGTCGTCGGGCTCCTGTGCGATCACGGCCGTGGTACCGAGCCCGTTGACCCAGGGCACCACGGCGTGATCAGCGGCACGCAGGAGGCGGGTCAGATGAGACCCAGCTCCTTGACAGCGTCACGCTCTTCGGCCAGCTCGGCGGCTGAGGCGTCGATCTTGCCGCGGCTGTAATCGTCGATGTCGAGACCTTGGACAATCGAGTACGTGCCATCGGCGCAGGTGCACGGGAAGCTCGAGATGAGCCCTGCGGGAACGCCGTACGAACCATCGCTCGGCACGGCCATGCTCACCCAATCGCCCTCGGCGGTGCCGAGCGACCACGAGCGGATGTGATCGATCGCGGCGTTGGCGGCCGAGGCTGCCGACGAGGCGCCACGGGCCTCGATGATCGCCGCGCCGCGCTTGGCCACGGTGGGGATGTAGGTGCCGTCCACCCAGGCGTGGTCGTCGACGAGCTGGTAGGCGTTCTGACCCTTCACCCGTGCGTGGAACAGGTCGGGGTACTGAGTGACCGAGTGGTTGCCCCAGATGGTCATGTTGGTGATGTCGGTGACTGCCGACCCGGTGCGAGCGGCCAGCTGGCTGATCGCACGGTTGTGGTCGAGGCGGGTCATCGCGGTGAAGCGGCCCGGATCGAGGTCGGGGGCGTTCTGTTGTGCGATGAGCGCGTTCGTGTTCGCGGGGTTGCCGACGACGAGGATCTTGACGCCCCTCTTGGCACTCGCGCTGAGCGCCTGGCCCTGCGGCTTGAAGATGCCACCGTTGGCCGTGAGCAGGTCGCTTCGCTCCATACCTGCCTTGCGCGGCATCGCGCCCACGAGGAGCGCGACCTCGGCGTCGCCGAACGCAATGTTGGCGTCGTCGGTGCACACCACGCCGGCGAGCAGCGGGAAGGCACAATCGTCGAGCTCCATCTTCACGCCCTCGAGCGCCTTCAGGGCCGGCGTGATCTCCAACAGCTGGAGGATCACAGGGGTGTCCGGGCCGAGCATCGAGCCGGAGGCGATGCGGAAGAGGAGGCTGTAGCCGATCTGGCCAGCAGCACCGGTGACGGCGACGCGCACAGGAGGAGTCATGGCTGCGAGCGTACGCCTCACACCTCGTCGCCGACCAAGCCGCAGCATCACGCCGAGTCACGCTTCTGGTCGCGATCCTCCGCGATCGCCGCAGCGATCCGCGACCAGAACGCTGCACGACAGCACGATCACGATCAAGCCCGACCAGCGACTGCTCACGCCCGGCCACACTTCTGGTCGCGATCCTCCGCGATCGCCGCAGCGATCCGCGACCAGAACGCTGCGTGCTACTCGGGGAGCGGCTGGACGAGATCGTTTCGGCCGAGGATGCCGAAGATGTAGTTCGCGTAGAACTGCTTTGCGGCGCCAGTGCCGAGATGGATGCCGTCTCCGGCGAGGCCAGGCACCTGGCCGCTGGTGACGAGGCCATCCCAGTCGAGCACCTGCACGTTGGTGAACCTCGACGGGAGGCCGTAGATGATCGCGTTGTTCGGCCCGATCCAACCCTTGCCCGGCGCATGGACGGTGAGGAACACCACGTTCGGCACCTCCGCCACCGGGAGGAACGACATGATCAGGTCGTAGGTCGCCTGTGACACCGGACCGTTGGTGCCGACCTGGATCACGACGGTCTGACCGATCTGACCCGACGCCCGCAGCTGGCCGACCACATCCGCCGTCGCCTCGCCCTGGCGGCTCTCGCTGGCGTTCACCACGAAGCCGGCCGCTAACAACTGATTGGTCGCACCGAGCATGACCGACTCGCCGATCGCGTACGCGGGTCGCTCGGCCGGAGGGACGGTGGTCGCGGGCGGCAGCGTTTCCGGCGGCAGGGTGGTCTCGCCCGCCACGGTCGGCAACGTGGTCGCGTTCGGGTCGACCGTCACGTTGGGATCGACGGTGGCGTTCGGATCGGTGACCGGCGGAACCCCCGATTCCGACGGCAGGGTGCTCGTCGGGTCGAGGGTCGTGGTCGACGCGTTCTCGATCAGCAACTTGCCCTCTTCGTTCGCGCACTCGACCACACCGACGCACCGGTTGGGGGCCATCGCGATGCTCACACCGGCCCAGCCCGTGAGCACGACGGCCACCACGCCCACGGTGGTCAGCTGGCGACGACGTGTTGCCGCGGCCCGGGACGGGCGCCGGCGGCCACCGCGGAACCAGTCGCCGATCGCGCCTTTGCGGATCGGCATCTCCACGTAGCGATAGCTCGCCTCGGTGATCACACCGGTGACCAGCATCGCCAGCAGGAACTGCCACACCGTCAACGTCTTGCCGGCCTCCTGGCGGATGACCTGATAGATCGGCCAGTGGTACAGGTAGAGGCCGTAGCTGCGCGTGCCCACCCACGACAGCAGAGGGTTGCCGAGCAGCACGCCGGCCATCGCCCGCTGATGCGTGACGGCAGCGATGATGAAGAGGGTGCACACTCCGGTGAGGAAGATGCCGCCGCGGAACAGCCACGGGTCGAACCGGCTGCCGGTGAGGATGGTGAGCGCCGGGTCGGCGAGGTGGATCCTCCAGGCCAGCACGGCCAGGCCGAGCACGCCGATCATTGCCAGCGCATCGAGCTGGCGGCCCCTGTTGCGCATCGGGCTGCGCATGATCGCGGCCGGGCGCCACACCATTGCGAACGCTGCGCCGAGCATGAGACCGCCTGCCCGCGTGATGGTGCTGAGGTAGAGGGTGTCGTTGATGCTGATGCAACGGTCGGCCACGATCCAGTAGCCGCGGTGGGCTTCGGGTGTGCAGGCGGAGTCGATGTCGCCGGGCACGAAGAACAACGCTGTCAACAGGGCGATCCCGACCGCCACGCAGAACAACCACAGCGCTACCCGGGGTAGGTGGGCTCGGCCGCGATGCAGGATGGCCACCATGATCAACGGCCACATCAGATAGAACTGCTCCTCGACCCCGAGCGACCACAGGTGGCGCAGCGGGGCAAAGGCCTCCGACGCGGTGTATCCCGCGCCGACCCAGATCTGGAACCAGTTCGAGATGTACCCGAGGCCGGCGAAGATGTCGCCGCGGGTGCGACCACGCGCGTCGGGCTTGAACACCGCCAGGTACACCATCAACAGCGCGAGCATCACGAACAGCGCCGGCAACAGGCGCCGGAAGCGACGCAGCCAGAACTGCTTGAGATCCACGTACCCGGAGCGCTCGTGCTCGGCGATCAGCAGCAAGGTGATCAGGTAGCCGGAGATCACGAAGAACACCTCGACCCCGAGGAACCCGCCGTGCAGCCAGCTCTTGTTCGCGTGGTAGATCATCACGGCGACCACTGCGATGGCGCGCAGACCGTCGAGCCCCGGCAGATGCGGGACCCGGCTGATCTGCCCGTTGGGCGTGCGCGGTGGAGACCAGTCGGTCATCGGGGACACATTCTTCCAGTTCCGTGACGATTTCCGGCGGCACGCACCGAGATCACCGGCCGTCTGCCCCCTGGTCGTCCGATCAGGGGGCTGTCCAGGCGGGGCGGATCAGAGCTGGAGCGACTTCACCTCGAGGAACTCCTCGAGTCCGAACTGGCCGGCCTCACGGCCGAGGCCGCTCTGCTTGTAGCCGCCGAACGGGGCCATCACGTTGAACGCGCCACCGTTGACCTCCACCTGACCGGCGCGGATGCGGCGGGCCACCCGCTGGGCATGGTCGGCGTCACCGCTCCACACACCGGCGGCCAGACCGTAGATCGTGTCGTTGGCGATCTCGATCGCCTCTTCCTCGGTGTCGTACGGCATGATCGACAGCACAGGACCGAAGATCTCCTCGCGAGCGATCGTCATGTCACGCGTGACGTTGGAGAACACGGTCGGCTGAACGAAGTACCCCTGCTCGAGCCCCTCGGGCGCAGCGGTGCCGCCGACGAGGAGCGTGGCGCCCTCGTCGATCCCGGTCTGGATGAAACCCTTCACCCGATCGCGCTGAGCGGCCGACACGAGCGGCCCGAGCCGACTGGTCTTCTCGAACGGGTTGCCCGGTGTGAACGCCGCAGCAGTGGCCGCAGCGATGCCCTCGGCCTCGGCGAGGCGCTCGCGGGGGACGAGCATCCGGGTCAGCGCGGTACAGGTCTGACCCGAGTTGAGGAAGCACTTGCCCACGCCGTCGGCGACCGCCTTGGTGAAGTCGGCATCGTCGAGGATCACGTTGGGGCTCTTGCCGCCGAGCTCGAGGGCCACCTTCTTCACGGTCTGGCTGGCCACCTCGGCCACGCGCTTGCCAGCGCGGGTCGAACCGGTGAAGCTCACCATGTCGACATCTGCGTGGGCGGCGATCGCTTCGCCCACCACCGGACCGACACCGGTGACGAGGTTGAACACACCTGCCGGCAGACCGGCCTCGTCGATCACCTCGGCGAGGATGAACGCGTTGATCGGCGCCACCTCGCTCGGCTTCAGCACGACGGTGTTGCCGGCGGCGAGGGCCGGTGCGACCTTGAGCGCGATCTGGTGGAGCGGATAGTTCCACGGTGTGATGCAGCCCACCACGCCGATCGCTTCGCGGATCACGAGGGAGTTGCCGACCTTGGTCTCGAACTCGTACGAGCCAGCGAGGCCGGCGGCGATCTGGAAGTTCGCCTTCGGCAGGCCCGCCTGGATGAGGTTCGACAGCATGAGCGGCATGCCGACCTCCTGTGCGATCGTCTGAGCGATCTCGTCTGTGCGGGCCTCGAGGCCCGCATGGATCTTCATGAGGTAGCCCGCGCGCTCCTCTTTCGGGAGGGCGCTCCAGCCCGGGAAGGCCGCCCTGGCTGCGGCGACCGCGGCGTCGACGTCGGCCGCCGCGCCGTTCGGCACAGAGGCGATGACCTCTTCGGTGGCGGAGTTGGTGACCTCGAGCGAACCCTCGCCTGCCGAGGGCACCCACTTGCCGTTGATGTAGACGTTCTCGTATGCGCGCATGACCGAACCCTACGCCGGTGTCCGTGTGGCAGTGAAAGCGTGGCTGAGGCGAGTGGCAAGATGGGGGATCGCCGGGTTGTGAAGGCACGGCGCCGAGACGAGAAGGAGACTCCATGGACGCGTTTCGCTCCGCTGTCGACTGGGCTGCTGCGATCCGACGCAAGGAGGTGAGCCCGGTGGAGGTGACCGAGCTCTACCTCGAACGGATCGAGCACCTCGATCCGCAACTCAACGCGTTCTGCTTCCGCGACGACGACCAGGTGCGCGCCGCGGCGAGGGACGCGGCCGCCCGGGTGGTGTCCACGCCTTCCGACGAGCTCGCTGCGTTCCATGGCGTCCCGCTGCCGATCAAGGATCTCGCCGATGTGAAGGGCTGGCCCACCACCTACGGTTCGATGGGTTCATCCCCGGGCCCGGTCGGGGCGGATGCCTTCATCGTCTCCCGGTTCCGTGAGGCCGGGTTCGTTCCGCTCGGCAAGACCAACACACCCGAGCTCGGCACCATCTCGTGCACCGAGAACCAACGTTTCGGGGCGACGCGCAACCCGTGGGACACGAACCTCACGCCGGGCGGTTCGAGCGGTGGCGCCGGTGCTGCGGTGGCTGCCGGGTTGGCGCCGATCGCGCACGCGAGCGACGGTGGCGGATCGATCCGCATCCCCTCGTCGTGCAACGGACTGGTCGGCCTCAAGCCGAGCCGCAACCGCATCCCCAACATGGTGAACGCGCTCGAGGGGTTCGCCACCGAGGGCGTGGTGTCGCGCACGGTCGCCGACACCGCGGCCCTGCTCGACGTGATCGGACGGCCCGACCCCTTGTTCTGGTACACGGCTCCACCGCCACCGAGGCCCTTCGCCCAGCTGGCCACCGAGGACCCGGGCCGCTTGCGCGTCGGTCTGTCCGTCGCCCCGTTGCTCCCTGGCCCCGTGGATCCCGAGGTGATCGCAGCCACCGAGGCGACCGCCCGAGTGCTGGCCGGTCTCGGCCACGACGTGGTGCCGGTCGAGCTTGCAGCACCAGACCCCGACGTGTTCACACAGGCGTTCATGGCCGTGTGGAACACGGCGAGCGCCGGCCTGCCGCTCGATCACTCGAGGATGGAGCCACTGAACATCGCCCTGCGTGACCTGGCCAAGGGGGTCGACTCAGCGACGTACGTGGAGGCGGTGTACATGACACAGATCATGGCGCGCGGCCTCGTGGCACCGTTCGGCACGGAGTTCGACATCCTCCTCACGCCCACCATGGCATGCCTGCCGCTGCGCGTCGGCGAGGTGTGGAACGGCGCCGACGTCGACCCGTCGATGGCGCTGCTCAACTGCTTCCCGATGGCTGCGTTCACTGCCGTGTGGAACATCACCGGCATGCCGGCGATCTCGCTGCCGATGGGCGTCTCGAGCACCGGCGTGCCGATCGGCGTGCAGCTGGTGGGAGGGCCTTGGCAGGACGCGTTGCTGCTGCAGGTGGCAACCCAGTTGGAGGCCGCAGCTCCCTGGGCAGAGCGCCGGCCCGTCGTCTGCTGATCGGTGCCGCTGTCAGCTCACTGGCGCTCAGGGCCGCGCTCGAGGCCGAGGTTGGTCCACAGGTCACGCGTCGGGCCGCTGCGGTTGAGCGTGTAGAAGTGCAAGCCCGGCGCGCCCGCCTCCAGCAGCCGAGTGCACAGTTCCGACGCGATCTCCACGCCGATGCGGGTTGCCTCGTCGGGGTCGTCGCCCGCCTTGGCCACTCGCTCCACGAGCCAGTTCGGCACCTCCGCACCAGACATGTGCGCCATCCGGCTGACCTGGGCGAGGTTGGTGACGGGCATGATGCCCGCCACGACCGGCTTCTCGCAGCCGTGACGGGCGAGGTCATCGACGAGTCCGAGGTAGTGGTCGACCTCGAAGAAGAACTGCGTGATCGCGAAGTCGGCACGGGCGAGCTTGGCCGCGAGGTGCTTGCGGTCGGTCTCGCGATCCGGTGAACGCGGGTGCAGCTCGGGATGAGCGGCCACGCCGATCGAGAAGCCACCGAACTCGCGCACGTCGTCGACGAGCTCGCTGGAGAACTGGTACTCGCTGACCGCGTGCGCGGAGCCGTCGGCCGGCGGATCACCACCGAGGGCAAGGATGTTCTCGATGCCCTCCGCTCGGTAGTCGATGAGGATGTCGCGGATGTCGGCGCGCACGTGACCCTGGCCAGTGAGGTGCGCCATCGGCGAGATCGTGGTCTGGCGCTTCACCCACGACACGAGATCCGCCGTGCGCGTGCGGGTGCTGCCGCCTGCGCCGTAGGTGACGCTCACGTAGTGGGGGGCGAGGTGTTCGAGCTCGGCGATCGTGCGGCCGAGGCTCAACCAGCCCGCCTCGTTCTTGGGTGGGAAGAACTCGAACGAATACGTCGTCCCTGCGGCCAGGAGATCCGCGATCCGTGCCATGCGATCAGTTTCCCACGTTTTGGCTGGGAATGCGCCACACGCACGCCCGACCTACCCTCGCGATGAGAGATGAGCGCGCTCCCGGCGCTCATCTCTCATCGCGATGGCTCAGTGACGGAAGTGTCGTTCGCCCGTGAAGACCATCGCGATGCCGTGCTCGTCGGCAGCCGCCACGACCTCGCCGTCGCGCATGCTGCCACCCGGCTGGATGATCGCCTTGATGCCCGCCGCAGCCGCGGCATCGAGACCGTCGCGGAACGGGAAGAAGGCGTCGCTCGCGCACACGCCGCCGTCTGCCCGACCTGCCGAGCGCTCGGCGGCGATCCGAGCGCTGTCGAGGCGGTTCTGCTGGCCGGCGCCGATGCCGAACGCCTGACGGTCGTGGACGTACACGATCGCGTTGCTGCTCACCGCGGCACACACGGTCCAGGCGAACGCGAGGTCGTCCATCTGCGCCGGCGTCGGCGCGATCTGGGTGACCACGTGCCAATGCGACCGATCGAGGTCGATGGTGTCCGCCTGCTGCACGAGGAGGCCGCCGTCGATCGTGCGCATGTCGAACGCCGAGCCGTAGGGCTGCGGACCGGAGAGCACACGGAGGTTCCCCTTGCGGGCGAACACCTCGAGCGCATCGGGCGTGTATGACGGGGCGACGACCACCTCGGTGAACACGGGAGCAAGCGCTTCGGCGAGATCGGCGTTGACCTCGCGGTTGACGGCGACGATGCCACCGAACGCGCTCACCGGATCGCAGGCGTTGGCGCGCACGTAGGCGGTCGTGACATCGCCTGCAACCGCCACGCCGCATGGGTTGGCATGCTTGACGATCACGCAGGCGGGCTCGTCGAAACGATGCACCAACTTCCACGCTGCCTCGGTGTCGAAGAGGTTGAGATAGCTCAGCTCCTTGCCGCCGTGCTGCACCATGTCGTCCCACCAACTGCGGGCGCCGTCCGCGAGGTAGCGGGCACCTTGCTGGTGCGGATTCTCGCCATAGCGCAGTTCTTGCTGCCGGGTGAGCGACAGCTGGAGCGCCGGCGGCAGCACGTCGCCCTCACCATCGCCGAGCGCGTCGAACCAGTTCGCGATCTGGGCGTCGTAGGCCGCAATGGTGACGAAGGCGTCGCGGGCGAGGCGTCGACGGGTGGCTGCCGACACAGCGCCGCCTTCACGCACCTCGGCGAGAACCGGCGCGTAGTCCCGAGGGTTGACCACGACGGCAACATGGGCGTGGTTCTTCGCCGCCGCCCTCACCATCGCCGGTCCACCGATGTCGATCAGCTCGATGCTCGGACTGCCGGCGAATGGATACAGGTTCACGACCACGAGGTCGATCGGCTGGATGCCGTACTCGGCCATGTCTGCTCGGTGCTCGGGCTTGGTGGGATCAGCGAGCAGGCCCCCGTGCACCTTCGGGTGCAACGTCACCACCCGGTGATCGAGGATCGCCGGCACGCCCGTGACATCGGCCAGATCGGTGGCCGGCACCCCCGCCGCACTCACGGCCTTGGCGGTCCCACCACTGCTCACGATGGTCCAGCCGAGCTCGTGGAGACCCGTGGCGAGCTCCACGATCCCGGTCTTGTCGTACACGGACAGCAGCGCGATGGGCATGGTCCGACGTTACGAGACGGTGGCGATCACCCAGCAGCTGCTTTGACAAGGTGTACGTTCGACGGTCGGACGGAGTGATTCGACATCAGGCGTTCGCGTCAGAGTTCTGGGAGGAACAGATGGACTTCAGCAAGTTCAAGACAAGTGATTGGTTGAAAGCGGGCGGAGCGCTCGGCTTCTTGATCTTCGGCTTCTTCAGTTGGGTCAAGATCGACTTCGGCGCCGATCTCGGTTTCGCCGTCGACGACTCCGGCGGCAACGTGTTCGACTTCTTCTTCACGGGCATCGTCCCGTGGATCCTCGATCCTCGGCGACCGGGGTCATCACCGTGCTGTTGGTGATGGGGAAGTTGAAGCCGCTCGTTGCCGTGGCCGTTGATCATGCTCGCCGCAACTGGACTGGCTGCGCTGCTCCTGCTCATCCGCTTCATCTTCAACCCGATCGAGGGCAAGGACGACGCTGGAGCAGATCGGTGACGTCAGCGTCGGCCGTGGCTTCGGACTGATCCTGAGCGTCCTCAGCGGCCTCGTGGCCTTCGCGGGAGCGTTCCTCGGGTTCAAGGAATCCGGTGGTGATCTCAACGACCTCACCGACGTCAACAAGCTCAAGAGCCAGTTCAACACCGGTGGCGCCTCGATGGGTTCGGTGCCCCCGCCGCCGCCCGGGTCGATGACACCACCTCCGCCGCCGCCGGCCCCGGGCACACCGCCTCCTCCTCCGCCGCCGCCGGCCGGGTGAGTGAAACCGAGCTCACGACGACCTCGGAACAACCAGCGAACACGAAGGAGCCCCGCCTCACGGCGGGGCTCCTGTCATTTTCCGTTCTGTTCCGATTCCGGGCGCTGAAGGCGCTGAAGGCGCTGAAGGCGCTGAAGGCGCTGAAGGCGCTGAAGCGATTACTTCAGCGTGGCGACGATCTCGGCCATCAGGTCACCGGCCTCGGTGGGGTTGAGGCCCACCCTCACGCCGGCGGCACGCAGTGCGTCCATCTTGCCCTGGGCGGTGCCCTTGCCGCCGCTGGTGATCGCCCCGGCATGACCCATCTTCTTGCCCTCCGGCGCCGTGACGCCGGCGATGTAGGCGCTCATCGGCTTCGTGACGTTGGCCTTGATGAACTCCGCGGCCTCTTCTTCAGCCGAACCGCCGATCTCGCCGATCATGATGATCGCGTGAGTCTCGGGGTCGGCCTGGAACTCGCGCAGGCAGTCGATGAAGTTCGTACCCGGCACGGGGTCGCCGCCGATGCCGACGCAGGTGCTCACGCCGATGCCGCGCTGCTTGAGCTCGTACAGGGCCTGATAGGTCAGCGTGCCGGAGCGGCTGACGATGCCGACATTGGGGCCCGATGCCGTCGGCAGCTCGGCGATCTCGCCGGCGGTGATGCCGATGTTGCACTTGCCCGGGCTGATGATGCCCGGGCAGTTCGGGCCGAGCAGGCGGGTGCCCGGGAAGTCGCGGACGAGGGTGTTGTAGACCTTCGCCTCGTCCTGAGCGGGGATGCCCTCGGTGATGCACACGATGAAGCCGATGCCTGCAGCTGCAGCCTCGAGGATCGCTGCGGAGGCGGCCTTCGGCGGCACCGCGATGAACGACGCGGTGGCTCCCGTGGCGGCGACGGCCTCGGCGACGGAGTTGAACACCGGGATTGCTCCTCCGTCGGGGGTGGAAACGTCGGTGCCACCCTTGCCGGGCGTGACGCCGCCGACGATCTTGGTGCCGTAGGCCTGGTTGCGGAGACCGTGGTACTTGCCCTGGCCGCCGGTGAGCCCCTGGACGATCACCTTGGTGTCGGCGTTGACGAAGATGGCCATGATCAGTTCCCGTTCGCGAGTGCTACGGCCGCACGTGCGGCTTCCAACATGGTGGGCTTGGAGGTGAGCTTGCTCTCCGGGATGCCGGCGCCGGCCAGGATCGCTCGACCCTCGGCGGCGTTGGTGCCGTCGAGGCGGATCACGATCGGAGCCCGCAGCTCGACGCGGCTCATCGCCTCGACGATGCCTTTTGCCACTTCTTCACCTCGGGTGATGCCGCCGAAGATGTTGATCAGGATGCTCTTGACGTTCTCGTCGAAGTTGATCACACCCAGTGCCGCCGCCATCATGTCGGCGTTGGCGCCGCCTCCGATGTCGAGGAAGTTGGCGGCCGTGCCGCCCACCTGGTTCACGACGTCGAGCGTGCTCATCGCCAGCCCAGCTCCGTTCGCGATGATGCCCACGGTGCCGTCGAGACCGATGTACTGCAGATCGTGGGTGCGGGCCAGCTGCTCACGCTCATCGAGCTCCTCGGTCGCGCGGTACTCGTCCCACTCGGGGTGACGGAACGACGCGTTGTTGTCGAGGCTGACCTTGGCGTCGAGGGCGTGCACGCCGCCGTCTGGACGAAGGATGAGCGGGTTGATCTCAGCGAGGTCGCAATCGCCCTCGGTGAAGCAGCGGTACAGCTTCACGAGCATGTCGGCGACACCATCGAGTGCCTCGGCGTCGATCCCGGCGCGTACGGCCGCGTCACGGGCGACCTCGAGGGAGATCCCGTCCACCGGATCGATGTGCAGCAGCACGATCGCATCCGGGTTCTCGACGGCCACGGCCTCGATCTCGACACCACCTTCAGCGCTGAGCATCAGGAGGTGATCCTTGGCGGCACGGTCGAGCGAGTACGACGCGTAGTACTCCTTCGAGATGTCGCTCGCGTGCTCGACCCACACCCGCTTCACGACATGGCCCTTGATGTCCATGCCGAGGATGTTCCCGGCATGGAGACGCACCTCGTCGGCGTTGTCGGCGAGCTTGATGCCACCGGCCTTGCCGCGGCCGCCCACTTGTACCTGTGCCTTCACCACGACGGGGTAGCCGGCCATCTCGGCGGCGGCCACCGCCTCGGCGACGGTGTAGGCGACATCGCCGGGCGACACCGGGATGTCATAGCGGGCGAAGTACTGCTTGCCCTGGTACTCGAACAGGTCCACTGGATCAGTCCTCTCTGGCGTCGAGCGCCGTTTCCAACCACTTGGCGATGCCCTTGAGCGAGGCGCCGGGCCCGAAGATCTCGGCAACGCCCTGCTCGCGGAGCACGCGGGCGTCGGCGTCGGGGATGACGCCTCCGCCGAACACCATCACATCGCCGAGGTCGCGGTTGCGGAGCTCTTCCATCACGCGTGGGAACAGCGTGAGATGGGCGCCACTCAGCAACGACAGCCCGACGGCATCGACGTCCTCCTGGAGGGAGGTTTCGGCGATCTGCTCGGGCGTCTGGTGCAGCCCGGTGTAGATGACCTCGAAACCGTGGTCGCGCAACGCTCGGGTGATGGTCTTTGCTCCGCGATCGTGGCCGTCGAGGCCAGGCTTCGCGACGACGACTCGATACGTGCGCTTCACGAATCGGGGACCCTACGCCGTGACACGGCCCCGGCTCCAACTGGTGTCCCGCCACCATGGATCGATCGTCGGGTTCGCCGGTCCTGCGGGTGAGATCACGTGACCGCCTCCATCGGTGCTGCGTTGGGAGCAGAGCCGCTGTGGAGCAGACTGGCGGCGTGCAGACCCGCTGGCGCCCGCGTTCGAATCTCTCCCGAGCGGTGCTGCCCGTGGTGGGTGGTCTCGCCTTCTTCGCCCTGCTCGGCCTCGTCACCTGGGGAATCGCCTCGTTGCTGTCGCGCAACCCCGACAAGGTGGAGCAGCGCCTGGCGGAGACCCAGTTCGAGGTGGGCAACACCGAGTTCCTCGCCGAGCTCGTGGCCGAGGACGGGCCACTTCTGTTCCAGGGTCTCGTGGGCGACTCGGCCGATCGCAGCATCGTGCTCGACCACCAGGGCGACGACGCAGGATCGGGATGGCGGGTCCGATACGCCCACCCCGCGGACCGCGACCCCGCCTGCAAGGTGGCCCAGATCGAACGGTCACGCCAGTACACAGACTGCGAGGGCCGGACCCTCGAGGTGGACGATCTCGCCCGACCGGAGCGCGCTCGGGTGTTGGTGAGCGACGTCGTGGTGATCGACCTCCGCGCGGCAGCCGAGGCCGAGACCGCCACCACCGCCGGCTCCTCGGTCGCGACCGCCACGAGCGCACCGTGACTGGAGATTCATTCGAGCGTCGCCGGTTCCTGGCCGCGATCACCGCCGCGCCCGTGTTGGCGCCCGTGTTGGCGCCCGCGTTGGCGGCGTTGCTGCAGGCATGCGGTGACGACAACAACGGCGCGGACGGCGAGGTCTCCACGGCCGAGCAACGATCCGACGTCGCTCGAACGGCCGCCGATCCGGCACTGGCCACCACTGCGGCGGAGGCCGTGAACCTGTTCGGCACCGACCTCTATCGCCAGTTCGCCGCAGCCGATCCGACCGCCAACATCGTGCTGTCGCCGGCGAGCATCGCGACTCGCGATGTCGATGGCAGCGGCCGGTGCCGGAGGGGCGACCCTCGACGAGATGCTCCGCGTCCTTCGCGTCGGCGAAGACGCGAATGCCACCGACCTGCACGCCGGGATGAACTCGCTCGACGTCGCGCTCGAGTCGCGCAACCGTGCCGGCGTCGAGCTCCGCATCGCGAACGCGACATGGCTGCACGAGGGCCTGGTGGTGCGACAGGCGTTCCTCGACGTGCTTGCCACGCAGTACGGCTCGGGTCTCGAACTCGTCGACTTCCGCTCCGACCCCGAGGGGGCGCGTCGGGCGATCAACGCCTGGGTGGCTGCGAAGACGAAGGACCGGATCCGGGAACTGTTGGCGCCCGACGTGATCGATGAGCTCACTCGCGTGGTGCTGGTGAACGCCGCCTACCTGCAGGCTGGGTGGGCCCGTCCGTTCCTCCCCGACGCCACGGTCGACTCGCCGTTCACCACCGCTGCCGGCGAACGGGTGACCGTGCCGATGATGACGCAACAGGCGCAGTTGCCGTACGCCAGCGGCGACGGGTGGCAGGCGGTGGAGCTGGCGTACGTCGGTGAGGAGCTCGCGATGCTCCTGTTCTTGCCCGAACCCGGGTTCCTCGAGACGTTCGAGGAGATCTTCCTCGTCACCGATGCCACCGGGTACCTCGAACCGCGTCTGGCACGGGTCCGTCTCCCGCGATGGAACACCTCGTCCAACCTCGAGCTCGCCGACGCACTCGTCGCTCTTGGCCTCACGACCGCCTTCGGCGACACCGCCGACTTCTCGGGCATCACCACCGACGAGCCGCTCCGCATCGCGAAGGTCGTGCACCAGGCGAACATCACCGTCGACGAGCAGGGCACCGAGGCAGCAGCGGCCACGGCGGTCGTGATCGAAGCGACATCGGCGCCGCTGCCGGAGGAGCCCGTGGAGCTGGTGTTCGACCACCCGTTCGTGTTCGCGCTGCGCGACCGCCTCTCGGGGGCCGTGCTGTTCCTCGGCCGCGTGGCAGATCCCCGCGGCTGATCCTCGGCCTGAGATCCTCGGTCTGGGAGATCCTCGGTCTGAGATCCTCGGCCTGAGATCCTGGGGCTGAGGTGAGCGTCAGCGCAGAGCGGGCGGGATGTTGGCGAGCAGGCGGTCGACGAACACCTCGGAGTGCTCGGCGAGCTTCGACCGGTTGAGCGCGACACCACCGAGCACGTCGGCACCACGACCCATGACGGCGTTCGTGAGCTTGTCGAGGGTCTTGGCGGGGTTGAGGGCGAAGGTGCAGAACACCGCCGACTTCTTGCCGCGCATCATCGGGAGGTGATCGATCGCACCGAGCCCCCACGGGGCCTGGCCGACGACGAACAAGCCGTGCACCCACGTGCCGACGATCACCATGTCGGCCGCCTGGATCGCGGTGTGATCGGGCTCGCGAACGCGGTTGAAGCCGGTGATCGTCCAGCCTTCCTCCTGCAGCAGCGAGCCGATCCGCTCGCCCGCCTTCCACGTGTTGCCGGTGAGGCTCTCGACCAGGATTGCTGCCTTCATGGTGACGATTCAATCACGCGCGACCTGCACGCTCCGCCTCCGCCCGTGTCGCAACCCCAGGCGTCGCAGGTCGGGCATTCGTCCGGATCGGCGCGCCGGCCCGCAGCGGCTGGCGAGGGCTGTGGCACCCCATCCCTAGGATGGTCGTGCCATGTCGTCCGATCTCCAGCTGTTCCCCCACGATCCGGCAGACGACCCGGCGGCCGACGAGCCGACACCTCGCGGCCACGTCGCCCTCGACGGGCTGAATCCCGATCAGCTCGATGCGGTCGTGCACCGTGGCGGCCCGCTGCTGGTGGTTGCCGGCGCCGGGTCGGGCAAGACCCGTGTGCTCACGCACCGCATCGCCCATCTGATCGACGAAGGCGTGCACCCGATGCAGATCCTCGCGATCACGTTCACCAACAAAGCAGCCGGTGAGATGCGCGAACGGGTCGCCACGCTCGTGGGCCCGGTGGCGATGAAGATGTGGGTCAGCACGTTCCACTCGGCGTGCGTGCGGATCTTGCGCGCGAACGCCGATCGTCTCGGCTACCCGCGCACCTTCAGCATCTACGACCAGGCCGATGCACAGCGCCTCACGGGATACGTCATCCGCGACCTCGGCCTCGATGCGAAGCGATTCACACCCCGTGGCGTTCACGGCCTGATCAGCCTGTTCAAGAACGAGCTCGTCACCCCGGATGACGCGGCGGCGAGGGCTGCGAACATCTTCGACCGCAAGCATGCCGACGTGTACCGCGAGTACCAGCTGCGCCTGCATCGCGCCGGCGCGATGGACTTCGACGACCTCCTCATGAAGACCGTCGAGCTGTTCCAGCAGCACCCCGACGTGCTCGAGAGCTACCAGCAACGATTCCGCCACATCCTGATCGACGAGTACCAGGACACGAACATGGCGCAGAACGAACTCGCCGTTCTGCTCGCCAAGGACAGCGGCGAGATCACCGCCGTCGGCGACAGCGACCAGTCGATCTACGGCTTTCGCGGGGCGGACGTGCGGAACATCAACGAGCTCGAGGACAAGTTCCCCGACCTCACCACGATCGTGCTCGACCAGAACTACCGCAGCACCCAGGTGATCCTCGACGCGGCGAACGCGGTGATCGCGAACAACGCGTCGAAGACGAAGAAGCGGCTGTGGAGCGAGCTCGGTACCGGCGAGCCGATCACCCGTTACCAGGCAGACGACGAGCACGACGAGGGCCAGTGGGTGGCTCGCACCATCCAGTCGCTGCACGACAACGACGCCCAGCAGTGGCGCGAGGTCGCCGTCTTCTACCGCACCAATGCGCAAGCCCGCGTGCTGGAAGAGTCGCTGATCCGCGTCGGCGTGCCGTACAAGGTGGTCGGCGGCACCCGCTTCTACGATCGCCGCGAGATCAAGGATGCGATGGCCTACCTCCGCGCCACCGTGAACCCGGCCGACGAGGTGAGCGTGAAGCGCGTGCTCAACGTGCCGAAACGTGGCGTCGGCGACACGAGCGTCGCCAAGATCGATGCACTCGCGACGGCGGCCGGGATCAGCTTCACCGAGGCGATGCGCCGGGCGAGCGATGCCGGTGTGAGCGGTCCGGCGCTGCGTGGCGTCGATCGGTTCGTCCAGTTGCTCGACGACCTCGCCCAGATGGTGGTCGAGCCCGACGAGAACGATCCCGAAGCCGTACCAGCTGTCGGCCCCGCCGACGTGCTGCAGAACGCGCTCGAACTGAGCGGCTACCTGGCCGAGCTCGAGGCTGAGGCGTCGGTGGAGTCCAACGGTCGTCTGGAGAACCTCGGCGAGCTCGTGGGCAGCGCCCGCGAGTACACGCGCATCGACGAGTTCCTCGAGCAGGTGGCGCTCGTGGCAGACACCGACGACCTCGACGACGACAACCGGGCGGTGTTGATGACGCTCCACTCCGCCAAGGGCCTGGAGTTCCCCAACGTGTTCCTGCTCGGCATGGAAGAGGGCGTGTTCCCGCACACCCGGGCGCTCACCGAGCCGACCGAACTGGAAGAGGAGCGCCGCTTGGCGTACGTGGGCATCACCCGCGCCCAGCGCAAGCTTCACCTCACCCACGCATGGAGCCGCAGCCTGTTCGGGAGCACTCAGTACAACCCGCCCAGCCGGTTCATCGACGAGATCCCACCCGACCTGATCGAGACCAAGGGTACGGGCGGCGGGCGCAGCAGCTACGGACGGCAGAGCTACCGCACCCGCGATCGCGGCCGCTCCGACCAGGCACCTGAGTACAAACGCCGCGGTGCGCTGTCGTCGTACGATCCCGACGAGGATGCCGCCGAGGCACACCGCGAGCGAGTGGTTGAAGCCGCCCTTCGCGCCGGTCGTTCGCAGCCAGCACCGTCGGGTGCGGAGTCGATCGGTCTCAAGATCGGCGATGACGTGGAGCATCCGACGTTCGGCGAGGGCGTCATCGTCGAAGTGCGCGGCGAGGGCGATCGTGCAGAGGCAACCGTCCGGTTCCCGGGCGTCGGCACCAAGCACCTGTCGCTCGCCTGGGCGCCGCTGAAGAAGCTCTGATCGTGTCGGGTCACGTCGTCCGACACCTCCGCTTCGTCCTCCTCGGGGCGATGTCGGGCGCGTTCGCCGGCCTGGCGTCGTTCGCCTTCCTCGAACTGCTCGACGTCGTGACCGAGACCCGTCTCGAGAACGGCTGGATCGTGTGGCTGCTCCCCCTCGGTGGTCTCGCAGTGGGCCTCGGCTACAGCCACTTCGGGGACCGGGCGGTCGGCGGGACGGCGCTCGCGGTGAGCGAGGCCCACGCCTACACCCGAGGCTCACCCGCCCGGATGGCTCCGATGGTGTTGGCCGGCACCTTGGTGGGCCACCTCTTCGGGGCGTCGATCGGCCGTGAGGGCACGGCAGTGCAGATGTCGTCGTCACTCACCGATGCCGCTGCACGAGCCGCGAAGCTCGATCACGACCACCGAGCCACACTCGCCCGGGCCGCGCTCGCCGGAGGCTTCGGCTCGGTGTTCGGGGTGCCGTTCGCTGGCGTGGTGTTCGCGATGGAGGGCGCCAGGCGTCGCACGTGGCGGGCATTGTTCGCTTCGGTGCCCGCTGCGTTCGTGGGTCACCTCGTGGTGGTCGGCCTCGGCCACGATCATGCGGTTCGCCTGCGGGTGCAGGTGCCATTCGGGTTCGATACGTTCCTGCTGCTCGCCGTCGCCGGGCTCGCGTTCGGCACCACCGCACGCTGGTTCGCCCGTGCGGTGCCCTTCGCGAAGCGTTCGATGGCGAGCCTCGTGCCGTGGACGCCGCTTCGCCCGGTGGTCGGCGGCGTGGTGACCCTCGGATTGATGGCGCTCGTCGGCCGCGACTACCTCGGGCTGTCACTGCCACTGCTCGACACTGCGCTCGCCGGCTGGAGCCGCGACTGGTACGACCCGATCCTGAAGTTCGTGTTCACGCTGGTCGCTCTCGGCACCGGCTTCGTCGGCGGCGAAGTGACGCCGTTGTTCGTGATCGGCGCCTGCCTCGGATCGGTGGTGGCGGACCCACTCGGGCTGTCACAACCGGCGATGTCGGCGCTCGGCCTCGTGGCTGTGTTCGGCGCGGCGGCACACGTGCCGCTCGCGTGCACGGTGATGGCTGCAGAGTTGTTCGGCGCTCACGCGATCGTGCCCGCGCTCGTCGTGTGTCTCGCTGCGCGTGCGATGGCGCACGGCGAGAGCATCTATGCGCATCCCGCAGCACCCACGACGAGCGCGGCGTGACAACCTGAGCGGTGGGTCAGTCGGCTTCGGAGATCGCGAACTCGGGACAGTTCAGGATTGCGAGCCGCGCCTTGTCCTCGAGTTCTGCGGGCACGATGCCGTCGTTGAGCACCAGTGCCGAGCCATAGTCATCGACGTCGAAGAGCTCGGGCGCCAGGGCGTAGCAGCGGTTGTGCCCCTGACACTTGTCACTGTCGATCTGAATGCGCATAGCACGCCACTCTAAACGAAAGCCGCCACATGACGAACAAGAGCGTCTCACTGTCTTTGCTGCTCCCTCCGTCGGAGGGCAAGGCACTGGGCGGACGAGGTCACTGGGACCCGTCGAGCGGCAAGGTCGCCGCGTTCGCTGCTCTCGGCGAGCGTCGAGAGCAGGTTGCTCACGCACTTGCAGCAGTCAGCGGGGGCGACGAGAAGCTGCTCGGAGTGGGCGGCGCGCACCTAGCACGGGCGCAGTCGGCAAACGCCGTGCTGCTCGGTGCACCGGTGCTCCGATGCGCCGAGCGCTACACCGGCGTGGTGTGGGATCACCTCGACCTCGCGTCGTTGTCGCCCGATGAGCGCAAGCGGGCGGGCGCATCGATCGCGATCGTCTCGGGCCTGCTCGGGGTGGTGGGCGTGGACGACCGCATCCCCGACTACCGGCTGAAGATGGGCGCGTCCCTCGTGCCGATGGGCAAGCTCTCCACCTGGTGGCGCCCGGCGGTGTCGGCGGCGATCAACACGTGGGCCAAGCGCCGCTACGTGGTCGACGTGCTGCCGAACGAGCATCGGGCTGCTTGGGTCCCCGAAGGCGTGCGCGGAGTGAGCGTGTCGTTCGTCGAGCGCGGCGGCGCCTCGACCGGCAAGGTGGTGGGTCACGACGCCAAGGCAGCCAAGGGGCGGCTCGCCCGCCATCTGCTCACCTTCGACGGGCACCCAGAGGACGCGCTCGGCGCGTGGTCCGATGAACGCTTCGCCCTCGCGATCGTGGCACTGTGAGGTGATGGAACAGGCGTTCATCGACCGCATCAACGCCCAGAGCGCCTACGAGTTCGCGCGCACGGCTCCACCTGACGGCTTTCCGAAGCTGCCCGACCTCCCGCTCGGTCGCTACACCGATCCGCATCTGTGGGATCTGGAGCACCGCCACGTGTTCGGCCGCAACTGGATCTTCGTCGCACACACGAGCGAGTTGCCTGGAGCCGGCGACTATCGAACCGTCGACGTGGTGGGACGACCGCTCGTGCTGGTGCGCGGCGACGACGGCGTGGTGCGATCGTTCTTCAACGCCTGCCGCCACCGCGGCGCGCCGGTGGTGCGCGACGAGTGCGGTACCTGCCGGCTGATGGTGTGCCAGTACCACTCGTGGAGCTACGACCACTCGGGCCGACTGGTGCGCGTGCCCGACGAGCGCGACTTCGTGGGGCTGCAGGTCGACGAGCGCTCGCTCGTGACGGTGCGCTGCGAGGCGTGGGGCGGGTTGCTGTTCGTGAACCTCGACCCCGACGCCGAGCCGCTGCTCGACTGGCTCGGCCCGCTCACCGACGAGCTCGACGAGGTGGCCCACGCCGATCTCCGCGTCGTCGCTCGCCTGAGCACGTCACATCGATGCAACTGGAAGATCATGGCCGAGGGCTTCCTCGAGGTGTACCACGCAAAGACGATCCACCCCACGACGGTCGCCGGCGTGTTGCGACCAGCGGGCGCGGCGATCAGCCTGGTGCGCAATGGGCATCAGCGGATGTACACGCCGCTCGCCGACGCGGTCATCGAATCAGGACGTGAGAGCCACCGCGGTCTGCCCGCGATCGACGGTCTCGGCTCGCTGTTCGACACGCACAACCCTGCGTACGGCATCTTCCCCAACCTGATCACCCCACTCGACAAGGTCGGCTTCCCGCTCCTGCAGTTCTGGCCCGAAGCTGTCGATCGAACTCGGCTCGAGCGTGTGTGGCTCGGCCCGGCAGCCGGCGTCGAGCCCGATCGCCACGCCACCTGGGACCGGCGTCTGCCGGCGTTCGAGATGGTGATGGAGGAGGACACCAGGAACCTCGAGCCGATCCAGCGATCGGTGGAGACCGCCGCCCATGGCGGCATCCCGCTGAACTACCAAGAGCGCCGCATCTGGCACTTCCACGCCACGATCGACAAGCAACATCACCGACGCCGTTGGCGCAGAATCGATCCCCGAACACCTCCGGGTGCCCGACCTGCTGGCCGACTGGGTCGACTGACCTGCGGCATCGGCGACGATCGCCACGACCTGACGCGCTTTTCGCGCCAGCGGCCTGGAGCGTTTTCCAGCGCATGTCGTCGACCATCTGTGGCGATCGCCCCTTCGGCGTGGAACGCTGCGATGGTGACCCGCCACCGCATCAGATTCGTCGGACCGCCAGCACTCGCCGTCCGTGTCGCCACCGAGCTCGCCGATGCCGACGGGGTCGAACTGACCTCATCGGCGCAACCCACGGCAGTCGACGACACGACCGTCGCGCTCGAGCTCTCGGTCGAAGGCTCCGGCGACGACGTGCGCGCTGCAATCTCGAGCATCAGCGCGGGCTTGTCCGCCGGCGCCACGATCGAAGTTCGCTAGCAATTTGCCCGAACGAGGCGCTCACCTGGTGCCGATCTCCGGACCCGGGTCTCAGGCAAGGTTGCGCAACTCGTCGACGCAGGTTCGCGTCGACAGATCGATCACTGCGGCGACGGGGCGTCCTGGGCCGGTGACGGCGGCGAGTGCTCTGCCGCCCGACGCCGACGACGGCAGGCCCCACGCCACCACCGCATACCGACTGGCCGGCTCCACCGCATTGACCACGGCGCCCTTGGCGATTGCTTTCCACAGTGTCTCGAGACGCAGCAGGCCAGGGCGTGAGCCCGTTCGCCCGCCGGCCACCTCGATCCACCAGATCGTGCCGTTGGATGCACGGCAGCGCAGACTCGGCTGCACGCCGGTGGTGACGGCTGCATCGTCGGCGATGTCGGTGAAGCCCGCTTCGGCGAGGCACCACTTCGCGTAGTCCCGTGACGCCCAGCCACCGCGAACCGGGTCAGCGTCGCGACCAGCGCCAGGCCCGAGGTGAACGGCACCAGCCTGCTGCCACGCGGCGGCCGCTATGGCGTCACGGGCGAGCCTTGCATCTGCGGCCTCGACGTAGGCCCGATCGGTGTCGTATCCGAAGTAGTGGCGACCAGTCCGCACGGCGGCGACCGCAGTGCTGCCCGAGCCCATGAACGGGTCGAGCACAAGGTCGCCCACATACGTGTGGAGGTGGATGAGCCGCTCGGGCAGCGCCACCGGGAACGGCGCCGGGTGCCCGACACGCGATGCGCTCTCCGCAGGCATCTCCCACACGTCGAGCGTGGCCTCCATGAACTCGTCGCGAGTGATGCTGCTCACCGAGGGCAGGTCGCGCTTGGCACGCTTCTTGGCGTCGATCGCGCGATCGAAACGACCCTTGCTGGCGATGATGATCCTCTCGCTCACATCGCGGAGCACCGGGTTGCCCGGCCGTTGGAACGAGCCCCACGCGCACGAGCCCGAGGCCCCGCGCTGCTTCACCCACACGACTTCGCCACGCAACAGCAAACGAAGATCGTCCTGCAGGATCGATGTCACGTCGGCCGACAGCGACCGATAGGGACGACGACCCAGGTTGGCGACGTTCACCGCGATGCGGCCACCCGGCTCGAGCACGCGAACGCACTCGGCGAAAACCTCGCGAAGCATCTGGAGGTAGTCGAGGTAGGTGGCGGGCACACCGCCCTCGCCGAGCGCCTCTTCGTATGCCTTGCCGGCGAAGTATGGCGGTGAGGTGACCACGAGGGCGACCGAGTTGTCGGCCACCTCGCGCATGTCGCGGGCGTCACCGACGACGATGCGATCCAGTTCGTTCGGCGCCTCGATCGACTCGTCCTCACTGACCTGCGGCGCAGAGAAGCGGGCGTAGAAGGCCGACGCATCGTGGTTCTCTCGCTTCGACACGCCGAAGTTCGAGGTCGAAGTACCGCGGGCAATGCGGGTCTCCGAACGCACGTCGGGTCGCGGCTCGGTACGTGGTGCGACCCGTTCACCATGAGTGATCCCTCGAGATCTGCCACGAGCGGTCCCGCGCGTACGTTCGGCCATCGGCAGCGATGCTACGAGTTGTCGTGCGCGCAGACGAGCACCCTCTGCGCGAAAGCGCCCCTCACGACTCAGCCGCCACGGTCGACGGGTGGTCAGGTCATCTTGGCGTAGTCGATGGTGAGCCACTGCGCGGGATGCAGGCGAACCGTCACCGAGTCGTCGCCCGGCGGGTTGTGCTCGGCGTACCAAGCACCCATCTCCTCGCCGAGGTAGCGCGAGGCGAGCGCACGTGAGTCGTGGTCATGAGCCCCGATGGTGACCGGACCCTCCACCATCACGTACTTGTACGGCGGTGCCTCGTCCTGCACGGTGAGCGTCGCCCGGCCGCGTGCACCCAACAGCCGCGCCTTGAGGCTGGCGCCGTCCATCGACAGCACGACATCACCGCCGGCTTCGTACGCGTACCAGATCGGCAATGCCAGCGGGCCCTTGCCCTCGCGGCCGATCGACAGCACGCCCACGTGCAGGCCGGCGAGGAAGGCTTCGCGCTCGTCGGTGGTCATGTCGAGTGGGCTCATCCCGGGTTCTCCTGTCGTTCGGCCCGCTCCATGCGTTCGACGGGTGCGTGTCGCATGTCGGGATGGGTGAGAATCCAGAAGCGCTCGTGGCGGATCGCGGCCACCACCTCATCGGCGACGATCGACGCGTCGATGCCGTCCTCCACGCCTTGACGGAGCAGGTCCTCGACCATCTGGCCTATCGGCGACTCGGTCTGTGCGGGCTCGTCACCCAGACGTTCGGCCCACTTCTGGCCCTCGACGAGGTTGGTCCGAACGAAGCCCGGGCAGAGCGCGCTCGACACGAACCGGCGAACCACCAGCTTGGAGTTCGAGGTACAGCCCTTCGCTCAGCGCGACCACACCGGTCTTGGTGACGTTGTAGGGCGCCGCGCCCGGCAGGGCCACGAGGCCGGCCATCGACGCAGTGTTGACGATGTGGCCTTCGCCTTGATCCTCCATGATCGGGAGGAAGGCTCGGATGCCGTGGATCACGCCGTAGAGGTTGATGCCCACCACCCATTCCCACGCACTGAACGACCCGCGCCACGGATCGCCCTTGCCGACGACGCCGGCGTTGTTGCACAGCACGTGTGCCGCCCCGAAGCGTTCGAGGGTGGCTGCGGCGAGTGCATGGACCTCGGGTTCGAGCGATGTGTCGGCCGTGACCGCCAGTACCTCGGAGCCACCCTCGGCGAGCTCGGCCTCGACGGCGCGAAGGCTTGCCTCGTCGATGTCGGCGAGCACCACCTTCATGCCCTCCGCCGCGAAGCGCGTGGCCATCGCCTTGCCGATGCCACTCGCCCCTCCGGTGATGACCGCGACCTTGCCTCTCAGCTCCTGCATGTGCGGCACTGTAGGACGACCTACGGTGCCCTCATGACAGGGGACCACACGACGGACACCGTCAGCGCGTCCGATGCCCGCCGAACATGGCGTCGGCTGGAGGCAGTGCACGGGATGATCTACTTCACACCGGACGCGCCACCGCGGTACGAAGCAGTGGGTGTCACACACCACCGCTCCGGCTACTTCGGATCGCGCGTCGCGGCGATGGGTGCGGTGAGCGCCGACGTGGTGATCGCCACGTTCTACAACTTCCACCCGACCTTGGTGCGACGTGCGATGGAAGGGCTGTGGACTCGCACCACCCCCGAGGCGTTGCTCGGTGCACGACTGGCTGCCGTCGACGACTCACTGCGCCGCGCCTTCGGCCCGGAGCTGCTCGACTCCCCCGAACTCGCAGCGACTGCCGAAACGTTGCGCCGCGCCGCGCTCGTGGCGTGCGAGCGGCTGGAGGGGCGGCCGCTGTTCGCCGCTCATGCATCGCTCCCCTGGCCCGACGAACCACATCTGCTGCTCTGGCACGCCCAGACGCTGCTGCGCGAGTTCCGCGGTGACGGACACATCGCCGCGCTCGTGACCGAGGGTCTGTCAGGGCTCGATGCACTCGTGTCACACGCGGCATCGGGCGACGTGCCGCGGGCCGCGCTCCAGGCCACGCGCGCCTGGAGCGACGACGAGTGGGAGGATGCCGTCGCATCGATGGCCGATCGCGGACTCGTCGCCGCCGACGGCACGTTCACCGATGCAGGACGCGCTCGAGCGCGACCGGATCGAAGAGGTCACCGACCAGCTCGCGGTCGCGCCCTGGGCCGCCGTTGGCTCGGATGCCTGCGCGTCGATGCGCGAGCTGGGCAAGGTGCTGACCCAGCGGGTGATCGACGCCGGCCTGCTGGCGATCGACCCACGCCGCTTCGACGACTGATCGGCGACGGCTGACGGGCTGCGGGCAAGGGGCCGGATCATGAAATCAGTTGCAAGAAATGCACTTCAGATATTAGGATCGCTTTCGAAGGGGAGTATCCCTCGACGCCTCGATCGGTGAACCTGCAGCACACCTGCGGTGATCCGTGCGAGGGATCGTTGACCGGCCGTCATCACAGCGAGCTCCGTGCCCGCTCGGTCGATCACTCCACACGGAGCGGGAGAGACCTTCGACATCATCGTCGAAAGGCCCCGCGTGCCCCCTCTTGCGAAACGTTCCGATGTCTCGTCGTCGAGCCGTCGCGATGTGCACTCCCCCGCGGATTGGCTCCGCTGGTTCGGACGCACGACGAGACGCCTCGTCGTGCTGACCCTCGGCGTCGCCATCCTCGGCGCCGGCGTGGTCATGCTCGCCCTTCCCGGGCCGGGCCTGCTCGTCATCATCGTCGGGCTCGCCGTGCTTGCCAGCGAGTTCGCTGGGCCGAGCGGCGCTCGATCGCACGACCGCCAAGGCGGCGACCGCGGCATCCAAGGTGTCGGCTCGCGAGCGGTCGTCTGGCGCTCATCGCCTCCGGACTCGGGATGATCACTGGCGGAGCACTCGTGGCCGCGTTCGCTGGCGAGCAGCGGGTGATCGGCATGTCCGTCGCAGCGGCCGGTCTCATCGGACTCGCGACCCTGTCCCCCGCGCGCTGGATCGGCACCAGGACGGGGCCCACGACCCTTCCCGCCCGGTGCACCGATCCCGACGCTCGTCGTCGCCGGCGACCCCCACCCGCCACCACCTCCACCTCCCCCACCCGCCATCACCTCCGAGAACGGAGTCCCCACATGAACCGCGCCCTGCTCGCCGAGCTCCAACGCCTCACGTGTTACCCGAGCGTGACCATCCTCCTGAACACCGCCCTCTCGCACCAGCTCGTGCCCGCGCGACCGGCGCCGGGTGGTTTGCATCCCGACGACGTGACCTCACTCATCCATCTTGCGGATCTCGTCGATCGGCGACTCGATGGCGATGTGGCGGACGAACAGCGGCATGAGATCATCGCTTCGATCATGAGCCTTGTCGCGGCCTGTGCGGGCGAGACGCCGACCCGGGCGCTGGCCATCTGCGTGTCCCCGCAGTACCAGACCGTCGTCCGGCTCGGACGTGAAGTGCGCAGCCGTGTGGTGATCGACGACACCTTCGCCACGCGCGACATGGTCGCCGATGCCAATCGCACCGCTGCGTTCCGGGTGATCACCGTGAGCGATCGCAAGGCGCGCTTGCTGCTCGGCGACCGCAACCGTTTGGTGGAAGAGCGCAACCGCACCTGGCCACTGCATCGAGATGACGACCAGAACCTGGCTCAGTGGTCACGAGCCGTGAGCCATGCGGTCCACGGCGTTCAACGGGAGTTCCCATTGCCCACCGTTGTCGCAGGCGTCGATCGCTCGGTGCGCGAATTGCTGAAGTTGGACTCGGTGCGACCGATCGGCATCGTGCCCGGCAGCCACGACCGCACCGGCTGGGCGGATCTGCATCACCTCGCCTGGCCGCTCGTGGTCGACTGGCTCCGCAGCGACGCCGAGCGAGCGCACCGCAGTGTCGCTGCTGCTCGCGACGCGAACCGTTTCGCCGGCGGACTCGACGAGGTGTGGGAGTTGGCCCAAGACGGCCGGGTGGAGCTCCTCGTCGTCGAGGAGGACTACACCGTGGCCGCCCGGATCCGCGACGGGCGGCTGGAACCGGCCGCGGACGAATGGGCGCCCGATGTCGTCGACGACGCGGTCGATGAGCTCATCGAGATCGTGATCAGCAAGGGGGGCGAAGCGATCATCGTGCCGGCAGGAGATCTGTCACACATCGACCGGGTGGGCGCCGTTCTGCGCTACTGAGATCCGAACCCTACGATCAGGGTCATGGCGTACCGGTACCTGTGGACCCCGCTCGAGCTCGGGCCCGTGACGACGCGCAATCGCCTCGTGTTCAGTGCGCATCTCACCAACTACGCACGCGACGGCAAGCCCACCGAGCAGCACGTTGCGTACTACGCAGCCCGTGCTGCCGGCGGGGCCGGGCTGATCATCACCGAGGAGCACTCCACACACCCGACTGACTGGCCGTACGAGAAGCTGATCCATGGCTTCCATCGCGACGTGATCCCCGGCTATCGAAAGATCACCGATGCCGTGCACCGTCATCGCACACCGATCTTCGCCCAGATCAACCACAACGGCGGTCAGGCGTCGTCGATGTTCTCGCGCCTGGCGGTGTGGGCGCCCTCGGCCGTGGCCGACCCACTGTTCCGTGAGGTGCCCAAGGCCGTCGACCGCGCCGAGATCGAGGAGATCGTGGCCGGCTACGCGCTCGTGGCCGAACACTGCGCCGAGGGTGGTTTCGACGGCATCGAACTGCAGTGCAGCCACTCGTCCATCGTGCGGGGCTTCTTGTCGCCGGCCACCAATCGTCGCACCGACGAGTACGGCGGCTCGATGGAGAACCGCACACGGCTGCTCACCCAGATCGTCGCTGCCGTGCGTCAGGTGATCGGCAACCGCCTGGCGCTCGGTGTACGGATCTGCGGTGACGAGTTGATCGAGGGTGGCACCACGATCGACGACGCAGTCGAGGTCGCGAAGATCGTGGAGGCCACCGGGCAGGTGGACTACATCAACACCTCGATCGGCGTCGCCACGGCGAGCTTGTTCATGATCGAGGCGAGCATGCACATCCCGCCCGGCTACGCGATGTTCATCCCGAGTGCGTTCCGCAAGGCGGTCGACCTCCCCGTCGTCGGGGTGGGTCGGTTCAAGGACCCGCAGCAGGCCGAACGGGCGCTCGCCGAAGGGCACTGCGATCTCGTCGGCGTGGTGCGCGGACAGATCGCCGACGCCGACTTCGCAGCCAAGGCACGTGCAGGCGCCACCGACGAGATCCGCCTCTGCCTCAGCTGCAACCAGGAGTGCGTCGGCCGAATGGGCCTCAACCGTTGGCTCGGATGCATCGAGAATCCGCGTACCGGACGTGAGGCGGAAGGAGTCGGCTCGATCCAGATCGCCCCGAAGCCCAAGCAGGTGATGGTGGTCGGCGCCGGGCCGGCGGGGCTGCAGGCAGCGATCGCCGCAGCGCGCAACGGCCATCGTGTCACGGTGTACGAACAGGAGCCACACGCCGGCGGTCAGGTGCGCCTGGCAGCGAGCGTGCCGAACCGTGCCGAGTTCGGCGACATGATCCGCAACCAGTTGGCCGAGTGCCGCCGTCTCGGCGTGACCATCGAGTACGGGGTCGGCGTGTGGCCCGGATTCGTGGCCGAGAAGGCGCCCGATCACGTGATCGTCGCCACCGGAGCCGAGGCCCAGCGGCCGTGGTGGGTGCCGGGCGATGCCACGACCGTGCTCGACGTCCGCGAGGTGCTGTCGGGGACGAGCCGCGATGGACCCGGCACCGGAGACGCCGTCGTGGTGATCGACGAGATCGGATTCCATCACGCCACCTCCGTCGCCGAGCTGCTCGCCGACCGCGGATGCCGGGTCGAGATCGTCACGCCCGGCATGGTGGTCGGCCAGGACCTCGGCATCACCCTCGACATGGAGAACTGGTGGATGCGCGCCGGCGCCAAGGGCATCGTTCAATCGACCGACCTGGTGCCGATGGGGTTCGTCGCACACGAGCTCACACTGCTGCATCATCCCACCGGCACCAACCAGACCCGGCACGTCGATTGGCTCGTGCTGGCCGTGCCCGCGAACCCGGTCGAGTGGCTCTACCACGACCTCGTCGCGGCAGGCGTGAGTGTGGAGCGCATCGGCGACTGTGTGGCCCCGCGCCGAGCGCACGCAGCCGTCGTGGAAGGCGAGCGCGCCGGCGCCGCCGTCTGACCCGGCAGAATGCCTGACGTGCCGCCCGTGACCGACGTCTCCGAAGTGCCCTCGCCGCTCGTCGCCGTCGTGATGGGCAGCAGCAGCGACTGGTCGACGATGTCGAAGGCGGTCGAGGTGCTCGAGCAGTTCGGCATCGCCCACCATGTGCAGGTGCTGTCGGCACACCGCATGCCCGACGAGATGTTCGTGTTCGCCGAGCAGGCCCGTGTCGCCGGCTACCGGGCGATCATCGCCGGCGCCGGCGGGGCGGCGCACCTGCCCGGCATGCTCGCCGCAAAGACCACGGTGCCGGTGCTCGGCGTCCCCGTGCCATCCCGTCATCTGTCGGGGCTGGATTCGCTGTACTCGATCGTCCAGATGCCGGCCGGCGTCCCGGTGGCAACGTTCGCGATCGGCGAGGCCGGTGCGACCAACGCCGCACTGTTCGCCGTGGCCCTGGTGGCGACCGACCACCCTCGGTTGCACGATCACCTGGTCGCCGACCGGCAACGGCGACATGACGAGGCTGCGAGCAGCGTCGTCCCACTCGCATGACCGGCACGGACATGACCGGCACCGACTCGGCGCCGATTCTGCCCCCGGCGACGATCGGCGTGCTCGGCGGTGGGCAGCTCGGCCGCTACTTCGTGATGGCCGCGCGCACCATGGGCTACCGGACGATGGTGCTCGAGCCCGATCCTGGCGCGCCCGCCGGTGCCGCGGCCGATGTGCACCTCGCCGCCGCCTACGACGACCCCGACGCACTGGAGTTGATGGCACGCGAATGCGCGGTGGTGACCACCGAGTTCGAGAACCCGCCGGCCGCGGCGCTGGCAACCCTCGCTGCGTCCACGCTCGTGCGTCCGTCACCGACGGCGATCGGCATCACCCAGGACCGTCGGCTGGAGAAGCGCTTCCTCACGGGTGTGGGCGTGCCGGTGGCGCCGTACGCGGAGATCGAGACCGCCGACGACCTGCGCATCCCGTTGGCGGAGCGCGGCGTCAGCTTCCCTGCGATCGTGAAGACAGCCCGGCTCGGCTACGACGGCAAGGGCCAGGTGACGGTCTCCGACGACACCGAGCTCGTCGACGCCTGGCACCGCCTCGGCCGTGTCGGCTGCGTGGTGGAACAGCGGTTGCCGCTCCAGCTGGAGGTGTCAGTGGTGCTGGCGCGCGGGATGGACGGCGCCTGCGCGGTTCACCCGACCGCGGCGAACTCGCACGTCCGGGGCATTCTCGACCTCACCGTCGTTCCGGCCCAGACCTCCGATCACGTGGCCGAGCAGGCCGTCTCGATCGCGATCTCGATCGCCGTGGCGCTCGACTACGTCGGCGTGCTGGCAGTGGAGATGTTCGTGGTGGACGGCGAACTGGTCGTGAACGAGCTGGCCCCCCGCCCACACAACAGCGGCCATTGGACGCTCGATGCCGCGGCCACCAGCCAGTTCGAGCAGCAGGTGCGCGCCGTGTGCGGCCTGCCCCTCGGAGATCCGTCACTCGTCGCTGCCGGTGCAGCGATGGTGAACCTGTTGGGCGACGAGTGGTCTGGCGGTGACCCCGACTGGACTCGGGCGTTGGCCGGCGGCGATGCCCACCTGCACCTGTATGGCAAGGCCGAGCCTCGGCCCGGTCGCAAGATGGGACACTTGACCGTGACGGGCGCGACGCCCGACGATGCGGCTGCCCACGCACTATCGTTGCGACGTCATGCTCGCCGGGATCTTCAGCTGGATCACTGACCTCACCGACGCCCTCGGCGATTGGTCTGCCAACTGGTGGTTCCTCGGGGTGGTGTTCGGCATCGCCTACTTCGACTCGGTGCTCCCGATCGTTCCCAGCGAGACCACCGTGATCATCGCCGGCGTCTCGGTCGCGGTGGGCGATGCGCCGTACTCGTTGTGGATGGTGATCGTGTGCGGCGCGGTTGGGGCGTTCCTCGGCGACAACACCGCCTACATGATCGGGCGCGGCTTCTCCGACCGCTTCGCGCGTCGCGCCGATCGCAAGCCGAAGTTCGCAGCACGCTTGCAGTGGGCGGCCGACCAGATCCGCGAGCGCGGCGGTCTGCTGCTCATCACGGCGCGCTTCATCCCTGGCGGGCGCACGGTGCTCACCCTGTCGAGTGGCATCACCAAGCAGCCGCGTACGTGGTTCATCACCTGGGTGGCGATCGCATGCACGATCTGGGCGACCTATGCAGCGGGTCTGGCCCGCATCGTTGGCGAGCCGTTCAAGGACAACCACACCGCAGCGTTCTGGGTGGCCTTCGGATCAGCCCTCTCGGTGAACGTCGTGATCGAAGTGATTCGCCACGTCCGCAGCAAGCGCAGTCTCGGCGAGCTCGAGGCCACCGTCACCGACACCGTGCGCTGACTGCCCATCGGCTCCCGGACGAACCTCCCGCGGCTTCCTACACTCGTCATCCGTGATCGCGCTCACGCCCCCCGAACTGCACGTCGCCCAACTCAACGTCGCCACGCTCCGCGCGTCGCTGGAGCATCCCGACTCGCGAGACTTCCAGGAGGGCCTCGCCCCGGTGAACGCGCTCGCGGAGTCGACGCCGGGCTACGTGTGGCGGCTTCAGTCCGATGATGGCGACGCGACGTCGATCAAGGTCGGTGCCGACCCGAACACGATCATCAATCTGACGGTGTGGGAGTCGACGGACGCCCTCTTCGGTTTCGCCTATCGGTCGATGCACCGCGACTTCCTGCGCCGTAAGCACGAGTGGTTCGTCGACGCCGATCGTCGCGCCGCCGTGTGGTACGTGCGAGCCGGCGCCATCCCGACCATCGACGACGCGCTGTCCCGTCTGCAGTTCATCGACACGTTCGGCGAGTCACCGTTCGCGTTCACCACGATCCCCGGCAGCGATGCCCGTCGTCTGCCCACCCTCGTGGTCGACGACCACCCGCTGCTCGACCCGGTCGCGCAGTCACTCATCGCCGACTTGAACGACGAGCTCTCCGCTCACCCCGGCGACCACTTCTTCTCGCTCGACGCCGAGGAGGTGTCGCCCGACCGGGGATGCTTCCTCGTCGCATGGCTCGATGGCGAGCCGGTGGGGTGTGGAGCGATCCGGATGCTCGATGACGAACCGGACCTGCCGGACGAGCCGGTGAACCGGGCCGAGGTCAAGCGGATGTTCGTGCGCCCCGCCGGACGGGGCCACAAGATCGGTGCTGCGGTGCTGCATCAACTGGAACAGCGCGCCCGAGCGCTGGGGGCCACCACGCTGGTTCTCGAAACGGCGGACTACCTCCCGGAGGCGACGGGTCTCTACCTGAGGTTCGGCTTCGAGCGTCGTGCGCCATGGGGCGACTACGTGAACAGCGACTCCAGCGCGTGCTACACCAAGGCACTGCCGCCATCGTGACCGATTCTGTCGGTTGTGGTCGGAGCCAGTTGCCCGCGTTCGCGTCGGGGCTTCTAACCTGACCAACGTGCTGGCCGTGATCCCCGTTCGAGATGGCGCGCTGCCTGCGGGGGCGACGGAGACCGCCGACGAATGCGGCCGACGAACGCTGCTCATCGGCCAGAGCGTCGCCCACGCCATCGCCCACCTCTCCGGCGAGGTGCTGTTGTGCGAAGCCGGCGAGTACCGACCGGGCGCCTGGGCCGCGGCCCTCGCTCGCGCCCTTGCCCACGAACCGATCATCGTGCTGCCCGCGTCGGCCGACGGTCGAGATCTCGGCCCCCGTCTCGCCGCAGCGCTCGATCGGCCCTTCTTCGCCGCAGCCTCCGAAGTGAACGACCGCACCGTCGTGGTGCCGCGCGACGGTGGACGGGTGATGCACACGATGCCCGCTCCGCCGGCCCTCGTCGCCACGCTGCAGGTGGGCGTCAGAGGCAGCGAGCCGACGACCGAGGCCCCATCGGTGACGCCGTTCCCGCTCGACCTGACCGCAGCCACCGAGGGCGCCGTCGCTGATGCCCACGTGGTGCGGGTGCTCGCGCCCGACGCAGCGACGATCGACCTCGCCGAGGCGGGTCGCATCATCGGTGGCGGTGCGGGCCTGCAGTCAGCTGAGCAGTTCTCGCAGCTGGCCGAGCTGGGCTGCCACCTCGGTGCAAGCGTCGGCGCCACCCGTGTCATCACCGACCGCGGGTGGATCGGTCACGAACGCCAGATCGGCACGACCGGTGTCGTGGTCGCACCCGAGCTGTACCTCGCCTTCGGGATCAGCGGAGCCGTGCAGCACACCAGCGGCCTCGGCCACCCCGATCACGTGATCAGTGTGAACATCGATGCCCACTGCCCGATGATGCATCTCGCCGACCTCGCAGTGGTCGCCGACGCCAATGCAGTGCTCACCGAGCTGCTCGCCCTGCTCGCCGGCTCCATCGGGGGACCCACTGAGGAGCCCACCGATGGCTGACCTCGCCGATGTCGACGTCGTGGTGGTGGGTGCCGGCCCCGCCGGCGCCTGCGCGGCGATCGAGCTCGCCCGCGCGGGGATGAAGGTGGTGCTGCTCGAGCGGGGGCCCTTCCCCGGTAGCAAGAACATGTACGGCGGGGTGGTCTACCCGCGCATCCTGGATGAGCTGATCCCGAAGTGGTGGGAGCAGGCACCCATCCAACGCTGGGTCACCCGACGCTCAACCATGGTGCTCACCCCGACCCAAGCGCTCACCGTCGATTTCCGCAGCACGGCATGGGGTGCGCCTCCCTACAACGGCGCCACGGCGTACCGGCCCGACTTCGACCACTGGCTCGCGGACCATGCAGAGGCCGCCGGTGCGCAGCTGCTGTGCAGCACCACCGTCGTCGGGCTCCTGCGAGACGGCGCCGGCCATGTGGTGGGGGTTCGCACCGATCGACCCGACGGCGACCTCCGGGCACGTCTGGTGATCGCCTGCGACGGCGTCAACAGCTTCGTGGCGAAAGAGGCCGGTCTGCATCCACCGGCGGACGCGGCCAACTACACCCTCGGTGTGAAGGAGACCCTCTCGCTTCCGAAGGACGTGATCGACGATCGCTTCGGCGTGCGGGGTCGTGAGGGCGTGGACATCGAGATCATCGGCGGCACCGGCAGCGTGAACGGTGGCGGTTTCGTCTACACCAACCTCGACACGATCGCAGTCGGCGTCGTGCTCAAGCTGCCCAAGCTCGCAGCCCAGGCGAAACGTCCAGAGGAGATCATCGCCGGGCTCAAGGCGCACCCGGCGATCGCGCCACTCGTGGAGGGTGCCGAGCTCAAGGAGTACTCGGCGCACCTGATCCCCGAGGCTGGCCTGGCGATGATGCCCAAGCTCGCCGGCGATGGTCTGTTGGTGGCCGGCGACGCAGCCGCGATGTGCCTCGCGGCCGGGATCTGGCTCGAAGGCGTCAACTTCGCAATGGCGAGCGGCATGTACGCAGGCCGGGCCGCGATCGATGCGTTGCGTGCCGGGGACGTGTCGACCGCCGGTCTCGCCGGTTACGAGCGGCTCCTGTCGGAGACCTTCGTGCTGAAGGACCACCGCAAGCTCAAGCGGGCGCCCCGCCTGGTACTGAGCGACCGTGTCCAGCATGTGTACCCGGAGCTGATCACAGGCGTGGCCGAGCGGATGTTCCGCGTCGACAACCCGGCACCCAAGCCGGGGCTGCGCCGCATCGTCACCTCGGAACGCAAGCGGCTCGGCATCCGCCGCCGCGACCTCGCACGTGACGGCCTCGACGGACTGCGGAGCTTCGGATGACCCACATCGAGCGAGACCACGCCTGGCCCGAGATCTCGTTCCAGGACCGAATGGCCACCGCTCGCTTCGACGTGCACGAGCGCGCCCACATCGTGGTCGACGGGAGCAAGTGCGAGGGTTGCAGCACCCAGGCCTGCATCGTGGCATGCCCGGCGAACCTGTTCGTGCCCACGAGCGATGGTGGCATCGTCTTCAACTACGAACAGTGCTTCGAGTGCGGCACCTGCTACCTCGTGTGCAACGAGGAGGGAGCCATCAGCTGGACCTACCCCGACGGCGGACACGGCGTCGTGTTCCGTCGGACATGAGGCGCTCCCCGATGGTCATGACGAGGGGCGGTCCCCGATGATCGCTGTCTGCCTCAAGTGGACCCCGGCTCGTCGCGATGGCGACCAAGTACGACCCGACCCGAGCGACGATCGCTTCGCAGGCGTCTCGGCCGCCGACCGTGCCGCTCTGGAACTGGCGCTGCGTCTGGCCGAATCGCTCGGCACGACCGTGACGGTGTTCACCGCGGGTCCCACCGGTGCCGAACGAGCCCTGCGCGAGGCGCTGGCAGCGGGCGCCACACGAGCCATCCGCCTCGACATGACGACCGATGCCGACTCGCGCGACGTTGCGTTCGAGCTCGCCCAGTTGCTCGCTGATGCCACGGTCGTGCTGTGCGGCGACTACTCGCTCGATCGAGGCAGCGGATCGGTGCCCGCGTTCATCGCCCACCACCGGCGGATCGCCCAGGCCCTCGGGCTCGTCGCAGTCGACGTCGACATGACCGCCTCGGTCGCGGGCGACGTGGTGCACGCCACCCGTCGTCTCGACGGCGGCCGGCGGGAGGTGCTGGCCGTGCCGACGCCGTGTGTGCTCTCGGTGGAAGGGTCGCTGGCCACGCTCCGCCGTGCCCCACTTCCACGAGCGTTGGCCAGCCGCACAGCGCCGATCCACGTGTCGCGCACGCCTCCGGCACATCACCACGGTGCTCCGACCATCGTCACGCCGTACCGGCCCCGAGCGAGGGTGATGCCTGCTCCGAGTGGCGACGACGCGCTCGACCGACTCCGCCGCCTCACCGACGCCGGTGCAGGGCCGGCTCGCGGCGAGACGGTCGCGCTCGAGCCCCGAGCCGCTGCCGAACGCATCGTCGCAACGCTGCGCACCTGGGGCTACCTGGTCTGACGCGGCCACCGTCGCTGATCAGTCGCGAGCGCCGGCGATCAACGGCGCACGGACGGCAGTGCTACGACCATTGTCCAATGGCCGCTCAGGGGTCCGGCGGGCACACTGGAGCCGTGCATCCCGTCGACGGCGACCGCTCGGCTCATCGCGCCGCTCCGTCCGCCACCATGTCACCTATCGATACCCGTCCGGCAGTGATCAGTTCACGGCGCCCAGGCCTGCCCACCAGGGCGATGGGCGTACGTGATGTGCTGCAGAGCAACCCGAGTCAGCACGGTCACCGCATGCGTCTGTCCGGTGTCTCCTTGATCGGCATAGCGCTCGCCGGTGCGGTGGGAGCGGTCACCGCAGTGAACGCCACGCTGTTCCCGAGCCTCGGGAACCCGACCAACGAGTCGGTGTGGCAGAACCCCGGCAAGGCGCCGGAAGGCGAGACCTCCTCCGAAGCCACCACCCCGCGAGCCAACCGAGTGGTGCTCATCGATCCCGCGACCCCACCGGTCGCGAGCGTCGAGTCCGCTCGTGATCTCGTCAGCACAACCGGGCCGGCGACCACCGATGCCGCGCCACCGTCGACACTCGAGGCGATCGTCGCAGCGCAGCCCGCCACCAACAAGTCGACCGGTGGCTCCAACAGCGGCAGCGGATCCAGCGGCAGCAGCACCTTGGCGACAACGCCGATAACGCCGACAACGCCGACAGCCGCACCCGCCAGCAACTCCGGGACCGGCAACTCGGGGACCGGGAGCTCACCGGCCACGAGCACCAGCTCGCCCGATCACTCCTCCACCTCGACGCAGGCCCCCACCTGGACCACGACGCCCGACGTCACCGCCGCGAGCCCCTCGGCGGCGACCGACGCCACGGTGCCATGGACCACATCGGGATCGGTGCCGAGTGACACCCTGCCCGACGACGACGGTGGAGGGAGCGGGAGCGGTGGAAGTGGGAGCGGGAGCGGTGGAAGTGGAAGTGGAAGTGGAAGCGGGAGTGGAAGCGACAACAGCGGCAAGGGCGGTGGGGGCTGACCCTGCCAGGCGGCAGCGACAGCCAACGCTGAATCTTCCGGCTGCGTCAGCGAGGATCACTCCAGGTGCGTGGATGCCCACATCGCTGCTTGGGTGCGATCCGTGACGCCGAGCCGCTGGAACACGCTCGTGAGGTGCGCCTTCACGGTGCGCTCGGTGATGCCCAGACGTCGGCCGATCTGCTTGTTCGCGAGCCCACCGCGCACGAGGAGGAGCACCTCGCGCTCGCGATCGGTGAGGTGGACTGCCTCCTGGCGGCTGCGCCGCGACTCGAGCAGCACGCGGGCCGCTTTCGGGTCGAGCGGCGACCCACCCGCGAACATGCTGCGGATCCCGGCTGCGATCTCATCGGGCTCGGCGTGCTTCAGCAGATAGCCGTCGGCACCGGCAGCCAGTGCATCGAGGATGCGGGTCTGGTCGGAGAACGAGGTGAGCACGAGCACGCGGCTGCGCGGGAAGCGATCCGAGATCTGCCGGGTGGCCTCGACGCCGTCGAGCTCGGGCATCGACAGATCCATCAGCACGACGTCCGGATCGGTGGCGGCCACCACGTCGATCGCCTCCAACCCGTTCGAGGCCGTGCCCACGAGCTGGATGTCGGGCGTCGTCGCGAGCAGCTGCTCGAGCCCTGACCTGACCACGACGTGGTCGTCGACGACCACCACGCGAATCATGCGGGGTCCTGTCCGCTCACGGGGACGTCGACGAGCACGCTCGTGCCCTGCCCCGGGAGGGAACGGGCCTCCAGCGAGCCACCCATGTCCGCGACCAGGTCTGCCAGTGAACGCAATCCCACGTGTCCCTCCGTCCCTCGATCGGCCAGCTGCTCAGCCGAGAATCCGCGGCCGTCGTCATCGACGGTGAGCCGCACATGATGATCGTTGCAGAAGCGGAGGTCGACGCTGACGCTTCGGGCGTGCGAATGCGCTGACACGTTGCGGAGCGCCTCTTGCGCCGTTCGATAGATGAGCGCGGTGACATCGCGCGGCAGGCTGCTCCCGCCCAGATCGACCGTGAGCTCGGTGGCGACACCGCGCGCGGCCAGACCGCTCAGCAGATCACTGACCGCGGACTCCAGGCCCTCTTCGTGCAGGTTCGGTGGGTAGATCTCCACCAGGAGTGATCGCAACGACTTGATGCTGTTGCGGATCGCCGACGACGCCTCCAGCACCTGGGTCCGTGGGATGTCCGCAGCGCGCCCGAGCGCGGCGAGGCCGAGCGACACGCCGGTCAGTTCCTGCACCACCCCGTCGTGGAGATCGCCGGCGATGCGTCGTCGTTCGTTGTCGGAGGCATCGATGGCGTGGCGCAGGAGCCGCTCGCGTTCGAGCTGACCGGAGCGCAACCGTCGGGCCATCGACCATGCGAGGGGGATCTGCACGAGCTGCAACAACACGAGCGCGCCGATCGCGATCGGGGCGAACTGGGTCCACAGCTTCCGTCCCACAGCTGCGACACCGCTGTAGCGGAAGTACGCCTCGTAGAGCACTGGTTCGCCCGTGGAGGTTTCGAGCCGCTGATAGACCTCGAGCAACTTCGACTCGGTCTCGAACTGGTTCTCGTCGGAGGCCAGGTCGCTCACGTCGGCATGGGCCTCACCGGTCGCGAGCACCTCCAACGCGTCGGCCTCCAGTGCGAACTGCTCCCCGATGAGACGCGACTCGTCCGAGTAGACGACGACACCATCTCTCGACCAGACCTTGATCCGAACGAGCGAACCCTCGAGCAGGGTGTCGCGTACGGCCCGGTCGAGGTGTTCGAGTGCGTCGCGGTCGTGCTCCATGAGACGCTGGTCGAGGAGCGGCTCGATGATGCCCTTGCCGGTGATGTAGGTGACGCGCTGCGCATCGGCGATCGCCTGGTCGGTGCCGATGCGTCGACTGGCGAGCGCCGTGAGCGCGCTCACGAGCGCGAGGACGACCACGCCCGCGATGGCGAAGCGCCCGATCAGGCGCGCGACGGAGATCGGGTCCTTCAGTTCGAGCCCCCCGCTCCGATCACGACCGCCACGACGCATCCGAGCATCGTGGCAGCTCTGGATCGCACGACACAATGCGTCGCGCTCGGATGGCCCAGCCGACCCATCGCAGCGGCAGGACGCGTCGTGGTACGCGTCGGGGTCACCCGGTGGCACTGGAGGCGTGTGGAGGGCAGCACAGCCTCCACCTTCGACGCGATGACGGGCGGCCGCCAGTGGCCGATGGTCCTAGTACCGAGCACGCGTGAGAAGGGAGCGGGAGCCGCAGGAGGGCGCGATCGGAGACACGCACCCGGCGGTCGCCTCGACGGCGGCACTATCGTGAACCGCGATGGTGGGGACGCCGGAGATGCCAGGCATCGAGGAGATCGACCAGGTGGGCGCCACCCTCCTGCGTGCTGCCAACCACGTTCTCGCCCACGAGGGCCCGGCCGCACTCACGGTGCGGCGCATCGCGTCGGTTGCCGGGGTCAGCACGATGAACGTCTACTCGCGCTTCGGCGGGAAGGACGGCGTGGTGGAGCACCTGTACGTCGAGGGGTTCAAACGCCTGAGCGATGCACTGGGTTCGATCTCGGTGACGGACGATCCGATGGTTGACCTGCGCAGTTCGGGCGAGGCGTACCGACGGTTCGCCCTCGAGCACCCCACGTACTACGCAGTCATGTTCGATGCAGTCGTGGAGTTCGACCCGTCACCGCAGGCGGTCGCCCACGCCGGCGGCACCTTGCAGTTGCTCGCCGATCGCTTGGCCCGAGCGATGGATGCCGGACTGCTGACTGCCGCCGATCCGGTGATGACTGCGGCCTCGGTGTGGGCAGCATGCCACGGGGTCGTGAGTCTCGAACGACGACACGTCGGTCCACCCGGACTCGATTGGGATGCGGTGTACCGCACAACGGCGGCCGCGTTGTTGGCCGGGTTGGCCGCCGCTCGATGACAGGGCCGCCAACTCCGCGTCCGGGCCTCGGTGCCCGCACCTCGCCTGAGGTGGCAGCCAACTCGCCGGTGCTGCCCCTCCTCGTCGTGCCGATCGGCTCGTGTGAACAGCACGGTCCGCATCTTCCGCTCGACACCGACACGCGCATCGCCGTCGCACTCTCAGAAGCACTCTCAGAAGCACTCTGCGAAGCGCTCGCGGACGTCTTCACCGCCGCCTGCAGCACCACCGACGCGACGTCGGCACCGCGCGGCGAAGTGATCGTTGCGCCCGCCCTCGCGATCACCGCGAGCGGCGAACATGCAGGGTTCGCGGGCACGCTGTCGATCGGCACGGAGGTGATGACCGACGTCTTGGTGGAGCTCGTCCGTTCTGCCGACTGGGCCGACGCCGTGGTCCTCGTGAACGGTCACGGTGGCAATGCGGCAGCGGTACGCCGAGCCGTGATGCAGAGCACCGCCGACGGTCGACGGGTGTTGGCGTGGTGGCCCCACATCGCAGGCGCCGATGCGCACGCTGGCCACACCGAGACGTCGCTGCTCCTGGCGATTGCGCCGGAGACGGTGCGGATCGAGCGAGCTGAGGTCGGTCGACGTGAACACGTGACAGAACTGATCGACGACCTGCGCCACGAAGGGGTGCGCGCCGTGAGCCCCAACGGTGTGCTGGGCGACCCGACTATGGCGACGGCTGCGTACGGTCACTCACTCCTGTCCCGCCTGGTGGCCGACCTCGTGGCGACGGTGGACGCGTGGTGGACGCCACACCCGTGACCGGCGCGAACGAACGGCCGGTGCCCGACTCCGCGCACGAGCCGGTGAACGACTCAGCGACCGAGCCGAGAACGATTCGGCTGCGCTTCGACGCTTCGTTCCGCCGGCCCGCCGACGGCCGGGTGCTGATCGGAGGGTCGCCACTGCGCCTGCTCACGCTGTCGCCCGGCGGTGTGAACGTGGTGCGATCCCTCGAGGCGGCAGGGTCGGTCGTCGTGGGCACACCTGGGATCGGCCGATTGATCGATCGGTTGCTCGACCTCGGGATCGTCCACCCGCTGCACGACCCTGGGGAGCCTGTCGACCCTCGACTCGCTGGGGAACTCACCATCGTCACCCCGATGATGCGGAGCGGGTCGGACACCGCCTCGCGCCATCCCGGGTGGTCGTGTCCATCGATCGTGGTCGACGACGCGTCCGTCCCACCCCTCGCGATCGACGACGTGCCACCAGGTGCGCGCCTCGTTCGCCTCGACCGCAACGTGGGCCCGGGCGGGGCGCGCAACGCGGGGCTGGCCGAGGTCACCACCGAGTTCGTCGCCTTCGTCGACGACGACGTCCAGATCGACGAGCGTGAACTGCTGTCGTTGCTGGCATGGTTCGACGACGCTCGGGTCGCGCTCGTCGCCCCGCGGATCCGCGCCACCGGAGCCACCGGAGCCTCGTCCAGCGTGCTCACCCGGTTCGAGGCGGACCGCGCCCCGCTCGATCTCGGAGATCAGCCTGCACGAGTGGCTCCGACCACACGTGTCTCGTACGTCCCGGCGGCGGTGATCGTCTGCCGGACCGATGCCGTGCGTGCGGTGGGTGGGTTCGACGTCGAGCTCAGGTGGGGCGAGGACGTGGACCTGGTGTGGCGCGTCCATCAGGCCGGCTGGCGGTGCCGCTACGAGCCGAGTGTCGTGGCCCGACATCGCACACGTTCAACGGTGCGCGCGTGGGTCGCCCAACGGTTTCGGTATGGCACGTCGGCAGCTGCGCTCGCCGAACGGCATCCCGGTGCACTTGCGCCCCTGCGGATGAGCGGATGGAGCGCCGCCGCGTGGGCGCCGATCGCCGCTGGCTTTCCCCTCGTCGGTCTCACCATCGGGGCCGGCACCACGGTCGCACTCGTGCGAAAGCTGCGCCAAGTACCTGCAGCAGAGTCGCTCCGACTGGCCGGGATGGGCAACCTCTACGCAGGGCGGCTCTTGGCGAGCACGCTCACTCGGGCCTGGTGGCCGGCCGCTGCCGTCGCCGCGCTGACGTCACGTCGCGCACGACGAATGCTGGTCGCCGCCGTGATCGTCCCGATCGTGCTCGACCGACGAGACGAGCACGGCCGGCGCGACGCAGCGGCGGATCGGATCGACCCGGTGCGCTATGCCGCGCTGCACCTGCTCGACGACCTCGCCTATGGCACGGGCGTGTGGGTGGGGGCATGGCGACGGCGATCGTTGGCGGCATTGCTGCCGAGCTTCGAATCGTGGCCGCCGCGCGACCCAGGAGATCGATGACCGCAATCGGTGGCCGGACCGGTCAGGACGTTCGGGTCAGGACGTTCGGGTCAAACGGTGGTCGAGCTGAGCTCACGTGAGCGAGCCGCAAGCCGGCCGCTGATGTCGTTGCACGACTCGCACACCTCGGCGGGGATCACGCCCCATGCCATCAATCGGCCGAAGATCATGCAGCCGAGACACACGGCGAACGCAGCCTCGAGCGTGGCCGCGAACGCCAAGCCGGCGATCAGCACGATCGCGATGGTGCCGGCGCCGGCCAGCTCGGCGACGAGGGCGCCACCACTGCACGCGAGACCGATGCCCTGGGCGAACCGCTTCGGCGGGCCGGGGACGAACCGGTGCTCGCCGCGCAGGCGCGGCGTGATCACCTCGGTGACGAGGCGACCGAGGGGGCTGAATCGGGGGCCGGCGAGCACACGGGCGAGGAAGCCGAACGCCAACGGCATCAGCACCCACCAATCTCGGATGACCAGGAACGCGACCGACTGGACCACGGCACCGGCGGCGACGAGACGCGCCGAGGTCTCATTGACGGGATTGGGGAATCCGAACCAGGAACGCAGAGCCATGCCACTCACGCTAGGCCCATAATTCCGATCAGACAAGTCGTGTTTCTCGGACGAGGCATCGGTCGGTGACCGCCCCGACCACACCACGGGCTGTCGGCGGCCCACGGCTGCGGGTACCGTGGCCGCCGATGACCCTCCGGCTCACCATCGACCGTCGACGCTGGCACGATCACATCGCCTCGGTGCGCACGTCAGTGGGCAACGCCGCCGACGTCCTGCCGGTGGTGAAGGGAAACGGCTATGGCATCGGTCGGGCAACGCTCGCCGCCGAGGCCGCGACGTGGAGCAGTCTGTTGGCGATGGGCACGGTTCACGAGGCGCTCGCACATCGGCGCCAGGGTGACGAGTTCGTGCTCGTGCTGACACCGATGGTCCGTCCGGCACCGGTTCCCGACTGGATCGTGCCCACGGTGGGCAACACCCATCACCTCTCCGCGCTCGCCGACCATCGGGGCCCGGTCGCGGTGAAGCTGCTGTCGGACATGGCCCGCTACGGCTGCGAGCCCGACGCGGTTGCGGAGTTGGTCGACGAGGTCCGCCGGCGAGGCAACACCGTGCACTCGTACGTGCTGCACCTCCCGTTGCCCGGCCCCGGTCGCGACGACGTTCGCCAGACGAGCGACATCGAAGCCTGGCTTCCGTCGCTCGACCCGGTCATCCCGCTGTCGGTGAGCCACCTCGGCGCCACCGCCGTGACCGCGTTGGCCGCACGTCATCCCGAGCGACGCTTCCAGTTGCGCGCCGGCACCGCCCTGTGGCACGGCGACAAGTCGTTCGTGCACCTCGGCGCCGACGTGATCGACGTGCGCCCGGTGGCCGCCGGTGCCACCGTCGGCTACCGCGGCGTGCCCGTCCCCGATGACGGGTGGTTGGTGATGGTCGGCGCCGGCTCGAGCCATGGCGTCGCAGCTCTGGCAGACGGACTCAGTCCGTTCCACCACCTCCGGCGGCGCCTGGTCTTGCTCGAGGCACCGCACATGCACACCTCGATGTGCTTCGTCGCGGCAGACGGCGCGGTGCCCGCGGTCGGCGACTGGGTCGACGTGCAGCGGCCGCTGATCCTCGCCCAGGCCGACGAGGTGGCGTGGACGTGAGCGACGTCGACGACGTGGCGAACACGCCTGCCGCGGATCCGCAGCCGGCACCGATCTCGCTGGCGGCCTCCGGACTGCCCCCGGTGCAGCACCGCGCGCAGCGGCTGATCGGCCCCGACGTCACGCGGGCGCTGGCGCTCATCGGTGTGGTGATCATGAACTACCACGGCTACCTCAACGGCGTCGGCGCGGCGGCCGCTTCGGATGCCACGCTCCCCCAGCGGTGGTTCGATCCGTGGACCGGCGTGCTCGCCACACGGTTTGCCGCCACCTTCGTGCTCGTCGCCGGCGTCGGCGTCACCCTGCTGACGAAGCGGAGCCGGACGAGCGGCGATCGCGCCGCGGTGCGCGACGACCGGTGGCGTCTCGTGCGTCGCGGCCTGCTCCTGTACACCTTCGGGCTCGTCCTCGACTGGATCTGGCCCGGCACGATCCTGTTCTTCTACGGCGCGTTCTTCGTGATGGCCGCGCTGCTGTTCACCCTCAGATCGCGCTGGCTGGTCCTGATCGGCGCTGCGTCGGCGATCGGTGCGGCGATCATCCAGTGGCAGGTGGTCACACGCGACAGCGACGGTCGGCCACTCACCTGGCTCACCTCACCCGACACGTTGAGCACGCGATCACCACGCGGGCTGCTGCTCGACACCTTCGTCAACGGCACGCATCCGCTACTTCCCTGGATGACGTTCCTGTGCGCCGGCATGGTGCTCGGGCGGCACCTCGGACAGGTGCGGCTCGGACTCCTGGCTGCGGTCGGCGCGTCCACGACAGCGGTCACCTATCTGGTGAACCACATCGTGACCGACGGACGAGCGGACGACTCCGTCTGGATCACGCTGTGGTCCACCCGACCGTTCGACCGTGGGCTCGTGTACACCGCCGGCACGCTCGGTTCGGCGCTCGCCGCGTACGCGGTGGTGACGAGCGCAGCCGAGCGGTGGCGTGCTTCCACGCCGATGCGCGTGCTGCAGTCAGCCGGCGAGATGACGCTGTCGATCTACGTCGCCCACGTGCTCGTCTTCCGCGCCATCGTCGACCGGGCTCAGATGGTCGGGAGCACGGGCCTCGACACGTCACTGGTCTTCGCGCTCACGTTCTGGGTCCTCGCGCTCGTGATCGCCGCATGGTGGCGCCGCTTCGTCGGACTCGGTCCGCTCGAACGCGTGTACCGCCGCTTCGGCGGATGAACGCCGCACTCGTCGATCCGTCCCAGAGCTCGCCCTCGGAGGAGCTGGCCGACAGGAGCCGGTTCTACACGACCTCGTCGAAGGTGTTGCAGCGGCGCGGGTCCTTGGTGTTGTAGCCACGCATGAACCAATCCTGACGCTGCTGGGCAGATCCGTGGGTCCACGACTCGGGATCGATCCGCCCCTGCGTCTTTTCCTGGATCCGGTCGTCACCGACACCCTCTGCCGCGTTCAGCGCCTCGTTGATCTCGGTGGTCGAGTCGAGCAGGCCGCGGTCGGCCACGTCGCGCACCCAGGCGCCGGCGTAGCAGTCAGCCTGCAGTTCGAGTGCGACCGAATACTGGTTCGCCAGATCCGGCCGGCTCTGGGACACGCGTTGCACCTCGGCGTTGGTGCCGAGCAGGTTCTGCACGTGGTGGCCGTACTCGTGGGCCACGATGTACTGCTGTGCGAGGTCGGTGGACTTGCCGATCAGCTGCTTCTCGAGCGCGACGAGGAAGTCGAGGTCGAAGTACACGAGCGAATCGAGGGGGCAGTAGAACGGACCGGTCTGCGACGACGCCTGGCCGCACGACGTGGTCGTGCCACCGGAGAAGAACACCGTCTGGGTCACCGTGTAGTCCTTGCCGAAGAACGTCGGGAGGGCCTTCTGCCAGTAGGTCTGCACGTCGATCGTCGCACCGCACAGCACCTGTTCCTGGTCGCTGCTGCAGGTGCCGTCAGCGCTCTCCGCGCTCGGCTGTCCCGACGAGCCACCACCAGCGAGTCCGCTCGAGGAGGGACCCCCGGCGCCCAGCAGTTGCGGCAGCACCATGGCGGCGATCACGACGATGATGCCGAGCAGGCCGCCACCGGCCTTCATCGGGAACGGGAAGCCTCCGCCTCCGCCTCCGCCGCCGAGTCCCGGAAAGCCGCCGCCTCCTCCACTGGAGCGACCGCGGCGGTCGTCGATCATCTTGCCATCGGAGGAACGAACCTTCGTCATGTCTCCACCTTGTCAGAAACGCAGACGCGATGAGAACCGCATCAGAACTCTGACGTGCTTCGTCGGCAATACGTCGCGAGCCTCGGGGTCGGAGCCGACTCAGATCTTGCGGCCGGCGGCATCCCAGTACGGGGTGCGCAGCTGACGCTTCAACAGCTTGCCGGCCTCGCTGCGCGGCATCGCCTCCACCACGTCGAAGCTGCGTGGCACCTTGTACCCGGCGAGCTTGTCCCGGGCAAGCGTGACCAACGACGCCTCCAGGTCGGCATCCCAGAGCGTGCCGTCCATGAGTTGGACGGCCGCCTTCACCTGCTCGCCGAACTCGTCGTCGGGGACGCCGAACACCGCCACGTCGACCACCGCCGGATGAGCAGCCAGCACCCCCTCGATCTCTGCCGGATAGATGTTGACGCCCCCTGAGATGATCATGTCGATCTTGCGATCGCTGAGATAGAGGTAGCCGTCGTCGTCGAGGTAGCCGATGTCGCCGAGGGTGAACATGCCCGGTTCGAGGTGTGCCTCGGCCGTCTTGCCGGGCTCGTTGAGGTACTCGAAGTCGGTACCCATTGCGTTGCGCACGTGGATCACCCCTTCGTCGTACGGACCAGCCGGCGCGTTCTCCGCTCCGGCAGGCTGCTCGTCGGCGGAGCTGTCCGGCACGATCTTCACGATCATGTTGGCCATCGGCTTGCCCACCGACCCGGGCTTGGCGAGCCACTCCTCGGCACTGATGATCGACACCACACCGCCTTCGGTGGCCCCGTAGTACTCGGTGACCTTTGGTCCCCACCAGTCGATCATCTGCCGCTTCACCGAGGGCGAGCACGGGGCGGCGCCGTGCAGCACGAGCTGCAACGACTCGCCGCTGAACGCGCCACGGCGCGCTGCATCGACGCGCAGCAAGCGCACGAACTGCGTCGGCACCAAGTGGACGTTGGTGATTGCGTGTCGGTCGATCAGTTCGAGCGTCTCTTCGGGCACGAACGATCGCTGCATCACGATCGCCGAGCCGCCGATCAGGGGGAAGAACGTGAACGCCCACTGGGCAGAGTGGTAGTGCGGGCCGCACAACAGGGTGCGACCCCGCGGCGGGAAACCGATGTTGACCATGCCGGCAGCCATCAGCTGGTAGACCTCGGGTGGCACGCCCCCGGCAAACGCTGTGTTGCGCACCCCCTTCGGACGTCCGGTCGTCCCCGACGTGTAGAACATCACGCCGCCCATCGTCTGGTCGGCGGGCTCGTCGGACGATGCACCGGCGAGCGCTGACTCGTACGGCTCGCCGAAGCGCAACTCGGGGACGGCGACCCCAGCCGCATTCGCAGCGTACGTGGGATCGGTGACGACGAGTTTCGACTCCGAGTCAGCGACCACGTACTCCACCTCGTCGGCCGAGAAGTGCCAGTTGATCGGCACCACCTGGATGCCCATGTGAGCAACGGCAACGAGCACCTCGAAGGCCTCACGACGGTTGCCTGACAGCAGTGCGATGCGATCCCCCGGCTGGAGACCGGCGCTGTCCCGCAGGTGGTGGATCAGCCGGTCGACTCGAACATCGAGTTCGGCCCACGATGTCGCGCCGACGTCGTCGATCAACGCCGGTTCGTGCGCCGTGTCGGGCGCACCCGAGATGAGGGAGCGGATCAGGATCGCCATTCGGCGGACTCTACTGAGCGATCGCCCTGCTGCCCCGACGGACCCCGCGCAGACCAACGGCACCTGCACCGACCAGCGGGCCGCGATCGCCGAGACGGGCTGGTGTGATGCGCGCGCCGCGCATGTACTCGAGGCGGGCGTGACGGTCGAGCGCCGCCTGGGCCGAGTTCAAGAAGGTGGCGCCGAAACCCAGGGCCACCGACCCCCCGACGACCACCAGGTCGAGGTCGAGCAGGCTGCAGACCGATGCGACCGCACGGCCGACCAGCTCGCCCGTTCGCTGCATGATCTCGTAGCTCGGCTCCGTGAGCGGGCGACCGGTGATCGACTCGATCGCCCGACCGGACGCCTCTGCCTCCAGACAACCCCGCGAACCGCACGAACAGCGCCGACCATTGGGCTCGACCACGACATGGCCGATGTGGCCCGCATTGCCGGTGGCTCCGTCGAGGAGTTGGCCGTTCAACACGACGCCTCCGCCCACACCGGTCGACACCACCATCGCCAGGAAGCTCGACTGGCCCTGCGCAGCGCCGAGCCATCCTTCCGCCATGGCGATCGACTTCGCATCGAGGTCGCCGTACACGGGGAGCGACGTCGCTTCGGCCAGCCGAGCTCGCAGCGGGAAGTTGCGCCACGCCTCGATGTTCACCGGCGAGACCGTCTCCACGTTGGGCTCGATCGGTCCGGCGCACCCGACGCCGACGGCGATCGAGTTCATCTGGTGGTGCTCCTCCGCGCGCACGAGCATGTCGTCGACGATGCCGGCAAGCGAATCGAACAGCTCATCGGCGCCCAGCGAGTGATCGACCGACACCATCGTGCGATCAACGAGGTCACCGCGCAGTGTCATGAGGCCTGCCGCCAACTCGGTACTGCCGATGTCGATCGCGACGATCAGGTCCCGGTCCGGGTTCATGACGGCCACCGTAGTGGCGAGGCAGCGCATCGCCCGTTTCCCGCAGAAGCGACAGCGATGCGAAGCGGAGTCCCATGACCCGAACTGTCAGAATCGCCGCCGTGGCCACGACCGACTGGAATCCGCTGCTGCGCGGCGAGTTCGACAAGCCGTACTGGCGTGAGCTGCAGGACTTCGTCGCTGCAGAGCGGGAGCGAACCGCCGTCTTTCCGCCGGCCGAACAGGTCTTCGAGGCGCTTCACCTCACGCCCTACGCGTCGACCCGCGTGGTGCTGCTCGGCCAGGACCCGTACCACGGGCCAGGCCAGGCCCACGGTCTGTGCTTTTCCGTGCGACCCGGCGTGAAGCCACCGCCGTCGCTCCAGAACGTCTTCCTCGAACTGCGCGACGATCTCGGCATCGAGCCACCCGGCCACGGCAACCTCGAGGCCTGGGCGGCGCAGGGCGTGCTCTTGCTGAACACCTGTCTGACGGTGCGCAGCGGAGCCGCCGGGTCGCATCACGGCAAGGGCTGGGAGACCTTCACCGACGAGGTGCTCCGGGCGGTGAACGACAAACCCGAACGCGTCGTGTTCCTGCTGTGGGGTGCGCCGGCACGGCGCAAGCAGGCGCTCGTCGACACCTCTCGCCACGTCGTGATCCAGTCGGCACACCCGTCACCGTTGAGCGCCCACAGTGGCTACTTCGGCAGCAAGCCGTTCAGCCGCACGAACCACGCCCTGGCCGAGGCAGGCCTTCCCCCGATCGACTGGCGACTGCCATCCTGAGCGTGTGACCCGCCACACGACATGATCGGCGCAACGCACAGGAGAGCCGTCTACGCTCCCTGCGCACTATGGCTTCTCGTCGTCCGTGGACCCGCCGCCCGCGCATGATCACCTTGCGTCAGCGGTCCCGACACGTCGACATGGTCGGCGGTGCCCTCGAGGGATTCCGACTCCACCAGACGGGCCGCAGCGCGGCGCTGGTGTCGCACTTCGGCTTCATCTCTGTGTTCCCGCTGTTCCTCGTGTTCACCACGGTCTTGGGCTTCGTCCTGCAGGACAACGCGGACCTCCAGCGCAAGATCGTCGACTCTGCGTTGGCAAAGCTCCCGCTCATCGGCCCGACTCTGGCGAACAGCCCCGATGCGCTCGAGGGCAACCTGTTCGTGCTCGTGTTCGGTCTGCTGCTCGCGCTGTGGAGCGGGCTGAAGGCCTTCGTCGCACTCGAGGGGGCACTCGACAACACCAACGACGTCGACATCGACGACCGGCACACCTTCGTGCAGGCGCGCCTGCGGGCGCTGCTCGGCATCGGCGTGGTCGGCCTCGCCCAGGGCGCCAGCGCCTTCCTGACAAGCGTGGTGACGGCTGCCGGACTCCCGACGGTCAGCAACGTGCTCCTCGTTGCGGCCGCGGCACTCGTGAATGCGGTCGTGCTCGCATGCACCTACCGCTGGCTCACCAGCGCCGCCACCACCTGGCGCTCCGTGTGGCCGGGCGCTGTGGTCGCCGGCGTGACGTTCTCGCTGTTGCAGGTGGTGGGCACGACGGTGATCGCCCGGTCCCAGGAGAACGCCGAGAACGTGTACGGCGACTTCGCCGCAGTCATCGCCCTGCTCGCCTGGCTCAGCCTTCATGCAACGGTCGCGCTCGTGGGCGCAGAGCTGAACCGGGCTCGCGTCACCTCGGCCTTCTGGCCGTCCCGCTCCGCACTGCCCCCAGCCCCACGCGACTGCTGAACGCGAAGGATCCCCGGACCGAGGTCCGGGGATCCTTCGACTCCTTTTCGCTGACCGGAGATGACCGGAGATGACCGGTCGCGGCCCCGTCAGACCAGTGCGGGCTCCTTCGAAGGATCGTGGGCGACCAGCAGGACCGTCTCGTCCTTCTTGGTGGTGAAGGCGTGGACCATGCCGGCGATCGACAGGAGGACCATCAGGGCGGCGAACAGGTAGACGATCGTCGCTGCGAGGCCGGCACGATCGCCGAAGATGCTGAAGCCGTAGGTGGTCAGCAGCAGACCACGGAGGGTCTCACCCTTGAACATCGTGTCCCGCAGACCGTTCGCTTCGTCCAGGTCGGCCTGGATCTGCTCGGTGGCCTCACCGGCGTCGGTGGCCGCCTGGAGGTCTGTCCTCAGGCCACGGGTGACGCCGCCGAGGGTGGCATACGTGGCACCGTCGTACCCGGCTTCGGTAGCGCTCTCACGCATGTGGAGTGCGATGTAGTCGTTCGCGTAGCACTCGGCCTTCTTGCCATTGTCGAGGGCGGTGCCGGCGTACTTGACGAGGCAGCTGCTTGCGTTCTCTTCCTCGCTGAGGTTCTCGGCCGGTGTAAATGCGATTTGCTGTTGCGACAGCTGATCCGTGACGTAGTCCTCCGCGAAGTTGGCCTGGTTGGTGAGCACCAGACCGAGCACAAGGAGGAGCACCCCGAAGACCAAGCCGCCGACGCTGAAAGCGATGTCCAATGTACGACGCTTCATCTGTCGACCCCTTTTTCGGTTCGTACTCGACACGGGCTGTGTCGTTGCCCTTGATTGTGTGCGCAAGCAACCGGCCAGGTGAGGGCCGAACGTCCCGTGAGGGCAGGACCATCGCGCTTCTTGCGTTGGGTCCTGCGATGGTGCGTGACGCTCTCGGGGATCGGTCAGCAGAGCACCGAACCGGCCGGTTCCAGCGAGCGCGACGACTCACCGACGAGCACGTGGTAGGCACCTGCGGGCACGACCCAGGAGTGCGTCGCCACGTCCCACACGGCAAACGCTCGTTCGGGCAGCCACATCTCTGCCGTCACCGTCGCACCGGGCTCGGCATGCACCTTGGCGAAGCCACGCAGCTCGCGCAGCGGCCGCCGCGGACCGGAGTCGGGTGCTGCCACGTAGCACTGCACCACCGTCGTCCCGGCTCGTTGGCCAGTGTTCGTCACCGGTACCCGCACCACGATGCCCTCGGCCACCGTGCCGCTGATCTCGGCCGCGCCGAACGCCCAGGCCGTGTACCCCAGGCCGAAGCCGAACGGGAAACGAGGCGTGATCTCTCGCGCGTCGTACCACCGATAGCCGATGAACTGGTGCTCGTCGTAGTGCGCGAGTCCGCCCTGGCCGGGGTGTGAGAGGAACGCCGGGGTGTCGGCCAGTCGGGCCGGCACCGTCATCGGGAGGCGGCCTCCCGGTTCTGCTTCACCGATCAGCATGTCGGCGATCGCATTGCCGAACTCCTCGCCGGGGAACCACACCTGAACCACGGCAGCGACATCTTCCAGCCACGGCATGCCCACCGGGGAGCCGGCATTGATCACGACCACCGTGTTCGGGTTCACTTCGGCCACACGACGTACGAGCTCGTCCTGGCGGCCGGGCAGATCCATCGTGGTGCGATCCTCCCCCTCGGTCTCCCAGTCGGCGTTGGTTCCGACCACCACGACGGCGACGTCGGCTTCCGCTGCCGCCCCGACCGCGGCGACCATCGGGTCGATCAGCTCCGGCGCGCGTGCACCGACGAGCAGACCGCGAATCATCCGGTACTCGATCAGCCCGAGGTCGATCTCGACGCTCGCCTCCACTCCTGCCTCGAGAGCGACCACCACGCGGATCTCCTTGCTGCCGCCCCCGAACAAGAACCCGCCGGTCTGCGGGGTCGACAGGTCGACGATCACCTCTCCGTTCACGATGACGACAGCCGGCCCCACTGCCGCGACCCCGAGCTCCCAGTCACCGGTCACGTCAGGCACGAAGCTGCCCGTGATCGACGCACCGAACGCGTTGCGGTCGATGCCTGCTGCCGGTCCCTCCATCCACATGAACGACAGCCGATCGGTGGTGTCGGTGACGGTGTTGCCCTCACGATCTCGATACACGACGTCGAAGTGACCACGCATCGGGGGAAGCGTCTTGTCGATCGAACAGCCTGCCTCGTGACGCACGTCGACACCTCGTGCCTGCAAGGCGCCGAGCAGCGCCACCGGGCGGTTCGCGCGCACCCGTGCGCTCCCGCCGCCCTGGATCTGGCCGCGAGCTGCATTGGGGCCGATCAGAGCCACCGAGGCTGCGCGGGCCAGCGGGAGGGCACGCCTGCCGTCGTCGCCTTCACGGTTCACGAGCAGCACGCTGCCGGCGATCGCGGCGCGACGGATGATGTCGCGCGTCTCGTCGGAATCGTCGGTCGTCTCGTCCCCAGCGACGATGCCGGAAGCCGGATCGGTGAGACCACACCAGTCGAAGAGCCGCAGGAGCCGCAGGACGCATTCGTCGACGTGCGACACATCGACCTCGCCATCGAGGACGGCGCGCACGAGTGCCGGGCCGCGCGCACGGGTGGGTCCGGGCATCTCCAAGTCGAGCCCGGCCAACGCCGATGCCACCGTGTCGTGTTGGGCGAACCAGTCGCTCACCACCACGCCGTCGAAGCCCCATTCGTCGCGCAGGAGCGTGCGCATCAGGCCCGGATCGTCCGGGACGAAGCAGCCGTTGACCCGGTTGTAGCTGCTCATGATCGAGCGCACATCGGCGCCTCCCTCGTCGAGCGGACGAACAGCGGCCTCGAACGGCACGAGGTACAGCTCGCGCAGCGTGCGCTCGTCGACCTCGCTCGAGATCGTCATCCGTTCGAACTCGGTGTCGTTGGCGACGAAGTGCTTGATGCACGCGGCGACGCGTTGGGATTGCACGCCCTTCACGTAGGCGACCGCCATGTGGGCCGTGAGGACGGGGTCCTCGCTCATGCACTCGAAGTTGCGACCGCCGATCGGCGTGCGATGCAGATTGACCGTCGGGGCCAAGAGCATCTGCGCGCCCTTCGATCGGCACTCGCGACCGAGGGCAGCACCGACCTCTTCTGCAAGCAGTGGGTCGAAACTGGCACCGAGCGCCGTGCCGCACGGGAACGATGACGACGGCGGGCCGGACCACGAGGTGCCGCGCACCCCGGCCGGACCGTCGCTGCACCGGAGGATGGGCACACCGGGGAGCCCCTGTGTGTGCCAGTTGTCGGCACCGGCGAGCAGGGACACCTTCTGCTCGAGCGTCAGTCCGCCGAGGATCTCCTCGGCATCGAACGGTGCATCACGATCAGGGTCGATGGACATCGCGGCAGTCTTCCAGACGCGTTCGCTTGGCGGCGAGGTACCAAATGACGCTGCGTCACTTATGATGACGCCGTGACGCAGCGGGCTCGAACCGACGAGGACAAGCAGTCGCGTCGCTCCGACATCGTCGACGCCGGCCGGTCGGTGTTCGACGAGGTGGAGGTGGACGAGTTCACGATGGACTCCGTCGCAGCGGCGCTCGGCCTCGCGAAGGGCACCCTCTACCGCTACGTCCCCACCCGCGAGGCGTTGCTGCTCGCACTCACCACGGACGAATACGCCCACTGGTTCGATCACGTCGATGCCGCGCTCGGCAACCTCGGCGACCTCGGCGACCTCGGCGACCTCGGCGACCTCGGCGACACCCCGTCGTCGTTCGACACCACAGCGGCCAGAGTCGGAGCGGTCCCGTCGGTCCCGTCGGTCCCGTCGGTCACGTCGGTCACGTCGGTCACGTACGGTCATGGTCGATTCCCTGATCGAACGGCCCCGGTTCATGCGCCTGATGTCGCTCGTCGCCTCGGTGCTCGAGCGCAACATCCCGTTGGACACCGCTCGTGAGTACAAGTCGTTCCTCGTCCTGCGCAGTACGGGCACGACCGCGCTGCTCGCGAGTCGCCTCGGCTGCACCACCGAACGGGCACTGCAGTTCCTCGTTCATCTCCAGGCGCTCGCCAACGGGCTCTACCCCCATGCCCATCCGGCTCCTGTCGTCGCCGAGGTGCTCACCGATCCGGCGCTGTCAGGCCTGCACATCGACCTCCGCACGGAACTCAGCCACGGCATCCGCGCCCTCCTGCTGGCCGCCGTGGCCGACGACTCCCCCGAGCTCTGACGACTCCGACGCGGGAACGTTCACCTCGCGCACGCAGAACCGACCACAACTCACCTTGCACCGAGGAGACCTCAGGCCCGATGACCACCGAACGCAGACCCACACCCGATCCATCAGTCGCGTCCACCGCACTCATCACCGGCGCCTCCAGCGGGATCGGCGAGGCACTCGCCCGCCGCCTCGCCGTGGACGGTTACAACCTCGTGCTCGTTGCCCGACGTGACGACCGTCTGCGCAGCCTCGCCGACGAGCTCGCGGTGAAACACGGCATCACGGTCGACGTGATGACCGCCGACCTCTCGACCCCCGGTTCCGGGAGGGCGCTCGCCGAACGGCTCGGTGGCCGTCGCATCGACGTGCTCGCGAACAATGCCGGAGTCGGTGACTACGGCCCGTTCGTGGGGACCGATCCCGACAAGCTGGTCCAGATGTTGCAACTCAACATGGTCACGCTGACCGAGCTGACGCGCGCACTGCTGCCGGCGATGGTCGCCCGAGGTTCGGGTCGCATCCTCCAGGTGGCCTCGACCGCGGCATTCATGCCCGGGCCGCTCATGGCCGGGTACTACGCGACCAAGGCCTACGTGCTGTCGCTGACCGAGGCGATGGCCAACGAGCTGGTCGGCAGCGGGGTCACCGTGACGGCGCTGTGTCCGGGACCGATCGCCACCGGGTTCCAGGCAGGCGCGGACATGGGCAGCTCCAGGCTCGTCAAGGGCAAGCAACTCATGAGTGCCGAGACGTGCGCGGACATCGCGGTCAAGGGCATGAACCGGGGCAAGACCATCGTCGTGCCCGGCGTGATGAACCGGCTGTCCGCAATGTCACCGCGATTCCTTCCCCGCCGCCTGGTGCCCGGCATCGTCCGCCGAGCACAAGCCCCCGCCCGCTGAGCTGGAACATCGTGACCCGGGTGCCCCGGTTCGGATCCTCAGCTTGGCGGCACCGAACGATCACTGACCCAGTTGCCGTGGAAGCCGTAGGGCACGCGCTGCGGAAGCGTCACCCGTGCCACGTAGCCGCGATCGAAGTCTTGGGCGTCGATCACGACGAGTTCAGCACCATCGTTCGTCGCGTCGTGCACGAACGTGACCAACCAACCGTCGTCTTCGGCCTTGGCGTCGGGGCGCGAGACGAACACGGGCTCGCCCACGCTCCGCCCGTGCCCATGGTCGAACACCTGCTTGTCGCCGGTGACGAGGTCGTACTTGAACGTCGGCCAGGTCGGCGACGCGTCAGGGCTCGCGCAGTACCCGTACCGATACGGCTTGCCGGTGAGCGATCCGCGGTGACGCGGGAACTCGCTGCGTGCATCGTCGATCACCACAGTGCTCACGGTGCGGGCCACAGGGTCGACGGTCCAGCGTTCGAGTCGCGCCCATCCGTCCCCGAACGGTCCGAGGAGATCTGCGTCGAACATCCGGTCGTAGACGCACAGGTCGATGATCAGCTTGCCGTCGTCGGGTCCACCGACGACGTCGTAGGCGTTCATCGGGTGGTACGAGTAGCAGATCGGCGCATCGACCCACACGATGTCGGCGGCGTCACCCTCACGAGGCAGAAGGCCGAGACGGCTGCCGTAGCCGGGGCTCCACCGGAACGGGAACCGGCCGGCCATGGCCAACTCGATGTCCACCGTGACGGGGAGGTCGTACACCACCGCGTACTTCTGCGTGAGCGACATGTCGTGCACCATCACCATGCCCGGCACCGGTACGTCGACCGTGCGACGAACACGGCCGTCGGTGCCGACGACGACGTACTGCACATGGTCCATCCAGTGCGGCCACGCGTACACGACCGCATGCATCTCACCCGTGTCGGCATCCACCTTGGGATGCGCGGTGAACGCGCCGGGCAGGGTGCCGAAGAAGTCGTTGCGCCCGATGGTCTCCAACTCGTAGGTGAGCTCGACCGGGCATCCACCTGCTTCCACCATCGCCCACGTCGTGCCGGCGAAACCGCCGACGTTGGTGTTCGGACCGCCGGGCGAATCGTTCCAGTTGGCGCCGGGGATGTCGGGCTGGCCTCGCATGGCACTGAGCGCCGTGCCACCGACGTAGCGGTTGCGGTACCAGGCTGCTCGGCCAGCATCGAGGCGGACACCGTGGACCATCCCCGTACCCGTGAACCAGTGATGCGTCGACGGGTCGACGCGGTCGAACGGGTTCGGCCCGTTGCGCAGGTACCGGCCGACGAGATCGGTCGGCAGTTCACCGATCACCGGGAGATCGAACGCGGTGACCTCCTCGGTGACGGGCGCGTAGTTCTCGCTGAGGTACACGGAGGTGTCTGCTGTCGTCATGGTCGCCTCCCCAGGCGTGTGGACCGGTCGGATCGAGATGTCGGGCGATCGGCATCGACCAGCAGGACAGCTCTTTGATAACAGTGTTACCGCTTAGATCGTCACACACGCCGACGCCACTGTCAACGCTGAGCACACGTCGGCGGGTCAGGGTGCGAGCGGCAGCTGGAACCCGATGGTCGCGCCACCGCCGTCGCGGTTTGCAGCCATCACCGAGCCACCGTGTGCATCGGCCATGTCGCGCACGATCGCGAGACCGAGTCCACTGCCTGGCATCGCCCGGGCTGCATCGCTGCGGTAGAAGCGATCGAAGAGGCGTTCGAGGTCCGCGGCGGCGATCCCCGGTCCGCGATCGCTGACCTGCACCGAGCCGAGATGCACGGCCACCTCCACCGCGTCGTCGCTGAACTTCAGTGCGTTCTCGACGAGGTTGGACACGGCTCGTTCCACTGCCTGCGGACGGGCGATCACCGGGCTGCTGTCGCCGATCACCTGGATCTCACGACCCGACCGCCGACGCGCCCGATCGACGACGGCGGCCACCACGGTTCCGAGCTCGAGGGGAGTCGGCAGCTCCTCGTCACGACGATCGGTGGCGAGTTCGACCAGCTCGTTCACCATCGACGTGAGCTCCCTGGTCTCGGAGTCGAGGTCCGCCAGGAGCCGCTCACGAGAGGCAGGCGACAGCTCATCGAAGCGCTGCATCACGCGCACGTTCGTCCGCAGGCTGGTGAGCGGCGTGCGCAACTCGTGGCCGGCGTCCTGCACCAGTTGTTGCTGCGACTGTTTCGAACGTGCGAGCGACGCCAGCATGCCGTTGAACGCAGTGCCGAGCTTGCCGGTCTCGTCGCGGCCCTCGACCGGAACCTGCAGATCGAGATCACCCGACGACGCCACGACGGTCGCGGCCTCGGTGAGGCGGACGAGGCGGCGAGTGACCTGCTGGGCGATCACGATGCCGACCACCGCGGCCAAGGCCGAGAGGCCGACGACGATGACCAGGGTCTGGTTGCGGATCCGGTCGAGCACGTCCTCGGTCTCCTGGAGGGAGCGTGCGAACTGCACGGCGCCACCGTCGCGCAAAGCCACGGTGAGCACGCGGTACGGCTCACCATCGATGCTGACGTCGTGGCTGCGGTTGCCTCGGCGGGCAGCGCCTGATGCGACCTGGAGATCGTCCTCGATGACCGGCAGCTCGCCGCTTCGCGGCGGCTCGACCACGGTGCCATCGGCGTCGATCACCTGCACGAGGATCTGCGTGAAGCTCCGGTACCGACCATCACTGTCGCCATCGGCGTCACCGAACGGAACCCGACCGTTGTTGACGGGCGCGCCGTTCGCGACGCGCTGGGCGGCGTCCACCAGCGATGCGTCGACCTGGTTGCGCAGCTCGTTCTCGGTGGCGAAGTAGCTCACTGCGCCGCCGGCGATGGTGGCCCCGGCGGCGAGGGCCACCATCGCGACCGCGAACTTGAGGCGAAGGCTCATCGGGGTCTCGCCTCGGCACTCACTGGAAGCGGACGGTGTAGCCCACACCGCGGACGGTGTGGATCAGCTTGGGCAGATCACCGATGTCGATCTTGCGGCGGAGGTAGCTGATGTACACGGCAAGGTTCTTCGAGTCGGGCCCGAAGTCGTAGTTCCAGATCCGCTCGTAGATGGTGGTGTGATCGAGCACGATGCCGCTGTTGCGCACGAGCAACTCGAGCAGGTCGAACTCGGTCTTGGACAGCTCGATCTCCTCGTCGCCGCGCCACACCCGGCGAGAGCTCGGGTCGACACGGAGATCGGCGACCTGGAGCGACGTGCCGTTGGCGTCGACGCCGTCATCGTCGGGCTTGGCCCGGCGCAGGAGCGCACGGAGCCGTGCCAGCAGCTCGTCGAGGTCGAACGGCTTGGGCAGGTAGTCGTCGGCGCCGGCGTCGAGACCGGCCACACGGTCCGCGGTCTCCGTGCGTGCGGTGAGCATCAGGATCGGCAGGCGATCCCGCTCGGCACGCAACACACGACAGACCGTGAGACCGTCGATGTTGGGCATCATCACGTCGAGGATCGCGACGTCAGGACGACGCTCACGAATGGTGGCGAGAGCGATGGCACCATCGGATGCCAGCTCGACCTCGTAGCCATCGAGCTCGAGCGCTCGTGCCAACGACTCACGAATCGCTCGATCATCGTCGACCACCAGCACTCGCCCGCTCATCGCCTCCATTGTGGTGCGTCCTTGGTTCTCTGTGGGTGTTCGAGCCGACGGATCAGGCGGACGCGTCGTCGACGGTCACACCGCCGGTGGTGGTGCCCTCCGTGCTGTCGTCCAGGTCGCCGCGACCATCGGGTCACGGTCACCACGGGGACCACGGCCACCGTCACCACGACCGCCGCCGACCGGGCCGCCGTTGTTCACCGCGTCAGTGATGCGAGTGGTCATCTCGACCAGCTTGGCGTCGGCGTCTTCCTGGGTGAGGTCGCCGGCGGCGACGTGCTCGGCCAGGTGAGCGCCTGCCGCTGACACGAGGGTGTCGATGACGGTCTGGACCTCGACGCCTTCGGCAGCGGCGATCTCGGCGAGGGTCTGGCCGCCCTGGAGGGCGGTCTGCAGCTCGGCCTCGGTCACGCCGAGCGCCTCGGCGACGGCGGTCAGGCCCTCGCCCCGCATGCCGACGCCACGTCCGCCGCCATGTCGGCCCATGGGGCTGGCAGCGTCGAGGGTCGCCACGATCGCAGTGAGCTGCTCGGCGGTGATCGTGCCATCGTCGACCAAGGGCTGGAGCACCTCCGTGAGTCGATCCGTGCGGTCGGTGCTGTGGGTGGTGCTATCGGTGCTCGCGGCCGTGGAGTCGTCGACGACCACCGCAGCGGTGACACCACTGCCCGAGGCGCCGGCGAAGCCGGTCGACGTCAGGATCATGCCGGCGCCGCTGCCGGCGACGAGCCCTGCGATGAGACCACTGGTGATGAGCTTGTTGTTCATGTGACTTCCTCTGTCTGGGGCGGACTCGGGGAGTGCGAGCCCGATGGGGGATGTGCACATGCTGCGACAGCAAGGTGAGGAGCCACACCGGCCAAGGTGAGAAGCAGGTGAGAGGGCACCCGATCGGGTGGGCGCGGTCGCTCCCGCGGTGTTCGTGGGTAGTCTCGCCGCCGTGTCCGGAACAACCCGGCGCCGGCATCGTTCATCCCCACCACCATGCAGCAACCGTCACTCGCATCGCGCCGTTCGCTCCTCCTCGGGACGGCCGCCACCCTCGTCGGGTGCGTCGCCGCCCTCGGCTCTCGCCGGGACGCGGGTGGACCGGTGACCCCGGAGCCCGGTGCTGCCGCCGCGCCGATGCCGGTGCCGATGCCGATCGAGCGTGGTGCCACCGTCACTGCCCCCGCCAAGCGCCTGCGGCGAGTGGGCGGTCTGATGTTCCCGATGGGGCCCGCACCTCGGTGCGACATCCTCGACAACTTCGGCGACGCCCGTTCGGGCGGCCGGAGCCACGAGGGCATCGACATCCTCGCGACGCTCGGCCAAGAGGTCTACGCCGTGGCCGATGGCGTACTCGTGAACCAGGCCGATGCGTCGGCCTCGTTGTCGGGCAACGCCTGGGGGCTCATCGCCGACACCGACGGCACCTACTACCTCTTCGCCCACCTCTCCCGTTTCGCCGACGGCCTGTCACTCCGCGACCGCGTGCGGCGCGGTCAAGTGATCGGCTACGTGGGCGATACGGGCAACCCTGGGCCCGGCAACTACCACCTCCACTTCGAGGTCCACCCCGGTGGTCAGCGAGCCGCCGCAGTCGATCCGCTGCCGTTGCTCGAGGTGCCGTTCTCGTGCTCGATCACCTGACTCGCTGATCAAAGCTGCGGCCGCCCGGTCGCACCACTGACACCGACGCCGGTGACGCGACGCGTCGAGCTCGACCACAATGCCGAGATGCACAATGCCGAGATGCACAATGACGACGCTCACCGTGTCCCTGGCTTCGCCGAGACTGCGACGGCAGGCAGACGACGACGGATCACGACCGTTCGCCGGAGTGGAGAACAGGTCACCCCGCTCGAACTTTTCTTCGATCTGATCTTCGTGCTGGCCGTCACGCAGTGCACGGCGATGATGGCGGCCACGCCCACGTGGACCGGAGTGGCCCGAGCGCTGCTCGTGCTTGCGACGCTGTGGTGGGCATGGGTGGGGTACGCATGGCTCACGAGCGTCGTCGACCCCGAGGAGGGCGCCGTCCGTTTCGCGATCTTCGGCGCGATGGCGGCGTTGCTCGTGGTCACACTCTGCATCCCGCTCGCGTTCGACAGCTCCGCACTGGCGTTCGCGATCGCGTACGGCGTGGTGCGCGTCGGCCAGATCGTTCTGTTCGTCCTCGGCAGCCGTGACGACCCGAACCTCCAGAGATCGGTGTTCGCCCTCGCCGGCAGCACGGTGGTGGGCGTGTCACTGATCGCTGTTGCGGCGGCGTTCGACGGTTCCGCCCAGATGATCGTCTGGCTGGTGGCGGTGGCGCTCGACGTGCTGGGTCCGTATCTCTTCGGCTCCGACGGATGGCAACTCGACCCACGTCACTTCGCCGAACGCCATGGTCTGATCGTCATCATCGCCCTCGGCGAATCGATCGTTGCGATCGGCGTCGGCGCGAGCGACCGCCTCGACGGCGGCATCGTGGCCGCCGTGGTGATCGGAGTCGCCGCAGTGTCGGCGATGTGGTGGACCTACTTCGATGTCACGATCCACGCTGCCGGCGACCGATTGGAGCAGACACCGGTGGGCAAGGAACAGAACGAGCTCGCTCGCGATGCGTACTCACTCGCCCACTTCCTGATGGTCGCCGGCATCGTGCTGTTCGCGCTCGGATTGAAGAAGACGCTCGGGCATGTCACCGATCCACTCGGGGCGGTGCCGGCTGCGGCCCTCAGCGGTGGGGCAGCCGTGTACTACCTCGGCCACACTGCGTTCCGGGCTCGGGTGACGAGGTCGGTGAGCCGGGCGCGCCTCGGGTTGGCCATCGTGCTCCTCGCGCTCTTGCCTGCGATGTCGCGCGTGGACGCGATCGTGGCCCTCGCGATCATCACCGCCCTGCTGTGGGCGGTGATCACCTACGAGGCGATCACGATGCGCGAGTTCCGACACGAGATCCGTCACGCCCACGGTCACGGTCACGGGGGCGTCACGCGGTGACGAGCTCCTCGATGCGGGCCAACGTCTTTTCCATGTTCCCCTTGGTCTTGGCGCGCAACGGGCGCACCATCACCTTCACCTTCTCCTTGCTGATGTCCCAGGTTTCGCGCACGAGCGTGCCCCCCTTGACGGGCTCGAGCTCGTAGCGCCAGATGCGGCCACCCACGAAGAGGCCCATGAACGCGTTCGGCGAGTTGGACTGCCAGGCGATGAGGCGGTTCTCCTCGAACTCCACCACATCGCTCACCATCGAGTAGCCGAAGCCCTGCTTCATGTCCATGCCGAATCGGTCGCCCTTGGCGAGGCGCTTGGAACCCTCGGGGGTGCCCTTCACCGTGCCTGATCCATCGATGTCCTGATGACGGGCTGGATCGGCGAGCAGGTCGAAGATCGTCTCGGCCGGCGCCGGGATGAACCGCTCCACGGACTCGGTGTCTCTGGTGCTGAGCTGACGTTTGTGGTGTGCCTGGTGTGCCTGGTGTGCCTGGTGTGCCTGGTGTGCCGGGTGTTCGGGGGGTCGTGGCCATCATCTCAACGTACCCCGCCAGGGGACATCTCGGGCCAGCTGCTCATTCCGGCCGCAATCCTGAACGGTGGTACCGTTTTCACCATGAGCACGGTGTCCTCGCTCCAGGTCCACGTCGATCGCCTCGAGGTGGTCTGGCACGATGGCGCGAGCAGCACCTATCCATGGATCTGGGCCCGCGATCACGCTCACGATGTCGCCTCGCTCCACCCCGTCACCCAACAGCGTCAACTGTGGACCGCCGCTGTCGACACCGGCATCAGGGCCAGCTCGGCCCAACTCGACCCGAGCTCGGACGACGTGGAGATCACGTGGGCGGACGGATCGACCAGCACGCTGCCCGTGTCGTTCCTCGCCCGGTTCCGCGCGCCGTGCACGGCGACGGCACACGTGGAGAGCCAGCGTGTTCGATGGGACGCGTCCATGATCGTGCCCCACCCGTCCATCGCCCACGACGAGGTGTTGGGCAGTGACGATGGCGTGATCGCCTGGCTGCAACTCGTCGCGCGGTACGGGTTCTGCATCGTCACCGGCACGCCTGCCGACGCTCGGTCCACCGAGGCGCTCGTCCAGCGCGTGGGCTACGTCCGCGAGACGATCTTCGGTGGGTTCTGGGAGTTCACCGCCGATCTGAACAAGGCGGACACCGCGTACACCAACCTCGAACTGCGCCCTCATACCGATGGCACCTACTCCCACGACGCACCCGGTCTGCAGATGCTTCACTGTCTGGAGTTCGACGGCGAGGGTGGCGAGACCACGATCGTCGACGGGTTCCGCATCGCAGAGGAGATGCAGCATTCCCGCCCCGAGCAGTTCGCGCTGCTTGCGGGCGTGCCGATCCCCGGCCAGTACATCGGCGACGGTTCGCATCTCATGGCCGCGCGCCCGGTGTTCCGACACGACCACACGGGCGAGCTGGTGCAGGTGTCGTTCAACAACGCCGACCGCGCCCCGTTCCTGCTCCCCCACGACGAGATGCTGGCCGTGTACGAGGCGCTGCAGGCGTTCGACCTGATCGCCAACGACCGCGCGTTCCAATGGCATCACGTCCTGCGCCCGGGCGACGCGTTGCTCTTCGACAACTGGCGCGTGCTCCACGGGCGCACTGCCTACACCGGGTCCCGCCGTCTGTGCGGCGCGTACCTGAACCACGAGGACTTCGAGAGCCGTCTGCGCCTCGGATCACCCTCGCTGACACCTTCGACCGCCTGAGCGTCGCACGACTCCATCTGCGTGCCGGCGCACCCCGGACCAGGCCTCGTCCGGCGGCCGTTCAACGTGGTGTGCGCGATGAGCCAAGCTGTGGTCATGGCGATCGATCACGGGCCCCGTCGGGCCGAGGCCACCGAGCTGTCACAGCCGGCCGATGCACCGGTACCCATCGGCGTTGATGCGCCGATCATGCAGGTGATGGCGACGATGCGAGCGATGCGCCGGCTGAAGCCCGACCCGGTGCCACGCGAGGTGCTCGAAGAGATCGTGCGTGCCGCGACGTGGGCGCCGAGCGGGTCGGACGCGCAGCACTACGGGTTCGTCGTGGTGACCGACCGCCGGAAGATGGCCGAACTGGCCGAGCTCTGGCGCGATGTGGTGGACACCTACACCAAGCTCATGGGCACCGTGGTGCCCGCCATGGACGACGAGCGGCACGAACGCATGGCTGCTGCGTTGCGCTACCAGGCCGAGCACTTCCAGGACACCCCGGCGCTCGTGGCGGCGTGCTATCGACGGTCGGGCCCTGGTCTGTCGACGCTGCTCGATCTGAAGGGCACTGTCGGGCTCGCCCGCACGTTGGGTGCCACCAAGCTGCGCCACCTGGTGGCAGGCGCCCGTCACGCCGGCGGGATCGGCGAGGCATCGAGCATCTACCCCGCTGTGCAGAACCTGTTGCTCGCCGCGCGCGCCAACGGCCTGGGCGCCACGCTCACGGTGTGGCACCTCTTCCGCGAGGCCGACTTCCGATCGGTGCTCGGAGTTCCGAAGGACCACGGCATCTACGCCCTCGTGCCGATCGGATACCCGATCGGCCGCTTCGGCCCTGTTCGTCGCCGGCCAATCGCCGACGCGATTCACTGGGAGCAGTGGTGACCGATCGCGACCATCCCTCCGCCATCGGCCCGCTGGTGATCGACAACCCGGCTGCGTCGCGCTTCGAGGTGCTGATCGACGGAGTGGTCGTCGGCTTCGCCGACTACATCATCCGCGGCGACACGATCGAGCTCCCCCACACCGTGGTCGACCGATCGGTCCGAGGTCGAGGGGTTGCGGCGATCCTCATCGAGCGTTCGTTGGCCAGCATCCGCACGTCGGGTCGGACGGTGGTGCCGACGTGCTGGTACGTCGCCCAGTTCATCGACGGACGCCCCGACTACGCCGACCTGCTGGCCAGCTGACGCCAGGAGCGCCAGCCGTGTCGGCGCCTTCGGCCTCATCCCCGAGTGCGTTCGCGAGGTCGGCCCACACGTCCTCGACGTGCTCGATGCCCACGCTCATCCGCAGCAGACCGGGCGGCACGTGTGCGTCACCTGCGTACTTCTGTCGCCGTTCGATGGTCGACTCCACACCACCGAGGCTCGTGGCCGGCACCAGCAACCTGACACGGCGACACACCGCGTCGGCGGCGTCGGCGCCACCGGCGACGACGAACGACACCATCGCACCCCACCCCGGGTACCGCACGTCGCCCACCGCAGGGTGAGCGCGCAGCCGCTCGACGAGCACCGCGGCGTTCGCCTGCGCCCGCTCCATCCGCACTGGCAGCGTGCGCACGCCTCTCAATGCGAGGAACGCCTCGAGCGCTCCCGGCGTCGCACCATTCACGAGGCGCGCGTGACGCAACCGGTCGTGGATCACCTCGTCCGCTGTGACGGTGAGCCCGATCATCAAATCACTGTGGCCGCCGATGAACTTCGTCCCGCTGTGCATCACGACATCGGCGCCGTCGTCGAGCGGCCGAGCGCAGATCGGGGTGGCAAAGGTGCTGTCCACGACCACGCGAGCGCCGACTCGGTGCGCGCCTTCGACGATGGCAGCGACGTCGGCGACGTCGAGCGTCGGGTTCGTGGGCGTCTCCACCCACACCACGTCGGCACCGTCGGCGGCTTCTACCACCGCGGCGGTGTCGGTGATGTCGACGAAGCGCACCTGCAGGCGCGCCTGTTCCACGAGATCGTTCACCAGCGCCCGTACGCCCAAGTAGGAGAACGTGGGCAGCACGAGCACGCGAGGGGCGAGCGCGAACAAGCATGCCGACGCGGCGGCCATGCCGGTCGAGAACGCCGTCGCCTGCCCACCCTCGAGCTCGCCCACGGCTTCTTCGAGCCCGGCCCAGGTCGCCACACCGTGGGTGCGCGCGTAGACGCCCTCTTCGCCGCGGATGTTCGAGGCGAGCACGATCGGGTGGTTCAGCGGCTCGCCGACGGCAGTCGGCCGGCCGGCCGAGACTGCCACCGTGTCCGGATGCCGTGGGGGGCGGGGGGCGACTGGGCCGGTGTTCACTCGGCCCTCACGCCGCAACGAGGTGACGCGCCGCGGCACCCATCAGGTCGAGGAAGTTCCCGCAGTAGAAGGCCTGGCGCACCGACTCGGATGCGTCGCCGAGGCTGCGCTCGAAGCGTTCGATCGGGCGGCGACCGCCCTCGACGTGTGGGTAGTCGGAGTTGAACAGCAACACCTCGGAGCCGGCCTGGGTGATGATCCAGCCCACGTCCTCGGTCGGGTACGGCGTGAATCGCATCTGACGCCGGACGTACTCGCTCGGTCGCAGCTGCAACGCACGCACGCGATCCTCGTGCTTGTGGAAGGCCTCGAATGCGCTCTCCATCTGACGCATCCAGCTCGGCACCCAGATCGCACCCTGTTCGATCACACCGATCCGCAGCTCCGGGAACCGGTCGAACACACCGTCGAAGACCATCGTCGCCAACGTCTGCATCGGAGGGAACGGGATCGCCATGTAGTCCACCGAGCGGAAGTTCTCCTCGCCGCCGTGGAAGTCGGGGGGGATCGGCAGGCCGTTCTGGAAGTACGCGGGATCGATGAGGTCGCCGGTCCCCCCCACGTGGAACACCACCGGGATCCGCGCCTCCTGTGCCTGGGCCCACACCGCGTCGAGCGAGCGGTGGCTGGGCGAGTGCCCCGGCGGGCAACTGCTCGCCACGAGCAGCGCTGCCGCACCCATCTCGATCGCCTCTGCAGCGGTGGCTGCAGCTCGCTCGAAGTCCGCGAGGGGGACGTAGCAGGTGGGCAGCAACCGGGGATCGACGCTGCAGAACTCCACCATGCCTCGGTTGTGCGCCCGTGCGGCGCCGTAGGCCAACTCGAGATCGGCACCGTGTTCCCAGTCACGAAGGCGTCGGTTGTGGAACGTGTTGAACATCAGCTGGCTGCCGAAGCCGAGCAGATCGAGCGCACGAGAGCGATCGTCGGGCACGAACGAGCCGGTCGCAGCGAAGTTCTTGCGGGCCATGATCTCGGCCGCTTCCGACGCTCGGTATGCGTCGGAGGAGTGCACCTGGTGCAGCCTGACGAACGCCGACTCGAGGTCGGCGAGCTGTGACGACGGATCACCGGTCTGCTTCAGCTCGTTGCCGCCCGACATCGACAACGGTTCGACCCGATCACGCAGGTGAGGCTCGAGGTGATCGCGCAACCACGATGGCGTCTCCATGATGTGGGCGTCGGCGTCGTGCACCACCCGTCCGAGCTGGTTGTACGGCATTCCGTCACCCTTGCACACACGACTCACCCGGCGAAACGGGAGCCGACGCGCGGGAACCGGAGCCGCGATCGCGCTACCGTCGCAACGCCGTGTCGAGTCGTCTTGCCTCCCTCACCGTCTTCGTCGCCTCGGGCGCTGTGCTGGTGCTGGAGATCTTGGCCGGCCGGTTGTTGGCTCCGTACATCGGCGTCACGCTGCAGACCTTCACCGGCATCATCGGGATCGTCCTGGCAGGGATCGCTGCCGGCACCTTCATCGGGGGTCGACTGGCCGACCGACGCGATCCTCGTGGGATGCTGCCGGTTGCACTCGCAGCCGGAGGAGTCCTGGCCGTCACCACGGTGCCGCTGATCCGACTGTTCGGGCCTGGGCTCGATGGAGGGGTCGCCTCGATCGTGTTCCTCGCGGGTGTGTCGTTCCTGCTGCCGTCCGCGGTGCTGAGCTGCGTGTCACCGATGGTGGTCAAGATCTCCCTCGACTCCGTGGAGCACACCGGAGAAGTGGTCGGTCGACTGTCGGCGATGGGCACAGGAGGTTCGCTCGTGGCCGTCTTCGTCACCGGGTTCGTGTTCGTGGCGGCGTTCCCCACGACTCCGGTGATCATCGGCCTCGGGATCGCGCTCGTCGCCCTCGGCGGCGTCTTGTGGTTCAAGCTCGGACGACCCAACTCGCCCGATGCTGCGATCGGCTGCCTGCTCGCGCTCGCGGCCTCCGGTGGTCTGGCGCTGAGTGCCGGCACCCCATGCGACGTCGAGAGCACATACTTCTGCGCTGTCGTGCAGGTCGATCCCGATCGGCCGTCGGGACGGGTGCTGGTGCTCGACGACCTCCGCAACTCCTACGTGGACCTCGACGATCCCACTCACCTGGAGTTCACGTACGCCCAGATCATGGGCGACGTCATCGAGTCGGTGGCCCCCGGTACCGCCGCCATCGATGCGTCTCACATCGGTGGCGGCGGCTTCACGATGCCGCGCTACATCGACGCGACCCGACCCGGATCGTCGAACGTCGTGTTCGAGCTCGACCCCACGATCGTCGAGCTGGCCGAGGATCGGCTCGGGCTCGTGCTCAGCGCCGATCTGGTGGCCCGCACCGGTGACGCTCGCGTGAACCTGCGCGAGCTGGTGACCGGCTCGCAGGATCTCGTGATCGGAGACGCCTTCGGTGGCGAGGCAGTGCCGTGGCACCTGACCACTGTGGAGTTCGTGCGCCAGATCCGCACTGCGCTGGCTCCGGGCGGCGTGTACGCGCTCAACCTCATCGACTTCGGCGACCTCGGCTTCGCCCGAGCCGAGGTGGCCACGTTGCGGTCGGTGTTCGACCACGTCGCCGTGATCGCCCCGCTGCCGCGCCTCGAGGGCTCGACCGGTGGCAACTTCGTCGTGGTCGGCAGCGATGATCCGCTCCCCCTCGATGCCATCCAATCGCGCAACACCTCTCGCGGCGACAACGACACGGTGCTGGGCGACCTCGCCGGTCTCGACGCGTTCGTCGACGGTGCCGAGGTGCTGACCGATGAGCACGCTCCCGTCGACCAGCTGATCACCCCGGGGGCCTGAACAGCACGAGACGTGCGCTGGCGAAAAAGGGGTTCGACCGGTCCTCATCGACACGACACTTGGTGATGAGGAGGCCACGTTCCGCGCGGGCACTTGGTCCGTTCTGCCCATCTGTGCGATCCATCCGACGCAGCACTCGGGGCCGTGGTTCACTCGATGACATGACCGGGGCACGGCTGCAGTCACCACGAGGCGGCCACGCGCACGCGGCATCGATGGATCGATGGATGGATGTCATCCGCAAACGCGGGCTGCGACGTATGTCCGTGGTGAGATGGCGGAACGGTGACCGACCATGACCGGACGACTCCTGCAGTTGCCGCGCGCCGATGCACTCTCCGCTCTGCTCGATCCGACCCATCCGCGCAAGGTGTCGGCGTCGAACTGGGCGCGTGAGCACCTCGACGGTGGCGGCGTCGACCGACAGACGTGGGAACGATGCGGCGACGCCGGGCTGTTCGGGTTGCTCGTCCCCGAGGCGCAGGGTGGGTGTGGTTGCACTGCGACAGAGGCATTGCTCACCTTCGAAGGCCTCGGCTACGGCTGCGAGGACGCCGGTCTCGTGTTCGCTCTCGCCAGCCAGGTGTTCGCCTTCGGTCCGGCCTTCAACGGCGGGGCGAACGATGACCAGCGCGGTCGTTACCTTCCGGGAATCCTCGCCGGCACGACGTTCGGGTCGTTCGCGATGAGCGAGCCCGACGCCGGCAGCGACTCCTCCGCAATCACGACAACTGCCACCCCGGTCGATGGCGGCTACCGCATCGACGGACTGAAGACGTGGGTGACGCTCGGCCCGGTCGCCGATCTCGCGATCGTCTTCGCGACGATGGACCCGTCGAAGGGACGCTGGGGCATCACCGCATTCCTGGTGGACACGGACCAGCCCGGCGTGCACACCTCGGCGCCGATCGAGAAGTTCGGCCTCGGTTCGTCACCGTTCGGCACGCTCGAGCTCGACGGCTGCGTCGTGCCGGCGGCGAACCGCCTCGGCCCCGAGGGTGCCGGCGCCACGCTGTTCTCCTCTGCGGTGGAGGCCGAGCGTGCGTACCTGTACGCCGCGCAGGTGGGCGCCACACAGCGGCTGCTCGAGCACTGCGTGGATCGGGCACGGACCCGCACGCAGTTCGGGCAGCCGATCGGCGCCAACCAGGCCGTCAGCCATCCGCTCGCCGATCTCGCCATCCAACTCGAGATGTCGCGGCTGTTGATCTACAAGGCGGGCGCGCTCGCCGACACCGACCGATCGGTCACCCTCACCGCGGCCATGGCCAAGGTGCAGGTGAGCGAGACCGCCATCCAGGCCGCCCTTCGAGCGTTCCAGCTCTTCGGCGCGGAGGGGTACACGACCGCAGCCGGCATCCACACCTATCTCCGCGACGCGGTGGGTGGCATGGCGTACTCGGGCACATCAGACATCCAGCGGAACATCATCGTGCGGCTGCTCGGCGCAGACCGCCCAGCGAGACGGAGCACCCCATGACCCATCCTCACGATCGCAGCGCCGGCAGCCAGACCTGGTTGCGCCGGCTCGTCGCCGTCACCCTTGCCGTGGTCGGCCTGGGCGCGCTGACGCCGCTCGACGCGTCGGCCCATGCAGGCAACCAGTCGTACCTCTATCTCGACATCACCGACAAGGCCGTCGGCGGTCGGGTGGAGATGCCGATGGAGGATGTCAAGGAGGTGCTCGGCATCGATCTCCTCGAGGGCGGCCAGGACCTCGCCGACGACATCGAGACGGCCACGCCCGCATTGCAGGAGTACGCCCGACAGCACCTCACACTCGGCGCGAACGGTGAGATCTGGCCGATCACGTTCACCAACGTCGAACCCCTCGCCGACGACCCGTTGGAGCCGAACCGCAACTACATCTTCGTCGACTTCGTCGTCGACGTGGAGTTCGAGACGGTGCCTCGCGTGCTCGACGTGACGTTCGATCCGTTCTTCGACGAGATCAGGGACCGCGACGGCTTGCTGCTCATCGGCAACGACGTGCAGGCCGGCGTGTTCGACAACGCAGAAGAGGTGTTCGTCCGATTCACCGCCGATTCGCGCACACAGACCGTGTCGCTCGACGACACCTCGTGGACGAGGAACCTCACCGCGTCGATCGAGCTCGGCGTCGACCACATCAAGACCGGCCCCGACCACATCTTGTTCATCTTCGTGCTGCTCCTGCCGTCGGTCCTCGTGTTCGGCGCGCTGCGCTGGCAGCCGGCCGCTTCGTTCAAGTCGGCGCTGTGGCGGATCCTGAAGATCGCATCGATGTTCACCCTCGCCCACACGATCACGTTCACACTGGCTGGGCTCGACATCTTGCCGCTGCCGCCGTCGAAGGTGATCGAAGCCGTGATCGCGCTGTCGATCGCCGCTGCGGCAATCCACAACCTCACCCCGGTGCTGATCAACAAGGAATGGGTGATCGCCTTCGGCTTCGGCCTCTTCCACGGCATGGGCTTCGCCTCGCTCGTCGGCGGCCTCGAGACCAGCCGCAGCGTGCAACTCGTCTCCCTCCTCGGTCGCAACATCGGCATCGAGATCGGCCAGGCGATCGTGATCCTCGTGGCCTTCCCTGCGCTGTTCCTGCTGCGGCGCACACGTGCCTACATGCCGCTGTTCAAGCTGGCCTCCGTCGGGCTCGTGCTGGTGAGCCTCGGTTGGATGTACGAGCGTGTGTTCGAGCACGACCTCGGCATCAACGACGCCATCGCACCGTGGCTCGATGTCCAGAAGGCGGCGCTGCCGCTGATCGCGGTCACGCTGTTCGCGGCCGCCTACCAGTGGTTCGAGGGCACGAAGGACCGTCTGCTGCCGGTGTTCACCGGGGATGCCCCCGCGGACCAGCCCGTGCCCGAGCGCGATCCGGAGTCCGTCGGTGCGTGACCTTGCCGCCGGCGGGGCGGGAGACCTCGCTGCCGTGATCGAACGAGCTGCGGCGATGACGCCTGCGGCCGAGGCCCTCGTCGGGACGAACCGCCGCTGGACCTGGGCCGAGGCGCACGCTGCGGTCGTGCAGATCGCGGTCGAACTGCACCGGATCGGCGTCCGCGCCGGCCAGCACGTCGCCGTGCACCGCACCAAGACCGCCGAATCGCTGCTCGCCGTGTGGGCCGTGCTCCACGCGGGCGCGGTGGTGGTGCCCATCGATGCCCAGCTCGCGCCCGACATCACCGCCGGCATGTTCGAGCGCGCCGAGGTGGTGGCGGCACTCGTGGATCGCCGCAGCGGTGCCAGGTTGCCCGCCGGGTTGCCTGCGATCGATGTCGCGGAAGTGGTCGCCTCAGCCCCGGGCACAGCCACGATCGGCGAGCGCGAGCAGCGTTCGCTGTCGGACACCGCGTACCTCATCTTCACATCCGGCTCGACCGGTGTGCCCAAGGCGATCGTGCACACACACGCCAGCGCGCTCGCCTATGCGCAGCTGGTGGTCGATACCTACGGACTGGTCTCGACGGACCGGGTGGCAGGCATGTCACCGCTGCATTTCGACATGTCCACGCTCGAGCTCTACGCCGCGCCGCTCGCGGGAGCGACGATCGTCGTGATGGACGAGGCGCTGATGAAGTTCCCGGCGTCGTTCTCCCAGCGCTGCGCGGCAGAACGCACCACCGTCTGGTACACCGTCCCGTTCTTCCTCCAGCAGCTCGCATCGCGCGGTGCGATGCGCCAACACGACCTGTCGTCGCTGCGCTGGCTGCTCTACGGAGGCGAGCCGTACAGCCCCGCGGCGCTCGACGCTCTGCTCGAGCAGCTGCCTGCCGGGATCGGCATCTCGAACGTGTACGGCCCGGCCGAGGTGAACCAGTGCACGGTGTGGAGCTTCGTCCGTGCCGAGCTCGACGTGACCGCGAGCGACGTGCCGCTCGGCGATGGTTGGTCGGGTGCTCGGCTCGCAGTGGTCGACGACGATGGGCTACCGGTCGCCGACGGTGAGACGGGTGAGTTGCTCGTGGCAGCCACGACGGCGATGCAGGGGTACTGGCGTCAGCCCGAGCTCACCGCGCGGACGCTCCAGGAACGCCCCGTGCTCGGACCTGGCAGTTGGTACTCCACGGGTGATCTCGTGCGGCGCGGCCACGATGGTCTGCTGCACTACCTCGGCCGCCGCGACCACCAGGTGAAGATCCGTGGCACGCGGATCGAGCTCGACGGTGTCGAAGCCGTTCTCGGCAACGCGCCACGGGTGCTCCACGTCATCGCCGGTCCCACACCCGAAGCTGACGGCATCATCGCAGTCGTGGTCCCGACGGACGACGCGTTCGACGAGCACGAGCTGATCTCGTTCGCGAAGTCCCGTCTTCACCCCTCGGCCGTCCCGACGCGAGTGATCTGCCTCGCGGATCTTCCTCGCACGGGCTCGGGGAAGATCGACCGTCGCCGCGTCCGCTCGGAACTACTGCAGGAGTCCCCCACCTCATGAACGCCCTCGACCTTCGAGGCGCGCTGTGCGCCTTCATCAACGATTCGGTGTCCCTCGACCCGGGCATCCCGGTCGAGCCCGGCACGGACCTGCTCCTCACCGGGCTCGTCGACTCCCTCGGCGTGGTGCAGATCGTGAGCTGGATGGAGAGCGAGCTCGACATCGTCGTCGAGCCCACCGATGTCGTGCTCGAGCACTTCCAGACCGTCGACGCGATGGCGGACTTCGTCGCTCGTCGCCAGGCAACGACGGCGGGTCGGGGGGACTGATGACCGTCGTCGGCTCGCACCCGTCCCCACTCACCGCGGCCGTGCCCTTGCAGTTGAGCACGCGCCGCCGGCCCGACGCGACGTTGACCCCGTTCCAACGACGCCTCTGGGCGTCCCAGCGACGCGCCCCCGACAGCCCGTTGCAGAACATGGCCCTCGTGAGCCACCTCGCTGCTCCGGCCGACGATCCGATCGACGCGGTGCGCCTGCGCGACGCCTTTGCCGCCGTGGTCGCCCGACGCGACGCACTCCGGATGCGTCTCGACACCGGCTCCGCCACGGGCGAGCCTCGCGCCGTCGTCATGGACGAGATGCCTCCGTCGGAGATCCTGGAACTTCGACGCGACGACGTCGCGGCGTGGGCGAACGAGCGCGCCAGCAAGCCCGTCGACGCGACGGTGTGCCCGTACGACTCGGTGATCCTCACCCACGACGACGGCACGGCCACCTGGTACCTGTGCATCCATCATGTGGTCACCGATGCCACCTCGTCGGCACAGGTGTTCGCGGAGACAGCCGCTGTGTACGCCGGCCATCCACCGGCCGAACCGGCACCGTCGTTCGGCGCTTGGGTGGCATCCCTGCGCGCCCCCGACCCTCGCCGGCAGGTCGCGGCCGACCACTGGGCCTCGTGGTCGGCACCCGAGCCCCTCGGCGGCTGGTACCGCACGATCACCCGCGCCACACCGACCAGCGAGCGGCACCGGGTGAACCTCGATGCCGACCTGCGCACCGCTGTCGACGACGCGCTCGCAGGTCCGTATCGGCTCCTGTCGTCCGACATGTCATGGACCACACTTCTGGTCGCGATCACCGCTGCACATCTCGCGAGGATCTCCGGCCGTGACGAGGTGACCGTCGGCCTGCCCGTCCACAACCGCGCCGCTGCGTCGCGCGAGCTCGTCGGTCTGGTGATGGAGGTGTTCCCGCTCGCCGTCGAAGTACGCGACACCGACACCTTCGCCGACCTGCACCGTCGCACTGCACGCGCGCTGATGCAGCTCATGCGCTTCGCTTCCCCGGGCACGTCGCCCGCAGTCGAGGTCGACGCGGTGGTGAACGTGATCCCCCGCGGTGCCCTCGGCCACTTCGGAGCGATCCCCGCCGAGACATCCTGGGTGCACTCGGGTGCCGCCGATCCCGGGCATCTCGTGCGCGTGCAGCTCACGACGTACGAAGGCGACATCCCCGAGATCGAGCTCGACCTCAACACGGCTGCGGCCGACGACGGGCATCGTGCAGCCGCGCCGTCGCACTGGCGAGCCCTGCTCGCCGCCGCGGTGCACGACCCGTTCGGGCTCGTCGGCGACGTGCAGGTGCTCACGGTCGACGAACACGCGACGCTCGACCGGTGGGGCGCCGGTGCCCGCGCCGAGCGACCTGCATGGCACAGCGCGGTGACGGACCGATTGGCGACGGCGCTGATGCACCGCAGCGATTCGAACGACCCGTCGCACATCGCGGTGGTCGACGGTGACCGTCGCTTCACCGGCACCGATCTCTGGGAATGGGTCGAGACGACGCGTGCCTGGTTGGCGATGCGGGGAGTGCGCCGCGGCGACCGGGTTGGCGTCTGCCTGCCTCGCTCGGTCGAGGCGCTCGTGGCGATCGACGCGGTGCTGCGCAGCGGCGCCTCCTACGTGGTCCTCGATCCCGATCATCCCGAATCGCGGCGGGCGTCGCTCGCAGCGCGCGCTGGGTGCGTCACCGTCATCGGGCACGTGCCGTCGCTCGGCGCGTTCCCCGTCGAGCTTCCACCCGTGCCGGCCGCTCCGACGATCGGCCCCGACGACGAGGCGTACGTGCTCTACACCTCGGGGTCGACGGGCGAGCCGAAGGGCGTGCCGATCACCCATCGCGGCCTTGCCGCCTATCTCGACATCGCGCTCGGGTCGTACACCGGTGCGGGAGCCGGCGATCCGACGCCACCCATCGCACCGCTGTTCAGTGCGCTCACGTTCGACCTCACGGTCACCACGCTGTTCGTGCCGCTGCTGGCAGGCGGACGCATCGAGGTGATCCGAGGCGATGGCGCCGCAGCGATCGGAGAGGTCGCCCGTCGCCCTCATCTCAACTGGGCGAAGGCGACCCCGAGCCATCTCGAGCTCCTCGTGCGCCAGCTGACCCCCGGTCATGCCCTGCGCACCCTCGTGGTCGGTGGAGAGGCGTTCTCCACGGGACTCGCCGAGCGCCTCACCGAGGCGCTCCCGGGCGTGGCGATCTACAACGAGTACGGCCCGACCGAGGCCGTGGTCGGGTGCATGATCCATCGGTTCGATCCGCACGACGAGTATCGGCACGAGGCAAGCGTGCCGATCGGCGTCCCCATGCCGGGGGTGACCCTCGGAGTCTTCGACCATGCCGGCAGGGAAGTGCCGCCGCGTGTCGCAGGCGAACTGTGGATCGCCCACTCCGGTCTCACCGCCGGCTACCTCGACCAGCCCGAGCTCGACGCGGAGCGATTCGTCGACCTCACCAACGTCACCGACCTCACCGACCTCACCGACGACACCGACCTCACCGACGACACCGACCTCACCGACGCTGCGACCGCAGACGGCTCGGGCCATCGTTGGTACCGGTCGGGAGACCTCGTCACCCTGCTCGACGACGTGACACTCACCTATCTCGGCCGCATCGACGAACAGGTCAAGATCGGCGGTGTCCGCCTGGAGCCCGGCGAGGTGGAAGCTGCCCTCGAGGCACACCCCGCCATCGGTCGCGCGGTGGTTCGGCTCTGGAGCCCGGCCACCGCCCGGGACCGCACGGCACGCCAGCACTGCGTCCGTTGTGGTCTGCCGAATGATGTGCCCGGCACGGTGTTCGATGCCGAGGGCGTCTGCGGTACCTGCCACGACTACGACCGGATCAAGACCCAGGCGCAGGCGTGGTTCCGTACCCCCGACGACCTTCTCGCACTGCGCGACCAGGCGCGGGCAAGCCGTCGCGGGCGCTTCGATGCGGTGCACCTGTTGAGCGGCGGCAAGGACTCCACCTATTCGCTCTACAAGTTGATCGAGATGGGCTTCGAGGTCATCACGGTCACGCTCGACAACGGCTACATCTCGGAGGGCGCGAAGCAGAACATCCGCAGCTCGGTGGCCGACCTCGGCGTGGAACACCGGTTCGTGAGCACCGAGCACATGGACGCAATCTTCCGCGACAGCCTCGAGCGCTACTCGAACGTGTGCAACGGCTGCTACAAGACGATCTACACGCTCGGTGTGCAGGTCGCCGAGGAGGTCGGTGCACCACTGCTCATCACCGGCCTGAGTCGTGGCCAGCTGTTCGAGACGCGACTCATGCCTGGCCAGTTCGATGGCGAGCGCTTTGATCCAGACGCCATCGACCGAGCGGTGATCGAGGCACGACGCAGCTACCACCGCGCTCCTGACGCGCCGAACCGACTGCTCGACACATCGGTGTTCGCCACCGACGATGTGTTCGAGCGACTCACCTTCGTCGACTACTACCGCTACATCGACGTGGAGCTGTCCGACATGCTCCACTTCCTCGGCACACGCGCGCCGTGGGTGCGCCCGGCGGACACCGGGCGCTCTACGAACTGCCTCGTGAACGCTGCCGGCATCCATGCCCACCAGACCGAGCAGGGATATCACAACTACGCCGTGCCCTACGCGTGGGACGTGCGCCTCGGGCACAAGACCCGCACGGAGGCGATGGAGGAGTTGGACGACCAGCTCGACCTCGACGACGTGAGCCGGATGCTGGCCGAGATCGGCTACCAGCCGCGGCCGCGCACGGTGTTCACCGCGTGGATCGAGCCGGCGCCGGGCGTCGACGAGCTTCCCACGCCATCTGAACTGCGCCGCTTCCTCGCCGAACGGCTTCCGGCAGCAGCGATTCCTGCGGCCTTCGTCCACGTCGACGAGCTGCCCTACACCTCCAACGGCAAGCTCGACACCGCCGCGCTCCCGCCTCCCGATCGTGTGCATCGGCCCACCACGCTCGCGATCGAACTGCCCGACACCGACACCGAGCGACTGCTCGTGGAGCTGTGGGAGCGCATCCTGCGGATCGAGCCCGTGAGCGTGTCCGACGACTTCTTCGAGCTGGGTGGTGACTCGCTCGCCGCGATCGAGTTCTCACTCGCAGCGAGCCGCCACCTCGGCGTGATGGTGTCGGAGGAGCTGCTCTTCACCCATCACCGCCTGCGCGACGTGGCGGCAGCGATCGACGACCTCGTCCCGACGGCACAGGCACCGGCCCATGACTGGGCAAGATCGTCGGTGGTGCCGGGCAGCGGTCGAGGCGCCGATGGCGCACCGATGCTGTCACCTGGGGAGCGTGCCCTGCTGTACGAAGTGCGTACCGGCGCGGACGACGCGCGATACCACGTCACCCGTCAGTACACGCTCGACCGGGCGCTCGACGGCGACGCGCTGCGAACGGCGCTCGAGGCCGTGGCGTTGCGCCACGAGCCATTGCACTGGACCTTCGGCACCCCGCGCCGCCAGCTGAGGGGAGACGAAGCCGTACGCCTCGTGGTGCACACCGACCCGACTGGGGTCGAGCAGGCGCGAACCGATGCCGGCCGTCTGCAGCGCGAAGCGTTCGACGTCGAGAACGGCCCGCTGTTGAAGGCCGAGCTGTGGCCCCTCGACGGTGGGGGCAGCTCGCTCGCATTGGTGGCCCACCACGTCTCGCTCGATGCTGGATCGTTCGACCGGTTGTGGACCGACGTGTCCACCCTGCTCGACGGCGGCGAACTGAGCCCGCTCGCGGCGAGCTACAGCGACGTCGGTGCCGAAGGACACCCCAACCTCACTGCCGACCTCGAACACTGGCAGCGGCGTTGGCAAGCACCTGCTGCCGATCCGCTCGGCCGCCTTCGCCACGATCGCGACGGCGCCGATGGCTTCATCGATCGTCGACTGCCGTGGACCGCAGACGAGATGCGCCGCGGGCCGGCCACGACGGGATTCGCACTTGCACTCGCAGCCCTCGGGGCCACGATGCGGCGCATTGCGGGCGCTGACCGGTTCACACTCGGACTCACCACCTCGCTGCGTGAGCCCGCCAACGACGCGCTCGTCGGCTACTTCCTCAACGTGCTGCCGGTGCCGATGGAGGTGGAGCCGTCGATGACGCTCGCCGACGTGGCCCAGCGAGCGAGCGCCGAGGTGGCGCAAGCACTGGTCCACCGTCATCTGCCCGCGGCACGGCTGGTGTCAGAGGCACGGTATGGCGGTCTGCCGGTCGGCACGGCCAACGTGATCCTCGCCTACGAGGACCTCGCTGCGGCCGGAGCGCACGACCGGCCCGCCGAACACGAGATCCTGTGGGGCGGCGCCGCGGTCACTGACGCCACGGTGTTCGTGCAGGTGCGCGACGGCATCGTCGACCTCGGTCTCGAGTATCGCGGCACGATCCTCGACCACACCGCCGCGCAGCTGCTGCTCGACGACGTGGAGTACACGATCGGTCGGCTGCTCCAGGATCCGTCGCTCACCGTCGCCGAGCTCGACCTGCCATCGTTGAACGAGGGATGCCTGGTGGGCGAGACGCTCGACAGCGAGGCGCCGCAGCACCACGTCGATCGCCTGATCGCGCAGCAGGCTGCCGCCTTCGCCGATGCCCTGGCCGTGCGTTGTGGTGAGGACTCGATCACCTACGACGAGCTCCTGCGCACCGCCGACGACGTCGCAGCCTCGCTCCGTGCACTCGGCGTCGCGGAGGGCAGCCGCGTCACGGTGGTCGCGCCGCGCTCGGTTGCCACGATCGCTCGCTTCTTCGGCGTGTGGCGGGCGGGGTGCTCGTTCGTGCCGGTCGACCCCACCGCGCCCGCCGCCCGACGTGAGCTCATCACCTCGGAGGCCGGCGCCCGCGCCGTCATCGACGACCAGGGCGCCCGTCTCACCGAAGGCGTTCTTCCAGCCACCGACGTCCCTCTCGGCGAGGCGTACGTGCTGTTCACCTCCGGTTCCACGGGCACTCCTCGCGGCGTGTCGGTCGGCCACGACGCGCTCGGGTGCGTCGACCCAGGCGCGCCGCCAGACCTATGGCAACGCCATCGCGTCGTTCCTCGTCGTGTCGAGCCTGGCGTTCGACTCCTCCATCGCGGGGCTGTACGGCACGCTGACGACGGGTGGCACCGTGGTGCTGCCCACCGATGCCGAGTCCGGCGATCCCGATGCGCTCCTCGCACTCATCGAGGGCACTCGCGTCGAGGCCACGCTCGTCGTTCCGACCCTCTACCGGGCGTTGCTGCAACGCGGTGCCGGTCAGTCCGCTTGGATGCGCATCGTGATCGTTGCTGGCGAGGCGTGCCCCGCCGACCTCGTCACGCGCCATCACCAGTTGCGGCCCGAGTGCGAACTGTTCAACGAGTACGGGCCCACCGAGACCACGGTGTGGGCAACGGTTCATCACTGCGCATCGGGAGACGACCCGGTGCCGATCGGTCGGCCGATCGCGGGCACCGTCGTTCGCGTCGTCGACGAGACGGGGTTGCCGCTCCCCGTCGGATGCCTCGGTGAACTGGAGATCAGCGGTGCCGGAGTGAGCAACGGTTACGTGAACGACGCGGATGCGATGGCACATCGGTTCGTGGCGACCGCGCTCGGCCGTTCGTACCGCACCGGAGATCGCGCCCGGATCGAGAACGCGACGGTGTGGTTCGACGGTCGTGTCGACGACCAACTGAGCGTGAACGGCCTGCGAGTCGAGCCCGCCGAGATCGAGCGACTGCTGGTGGGCGTCGCAGTCGTCGAGCAGGCGGTCGTATCGGTCGCCGACCCGCGCCGCTTCGACGATGCCCTTGGGGCGCTTCCCGACGTCACCGCGCGGGCACTGCTCGCTCGGGCCAGCGTGGCCGACGACCCCGTGGCCGCGCTGCGCCGATCGGTGACCGAGCACAGCGATCGCCTCATCCTGGTCGCACACCTCGAGACCAACGGTCGTCGTGTCGAGCTCGAAGACATCGCCGATGCGCTCGCCGTGCTCCCTCCGAAGCTGCGACCCACGCGCTTCCAGGTGTGGGAGCGGCTCCCGCGCAACGTGCACGGCAAGCTCGACCGTGCAGCGCTGATCGGTCTGGTGCCAGCCCGTCGCGACGACGGACTCGGGGTCGACATCGTGCATCGACGAGGGCAGCCCGGTCCCGTCACCGTCTCATCGTCAGCACCGTCGAGCGCAACGCTGGACGCGGTGCTCGACGCGATGACGATCGCGCTCGAACGAGACATCTCGGCCGACGACGACTTCTTCCGCAGCGGAGGCGACTCGTTGGCGGCCCTCGTCACGGTGACACGGATCGAGCAGGCGCTCGGACGTCCGGTGATGGTGACACGGTTGATCGAACACCCCACGGCTCGCAGGCTGGCGGTGGCGCTCGATGCAGCGGCGTCGGCAGCGGTCGGCCCGATCGACGACCCCGTGCACCACCCACTCGTCGAATGGGAGCACGGTGATCCCTCTGACCGCAGCCGGCCGATGCTGGCCCTGTTCGCCCACGGCGGCAACGGCCACCTCCTCGGCTACTACGATCTGATCGAGGGCCTCCGCTCGCTCGGCATCGACCACCAGGTGGTCGGATTCCGCCTGCCAGGTGCCGATGAGCGCACGCTCCCGAAGGCAACGATCGAGGAGCAGGTCGACGCCTTCTTCGACGCCTTCCAAGCGATCGCTGATCATCGGCCGTGTGTGCTCCTCGGCGGGTCGAGCGGCGGGCTGCTGGCATGGGAGGTGGCCCGGCGGCGTCGAGAGCTCGGTGCCACCGGTGACACATTGCTGTTCATGGACACCGTGCATCCTGACGCCCTGCGCGAATCGCGCGGCTCACGCCTCGACAAGTACCGCAGCCTGCTGCGCGACGGTGGCGCTCGCGGCGTGGTCACCGAGATGCGGCGCCGTTTCGACGAGCGGAGACGATTGTTCCTTGCCACACGGCGCGGCGGCGGCGCTGCGGCAGGCGCCGCGCTGGGGGCCGCCCAGACAGCTGCGGTGCTGGTGGAGGAGTCGGTGGATCGCTCAGCGATGGCGTACCACCCCCGGCAGCTGCCGACCAGGACGGTGCTGCTCGCGGCCTCGGCCACCGATCGCGCCTACACCGAGGCTCGCTGGCGACCCATCGCCCCCGGACTCGTGGTGGTACCGGTGGAGGGCAGCCACAACGGACCCGACTCGATCGGCGCTGCACACCGAGTGCACCAGGTGGTGACGGTCGCCGTCGACGAGCTCACCCGGCTCGAGCGTCGCGATGAGGGATGAGTGGCGCGATGACGGCCGACTCATCTCTCATCGCGACGTGGGTTACGTGTCGCGCGCGGTGGCGTCGATGACCTGCCGCAGGTCCGTCGGCACGGGCAATTGCAGGGCGTTCACCCGCTTGGCCACCTGCTGACCGAGGCCGCCCTGGTCGACGATCGCTCGCGCCACGGTGGAACCCAGACGGCCGCCCACGCCGAGCTGGCCCGACGCAACTGCGGCGATCAGCGCACTCGACACCTGGGCGGCCATGGGTTGGACCTTGCCCCAGTCGACCTGGTCGGCCATCGCCTTCACCGTGCGGGCGGCATCGCCGGTGCGTTCGGCCGCGGCGGTCTTGACGTTCGCCCAGTCGACGCCGCGCAGGGCCTCGGCCACCTCGTCGGCATCGGCGGCCATCGCTTCGTCGGACATCGGCTCGTGCCCGGGCTCGCCGGGCTGACTCGGCGTCGTTGCCGTGCGCAAGAGACCGAGCACCGCGTCGAGCTGCTCCTTCGGTGATGCCCAGATCGGCTGCACCGGTGCGTCGTCCCCGCGCTTGCCGGCCTCGTACTCGTCCTTCAGCGTCTGCGCGGCGTGCTTGACGCGGGTCCTCACGTCGGCGCCGCGCACCGACCGAGCAAAGCGGCCGGCGGCACCGGCAGGATCGAAGCGGCCCATCAGCCGCCACGCTAGCGGGACTGCCAGAATCGGTGCCGATGAGCACCGAACTGCTGTACCTGCGCGACGCCTACCTCACCGAGTTCGACGCAACCGTGGTGGAGGTGCGAGACGGAGCGATCGCACTCGACCGCACCGCGTTCTACCCCACCGGCGGCGGACAGCCCCACGACACCGGCGCGCTGGCCGGACTCGCTGTCACCGACGTTCGCAAGGACGGCGACCAGGTGTGGCACTCGGTGGTCGGAACGGAGATGCCGGACCTCGGAGTGACCGTGCGAGGTGCACTCGACTGGGATCGACGGTACCGATTGATGCGCACGCACACGGCATTGCACGTGCTGTGCGGCGTGATCTGGAACGAGTGGCGGGTCCCGGTGACCGGCGGGAACATGGAGCCGTTGATCGCGCGGATGGACTTCGAGTTCGACCCGCTCCCGGAAGGCTTCGGCCCGCGGGTCGAGCAGCTCGTCAACGACGAGCTCGTTGCCGACAGGGCGATCGAGGTGTCGTTCCTGCCCCGCTCCACCGCAGTCATGGACGAGGACCTGATCCGCACGAAGGTGTCGATGATCCCCGAATCGGTGCCGGAGATCCGCGTGGTCGACATCGTCGGACTCGACAAACAGGCTGACGGCGGCACTCACGTCCGTTCGACGGGCGAGGTGGGCCGTCTCCGGGTCGTGAAGCTGGAGAACAAGGGCAAGGGCAACAAGCGTGTCCGCTTGGAGATCGTCGATCCCTGATAACAGGCGTCCCGATCCCGCCATCGCGGCGTGCGGGACAGGGCCGTCCGGCCGGGTTAGCCTCGCCACCGACACCAGATCGATCGCACCAACCAGGTCGGTCGGGCGCGACTGGCGCAGCGTTGCGTCGCTCGGCGAAACGGTTCGCGTGTCGTGTGCACGTGCAAACACGTGCATGCCGGGCATGCGGTGCATGCACCGGTCGTTGCAGGTCGGTTGAGGCTGAGGGGGATGATTGACGCCGGACACGTTCGTGGAGCTCCATGGAGCAACGTGCCTGCACTGCGGTCATCGCACGGCGGCAGAGATGTGTCCTCGCTGCGCGCACGACACATCGATGGCCGGCCCCGTCCTCGTGCGACCCGACACCGTGCGGGTCGGCTACGTCGGCCGGGGCGGCACCGCGACGCCTGCGCTGTGGTTGCGCGCTCCCCTGGGGGCGGTTCGCTCACGTGTCACACCGCCCGTGGCATCTGCCGGAGCGGCCACGCCCGCGGCAACGCCTGACGCCGAGCCCCGCCGGCTCCACCGTTGGCGAGATCCTGGCCGATCCCACCAACCCGACGGGCGTCGACATCACCGTCCCCACGATCGCGGCCCCGGCCGCGCCGGGCACGCCCGTCGACACGATCGTCACCGCCGACGGTCGTACGATCGACTCGCTCGTCGACGGACCGCAAGGCTTCGTGCCGGTGGACGGACTCACGGATGTTCGCTGCGGCGTGGCCGCGGCCCTCATCGCCTGCGCCAGCCCGCCCTTGCTCGGCTGGGGCGACACCGGGATCGAACCGACCCTGATCGCGCAGCGACTCGGAGTCGAGCACGCGGTCGATCTGCCACGTACCCGTCGCACGGCGTGCGAACTTGCGACCGCGGGGCGCCCCGATCTCGTGGCACGACTCCCGCTCAGCCCGGGTGAGATCTCGTGGTGGACCGCGCTCGGACATCTCCGCCTCGGCGACCGCGACCAAGCAGCGCACCACTTCGGGGACCTGCCACCCAATGGGTACGCAGTGGTGACCGTGGTCCTGCGCTGGGCGTCGCAACGATGGGTGGGCGATGCTGCGTCGAACGCACGGTTCCTGCTCGGCAAGCGTCTTCACGGGACAGCATCGCAACGCCTCACCCAGGTGAGCATCGCATGCGGGATCACACCGCTCGCCCGATTCCTCCTCGGCCCGAACGCGGAACTGCCCGAGAACCTCCGTCGGATCTCCGGCGCCACGCCGAGCGTCGCCCGTGCCCTGGCGCTGAGCGGGGCCGCGCTCGACGAGCCGCTGGATGTCGGGCCGAACGTCAGCCTGTCGGTGCTCGACGACCTCATCGACCTGCACACGCCGCTCGACCCGACGACCTTGTCCGATGAGCAGCGCCGACACGTGACCGCCCGCACACGACCGGAAGCACTGAGCGACGACGACGTGGAGCAGATCGGGCTCACCTTCGAACGAGACCGCCGACGGCTCGCAGCCGGCCGCTTCGACGAGATCGAAAAGGCCTTCGCCGACCCACACGTGCGCGGCATCGTGCACCTCGTCGAGCATGGCGAGGTGAGCGATGATCTGCGCGCCGTCGAACCCGATCGGGCCGAACAGCTGGCCGCGTTCCTCACGTCGCCATCCGCCGACACCCTCACCGCGGACCTCATCGCCGATCCTTCGCTGTGGCCGTTGTTGGCCCGCCGACTCGATGTCGGCCTGTGGGCCTGGAAGAACGACCTCGACCCGGCCACTCAGCGATTCATCGGCTGGTACGCCCTGCGCACCACCTTCGACCACCTCGTCGATGGCGACTGGGCGAACGCGCTCGAGGCCGGGCACCACGCACACCGACTGGCTGCTGGTGACGACCAGCGGCGCGACGCTCTCAACCTCGTGGCGTTCGCGCACTGGCAACGCGACGACGGCGACGCGGCGCGCGACACCTTGCTCAGTGCGATCGGCGGCGCCGACGACGTGCCGCTCCGGGTGAACCTTGCGATCGTTGCGTCGAGCCTCGATCCCGAATCGGCCGCTCTGGAGCTCGCCCGGCTGGTACGCGACTCGAGCTCAGTGGAACTGCGCTGCGCCGCGGCCATGCGCGCCGTGCACCTCTGGGCCAGCGACGACCTCCCATGGACCGTGCGCCGCCAACGGCCCGTGCCCCCTGCGCTCATCGATGCGCTCCGCGAGCTCGTCGTCGCCGACATCGACCTGGGCATCTTCCGGTCGATCGTCGGAATGCAGTCCAACGTCGACCGCGACTGGCTGGCCCGACCCTCGCACCTCGGCACCTCACCGCACCGGTCGACGCTCGAGGCGCGTGTGTACCAGGCCCGAGCCACCGGACCTCGCGAGTACGTCGACGGACTCACGTTCGCGCTCAGATCGGGCTCGGTGCCGGACTGGGTCGAGGCCGAACGCGATCGTGCGGTGGAGATCGCTGCCCGCCACGTGTTCGACGACGACGGCTCGTGCGCGTTGTTCGCGCTGTTCGCCGTCCAGCGCAAGATGCCTGTCTCGACCAACCACCGCGCGCTGCTCGCGCCGCTGGCCGTGCTCGCGGTGAGCGAGCAGACCGAGCCGGGCAACGACCCACCGCCCGACACCTACCTGCATCTGCTCGCCGACGCCGATGCTCACTGGAGCGATCGCCGTCCCTCACCGCACCTGCTGCACGTGATGGACGCTGCGTGGGAGCGGCTCGCCACCTGCCACGTGCGGTTCCTCGAGCTCGTGATCGACCGGATGGTGCGCGCGGTGGAGGACCTCGATCACCGTCTGCGCCGCGACCCGCGCCAGCGCCGCAACGTTCAGGCGTTGCGCGCCTCGTTGGAACCGATCCTCGACGATGCGATCGCTGCCGACGACGTGCTGAGCGAGTTCCGCCCCCATGTGCCGGGCACACCGATCGCGCGCGAGATCGACGATCTGCTGCGCACCGTGCGAGACATCCGCCGAGCCACGATGAGGATGCTGTGAGCGCGACGAGCGACGACCGCCGCAACGCGTACGTCCTGCTCGGCCTCGCCTACGGCGCTTCGCCGGCCGAAGCTCGCAGGGCGTTCGCCCGCCGGGCGCGCGATGCCCGATGGGGTGAGCGCACCGATACCGACATCTCCGACCTGGAGTGGGCGCTCGCCCGGATCGAGCTCGAGCAGGGCGAGCCTGCGGCGGCGTTCGGCACCTACCGGGTGCCTGCCGATCCGAACGTGCTGCGCCCGCCCGCCGGCTTCGGGCTGCTCGCACCGGCACCTCGCTCGGCTGCACGTCGTTCACCCGTCGCCCCCGACGACGAGCGCTCCGTGGTGTTCGACGCTGCCCGCCTCGATGCCGCACAACACCTGCTCGACCGCACGTCGACCGCGGTCGGTCGCAAGCTCGAACGGATCTCCGATGTGCCGCTGGCGGTGGTGACGGTGCAGACGATGCCCGTTCGCCGGCGCGGGTGGACACCCGTCGCCCTCGTCGCCCTCGTCGCCCTCGCAGTGCTGGCCGTTGCCGGAATCAGCGCTCTGACCGGTGACGATGACGGGGAAGAACCCACCATCACCGTCACCGCAGCGCCCGAGACCACTGCCGTCGATACCACCTCTGTGAGCACCGAAGCGCCGAACACCACAGCTGCCTTTGGCAACGAGCCCGGACTCGACGAGGCGATCGAGGTGAGCGGCATCCGGATCACACCGCACGATCCGCTCGACGGCTTCGGCCACTTGTGCCTGATCTTCACCCTCGACGGCGATGTGCCGCTCGGATTCATCCGTGAGAACGTCACGCTCATCTCGGGCGGCATCGCGTACGACGCCGCACTCGGCGTGAACACCGGCCGTGCGCTCGCCACCGATGTGTTCGGCGACCCCGCACCGGCAGATCGAGAGATCTGCTTCGCCGTCGAGGGCTGGCAGGAACGCAACACCGACCTGGTGTACGCGACTCAGGCGGGCAACTACCGGTGGAGCATCGGCACCTGACGATGTGAAGATCGGAGGTCGACGACAGGACGTCGTGCCCATCCACGAACAGAGACGGCAGGAGCCGTTCGTGGGGCGCTACTAAGGTTCGCCAAGGGCGACAACAGGAGGGCGCTTGAGCGGCAGTACAGGACAGCTCGCGCTGATCGCAAGGGTCGCACGGTCCCGCGAGCTTCGACGCGTTCAGTTGGCGTTTGTCGCGTTCGCCATCGCTGAGCATGCAACGTGGCTCGCTGTCTTCGTCTACGCGCTCGGCCGCGGTGGCCCCACCGAGGTGGGCGTCGTGGCCGTCGCTCAGCTCGCCCCGGCTGTGCTGCTCACTCCCTTCTCCTCGTACGCCGGCGACCGGTTCGCACCGCGGCGGGCCCTGGCAGTCGGCTACGGAATGCAGTTCGCCACGATGTCCGCCACCGCGGTCGCAATGTGGTCGGACGCCCCGATCGTCGCCTACGTGTTCGCAGCCGGCGCGGCGACGACCGTCAGCTTCATCCGACCGGTGATGGGAGCGTTGCTGCCGAGCGTGACGCACGCGCCAGCAGATCTCGTCGCTGCCAACGTCGTTGTCGGTCTGATCGAGCAGGTCGGCATCATGATCGGCCCGCTGGTCGCGGGCGTCGTCCTCGCGGTGGGGTCCCCTGCAGGCGTCTTCCTCGCGGCCGCGATGGGTACCGGTGCGGCATGCGTCAGCATCGTCGCGGTACGTGTCGACGACGACGATCCCGTGCAGCGGCCCGACGCCGGCGATGCCCTGCAAGTCGCATTCGCAGGGTTCGCCACCCTCGTCAAGAATCAGCGTCTCAGGGTGCTGCTCGTTGTCGTCGGAGTCGCCGGCCTCGTTCAAGGCGTCGGCGACATCGTGTTCGTGGTCTTCGCTGCGGAGCGTCTCGGCGGTGACGACTGGGTTGCAGGTGTGCTTGCGGGCGCATTCGGGATCGGTGGTCTCCTCGGGGCGCTCGGCGCCACCCGCATGGTGCGATCCGCTCGCGTGAGCGGACAGTTCCTTGCTGCAGCCGTACTGATCGGCGCCGCACTCCTGGGTGCTGCCTGGGCGACGTCGTCGGCTCCTGCGATCGTGTCGATCGGATTGCTGGGCGCCGGGAACAGCCTGCTCGTGCTCACTGCGACCGTGACGATCCAACGACAGGCTCCGATCGAGGTGTTGGCGCGGGTCTTCGGGATCGTCGAGGGCACGAAGATGGCCATGATCGCAGGAGGTTCGGTCCTGGTGTCGGTGCTCGTGGCACAGATGTCGCTCGCCGCGGCGTTCGCCGTGATCGCCGGAGCGACGACTGCGGTGTTGGTGTGCTGCATCGCGTTGCTGGGGCGTGATGGTGAGGATCTCGAGCCCGTCGACGCATCGATCGTTCAACGACTCCTGCTCGACCCGGTGCTCGCACCCCTCCACGCCCCGACGATCGAGCTCCTCGCACGTGGTGCTGAACGACTGTCGACCGACGCAGGAGAGCCGATCATCCGTGAAGGCGAGCTGGGCGACCGGTACTACCTGATCGTCGACGGCACGGTGGAGATCACCCAGGATGGGCAGCACCTTCGCGCCCTGAGCGGTGGAGCCTCGTTCGGTGAGATCGCACTCCTCGACGAGGTGCCTCGGACCGCCAGTGCAACCTCGGTGACGCGCTGCGAGCTCCTGAGCGTGGAGCGCGACGACTTCCTCGAAGCAGTCACCGGTCACTCACGAGCGCTTCGCACCGCACGTGACGTCGCTGACGGCTTCCTCAACGGTGGAGCGCGTTGACCAGCGACGGTCGATGCTGGTCGACGATCTCGGGGCATCGATGACACGGTCCACGTGCCGCGGCTCGGCCCGAGCCGTAGCATCAGCGGAGTGACCCGTCCCGTCATCGCGCTCCCCGGACGCCGCAAGCGCGGCCGTCAGATCACCGACTTCCCGGTCAGCCTCGCGGGCATCGACGTCGATCTCTACTTCGCGGACTACGCCCGCGGGGTGATGCACGCGGGTGGCCTCGCGGTGCACCTCCCGTTCGACGCGAACCCTGCCGAGTACGTCGGGGTGTTCGATGGCATCCTCCTGCCTGGTGGTGCTGACGTCGACCCGGCGCACTACGGCGCCGATCCGCTCGATGGCCATCCGATCGAGCCCGAGCGCGACGAGCTCGAGCTCGCGCTCTTGCGGCTGGCAGACGACGAGCAGCTCCCCGTGGCGGGCATCTGCCGGGGCCTGCAACTGTTGAACGTCCACGGCGGCGGCACGCTCCACCAGGACGTGCCCGAACACGCTCATTTCGACAAGGCGCCGAACTCACCGATCCATCACGTCGAGTTCGCCGACGACTCGGCCTGCGCCCGGCTGTACGGCCGGCCGATCGAGGTGAACTCGTTGCACCACCAGACCATCGACCGGGTCGCCGATGGCTTCCGGGTGACGGCGACGTCGGAGGACGGCACGATCGAGGCGATCGAGGCGATCGACCGTCCTTGGATCGCAGTTCAGTGGCACCCCGAGATGATGGACGATGGCCACGACGACCCGTTGTTCCGGTGGTTGGTCGACCAGGCGGCCGCCCGCCAACGTCAACGCGGTCATCTCTGACCCGCCGATCGGTGAACGTGCGTCGGCGTTCGGACTTCGCTCGGACTTCGCTCGATCGGTGAACGTGCGTCAGCGCTCGGTCATGTAGCCGTCACGTGTCTGGGGCAGACGCATGTCGAGGATCCGAGAGGCGACGACCGTGCGAAGGATCTGCGCAGTGCCACCGCCGATGGTGAACATGCGGACGTCGCGGTACATCCGCTCGAGCGGATTGCGCCGGGAGTAGCCGGCGGCGCCGAACACCTGGAGGGCATCGCTCACGACGGCGATCGCAGATTCCGCTGTGAAGATCTTGGCCTGCGCGGCCAAGGTCGGATCAGGGAACGCAGAGCCAGGCCCATGTGAGCAGGCTGCCCGGTACGTGAGGCTGCGAGCCGCTTCCAACCTGATGCTCATGTCGGCGAGCATCCACTGCAGACCTTGGAACTCTGCGATCGGTCGCTGGAACTGCTCGCGCAGCTTCGCGTAGTCGATCGCCAGTTCGTGCGCGCCCGTCGCGATGCCGAGTGCGACGGTGGCAGCACCGACTCGCTGCGAGTTGTACGCGTTCATCAGGTCGGCGAAACCCCGCTCGAACCCCGATGGCGGCAGCAGCACCATGTCGCCGGCGATCTCCATGTCCTCGAAGATCAGTTCCATCTCGGGGATGCCGCGCAATCCCATCGTGGGTTCGCGCCGACCGAGCCGCAGACCCGGCGTCTCGTCACGGATGGCAAGGAACCCTCCGATGCCGAGCTCGATGCCGGCCTCGTCGAAGGCGCGAGCGAAAACGAGGTGCAGTTTCGACACACCACCGCCGGTGATCCAGTGCTTCGAGCCGTTGAGCACGTAACGATCACCACGACGGTCGGCGCGTGTCGTCATCTGCGATGCCGCAGAGCCAGCGCCCGGCTCGGTGATGCAGATCGCCGGCTTGTCGCCACCGAGCACCATCTCGGCTGCGAGCTTGCGCTGCTCGTCGGTGCCGTACTCCATGATCGCCGAGATCGCGCCCATGTTGGCTTCGACGGCGATCCGTCCGGTCACCCCGCACACGGCAGCCATCTGCTCCACCACCAACACCGCGTCGAGGCAACTGTGACCAGGCCCGCCGAACGCCTTCGGCACGGTCATGCCGGTGAAGCCTGCGTCGCGCAGCGCCGCCACGTTGTCCCAGGGATACTCCTCGGTGCGGTCCACTTCGGCTGCGCGCGGCGCGATGACGGTGCGGGCCAGCTCTCTGGCCCGCGCCTGCAGCTCGCGCTGGCGGACTGTGAGATCCCACGGGTTGCTGCTCATGTTCGGCTCCTCGGCTCGCGCCATCGTTCGATCACCTCGGCCGCTCATCGGCGACGCACCCGGACGGGCAACGACTCGATGCCGTTGACGAAGTTGGACCGAACGTGGCGCGGCTCGCCGACGGGTTCGATCTCGATCCCGGAACGTTGGAGCTCCTCGACGAGGATCGCGAGCTCCAATCGTGCGAGCGATGCGCCGAGACAGAAGTGGACTCCGCCTCCGCCGAAGGCCGCATGGGCGGGCGTGCGCGGCCGGCCGACGTCGAACCGCAACGGATCGGGGAACACCGTCTCGTCGAAGTTCGCCGACGCATACCACATCACCACCTTGTCCCCAGCTGAGATCTCGGTTCCGGAGAGCACTGCGTCGAAGCTCGCCGTGCGACGGAAGTACAGGATCGGCGACGAGTAGCGGAGGACCTCGTCCACGGCCGAGTCGAGCAACGCCGGATCGCGTCGAACACGGTCGAACTGTTCGGGGTGTGCGCTGAGGTGCAGCGCGAGGTGCGCCATCGACGACCGGGTCGTCTCGTTGCCCGCGAAGATCATCAGTTGGAAGAACCGGGCGTAGTCCGTCTCGCTCAACTGCTCGCCGTCGATCTCCACGGTCGCGAGGAGCGTCAGCAGGTCGCCGGTGGGTTCGGCCAGCCGCTGCCGTCTCGCACGGCACGCGTAGTCGAAGATGCCGAATGCTGCCGGGCTGTTGAACGGCAGCTCGCGAAGCGGGGTGGTGTTGCCATAGGCATGCGGATCGAGCTCCTCGCCCGAGGTCCCGGCCACGAGATGGTCGCTCATCTCGATCATCAGAGCGTGGTCGGCGACGGGCACGCCCATGATGTCGCAGATCACCCCAATCGGGATCGGGCCAGCGATGCTCGTGACCCAATCGCCCTCGCCGACGTCGACCAGACGATCGAGCAGGTCGCGTACCCGGGCGCGGATCGCGCCGCGTGCCCCTGCACGTGTCGCGGGGTGAACGCCGCGCTGACGAGATGCCTCAGCCGAGTGTGCACCGGCGGGTCGAGGTCGATCATCGAGGCTCGGACACGGCGGACATCCTCGTCGATGTCGTAGATCTGGATGTGCCCCAGCTCGGACGAGTAGGTACCTGCGTCGCGCGACACCGTCATCAGGTCGGCCATCCGACCGACCGACCAGAAGCCCTTGGTGGCGGCGGTGTCGGGAGTCCATACGAGGCCAGGCGCCGCGCGAACAGCGGCGAACACCTCCTGCGGGATGCCCTGGTCGTAGAGGGCGGGATCGGCCAGGTCGGCCGGCGCCGGCGTGCGAGCGGTCATTGCTCGGCCTCCACGGCTGTGAGCGTGCGGGCGATGATGTCGCGCTGCACGACGCTGCCGCCGATGCGGTGCAGGGTCGGCAGTACCGATCTCAACACGCTCGCGCCACGGTTGAGGTCGCGTTCACCGACGGCACGGATTCCAGCCACGAGTGGCACCACGGTCTCGCGGAACGTGGTGTCGTTGTAGGACACGCCGGTGGCGTGCGACACGGCGACCCCGGCCCAGAACGAACCGGCCGCCGGATGGTCGCCCGCCGCGGCGAAGGCGAGCGCTGCATGCATGTCGAGGAAGCCGCACGTGTGCCGCTGCTGGTTGGTCGACCACCGGTCGGCGAGCACGCTCCAACGCGAAGCAGTGTCGACCGTGTCGGAGCTGGCGAGGTCGAATCTCCACAGCAGTGAGGTGGCGTCCGACAGACCGAAGGCCGTCGTGGACAGCAGATGGTCGTCGAAGACCGTGAGCGCGCCCGCGAGGTCACCGCTGGCCAGCAACCGCAGCCCGAGGTGCCACCACACGTGGTTGCTCAGCAGTGTCTGCTCCTGCCAACTCGACGAGGAGGGCACGAGGAGCTCGATCGCGTCATCGTGGCGGTCGGTGCTCTCGTACACGTGAGCCAAGGCGTGCCGAGCCCACAGGTCGTCGGGATCTGCGTCGAGTGCGATCCTGCCGTGCTCGACGGCCTCGTCGTAGCGCGCTACTTCTTCCAGCGAGAACGACAGCAGCCCGTGCGTCAACCCGTGCTCACGAGCACCGACCGGCCATGCCGCGGCAGCTCTCTCGGCAGACGGCAGCCGCACGGTGTCGTCACCGATGTGCAGGCACACGTCGTGGGTGAAACGAAACGCGGCGAAGTCGTCGGGGTGATCGAGGGTGATCGCATCCCATGCCGTCGCTGCCGCGAGGAACTCGCCCGCGTGCAGCGAGAGCGCGGCGGCGACGTGTCGTTGCTCGCGAGCATCGCCTCGAGCAGATCGTTGGTGCAGCCGAGCCACGTCGCCTGCGACCGCCGGATCGGCCGGGTCGACTCCGCCGAGCAGCCGATACGTCAGGGTGAACACCGACCCCATCACGAATGCAGGGTCGGCCTCGTTCACCGGATCGAGGGTCGCCACCGGGTCGCCACGGAAGTGGGTCATCTGGTCGAACGCAGACCACCACGCATGGCGCGATGCATCGTCGGCGGCGCTCACCCGTGGACCGAACACGCCGTTCACTCGATCGTCGTCGGCCACGGCGTAGATGATATTTGATACTTGGTAGCGTCGCCTCCGCCGGCACGAAGTGGCAACTGGGCACGACCGGGCACGACTGGGAACAGGGGGATCGATGGGCGACACGGCGAGAGGACCGGCCTTCGACTTCGACTTCCACGGCTCGGCGCTCGACACGATCTTCGACGACTACGAGATCATGCACCGCGAGTGCCCGGTGGCGTGGAGCGACCACTACGGCGGGTTCTGGACGCTCACCCGATACCGCGACGTCCACGCCGCCGAGCACGACTGGGACACCTTCTCCGTGGCCCCGTCGATGATCCTCCCGTCGTTCGGCACCGATCGGCCGCTCATCCCGCTCGACATCGACCCGCCGGCTCTCACGCCCTACCGCCAGATCCTGCTGCCGTTCTTCACGCCCCAGAAGATGGACGCACTGCTCCCCCGTACCCACGAGCTCGCCTGCCGACTGCTCGACGAGGTCGAGGGCCAGGATGTGTTCGACGCAGCCCCGTACTGCCGGATGCTCCCGGCAATGGTGTTCGGCGAGTACTGCGGGTTCCCGATGGAGGATGCTGCACAGTTCGACGCGTGGGTCGACGACATCGTGTTCGCCCGCACCGACGACGAGACGGTTGCCCGCCAGGCTGCCGCCGACGTCTACCAGTACTTCCGAGACCTGATCGCGCACAGGCGCCGCGATCCCGGCCCCGATGTCATCTCGGCGCTCCTGGGTGCCGACCACGCCGGCCGACCGTTGAACGACGACGAGATGCTCGACATCTGCTACCTCTTGTTCGTCGCCGGGCTCGAGACCACTGCCGGCACCATCCGGGCAGGCCTGTGGTACCTCGGCCAGCACCCCGGCGAGCTTGCTCGGATCGCCGACGACATCACCAGGGTGCCGGCCGCGACCGAGGAGTTCCTCCGTGCGCTGTCGCCGGTGCAGGCCATGGCCCGCACGCTCAAGCGCGACACCGTCATCGACGGCATCGAGATGAAGGCCGGAGAGCGGGTGGTGCTCGCGTTCGGCGCCGCCAATCGCGATCCCGAGCGCTTCGAATGCCCGTACGAGGTTCGGCTCGACCGCGAGTCGAACCCGCACACCGCGTTCGGTGCCGGCGCGCACCGCTGTCTCGGCAGCAACCTGGCTCGCCGCGAGGTGAACGTGGCCTTGGAGGAGATGATCCTGCGCCACCCGCGTTTCGAGCTCGCCGAACCGGCACCGTGGCACGGCATCGGTCCGCTGCTGCTTCGGCCGATGCACTGAAATCGATCAACGACACCGTGACACCCACCCTGATCTCCCCGTTCCCGTCTCACCGCCACTGGAGGCATCCCCGATGAAGGCAGTCGAGCTGCAGGCGTTCAACAGTCCGCTCGTGGTGGTCGAGCGCGCGACGCCCGTGATCGGCGAGGGCGAGGAGCTGATCGACGTCACTGCGTGCGGCGTGTGTCACTCCGACATCCACGTGGCCGATGGTCTGTTCGGGAGCCCGCTGCCGCTCATCCCCGGTCACGAGGTCACGGGCGTGCATCACCAGCTCGGCCCGGTGATGGTCTATGCACCGTGGGGCTGCCGTCAGTGTTGGATCTGCGCGACCGGTCACGAGATGATCTGTCCCGACGGCGCCGAGGCCGGCCTGTTCAAGGACGGCGGCTACGCCGAACGGATGCGGGTCACCCATCGCGACTACCTGCAGCCGATCGGCGACCTCGACCCGATCGCAACGGCACCGCTGGCATGCGGCGGACTCACCGCGTTCCGCGCCACCAAGCACGCGCTCGAGACGCTGCGTCGTCGCGGACCTGCAGCACGAGCGCTGGTGATCGGCGCGGGCGGCCTCGGCCAGTTCGGCATCCAGTACCTGAAGATGATGAGCGACGCCGACGTCTGGGTGGCAGACCCGGCGCCCGCCAAGCAGCAACGAGCGCTCGAGCTCGGCGCCAGCCACGCGACGAGTGCCGACGAGCTCGACGGCAGGTTCGATGCGATCATCGACTTCGTCGGTGCCCAGCCGACGCTCGAGTCCGCCGTGCAGCGCGTGAATCGTCGCGGCATCGTGATCGCGGTCGGTCTCTACGGTGGACGCGTGCCGTTCGGTGTCGGGGCGGTGCCGCACGAAGCGCAGTTCATGTCGAGCATCTGGGGCACGGTGGCCGAGCTCGGCGAGCTGATCGCATTCGCCCACCACCACCCCATCCAGTACACGGTCGAGGTCATGCGCCTCGACGAGGCCGAACAGGCGCACCAACGTCTGCGCGCCGGTGAGGTAGCCGGCCGCATCGTGCTCGTGCCCTGACCTTGCCTGCCCTGACCTCTCTTCGCAGCACCATCTTCGAACCCAAAGACCTGAACCAAGGAGCCGGATGTCCTCCCCACGCCTCGACGAGATCGCCGCCCTCATCTTCGAAAACGGCGTCCACACGGTGGAACTCGCGACGATCGACACCTACGGACACCTCCGTGGCAAACGCGTGCCCGCCGGCCGCTTCGTTCGCACCGTCGCCGAGCACGGCGCCCACATCGCCGACGCCATCTACGTGATGGACGTGCAGTGTGAGATCGTCGACAGTCCACTCATCAACATGGGTACCGGATTCCTCGACATGCACCTCGAGCCCGACCTGTCGACCTTCCGCCTCCTGAAGCACCGCGCCGGCTATGCGACGGTGATGTCCAACAGCATCGACCACGAGCACAAACCACACCCGCTCGACCCGCGCAACGTGCTCCAGGCCCAAGTCGATCGTGTCCGCTCCCTCGGCTACGACGCGATCGCCGCGACCGAGCTCGAGTGCTACATCTGTCGCGAGGACTGGACCCCGGCGCAATCGAACGTGCAGTACTCGTCGCTGATCGACAACTTCCCACTCGAGCGTTGCGTCGCCGACATGCGCGCGGCATTGCTCGACCTCGACATCCCGCTCGAGTCGTCGAACCCCGAGTACGGCCCCGGCCAGCTGGAGATCAACTTCGGCCCGGCCGACCCCATGCGCACCGCCGACAACACGATCCTGTTCAAGGCAACGGTGAAAGAGATCGCCCGCGAGCACGGCATGCGGGCGACGTTCATGCCGAAGCCGTACGCGGGCCAGTCGGGCAACGGGATGCATGTGCACACGAGCCTGTCGCAGGACGGCAAGAACGTGTTCGACCGTGGTGACGGCCACCTGCTCAACGATGTCTTCCGTCATTGGGTAGGTGGTCTCATCCACCACGCCCGCTCGATCAGTCTGATGGGCATCCCGATGGGCAACGGCTACAAGCGGGTGCGGGCGTACACGTTCTGCCCCACGCACGCCCACTGGGGTGGCGACAACCGGAGCGTGTTGTGCCGCTGCACGGTGGGCCAGGGTCACGCCAACCGGGTCGAGTTCCGCGGCGCCGGCGCCGACGCAAACCCGTATCTGATCATCGCCGCCCTGCTCGCCTCCGGCGCCGACGGCCTCGAACGCCGGCTCGATCCCGGCCCGCAGGCAATCGGTGACCAGTACGAGGACCCGGGCGCCCATCCGCTGCTGCCCACCACCTTCGCCGAGGGTCTCGCGGCCTTCGCCGGGAGCTGGCTCGCCGCAGCGCTCGGTGAGGAGTTCGGTGTGAACTTCCTCGCGCTCGCCACGAACGAGCTCGCCCTCTACGAGGCGAACGCCGCCGGCGATGTCGATGACGTCACCGAGTGGGAGTTCGCCCGCTACGTCGAGTTCTCCTGAGCAGGAACGAGCGGACCATGGTCGACATCGCGAGCCCCGAGATCTACGAGCGGACGGGCATCCCGCACGACGAGTTCGCACGGCTGCGACGCGACGAGCCCGTGGTGTGGCACGACTGGGACTGTTCGCGGGGTGGGTTCTGGGCGGTCACCACTCGCCACGACGTCACGACGGTCACCCGAGACTGGCACACGTACACCTCGGCCGAGTTCACCAACCTGTTCGAGCTGAGCCCCGAGGCGAAGGCCGCTCGCAGATCGCTGATCGATACCGACGGTCACGAACACACTCGTCTGCGTCGGCTGGTCACGCCGCCGTTCACGATGCGTCGAACCGCCGACTACGACGACGTTGCCCGCCGCATCACGAACGGTCTCCTCGACGCACTGCTCGAGTCGGGCGCCGATGGCAGCCCGGTCGACGTGGTGAAGATGCTGTCGGAGCCACTCCCGATCCAGGTGATCGTCAACATCCTCGGCGTCCCTGCAGCTGATGCCGACTTCATGGTCGAGCTGTCGAATCAGTTGGTGGAAGGCACCTCGCACCGCGAGATCGACCCTCATGCCTACGGCAACACCACGCCGCTCGAGTTGCTGCCGTTCAACAGCCCTGCCTCGCATGCGTTGTTCGAGTATGGCCGCGAGCTCCACGCCGAGCGCTCGAAGTGCCCCGCCGACGACCTCGTCAGCAAGCTGGTGGCAGCCGAGATCGACGGCGACCGGTTGACCGATCAAGAGTTCTGCAACTTCTTCCAACTCCTCGTGTTCGCGGGCAACGAGACCACGCGCACGGCGATCTCACAGGGCATCCACCACCTCATGCATCGCCCCGACCAGCAGGAGCGGCTGCACGCCGATCCGTCCCTGATCCCCCGTGCGGTCGAAGAGATCATCCGCTGCGGCGTACCGGTGCTGCACATGCGTCGCACCGCCACCGCCGACGCCCAGCTCCGCGACAAGCAGGTGCGCAAAGGCGACTGGGTGGTGCTCTGGTACGCATCGTCGAACTTCGACGAGTTGGTGTGGCCCGACTCACAGGTGTTCGACGTCGGCCGCGCCCCGAAGCCCGACCACACGTCGTTCGGCGCGTTCGGCCCGCATCACTGCCTGGGTGCGCCACTGGCGCGCCTGGAGTTGCGGCTGATGCTCGAGGAGATCGTCCGCCGAGGCGTCCGATTCGCACCTGCCGGAGAACCGGTGCGCGTGGCCAGCAACTTCGTACATGGCATGCTCCACCTCCCTGCGACCGTCACCTCGGGCTGATCGTCCACCGACGAGTCGCTCCGCCTGCCGACGCCACCGGTCAGGATGGGTCGAAGGACCCAACTTCGCACGCGCGTTGGATTCGGACAGCGAGCCGATGCCTAGCATCAGCTCCATGAGCCAGAACACTGAGATGTTGGAACGAGTCTGCTCCGGCGCCGGATTCATCGCAGCACTCGATCAGAGCGGCGGCAGCACGCCGAAAGCACTTCGCCTCTACGGCGTGGAAGAGAGCGAGTACTCGACCGAGGAAGAGATGTTCGACCTCATGCACGCGATGCGCTCGCGAATCGTCACCAGTCCTGCCTTCACCGGCGAGCGCGTGCTCGGTGCGATCCTGTTCGAGATGACGATGGATCGTCAGATCGAGGGCATGGGGTCGGCCGAGTACCTGTGGAACGTGAAGCGGGTCGTGCCGTTCTTGAAGGTCGACAAAGGTCTGGCCGACGAGGTCGACGGCGTGCAGCTGATGAAGTCGATGCCGGAGCTCGATGCGCTCTGCGAGCGAGCCGTCGCCGCCGGCGTGTTCGGCACGAAGATGCGCTCGGTGATCCTGCATGCCAACGCAGCCGGCATCGATGCAATCGTGGCCCAGCAGTTCGAGGTGGGCAAGCAGATCCTCGGTCACGGCCTCGTGCCGATCATCGAGCCCGAGGTCGACATCCACAGCACCACCAAGGCCGAAGCGGAAGCGCTGTTGCAGCAGTCGATCCTCACCCAGTTGGACGACCTGGACGCGGATCAGCGCGTGATGCTGAAGCTCACCCTGCCCGCCGTCGACGACTTCTACCTGCCACTGCTGCAGCACTCGAAGGTGCTCCGCGTGGTGGCCCTGTCGGGTGGGTACAGCCGCGACGACGCCAACGCGAAGCTGTCGCGCAACCACGGGATCATCGCGAGCTTCTCGCGGGCGCTCACCGAGGGCCTCACGGCGCAGATGAGCGACGCTGAGTTCGATGCTGCCATCGACATCGCGATCGCCGGCATCTTCGCCGCCTCGAACACCTGAGACCGAGGGCGACCCGCTGCTGGCGTGACCGTGGTCTCGGTGTGACCGTCGTGTCGGTGCGATCGACAGGTCAGGCCGCGATTTCGGCGACTCGCCCCGCAGCACAGCACCGACGGTCGGCCACCGAGCAGCAGGCCTCCACCAGCGCCGGCACGAACACCTGGGCGTCGTAGCAGGCGGCGTGCCCTGCATTGATCGGGTGGACAGTCGCCCCGGCGATCGTCGCAGCCATCGCCGCTTGCCGTGCGACCGGCACCACCTCGTCATCGAGGGTCGTGACGACCGCAGTCGGCACGTCGACCGAGCCGAGCCATGCTCGGGAGTCGAACCGCCCCAACTCCCGGCCTGCCTCGAGGACTGCGAGCCAGTCGTGACGCGCGATCTGCTCGAGTGCCCACGCACCCGGCAGCCGGGTACGTGCCTTTGCCGCTGCCAGCCCTTGGAGCACCTTGCGCACCACTCCCCGGAGGCGCCGGTGCTTCGACATGGTCGCCAGGCGATCGAGCATCGAGAACATCGCCTGGTCGCGGGATGTCTCGTTGAAGTTCTGCGACGTGGCGCACAGCACCAGCCCGCACACGAGATGGCGATGGCGGTGCCAGGTGAGCTGGGCGATCGGCCCGCCCATCGAGTAGCCGGCCAGGATCACGCGGTCGAGGTGGAGGGCTTCGATCAACGCAGCCACGTCGTCGGCGCAGTCGGCGAGCGAGAACGCGCTGTCCGAACGAAGGCCTCGGCCGTGCCCCCGGTGGTCGACCGCGACCACCCGGAAGTGCCGAGCGAGCGACTCGAAGCTGTGGTGCCAGTTGAGGTCTGCGGTCGCCGTCCACCCGTGGAGGAGCAGCACGGTGGCCGCTCCCACAGGTCCGGGCAGTTCCCGAACGAAGGTGTCGCCGCGGCCCGGGAGCTGCACCCGCCGCCCGGTCGGCAGCATCGGGGTGCTGTCGCTCGTGATCGACGTGCTGTGGTTGATCTGGTTGTTCATGGCGACCCCCTCTCGTTCTGTGTCACCTGGTCGTAGTGATGACCGTACGGAGCCAGGAGTTCCGCGGCATCGGGGTCTTCCCCGTCCGCGGGGGGCACAGGCAGGTCATCGAGGCTTCGTGAAAGAGGGCTCGGCTCTCTACGATCAGCTGCGGGCACGAGCGTGCTCGGGAGGCGAGGGACGGTCATGTTCAAGTGGAGCGATGAGCACCAGATGGTCCGCGACGCGGTGAAGCGCTTCGTCGACGACGAGGTGCGTCCTCACGTCGACGAGCTCGAACACGGCGACCTGCCGCCCTACGACATCCTCCGCAAGTTGCTCGCGACCTTCGGCATGGACGCGATGGCGCGAGATCGATTCAAGAAGCAGATCGAGCGCGAGCGGGCGTCGGCCGAAGCGGCCGCCCGTGGCGAAGAGCCGCCTGCGCGCACGGAGTCGGCGAGCGTCGACGGCGGCCTCTCGCTGATCCCGATCATCGAGCTGTGCCGCGTCTGCCCCGGCATGGTGACTGCGATGGGCGTGAGCATGGGCCTGACCTCAGCGGCGATCATGTCGAAGGGAACGATCGCGCAGAAGGAGCGGTGGGCACTCGACCTCCTCACGATGGACAAGATCGGTTCGTGGGCGATCACCGAGCCGGGATCCGGGAGCGACGCCTTCGGTTCGATGAAGGCGACTGCTCGCCGTGATGGCGACCAGTACGTGCTCAATGGTTCGAAGACGTTCATCACCAACGGCCCCTACGCCGACACGATCGTGTTCATCTGCAAGCTCGACGAGGGCAACGCGCCGGCCGAGCGCAAGGTCGTGAGCTTCGTGCTCGACCGGGGCATGCCAGGCCTCGTTCAATCGAAGCCGTTGCGCAAGATGGGCATGCACTCGTCCCCCACCGGAGAGCTGTTCCTCGACGACGTACGGGCGGGCATCGACCGGTTGATCGGTGAGACAGAGGACCTGCCGGCCGGCGGCCGTGACGGCGCAAAGGCGACGTTCCAACAAGAGCGCTCCGGAGTGGCAGCGATGGCGCTCGGGATCATCGAGGAATGCCTCCAGCTGAGCGTGCAGTACGCAAGGGACCGGGTGCAGTTCGGCAAGCCGATCGGTGAGTTCCAGCTGATCCAGGACAAGCTCGCCAGGATGGAGGTGGCGCGGATGAACGTGCAGAACCTCGTCTTCCGCACGATGGAGATGGGGAGCGCTGGCGTGTCGATGGGCCTTGCCGAGGCGAGCGCGATGAAGCTCTACTCGGCCCGGGCCGCGACCGACGTGGCGCTCGAGGCGGTGCAGCTGTTCGGTGGCAACGGCTACATGAGCGAGTTCCGCGTGGAGCAACTCGCCCGAGACGCGAAGGTGCTGCAGATCTACGCCGGCACCGACGAGATCCAGATCACACACATCGCCAAGGACCTCCTCCGCCGCTGACCACTCGCAGTCGCGAGCGATGCGGGTCAGATGCGGGTCAGATGCGGGTCAGATGCGGGTCACACGAGACCGGCGACCACGTTGATCGTGAACGCGATGGTGGCGATGCTGAACACATACGCGAGCAGTGCGTGGCGCAGCACCGTGAGCCGGAAGGTGCGTTCGGTGATCGCTGTGTCCGACACCTGGAACGTCATCCCCACGGTGAAGGCGAGATACATGAAATCGCGATAGTCGGGCATCTGGTCGCCCGGCACGCTCACGCCACCGACGGCGTCACCGCCGTAGTAGAGGTGCGCGTAGCGAAGCACGAACACGGTGTTCACCACCAGCCACGACACGACGACACTCACGAGCGCCGCTGCCGTGAGCGCGATCTCGAGCCGTCGTGAGGCGCTGGCGGCGCGATGCAGCGCGCTGATGATCGCTGCGAGGCTGATGACGCTCGCGGCGATCAACACCGCTCGTGCCGCGGCCCGGCTGTCGTCCTCGCGGGTGGCCACGCGAGCCGTCGTGGCCGCATCGAGCCGGCCGATCTCCCGCCACACCCACACCAGCAGGCTGACCGCCATCACGATCCAGCCCACCAGCACCGACAGCTCCCACACCTTCGAGACTGCAGCCACGGCGGCGGCCGCGAACCCCGCGACGGCGCACATGCCAACGCGCCTCCGTTCCGAGCTCGCCGACCACGTCATCGCGTGTCGGTCGGCTCCCGGGAGGCGTCGTCCGCCAGCTCCACTCGAGTCGTCGCTTCACGCACGGCGACCAGCGGCCGTGTCGAGGCCCAGGTCGAGTTCGCATCCACCGTCGCATCCTCGCCCATCGGAGCGACGTTTGGAAGCATTTTGGAGGCATCGAAGGGGCGACCCTCGAGCAGGCGTTGCGAGGCAGCTTCAGGAAGGAGCGAGGCTCAGCTCGGCCGGCCGCAGGTCACCATCGATCGCCGCGCGCCAGTTGCGAGCACGGATCGTCAGCAGCCAGAACCCGACCAGGCCGATCACCGCGCCCGTCGCGAACGCAACGTGGAGGTTGATCAGGTCGCCGATCGCTCCGATGAACAGCAGGCCAAGGCCGTAGGTGATACCGAACGTGGCCTGCATCAGCGACATCACCCTGCCGCGGCTGGCGGGCGGCGCATCGCGCTGGATCACCGCCGAGAGGGTGATGAACAGGCTCGACCATGCGCCGCCGAGCACGAAGATCACCGCGATCAACCACGTCAGGGTCGGCGCGAACGCATAGGCGGTGAGCAGCGAGCAGACGGCGAGGACCGCGCCGACCACCAAGGTCGAACGGGTGAAGCGTTGCGCGAGGAACGAGATCACGAGGCCACCGATGATCGCGCCGATCCCCTGGGCAGAGGCGACGAGGCCGACCATGCCGGTGCCGCCGTCGTAGTTGCCCTGCACGTAGATCGGGACCAGACCCATGAACGGGACGAGCATGCAGTTCAAGAGTGCGAGCATCGCAAGTGCGTGCCAGCAACCGGGCGTGGCACGCAGTGCCTCGGTGCCGGCGGTGAGCCGCTCACGCACGGTTCCGGCGGCCTCGTGCGGCTCGAAGGAGCGACGGACGGCCACCACGGCGCCCGCCATCACCACGAACGAGAAGGCGTTGAACGCGACCGTCCACGCCGGACCGACGACGAGGACGAGCAACGATCCCAGGACCGGGCCCAGCACCCGACCGCTGTTCCACGAGTAGACGCCGAGCGACACCATCTGCATCAGCTCGCGCGGCGGTACGAGGTCGGGTTGCATCGCTGCGTACGACGGCGCACCGGTGGCACCTGCCGCGCTCCCGACGAGGATCAACAACGTCAGCACCCACGGTGTGCGCACACCCGCGCCGAGGACGACCGCGAGCACGGACGTGACGGCCGCCTGGGCCAACAACGCCGAGGCGAACACCCGACGACGTTCGAAGCGGTCAGCCAGGAGCCCACCGATCGGCGAGGCGATGCCCTGAGGCATGAACGTGGCGAGCGCGACGAGGCCGGTCTTCACGGCGCTGCCGGTGCCGGACGCGACCAGGCTGCCGACCACGATCAACTGCACCCACGTGCCGATGTCGCTCACGACTGCGGCACCCCACAGCAGGCGCACCGCACGGTGGCGCAGGGGGACGAACGGGTGGTTGCTCACGACGCGTCGAAACTACCGAGAGGGCCACGCTGCGCTCGGGTCGATTGTCGAGCGTCACATGTCGGCGAAGAGGCGAATCTCCCCGCAGGCGGCCATCTGGACCCGGATGCGACCGCGACACACCACCACCTGTGCCACGCGCCAGCGTGGAGCGGCATTTCTTCGTGTCGCTCCGACGTCGGGCGCGCTTTGTGGTGCTGGGCGCAACACATCGCGCCCGACGTCCCAACGATGAGCTCTAGGTTGTGGTCGTGACGTCGTGGACCCGGCGAGCATTGACCCACGAGACAATGGTTCGCCAGGGCCTGTCGTCGCGCCGACCGGTGGGGGTCATCGACGCCGTGCGATCGGTGCTGGCTCTGCAGGCCCAGGAACCGGCGGCGCCGTATCTGGCGCTGTGGAATCGCATCGACAGCTTCGACCCGAGCGATCTCGACCGGGCGTTGGCCGACGGTGCGATCGTGAAGGCGTCACTGTTTCGGTTCACGCTGCACGCCGTCGACGCGAACGACATCTCATGGGCGAGGGCCGCGATGCAGAGTCGAGTACGCGACGCCGGATACCGCGACGTCCTCGACGACATCGGGCTCACTGCGGAACGGGTCGAGGAGCTCCTCGATCGGCTGTCGACGGTGATGGCAGAACCGCACGACAACACCGCCATGGAACAGTTGCTCTCCGAGCTCGTTCCCGAGAGCGGCGACCCGGCCCGACTCTGGTCGGCGGTGCGCACCGTCGGCGCCTTCCGGCACGCTCCGACGAGCGGCCCCTGGTCGTTCGGCCGACGCCCGGCCTTCCTTCCCTGCACGGCTGCCGCCGATGACGAACGAGCCGCAATCGCGGTGCTCGTACGGCGCTACCTCACGGCGTTCGGGCCGGCGACGGTCGCTGACATGTCGCAGTTCACGATCCTCAAGCGGTCGGTCCTTCGGGAGGTCGTTGAGTCGATGTCCGACGTCGTCGCCGTTTCCGGGCCGGACGGATCGCAGCTCGTCGATGTGAACGATGGCGATCCTCGACCCGAGCCCGAGATGGCAACGCTCCCACCGCGACTGCTGGGGATGTGGGACAGCGTGCTGCTCGCGTACGAGGACCGCTCTCGCGTGATCCCCGACGAGCACCGGCCGCACGTCATCCGGCGAAACGGCGATGTCCTGCCGACCGTGCTGGTCGACGGTCTCGTCCGTGGTGTCTGGCGGGCCTCGGCCGATGCGATCGAGGTCCGAGCGTTGGACCCGCTGGACGATGCGACCCTGAACGATCTGGACCACGAAGCGCGTGAGCTGCGACGCCTTCTGGCCGACCGGGAGCCCACCGTGTTCTCCCGATTCGGGCGATGGTGGGATCGCCTGCCCGAGGGTCCGACGATCACGATCGGGACCTGAAACGCGGATGAGCACGACCTCGTGGAGCTCGGTTCTGACCGCGGCTCGTCGCGACGGCCGGCCAGGCTTCGCCCACACCGCCCTGACGATTGCTTGCCGGTGGGGCCACTGCCCCCAACGCCGGCTGATGGTCACTCGAAGAAGTTGAAGGTTGCGGCCTGCGCGCGTTGGTCGTCGATCTGGCGTTGCAGTTCGGCCACCTTGCGGTCTGCGATCGCGATGACGTCGGCGCCGCCGATGAGTCGGCTGGGTGGCGAGTTCTCATCGACAAGCCGGATCAGCGCGGCGGCGAGCTTGTCCGGATCGCCTGGCTGCTGTCCGTCTTGCGATTGCCACCAGCGCCGCTGCTCCGTGCTGCGCTCCGCGTAGTCGTCGACGACCACCTCAGGCCAGACCATCGACTCCGGACCAGCGAGCCCAGTCCGGAAGAACCCTGGGTTCACAATCGTGCTGCGGATCCCGAACGGCTCGACCTCCTGAGCCAGCGCACCCATCCAACCCTCGAGTCCGAACTTCGACGCCGCATACACCGACGAGTACGGGAAGCCGACCAGCCCAGCACCCGACGAGATCGCAACTAGATGCCCCGAACGTCGAGCGCGCATCACCGGCAACACGGCACGCGTCACGTTCATCGGCCCGATCAGATTCGTCGCCAACTGCTGCTCGACCTGCCGCGGCGACATCTCCTCGAAGAAACCCTTGAACGACACTCCAGCGTTGTTCACCAGCACATCGATGCGGCCGAACCGCTCCACCGCCTGCGCCGCTGCAGATGTCGCCTCGTCGACGCTCGTGACGTCGAGGCGAACGCCGTGGACCCTTTCGTGGTCGCCGAAGGCGAGGTCGATCTCTTCGGGGCGACGTGCGGTGGCCACGACATGATCCCCTGCGGCAAGCGCTGCACGGACGATCGAAGCGCCCATCCCACGCCCCGCACCAGTGACGAACCAGACCCTCACGCCGCCTCCCTCACCCGAAGCCCGAGCACCGACTCACCGTACGCCACCCAGGCGACGAGACGCCGCACGCCGAATCTGCCACCCAACGCTGCATCGCCGAGTCATCCGTGAACGTAGGCTCCACTCGGGTGCGGGGGCACCTGGTGAGCACCTTGGGGGAACGATGAGCGAGGGTCAGGCGCGTCGGCTGGGTCGCACGATGGTGGAGAGCGATCCCTTCTGGGATCCGGAGCCGACTCCCCCAGCGGGCACCCCCAACGTCATCTACTGCGTGTTCGACGACGTCGGATACTCCGACTTCGGCTGCTACGGCTCCGAGATCGCCACGCCGAACATCGACCGTCTCGCGGCTGGTGGCCTCCGCTACACGAACTTCCACACCACGTCGCTGTGCTCGCCGACGCGGGCGTCACTGCTCACCGGCCGCAACCACCACGCCGTCGGCATGGGCACGTTGGCGAACTACGACCTCGGCTTCGACGGCTACCGAGGGGCCATCTCGCGCGAGGCGGCGATGCTGCCCGAGATCCTGCGTGAACAGGGTTGGAACAGCTTCGCCGTGGGCAAGTGGCACCTGACGCCGATGCACCACACCGGTCCGGCGGGTCCCTTCTACCAATGGCCGACGCAACGCGGCTTCGACCGCTTCTACGGGTTCATGGACGGGGCGATGAACCACTGGGAGCCCTTCCTGACCGAGGACAACCACCACATCCCCACCCCCGACACGCCGGGCTACCACCTCACCACCGACTTGATGGATCGCGCGATCCGGCTCGTGAGCGATCAACAGTCGGTCGCTCCCGACAGGCCGTTCTTCCTGTACCTCGCCTTCGGCGCCGGGCACTCCCCGCACCACGTACCGAAGGAGATGATCGACGCATACGTGGCGGTGTTCGACAAGGGCTGGGACGTCACCCGTCACGACCGCCTCGAGCGGCAGAAGTCGCTGGGTCTCGTGCCGCAGTCCACCGAACTGCCCCCGCGCAACCCGGGCGTGCCAGTGTGGGACGACCTGTCCGAACGCGAGCAGCGTCTGTTCGTCCGGTTCCAGGCTGCGTTCGCAGCGATGGTCACCCACACCGATCGCGAGATCGGCCGCATGATCCAGACGCTCGAGACGATCGGCGCACTCACCAACACGATCTTCGTGGTCATGAGCGACAACGGCGCCTCACAGGAAGGCAGCCACGCCGGCACCGTGCATCAAGGTCGCTACTTCGAGCGGGCGCCGATCACGCTCGACCAGTCGATCGACCTGATCGACGAGATCGGTGAGACGCAGTGGTTCAACAACTACCCGCTCGGCTGGGCGATGGCCGGCAACACGCCGTGCAAGTTCTACAAGCAGAACACCCATGGTGGCGGTGTGCGCGACCCGCTGGTGATCCACTGGCCGGCAGGGCTGCCGTCCGAAGCAGCGGGCACGATGCGCCACCAGTTCCACCATGTGAGCGATCTCACACCGACCGTGCTCGACCTTGTCGGCGCGGCGTTGCCGCCGCTCGTGAACGGCATCGCCCAGATGCCGCTGCACGGCACACCGATGACGTACACGTTCACCGAGCCCGAGGCGGCGACGCGCAAGCCGGTTCAGCACTTCGAGATGCTCGGCCACCGCGGGGTCGTGGCCGGCGGCTGGAAGGCCGTCACCCTGCACGATGCGCGCACGTCGCTCGATGACGACCGTTGGGAGCTGTACCACCTCGACGAGGACTTCTCCGAGACGGTCGACCTCGCCGAGCTGCATCCCGAGGTCCTGGCCGCGCTCGTCGATCGTTGGTGGGAGGAGGCAGCGAAGTACCACGTGCTGCCGGTGGACGACCGAGCCGGTGGCGGCACACGCAAACGTCGGCCGGTGCGTACATCGTGGACCTTGTGGCCGGGACTCGAGCGAGTGCCCTCGGATGCCGCGCCGCGGCTGCAGAACACCAGCCACACGATCACGGCGCAGATCACCGTGCCGACCGGCGGGTGTGAAGGCGCGCTGATCACCGATGGCGATCGTTGGGGCGGCTATGCGATGTTCGTGCAGAACGGCAAGCCCTGCTTCCACTACCACTTCCCCTTGGAGCGACACGAGATCCGCGGCGGGGACGCGTTGGCCGCGGGGGATCACACGATCACCTGGACGCTCACCAAGGTCGATCGCACCGGTGGACGAGGCGACCTGGCGGTCGACGGCGCGAGCGTCGGCTCGGTCGAGATTCCGCGGATCATCCGCGGCTGGATGCCCTTCGGAGGCATGAACGTCGGCTGCGACAACACCGCACCGGTCGGCATGACGTACGAGTCGCCATTCCCGTTCACCGGCGTGCTGCACCGCGTCGAGGTAGAGCTCCTCGGAGCCGACCCTGGACCCGATCGCACGTCCGAGCACCGATCCGAGATGGGCAAGCAGTAGTCACTCCACCCCGGCGTCGCTCACGGGGTGCCGCTCACCACCAGCACCTGACCGGTCACCCATGAGGCGCCCTCCGACACGAGGTACACCGCTGCGGCGGCGAAGTCCTCGTCGCGACCGAGGCGACCGAGGGGCTGCTTCGACGCGAGCTTCTCGAACTTGGCGTCGTCGAAGCCGGAGGCTCGGTAGTAGTCGGCGGTCGGGGTGTGACCGGGAGCGATCGCGTTCACACGGATGCGCCTCGGCGCGCACTCGAGGGCGAGCGTCTGGGTGAGGTGGTTCACCGCCGTCTTCGCGGCCGAGTACACCCCGTGACCGGGGGAACCCTTGGTGAGCCCACCCGTGGACGACACGTTGATGATCGACCCGCCGTCGCTGAGCACCCGCTGTGCCTCCACGCTCGCCAGCCACACCGACATCAGGTTGCGGTCCATGATCGTGTGCCACGACGCCTCGGTCACAGTGGTGAGGTTGCCCATCGGCTCACCCTGCAGCCCGCCCGCATTGTTCACCCAGATCGAGATCGAGCCGAGCTGCTCCGTGGCCTCCCGGCCGAGGCGGGCGAGGTCGTCGGCGCTGGTGACATCAGTCGGGATGGCGACCGCGCGACGACCGGACGCGATGATCTCGTCGGCCACGGCGCGCAGCGGTTCGATCCGCCGACCTGCCAACGCCACGTCGGCGCCGGCGCCCGCGAGACCGAGTGCGATGCCGCGTCCGATCCCCGTGCCACCTCCCGTGACCACGGCAACGCGCCCATCCAGTCGAAACAGCTCCAGAACGTTCACGAGCCGGAGTGTGTCACGAGGCGTCTCGTCCCGCCAGATCGGTCGGAGACCGTCAGGGGCCTGAGGGCGAGCCGTTGCTCTGGTCGTGTCGTCGCTCAGCCCCAGGAGCCCGTTGCCCAGCTGGAACCGGACCACAACGTGCCCGACCACGACGACCCGGACCAGCTCGAGCCCGACCACGACGAGCCGGACCAGCTCGAGCCCGACCACGACGACCCGGACCACGACGACCCGGACCAGCTCGAGCCCGACCACGACGAGCCGGACCAGCTCGAGCCCGACCACGACGACCCGGACCAGCTCGAGCCGTTCCACATCCCACCGGACCAGCTGGATCCGGCGGTGCCGGGCAGGAACGGCTGCCCGAAGATGTCGACTTCGCCCGAGAGGGCAACGCCGTCACGGATGATGCGGTCGTTTCCTCGGGCGGCTTCCACGCTGCCCGTGCCCGTCGAGGCCGGGTGAACCTGTGGCTGGGTCGCGGCGGGTGTGATGTTCGCCAGCGAAAGGAAGTCGATGGCACCTCTGCCCTGGGTGTTGGCGTGGACGTTGGCGATCTGGTCGGCTGTGCTCCTCATGAATCGCTTCACCTGATCCGGGAGCATCGAGGGGTACTTCTGGAGCAACAACGCGACCGCGCCGGAGGTGACTGCAGCGGCCTGGGAGGTGCCACTGCCACGGAAGAACCGCGAGCCGAGCAGTCCCTCGGAGTGACGGCTGTCGAGGAACGAGTTCGACACCCTCAGACCCTGGAGACGGGAGCCTGCCGCGATGACGTCGGGCTTGCGGTCCGTGATGCTGGTCGAGCTCGCCGAGTACGTCCCGATCACGTCGTCGAGGGTGGTGGCGGTGCCTTTGGTGTCGAACCCGCCGACGGCGATGATCGACGGATTGAACGCCGGGTTGGCAAGTCCGGGTGCTCCCGCACCCTGCTGGAAGCCGGAGTTCCCGGCGGCGGCGACCACGACGATGCCGGCTTTCCAGGCACGCTCGACCGCGAACGACAGCGGGTCGATCAGCGACGACTGGGTCGAGTTCGTCCCGTAGGAGATGTTGAGGACCCGGATGTTCATCCCGTTGTCGGTCTTGTGGTCGACCACCCAGTTGATGGCTGCGATCATCTGCGTCACGTCGACACCGCCATCGGCGGTCGCGACCTTGATCGACACGATCCGAGCGTCCGGCGCGATCCCGCGGTACGCCGATGCAGGTGCGTTCTTGTACGGCGCCGTCAGCGTCGAGTCCTTGCCCGCGATCAGGCCGGCCATGAACGTCCCGTGACCGTTGGTATCGCGCCGGGCGAAGTTCGGCGACTGCGACTCCAACGACAGATCGGGTCCGTAGATGATCTTGCCTGGCGTTGCCAGCCCTTCAACCGGCACGACCCCGGTGTCGATCACAGCGACATCGATCCCGGCGCCGGTGTAGCCCTGGTCCCAGAACGCGGTGACGCCCGTGATCGCAGTCAACGCCTTCATCGAGTATCCATCGATCGTCGGGTCGTACGCTGCGGCGGCAACCGGTGTCGCGCCGAGCGCCGGCACTGCGGTCGCACACAACACGAGCGCCGCTGCAGACTTCGCCGCCAGCGACCGCAGACCCCGAGCAGAGGTCCTGCCCCACGAGGCACCTCGCATGACCGTGCTTGTGTTCCGTGCCATCAGTTTCGCCTCTTCCTTGATCCCGTCGACCCGCCCTGGTGTGCGGTGCGGCAGGAGGCATTCAAGAACACCGCGTCAGAAAAGGCCACAGCTCGGAGCGAACCTTGCGCAACCTGTGAGGTTCTTGACCTTGCCCTGACGAACCACCCACCGACGGTCTGCCCAAACCCACGAGATCCCACTCAGCGAGACCGCCCGCGGACGACATGTCACGAGCCCGACAGGCCCGCGCGGCGACGAACTCGCACGGCGTCGTTCGATGACGTCACCCCACGGGCATGGTGGCCCGAGCCGCACCTCGAACGTCAATCCGGTTCGCCAACCCGGAGAAGCTCACGAGCTGGCGTCGGTGAGCATCTCGTCGAGCGTGGCCTCGTCGACCGCACCCAACGTCGTGGTCGCCGAGCCGTCGGGACCGACGACGACGAGCGCCGGTTGGCCGGGCACGCCGAACCGCTGGAACACCTCGCCGGGGTCGTCGCTGATCTGTGGGAACGTCAAGCCGTGCTTGTCGATGAATCCTTGGAAGGAATCCTCGTCCCCGGTCCACGCAACACCCACGAAGTCCACCGTGCCGGCCCACTTCTGCGCTGCACCTTCGACCGAAGGTGCTTCTCGGTTGCACGTGCTTCAAGTGGGCGCCCAGAACCAGAACGCCGTCGTCCGACCGGCTGCCGCTGCACCGCTGAACTCGCCGCCTCCGACGAGCTGCGCGGTGAAGTTCAACAGCTCGGGGACAACGATCTCCGCAGCAGTCGTCGCGCTCGCACCGGATGGCGGATCGGATGGCGTCACCGTGTCCTGCGATACCTCGGCCTGCTGAGCCTGGGTCACCGCAGATGGGTCGGAGGCCCCGGCAGATGCCTGCGCCGATGGTTCGGTCTCGGAGCCGCATGCCGCGAGCAGCGTGAGAGAAGCGATCGCAGCCAGTGGCCAGCGGCCGACGGGTGAACTCATCGGCATACGCTCTCATGTTCGACCGACCAAGGCGGCGCGCTGCTGTCGAGTTTCGCAAACGTTTCGATCCAGCGCCGCCCCGAACCCGCCGCGGGATCGCGGTCAACGGCAAGCACTCCGCTTCGGTTCAGCTGCGCGGTGGCGCAGCGACCGGTCGGCCATCGATGACGACCGGAAACTGGCGCACGGGATCATCGGCCGGCGAGCTCGACACCGGTGGGTGGTGCTGATCTCCCTTGAGGGCCCGAGCGCCGTCGGGAGCGTACTGCAGGATGTAGGCCTTGCGCACCGCATCGGTGGTGTTCGGTCCGGTGAGGTGCGGCGACAGCGACGAGAACACGACCATGCCGCCCTTGCCCACCGGTGCCGGGATCGCGTCGGGATGGGTCTCGAAGAGCTCCCAGCCGAGCGGGTCGTTGTAGTGGTGCTGCAGTGTGCCCAGGCGGTGCAGACCAGGCACGACGTGCGGGCAGCCGTTGTCGAGTGTGGCGTCGGTGAGCGCGACCCAACACGTGAGGTACTGCTGGGGCACGACGAACGTGTAGCCGTTGTCCTGGTGCCACGGGAACCGACGCGGCTTGTCGGGCTTCTTGTACACGGCTTGGTCGTGGTACAGCCGCACGTGCGGGCCGACGAGGTCGTGGCAGACGTCGGCGAACACCGTGTGTGCGGCGAACCGTCGCGCCGCCTCGGAGGTCGCCACGGGGAACAGGCTGAACGTGATCGCGCCTCGCTCGGCGATGGAGAACCGCTCGCCGTCCATCTTTGCCAGGAACTGATCGGTCTTCGCCTCGAGCGCATCGGTGGCCGCGATCACCGGTGCCAGTTCGTCGTCGGTGAACACGTCGTCGAGCACGATGAACCCGACCGAATCGAACTGCTCGGCCTGCTCGGTCGTGAGCCAGCGGAACGGACCGCAGTGGTCGGTCCAGACAAAGCCGGTGTTCCAGGGATGAAGTTCGACGTCGGCTGCGCTCGTCACCACGACGAGACACTAGACAGCGTCGACTCGTCAGGAATCGACGGAACGGGAGGTCTCGGCTCGGGTGCTCCACATCGACAGAGACACGCTGCGACCAGCGGATGAATCCCGCAGGCCGACGCGGCGAAGGTGAGTATCATCCGGCGGGACAAGGGGGGTCGAATGGAAGACGTCGAACTGGCATTCGAGCTGACTCGGGCAGCGCTGTCGGAGATCGAGCCGGCCGAGGTCGACGTCCTCGACACGCTCGGCACCGACTTCGTCGTCGCGTGCCGATCGAATCCGAGCGGCGACGGGGCGTTGGGGTTCGACGTTGCGCAGATCTCCATTGCGGTCGTGTCTGCATCGGTCGCGAGTGGCGTCGTCGACTACCTCCAGACGGTGACAGCAGACTTCGCCAAGGAGGAAGGCAAGGGGCTCCTCCAAAGACTGGCCAAGCGGTTGCGGACGCAGCGTGACGAGGCGGCCGGCAAGAAGTCTGCTCCCGATCTCGGCCCGCCATTGCCGGACGCCCGGATCGAGCAGATCCGCGCGCTGGCATTCAGACACGCACGAACGCTCGGCCTGAGTGAAGCTCGAGCTGAAGTGCTCGCCAGTGCCATGGCCGGTGGTCTGGCCAAGCCCTCGGCCAAGCCCTCGGCCAGGAGCGACTGAGTCGGAACGGGGCTGAGAGGTGACACTGACCGCACGCCCACGCGAGACGACACTTCGGTTCGCGCTCGCCGTGCTCGCGGTGACGGTGAGCGCACTCGCCGTCGGGGAGAGCACCTGGTTCGGGATCGAGCGATTCCAGCCCACCGAAGTGGTTCTTGGATGTGCCCGTGCTGACGAGCCGGTCGAGGTCGCCCAGTGCGACGCTGCGCAACGCGATCGAGTCGAGTGGACCCTTCTGTGGGCGCCGGGTGTGTTGCTGGTCGGCGGCATGGTGACCGGGGTGTCTTCGATGCTCAGACGGAGGAAGTCGCAGGCGCTCCCGCTCGCCAAGCTCCCCTCGTTGTCTCGGATCAACGAGGCGGCGGCGGCCTCGTTGCGGGTCTCACCGGTTGCGCTGCATTGGCGTCCGAGGAAGCCGATCGCGAGCGCCCGTGCCGATGGAATCGTCCGTTCGTATGTCGAGGTCGGCCCCCAACTGATCGCTTTGAGCGCCAGCAATCCGACTCGAGTGCAAGCCGTGCTCACACACGAGTACGCCCACCTTCGCGCACGTGACGTGCTGCCCACTCGGTTCGTGATGGGCTCGGTCATTGCACTGGTGGCTTCCGCCGTGCCACTGCTCATCACGTTGCGCGACGAACCGATGTCGGGCGCTCTGAGAGTCGTCGGCCGTCTTCTGGTGATCGGAGCGTTGGTCGCGGTTGCCCGGGCCTCGATCCTGAGGGCTCGCGAGTTCGATGCTGACGCTGACGCCTTCGAGTCACTTCCCGACGCGCTTCTCGCCAGCCTCACGGATCAAGGGCTGAACCAGCCCTCACCCTGGACGCGAATTCGGCGGCTGCTCGCTCATCACCCTTCGTCCACCGTCAGGCGCGACGCGCTCGTGTCGCATGTGCGGCCGCTCAGCGCGATCGACGGAGCGCTCGCCGCCGCCACGGCGGCCGTGGGAGCGCCGGTGGTCACCCGTCTCGTGAGCGACTGGTCGCGCCGGGGAACGGCGTTCACGTTCCCTGCGGCCGTTGGCTGGGGCATCGTGGGCATGTTGCTCGGCGCCTGGTTGGCGGTCGTCATGGGTCGACAACACCTCGGAAACCTCCCGGCTTCTGATCGGCACCTGCGCCGTTTCGCCGTCGTCGTCGGCGCTTTCATCTTGATCGGCGGTTTCGTGCTGTCCGGTCCGCTCACCGGCGATGGACGGCCCTCGCCTCGTCATGTCACCGATGTGCTCTCCGCGTTGGTGGTCGCGGGGGGTGTCACCGTCCTCGTTCTCTGGTGCGCCGACATCGCCGGCTGGCTGCTCCCGGTGCGCTGGTCGAAAGCTGCCTGGCTGTGCGGAGCGATCGGTGGCGGTCTCCTGCTCGGCAATGTGGGTCAGTTCGACCACACCACGGGGCTCTTCGTCGGCCAAGGAGGCGGTCAGTTCCCCGACATCGACCTGTGGATCTCCGTCGCGCCCTTTGGCCAGGCGCAGACCGGAGAGTGGTTCGCCACGTCGCTCTTCCTCTTCGCCGCCCTGGTCCCCGTCGCTCTCGCTCTGATGACGCGCCTGGACGGCCGTGCAGTGTTGACCGCTGCTACCGCCGGGATCGTCGCGGGTGGAGTGGGCACGCTCGCGTTCTGGCTTCTTCGGGAGATCGGCGAACCGCACGTTCAGGCTCGAGAGCACGGATGGTTTGCGGCGCTCGCGACTGCGTATCTCTACCCAGCGGTGCTCGGTGGTGTCGCAGGAATCGTGGGTGGCCTCGCGACATCCGTGATCCCGGCGCGACGCGTCGCACTCGCCGGGCTGATCGGAACGGTCGGGTCAGTCGTGGCCAGTCTCGGCGGATGGCTGATTCTCGGCCGTTCGGACACGTCATTCGGGTCGATCCTCCGGGACACGGCGCTCTTCGGTGTGATCTGCAGCTTCGTCATCGGTGCCGGATTCAGCCTCTGGGGCGGCGATCGGCTCGTGGGGCGCCCGCGGCACATGGTCGCCTTGGGCTCCGTCACGAGCCTTGCTGCCATCGGCCTCGCGTTCATCGCCGGGCACAGCGTGGCGACGGCGACACCGTCGCTGAGTACAGATCGGGCGTACTACGTGACCTCGGTCTTCCGCCTCCTCGACGAAGCCCCGAACGTCGAGGAGGTCTTCATCTCGGCGTGCGACGAGGTGATCCAAGACTCTGATCTCGACACGGCGAGGTCGTTGCGAGAACGCATCGGCTCACCCTTGTACCAACCGGGGACAACACAGGTCGGCCTCGTCCATGACCAGTGGCTGTCAGCAGTCGATCTCTGCATCGACAACCTCGAGCGCGCGGATGAAGCCGGACGATCCAGCGTTCCGGCTGCCGAGATCACGGACCTGGTCGAGCTCTACAACGAGTGGGGCTCCAACCTCCTCGAGCTGGAGGGCCTGGTCAACGAATCGTGAGCGTGCATGTCCACAGCCCTCGCACTCGAGCCCGCCGCTCGCTGCACACGCACCCTCCGACGCCGAGGCCTGAGCATTACGGTCGGAGTGTGGTCGCGTCGAAATCTCCCGCCGTCGAGGTTGCGGTCGGCGAGCGCTTGGTCCGGGTGTCGAACCCGGACCGGGTGTACTTTCCTGTGATCGGGGCGACGAAGCTCGATCTCGTGCAGTACTACCTGTCGGTCGGCCCTGGCATCGTCAACGCACTGCGCGAGCGACCGTGCATGCTGCACCGGTTCCCTACCGGGATCGGCGGCGAGAAGGTGCACCAGAAGCGTCTGCCCGCTGGTGCGCCGTCGTGGGTCGGCACTGTGCGGTTGCACTTCCCGCGCTACGGGCTGCACGCCGACGAGCTGTGCGTCACGGAGTTGGCCGAGGTGATCTGGGCGGTGCAGATGTCGACCGTGGAGTTCCACCCGTGGAACTCGCGGCGCGCCGACACCGAGCGACCGGACGAGTGGCGGATCGATCTCGACCCGATGCCCGACTGCTCGTTCGATCGGGTACGGCGCGTCGCGCACGTGGTTCACGAGGTGCTCGACGAGTTGGGCGCGACCGGTTGGCCGAAAACGTCGGGCGGCAAGGGCCTCCACGTGTACGTCCGGATCCCACCGACGCACGGGTTCACCGACGTACGCCGTGCAGCCTTGGCCTTCGCACGCGAGGTGGAACGCCGGGCCCCTACCGATGTCACCACCACCTGGTGGCGGAAGGATCGCGACCCGGCGGCGGTGTTCGTCGACTACAACCAGAACGCTCGCGATCACACGATCGCCGCGGCCTATTCGGTTCGTGGTGTGCCCGGGGCGCACGTGTCCGCACCGATCGGTTGGGGCGAGATCGATGCGGTCGATCCCGCTGACTTCACCATCCGCACCATGCCCGATCGCTTCGAACGGCTGGGTGACGTCCATGCGGGCATCGACGACTGCGTGTTCCCGATCGATGAACTGCTCGAGTGGGCCGACCGAGACGAACGGGCAGGAGCCAGCGACCCTGGGGAACCCGACTGACGGTCAGCGGGCCGATGGCTCATGCCGGTGAGCGTGCCACGCCAGCGGCGGATGGCTGTGCTCAACTCTGACGTGCGGGCGCGATGTCACACCGGTCGTGCAGCATCGCCGGCGACGTCCCGCCAAGATCGCCCCGAGTCCGAACCCAGTCCGAGGAAGTGCATGTCCACCGCCACCGCTTACAACGCGTCGTCCATCCAAGCGCTCAGCGGCCTCGCCCACGTCCGGCAACGACCGTTGATGTACCTGGGCTCGGCTGGCATGGGCGTGGCCGGGCTTCATCACCTGATCTGGGAGATCGTCGACAACTCCGTCGACGAGGCGATGGGCGGCCACGGTGATCGGATCATCGTGGTGCTCCACGCCGACGGATCCGTCGAGGTGCGCGATGCAGGGCGCGGCATTCCGGTCGATCCGTTCAAGGACGGTCCGCACGCGCGCAGGTCCGCCCTCGAGGTGGTGCTCACCGAGACGAACGCGGGCGGCAAGTTCGACGGCGGGTCCTACAAGGTCTCAGGTGGCCTCCACGGCGTGGGCGCGTCGGTGGTCACGGGCTTGTCCACCCGACTCGACGCCGAGGTCTGGCGCGGCGGGCGGCGCCACGCGATTTCGCTGCGCCTGGTGAAGGCCCGTGACGGGTCGCTCACGCCAGGCGTCCCCGCAGAAGGGTTGCGCGACGTCGGCCCCGCCAAGACGAAGGCCACCACCGGCACGATCATCCGGTTCTGGCCCGATCTGTCGCTGTTCAGCGACGAACACGGCGTGCCGTTCACCAAGCCGCAGTGGTCCACCCGACTGATCGGCGAGCGATTCCGACACAAGAGCTTCGTCCACCCCGGCCTGGCCTTCGAGCTGCGCGACGAGCGGGACCGGGCCAACCCGCAGACCACCGAATGGTGCTCACAGGGCGGCGTGGCCGACCTCGTGGCCGAACTCACCTCTGAGTCCGATGCGGTCTCGCCGGTGCTGAGCTTCACCGGTGAGCTCGACGACACCAGCATCCACGCAGCGATGGCATGGACCGTCGACGGTCGCGACACCTCCATCGGGTATGCAAACGGTGTGTCCACGCCAGAAGGTGGCATGCACATCGCCGGCTTCCGGACGGCCATCACCGAATCGGTGCAACGGTTCATCTCCGATCGAGGCCTGTTGAAGGACAAGGAGCAGGTGCCCACCACCCGCGACATCTTCGGTGCCGCAATGACGGTGGTGTCGATCATGATCCCGGGTCCGCAGTTCGCGGGCAACTCGAAGTCGAAGCTCATGAACACTGAGGCGAGCGCCCGGACGCGAGCGATCGTGTTGCCGATCATGACCCGCTGGCTAGAGGAGAACCCGTCAGACGCCAAACGGGTGGCCGACCTCGCCGTCTCGGCGATGCGGACGCGCACGAAGTCCAATGCCGAGCAGCAGGCGGCACGAGCGCTGCTGTCGAAAGGCTCGAAGTCGCGCAACGGATTGCCGCCCAAGCTGCGTGACTGCACAGGGAAGTCGGCTCGCCCGAAGGAGCTGTTGCTGGTCGAGGGCGACAGCGCGGGCGGCACCGCGCTCGACGCCCGCGACCCGTCGTTCCAGGCCATCCTGCCGCTGCGCGGCAAGCCGTTGAACACCTATAAAGAGACGGTCGATCGTGTGGTGAAATCGCTCGCCGATCTCATCCTGTCGATGGGCTGCGGCATCGGTGACGACTTCGATCTCGACAGGTTCCGCTACGACCGAATCGTCTGTGTGGCCGACGCCGACAACGACGGGTTGCACATCCGCTCGCTCATCGAGGCGTTCCTCTACACGTGGTGTCCCGGCTTCATCGAGTCGGGCCGTCTGTTCTACGCGCTTCCCCCACTGTGGTCGACGATGCTGCGCGGTGAACGCCTGTACCTCGCCGACGACGCAGCGCTGGCCGCGTTTCGCGTCGAGCAACCCGACCACCGAGCGCATGTCAGCCGGATGAAGGGCCTTGGCGAGATGGACCATCAGGAGCTCCGGCTGGTGATCGGTTCGGGGCGCACCATCGGGCGCGTCGTGGTCGACGACCCGGCAGGATTGGCAAAGCTGACCGAGAGACTGTTCGGCCCGAAGTCCGAGGGCCGCAAGGCGTGGTTCCTGGAACGCACCGGCGAGACACTCGACATCGCGAGGAGCAACTGATGGCGACGAAGGGGAAGAGGCAAACTCGCGTGGTCGCCGAGGTCGACTTCGAAGAGACCATCGTCGACCTCCCGGCGGTCGAGCAGCTCGACAAGGACTACTTCGCCTACGGCCAACAGGTGATCGAGGACCGCGCCGTTCCGTCGGCCGCCGATGGCTTGAAGCCGGTGCACCGCCGAATCCTGTGGGACATGCACGTCCAACGACTCTTCCCCGACCGGCCGTTCGTGAAGACGGCCCGCGTCGTCGGCGACACCATGGCGTTGTTCCACCCTCACGGTGACCAGTCCATCGGCGATGCGCTCACGCGACTCGCCCAGCCGTTCGCGAACCTGGTGCCGCTGCTCGACTTCCACGGCAACTACGGCAGCCCCGACTTCTCGGCCGCAGCAGCCCGCTACACCGAGACCCGCCTCGGGTTCGCGGGCATGTTGATGCTCGACGACATCGATCAGCGCACCGTGCCGATGGTCGAGAACTACGAAGGCTCCACCGAAGAACCCGTCGTCCTCCCCGCTGCCTTCCCGAACCTGTTGGTCAACGGAGCCAACGGCATTGCGGTCGGCCTCTCGTCCTACCTGCCGCCGCACGACCCTCGCGAGGTGTGTGCGGCCACGCTGCACCTCATCTCCAACCCGAAGGCCACCGTCGACGAGTTGATGGAGTTCCTTCCCGGGCCGTCGTTCCCGCAGGAGAGCACCATCACCAACGGCGACGAGATGACCGACATCTATCGTGCCGGCGTGGGTCGCGTGGTCGTGCGCGGCGCGTGGACGGTCGAGGAGCTCGGGCGAGGTCGGCAGCAACTGGTGATCACGTCGTTGCCGTACGCCGACACCACCACGGGCTCCACCGAGAAGTTCATCGCGGCCGTGGGCGACGCCATCGATGAGGGCAACCTCGCCGGCATCGTCGACTACAACGACGAATCATCCGACGGCGCGACGAGGATCACGATCGGGCTCACCACCGGCGTGTCGGCAGAGCAGATCATCCCCGCACTGCTGCGATGGACCAACCTGCAGGTGACCAACAAGGTGCAGATGCACTTCCTCGACGAGCACGGGTCGGTTCGCCTCTACAACCTGCGGTCGTGCATCCAGGCGTGGGTCGATCACCGCGTGCGCGTCGTGATCCGCCGCTCTGAGAACCGGTTGGAGAAGATCGGCGACCGGCTGCACCGCCTGCGCGGCTTCCTGACCGTGCTCCTCGACATCGACCGCACGATTGCGATCGTGCGCACCTCCAAGACGCGTGCCGTTGCTCGCACCTCGCTCATGGCCGAGTTCGGCATCGACGACGGCCAGGCCAATGCGGTGCTCGACCTCAACCTCGGCCAGCTCACCGAAGACGCAGTCGTCGAGTTCAAGAAGGAAGCCAGCGAGCTCGAGAAGGAAGCTGCCAAGTTACGGCGTCTCCTGGCATCGCCCACCGCGCTTCGCCGACAGGTGGGCACCGAGCTCGAGGAGGTGATCCCCCAGTTCGACGGCATCGCACCACGGGTCACGACCATCACCACCGAAGTGGTCCAGCGGGTGTCGAAGGCGGCCATGGTGCTCGACGAGCCGGTCGCAGTACTGGTCGATGCTGCTGGTTACGTGCAGGCCCAGCGTGCCGGCTCGAAGGCGAAGCCGAAGCTCGATCCGTTGCGCTCGTTCGACACCTCCACCGCCCAGAACCTGGTGGTGATCACTGCGAGCGGTCAGCTCCACCGTGCACTTGTCGCATCCATCCCCGCCGACAAGCCGACAGCCGCGGTCAACGTGTTCGCCGGCCTCGATCCGACCGACCGCATCCTCGGCTGGTGGGCCGACCAGACGTTGCCCACCGATCTGCTGCTCGCGACGTCGGACGGCCAGGTGAAGCGGATCGAGGGAGACGACCTCGCCGGCGGCGATCGCAAGGGCGGTATCTCATTGGTGAAGCTGGCCACCGGAGCCCGCGTGGTGCAGGTGCTCGCGTTCGAGCCGGATCAGCCGGTGCTGATCGTCACCGAGGCCGGCCAGGCGGTGCGATTCTTGCCGAGCGATGTGCGCCCGATGGGTCGGACTGCTTCAGGCGTGCGCGGCATCAAGCTCGTGCCAGGCGACTCGGTCGTGGGTGCAGCACATCCTGCGCTCGACGACGGTCGGATCCTGATCGTGCAGGCCAAGGGTTTCGCCAAGCGCGTGTCCACCGGCGAGATCCCGGTCCAGGGCCGTGGGAGCAAGGGCGTCAGGTGCGCAGTCGTCACGGCGAAGTCGGGAAACATCACCGCCGTCTGCCCCGCCACCGATGCCGGCACCGTCACGGTGCGCGCCGCCGACGGATCGGTGTCGGAGCTGTCGGCCGGCGCGTTCCCAGCTGCGGCCCGCGACGCCAGCGGTGGCAAGATCCGCGGCTACGACGGCACCATCGTCGGTTTCGAGACCACCTGATCGATTCCGACAGTGCTAGGGCACCACCATGGCTGACATCACCGATCGGGTCAGGAAGCGCTGGAGCGGTAGAGCAGTATCGACGCGAGCAGGGTCCAGAGCAGCCACGCCATCCACCCGATGATCATGAAGATGTTGAACACCGGGGCGTCCGCTCCGATGCCGATCACGCCAACTACGGCGGCAGCGGCGGAAACCAAGGCCAGGTAGCCCATCCATACCGGGAGGAACTTGGTCCAGAGAACCAACGCTGCGAGCGCGAGCACGTGCACCGCAGTGAGGGCCGTCATCGCGCTGTACAGCACGTTGGTGAGGACGAAGATGAATTCACTCGAGGCGCCAAGCGTGTCGGGACGGATGGCCGGTACGACGTAGACCGCCTGTCCGACGGCCAGAACCGAGCCGGCCATCACGAACCCGATGACTGCGATCAGCGCGAGTCGCGGACCGCTCGGCTCGAGGGTCGAGATGGCCCGCCACAGCGATCCGAGCCACCACACGCCAAAGATCAGGGAGAAACCGAACAGGATTGCGCCAGTCTTGAGGCCGCTGCTGTTGTCGGCGAAGAACTCGATGATCTTCTCTGCCGAGGCATCGCTCGCGGGCGGAGCATCGGTCAGGAACAAGGTGATCACGTTGAGGACGACGAACACGGCACCGGCGAGGAACCCGTATCGATACCACTTGGTGTCGTCCCACATTGGGCTCGACTGTGCGGCTTCGTTCATGGCAAGACCCCTCGATCTCTCAGAGCCATCCGGCCCCCCGAGCGGCGTTGTTGACGGTACGCCTGTCAGAACTTTCAGGCAAGGAACGATTTCGGGCACACGATGGTGCCGTCGCCGGGGTGGCGCGAGCCGATCCCGTCCGTCGGTGCTCGTGTGCGGGTCCCGCCGTCAGTGCGAAGCTGGCCCCTGCGACAACTGAGTTAAGGCGCGGCGTCGATCACTCGTGCGCCGGTGGTTGGTGAGTCGCGGGCGTTCCACCCTTGCCGAAGGGCAACCGCGCAACGATCGCCACGACCGCGAACCCGACGATCAAGCCGACCACTGCGGACGCTGCGGTGTTGACCAGCCATGCGAGGACGCCACCGACCCCGGCGACGTCGTGCACCGGGTCCTCCAAGGAGTGGACGAGATCGTAGGGGCCGCTCCATCCGAGCTCGTCGGCGCCGACGAGCAGGATGTGACCACCCACCCACAGCATCGCTGCGGTCCCGACGGTGGAGAGCAGGGCCAGCAGCGTCGGCATGCCCGTCACCAATCCCCGTCCGATCTTCGCCGCCCGCGGCCGTCCCGACTCGACCATTCGCAGACCGACATCGTCCATCTTCACGATCAGCGCGACCACGCCGTAGACGGCAGCGGTGATCAAGACGGCCACGACCATCAGGATCACGGCACGCGACACGAAGCCCTCGTCGAGCACGTCCTTGAGCGCGATCACCATGATCTCTGCCGAGAGGATGAAGTCGGTCCGGATCGCGCTGGCGATCGTCTTCTCCTCGTGATCCACGTCGATGGCGACGGCGGGCAGTTGCTCGTCATCGGCTTCCTTGTCCGTATGGTGCCCGAAGCGGTGCCGGATCTTGTGGGCGCCCTCGTACGCGAGGAAGGTACCTCCGCACATCAGGATGATCTCGACGAGCACCGGAACGAACTCGCTGAGCAACAGCGCCGCAGGCAGGATGAAGAGGACCTTGTTCTTGAGCGACCCCATCGCGATCCGCTTGATGATCGGCAGCTCGCGCTCGGCGGCCAGACCATGCACGTACGCGGGCGTGACTGCGGTGTCATCGACGACCACTCCGGCGGCTTTCACGCTCGCTCGCCCGGCGGCAGCCCCGACGTCGTCGACCGATGCAGCAGCCAGCTTCGCCAGCGCCGCCACATCATCCAAGAGGCCAACGAGGCCACCAGCCATTGCACTTCCTCCAGTACGTCGATCGTCGGTCGAGGCTACCGGTGGGTTTCGGACGGCCACTGAATCTTGCGTTCGATCAGGGCAACACGCGATCAGCGTGCAAGCACGGCGACGAGGAAGTCAGATGTCGGATCGAACGGCCGGACGTCCCAGGTCGCCAGGCAGAGCTCCGCTCGCACGCCGGCTGCCTCTGCGTCGGCGAAGAACTCGTCGAACTCGTACCCACGGCCGGAGCCGAACCCAATGACCAGGCGACCTCGGTCTGCAAGGTGCGCACCGAGACGTTCGATCACCGCACGCCGCGTCGCTGGGTCGAGGAACGTCATCACGTTTCCGGCACACACGATCGCATCGAACTCATGGGTGAGGCCGGAAACCGTCAGGTCGAGCTCGGCCAGATCGGCGACCACCCAGGACGCAGCCGGGTGTTCCTGCACGGCGGCCGCGATCAACTCGGCATCGATGTCGACGCCGACAACGTCGTGCCCCAGCGATGCCAACCGTCCTCCCACCCGGCCCGGTCCGCACCCGGCATCGAGGATCCTCGCGCCTCGAGGCACCATGGCATCGATCAATCGTGCCTCGCCGTCGAGGTCGCGACCGTCGGCTGCCATCGAACGGAACCGCTGGATGTACCACGCTGAGTGGCCCGGGTTCTGCTCGATCTGCTGCAGCCAACGATTTGCGCTCATGGCGTCGACCGTACCGCCGTCGAGCCCTGTCGTCGCTGTCCGTAGATCTCACCGTCAATCATTCCATCGAAGTCCATCGAAGTCCATCGAAGGCAGCCATGACGCTCGGCGCCGCGCGAGCGGGCGGAACTGACCCTGGTGCGCGGGAGAGTTCCCCGTGAGCCGCAGGCGCGTGACATCGTTGGGCTCGAGGAGCTCGTCGTCGGGACGAGCGTGACCGATCGGGGACGCAGTTGAACGTGGATGCTGCAGGAGCAGGGTTGGACGAGTCGCGGCTGCAGCGGATCGGTCACCACCTCCGCACCCGGTACATCGAGCCCGGCAAGATCGCCGGCGCCCAGGTCGCCGTGGTTCGCGGCGGGGTGTTGGGCTACTTCGAGAGCTTCGGGCGCCAGGACCGCGAGCGTGACGTACCCGTCGCCAGCGATGCGATCTGGCGGCTCTACTCGATGACCAAACCGATCACCGGTGTGGCGATGATGACCTTGTACGAACGGGCCCATTTCCAGCTCGACGATGCCGTCGAACGCTGGATCCCGGAGTGGAAGAACATGACCGTGCGGGAGCCCGACCCGAACCACGGTTCGAGGGTGATGCCGGCCCACCGCCCACCGACGATTCGCGACATCCTCACGCACACCTCCGGCATCGGCTACGCCGAGGGGAACGAGGACCTCGTCCTCGGTCAGCGCGACTGGTTGGCGGGTCACGACCTCGAATCGATGTCGAAGGCGTTCGGCGGCTGGCCGCTCCGGTTCCAGCCCGGGTCCCACTGGCTCTACTCCCACGGTATGGACATTGCAGCCCGGCTGGTGGAGATCATGTCCGGTCTGGCGTACGACGAGTACCTGCGCACGGCGATCTTCGAGCCGCTCGGCATGACCGATACCGACTTCTGGGTCCCGGCCGACAAGGTCGAGAGGTTCGCCGCCAACTACGGCCGCAACTCGCGAAAGGAACTGGTGCTCATGGACGATCCGACGACGAGTGCCTACCTGCGCAAGCCCAAGCTGTTCAATGGCGGTGGCGGCCTCGTCGGCACAACCGCCGACTACGCCCGGTTCTGCACGATGCTCGCCAACGGCGGTGAGCTCGACGGGAGGCGGGTCCTCTCACGAAAGACGATCGAGCTGATGACGAGCAACCACCTGCCGAACGACGTCGAGGTCGCCGACCTCGCGCTGCCGATGGGGTACGGCGAGGTCGGGTTCGCTGGCAATGGCTTCGGTCTCACCGTCGCCGTGTCGAAGGGCCCCGAGGCCACCGGCGTAGTCGGCTCGCGTGGCGAGTTCATGTGGGGCGGCGCCGCATCGACGGCGTTCTGGGTCGACCCGGCCGAACAGCTCGCTGTCGTGTTCATGACCCAACTGATGCCGTCAGGCACCTTCGACTTCCGCAACCAGCTGAAGGCGCTGGTGTACGGCGCCCTCACCTGACCACGTGCCGCCGACGTCATCGCCACCGCCACTGGACCTCGTGCTGTCGAGGCGCCCGGGCACTCGGCCGCTCTCCCCGGAGTTCTTGTGAACGACATTGCCGTGTTCGCGCTGATGGGACTCGGCATCGGCGCGTTGTACGCCATGCTCGGCACCGGACTCGTGATCGTCTACCGAGGATCGGGGGTCGTCAACTTCGCACAGGGCGCATTCGCGATGTACGGCGCGCTCACGTTCGACGAGGCACGCCGGAACGGATACCTCCGGCTGCCGATCGTGGACTTCCTTCCCACGAGGGCGCTGAACGTACCGATCAGCATCAAGTTGTCCGACGACGGCGTGTCGACGATCGCCGCCTTCGCCATCGCTCTGGCGATGTCGGTGCTCATCGGCCTGATGGCGCACTTCCTCGTGTTCCGTCCGCTGCGCACCGCGGCCCCGTTGGGCAAGGTGATCGGCTCGCTCGGCATGATGCTGTACCTGCAGGGCGTCGCCCACCTCAACTTCGGCGGGAGAGGCCGCCTGCCGATCAGCATCGTTCCCGACGGTGCGTACCGGAACTTCCTCGGTCTCGGCCGGCCGTTCCCCGAGGCAACTCTGTGGGTGTCGGCCATCGCCATCGTGCTCGGCCTCTCGCTGTGGGTCCTGTTCCAGTACACCCGCTTCGGGCTGGCCACGCGCGCCGGGGCAGACAACGAAAAGGGTGTGATCCTGCTGGGCTACTCCCCGCAGTTCCTCGCCGCCTGCAACTGGGTGATCGCATCCATCCTGGCGACCGTGACAGCGATCGTCGTCGGTCCGATCAGTGGATCGTTGACGCCGCTCGGGCTCAGTGCGCTCGTGGTCGGAGCGCTCGCCGCAGCACTCCTGGGTCGGCTGATGTCGATCACGGTCGCAATGCTCGGTGGCTTCACCCTCGGCGGAGTGCAGACCGTGCTCGGGTTCTGGGCCGGGAAGGACTGGTTCCCCCTCTTCCTACGCTCGGGGGTGCGCGAGGTGGTGCCGCTCATTGCGATCTGCGCCGTGCTGTTCCTGCGCGGCCGAAGTCTGCCCATCCGCGGCTCGATCGAGGAGCGACGGCTCCCCATCTCGCCCGTCCCCGCCCGCGTCGGCCAGCATCTCGCGGTGTGGGCGGTGGTGATCATCACGCTGTCATTGGTGTTCGAAGACAGCGGTCGACGGACCGTGTTCGCGCTCGCGCTCACCACCTCGATGGTGGCGGCGATCATCATGCTGTCGATGGTGGTGGTCACCGGCTACGTCGGGCAGATCTCGCTCGCCCAGATGTCACTTGCGGGCACGTCTGCGTTCTTGTTGGCGCGGATGACTGCAGACGGTTCGTCCACGATCGGCAACCCTTTCCCTGTGAACGGGCCGGATCTGCCATGGCCCGTCGCGGCCGCGCTCGGCATCGTTGCCGCCATCGTCGTCGGTCTGGTGCTCGGCCTCCCGGCGGTCAGGATCCGTGGCGCCCAACTCGCCATCGTCACCGTCGCGGCCGCGATCTCGATGCAGACGCTGTTCTTCGAGAACTCCGCGCTCACTGGCATCAGCTACGGCTCGCCCGCCCATGTGCGCCCGGCCACCCTGTTCGGTCTCAACCTTGCGTCGACCGGCGATGCCGGTCTGCTCGACCGGCCGGCCTTCGTCATCTTCTGCTTCGTGGTCCTCGCTGCCTGCGCGCTCGTGGTCGCCAACCTGCGTCGAAGTTCGACGGGGCGCCGATTCCTCGCCGTGCGCGCCAACGAGCGCGCCGCCGCCGCCGTCGGCATCGGGGTACCGCGGACGAAGCTCCTCGCGTTCGGCATTGCATCGGGCATCGCAGGCATCGGTGGCGTGATGCTCGGGTTCAAGCAGAACGACGTGTCGTCGGCTGGGTTCGTGTACCAAGCCTCCCTCGCCTACCTGGCGTTCGCCTACCTCGGCGGCATCACGTCGATCAACGGGGCGATCGTCGGCGGACTGCTGGCTCCGGCCGGCCTGGTCGCGGTGACGAGCAACTACGTCCTGTCCGGCACCGACTTCAACCGATACCTGGCGGTGATCGGCGGGGCCGGCATGATCATCACCGCGATCGTGAATCCGAGTGGCATCGCTTTGTCGCTGCAACCGATCTTGCAGCGTGCCGGCCGACGACTGCAGACAGCAGTGCGGCCTCGCCCGCTCCGATCACAGCCACGGTGACGACGACCCGTACGCTGACTGACATGGCAGCCCGGAGCTACGTCTTCCCGCAGAGCGGCGATGACTTCGCCGCGATCGCGGAACGCGAACTGCCCGGCACAAAGGACGCCGAACAACGGCTGCTCTCGTGGAACCTGCACCTGGCAGCGCGGGCCGGTCTCGGCCGCGCTGTCGGCCTGCTCCCCAGCGACATCGTGTTCACAGAGCCACCGTCGGCTCGTTGACGACCACGATGACTGCGATCATCAGTCGGGCGACCGTCGTCGGTGGCCACGACGGACGTGCCGAGATCGAGGTGGAGCTCACCTATGACAACGGCGGCACGACAACGATCTCGCTCGACGAGGAGGCATGCATCGCCTCGCTCGATCGGGCAGGTGTCAGCTCGATCGAAGAGCTGGTCGGACAGCCCTGGAGCATCGTGCTCCCGGCACTCGACCGGCAACCAGTTGGAGAAGAAGAGGAGAACCATGCTCGATCTCGTCATCCGTAACGGTCTGATCATCGATGGCTCGGGGTTGCCCGGCCGGCGCGGCGACGTGTCGATCCGCGATGGAAAGGTCGTGGCAGTCGGCGGTAGAGCCGGCGACGCACGTCGGGAGCTCGATGCCACCGGCAAGGTCGTCGCGCCCGGCTTCATCGATCCGCACACGCACTACGACGCCCAACTCTGTTTCGACCCGTATGCCTTCCCAGCGATCGAGCACGGCGTCACGACGGTCGTCCCCGGCAACTGCTCGCTGTCGCTCGCCCCGCTTCGAGCCGACCAACGTGACGCGTTCAGCCGGATGTTCCGCCTCATCGAGGAGATGCCCGAGGCAGCCTTCGACGCCGGCGTCGACTGGCGCTGGGGTGAGGGTTTCGGCGGTTGGCTCGACGCCCTCGCCGAGAACATCGCGCTCAACGTCGCGCCGCTCGTCGGACACTCGGTGCTGCGGATGTACGTGATGGGGCCCGAGGCCCAGGAACGGCCGGCCACCACCGACGAGATCCGCGCCATGGCCGATCTCCTCCGGGCATGCCTCGACGCTGGCGCCGTCGGCATGTCGACCAGCTTCGTCGACATCGACGAGACATATCGCCCGGTGCCGAGCCGTTGGGCGGCTCCCGACGAGCTCGACGCGCTGGCGACCGTGCTCGGCGAGCGCGACCGCGTGCTGCAGATCGTCCACGAGTTCTTCGACGCCGATCTGACCGTGGCCAGAGTGGAGCAGTTGGCGGAACTGTCGCTGCGCCACGGGATCACCACGACGTTGTCACCGCTGTTCCACTCCGACGCCAACCACCGTGGCGTCGCCAAGGTGATGACTGCGGTCGAAGCCGCCCGCTCCCGCGGCGCGGCGGTGTGGCCACAGGTGCAGACCCGCCCGATCGACATCAGCTTCACGCTCGACCAGCGCAGCCTCATGCTGCTCACGATGCCATCGTGGTGGAAGGTCGCCTCGATCCACGACCACGGCGAGAAGCTCGCTGCAGTGCTCGACCGACGCCATGCACTCGTCGACGAGATGAACGCACTCGCGACGCGGCCCAACGCCGGACTCGGCGCGGGCGGGTTCGTCGTCCGCAAGGTGGTGCACGAACGCAACCGCGGCTTCATCGGACGCACCATCGACGACATCGCCCAGGAGCGGGGTGCGACACATGGCGACACGGTCGTCGACCTCGCCCTCGACGAGGAGCTCGGCACCTGGTTCATCCGGGAGTCGATCGGTCACAACAACTCCGAGGTCGTGGGCGAGCTCCTGGCCCACCCATTCGTCCACGTCGGTGCGTCAGACGGCGGAGCTCACGTCGGATCGTTCTCCACCTTCGGCGACACCGGTTTCCTGTTCTCCGAGTTCGTCCGTGGCACCAAGTCGCTCAGCCTCGAGGCCGCGGTCAAGAAGATCACGCTCGACCCGGCCACCATCTGGGGACTCAAGGGTCGTGGCCTGCTGGCGCCCGGCTACGCCGCCGACGTCGTCGTGTTCGACGCCGACCACATCGGCCGTGGACCCGAGGTCGCGTCCGACGACTTCCCGGGCGACAGCATCCGCTGGATCCGCCGTCAAGAAGGCATCGACACCGTCGTGGTGAACGGCGAGATCACCTGGACCGCCGACGACGGCTACATCGCCGACGCGCGAGCCGGACAGATCGTCACCCGCTGACACCCATCAACCCGCTGCCATCTTGGCGAGGATGTGGTCGAGGACGTGGGCGTGCTCGGCCTGCGGGCTGAACAGGATCAGGTCAGCGTCCGTGTTCACGCGAACGCTGTGGCCGGGGGGCCAGTAGAAGACGTCGCCCGATGTGCAGATCTCGTCGCTGCCGTCGGTGTAGGTGACGACGACTTCTCCGCTGATCATGTAGCCCCAGTGGGCGGCTTGGCAGGCGTCGTCCGTCAGGCCCTCGAGCAGCGGCGCGAGGTCGGCGCCGGCACCCAAGGTGAAGTACTCCGCTGCGAGCGCGCCGGAGGCCACGCCGAAGTCGGGAAGATGGCGAGCGACGGCGCCTGGGGCGTCGATCCTGGTCGGGATGTCGTTCTTGGTGATGTGCATGATGTCAGTCCTTTCGGTGTGGTGATCAGGTGTCGGTGGATGCAGTGCTTCGCTCAGAGGGAGCGGCCGCTGAACGCGATGAGGCGCTCCAGCTGGCTGGCGTCGTCGGGCGCAGTGGTCGCCTCCTTGAACGTGTCGCCATCCCGCATCTCGACGCTGAGCGCATTCCGTGCGAACTCACCCACCGAGGCGATCACGGCCGGTGGGAGGTCGTAGTCCATGCCCGTGGCGGTTGCGAGATCCCAACCGTGGATGAGGCCGTCGAATGCCACGAATCGTGCGAAGACCGAGCCTGGCATCTCACCGATGGGCGCGCTGATCGTTCGATCTGTTGCACCCGGCGATGTCACGGCATCGAACAGATCGCCCATGGTCGCGCGGAACTCAGCGGCGGGGACGCGCCCGGAGACGTGTGGCGCCGTGATCTCGGGGACCTCCTCGCCACGGAAGAGGTAGGCGAACGAGCCGCCGAGCACGATCATGTGATCGAGCACATCGCGAACGGTGAACCGGGCGCACGGTGTCGAGTTGTCGAGTTGGCCGGGTTCGATGCCGTCGACCACGGCGTTGAGGGCTGGAAGGATGTACGAGAGCTGCTCGATGGGTTCCATGTGCTTGCCTTTCGATCGATGGTGTCAGGAGAACGCCTCAGCGGACGGAGGCGTTAGCGAGAAGGCGTGACATTCGGTGTCACAATGCGACAATGGGCGAGCTGGCGACGGTACGTGCGGTGCTTGACCGAGGCGAGTGGCAGCTCGCGCTCGACCTGCTCGGTGCAGCCGGGTCGGAGGCGAACGATGCCGAGGGTCTCGAGCTCCGGGCTCGTGCTGCCTACGGCAACGGGGACTTCGAAGCGTCGGTGTCCGCGTGGGAAGACCTTCATGCACTGCTCATCGCTGAACATGATGTGAACGGAGCTGCGAGGGCGGCAGCCATGGTCGCGATGTTCCTGATGATGGACACCGGATTGATGGCCCCCGTTCGCGGGTGGCTGCGACGCGCAGAGCGCCTGCTCGATGGCCATGGCGAAGCCCCTGCCCACGCGATCATCGCGATGGTGCGCTCCTACGAGCGCTTCATGTGCGGCGACATGGGTGCTGCAGGAGCGAACGCAGCGCTGGCGATCGAACTCGGCTCGCGCCTCGGCGTTGCGCCGGCAGTCGTGGTCGGACGAGTCTGCACCGCGCGGGTCACGATCTTCAATGGTCACGTCGAGGAGGGGCTCGAGCTGCTCGAGGAGGTCGCCATCGATCTGATGTCGGGTGAGGTCGACCCGCTCACGACCGGGATGATGTACTGCGAGTTGATCTGTGCTGCGCAGGGACTGGCACTCCATGACCGGGCCAGCGAATGGACAGATGCCATGGATCGCTGGCGACACGGCGCTGCGATCGGAGGCATCAGCGGCCGATGTCGAGTGCACCGGGCCGAGATCCTCCGAATCTCTGGACCATGCGATCTCGCTGAGACGGAGGCGCTCGAGGCCTGCGAAGAACTGCGCCCATGGATGCGCCGTGAGTTCGGATGGCCCTTGGTAGAGCTCGGCAACATCCGGTTGCGCAGAGGCGACCTGGCCGGCGCCGAAGAGGCGTTCATGGCGGCTCATCGAGCGCGCCTGGTCACCCCACCCTGGACTCGCGTTGTTGCGGCTGGCACAGGGTGACATCGATTCGGCATCGAGGATGATTGCCGACGCGATCGCTCATCCCTTCGACGTCCCCTCCAAGGAACGGCCTCCGTTCGGCGACCTGCGGCTCGCTCCACTGCTCGACGCACAGGCCGAGATCGCCGCCGCTGCGGATGACCCCGACACCGTTCGACGGGCCGCCGAGGCGCTCGAGTCGATCGCGAACTCGTACCCAAGTCGTTCCCTCGTCGCAGGGGCTGCGCTCGCACGAGCGCGTGCGGCGCTGATCGCCGGTGAACTCGATCAGGCCATCCATCGCGCAACATCGGCGACCGCCGCATGGGCCGACATCGGAGCCCCGTTCGAAGCAGCGTCGGCACGAATGGTCCTTGGTGCAGCACGGCACCGATCCGGCGACGCCGAGGGGGCCTGCATGGAATGGCGGGCTGCCCAAGCCGCGTTCGAGTCATTCGGAGCGGTGCACTGGGCGGAGCGTGCTGAGCACCTCGTCGCCGACACCCCAACGCCGACCGTCCCCGCCGCCTCGACCTCGCCCGCGACCGGTGGACGAGCAACGGCGACATTCCAGTGCAACGGCGATACCAGGACCATCTGCCTGGGCGAGCTCAGGGTGCTGATGCGCGACCTCAAGGGATTTCGCTACGTCGAACGACTGCTCGCCGACCCCGGTCGCGAGTTCCACGTGCTCGACCTCGTGGCCGTCGAACAGGGCTCGCTCCCAACCGGGCGCACCGTTCACCACGGCGGCGAAGCGATCGCCGCCGACGTCGGCGCAGGGTTCCCGCTCATCGATGACGAGGCCCGCGATGCCTACCGGCGCCGATTGGCCGACGTCGACGATGACATCGAGGAGGCGGCGCGGATGAACGACATCGGTCGTCTGGAGCTCGCACAACGCGATCGGGAGTACCTGATGTCCGAGCTGACGCGAGCCGTCGGGCTCTGGGGCAGTCCTCGATCCATCGGCAGCACATCCGAGCGCGCTCGCACCAGCGTGACGCGGTCACTCCGCTACGCCCTGGAACGTTTGGCCGAACACCACCCGGCAGCGGCAGCCCACCTCGGTCAGAGCGTGCACACCGGCACGTACTGCGTCTACACGCCTGATCCACTTGTGCCCATCGTCTGGAACCTCTGACCTCGCGGGCCTTCATGCCCGACGTTCATTGAGCTCGACCGGCACCGGTCCCGATACCACCCGATCTGTTCGTAGTAGCGCAACATCGCCGCGGAAAAGCCGCTCCGCATCGGCGACTTCTTTGATCTTCAAGCCGGTCGTCATCGCGGCTCGGGATAGAACCTTCGTGTCTACTTGAAGGTCAAGTGGGATCTTGTGCATCGGAAGGAGGCTCTTGTCCTGGCGGTCAGGTGTCTTGATTCATCCGAGCGAGTGACCTTGGGCCTGAGCGACCACTCGGCGGGGCCATCTATCGTGGCCGCTATGAATGCTCCGACGAACTTGCGACATGACCAGCTCCGCACGTGGGTCGACGACATGATCCAACTGTGTGAGCCCGACCAAGTCCATTGGTGCGACGGCTCCGAGGAGGAGTACGACCTCCTGACGCAACGACTCGTCGATGCCGGCACGTTCATCAAGTTGAACGACGAGCTCCGTCCTGCAAGCTTCCTGGCACGTTCCGACCCGAGCGACGTCGCGAGAGTCGAGGACCGCACCTACATCTGCAGCCGCACCGCGCAGGACGCCGGGCCGACGAACAACTGGATGGACCCGACCGAGATGAAGGGCATCCTCGGTGGCCTGTTCAAGGGATCGATGAAGGGCCGGACCATGTACGTGATCCCGTTCAGCATGGGCCCCCTCGGGTCGCCGATCGCCCAGATCGGTGTCGAGATCAGCGACTCGGCCTATGTCGCGGTGAACATGAAGATCATGACCCGCATGGGTTCGGCCGTGCTCGACGTGCTCGGAACCGACGGCGCCTTCGTTCCCTGCATGCATACGGTCGGCGCGCCGCTCGAGCCCGGTCAGGCCGACGTGACGTGGCCCTGCAATCCGACGGTGAAGTACATCGTGCACTTCCCCGAGGAACGTTCGATCTGGTCCTACGGCAGCGGCTACGGCGGCAATGCGCTGCTGGGCAAGAAGTGCTTGGCGTTGCGGATCGCGTCGACGATGGCGCGCGACGAGGGCTGGCTGGCCGAGCACATGTTGATCATGGGTGTGACCGAGCCGAACGGCACGAAGACCTACGTCGCCGCGGCGTTCCCGAGCGCCTGCGGCAAGACGAACTTCGCGATGATCGAGCCTCCCGAGTCATTCGCCTCGCAGGGTTGGAAGATCACGACCGTCGGCGACGACATCGCCTGGATCAAGCCGGGCGCCGACGGCGTGCCGCGCGCGATCAACCCCGAGGCCGGCTACTTCGGGGTCGCCCCGGGGACCTCGATGGCGACCAATCCGAGCGCGATGGCGACGATTCGGTCGAACACGATCTTCACGAACGTCGCCCTCACCGATGACGGTGATGTTTGGTGGGAGGGGATCGACGGCGCGGCGCCAGCGCACCTGATCGATTGGAAGGGCAACGACTGGACGCCCGCCTCGGAGCAGAAGGCTGCACATCCCAACTCCAGGTTCACCGCTCCGGCCATCCAGAACCCTGTCGTGGACCCCGAGTGGGACAACCCGGCGGGTGTCAAGATCAGCGCGTTCGTGTTCGGTGGTCGCCGTTCGGGCACGATGCCGTTGGTGCATCAGTCGTTCAACTGGGCCCACGGTGTGTACCTCGCCGCCACGATGGGCTCCGAGACCACTGCGGCTGCGTTCGGCGAGCAAGGCGTCGTGCGTCGTGACCCGTTCGCGATGCTGCCCTTCGCCGGCTACCACATGGCCGACTACTTCAATCACTGGCTGTCGTTCGGCCGCTCGATCGAAAATCCGCCCCGGATCTTCGGTGTCAACTGGTTCCGGCGCGATGCCGATGGCCGATTCGTGTGGCCCGGCTTCGGCGAGAACATGCGGGTCCTGCAGTGGATCGTCGCACGAACACAGGGCCGGGCGAACGGGCTGGAGAGCCCGATCGGTTGGATGCCGCGATTCGGCGACCTCGACTGGACGGGCCTCGAGGACTTCTCCGAAGCCGACTACCTCCACGCCATGTCCCTCGATCGCGACGATTGGGACAAGGAGATCCTCTCCCACGACGAACTGTTCATCAAGCTCAACGATCGAATCCCACGCGAGATGATCGCGATCCGAGACCTGACGCTCTCGGCGCTCTGGCGGTCCCCCCACCACTGGGAGATGAACCCCGATCCGACGTGACGCGGCTGACCGTCGAGCGAGCCGCATGGCGTGCCTGCGCGGCATGCGATACTGCACGCGGCGTCGTCCCCACGCCGGGCAACTGAACGAGCACGACGTCAACCAGAAGGACGAGGGGTATGGAGATCATGGTCGGTGAATACGTCGATCTCGAGCGCTACCCCATCGACCGTCCGGGGCCAGAGCGCGAGGCCCTCGTTGTCGGCGCACGCGCCGCGATCGACGCCGAGGGTTGCGCGGTCCTGAAGGGATTCATCCGCTCGGAGCGCCTCGGTGAGCTGGTCGCCGAGTGTGATCGAGTGGCTGTTCACGGGCATCGCAACTTCAATCGCACCAACCCCTACTTCACCCAGGACCGGCCCAGCGCGCCGGAAGGCCACCCGCTGCGCCGCTTCTACGACCGGTCGAACGCGTTCGTTCCGGCCGACAACTTCGGGCCGGGCAGCATCCTGCGCGAGATCTACGAGTGGCCAGCCTTCGCGCCGTTCATCCAGGAGGCATTGGGCGAGCAGCGGTTCTTCCGGTACGCCGACCCGTTGGCAGACGTGATCGTCAACCTGACCGAGGAGGGCAACGGCTTCCCCTGGCACTTCGACACCAACAACTACACCGTGACGCTGGCGATCCAGAACGCAGCGTCGGGCGGCGACTTCGAGTACAGCCCGCACCTGCGCACGCCGACCGACGAGAACTATGCCGGTGTCGAAGCAGTTCTCGATGGCCACAGCACCCTCGTCCGCTCGCTCCAGCTCGAACCGGGTGACCTGCAGATCTTCAAGGGTCGCTACTCGCTGCATCGCGTCACCCCGCTCGCCGGACCGCGAACCAGGTACGTGGCCATCTTCAGCTACGTGGAAGAGCCCGGAATGGTGGGCAGTCCCGAACGCACTCGACAGCTCTACGGACGCGTCCTGCCGATCCACATCGAGCACGCCGGGATCCGCGCCGACACCTTGGTCGACTGACGCGGATGGCCCGGTCCACGCACTTCGCCGACCTCCCCGCGACGATGAAGGCGGTCGTCACGACCGGCAACGGTGGCTACGACAAGCTCGACTACCGCGACGTCCCTGTCCCTCGGCCAGGCCCCGGAGAAGTCGTGCTGCAGGTCCTTGCCGCCGGTGTCAACAACACCGAGATCAACACCCGCCTCGGCTGGTACTCCGAGAGCGTCACCACTGCCACCGCCACTGCCGCGGCCGCCGAGGAGCAACAGGCGGTGGCCAAGGCCGACGGCGGTTGGAACGCTGCGACACCCTTCCCGTTCATCCAGGGAACTGACTGCTGCGGCCGCGTCGTCGCCATCGCTGCAGATGGCGACGACCGCTTCCTCGGTTCACGCGTCCTGGTGCGGTCGTGCATGCGTACGAGCGGATTCGGGTCGATGGACAACATCTGGATGGGCTCGGACTTCGATGGTGCGTTCGCGCAGTTCGTGAAGGTGCCCGCCAGCGAGGTGTTCGTGGTCGACTGCGAGTGGAGCGACGTGGAGCTCGGCACCATCCCCTGTGCCTACGGAACCGCCGAGAACATGCTCCACCGCGCCGGCGCCGCGAAGGGTGAGCATGTGCTGGTGTCCGGGGCGTCGGGCGGTGTGGGCTCGGCCGCAGTTCAGCTGGCGAAGCGCCGCGGCGCCACGGTGATCGCCATCGCCGGCAAGGCGAAGGTCGACCGGGTGCGCGCGATCGGCGCCGATCTGGTGATCGATCGCGACGACGACATCGTGCAGCGCCTCGGAGAAGAAGCGGTCGACCTCGTCGTCGACAACGTGGCCGGCCCTGGCGTCGGCGCCATGCTCAAGGTGCTCAGGCGTGGCGGCAGGTACACGTCATCGGGCGCGATCGGCGGTCCCCTCGTGACACTCGACATGCGCACGTTCTACCTGAAGGACCTCACGCTGGTCGGCTGCACCGCGTGGGACGAGCCCGTCTTCTCGAACCTCGTCTCGTACATCGAGCGCGGCGAGATCCGGCCGCTCGTCGCCAAGACCTTCCCGCTCGAGCGGATCGCCGACGCACAACGCGAATTCCTCGAGAAGCGGCACGTCGGCAACTTCGTCCTCATCCCGCCACCCGTGCAGTCGCAGCCCACGCGCCTCACCGGTTCGCCGTGATCCTCGATCTCCCATGAAGCGCCTGTCCGAGCCATGACGCCTGACCAGGAGGCACACCGTTGAGCGAAGCCGCCGACACACCCGACCAGCGACAGCTCGCCCTGCAAGCCGAAGCGGTGGATACCCGCAACTGGCTCGACCAGCACGTTGCTGCACCACCCCATGTGGCCTCGAGCTTCCGGCTCGCGCATCGCCAGGTTGGCGGGCTGGTCATGACGCGAAGCGCCATCCCGTTCAGCCACTTCAACATGGTGCTGACACTCGGATGCCCAGCCACCGTCGAGCCCGGCGCTTGGGACGAGATCGAGCAGTTCTACGGCGGAGGCGAGCACTGGGTGGTGATCAACGACCACAGCGAACCGGCCGACCTCGCGACGCTGCTGGCAGCGGGAGGGTACGTACTGACCGACACATGGGATCGGGTGATCCTGCGCGGGCCGAAGCCCGAGCAATGGGCGGCACAAGCTGCGGGTGCCGAGCTCGTGACGGCGGCGAACGGCGGCGAGTGGAGCGAGTTCATCTGCCGTTGTTACGGCATGCCCGAGACCATCGCCGACTGGCTTCTCGCTCTGGTGGACCGGCCTGGATGGATCCACGCGACACGACGTGAGGGCGATCGCGCTGATGGCGCGGTCGTGATGGCCCGCAGCGCCTACGTGGACGACGGATGGGCGTGGCTCGGCATCGACGCGCCCGTGCCAGGGGTGATGGCCCCATGCTTCGACGACGACAGAGTGGTATCAGCGGCGCTGCTCATCGAGGCCGCCGCTCGCGGCGCCCACAGCTTCGTGTCCGACATCGAAGCACCCTCGGCCGACCGGCACGGCCCTGGCTACGACTGCTGGCACCAGTTGGGCCTCGAGCCCGCCTACCTCCGGACCGTCTGGCACAAGGAACAGGTACCTGGCTGACACTCCGAACGCTGGTCACGCGGCAGGAGTCGCGGCTGAGATGGATCGACCATCTCCGACTCGGCGGTTGAGTTGTTGACGCCCGAACGTCAGGTTCCGCCCGGGGCACCTGCCATCATCGCTGCGATCATGGCATCGAGTGCTTCCTGGCCGGGCTCGGTCGGCACCGTCACCGCTGCAAAGGTGCGGATCTGTTCGAACGCTGTTGCAACGTGGGATGGACCGATCACCGGGCCATGGCACCCGGCGATGGTGGTCGCTCCGAGCGACTGCAGTCGATCGACCGACCGCTGGTACTTGACGTCATCGAGCATCGCGAACCACGGGCTGACGTATTGGTGGAACATGGCCATCGATTCGAGCCAGAAGCCGGCGTCGAGGGCTTCGACGTTGTCGACCACCGACGGCATCGGCGATGCGAAACTGTCCGACCCCCACAGGACACCGGTCGTCGGATCGAACAGGCCGCGGGTCGTGGGTGAGTCGTACACCGGCGGGCGAACGGCATACAGGATGCGGTCACCGGCCGAGAACGATTCGCCGTCACCAACCCAGCGCATCCGGAACGGCGGCACTTCCAAGGTGGCGCCCATGCGTTCCCACAAGAACCAGTTGACGACAAGGGTTGCGTTGGGAGCGGCCTGCATCAAGGCGTTGACGTTGCCGGTGTGGTCGACGTCGTCGTGGCTGATGAACACCCAGCGGATGTCTTCGGGTTCGACCAGTCCGAAGACATCTTGTAGGAAGTTGTCCTGGTTGTCCGCGAATCCTGTGTCGACCACGACCGGCTCATTTCCCCTGATGACCATCGAGTTGATCGGCACCATGACAGGGGCCGTTCCCTCTCCGACGTGATCATGGACAACGAAGGTATCGGGTGCGATTTGCGTGGGCGTCTGTCGGGTCTTGGGTGCGTTGCGCATGAGTGGATCTCCTTTGTCGAGGTGTGACCACTGCATGATCCGGGAGCTGGCTTGCAGCTCAGTTGCCGTTGGCTTGGCCAGAGGTTGCGGGCAATGGCGTGCCACTGCAAGCCGACGCCAAGGCGACCACAACCAACCCGAGAGACAACTGAGGCACCACCGCACGAAGGAGACCACTGCAGATGGACCTCGGACTCGGACTTCCCCAGGTCGGCGAATTTGCCCATCCAGAAAGGCTCCGCGCTGTTGCCGCGGTCGCCGAAGAGGCAGGCTACGCATCGCTCTGGGTGTTTGACCGTCTGCTCGATCCTGTCGCCACCCTCGCAACGGTGGCGGCGGTAACCGACCGCGTTCGCATCGGCACGAATGCGCTCCTGCCACCGACCTACTGGCCGGCGTCGGTTGCCAGGTCGGCTGAATCTCTCGAGGTGATGAGCGGCGGACGATTCACCCTCGGGCTGACGCTCGATTGGTCAGCCGATGACCAGGCGGCGTCGGGATTGGATCACTCTCGACTCGGTGGGGTCGTCGACGAGGTCGTCGAACGGATCGCCCGGCTCCGACAAGGTCGCAGCCGGATCCCGATTGTGCTGGCCGCGTCAACATCGGCCGGGATGGACCGGGTGGCACGCAACGGTGACGGGTGGACACCCATCGGCATCCCGTTCGACAGGATTGGTCCGCTCTGGATGCAGATCCGTCGGCGAGCAGAAGGGTACGGGCGCGATCCAGAGTCGATGCGTCTCGTGCTGCGCGCCCTGGTCGAGGTCAACAGCGAGACCGGCACGATCGACCGCCCTGCGTTCGTCGGGTCGCTCGACGACATCCGCGAGGACCTCGAACGAGCCAGGCAGGTCGGCGCCGACGAAGTGGTGCTCGACCTTCAGGCTTCTGCGGCCACCCTTCCCGAGCTGCTCGACCTCGCGACGTGCCTCCCCCGGTGCCCGGTCCTGGTCGGCTGACCTGCCTTCGAATCTCGACCGATCGCCACACCTCAACCAATCAGAAAGAGCCCGACGATGAGCACCTTCCGCAACCCCTTGACTCGCATCCACCCCGACGACCGCTGGCTCGTGATCGTTGCGCACCCCGACGACGAAACCTTCGGATGCGGTTCCCTCATCGCCCACGCGGCGCGAGCAGGCGCTCACGTGACCGTGCTCTGCGCCACGCGCGGGGAAGCCGGTGAACGAACTCCGGAGATCGCGCCGGATGCCGACCTCGGTGCCGTACGACTCGGCGAGCTCTACGCGGCTGCCGACCTCCTTGGCGCGTCTCGTGTCGATGTGCTCAGCTACACGGACTCCGGGTTCGAGGGCGAGACGCCCGCCGGATCGCTCTGCGCAGCAACGGTCGCGGCGGTCACTGCTGACATCGAAGCGAAACTGCGCGAGATCGCACCTGACGTGATCGTGGTGCTCGACGCAAGCGACGGGCATCGCGATCACGAGCACATTCGGGTGTGCACGCGAGATGCGGTCCGGCGGCTGAGCAACCCCAACGCCGCGCTCTTCGAGACCGGTTTGCCGAACCGACTCATGCGGCGCTGGCTCGACGAGATGCGATCGAGCAATCCCGATGCCGCGTATCACGCCATCGATCCCGCCAACTTCGGCACGCCCGATAGCCACATCACGGACGTGCTCGACCACAGCAGCGTTGTCGAGGTCCGCACCGCTGCGATCGCCCTCCACCGATCACAGCGCTCACCATTCGACGGCCTGAGTCCGAACCTGACACACGCCTTCCTCGCCGAGACCCACCTCATCCGGGTGGCTCTCTGACACCCAAGGCGCACGGTCGATTCGTCAGGACGACCAGCGACGCTTGGTTACGATCGCGATCGATGCAGTACCACCTGCTCGGAGGACTCGCTGTCACCCACGAAGGCACGACCCTTGATCTTTCGACGCCCAAACAACGGGCGGTCCTCGCGGTGTTGCTCCTGGAACGTGACCGAGTGGTTTCGGTCGATCGCCTCATCGAACTGTTGTGGGGTGACGAGGCCGACAAGGCTCTGTCATCACTTCAGGCATACATCTCGCGGCTTCGATCGACGCTCGAACCACACCGCCGTCCTCGCGACCCGGCCAGGGTCCTCGTCAGTCAGCCCCCGGGCTATCGCCTCATCGTCGATCGATCCCAGGTGGATCTGTATCAGTTCGAAGACGAGACGGCCACCGGGCTCGAGTGGCTGAGGGACGGGCGGCCCGGCGACGCCCGCACGATTTTCGACTCCGCTCTGGCGCGCTGGACCGGTCCGGTTCTTCCCGAGCTCTCGTTCGAACCGTTCGTGATCTCGACGGCCAGCCGAGTGAATGGCGTCCGGGTTTCCGCGCTCGAGGGGGCGGCCGAAGCGCGCCTCGCCCTCGGCGAGCATCACGCCGTGGTGACCCTCCTCGAGGCTGAGGCAGACCGTCATCCGACCAGTGAGCGCATGCACGGTCTCCTTGCGCTCGCCCTCTACCGCGCCGGACGGCAGGTCGACGCCCTTCGCGTCGTCGACCGGTGCCGGAAGTCGCTCATCGATACCTCCGGACTCGATCTCGGTTCGGCTCTTCGCCAACTCGAGACCGATCTCCTTGCACAGTCGGCCACGCTCGATTGGCGACCCACTGTCAAGCCTGCCCCGATCACCGAAGCGCCGCTGACAGCACCTCCCGAGCGCCCGAACTCGACCGGGGCTGATGCCAACGACCTTGTCGGTCGCACCTACGAAAGAGGAGTACTCGAGACGGCCTTGAAGGCGGCCGAAGCGGGCCGGGGCGGCATCGCGGTCATTCTGGGCGAACCCGGCATCGGCAAGACCCGGCTGGCCGAGTCGCTCGCGGAGTCGGCGCGAAGCCGCGGCATCGCGGTCGGTTGGGCCCGATGTCCCGAGAGCCGATCGGCACCCCCGTTTTGGCCGTTGACGCAACTCGCCCACCAAATGAGCGTCGCCGGGCTCATAGAGCAAGGAGTCAGACTCGACTGGATGAGCGCCAAGGACACCGGTCAGCAGCGATTCCATCTGTACCGCTCGGTCCTTGACTCGATCGCCGCCATCGATCGTCCGCTGATCCTCGTCATCGACGACATGCAATGGGCGGACCCGGACACCCTCCGGCTCATCGAGCACATCGCCGCCGACGTCGCCTCCACGCACTGTCTCTTCGTTGCAACCCTGAGACCACCATCAGACGACCTTCCCGATGCCCTCTTCGATTGCCTTGCCGAAGTCGCTCGGGTTCCGGGCAACGTCAGCGTCTCGCCCGGTGCGTTCAAGCCCAAGGACGTGGCGACCTGGTTGCGATGCCGTACCGATGTCGATGTGCCAGACGAGGTCGTGGCCCTCGTTCATGACCGCACGGGCGGCAATCCGCTCTTCGTCAAGGAGTTCACTGAGTTGCTCGTCACCGAAGGCCTCCTCGACGATGCCACCTCGGCGCGACGAATGCGGGCCATCCCCCCCGGCGTGCAGTTCGTCGTCCGCCGCCGTGTCTCGGGTCTCCCGATGACCAGCCAGCAACTTCTCGCTGTCGCTGCCGTGCTCGGTCCGACCTTCGACGTCAACGTGCTCGCCGCGACCGCTGGGTTGGCCATGGCTGATGTGCTGGCGGCCATCGGTCCGGCATTGGACGCTGGCCTCGTGATCGAATCCGACACCGAGTTCTCGTTCTCCCACGCCCTCGTCTCCGACGCCCTCGCCGGTGAGGTCAACGCCGTTCGTCGTGCCACCATCCACGCTGCTGCGGCCCGATCGCTTGCGAGTGTCGCTGGGCCGGGGTTCGGAGTGGAGGCCGCACGGATCGCCCATCACGCGATCGAGGGAATCCTCGCCGGCACCGGCGATCTTGCCGTCGATGCCGGCACCGCAGCGGCACGTCTCGCAGGTGCTCGGTTCGCCCATGAGGACGCTGCGGGACACTGGGCCAACGTCGCCGCCGCGCTCGCGCGCAGCCGCCCGAGCGACGCCCGATCACGCATCGATGCGCTCATTGCGCAAGCCGATGCACTGAACCGTGCTGACCAGGTCGGTGCCGCAAAGGCGCCGATTCTCGAGGCCGTCGAGTTGGCAGAAGCCATGGGCATGGTCGACTCGATGGCCCGTGCCGCTGCGCTCCTCAACCAAACGCACGTCTGGGCCAACGAGGCCTACGGCGTTGTCGACACGCAGGTGGTTCAGGCGATCGAGCGGACCCTTGGAACGCTGAGCGACGCCGAGGAAACAAGCGCCGTCCGCGCCGTCCTTCTGGGTGCCCTCGCATCGGAATTGGTCTTCGCCGACGAGAGCCGCCATGCCGAAGCCTGCCGGCGTGCTGAAGCTGCCGCTCGTGCAGCGCAGGACCCTGTTGTCCTGGCCAGGGTGCTGAACAATCTCATGCTTCCGAACCATCCCGAGAACCTCGACGAACGACATCGTCGGTCACTCGAGATGATCGCCATCGCCGAGGCAAACGAACTTCCGCCCGACCTGGTGTTCGCCGCCCATCACCACATGATGGAGTACCACCTTGAAACCGTTGACTTCACTCGCGCCATCGAGGCCCAGGAACGGGCCATGCGGTCGCTCGACGCGGCACCGGGATCACAACTCCTCGGGCAGCACCACTGGTTCCATTGTTCACTCGCCACCGCCACCGGCCGCTACGAGGAAGCGGCGACGCTTCTCGGCAAGGCCTTCGAGATCCATCGCCGAGGTCGTCGCTACGACGCTGACACGTTTCTCATGTCGGGTCGCTTGGCTGCGGCAATCGACGTTGGAGGGCTCGACGAACTCCTGCCAGTGGCGATCGCGACGGCACAGTCCAGTGCCTACAACCGCCCACTCTCCGAGGCGTTGGCGTTTGCGATGCTCGAGCTCCGTCGATCCGACATTGCAAGGATGCTCGTCGAGCCGTTCGGCCCGTCGGCTGCGTTCCCACACGATTGGGTAACGCTCTTCTGCGCAACGGCGGCGCTCCACGTGAGAGTCGAGCTGGGCGACACCGCAGGTGCGTCGGCGGCGATGCAACCGCTGGCCGATCATCCGAATCGATGGGCGGCAGCCGGCAGTACGCCCCTCAGCATGGGTGTCGTCGACCTGGCCCTCGCCCGCCATTCGGCCTTCGAAGGCAACGACGACCTCGCCCGCAGCCAATTCGCGGAGGCAATCGGCCTCGCCGGTCGGGCTGGCGCAGTTGGCTGGCTCGCCCGCGGTCTGGTTCACCAGGGCCTCTTCCTTCGGCAAGTCGGCGACGAAAGCGGAGGACGGGCTGCTCTCGATCGAGCCCGTGAACTCGCTGTCCGACACGGCTTTCCCTACGTCATTCGTCGACTCGAAGCCGGGTGATCCAGAGCACCGACAAGTCGACAACAAGCCACCACCAAGCCTGCGTCGTCATCGTCACACCATGACCACGAAACACACCAACCATCAAGACGGACGTGCCGATCGAGCGCTCCCCGACCTGACCAGCTACCTGCAACTTCACCAAGCCCTGCGTCGAGCTCACGACCAACTCGTCTTCGGTCTGAACGATCCCGCAGCAGAGGAGGGACGACGTTCGAGAGCCCTGAACCGTTGGTTCCGCGGATTCGCCGGCGAATTGCGGCACCACCACCACCTCGAAGACAGCGTCTTCTTTCCCGCGTTGGCTGCACGAGTACCGACGTATGCCGAGTGCTCTGCGACGGTGGAACAGGATCATCTCCGCCTTGAACGTCTCATCGATCAAACAGACCGTGCGCTCTGCCGATTGGCGCAGCGTCGGTCGGATCCCACGGAACTCCGCGCCGCGGCGCTGGCCGTCGCCGTCGAGCTGCGCGACTTCATGGCCGCGCACATCGATTTCGAGGACCGAGACATCCTTCCGATGTTCGAGCGTCGATTCAGTGCCGACGAATACGCCGTGCTCGACGCACGAGGGCCAAAGGAGATCACCGTCCGACAGGCGATGTTCACCGTGCCCTGGTTCATGGCAACAGTCGAGCCTGCGTCAGCAGCGAAGACGCTTCGAGAAGCTCCCCTGCCACTGAAGCTGATCTACCGCCTCACCCGTCGTCGATACGCCCGTCTTGTGCACGTCGCTTTCGGCGGGAACCCTGACCGACACCTTGGAGAGAGGGGCGCGTCATGATCCGCATCAGTCTCCGCGATCTGCAGTGGCGTCGGCGCCGGTTCGTGATCGTCGTGCTCGTTGCTTCGCTGGCTTTCGGGCTGGCACTCGTGATGACCGGTGTCTCGAACCAGCTTTCCCAGGAAGGCCGCAAGACTGTCGATCTGTTCGCCGCGGACCAATGGGTGGTTGCCGAGGGTGTCAGCGGGCCGTTCACCTCGTCCCAGCTGATTGATCGGCGAGCGGTCGATGTGCTGTCAACAAGGCCCGGCGTCGAGGCCTCGAGCCCACTCCTGATCGGGCGGACAGCGATCGGGCAGACCGACGTGAACATCGTCGGCTACGACCCGTCGAGCCCGATGCTCCCAACAAAGCTGGCCGATGCCCTCGTCGATAGCGACAGCCAGGTCGGCGCCATCGCCGACGTAACGCTCGATCGATCCGTCGGCGACGAGCTGCTCGTCGGTGGCGAGGAGGTAGAAGTCGTGGCGATCGTGCACGACACCGCCTTCTTCTTCAGTGCGCCGACCGTCTTCCTCCCACTGCCGGATGTACAGCGTCTGCTGTTCGCCGGTCAGGACGTGGCGTCGGCCGTGATGATCCGTGGCACCCTCGACCTGCCGGTTGTCGACGCCCAAGGTGGTTCGCTCAGCGTCCTCGGCAACGAGGAGGTGCGGGCCGACTTCGAACGCGTGTTGAGGAGCTCGACCGAGACCATCGGCATCGTCAACATGCTTCTCTGGTTGATGGCTGCCGGCATCGTGGCGGCAATCGTCTACGTCAGCGTGTTGGAACGAACCCGTGATTTCGCCACCCTGAAGGCAATCGGCACAACGAGTGCTGCACTTGTTCTCGGGCTCATCACCCAAGCAGCCGTCATCTCCCTTGTGGGAGCCGCCGCCTCGATCGGCGTCAGCAAGGCCATCAGTCCGACGTTCAGCTTCCCCGTCACGGTGCCCACCGTGGCCTACATCCGGTTGTTGGCGATCGCCTTGGTCGTCGGCATCATCGCGAGCCTGGCCGGGGTTCGCAAGATCACCAAGATCGACCCCGCTCTCGCCTTCGGAGGTGCGTCATGACACTCGATGTCCGCCAACTCACCATCGCCTATCACCGTGCAGCGCAGACCGTCCGACCCGTCGAGGACTTCGACCTGACGGTGGCACGGGGGGAGCTCGTCCTCTTGCACGGCCCCAGCGGATGTGGAAAGACCACGCTGCTCAGTGCCATCGCTGGGTTGCTCACACCGCAGTCGGGATCGATCCGCTTGGACGGCCACGAGGTGGTCGGTCTCCGGGGTGCGTCGCTCCTCGAGCATCGACGCAACCGCGTTGGGATGGTGTTCCAGTCGTTCAACCTGCTTGCCAGTCTCTCCGCCGAAGAGAACGTCGCCGTCCCGCTCTCCCATCGTGGGATGTCTCATCGGGCGGCGCGAACGAGCGCTCGTGCGCTTCTGGCCCAGCTCGATATGGAGCATCGCAGCAACCACCGACCCGGGGAACTCTCCGGAGGGCAACAACAGCGCGTGGCGATCGCGCGGGCCCTGGCCGCGAACCCGCCCGTGTTGCTCGCTGATGAGCCAACGGCTCATCTCGACCGAACTCAGGTCGACGCCGTCTGTACGACGTTCCGCAGCATCGCCGATGCCGGCAGAATCGTGATCATCTCGACCCACGATGACCGACTCAACATGGTGGCCGATCGAATCGTCCAACTTCAGCAGACCGCCAATGACCGGGTGCTGGCGGCGGTCTAGCTCGATGCTCGGCACAGCCGTCGCCGGACTCGATCGACTCGATCCCTCCCGGCCGAGGTCGAGATCGTGATCGAGCGGGCATGCCCGGTGCTCGCACAACAACTGCGCCTGCTTGATCAGGATGTTCGAGACGAGGTCTCCTCGCGCTGGGTGGATTCGATCGGCAGGCGGGCGTTTCGCCATTCGGGGAAGCCGTCCTCGAGCCGGTGGGCGCGGCGCCCGCGACGGCGCAGGAGTTGGACGGCTTCGTCGGCGAAAACGCAGTACGGGCCACGGCAGTAGGCGACGACATCGAGGTCCGCGGGCAGGCTGCGCAACCGATGGGCGAGCTGCGAGATCGGTATCGACACAGCGCCGGCGATGTGGCCGGCGACGTACTCGGCATCGGGGCGGACGTCGATGACGATCACGTCGCCATCGGCGAGACGTCGGGCAAGGTCGACGCGGCGGACCTGTTCGAGGTCGTCGCGGTGGCCGAGGTAGGCGTCGGCGAGATCGTCGATGGCGTCGTGGTGAGTTGCGGCGACCGATCGCAGCGATGCCCAGAGCGCTCCGACCTGATCCGAGGCAAGCCGGTAGTAGATCCGGTTGCCGTCGCGTCGGGTGGTGACGAGACCGACGGTCGCGAGCGTGCGGAGGTGAAACGAGGCGTTGGCAATGCTCTGGCCGATCTCGGTGGCGAGCTCCTCGACATGGCGTTCGCCTTGGGCGAGCACATCGATGAGTTCGGCCCGGCGACCGTTGCCGAGCGCCTTCGCAACCTCGGCGAAGCCGTCGAAGAGTGCATCCTTCTTGGCCCGGTCTCCCACCATCACCTCCGTATTCAAAGATCTGCTTGACAAGCTACTGGCGGCCTCGCGATTATTCAAGTTGGCCTTTGAGGAGGCAAGTTGCGCGTTCATGCATTCGTCGACGAGGGGCTCGGGCATTCGTCATATGTGATCGACCTCGGCGACGGAACTGCAGCGTTGGTCGATCCTCCTCGCTTCCCGATCGCCCAGGAGAACTTGACCACGACGCTCGGCCTGCGGTTGGCGTGGACGTTGGACACCCACTCTCACGCCGACTACGTGACCGGCAGTCCCGCCGTGGCGTCGCGGGCAGCGGCGACGTTCATCGCTCCGGCTGCGTCGCATCTCGAGTCGCCGCATCGGCCCGTTCGCGAGAGCGAACACGTCGGGCTCGCCGAAGGCGTTGGCCTGGTGCCGCTGGCGACACCGGGCCACACGCCTGATCATCACGCCTACCTCTTCGTCGAGGACGGCAGGCCTGCCGCACTGTTCTCGGGCGGTTCGCTGATGGTCGGCACGGTCGGACGAACCGACCTGTGCGGTCCCGCTCTCGCGGTGCCGCTCGCTCACGAGATGTTCAACTCGTTACGTCGGTTCGACGAACTGCCTGGCACGCTGCCCGTCTACCCGACGCATGGGGCCGGGTCGTTCTGCTCGGCACCGGGCTCGTCGCGCCGCACCTCGACGCTCGACCACGAGCGCACGACGAATCCGTTGTTCTCGATCGCCGACGAGGGGGACTTCGTCGAACGACTGGTCGCCGGGTTCGGCACCTTTCCCTCCTACTTCGCCCGACTCCCCGAGCTGAACCGGCTCGGTCCCGTCCGCTACGACGCCCTGCCCCGACTGGTTGCCCTCGGCGCTGACGATGTCGATCGCCACGTCGCCGCTGGTGGAGTCGTCGTCGATGCACGCCCCGTGGCTGCGTTCTCGGCTGCACATGTACCGGGGTCGTTGTCGAACACGCTGCGCCCGGTGTTCGCCAGTTGGCTCGGGTGGTTGGTCGAGCCGCAGCGGCCGATCGTGTTCGTCCTCGACGAGAACCAGGACCGCGACGAGCTCGTCCGCCAGTGCCTCGACGTCGGGCACGAACTCCTCGTCGGCGAGCTCGCGGGCGGCATCGACTGCATGGAGTGATTCCGGTCGGCCGGTGTGCTCGATCCCGCTCGTCGACCCTGCCGGGATGAGCGACCAGGTGATCGATGTCCGCCAGGTCAACGAGTACGCGACCGGACACGTCCCCGGAGCGGTCAACATCGAGCTCGGCGCCGTACTCCACATGGCCGTCGCGTCCTGGGCCGTTGACGGTGATGTGCGGACATGGCGAACGCGCGATGACCGGGGCGAGCATCCTCGCCGCTGCCGGATCCACCGATGTTCGGGTCCTCGCTGGAGGGCCTGACACCTGGTCGACCGCCACCGGCCGATCGTTGGAGGCAGATCGATGAGCGCCCCCGTGACCGACGCACCGTTGCAGCTCGGCCTCAAGCAGAACATCGCCCAGTTCTCCCTCCTCGTCGGCGTCAACGCGCTCGTCGGCGGCATGATCGGCCAAGAACGAACCGTGCTCCCACTCCTCGCCGAGAAGGAGTTCGGGCTCACGGCCTTCACCGCAACACTCACGTTCATCGTCGCCTTCGGCGCGGTCAAGGCGGCGACGAACTTCTTCGCCGGCACGCTGTCCGACCGGTACGGCCGCAAACCAGTGCTGGTCACCGGTTGGATCATCGCCCTGCCGATTCCCCTGCTGCTGATCTGGGCACCGAGTTGGGGATGGGTGATCTTCGCCAACGTCCTGCTCGGCATCAACCAAGGACTCACCTGGTCGACGACGGTGGTGATGAAGATCGACCTCGTCGGCCCCGCCCGTCGTGGGTTCGCGATGGGTTTCAACGAGGCCGCCGGCTACGGCGCTGTCGCGATCACGGCCCTCGCCACCGGCTACATCGCCCAACGATGGGGGCTGCGCCCCGAGCCGTTCTTCCTCGGCATCGCGTACGCCGGCCTCGGCCTCGGAGTTTCCGTCCTCTTCGTTCGCGAAACCCGCGGCCACGCCCGCCACGAAGCCGCCAATCACATCGCCGCGAGCAACGCCCACCACCAGGACCTCACCACCGGGCAGATCTTCCGGCTCACCTCCTTCACCGACAAGGCACTCTCGTCGTGCTCGCAAGCCGGGCTGGTCAACAACCTGAACGACGGACTCGCCTGGGGGCTGTTCCCGATCTTCTTCGCTGCTTCTGGTCTGTCGATCGGACGTATCGGTGTACTCGCTGCCCTCTACCCGGCTGTGTGGGGACTCGGGCAGCTCTACACCGGGGCGTTGTCGGACAGGGTCGGCCGCAAACCGCTCATCGTCGGCGGCATGCTCACGCAAGCCGTCGCCATCGCCTGGATCGCCGCCACCGGGAGCTTCACGGCATGGGCCCTCGGTGCCGTGCTCCTCGGAGCCGGCACCGCCATGGTCTACCCCACCCTGCTGGCAGCGATCGGCGACGTCGCCCACCCAGCTTGGCGCGCCCGGTCAGTCGGCATCTACCGGCTCTGGCGCGACGGCGGGTTCGCCGTCGGGGCACTCCTGGCAGGCATCCTCGCCGATCTGATCTCGGTCCCGGCCGCGATCTACACCGTCGCTGCTCTCACCGCGCTCTCAGGCGTGGTGGTCGCTGTGCGCATGTACGAGACGCACCCGACATGAACAGCGAGCGCGATGACCGGCGTTCGATCGAGGAGATCCTCGCCGAAGCTCGCGCCAAGCTCGATCGCGTCGAACCCGCGCGTCTTGCCGACGAACGCGCCGGCGGCGCGCTGATCATCGACATCCGCCCGGCCGAGCAACGATCCTGTGACGGCGCACTGCCCGGCGCGGTCGTCGTCGATCGCAACGTGCTCGAGTGGCGCCTCGATCCATCCTGCGAACACCACATCGCCATTGCCGTCGACTACGAATCACGTGTCGTGATCGTCTGCAACGAGGGCTACCAGTCGAGCCTCGCCGCCGCGCAACTCAGAGCCATCGGGCTGCACAGGGCCACCGATCTCATCGGTGGCTTCCAAGCGTGGCTCGCGCTCACCACCGGCGAACAACGCTGACCAGAGCACGAGCACAACCGACCGCCGACGCGCACCTACGCCATCCGATGTCGCCGGCCCACGCCGCTGCGCCGATCAGGAAGCGCTGTTCGTTCGGCCTGTCCCCAGCGACAGCGGCGTCGCAGCCTTGGTGAAGCGGAGGTTCAGCTTCAGCGTGCCGAGCATGATCCCTGGCTGGTGCAGCCAGTCGTTGCCGTCGCCGTACTCGATCGACTCGATCCGGTCGAGGAGCACACCCCAGGCGATCTGCTGCTCCACACGCGACAGGTTGGCTCCCGGACAGACCCGTGGACCCGTGGAGAACGCCACGTGGCGGGTGAGCGCCTCCCGGTCGAGGTCGAGATCGAACGGGCAGGCGAACTCCTCCTCATCGACGTTGGCCGCACCGAACCGCAGGTGCAGCAGCGAGCCCGCCGGCACCTCGACGCCCTGGAACACTTCGTCGCGGGACGTGACTCGGGTCGACAGTCCGTGGGTCGGCGAGCGCATCCGCATCGCTTCTTCGGTGAACGCGCGCACCTTCGCTCGGTCGTGCCGCAACTGCTCGAACATGCCCCGGTGCTCGCACAACAACTGCGCCTGTTCCTCCAGCGCGTACTGCGTCGTCTCCAGGCCGCCGAGGAGCATTGCGTGGACGATCCCGGCGATCTCCAGATCGGTCAGCTTGCGGTCCAGCGCCGCGTAGTGGACGTCGCACAGGAAGCTGACCATGTCGTCATGCGGCTCGAGGCGCTTGGCGCGCACGTGTTCGTAGATGTAGTCCTGAAAGCCGGCGAGGCGAGCGAGCATCACCTTGGTCTGCTCGGCGCTCATCTCGTGCTTGTGCCCGCTGCCATGGACGAACGGGGTGACGACGGCATCGCCCCATTCTGCGAGCTGCGGGATGTCAGCGAGGGGGAACCCGAGGATGCTGGCCATGACCCGCTGCGGCAGTGGCCGCGCGAAGCGACCGATGAACTCGACCTCGCCATCGCCGATCCATTCGTCGAGCAGGTCGTTCGCGTGCTTGGTGATCATCTCGCGGTGACGCAACGCCCCGGTTCCGACCCACGGGTCGGTCAGCTCCTTGCGATGCCGGATGTACAGCTCCTGCGTCGGGCGCAGTGACACCATCGAAGCCTGCATCAGACTGCGGTATCTCGCGTAGGCCTCCTCGGCTGACAAGCCCTCGCCGGCGTAGCCACCGACCCGCGCCTGACCCAGGGCCGGGAACCGCTCGGGATCCTTGACCACACGGGTCAGGTCCGCGTGCTTCGTGAGCACGAACGCATCGGTCCCGGGCGTGATGCCACCGCCAACGATCCGCAGCACCGGGGCCGCGCGGTGCAGGATCTCGTAGGCCTCGTACCAGTGCTCCTGGGCGCCCTCGCCAAACAGGTCGACATCGTCGAGGACGACAGGACATGCCATCGGGCTGAGTTCGTGATTGATGTGCTTCGGATACGACGTCATGCTCGTGCACTCCCCTCTCGAACGCTGCTGACGGCTCGATGACATGCTGCTGGGCAAGGGTAGACCGCAGGATTGGGCGAAGTCGCCGAGGGGATGGACCGGCACCGTCGGAGCAGGGGACGAGCTGGGGCGAGCAGGGGCGAGCTGGGCTCACCCGATCAACTGCGTCCGACGGTCACGTGTGGAGGAGTGGCTCGAGCAGCCCAGCGAGAACCTCGAAGGAGAACAGCTCGCGTCCCAGTTCGAAGTTGAAGTCGGCGATCTCATCTCGCTTCTGGCGATCAAAGAGCACGTCTCGGATCTCTTCGACGGCCCGATCGGTGAGGACGCTGTCTTCGATCTGCACGGTCTTGAAGCCCTTCGAACCGATGTCGGGCCAGTACACCGGCTTGTAGTTGTTCACGAAGATCGGCACTCGAGCAGCAAGCGCCTCGACAAAGGCATTGCCGAAGCCCTCGTAGCGACTGAAGTAGGTGCACGCGTGGGCGTGTGCGTACCCGTCAGAGAGCGAGAACTTGCCGGCGTGGCCGTTCGCCGCGACACGCACGTTGGCGAAGCGATCGCCGACGAACTGAACCTGGTGTCCGCGAGGCAACCGATCTGCCATCTGTCGCAACTCGCGGAGGTACTCGCCCTGGTAGTCATCGTCGGAGTGACCGGTGACGATGAGCTTCACCCTGGGATCATCGAGTCGGTCGACGAGATCGATCGCTGTTTCGATTCCCTTCCGCCGCACGATGCGCGTGACCTGGAACAGCGCGATGTCGGAGGGCTGGAGACCGAGCGACTGCGGCAGATGCTGATTGAACGAATCACGCCGTCCGAAGTCTGCCTCGAAGTCCATCACATTGGGGATCACGTGTGCCTCGATTCCCCTTTCGTTGCGCAGCGAGTCGCGACAGAACGTGTTGATGACCACGTGCGTGATGTTCGCCAGATCGGGCGGGAAGCACTCGTCGATGATCGCGCGGACGCCGTCGTATCGCGTGTGGTAACGATCGCCGCGCTCCCAGTGGAAGTCATGTTCGTGTGCGATCGTCTTGATCCCCGTCCGTTCGATCACACGCTTCAATGCCATTCCCATGGTGAGGTGGCACGGCAGCGCGGTGGAGTTCTGTGTGATCAGGATCTCGATGCCAGTCGATGTCAGCCACCGGGTGATCTCAGCTTCGATGTAGGCGGAATCTCGCTCGAGGCGAGCCACGAGCTCGGCCTCATCGGCATCCTGGACGAAGAAGGCATCTGCTTGCTCTCTGATCGTCGCCGGATGCGAGAACGCGATCTCGGGCAGCACGCTGGCGGGCAACGCTGCCTCGAGCTCACCTGCGAGCACGTGCACGACATGACCGAGCCGGCGCAGGACCTCGATCCATTTTTCGGTCTCGAGAGCAACACCATCGACGCCGCCGAAGCGGCCGATCACGATGCCGACATTCATGATTCGTCCTGACGTTCGTTCGGGGTGAGGCTAACCCGCTGCCACCGGGCGGCGACGGACCATGTGAAGGGTCAGCGATGACTGCCCTAGGGTGTGATGCCTGTCCCAGGAGGGCCGATGAACCTTCACGACATGAACCGGAGCGGTGCCAACAGCGGGGACAAGATCGCGGCGGTTCTCGACCGGTTGGCCCGCCATCATCACCCGCAGTGGACCGGTGACTTCCGAGAGATCATCAGCACGGGGGTCGCCTTCACGACGTTCGCCTACGACATCGACGGCGTCTCGATGGAGGTCATGAAGTACGCGACTTGTCTCGAGGCGTTGCTGCCCGGCGCGCCGATTCACTGCATCGCCGGAACCTTCGGCGACAAGGCCGACATGGTGCTCGAGCCGTCATGGCAAAGGTTCGAGCTCACAGGTGCCGACGGTTGGGACAAGTGGGATGGTGGGAAGTGGTTCACCCGGATGTTCTACGAGGACCTGCCGGCCGGAGGTGCTCGGTCGATGGAGCTCGCCGACGAGATCTGGCGACAGGCCCTTTCGCTGGCGAACCGACTCGTCGAGTACATCGAGTCGCATCAGATCAAGTTGATCTTCAATGTGAACGTCAACTCGAACCCTGGCAACGTTGCCTTCGCGCTCGCCGTGGTGCTCGCGTCGGAGTCCACCGGGTGTGTCGTGATCAACAACAACCATGACTTCTACTGGGAGGGCGGCAAGGCCGGGTGCAAGCGAAACCCAGGTGAGCTCCCCGGACCTCGCGACCACTTCTTCCGCAACCACGACAACGAGGAGTTCTTCGGGTTCTTCCAGCGGATCTACCCCTGGAACGGACGGCGATGGGTACAGGTCAACATCAACGCTCGACAGAGCCGACGACTCATCGATCGATATCACTTCCGACCCGACCTGGTCTACTCGATCGGCACCGGGATCGATCCCGAGTTCTTCCGGGGCAGCTCGCCGACGATGAAGCGCGAACTACGTCGGCGCATGTCCCACGTCCTCGGTGGCGCCGGCCCGATCCGGCCGATGTCGATTTCGGAGTTCACCGCCAACGTCACCGAATGGATGACTGATCAGCAACCTGTCGTGTGTGGCAGGGATGGCTCGGAGCGGACGCTCGACGTGACGGCCGACGGGGCGTTGTACCTGCTCCAGCCGACTCGCGTCGTCGCCAGGAAGCGGATCTGGCGGGACTGGGACTTGATCGGCGCGCTCTTGAACCACGCGCCGTTCCGCGCTGAGTTCGACCGTCGACCCGAGGTCACCCTCACGCTGCACGTCACCGGCCCCGTGCCGGTCGAGCACCAGCTCTGCCTCGAACACGTTCTTGCTTCGTATCTTGCGGCGCTCGACGCAGTGCCGACCGAGATCGCCGACCGGCTCTTTCTTGCACTGTCGGCGGGGTGCCAAAGCCACCCCACCTTGGACGACGACGTGGGGATGGTCGACATCTATCAGCTCGCCGACCTCGTCCTCTTCCCGAGCCTGACCGAAGGTCGCGGCCTGCCGATCGCAGAAGCTTCAGCCGCCGGAGTGCCGATCGTCTGCAGCGAGTATCAGCCGCTCGCGGTGTTCTCCGAAGTGGTCGGCCACCATCTGGACCCCGAGCACCGCATCGTCTACGACAAGTTCCCCGACGCTCAGTTCAGCGATGAGCTCCTCGATCACATCACAGCCATTCTCTTCGAACCATCGACAGCAACCGAACACATCGAGCACAACCGTGCAGCAGTGAAGGGACGGTTTGCCCTCGAGGTACTGCAATCCTCACTCGATGAGATCCTCGACCGACTCGCCCTCGCGGTTCGAGAGATCTGATGCACATCTGCTTCATCGAGGACACCAAGCTGCACGGTGGGACGCAGATCTGGGTTTCCGAGGCAACTCGCGCGTTCATCCGAGCAGGGCACACGGTGACGTTGCTCACCCCGGCCGACGGCTTCAATGCCCGCGACGCAGTAGGGACCACCGCTCGCGTCGTCACGTACGACTACGACGATGTCGTGAAGCAGGATGCGAGGCACCAGAGGATCTGGACCGAAGCGCTCGCACCCGCCGACGTCGCCGTGTGCACGGTGCACCCACCTCGTCTCGGCTTCCATTGCTCTCGATTCGCAGCGACGTGCATTTCCGAGGCCGGGCTGGACACGGTGCTGCAGCCCAAGACGGGCACGATCGTGCCCGAGTACCTCCGCGAGTTCTATGCGCCGCCCGAGGCGATCCGCTATCAGGTGATCTGCATCACCGAGTTCACGCGGCGCTACCTCATCGAGACGTACGGAATCCCTGCCGACCGCATCAGCTTGGTCTACCAAGGAACCGATCTCTCGACATTCGTCGCCGACGAGAACCGTGCTGTCATCGCCGGCGAGCGCTACCCTTTGCCGGCCGATGCCTTTCCCGTACTCGGCAGTGTCGGTTCGTTCGAGGAACGAAAGGGCCAGGTGCTCCTTCTCGACGCCGTCGCACGGGTGATCGGCGATCTCCCCAAGCTTCAGCTCATGTTCGTCGGAGACGGGCCGGATGAGGCACTGCTTCGCCAGAAGGTCATCGATGAGAACCTCGAAGAACACGTGACGTTCTACCCGTTCACTCGCCAGCCCGTCGAGGTCTTCGAGGTCATCGACATCCTGGTGCTGTCGAGCACGCACAAAGAAGGCCTTCCCAACGTCGTGCTCGAAGCGGCGGCGATGGGGAGGCCCGTCATATCGACTCGACTCGCCGGGACTCCCGAAGCCGTCATGGACGGCTACAACGGAATCCTGGTCGCACCGGGCGATGTGGACGGCCTTGCTGCAGCGATCAGAACGCTCGGCTCCGACCCGGATCGTTGTCTCGAGATGGGCCGGGCCGGCCGCGAGTTGATGCACCAGAAGTTCGACAAGCAACGCCAGTTCGACGCATTCCTCCAGATGTTCACGGATCTCGCGGAGAGGCGCCCCAGAGTCGTTCGATGAACGACGCAGATCCTTCGGTCAACGTGCGATCGGGTCGCCGAGCAACGTAGACCCCAGGGCGATCCGGCCGAGCTGCCTACTTCGCTGCGGTCTTCTTCGCTGGCGCCTTCTTCGCTGGCGCCTTCTTCGCTGGCGCCTTCTTCACTGGCGCCTTCTTCGCTGCGGTCGTCCTCGCTGGAGCCTTCTTCGCTGCGGTCGTCTTCGCTGCGGTCGTCTTCGCTGCGGTCGTCTTCGCTGCGGTCTTCTTCGCTGGCGCGATCCTGGCGGAGGTGACGCGGCGGGCCGCCTGTTCGAGATCGGTGCGAATCCCTCGCACCCGGGCTTCGATGAGCTCGGCCCAGTGCTCGGCGGTGTCCTCGCCGCGGTCACGCAGATCGGCGACACGGTCTTCGAGGTGGCGCAACTGCTCCTCCACTTCGTCGACGAACTCCTTCGAAGCAGCCGAGAGACGGTTGAGCACCTGTTCGATCGGTGTCGGGGTCTTCTTGGCCGGAGCCTTCTTGGCCGCAGTGGTCTTCGTCGTCGTGGCGCTCATGGGGCCCTCCTCTGACAGCGCGGACGGAACCTCTCCGCGACTGCCACCATGGTGCCACACGCCAGGGCGCCGATGTTGTTCCGTCGACACGATCTGGCCCGCGGTCGGCCGGAGGGTCCAGCCCAGGCTGGACACGCTCGGCGCACCACGTCGGACACGGCAGCCCTCACCGAGCAGCCCGCTGTCCGCTGGCCTCCGCCGACAGGTTGGCGCCCCGCTCGAACGCCTGCTCGTTGAGGGCGACCACGGCCCGTTTGCCGGTGAGCGCACCACGTATCGCCGCGAGGAACGTCGCCTTCGGGAAGATCTGGGTCACGCCTTGGAGGGCGCCGAGGGCGACCGCGTTCTTGACGAGCACCGAGCCGAGGTCCTTGGCCACGTCGGCGAATGGCACACCGACAACGCGGACCCCGACTGCCAGCGTGTCCGGCATCGAGCCGATGACCGAGCTGTCGTAGATGATGGTGCCGCCGGGGCGCACGGTCGGGCCGAACTTGGCGAGGCTGGGAGCGTTGAACGCCACCAAGAGGTGGGGATGTGGCGCCGCTGGGGAAAGCACCTCGTTCATCGCGACATGGACGTCGGCATACGACGTCCCACCGCGGGATTCCGGTCCGTAGCTCGGGATGTGGGTCGAGTCGAAGCCCTCGCTGATCGCGGCCCGGGTGATGAGCATCGCCGCCGTCTGCGCACCGTCGCCGCCGGCACCCGCCAGCTTGAGACTGACGTCCTCCGGATCGAGGTGCGACGGGAATCCGGTCGCGAACCGGTCGGGGCGGTCGGTCGTCGTGCCCAGCGCGGCCAGCGTTCGCTCGGGATCGAAGGTCGGCCTCGGGATGGGCGGGAACCGGACGCCGTCGGTGACGTCTTTCTTCACCCCCAACGGGAAGACCGGTTCCATGCTGTCGCGCACCCAGGCCTCGGCCGCCTCGGGTTCGAGGTTGAGGTGGATCGGGCATTCGGAGAGAACCTCGATCAGCGCGAATCCGACACCGTCGACTTGGAGCTCGAGGGCCTTCTTGATGGCGCGCTTGGCATGCGTCCGGCGGCGGTTGTCGTAGAGCGCGACCCGTTCGACGTACACCGGGCCGTCGAGCCCAGCAATCATCTCGGCCACCTTCAACGGTTGACCGGCGAACAGGTTCCGGCCGTCGGGTGAGGTGGTCGTGGGCTGACCGAGGAGCGTGGTCGGTGCCATCTGGCCGCCGGTCATCCCGTAGATGGCGTTGTTGATGAAGATCACCGTCATCGGCATGCCCAACTGGGCTGCGCTGATGGTCTCGGCCAATCCGATCGACGCCAGGTCGCCATCACCCTGGTAGCACACGACGATCGAATCCGGGTTGGCCGTCTTGTGGCCGATGGCGACGGCCGGCGCCCGACCGTGCGCGGCCTGCGTGTTGCCGACGTCGAAGTAGTAGTAGGAGAAGACCGAGCACCCGACGGGCGACACGAGGACGGTGCGGTCCTGCACGCCGAGTTCGTCGATCGCCTCGGCCAGGTACTTCTGGGCGAGTCCGTGGCCACAGCCGGCGCAGTACGTGGTCGAGTGCGCCTTGATCCCCGTCGCGTGATCGTGACGCTCGAACTGGTGGTAGAAGACGGACGACGGCATCACTGCACCTCCTTCAGGCCCAGCACGTGTTCGACGATCTCCTCCTGGGACGGGAGGATCCCTCCCTGGCGGCGCACGTGAGTGATCGGTGGGGCGTGCACCTCGGCGTGGCTCAGTGCCAAGCGCATCTCGTCCTCCAGTTGGCCTTCGCTCGCTTCGACCACGACGAGGTGGCGTGCCCGGTCGATGACCCCACGGAGGGCGTCGATCGGGAACGGCCACAACGTGATCGGGCGGAACAACCCCACCCGCAGGCCCTTCTCACGCAGCTCCTTGACCGCCCCCTTGGCCAACTGCGCCGGAGTGTTGCATGCGACGAGGATGACATCGGCGTCGGCGCAGCGGTGGAGGTCGGCCCGCTGCTCCTCGGCCGCGATCCGCGCGTACTTCTCGTCGAGGGCGAGGTTGTGTCGTTCGAGGCCGGCCTCCGACAGTTCGATGGAGCAGATCAGGTTGCCCCGATGCGAGTGGTCGCCGTAGACGGCCCACTCGGGGATGCCCGGCACGACCATGTGATCGGGGAGGCACACCTTGCCGGTCATCTGGCCGAGATAGCCGTCGCCCAGGATCACCACCGGATTCCGGTACTTGAACGCCAGCTCGAACGACAGGATCGCACTGTCCAGCATCTCCTGCGGCGTCGCAGGTGCCAGGACGATCGCGCGCGTGTTGCCGTGACCGAGGCCGCGGCAGGCCAGCTTGATGTCCGCCTGCGCGGGCGCGATGTTGCCCAACCCGGGTCCGCCACGCATGATGTTCACGAAGACGCCCGGCACCTCCGCGCCGATCATGTAGGAGATCCCCTCCAGCATCAGGCTGAAGCCGGGCGAGCTGGTGAACGTGATGCACCGCTTCCCGGCCCCTCCGGCGCCGTACATCATGTTGACGGTGGCGACCTCGCTCACCGCCTGCATGAACACCCCGTCGAGCACCGGCTGGACCTTCGCCATCAGCTCGGCGCCCTCGGTAGACGGCGTGATCGGGTAGCCGAAGACGTGCCGACATCCAGCCAGGACAGCGCCCACCGCCGCCGCATACGTGCCCTTCACGACGAGGGGAACGCGTTCCGGCAGGGCGACGGTCACGTCAGGGTCGGGCTCGGGGACGGGTGCGTCGTATGGTCGCGAACCGAACAGCTCGGCAGGATCGACCAACTCGAACGCCGCCTCCTCGCCCTCCGGCCGTAGGCCGAACGGTTCGGGACACGCGTCGATGCACATCCCGCAGGAGTTGCACCGCGTCAAGTCGATCACGACCGGGACGAGGCCTGTCAACGGGTTGATCTCGGTGCCGAGCGAGATGCAGTCCCTGGTGCACGAGGCGATGCAGCGCCCGCAGGCCTTGCAGAACTCCGGTACGAGGAAGGGCGGAGGCTTACGAGCGCTCGTCGTCACAGCGGCACCTCCTGGAGCGCGGGTGTCGGTGACACCGGTCCTGAACTGCGGAGAAGTTGGTTCGTTTCGTAGCCCGATCATGGGCCGGCGCGACGCCACCCGACCAGGGCCATCCGACCTACGGTCTCGCAGTGTCGCGGCCGGAGGGGCTTTCGCCCCTTCCCACTCGACCAGGGCGAGCGTGAGTATGGCTCCATGGACGCCGATGAGGACTGGAAAGGGAGCCACCATGCCGCCGCGCACGCCGAAGACCGTCGTCAACGTGACGTTCCAGGATGACGAATGGGACTACGACGAGCGCGTCTCCCTCGGCGGTCAGCGCTTCCGTCTCATCCGGGTCGGCACGAGCGGCGACGCCGCAGCCGCCCGCGACCACGTCCAGCGCTGGTCGTCGGACGCCGACGCGATCGCCGTCAGCGGGATCCGTGAGGCCCGCGCCGGAAACCTCGCCGGCCGGATCGACGACCTCCAGCAGGTCAAAGACGCGACGACCCGGGTCCCTGTCCGGGACGGCTCCCTCATCACCGACATCTTCCAGGAGTGGGCGATCCGCCGCGTCGAGGCCGAGATGCGCGGCTACTTCGCCAACGCCCGTGTCGTCGTCGTCGGCGGAACCACTCGCGAGCGCACCATCGCCGTGCTCCGCGAGTTCACCGACAACATCATCTTCGACGACCCCGGTCACGACCTCGTCCTCCCCGGCCAGCTCAAGGGCAACCCGCTGACGGCGACAGCTGCCGGGCTGGGCGAGTTCGCATGGCGGCAGATCCCCGGCGTCGTCAAGGGTCACGTCGCCGGCCCGTTCGGCTGGGTCAGCGACAAGGTCGCGCACGTCGCCGCCGAGGACGCCGACGTCGTCATCGGCTCGTTCTCCGAGCTGATGCGATTCGGCCTGCCGAACCTCGCCGGCAAGGCGGTGATCACCAGCGCCGTCTCCGAGGACCGGCTCGCCACGCTCGGCGAGCTCGGAGCCGACCTCGTCGTGGACGTCACGCCGCAGGCGTTCGACTTCGTCATCGTCCCGGCGATGTACGAGGCGATGGCCGCGGCCACCCTGCCCCCCGGCGTCGAGCTCACGACCGACGACCTCGCCCAGTTCATCCAGAACGCCGACATCGATGCACGGTTGCTATGGCCCCGGGGCCGCCGCCGCAAGAGCCGCTTCTCGTTCGTCATCCACCCGCTGTCGACCGAGTACTTCAAGAACGTCGAGCCACTCGGGCAGGTCACGAGCATCCCTGGCATGACCCGCGTCGTCGAGAAGACCGTCGCCTACCTGCCACCGTTCGTCTACAGCCACGTCACCGGCATCGTGTCCGACACCGGCGATGAGGCCGAAGGCTGGCTGATCACGGTCGGCGGAACCCCGAAGCAGATGCTCGCTCACCCGCCGGAGTTCACCTACTCGCGTCTGCTCGAGGCCGCCGAGCTCTCCCGACGCCTCGGCGCCCAGATCATGGGGCTCGGAGCGTTCACCAAGGTCGTCGGCGACGCCGGCGTCACCGTCGCCAAGCAAGCGCGGCTGCCGGTGACCACCGGCAACAGCTACAGCGCCTCCGGTGCGTTGTGGGCAGCGCACGAAGCGGTACGTCGGCTCGGGATCACCGACGTCGACGACGACGGCGCCCTCCGCGGCAAGGCGATGGTCGTCGGTGCATCCGGGGCGATCGGGGCGGCGTGTGCTCGGCTCCTCGCACTCGCCTCCGACGAGCTGTGGCTCGTCTCGCCGGAGACAGCCAAGCTGCTCCAGCTCAAACGGGAGATCGAACGCGATCACCCGCGCGCCACCGTGCACGTGGCGACAAACCCGTCGACTGCGCTCTCGGAGGTGGACGTGATCGTCACGGCGACCTCGGCCGCCGGGCAGAAGGTGCTCGACATCATGCGCGTCAAACCGGGTTGCGTGATCACCGACGTCGCTCGCCCGCTCGACATGTCAGCCGAGGACATCGCGAAACGCCCCGACGTGTTGGTGATCGAGTCCGGCGAGATCGAGCTGCCCGGTGAGGTGCGGATGAAGAGCATCGGACTGCCCGACCACGTCGCCTATGCCTGCCTCGCCGAGACGATCGTGCTCGCCCTCGAGGGTCGCTACGAGAACTTCACCGTCGGTCGCAACATCAGCTGGCCGAAGGTCAAGGAGATCTACCGGCTCGGGTTGAAGCACGGAATGAAGCTGGCGACGATCTCCGGGGTCAACGGGCCGTACACCGATGAGGACTTCGACCGGGTCCGGTCCGCTGCACTCGCCGCTCGGGCGGCACAGGCGGCACATGCACCGTCCACAGCACGCAGTTCGAGGAGGTCATCATGAGATCGGTCCGGGGCAAGCGCGTCCTCGTCACCGGCGCGGCGATGGGGATGGGTCGGCTGTTCGCCGAGCGTGCGATCGCCGAGCAGGCATCGACGGTCGTGCTGTGGGATGTCAACGAAGCAGCGCTCAACGAAACCCTCACCGAGCTCGCCGACAGCTCGGCCGAGGTCAGCGGTTACGTCGTCGACGTCGCCGACGCCGCCTCGGTCGCCGACGCGGCCACGGCAGTCCTCGACGAGTTCGACCGCATCGATGTCCTGATCAACAACGCCGGCGTCGTCCGCGGCAACAAGTACTTCTGGGAGACCGACCTCGAGCGCGACACGAAGTTCACGATCGATGTCAACACCCTCGGGCCGATGTACGTCGCCCACGCGTTCCTGCCGGCGATGATCGCCGCGCCGGACGAGTGCCGAGTGCTCAACCTGGCCTCGGCGGCGGGCTTCACCCCCAACCCGCGAATGGCCGTGTACGCGGCGTCGAAGTGGGCGGTGATCGGGTGGTCGGACTCGGTCCGGCTGGAGCTCAAGCAGGCCGGCCTCGACCACGTCAAGGTCACGACTGTCTGCCCGTACTACGTGCGCACCGGCATGTTCGAGGGCGCGAAGTCGGCGCCGCTGCTCCCGCTCCTCGACCCGGCCGACGTCGTCGAGGAGGCATGGACCGCAATGCTCGCCGGGCGGCCGTTCGTCGTGTTGCCGAAGACGGTGATGCTCAGCGAGATGCTCAAGGGTGTGGTGCCCACTGGCGTACGTGATTTCATCGCCGACCACGTGATCGGCGTGTATCACACGATGGAGGACTTCACCGGCCGGACCGGGCCCCGTCGGTGATACGACCACGCGAGGCTCGCCCAACGCTCGACGGATTCAGTTCCCCGCGTGCGATCGCAGTCGTCGGTGCCAGCGGCGACCCGGCGACCATCGCCGGACTCCTGTTCGCCAACCTGGTCGGCAGCGGTTTCGGCGGGGTCGTTCTGCCGATCAATCTGCACCATGCGGAGGTGCGTGGCATCCCGGCGTTTCCGACTCTCGCCTCCTGCCCAGTCATGCCCGATCTCGTCGTCGTCTGCGTGCCGGCCGATGCTCGTCGTCGACGTGGTGGCTCGAGCCGGTGATCTCGGCATCGGGGCGGTATGCGTGATCTCGGCCGGGTTCGCCGAGGTCGGGCCGGAGGGCGCGGCGCGTCAGGCGCGCCTTGCGGCGACTGCGCGCGAACGGGGGGTGCGTTTGGTGGGACCCAACTGCACGGGGATCCTCGGCGGCGTGGGCGACGGGCGGTTCAACGCCACGTTCAGTCGGACACTGCCTGCCGCCGGCGGCGCGTTCCTGCTGAGTCAGTCGGGTGCGGTCGGGCTGGCGGTCCTCGAAGCGGCGGACGCACGGGGCCTCGGCATCGGGGCCTTCGTATCGATCGGGAACGCCCTCGACGTGTCGACCAACGACGTCCTGCGGTACTGGGAAGAAGAGCCGGCAGTGGACGTGATCTTGCTGTACCTCGAGTCGATCCCGAACCCGGCATCGTTCATCCGGGTCGCGCACCGCGTCGGCCGGCGCGTGCCCATCGTCGCCGTCAAGGCGGGACGAACGGTGGCCGGCCGCCGAGGAGCGGCGTCACACACCGCAGCCCTGTCGGGCGGCGACGTGGGGGTGGACGCCTTGCTCCGCCAAGCGGGCGTCATCCGGGCCGGGTCGATCGAGGAGATGCTCGACCTGGCGACGGTTCTTAGCTGCACCCGGCGGTTTCGCGGGCGCCGGGTCGCGATCGTCACCAACGGCGGCGGGCCGGGGATCCTCGCGGCAGATGCCTGCGAAGCCAACGGCCTCGAGGTCCCCGAGCTGGCTGCGCCGACTGCGGCGCGGCTGCGGGCGCTGCTCCCGCCGGAGGCAGGAGTGTCCAACCCGGTCGACATGATCGCCAGTGCCACCGCCGCCCAGTACGGGCAGGTCACGCGCATCCTCGGGGCAGAGCCGGATGTGGATGCCGTCATGGTGCTGTTCAACACGCCGCTGCTCACCGGGCCGGAGGACGTCGCCGAGGAACTGATCGCCGCCCGTGCCGAGCTGGCGGACGACATCGCGCTCGTCGGTGCGTTCATGAATCGCGAGGGACCTCCTGCGACGCTGCACGCGGCCGGGATCCCCTCCTTCACGGCCCCGGAGAACGCCGCCCGCGCCCTCTCGCGCGCCATTGCGTGGGACGACCGCCGGCGTCGACCGGAAGGGGAGGTTCCGCCACCGGCCTTCGACATCGAGCAGGCCCGCAACATCGTGAACGCCGACCCGGCGACTGCGGACGGCTGGCTGGACACGGTCACGGTCTCCGCGCTCCTCGAGGCGTGCGGTATCCCGTCTGTTCGCAGCCGGCTGGTGTCGACGCCAGAGGAGGCCGAGGCAGCGCAGGTCACCTTCGACTGCACCGTCGTCGTCAAGGCGGCGACGGCGATCCACAAGAGCGAGGTCGGCGGCGTGCACACGGGCGTCGGCTCGGGAGCCGAGGCCGCTGCGGCGGTGCGGACGATCCGCTCCGCCGTTGCCGACGCGGGTCTCCCCGACGCCGGCCGCACGTTGCTGGTGCAAGAGCAGGTGGACTCGGGTCTCGAGATGATCGTCGGCGTCAACCGGGATCCGTTCGTCGGGCCGCTCGTCATCGTCGGCCGGGGAGGCACCGCAGTCGAGCTGCTCGACGACGTCGCTGTCCGAGTCGCCCCGCTGACAGATCACGACGTCGACGAGATGCTGGAGTCGCTGCGCTCCTCTCCCCTCCTCAACGGCTACCGGGGCGCCGCTGTGCTCGACGTCGCCGCCCTCCGCGCGGTCCTTCACCGCATCTCGACCCTGGCGGCGGAGGTCACCGAGATCGCCGAGATCGACCTCAACCCCCTGTTCGTCCTCGAACACGGCGTCGCCGTGGCCGACGCTCGCATCCGACGCACCGCGCCCGACACTCGTTGATGCATGCGGTCGGCCCCCTCCCGAGGTCCACGCCGTCGCGGTCGTCGGTTCGAGGGTCCGGATCGACTGGACGAGCAAGACGTGGACCTGCGACCTGCGGCTCATGAGGACCGACGGTCTCGCGGCGGTCAGGCTGTGGCCGCGACTGTCCGGCGTGAGGGTCGAAGAGCGATCACCGCTGCAGCGCACAGCAATGCGGCGAATCCGCCGAGGGCGAACGGAACTCGCGGCGAGGAGATCTGGATGACCCAGCCCATGAGCAGGGCGCCGATGGGTGTGCTGCCGAACCAGGCCATCTGGTGGAGCGCCATGACCCGTCCCTGCATCGAGGGTTCGGTGGCCTGTTGCACCACGACCGTGTTCACCGACTGGAAGGACGCCGACGCGAAACCCAACACGATGCTCATCGGCCACGAACGGCCAGAAGCCCGGGGTGATCGACAAGCGCCAGGCAGGCTGCGCCGAACCCTGCCAGCGCGATCGCCAGGGTTCGCTTCGGGTGCGGCTTGACACCGGCGATGTAGATGCCGCCGATGATCGACCCGATCGCGCTGACGCTCATCGCCAACCCCACTGACCCGGCGCCACGATCGAACCCGAAGCGGACCATCGAGGGGAACGTCGTCTGGAAGTTCAGGGCCACGGTTCCGACGACTGCCATGACGAGCAACGGGCGGGCAACGTCGGGGTGGGTGCGCACGTAGGCGAACCCTTCACGGAGCTTGCCCTTGGCCCGCCCGGCGAGCGGTCGGGTGACGAGCTCGCTCGACCGCAGTGCGAGGAGCGCACCGATGACGACCAGGTAGGAGGCGGCGTTGATGAAGAACCCGATCTCGACACCGACGAGGGCGATCAGGGCGCCGGCGATGGCGGGCCCGATGAGCCGTGAGATCGAGTTGATCGTGCCGTTCGCCGCCACCGCGTTCGGGAGCAGGTCTGGTCCGACGAGTTGGAACAGGATGGCCTGCATCGCGGGACGCTCGACGGCGAGGACGAGGCCGAGCATCATCGTCAGCGCGTAGATCCACCAGATCGTGACGTGTCCGGTGGCGACGACGATCCCGAACGCCAAGGCCAGCAGCCCTGACACGGTCGACGTCGCCACGAGCAGGCGCCGGTTGTCGAGCCGGTCCACGAGCACACCGGCGGGGGCGCCGAGCAGGAGCATCGGCAGGAACTGCAGCGCCATCGCGATGCCGAGCTGGTCGCTGCGGTTGGTGAGCTCGAGCACCAGCCACGTGACGGCGAGCGACTGCGACCACGACCCGATGCTCGAGATCGTCTGTCCGACGAAGTAGAGCCGGAAGTTCCGGTTGCCGAATGCTGCGAAGCGTCCGGTGGTGCCGCTCATCGGCGTCGTTCGACGTGTACGAAGGTCCATGGAGACCACATTGACGGCGCGCGCCGCTCGTGGCAACGTCTCTTGCCATGTTGGCAAAGGGAACGGATGAGGCGATCGACGCAAGGGTCCGCCGCAGGCTTCGGGAGCTCCGCACCGAGCAAGGGCTGACCCTGCAACAGGTCAGCGAACGCGCTCACATCGACATTTCGATGCTGAGCCGGCTCGAGTCTGGCAAGCGCCGGATCTCCCTGGAGCACATCCCCAACCTGGCGGCGGCCCTCGGGGTCAGCGCCGACGACCTCCTCGGTGGTGCCCCGCCGGCCGACCCCCGCGTCCGCCATCAGCCGGCGACGTACGACAACCTGACGGTCTGGCCGCTGACGAACCGAGGCCGTTCCGGTGGACTGAACCTCGTCAGAGTCCGGATCAGCGCCAAGCGGCGCAAGCCGCCCGAGACGCTGCGCGTGCATGATGGTCACGATTGGATGTACGTCGTCGCTGGACGGATGCGGCTGCTGCTCGGTGAGCAGGACCTCGTGATCGAGCCTGGTGAAGCCGTGGAGTTCAGCACGCTGACGCCTCATTGGTTCGGGGCAGTCGACGGATCCGTCGAACTGATCGCAGTGTTCGGGCCGCACGGCGAGCGCACCCACCTCCACCAGTAGCGGGTCCCGCGGTCAGATGCGCATTGCCGTCAGAGGAGTCGCAGGCTGCGCGCGCTCTGGACGGCGCTCTTGCGGTCGCTGACGCCGAGCTTTCGATAGATCGCGCCGCTGTGGGTCTTCACCGTGTTGAGCGACACGAAGAGCTCCGCGGCGATCTCGCGCAGTGACATCTGGGTCGGGAGATAGCGCAGCACGGCCAGTTCCCGCTCGGTGAGCTGTTCGGCAGGGTGCGTGGTCGTCTCGGTCCGCACGGTGCTCAACCGGTGGCGTGATTCGGTCCGTGTGAGCAACCGACCAGCGATGCCGGGGTCGATGCAACGGTCGACGATCGCCCGAGCCTCGACCAACAGGGCAGTGCCATCGACGTCGCCGAGGCGCAGGAACGAGTCGCCGGCCACGGTGAGCACGAAGGCCCGACCGAGGTCGGTGGCGGCCCGACGCGCCAGTTCCACCCCTTCCGCTACACCGGCACGGCTCTGTTCGATGTCGGTCGATGTGGCCGCGAACACCACGAGGGCGGGCGCAACACCGTGGTACCCGGCGAGTCCGAAGGACCGTGCAGTCGACAACGCCGTCGCCGCGGCGGTGTGCGCTGCCGCGTCATGGCCATCTGTGAACTCGTTGATGGCCATCGACACCAGCGACATCGTGTGCGCTGTCAGACGGCGTTCGACCGTCGCTCTCGCCACTGCGACGCCGAGCGTCTCGCGTGCCTCGGGCGCCAGACCGGCCCACATGTAGGCCGCGCCGGCGGCTGTCGCCAGCTCGGCTGGGCGAGTCGGCAGGTCGCCGGTCGCGGTCACCATCCGAGCCATCTCCAGCGCGGTCGCCACATCGCCACGACCGAGCGCGACGTTGATGCGCAACGGGGTGGCAAGCAGCGGGTCGTACTGGGGTGGCCAGACCTCCGCCGCCCTGTCGAGCCAGTGCTGCGCCGCGAGGTAGCGGCCACGGAGGTACTCGCACCAGCCCCACAACATCGCGCACACGGCGTCGTTCGTCGCCATCGCTCCGATCGGTTCGAGCAGCCGCTGCAAGGTCCTGATCTGTCCGCGGCCCAGCAGGTCGGGTCCGACGACGCGCATCAGGTCGATTGCGCCCGCGATGTCGCCGGCGGCCAGTCGATGCACCACAGCCTCACCATGGTCGCCTTGCGCAGCGAACCAGTCAGCCGCCCGCTCGTGCAGCTCCGGCAGGCGCTCGGGAAAAGTACGATTCGCCTCCAGCGCCAACAGATCGCGCAACAAGTGGTGATAGCGGAACCACTCGCCCGTGTTGTCGAGCCGCACGATCAGCTGATTGCGGGCCGCCATTTCGATCAGCCATCGCGACCCGTCCGACGACGCCGTGACCGCGTCGACCAGCGGACCGTTGAACCGATCGAGGACAGAGATCTCCAACATCCGGCGGCGATCGTCGGGCTCCAACGTGGCGAGCAGCTCATCGCCCAGGTAGCCGACGACCAGTTGATCGTCACCACGGAACGCATGCAGGAAACGGTCGGGTTCGGGTGCCCGTTCCAGCGAGAGACCGGCCAGCACCAGGCCCGCAGCCCACCCTTCTGTACGCGCGCAGAGGTCGTCGAGTGCTGCCGACGTGAGCGTGTGACCGACCGAACCCAGGAGGTCCGCTGCTTCGCCCGCGGCAAAGCGCAGATCGTGCGCTCGCACTTCGCTGACCCTGTTCCGCACCCGCATGCGCCCGAGGCGGAAGGGCGGGTCGACACGAGTGGAGACGACGATCGTCAGCTGCGGGGGACACAGATCGATGAGACGCTCGATCCCGCGGTGAACGGTGGCGTCGTTCATCAGGTGGTAGTCGTCGATCACCAGGACGAGGCGCTCATTGTCGTCGACCAGTTCGTTCACCATCGCCGGCACGATCACGCGATCGTCGCCTGCCGAGCCGACGACCAGCGGCGCCAGGTTGGCGCCGACGGCCGGACGCTGGCGGGCGATCGCAGCGACGAGCGATGACCAGAACCGGGCGGGGTCGGAGTCGATGTCCTCCACCTGCAACCAGGCCACCCGCTCCGACCGCCGCGCCGCCCAGGAGGCCAGCATCGTCGACTTCCCCGAACCCGCGGGAGCGCTCGCCAGCACCAATGGCACCTGGCGAGCGACAGCGTCGTCGAGCGTCACGTCGAGCCGGGTCCGCTCGACCAAGCGGGTGGGCAAGCCCGGTGGCCGCAGCTTCGTCGCCGCCATCCCGAACTCACCATCGCGTGTCACCACGGGACCATAGGTCACCGAGATCAACCGGATCACCCGGGTGAGATGACGGTACGGGTGAGGCGCTCTCCTCCGAAGAGATGGGACGGTGAGGCCATGTCCGAACCGACCACCTTCGAGATCGTCATCAGGGGCCGAGCCACCGCCCGGTTGCTGCGGCCGATGCTCGACGACTTCATCTTCGAGCACCCCGGCGATGGGAACACTCACCTCGTCGGTGTGGTGCGTGATGCAGCCCACCTCCACGGTGTGGTGTCGCATCTCACGTCGGTGAACGTCGAGCTGATCTCGATCGTGCCGGTCGACCGACCTGCCGGGGGGCTCTCGCTGCCCGGCATCATCCCCACCCCTTGCGAAACCACTTGCGAAACCACTTGCGAAACCCCTTACGAATGGAGCACCCACTCATGATCACCGTGTCCGCCCTCACCAAGCGTTACGGCAGCCGCGTCGCCGTCAGCGAGATGACCTTCGACGTCGCCGCCGGCCGAGTCACCGGTTTCGTCGGCCCCAACGGTGCCGGCAAGTCGACCACCATGCGCATGATGGTCGGCCTCACCCGCCCCGACCACGGCGACGTCCTCTACCACGGCGTGAGCTACACCCGGCTGCAGCATCCCACCCGGGTGGTCGGCTCGGTGCTCGACGCCGGTGCCATGCACCCCGGTCGCACCGCTCGCAACCACCTCGAGGCGATGGCAGCACTCAGCAGGATCCCGGCTCGGCGAGTGGACGAGGTGCTGCACCAGGTGGGCCTCGACACTGCCGCCGACCAACGCGCCGGTGGCTTCTCCCTCGGCATGCGCCAGCGCCTGGCGCTCGCCGGTGCACTGCTCGGCGAGCCCGACGTGCTGCTGTTGGACGAGCCTTCGAACGGACTCGACCCCGATGGCATCCGCTGGTTGCGCACGTCGCTGAGCGACTTCGCTACCGGCGGCGGCACGGTGTTCGTGTCCAGCCACCTCATCGGCGAGCTCGCCATGTTCGCGGATGACCTCATCGTCGTCGGCGGTGGCCGGCTGCTGGCCGCTGAACCCGTCGCCGCAACGCTCGCTCGGGGCGAGACCACCGTGGTGGTGCGCACACCCGCCGCCGCCGAGCTCTCCCGGTTGCTGGACCGCCGCGACGTGAGCATCAGCGTCGACGGCGATCGCCTCACGGCCAGGGGCACCACCCTCACCGCCGTCTCGCAGATGGCCTTCGACCATCGGATCCAGGTCGTCGAGATCACCCAGGTCTCGCGCTCGCTCGAAGAGATCCTGCTCGACATGACCGGCGCCACGCGCCGAGTTCACCGCCGCATGAGCGACGGTTCGGCCGACCCATCCGTTCTCCACACGCACACACACCACTCACCCCAGAGGACTCACCATGATCACCACGACCACCACCCTGAACAACGCCGACCCTCACCAACGCCACCGACGTTCGCCCCGGCGCAACCAGCCGGATCATCACCCGCACCCGTCAGCACGACCTCGCCGCCGTGCCTGCCGCCATCACGAGCGAGTGGATCAAGCTCCGCTCGCTCCGCTCGAACCGGGCCATCTTCGGTCTCACCATCGTCGCCGGTGTGGTGATGTCGTGGGTGCTGGCCACCTTCGTGAAGACCGACCCGTACGACCACCTGCCCTTCACGGTTGCCAACACCTTCATGACTGCCACGTGGCTGACCACCGTGATGGCGGTCATCGTCGGCATCCTGATGTACACGTCGGAGGTGCAGCACGGCACCATCGCCAACACGATCGCCGCTCAGCCCGCCCGTTGGGTGAACGTGGCCGGGAAGGCCATCGTCATCGCCGGCTTCGGCCTCGCCCTGGGCGTCGTCGGGATCATCGCCGGCTTCGGCAGCGCCGTGGCCAGCGGCATGCCGATGGGCGACCTGTCGGGGGCGATCGCGGCCACCGCCTGGGGGCTGGTGCTGACGTCGCTCGCAGCCGTGATGGGGTTGGGTGTCGGCATGATCATCCGCCACAGCTCGGCGGCCGTGTCGATCGCGCTGGTGTGGACGTTCGTGGTGGAGAACCTGATCCGCAGCATGGCCCCGGCAGTGACGTCACGCCTGCTGCCCTTCAGTGCAGCGAACGGGATGCTCGGGATCAGGTCGGCCGGCGACACGACCGCGACCCTCGCGGCCGCACTGAGCACCACCCAGGATGCGGTCCTGTTCGGCGGCTACACCGTGGCCGCCATCGTCGCCGGCACGGTGATGCTGTACCGGCGAGACGCCGACTGACCCTCACCGCGAACCGATCCGCAACCGGACCCGGCCCCCAACGGCCGGGTCCGCTGCGCGCATCTTCTCCCAGCCCTGTGTGAGGCGGAAGGCGGCCCTACGGCGGCTCGGTGACCGGACAGCGGCGTGATCAGCCCATCTGCGTCGTCTTCTGCGGGAGCACCTTGACGACGACGCGGTGGTCGCCGGGCTGATGCCACGGGTACTCCGCCTGATCGATGTACTTGAGCGCCATCGAGTCGATGAACGCGTTCTGCTCGTCGTCGACGATCTCGCTGACGGTGCCGCGGATCTCGAGGTAGCGGTAGGGGTTGGTGACGTCGACGATCGAGAGCGCCACCTGTGGCGAAGCCTGCAGGTTGCGGTACTTCTGGCGGCCAGTCGTCTGGCTGAACAGCACGTGCGTGCCGTCCCAACCGAACCACACCGGGTTGTTCTGCGGGGCGCCGTCGGGACCGATGGTGGCCACGTGGGCCAGTGCCTTCGACTCGAGCAGGTCTACGTGGGAAGCGGGAATGGTCATGCGGGCTGAAACCCTTCGCATCGCAACTATATTCCGACGACGGAAGCCCTGACCCGCCTTGATGGCTGTCCACCCCCCGACGTCAGGCCACACCGACGCCGACGTGGTCATGATCGTCGGCCCGTCCTTGAACTCCACGGCGGGCGACCGCGGCGAGGATCACATCGCCGGCGCGAGCGCCACGGTGACTCCCCCCATCACAGCAGAGGCCGCACCGATGTCCGTCGAGCTCGTTGGGCGGGCTCGGTGCACTCCGCTGCGGTCGTTCCCAACAGGGTGCGTCACGACGAGCGGGTACGGTCGTCGCCGTGGACACAGGAGCGGTCATCATCGGCATCGACGTCGGCGGGACCTCCGACAACGTGACGGTGCTGGCTCATGACGGCAGGTTCCTCATCGACCGCATGCTGGAGGTACCCAGCCGTGTGCTCGACGGGCCACCTGGCGCGCTCGCGGCCCTCCGGCAGGCATACGAGCTCGGCCTGTCGACGGTGGGTCGCAACCACGCCGACGTGCTCGCTGTCGGGCTCGATACCCCCGGGCCAGCCGGTGCGACGGGCGTGTTGTCCCGGAAGGGCAGCACCAACTTCTCGAGCTCGGACTGGTGGGGGTATGACATCCGTGGAGCGCTCGAGGCGGAGCTCGGCAAGCCGGTCGTGTACTCCAACGACGGCAATGCCGCGGCGATGTACGCCCACTACGCCTACTTCGGTGCCGTGGCGATCGACCGCTCGTCGGTGTCGGCCATCGTCGGTACCGGTCTCGGCGGCGGCATCATCCACGACGGTCGGATCGTCGTCGGAGCCTCCGGCATGGGAGGCGAGCTCGGTCACGTGCACATCCCCGCGGCCGGCATCGTCGAACCCGGTCAGCCGATCCCGGTGTGCGCGTGCGGGTTCGTGTCGGATGCCGAGTCGTACGCGTCACTGACCGGCATCAAGAATCACCTGCTCCCCTACTGGCTGGGCCGCTACCCCGATCACCCACTGCACGGCGTCGACCCGGCGAGCGCCGCCAAGCAGGTGCGCGCCTTGGCCGAACGCGACCACGACCCGATGGCGATGGCGATCTTCGAGCAGCAGGCGAGGGCGCTCGGTCACCTGTTCACGGTCGCCGCCAACTTCACCGACCCCGACGCGTTCTTCGTGGGCGGTGGCGTGGTCGAGACTGCTGCCTCGTTCCGTACGTGGTTCCTCGACACCGTGCGGGCGCACACCACGCTGCGATCCGAGCAGGCCGAGCGCAGCGAGTTCGCGTTGGTGCAGGACCTCGACATGGCCGGCGCCCGCGGCGCCGCTCTGGCCGCGCTCCGCACCGTCGGCTGACCCGACCGGGGACCGTGTGCCGGGGTGTGTGGTTCAGGGCCTCGTCCGGTCATCGAAGGTCAGTTCGAGACCGTCGAGGTCGCCTGCTGCGCGCCAGTCCTCGAGGAGCTGGTTGAAGGCACCGATGCCACGCGGATAGGCGCCGAGGAACGCGTTGCCCCCCGTCGCCCTGCCCTCGTTGTTGTAGTAGCCGGGGGTGCAGGACTTGAGGAACCCGCCGCTGCCATCGCCACCCGAGCTCGGCGACGCGAGCTGCGCCGCCCATGCGTCCTGCCCTGCCTCGGTGGGCTCGACCGTGCGGGCCTTGCGGGTCATCGCTTCCGACACGATGTAGGCGATGTGGCGGGCCTGGTCGTCGAACATCGAGGTCATGTTCACGCTGAACGCGTTCTGCGAGATGCCGATGGAGAACAGGTTCGGAAAGCCGCGCGTGGAGAAGCCGTGCAACGTCTTGAGCCCGCGTGCTCGCACGTCGTCGTAGTGCTCGCCGTTCCGGCCGATGACGTCGACACCGGTGCGTCGTCTCAGGTCTGGTGAGGTCTCGAACCCCGAGGCGTAGACGATGAGGTCGACCTCGTACGCATGGCCGTTGGCCACCACCCCGTGCTCGGTGATCCGCTCGACGCCCTTGCTCTCGCTGACGTCGACCAACGTCACGTTGTCGCGGTTGAAGCACTCCAGGTACTCGTCGTTGAACGTCGGCCGCTTGCACATCACGCGGTAGTACGGCTTCAACAGGTCGGCCGTCACCGGGTCGGAGACGGTGTCGTCGACGCGCCGGCGGATCTCCTCCATCTTCTGGAAGTCGGTGAGCTCGACGATGCGATCACGCTCCTCCCGGGTGCGTGGCCGGTTCTCACCTTTCGGCGACGAGATCGCACGGAAGATGTCGGTCCACCCGTCGTCGACCAGATCGACCTCGACCCTCCGCCCCATCGAGATCGCATCGAAGTTCTCCCGGCGCTGACGCTGCCAACCCGGCTCGAGCGACGACCACCACGCCTCGTCGGTCGGTCGGTTGCGCCGCCAGTCGACCGATGACGGCGTCCGCTGGAACACATAGACGTGCGCAGCGTCGCGGGCCAACCGTGGCACACACTGGATCGCCGACGCGCCGGTCCCGATCACCGCCACCGCCTTGTCGGCAAGTCGGGTCATGCCGCCGGTGGAGTCACCACCGGTGTAGCCGTAATCCCAGCGGCCCGTATGGAACGAGTGACCGGCGAACGTCTCCAGACCGGGGATGCCGGGCAGCTTCGGCCGCGACATGGGACCGAGCGCCGACACGATGAACCGGGCCCTCACGTCGTCGCCTCGATCGGTGCGCACGTGCCAACGAGCGATCGCGTCGTCCCACTCGATCGAGGCCACGCGGGTGGAGAAGTGAGTGCGCTCGTACAGCCCGTAGTGAATGCCGATGCGCTGGGAGTGCTCGAAGATCTCGCCGGCGTACGCGTACTTCTCGTTCGGCATGTAGCCGAGCTCCTCGAGCAGGGGGAGGTAGCAGTACGCGTCGGTGTCACACTGCGCGCCCGGGTAACGGTTCCAGTACCACGTCCCCCCGAAGTCCGCCCCGGCCTCGACGATACGGAACGTCGTCACTCCCCGCTCGGACAACCGGGCGGCAGCGAGCAGGCCGCTGAACCCCCCACCGATGATCGCGACCTCGACGTCCTCGTCGACGGCGTCGCGCTCGACTCCGGACGGGGCAGAGGGATCCACCTCCACATACCGGGCGAGCTCGTCGCGGGCCTCGCGGTACTGGTCGACGCCGTCGGACCGCAACCGCTTGTCCCGCTCGCGCCGGTAGCGCTCGCGAAGCGCTTCCGGATCGAACTCGAGTCCCTCGCTGTCTCCCATCACACCTCCATCGATCCTCGCCGGGTGCACCTCTCCCGGACGCCCGAGTCGATGACTTCCGTCGAACCCCGCATCGGAACGATGCATGTTGCGATCGCGCTCATCACAGAGCCCGTGGCTGGACCCGAGCTTGCCCTGGCACACCCCGCGGCGCCAACCCGGACCGCAGCGTGCCCCGATGGACGCGCCCCCGGCTCCACGCAGATCCGAGCAGACTGCGAAGCTGTTCGCTGTCGCGCAACTCGGGAGGGGGACAGCGGTGTCAGCAGTGGATCATCACAGCACGGTCGCGGTCACGGGCGCCGCCGGTTTCGTCGGCGGGTGGGTGGTGCGCGAGCTGCTCGATCGTGGGCACCGGGTGCGCGCCTGCGTCCGGGACGACCGCGACGAAGCGAAGGTCGGGTTCCTGCGGGCGATGCACCCGTACGCGTCGGGGCGGCTGACACTCCATGCGGCGGATCTCGACCGGCCGGGTTGCTTCGACGACGTCTTCCGCGGGTGCGACGGGGTGGCACACGTGTCGCACGTCAGCACGTACGACGACATCGACTACGTGCGGAGCACGTGCGATCACATCATTGCGAGCATCGAGCGATCGGGCACGGTGCGACGCGCTCTCATCACCTCGAGCCTCGCAGCCGTGATCTCAGAGGCGGACATCACAGAGCTCGTGCGACGACCGGTGTGCGACGAGGACCGCATGCCCGACGACTCGAACCCGAAGCGGTCCGCCGAGCGTGGTCAGGGCTACTCGATCGGCAAGGTGCTGGCGCAGCAGGCCTTCGCCGAGGCGGCGGCGGCGAGCCCGTCGGGCTGGGATGCGATCACGATCTGCCCGGCCGACAACGTCGGGCCGATCCAGTCGGCTCACCAGAAGAACGGCGGGCCGTGGCAGCACCTGATCGAGTTGATGCTGCGCGGCCGCTGCGAGATCTTCCACGGCACTGGTCCCTACCGGCCGTGGATGCCGGTCGACGTGCGTGACGACGCCGCCTGCCATGTCGGCCTGCTCGAGAGCGACCGAGTCGCCAACGGCGAGCGCTACCTCGCCTGGTCGACCGAACGACGCGACTACGAGGGCATCGTGGCGACGCTCGATCGCGTGCTCCCGGAACTGCGTCACGATCCGGGGACGATCGCCGACAACGCACCGGAGCGGCACCGGGCGCGCGAGGCCGAGTTCCGCGCGATCTGGGCCGGGCTGGAGCTGCGCAACGACCGGATCCGGTCGGTGCTGCCGATCGATTTCCGGCCGTTCGACGACTCGATCCGTGACTGCGTGGAATCCCTCCTCGCTGTCGCCGGCGTGCAACCGAGTCGCCACAACTCGTGACGGGCTACGAGCCGTGGCGGTAGCGCCGGTGCCTGATCCGCCACCCGTCCTCGGTGCGCACCACGTCGTCGTCGTACGATCCGTAGAACACACCGGTGGGATCCCGCCGGTCGGACGGGCCGACGGGGTACAGGCCGCGCGAGCACAGGCGGACCAACGGGCCGTCGCCTCGCGGATCGGCCGACACCGACTCGATGAACATGTTCGTCAGGATGTGGGCGCCCGGATGCACGCCAGTGCGGCCCATGAACTCCATGATCGCGTCGAGGCCGACGAGGCGGAGATGGCCGTTGACCACCTCCCAGATCGCGTCGGTGGTGAAGACGCTGCGCAGACGCTCGGGCTGCAACCGGTCGAGGGCGTCGGCGTAGCGAGCCGGGAGCTCCATGATGTCGAGTCGATCATCGGCGGTGAGGTGCACGACCGCACCGTAGTGAGCACGACACCGCCGGTCGAGATCGACGGCAGCGTGGCCGTCACCGAGAGGGCGCATCGTGAGCCGGTTGGCGGAGCGACACCACGTCTGGGCGGGCGTAGTGACCGGTCGGGTCGAACATTCGGCGGCCCGCAGCGATCCGAGACAGATCGAGTTCGGCCGTCACCACACCGGCTTCACCGATCAGCGGCCCGGCGATCAGCTCCCCCCCTGGCGCGACGATCGACGTGTTGCCGCGCGACAACAAGTCGTCCTCACCGCCGTACAGCTCATCAGCATCCGACAGATCCCGCGGCACATCGCTCCCGCGCAAGAAGGCAGTGACGCCGACGACGAAGATCTGGCCTTCCTTGGCGATGTGGCGCAGAGTCGGCACCCACTCGTCGCTGTTGTCCCACGTCGGTGCCAACAGCACGTCGACCCCGCGCTCGTACATCGCCATCCGCGCGAGTGGCATGTAGTTCTCCCAGCAGATCAGCGAACCGACCCTGACACCGCCAACATCCACGACGGTCAGGAGATGATCGTTGCCGTTGGCCCATACGAGCCGCTCAGCGCCGGTGGGCACCAGCTTGCGATGGCGACCGGCGATCTCGCCTGCGGCTCCGATGTAGACCACCGTGTTGTAGAGCGTGTCGGACCGAGATCGCTCCGTGACACCGACCGCAACCCAGGCCCCGGCATCGCGTGCAGCATCACGCAATGGGTCCAGGTCGGTGCCGTCGACGCGCACAGCATTGGCGACCAACCGCGCGTACCAATCGCCATCGCTCATCGGGGGCCGCCGCCACACCCAGTCCGGGTAGCCAGGCACGAACGACTCCGGGAACACGACCAGATCCGCGTCCACCGATGCGACGTGACCGGCAGCCAATTCGACGGTCGCAGCGCGATCGAGAAACACCGGTGTGGCTTGAACCGCCGCGACCGTCATGGTTCCGCTGACACCATCGAAGCTCATGCGGCACCGTACTCGTCAAGCGGCGATGCCCTGATCCACGCCCACACCAACGCAACGACCGTGGCGACAACGAGAACTCAGTCCGGTGCGGCGAGGGCGGGCGAGCGGGCGAGGTGGTCAACCGTGGTCAGCGGGCGACCGATTGCGGCCAGGTGCCGGCTCGAAACGACTGCCAGGCTCCGGTTGCCCCGAGCGCCCAGATGACCAAGACGGGCTGGAAGAACAGTCGAGCGAACCTCTGAGCGTCGGTGTCGAGGCCGAATGCGTCGACGCCCTCGGTCCACTGGGCGATGTTGCCCGGGAAGATGACGACGAAGAACGCAGCCGCGATCGTTCCGACGACGACCCGGTGCCGAGGCAGTGCGATGAGGGCAGCGCCGAGTGCGATTTCGACGATGCCGGACACGATCACGACGAGGTCCTCGCCGATCGGGAACCACCCTGGCACCTGTGCCCGGAACTCGGAGCGTTGCGTGGTGAGGTGACCGATCCCGGCGACGATCAGGGCGCCACCGAGGAGCCATCTCAGCACCGAACGGAGACCGACACCGTCGATTCGTGGCGAGGTGTCAGACACGGTGCGATGGTACGGCAGATGGCCGCCAGTGGGCCGTGCCTAGAGTCGCCGTCGCAACTCGACCCTCGCGACGGAGACAGCCAATGAGCCGTGACCTACCCAGCCAGGCCCACATCGTCATCGTCGGTGGCGGTTCGATCGGCTGCAACATCGCCTATCACCTCAACCTCCTCGGCTGCACGGATGTCGTGCTCATCGAGCGCGACAAGTTGACATCGGGGACCACCTGGCATGCGGCGGGCGAGGTAGTACCAGGGCTGCTCGGCGACGAGTGGGCGTGCGAGCTCTACACGTACGGACGCGACCTGATCGCCGACCTCGAGTTGCGAACCGGTCACGCCACCGGCTGGCGTCAGGTGGGGTACCTCCAGCCGGCCGACACGCCCGAACGCGTCGAGGAGTGCCGGAGAGCGGCCGCCTTCATGAACCGCATGGACATCGAGGTGCACGAGATCTCGCCGGCCGAGGCGGCGGATCTGTTCCCGGTCGGTGACTTCTCTGCGACGCTCGCTGCGTACTGGTTCCCCCGTGAAGGACGCACCAATCCGGTCGACACGACGATGGCGCTCGCGCGTGGCGCTCGCGACCTCGGGACGCGGATCCTGCAGGACACACGCGTTGATCAGATCATGACGGAGAACGGTCGCGTCGTCGGGGTTCGTACCGATCGGGGTGACATCGCCGCCGAGCACGTCGTCATCGCAGCCGGCATGTGGTCACGCCAGATCGGCGCGGCAGTGGGGATCAACCTGCCGCTGCAGGCGGCCGAGCACTACTACCTCATCACCGAGCCGATCGGGGGCGTCCACCGGGACCTGCCGCTGCTCGAGGACGCTCACTCTTGGGCGTACTTCCGCGAGGAGGTCGGCGGGATGATGATCGGGTTGTTCGAGCCCGACGCTGCGCCGTGGAACGTCGACCGGATCCCCGACCGCTTCTCGTTCGGCGAGATCGAGCCCGACTGGGATCGTGTCGGCCCTCACCTGGAGCGGGCGTTCACGCGGGTGCCGGCAGCTGCCAGCGCCGGTGTCCGCAAGCTGTTCTGCGGCCCGGAGAGCTTCACCCCCGACCTCGCACCTCTCGTCGGCGAAGCGCCCGGTCTGCGCAACTGCTGGGTCGCCACCGGGCTGAACTCGCTCGGCATCCTGCACGGCCCGGGGATCGGGATGGTGCTCGCCCGCTGGATCGTCGAAGGTGCGTGCCCGGTCGATCACACCGCATTCAACGTCGACCGCTTTGCGGACGGCACCCACAACACACCGGCGTTCCGGCGGGCCCGGACGCCGGAACTGCTCTCGAAGAGCTTCGGCGCGCACTTCCCCAACAGCACCTTCACGACGGCCCGCGGGCTGAAGCAGTCCGTCCTGTACGACCGGCTGAGCGCGGCAGCGGCGTACTTCACAGAGAGCCATGGCTGGGAGCTCCCCGATTGGTTCGCGCCGACGCCCGAGCAGGCGCGCATCGACCGCTACAGCTGGGGTCGCCAGCACTGGTTCGACTGGCACGCCGAGGAGCATCGCGCCGCCCGCCAGGACGTGGTCGCCATCGACATGTCCTCGATGTCGAAGTTCGTCGTCCAAGGTCGTGACGCCTGCGAACTCCTCAGCCGCGTGAGCTGCAACGACGTCGACGTGGACCCCGGCCGGGTGGTGTACACGGCATGGACCAACGAGGCGGGCGGTTTCGAAGCCGACCTCACGGTGACCCGCCTGGAGGCGGACTCGTTCCTGGTCGTGGTCGGTGAGAACAGCCACGGGCACACCGCGACCTGGCTGCGCCGCCAACTCCGCCCGGAACAGTTCGTGACGATCACCGACGTCACCGCCGGGGTCACGCAGATCAACGTTCATGGCCCGCGGGCTCGCGACCTGCTCCGCACCATCAGCGACGCCGACGTGTCGAACGAAGGCTTCCCGTACATGTCCGCCCGCCGCATCGACGTCGGCTACTTCGACGTCTTGGCACTACGGGTGACATACGTGGGCGAGCTCGGCTGGGAGCTCCACGTCCCATGTCTGCATGCCGTGCAGGTGTACGACCTGGTGATGCAGGCCGGGCGCCAGTTCGGCATCCGCAACGCTGGGATGCAGACGCTGGCGTCGCTGCGCTTGGAGAAGGCCTACCGCGACTTCGGGGTGGATGTCGACAACACCGACAACCCGATCGAAGCGGGGCTCGGCTTCGTCGTTCGGCTCGACAAGCCTGGCGGCTTCATCGGACGCGATGCCCTGGCGTCGATCAACGCCGCTGGCACGCCGAAGCGGCGGATGCTGCAGATCCTCCTGAGCGATCCCGAGCCCCTGCTCTTCGGCAATGAGATCATCTACCTCGACGGACACGCTGTCGGCCACCTGCAAGTCGGCGCCTACGGCCACACGCTGGGTGGTGCTGTCGGTCTCGGCTTCGTGAGCCTCGATGAGCCGGTCACCCCGGCACTCGTCGGGGCGGGTTGTTGGGAGGTCGACGTGGCCGGGCGCATGGTTGGCGCTCAGGCTTCGCTGAAGCCGCTCCTCGATCCAGGACTCCAACGCGTGCGGTGCTGAACCCATGCGGTCGTTCATCGAGGAACTCCCACCGTCACCACCTCTGGTGCTGACACGCCCCAGCTATCGACGACCTCAGGCGCCGACCTCAGGCGCCGACCTCAGGCGCCGACGCGGATCAGCTTCTTGTTGACGAACTCATCGGCGCCCCAGCGTCCGAGCTCACGACCCGAACCGGAGCGCTTGACGCCGCCGAAGGGAAGCTCGGGGCTATCGGCACCGACGATGTTCACATAGACCATGCCGGCCTGGATCGCATCGGCGACGCGGGCTGCTTGTTCCGGGTCGGTCGTGAACAGGTACGAGCCCAGCCCGAACGGCGTGTCGTTGGCGATGTCGATGGCTTCGTTCTCGCTGCTCACCTTGTGGATCATCGCGACGGGGCCGAACAGCTCCTCGTTGTACGACGGGTTGTCGCGCCCGATGTTGGTGAGCACACCAGGCGGGAAGAACGCCCCCGACCGTTCGCCTGCGGAGATCAGGGTCGCTCCCCCAGCCACCGCCGCGTCGACCTGGGCGCTCAACCGTTCAGCGGCGGCCAAGGATGAGAGCGGCCCGATCGTGGTGTCGGGATCGGTCGGCTTACCGACCTTGGTGGCCAGGATCGCCGCCGTGAACTTCTCGACGAACTCGTCGTACAGGTGGTCCATCACGATGAACCGCTTGGCGGCGTTGCACGCCTGACCACAGTTGTCGACCCGAGCCATCACCGCCGACTCGACCACTGCGTCGAGGTCGTCGGTCGACAACAGGATGAACGGATCAGACCCGCCCAGCTCGAGCACGACCTTCTTCAAGTGTCGTCCGGCGATCTCGGCGACGGCTGCACCAGCGCGCTCCGATCCGGTCAACGAGACGCCCTGCACGTTCGGGTTGGCGATGATGTCGGCAACCTGGTCGTTGCTGGCGTAGATGTTGGTGTACGCCCCGACCGGGAATCCCGCGTCGAGGTAGATCTGCTCGATCGCCGCCGCCGACTCCGGGCACTGCGGGGCGTGCTTGAGCAGCACCGGGTTGCCGATGATCAGGTTCGGACCTGCGAACCGGGCGACCTGGTAGTACGGGAAGTTCCAGGGCATGATCCCGAGCAGCACCCCGAGAGCGCTCTTGCGCACGATCGCCGATCCCTCGCCACCCATCAGCGTGATCGGTTCGTCGGCCAGGAACTCTGCGGCGTTGTCGGCGTAGAACTGGTAGATCGCGGCGCTGAAGTTGATCTCGCCGATCGCGTCGCCGATGGGCTTGCCCATCTCCCGGGCGATGATCGCCGCGAGTGCGTCCTGGCGCTCGACGTGCAGCTCGGCGACCCGCGAGATCAGCGCCGCCCGGTCGGCCACCGAGGTCGTCCTCGACCAGGTGCGGTGGATGTCGCTCGCACCAGCGATGGCCGCAGCCAATGCGTCGTCGGCGATGGTCGGATAGGTCTGGACGGTCTCACCGGTGGTCGGATCCACCACTGCATAGCCACTCACGACTGATCTCACCCTTCTTCGATGGTCGGCGTCCAACGGGACGCTGTCGTCCCGAACCGTACCCTCCCCCGGGCGCACCTCGCGCCGCCAACGGCGAGCACCGCGTGTCGAGCCGCAGCTGAGCGACACCCAGGTGCCGGACACGCGGAGAGGCCCGCTTCGCTGAGCGAAGCGGGCCTGTCTGCCGGAGTGAGTCCGCTGGATGACTGTCAGGTCTGGCCGCCACGAACGATGGCGGTTGGAGGATCAGCTGAGATCGAAGCGATCGCTGTCCATGACCTTGGCGAAGGCGGTGCAGAAGTCGCTGACGAACTTCCCCTCGGCATCGTCAGCGGCGTACACGTCGGCGATCGCTCGCAGGATCGAGTTCGAGCCGAACACGAGATCGTTGCGAGTTCCCGTCCACTTGACGTCGCCACCGGCCCGAGCCCTGCCTTCGAAGACGTCCTTGGCGCCTGCAGCGCTCTCCCACACCGTGTCCTGATCCATCAGGTTCACGAAGAAGTCGTTGCTCAGCGTGCCGACCCGATCGGTGAGGACACCATGGCCGTCATTGCTGACACCGAGGACTCGGAGTCCGGCCACCAGGACCGACATCTCGGGTGCACCGAGGTCGAGCAGCTGGGCGCGGTCGACGAGGAGGTGCTCGGCAACGTGGCTGCTGCCCTTGCCGAGGAAGTTCCGGAATCCTTCGCTCTCGGGCTCGAGCCAGGCGAAGGACTCGACATCAGTCTGTTCCTGTGTCGCGTCGCCCCGCCCGGTGCTCACCTTGACGGCCACCTCGTGACCTCCAGCCTTGGCCGCCGCTTCCACCGCTGCGGCGCCGCCGAGCACGATGAGGTCGGCCATGGAGACCGAGACACCGACGCTCGACCGGACACCCTCGAGTGCGGTCAGCACACGGCGGAGTTGGGCCGGCTTGTTGACCTCCCACGCGTTCTGCGGGGCGAGTCGGAGACGGCCACCGTTGGCGCCACCGCGCTTGTCGGTCTGGCGATACGTCGACGCCGAAGCCCATGCGGTTTCGACGAGCTCGGTGATCGTGAGGCCGGTCGCCATGATGGCGGCCTTGACGGCGGCGGCGTCCACGTCGCTCAGCGGGGTGCCTTCGGGGACCGGGTCCATCCACAGGAGCTCTTCTTCGGGAACCTCGGGGCCGAGGAACCTGACCTTCGGGCCCATGTCGCGGTGACACAGCTTGTACCAAGCACGGGCGAACGCGTCGTCGAGCTGTTCGGGGTTGTCGCGGAAGCGCTGGGAGATGGGACCGTAGATCGGGTCCATCTTCATGGCCATGTCGGCGGTGCTCATCATCGGAGCGTGGGTGATGTTCGGATCGTGGGCGTCGGGCACCGTGCCGGCGAGGGCCGGTGCGGTCCACTGCTTGTGACCGGCTGGGCTCTCGGTGAGCACCCAGTCGTTGTCCATCAGCGTCTCGAGGTAGTTGTTGTCCCACGTCGTCGGGGTCGAGTTCCACGCACCCTCGAACCCGCTGGTCGTGGTGTGCACACCCTTGCCCGAACCGAAGCCGTTCTTCCATCCGAGGAGCTGCTGCTCCATGGGTGCGCCTTCGGGCTCGGGGCCCATCTCGGACTCCGGGCCGGCGCCGTGCATCTTGCCGAAGGCGTGACCGCCGACGACGAGCGCCACGGTCTCTTCATCGTTCATGGCCATGCGGCCGAACGTCTCACGGATGTCCGCGCCAGAGGCCACCGGATCAGGGTTGCCGTTCGGGCCCTCGGGGTTCACGTAGATGAGACCCATCTGGACCGCACCGAGTGGCTCCTGGAGCTGCCGATTGCCGCTGTAGCGCTGATCGTCGAGCCAGACGTTCTCGGGACCCCAGTAGATGTCCTCTTCGGGCGCCCACACGTCTTCACGACCGCCGGCGAAGCCGAAGGTCTCGAAACCCATCGACTCGAGGGCGACGTTGCCGGTGAGGATCATGAGGTCGGCCCAGGAGAGCTTGCGGCCGTACTTCTTCTTGATCGGCTCGAGGAGCGCACGGGCTTTGTCGAGGTTGCCGTTGTCGGGCCAGCTGTTCAGCGGAGCGAATCGCTGGGTGCCGGAGGCGGCGCCGCCACGACCGTCATGGGTCCGGTAGGTGCCGGCGGAGTGCCAGGCCATACGAATGAAGAACGGGCCGTAGTGGCCGTAGTCAGCGGGCCACCAGTCCTTGGAATCGGTCATGAGCGCGGTGAGATCAGCCTTCACCGCGGCGAGGTCGAGGGTGGCGAACGCCTCGGCGTAGTCGAAGTCATCGCCCATCGGATTGGCCTTGGCCGAACCCTGGTGGAGGATGTTCAAGTTCAACTGGTTGGGCCACCAGTGCTGGTTGGCCTGGCTGCCACGAGCCGAATGGTCGCTCTGCAGCACCGGGCACTTTGCTTCGTCAGTCATGTTGCTCTTTGGCTCCTGCGGGTTGGTTTCATTGGGATTGGAGATGTGGTCGTTGGGCGGATCGGCGTTGGACTCAGCGTTGGCAGTCGGGGCACCGGCCCCAGTAGACGACCTCGGCCTCGTCGATCTCGAAGCCGTTGTCGTTGTCGACGTCGAGACACGGCGTCGACCCCACCGCGCAGTCGATGTCGAAGATCAGGCCACAGCCGCGGCAGACCAGATGGTGGTGGTTGTCACCGACGCGACCCTCGTATCGAGCGGGCGAGCCGGTGGGCTGGATCCGACGGATGAGACGCTTGTCGGCGAGGGCGCCGAGCGCGTCATAGACCGCTTGCCGGGAGATCGAGCCGATCTTGTCGCGCACGATCTCGGTCAACTCCTCGGCCGTGGCGTGCGGGCAGGCGCTGACCGCCTGCATGACCGCCAGTCGCTGTGCTGTGATCTGGAGCCCACAACTCCTCAGCATCTGCGCGAAGCTCTGCTGGTCGATCGGATCACGAGCGAGGGGCTCTCGTTCCGGGGCGTCGGTCACGATGAAAGTCAATCACAGAGTCTGGACTGAATCAAGAGATTGACTTGGTCGATGGAGTTGCCGGCTGCCCTCGCATCCCCGGTTGGATGATGGCGCTAGCTTGCCACTGCCCGTGGTGATCGGCGGGCAGACTCTCCGAGCCATCACCGGCCGACCCACAGGAGCACATCATGAAGCTGAACCTCAGTGCCGACGAAGTCCTCAGCACGACCCGAGCCGTTCGCAAGCGGCTCGACTTCGACAAGCCGGTCGAGCTCGACGTGATCAAGGAGTGCCTCGAATACGCGGTCCAGGCACCTACCGGTTCCAACATGCAGGGTTGGCAATGGCTCGTGGTGACCGATCCGGCCAAGCGCAAGGGGCTTGCGGATCTCTACCGGCAGGGATGGGAGTTGTACACCCAGATGGCCGGGGCTGCGACCAACATCGAGACCGGCGACGCGGGCCAGCAAGCACGGGTCGTCGATTCGGCCACCTACATGGCCGAGAACTTCGAGAAGGCGCCGGCGATGCTGATCCCGTGCCTCCCCGGCCGCCTCGACGGCTTGCCCAACATGGCGGCGACGTCGATGTACGGATCGATCCTCCCCGGAGCGTGGAGCTTCATGCTGGCGGCCCGCGAGCGCGGCCTCGGTACCGCCTGGACCACGATCCACCTGATGTTCGAAGAACAGGCGGCCGAGATCCTGGGGATCCCGTACGCCGAGGTCACCCAATGTGCATTGATCACCATCGGGTACACCAAGGGAACCGACTTCAAGCCGGCCAAGCGCCCGCCGATCGAGACCATCATGCACCTCGATACCTGGGGCACGCGGCCCTGACCAACGCCGCCGGCGCTCCGCGGTCGGCGCGTTCGTCTTCACCATCGACAATTTCCGGTCGAGGACGGAGCGTTCTCGACCGACGCCCGAGCGCCTGCCGGCATCGTGCAACGCGACGCATCAACGCCGCGAAAGCGTCCCGAGCGTGGTCGTTGACGAGCACCACGAAGATGTCGAAGGGCCACAGTCACCGACGAGGTCGGCTGCTTCATCGACGAATGCAATCGAACTGCCACTGCGTCGAGCCGGTGACGAGTTCGTGCATCGACCACCATCGGTAGTCGTCGGTGAAGATCATCGCGTCGAGCAGATGAACTCCGCGGTTGGCGAACCACCGCTCGTACTGCTGAATCTCCTCGAGGGTGTGTCGGCGCGTAGGTCGGCAAGTCGCTCCGGCGCCGGGCTTGGCGACGGCGTGCTCATCGCGCTGTCTCCGTCAGGTGTACGTCGCTGTCATCGGCGGTCGACGAGTGAGCTGTACGCGCCGTTGCCTTGGTCGTGAGGAGGACGCCGGCGAGCCAGGCGAACCAGACGATCTGTAGCAGCCCGAACGCGACGGTGGCATCGTTCAGCGGTGGCAGGACCGACGCGATGCCGATGACTCCGATGACGAGACCGAGCCAACCGAGGCGCCTCGGCAGGCGGTCGCCTCGGATGACCACTGCGCTCACCAGGAGGACCCAGAGTCCGCCGAGCAACTCGCCGCCGGCGCCGCCCAGCGCCATGGCGACCGGCTCGATCGAGCGCCAGGTAGTCACGGCGTCCGCGTGGTCGGTGGCGGCGAGGTCATGGACGGTGGTCAAGCCGTAGGTGAAGACCAGCCCGCTTGCCACGAGGACGACGGCCCACAGCAGACCGATGGCGGTCGCGATCCGAACGGCGGCCGGGGCGTCGGGTCGCAGCCGTTCCCACAGTGTGAGTGCGAGCACGCCGACCGCGAGCCCGAAGGCCACGTAGGTGAGGAGGTAGACGGCGTACATGCTCGGGTAGTGGTCGACGATGAGGTCGACCTTGTCGGCAGCCGTTGTCGCCCCTGGGTAGTCGACGACGACCAGGAAGTAGGGGATCGCTCCGAGGAGGGCCAAGGCGAGGTAGAGCGCCGCGACACCGCCCACCTTCTGATGGTCGATGTCGGTGTGAGCGGATGCGGCGGTGGCGGTCATGGCGGTGGTGGCGGTGGTGGTGGCGGTGGTGGTGGCGTGGTCATGATCGGCTCCTTTCACGGGTTCTGGTCTCGGGCCCCAACGATGTCGATGACGGTGGGCCATGGCTGAGCGCCGCGGCCCCCTCGCTGGTCGGGGTTCTGTGTCCGCGAGTCGGCATCGCTCAGCCCATCCCTCACGACTTCGCGCCACGTGTGTCACTCACGGGCTCGAACGTTGACACGACAGCCGGGCGGAAACCCCGAGCGATCATCCAGACGGCCAGCACCATCTCCTGCACAAACACGGGCAGCTGCAGCAAGTTCTGCCCGGAGGAGTTGCCCTCGATGACGCCGTACATCGCGAGCACGTAGGCGGCGGCATAGAACGGGATTCCCACGAAGCCCCACACCGTGATCCAGCGGGGGACGATGCGGGACCGATAGAGCAGGACGTAGAACAGGACAGCGCCGAAGCAGAACACCAGCGTGAGCACGGCGCTGGCGCCGTCAGCGTCGATCACGAGGGCGCCCAGGCGCACGCCTGCTGGTGAGTCCGTCCCTGACCCTGCCGACATGGTCTCGCCCAGTGGCACGAGCAGCAGCAATGCGATCGCAAGGATGACGTAGATGGCCGTCTCGACCGCTCCTCGGATGATCAGATAACCCGTCGCGAGCACCTCGTCCACCCGGCGCAACACCGGGAAGAGCACCACCGGGACAAACGCGAGCGACAGGCCCATGACCAGCACGAGGAGAGCTCCCGTCGCCATCGCGTCGGAGTGCTCCGCAGCGTAGGCAAGCGGGTCGTCCGCGTCATGCACCGGGAAATACGTGATGGCCTTGCTGAGGATGCCGGCGACCGTCCCGATGATGTACAGGACCCCGGCTGTCGTCGCGGCAGTTCGGTGCTCGCGCTCGGTCGGGCGTGAAGGAGAACCGTCGCCCAGTTCCGGTCCAAGTCCGTGCGGCCGATTCTCGACTCGTATGTCGCTCATGGCGTCACCTCACCCAACCAAGGCAAGGGTGCGCCGACTCTCCGCTCGATGCGAGAGCCGTAGGTCACAACACCGTCCTCGTGTGTGAACGCTTGATCTTCGGGTTGGTTCTGAACGGGTCGCTGGCCGATGACGTGTTGTGGCTTGCATCATTCAACGAAATGACCGCTTCTACGTCGTCGCCTACGACGGCAACGATCATTGCGCCGGAAACGAACGCCGGCGTTGGCATCCGGAGGGATTCCCGTACGCGGTGCCGTATCGAGTGACGAGCGTGCAGGTCGTGGTCATTGCGGTGCATCACCAGCGTCGCCATCCGGACTTCGGCCTTGATCGAGTTCCCTGAACGATCCACTCTGGGGTCGAGGCGTTCGGGCGCCGACTACACGATGGCGGTACGGCGTTGCTCGGCAAGCAGCGCTGCGGCGGCGTGGAGCACTGCGATGGTCGCGGCGATGGCGGAGATCGTGATGGCGGATCGTCTGATCTGGTGGGAGAACTCGGCGACGTCGAGGACTGCAAACGCGGCCGCGAACAGGGCGGTGGCGAGCAGGATCAGCCGGTGGTCATGTCGCCAGGTGGCGGCGGCGAGCGCGACCGAGATGATCACGGCGAGAACGACGAGCGGGGTGGATTCGAGGTTGATCCCGAGGACCCGCTCGCCCGTCTCCGCAGTCTCGCCCTGTTGACGGTGGCCGGCTGCTTCCGTGGCCTCGGCGTGCTCGCCCGACTCGGCGGTGGCGACGTTGTCGTGGTGGACGTCGCCTTCGGTCGCGATGCCGACGGCGAACAGGCCGGCGGCCGCGATCAGCAAGGTGCCGAGCAGCCATCGAAGGTGAACGAGTTCGGCGACCTTCACAAGCGTGTCCTGGTGCCGGTGAGCTCGATTTGCATGGGTTCGGATGCGTCAGCGGGCTGACAGGTGGCGGCGCGTCGGCGGCGCCGCCCGAGGACGTGCATCGCGGTTGCTGCGCCGACGAGAAGTGCGATGGTGCCGAACAGTGCGATGCCGGCCGCGGTACCCAGCCCGATCGCGGCGAGGACGCCGAGGATCGGACCGGCGCAGCAAACCGCGCAGGCGGCGACGCCGACACCGATGATCGTCGCGTTCTCCTTCTTGGCATTCACGATGCGGCTCCGAACATCGACTCGAGGATCGACTGTGCGTCAGCGGGTGCGCGCACCTCGAGTGCGACGCCACGTGCGTCGACGGTGATCGCGAAGCGGAAGAACGGGCAGCAGTCCTGCTCGGCGGCGACCAGCCGGATCAGATCCCCGGTCGGCACCGATGTTGCGAACACGGATCGGACTCCATCGTCGATCGGTTCGCGTCGCTCGACGTGTGCGAGCAGCGCGTGCCATTCGTCGACGCGTCCCTTCATCGATCTGGCCGACAGGGTGCAGGCGATCGCCGGTTCACCGGAGTCGACCTGCTTGGGCGACAACGAGACGGCATGAACGGAGGCGTCGGCGGACGCCGTCGTGTTCGGGTCGCTGACGCAGCCACAGTCGGCGTCGCATGCCCCGTCGGGTCGGTGGCGTTCCAACGCGGCGGATGCGTGCTGCAGTTCGCTGGTGAACGTCGCCAACTCCGCGATCTGCTGCTGGGCGGCGGCGATCTTGCCGGCGACGAGGTGGCGCAGCTGATCCTGGATCGGGCCGCACTGGCCGCCGTCCCATGCGGTCGTGAGTGCGGTGATCTCGTCGAGGCTGCAGCCGAGCTGCTTGGCGCGGGCGATGAACCCGAGCCGGTCGAGTGTGCGCTGGTCGTACAGCCGGTAGCCGGCGGGCGTTCGCGACGCCTCCGGGAGCAGGCCGATCTGCTCGTAGTAGCGCAACGTGGCGGTCGTGAAGCCGCTGGCATCGGCGACCTGTTTGATCTTCAGTCCGGTGGTCATTGCCGGCCACCCTAAACCTTCGTGTTGACTTGAAGGTCAAGGGGGGGTTGTCGGTCAGCGGGGGGCGTACATGATCATGGCGACACCGACGAGGCAGATCACCGAGCCGGCGTAGTCGAACCGGTCGGGCTTGAACCCGTCGACAACGCGGCCCCATGCCGATCGCATGGATCATGCTGTCAGGGTTGATGGTACTGACTGAGTCAGTTATTGTGGAATCATGCCGAGAACGACACCCTCCGATCGCCTCCCGAAACTGCTCGACGCCGCAGCGGCCGCGTTCGTCGAGCACGGCTTCCATCGCACGCAGATGGACGACATCGCCGAACGGCTCGGCGTGTCGAAAGGGACGATCTACCGCTCCGTCGATTCCAAGGAGACACTGTTCGCCGCGGTCATCGCGTGGGGTGACACTCCCGATGACGTCCCCGTCGATGGTCTCACCCCGACCAACGACGTCGCCGCGGTCGCGACTGTGGTCGCGACCGAGCTGGCCGAAGCGGTCGCCGGGCTCGAACTCACCGTGATCGTCGCCGGCCGCAGGCGCCTCCGCTCGGCCGACGCTTTCGGTGACGAGATCGAACGCATCACCGTCGGCCTGTACCGGGTGATGCGCGGCCGGCGAACCGCGATCATGGTCCTCGACCGCTGCGCCGGCGAGATCCCCGAACTCGCCTCTGTCTGGTTCGGTGACGGCCGCTACGCCCTCGTCGACCTTTGGGACGACTACCTCACCCAGCGATCGAACCACTTCGCCATCGACGTCGACCCGGCGATCCTCGCCCGCACCATCGTCGAGCTCGTCACCACCTGGGCCGTCAAGATGCCCTGGGACCCCGCACCACGCCCCTACCCCGACGACACCGCAACAGCGTGCGCCGCCATGATCCGCCAACTCATCGCCGGGCCCGCACGATGAGCGCCGATGGCGCAGCACGCCCCGGGGCGATCGCACGGTTCAGATCCCGCCAGTCCGGGCATCCCTCGGGGCTCGTCGGTCGGGTCTTCGGTCGAGCGATGGTGGAAGACACCGCCGATGCCAACGACCGGACGCTCGCACTGCTCGATCCGACCGAGACGTTCACCGACATCGCCCGGGTTCTGCGCCCCGGCGGCACCCTCGTGATCGCAAGTCGCACCAGCGACACGCCATCCACGGCATGGATGGATCCCGACATCTACCGCATCCCCACCGCCGCCCGCCTTGCGAACGACGCGGCCATCGCGTGAGCACAACGACGACCATGACGACGAACCAGCTCAAGAACGCGTTGCGGCGAACCAGCGGCATCGACGATCTCGATTGGGCGACACCACCGGCCCCGCTCCACGGTGGATTCTGGGCCGAGATGTACACCGTCGAACTCGCCGACCCACCCGCGACACTCGCCGGACGACTCGTCGCCCGGATCATGCCCGACCCCGACACCGCAGCGTTCGAGACCGCCATCCAACGACACGTCCACCGCAGCGGGCTCCCCGTCCCGGCCATCCGCGCCGCGAGCGGCCCGACCAGCGAACTCGACCACGCGTGGACCCTCATGGACCACGCACCCGGCCAACCGCTGCTCAGCGGACTCACCGCGATCGGAGCAGTTCGTCGAGTACCCGCCCTCTACCGCCGGCTTCCCGACCTCCTCGCCCGAGCAGCCGCCGACCTCCACCGCTGCCCGACCGACGGACCAGACCTCGACCACCACCACGACCGCGCCGACATCCACGCGTTCATCGTCCGAATCGCCGAGCAGGCAGACACCATCGGCCGCCACGACCTCGCCGCCGCCGCCCGATCCGTAGCCGAACGTGCACCGGCCAGCAGAGTGATCTGCCACGGCGACCTGCACCCGTTCAACCTCCTCGTCGACGGTGACCGGTGGACGATCCTCGACTGGACCACCGCAGTCATCGCCGACCCCCACTACGACCTCGGTTTCACCACCCTCATGCTCGCCAACCCGCCCCTCGGTGGTCCAGCACCCGTGCGCGCGATCGCCCACAGGGTCGGCCGCCGACTCGCCCGCCGCTTTCTGCACACCTACTCACACGTCAGCGGCACGCCCGTCGACCCTGAACGACTCGCCTGGGGACACACTGCGCACACGCTACGCGCCCTCGTCGAGATCGCCACCTGGCAGGCAGCCGGCCAGATCCACGCACACGCCGGCCACCCATGGCTCGCCATGCGTCCGACCCTCGAGGCGCATCTGGCACTCCAGTAGGCGAGCTCCATCGACCTTCGGGTTGTCTCCGTGACGATTCCCCAACGACGCTTCGACGGTCCCAAGAGTCGGTAGCGCCCGTCGGCACCAAGAGGCTCTCGTAGGTGCCGATAGCGATGTCGTGCGCGACCAGCCCGGCCCAGCGCACTCGGACGCTGTCATCGCCGGACACGTGCGCCATCGAGTGATGTCGGCCCCGATGGGAGCCTCCCCGCGAGGTGATGCCGTGATGCCCTACGCGAGCCGCCGACGGTTCCCCATTGCCCTGGCACCGGTGGTGGCATCGCGATGGAGACCTTGCCGCGGACCGTGCCCGCTTCGAGTTGGCGCATCGCGTCTCGCGCTTGGTCGAGCGTGTAAGTCGCCTCGATGCGCGACGGTGAAGCCTGCCTTCTCGTAGGTGGCGCGAGTAGGGGCGTGGCCGGGATCTCCGCGCTCTGGTCGGCGTCGATGAAGATGATCGTCAATCCGCTGTCTGGCCGCGACGACCGAGGGGAACGAGCAACGATGCGAACACGCGACAATCCAGAGATGCCAGAGTCGAAACGCGAAGCGCAGACGAATCGACGGGCCGCCGCGGCGCCTCCAGGCGTGACAGCCAGGGCGGTGCTGCAATGACCGAGCACTCGGTTGTGATCGCCGGAGGGGGTCCGACGGGGATGATGCTGGCGGCGGAGCTGACGCTGGCGGGGACCGATGTCATCCTCGTCGAGCGACGCCCCAGTTTCGAGCTCGAGAGCTCGCGCTCCAGAGGGCTGCACTCGCGCACCATCGAAGTGCTCGATCAGCGCGGTGTCGTCGACCGCTTTCTCGCCGAGGGGAAGCCGATGCAGGTGCAGGCTTTCGCTGGGGTACCGCTGGACATCAGTGACTTCCCCACCCGCCACAACTACGGGTTGGCGCTGCTGCAGAGCCACTTCGAACGCATCATGTCGGGCTGGATCGATGAGCTGGGTGTTCGAGTGATGCGCACTCGCGAGGTGGTGGGATTCGCGCAGAACGACGACGGCGTCGACGTCTCGCTGACTGACGGCGCATCACTGCGGGCCCAGTACCTGGTCGGTTGCGACGGGGGTCGCAGCGTGGTCCGCAAGGCTGCCGGGATCGATTTCGCGGGCTGGGATCCGACGACGTGTTGGATCCATGCCGAGGTCGAGATGGACGAACAACCGGAGTTCGGCTTGCGTGGCGGTGGTGGCATCGGCCCGGCGGAAGGAGGAAGGGTGGGCGTCACCCTGATCGAACCCGATGTGAACCGCACCGGGCAGCCCACCCTCGAAGATCTCCGCGCTGCGCTCATCCGTGTCGACGGAACTGATCACGGGGTGCACAGTCCGCGCTTCATCGCTCGCTTCACCGACATGACGCGTCAGGCGGTGTCCTACCGCAACGGGCGCGTGCTCGTCGCGGGAGACGCTGCACACGTTCACCCTCCGATGGGCGGCCAAGGATTGAACCTTGGCGTGCAGGATTCCGTGAATCTGGGCTGGAAGCTGGCCCAGGTGGTCAACGGCAGATCACCCGTGAGCCTGCTCGACACGTACCAGTCTGAACGACATCCCGTAGCCGCGCGTGTGCTGCAGAACACGATGGCGCAACGTGCATTGGGCACTGCTGATGAGCGGACCGGTGCACTGCGTGACCTCCTGGGCGTGTTGCTCACGATGGACGAACCGCGCAAGCACATCGCCGGGATGATCTCCGGCCTCGACATTCACTACGACCTTGGCAGCGGCCATCCCATGCTCGGATGGCGAGTACCCGACGTGGACCTCACGACCGCGAACGGGCCAATACGCGTGTTGCAGCTGTTACGCGACGCCAAACCGGTGTTGCTCAACGTCGGTGAGGCCGGTGGGCTCACCATCGCACCGTGGGCCGACCGCGTTCAACTGGTCGACGCGTCGTACACGGGTACCTGGGAGCTCCCGATGCTCGGCGAGGTACCTGCCCCGTCAGCGGTGCTGATCAGACCTGATGGACACGTCGCGTGGGTTGGGCACGGCACAGATGCCGGATTGTGGGATTCGCTGACGAGCTGGTTCGGACCGTGATCGGGGGGTGATCCGTCGCGCCGGATCGTTCAGGCGTTGTGTTCGAGCTGGGCACCCGCAGCGGCCCAGAACGAATCCAGGACGGCAGCGCCCGCCGGGCCTCCCAGTTCGGTCTGGGTCAGCAGGATCGCGATGCTGTCGTCGGATGGAACCAGGTAGGCAGACACGCCGGTTCCGCCCACCCAGCCATAGCGGCCGATGACGTTCCAAGGTTTGCGGATCGCGACGTCGACACCGCCGCCGAAACCCCAAGACTGGCCGTCGAGGAAGACCGTGTCGGTGGCACGGATCGCGGGCGTCAACTGGTCGGTCATCATCTCCGTCACGAGCGGGCGCGGGAGGACGTCACCTCCTCCGACGAGGAGCATCCGTTGGAACGCCAACAGATCCGCGGCAGTCGACACATATCCACCGGCCCCGGACGCGAACGCCGGTTCGCTGGCCCATTGGCCGTCCGGCACATCGACGACCGCGCGGGTTCCTTCGTCGCGAAGGCGGTAGTAGGTGGTGACCCGAGCCGACGATCCAGGGGGAAAGGCGAAGCCGGTGTCGCGCATCGCCAGCGGTTCGAGAACCCGTTCGGTCACGTACGCAGCGAAGGATCGACCGCTGACGCGTGCGACGAGCACACCGAGGATGTCGAACGCGGTGTTGTAGGTGAAGCCCTCGCCCGGCTGGTGCAGCAGGGGGATCTGGCCAAGGATGGACATCCACTCATCGGGCGGAGGGACGGCCTGCGGTTGCGGCGGGCCTTGAAGCAGCTCGTTCGTCAAGCGGTGAACAACGGGTGCGGAGAAATCAGACGGGAACCCATGCCCGTTGGTCGACCGGAGAAGATCGCGCACCGTGATCTGCCGGACTGCGGCAACGGTGTCATCCATCGGCGAGGACATCGAGCGCAACACCCGCGGCGCCGCGAGCTCGGGGAGTGCAGCGTCGATGGGATCGTCGAGCTGCAGGTGACCATCGGCAACCAGCGCGAGGACCGCAGCAGCGGTGATCGGCTTGCCCGCGGATGCGATGCGGAACAGGGAGTCCTCTCGCATCGCCGGGCCGCCGTCGGTCTGATCGCCGAGCACCGTCACGTCGACGTCGGTGCCACGAGCAACCACAGCCACGAGGCCGGCGACCTCTCCCGAGTCGACGTGACCGGTCAGAGCGCCCCTCATCGAACCCATCGCCACAGCCTCGCGCGCCGGACACGCAGCGCGCCCGCGATACGGGATTCCTTGCCTTCGAAGCCGGCCCAGCGGGTACGTTCCGGGCCGATTGGTCGCCTCGATTTCCTCACTTCACGCGAGTGACGGAACGTGTCTGTCGGGAGCCGCAATCTCGAACGACGTGCTGTTCCGTGGTTCCGGCTACGGCCACTGCAACGACGACACCGGCGAGCTCGGCAACAACCGCTGGGGCGTCCAGAATTTTCCAGAGCGGCGGAGTCGAGTAGGTCGCCTCCAGCGACCGGGACCCGGTCGCTAGGTCTTCCGCGACATGGGTGGCTGATATCCCAAGGCGAGCGGCTTCATTCGCCGAGACAGGCGCCGATCTGAGTGTCGAACTCTTCGTTGGTCTCTCCGGCGAGGTCTGCCCGAACACTGCCGACGACCTCATCGTCGGTGATGGTGTCGCGAACGCAGTCGACCTGATCGTCGCTCACGCCGAACTCCGTGAGGAAGTCGATCAAGAACTGCACGCCTCCGAAGCAGGCGACGAAGTCAGCAGCGATCGTGTCGAGTGTTGCGTCGTCGAGATCGAGTGACGCGAGGTTCTCCTCAGTGGCAGCGACGAGATCCTCCGGAGTGTCGAACCCGGTGATGGTGTCCTCGTCGATCGCGTCGATCGCGTGTTCCGCGGCGCAGCGTGCCTGCTCTTCGGACAGCGGCGGACTGTCGTCTTCCGGAGTCTTGGCGAGATCGGCAGCGACAGCATCCACGTATGGCCCGAGGTCGGTCCCATCGTCGCCGCACGCCGTCAGGGGCACCGCGAGGAGCAGAGCGATGAGGAGTGAGACTGATCGCATGCGCATGGGTGCTCCCGACGGTTGGTTCGTGGCATGCAACCTACACGCCCGGCGGAGGCCGCTGGCGTGCTCCCGACTGGTCTCGACGACGCCGGGCGAGGCCGAGCCGGCGGACCCGCGCCCACGACCAGCACTGTGGTCCCTCGGATCAGGCGACTGTCGCCTCAGCCGCCGACGGTTGCTCGGATCGCGGTCGTCGCGTTCCTTCTCGTTGCCGCCGACCTGCCCGAGGGTGGTCACCGACGCTCATGGCCCACGAAGTGGGCTGGACGGCTGGAGCTGCTGGCCGGGCGGACAGGTCTCTCGAACTGACTCACTCGACGTCGTCGAGCACCATCGTTCGTGGGTGACCAGCGAGGCCGGGCGAGTTCTCGGGCGCCGACCAGATGTTCTGCTCGAGGAACGTCGCGAATCCTGCGGCGGCATCGGGGGTGGCGAACTCGAGGTCGATGACGATGAATCGATCGTCGTCCACGGGCCGGGCCAGTTGTGCGCCGAGAACGCCGGCCGAGGCGCGGACCTCGCTGAAGCGGTCGAACGTTTCGCGCCACGTGTTGTAGTCGGTGATCGCGTGTTCGATGTGGAGTCTGCTCATGACGAGACCGTACGTATCAAGAGGTCGGCGGGCCATCCCAACTTGTTGGGGTTCCAGCGCGTCGTAAGGTCCTCGCATGACGATCCGTCATCGCATCGAGGGCCTCGCCCGAAGTGTCGACGACGAGCGTGGGCTCCGCCTCGCGATCCTCACCGAGATCAAGGCGGTGGTCCCGTTCGAGTGGTTCGTGTGGCTGACGACCGACCCCGACTCGTGCGTCGGCAGCCTCCCGATCGCCAGCGTACCCGACCTTCGCGAGGTGCCGATGGTGATCCGGCTGCGTTACCTGGCTGCGGAAAACCGCTGGACCGACGTCGGCACGCCGGCCGTCCGAACGCTCACACGGACGACAGGCGGCGATCTGACTCGAAGCCGATTCTGGGTCGACGGCCTCGCACGCCACGGCGTCGGCGACGTCGCGACGACCGTGCTCCGCGATCAATTCGGTTGCTGGGGCTTCTTCGATCTGTGGCGTGCGGGTGATGCGTTCACGGACACGGAATGTGCATCCCTCGAAGCGTTGGCCCCGACCATCACGACCGCCGTTCGGCGAAGCCTTCTCCCGACGTTCGATGGCACCACCGGCCCCCCGGCGCGGCAGGAAGGGCCGGCCATCGCCCTGCTGGGCGACGATCTGTCACTGCACACCCGGACCGACCAGGCAGACGCCTACCTACGCGCGCTGTTGCCCTCCGACGGCGGTCGCGCATCCGTGCCGGCCGCGGTCTACAACGTTGCCGCGCAACTCATCGCTCGTGAGCACGGCATCGACGACCACCCTGCCGAGGCACGGTTGCCGTTGAACGGCCGCTGGTTCACCGTTCGCGCCGCTCGCACCGGGCTTCGCGTCGGCGCGACCGACCCGCTCATAGCCGTGAGCATCGAGGCCGCCTCTCCCGCCGAGCGAGCTGCGATCTACACCCGAGTGGCCGGATTGACCGATCGCGAAGGTGAAGTGGTGAGCCTTCTTGTCACCGGCAGCGACACGCGCAGCATCGCGGCGCAGATGTTCGTGTCGGAGCACACCGTCCAGGACCATCTCAAGTCGATCTTCACCAAGACGGGCGTCAACAGCCGCAAGATGGTCATCGCCCGGGCGACGGGTGCCGCATGAGTCGCGATGCCAGACCGAACAGACACCCGGTGTGAAGCCTGTGTTGGCAGCCGGCATGCGCTGCCAGCCGATTGACGTGGCGACAGCGACATCCCGGACTGGCGATGTCGAGGAACCTGGTACTTTCGGCCGCCGAAACCGACGAGACGTCAAGGGAGCTCCAGTGAAGCAGATCACCATATTCGCGCGTATGAGCGTCAAGCCCGAGAACCTCGATCAGGTGAAGGCCATGGCAGCGGAGGGATGCAGGGTTGCTGCCGACGAACCGGGCACTCTCAACTACGACTGGCACTACTCGCCGGAGCAGGGAAGTCTCGTGCTGCTGGAATCGTACGCCGACTCCGATGCGCACCTCGCCCACATGCAAGCGGATGGTCATGGTGAGTTCATGGGCGGCCTGATGGCGCTGATCGACTCGGTCGAGTTCGTCGTTCTCGGAGAACCCACTCCAGAGCATGCGGCAGCCCTGTCAAGCGTCCCCGGAGCACAGTTCTACTCAGAAGTCGCGAGCATTTGACGCTCCGGCGCTTCGTCGTCGGCAAGACGTCGATGTTCGTGTCGGACTCGCGCAGATCGAACCGGTGCTGATGATCGCCCGCTTCGCGCAACGCCTCGACCTCACCACCAGGCCCCGCTCGGTCTGACCTGCGATCGTCCGTGGGACATGTCAACGGTGGTGTCGAACGGCCGATCATCGGGGAAGCCGGTCGATTTCGTTCGGGTTCGACGACGAGTCGTGTCAGATCGTGGTGAGGTAGCGGTCGCGGAGAGCTCGTTTCATGAGCTTGCCGTTCGGTTCCCGGGGGAGGTCGGCGTCGAAGTCGATCGAACGCGGGCACTTGTACCCGGCGAGATGTGCGCGGCAGTGCGCGACGAGTTCGGCTCGCAAGGAGTCGTCGGCATCGACTCCGGGAGCGGGTTGGACGACGGCTTTGATCTCTTCGCCGTACTCGGGGTGGGGGATGCCGAAGACCGCGACGTCGATGACGGCGGGGTGTGCGAGAAGGACGTCCTCGATCTCTTGGGGGTAGACGTTGATGCCGCCAGCGATGATCGTGAACGCTTTTCGGTCGGTGAGGTAGAGGTAGCCGTCGGCGTCGAGGTAGCCGAGGTCGCCGAACGTGCCGCTGCCGTTGGCACGACGCGACTCGCTGGTCTTGTCGTCGTCGTTGAGGTAACGGAAATCCGAGCTGCGCTCGAACCAGATCTCACCGACCTCACCCGGCGGCAAGTGATTGCCCGTGGTCGTCGAGGATGCGCAGCGGGCCGCTCACGGAGCGCCCGACCGATCCCTTGTGGGTGAGCCATTCGTCGGGTCCGATGAGACATGTACCGGCGCCTTCGGTGCCTGCGTAGTACTCGTAGATGATCGGCCCCCACCAGTCGAGCATCGCTTGCTTGACATGGACAGGGCAGGGCGCTGCGCCGTGCACCGCGACACGATGGGTCGACAGATCGTGGCGGGTGCGTTCGGCATCGTCGAGTCGGAGCATGCGCACGAACATGGTCGGCACCCACTGGCTGTGGGTGACGCGATAGGTGTCGATGTGGGCGAGCGCCGTTCCGGGGTCGAAACGGTCCATGATGATCGTTGCCGCGCCGATTCGGTTCATCCGGGCCAGGAACGAGATCGGTGCCGAGTGGTAGAGCGGGGCGGTCGAGAGGTAGATCGATCGTTCGTCGATCTGGTAGACGGCGGCCATCGCCGCGTCGGCCGGCTGGAGATCCTCGACCGGCGAGTCGGGAGCCGCTCGCCATACACCTTTGGGTCGGCCGGTGGTCCCCGACGAGTACAGCATGGCGACACCCTCGGACCGTTCGTACTCCGGCGCCTCGTTCGGATCCGGAACGAACGGGCTGTCGGCTCGCGTCGACATCGATGCTCCAGACAGGACCGGCGACAGCCGCCGCGGCCGCTGCAGCGGCCTGAGTGCGACCGGAGTGGACGAGTGCCCGTGCGCCGCAGTCGTCGAGGATGTACTCGACTTCCGGCTGAAGAAGGCGGGTCGAGATCGGGGTGAATCGAAGCCCGGAGTACAGCGCAGCCCACACGACGGACACGAACTCGAATCGGTTCTCGAGGCACAACGCGATCGAGTCGCCCGGCCGGAGTCCATGGCGGTGGAACACGTTGGCGGTCTGGACCGCTCGCCGGTGCAGCTGCGACCAGGTGAGCGTGTCGCCGGTCTCTGCCTGGATGAGCGCGATGCCGTCAGGATTGCGACGTGCGACGATGCCGGGGTGCGCCATCGTCCTACGCCGCCGCTGCCCGTGGCGCTATTCACGAGGTCGACCGCCATCTCGAGATGTGCGATCTGCTCGTCCGCCGTCTTGCCGACCGGACCCAACCGCACCGCGTTGACCCCCACGGCCGCGAGCGAGCGAACCCGTTCGGCCACCATGTCGGCGGTGCCGATCGCGTACGCCGCGAGCACCATCTCGTCGGGCACCGCCGCCACCGCCGCCGCCTTGTCACCCTCGACCCACAACCGCTGCACATCGGCAGCGACCTCACCGAACCCAGCGCGGGTGAACGCCGCGTTGTAGAAGTTCGTCCGCGCCGAACCCATCCCGCCCAACGTGAACGCCATCGCAGGCCGATAGCGAGCGATCAGCGAGTCAACATCGTCGGACACCTCGAGCTGGCAGTTCACCTGCAGATCGATGTCGCTCAGCGCCCGGCCGGCCCGCTCCGCTCCACGACGGATCGGGTCGAGGAGCACGTCGGCGTGCGCCGCGATCAGCGAGGTGCCGATCCATCCGTCGGCGATCTCGCCGGTCAGCTCCAACGACTTCGGTCCGAGCGTCGCCAGATAGATCGGCAGCGACGGGTTCGGGGGGATCGCGAGCTTCAGCGCCTTGCCCTCTCCGCCGGGTCGAGGCAGGACGTAGTGGGTGCCGTTGTAGACGACTCGTTCACCATTGATCGCCATCCGCACGATCTCGGTGTACTCACGCAACCGTTCCAGCGGGTGTGCGAATGCTTCACCGTGGAGCCCTTCCACCACCTGCGGGCCGCTGACCCCCAGCCCCAACCGGAACCGACCGTTCGACAACCGATCCAACGCCAGCGCGCTCATCGCGGTCGCAGCAGGCGTGCGGGCACTGATCTGCATGATGCCAGTACCGAGACCGATGTGTTCGGTTCGAGCGGCGAGGTACCCCAACGAGGCCACGGCCTCCATCCCCCACGCTTCGGCCGACCACACCGAATCGACCCCGAGCCGGTCGGCGGCGCACACGTACTCGACGAGGTCGTCCCAGTTGTCACCGTTGTAGTACGCGCTGCCGACCGAGATGGACACCTTCATGACTGCACTCCCCCTTGTTCTGCGCGCCGGTTGACCGGTTCGCGATTGATCTCGTCGACGAGGTCCAGCCGAACCGGACCCCAATGGCGGGAACGAGATGGATCCTCACTCAAGCCGAGAAGCTCGTGCCAATTCAGATGCGGTTGCCGTTCGCCGGGGCGATCACGGCAGGAGGTCGGTGAGGTCGGAGGCGATGTGCGCGCCGCTGATCGCTTCGTCGATGAGCGCGCGAGCCCCACCGGTGGACGACGCCATGATGGGTCAGGCATGGACCGTCTGCCGCTCGTGAGTCGTCGCAGCTGTCGTGACAGTGTGGGGGTGAAGACTGCGGCGGGCGCGGAGGCCGTTGGCGATGACGAGTATCTCGGCGAGTTCGTGGGTGGCGACGACGGCGCCGAGGCCGAGCCAGCCGACCGCGGCGACGGGGATCAGCACGGCAATGATCAGTCCGGACAGCACGAGGTTCTGGAGCATGATGCGTCGGGTCCGCACGGCGTGGTCGACGACATCGGGCAGGTGGGTGAGTTGGTCGCCCATGATCGCGATGTCGGCGGCTTCGATGGCGATATCGCTGCCGGCGGCGCCCATCGCGATGCCGACCTGTGCACTGGCGAGTGCGGGGCCGTCGTTGATGCCGTCGCCGACCATCGCGACACCGCCATGGGTTGCGAGTTGTTCGACGGCGCGTGTCTTGTCGGCAGGGAGCAGTTCGGCTCGCACGTCGTCGATCCCGGCCTGTGCTGCGAGCGCGACGGCGGTGGCGACGTTGTCACCCGTGAGCATCGCGACCCGGATGCCGCGCCGGTGGAGCGCGGCGACCACGTCGGCGGCTTCGCGGCGCAGTTCGTCGCGGACTGCGATCGCGGAGATGGTGTCGCCGTCGACCTCGACGAGAACGACGGTCGCACCGTCCGTTTGGAGGCGGTCGACGTCTGCTGCGAGCGCGCCGGGGTCGATGAAGCCGGGTTTGCCGACACGTACGGCGTGGCGGTCGACGGTGCCGGTGATGCCGTGCCCGGCGATCGTGTTCACCTCGGTCGCGTCTCGTGCCGACGATGTCTCGCGGGTGATGGCGCGAGCCAGCGGGTGATCGCTCGACGACTCGAGCGCTGCAGCGAATGACAGCGCTGCGGCCCGGTTGGTCGACGGGGTGGTGACGACGTCGATCACGGCGGGCTGGTTGCGGGTGAGCGTGCCGGTCTTGTCGAGCGCGACGACGCGGACGGTGCCGAGCGCTTCGAGTGCGGCGCCGCCTTTGATCACCAGCCCGGCCTGTGTCGCTGCGCCGATCGCAGCGAACACCGTGACCGGTACCGAGATCGCGAACGCGCACGGCGACGCGGCGACCAACACCACAAGGGCCCGCTCGACCCACACGGCTGCATCCCCGACGATCGAGCCGATGATCGCGATCGCTGTCGCGACGCCGAGGATGGCTGGCACGAGGGGTCGGGCGATGCGGTCTGCGAGCCGCTGGGCGCGGCCCTTGCGGTCGCGTGCGTCCTCGACCGCACGAACGACGCGGGCCAGGGTGCTGTCGGCCACCGGCGCGGTGGCGTCGATCTCGAGCACGCCGCCGCCGTTGATGCTGCCGGCCAGCACGACGTCGCCGCGCTCCACATCGACCGGGATCGACTCGCCCGTCACCGCGGACACATCGAGGCTCGACCGGCCCTCGACCACCACGCCGTCGGTCGGGAGCCGCTCACCCGCCCACAGCACGATCCGATCCCCGCCGCTCACGTCCGCCGAAGCCACCTCGACGGTCGTCGAACCGCGGCGCAGCCGGGTGATGTCGGGGACGAGCGACAGCACTGCCCGCAACCCACGGCGTGAGCGGGTGACGGCCCATTCCTCCAACGCCTCGGAGATCGAGAACAAGAATGCCAGTGATGCGGCCTCGCCGTACTGGCCCAGCACGACCGCACCGACGAGTGCGATCGACATCAACAACCCGACACCCAACCGGCGAGACCGCAAACCCCGCACGGCGTCGGGCACGAACGTCGCTCCACCCGCCATGACCGCCGCGACGAACGCGATCAGCGCTGCCGAGTCCGCATCGGCGAGCTGGAGCGCGATCCCAACCAGCCACCCGGCCGAAGCGACCGCTGCCGCCACGATGCGCCAACGACCCTCGGATCCGTCCTGACCCTCGAGGGTCACCGATGGGTTCTGGGCGCCACCACAGCAGGCGTCACCCATCGCGTCCGTCCCCCCAGGCGGCGCCCATCAACGGGTTCGCGCACAGCTGCACGTCGTGCCCCGCCTCGGCCAACAACCGCTCCGACGCCAGCAGCACGTCGCCGAGCTCCGGTCGGGCGATCGAGTAGAAGATCTGCCGCCGCTCGGCCGGCCGATCGACCACCAGACCGCATTCGCGCAGGCAGGCAAGATGGTTCGACACGTTCGACTGCGACGATCCCACCGCAGCCACCAGATCGGTCACCCGTCGCTCGCCGCCGAGGAGCTCCAGCAGGATCGACAATCGCGTCGGATCGCTCAGCCCGTGGAACAACCGGGCGGCGACCGCCAGGTCGACTCGTCGTGTCGCCGTCTCACTCATGTCCGTATTATCACCCGATGTCGATGACATCTGCAAAGGCAGATGACATCGACAACTGGCGCGGCGTATGGCAGGGTCGGGTCATGGGCTCGTGGTGGCAGGCAGCGTTGGTCGGCGTGGTGCTGTTGCTCACCTCGGCGACCCAGCCACCATCGACCGCCTGCTCGGACGACGCGCACCGGCGGAACCCGGCTGAGGGGCTCTGCCTTCCACCGAGACGTAGGCTCCGCGCGATGTCGAGGCGCAGTCGCGAACTCCGGTTGCTGTACTTCCCGGAGTGCCCGCACTGGCGGATCGCCGATGAGCGGCTGCGCGAGGTCGCAGACCGCCTCGGGCTGACGATCGACTACCAGTTGGTGACCACGTCGGAGGATGCTGATCGCGTCTCGTTCCGGGGTTCGCCGACGATCCTCATCGACGGTGTCGACCCGTTCGCCGTCGGCGACGAGCCGATCGGTTTGTCCTGTCGCATCTACCGCACACCCGACGGCTACGCCGGTTCACCGACAACAGCGCAGATCGCAGCCGCGCTCGCCGCCGACGAGTGAGGCGCCCCGCCCCGGTGACGAACCACCTCGTCGGCCGCTCATTGTCGACACCTCCACACTCGTTCGCAGTGACGCTACCTGGCCAAACGGACGAGCCAGAGCAGTCCTGACCTTATGAGCCGTGGAACGGTGCTGTCGCCCTGTGATGCCCTGTGTCACTTTGTGCCATCTAGCAGGTGTTTCGCGATTTCTAAATGTCACCTTATGGCTGTGGATAACGCCCTGTGTCACGTGGTCCGTTAGAAGTTCCGTTAGAAGTTCTGCCCAGATCAGCGACTTGCCTGCTGAAGACAAGTCGCCGATCTAGGCACGTCGATGGCCTCGGCAACGCGGCTCAGTCGTCGTCATCGTCGTCGCCGTAGTCGACGGCCACGCCGGTGCGAAGGGCGGTGTCGACGTCACGCATGAGCCGGGTCCAGTCGCCCCACCAGAACTTCTGACCTCCGTCGAGCTCGTTGCCCCAGCCGATGAGGGTCTGCCGAACGGCCCCCTCGATCTGCTCCTGGCTCGGCGGTGCGGGCGCGTCCATGCGCTCAACGTAGATGCTGCGGGGCGCGCGATGACACGGAGTTCCGGGCGGCTCAGCCCACAAGACTGCATCGATGTGACGACCGTTTCATTTCTGCAACATCACGAATAGTCTGTGGTCGTGGACTACGTGCACCCGATCTCCGCAGTGATTCCAGGCGCGCAAGGTCGGATCCTCGACGTGCTCGTCGAGACGACCGCCGAGCTCAGCGTCCGCACGATCGCCCGGCTCGCGGGCGTGAGTGCCGCACAGGCCTCCCGAGTGCTTCCTGAGCTCGTCGACCTCGGGATCGTCGAGCGTCGCGAGGTGCCACCGTCATCACAGTTCCGGCTCGTGCGATCCAACGTCGCCGCGCAAGCACTGATCGCCCTCTCACGTTCCCGCCAATCGGTCCTCGACCAGATCGGAGCCACCGCCGCCGCGCTTGCCGCGCCCCCGCTCAGCGTGATCGTCTTTGGCTCGTTCGCCCGCAACGAAGCAACCGCTGACAGCGACCTCGACATCCTCGTCGTCCGGCCCGACGACCTCGACGAAGACGACGAAGCTTGGACGGGCTCGATCGACGGCTGGCGAGATCACGTGCGAGCGATCGCCGGCAACCCGGTTGAGATCCTCGAGGTCAGCCGAACCGAAGCGGGTACGAAGCTCGGCAGCCGATCGACCCTGTGGCGGGATGTCTCGCGCGACGGTGTCGTGGTGCACGGCCTCTCCCTCGACGAGCTGCGCGAGCCCGCACATGCCTAAGCCGATGCGGACCCGGCCAGTGTCGAGCGCCCAGGTGCGCGCATACGCGGGCAAGGCCGAGGAGTACGCGGCGGCCGCTGCGAACGAGGTCGAGGCCGAGCGCTACATCGCAGCGACCAGTCTGGCAATCCACGCAGCGATCAATGCTGCCGACGCTGTTTGCGGTGCTCGGCTGGGCCAACGAGCGGCGGGCGAGGACCACGACCAGGTGCTCACTCTGCTCAGGCAGGCCGGCACCGACGGCGCTACCGTGGAGAAGGAGCTGCGACGCCTGCTCCCGCTCAAGACCAAGACCGAGTACGAACCCGACGATGTCGCGCCGAGCGTCGCGACGAAAGCAGTCGAACGGGCGCTGCGATGTGTCGCTGTCGCACGTGCGGTGGCCAGCGCGATAAAGCCGGACCGCCAGTGATCAGTCTCACAAGCCGTCTGAGCCAGAGGGTCAAGGCCCCATCGACGGGCCCGTGGACTCAGCAGCGAGCCGCTCGCTGCGGGCGAGCGGCACGAGATTCGACGCCTTCGCAATCGGTGGCTGCGACAACCGTCGTCCACTCCTGAACCAGCTCCGCTGCCAGCACGGCGCCGGCGAGGTTCTCGCGGCAGGATCGCAACAACATCGTCGACGCCAGTGACGGATGCCGACCGGATCGCCTGAAACCGATGCTCATGAGCGGCCTCACCGATCTCGTGAGTGAGCTGAAGGTCGTCACGCACAAGTTCGTCGGGTTCCACGCCGAGAGCCTGCAACGTGTCGGCGTCGGTGAGATCGAGCACCTTCGTCAGCGCCACCGTCACCAACCACAGCTCGCGTGGCAGCAGATCCTCGACGGCCAACCCTTGTCGGCGGGCCTGTCGCGTCAGTTCCGCGATCACACACGGTCGCGTCGTGCAGAGGTAGACGACCGGATAGCTGTGGAGCGGGTTGAAGCGGCCGCCGAATCGACGGGCTCCGTCGCCGCTTCGCGGGTCAAAGCCGCTGGCTTGGTTGCGGTAGCCCTTCGCCGACAGCTCGCTACCGGCCAGTGCGGCGATCTTGCTCGGGTCGAACGGGGGCATCTCAGCCAGTGACGCCCTCGGCGATGGCGAGCAGGAGGTCGATGACACGCTGGTAACTGCCTTGGGCAATGAGATCGAGCGGCTTGTCGTAGCCGAGGTCCGGGTTCGGAGAACGCAACCAGAGGCGCAGCGTTGTCGCGCATCACTCTTCTCGCAAGGTCGACAACGGCACGAAGCTCGAGAAGCCGTTCCTCTGCCTCCCGACGTGGGGTGACGTGATCGACGCCGGGGCGCGGCCGAGCTTCGAGATGGAACAGGTGCTGCCGGGGGTGGACGAGGACGATTGGGACAGCGACCCCATCATCGAAGCGATGGAGCTCCATCGCGCCGGCCTGTTTCGCGACGCCATCCGCGTGCTCGACGATCTGCTCGCCGTCGACCGGCGCTGCGTCGACGCCTGGGCACACCTCGGGCTCATCGCGTTCGAGACCCGTGGCCCTGGTCCCGCTCACGAGCTGTACGAAGTTGGGGTAGCGGTCGCCGAGGCGTCGCTCCCCTCCGGCTTCAACGGTGTGCTGCCACGCGGGTTCATCGACAACCGGCCGTTCCTGCGATGCCTGCACGGCCTCGCGCTCTGCGCGTGGCGACAGCGGCGATGGGACGACGCCGCAGCGATGTTCGAAGCCAGGGTGTGGCTCGACCCATCAGGCTCACTGGATGCCATCGCCTGCCTCGACCAGGTCCGAGCGCGACGGCGATGGACACGCCCCTGACCTGCTGGGGAAATCGAGGCAAGGCGGGCCACCCGAGCGGCCACACTCTTTGTCATGGACCGCGCCACCACCTATCGGGTCGACGTCCGGCGCGTCCTCATCGCCGGCGACACCCACGGGAACACGAAGTGGGTCAAGCATCTGACCGAAGTCGCCGCCCGAAGCGACTGCCCGGTCATCATCCAGGTCGGCGATTTCGGCTACTTCCCGGACCATCGTGACGGTCCTCGCTTCCTCTCGGCCGTCGATCAGGCGTGCGCAGCCAACGGCGTGGAGCTGTGGTTCATCGACGGCAACCACGACGACCACACCTCACTCACCGAACTCGAACACGGCCACATCCCCGTCCATGTCGCCGAGCACGTCACCTACCTCCCGAGAGGGACGCGCCTGCACCTCGGCGGCCGGACGTTTGGCTTCCTCGGCGGGGCGTTCTCCGTCGACTGGCGCGACCGCACGGCAGGCATCGATTGGTGGCACCACGAGGTCACCGACATCGACGATCTCGCCCGGCTCGGCACCGAGCGGCTCGATGTCCTCATCACGCACGACGCTCCAGCCGGTGTCGACCTGCTGTCATCTTGGAGGTTGCCCGCAGAGGACCAGGTCCGCGCCGACGACGTTCGTGCGCTGGTCGCTCAGGCAACGGCTTCCACCTCGCCGCAACTGCTGATCCATGGCCATTGGCACCACGGCTACGAGTCCGAGTTGAACTGGATCGACCGCGCCACCACGGACCGAACCGGCGCAGCTCACGTGGGACTCGACGCACGTCGTCGGGCTGGGATGTGACGGCGACGCCGAACGGGGCTGGATCGTGCTCGACCTGCCGGCCCTCAACGTGATCTGGCCATCCACGCAGGAGTGAGCGACGGCGTACCTCGAGCTTCGACAAGATGGGGAGGTGTTGATCGTCCGTGCGACCAAGAAGCTCGCCCAACGGCTGGGCGGGTTCGATCCTGTCCCGACCGAACCTGATCCGCCATTGCTCGGCGAGTGGTATGCGACCGTCATCTTCTGGCGTCCTCAGGTCGCGCTGTTCGTCAGCGAGACCACGTTGCTGCCCGTATTCGTGCCACTTGCGCCAGCGTCGTCCGTGATCCGCCGCCTTCCTGCCGAGCTCGCTGACGTCCTCCGCCGACAGGAGGTCTCGGGTGCGTTCATAGACAAGGAGCTGTCGAAGATGAACGAGGCGGTGTGCTTGCCGACGGCGAGCCGCAGCATGCTCGGTGTGCTCAACGAGTACGTCCATCTCGCCGGCCACGCCCACGAGCAGCAAGGTGGCCCGCCCGATCTGGTGTGGCTGGCGGACTGGCTGGCCCAGACACCAATGGGTCCGCTCCACAAGCGGCACGGCTTCCCTGACCGGGAACTCGCTGCGCTCGCGGCAGGCGGGAGGTAGAGATCCGACAATCGGGTTGTTGGCCTGATCAGACCACCTTTTCGAACTTGTGTCACCCGAGAACGAGAGAAGGCCCGAACCGCGCCTTGACTGCAACGTTCGAACTTGGGCAATGAGCGTTGCTCCGTTCAGTATGACGAAGTATGATCGGCTCATGAGTGTCGAACGACTCACCGTCTCGATCGAATCAGAACTCGCGATCGCCGTCCGCGAGGCCGCCGAAGCCGACAAGCAGAACGTGTCCGCCTGGCTCGCTGACGCTGCCCGTCGCCAGCTTGCAACGCGCGGACTTCGCGACGTCGTCGCTGCCTGGGAACGCGACCACGGCGCCTTCAGCGATGAAGAACTTGCAGCCGCGCGCGCCCTCGTCGACGGATGAGCGCACTCGTCCTCGACACCGGCGCGCTGATCGCGCTGGACCGCAACGACCGCACGGTCTGGGCGATGCTCCGCAACGCCGCCGACGACTCGGCGCAGGTGTCAGTGCCCGCTGGCGTCGTCGCACAGGCATGGCGCGGCGGAAGCCGCCAAGCCCTCCTCTCCCGAGCACTGACCCACTGCGACGAGGTACCGCTCGAAGGATCGCTGGCACGCGCGACTGGGCTGTTGTGCGGACGCGCCGGCACGGCCGACATCGTCGACGCCTCCGTCGCCCTGGTCGCCGCTGCCCGATCGCAAACCGGCCCCACCGCCCTCATCACCTCCGACCCAACCGACCTCCGACACTTACTCCAGACGCTCAACGCGTCAGTCCGCCTCGTCGCCATCTGACGCCCTGCGGCTATTCCCGCTGCGATTTCCGAGCACCCGACTCGGGCCGGAGTGCAGCGTCTGCCCACCGGCTCCGGAGCGGTGATTCGAGCGGCGATATCGAGTGGCACTCACCGATTGCGCCGCGCGGCGGCAAAAGGTGCGTGGTAGGGAGAGGACTCGGGCATGCGACCTTCGGGTCGTGAGCGAAGTGGTCACCGCTTGCGCCGGTGGGCGTCAGGTCGCATCAGGCCCGTTCACGGGCCTCGAAGGCGTCGATGCCGTAGGCGCCCGTTCGTGCTCGTGGGTCAGCTCGGCGCTGACACCGCGTTGATAGCTCTGCCGATCGAGCGGCCCTGTGCGGCCGGCTGCACATGCCAGCCGACAGGGTGGCGCGGGGCTGGCCACGTGCGTTTCGGCGCCGATTACGACCTTCGGGCGCGCAGTTCCACCCGAGCTTCGGCGACGGCATCGACACCGTCAGAATGGGGTGAATGCAGCCGAAGACCGTCGGGGACGTGTTTGCGCGGCTAGGGCGATGATCATTGTCGGGGCCATTGGTTGGCTCGGATGTTGTGCTGTGCGAGCTGTGCTGTCTCCTCGATGCGCTTCGTTCTCGTTGCCGTGGTCTTGGCGGCGCCGATCCACTCGAGGATGCCCGCGGCGCGCGGATCGTGGGAAGGCGTCGAAGTTCGCTCGTGCAGTTGGGTGGTCGGCGAGTGCGGCGGCGAGGTCGTCGGAGACGGTGAGTTGATCGACGTTGTCGAGACGGTTCCAGCTGCCGTCCTGCTTCGCACGTTCGATGGCCGCCAGTCCGGCCGGGGCGACGAGTCCGGCGGCGAGCAGCCGGTCGAGGCGGTCCTTGTTGACCTTGGACCAGCCGCTGCCGGGTTTGCGTGGCGTGCACAGCAGTGCGCTGTGGCGGTCGTCGATCCTGGCTGGGCGTGAGTCGATCCAACCGAAGCAGAGGCACTCCTCGTTGAGATCCACAGCGCTCACGAAATTGTCTCCCGGTCCGAGCCCTGGCTTCTTTACGGTGACGGCCCAGACGCCGGTCGAGCGTTGGTGCTCGCGTCGGAGCCATCGGCGCCACGCCGCCCGCGACGCGACCTCGACGAGGGGCAGGTCGGGGCGTTCTCCCTGTTCACGCACCGTTTCGAGGTCGGTGAGCGGCCTCTCTCGTATGCGCTGGTAGGTGCCCGTTGGTGCTCGTCGTGTTGTACGCCTGTTGTACGGAGTGGCTACCGAGTGATGCCTTCGCGCTCGTCTGCGTTGGTGAGTGCGAGTCGTGCTGACGGGCTGCTGACAGCGGCCGATCAGCCTGCGTCGGGGTCCAGCTCATCGGCACCCGGCAATCTTCGGACGTCGACGAGAGGGGGCGATCCGTGACGTTGTCAGAGCTGGTGCGAGGCGACGAGCGCGAGCGTCGCTGCCGCGGCGGCGAGTCGGTACCAGCCGAACACGGTCATCGGTCGGGTGCGGAGGTAGCCAATGAACCAGCTGAC
>CAWBTC010000019.1:0-223196 GCA_963791635.1 uncultured Acidimicrobiaceae bacterium
TTGGCTCCAACGACATCAGCGTTTGCTCCGGCGGCTCGCGACGCTCGTCGAGGAGCACGCCGAGGAGCTCGCCCAGATCGAGTCACAGAACGTCGGGAAGCCGATCTCCGGCGCGCGCGGCGAGGTCGGGATGGTCGCCGAAGTGTTCCATTTCTACGCCGGCGCGGTCGACAAGCACTACGGCGAGACGATCCCTGTCGGCGGCGGAATGGACGCGACCTTCCGAGAGCCGCTCGGTGTCGTCGGGCTGATCGTGCCCTGGAACTTCCCGCTCAACATCACGAGCTGGAAGCTCGGCCCGGCGCTTGCCTGCGGCAACACCGTCGTGCTCAAGCCGGCGGCGCTGACTCCGCTCTCGGTCCTCGTGCGCCTGGTCGCAGACGGTGATCACGAGCGACAGCATGTGGCCCAGCTCGTCGACGATCGCGGGGGATGCCGTCCATCGTGACCCGAGCCCGCTTGGTTGCTCCAATCGCGCCCAGATCGACCCGGTCGGCTGGATGGGTTCCGGCCGACTCAGCCGCAGCGTCGGCCAACGAGCGCCACAGCGCAGCAGCCAGCTGGCTACGAGCCGAGTTCCGGGTGCACACGAACAACGCACCACCCGGCTCCACCCGCCGACCGTGGTCGAGACCGGGGAGGGAGCTGCCGACAGGAGATGCACGTACCGACGACGGCCGTCGCCACTGGAGCGGAACCGGTTGATCATCCCGACCTGCTCCAGTACGTCGAGATGATGGGCCAGCAAGTTCGACTCGATTCCGACCAGCCGGCGCAACTCGATCGGCGATCGATCCGAGTTCGCCAGCTCGTCGACGATCGCCAAGCGCACCGGATCCCCTCGCGCGGGGCGTGTCGCGCCGCTCGCTTCGAGCAGCTCGTCCCTCATGAGCGCAAACTAGTTCACTCATCATCAAGTTGGAGTCGATATTGAACGAGTTGTAACACGAGACTCGATGAACACCACGAACGGCTGGCCCCGCACGGCGAGGTGGCGGCGGCTGCGAGACCCGAGCCATTGTCGCGTAGTCGCAGTGTCAACGACATTTTCCAGAAGCGCCGCACCCGGATCTCTGCCATCTGCCGGACACATCGGGTCCGGGTTCGAGCCGAGACGCCGTCAGGGGTCGTCGGGGAGCGGAGAGATCGGCGGGGTGAGCGCTACCACCTCGATTCCAAGCGCGAGGCGGTCAACATGGCGTTGCGTCGGCGAAACGGTTCGCCGGCTCACCGACTGCCTGATCGCCGCACGGTCGCGATCCGAGCCCGAGCGACGATCCTGCACTCCGACGCCGACTTTGCCACGCTGCGCCCGCCGCCGACGCTTGTCGTCACACATCCCGACTCCATGTCCTGACCGAACCACGCGTCCCCCGAGAAGCCAAAGAACACACGACATGAACAAAGAAACCCACCTGCAATACTACGCGCAAGCCCGGCGTGGGCGAGCCGATTGGAAGCAGACCTCGTGCCATGAGGATCGAGCGAGTTGCCCGTCCTCGGCGCCGATGTCATCGAGATTGGTCCGGGGCCTGGGCTCACGACCGACATCCTGCGACGTCGGGCCACGAACGTCACCACGGTGGAACTCGACCACGCCCTCGCAACACGACTCGCAGATCGCCTCCACGGCTCGAACGTCGAGGTCGTGGAAAGCTCGATGCACGAGCGCTGACCTTCGACTCGAATCGCTTCAGCGCCGCCACCGCATTCTCGGTCCTGCACCACGTGCCATCGGAGCCGGACAAGACGAGATGCTCACCGAAATCCTCCGAGTGCTCGCACCCAGGTGCCGGCCTGTTCGCCACCGACGCACGGGATCTCGACTTCATACGGGCAGCGCATCGAGGACGACACGTTCGTACCCCTTCTCGTCGAGACATTGGCCGCTCGGCTCGACGCATCGGATTCACCGACGTCGACATCACCGTCGCCGACTACGAGATCCGATTCGCCGCCCGCAAACCCCACCCAACGGTTCCGGCGGACATCGACAGCACCCCCTTGTCCTCGGTGCTCACCCAACGACGAGAGAATCGCCTGCCCCCGGCGTCCAGTGATCACGAGATGATCACAACCGTCGATCTGCTGCGAAGCCTTCCCGCCGAACGCCTCCTCGATCGGATCGACAGGGCCCCTCCGCCGCGATGGCTGCCATTCGTCGTGCACTTCTCAACATCACCTGGACGGAGGATTCAGCCGAGCGATTGGTCGCTAGTCATCCGGTGTGCGGTTCCCAGTGGAAGCGCCGGAGAGAGATCAGGATCGCGCCGACGCCCCAGGCGAACATGACGATCGTGTGGACGGCGTCGATGCCCGATGCCGGAGCCGAACGGGATTGAACACCGGGACCATCTGCTGCAGCAGGTGGCGGACCGGGAACACCGCCGCGAGGCGGCCGAGGAACGAGGTGTTCGCGATCGTTCCGAACGTCCCGGAGATGAACAGCAGCGGGAACAGGAGGAAGTTGATGATCGCCGGCGCGGCGTCTTCGTTGGGGACGAAGGTGGACATCAGCACACCGATGGCGCTGAAGCAGAACGCGCCGACGAGCGATCGTGACGACCAGAGCGCGAGGTAGCGGCCGGGGAAGGTGACGCCGTACACGAGGACGCCGAGCGATGATCGTCAGCGCCGTGAGGATGGCGGCGACGATGACGACGTTGCCGACGATGCCGGCGAGGTAGATCGACCGGTGACAGCGGCGTTCCCCGGGTGCGCTTCGAGGATGCCCGTTCTCGCGGCGGATGCGACAGCGTGAAGGCGAGGTTCGTGTAGCACGCCGAGATGAGGCCGAAGGAGACGATGGCCGGCACGTAGTACTGGGCGAACTTCACGTTGCCGCCGGCCTGGTCGACCCGGTCGTTGCCGTTGATGGCGATGAAGATCACCAGGAACATCAGCGGGAAGGCGAACGTGAACGTCGCCGCCGCCGGGTTGCGCCAGAACAGCTTCTGCTCCCACCGCGCCTGGCGCAGCGACCGCACGGCACGGTTCATCTCGGTCGATCCTCGGCGTCGGCGGTGAGCTGCGAGGTAGATGTCCTCCAGCGACGGCCGGCGTGACGCGTCGAGCCCGTCGAGGTCGATGCCGCGCTCGAGCGCCCAGCCGGTCAGCGTGTGCAGCATCGCGGTCGGCTCGGCGTGTCGATGAGGCACATGCGTCGCCGTGGATGCGTCGACCGCGACCGGGAGGTCGCCGATCGGCGCTCCGGGCGGCAGCGAGAAGCTGGACACGGTCTTGGCCAGGTCGCGCCCGTCCGACCGATCGACGCGGGCGTGCCCTCGGCGACGATCCGGCCCGGCGGCGATCACGATCGACGCGATCGGCGAGCGCCTGCGCCTCGTCCATGTAGTGCGTGGTGAGCAGGACCGTCTTGCCCAGCTCGGCCAGGTTGCTGCACGACGTCCCACGCCTGGCGGCGGGCCGACGGATCGAAGCCGGTGGTCGGCTCGTCGAGGAACAGCAGCTCGGGGTCGCCGATCGAGCCCGAGGGCGACGTCGAGGCGTCGCTGCTGACCGCCCGACAACGTCTTGACACGGGCTGTCGCCTTCTCCTCCAAGCCGACGAGCTCGATCACCTCGTCGACACGTCCCGCGGGTGCGCGGTAGTACTCGGCGTGCATCTGCAGCACCTCGCGACACCGACAGGTACGGGTCGATCCCGCACTCCTGCAGCACGATGCCGATCCGCTGGCGCAGCTCGGCGCCGCCGTCGGCCGGGTCGAAGCCGAGGACGCGGACGTCGCCCGCGGTGCGCGGGCGCGGTACCCCTCGAGGATCTCGACCGTCGTGGTCTTGCCGGCGCCGTTGGGGCCGACGACGGCGACCACCTCGCCGTCGTCGACCTGGAAGCTGACGCCACGCACCGCCTCGACGTCGCCGTAGGACTTGTGCAACTGGTCGACGACAATTGCCTCCATCACCACGAGCCTAGGGTGACCCAGCGATTCCAATGACGCCAAGGTCGCGGTTGGCAAGCCCGGGTGACGGGTAACCATGGATCATGGATGCCGAAGCGTTGCTCGATCTCGAGCGAGCAGGTTGGGAATCGCTGTGCCGCGGCACGGCGGGTGAGTTCTACGGCGGCGTGATGACCGCCGACGCCGTGATGGTTCTCGCCAACGGACAGGTCATGGCACACGACGACGTGGTGGCGGCCTTGAGCGAGGGACCGTCGTGGAGCTCGTATGCCATTGAGGATCCGCACGTTGTTCCGATCGGCGGCGACTCGGCTGCCCTCGTGTACATCGGGACTGGCCGATCACGATGGCGACAGCACGCCCTTCGTCGGTGCGATGACCAGCGTGTACGTACGCGTCGGCGACAACTGGAAGCTGGCGCTGTACCAGCAGACGCCGGTGACGACCGGCAGCAGTTCTTGAACATCGTCTACGGATTCGGCATACTCATGTGTATGCGCGAATCGACCACCATTCGTGTCACGCCCGGCACCCGCGATGCCCTGAGACGACTCGCGGACAGCGACGGACGTGAACATGGACGAGGCGATCGCTCGGCTGCTGCGCGCCGAGCGCCAGCGTCGCATGGGCGCAGCGCTCGCTGGTACCGAGTTGACCGACAGCGAGCGGGCATGGATCGACGTCGGCGTCGCAACTGTGGCCGATCATGCGCGCCGGTGATGTCGTTCGTGTCGACTTCGGGATCCCGGCCGGAAGCGAGCCCGGGTTCGAGCGTCCGGCAGTGATAGTGACGGCGGACGGCGTGCTTGGGCACCGATCCTCGAACCATCCATGTCGTGCCGGTCACCAGCAACGTGGGGCGAGCATTGCCAACCGAAGTCGTCGTGTCCGCACCCGGGCTTCCCATCGACTCGGCCGCGCAGTGCCACCTGTGCACGGTCGTGAGCATCGAGCGCCTCAACGGTGACGAGTACGGAAACGTCGGCGCCGCCGCGCTCGGCGCAACTTCGCTCCGTTCTCGCCGATCTGCTCGACATCGGATGAGTGTCGATGAGTGATTCCCGACCGTTCCACATGGTGAAGTTCAAGGCGTCCCACAACTCCTTCGAACGTGACGAGCGACCGGTCACCGAACAACTGGTGTGGAGCAACCGCCAGCCGCACCAGGCGGGGTGCCGCGGCCTGGAGCTCGACCTCCGGGAGTCACCGAACCTCTGGTCGTGGAGCGTGCACCACGACGAGTACCAGGGTCGGGTCGGACGCGCAGCTCGTCGAGTACCTGCGTCATCTCCGGACCTGGTCGCGGTTCGAGGCTCGCCATGACGTGATCACGATCAGCCTCGACCTGAAGGCTCAGGCCCGGAACCGCCGCCAGTTCCCCCGCTGGCTCGACGCCACCATCGAGGAGTTCCTCGGTTGCGACCGGCTCTTCACCCCGGCCGAGCTGATGGGTTCCGCCCCCTCGCTCGTGGCCGGGGCGATGGCGTCCGGTTGGCCGACGCTGGAGGAGCTACGCGGCCGCTTCATCCTCGTCCTGTCGGGCGACGAGCCGACGAAGGCGAGCTACGTCGGTTCGGGCCGGAACCGGCTGTGCTTCGCCGATCAACGACTGAGCGACGGCGATCCTCGCCCGAGCCTCACGGAGGGGGATCGGGTGTTCTTCAACCTCAACGCGACCGAGGACTGGGAGTGGCACGACGCGCTTCGGTGGTTCGCCCGGCAGCAGGGGTTCATCACCCGCGCCTATGTCGCCAACAGCGCCGACCTGTGGGATCGGTTGCTCGCGGCAGACGTGAACATCGTGTCGACCGACAAGGTGCGCAACCACCTCTGGGCACGGGTCGGTGACCGGCCGTTCGTCGATCTCGGCACGGTCCTCGCACCCGCCGACCGTCTGACTGCCACGGTCCGCGGCCGACACCGGCGCGTAGGCGCGTCCGTCGACCGAGTTCTCGTAACTTGGGTGACATGACCGGAGACTTCGACGACTTGCTGGCGGCAAATCAGGCGTTCGCGTCGTCGTTCGCGCTGCAGCGGCTTCGACGGCGTCGCCCACGCCGGCGTCGCCGTGGTGACGTGCATGGACTCGCGCATCGATCCGCTCGGCATGCTCGGTCTCGTGCCAGGCGACGCCAAGATCTTCCGCAACCCGGGAGGGCGGGTGACCCAAGCGGCGCTGGAGGCGCTTGTGCTCGGGGTGCACTTGCTCAATGTCGAGCGGATCCTGATCGTGCCCCACACCCGATGCACGATGGCGGCGTTCACCGAGAACGAGCTGCGGGAGAAGATCAGCGAGTCGAGCGCCCAGGACGCGTCGTGGCAGACCTTCAGTGTCATCGTCGATCAGACCGCCGCCTTGCACGAGGACGTGCGCAAGGTTCGGTCGCACCCCTTGATCCCGGAGGCGGTCACGGTGGGCGGGTTCATGTACGACGTCGACACCGGGCTGATCGAGCGGAGGCTCTGATCGGGTCGACGCCGATGATTCGGGCTACGGCCGTGGGTACCAGACGGGGAGTTGGGCATCGACGTTGATCCACACGGAATGCGGCTCGGTGTACTCGTGCATCGCCTCGAACCCCATCTCGCGCCCGTAGCCGGAGCTGCCGACCCCGCCGAACGGTGAGCCCGGGTTGGCCCGTTTGTAGCAGTTGACCCAGACCATCCCGGCCCGGAACGCCGCCGCCATCTTGTGCGCTCGCGACAGGTCCCGGGTCCACAGGCCGGCGCCGAGTCCGTAGTCGGTCGAGTTGGCGATCCGGATCGCCTCGGCGTCGTCGCGGAACGTCGACACCGTCACGAACGGGCCGAAGACCTCCTCCCTGCAGACGCGGTGGTCGGGCTCGGCTCGCACGACCGTCGGTTCGATGTAGCAGCCGTGGGCCAGCTCGGGATCGTCGGGCGCCTTGCCCCCGGTCAGGATCTCCGCGCCTTCGTCGAGCGCGACCTTCACGTACGACAGCACTCGGTCGCGATGCATCGGCGACGTGAGTGGTCCCATCTCGGTGGTCGCCGCCATCGGGTGGCCGACGCGGATCGAGCGGGCGAGCGCGACGAACCGTTCGCAGAACTCCTCGGCGATCGACTCGTGGAGCACGAGTCGGCTGCCGGCGATGCAGGCCTGACCCTGGTTGTGGAAGATCGCGAACGCGGCGCCGTTGAGCGCGAGGTCGAGGTCGGCGTCGGCGAACACCACGTTGGCGCCTTTGCCCCCGAGCTCGAGCTGCAGGCGCTTCAGGTTGCCGGCTGATGCCTCGACGATGCGCCGGCCGGTCGCCGTCGAGCCGGTGAACGACACCTTGGCGATGCCCGGGTGCTCGGCAATCCGCTGTCCCGCAGTCGTGCCGTACCCCGGCACCATGTTCACGACGCCGGCGGGAACGCCGACTTCGGCGATGAGCTCCGCCAGGCGGAGCGAGGTGAGCGGTGTCAGCTCGGACGGCTTCATCACGGCGCAGTTGCCGGCCGCCAACGCCGGACCGAGCTTCCAACCGCAGAACATGAGCGGGAAGTTCCACGGGCACGATCTGACCGACGACGCCGAGCGGCTCGCGGGTCACGTAGTTGAGGAAGCCTGGTTCGACGGGGATGATGTCGCCCTGCAGCTTGTCGGCGATGCCGCCGAAGTAGCGGAACGCGGCGGCCGCCCGCGGGACGTCGAGGACGGTCGAGTCGCGGAGCGGATGACCCGTATCGAGGCTCTCGAGCCGAGCCAGCTCGTCGGCGTTCGCCTCGATGGCGTCGGCGAGGCGAAGCAACAGCCGGCCCCGATCGGCGGCGGCCAGCTTCGACCACCCTGGGAACGCAGCCGTAGCGGCGTCCACGGCGCGGTCGACATCATCGGCTCGTGCCTCGGCGATCTCCGTGATCACGGAGCAGTCGTGCGGGTCGAGCACCTCGATGCGGGCACCGGCGAGGCCGTCGACGAACTCGCCGCCGATGAACAGCTGGTTCTGCATGTCCTTCATCCCTTCTTCGCGATCGTTCTCGATCACGTTCTCGATCACGTTCTCGATCACGACAGCGATGCCCTGGCCGACGCCGATGCACATCGCCGCCACCCCGTAGCGGCCACCCGTGCGGCGCAGGTGGTGGACGAGCGTCGTCATGATCCGCGCCCCCGAGGCGCCGAGCGGGTGGCCGATGGCGATCGCGCCGCCGAGCGGGTTGACCTTGGCCGGGTCGAGGTCGGGCCACGAGCGCAAGCAGGCGATGCTCTGCGCCGCGAACGCTTCGTTCAGCTCGACCGACGCGACGTCGTCCCACGTCAGCCCGGCGCGCTGCAGCGCGGTTCGGGCTGCAGCGACCGGCCCGATGCCGTACCGGTGGGGCTCCACACCCGACGTCGCGGCGGCGACGATGCGGGCGAGTGGCGACTGCGCCCGTTCGGGCGACTCCGTCGCGCGACATCAGCAGCAGCATGGCGGCGCCGTCGTTCATCGGCGACGCGTTGCCGGCGGTGACCGTCCCGCCGGGCGGAACACCGGCGCCAACTTCGCCAGGCGTTCGAGCGTGGTGTCGGGGCGGATGCTCTCGTCGCGGGCGAGGTCGACTGCCGTCGACGGGCACGATCTCCGCATCGAAGGCATGGGACTCCCACGCCTCGTGCGCCCGCTGGTGCGAGCCGAGCGCGAACTCGTCCTGCTCGTCACGACCGATCGAGAACTCGTCGGCGAGCACCTCGGCGCCTTCTCCGAGCGACACGGTCCACGCCGCCGGCATGGCCGGATTCACCATCCGCCACCCGAGCGTGCTGCTCCACAGCTGCTCGTGGCCGGTGGGGAAGCCGCGCTCCGGCTTCGGCAGGATCCACGGCGCCCGGCTCATGCTCTCGACGCCGCCGGCGACGCGCAACGTCGGCGTCACCGACCGTCAGCGCGCGGCTGGCGCCGATGATCGCCTCGAGCCCGCTGCCGCAGAGGCGGTTCATCGTGGCGCCGGGGATCGATGTCGGCAGGCCGGCGAGCAGCACCGCCATGCGGGCGACGTTGCGGTTGTCCTCGCCGGCCTGGTTGGCAGCCCCGAGGTACACCTCGTCGATGGTTGCCGGGTCGAGCCACGGCGACCGGCCGATCAGCGCCCGCAACGTGCCGGCGGCGAGGTCGTCGGGACGGACGGTCGCCAACGCACCGCCGAGGCGCCCCACCGGGGTGCGCACGGCATCGATGACGTACGCGTCATGGGCCATCGGTGTCGCCTCCTGAGGTCGGGCCGAGCTCGAGCCGGCGACGGACCGGGAACAGCTGCAGCCGGGGGAACATCCGTGTGAGCGCCCCCCAGATGCCACGGCGCAGGTAGAGCGCGCACAGGACCGCGACCACACCGGAGGCGAGGAGGTACACCTCGTTCGTCACGTGTACCGCGTCGTCGGCATCGGTCAGGTAGTCGCGCAGCATGTAGTACACGACCGCGCCGAGGATCGGGCCTTCGATCGTGCCGATGCCACCGACCACGACGATCACGATGATCGGCGCCGTCCACTGGGCGACGCTGAACGCGCTCTCCGGCTGCACCCGCAACGCCTGCAGGTAGTTCACCGCGCCGGCGAGGCCGGTGAACGCGGCCGCGATCAGCCAGACCGCGAACCGAGCGCGGTAGACGTCGACGCCGAGGCCACGGGCGCCGTCCTCGCTGTCGCGGATCGCCTGCAACGCCAGCCCCAGACGCGACCGCAGCACGACGTAGACGGTGAGCACCGCAGCGATCATGAGGAGGACGGCGATGAGCGCAGTCGTCTGGCTGCGTGAGAGCACCGGGTAGATGCTCGTCGGCACCTCCAGGCTCGTGCCGCTGCCGCCCTTGATGACGTCGCCGGTGTTGTTCGTGATGATCAGCTTCACCACTTCGGCGATGACCCAGGTCCCGACGGCGAAGTAGGCGCCGCGCAGACGGAAGGCGATGAGCCCGATCGGGATCGCCAGCACGGCGGCGACGACGCCGGCCGGCAGCACCGAGAAGTAGATGTCCTGATCGAACCCGTTGCCGAACACGATGAGCGTGTAGGCGCCGATGCCGACGAACGCCTGCTGACCGACCGACACGAGGCCGCTGTAGCCGGCGAGCAGGTTCCACATGCTCGCCAGCACGACGAGCACGCACAGCTCGACGAGCTTGTTGTGGGTCGCCGCCGAGTCACCGCGGGTGAGCAGGACGAGCCAGGCGACGAGCGGGACCGACAGCACCACGAACACCCGGCTCGAGGTCGTGGCGCGGCGCATGCGGGCGGTGGCCCGGTGGGGCCGGCGGCAGGCGCGGGCGGCGGGAGCGGCGATGCTCACGTCGGATCCTTGGCGCCGAACAGGCCGTGCGGGCGGACGACCAGGAAGGCGAGGAACACGAGGTGGCCGATGAGCTGCTTCCAGCCGGGCTCGATCTCCGCACCGATCGTCTGGGCCACCCCGAGGATCACGCCGCCGGCGAGGGTGCCCCAGAGCGAACCGAGGCCGCCGATGACCACGGCCTCGAACGCGGAGATCAGCAGGAGCGGTCCGTCGGCCGGTGCGAACTGCGTCTGGATCCCGAGGAACACGCCGGCGAGCGCGATCGTGGCGCCCGGCGAGCCCGAGGGCGACGCGCGTAGATCAGGCGGTTGTCGATGCCCATCAACCGCGCCGCTTCGGGGTCGTCGCTGTGGCCCGGAACGCCCGGCCGAGCCGGGTCCGGGCGAGGAACAGCGAGAGCGCGCCGAGCACGGCGACGGCGACGCCGAAGCGCAGCAGCGGGAACCAGCCGATCGCGAGATCGTCGGTGATCTGGATCGACTGCCGTCGAGATGTCGCCCGCGTCGAGTCCGCGTCGGTGTGGGCGAGAAGATCCGCAGCAGGAGGTTCTGGATCGATGATCGACAGGCCGAAGGTGGCGACGATCTGGTACGACGGGTCGACGCCGACGAGCCGGTCGAACAGCGACCCGTTGGAGGACGCAGCCGGCGGCGAACCCGAGCGGCACGACGATCACGAGCAGCGCCAACGGGTTCCAGCCGGTGGCGAGCACGAGCGCGAGCAGACGAAGGCGGCCAGCGATCGCCAGGTCGCCGTGGGCCAGGTTGACGAGGCGCATGACGCCGAACGCCAGCGACAGGCCGGTCGCGAGCAGCGCGTAGAGGCCGCCGAGCAGGACGCCCTGGAGATCAGCGCGTTGACCCAGTCCACGGCTCGACCTGCGTTCCGCCGGTGCACCGCGTCCTCGGTCACCGAAGTAGGCGGCCGTGATCGCGTCGCGGTCGAGCTCGGCCGGGCGCCCGGCGAGGGAGACCCGGCCTTCGAGCAGGCAGTAGACGCGGTCGGCGGCGGCGAGCGCCTGGCTCGATGTTCTGCTCGACGAGGAGGAGCGTCGTGCCCGCCGCCAGGATCGCCGGGCAGCGCGGCGTAGAGCTGCTTGACGACGACGGGGGCCAGGCCGAGCGAGACCTCGTCGAGCAGGAGCAGGCGCGGGTTGGCCATCAGCGCCCGGCCGATGGCGAGCGCCTGCTGCTCGCCGCCCGACAGCACGCGCCGCCGACGCGCGGCGCAGGCGCTCCAGCAACGGGAAGAGGTCGAAGCACGCGGCGCACGTTCCACGGCCCGGGCGCCGCGCGGTAGCGCGCCGATGCAGCAGGTTCTCGTCGACCGTCAGGCTCGGGAAGACGCGCCGGCCTTCCGGCACGAGCGAGATCCCGAGCCGCGACGCGCTCGTGGGCGGCATGCCGGCGAGCGACCTGCCCGTCGAAGCGGATCGCGCCGCCGCGGATCGGGAACAGGCCCGGCGATCGACGTTCAGCAGGGTCGACTTGCCGGCGCCGTTGGCGCCGATGATCGCGAGGGTCTCGCCCTCGTCGACCGTGAGCGACACGTCGTACAGCGCCTGGAAGTCGCCGTAGAAGCTGCTCGACGTCGCGTCGACCTCGAGGAGGCTCATTCGAGGCCTCACCCGCGCCGAGGTAGACCGTCGTGGACCTCCGGGCTGGCCATGACCGCGCGCGGCTCGCCCTCGACGAGCATGCGGCCGTAGTCCATGGCCATCAGCCGGTCGACGACCGAGACCAGCGCCTGGACGATGTGCTCGATCCAGATGATCGTCACGCCGTCCGGCCTTGAGCCCCGGATCGTCTCGATCAGGTCCTGGACCTCGGCCTCGGTCAGCCCGCCGGCGATCTCGTCGAGCAGCAGCAGCCGGGGCCGGTGGCGAGCGCCCGCGCCAGCTCGAGGCGCTTGCGGTCGAGCAGCGTCAGCGACCCGGCGCGGACGTTGGCCCGGTCGAGCAGGCCGGCCGCGCTCGAGGGCGCGACCGACGGCCGTCGATCGCCGTCGCGCCCGCCGGACGGCGCGCCGCCGAAGGTCGCGCCGACGAGGACGTTCTCGAAGACCGTCAGCCCCCGAACGGCCGAGGGATCTGGAAGGTGCGGCCGATGCCGAGCCGGCAGCGCCGATGCGGCCGGCGTCGGCGTGATGTCGTGACCGTCGAAGCAGGATCCGCCCGCGTCGGGCTGCAGGTTGCCGCTGATGAGGTTGAGCATGCGACGTCTTGCCGGCGCCGTTCGGGCCGACGACGCCGAGGGCCTCGCCCGGCCCCGAGCGAGAAGCTAGGTCGTCGAGCGACGACGACCTGCCGAACGCTTGCGAGACGCCGTGGAGCTCGAGCGAGCGGCGCCATGCGACTCTGCGGTCGCCGCGTCCGAGTCAGGCGATCGGCTGCAGTCGTGCCGCCGGTCGGGATCTCCGGGTGGTCCTTGTTGCTGACGATGACCAGGTCGTAGCGGGAACGTGCGTGCCCTTCCGCCACTGGCCGCCGACGAGCGGGGTCTTCGCGACGTTCGGGAACGGGCGTGCCCGAGGTCCAGTCGACCGTGCCGACGATCGTGTCGAGGTTGGTCGCCTTGATGGCGTCGCGGATGGCGGCCTTGTCGTCGATGCCGGCGTCCGCTTGAGGGCGTCGATCGCGACCTCGAACAGGGCGTGGGCGAAGCCGATCGGCTGGGTCCACTGCTTGCCCGTGGCGGCCGTGTAGCCGTCGGCCAGCTCCTGGGCGCTCGCGCCGGTGAGCGAGCGAGAACGGGTGGCTGGGCACCACCAGACCTCGCTCGACAGGCCGTCGCCGAGGTCGCCGAGCGCCTCGACCGACGCGGGGAAGAGCAGCGCCTTGCCGATCGACGCGACCTTGGGCTTGAAGCCCTGCTGCATGGCCTGCTTCCAGAAGGTCGTGAAGTCGGGCGGGATCGGGACGCCGGTGAGGATCTCGCACGTCGGCGTTCTTGAACGCGGTGATCTGGGCGCGTGAAGTCCTGGGTGCCGGTTCTCGTAGCGGCCCGGATCGACGATCGTGTAGCCGGCCGCGGCCAGCGGCCGGCGGGAAGCCGAGCTCGGAGTCGCCCCAGGCGTTGCCGTCGCCGTCGTTCGGGAAGAGCCCGCCGACCTCTTGTTCGTCTGACCTGGTCCCACATGTCCATGAAGACCGCGATGATGTCCTCGAGGCCCCAGAAGAAGTGGTACGTCCACTCGAACGGCTCGTCGCCGGGTCGGCGCCGCCGCGGCCGAAGAACCACGGCTGCCACGGGGCGAGGCGTCGAGATGCACGGGCACGCCGTTCGCCTCGCACTGGTCGGCGACCGGGTTCGTCGTCTCGGGCGTGGAGGCGACGACCATCAGGTCGATCTTGTCGTCGGTGATCAGCTCGCCGCGCGACCTGCGCCGCCGTGTCCGGGCTGGACTGGGTGTCCTTGGCGATGATCTCGATCGGTGTAGCGAGGTGCCGCCGACCATCAGCCGTCGGCGAGGCAGCTCCTCGATGCCGGCGATGATGAAGTCGTCGGCCTCGGCGAACGACGCCAGCGGGCCGGTCTGACGGCGAGACCTAGCCGATCTTGATCGTGCCGTCACCGCCTCCGCCGCCGGTGATGCCGCCGGCCGCCGCCGCGGTCGTTGCCGGTGCCCCGCCGCGGTCGTCGCTGCCGCGGCGGCCGTCGTCGCCGCTCGGCGGCGGCCGTCGTCGCCGGCGCTGCGTGTGCCCGACGGCTCGGTGGTCGCTGCGTCGTCGTCGTCGTCCTTGCCGCAGGCGGCGAGCACGGCGGCGACGAGCGCCGATCCGCCCATCGCGGCGACGAACTTGCGCCGGCCGAGCCGGTGCGCCGACCAGTTCAGGATGTCCGGACCGGGTGCCGGTGTGCGACCGGACGGTGGGTTGGTGCTCATGATGGTTCCCCCTTGTGTGGTGTGCGGGTGTGTTCGACGATCGATGGGCGGGCGCCGGCGTAGGCCCGCTCGAGCAGCTCGAGCAGGTCGCCCTCGCCGACCGGACGCGGATTGACGGTGATCTCTGCTGCGGCCCGCCGGGCAGCCTCCGGCAGGTCGTGCTCGGTGAGCCCGAGCTCGGCGAGGGACGTCGGGACGCCGATCTCGGTCGGCGAGATCCCACAGCGCCGCCGCCGGATCGGCGCTCGGCGTCGCCGATCGCCTCCGCCAGCCGGCCCATCAGCGCCGGCACCGTGACGCCGTTGAAGGCGACGGCGTGCGGCAGGACGACGGAGTGGGTGTCGGCGTGCACGAGCCCGAAGGTGCCGCCGAGCACATGCGTGAGCTTGTGGTGCAAGCCGGTCGACGTGCTCGCCAATGCGATGCCGGACAGGTAGGCGCCGTACTGCAGGCCGGCTCGGGCGTCGACATCGCCGGGATCCGCCATCGCCGCGGCCAGCGAACCGGCGATCGCCCGCACGCCCTCGAGCGCGCAGGGCGGTCGTCACGGGGTTCGCCTCCGGCACCCACAGCGCCTCGACGCTGTGGGCGAGCGCGTTGAACGCGCTCGGACCCGTGACGTGCGGCGGCAGCCCGACGGTGAGCTCCGGGTCGTAGATCACCGTCCTGGGCAGCACGGCCAGGTCACGCCCGGTCTGCTTGTGACGGTCGTCGGTGAGCCCGTAGATCGGGGTCTGTTCGCTTCCGGCATAGGTCGTCGGCACGGCGAGGATCGGGAGGCCGTGCGAGAGCGCGATCGCCTTGGCGAGGCCCGTGGCGGAGCCGCCACCCATGCAGACGACGGCGTCGGCGCCGGACTCGGTGACGGCGGCCCGGGCCCGCTCGGCGAGCGCGACACCGAGCGGGTGGAGCGAGCACTCGCTCGGTCGAAGACGACTCGAGACCATGACGATCTTGTCGCGATCGTGGTGGCAAGCCATCGAGACGCCAAGAACTACCCGAACCTGCTCAGAGCGTTCCGACACGCGTGCGATCTCGGCGCAGAGCTGCGTCTCGTCTGCATCGGCGACGGGCCGGGTCTCGAGGCCCATCGCCGTCTTGCCGACGAACTCGGCATCGCCGATCGAGTCAGCTTCCGCCCACCCACCCTCGACGTGCTCGAAGCGATGGCCGATGCCGACATGCTGGTGGTGGCGAGCGATTACGAGGGGCAGCCCCTGGTGGTGGTGGAGGCACTCGCCCTCGGACTGCCGATCGTCGCCACCGCCGTCGGCAACATCCCCGAACTCGTGGGCGCCGACCACGGCACCGTGGTGCCCGCGCGGGATGCACGAGCGCTGGGTGAAGCGTTGGCACGAGTGGCGAACGATCCCCGTCCACCGAGGCCTCGGCTCGCCCCGGTACGCGACTTGGAGCCCGTGCTCGAGGATCTGTCATCGGTCTACGGCTGGCTGACATCGCGCAGCTCGTAGAGTGACAACCATCGTCTGGTGAAGGGAAGTGCGGGCCTCCATGTCGTCGAACCTCGACTCGTTGCTGAGTCGCATCAATGATCGGTCTGCTCGAGTGGTGGTCGTCGGCCAGGGCTACGTGGGCCTGCCGGTCGCCATGCGAGCCGTGGAGGTGGGCTTCCACGTCGTCGGCTTCGAAGCGTCGCCGGCTCGCGTGCAGTCGCTCGTCGACGGGCGAGAGCTACGTCGGCGACATCAGCAACGACGAGCTGCGCGCAGCGCTCGGCCGCGGCTATCTGCCGACCGGCGACCCGGCGCACCTTGCCGGCTTCGACATCGCGGTGATCAGCGTGCCGACCCCGCTGAACGACGGCCTGCCCGACCTCACGTTCATCGAGGCGGCCGGTCGGCGACCTGGCCGCCCACCTTCGGCCTGGCGCGTGCGTGATCCTGGAGAGCACCACCTATCCCGGCACCACGAGCGAGCTGCTGGCGCCGATCCTCGAAGCAGGATCCGGGCTTGTCGGCCGAGCGAGTTCTTCTGCGGCTACTCCCCCGAGCGCATCGACCCAGGCAACGCCACGTGGAGCCTGTCGAACACCCCCAAGGTGGTCAGCGGGGTCGACGAGCCGTCGCTCGCCGCCGTCGACGCGTTCTTCTCGGCGCTCGTCGACACCACCGTGCCGGTCGGCTCTGCGGCCGAGGCCGAGCTGGTGAAGCTGCTCGAGAACACGTTCCGCCACGTGAACATCGCCTTGGTGAACGAACTGGCGATGTTCGCCCGCGACCTCGGCGTCGACATCTGGCGGGCGATCGACGCCGCGGCCACCAAGCCGTTCGGCTACATGAAGTTCACCCCCGGCCCCGGCGTCGGCGGCCACTGCCTGCCGATCGATCCGAGCTACCTGGCGTGGCGGGTGAAGCAGCACCTCGGCCACACGTTCCGCTTCGTCGAGCTGGCCAACGACGTGAACGAGCACATGCCCGACTACGTGCTCCAGCGCGTCACGGCGATGCTCAACAAGGAACGCAAGAGCGTGAACGGCAGCAAGATCCTGCTGCTCGGCCTGGCCTACAAGAAGGGCACGAGCGACTGGCGCGAGAGCCCGAGCGTGCACGTCGCCGAGCGCCTCGCTGCCAGCGGCGCCGAGATCAGCTTCTGCGACCCCTACATCGCCGAGGTGAACGCACGCGACCTGCGCTTCCCGCTGGTCGAGTTCAACTGCGAACAGTTGGCCGCAGCCGACCTCGTCGTCGTGCTCGTCGATCACCCCGAGTTCGACCCGGCGATCATCGCAGAACAAGCGCCCCTGGTGTTCGACACCAAGAATTGGCTGCAGTCAACAGAGTTCAAGGGAGAGGTCTTGTGATCGTGGTCCGCCGGCCCCTGGTACCAGTCGTGCGGGTCCCAAGGACGGGCCCAGTGAACGAGAGGCTCACGTGGCTGACCGGGTAATCGTCCGGCTGAAGGGCGGCTTGGGAAACCAACTGTTCCAGCTGGCGGCGGGCCGCTCCCTCGCGGAGAAACTCGGAGCCGAGCTGCTGACCTTCGCTCGCGGCGGGGCCTCACCGCTCACCAGGGAACTCGGGATAGAGCTGACAGACTTGAGCGTGGACGTCGCCGAAGAAGTCGGACTGGCTCCTGCGACAGGTGTGCGCCGTATTGCGTCCAGCATTGGCCGCCGACTTCGGTCGAAGCGGGGCGACCTTCTCGTGCTTCGTCAACCGGAACACACACCGTTCGCTCCGATGGCAATCCAGATTCCCAGCGCCGCTCGCACCGTAGTTCTCGATGGGTACTTCCAGCATCCGACTTGGTTCGAACCGGCTCTGCCAGGAATCGTCGGCGCGATGCTCGCAGCGCTTCCACTCGAATCGGTTCCGGACAACGGATGCGTCCTGAGCTTTCGTCGAGGCGACTACGTACCGCTCGGGTGGGCACTGCCGTGGGACTACTACGAAGCAGCGTTAGAGAGGATTGGTGCTATCGATGGCTCTGTCTGGCTCGTCGGGGACGACCCGATGGTACTTGAGCTTGTCGCGGATCGCCTCGAAGGGCGAGGCATCGTCTGCTCGGACGCGCCAGCGATGAAGGGGTCATCGATGCAACGGGATCTTGCGCTCATCGCCGCCTCAACTCGGCTCATCATGTCGAACTCGACGTTCTGCTGGTGGGGTGCTGTTGCTGGTAGCACCACCGGAGTGCCGAAGCGGACGGTCGCTCCCCGTGATTGGGTGAGCATGGGCGATGGCTCATGTCTGCTCCGCCCGCAGTGGACTGCTGTTGGCGTGCCCTCGACGGCGTAGCGGCCAGACGACTGCCCGGCATCTTGGTTCCAGCCACATCGCGACGCGCTCGGCCGGCACCGGCAGGGGACTCAGTCGTGAACGCCTGAGAGCTTCAGCGCCTCTGCGTAGAAGTTCGACTGCGCCCGCAACCGCTGCGGACTGTCGAACGCAGTGATCTCGCCGTTCTGCAGGATCATGATCCGGTCGCAGTGGTCGAGGGTCGACATCCGGTGGGCGATCACGATCACGGTCATAGTCGACCTCAGCGATTCGATCGTCTCGCGGATGATGTTCTCCGAGCCGGCATCGAGCGCGCTCGTCGGCTCGTCGAGAATCAGCAGTTCTGGTCGAGTGACCAACGCTCGTGCGATGCACACGCGTTGCTGTTGGCCGCCACTGAGATTGCGACCGTTGTCGCCGACCCGGTGCCCGTAGCCGTCCGGGAACGCAGCGATCTCGTCGTGGATGCCAGCCTGCCGAGCCGCACGCTCGACGTCCGAGTCGTTGATTCCCGTCCGATAGAAGCGAATGTTCTCCGCCACCGATCCATTGATCAGGACCGGCTTCTGGGGAACGAACGTGACGTGGCGAGCCCAGTCCGAGTGGCGAAGGGCGTGGACGTCAACGCCTGCCGCCAGCACGTGCCCCGACGTCGGGGTTCGAAGGCCGAGCAAGAGTTGCACGAGTGTCGACTTACCGCTGCCCGAGGGTCCGACCACACCGACCATCTCGTCTCGGCCGAACGTCGCCGTTACCTCTCGGAGAACCGGCAGGCCGGGTGTGTACTCAAATGTCACCTTGTCGAGTTCGAGTGGCAGGGCGGTCGCCACCGGCTCACCGGCGTCGACGAACGCCGCCGCCTCGAAGCCGAGCCTGCTCGTTGAACACTTCGCGAAGCGCCGGTGTGTAGGAGTTGATGCCCGAGTAGCCGAGCTGGAGTTGCTGGCCGTAGCTCAGCGATCTCAGCATCACGAGCATGACGGCGCCGAGCGACGTCAGGCTCGCCGTGCTCCAGGCGTTCGCCAAGGCCAGCGCCCCGACAAGCACGAGGTAGGCAAGGCCCGTGTAGATCGACGGGACGAGCCCCCGGACGATGTTGAGTCGCCGATACGAGCGCTTACCTTTCTCGAAAGTCGTGGTGAGCCGCTGCTCCACCGCGCCGCGGACGTCGAACACGTGCATCTCCAGGCCCAGGCCGGACACCTCGTTGACGTCCAGTGCCAGCGCCATCCCGTCGTTGTTCGCGATACGCGCCTCGGCCTGGATACGCGCTGTGGAGCGGCCTCAGCGCCGTGCCGAGAACTCCGAGGGCGAGGAGGGCGACCATCGTCCCGATCGGATCGACCAGCGCTGCGAGCGTCATGAGCGCTACGAGTGAGAAGCCGGCGGAAATGACGGACGTGACGCTCGTCAGCAGGCCGGCGGCGGAACCGACATAGGTCGTCGTCAACTCCTGGAGCTGCCCAGAGCGGCTGGCCTGCTGTGCCGACCAGGTCGAGCCGAGGAACGCTCGTGTCAGCCGCAGACGTACGTCGTGCGAGACCTCCGTGTTCAGCCGTGCCGAGGCAACGTTCGCCGCAATGGCAGCAGCGATCTTCACCAACACCAGAGACACAGCGATGGCCAGCGCCGTCCTGATACTGAAGGTTCGGCCGGCGATGGCGCCCATCTCGTCCTTGCCCGCCGTGATGGCGAAGGCCGCCCGGGTCAAGATGACGAGGAACACTGCTTCTGCCGTGGCGCCGAGGATGGAGAATCCTGCGAGCAGCGCCACCGCCCCACGGCGTCCTTCGAGGACGGTGCGGACTACAGGGCGGTCGGTGGTCGGGGTCTCGTGCATCATGCGTGTGCTGTCGGTCGATTCGTCACTGTAAGGGGCCGAACGATCCTCGGACTGTCGATGAGCAACATCGTCGCTCGGTACTTGCTCGTCATCAATGTGCTGAACGGCTCATTCCCCGGCGGGTTTGGCCACCCTAGAGTCGCCGCCGTGGCCTCCCCCCCGACCGTCAGCGTGCTCATGCCGGTGTACAACGGCGGTCGCCAGCTCGAACCGGCTGTGCGGAGCGTGCTGGACCAGACCTTCGGCGACTTCGAGCTGATCGTCGTCGACGACGGGTCGGATGACGGCTCGGGCGAGGTCATCGCTCGCCTCGCTGCCACGGACGTCCGGGTCCACGTCTTGACCCATCGACGCAATGCCGGTCTCGTCGCGAGTCTGAACGACGGCCTCGAGTTGAGCAGGGGCGAACTGGTCGCCCGCCTCGATGCGGACGATCTTGCCCTGCCCACGCGGCTCGAACGCCAGGTTGCGCTCTTCCAACACGACGAGGGCCTGGTTCTCTCGGCGACGGCCTATCGCCGAGTCGACTTCAACGGCACCCTCGGCCGCGTGGGCCAACCGCCCGCCACACATGCCGAATTCGTCGGTCTGATGCTCATCGGCAACCGGCTGTGCCACTCGACGGTCATGTTCCGACGTGGTGCGGTCATGAGCCTCGGCGGATATCGACCCGATTGGTTCCCGGTCGAGGACTACGACTTGTGGCTTCGGCTCGCGAAGACCGGGCGATACCAGGCCGTCTCTTCGGTAGAGGTCGTCTATCTCGACAACCCGCATGGAATCAGTTCGACCCGCCAGGCCGAGCAAGCCGCCAAGCTCCGAGCTCGCTCCACGTCCGAGATTTCCGACTGGGGCGGCAACGTCCACGAGGACTCACCAACCGTCGATCGAGTCACAGCCTTGGCGCAGACCTACCTATCTCTGTCGCGGGACCTCGCTCGGCGCGGCATAGATGCGTCCGGACTCGCACGATCGATCAGGTCTGCGATGTTCCACGAGCTTCGGGGAATGAGCACGCTCCGTCGGCACGCAACCGTCCTGGCTCGAGCGCCGCGGGTCATGTGGGACGCCGCGAGGTCAGGGCGCCGGTCGTCGTTGCTCTGACAGGCGACCCAGGTGCCGACTCATCGCCGCGAGCCATGCGTAGCGAGACCCGGAGCGCAGCACGTACTTCGGTGAGGCAAGCAGCAACTTGGCGACGGCGAGCCTGCTGGCCTTGGGATCAAGACGAGATCGCTGGGCCGTCGACGACAATCTCTGCATCCGCACCTGGCTGCGCCCCTGTCGATAGCGCTGCCGACACATGTTCCGAAACCCTGACCGCAGGCGGTAGGCGATAATCGCTTCGGGAACCCACCTCTGGCGATACCCCGCCACGTGGGCGCGCATGAAGAACTCCGTCTCATCGCCGCTGCCGCTCAGGCGGGAGTCGAAGCCACCGAGGGCTTCCCACATCGACCGAGCGATCCCGCAGTTTCCACCGAACGTCCGGTCGACGAACGGCTCGGTTAGTACACACTCCGATCGCGCCGGAGCTCCCCATTGGCGCCGGGTCCGTTCGGTGTTGAGCGTTGCGTAGTCCACGACGCCCGCCAACCAGACATTCTCGCCGTAGGCGCCCACCATGACATCCACCCAGCCGTCGCTGACGATGTCGTCCGCATCACACAGAAGCACGAGCCCGTCCGCGCGGACCCGATACCACGGTTTCGCGCCCGATTGATCCCTGGTTCAGCTTCGTGGACCACCTCGAGCGTAAAGCGATCGGCGTCGAACGTTTCGGCCAACCGAGCCGTGTCGTCGACAGAACCGTTGTCCACCAGAACCACGTGGAACGCGACGGAGCCTCGCTGCCGCCGGAGAGCCTCCAACTGGTCGCACAGCGTGCCTGCAGCGTTGCGAGCAGGGATCACCACGGTCACCGCGATCGGCTGGCGATGCTCCAAATCATGTGACATCTCTGGCAGTGTAGGAACCAGGTTCGGTGCCGGTGATGAGCGCCGCGATCGACGGAGTGGCCGCAGTGACGAAGTACGACCTCGAGTTCTACGGTGACCAGTCACCCGGTTCGGCGCGCAGCGCCGCCGTGGTCCTTCCAATCCTGTTTCAGCTCGTGCACCCCACGAGGCTCGTGGACGTGGGCTGCGGGGTCGGCACCTGGCTCAACGCTGCGAAGGAGCTGGGCGTTCAGGACGTCCTCGGCATCGACGGGGGTTACGTAGCTATGGCCGGCCTCCAGATCGCCGCAGAGGAGTTCATCGCAGCGGATTTGGCGAAAGCGGTCCCTGACGTCGGACCTCGCGCCGACATCTCCATGAGTCTGGAGGTCGCAGAGCACCTGCCGCCGGAGCAGTCGAACCGGTTCGTGCAGGACCTCTGTCGCATCGCAGATGTCGTGATGTTTTCGGCGGCGGTGCCGACACAGCTGGGCACCGACCACATCAACCTCCAGCCTCAAAGTGCATGGAGTGCGCGATTCCGGGCCAACGGCTACACCGCGTTCGACCTCGTACGACCTCGGGTGTGGACCGACACGGCGGTGGAGGCGTTCTACCGGCAGAACATCCTCGTCTACGTGAACAGCAGCCGACCCGATCTGGTGGAGCGGGCATCTCGCCTCGCGCAAAGCCTCCCGATGATCACGGATCTGATCCACCCTGAGCTCGTCGCGTTCTGGCATCGACGCGCCACCAGGCCGGTGTCCGTCAGCCAGGGCGCGCGCCTGACAGCCCAAGCACTCCGGCGGGCCGCCGCTCGGCGGCTACGAGGCACCGGGCTCGACAGCTGACAACCGGGCTCATGCTGCCTTGATGTAGAGCCGCCCAGCACCAGGGCGCATCGGCAGCGGCTTGAAGTCCAAGCTGTCGCGCCACTCGTCAGTTGCTCTCCGGGACCCGGTCCACGCGTCATAGTCGTCAACGGCCAACACACCGAGAGAAGAGAGTCTTGGCCATGAGTGTGCAAGCTCAAGCCGCGTGGACTCGTACCAGTCGGTGTCAAGACGAGCGAACGCAATCCGATCAGGCAGCGCCGCTGGGATCGTGTGTGCCACGTCTCCTTTGACAAGATGGAATCGATCCATCGGGTAGCCCGTCGCCTCCAGCCCCGAACGAACATCGGACTCGTCGGCGATGCACTCGATGGTGAAGTCGACGCCGCCCGTGCGGTAGCCGATGCCAGCGGCGATCATCTCGGCCGCATCTCGTTCCGTTCCAACCTCTCGGTCTTCTGCGGTCGGTCTCGTCATCCCGGCGAAAGTGTCAAAGAGGTAGATGTCACGGTCATCTACCCCCATAGCCAGGAGCGTTCTCACGATGATCTGACACATGCCGCCCCGCCACACACCGAACTCGACGAAAGCGCCCTCGATCCCGTTCTCGACGACGTAGCGCGTCGCCGACCATGTGGCCCACTTCTGCAGCGGCACCGCCATCGTCCACCCGCTCGCCGCGTCGATCACTGCGCGCGCCTCGGGCTCGATCCCGAACAAAGGGTCCGTCGCAGGCTTCGGAGGAGGCAGAAGCCTCCGCCCCGTTATCCGCTGGATCAGATCATTCGCACGCCGCATTCGGCAACCGTAATCGACGAGGTCGAAGGACGGGCATGTACCTGACCGTCGCCTGATACGGGAGCGGTTGATGCCCGATGGACGGCAATGAGGTTGCGTCAGGCCGTCCTCGACTGGCGAAGCCCTGGTAAACGCCGCTTTACCTTCGCCCCCAACATTTTGAGTATGAGTCCGGCCGGTAGCTCGGATTGGGGGCCTGGCGGAACGATGTTTCGCGCTGGCCCTGTGTCTCCTAACCGACCACGTAGCGGGCGTTGAGCGAGTTGGTCGACCCACGAGGTTCGCCCCTCAGGAGACATCAGATAGTCGACATCATCCGGGTGGATCAGATGCAGGTGCGGAATCAGCACCTGCAAGAGGAGCAGCGACAGGTTGCGCTTGTGCTGATCCCGGATGAACGACGAGTCGTACCCGGTGCGGTGGCGGTACCTGGTACCAGGCAGGCAGACGAACTTGCTTCCGGTACCCAAGAGATCGGTGCTGAATGCCCACGAGTCCCAGGCAGCGCCCACCGACTCCGTGCAACGACCGGCGCGTAGCCAGGCGTCCCGTCGATAGAGGAAGTTGCCTGATCCTCCCGGCGATTCGGTCATCGCGTTGATGTTTCCGATGAACGTGATCTCGGGCCGCATGATCCACGAGTGAGTCGTCCGACCTGAACCAGTCTCGAAGTACTCGATCTCGCCGAAGGCGACGGCATCTGCTCCGGTCGCGTCCATGCACCTGCGCAGCGCTCCAACCGAGCCGGGCAAGAGAACGTTGTCTGCGTCGAGGTTGAACAGAAAGTCGTTGCTCGCGTGATCGATCCCGGTGTTGCGAGCCGCGTTCGCAGAACCCCTGTTGTGTTGATGCTGAACGAGCCTGATGTGCACATTCGACTGAGCAAGCGCCCAAGCGAGATCGCGGGTGCTGTCGCTCGATCCGTCGTCGACGATGACGATCTCATCCCCCTCGAGCAGATTGCCGTCGAGAACTGATGCGATGGTTTCCTCGAGGGTCTCTGCTGCATTGAAGGCAGGAACGATGAAGCTCACCGGTGAGAGCGGACTCACGGCGCGACTCCCTCGACCACAACGGTGTCCGGTTTGTAAGGCATTTCGACACCCTCGAGCCCGTACTGCAGCCAACCATCGATCCGGCTCGAAAGCAGCGGCATCGGCTTGACATCGATGAGGCCCGCCAGTTCCATCAGCCGACCGAGCGAATAGCTGTCGTACATCCAGAGATGTGGCTCGCCACCGAGACGGAACGCTCCCACGCGTTGATCATCTCGGACTGGCCGGACGGTTGACATCACCTTCCTGCGGAGCCGCCGGACCAGGGAAGGCCGCGGGGTGGGCGCCGCAGCACGCTTGGCGAGCTGAAAGGTTCGGAGATCACGCGCCTCGTCGCCCCACCGTGTGATGGCGTGCTCCAAGACCGGGAGCTCTGGTCGCGAGAAGAGTTCGACGAACTGCCCCCCGGATCGATGACGAACCATCTGATCGATGAGTTCCATCACGGCCCACTCGTAGCGGTCACTGGCTCCCGCGACACCTTCACGGCTCTCTCGTAGCGCTGCGAGGTACTGAATCGCCAGCTGCTCAAGGTCAGGGACTCCGAATCGGAGGATTCCGCCGGGCCTGAGTGCGCGTGTGCACTCACGTACGAGCGCCACCCCTTCGGCGGGCGGGAGATGCTCGAGCACGTGAGCGGAGTAGATGGCATCCGCTGACCCTGCAGCGAGCGGAAGGCCTCGCAGGATGTCCCAATGCCTGACACTTGGGTCGACAGGGCTGACGTCCAGGTTCACCCAGTCCGGATGAAATCGCGCACCACAGCCGAGGTTGACGAGGACCGGCATCGCATCAATGTACCGCGCCATCCCGGGAGCGATTCGCAGCGGCCGCCTCCGAGACCGGAGAGGACGCCAACGACGACGATTTTCAAGGGACCTCATCGTCAGGGCAGTAGGTTCCGCCCGTGATCTCTGTAATCGTGCCGGCGCACAATCCGTCCGCGAGTGAGGTTGCGCTGTCCATTGAATCGGTTCGGAACTTCTTGCCCGATGCACAGATCATCCTCGTTGACGACGGGTCCGACTCTGTCGTGGCCGCCGACAGGGCGGACGTCATCGTGCGCACAGAAGGAACGGGACCGTCCGGCGCCAGAAACAAGGGCGCTGCTTGCGCCGAGCGCCATTGGCTCTTGTTCCTTGACGACGACGACGAACTGCTGCCGGGCGCCGAAGAGTTTCTTCATGCGGCACGACTGATAGCGGATGGGGTGGGTCTCATCTGCGCAGCCGCCTCCGTGTGTACGGGCGCAGCGACGACAGTCGAGCGACCGAAAGCTGTTGCCGGCCTTCCCGACGCACCCAGACTCTCGTCGATTGCGGGTTCGTTCCTCGTCTCGAAGCATGTCTTCGATCGCGTGGGCGGCTATGACGAACAACTCCGATTCGGAGAGAACACCGACCTCATCATTCGGTGTGCTGCAGCCACCGAAGTCCTCACACTCGATGTGCCGACTGTGAAGTACTACGCGCAGGCGACTGAGCGTCGATACGACCAGCGTCGGCTCGATGCTGCGGAGCGGATCCTCCGCAGAGGACGGCCCGACCTAGAGCATCGCCCGACCCGGGCATCGATCCACTCGATCGCAGCCGTAAACGCGGCGCGAACCGGGAACCATCGAGCGGCTCGCCGCCACGCTTGGTCTTCGCTCTGCACGGCCCCGAGCGCCAAGGCACTCACGCGGTACGCAATGTGTTTCCTCGGCCCACTGAGCAGGCGGTGGTGGAGCCGATCGTCGTGACATGCACGGTAAGTGTCAGCTCACGAGACCGACACGCCGTTGCCGCGGCAGTTTCCCGATGGCAAGCTGCCTGCGTGTGCTGACCTCGACTCGTTTCGAACGCACTTCCTGCGGGCCGTCGACTCCACCTCACGCCCCGTTTGCGCAGCGTCCGAAGCTGTTTCGAGCACCTCGCGAGTTCGCGGACAGCTACGGATTCGTCAGCGCTACCGCTAACGGCAGACGTGATCGGCGCTAGATCACGCCTTCGAGGTCGAGGCCGTCGAGGGCCCAGCCGTCTCGGCCGTCGTCGAATCGGTCGGTTTCGCGGCGCGCTGGTCCCACACGCACATCAGCGACTCGCCTCGGGCCAGCTGCGAGCCGTGACGTCTGCGGAAGCCGAGCCCGGGCCGCCTGGCGTCAGGACGGGAGGCTCTTAGTCTCCCACGCAAGGGCGCGTCACAGCAGCTTCCGCTGCGAGGCTCGGTCCCCATAGCGAGGTCACCACCAGCGTCCTCGCTCCCGCCGGCCGGCCGGCGGTACACGGCGCTGGCGCTGCGGTCCTCGAGGCACGAGCTGCGATACGTGTACCCGATGCCGCTTCGTGCGTCGAGTCGCCACTCGAGCGCGGTCGCAGTCCCAGCGTGGCGATGCCCGATCCTTTGGGCCGGCTGCCAACTCTCGAGCGCGACACGGCCGTGCAGCAGGCAGGCCGGCACCCAAGGCACGGCCGGTAGTACGACCGGATCGGCTCCGAGCGCGTCGGCACCGTTCTTGATGTGCGCCGCCCGTGCCTCGGGCGTCGCTGTGGCGAGCACGACACCCTTCGGCGTCACCGATGCGCAATCGGTCGAGCATCGCGCCACCACCTTGCGGAACACGCCCCGTCGCTGGGCTCGCACGGTCGTGGCACCATCGACCATCCGCCAACCCTGTCACCCGCTGGCCGCCAGCGACGTACTCCCACGGCATCTCGAACACCACACCGAGCAGGCCACCGTCGTCGACGGCCACGAAGCACTTCGATGCTCCCCACGGTGACGACTCGTGCTTCCAGCGGAACCACTCACGAGTGAACGGCGGCCCATAGCCGTCGGACAGCGCGGCAAGCACGGCATCGGTGTCGGCAGCGGTGGCGAGTGCGCACGTCGAAGTCCTGCGGTCGTTCGTCAGGTGACGGCATGTGAGTCTCCTCGTCCGGTGATGCGGCGTTGGACATGGAACACGAGCGAGTGCGCTCCCGACACGATGGCCCGTGTCCGAGCGAGGTCGGACGAAGCGTCCAGCCGCAGGCGCGACACGTGCGTGCGGTGCGGGTCTGCGGCTCATCAGCCGGTGATCACAGTCGGCGACGAGCCGGTAGCCGAGCTCGTCGAGCTCGGCCCTGCCGCCGGAGCGGCATCACCGTTCGGCCAGGCGAACACGTCGATCGGGCGGCCGACGAGCTCGGTGAGGCGCTCGTGGGCCAGGCGCACCTGGCGGCGCTGCTCGTCGGTCGTCGCACCGGTCGAGGCAGGGATGGTCCCACGAGTGGTTGCCCACGTCGTTCCCGCGACAAGCCACTCGCCCAGCTGCTCTGTCGTCCACTGGACATCGGCGGCCGACCAGCCGGCTTCGGCCAAGCGCTCCTCGAACAGCGGTTACGGCACGGCGACGCAACGGGTCGGCGCATCGTTTCAGCGACAGGCGCACGGCCACGAGGTCGTGCACGTCCACCGGGCTCGGCAGGTCGTCGGCTCGCACCACGCCGTGTGCCACGGCGGCCTCCACGACGGTCCACCACGGCACTGCGTCGGTGCCGACCCAGGCGCCACACAAGAAGGCGGTCGCTCCATCCCACGAGCGGTCAGCATCGGCAGCGCAACGCTTGACCACGCTGGGGTCGCCGTCGTCGAAGGTGATCCAGAGACTGCGGTCGGGCAACCGACGGCCCGAGGCGCAACGAGTCCGCGATCTCCTCGCCGGTGACCGTTCGGTAGCGCTGTGAGACGAACCAGTCGAGCTGGCGACCGAACGACTCGGGTCATCGACCACGTGATAGGCGAGGCCGCGTGCCCTCCGGCGGGTGGCTGCACTTGACGCGCGCGACACGAGCTCGCTGCCCAGCAGCCGCACCACCGCGCTCATCGACTCACCTCGCCGACCGCGGGCGATCACGTCCGCGTAGAAGGCCTCCATCGCATCGGCTGCGGCGTCGATGGTGAAGCGGCGCTCGAAGTCGTCGAAGCCCGGCGTCTGCGAGGCGATTGCGGCAGTGCGTCGTCGGTGAGCACACGTGCGAGGCCGCGGCCAGTGCCGGCGGATCAGCGATGGGCACGAGCACGGCGTTCACGCCGTCGGCCAGCACGCCCTGCACGCCGTCGAGATCGGTGCACACCACGGGGCAGCGCAACGCCATCGCCTCCAGCGCCACACCGGCCGTGCCCTCGTAGAGCGACGGGATCGCCAGCACGTCGGCAGCACACAACAGGTCGGGCACGTCGTGTCGATGACCGAGCAGGGTGACCGCCGCGGCCGCCCGCGGGTGCTCGGCCAGCGCCTGCGTGCAGCACCGACGACGCGTTGCCGTCGCGACCGGCGATGAACACCCTCACGTCGGGCAGGCGGTCGAGCAGCAGTTCGGTCGCGCGCGACCAGATCGACGTGGGCCTTCTGGTGCTCCTGGCGTCCTGCGGCGAGCACCACCGGCGTCCGTACGCGCAACTCCCAACGCCGCACGGGCACTTCGCTCGACGCTCGCCGCTCCACTCGCCCAGCCGATCTCGCGACCGGCCGCGCTGCACGACCGAGATCCGCTGCCGCGGCACGCGCGAGGTCGCGTGCGTTCGCGTCGGCCACGCCTTCCGAGACCGCGTGGAACCGATCGACGAACAGCCGGCCGGTCACGGCGTCGAGCAACTGCACGGCCCGCAGCTTCCACCGGCTCACGTTCGGGTCGGTCATGCGAGCTGGCGTCGTACGTGGTGTTGACCAGGCTGGACACGACCTTGCTTCCCGTCCGCCAGCCGGCGAGACGGCCCACCATGTCGCTGTTGAACAGCGCCGTGTGCACGACGTCGGGTCTGCGCTGTCGGATGCATCGATCGCAGCTCGCGGACCCGACCGCAGGAAGCGTCCGCGACGACAGCGGTCGACACCATCGAAGCCCTCGTCGCGAATGCGTTCCTCGTCGCCGAAGCCGGCGTCGTACAGCGTGGCGGCCGCCATCTCGTGACCCCGCGCCTGCAGCAACGGCATCATCGCCGCGGTCGAGTGCTCGGCTCCGCTCGCCCCGAGGCTGTCGATGACGTAGAGGATCTTCATGGCAGGTGCGAGGTGCCATTCGACCTGGCGCCCGACGCCTTCCGCGAGCGTCACGCGTCGGCTGCCACCCGATCAGCGCACGGCACGATGCGACGTCACCGCCCGTGCGGTCGACATCACCCGGCTTGGCCTCCTGCCAGTCGACGGGCACCGCCTGGCCGACTGCCTCGCCGACCATGTCCACGAGTTCGAGCAACGTGGTCGACGACCCGCCGGCGACGTTGAGCGGCTGCGCCCGGAACCTCTGGGGCCGATGCGGCAGCATGTTGGCCGCAACGACGTCGTCGACGTAGGTGAAGTCGCGGACCTGCGACCCGTCGCCGAAGAGCGGGAACGGGGTCTGCCGACGAGCCGCTTCGATCAGAGCGGTGGATCGCCATGTCCGGGCGCTGCCGCGGCCCGTACACGGTGAAGTAGCGCAGGATCGCGACGGGCCACCCCGAAGTTGTCCGCGTACGCGCTGGCACAGATGCTCGCCGGCCAGCTTGGTGACGCCATACGGGCTGAACGGCCGCGTGCGGTCGGTCTCCTCGGTGGGCACCCGTTCCGGGTTGCCGTACACCGACGACGACGAAGCGAACACAACCCGAGTACCGGGCCTGGCACTCACCGCTTCGAGCAGCCGCTGGGTAACACGGATGTTCTGGTCGTCGTACAATGCGAAACCGCTCGGCCCAAGATCCTCGCACCCCGGGCTGGGCGGCCAGATGGAAGACCACGTCGACACCATCCAGGAGGGGCGCCAGATCAGACGTGCGCAGATCGACATACGAACCCGTGAATGCGGGGTGCGCAGTTGCATTCGCAATGTTGCTGCGTTTCATCTCCGGGTCGTAGTAGTCGGTGAGCACGTCCACGCCGTGAACCGTCCATCCCTCAGCCAGCAAACGGTCAGTGAGCGTCGAACCGATGAATCCCGCCGCTCCCGTCACCAATGCACGCATTCCACCACGATAGGTCCCTCATGCATCACGGCGTCCGATAACCATTCCACCTTCCGTAACCTTCGCCGCCTCCGTGTTGGTCGTTTCAGGAGTTCCTCATGATTCACCTGGTGAGAGGGTTTCTCATGGCGTACCATCTGACAGATGTGCGGTGTAGCGGGCGGGCTCGGCGCGGGTTGCACCGGCGCGTTTGCAGAGACGCTCGCTCGCGCGCTCGTACACCGTGGCCCCGATCTGGGCAGCGACGTGGAGCGATGGCGCGAACATCGCACTCGGCCATCGCCGTCTCTCGATCATCGATCTGAGCCCACTCGGGGCGCAGCCGATGCACAGCGCGTCGGGTCGCTGGGTGGTCGCCTACAACGGCGAGATCTACAACCACCGCTCCATCCGGGCTGAGCTCGAGTCGCATGGCGTTCGCTTCCGCGGGCACAGCGACACCGAGACCCTGGTCGAAGCGATCGATGCGTGGGGCGTCGAGCGCACGTTGCTCAAGACGAACGGCATGTTCGCGTTCGCTGCGTGGGACACCTCCAGCCGCACGCTCACGCTCGCTCGCGATCGCCTGGGCGAGAAGCCGCTGTACTGGACCAACGACGGCCGACGGTTGCTGTTCGCCAGCGAACTGAAGGCGTTTCGGGCGCTGCCCGACTTCCGGCCCGAGATCGATCCGGTCGGCCGTGCAGTCGTTGCTGCGCTGGAGCTTCATCCCCCACCCCGGAACGATCTACCGCGGCGTGCAACAACTCAGCCCTGGACATCTGATCGAAGCCCAGCTGCGCGACGGCACGGTGAGCGTCACCGATCGACAGTGGTGGAGCGTCGCAGCAGTCCGTCGAGCGCCAGCTTCGCCGGTCGCCGTCATACGTCGGTCGCTTCGGCAGCCGAGGAACTCCGACCGCTGCTGGCCGATGCGGTGGGACTGCGCCTCGAGAGCGACGTGCCACTCGGGATCGTTCCTCTCCGGCGGCATCGACAGCAGCCTGGTGGCAGCCTTTGCGCAACAGTCGCTCGGTGGCACTCCATTGCGCACCTTCACGGTGAAGATGCCCGAGCTCGGCTTCGACGAGAGCGAGCACGCCACGAGCGTGGCCGAGCACCTCGGCACGAAGCACACCTCGGTCGAGCTGCCGATGTCGGCCGTCCTCGATGCGATTCCCGATCTGTCGCAAAGTGTGGGACGAGCCCTTCGCCGACCCTTCGATGCTGCCGAGCCTGCTGCTGTGCCGGGCCGCCCGACGCGAGCTGACGGTGTGCCTTGCCGGCGACGGCGGCGACGAGATCTTCGCCGGCTACAACCGCCACGCGCTCGGCAGCTCGCTGTGGTCGAAGGTCGGTTGGATGCCGGGCCCGATTCGATCCGGCCTTGGGCGAATGCTCCTCGCACCCTCGCCCGCGTCGATCGATCGAGTTGGCGCGTCGATCGGGCGATGCCTCCCGGAGCGGTTCCGCGTGCCCAACCTGGGCGACAAGGTGCAGAAGGCCGCCACCGTGATGCGAGCCGGCAGATGTCGATCTGTGGAGCAGCCTCGCTCAGATCTGGCCCGCCGAAGCCGTGCCTGGCGCAAGCGCCGCTGCGGCGTTCTCCACACCGATGAACGGGCTCGGACCCATCGAGCAGATGATGTCACCGACACCGCCGTCGTGTTGCCCGATCAGATGCTCGTGAAGGTGGACCGGGCGAGCATGGCTGCATCGCTCGAGGTGCGCTCGCCGTTCCTCGACCACCGGCTGCTGGAGTGGTCGTGGCGACAGCCGCTGGAGGTGAAGACCAAGGGCGGTGTCGGCAAGCTCGTGCTCCGCGAGGTGCTCAACGGCCTCGTGCCCCCGTCCATCGTCGACCGACCGAAGATGGGCTTCGACCCACCGCTCGCGATCTGGCTGCGGGGCCCCCTTCGCGGCTGGGCGAGCGACCTCGTCGACAGCTCGACCTCGGTCGCCAACGGCTGGCTCGACGGTACGGCGCTGCGACGAACGTGGAACGAACACCAATCGGGTGCCCGCAACTACGACTATCGCCTCTGGGCTGTCCTGATGCTGGAGAGCTGGCTCGCCGAGTACGGCTGATTGCGCCGGTCAGCCACCGGCTGTCGTTCGGAGCAACGTCTGCCAGGCGGGCACGACGACGCTCCCACGTGAATGACCGGTCGATCGGGCCCTCGACAACCATCGTGAGCGCCTCTATCAGCGCCGCACCGATCGCCGACGGAGAGGCATCCACAGACAACAGCAGCGAGGGCGCTCGCTCGAGCAGCTGGCTGATCGCACCCACATCGGTCGCCACCACCGGCACCCCGCACAACACCGCTTCGATCAGCGAGCCCGGCATTCCCTCGGTACGACTGGTCGACACGACCACATCGGCGGCATGCAGCACCTGCGTCACGTCGGCCACCGACCCGAGGCATCGCACTCGCCCACCTGACCGTGCCGCCGCCTCGTGGACACTCGGGGCGAAGCGGGCCGTCACCGGCCACGAGCAGCAACAGCCCGTCGACGGCCATGACGGCCTCGATCGCAAGGAGGGGTCGCTTCTCCTCCGACAGGGCTCCGACGAAGACGACCACTCGCTCGTCCGACGAGACACCAAGGGCGGCACGAGCATCGCTCCGTTCAGTCGCCGATGCGGGGCGAAACCGATCGGAGCTGCGAGCGTTGGGGATCACCGTCACCCGCCGTTCGAGAACTCGGTAGAGCCGCACGATCGACAGCGCCGCTTCGGGCCACAGTGCCACCACATGACGAGCACGATGGAACAGGAGCGCCGTGCGCAGCCGATGGAGGCGTCCTCGTACCCATCGGCCGGGATCACCGATGCTGCGATACACGAAGGGCACTCCGCTGCCGAGCAGGGCGATCGCACAGGCCGGCAACGAGGACGAGCCGTAGGCGACCACCACGTCGACCGAACGAGCCCGGCGGCGCAGCTCACGGATCGTGCCGATCGACAGCGGCCGATCGCCGATGATCTCCGCGTCCACTGCCACTCCGGTCGCCGACGGCGCCAGTGCTACGACCGACGCCGGTGTGCCGTTCGTGGACAGCTCTGCCGCCAGTTCGATGCCTTCGAGTTCGGCGCCACGACGGTTCGCCGAGGAGATGACGATGAGGACCCGCGGCTCGGCCATCGGTCAGAACAGCTCGATGTCGCCCATGGTGAGGGCCCAGTTCGACAGCGGTGGCGTGCCGTGCTCGTTCAACGCCCGGAAGGTGAACACCGGCCCGCCGCCGGGCAGCGGCACGAAGCCCGTGCGCGGATTGCCCTGCCCGATGCGGATCGCGTGGTCTGCACCTGCCTCACGCATCGCCGAAGCGGTGAGCCGGTCTGTGCTCGTGCCGTCGAGGCCGAACGACGCCAGCTGTACGAGTTCGAGCGCCGGGCCTCGGCGGCGAGCACGCACCACGATTGCGCCACCATCGCCCTCCACCACCCGGTAGTGCGAGCTCAGGGATGCCGAAGCGCCACCGGTAGAAGGCCTGGGTCGAGTTGGTGGCGAGCGTGCGAATGGGCAGGTCGCAGCGCGGGCCGATGTCGCTGCTGCCGTCGGCCCACTCGTCGAACGGCACGCCGACCTGCGATCGGCTCCGACCAGTGCGCCGACGGCACCCGTGCCCGCACCATCTTGAGCGCAGCGCCCGGGCCCCTCATCCGGACCGCAGCAGGCAACCGGCCAACCTCGCGCCAGCCCATCTTCAGGTAGCCCGGGAGGCTCTGGTCGTTCGGGGTGTTGAACACGAAGTCGACGCCGTCGGACTTCATCTCGTCGAGCGCCTGGATGGTGAGCGCCGTGAACAGCCCTCGCCCTTGGTAGTCGGGATCGGTGGCGGTGTCGACCGCACGCACCGCCCGCAGCACCCGCCCGCCGCGCACGAACTCCCAGCGCATGAAGATGCGCACGCCGGCGATGCGATCGCCATCGACAGCCACCCACGTGGGCGACGGGCCGAATGCATTCGTCTCGTGCTTCCAGCGATAGAGCTCGGCGAAGCGAGGGTCGTCGCCCCAGCCGAGCGAGCGCTGCAGCAGGCCGAGGATCTGCGCCCGATCGTCGGGCGTGGCCGGCCTGATCTCGAGACCCGGCCGCCTTCGTGCGCGTCTGCTTGGCCTGCAGCCGGTGGCGCACCGCTGGCTCGGCCTGCCGCCGCGGCGGCGCAGCGCGCCAGCCGGGATACGTGGCTTCGAGCTCGTGCTGCGCGCGGCCCACGTCGAACTCCTCGGCACGGTCTGCTGCCGCCCGGGCCAACCGAGTGCGCAGCGTCTGGTCGCCGATCACCCGTTGCCAGGCGTCGGCGAGCGCACGTGGGTTGCCCGGCGGCACGAGCAGCGCATCCGTCGCCGTCGCGCATCACCTCTGCCACTCCGCCCACGGCCGTGGCCACCACCGGCAGGCCGAGCGCGAGCGCCTCCATCAACGCGACCGGCAGGCCCTCCCAGCTGGACGCCAGAGTGAACACGTCGAATGCAGACATCACCCGCACGGCATCGGCACGGAAGCCGGTGAACACCACCCTGTCGCCGAGCTGCAGCTGCTCGGCCAACGCGCGGGTCTCGCGCTCGAGCGGGCCCTGGCCCACGATCAGGAACCGGACAGCACATCACGGTCGATCAGCAGCCGAGCGGCCTGCAGCAGGTTCGGGTAGTCCTTCTGCACCCGGAAGTTGGCGACCGTGCCGATCACCAACTCCTCGTCGCCGATCCCCAACTCGGAGCGGACGGCGCCTCGCTGGCTGGAGAAGCCGCGGGTGTGGGCCACGTCGATGCCGTGCCTGAGCGTGATCGCCTTCGCGCGACTCGCACCGCTCATCGACGCTCGAGCCTCATCGCTGACGGCGAACACTGCGTCGTCCCAACGCGAGGTGAGGCGATTCAGCGATCCGCGTCGGCGGCGCGAAGGTGCCCCACGCGTTGTGCTCGGTGGACACCAGCTTCGGGCGGTCGGCACCGCATCGAGCGAGCGGCAAGGCGAGCGATCGACCCGGGCAGCGGCGAGTGCACGTGCACCACATCCCAGTCACCGGTGCGGATGAGTGCTCGCAGCCGTGCCGGCCAGCGAAGATCCCGATCACTTGTGCTGAGGCAGTGAACCCTCACGCCGGCCTGCCTCGAGCACGCCGACCAGGTGATCCTTGTAGGGCAACACGTAGGCGCACTCGATGTGGAAGTGCTGGCCGTCGTGGGCGCGGGCTGCGGCAGCGAGGAGGGTCTCGGCCCCACCAGGGCCGAGACCCTTGATCACCCACAGCACTCGCACTTGCATCCGGTCGACCCTACCGGCCGGCCCGCGGTCGGGTCCGGTTCCCAGCCGCCTTGCCTACACTCGCCGCCGTGGGCGAGACACGGTTTCCCGACGACGCAATGCCCGTCGGCGTCGACGACGTCGAGACGGCGGTGTTCGAGGGTGAGGCGGTCCTGTTCCGCGAATCCACCCGGGCGATTCACCGGCTGAACGCCCTCGCCGGTGCCGTGTGGGTGATGTGCGACGGCGAGACCACCGTGACCGCCATGGTTGGACGAACTGGCCGAGGCCGTTCGACACCGACGCCGCCGAACTGCACCCCAAGGTGCTCGAAGCGCTGGAGCAACTGGCCGATGGCGAACCTGCTGCAGGGCATGTCGGACGACCCCGCCGTGGTGATGACCCCGGTGGACGAGGAGGCCTCCGACGGCAGCAGGATCATCGCCTGCCCACCCGACTATTGAGGCGCCCCGCCAGACCGCTCCGTGTGGGCGGGCTCCATCGTGCTGCGTCTGGGTGAACAGCGAGACGTACTGGTCGGCGTGCAGGCCGACTGCGCCGATTCGCTCTCGCTCCTCCGAACACCTGTTCGCCCACTGGCTCGACGACTCGATGACCGAAGAGTTGACAGACACCAACCCGGCGTTCAGGGCGCACCTCACACCGCCACCGCCTGGTGCCCGGGGCCTTCGCACGCTGCCGCATCTCCGGTACGGCCGCGACGTGCTCAGCCCGGTCGACCGATCCCACCGATGTGCTCCACGCGCTCGCTTCGGTTCTCGGCGGCATCCACGAGCGCCGACCGAACGATGGCCGCGCCTGGGTGAACCTGCGGGCATTCGTGCGGGAGGATCGCGCCGTCCTCACGTCGACACCGCGTCCACACCTCGTGGCTGACAAAACTCCTCGAGGCGCGAGGGCGTCTCCGAACGTCGTCAACTGGGGTGTCGAGCTGCATGCCCGATGGACCCTCGATCCGGGTACCGCCACCACTGGCGGGGGTCGCTTGGGCCCCGATCGTCGCCCCACCTGCACCGTGCGACCGGTTCCACCTTGCGGGAGCAGTCGCCTTCGGCCCATCGGCAACCAGTCGAGCCACCAACCTCGCTGCACTGGCCACCGCCAGCGTGAGCGCCGGGTGGTTCACCTCGCTCTCCGCCCTTGATCAGAGGGGTCTGATCCGGCCGGCGGAGGATCGAGCACACGCATCTGAAGCCATCGGCGGCCTGCTCGCCGGACCGCGCGAGGCGTGACCGAACGACGACCTTCCGATGGAACCCGTGCCGATCTTGACGATCTCTGAACACACCAGGGCTCGTCAACAACGATTCCTCCCCCAGACTTCGGTGATGCATTCTCAGAAGGAGGCGGTCGATGCGTGATCGACGGGAGGTTCTGAAGCTGCTGGCCGGTGGCACGGCCGCGGCCGCAGGAGCCTCGCTGATCACCACGAGCACCGCCTTCGCCGACTTCGGTACCGTCAAGTGCCAGCCGACCTCCGCGACATTTCCTTCAACCATCGCTGATGTGGTCGCCACCACGGCTGTCGTCAACAGCGGGGGAAACCAGAACGACTTCGTCCGCATCACCGTCACAACTGCTGGGAAGATCGCCAACATCGCCTGTCCGGTCGGCTTCACCAAGTCGTTGCAGTACAGATGGACGGTCGTGACCGGCACTGCCGACATCGTCGCGGATGCGAGCCCGACCGTTTCGATTGCGGGGGCGTGGGGCAGCACCACGACCGTTCGCGTGGTCACCGCAGGACAAACCGTTCAGTTGAACGACGGAACGTACGCTGTCCGGCTCGACTTGCGTGCCCTGTGCACCAGTGGCGCCAAGAAGTGCTGGAAGTGCATTGCCTACCAGGTTGATTTCGGCTGGGACCGCGAGCAACGGTAGCGGGGGTGGATTCACTCCGACCGGCGCTCCAGCGGAATCGACGCCACCGAACACAACCGCCTGCGATCAGGGCACCTGACCCCGTTCAGGAGCTGACCCGCCCGTTAGCACGCCGAGAGGTAGTCTCCCCCAACTGGGTTGGGAACGATGGGCAACACCTCGGCACTCGGGGCCGCACGGAGCCGCTGGTGGGTGATCGCCCTCCTGACGGTCGCAGGAGCAGCGCTCGGCGCGCTGCCGGCACCCGCGAAGTGTCGAGCAGGAATCCCAGCCCACGCGATATCGCGGCAGCACACACCCTGCTGTTGAACAACACTCAGCTGGCCACCTCCGCGTCGACCCCGATCTCGCCAGCTCAGATCACGCTGCTCGCCACCACCGGCGAGGTGCCCCGCCAGGTGGCCGAGCAGCTCGAGCAGCTCGAAGACCGGCGCAGAACTGTCGAGCGAGGTGGAGGTCAACTTCGACCTGAACACGGGGGCGCTCACGTTCACCACCACGCAGCCGACGGCCGAAGCAGGCCGAGCTGCTCGCCGACACCTTCGCCGAAGTGACCAACACGTACCTGGCAACTCGCCAGGACGAGGTGAACATCGACCGCCTCGCCAAGTCGCAGGAACGCCTCGACAGACTGAAGCACCGGCTCGACGAGCTGACCGCAGCGCTACTGGCCGACTCCCGACGACCAGGTGCTGCTCGCCGAAGCCGACGCCGTCCGCAACCAGTACAGCGTCGCCTTGCAACAGAACGAGATCGCTCAGCGACAACTCGAGCATCCTCACCTTCACCACACTCGCCACGGCCGAGGCGGTCCCGATCGTGGAAACGGGTGGCTGGCGACGCCGCGCTCGCGCACGACCCGTGGCGTGCTCGGTGGAATCGCCGGCGCAGCGCTCGGCCTGGGGGTCGCGGTGCTCCTCGGCCGCCTCGATCGCAAGATCCGCAGCCGGGAGCAGGCCGAAGAGGTCACGGGCCTCCGAGCGCGAGTCGCCATCCCGAAGGTCAAGGACGAGAAGCTGGCCAAGTCGGTGGTCAGCCAGCGGCAAGCACGACTCGCTGTCCGACGCATACCGCACGCTGCGCAACATCGTCGGCTTCATGCACAGCGTCGCTGCCGCCTGCCGACCGGGCCCGCATCACGTTGATCGTGTCACCGGGCGCCAGGCGAAGGAAAGACGTCGCTGGCGGCCAACCTCGCCGCCGCCTTCGCCGAGACCGGCATCCGCACCATCGCCGTCAACACCGACTTCCGCCGCCCGCAGCTCGCGGCTCGGCTCATGGCGAACCCGACCGAGAGCCTTCCCTACATCCTCGAGGATCTCGACTGGATCGAGCCTGACCGCCTGCTGCGACCGACCGCCGTGCCCAACCTGTCGTTGCTCGACCTGGGCGCGCCTCGGCGCGGCCGACGAGCTGGCCCGAGCGACCGCACAAGTTGCTGCCCCGCCTCGACCCGCGACGCCGACGCGATCGTGATCGACAGCTCGCCCGTCGACAGCAACTGCCGAGGTGCTCGAGCTCGTCCCATTGGCCGACTTGATCGTGGTCGCCGTGAAGGTCGGCCGATCCGAGATCGAAGCCGCCGAACGCACGATCGCCATCCTCAGGGACCTCACCACTGCGCCGCTGTTGCTCGTGATCACCGGCATGAAGCAGGAGCGACGGCACTACTACTACGACTACAGCGAACGCGTCGCTCGCCCGGACGACAAGAGCCGCCGCAAGGGCCGATCGCAGGCGCCGGCGCAGCCATCCGCCGGCTGCCAGGCAGACCCCTCGCCCGACTGCTCCTGCTGAGTGGACGAACCTCGGGCCTCGACATGGACGAGCATCGACGAGCTGCTCCGCGACTACACGAAGCGGCCCGAGTCGACCTGATGAACACCACGGCTCACGGAGGCGTTCTTCGTCAGCCTGGGGATCGCGTACCTGGTGGGTGCTTGCGTGCGCGATGACCGTGATGTCCTACGACATCTGGGGTGCCTTCGTCGTGGTGCCACCGATGAGCGTGATGACGGTGTTGGTGATCCGCCGCTCCTTCCGAGGCGAGCTCGGCAACCTTGTGCTCCCGTTGATCGTCGGCTTCTTCGCCAAGGTGGGCGGCAGCACTCGCGCGCTACTGGATCGCCTTCGACGCGTACGGCGGCGCCACGGATGCGCAGCGCTACCACGACTACGGTGCCGACTCTCGCGGGCCGAGTGTGGAGCGGGAGAACAACCTCGGCAGTGTGCTGCCGGGCGGCACCGGCACCGCAGTTCGTCGAGCGCTTCACTTCGTTCGTCTACACCCTCGTCGGGTCCAGCAAGCTCACCGGATTCGTGATGTTCGGATGGCTCGCCTACTGGGGCGCGGTGCTGTTCGTGAAGGCCGCCTGCATCGCCGTGCCCGGTCTCGCGAAACGCCGCTACGCAGTGCTCTGCATGCTCGCGCCGAGCATCGTCTATTGGCCGTCATCATCTGGCAAGGAAGCGCTGATGATGTGCTTCCTCGGCTCGGCACCTACGGCATCGCACGATTGATCACTCGTCAGGGCCTTCTGCTCCCGCTGCATCTGTGACGATCGTCGGCATCGGCTCCGCCGCATTGGTTCGCCCACACATCGCCGGCGTGTGGATGGCCGGCGTGTTCCCCGCGCTGTTGGTGGCCCTGTTCCGGTCAGTCGGCGGCTCGAACCGGGGGCGACGAGGGCTCGATGCGACGATCCTTGCGTTCTTCGTCGTGGTCGCGACCGATCGCGATCGTGATCGTCGGCCAGTTCGCACTCCGGTACCTCCAGCCCGAAAGACGAGACGGCATCGGTCTCCACGGCATCACATGCGATCCTCGAAGAGACGACCCGGCGATCCGACCAGGGCGGCTCCAACTTCGAACCGATCGTCATCGGCGGCCCACAGGACTGGCCCGTCGCCGTCGCTGCGCACGCTCACGCGGCCGCTCTCACACGAGGCGCGCGGAGCTCTTCCAGCTGATGTCGGCAGCGGAGATGGGCGCCTGACTCGGGCTGTGCCTGCTGTCGTGGCGGCGAATGCTGGCGCGTGCCCCAAGCTCGATCCTCACCATCCCATACGTTGCATTTGCAATGACCGCGCTGTTCGCCGCCGGCCTGGCCTACACCAGCTTCGCCAACCTCGGCATCCTCACCCGCCAGAAGTCGCTGCGTGTTCCCGTTGCTGCTGCTGATCCCGTGCCTGCCGTTGCAGACGCCGGCGCCGCGCGCGTCAGGACCGACGGCGAGCTCGACCGCGAGCTCGTGCCCGTCGGCTGACGTCCATGGCATCCCCGCACGCCTCGTGCAAGAGGTTGACGCGATCGTGGTCGACAGCTCGCCCGTGACAGGTGCGTGTTTTCCAACCGGCACCGTGAACGTTGCCACGATGGCACGACGATGGCATGATCATGGCATGGCCAGAACACGCCTGAGCACCACGGTTGATCAGACCCTCCTCGAGGACGCTCGTCGAGCACGGGCCGCTGCGACGGATGCCGAGCTCATCGATGAGGCGCTCGCCTCGCTCCTCGCAAGCGATCGTGCCGCCGAGATCGACGCCGCCTACACCGCCGCCTACCGCGAGCACCCGCTCGACGAGCCCGACGAGTGGGGCGATCTCGCGTCGTTCCGTGTCGCCGCCGGTCGATGACCGACCTTCCCCGCCGCGGCGAGGTCTGGTGGTGCGAGCCGCCCGACATCGGCCGCCGGCCCGTCGTCGTGCTGTCACGCGATGCAGCGATCCCACGACTTCGGCGCGTTCTCATCGGGCCCTGCACCACCACGATCCGGGGCCTCGCCAGCGAGGTCGTCCTCGAGCCCGACGACGACCCGATCCCGCGGCGAAGTGCCGTCAACCTCGACTCCATCGAATCGGTGTCCGTCGCCCTGCTCGTCGAGCGCCTCGGCCGGCTCAGCGACGCTCGAATGCGGCAGATCTGCGCAGCGATCGACGTCGCCACCGGCTGCACCTGAACCAACCGTGCACCTGGCGTTCGGCACCAGGGTCACGCTGCTCGACGTGATCGCCGAGATCGAGACCATCCTCGACCACCCCATCGGTGATCGTGGGCCAGTTCACCTTGCGATACCTGAAGCCCGGCGAGGAGGAAACGTCGGTCGGCCCCGGCATCACCGCGATCCTCGAAGAGACCACACGGCGATCCGCCACCGGAGGGTCCAGCTCTAGTCAGCCACCACAGGCCGCTGCTTTCGGAAGGAGTTCTTCCGAACGATCTTGCCGTCACGAATCGTGAGGAAGTCGCAGCCGAAGACATCGACGCGTCCGCCATCGAGCATGGTGCCGGTCAGTCTCCACTCCGACACGCCGTAGTCATCGGAGAGCACGAAGTGACGACCCTCGCCCCAGTTCGCGTCCGGCATGGAAGTGAACACATCGCCGAACGCGGTCCTCACCTCGGCCCGACCATGGAACCTGCGGCCATGGGACTCGGGCCCACCGGACGCCTCGAACACGCACTCATCAGCGAACAAGCGCATCAACCGGTCGATGTCATGGCTGTTCCATGCGTCGGTGTGTTCGATGAGCAGACGTTCCAGATCGTCGCTGTCCATGTTGACCTCCTCGCGTCGGGCCGCGTCATCGTAGGCCTCGCCCAGATGCACGCCCGCCCGGTGATTCAAGGTGGTGAGCCGTCGTGCCGCTTGCGTGTCGCACCCCTTTCGTAGGGTTGTCGGTATCCCTTCACCGTTGGCGTCGCATCATGCGTGTGACACCCTCGGCGTAGGGTCATCACTGTTCCGTGTTCCCCCGGGACGAACCATCGAACCCTTCACGGGTTCCTCCCATTGGATCGTTGTTCCCCATGCGGGGAAAGGGGTTGATACATGGACGCCGATACGTCTCCACCGATCTCGGTCGCCGACCCACCGGGCGACGAGTCGTCGCTCGAGTTGCCCGAGCTGGCCGACCTTGCTGATGTCGCCGATGCTGAGCTGTTGCACACGTGCCGACTCGACGAGCTCGACCGCCGCCGCACCGAAGGACTCCTCATCCACCGGATGATCGAGATCGAACGACGCAAGCTCTACACCGCCGACGGCTTCACGTGCCTGGCCGGGTGGGGTCGTGGCGTGCACCGATGGAACGACATCGAAGCCCGTTCGCGCCGCAACCTCACCAAGCTCGCCGCCGTCGCGCCGCAGGTGGTGCAGCGGCTCATCACCGGTCGCCTCGGCGTTGCCCAAGCGCACCTGCTGGGCCGGCTGTTCAAGACGCCACGGGTCGGCCAGTTCGTGCCGTTGTTCATCGACGACTTCCTCGAGCAGGCCGCACAGCTCTCGTACGCCGACTTCGAGCAGCACGTGCGCAACTGGCGGCTGCTCGTCGACCAGGACGGGCCCGACCCCGAGCGAGCACATCGCCAACGCAGCGCCTCGTTGCAGTTCAGCGACCACGAGTTCCGGTTCGTGATGAACGGACCCGCGATCGACGGCGCCAAGTTCAAGGCACTGCTCAAGCGCTTCGAACAGGTGGAGTGGGATCTCGACTGGGCCGCCGCCAAGCAGGAGTGGGGCGACGACGCCCGGCCCGATCTCATGCGCCGCACCTCACAGCAACGTCGCTACGACGCGTTCGTCAACCTGCTCGCCCATGTCGATCTCCCGGTATCGGACGACGCGGTTGACGGCGCCAACGGCGCCGACGATGTCGAGCTCGATCCGTTCGGTGATGCCGGCACAGCGGCGGGTGGTACGTCGGATGCCGCCGTGCCACCTCGACCCGCCGACGGCGTGGTGTCCACGGTGGTCAACATCATGATCGACATCAACACGATGATCCACGGGCTCGACGAGTTGTTCGGCGGCGCTCTGTACCGCACGACGCCGCCGCCGTTCGGCACCCGCAAGGCCCTCTGCCAAACCCTCGACGGCGAGTTCATCGCCCCCAAGGACGCAGCACTCGCGGCACTGTACGGCAAGGTCCGCTTGGTCGTCACCGACGAGATCGGCCGACCGGTGCAGATGACCAAGGTCGGTCGGTTGTTCACCGGCCCGATGCGTGATGCCGTGCTGATGCTGGCCACCAGATGCACCCACCCGGGCTGCACCCGACAGGTCACCGACTGCCACGTCGACCACCTGGTGCCCCACTCCGACGGCGGCGCCACTGCGGTGGACAACGGTGGACCGGCCTGCTCGCACCACAACAACTGGCGCTACACCAGCGGGGCGCGAGCCCGCCTGCAACCCACCGGCCGATGGAGCACCCATCGCAAGGACGGCACCGAGATCGCCCCACCCGACTGAACCGCCTCTGCACGAGCTGTGCCGAGTGCCGTCTCGTACGAGGTCGAGCGCCGCAACCAACCGATCGAGCTGGCCGAGTGCCGCACGACATTCAAGAAGACATCGAACCACACCGACACGTCGCCCGCTCGAGGCGGCCGATCGTGTTGCGGTTGACCCCGGCGCGCTCGGCGACCCGCTGTACGATCAAGTACATGCCTGCGCAGGGAACTCGACGCGGAGGGACGATGGCGTTGGTCGTCACGCGAACCTCGATCGATCGCACCGAGACCATCGACGACGATGTCGATTTCTGGTTGTCGAAGCCTGTGGCCGAGCGGATCGCCGCTGTCGAGATCCTTCGCCGACGAGTGTTCGGAGGTGACAGCGGTGCAACTGGATCCCGACTTCAGAGAGTTTGTCGCATCATTCAACGAACATGACGTCCGCTACCTCGTCGTCGGTGGCTACGCACTCGCTGCCCACGGCCTGCCTCGGGCGACGGGCGATCTCGACGCCTGGGGGAACGACGACTCTCGTTCGACATCGATGGTCTCCACCTCGACGTCATTGGTCGCGATGACCTCCTACGAAACAAGATCGCAGCTGATCGTCCGCAGGATCGTGCCGACGTCCATCGCATGAACCGACAGCCACGCCAGGACTGAACGGCCCAGCGTTAGCCTCCACGCACATGAGAGTCGCGATCACAGGCGGGGCGGGGTTCATCGGGGGCAACCTGTGTCGAGGCACTGCTGGCTGCCGGCTGCGAGGTGTCGGTGATCGACGACCTCTCCACCGGCAACCGCGCCAACATCGACGGGCTCGACGTGCGGTTCGTGGAAGGCACGATCCTGTCCGACGCGTCGTTGGACGCTGCCTTCGCCGGGGCTGATGCGGTGGTGCATCTGGCCGCGCTCGGCAGCGTGCCCCGCAGCGTGGCGAACCCGCTCGCCACGCACCACGCCAATGCCACCGGGACGCTGATGGTGCTCGAAGCAGCACGCCGCCACGGTGGGCTGCACACCATCGTCGCCTCCAGCTCGTCGGTGTACGGCAGCAACCCGATCCTGCCCAAGCACGAAGAGCTGGCCACCCGGCCGCTGTCGCCGTACGCCGGCAGCAAGCTGGTGACCGAGGGCTACACGCTCGCGTGGGGCAGCTCGTATGGCATGCCCACGTTGGCGTTCCGGTTCTTCAACGTGTTCGGCCCGCTGCAACCCGCCGGCCACGCCTACGCGGCGGTCATCCCCGCGTTCGTGCTCGCAGCCCTCACCGGCACACCGTTGACCGTGCACGGTGACGGCACCCAGAGCCGCGACTTCACCTACGTCGGCAGCGTGGTCGCGGCGATCACCGACGCCGTGCTGCGCAAGGTGTCGAGCCCCGGTCCGGTGAACCTCGCGTTCGGCACCCGCGTGACCCTGCTCGACGTGATCGCTTCACTCGAGGAGATCGTCGGCCACCCGATCGAACGGACCCACACCGACAACCGCGCCGGCGACGTGCCCCACAGCCAAGCCGACATGACCCGGCTGCGCGCGCTGTTCCCCGACGTGCAAGCAGTCCCCTTCAGCGAAGGCCTCCGCAACACCGTCGAGTGGATGCGCTCGACGCTCTGATCCGAGAAACCTGGGCAACGCACGGCGCACTACGACTCTGTGTCGACATGATCGTTGGATGTTCATGGAAGTGAGACCCAAACGACCTTGATTGGTCATGCAGGCCGTCGTACGGTCGGATCCTCGACGCCGACGACTCACCCCCGGTGAACCGCCAGCCCCGACCACACCCGGCCCGCTGCGACTCCTACGTGCACGCAGCGGGCCGCCGGTCAGTTCTCAGGAGAACGAGCGGTTGCTCTCCTGACCGAGTTGCGCCGCTGTGCGGCGGATGTCAACACCGCCACCGGGCACGGCGACGGCACCCAGAGCCGCGACGTCACCTACGTCGGATGAAGACCACCCGCTGAACCCCGCTGCGGAGCTACTCGTTCGTGATGCCGGCGAGGATCGCTGACAGGTCCTGCGAATCCGCGAGCAATCGAACGACGTCGACTTGATCGTCGGTGAAGAAGTAGAACCAACCGCAGGGGAAGCCGCTGACGCGGCGGACTCGGAGACCGGCGATGCCACACATCTCGGCGGCGCGCGGGGAACCAGCGCCTGGCATCTGCGCGATCGCTCCGAGCGTCGCCATGGCGGCGTCGAAGAATCGTTCACCGAGAGCGTCACCGCCCTCTCGTCGGTAGTGGCGGGTTCGTTGGACCAGATCGGCTTCGGCCAGTGGCCGCAGTCGTACGGCTGCCGTCACGCGTCGGCGCCCAGAGCCCGTTCGCGGAGGGAGGCGATCACGTCATCTGTGACGACTCGTCCGTCACCAGATGCAAGACCATCGGCGATCAGATCGCGCAGACGCAGGGCGGCCTGCTCGCGCTGATCGCGCCGGATGAGATCACGCAGGTACTCACTGGTGTTGCCGTAGTTTCCCGTCGCGGACCCGACCGTCGATGTAGTCCCGCAACGATTCGGGAAGGGCGAAACTCATCGTGTTTCGGCTCATGGCCCGAGTGTGGAAGAACTATCAACAGTTGTCAACACGCTCCTCTTGCGTCGACCGCCTCTCGGATCGACAAGCGGACCCTCTGACGTTCCCGTTCGAGTGCACCCGAACGTGACCCGTTCCTCAAGACGACGTGTCGAGCACCGGGGCGAACCGGCGCAGGTCGGACTCGGTGATCCCGTTCGAACGAGCCGTCTGCCGCCATCCCGACACCACCGCACGGATCTCCGCCGAGATCGCAGCAGCGCGATCGGCGGTGAGCCCGAAGTAGCGGGCTGCATCCGTCACGGCCATCGTTGCATCGCCACGCGACACTGCGTACGAGATGGACGTGACCCGACCTGCCGCAACGTCAGGGTTCGGGTTGACATCGAACACCGGCGACAACGTCCAGCCCGCACCCTCTCGCACGAAACCATGGTTGCGCAGGTGGTCGTCGGTGTTGTTGACCGCTACCGAGAAGGCGATGCGACGCCACAGCTCCTCCAGGTCGGCCACCACGCTGCTGCCGTGATCGCCGATCGCTTCAGCGATCTCGAGGTAGTCCCTCGAATCGCCATCACGGCTGCCGAGCAGCGACATCGCGCTCACGTACGGGCGTCGCGCGATCGCCCACTCGGTCGAACCGTTGCACCAACAGCACGCTCCGACCAGCCACCTGTACCAGCCGGCGTGGCGACGATCGAACACCGCATCGTTCGGCCAGATCGAGAACGGACTTCTCCCACGCGATCACGTCCCACTCATCGCTGCGATGAGGGAACTTGGCGATGAACAGTCGGTCGCCGTCGCGGACCGACGCCTTGGGCCTCGCTCCGCCGAGCGAAGCCGAGCCGGCATCCAGCAGCTCCTGCACCGCCGCCTGGTCATCACCACCCTCGGCTGTCGCGACATCCGCCGCATGGAGCAGCCGTGGGAGTTCAATGAGCTTCGGTACGGCATGGCCCGGCGCGTGGAACTCAGAACCACCCAGCCGGTAACGGAGCGCGCCCTGACGTGTGAGATCGCTGACGCCGAGCAGGAAGTCGACCTCGGTGACGGTGCGGGGGCGACCGTCGCCGACCCGACCACCCGACATCATCCGCTTCTTGATCAGGCTGCGTCCCCAGCGGTCTGGAGCAGAGTCGGCAACCGCTCCGGGCAGTCCCTCCGTGGTGCCGCCGCCGCTGGCCAACGGTAGGTCCGGGCTGATCTCGAACGCATCGGGGCGACCGAGGTACGTGTCCGCGTACACGAATCGTGTGGAGACCACCTCCCTGCGGCTGCTCACATGTGCGGTGCCGACCTCGACATCGGCCCCACCCATCTCGAGCCACACGCCGATCGACACGGCCCCTCGCCCGCTCATCGACGTACCCGCTTCGGGAGGGCTTCGTCGGCACGTGCCCGACCGAGGGCCGACTCGTACGGATCGAGCGCTTTCACCAGGTCGTCGAGCCTGCCCAGGGCACGAACCACGTTGAGGAGCACGTCGAATCCGACGGAGATCTCACCCCGCTCGAGCCTGCCGAGCGTGTTGCGATTGATGCCTGCTCGCTCTGCGACCTGTTGCGCGGTGAGCGACTGCAGCTTGCGCCACGTGCGGAGATGCTCGCCGATTTCCGCCGCGGCCCGTTCGGTTCGCACTGGTGTCGGTCGTGATGCCATTGCAGTCCGCTCCTTCCACGATCACGCTACCATTAATGATCGCCAAAGAAGGCATTATCATTGTTAATGACTACAGATAGGTGCATGAAGAGACGATCTGCGACGACGACCTGGTGTGACTGCGGGTTCAGGCGACCGGGTTGAACCAGGTGACCTCGGGGAAGCGAGCGAAGTCGGAGTCTGCCGACACCATCGCCCTGACCGACCACCTCAGCCAGGAACTCCGCCAGCGTCACGGTCGAAGGTGGGTGAACGACGGCCAGGCCCGATCGGCCAGCTCGTCTCCGAGCAGCAATCGGTGCAGCGCGTGCTCCACTTCGTCGGGCCGATACTCGGGATGCCGAGACCTGATCCCGCACCGAGCCAACTCGCGAGCCTCGTTCGACATCTGCTCCACGATCGCAGCCTTGTCCGCCGGTGACATCCGCCGGAACACCTGTGCGAGCACGCCTCGCGCCGTGTCGGACGTGTCGGACGTGACGGAGGCAGTCATCGGCAACCAGGGTAGTTAGTTCGGTACGTACGAGATCACAGGCAACGGGATCGCGACCACCGGTTCGGGCGCCCGCCAGCTCGGCGAGGCTCCGCCGCAGCGGCGCGCGTCAGCCGGTGAAGGCGATGCTCACAGGCTGACGCAAGGTGGTCGTGCGCACCAACGACAGGTCGCCGGTGGCGGTGTTGACCTCGAACTGCTGGATCGTGTCACCGGTCTGGTTCAAGACGTAGAGCCAGCGGCCGGTCGGATCGAGGTTCATCGTGCGTGGCACCGAGATGCCCGTCGTCGTCCAGCCCAATTGCGTCAACGTGCCCGTCGTCGGGTCGATCCGGAAGCGGGCGATGCTGTCAGCCTGAGGATGCACCGCGAATCTCCGGTTGGACGCATAGAGGAACTGACCGCCCGGGTGCACCACGATCTCGGCACCGCTGCGCTCGGACAGGGAAGCCAGCCGGCACCATCGACGCCGTCTGGCGCAGCGTGCCCACCGCGCCCGTGGTGGTGTTGAAGGCGAACACCGAGATCGAGGCGTTCAGCTCGTTCAACACGTACACCGTGCCGCCGCTGGGCGTGAACGCCACGTGCCGCGGCCCCGACCCAGCAGCGATCGCCACCTCGTCCACCGACTCGAGCCGACCATTGACCAACCGGAAGATCTCGAGGCGGTCGGCACCGAGATCGGCGGTCGCCACGAAGGTGCCCGTGGGGTCGAACGCCAGGCCGTGGGGGTGCGGGGCGAGCTGACGCGAACTCGGGCCAGAACCCGTGCGCGTCACCGTGCCGGTCACCGCACCGAGTCCACCGTCGGGGTCGATCGCCACCACGCTCCACGACGCGCCCGAGTAGTTGCCCACCAACACCGAGGTGCCCGTCGGGTCCACTACGAGATGGGCGGGCAGCGCGCCCACGTTGCGACGATCGAGGAACGTCAACGCGCCGGTGGTCGTGTTGATCGAATACGCCTCCACCGTGCCGCTGGGGCTGAGCTCGTTCACCGTGTACAGGAACCGCTTGTTGGGGTGGATCGCGAGGAACGTCGGGTCCGCCGAGGTGGTCACCCCGAGCGAGGTGAGCGCGCCGTCCACCGGGTCGTACCCGTAGCGGGTGATGCCCGGCGACGGTGAGGCGACGCCCTGGTTGTAGGTGCCCACGTACGCGAACTGCGCCGCCGAGGGGAACGGAGGCACCGTCGTGGTCGTCGGCGACGGAGACGGCAGCGGTGGACCGGTGAACCAGCCCGTCGCATCAGCCAACAACTGACCGCCTCGCTGGGTGTACAGCGAGATCTTGGCGTCATCGCCCAACGTGGCGTACGCCGCGTTGGGGATGGTCTGGCCGGCCGACTCGACGTTCAACGTCGACGTCGCACCCAACGTCGCCCGACCGGTCGGCAGCACCTGGACGAAGCCGTCGGAGGACGCATCGGTCATCGTGACGTTCGCCGCCACCGCAGCCGCGTCGGCCGGGATGCCGAAACGGGTGCCGGTCTGCACCACCAGTTCGCCAGCGGCAGGGATCGGACCGAGCCGGCTCGTGTTCGCGGCATCACGCGTGTCCACGAGAGCGCGGGCGTGATCGGCACGAACAACCCGATCGCCGACCGGGCGCTCGACGGCCCCGTCATCACACCGGCGATGTCGACGATCACATGACCGCCGCGCTGGGAGAACACCGTCACCGTGCCATCGGCGCCGAGCGGCACGATCACCTGGTTCGACAACGTCTGGCCGGGACGCGTGATGTTGAGGTTCGACGACGTGCCCAGTGCCGTCGCGCCGTTCGTCGGCACCACCTGCCAGAAGCCCGCATCGGTCGCCTGTGTGACCGTGAGGTTCAACACCACTGCGGATGCCTGACCCGGCGTCGCCACGCCACCGCCGAGATCGCTGCCGGTCGCGACGGCCACGCGTACCGTGCCGCCGGCGGCCACGATCGTGGTGTCACGCGTATCGAGCACTCGCCGCGGCGATGGCGACGCCAACGGGAGGTAGCGACCACTGGTCGACTCGACCGCCGGCGTGAAGTAGCCGAACACGTCGGCGATCAGGTGACCGCCACCCTGGGTGTAGATCGAGACTGCCCCATCGGCGCCCACGGGCACCGTCACCTGATTGGCGATCGTCTGGCCTGCCGATTCGACGTTGAGGTTCGACACGCTGCCGATGTCGGTGTTGCCACTCGGCAGCACCTGCACGAAGCCGGGGGCGGTCGCCTCGGTCATCGTCACGTTCAGCACCACTGCCGACACGCCGCTCGACGGCATGCCCGCCCGGCCGGTCAGCTGCACGCGCACCTGCGAGCCGCCGGCGACGAGGGCGTTGACTCCGTCGTCGGCCGGGCCCTCACCTGGTCGGCTGTCGAGCACACGCGCCGGCGCCAACGGCACGAACCTCGAGGTGGCATCCGCAGCCTGGGTCGGTTGCGCAGACGGCGACACCGCCACGCCGGCGATGGCCAGCACACCGACCGCCACGAGGTGCGTACAGCGACGCCACCGGGTGCGCATCAGTCCCGCCTGCTTCATCGATCGATCATGCCACGCCGGTCAGAACCCGCTGGATCGTTCAGGCCCTCGGAGCGATCGTGGCGCACACCGCCCGATGGTCGGAGCCGGCGATGCGGACCACACGCGCATCGCTCACCGCCCAGTCGGCCGGCACGACCAGGTGGTCGATGCGCATCGCGAACAGGCGCCAGTAGGCGTGCTTGCGATGCGCCTGAAAGGTGTTGCCTGCACGGGCAGTCCGCATCGCATCCAAGCGGCCACTCACCAGATCGCGGTACATGGGTTGGCGGTCCGCCAGGTTGAGGTCGCCGACCACCACCGTGTCGGGCATCGACGCGGCCATCTCGGCCAGCCTGCGGATCTCGTCGCGGCACTCGGCGAGGCGCGCTGTGCCATCGCTCGCCTGCTCGAACACCGTCGGCCGCGGCATGTGCACGGCGTACATGTGGAACGGCGACGGAGCGAGCACCCGCACCAGCAGCACCTGCCCGCGAAGCGCCGGCTGGGCCAGCCGTTCGAGCGGGAAGCGCGAGTACACGCCATGACCCGTCGCACCGCCGATCTGCAGCACCTCGTGGTGCGCGAAGTGCGCAGCCAGCACCTCGTGCGTCTCGCCGCTCAGCTCGCTCACGACCAGCACGTCGGACGGTTCGGCCAGCAACGACCGCCCCGCCTCGACCATGTCAGGGTTCCAGTACCAGAGGTTCGCCGCCGTCATCCGCACGCCGTCACACGCACCGGGAGCCAGCACCCGACGGCGCGGCCACCACGTGAACACCAGCGCACACACCGCCACGAGCACCAGCGCACTCACGAGCCACCACCTTCCGGTGAACGCCGCGGCGATGGCTCCACCTGCCGCAGCGAGCCCGGCACCTGGCACTGCGATCGTGGCAAGGTCCCAGAGATCCGCCAGGACGCGCCGCACGGGCCAGATGGTAGATGCCGAACCCCGCGCGGCACCCTCGCCCACCATCCGTGACCGGTTTGACCAGCCCTTGACGGTCGTGCGGGACGTGGACCGCAGACCTTGTCGATCTCTTGGACGTCCCTTGGACGTTCTCCGGTCACCCTCTGGATCGCGAACCGTTCTACTGATCCGGCACAACAGTGCGGGCATTCACGAACGGAGCGCAAGCGAATGAATCGAGCATGGGTCACCAGTCTCACGATTGCCGGAGTCGTCGGCACCGGCGGCGCCGCCATGGCCGCGTTCTCTGGTTCGGGCACCGCCCAGGCCGACCCGGCCCCCACCGCAACGATCGGTACCAGCACCACCAGTACCACTCTGGCCACCGCCACCGGAGCGACGGTCACCTATCAGGTGGGCCCAGCCGGCACCGTCACCGTCGACTACAGCGACAGCGGCGCCACGGTCAGCGGCGCGACCCCGGCTGCCGGGTGGACCGTCTCCGGCGCCAGCGCCGTCGGCAACCACGTCGAGATCCTCTTCACCGACGCCTTCCAGACCGTCACCTTCGGCGCCGATCTCGTGAACGGCGCGCTCGTCCCGTCGGTGTCGTCGATGCCCGTCGCCGGCGCCCCGACACCTGCGCCGATCACGATCTCCGTGATCAGCACCTCGAGCACGCCCGGCTCGACCACCACCACGCAGCCGCTCACCCCCGCACCGGCCGTGGCCCCCACCACGTCGTACGACGATGACGATGACGAAAACGACGGCGAGTACGACGACGGGGAGTACGACGACGACGCTCCGATCATCTCCGCCGCGCCCGCCGCACTGCCTTCCGCTTCGGCCACCACCTCACCGTCTGGCGGCGGCGAGCACGAAGACGAGCACGAAGACGAAGACGAGGACGAGGACAACAACGGCGAGCACGAGGATGAGCACGAGGAAGCGGGCGACGATGACTGAGCTCAGCCGAGAAGAACGCATCGCCCAGATCCGCGCCAACCGCGGCCAGAACCCGATCGCACCCAGCAGGACCTCACCAGCACCGGTTGCCCAGCCGACGGTGCAGGTGTCCTGGGCTGCGCCCACCACCCCGCCTGCACCGCCGCACGTGGTCATTGCCCAGACTGCCCCGACCGTCATGGTTGCCCAGGCGCAGGCACCGGCTCCCACCAGCCGAACAAATGCTGCGGCCGCTCGAGCCGCAGACGCACGCGAACGACGTCGCGGCCACGTCGCGGCGGGCGCGCGCATCGCCGTCAGCGGACTGACGGCCTCCGGCATCTTCGCCCTCACCGCGGTGATCGCGTCGGCCAACCGGCCGGACGAGCCCACCTTCGCTGCTGCGCCACCGCCCGCCGGCGCAGCAGCAACCACGCCGGTCGACCCGACCGCCACAGCGTCCACCGTGCCCGGCGCGGTGGACGCCACTGTCGCCGATCCCACCAAGATCACCTCGGGAACGATCGTGCTCGCGATCCCGGGCATGGAGACCACCACCGTCGTGCCCGCGCCGGTGGATCCTGCAGCAGCACCCCCCGCAGCACCCGGCGTCATCGCCGCACCCACACCTGCACCGGCCACCCCTGCACCCGCACCGGCGGCGAAGCCCACTGCAGCCCCAGTGGCTGCCCCGGCACCGGCCGCAGCACCCGCACCGGTCGCTGCGGCACCGGTCGACACAGCTGCACCGGCACCCGCTCCGGCGCCCGAACCGGCACCCGTGGTCACCCAACCGCCTGCACCAGCACCAGCACCCGCACCGGCCCCAGCACCTGTGGTCACCCAGCCGCCACCGCCACCGCCGGCCAACACCACCGCACCGAGCGGCGCCTGATCACACCGGTCAGGGCACACACATGACACACAGCGTCACCACCGACAGCACCGACACCGCGCCGGGCACCACCAGCCCGCGGATCCACACACGGGACTTCACCGTGATGGGCGGCCGCGGTCACCTCGTGATCTACGGCGGCGGCGAGCACCTTGCCGAGCGCGGCGAGGCGCGCCTCGCACGACCTGGAGGCGAAGTGGAGCCGCTTCCGTCCCGACAGCGACATCACCCGCGCCAACCGCGCCGCCGGCATGCCGGTCGAGGTGAGCGCTGACACGGTCGCCGTCGTGCAACGAGCGCTCGACGGCTGGCGCCAGACGGACGGACGCTTCGACATCACGATGCTGCCCGCGCTCGTCGAGCTCGGCTACACGCACAGCGCGCTGTCATCGGTGGCCGCCCCCATCGTGCCCGGGCGCGTCGTGGGCATGTCGGCGATGGTGATGGTCGATCCCGCCCGATCGACCATCACCGCCCCGGCCACGTCGGCGATCGACCTCGGTGGCATCGGCAAGGGGTTCGCCGCCGACCTGGTCGCCGACGAGCTCATCGCCGCCGGCGCCACGGGCGTGCTCGTCAACCTCGGCGGCGATCTCACCGTGCGCGGCGTGCCCAGCGACGACACCAGCTGGTACCTCGGCATCGAGGACCCCTCGGCGCCGCCGAAGCATGTCGCGCTGCTGCGAGTCGCCACCGGGGGCATCGCCACCTCGGGCACCACCATCCGCCGGTGGACCACACCCGATGGTCAGAGCTGCCACCACCTGATCGACCCCACCACCGCGCGACCGACCACGACCACCACGCTCACCGCCACCGTGCTCGCCGCCGACTGTGCCACCGCCGAGGTCTACGCCACTGCGGCGATGATGCTCGACGCGGCCGCCGCGATCGCGATGCTCGACCGGCTCGGTCTTGCCGGTCTCGTCGTCGACTCCGACGATGGCGTGCACCGCACCCGCAGCCTCGGAGCGTTCACGTCATGAGCGACCAGAGATGAGGAAGAGGGCGAGATGAGCGAACAGATCTGGTGGTACCTCTCGCGGTCCAGCGGGATCATCGCCTGGCTCCTGCTCGCCGGCTCGTGCCTGTGGGGCGTGTTGATGGTGACCCGGATGCTCAAGCCCGCCGACCGCCCGGCGTGGATGCTCGACCTCCACCGCTGGCTCGGCGCCCTCGCCGTCGTCACCACCGGCATCCACCTCGGCGCTCTCGTCGCCGACAACTACGTCCACTTCGGCTGGGCCGAGATCCTCGTGCCTCAGGCCAGCGAATGGAAGACCGTGCCGGTCACGATGGGCGTGATCGCGTTCTACTTCCTCGTGCTCGTCGAGGCCTCGAGTCTGATGATGAAGAAGCTGCCGCGACCCGTGTGGCACGGCATCCACCTCACCGCCTACATCAGCTTCGTGCTCGCCACCGCCCACGGCGTGTACGCCGGCACCGATCGCAAGAACCTGTTCTTCATCGTGCTCGGCAGCGGCGCGGTGTTCATCGTCGGCTTCGCCACGCTCGCCCGCTACCTCCAAGGCAAGGCCAAGGCCGCCCAGAAGCTCACCCGCGGCGCGGCCGTCTGACCATCGCCTTAACGAAGTGCCACACGAACTTCGAGTTCGTCACCAGGTACCGCTTCCACAGCCGGCCCGGCTCCTGGCACAGGCGGTACAGCCACTGGAGACCGACGCGTTGCATCCACTTCGGCGGCTCGGCCAACGTGCCTGCCCCGTAGTCGAACGCTGCACCGACCGCCAACATCGCCGCGTGCACCGTGCCCCGGTGCTCGGACACCCATCGTTCCTGGCGAGGACACCCGCGGCCGACGAGCACCACGCCGGCACCGCTCGCGTTGATCCGCTCGATGTCGGCTGCGTCCTCCTCGGGCGTCGGGTCGCGGAACCGGTCGGATTGGTGATCCACCTTCAGCTCCGGGAACCGGCGCACGATCTCGGCCGTGAAACCCTGGCAGGTGTCCTCGGTCGAGCCGAACAGGAACACGCCGACGTCTTCGGCCGCGGCGGCCTCGAGCACGTGCCACGTGAGATCGGGCCCGTACACCCGCTCGTCGAGCGCCGTGTGATGCAGCGCATTCATCGCCCACCGAACCGGTTGGCCGTCTGGCGTGACCATGTCGATGCCGTTCACGGCCCGCATGAACGACTCGTCTCCGACAGCCTCCATCAGACCGTGCACCGCCAGTGCCGACACCGCATACGAGCGCTGTTCGCGGGCCGCGGCGATGATCCGCTCGGTCGCATCGGTGTAGTCGGTGACCATGAACTCGACACCGAACACGTTCACTGTCGTACCGAGGCGACGCATCATCCGCCCTCGCTCCATCGAGCGACACCGTGGTCGTGGATGTCTTGCAGGATCCCGCGGATGTCGTAGCGGAGGCTCCAGTCGGGATAGTGCTCGCTGAACTTGCGGATGTCGCTCACCCACCAGATGTGATCGCCGATGCGGTGCTCGTCGGTGTAGCTGCGCTCGAGCTCGCGCCCTGCGATCTCCTGACACAGGTCGATCGCTTCGATCATCGAGCAGTTGACCGACGGACCACCGCCGATGTTGTACGCCTCGCCGGCGCGCGGCACGGCATGGAACGCGTCGAACGCACGCACCAGATCGTCGGCATGGATGTTGTCGCGCACCTGCTTGCCCTTGTAGCCGAGCACCGTGTACGGCCGGCCGGTCGCGGTGCACTTCATCAGGTAGGCGAGGAATCCGTGCAGTGGAGCACCTGAGTGACCGGGCCCGGTGAGGCACCCACCGCGGAACACGCCGGTGGACATCCCGAAGTACCGCCCGTACTCCTGCACCATCACGTCGGCCGCAACCTTCGACGCGCCGAAGATGCTGTGCGTCGTGTGATCGAGCGACATCGCCTCAGGGATGCCGAACTCGGCCCACTCGTGCGACGGATCGAGCGTCCACCGGCGATCGGTCTCCACGAGCGGCAGGCGGTTCGGGGTGTCGCCGTACACCTTGTTCGTCGAGGTGAAGATGAACGTCGCCGACAGGCAGTGCCGACGAGTGGCATCCAGCACGTTCAGTGTGCCACCGGCGTTCACATCGAAGTCGGTGAGGGGCTCGAATGCTGCCCAGTCGTGCGACGGTTGCGCGGCCGTGTGGATGACCAGTTCGATGTCGGTCGAGTGCTCGGCGAACAGGCGCGTCGATCGCTCCCCGGTCGCGAATGTCGATCGATTCGTGCTCGTAGTGCGGGATCGTCTGTTCCAGGTCGGCAACCGCCCACCGCGTGGACGCCTCGTCACCGAAGAAGTACGCCCGCATGTCGTTGTCGACACCGATCACCCGCTCCGCCTTCGCAGCGAACCATCGGACCGCCTGGGCCCCGATCAGCCCGCCAGACCCTGTGATCACCACCGTCTTCATCGTCGTCTGCGCTTTCACCTCTGCTCGTGGACAGCGGAGCTTAGGAGCGACTCACGAGCACTCGACCGAAGACGGGTGCGAATGGGTCGTACGAACCATTCCCGACACGACGCGGGGATCGGCGCAACAACCACCGCCATACTGGTCCCCGATGAGCACAGAACTGAGTTCACCGGTGCCCCCCATCGACACGGGTGGCAGTGCCTTTCGCAGCCTTTGCCGTTCAAGCGGTCCAAGCGGTCCAAGCGGTCCAAGCTGATGACCACGCGCATGCTGGTGGTCACCCCTGCTCGCAACGAGGTGGAGTACCTCCCTCACCTCATCGAAGCCGTCCGGGCCCAGACCCGGCTCCCCGATCGCTGGATCGTGATCGACGACGGCTCCACTGATGGAACCGGTGACCTCGTTCGCGAGCTGTGCGCCGACTTGCCCTGGGTCGACGTCCTCACCCGGCCCGATTCTGTGAGGCGCGCCTTGGCCGAGGCGAATCCGGGTGGGTTCCTGCGAGACGTCTCGAAGGCGAACGGCGTCAACGAGGCCATCCGGATGGCCATGACGGACGAGACCGAGATGATCGTGACGTTCGATGCAGATGTCGTTCCACCTCCACACTTCCTCGAGGTGACCGAGCGGGCCTTCGCAGACGATCCAAAGCTGGGCATCTTCGGGGGCGTGTACACCTACCAGGCGATTCGCCGAGTCAAGCCCGAGCCGTTTCCTGTCGACATCGTCCCGGGCGGCCTGCTCGTCTTCCGCAGGGCCGCCTACGACGACGTCGGCGGATTCATGGCCATGCCCTATGGGGGCATCGACCATCAGGTGTGCATCGGCGTGCAGCTGCACGGCTGGACCACGCGTCACGAACCCTCGCTCGTGTGCGAACACCTTCGACCACTTGGTACCGGCGAGGGACAGTCGGCGCGCCGCGGCATGTACAGACACGGGCGCGAGGACTACGACCTCGGCGCTCCTCTCTGGTTCGAGATGGGGAAGTGCATCCGTTGGATCCCCCGACGACCCTTCGTCGCGGGCAGTCTGTGGATGGCAGCAGGTTTCTTGCACAGCACAGTGGCACGCACGCCCCACACGCCGTCGGCTGACCTCGTCGCGTTCAACAAGCGCCGGGCGAGGGCTCGCGTGCTTCGGCGTCTGCGACGCCTCGTCGGGCGATGACTTCTCCGACGACCGACTTCAACGAACGAGCGCGCCCTCAGTTGGCTCGCGCGTCCGTTGCGGCGGTCGTCGTCAACGTCGGCGGCTCGGGGATGCGTCTGCTCCTCCAAGTCGTTCTGGCCCGGTCGCTCGGGGTCAGTGACTACGGACGCTTCGTGCTCGGGCGGAGCTGGGGCGAACTCCTCGCCAGGTTCCCCAACCGGGGATACGAGGCAACAGCGGTCAAGGTTCTGCCCCACTACGACCGCAGCGGCGAGTTCGGGCTCTTCCGCGGCTTCGTCCGGGCGTCATGGCGTGTCACCCTGTTCACCGCTGCAGCTCTGACGATCGTCGCATGCGGCATCTACAGCCTCCTCGCCGATGATCCCGACTCAGCCATTCTCTGGGGTTTCGTCCTCATCGGGCCGCTTGCGCTGACTCATCTCGTCCGCTCCCTCCTGCAGGGCAACCATCGGTTCGTCGTCGGGTCGACGCTCATCGAGTTGCTCCACCCGGCGGTCTTCGGTGTGTCGATCGCGGTCCTGTGGAGCGTCGATCGACTGACGGTGAGCACCGCACTGATCGCGTGGCTCACCACGATGGCAGTGGCGGCGGCCACCGGCCATCTGGTGCTGCAGCGCGGCTACAGCCCGGCGATCGCGACCGCCGTCCCGATCAGCGACACCGTTGGGTGGCGCACGACGCGCCGTCCTCTCTACGCGTCGCACCTTGCGTTCGTCGTGTTGGACTACACCGACATCCTGGTGGTCGGGGCGCTACTCGAACGCGCCGACGTCGCGACGTACGCCGTTGCCACCCGTGTGGCAGTCCTCGGCCGAATCATCATCGCCGGCGTGCAATCGGTGGCGTCATCGCACCTCGCCGACGCAGCAGCGACGAAGGACTGGCCCGAGACACAACGCATCGTCGACAGAAGCCTCCGCGTCTGCGCGCTGCCCAGCATCGCGATCACCGCAGCGGCTGCACTTCTCGCAGAGCCGCTCGTCGGGCTCTTCGGCAGCGAGTACGCGGCGTCGGCGACGATCCTGCGAATCCTCCTCGTCGGCAACCTCGTCAACTCGATCACGGGGCCATCCGGCTACGTCGTGTCGCTCAGTGGACTCGAGGTCGTCTACGCGCGCCTCATGTGGTCAGCGGCTGCCACGACGGTGATCCTCGTCACGCTCGGAACGATCGCCTTCGGTGCAGCGGGAGCGGCGTGGGCAGCTACGTCGGTGATGGTCGGGTGGAACCTGTCGCTGGTCGTGATCGCCAAGCGCCGTCTCAACGTGAGCTGTTGGGCCCGCCTTGCCACCTTCAGGACCTCGAGTTGATCGTGTTTCGAGCTCGTCAAGAACATCACATCGAACTGGCCAGCGTGGTCAGCCATCGGTACCCTCACGAGACGCTGCGGAAGAGGACACCAACCATGACCAACACCACCCGAGCAACCCGGTCAGATCTCGAACCGATGAGCCTCCTGATCTCATCGCTCGTTCGTCGTTCGTGGCTCATCCTCGGCTGCACTGCTGCCGTAGCGGCCGGCGTTTGGTTCTTGATCGGCGCCACCGAGGACCCGGTCGACGATGTCACGGCGACCTCCAGGGTGGGCGTCACCACCGAAGTCGTGTGGCCGTTCTACGACGTCGTCCTCGAACACGGCCGCGTGATGGTCGCCGATCCAGCCTTCGAGGCCGAGCTCGAGGCGGACCTCGGCTTCGCAGTCGAGAGCATCAGCACGTCGATTCCTGACTTGTTGTCGGTGTTCAACATCGACGTGGTCGCCGATACTGCCGATCATGCGGTGGCAGCCGCTGACCGAGCGGCAGACCTCGTGGTGGAGCGAGGGCTCGCCGAGGCCACCCAGGACACGACCGAAGGGATCGTCGCACTCGACGCACAGATCGCCGAACTCACCACACGCATCGACGAGATTCGGGCGAGGGTGGACCAGGCGAACGCACAGATCGCTGAGATCGCTGCGCTTCAGGCTGTCGAGTACGACCAAGTTCGCGAGGAGCAACGGTGGACGATCGCCCTCGACCGCGACGTCGACCAGGCGGTGCTCATCGACTCCGAGCGTGACCGCAGCGACAGGATCAACCAACGCGCCGCCCTCGCCGCGACCGTCCTGCCCGATCCCCAGTTCGAAGTGCTGCGGCTCGCAGAATCGGCGGACGACAAGGGGTCGACCCGCTTGCCCCTCACGCTCGCCGCCGGGCTCGCCACGCTGCTCATCGCTGGTGCTGCCGCCGTGGTGATCGATCGACGCACCGGTTCTCTCCGCACCGCCTGGCAGCTCCGTAACGTATGCGGCGCTGCGACTGTCGACGAAGTGACGACACGGAACGGGGTGTTGACCGGCACGGGCCAGATCGCCGACCGCCTGCACCTGGCTGGCGAGCACGACCACCGCGTCATCGGACTGCTCGATGCGACTGGCCGAGGCGTTGATCTCTCCATGCTGCCCCGCCACCTCGCTGAGCATGGGTTGACCACGTCGATGGCGGCTGAGCCGAGACCGCTGCCAGGCAACGACTTCAGCTTCGTCGACGTGTCTTCCGAGTACGCGACTGCCGACACGCCCCGCACCCGGAGCCGCCAGTGCGACGCCGTCGTCGTCTTCGTCGACAACCGCACCTCCGTCAAGAAGGCTGCTGCCATCATCGATCGTGCGGGGGCATCTCCCGGCGTTCTCTCCTCCCTCCTCGTCCACTCGCGCTGAGCCGACCGAACCTGTGACACCGACGACCGCGGCGATTCGCAGCAGCGAGACTGCTGGGCTCGGGACACACCGAACCACGCCCCCGGTCTGGGCGATCGGGCTGATCGGACTCCAGGCCATTCTCGGCTCGGTGGACTTCGAACTGCTGGGCATGGCACCCGCTCCATGGGTGATCGCCGCATGCATGATGCCCCTCGCGTTCCTGGTCGTCCGCTCACACCGGCTGGTCGAGACGCTGTGGACGCCTCCGCTTCGCGCCTCGACCATCTGGCTGTTCTGGTCCTCCCTCAGCGTCGTGTGGAGCATCACCCGTGTGACCACGGCCGGCGCGGTCCTGGCCACGCTCGGGCTCTGGACCACTGCCGTCTGGTTCACATCCGAGTTCGGTTTCGCCCGCTTCTCGCGTGCGTACACGGGTGCCATGGCGGTGTTCCTCACTGCCGGCTTCATCCGTGACATCACCATCCTGTTCGACGCCGGGACAGTGCATCGCTTCGCTGGCTACAGCCTCCACCCCAACAACTTGTCTCAAATCGCGTTGATCACTGTGTTGCTCTCCACGATTCAACTCGTCGAACGTCTGCACCGCAGTTTCCTCACGTGGTGGAGCCTCGTCATCGGCCTCCTCGCGCTCGTCGCCACCGGCACACGGTCCGCTCTGCTCGCGCTCGTTGTCTGTCTGTTCGTGATCGCGCTTCGCCGCCTCGGTCTCACACGGACGATCCTGATCGGCCTCGCGCTCGCAGCATCGGTCATGGTCGCGATCAGCATGATCCCGGATCCTGGCGACTTCGTCACCCGGGACGAGAACGCACAGGACCTCAGCTCGATCAACGGCCGCAAGACCATTTGGTCCGTCGCGCTGCGGGCCACCGTCGACGCACCCGTGTTGGGAAACGGGGTGTCATCTGGACAGTTCCTGTTTCCTCAGGCGCGGCGGATGGGGGAGCTTCCGTTCCCGAGGATCGAGCACGCCCACAACATGATGCTCGAACTCTCGATGTCCACCGGTCTCGTCGGTGTCGCACTGTTCCTCATTGCGCTGGCGAGCTACCTCGCGTCGGTTCGACCTCCGGGCGGTCGCCTGACCGGCGTCGTCATGCTCGCCGTGATGCTGATCGGCACGACCGAGCCCGTGCTCAGTTGGCGAACCTCCATGTATCTCGTGGTTGCCGCGCTCTTCACTGAGCGCGCCACTGCCTACAGCTCTGTCGGCAACGGTACAGACCTCTCTGTCAGCGACGACGACCCTGCCCCAGTGCCTCGAGTGGTTCGGAGCGCTCGCGACATACCCGGGTTGTCGAGCGTCGAAACGAATGTCAGCGATCACCAGGACGACGGAGGATGAATCTCGTGACGCACACGGACAGGTCTTCCGGCCCGGCTGAACTCCGCGCCGATGACCGCACCACTGCCAACGCTGCTTCGGCTGGGCCATACGCGCGCCTCTTCAAGCGGGGCCTTGATCTGTCCGTCGGTTCCGCCGCCCTGTTGGTCGCGATTCCGGTGATCGCGATGGTGGGTCTCGTCCTGCGGATCAACCTCGGGCGCGGCATCGTGCTGCGCCAGACCCGCGTCGGTCGCCACGGGAAGAACTTCGAGATGCTGAAGTTCCGCACGATGCTGCCGAGTCGACGCCAGAGCGCGGGCATGTACCACGGGCCGGATCGGCGGACGAGCCACAAGGTCCCACACGATCCGCGCCACACCACGGTCGGGCGCTGGCTCCGCAAGGTGAGCCTCGACGAAGTGCCGCAGCTCGTGAACGTCATGCGCGGCGAGATGAGCCTCGTCGGCCCCCGACCCGAGATGGCGGCGGTGGTCGACCAGCACGGGCTCCGCGCTCACGAACGGCACACCGTGCGGCCCGGCCTCACCGGAGCCTGGCAGGTGGGCCAGCGCGCCCAGCACGTGCCCCTCCACGAGTGCTTCGACGGCGACCTCGACTACGTCCGCAACATCACGCTACGCAACGACCTCGCGATCGTCTGGCACACCTTCGGAGCGATCGTCCGCGGCACCGGCAGCTGATCAGACGGCTGCGTGCGACCGGCTCATCGCGCCCACCAGTCCGATCAGCACCAGGCTCGTCGTGCCGGCGATAGCAACGGCCACCAGTGCAGGACGCCCGGTCGATTGGAGCGCGCCGGTGCGGGCGACGGCCACCGCAGCGATCGAACCGACAGCGCCCGCAACGAGCGGTGAGCCGACTCCTGCGAGCACGACCAACAACGGCCACGCGGCGAACAGCGTTCCCACCAGCGCGCTGTCGCGCCCCGTCGCTCCTGACAAGCCCGACCACAGCACCCACCCCAGCACCGGCACCACCAGCCACCACGGCAGCGGCCGGTCGGCTGCCACCTCGATGGTGAGCAGCACCACGACGGCGAACGCGACCTGCGGGATCTGATCCGTTTCGGGCACGCAGCAGTAGATCGCGAACTGCATCACACCGATCAGCGCCGGCACCGATCCCGGCCGCACGAGGTGCTCCTGCAGCCCGGGCATCGCGACCGACACCATCACCGTGATCGAGAGGGCGAGCAGCACCACCACCTGGCGGTCGTCGAGACCGGAGACGTCCCAGCTGCGTCGGGCGGCGACCGAACCCACCACCATGCCCGCGAGGGCCCGCACCACGAGCCCAGCCGGCAACCGCATCCCCCGAGTGAACCACACCCGATCGATGCGTGTCGGCCGCATGGAGCCGCCACCCCACACAGGTGGCCGGTGGATCGCGAAGGGCGGGAAGAGGTGACGACCGTCTGGACATCGTTCCGCCGGAACCGTCTGGACATCGTTCCGCTGGTGGAGGTGGGTTGCGGTCAGGACATCGTTCCGCTGTTGGCTCGTTCGGTCATGTTTGATCGAGCGAGGAGCGCGTCATGTCGGAAGAGGATCTACGCCAAGAAGCGGTACGTCGACGGTTGAGGGGCGAGAGTCCGACCGAGATCGCTGCGACGTTGGGACGCACGACACGCTGGGTACGCAAGTGGACAGCCCGACACGCCGAGGATGGCTTGTCTGGGGTGTGGCATGAGAGCCGGTCACGAGCTCCGCATCGTTCACCGACCAGACGCCTGAGGAGTTGCGCGATCAGATCCTCCAAGCCAGAGCGAGACTGGTCGCGAACCCTCGAGCGCAGTACGGGGCGCTTGCGATCCAGTGGGAACTACGCCGGCTCGGCCTGATCGAGATCCCACCAGCACGCACGATTGAGCGTGTCCTGGCCGTGCCGGTGTTGCTCAACCGCGGCGCCGCAAGACCGGATATGTGTCCAAGCATGTGCCCTATCCGGTCCCGGTCGCTGTCGAGCCAGGCGACCTCCATCAGATCGACATGATCGGACCCCGGCACCTGTTCGGTGCCGCCCAGTTCCACACGTTGAACCTGATCGATGTCGGCTCCCATCTGGCCGGCAACGACTCATCACCGAGCTCCGCCCACCGCTGCTCGCCCAAGCACTCGTTGGGATCTGGTCCGGGTCGGGACGCCGGCCGTTGCTCAGTTCGACACCACGCCAACTTCCGTGGCGGCATCGACCCGCTTGGCAACCTCGGGCCGATCGTCGCGACCTGCCTCGACCTCGGCATCACCCCACGGTTCATCGCGCTGCGCGAACCATGGCGCAACGGTGTCATCGAACACTTCAACGACGTCTGGGACAAGTCGTTCTTCCGCACCGAAACCTTCACCAGCATCGACCACCTCCGAACCGAGAACTCCGCGTTCATCGAGTTCCACAACACCCACCACCGCTACTCGGCCCACAACGGCGCCAGCCCCAACCAGATGTGGAACGCCAGACTGCACCGCCACGTCCAACGCCTACACGCCACCCACCAGGCTGCCAGCTCAGGGCCGCATCGAAGTCGTCCGCACATCCGCTCGAACCGTCAACTCGACCTGTTCGGCAAACGCATCACCATCGCCGACGAGCACACCCACCGCTACGTCACCGCACATCAGGGTCCGCGCACGGCACCTCACTGTCATCACCCTCGACGGCGAAATCATCCACCAAGGCGACTTCAACCTCTCACGCATCCGCGATAACCGGAACGATGTCCTGACGGCTACCCACCTCCGCCAGCGGAACGATGTCCAGACGGCCCAACCACCTCGACCAAAGCGGACGAGAGAGGGAAACTAACCTCGGACCGATGTTGTCCGTTCTCTGCGTGTGCACGCACAACCGCACACGCTCGGTGCTGATGGCGGGTCTCCTTGCTCACCACGTGCGCGACCTCGGCCTCGATGTCACCGTCACCAGTGCCGGCACCAACGCCGATGGCGGGCTGGCGACCGGTGAGGCGATCAAGTTGCTGAGCGAGCGGGGCATCGATCTGCGCGGCCATCGCGGCACGCCGCTCGGTGACGACAACGTCTGCAGGGCCGACCTCATCATCACCGCCGAGCAGGAACACGTGGTGAACATCGCCGCGCACTGGCCCGACGCGTTCGCCCGCACGTTCACCCTGCCCGAACTCCTCGCCCGCACGAAGCTGTACGGCGGTCGGCTCGGCGGGCCGATGGAGGACTGGCTCGAGTTGCTCGCCGACGGACGGCCGTCGGGCTTCACGTACCTCGACGATCGCTCGATCGGCGAGGTCGTGGATCCCACCGGGCAGGACCGTCGCACGTGGCTCGACGTCTTCGAGCTGGTGGATGATCTCACCAGGCGGCTCGCCAAGGCGCTCACCTGATGGACACCCGTCACCTCGTCAAACAGCTGAGCAGAGCGGCCGACGCGTTGCTGCCGGCGCACCCCGGCGTCACCGTGCTGATCTACCACCGCGTCGGCGGCGGCAGCAGCAGCCAGGTCGACCTGGCCGTCGACGAGTTCGACCGGCACATGGCCCATCTCGCCGAACACGCCGTCGTGGTCACCCTCGACGAGGCCATCTCCGGTCTCGCATCCGGCCTCGATGTCGGCCTCGATGCCGGGCCACGCGTCGTGATCACCTTCGACGACGGCACTGCCGACTTCACCGACCACGCCGTGCCCGTGCTCGCCCGCCACGGCCTGCCGGCCACGCTGTATGCCGCCACGTCGTTCATCGACGACCAGGCGCGGTTCCCCTGGGACGCGCCACCCACCTCGTGGGCCGCGCTGCGCGACGCCACCGGCACGGGCCTCGTCACCATCGGCTCGCACACACACTCACACTGGCTGCTCGACCGGCTCGAACCAGCGGCTGTGGCCGCCGACCTCGACCGCTCCATCGAGCTCATCGAAGACAACATCGGCACCCGGCCCGAACACTTCGCCTACCCCAAGGCGCTGCCCGGATCAGTACATGCCGAGATCGCCGTCCGCCGCCGCTTCACCTCCGCCGCCCTCGCCGCCAGCCGCGTGAACCGCCCTGGCCACACCGATCTCCACCGCCTCTGGCGCACGCCAGTGCAACGCGCGGACGGCTTCGAGTTCTTCACCGCCAAAGCGCGCGGCGGCCTGCGACTCGAGGGCGAACTGCGCGCACTCGCCGCCCGCCTCAAGTACCGCGGGACTGTCAGGTGAGCCAGGTGAGCCAGGTGACGACCTCGACGGTGCTGCCACCCAAGCGGCCCGGCATCCCTCGTCTCGTGCACCTCACCACCACCGACATGAGCCTCGACTGGCTCATCGGCCCGCAGCTTCGCGCCTTTGCCGCCGAGGGCTACGAGGTGATCGGCATGTCGGCCGCCGGGCCGCACGTGGCGAACCTGACGGCGATGGGCATCGCTCATGTCGACGTCCCCGCATTCACTCGCTCGACCAACCCGCTGCAGGACGTGAAGGCCTTCGTGCAGGTCGTGAAGCTGCTGCGCGAGCTCCGCCCCGACATCCTCCACACGCACAACCCGAAGCCCGGCATCGTCGGCCGCATCGCCGGCTGGCTCACGCGCGTGCCCCTCGTGATCAACACCCAGCACGGCCTCTACGCACAGCCATCCGACCGGTGGCAGCGTCGCCTGCCCGTCTACGCCGCCGAGCGGATCGCAGCCGCGTTCGGCGATGCCGAGCTCGTCCAGAACCCCGAGGACGTGGACACCTTGATCCACACCCTCAGGATCCCCGCACGCAAGGTGCACCTCCTCGGCAACGGCATCGACCTCGACCGCTTCGATCCCGATTCCGTGCCGGCCAGCACCCGTGACGCGACCCGTGCGGAGTGGGGCATCGCCGCGGGCGAGGTCGTGGTCGGCGTCGTCGGGCGACTCGTCCGCGAGAAGGGCATCGTCGAGATCCTCGAGGCCGCCCACGAGCTCCGCGGCGAACAGCGGCTCGTACGATTCGTGATCGTCGGTCCCGCCGATCCGGGCAAAGCCGACGCGATCGACGCCGCAGGGTTCGCGCAGGCAGCCGGTGACGGCGTGGTGTTCGCGGGAGAACGCACCGACATGCCGGAGTGCTACGCGGCGATGGACCTGTTCCTGACCGCCAGCTGGCGCGAGGGCTTCCCCCGCAGCGCGATGGAAGCCGCCGCGATGCGCCTCCCCACCGTCGCCACCGACATCCGCGGCAACCGCCAGGTGATCGACGACGGCGTCACCGGCGTGCTCGTGCCGGTGCGCGATCCAGCGGGCCTGGCCGAGGGCGTGCGCACCCTGCTCGGCCAACGCGACCGGTGGCCCACCTTCGCCGTCGCGTGTCGCGAACGGGCGCGCGCCCACTTCGACCAACAGCTGGTGATCGACCGCACGCTCGCCGCCTACCGCCGCCTACCGCCGCGCTGAGCGAGCCTCAGCCGAGGCTGGGGTGACGGTTGACGAAGATGCTGTCGACGAGCTCTTCGATCACCAGGAGGCGCTCGGCCTCGGTGGCGCCCGGACCACCGAGTTCGACGCTGGTGCGGAACGACATCGTGTCCAGCCGACCGCTTCGCGTGATCGCGACACCGGCGCAGGGATCGTCGACCAATGCACTGTTCACGAGTGACACCACCTGGTGACGGAGGTCCGCGTCATGGGCGACCAGGACTGCACCGAAGACTCCGGCGCCGACCGGCGTGAGCGCGATGCGGCGCCGTCCGTCGAGCAGCAGCCAGAACGTGGACCGCTCGGGACTGACCGTGGTGATGCGAATCGACGTGGTCGCCGCGTGGATCGCTTCGTGGATGTCGGCGATCTCGTGATCGAGGTCGACGTGCTGCACGTACCCCTCGTCGTCGAGGAACTCGCGGCACAGCTCACGGGCGACGAGGCTGGCGAGACCGGCGGCCTCGATGTCGTCGATGTTGCGGGCCGGCTCCTCGAGCAGATCCAGCACGGACAGGACCGGATCGGTCTCGCCGAGCGACACCAGGAACTGGACCTCGGCGAACGTGAGCAGCATCCGTCTCCTTCCATCGGGGCCGATGACCCGTCAGATACCCGCACCGTCGACGACGGCGGAGCCGCACATTGGAAAGACCCGGTGAACGTTCGGTCAACGGCCCAGGTCAGCGAGGGGGCCGGTCCTCCGGCAACGCATGCATCGTGACTCCCCGACCGTGCGACACACCCGAGCCACTGAGCACGGTGGGTACCGTCCGAACGAGGATCCGGAGGTCGCCGATCAGGCTGCGTTGCTCCACGTACCGCACGTCGAGCGCGAGGCGTTCGGGCCAGTCGACCAGATTGCGGCCGCTCACCTGCGCGAGCCCGGTGATCCCCGGCTTCACCTCGAATCGTCGGTACTCGTCGCCTCGGTAGCGATGCCAGTAGTGCTTCGGCAACGGCCGCGGCCCGACGAGGGTGATGTCGCCTCGCCACAGGTTCCACAGCGACGGCAGCTCGTCGATGCTCGACGAACGGAGCATCGCACCGAGCGTCGTCATCCGCTCGCCGTCGAACTCGGGAGCTTCACGACCCGGCACCGGGTGCTTCATCGTGCGCAGCTTCAACAGCATGAACGGGCGACCGGCCAACCCCAAGCGCTCCTGGCGGAACAGGACGTCTCGACCCATCGACACCCGCACCACGACGACGCTCGCCGCGAGCACGGGAGCGAGGACGACCAGCCCCAGCGTTGCCACGGTGATGTCGAACGCCCTCCGCAGGAGGTCGGCCGGTTTCACGAGCCGCCGCGCCCGCTCTGGCGGGCCGGCATACCGGTGACCATCGCGCCGTCGGGCACATCGTTCACCACGACAGCGCCGGCGCCGACGACTGCTCGGGCTCCGATCGTCAGGTATGGCAGCACCCGAGCACCGATCCCGATCAGGGTGCCCGATCCGACCCGAACACCACCGGCGATGGACACTCCCGGTGCCACATGGACGAAGTCACCGACCGTGCAGTCGTGATCCACACTCGCGTTCGTGTTGACGATCGTGCCTCGCCCGATCGTGGTGCCCGCGTTCACCACCGACCCCGGCAGCAGCGCCGCACCGTCGAGGATCGTCGCGGTGTGCGACACCATTGCGAACCGGCTGACGGCAGTCTCGGCCGGCAGCCCGTCGGCATCACAGCGATTCGTCACCGCCGAACGGGCGGCGTTGTCGCCGATCGCCACGAACACTCGGTCGACCGCGAGCTCCCTGGCCAACCGCACGAGATCGGCGTCGATGCCGACCACCGGCACGCCGAGCCCGTCGATGCCCTCGCCGTCGCTGCTCACCGCACCGACCACCTCGTGGCTGGGGTCGTCCTGCAGCGCCTCGAGACACACGCGAGCATGTCCACCAGCGCCGACGATCAACACTCGAACCCGCCGCTCTCCCACGTCGAGAACAGTAGCGACATCGCCCCGACGCATCTGTCGTGTCCGACACGGTGTCGGCGTCGATGCCGCGGCGGTGCGCACGCCGAAGATCGGCACGAACGTTCCGGCGGATTCGTTCGACCTGGTCTAGCGTTCCAGCCGTGACGTTCTCGCGAGTTGCCGTGCTCGGCCTCGGCAAGGTGGGGCACCTCGCCGCCACCTTCCTCCATCAAGCGGGCTTCGACGTGTGCGGCATCGACCAACGCACGCCGGCCAAGGCATCGTCGTTCCCGGTGAAGGTGGCCGATGTCGGAGACGTGGCCGCCCTCGACCACCTCCTCGATGGTCAGCAGGCCGTGCTCTCCTGCCTGCCGTACCACCTCAATCGTGAGGTCGCTCGGGTGGCCCACGCCAAGGGCATCCACTACTTCGACCTCACCGAAGACGTCGGCACCTCCCAAACCGTCTCCGAGCTCTCCACCACGGCCCGCTCGCTGATGGCGCCGCAATGCGGCCTCGCACCGGGTTTCGTGAGCATCGTGGCAGCCTCACATGCAGCCGCTTTCGACGAGTGCCGCTCGATCCGAATGCGCGTCGGCGCGCTCCCCCAACACCCCACCGGACTGCTGGGCTACTCGTTCAACTGGTCGCCAGAGGGCGTCGTGAACGAGTACCTCAACGATTGCGAGGTCATCGAGGAAGGCCGGCGGAAGTGGGTCTCCTCGATGGAGTGGCGTGAGACCCTCTACATCCACGGCACCCAACTCGAAGCCTTCACCACCTCGGGCGGGCTCGGCACGATGTGCGACAGCTTCCACGGCCGGGTCGCCAATCTCGACTACAAGACGATCCGCTACCCCGGCCACATGGAGCTGATGAACTTCTTCTTCCACGAGCTGCTGCTGCGCGAGCGTCGCGACCTCGCCGGCGAGATCCTCACCAACGCCAAACCACCGGTGAACGATGACGTCGTGTACGTCCACGTCGCGTCGGAAGGCACCATCGGCGGCGCGCTGCGTCGCGAAGAGTTCGTACGGGCATACACACCGGTCGTCGTCGCTGGCGAACGCAACACCGCGATCGCCTGGACCACCGCCGGATCGGTGGCCGCGATCATCGAGCTCGTCCGCGCCGGTGTGCTCCCGGCCACCGGCTTGCTGCGCCAGGAAGACATCCGCCTCACGGACTTCCTCGCCACCCCCACGGGCAAGCTCTTCGCCACCTGACAGGAACTTGCTGAATCCTTGTCGGACACGGGCGTGCGGGCCACCGTGTCGCCACCGCCGGTGGGAAATGCCTGACACCTTCTTGACTCGGACGCCGAACTCCGGAGGCCGATCATTGGACCGTGGCGATGGAGCGGACGATCAGCAGCGCACTCCTCAGCGGGCAGGCAGAGACCGAGCAGGGAGATGCGCGATGACCGACACGACGCTCGAGCACTTCGTTCCCGGTGACGTCGCGGGGACCGTCCGTACCAGTCGGTTGTTCCGCACCCGCTCTCCACGCCCGGGCACCACGGCCCGCCTCGGCCCCGAGCGAACCCGAGCATTCGCGAATAAACTCGCCCCCGTGCTCCAGCATGCTCAGCCACCCGAGGTGCTCCCCCAGGCCAACGACTCCTGCTGGTGTGGCAGCGGGCGCAAGTACAAGCGCTGCCACAAGCCGCTCGAGGGTCGTGTCCTGCAGGGCGTCGTGAGCCCCCGGCTCGAGGTGCCCGCCCACATCCAGCGCCCGCCGTACGCCGAGACCGGCATCGTCCAGCGCTGGGACGAGCCGCGGGTGAAGACCCCCGAGGTGATCGCACGGATGCGTTCCGCCGGCACCGTGGCGGCGGAGGTCCTGCGCCTCGCTGGCGAGATGGTGCAGCCCGGCATCACCACCGATGCGATCGACAGGTACGTGCATCAGCTGTGCATCGAGCGCAATGCCTACCCGAGCCCGCTCAACTACAACGGGTTCCCCAAGAGCGTCTGCACCAGCGCGAACGAGGTCATCTGCCATGGCATCCCCGATTCACGGGTGCTGCAAGACGGTGACATCCTGAACATCGACGTCACCTGCTACGTCGAGGGCGTCCACGGAGACACCAACGCGACGTTCATCGTCGGCGACGTCGACCCGGCGAGCCGCCACCTCGTGCAGGTCACCGAGGAGTGCACCTGGTACGGGATCGAGGCCGTCATCCCAGGTCGGCCGCTCAGCGACATCGGCCGCGCGATCGAATCCCACGCCAAGAAGCACAAGTACGGCGTCGTGAGGGCCTTCATCGGCCATGGCATCGGCGAGCAGTTCCACTCCGACATCCAGGTGCTCCACTACTACGACCAGCGGGCCAACATGATCATGCGACCCGGCATGACCTTCACCATCGAGCCGATGATCACCATCGGCTCGTGGCAGCACAAGATGGTGTTCGACGACGAATGGACCGCGATCACCTCTGACGGCAAGCGCACCGCACAGTTCGAGCACACCTGCTTGGTCACCGACACCGGCGTCGAGGTGCTCACCGCCCCTGGTGCAGCCAGCCCGAGCGCACCTTGGTGCCGCTGAGCACCAGCTCAGCTGCACCGCGCAGGGCACCAGCAGTGAGGATCCAGGTCAGAGCGACTGCACCAACCGAGTGAGCACCTCGCGCAGCATCGTGCTCGAGGTGTGCTCGGTGTACGGGAAGTAGATGACGCTCGCACCCACCTCGGCCATCTCGGCTTCGAGCATGACCCCTTTGTCGGTGTCCTGCCAGTCCGAGCCCTTGAAGATCACGTCGAAACGGTTTTCTCGCCACACAACCCGCTTGTCGCGCGACGTATCGGCCACCGCAGCGTCCACATAGCTGATGGCACGAACGATCTCGATGCGCTCCTCGAACGGGACGATCGGACGATATCCCTTCATCTTTTCCACCGCGCTGTCGATGACTACACCTGCAATGAGGTGGTCGCACTGTTCGCGCGCCCGCCGAAGGATGTTGAGATGACCGATGTGGAACAAGTCGAACACGCCTGGCACGTAGCCGATCAGGGGTGTCTCGGTCATGTGGTTCCTCGCATTCCCGGCGTTGCCACCGGCGGTCGTCCTGGGCGTCGGACAAGGGGTCTGGACGCCCGCTGTGGCGGAGCGCGATGCAACCGGCCCGAGGTGCCGGCGTGACCGTGCGTCGCAGTCTTGACGATCCGAGAACACGGCGTGTTCTCCGTCTGGTTACCCTATATGACATGCCGGGCGGCAGGCGGATCTACGACGCGCCACGAAAGCGTCAGCGATGAAGATCGCGATGGTTGGAACTCGTGGCGTTCCCGCGCGCTACGGCGGCTTCGAGACGGCGATCGAGGAGGTCGGCCGGCGCCTCGTGGAGCGAGGCCACGTCGTCACTGTCTACTGCCGCCGAGTCGACGGATCTGACGGATCTGACGGATCTGACGGATCTGGCGGATCTGGCGGATCTGACGGAGCGGATGCAGCAGATGTCTCCGACGAGCACCTCGGCATGCGCCTCGTCCACCTGCCGGCACTGCGGACCAAGACGCTCGAGACGATCACGCACTCCGCCCTGTCGGCCATGCATGCCGCCGTCCAGCGCAGCACCCACGACGCTGTGTTCGTGTTCAATGCGGCGAACTCGCCGTACATCCCCTTCTTCCGGGCCCGACGGATGCCAGTGGCGGTGCACGTCGACGGCCTCGAGTGGCGACGAGCCAAGTGGGGCGGTGCCGGCCGTCGCTACTACCGCACCGCCGAGGTGCTGGCAGTGCGCTGGGCCGATGCCCTGATCGCCGATGCCGCCGGCATCGCTGCCTACTACCACGACGAGTTCGGCGCCTCCACCGAGCACATCGCCTACGGCGCACCCATCCTGACCGATCTCGGCCACGACAAGCTCGCCCATCACGGCCTCGTCCCGGGTGGCTTCCACCTCGTGGTCGCCCGCTTCGAGCCGGAGAACCACGTCGACCTGATCGTGCGCGGCATGCGCGCCAGCAATGCCCAGCTGCCGATCGTGGTGGTGGGTGCGTCCCCGTACGCCGACGAGCACGTCCGCGACATCCGTGACATCGCCGAGAACGACGCTCGGATTCGCCTCATCGGCTCGGTGTGGGATCAGGATCTGCTCAACCAGCTCTACTCCAACTGCGCCAGCTACGTCCACGGTCACTCGATCGGCGGCACGAATCCGTCGCTGCTGCGGGCGATGGGCGCCGGCGCACCGGTGATCGCCCTCGACGTGCGGTTCAACCGCGAGGTGCTCGGTCCAGCCGGGGTGTTCTTCTCCGACGAGCTCTCGCTCGCCGGTGCGCTCGCCACGATCGAGCGCAACACCGAGGGCAGCCGGCGCCTCGGCAGGTGCCTGCAAGAGCGGGCGGCCGAGCTCTACCGCTGGGACGACGTCGCCACCAAGTACGAGGAGTTGGCCGTCCGCCTCGCCGCCGGTGTCTCGCGTCGCGGCGAGAGCAGCGGCAGGCGCAACAAGGCCGACGAGTGGGGGTACGACAGGGTGCTCACACCTGTCGGTGGCAGCGGCAGCAACGGCTCGCTGCCCGAGGTGGCTGGCGACGACACGACCAGCTTCGCCGATCCGACCGACGCGCCCGATCCCGCGCTGCAATCGGCCCCACGGAGCGCGACCCGCACGGCCAGCGACATCACCGAGTGAGCGCAACCTTTCGTACCTCGCTCACCGCATTGCGACGAGTGCAGAAGACCTCCAAGGGTGCGCCGGCCTACTCGCGGCTGGTCAACCGGCCACTCGGACGGTTCTTCGCCGCAGCAGCACACGTCGTGGGCCTCACGCCGAATCACGTGACGTGCATCAGCGCGCTGTTCACGTTCAGCGGCATCGCCGTCATCGCGCTCACCGAGGCCACGTCCCTCGTGTCGCTGCTGGTGGCCGTCCTGCTCGTGCTCGGGTACGCACTCGACGCCGCCGACGGCCAACTCGCCCGCCTTCGCGGTGGCGGCAGCGTGGCCGGCGAATGGCTCGACCATGTGGTCGACTCGATCAAGATCGCGTTGCTGCACACCGCGGTGCTCATCAACTGGTACCGGTTCGAAGACGCCTCCGACCGGCGACTCCTGCTGCCGATCGCATTTCAGGTGGTGGCGACGATCATGTTCTTCGTCATCATCCTCAACGACCAGATCCGGCGTGCCCACCGCGGCACGACACAGATGCTGCTGCAGGGCGACGGGTCGTCGAGCACGCTGTACTCCCTGGCGGTGATGCCCACCGACTACGGCTTGATGTGCATCGTGCTCGGTCTGATGTGGTGGTCGGGCTTCGTGTGGATCTACGGCCTGTTGCTCGCGGCCAACGCCGGGTTCATGGTGCTGGCCCTCGTCAAGTGGTACCGGGAGATGCGCCGCTACTGAGCAGTCGATCGGGCGGTTCTGGCAAGCTCGATCCGGATCAGCTCACCGAGACGGCGGCGGTACACCTCGGGTGTGTAGCGCGCGAGGTAGGTCGCTCGCGCGCGTCGGCCGGCATCGGCAAGGTCGTCGATCGTCAACCACCGGAGCAGTTCGGCGAGGGCGTTGGCGTCACCGGGGGCGAACAACCAGCCGTCGCGCCCGTCGGCGACGATGTCGACCGGACCACCGGCACGACTGGCGATCACGGGGCGGCCCTGGCGGAACGCCTCGAGCAGGACGAGGCCGAACGGCTCGGGATCGTCCGACGGCAGCACCAACGCATCCGCGGCCGCCACGTACGGCGCCACGTCAGCCACCTCACCCACGATCTCGACCGATGACGGGTCGCTGAGCCCGGCCACCAGCGACACCACGTCGACCTTTGCGCCCGACGGCGGCGGGCCGCCGAGCACGGTCAGCAGCCCGGGACACCCAGCTCGTTCCCACGCATCGATCAGGGTGCGATGGCCCTTCCAGGCATTCCAGCGACTGGCCACCACGTAGCGCGGGCGCGGCCCGCCGTCGGGCACCGCAGCATCGGGGTCTGCCGGGTGCGGCACGCAGTTGTCGACCACGACCGACGCCGGCGAACCGAGCGCCGCAGCACGGTCGACGGCCGGTGAGATCGTGATCCGCACGGTGGTGAACCGGGCAAGCACGCGCAACAGCGACGCCTCCTTGCCGGCCCACATCTCCTGCACGTGCAGCGCCACCGCTCCGATGCGCAGTGAGCGAGCGATCGGTGCCGCGAGCAGACAGGCACTCGTCATGCAGTAGACGAGATCGAATCGCTCACGTTTCATCGCTGCGCGCATCGCCATCGACGAACGCGCCATCGCGACGACGCCTTTCGGCGTGAGGTTCGCCCGCCGGATGATCGGCAGGCGCATGTGTGCAAACGCAACGCCCTCGCGCTCGAGCTCGTGACACAGCGGTGTGGGGCCGTGGGTGATGTCGTCGGGCAGCCACACGACCACCTCGACCGGAGCGGCTCCGGGCGAGGTGGACGCGTCGGTGCCGATCTCACGCATGCCGGCGACGACCTGCAGGAGGATCCGGTCGGCGCCGTACATCTCGTCGGAGGAGTGCACGATCAGCACCCGCCGAGTCCGATGCAGGGTGTCAGCGGACGCGTTCGGCGTGGTGCTCATGCGCTCGGACCGACCCACAGGTTGTCGAGTGACACGGTGGCCGGCGCGTTGGTTGCCGAGCCCGACAGGAACATCGCGAACCCGACGTGCCCGCCGGACTGCAGCGCAGCCGCCGCATCGGTGGTCGCAAGTGTCCAACCGACCGGCTCGGCCTGGCCGGTCTTCCACACCTTCACGCGGAGGGTGGTCGGCGCGACGCCGGTCACCTGGAACTTCACTTCCAAGGTCTCGCCCGGGGTGTACGTCACTGCGGGAAGCACGATCGAGCCGAGCGCGGTCTCGGTGCCGTTCAGGTTGCCGAGGATCACCTGCACCGTTCCGTTGGCTTGGAGGCGCACCTTGGCCCGGTAGTCGCCAGCGCCGACGCGGCGGCCGAGGACCGAGATGTACGTGCCGTTTCCGGTGGCCGGCTTGTCGAAGCCGACCCGAACCCGCACTTCGGCGTCGGTCGACGACACGCCGGTCAGGTACGCGTTCGGGCCCGACCCGGCAGTGGGCATCGTGATCCGTCCACTGCCGCCGGACACCGCGTAGTTCGTCGGCGCCGCCGTCACGCGTCCAGGCACCACCGCGGTCGGCCGAGCCGAGCCCACCCACGACCACTCGTTCGAAGGCATCGGTCGCCACGGGCACCGGCCCGCCCGGCGCGGTGGTGGTGACGGCAGGAATCGTGGTCGTGGTTGCTGCAACCGTGGTCGTGGTTGCTGCAACCGTGGTCGTCGTCGCCTGCACCGTGGTCGTCGTCGCAACGGTTGTCGTCGTCGCAACGGTGGTCGATCGTGGTCGCCGGCGCCGCAACCGTCACCGAGCGCGACGTCGTGGCGATCGCCCCGTCGTCATCGGTGATCCTCAGCGTCACCAGGTAGGTGCCGGCAGCGGCGTAGGTCCGGTTCACCCTGGCACCGTTGGCCACAGTGCCGTCACCGAAGTCCCACTGGTGCGACACCACGGTGCCGTCGGTGTCGCTCGAGCCGGTGCCGTCGACCGATACGATGAGCCCGTTCGCGCTGGCCGAGAACGCAGCGGTGGGCGGACGGTTCGGCACGGTGCCAACCGAGCCGATCGTGAACTGGCGGGCGATGGTCGTCGCGTCGAGCACGCGGTTGTACACCGCGACTTCGTCGATGCGACCGCTGAACCAGTCGCTCGTCGGACGGCTGGTCCAGTTGGCAAGGTTGTCGCCACCGATGCGCCAGAAGCCCGCGTACTCGATCGCCATCGTCACGTCGGTGCGCGACGCGACCGGAGCGCCATCGACGTAGAGCTTCATGCCGTCGGCCCCAAGCGTGGCGGCCACCTGATGCCAGGCGTTGTCGTTGTACGACGCCGCGGACGAGACGACGAGACGGCCGGAACCGAACAGGATGCCGAAGTGCAGCCGCCCCGCGTTGTCCATGTACACGTGACGGTCATTGACGCTGGACGAGCCGGTCTGGCTGTTGCCGTAGCCGACGATCTTGCCGCCGCGCGTCGTCGTCGTGCGGAACCACGCCTGTACCGAGAAGTTGGAGGTGGGGCCGGGGCGGCTGACCGCTGAGCCGGCGCGGCTGGTGGACGATCCGGCGAACGTGACGGCGGGATCGGTGTCGCCGGCGAGTGCACCGGCCGAGTTCAACGTGACGCCGCTGTAGGTGAGCGGACGCGTGCCGACCATGTCGGCGCCCATGGTGCCCGTCACCTCGTTCAGGCGCCAGTAGTCGATCGGACCGTCCTGCATGATCGCCTGCACGTATTGTGCGTTGCCCGTGGATGCGACCGTCACGCTCGTCCAGTTCGACGGAGCTTCGTTGCCGAACGGGTCGACCGCCACGATGCGATAGCGGTGGGTCGCACCAGGCGTGCGGCCGGTATCGGTGAACCCCATCGTGGGCAGGTTCCAGAACTTGGTGCTCGCCACCGTCTCGAAGATCGGCGCAGCCGTCCCCTCGCGGTACAGGCGGTAGGTGAGCGTCTCGTTGTCGCGGTCCCAGTTGCCGCTCCAGTTGACCTGTACCTGGCCGGCCACGAACGAGTTGAGCTTCAGCGGCCATCCGGTTCCGAACAGCCGCGGCACCTGCTTGTTCGGCGCGATCGCCGGCACGGCGAAGCGCACGAGCCCCTGCTGCGCAGCACCGTTGACGCCGCCGAACTCACCACCGATCACGATGTACTGGCTGTTGCCGGTGACGTGCCACGGGCCCTGGTTCTGTCCGGTGAAGGTGCCGCTGTCGATCTCGGGATACCAGGTGAGCGGCGAGGGCGACGGGTTGCCCTCCCAGTTGAAGTAGCCGTAGGGCTCTTTCGTGATCGTGCCAGTACGCGCCGTGCTGAACGCGATCGCGCGGCGGAAGAACCAGGGATTGCCCTGCTGGAACCCACCGACGTTGCCGCAGTAGTGCGGGTGACCGACGACGTAGACCGCGCCGGCCTGAACGAACGTCGAGTACGAGTCGCCGTGGCAGTCCTCGATCCAGTCGATCGCACCGTCGCTCCACGACGCCTTGAACGCTGCCCTCGAGGATGCCTCCCGAGTTGAACGTGTAGCCGGTGCCGAACAGGAAGCCACCGTCGCTGGCGAAGCTCGTGATACCCGAGTTGATGCCGGCGTTGCGCACGATGCTGTTCGCCGCCATCGGCAGCAGCACGCCCGTGGTCGCATCGACGAAGCCGAGGCCGTAGCCGGGGTTGCTCGAGCCGTTGAGCGAGGTGAAGCGTCCGCCGACGGCGAGCTTGGAGCCGTCGGGCGAGACCGCCAACGCCGTCACCATGCCACCCGCAGCACTGGGCGCCCAGTCGAGCAGTGCGCCGTCGGACGCCCGGAACGCCGCGAGGTAGCTGCGTGTGGCCGTGCCCACGCCCTGGAAGTTGCCGCCCACGTACACGATCGAAGGTGTGGCCGCGATCGCGTACACGTGATAGCCGACGTTCGGCGCAAACGTGGCGACGAGCGCACCGGTGGCGGAGTCGAATGCCGCGATGCGGTTGCGGGGCAGGCCGTTCACCGTGGTGAAGTCGCCCCCCACGTACACGCGTGTGCTGTCGGGGGACGCCGCCACGACGCGCACCTGAGCGTTGAGCGCCGGCGCGAACGAGGCGTCGAGGTTGCCGGTCGTGATGTCGTACGCGAGCAGGTTGGCTCTCGGCACGTTCCCCACGCCGACGGCCGACCCTGCCGGTCGGGCGTTGGCGAAGCTGCCACCTGCGAACACGCGGGTCCCCACGACGGACTGCGACCAGACGACACCGTCGATCTGCACCGTGGGCAAGGAATCAGCCGACACCGTGGGCGGCGTGGCCGGATTGGTGGGATTCGCCGGACGCGTGTCGGCACGACCGAAGTCGACCCTCGCCGCGACGTACACCGACACCGGCACCACCAGCGCGACGGCCGCAACGATCGCTGCCACGCGCGTACCGCGCTTGTTCCTCATCGCACTGAACATCAGGTTCCTCTCCGCCACTCGCCGCCGCTCTCCGCACACCATCCGGTCATCGGACCGGTCCCGACGCCGCTCATGGTGTCGGAGCCGGGCCTTCGAACACCACCGGCGAGACCGATGCGAGGTAGCTCACGAGCACCGTCACCACGCCGCGCTGGTCGACCGGCACGTCGAAGACGTACACACCGGTGGCGGACCCTCCAGCCGCGACCTGACCTTCGAAGCGCACCACACCCGGACCGCTCAGCGGCGCAGCCGAGGTCTTCTCGGCGCCGTAGGTCAAGTCGACGACCACACCCACGAGCGACACCGGCGAGGCGGAGTCGTTGGCGGCGACCACCGTGACGCGCACGGCGGGCCCTGCGATCTCACCCGGTCCATTGGCCTCACCGTCGACCGCCTCGAGCTCGGTGAGCCGGAACGTCATGCCGGTCCCGGCATCGGCCTCCTCGTCGATCGCCACGGGTGGCGCCGTCACAACGGTCTGGACGGGCACCGTGGCCAGCGAGCCTGGGGTGAACGGCACGGTGATGCCCGGGACGGAGGTGGCGCCGATGATCGTGGTCTGGGTGGGCGCCGTCGGTTCCCCGCCCGAGGTGTCGGTCACGGTGTCCACAGGACCGGTGCCAACGCTCGAACCCGGGATTCCGGTCGCGTCGACCGTGCCGCCATCGGCAGTCGACGAGGCTGTCGAGTTGGCCGTCGACGCGCCGGGCACTGTGGAGACGCCTTCGGGCTCGTCGCCCCCGCCGGAGGCGAACACCGCCACGGTCACGACTACGAGCACGGCGAACGCGGCCATGCCACCCAGCCACCAACGCCGCTGTACGGCGGCGCGCTGGTCCGTCACCTGCTGATCCCGCTTGGTCTGGCCCACCCGCTCGGTGGGTCGTTCGTCGCTCATCACTCCTCCGATCGTGCGCCTGCGCCTTCGCAGGCGCCGTACACATGTCAACTTCCAGGTCCTCACGCCACGCGCTTTGCTGCGAGGTCTGCGACGATCAACTGCCGGATCCCGATCCCACCGCAGAACGCGAACAGGCCCATCACGTACGGGATCGCACTCGTCGACCAGGGCGCCGCCACCACCACGGCCACGCCGATCAGCGACAGCACCGAGTCGAGCACGCGCACCAGCAGGGTCGCGCCTTGTCGGCCGCGCACAGCGGCGAGCACCCCGTACGGTGTCGCTGCGGCAGTCGCAGCTGCGTACACCGACCAACCGAGCACGCTCCAGCGGTCGAGGTCGAACTCCTTGCCCACCATCGCGTTCCCGAGCGTCGGCGCAGCGAACGCGGCGAGCACGCCGAGCAGCAGCGACACCGCCGACAGCACGACCACACCGGTATCGGCCTGCCTCAGCAGCCGCGTGGTGGCTTCGTCCTTGGTCCGGGCGAAGCGTGCGAACAGATACGAGCTCGCGCCGTTCACCGCGAGCATCGCAGGGGCGACGAACAGGCGTGCGCCTTCGAGCTCGCCGTACGCCGCCCGCCCGATGCCTGCGACTGCGATCACCCGCATCAACGCCAACATCACCGGGCGCACCGACACCTGCAACGCGCGCCACTTGCCGTACTCGAACACGCGAGTGCGGCCGTCGTCGGTGCCATCGCGACGCCCGGCACGAGCCCACCACCGATCGGCTTCGGGCAGCAGGAACACCCCCACCACCGTGGCGGCCAGCTGGCCGACCACGAGACCTTCGAGGAAGTGGGTGAGCGTCACCTCGGCATCGCCCAGGGACACGACAGTCACGAGTCCGACAGAGCCGACGAGGCCGACCAGGTCGACGATCACGATCGACCAGAACCGCAGCGAGGCCATCAGCAACCGACGCAGGGTGTCCTCCACGACGAACGCCACACCGGCCAGGCCGAACACGATCGCCTGACGCCAGGTGATGTACCCCGAGCCACCCAGACCCAGAGCTGCCACCAGACCGAACACCGTGGACAGCACCACCAGCCACCACTGCAACCCCGAGCGCACAATTCGCTCGGCGCGATCGAGCACGGTGAGCGAATCGCCGACGAAGCCCGACACGATGGCCGTGCCCACCACCACGAGCCCGAACAGCACCGCGAAGACCGCGAGGCCTTCCTTGCCGAGCAGGCGCGCCGCGAGGACCTGCAGCAAGAAGCTGCCCAAGGCCTGCGAGAACTGTGCGCTCACGGCACCGGCAACGTTCCAGCGGGAGCGGTGCTGCACCGGCATGCTGACGGGAGCGCCGTTCGAGAGGCTCATTGCGGCGACACCGATGAGGGTGACTCACCCGGTGTCCTGCCCGTCGTTCTGATGGGTCGCGCGACGGACCACCGGACGTGCCGGACCCAAGGGCCGCGGCCGGGCCCGACGCTCCAAGCGGAACGCGAGCGCAGCGACGTGGTTCTCCTCGACGATTCGATCGGTGGCGTCACCGACGATCACGACCCACGCGCCGGTGAGGTAGAGCATCAGCGCCGAGGCACCCACGCCGGCGCCCATGTACTCCGCGGTCACGCCGTTGACGACCTGACAGACCATGAGTCCGACGATCGCGACCGTGTCGAACACCAGTGGCTCGGCGCCGGCGGTGCGACGGGCGCGACGGCGCACGCGCCAGCCGGCAGCGAACACCAACACGATGAGACCACCCCACCAGAACATGCCGAGCAGGCCGACATCGACGAGCACGTTGATGAACGCGTTGTGTGCGCCACCCAGTCCGGTGTCCTCGAGGAACACGCCGCGCGACGCCGTGAGCCCCAGGCCATGCAACGGCCGCCGCTCGAAGGATTCGATCGCGATCGTCCACACCTCGGTGCGGTTGTTGAACGAGGCAAGCTTCTCGGCGTCTTCGTTGCGCAGGTAGAACTGGACGATCGGGCCGCCCACCGTGAGAGCGAGGCTGGACACCACCACGAGTGCGCTCACCAACAGGTCGCGCTTGCCTTCAGCGCGCAGCCACAACAGGGTGACCACCAAGATCGCGATCAGGGCGGCGCCGATCGAGCCGCGCGTGCGTGTGCGCACCAGCGACACCAGGTTCACCAGCAGCAGGAGCGCGTACACCCATCGCGCCCATGGCAGCTGCGCACCTCGGTGGGTGAGCCACATCGAGAACAGGATCACGCAGCTCATCGCCAGCATCGAGCCGGCCACCACACTGTGGGTGAACAGCCACGTGAACCGACCCGCCTGCTCCCCGGATTGCGGCGCTGAGTAGGCGAGACCGATCGCGATCGACGCAGTCACCAGCACGACGTAGCCATGGACGAATCGACGTGCCAGTGACACGTCGCCGTCGTTCACGAACTGCAGCACCGTCAGCACGATGATCACGAGCTGCACACCGCGCACCAGCGCGAGAACCGGGAACGGTGAGTAGAGCGTGCTTGCCGCAGCCGTGAGGCACCAGCCCATGGTCCACACCACGATGACGTGCGGACGGATCTTCGGGCGCAGACGAATCAGCAGGTAGAGGCCCACCACGCCGTACGCGAGCAGTTCGAGCGCGATGAAGGGATCGACCGAACCCGACAGGGTCTGGTCGTTGGCCCGCTTGCGGAGCTTGTACTCGGACGCGACGATCAGGACGAGGGGCAGCCACCACACCAGTGGGGTGGACGACTCGACGCGACGGCGCCACAGGACCAGCCGCGGCTCGTCCTCACGCTGCTCGGTGCTCGCCGCGGCCGGCAGATCGTCGATCATCGGGCGTCGCCGAGGATCATCCGAGATCACCTGGGGTCGGCGTCGTAGATCACGCCGACCAGCGGCGCGCGGAGCACGTCGAGACGGCGGCGCAGCGCGAGGAGATCGCTCGACGCGGTCCCCGACGGCACCACCATCACCACGCCGTCTGCGACGCTGGCGAGCGCTGAGCCCTCTGCACGGTCCATCATCGGCGCGGCATCCACCAGCACCACATCGAAGCGTTCCTGCAACTTCGACAGCACGGAACGAGACGTCGTCGACCGAAGCAGGCTCGACGCATGGTCGACGGTCTGGCCACACGAGATGAAGCTCATCGAAGGACCGTCGGGCAGCTTCACCGAACGGATCGCCGACTGCTCGGTGGCCAAGCCGCCGAGCAGGTCGGTGAGACCCACCGAGCTCAGACCTGCCCCGAACCGGGCCGACAGACGCGGCTTGCGCAGGTTGCCGTCCACCACCAAGACGGTACGGCCCTCACGGGTCCACGCCTCGGCCAGCCCGGCCACGAGATCGGCGTTGTTGGCCGCTTCCAGACTGCCCGTCACGACGAGCACGCCCCGCCCGGAGACGCTCGCAAGGTTGGTCGCCAACACCTCGATGCCCACGTTGGAACCGTGCTCTTCGATCTGGCCGATCAGCGGTGCGCCGAGCGCTGCCGCCGCCACCTCCGGATCGTTGACGATCGGGCGCCGCAAGGCCGCCAGCCAGGCGATCACACCCGTGATGAGCAGGCCGAACGCGAATGCTGCGACGCTGTACTGGACCACGGGCACGATGCGCGAGGCCGGGACGGCGCGTGGAGCGTCGACGAACTCGACGCCGGCGTCGAACAACGCGGCCTGCTTGCCCGTCTGGGCGATGTCGACCTCGATCTGTCCGATCGAGCCGGTCGTCTGGCCCTCGGGGATGTCGGCGAGCAGGGCCTGGCGTGCCGCTTGCAGCTCGCCGATCGCGATGTCGGCACGACGCCGGGTGTCGGCCCGAGTGAGCTCGGTGTAGGCGTCGGTGACTGCGGAGCAGATCCTGAACGCACGCGTCGAGTCGTCATCGTCGCACTCGACGATGATGCTGGAGTTGTCGGCGATCGACGTGGTGACGATGTTGCGCAGGGTCTCCACGTCGAGCGAGGTGTCGTTCAGCGCCTTGAGCACCTGGTCGAAGGTGGAATCGCTCTGGGCGAACTCCGCCCGCTGCTTCATGTAGGTGGCCATGTCGGTGGCAGCTGTCGTGCCGTCGCGGAACACCGGGACGCCGCGAGGGTCGGTGAGGAAGATGGCCGTGGTGACGGTGGTCGTGCCGCTGGAGGCAAAGGCAAATGCCGCTGCGAGGACCGCCAGCAGCGCGCAGACCGGCAACGTGCGCGTGCGGAATCGCCAGAACGCCTCGACAGGCCCGACGGCCGTGGATTCTGTGGGGGTGGGCATTCGTTGTCCTTCTGACTGCGCGACAGGCATCCGCTGGGGGATCGGCTGAGTATCGGCAAGAAGTCTGACGAACAGTAGCGATTTTCGTCGCGATTGGTCCCGCGCCCCCAGGGCTGACCGCACCTGTCGGTTCTGGTCGCGGCGCCTTGCGGAGATTGCCGGCTCTCGCGACCAGAACGCTCCGGCTGCGCTCTCGTCACCGGGGAATGCTGGCCAGGAGCGCCGGGGTGAGACGTACCGTGTTCGCGGACAGGCCGCTGCCTGCCGCATGGTGACGGACCCACTGAGTCGCATGGTCGCTGCCCAGGATCTGGGCCACCTCGTCGAGCGCATCGGTGGTGCAGGTGATCACCGGCACGCTCGGCAACCAGGCACCGGTGGGATCCGCGACGGCCTCGATGACGCGCGTCTGGTTGGCGATCAGCAGCTTCGGCACCAGTCGGCGACGAGCCCAGCCCTGCATCCGTGGCGACAGTTGCGCGAGGTCGACCCGCGGTGCGAGGTACCGCTGCTTGGCGAACCGTGTCGGGCGTTCGCCCCAGAGACAACGGCCCGGCTCGATCAGCCCACTCGTGATCAGCGCCGGACCCTCGGCGTCGTCACCCACGGCGCCGACCAGGCCGTAGTACTGGTCGCGGAAGTCGACGGAGAAGGATGCGATGTCACCGAGGTTGCGACCCGTCGATGCTGGCGGAGGGTCCACCTCGTCGAGCAAGAGCGCACCCCACGAAGAGGAGTCGAGCGAGCATGCTGGGGCGGTCGACACCACCTCGAACCGAGGACCCGAGGTGCGAGCCACCTCACCCTGGGTCTCGCCCGCCTCGAGCACCACTGCACACGTGCGGACCGACGCGTCGAACATCGGCTGGTGTGACCACCACAGATGCACCAACGCAGTGCGCTCCAACACGCCCGCGCGGATGGTGGCGGCGTCACGCGTCGAGAGCACCGATTGGGGGAGCACGAGCGCGACTCTCCCCCCGTCGCCGTTGACGAGTTGCACCGCCAAGGCGAGGAACTCGGCCGCCGAGTCTGCGTATGGCCCGCCGCCGAAGCGCGATCGGCCACCTCGCGTGGTGGCCGCCGACATCTGGTTGAGGAACGGAGGGTTGCCGATCACCACGTCGAATCGTCGATCACCCCAGACATGGCCGAGGGCGTCAGCGTGCAGGATCTCGGCATCGGGCAACCGCTCACGCGACGCCGCCACCGCCACCGGATCGATGTCGACTCCGGTCAGCCTCGCTCGCCCGCCGAGTCGTTCGCCGACTGCCGCCAGGAACCTTCCGTCGCCACAGGCCGGATCGAGCACGGTGATCGGGCAGCCGTCGTCGGGCGGTCGGCCGGCGAGCGGATTGCCGGCGAGCGAAAGGCCGGCAGACGAATAGTCGGCGAGCGCGATGGTGACCACATGCTCGACGAGTGCTTCGGGGGTGTACCACGCACCGAGGAGCTTGCGACGCCCCACCGGTTCAGACATCGCCGGGTCGGACATCGCAGCGGGCGGCATCCGCCCACCCTACGAGCGCCGTTCATCCGTTCAGAGCAATCGTGCGACCGGCGTCGGAGAGGTTCGGCCCGAGATGATCCGGGTCGAGCAAGCGATCTCGACGCTGTTCGACAGCACATCGGCTCGCCAGGAAGAGCGCCCCGACGCCACCAAGGATCCACGGAGGCATGATCGCCAACACGGTGGCGACGGCGACCGTCGAGCGTCGAGATCGACGACTGATGCCGACGGCTGCGACGAACGCGAGACCCGAGACGTACACGATCGGGTCGCTCCGAGACACCAGGTCGTGGCCCGACTCGAACGCCTCGGGATCCTCGGCGAGCGACGCCCGCACGTCGTCATCTCCGTACGGCGTCGTCCAGATCGACGTCGCGACGCGCCAGTTCCCCGCAGCAGCAACGAGCAACCCCACCACCAACGGCACCAAGAGCAGCCGCGCCCACCCAGCACGCGACGCGACGAGCGCAGCGGCCAAGAGTCCGATCGCGACGGCGACCGAGCCGTACACCGACAGCAGATGGGTGCTCCAGTGCCCACGCGGACGCGGCGCGAACTGACCGATGACGTCGACGGCCACCATTGGGACCACAACCAACGCATACGGCCACCGCGTCCGAGCGACGGAGCGCAGTCGCGCCTGTGCCGTCGCCCCCGGCCGAAGGGATCGATCGCGCCGGGTCGCCACGGCGATGACCACACCGACGACCAGCGTTGTTCGCAACGCGACGCCCAACAGATCGAGCACCATCTCACATCCCCCGTCTGGCGGCTTGGGTGGCGACGCTCACTCGACTGTCGACACCGAGCTTCAAGAACACGTGGGCGAGGTGGGTCTCCACCGTGCGGCGCGACACTCCGAGCCGGTCGCCGATCACGCGGTTGGTCCCACCCTCGAGCAGCAGCTCCACGACTGCCCGCTCGGTGGGCGTCAGGCTCTCCCAACCCGTTGCGTCACGCCTGTACGTCGTCGCCGTCACATCGGCTCCTTCCGATCGTCTTCACACCACAGACGATCGACCGGCCGGATCGGGTGACACCACGCCCGGTGTCACGCGAATGAGGCGTGCCTCACCCTGTCACCCGCGACGGCCCGACGCCCGTCTGTGATGACATGAGCCGCAGTGTCGGAATCCGATGACAGCCGCATGTGCGACCATGGGAACCGTGGACGCTCTGGGAGTGCGGATCCACGGTGCACTGATCGCATGGTGCAACGTTCCCGCGTGGTACGCGGTCGAGGTCACGCCTCCCGCACGCGCCTCCCAACCGGCGACGCTCGACATCGATTCATTCGTCGTCACCATGTTCCGCGACCACGGCGTGCACCTGCTGCGCCTCGCCCGTTTGTTCGTCGACGACCTGACCGCCGCGGAGGATCTCGTCCAGGAGGCATTCATCCGCCTCGCACGTTCTGCGCATCGCATCGACGATGCCGAACGCGGGCCCGCCTACCTCCGCTCGATCGTCGTGAACCTCGCCCGTGACCACAACCGCCGCGGCCTGGTCTCGATGCGCCACCGCTTGCCACTCACGCAACCCGCGCGGGAGATCGACGACGAGGTGCTGTTGCGCGAGGACCAGCGCGAGGTGATCGAGGCCCTGCGCGACCTTCCCGATCGACAGCGGGTCTGCCTCGTGCTGCGCTACTACGACGAGCTCGGCATCGACGACATCGCCGCAACCGTCGGCATCTCGCGGAACTCGGTCAAGACGCACCTCCAACGCGGCCTCGCCGCCCTCGAACAGCGCCTCGAACAGCGCCTCGGCCCATCGGAGACCCGATGAACCCGAACGACCTGGGGCCGATCGAGGGCCGACTCAGCAGCGTGTTCCACGCCGCCGCCGCCGACATCTCCGAGCGTGACGACCTGTTCGCTCGCGTGGGTCTCAGCATCGACGACGACCGGCGCCTCCGACGCCAGCATCGTTCGCTGGTCACCGTGTTCATGTGCATCCTCGCCGCCTCAGCCTCGTTGACCATCGCCGTCATCGACACACATCAAGGAGAACCGATCATGGACTGGTGGATCCTCGAACTCATGACCTGCGCGGTGCTCGTCGCCGTTGCGTTCTGGCTCGGCCCGCTCATCAAGCGATTCGGGCGCAGTTACGCCGCGGACGTGTTCCGTGCCAATCCCCGCACCGGCAAGAGCTTCATCATGCTCACCGACGTGGCGTACTACCTGATCTTCTTCTCGTACATCCTGTTCACGGTGAGCTTCGAACCCAAAGGCGGATGGGCCGACACGGTCGGGGCGTCTCAGCTCCAGCACGAGACGGCCCGCATCGCGGGGATCCTGTTGATCATCGGTGTGCTGCACAGCGTGAACCTGATGGCGTTGCCGGTGATGGGGAGACTGCTCACGCTCAATCGCCACCTCGACGAATCGGCTGCGCCCCAGGCTCGCGGATCCGACTCGCATCCCGGCTGAGGAACGACGGTGAGCTCAACGGGAGCCAAAGACGGCGTGGGCATCAAGGTCGTCATCGGCGTCATCGGCGTCATCGCGGCCATGGTGGTGCTGTTCGTCGTCATCCTCGGTGCCGGCCGGCTGATCTTCGGGACGTTCACCGACGAGGAACCCTCGACCGCACCATCGGGCGAGCAGCCCGACGCGCAGGCATCGGTCACCGAGGGTCGCGACGGTGCTGCATCCGACGACGAACCGGTCCCGCCGACGCCGGATCGACGACTGGTCACGCTGATCGCCCGCCCGGTCGATCAGGTGCGAGCCCGATCGACGTATGCCGATCTCAGCGACGGCGAGGTCGTGCGGATGACGATCAGACGCGCCGAATCATCGCGCGGCATCATCGAGCAGTGCGTCGTCGAACACGGCGTGCGAGCCGACGGCCTGACGGCATGCGGCAACGAGCTGCCCGTGGTGACCGACGAGCACGGCGCTGCCGACGTGTTGTACCAAGTGGTGGACACAGAGAGGTGCGGCGGGAACGATCGGTGTGTCGTCGTCGTCCGATTCCCGGCCGATGACCAGATGGCCGACGCCTTCATCGTGTTCGGCGATGGACCGCCCGAACCCACCGTCGACGTCGAACCAGCAGGTCCGTACGTGACCGGCGACGAGGTCCTGGTGGACGTCGGCGAAGCGTCGCCCGATGCCGCGTGGTCGGTGCGACTGTGCAGTGACACGTGCACCGATCCGATCGTCGGCACCGCCACGTCGGACGGCCGCTTCTCGACGACGATCGAGGTCGACGGCGAGTGCACCCGATGTGAGCTGTTGGTGAGCACAGGGCCCCGTGAGGTCGCCTACCCACTGACGATCAAAGGCGGACCGGGCGCCTCGTACTCGCTGAGCCGCCTGCTGGCGGGCCTCGCCGCAGCCATCGGATTCCTCGCTGCCGCCGTGCAGATCTCGCGCCGCACCGACTGGCGGCCACCGTCGGAGGCAGCGACTCCGGCGTTCGACGGCCCCTGGCGATGGGACGACCTCCTCGACGACGACTGATTTCGATCCGGCTCGTTTGCCGGACGCAGGCGTGCGCGGCTTATGGTCGTGCCGTGACCGAGGCAGATGGGCGGTACCTCACGTTCTCCCGTGACGAGTGGGCCGACCTTCGCGCCGCCACGCCACTCACGCTGCGCGAGGCCGATCTCCTCGAGCTGCGTGGTCTCACCGACCGCATCGACCTCGATGAGGTCGCGGCGATCTACCTGCCGCTCACGCGTCTGTTGAACCTCTACGTCGCTGCGACGCAGAGCTTGCACAAGGTGTCGGCGGCATTCCTCGGCACGCTCGCACCGAAGGTGCCGTACGTGATCGGTGTCGCCGGCAGCGTGGCCGTGGGCAAGAGCACCTTCGCCCGCATCCTCCAGGCGCTGCTCGCCCGTTGGCCCGATCACCCGCACGTTGCCCTCGTCACCACCGATGGGTTCCTCCACCCCAACTCGGTGCTCGCCGAGCGCGGGATCATGAACCGCAAAGGCTTCCCCGAGAGCTACGACACGCGTCGCCTCATCGAGTTCCTGCGTGAACTGAAGAGCGGCGCCGCGCAAGCGAGCGCTCCGGTGTACAGCCACGTCGTGTACGACATCGTCGACGGAGACGAAGTGATCGTGCGCCGACCCGACATCCTCATCCTCGAGGGCCTCAACGTGCTGCAGGTCGGATCCGCCGACGAGTTCGTGAGTGACTACTTCGACTTCAGCATCTACATCGATGCCGACGAGAGCCACATCGAGGACTGGTACGTGCAGCGTTTCCTCAAGCTGTGCGAGACGGTGTTCCAAGACCCGAACAGCTTCTTCCAGAACTTCGCGCACCTCAGCCACGACGAAGCTGTCGCAACCGCCCGGGGCATCTGGCACGAGATCAACGGCAAGAACCTGCGCGAGAACATCGAGCCCACCCGGACCCGGGCCAGTCTCCTGCTGCGCAAGGGCTCCGACCACCGGGTCACCGACGTCTCACTCCGCCGACTCTGATCCGACCTGGAACGGGTTGGCCGGTCAGTTCTGCGTCCTTGGGCGCTTCGGCCGCTTCGGCTGAACGGCCGCAAGTCCGTCGAGAACGCGCTCGAGCCCGTAGTCGAACTGCGCATCGCTGACGAACTCCGCCGCCCGGGGCTGCACCGCAATGGTGTGGGGAAACTGATCCGGATCGAGCAGGTCGACTGACAGATCGAGGCCCGGCGCCACCGACCCGTCCGCAGCGAAGCCCTGCCGGCGCCGCGGCACCTCCAGCGCGACGAAGCCGATCGTGTACGTGAGCACCGCCTTCGGGCCACGATCGGCATGCTCGACCGAGAAGCCTGCGTCGAGCATCACCGCCAGCCCGTACTCGCCGATCGCCAGCCCGTGGGTCCCGAGCGACGGTCGGGTGACGAGCGGGGCCACGAGGCCGGGGTGGAGCAGCATCGTGCGACGAACGGAGCGTCCGAGCTCGCGCAGCCCCGCGCGCCAGCCCAGACGCGACGACGGCAGCTGCACTTGGGAGACCGCGAGATCGAGCACCCCGTCGATCAGGTCGTCCTTGTTCGCCACGTGCCGGTAGATCGCCATCGGCACGACACCCAACCGTTCGGCCAGCCGGCGCATCGTCAGCGCCTCGTCGCCCTCGTCATCGAGCAGCGCGATCGCCTCGGCCAGCACGCCGCTCTTCGTCAATCGGGCGGCGTGCGCCGGAGTACTCGACACGCTGACGAGCGTAGCCCTCGCATCCCTCACGACCCCAGGGCCACCCCGCACCGGTGCCGATTGTGTGGAGCTGTGCTGTGTGTCACTTGACATGTGTACAGCGTACACAACAAGATGTGTACATTGTACACATCTACCCGAGAAGGACAGCACATGACGACACGATTCGACACACGAACCTGGACCCGCTGGGCTGGGAGCTTCATCGGCTTCCCACTGGCCGGCCTGGCTGCAAAGGCGGTCACCGGACCGGTCGACGGCACCACCGCAGCGATCGTTGCCGGACTCGCGGCCGGGGCCACACTCGGTTCGGTACAGGCACTCGCCCTTCGCACCGACGCACGGCGACGGCTCGGCTGGATCGCCGCAACCGCAGTGGGCATGGCCTCCGGGCTGGCGATCGGCGCGACTGCCGTCGGCTTCGCCTACGACACCGCAAGCCTCGTCACGATGGGCGCCCTCACCGGCACCTGCATCGGCCTCTGCCAGGTGATCGCCCTTCCCGGCTCATCGCGGCGGCGTGTCGCGTGGGCCGTCTCGACAGCGGCACTGTGGGCACTCGGCTGGTTGATCACGTCGCAGGTGATCGTCGACACCGACGCCCGGTGGGCCAACTTCGGCTCCAGCGGCGCACTCGTCGCCACCATGCTCGGCGGCCTGGTGCTTGCCGTGAACTCGGAATCCGCCGGCTCCTCGACATCCACGTCCGGCGTCGACGCAACGTGCAGCTCGTTCGGCTCGAACCTCATGGCGGTGAGGTGATGTCGGCACGACTCGGACGGTTCGTGGTCCGACGGCGGAAGTCCGTCGTCATCGCCTGGATCTTGTTGCTGATCGTCGGCGCCACGATTGGCAGCTCGGCGTTCGACGTCCTCTCTTCGGAGTTCGGTGCCGGCAGTTCCACCCAGAGTGGCCGGGTGGCCGAACTGCTCGACGACCTCGACGGAACCGGCGGCGAAATCGCGATCGTCGTCGACGGCGTCGACGTCGATGACCCGGCCGTCGCCAGGGGCGTCATCGAGGGCTTGGTCCCGATCACAGCGATCGACGGCGTGGTGGCCGTCACCGACTACTGGAACAGCGGCATCGACCAACTCCGCGCCGCCGACCGGCACGCAGCACTCGCAGTGGTGACGCTCACGGGCGACCTGGGAGAAGAAGCTGAACTCGAACTCGCCCATCGCGTCGAGGACCTCGCCCGCGACATCGATGCCCCGAACATCCTCGTCGGCGGGAGCCTCCTCGTCGGCGAGCAATTCGAAACGGCGTCCGAACGCGACCTCCTGCGCGGCGAAGCCATCGCCCTCCCGATTGCGATCATCGCGATGGTCTTCATCCTCGGCGGGCTGACAGCGGCAGGCATGCCGCTGCTCGTAGCGTTCGCCGGGGTCGTGATGTCGCTCGCACTGCTCGTCGGCGCCACGTTGCTCGGCGATGTCTCGATCTTCTCGGTGAACGTCGTCAACATGCTCGGCATCGGACTCGGCATCGACTACGGCCTGTTGATGGTCAACCGGTTCCGAGAAGAACGCGGGCACGGCCTCGACATCCATGACGCCGTCGTACGCACCGTCGCCACCGCCGGCACCACCGTCATGTTCTCGGCGCTCACCGTCGCCGTGGCGATGTCGGGGCTGTTCGTGTTCGGCGTGCCGTTGCTCACGTCGTTCGGTGTGGCCGGGCTCGGCGTGGTGCTGCTCTGCATGGCGGCCGCAATCACGCTGCTGCCTGCCACCCTTGCGATCGCCGGCGGTCGTATCCCACCGCTCGCGCCCACCGCCGGCAGCGAGGGCCGTTTCTACCGACTCGCCCGATGGGTGCAACGCCACGCCGTCGCCGTCGGAGGCGCTGTCATCGTGTTCCTCATCGCGCTCGGCATCCCGTTCCTCGGCGCTACCTTCGAAAATGGCGACGCTCGAACGCTTCCCCGCTCCGCGGAGGTGCGCGATGTCGCAGTCCTGCTCGCCGACCGCTTCCCCGGCCGCGGCACCGACCCCGTGGTGGTGGTGGCCGGCATCGACCAGGAATCCACCGAGTTCGGCGACTGGTACGACGACGTGAGCGCCCGTCCGAACGTGGTGGGCAGCTCGATCCGACCTGGAACGCCAACCGGCGTCACGGTCATCGACCTCGTCCCGGCAGGTACCTCACAAGGCGACGAGGCAACGGCGCTCGTCCGCGACCTCCGCTCCGGGGCGACCATCTTCGAGCTCCAGGTCGGTGGCCCGGCGGCGGAACTGATCGACGTGAAGGACATCCTCTCGAGCCGCCTGCCATGGGCCGCCACCGTCATCGTCGTGGCAACGCTGATCCTGCTGTTCCTGATGACCGGCTCACTGATCGTTCCGCTGAAGGCCGTGCTCATGAACGTGCTCAGCCTCGGTGCCAGCTTCGGCGCCCTCGTCTGGATCTTCCAGGACGGCAACCTCTCGGGACTGCTGGCATTCGACTCCGTCGGAGCACTCGATCTCTGGATGCCGGTTCTGATCCTGATCTTCGCCTTCGGCCTGTCGATGGACTACGAGGTGTTCCTGCTCTCACGCATCAAGGAGGTGCACGACCAGACCGGCGACAACGAGCTCGCCGTAGCGGTCGGACTGCAGCGCAGCGGCAAGATCATCACCTCGGCAGCGATCCTCATCGTCATCGTGTTCGTCGGCTTCGCCGCCGGCGAGGTGCTGGCGATCAAGCAGCTCGGTGTGGGCCTGGCCATCGCCGTCGTCGTCGACGCCACCCTCGTTCGCAGCCTGCTGGTGCCCGCCACCATGAAGCTGCTCGGCGAGAAGAACTGGTGGGCGCCCGCTCCGCTGCGCAGGTTCCACGAGCGCTATGGCCTCCGCGAGCCATCCTCGTCGACACCCTTGTCGACACCCGCAGCGACAGTGTCCGACTGGTCCGACGCGGCCAGCATGCCGGAACTGGTCGACGCAACCTGACACCCGGCCACCCAGCTGGCCGCTGCTCGTTCTGCCGATCCTCGGATCAGCCGAGACCGAGCAGCGCCGGCAGGTCGGCCAGCGACGACAGCTCGGTGAACAGCTCGTCGTGATCGACGTGTTCCAGATCCCACAACAGGTGGTACGGCACATGGACCGCATGACCACCGAGCGACATCACCGGCAGAATGTCGCTGCGCACGCTGTTGCCGACCATCAAGAACCGTTCGGGTCGGACACCGAATCGGTGCAGCAACTTGGCGTAGGTCTCGGCATCTTTCTCGAGCACCACCTCGAGATGCTCGAAGTGGTGGGCCAACCCGCTCGTAGTGATCTTGTGCGTCTGATGCACCAGATCGCCCTTGGTGATCAGCACGATCCGGTAGTGCGCGCCCACCTTCGCCAACACCTCGGGCACGTGGGGCAAGAGGTGCACCGGTTCCTCCAACTGCTCGCGCGCCATCTCCACCAACTCGGCGATGACCGACGTGGGCACCTGACCTCCGCTGATCGTGATCGCCGCTTCCACCATCGACACCGCGAACGCCTTCACGCCGTAGCCGAAGGTGTGCAGGTTCTTGCGTTCCACCGCGGTCAGCGCCGCCTTCACATCGACGCCATCGGGCGTGTGCGGCGAGACGAGCTCGACGAAGCGAAGCTCGTTGGCCCGGAAGCCATCCTCGCTCTGCCAGAGGGTGTCGTCGGCATCGAAACCGATGACGTCATAGTGCGACTGCTGGGAGAACTGATCGCTCGTGCGGTTCATGTCGGGTTCCATGCTGCCCGGTTCATCGGCAGATCACCCGGCGCGATTGACGTCTTCCACGTCATCGAGCTCGGCAGGTGTGAGACCGGCGACGAGCAGGATGCGCCGCACGATCGCCGACTTGCCCTCCACGTAGGCCTCCATCTCTGCCACGCTGAGCGTGGACGCGAGCACCCGCTTCACCTCCGAGTACTCGTCGCGCAACGCAGCGTCCTCGCGCAACACGCGACGCAGACCGAGGTGGTTGCGCAACGACAGGCTGCTGTCGACCACGACGTACGTGTTCCGGCGCGGGCCGTCGGGAGCACGGAACGTGTGCCGGCCTGGCACCCCCATCTCGCCAAGGGGCTCATAACCCGCCCGCTCCATCGCCGCGGCGGCCGCCGGCACGTCCTCGTCCGCCACCACGATGTCGATGTCGAGCACCGGCTTCGCCCACATGCCGGGTACCGAAGTGCTGCCGACATGCTCGATCGACCGAACCTGCACGCTCGTCAACGCGACCTCGAGTTCGGCGGCCATCGCTTCGAAGTGCTGTGGCCACGACGGGTCGTACTCGACCACCTCGATGCGATCCATCGGATCGACGCGGTCACCCAGTCGGCTCACGACCGACTCACGGGCGGTGGAGGGCGTTCAGGTAGTTGTAGACAGTGATCCGGCTGACACCCATCGCATCGGCGACGTCTTCCACCGCACGACGCAGGGTGAAGGCGCCTCGCTCGTCGAGCAGGCGGATGGCGCGCTGCTTGTCCTCGCGGGTCAGCTGGGGCAGTCGGGCGGCGAACTCGCGTTCCACACCTTCGATCAGCCGGTCGAGCGCACCGTGCAACGGGGCCATGCGCACGGCGGCCACCTCCACGCCCTCCCACTTCAGCGGTAGATCACCGGGCTCGCGTGCATCGAGCGGCACGATCTGGGCACCGAGCGCCTCGATGACGGGCTTCACCGCCAGCACCAGCGGATGTCGGGGCAGGCGGGTCACGACGGCGCCGCCGGATCTGCCCACTCGTCGACACCATCGTCCACGGCCGCAACGGAGTCGGTGTCGGTGTCGTCCCCGGACGTGCGCTGGGCCGACAACGAGACGTGGGTCGCGCCGTTCGCGAATGCAGCGGTGACGATCGCCTGGGCGAACTCTCCGGCACGAGAAACGGACACCACACATGCGCTGCCGAACGGTCCGAACTCCACGGCTGCACCCAGTGCCTCGGCTGCGGCCACCGCCTCCAGGACGTGGGGGCCGGGCTGTCCCTCGACGAAGGGTTCGATCGTGAACTCCAGGGTCAACACGTGGGCCATGGTACCGGCCGCCCGCACCCCACTGTCCTGGCTGTGCCAGTCGCACCAGGCGCGAGCTGGCGGAGCAGCAGCGTCAGCGGGCGCCCATCACCCGCTGCAGCTCCATCGACCGTTGCACGCAGTCGCGCCCGGCGGCGTCGAAGGCCTCACCGAGCCGGGCGAGCGCGGTTCGAAACGTCCCCGACCACTCCTGCTCGAACTGGTCGCGCGCAGGCCCTACCCAGCTGGTGCCGCCCAGCGCGGAGGTGACCGTGCTGGTGATCGCATCGATGTTGTCGATCTGGCGCTGCAACTGCCGGCCGAGCGCGGCGAGCTGCTCGGGGTTCGCACCGAACATGGACATGACTGCTCCCTCTTCCCCGGTGCGACGTCCGCCCCGTCGCTGACAAAGACCGACATCGGTCGCGGTCGATCGGAAACCGCCACCGGACGAACTGCTCGCGCCGTGGGCGCCGTCAGCCGCGTGGATCGATGAGCGGCAACAGGAGCGCGATCGAGTCGGGCACGAACGGGTGCTCACGGCGCAGCGCATCGAGCTCGTCCCACGTCACCCAGCGCACCTCGGCGATCTCACCATCCGTGAAGTGGAACGGACCGTCGTGCACCGTACGAAAGCCCTTGCCGATGAGCGCTACGGCGTCATCGCGGAACCGGCCCTCTCCGAGCAGCTCCAGGGACGATGCGTCGACTCCGAGTTCCTCCGCGAGCTCGCGAGCCGCAGCCTCGGCGTAATCCTCACCGGCAGACACCACACCACCAGCGGCGATGTCCCACTGGCCTGGCCAGAGGTCCTTGTGGTCGGACCGCCGGTGCACGAGCAGGCGGCCATCGGAGCCGAACACCGCCACTGCCACCGCTCGGTGCTGCAGCCGGTCGCGACGCATCTCCGCCCGCGTCACGGTGCCCACCACGACATCGTCGTCATCCACCACATCCACCCACTCCGGGGCGGGCTCGCGGCCTGTCACCTCGTTCACGCCTCCTGATTAGCATCACCACATGACGACCGACACCCTCCGCGAAGAAGCCCGCGACCTGCTCGACGACATGGCACAGCTGCGGAGGCGCCTCCACCGGTGGCCCGAGGTGGGCAACGACCTGCCGCTGACGCGCGAAGCCGTGCTCGAGGCGATCGAAGGCCTCCCACTCGAGCTCACGTTGCACGAGAGCACCAGCGGCATCGCTGCCGTGCTCAACGGCGGCAAGCCCGGACCCACGGTGCTGTTGCGCGGCGACATGGACGCGCTCCCGATGCCCGAGGACACCGGGCTGGAATTCAGCTCGAAGGTCGACAACGTCATGCACGCGTGCGGCCACGACACCCATACCTCGATGCTCGTCGGTGCTGCCCGGCTCCTCGCGGCGCGCGCGTCCGACATCCCCGGCCGCGTGCTGTTCATGTTCCAACCCGGCGAGGAGGGCCACCACGGTGCTCGCTACATGCTCGAGGAGGGGCTGCTCGACGTGGGCATACATCCCGTCGATGGCAGCCCGTCTCCCGTGACCGCTGCGTTCGCGATGCACATCACGTCGTCGAGTCCTGTGGGCTATGTGGCCACCCGGCCCGGCCCGTGCATGGCCTCGAGCGACACGTTCACCGTCACCGTCACCGGCCGCGGCGGCCACGCCAGCGAGCCGCACCGCGCCCTTGATCCGATCCCGGTCGCGTGCGAGATCGTGCAGGCGCTGCAGCTCATGGTCACCCGCCGCATCGACGTCTTCGACCCCACGATCGTCACCGTCTCGAAGATCACCGCCGGCACCACCTCGAACGTGATCCCCGAGACCGCCGAGATCCTCGGCACCATCCGCGCCGTCAGCGAGCGCACCCGCAACAAGGTGCACGACGGCATCCGCCGGGTCGCCGAGGGCATCGCCGCCGCCCATGACGCGACCGTCGACGTGCACGTCACGCTCGGCTACCCCGTCACCGTGAACACGGATTCGTTCACCGACTTCAGCATGGACGTCGCCCGCGACATCATCGGCGCCGACAAGGTCGTGAAGCTCCCGAACCCCATCATGGGCGCCGAGGACTTCAGCTACGTGATCGAGCAGGTGCCTGGCACGATGATGTTCCTGGGCGGCACCCCGCTCGACCACAACCTCGCCACCGCTGCGCCCAACCACTCCAACCGGGTGTTCTTCGACGAGCAGGCGATGGTGGACGGCACGGCCATCTACGCGGCCGTCGCCCTCCGCCACCTGGGCCTCAGCTGAATCTTCACGCTTCTGGTCGCGTCTCGCCGCAGATTCCGCGACGCAACGCGACCAGAAGCGCACCCGATGCGGAACCTGGCGGATCAGCAGCGCAGGCGCAGGGTCACCAGTTCGAACGGGCGCAGCGTGATCGCGACGAAACCGTCGGCCACGTCGAGACCCGACTGCACCTCCTCGAGGGCGTTGCAGCGGCTCGCCGCACGCACCGGCAACGCCGTCCGCACCGACACGGATCGGCGATCTCCGCATGCTTCGTACAGACGCACGATCAGGTCACCCGTGCCGTCGTCGGCTCGCTTCACCGCACTCAACTGCACGCCGGGCTGATCGACCTCCACCACCGCGCCGGGCCACCGTTCGAGGGACCCCGGCACGAGACGAACCGGGATGTTCAACAGCTCGGCCTCGTGCAGCACATCGTGCAGCCCCGCGCCGTGCGGCAGGATCGAGATCGTCACCCGGTGGCGGCCCTGGTCGGCATCGGGATCGGGAAACCGGGCCGCTCGGAGCACCGACACCCGGATCCCACCGTCGAACAGACCGTGTCCGTAGCGACCGTCGTTCAGCACGGCAACGCCGAACGTCGGGCTCGGCGAGATCGACGAAGCGGTGCGCACACACCTCGAACTTCGCCGCGTCCCACGGGCTGCTCGGGTGCGTCGGCCGGCGGACGTGCCCGAACTGGATGTCACAGATCGCCTCGCTCGCCCGCACGTCGAGGGGGACCATCAACGACAGCAGCTGTTCCGACTCGTGCCAGTCGATGTCGAACTCGAGATCGAGCCGCGGGCTCTCGGCGCGCAGCGTGTAGATCACCGACATCGTCGACGCGTGCCGCATGAGCGTCAGCACCTGCACGGCCGGGCCGGAGCGGCGACCGCTCGAGCCAGGTGATCTCGGCGTCCACCGGCGAGCGGCCGTGCCGAGGCCGGCCGTCCAGGACTCGAGGTCCCACGCGTCGTACTCCACCGGATGGTCCGGGGCGAGCTCGACGGTGATCACGCGTCGCGACGGCAGCAGCTCACGCCCGAACGGCACGACAGCGATGATCGAGATGATCGTCGCCTTCGAGATCCCACGACACGGCGAGCTGACCGTTCGCCATCGAGCGCTCGGTCGTGACCACCCTGTCGGAGCCGGTCGATCGAGTGATCGACGCGGCAAGACGCCGCTTCCCGGCACCTCCACGAGCACCGGCGATCCCGTCAGGCCCCGACACCACTTCGGTGCGCTGGTGTGTCGCTGCATTTGCAACAACCCAACCGTTGTCGCCTCCGATGCCCAACCGGGCGAACGCGTCTGCGATCAGTTCCTCCAGCCGCGCCCCGATGCGGGCATGCTCGCGCTCAGCGTCGTCGTGCACCCACGCGATCGACGAGCCAGGGATGATGTCGTGGAACTGCTGGAGCAGCACGTCGTTCCACAAGGCCCGCAGTTCCTCGGCCACCTCGGTCGGCAACGTGCCACCTGCAGCCCACCAGAGCTCGGCCTCTCGCAGCAGCCGCTCGCACCGACGGTTGCCCACCTTCGTCTCGATCTGGCTGGTGAGCGTGCCACGGTGCATCTCGAAGTACAGCTCGCCGCTCCACACCGGCGCCGTCGCACCGTTCGCCAGCTCACCTTCCACACGCTCGAAGAACTCGTCGCTCGTGCCCAGCTGCAGTCTCGGCGTGCCGTCGAGGTCGCGGATCCGGTGGGCGCGCTCCAGCATCTCGCGCGTCGGCCCACCGCCACCGTTGCCATAGCCGTACGGCATCAACGCCCAATCGCTCCAGCCGTGCTCGCTGAAGTTCCGCTCGCTGAAGGCCATCTCCTCACCGGTCACCTCCGCGTTGTAGGTGTCCACCGGGGGGAAGTGGGTCAGCACCCGGGTGCCGTCGATGCCCTCCCACCAGAACGTGTTGTGTGGGAAGCGGTTCTGCTTGTTCCAGCTGAGTTTCTGGGTGATGAACCGATCGCACCCCGCGGCTGTGTACACCTGCGGCATGCTCGCCGGGTAGCCGAACACGTCGGGGATCCACACCTCCTTGCAGCGCAGGCCGAAGCGGCTCTCGAAGTACCGCTGCCCGGACACGAGTTGGCGCACCAGGCTCTCGCCACTCGGCAGGTTCATGTCGGCCTCGACCCACATGCCGCCCACCGGCACGAACTGCCCCGCCTCCACCTTCTCGACGATCCGTTCGAACAACGCCGGGTACCGCTCCTCGATCCACGCGTACTGCACCGCCTGGCTGCACACGAAGCGATACTCGGGATCGTCGTCCATCAAGCGCACGGCCGAGGCGAAGGTGCGCGCGCACTTGCGCACCGTCTCGCGGATCGGCCACAACCATGCAGAGTCGATGTGGGCATGACCGACACCGATCACACGCAGCGAGCTGGCCCGAGCCGGGAGCTCGAACGCCGGACGGAGCGCGGTTCGGGCGCGGTGTGCTGTCGCAGACACGTCGGTCATGTCGATCAGGTCGAAGGCGTGCTCGAGTTGGCGCAACAGGCGCTGCCGACGGGGATCGTCGAGCGCGAGGCCTTTCATCACACCGGTCAGCACCTCCACGTCGAGGCACAGGTGGTACACGTCGTCGTCGCGCACCGCGAGGTCGGCCATCGTCACGCGGTAGAGGGCGACGTCGCCTGCGGTGTCGAGCGAGCCGAGCGGGGTGGGTCGGAACGACTGCGGCATCGACGGGTTCGCCGCGGCCTCCACGAAGAACGAGAGCGGTCCGGCGCCCAGGTGTGCCAACGGCACCCCGGTGCGCCGAGGATGCACGCCCTGCAGCGGCACGCCGTCGAGCCACACGAGACCCTCGGCCTGGAAGCCGGGACCCCTCATCCCCCAGCCGAGGTCGATCACGGCCTCGAGACCGTCGCCGACCCAGTCCTGCGGCACCTCGCCGCTGAGGCGGAACCACGTGGTGCCCCACGGTCGGCCCCAGCGCTCACCGATCGCGAACGGGCGATAGTGCTGCGCCGTTGCGTACTCGTACGGCACCGGTTCGCCGGGCACGTCCCACGACTCGATCGACAGCGGCAGCCGCTGCCGATAGAGGCTGGGCAGCACCCGTTGCCAGAGCTCGCGCTCGATCCGCTTCTCCACCAACACCCGGTCGTCGTGCACGTTGCGAGACTATGTGAGCCCAACGCGATGAGAGATGCGGTCGCTACCGACGCTCATCTCTCATCGCGTTGCTCAGACCGTGGAACCAGCCCAGATGTTGTCGAACAGGCCGACCACCGGGGAGTTGGTGGCCGAAGCCGACAGGTAGGTCACGAGACCCACGCCGCCACCTGCTTGCAGCGCCGCTGCGGCGTCGGTGGTGGTGAGCTGCCAACCGGCGGGTTCGGTGGCGCCCACCTTCCACACCTTCATCCTGAGCGTGGTCGGGCTCGTGCCCGTCGCCTGGAAGCGGACGTTCACCATCTCACCCGCGGCGACCGTGAGACCGGGAACCACCAGGCTGACGAGGTTGGTCTCGCCACCCTGGTTCCGGGTGATGAAGATCTGCACGCCGCCGCCGGCCACGAACCGCACTCGGCCGCGGTAGTCGGCGGTGCCGACACGCCGAGCAACGACAGAGGAGTAGATGCCACCGCCGGTGCCCACCTTGTCGGCACCGACGAGTGCCCTGATCTCGGTGTCGGTCGAGGTACCGGCGAGGAACGCCGACACGCCTTGACCCGAGCCCGACATGCGAAGTCGACCCTGGCCGCCCGACACCGCGAAGTTGCTGGTGGCGCCCGCCAGCGTCCAGGCTCCGCCGAGGTCGGCGGTGCCGAGCCCGTTGGTGACCGTCCGCTCGAAGGCGTCGGTCGCGAAGGGCTGTGGGCCGACCGGGATGCCCGGTACCACGACCGACTGGCTGCTGGTCCCGGTCGCACCGCCGTTGTCGGTGACGACGAGCGTGACCGTGTAGGTGCCCGGCGCCGCATACGTGCGGCTCGCGGTGACACCTGTGGCCGTGCCACCGTCACCGAAGTCCCACGCATACGACACGATCGTGCCGTCGGGATCCGTGGAGGCCGAACCGTTGACCGCAACCGCGAGCGGCGACGTGACGGCCGTGAACGCCGCCGTGGGTGAACCGTTCGGCGGCGTGTCGGGCACCACCACCTGCTGGCTGGTGGTGTTCGTCGCGCCTTGGTTGTCGGTCACCGTCAGCGCAACCGTGTAGGTGCCCGGCGCCGCATACGTGCGGCTCGCGGTGACACCTGTGGCCGTGCCACCGTCACCGAAGTCCCACGCGTACGACACGATCGTGCCGTCCGGATCCGTGGAGGCCGAACCGTTGACCGCAACCGCGAGCGGCGACGGGACGGCCGTGAACGCCGCCGTGGGTGAACCGTTCGGCGGCGTGTCGGGCACCACCACCGGCTGGCTGGTGGTGTTCGTCGCGCCTTGGTTGTCGGTCACCGTCAGCGCAACCGTGTAGGTGCCCGGCGCCGCATACGTGCGGCTCGCGGTGACACCTGTGGCCGAGCCACCGTCACCGAAGTCCCACGCGTACGACACGATCGTGCCGTCGGGATCCGTGGAGGCCGAACCGTTGACCGCAACCGCGAGCGGCGACGTGACGGCCGTGAACGACGCGACCGGCGGCTGGTTCACCGGCACGGGCGGGACGATCACCTGCTGGGTGATCGTGCCGGTGGCCCCATCGTCATCGGTGACGGTGAGGCCCACCGTGTAGGTGCCTGCCGTGGCGTACGTGTGCGTCGCGGCGGCGCCGGTGCCGAGGTCGCCGTCACCGAAGTCCCACGCGTACGACACGATCGTGCCGTCCGGATCCGTGGAGGCCGAACCGTTGACCGCAATCGCGAGCGGGGTCGGTGTGGCCGTGAAGGAGGCGGTGGGCGCCTGGTTCGGCACCGAGCCCGTGGAGCCGATCGCGTAGTTCTGGGCGATCTGAGCAGCCGACAGCGGTCGTGCGTAGACGGCGGCCTCGTCGATCGTGCCGTTGAAGTAGTCGCTCGACGGACGATTCGGCCATCCGTTGAGGTTGTCGCCACCCACACGCCACACGCCGCTGTAGGTGCCGGCCATCGGCACGCCCGAGAGCGAACCGACCTCGACACCGTCGACGTAGAGCCGCATCGTGCCTCCGCCGAAGGTGCCGACCAGGTGGTGCCACTGGCCGTTGTTCAGACCGGGCCCCGAGGTCACGACCTTCGCACCCGCGTACGACACACCGAAGCGGACCCGACCATCCGTGCCCATGTAGAGGTGCCGGTCGTGGCTGGTGGAGTTGCCGCTGGTGCGGTTGCCGAAGCCGATGATCTTGCCGCCTGCGGTGGACGTCGTGCGGATCCACGCCTCGACCGAGAACTGCTGGCGGGCGATCCGCACGGGCGACGAGACGCCGTACTGCGACGACGAGCCATTGAAGGTGATCGCCCCGTTCGAGTCGCCGGGGACGGCTCCGACCACGTTGCGGGTGGGACTGCCGTTGATCGTGAGGTTGTCGGCGCTGGCCATGTCGAGCGAGGCCCCGCTGGGCTCGCCCAGGCGCCAGTAGTGCAGCGGCGGACCCTGGAGCGCTGTGGTCGCGTACGGAGACGGGTTGGAGGAGGCGACGGTGACGCTCACCCAGTCGCTCGGTGCCTCGTTACCGAAGGGATCGATCGCCTTCACCCGGTACTGCACCGTGGACCCCGGCGTGAGACCGGTGTCGGTGAACCCGAACGTCGGCATCTCGTAGAACCGCGACTGGCCCGTGCTGGTGTGCACCAGGGTGCCGTCGTTGTTGCGGTACACCCGGTAGGTGAAGTTCTCGTTGTCACGGTCCCAGTTGCCCGACCACGTGACCCGCGCGGTGCCCGGCTCGACCGACACGACACGAGGCAGCCAGTTGCCGAGGAACAGGCGCGGGATGGTGAGATCGGGCGCCACGTTCGACATGGCGAAGCGGACCAGACCCTGCTGCGGGGTGTCGTTGACGTTGCGGAACTCGCCGCCCATCACGACGTACTGACCGTTGCCCACAACGTTCCACGGGCCCTGGCTCTGACCTGTGAAGGTCCCGGCGTCGATGGTCGGGGAGAAGTTGAGCAGGGTCGGGGCGGGGGCGCCCTCGAAGTTGAAGTAGCCGTACGGATCGCGGGCGAGCGTGCCGGTGGCGGCGCGGCTGTAGGCGATGGCACGGTGGAAGGTCCACGGTTCGGTGCGCTGGAAGGCGCCGGCACCAAGGCCACCGCACTCGTGCGCATGGCCGACGTTGTAGACGGCATCACCGCCGACGTACACCGAGTGGGTGTCGCCGTGGCAGTCGGAGATCCAGTTGGTGGTGCCACCGTTCCACGAGGCCGAGAAGACGCCTTCGAAGTTGCCGGTGCCGCCGAACCAGTAGCCGGCACCGAACAGGTCGTTGCCGTTCGTGACGAGCGAGGTGATCCCTGAGGTGTTTCCACCGTTGCGCACGGTGGCGTTGATCGCCATCGGCAACGAGGCGCCCGTGACCGCGTCGACCATGCCCAGACCGAAGCCCGGGTTGTTGCCGCCGTTGAGGGCCGTGAACTGACCGCCCACCGCGACCTTGGTGCCATCCGGCGACATCGCCATCGCCTTGACCAGACCGCCGGTGGCCTGCGGCGCCCAATCCAACAGTGCGCCGTTGGCGGCGTTGAACGCGGCGAGTTGGCCGCGGGCCACGCTGCCGACGGCGTTGAAGTTGCCGCCGACGTACACGGGCGAGCCGCTCGGGTGAATCGCGAGCGCGTGCACGTTGTACGCGACCGAGGGGAAGAACGGCACCAAGTTGCCGGTCGCAACGTCGAAGGCGGCGACGCGCGAGCGTGAGATGCCGTTGATCGTGGTGAAGTCGCCACCGACGTAGAGCCGGGTGCCGTCGGGCGAGGCCACGACGCTGCGCACCTGGGCGTTGAACGACGGAGCGAAGGTGGTGATCAGTGCACCTGTCGTGAGGTCGTAGGCGAGGAAGTTCGTGCGTGGGGTCTGGTTCACACCCGGCGCGGCCCCGGCAGGCCGAGCGTTGGTGAACCGACCACCGACGTACACGGTGTTGCCGATGACCGCCTGCGACCACACGACCCCATCGATCTGCACGGTGGGCAGTGCATCCGCGGACACCGTGACCGGTGTGGTCGGGTCGGCCGGATTGGTCGGCGCGGAATCGGCGTAGCTCGTGATCGTGACACCGGTGATCACGGTCGCGGACGCGAGGAGTCCTGCCAGGGTGGTGACGACGCTCACCTTGCGGACCCGATGGGTCGGCGCGATCTTCCTCGTCGTCGTCGTACCCGCTGTCTGTCTCGTCGATCGAGCTACGGTCACTGACATCACTCCGCCTTGGGTGGGAACTGCCGGATGGCGACCGCCGTGGTACCCACTCGTCGCCGGGACCAATTCTCTCACCTCAGCAGGGCCGATGCACCCTCTCGGTCAGCGACATGGGCCGGACGGCCCACGGCATCGGACACACCCCGCGACGGATCGCGGTCAGTCGACCGGGCCGAGTGGTCGCACCGCGGTGCCGAACACCAACTCCATCACCGGAGTGATGTCCGGGCCCCGGCGCACCGAGTGCCCGCCGTCGACGCCGATGCACTGACCGGTGATCCAGCTGCTCTCCGGACCGAGGAGGAACCGCACCAGCGCGGCCACATCGTCATCGGTGCCGGTTCGCCCCAGCGGCATCTGCGCGAGGTAGTCGTCACGGATCACATCGGTGGTCGTGAGCGTGACCGTGGCGTCGGTGGGCACCAACCCAGGGCGCACCGCATTCGCACGCACACCACTGCTGCCGAGTTCATCGGCCACCTGCTTCACGAGCATCTCGAGCCCGGCCTTGCTCACGCAATAGGCGCTCATGAACCGGTGGGTCAGCGGTGCGGCGATCGACGACACCGCAACGATCGAGCCACCACCATTGGCCACGAGGTGGGGCACCGCGTGCTTCATCGTGAGGAACGCGCCCGTGAGGTTCGTCCCGAGCACGCTGTTCCAGTCGTCGAGCGTGGTCAGATGGAACGGCGACGCGCTGCCGAACCCCGCGTTGGCGACACACATCGTGAACGTGCCCACCCCTGCCGTCACCGAGCATGCCTCGGCCACCTGAGCCTCGTCGGTCACGTCGCAGCACACCGTGTGCACCTCCGCCCCGGGCACGTGCTCGAGGATCGATGCGACGCCGGCGCCGAGCCGCTCGGGCGACCGGCCCGCGAGCACCACCGCCGCGCCATCGCGGGCGAGGTGCCGCGCGCAGCCGAGACCGATTCCGCTGCCGCCTCCGGTGATCAACGCACTGTTGCCGGCGAGCGGTGTGGCGGTCATGGTCGTGCTCCCTCGGCGCTCATCGCGCCGACGGTACCGCTCAGGGAACGGCGTTGACGCCACCGGGCGCACTGGCATCGTCAACGGCGGCCGAGCACGAGATGCGGGTCACCTGATGCTCGTCGAGGCTGTACACGGTGGTCGCATCGGCACCGAAGCGATCGATCAGATCGGTCAACCCGGCGGTGTCGGCCTCGCAGTCGCGTTCGACGAACTCGGCGCGATCCACGACCCAACCGTTCTCCAGCTGCAGCCGGTTGCCCTCGCGCAGCCCGGTCGGCCCGGGCAGCTCGACGAGGTTGCGCGGCGACAGCGGCACGATCGAGAACCACAGCACCGCTTCGCCCAACAGGTCGGCCGCCACTGCGCACTTGGCCAGCTCCGCCAGCTCGGCGCATCGGTTCTCACCTGGCGTACCTGCCATCACGTTCATGTACCGGAAGCCGTCGACGCGAATCTGGAGGTTGCCCACCGTGCGGCCGTTCACGATGTCGAAGCCGGGATCGGCCTGCGCGAGGAACACCATCCCGATCAGATCGATCTCGCGCTCTTCCGGCCCGATCGGTTCCCCGGCCCCCGGATCGACCTCCTCGACCGCTCCGTCGTCACGCACGATTGCGAGGAGCCCGAACGTGAGCGCGGCGAGTGCGAGCAACGACAACCAGAACCCGAGGGTGAAGAACTGCCGCATCGGCGATCGAGGCTAGGCGGCGCGCCGCCCAGGTCTCGGTCAGCAGGGATGCATCATCGGTCGCGCATCACGGCTGCTGCGGCGCGGGTGGCTGCCTCGCCGATCTGGTCGAGGACCTCGTCGGTGTGGGCCAGGCCCACGAACAGCGCCTCATAGGCGCCAGGCGCCAACGCAACACCCTCGCGCAGCATCGCGTGGAAGAACGCTGCGTACAGCTGCTCGTCGGTGGTCTTCGCATCTTCGAAGTTCGTCGGGGCGCTGTTGCCGAGTGCATCACCGAAGAACATCCCGACCAACGTGCCCACCACGGGGAACTGCGCCGGCAATCCCGAGGCCGAGCAGGCGTCGCGGAGGTTGGCAGACAGTTGACGAGCCCTCGCGAGCAGCTCCATGTACACGTCGTCGGTGAGCTCGCCGAGCGCGGCGCGGCCGGCCGCGGTCGCCAGCGGATTGCCCGCCAACGTGCCCGCGTGGAACACCTTGCCGATCGGCGACAGCGTCTCCATGATCTCCCGCTTGCCGCCCACCGCGCCGATGGGCAAGCCACCGCCGATCACCTTGCCGAAGGTGGTGAGGTCCGCCTCCACGTCGTACTTCGCCTGTGCACCGCCGCGGGTCAGGCGGAAGCCGGTGATCACCTCGTCGAACACGAGCAGCGCGCCCACGCGATCGCACTCGGCTCGCAACCCCTCGAGGAAGCCCTTCGACGGCGGCACCACGCCCATGTTCGCAGCCACCGGCTCTACGAACACCGCAGCCACCTGCTCGTCGAGCTCGGGCACCACGTTGTACGGCACCACCAGTGTGTCCGCCACTGCGCTCAAGGGCACACCGGCCGTGCCCGGCAGGCCGAGCGTCGCCACGCCGCTGCCGCCGGCAGCGAGCAGCGCATCGGTCGCACCATGGAAGTTGCCGTGGAAGATCACGATCCGGTCGCGGCCTGTGTGGCCCCGCGCGAGCCGCACCGCGGTCGACGTGGCCTCGGTGCCGCTGTTCATCAACCGCACCCGCTCGCAGCTCGGCACCCGGTCGCGGATGGCCTCCGCGAGCAGCATCTCGCCCGGCGTCGGCGCACCGTACGACGTGCCGCTGCGGGCCGCCTGTGAGATCGCCGCGGTCACCGCCGGGTGGGCATGACCGAGGATGATCGCGCCGTAGCTCTGCACGAGGTCGATGTAGCGAGTTCCTTCGACGTCCCACACGAACGGGCCCTCGGCGTGGGCAACGAGATAGGGCGTCCCACCGACTGCCTTGAACGCACGGATGCTCGAGTTCACACCGCCGGGGATCACCTCGCACGACCGGGCGAACAGCGCCGCATTCGTCATCGGCGTCACTCCTGCTCCGTCGATTGCCGTATCGATGTCGCCGGTGAGCTCGATCCCGTCGATGTCCTGCTCGTGTTGCTCGTCGCTCATGCTCGTCCTGTCCGCGCGTGCTGCTCCGCATACCAACGAGCGAGGTACGTCAAGATGATGTCGGCACCGGCTCGACGGATCGCCGTGAGGTGCTCGGTCGCCACCAGGTCGTGGTCGATCCAACCGTTCGCTGCGGCCGCCTTGATCATCGCGTACTCGCCGCTCACGTGGTACGCCGCCACCGGCACGTCCACGGCGGCCCGCACCGCGGCGATCACGTCGAGATACGCAAGCGCAGGTTTCACCATCACCATGTCGGCGCCCTGGGCCAGGTCGGCCCGCACCTCTCTCAGCGCCTCGCGGCTGCCGTTGCGCCAGTCCTGTTGGTATCCCTTGCGGTCGCCGCCACCGACGATCGCGCAGTCCACCGCCTCGCGGAACGGCCCGTAGAGCGCGCTTGCGTACTTGGCCGAGTAGGCCAAGATCGCAGTGTCGGTGAACCCCTCGCTGTCGAGTGCCTGGCGGATCGCTCCCACCTGGCCGTCCATCATCCCGCTCGGCGCCACCACGTGCGCGCCGGCACGCGCCTGGGCGATCGCGATCTTGGCGTAGACGGCGAGCGTCCGGTCGTTGTCGACGCTGCCTCCTCCGTCGAGGATCCCGCAATGGCCGTGGTCGGTGTACTCGTCGACGCACAGGTCGGCCATCACCACCATGCGATCCCCCACGTCAGCGCGCACGTCGGTGAGAGCGACCTGCACAATTCCCTCAGGATCGAACGCCTGGGTGCCGATGGAATCCTTGTTGGAAGGGATGCCGAACAAGATGACCGCGCCAACGCCGAGATCGGCGAGCTCACGAACCTCAGCACGCAGACTCGCTCGCGAGTGCTGCACCACGCCCGGCAACGAGGCGATCGGCTGGGGCTCGTCGATGCCTTCGCGGACGAACAACGGCGCCACGAGCTGTCGCGGGTGGAGCCAGGTCTCGGCCACCAGGTCACGCAGTGCGGACGAGGCGCGGAGCCGGCGGGGACGCTGCTCGGGGAACGATGCCACGACCCGGCATCGTACGGGTTCGGCGCAGGAGTGGACACAATGACGAGCGAGTTGGTTCCCACGTCGACCGGCGCGACGGGCGCGACGGGTGCGGCCAATGACACGCGCGGGTTGGCTGCCATGGCGGCGACGGCCCGCGCCCAGGGCTTCTACCTCCGCGCCGCCGACCTGTACCACGAGGCGGCACGCGAGGCCTTCAGCGTGGAAGAACGCCTGCACCTCACCATGCGCGAGGCGCACTGCCGCCTCCAGGTGGACGACCGTGAAGGCGCAGAGCAACTCGCCGCCGCCGTCGCCAAGGAGGCGCGCAGCGAGGAGTGCTACGCCGAGCTGGCCGACGCGCTCGGCCTGCGCGTCGAGACGCTCATGCTCCGGAACCTCTTCGCCGAGGCGAGCGAGGCACTGGCCGAGGCGATGTACGTCCTCATCCGCGTTCCCAACGATCCGGCGTACTACCAGGTCATCCACAACATGGCCGTCACGTATCAGCGATGTGACTTCCCGCTGCCGGCCATCGAGCTCTACGACCGTGCCCTGCGACTCGCGCCCGACGAGGCCGAGCGGACGTTCACCTACGCCAACATGGCGTCGGCGTTCCACATGGCGATGAACTACGAGACCGACCCCGAGGGCGCCTCACGGCACCTCCACGACGGGATCTACGCCGCGACCGCGGCGCTCGACATCCAGAGCGAACGTGAGGTGGTCACCATGGCGACCGCTCTCGCGCATCGCTCCATCCTGCTGAACGCGATCGGCCATCACGAAGCCGCCCTCGACGACGCCCGCCGCTGTCGCGACCTCGCCGAGAACCACGAGCTGCAAGAGTGCGAAGTCGTCGCCATGGTCGGTGAGGCAGTCGCCCGGTGGCACCTCGACCACGACCCCGCCGTGCTCGATCTGATCTTCGATGCCGCAGCACGGGGCAAGGCGCTCAACATCGGCACCTACCTCAAGTCGTCGGCACGAGTGAGCATCGACATCCTCTGGGAGAGCGGTCGCTACGACGAGGCCCGCGAGGCGATGAACCGCCAGTTCGAGGGTGTCAGCCAGGCACTGCGGCGAGAGCGAGAGGCTCGGTGGGAGCACGTCCGTCTCGGCGTCTCGCTGCGCTCCACCGAGGTGATCAGCGAGACCGATCCGCTCACGAGCCTCCCGAACCGCCGGTTCCTGCACAGCTGGTTGCCCGAGGTGCTCGAGCAGCACGGCCCGGTGTCGGTCGCCTTGCTCGACCTCGATGGGTTCAAGGCGGTCAACGACGAACTCAGCTACGAACACGGCGACGCCCTCCTGCAGGAGCTCGCCGGGATCCTCCAGCGCATCTGCCGCCGTGGCGATGCCGTCATCCGAATCGGTGGTGACGAGTTCATCATCGTGCTCCGCGAGACCTCTCCCGGTGACGCTCGCGCGATGTTCGAACGCGTCCGCGTCCTGATCGCCAGCCGCCCGTGGCAGGGCCTGCCGCCCGGCACCCAGGTGACCGCATCGATCGGCGTGAGCGTGGGCAGCGGCGCCGACGACATGCAGCGCGTGCTGTCATCGGCCGGCGAGGCGCTCCACGTCGCGAAGCGCGAGGGCCGCGACCGCATCGTGTTCCGCTGAAACCCTCCCTCCCAGCACCCCGTGACCTTCGTCCTGCCTGACTGCCGCGTTCGGCGCGAGGCCCACCACTACCCTGGAACGCCGTGACTGTCCAGGCGTGGTTCGCGCACAACGAGGCCGACATCGAGCCCGGCTCTTCGGTGAAGCTCGCGCTCACCATCACCAACCTCGGCAATCAGACCGAGAGCTTCTCGTTGACGCCCACCGGCCTCGCCGCTGCGTGGAGCACGATCCGCCCTGCCTACATCACCCTCTTCGGGGGTTCGCAGGAGACCGTGCAGGTGGAGGTGTCTCCTCCCCGGCTGGCAAGCACGACCGCCGGCCCGACGGCGCTCGGCATCCGCGTCGTCCCCCAGACCGACCCCGATGACGTCGAGGCGGCCGAGGTCACCCTCCACGTCGCATCCACCTACGACCGCATCGTCACGATGCTGCAGCCCGCCCTGCGCAGTCGGCGCCGGGCCACCTTCGAGGTGATGGTCGAGAACAAGGGCAACTCTCAGGCGAGCTGCCGGATGCACCTCATCGACCCCACCCAGCGCCTCGACGGTGACTTCGACCCGCCTGCGCTCGGCATCGAGCCCGGCGGCAGCCAACTCGTGCGTTTGAAGCTGAAGGCCACCAACCGTCAGTGGGAGCGGCGGGCGCGCACGATCCCGTTCCGCATCGACGCCGACCAGCAAGGGGCACCCACCGCGGCCGCCACGGGCACGTTCGTGCAGGGCGCGATGCTGCCCGACCGCATCGGCGCCCGCATCGCCGCGACCGTGCTCGCGCTGGGCGCACTCGCCGGTGCCTGGTTCGCCCTCGTTCGCCCGGCCATCGACGACGCTGCCGAACAAGCCGTGAGCAAGATCGAGCTGCCCACGGCGCCCGCTGCCACCGTCGACCCGCAGCAGCCCATCACGCCCACCACGGTCTCCGGCGCGGACCCTGGAACCGGAGCCGCGACGATTCAGGGAGAGCCGAAGTTCGTCACCCTGCCGAGCGGCGTGCCGGTGAACACCACAGGCGCGCCGCAGGAGTTCACCGTCCCCTCCGGCAAGCGACTGCTGATCACCGACCTGTCGATGCGCAATCCGTTCAACGACGAGGGCACCGCGATCATCACCATCGGCAACGCTGCCACCAACTTCCCGTTCAACCTGATCGACTTCCAGGATGGCTTCGACTGGCAGCGGTCGTTCCGAACCCCGATCGAACTGCTCGAGGGAGAGACGGTCTCGTTCCAGGTCACCTGCAGCCTCGTCGGCCAACAGGGCGCCGCCGGCTGCACCGCCATCGCAAGCTTCAGCGGCACCCTCGTCGACATCTGACGACATCTGACGACATCTGACGGACACTCAGTCAGACGGAACGCGGGTGGTGAGTCTCGGGTTCCTGAGGACCTCGACGTCGACCCGAGCCAGTTGATCGCCGCTCTGGGCGACCAGGGTCCGCACACCGACGCGCTCGTTCGCGCGAGTGGGCAGCGCTGCGAGGAAGTGGCCGGAACTGTCGGTGCGCACCGTCTTCGACTCGCCACGCCCGTCGGCCCAGGAGATCGTGACGTCGGTGTCAGGGCGGAAGCCCGAGCCACCGAGACCCACCGGATCACCGGCGCGCACCTCCGACTCGGCGGTCTCGATCGAGGCGTCACGCGTGCCCGTTCCATTCACGAGCACCGACGTGTACTGACCGAACTCGGTGAACGCGAGCACCGTCGCAGTGCGATGACCCGACTCCGTCGGGATGAACACCAGATCGAACCCGCAGCTCGACCCCGGGTTCACCGGCTGTGTGGAACAGCTGTTGCTGTACACCACGAAGTCGTCAGGATGGTCGCCGGTGACCTGGAATCTGACGATGCGCGTGGGACCGAACCCGATGTTGGCGATGTCGGACGACAATGCGACGCTCGCCTTGCCGACCGCTGTCGCCGGGAAGTCGAGGCCCGAGAACGTCGGCATCAGAGCCGGTTCACCTCCCGATCCGAGCAACGGGCTGACGACCGCCGTGCCACCGAACAGATCCTCGGACACCGTCAGCTGCGCCTGGCGCAGACCCGGCAACAGCGGAGTGAGCACCACCTTCACGGTGCAGGTGGCGCCGGGGGGCACCGGCACCCCGAGCTGGCAGGTGCCACCGGTGATCGTGAACTCCGGGTTCGTGGTTGCGACGACGGCCGGAAGGAACGTGGACGGGCCTTCGTTGCGCACGGGGATGTACCACTCCGGGCCGGGCAGCAGCACCGCGACGGTGCCGACGTCGAGTGAGGGCACGTCGAGCTGGGCCTTGCGCGCCACCGAGACGACCTCGCGGCCGGCGGCGGCGTCGGCGAAACCGTTGATCACATCGGCGGCCACGGTGTCGAACACGATCACATGACCCGAGCCGGACAGCGCCGGATGGGCGTTGCCGCCGGGGGCCGGAGTGACCCGATCGGGCAACGTGCTCGCTCGGCGGAGCAGGCCGCGATCCACCTCGCTCACCACGATGTCGCCGTCGGCAGGACTCGACCCCGCGGCCGAGGTGGTGAGGAACAGGTTGCGCGAACGGGTGACGAAGCCGACCTGCGTGCCGTCGTCGGAGATCGTGGCTTGCGCTGCGCCCTGATCGGCAGCGATCACCCGCTCCTCGGCGGTGTCGCCGTCGGTGTCGCCGTCGGTGCCATCGGTGACGAGCGCCGTCTGGCGGGGCTCCCGGCTCACCAGCACCAACGATGAATCCACCTGGTCATAGCGATACACCTGGGGCGCACACACCTGGGCGCACTCGGGCAGCCGGGCGTCGCCCGCGAGGTCGGCCGACGCCGACTCGAACGCGATGTACTGACCGTTGCCGGAGATCACCGGGGCCGAGGCGCCGTCGGCAGACGGCACACCACTGCTCACCGACACCTTCGTGACGGCCTCCCCGGGCTCGGGGTTCTGGCGGTCCCACACGAACACCTGTGACGTGGCGAACTCGCCGTCGACGTCACCGGTGCCCCAGTCGGGCACGGCATCCTCGGACGTCGCATCGCTCGCGAAGACGACGAAGCGTCCATCGTCGCTCACGTCGGGTTGGCGCTGGCCGAGGTAGCGGAACGTCGTGTTCGGCGCGAGCAGCGGAGTCCCCATCGCGAGGCTGCTGCGCAGCGGATCGCCGATCGGCTCGGTGAGGTCGACGACCGTGACGGCCTGGAGGCGGTCCTTGCCGGGGCGGGCCTGGTGCGTGAACGCGATCACCGAACCTGCCTGGGAGACCGCCGGCGCCTCGTCCGGGATCACCCGATCAAGGGCGCTCGTGTCGTCGTCGGCCGATGACTGGGTCGACACCAGCTCCAGGTCCTCGAGATCACCGTCGCACGACGGCAGCTGCACCCGGTAGACGTCCCAGCGGTCCGACGTGTCGTCGTCGCGGAACAGGTCGTAGGCCATCTCGGTCACGAACGCCACCACGCATCCGTCGCCGCTGATGGCGGGCCGTACGCTGTCGCCCAACACCACATCGTCACGCGTGGGCGACAGCTCCAACTCGGGGGCTCCGAACTTCGATGCGTCGCGCAGCCAGATCGTGCGGCTGCGTTCGCTGCCGTCGGAGGGTTCTCCCTCGTAGACGATCCATCGCCCGTCGTCGGAGACCGACGGATGCGAGCCGACCACGCTGGGTTCCGCCAACCCGGCCAACGTGGTGGCCGGTGAGCTGGGGCGCGGACCGGCGGAGACCTGGGACATCGTCCCGAGCCCCCCTGCCACTGCGATGACGCCGGCCAGTGCCAGGAGTCTGCGCGGTCCGATGTTCAGCCTGCTCATCTTGCGATTTCGCCCATTTTCTCGACGCCGACAGGCTAACTCAGCGCCGGAAGCACTCCTCCAGCGCCTCGATCACTCCCGGCAACGAGTGATCGGCCGCAGAGAGGGTGACCTTGAGTCCCGCAACCTCAGTGTTTCGTGTGGTCTGCGGGCCGATCGTGACCACCACGGGCGGCGTCGAGGACCCGAAGATCTTCACCCACGATTCAGCCTGCGTTCCACTGGTGAACACCACCGCGTCGGCTCGGAGTACGGCGAGCTGTTGAGCGACCGTCGGGACCAGTGGGCGCGACCTGTGGGTGTCGAGCCGTGTGACCCGCCATCCGAGCGCCGTCAGCCCATCGACCAGGGTGCGCGCGCCGTCGACGGCCTGCGCAACCACCGCCCGACCGTTCCCTCGAGGGAACACCTCCACCAGCCCTTCGGCGCTCTGTCGCTCGGCCAGCAGATCGGCGCGCGCGAGGGCCTTGCCGGTGGTCGAGCCCACGGCGGCCACTCGTGCAGGACACCCGGCGAGCGCCTCGAGCACGCGCGAGGCGGCATGGGCGGAGGCCACCACCACCCAGTCGTCGGCGCTCAGCGGTGCGAGCGCGGTGTTCACGTCAGCGGCGGTGGCCGACGTCGACGAGCTCGATCAGCGGCATCACCACAGGAATCGCGCCGCGTGCGGCGAGCATGTCGGCCAGGACGCCCGCTTGTTCGAGGGGCCGAGTGATCACCACCGTCCGGCCCTCGAGCGGCCGATCCGTCTGCCGACCGTGGGGCAGCTCAGGCGACTCGCTCACCCTCGAGCGACCTCGCATGCGCATCGATGCGGCGAGCCGCTCGGCTGCGGCGATCGCGGCGACCTGGCCCTGCGGCAGCACCTCCACCGCCCGCAGGAACGCACCGCGGTCGGGGTCGGCGAGGAACGCGTGCAACACGCCATCCAGGACGTATGCCCCAACCGGCAGCGAGCAACCAGATCCGAGGGTGGCGAGATAGGCGCGTTCGACCTCGACGGCCGCCCGCGTGGAGAGGTGGTCGACCGCGGCGACGAGCCGAGCCGTCGTCGCATCGCCGGCTGCGCACTCCACCGCAACGCACCCCTGCCCCACCGCAGGCACGAACGCCGTCGGATCGAGCACCTCTGCGATGCGATCGGTGAGGTCGAGGATCTGCAACGCCGCGACCGCCATCACGATCGCGCCGCCCTCGGGCAGCTTCGAAAGGCGGGTGCGGATGTTGCCGCGCAGCTCGTCGAATCGCAGATCGGGCCGTACGGCGGCCAATTGGGCCCTGCGCCGCACCGAGCCGGTGGCCACCGGCGCGCCGGCCGGGAGATCGTCGAGCGCTGCGCCGACCAACGCATCGGCCGCCGATCGGCGCTCACAGAAGGCGGCGAGCACCAACCCGTCGGCCGGTGTGGACGGCAGGTCCTTGGCGGAGTGCGCGGCCAGGTCTGCACGACCGTCGAGCACCGCCAACTGCACCTCCTTCACGAACACACCCTGACCGCCGATGGTGTGCAACGGCACGTCCTGGCGCTGATCACCCGTCGTATCGACGAAGACGAGCTCCACCGAGAGCCCCGGGTGCGCCGCCATCAACGCATCGGCCACCGACCGGGCCTGGGTTCGGGCCTGTTCACTCGATCGGGTGGCGATCCGCAGCATGCGTTCAGGAGACGAACGGGGAGACGAACGGGGAGACGACGGGGAAGCTGCCATGGTCAGGTTCCTCCTTCGCTAGTCGGTCGCCGCCGCGATCAGGAGAGGTCGAACAGATCGCGCACAGCGGCAGCGTTGCGCTCGCCCTGTGGCGTGCCGGCGTCGTCCTTCAGACGCACCGACGGCTGATGCAGCAGCTTCGCGACGATGCCCTTGGTCAACGCCTCGATCGCAGCGCGCTGGGCCGGATCGAGCGCGGCCAGCTTGCCTGCGAAACGGTCGAGCTCGGCGGACCGGACCTGCTCGCCCCGCTCGTGCAGCATCGCGACGAGCGGCGCCGCCTGACGCGAGGTGTTCTCGACGACGAACCGCTCCACCTCCTCGCGCACGATGGCTCGCACGTGGTCGGCCTCATGGCTGCGCTTGTCGATGCCACGCGCGGCCCAATCGCGCAGGTCGTCGAGGTCGAGCAGCGTGACACCGTGCACCGCGGCGACCGACGCTCCGACGTTGCGCGGCACGGCGATGTCGACCACGAGCAACGGATGTGTGGCCTCGGTTCGCGCCCGGCCGACCAGGTCGACGTCGACCACGACGGTGCCGGCACGGCTGCAGGTGAGCAGCACGTCGGCGTCGGCCATCGCCGACTCGAGTGCCGCATAGGGCATCACGCGACCATGCACCCGCGCGGCGAGGACGTGGGCGCGTTCCTCGGTGCGGTTGGTGACGACGATGTCGGTCGCCCCAGCTTTCACGAGTGCCAGCGCGACGCCTTCGCCCATCTCACCGGCGCCGACCACCAGCACTCGCTTACCGGCGAGACTTCCGAGCCGCTCGGTGGCCATCTCCACGGCGGCGCTGCTCACCGAGGCGGTGGAACGACTGATCGCGGTCTCGGTGCGGGCACGCTTCCCGGTCTCGAGCGCATGGCGGAACAGCAGGTTCAGCGTGCTGCGGGCGCCGCCCTCGGTCTGGGCGAGCTCCCATGCACCGCGGACCTGACCGAGGATCTCGGTCTCGCCGAGCACCGCCGAGTCGAGCCCGGCAGCGACCTCGAACAGGTGCGACACAGCAGCTTCGTCGTGCTGGGCGTACAGGTGCGGGTGCAGCTCGTCGGCGTGCAGGCCACCGATGTCGCAGAAGAAGTCGCGGATGTCGGCGTAGGCGCCGTGGAAGCGCTCCGCAACCGCATACACCTCGGTGCGGTTGCAGGTGCTGAGCACCACGGCCTCGCGCACGTTGACCAGCGAGACGAGACCGGTGATCGCCTTCGGCAGGTCGGCAGGACCCAACGCCACGCGCTCCAAGAGCGACAACGGCCCGGTGCGGTGGTTGACCCCGAAGACCACGATCGACATACGGACCTGACCTTACGCGCTCGCCGGCCGCGATGTTGCAGCGGTGCCACCGGTGCCGCCGGGACCATTCGAGCCACCCGAACCCCCCGAGACCGACCTGAGCGTGCTGGTCGTGCTGGCCGTGGCACGACGCTGCTCGTGGTAGCTCAGGATCTGCAGCTCCACGGCGAGATCGACCTTGCGCACCTCGATCGAACGCGGCACCGACAACACCACGGGTGCGAAGTTCAAGATGCTCGTGACGCCGGCGCGCACCAGCCGTTCGGCGGCATCCTGCGCCGATGACGTCGGCGTCGCGATCACTCCGATGTTCACCAGCTTGGCCTGCACGATCTGAGACAGCTCTTCGATGTGACGAACACGTACGCCCCCGAGCACTGTGCCCACCTTGGCAGGATCGACATCGACGATGCCGGCCACCGGAAAGCCCCGTTCACCGAAACCGCCGTACCCTGCGAGTGCCTGGCCGAGGTTGCCGGCGCCGACGATCACGACCGGCCAGTCATGAGTCAGGCCGAGCTCGCGGCGGATCTGGTACACGAGGTACGCGACCTCGTAACCGACGCCGCGGGTGCCGTAGCTGCCGAGGTAGCTGAGGTCCTTGCGAACCTTGGCCGCGTTCACCCCACCGAGCTCGGCAAGCCGGTCCGAGGAAATGGACTCGACCGCTTCGTCGGCCTGCTCGGACAGGATCCGGAGATACACCGGCAGACGCGCGACCGTCGCTTCCGGAATGCGGCGGCGAGGGCGATCGGTCGGCATATCACCGTGAACGTTAGGCACTCGTGCACACGTTCACAAAGCTGGCTGCCGACCGGACCGGACGGACTTCCGTCACGTGGACGCCTGGCCAGCGGAGCGACACCGCACCTCCATGTGCGTTCGTGCGGTGCGTCAGACCAGCGTCACACCAGCGTCACACCAGCGTCACACCAGCGAGCGCCGAAGCAGCTTGCCGCTGAGGTTGCGCGGCAGCTCGTCCACGAACAGGACCTTCGACGGGCACTTGTAGCGGGCGAGGCGATCGCTGCACCACTCGATCAGCTGATCCTCGTCGAGATGGGTGCCCGGCCGGGGCACGACGAAGGCTTTCACCGCTTCGCCGTGGTGCGGATGAGGGACGCCGACGACGCCCACCTCGGCCACGCCGGGGTGGGCACCGAGCGCTTCTTCGACCTCGGCCGGGAACACGTTGAAGCCGCTCACGATGATCAGGTCCTTGGCCCGGTCGACGAGGTACAGGTACCCCTCGTCGTCCACGGTCGCGATGTCGCCGGTGCGCAGCCAACCGTCCTTGGTGAGCACACGTGCGGTCTGCTCGGCGTCGTCGAAGTAGCCCTGGAACACGTTCGCGCCCCTCACCCAGATCTCACCGCTGTCGCCGTGCACCACGTCGTCGCCACTCTCGTCGACGAGACGGACCTCGATGCCGTCGAGCACCTTGCCCACCGAGCCGTACTTGACGGCCATGCCGGCCGAGCTGGTGACCACGGGAGACGCCTCGGTGAGGCCATAGCCCTCACAGATGTCGAGACCGAAGCGCGCCTTCAGCCGCTTCATCGGTTCCTCCGGCATCCGCGCCGCACCGGTGAGCGCCAGGCGGACCGTGGCGAAGCTGTCGGCCGGAGCCTCTTCGAAGTGACTGAAGGCCAACCACAGCGGCGGCGCGCCGGGCACGACCGTGACGCCGCGTTCACGAATCGTGTCGAGGGCGGTGGACGGGTCGAAGCGCTGCACGAGCACCACGGTTGCGCCGCGGAGGAGGCTCAGCCCGAGCACGACGTTGAGTCCGAAGATGTGGAACAGGGGGAGCACGCCGTACACCACGTCGTGGGCGTCGATCTGAACGTTGGCGGAGCGGCCCTGCTGGAGGTTGGCGAGGAGGTTTCCGTGACTGAGCATCGCGGCTCGCGGAGAACCTGCAGTGCCGCTGGTGAACATCAGCACCGCGAGGGCGTCGGGCTCGACGTCCACGATCTCGGCGGTGCTGGCGGTGGGGCCGCCGAGCAGTGAGTCGAGCTCGACCGAACCGTCGACCGCGCCGGCCTCCGTGGAGATGACCGTCGCGACCGAGGAGACCACCGCCCGATCGACACCGCTCCAGGCGTGGGCGGCGGCGGGCTCGACGAATACGACCTTGGCACCGACCTTGGCGATCTCGCGCTCGATCTCGGGAGCAGGACTGGCCGGGTTGAGGGGAACGGCAACTGCGCCGAGGCCGAGCGTGGCCAGGTAGGCGAGCACGAAGTAGCGACCGTTGCCGCACAACAGCACCACCCGGTCACCCCGTTCCACACCGAGCCCGGCGAGGCCGCCGCGGAGATGGGCCACCTGGTCGCGCAGCGCCCCGTACGTCGTGGGGCGACTCCGGCTGATGATCGCGACGCGCTCAGCGTCGTGCTGATCGATGAGATGTGCCAGGTTCATCCGAAGCCCCTCCAGCACGGGATCCCTCCGCCCCCGGTCGGGCGTCCCGCAGGCGGTGGAGCCTAGTGGTTCCCCGCCCGCTCGGGCGTCAGAGCGTCAGAGCTCAGAGTCAGAGTCAGAGCGTCAGAGCGTCGGCGCGTCAGAGGCGCAGCAGCGAGATGATGCCGGCCGCCAGGATGGCGAGGAGCAGCAGTCCGAGCGTGAGCGTGGTGGCGGGGCGCATCGCCGATCACCCTATCCCGGTGCCTGCCCGACGTCCCGGCCGCCGGCATCGCTGTCCGCGGCGACGCCGCCGTCCGCGCGGTCACGCCATGATCACGGCATGATCACGTCATGATCACGTCATGATCGGCGAAGCGTGACGGGACTCGTGACACCGCGGGCGTCGTCGTCACGCAGCGGGGTGAGCGACACCTGATCGCCGGCTGCGATCGAGAGCTCGTCGGCGGCCGAGCGCCGATCGAGCACCAGTGACACCATCCCGTTCGCATCGGTGACGAGCCCGACCGCGCCGACACCGACGTCGGCATAGGTACGCACCCGGGCGACCGCGCGCACGGTGGGATCGGCCGCATCGCCCGTCGACACCCGCAGACGATCGCCGAAGTGCGCGATCTCATCAGGTCCGACGTTCAGCTGGCAGTTGCCGAAACGGTCGACCCACAGCACCTCGCACAGCAACGCGTCGCCCTCGTCGCGCGGCAGCGGCACCACTCCCGGCAGCAACAGCTCCGGCTCGATCGCGTCACCGAGCTCGGTCAGATCGACCCCGTTGCACAGGTGCGCCGTGACCGAGGCGAAGACATCGCGACCGGCGAAGGTGACACCAGGCGCCTCGAGGTGGAAGGCGGTGTTGCAGAGCACTACGCAACGCCCCGCCCCACCGGCCATCGCGACGGCCGGGGCGAGCAGCCCGTTGTCGGGTCCGACGAACACGCCGGCGCCGTCGGCCACCTCGATCGCGACAGCACGACGATCGGTTCCCACGCCGGGGTCGACCACCGCGAGGATCACGCCCGCCGGCACGTAGGAGATCGCGCGGGCCAGTGCGAGGCTGCCCGCGCGGACGTCGAACGGTGGGATCTCGTGGGTGAGGTCGAGCACCTGCGCATGCGGTGCCAGGTCGCGTAGGACGGCCTTCACCACCCCGACGCATTCGTCGCGCATCCCGAAATCGGAGAGGAACGAGACGGTCTCGTGGCGGCGGCCCATCGGGCGCACGCTACCGGTGGAACGGCACCGGCCTGACGGGGAAAAATCGAACGGGCCGGTGCCAACCCCCCGATGGCACCAGCCCGTCCTGCGCAGCCCTTGCGGGGCGCGACTCCGGTTGAAGAATCAGCCGGTGGCCTTGACGACCGACAGGAACTGTAGGCGCGCCGCTGCGGTGAGAAAAGAGTCACGTCGGAAAATCCTCGAAAAATCCTTCGGTCCTGACCGTGACGGGATGTGACGGGATGTGACGGGATGTGACGGGATGTGGCGGGAGGCACGGCTCCCCACCGGACCCGGGTGTCAGCCGAGTTCGCGGCTGCGCTGGGTGGCCGCCATGACCGCGTCGAGGAATGCGGCACGCACGCCGTGGCTCTCCAACTGGTGGAGCCCGGCAGCGGTGGTGCCACCCGGCGAGGTGACCATCGCGCGCAACGACGCCGGGTCCCCTCGGTCGGCCAGGAGCGCCGCTGAACCGACGAACAGTTGCGTGACCAGGGCCTCAGCGATCGGACGGGCGAGACCGGCGAGCACGCCGGCATCCACCAGGGCCTCGGCCACGAGGAACAGATACGCGGGCCCGGACCCCGCCAGACCGGTGACCGCGTCGAGTTGGTACTCGGGCACGCGCACCACCGAACCCACCGCGCCGAGGATGCTCTCGGCCCAGGCGAGGTCGTGCTCGTCGGCCTCGGTGCCGCCGGCGATCGCTGCGGCGCCCTCACCGACGAGCGCCGGCGTGTTCGGCATCGCCCGCACGACGGCGACCCGATCAGCCGTCGCCGCCGCTGCGGCAGCCTCCAGTGAGGCGACCGACACGCCGGCAGCGACGCTCAGCACTCGGCGCGCTCCTGCAGTGACCGCCGCGGTGACGGCGGCACCGACATCGCCGGGCTTCACCGCGATCACGGCACCGTCGGCCGGAGCAGCATCTGCTGTGCCGGTCACCAACACGCCGGGGAACTGGGCGACGAGGGTGGCACGACGGGCCGCCAGCACCTCCACCACTGCGAGCTCTTCAGGTGCGGCCCAGCCCGCAGCGATCATTCCGCCGAGCAGGGCGGCGCCCATGTTGCCGCCACCGACGAGGACCACCCGAGCTGTCATGGGTGCGAGCCTAGGAGCAGGAGCCGACCCGGTGGGCGACGTTTCAGGCGAGCGACGGGCAGGCGAGCGACGGGCAGGCGAGCGACGAGCAGGTGAGCGACACGGCGTTCCCCGATCATGCCGCTCACCTGCTCGGCACCAAAGATGTGCAGCGGGATCGCGCGATCGGAAAACCACGAGGTCGGAACTCGGACTCCTCAGGAATCGGCGGCGAACTGGCTGGCATAGCCGAGCCGGATCATCGCCGGGAACGCCTGTTCCACGTAGGCGTACAGCGAGCCCACCACGCGGTCGAGCTCCGCCTCGTTCAACGAGGTCAGCGGCAGCTCACCGCGCAGGAACAGCGCGTCTTCGACCCCGATCGCGAAATGCGCACCGACCAACCGCTCGTTCCGGCGCAGCGCCTGCTCGTACACCTCGGCGGCGTTCTCGAGTGGGGCGGGCATCACATAGGTCTCGTACCGCAGCGTGCGCTGGCCGAGCGTGAACCACAGGGTGATGTACTCCTTGGCCTCGCCGCGCATGCGCACGTACCAACGCAGCTCGTCCCCCTCACCTCGATCGACGGCCTCGATCGCCGGATCGTCGTCCCGGAAACGGGCGAACCACTCGTCGATCTGCCGCTCGAGCACGGCGAGCCGATCATCGCCGAACACGTCGGTCACCCGCACGCCACCAGTTCGCGCACGGTGAGGTCGGCGTACACACGGCGCAGCCGAGCAGCGGCAAGGCTCCACGTGTAGCGCAGTGAGCGTTCGTACCCGCGGCGGCCGAGGCGCCCTGCCAACTCGGGATCGGAGAGCACCGCATCGAGGTACCGGGCGAACACCTCGGGATCTCGGTCTCGCACGAGGAAGCCGGACTCGCCATGATCGACGAGGGTGAGCAGGCCACCGACCGCGCTGGCGACCACGGGGATGCCGCATGCGGAGGCCTCGAGCGCCACGAGACCGAAGCTCTCGCTGCGACTCGGGACCACGACGGCATCGGCGGCTCGGTAGTACGTCGAGAGGATGTGGTGCGGCTGCGGGGCCACGAAGCGCACGCGGTCACGGACGCCCAGCTCGTCGATCAGCGCGTGCAGTCGCTGCACCTCGACATCGCCTTGCTGACCACTCGATCCGCCGACCACGAGCAACAGCGCGTCGCGATGCTCCATCGCCGCGAGTGCTCGGACCGCGACGTCGGGCCCCTTCAACGGCTGGATCCGACCGACGAAGAGCACCACCGGTACCTCGACGGGCAACTCGAGCGCCCGGCGCGCTCCAGCGCGCTCGCCAGGGGCGAAGAACGCATGCTCCACCGCCGGGGCGATCACCTCGACACGACCGGGTGGATCGCCGTAGAGCCGGCGGAACTGACGTTCCTCCTCGTCGCAGTTCACGCAGATCACGTCGGCACAGCCGATGATCTCTGTCTCGGCCCGCTCCCGCCACTCAGGCTCGAGGTCGCCGCCTTCGGCCTTCACCTTGGCGAGGGTGTGGAACGTGGTCGCGAACGGCAGATCGCGCTCGTGCTTGAGCCGATGTGCCACCAAGCCGCTCAGCCAGTAGTTCGCGTGCAGCACGTCGGCAGGGAACTCGCCGTCGAGGTGACGGCGCACCCCGTCGGTGAACTCGTCGATCACGCTCGGCAGTTCTTCCTTGCGGAGGTCGTACGGCCCGGCGTGCACGTGCACCACCCGGTGACCTGGCTCCACCTGCACCACTTCGGGCAGGCCCGGACGGTCGGCGCGGGTGTAGGTCGTGCAGTCGTTGCCGCCCTGGGCCAGTGAGGACACCAGCTCGCGGACGTACACGTTCATGCCACCACTGTCGCCCGACCCTGGCTGGGCCAGGGGCGAGGTGTGGAAGGAGATGACGGCCACGCGTTGCACGAAGAATGGAAACCCTAGCGACGTCGTCACCATTCCCCGTCCGGTGGGTGCTTCCCCCCGACACCCGCGCCCACCGACCGCTGATGGTGATCGTGAGCACGCTCACGACTCGGCGACATTGCTCCCGACGAAGCTCTCGTACACGTTGAGCAGGGCATGTCGCTGCTCGGGGGTGAGCTTCGGGTCGCGCGCGCGACGGCATCGCGAACGGCGTTGTGACCGCTGTCGGCGTCGTCGCTGAGGAGTCCGGCCCGCACGTAGAGCGTTTCGGCACTGATCTGCAGCGCCTTCGCGATCTGCTGGAGGATGTCGGCGCTCGGCTTGCGCAATCCACGTTCGATCTGGGACAGGTAGGGATTGCTCACGCCCGCGAGGTCTGCCAGGCGACGCACGCTCATCTGCGCCGTCTCGCGCTGGGACTTGATGAACTCGCCGACGTCGGCGATCCGCTTGTCGAGATCGTCGAGCGGGGAGTGGATCTGCGGGATCTTGGGCGGCTTCACATCATCCTCGGCGCAGTCGCGACGACACCATCCCGGGTCTCGACTGCCCAGACCGGATCAAGGTCACCCGCCATCACTCGCTCGCCATCATTCGTCGGCGAGCAGACCTTCGATGTCGGCCTCGCCCTCCCGGTACCGCCGCACCAGCTCGGCGCTGAGTGCGTCGATGCGGGTGAACAGCTCCTGTCGCTCCTTCGAGCGAACCTGCTCGAAGATCCGGAGCTCGCTGCGCAGCGCGACGACCTCGTCGTCGTCGAGCGACGGGAGGTCGCTGCCACCGTGCTCGTTCCACATGTGCTCGAGTTCGAGCGCCAACGGGTGATCGCTCGCGTCCTCGGCCGGGCGCGGCGGGCGGGCGGGCCCACCCGTCAGATGACTGCCGAGGATCACCGGCAGCTCGCTCGTGATGACGGCCGGATCGGCATGGCGATCTCGACGGCGCATCTCGGCGTCGATCAGATCGAGTCGCGCCTGCGCCAGACGGCGAACGTAGGACACCGCATCGTCGTCGTGCTGCAGCGACGCCCGCATGCTTCGCAGCTCGTCGAGCGGCAGCAGGGTCGGGTCGAGATCGGTCACTGGCATCCTCCACTCACGGGCGGGAGCACCGCCACTTCGTCCGACGGCGCGACGACTGCGGATCGGTCGGCCACGTCCCCGTTCACCCACACGCGGCAGGTGCCGAGAACCGCGGCGAAGGCGGCACCATAGCGGTCGACGGCGACGTCGAGGACCTCGCCGACGGTGTTGCCCTCCACCATGTCCGTGCCCGTGCCCGCGGCCTCACGAGCCGACGCGAACATCCGGAGCACTGCCATCTTCCCGATCGTACCGGTGTGGCGTGCGGATACCCTCGATTGCCATGGGCCAGGCCAGCACGTCAGCCTCACTTCACACGTCAGGAAACGCCTCACCTCAGCGGCCGCACGTGTCACCCGGTCAACGACCGAACCGCTCGTCCGACGACCGATCGGTCACGCGGCTGCTCGTCGTCAGGCACGGCAGGAGCGAATGGAACGCATCAGGCCGGTGGCAGGGCCACGCCGACGTCGCCCTCGACCGCACCGGCGAGCTCCAGGCGGCCGAGGCAGCCGAGGTGCTGGGGCAGTTCGATGCCATCTGGTCGAGCGATCTTGCCCGCGCCCACCGAACGGCGCAGATCATTGCCGAGCTGCTCGGTGTCGGGCCGGTGCGCACCGACGAGCGGTTGCGGGAGATCGACGTGGGTCCATGGGAGGGTCTCACCCGCGACGAGGTGGAGCGTGGGTGGCCCGGATTCCTGTCCGAGCGACGTCGACCCGACGGTTTCGAGCCGTATGAAGCGTGCGCCTCGCGGGCGATCGCTGCGTTGCTCGACATCGCGATCGAGCATCCAGGGGGCGAGGTGCTCGTCGTCAGTCACTCGGGCGTGATCCGCGCGACGCAGCGAGCGATCGGCTGGCAGATGCCGAGGCTGGCCAACCTGTCGGGCTCGTGGTTCCTGGCCCGCGACGGCCAGCTGTCGCCGGGCGAGGCGGTGCACCTGCTGGCGGGAGAGCAGCAGACGTCCGAGGCGCTGTGAGCGACGATCAGCTACGCCTTGCCTTCGACGCCGACGGCCGCGTCGACGACACACCCCACTCCCACGTCCCCCTGTCACCGCCGGCCCAGTCTCCGCCGGCCCAGTCTCCGCCGGCCCAGTCACCGCCTCCCCGATCACTTCCTCCGGTGCCGGCCGCGACCGAGTCGCCCTTCCGCGTGGAGGTCACCCGCTCGAAGAAGCGCAAGCGCTCGGTGGGAGCGCAACTGGTGGGCGACACCCTCCGAGTCGCGATCCCGTCGTGGATGAGCCACGCCGAAGAGACGCATTGGGTGACCGAGATGTCACGGCGCTTCGCCCGCAAGATGTCGAGCGACCGCATCGACCTGCCGGCGCGCGCGTCGGGCCTCGCCAAGCGCTACGGGTTCGACCGGCCGACCGAGGTCCGCTGGGCGGTCGACATGACCACACGCTGGGGGTCATGCACTCCCGACGCCGGCACGATCCGCATCTCGGACCGCATCGCCGCATTCCCCGATTGGGTGGTCGACTACGTGATCGTCCACGAACTGGCGCACCTGCACGTGGGCGGACATGGCGCGGACTTCTGGCATCTCGTGCACCGCTACCCGAGAGCAGAGCGCGCGATCGGGTACCTCATCGCCAAGTCCGGCGACGGCGACCAGGACCTCCAGGACCGCCAGGGCTGACGGGTCGGTGCCTGCGGCTCAACCGAGACGGGGCACCGACGGGGCAAAGCTGTTGCGACCGGGGCGCAGCGAACCGGCGAGGACCGACACGCCGATGAGCGTTGCGAGCATCACGACGAGCCAACCGGCGACCGGCAAGCGATCGGTCGGAGCGTTCCCGAGCGACGACGAGGCCGGTTGGGCCAGCAACCGGACAGCCGGCGACCCTGAGCCACCGGTGATGCCGTCACCGGCCGAACCAGGGACGCTGATCGTTGCCTCGGCCGAGACCGCCGGACGCAGACCGATGGCGAGGTTGACATCGGTGCCCTCGTCCAGCACGAACATGCGCGAACGCCCGAACACATCGGGAGCGACGAGGCCGGCCGGCAGGTTCGACACGACGAGCTGATAGCCCATGCCCGCTTCGCCTTCGAAGGCGAAGCCACCATCATCGTCGGTGACGACGGAGTCGACCAGCACGCCACCGGCGTCGATCAGCGTGACCGTCACGCCACTGACGCGGGTCTCGCCCTCGTCCAGCACGCCGTCTGCGTCGAGGTCTGCCCACACCACGTCGCCCACTGTCACCGGCACCACGCCCGCCGCATCGTCGGTCTCCGATGGCCGATCGTCGCCGTCCGGCGATGTCGTGTTCGTCGGGGCTTTCGGCGATGTCGGGGCTGTCGGCGATGCGGCGACGGGAACGAGCTCGACCCTGGCAACGTCGCCGCTGCCGAGATCGATCGGGCGAGGTTCGGTCGGCGATTCGAGGTCGCCGGTCTCGCCGCGCACCATCAGACCCGCGGGAGGCGCGATCGACGCCCAACACGCAATGCCGTCAAGGTCGAGCGACCACGTGCCGTCGGTGCCGACCACCGTCGACACCGGGCCGCCATAGGTGTCGTCGGAGGTGCCCCACGAACCGTCGTCGCCGGCGTCGAGCGAGCAGACGACGGTGACCACAGTGCCGGCAGCACCCGAACCCGTCGCAGGTCCCTCGGCAACCGATGTCGTCGTCGGCACGTTGGTCGTCGTGTCCGCCACGGTGGTGGCGATGTCGAGCGTCGGAGACGGAGCGATGGCCACCGTCGAGTCGGGCATCGCACTCACCGTGCTGCCGGGCAGCATCGGCTCGGCCACCGCGACGTCGTCGACCGTGGTGACCGAGACGGAGCCGGTCACCCGGCCACCCGGCGCGGACGCCTCGGCTGTGGGCACGGCACTGGCCATCGCACCGGCGACAGCCACGAGCGCCGCGGCACGAAGACCCATCCGCCGAGGCAGCGCTGGCTGGTCGTCGAGCACCAACACCGTGCGACCACCCACGAGCGTCGGATCGACACTGGCACCTCCGAGCAGTTCGAGCGCTGGTTGGACGACGCAGTACTCGGTGAGTGCATCCGCCACGTACGACTCGAGCATGCCGAACTCCACGCCGAATCGACGTTCACCGCTGAAGTCGACCCGCACGTTGCGCACCGTGACCGGGACGGCGGCCGAGATGACGCCGCTCGCCGTGGGCAGCACGACATCGAGCCGCTGCTGGCTCCCCAGCGCGAGATCGACGTCCACGAGCACGCTGGCGCCGAGCGGGGTGAGGTCGACCACGAGCGCGGCGCGATCGGCGAAGGTGCTCGGCAGCGACGAAGCGATGCGGGTGGCACGACGGGTTTGCGCGCGGCGGGCGAGGATCCGCAGCGCATCGAGGCCGGCGCCGAGCGACCACAGCGCCACGATGAGCACCGCTGCGATCTCGTCGGCGGGCATGTCGGCGAGTGTGTGGGTGATCCGGTCGCTGACCGCGCGCATCCCGATCACCACGCTGATCGAGGCGACAGCACCTGCCGAGGCAACACCGTGATGCAGGCCGAACGCGCTGCCCAACACGTGCTCGGCAGGGTCGGGGCGCCCATCGATCGCGATCACCCCGCGCCAGGAGGCGCCGAGCATGCGCATCGACCAACGAACACGGTCGCCGGGACGCAACTCACGACCGGACAGCAACCAGAGCGCCGTCGCCGAGAGCACGAACCAGGGCGCCCAGAGCGCGGCGAAGCCGAGCGGCTCGGCCTCGAACGGCAGACGTCCCGACAGCAGCACACCGAGGAGCAGCGCGACGACGACGCCACGGCGGACGCCGGCCAGCGGACGGACTGCCTGCGCGGTGAGCGACAGACGCTGCGGGAACGAGAGGTGGTTGAGGCGCCAGGCCCCGTGTTCGCCGAGGAGCAGGTGACGCGCCGCGCTGGCCTCGCACGCGCGCACGTTCTCCACATCGGCGGGTGCGACGATCGGTGCAGCTGCGACGAGCGGCCGGCCACCTGGTGCGGCGATCTGCCAGCCGCCTGCGAAGAGCGCAGCGGTCAGGTCGGCCTGCACCATCTCGGGCGAGGAACGCACGAGTGGGATCGAGCGGACCGCAACGGTCCGGACGAGCGCGCCGGTGCCGGTGAAGGGCGCGAGGCCGCGAGTGCCGAGTGCCGGCACGAGGGCACGCCGTTCGTACTGCTTGTCGTGGCGGCCCGGCGCGCCGTGTTCGGCCGACTCACCCTGGCTCGCTTCCACGGGCGCCTGCACGACCGCAATGCTCGGCTCGTCGAACCACGGCAACAGCGAGCGCAGCACCGATGGATGGGGCACGTCGCCGGCTTCGAGCAACAGAAGCGCTCCGGCGCCGATCGTGGCCGCCGCCGTGGACAGCCCATCGACGTCGTCGGGGTCGGTGGCGAGGTAGCGCGCGCCGTGCTCGAACGCGAGCGATGCGATCTCGGGACGGGCGTCGATGTCGAGCACCAGCACGGGTGCGATCGGGCGGCAGGCGATGAGGGTCGCCCGCAAGACGGCGACGTCCTGGCCGGTGCAGCGAACGACGATCTCGGTGTCGAGCGGTTCAGGGACCGGCGCCAGCCCGGCTTCGCCGCTCAATGGCAACGGAGCAGCCGTCTCAGGTCGGCGCCACAGCGCCCACAGGGTGACGGCCACGGCGACCACGCCGGCGGCTTCGACCACGAGCGTCGCGGCGGCGGTCCACAAGGGCGCACCCGCAAGGGTGCTGGTCACCCGCCAGCCCAGGTAGACGACGCCGAACGCCACCGCCAGCACGGCAGCGGCCCTGCCGATGATCGTCTCGCCTGTCCTCATTCAACTGCCGCCTGCGCGCTCGGTGCACCCGCGGACCGGGTACATCAAGGATTCGGCACTCCCGGCGCGTGACTTGAGTGGTTGTTGCCGGTTCACGAACGTGGCGTGTGGGGCCGCGCATCGGCCTCAGCCAGCCCGTTCGGGCGATGCTGGAGGCGGCTGGCGCCCGTGGTCGGAGCGGCGTTGCAGGGGGACCGCGCTCCGTCGCCGCTAACCTGCCGAACTCGTGGGTACCGCAAAGCGCGAACGTCAAAAGGCCAACCGCCAGGCTCGTCTCGAGCAACTGGCGAAGGAAGCTCGTCATGAGAAGACGAAGAAGCGCGGCCTCACGATCGGCGTCGTCGTGGTCGGTGGCTTGTTGCTGCTGTTCGGCCTCGCCCGGCTCTTCGGCGGCGACGACGAGACCACGGCACCGGTCACGACCGTCGACCCCTTCGCCACTGCCGCCTCGACCGCACCCATCGACACCGCCGACCTGCCGGGCACGACCGAGGCTGCCGCTTCGACAACGGCTGCACCGACCACCACGTTGGCCTTCGAGTACGGCGGCACCGCCTGTCCCGAAGCTGACGGTTCGAGCGAGCTGCCCGAGTCGTTCGACGGCCCCCCGGCGGAGTGCATCGACCCGACCAAGACCTACACGGCTCTGGTGACCACCGACAAGGGTTCGTTCACGATCGAGCTGAACACCGAGGGCGCCCCCGGCAACGTGAACAACTTCGTCACCCTCGCCCGTTACGGCTACTACACCGGCACCAGCTGTCACCGCATCATCACCGACTTCGTGGTCCAGTGCGGTCGTCCGGGTGACGACGAACAGGCTCCCGGCTACAACGTCAACGACGAGCTCCCGTCCGAGGGCGAGTACGCCGTGGGTGTTGTCGCGATGGCGAACACGGGCGCACCGAACACCGGCGGTGGCCAGTGGTTCGTCATGACCGGGGACCAGGGCGCCGCGCTGCCCGCTCAGTACACGGTGCTCGGCACGGTCACGAAGGGCCTCGATACCACCGTGCAGGCGCTCGAGAACCTTGCCGATCCCACCGCGGACAACGGCGTCCCGCCGCTCGTGCCGGTGGAGATCATCTCGGTCACCATCACCGAGAGCTAGGCAAGCTCGGCAGGACCACGCCAGATCACGGCAGGTCGCCGTGGAGGTCCACCTCTCCCACCATCTCCCAGCCGCCGGTGCGACGCACGAGCGCGGCGCCGGTGGGCATGCAGGCAACCGGGGTATCGGCCATCGCGAGCGTGCGGTGCAGACGCTCGGCCGACCACTGCTCGAGTCCGCTCACCACCGCGAGTCCGCTCACCAGGCCGAGACCGAGTGTGAACGCACCGCCGCGGGGATCCACCATCGGGTCGCACAGACCGGATGCACTGGGACCCACGCCCACCACCAGACCGCCGGCGGCGAGCACCTCACCGATCGCTGCCCAGACCAATGTGTCCTTCAGCACGGAACGAAGGTGCAAGGGCTGATCGCCCACCAGGTACACGGCACGGGCGGCGCGCACGATGTCGGCCGTGCCCTGCTCCATCGCCTCGCCTCGCCGCATCACCATCAGCGCTTCGACATCGAGCCCCGGGACCTGGAGGCGCTCCGACCACGCGAGCGCACCGACGACCTGTCGTTCCGGGTGCTCGAACGCGTCGGCGGTGGGCAGCACCACGACGCGGCCGCCGCTCGGGCCGAGCACGTCGGCGAGGAGCCGCGCATCGAGTTCGTCATTGGCGGTGAAGGGTCCGCCTCCCTGCAATGCGATGGTGCCGCTCATGCAGCGAGCGTACGCGGTCGCCACATCACCAGCGGGCCCGTGGGTCAGATGTTCGACGCTGACGATGACGACGATGACGACGACGAGGTCGCCCGTCGGCGCCCACCGGCGCCTGGTCGTTTCGATCAGGGCTCGGCGAGGAGTGCGGCGGCCAACGACTGGATGGTGGCGTCGCTCACGCCGATCGAGTGAACGAAGGCCTCGATCGATCCGTGCGATTCATCGATCTCGGCGAGCACCTCACCCATCGCCTCCGGCAGCGCAGCCATGAACGCGGCCATGAACTCGGACGGCGTGTCGGCCATCTTCTCGGCGAACTCCGGGTGCTCGCGAGCGGCCCATGCGCGCATGCGCTCCATGCCACCGGCGGTCAGGCCGTAGTCGGCGAGCACGACCGAGCGGGGGACGCCGAGGGCGCTGAGCAGGAGTGCGGCGAGCACGCCCGTGCGGTCCTTGCCCGCGGCGCAGTGGAACACCGCCGGCAGCGCGTCGGGCAGGGCGAGGTCGGTGATGGCCCGAGCGAGGGTGCCCGAACCGACGCGCAGCATGTCGCGATATGCCCACGTCAGGAACTCGTGTGCGGACTTGTCGAGGTGATCGTCCAGCTCCCAGGTGGTGTCGATCACCGGGCGATGGGCGAACGTGACCTCGATCGTCTGATGCGGGAAGGTGCCGCGTTCAGCGAGCTCGTCGCTGGTGCGCAGGTCGATCACCGTCTTCAGGCCGAGCGCCCGCACGGTCAGCACGTCGCTCGCGGTCAGCCGATACAGACCGTCGGCTCGGTACAGCTGCCGCCACCGGGTGACGAGACCGTCACGAGCCGGGTAGCCGCCGAGGTCGCGGAAGTTGTGGACGGCATCGAGTTGCACGATGCGCCTGGGGTCGACGAGGGGATCGACGAGGCCGGATTCCATCCGGATGACCGTACCCAAGGCACATGACGATCGGACCGGGGCGGGATGAACGCACGGTGAACCACAAGGTGAACTCCGCCACGTACGAGTCGTGGGGTCAGTCTTCGGTCAGTCTTCGGTCAGTCTTCGAAGGTGTCGAGTTGGGCCAGCGCGTGCTGCCACACGCCGGGCAGCGCAGGTCCGACGTGGGGGCCGTTGCGGGCGATCACCCGCGCGCGGGTGATGCCGTGCTCGCGCCACGTCGTGCCGCCTTCGGCCAGGTTCAGCAGCATCGGCGCCATGCGATCGATCGCCATCACATAGCGGGCCTCGGGTGTGTCACCGCGCTCGTACTCGTCCCACAGCTCGCGCAAGTACGCGCCTGTCGCGGCGGGCAGGAGGCCGAAGATGCGGTCGGCAGCAGCTCGTTCACGCGCCTCCTTCGACGCCAGCTCATCGCCCTCGTCGTAGGCGAAGGTGTCGCCGGCATCGATCTCGACGATGTCATGGGTGAGGGCCATCGCCACGGCGCGACCGACATCGACCGGCTCGGTCGCCTGACCGGCGAACACGAGGGCCGCCATGCCGAGGTGCCACGAGTGCTCCGCCGTGTTCTCGCGGCGGCTCCCGTCGGCGAGATGGTTGCGACGCTCCACACCTTTCAACCGGTCGAGCTCCATGAAGAACGCGAGCGTCGAGGCCACATCGGTTGCCACATCGGTTGCCAGGTCGGTTGCCAGGTCGGTTGCCAGGTCGGTTGCGGCGTCGGGCAGATCGGGGGGCGACACGTCCATCCCCGACAGCCTGCCCTACCCGTGGGCCGTGAGGGCCTCATCAACACCGACTTGGGGGAAGTTACCCACGAGTAGCTATCGTCGCGACATGGCTGAGATCAAACGGGTTGGGGTCCTCGGGTCGGGCATCATGGGCGCGGGGTTGGCAGAGGTGATGGCGCGTTCGGGCTATGACGTGATCGTGCGGTCACGATCGCAGTCGAGCGCCGACGCAATGGTGGCCTCGATCGACAAGGGGCTCACCAAGGCAATCGAGCGCGGCAAGGCCACCGATGAGGACAAGGTCGAGATCCTCGGCCGGATCACCGCCACCGACCACCTCGGCCACGTGGCCGATTGCGATCTCGTGATCGAGTCGGTCGTCGAGGACCTCGCGGTCAAGAAGGCGCTGTTCGCCGAACTCGAGGAGATCGTGAAGCCGAGCGGCATCCTCGCCACGAACACCTCGACGCTGCCCGTCGTGGAGTTGGCAATGGTGACCAAACGCCCCGAACTGGTCTGCGGCATCCACTTCTTCAACCCGGCTCCGGCGATGAAGCTCGTCGAAGTGATCCGCCCGATCACGGCCTCCGACGACACGATCGCGACCGCGATGGCCTTCGCCACCTCGTGCGGCAAGGACGCTGTCGAGGTGCTCGACCGCGCCGGCTTCATCGTCAATGCACTCCTGTTCCCGTACCTGAACAACGCGGTGCGGATGTGGGAGATGGGCACCGCGTCGATGGAGTCGATCGACACTGCGATGAAGGGTGGCTGCAACTTCCCGATGGGACCGTTCGCACTGCTCGACCTCGTCGGCCTCGACACGTCGCTCTCGATCCTCGATGCCCTCTACGCCGAGTTCCGCGACCCGAACTACGCCGCAGTGCCGACGCTGCGGCGCATGGTCGCGGCCGGTCACCTCGGTCGCAAGACCAAGCGCGGCTTCTCCACCTACTGATCCAACCACTGATCCCACTACTGATCCCACGTCTTGATCGAAGGTGGGCACGCCGATCGACCGAGGTCGTCGGCACGGTGACGCGTCTGGTCTGATGGGCGCCATGACCAACGCGTTTCGTTTCGGTGCCAAGGCCACTCGTGCCGCTTCCGCCAAGGAGTGGACCGATCTCGCCAAGCAGGCAGAAGACCTCGGCTACGCGAGCTTCCAGATCGACGACCACTTCGGGAACCAGCTCGCTCCGGTGCCGGCGATCATGGCTGCCGCAGCGGCGACGTCGCGCATCCTCGTCGGGCCCCATGTCGCCGGTGTCGACTTCCGCAACCCGGTGCTGTTCGCCAAGGAGGCGGCGACGATCGACCTGCTGAGCGACGGTCGGATGCTGCTCGGGCTCGGCGCCGGATGGTCGAAGGACGACTACGCGATCGCCGGTATCGAACAGGCGAGCGCAGCGGTGCGCATCGAGCGTCTCGGCGAGGCGGTGCAGATCATGCGCGGGCTGTGGGGTTCGGGTGCGTTCTCGTTCGCGGGCAAGCACTTCCAGGTCGCCGAGGTGGATGCGAAGCCGAAGCCGGTCTCGAACATCCCGATCCTCATCGGTGGTGGCGGCAGGAAGCTGCTCACCCTCGCCGCCCAGGCAGCCGACATCGTCGGCATCAACCCGACGATCGTGGCCCGGTCGATCAACCCTCGCTCGATGGCCACCGCTGCCGCCGACGTGGTGGACGAAAAGATCGCCTGGGTGAAAGAAGCCGCAGGCGATCGCTTCGGAGAGATCGAGCTGCAGCTGCAGTTGTTCATGACCCAGGTGACCGACGATCCCGGACCGGTGGTGGACGGACTGGCGAAGGCGTTCGGCCTCCCGCCGGAGGTCGTCGCGTCCGCACCGTTCTTCCAGGTTGGTTCTGTCGCACAGATCAAGGAGAACCTGATCGCGATGCGTGAGCGCTGGGGAATCAGCTACATCGTCTGCCAGAACGACGGCACCAAGGCCCTCGCCCCGATCGTCGCCGAGCTCGCGGGCACCTGACTCGGGACCGGCGCCGTCGTGGGGCGTGCGGGCGTCGATGGGTGTGGAAGCCGGGTGTGGATGAGGCATGATCCTCGGGTGACCGAGCGACGTGACAGCGATCGCACCGCCCCGGTCGTGCGGCGGAAGTGGCACGAGGGCTGGCAGCCGCGCCCGCCGGTGGAGCCGCGCCCGTCGTCGTGGCGACTGCCCAACCCCGATGATGCCGATCGGCACGGCCTCTGCGCCGTCGGCGCGGATCTCCGCCCGGGCACGCTGCTCGCTGCCTACCGCTCGGGACTGTTCCCGATGCCGGTGCGCAAGCGGGTGCTCGGATGGTGGTCGCCTGATCCACGTGGCGTGTTGCCGCTCGACGGGCTGCAGGTGAGCCGGTCGCTGCGCAGGAGCTGCGCCAAGTACGAGATCCGCCTCGATACCAGGTTCCGCGACGTGATGGAGCGCTGTGGCGATCCGGGTCGGCCTCACGGATGGATCACCGCCGAGTTCATCGATGCCTACGAGGAGCTGTTCCGCCTCGGGTGGGTGCATGCGGTCGAGACGTATCTCGACGATGAGCTCGTGGGTGGCCTCTACGGCGTGCGGATCAACGGGTTCTTCGCCGGTGAGTCGATGTTCTCGACAGCACCCGATGCGTCGAAGGTGGCGCTCGTGGCGCTCGTGGACTGGCTGAACGACACCGGAGGACAGCTGCTCGACGTGCAGTGGAAGACCGATCATCTCGGCTCGCTGGGAGTGGTGGAGGTACCTCGGGCGGCGTACCTGACGCTGCTGCGCAGCGCGGTCGCCGCCTGAGGCACCTCAGTGGTCCCGCCACCGAGTTGGGCTCACGCTGTGCGTTCGCTTCGACATCCGTGCCACGTGTGGCACGTCTTCTGGCACTTTTCTGGCACTTCTTCTGGCAATGGTGCGGTGCCGGCGGCCCGAGGGCCGCCGGCACCAGCGTCCACCGTGCAGTGAGACCGCCGAAATCCCACTCACGCTGGTTCCGCCCGCTTTCCGAACGCTCTTTCGAGCGCCGAGCCGTGCACCGTTGCGGGGAAATCATCGGACCGTCCCGGCGACACCTTGAGGGGTTCTTGAAGGGATCCTCCGGAATTCTGCTGGTCGTCCTTTCGGGCTGCGGCGGCGGCGATCGCGCCACGACCCTTCCGCCTCCCGTGCAACGCATGATCGATGACGGCGTGGCCCCCGCCACCGACCTCGTCGAGGTGTGGGTGTGCCGGGTCCCGGCCACCACCACAGCCCCGATCTATGGCGATCTGCCATTGCGCCTACCCCTGGAGGCGCAGCACATCGTCGACTCGATCGACGACCGGGTGGCGGCCTACTGGCGCACCGTGTCCGGCGGCCGGTACGAGATGTCGTTCACTGCGGGCGGCACGATCACGCTGTCCGATGATGATGACGATGACGACTGCATCTCTCAGGCCCTCAACGGGTCGTCACCGACGGCGACGGTGGTGCTCGCGATCGCGGACGCAGAACATGCCGACGGGCACCCCGGTGGCCGTGGCCGGCAGGGCACTGCCCCGAACTGCGACGGGTGCGCCGCGGCGGCGACCCGCCGCGGCGTGTCGATGGGGGCCAACGACTTCCATCCCGACTGGGGACCCGTGCCGTTGCTCGACCTGATCGAGCACGAGCTCGGGCACACCCTCGGATTGCCGCACTCCGGCGTGATCTCCTCCGCGGCAGACCCGTACCCCAGCGCACTCGACGTGATGAGCGACAGTGCTGCACCTCGGAGCGCCGATCCGCGCCGTCGTGACGGTCCGTCGACGCTCGCGATCAACCTCGTCGACCTGGGTTGGCTCGCAGCCGAGGACGTGGTGGTGCTCGATCCTGCGCGAGGCACCGACGACGTCGACATCGAGCTCGGTCCGGCCACTGACCCGTCGGGCACTCGGCTCGCGGTGCTCGCGATCGACGAGCACCGCGTCCTCACGGTGGAACTGCGCACCGCGAGCGGCCTCGACGCGCACCTGCCGACATCAGGGGTCGCGGTCCACCTCATCGACGACTCGGCGGGCTCGGCGATCGAACGCGCCCAGCTGCCGCTCGGGACCGTTGCGCCTCACACCGACCTCCTTCGCGCCGGGGACTCGCTCGTGTCGAACGGATGGACGATCGACGTGCGGGAGGTGGGTGCCACCGCCCGTCTGGCGATCACGCCTACCGACGGGTAACACTTGCCGAATGGCTGAAGATCGGACGGGCGGGCGCGACGAGCCCTGGTTGATGCGTACCTACTCGGGGCACTCGACCGCGACGAAGAGCAACGAGCTGTACCGCACCAACCTGGCCAAGGGTCAAACCGGTCTTTCGATCGCGTTCGATCTCCCCACCCAGACCGGCTACGACCCCGATTCGCCGATGGCACGCGGCGAGGTGGGCAAGGTCGGCGTGCCCGTCGCGCACCTCGGTCACATGCGCACCCTGCTCGACGGCATCCCGCCAGGCACGATGAACACGTCGATGACCATCAATGCGACGGCCGCCTGGCTGCTCGCGCTGTACGTCGCCAACGCCGAGGAGCAGGGCACCGCACCGGAGGCACTGCGCGGCACCACGCAGAACGACATCGTGAAGGAGTACCTGTCGCGCGGCACGTACATCTTCCCGCCGGTGCCGTCGAAACGACTGATCGTCGACATGGTGGCCTGGTGCACGCACAACGCTCCCCGGTGGAACCCGATGAACGTCTGCTCCTACCACTTGCAGGAGGCTGGCGCGACACCGGTGCAGGAGATCGCGTTCTCACTCGCGACTGCGATCGATGTCCTCGACGCGGTACGCGACAGCGGCCAGGTGGCACCAGAGCAGTTCACCCAGGTCTTCGGCTCGATCTCGTTCTTCGTGAACGCCGGCATCCGTTTCGTCGAAGAGATGTGCAAGCTCAGAGCGTTCACCGACCTGTGGGATCGCATCGGCCTCGAGCGCTACGGCATCACCGATGTCAAGGCCCGGCGGTTCCGCTACGGCGTGCAGGTGAACAGTCTTGGCCTCACCGAGGCACAGCCGGAGAACAACGTGCAGCGGATCGTGCTGGAGATGCTCGCCGTCACGTTGTCGAAGAACGCGCGGGCACGCAGCATGCAGCTGCCTGCGTGGAACGAAGCACTCGGGTTGCCGCGCCCGTGGGACCAGCAGTGGTCGCTGCGGATGCAACAGGTCCTCGCGTTCGAGACCGACCTGTTGGAGTACGGCGACATCTTCGACGGGTCCACAGTGATCGAGGCCAAGACCACCGAGCTGCGCGACGCGGCGTGGACCGAGCTGCAGGACGTGCTCGAGCGAGGTGGCGCGTTCGAGGCAGTCGACGAGCTGAAGGGTCGTCTCGTCCGCTCGATGGCCGAGCGCACCCGCCGCATCGAGGCCGGAGACCAGGTCGTCGTCGGCGTGAACGCCTACACCGAGACCACCGACTCGCCGCTCGGGGGCTCGGACAGCATCCTCACCGTCGACCCGGCCGTGGAGGCCGAGCTGACCGAGGACGTCACCGCCTGGCACGCATCGCGCGATCAAGCCGCGGTCGACGCTGCTCTGGCCGAGCTGCGCCGGGCGGCTGCCGACGGCAGCAACATCATGGAGCCGTCGATCGCCTTGGCGAAGGCAGGCGGCACGACCGGCGAGTGGTCCTCGACGCTGCGCGACGTGTTCGGTGAGTACCGTGCGCCGACCGGCGTGTCAGCCGCGGTGGGCAAGCGCATCGGCGAGCTGGCCGAGGTGGCCGCGTACGTCAAGACGATCGCCGGTGGACCGCCGAAGTTCCTGGTCGCCAAACCCGGCCTCGACGGCCATTCCAACGGTGCCGAGCAGATCGCCGTCGCGGCTCGTGATTCGGGGATGGAGGTCGTCTATGCCGGCATCCGCTCGACGCCGGAACAGATCGTCGCCTCAGCCCGCGACGAGGACCCGGACGTGATCGGCGTGTCGATCCTCAGTGGTTCCCATCTGTCGCTCGTGCCCGAGATCCTCCGCCTCATGGCGGCGGAGGGGCTCGATGCCCCGCTCGTGGTTGGCGGCATCATCCCCGAGGCCGATCGGCAGTGGCTGCTCGACGCCGGCGTCGCTGCCGTCTACACACCGAAGGACTACCAACTCGCGCAGATCATGCGCAGCGTCGCCGAACTCGCCGTCGCGCATCGCAACGCCTGACCTCCTGACCTCCTGACCGAACCACGGCCGGAGCGGCCGGATTCAGGAGTGCTGGAGCACCGCCAGTGGGATCCGCAGTCGGGTGGGGTTGGGGTTGCGTGCGCCTCGCTCGCGCTCGCGCAGCGCATCCCAGCGCTGCTCCACTCGTGTGCGCTGGTCGACCAGATCGACGTCGTCGATCATCGTGTGCCGACACCGCGACAGACCCGCTTGTCGACGACGGAGGTCCAAGTCGTCGTGGAGGCTGAGGTGCAGCTCACGATAGATCTCCGTCGGATAGGTCCCCTCGAACATCATCGCCAGGTCGCCCGAGCTCTCCCAGTTCGACTGCTCGTCGAGGTCGAGCCGCACCATCTCGTGGAAGCGGGTGCCAGGCAGCGGATAGCTCACACTCACCCCGATGTCGTCGGGGAGCAGGTCCTGCACGAGGGCGACCGTGTGTTCGATGTCGCTCCACGTTTCGCCCGGGTAGCCGAACTGGATGAACAAGCATGCCCGAATGCCGTGGGTGCCGAGGCGTTCACGGGCGTCTCGGATCTGGCGGATCGTGATCTCTTTGTCCATCGCGTCGAGGATTCGCTGGCTGCCGCTCTCGGCTCCCAACCACACCTCGTGGCAGCCGGCGCGAGCAAGTGCGGCGACGGCCTGTTCGTTCATCAGGTCGCAGCGCGACTGCACGGTGAACGGCAGGTTCACGTCCGCTTCGTCGACGATGCGGGCGAACTCAGCGAGCCAGTCGCTGCGGAGACCGAAGATGTCGTCGGCGAACCACACGTGGTCGGGCCGGTGATCACGATGGACCTGGATGAACTCCTCGGCCACCTCGGCGGCGGACCGCATCGAGTAGCGCTGCCCCCAGATCGGCTTCGCGCACCAGTTGCAGTGGTACGGGCAGCCGCGGGTCGACACCAGGTTGAGCGAGAACCGACCGTGGGCCGCGGTCCATGCCTGCCGGTAGGCGTCGATGTCGACCAGATCGCGCGCCGGCGGCCCGAAGACATCGGGGTGGCGCTCGATCGAGCGCTTCGGGGTGTGCACCACCCGCTCGCCCGACAGGATCGCGAGGCCCTCGATCTCGGCAAGCGAGGAGTGCGGGTCGGGCCCCAGCCAGCGGGCCACCACCTCGCGCATCGTGTGTTCGCCTTCGCTCACCATGCAGGCGTGAGCGCCGGCCGCCAAGTACACCTCGGGATGATCGGTGACGTCGGCCCCGCTCACGGCCACCTTGCAACCGGCAGCCCGCGCCATGCCGACCATGGTGAGCGCTGCCTCACGCATGCGGGTGAGGCACATCTTCGACAAGAAGTTGAAGTTGTCCTCGTAGAGGATCACCACCGTTGGGCGGTGCTCGGCCAGGCTTGTCGCGAACCCCGACTCGTCGTCGGCGAGCATCGAATCGAAGACCGCGACGTCGAGACCGTCGTTGCGGAGCACCGCGGCGGCATGCAGCGTGTTCAGCGGCGGGTACGGGCGCATCTTCGCGTGCTGTTTGGGATCGAGCTTCAAGAAGTACGAGTGCGCGAGGAGGACTGGCTGATCGGCGATGCGCCAGTCTCGACCATGAGGAAGTCTGTGTCAGGTCCCAAATGGTCGTAGTACCTGCTGATAGATCCCTACGAGTTGCTCCACCACTGCCGCCCACGACAGATGCGCTTCGGCCCAGGCCCGCACGGCCGGACGATCGGTGGAAGCCGCGCGAACGAGCAGGTCAGCAGCACCTTGGGCGTCGCCCGGGGCGAACATCGGCGCCACCGTGCCGACGATCGAGCGATGCGATGGCAGGTCCGTGACCACGGGCGTGCACCCTTCGGTCATGGCCTCGATGAGGGAGTAGCTCGATCCCTCCCGTCGACTGGTCGACAGCAACACGTCGGCACCCGCGTACCAACCGGGCATCGCGGCGTGGTCGACCGGATCCCACATGTGCACGCGCGACGACGCTGCTCCGAGCGAGGCGATCGACGCCTTCACCCTCGCCTCGAGCGTGCGATCGGTCGCGAGCAGGTGGAGATGTGCGCCGGCCACGCGATCGGCGGCGAGCCCGAAGGCGCGGATCGCGGTGAGTGGATCCTTCGACTCGATCAGCCGGCCGACCCAGAGCGCCGCGGGGTCACCGGCGAGTTCGACCCGCTGTACCGAACGGCCAAGCAGGCTCCCAGCTTCGAGCACGTCCGACACCAGGTCGTTGCGCCGGATCACGCCGGCAGCCCGGAAGGGATCAGCCTGTCCGTGGTCGCCTCCGGTGAACAGCCACCCGTCGACCCTGCCGCGCAACGCTCGGTGGCCGATGCGGTTGCGCCACGGACCAGGGGGTTCGCCGTGGTGCTGGACGACGATCGCGGTAGTCCGCGGCAGCGCTGAACCGAGTGCGGCGAGGGTGCGCACGAACCCGGTTCCGTGCACGTGCACGACCTCGGGGTGTTGCGCTGTGACGGCGGCCAGCAGATGGTCCGCGGCAACGAACTCGTATCGAACGCCGCCGCGGTGCAGCGTCGCGGCCTCTCGCGTGGTGGCACAGCACGCGGATGCCTCCACCCGCCCGTCGGCATTCAGTTCGTTCAACGTCCGGGTGAGGGTCGGTGCCCGATCGAGCACGTCATCGAGGTCGTCCGACGCGGCGGGTGGCACCACCATGACCACACGGATGGGTGACCGGTGTGCGGTCACGCGCGTGCCTTCACGCCCATCCTCGACACGCGGGCGGCGAGGGCACGCACCCCGCGGTCGCCCGCGGGAAAGGCCATCTGGTCCAGCACCGCCAACCGCTCGCGGCCGGATGCGAACGCCTGTCGCCAGCCGGCAGCGGTGCGCGAACTCGGGTCGCGAAACACCTCCTCAGGCGCGACGGCGTCGAGGTACCGCCGAGCCGCGCCCGGCAAGCGGTCGAACTCCCGAGAGAGCAGTCGCACCGGAACGACGTCAGGCAGCAAAGCAGAGGCCAGCCACAGGCCGGGGGCCGTGAGCCGGGGATCGATCTCGCGGCAACATGCGGCCACCCGATCCCAGTCGACACCTGCTCGGTGGCACCACCACACGTCGACCACGTTCACGGCGCGCACCTCGGCGCGCACCACCGTGGAGGCGAGGTGACCGATCACGTGTGCCGTGAGCGCTGGGAGACCCAACCGGAACCCACCCGGCAGGGCCGGGTCGGCGATGGCCTGGGTCTCGACGTCGAACCCGCGGGCCAGGTAGCCGTGGAGGAACTCGCTCCAGTCGGGGTGCAGCTCGACACGACCGTTGTGCAGCTCCGACTCGCCGTCCGTGCGACCGATGCTTCCGTCTCCCCAGGCGAGGAACACATCCTCGAACGAGTTGGACCCACCGGACCGCAACCCCACCCCCACGAGCGTCGCTGCGGCCTGCGCCCGGTAGCGGCGAGGGATCACGAAGTCCACGTCGGCCATCGGGCGCGCCGACGGAACACCCCAGACCGGAGTGGCGCCTGCCGCGAGCTCGGCCCCCTTGACCGCCACAGCGGGCACCCCCGCGGTCGCGAAGACGGCGCGCACCTGCAACACGAGATCGGCGAAGCGGGCCACGCGTCGGGCCACCTCAGCGCGCTGCTCCGCGAACCAGGCCGACACCACCGGATCGGTCACGCCGGCCGTCGCACCGTCATCGGTGAGGTGCGCTGCGAGCGCGGTGAGCCCGGTGGCGAGTCCTGCCCGCTGCAGGTCGGGCAGCGTGAGCGACGGCATCCGACTCGCGCCGCCGTCCAGACGATCGACGACGTGATCGCTCAGCAGTCGCTGATGGGCGCGGAGCTGGGTGGTGATCGCACGGATGGTAGTGACGAGGCGCGAACCAACGCATCCGTCGCGGTCGGCGGAGCTGCGTCAGGTCGGGCGACGAGCGGCCAGACTGTGCGCCGTGCGGATCGTGCTCGTGGTGCCGGGAGGCGTGGACCCGCCCAGCGGCTCGCGCGTCATCCCGTTCGTCCACGACCTCGTCCAACGGCTGTGTGCCGACCACCAGGTGCGCGTCATCGCCGTGGGCCACGACCCGCAGCCGGGCTCGTGGGCGCTGTTCGATGCCGAGGTGGTCAACGTGCCGGTCGGGCGGCACGCGAAGTCCGACATCGTCCGCGTGGTGCGAGAGGTGTCCGCGCTCGTGGGCGCAGGCGGACGTGACGCCCGGCCCGACGTGGTCCACGGATGGTGGGCGACCTTGCCCGGCCTGGCCGCCACACTCGCTGGACGGCGGCATCGGGTGCCTTCGGTGTTGAGCACTGCCGGTGGCGAGCTCACCTGGCTGCCCGACATCGGGTATGGCGGCGGCGGTGGGCGCGGCACGCGGGCGATGGCGCTCAGCTCGATCCGACTCGCGAGCACTGTCACCGCCGCCACCGAGTGGATGCGTGCGCACGTGATGTCTGCTGGAGGCCGCGTCGACGAGCTGGTCGCGCTCGGTGTGGACCCCGGCCGATGGCAGCCCCCCACCGGTGCGCGGGTCCCCACCGACCCGCGGCGTCTCATCCACATCGGGAGCGCGAACCGGGTGAAGGACCAGACCATGCTGCTCCACGCGCTGGTCCTCGCCCGCCGTGACGAACCCGGGTTGCACCTCGATCTCGTGGGGGTGGACACCCTCGGCGGTGAGCACGCCCGGCTGATCGACGAGCTCGGACTCGGCGCTCAGGTCCGCCAGCACGGGGCTGTGTCGCGCGACCGGTTGCCTGCGCTGGTGCACGGAGCAGGGGTGCACGTGGTGTCGTCGCGCCACGAGGCCGGGCCCGTTGCCGTGCTCGAGGCCGCCATGTGCGGAGTGCCCACCGTGGGCACACGAGTCGGCCATGTGGCCGACCTGGCGGCGCTCGCGCAGCCGGGGGCGGTCGCAGTCGATCCGGGAGCGGACGGCGGTGCGGCCGCGTTGGCGACGGCGATCGTGGCGCTGGTGCGTGACACCCCGCGACGAGAACGGGTGGCAGCGCGGGCGCAGGACTGGGCGCGCATCCACGACGCCGACCACACGGCACGGTCGTTCGAGGCGATCTACCGCCGGCTCGGCACCGGCCGTTGAGCTGCCGGTCAGGGCCGGTCAGAGCCGGTCAGACCCGGACGGGGAGCTGGCTGTCGATCCAACGCTCGAGCACGGGGCCGCTCTCGAAGCTGGTGATCAGCGCGTATCGCGGGTGGTCGTGGTTGTGAACCACGACGTGCCACAGGCGCTGTGTGTCAACGGTGAACCGTGAACCCTTCGGGAGCGGGACGCGGACTTCGGTGGCCGGATCGGGGGTGCCATCGGGCAGCGAATCCATCAGCAGCATGTAGCTGTCCGGCTGATCGGTGAGCTCCACCCAGTTGCGCACGACCCAGCCGGTCCCCTCGGGATTGAACCGGTTGTTGTCGTCGCGGTGGATGGACCGCAACGCCGTCTCGTGGTCTTGCGGCTCGAGCTTGATGATCCGGACCCGGCCGAAGTTCGCACCGACCGACGCGACGTAGTCGCGAAGCGTGGGCGCCTTCGCGGCGTTCGAGGTCCACAGGGCATCCTTGTCGCACTTGCCCTTGTCCCAGAAGCCACGGCAGTCGAGCTGGCCGTCGGCGGAGGCGAGCGGAGCGAAGTTGGTGTCGCCACCGCTCTTCCAGTCCAGGTACTCGAGCTGTTCCCACTCCTCGGGTGCGACCTCGAACGGCAGTGGTGACAAGGCCACGACCCCCGAGTCGGCGAGGATCGGCATCCGGTAGTGGTCCGACTCGCGTGGGATCGCGACGCTCCAGTGTTCGGTGGTGGGCCAGAAGCTCATGACGCAAAGCCTACGCCCGGGCCCAGGCCGACTCCCGGGCACAAGGTCCCAGCACCATCCCTCGACCGCCGCAGTCGGGTCAGGGGGCCGCCGTCGTGGTGGTGACCGGCGGTGCCGTGGTCGTGGTGGTGGTCGACGTCGTGGTCGTGGTCGTGGGCGCCGGGATCTGCAACTCGTCGCCGACTTCGATGTGGTCGGGATCGACGATGCCGTTCAGCGTGATCAGTTCGTCGTAGTCGACCCCGTACTGGGCGGCGATGTTCGCCAGCAGGTCACCTGGCTGGATCTCGTGGAAGATCGGGATGTACTCCGTGGTGGTGGTGACCGGGATCGTCGTGGAGGTGGTGCTCGCGATCGGCGGCAGCGTGGCAGCGCTCTCCTCGTCGCTGCCGCAGGACGCAGCGGCAAGGGTGCAGGCCACGAGCACGGCAGTGAGGGTCACGAGACCCCGTCGATCCATGGCGGCGGAGGCTACTTGCGGAATCGGGTGACGAGACAGCGGTGCTCCCGCTGCAACGCCACGTAACCTCCGTGTGATGGACGAACCGAAGCCGGCCGCCCCAGCAGCACCGCTCGGCGTCACGACGCAGGGCGACTTCCCGGGTGCGATCTCCCCCGATCGCCAGTACCGACTCGATGCCGGCGGGTTGCACCTCGCCGTCCACGAGTGGGGAGACGAGCGCGCCGACCCGCTGTTCTTGGTGCACGGTGGATTCGACTTCGCTCGCACGTACGACGTGTTCGCACCGAAGCTCGCGGCCGCAGGTTGGCGCGTGGTTGCCTGGGACCAGCGCGGCCACGGCGACAGCGAGCACGCGGCCCTCTACTCCTGGGATGGCGACCTGCGCGATGCGATGGCCGTGATGGACTCGATCACGCAACAGCCGGCTCCGGTGATCGGCCACTCGAAAGGCGGCTCGCTGATGATCCAGTTGGCCGACGCGCAGCCGTTCCGCTTCTCGCACCTCGTGAACCTCGACGGCATTCCGTACAAGCGTCGGATTCCCGATGTCAGCGAGCACGAGCGCACCCGGATGGCCGCAGGCGAGATCATCGGCTGGCTCGACCACCGTCGCTCCACCGCCGGATCGCAGCGCAAACCGGGCACGCTCGAAGCACTCGCCCGACGCCGAGGCCGGATGAACCCGCGGTTGCCGTTCGAGTGGCTCTGCCACCTCGTGACGGTCGGTGCGTTCGAGAGCGCCGACGGTTGGCGCTGGAAGATCGATCCTTCGATGCGCTTCGGCGGCTTCGGCCCGTGGCGACCCGAGTGGACCATCACCCGCCTGCCCGGCCTGCCGATGCCGTTCCTCGGCATCCTCGGTCGAGAGCAGGAGGAGATGGGCTGGGGCACCCTCCCCCACCACGTGTTCCCGTACCTGCCGATCGGCGGGAGGTGCGAGGTGTTGGACGACGTGGGCCACTTCGTGCACATCGAACAGCCCGACGTCGTGGCCGGCATGGTGCTCGATTTCCTCGGCTCCTCGAACGGCTCGAACGGCTGGAACGGCTCGAACGGGGCGACGGCGTGAGCAACGGACCGATGCCCACCCACATGCCCACCCACATGCTCACCCACAATCGGATCCAGCTCGCACTGCACCAGTTGCGCGCCGGTGACGGCCGCGCGTTGCTCCTGCTGCACGGTCTCGGCGAGGCATCCCCTCCGACGTTGCCGGCATGGGCCGACCCGTGGACCGGGCCGGTGCACGCTCTCGACTTCACCGGGCACGGACGCTCGACCGTGCCGGCCGGCGGTGGGTACAGCGCGGAGATCCTGCTCGCCGACGCGGACGCGGCGTTGGCCGAGCTCGGGCTGGCCACCGTCGTCGGTCGCGGTCTCGGCGCCTACGTGGCGCTGATGCTGGCCGGCGCTCGCCCCGCGAACGTACGCGGCGCGGTGCTGTGCGACGGGCCCGGGCTGGCCGGCGGAGCGATCGGGCCGACATCGCAGAGCTTCGTCACACTTCCGCCTCGTGCCCTGCCGCCCGACCCGTACGCGTTGTTCGAACTGTCGCGTGACCTTCGTCCGCCCGACTACGCCACGCTCTTCGTCCGCCTCGCACTCGAATCGGGCCTCGACGAACCGATCGCAGTCGTCGCCAAGGTGCGGCCGCCGTGGCTCAGCGCTGTGGCCGATGAGGTCGGAGCCGTCAGCACCACGCTCGCTGAGGCACTCGCCACCTACGCCGCCGTCTGAACTGCGCGTCGGCGAGGGCCTCGGTAGGCTCGCTGTCGTGCGCAATCTGGTGATCGCCCTGGGTGCCTTCGCCCTGATGGAGCCGTTCACCGCGTTGGCCCATCGCTACGTGATGCACGGCGTGGGTCGGATGTTGCACCGAAGTCACCACCGCAGTGTGCGCGATGGCGAGTCGGGACGGCGCTGGGAAGCGAACGATGCCTTCCCGGTCGTGTTCGCCGCGATCGTGATGCTCGGCCTGGCGATCGGCTTCAACGTGTCGAGGTTCTCGGTGCTCGTGCCGGTCGGCATCGGTATCACCGCGTACGGGTCGGCGTACGCCCTCGTGCACGACGTGTACATCCATCGCCGTCTCGCACTGTTCGGCGAGCGTCCCTTGCCGGGATTCGAACGTCTGGCGATCGCGCACCGGCGCCACCACGATCTCAACGGTGCGCCCTACGGGATGCTGATGCCGCTGCCCGTGCGTGGTGCGCCTGGTGTGCGTGGCCGCAGTGGATCGCGGCCATCCCACGACCCTGCCGATGCGTAGGGCTCGAACCGCGCAAACAGCTCCTCGCCGTACCACTGCTCGTCCCGAGTGCGACGCACGACCTCGCGATGGCGCGGCAGACCGGTTGCGTACGAACGTGCCGCCGCCAGATCACGCCACAGACTGAACGTGCCGAGCCGACCCAGGGGTGCCTCGCCGATCCCCACCACCGCGAGCAACCCGGCGGCCTGCTGGAGCTCGTCGCTCACCGCTCGCCCGGCCGTGCGGAACGCACGCCACGACCGTGGCCGAACGTCGGCGCGGGTGATGATCGCGACGGGACCGTCGGTGCGCAGCGCCGGCAGCAACTCCTGGGCCACGGGTGTGCCACGCCAGGCGCCGTGTCCCCCGGCCGATCGCAGCCGCACGTGCCACGCCTCGTCAGCGTCGGCCCAGCGGGATGCCATCCGCACGTGGAACGCCTCGAGCGACGCCTCGTCGTCCCAGATCGCGAACATCGCGGTGCGATCGAGGTCGGCACCGGGCCCGGTGCTGGCGCCCGAACCGGTGCCGAGCAGTCGCCAGAAGCGCAGTCCCGGGACCGATCGAAGCCGCCACCGATCAGTGCCGAGGCGGGCCAACGCCTGCAGCGCACTCCCGGCGCGCACGAGGTGGAAGGATCCGACACCCTGCTCGACCACCTGCACGCCTGTCAGCATGTCACGCATGGACCGATCACGCAGAGGACAGCCCCGGCAGCCCGGACCTCGGCGCCGACACCGGCACGGATGCCGATGACCACCGTTCTGACAGTCGTCGTGGCGGTGGCCGGCTACCTGATCGGCTCGATCCCGGTCGCCGGCGTGGTGGCGCGCCGGCGTGGCGGCATCGACCTGCGCGAGGTGGGTGATCGCAACCCCGGCTACTGGAACGCGAAGGAGCACCTCGGGCGACAGGCTGCGCTGCCGGTCTTCGCAGGCGACGTGGCCAAGGGTGCGACCGCAGCCGCGATCGGACTGCTGCTCGCGGGTGGTGGCGACGAGTGGTGGATCGGCTACGTCGGTGGGTTCGCAGCGATGGTGGGCCATGCGTGGCCGGTGTTCGCCGGCTTGCGTGGTGGGCGAAGCGTGCTCACCTTCGTCGGTGCGGTCTGCGTGCTGTCACCGCTCACCGCTGCGATCAGCATCGCGGTGCTCCTCTTGGTGACGGCTGCTCGCGGGTTCGCATGGGGTGCTCGAGCCGGTGTGTTCGCATTCCCGTTCGTGCAGTTGGTGGTGGACGGCGCCTCCCGGACTGCGGCGACCGGATGTCTGATGAGCCTCATCGGGTTGCGATTCGCGATGGCCGCGCGGACCTCACGGATCGAACAGGCCGACGCGACTCAGCGGTAGGTGCGGCCGCGCCAGGGCTGGCGCGGCCTCACGATGCCCCACACCAGTGCGGCGACCGCGACGAGATCGGCCGCAGGCGACGACCAGTAGGCGATGCCCCGGGTGCGGTACGCATTCCGCGTCCCCACGAGCGTGCCGGCGCGAACGGCGAGCAGGGCGACGTCGATCACATCGGCGCGACGGGCGAGCAGGCGTGGGAGCGGCAGGGCCTGTGCGACGAGCACCACGCCGAGGTCGACCACCTGGCGGTGCCACGGCTCCACACCGGGGAGCGCGAGCGATCGTGCCCAGCCGCGGAAGGTGCCCGGGCCATCCGGATACATCTCGGTGGACAGCAGATCGGCACCGTCGAGCATCGTCACCTGCCATCCGCGACCAGCGAGGTGCCGTGCGAGCGCGACGTCTTCGACCACCTCCCCCGCCACGGGCTGCATCCCCCCGGCGCGCAGGAACGGAACACGGGGAAAGGCCATGCACTGACCGTTGGCGAGGTGGCGGTGGGGTGGCACACGTCCGAGTGCACCGGGTGGTCCGAAGCGGTAGACGAGCGTGGTGAGCAGAGCCGGGTGGATCCACGCCGCGCCAGGGCTGGGGCACTCGAATCGACCGCCGATCGTGACGAACTGCAAACCGTCGGCGAGCGCCCGGTTCACCAGTGCACGAGGCAGCGCTGGATCTGGACGGGTGTCGGCATCGAGGGTGACGACCCACTCGCCGCGAGCGGCACGCACGCCCTGCTGCAGCGCCCAGGCCTTCCCCGCCCATCCGTGCGGCAACGCAGTGCCGGGCACCACCTCTGCACCAGCAGCGACGCTCATCGCCGCGGTGTCGTCGGTGCTCTGGTCGTCGACCACCACCACCTCGGTGACACCCGGAGCGTGGCGGAGCGCATCGAGCAGCGGCCCGAGGCGCTCGGCCTCGTCGCGCGCGGGCACGACCACGCTGATCGTCGGCATCTCGACTCGCGCACCTGCGAGGTCGTCGGCCGCGGCGGCGTCATCGGCGCGCAGCGGCGATCGGCGATGCCTGACACGGAGGATGCGGGCGACAGCGACTGCCGACAGCAGGAGGCGCACCAGTGTCCACATCGTCGGTCGCGGCAACCATCGCCGAAACGGGGGAGGCAACGGCTGCAGCCGGCTCAGCGGTGTCAGCCGTCTCACCGGGTCTCAGCGCTGCCCGAGCTCGATCATGTCGTCCACGATACGGGCGCTCATGACCACGAGTGGGAGTCCCCCACCTGGGTGGCTGCTCCCACCCACCAGAAAGAGCCCGCGTCGGGTGCCACGGTTGCGCGGTCGAACGAACGCTGCGCGACGACCGTCGGACGAGCTGCCATAGATCGCACCTCCCGGCGAGCGAGAGCGCTGCTCGAGGTCGCCGGGGGTGATCGTCTCGGTGAAGACGAGCCGGTCGCGCAGATCCACTCCATGGCTCGCCAGTCGATCGAGCACCTGCCCGGTGCACGCCTCGCGATCGAGTCGGGCCCCGGCGGCGGCGTTGACGAGCAGAAACCAGTTCTCATGGCCTGCGGGCGCCTGCGTCGCATCCGTGATCGAACTGACACACGCATAGATCGTCGGGTCGTCGGCGAATCTCCCCTCGGCGATCTGGTCGAACTCGCGGCGTGGGTCGTCGCTGAACCAGATGTCGTGATGGGCGATGCCGGGCGTGGTGCCGCGCACCCCGGCGCAGATCACGAAACCGCTCGTGGAGGGTGTGGCCCGCCGCACCTTGCGGAGCGCCCGTGCGTCGGGCATCAGATCGCGGTAGAGATGCGTCGCGTCCGCATTGGCCACCACTGCGTCGGCTCCGACCACCGCTCCATCAGCGAGCACGACGCCGTCGACTCGATTGCCGCGGCCGCCGCGGCCGCCGGAGGTCGTGATGCTGCTGACCTCCGCGCCGCACACGATCTCGACACCCACGCGCTCGGCCACACTCACGAAGGCGTCGCGCAAAGCGCCGAGACCACCCATCGGATACCAGCAGCCGAACGCGTGCTCGACGTGCGCGATGCAGCCGAGCGTGGCGGGCGCGCGGAACGGAGACGACCCGCTGTAGGTGGCGTAGCGGCCGGCCCACTGCACCATCTCGGCATCGTGACCGAACACGTCCGCGGCGGCCGTGTGGAGCGTGCGCATCGGGTCGATGTCGGTGAGGTCGCGGATGCGGCGGATGCGCTTGGCGAGCGACCACGGACCGCTCATCGGCCCGGCGAAGAACGTGCGCTCGCTCACGTCCCAGATCGTTCGGCCGTGAGCGACGAACTCGCGATAGCCCGCCACGTCGCACCCGTCGTCACGCACCTCCACGTGGCGCCCGCTGCGCCACCAGTAGCGGAACTGCGGGTCGAGCCGTATGAGATCGACCTCGTCGGCGAGCGTGGTTCCGGCCAGGCGGAACAACTCGTCGTAGACGTGAGGCAGGGTCACCAGCGAGGGGCCGACGTCGAACGTGAAGCCGTCGCGCTCGAGTACCGCGAGCTTGCCGCCAGGCACGGCGTTGCGTTCGTAGACGGTGACCCGATGCCCGCGGGCGCTGAGGCGGATCGCGACGGCGAGACCGCCGACGCCTCCTCCGACGACGACGATGCGCTGCCGGCCTCCCCGACGGGTCTCAGCCATGTGTGGGCGCCTGCACCCGCCAGTGGCGATTCCTCCACAGGGTGCGGGTCGCGACGGCAGCGATCGGCAGCATCGCTGCGCCTCCGACACCGGCGACAACCCGGTCACGGAAGAACACTGCGAAGCCCAGCGTCTCCATCGCGGCCATCGCGCCGTACTCGGCGACGAGCGCGCGATCGGGGGCCTCGTCGGCAGGGAGCACGATCTCGAGCGCTCCCATCACCGCCGCGCTCGTCACCAGCCAGCCGATGTAGTTCGACAGCGGGATCCCGCGATATCGGCCCACCCGGGCCCACGTCCAATAGCCCTCCCCGACCATCTGCGGATCGAGGAAGAGGTCCCAGGCGGTGAGCGCCACCGCCCCGAGCGCGATCCGTCGGGCGGGTGTCGAGTGGCGTCCGAGCGCTGCGTGCGCGGCCTCGCGTGCCGGGACAGCCATCGCGAACCAGGCGAGCGGCACGATCGCCGGCACGCCGGCCACCTCGGGTCGAAGCGCCCCGGTGTACCGATAGGCGCCGAACGGGCGGCCCGTGGTGGTTCCCAGATGCTCCACGGCCGCCGTCGCCCCGGCGACGCCGGTCGCTGCGACCGCGGTCCGAGCAGCTCCCCACCGTCGCGTTGCTGCGGCGCTGGTGGTGGCGAACAGACCTGTCACCACCACGCTGCTCAAAGCTCGCCGAACCGGGCCGCCGCGCCGGGCGAGCGGAGTTGCGATCATCCCGACGACGGTGATCGCGGCCGGGATCGCCTCAGCCCATCGCCCAGTCGAGGTTCTGGTCGCGAATCTCCGCGAGTTCCGCGGCGCCTCGCGACCGGAATGCTGCGCGGCCGCGGTCATCGACGTCGGTGAGCCAGGAGCTTCGCCACCAGTGCAGCCTTCTCGGCCGTGGACACCCGCGCCCACGATCCGAACACGTCGTAGCCCTGTTCCTCGATCTTCACGAGGATGCGACTGTAGAGCTCGCGCGCAGCGCCGATGCAGCGTGCCGAGCTCGGCGGCAGCATCGTCGTGCCCAGATCGGCCGAGGCGTACAGCGCGCGGCATCGCTCGATCTCGAACTGCATGAGCGCGATGAACTCCGGGGTGACGCGGCGCTCGGCGAGGTCGACTCCGAACCGACGCAGATCCTCTTGCGGAACGTACTGCCGACCACGGTTGAGATCCTCGTCGATGTCGCGCAGGAAGTTCGTCAGCTGGAACGCATTGCCGAGGTCGCGGGCGTGCTGGAGCGCATCGGGGTGTCGCGGTTCGAGGACCGGCAGCATCATCTCCCCGATCACTGCGGCCGAGCCGTCCATGTACCCGAGCAGGTCGTCCCACGTGTCGTACGCCGCCACCGTGAGATCCATCGTCATCGACCGCAGGAACCGCCGGAAGCACTCCTGGTCGATGTCGAATGCCTTCACCGTGTGCACCACGGCCTTCAGCACCGGATCGTCGGAGCGCCCCGCGGCGAGATCGGCGAAGAAGCGGTCTCCGAAGCCGGTGAGCGCCGCTGCACGGTGCTCCACCGTGGCCGGACCGAGGTCGTCGACGATGTCGTCGGCGTACCGACAGAACGCGTACAGCGCCCAAACATGGTGCTGCTTCACCCGGGGCAGCACCTTGGTGCTCCAGTAGTACGTGGTGCCGTACCGCTTGTTGAGCTCCTTGCAGCGCGCATAGCTGGCGTCGAGCGTGGTCCACTCGGGAGCGGCCCGATACGCATCGGTGGCCTCTGGGCGCCTCTTCATCTCCGCGCCCGCGCGAACTCGTCCACTCGCTGGGCGGCGAGCTTGCCCGATACCAGCACCATCGGCACGCCCACGCCGGGCAGGGTGGACGACCCGGTGAACACCAGACCCGGGACGCGCGTGTCGACGTTGTTCGGCCGGAACGGCCCGGTCTGCAAGAAGGTGTGCGCGAGCGCGAACGGGGTGCCTCGTTCCATGCCCAGCGCCTCCCAGTCGAGCGGGTCGTAGACGCGCTCGACGACGACGTCGGTGGGATAGCCGAGCTGCGCGACCCGCTCGCGCAGCGAGCCCACGATCCGTTCACGTTCGGCCACCCAGTCGATCTTGCCGTCGAGGTTCGGGGTCGGCTCGAGCACGTAGATGCTGCTGCACCCGTCGGGCGCGAGCGTGGGGTCGTCGAGCGAGTGCAACGTCACCAGGATCGACGGATCGGGCATTCGCACGCCGTCGTGGATGAGCGCTTTGAACGAGCCGTCCCAATCGCGACCGAAGTGGATGTTGTGATGAGCCGCATCAGGAGGCGGGAGCCCTTTCACGCCGGCGACCCAGAGCAGGCAGCTGGGCGAGTACGTGCCGCGTCGAGCCACTCGCGGCGCGTCGACACCGCCGAGCAACGTGCGATATGCGACAGGCAGATCGGCATTGCACACCACCGCGTCGGCAAGGATGCGCTCCCCGAGATTCGAACCGCCGAGCTCGACACCCGTGACGCGGCCGTCGCCTGCCCGCAGGATGCGAGTGACCGGAGCCTCGTAGCGGATCGTCACCCCGGCCTTTTCGACAGCAGCAGCCAGTCCGGTGGCCATCGCATGCATTCCACCCTTGGGAACGAAAACACCCTCGACGCTGTCCATGTAGGTGATGACCGCGTAGAGCGCCAGAGCCTCGTACGGGGCCAGACCGGCGTACATCGACTGGAAGCTGAAGATGCGCTGCAGGCGCTCGTCGTCGAAGAAGCTCGCGACCTTCTTGCCGAGATTGGCGAACCCTCCGAGCTTCACCAGTTCGAGACCGGCACGCCAGGGCTTGACGAGGTCGAGGGCCGAGTTGAAGTTGGCGTCGATGAAGTGCGCCATCTCGACGCGATACAGCCGCTCGAGCCAGTCGCAGAAGCGTCCGAACGCCTCCGCCTCCCGTGCGTTCGAGAACTCTCGGATCTCCTGCGTCATTGCCTCCCGACCGTGACGCACGAACAGCGTGCTGCCATCCGCGTAGCAGGCTCGGTACATCGGATCGACCTTGTTGATCGTGATGAAGTCGGCCATGTCGGCACCAGCCGCGTCGAACGCGTCGGCGAGCAGATTCGGCATCGTGAGCACGGTCGGGCCGTTGTCGAGGCGGAAGCCCGCCTCGGTGATCATCCCGGCGCGGCCGCCGGGGATCGGATCACGCTCGACGACAGTGACCGAGTGGCCGGCCTTCGACAGATGCGCTGCGGCCGACAGGCCACCGAGTCCGGCTCCCACCACGACCACGTCGAGCGGCCGGGACGATCGGGCCGGCCTCCGACCGTTCATACGTGGCGCCAGCTCACGTAGTGAGCGAGATGCACGAGCTCCTCCCGGGCATCATCGGTGATGCACGCCTTGTCGATCGCGACGAGCGCCTCGTCGGTGAGCGAGGCGATCACACTCTCGAGATCGGCGAGTGCTCCGGTGTCGACGATCACCTGCTGGATCGAGGCGACATCGTCGTCGGTCAGCCCAGGACGGCCCACCATGTCGAGCACCTCGCGCTGCGCAGTCGACGCCGCCTCCACGGCACGAGCCAACAGGGGTGTCGGCTTGCCCTCACGCAGGTCGCCGCCCACAGGCTTGCCCGTGAGCTCCTCGTCGCCGAAGGCGCCCATCACGTCGTCGCGCATCTGGAACGCATCGCCGAGCGGCAGACCGTAGGCGCTGAGTGCCGGCAACAGCTCGTCCAGCCGCTCGGGCGCTGCCATCGCCGCGCCGAGATGCAACGGTCGCTCGATCGTGTACTTGCCGCTCTTGTACCTGCAGATGCGCTCGGCCTTGTCGCGGCGACGGTCGTTGCGCACGCCGCCGAAGATGTCGAGCACCTGGCCGATGTTGAGTTCGACTCGCAGCTCGTTCCAGATCGCCCAGGCCTGTGGCGACGCGCTGGTCATCAACTGGTCGGCATAGACGAACGCGAGGTCGCCGACGAGGATCGCGACGCCGTCGCCGAACCGGCGAGCCTCGCCCGCCCAACGACCATCCTCGTGCTGGCGCGCGAACTTGGTGTGCGTCGTGAGCGCGCCGCGACGACTGGTGGCGTCGTCCATGACGTCGTCGTGGAACAGCGCAAACGCGTGCAGCAGCTCGAAGGCCGCGCCCGCATCCACCACACGCTGGTCATCGGGGTCACCGCCGGCACCGACGAAGCCCCAATGAGTGAAGGCCGGCCGCAGCCGCTTGCCGCCCGCCAACACCAGACGACCGATTTCGCTCAAGGGTTCGGCGAGGTCAGGGTCGAACGCTGTCCAGCGAGCCTCCTCGGCCTCGAGCAGCACGCGCAACCGCTCGTCGATGCGCCTCGCCAGCGGGGCGAGCGAGAGCGGGGTCGGGGCGGGTCGCACGTCCGTCAAGGCTAGGTGTGTTGCCCCACGGGTGCCTGATGGAAACACCGATTCGTCGACGTGCGTGTGCCACACGACGACTCGTGATCCAACGCACAACCCGGCTCCGTAAGCTCTCACCCTCGGACAATCGTTCAGTTCAGTCGTCGGGGAGCGTCGCGACGACCTGTTCGATCTGCAGGCGAGCGTTGCCGATGCGGTCGCGGCAGAAGGTGATCAGCTGGGCAGCACGCTGGACCTGGTTGGCAAGCACGTCGACGTCGACGTCGGTGCGTTCGAGCTGGCCGAGGATGTCCTCCAGCTCCGCAAGTGCAGCTGTGTAGCCGGTGGGGGCGGGAGCATCGGGTGAGCTGGGATCTGATGCCGGTGAGGTCGTGGTCATGTCGGGTTGATCTCCTCGACGCGGCTGCGGGCCGCGCCTGATGCGAAGGTGGTGACGATCTCGGTGCCAGGGGTGAGCTGATCTGCCCTGCGCACCGTTCGGCCGTCCGCAGTGCGGGTGATGCTCCAACCGCGGGCCAGCGTGGTGACCGGGTCGAGGATTCGCACTCGCTCGGCGACGCCCTCGAGATGGCGCAGCTCGGGATCGAGCCTGGCCGGAGTGCGCCGTACCGTGCCCACAGCGGCGTCGAGGCGAACGTCGGCACGTTCGGCCACGCGGTCGACGCTCATCCGCAACCGCTGCGAACGCTGGCGCAGCCGATCGTCACCCGCGATCGACCGCTCCGAGGGTGCGATGGCGGATGGCGAGCACGAGTTCGTGCAGACGGCCCTCGCTCGACCCGACGGCGCGCTCAGCCTGCCGTTCGATGGCTGCCCACGCCAGCTCGGTGCGCTGGGCGAACGAAGTGACCCGCTCCACCAACGCAGCGGCACATGCGGTCGGGGTCTTCACCGCGGTGTGGGCGACCTCGTCGGCGATGCTGCGGTCGATCTCGTGGCCGAGGCCGGTGAACACCGGCAACGGCGAGGTGGCGATCGCGACCGCGATCTGCTCGTCATCGAAGGTGGCCAGTTCGCTACGGGCACCGCCGCCACGGATCAGCACCAAGACGTCGAGGTCGTCGTGCCGGCCGAGTGAGCGCAGTGCGGCGGTGATCATCGGCACCGCCGATTCGCCCTGCACCCGCACGTCGATCACCCGCAGTTGGAACCCGATGCCACTGCGCTCGATCTCGTGGGAGAAGTCGGCCCAGGCAGCACTGTCGATGCTGGTGACAACGCCGACTCGCAGTGGCGCCGCGACCAGCCTCCGCCTCCGGTTCTCGTCGTACATGCCACTGGCCACCAGGCGTCGCAGCACCTCGTCGCGCTGCATCGCCAGATCGCCGAGGGTGAAGCGAGGGTCGATGCCGCTCATCTTCAGGCCCAACTGGCCCGAGCCGGCGAAGAAGTCGAGATGGCCGAAGATGCGCACCTTCAAGCCGTCGGCCAGGCGCAGCCGGTTCTTCGCCAGCAACGGCCGGAGCCTGGCCCGCGACGGTGCGAAGAACTGCACGTTCAACACGGCCTTGCCGTTGTCGCCATCGTCCACCAGTCGGAAGTAGGCGTGCGGGCCCCGTTCGTTCCAGCCCTGGATCTCGCCTCGCACCCAGACACCATCGCCGAAACCACGGCGCAGGGTGCCGTTGATCGCGTCCGCCAACTCCCCGACGCTGTACGTGGGCTCGCCACCATCGTTGGCATCGATGTCGCCGTCGGCGAAGTCGAATGATGGCTGGCTCATGGGCCCCGAGTCTGCCCGACGATCGGCACGTTCCGAACCTGGCGAGCACCTGACATGATCGGTCGGGACTGCTCGCCTGACCACGAGGTCAGGCTCCGAGCTCGCGGACGTTGTCGTAGTTGTCGGCCGTGCTGGAACTGTTGGATCCGTCGGACCTGTCGGATCCAACAGAACGGCCCGTGACCGGCAGTTCGAAGAGGGTGCCGTCGACCGGCAGGCCCTTCTCGCGACGGATGGCCTCGAGCTCACGGAGGGGACGTTCGAGGGCACGCTTGCGGGTGCCGATCAGGTTGTCGAACTCGCGCTGCACGCCGTCGAAGCGCTTCTTCACCGTCTCGAGCGAGTCGGTGTACTTGCCCCACTGCTCACCGAACTTGCCGAGCAGGCCGAGGATCTGATCGCTGGTCTGCTCGATCATGAAGCTGTCGAACGCCTGGCGGATGAGGCCCAAGAAGGCGAGCAGGGTGACCGGCGAGCACAACACGATGCCCTGTCTCATCGCGTCATCGACGATCGACGGGTCGTTTTCGACGATGAACGCGCTGAGCGTCTCGTTGGGCAAGAACAGCAGCACCTGGTCGACCGTGGCCGATTCGCTGACCTTGGCGTACTCGCGCTTGGCCAGTTCCTTGATGCGCAGGCGCACGTCACGCAGAAACTGGTCGCGGTGGGCCTGACGCTCGGCATCGGTGCCGGCGTCGAGATACTTCAGGTACGACGCGAGCGGGAACTTGACGTCCATGTACAGCACGTGCCGCTTGGGCATGAAGAACGTGAAGTCGGGCATGCCGCGGGCATCGCCCTCGACTGCAGTCTGCTTGACGTAGTTGACGTTCTCGAGAAAGCCCGCGAGGCGGAGGACGTCTTCGGCCATGCGCTCACCCCACTGTCCACGGGTCTTGGAGTTGGCGAGCGCCTCGCGCAGGCTCTGGGTGGTGGTGCTGAGGTGCTGAGCGATCTCTGCGTGGGCGCGCAAGGACTGATCGACCTGGCCGAACTGCTCTGCGCTGCGCTCGCTGAGGGCGGAGACGATCTGACCGAGCCGACCGAGCTCGGAGCGCATCTCACCCTTGATCTGGTCGAGCTGTGACCCGATCACGTCCTTCTTGGCGCTGAGATCGGCCTGGCCGGCAGACACCTGGCCGGCGAGGTGGTCGCGGGCGATGGTGCCGAGCTGGGCCAATGCTGCGTCACGCTCGGCCAGCGACTGCTGCTGGAGGGTGCCGACGGCCTGGCTGAACGAGGCTTGGAGCATCGCCTGCTGCTCCGCGGCGGTCTGCGCGGCCTCCTCGCGTGCCTCCGAGCGGGCCTGGGCGACGATCGCGGCGACGTCGACGGGGGGAGCGACGGGCTCGACGCTCAGCTGCGGCCGACGAGTCACGGCCCGCTGAGCGAGCAGCCAGCCGATGGCAAGGGCCGCTCCGATGACCAAGAGGCCAAGGACGACGACGACGAGGAGTTCCATGGGGTCCATGATGGCGAGGGGGTGTCACATGGCCGCGGATGCCGACCCACACACGCCCTGACCAGCCACACCCCTTCCCGATGAGAGATGAGTGGCCGTGGCGGGCACATCTCTCATCGGGTTCGGCCGCGTCCCGAGGCGATGAGAGATCCGGTCGCCACCGACGCTCATCTCTCATCGCGCAGGGGGTTGCAGGAGGTGTACGGGATCGGGTGCGGATCAGGCGAGGAGGGCGTTGTCGCCGGCGAAGACCTGGCTTGCGTAGAGGCCACCGAGGGCGAGCAGCTCCTCGTGGGTGCCCTCCTCCGCGATCAGGCCGTCGTCGAGCACGACGATCCGGTCGGCATCGCGGATGGTGGACAACCGGTGGGCGATCACGAGCGCTGTCCGGCCCTGCAGCGCGTGCTCGAGCGCGGCCTGCACGTGCGCCTCGTTCTCGTTGTCGAGATGGCTCGTGGCCTCATCGAGGATCATGATCGTCGGGTTCTTGAGCAACAGGCGGGCGATCGCAAGACGCTGCTTCTCCCCGCCGCTCATCCGGTAGCCACGCTCACCGACGACCGTGCCGTACCCGTCGGGCAGCTCGCGGATCATGTCGAGGATGCGAGCACCGCGACAGGCCTCGTCGAGCTCACCATCGGTGGCGTCCGGCTTGGCGTATCGCAGGTTGGCACCGATCGTGTCGTGGAACAGGTGCGGGTCCTGGCTCACCACCCCGATCGCGGCGCGCAGCGACTCCTGTGTGAGGTCGCGCACGTCGCGGCCGTCGACGCGCACGACACCGGCGCTCACGTCGTACAGCCGCGGGATCAGCGCCGCCAAGCTGGTCTTGCCCGAACCCGAGGAGCCCACGAGCGCGACCGTCTCGCCAGGTCGAATCGTGAGCGACACGTCGGCCAGCACGTCGCGGTCGGGGTCTGCGCCCCCGACCGCATTCGGCGACTCCAGCGAGGAGACCGTCACATCTGCCGCGGCCGGGTACCGGAAGCGCACGTGATCGAGTTCGACGAGACCGGTGGGAGCCACGAGGTCGACCGCACCCGGTCGGTCGGTGATGTTCTCCGGGGCATCGAGCACTTCGAACACCCGCTCGAAGCTCACCATCGCGGTCATCAGATCGACGCGCGCGTTCGTGAGCCCCGTCAGGGGCTGGTACACGCGGGTGACGAGCGAGGCGAGTGCCACGAGGTCACCGTTGGTGATCGATCCATCCACCACGTAGAAGGCACCGATGCCGTAGACCGCTGCGGCACCGATGGCCCCGACGAGGCCGAGCGCGACGAAGAACACGCGGCCATACATCGCAGAGGTGATCCCGATGTCACGAACTCGCTTGGCGCGGGCGTCGAACAGCGACACCTCATCGTTGCTGCGACCGAAGAGCTTCACCAGCTGGGCGCCGGACACGTTGAAGCGTTCGGTCATCTGGCTGTTCATCTCCGCGTTCACGCCCATCTGTTCACGCGCGATGGTCTGCAGCCGCTTCCCCACGCGCTTGGCCGGGATGATGAACACCGGCAGCACGACCAGGGCCAGGATCGTGAGCCGCCACTCGAGGGCGACCATCGCGGCGAGTGTGGTGACGAGCACGACGACGTTGCTCACCACACTGCCGATCGTGGAGGTCACCGCGGTCTGGGCACCGACCACGTCGTTGTTCAACCGACTGATCAGCGCACCGGTCTGCGTGCGAGTGAAGAACGCGACCGGCATCCGTTGCACCTTCGAGAACAACGCCACCCGCAGGTCGTAGATCAGTCCTTCACCGATGCGGGCGCTGCACCAACGCTGCACGATGGCCAGCCCTGCATCGCTCAGTGCAGCGACGACCACCACGATCGCGAGCACGGTGATGAGCGTGCGGTTGCGGTCGGGGATCGCCGAGTCGAGGATTGCTCGGAATGCGAACGCCGGCACGAGCGCCAGGAGTGCCGCGGCCAGGATCGCGACGAGGAACCAGACGATGGTCGCGCGATAGGGACGGGCGAATGCCCAGGCCCGTCGCAACGCCGCGCGCTGCAGCCGCTTGCCCTTCACGGCTGCCGCATCACCCGGCATCAGACTGTGTGGCCCCATTCGCATCGGCCCACGATACGGGCGCGAGCTCATCGCCCGACCTTGCGGAACCCGGCGCGTCGCGTGACGTCTGCACTCCGAGCGACGAACGATGCCGGTCGAGCGGGTGACACTCCCCCGTAGGCTCCTCGTCGATGCCGCCCCGGAAACGCCGTCGAAACGCCCGTGTAGCGTCGCTCGCCGTCGTGGCCGTGACGGGTCTCGCCGGTGTCGCGTGTGGATCCGACGAACCCGGTTTCGACGTCAGCGCCGTCGAGCGGCCGGACTCCACGTCCGCGTTCGGCTGGGAGGACTTCGGCGGCGACGGCGTACAGACGGGCTCACTGGAGGTGCCAATCGATCCCGACGACCCGTCGCTCGGCACCTTCGATCTCTTTCTCGCACGCCACCTGGCCGATCCCGATCGACGAGTGGGCAGCCTGATCGTGAACCCAGGGGGACCGGGCGTCGCCGGCTCGGACTTCGCGATCTTCGCCGATCAACTGTTCAGCGAAACGCTGCTGGCGCACTTCGACATCGTCGGCTGGGACCCTCGGGGCGCCGGCCTGTCGGAGCCTGCGCTCGACTGCGTCGACGACTACGACCGGTTCTTCGCCGGCTTCGACATCACACCCGACGACGATGCCGAACGCACGCGGACCATCGAGCTCGCGGAGGAGTTCCAGCAGGGTTGCGTCGAGCGTTCGGGCGCGTTCATCCAACACGTCGGGACGAACGACTCGGCCGGCGACATCGACCGCATTCGTGCCGCCCTCGGCGAGGAGACCATCAGCTACTTCGGTTTCAGCTATGGCAGCGAACTCGGTGCGGTGTGGGCGACGATGTACCCCGACACCGTGCGAGCCACCGTGCTCGACGGCGCCGTCGACCCCACCGCCGACCAGCGCGAGGCGAGCCTGCAGCAGGTGGCCGGGTTCGAAGCGTCGCTCACCTCGTTCCTCGCATGGTGCGGCGACAGCGCTGACGACTGTGCGTTCCACAACGACGGTGACGCCGAGGGCGCGTTCGACCGGCTGATGGCTGCGGTCGACTCGACCCCGGTGCCCACCGAGGATGATCGGCCACCGGTGGATCTGACCGTCATGAACAACGGGGTGGTTCAAGCGTTGTACACATCGGAGCTGTGGCCGTCGCTCGGCACGGCACTCGCCGACGCAGCCGCTGGCGACGGGCGTGGGCTGCTGGCACTTCACGACCAGTACTTCGGTCGCCGTGACGACAGCACCTGGGACAACACCATCGAGGCGTTCCAGGTGATCCGTTGCATGGACGTCACCGAGCGAGAGACCGTCGCTGAAGCCCGAGCCGTGCTCGACGAGGCACGGGCGATCGCGCCGCGAGTGATGCCCAGCACGGTGGCTGTCCCCGCGTGCGGCGCGTTTCCCGCACCCGACCGGGATCGGATCGACATCACTGGCGTCGGTGCCGGTCCGATCGTGGTGGTGGGCACCACAGGTGACTCCGCGACACCGATCCAGGGCACGAGACGCATGGCCGACGCGCTCGAACAGGGACGGCTCGTGGTGGTCGAAGCCGAACAGCACACGGGCTACGGGGCCAACGAGTGCATCACCGAGGCCGTCGACACCTACCTCGTGACGTTGATCGCGCCGGCCGTCGGTTTGGTCTGCGACTGACCGTTCCCCGAGCTGGGACGGGACGGGAACGGACGGGCGGACGAGGACAGGCGCGAAAAGGGCCTCCCTCGACGGGAGGCCCTCTCGATTGGCGGAAGGGGTGGGATTCGAACCCACGGAGGCCCAGAAGACCTCAACAGTTTTCGAGACTGTCCCGTTCGTCCACTCCGGCACCTTTCCGGGCGGAAGGTTAGCGGGCGAGATCGACGGCGCCACAGACCGATACCGCGCGAGCGCCGGCGGCTCGAACGCGGTCCCGCGGCGCGAACCTCCGCGATTCGGCGTGAACCCTCAGATTCGGGTCAAGGCACCCCTCTTTGTGGTCGATGACTTCGGTGATGAACGAGGTCTTTCCCCGCTGTGCCGTGCCCGGCTCGTCGTGCCGGCTCCTCCAACTCGAGGCGACGGGTGCGCGCCCGGTGTGGGCCGTGCTCGATGCCGCCGGCACCCGTCACTTCACCGGTGAGATCACGCTGCACTGCCAGCCCGTGGTGCGCGCATGGTTCAACGGCGGTGAGCTCTACTTCGCGGAACGCGAAGGGGATCCCGGCCTCGCTGACCGTCTGCTCGCCATGGCTGTTCTCGGCCCCGACGACCTTGCGGCCGGTTCGGTGCAGCTCGGCGCCGTCACCCACCTCGGCCGGCTGTTCGATCGCGTGCCCCACCTCGATCGCGATCGTGTGGAGCTCGCCCTCGAGATCCTGACCGGCGAGGTCGTGGGCGAGATCGCCGACCACGTCGTGGACGACATCACCATCGCCAGCTATCGGCACCATCCGAGCGGTGTGGTGAAGTGGCAGAAGCGCCCGACCGTGGTGATCACCCAGGTGGGAGCCGACGTCGATGCTGCTGCGCAGGCACACACGACCGCCCCGGCGCCGCTGCCAGCCCCCTCGAGCGCATCGCTGTCAGTGGACCTGGCCCCGACGGCCGAAGACGAGGCGCTCGTCGCCGAGTACGAGGCCAGCATGGCCACACCCGTCGTCGATGAGCTCGTGATCGAATCCGTCATCGAAACCGTCGAAACCGTCGAAACCGCTGTCGATAAGGTCGATGCGGTCGAACCCGTCACCGAATCGTTGGTCCAGCACGAGGAGAACGCGACCCAAGGAGCACTCGAGGAACCACTCGAGGCATCAGTTCGGGCGCCGCTCGAGGAATCGGGGTCTGCGCCGGCGTTGCTGGAGCATCTCCACGCTGCGGAGCACACCGGGGCTGAGCTCACCGAGGCCGAGCACATCGCTGACATCGAGCACATCGGGCTCGACGACGTCGTCGAGGTCGAACACGTCGAGCCGGAGGCATCCGTCGACGCCACGGACCGAGAGGAAGCGCTGGCCTCGTTCGAACGCTCCTTCGACCAGCAGCTCGAGGCCCAGCTGGGCCGCCAGTTCGGCCAGCACCTCGACCAGATCGATCAGCAATCCGCAGGTCAGCCGATGTTCGAGCTCCCCGTGTTCGACCTCCAGCTGCAGGACGTCATGGCCGAGATCGCCGACGAGCAACCAGCGTCGGACGGCGACGTGCAAACCGATGTCCCAGCGGCTGCCGTGTCCGATGACGAGCAGTCCTGGGCGATCGACGATCGGGTCGACTGGCAGCTCGATGCCGCCGTGCCGGTGGCCGAATCGGCATCGGTCGACGAAGGTCCGGTCGTGGAGTTCGACCTGCAGCGCCTGCTGCAGCAGAACGATCCGTCGCCGGTCGATCATCACGGAAGTGCCCGCGCCGCGTCACCCGAGGAGTCAGACGACGACATCCGCGCCGCGGTGCAGGCCGCACTGGCGGAGATCGCCGCTGCCACCCGCACAGGCGGCGACCACGAGGTGCCGTCGATCCTGATGCAAGCCGCGCTCGCGGCCGACGCCGACACGGGGCTCACATCCGCCCCCGACCTGCGCGAAGCAGCGCCTCAACCCCCGCAGGCAGCGCTGTCCCCGACACCACCACCCACACCAGCGCCAAGTCCACCACCGGCGCCGCCGGCAGCGCGCCCAGTGCTGCCTGCTCGTGCACCGGGCGGCCCCGGCGCACCGGCAGCGGCCGATGAAGCTCTCGGCGAGGGATCGGAGCAGCCATCCTCACAGGAGGTGCCTGTCACCGGTGGCCTGCGCCGCCTGATGGGGACCAAGAAGACCTGACCCGCGAGCGTTCCGGGCGGACACACCCCTGCGTCCTCGCAGCTCACGCCGTCTCAGCGACGAGCGGCGAAGAACGCCTTCAACAACGCCGACGACTCGTCGGCGAGCACTCCCGCCACGATCGTGGCGCGATGGTTGAGCCGTTCGTCGTCAGCCAGCTCGAACAGGCTCCGCACGGCACCTGCCTTGGGATCCGGTGCGCCGTAGACCAGGCGCGCCACGCGGGCGTTGACGATCGCGCCGGCGCACATCGCACACGGTTCGAGCGTGACGTAGAGGGTGCATTCGTGCAGACGCCAGTGGCCCACCTGGCGCGCTGCGTCGCGCATCGCGAGCACCTCGGCGTGTGCCGTCGGATCACCGGTGAGCTCCCGCTCGTTGTGGCGGGCGGCGATCACCGCGCCGTCGCGCACCACCACCGCGCCGACCGGCACGTCTCCGTGGGTCTCGGCGGCGCGTGCTTCGGTCAGCGCCAATTGCATCATCGGCTCGTCGGTCGCCGCGTGAGTGTCGGGAGCCGGTCGGCGGTCGTCGCGACCCGAGCGGTCGTTCGGTGAGCCGCGGCCGTCGCGACCTTCGAGGTCGTCATGGACGGAGGACGAGGACATGGCGGAGAGGGTGGGATTCGAACCCACGGAAGGTTGCCCTTCACACGCTTTCCAAGCGTGCCGATTCGGCCGCTCTCGCACCCCTCCTGGAGTGCCGGGCAGGCTATCCGCTGTCGGCCCCGTCCCCCACGCCCCCGCGGCGGCCATCCAAACCGGCCCGCAGGCGGGCATGACGCGAGTGACCTAGTGCTCTACCGGTGGCGGCCGTCGCAGCGAGAATCAAGTTCAGAAGAGGAGGTGCGTCATGAGCACCCTTCGTCGAGTGTGTGCCTTGTTCGCCCTCACGGGCTTGACGGTGTTCGCCGGCGGCTGCGGGGACGACGAACCGGATGTCCACAACGCCGACCTGCTGCTCGGCGCGTTGCTCACCGTCGAGGACGTGACGTTCATCCCGACCGAGTCGCAGGAGAACATGCGCGACGTGGTGGCCGCGCCGGCGGCGCCGTTCGACGGCACGCTCGACCCGTACCTGTGCAGTGAGGCCGGCGTGCCGATGGCTCTCACCCTGCCCCAGGCCCAGCTCGAGCTGACCGGCAGCAGCGTGATGGAGATCCTGCTCGCGTCGAAGGATGCCACGGGCCTCTACAGCGAGCTCGACGGCGCGTATCAGGCCTGCGGAGCCGGCACCTCGCTGGTCTACCAACCAGTGGCCGATGTACCCTCCGTCGGTGACCAGTCGGCGTCGTACCGAAGCGAGCTCGGCGTCGTCACGATCGCCCGCTTCGGCACGGATCTGATGGTGCTGAAGTGGTGGGTCGGCGACAGCCTCGACGAGGCGATCGGGCTCTACCCGCAACTGGTGACCACCGCCGCCGGGCGGGTGACCGACCTCTGATCATCCCTTCGACTCGACCGGTCTTCCTTCCACAGGAAAGGGCCACGGTCCGCGACGTGTGGTGAGTACCCCGTGCCCGATAGTCTCCGAAGCGCACCCGCTGAGTGAGGTGACGGTCGGGTCCTGTGCGACGGGTAGCCGGGAATCAGGTCAGGACCGGGAGGTAGCAGCCTTCAACGGTGTCGCCTGTGTGCCGCAGGTCGCCTGGCCGTCACCTCAGTCAGCGGGAGTCAACCGGCTCGAGCGGCCAACGACGTCGCTCGCCGCCACAGGTCGGGGGCGCCCAGTCGCTCGGCCCATGCCTCGAACGCCGGCGTCGGCCCGCGCCATCTCCACTCGTCCACGGTTCCCACCGCCACGTCGAGCTCCACGGTGGCGATCCGCCGGAACAGCAGCGCCAACTCGCGTTGATCACGCAGCGTGACCGCCAGCTTCTCCGCTCCGCGCAGACCCGGCAGTCCCCAGTCGCGCGAGGTGTCGGGGATCGCGTCGATCGAGCCGAACTTCGCGAGCACCGTGGCGGCGCTCTTGGCGCCCCACCCCGGCAGGCCCGGGTATCCGTCGGCGCTGTCGCCCACGAGTGCGAGGTAGTCGGCGATCGACTCCGGGGGCACCCCGAACTTGGCGATGACGCCCTCGCGGTCGACGATCTCACGCTTGCGACGGTCGTACTGCACCACCCGTGTTCCCTCGATGCACTGGCCGAGATCCTTGTCGGGCGTCAGGATCAGGACCCGCTCGACCCGAACATCGGCGGAGGCCACGGCGGCGGCGGCGGCGAGCGCGTCGTCGGCCTCCACTTCCACCATCGCCCACACGGTGAACCCGGCTGCGGTCAGCGCCTCCTCGACGATCGGGATCTGCTCGAGCAGCTCGGGCAACATGCCCGCACTCGTCTTGTAGCCGGGCCAGAGATCGTTACGGAAGCTCTCGATCACGTGATCCGACGCGATCCCGACGTGGGTGGCCCCATCAGCCACCAATTGCAGGGTCGAGCCCAACACGCCGATGGCAGCCGCCGACGGGCCCGGCGCCTCGTGGCGCGACGCCTGACCGAAGTGCTGCCGGAAAAGCTCGTAGGTGCCGTCCACCAGGTGCACTTGCATGACATGACGCTAGTTCTCGGGACGATCGCAACGTCATCTCAAGATCTCGGCAACTCGGACCGATACATCACTCGTGACGGTGGATCAGAACCCCAAACCCGCAGGTGCGGGCGCATCAGGTTCCACGAACGGGACATCCGATGTCGAACGCATCACGGCCACCATCTTGACAGCCGTCGAGCGTCAGCTCACGAAGTACTTCACGGCGATGTCGCACCAGGCGGAAGCGGCGCGCATGGCCGCCGAACAGCGGAGCAACGAGCTCCGCGCGGAGATGGTTGCCGCGATCGAGCGGTTCCCGGTGATCGAGTCGGCGATGGAAGCGCAGCGCGTGACCAACGAGCACTATCAGCAGGCATTGCAGGCTGCGCTCGAGGAACGACTCGCCGAGTTCGCCAACCATCAGCACTGGCGGATGAACGATCTCGAGGAGAAGTTGACCGCCCTGCCGGTGGGTGGGGGCACGATCGATCCGGAGACGATTCTCGAGATCCGTCAGACGGTGCGCGACGACATGGAGCGGTCCTTCGCCGCAATTCACTCGCGCCTCGACGACATCAACAACCTCGACAAGCGCCAGGACGAACAGGCCAGCGCAATCGTCCAGCACGTCAACGACACCACTGCGGCGCTCACGATGCGCATGGACGAGGGCGATCAGCGTCTCGGTCACGCGATCGAGGAGCGGATCGACGGTGTGCAGTCCGACCTCGCCGCCACCCTCGAGGGCATCTCCGACCAGGTGAACGAGCATGCCAACACCCTGCTCATGAAGCTGGAGTCGAGCGAGACCCGGGCAACCGATCGCCTGCTCGAGCTCGAGGCCCGCGTCAAGGAAGAGCAGGGGCAGAAGATCGCCAACGTCGAGGCGGCTGTCGGGCGCATCGGCGCCGGTTTCGACGATGCGATGATCGCTGTGTCCCAGCGCGTGCTCGAGCTCGAGAACAAGCTGCTGGAGCTCGACGACCAGCTCGTCGAGATGAACGAGCGACTCGGCCAGGTCGATCAGGCTGCCCTCGACGAAGTTCGTGCCGAGATGTCCCGAGCCGTCGGTGAAGCGATGCTCGTGCGCATCGAGCTCGACCGCGTCGTCGCGAACGTCGACGAGAAGGTCGACAAGCAGGTGATCCGCATGTCGGAGATCGAGGGCCTGCTCAGCGACCAGATGGATGTCAGCACTGCGGTGCAGTTGGAGCGCCTCGACGAACTCGAGCGCCAGATCGAAATGCTCGATCCGAGCCAGTTCGTGCGGGTATCAGGTGGCGATGCCGCGCAAACGCCTGCAGTCGACCCCGGAGCGATCCCGACGCTGGACAGCATCGGGGCCGATCCCAGCAGCGCCGGCGGTGGCAACAGCACCGGTTCGGTGCCGAACGTCGACGGCAGCCGCCTTGGCGTGCCGTCGATGTCGCTCAACCCGCGCCTTCCGGGCGCCGATACCACAGGTCAGGAGACGCTCGAGTCCGAGAGCTCGTTCACGTCGCACTAGGCGACGACGAACGACACACGGCGGATCGAGAGACGGGCACATGGCACTCTTCAAGAAGGACAGCGGAACTCCGGATGCACCGACAGGCGGTGGCTCTGTCGCGACCCGCGAGAAGGTCGAGGTCGAACCAGGGCCGCACGCAGCCGAGTGCATGAAGCTGGGCCAGCTGCTCGTCGATCGTGAGCAGCTGACCACCGACAGGCTCGCATTGGCGCTCCAGCAGTCCAACGGTGACGCGCTGCTGTTCGCCGACATCGTCGGCGGACGCTTCCAGGTCGGTCGCCAGGACCTCGCCGCAGTGATCGCCGAGGTATGGGGCGTCGTCGCCGCCGACACCAAGGCCGTCGAGTTCGACCCCGAGATCGCCGCGCTGGTGACCGAGCAGACCGCTCGACAGAACTGCGTCGTTCCGATTTCCGAGGAGAACGGCACGGTCGTCATGCTGTCGGCCGACCCGTCGCCGCTGCGGCGCGAAACGGTCGAGCGCCTCGTCGACAAGCCGATCCGGTGGCTGTCGGCGGACCCGCAGACGATCCGCACCTTCATCGATCGCAGCTATCGCGCGGATGCCGACATCGACCGCCTCGTCCAGGCCTTCGAAGGCTCCGACGACCAGCAGCGTCTCGCCACCACCGCGGCCGAGGTCGCAACCGACGACCAGGCACCGATCGTGCAGCTCGTCACCCGGATCGTCAGCCAGGCGATGCGCGACCGCACGTCGGACATCCACGTCGAGCCGCTCGACGACCGCCTCCGCATCCGGTTCCGCATCGACGGTCACCTCGTGGAGGCGTTCAACCTCCCCCTCGGCGTGCACGCCGCGCTCACCAGCCGTCTCAAGATCATGAGCGGCATGAACATCGTCGAGAAGCGCCGCCCGCAGGACGGCCAGTTCTCGATGACGATCGACGGTAAGGACGTCGACGTCCGCGTCGGCTCGGTGGCCACGGTGTGGGGCGAGAAGATCGTCATGCGAATCCTCGACAAGAGCCGGTCGTCGATCGGACTCGACCAGTTGGGGTTCCCGCGTGAGACGTACCTCCACTACTCGAAGCTGATCCACGCGCCGTTCGGGATGGTGATCTGCGCGGGACCGACCGGCGCCGGCAAGACCACCACGCTGTATGCGTCGCTGCTCGAGATCAACTCGTCCGGCAAGAACGTGACCACGGTGGAAGACCCCGTGGAGTACGTGTTCCCGGGCATCAACCAGATCCAGACGAACGAGCAGGCCGGCCTCACGTTTGCCACCGGCCTCAAGGCCATCCTGCGTCAGGACCCCGACGTGATCCTCGTCGGTGAGATCCGTGACGCGGACACCGCCCGCATCGCCATCCAGTCCACGCTCACCGGTCACTTCGTGCTGTCGTCCCTGCACGGCACCGACAGCGTCGCTGCGCTGCACCGCTTCCTCGACATGGGCATCGAGGCCTTCCTCATCGCCTCGTCCGTCGTCGGCGTCATCGGCCAGCGTCTGCTGCGCCGGGTGTGCGACACCTGCAAGGAGCCGTACACCCCTGGCGCCGACGAGTTGGCGGTGTTCCGCCAGCACAGCGGCGGCAGCGACAAGCAGGTGTTCTACCGAGGCGCCGGCTGCAACTACTGCGCCGGCACCGGTTACCGCGACCGCATCGGTGTGTACGAGCTGCTGCGGATCACCCCTGAGCTCCGTCGCCTCATCGTCGGTTGGGCCACTACCGAAGAACTGCGCCGTCTCGCCGTCGCCCAGGGCATGCGCACGATGCTGCGCGAAGCCATGGCGCTCGTCGAGAACGACGTGACCACCATCCCCGAAGTCGTCAAGACCCTGTTCGCCAGCTGAAACCCCCAGATTCGTCGAGGTAGGAAGACCATGCCCAAGTTCGCATACGCAGCAATCGACGCCAGCGGCGCCACCGTCGAGGGGTTCGAGAAGGCCGACACGCTCGGTGACGTTCGCGCCGCGCTCATCGCCAAGAACCTCTACCCGGTCAAGATCGAAGAGAAGCGCGGCGCGCTTCAGTTCGAGCTCTCCCAGGAGAAGGTGAAGAAGAAGGAGCTGATGCACTTCACGCGTCAGCTCGCCGTGTTCGTGAAAGCGGGCATCCCGATCACGGAGGCGCTCGACATCATCGGCGACGAGACCTCCGATGTCGCACTCCGCCGCACGATCGTCGGGATGACCGAGGACCTCCGCAACGGTGGCACCCTCAGCGACGCGGCCAAGAAGCACCCCGAGGCCTTCCCCACGTACTACATGGGCATCCTTCAGTCCGCGGAGCTCACCGGCAAGCTCGACGAGACGCTCGAGAACCTCGCCGGCTACCTCGAGCGTGAGCTCGAGACCCGGGCGAAGGTCGTCGGTGCGCTCTCGTACCCGATGGTCGTCATGGTGCTCGCCGTGATCACGGTCGCCGTGCTGGCCGGCTACGTGCTGCCTCAGTTCAAGCCGCTGTTCGAGGAGCTCGACGCCGACCTGCCGCTGCCGACCCGCATGCTGCTCGGCATCGCCACCCTGTTCTCCGACATGATCTACATCCCACTGTCGTTCTTCGCGCTCACGATCGGCGTCTTGTACTGGCTCTTCAAGACACCGAGCGGCAAGGCCCCCAAGGACAAGCTGAGTCTCAAGATCCCGATCATCAAGGGCATCATCGAGTACGCGGTGCTCGAACGCTTCTGCCGCATCCTCGGCGCGATGGTCAAAGCCGGCGTGCCGTTGCCCGAAGGCCTCAAGACCACGACCGATTCTGTGGACAACGTCGTGTTCCAGGAAGCGTTGCTCCAAGCGCAGGAAGTGATGCTGGAAGGAGGCGGCTTCGCCCGTCCGCTCGCAGACACCGGGCTGTTCCCCGGCGCTGCGAAGCAGATGTTCAAAGTCGGTGAGGAGACCGGCACGCTCGACGAGCAGCTTGCCGTGGCGTCGCTCTACTTCGACCGTGAGCTCGAGAGCCGGATCAAGAAGTTCACCACCATGTTCGAGCCGATCATGATCGTGTTCGTGGGTGTCATTGTGGGCTTCGTGGCCATGGCGCTCGTCTCGGCCATGTACGGCGTGCTCGGCAGCACCAAGGACCAGATCTAGCCCCTGTACTAGGAGGTGCTAGGAGACGTCCGGCCAGAGTCGATCGATGATCGCCCGGCCGACGAAGACAGCGACGAGCGTGCCGAGCGCGAGGAACGGTCCGAACGGGACCGCGGTCTTGCGCCCGGCACGCCCGACGACCATGGCACCGACACCGACGAGCGAGCCGAACAAGAACGCGAGGAACAGCCCGACGGGAACGAACGGCAGACCGAGCCACCCGAGGTATGCGCCGAGCAACGGCGAGAGCCGCACGTCGCCGTCGCCCATCCCACCCTTTGCTGCGATGTGCACCAGCCACATGAACGCCAGCGCGAGCGCGGCGCCGAGCACCATCGTCCAGATCCGCCGGGGCTCGTCGCGCACCAACGCGCCGATCACCAACAGCGGCGCACCGATGGCGAGCGTGGTGTACGAGATCTCCCTCGGCAGACGCTTGATCCGCAGATCGATCCAGCTCAGCGCGAGCAAGCCGGCTGCGAGCACACAGAACGCGACCGTCTCGATCGAGTCCTCGAACTTCAAGGTCATGGCAACGAAAAGTGAAGCCGTGCCCAATTCAAGTACCAGGGGTTCGATGCCGATACTCGTACGACACCGGCGGCACTTCCCGCCGAGGAACAACCAACTGAAGACCGGGACCAGGTCGAGCGGGCCGAGGCGCAAGCCGCATCCCCCACACCTCGAGCCGGGGGCGACGATCGATTCTCCGATGGGGACACGCTCGGTGACCACGGTGAGAAACGAACCGATCAACAACCCGAACACGGCTGCAATGACGATCAAACCAGCAGTCATACGCCCTTCAAGCAACTCAGACAGAACAGAACAGAACAGACAGAACAGGAACCCGCTCCACCAGAGCGCTGAACGACGAGGTTAGCTCTCCATGTCGAATCCAGATCCGATGCTCGTAGCCCTGCTGGAGGCAACCGTCGCGGCCGGCGCCAGCGACCTCCACCTCACGCCCGGTCGCCCGGCGACGGCACGCCGCGATGGCGTGCTCGTGCCGTTCGAAGGCGTGGATGTGCTGCAGGGCCACGACACCGAGCGGATGGTGCTCTCGCTGCTCGACGACCGTCAGAAAGAAGAGGTCGACGAGAACCGCCAGGTCGATTTCAGCTTCGGTCTCGCCGAGATCGGACGCTTCCGTGCCAACGCCTTCAAGCAGCGCAGCACGTACGCCCTTGCCCTCCGTGTCGTGCCCAACCGCGTGCGAAACCTCGACGAGCTCGGTGCGCCACTGGCAGCGGTCGAGCTGCTCAACAAGCCCTACGGCCTCGTGCTCGTCGTGGGCCCCACCGGTTCCGGCAAGAGCACCACCCTCGCAGCGATGATCGACAAGATCAACGAGCAGCGGCCGTGTCACATCCTCACGATCGAGGACCCGATCGAGTACCTGCACTTCCACAAGACCGCGATGATCAACCAGCGCGAGGTGGGCACCGACGTGAACAGCTTCACGGATGGTCTGCGCAGCGCCCTGCGTGAAGACCCCGACGTCATCCTCCTCGGTGAGATGCGCGACCTCGACTCGATCTCGATCACGCTCACGCTCGCCGAGACCGGTCACCTCGTGTTCGCCACACTGCACACCAACGACGCGTCCCAGGCGCTCGACCGCATCGTCGACGTGTTCCCCGCCGAGAAGCGCGACCAGATCCAGATCCAGCTGGCCGGCGCCCTCCAGGGCGTCATCAGCCAGCGCCTCCTGCCGGCCGAGGGCGGAGGCCGCGTGGCCGCCTACGAAGTGCTGATGGCCAACGACGCAGTGCGCAACCTCCTCCGCGAGGGCAAGACCCGCCAGATCCGCAACGTGATGATCTCGGGCCAGCAAGACGGGATGCAGACCCTCGAGATGGACCTCGCCCGTCTCGTCTCGTCGGGCATCATCAGCTTCGAGACAGCAGCCGAGATCAGCGCCTACCCGAAGGAGATCATGACCCTCGCCGCGACGCAGAAGGCACAGCTCCAGGCGCAGGCGACGATCGCCGCCGGTCAGACCGGTTCCACCGGTTCCGGCCAGCTCGTCGGTTCGCGCTGACCCGAAGGGGTCCGCCGACACCACGGTCGACGATCGCCACCACCGAGACGGAAGAGGTTCACCATGGTCGCGAAGGCGATGCCATACAAGATGCTCGGCGGCGTGGTGCCTTGTCCGGGAGGTTGGTTGATCCTGCCGGCGCGGCTCGCAGCGGTCACCGTGATCGTCGAAGAGCCGATGGTCTGCAAGACGTTGATCGAGGTGCTCGAGTTCAAGCCGAAGTTCGAAGCGGCGGCGATCTATGCGCCCGTGGGCTTCGAGGACGAGCCGCACGGACCGTACCGGCCGTGCGACGCGGAAGCCCGCGAGATGGTGGGCTGGCCGCGACTCGCTGCGATCAAGCCGATCCCGTCACGGGCGGCACTCCGCGCGAAGACGCGTGAAGAGGCCAAGGAGCTCGAGCCGTGGCTCACCAACGACGACTTCCGGCGCTGGAAGTGGATCCGCGAGGCCGAGCAGGAGTTCCAACCGTTCCATCAGCGCAACTGGTTCGCCGCGCATCCCGACCTCAGCTTCTTCGTGCTCAACGGCGACAAGCCGATCAAGAGCTCGCCGTACCAGTCCGAGGGCGTGTACGAGCGGATGAACTTGATCAAGGCGAAACTTCCCGGCGTGGAGGATGCTGTGACGGCCACCCCACCTCAGGGCGCCTCGCAGTTCCACCTGTTGCAGGCCGCCGGCCTGCTGTGGACCGCTCGGCGCGCCGCCGGCCGCGCGGTGAACCGCCTCCCAGCCGATCCGAACTGGGACACCGCCGGTTTGCGGATGGAGATGGTGCGCTGACCCACCCGCCGAGCGCGGACATCGACATCCCCCTGACAGCAGCGCCCCGCGAGGGGCGCTGCTGTCGCGTTCAGGGCCGGGATCGAGCCAAGTGCTCCGTTGTCTCGACGCAGAGGTCAGCTCAGGAGGGCCCACGGGGCTCCGGCCGTCCGGTCACCTGGGCCTACCCCGAGGCCGAATCGGCCCCGCTCAAAGCGGCAGTGTGGGCGACCCGGACAATCGGTCGCCGCTGCTGCAGCCCAGGCACGGTCGTGGACGCGCTCGAGGCCGGTTCCACGGAAGGAGCCGGCCTCGTTTCATTCATGGGCGAAAACTGAAACGGGCCGGACCCGAAGGTCCGGCCCGTCTCGACGACTGAGTCGTCAGAGGTTGATCTGGATCAGACCGTGCACGCCGCGTCGACGGCGGTGAGGACACCGCCGCTGTCGACGTTGAACTTGGCCGACTCGCTGCGCAGGAAGCCGCCGCTCACCAGGGTGGCCTCGCCACCGGGGATCGTCGACGAGCCGTTCTGGGCGAAGTACGCCTCGACGGCGGTCTCCAGGGTCTTCTGGTCGGCCTCGCAGGCGCTGGTCTTGCCCTGGTCGGTGATGCCACGCACCGCGAACACCGTCACCGTGGCGAGGATGCCGAGGATGACGATCACGATGAGGAGCTCGACGAGGGTGAAGCCCTTGTCCTTCTTCTCAACCTGCTGAACTTCGATGTTGTTTTCCATGTGAGGATGTCCTCCCGCTTGGTTTCTGAGTCCCACAAACGCCAGAGCAAGCGAACAACCCGCCCAAACGCAGAAGAGGTTTCGGTCCCAGCCCTCGGGGACTTGAGCATCAACATCGTCAAGAAGTCTTGAAGAACGATCTCAAGCACGACCCCTTCCCAGCCGATGAAAACGGCACGAGGCCGAACGCGGCCTCGGCGACGAGCCCCGACGGGCGGGAGGACAGCGTGCGCCGAAAGAAGCAGGGCAACGACGAGATCAGCTGGGACGACGATGCCACCCCCGCGCCTCCCGAGGACTTCCTCCCCGGCGAGGCCGTGCAAGAGGTGCGCCTCGCCAGCAACGACCTCCGCGATCGCGTCAGCAAGCTCGAGACGCAGATGATGGCGCAGTACACGGCCATGGCCGCGTATGCACAGATCGCGCAGAACAACACCGAGGCAGTGCGAGCCGAAGGCCGCCACGATCTCGATCGTTCGCAGTCCACCGTGATCGGTCTCATCGAGCGCGTCCGACGTGAATGCACCGACGCGATCCAGGGCGTGGAGTCACGCCATGGCATTGGCGAAGGCAGCGACGACGCACGTCTCGCACAGCTCGAGCAACGCTTCGACGGTCTGGCCGCGGCACTGGAGCGCAGCATCGAGACCCAACGCGCCCTGGCCGAGCAGGTGGCTGCGCTGATCGACGAGAAGATGCATCGCGAGGGCTGGCTCGTCGCCAACGGCAACGGAGACGATCTCAGCCTGCGCTGACCCGCTGGCCGTTCGTTCGTTCGTCCGCCCGCCCGTTCGTGCCCTTGGTTCAGGAGACAGGTTCTGCAGCCGTCTACGGTGACCGCCGTGAGCTCGCCGACCCATAGCGCCTCGAGGCGATCTTCGTCGCCTGGAGTGGTGTCACTGCGCGCCGGTCGCGAACGATCGATGGCTCGCCGCCACCCGTGGATCTTCAGTGGCGGCATCGGTCAGGTGGAGGGACGACCGGGCCCCGGTGACACGGTGCTCGTGGAGACCGAGGCAGGTGAACCACTCGGGTGGGGCGCCTACAGCCCGGAGTCGCAGATCCGCGTGAGGATGTGGAGCTTCGATCCCGCCGCGGTGGTCGACGATGCGTTCGTCACCGAACGCATCGTGCACTCTGCCGCTCGACGCGACGCGCTGCTCGCCTCCGGCACCGATTCGGCTCGGCTCGTGTTCAGCGAGGCCGATGGCGTGCCCGGCGTGGTGGCCGACCGCTACGGCGACACGATCGTCGTGCAGGTCACGACGGCGGGCGCTGACGCGTGGCGAGAGGTCGTTGCAGATGCACTGTTCTCGCTCCCTGGCGTGCGTTGTGTGTACGAGCGCAGCGATGCCGACGTGCGCGAACGCGAAGGTCTCGGCACGCGCATCGGTCTGATGCGGGGCGAGGCGCCCGACCCCGCTCTGGTGGCGCATGAAGCATCGTGGCAGTACCTCGTCGACGTCACCGGCGGCCACAAGACAGGCTTCTACCTCGACCAACGAAACGCGCGCGCGATGATCGCCCACCTCGCAAACGGGCGCCGGTTCCTGAACGTGTTCTCCTATACGGGCGCGTTCGCAGTAGTCGCCGCAGGCTGCGGCGCGGCGAGCATCCTCAACATCGATTCGTCGGCACCCGCACTCGACGTCGCCCGCCGCAACGGCGCGGTGAACGGGGTCGACATCGGTGAGCTGATGGAAGCCGACGCCTTCACGGCGCTGCGCGGGTTGCGCGATCGAGCACGCCAGTACGACCTGATCGCACTCGATCCGCCGAAGCTCGCCAACAACGAGCGCCAGTTGGAGAAGGCGTCACGCGCCTACAAGGACCTCAACCTGCTCGCGATCAAGCTGCTCGCGCCGGGAGGCACGTTGCTCACCTGGAGCTGCAGCGGCGCGATGAACGCGGATCTGTTCCAGAAGGTGGTCGCGGGCGCAGCGCTGGATGCCGGCAGGACCGTGCGCATCGTCGGCCGCCTGAGTCAGCCGAGCGATCACCCGGTGCCGCTCGCGTTCCCCGAAGCCGACTACCTGAAAGGTCTCGTCCTCGAAGCCGAGTAGCTGACGCCCGCCCAAGCGTCGCGCCAACGGACGCCCCTCGCTCTCCTACACCGTTCGTTCGCAACAGTCGCCGAAGCATCGGTTCCGCTTCGACGGAACTCCAGCAGTAGTCGCCGAAGGCCCGTCGAAGCATCGGTTCCGCTTCGACGGAACTCCAGCAGTAGTCGCCGAAGGCGTCCACGCAGTCCCGGGGGTCCACGGGGGCAGAGCCCCCGTGGGTGGGGGCCGCAGCGCCCCCGTGTGTTGCTACTCCTGAACGAGCTCGATCAGGGTGCCGAAGCTGCCTTTCGGGTGGATGAAGGCCACGGTCGTGCCTCGGCTGCCCGGACGGGGTGCATGGTCGATCGCCTTCGCGCCCGCGGCGATCATCGACGCGAGCGCCTCGGCACAGTCGTTCACGCGGTATCCGATGTGGTGCAGACCCTCGCCCCGCTTCTCGATCGCCTTCGCCACCGGGCTGTCCGGACGGGTGGGTGTGAGCAGCTGCACGTAGCTCTCCGCCACCTTCAGCAGCGCCTCTTCGACCCCGTCGCTCTCCACGATCTCACGGTGCTCGACCTCAGCGCCGAACGCCCGGCGGTAGTAGTCGATGGCCGCCTCGAGGTCCTTGACGGCGATGGCCACGTGGTCGATTTCGGTGAGCAGCATCCGACCAGTGAAACAGACGCCCCACCCGTGGCGTCAAGACGGACATGGACGATGTCGCATCGCTGCGCCGGGGGGTCTCCCCCGAGGTGGGGTCGGGCGGGGTCACACTGGTGCGAGGAGACCACCACGTGAGACCGACCAGCAACGCGTTTGTTCGCTGTCGCACCCGTGCGGTGCTGAACTGAACAAACGCCGCAATGGCCGAGCAGCGTGTGCGCAGAAGCGCACCCTGACGGTGCCGTACTGAACAAACGCGGTGGTCAGCGGCGGAAGAGGTGGAGCTTGTCGCCCACTCTGTCGCGGAGTTCCTGATCGGTGACACCCAGGCCGGCCTCGGGGGCGAGGGCGAGCACGCCGATCTTGCCCTCATGCATGTTGTGGTGCACCTGATAGGCCGCTTCGCCGGTGTGTTCGAGATCGAAGGTCTGGCTCAGCACCGGATGGATCATGCCCTTGCTGATCAACCGGTTGGCCTCCCACGCCTCCTTGTAGTTCGCGAAGTGCGAACCGACGAGGGTCTTCAGGCGCATCCAGAAGTGGCGGTTGTCGAACTCCATCATGAAGCCACTCGTGGCCGCGCACGTGACGACCGTGCCACCGCGCTTGGCGACGTACATCGACGCCGCGAACGTCGACCGGCCGGGGTGCTCGAACACGATGTCGGGATCCTCGCCGCACAGGTCGCGGATGTCCTTGCCCAGACGGCGCCACTCACTCTCGTCATGGGTGCGCTCGTCCTTCCAGAACTGATAACCGGCTGCGGCGCGGTCGATGATGTGCTCCACGCCCATGTTGCGCAGGATCTGTGCCTTGTCGGGCGAGCTCACCACACACACCGGAATGCCCCCACCGTTCAACACGTACTGCGCCGCGTAGGCACCGATGCCACCGGTGGCACCCCAGATCAGCACGACATCGCCCTGTTTCATCCGGGCGCCGTGCTTGCCGACGAGCATGCGGTAGCTCGTGGAGTTGCACAGCGCGTTGACTGCTGCCTCCTCCCACGTGAGGTGGGCAGGCTTGGGCATCAGCTGGTTGGCCTTCACCACGCACATGTCGGCGAGCCCACCGAAGTTCGTCTCGTAGCCCCAGATGCGTTGATTGGCGGCCATCATCGAGTCGTCGTGGGCGCTCTGATCCTGGTCGTCCACGTGGTTGCAGTGCACCGTCACCCGGTCGCCGGGCTTCCACAGACGCACAGCCGAACCGACCTTCAGCACCACGCCCGAGGCGTCGCTTCCGACCACCTGGTAGGGCCGGTCGTGCCGACTCGCCCACTCGCTTTCACGAGCCAGGCGCTTCATCGGACCGAACGTGCTCACCGGCTCGAAGATGCTGCCCCACACGGTGTTGAAGTTGATGCTGCTCGCCATCACCGCGAGGTACACCTCATCGGGTGCGAGCTCAGGGGTTGGGACCTCGCCGACGTGAAGGCTCGTGCGCGGATCCTTCTCCTTCGACGGGACACCCGCCCACATCTCCTGCTCTTCGGCAAGCACGTGCACGGCGCGATAGCTCTCGGGGATGGGCAGGGCGGCGATGTCGGCACTGGACGCGCCCGACTGGATGGCATCGAGGATCTGCTGCATGACGGGAGGTTACTGATGGGTAGCAACACGGCCCAACCGGGACTTCACCGACGTCGCCCACCGTCGCCCACCGTCGCCAAGCCCGCGCGGACATCGGATTCGGCCACCAGTAGGGTCGCGGAGATGCGGTCCCGGACACGGAGAGTCGGCAGGTCCGCGCTGACCGTGGCGTCATTCGCACTGCTCGGCGTCACGACGACGATCTCCGGCGGCAGCAGCGTCGATGACGTCAGCGCCGCGACGCCAGCCCGATTCATCACCGGCTGGATCCCGAACTGGTCGAGCTCGGCCGTCGCCGAAGGGACTCGTGCGCTCGACAGCGGCTTCGCGAACGTGTTCGGCGAGGTCTCGCCGTTCGGGTTCAGCGCGGTGGCTGCCGACCGGATCGCCACGAGCGGCACCGAGACCAACCTCACCGCGGCCGTCACCTCCCTTCGCAACCACGGTCTGCCGGTGGTGCCGAGCATCACCGACGGCACCGGCAAGCTCGCGATGGCCGGCATCCTCGCCGATCCGACGACGCGCACCCAGCACGTGCAGACGATCACCAACCTGGTCGTCAGCCGGGGCTATGACGGCATCGACCTCGACTACGAGGGCTTCGCGTTCAGCGACGGTCGCGCATCGTGGACCACCACCCGTGCGAACTGGGCGGCGTTCATCGCCGAGCTCGGCCGTGCGCTGCACGACCAGGGGAAGCTGCTCGTGGTCACGGTGCCGCCCATCTGGGACAACGGCACGAGCGGCTATTGGGTCTATGCATGGCCCGAGATGCTGCCCCACATCGATCGCCTCCGACTCATGGTCTACGACTGGAGCGTGTCGGCTCCCGGCCCCGTGTCTCCGTTGTCGTGGCAGCGGAACGTCATCGACTACGTGAAGACGGTCGTGCCTGTCAACGAGCTCAGCAAGGTGCAGATCGGAGTGAACGCGTACGGACGCAGCTGGGCCACGGTCACGTCCGGTGCATGCCCCACCAACGCATCGCTCGGCACCGTCGGCGTGCAGATGGAGAGCGCTTCACAGCTCGCCTCCGGCACGGGTGCGACGCCCGTGCGCGACGCCTCGGGCGAGCTGCGCTTCACCTATGACGTCAGCTACACCGGCAACAAGACCGGTCCTACGCCAGCGCCGCTGCTGCCCACCCCGGGCTCATACGCGAACAGCACTTCACCGATCGATGTCGGCGTCCTGCGTCCGGCGCTCCGGTTGAACAGCAGCGGCAGCACGACGTGCACGGTGAGGCGCACCGTCTACTACCCCGATGAGTTCACGATCGTCCAACGTACGAACGAGGTGATCCAGGCCGGTCTCTCGGGCATCGCCATCTGGGCGCTCGGCTACGACACACCGAGCCTGTGGGCGCCGCTGTCGGGTATCGACGTGCCCCGCGGTCCGGGTGGTCCTGCACCGGTGGGAGCGCTCGACAGCGCAACGATCAGCGGCGCCGGCGTCGCCGTTGCCGGCTGGGCGCTCGATCCCGAGTTCGACGTGCCGATCACGGTGACCGTCTCGGTCACCAATCCAGGCCAGGCTCAACAGATGAGCGGACCGATCATGGCTCGCGATCTTCGGCCCGACCTCACCTCCTCCCCCAGCCGCACCCATGGCTTCAACGTCGGCGTCGGGATCACCGCGGTGTCCGGCGCACAGGTGTGCGTGCACGCTCGCGGCTACGGCAGCGCAGCGGGTGCGTCGGTCACGATCGGGTGCCGCTCCGTGTGACGGACCGACCATCCGAGTGCCAGCCGCCACCCCGGGGTTGCGCGTGGCACTCCGATCGGACGCGTGGGACTCGGACCGGGACGTGGGACTCGGACGGGGACGTGGGACTCGGGTGGGGTGTCTAGATTGCGCCACATGACCTCGAATCCATCGAACGCGTCCGGAGAGCTCGTTCCGGGGCAACGTCGACAGGGCGACCGTTACGTCGTCACCGACGACGACCGCGTGGCGTTCCGGCGCGACGGGTACGTCCACCTCCGGGGCGTGATGAGTGCTGACGAGATGATCGAGATCGAAGCGGTGTACGACCGATTCCTCCGCGGCGAGATCCCCGTTGCCGGCAAGGACTTCAACGACATGACCACCGGTGAGCACGGCACCGATCCGTCGGGTTACGCGATCGTGAACGTGATGGTGCCGCGTCGCTACCTCCCCGAGTGGCAGGGCAACCTCTACGAGCGCCGCGCACGGTCGATCGCCGAGCAACTCTGCGGCGAAGGCATGACCATCGACTTCGATCAACTGCTCGCGAAGAGCCCCAGCCGCACCGATGCGGTCTTCCACTGGCACCAGGACCAGGCGTACTGGATCGACACCGACGACCGGCGCACCGCCACGTGTTGGCTCGCAGTCGATGCCTCGACGATCGAGAACGGCTGTCTGCAGTTCTTGCCCGGATCTCACACCGAACCCATCCGGCCGCACCGACCGCTCCACGGCGATCGCGGCGCGAGTCACACACTCGTCACCGACCTCGGACCCGACGACGTGATCCGCCCGGTGGAGATCGAACGCGGCGACATCACCGTCCACAACGAGGGTGTCCTCCACGGCTCGGGCGGCAACACCTCGGCCGCGAGCTACCGACGGGCCTACATCGTGGCCTTGCGCAGCGAGTCGACCGTCGCAGAGGAACGCCGCCGCGGCTTCACCCACAGCCACAACGACGCGGTTGAGGTGCTCGACGCCGTCGACGGCCTCCACGCCTGACCCCGTCTGACCAGTCTGCGCAGCGATCCGGTCGCGTTTCACCCGCAGCGGCCGCGGCGAATCGCGACCAGAACCTGGATCCCTAGGCTGGCGCGCATGCCGATCGCCGACATCTACGCCCCTGAACCCGCGCGCTACGACTCGATGACCTATCGGCGGTGCGGGCGCAGCGGACTGCTGCTGCCTGCGCTGTCACTCGGCCTGTGGCACAACTTCGGCCACGACAGAGGGTTCTCGACCCAACAGGCGATCTGCCGGCGAGCATTCGACCTCGGGATCACGCACTTCGATCTCGCCAACAACTACGGCCCGCCATACGGCGCTGCCGAGGAGAACTTCGGGCGGATGCTCGCGGTCGATTTCGGCCGCTTCCGTGACGAGCTCGTCATCTCCACCAAGGCGGGATACGACATGTGGCCGGGGCCGTACGGCGACTTCGGGTCTCGCAAGTACCTCATCGCCTCACTCGACCAGTCGCTCACGCGCATGGGCCTCGACTACGTCGACATCTTCTACTCGCACCGGGTCGATCCCGACACGCCGATCGAGGAGACCGCCGGCGCGCTCGCTTCGATCGTGCAGCAGGGCAAGGCCCTCTACGTCGGCATCTCGTCCTACAGCTCCGAACGCACTCGGCAAGTGGCCCGGCTGCTCGCCGAGCTGAACGTGCCGTTGCTGATCCACCAGCCGTCGTACTCGATGCTCAACCGGTGGATCGAGCGCGATGGACTGCTCGACACGCTCGAAGACGTCGGCGCCGGGTGCATCGCCTTCTCGCCGCTCGCCCAGGGCATGCTCACCGATCGCTACCTCGGCGGCATCCCGAGCGATTCGCGTGTCGCCACCGGCGGCGCTCTCAGTCAAGAACTCCTCACCGACGAGGCGATGACGAAGGTGCGGGCGCTGCACGGCATCGCCGCCGCCCGTGGCCAGACCCTCGCCCAGCTCGCGCTGGTGTGGGCGCTGCGCGACCCGCGCATGACATCGCTCGTGCTCGGAGCCAGCAGCGTCCGTCAACTCGAGGACAACGTTGCCGCGCTCGAGAACCCGCACCTGTCCGACGACGAGCTGGTCGCGATCGAACCCCACGCACAAGAAGCTGCGATCGACCTCTGGAAGGCCTCCAGCAACACCTGATCCGTCACCGAGTCTCGGCGGATTCGTGGCCACGGTGCGTTCCATTACCCGCTGGTAACTCGGCGCGCATACGCTGTCAGTGAAGCGCACGCCGGATGCGTGGTCTGGAGGAGTCCGTCATGGCTGGTTCGTACATCGTCGCTGGAGCACGCACCCCGATCGGCAAGATGAGCGGTGCACTCGCATCGTTCAGCGCCGCCGATCTCGGTGGATTCGCGATCAAGGCCGCCCTCGAGCGCGCCGGGGTCTCACCTGAGGAGGTCGAACACGTCCTCATGGGTCAAGTGCTCATGGCCGGACAGGGTCAGGTGCCGTCGCGTCAGGCGGCGGTGAAGGCCGGCATCCCCATGAGCGTCCCGAGCGTGAACATCAACAAGGTCTGCCTGTCGGGTCTGAACACGATCTACCTCGCCGACCAGATGATCGCTGCCGGCGAGGCCGACATCGTGGTGGCCGGTGGCATGGAGAGCATGACCAATGCGCCCTATCTCGCGCAGGGCGCGCGAGGCGGCTTCCGTTACGGCAACACCGAGCTGGCCGACGCGATCATCAAGGACGGCCTGTGGTGCGCGTTCGACGCGTGCTTGATGGGCCTCGGCACGGAGCGCTACGCCTCCGGTGGCATCACCCGAGAACAGCAGGACGAAGTGGCGATGAAGTCGAACGAGCGCGCAGCCAACGCGATCAAGGAGGGCCGCTTCGCCGACGAGATCATCCCGGTCGAGATCCCGCAGCGCAAGGGTGAGCCGATCCTCGTCGAGACCGACGAGGGCGTTCGCCCGGGCACGACCATGGAGTCGCTCGCCACCCTGAAGCCCGCCTTCGACAAGGAGGGCACGATCACGGCCGCCAACGCATCGCAGCTCAGCGACGGCGGCTCGGCCGTGATCGTGATGAGCGAGAAGGCCGTGAACGCCCGCGGCATCACGCCCCTCGGCCAAGTCGTCAGCTACGGCATGGTGGCCGGCCCCGACAACGCATCGCTGCTGCATCAGCCGAGCAGGGCGATCCTGAAAGCACTCGCCAAGGTGGGCACGTCGGTCGGAGATGTCGATCTGTTCGAGATCAACGAAGCCTTCGCGGCCGTCGGCATCGCGTCGATGGCAGAGCTGGGCATCACCGACGAGATCGTGAACGTCAACGGCGGCGCCATCGCCCTCGGCCACCCGATCGGCATGAGCGGGAACCGGCTGGCCCTCACGGTGCTCCACGAGCTGCGCCGCCGTGGTGGTGGCACGGCTGCCGTCGCGCTGTGCGGCGGTGGCGGTCAGGGCGATGCGCTCGTCGTCCGGACCGTCTGATCCACGCCGCTGATGCGGGGGGTTCGGGTCCTTCCACCAGGCATGTTGTGGACATCGACCATCGATCTCTCGTTGCGTGGTTGGATGACCCCACTTCGTGAACTTGTCACATCCGATGACGATTGTTGCGAAGTGTTGACAACAACGGCCTTTCGTTGTAACGTAATCGACACATAGCGACCAGCGCTTCGGGCGGCCCTCACGAGGGAAGCCGACAAGCAGCGATCGCCGCAAGATCTGGGGTACCACCTCTGGAGCTGGCCCGTCCGCCCGCTACCAGGTCCAGGAGTGGTACCCCGGTTTTGCGTTTTTCGGCCTGGTTCGGCCTGGTTTCCGGCCTGGTGTTCCGGCCTGGTGTTCCGGCCTGGTGTTCGGGGCCAGCGTTCCGGGCCGGGAAAACCGAACGGGTTTCACGAGCTGATTCCTGCAGCTCGGCGTGTTGCGTGCCGATGACTCTCCTCGATGACGCTGTTCACCCGAGGCACCGCTGCGAGCGGACCCAGCATCGAGCTCCCCCCACCCAGCCTCATGCCGGCCACTCCGAGCCTCGTGCAGGCCAGACCAAAGGCACCTCCGGGTCACACCCCGAGCGCTCCCTTGCCGGCTGACATCCTCGCGGCTGGCGCCATCGGCCGTGCCGTCATCGAGACGGTCAGCACGGTGGTCGCGGGCCGCCGTGACGTCGCCGAGGTGGCCGCCGCCTGCCTGCTCGCGAAGGGCCATCTGCTCATCGAAGACATCCCCGGCGTCGGCAAGACACTGCTCGCACAGGTGATCGCTGCGGCGGTCGGCGGGAGCTTCCACCGCATCCAGGGCACGGTCGACCTCTTGCCCGGCGACGTCACCGGCACGCTCGTGCCCGATGGCGACGGTCTTCGGCTGCGCTTCAGACCGGGCCCGATCTTCGGAAACGTCGTCGTGTTCGACGAGCTGAACCGGACCAACCCCCGCACCCAGTCAGCGCTCCTCGAAGCGGCTGAAGAGGGCACGGTCAGCGTCGATGGTCGAAGCCACGAGCTGCCCGACCCCTTCCTCCTCGTCGCGACCCAGAACCCGATCGACATGGCCGGCACCTTTCGCCTCGGTGAAGGAGCCGTCGATCGTTTCGCAGCTGTGGTGTCGCCCGGCCGAGCCGGATTCGACGACGAGGTGTCCGTCATCGCCGGGCGCCGCGGCCGCCGCCTCCTCCACGAGGTGCACCCGATCACGACGATCGAAGCGCTGGTCCTCGCCCGCCACACCGTCGACCGGGTGGTCGTCCCGGATGCCGTATCGCGTTGGATCGTCGAACTGCTCGAGGCAACACGCCAGCACCCGCGGGTCAGACTCGGCGCCTCGACGCGCGGTGGCCTCGCCGTCGCAGGACTCGCACGGGCGATCGCAGCGATGCGCGGCCGAGCCTTCGTGGTGCCCGATGACGTCGCTGCCGTTGTCGTGCCGGCGCTCGCTCATCGCGTGCTGCTCGTGGATGGCGACGGTTCGACGACCGGCGGGCGTGAGGTCGTGACCGAGTGTCTCCAACAGGTGCGTCCACCCTCGGCATGATCACGCGGTCGGCGACACCGGCGCCGTCGTCGGTCTCAGCGACGGCGCGCTCGACCGAGGGTCGGGCGATGACCACCCCGCGCGGCGTCGCGGCGGGCTCCGGCTACCTCCTGTTCGCGTGGGTTGCCACACTCGGCATGGCCCGGCTCACCGGCGCGGTGCCAGTGGTGATCATCCTCGGCGCCGGCGTCGTGGGTGGCCTCGCCGGCGTCGCCGCCGGCGGGTGGCGGCTGTGGCGGATTCCGTCGGTCTCGGTGTCGATCGCCGCAGTCTCGGTGTCCACCGGAGACGGCGCACCGGTCACGGTTCGGATCGACGACGGCGTTCGCCCGCGGCCCGTGCACGCTCGCGTGCTCGACCGTGGAGCGCTGGTGGCCGACGGATGGCTGATCGACGGGGAACTGCACACGACCGGAACGCTCGAACGCAGGGGCCTGGTCGAACAGTTGGAGGTGCAACTGTCATCGGGCGGCGGCCCCGGCATCGTCTGGTGGCGGCGCGGGTTCACGGTGGCGGTCGATCCGATCGTCGTGGCACCACCCACTGGCGGGCCGGGCGCCTACGTGGACATCGATGCCCACTCGATCGGGCTCGCGACCGACGTGGCCGCCTCTCGCGGGCGCGCGACCGACGGCGACCTCGACGGTGTCCGCCGCTGGCGTGACGGCGACGCCGACCACGCCGTGCATTGGCCCACGTCGCTGCGCACCGGCGTCCTGTCGGTGTTCGACCATCGCCGCGCGGTCGATGCCCGCTGGATCGTGCGTGCCGCCGCCGATGCGGGCGACCGTGACGAACGCGACGCGGAGGCCGCACGGGTGCGGTGGGCACTCGACGAGGGCCGTCGTCGGGGGGCGATCGTCAGCGTCGCGATCGGCGACGGCGAGCCGATCGAACTCCGCGACGCTGCGTCGATCGCCCGGTGGACCGCCACCTGTCTGCCCGATCCCACCTCCGAACCTGTGCGCGGTTGGCGACGCATTCGCTTGACCCGTCGCGCGTGCGCTGAGCCCGTCGAGACGCTGGGGACCGGAGCCCGGTGGCTCGTTGCGATCAGCTCCTCGCTGTCGCTCACGATGCTCGCGGGCGCGCTCGGATCGTCGCCGGTCACCTTTGCAGCGCTCATCGGGGGCAGCCTCCTCACCGCTGCGATGACGACCGGCGGGACGAGTCACCGTTCGTTGAAGACCGTCGTGCAGTTGACCGTCGCAGCGTTCACGGTCGCCGGCCTGGCGGCGGTCACCGCGTCGGTCTCCAACGCAGACGACCTGCTGTCGGTGATCCGAGGGCCGCTCCCGCAGGTGCTGATGCTGCTCGTGGTGCTCCACGGCTTCGAGTGCACGAACCGGCGCGCGGCACGCGCCTCGCTCGCGTTCGGGGCAGTCGTGGCTGCGTACGCCGCCGGTCAACGGATCGATCCTGCGCTGCCGTGGTGGCTCGCTGCGTGGGGCATCGTGTGGATCCTCACGGTGCGAGCCGTCGGCACCGCCCCGTCACCGAGCGTGCGCCGATCAGGCGCGCACCGACGTGCCGCGCTGGGCTCACCACGCCGTCTCGCCGCGTCGGCCGCTGCGGTCGCCGTCGGCACCATCACCACGGTCGCGCTCCTGAGCGCCGTGCCGGTGCCGGATGGTCCGGCACGACTCGGACTGCCGTCATCCATCGAGACCCTTCGTCGCGCCGAGTCGTCGACCGGCATCGCCGGCGCCGACGGTGCGGACACGTCCAGCTCCGGTTCCCGCGACCCGAGCAGCCGGTCGGGCAGCGTGGGTGGCTACCCCGGCTTCGACCACGCGCTCGACACCGCGATGCGCGGCGACCTCGGCGACGAGATCGTGATGCGGGTTCGGGCGCCCGAACCCGACTTCTGGCGCGGCCAGACCTTTGCCACCTTCGACGGCCGTGAATGGCAGGTGCTGGACGACCCTGGCTACCTGCAAGAAGGCCCCGACATCAACATCGACCCCGCCTTCGGGGACCACGAGCGCTCGCGTCTGGTCGACACCGACGACTTCGTGCAGACCTTCTACGTGGAGGTCGACCAGCCGAACATCCTCTTCGCTGCCTATCGACCCGAACGGGTGATGTTCGACGGCGACCTGCTCGTGCGGAGCGACGGTGCCTTGCGCACCGACATCGTGCTCACCGCCGGATCGGTCTACACCGTCGTGTCCGAGCGGCCGCTCGTGACCTCGGCCGCGCTGGCACGCCAAGGCGTCGTGGCCGAGCGGCTCACCGAAGCGGGACGCAACGCGTTCGTGCTCTACCTCGAGGTCCCCTCGTCCACCACCACGCGAACCGTGCGGTTGGCCGACGAGCTCGCAGCAGGGGCCACGAACACCTACGACGTCGTGCGCCGGATGGAGACGTGGATCCGCGCCAACGTGCAGTACGACCTGCAGGCGCCCGTGCCCGCCGACGGCGTCGATGCAGTCGACGACCTCCTGTTCGGGTCACAGCTCGGCTTCTGCGAGCAGATCGCGACTGCGCTGGCGGTGATGCTGCGCACCCAGGGCGTCCCCAGCCGACTCGTCACCGGGTACGTGCCCGGCGAACGCGACCGGGTGACAGGCGTGTGGGAGGTGCGGGCGAGCGACGCCCATGCATGGGTGGAGGTCTGGTTCCCCGAGACGGGGTGGCAGGCGTTCGATCCCACGGCGGACGTTCCGCTTGCGGGCGAGTCAGCCCGAGCTTCGGTGGGCGGCGATGTGTTCGCAGCGATCACCGAACTGCTCAACCACCACGGCCGGCCCATCGCTCTCGTCGCCCTGGCGGGACTGCTCGCGGCGATCGGAGCCGCCGTCGGGGTGCGCACGATCGCGATCCATCGTCACCGCCGCAGGCGAGGACGGTGGGGTGTGCTGCAGGACCGGTGGTCCGCCGCCGCACAGGATCGAGGCATCGACGATGTCTGCACCAACCCCGAGCTGGCCCGGCGCTGGTCGACCACCGACCCGCTCCGTGCCGACGCCGCCGCTCGGCTCGCCGAGCATCTCGACCGAGTTGCCTTCGACCCCGGCTGGACCGACGACGACGAGTCGTTCGTGCGCGCACTGTCACTCGTCGATTCCCTCGAGTGCCGTCCCGCACGATCGCGCTGACCGACGACGCGCCGGGCCGAGGGTGCCCGGTCGCCACCCGTCAGGCGATGAGGTCGCGACGACCCTCGATCGCGCGACCGAGCGTGAGCTCGTCGGCGTACTCGAGATCACCGCCCACCGGCAGGCCACTGGCGATGCGAGTGACCCGCACCCCGAAGGGCTGCAGCATCCGAGCGAGGTACATCGCCGTCACCTCGCCCTCGGTGTTCGGGTTCGTGCACAGGATCACCTCGGTGATGCCTTCGGGTTCGATGCGGGTGAACAGCTCTTTCACCTTCAGCTGTTCGGGCCCGATGCCATCCAACGGACTCATCGCCCCGAGGAGCACGTGGTACCGGCCGCGGAACTCGCCGGTGCGCTCGATCGCGACGATGTCGCGCGCTTCTTCCACCACGCACACCGTGGACGAATCTCGACGATCGTCGGAGCAGATCGGGCACAGCTCGGCGTCGGCGATGTTCCAGCACCGCTCGCAGAAGCGCACCCTTGCCTTGGCCTCGGTGAGTGCGTGGGCCAACCGGGCCACATCGTCGGTGGGCACCTTGAGGAGATGGAACGCGATCCGCTGTGCGGACTTCGGACCAATGCCCGGCAACCGACCCAGCTCGTCGATCAGCACCTGGACCGGCATCGTGTAGGACGCCATCAGTCGCGCTCGTCCATGAGCTCGGAACCCGGGAACGCCTGCGCAAGTCGATCGATCGGCGACACCACCGATTCGGGCGGCGCATCCACGAGATCGTTGAGGTCGATGTCCTCGTCGGCGGGCGGCGGACCATCGGGGTGCAGCGCAATGACCGTTGCCGAGGCGCTCGATCCAGCGCCAGACGTGGCGCTGGATCCACTGCCACTGCCACCGCCAGCACCACCACTGCCATCACCACTTGGCACACCTCCGGTGCCGGCGGGACCGCGTTGGTCGCGTTGGTCACGCTGGTCACGCGGATCGTGATGGTCGTCGTGGTCGTCGTGGTCGTCATGGCGAGCGGACCCATCGGTGACCAACACCACGCGCACCGGTGAGCCGACGATCCCGGCGGCGACCCGTTCGACCTCTGGGCGGTGCTGCTCGCACTTGATCCGATGAGCATCGTTCGGTGCCCCGAGCGTGACGGCTCCGTCGCGAACGCCAAGCAGCTTCGGTACCGAGTAGATCGCGCGCACCAATGGTTTCAGTGCCGGCACGATCTCGCTCCAGCGGGCCACGGCCTGCTCGGCTCCGCTGCCCGACTCGGCGGCCGGTGCCGCGGATGATGCCGGGGTCACCCGCGAGTGAGGAGCGGCCGGCGCGGAGACTGCAGCGGCCGTCGGGGCCGACGAGGTGGCGGACGGGGCCACGTCGATCGACTGGTGGTCGCGAACCGCGCCTCCTGGCGAAGACGCGTCTCCTGTTGCGTCGGGCACCGATGCGAGCGCAGGCCTCGCCATCGGCCCGGTGGCATCACGACGGGCGCGAGCGCCGAGGGGCACCCGTCCGGTAGCCGGGTCGACCGGCGTGGCCGCGGGAGCGGAGGGACCAGGCCCGACCTCGGCGAGCGCCTTCTCGAGCCGCTCGATTCGGTCCATGAGCGCGCCGATGTCGTTGGACGCGGCCTGGTGGGTGAGCTGGACAAGTGCGATCTCGAGCAGCAACCGAGGATCGGGCGAGTGCCGCATCTCCACGAGGATCTCGCCGAGGCGCTCCATCGCCTTCACCAGCTTGCCGGCCCCGAGCCGACCCGCCTGCTCGGCCACCACCGTGGCCCGCGAATCCGGGAGGGCGACCAGCTCGGGTGCCATCAACGACAAGAAGCAGTCGCGCAGGTAGCGCACCACGTCCTCGGTGAGCGACCTCGGATCACGGCCCTGTTGTACCGCAAACGCAACGGCGGCGAGCGCGCGGCCGGGATCGAGGTCCACCAGCGACTCGAGGAACTCGTCGTACTGCACGACCTCGAGATCGTCGCCGCCCGTGCTGGCGACCAACTCGAGCGCGCTGAGGGTGTCGCGGGCCGACCCACCGCCCTGCTGGAGCGCCGACATGATCGCTGCATCGCTCACCTGAAGGCCGGCGTCGGCTGCGACCCAACGGATGTGCTGTTCGAGCTCGTCCATCGGCAGCAGGTGGAACCGCAGGTGCTGGGTGCGGCTGCGGATGGTGTCGCTCACCTTCTGCGGGTCAGTGGTGGCGAGCACGAACACGACATGTGGCGGCGGCTCTTCCAACGTCTTCAGCAAGGCTGCCTCGGCGGCCTTGGAGAGCATGTGCACCTCGTCGAGGATGTACACCTTGTGGCGGCCGGGGGTGCCGAGCGACGCCTTTTCGATGAGGTCGCGCATCGCGTCGACGCCGTTGTTGCTCGCCGCATCGAGTTCGTGCACGTCGTAGCTGGTGCCACGCTCGACAGCCACGCAGGAGTCGCACTCGCAGCACGGCTCGCCTTCGACCGGGCGCTCGCAGTTGAGCACCTTGGCCAGAATGCGCGCAGAGGTGGTCTTGCCGGTGCCGCGCGGCCCAGAGAACAGATAGGCCTGTCCCTCACGATGATTGATGACCGCGTTGCGCAGGGCCCGAACGATGTGCTCCTGCCCGCGCACCTCGCCGAAGCGGCGCGGTCGGTAGCGGCGGTAGAGCGCTTGGGTGGCCATCGAGGGGAGCCTACCCAACACGTGCGCGGCGCCTCCCCCGACACACCAGCCTCGATCCCGGAACGGCTCTCGGAGCGGCCGCCCGTCTGAGGGCTCGGGGCCTCGGCGCCCGACCGTGACGACGGCGGTCACCGGCGTGATGCAGCGTCGGCATCGGCGTGATCAGATGGTCACCAGTCGCGGCAAAGGCACCTCGTACGATCGGGTCGCTGATTGATCACGGAGGAACAACATGCGCACACGTCCGATCACGGCCCTCGTGGCTGCTGTGTCAATGGCTCTTGCCGCCTGCGGCGGCGATGGCGGTGGTGCGCTCTCCGCGGACGACTTCGTCGATGCGCTGGCCGACCTGTGCAGCGACGTTCAAAGGGACCTCGAGCGGATCGACCCGCCGGACGACCCCGCCGACGCGTCGAAGTTCGCCGAGGACGCGCTCGAGGTCTACAACGATGCCCTCACGAACCTCCAGGACATCTCGGTACCCGACGATCTCGCCAAGGACTATGGCGACTTCATCGACAACATCGAGGACCAGATCAAGCGATTCAACGATCTCGGCGACGCCAAGGGCGCCGAGGAGGTCACCAAGGCGTTCGACGAGCTGACCGCGCTGGTCGATGAGCAGTCGGAGATCGCCCAGGACCTCGACGTTGCCGACTGCGACCCGAACGACGGCGTGGACACCTCGACCACGGTGGCCGTGACCACCCCGGAGACCACCCCGGCGACGCCAGCGCCGACTGCCGCACCGATCACCCTGCCCTCGACGGTGGTGCCCGTGACGACGCCCGAGACGACACCCGCCACGACCCCCCAGGCCGCAACGAAGTTCACGGTGGTCGACCTGACCACCATCTTCATCGCACCCGACGGGTTCTACCTCGACCCGACCGAGCCGACCGACGCCACCATCGAACTGATCGCTTCGAAGCCGGAGCTGAACGAGAAGCTGCTCGAGATCGGCGTGGCCACACTGGTGGATTCGAGCGACAACACCCCGGTCGCCGAGATCTGGGTAGGTGTGTCCCGCACGGACGCGATGCCGGCCGACTGGAAGACCCTCGACTGCCCCGACGGCGGCACCCTGCGCACCTCGGCCAACGGTCTCCCCGGAATCATCTGCTACGGGGCGATCGACTCGCCGACGTGGGAGATCTTCACTGCCACCGTGGACGACGTCGGAATCTCCGTGTACACCCTGGTGTCCGACGTGCCGGGCGACCTGGTGGCCGATGCGTTCCTCGCCGCGAACCCCTGACCAGGCACCGCAGCTCGACAGCATCCCATCCGCCGGTCGGGTGGAGACCCACGCTCGACAATCGGCCCGAGTAGCTTGGTCCACCACCGCCATGGGTCCCGCCACCTCGTCCACCTCTCGCGCCCGCCGGAACGTCACCTGGTTCCTGCTGACGCTCATCACCGTCGCCGCGCTCGGTGCTGTCACGTCTGTCGGCGCGCCAGTCGTACATGCCGACAACGCGCTGGTGAGTTCGAGCCCGGCGAACAACGACACCCTGGCCGCGTCGCCGACATCGATGACGTTCACCTTCGTCGAGCCGCTGGGCCCGACGAACGTTCCGATCGCCGTCTGCAACGGCGAGGTGTTCCCCGTGGGCGACCCGTCGGTGAGCGCCGATCGGCTCACCGCTACCGTGCCGGTGCCCAATCCGTTCCCCAAGGGAACGTGCAACGTGGTGATCAACGTCAGTTCGCCCGACAGCTCGGCCAACGGCTCCGTCGGGATCACGTTCACACTCACCGCCGATGCCGCGGTCGTCGTCACCACGGCACCGGTGACCGATGGCACCATCGCCGGCTCGGGCGATCCCGCTGTCACCGCCGCGACGCTCGCCCCAGCCACCCCCGATGGCACTGTCGCGGATGGCACGGATGTCGCCGATGGCGAGGAGCCCGATCCGAATCGGGTCGGCGGCCCACTCGGACTGGCCCGCCTCGTTGCCGCCTTGTCACTCGCCGTGCTGTTCGGCTCGCTCATCCTGATCGTCGTCGCGTGGCCCGAAGGCGTCGAGTACATCCTCACCGTCCGCTTCCTGCGCACGGCATGGGTGGTGGCGATCTTTTCCTCGGTGTGCGTGGCGATCCTGCTCACCGCCCAGACCACGGGGTCGTCGGTCGGTGCCTCGCTGAGCCCCACGTCGTGGGTCGATCTCAAGGACTCGGGCCCCGGTCTTGCTGCACTGGCCCGCGTCGCCCTTGCGGGTGGATGTGGCTGGGTGGTCGTGCGCCCGGAGCGCTGCCTCGAGCAGCAGTCGCAGGTCATGGCACTCGGCATCCCGGCGCTGGCAGTCGCCACGTTCGGCTTCAGCCGTTCCGGCGGCGATCTGGCGCTCGTCGGCTTCGCCGTCGGTGTGGTGCACGCCCTCACCATGGCGGTCTGGCTCGGTGGCGTGGTGCTCCTCACCCGCGTCGTGCTCGCCGGACCGGGTGAGGACGACCTCGTGCACGCCGTGCGCGGTTTCAGCCGTCTCTCCACTCCAGCGCTGCTGCTCACCGTCATCACGGGTGCGATCCAGACCTGGAGGCTCGACCGCGGCGCCTTGTTCGACACCTCCCACGGACGTGTCCTCCTGGTGAAGGCGCTGGCCGTGGGCGTGATGGTGTTCGTGGGCCTCGCCACCCGACAGTTCGTGTCCACCCGTCTCCGCAAGGCCGACTCGATGACCGCGCCGTTGGCCTCGCGGCTTCGTCGCGCGACAGGCGTGGAGGCCGCCGGCGGGATGTTCATCCTGCTGCTCACATCATGGCTGTTGTCGTTCACGCCGGCTGGTCTGATCAACACCGGCGATGATGTCGACTACGCATACGACCAGGGCCGTTTCGTCCTCGACCAGGCCGGCGCCGACATCACCGTGTTCCTCACCGGTGGTGTGGGGCCCAACGGCGTCCGCGTGGAGGTGACCACACCCGCCACCGGGCTCAGCGCGGTGCAGGTGACGTTCCGACCGCCCGACGACACCCTCGCCCCGACGGTGATCCTCACCCTGCCACCCGAGCTCACCGGTACAGGCGCAGCGGTCCTGCCCGCCGCCGAGGGCGTGCCGTTGCTGATCGCGGGTGTCTGGACGCTCGAGGTGTCGGTCACCACCGTCACCGGCACCCAGACGCTGCAGAAGACGTTCAACCTGGAGTGATCGACGCTGTCCGTCACCGCGTGGATGCTCAGACCTGGCCGGCCACCACCGTGCGGAACGGTACCGGATCGGCCACCTCGAGCTGGTCGTAGCGGCAGCTCGCAGGCTCCCGATCGGGCCGCCAGCGCAGGAACGACGAGCCGTGACGGAAGCGACCCTTCTCGAGTTGCCCGAAGGTCACCTCCGCCACCCGCACGGCGCGGATCGGCACCCAAGACAGGTCCTTGCCGGCGTTCCAACGGCTCTGTGCGCCCGGCAGCCGGCCCTCGGTGTGCGCCTGCGCCTCTGCCCAGTCGCGCCACGGGTGGCCCTCGAGCGCACCATCGATCAGTGGCGCGAGCTCCTCGAGCAGCTCGGTCCGCCGCTTCACGCTGAAGCTGGCCGTCACGCCCACGTGGTGCAGGCGTCCCTCGTCGTCGTGCAGGCCGAGCAGCAACGAACCGACGCCGTTGCCGTCTTTGTGGATGCGGTACCCGGCCACCACGCAGTCGGCCGTGCGGAGGTGCTTCACCTTCACGAGCGTGCGCTTGTCGGGCGTGTACGGGTCCGCGAGACGCTTGGCCACCACGCCGTCGAGGCCAGCGCCCTCGAACTCGACGAACCAGTGCTCGGCGACGGAAGGGTCGGTGGTGCTCGGGCAGAGGTGCACCTGGCGGCCAGCATCGGCGAGTGCAGTGACGAGCAGCGCGTGGCGCTCGCGCAGCGCCACGTCCATCAACGATCGGTCCCCGAGCGCGAGCAGATCGAAGGCAACGAACGACGCCGGCGTCTCGGCCGCCAGCCGTCGCACGCGCGATTCGGCCGGATGGATGCGCTGGAGCAACGCATCGAAGTCGAGCCCCCGGTCGAGAGCATCAGGCACCACGATCTCGCCGTCCACCACACAGCGGTCGGGCAGCTGCTCGAGCAAGGGCGCCAACAGCTCGGGGAAGTAGCGGGTGAACGGCCGCTCGTTGCGGCTCGCCAGTTCGATGTGCTCGCCGTCGCGGAACACGATGCAGCGGAACCCGTCCCACTTCGGTTCGTAGTGCCATTCGCCCTCGACTCCGGCGACCGAGACCGGGATCGCCGTCGCAGCCTTCGCCAGCATCGGAGCGATCGGAGGGGCGATCGGCAACGTCATCCCCCCAGCCTGCCACCTGTCGACGCCCCGGGATGAGAGATGAGGGTGCGTGGATGGAATGCACAGGGTCGAAGGAGCGGGAACTAGCGTGGCATGCCGTGAGCGACCCCATGATCGACAAGCTCGAGGACCTCCGCCAGCGACGCGAGCAGGCACACCACGCCGGTTCGCCTCGTTCGGTCGAGCGCCAGCACGAGAAGGGCAAGATGCTCGCTCGAGAGCGCATCGACTACTTCCTCGACCCCGGCAGCTTCAACGAACTCGACATGCTCGCCCGCCACCGCGCCCACGCCTCCGGCCTGGAAGAGCGTCCCTACACCGACGGAGTGATCACCGGATGGGGCACGGTCGACGGCCGCAAGGTGTTCGTGTTCAGCCAGGACTTCACCGTGTTCGGCGGCGCTCTCGGCGAGGTGTTCGCCGAGAAGATCCACAAGATGATGGACCTCGCCCTCAAGGTGGGAGCGCCGGTGGTGGGCCTCAACGACGGCGCCGGGGCCCGCATCCAAGAAGGTGTGGTCAGCCTCGCGAGCTACGGCGGCATCTTCTATCGCAACGTGCTCTCCAGCGGTGTGGTGCCGCAGATCTCGGTGATCCTCGGTCCCTGCGCGGGCGGTGCCGTGTACAGCCCGGCCATGACCGACTTCATCTTCATGGTCCGCGAGTCGAGTCACATGTTCATCACCGGTCCCGACGTCGTGAAGACGGTCACCGGCGAAGAGGTGACCCTCGAAGAGCTCGGTGGCGCGATGAGCCACGCCTCCAAGAGCGGCGTGGCCACCTTCGTGAGCGGCGACGAGAAGGCCTGCCTCGACGACGTTCGGTTCCTGCTCAGCTTCTTGCCCTCGAACAACTTGGAGGAGCCGCCGGCAGTCGACACCGGCGACGATCCGGATCGTCTGTGCCCCGAACTGCAGACGATCCTGCCGCCGTCGCCCAATCAGCCGTACGACATGAAGAAGGTGATCGCCTCCGTGGTCGACGGCGGCGAGTACTTCGAGTACTTCGCCCACTGGGCCAAGAGCATCACGTGCGGCTTCAGTCGCATCGACGGCCAACCTGTCGGCATCGTCGGCAACCAGCCGATGATGCTCGCCGGCGTGCTCGACATCGAGTCGAGCGAGAAGGCTGCCCGGTTCGTGCGCACCTGTGATGCGTTCAACATCCCGCTGCTCACCTTCGTCGACGTGCCCGGCTTCCTGCCTGGCGTCGACCAGGAGTACGGCGGCATCATCCGTCACGGGGCCAAGCTGCTGTACGCGTACTGCGAGGCCACCGTGCCACGCATCCAGATCATCACCCGCAAGGCCTACGGCGGTGCCTATGTGGTCATGAACTCGAAGTCGATCGGTGCCGACCTCGCTTATGCGTGGCCCACCGCCGAGCTGGCCGTCATGGGCCCCCAAGGCGCCGTCGAGATCGTCTACCGCCGAGAACTGCAGCAGGCCGCCGACCCCGTGTCGCGCCGCGCCGAGCTGGTGGCCGAGTACACGGAGAAGTACGCCAATCCGTACAACGCGGCCGAGCGCGGCTACGTGGACGACGTGATCGACCCGGCCGAGACGCGACAGAAGATCGTGGCCGGTTTCCGCATGCTGAAGAGCAAGCGCGAAGAGCTGCCCCACCGCAAGCACGGCAACGTGCCGTTGTGATCACTCGATGAGCGCCGACCGGCCGCAGCGGATCACCCCCGATCCCACCGAGGACGAGGCCGTTGCCATCGTCGCGGCGATGGAAGTCCTCTGGCCGCGTCCGGTGATCGTGGACGAGGAGGAGCGTCGCCGTCAGACCACGTGGCGCTTCAGCGGTCGCTGGTGGGCCAAGCCCGTGCCGACACGCCGCGACCGCCCGTTCCACTGATCACGCCACCGGTTCGATCGTGTGGACCGCGTGACCACCTGACCACGCAGCGACAACTGTCGGCCTGACCGGCCCAGGACTCCCGAGACAGCGCTACGGTTCGCGCTCGTGGACATCACCACCGTCGCCGACGACCTGATCGTGGCCCACGATGGACTCGTCGTGCAGCGCCTCGAGCACCTCGCGCCCGGTTCGGTGCACGATGTCGGCGGAGTGCCGGTGCGCACCCTGGTACGACCCGAGGGTGAGCTGCTGTGCCGGATTGCCACGGTGAACGACGTCCACTTCGGCGAGGTGGAAGCTGGCCGCATCGGCGGCAGCCCTGTGGGGCCCATCCGACGTGCCGCCCCCGGAGTGGCGCACTACCCGGAGACGATGAACCGCGGTGCGGTGGCGGAGATCGCTGAGATCGACCCGGTCGCGGTGTTCGTGAAGGGCGATCTGTCAGCTGACGGCCTCCCTGAGGAGTGGACTGCGTTCGAGGAGTGCTACCGGCGTGCCTTCGCCGGCCGACTGCACGTCGTGCGCGGCAACCACGATGCATACCGCGGTCAGGTGGCCTACGCGGGCGACCACTGGGTGGAGCTGCCAGGTGTGGCCGTGGCCCTGATGGACACCGTGATCCCCGAGCACACCACCGGCCGGCTGACCTCCGAGCAACTCGTCTGGCTCGACGACCACACTGCCCTCGCCGACACGCCCGTGGTCGTGATGGGCCACCACCAGCAGTGGATCGGCACTGCAGCAGCGCATCGCTCGAACGACTACTTCGGCCTCCACCCCGACCCGAGCGATGCCCTGACGGCACTCATCGAACGACGCCGCTCGATCGTGGCCTACACGGCAGGGCACACCCACCGGCACCGGCGCCGAATGCTCGACAACGGTGTGCCGTCGATCGAGATCGGCTGTGTGAAGGACTTCCCGGGCACATGGGCCGAGTACCGCGTGTACGAAGGCGGGATCATGCAGGTGGTGCACCGCGTGTCCTCACTGGAGGCACTCGAGTGGAGCGAGCAGTGCCGCCATCTCTACGAGGACTTCGGGGTGGACTACGAGACGTATGCGCTCGGTCGGCTCGAGGATCGCTGCTTCACGATCGAGCTGCGCCAATAGCGACGCTCGACCGAGCTCGACCCGGCGGTCGATCGGGCTCGACCGGGCTCGACCGGGCTCGAGCCAGGTTCGATCGGGATTGCTCCGGGACCCTCCGATGCCGGCGTGGTCGCGACTGGCAGAGTGGAGCCTGTGAGCACTCCCTTCGCCGCGTCCACGACCCCTGCCCCGCTCCACGGACTGCGCGTCCTCGACGTTTCGACCGTGCTCGCCGGCCCCAACGCGGCGCGCTACCTGGCCGACTTCGGAGCCGACGTGATCAAGGTGGAGCGACCCGACACCGGCGACAGCCTGCGCAACATGGCCTGGCGAGACCCGCGCGACGGCACCGGACTGTGGTGGAAGCTCGTCAACCGCAACAAGCGCACCCTGGCTCTCGACCTGAAGGCTCCTGACGATCGCGATCTGTTCCTTCGTCTCGTCGACGAGGCCGACGTGGTGATCGAGAACTTCCGGCCCGGCACACTGGAACGGCTCGGTCTCGGCCCTGACGAACTGCTGGCCCGCAATCCCAAGCTCGTCGTCACCCGGGTCACCGGCTTCGGTCAGGACGGTCCGTACTCATCGCGTCCGGGTTTCGCCACGATCGCCGAGGTGATGTCGGGCCTCTCGGCGATCAGCGGCGAACCCGATGGCCAGCCGATGTTGCCGGCGATCGCACTCACCGACGAGGTGACCGGCGTGGTGGCTGCTCTCGCCACCATGGTCGCACTGCACAGCGGCCACGGCCAAGTGGTGGACGTCAGCCTGTTGGAGAGCCTCTTCCAGCTGATGGGACCGCTGATCTCACTGTTCAAGTTGACAGGCGAGCAGCAACCGCGCCTCGGCACCGGCCTGCCGTACACGGTGCCCCGCGGCACCTACTGCTGCAGCGACGGGAAGTGGGTGGGCCTGTCGGCCAGCGCCGACAGCGTGGCTGCCCGCGTGAACGGCGTGCTCGGCGTGGGCGACGATCCTCGCTTTGCGACGTTCGCCGATCGCATGGCGCACCGCGTCGAGCTCGAGGCCGTGATGACAGCCTGGTGCGCCGCCCGCCCACAGGCCCAGGTGCTGCAGGCCTTCACCGACGCGGAGGCTGCGATCGGCCCGGTGTTGGACATGGCTGACATCGCTGCGGACCCGCACTACGCGGCGCGTGGGGCGATCGTCGACGTCGGTGGCGTGCCGATGCAGGGCTTGATCGCCAAGCTCAGTGTCACGCCGGGCGCCCTGCGCTGGCACGGCCGCCCACTCGACGCCGACGGCGACGACATCCGCGAACACGGGTGGGGCTGAGCCCGAGCCACCTCGACGCTCCTCGGAAACGCAACTGGTCGCGGATTCCCGCAGAAACCGCGAGGATGCGCGACCAGAACGCTGCTGCGACCTGTTGCCGTCAACTTGGGTGAACCTGAACCGAGCAACCGCGACGCTCCTCGGAAACGCAACTGGTCGCGCATCCCTGCAGAAACTGCCGAGGATGCGCGACCAGAACGCTGCTGAGATCAGTTACCGTCACCGTCGCTGTCGCCGGGGATGATCTTCTCGATCTTGTCGGTGACGCTGTCGGGCAGCTTGTCGCCAACCTTCTCGACGAGATCTTCTGCCTTGTCCTTGACCTTGTCGGCCAGGCCCTTGGCCTTGTCGAGGAAATCGCTCATGGAAACTCCTTGGTGGGATCGGCGCGTGACCGGTGAGGACACACGGCGGGAGGTTGACGCTCTGAAACCCCGAAGCGTCGCGGATGATTCTGTCACGAACCGGAATCGGCCCGAAACCGACCGCTCGCGGTCGCGTCAGGCCGACAGTCCGATCGGGCAGGACACGCCCGTGCCACCGAGGCCGCAGTAGCCGTTGGGGTTCTTGCCCAGGTACTGCTGGTGATACGGCTCGGCGTAGTAGAACGGCCCGGCCTGGTCGAGCGAGGCGATCTCGGTGGTGATCGATCCGAAACGGGCTGCCTCGAGCCGCTCCTGGAACATCGCCTTGCTCGCGAGCGCGGCCTCCATCTGGGCGGGCGTCGTCGTGTAGATCGCACTGCGGTACTGGGTTCCGACGTCGTTGCCCTGGCGGTTGCCCTGCGTGGGGTTGTGGCTCTCCCAGAACAACTTGAGCAGCTGCTCGTAGCTCACCTGCGCCGGATCGAAGACCACGAGCACGGCCTCGGTGTGACCGGTCCGGGCAGTGCAGGTCTCCTCGTAGGTGGGATTCGGGGTGTACCCACCCGCGTAGCCGACCGCGGTGCTGAACACCCCGGCCGTCTGCCAGAACTTGCGCTCGGCTCCCCAGAAGCAGCCCATCGCGAAGATCGCCGTCTCGTAGCCGTCGGGCCACGGACCGATGAGCGGGTTGCCGTTCACGAAGTGGGCGGCGGGGACCGGCATCGTCTGGTCGGTGCGGCCCGGCAATGCCTCGGACGGGGCGATCATCTCGGTCTTGGTCTTGCCGAACATCTCGTGTCCTCTCGTTCTCGTCTGTCATCGTCGTCGAGGCGCTGACAGCAGCGCTCGATTTGTGGTGTGGAACCAGGCTACGGGTGCCTACATTCGGTCGCCATGAACATCCGCGAAACGTCTGAGAACGATCTCGGTGCGGCGCTCGCGCTGAACAACGCCCATGTGCCCGAACTCAACGAGCTCGATGCTGCGGAGATCGCCCGGCTGGTGTCGATCAGCCTCGTGGCCCTCACGGCCGAGATCGACGGCGAATTTGCCGGGTTCTGCGTCGTGTTCGGCCCCGGCGCCGAGTACGCAAGCCTGAACTACCAGTGGTTCAGCCGCACCTACGACCACTTCGTGTACCTCGACCGCATCGCCGTGCACCCGTCGTTCCGCCGCTACGGCATCGGCAGGGCCTTCTACGGCGAGCTCGTCTCGCGGTTCACCGGCCAGTTCCCGCTGCTCACGTGCGAGGTGAACGTGCGGCCGCGCAACGACGCCTCGCTTGACTTCCACCACTCGATCGGTTTCCGAGAAGTGGCCCAGCAGGACACCGATGGCGGCAACAAGACGGTCAGCCTCTTGGCGCTTCCGCTCGACTGACCGCCTGCGATGTCGCGCTCGATTTCGACGCTGCGATCGACGTCGCTGCATCGGCTTCGTGCCGGGCATCGAGCCATGACACGAGTTGGTCGAGCGGCATCGGTCGAGCGATGCCGAAACCCTGAACGATGTCGCACGTCAGTTCGCGCAGCCGATCGGCGACGCCGAGGTCCTCCACGCCTTCGGCCACCACGCGCATGCCCAGGTTGTGCCCGAGGTCGATCGTCGAACGCACGATCACCTCGTCCTGCTGTTCCGTCAGCAGATCGGTCACGAAGCTCCGATCGATCTTGAGCTCGCTCACGGGCAGCATCCGGAGGTAGCTCAGCGACGAGTAGCCCGTGCCGAAGTCGTCGATCGAGAGGTGGACGCCGATGCGGTGCAGTCGGTCGATCGTCGCGCGTGTGCGAGGTCCATCGACCAGCAACGAGCCCTCCGTGATCTCGACGGTCAGCACCTCGGGGGCGAGGCCGAACTGCTCGAGCCGGCGCTCGATCCGATCGCCGAGCAGCTCGTCGAACAGGTCCTGGGTCGACAAGTTCACGGCCAATCCGATGTCGTGACCGAGTGAATGGAGTCGTGCCAGCGCAGCGACGCCCATCGCCACGACGTGGTCGGTCAGTGACCTGATCAGTCCACTCTCCTCGGCGACCGTGATGAAGTCGACCGGCGACACCCAACCGCGCGTCGGGTGATGCCATCTCGCCAATGCCTCGACCCCGTCGACACGATTCGACGCCACGTCGAGCTTCGGTTGGAAGTGGAGCTGGATCTCCTCCCCGTGGATCGCCGTCCTGAGATCGGTGAGCATCGACAACCGTGCCGGGGTGCGCCGATCGATCTCGTCGCGATGGAAGTCGTGCCCGAGGTGCTGGACCTTGGCGTGGTACATCGCCACGTCGGCCCTCCGCACGAGTACGGAGGGATCATCGCCTGATGTCAAGAGCGCTACACCCCCGCTCACGGTGACCACCACTTCGAGACCCTCGAGTGCGAACGGCCGAGACGTCGCATCGATGCACGCCCTGACGAACTGGTCGATCGCATCGGTGTTCGCTCGTTGGCCGAGGAACGCGAACTCGTCACCGGCGAAGCGGGCGAGGACATCGTCGTGCTGCAACAACGCAGACAACCGGCGGGCGAACTCCACCAGCACCATGTCGCCGGCTTGATGACCCAGTGTGTCGTTCACCTCCTTGAACCGGTCCAGATCGAACATCACGACGAACAACTCCCCGTGCTGATGTCGGCCGCTGCATCGCTCCGCGATCGCTGCTTCGAACGTCGCTCGGTTCGGCAGCCCCGTCAAGAGGTCGTGACGTGCCTCGAACTCGAGACGGCGGTGGAGGAGCCCTCGTCCCACGCCCGCTGCCAACTGGTCCGCGAGAGCCTGCAGGCGACGCGCATCCGCAAGGTCGAACACAGCCGACGCGCCCTCACGGCCGTTCACCACGAGCAGGCCGAGCTCACCACCGTCGCCGTGAACGACTGCCGCCAGGCTGCCGTCGTCGCGCAGCACCGCGCTGCCTCGTCCACGGGCGTTGCGAACCGATGCGGGCCAACCCCGTCCGTCGCCGGTCGTCGGTAGACCAGCGATCGGATCTCCATGGACGGCTGTCCCGACGATCACGCCGTGGTCGAACAGCACGAGCGCCGCCTGACGAGCGTGCAGGATCCCGGCGGCCCCTTCGATCGCCACGTCGATCATCTGCTGCAGATCGACGACGTCGGCGATCTCGCCGGCAAACCCGTGCGTCGCTTCGAGATCCACGAAGCGACGGCGCAACGACCCATGCTCGCGGACCAACCACCAGATCGCCGCGATCGGCACGACTGACAAGGGGATGAGCCACGGTGACAGCAACGCTGGCGTCAACGTCAGCCCGGCCAACAAACCACTCAGCGAACAGGACCACAGATGGGCTCGCATGCTGTCGGTCACCCGTCGGAGGAAGCCACCGGCGAAGACGGAGATCGCTGCGCAGACGGACACGGCGCCGACACTGGCCATCAACGACGTCGAGACCACGACCGCGACCACCGTCGAGGTGGACGAGTCGCCGAACGTCACGAGCATCGTTCGGAAGACGAATGCGGCAAGGGCGATGTCGGCCAGGAACACGCAGGCATTGAAGATCGTCTTGTGCAGCGGGGGCGGCCGACGAATCAGTATCGCCACGACCTCGGCAACCACGGTGACCACCACCGCGATCCGCAGGTCGAGATAGACGAGCGCGAACGCAGCGGGCACCTCGGTCAGCGCGACGGTCGCGGCGTCGAGCCGGAACTCGACGTGGAACACGACACGCTGCGCGATCACGACCCCGACCGCCACCGCGACGACCGCCCACCACGGCGCCGGTGACCAGTTCTCGGGAGGATCCGGCGTTGCGATGAGCAGCATCGACGACGCGACGACGATCATCGCCCCGAGCAACGCGAGACGAATCATCGGGCTGGCCGCAGATGCCCGGGTTCTCATCCCCGTCGACCGTGTCGATCACGTCGCCAGATGCAGGTCAGGAGATCGATCTTGACGGAGGCTTGCGAGGGACCGGTCGGCGACCGGGTCGAGCCGTCTACGATCGGACTCATGCGCATCGCCGCGGTTCAGCACGACATCGCCTGGAACGACCGCGAGCAGAACTTCGAGCGCCTCGCGCCGCGCATCCGTGGCGCAGTGGCATCGGGGGCACGCCTGGTCCTGCTGAGCGAGACCTACTCCACCGGCTTCGCCGTCGACACGGCAGGACTCGGCGAGCCCGAGAACGGCCCCTCGGCACAGTTCCTGATGGCGCAGGCACGCGAGCACGACGTGTGGGTCGGCGGGAGCTGCCCCGAGCTCGGCAACGACGGCGACCCGCGCCCGTACAACAGCTTCGTTCTGGCCGGTCCCGACGGCACGGTGCACCGGTACCGCAAGATCCATCCCTTCGGCTACGGCGGCGAGGACAAGCACTTCCGGGCGGGCGAACAGTTCCGCACCGTCACGATCGACGGGGTGCGCATCAGCCTGTTCGTCTGCTACGACCTGCGGTTCGCCGACGAGTTCTGGCAGCTTGCCGGCGACACGGACGTGTACCTCGTTCCCGCCAACTGGCCCGAACCCCGCCGTACGCACTGGGTGTCGCTGCTCCAGGCGCGCGCGATCGAGAACCTCGCCTACGTCGTCGGCTGCAATCGGGTCGGCACCGGCGGCGGCCTCACTTACGTCGGCGACAGCCGCATCGTCGACCCGCTCGGCGAGGAGCTCGCCACTGGTGCGGTCGGCGAGACGGTGCTCCTGGCAGACGTCGAACCGGCGCACGTGGCCGCCACGCGCGCACGCTTCGGCTTCCTCGACGACCGTCGCTGACGCCCGCGGCTGGTCGGGCCGTTGCGTTGCCCAGGTCTCAAGGTCTCAGGGTCTCAGGTCGCGAGGGTCGCGAGGGTCGCGAGACGGGCGACGGCGTCGTCGAGCACCTCGGGACGTTTGCAGAACGCGAAGCGCACGAGGTGTCGACCCTCGTGGCGGTTTGCGTAGAACACCTCGTTCGGGATGGCCACCACGCCGCAGCGATGCGGCAGTTCGCGGCAGAACGCGCTTCCATCCCCATCTGCGCGCAGCGGTCGGATGTCCACGGTGACGAAGTAGGTGCCACGTGTCGGATACACCTCGAAGCCCGCGTCGACGAGGCCCGGCAGCAGACGGTCGCGCTTGGACTGCAGGTCAGCGGCGAGTCCGGTGAAGAAGGAGTCGTCGAGCATCAGACCAGCGGCGATGCCCACCTGGAACGGGCCGCCGTTCACATAGGTGAGGAACTGCTTCGCGGTGCGGGCGGCGGCGATCAACGCCGGTGGTCCGCACAGCCACCCGATCTTCCATCCAGTGGTGTTGAACGTCTTGCCGCCGCTCGAGATGCTCAGCGTGCGTTCGCGCATGCCGGGCAGCGTCGCCATTGCGATGTGTTCCGCATCGTCGAACAGGAGGTGTTCGTACACCTCGTCGGTGAGCACGATCAGGTCGTGCTCGATCGCAAGGTCGGCGAGCACCTGCATCTCGGCGCGGTCGAGCACCTTGCCTGTCGGGTTGTGCGGCGTGTTGATCAGCAGCAACTTGGTCTTCGGGGTGATCGCAGCGCGCAGTTCGTCGACGTCGAAGCCGTAGGACGGTGGGCGCAGCGTGACCGGTCGAGCCGTCGCTCCGGCGAGCGCGATGCAGGCTTGGTAGCTGTCGTACATCGGTTCGAACAGCACCACCTCATCGCCGGTGTCGAGCAGGCCGAGCAGGGCACCTGCGAGGGCCTCCGTGGCACCGGCGGTCACCAGCACTTCGGTGTCGGAGTCGTAGGAGAGTCCGTAGAAGCGCTGCTGGTGATGTGCGATCGCTTCCCGCAGCACCGCCAGACCAGGTCCGGGCGGGTACTGGTTCTGGCCACCGCGGATGGCGTCGATCGCGGCCTCGAGCACCTCGGCCGGACCGTCAGTGTCGGGGAAACCCTGACCGAGGTTGACACTGCCCGTGGACGCGGCGAGCGCACTCATCTCGGCGAAGATCGTGGTGCCGAAGCCCTGGAGCTTCGCAGTGAGGAACGGAACCCGGCTGCTGGTCACGCGGCCAGGCTAGGCGTCGTCGTCCTGGTCGTCGTCCTGGTCGTCGTCCTGGTCGTCGTCGTCCTGGTCGTCGTCGTCCTGGTCGTCGTCGTCCTGGTCGTCGTGGTCAGTGGCCGAGGCCGAGGCCGAGGTGCGCAGGACCAAAGCTCTCGGGGAGGAGCTCTTCCATCGTGAACGTGCGGCGCACACCCTCGGGCCCCGCGACATGGATGGGTGTGTCGGGGTGGGCGAACTCGCGGATCTTCTGGCGACAGCCACCGCAGGGGGTGGTGAGGCGGTCGCCCTCCGGTCCGATCACGAGCACCTCCGCGACGTTGCGCTCGCCGGCCGACACCATCGCCGCCAGCGCCCCGCCTTCGGCGCACACTCCCTGCGGATATGCCGCGTTCTCCATGTTGGCGCCGACGAAGACTGCGCCTGAGTGGGTGCGCACCGCTGCACCGACGTGGAAGTGGGAGTACGGGGCATAGGCGTGTGCCTGCACGGCCTTGGCAGCATCGAACAGCACCTGCACATCGGGGGTCATGGCTGCCAAGGTTAGGGGCGTGGTCTGCCACGATGAACTCCCATGGCTGTCGACTCGACCTCTCTGCCACCCGATCCCGTCCCCGCGCCACGATCCAGGGGTCGACACCGCCTCCTCGACAACGCAGTCTCCCGAACGGTGCTGTCGATCTGGGCGTGGTTCATCCTCGGTCTGGTGATCATCATCTGGACGCCGATGGTGTTCCTCGTCTGGCTCGTCACACTGCCGTTCGACAAGGGCCACTACGCAGCGGGATACCTGTTCCGCAAGCTCACGGTTGCCCACCAGGTGCTCAACCCGCTCTGGACGTTCCGCACCACGGGGACCAACATCACCGACCCACGGAGGCCGTACGTGGTCGTCGCCAATCATCAGAGCTTCGTCGACATCCTGCTCATCTCGCACCTGCCCTGGGAGATGAAGTGGTTGTCGAAGCAGCACTTCTTCCGCTTTCCGCTCGTGGGCTGGATGATGCGGATGGCCGGTGACATCCGCCTGGTGCGCGGCGAGCGCGACAGCGTCATCCAGGCGATGGCCGCCTGCAAGGACCGGCTCGAGAAGAAGACCAGCGTGATGATCTTCCCAGAGGGCACACGTAGCCGTGACGGTGAGCTGAAGCAGTTCAAGGACGGGGCGTTCCGTCTCGCGATCGAGAACCAGGTGCCGATCCTGCCGCTGGCGGTGAACGGCGCGTACGACGCGATGGTGAAAGGCGACTGGCGCTTCGGCGTGAGTCATGCCGAAGTGCGCGTCCTCGAGCCGATCAGCACCGAGGGCCTCACGCTCGACGACCTGCCCGAGTTGCGCGAACACACTCATCGGGTGATCGCCGACGCAGTGCACGACATGCGCGGCGTGCCCCACACGAACGACGATTCATGAGCGCATCGATGAGCCGGTTGCAGGTGCATCCCGAGGTCGCCGACGCATTGGGCGACGGACGGCCGGTGGTGGCGCTCGAATCGACGATCATCAGCCACGGCATGCCGTACCCGACCAACGTCGAGATGGCCGACGAGGTGGAGTCGATCGTGCGGACGAACGGCGCCGTGCCGGCCACCATCGCCGTGCTCGACGGCATCGCCCACGTCGGCCTCTCCCCCGAGCACCTCGAACTGCTCGCCACCCACCCCGACGTGCACAAGGCCACGACCCGTGACCTGCCGTGGCTGCTCGCGACCGGCAGGCACGGCGCCACCACCGTGGCCGCAACGATGCGTCTGGCGGCTCGTGCCGGCATCCGAGTGTTCGCCACGGGCGGCATCGGTGGCGTGCACCGTGGTGCCGGCACGAGCTTCGACGTCAGCGCCGACCTCACCGAGTTGGCTGCGGTGCCCGTCGCCGTCGTGTCGGCCGGGGTGAAGTCGATCCTCGACATCGGGCTCACGCTCGAACGCATGGAGACCCTCGGTGTGCCGGTGGTGGTGAACGGCAGCGACGAGTTCCCGTCCTTCTACTCACGCACGAGTGGCTTCGCTGCACCGCGCCGACTCGACGGAGCAGGCGAGATCGCCCGGTTCCTCCACGCCGCGTGGGGACCAGAGCTCTCACTCTCCACCGGAGTGAGCATCGCCAACCCGATCCCCGTCGCCGACGAGATCCCTGCCGAGGAGATCCGTCAGGTGATCGAGGATGCACTCGCCGAACTCGACCGGCAGGGCATCGTCGGCCAGGACGTCACGCCGTTCCTGCTCGCGAACGTGGTGGAGCGCACCGGCGGCCGCAGCCTCACTGCCAACCTCGCGCTCGTGCGCAGCAATGCGATCTTGGCAGCGCAGATCGCCGTCGAGTACTCGGCGCTCGCCATCAGCTCAGGCGGAGCCTGACATGGGTGCACGGCGGTTCTACGCGGAACGGATCCTGCCGGTCGTCATCGACAAGGCCTGCGCATCGCCGGGCTTCAGCGACGCACGCGCCGCGGTGGTGGGCAGCACGCGCGGGACGGTGTTGGAGATCGGCTTCGGCTCGGGCCACAACTTGCGTCACTACCCCGCGGCGGTCGAACGCCTCCTGGCCGTCGAGCCGGCGGCCCGCGCAGTCGAGCTGGCTCGACCGCGAATCGCACAGGTGTCCTTCGACGTCGACGTGATCGGACTCGACGGACAACGACTGCCGATCGACGATGCGAGCGTGGACTGCGTGGTCTCCACCTTCACACTGTGCACGATCCCCGATGTGATGGCCGCGCTCGGCGAGGTGCGCCGAGTGCTGCGCATCGGCGGCACCTTCCACGTGCTCGAGCACGGCTTGGCCGACGACGCGGGCGTGCAACGCTGGCAGCACCGGGTGAACCCGGTCCAGCGATTCGTTGCTGGTGGCTGCAACACCAACCGGCACATCCCCGATCTGCTGGCTGCCGCCGGCTTCCGATGCGACGACCTCCACCGCTGGTACGCAGGTCGCCCGAAGACCCTCACGGCGCTCACCCGCACCGTCGCCGTTGTTGCTTGATGTCGCCCGATGTCGCTCGATGTCGCCCGATGTCGCCCGATGTCGAGGCCCCGTCAGGGACGGCCGATGGAGTGCGGCACCCAGCCGAGCACCTCATCGACATCGCGCCACGGTGCCTGTTCGCGGGTGATGGTCGCACGCGACGCCGCGCCGTACTTCGACGAACCGTTCTACGTCGGATACGACGTCGGTGGTTTCGAGCTCGGCCTGTGGCCTGCCGGCGACCCGTCGCTCGGGCCCGTCGCGTACTGGGGGGTGGACGACATCGATGCCGCGTTGGCTCACGTGCTGTCGCTCGGCGCGACGCAGCGAGGTGAGGTCAGCGACGTCGGTGAGCGGATCCGGATGGTCGAGCTGACCGCTCCGATGGGCGATGTGTTCGGACTGATCGAGAACCCCAACTTCGTCGCCGCTGCCGCGCCGGCTACGTACGACGGCCCGGGACGGTGACGCGACGCCAGGCGAGCCCACAGCGACTCGAGAAGACGGGCATCACTCGCTCGACGTCGACGGGGGTGCTGCGAGCAGCCGTTTGACCTCGCCAGCCATCTCGATCGCTGCATCCGGGTCGGCCGCGCACAGGCTCATGTCGAACTCGCGAACGCCGGCAGCCACATAGGGGGCAAGCGCCTCGGCGACGTCGGACGGCGTGCCATACGGCGTGTACCTCTCGAACGCCTCGAACGGCAGGCCGTAGAACCGGCGCATCGCGGTGGCCACCTGTTCACGAGCAGCCTCGCGCGTGGCGCCGAGGCCCACCCACGGCTGGTACTTGTGACGCCACGCCACCGGGGCGCGACCTGCGTCTGCGGCGACCTGCTCACACACTTCGGCAGCCTCGCTGAAACGCCGGGCGGAACACCACGCACCGAGCCAGCCGTCACCGAAGCGACCTGCTCGTCGCACCGCAGCATCCGAGCGACCGCCCACGAGCAGCGGGATGGACGGACTCGGGACCGGCGCGATCCGGCACTCGTCGATGTCGAAGAACTCGCTGTGGTGGGTGACCGTCTCTCCGGCGAGCAGTGCGCGAAGCACCTCGAGCGACGCGTCACAGCGGCGCCCACGTGTGCGTGGGTCGACACCGCACACCTCGACCTCATGACGGTCTTCGCCACCGATTCCGACGCCGAACACCACTCGGCCGGGCGCGAGTTGGGCGAGCGTGGCGAGCGAGCGGGCCACCGTCACCGGATGACGCAACGGCAACAGGTAGACCCCGATGTGCAGCCCGAGCGTCGGATGTGCTCCCGAGAGTCCCGCCATCATCACGATCGCATCGGTGCCCGATCCGTTTCGGAACGACACGTGGTCGGCCTGCAGCACACCGTCGAGGCCGGCATCGGCGATGGCGTGCATCACCCGAGCACGCTCGCCGACATCGGCGTCGTTCAATCCCGAAGCCGGCACCACCCCCACGCGCACCATGGCCGGAACCTACCTTGCGAGCGAAACCTGCGACTGGCCGGGCATCATGTTCGGGTGCCCGAGGGCGACACCATCCGACGGCTCGCCGAGCGCATCACCGAGCGCTTCGCCGGGCAGCGCTGCGTCCGCAGTGCCACGCGCGACCCTCGCCTCGTCGGACTCGACCTCACCGGGGTGGCGTTCGTGGAGGCCGATGCCTTCGGCAAGCACCTGTTCCTGCGGTTCGTACGCGACACGGGAGAGCGCGTGACCGTGCACGCCCACCTGTTGATGGACGGCCGATTCGTCGTCGGGCCTGCATCGAAAGAGCCCGAGTGGCGACGACGCATCGAGCTCTGGTTCGCCGATGGTCGTCTGACCGGTCTCGACATCCCGTTGCTGCACGTTCTGCCGACCGAGCGTGAGCACGAGCTGATCGATCACCTCGGCCCCGACCTGTGTGGTCCCACACCGCCAGATCCGACGGTGGTGGCCGCCCGACTGCAGCACGACCCGGATGTGCCGCTGGCTGCGGCGCTGCTCGACCAGCGCAACGTGGCCGGCTTCGGCAACGTCTATGCGGTGGAACTGCCATTCGTGGTGGGCGTCTCACCGAACCAAGCGGTGGGCACCATCGGCGACCTCGAGGGGCTGTTGGCGATCGGTACTCCGATGATCCGCCAACATGCGGCCGCCGGACCACGCAACACGACCGGCCGCCGACTCGCCGCTGCCGATCACTTCGTCTACGGACGCCAGTCGTGCCCCGTGTGCGCCACACTGCTCGACCACTGGCACGCCCACGACAGCCCGTGGGGACGCAGCTCGGCGTGGTGCCCGTCGTGTCAACGGGTGGAACCAGAACGCTCGGTCGACCTCGTCCGAGCGCGACGGCTGCTGGCTCTGCATCCGGTGCGTCGCGACCCGATGTTCCCGCGGACGGGCTCGGCGCCGCCCATTGCCGGGCGTGCGCCGTAGATCGAGGCTCACGGACCAGGCACGGGTCGGTTGCAGACAGCGCCGGGGTCAGCCTAGAGTGTTGGGAACAGTTCTTCTTATTGCTATGAAACTAGGAATCGCACGGGTGAGAACGACACGATCGGTGATGGCCACGGTGCTGGTGCTCGGGGCATGCGGCAGCAACGGACACGGCACCGCTGACGACGGTCGGCCGACGGTGGTGGTGACCTACAGCGTGCTGGGCGCCGTGGTGCGCGAGGCGGTGGGCGACGCGGCGGACGTGGTGGTGCTGATGCCGAACGGCGCCGATCCGCACGAGTGGGCACCGTCTGCGAAGGACATCGCCGCCCTCCGCGCCGCCGACCTCGTGGTGCGAAACGGGCTCGACCTCGAAGGCGGGCTGGTCGACGCACTCGATTCCGCCGAGGGCGACGGGATACCGACGTTCGTCGCATCCGAACACGTGACCGTCCGACGTGTGGGTGATGGTCAGGGCCTGCCCACCGACGACCCCGATCAGGCGGTCGGCGCCGAGGACCCACACCTGTGGATGGATCCCATCGCGCTGCGCGACGTGGTGACGGCACTGGAGCCGGCGCTGGCCGACGTGGGCATCGATGCGGCCGACAGCGTCGCTACCACCATCACCGGGCTCGAGTCGCTGGATGCCGAGGTCCGCAGAATCGTCAGCCGGGTGCCCGAGGACCGTCGATCGTTGGTGACCGGGCACGAGTCGCTCGGCTGGTTCGCCGACCGCTACGGATTCCTCCTCATCGGCGCGATCGTGCCAAGCCTCTCCTCAGCCGCCGACGTGAGCTCGAGCGAACTTGCCGCCCTTGCGACGCGCATCACCGATGTCGGAGCTGTGGCGATCTTCACCGAGATCGGCACACCGTCCGACGTGGCCGACGCGATTGCCGAACAGACCGGCGCGATCACGGTGGAGTTGCCCACACTCACCCTTGCCGACGACGGATCGTACGCATCGTTCTTGCTCGCGAACGCGACACTGATCGTCGACGCGCTCACCTGATCGCTGCGTCCGGTCCCCGACTCTCACCCGTCCCGCATCCGTCCCCGCATCCGTCCCCGCAATCGTCCCGCACCCCGGAGGCCGCCATCATCGACTGGTTCATCAGCCCCTTCAGCGACAACCTCTTCATGCAGCACGCCCTCGCGGCAGGCGTGCTGGTCGCACTCGTGTGCGCAGTCGCCGGTACGTTCGTGGTGCTGCGCGGGCTGGCCTTCATCGGCGACGCCCTTGCTCACGGCGTGCTGCCAGGCGTGGCCGTTGCCGTGCTGATCGGCGCGCCCGGCATGCTCGGTGCAGCCGTCGGCTCAGCCGTGATGATCGCCGGCGTCAGCACCATCACCCGCAGAAGCCGCCTGTCATCCGACACTGCCATCGGCTTGCTTTTCGTCGGCATGCTCGCCCTCGGCGTGATCGTCGTGTCACGGTCGGATTCGTTCACGGGCGACATCGTCCGCATCCTGTTCGGCGAGCTCCTGGGTGTCGATCGTGGAGACCTGTTGCTGCTGGCCGGCGCCTTGCTGGTGATCGGAGGCGGGACCATCGTGATGGCGCGACCGTTCTTGTTGTTGTGCTTCGACCCTGAGCAGGCCGACGTCTCGGGATTCCGGTCGAGCCGCTACCACGTTGCGATGCTCGTCCTGGTGGCCGTCACCGTCGTGGTGAGCTTTCAGGCAGTCGGCACGTTGCTCGTGTTCGGCATGCTCATCGCACCGTCGGGGGCCGGAGCGCTGCTTGCCCGGCGGGTGACGGCGATGGTGGCCTGGGCGGCCGGCATCGGCTCCGCGTCGGTGTACATCGGCTTGCTCCTTGCCGGATGCGACACCCAGGGCGCGAGCCCAGAGGCGATAGATCTGGCCGTCGACTTGGGTTTGACGGAATACTTACCTCAGGGCAGGCAGTATCTGCACCCGACGGGGTGCAAAGCTCGCCCATGCCTTTGATCTGGCGGCGGGGCGGATAATGATCATGCCGGGTGCGGGGATCAGCGCCGATACAATTCACCACCTGCGCGGCCTGCCCTTGGCCGAAGTGCATGCCTCGTGTTCAGAGCCAGCAGTTGCTACTGCACGGGCGCTGGAACTGGGCTTTGCCAGCGCCACGCAACGGCGCACCTCGGCGCCACGGGTGCAGGCGCTGCGGGCGGCTATAGCCAGCATGGTTTGACCCCCTGATGGCCCCGGCTCTTGCCAAAACACCTGCTTCACCCTTATCTCACGCCCATGTTCACCATCGCCGCCCTTTATCACTTCACACGGTTTCCCGACCCCGCCGCCCTGCAAGGCCCGCTGTTGGCGTTGTGCCGCGCGCAGGGCGTCAAGGGATCGCTTGTTGTTGGCGAGCGAAGGCATCAACGGCACCATAGCAGGGCCGCGCGACGGGATAGATGCGGTCTTGGCCCTATCTGCGCGCTTTGCCGGGCTGTTCCGCGCTGGAATGGAAGGAAAGCTATTCCGAAACACCGCCCTTTGGCCGCATGAAAGTGCGCCTGAAGCGCGAAATCGTCACCATGGGCCAGCCCGATATCAACCCTTTGGCCCGCGTCGGCCACTATGTTGATGCCGCGGATTGGAACGCGCTGATCGCTGATCCCGATGTGGCGGTAATTGATACCCGCAACGATTACGAAGTTGCCATCGGCACGTTTCAGGGTGCGGTTGATCCCGAAACCCACGCCTTCGGCGAATTTCCCGCATGGTGGGAGGCAGAACAAAGACCGCTTTGCCGGCAAACGCATCGCGATGTTCTGCACAGGCGGCATCCGCTGCGAAAAATCCACCAATTACCTGCTGGGGCAGGGGGTTGAAGACGTGTTTCACCTGAAAGGTGGCATCCTGAAATACCTTGAAGACGTGCCGCAGGATGCAAAGCCTGTGGCAGGGGAATGCTTTGTTTTCGATCAACGCGTATCGGTTGGCCATGGCCTTGTGCCGGGCGACTATGACATGTGCCACGCCTGCCGCAGGCCGCTGTCGGCGCATGACAAAACCCATCCGGAATTTGAAAAAGGCGTGTCCTGCCACCGCTGCATGGCCGAACATACCGATCAGGACCGCGCCCGGTTTCGCGAACGCCAACACCAGATGGCCTTGGCCGCAGCGCGCGGCCAAAGGCATTTTTCCGATTAGAAGTGGGCTTAGCGCATGACAGCGCAACCGCGTCCGCATCCGCCGCAAAAAACATCGCGTCGGCCGCGTCAAAGCTGACCCCAACCATCGTGCCCGGCTTGATGGTCAGATCATCATGCGCCTCGATCACCAGCTTTTCGCCCGATGGCGCGGTCAGGTGAACAAACGACACGCCGCCCAACGCCTCGGTCAGTTCAACCCTATGCGTGTTGCCGCCTGCGTCCAGCCGCAGCTGCTGCGGGCGCAGGCCGACAATCACATCCGCCCCGGCCCCCGGCAAAGCCACCGCGTGCTAACCGACCCCGACAAACCCTTTGCCGCAATCACGCCCGCCTTTTCCACCTTGCCCGCCACGAAATTCATCGCCGGGCTGCCAATAAAGCCCGCCACAAAGCGGTTGTCGGGGTTGTGATACAACTCCAGCGGCGCGCCGACCTGTTCGATGCGGCCCTTGCGCAGCACCACGATCTTATCGGCCAGCGTCATCGCCTCGACCTGATCATGGGTCACATAAATCATCGTGGCGCCCGATTTCGCGGTGCAAACGGGCGATTTCCACCCGCATTTCCACCCGCAATTCGGCATCAAGGTTCGACAAAGGCTCGTCAAACAAAAACACCTGCGGCCCGCGCACAATCGCCCGGCCAATCGCAACCCGCTGCCGCTGCCCGCCTGACAACGCCTTGGGTTTGCGGGACAGATAATCATCCAGCTTCAAAATCCGGCTGGCTTCTTTGACCTTGCTGGCAATTTCATCCTTCGGATGCCCGGTCATTTTCAGACCAAACCCCATGTTTTCGGCCACCGTCATATGGGGATACAAAGCATAGGTCTGAAACACCATCGCCACGCCACGTTCTGCCGGGTCGGCCTTGGTCACATCGCGCGCGCCGATGTGAATGGCGCCGCCGGATGGTTTCCTCCAGCCCCGCCACCATGCGCAGCAACGTCGATTTGCCACAGCCCGACGGGCCGACAAAGACGCAAAACTCGCCGTCTTCGACCGTCAGATCAACGCCGTGAATCACTTTCACGTCACCAAATTGCTTCACCACATTCTTTAATGCGACACCCGCCATGATTTCCTCCCTCTAAAGCGCATTCCGAAAAGTGTGAGCGGTTTTCGGATCAAATGCGCGACAAAACTAAATAGCTCGAATGATCTTCTGGAAAGCGCCAGCTTTCGGCTTCTGCCGCAATGGCACTGGCCGTTTCCCGAATGCGCGGCGCCAACAGCGCCAGCGCCTCCAGACTTGACCGTGATGTTGTGGATGTCACTGAAAGCGCCCCCATCACCCGCCCGGTTTGCGTCAGGATCGGCAGCGCGATGCAGATGATTCCCGGCTCGTGTTCTTCGTTGTCGAAGGCATAGCCGCGTTTGCGAATCACCTGCAACTCGGCCAGCAGTGCAATCGGCGTGCAAATGGTGTTGTCGGTGAACCGGTGAAATGCCTGCCGCGAAATGGCGCGGTCCTGCACATCGGCCGGCAAAAACGCCAGCATCGCCTTGCCAACTCCGGTGCAATAGGCCGGGCCAACCTTGCCCGCTTGGCTGAACATTTCCACCGCCCGCGTCGCGTGGCGTTTGTCCACATACAGCACCTGCGCCTGATCCATTTGCGCCAGATGAATCGTTTCGCCGACTTCCCCGGAAAGCGTATCAATCCAAGGCCTTGCAATCGGCGCAAGCGAACTTTGCGCCCATGCCGCATGGGCCAGCCGCACCAGTCTGTACCCCCAAAGAATAGACCTGCCGATCCGGGTCATAGGCCAGCATGCCTTGGTTGGTCAGCGTCTGCAAAAACCGGTACATCGTGGCTTTGGGATAGGGTCCTGCGGTCAGCAATTCGGTAAACCGCACCGGGCGGCCCGGCCATGGCAACCATGTCCAGCACATCCAGTGCTTTGCCAACCGTGCCGTCGCCCGTGCCTTCATCGCCCATTTGCAATCAACCCTCGCTCCCTGTTGACAGCTTAAACGATACACGACATAGTTTTCAATATTCAAGACTAAGTTTCAAATAGTGGAACCTAAGGGAGGAAACCATGGTCCATTCTAAGAAGGGCGCAATTGCGCTTCTGGCAGGCTTGCTGATGTCCAGCACTGCCATGGCAGAAACGCGCGAACTGAAATATTTCGCGGATTTCGACGCCATACCACTGGCCGCAATGGAAGCCCTGATCGCGGATTTCGAAGCCGCCAATCCAGAGATCGACGTTGTTCTGCAGAACTTCGATCACGAAGGCTACAAGACCGCCATCCGCAACTTCCTGACCACCGATTCGCCAGATCTGGCGAACTGGTATGCCGGTAACCGCATGGCCCCCTTCGTCAACGCGGGCCAGTTTCAGGACGTGTCTGACGTCTGGGAAGCCAACGGTCTGGGCGACAGCCTGGCATCCGCCAAAGCCTCGATGACCATCGATGGCAAGCAGTGGGGCGTGCCCTATACCTACTACCAGTGGGGCATCTATTTTAACAAAGACGCCTACAAAGCGGCTGGCGTCGAAGTGCCAACCACTTGGGCGGGATTTGTCGAAAACTGCGCCAAATTCCAAGCAGCCGGCATTGACTGCCTGACCACCGGCACATCGGCACTGTGGCCCGCAGCTGGCATTTTCGATTACATCAACATGCGCACCAACGGCTATGAATTCCACATGGATCTGACCGCTGGCAAAGTCGCATGGACCGATGACAAGGTGAAAGCCACCTTCGCGGAATGGGCAAAGATTCAGCCCTACATCACCGCAAACCACGCTGCGATTGATTGGCAAGATGCTGCAGCGCTGCTGGTGCAAGGCAAGGCTGCGAACTACGTCATGGGGAACTTTGCGGTCGGCACCTTCAAAGAAGGCGGCATGACCAACGACAACCTCGGCTTCATGGTGTTCCCGGAAATCACCCCCGGTATCCCGCGCGCCGAAGAAGCACCGACCGACACGATCCACATCACGGCCGGTGCCAAGAACGTCGCAGACGCCAAGACCTTCTTGGCCTATGTCGCCTATGCCGAAGTGCAAACCAAGCTGAACGCCGCTTTGGGCCAGCTGCCGACCAACAAGAACGCCACCGTTGCCGCGGCTGATCCGTTCCTGTCGCTGGCTTTGAATCGCTGTCGTCGGCCTATGCGCTGGCACAGTTCTTCGACCGTGACGCGCCCGCCGAAATGGCAAAGGCCGGCATGGAAGGCTTCCAGGAATTCATGGTGAAGCCAGAGCGTCTGCCAGAAATCCTTGACCGTCTCGAAAAAGTCCGCGGCCAAGCCTACAAGTAACTCTCGCAGTCGGCGTACGCCGCGCCCCGTGGATCAAACCTCGGGGCGCTTTTCTGACATCCGCAATTTAACCCGGAGGGGTCTGATGTCCGCCTATTGGAAAGCCAACCAGCGCCGCCTTGCCCCGTGGTTGTTTCTTGCCCCCGGCATGGTGATGTTCCTGGTCTATGTGATCATCCCGATCTTCCAATCCATGTGGATGTCGTTCTACGATTGGGATGGTCTTGGGCGAAAAAGTCTGGATCGGCACGGCCAATTACGTCGAACTGTTCGATGATGAAGCCTTCACCACATCGCTGAAAAACAACGTGCTGTGGTTGGTGCTTTATATGCTGGCCGTGCCCATCGGCCTGTTCATGGCGATTTTCCTGAACCAAACCGTGCGCGGCATCCGCATCTACAAATCGCTGTTCTTCTTTCCCTTCGTGATTTCCCAAGTCGTCGTCGGCCTGATGTTCGCGTGGTTCTACGCCCCGAACTTCGGCCTGCTCTACAAGGTGATCGAATTTTTGACCGGCAACGGCATCGCCATTCTGGCCGATGAAGATTACGTCAACTACGGCATCATCGCCGCAGGCCTTTGGCCGCAGATCGCCTATGTGATGATCCTGTATCTGACCGGCCTGAACAACGTCGCCCCCGATCAGATCGAGGCCGCGCGGCTGGACGGTGCCAAGGGCTGGAAGATGCTGTGGTATGTCATCATCCCGCAACTGCGCCCTGCCACATTCATCGCGGTTGTTGTCACCGTCATCGGCGCGCTCCGGTCGTTCGACCTCGTGTCGATCATGACCACGGGCGGCCCTTACGGATCGTCCCGCGTGCTGTCCTACTACATGTACGAACAAGCCCTGTCGGAATACGGCTACCGTATGGGCTACGGTGCTGCCATCGCCGTGGTGCTGTTCGCCATCATGATGATTTTCATCTCGGGCTTCATCTGGAAGATGTGGCGCGACGAGAACGGAGCGTTAAGCCATGTTCCCACGCCCAATCGAACAAACCTCGCGCTCCACGCAAATCATGTACAAGGTGGCGCTGCCCGTCGCCCTGATCCTGTGGCTGTTTCCGCTGCTGGGCGTGGCGCTGACCTCGCTGCGCCCGGCGTCCGATCTGGCGCAGGGCAACTACTTCGGCATGCCGTCACTACATCGCGTTCGAAAACTACGCCGATGTGTTCCGCAATTCCGCCATCGGGCAGTACATCCTGAATTCGTTCAAGCTGACGATCCCGGTCGTCATCGGCGTGGTTGCCCTGTCCACGATGACCGGCTTCGCGCTTGGCGTGTATAAGTTCCGCTTCAACATGTTGATTTTCTTCGTCTTTGTGGCGGGCAACTTCGTGCCGTTCCAGATCTGATGGTGCCGGTGCGCGACATGACCGTCAACCTTGGCCTGATCAACACCACCACCGGCCTCGGCCTGTTTCACATCGCCTTTCAGACCGGATTTTGCACCCTGTTCATGCGCAATTTCATCAAAGGCATGCCGTTTGAGCTGATCGAGGCCGCCCGGGTCGAGGGCGTGTCGGAGATCCGGATCTTCTGGTACATCGTCGTGCCCCTGATGCGCCCGGCCATCGCGGCCCTGTCGGTGCTGGTGTTCACCTTCATCTGGAACGAATATTTCTGGGCCACCGTGCTGACCACATCGGCCAGCATCCAGCCGGTCACTGCTGGCCTCAATTCGCTGAACGGCCAATGCGTGGCGCAATGGCATCTGGTCTCGGCAGGCTCGATCATCGCGGCCATGCCGCCGGTCCTGATGTTCTTCCTGATGCAAAAACACTTCATCGCGGGCCTGACCATGGGGGCCGTGAAGTGACCACGTCCGACTTGATGCCGGGGGCCCAAACCTTGGCTCTCGCCGTGACCATGCCTTCCCCGAAGTGATCTACTGGGGTGCCCGCCTGCCTGATGACGAGGAACTTGAGGCTCTTGCCGCCGCCGCCGGACCGACCTGACCGGCGGCATGATCGACGGGGTTGCCGCCCTGACGCTGTGCCCCGAAGGCGGGCGCGCTTTCCAAGGCCAGCCCGGTCTTGTGCTGTCTGCGGCAGACGGCACGCCCCTGCTGCCCGCGTTCCAGTTTTCACATGCTGAAACCACCCCCAACCACCTCCGCCTGATCAGCCGGGCTGGGGGCCTGACGCTAACCCACGACATCTGCGCCTCGGCCTCGGGTATCCTAACCCTGCAAACAGACCTCACATGCGACCACGCCAATCCGTATCCAATGGCTCGCCGCCCCGGTCTTACCTGCGCCCCAACTTGCAGGACGAAATGATCGACGTCTCCGGCAAATGGACCCGCGAGTTTGCCCTGAACCACGTCGCATGGACCCCCGGTATAAGACTGCGCGAAAGCCGCACAGGTCGCTCCGGCCGCGAACACCCGCCCTACCTGATCCTGCCCGAAACAGGCTGCACCAACACCCAAGGCACAGCCTTTGCCCTGCGTTCGGGCTGGTCCGGTGGCCACCGCATGGTCGCCGAAGAACTGCCCGATGGCCGCCGCCAAATACAATTCGGCCATGCGACAGGGTCCGAGACCGAACCCGGAACCCATTTCCAAACCGCCCCGCTGTATGCCGCCTTCTCCACCACCGGCCTGAACGGCATCGGCACCGCCTTCCAGCGGCAGATCCGCGATGACGTGGTGCAATGGCCAGAACCCGCCAAACCGCGCCCGGTGCATTACAACTGCTGGGAGGCCGTCTATTTCAACCACAGCCTCGCAGAACTGACCGCCCTTGCCGACCGCGCTGCAGACCTTGGCGCCGAACGCTTCGTGCTGGATGACGGCTGGTTCGGCAAACGCGACAACGACACCAGCAAGCCTTGGCGATTGGACCATCGACCGCAACAAATGGCCCGACGGCCTGCATCCGCTTATCGCCCATGTCCATAAAATCGGCATGTCCTTCGGGCTGTGGTTCGAACCTGAAATGGTCAACCCCGACAGCGACCTGTTCCCGCGCCCACCCCGATTGGATGCTGGGGC